>NZ_JBHZEO010000001.1:7500-2587500 GCF_042748905.1 Methylobacterium carpenticola
GTGGCCCTGCGCTTCGCGGATGGGCGCGTGTTCACGGAGACCCGGCGGGAGGATGCCGCCTGAGCCCGATGCCGCCTCACGCTTCGTCCCGGCCGGGCGCGGCACCGGGCCGGAAGAACAGCCCCGCCTTCAGGCTGTCGCCGATGCGGTGCGCCCGCTCGGCCAGGGCGGCGGCGATCTCGGGCGCGAAGCGCTCGGCCGCCGTCGCCTCGAACAGGGCGAGCCAGCGGGCGAAGTGCTCCGGCCGGATCGCCCCGAGGGCTTGGTGCTTGCCGAAGGGGTTGCCCTTGTAGCGCCCGGTGCGCAGGAGCAGCGAGGACCAGAAGTCCCGGATGGTCGCCATGTGAAGCGGCCAGTCCGGATCGGGAATCGCCCCCGCGAAGACCGGCCCGATGAGCGGGTCGCCACGCACGCGCGCGTAGAAGGCATCGAGGAAGCGGGCGAGGCTCGCCTCGTCGAGGGTCGGCTCAGGGGTGACCGGGGACATGCAACCTCCGCTCTCATACGGTTTCCGGATGATCGCTTCGCGATGCGGAAATCGGCTTCGCTCAGTCGCCGCGCGGGCTTGTGATGGGTTTTCCGGAAGATCGCTCCCGGAAAACCCATCAGGGGCGTCGCCCTCCCGCCCGTCACGGGCGCCGCCTGCGGGATGAACCCGGCGTGTCCGGGACGGATCCGTGCTATGGCGCGCCGACCAGGGAACGACCGATGCTGACCCTCATCCGCCGCCGCGCGGCCGGCCTCCTCCTCGCCCTCGCCGCCGCGCTCGCCGGAGGGGCCTCCACGGCCGCCGAGCCGGTCTTCCCCGCCGCCGGGTCGATCGGTCTCGTGCCGCCGCCGGGGATGATTCCGGCCAAGGGCTTCGGCGGCTTCGAGCACGGCTCCGGCGCCGCGATCGTCATCGCCGAGATGCCGCCCGAGGCCTATGGGCCGATCGTGACGAAATTCACCGCCGAGGGCCTGCGCCCGACGGGCTTCGTCGTGCGCGGCGAGAGCGAGGCCTTGCCCGTTGCGGGCGGCGAGGGGCGGCTCCTGCGCGGCAGCCAGCAGGCGCATGGCCTCACCTACGCGAAATGGGTCGCCATCGTGACGGGCGGCAGCGGGACCGGGATCGTGACCGTGCAGGTGCCGGAGGGCGCGGCGGCGCAGGTTCCGGGCCCGGCCGTCGAGGCGGCCCTGCGCAGCATCGCCTTCCGCGCCCCGCAGAGCATCACCGAGCAGGTCGCGGCCTTGCCCTACACGGTGGGCGACTTCGCCGGGTTCCGGCCGGTGCTGGTGATGGCCGGCAGCACCCTGCTCCTCACCGAGGGCCCGAAGGGGGCCGATCCGGAGGGGACCCAACCCATGGTGGTGGTGGCGCCCTCGCTGGGGCAGGCGACGGGGGGCGCCGGACAGGAGAGCGCCATCGCCCGCAAGGCCCTCGGCAGCCTGCCGCAGGTGAAGGACCTCGCCGTCACCGGCGAGGAGCGCGCCGCGCGGGGCACGGGCGTCGTCGTGACGCTGCGGGGCTCGGGCAAGGATGCCCAGTCCGGGCGGGCGATCCGGGTGGTGCAGACGATGGTGTTCGACGCACGCGGCTCCCTGCGGGTCGTCGGCACGGCGGCGGCGGACCGGCCCGGGGCGATCGCCCGCGCCGAGCGCGTCGCGGCCTCGATCGCCTTCCGGTAGCCGCCGCGCGGACACGGGGGCGGATCGTCGCGCCGGCGCCCGGGCGGGAACCCGCCACCGCATCGCGGGACGCGATTGTGCGATGCGGAACCTCGCTCCGCCCCGGTCATTGCCCCTGCCGCAGGAGGTGATGTCCGATGCCGAACGTCGAATCACTGCTCGCGGTCCTGGCGGGGTGGCTCGCGTGGCTCCCCTGGTGGGCCGTCTGCCTCGTCCTGGTCGCCGGGTGCTGCGCGGTCGTGCTGCCGCTGCACCGGATCGCGACCCGGATCCTGGAGCGGGCCGTCCGGTCGCGCAGCCTGTTCTGGCGCTCCCTCGTGGCGCGGACCCACGGCCCGAGCCGGCTCGCCCTGCTGATCGTCGCGCTCAGCGCCGCCTCGGCGGCCGCGCCCCTTTCCTGGCAGGTGCGGATCGCGGTCAACCAGATCCTGATCGTCGCCCTCGTGACGCTGGTGGGCTGGTGCTGCGTCACGGCGCTCAACATCGCCTCCGTGATCTACCTGCGCGGCTACAAGCTCGACGCCGAGGACAACCTGCTGGCGCGCAAGCACGTGACCCAGGTCCGGCTCCTGAAGCGCGCCGCCGCCACGCTGGTCGTCCTCCTGACGGTCGCGGTCGCCCTGATGACCTTCGAGCCGGTCCGGCAATACGGCGTCAGCCTCCTCGCCTCGGCGGGGGCGGCCGGCCTGATCCTCGGCCTCGCCATGCAGCCGGTGCTCTCGAACCTCGTCGCCGGCATCCAGATCGCCGTGACGCAGCCGATCCGGATCGAGGACGCGATCATCGTCGAGAACGAGTGGGGCTGGGTCGAGGAGATCACCGCCACCTACGTGGTGGTGCGCCTCTGGGACTGGCGCCGGCTCGTCCTGCCGCTGACCTACTTCATCCAGAAGCCGTTCCAGAACTGGACCCGCGAGGGCTCCTCGCTCATCGGCAGCGTCATGCTCTACGTCGACCACGCGGCGCCGGTCGAGGCGATGCGGGGAAAGCTGCGCGAGATCGCCGCCGCCTCGAAGCTCTGGGACCGCAACGTGGTCAACCTGCAGGTCTCGGACGCGCGGGAGACCGTGATCGAGGTGCGGATGCTGGTGAGCGCGCGCAACGCACCGCAGGCCTGGGACCTGCGCTGCGAGGTGCGCGAGAAGATGATCGCCTTCCTGCGCAGCGAGCATCCCGAGGCGCTGCCGCGGCTGCGGTCGGAATGGACCAGCGCCGACCGGCTGATGGAGCGTCTGGAGGCGGGGAACCGCGTGCGGCGGGTGGCGTGACGGTCGCGCCCCGCGCTCAGGCCGCCGCCACCGCCGCGGGATGGGTCACCGTCTGGATGACCTCGAACCCTTCGAAGACCGGATGGCCGAGGGTGAGGGGCTGCGCGCCGGGCGCCCGGGCATGCGCCCGGCGGAAGGGCTCGGACCGGGTCCAGTCCTCGAAGGCCGCCCGCGACGCCCAGGTGGTGTGCGAGGCGTAGAGGATGTGATCCTCACGCTCCGGCCCGCGCAGCATGTGGAAGGCGATGAAGCCGGGGCTCTCGTGGAGGCTGCTCTCGCGCGTCAGCCAGACCTGCTCGAACGCCTCCGCCCTCTCCTTCAACACCTGAAAGCGGTTCATCGCGATGAACATCGGGGGCTCCGTCTCGGGGCGCCGCTTCCGGCGCCGGGAGCCACGGCCTAGCTCACCTTGCGCAACAGAAAAAGCCCTCTTAGGAGAGTTCATCGACAGTATCTGTTCTTTGGAATTGAGAAATTCTAAAGAGACGGCCACGGCAAAGATTGTAACATGTCCAAGCTTGACGCTGAAGAGAGCGAATCGACCGGAGTGGCGCCGGCGGAGGAGCGGAGCGCCGCGGCGGACACCGCGGTCAGCGCGGCCGCCCTGATGAACGGCCGGCGCGAGATCGTCATCCTGCATGCCGGCGCGCGCTACCGGTTGCGGATCACCGCCAACGACAAGCTGATCCTGACGAAATGACCGACGCCCCCGCCCCGCCCCGCTGGACCCGCCGCACCCTTCTCGCCGGCGCCCTCGGCTTCGCCGCCCTGCCCCGGCCGGCCGCCGCCGGGCCACCCGCCCGCATCGCCGCGCTCGGGGGCGCGGTGACCGAGATCCTCTATCGGCTGGGAGCCGCCGACCGGATCGCGGCGGTCGACACCACGAGCCTCTACCCGGCCGAGGCCCTGCGGGAGAAGCCGAATGTCGGCTACCTGCGGGCCCTGTCCGCGGAAGGGCTGCTCTCGGCCCGGCCGGACCTCGTCCTCGCCGCCGAGGGCGCCGGCCCACCCGACGTGCTCGCGCTCGTGCGGGAGGCCGGCATCCCCGTGGTCTCCGTCGCGGAGGCCCCGACGGAGGCGGGCGTCATCGAGCGGATCCTCGCCGTGGGCCGCAGTGCCGGCCTCGAGCGCGAGGCGGCGGCGCTGGCCGCGGAGGTGCGCGCCGACTTCGCCGCCCTCGCCGAGGAGCGCCGCCGCATCCGGCAGCCCGCCCGCGCCCTGGTGGTGCTGTCGCTCCAGAACGGGCGGGTGATGGCGGGCGGGCGCAACAGCACCGCGGACGGCATCCTGACACTCGCCGGCGCCGCCAATGCCGCGGCGGGAATCGAGGGCTTCAAGCCGATGGGCGACGAGGCGGTGATCGCCGCGGCCCCGGACGCGGTGGTGATGATGCGGACGGGCCACGGCGCGGCGACGCCCGAGAGCGTCTTCGCGCAGCCGGCCCTGAGCCAGACCCCGGCGGCCCGGCGGCACGCCCTCGTGACCCTGGACGGGCTCCTGCTGCTCGGCTTCGGCCCGCGCACGCCGCAGGCCGCGCGGGAACTGATGCGCGCGCTCTATCCCGACCTGCCGCGTGGCTGAGGCGCGGCCCGCCATGACACCCGCTACGACGCCCGCCGCCCTCCCGCGGCGAGGCGGGACCGCCGCCCTGTTCCTCGCCCTCGGCGCCCTCGCGGGGGCCGCGGCGCTCCTCTCCCTCGCCGCGGGCGCCGTCGCCATTCCGCCCGGGCGGGTCGCCGCCGTGCTCTGGACCGGCGGCGCGGATCCGGCCCTCGCCCGCGAGGCCTTCGTGGTCCTCAACATCCGCCTGCCGCGTACCCTGCTCGGCCTGATGGTCGGGGCGGCGCTCGCGGTCTCGGGTGCATTGATGCAGGGGCTCTTCCGCAACCCCCTGGCCGATCCCGGGCTCGTCGGTGTCTCGGCCGGGGCCGGGCTCGCGGCGGCGAGCGTGATCGTGGCCGGCGACCGGCTGCTCGCGATGCTCGGCCTGCCGGGCCCCCTCCCCTTCGCGGCGCTGCCGCTCGGCGCCTTCCTCGGAGGGCTCGCCACGACGGCCCTGCTCTACGCGCTCGCCACCCGTGCGGGCCGGACCTCGGTGGCGACGCTGCTGCTCGCCGGCCTCGCCCTCGGGGCGCTCGCGGGCGCGCTGACCGGAATCCTCGTGTATCTCTCGGACGACCGGCAATTGCGCGATCTCACCTTCTGGTCCCTGGGCAGTCTCGCCGGCGCCACCTGGGCGAAGGTGAACTTCAGCGCGCCCGCGATCCTGCCGGTGCTCGCCGCCGTGCCCTTCCTCGGGCGCGGCCTCAACGCCCTGGTTCTCGGCGAGGCGGAGGCCTTCCATCTCGGCGTGCCGGTGCAGGCGCTCAAGCGGGCCGCGATCCTCCTCGTCGCGGCGGCGGTGGGAGCGAGCGTCGCGGCGGCGGGGGTGATCGGCTTCGTCGGCCTCGTGGTGCCACACGTCCTGCGCCTCCTCGTCGGTCCCGAGCACCGCCGGCTGCTGCCCGCCGCGGCCCTGCTCGGCGGCGCATTGCTCGTCCTCGCGGACGTGGCGGCGCGCCTCGTCGCGAGCCCGGCGGAGCTGCCGATCGGCATCGTCACCGCCCTCCTCGGGGCGCCGGTCTTCCTGTGGCTGCTGATGGGACGCGCCCGTGTCCTCGACGTCTGACGCGCTGGTCGAGGCCCGCGGGGTGGATTTCGCGACGGGCGGGCGCCCCCTCGTCCGCGACGTCTCGCTGATCCTGGCACCGGGCACGCTCCAGGTGATCGTGGGGCCGAACGGGGCGGGCAAGTCGACCCTGCTGCGCCTGCTCGCGGGGGAGATCGCGCCCATGCGGGGCACCGTCACCTATGCGGGAGAGGCCGTGGGCCGGATCCCGGCCTGGCGCCTCGCCACCTTGCGCGCCGTGCTGCCCCAGGCCGCGCGGCTCGCCTTCCCGTTCACGGCAGCCGAGGTGGCGCGGATCGGCCTCGACGGGATCGGGCGCGGCCTCACGGCCGGGGACCGCGCCACGATCCTCGCCGAGGCCCTGGCGCGGGCGGACGTGGCCCATCTCGCGAGCCGCACCTATCCGAGCCTGTCGGGGGGCGAGCAGGCCCGGGTGCAGTTCGCCCGCGTGCTCTGCCAGCTCGCCGCCGGGCGCAGCGTGGCGCGCCGGCAGGTCCTGTTCCTCGACGAGCCGACCGCCAGCCTCGACCTGCGCCATCAGGCCGGCCTTCTCGACACGGCGAGGGCGCTCGCGGATGCGGGAACGGCGGTGCTCGCCATCCTGCACGACCTCAATCTCGCGGCGGCCTATGCGGACACGCTCATCGTCCTGCACGACGGCCGGCTCGTCGAGCGCGGGCCGCCCGGTGCGATCCTGCGCGACGACCTCGTCGAGCGCATCTTCGGAATCGGCTGGCCGGTGGGGCGGCTGCCGCCGCCGGACCAGCCCTTCGTGCTGCCGCGCCGCACTGTGGCAGGCACGCCACAATCCACCGCGGCGCAATCCGGAACTGGACCAATGCGAGATCCCGGCAGGGGCAGTCTGGAATCGGGCTAAACACCGATCCCCATTGGATTTCTTGATCTCCGGACAGCTTTGCGGCCAAGGTTTCCGGCACGCGAGCCAGCCAGCCCTCCGCCAGCCAGCCAGCCGACCCGATCGCCTGTCCTGCCTTGCGGATCCCCGTTCCATGCCCTCGCCCCATGCTGCGTCCCCGCGCCGAGCCGCCTCCCTCGCCCTCGGCAGCTCGCTCCTCGCCCTCACCGCAGCGCAAGCCCAGACCGCTCCCCCCACCACCGGCACCATCGACCTCGACACCATCACGGTGACCGCGACGAAGACGCCCGAGACGGCGATCGACGCCCTGTCGGGCACGAGCGTGATCACCCGCGAGCAGATCCGCCGCCTTCAGCCGAGCCGCCTCTCGGACGTGCTGCGCGACGTGCCCGGCGTGACCACCCAGGAGAACCAGAACGATCCGGCCCAGGCGATCAACATCCGCGGCCTGCAGGATTTCGGGCGCGTGAACGTGCTGGTGGACGGCGCCCGCCAGAACTTCCAGACCTCGGGCCACGCGGCGAACGGGGTGTTCTACCTCGATCCGGAACTGGTGGGCGGCGTCGACATCACCCGCGGGCCGACCTCGACCATCTACGGCTCGGGCGCCATCGGCGGCGTCGTGGCCTTCCGGACGCGCTCGGTCGACGACATCCTGCTCCCCGACGAGCGGATGGGCGCGGTGCAGAAATGGTCCTTCGGCTCGAACGGCCAGCGCTTCCTGAACTCCACGGCGGTCGGCGCGCGGATCGGCACCGCGGCGGACATCTTCGGCCAGTTCGTCTACCGCAACGCCACCCCCTACCGGGACGGCGGCGGCACGCTGGTGCCGGACACGGGCAGCGAGCTGCAAGCCGGCCTCGCCAAGGTCAACCTCCGGCCCGCCGACGGGCACGAGATCAGCGGCACCGCCCTCGTCCAGAACTTCGACTTCACCAACCGGGGCTCCAGCAACGCGGGCGCGCGCTTCGCCAACGCGGTGGCGGCCGACACCTACACGCTCGGCTACCGGTTCGCCCGGCCCGACGTGCCGCTGATCGATTTCTCGGCCAAGGGCTACACCACCACGACGCATAACCGGCTGACCTTCCTGCAGGACACCGCGAGCGGCCTCTACGGCCAGCTCGGTGCGCGCGCCGGCAGCCGGCTCGACTACGACATCGAGAGTCCCGGCTTCGACGTCCACAACACCGCGCGCTTCGACACCTTCGCGCTCAGCCACGCCCTCACCATCGGCGGCGACGGGGTCTTCGACCGGGTGCGGACCTCGGACCAGGCCGGCGGGTTCGGCGCCGCCTTCACGCCCTCCGGCACGCGCACGCTCACGGGCGCCTTCATCCAGGACGAGGTGCGCTACGGCGGCTGGCTGCGCGTGATCGGCGCCCTGCGCTACGACCAGTACGAGCTGTCGGGCGGGACCTACCGGTCGAGCGGCGAGCGGGTCTCGCCGAAAATCACCGTCGGCGTCTCGCCGCTGCCGTGGATCGAGCTCTACGCCACCTACGCGGAGGGCTACCGCGCGCCCTCGGTGACCGAGACCCTGGTGCAGGGCATCCACCCCTTCCCGGCCTTCACCATCCTGCCGAACCCGGCTCTACGCCCGGAAGTCGCGCACAACGTCGAGGGCGGCATCAACCTGAAGGCCGACGACGTGCTGCGGCCGGGCGACGCCGTGCGGGCCAAGCTCAACGTCTTCGCCAACACGGTCGACGACTTCATCAACATCCAGACGGTCGGACCGACCTACTTCGTCCCGGCGATCGCCGGCATTCCCGCCTCGATCTGCGCGCGCATCCCCGGCCGCTTTCCCTGCGTGATCCCGGTCCAGTCCTACCAGTACCTCAACATCGCGCAGGCCCAGCTCAACGGCGTCGAACTCGAAGGCACCTACGATTGGGGCGGGGGCTTCGCCACGCTGGCGGCGACCCACACGCAGGGGCGCGACCGCGCCACCGGCCAGACCCTGCTCACCGTGCCGCCGGATCGCATCAGCACGACGCTCGGCCTGCGCTTCCTCGGCGGCGACCTGACGCTCGGCACGCGCCTGACCTTCGTGGCGCCGCGCCGGGACGTTCCGGCGGGCTCGACCGTCCTGGCAACGCGGGGCTACGGCCTCGTGGACCTGTTCGCCTCCTATCAGGCGACGGACCGCATCCGCGCCGACTTCATCCTCCAGAACGCCTTCGACCGGCGCTACACGCAGTACCTCAACCTGCTGCCGAGCCCCGGCCTCACCGCCAAGGCGGCGGTCAGCATCAAGTTCGCGACGCAGTGAGAGCGGCGTCTGAATGTTGCCCCTTCCCCAAGGTCCCACTCCGTCATCTTGACGGATCGCGATCACGGTGAGGAAATCGCGATCCTCCCCAGGAGGACGCGATGCTCTCCCACGTCCATATCGGCATCCACGACTTCGACCGGGCCTTCGCCTTCTACGCCGCCGTGCTGCCCGAACTCGGCTGGCGGCTGAAATTCGTCGAGCGCGCGCGCCCCTGGGCGGGCTGGCAGCCCGGGGCAGCGGACAGGCCGCTGCTCCTCGTCGGCACGCCCTACGACCGCGCGCCGGCCTCGGCCGGGAACGGGCAGATGGTGGCGCTGCTCGCCCCGTCCCGGGCCGCCGTGGACGCGTTCTACGATCTCGCCCTCGCCCACGGCGCCACCGGCGACGGCGAGCCCGGGCTCAGGACCGAGTACCACCCGCATTATTACGGCGCCTACCTGCGCGATCCGGACGGCAACAAGCTCGGGGTGTGCTGCCACCACCCGGGCTGACGTCCCTCACTTCACCTGCTGCTTGTCCAGCTTGCGGGCGAGGGTGCGGCGGTGCATGCCGAGGCGGCGGGCCGTTTCGGAGATGTTGAAGTCCGTCGCCACCAGCATCTCGTGGATGCGCTCCCATTCGAGCGTCTTGATCGAGGTCGGGCGGTCGGTGAGCGAGACGTCGACGTTGCCCTCGGCCTTCGAGAAGGCCGCCTCGATGTCGTCGGTGTTGGCGGGCTTGGCGAGGTAGTGGCAGGCGCCGAGCTTGATCGCCTCCACGGCCGTGGCGATGCTGGCATAGCCCGTGAGCACCACGGTCAGGATCCCGGGATCGCGGTCGTGCAGCGCCTTGACGCAGGCCAGCCCCGATTCGCCCGCGAGCTTGAGGTCCACCACGGCGAAATGCGGCATGCGCGCCGCGAGCAGCGCCTCCAGCGCCTCCAGCCCGGCCACGCTCACCACCGTGTAGCCCCGCCGCTCGAAGGAGCGGGCGAGGGTCGCGGCGAAACGCGCATCGTCCTCGACGAGGACGAGCAGACGCTCCTCGGCCTTCCCGGTCGCCGCCATCTCAGACCGAGAGCACCGAGAGCGGCAGGCTGATGGTCACGACAGCACCTCCCTGGTCGCGGTTGCGGGCCGACACCGTGCCTCCGAGCTTACGCACGACATTGACCACGAGGAACAGGCCGAGCCCGCCGCCGAGGCGGCCCTTGCTCGACGTGTAGGGCTGGCCGAGCCGCGCCAGCATCTCCGGCGCGAAGCCCGGCCCGCGGTCGGCCACCGAGAGACGGAGGGCGTCGCCCTCCCGATCCACCGTCAGCTCCACGAAGTGCGGCGACATGTCGAGGGCGTTGTCGAGGACGTTGAAGACGACCTGCTTCAACGCGGTGTCGGAGACGATCGCCTGATCCTCGCCGAACACGTCGCGCAGCCGCAAGCCCCCGCAGGCGCGCATGCGGCGCCACTCGGTCACGAGTTCGGTCACGAAGCCGCGCACGCTGGTGAGATGCGAGGCCTCGCCCCGGGCGGTGCCCGCCGCGAGCAGGATGCCGGTGACGATGGCCTTGCAGCGCCCCACCGCCTCCTGCATCTCCTCGATCTCCCGGGCGATCTCGGGGGAGCGCGTGAGGTCCGGCATGCGCCGCCAATCCCCGAGGATCACGGAGAGGGAGGACAGGGGCGTGCCGAGTTCGTGCGCCGCCCCCGAGGCGAGCAGGCCCATGCGCACGATGTGGTCCTCCTCGGCGGCCCGCTGGCGCAGGGCGGCGAGGCGCGCGTCGCGCTCGCGCAGGTTCCGCGAGATCCGGGTCACGAAGACCGCGATCAGGGACGCGTTGAGCACGAACCCGACCAGCATGCCGATCAGGTAGAGGTCGAACAGCTCCCCCTCGCTCCCGGCCGGCAGCACGAGGGGCCGGTAGGCGAGCGTCAGCCCGACGAGGGCCGCCGCGGTGAGGGCGACGAGGCAGGCCGTCGCGTAGCGGTTCAGCAGCACCGCCCCGAGGGTGAGCTGCAGGAGGAACAGCGCGGTGAAGGGATTGGTGGCCCCGCCGCTGAGGTAGAGCTGGGCGGTGAGGGCCGCGACGTCGAGGAGGAGCGTGACGAAGAGCCCGCCCTCCGTGACGGTCGAGCCGCGCTTGAGCCAGGCGAAACCGAGGAGGTTGAGGAGGACCTGACCGGCGAGGACCGCGCTCATCGGGCCGAGCGGCAGCGCGATGCCCAGGACCCCCTCCGCCACCGCGATGGTGACGACCTGGCCGGCCACCGCGATCCAGCGCAGCTGCCAGAGCAGCATCAGGTTCTTGCGGGCGCTGTCGTCCTCGCCCGCCGGAGCGGGATCCTCGGGCCGGAACGGCGCGGCGAGCCGCGCCGCCAGCCGGGCGAGCACCTCCGCCGCCGAGCCCCGGCGGCCCTCCGGCGCGGCCCCGCTCACGGGCGCGGCTCCCGCAGCAGGCGGAAGACCGCGTAGGCCGACAGGGCGGAGAGCGCGAACCACGTCAGCGCGTAGACGAGATGGGTGTTGCGGAACGCGACCACCGTGAGGCCGCCGATCGGCTGGCCCGGCCCGTTGGCGGAGGCGTCGGCGTCGATGAAGAACGGGGCGACAGGCCCGAGGCCGCGGGCCGCCGCGATCGCCGCGACGTCGCGGGAGAACCAGCGGTCCGCCGCCGGATCGTTGCTGCGCAGGAAGGCGCCGCCCGGCTCCGGCATCCGCATCAGGCCGCGGACCGTCACCGGCTCCGCCTCGCCGCCCGGCGGCGGATGCCAGCCCGCGGGGACGAAGCCGCGATTGATCAGGATGGTGTCGCCCGCCGCGGTGACGAGGGGCACGAGCAGCCAGAAGCCCGGCCCGTGCTCGGTGACCGCCATGACGCGCACGGCGCGGTCGGGAAGGAAGCGGCCCCGGGCGACGACCCGGCGGTACTCGTCGGCGGCCGGCGCGATTTCCGGCCACGCGGCCCGCCCCGGCGCCGGGACGGGCGCCGCCGCGAGCCGGGCCTCGACCCGGGCGATGAGGTCGAGCTTCCAGGCCCGGCGCTCGATCTGCCAGATGCCGAGGGCGAGGCAGAGGATCGCCGCCGCGAGGGGCAGCGCGGCGATCAGGAATCCGCGCCGCCCCCGCGCGGGAAGCGGCGCGGCCGTCGCCTGCGTCACGGCATGGTGCGCATGTCGTGCGGCATCGGCATCATGTTGGTGTTGAGGTGGTACATCACCCATAGCGAGCCCGACAGCACGATCACGACGAGGACGAGCGTGAAGATCAGCGCCATCATCGTCCAGCCGCCTTCCGAGCGGGCGTTCATGTGCAGGAAGTAGATCATGTGCACCACGATCTGCACCACCGCGAAGGCCATGACGACGAGGGCGGTCACGGTCGCGTCGGCGATGACGTGGCCCATCACCAGCCAGAACGGGATCGCGGTCAGCACCACCGACAGCCAGAAGCCGGTCAGGTAGCCGCGGCGGGAGCCGTGGCCCGCCTCGTGGTGGTCGTGCGCGACCTCGACGTGGACGGCGTCGGACGCCTCGGTGCGCGCGCTCATCGCAGGGATCCCATCAGGTAGACGAAGGTGAAGACGCCGATCCAGATCACGTCGAGGAAGTGCCAGAACATGCTGAGGCACATCAGCCGGCGGCGATTGGCCGGGACGAGGCCGCGCTCGCGCACCTGCACCACCAGCGTCACCAGCCAGATCAGGCCGAAGGTGACGTGCAGGCCGTGGGTCCCGACCAGGGTGAAGAAGGAGGACAGGAAGGCGCTGCGCTGGGGCGTCGCCCCCTCGTGGATGAGATGCGCGAACTCGAAGAGTTCGAGTCCCACGAAGGCGAGGCCGAACAGGCCGGTGATCGCGAGCCAGCGCAGCGTGCCGTCCTGGTTGTCCTTCTCCATCTCCAGCATGGCGAAGCCATAGGTGATGGAGGAGAGGAGCAGCATGGTGGTGTTCACCGCCACCAGCGGCAGGTTGAACAGGTCCGCCCCGGACGGCCCCGCCGCGTAGTTGCGCCCCAGCACCCCATAGGTCGCGAACAGGATCGCGAAGATGAGGCAGTCGCTCATCAGGTAGAGCCAGAAGCCGAGCATGGTCCCGCCCTCGGCGTGGCCGTGCTCGTCGGCGACGTAGAAGCGCAGCTCCTGATCCGTCGCCGATGCCGTGTGCGTGTGTGCCATGGCTCGCCCTTTAGGCCGTCGCGCCGGCGAGCCGCTTGGTGCGCTCGCCTTCCGTCCGGACGACCATGTCGGCCGGGATGTAGTAGTCGCGGTGGTAGTCGAACGTGGAGTAGATCGCGGTGCCGACGAGGCCGACGAAGGAGATCGCCACCAGCCACCACACGTGCCAGACCAGGGCGATGCCGCAGACCGTGGCGATGCCGGCAAGAACCGGACCCGCCCAGGTATTCTTGGGCATGTGGATGGGCTGGAAGCCTTCGAGCGGGCGCTGGTAGCCGCGGTGCTTCATGTCCCACCACGCATCGCCGTCATGCACCAGCGGCGTGAAGGCGAAGTTGTAGGCCGGCGGCGGCGAGGACGTGGACCATTCGAGGGTGCGGCCGTGCCACGGGTCGCCCGTGAGATCGGCGAGTTCGTGCCGGCGCCGGATGCTCACCCCGATCTGGACCAGCATCGCCAGGATGCCGAGCAGGATCAGGAAGGCGCCGCAGGCCGCGATGACGAACCAGATCTGGAGCGAGCTGTCCGCGAACTGGCTGACGCGGCGGGTCACGCCCATCAGGCCGAGGATGTAGAGCGGCATGAAGGCGACCCAGAAGCCGACCACCCAGCACCAGAACGAGACCCTGCCCCAGAAGGGATCGAGCCGGAAGCCGAAGGCCTTCGGGAACCAGTAGTAGATGCCCGCGAACAGGCCGAACAGCACGCCGCCGATGATCACGTTGTGGAAGTGCGCCACCAGGAACAGGCTGTTGTGCAACACGAAGTCGGCCGGGGGCACCGCCAGCAGCACGCCGGTCATGCCGCCGACGACGAAGGTCAGCATGAAGGCCACCGTCCACATCATCGGCAGGTCGAAGCGGATCCGACCCCGGTACATCGTGAACAGCCAGTTGAAGATCTTCGCGCCCGTCGGGATCGAGATGATCATCGTGGTGATGCCGAAGAACGAGTTGACGCTCGCCCCCGACCCCATGGTGAAGAAGTGGTGCAGCCAGACGAGGTAGGACAGGATGGTGATGACCACCGTCGCGTAGACCATCGAGGCGTAGCCGAACAGGCGCTTGCCGCAGAAGGTCGAGACCACCTCGGAGAAGATGCCGAAGGCGGGCAGCACCAGGATGTAGACCTCGGGGTGGCCCCAGATCCAGATCAGGTTCACGTACATCATCGGGTTGCCCCCGAAGTCGTTCGTGAAGAAGTTGGTGCCGACGTAGCGGTCGAGGCTGAGCAGCGCCAGGACCGCGCCGAGCACCGGGAAGGAGGCGACGATCAGGATGTTGGTGCAGAGCGAGGTCCAGGTGAAGACCGGCATCTTCATCAGCGACATGCCGGGCGCGCGCATCTTCACGATGGTGGCGATCAGGTTCACGCCCGACAGCGTCGTTCCCACGCCCGCGATCTGCAGCGCCCAGATGTAGTAGTCGACCCCGACGCTCGGCGAGTAGGCGATGTTGGAGAGCGGCGGATAGGCGAGCCAGCCGGTCGCCGCGAACTCGCCGACGAACAGCGACATCATGACGAGCACGACGCCGCCGGTCGTCATCCAGAAGCTGAAGTTGTTCAGGAACGGGAAGGCGACGTCGCGGGCGCCGATCTGCAGCGGCACGACGAAGTTCATCAGCCCCGTGACCAGCGGCATCGCCACGAAGAAGATCATGATCACGCCGTGGGCGGTGAAGATCTGGTCGTAGTGGTGCGGCGGCAGATAGCCCTCGACCCCGCCATGGGCGATGGCCTGCTGGCCGCGCATCATGATGGCGTCGGCGAAGCCGCGCAGCAGCATGACGAGGCCCAGGACCATGTACATGATCCCGATCTTCTTGTGGTCGACGCTGGTCACCCACTCGCGCCAGAACGGGCCCCAGAGCCGGTAGTAGGTCATGGCGCCGAGGACGACGAGGCCGCCCAGCGCCACGACGAGGAAGGTCGCGACCAGGATCGGCTCGTGGATCGGCAGCGCCTCGAGGGTGAAGCGCCCGAACAGGAGCCGCCACCAGTGCGGATAGGCGTCGATCGGATTCGGTTCGGAGTTCATGGTCAGCCTGGATGCTGGCGTCAGTTCAGTCGCGGAAGGCGGTCGCGCGCCGGGGCGGCGTCGCGCGCGGAGACGTCGCGCGCCGAGGAGGCGCCGAAGCCGTAGGCGTCGTCCGGGGTGCAGAGCGCGGTGACGAAGCGGGCCGGGACCTTGCCGCTGCCGCGGCGCGCGGTCTTGTCGTAGTCGAGGGTCATCACGGCGGTGATGCCCTCGCGGCCGCCGCCCCCGCGGGCGTCGATCGCCGCCATGTCGCGCATGCACATCTTGGAGCGGTCGACGCACATGTTGAGGATGGCGTCGTAGAGCTTGGCATCGACGGCGTTGTAGAGGCGCACCGGCTCCCGCTCGCTCGGCCGCTCGAGCTTCAGGTAATCCTCGCGGGAGAGCGGACCGCCCTCGGCGCGGGCCTTCCCGACCCAGGCGTCGAAGCCCGGCTCGTCGAGGCCGCGGAAGGTGAAGCGCATGTGCGAGAACCCGGCCCCGCTGTAATTGGCCGAGAAGCCCTCGTAGTTGCCCGCCGCGTTGATGACCGCGTTGAGCTTCGTCTGCATGCCCGGCATCGCGTAGATCTGGCCCGCGAGCGCCGGGATGAAGAGCGAGTTCATCACCGAGGAGGAGGTGATGCGGAACTCGATCGGCCGGTCGACCGGGGCGGCGACCTCGTTGAGCGAGGCGATGCCCTGCTCGGGGTAGAGGAACAGCCACTTCCAATCGAGCGCCACCACCTGGATCACCAGGGGCTTGCCGGTGGCGAGCGGCGCGCCGTCGCTCGACACGATCGGCTTGGCCGCGCTGATGCGGCTGATCGGCCGGTAGGGATCGAGCAGGTGCGTCCCGAGCCAGGTGAGCGCGCCGAGCGCCACGATGATCAGCAGCGGGGCCGACCAGATCACCACCTCGAGCCCCGTCGAGTGATGGAACTCGGGGTCGTAGACGGCCTTGGTGTTGCCGGCGCGGTAGTGCCACGCGAAGGCGACGGTGAGCGCCATCACCGGAACGATGATGAGCAGCATCAGGGCCGTCGAGGCGATCAGCAGGTTGCGCTGCTGGAGCGCCACGTCGCCGGCCGGCGACAGGAGAACAGTGTTGCACCCCCCCAGGAGGAGGAGGCAGGGGAGCAGGACGAGAAGCGGTAAGGATCTCACGGGCGGCCCAACATGCTGCAGCGCAGCAGCCCCCCTAAGCCTCCGGGCAGCGCGCGGGCATTGGACGTTTTGTCCAAGCCCTGCCCGGGCGCCCGTCCTCTAAGGAGACGGGCATTGCGTAAGTCGGAGCGGGAATCGACGGACATGGCCACGATCACGGCGGATCACGCCGCAGCTTCCTCCTCCCAGTTGGAGCGGGATGCCCGCCTCGCCTCGTCGGATCCCGCTCACGTCGCGCCGGGCGAGATCGCGCTCGGGGTGATCATCGGCCGCACCTCGGAGTTCTTCGACTTCTTCGTGTTCGGGCTCGCCTGCGTGCTGGTCTTCCCGCGGCACGTCTTCCCGTTCGTGGATCCGCTCACCGGGACGCTCTATTCCTTCGGGCTATTCGCGCTCGCCTTCGTGGCGCGCCCGGCCGGCTCCGTGATCTTCATGGGCGTCGACCGCCGCTACGGCCGCGCCGCCAAGCTCACGGCCGCCCTGTTCCTGCTCGGCACCTCCACCTGCCTGATCGCCTTCCTGCCCGGCTACGGGGTGATCGGGAACTGGTCGTGGATCCTGCTGGCCCTCTGCCGCCTCGGCCAGGGTATTGCGCTCGGCGGCGCCTGGGACGGGCTCGCCTCGCTGCTCGCGCTGAACGCGCCGGCCAATCGCCGCGGCTGGTACGCCATGCTGCCGCAGCTCGGGGCCCCGGTCGGCTTCATGCTGGCGAGCGCGCTCTTCGCCTTCTTCGAGCTGCAGCTCTCGGAAGCCGACTTCATGGGCTGGGGCTGGCGCTACCCGTTCTTCGTCGCCTTCACGATCAACGTGGTGGCCCTGTTCGCGCGACTGCGCCTCGTCGCCACCGAGGAGTTCCGCCGCCTGCTCGAAGCCGACGAGCTGGAGCCGGAGCCCGTCCTCGACACCGTGCGCACGCACGCCCGGACCATCCTCCTCGGCGCGTTCGTGCCGCTCGCGGGCTACGCCCTGTTCCACCTCGTCACCGTGTTCCCGGTGAGCTGGATCACGCTCTTCACCCAGCGCTCGGTCGGCGAGTTCCTGATGGTGCAGTGCGCGGGGGCGGCCATCGCGGCCGGCGCCATCGTGACCTCGGGCCTGATCGCCGACCAGATCGGCCGGCGGGCGACCATCGCGCTCGCCGCATCGCTGATCGCCCTGTTCGCGGCCGGCAGCATCCTGGCGCCGCTCCTGTTCGGCGACAGCATGGCCGGGCAGACGATCTACGTGGTGGTCGGCTTCGGGCTGCTCGGCCTCGCCTACGGCCAGAGCTCCGGCGCCATCGCGGAGAATTTCGGCACCAAGTACCGCTACACCGGCTCGGCCCTGACCTCGGACTTCGCGTGGCTCCTCGGCGCGGGCTTCGCCCCGCTGGTGGCGCTCGCCGCATCGAGCCAGCTCGGGCTGCCCTGGGTGGGCGTCTATCTCCTGTCGGGCGCGGTCTGCACCCTCGGGGCCCTGGCCGTCAGCCGCTGAGCAGCGCTCGCCGACGTGGAGAGCGGTCCGGCGCCGGAGTGCGTCGGAGCCTTCGAGCAGCGGCCGATCGCGTTGCGATCGGCCGCTGCTTCATGGCGGCACGCTCGCCGCGCCCTTCCGTGAGGCGAGATCGCGGAAATCTTCTCCCTGCGGCGCTGGACCGAGAATGTCCTGCTGCCGCCCGGCGGAATAACGAAAATCGCTTTCATTGACCCGGCCACGCTCCACGGCTGAGATGGCACCCGTCCGGACCGCGTGCCCTCGGCGCCGGCTGTCCGGCTCGCTTCGGGAGTCTGCTCATGCCCGCCATCGCCGTCCGCCGGGTGCTCCGGCGCCGGGGCCTCTACGAGACGTGGCTTCTGCTCTCGGCCTTCGCCTTCGTGTTCTTCACCGTGCTCACGGCGCGGGCCGACGATGCGGCGATCCGGCTCGGCAGCCGGGACCACAGGCTGCATCACGCGGGTGCGGCGCTGACGGGCTGACGTCGCGACGCGGGAGGCCGGGCCGCCTCACCCCAGGGGCAGGGCGATGGTGCAGCGCAGCCCGTCCGGTTCGAGCCTCCAGACGACGTCCGCCTTCAGCTCGTAGGGCAACATGCTCTCGAGCAGCTCGGTGCCGAAGCCCCGGCGCCGCGGCGCGGCCTCGGCCAGGGCGAGGCCGGTCTCCTTCCAGGTGAGAACCACCCGCTGCCTGGGCCCGTCCGGCACGAGCTGCCAGTCGATGGCGATGCGGCCCGCCGGATCGGCCAGCGCCCCGTAATTGATCGCGTTCGTCGCGAGTTCGTGGATCGCCAGGGCCACGCGACCGCATAACCGCGCGGGCAACTGCACGGCCGGGCCGCCGATCGACAGCTGCCGGCCCTCATGGGCGTGATGCGCCAGCAATTCCTCGGCGATCAGCAGAGACAGGTCGGCCCCGATGGCCGGATCGAGGCTCACGAGGGAGTGCGGCCGGGCGATGGCGTCGATGCGGCCCTGAAGATGGAGGGCAAGGTCCTCCAGGGTCTCGCTCGCCTGGATGCCACGCCGGATCACCGCCCGGATCGCGCCGAGCGTGTTGCGGATCTGGTGCTTGAGTTCGCCGACCTGCGCCCGGGCCTGCCGGACGCTGTCCGCCCCGGCGGACTCGGCCCTGTGCAGGACCGCGAGCATGCCGGCGGGACGGCCGGCCGCGTCGCGGAGCGGCGAGCAGCCGAGATCGACCCGCAGCGCCGCCGGCCCGAGGCGGCAACCGGGCAGCGTCACGGCCCGGCCCGCCATCGCCGCCGCCAGCGCATCGGCCGCGGCGAGGTCCGGCCAGATCTCGTCCAGACGGCCGCCGATGGCCTCCGGCAGGGGCGTGCCCGTCAGGGCCGCGACGGCATCGTTGCACAGCATCCACCCTCGCGGCCCCCAGGCGAGGGCCATGGGCACCGGCGAGGGCAGGATCAGGTCGACGGCGCCCCGCAGCGCCTCCGGCCAAGCCGCCGGCGGACCGAGCGCCGTGCGCGACCAGTTCCTGGCGCGCATCAGCGCGCCAGCGCCGCCACCGTTGCGGGGCCAGGACAGGTCAGGCCCGTGCTCGACTCTCACACCGCGTTCTCCGGGGCAGGGCTGAGAAGGTTCGCCCTGCCCAACACCGCGGCCCTCGGCCGGGTTTCACGGTGTCGTGCAGCGATGGGTGCCGCTCGCGCTCCAGCCGACCCCGTCCCTCCGGGACGCTGCTCGCAGCGTCCGGGGGCGTGGCCCTGCCCTCGCCTCTCGCCTCACGCGATGGAGGAGCCGGCGTAGAAGGGCTGCCGGGGCGTATCGGGCAGGTAGCCCTCGTAGAACGCCTTCACGTGCGGGAAGACCGCACGGCCGAGATCCCGCCGCGCCACCTCCTCCGGCGAGCGGGGCCGCCCCAGCACCGCAGCGATCTCCGCCAGCACGGCGTCGCGGTCGACCTTGGTGAAGCGGCCATCCGCGTAGACGAGGTCGCCGTCGATGTAGACCGCGTCGACGCTGTCGGTCTTGGCCCGCTGGACCAGGGCGTCGAGCACCGGGATGTCCGGATCCTGGAACGGGTAGGTGGCGCGCGTCCAGTTGATCAGCGAGGCGTCGAAGAACCGGCCCGGATCGAGGCGCCCGATCTCGGCCCCGAAGGCGGTGGTCATCGCGCCCGATTCGGTCGCCATCCGCACCACCTGCGACGGGGTCGGCACGTCGGCGTCGTCCATGCCGGGCACCCGGTGGACCCGCAAAGCCAGCCGCAGTTCCTGCAGCATGTCGCGGTCGTCGTTGATGCCGGCCTCGTCGAGCCCCATCCCGACCGTGATGCCCTTCTTCTCCCAGGTGTTCAGGGGCGCGAGCCCCGAGCGCAGGCGGAAATTGGACGAGCAGTTGTGGCAGATGCAGGTGCCGGTATCGGCCACGATGTCGATGTCCTCGGCGGTGAGCCAGACGCCGTGGCCGAGGGTCATGTGCGGCCCGAGCACGCCGAGGTCGTGCAGGTGGCGCAGGGCCGTCTTGCCGGTGCGGCGGCGGGCATATTCCTTCTGGTAGGCGGTCTCCAGGAGGTGCATGTGCATCGGCACCCCGGCCGCGCGCGACTTCTCGTGGAGCGCGACCAGCCCCTCGTCCGTGCACCAGTGCAGGTTGGCCGGCGCGAGCTGGATGCGGGTCAGGCGCTGCCCGGCATTCTCCTCGGTGAGCTGGTCGAACAGGCGCAGGAAATCGCCGAAGGGCATCGCCTGCGCCTTCAGGTGGGCGGCGAGCTGCGCGCCGAGATCGGCGGGGAGCCGGGCGCAGAAGGCCTCGTCCGCCTCGTAGACGAGGCGGTTCTGCTCGCGCACGGCGTAGCAGTAGGAGGCCCGCATGCCGAGGCTGCGGTAGCTGTTCAGGGTCTGGGTCGCCGCGGCGTGGATGGCGTCGTAGCCGCCGGCCATCCAGCCCTGGATGTGCTGGACGGTGGTGATGCCGGAGGCCACCATCTCGAAGGCCGAGTAGAGCGTGTCGAGGGTGAGGTCGAGGCGCCGGGCCGGCAGCCGGCCCGCGAACCACAATTCCAGGGCGTAGTCCGGCGAGCCGAGCTGGAGCGGGGTGAGCCCGACATGGTGGTGGCTGTTGACGAAGCCCGGCAGCATGACGTGGCCGGGATAGCAGCGCAGCTCCGCTGCGGGCGCCTCCCGCTGCAGGTCCTCGAGAGCGCCGACTGCCGCGATCACGCCGTCGCGCGCGAGCACGGCACCGTTCTCCACGATGATCGGCGTGTTGCGGTCCTTGATCCCGGTGACGACCCAGCCGGCCTGGACGATGAGCTCTGCCATGGACGCGTGTTCCGTTACGCTGTGGTGGGGAGAGGGGGCCGGACCGGGTCCGGCGGCGACAGGGCGGCGAGGGCGGGTCGCGGCGCGAGCGCCCGGCTCGCCGCGAGCGGGCCGCTCGCCGCGAGGACACGCCCGTCCGGGCCGACGACGAGGCTATCCCCGTCGTGCCGCACGGGCCGGCCGAGACCATGCTCGATTCCGTAGCGGGCGGCGGCGAGGGCGGGGACGCGGCAGCGCCGGGCGTGCCCGGTGAGTTCCGCGGCGAAGAAGCCGGGCGGATCCTGCGGCGCCGGCCCGGCAACGAGCACCGCCACGAGATCGGCGGCGGCCGCCGCCTCGTCCCAGGCTCCGGCGAAGCGCCGGTCGTAGCAGACCAGGGCGGCGACCCGCACGGGGCCGACCCGCACGGCCCGTATTCCAGCGGGACCGGCGCGGAAATGATCGGCCTCGCCGAAGCGTTCCCCCGGGAGCGGGGGCGGCAGGTGCCGCTTCGCCGCGAGCCCGATCAGGCTGCCGTCCGATTGGGCAAGCATCGCCGCATTGAGCGGCAGCCGGTCCGCGTCCTCGGCGAGCGCCAGCCCGAACAGCACGGCGAGGCCGTGGCGCCGGGCGAGCCCGCCCATGCGCGCGGCGGTGGGGCCGTCCGCCGGCTCGGCGAGATGGCGCCAGCGCGCCGGGTCCGCTCCGGCGACGTAGGGCAGGACCGTCAGTTCCGGCAGGACGGCGAGGACCGCCCCCGCCGCGGCAGCCCTCGCGATGCCCGCATCGACCTCCCGCCAGAGGGGCTCCGGATCGGGCCCGGCCGGGCCCACCGGGATGGCGGCGACGCGGAAATCCGGGCTCATCGCGCCGCGACGGCCTCCTGCTCGGCGAAGGCACGGTCGACCTCGGCGCCGAGCAGGTCGGTGAAGAGGTCGCGATAGGCGTGATAGCGCGGATCCCGCGACGGGCGCGGCCGGGGCAGGTCGATCGGCACGATCGTCTTCACCCGGCCCGGCCGGGCCGTGAACACCACCACCCGGTCGGCGAGCGAGATCGCCTCGTCGATGGAATGGGTGACGAGCAGGATCGAGGCGCCGCTGTCGCGCCAGATCTGGAGCAGGAAGTCCTGCATGCGCGAGCGGGTCTGGACGTCGAGGGCCGCGAAGGGCTCGTCCATCATCAGCACCTTCGGGCGCATGGCGAGCGCCCGGGCGCAGGCGGCGCGCTGGCGCATGCCGCCGGACAACTCGTCGGGCTTCTTGTCGAGCATGTCGCCGAGCCCGACCCGGCGCAGCATCTCGACCGCCAGCTCGCGGCGCTTCACCGGCGGCACGTGCTGAACCGCGAGGCCGAAGGCGACGTTGTCGGCGATGGTGAGCCAGGGAAACAGCGAGGCTTCCTGGAAGATCAGCCCGCGCTCGGCGGAGGGACCGGTGACCGGATCCCCGTCGGCGAGGATCTCGCCGCCCGTGACCTCCTCCAGCCCGGCGATCATGTAGAGGAGCGTGGACTTGCCGCAGCCGGAAGGGCCGAGCAGCACCACGAACTCGCCCGGCGCGACCTCGAAATCGAGGTCGCTCAGCGCCTGCACCGGGGCGCGTCCCTCGGGCATCCAGCGCTTCGAGACGCTGCGGATCGAGACGGCGGGACGGGTCATCGGGCACCTCCCGGGCCGATCCACCACAGCATCTTCCGCTGCACCAGCCGCAGGCCGAAATCGGACAGGAAGCCGAGCACCCCGATGATCGCCATGGTGAAGAAGACGAGCTTGGCGTTGAAGGTCGAGCGCGCCATCGCGGTGATCTGGCCGAGGCCGGTGCCGACGCCGACCGTCTCGGCGATCAGCACCACCATCCAGGCCCCGAACAGGTTGAGGCGCAGCGTCATGAACAGGCTCGGCAGGATCGACGGCAGGATCACCCGCCAGAAGGTCTGCCAGCTGGTCGCCCCCATGATCCGGGCGACGTGGATGTAGGTCTTCGGCACGCTCTCGATCTGCGACCCGGTCGAGAGCACGATGGTGAAGAACAGCGTGATGAAGACGAGGAAGATCGCAGGCTTGTCGCCGATGCCGAAGACGAAGATGGCGACGGGCAGCCACGCCACCGGCGAGATCGGCGCGAGCAGCAGCACGGTCGGCAGCAGGAGGTTGCGCAGCAGGCGCACGTAATGGATCAGCGCGCCGACGAGGACGCCGCAGACGAAGCCGAGGGCGAGGCCGACGAGGACCCGCATCGTCGTCCAGGCCATGGTGACGAGGAGCGCCGAGACGCCGCCGCCGCTTCCCACGCTGCCGATGCGGTTCGAGCGGTCGAAGTAGCGCAAGGTGCCGGGAATGTCCGCGAGGAACAGGTGGGGCGGCGGCAGGAGCAGCGGGTTGACGAGGTCGAGGGCCCAGAGCGCCTCCCACAGGCCCGCGAACAGGCCGATGGAGACGATCCCCCAGCCGAGGCCGGCGAGGCGGCGGCGCCAAGCGGGGCCCAATCGGGGCAGCGCGGCGCGCGCCGGCGGAGCCGGCAGCGGGCCGATCCGTGCGTGTGTCGTCACGAGGTGCTTCCGTGCGGGAGGGGAGGCGGCCGGGCGCGGGCCCGGCCGGCGGCACCGGCTCAAGCGGATTTGAGCTTGAGGCCGTCGTAGAGGCCCTTGTTCTCGGCGATCACCGCCTCGAGCAGGCTCCAGTCGAAGGCGCCCTCGTCGGGGGCCTTCTTGACGTAGCCGAGTTCCTTCATGGAGGCGCCGCGCTCGATGATGAACCGGGTCTGGTCGCGCTGATCGACCACGATCGGCTGCTTGGACGAGGCGTCGACCGCCGCCTCCATGCTGGTCTTGTAGTACTTGCCCACCGTGTCCTTGAGAGCGGCGGCCTTGTCCGCCTCGGCCTGGGACTGGGCGACGAGGAGCGCCTTGATCACCGCCTTCACGGCGGCCGGATTGCTCTTGAGAAGCGGCGTGCGCACGGCGAGCACGCAATCCGAGTAGCCCTTGCCGTAGACGTCGGTGCCGTTCGACAGCACGCGCGCGCCCTTGCGGCCCATCACGCATTGCGAGGCGTAGGGCTCGATGTGGCAGATCGCGTCGAGGGCGCCGGCCATGAAGGCCTGGGCGAGTTCGGGCGAGGTGTCGAGATACTTCACCTCGACATCGCGAAAACTCATCCCGGCCTTCTTGAGGTAGTCGTAGGGCAGCACTTCGAGGGTGTCGGCCTGGAAGGTGCCGAAGGTCTTGCCCTTGAGGTCGGCGGCCGAGGCGATGCCCTCGCGCGCCACGATGATGCAGCCCTCGACCCCGCCGCCCGCGACGATCTTCACCGGCGCGCCGGCATCGTACAGGGTCATGAAGTTCGAGTAGGGGATCATCGACATGTCGACGAGCCCGGCGCCGAACATGGTGGTGATCTCGGTGTTCGAGGGCGTCACCACGAAGTCGAGATCGACGCCGTCCGCCTTGGTCAGCCCCCGCTCCTTGGCGAGGAAGATGCCCATGTTGCAGAAGCCCGAGCCGTGGGTGGCCTTGAGGGTGGTCCCGGCCGAAGCGGGCGTGGACGTCAGCAATCCCGCGAGATGCGCCGGCAGGGCGAGCGCCGCCGCGGCGCCGGCACTTCGGCCGAGAAAGCCCCGCCGGGAGAGATTACGGTAGAACGACCCGTCACGATCGCACATGGCTCCAGTCCCGCCTCGACGACAGGCCGGGCATCCGGCGAACGGGACCCTCACCGCGGCAATCGGCGAGGCCTCTCGGCCATGCGCGCATGGCCGGGCGGACGCTCAGCGGAAACCCGACGAAGGGCACGCCAACCCGACAAGAGCCATCCGGCTCTGCGCTGCGGGACGGGCGTCGCAAGCGGCGTGCCAGACGGGGCCCGGCGCTGGGCGGAATTGCATCGGGCAATTCCGCCTCGGCGCTCGGCCTCGCCTCATCTGCGCCGCCGAACCGGCGACCCCTTCGGCACCGGCCGCTTCGGCCGGCGGAATGACGCTCAGAGCATGGCGAGCGGGGTCTTGCGGCGGGGCGGCGGGAAGGCGGCGTCGAGGGTCGCGAGGTCCTCCGCGGTGAGCACGAGATCGGCAGCCCGGCGGTTCTCCTGCACGTGGGCGAGGCGCGCGGCCTTCGGGATCGCGACCACGTCCGGGTGCCGCAGCGTGAAGGCGAGCGCCACCTGATAGGGCGTCGCCCCGTGCCGGGCCGCCACTGCGGCGAGTGCGCCGGTGCGCGGCAGGCGGCCCTGCTCCACCGGGCTGTAGGCCATCACGGCGATGCCCTGGGCGGCGAGAGCCGGCAGGAGGTCGAATTCCGGCCCGCGGCGGGTCACGTTGTAGAGAATCTGGTTGACCGCGCAGGCGCCGCCGCCGGCCTGCCTCAGCTCTTCCATGTCGTCGGCGTCGAAGTTGCTGACGCCCCAGGCCCGGATGGTCCCGGCCCGCACCTGGGCCTCCAGCGCCTCCACGGTCTCGCCGAGCGGCACGTCCCCGCGCCAGTGCAGCAGGTAGAGGTCGAGATGGTCGGTGCGCAGCCGCCGCAGGCTCGCCGCGAGCGCCCGGGGCAGCCGGGCCCGGTCGGCATTGTGCGGATAGACCTTGCTCACCAGGAAGACCCGGTCGCGCAGCCCCGCCAGGGCCTCGCCGAGGAAGCTCTCGGTGTCGCCCTCCCCGTACATCTCGGCGGTATCGATCAGCGTCATGCCGAGGTCGATCCCGGCGCGGAGCGCCTCGGCCTCGGCGCGGCGGTCGCGGGACGACTCGCCCATCCGCCACGTGCCCTGGCCGAGGACGGGGATGGAGGCGGTGCGGAGCGTGAGGGTGCGCATGGTGCCAGGCAGGTTTCGCAACAATGGTCGCCGGTTTTGCGTCGAAAACCTCCGACACTTCAAGGAACGCGGAGGGCTCGTGGTGGGCTACCATCGCCAGCCCCCTGCGCCTCGTTCCAAGGCGGGGCGGGCATCCGCATCAGATGCGCCGGAGATCGGCCGGTGCCTTTGCGCGGATCGCAATATGATGCATCGATGACCCGATGCCGCGCCTTGCTCCGGAGGGCTTCATGACCGACCTGCCCCCCGTCGACCACGAGACCCTCAGCAACACCGTCTACGCCGCCCTCTGCGAGGCGCTGATCAAGGGGCGGATGCAGCCGGGCGACCGCCTGCGGATCCGCGAGATCGCCGAGCGGCTGGGCACCAGCGTCACGCCCGTGCGCGACGCCATCCTGCGGCTCGCGCATGACGACGCGATCGTCTTCCGCTCGCCCCGGGACATCCGCATCCCGACCATGACCGAGCCGCGCTACCGGGAGATCCGCGGCATCCGCATGCGGCTCGAGGGCATGGCGGCGGAGGCGGCGGCGGAGGCGGCCGGCCCGGCCGACATCGCCCGGCTCGAAGCCATCGTGCGGGAGAACGAGGCGGCCCTCGCGGCGGGCGACCGGCAGCGCGCCACCGAACTCAACCAAGCCTTCCATTTCCTGCTGCCGGCCATCGCCGGCCTGCCGCTGCTCACCGGGATCCTGCGGCGCCTGTGGCTGCAGATGGGGCCGGTGATCGCCGACGCCTATCTCGATGGCGGCCGCGCCATGATCGACCACCATTACCCGGTGGTGGAGGCCCTCCGGCGAGGGGACGGCGCGGGCGCCAGCGCGGCGATCATCGAGGACATCCGCAGCGGCGGGCGGCCGATCCTGGCGCGGATCCGCGCCGCGGAACCGGAGATGGCCTGACCCGACACCCGCGCTTTCGTTCGACAACGCGGCACGGATGATGCATCATCCATCAAGGCTGCGTCCTGCCGCAGGAGAGACCATGACCCTCGTTCCCAATTCCCCCGAGGCGCGCGACGTCGCCTATCACCTGCACGGCTACACCAATGCCAAGAAGCATCAGGAGGTCGGGCCGCTGGTGATCGAGCGCGGCGAGGGCATCCACGTCTACGACACGAGCGGCACCCGCTACATCGAGGCGATGGCGGGCCTGTGGAGCGTCGCGGTCGGCTTCAACGAATCCCGCCTCGTCACGGCGGCGACCCGGCAGATGGAGCGCCTGCCCTACTACCATTCCTTCACCCACAAGTCGCACGGGCCGCTGATCGACCTCGCCGAGAAGCTGGTGACCATGGCGCCGGTGCCGATGAGCAAGGCGTTCTTCACCAATTCCGGCTCCGAGGCCAACGATACGGTGATGAAGATCATCTGGTATCGCGCGAACGCGATGGGCCAGCCGCAGCGCAAGAAGATCATCGCGCGCGAGCGCGCCTATCACGGGGTGACGATCGCCTCGGCGAGCCTGACGGGGCTGCCCAACAACCACCGCTCCTTCGACCTGCCGCTCGCCGGCATCCTGCGCACCGGCAGCCCGCACCACTGGCGCGACGCGCTGCCGGGCGAGAGCGAGGAGGCCTTCGCGACCCGGCGCGCCGAGGAGCTGGAGCAGCTGATCCTGGCCGAGGGGCCGGAGACCATCGCGGCCTTCTTCGGCGAGCCGGTGATGGGCGCGGGCGGCGTCGTGGTGCCGCCGGCCACCTACTGGGAGAAGATCCAGGCGGTGCTGCGCAAGTACGACATCCTGCTCGTGGCCGACGAGGTCATCTGCGGCTTCGGCCGCACCGGGCGGATGTTCGGCTGCGAGACCTACGGGATCGAGCCCGACGTCATGGTGTTCTCGAAGGCCCTGTCCTCGTCCTACCTGCCGATCTCGGCGCTGGTGGCCAATGCGCGGGTGCTGGATCCGGTGATCGCCGAGAGCGACCGCATCGGCACCTTCGGCCACGGCTTCACCGGCGGCGGCCACCCGGTCGCGGCGGCGGTGGCGCTGGAATCGGTCCGCATCATCGAGGAGGACGGCCTCGTCGCGCAGTCCGCCCGGGTCGGGGCGCACCTTCAGGCGCGGCTCGGCGAGCTGCGCGACCACCCGCTGGTGGGCGAGGTGCGCGGCGTCGGGCTGATCGCGGCGGTGGAGCTCGTCACCAGCAAGGCGGCGAAGACGGCCCTGGAGCCGATCGGCCAGCTCGGCGGCCTCGTCAACGCGAAGCTGCAGGCGAACGGCGTGATCAGCCGGGCCATGGGCGACGCCCTCGCCTTCTGCCCGCCGCTGATCATCGACGAGGCGGGCGTGGACGCCATCGTGGAGCAGGTCCGCATCTCCCTCGACCAGACCCTCGCCGAGATGCCGGCCGGCCTGCTGGCGGCGTGAGACGCCGCCGCGTGGGAACAAGCGGCTCTGCGGCGATGCGACGAGGCGCGGGGAACCCCTCTCCCGAGGGGCTTGCGCATTCACGCAGTCTTTCCCGCACCAACATCCTGAGATCAGGCGCGCGTCTTCTATCCCAAGCGGGTCGATGTGCGCGCGCACATCGAAACGGGAGCCAGGATAATCCAATAAAAATCGCAAATCCCATGCATGGCAGTCACCGTCGCCCCTCAGGCTGAGAGGCGGGCAAGGCGAGCCTCGAAGCATCCCAGAATCGGATTCCAGGGCGCCAAAACTTGGACCGGCACTTGGACCGGCACTTGGGCCGGCACTTGGATCAGCCCTGCGGCGTGCTTCGAGGCTCCTTCGGAGCATCTCGGCCTGAGGAGCGGGACGCCCTCCAGATTCGTTCCGCTGATGAGCCGGCAACCGGGATGCGTGAACAGCGCAGCCCGCCTGGAAGAGGGGAGACTCGCACCTCGCCGACATCGTCGCGGAGCCCATGTCTGGGCTAAAGTCACGCCGATTCGACTCCGCACGGGGACATATGGATGACGCGCTGGCATGCGGGACTGGCGGCCCTCGGGCTGATCGCGGGGCTGACGGTTCCGGCGCTCGCCCATGATCATCCCGCCGCGAATGGCGGGCAGATCAAGCAGATCGGGCCCTACGAGGCCGAGCTGGTGGTGAAGGGCGCGGAGATGACCCTCCACATCGTCGACGAGCGGGACCGGAAGGTCGATGCCGGTGCCTTCACCGCCACCGCCACCGTGCTCGCCAGGGGCAACGAGCAGAAGCTCGTCGAGCTGAAGCCCTCCGGGGAGAACCGCCTCTCGGGCCGGATCGATTTCCCGGTGGACGGCAAGGTTCGCGCGACCGTCTCGCTGCGCACGCCCGCGGGCGAGGCCGGGAAGGGGCGCTACAGCCTCGACGCGACCCGATAGCGCAGCACCGCCACCCCGGGACCGATCTTGTTCGATCGGCCCGGATGCGGCTTTATGCGGCCCGAGGACCGACCCGTGACCCACGCCGCGACCAGCACGACACGCCGGAGCGCCCGCCGCGATGCGGGCGCGTGGTGGTGCGCGCTCGCGCGCGGCCTCGCCCTCGCGCTCGTCCTGATGCTCGTCCTCCCGGCAGCCGAGCGCGCCGCCGCGGAGCCGGCCGTCCACGGGGCCGTCCATCTCGGCCTCGCGGTCGGCGATGCGGGCACCGACCGGGCGCCGGATCCCGTGCCCGCTCATTGCGCCCATTGCGCCTGCCACCAGGCGGTCGCTCCCGCGGCCGCCTGCGCGCTGCCCGGCACGATGCCGGTCGCCGGCCGCCGCTTCGCCTGGGCCGACGAGACGGTGCCGGCCGCCGCCGCCGCCCCGCCGCGCAGGCCGCCCCGCGCCTGACGCCGGGCGGACGGCGATAGCCGTCCCGCAAAGCGCAGCCGGTCCCTTGAGCCGAGGGACGGCGCCGCACGTCCAGGCCGACCGGCCCTCGCGGGGCCATGACCCGGGCCGCCCGATGCGCGCCCACGGGGATTGTTGCAATGATCCGTTTTCTGCTCGTCCCGGCCGCGCTCGCGGCGGGAGTGGCCGTGGGTGCCCTCGTTCCGGAGGTCTCCCGCACGGCGAAAGCCATAGTCGCGGCCGCCGGCCTCGACGCCCTCGTCCCGCCGAAGGAGACCGCCGAGCACGGTCACGGCGGCCACGATCACGGCGAGGGCGAGAAGGAGGGGCCGGAAGGCCATGTCGCCCTCACGCCCGAGCAGATCGCCGCGGCGAAGATCGCCGTGGAGCCCGTCGCGGCGGGCGTGCTGCGGCGCACGCTCGCCGTGCCCGGGACCGTCGTCCCGGACGCCGACCGCGTCGCGCGCGTCGCCGCCAAGGTGGTCGGCACGGTGGCCGAGCTGCGCAAGCGCATCGGCGATCCGGTGGCGAAGGGCGAGGTGGTGGCGGTGCTCGACAGCCGCGAGGTCGCCGACGCCAAGAACGACCTCATCGCGGCCGTGGTCGGCCTCGAACTCCAGCAGACCCTGTTCGACCGCGACCACGAACTCTGGGACAAGAAGGTCTCGGCCGAGCAGCAGTTCCTGCGCGCCCGCACCGCCCTGGTGGAGGCGCAGCTCAAGGTCGATCTCGCCCGCCAGAAGCTCTCGGCCCTCGGCGTGCCGGACGACGAGGCGACCGCGCTCGCCGCCAAGCCCCCGGCCCCCAAGCTCGCGGCGGGGGAGGACGAGCACATGGCGGGCCTGCGGCGCACGCCGATCCTCGGCCTCCAGCGCTACGGCCTGCGCGCGCCGATCGGCGGCCGCATCATCGAGCGCCGGGTCGATGTGGGCTCGCCGGTGAATGCCGAGGGGCAGGAGAAGGAGATCTACACGATCGCCGACCTCTCCCGCGTCTGGGTCGAACTCGCCGTGCCGACCGGGGACCTGTCGGCGGTGAAGGAAGGGCAGGCGGTGACGCTCGTCACGAGTTCCGGCGAGAAGCCCGCCGCGGGGCGCATCATCTTCGTCAGCCCGCTCCTGAACGCGGAGACCCGCACGGCGAAGGTCATCGCCGCCATCGAGAACCCGGACCTGACCTGGCGGCCGGGCTCCTACGCGACCGTCCGGGTGGCGGTGGAGGAGCAGGCGGTGGACCTGCGCCTGCCGCGGGGTGCCCTGCAGGCCATCGGCGGCGAGCAGGTGGTGTTCGTGCGCAACAAGGAGGGCTTCGAGAAGCGCGAGGTGGTGCTCGGCAAGGGCGACGACGAGGCGGTGGAGGTGGTGTTCGGGCTCGATCCCGGCGACGCGGTCGCGACGACCAATTCCTTCGTCCTCAAGGCGGAACTCGGCAAGGCCGAGGCCGAGCACGCGCATTGAGGACACGCCCATGATCGCCCGCATCCTCGCCTTCTCGGTCCGGCAGCGCTGGCTCGTCCTGCTTCTCTCCCTCGTCGCCGCCGCCATCGGCGCCTATTCGCTGACGAAGCTTCCCATCGACGCCGTCCCGGACATCACCAACAACCAGGTCCAGGTGAACACGGTGGCGCCTCAGCTCTCGCCGTTCGACGTCGAGAAGCAGGTCACCTACCCGGTCGAGACCGCCCTCGCGGGCATCCCGGGGCTCGACTACACGCGCTCGCTCTCGCGCAACGGCTTCTCGCAGGTCACCGCCGTGTTCAGCGAGGCGACCGACCTCTACTTCGCCCGCCAGCAGGTGAGCGAGCGGCTGGCGCAGGTGAAGGCCGACCTGCCGACGGGGGCCGAGATCCGCATGGGGCCGATCTCCACGGGCCTCGGCGAGATCACCATGTGGACGGTCCACTACGTCCGCCCGGCGGCCGGGACGGTCCGCGACGGGCAGCCGGGCTTCCAGTCGGACGGCACCTATCTCACGCCCGAGGGCCAGCGCCTGCGGCCCGGCTTCGAGCAGGCCGCCTACCTGCGCACCGTGCAGGACTGGATCATCGGCCCGCAGCTCAAGACCGTGCCGGGCGTGGCGGGCGTCGACGTGATCGGCGGCTTCGAGAAGCAGTACCACGTCCAGCCCGACCCGGCGAAGCTGATCGGCCTCGGCCTCTCCTTCCGGGACGTCGCCGAGGCGATCGAGCAGAACAACCAGAACCGCGGCGCCGGCTACCTGGAGCGCAACGGCGAGGGCATCGTCGTGCGCTCCGCCGGCCGCATCGAGAGCCTGGAGGAGATCGGCCGCATCGTCGTCGCCGCCCGCGGCGGGGTGCCGGTGCGGGTGGCGGACGTCGCCGCCGTAGGCATCGGCCGGGAGCTGCGCACCGGCTCGGCGAGCGAGAACGGCGAGGAGGCCGTGGTCGGCACCGCCCTGATGCTGATCGGGGGCAACAGCCGCACCGTCTCGGCCGCCGTCGAGGCCCGCCTCGCGGAGATCGCCCGCACGCTGCCGCCGCAGGTGGAGGTGCGCACGGTCCTCAACCGCACGCAGCTCGTCGACGCCACCATCCGCACGGTGGCCAAGAACCTGCTGGAGGGGGCGGCCCTCGTCATCGCGGTGCTGTTCCTGCTCCTCGGCAACGTCCGGGCGGCGGTGATCACCGCCCTCGTCATCCCGGTCGCCATGCTGATGACGATGACCGGCATGGTGCAGGGACGGATCAGCGCCAACCTGATGTCGCTCGGGGCCCTCGATTTCGGCCTCATCGTCGACGGCGCGGTGATCATCGCCGAGAACTCCCTGCGCCACCTCGCCGAGCGCCAGCACGATCTCGGCCGCCGGCTGTCCCTGGAGGAACGGCTCGCCACCGTGCAGGCCTCGGCCGAGGAGATGATCAAGCCCTCGGTCTACGGGCAGGCCATCATCCTCCTCGTCTACGTGCCGCTCCTCACCTTCACGGGCGTCGAGGGCAAGATGTTCGCGCCGATGGCCCTCACGGTGATCATCGCGCTCGTGAGCGCCTTCGTGCTGTCGCTCACCTTCGTGCCGGCCCTGATCGCCATCGTCGTCACCGGGCGGGTGCAGGAATCGGAGAACGTCGTCATCCGCGGCCTGAAGGCGGTCTACCGGCCGGTCCTCCTGGCGGCCTTGCGCGCGCCCATGGCCGTGCTGAGCCTCGCGGTGGTGCTGTTCCTGGCGAGCGGACTTCTGTTCCTGCGGCTCGGCCAGGAATTCATCCCCCAGCTCGACGAGAAGAACATCGCCATGCACGCGATGCGCATTCCCTCGACGGCGCTGGGCCAGTCGCAGGCGATGCAGCTCGCCGTCGAGAAGGCGGTGACCGCCTTCCCGCAGGTGGCCCTGGTGTTCAGCAAGACCGGCACGGCGGAGGTCGCCACCGATCCGATGCCGCCGAACGTCTCGGACACCTTCATCATCCTGAAGCCCCAGGCGGAATGGCCGGACCCGCACCTGCCGAAGGACGCGCTGATCGGGCAGATCCAGGCCGCCGTGAACGCGGTGCCGGGCAACAACTACGAGTTCACGCAGCCGATCCAGATGCGCTTCAACGAGCTCCTGGCCGGCACCCGCGGCGACCTCGCCGTCAAGGTGTTCGGCGAGGATTTCGCCGCGCTGCTCCCGGCGGCCAACCGCATCGCGACCATCCTGCGCGGGGTCGAGGGCGCCCGGGACGTGAAGGTCGAGCAGGTCACCGGCCTGCCGGTGCTGGAGATCACGGTCGACAAGGCCGAGATCGCCCGCCTGGGCCTCAGCCACGCCGCCGTGCAGGACGTGATCGGCGCGGCGATCGGCGGCCGGGAGGCCGGCGTCGTGTTCGAGGGCGACCGCCGCTTCCCCATCGTGGTGCGGCTGCCCGACGCCCTGCGCGAGGACATCGAGGCCCTGCGGAACCTGCCGGTGCCCCTCGCCGCGGCGGGCAAGGCGGCCTCGGTCCCGCTGCGGCAGGTCGCGCGATTCGACTTCTCGGAGGGGCCGAACCAGATCTCGCGCGAGAACGGCAAGCGGCGCATCGTCGTCACCGCCAACGTGCGCGGGCGCGACATCGCCTCGGTGGTGGCGGAGGCGCAGGGCCGAGTGGCGGCGCAGGTCCGGCTGCCGGCCGGGGCGTGGCTGTCCTGGGGCGGGCAGTTCGAGAACCTCGCCGCCGCCCGCCAGCGCCTCATGGTGGTGGTGCCGGCCTGCTTCGTGCTGATCTTCCTGCTGCTCTACTCGGCCCTCGGCTCCCCGCGGGACGCGCTCCTGGTGTTCAGCGCGGTGCCGCTCGCCCTCACCGGCGGCATCGTCGCCCTGTGGCTGCGCGGGATGCCGTTCTCGGTGCCGGCGGCGGTGGGCTTCATCGCCCTGTCGGGCGTGGCGGTGCTCAACGGCCTCGTGATGCTGACCTTCATCAAGCACCTCGCGCAGCAGGGCGGGATGGAGACGCGGGCGGCGATCGTCGAGGGTGCCCTCACCCGCCTCCGGCCGGTGGCGATGACGGCGCTGGTCGCCTCCCTCGGCTTCGTGCCGATGGCGCTGGCGACGGAGACCGGGGCCGAGGTGCAGCGCCCGCTCGCCACCGTGGTGATCGGCGGCCTGATCAGCGCCACGCTGCTGACCCTGGTGGTGCTGCCCGCGCTCTACGCCCGCTTCGGCGCGGCGACCTCGGCGGCGGCCCCGGGTGAGGCGGCGCCGCAGGGCCTCGGCGGCGCGCCGCTGCGGCACGCGGCGGAATAGGATCGCGGCCGTGCTCGTTCATGGTGGCAGGGTTCCTCGCGTCACCCGGCATCCCGGCGAGGAGGGGTCCTCCCCTCCCGCCCCGTCACGAGGTCATCGCATGCGTCTCGCCCGTCTCGTCCCTGCCCGCCGCGTGGCGCAGGGACTCGCGCTCACGGCGATGGTGATCGCCGCGCCGGCACAGGCCGGCCATCATCAGCTGAAGCGCGCGCTGCAACAGGCCGGCTGCATCCCGCGGGCGACCAGCATCCTCCTGCGCGACGGCCCGCGGAGCGTCTACGACGTGATCTGCCTCGGCACGACGCCCGACCGCGTGATCATCGTCTGCACCGGGCGGCTGTGCATGCCCGACAACCCGGACCATCACGACGTCCTCGACGAGGACGCCGCCGAGGAGCCGTGACGGGCCTCAGTTGCAGCCGACGCAGATGCCGCGCGAGATCGCGTCATCCTGGCGCTGCCGCGGCGTGCGCCGCTCGATGCTGCCGGTGGTGGCCGGGCTCGCCTCGCGGCTCGGCGGCTTCGTCTGGCCGACGGCGGTCGTGTTCGGGGCGCGCTGCGTCGAGAGCGGGCCGCCGCCGGTTCCGGTGCGGTCCGCCTGGGCGAGAACGGGAGAAGCGGCGAGCGCGAGGGCGAACCCCGCGAGGGCCGCGCGCGACAGCGGCATGGTCGTCTCCTTGATTCCCCCGTTCAACGCGGGACCGGGAGAGGAGTTCGCGCCCCGCTGCCTCTGCGTCAGCGGGGCGCGCCCGATTGCGCGGCGGCCCAGTCCGCGATGGCGGCGGCCTCGGGCGGGACCTTGCCCTTCCAGGTCGCGACGGACCCCGCGGCGGCCTGCTTGAGGGCCGCGACGAGGGCGGCGGGCGCGGGATCCTCGATCGCGACTCCGTTCTCGCGCATCCGCGCGTAGTTCTCGGCGGTCCGGGTGGCGAGCCGCTCGATCTGGCTGCGCTCGGTCTCCGCCGCCGCCCGCATCACGGCCGCCTGCTGCTCCGGCGGGAGCGCCGCCAGCACGTCCTTCCGGATGAAGGCGACCGAGATCGGGATCGCGTAGTTGATCGAGGTGAAGTGGCGCAGGTCGTCCCACAGCTTGCGGCCCGCACCGCCGTCGCCGGAGGTCAGGATCGCGTCGATGGCGCCGCTGCGGACCTTCGCGATCGCCTCGTTGAAGGGCAGGAACTCCGCCGTGGCGCCGGCTTGGCGCATGACCTCCGCCGAGGTCGCGTCGTAGGTGCGAACCCGGATCCGCCGCAGGTCCTCGACGTTCCCGAGGGGCCGCGCCGACCACAGGCCGGTCGAGGGCCAGATCGTCACGTAGAGGAGCTGGAGGCCGCGCCGCTCCAGGGCCTGCGCGTAGAGCGGCCGGGCCCGGGCCACGGCCGCCTTGGCGGTTTCGACGGATTGCACCAGGAAGGGCAGCGAGGGCAGGCCGAAGACCGGGTCCTCGGCTTCGAGCGGCCCCGCGAAGGCGTCGCCGCCCGCGACTTGGCCGTCCTGCGCGGCCCGCAGCATCGCGGCCGCGGGGATCTTCAGGGTGTTGTCGAAGGCGGGCGCCACCGTGACGGCGCCCTGGCTGTGCTCCGCAGCGAGCCGCGCGAAGGTCGTGAGCCCGGCACCCGAGATGTTGCTCTGCGGGTACTCGGTGGTCATGACCCAGGGATCGGCGGCGAGGGCCGGCCGGAGCGTCGTCGCGAGCAGGGTGAGCAGCAGGCCCAGAATCGCTCGCCGGTTCCGGGCGGGCCGGCGGGTGGTCGCGAACGACCGACGGGAATGCGGGGACATCGCGGATATCGCCTCGTGATGGAGGGGCCGCCGAGACGCAGCCCCGGCCGACAGGCTCCCCTGGACGCCAGCCCGGCACAAGTCGCGCTCGGCATCAATCCGGCCCGCCTCGGCATGGTTAACGAATTGTAGAGGGAGACACTCCAGTGTCGCGACAGCAGACGGCAGCGCCGGCTCACCCCGTCGAGCCCGCCGCCGTTCCGCAGCGCAGCCTTGAGGACGACGCGATCGAGAGGCTGAGATGAGTAGCGCCGTATTGTCATCGGCACCGAACCGGCCGGTTGAGAGGGCAGCAACCGTGGGACAGCACGATCATCTCGACCCCGGTGACCGCGTTTCGACCGAAGCAATCTCGGCCGGCAACCGCTTTTGCTCCGGCAACCGGGCGGATCAACGATGCGCGGTGGGTTCCGGCGGCGGCGCATTCCGGCGCGACACCGGCCGTGCGGCGGCCTGATCCCGCGCCGCTCCGGTCTCGCGCCCGAATCCTCCTCCCGCCACGCGGAAGCCGCCATGCCAGCGCCCCACGATGCTCTCGCGGCCGGACGCCGCTGCCGCCGAACCGTCGAGGCTCAAGCCGTCGGGGCCCGGCCGGCCGCATGACGGACGCCCGCCGCCCGGCCCTGCCGACCCCTCTCTCTCATCGGACGCCGCGCGCGCCCCGCGCCGATCCGCCGAGCGGACCACGCCGTGAACGCACCTGCCTCCTTCCTCCTGTCGCGGCATCACACGGCGATCCGCTGCCTGTTCGTGATGTCGCTCCACCGGGGCGTCCAGCTGAAGCCCGAGGCTCTGTCCGGGATCAGCGAGACCGATCTCACCGGCTCGATCCTGCGCGTGCTCGCGGGGGCGGGCCTCGAAGGGAAGCTGCTCGAAGGCCGGCGCTGGAAGCACCTCGCCGCGCTCGGCAGCGCCTACCCGATGATGGCCCTCCTCAAGGACGGCAGCTGGGTGCTGATCGTCAACGCCGCCGACGGGCCGGACGGCCCGGGCGTGATGGTCCTCAACCCGCAGCGCGAGGCCGAGGGCGCGATGCGCCTCACCCGGGCCGAGTTCGGCCGGGATTGGGCGGGCGCGGTCATCGTCTGCCGCAAGGCCAAGCCCCAGCCCGCCGAGCCGCAGACCTTCGGCCTGACGTGGTTCATCCCGGAGATCCTGCGCCAGCGCCGCTACCTGCGCGACGTCGCCGTCGCCGCCACCATGGCGACGCTGATCGGCTTCGCCACGCCCCTCGTGTTCCAGGTGTTGATCGACAAGGCGATCGGCCACCACAGCTACCAGACCCTCGGCGCGATCATCATCATCGCGGCGATCCTGGTCGTGTTCGACGGCCTGTTCGCCTACACGCGCCAGTACCTGATGCTGTTCCTGACCAACAAGGTCGACGCGCGGCTGGCCTCCCGCACCTTCCAGCACCTGCTGCAACTGCCGCTGCACTTCTTCGAGTCGATGAGTGCGGGGGCGCTGACGCGCAACCTCCAGCAGACCGAGACCATCCGCAACTTCCTCACCGGACGGCTGTTCCAGGCCACCCTCGACGCCCTGACCCTGCCGATCACGGTGGGGCTGCTCGCCTTCTACAGCCTCAAGCTCACTCTCGTGGTGCTGGTGTTCTCGATCGCCATCGCGGCGGTGATCGGTCTGATCGTCCCGGCCTTCCGGCACCATCTCGACCGGCTCTACCAGGCCGAGGGCTCGCGCCAGGCGCATCTCGTCGAGACCATCCACGGCATGCGCACGGTGAAGTCGCTCGCCCTCGAACCCTACCGCCTGCGCGACTGGGACGAGGCGGTGGCGACCGGGGTGAGCCGGCGCGCCTCGGTGGGGCGGCTCGCGACGCTCGCCAACGTCCTCACCAGCAGCCTGGAGAAGAGCATGCAGATCTGCGTGCTCGGCCTCGGCGCCCTCGACGTGTTCGACGGCCACCTGAGCATCGGCTCGCTGATCGCCTTCAACATGGTGGCGGGCCGGGTCACCGGGCCGCTCATCCAGATCGTCGGACTCGTCAACGAATCGCAGGAGACCCGGCTCGCCGTGCAGATGCTCGGCACGGTGATGCAGCACCCGCCGGAGCGCGATCCGAGCCGGCCGGGCATGAAGCCGCCGGTCACCGGCCGGCTCGACTTCGACGCCGTGACCTACCGCTATCCCGGCGCCGCCGCGCCCGCCCTCGACGGGGTGAGCTTCACGGTGGAGCCCGGGCAGGTGATCGGCATCGTCGGGCGCTCGGGCTCGGGCAAGACCACGGTGACGCGCCTGATCCAGGCGATCCAGACCGCGCAGGAGGGGGCGGTCCGCCTCGACGGCATCGACCTCAGGCAGATCGACCTCGTCCATCTGCGCACCAGCATCGGCGTGGTGCTGCAGGAGAACTTCCTGTTCCGCGGCACCATCCGGGACAACATCGCGGCGGCCCGGCCCGACGCGCCCCTCGCCGAGATCGTCGAGGCGGCCCGGATGGCGGGCGCGGCCGAGTTCATCGAGCGGCTGCCCGCCTCCTACGACACCTTCGTGCAGGAGAACGGCGCCAACTTCTCGGGCGGCCAGCGCCAGCGCATCGCCATCGCCCGGGCCCTGGTGCTGCGCCCGCGCCTCCTGATCTTCGACGAGGCGACGAGCGCCCTCGACCCCGAGAGCGAGGCGATCATCCAGGAGCACCTCGCCGAGATCGCCGCGGGCCGCACCATGGTCATCGTCTCGCACCGCCTCGCCTCCCTGGCGAGCGCCGATTCGATCCTCGTCCTCGACCGGGGCCGGGTGGTCGACTACGCCCCCCACGCCACCCTGCTGACGCGCTGCGACGTCTACCAGCGCCTCTGGCACCAGCAGACCAGGCATATCCAGTGATCCTGCTGCGCCGTCCTCCCCCGCAGGAGCCCGCCGTCCCGGCGGCTTCCCCCGACCGGTCCCGGCGCCGCCCGGAGGGAGCCCCCTCCCTGGCCTGGGCCCGCCGCACGCTCGCGCGCGCCGCGCCGACGCGGCCGGCCTTCGACGATGCCCCCGACCTCGACGAGATCTTCGCCTCGCGCCCGCCGGGGCCCTTGCGCCTGACGCTCTACGGGGTGGTCGCGCTGGTGGTCGCGCTCGTCGCGGCCGCGAGCCTGATCCGGGCGGACATCGTGGTGTCGGCCCCCGGCCGCCTGCTGGCGGACGCCCCCACCATCGTGCTCCAGCCCCTGCAGCTCTCGATCATCCGCGAATTGCGGGTGAAGGCGGGCGATTCGGTGCGCAAGGGCGACGTGCTGGCCTCCCTCGACCCGACCTTCGCGCAGGCCGACCGCAGCACCCTGGTGGCGCAGCAGACCGCCCTGCGGGCGGAGATCGACCGCATCCAGGCGGAGCTCGACGGCACCGAGCCGCGCTTCGTCGGCGAGTCCCGCGACGTGCAGCTCCAGGCGAGCCTCTACCGGCAGCGGCAGTCGCAATTCGCCGCGCAGCTGCGCGCCTACGACGCGGAGATCCAGCGCATCACCGGCAGCATGGGCACCGCGAAGGTCAACGCGGTCTCGCTGCGCCTGCAATTCGACGTCTATACCGAACTCGAATCGATGTACGCGAAGCTCTATTCCAAGAGCGTCGCCTCGCGGGTGACCTATCTGGGCTCGTCGGTGAGCCGCATGAAGGCGGAGCGCGACAGCCAGGAGGAGCAGAACCGGCTGAGCGAGCTGACCAACCAGCTCGCCACCAAGCAGGCCGAGCGCCAGGTCTTCATCGACAAGTGGCGCAGCGACCTGATGGACGCGCTCATCAAGGCCCGCCGCGAGGAGAAGAGCCTCAGCGAGAACGTGGTCAAGGCCAACCTCATGACCGATCTCGTCGCCCTGGTGGCGCCCGAGGACGGCATCGTGATCGACGTGGCCCGGCGCTCCGTGGGCTCGGTGGTGCAGCCGGCCGAGCCGATCCTGACGCTGCTGCCCTCGGGCGCGCCGCTCTACGCGGACGTGTCGATCGCCTCGGCGGATGTGGGCTACACCAAGGCCGGCGACGCGGTGACGATCAAGATCGACGCCTTCCCCTACCAGCGTCACGGCTCCCTCACGGGCCGCCTGCGCTCGATCGGGATGGACGCCGCCGCGATGAGCCTCGGCCCGAGCGGGGGCATGCCGCAGCTCCACCCGGCGGGCGGCGTCGCCCATCGGGGCCAGATCGTCCTCACGGGCTCGCAGCTGCGCAACCTGCCGGAGGGCGCAAGCCCGATGCCGGGGATGAGCGTGACCGCCGACATCAAGGTCGGCACCCGCAGCGTGATCTCCTACTTCATCTATCCGCTGAAGCGCGGCTTCGACGAGGCGATCCGGGAGCCCTGAGCCCGGGACACCGGCCCGCGGCGCGGGCCGGTTCCGAAAGCACAACCGAAGCTGGATCCCTGCGTCAGCTTTCGGTTTCAAGTTGTCTCGACTGTGGCGCGCCGGCCATCATCGTCGCATCGTGCCGGCGCGGCGGCACGAAGACCGGTTTCGTCACGTCCCTGTCATCTGCCGACCGCAAAGCGGAGACGGATGAGAAACAGGGAGTCGATCGTGAGCACGCACCACATCCGGGCCGCGCTGGTGGCCGGGGGTCTGTTGTCCGGCACGTGCATGGGCGCCGGGGCGCAGAATCTTCAGGTGCGCACGCCGAACCTGACCGCCGCGGACGGTCCGGTCTCGGTGGATGTCGGCGGCGCCACATTCGTGAACCAGGGGCTCCAGGGCGTCGCCCGCCTGCCCGCCACGACCCGCGACTTCCTGGGCGACTCGCTCGGCTCGTTCTCCTCGCTGGCCGTCGACCTGCCGAGCTGGCGGCGCACCGGGGACAGCTACACGGGCACCCTCTTCACGCTGCCCGACCGCGGCTACAACAATCCCGATGGCGGCCTGTTCTCGGATTACGCCGGGCGGCTCAACCGCTTCACCCTGAGCTTCACGCCCCATACGGGCGCCGCCCTGCCGCAATCGACCGACTCGCAGCGCCAGATCGTGATGACGCCGGCCGGCGGCCTCGTGCTGACCGACGCCAAGGGCCAGCGCCTCAGCGGCCTCGACCCGGCCAACGGGACCACGGTGCAGCTCGGCGCCACCCTGCCCTCGGCCCCGACCGGCCCCAGCGCCGGCCGCATCAGCCTCGACGCCGAGGGCTTGGTGCGCAAGCTCGACGGCTCCTTCTACGTCAGCGACGAGTACGGCCCGAACGTCTACTACTTCGACCGCGACGGGCGGCTCCAGGGCATCCTCGGCATCCCGGCGGCCCTGAAGCCGGTGACGGGCGGCGCGCTCACCTTCAACTCGGTCACCCCACCGGATACGGGCCGGCGCAACAACCAGGGCCTCGAAGCCCTGGCGCTGACCCCTGACGGGCGCGGCCTCGTCGCCATCCTGCAGAGCGCGACGCTCCAGGATTCGGGGCCCAGCCAGCAGCAGCGGTCCAATACCCGCATCCTCGTCTACGACGTCTCGGCGAACCCGACGCCGGCCGCCCCGGTGCGCGAATACGTGCTGCAACTGCCGGTCTACCAGCAGAACGGCAATGGCGGCGCCCCGAACCGCACCGCCGCGCAGAGCGAGATGCTCGCCCTGAACGACACCCAGTTCCTGGTCCTGGCGCGCGATTCCAACGGGCTCGGCACCGGCAACACCACGCCGATCGTCTACAAGAGCGTGCTCCTCGTCGATACGGCGGGCGCCACCAACATCGCCGGCTCGGCCTATGACGGCACGACGCCCCTGTCGCCGAACGGCACGCTCAATCCCGGCATCACCCCGGTCCGGACGAGCGAGGTCGTCAACATGCTGAACCCGGTCCAGCTCGGCCGCCTCGGCATGAACCTCTCGACCAACCCGGCCGGCCAGACCACGCTCTCGGAGAAGTTCGAGGCAATGGGCCTGGTCCCGGTGCTGAGCGAGCGGGCGCCCAACGACTACTTCCTGCTGGTGGGCAACGACAACGACTTCCTGACCCGCCAGGGCAGCATCAACGGCCAGCCCTACGACGCCGGCATCAACAACGACAACATCCTGCTGGCCTACCGGCTGACCCTGCCGACCTACGTCGATCCCTACTCGCTGGCGGTGATGAAGGAGACCGCGCCCGTGGTGCTGCAGGGCCTCGCGGCCAGCGGCCTCGGCTTCGCGGGCGGGGCGATCCGCGGCGTGCAGGATCACCTCTCGGCCCTGCGCCGCGGCACGGGCGCGCCGGCGGGCGCCTGGAGCGCCGGGGGCCCGGCCCTCTGGCTCGGCGGCGACGTGGTCTTCGCCGACCTGCCGCGCAACGGCGGGCTCACCATCGACCGGACCATCGCGCAGGGCACGGCCGGGATCGACTTCGCCTTCGGCGGGTCCTGGCGGGCCGGATTGTCGGTCGGGGGCGGCGGCGGCTCGCTCAGCCGCGGCCGGGGCTTCCGCCAGGACCAGAGCGCCTTCACGGCCTCGGCCTATGCGGGCTATTACGGGCCGGACTTCTACGCCCAGGGCATCCTGGGCGGCGCGCCGTTCATCGATTTCAGCGGCATCCGCCGGCCGGGCGCGTATGGCCTCACCGCCGAGGGCCGCACCGGCGGCACCGCCTTCGCGGCGGATGGCGAGATCGGCCTGCCCTTCACCAAGGACGCGCTGCGGCTCACGCCCTTCGTCGGCCTGACGCATCTGTCGGCCCACGCGGATGGCTACACCGAGCAGGGCGCGGCGGGGAACAACCTCGCCTATGCGGGGCTGACGGCCTATCAGACCACCGCGCGCTTCGGCGCCGAACTCGCCTATTACGGCCTCGGGGACACGCTCATCCCCTCCCTGCGCGTGTCCTACAATCTCGCGACCGGGCCGCAGCGGAGCGGCGCCCTGGTCCGCCTCGCCAGCGTACAGCACCCGCTCGCCGCAGCGACGCTGCCGGTCCCGTTCGGGCAGTCGGATTTCGTCGGCGTCGGGGCGGGTCTCCAGGGCAGCCTGACCGAGCGCCTCGGCTGGCGCCTGGACTATCAGGCGGCGATCGGCACGAAGGCGGGCGTCGCCCACGGCCTCACGGCGGGGCTGCGCTACCAGTTCTGAACGCGGGCGGCGCGGCCCACCCCCTCATCGCGCAGGCGCCCCGAACCGGTCCCGCCACGCCGGCAGCGCGCCGGGGAAGGGCAGCGCCGTCGCGGCGTGGACGCCGATGGCCACGGCGCGGGCGAGCGTGCGCGCCGCGGCGTCGCCGAGCCGGGCGAGATCGCCCAGCGGATCCGCGAGCGGCACCCGGCCCGTGGCGGCGGCGAAGACCACGTCCCCGTCGAGGGGCGTGTGCACCGGCACGATCGCCCGGGCGAGCCCGTCCTGGGCCATCACGGCGAGGCGGCGGGCCTCGGCCTTGGTGAGCGCGGCATCGGTGACGACGAGGGCGAGCGTGGTGTTCGCCCCCGCCAGGGCCCGCCGGGGCCACGCGAAGGCCTCGGGCGGGATGCGCGCGGCCGGGCCGTGGCCGCCGAACTCGCCCCCCATCTCGAAGGGCCCGGCCCAGAAATGCGGGCCCTCCCCCACCGTGACGCGACCGAAGGCGTTGACGGCGACGAGGGCCGCCACCCGCGCGCCCGTTCCTTCGACCGGCGCCGAAGCCGAGCCGAGCCCGCCCTTGAGGTTCGCCGTGCCGGCGCCGTAGCCCGCCCCCACCGTGCCGAGGGTGACCGGCCCCGCGGCGGCCGCGGCGGCGGCCGCGTAGCCGAGGTCGCGATAGGGCGGGTAGCGCCCCCATGCCTTGTCGCCGCCGTTCAGGAGATCGAACAGGATCGCCCCCGGCACGATCGGCACCCGCACCGCGCCCACCGGAAAGCCCCGCCCCGCCTCGGCGAGCCACGCGGTGACCCCGGCGGCGGCATCGAGGCCGAAGGCCGAGCCGCCCGAGAGGACGAGGGCGTCGATCCCCGGCACGGTCCGCTCCGGGTCGAGGAGTTCGGTCTCCCGCGTCCCCGGCCCGCCGCCGCGCACGTCGACCGCGGCGGTGACGGGCGCGTCGAACAGGATCGCGGTGACGCCGCTCGCGATCCGCGGATCCTGCGCGTGCCCGACCCGGATGCCCTGGATGTCGGTGAGGCCGTTCGTCATGCTCCCCCTCGTCGCCTGCGACACGCGTCCCGCTCCCGTTCCGGGAACGACCCGGTTCATCGATGCATTCGCCCTTGCTGAAGTCGCGTGACGAACGACCCGCGTTGCGGGATGATCAATCAGTCGTGACCGCACAGCTGACGGACACGCCGTGCATAGCTCGACCAACAAAGCAGAAACATCGGATGCATAGAAGGTCCGGATGCGGCATGATTCGGATTCTGCTTTCATAGCCCCGAGAGCCGAGGGCGGGCCCCGCCGGCCCGCGGCCGTTCAGGAGGGCCACGCGCGCCCGACGCCCGGCCGCACCCGCCCGGCCCGGCGCGGCTGGGTCGTCCTCGTCCTCCTCCTCGTCGCGGGCGGCGGCGCCTTCGCGTGGCAGCGCTTCCACCCGGTCCCGCCGGCCGCCACCGCCAAGGCTCCCGCCCCGGTGCCGGTGCGGCTCGCCCCGGTGCAGCAGGGACCCTTCCCGGTCGTGCTCGGCGGCCTCGGCACCGTGCAGGCCTACAACACCGTGCAGGTGCGCACCCGGGTCGACGGCGAGATCCTGCGGATCGCCTTCAAGGAAGGCCAGATGGTGCATAAGGGCGACCTCCTGGTGCAGGTCGATCCGCGCCCCTATCAGGCAGCCTTCGACCAAGCGAAGGCGAAGAAGACGCAGGACGAGGCCAATCTCCGCAACGCCAAGGCGGATCTCGAGCGCTACACCAAGCTCGGCGACTACGCCTCGCGCCAGCAGACCGACACCCAGGCCGCCACCGTGGCGCAGCTCACCGCGCAGGTCGCCGCCGACCAAGCCGCCATCGACAATGCCGAGACGCAGCTCGGCTACGCCACCATCCGCGCGCCCCTCGACGGCGTGACCGGCTTCCGGCAGGTCGATACCGGCAACATCGTCAACGCCGCGACGCAGACCGGCATCGTCACCATCACGCAGATCGAGCCGATCACCGTCGTCTACACCGCCCCCGAGAGCGAACTCCCGGCGGTCGCCAAGGCGTTCGGCAGCGGCCCGGTTCCGGTCGAGGCCTGGACCAGCGACGGCCTGACCAAGCTCTCCGACGGCGCGTTGAGCGTGATCAACAATCAGGTCGACACGGCGACCGGCACCATCCGCCTCAAGGCGAGCTTCGCCAATGCCGACCACGCCCTCTGGCCCGGCCTGTCGGTCTCGACGCGGATGCGGGTCGGCGTGGTGCAGGAGGCGGTGACGGTCCCGGACGACGCCGTGCAGCACGGCCCCAAGGGGCTCTACGCCTTCGTGGTCGACAAGGCCCAGAAGGCCCATCAGCAGGCGATCACGGTCGGGCGCTCCGGCGGGGGCCGCACTCTGGTGCGGTCGGGCCTCTCGCCCGGGCAGAGCGTGATCATCGAGGGCCAGTCGCGGGTGCAGGACGGCGGCCTGGTGGCCGGGAGCCGCCCGACCGAAACGGCGCGGGCGGAGACCGCGGCGACGGGGGCACCCTGACATGAAGGGCGGCATCTCGGCCTACTTCATCCGCTTTCCCGTCGCGACCTCGCTCATCATGGCGGGGATCCTGTTCGTCGGGCTGGTGGCCTATCCGCTGCTCGGCGTCGCGCCGCTGCCGCAGGTCGACTTCCCGACCATCCAGGTGACGGCGCAGCTCCCCGGGGCCAGCCCGGAGACCATGGCCTCCTCGGTGGCCCAGCCCCTGGAGCGGCAGTTCTCGCAGATCCCCGGCGTCAGCCAGATGACGTCGACGAGTTCGCTCGGCATCTCCAGCGTCTCGGTGCAGTTCGACCTCAACCGCAACATCGACGCGGCGGCGAACGACATCCAGGCGGCGATCAACGCCGCGGGCGGCCAGTTGCCGAAGAACCTGCCGAGCCCGCCGACCTACCGCAAGGTGAACCCGGCCGATTCGCCGATCCTGATCCTCTCGGCGACCTCCGACACGCTGCCCCTCATCGACGTGGACGACGCCGCCGACGTGCAGCTCGCCCAGCGCATCAGCCAGGTCTCGGGGGTGGCGCAGGTGCTGATCGGCGGCCAGCAGAAGCCCGCCGTGCGCATCCAGGTCGATCCGGCCAAGCTCGTCGCCAAGGACCTGTCCCTGGAGGACGTGCGCGCCCAGCTCAGCATCACCACGGTCAACAACCCCAAGGGCAATTTCGACGGCACGACCCGCAGCTTCACGGTCTACGCCAACGACCAGCTCACCGAGGCCAAGGACTGGAACGACGTCATCATCGCCTACCGCAACGGCGCGCCCCTGCGGGTGCGCGACATCGGCGCGGCGGTGGCAGGGCCCGAGGACGCCAAGCAGGCGGCCTGGACCAACGGCCAGCGCGGGGTGTTCCTGGTCATCTTCAAGCAGCCGGGCGCCAACGTCATCGAGACCGTCGACCGCATCAAGGCGGAGCTGCCGCGCCTGCGCGCGGCCCTGCCGGCGGGCGTCAAGGTGGAGGTGCTGAGCGACCGCACCACCACGATCCGCGCCTCCGTGGAGGACGTGCAGTTCACCCTGATCCTGACGATCGGCCTCGTCGTGGCGGTGATCTTCGTCTTCCTGCGCAGCCTGTGGGCGACGCTGATCCCGAGCATCACGGTGCCGCTGGCGCTGCTCGGCGCCTGCGCGCTGATGTGGGCGGCGGGCTACACCCTCGACAACCTCTCGCTGATGGCGCTCACCATCTCGGTCGGCTTCGTGGTCGACGACGCCATCGTGGTCCTGGAGAACATCGCCCGCTACATCGAGGAGGGGATGCAGCCCCGCGAGGCGGCCCTGAAGGGCGCGGGCGAGATCGGCTTCACCATCGTGTCGATCTCGATCTCGCTCATCGCGGTGCTGATCCCGCTGCTCCTGATGGGCGGCATCATCGGGCGGCTGTTCCGCGAATTCGCCGTCACGCTCTCGATGGCGATCGGCGTCTCGGCCTTCGTGTCGCTGTCGCTCACGCCGATGATGGCCTCGCGCTTCCTCAAACCCCATTCCGAGGAGCGGCACGGGCGCCTCTACCGCATCAGCGAGCGCATCTTCGAGGGCATGGTCAACGCCTATGGCCGCGCCCTCGACGTCGCCCTGCGCCACCGCTTCCTGACGCTCGTGAGCTTCCTCGGCACCGTAGCGCTCACGGTCCACCTGTTCATGATCATCCCGAAGGGCTTCTTCCCGCAGCAGGATACGGGCCTGCTCACGGGCATCACGGAAGCCGGCCAGGACATCTCCTTCGCGGCCATGAAGCAGCGCCAGGAGGAGGTCGGGCGGGTGATCCTCGCCGATCCGGACGTGGCGAGCATCGCCATGTCGATCGGCGGCAGCGGCCAGTCGCTCAACACCGGGCGCATGTTCATCACCCTCAAGCCCCGGGACGAGCGCCACGCCGACGCCTTCGCGATCATCGGCCGGCTGCGCCCGCAGCTGGACAAGCTCATGGGCATCAAGGTCTTCCTGCAGGCGTCGCAGGACGTGCGCACGGGCGCGCGGGCCTCGCGCACGCAGTTCGAGTACACCCTGCAGGACCCGAACCTCGACGAGCTGAATGCGTGGTCGCCGCGGCTCCTCGAGAAGCTGAAGACCCTGCCCGAATTGCGCGACGTCGCCACCGACCAGCAGACCAGCGGCACGACGCTGACCCTGACGATCGACCGCGACGCCGCCTCGCGCTACGGCATCACGCCCCAGCTCATCGACGACACCCTCTACGACGCGATCGGCCAGCGCCAGATCGCCCAGTACTTCACGCAGCTCAACAGCTACCACGTGATCCTGGAGATCCTGCCTGCCCTGCAGGGCACGCCCGACACCCTGCGCAACATCTACGTGAAGTCGCCGACGACCGGCGGGCAGGTGCCGCTCGCCGCCTTCGCCGCGTGGAGCACCGACCCGGTGCGCCCGCTCTCGATCAGCCATCAGGGCCAGTTCCCGGCGGTGACGATCAGCTTCAACCTCGCGCCGGACGTGGCGCTGGGGCAGGCGACCGCGGCGATCGAGCAGGCGAGCCGCGACCTCAAGGTGCCACCGACCCTCGTCGGCGCCTTCCAGGGCACGGCCCAGGCCTTCCAGCAATCGCTCGGCACCGTGCCGCTCCTGATCGTGGCGGCCCTGATCGTGGTCTACCTGATCCTCGGCGTGCTCTACGAGAGCTACATCCACCCGTTGACGATCCTCTCGACCCTGCCCTCGGCGGGCGTCGGGGCGCTGGCGATGCTGCTCGGCTTCGGGTTCGATTTCAGCCTGATCGGGCTCATCGGCATCATCCTGCTGATCGGCATCGTGAAGAAGAACGGGATCATGATGGTGGACTTCGCCATCGCGGCGGAGAGGGCCGAGCACCTCTCCGCCGAGGAGGCGATCCGGCGGGCTGCCCTGCTGCGCTTCCGGCCGATCCTGATGACCACCATGGCGGCGCTCCTCGGCGGCATCCCGCTGATGTTCGGCCACGGCACCGGCTCGGAGATCCGCCAGCCCCTCGGCTACGCCATGGTGGGCGGCCTCGCGGTGAGCCAGGTGCTCACTCTGTTCACGACGCCGGTGATCTACGTCTACCTCGACCACTTGGCGAGCTTCCTCGCGCGCAGGGGCAAGCCGGAGACGGAGGCGACGAAGGACCAGCCGCGCCGGCCGCGGGAGCTGCAGGCCGCCGAGTGAGCCGGGCGGGAGCCACCCCCTCTCCCCACCCCGACCTGAGGGCCGGGGTGGGGAGAGAGTCACGGTTCACCGGAATTATAATTCCATCGCGCGAAAGCCATCGACGCTCCGGTGCAGGGCTGACATACGGTGGGCCACCGCGTCCGCGCGGTCCTCGCCTTGGAGATGCCCGATGTCGTTCCGTCCGTTGCGTCAGGCCCTTGAGGCCGGCTTCGCGTGTCTGCTGGCCCTGTCGGCCCCCGCCCTCGCGCAGGATGCGGCCGGTCCGGTCAAGGTCGGCGTGCTCAGCGACATGAGCGGCCCCTTCGCGGATCAGGCGGGCACCGGCTCGGTGGTCGCCGCCCAGCTCGCCGCCGAGGACTTCGCCAAGGAGGCGGGTGAGATCAAGGTCGAGATCGTCTCCGCCGACCACCAGAACAAGCCCGATGTCGGGCTCGCGGTCGCCCGCAAGTGGCTCGACCAGGACAGCGTCTCGACCATCGTCGACCTGCCGAACTCGGCGGTGGCGCTCGCCGTCGCCAACCTGATGCGCGAGCGCCACCGGGTCGCGCTGGCGTCGAGCTCGCTCACCTCGGACCTCACCGGCAAGGCCTGCGCGCCGACCACCGTGCAATGGGTCTCCGACACCTGGGCGCAGGGCTCGGCCACCGCCCGCGCCATCGCCGAGCGCGGCGGCAAGTCCTGGTACTTCCTCACCGTCGACTACGCGCTCGGCCAAGCCCTGGAGCGGGACGCCAGCGCGGCCCTGAAGGCGGCCGGCGGCACGGTGAAGGGCGCGACCAAGCACCCGCTCAACGCGGGCGACTTCGCCTCCCCGCTCCTCGCCGCGCAGGGCTCGGGCGCGCAGGTGCTGGCGCTCGCCAATACCGGCGCCGACATGATCAACGCGGTGAAGCAGGCGGCCGAGTTCGGCCTGATGCCCGACATGCGCGTCGCCGCCCTGTTCCTCCAGCTCTCGGACATCCACGCGCTCGGCCTCAAGGCCGCACAGGGCCTGCAATTCACCAGCGCCTTCTACTGGGACCGCACGGACGGGACCCGGGCCTTCGCCAAGCGCTTCGCCGAGCGCATGAACGGCCGCATGCCGACCGAGAACCACGCGGGCGTCTACTCGGCGACGCTGGCCTACCTGCGCGGCGTGCGCGCCGCGGCCACCGTCGAGGGCGAGAAGGTGCTCGCCGCCATGCGCGAGAAGCCGATCGAGGATCCGCTCTTCGGCACCGTCACCATCCGCCAGGACGGGCGCGCGGTGCACGACGTCTTCCTGTTCGAGGTCAAGACGCCGGCCGAATCGAAGGGCGCCTACGACTACTACAAGCTCCTCGCCACGGTGCCGGGCGACAAGGCCTTCCGGCCGATGAGCGAGGGCGGCTGCCCGCTGGTGAAGTAAGGGAACGTCTCATACGGTTTCCGGATGATCGCTTCGCGATGCGGAAACCGGCCTCGCTCAGGCGCCGCGCGGGCTCGTGATCCGGTTTCCGAAAGTGATCTTCCGGAAACCGTATCAAGCCTCGACAGATCGCGGGCCGCTCCCAGATCAGGCGGGAGCGGCGCATCGCTGCGCCGCCCCGCACGAGGACCGAGAGCCATGACGCAGCCGACCCTGACGCTCAACGACGGGAAGCGCATTCCGCAACTCGGCTTCGGCGTCTGGAAGCTCGCCGACGAGGATGCCCCCGAGACCGTGGGCCTCGCCCTGGAGGTCGGCTACCGCTCCATCGATACGGCGGCGGCCTACGGCAACGAGGCCGGCGTCGGCCGCGCCATCGCGGCGAGCGGGATCCCGCGCGAGGAGCTCTTCGTCGCCACGAAGCTGTGGAACGACGCCCACGGCACCGACGAGGCCCTGCGCGCCTTCGATGCCTCGCTCAAGCGCCTCGGCCTCGACTACGTCGACCTCTACCTCGTGCACTGGCCCGTGCCGCAGCGGAACGCCTACGTGGAGACCTGGAAGGCGCTGATGCGCCTGCGCGAGGATGGCCGCGCGCGCTCGATCGGCGTGTCGAACTTCACGGTCGCCCATCTGAAGCGCGTCATCGACGAGACCGGCTCGACGCCCTCCGTGAACCAGATCGAGCTGCATCCCCGCTTCCAGCAGCGGGAGCTCAGGGCCTTCCACGCCGAGGCCGGCATCGTCACGGAGGCCTGGAGCCCGCTCGGCCAGGGCGCGGCCCTGGAGGATCCGGTGATCCGGGGCATCGCGGACAAGCACGGCCGCACCGCCGCACAGGTCATCCTCCGCTGGCACCTCGACCTCGGCCAGGTGGCGATCCCGAAATCGCAGAACCCGGCCCGCATCCGCGAGAACGCCGACGTCTTCGGCTTCTCCCTGGACGAGGCGGATCACGCCGCGATCGCGGGCCTCGATACGCCGGACGGCCGCATCGGCCCGCATCCGGACACCTTCGGCTGAGGCGATAATCGGCGGGTGGAGCCCACCGGCTTGTCCAATCGGGCGCTCTCCGCCGATCAATCCGCCTCCTGATCAGCAAGCCAGATCAATCGCGTCGTCCCCGACGGCGAGCGACAAGCCGGGCAATGTCCGCCTGCCGTTCCGAGACCGGCGCACGGACACGGAAGTCGCGCGCTCCACCGGCAGAAGCAAGGCACCCTCCCTGCTTGCCAAGTAAAATGCATATGATTTCGAGACAGCGATTTTTCCACTCAAGGAAAACATGATTTCATGATTAGACTTGCAACAATTCTCTTTTACTCGGAGTTCATCCATGTAATTTGCCACGGTCCATGATCGGGGAATGCGCCACATGAACTGGGACGACGTGCAAGGCGTGAAGGCAGAGATTTTCGAGAAGGTCTTCGAGTTTCGCGCGCTCCCGACGGCCGCTTCAGCCGGACGCACTCTGCCGTTGTTCGCCCCGATGCCGGGCACGGGCTTGCACCGGGCCATCGTGGAAGGCCGCAAGAAGAAGAGCCGCGACCCGCGGGACCTCATCGCCCTGGGCGCGCTGGGCGGCGGAAGCCCGGAGCGCAAGTCGAACAACGTGCAACTCGGCATCTTCATTCAAAAGGACGGATTGCGAGACCATCCGATCGTTGAGGAAGCCGTCGCCGCCGCTCACGGACAGGCCCGGATCATATACACCGGCCGAGTGCGGCGCTACGCGAACTCCCAGCCGGCCCATCCCAACGCGTGCAGGCCCCTGACGATCGGAGCGTCCGTCGGGCATCACCGCGTCACGGCGGGGACGCTTGGCTGCATCTGCCGGCACGATGGCGGCGGGATCGTCTTCCTGTCGAACAATCACGTCCTCGCTGACACGAACAAGGCGAGTCATGGCGACATCGTTCTCCAACCGGGCCGGGCCGATGGCGGACATCGGACCAAGCAGGAGAGCCATGTGGCGACGCTGTTCGACTACGTGCCGATCCAGTTCGAACCGCAATCACGCAACCTCGTCGATTGCGCCTTCGCCACGATGTTGAAGGGGATCGCGTATGATGGCACGGTTGCTCGCGATCCGCGGGACCATTCGAATTGCTGGCCAGTCCGGGCAGTCCCCGCCGAGGTGCTGGTGAACGACACCGTGCGGAAGATCGGCCGGACCACGGGCTATACGCAGGGACGTGTGACGGCCATCGACGTCGACAACCTCGTCGTCGCGATGGTGCTTGGCCACGGTGAGCGGCTGGCGCGCTTCGACGGGCAAATCGCGATCGAGAGCACCACCCATCCCTTCTCGCTTGGCGGCGACAGCGGCTCGCTGATTTGGACCGACGACGGGTCCGCGGCAGCGCTCCTCTTCGCCGGAACCGAGAAAGGAGGCGTCAACGGATATGGGATTACGTATGCTAATCCCATCCAGCCGGTCCTTGATGCGCTGCAGCTTGATATCCATACTGACCCGTGAAGGAGGCGACCATGGTTGACTCGAGAGCCAAACTCCTTGCGTCCAAGTCGGAAGCGCAGGCGGCCAAGGAGGCGTTCGCGTCACAATACGTCGCCGGACGCGACGATCTGTCGGTCGGTCTCGGCGTGAACAGCGCGGGCGACGACTGGGCCGTGACGGTCTTCGCGACATCCTCATCGGCGGCTCAATCGCTGCCCGACCATTACGGAAAGTATCCCGTGGAGGTGCGGGTCACGGGACGCGCCAAGGCGTATTGAGGCCGCGTTCACGCGCTCCTTGATGACCGACCGCGCTCCCCCCGAGACCCGCGCCGCCTACCGGCGCTTCGTCCCGATCCCTACACGCTGGGGCGACAACGACGTCTACGGCCATGTGAACAACGTGGTCTACTACGCCTTCTTCGACACGGCCGTGAACCGGGTGCTGATCGAGGACGGGGCCCTCGACATCGCGGAGAGCCCGGTGATCGGCCTCGTGGTCGAGACCGGCTGCCGCTACTTCCGCTCCATCGCCTTCCCGGACCGGGTCACCGCCGGCATCCGGGTCGCGCATCAGGGGCGCAGCAGCGTGCGCTACGAGGTCGGGCTGTTCCGGGAGGACGAGGACGAGGCCGTCGCGCAGGGGCATTTCGTGCACGTCTACGTCGACCGGGCGACGCAGCGGCCGGTTCCGCTACCCGACGTGCTCCGGGCGGTCCTCGGCCCGCTGCGCGTGTGAGATCGGGCGCTCCTCCCGCGGCCCGCCGGGTTCGCCGAGGGGCGCGCGGATCGTGCAGACCACGCCCTCCCGCGCGTAGTCGAGGCTCACCGAGCCGGCGAGTTCCCGCGCGAGGCTCTGGCCGATCAGCCGCGAGCCGAACCCCGTGCGCTCCGGCGCCGTCACCGGCGGGCCGCCGCTCTCGCGCCAGCTCAGGCGCAGTTCGCCCTCCGCGATGCTCCAGCTGATCGAGACCTGCCCCTCGACGGTCGAGAGGGCGCCGTACTTCACCGCGTTGGTGCCGAGTTCGTGCAGGGCCATGGCGATCGAGAGCGCCATGCGGGGCGGCAGCCGCAGGGGCGGCCCCTCGACGCGGAAGCGGGCCCGGCGGCCATGCGGCCCTTCGAGGGGCGCGGTCGCCCCCGCCACGACCTCGCCGAGATCCGCCCCCTCCCAGCTCTCGCGGGTGAGCACGTCGTGCGCGCGGGCGAGCGCGATCAGCCGGGCCACGAAGGCCTCGCGGGCGCTCGACGCCTCGCGCCCGTGCAGGAGCCGCAGGCTCTGCATGGCGATCGACTGCACGGTGGCGAGCGTGTTCTTCACCCGGTGGTTCAGCTCGTGGATCAGCAGCCGCAGGTGATCCTCGGAGCGGCGGCGCTCGGTGACGTCCTGGTGGATGCCGATGACCCGGCGCGGCCGGTCCGAGGCGTCGCGCTGCACCATGGCCTCGGCGCTGACCCAGCGCAGGGCCCCGTCCTCCCCCCGCACCCGGAACTCCGTGCGGTACTCGCCCTCCCCCGCCACCAGGGCCGCAAAGGCGGCGTCGAGGGACGGGCGGTCCGCCGGATGCACGGTGCCGATCCAGCCCTCGCGCGTCGGCGGCGGCCCGGTGATCTCCACGGAGCGGGCGGAGAGCCGGTTCTGGCCGGTCGCGAGGTCGATCTCCCAGGTGCCGAGCTGGCCCGCCGCCAGGGCGAGGCGCAGCCGCTCCTCGCTCTCGCGCAGGGCGGCCTCGGCGAGCTTCACCTCGGTGATGTCGACGTTGCAGCCCGTATAGCCGAGGAAGCGCTGCCGGTCGTCGAGGCGGGGCACGCCCTCGCAGAGCAGCCAGCGGACGATCCCGTGGCGGTCGACGACCCGGGTCTCGGCCCGGAACGGCCGGCGCGCCGCGAAGGCCGAGCGGAAGGTCGTCTCGAAGGCGGCGACATCCTCCGGATGCACGATCTCCTTCCAGCGCTCCCCCGCGAGCGCCCCGACCCGGCGGCCGAACATGTACTCGAAATGCATGTTGACGAAGGTCGTCTCGCCGGTCTCGTCGGTCATCCAGATCAGGGCCGGGGCGGAATCGGCCATGTGGCGGAAGCGCGCCTCGCTCTCGCGCAGGGCGACGAGGGCGCGGCTCTGCTCGGCGAGGGCGGCGTCGCGCTCGGCGATGCGGCTGCGCAGGCTCTGCGAGGCGTCGGCCAGCACGTCGGCGAGCTGGCGGATCTCGCGGATCGGCGTCGAGACCCGCGGCACCGGCTGGCCATGCGCCAGGGCGTCGCCCGCCGCCGCGAGCTGGCGCAGGGGTTCGGCCACCCGCGACCACAGCCGCACGGCGAGCACGGAGGAGACGGCGAGAGCGAGCAGGCCGAAGCCCATGAAGGCCAGCACCCAGCGCCGCACCGAGGCCTCGACCATCGCCTTCGGGATGCTGGCCGCCGCCGTCCAGCCGGTGATGCGGGTCTGCGTCTCCACGAACAGCACCGGGCGGCGCTGGCGGTCCATGCCCTCCCAGAGGCCCGGCATCCCGGTCTCGCGCCCGCGCAGGGCCTCCAGCATCGGCTGGCCGGCGAGGTCCGCGTGATCCTGCGAGCGGGCGAGCAGGAGGCCGCGGCGGTCGACGATGCCCGTGGTCCAGCCCGGGGCGAGGTCGCGCAGCAGGATCTGGCGCAGGCGCTCGACCGGGACCGTCACGCTGAGCGCGAAGGCCGCCTTGCCGTCGATCGTCACCGGCACCGCGACCGCGTAGGTCGGCGGCCGGCCGGGGGCACCGGGCTGCACCCCGGTCACCAGCGGGCGCTCGGCGGCGAGCAGCTCCGCGTCGTAGGGCTGGCCGCCCTGCGGCAGCGGGGCCCCGGGCGGCAGCGCGGTGTTGACCACCTGCGTCCCGTCCGGCCGGCGCAGGGAAAGCGTCAGGTGCAGGGCCTCGCTCACCGCCCGGGCCTCGCCCTCGAAGCTCGCGACCTCGTCGCCCCGCAGCCGCGGCGAGGTGGCGAGCGTCTGCAGCACCGAGATCAGGCCCGCCGTGTCGCGGTCGATGGTGAGGGCGATGCCCCGCACCGCCTCGCGGGCATCCTGCTCGAAGCGTGCCCGCTCCAGGCCGGCATAGCGGCCGAGCAGGACCGCCGTGAACAGGAGACCCGGCCCGATCAGCGCGATGGCGAGCGCCACGAGGTAGACCTGCGTGGACAGGCCGCGCTCGCGCAGACGGTTCAGCCGCTGGCGGAGGACGCCCACGCCGCCTCAGCTCCGGTCCACATGACCGAGATCGCGCCCCGGCTCGACCACGTCGCGCACGCGCTGCTTGAGCGCCTTCACGTCCGGAAAGCCGCCGTCGCGGACCCGCTCCCAGATCAGCGCGTCGCCGCAGGTGATCGAGAAGGCGCCGCCCGTGGCGGGGACGAGGGCGACCTCGCCGAGATCGCCCTTGAAGGTGGAGAGGAGTTCCTGCGCCATCCAGGCGGCGCGCAGGAGCCAGCCGCATTGCGTGCAATAGGTGATGGCGACCCGGGGCTTCCCGGCAGGATTGTCCGTCATGGCACCCCGACTCCGGCCCGATCGGGCGGGCTTGTCAACCGCGTCACCTCCGTCAGCCGAAATGCCGGATGACGGCGATGCTCGCGGCGACCCCGGCGATGCCCGCCGTCACCGAGCCGATCACGTAGAGCGCCGCCGCGGCGAGCGCGCCGCGCTCGATCAGCAGGAAGGCCTCGAGGGAGAAGGTCGAGAAGGTGGTGAAGCCGCCGAGGATCCCCGTGGTGAGGAAGAGGCGCCATCCCTGCGGCACGCCGCCCCGCACGGCGAACCAGCCGGTCAGGATCCCCATCGCGAGGGATCCCGAGATGTTGATGATCATGGTGCCGGCCGGGAAGGCCCCGCCGAGCCGGGCGGCGGCGAGGTTGATCCCGTGCCGGAGCGCGCCGCCGAACCCGGCGCCGAGGAAGACCACCACCGTGTTCAGCATCGCGTATCCGTCGTCTCCTGTGCCGGGCGCACCATCCCGGCGCGGAAGGCCGCCGTGAAGCCCCGGCGGCACACAATGCCGTGGACGGGATCAGGTCCGCCGCCGGAGATGGAAGCTGCGCCCGTCCCAGAGCGTGAAATCCGATGTGCCGTCCCGCAGGACCGTGAAGCCGTGCGCCGCCGCGAGGCGGCCCGCATCCGCGCGGTCCCGGGCGAGGTCGCCCCGGTAGGAGAAGTTGAGGATGACGAGATCGCCGCCGGGGACGAGCACGCGGGCCGCCTCGCGCAGATGCGCCTCCGCCAGCCCGGCCTGGACGAGGTAGGGGAAGGCATCGACCGCGAGGACGAGGTCGGCGCTCCCGCTCGCCGCGGGAGCGAGGTCGCGCCCGCTGCCGAGATGCAGGGCGACGTTCGCATGCGCCGCGCAGCGCACGCGCGCCGCCGCGATCATCGCCGGGGCGATGTCGAGGCCGAGCACCGGCCCGACCCGGGGCGCCAGGGCCGCGGCGACGCGGCCGATGCCGCAGCCGAGATCGATCACCCGCACCCCGGGCCCGAGCAGGCCCCAGGCATCGAGCCGCGCGACGATCTCCCCGGTGGCCGCGCGCAGGAGGTCGGGATCGCCGAGGGCGTAGAGGGCGACGCTGCCCTCCGGCGCGGCCCGCGCCGCCCGGTCGAAGGCCGCGGCCAAGCGCGCCACCGCATCGGCCTCGCCCGCGGCGGAGGGCCCGTGATCGATGCCGCCGAGGACCGTGCGCACGGTCTCCCAGGCCTGCGGATTCGCCCGCCACAGGATCAGCGCCGCGGCGAGCCGCCCGCGCTCGGGCTCGGCCGCAGCGGCGAGGCGGCCGGCGAGGAGGGCCTCCACGGCGTCCCGGCTCCCGGCCCCGGCGGCGAGGTGCATCAGCGCGACGGGAGCCGGCGCCTCCCCGGAGGCCAGCCGGGCGAGCCAGTCGTCGCTCACGCCCATTGCAGGCTCCGGCAGCGGTTCCAGACGTCGGACGCCCCCCACTCGTACTTGTAGGGCTCCCGCCCGCGCAGGAAATGGAAGGACGGGGCCCCCTCCGCCCGGGCCGCGTCGAGGGCGGCGGCGATCACCGTCACGCCGGGGCTCTCGAAGCCGAAGGCCGGATCGAAGCCGCTGAGATAGGCATAGACCCCGCCACGGCCCCGCAGGGCGTAGAGCACCGCGGCGGCGGTGCCCGCGAGCCGCACCGCGTGGAAGCGCACGAGGCCCGCCGCCGCGAGCCGCGGCACCGCGGCGCGGTGGAAGTCCCGCACCGTCCCGTCGGCGAGGACGCCCGCCGCGCCGCGGCTCTCCCAGCGGGCGGCGTGGAGGGCGACGAGGTCCTCGAACAGGGCCGAGGCTCCGGCCGGATCGGCGCGGGAGAAGGTCTCGAACCCGCCGCGGCGCTCGGACCGGTTGCGGGCGAGCGCGATCTTGCGCCGCTTGGCCGGGGAACACAGATCCGCGAGGCGAGGGCCGCGACCTGACGCGCTTCCTTTCGCCGAACCGGGATCCACTTCGGCGGGAAGCGCCCTGCCGGCCTCCCGCGGCAGCGCCAGCACCGGGCAGGCCGCCCGATCCGCCACGACCTCCCGCGCGCCCGCCGGCACCGGCAGGCGCCACGCGGCGGCCCCGGGCGCCAGATCCTCGAAGGCGACGACGTCGAAGGCCGCCCGCTCCGCCGCGAGGCCGGCGGACAGGGCCGCGGCCGCCCCCTCCCCGGCCGGGTCGAGGAGCAGGTCGAGATGGTCGCTCGGGCCGATGCCGAGGAGGAGCAGGCGGCGCCCCTGCGGGCCGTCCTCGACATAGGCCGGGAGCAGCCCCGCGAGCCGGTCGCCCGCCTGGACCGCGAGGGTGAGCAGCCGCCCGGGCCGGAAGTGCCGCCACCACGGGATCAGCCAGGCCGGGGACTGGAACGGCGTGGCGGCGGGACAGCGCCCGAACAGGTCCCACCAAGCCGGCTCGATGCGGTCGAGATCCTCCGCCTCCCGCAGCACGCGGACCGTGCAGGCGGGCCCCGCGTCAGGCCGCCTGGGGATGGGACGGCCGCCCGCGGCCGCGGATGAGCTGCTCATAGGTCGCAAGATATCCCTCGATCATGGGCCGCAGGCCGAAGCGCGCCGCCGCGATCCGGCGGCAGGTCTCGGAATCGATCCGGCCGGCCTCGCGGATCGCCGCGGCCATGGCCCCGGGCGTCTCGACCAGGAACCCGGTGCGGCCCGGCTCCACCACCTCGGCCAGGGCCCCGGCCGGATAGGCGATCACCGGCGTGCCGCAGGCCATGGCCTCGCGGGCGACCAGCGAACTCGTCTCGGGCAGGCGCGCGGGCAGGAGCAGGCAGCGCGCGGCGTTGAGCAGGCGGCGCTTGCGGCGGAACCCCGCCGGGCCGAGATAGCGGCGGCGCCGGTCGAGGCGGGGCGCCACCGCCGCGGCGAAGAAGTCCCGATGGGCCGGATAGGGAAAGAGTTCGCCCGCCACCGCCAGGGCGCAGCCGGCACGGTGGGCCGCCTCGAGCGCGAGATCGACGCCCTTCTCGGGCGCGATCCGGCCGAGGAAGAGGGCGAAGTCCCCGCGCGCTCCCCCGCCGCGCAGGGCCTCGACCGGCACGCCGTTGGGGATCGGATCGAGGAGAGCGAGGCCCGGCGGCGCGCCCGCGTGCTGGTGGGCGGAGACGCAGTGGAGGAAGGTGCGCGGCCGCTCCGGCCGGAGGGCCACCGGATCGTACCAGGAGAAGGGCGCGTGCAAGGTCGCGAGGACCGGCGGTCCCGGCGGCGGCAGGTAGGTCTGGAAATCGATGCCGTGCATGTGAACGACGTCGATCTCCGGATGCGCCCGCAGGGCCGCCGCGACGGCGGCGGCGTGGCGCTCCCGCGCCGCGCGGATCGCCCCCTCGTCGAGCACGGCCGCCGCGCGCGGCACCGCGATCAGCTCGCCCGCGACCCGCGAGCCCGCGCAGGCGAGCACGAGGGAGCGGTGCCCCGCCGCCACGAGGGCCTCATCGAGGGCGGTCAGCACCTGCTCCGCGCCGCCCGCCGCGTCCGGCCCCACCGGGGCGAGCGGATAGGCGACGTGGAGGATCGTGAGCATGGGCCTAATCGCGGGCGAGGGCTTGGAGCACCGGGCGGCCGCCCGGCCAGCCGAGGCCGACCCGCGCCCCGCCCTCCGGGCCCCGTGCCGCGGCCTCGGCGAGGAGGCCGATCGCCGCCCGGTAGCCGTGCAGCGTGCCGACATCGACGTAGGCCGCCCCCGCCCGCACCCCCACCGCCCGGCCCCCCGCCGCCAGATGGGCGTTGACCAGGGTGCCGATATACTCGTCGCGGCCCTCCCGCTGCCGCCAGAGCCGGTGGAGGTCGCGCAGGGTGCGCCCCGGCATCTTGAAGGCGCCCCAGATCCACGAGGAGGTGGCGTCCTGCCGCTTCACCTGGATCTCGCGCACGGCCTCGCCGTCGAGCACCACCGCGTCGAAGAATTCCGGCCGCTCGACCGGGAAGAGCAGGAACGAGAGCACGTTGTCGGGCAGCAGGGCCAGAGCGTCGGCCGGGAACCACACCGTGTCCGGCAGGCCGACGATCACGGGCTCGTCCTCCCCGACGAGGGGCAGCGCCCGGAAGATCGCGTCGCAGAGGCCCGCCGCCTCGGACTGGACCATGTAGGCGATCGGCACGCCCGCGTAGCTCGCCCCGTAATAGTCGAGGATGTCGGACTTCCCCGGCGCGATCACGAAGCAGAGCTTGTCGGCCCCGCCGCGGATCATCCGCTCGACGAGGTACTCGCTCACCGCGCAGGGACGCTCGACGCCGTGATCGAGGCGGCTGCCGACCGGGAGAAGCTCCTTCGAGAAGGCGAGCGGCTGGATGCGGCTGCCGCGGCCCGCCGCCGGTACGATGCCCCACATGGCTCAGGCCTCTGCCGGGAGGGCGCCCGCGGGCGCCGGGGTTTCCTCGAGCGCCGCGATCAGCGTCGCGGCCCGCCGGGCCGAGCTGTGCTCGTCGAGGGTGCGCGCGCGGGCCGCTGCGGCCAGGGCGCGCCGCGCGCCCTCGTCCATGTCGAGGGCGGCCACCGCCTCGGCGGTGGTCTGCGCCACCACGATCTCGCGGCCCGGCGTGAAGAAGGCGTCGAGCCCCTCCCAGGCATCGGTGATCAGCGGCGTGCCGCAGGCGGCGGCCTCGAACAGCCGGCCGGACGGGCACCAGCCCATCGCCGCCATCGCCTCCCGGGTGACGTTGAGCGTGAAGCGCGACGAGGAGAAGAAGGCCGGATGCTCCGCCGGCGGCAGGTGGCGCACGAAGAAGATGTTGCGCGCCCACGGGAAATCCGCCGGGTACTGCGCCCCGCCGATGAGGAAGCGCTGCGATGGCCGCCGCCGGGCCGGCTCCACGAGCAGGCGCTCCACGCCTGCCTGCCGGTCGGCCGCGTAGGTGCCGAGATAGGAGAGATCGCTGGCGTAATGGGGCGCCGGCCGGGTCGGGCGGTGCGCATCCGGATCGACGTGGCCGTAGAGGGGCAGCACGCGCTCCGCCCCGAGCCGGGTGCGCAGGGCGTCGAGGGCGCCGCCGCCCGTGTAGCTCAGCACGAGGTCGAAGTCGCGCAGGCCTCGCGGACCGAGATAGGGCACGGCCTCGCCGGCCGCGAGCCGGGCGAGCGTCACCGGCGTGTCGAGGTCGTAGAAGACGCGCAGCCGCGCGCTCTGCGCGAGCCTGGTCGCCGCCAGCGCGTCCGGGCAGTAGGAGGTGACGATCACCGCATCGCTCTTGCGCACAGCCCGCGCGGCGCGGGCTTCGACCTCGGGCGTCCAGTCCGGGTAGAGGACGAGGTCGCCGCCCGGCAGGGCATGGAGGTCGCGGTTCTCCGCGTAGTAGGGCACGTCGCGCTCGAAGAAGGCGACGTGGTGCCCCGCCGCCGCGAGCGCGCGGCACAATCCCCGCCAGAGCGTCGCGTGGCCGTTGCCCCAGGACGACGAGACGGTGAGTCCGAACACGACGAGCCGCATCAGGCCTCCGCCCCCCGCAACCGGGATCGCGCGCCCGGCGGGGTGCCAACCCGGATACTGGTGGTGAGTTCCTGAATCCACGCTGCCGCAGGACAGGCGGTTGCCTCCGGACGCGTTTTGGCCGACAGCCGCGGGATTGATCGGGGGAGACAGGACCGTGTGGGAAGCCGAGGTGATCGACGGGCCGGAAACGGCCGAGGGGCTGATCTGGGTGCGGGCGCCGCGGGATTTCCCGAACGGTCTCGACGAACTCGTCGGCGGCCCCGTCTCGGTGGACGGCGTCGACCGCAGCATCCTGGACGTGGTGGAGCCCGAGGACGGGCGCGAGGTCCGCAAGGGCGACCGGCTCGGCCTGATCCTGGACCCGGCCTGAGGACGGCCGCCGCGGGGCGACCGCCGCGATATTTCTCCCCTCCCCTCTTGCGCATCGGGGCGGCTTTCGTGTTGCGTCGCAGCACGCCTCGGGAGATTCCGCGATGACCGCACGCCGCTTCGTGACCCTCGACGTCTTCACCGAGCGCCCGCTCGCCGGCAATCCGCTGGCCGTGGTGCTCGACGCGGAGGGGCTCGACGGCGCCGCCATGCAGGCCATCGCCCGCGAGTTCAACCTGTCCGAGACGGTGTTCGTGCTGCCGCCGGAGCAGCCCCGCCACCGGGCGCGCCTGCGCATCTTCACGCCCGCCCGGGAGCTGCCCTTCGCCGGGCATCCCACGGTCGGGACCGCCGTGCTGCTCGGCCTGCACGACCGGCGCGCCGGGGTCGCGGACGCGATCGCCTTCGGGCTGGAGGAGAAGGTGGGCGTGGTGCCCTGCGTGGTCGAGCCCGGCGAAGGCCGGGGGCGAGCGCGCTTCCGGCTGCCGCGCCTTCCCGAATTGTGGGGCGAGGGCGAGGATCCCGAACCCGCCACCGCCGCGGCGGCGCTCGGCCTCGCCGTCCAGGACATCGGCTACGCGCGCCACCGGCCGAGCCGGCACAGCGCGGGCACGCCCTTCACCCTCGTGCCGGTGCGCTCCCTCGACGCCCTCGGCCGGGCCCGGCCGAACGCCGAGGCGCTGGAACGGGCCTTCGGCGCGGCCGCGAAGGTCTTCCTCTACACGGGGGACACCGAGGATCCGGGCCATTCCTTCCGGGCGCGCATGTTCGCGCCGGGCGCCGGCATCGCGGAGGACCCGGCGACGGGGGCGGCGGTGGCGGCCTTCTCGGGCGCCCTGATGCAGTTCGAGCCCCTCGGCGAGGGCACCCACGACCTCGTCATCGCGCAGGGCTACGAGATGGGCCGCCCGAGCGAGATCGCGCTCCAGCTGGTGATCGAGGCGGGGGTGCTGCGCGCCGCGGAGATCGGCGGCAGCGCCGTGGTGATGACCGAGGGCGAGATCCGGGTGTGAGCGGCGGGATCAGCCTGACGCGGGTCGATCGCGTCGCCGCCGCGCTCGAACCCCACGACTGGGTTTGGGCGCGGGAGAACCGGGCGCGCATCATGGCGCACTGGGCCGAGCGCCTCGCCGCCAAGCCGCGGATGTTCAACGGACGCGTGCTGCTGGCGAGCCGGGTGACGATCCGCGACGGCACGGCCGAGGCCCGGCTGTTCGAGACCGACTTCGCGAGCCTGGTGGCGTTCCGGGATTTCGGCCTTCCCGATCCGTCCGTGAGCAACGTCTTCGCGGCGGTGGTGCCGTGCAGCCGCGACGGCGCCTATCTGCTCGGGCGCATGAACGGGCACACGGCCAATGCGGGCCAAGTGTACTTCGCCTGCGGCACGCCGGACCCCTCCGACGTCCGGGCCGACGGGGTCGTCGACCTGGCGGCGAGCGCGCTGCGCGAGCTGGAGGAGGAGACCGGCCTCGTGCCGCCGCCGGACGCGGAGGAGGGCTGGGTCCTGGTCCGCGACGGAGGCTATTTCGCCTTCCTCCGCCCGATGACGCTCGCGGAGGAGGCCGAGGCGCTGATCGCGCGGGCCGAGGCGCATTTCGCCACCGAGGCGGTGCCGGAACTCGCCGGCCTCGTGGCGGTGCGCAGCGCGCGGGACATCGATCCCGCCGTGATGCCGCCCTACGCGCAGGCCTTCCTGCACGACGCCCTGCGCGCGGGCTGAGCCGCCCGGTGCGTCATACGGTTTCCGGATGATCGCTTCGCGATGCGGAAACCGGCCTCGCTCAGGCGCCGCGCGGGCTCGTGATACGGTTTCCGAAAGTGATCTTCCGGAAACCGTATCAGATCTCGTAGATCAGCTCGGCGGGTTGGGGCGGGAACAGGTCGGGGCGGTGGCTGCGCCCGGAAGGGCAGGTCGCGCAGCGGCGCGTCATGCGCGCATGGAGGCGCTTGACGGTGTCGCTCGCCGTGGTGACGAACAGGAACGGAAACACCGCGTGCACGAAGGCCCCCGCCGCGGCGCCGAGCAGGGGTACCGCGAAGCTCAGGGCCACGCGCATGTGCTGGGTGTAGGTCTCGCCCACCGCCGCCGGGTGGGCGGTGAAGGGATTCCGAACCATCATGGCGGCCAGCTCCTCAAGCCTGGACGAGCCGGGCGGCCGGCTCCACGGACGCCATTCTAACAAGAGCCGGGCCAGATTGGTTAACGGCTCTGTGCGCCTCCGTGTCTGTGCGCCTCTGTGTGCGCGGGCGTGAGCCCGCCTTGGGCGTGAGACCGCCTACGGGTAACCGTAGCGGGCGCGGGCGGCGGCGTGCAGGCGCAGGGCCTCGCCCTCGCGCCCGGCGGAGCAGGCCGCCGCGGCCTGGGCGAGATCGGCCGAGAAGCGCTTGCCGACCGGCTCGTTGAGGTTGCCCGTGGCGACGTCGCTGTCGACGATGGCCTGGGTGCGGGCGATGGCCGGGCCGCAGCCGGCGCCGCCGGGCGGGATCGCCGGGGCGGCGGCGACGGGCGCCACGGCCGCAGCGGGCGGCGGGGTGTTCGGCTTGCAGGCGGCGAGGCTCATACCGAGCAGCAGGGCGGCGGCGAGGCCGGATTGCGGGGACATGGACGCTCTCCTGGCGGATCTGCGGCCGCGCTTGTGGCAAGGGCCGGCGCGGGGGTCAATGGAGCCCGGGACGGCGACGGCTTGCCATCCCGGCAGCCCCTCGGTACACAGGGTCCGATCAGGCGACCTGCCTTGAGGAGACCCGAGCCGTGGCGCATGCCGGCTCCCAGACGCTGCCGATGACGACCGCCCCGTGGGCGGCCCGGTCGCGCGCGCTCCTCCTTCCCGGCCTTCTTACCCGCCCCTGAGGGCCGTCCGGGCGCGCGCCTGGGCCTTCAGGGGAGCGCGACCAGCCGAGACCGATCTCATCGCGACCGCGCCGCCCGAGGGCCGCGCCGGGTCACCCAAGGACGAATTCCATCATGACCGAGACCACCGCCTCCGCCGCCGAGCGCGTCCTGATCTTCGACACCACCCTGCGCGACGGCGAGCAATGCCCCGGCGCCACCATGACCTTCGAGGAGAAGCTCGCGGTGGCCGAGATGCTCGACGCCATGGGCGTGGACATCATCGAGGCCGGCTTCCCGATCGCCTCGAACGGCGACTTCGAGGCGGTGGCCGAGATCGCCCGGCGCACGCAGAAGGCGGTGATCGCCGGCCTCGCCCGGGCCATCACGGCGGACATCGCGCGAGCCGGCGAGGCGGTGCGCTTCGCCAAGCGCGGGCGCATCCACACCTTCGTCTCGACCTCGCCGATCCACCTCGCCCACCAGATGCGCAAGAGCGAGGACGAGGTGCTGGAGATCATCCAAAAGACCGTGGCCCAGGCCCGCGACCTCGTGGAGGACGTGGAATGGTCGGCCATGGACGCGACGCGCACGCCGATCGACTATCTCTGCCGCTGCGTCGAGATGGCGATCAAGATGGGGGCGACCACCATCAACCTGCCCGACACGGTCGGCTACGCCACGCCCGACGAGTACCGCGCCATGTTCCGCCACGTGCGCGAGCGGGTGCCGAACGCCGACAAGGCGATCTTCTCGGTGCATTGCCACAACGACCTCGGCCTCGCGATCGCGAACTCGCTGGCGGGCATCGAGGGCGGCGCGCGCCAGGTGGAGTGCACCATCAACGGCATTGGCGAGCGGGCGGGCAATGCGGCGCTGGAGGAGGTGGTGATGGCGATCCGCACCCGCGCGGACGTCCTGCCCTACGCGACCGGGATCGACACCACGCAGATCATGCGCGCCTCGAAGCTGGTCGCGGCCGCGACGCATTTCCCCGTGCAGTACAACAAGGCGATCGTCGGCCGGAACGCCTTCGCCCATGAGAGCGGCATCCATCAGGACGGGATGCTCAAGAACCAGTCCACCTACGAGATCATGACGCCGGAATCGGTCGGCGTGCAGAAGACCTCGCTGGTGATGGGCAAGCATTCGGGCCGGGCCGCCTTCCGCTCCAAGCTGGAGGAGATGGGCTACCGCCTGTCCGACAACCAGTTCCAGGACGCGTTCGAGCGGTTCAAGGCGCTCGCCGACCGCAAGAAGAACGTCTACGACGAGGACATCGAGGCGCTGGTCGACGAGAATTTGGCGACGGCGCACGACCGCATCCGCCTCGTCTCGCTGACGGTGATCGCCGGGACGCGGGGACCGCAGCGGGCGACGATGCGGCTCGACATCGACGGACGAACGGCAACCGAGGAGGCGGACGGCAACGGCCCGGTGGACGCGGTCTTCAACGCGATCCACGCCCTGGTCCCGCACGAGGCGAAGCTCGAACTCTACGACGTGCACGCGGTGACGGAGGGCACCGACGCGCAGGCGGAGGTCTCGGTCCGCCTGCGCCAGGGCGAGCGCAGCGTGACGGCGCGGGGCGCCGATCCGGACACGCTGGTGGCGTCCGCGAAGGCCTATCTGGCAGCCCTGAACAAGCTGCTGGCCGGCGCGAACCGCCTGCATGCCCAGCATGCGGCGGCCGAATAGCCGCCGAAAAAACTTCGCGGCGGGTCGGATCCGGGGCTGGACAGGCCAAGCCCGACCCGCTAAACACCCGCTCATCGCCGGGGCGGTTGGTGGCCTCCCGGCGGCGCTTCAGAAAGAAGCGTCGGGTGCATAGCTCAGTTGGTAGAGCAGCTGACTCTTAATCAGCGGGTCCTAGGTTCGAGCCCTAGTGCACCCACCAAACATTCCCCTAATTAGATCAAAGAGATGGGCGAAAGCTTCTGCAATCCGTAGGAGCCTCGTTGGAAAGCCTTGGAGCTGGGGCGCTCAGCCCTCGTTCGCGCTGCGGCTCAGAGTCTTTTTGAGAATTCAGGGATGGGCCTTCCGTGGAAGAAGGATGGTGTCCATCGCGATGAGGATCATCGCCTCGGAGACGTCGAGACGTGGCTCGTAGTCGCGCACCAAGTGGCGCCAGCGTGTCAGCCAGCCGAAGCTGCGCTTCCACGACCCAGCGGCGGGGCAAGACCTGGAAGCCGGCGGCCTTGTCCATGAGCTGGAGCCGGTCGTAGGCGCCGTCCGCGAAGAGGCACCCACGGCCAGCGCTTGCGGATGGCGTCAGCATGATCTCGCCTCCAGCCGGGTCTGAGATGTCCGCCGGGGTCAGGTTCACCATCAGCCGCCGCCCGCCCGTATCGACCGCGATGTGGCGCTTGCGACCGGTCACCGTCTTGGCGGCGTCGTAGCCTCGCACGGTTCCGGGCGCCGGCGCCTTGACCGACGGGCTATCCACGACGGCCGCGGAGGGGCTCGCCGCGCGGCCACTCGCTCCCGGTCGCACATCAGGGCGAGGGCGTGGAGGGTCTGGAACAGGAAGAGTCGCATCAGGCGGCGGAACCACCCGCAGACCGTCCGCCATGGGCCAAACTCGGTCGGCAGCATCTCCCACCCGCAGCCCGAGCGCACGAGGTAGCGCAAGGCGTCCACGACCTCGCGCGGATCCACGCGCCGCGGCCGTCCGCGCCGGCGCGGGCGGGGCATCACCGGAGCGATCGGCGCCCACTCCTCGTCCGTGAGATCAGACGGGTACCGCTGGGTCTTCGTGGCAATCTCGGCCATCCGGCCACGGCTCTGCTCGGTCCACATCCCGAGCTTGAACACGCCCTCCGCCCCCAGGAAACACCGATACCTCACCTTTCAAAAGGGCTCTGAGAGCGACGGACGGGCTTTGATGTCACCGCATTTTCCACGACGAACCAGTATCCACTTCGTCGGAAAATACTCTAATGAGCGGTCGCTACGTTCTTGCCGATCCAGTCGAGGAGAATGTCAGCAATCTCAAGACTGTTATCGTCCTGCATGAGCATGTGCGAGTTCCCTTTGATGCCGATCTCCGGCAGCACGAGGAGCTCGGCCTTGCCGCCCGCAGCCGAGACCGCAGCCGCGAAGGCGCGGCAGTTCTTCAGGCGCGGTGCCCAGCGCGGGAACTCGTCGACGTAATCGCCAAACAGCACAAGGATCGGCACGCTCTTGTAGGGGGTGAGATCGGCCGTGGGCTCAGGGCAGGCGGCCGGCTCGATCGAGACGATTCCCGCCACGCCTTTGGTGCTGAGGGCCGCAGTCTGGAACGGGTAGATGCCCGACTGGGAGTGGCTCATTAGCACGGTCCCGCCAATCTTCTGTGCCAGTTCGGAGAGCGCGGCGACCGTCGGGTTCGGGTTTGGCAGGTTCGCCGCGCTGTCGGCGACCATCTGCTTCCAGAACTCGGCCTGCGCGGCGAGCGGGAAGCGCAGGCCGGGCATCACCTGCGGGTACTCACGACCGAACCGGAAGATGGCCCAGGCGCTCTCGTGCCCCGCGGAGAACACGGTCGGCAGCTTGTCGGCCGGTGCCTTGCCGAGACGGACTGCATTGATCGCGGAAGGATCCGTGGCGGACCGGCCGCGCCAAACCTGATCGATCACGTAGGTCGGATGACCGTGGCGCACGAAGGACTCGTCCCAACCCATCCTGCCATCGGGCGTCGTCTCCCAAGTCTTTCCCGTGAGGCAACAGCCGTGGATGAGCGTGATCGGCACACCAGTTCGACCGACCGGCACCTGATAACGAACGTACATCTGGTCGACCGTGATCGTGCCGGACGGATCGTAGTTCGGCAGGGTCGACAAGGTATCGGATTTGACCTCCCGACCGCCGATAAAGAAGCTGCCCTGCTTGGCAATCGTGAGTGGGCCGGGCTCGGGCTTGGCTGTCTCGGCGAGCGCCGGTGCCGCAAGAACGCAGAAGGCCGCGGCTATCAGTGACACGCGCATGAGATCGTCCTCCCTCGGGGCGCCCAGTTGGTCGGGCTTTGAACATCTTGATAGGACGCGCGGCCCCGGCTTGGCCATCGCGCCACGCTGTCCTACCAGCCATTGTCACGGTTTCAGGGTGATCCAGTTGACGGAGGAGGGGGGTCGCAGGCCGGATCATCGAAAGCCGAGGTCAGCGTCCCGCCCGAAACGGCCCTCTTCAGGGCTCCCCCATCTCGCTCGCCGCGATCAGGTCCTTTGCTCGCGCATGGGCGAGATCTCGAAGCCCGCGCTCATCGGTATTGCTGAGGTCCAAGTCCTCCCATGCCGGGCACCCCGGGATGCCCAGCCGGGTGATCTCGTGGATCTCGCGAGCGAGGATGTCGAGTGGGGTGGGCTCGGCAGTCGGTTCGGTCGCGGGGCCTGGATCAGTGAGTGGCGAGATCGAGGACGATCCGCTCCACGGCTTCGAGGAAATCGGCGTGCTCGCCCTGAATCGGCACATAGCGGCCCGCCTCCCATCTCTCGGCGGTGAACCATTCATGGGTCAGTTCGCCTTCGTCGCACGTCTGCCACAGCCGGACGCGGCCAATGGCGATGGCGGTCCCGTGGCGATAGACCCGCTTCGTGTGCGTTCCGTCCAAGCTCGGAAGCCACGCGTCATCGTAGTAGATCGACATCGGAAAGCCTCCCGGCCCCGCAGCCGCATCATACCCTATGCCGGCCTCGCCAGCAGGATCGCAGTCTTCACCGCCATGCGCTTCCGGGCAGCGGTCGCGTCCTCAGCCAGCACGTCACGCGCGTCGGCATTGCCGAGCATCACCGTCGCGGGATCCGGCGCGATCCCCTCCGTGATCAGGGCATGCCGGGCGAGGGGTCGGCGGGCGAGGAGTCGGCGGGGTAGTCGCGGACGGCGGTGTCGAGTTGCCCGTCGGCGATGGCTTCGAGCCTATGGAACTCACCGACCGCGGGGATGGTCGGCACCTCGGCCTCAGAAATCAGCAGCCGGGAAGAGCAGCGGGCCGGGGACGAGGTGTCGGAGGACTCGGATGGCCCCGGCCCGCTGATGGCGCCTCGGACGGACTTCCGGATCACATCGGACGCGCCACGGGCTCCACATCGCAGGAGAAGCCCCGAACCGTCGACCACAAAGGTTGAGCTTGGCTCCGCTAACCGGTTAGCCGCGCCCGTACTCCCACACCGCCACGCCCTCCCACGCCCCGGCTTGTGCCGCTGGCGCCGGCCGTCGGCGACGAAGGTGGACCGGGCGGGTCGAGAGGTCCGCCCGAGCCATCCCGCTTCTCGGTCAAGCCCGATCCCGGCCTCCCACATGCATCTCCGCCATCCACCGGCACCGTTCGGCCGGGAGGGGATTCGTCGGCATGGCAAAGATCGTCGCTCTCCACCATTTCGCGGTGGTGGTCCGCTGCAATTCCCTGCGCGAGGCCGCCGCCCAGCTCGACATTCATCCGAATGTCCTGGCGCGGCACATCGCGCAGCTCGAATACCACATGAACGCGCCGCTGCTGGAGCGCGGCCCGCTCGGCATCCGCCTGACCGCGGCCGGGGAACTGCTGGCCGCCAAGCTCGGGCGCACGATCAACGAACTCGACCACGTCGCCCGCCTCATCGACGACCTCAAGGGGCTGCGCAGCGGCGGCGTCAGCATCCACGCGGCGGAAGGGGTAGCCTCCGCAATCCTGCTGCCGGTCCTGACGGCCTTCTCCGCCAAGTTTCCCAGGATCAGCGTCAAGCTCCAGGTCGGGACCGCCCGGGACGCGGTGCGGGCGCTCGAAGACGCATCCTGCGACATGGCGCTCACGTTCTTCGCGCCGCCCTCCGCGACGATCACGGTCGTCAAGCACCTCCGGCTGCCGCAATTCATCATCGCCCGCCCGCACCACCCGGTGACGCTGCCCGGCGGGGCCGCGCCGCAGGCGCTCACCGGCTACGAATGGGTGCTGCCCGGCATGGATTACGGCGTGCGCACCCATATCGATCGGGTCTCGACGGCGGCCGGGCGCCGGATCGTTCCACGATACGAGGTGGCCTCCCTCGACCTGCAACGGCAGCTCATCCTGCGGGCCGGCGCCCTCGGGGTCCTCCCCCGCGCCGCGATGGCGGACGAGCTGGCGGCCGGCTCGGTCGTGGCCGTGCCCTTTCCGGAGACCATGCCGGTCGAGACCTCCCTGGACCTGTGCATCGCCCGCGACCGCCAGCCCAGCTTCGCGGCGGACAGCCTGCGGCGGGAGCTGGAGCGCGCCTTGCGGCCGCTCCAGGCCGGTGACACGGAAAGCGGTGCACAGGTGGCAGATTTTCGTCGTAGTCAGGTCACGCTGGGGCAATCATCCTGAGGCTCGTCAACGCCTGAATGCGGCCGCGCCTCCATGCCGGAATCGTCCTTGGCCTGCCGATCGTCGCCCCGGGGCGGGACCGCGCCTCCCGCGGTGCAGATCCCTGTTTGGGTGCGATGCAGCAAGTCAGCCGCGATTTCCGCTCGGTCGTCGATGGACATCGATTGATAAATCGCAACAATCCACCCGCCACGGCCTTGGCGAACGTCCGGTTGGTGCATCGATCACGAAGGGGCTCTGAGATGAGGTTTCGTCGGAATCTGATCGGCGTCATCGCCGCGGCAGCGACGGCGCTGCTGACGGCGGGCGGCTCACAAGCGCAGACGCTCAAGGTCGTGATGCATTCCGACGTCAAGATCGTCGATCCGATCTGGACCACGGCCTACATCGTCCGCAATCACGGCTACATGATCTACGACACCCTGTTCGCGCTCGACGGCAAGGGTGAGGTCAAGCCGCAGATGGTGGACAGCTACACGGAGTCGCCCGACAAGCTGACCTACACCTTCACCTTGCGGGACGGGCTCTCCTGGCACGACGGCAAGCCCGTCACGGCGGAGGATTGCATCGCCTCGATCAAGCGCTGGGGCGCCCGGGATGCGCTCGGGCAGAAGCTGATGACCTTCGTCGAGGCCATGACGGCGGACGACGCCAAGCGCTTCACCGTGAGGCTCAAGTCCCCGACCGGCCTCCTGCTGTTCGGCCTCGCGAAACCCTCCTCCAACGTGCCGTTCATGATGCCCAGGCGCGTGGCGGAGACCGATCCGAACACGCAGATCTCGGAATTCGTCGGCTCCGGCCCCTTCGTCCTCAAGACCGACGAGTGGAAGCCGGGCGACAGAATCGTCTACACCAAGTTCAAGGACTACAAGCCCCGCGCCGAGCCGGCCTCGGGCCTCGCCGGCGGCAAGGTCGTCAAGCTCGACCGGGTCGAGTGGCTCGCGATCTCCGATCAGCAGCAGGCCGTGAACGCGCTGCTCGCCGGCGAGATCGATGCCGTCGAGCAGCCGGCCTTCGACCTCATCCCGCTGCTCAAGGACGACAAGTCGATCAGGCTCGTCGACTACAATCCGCTCGGCCTGCAATACGCGATGCGGCCGAACCACCTGATCAAGCCCTTCGACAACCCGAAGGTGCGTCAGGCCCTCACCTACGCCCTGAACCAGACCGACTTCCTGCAGGCGGTGATCGGCGACCCGACCTACTACAAGGCCTGCAAGGCGATGTTCGTCTGCGGCACCCCGCTCGCCTCCGAGACGGGGATGGAGGGCCTGCTCGAATCGAACTTCGCCAAGTCGAAGCAGCTCCTCAAGGAGGCCGGCTACGACGGCACGTCGATCGTCCTGCTGCAATCGACCGACCTCCTGGCCCTCACCAATCTCGGCCCGGTCGCCAAGCAGCTCCTGGAGAAGGGCGGCTTCAAGGTCGACATGCAATCCTCCGACTGGCAGACCGTCGTCGCCCGGCGCGTGCGCAAGGACCCGGTCGACAAGGGCGGCTGGAACCTGATGCAGACCTCCTGGGTCTCCGCCGACATCCTGAACCCGGTGATGGCGAGCTTCTTCAACGCGAGCTGCGACAAGGCCGCCTTCGGCTGGCCCTGCGATGCCGAGATGGAAAAGCTGCGCGACGACTTCGCCCGCGAGACCGATCCGGCCAAGCAGAAGGCGATCGCGGAGGCGGTGCAGCTGCGCTGGCGCGACGTGGTCACCCACGTGCATCTCGGCCAATACTACGTGCCGATCGCCACGCGGCCGAACGTGAGCGGCTTCCTCACCGCGCCGGTGCCGGTGTTCTGGAACGTCGAGAAGAAATAGGCGCCGCGGGAGGTCCCGGCCGGCGCGTCCGGGACCTCCCCTGGAGACAAGCCGGGATCCGGGCCGCTTCCCGGGTCCCGGCCGAGACGCCCTCCTCCGGAAGGTCGGTCCCCGATGCTCGGTTACGTCCTGCGGCGCCTGCTGGCCGCCATCCCCGTCCTCGTGATCGTCGCCGTGCTGGTCTTCCTCATGCTGCGGCTGACGCCCGGCGATCCGGCCGCGGTGATCGCGGGCGACAACGCGTCGAGCGAGCAGATCGCCCTCGTGCGCGCCCGTCTCGGCCTCGACCAGCCCCTCCTGTCCCAGTTCGCGATCTGGGCCGGCAACCTGCTCACGGGCAATCTCGGCGAGTCGTTCTTCTTCAAGAAGAGCATCGCCGAGCTGATCCTGGGCCGGATCGAGCCGACCCTGTCGCTCGCCCTCGCCACGATGCTGATCGCGGTCGGCGTGGCGGTCCCGCTCGGGGTGATCGCGGCCTACCGGCACGGCTCGTGGATCGACCGCATCGTGATGGGCTTCTCGGTGCTCGGCTTCTCGGTGCCGGTCTTCGTGATCGGCTACCTGATGATCTACGTCTTCGCGATCACCCTCGGCTGGTTCCCGGTCCAGGGCTACCAGTCGCTCTCGGCCGGGTTCGGCGGCTACCTGCAGCGGCTGGTGCTGCCCGCCCTCACCCTCTCGGTCGTCTACATCGCGCTCATCGCCCGGATGACGCGGGCGAGCGTGCTGGAGGTGCTGCACGAGGACTACATCCGCACCGCCCGCGCCAAGGGCCAGGTGGAGCGCCGGATCCTGTTCCACCACGCCCTCAAGAACGCCGCCGTGCCGATCGTGACCGTGGTCGGCATCGGCATCGCCCTCCTCATCGGCGGGGTCGTCGTCACCGAGAGCGTCTTCGCCATCCCGGGCCTCGGCCGGCTCACCGTCGATGCGGTGCTCGCCCGCGACTACCCGACGATCCAGGCGCTGATCCTGCTCTTCTCCGGCGTCTATGTCGGCATCAACCTCCTGATCGACCTCACCTACGTCCTGTTCGACCCGAGGATCCGCCATTGAGTGCCGAGCCCAGCCTCCTCGCGCCCGTCGCCGCCGAGCCCTCGCCGCCGGCCAGGACCCTGCTGGCCCGGCTGATCTGCAACCCCGTCGTGGCGCTCGGCGCCGGCTTCCTCCTGCTCATGGCCCTGATCGGGGCTCTCGCCCCGGTCCTCGGCACCCTCGACCCGACGGCGATCGCCCCGGCGGCGCGCAACAAGGTGCCGGGCTTCGAGCGCACCATCCGCGCCGAGGACGGCTCGACCACCACCTACCGGCACCGCATGGGCACGGACACGCTCGGCCGGGACGTCTACAGCCGGGTGCTCTACGGGGCCCGGGTCTCCCTGGTGATCGCCGTCACGGTCGCCACCCTGTCGATCCTGATCGGCCTCGTCATCGGCCTCGTCGCCGGCTACGTGCGCGCCCTCGACGGGCCGATCATGCGCCTGATGGACGGGCTGATGGCGATCCCGGGGATCCTGCTCGCCATCGCGGTGGTCTCGCTGTTCCGGGCGGGGCTGCCCGCCGTGATCGTCGCGATCGTCGTCCCGGAGATCCCGCGCGTGGTGCGGCTGGTGCGCTCCATCGTGCTGTCGGTGCGCGAGGAACCCTATGTCGAGGCGGCGATCATGGCCGGCACGCGCCTGCCGACCCTGATGGTGCGCCACATCCTGCCCAACACCATCGCGCCCCTCATCGTGCAGGGCACCTTCATCGCCGCCTCCGCCATCCTGGTCGAGGCGATCCTCTCCTTCCTCGGCATCGGCATCCCGCCCGAGACGCCGAGCTGGGGCAACATCATGGCGGAGGGCCGCAACCTGTTCCGCGTCTACCCGCACTCCATCCTCTATCCGGGCGTCTTCCTGGGGCTGACGGTGCTCGCCGTGAACATGCTCGGCGACGGCCTGCGCGACACCCTCGATCCGAAGATGGCCGGCCGATGAGCGCGCCCCCCACCCCCGTCCTCGAGGTCTCGGGCCTCAGCATCGCGCTGCCCGGCGGCGGCGACCGCGCCCGCGCGGTGGACGACGTCTCCTTCCACGTGGCGCCGGGCGAGATCGTCTGCGTCGTCGGCGAATCCGGCTCGGGCAAGTCGGTGACCGCCTTCTCGGTGATGGGGCTCCTCGCCCGGGTGCTGAAGCCGGTCGCGGGCGCGATCCGGCTCGAAGGGGAGGATCTCCTCGCCGCCACGCCGCAGCGGCTGCGCGCCCTGCGCGGCGACCGGATGGCGATGATCTTCCAGGAGCCGATGACGGCGCTCAACCCGGTGCTCACCGTCGGCAGCCAGATCGAGGAGGTGCTGCGCATCCACACCATGCTCGGCGCCGCCGAGCGGCGGGCCAAGGTGCTCGCCATGCTGGAGGCCATGCACCTGCCCGATCCCGCGCGGATGCACGCCTCCTATCCGCACCAGCTCTCCGGCGGGCAGCGCCAGCGCGTGATGATCGCGGCCGCCCTCATCCTCGATCCGGCGCTCCTCATCGCCGACGAGCCGACCACCGCCCTCGACGTCACCACCCAGGCCCAGATCCTGAAGCTGATCCGCGAGATGCAGGAGCGCCGCGGCACCGGCGTGCTGTTCATCACCCACGATTTCGGCGTCGTCTCCGAGATCGCCGACCGCGTCGTGGTGATGCAGCGCGGCCGCATCGTCGAGCAGGGGCCGGCGGCCGAGGTGCTGCGGCGCCCGCAGCACCCCTACACGCAGATGCTGATGGCGGCGGTGCCGAGCATGACGCCCGCCGCGCGCCGCCCGGTGACCGGGCCGCTGGCCTTGGAGACGGCGGGCCTCGCCAAGACCTACGTCTCGCGCAGCCTGTTCGGGAAGGGCCGCAGCGTGCGCGCCGCCGCCGGGGTCGATCTGCGGATCCGGCGCGGCGAGACGGTCGGCATCGTCGGCGAATCCGGCTCCGGCAAGACCACGGTCGCCCGCTGCGTCGCCCGGCTGATGGCCCCGAGCGAGGGGCAGATCCTGGTCGGGGATCACGACATCGCCGGGATGTCCGAACGGCGGCTGCGGCCCTATCGCCGCCGGATCCAGGTGGTGTTCCAGGATCCGTTCCGCTCGCTCAATCCCCGCCTCACCGTGGGCGCCTCGATCGTCGAGGGGCCGGTGAATTTCGGCATGGCGCGCGAGGCCGCCCTGGCGCGCGCCCGCGAGCTGATGACCCTCGTCGGCCTCCAGCCCGGCGCGCTGACGCGCTACCCGCACCAGTTCTCGGGCGGGCAGCGCCAGCGCATCGCCATCGCCCGCGCGCTCGCCATGGAGCCCGAGATCCTGATCGCCGACGAGGCGGTCTCGGCCCTCGACGTCTCGGTGCAGCGCCAGGTTCTGGCGCTCCTCGACGACGTCCAGCAGCGCTTCAACCTCGCCATCCTGTTCATCACCCACGACCTGCGCGTGGCCGCGCAGATCTGCGACCGGCTGGTGGTGATGCAGAAGGGCGCCATCGTGGAGCAGGGGGAGACCGCGCGAATCTTCGCCGCCCCCGCCCATCCCTACACCCGGGCCCTGATCGAGGCCGCGCCGGGGCGCGACTTCGATCACGGGGCGGCGCCGGCCCGCGCCGGCACCGCCTGAGCGCCCCGGATCTTCGCGCGAGGACAGGAACGAGGCCATGACGCTGGCAATGAGCTGGGAGGAATGGGCGGCGCACGATGCCACGGCGCTCGCCGAGCGGGTCCGCACGAAGCAGGTCACGGCGGCCGAACTCGCCGCCCAGGTCGCTGCGGGAGTCGCCCGCACCAACCCCGCCCTGAGCGCCGTCGTCGAGCTGTTCGAGGATGCGGTGGCCGACCCCTTCGTGGACGGCACCAACGCGGCGGGCGCCTTCGCGGGGGTGCCGTTCCTGATGAAGGATCTCGGCCCGACGCTGAAGGGCCGGCTCCAGGAGATGGGCTCGCTCCTGATGCGCGGGAACCGGGCCCCCGCGGACAGCTACCTGACCGGGCGGATCCGGCAGGCCGGGCTGGCGATCCTCGGCCGCACCACCACGCCGGAATTCGGCGTGTGCAGCTCGGCGGAGAATCCGGCGGTCTACGTGACCCGCAATCCCTGGAACCTCGCCTTCACCACCTGCGGCTCCTCGGCCGGGACCGCGGCGGCGGTGGCGGCGGGCGTCGTCCCGATGGGCCATGCGACGGATGGCGGCGGCTCGATCCGCATCCCCGCGGGGGTGAACGGCAATATCGGGCTCAAGCCCTCGCGCGGGGTGTTCTCCATCGCGCCCGGCGGCTCCGACCTCATGAACGTCGTCTCCATCCAGGGCTGCCAGTCGCGCAGCGTGCGCGACACCGCCGCCTTCGTGGACCAGTGCCGCGGCGGCGCCCCGGGCGAGTTCATGACCTACTGGACCGCGCCCGAGCCCTATTCCGCCCTGATCGGGCGCGACCCGCCGCGCCTGCGCATCGCGCTCTCGCACGAATGGGGCGATTATCGCGCCGTTCCCCGGCACGTGGCGGAGCTGGAGCGGATCGGGCGCTTCCTGGCGACGCTCGGCCACCACGTGGACTGGGCCCTGCCGGCGATCGATTTCCGGGCCGCCTTCCGGGCGCAGACCACCTGCTACATCACGAATTTCGCGCAGACGATCGGCGGCCTCATCGCCGCCCGCGGCCTGGAGCGCCCCCCGGCCGACCTCGTCGAGCCGATGAACATCCGCATCTGGGAAGCCGGACGGGACGCGACCTACGCGGAGCGGGCCGAGATGCAGGCGGCGTTCAACGCGACCTCGCGCGGGTTCGGCGCCTTCCTGGAGGATTGGGACATCATCCTCACGCCGATCACGGCGCTGCCGACGCCGCGGGTCGGCACGACGGAGTACCTGACGCTCAGCGACAATCCGTCGGTGCAGGACTGGTTCGGCAACCTCTGGCGGAACTTCGCCTATACGCCGCTCTCCAACCTCTGCGGCATCCCGGCGATCTCCCTGCCGCTGGCCTGGAACGAGCACGGCCTGCCGCTGGGCATCCAGGCGCAGACCCGCCAGGGCCGGGACGGCCTGCTCCTGCAACTCGCCGCGCAGATCGAGCGGGCGATCGACGGGCGCTGGAACGACGGCCGCCGGCCCGGAGTGCACGTGACGCAGGAGGGCGGCGGCCGGTAGCCGCATAAGCCACGACGCAATCCGACACCCGCCTCGTTCCGGGCCCGGAACGAGGCGGGTGAGACGGTTTCCGGACGATCACCTTCGGAAACCGTATCACGAGCCCGCGCGGCGCCTGAGCGAGGCCGGTTTCCGCATCGCGAAGCGATCATCCGGAAACCGTATGAGACAACTGGCGCCGGCGTCAGAACGTCGGCGGGGTGCAGGCGCTGACCACCTCGCAGGGATGCGGGCCGACGCAGCGGAAGCGGTGCGGGCGGCGGCTGGAGAAGTAGTAGGCGTCCCCCGGCCCCAGGATGCGGCGCTCGTCGTCCACGGTCACCTCGAGCCGGCCGGAGAGCACGATCCCGCCCTCCTCGCCGTCATGCACCAGGGGCACGCGCCCCGTATCCGAGCCGGGCTCGTAGCGCTCCCTCAGGATCTGGAGCGCGCGGCCGAACAGGCTGTCGCCGACCTGCCGGTAGGAGATCCGGCCCTTGCCGATCTCGATCAGCTCCTCGGCCGCGTAGAACGCCTTCTCGGTGGGCTCGGGCGCGAGGGAGAAGAACTCCGAGAGCCCGATCGGGATCGCGTCGAGGATGCGCTTGAGCGCGCCGACCGAGGGATTGGTCTGCCCCGATTCGATCAGCGAGATCGTAGAATTCACCACGCCCGCCTTCCGGGCCAGGGCGCGCTGCGACAGCCCGTGCAGCAGCCGCACGTAGCGCAGCCGCGCCCCCACATCCTCGTCCGTCATCCGGGCCCTGTTGCGTGTGTTCGATATCCGCAACGATCGCGGCCGCGCTCCAGCAATGTCAACGATTTGCGCGGTCCAAGAAAAGGTCTTGTTGCCGCACGGAAACCGGTGTGTCTGCGGGGCGAACCGGAGGTCCCGCCATGTCCGCCACCCTGAACCCGAACGCCCCGCGCCTCGACGCCTACTGGATGCCCTTCACGGCCAACCGGCAGTTCAAGGCGGCGCCGCGGATGCTCGTCTCCGCGGAGGGCATGCACTACACCGCCGATGACGGGCGCAGCGTCCTCGACGGCACGGCGGGCCTGTGGTGCGTGAATGCCGGCCACGGGCGGCGGCGGATCGTGGAGGCGGTGGAGCGGCAGCTCTCGACCCTCGACTACGCCCCCTCCTTCCAGATGGGCCATCCCCTCGCCTTCCAGTTCGCCGAGCGCCTCGCGGAGATCGCGCCGGGCGGCCTCGACCGGGTGTTCTTCACCGGGTCGGGCTCCGAATCCGTGGACACCGCCCTCAAGATCGCCCTCGCCTATCAGCGCGCCATCGGCCAGGGCACCCGCACCCGGATCATCGGCCGCGAGCGCGGCTATCACGGGGTCGGCTTCGGCGGCATCTCGGCCGGCGGCCTCGTCAACAACCGCCGGATGTTCCCGCTCCTGCCCGGCGCCGACCACCTGCGCCACACGCACGATCCGGCCCGCAACAGCTTCGTGAAGGGGCAGCCGGAGCACGGCGCCGACCTCGCGGACGATCTGGAGCGCCTCGTCGCCCTGCACGGGGCGGAGACGATCGCCGCCGTGATTGTCGAGCCGGTGGCGGGCTCGACCGGCGTGCTCATCCCGCCGAAGGGCTATCTGGAGCGCCTGCGCGCCATCGCGAGCCGCCACGGCATCCTCCTGATCTTCGACGAGGTCATCACCGGCTTCGGCCGCCTCGGCGCGCCCTTCGCCACCGAGTATTTCGGCGTGACGCCCGACCTCGTGACCAGCGCCAAGGGGCTGACCAACGGCACCGTGCCGATGGGCGCGGTCTTCGCGAGCCGCGCCGTCCACGACGCGCTGATGACCGGGCCGGAGAACGCCATCGAGCTGTTCCACGGCTACACCTATTCGGGCCATCCGGTCGCCTGCGCGGCGGGCCTCGCCACCCTCGACATCTACGCGCAGGAGGGGCTCCTCACCCGCGCCGCCGGGCTTCAGGACTACTGGCACGAGGCGATGCACGCGCTGCGCGGGGCGAAGAACGTCATCGACATCCGCACCATCGGCCTCATCGCGGGCATCGAACTCGCGCCGCGCGAGGGCGCGCCGGGCGCCCGCGCCTACGAGGTCTTCGTCGATTGCTTCGAGAAGGGGCTGCTCATCCGCGTGACCGCCGACATCATCGCCTTCTCGCCGCCCCTGATCTGCGAGCGCGAGCACGTCGACACCATCGTGTCGGTCCTCTCCGACGCGCTGGCGCGCGCGGCCTGAGGCCCCCACCATCCCGGGCGCCGGACCGGATCCGGTCCGGCGCCGTTCCGACAGCGGAGATCCAGCATGCCGACCGAGATCGCTCACTTCGTGGACGGGGCCCGCGTCCCGGGCCGCAGCGGGCGCACGCAGCCCGCCTTCAACCCGGCGACGGGCGAGGCCACCGGCGCCGTGCACCTCGCGAGCGCGGCCGAGGTGGATGAAGCGGTGGCGAGCGCCAAGCGCGCCTTCCCCGGCTGGGCCGGCACGCCCCCCCTGCGCCGCGCCCGCATCCTCAACCGCTTCCTGCGCCTGTGCGAGGAGCGCACCGACCAGCTCGCCGCCATCATCACCGCCGAGCACGGCAAGGTGCTCTCGGACGCCAAGGGCGAGATCCAGCGCGGCCTCGAAGTGGTCGAGTTCGCCACCGGCATCCCGCAGCTCCTCAAGGGCGAGGTGACGGAGAATGTCGGCACCCGCGTCGACAGCCATGCCCTGCGCCAGCCCCTCGGCGTCGTGGCCGGCATCACGCCGTTCAACTTCCCCGTGATGGTGCCGATGTGGATGTTCCCGGTGGCGCTGGCCTGCGGGAACACCTTCATCCTGAAGCCGTCCGAGCGCGATCCCTCCGCCTCGCTGGTGCTCGCCGAGTGGCTGAAGGAGGCCGGCCTGCCGGACGGCGTGTTCAACGTCGTGCAGGGCGACAAGGAGGCGGTGGACGCCCTCCTGCACCATCCCGACGTGCAGGCGGTGTCCTTCGTCGGCTCGACCCCGATCGCCAAGTACATCTACGGCACCGCCGCGATGCAGGGGAAGCGCGCCCAGGCGCTGGGTGGCGCCAAGAACCACATGATCATCATGCCCGATGCCGACCTGGATCAGGCGGTGGACGCCCTGATGGGCGCGGCCTACGGCTCGGCGGGCGAGCGCTGCATGGCGATCTCGGTGGCGGTGCCGGTGGGCGAGAAGACCGCCGACGCGCTCATCGAGAAGCTCGTCCCGCGGGTGCGGGGGCTCAAGGTCGGCCCCGGCACCGATCCGGAGGCCGAGATGGGCCCGGTGGTGACGCAACAGCACCGCGACAGGGTGAAGGGCTACGTCGATCTCGGCGTCGCGGAGGGGGCGGAACTCGTCGTCGACGGCCGCGGGCTGACGCTGCAGGGCTACGAGAACGGCTACTTCATCGGCGGCTCGCTGTTCGACCGCGTGACGCCGGAGATGCGCATCTACAAGGAGGAGATCTTCGGCCCCGTGCTGGCGGTCGCCCGCGCGCCGGACTTCGCCACGGCGGCCACGTGGATCAACGAGCACGAATTCGGCAACGGCACCGCGATCTTCACCCGGGACGGCGATGCGGCGCGGGAATTCGCGCACGGGATCCAGGTCGGCATGGTCGGCATCAACGTGCCGATCCCGGTGCCGATGGCCTTCCACTCCTTCGGCGGCTGGAAGGCGTCGCTGTTCGGCGACCACCACATGCACGGCCCGGAGGGCGTGCGCTTCTACACCCGGCTGAAGACCATCACCACGCGCTGGCCGACCGGCATCCGCGCGGGCGCCGACTTCGTCATGCCGACCATGCGCTGACCGGCACCGCGGCGGCCCGAGGCCGGGCCGCCGCGCCTCATGACGGTTTCCGATCGATCGCCTGGCGATCGCTGCGCCATCGCTTGCGCGATGCGGAACCCGGCTTCGCCCAGGCGTGCGCGGAGCCCCGCTCCGCGCCGCGCGGGCCGGCGACTCGGTTTCCGGCCGGTCACGTCCGGAAACCGAGTCACAGGGGACGCCGCGCCACCAAGACGGCCCAGCCGTCCCGGTGGAAGCGCTCGCGCATCAGCGCGACGATCGTCTCCAGGTTGCCGATCGCCAGCTCCATCAGCGCGGTGCTGGTGCGCCCGACATGCAGGGCGCCGATCTCCAGGGGATGCGCTCCCGAGCCGCCCGGGGCCGCCTCGGGAGCGCCCGGGGCCGCGACGGCATCGAGACGGTCGGCCAGGGCGGTGATCGCCCGGCGCATCGGCTCGCGGTCGCCGGCGGGCGGCTCGGTCGCGCACACCATCGCCAGCACACGCACCCAGAACACGCAGGCGAGGATCGCAGGCAATTCGGAGGGGCGCTGCGCCCACCACACCAGCGTGCGGCGCGCCCGCAGGGGCCGCAGGGCGAGACGCAGGTCGCGCAGCAGCCGGTCGGCGCGGCGCAGCTCGCCGACCGGCGCCGCCGCCGCATCGCCCGCCAAGCGCCGGGCGCTCTCCCGCAGCACCCGCGCGAGCGCCGCCACGAGGTCGCCCCCCACCCGCCCCACATGCTCCTCGGTGGGGGCGGGCAGGATCGCGACGCTCACGATCGCCGCCGCCAGCGCGCCGATCGCGGTCTCTTCGAGGCGCACGATCAGGATCGTCTCGGCGGGCGTGCCGATCAGGCCGTAGATCAGCCCCAGCATGATCGTGACGCAGAAGATCGCGAGCACCTGCGAGAGGGCGAACACGTAGGCGAGCGCGAAGATGCAGACCACCAGCGCCCCGGCCTCCGCGACCGGATGGCCGGCCACCGCCACGCTGACGAGCACGCCCGCGACGAGGCCGAGCAGCGTGCCGCCGACCCGCTCCAGCCCCTTGTGGATGGCATCCCCGCTGGAGCGCGCGCCGAGGAACACGAGGTAGGCGGTCAGCACGGCCCAGAACCAGCGGTCCGGCGAGATGAGCTGGCCGCCGGCCATGCTGAGGAAGGCCGCGGCGGTGGCGCGGATCGCCGGGCGCCAGGCGGGGGCTGGCCGGGGCGCCGCGGGCGGGACCCCGGCCGTCGTGCCGCCCTGCTGCTGCTGCGCGAGACCGGCGAGCGCCTGCGCGAGGGCGAGGGCCGCCGCGTCGACCTCGGCGATGGCCGGACCGAGGGGTGCCGCGGGGCTGGCGGGCCGGGCGCGCAGCGCTCCGCGCCGCCCCACCGCGAGCCGCCGCGCCAGGAGGCGCGTCACGGCCGCGTCGCGCCGGCTCATCGGCCCGGCGGCGATGATCACCGACGAGAGGCTGATCAGGGCGAGTTCGAACCGCAGCAGCGCCAGATCGAGGGCCGGCCCGCCGCCCGCGCCGGTCGCGGCGAGGTGGTCCCCGGCCATCAGGACCGTCTCGTTGAGCTCCCCGAACAGCCGGCGCAGCCGCAGGCGCGCGGGCGGGCTGCGGTCGCGGGCGGCATCGAGGCTCGCATGAACGAGCTTGGCCCCCTGCCGCTCGACGGCCCGGACGAGGCGGCGCAGGGCCGCGAGCGGCGGCTCCCGCACGAGGGCGAAGCCGACGAGCCCGACCGCTCCCACCGCGGCCACGATGGCCAGGAGGATCGGCGGGACCTGCGCGGGCTCGACGTGCAGGAACAGGCCCAGATAGGTGTGCACGACGGCCGCGAGGCCGACCGGAACGGCGCGCACGCCCCAGGACTGGGCGGCGACGGCCGCGAACAGGATCGCCAGGAAGGCGGCCTGCCCGAGGAGCGGGGCGCCGCCGAGCAGCGCGGTCAGGAGCGTCGTGGCCATCGCCGCCGCGGCCATCGCCAGGATGGTGGCGAAGCGCTGGCGGGGCGCGGGCTCCCGCGGCAGCGAGGCGGTGAGGAGCGCCAGCATGAGGGCCGTCGCGGGTGCCGCGACCGGCAGCGCGTGCCAGACCAGCCCCGGCACGAGGATCGCCGCGGTGAGCACGACCGAGAGCGTGGTCCGGCAGGCGATGCGCAGGCGAAGCCCGCCCGGGTCCGAGGCCAGCGCCTCGAACCAGGCACGATCGAGCACGGTCCTGAGGATGCGTGGTGTGATCGGTCCCTCCCTCGCGCGGGCGGCGGGCGGCGCGTGAGCCCGCCTCAGGCGAGATATGGAGAGCACGGCCGGTGCCAACCGGAGACGGTGCGTGGGCGACGTCCGCTCCGGCTCCCCGCAGGTCCCGGCAGCCGCACCGATCCTCGTGCCGCCGTGCTTGCATCAGCAAGCCTCGAAGTGCCCCGGAACGGTGTTCCCCGGCACCGGAGCATCGGATCACCGTTCAGGCGTGCTGACGGCCATCCACTCAAGAGAACGTGTCGACCGGCCCGGTAGGCCGGCCTCCCCGCGTGCCCTACATCGGCGTTCAACTATGCCGTGCCGAGACGGGAGTTCCCGCATGATGCTCAACCGCCGGTCAGTGCTCGCCGGAGCGGCGGCCGTGGGGCTGTGGCCCGGGATCGGCCGCGCCGAGGCCGCGCCGCTGCTGCAGCGGCCCATCCCCTCCTCGGGCGAGACCGTGCCGGTGATCGGGGTCGGCACCTCGCGGCGCTACAACGTCGAGGCCACGCCCGAGGCCGTGGCGCCGCTGCGCGAGGCGGTGCGCCGCTTCCTCGATCTCGGCGGCCGGGTGATCGACACCGCTCCCGATTACGGCCGGGCCGAGGAGGTGCTGGGGGTGATCCTGCCCGAGGACGACCTCCGCCGGAAGGTGTTCCTCTGCACCAAGGTGGCGGCGCAGGGCCGCGAGGCCGGGCAGGCGCAGATCGAGCAGTCCTTCCGCCGCCTGCGCACGGACCGGATCGACCTGATCGCGGTCCACAACCTCATCGACACGGACACGCAGCTCGCCACGCTGAAGGCGCTCAAGGAGGCCGGGCGCATCCGCTATCTCGGCGCCACCACCTGGGTCGAGCGGCAATACGACGATCTCGAAGCCCTGATGCGGCGCGAGCGCCTCGACGTGGTCCAGCTCAACTACGCCATCGACGCGCGCAAGGCCGCCGAGCGCATCCTGCCCCTCGCCCGCGACCGCGGCACCGCCGTGATGGTCAACGTGCCGTTCGGGCGCGAGCGGCTGTTCACCCTCGTGCGCGGGCGGGCGCTGCCGCCCTTCGCGGCCGAGTTCGACTGCACCTCCTGGGCGCAGTTCTTCCTGAAATACGTCCTCTCGCACGAGGCGGTGACGTGCCCGGTGCCCGGCATGGCCCAGGCCCGCTACGTCGAGGACAACCTCGGCGCCGCACGCGGCCGCCTGCCCGACGCCGCCCAGCGCACGAAGATGGAGGAGTACATCGATGGCCTCTGATGCGACCCGCCGCACCCTCCTGCGGCTCGCGGGCCTCGGCGCCCTCGCGGGCGCGCTTCCGGCCGCCGCCCAGGGTCAGCCGAAGAGCCCGGTCGGCGTGATCGGCGCCGGCAATATCGGCAGCACCATCGGCGGCCTCTGGGTCAAGGCCGGGCATCCGGTGCTGTTCGCCTCCCGTCACCCGGAGGAGCTGGCCGGCCTCGTCAAGGAGCTGGGGCCGCTCGCCAAGGCCGGCACCGTGGCGGAGGCGCTCGCCTTCGGCGAGGCGGTGCTCCTCGCCGTGCCCTACCGGGCCTATCCGGATCTCGGCCGCGAGAACGCCAAGGCGCTCGCGGGCAAGGTCGTGCTCGATGCCGGCAACGCCACCCGGGCCCGCGACGGGGATCTGGCCGCCGAGGCCGAGGCGCAGGGCATCGGCGCGACCTCGGCCAAGTACCTGCCCGGAGCCCGCGTCGTGCGGGTGTTCAACGCCGCGAACTACCGGGTCTTCCAGCGCAACGCCCACCGCTCCGGCGCGCCGATGGCGGTGCCGCTCGCGGGCGACGACCCGACGGCGGTGGCCCTGGCCGAGGCGCTGGTGCGCGACGCGGGCTTCGATCCCGTGGTGGTCGGGCCCCTCGACGCGGCCCGCCGCTTCGCCATGGGCAGCCCCGGCTTCGGCCTCGAAGTGGCGGCGCCGGAGGCCCGCAAGGCCTACGGCCTGAAGCCGTGAGCGCCGCGGCCGACGCGCAGGCCATCGGCGCCCGGGTGCCCGCGTGGCTGCGCCGGCTGACCGACGTGCGGCCCGCCGAGGTGCCGGCGCTCGGCTGGTCCTGGCTCTACATCTTCGCGATCCTGTCGTCGTACTACGTGATGCGGCCGATCCGCGACCAGATGGGGCTCGCGGGCGGCCTCGAGAACCTGCCCTGGCTGTTCACCGCCACCCTGATCGGCATGCTGGCGCTCAACGTGCCGTTCGGCTGGCTGGTGCGCACGCTGCCGCGGGCCCGCTTCGTCCCCCTCACCTACCGCTTCTTCGCCCTCAACATCCTGGTCTTCGCCGGGGCCATCGCGGTCTCGGAGGGGGAGCGGCTGGTCTGGATCGGCCGCGTCTTCTTCGTCTGGCTGTCGATCTTCAACCTGTTCGTCGTCTCGATCTTCTGGGCGACCATCGTCGACGTGTTCGACACGGAGCAGGGCAAGCGCCTGTTCGGCTTCATCGCGGCGGGGGCGACGCTCGGGGCCATCACGGGCTCGGCCTTCACCGCCGTGCTCGCGCGGGACGTGCCCACCGCATTGCTGCTCATCGCCGCCGCGCTCCTGCTCGAAGTCGCGGTGTTCAGCATGCGCCGGCTCGCCCGCCTGTCGGACGCCCTGCGGCGCGAGCCCGGGGCCAGCACCGAGGCGATCGGCGGCGGCGTGATCGCGGGCATCACCCGCGCCCTCACCTCCCCCTACCTCCTCGCCATCAGCCTGTTCCTGCTGCTGTTCTCGATCACCTCGACCTTCCTGTACTTCGAGCAGGCGGCGATCGCGAAGCGCAGCTTCCCGGACCGGGGGGCGCAGACCGCCTTCTTCGCCAGCGTCGACCTCGCGGTGAACGCCCTGACGCTCGGCGTGCAGCTCTTCCTCACCGGGCGCATCGTGCGCCGCCTCGGCGTCGGGCTGACGCTGGCGATCCTGCCCCTCGTCAGCGTGCTCGGCTTCGGGCTGCTCGCCCTCTCGCCCACCATCACGGCGGTGGTGGTGTTCGGGGTGCTGCGCCGGGCCGGCAACTTCGCCATCGCCCGGCCGGTGCGCGAGGTGCTGTTCACCGTGCTGCCGCGGGAGGACCGCTACAAGGCCAAGAGCTTCATCGACACGGTGGTCTACCGCCTCGGCGATCAGGTCGGGGCGTGGTCCTACGCGCTGGCCGGAGCGATGGGGCTCGGCCCCACCGCCCTGCCGATCCTGGCGGTGCCGCTCTCGGCGATCTGGCTCCTCAACGGGCTCTGGCTCGGGCGGCGCCAGGAGGCCCTGGCGCAGGAGAGAGAGACGGAGCGGACGGACGAGGCGCCGCCCGCGCGCCCGCTCACGCGGGCTGCCGCTCCGCCAGGCTGAGGATCGTGTCCACCAGCACGCGGGTCGCCGCGTCGGCATCCTGCACGGTGATCGACTCGGCGGGGTTGTGGCTGATGCCGTCCTTGCAGCGCACGAACAGCATCGCCGCGGGGGCGATGGCCGCGAGCGCGGCGGCATCGTGCGTGGCGCCCGAGGGCAGGCGCGGCGGCGCGTAGCCGTGGCGGCGGGCCGCCGCCTCCAGGGCCGCCTGAAGGCCCGGATCGAGGACGACCGCCGTGTTGTCCATGAAGGTCTCGGCGGTGAAGCCGACGCCGCGGCGCGCCGCGATCGCGCGGCAGGCGTCATCGACCTCGGCGACGAGGCGGGCGCGCACGGCGTCGTCGGGCGCCCGCAGGTCGAGGGTGAAGTCCACCCGCCCCGCGATGACGTTGACGGCGCCGGGGGTCACCGCGAGCGCCCCCACCGTCGCCACCGCGGCGGGGGCCGCGGCGCCGAGCCGCTCGACCGCGAGCACCATCTCGGCGGCGGCGGCGAGGGCGTCCCTGCGCATGCCCATCGGCACGGTGCCGGCGTGGTTGGCCTCACCCGTGACGGTGCAGCGCGCCCGGGTGATGCCGGCGATGGCCGAGACCACGCCGACCGGCTGGTCGAGGGCCTGGAGCGCCGGCCCCTGCTCGATATGCACCTCCAGGAAGCCGAGGATCCCGGCCGGGTCGCGCCGCAGGGCCGCGATGCCGTCCGGATCGCCGCCGAAGCGGGTCAGGGCCTCGCGCAGGCTCACGCCGTCGGCGTCGCGCCCGTCGAGCCATTCGGGCTGGTAGCGGCCGGCCAGCGCCTTCGAGGTCGAGAGGCTGGTGGGGAAGCGGACGTTCTCCTCGTCCCCGAAGGCGACGAGTTCGAGGGCGAAGGGCAGGCTCGCCCCGCGCGCCGCGATCGCCTCGGCGGCGACGAGGCCGCCGATCACCCCGAGCGGGCCGTCGTAGCGTCCGGCATCGACGACGCTGTCGATGTGGGAGCCGATCATCAGCGCCGGCAGGCCGGGCTGCCGCCCCTCCCTGCGCCCGATGACGCTGCCCGCGGCATCGATCGCGACCTGGAAGCCCGCCGCCCGCATCCAGCCGGCCACCGCCTCGGCGGCGGCCCGGTGGGCGGGCGAGAGATAGAGCCGGGTCAGCCGGCCGGGCTCGTCGGTGTGGCGGGCGAGATCGTCGATCAGCGCCATCACGCGGGCGCCCAGGGAGAGGTCTTCGGTCATGCGCTCAACGGTTCGGCCGGAGGGGCGGCACCGGGACTGCAAGTCCGGCGCCACGGATCCGCCGGCAGGCGTAGCGCGATCGGGCTGCCCTCGCCAGCGGGTCCCTCACCCCCTGGCGGCGCGGCCGGCGGGCATCGGCGCCTCCCCCTCCGCCAACGCGGCGCCGAGCTCCGCGGCGAGCCCGAAGAAGCGCTCGCGCACCGCACCCGCGTAGGGGTTCAGCCGCTCGATCGCCGCGAACACCTCCGGGGCGTCGTGACGGACCATGCCGACCGCCTGCATGATCAGGTCGAAGCTCCGCGTGGTCATGCGGGTCGGCAGAGGCTCCATCTCCACCAGCACCTTGGCGATGAGGTGGGTCAGGCCCTGGACCGCGGCCATCTCGCGGTCGTGGGCCTCCGGCGTGGTCATCAGGACCGTCAGCCCGAGCCGCCGCAGGAAGGCCGCGGCCTCCGGCGCACGCCGGCCTCGGACGGGGCAGAGGGCGATGCGCAGGCCCCGGATGCCGTCGCGGGCGCTCTGCGGGCCGAACAGCGGATGGGTCGCGAGAATGTCGACCTCGGGCGGCAGCGTCTCGCGCAGGATCGCGGCCGGGAGCACCTTCACCGAGCCCACATCCGCGACCAGCGTGCCGGTGCGCAGATGCGGCGCGATCGCGCGGGCCGCCTCCGCGAGACGGGAGACCGGGGTGGCGAGGATCACCACCGGGCAACGGGCGGTCTCGCGCAGACCGGCCCGCACGGCCCCGGCCCCGTCGCCGAACGCCGCCTCCGACACGAACGGATCATGGGCCAGCACGGGGAGGCGGGGCGCGAGATGCCGTGCGATCAGGCGGCCGAAGGCGCCGAAACCGATGATGCCGACCGATGGCGGCACGGAGAATGGGTGGGGAGACGACACGACGTGACCTCCGGGAGAGAGGCGAGGCCAGCGGTCGGTGATCGAGGGTCAGCCGCTGACGACGCAGCGGCTGGGAAATGACAAGCACCCACCGCTCAAGGGAGCGGCGCGTAATACAGCCCGGACAGGAGGATGCTGGTCATGCGGCGGCTGTAGGCCAAGCCGGGGCGCGCCGTCAATCCGGTGGATCGGACTTCCCGAAGGCTTCACCCGCCGGAAGCGCCCGGCAGCGGGAGACCACGACAGCCTTCGTGGCGCGTGAACTCCCCGGCATCGAACGGCGGACGACCATCCAACACGCCCCTTTCCGGGCCCGGAAAGGCGGTGGGCAAGGCACCGATCGAGCGATGATCGGATCCTCGGCGGCGCGCCGACCACTGGGCGTTCGCCCGGTATTTTGCCTGCTAAATTTCTGCCGTCGATATATTTTGCCGGCAACTCGACTGCCGCTCTCCATGGGGCAGGGCGCTCTTCGCCAGCAGCATGTGCACGCCCTTGTTGCCGTCCACCGTCTGGGTGATGCGCAGGTTCCCGGCGAGCGAGCAGAGCATGTAGGCTTGGTTGCGCGTCAGCCGCGTGCGGGCGCAGACGTGCTTGACCATCTCGCGCACCGCCTGCCGCATGGCCTCGTCCAGGCTCTCGTGCAGGCCGATCGCCATCAGGTCGGTGGGAGTCTCCGCGAAGGGCCACGCGGCGTCGAGATCCTTGCGCACGGTGAGCCGGACGGTGCCGGTGAGGCCGGTCTCCAGGGCCGTGACGCAGACCTCGCCGTCGCCCTGCACCCCGTGTCCATCGCCCGCGTAGAAGCCCGCCCCCTCGTTGAAGACCGGCAGGTAGAGCGTGGTGCCGGCCTTCAGCTCCTTGTTGTCCATGTTGCCGCCGAAGGCCCGGGGCACCGGCGAGCTGACGCGCCCCCAGGCGCGGGGCGGCGCGGTGGCGAGGATGCCGAAGAACGGATCGAGCGGCAGCTCGGTGCCCCAGGGCAGCACCGCGACGCCGCGCTCGGCGTCGATGTCGGGATGGATGGTCTCGTAGTCGGTGAACTCGTCCGGGAGCGTGCCGAGCAGCGGCAGGATCGCGACGAAGCCCCAGTCCTGGCGCAGCTTCAGGTCGAGGATGTCGATCTGCAGCACGTCCCCGGGCAAGGCCCCGCGCACATGCACCGGGCCGGTGACGAAGTGGGGACCGAAGCCGGGGGAGAGCGCGTCGAGGGCCGCGAGGTAGTCGGCCGGGTTGCGGGCCGGATCCGGATGCAGCGAATTCCGGCCACCGGCCGGGCAGGAATGCAGGGTGACGGTGTCCCCGGACTCGACCGTGAGCACGGGCGCGTGCGCGGCATCGAAGCAGCCGAGCACCATGGTCTCGGGTGCGGCCGGGATCTCGTGATGGCGCGGCATCGGCATCCTCCTTCGCTCGGGGCGGAATCCCACGCGGGGCGCGGTCTTGCAGAAACCGGGCCGCGGGCCGGAAGCCCGGAGACTTCCGGGCACCGGCGTGCCACTCCTGTATCGCGCGGCCTCGCATCCGCGCGACAGGCCCGCGCGACAGGGAGGACGCGACACCATGCCCGTCACCATCGAAACCGGTCCGGCCGATCCGCCGAGCGCGGAGGAGATCGCGCGCTGGCGGAGCGTTCCGGTCGCCGTCGCGGTCGATCTCGGCTGGAGCCTCGGCCAGATCGACCCGGCGATCCGCCCGCTCCTGCCGCCGGGCCGCCAGCCCCGCCTGTTCGGGCGCGCCGTCACGGCCCTGTGCGAGCCGCCGGATTTCGGAGCCGTGCTGCACGCGCTGGACGTGATCGGGCCGGGCGACGTGCTGGTCATCGCGGCGGGCGGCCATGCGGAGACCGCGATGATCGGCGAGATCGTCGGCGGTCACCTGCGGCGGCGTGGCGGGGTCGGCCTGATCTGCGACGGCGCGGTGCGGGATGTCGGGATGCTCGCGGGCTGGGCCGACCTGCCGGTCTTCACCCGCTTCGTCACCCCGCGCGGGCCCGCCTCGGCCGAGCGCGGCGCCGTCAACGCGCCGGTGGTGATCGGCGGCGCGCGGGTGAATCCGGGCGACCTCCTGATCGGCGACGACGACGGGCTCGTCGTGCTGCCGCCCGCCGCGATCCGGGAGCGGATCGGTGCCGCGGAGGCGAAGCTCGCCCGCGAGGCCGAGTGGGAGGCGAGCCTCGCCGCCGGGCGCTCGATGCAGGAGACCTTCGGCCTGGCCGCGCCGCGGCCGGCAGGTGGCTGATACGGTTTCCGGAAGATCACTTTCGGAAACCGGATCAGTCGGCCTCATCGGCCCCGGACAGCGCGGCGTACCACGCCGCGTAGGGCGTGTTGCGGGCGAGGTGGCGGGTGTAGTCCGGCGCCCCGTCCGCCCACCAGACCGGGCCGCGCTCGCCGAGACCGCGCTTGGCCGCGTCGACCCGGCGGCGCGCCGCCGCGCGGGCGTCGGGATCGCCGGCCGCCGCGCGCACGGCGCGCCGGGCCCGCATCAGTTCGTCCACCAGCTCCTCGCGCCGCTCCGGGGCGAGGCCGGGATCGCTCAGCCGCCACAGCCGCCCCCGCACCACGAGGTAGCGGCCGTCCGGCGTGCGGGGCGCGGCCTCCCTCATTCCTCGATGATCACCCGGTTCGGCAGCTCGTCCGCGCTCCCGGGCTCCGGCGGCAGCCCGGCCGCCAGTCGCTCGCCCAGGCGCGTGACGGCGGCGACGAGGCCCGCCTCGACCTCGCCGCGGCGCAGGGCCGCCGTGAGATCGGCGATGAGGTCGGCCCAGGCCCGCGCGTCGAGCCGCGCCAGGACGCCCTCGTCCGCGACGATCTCGGCGTGCCGCTCGGCAAGGGCGAGGAACAGGAGGAGGCCGGTGCGCCCGCGGGTGCGGGTGAGCCCCCGCGCGCGGAAGGCGAATTGCGCCGCCTCGCGCACCCGCCCGCGCCGCAGGCTGCGCGGCATCAGGGCGAGGCGCAGCCGCTCCGAGAGGCTCGCCGTCAGGATCAGCGCCACGACCCCCGCCTGCGCCAGCAGCACGAGGCCGGTGCTCCAGCCCGTGAGCAGGAGGAGCGGCCAGGGCGCGACCAGCCCGCCGGCGAGGGCGGCGGTGAGCACCACGGAACGGTAGAGCCCGGCCCGCCCGCTCACCATGACGACGATCTCGCCCGCCGTGCCGGCTTCCGCCCGCGCCACCGCGGCGGCGATCCGCTCGCAGGCCGCGCGGCTCAGGAGGTCCTCCACCCTACCAGTCACCGGAGGCCCCTCCCCCACCCGACGAGCCGCCGCTCCCGGAGAAGCCGCCCCCGAGGCCACCGCCGCCCGAATAGCCGCCGCTCCAGCCCCCGGAGCCCGAGCCGGGACCCGGCAGGATCACGATGCCGCCACCGCGGCCGCGCCCGCCGCGGTTCATGCGCCAGAGCACGAAGACCACGAGGAAGAACAGCACGACGAGGAGGAGCACCTGCTCGGGCGCCACCTCGTCGGAGCGGACCTGAGGCCTGCGCTGCCATTCCTGCGCGTCCCCTGCCAGGATGGACAGGATCCCATCCACGCCGGCATCGATCCCGCCTGCGAAGTCGCCGGCCTTGAAGCGCGGCGCGATGGTGCCGGCGATGAGCACCTTGGACAGGGCGTCGGTGAGCGCGCCTTCGAGCCCGTAGCCCACCTCGATGCGCACCTTGCGCTCGCCCGGCGCCACGAGGAGGAGGACGCCGTTGTTGGCCTTCGCCTGGCCGAGCTTCCAGGCCCGGAACAGGCGGTTGGCGTAATCCTCGATGCTGGTGCCCTGAAGGCTCCGCACCGTCGCCACCACCACCTGATCCGAGGTCTTGTCCTCGTGGGCCTTGAGCTTGGCGTCGAGGGCGCCGCGCTGCTGGTCCGTGAGGAGGCCCGCCGCGTCGACCACCCGGCCGGTCAGGGCCGGGAAGGACAACTCGGCCGCGAGCGCCGCCGCCGCGAGCACGGCGAGCGCGAGGACCGGCAGGCAGAGCCGGAGAGCGGCCCGCATCCGAGACGCCTAGAACTTCACGTTCGGCGGCCGCGCGGAATCGGGCGTCGCCGTGAAGGTCTCCATCGGCTTCGCCTCGGGATAGAGCACCGCCGCGATCCAGCGGCCCGGGATGGTGCGCACCTCGGTGTTGTAGGCCTGCACCGCCGTGATGTAGTCGCGCCGCGCCACCGCGATCCGGTTCTCGGTGCCCTCGAGCTGCGATTGCAGGGCGAGGAAGTTCTGGTTCGACTTGAGGTCGGGATAGCGCTCGACGGTGACCAGGAGCCGGCCGAGGGCACCCGAGAGCTGGTTCTGGGCGTCCTGATATTCCTTGAACTTCTGCGGGTCGCTCACCGTGCCGGCATCGACCTTGACGCTGGAGGCCTTGGCGCGCGCCTCGGTGACCCCGATCAGCACGTCCTTCTCCTGCTGGGCATAGCCCTTCACGGTCTCGACGAGGTTGGGGATGAGGTCGGCGCGGCGCTGGTACTGGTTCTGCACCTCGCTCCAGGCCGATTTCGCCCGCTCCTCCAGGACCGGCACTTGGTTGACGGCGCTGCAGCCCGAAAGGCCGCCCGCCACTCCCGCCAGGGCCAGCGCCCCGGCGAGGCGCGACAGCCAGGGGCGGCTGCCTCCGATGCCATGCCCGCGCTTCGACCGCATTGCGACACCTCCCGCCCGTTTCCCGGCGGCCCCGATCCGGCCGCGGCTGCACACATAAGCGCTGCCGCGCCGCAGCGTTCCGGCCGCCGCAAGGTCAGCGTTCGGATGGGGTGCCGGTGCGGGCGGGCGGGGTCAAGAGGCGTCCCGGCCCGCCAAGCGGGGGCGCAGGTAGCTCGGATCGAACTCGGCGATGGCGGTGAGCCGCTCCCGGTCGAGGACGCGCAGCGAGCGCCCGCGCAGATCGGCCGCCCCCTGGCGGCGCAGCTCGTGCAAGGTGCGGTTCAGGTGGACCGTCGACATGCCGAGCGTGAGGGAGAGATCGACCTGCGTGATCGGCAGGTCGAAACCCGCCCCGGTGGCGAGCCCCACCACCTGGAACCGCTCCAGCAGCTCGCAGAACAGGTGGGCCGTGCGCTCCAGGGCCGAGCGGCAGCCGAGATTGGCGAGCCACATGCGCAGGATCGCCTCCTCGACGAGCTTGGCGGCACGCAGGCCCTGGGCGATGCCGTCGTGGACCGCGGTCAGCTCGCGCAGGAGCGGGCGCGGGATGAAGGCCACGCTGGAATGCGCCAGGGCGGCGGCGGAGAAATCCGCCCGCCGCAGCAGGGCGCCGTCCGCGTCGCAGACGTCGCCCGGCAGCAGATAGGACACGATGTGCCGGCCCCCGGCCGGGCGCTGCTTGTAGCGGCAGGCGGCGCCCGACAGGATCACGTAGGCTCCGCCCGGATCCTCGCCCTCGCGCAGGAGGTCGCTGCGCGGGCCGACCGCCCGCGGGGCCGCGCTCAGCCGGCTCAGGATGCCGATCTCGGCCTCCGTCAGATCGGCATGGCTCGCGAGCCGCCGCAGGAGCGCGTCGGGTTCCGGGCGCGGCTCGGGGCTCGGACAGATCCCACCTGCGGTCACGACGAGACCCGGGAACCGCGTGCGAGGTCGTGCAGGACCGCGAGCACGTCGCGCACCGCGGCCGGCTTGGCGAGCCAGGGCACGTCCAGGAACGCCGCCGCGAGCGGATCGCCGCGCTGGCAGCCCGTGTGCACCAGATAGGGAATCCGCCGCTCGCGCAGCTCGGAAGCGAGGACCGCGCAGGACCCGTCCTTGAGCCGCACATCGACCACCGCCGCGGCCGGACGCGCCTCCTCCAGGGCGGAGCGGACGTCGGAGATCCGCGTGAGCGGACCGATCACCCGATAGCCCGCCTCTTCCAGCGCCTCGGACAGATCCATTCCGACCAGAACGTCGTCCTCGATCAACAGAACCACCGGAAACCTTTCAGTACTGGTCATAGCCGTATCCGGCGGCGGCTCGAATAGCTGCGCTGACATAGGTGGAGAAGGCAGTGCAGCTTCGTCAATATCCTGGAAGGAACAGCCTCTGCTCTGTGTGATACCCGACACTTCAGGAAATGTCGGGTATCACACAGAACCTATAGGGGAAATTGCGTTTGCGGGCCGTGCTGGCAATAAGCCGGGCACTGCCTCGGCAACGATCCGGGCCGCGGCAGCGGGGAGACCGTCTAATACTCCCCCCACCTTGGAACGAACCGTGGCTCCGCTGCAGCAAACCGCCCTGCGCAACCGCCTGCTCAGGCAACTCCATCCGGCCGATTTCGAAGAGCTGCAGCCCCATCTCCACCCCCTGTCGACGCGTCTCAGGCAGGTGCTGATCGCGCCGAACGAGCCCGTGCGGGAGGTGTTCTTTCCCGAGACCGGCTTCGTGTCGGTGGTGACGGCGGGTCAGGGCAGCCGGGCCGAGGTCGGCCTGATCGGGCCGGAGGGGCTGGTGGGCGCCTCCCCGATCCTGCTCGGCAGCGACCGCACGCCGCACGAGCATTTCGTGCAGGGCCCGGGCGACGTGCTGGCGGTCGACAGCGCCGTGCTGACCGCGGCGGCCACCCGCAGCCCGAACCTGCGCCTCCTGTTCCTGCGCTTCGTGCAGGTGCAGATGGTCCAGACGGCGCAGACCGCCTTCGTCAACGCCACCTACCAGATCGAGGCCCGCCTCGCCCGCTGGCTGCTGATGTGCCTCGACCGCACGGAGGGGGATGAATTCCCCATCACGCACGAATTCCTCGCCCTCATGCTCGGCGTCCAGCGCACGAGCGTGACCCTGGCCCTGCAATCGCTGGAGGGCAGCCAGATGATCCGGGCCCGCCGCGGGCGCATCGCGGTGCTCGCACGGCGGGCCCTGGAGGAACTGGCCGAGGGAGCCTACGGCATCCCGGAAGCCGAGTATGCGCGGCTCCTCGGCGGAGCATGACCCGCGCGACCGCGCCTCGCCGCAGGCCCCCGCTGGAGCACACGCCCCACGGGCCGTAGGATCCGGGGCAGGGACCGGGATGCCCCCGGTCCCGGCACGACGGGAAGGTCCCCGCCCATGGCACCGCCGCCGCAAGCCACCCTGCGCAACCGCCTGCTCCGGCGGATGGCTTGCGAGGATTTCGCCCGCCTTCGCCCGCATCTCGAACCGGTCAGGACGGAACTCAGGCAGGTCCTGATCGAGACCGATGCGCCGATCGCGGCCCTCTACTTCCCCGAGACGGGCTTCAGCTCGATGACCACCCTCGGCGGGCGGGCGCGGGGCGAGATCGGGCTGGTGGGCCTGGAGGGGCTGGTGGGCGCCTCCCCGGTCCTGCTCGGCTGCGACCGCGGTCCCTTCACGCACATGGTGCAGGCGCCCGGCGCGATGCTGCGCATCGCGGCCGGGGCGCTGTTCGCCGCCGCCGAGGCGAGCCCCTCGCTGCGCCAGCTGCTCCTGCGCTCGGTGCAGGTGCAGATGATCCAGACGGCGCAGACGGCCGTCGTCAACGCCACCCATCAGATCGAGGCCCGCCTCGCCCGCTGGCTGCTGATGTGCCACGACCGCGTGGAGGGGGACGATCTCGACCTGACCCACGAGTTCCTGTCGCTGATGCTGGGCGTGCAGCGCACGAGCGTCACCCTGGCGCTCCAGACCCTCGAAGGACGCCAGATCATCCGCGCCCGGCGCGGGCGCATCACGATCGTCGACCGGCCGGCCCTGCTCGCCACGGCGGAGGGCGGCTACGGCATCCCGGAGGCCGAGCACGTCCGGCTGATCGAGGAAGGGGGATCGGGGCGGTGACGCAAGGCGACCGGTGCGATTCCCCCGCCGGCCATCCCCTTCGAACGCGGTGGCTCCCCGCTCGCCCCCTCAGGAGCGGCGCTGGCCGGAATCCCGGGCGGCGAGGCCCGGCAGGAGCTTGTCGAGGGTGAGGGGATAATCCCGCACGCGGATCCCGGTGGCGTTGTGGACGGCGTTCGCCACCGCCGCGCCGGCCCCGCAGATGCCGAGTTCGCCGAGCCCCTTGCTCTTGAGCGGATTCGCCCGGTCGTCGAGTTCGGGCAGGAACACCGCCTCCATCAGGGCGGCGCCGATCCCGAACACCATGCCGCCGATCGCCTGCGAGCGCGCGAGCTTCTGGTTGAGGATGCGCCCGCCCGTGAAGACGCCGAGCATCCGCCGCAGGCGGATCTCTCCCGTATCGGCATCGACCCCGACCTCGGCGAAATGCGCGCCGTAGGAATATTGCGCGAAGGCCTCGGTGTTGCGGCCGGGCTTGATCTCGCCCTCGGCCTCGATTCCCTCGGCGCCGATGAGCGCCGCGAGATCCGCCCGGCGGTTGCCGGAGGTGATGCGCCCCTCCGCGAAGACGGCGTTCGCCGGTTCGAGATCGGCCTTGGCGAGGAGCTTGGTGCGCAGGGCCTCGCAGGCGACGTAGAGGGCCGAGCCCGAACTCGCCGCCCCGAAGGAGCCGCCCGAGCCCGAGGAGGGCGGATCGGCGGTGTCGCCGAGGATCATCCGCACCCGCTCGACCGGCAGCCCCAGCATCTCGGCGGCGATCTGGCTCAGGATCGTGTAGGTCTCTGGGGGCTGGCCCCGCGCGGAGCGGAGACGAAAATCCCCCGGCAACGCGCCGGAATTCCGGGAGGATCCCCGTGCGGCAACACGCCCGCGCCCGCGTCGGGGACCCCTGCATCGGCGGAGGGGGTGGGGTGCGACCGCCACGGCTGGAGAGCGGGGCAGCGCCGTGCGATGCCCGGGCGGCCGAACCAGCCCCCGGCGGCCCGCACGAGAGGAGAGATCCGCGTGATCACCTTCTATTACAGCCTCGCGCCCAACCCGATGAAGGTCGTCCTCTGCCTGGAGGAGATGGGCCTGCCCTACGAGGCCCGGCCCGTGGACACCCGCAAGGGCGAGCAGCACGCGCCCGCCTTCGTGGCGCTCAACCCGAACGCCAAGGTCCCGGTCATCGTGGACGAGGAGGCGGGGGCGCGAGTCTTCGATTCGAACGCGATCCTGCTCTACCTCGCCGAGAAGACCGGGCGCTTCCTGCCCGAGGCCGGTCCGGCCGCCCGGGGCGATCTCCTCTCCTGGCTGATGTTCGTGGCGACGGGCATCGGGCCGTATTCCGGGCAGGCGGTGCATTTCCGCCATTTCGCCCCCGAGCCCAAGGATTACGCGGTGACGCGCTACCTCTACGAGGCACGGCGCCATTACGGCATCCTCGACGCCCGGCTGCGCGACCGCCCCTTCATGCTCGGCGATGCCTACACGATCGTCGACATGGCGGTGTGGGGCTGGGCCCGCATGGTGCCCTTCGTGCTCGGCTCCGGCCCCTCCGACGAATCGGTCTGGGGCGACCTGCCCCATCTCAAGCGGCTCCTCGACACCATCGGCGCACGCCCGGCGGCGCAGGCGGCGCTGGCCCTCCGGGAGCGGCACGCCTTCAAGGCGGAGATGGACGAGGAAGCGCGCCGCCACATGTTCCGCCACATCGCCACCCCGGCGGCCTGAGCGGGGCCCCGGCTCCGCCGCACGGGCGTGCGGTCCGGCTCCGCACCGATCGGTCGGAAGCCGGATCAGACGGCGGGCGCGGCCTCGCGCAGGCTGCTGAGCGGCGAGAGGGCGACCGCGGCCGCCTGCGTCAGGGCGCTCTCCGGCTGCGGCCGCAGGAACAGGTATCCCTGCATCGCACGGCAGCCGATGACGTGCAGCAGGAGCATCTGCTCGCGCGTCTCGACCCCTTCGGTGATGCACTGCATCTTCAGATTGCGGCACAGGTCGATGATCGACCGGACGATGTTCACGGAGGTCGGATTCCCGCAGATATCCGCCACGAAGGAGCGGTCGATCTTGAGCCGGTCGATGGGCAACTGGTGGACGTAGGACAGGCTCGAATGGCCGGTGCCGAAATCGTCGAGGGCGACGGTCAGCCCGAGGCGCTTCAGGTCGAGGAGGGCGCGCCGCCCCGCCGGCAGGTCGCGCATCAGCGCCGTCTCGGTCACCTCCACGATGATCCGCGCCGGCGGGATGCCGGCCGCCGCGATCGCCTCGGTGAGCCGCGCGAGGCTCTGCGGCGTGGCGAGGTCCTGGGCCGAGAGGTTGAACGACAGGCTCACCTCCGCCGGCCAGCTCCGCATCGCCGCGAGCGCCTTGCGGAACAGCGGCAGCGTGAGGGCGGGCATCAGGCCGGAGCGCTCGGCGACCGGAATGAACTCGGCCGGCGAGACGGACCCGAGGATCGGGCTGGTCCAGCGCGCCAGCGCCTCGTAGGCGGCGATGCGGCCTGCCGCGACGTCGATGATCGGCTGGTAGGCGAGATCGAATTCCCGCTCCAGGTCGGCGCTGCGCAGGGCCTGCTCGACGGCGGCGTGGCGGCGCAGCCGCGCCTCGTGCTCGGGCGCGTAGACGATCGCGGTGCCGCGATGGAGCGCCTTCGCGTGGTAGAGCGCGTAATCCGCCCGCTCCACCAGGGTCGCGGCGCAGGACGCCGCCGTGGGGAAGGCCGCGAAACCGATCGAGGCGCCGATCTGCGCCGTGGCGTCGCGCAGGGCATAAGGGGCCTGCAAGGCCGCGCAGAGCCGCCGCCCGAGGGCGTCGAGGTCGGGCTCGCCGTCGATGATCAGGCCGAACTCGTCGCCGCCGAGCCGCGCCGGCCAGCCGCAGCCCGCCGCCTGGAGGCGCCGGCCCACCTCGCACAGCACCCGATCACCCGCCAGATGGCCGAACGCGTCGTTGACCGGCTTGAACCCGTCGAGGTCGATGATCGCGATCGCGAGCGGTCCGTCCTGCCGCTCGGCCCGGTCGATCGCACTCTGGAGCCGCCCGAAGAAGGAGCGCCGGTTGGGCAGGCCGGTCAGCGGATCCGTCAGGGCCAGGGCCTCGTTCTCGGCGCCGAGCAGCACCAGGCGTCTGAAGGCGCCGTAGCAGATCGGCTGCATGCCGAACATCACGACGCTCACGCCCACGTAGGTGAGGGCCGTCACGCGGATCGCCAGCTCATCGGAGGACAGGAAGTAGAGGATGAGAGGCGCCGTGATCACGCCCATGATCGTGGTGACGGTGCGCAGGTGCGTCAGGCATAAGCAGCAGCAGACCAGGGTGACGTTCAGGAAGAACAGCACCTGCATCTGGTGGGCCGCATCGGCGTAGCGCGTCAGCAGCATGGCCCAGCCGGACACGCCGAGGCCGACGGCGATGAGGAGGGCTCGGGCCGCGGCGAGACGCCGCCGCGCCACCGCGGCATCGATGACTTGGCCCCGGCATCGCCACAGCACGACGCCGCGCCAGAGACAGACCGAGAGGATCAGGCCGAGGGCGGGTAGCGTCAGCCAATGCGGCGCAGTGCCGTAATGCGTGAAGGTTATCCCGAGCGTGTTGAGACCGAGCAGCGCGTACATCATCGGCGCCGTCTGCGTGAGCATGCGCGCTTGCGCGACCGAGACCTCGGCCGGCTCCGACGGAGCCGAGATGAGCCTGAGGATTTTGTCGATCGACGGCATGCCGAATCATCGCCCTATAGCCGGTCACGGTCAGCCTATAAGACGCAGCACCCCTTAAATATCTCGCAATGACCAAAGGGAACGGACACCCCCCGGCCGGATTGCGGCCGCAGGGCTGCCGGCCGGGGGGCGGGAGCCGCCGCACCCGCCGGGCATGGACCCGCCTTGACGTCGGACCCGGCCGCCATAGCTGCCCGGGCATGGATACTCCATAATAGTATAAGGAGGCCCGGTGCTGCTCTCCCTCGACGCCACGGCGATTCCCGAACCGGCCGAGAACGCCTCGCTGCCGGAGCCGGTGCGCGATCATCTCGGGCAAGTGCTGCGGGAACTCTACGCGGCCCATCAATCCGCGGAGCTGTCGCCCTCGCTCGACGCGCTGCTCGCGCAGCTCACCCACGCCCTCGACGCGCAGTCGGACGCGGACCTGCGCGACTTCCATGCCGGCCTCCTGAAGGCTCTGCCCTCGCTGCGCGCCTTCGCGATCAGCATGGCCGGGCGCGGCGCGGAGGCGGACGACCTCGTGCAGGAGACCGTGCTGCGGGCTTGGCAGAACCGCGAGCGGTTCACGCCCGGCACCAACCTCGACGCGTGGCTGTTCACGATCATGCGCAACCACTTCTACTCGCTGCGCCGCAAGCGCTCGCGCGAGGTGGAGGACGATGACGGGCAATACGCGGCCCAGCTCGCCGTGGCGCCGCGCCAGGATCATGGCGTGAGCCTCATGGAGGTCGAGCGGGCGCTGGGCCGCCTGCCTCCGGACATGCGCGAGACCCTGGTGCTCGTGGGCGTGCAGGAACTCACCTACGAGCAGGTGGCGACGATGATGGGCGTGGCGGTCGGCACCATCAAGAGCCGGGTGAACCGGGCGCGGGCGCGCCTCGCGGCGCTGCTCGGCTATACCGGCAGCGAACTCCAGGCCGATGCCCTGATCCAGTCGGCGCTCACCAACCGCGTCCCCCACCGGGGCTGATCCGGCGCGGCGGCTCCGCCGCCGCGCCCCTCGGGGCATGACATCGAAGCATGGCCGTTCCGCGCCGGGATCGCATTGTGGTGTGCGGTGCAGCGTGAGATACAAACGATCTCGCCGCCGCGATGGCGTCGCGGCGGCGAATGCCCTCTTGGGGCGTTTCCTCCCTAGACTTTCGGGCCGCTCCGCAAGGGCGGCCTTTTTTCTGCCTTGGGCCACAGGGTCTTAGCCGGAGCCGCGCGGCCCGACAAGCACAATTGTGCGCCATCGCCGGGGGCATGGCATTTTTGTGCGCAGCCCCGCGGGACCGCCGGTGCACGCGCGGGGCGCAGCTCGCCCCGCGCCGCCGTCAGGCCGCCCGATCCCGCGCGCGCAGGAGCATGCCGAACAGGTCGCGCGGCTCGTCGGGATCGGCCAGCAGGTCGAGTTCGGTGAAGAACGGGTAGGCTGCGAGCGTCGCGCGCAGGTAGCGCAGGGCCGAGAAATCCTCGATGGCGAAACCCACCGAGTCGAACAGCGTGACCTGGGCGGCCTCCCGCCGGCCCGGCACCCGCCCGGTGACGATCTGCCAGAGTTCGGTCACCGGATGGTCGGCGGGCAGTTGCTGGATCTCGCCCTCGATCCGGGTCTGGGGGGCGTATTCCACCACGATGTCGGAGCGCCGCAGCACGTCGGGATGCAGCTCGGTCTTGCCCGCGCAGTCGCCGCCGACGCCGTTGATGTGGATTCCCGCACCGACGAGGTTGTCGGTGAGGATGGTGGCGTTCTGCTTGTCGGCCGTGACGGTGGTGACGATCTCGGCGCCCTCGACCGCGGCGGCGATGCTGGTGCAGGGCTGGAGGTCGAAGCCGAGCCCGGCGAGGTTGCGCAGGCATTTCGCGGTCGCCGCGGGATCGATGTCGTAGAGCCGCAGGCGGTCGACGCCGAGGAGCGCCTTGAAGGCCAGGGCCTGGAACTCGGCCTGGGCGCCGTTGCCGATCAGCGCCATGGTGCGGGCGCCCGGGGGCGCGAGGTATTTCGCGGCGAGCGCCGAGGTCGCGGCCGTGCGCAGGGCCGTCAGGATCGTCATCTCGCTGAGAAGCACCGGGTAGCCGTTGCCGACATCCGCCAGCACCCCGAAGGCCGTCACCGTCTGACGGCCGGAGCGGATGTTCTTGGGGTGGCCGTTGACGTACTTGAAGCCGTAGGCCGTGCCGTCGCTCGTCGGCATCAGCTCGATGACGCCGTCGAGGCTGTGGGCGGCGATGCGGGGCGTCTTGTCGAAGCTCTCCCAGCGCCGGAAATCCGCCTCGATGCAGCCCGCGAGGTCGGCGAGCACGCGCTCGACGCCGACCGCGAGCACGATCCGCATCATGTGCTCGACGCTGACGAACGGCACGGTGTTGAGGGCGGGGGTCATCAGAAGCTCCGGGTCGGGCGGTCGAGGACGCGCCGGCCGAGCAGGCTCGCGGCGAGATCCACCATCAGCAGCGCGGTGCGGCCGCGCTCGTCGAGGAAGGGGTTGAGTTCCACGAGATCGAGGGAGCGCACGAGCCCGCTGTCGTGGAGCATCTCCATGACGAGATGCGCCTCGCGGAAGGTCGTCCCCCCCGGCACCGTGGTGCCGACGCCCGGCGCGATGCCGGGATCGAGGAAATCGACGTCGAAGCTGACATGCAGCAGGCCTTCCGCCGCCGCGACCTCGTCGAGGAAGCCGGCGAGCGGGCGCCCGATGCCCTCCTCGTCGATCATGCGCATGTCGTGGACCCGCACGCCCGCCTCGCGCAGGGCCGCGCGCTCCGCCGGATCGACGCTGCGCAGGCCGATCATGCAGACCCGCCGCGGATCGATCGGCGCCTCGAAGGGCGGGAAGTAGCCGGAGAAGCCCGGCCGCCCGGTGAGATAGGCCATCGGCACGCCGTGCAGGTTGCCGCTCGTCGTGCTGTCCAGGGTGTGGAAGTCCGGATGCGAATCGAGCCAGAGCACGAAGAGCGGGCGGCCCTCGGTGCGGGCGCGGCGGCTCATCCCCGCGATGGTGCCGGCCGAGAGGCTGTGGTCGCCGCCGAGGAAGAGCGGCAGGCTCTCGGCGGCGAGCCGCTCGGCCGTCTCCGCGAGGGCCGCGATCCAGCCCGCCACGGCCGGCAGGTTGCGGATGGCGCCGTTGGGATGGACCTGGGCCGGCCAGGGCGGCGCCGTGAGATCGCCCGCGTCGATCACCGCGAAACCGAGATCGCTCAGCGCCTCCGCGAGCCCGGCGGCCCGGTAGGCGCTCGGCCCCATGTCGCAGCCCCGCCGGCCGGCCCCCGCCTGCACCGGCGCTCCCACCAGAACACACCGCGAGCCCCGCATCCCCCACCTCCTGCTCACCGGAATCTAGAGCGGGTTCGTGGCGGATTGAACACATCAGATTGGCAGATTGGCAGGAGCGATCTATCGGATCGGCAGCTTGAGCTGAGCGGAACGGAGGCGCGATGGACGATCTCGACCGAAGGCTGATCACCATCCTGCGCCACGACGGCCGGCGCAGCATCTCCGACCTTGCCCTCGACCTCGGCGTGTCGCGCGCGACGGTGCGGGCACGGATCGAGCGCCTGGAGCGGGCGGGGGAGATCGTCGGCTACACGGTGGTGCTGCGGGCGGACGCGACCTCCCCGGCGGTGCGCGGCCTCACCCTGATCGAGGTCGAGGGACGGCGGGCGGACGACATCATCGCGGCGCTGACCGGCTTTCCGGAGGTCGGCGCGGTCCACACCACCAGCGGGCGCTGGGACATCATCGCCGAGATCCTGACCGAGACCCTGACCGGCCTCGACGCGGTGCTGAACCGGATCCGGCAGATCCCGGGCGTCACGGCCTCCGAGACCCACCTGCTGCTCGCCACGCCGCGCAGCACGAAGGCCCGCCTGTGAGACGGGGCGGTCCGGTTGCGGCGGCGAAGCGCCACCATATCTGGGCGGTGGCGCTCCTTATCGGAGCGCAGGACGGACAGTCATGGATCCTGACCACGCGGAGCGCGTCCTCATCGCCGGCGGCGGCGTCGCCGGCCTCGCCGTCGCGCGGGCGCTCGCCCGGCGCGGCATCCCCGCGCTCACGCTGGAGCGGCGCGACGGGCCGGCCGATGCCGGGCTCGCCATTAACCTGCCGGGCAACGCGATCCGGGCGCTGGTCGGCCTCGGCCTCGCGGAGGCGTTGCGGGAGACCGGCGTCCCGGTGCGGCGGCGCGAGTACCGCACGGACCGCGACCGGCTGCTCTTCGCCGTCGACGAGGCGGCGTTCTGGGGCCCCGACGCCGCCCCCCGCTGCCTGCGCCGGTCCGATCTCCTGCGCCTTCTCGGGGACGGTCTGCCGGCCGGGGCGGTCCGGCCGGATCGCGGCGTCGCGGATGTCCGGCCGTCGGAGCGCGGGGTGGCGGTCGGGCTCACGGACGGCACGACCGAGGCGGGCACCCTGCTGGTGGGGGCGGACGGCGTGCATTCGACGGTCCGCCGCCGCGTCTTCGGCGAGGAAGCCCCGCGATCCGCCCTGCTCGCCCGCGCGAGCTGGCGCTTCATGACCCCCAATCCCGGGGTCGATTGCTGGACCCTGTGGGCGGGGCCGCGGGGCATGGTCCTGCTCATCCCGGTGGATGGGGGCGAGGCCTATGGCTGGGTCGCGGCCAGCGGCCCCGCGGCGGATACGCCCGAGCTCGCGGCGGTTCAGGCCGCCTTCGAAACCTTTCCGGCGCGCATCCGCGAGATGCTCGCGCGGGTGCTGTCGCGGCCGGAGGCGATCTACCATTCGCCCCTGGAGGAGGTGCGCCTTCCGCGCTGGAGCCGGGACCGCGTGCTGCTGGTGGGCGACGCCGCTCACGCCACCGCGCCGGTCTGGGCGCAGGGTGCGGCGCTCGCCCTCGAGGACGCCCTGGTGCTGGCCGAGCTGCTGGCCACGCGGACGGATCGGAGCCGGATCGGCGCGGATTACGAGCAGGCCCGGCGCCCGCGCGTCGCCCACGTGCAGGCGATGACCGATCGCCTGTCGCGCACCGCGCGGCTGCCGACCTGGCTGCGCAGCGCCGTGCTCCCCGTCCTCGGACCGCGCAGCTACCGCGCGACCTATGGCCCGCTCCGCACCCCCGTCGTGCCGTGACCGGACAATGCTGAGGCATGGCGGGCCGGGCACGGGCAAATCCAGACCCCCCTTTCCGGGCCCACCACGCGGGCAAGCATCTGTTGGAGCCCACCGCGGACGGCGTTGATGGCCCATTCGCGGCGCCCGTGGTCTCTCGCCGCAAGAAGAAGCTCCAACCGGTGACCGCCGCCCCCGCCGACGAGCCGACGCCGCACGACCTGCCTGCTGCTCGACGAAGGGCGGATGCACGCCCATCTGCGCCGGCCGCGTCGGGGCCGGCCGGGCATGACTCCCAGGCGACGGCGTGGCGCGACCTCGTCGTCGTCTCCGGCCAGCTCGGGCCCCGCGCCGACGGCACCCCCACCGCCGCCGCGCCCTTCGCGGTGCAGGCGCGCCAAGCGCTCGGCAACCTGCTGGCGATCCTGGCCGAGGCCGGTTGCGGGCCGGAGCGGGTGACGGCCGACATCGTCGGCGTCGAGAACTGGCCGGTCTTCAACCGGGTCTATGCCGAGCTGTTCGGAGCGGCGAAGCCCGCCCGCACGGTGGTGCCGGCGCCGGAGCTGCACCACGGCTACCGGGTGGAGGCCGAGGCGATCGCCGCCCGGCCCTGACCCCGCTACTCCGCGGCGCGCCGCCCCCGCCTGACCCGCTCCCGCGGGGCTGGATCCGGGGCCTGCCCGACCCGTCCTTGCGCCGAGCGCTTGAGACGCGCGAGCCCGTCCATCAGGCCGGCGACCTCCTCCGGCGAGAGGTCGCCGAACAGCTCCTCCACCCAGGTCCTGTGCGCCTCCGCCATGGTGCGGAAGGCGGCCCGGCCCGCATGCGTCAGGCGGATCACCTGGGCCCGGCGGTCGTTGGGCGCGGTCTGGCGGGTAATGTAGCCCGAGGCGAGCAGCTTCTCGACCACCGCGGTGACGTTGCCGGCGGAGACCATCAGCAGCTTCGAGGCTTCGCTCAGCACGAGGCCGTCCTCCGCCTTGTCGAGCTGCGCCAGCAGGTCGAAGCGCGGCAGGGTGAAGTCGAACTGCGTGCGCAGCCGGCTGCGGATCTCGTTCTCGATCAGCGTCGTGCAGGTGAGGAGCCGCAGCCACGCCCGCAGGGTGAGCGTCTGGTCGGCGGTCTCGGCCGGCGGCACCGGCGCGGGGGCCGGGCTCATCGGCCGCGCCCCCGCCGCAGCGCCCGGGACGGACGGACAGGACACGGGCGATCGGCGATGGCGAAATCCGGCACGCGCGTTCGGTCTCCTCCCGGGCCCGGCTGGCCCGGCCAGGAGATTACTTCAATCTCTCAGCATGATCCAACGCGCGGCCGCCGGTGCGGGCCGCGGCGCGGGCGCCGTGGAGCAGATGCTTCATTCCTGAAGCATCTGGCGGCGGCGGCGCGTCCCGATATCGGGAGTCCGGCTTCCGCCCGGCCCCGGCATTGCGGTGCAGCACTCGTGGGCGCGGATGTCGATGGCGGCAATTCGCACACCAAAACAACACTTTGCCCTCAACTCGGGCAATGCTGCGCCGCACACGCAAATTCTCCCGATTGGCAGTTGTCAGCTGATATTTCATGCGTAAAGTATTTTACGAAACATGGGGGGCGCGGAGCCGTCGCCGCGTCCCGCGACTCGACTTCCAGCCCGCGGCGCCGGACAAGTGGCGGCCACGCTTTCGAGACGAAGGACACCTGGGATGAAGCCGATCCGGACCGACGCCATCCGCCGCCTCGGCGCGCTCCTTCTCGGCGCCACGGTGCTGGCCGGCCCGGCGGCCGCGCAGCCGGCGGCCCAGGAGGGCGGCAAGCTGCGGGTCGGCCTGATGTTCACCCTGAGCGGCCCCTCGGCGGTGCTCGGCGAGCAGGGGCGCGACGGCTTCCTCCTCGCCCTCGACACGCTCGGCAAGAAGCTCGGCGGCGTCGAGACCGAGGTGGTGACCGTCGACGACGAGCTGAAGCCCGACGTCGCCGCCAACAAGGCCCGCGAGCTGGTGCGGCGCGACCGCGTCGACTTCGTGGTCGGCCCGACCTTCTCCAACGTGCTGCGGGCGATCGCGCGGCCGGTGACGGAATCCGGCGCCTTCCTGATCAGCCCGAATGCCGGCACCTCCAACTATGCCGGCGCCGAGTGCAACCCGAACCTGTTCGTCTCCTCCTACCAGAACGATCAGGTGCACGAGGTTCTGGGCAAGTACGCGCAGAACAAGGGCTACAAGCGCCTCGTCCTGCTCGCCCCGAACTACCAGGCGGGCAAGGATTCGCTCGCGGGATTCAAGCATTCCTACAAGGGCGAGGTGGTGAACGAGATGTTCACGCCGCTCGGCCAGCTCGACTTCTCGGCGGAGCTGGCGCAGATCGCCGCCGCCCAGCCCGACGCGGTGTTCGCCTTCATGCCGGGCGGCATGGGCGTCAACCTCGTGCGGCAATACCGGCAGGCGGGTCTCGCCAACATCCCGTTCCTCTCCGCCTTCACGGTGGACGAGACCACGCTGCCCGCCCAGAAGGATGCGGCGGTCGGCTTCTTCGGCGGCGCCAACTGGGCGCCCGACATGGACAACCCGCAATCCAAGGCCTTCGTGGCCGCCTACGAGAAGAAGTACGGCAGCGTGCCGGGCACCTACGCCATGCAGGCCTACGACGCCGCCCTGATGATCGACAGCGCCGTCAAGGCGGCCAAGGGCAACCTCAAGGACAAGGACGCGATCCGGGCCGGCCTCAAGGCCGCCGACTTCACCTCGCTGCGCGGCGCCTTCAAGATCGGCAACAACCACTTCCCGATCCAGGACTTCTACCTCGTCAAGGCGGCCAAGCGCCCGGACGGCAAGTACGAGACTCAGATCGCGGAGAAGATCTTCTCGAACTACCAGGATTCCTACGCCGCCCAGTGCAAGATGTGACGGCGGGCGGCGGGCGCGGCGATGCTCAACCTGTTCCTGATCCAGGCCCTGAACGGCGTCCAGCTCGGCATCCTGCTGTTCCTGGTGGCGGCGGGGCTGACGCTGATCTTCGGCGTGATGGACCTCATCAACCTCGCCCACGGCGCCCTCTACATGGTCGGGGCCTACCTCGCCGCGACCCTGACCGGGCTCACCGGCAGCTTCCTCCTCGGCCTCGTGCTGGCCCTGCCGGCGACGCTCGTCGCCGGCCTCGTCCTCGAAGTACTGGTGATCCGCCACCTCTACGACCGCGACCACCTCGATCAGGTGCTGGCGACCTTCGGGCTGATCCTGATCCTGAACGAGGGCGTGCGCATCGTCTGGGGCGCCGCCCCGATGAGCGTGCCGGTGCCCGAGGCCCTGTCCGGCTCGGTGCGGCTCGTCGGAACCCTGCACTATCCGCTCTACCGTCTCGCCATCATCGCGGCGGGGCTCGCGGCGGCCCTCGGGCTGCACCTCCTCGTCAACCGCACCCGGCTCGGCATGCGGCTGCGGGCGGGGGCCACCCACGGGGCCATGGTGGCGGCGCTCGGCGTCGACATCCGGCGCCTGTTCATGGTGGTGTTCGGCCTCGGCGCCATGCTGGCGGGCTTCGCGGGCGCCATGGTGGCGCCGATCCTCTCGGTCGATCCCGGCATGGGCGATTCCGTGCTCATCCTCACCTTCGTGGTCATCGTGATCGGCGGCGTCGGCTCGGTGCGCGGCGCCTTCGTGGCGAGCCTGATCGTCGGCCTCGCCGACCAGCTCGGGCGCACCTTCGGGCCGATCCTGCTGCGCAGCCTGATGGACGCCTCCGCGGCCTCGCAGACCGGCCGGACCCTCGCCCCGATGCTGATCTACATCCTGATGGCGGCCGTGCTGTTCTTCCGCCCGGCCGGCCTGTTCCCGGCGCGCGGCCGATGAGCGGCGGCACCTCCGTGGCCGGCGCCATGCCCCGCCATCCGCGCCGCCCCGCGCTCTCGCGCCAGAGCGCCGCCCTCGCCCTGGTGCTCCTCGCCTTCGCGGTCCTGCCGGCCGCGGCGCAGGCGATCGGCCTGCCCTTCCTCGTCGTCACCGCGACCCGGATGATGATCCTCGGGCTCGCCGCCCTCTCCCTCGACCTCGTGCTCGGCTACGGCGCCATGGTGTCGTTCGGGCACGCGGCCTTCATCGGGATCGGCGCCTACGCGGTCGGCATCCTCGACGCGCACGGCATCCACGATCTCGCCGTGCAGGTCCCGGCGGCGCTCGCCGCCTGCGCGCTGTTCGCGCTGGCGACCGGGGCGATCTCGCTGCGCACCCGCGGCGTCTACTTCATCATGATCACGCTCGCCTTCGGGCAGATGGCGTATTTCTTCATGGTCTCGCTCGCCGCCTACGGGGGCGACGACGGCATGGCGCTCGCGCGGCGCTCGACCCTGTTCGGCCGCCCGCTGCTCGACGGCGACCTGCCGCTGTTCTACGCGGTGCTGGCGGTGCTGGCCGGCGCGCTCCTCGTCCTGCGGCGGGTGGTGGCCTCGCGCTTCGGCCGGGTGCTGCGCGGCACCCGCGACAATGCCGTGCGCATGGAGGCGATCGGCTTTTCCGCCCTCCCCTACCGGCTCACCGCCTACACCCTGGCCGGGGCCCTGGCGGGCCTCGCCGGGGTGCTCCTCGCCAATCAGGCGGAGTTCGTCTCGCCCGCCTACATGAGCTGGCAGCGCTCGGGCGAACTCATCGTCATGGTGGTGCTCGGCGGCATGGGCACCCTGGTCGGGCCCGTGGTCGGGGCGGCGGCGCTGATCGCCGTCGAGGAGGGGCTCGCGCAGTATTCCGAGCATTGGCGGCTCGGCCTCGGCCTCATCCTGGTGCTGACGGTGCTCCTCACCCGCGGCGGCCTCGCGGGCCTCGCCGCCCGGCTCACCGGAGGCCGGCCGTGAGCGCGCTCCTCTCGGTCCGCCACCTGCGCAAGGCCTACGGCGCCCTGCGGGTCACCGACGACGTCAGCCTCGACGTGGCGGCGGGGGAACTCCACGCCATCATCGGGCCGAACGGGGCCGGCAAGACCACCCTGATCCACCAGCTCTCCGGCCGCCTGCCGAGCGATGCGGGACAGGTGATCTTCGCGGGCGAGGACGTCACCCGCGCCGGCATGGTGGAGCGGGTGCGCCGGGGGCTGGCGCGCTCCTTCCAGATCACCTCGATCCTCGACGGTTTCAGCGTGCTGGAGAACGCCGCGATGGCCGTGCAGGCCCGCTCGGGATCGAGCTTCCGCTTCTGGCGCGACGCCTCCCGCGAGGCGGCCCTCAACGAGGCCGCGCTGGCGGCGCTCGCCCGGGTCGGGCTCGCCGACCGGGCGGGGCGGCGGGCGGGCAGCCTGTCGCACGGGGAGAAGCGCCAGCTCGAGATCGCCGTGGCCCTCGCCACCGGCGCCCGGATGCTGCTCCTCGACGAGCCGCTCGCCGGAACCGGTCCGGAGGAATCCGCCGTGCTGGTCGGGCTGTTGCGCGAATTGAAGGCGAGCCACACCCTGGTGCTGATCGAGCACGACATGGACGCGGTCTTCGCCCTCGCCGACCGGATCAGCGTGCTGGTCTACGGCCGGGTCGTGGCGAGCGGCGATCCGGCCGCGGTCCGGGCCGATCCGGAGGTGCGGGCGGCCTATCTCGGCGAGGAGGCGGCCTGATGCTGCGGGTCGAGGGCCTGGAGAGCGCCTACGGCGAGTCCCGCGTGCTGTTCGGGATCGACCTCACGGTCGGGCGCGGCGAGGTGGTGACGCTGATCGGCCGCAACGGCATGGGCAAGACCACGACGGTGCGCTCGATCTTCGGGCTCCTGAAGCCCCGGGCCGGGCGGATCAGCATCGACGGCGAGGACGTCACCGGGCGGCCCTCCCACGTCATCGCCCGGCGCGGCCTCGGCCTCGTGCCGGAGGGCCGGCAGATCTTCCCGACCCTCTCGGTGGAGGAGAACCTGCTCGCCACCCACCGGGCGCCCCCGGCGGGACCGGCGCAATGGACGCTGGAGGCGGTCTACCGGCTGTTCCCGCGGCTGAAGGAGCGGCGGCGCAACGGCGGCAACGAACTCTCGGGCGGCGAGCAGCAGATGCTGGCGATCGGCCGCGCCCTGATGACGAATCCGCGCCTCGTGGTGCTGGACGAGGCCACCGAGGGGCTCGCGCCCCTGATCCGCGAGGAGATCTGGGCCTGCCTGCGGGCGATCAAGGAGGCGGGCGAGGCGATCCTGGTGATCGACAAGAACGTCGACGCGCTGGTCCGCTTCGCCGACCGCCACGTGGTGATCGAGAAGGGCCGCGTGGCCTGGACCGGCACCAGCGACGACCTGCGCCGGAGCCCCGAGGTGAAGGACAGGTTCCTGCACGTGTAGCGGCATCGCCGCTGCCGGACGGGCGATCAGGAGGAAACCATGACGAGCATGACCGCAGGCGTGACCCCGGCCGGCGAGGGCATCGAGGGCATCCGCTGGAGCATCCTGGGCCAGACCTACGTGCCCAAGCAGCTCAGCGACTCCTCGCTCTCCTGGCACGCCACGCTGCCGCCGGGCACCTTCGTGCCGCCCCACATCCACCCGACCCAGGACGAGTTCATCTACATGCTCCAGGGCCGCCTGAGCCTGGAGCTGAACGGCGTGGCGAGCACCGCCGAGCCCGGCGACACCATCCGGCTGCCGCGGGGCATCCCGCACGGGCTGTTCAACCGCGGCGATGCGGACGTGAAGTGCCTGTTCTGGGTCGCGCCGGCGCGGCGCCTCTACGACCTGTTCTGGGCCCTGCACAATCTCGGGCCGAACGCCGACCCGGCCGACGTCGTGGCGGTCTCCGCCCGGCACGAGGTCGACTTCCTGCCCCCGCCGGACGCGGAGTGAGGCCATGCGCGTCGTCATCGTCGGCGCCGGAATCGGCGGGCTCGCCACCGCCCTGATGCTGCACCGGCGCGGCATCCGGGCCGTGATCTGCGAGCAATCCCCGGAGGTGCGCGAGGTCGGGGTCGGCATCAACACCCTGCCGCACGCGATCCGCGAACTCGCCGATCTCGGCCTGCTGCCCGCCCTCGACCAGGCCGCGATCCGCACCCGGGAGCTGCGCTACTACAACCGCCAGGGCCAGGAGGTCTGGCGCGAGCTGCGCGGCCTGGATGCGGGCCACCCGGTCCCGCAATTCTCGATCCATCGCGGGCGCCTGCAGGGCGTGCTCCATCGGGCCGTCCGCGAGCGTCTGGGGCCGGAGGCGGTGCAGACCGGGCTCGCCCTCTCGGGCTTCATGGAGGACGAGGGCGGCATCACGGCCCACTTCACCGATTCGGCGCGCGGCGATGCCGGGCGGACGCTGCGCGCCGACGTGCTGATCTGCGCCGACGGCATCCACTCGCTCGCCCGCCGCCGCTTCTACCCGGAGGAGGGCGCCCCCCGCTGGGACGGCGTGCTGATGTGGCGGGGCGCCACCGAATGGACGCCCTGGGGCGACGGGCGCACCATGGCGATCGGCGGCGGCATGGGCGCCAAATGCGTGCTCTACCCGATCGCCGATGCGGGGAACGGCCGCCAGCTCATGAACTGGGTGGTGCTCGCCAAGGTGGCGGACGGCACGGTCTCGCCGCCGCCGCGCGAGAGCTGGTCGCGACCGGCCCAGCGGGCGACGGTGCTGCCCTACGCGCGCCGCTTCACGATCCCTGACTTCGACTTTCCCGCGCTGGTCGAGGCGACGCCGCAGGCCTTCGAATACCCGATGTGCGACCGCGATCCCCTGCCCCGCTGGACGCATGGGCGAGTGACGCTGCTCGGCGACGCGGCGCACCCGATGTATCCGGTCGGCTCGAACGGGGCCTCGCAGGCGATTCTCGACGCGCGGGCGCTGGCCGATGCGCTCGCCAGCGCCGAGCACCCGGCCCAGGCGCTCCTCGCCTACGAGGCCGAGCGCCGGCCGAAGACGGCCGAGATCGTGCTGCTCAACCGCAAGGGTGGGCCCGAGCGGGTGATCGACGAGGTCGAGAAGCGCGCACCGGCCGGCTTCACCGCGGTCGAGGAGGTGCTGAGCGAGGCCGAACGGCGGGCGATCGTGAGTGGCTACGCGGGCAAGGCCGGCTTCGCGACCGCGACCGCCCCCTTGCGGGTGGCCGCGGAGTAGGGGCGCGGGGTTGCTCGGGATCGCGGCGCCGCCTCGCTTCGGTGACGAGGAGGTCACCAAAACCCCCTCCCCGCAGGCGGGGCGGGGAGATGCTCCCGGCCCGCGGTGTCAATCCGCGAGCACCCGCAGAGCCGGTTCCCGCACGGTCCGCATCGCGAGCGCCCCCGCGAATCCCGAAGCCCCCGCTAGGCAGCTCCGGCATGATAGTTTAAGCTTCAAGCATCGTCCTCGAACGGGTTGCCGTCATGAGCCAGCCCCGCCACGTCCTCGTCACCGGCGCGACGCGCGGGATCGGCCGGGCCATCGCGGCCGCCTTCGTGGCGGCGGGCGATCGGGTCACGGTGCTGGGGCGCAGCCCTGAGAGCGCCGCCCGGGCCCGCGACGCGATCGGCGCCGCGCACGCGGCGGCGGCGGATGTCGCCGACGAGGACGCCCTCGCCGCCGCCCTCGCGGAGGCCGCGGAGGCCGCCGGCCCGGTCGAGGTGCTCGTCAACAATGCCGGGGGCGCCGAGACCGCCCCGCTCGCCCGCAGCGACCGCGCCCAGCTGCGGCGCATGATGGCGCTCAACCTCGAACCCGTGCTCACCGCGACCCGGGCGGTGGTGCCCGCCATGCGGGCGCGCGGCACCGGCCGCATCGTCACCGTGGCCTCGACGGCGGGGCTCAAGGGCTACGCCTATGTGGGTGCCTATTGCGCGGCCAAGCACGCGGTGGTGGGGCTCACCCGAGCCCTCGCCCTCGAACTCGCCCCCACGGGCATCACCGTCAACGCGGTCTGCCCCGGCTACACCGACACCGATCTCGTGGCCGGCGCCCTCGACGGTCTCGCGGCGAAGACCGGACGCGCCCGGGACGACCTCCTCGGCGAGTTCACCCGCCACAATCCCCTCGGCCGGCTGATCCGGCCCGAGGAGGTGGCGGACAGCGTCCTGTGGCTCGCCGGCGCGGGCGCCTCGGGCATCACCGGACAAGCCGTCGCGGTGGCGGGGGGCGAGGTGTGAGCCCCGGCTCCGCGCAGCCGGTCCAGCAGGGAGGAACCATGACCCGCCAGAACGCCATCGCGGCCCCGCTCGGGGATTTCAGGCCGGCGCATTTCGGCCTGTCGCTGAGTGAGGGTATCGCCACCATCACCCTCGACCGGCCCGAGAAGAAGAACCCGCTCACCTTCGAGAGCTACGCGGAGCTGCGCGACACCTTCCGGGCGCTGCGCTACGAGGAGAGCGTCGCGGCGGTGGTGATCACCGGGGCGGGGGGCAACTTCTCCAGCGGCGGCGACGTGTTCGAGATCATCGAGCCCCTCACCCGCATGGGCGCGGCCGATCTCCACGCCTTCACCGCCATGACGGGCGACCTCGTCAAGGAGATGCGCGCCTGCCCGCAGCCCGTCGTCGCCGCGGTCGAGGGAATCTGCGCGGGCGCGGGCGCCATCATCGCCATGGCCTCCGACCTGCGGGTGGCCGCAGCGGGCGCCAAGGTGGCGTTCCTGTTCAACCGGGTCGGCCTCGCGGGCTGCGACATGGGGGCCTGCGCGATCCTGCCCCGGCTGATCGGCCAGGGCCGCGCCTCCGAGCTGCTCTATACGGGCCGCTTCATGACCGCCGAGGAGGGCGAGCGCTGGGGCTTCTTCAACCGCCTCGCCCCGGCGGGCGGCGCCCTCGCGGAGGCACAGGCGCTGGCGCGCAGCCTCGTCGCCGGCCCGACCTACGCCAACGGCCTCACCAAGCGGATGCTGCACATGGAATGGGCGATGGGGGTCGATGCCGCCATCGACGCCGAGGCCGTGGCCCAGGCGCTCTGCATGAAGACGCAGGATTTCCGCCGGGCCTTCGAGGCCTTCGCCGAGAAGCGCAAGCCGATCTTCGCGGGCGACTGAGATGCCGGACCGCAGCTTCCTCGACTGGCCCTTCTTCGAGCCCCGCCACCGCGACCTCGCGGCCGCCGCCGAGGACTGGGCCGCCCGCACCGTGCCCGGCTTGGCGGACCATCACGACGTCGACGGCTCCTGCCGCCGGCTGGTCGCGGCGCTCGGCGAGGCGGGCTTCCTCGCCTATGCCGCCCCCGAGGACGGGTGCTTCGACCTGCGGGCGCTCTGCCTCCTGCGCGAGACCTTCGCGCGCCACGACGGGCTCGCCGATTTCGCCTTCGCCATGCAGGGGCTCGGCACCGGGGCGCTCACCCTGTTCGGCACGCCGGAGCAGCGCGCGGCCGTGCTGCCGGGGGTGCGGGCGGGACGCAGCCTCGCGGCCTTCGCGCTGACCGAGCCGGAGGCGGGCTCGGACGTGGCGCAGATCGCGCTTGCGGCCGTGCCGGACGGCGAGGACGGCGTGCGCCTCGACGGGGAGAAGACCTGGATCTCCAACGGCGGCATCGCCGATCACTACGTCGTCTTTGCCCGCAGCGGCGAGGCACCGGGGGCGCGCGGCCTCTCGGCCTTTCTGGTGCCGGCGACGGCGCCGGGGCTCACGGTTGCCGAGCGCCTGGAAACCATCGCGCCCCACCCGCTCGCGCGGCTGCGCTTCGCGGCCTGCCGCATCCCCGCCCGGAACCGCATCGGCGCGGCCGGCGCCGGCTTCAAGGTCGCGATGGCGACCCTCGACGTGTTCCGCGCCACGGTGGGGGCGGCGGCGCTCGGTTTCGCCCGGCGCGCCCTCGACGCGGCGCTGGCGCGGGCGCAGGGCCGGCAGCTCTTCGGGGCGCCGCTCGCCGCCCTGCCGCTCGCCCAGACCAGCCTCGCCGAGATGGCGACCGCCATCGACACCGCGGCGCTCCACGTCTACCGCGCCGCCTGGACCCGGGACGCGGGCGCCCCCCGCATCACCCGCGAGGCGGCGATGGCCAAGATGGTCGCCACCGAAGCGGCCCAGGAGGTGATCGACCGTGCGGTGCAGCTCCACGGCGGCGAGGGCGTGCGGTCCGGCTCGGTGCCCGAGACCCTCTACCGCGAGATCCGGGCGCTGCGGATCTACGAGGGCGCCACCGAGGTGCAGAAGCTCGTCATCGCGCGCCAGCTGCTGGGCTGAATGCGCCCGAGCCCAGAGCCGCATGACCAAGCCCCGCCACCTGACGGAAGCCGCCTCGGCATCCTCGCCTATCGCGCATCCGATCAAGCCGGAGCTCGAAGGCAAGGATCCCGGCCGGAACACCGACCCGACCGGGACGCGCCTGTTCGTGGCCTTCGTCGACACGGTGAAGGCCCAGGGCGCCGGCTTCGTGGACTATCTCTGGCCGAAGCCGGGGCGGCGGGCAAGGCGCGGCGGGCCGAGGCGCTCGACCAGCTGATGCAGCGCTTCGAGGCCCGGACCGGCCGCCTCACCGGCGGCCTCGCCGCTGCGGCGGGCGATCTGGACAGCCACGGCCCGGACCCTGACCGCCACCGCCGCGCAGACCACCGCGCAGTCGGTCCGGGTGGTCGGCGCCGCCAGCGAGACCGCCGCCACCGCGTTCAGGGTGGCGGTGGCGGCCGAGGAGCTGGCGCGCTATTCCGGCGAACGCGGCCGGGAGGTGAGCGCGCTGCTCTCGGGAGTGACGGCCGCGTGACCCGCCGGGCCGTTCCGGATCTCGCCTCCGCCGCCGATTGAAGGACGTCCCGGCCGCGCGATCTATGCCGTCTCCGGGCAGCCGGAAGACCGGGAGGATTGCATGAAACGCCTGTGGACGCTGGTGTCCGCGCTCGCCATCGGCCTGCCGGCGCCCTGCGCCTTCGCTCGGACCAAGGCCGGACCGGTCCTCGTCCACGAGGGCCTATGCGAGGCCTCCGGGGCCGTCCCGTACCCGCCCGGGAGCTTCGGCGACCGCTTCCTCGTGGTGAACGACGAGGACAACGTGCTGCGCCTCTATCGGTCCGAGGAGAGCGGGCCGGCCCTCGCGCTCGACGGGGCCGATCTCGGTCCGGCCTTCGGGCTCGGGACCGGCCGGGACGCGCCGAAGGCGGATCTCGAGGCGGCCACCTGGCTCGGCGACGACCTCGTGGTGATCCGCTCCCACAGCCGCACCGACCGGGGCGAGGCCCGCGAGCCGCGGCGGCAGGTCATGGCCGTCTCGGTGGCCGGGGCCTCCGGGGCCCTGGCGCTCACGCCGAAGGGCCGCGCCTTCCAGCGACTCGCCGAGGCCTTCTCCGATCTCGATCCGCTCTTCGCGGAGCGCATCGCCCTCGACGTGCCGAAGCAGGCGGATCTCAGCCCCAAGCAACGCGGCTTCAACATCGAGGGGCTGGCGCCCGGCCCGGACGCGCGCTCGCTGCTGATCGGCCTGCGCAACCCGCTCGACGCGGAGAGGCACGCGATCGTGGTGCCGCTCGAGAATCCGGCCGAGGTGCTGGCGGGCGGAGCGGCGCCCCGGCTCGGCAAACCCACCGGCCTCGACCTTGAGGGCCGCGGCATCCGCGACATCGCCTTCGCGCCGCAGGCCCGGACCTACCTCATCGTCGCGGGCGGCACGGGCCGGGACGAGGCCTTCGACCTCTACCGCTGGTCGGGCGAGCCCGGCGCGGCGCCGGTTCGCGTGCCGGGCGCCGCGGAGATCCTGGCGGCCATCCCACATTTCCAGCCGGAGGGGCTGCTCCTCGCCCCGGATGCGAGCCGCGCGCGCCTGCTCAGCGACGACGGCGGCGGCTGCACGGACGACAAGCCGCAGCGCTTCCGCAGCATCCTCATCGAGCTGCGCTGACGCGCCCCGGCCCCCTCCCCGGATCTCCTTCCACTTTGTTCCGGTGGTCCCGGAAAGGGGCCGGCGCGATCATCTCAGGAAATGAGGCGGAGTCGTTCGGTGCAATCGAGCCGAGCCCCTCAGGCGGGGCCGGCGACCTCCAGGACGAGGAGCGCCGCGAGACTGACGAGCGCGAGCGGGATCTGCACCGGCCGCAGCCGCGCGAAGTGGCGCGGGGCCTCGCCGCTCCTCGCCGCGAGCGGATCGAGCAGGGCGACGAGCCCGTAGCCTGCGAGGAGAAGCCCGGTCGCGAGGGCCGGCCGGCCGGCGGTCAGCCCGAGGAGCGCCGAAAAGCCGAGGCCGAACAGGACCGTCATCGTGGCGATCTGCACGACGGTCGGCCCGCCCGGGGTGCGGAAGCTGAGGCCGCGCCGCACCCCGGCCAGAAAGGTGAGGATGGCGGCGGCCCAGAGGAGCGTCAGGGTGAGGACGAGCGTGCGCGCCGCGCCGCCGAGCGCCCAGGCGGCCACCGCGCCCGCGACCAGGGGCAGCATCGGCCCGAACCCGAGGACGAGGCTGAGCCACGGCACGCGCGGCGAAGCGTCCTCGGCCGTTGGCGAGGGCCTCACGATGCCGGGCTCCCCGGCGGATCGCGGCCGTCGAGGTCCGGATTGCGGCGGCGCAGATCCTCCGACAGCGCATCTCCGAAGGCGGACCACAGGGTCAGCGGCACCCCGCTCGCCGCCGCGATCCCGTCGACGCGGGCGGAGCGGGCGACGAACCCGGCCCCCGCCGCGACCACCAGCGCCCCTTCGGCGACGCTGCCCGTCAGGCTGCGCTCGCCGAACAGCACCTTCGTGTAGCCGGTGACGAGGGCGACGGTCAGCGCCCAGAGCACGATCGCCTCGTCGCGAGCGGGCGAGCGCGGCTGGCGCATCAGCCGGTAGGCACCCGCCGACATCAGCGGCAGCAGGACCGGCCAAGCCCCGGCGAAGACCGCGTCCGGCGGCTTCCAGGCCGGCGTGTCGAGCCGGCGATACCAGCGGGCGATGTCGGGATGGCTCCGGTCGGGCCGGTAGCGGCGGCTGATCAGGCCGCTGAGGGCGAGCGCCCCGCCCACGGCGAGGAGGGCCGCGCCCGGGGAGAGCGCGCCGTTGGATGATCGACGATGGGGCATCGGGTTGGCTCCGGGATCGGCCGGGCGCGCCGGCCCGCCTGCCCCAACGCCCGCCGCCGCGCGGGTGTTCACCCGCTGGCCGCGCCTCAGCTCAGGGCCTGGCTCGCCAGCCCGGAGGTGACCGGCGTCACCCCCGGCTCGGCGGGACGGGGAGGCCCGGGCCGGCCGCGCGACAGCGTGGTCACCGTGTCGTGGACCGGCACCGGAGCGCATCAGGACATCCGCGAACGGGCCGCTCTTGCGCCGCGTGTCGAGGCGCAGGAAGCGTCCGGCCCGAGCGGCCACGTGCGGGCGGGCCACCGCGATCGCGTCGGCGTCGCTCGCGGCGACGAGGGGACCGATCACGCGGCCGCGGCCGAAGGGCCGGCAGAGCGCGAAGGCGGCGATCCGCCCGTCGCGCAGGAGCACCCCCTCGGACGGCGCGCCCTTCGCCGCATGCCCCGTGGACGAGGCGGTGACGACGGCCGGCCGGGCAGTCGCCACCAGCGGCTGGGGACCGGTCCGCCCGCGCGAGCGCACCCGGGCCCTGCACCGCCGGGCCGACCTCATCGGGGCATCATAGGAAGGCGGTCTCGGCGGTTCACGGCAATCGCCGCCGGGCGAAAGCAGATTCTTCCGCATCGGCGCGCCCGGCCGGCCCGGCATAAGATGCGGCGGCCTCGCCGACGGACGGCGGATGATGTCGCCGGCCCGCCCTCGTCGCGACCATCTTCTTCGAGCCGTCGTCTACACATTCCCTCGAGAGCGTCGCGCCGGGGACACAAGGATGCGGACGGCAGAGATCGACCTGAGGACCTTCGCGTCCGAGCATCTCGACGAGGCGGTCGCCTGGACGGAGGCGCCGCCGATCGCGGCGCTCGCCGCCCTCGACCGCAGCGCCTGCGGCATGGACCGCACGGCCCTGATCGCCCGCCTCGCCGCCGAGGGGCGGATCGCGCTCCAGCACCGCGACGGCGTGCTGCGGGGCTTCGCGGCCCTGCGCCCCTTCGGCCGCGGCGAGGTGATCGGCCCCGTCGTCGCGGAGAACCCGGTGGAGGCGCGGGCGCTCCTGTCCTTCGTCATGGCCACGCGCCCCGGCGCCTTCCTGCGCGTCGACACGCCGGAGGAGACGGGCCTCGGCCCCTGGCTCGCCCCGGTCGGCCGCGGCGTCGCCATGCAGCGCGGCGGCGAGCCGCCGCGGCGGCAGGTCGCCGGCCCCCGCACCTTCGCCCTCGCGGCCCAAGCGCTCGGCTAATTCGCCCTCGGCCGATTCCGGAGACTCCTCATGCTCAGCAACTCCCTGATCGAACTCGACCGCGCCCATCTCGTCCACCCGGTCGCCTCCTATCGCGGCCACGAGCGGGTGGGCGTGCGTGTCCTGCGCTCCGCCAAGGGCGCCACCGTCACCGATGCCGGGGGCCACGAGCTGCTCGACGGCTTCGCCGGCCTCTGGTGCGTCAATGCGGGCTACGGGCACGAGAGCATCGTCGAGGCCGCCGCGCGGCAGATGCGCGAACTGCCCTACGCCACCGCCTATTTCGGGCTCGGCTCCGAACCCGCGATCCGGCTCGCCGCAGCCCTGGCGGAGCGCGCGCCGGGCGACCTCAACCACGTCTACTTCACCCTCGGCGGCTCGGACGCGGTGGACACCACGGTCCGGCTCATCCGCAACTACCAGACCGTGCGCGGCAAGCCGGAGAAGGACCAGTTCATCTCCCTGGAGCAGGGCTATCACGGCTCCTCGACGGTGGGCGCCGGCCTGACCGCGCTGCCCGCCTTCCACGCCAATTTCGGCCTGCCCTTCGACTGGCAGCACAAGATCCCCTCGCACTATGCCTACCGCAACCCCGCGGGCAGCGACCCGGCGGCGATCATCGCCGCCTCGCGCGCGGCACTGCTCGCCAAGGTGGAGGCGCTCGGCGGGCCAGAGCGCGTGGCGGCCTTCTACGCCGAGCCGATCCAGGGCTCGGGCGGCGTCCTCGTGCCGCCGCGGGGCTGGACCAAGGCGATGCGCGACCTCTGCGCGGATCTCGACATCCTGTTCGTCGCCGACGAGGTGATCACCGGCTTCGGCCGCACCGGGCCGCTCTTCGCCTGCAGCGAGGAGGAGATCGTCCCCGACCTGATGACCACCGCCAAGGGCCTCACCTCCGGCTACGTGCCGATGGGCGCGGTCTTCCTGTCGGACCGGATCTACGACACCATCGCGGACGGCGCCGGCGAGGCCGCGGTGGGCCACGGCTACACCTACTCGGCCCATCCGGTGAGCGCCGCGGTCGGCCTCGAAGTGCTGCGGCTCTACGAATCCGGCCTCTTGGAGAACGGCCGGCGGGCGGGCGCCCGGCTGATGGCGGGCCTGCGGGGCCTCGCCGACCATCCGCTGGTCGGCGAGGTGCGCGGGCGCGGCCTCCTCGCGGCGGTGGAACTCGTCACCGACAAGGCGCGCAAGACGCCCCTGCCGGCCGCCGCCGATCCGGCCCGGCGCATCTTCGACCGCGCCTGGACCAACGGGCTCGTGATCCGCGCCTTCGGCAACGGCATCCTCGGCTATGCGCCGCCCCTCTGCTGCACCGAGGCGGAGATCGACGCCATGGTCGAGCGGACCCGCCAGACCCTCGACCAGACCCTGGAGGACCCGGACGTCCGGGCGGCCATGGCCTGAGGCCTGGAGCCGGCAGCCGCTGCCGCCCCGGCGGCGCTGCCGCTCCGGCGGCGCTGCCGCCCGGATGGGCAGATTTCGCGCTGCCCATTACCTCCGCCGACGTCGTCTATTCCACCGGCAGGGCCGAGGGTCCAATCGGATCGGCTTGACGGTCCGAAGGGCGGCCGAGGGTTCGCGATCGGACCCCGGCCCTTCGCTCCGGAGCCGACGCTCCACCTCCGACCCATGTTGGGCATCTCGACGATCGCCCGGACTTCTCAAAAGCCGTCATATGGCGGTCGCCGTTCAAAGTCGGCCCGGGGTGGGAAGCGGCCTCCCGCGCGCTGATCGCGTGGCGTCAGATCGTCAACTCGCGCTCCAGCAGGGTCGTCGCCCGGTCCAGAACGCGCGGCCAGAGCCCGTCTGCGAGTGTGCAGAACTCGGCGAGGCACAGGAGCGCACGGATCTCGGCGAGCTTGACGTAGCCCGGCAGGGCCCGCCGCTCGGCCCCAGACAAGACGCGCCCCGTCTCGTAACCTGCCAGCAGCGCCACAATCAGCGCCCCGGCGCGCGACTGCTCCCGGGATACGAGGTGCCAAGCTGCGGTTCCGAGGTCGAGCAGGTAGGGGCCGTAGCCGCAATCATCGAAGTCGAGGAAGCCGACCGTGTTGCCTTGGACGACGGCGTTGGCCGACCACGCGTCCCCGTGGCAGTTTCCCGACGGCAGGTCGTGCGGTGCCGGATCGCCGAATAGCTCCGCGCGGCAATGGTCGATCGCGCGCCGAACGGCCTCGCTGCCGGGAACGCTCATCAGCGCCGCGGCGGCGCGCACGCATAGCGCCTCCGGGTTGAGAGGCCGCACGCCGCCGCCGTCGATCCCAGCAAGGGCACCATGCAGTTTCGCCAGGGCCGCCCCGAACAGCGTCACGTCGTCAGGGTGGTCGGTGACCGGTCGACCATCGAGGGCCTGGAACACGCAGGCAGCGCGGTCCAAACCGCCGAACGCGACGCGCGCGCAATCCGCACCGTCGACGGTGCGGACCGGTCGCGCCACGTCGATGCCCGGCATCGGCCGGACTTCGCGCAGCAGGCGCAACTCGAACGCGATCTCGGCGGGGGATCGACCGAGAGGCCGATAGAGACGCAAGTAGTAGACATCGTCGCCTGCGGCGAGACGGTAGGTCCGGTTGACGCCGGGGACGACCAACTCGCAGCCGGAGAACGCGCGCCCGTAGCACCGGGAGAGGTCGTGCAGGTCGATGTCGCTCATCAGCGCGGCTTACCACGCGCGGCTTGGTCCGGGCAGCATCGCCTGCTTCCGCCAAGGGTCGATAACGCTTCCCCGCATGGTCAAGCTGTGGGGTTCGGACCCTATACCGGGAACAGGCTGGTCAGCGGCATGTGGCTGCGGGCGATCGGCGTCTTCAGCACGACGAAGCTGAAATACTTGTCGATGCCGATATCCATGTCGATCAGGCGCTCCATCATGGTCTGATACTCGGCGATGCCGCTCGTCACGAACTTGACGAGGTAGTCGTAGCCGCCCGAGATGAGGTGGCATTCCACGGCCGCCTCCTCCTTCTCCATCGTCGCCAGGAAGCGGGCGAAGTCGATCTGGCGATGGTTCTTCAGCGTGATCTCGGTGAAGACCGTGAAGGTCTGGCCGAGCTTGGCGATGTTGATCAGCGCGGAATAGCCCGAGATGTAACCGGCCGCCTGCAGCTTCTTCACGCGCATCAGGCAGGGGCTCGGCGACAGATTGGCCAGCTCGGCAAGCTCCACGTTGGTGATGCGGCCGTTCTTCTGCAACTCGTAGAGGATCTTGATGTCGATTCTGTCGAGCTTCATGGCCGCTCCGCTGGGACGGGGCTGCGATCTCCCCTAGGGTAACGGCAGCACATTATGCTGCGCCGGCGCCGGGGCCAAGCCCGAAAGCCCCGCGCCGGACCCGGTGCGCGGCGGGGGGCGCCGGCCCGATGCGCTCGCAAGGTCCGAGCCAACGGAAGGAAATACCGCCACGCCCCGGTTTGCGGCGCGTGCCGCGCCGGCCGGCGGGTCGAATGCGCCCGTTCAGCCGGAGACCGAGATGCCCGCGCCGCTGCTTCCCATCGAGACCACGCCCTCCCTGCCCGACGTGGTCGTCATCGGCGGCGGGGTGGTCGGCACCTTCACCGCGGAGTACCTCGCCCGGCGCTGGCGCGCTGCGGCCCGGCGGCCTCGGCGGCTGGCAGGCCGGGCACGAGACGGCGGCGTGCTGGCGGCTCGACCAGCCGACGCCGATGGAGCGCCACCGCATCCTCGATCCGCGCCCGGATCCTCGCTTGGTGGCGGGGACGCACCGGCGCGCGCGCCTGCTGCCGGCCCTGCGCGGCACGACGATCACCGCCTCCTGGGCGAGTTCCATCGACTCGACCCCGGACGGCGTTCCGGCCATCGGCGAGGTGACGGGGCATCGGGGCTTCGTGCTGGCGGCGGGCTTCAGCGGCCACGGCTGCGGCATCGGCCCGGGTGCCGGCCACCTCATCCCCGACCTCCGCACCGGGGGCACCCCGATCGTGGATCCCCGCCCCTGTCATCCCGACCGCTTCCGGGAATCGGCAAGGTGGCGGATTTCTGAGGCGCGGGCCCTGCGGGGCCGCCCTTCCGGGATCGCGGAATCCGCCGCGCAGTGCGGGGACGAGGCGCCGACGCCGCGCCCCGTGGCGGTCGCCCCTCGCCTCAGCGAGCGTTGCATCTCCGTCCCCGCTGCAACCATCGGCTCCGCGCCTCTTCTGGATTTTAATCCATTTTTAACGAAATCGATCCCGCTGGCTCTTATCGATCGCGTTCATCCTTGATATTTTTCCATATATCCATCATGATATCCATCATGTTGCGCGCCTGCCGCAGGGTATTGTAGGAATTTCCAGCGCCGCATTCATGTTAGATTTTACATATTGCTTTCAAAGCGAATCGTGGCAATTTGCCTGCGTGCTTCGAGCGACGACAGGAGCCACCTCCGGGACGATCGATCCGCCTTCCTTTTCCCCACGATGCCGCGTTCACTGCCGGAACGATGGTCTCACGACGGCCCGAATGCCGACAGCGTGCTTGATCGTCATTGCCAATGACTGAGCCAATCCATCCGCCCACGACGTCATCCTGACATGCAGACGTTCGAGGATTGTTGAGCCTCCGCGCGCCGCGGCGGACGCATCCGGACAGACACGCGATCCCTGGAGCCCGTCTGCAAGGCTGCTTCCCAGCCCCTTGGAGGCAGTGACGGGTGGGATGAACCGAGTCGATTGAAGCTGCGAACACACTTGGACTCACCGCCCCGGCGATGAGGCCGCGAACCTGCGCGCGCAGGCATGTATTCGTGCGCTCAATCATACAAGCAACCAATACATCCAGACCTCAATACCTCGGCATCGAGAGACAATTCTTCCAGAACCTTCGGAGATCGGTATGGCAATCGTCACGGGCGGTGCGGGCAACGATACGCTGACCGGCACCAGCGGGGCAGACCAAGTGCGCGGCCTTGCCGGCGACGACACCCTGAACGGCGGGGCCGGCGACGACACGCTCATCGGCGGGGCCGGGCGGGACCGGCTCGTCGGCGGAGCCGGCCGGGACACGGCCAGCTACGCCACGGCCACTGCCGCCGTCACGCTCGACCTGAAGACCGGTCACCACACCGGCGACGCCGCCGGTGACACTTTCGAGGGCATCGAAGCCATCCTCGGCAGCAGCTTCAACGACCGTTTCGTGAGCGGCGCCGAGGCCGTGACCCTCAATGGCGGCAGCGGCGTCGATACTGTCGACTACTCCACCTCCGGCGCGGCCGTGAGCGTCAACCTCACGATCGGCACGGGCGCGGGCGGCGATGCGCAGGGCGACGGCTACGCCGGCATCGAGCGGGTGATCGGGTCGGCCTTCGGCGACCTGCTCGGCTCGGCGAGCCTCGGCCACGGCCTCGTCGGCGGGGCGGGCAACGACGTCTACGTGGTCGGCCACCAGAGCATCACGATCACCGAGGCGGCCGGCGAGGGCGACGACGAGATCCGCACGGCCCTGGCCGCCTATTCCATGGCGAGGTTCGCCCATGTCGAGCGGCTGACCTTCACCGGCGCCGGCGCCGCGACCCTCACGGGCAATGCCGGCGACAACACCATCACGGGCGGAGCGGGCAACGACACCTTGATCGGCGGCGCGGGCGCCGACCGGCTCCTGGGCGGGGCCGGCATCGACACCGCGAGCTACGCGACCGCCACTGCGGCGGTGCGGATTGATCTCAGGACCGGCATCCACACGGGGGACGCGGCCGGCGACAGCTTCGAGAGCATCGAGGCCTTCACCGGCTCGAACTTCAACGACACCTTCGTCGGCACGGCGGGCACCGACCTGTTCAATGGCGGCGCAGGAATCGACACCATCGACTATTCGCGCTCGGCCGGTGCGGTCACCGTCGATCTGACCGCCGGCACGGGCAGCGGCGGCGATGCCGAGCGCGATGTCCTGAGCAGCGTCGAGCGGGTGGTCGGATCGGCCTTCGGCGACCTGCTCGGCTCCGGCACCGCCGGCCACATCCTGGCGGGCGGGCGGGGCAACGACGTCTACTTGGCCAAGACCGCGAGCCTCGTCGTCGCGGAGGCGGCGGACGAGGGCGACGACGAGATCCGCACCCTCGCTCCCAATTTCTCGATGGCGCCCTTCGCCCATGTCGAGCGGCTCACGCTGATCGGCAAGGCGGACGCGATCCTGACCGGCAATGCCGGCGACAACATCATCACCGGCGGCGCCGGGAACGACCAGCTCAACGGCGGGGCCGGGGCCGACCGGCTCATCGGCAAGGCGGGCAACGACACGCTGATCGGCGGCGCGGGCGCCGACCGGCTCGAGGGCGGGGCCGGCACCGACACCGCGAGCTACGCCACCGCCGCAGCCGCGGTGCGGATCGATCTCACGACCGGCATCCACACGGGCGACGCGGCCGGCGACAGCTTCGAGAGCATCGAGGCCTTCACCGGCTCGGCCTTCAACGACACCTTCGTCGGCACGGCGGGCATCGACCTGTTCAACGGCGGCGCGGGCCTCGACACCATCGACTACTCGCTCTCCGCGGGCGCGGTGACCATCAACCTCGCGACCGCTGCGGTCAGCGGCGGCGACGCGGAGGGCGATGTCCTGAGCAGCGTCGAGCGGGTGATCGGCTCACGGTTCGGCGACACGCTCACCGCGCTGACCGGCGGGCATGTCCTGGCGGGTGGCGCGGGCAACGACATCTACGTGGTCGGCCACCAGGGCGTGACCATCACCGAGGCGGCGGATCAGGGCGACGACGAGATCCGCACGCGGCTCAGCACCTATTCCATGGCCGGGGCCGCCCATGTGGAACGCCTCACCTTCATCGGCACCGCAGCCGCGACACTCACGGGCAATGCCGGCGACAATGTCATCGCCGGCAACGACGGCAACGACACCCTGAGCGGCGGCGGCGGGGCGGACCGGCTCGTCGGGGGCAAGGGGAACGACAGCCTGATCGGGGGCGAGGGCGACGACGAACTCGTCGGCGGCGCCGGAAACGACACCTTGACCGGCGGGGCCGGCGCCGACCGCTTCCTCGGCGGGGACGGCATCGACACGGTCAGCTACGCCGACCGCGACGGCGGAATGACGATCCATCTCGCGGGCAGCGCCGGGGCCGGACAGGGCGAGGGCGACACCTTCGAGAGCATCGAGGCCATCCTCGGGACGCGCTACGGCGACAGGTTCATGGCCGGACCGAGCGCCGACAGCATCGATGGCGGGGCCGGAACCGACATGGTCAGCTATGCCGGCTCCGCGGGTGCGATCATCCTCGACCGGCGGGCGAAGTTCTCCACGGGCGACGCGGGCGGCGACAGGCTCGCGAACATCGAGATCATCGAAGGGACGCGCTTCGACGACGTCCTCATCGGCGACGATCGTGACGACATCTTCATCGGCGGCGGCGGCGCCGACCGGCTCGACGGCGGGAGCGGCATGGACGCCCTGTGGTATCTCACCAGTGCGGCCGGCGTCGCGGTCGATCTCGCGACCGGCGCGGCGAGCGGCGGCGATGCGGCGGGCGACACCGTCACCGGCATCGAGCACCTGATCGGATCGAACTTCGCCGACACGCTGACCGCATCCGTCGCGGGCAGCTGGCTCGAAGGCGGGGGCGGCAACGACACCATCTTCGGCGGCGACGCCGCCGACACGATCTCCGGCGGGATCGCGGCCACGACGGATCCCGGCGCCCTGGGTCCCGGCCCGGGCGGGCCGCAGGCGGACGTGATCCACGGCGGCGGCGGCGACGACGTGATCGAGGGCGCGAGCGACGACACCGGCACGCTGATCGACGGCGATGCCGGAAACGACAGGATCACCGTCGCCTCGGCCACCGCGCGCGGCGGCGCGGGGGACGACATCCTGACCGGGCGCTCCACGGGATACCAGCTCTACGGGGATGCCGGGAGCGACGAGCTTCATCTCGCCTCCGACGGCACGGCCGATGGCGGCGCGGGGGGCGACGTCTATCACGTGCGGTCCATCGTCGGGGGCCGCATCGCCGATACGGGCACGGACGGCCTCGACTACGTCATCATGGACAATGCCCGCACCAGCGCGGCCATCCTGACGGAACGGGTCGGGGACGATCTTCGCGTGACCGCGCAGGCCGATGCCAAGAACGGCCACGGCGAGAGCAGCTGGGTGACGCTGGTCGGCTGGTACACGGAGGCGCGCGCGATCGAAGGCATCTTCGCGGCGGATGGCAGCGCCGTCGCGACGCCGCTCTGAGGGTGGTTCGACCGCTTCCGGCAGCCGGATCGTCAGCCCGCGCGGCCGGGCCAAACCGGGCCCAGCCCGGTGGTCGAGATCGTTTCATCCCCAAAGGGAAGGTTCAGGTAGACTTAACCACGACGCCTCATAACTCTCGGCATTGATAGTTTCCTGGATATGGTGGCGCTGCTCGGGACGATGATGCGAGGACTGGGCCCCCACATGCTGGGGATCCTGCTCTACTCGCAGATCGTGCCGCTCGGCGCCGAACTCGCCGTCAAGGCGCGCGTCGCCCCCTCCGACATCACCCATGTGCGGGCGGGACAGCGCGCCCGCGCCAAGATCTCGGCGCTGAACGCGCGGCTCTTCGACGACGTGCCCGGCCTCGTCTCGCGCGTGGCTGCCGACGCGACCGCCGGTGAGAGAACCGGGCAGCACCATTTCGAGGTCGAGGTCCAGCTGAAGCCCGAGCAGGCCTCCGCGCGCGCCCTGCTCACCGCCGGCATGGTCGGGCAGGTCTATATCGAGGGCGAGAGCCGCACCTTCGCCTCGTACGTCCTCAGGCCGCTCATCGACAGCCTCGGTCGCTTCCGGGAACCCTGATCGTGGCGCGCGCTCCTGAGGCTGACCTGCGCCTGCCTGTGGCCGGACCCGCGACCGCCGGCGAACCCCCCGCCAGTGGGCTGCGTGCATCGATCGTCGAAGGGACCCGGCCCGCCCCGGAGCTCTCGGCTTCGGTGCCGGAGCAGGCGCGGGCGATCCGGTCGGTGCCGCCGCCCGCGCTGCCGCGCCTCTCCCTGCGGGGCAGCGCCCATCTGATGGATGCGGTCTCGATCGCCGTCGGCGAGAGTCCCCTCATCCGCGCCTGAGCCGCCTTCGCGCCGGTCATCGCGGGCACGGCCTGGATCGGGCGCGACCCGATCTCCGCGCCCTCCTTCGCCAGGCCCGGCAAGACCGCCGGCCTGTCCTTCGGCCTGCCCCTGCTCGATGGCGGGCCGCGCCTGTTCAACCGGAGCAGCGCGGAGAACGCGGCGCTCGCCGCCGATCTCCGCGCGCCACCGAAACCGTCGCGCTGGAGACCATCACCGCCGCGCTCGACCTCGATGTCGCAGTGCGCCAGTCGAAGGTGCTGGAGGACAATTTCCGCGATCTGATCCGCCTTCAGAAGGCCGTGCGCGACCGCGTCGCGGCGGGCCATGCGCGCCAGGGCGACGTCGCCGGCCTGGAGGCCGAGCTGAACGACGTCGCGCGCACCCTCGTCACGGCGCAGGCCGTGGCCGAGAAGTCCCAGACCGTGATCGCCGCCCAGATGCGGCAGGGCGCGCCGGGCCGCTTCGTGCTCCCCAACTGCGAAGCCGTCCCGCGCCAGGGCCTCGCCGCACTGCCCGCGCTGATCCGGTCGCGCAAAGCCGGGCTGCCGGCGAGCTGGCACCGCTACAACGCCGCCGATGCCCGCAAGGCCGCGATCGGCCGGTATCGGCCGCGCCTCGACCTCAAGGCCGATTGCAGGGCAGCGGAGAACTACCGCAGCTACGGCGCGCCCGACGGCTGGACCCTGGGCCTCAACGTCCCGCTGGTGGAGCTGAGCACCCTGGCAGACATCAGGGGGGCGGGCGACCTCACCGACGCGGCCATGTACCGGGCGATCGAGGAGGATCGCCGGGCGGTGACGCAGCTGAAGGTCGACCGGGTCGAACTCCGGTCGGCGGGTGAACGGGGCCGGCTCGCGCGCAGCAAGATCACGGCCCTGAGAACGGCCTACGCCCCCAAGGTCGACCAGTACGGGATCGGCCTGCTGCCCATCGACGACGTCCTGCTCGCGCGCCGCCGCCTCGCGCTCGCGACGACGGAGGAGATCGAGGCGATCAATGCGCGCTCCGCCGCGATCGTGCGCCTCGCGGCGACCTCGGGCCTCCTGCCCGAGATCGTCGGCAGCCGCGGCGCGCTCGCGGCCTTGCAGCCCTCTCCCGCGGGGATCCTCCCCACGGTCGGGGAGCGGCACCGGGTCTCGCCCCCGGAATCCGGCCGGCACCGGGGCGGGAGAGCCGTCTGGGTGGACGACGCCCATCATCTTGATCGAGGGGAGCGGGCGTTTCAGGTTCGCCCGATCGGGACAGCTTCAGTATACCCGAACCATGCCAGGCGGATCGCCCGCTCTCGTTCAGGCGGCGGCCCAGGCCGCGCCGGCGGCTTTGCGAAAGGAAACGGCATGACGGTGTCGAGCGACGACGACTTGGCGGGGCTGCAGCGGATCGGACGCATCGTTGCCGACACGCTGGCGGCGATGGGCAGGGCCATCGAGCCCGGCATGACCACGCTCGAACTCGATCAGATCGGGCGGGCGTTCATGGAAGCTGCCGGGGCCCGTTCGGCTCCGGAGACGGTCTACGCCTTTCCCGGGGCGACCTGCATCAGCGTCAACGAGGAGATCGCGCACGGCATCCCGGCCGCCCGCAGGATCAAGCCGGGCGACTTGGTCAACATCGACGTCTCCGCGGAGAAGGACGGCTATTTCGCGGATACCGGGGCGTCGTACGCCGTGCCGCCCGTGACCCGCGCGGTCGAGCGGCTGTGCAAGGACGGGCGCCGGGCGATGTGGACGGGCTTGCGTGAGGTCGGGGCCGGCAAGCCGCTGGCCGGCATCGGCCGGGCCGTGGGCGCCTTCGCGCGAAAGAACGGCTACACGCTGGTGCGCAATCTCGCCAGCCACGGCGTGGGCTTGTCGCTGCATGAGGAACCGACCGAGATCGCGACCTGGCCCGATGCCTCCGAGCGCCGGATCATGGGCGACGGGCTGGTGTTCACCGTCGAGCCCTTCCTGTCCCTCGGCGCCGAATTCGCGGAGGATGGCGACGACCCCTGGACCCTCTACAGCCAGCCGAGAGCCCTCACGGTCCAGTACGAGCACACCGTCGTTGCCACACGCAACGGACCGCTGATCCTCACCATGCCGGGGCATTAGGAGCGCGAGCGGCCCGGACCCGCGATGGCCGCGAGGTCCTCCCGAGCATCATGCGCCGAACCGGTGACCGGCTCGGCGCGATGCCGGATCGACGATCCGGATCGGACCGGGGACGATCCCGCCGCGTGCCGGTCAGGTCGGGAGAGGGTCGATCGGCAACCACTCGGCGGAACCCTGGAAGTGGATGGCGTCGACGTGGTGGAGGACGTCCCGTCCCTCGCTCGCGCTCGAGACCTGATAGCTGCCATCGGGCTTCTTGTGGGCGCTGCAATCCGAGGGCTTTCCGGGCAGCTCGACGTGGTTGACGCCGCCGCCGTCGATGGTGTCGTTCCCCGTGCCGCCGACGAAGACGTCGTTGCCGCCGCCTCCCCGCAGGATGTCATCGCCGCCGGTGCCGAGGATGAAGTCGTCGCCCTCCGTCCCGAGGGTCGGCAGGCTCGGCTTGGCGGCGAGGGCGGAGGTGGCGACGGCGGGATGATCGGCGGCGATGTGCTGGTCGCCGTCGCTGGCCGTGAGCGCGCTCGCCTTCTCGAAGGAGGTGTAGCTGACGCCCTGCCAGGTGAGCGCCCGGCCATGGATGTCCCAGCTGCCATCGGCGAGCGAGGTCTAGCCCGTGGCCTTGGCGGCCGCCGCGAAGGCCGCGGGCTGCTGGGGGTCGAGGGCGATCTCGAGGGTATCGGTGCCCGCTCCACCGGTGATGAGGCCGGCGCCGTCGCGGCTCGTTGTGCCGATCCGCAGCGTGTCGTTCCCCGCCCCCAGGTTGAGCGTCCCGTCGATCTGCCAGTCCCGGCCGATCTCCACCATCTCGGCCCCCGACCACGCCCCCACGAAGGCGCCCTTCAGCGTCAGCCCGTCGCCGATCTTCACCAGCGTGGTGGTGTTGATGCCCAGCAACCTGATCGCGCCGTTCACCGTGACGCCGTCGCCGATCGTGACCGGCACCTCCGTCCGGTCGGCGGCGGTGCCGCTGCCCGCGATGCTGATCCCCGCATCGGAGACGACCTTGTCGCCGAGAGTGAGGGTCTGGGCGGCCTTGGCGCCGCCCCCGTTCATCAGGATGGTGGCGATCCGGCTCTCGTCGCCGATCGTGAGCGTATTGGCGATGCCGCCGGCGCTCATCAGGATGTCGCCGCCGTTGAGATTGGCGCCCTTGCCGAGGCTGAGGCTGGCCGGGCCGGTGCTGGCGTCGAAGTTGAGGGCTCCCGTCCGCAAGGTGAAGTGGTCGCCGGCGATCAGGCTGTTCGCTCCCGCCCCGAAGGTCGCCCGCTGCGCCGGGGTCACGTTCTGGCCCAGGACGATGGCGTCGTCGCCGGCACCGACCTTGAGCGCCGCGACCGTGACGTTGCTCGACGCGTCGTCGTCCTCCGCCCCCCGTGATCGTCACGACGACGGTCTGGGTGGCGCGACCGCCTTTGCCGTCCGAGACCGCTCGGCCGGAGGCGCACCCTCGGCCCGCTCCGTGACATGGGCCGCGAGGGTCGAGCCGGTCACGTCGATGACCGGGGCTTGGTTCAGGCTCGGATCGTCGCGGGCGCCGTTGATCGCGACGACGACCGGGCGGGTCGCCATGCCCGTTATCGACCGTCACGGCGGAGGACGGGGCCCGGACCTCACCGGCGGCGAGGCCGTCGAGATCGGCATCCTTGATCTGGAAGCTCCAGCTCAATTGGCCGTCCGCCGCGGTGCCGAGGGTGAAGGCGCCGAGATAGCCCGGCCCGCCCGCGACGTAGCTCGCCGTGTGCCGGTCCGTGACGTCGGCACCCGTGAAGCCGATCGTGCCGGAGGTCGTCAGCGCGACGGCATTCGCCGGGCGCGCCATCGGAGAGTTCCGTGATGCTGCCCTCCCGTTCTTGGCGATGCGCATCACCCCGTCGGGATCGACACCGACGCGCCAGGTCGCCGTCTCGCCCTCCACGATCGCGTCCTTGGCGACGATGCCGTAGGCTTGGCCGCCCTGGTGGATCATGAACTCGATGTCGTGGCTCTCGCCGACCTGGCCGAGCCAGATCGTGTCGGCCTTGCCGTTCCCGAGATCGAAGATCTTCTGGTTCTTGCCGCCGTTGAGATCGTCGAACCGGGCGGTCACCGCGAGCGCGAAGGCGCCGTCGATCTGCTCGTGGTCGATGTTGTAGACGGTGGTGGGGCCGGCATTCAGGCTACCGGCCTCCTGGAGCGCCACCATGTCGACGCCCATGAGCCGGGCGACCGACGGAACGCCGCCCGTGTCGACCGCGAACAGCATCCACAAGCCGGGAATCGCGACATTGGCCTTAGGAATGGTGGCTTCGATCGTATTGCCGTCGATGATCTTGTGATCGAGTTCGATGAAGCGGACGTCGGCGTTGCCCGCATGCGTCGTGGCGCCGGACTTGATGAAGGTGATCTTGTCGATATCCGACGCACCGTCCACGGTGATGCGGAACGTCGCGCCGGCCTCGATGTTCTTCGGCGCCGCCGCGATCTCGGGGCGATCGGTGTTGATGTTGCCGTCCTTGTCGTGGAGATGGGCAGGCGTCAGGATCTGCGCGTTGGCGTTCTCCTGCGGCCCGGGCGAGCCGCTGACACCCGCGTGGATCGTGCCGTCCGGCAGCAGCAGCGCGGTCGAATGATACATCCGTGCGATCCTGCTGCTCCGAATCCGTGGTCTTGCCGGTCTCGGGATCCCAGAAGACGACCGAGCGCTGCGCATCGGCTGATGGGCGGCTCCGAGGCAGCCGCTCTTGCCGAAGGCTCGCGAATGGCAGGACGCTCCCTGCGCCAGGGCGGGCGCCCAGGCTCAGCAAGCCCCGCCGCCCGTCAGAGCGTCACGATAGGCAACATGCCCCGGCCCCTCGGGCCGGCTGAGCGCCACCGCGCCAGAGTCCAGCAACAGGACATCGCCCAGGAACGCCGCCGGGCAGCCCCAGCAATGCAGGGAATCGGCAAACATCAGGGGGACCGCCGAGACCTCGCCCGAAGCCCCGCAGATCGATGAACTCAGGGGCATGACAGCAGCCATATGCGAAGCGACCTTGATCGCTCCGCTGCCGGCACGCGCGGCTCCGGCCCATTCCAGTCCTTTTGCTGACCCATCACGCCGAGTGATAAACAGATCGTCGATGACGCTCCGATGCCTTACAGATTTTATCGGGATTTATATTACGGCATGTAGTGCGCTGAGCATTTAAAAACTTCCAAACATCGCAAGTTGGCGCTCATCGGGAGCTCGCCATAGTTAAGATGAGAATGAAGAATTCGCCGAAGATCGGCGAGATGTCGGCACGTCTCGGCAACACCGGCATGCGAACGGCTCCGGGGGATGGCACACGGCCGGCCCCGTCGCCCGCCTCACCCGCGGGCGCCGGCGGCAAGGCCCGCGGGAACGGGCCAAGGGCGCCGATGCGCGAGCGGCCGGAGCGAGCCGTCACGCCGGCCGACTTCGAAGTGCCAAAGGATGCGAGGCGACCCGGTGCCGGCCATCAGCCATCGCGCAGGATGAGATCCCCGCAGCCGGGCGAGCGCGTCACGCACTGAGAGACGGGACGGAAGCCGGTGGCGCTCTGCGAGGTCGCTCGATGCTCTGCTGGTGCTGATGGCGGAGACGGAGGGATTAGACGACTAGGATCCGTTAACCCATTCTAGCGACAGCAAGTCCAGGCGATTGCAGCCGTTTCCGGGTCGTATTACGGATCAAACCGGTTCATATCACCCCTGGGAGGGGGTCTGCCGGTGCCCCGCAAGCCTGACAAGGACAAGGCCTACCTCACAGTACACGACGGCGTCTGGCGCGTCTCCATGGGCGTGCCCCGGGAGCTTCGCGACCAGCTCGGCAGCCGCCTCGTCCGGTCCACCGGCACGAAGTCCCTGGGCGAGGCCAAGCTCGCCCGGGACCTCATCGTCCCCCAGTTCAAGAAGAAGATCGAGGATGCCTGGACCGCCCGGGGGGGCAAGCGAAACTCGCTCCTCGCCCTCACCCTGGAGACCCGCAGGCTGCTGGAGACCGCAGACGACAACCTGGCGGACTTCATGATCCAGGGCGCCCAGGAGCGGTACGAGGAAATCCTGAACGAGGGAGCGACCTGGGTGGACGAGCACACGCCTGACGGGATCATCCAGCGGCGCGTCCCCAAGCCGGAGGCGGTCAAGATGGTGTCCGAGATCCGGCGGGTTGCTGCCGGAGACACGCCGATCATCTACTACCACCAGGGCTTCGTCGACTCGCTCAAGATCAAGGCGCGCTCGAAGCTGGACGAGCCTCGCGCCCTCTCGATCCTGCTCGACTGGATGGAGTCGCAAGACATCGAACCGTTCATCGAGAACATCAACAAGCGCAACGCGATCCGCTTCCTCGACTGGCTCGACGCCGACACCAACCTGTCGTGGGCGAGCAAGGCCAAGTATTTCGGCCGGATCAAGTTCTACTGGGCGTGGCTCACCCGGCGCGAATACGCGAAGGAGAACCCCTTCAAGGACCTGAACCTGGACAAGCCCGAGACCGAGCGCGCCGACGACGAGCGGCCCTACACCGACGCGGAAGTTCAGAAGCTCCTCATGGGCAGCCCCATGGAAGGGCGCCGGATGCTCGACGTCATGATGATCGCGGCCCTGACCGGGGCGCGCCTCGACGCGGTGATCGACCTGAAGGTCGGCGGCCTGCGCAACGGGTATTTCACGTTCAAGGCGCAGAAGAAGGAGAGGGGCAGCCGCGACGTCCCGGTCCACCCGGACCTCGACGAGATCGTCGCGCGCCGGATCGCGGGCAAGGCGCCGGAGGACGACCTATTCCCTGAGTGGGGTCCCCCACCCTCTACTTCGGTTAAGCCCCGTTCATCTTACTTCTCGAAGCGGTACACCAAGTACACGTCAGATTTAGGGGTCCGAGACGAAGAGCCCGGCCGCAGGCGAAGCAAGATTAACTTCCACAGCTGGAGGCGCTGGTTCATCACGAAGCTCGAACGCGCCCGGGTCCGGGAGCCCCTGATCGCCGCCATCGTCGGCCACAAGCGCCCCGGCATGACCCTCGGGCTCTACAGCGGGGGGCCCGAGTTCATGGAGGCACAGGAGGCGATCGCCCTCGTGAAGCTCCCCCCGCTCGACGGCTCGCCCATCGTGGAGGAGCGGTCCCTGATGCCACGGAGGCGGTCATGAAATCCCCGATAGCCGGTTCGAATCCCAACCTCTCCGCCAAACCCTAGAGCCCTGCGGCCGCGCCGGGGGCGAGGACCTCCGACATGGCCCACTGGTTCACAGCAGACACCCATTTCCAGCATGAGAGCTGTATCCGCATGTGCAGCCGACCGTTCAACTCGGTCGGCGACATGGACAGGACGCTCGTCGAGCTCTGGAATGCTCGGGTCGGGCCGCGCGATACCGTTTGGCACCTTGGCGACTTCTCGTTCAAGGGCGACCCGACGCGGGACGCGGCGATCTTCGCGGCGCTCAACGGTCGCGCCAAGATCCTGATCCGGGGCAACCACGACAAGCCGCACGTCCTGGCGCTGCCGTGGACCGAGCCTCCCCGGGACCTGGCCGAGGTTTCGGTGGAAGGGACCCGCCTCGTTCTGTGCCATTACGGGATGCGCGCCTGGAAGGGCGCGTTCGGGGGCGCCCTGCAGCTGCACGGGCACACGCACGATCTCCTGCCTCCATCGACGCAGAGCTGCGACGTCGGCGTGGACAGCTGGGCTTACGCGCCGGTGTCCCTCGCCGAGATCAAGTCCCGGCTCGCAGGAGTCCGAGAGGAGCCGGAGGAGATCCGGCTCGCCCGCCTGAAGAAGGGCGGAGGTGGCCCGGTCGACGACGGCTAGGCGTTCCTGGGTGCCCACCGGGCCGCGTGCTCCTCCGCGAACGCCGAGCGCCAGCCGGTCGGCGCGGTCGGTTCGGGGGCAGGCTCCGGCGCCGGGCGGGGCAGCCTCTTGTCGGCGAACTGCTCGACGAGGGCGTCGATGTCGAAGGCCGTCCCGTCGTCGAAGGGGGCGGCCTCGGCCGCGGCGGCCGGCCCGGATTCGAGCGGGGCTTCCCCGGGCGCGTCGGGCTCGCCCTGCGCCGGAGGGGCGCCCTCATCCGACGGCGGGACGTCCTCGCCGGCCGCGATCCGGTCCAGGTCCTCGGCGCGCCGGCGCAGCTCGGCGGCCCCGTCGCGCGCGACGTCGGCCAGGACGGGGAGCATCCACCCCGGGACGGGCTTCGCGCCGTTGGCCCACTGGTTGATCCGCACGCGTGGCACCCCGCCGTCGACGACCTTTTCCAGCCTGTCGGAGAGGGCCTGCTGCCATGACGGCCCGTGCAGATGGGCACCCACGGTCATGAGCAGGCGCTGGCGCCGGGCGCGCTCTTCGGGGGTCAGGCGCTCGCGGGTCTCTGACATGGGGGCACTCCTCAAGGGTACGAATAGTAGCCCCTAAGAGGGCGCGCCGTAAGGGCTCGAATCTGCAACCGTGGACCGAGCCCTTGAAGGGTGCCGGGGCGTGAAGCCCCGGCCCGTTAGTCCCGCAGGCGATCGAGCCGCGCCGCGAAGGCTCGGACGATCGGCAGGGACTCCGCCGAGGCGGGCCCAGTGCGGATGTCGGAGGCCTTCATCCGGTCGATCGGCAGGCACTTCTCGACCACGATCTTCAGCTCGGAGGTCGCGATGTGCGTGGCGCTGCTGACGTAGTTGAGCTCGTAGTCGTAGTCGTCCGGCTCCGCGGCGAGCTCGACGAGCCGGCTCATGAGCGCCTCGCGGCTCTCGAAGGCCTCCAGCACCCTGAGGGGGAAGCGGCCGTAGCCGGAGCTGTCGCAGATGTAGAAGTTGGCCATGATGGTCACCTGAAGGAAGGCCGGTGCCCGGGGCCGGCGGTTGGGACGGGCATCCCTCAGGGGGAGCGTGAGTGCCTGTCGGCCCTCGTCGGGACCGCCCCGGCCGGGGCAATCCGGAGAAGGGCCGGGGCGCGGGGGCCCCGGCTCGTCAGCGAGCGAAAGCGATGACCTCCAGGGCGGGCAGGTCAGCGGCGAGGTTGCGTTCGGCGCGAGCCTTCTCGCGGGCGGCCCTGCGCTCAGCGACGGCCCTCGCCTTTGCGGCGCGCTCGACGATACCCTCGGCGAACGGGATGATGGGGCGTTCGCCGGCGCGCTTGCGCTCCGCCTTCGTCATCACGACGACGATGATGCGGCCGCGCTCGCCGGTCGCCCGCGTGACGGAGAGCGAGGGCTCCGCGCCCAGGCGGTTCAGCAGGGCGTTTCGGCTGTCCCGGTACTTCGTGCCGTAGCTCGCAGCCCGACCGGTCAGCTCCGACCCGGACCAAGTCCCGCAGTCGTTGAGCAGCCCGACCTGGTAGCCGCCGCGGGCGCAGGCGAAGGCGGCGACGCGGGCTTTCGGCGTGATGATCGTGCTCATGTCGATGTCCCTGTGACTGGCTGGCCCGGAGCGGGCAGCTGGAGGAAGGGCCGGGGCTTGCGCCCCGGCGGTCGGCTCAGGAGGGGAGCAAGGTCTCCGGGAGCGGGAGGTCGCGGAACTCGGCGTCGGCGATCTCGGAGAGCAGTGCGTCCAGGGCGTGGGGGCAGGGCTCGTCCGCCGCGGCCGGCTCGGCGGCGAGGTCGTCGAAGTGGAGGTCCATGTCGAAGGTGAGGTCGAGGGGCTGGGGCATCGGGGTCTCCCCGCGAGCAGGTTGCTCGCATGGGTTACTATTTAGTGCCGTTAACGGGATGACGCAAGCCTGATCGGCACTAAAAAGTAACCCTGTGGCGCGCTGCCACAGGGGATCGGTTCAGCCCTTCTTCCGGGGGCCCGGCGACCCGGCGCCGATCGCGAACATGTCCGGCAGCGGCGCGTCCGTGTATCGCTCAATGCGGGGGCACGGCTGGAGCGGCCCGGACAGCTTCGCTCGGATCTCCTCCGCCCATCGCTCCTGCTGGATCACGCGGGCGTCGCGGTCGAATAGCGGGTCGGCGTAGACGCCGCGGCCGGGCACCCAGATGACGCCCATGCAGTCCTGGATTCGGTCGTCGGGGTCCTCGCGGCCGTCGAGGACGGCTTCCAGGTGCGTCGACGTGCAGCCCGCCTGATGCATCCACCGGACGCGAGCGACCTGGCTCCGCAAGGCCTTGCGCAGGATGGCGCGCAGCTCGTCGACGCCGGGCTCGTAGTCCTCGCCGCGTGCCGCGGCGCGCTCCCATTCCTTCACGACGAGGCGGCGGACCGGGTTGCTGGGGTAGAGCTGGCTCATGTCAGGTCTCCTTTGGGTGGGGGTGGAAATCAGAAGGTGTCGGGATCGCGCATGCCGTCGACGCCGGCCCAGTCCGCCAGTAGCGACAGGCCGACGAAGGCAGGAGCCCAGACGGCGGCCCACATCAGGGGGGCCTCGTTCGGCCAGGCCTGCGGAGCGCCGACGGCCCAGAGGACGAACGCCGCGATGAAGAGGGCGCTGTTGGCGCGCAGGAAGACGAGCCCGCACGTCATGCGGATGCACTCGCGCCACGAGGGGTCGGCCCGGAGGTTGGCGGCGGCGGTGGCAAGGAGGCGGCGGATCATCATGCGGTCCTTTCGGCGTCAGCGGCGGCGAGGCCCGCGTCGGCGCGGACCCAGGTGAGAGCGTCCATGGGGGAGATCTCGGCCCGGCGGGCGAGCTCGATCGCGAGGGCCAGGTCCTCGACACCGAGGCGCCCGAGGAACCGGGGCTCGCCCGGGAGCGGGTGGACGCCGATCGACGGGTCCTCGTCCGGGGACCGGGGCGCCACGGGCACGGGGAGCCTGACACCGCCGCGGGGGCGCGTCAGGCCGAGGCGGCGCAGGTGCGTGAAGACGGCCGACTGGCTCGTCCCCCACATTGCGGCGAGGATCTTCGGGCTCGGCGTTTCGGCGTGCTGGACGCGGATCACGTCGTCGGGCGGGACGACCCGCTTCGGGCTTGGCTGCGCTGGAACAGGCATGGAGGGCTCCTCTGGGGCGGGTTCGGGGGCTGGGGGATTGGGGAGGGTCGGGAAAACGGCGAGCACGGCAGTGCGCTCGAATCCCGCGAGCGCGGCCGCGAGCGCGGGTGTCGGCTCGGGAAGCCGAGGCCGGCCTGCGGCGGGCTGCTCCGGCACGAGCGCGAGCGCTGCCACGCAGACGGCGTAGACCGCCTCGGCATGGGCACGTCGGGATTCGATGCGAGCCGCCGCGGTCGCGTCGCCGCGGGCGGCGTCCTTGGAATCCTGCGTGGCCCGGCCGCGCAGCTCGCCCGAGATGCGGGGCATGTCGAGGAGCCCGCGCGCGACGAATGCAGCACGGATCCCGTTGGGCCCCATCCCGGCCGCGACCTCCGCTGCCCGCATCTCGCCGATCGCGTAAGCAGTCTCGATCGCGGCCGCCTCCTGGGCGGGTGTCGAGGCGCGCACGCGGGGCGTGGCCGGCGCGTCCCAGCCGAGGAGGATCCGGCCGACGCGGATGCGATCCGATCGCTCGCGGTCGTGCATGAACCAATACCTGCTCGCGACGGCATCCGGGCCGTGCGAGGCCATGAGCCGGGCGATGGCCTGGGGGGTCGGGAAGGCGTGGATGGAGCGGTCGATGTCGCTCACGGGCGGGTCTCCGCCGACTCGTAGGCCCGGGGGAGCTCCCGCAGTCCGAGAGCGCTCAGGACGCGCGGGGAGATCTCGCGGCGACCCAGGAGCAACTTCGCCACGTAGCTCTGCGAGAGCCCGTGGCGGGCTCCCCAAGCGGCCTGACCGCCGGCGACGTCGACGGCCGCCTTGAGGCAGCGGAGGACGTCCTCGTCATGGAGAGGGGCGCGCTTAGCCATCACCGGGCGTCCCGCAGGCGCTCGCGGCCCCGCTCGTCCGTCGGGAGGCCATAGAGCCGCGCAGCCCGGTTGATCGTCCTGACCTCGACCCCGAAGATTCGAGCGATCCGCTTAAGCGGAACATCACTCATCGCCAGGGCCATCTGCAGCGCCGCTTCGTTCGGCGCTCTCCCGTTGACGAGCTCGCGCAGCTGCAGCTTGCGGCAACGGTACCGCACAGCGTTCTCGCCGACGGCGTACCTGCGGGCGATGTCAGCGTAGCCCTCGCCCGCAGCGAGGTGCTCCCTGAGCACTGCCGGCGCCACTCGGAACTCCTCTCTGCGCACAGTCATCTACACCTCCACCCTTCCACGCTAAGCATCTACGATGTAGCGTCATGCAGTCCATCGTTGTCCCTATCGGTACAACGATTCGGTTCAAAGGGGGAGATGAGTTGTGGCGGAAATGAGCGACAGGGTTAGCGAATGGAGTCCCGATCGGGACTGCCGGCCTACGGTGCGGGTGGTCCTGCGGGCGGGAACGAAGGTCAGCCGCGTCGGCGTCTGGGCCGGGACGAGGACGCAGACCCGAGCGCGGCTCGTGACCGGGTGGCCGTACTATTCAGCGGGGCCGCACTTCCTCGACGAGGCCCGCACCAAGTGGCAGCCCGCCTTCGACCTCCCGATCGGCGAGGTCGTCACGACTTGCCGCGTCCGGGACCCGGGCGAAGGGCAGCTCTTCCTCGTGCGCGAGGGCGGCCTGGAGCCGCTCAGCTACGCCGACGCATGGGACCGCGTGGACCCGGCCGGGGCCGCCGAGCGCGCCCTCGACCGCGAGCACGCCGCCCGGGCCGACGCGTCCCATCTGCCCCGTGAGCTGACCCGATTCGTCGGCGTTCACGGGTTGAAGGACGGGGTCCATCCCGTGGCGATTTCCCATTATTACGCAGAGCGTTGCACGGCCCGGCAGGCCTACTGGCGCAGGGCCACCAGGGCCGAGGTGGAGGCCCTGGGCGAGCGGGGCGCACGTGCGCAGGTGGATACTTGCATGTGACGCGAGCACGCTTCTCGGCAGAGGGGGCCGGCGTGGTGCCGAGCCCCCCGCCAGGAAACCAGTCGCTATGTCGCTCGCCCGAGTCCTCGCCTCGATCGCCCGTGCCATCCGGGGCGCCTTCACCTTCATCTGGGACGCCGTCGACGAGGCGGTCTCCCCCGTCACCAAGCGGATCCCGTGGCTCCGGGACCGCGCCCGCGCCGCCGGCGACGCCCTCGACCGAGGCGTCTCCACCACCGCCGACGTGGTCGCCGCCACGGCGGAGGTCGCGCTGAAGGCCCCGGGCGCCGTCGCCCGCGAGCTGGGCAGCGTGGTCGGGAGCATGCTCCCGGCGCCGCAGATCACCGGCCGAGCCCTCGCGGAGGGCGCGGCGATCTCCGACGACGAGATCCAGAAGATGATGGACCAGGCCGGCGTCGGCGAGGTCATCCCGCACTGCCCGCACGTCGGCGCCGGACACTTCTTGCAGCACGCCGTCGAGGCGTACCGCGATGGCGGCGAGAGGGCCCTCGCGCCGCACATCCGCTGGATCTCCGAGCCCGCGGCCGAGTGGATCCGAGCCCTGTCGCACTCCCAGATCGAGGCCGCGCTCGCGATGGCGCCGGAGGCCCTGAAGCGCCACACGATGCCCGAGAAAGCGTCGGACGTGTCTCCCCTCCTGCCGGAGCTCCTGCCGGTCGGACCGGCGCCAAAGGTCGATCCGACCTTGGTTACCGAAGAGATGAAGGCGGACATCATCGCGCGGGCGCGTCGGAGCATGCGCGGCGAGCGCGAGGGCATCGCGGAGATGATGAAGCGGGGCCCGGCCGCTCCGACGCGCCCGGAGCCGCGCTTCGACGCCACACCCGATGAGGCGCCCGTCTACCGCCGCGGCTACCGCCCGCGGGGCGCCTACTGACCCAACCTAGGGATTCCTGAAACGAGAAGGGCCCGCCGGTCTCCCGGCGGGCCCTTTCCTTTGCGCGGCACCCCGGTCAGGCGACGCCGCAGATCTCCTTCAGGCCGGCGGTCAGAGACTTCTCGGCGCGCAGGGCCTCGCGCAGGAGCCGGATCTCGCGCTGCGCCCCGGCCGCCTCTTGCTCGGCCTGAGCGGCCCGGGCCTCGGCGGCGGCCGCGCGGCGCAGGGCGGCGACCTGGCCGAGGCGGGCCTCCCGCAGCCGGAGGGCGACATCCTCGACCGCGCTGACCTGGCGGCGCTGCTCGCGGCGGATGTCCGACATGGCTCGCTGGATCCCGACATGCAGGCCTGCACCGACCATGCCGAGGCGGGAAGCGCTGTCGAGCGAGAGGTCGGTGGCGATGCCCATCGGGGTGTGTCCTGCGGCTGGTGTAAGCCCAGGAGAATCCACGGGGAGTCCGCCGTCAACGGCCTGCCGTTCGGGAAGGTAAAGGCTTCCCTGGCCCCCGTGGGCGCACGTCAGCCTGACGTCGGCCCGACGTCGGACCTTGTGCGCCTTCCAACATAAGAGAATTCTAAGAACGCTTAAGAGACTCTCGGGACTCAATAAAACGCTGATTTTCGGGGGCCGGGAAAACTTCGTAAAATCGTTTCACCCGTTTTTGGGGCGTTCCCGTACCCCCTCCCAAGGGACCCCGGAGCCGCCCCATCATCCTGTGGATAGAAGGCCCGCCCGATATGGGGAGCACGTGCGCAGTATTGGGTGCAGGTGCTCCCCCTGGATTTTCCTTGTATCCTCGATTCTGTTTAATGGAGTAACGCCAGGACAACCCTTCGACCCATTTTCCACTCGCCATAGAAGGGGGGCGCACGTGCCCCTTGCTCTTCAGGTCACCTGGTACGGCAGGGAGATGTCGAACCCGCTGAGGTTGGCATCCTGGAGGAGCGCGCCGGGGTCGAAGTACGTCCCGCCGAGATCAGGCGCTTCCTTGTTGGCGGCTGGCCGTCCCCTGCCTCGCTGACGAGAGCCTGCCGCCGTTCCTCGACGGGTCGAGGCGTCGAGCCGGCCATCCGAGGAGAGCGAAGCGGCGTCGGGCCCCCGCATGTGACCGGCCGCGTGGACGGACCCGGTCCGGTTCAAACCCGCAGCCGTAGCAGCCGCAATACGCCGCCTTCGCTGCCGCGGAGGACGAGCAGGGAATGCATCGACTACGCGAGGCACCCGACCCGCCTGCTTGAGACCTGCGCGGGGTGGAATCCCCTGCGGTAGGCGCGGTCCGGCTCACGGCGGAAGTCCGCGACAGGCGGCATCCTCGCAACCCCGGGGTGGCGCATGTCGGTCACGCTCTCGCTTCGAGCCGATGACGGACGCGGTCGGGGTTTTCAGCGGCCCAAGCCGGATCTTGGCTTCGCCCGCGGCCGGGCAGGCCTCGGGTCGCCAGCTCAAGCCGCCGTCAGTGCTTTGCGACCGGTGCCGGGATGGCGGGCGGCCGTCCCGGCGGCGCGGGCGTCCGCGGGCTGTGGCCGCACGACGGCCCGCGAGACCTCGTCGAACCGGGCCCTCGCGTCCGACCATCCCTGCACGAAGTCGAACAGCTCGCGCAGGGCCGGCGAGATCTCCTTGTAGGCCGCGAGCGCGGCGACGAGGGCTCCGAGCGAGAGACGGTCTTGGATGACCAGGTAGCCGCCGACCGAGAAGAAGAAGAACGGCGTCAGGTTGGCCGTGTAGTTGTAAAGGCCCTTGAGCCGGCCCTTGAGGTCGGCGATCTCGACGCGCACCCGCTCCAGCGCCTCGGCCTGGCGCATCTGCCGTAGCAGGGTCGAAGGATGTCCGGCCGGCCGGTTCTCAGGCCCGGTCAGGAGGCCGCCGAGCGCCCGGGTCGCGTGCACCCGCTCCCGCACCTTCGCGTTCAGGCGCCGCTGCAGCCGCGGCAGGAGCGAGAGCTGCACCGGCAGCATCACCATCGCGGCCAGCGCCAGGGCGGCATCCTGGAGGAGCAGGAAGGCGAGGCTGGTCAGGAGGGTGCCGCCCTGGACGAAGGGCACAGCCACCAGGCCCGCGCCGGCGTAGCCGATGGGCTCGACCTCCTGCACGGCGACGGCGGCCAGCGCGGCGCGGCGCTCGGGGGACAGCTCCCCGCGGGCCCGCCGGAAGACGGCGAGCCGCAGCCGGCGCACGAGGCGCTCATTCAGGCCCCCGCGGGCCCGGTTGACCGCGTACTTGGCGAGGCCGCCCAGCGTCAGCACGGCGAGGTAGCTCGCGCATAGCGCGAACAGCAGGCCGACGCGGCCCAGTTCGAGGCCGAGAAAGGCCATGCCGGGATGGCCGTCGCCCTCCGCGTCCGCCAGGGCGTGGTTGATGATGTGCTTGGGAATCTCCAGCACGAGCCAAGCCGCCGGGAGCGTCAGAAGGGAAAGCAGCAGCAGCCTCAGCTGCGGTCGGAGCGTCGCCTTCAGGACGTAGCGCTCAAGGGGCCAGCCCTCGTGGCTTCGCGCGCCGGGACGCCGGTGCCGTCCGCGCAGCCGTCGCCAACCGAGGCGGAGTGCCAGCCCTCCCGTCCAGGCCGGCGCCACGACGAGGACGAGGACCGAGACGAGCTCCATCCACCAATGGCCGTGGGGACCGTCCAGGCCGGCGACACGGTGGATCAGGTCGTGGATGACGACGGGCGTGAACAAGGGTGGCACCGCGACGAGAGGGTGGATGCAGGCGGGGCGGGGTCCCGCCCTGGGACCGTGCCGGATGGGAGGGCGTACCGGCCTACATGCGTTTCTTGATGCCGGAACCGACGAGCCACCAGTTGATGGGGTAGCTGGTCAGGAATCCCGCGACCATGGCGAGCTGCATGGCAGCCCAGAGCTCTACCGAGTTCACCGGGGCCCGCTGCCCCGGAGGTGCGGGAACAGGTAGAACTGCGCGAAGGCCATGAAACTGTATATGCCGACCTGCCAGGCGATCAGCGAGGCGGTATCCGCCTTCACGGCCGCCACGAGGCCCTCGCCGGGGGAGAGCCCCCGCATCGGCACGATGGCATAATACTGGAACACGATCCCGAGCGCGTAGGCGAAGACGAAGTCCAGCACCCAGACCGCGTACATCTTCTCCTCGAACAGGGAGTGCCAGCCGAACCAGACCGCCACCGCCGGCACCAGGAAGGCGAGCCACTCGGCGGCGACGTCGCCCAGCATGCAGCCGCTGCCGCAGTGGAGCGCGCCCTTGCCGACCATCACCGGGAACGGCGTGCCGGTCATGTTCGGCGGCTCCCCGCCCCGCTCCTTGGCGTGGTGGTGCGCCTCCATCGTGGCGAGGCGTCCGTATCGGAAGTAGGCCCACACCACGGCGGCAGTTCCGAACAGAGCGCTGACCGGCCAGACCACGTTCATCACGGTCATGTGCTGCGGGTGGCGGATGACCTGCACCGACAGCAGCAGGGCGCACGCGGCCCCTAGCAAGAGGGACGCGACGGTGAGGGCGTGTAGCCAGGTCGGAAACATGGAGGCTCCTAGCGGGCGGACGAAGGATCGAGCTTCGTCGCCCGCAGGCGCAGGGCGTTGCCGATCACGCTGACCGAGGAGAGCGCCATCGCCGCGGCCGCGATGACCGGCGAGAGCAGGATACCGAGGAACGGGTAGAGGATGCCCGCCGCAACCGGCACGCCGGCGGCGTTGTAGATGAAGGCGAAGAACAGGTTCTGACGGATGTTGCCCATCACCGCCCGCGACAGGCGCCGGGCCCGCACGATGCCGAGGAGGTCGCCTTTAAGCAGCGTCAGGCCGGCACTCTCGATGGCCACGTCCGTGCCCGTGCCCATGGCGATGCCGACGTCCGCCGCGGCGAGCGCGGGAGCGTCGTTGACGCCGTCTCCGGCCATCGCGACGACCTGACCGGCGGCCTTGTGGCGCTCGACCACGGCGGCCTTCTGGTCGGGCAGCACCTCGGCCTCGACCTCCTCGATGCCGAGCCGGCGCGCCACGGCATCGGCGGTTGTGCGGTTGTCCCCAGTCAGCATCACGACCCGGATGCCCTCGGCCCGAAGCGCGGCGAGCGCCTCGGGCGTCGTCGCCTTGACGGGGTCGGCGATGGCGATGACGCCGGCCACGCGCCCGTCGACGCCCGCGAAGATCGCCGTGGCGCCGTCGCGCCGGAGCTCTTCGGCCTCGGCCGCGTGGGCCGAGACATCGACGCCCTGCTCGCGCAGGAAGGCGGCGTTGCCGAGGGCCACGCGCCGGCCCTCGACGGTGCCGAGCGCACCCTTGCCCGTGGGACTGTCGAAATCCACCATGGGGGCCAGGCTGATGCCCCGCTCCTCGGCCGCCTTGACGATGGCCACGGCCAACGGGTGCTCGCTCGCGCGCTCGACGCTCGCCGAGAGGTGCAGCACGGTAGCCTCGTCGAAGCCGCCCGCCGGCACCACCCGCGTCACGGCCGGCTTGCCCTCGGTCAGCGTGCCGGTCTTGTCGACCACCAGCGTCGTGACCTTTTCCATACGTTCAAGCGCCTCGGCGTTCTTGACGAGGACGCCGGCCTGGGCGCCACGGCCGACCCCAACCATGATCGACATCGGCGTGGCGAGCCCGAGCGCGCAGGGGCAGGCGATGATGAGCACCGCCACCGCGGCCAGCAGCGCGAAGGTGAAGCGCGGTTCCGGCCCGAAGGCCATCCAGGCGACGAAGGCCACCGCCGCCACGCCGATGACCGCCGGCACGAACCAACCGGCGACCTGGTCGGCGAGGCGCTGGATGGGCGCGCGCGAGCGCTGCGCCTCGGCCACCATCTGGACGATGCGGGCCAGCATGGTGTCGCGCCCGACCTTGGTGGCCTCGACGACGAGCGAGCCGGACTGGTTGAGGCTGCCGCCGATGACCGCGCCGCCGACCTCCTTGGTGACGGGCATCGATTCCCCCGTGACCAAGCTCTCGTCGACGGAGCTGCGACCCTCCACGACGGCGCCGTCGACCGGCACCTTCTCGCCGGGCCGCACGCGCAGGCGGTCGCCGACGCCAATGGCGTCGAGTTGCACCTCCTCATCGGTGCCGTCGGGCCGGATGCGGCGGGCCGTCTTCGGCGCGAGGTCGAGCAGCGCGCGGAGGGCCCCGCCCGTGCTCTCGCGGGCCCGCAGCTCCAGCACTTGCCCGAGCAGCACCAGAACCGTGATGACGGCCGCCGCCTCGAAGTAGGCCGGCACCGCACCGCCATGCCCGCGCAGGGCCTCTGGGAAAAGCCCGGGCGCCAAGGTCGCGACTACGCTGTAGAGCCAGGCGACCCCCGTCCCGAGAGCGATCAGGGTGAACATGTTGAGGTTGCGGCTGCGGACGGATGCCCAGCCGCGCACGAAGAACGGCCAGCCGGCCCAGAGCACTACCGGGGTCGCCAGCGCGAACTGGATCCAGTTGGAGGTCTGCTGCCCGAGCCGCTCGGTCAGGCCGAACAGGTGGCCGCCCATCTCCAGCACGAACACGGGCAGGGTCAGGACCAGCCCGATCCAGAACCGGCGGGTCATGTCGACGAGCTCCTCGCTCGGGCCCTCGTCGGCGCCGATCATCGCCGGCTCCAGGGCCATGCCGCAGATCGGGCATGCCCCGGGGCCGACCTGCCGCACCTCCGGGTGCATCGGGCAGGTGTAGATCGTGCCCTCCGGTACCGGGTCGGACTTCTTCGCGGCTTGGCCGGGGTCGATAAAGCGGGCCGGGTCGGCTTCGAACTTGGTCCGGCAGCCGTTCGAGCAGAAGTAGTAGGGGTGCCTCTCGTGCTCGGCCCGGTGCCTCGTCGTATGCGGGTCGACCATCATCCCGCAGACCGGGTCCTGCACGCGGTAGGCACCGGCGTCGTTCGCCGCGATGCCGGCTTGGTCGCCGTGCGCATGGCCATGTGCGTGCCCGGCATGGCCGTGGCCGCCCGCGCAGGCGTAGCCTCCCGGGGCAGGATGGTGTCCCTGTGGCGCGTCGCTCATGACCGCTCCCTCCGCATGACCTAGGGCCCTGCCGCCGGACCGCGAACGGTCCGGCGGCCGCCAATGCCTTACTGCTGGCCTTCCTTCTTGGCGTTCTTGTCGAGCCAGGACGTGAGCTCCTTGATGCTCCTCTCCTGCTCCTGGATGGTCTTTTCGGCGATCTTCTTCGCCTCGGGATTGTCGCCGTTCCGCAGCCCGACTTGGGCCATCGCGATGGCGCCCTGGTGATGGGGGATCATGGCGCAGATCCAGGCGACGTCGGCGTCACCCGCCATCATCCCCTGCATCATGGGGCCGTTCATCTGCATCATGGCGTGCTGCAGGCCCTTCTGCGCCGCGGTCGCCTGGGTGCCCATGCCCTGCATGGCCTGGGACATGTGGCCCTGCATGTCCTTCATCATGGCGTCCTTGCCGGTCGACGCGGCCTTGCAGGCCGCTGGCAATTCGAACGAGGGGCCCTGCATGGAGCCGTGATCGTGCTCGGCGGCAAGGGCCGGAGCTGCGCAGGCGAGCGCGATGGCGAGGGTAAGGGTACGGACAAGCATCGTTGCCTCCTCAAGTCGGGTGCCGGGATGGCCGGGATGGCCTCCCGGTCAGGGTTCAGGCCGCCATCTTCCGGCAGCTCTCGGCGCAGCGGCGGCACTGCTGGACGCAGTCGTCCATGTCGCCGACCTGCTCGCAGCTCTTCGCGCAGGCCTCGCAGACCTCCGCACAGGCCCGGCAGGTGTGCCTGTGCTCGGGGGTGCCGGTCAGCATGAGGTGCGCCGAGGTCCGGCAGATCTCCGCGCAGGCCATCATCAGCCGGAAGTGTGCCGGCTCGACGTGCTTGCCGCCGGCCGGGAGGCAGTGGTTCGAGGCCATGCCCAGGCAGGTCTGGTAGCAGCGCAGGCACTCGTCGATGCAGGACTGCATCTCGCTCGACATCTGGTGCATTCAGGTACTCCGTCGTTGCAATGTTGACGCAAACGGCATGACTGGAGAACTGATTCAGAATAAAATAAGTCAGCAAGTCATGACCTGAAATACAAACTCCCGGAATACGATCGCGTTCAGAAATAAATACTCTGAACGCTCACGAATTTGGGAGCCTGACGCTGCTCAGGCCGGGCGCCCTCACTGGGTGCCCTTCTTCTTCAGGAAGGCCTCCATCTGGGCGATCTCGACGTCCTGGGCCTTGATGATGTCCTCGGCCAGCTTCCGGATCTCGGGGTCCTTGGAATACTGGAGGGCGACCTTGGCCATGGCGACGGCCCCCTTGTGGTGGGGGATCATGCCGCGCACGAAGTCGACGTCGACGTCGTTCGTGTAGCGGATGTCCATGTCCCGGTGCATCTCGGCGCCGACGTCCCGGAACGCCTTGGTCGCCGGCGTGTCCGCCTTGTCCGACGCGGCCATCGCGGCGTGGTCGTGCCCGCCATGCCCGGCATGGTCGTGGGCCTCGTGCGCCACGGCGATGCCCGAGAGGCCGAGGGCCAGGGCCGCGGCAGCGAGGGTCGAGGTCAGGGTCTTCATCGAAGGATTCTTTCTGGTGCGAGGGATCAGTTGAACTTGCCGCTGGCGGTCGCGCCGTCCGGGCCGGTGAGCTGCACGGCGCCCTTCGGGCTCTCGCCGAGCGCCGCCGCGGCCTTGCCGGTGAGGCGGTTGCCGTCGGCGGGCTCCAGGGGCACGCGGGCCGGCTTTCCGCCGACGACGAGGATGGCCGTGCCCTTGAAGCCCGCGGCCGACACCGGCTTCTGACCCTCGTCGGACAGGAACACGTCGACGGTCTCGCCCTTGGCGACGAGCTCGACGTGGAACTTGCCCGCGTCCGTCACCCGGCCGCCATGCTGTCCGGAGGTCTCGTGGGCGCACACGGCCGTCGCGGCGAGCAGGCTGGCGACGAGGGTCACTCGGGGAAGGATCATGGAGGGTCTCCTGGGTTGTGCGGGTCAGTAGGCGTCGGCCGGGCGTGGGCGCACGCCGTCCGGGGATGGGTGGGCCGGCGCCTCGGCGTGGAGGGCGCGCAGCCGCTCCAGCGGCCTGCGGCCGAAGCGCAGGAACAGGACCGGGGTCAGGAAGGTGTCGAGCAGCGTCGCGCTGACGAGGCCGCCGAAGATCGTCACCGCGACCGGGTGCAGGATCTCCTTGCCCGGGCTTGCGGCGTCGTAGAGCAGCGGCACCAGCGCGACGCCGGCCGAGAGGGCCGTCATCAGGACCGGCGTCAACCGCTCCAGGCTGCCGCGCACGACGAGGTCGGGCCCGAACGGCACGCCCTCGTGCAGCGACAGGTTGAGGTAGTGGCTGATCTTGAGGATGCCGTTGCGCGCGGCGATGCCGGTCAGCGTGATGAAGCCGATCATCGACGCCACCGACAGCGGCTGCCCGACCAGCCACAGGGCCGCCACCGAGCCGATCAGGGCGAGCGGCACGTTGCCCATGATGATGAGCGCCAGCGCGGCCGAGCGGTAGCGGCTGTAGAGGATGGCGAAGACCAGAGCCAGGGACAGGGCGGAGAGCGCGCCGATGGTCCGGCTCGCCTCCTCCTGCGCCTGGAAGGTGCCCTCCAGGCTGGTGAAGAAGCCCGGCGGGAGCGGCTCCTTCGCCACGGCCTCGCGGATGGCCGCCACGACGGTCGCCATGTCGCTCTCGCCGTTGGTGTTGGCCTGGACGACGATGCGGCGGCGGGCGTTCTCGCGCAGGATCTGGTTCGGCCCGTCCGTCTCGCGGATGTCGGCCACCTGCTTCGCCGGCACCCAGCCCGAGGGTGTCTCCAGCAGCAGGTCGCCGAGGCCCGTGGTTGTGCGGCGGTTTTCCGACAGGCGCAGCACCACGTCGAAGCGGCGCACGCCGTCGACGACCGTCGAGACCACCCGCCCGTTCGAGAGGCGGCTGATCTGCTCGACCACCGCCGCGGGCTGGACGCCGTAGAGGGCCGCCCGGGTGTAGTCGACCCGCACCTCAAGCTGCGGGATGCGCACCTGCCGCTCGACCTGCAGGTCGACGAGGCCCGGAATCGCGGCCATCCGCTCGCGGAGCGCGTTGGCCACCCGGCGCAGGGCATCAAGGTCCTCGCCGAATACCTTGAGCGCGATCTCGGCGCGCACGCCGGAGAGCATGTGGTCGAGCCGGTGCGAGATGGGCTGCCCGACGTTGACTGCCACCGGCAGGGCCGCGAGGCGCCCGCGGATGTCGGCGACGAGCGCCTCCTTCGGGCGCTTGGCGCCCTCGTCGAGCGCCACCTCGATCTCGGAGGAGTGGACCCCTTCCGCGTGCTCGTCGAGCTCGGCCCGGCCGGTGCGACGGCCAACTGCCTTCACGCCCGGGACGTCCAGCAGCAGTTTTTCCGCGATCAACCCAACCCGGTTGCTCTCGGCGAGCGAGATCCCCGGGTTGAAGGTCATGTTGACGGTGAACGAGCCCTCGTTGAACGGCGGCAGGAACGCGCGCGGCAGGTTCCAGGCGGCCACGCCCGCGGCCACGACGGCCACCACGACGCTGCCGACCAGCAGGCCCTGGTGCCGAAAGGCGACTTGCAGGAGGGCGGCGTTGCCGCGCTTGAGCAGCTTCAGGAAGCGGCTGTCGTGCTCCTCCAGGTTCTTCAGCCCCGGCAGCAGCAGGGATGCCAGGACCGGCGTCAGGGTGATGGAGGTGAGCAGGCTCGCCAGGATCGAGATGATGTAGGCCTGCCCGAGGGGGGCGAAGAGCCGGCCCTCGATGCCTGAGAGCGCGAAGAGCGGCACGAATACCAGGATGATGATCAGCGTCGCGTAGACGATGCCGGAGCGGACCTCGTTCGAGGCCTCCACCACCACCTGGAACACGCTCTTCGGGTTGCCGGCCCTCCGGTTCTCGCCGAGCCGCCGGTAGATGTTCTCGACGTCGACCACTGCGTCGTCGACGAGCTCGCCGATGGCGATGGCCAGACCGCCGAGCGTCATCGTGTTGATGGACAGCCCGAACAGGTGGAACACCACCGCGGTCGTCAGCACCGAGACCGGGATGGCGAGCAGCGAGATTGCCGTGGTGCGCACGTTCAGGAGGAAGGCGAACAGCACCACCGCCACCACCAGCACGGCCTCGACGAGGACGCGTTCCACGTTGCGGATCGAGGTCTCGATGAAGTCGGCCTGCCGGAACAGGACCTGGTCGGCCTTGATGCCGGATGGCAGGGTCGGCGACATCTCCTTCAGGGCGGTCTCGATGCTGCGGGTCAGCCGCACCGTGTCGACGTCGGGCTGCTTCTCGACCGAGACGATGACAGAGGGCTTGGCCATGTAGCCGGCATCGCCCCGCTTCACCTTCGCGGCGAAGGACACCTCGGCCACCTGGCGCAGGTGGACAGGCGTGTCGGCGACCGTCGCGACCACGAGGTTGCGCAGGTCGTCGAGGCTCATGGTCCGGCCGATGTTCCGGATGAGGTACTCGCGGGAATGCTGGTCGGTGAAGCCGCCGCCCGCGTTGGTGCCGAACTGGGCCAGCGCCGTCTCAAGCTGGGCGTTCGTCACCCCGAGCGAGCGCATGGCGGCCGGGTTCGGGCTGACCCGGAACTGGCGCACCTCGCCGCCGATGGGGATGACCTGCGCCACGCCCGGGATGGTGAGGAGCCGGGGCCGTATGGTGAAGTCGGCGACCTCGCGCACCTGCATCGGGGACGCGGTCTCGCTCGTGACCGCCACCAGCAGGATCTGGCCCATGATGGAGGAGATCGGCCCCATCACCGGGGTCACGCCCCGTGGCAGTTGGTCCTGCACCAGGGCCAGCCGCTCGGCGACCTGCTGGCGGTTACGGTAGATGTCCGTGCCCCAGTCGAACTCGACGTAGGTGATCGACAGCCCCACGCCCGAGACCGAGCGCACGCGGGTGACCCCGGGCAGCCCGTTCATCCGGGTCTCGATGGGATAGGTGACGAGCTGCTCGACCTCCTGAGGGGCGAAGCCTTCGGCCTCCGTCATGATGGTGACGGTCGGCTTGTTGAGGTCGGGGAAGACGTCGACCGGCAGCTTGGTCGCGGTGAAGGCGCCGTAGAGCACCAGCACCGTGGCCATGGCGAGCACGAGCAGGCGGTTGCGGATCGACTGGCTGACGAGGAAGGTGAACATCGCCGGCCTCCTCAGCGGACCTGGTCGAGGAGTTCGGCGCCCTGGGTCACGACCCTCTTGCCGGGTCCGATCCCCTCGGCCACCAGCACGCGGCCGCCGTCGAGCGGCTCGACCCGCACGGGCCGCGCCTCGAAGCGCTCCGCGGTGGTGTGCTCGTAGACGACGTCCTGCCCGTTGCCGGTGCGCACGACGGCCGAGCGCGGCAGCGCCAGGCCGGACTGCTCCGTGTCCGTCCCGGCCAGCACGGTGACGAACTGGCCGACCCGCAGGCCCGAGGCGTCGCCCTGGACGGCGAACTGCACCGGGATGGCCTGGTTGCGGTCGGCGAGCCCCGTGCCCTGGTAGGCGAGCTTCAGGGTCCGACCGTCCGCGAGCCGCGCGGTAGCATTTTGGGCCGCCGTCAGGGCGTCGAAGCTGAGGGCCTCGACCCAGAGACGGTTCGGGTCGACGATCTGGAAGACCATGGCGCCGGGCGCGGCCATCTGGCCGGCGACCGCGGTCGCCTGCGCAACCACCCCGTCGACCGGCGAGACCAGGGTCTCGGGCTGCTGCCGGATCTTGTCGAGGGCGGCGCGGCGGTCGTGCAGGCCGTTGAGCTCGGCCACCGCGTCGTCGAGCTGGGTCGTGGCGACGGCGCCGGTGGTCGCGAGCTTGCGATAGCGCTCGACCCGGCGCTCGACGATGGCGATCTGCTGGTCGAGCTCCCCCTGGCGCTGGCGCATATCGGAGACGTCGACGGCCTGGACCGGCGGCGTCACCGTGGCGAGCACGTCGCCCTTGCGCACCTTGGTGCCGAGGCGCGGGAAGATACCGGAAGGCGGGGGCGAGAGGCGACCGCCGACGGAGGACTGCACGACGCCGCTGGCGTTCGGGTCCGGGATGATGCGGCCGGGCAGCTCGACCGAGCGGTGGAAGCTGCCCCGCTCCGTCATGGTCGTGCGCAGCACCAGCAGGCGCTGCGTGGGCTTCGGCACGAAGACGGAGCCGTCGGGCAGGCGCTGCGCGAGGTCCGACGAGACCGGCGTGGTCTGGCGCGGCTCGATCAGGGCGGCCCCCTGCACGGGTGCGCCGTGGTCCTCGTCACCGTGCGCGAAGGCGGCGGTGCCGAGGACGAGGGTGATGCCGATGGCGAGCAGAGCAAGGGCCGGAGCCCCCCGACGGCCGCGTGCGAGCGCCGTCACGAGCACGCCGAGCAGGAAGGCGACGGCGACCGCGACCATCAGCGTCGGGTCCTTGGCCGTCAGGCGCTCCCTGAGGCTGTGGGCGACTTCGGATACGCGCGCCAGGGCAGCCTGCGCCGGAGCCGGCGCGGCAGGCGCGGCTGTCGCAGCGGCCTTCGGGTCGGGGACGGTGACCGCCACGGTCAGCACATCGACCGCGTCCCCGGCCGTGACGGTCGCCACGAGATCGTGCCGGCCAGGCTTCGACAGCCACGGGGCCGGCAGCGCGTAGCCGCCGTCGGTCGTGGCGGTCGCGACCTTGGGACCGTCCGGCGTCTCGACCTCGATGGTCGCGCCGGGCACCGGCTCGTTCGTCCGGAACCGGTCGAGGAACAGCGTCAGGGTCCCGTCGCGCGGGATGACGACGAGCTCGAAGGCGTCCGAGAGCGCCTCGCCGCGCGGGGCGATGCTCTTCGAGACAGGGGGCTGGGCGGCGCCGTGGTCGTGCCCCTCGTGGGCGAGCGCCGGCCCCGCGAGGACGGCGGCAAGCAGCGCCACCGCGCGCAGGGCGGCGGCAAAACGGGTCGACATGAACAGGAATCCTCGCGTCGGGAAGTCCGGACGGCGCCGTTCTCGGGCGCACTCCGGGCGTTGCGCGCCTCAGGCGCGCCCTACTTCACGCGAGGGTTCGTGGGGGCTTGGGCAGGGCCTCGGGGCCGGGGCCCGAACGGCCGGCGACGTCGCGCGGGATCAGCGTGACGGTCCGGAACAGGGCCGGCGACAGGGCATTGGGCCCTGACAGGACGCCGGTGGCGCAGCAGGCCATCGTCCCGCAGCAGCGGGTCTTGCAGCCGACCGGGCAGCACTCGTCCTGGCTCGGCTCGATGCGCGCGCCGTCGACCGTGGCCGGGGCGAGCGCGACCCTGGCCCATGCCGGCATGACGGCCCGGACAGCCACCTTGGGCGCCGCGGGCGCAACAGCCTTGGGCGCCGGAAAAGGGGCCACCTTCGGCTGCGCCGCGGCGTGGTGGCCGTGGTGGGCGTGCCCCTCGTGGGCCTGGACGGCGGACGGCGCGACGTAGGCGATGATCGCGAGGATCATCGCCGCCATCAGGCGCGCGATTTGCCGGTCGAGGCTCATGAGTTCTGGCTTACACCGATTCCGGTGGCGGGACTATGTCCGCCGTTGAGACGTGAATGCCTGCAGGCAAATTTGGTTGCCGTCGCGGCGTTTCAAGCCGCCGCGGGCAGCGGCTCGGCCGGGAAGCCCGCCGCGGCGATGGCCTGGGCGATCCGGTCCGCAGGGCCGGCGGCATCCCACACGGTCACGAGCTTGGCTCCGAGTTCGACCTCGACCCGTGCGTTCGGCTCGATGCCTTGGACCGCGCGGGTCACCGACTTGGCGCAGCCGCCGCAGCCCATCTTCTCGACCTTGAAGCGATGCATGACGCACTCCCTTGGATGGCGTCACACCCAGATGGGGCTTCCCATCATGGGAAGGTCAAGGGCCGGCACGGGCCCGTCAGGCCGGGACGGTCGTGACCCACGTGGCGGCGTGGTCCTGGTGGCCGTGCCGAATGCCCTCCCAGCCGAGCCAGCCCGTGTAGAGGCCAACCAGCACGATCAAGGCGGCCGACGCGTAGGGGGCCCGCCGGGCGAACGCACTGAAGCCGGACCAGCGGGTCGCCACGTGCTGAAAGCTGAGCGCCGCGATGACGCCGGCCGAGACCATTGTGAGCGCCAAGCCGACGCTGAAACAGACGACCAGCGCGAAGCCAAGGCTGAACTGCTTGAGCTGGATGCACAGAAGCAGGACGGTGATGGCGGCCGGGCATGGGATCAGCCCGCCCGTCAGGCCGAACATGACGATCTGGCCGGTCGTCACCTGCCTGCCCGAGAAGCGGCGACGGATGTCCTCGGCGTGGGCGCGGGCATGGGCGTCGTCCTCGTCGCCCAGGTTCATGTGGTCGTGGTCGTGCTCCTCGAACGCGACCTCGTGCACCTCGACCCCGGACGGTCCCTCCAGGTGCAGCCGCGTCATGAAGGCGTGCGGCTCCGGGATCTCCTCCATGCTCTCTAGGAAGTCGCCCCGGTGCGCGAACGCGAACGTCTGCCGCCCGCCATGCGGGCGGACCGTCTCGATGGTGATGGTCCCGGGGACCGGCAGCCCTCCTCGCTCGGCACGCACCCGCCAGCGCGGCGGCACGCCGTCCTCGAACACCTCCAGCGTCAGCAGGCCGGTCCCGGTCGTGATGTGCTTCGCACCGTCATGGTGGTGATGGTCGTGGTGCTGCTCGCGCCAGGTGCGCCACGCCATCCAGAGCGCGATGCCGACGATGAGGACGGCGGAGGCCAACTGGAAGTACGGCTCGGACGCCTCGCCGCCCCACTCCTGTCCAAGGTATTGCCCGCCCAGCGCGATGACCCACACGACCGCCGTGTGCGAGAGCGTCGCCGCCAGGCCGAGCAGGACCGCCTGGGTAACCGTGCCCCGGACCGCGATGATGAAGGCGGCCATCATCGTCTTCGAATGCCCGGGTTCGAGGCCATGGAGGGCCCCGAGGAGGATCGCGCTCGGCACGAACAGCCAGGCGTGGGCGGCCCCCTGCTGGAGCAGGTCGGCAAACGGGATCATGGGTCGCGTCCGTCCTATTTCAGGTAGGTCCGCACCACCTCGATGAGCTCGGCGGCGCCCCGGGCGCGCTCGGCGTCCGGCTCGGCGTCCGGGTTCACGACGTGGTGGCGGATGTGGTCTTCCATCAGCTCGGCGGTCAGGCCGTTGACGGCGCCACGCATCGAGGCGACCAGCATCAGGACGTCGGCGCAGCCGATCTCGGCCTCCAGGGCCCGTTCGACGGCTTCAGCCTGCCCCTTGAGCCGACGCACGCGGGCCAGGAGCTTGGTCTTGTCCTTGATCGTGTGAGCCATGGATACGGCTTCCGGTCTCGAATGATATATAGGGGGGTACCCTATCATTTGCCAAGCGGTGACCGCTCGACGGCGTGGCGAGGCCCTACCATGAGGAAGGACGACCCCTGCATATCGGTCTGCCAATTCGACGGCATGACCGGATGGTGCCTGGGCTGCGGGCGCACCGTCCCCGAGATACGAGCGTGGAGGAAGATGACGCCCTACCGGCGCACCGCCCTTGCGCGCGAGCTCCCGCGCAGGATCGGGCAGATGGCTTCCGCGGGACAGCGCCTCTCCCGGTCCGAAGAGGCTTGACACGCCCGGCCAAGCGGCGATGAATGGCGCCATCGGGGAGCGATCCCCCGACGAGGCTCCGGCTGAAGAATCGCGTCCCGACTGCATACGATGCAAGGACGCGTCATGCCCGTGCCCAACACCATTACCGTCGAAAAACTCGCGCGCCTGATCGGCACTTCCGGCTGCCCTGCCGTGGTCGACGTACGCTCCTACAGGGAATTCCTCGTCGACCAGCGCCACGTGCCCGGCTCCTTGCCACGGTCGGCGGAGAAGGTCGCCGAGTGGGCGCCGGGGCTGCGCGGCAGGTCCGTCGTGGTCGTCTGCGAGGACGGACGTCGTAATAGCCATGGAGTGGCCGCCTGGCTGCGCAGCGCCGGCGTCGAGGCCGAGGCCCTGCAAGGTGGCATCGCGGACTGGGCGGCCGCCGAGCTGCCGATGGTTCCGGCCAACAAGATCCGCAACCGCGACGAGCAGGGCCGCACCGTCTGGGTCACGCGCGCCCGACCCAAGGTCGACCGCATCGCCTGCCCCTGGCTGATCCGCCGCTTCGTCGACCCTGACGCGGTGTTCCTGTTCGTGCCGCCGAGCGAGGTCTCCGGGGTCGCGGAACGGTTCGAGGCGGCGCCTTTCGACATCGACGACCCGGGCACCTTCTGGAGCCACCGGGGCGAGCTCTGCACCTTCGACGTCATGGTCGAGGAGCTCGGCCTCGCGACGCCGCCGCTCCTGCACCTCGCGACGCTGGTGCGCGGAGCCGATACTGGCCGGCCCGACCTCGCCCCGGAAGCGGCGGGCCTTCTCGCGGCCTCGCTCGGCCTGTCGCGAATCTACGCGGACGACCTCGCTCAGCTCGACGCCGGGATGCTCCTCTACGACGCCTTCTACCGCTGGTGCCGGGACGCGACGGAGGAACGCCACACCTGGGAAGGCGACCGGACGAAGGGGAAGGCGTGACCATGGCCGCGACCGCAGGCATCCAAACGGCGCCGGCTCCCGGAGAGGCCGCCCCGGGAGCGCCGGTGCCCGTGACCCTGGCGCAAGCCCTGCCGGTCTGGGCCCGCATCGCCGCACTCTCCTTCGGCGGCCCGGCCGGGCAGATCGCCGTCATGCACCGCGTCCTCGTCGAGGAGAAGCGCTGGATCTCCGAGAACCGGTTCCTGCACGCGCTGAACTTCTGCACGCTGCTACCGGGACCCGAGGCCCAGCAGCTGGCCACCTATGTCGGCTGGCTGATGCACGGCACCCGCGGCGGCGTCGTCGCCGGCGGGCTGTTCGTCCTGCCGGGCGTCCTTGCCATCATGGCCCTGAGCTGGATCTACGCGCTCTACGGCAATGTCGGCCTCGTCGCCGGCCTGTTCTTCGGACTGAAGGCGGCGGTGCTCGCCATCGTGCTCCAGGCGGTGATCCGCATCGGGAAGCGGGCGCTCAAGGGCTCCCTCATGGTCGGGCTCGCGGCTGCGGCGTTCGTGGGCATCTTCTTCCTCGGTGTGCCGTTCCCGCTGATCGTGCTAACGGCCGGCGTCATCGGCTACCTCGGCGGCCGGGCCGGGCTGCCCCAGTTTAAGGCCGGCAGGCACGGGGCCGGCGGCAAGGCGGTGGCGGGCCCCTTCCTGCTCGACGACCACGAACTCCCCCGGGAGCGGGCCGCCGCCGGGCACACCCTGCGGATGCTGCTCGTCTGGGGAGCGATCTGGCTGGTTCCCGTCGCGGCCATCCTGCTCGCCCTCGGCTCGGACGACGTCTTCGCCCAGGTCGCGGTGTTCTTCTCCAAGATGGCGATGGTGACCTTCGGGGGCGCCTACGCGGTGCTCTCCTACGTCGCCCAGCAGGCGGTGGAGCATTACGGCTGGCTCAAGCCCGGCGAGATGCTGGACGGCCTCGGCATGGCCGAGACGACGCCCGGCCCGCTCATCATGGTCACCCAGTTCGTCGGCTTTCTCGCCGCCTATCGGGCGCCTGGCGCACTGCCGCCGCTCGTCGCCGGGACGCTGGGCGGTCTGCTCACCACCTGGGTGACCTTCGCGCCCTGCTTCCTCTGGATCTTCGTCGGCGCCCCTTACGTCGAGCGCCTGCGCGGAAACCGGGCCTTGGCCGGCGCGCTCTCGGCCATCACCGCGGCGGTGGTCGGCGTGATCCTCAACCTCGCGGTCTGGTTCGCCCTGCACACCGTCTTCGCCGAGACCCAGCCGTTCACGGCCGGGCCGATCCGGTTCGACGTGCCGGTACCGTCGAGCCTGAACCCGTGGGCGCTCGCCCTGGCGGCCGCGGCGGTGCTGGCGGTGTTCCGCTTCAAGGTCGGCATGGTCCCGACGCTCGCGGCCTGCGCCGCGGCCGGCGTCGCCCTGCACCTGGCGGGGCTGGTGTGATGGGCGCCGGACGCATCGCTGCCTTGGCCGTCATACTCGTCGTGACGGCAGGCCCCGCGTCCGCCGGCGAGGCGTTCCGGCGCCTGTCCGCCTCCGAGATCCGGACGTACCTCATCGGCAAGGAGGTCACGGACGAGGTGCACTGGGCCTATTCCTTCGAGCGAGGCGGCGGCTTGCGCGTGGTGTCGCTCGGACGCACCCGCACCGCGCGGTGGCGGATCGACGGCGACGGGCTCTGCCTCGATGGCCAGCCCTGCGTCGAGGTCTGGATGGCCGGCGACCGCGTCGAGTTCCGGCGGGGCGAAGGCACTCTCCCCGAGGAGGGTGTGCTGCAGGCGCCTGCCAGCCGGCGCTAAGGAACGAGAAACCCAGAGAGAGGAGACGACCATGCGCCGCTTGCTTGCATCCCTCGCCGTGCTGGGCACGGTCGCGCTCGCGTCCGCCGCGTCGGCGGGCGAACCCTGGCAGGACGCCATCGCCATCGGGCTCGGCAAGCCCGGCACCGCCATGCCGGGCGGGGTCTACCGCGTCGGCCTGCCCCGGACCGACCTGAACGTCACCCTCGACGGCGTGCAACTGAAGCCGTCCTTCGCCCTGGGTTCCTGGCTGGCCTTCGTGAAGCATGGGAGCGGCGACGAAGTCATGGTCATGGGCGACCTCGTGCTCACCGACGACGAGGTCAACCCGGTGATGAAGCGGCTGGTCGAGGGGGGGCTGGAGATCACGGCGCTGCACAATCACCTGCTGCGCAACACGCCCCACACCATGTACATGCACGTCGGCGGGCACGGGGATGCGGGCAAACTCGCGACCACGCTGCGCGAGGCCCTCGGCGCGAGCAAGACCCCCTTCGGTGGTGCGACGGCGGGGGCGACGCCTCCGAAGGCTGGCGGCGCGGAGCCCGCGTCCGCCGGGGAAGGGCCTGTGCCGGCGAAGGCGACGGCACCCGATCAGGCGCTCGACCTCGATACGGCGGCCATCGACGCGGTGCTCGGGCGCAAGGGCAAGGTCAACGGCGGCGTCTTTGCCGTGAGCGTGCCTCGTGCGGAGACGCCGAAGGACCATGGCATGGAGGTGCCGGAGGCGATGGGTTCGGCCATCGCCATCAACTTCCAGCCGACCGGCGGCGGCAAGGCGGCCATCACCGGCGACTTCGTCCTGACCGCCGACGAGGTGAACCCGGTGATCAAGGCGCTGCGGGCGAGCGGCATCGAGGTGACGGCGCTGCACAACCATATGCTCGACGACGAGCCGCGGCTTTTCTTCATGCACTTCTGGGCGAACGACGACGCGGCCAGGCTGGCCAAGGGCCTGCGGGACGCCCTCGACCAGGTGAAGGTCGCGAAGGGCTGACGCGTATGGCGAGGTCCGGCTCCCCTCCCTTCAAGGTCGCGGTCGTCTGGCGGGGCGACGCCCGGGCGCGCGCCGAGGCTCGCCCCGAGACCAGCCGGTTCGCCGCGGTCTTCGCCGCCCTTGAGCGGCAGGGGCTCGCCGCCGAGCCTGCCGTCTGGGTCGAGGGGCAGGCCGACGCTTTCCGGGCCCAGCTCGTGGCGACGGACGCGGCGCTGGTCTGGGTGAACCCGGTGACGGAGGACACCGGCGAGGGTCGCGCCGCCCTGGACGCGGTGCTGCGGGAGGTGGCCGCCGCCGGCGTCCTGGTCAGCGCCCATCCGGACGTGATCGACCGGATCGGCACCAAGGAGGTGCTGGTCCGGACGCGGGAGATGGGCTGGGGGACGGACACGCACCTCTATGCGGGCCATGCCGCCCTTGCGGCGGAGTTTCCCGGGCGCGTGGCCGAGGGGCCGCGGGTGTTGAAGCGCAGCCGCGGCAACGGCGGCATCGGCGTCTGGAAGGTCGAGCGAGCCGCGGGCCCCGAGGTCAGGGTGCAGGAGGCGCGTGACCGTACCGCGCGCACGGTGCCGCTCTACGCATTCCTAGCGGAGCGCGCCGCCGACTTCGCGGCCGGCGGCACTCTCGTCGACCAGCCGTTCCAGGCACGGCACCTGGAGGGAATGGTCCGTTGCTACGTGAGCGGCACGCAGGTCGCGGGATTCGGTGTCCAGTACGTGACCGCGCTGGCTCCGCCGGAGCACGGGCGCGCGCCGCCACGCCTCTACTCGGGGCCGGACGACGAACGCTTCCGGCGCCTGCGGGGCCTGATGGAAGCGGCGTGGATACCCGAGTTGGCGGAACGGCTGGGGTTGGGACCGGACGACTTGCCGGTCATCTGGGACGCAGACTTTCTATTGGGGCCAAAGGATGCCCCCGGCGAGGACACCTGGGTGCTCTGCGAGATCAATGCGAGCTCGGTCTACCCCATCCCCGACGAGGCGCATGACGCCCTGGCCGCGACGACGCTGCGGCGGCTGGCTGAGGCCCGTACCCGGTGAGTGGCCGGGTGACCTCGACGCGGCGGAGGGCTGACGTGCCAGATCGTCGAATTTGGGGACGTTCTGCGGCGGCCGCTCAGGCTGTCCGGCGCGCCTCAAGCATCGACCGCTTCATCCGCCGAGCTGCGGCACGCCGGAGGTCGTGACCGCTTCGAACGCTCAGATCGCGTCGGTGCCCCTGTAACGTGCGAACGGTGTCCGGATATTGGGGCCAAACAAGACGACCTCGTAGAGGTCGGGCTCCATGCCCGCGACCTCCATGCCCGGAGAGCCTGCCGGCATGCCCGGCACCGCCAGCCCGGTCCCGGCCGGCCGCTCCGCCAGGAGGCGCTTGATCGCGCTGGCCGGCACGTGCCCCTCGATTGCGTAGCCGCCGACCTGGGCGGTGTGGCAGGAGGCGAGATCCCGCGGCACGCCGAGGCGTGCCTTAACCGGGTTCACGGGCCCCTCGGTCACCGTCACCGTGAAGCCGGCATCGCGCAGGTGGGTCACCCACTTCTCGCAGCAACCGCAGTTCGGGTCCTTGGTCACCGCGACCGTGGGAAGCCCCTCCGCCAGGGCCCCCCGCCCGAGCGCCAACCACGCCGCGAGGCCCGCGAGCACGGCACGCCGGGACGGCATCGTATTGCTCCGCATCGTCATCTCCCGTTCGCTCTCACTCGGCCGCCTGCGGCAGCCTCACGTTCCCGTCCGCCGCCTCGCGTGCCACTTGGTCCGCTGGCGGCAACCCGCGCCCCTTCACCAGGGCGTAGACCGCCGGGATCACCACCAGGGTCAGCACGGTCGAGGAGACCATCCCGCCGATCATGGGCACCGCGATCCGCTGCATGACCTCGGAGCCCGAGCCGGTGCTCCAGAGGATGGGCAGGAGCCCGGCCATGATGGCGACCACCGTCATCATCTTGGGCCGGACACGCTCCACGGCCCCGACCATGATGGCCCGCCGCAGGTCCGCGCGCGTGAGGGGGCGGTCCGCGCGCGCGCACCCGACCCAGACCTCGTCGAGGGCGTGGTCGAGGTAGACCAGCATGATCACCCCGGTCTCCGCGGCGACGCCGGCGAGCGCGATGAAGCCGACCGCCACCGCGACCGACAGGTTGAAGCCCATCCACCAGAGCAGCCACACCCCGCCGACCAGCGCGAAGGGCAGCGACAGCATGACGATGAGCGTCTCGGTCAGGCGCCGGAAGTTGAGATAGAGGAGCAGGAACACGACGAGCAGTGTCAGCGGCACCACGATCCTCAGGCGCGCCTCGGCTCGTTCCAGGTACTCGTACTGCCCGCTCCACTGCAGGATCGTGCCCTGGGGCAGCTTGACCTCGTCGGCCACGGCCCGGCGCGCCTCGGCCACGTAGCCGCCGAGGTCCCGGCCCGCGATGTCGACGAAGACGTAGACCGCGAGTTGCCCGTTCTCGGTGCGGATCGAGGTCGGCCCTCGGGTGAGCTCGACCTTCGCCACCTCACCGAGCGGCACCGTGCCACCCGCCGGCAGCGGCACCTGGACCTCTGTCGCGATGGCCTTCGGGTCTGAGCGGAAGGCGCGCGGGTAGCGCACGTTGACCGTGTAGCGCTCGCGGCCCTCGACGGTGTTCGTCACGGACTGCCCACCCAAGGCGGTCGCGACGACGTCCTGCACGTCCCCGACCATCAGGCCGTAGCGCCCGAGCGTCTCGCGGTCCGGCGCGATGTCGAGGAAGTAGCCGCCGATGACGCGCTCCGCGTAGGCGCTGGAGGTGCCCGGCACGGCTCGGACGATCGCCTCGACCTGTCGGGCAACCCCCTCCATGGCCTTCAGGTCGGTGCCTAGCACCTTCACGCCCACCGGTGTGCGGATGCCGGTCGAGAGCATGTCGATGCGGGCGCGGATCGGCTGCGTCCAGGCATTCGACACGCCCGGGAACTGCAGGGCTCGGTCCATCTCTGCCTTCAGGCTCGCGAGCGTCACGCCCGGGCGCCACTCCGCCTTCGGCTTCAGCGTGATGACCGTCTCGAACATCTCCATCGGTGCCGGGTCGGTCGCGGTGTTGGCTCGTCCGGCCTTGCCGTAGACCGAGGTTACCTCGGGGAACGACTTGATGATGCGGTCCTGGGTCGCGAGGAGTTCGCCGGCCTTGGTCACCGAGATGCCCGGCAGGGTGGTCGGCATGTAGAGCAGCGTGCCCTCGTCGAGCTCCGGCATGAACTCCGAGCCGAGCTGCCGGGCCGGCCAGGCGGTCGCGGCCAGCACGCCCAAGGCGAGCAGGATGGTGAGCACCCGGGCCCGAAGCACGCCAGCGATGAGCGGCCGGTACAGCCAGATGAGAAGGCGGTTGAGCGGGTTGCGGTGCTCCGGGACGATGCGCCCGCGCACGAACAGCACCATGAGGACCGGCACCAGCGTCACCGACAGGAGCGCGGCGGCCGCCATGGCGAAGGTCTTGGTGTAGGCGAGCGGCCCGAACAGCCGTCCCTCCTGGCTCTCCAGGGTGAAGATCGGCAGGAAGGAGACCGTGATGACGAGGAGCGAGAAGAACAGGGAGGGGCCGACCTCCGCTGCAGCCTCGACCAGGATCTCGACCCGCGGCTTGCCCGGCGGCGCCCGTTCCAGGTGCTTGTGGGCGTTCTCGATCATCACGATGGCGGCGTCGATCATGGCGCCGACCGCGATGGCGATGCCGCCCAGGCTCATGATGTTGGCGCCGATTCCGAGCGCCTTCATGCCGGCGAAGGCCATCAGGATGCCGACCGGCAGCATCAGGATGGCGACCAGCGCGCTGCGCACGTGCAGCAGGAAGATGACGCAGACCAGGGAGACGACGACGCTCTCCTCGACCAGCGTGTGCCGCAGGGTATCGATGGCCGCGTCGATGAGTTGGGAGCGGTCGTAGACCGGCAGGATCTCCGTGCTGGCCGGCAGGCTTTTCGCGACCTCGGCCAGCTTCGCCTTGACCCCCTCAATGACGCTGAGTGCGTTGGCGCTGAAGCGCTGCAGGACGATGCCGCCGGCGACCTCGCCCTCGCCGTTCATCTCGGTGATGCCGCGCCGCTCGTCCGGCCCGAGCTCGACCCGGGCGACGTCCCTGACCCGCAACGGCGTGCCGCCGGAGGTCTTCAGCACGATGTTCTCGATGTCGGCGACGGTCCGGATGTAGCCGCGCCCGCGCACCATGAACTCGAACTCGGAGAGCTCGACCGTGCGGCCACCGACGTCGGCGTTGCTCGCGCGGATGGCGTCTCGGAGCTTGGTGAGGCTGATGCCCTGCGCCCGCAGCCGGTTCGGGTCGACGACGACGTTGTACTGCTTCACGAAACCGCCGACGCCCGCGACCTCGGCCACGCCCTCGGCCCGAGAGGCCCCGAAGCGGATGACCCAGTCCTGCAGGGACCGGAGCTCCGCGAGCGTCCGCTCACGCGCCACCACCACGTACTGGTAGACCCAGCCCACGCCGGTCGCGTCGGGCCCCAAAGTCGGGGTCACGCCCGCCGGAAGCTTGCTGCCGGCCGCGTTGAGGTACTCCAGCACCCGCGAGCGGCCCCAGTACGGGTCGGTGCCGTCCTCGAAGATCACGTAGACGAAGGACACGCCGAAGAACGAGAAGCCCCGGACCACCTTGGCCTTCGGCACCGTCAGCATGGCGGTCGTTAGGGGATACGTAACCTGATCTTCCACCACCTGCGGCGCCTGCCCGGGATACTCGGTGTAGACGATGGCCTGCACGTCCGAGAGGTCGGGGATGGCGTCCAGCGGCAGGGTTCGCAGCGCCAGCACGCCGGCGGCGACGGCGAACACCGTTCCGACCAGCACCAGGACGAGGTTTCGGGCCGACCAGCCGATGAGGCGCGCGATCACGGCGTGCCTCCCGCATTGGCGGCCTGCCGGTCGTCCTTCGGGGCGGCCAGGGACTGGAGCGCGGCCTTCAGGTTGCTCTCGGCGTCGATCAGGAAGTTCGCCGCCGTGACCACCCGGTCGCCGGCCGCGATGCCGTCGCGGATCTCGGTGTAGCCGCCGCCGCGGACGCCGACCTTCACCGCCCGCGGCTCGAACCGGCCCTCGCCGCGGTCGAGGAGCACGACCTGGCGCGCGCCGGTGTCGATGACGGCGTCGTCCGGGACCGCCACCACCGGCTCGGCGTCGCCGGTCGCGATCTCGACGTCGGCGTACATGTCGGGCAGCAGCGCGCCGTCCGGGTTCGGCAGCTCGATGCGCACCCGCGTCGCCCGGGTCTCCGGGTTCACCTGCGGGTAGACGACCGCCACCTTGCCCGAGAAGGTCCGGCCCGGGGTCGAGCGCAGGCGCACGGTCACGGCCTGTCCCACGCGCACCCCGGCGAGGTCGCGCTCGGGCACGTCGGCCAGCACCCACATCGTCGAGATGTCGCCGATCCGGAACAGGGTGTCGCCGGCCGCGGCCTTTATGCCCTCGATGGCGGTGCGCTGCAGGACGAGGCCGTCCCGGGGCGAGGCCCACGTGATGGCCATCGGCACCTTCCGGGTACGCTCCATCTCGTCGATGACGGCCTCGGAGACGTTCAGGTTCTGGAGCCTGCGGCGCGCCCCGTCGAAGCCCGGGTTCGCGATGAGCTGGGCAGCGGCGGCGTTGATCTCGGGCGAGTAGACGTGGACCAGCGCCTGGCCCTTGCGGACGCGGTCGCCGGTCGTGACGTTCTCGACGTGGTCGACGTAGGCGTCGGACCGGGTCGCGATGACGGTGATGCGCCGCTCGTCGAGGGCGACCGTGCCGGGCACGCGCACCGGCTGCGCCACAACCCGCCGGTCGACGGTCTCGGTCCGCACACCGGTGCGCTGGACCTTGCCGGGCGAGACGGTCACGACGTTCCCGCCCTCGTCCTCGCCCGCGTAGACGGGGATGTAGTCCATCCCCATCGAGTCCTTCTTCGGCACCGGCGAGGTGTCGGGCAGCCCCATCGGGTTGCGGTAGTAGAGGACCTTGCGGGCACCCCCGGTGGGCTTGGTTATCCCGCCCTGCGACATGCCGAGCCCGGCCATGTCATGCTTGGACATGTCGTGGCCGGCCATGTCGGCGGGCATGGCCTCGCCCACGTCGGGGTCGTCGAAGCTGACGTCCTCGCTGGCGCGGACGGCACGGAACTCCCGGCCGTCCGCCGTCACCATCGGCGACGCCGAGTAGACGGGCTTCCCGTTCGGGTCCCGGTAGTAGACCACCGGTCCGGACGCGGGCTTGGACGTGGCCGGCGCCTGCGCGGCGGGCAGCAGGCCGGCGACGCCGTGCCGGGCCCGCTCGACCAGCGCCGGCACGTACTCGGACCTCGCCCGTTCGACGAGCGCCGGGACGGGGCCATCCTGCCGTCCGGCCCAATAGCCGAGCCCCCCGCCGCGAGCGCGGCGAGGGTGCCGGCGAACCATGCCGGGCCGGTCATTTCGCGGCCTGAAGGACTAGCTTATCCTCGACCGTGCCGGTCTCGCCCTGGACCTTGGCGGCCAGCGACAGGCGCCAGCGGCCCTGCATCGAGAGCTTGGCCTTGAAGCGGTAGACGCCGGGCTCGGTCGAGGGGACCTGCTCGACCTTTGTTGCCATCTCCTCCATGGCGTCGGGGGCCATGTCGAGGCGCTTGGCGAAGACCACGGCGTCGGTCACCGGCTTGCCGCTCCGCTGGTCGACGAGCCGGACGGCGATGACGGCCTCGCCGACCTTCGCCTCCTGCTGCACGAGTTCGAAGCGGTAGTCCTTGATGTCCGCCAGGGCGGGGACGGTCATCGCCGACGGCGACAGGGCGGCGGCGAGCAGCGCGGCCGGCACGGCGCGCGCGAAGGGGTTCTTGGTCACGGGTGTCTGTCTCCTGAACGCGATGGAAGGCGACGTGCGGGCGCGCGTCACCGTGCCGGCGCCAGCGCCGGCGGCATCGGGTTCAGGCTCGGGGAGGCTCGGGTAGCGGGGGCCCGTGCAGGCTGGCGAAGGAGGCCGCGTCGGGCCAGGCCCGGCTCGTGCGCGTGGCGACCGGGGCCGGGACTGGGACCGAGGTTGGCAGGACGGACGCGACGTGGGCGAGGCAGAGCGACAGCAACGGGCAGCCGGCCTTGGCGCAGTCGGGCTTCTCCGCCTTCTCCGGCGGGCAACAGGGCATGTCGTCCATGTCCATGCCGACATGGTCCATGGCCGGCATCGCCGCGTGCGAACCGTGGGCCTGCGCCGTCATGGAGGCGTGCATGCCCGCGGCGGCCGCGGAGGCGGTCACCGGCGTCAGGGCGAGGCTGAGAACCGCCAGGAGCGGGAGCAGCCGCCGGAGGGCGAGCCAGAACGTCACGAATCGACGATGCCAGTTTTCCGGGTCGCGCGGAAGGTCGATGGACTTCAGGATGATCCTTGCCACCGTGGGAGGGTCAAGCGCTCGCAACCGCCGGGACCGCGTCGGATGGTCCCGGCGGTTGGACGCGGACTTCAGTACCCGTGATGGTGATGGTGGTGGCCTCGGTCGAAGTGGACCGGACGGTCATAGCCGTGATGGTGATGCCGCTCGTAGCCGTGGCGGTGGCCATGGCCATGGTGATTATGCTGGTCCCAGTGGTGATGGTGATGATGGCGTGGCCCGCGCTCGTACCACTGCGCGGAGGCGCCGCCGGGGGGCAGCACCAGGGCAGCGGCAACCAGACCTGCGATGCGAAGCTTCATGGGAGGACCTGCCTCGTTCGAGATGCCCCAAGACTGGGCAAGTCGCGTTGAACCGGTTCTGAAGCCCGCGCGCAGCCTCCGTTCAGCGAACGGCGCCGCTTCCCTCAACGACGTCCGGCCGCGCCCCCCACAAGGCTATCGCCAGCCCGAGGTTCGCCAGCGGAAGTGATACCCGCTACCACGTGCGGGAGGCTTGGTCGCAAGCCTGGCCGGAACAAAGTACGAACTGGTACGTTGAGCATCTTGGCCGGCGGAAGGTCGCGCCCAGGCGTTCCGGGGGGAGCCGTGCCGAAAAATCTCGTCGTCTTCTCGGATGGCACCGGCCAGGAGGGCGGGCTGCGCGAAGAGCAGCGGCTGAGCAACGTCTACAAGCTCTACCGCGTCTGTAGGGTAGGCCCGGATAGCGGGATCGACCCGCGCGATCAGGTCGCATTCTACGACCCCGGGCTTGGCACCGATGGCTCGGCCACCGGCTTCGTCGGCGCATACCGTCGGCTGCAGAAATTGCTGTCCTCCGTTACCGGGCTCGGCATCACCAAGAACATCGCCGACTGCTACGAGTTCATCATCAACCACTACGAGCCGGGCGACCGGATCTACCTCGTCGGTTTCAGCCGCGGCGCCTACACGGCCCGCTGCGTGGCCAACGTGCTGTTCCTCTGCGGGGTGCCCACTACCGCGCCGGGCGGCCAATGTCGGTCGCCGGGCCTCCGGGCTGCCATCGGTCGGTGGCTGAAGGAGAGGTTGCCGAGGCGCAAGCCTGATCCGGCACTCGCGCCCGAGATCCCGGACCCGAACGGCTACCTCCCGCGCTTCCGCAAGACGACCCGTGACATCGCCGAGGAGGCGGTGATGCGCGTGTACGAATATGGCGCCGGGTCGCCTCGCGCCGAATACGACCAGGAGCGGCAGGAACTCGCGCGGCGGTTCCGGCAGCGATACGGATCGGGCGACGAACTGCGCTCAAACGTGGCGCCGCACTTCATCGGCGCGTTCGATACCGTCGCCTCGCTGGGATCCGTCGGTCCCCGGCGCTGGGGCCTTGCGGCGGGGCTGTCAGTGCTGGCGGTCCTTCTCGCTGCTGCGCCGGCCATCGTGCTCGACCTAGCCTTCGGCACTGGCTTCTGGGTGCCATTCGCGACCGTCGCAGCGCTGGGGGCCGCCTTCGTCCTTTGGCGCTGGCTGCCCACCGCCGTCAAGTTCATCACGAACTCCCCCGTCGATGGCAAGACGCGCTTCCATTTCGCCCAGTGGCGTTCGAAGAACTACGACATGCTGCTTAGCGGGCATGTCGGTTACGCGCGCCATGCCTTGGCCATCGACGAGACCCGCGCCGACTTCCCGCCGGTCGGATGGGGTAAAAAGGGAGCGGTTCGCGAGAAGGTCGGCGACGAGCCAGAACCGCTCATCCAGATGTGGTTCGCCGGGAACCACTCCGACATCGGCGGCAGCTACCCCGAGGCCGAGAGCCGCCTGTCCGACATCGCCCTGGGCTGGATGGTCGAGCAGGCCACGTCCATTCCGGATCCGCTCCGGGTCGACGGCATGGCGCCCGGCAAGGAGGGTTTCGGGCGGTTGCGCCTCCATCCAGCCCCCAACGGCATGCAGCACTGCGAGGTCGCCGGGATGCGCGACACCATCGCGGGCATCGTGCCAGGCTGGCTGCTGCCTCGGCTGGGGTGGCTCGGCTGGCCGGTGAAGTTGCGCGAGGTGCCCGATAGCGCCCCAGTACATCCGACGGTCTATGAGCGGTTCAAGCTTGCCGACGTGACGCAATGCGCCGGACGGGGCGCCTACCGTCCCGAGGGCCTGGCAACACACGCGGATTTCAGGGGCGGATATGCGCCAGCACCCGCTTCGCCCAATGCGATCCGAGCCGCTTTATAGGTCCCGGGTACACGGCACGCCGGTGCAGATGCAGCTCGCGCGGTGTAAGCTTCGCTAATCGATTCCTCCCCCCCCTCCCATCACTCGTATCCGGCTCGAACGGCACTCTCAGGATGGCCAAAGTCGATTACCACCGGAATGCCCTGCGCATCCTATTCATCCTGGTGAAGGGCAGCCGCCCTTACACCGGGGAGTTAGTCGAGGGCTTCGACCGCGTCTTCCGTGGCGAGACCAAGGTGCAGGCTCTCGACTTCTGGATTCGCTACCCCGACTATCTGGCCGACGAGTTGCTCTCACTCTACGAACTCACGGGCGACCGGCAACACCTCGACACCGCGCACCGGATCTTCGCCGACGAGGAGCCAGACCTGCGTCGGGTGCCGATGCTGCGGCGGTACTTCGGCGCCTACGAGCCGCTCGACACGGTGCTGGGCATCCTTAAGAGCCGGGGACTGGTGCTGCCGCGGTCGCGCCAGATGGAGCGCGGCACCGACGAGCACGACTTCCTGGTCGCGGCCATGGCCAGCGAGCTCATTGCCCGGGTCGTCGCGGAGCTGCCCGAGCTGGGCTGGTACGACCGAAGGGTGGACTTGGTGCTGCACGTCGCCGCTGGCCGGGGCGGCTACGCCCTTAAGGAGCGCCAGCACCAGCAGAAGGAATACCACGATGCCGCGACCGGCGACCTGATCCCTACAACCGCCGAACGTGTTCGCAAACGGCTTGAAACCTTGCGGAAGGCCGCGTGATGGCTGACGATCCGAAGCCGTTCGACGCGGCGTCCCTGCTTGCGGAGATTGCTGACAAGTCAGGGCGGAGCGTGGAGGAGGTCCGCGGCGTTCTGACCCGTCACGGGGTCGCGTACAAGCCTTCCATCGCCGTGCCCAAGCACCTCTGCATCCGGTCTCTCGCCTTCACTGGTGAGAAGAAGGGCGAGAAGGCGTCCGGCCCGATCTCGTTCGCCTGGGACGACCTCGGGCCCGGTCTCATGGCCATGCTCAGCGACAGGAATTTCCGAGGCAAGTCGACCCTCTTGGGCATGATGAGGTGGTGCCTCACGGGCCGCCGCGAGGACAACATCCCGAGCGAGATGGCCGAGTGGTTCGACGCTGTGAGGATGAAATTCACTCTCGACGAGCAAGCTTACGAGATCGACATCTCGGACGCGGTCACGCCCGCGGGCACCCTCTGGCGGGTCGAGGGCGAGAAGCGGTTCGAGCAGGCGCCGTTCGGGTCCCACGAGGGGTTCGAGGCGGTGATGTCAGACTTCTTCATGGGGCAGCTCGGCCTGCAGACGACGGTCGTACACGTCGAGCAAAAGGGCCAGGGTATCGACCAGAGCCACCATTGGCCGTGGCTCTCCGGCGCCATGGTGATCGAGCCGAGCCCGAAGCACCTGTTCGGCTCGGCCCAGCACCTGCGCGTGCGCATGATGCAAATGTACCTCGGCGTGCCCTGGGCGGACGCCACAAATGACGTTCTGTCGGCAAAGAACCGGATCGCCACCGAGACGCGGCAGGTGACGGCGGAAGTCGAGCGGACGCGTGCGCGTCGCAAGGCGCGGCTCGCCGAACTGGATGCCGAACTCTCATCGCTGCGCTCACAGTTGGCCAAGCTGCCCCGCGAAGAGGACCAGCGGCAGGCCCTCAGGCGGGCGAACCGGGAAGTCGCAGCTGCAGAGGCGCGCCTGCGAGCCGGGGAGCGGGCGCTCGCGGTAGTGGGCGAGGACTTCGATGCGGCAAAGGAGGCACATGCGGAGGCGCGGCGCGACCTTCAGGACTTCAGGGACGGCCGCGCAGCACGCCGGGTATTCCGGTCCCTCGACCCGCTCAGCTGCCCGCGATGCGACGAGGTCTTCGACGAGGAGCGAAAGCAGGAGACCCGCGAGCGTCACGTCTGCGTCGTCTGCGGAACCGACGAGGTGCCCGAGGGCAATCCTGCGGCCCAGGAGGCGGCCCTGAAGGACGCGGTCGCGGCGACGGCTGCCGAGATGCAGGCGCAGAAGGTTCGCCATGAGGCGGCCCAGGCGGCCATTTCGCAGGCCAAGGCCGACAGGGAAAGGTTCGAAGCGGACTGCCGTCGCCTGGAGACCGCGCTAGCCAAGCCGTCGGGCGCGGCCGCCCTCGAAATGGAGATCTTGCGCAAGGAGGCGCGGAAGGAGGAGTTGGAAGGCGAGGAGGTGCCGGCCCCGGAGCCGTTGGACGACTCGGCCGTCCTGGAGATCGCTGAGAAGGTGACGAAACAGGCTTTCAAGCCGTTGCAGGAGGAACTCCTCAAAGAGGTTTCCGAACTCGCCCGGGACTATGCCGTCCGGTTCGGAGTCGAGAGCCTGGAAGGGGTCGAGTTGCGCGGCAACTGCTCCATGGCCCTGAAGAAGGGAGGTGGCACGGCATTCTTCGGGACCCAGACGGACGGCGAACGGGCGCGGCTCAAGATCGCCACGACCATTGCCATCATCACGGTCGCCGAGCGCCGCGGGCTCGGGCGCCATCCCGGGCTGCTCATGATCGATTCGCCCGGGGCGAACGAGATGGTGGGCCAGGACTACGCCAGCCTCGTCGCTGGCCTGGCGGAACTCGTCGATGAGATCGGGCACATCCAAGTGTTCGTGGCAGCCGTCAACAACGACACGATCCGCGGGCATGTCTCAGGCAACAAGGTGCGCTACGCTTCCGGGGACGATTTTCTCTGGTGAGGCCGTGAACGCCCTCGACGCCAAGATGGAAGCGCTGCTGACGGCCGGGCGAACGCCGTCGGCCGCGGATTTCGGCGGCCTCGACCCGATTCTGGGCGAGGCGGGGGCGGTCGCGCGCTCACATTACGCGCCGGAATTCGTGTCCCTCGTCCTCGACGGAAGCGACGACGGTGACGATGTCGCCATGGCCTTCGCAGGCGACGTCGTCGAACGGTTGGACAGTGACTTCGCCATCAATGCCATTGTCGACTGGGCCGCCGAACGGCGGGCGTTGCCTGCACCGATGGAGCGCCGTTTCTTCCGGCGCTGGCTGGCCCTGGCTGGTGACCGGGAAGCGGCCGCCAGCGTTCGAACCGCGGCTTTGCGGGGCGCCCTTCTCATGAAGCGGCAGGACGAACGCCGCGCGCTCCAGCTGGCCGGCTTCGTGGCCGCGAGCGAGCTCGATGACGAGCCAGATTTCCTCGCGCACGTCGCGAGGGTCGGGGGCTTCCTTCACGCGGAGAGCCCGAACCCGGGAATTATCAGATTCCTGGAAGACCTGCTCGACGTGGCCGACGCGGCCGACGAGGCATCTTTCGAGCTCGGCATGGACCAGGTCGGCCTGGCGCTTCAGACCGCGGACGGGGCCCAGATCCTCTGCCGGCTGCGTGAGGCACGCACGCGTTTCGATGCCGCCTCCGCCAGCCGGGAAGCACGCCCGGACGCGCGGGTGCTCTCGCTGGCCATCGGCATGCTCAACGACTTTTACGAGGAGCGGTCCGACGGTTTGCCTGAGAGGCTGCACGAGCTCAGCAGGGAGGCATTCGCTTACTCGACCTATTCCGGGCAGGAAAACGACTTCCTGAACGGCGCCAAGACTGCGGAGGTCGCCGCTTGGGGGGCGCTCGCCATCCGCCTGGGCAGCCTAGCGCCCAACCTCGGGAAGCCAGCGTGGTGGGACGCAGCGCGTATCATCGAGGGTGAGCTCCTCGCGGTCTACTCGGCCAGTCGGACCATCTTCCGGCGGGGTGAGGACGGCGGCCTGGAATGGGTTGTCCGGCCCCGCATCGAGTCATACGTCAGCCTGCACAGGCAGCAGCTCTATGTCCTGCGCGACTGGCTACGCGCGAACCCCCTCTCCGAGCACGGAACGGCAGCAACCGAACTCATCGTTCGCGCCGAGGCCGCCCTCGGCATGGGGGGCTCCACGGACCCTCAGCCGGCGGCGACCGATGGCCCAACGGTCGCCGCCATTCTTGAGGAGGGCGAGCTTCCCGTCGAGCTCCAGGAGAGGATCGTTCAAGAGACCCTGGCCGACGTCAACGCCTTCGAGTTCCGGCAGATCTCGCCGCCCCTGATGGAGGCGATGACGATTGTCCACCTTGCCTTCCAGGACCTTCGGTACTACCCGCACCCCAACGTCCGGGCGGTCGTGCGGTCGCTAGTCTACAAGACCCTGCTGTTCCTCGAAGCCCGCATCGACCTGACACCGGGGGTGGATCCGGCCGTGGCCTACCTCTTTGTCGAGGAAGGGCAGCCCAATCCGCACGAGAAGGCGCTGCAGCAGGACTACATGGCCTCCCTGCGCCGCTCCAAGTTCGGCACGGTGGACGAGGTGCGCGGGGTCGGGGGCGGACGGGCCGACGTCTCCCATCAGGTCGACGGCATCAGGTTCGTCACCGAGGTGAAGCGCGAGGAGACCGACGCATCGTTCGCAAACCTGCTGGCCTCCTACGGCGATCAGACTGGCCTCTACCAGAACACGAACATTCCGGTCGGCATCCTCCTCGTCCTCGATCTCACCACCAAGGGGGGGCTGCCAGGTCATTTCCGAACCCTCTACCACCCTGAGGTGGGAGATTTGTTCAGCGATGGGATGCTGCGCGGGGTCCTCGTCGTGCGCGTCCCCTCGCGGAAAATCCCGCCGAGCGCCGCGACCGAGAGGGCCAAGCGTGAAATCTCGGCTGCCAGGGCCGAGAAGCGACGTCAGGCCCGAGACGCAAAAAGGGCGACGGCCGGTGCTGCCGCATCTCCGGGGCGAAGGAGGAAGCGAGCTGCGGCCAAGGGAGCCTCAGACTGCCAAGGCCTGGGCCGGTCGACGGCCGAGGCAAGCGACACGCCGTCCGGTGATGGTCAAGGCGGCGGTTGAGGGGGGGCCAGTCGCCCTCGTTTGCGACCGCGCAAACCCCATATAAGAACATAACAGGAACTTGCCTGCCGAAGGCCGTGCCGGGTGCGCGCGGATGTCCGGCTTCGGGTTGAGGGAGAAGCCGTCCCGGCCGCCTAGCCTCGACGTGATCCCGCGGTCATGATCCCATGGCACTTCACCGGCATGGGCGGTCGAGACGGCTTCCGGCAGGCGCGCATGATCGGAACCCGGCAGCCATGCAACTCAGGATACTCTTCGCGGCGGCCATCTACCTTGGGTCCTACCTACCCCTCAGCCTGATCCTGCTCGCGCAGGACCTCGACACGGAGGTCGTGAGGCGCGGGATCTGCCCGGTCGGTTCGATGGTTGCCCTCGAATGCGCGAGCCCACTCAAGAACCCGCTCTACTCGCTCGCCGCCGTCGCCGTGTGCGCCGCGGGCATGCTGGCCACCTTCGTCGCGCTCCGCGCCCTGCGAACTTCACAGCGCGTGAAGGTGACCGAAAGCAAGCACATACCGGCTGACCTTATCAATTACGTGATCCCTTATGTCGTTTCCTTCATCAGTCTGGACTTCGAGCAGGGCACCAAGCTTATCGGGTTCACGGTCTTCCTGGTCTGGATCTTCTGGATCACGTACAAGTCTGGCCAGATCGCACTGAACCCCGTGCTGGCGGCATTTGGTTGGAAGCTGTTCGAGGTCAAGTACGTCTTCCACGGGGGTACTTCGACTTTCGTCGGACGCGTGCTGTCGAAGGTCGATATCGAGCCTGAACGTACCTATCTTCAGGGGCATCTGCAGGACGTGATGGTCGTGCGGAACGAAGAGGGGGATGCCTGTCGATGACTACGCTTCCGGACCTGAAGGGCTTCGACCTGGCCGGGGCGGACGTGACGGTATGGGTGTTTAAGACTTTGACCGGGAAGGAGGGGACGCCGAGGTTCACGGGTCATTGGGTCGGCATCACCGACGAGCTCGCGCACAAGCTCAGGGAAACGGTCCGCGTGGCGCTCGACGGGATCACTGAGACCATCGAGTATGGCGTCCTGAGGCAGAACAACGAGGGCAGTGCACTCACCATCCAGGCTGACGAGACCTACGTGCACCTGATCGCCGGCGAGGTGGCGAACGACGCCCCCGGTCGCAGGGCCCATAGCGTCAAGGATCTGGCCAACAGCAAGTTCTGCGTCGTGAAGTTCGTGCGCGACGGGAAGACCATGCTTGCCGTCCGGAAGACCGATGCGACCTGGTCGACGCGCAAGGCCGCTGGTCTCATCAAGGTGATCTTCTCGGACGATGAGCTGGATGTCGAGGAGGATCCCGTCTTCACCATCCGGCCGGACTTCGACTTCTTCGTGCTCGAAGACCGTATCTTCATTTGGAGCAAGCCAAACTTCGAGTCGGTGCTGGCGTACAAGGCAGGACACGAGCAGGCGTTCTCGACCTTGAAGGAGGAACCCGAGTTCGCCGCGATCTTCGCGGATCTGCGGCCGCTCGACGTGTTCGTCGGATCCAACAAGATCCACCTCCGTCGCGCCATCGCGATCCAGGCGAAAGGTCACTACAAAGATGCCGCCTTCATGGGGCGCCTCCTGGCCCAGCACAAGAACATGAGCCTCGACATTGAGTTCGACGCGCAGGGGCGGATCGTTCCCACCGCGGAGACCTGCCGTCACATCTTCCTGGCTCTCCTGGACCACAGGCTCGATTCGCGACTCACCTCCAGGATTTACGATGTGCAGAGCACCGAGCCGGTCAGCTGAACGCCCTAGAATGCGACGGGTCGGGCGGCGTGATTTCGCGGTGGATGGAACCGCGGTCGGCTCCTCCTCGCTTGCTTGACACGGTCGTCCGGGCAAAGACCGCTATTCCCTACCCAGGACTGTCGCTCGCGCTGGACGAGCTCGTCTTCCAGCTCGCCGACCCAGTCCTCGACCTGCTCGGCCCAGTCCGAATACTGCCGGTAGCGGCGCTCCTCACGGTCCACGATGGCATCGGCGAGGTCCCCCTGCTCCAGCAGGGGGCGCATGCTACCCCGTGCAGCCATTTCCGCGGTGGGCACGGCCATCCCGTTGATGACAGCGTGGCGGACATGGTGGCCGACCCGGCTGCGCAGGTCGGAGGGGGACACCTCAAGCATCGGGCAACTCCTCGGATCCTGTGATCCCAGGAGCGTAGCAGCGCGATCGGATCTGACTGGGCGGCGAGCCCACTACATCTCGGTAGTCAGGTCGAGTTGCCGACCCGCAACAGCCTCAGTGCAGGACGGTGGCCTCGGGCCGGTCCTCAATCGGGGACCCGACACCGAACGCGGCGAGCGCTCGGGCGAGGTCCACCCTGGCGTGCTCGGCGCGGTAGACCATGCCCCAGGTGCTGAGGGTGAGCACGCCGGCCCGGTCGAGCAGGTCGCGCAGCGCGGCGACCGCGGCGGGCGTCGTCGCGTCGATGCCGGAACGGGTCAGGGCCTCGTCCCATGCCTCGATCACGTCGTCGAGGAAGACATGCTCCACAACGGTCGAGCCCTTGCCGAAAGCGTCCGGGATCCGCGAGTGCGTGCTCTTCATGGCCTACCTCCGTCCCCGGCGCGCCCGATGGTCGAGGCGGTCGGCGAGCTCCTGGGCGAGCCGGTCCGCCATCGTCGCCGCGGCCGCCTCCATGTCCCGCTCCCACGTCGGCGTGGCGCTCGGCTGGTACTCAGCCTTCGGGGTGGAGAGGTAGAGCAGCCGGGGAACGTCGGCGTTCACCACCTTGGGCACCGTGACGGTCTTGCCGGAGGCCCGGGTGAACGAGGTCAGGGGCGCGGTGCGCTTGCCGGCCTTGATCGCCGCGGCGACCTTCTCCCGGCCGACGGCCGCGACCACGCGCGGCGGCCGGGCGTAGATGCCCGGGCCCATGAAGTAGCCGCCCTGCTTCGCGGCCTCGCCGGGCTTGATCTCGAACACGCCCCAACGGGCCGAGCCGCGGGTCGCGCCGGTCGTGCCGGTGTTGCGGGTGTACCCAGCGGCCGCGAGCCGGGCGATGTTGCGGGCGTCGCGCGCCGACACCTTGCCGGCCGAGGTCGGGCTGCCGAGCCCGGTGTGCTTCAGGTTCGATCCGACCGGGACGCGCACCGAGGTCTGATCCCCGAAATACGCCTCGACGCCGACGTCGCCTCCGGTCCTCGTCTGGGGACCGTCGCCGAAGCTGTACTTCAGCCAGATCGAGGGCAGGTCCTGCATGAAGACGCTCGCCTGGGCCTCGCCAACGCTGGTCACCCGGTTCAGCAGGTCGCGGTCGACGGTGTAGCGCAGGGCGTCCCGGGTGGCGCGGTTGGGGGCGTCCCACATGTTCGGGATGTCGCGCCGGAACCTGTTCGCCCCGTCGATCACGACGCCGGTGAGGGCGTACTGCACGGCGCGCGGGAACCGGTCGACCGCGAAGGCCTCGAAGGCCTCGGCCGCGTCGCGCACCGCCCCGGCAACATCGATCCGCACCCCGGGCCCGGACACCCGCACCCCCTCAAGGAAAAATGGCCGCCGGAGTCTCCTCAACGGCGGCCTTAGTTTCCAGTCACATCGACCCGCTAGGCGAGGCTCCGTGCTTCTACGGATTCTAGCGAAGCGGCCGCGAGCCACAAGAGTCGATGGGGCAACTCGGGCCGATTTCCGCGCCGCAGCATCGCCTTAGGCGGCGGGCGCGGCCGGCTGGTTCAGGGCGGCGCCGAGCCGGTCCCTGATCGCGGCCTCGACCTCGGGTACGCCGGGGCCGAGCGCATGGCGGGCGAGGCGCACGACGTCGCCGAGCGGAAGCGCTGGGGCGCGCTGCCCGGTCTCCTCGCGCAGCTGCCGGTACCGCGTCACCAGGGCGTCGACGAGAGCGCCATCGACGGTGAGGCGGGCGCGCAGGTCCTCGGCCTCGGCGGCCGTAGCCCGGAGGCTCTCGACCTCGGCGGCGGCGGCGCGAAGGCTCTCAACCTCGGCGGCGCGCCGGTCGCGCGACGCCTGCGCCCGTCGGCGGGCGCCGGCCATGCGGCGCGCCTTGCGGGTGGAAGGGTGGGGCTCGGCGGTCGAGGTCTCGGCAGGACGGGGCACGTGCGGATCTCCGGGCGTGACGTACCCCGGGATCGTCCGCCTGCGCCAAGCAAGGATCAACGCCTGGGGCACGTGCCGCTCCTGGCAGGCTCCCCGGCCCCTCCAGTCATGAGCTCGGGAGCGTCATTCCCACCCGCCCCATACCCATCTTCCCGCCTCTCTTCGGGTTCCCGGCCTGCGAAGCAGGCCGCTGGCTCGACCGGGCCGCGCATGAGAAATCCTATGGGCGAAGCCCAAAGAAAGCCTATTCTTTTTAAGCGCTATTTTTCGCGGCGAGCCAAATCCGGCTAACTAATTGCCATACAATGAAAACAGAGTGCCTAACTCTGCACCTGTACACCCGACATGTTCGGCACTGCCCTTGAGCCTGGCGTGCGGGCCTGGCACCCTGCCTCGCAGCCCCGGAGAAGCCTCGTGCCGACCGCCTTCGTCATCCCCTTATCCCGCACCCTCGCCGGGTCCCTGTGCCTGTCCGACGGCGCCCTGACGCCCGTCGACATGGCGCTGTGGCTGGGGACGATGGCCGACGCCCTGATCCTCGTCGACGAGCCCGATGCCGAGGGTGTGACGCTGCGCGACGCCTGGCGCACCGCGGCCGACGACGCGGCCCCCCTCTACATGGCCGGGCGCACCCTGTTGGAGGCGACCGGCCTGCGGACGCATGGGGCCCTGGTGCGCCCGTTCGAGCGCCTGGCCGCGGCGAGGCTGTCCCTGGGGTTGGATGGGGACACCTACAGCCCCTGGCACGGCTGGGAGGCCGACCCAATCGGCAGGGACAACCCGGTGGATCGAGGGGTCGTCTCGGGCATGCTGCTGACGATGGGCATGATCCACGACACCCGGTACCCGGTGAGCGTGAACCTGTCGGCCATGGCGCGCTTCCGGAGCCGGGTGTCCCCGTTCCTCTACCTGCGCGCGCTCGCGTGGCTGGCGGGTGCGGGGACGCCCAAGGCATGGCGCCGGTCCCCGCCCGGGGACCGGGTCACCGTCACCGTGCCGATGGGCGAGCTGCACCGCGCGATCGGCGTGGCCGGCGGCGCGATGGTCGGGGATTGGGTAGGGGCGTTCGGGCCGGGCGGCCGCGGCGGACCGGTGCACGCGGACCTCGTGACCGCGGGGATCCGGCTGGAGACGGCGTGGCGCATGGGCGCGGCCGGCTACGGCACCCGTCAGGTTCCGACCGGCTTACGAATCACCGTGGCGCGGATCGCCGGGGCGGAGCGGCGGCCGCTGCCCCGGCGCCCGCGTCAGTCCTCGTCCTCCTCGGCGTCGGCCGTGTCCAGGCCGTAGCGGACGGCGATGATGAGCTCGGCCAGCGAGACCGCCTCGGTCTTGCGGTCGGCCCCCAGGTAGGGGAGGAGCCGGTCCCAGTCGATCTGCGGGATCCGCTTCCGCAACAGGGCGGCCTCGATCTCCGATTCGGGCGCACCGATCGGCAGGCCGGAGAGCTGGCTCTTCACCCGTGCGATCATGTCGGCGCGCTCGGCGGCCTCGATGTCGGCGTAGGCGCGCCGAGCGTCCTCGTGCGACAGGGGGGCGTCCGGCTCCAGGCCAAGGAGCGACCGATCGATCTTGTCGGGATCCTTGGTGCCGGAGGCGGCCCGGGGCACCCCCTCCCGGAGGACCTCGAACTCCAGGGCTTCCTCGACCTCCTCGGCCGTCAGCCCCTGCTCGCGGGCGATCGCGACGGCGAGCGGGGCGACCGGGTTCTCGGCCCACGTCAGCACCGACGACGTCGACCACTCGCCGCCGGGGAGGCGCCAGCGGATCCTGGTGGTGCCCTGGTTCTCGGGGAAGCCGGCCTTGTCGAGGCGGGCCCCGGCGAGGTGGCTCTCGATCCCGCCGCGGGGGCCGACGAGGTCCTCGCGGTCCTGGCCGCCGTAGCGCGCGTCGAGCACGCCGTCGGTCTCGCGGGCGAGCTCGAACGGGCGCTGGCCGCTGTCCGGCCCCGGCGTGAGCAAGTCCTTCACGTCCACGACGTCGTCGACGATCAGGCCCTCGGGGATGGCCGTGCAGGCCACGTACGCCACCGGGGCGCGGCCGAGACGGTGCACCGGGCGGAGGCGGGCCACGAACTGGCGGACTTCCTCCTCACGGAACTGCCCCTGGATGAGGCGCGCCCAGGCCCCCTCGTACGTGGCGTCCTCGACGGCGATGTCGCGGCCGTCGCGCATCGCGATGATCTTCTCCCCGATCGTCGGCTTGAGGGGCTTGCCGTCCTCGTCCATGCCGTCGCCGAGCCGGTCGACGGGCAGCTCGGGCTCGTCGTCGTCGTACGTCAGGGCTGCGACGAAGGCGTCGATCGCGCGGGGCGGCAGTTCCAGCCGGCCGAACAGCACGGCGGCGGCGTGGTTCTTGAAGCCGTCGAGGCCGCGCATCGCCCCGTTGTGCACGAAGTCGACGTTGGCCGGCGGCTTCCACCCGGCGCGCAGAACCGCCATCGGGCCCATGTTTCCGCCGACGAGGACCTTGCCGTAGCCGTGCACGCCTGCGAGGCGGGCGACGACGTCGCGGTGCAGCCTGACCCGCTTCGCGGCGGCCAGGATCGGGCGACGCTTGTTCGTCTTGCCCGGCATCATGCTGAAGTCGGAGAACGTGCTGCCGGTCACCAGCACCGTGCGCAGGTGGCAGGGGGCCTCGACGTCGAGGACCTCGACCTCGCGCTCGGCCCAGACCTTCCGCACGATCGCCGGGGCGGCAGAGGCGTCGAGCATGAGGAGCGGGATCCCGGGGAACCCTGGCGTGCCGCGCCAGCTCATCCGGATCGAGGCCCCGTGCTCGCCGGAGACGACCTGCAGGCGGGCGTCGCTCGCGCCCTTGGCCTTCCGGGGCACGCTGGGGTTCTCCTCGTCGTGCTGGAGGGCTTCCAGGCGCTCGATGACGAGCGACCAGAAGCGCCGCTCGTCCCAGATGCCCGCGCCGCGGGGGGCGCCTGCGAGCGCGGCCGCGGCCTCCTCGGTCATGCCGGGCTGCACGTCCTTGGCGAGGTTCGAGCCGCGCGAGCAGACGGCGTAGGCGCTGCGGGCGTACTCCAGCCCGGTGCGGGTGTTGCCGTTCCGGTACCGGTGCAGGGCGAGTACGGCGGCCCCGGCGTCGCGCCTGCGCAGATGCGGCATCACGATCTCGACGGCGCCGTGGCGGTCGGCGAGGAAGCCGTTGCGCCGGTCCTCGATCGCCTCGCGGGCATCGGACCGTTCGAGCAGGGGCTCGATCTCCTCGTCGAGCAGGCGGGGCGCCGGCCGGGGCAGCTCCAGGACGGACAGCGGCATGGGGGACCGGGAGTTCGTGCCGAGCAACGCCGAGTAGGGGCGCTCGTCGACGACGAGGGCGAGCAGCGCCTTCGTCAGGGCGGCCGGCGCCTTCGCAGACAAGTACGCGCTCGCAAACAGGACGATGTCGGCGGTCGCGACCTCGGCGAGCGTGCGCTGGTACTCGCACGCCTCGAACATCGGGCAGAGGCGCTCCTCCCACTCGGGCTCGGCGCCGGGGATCTTCTCGTTGACGTTGACCTTCGACTTGCACAGCCCGTCAGCCCGGATCGAGGCCTCGTTCAGGGCCCGGAGCTGGGGCTTGAAGGCGCAATTCGTCCTCAGCTTGCCCCGGAACACGACGACCTTGAGGCCGGCCTTCTCGCCCGCCTCGACGGCCTCGGCGACGCTCTGCTCCCACGCGAGCCGGGCGGCGATCGCCCCTTCGAGGGAATCCTCAATATTCGCGTGCGTCGGCATGGCGAAGCCAACGGGGTAGCCGAGGGGCCCGTGCCGATCCTTGGCCCGGGCGAAGGCTCTCCAGAAGGTGCTGGTCTTGCCCACGCCGGCATCGCCGCGAAGGATCGAGATGAGGCCCGCGTCGAGGGCAGTCTTGTCCTTCCGAAGCTCCCGGCTTCGGCGCTCGGCGGCGCGCTCGTAGAGGCGATCGATCCAGCGATCCTGGTGAGAGCGGACCTGCGCGGTGGCGGCCTGCGCGGCCTGCGTGCGCAGCAGCTCGTCGGTCAGCAGGGCGCGCTTGAGGGCCCGGACGGGATGGGGGCCGGCCTTCAGCGTGTAGCCCTTGCGGCCGGTCCGAGCGAGGAGGCGCGCGAAGTCCGACCGGATGTGCGCCAGCTCGGGCGGGACCTCAGCCGGGGGCAGGTCGTCCGTGCGGGAGGGGGCGTGCTCGACCTCGCCCTCGCCGTCGACGGCGATCGGCGCGCCGGGGCGGACGCGGGAGAACCGCTCCTCCCGGATGTGCCAGTCGCAGGACGAGGCGACCATGGCCCGGATCTCGGTCTTCACCGCCAGCGGCGTCCACTTGCCGCCGAGCTCGGCCCGGGCGAGGAACTCCTGCTCGACGAGGGCGCAGAGCTGCGCGCGGCCGGTGCCGGGGTCGCGGGCCGCCGATTCGTTCGCCCGAACCGTCGTCGAGACGAGGCGGAACAGGAACTTCTTGCGGCCGTCGACGACCTTGCCCTCAGAGGTCTGCCAGTCCGGCTCGCCCAGGGCCGTCGGCCGGTGCAGGCCGGCGGCCGGGTCGAACTGCCAGGCCGCGTCCGGGGCCTCATGCACGGCCCGGCGCGCGAACGGCCTGATCTCGTTCACCGCGTCGAGGAAGGCGTCGTACTGCTGGCGAGTGACGAGGGGCGCGTGCTCGGGCCCGAGGACGTGCGGGGATCCGTCGACCCAGATGAAATACTTGCCCGTCCCGTGGTGCAGGCCGAAGAAGGTCACGGGCTTGCCGTGCCCGAGGACCTCAATCTGCCCAGGGCTGTCCTCGCCAGCGCGAGCGGCGAACCGGGGCGGCGAGACACGAATCACGTTGTCGGCGCCGGCCTCGCTCGCCGGGGCCTGCCGGTAGACGAGGACGATACGCGGCACGCGGCCGACGCGGCGGAACGGCGTGTAGCCAAGGTGCTCGTCGGCGAGCGCGACGATCGCCTCGGACAGCACGCCGTCGGAGACGTCGACGTCGAGGGCCCACGTCCCGCCCGAGGCGTCGCCGAGGATGCAGGCGATGTTGTGCGAGGGGCAGAACCGGGACCACCAGTCGACCTCGGCCAAGGTCGGAAGCCTGTCCTGGTACGGCTTCCACTTGAGGGGGGCGTTGTCGACGAGGCCGGAGCCGCGCTTGCCGTCGCGCGTCTGCGGGAAGACGGACCAGCCGCGGGTGACGAGCTCGGGCGCGAGGACGCTGAAGCACGGCGCGTTGATCTGGTGCATGCCGCCGACGACGGGCAGCGCCCCGGCCGGGGGCACCGTGTCGGTGACGATCTGGGCGCCCGGGAAGCGGGCGAGAATGGCCTGGATCTGGGGGGCGTTGGACACCTTGAGCCTTCTCTAACCGTGCAATCGAGTTCGACTGGAAGGCGGTCCGTCGTTGTGCTCCCGGAACGAATCCGACGCGTGCGAACCTGCCTGCGAGAATTCCAGCACTCCGGCACGACAGCGACAAGGGCCGATCGGCGCCTTCGCGAACGGAAGATGAATCGCCAGGGTGCCGCACCCCCGGCCCCGCGGGTGCGGGGATTTTCCGCGCAATCGACGCGGCCAAGGTTCGAACAGGCGTTTTTCGTTTGTTCGCCCCCTTCACGAATCCGAATGCGGTGGCAGCGTCCAGTTTATGGAACTGGTTCGCTCCTCCATCGTTGTATCGCCCCCCGCCGCCCATGCCGGCGGCCGCGACGCCGCGTCAGCGTAGCCACAAGCGTCGAGCCATCGCCGACGGGGAGATCCGCCTCGCGCTGATGGATGCCCTGGCGCCGGTCGTCTCCCGCCTGACGGGCGAGCAGGTCGCCGCCCGGATGGGATCCGACGCGGGGACGCTGAGCCAGATCCGGCACGACCTCGGCGACATCAAGGGCCGCCGGGTCTCGGCCGTCGGCATGAACCGCCTGCTCCTCATCTGCGATGGCCTCGACGTGAACCCGTGGGCGGTCATCGCCGCCGCGGCCGCCCGGAGGCTCGCGGCATGACCGGGCGCCTCGACTACTCCCTCGCCCGCATCGACGACGCGAAGCTGTCCGCCGTCCCCGGCGGGCACGAGCTGTCCACGATCGTCTGGGTGCCCCGGGTCGACGGGGACCGCCTGAGCCACTTCACGGCCGTCGCCGTGATGACGGAGTTCTACGAGGGCTGGCAGCCGCACGACTTCCAGCGCGCCGTCCTCCGCCTGCACCGCGCCGCCCGGGACCGCCTCCGCGACTTGGCGACCGAACACGCCCGGGAGAGCGACTGATGCGCCCGGGTCTCGCCCTCAGCCTGCTGGCCGCTTTCGTGACCGCGGCCTCCCTGTGCAACCGCTCCCTCCTCGGTCGCCGCCGGCAGGCTCCTTCTCTTCCGCCATTCCCGGTCCGCCGGGATCTCACCTCTGAGGAGGCCGCCCGCCTCGCCGGGGGCGCGCCGTCGCCGAGGCCATGATCGCGATCGAGTGGCGGCTCTCCCCCGAGGAGTGCGCCCGTCTCGCGATGGCCTGGCCCGCCTACACCCCGCTCGTCTCCAGGAGGGCCCAATGAGGCTCCGTTGGGTTCACAACCTCGAAGCCGTCGTCCGGCACGCCTGGTCGTTCCGGCTGAACGTGCTGGTGATCGCCCTCGGCGCGATCGAGGCCGGCCTGGCGGTGGTCCAGGGCAACCCGCCGATCGACCCGGTGAAGTTCGCCGCGCTCGTCACCGTTGTCTCGTCTGCCTCGGGCCTCGCCCGCCTGGTGGCGCAGGTGAAGGTCTCGGGCCCGGCGCCCGCGCAGACCGAGGGAGAGGCCTGATGTTCGGCTGGCTCTCCCGCTTCCGTAAGCCCGCGCTCGCCGCGGCCGCGCCCGTCCCGGTCGCCAAGCCGGCGGTGCAGGTAAAGGTGAAGGTCTCGTCCCGGCTCGTCGCCGGCACGGCGCTCGCCGCCCTGTGCTGCTCGGTCATCACCGGGTTCGAGGGCCTGCGCACGAAGGCCTACCTCGACGTCGTCAACATCCCGACGGTGTGCGTGGGCGAGACGAAGGGCATCCGCATGGGGATGACCTTCACGAAGGCGCAGTGCCAGGAGATGCTCCTGAAGCGCCTCGTCGAGGACTTCGCCCCGGCTGTCGAGCGGTGCGCCCGGCAGCCGATGGGCGACGACCTCTACGCCGCCCACCTCTCGCTCGCCTACAACATCGGGACCGGCGCCTACTGCAAGAGCACCGTAGTCCGCCTCTGGAACGAGGGCGACCGCCGGGCGAGCTGCAACGCCTTCCTGATGTGGAACAAGGCCGGCGGCCGAGTCATCGCGGGGCTGACGAAGCGCCGCGAGGCCGAGCGCGCCCTCTGCCTGAAGGGCGTCTGAGATGTGCGCCCTCGCCCCCATCGCGGTCGCCGCGACGCTCCTGGCCGGCCCGATGTGCCCGCGCACCGATCGCGGGCCCGTGCCGACCATGGACCTCGTCATGGCCGCGCTCCGGGGCGAGGTGCCGCCCTCGGCCACCGCCGCGACCGACCCGCAGTTCGAGACCGCCATCCGGGCGATCCGGGCTCCCGCCCCCCAGAAGCCGGCTCCGCGCCGGAGGCACCGCCGATGAGCCCCCTCGACTACCTCGCCGCCCTCGGGCCGCTCGTCTTCCTGGCGGTCTTCCTGCTCACCCCCTGGGGGCAGGGCCTCGCGGGATTCCTGCTCGGGACCCGGGTCGGCCGCTGGCTCTCGGTGGCGGGCCTGCTCGTCTACGCCGGCCTCGTGGCCTACGGGGCGGCGTACCGCTCGGGCCGGCGCGCCGGGTCGGCGGGGGCCTTGAAGAGCGTGGGGCGGGCCAACGCCCAGGCCTCCGCCGACCGGGCCGCAATCGAGGACCGGACCGCCCGGCAGGACGATGACGCCCTGCGCCGCGAACTCTCCCGCTACACGCCGGTGCTCCTCGCCGTGGTCGCCCTCGGGCTCGGGGGCTGCGTCACCGCCCCGACAGGCGGGCCCGGCAAGGGCGGGGCGTTCAGCGACGTCGAGCGGCCGCTGCGCCTCTCGGCTCCCGTCATCGCCGCCATGAACCACGCCGAGCTCGCCGCGGCCGTCGCCCACAACCGGCACGGCGAGCGCCAGTGCGGGTGGACCCCCGGGAGGAAGTCGTGAACGGCGCGGAGATCCTCTACGGCCTGCTCGGGGTCACCGTGCCGTCCGTGCTCATCGGCACCATCGTGTGGCGGCTCGCCGACCGCACCCGCGGACTGCAGGCGGCTGTCGACCTCTCGACCGAGAAGTCGGCCACCGCGGTCGCCGGGATCGCCAAGGTCGAGGGCGCGGTCACCGCGCTGCGCGACGAGCTGCACCGCGACTACGTCCGGCAAGACAGCCTGGAGAAGGTCGAGGACCGCCTCGCCAAGCGGATGGACACCTTGGATCACCAGGTGCGCCAGATCCCGCAGCAGGTCGTCGGCCTCCTCAACGCGGGGACCGGGCAGGCCCGGCGCTCCAGGACCGGGCAGCCATGAGCCGCGTCGCCGCCATCCTCCTCGGGGCCCTGGCGGCTACGCCGGCCGCCGCGGCCTGCCGCACCATCCCCGAGCTGGTCTCGGTAATCCGGGCGCCCCTGCCGCCCCGGGCCTACGTCGCCGAGGTGTCGGCCTCGGTCGTCCCGACCGTGCTCGCCTGGCTCGAATCCGAAGGCCTCCCGCACCGGGCCACCCGGGTGGTGCAGGTCGCCGGGGATCGCGGTGTCGCCCTCATCCTCCTGCCCGGCGAGCTGGCCTGCGGCGCGCCGATCGCCGTGCAGCTCGTGGGCAACCAGGCGGTGGAGCTCGCCCGCTTGGTGCGCCGGTTCCGCGAGCTGCGGGGCTACGGCCCGGAGCTGCCCGCATGACCGCCGCCGACCGCTCGACCCTGCTCGCCATCGCCGCGCTCCTCCGGACACCCTCGCCGACGAAGGGGCCGGCCCGCCCCTACGGTGAGGCCGAGATCCGGGCTGCCATCTTCGGCGCCGGCGAGCGCCTCGCCGCCTCGACGTTCACCAACCCCATCCGGAGGCCCTGATGCCCGTGACCCAGCGCGCCACCGACGCCGAGATCCTCGCCGTCCGGGGCGCCGGCTCGATCCGGGCCGGCGCCAAGGTCCTTGGGATGGCCCATTCCTCGGTCCGGGAGCGCCTCGACAGGCTCCGGAAGGCCGTGCAGGGAAATGATACCGATCTCGGTTTCGCTTCCGAGAAGGGGATGCTCGGGACCTCGCCGGTGCTCCCCGGCTTCGCGCTGAAGCGCACCACGACGGTGATCGGCAAGCAGGGCGAGGTCGCCCGCGAGTACATCACGCAGGCGAAGGCGCCGGGCCCCCGGGCTGAAATTCCAGCCGGCCACGTCGTCAAGGGCGTCTCGATCCTGAAGGACGGCCAAGGGCGGGTGACCCAGGATTGGGTGAAGACCCGCGAGGGCACCGACCCCCTCCGCGTCGTCGAGGCGATCAAGGCGGCCTTCGAGGGCTACCAGACCCGCCACGAGCCGATCCCTGCGCCGGCGGTCGCCTCGGCCGACCTGCTGACCCTGCTGCCTTTGGCGGACTGGCACATCGGGGCGCACAGCTGGGGCCGGGAGACCGGCACGGACTGGGACCTGAAGATCGCCGAGGAGGTGATCAGCCGGGCCGTTGAGAACGTGATCGAGCGGTCCCCGGCGAGCGGCCTGGGCGTCGTCCTCGGGGGCGGCGACCTCATGCACGCCGACAACTCCGAGAACCGGACGGCCAAGAGCGGCAACGTCCTCGACGTCGACGGACGCTACGACAAGGTGTTCGAGGTGGCCGGCCGCATGACCGTCCGGACCGTGGAGGCCATGCTGCGCCGGCACGACCGCGTCCTCGTCCGCATCCTGAAGGGCAACCACGACACCCACTGCGCGACCGCTATCGCCCACCACCTCAAGGCCTGGTTCCGCAACGAGCCGCGCGTCACGGTCGACATCGACCTGAGCCTGTTCTGGTACCACCGGTTCGGCCGGGTGATGCTCGCCGCCACGCACGGCCACGAGACGAAGCTGCAGGACCTGCCGGGCGTCATGGCCGCCCGCCGCGCCGAGGACTGGGGCCTGACCCGCTTCCGGTACGCCCACGGCTTCCACATCCACCACAAGCGCCTGTTCGGCTTCGAGGCCGGCGCCGTCGTGGCCGAATCCCACCAGGCTCCGGTCGCGCAGGACGCCTGGCACCACGGCGCCGGATTCCTGAGCGGCCGCTCGCTCCAGACGATCACCTACCACCGCGCCTTCGGGGAGGTCTCGCGAGCCCGCGAGGCCATCCTCGACGCGCAGCCCGAAGGAACTGCCTGACCATGAGCGAGCCCTTTCCCCCGTCGCTCCCGGTTACCGTCCAATTCGAGGGTGGCTACCCAATCTACATGGCGGGCCCCGTGGCTGGCCAATCCCTACGAGACCTCGTGTTCGATTGCGCGGTCGCCCTACGGTCCGAGCGCCTGATCACGCTGCTCGGCAACGACCAAGCACGGTTCGAGGTCGACGGGATTCGGCAGCCCGAGGGTGAAGACGCCACCAAGTACGGCGGCAAGACGGTCACGGTCGTCATGATCTACGACCCCACCGAGGAAGCCTGAGGCTCGCGCCTGCCGCGAAAGCTGTGGAGCGCACCCGAGACTGAGTTCGCCCCTCGCCGGGCCCGGCTCTACCTTGGCGGCGTGGTCTTCCCTGATGCGAAATGGCTCGACTTCCTCAAGGCGGGGCTCCCCGCCTTCCTTGGTCTCGCCGCCGGCTGCGGCGCCACGGTCTATCTCAACCGCGAGGGGCTGCTCCCGGCGCCGCTACCCGAGCCGATCGCGCTCGCGCTCGCCGTCGTCGCCCTCATCTCAGGGGGCCTGGCCCTGGGCCTGCTGCTGGCCGCGATCTACCGGGCGATCGCCTGGTTCGTGAAGCCACGCTACGAGGGGCACCTGTACAAGAAACGGGACGCCAAGAGGAAGCGCGAGTTCATCGCCTATATCCCCTACCTGAGTCCCAAGGAACGCCAGATATTCGGCTTCCTGCTGCACCACAATCGCCGGACCTTCACCAACACATCCGACTGCGGCTACGCGGCTGAGCTCCTCTCGCTAGGCTACGTGCAGATGATCGGCCGGAACGGTCAGCGCGTCGAATATTGGTCGGTCCCGTTCGGCGTGCCTGACCCAGTCTGGGAGGCATTGGAGGAGAACCGGGACGCCTTCCCCTACGTGCCCCAACAGGTCTCGTGGAGAGACCGCGGTAATGGAGAGCCCGAACCGTGGCGTAAGCCGGGACCTCCGTGACCACTGAAACGACTATCCGAAATTTCGCGAGAGGCCGGAAATCGCCCGAAAACTGTGCGATCTCCGTTACTTAGGCATTCTTATATTTCTCTTATATTGGAAGGCGCACAGCGGGCGCACATGGGCCGACGTCGGGCGCACGGCGGCCTGTGGGCTACGGCGTGGGGCACGGCCGGGGGCCGGTGTAGCGCCGGAAGACGACGCCGTCGTGCCGGAGGGAGCCGTCCCGGCGCACGGCCAGGTCGACATCGAGCGGCACCACGGATCCCCCGTTCGCGAAGCACGCCGCGGCCCGGGCGCGCCCCCGGCGCAGCTGGACCCCCTCGCAATCGAGCAGGTCGATCCCGAGGCCGCCGTTGGCGTCGACGAGGATCGGCGGGACGTCCATTCCGGCCGGGCAGTAGGGCCCCGGCGCGGGCAGCCGGGGGCCGGCATGGGCAGGGGTGGAGATCGCGGCCAGGGCCACGGCGAGGAACGCGGTACGCATGGGGGTGCCTCAATCGAACTTCAGAGTGCGGGAGAGCCAGAAGATCTCCATGGCTTTCCTTGCCTCGCCCAGGCTGACCTTCCGCTGGCGAGCGTAGAACACCGCGAAGCCGGTCTCGGGGTCCCGGGCCGTCCGATCGATGTGGTCGGCCGCCTCGTGCCAGCGGGGATCCGTCGTGATCGGGCCCTCCGGCCGCAGGGACCGCCGCGGGGCGCGGTAGCCGGCGTCGAACGCGGCGAGCTCCAGGTCCCGGGCGTGCGCCGGGAGGAGGTGGCGGCCCTCGCGGTGGAGCTCGTCGCTCGTCAGGACGAGGCGGAGCCAGCCCGCGAGCGTGCGGCACCACCCGATCCCGCCGGGGCCGGTGAGCATCGCGACGACGGGCGAGCACGTCCGCGCCTGGCCGTTGAGGTAGCCGACGAGGGCCATCGTCCCGGACAGCGGGTGCACGCCATACGCCCACCTGTTCAGCATGGGCGCGTCGCCCCAGACGTAGCCCGAGGGCTCCCATCCGCCGGCGAGGCGGTCCCGGTCCTCAAACGCGGCCTCGATGTCAGCGCGGGTCAGCATGTCAGGGCTCCGGCAGGTCGTCATCGGCGCCCGGGATCCCGGGGCCGCCGGTCGGCGGGACGGACGGCAGGCCGTCGAGGAGCGAGCGCCCCCGGCCGCGTCGGCCGGCGATGACTCGGTCGGGGCGGGGCTTGCCGAGGATGTAGAGGCGGTTCGAGGTCAGGGCCCAGCCCTCGCCGCGGTGGAGCAGCGGCGACGTGCAGATCCACCGGTCGCCCAGGGAGGGATGGCCGTAGCAGTTGCCGGTCAGGCAGGGCTTGCCGTCCTGGGGATGGGTGTGCTCGTCCCATTCGTCCAGGAACGGGGCCTCCGCGAGGGCGGCCTCGCCGGGCACCCACCCTGCGCGAATCTGCGCGAGGGTCGCGCGCGCCGCGGCGCGGAGCCGCTCGATCTCCGCCAGTTCGCCGGGGGTGAGCGTCCGGACCCTCACAGCGTCACCCCGGCGGTCGGGAGCGCGTGCCGGGGCGTGCCGAGGCGGACGAGGCCGGAGCCCCACGCCCAGGCCCACCCCTCGTCGGTGTCGAGGCCCTGGACGCAGCCGGTCTCGCGCTGCAGCCCGCGCTCGTCGACGCCGTGCAGCACGTAGCCGTCGCCGCGGCGCTCGGGCCGGAGCTCCCAGTCGTCGAGCAGCCCGGCCGTGTCGAGGTGGGCAAGGTCGAAGCGCTGCCCCGGGTATCTCGTCATCCGCACCATGTCAGGTCCCTCCGATGCGTACGTTCGCACCCGGGCTAGCAAGGCACCACGCGGTGCCGTCCGGTTCGAACCAGGCGACCTCCGCGGCGAGGAGGACCTGCCCGTCGGCGAGCCGGAAGCCGGGCTCGGCCAGCCGGTACCGGAACCAGGTTGCCTCCGGAGGCCTGGGCGCGTCGGTCGGGACGCCCCGAGCCCACGCATGGACGTCCCGGACCCCGAGGCGTAGGCAGCGGATCCGGGCCGCTTCCGAGGACCGGAGGGCGACGTCGCGCAGGGCGATCGCCGCGACGTGGCCGACGACTCGGCCGCCGGCGCGCACGCTCCACGCCCGCCGGGTGAGGTTGCGGTAGACCTCAACGGCGCTTGGCGTGGGCATCGCAGGCGGTTCTCATCCAGCCGCCGGGCCGTGCCCGCCCCGGCGCGCCGCAGGTCTCGCAGACTGCCCCGGAGACCCACTCCGCGGCTTGGACGATCCTACCGGCCTGCAGGCGATCCTCATCCTCGGCGGCGCTGCAGTACCAGCGCAGCGTGCCGAACTTCTCCTTCACCTGGTTGCTGCGGAAACCCGCCGGAACGCCGGTCTCCTCGATCCACCCGGCCGCTGCGGACAGCAGCCAGTGCCAGCCCGGCCCGGTCTCGGTGAAGTCCCCGATCACGACCGGGTGGCTCGCCGCGAGGTCCATCTGGTGCGTCTCGGGGATCTCCCGCGGCACGGGGCTGTCCCGCCAGCGGATGGCCACCATCCGGCTCACGAGCTCGGCGATCGTGGCGCGGTCCGGCAGGCGCTTCGTGTCGCCCCGGCGCCGACGCATCAGGAGGACCTCGAACCGGACCCGGGGGCCCTGGTGCGTCGGGTCGACGCCGGTGACGCGGATGCCGACCATCGCGCCCTCGTCCAGGGCGCCGGCGAGGAAGGCCATCGCTTCGGCGGGGATCACGCGGGGCATTCGGGCCTCCATGAGCGGGTGCGGGGGTCGGGCAGGCGGGGGACGGCGCGCAGGAATCCCGCGGCGCTCCGGGCCTCGTTCAGGGACCGGGCTGGGTCGCGGTCGCCGTCCTCGACGAGGCGGATGAGGCAGCCCACGTAGCCGTAGACGCCACGGCCCAGGTTCGTGTCGACGCGCTTGCGGTCGAGGTCATCCTCGATCGCGTCGCGCAGGAGCCGGAGCTCAGACAGGACGGGGCTCACTGGCGGGGCCCCGCGTCGCGGGCGTCGAGCACGGTCTCCACCAGGCGCCGGAGAGCGCGCAGGCTGCCCCCCTTGCTCCAGTTCGCTTCCAGCGCGGACCATTCCACGCCATCGAACGGGGGCGCCCAGAGCTCGTCGAGCCCCCGGTCGGCGCGGACGTCTGCCAGGATCGAGGTCGCCAGCGTCCGCAGGTGCTCTGGGCCCGGCTCGTCCAGGCGCAGCACGAGGCAGCGGTCGACGAGGGCGCGGGGGATCGTGTCCAGCGCGTTTGCGGTGATGATCCACTGCACGCGCGACCCGTCGATGTCGGCTTGCAGATAGGCGTCGCGGTACCGAGCGGCCGTCTCGACCCCGAGCAGGTTGATCAGCGCGTCGCAAGCGTTCCCGTTTGTGCGGCTCGTCCCGATCTTGTCGCCCTCGTCGATCACGATGAGGGGGTTGGCGATCCGCGTGCGGAGGAGCTCGCGCCCGAGGATCGAGAACCCTCCGGTCGACCAGCCGCGCGCCGTGCCGGTCAGGGTGATTGAATCGGTGGCGCCTGCCATCGACAGGACAGCCGGCTGCAGGCCCATGACTTCGCCGTAGCGACGGGCGAGCCGGGTCTTGCCGGTGCCGGGCGGTCCCCAAATGAGGACCGGCGGATTGCCGACGAACGCGCGCGAGGCCTGCGGGCGCAGCAGCCGGTCGACGATCCGCTCGGCGTGCGGCGCGTCGGCAAGGAGCTCGGCCCGCGCCGCGCCGAGGTCGGCCGGGGGCGGCACGAGCGGCAGGCGCTTGTTGATGATCGGCTCGGCCTCCTTAACCGGGTCGTTGTCGTGCTTGCCGCCCTTCTTCACGTGGCTGACGTCGCCGATCACGACCATGCCCGGCGCGAGCGGCGGGTCGCTTTCGCCGTAGGTCTGGCCGTCGGGGTTGAACCAGGCGGAGGCCTCCTCCGGGGACACCTCCGTCACCGGGGGCGCCTGCCTGATGATGCCGACCCGGTCCTCGGACAGGGCCGCCCGGTCCTCCGGATCGTTCGGCGCCGACGCGCCCGGCTCCGGCGTGTCGATCGCCTCGTGCACCAGGCCGAGGAGGTGCACGAGCTTCCGCGCGTCGCGGTCCGCTTGCCAGATCTGGAGGTGGCGGGATTCCTGGATGTAGCCGCGGACGTCCGCCGGCGAGATGTGAAGGTCGGCCGCGTGCAGATAGTCGAGCATCGACAGCATGAGCCCGTGCGTGACCGGGTCCCCGAAGGATCCGGGCCGCCCCCGCCAGTGACGGCAGCACATGACGGCGCAGCGCATGGCCGCCCGCTGGCAGCCCAGGGCCGCGGCGTAGACGAGGCTGCGGTCGACCAGGTCCTCCACGACCGCGATCGACTGGGCGAGCACGGGCGAGCGCCCCGCGTCGGCCTCGTCGAGCACGGTCTGGGCAGCGTCTTCGAGCTGGCGGAGCCGGGCGAGCGACGGGTCGGAGCGCAGCCCCTTCATCAGGGTCAGCAGGCGCTTGGGGAGCTTGTGCGGCCAATCGGGCTCTAGCATCGGGCTCAGGTACGTGCCGATGTCGCGGACGACGTCGCCGCCCTCGAACTCTGCGCCGGAGAGGAGCTCCACGGTATTGTGGGGCTTCTCGCCGGGCTTGGGCCACCTCGGCTTCGTGTAGCTGGGCAGGCGCTTGAGAACGGCGGCAAGCGCCGCGCGGCGGGCAGTCGTGGTCATCGGAGGACTCGCTGGAAACGGGGGCGCGCATGCCGCCGAGCGGGGGGCTCAAGGCGGCGGGGAGGTCAGGCGCGGGTGCGTTTCAACAGCTTGCTCATGAGGCCAACATGCCCTGGGCGGACTCCGCCGGCAAGTGGCCGACTCAGTATTGGTTGATGAATCCCTTGGCGCAGTTCGACCTGTTATTTTCGGGTGACAAGATCCGGAAACGTCACCCGAAAATAACAGGCGCCCCGGCAAGGTTCGTCTCGGTAGTCGGCTCGTGTTGCCCGGATGCCTCTGTGCGAATCCGGGCGAAGTGGGACCCTCAACACAGGAGGGTCGACCATGGAAATCGAGCAGGTTGCCGAGATGGCGCGCGCGGTCGCGGCGCTGCCACAGGCGGAGCGGGACTTCTTCGACGGGGTGCTCACCGACGCGAAGGCAGCGGCCGCCGAGGAGGAGCGGATCGCCGAGCTGCGGACGATGTCGGACCTCGACGCCGTGCAGTTCGCGATCAAGCAAGCGGCGGACACCTGGGCTCTCGATGGGCTGCCGGAAAGGTTGCTGCAGGCTCTTCGGGACGCCGGCTTCGTGCGGGAGCCCGCACCGCCGCAGGCGCCCTCGACGGTCGGGCAGCTGGTCCAGAAGGCCAACGAGGACCTGCTCGGGCGGATCTGGAAGACCTTCAACATCCGGGTGCTCAAGGAAGCCCACGGACCTGGCCTGGTGGTCTCCGTCCGCGAGAAGGAGATCTGGGGCAACTCCTACCACTTCACCCGCAACCGCACCTCCGGCGAGATCCTCGCCCCAGTCGAACCTGACGATGATGCGCCGGACGGCCTCTCGTTCCTTCTCAACGAGGCCGTCGAGAAGGTGGCGCAGCGCTTCGAGGCTCGCCCGGCATGACCGCCCTCCATCACGTCCGGGTCCGCCGCGCCCGCGGGCTGCCCATGCCGCTGCCGCCCAAGCCGAAGCGGCCGCTCGGGCCGCCGGCGCTGTTCACCTGGAAGGGCGTCCCGATCCGCGTGCGCGCCGACATCGAGCGCGCCGGGTGGACGTGGGACGGATTCCTCGACGAGCTCGTCGCCTTCCGCGCGCATCCGAGCACCTTCGGCGAGGGCTGGTTCGCGCTGACTAGGGTCGAGCGCCTGGTGCCCCCTGCGGACCTGGATGCCCACCGCGAGGACGTCTGGAGACGGATTGCGGAGCATCGCGTGGCGACAGCTATGGCGGCCCTTCGAGAGCTCGGAAAGCCCCAACGCGAGGGCAGAGGAAGCTTCATGGGCCGCTTCTTCGGGAGGCATGCATGACGATCGAGCCCACCGAGTTCGACATGGTCGCCCTGGCCCGCCGGGGCCTGGAGGCTTCCGTCGACGATGGGGAACGAGAGAGGCGCTTCGCCGCCATGTTCGCCGAGGTCGACAGAGCTACGGGGCGGCTCACGCAAGAGTCCGCCGCGGCGATGGCGAGAGCCAACGAAGCCATCAGGGAAGCGGACGAGCGCCTCGCCCGCTTCAACGTGCTCTACCCCGAGCGCGCCGCGGCATGAGCACCCCCGCCACCGCGCCGGCCCGGGCCCGCGAGGCCGTCGCCCGGTACCTGCCAGCCGACTCGGACGAGAGCCGGTTCGCCCGGGGCATGGCGGCCTACGCGCGCTGCCAGGACGCCTGCCAGGAGCGGGCGGCCGGCGAGCCAGAGTGCCGGGATTCCTGCGCGAGGGCACAGGCGGCCATGAGGAGGAAGGGATGACCGCGACCACCACGCCCTCGGGCATCGTCGTCGAGTTCCGCCAGCACGATTGGCAGCCGGGCTTCGCCTCCTACCTCGCGCGCGAGGACGGCGGGTTCGACCCGAACGGCCCGGCCTTCTGCACGATCAACCTGGGCGCCTTTCTCGCCACCCGGGACGCCCACGGCGAGGACCACGGGAGCTTCGTCGAGGCGATCGCCGACACGATGGTCCACGAGGTCGTCCACGTCATCGAGGCCTGGGCTGGGACGGAGTTCTCGGAGCAGCGCGTCGAGGCCCTGATCGCGCGGTACCGCGGGGTCCTCAGCTCCTACGAGGGCGACGACGGCGGCATGGATTTCGGGCAGGCCCTCTACCTGGCGCGCGAGGAGGGGCGGACGATCCGCAGCCGCGGCGCGCCGGGGATCCGGTACCGCGTCCACGAGGGCGCCTTCCAGCGCAACGACGGCGGCGGCTGGCACCGGCGGTCGCCCGAGCCCGAGGACCTCGACCGCGTCGACTGGGAGGTCGTGCAGTGACCCGCCCCGCTCCCTCGGCCGCCCTGCTCGACAGGCTCGCCCGGCGCTTCGCGCAGTCCCCCAATCACGCCGTCTGGCGCGCTCGCGTCACAGGCAGCCCGGTCCCCGATCGGGGCCCCGCGCCCTCGGCGCGCCCTCCGGTCGTCGAGCACCGGAAGGAGGGCCGGCTCGTCATGACCGGCCTGGCCGTCCCGCCCGCGGGGCGAGCCTCGACGGGCTCGGGGCTGCCGGCCTGCTGGTCGGCCTGCGATTGAGGGAGGGGAACATGTGCTTCGGTTGCTTCAAAGACATGCGCGACGAGTTCGGCGCCGTGGAGATCACGCCGGCGATCGTCGAGGCCGCCCGGCTGTCGCAGGAGGCCAACCACTACGGGCCGCTGCACGTCACCATCGAGGACTACAACTGCGGGGATAGCAGCGTGGCGTTCTGCGCGGCCCAGAAGCGCGACAAGTGGACCGACGCGGACCGGGCCTGCCTCGCGGCGTTCCAGGCCCTCAACGAGAACGAGCGGACCCACGCCCTCGCGCTCGCCGACGGCTACATCGATGCCTCGGGCAGCGTGACCGAGGCGTGGCGGGAGTGGGACGTCCCGGCTGAGGGGGAGGCCTGACATGCCGCGCTTGGAGACGCTCTTTTACCCGGACGACACGCCATCGGCCCCTGGCTGGTATGAAACGGTGCATGGCTGGGAGGTGGAGGTAGAGGGGGCCTTCGGCGACGCACATTACTGGGACGGAAAGACTTGGCTCGTCGAGCAAGGCGGCGAGCCGGCAAGGCTTCCGATCTTCATGTTCACTGAGCAGCCGTTCGCCTCCCATGAGGAGGCCGAAACCTACGCGGACGCCAACCTCGGGTGGTGAGCCCTGTGCGAATCGCCCGAGCGGTGACATATTCGCGTTAGACGCCTTCGGAGAGGCGCTCCTGCGGCCTGCGCCTTTCGCTGTAAGTCCGGAAACCCAGGGAAGCCGTGGAGGCACTCCTCGCCCTTAGCGAGGACTTGCCCGTGCGCGCCTGCAACACCCCCGACACCCGTAAACACGTCTCCGCCCCCGCCCACGTCCGCGGCACCAACGAGCGCCGCGCCGAGGCCTCCCAGCTCTCCGACAAGGAAATCAAGGCGATCCTGCGCAGCCGCCGCCGGATCAAGGATCTGGCCCGAGCCTTCGGGATCAGCACCGAGACGATGGCGCTCATCCGCTCCGGCAATCTCTGAGCGGGGGCCGCCATGTCGACCCGCATCCTCCTCGGCGACTGCCGGGACACCCTCCGCTCGCTCCCCGCCGACTCGGTCCACTGCGTCGTCACCTCGCCCCCGTACTTCGGGCTGCGCGACTACGGCGTCGACCGGCAGATCGGCCTGGAGCCCACCCCGGTCGAGTTCGTCGCCGCCATGGTCGAGGTCTTCCGCGAGGTCCGACGCGTCCTGCGCCCGGACGGGACCCTGTGGCTCAACCTCGGGGACAGCTACTGCAACGACGACAAGTGGGGCGGGCGCGGCGGCGGCTACAACGGCCGCGGCGGCCTCAATCGCGAGCGCATCGCCATCGTCCCCCGGCACCGGCGCGCCCGGAGCGGCCTGAAGCCCAAGGACCGCATGATGATCCCGGCAAGGACGGCAATCGCCCTACAGGACGACGGCTGGTGGCTGCGCGACGAGATTGTCTGGCACAAGCCGTGCCCGATGCCGTCGAGCGTCAAGGACCGGACGACGCCGGCCCACGAGATGCTCTACATGCTGACCAAGAGCGCCAGGTACCGGTACGACCACGAGGCGATCCGGGAGGCGGCCGCCGGCATGACCGAGCACGACCTGACCGGAGGCGGGTACGCACCGCCCGGGCAGGTCCCCCACACCGGGACCCGACGCGCTCCGAAGGGCAACGCCCGGACCTTCCGAGGCGGGGGTGCCTACGTGAACCACCGGGCCTTCGACAACTCGGCGCTGGTCCCGCGGGAGAGTTCGGGCAACGTCCCGAACGAGACAGGCCTGCGCAACCGGCGCAGCGTCTGGACCGTGGCGCCGAGCCCGTTCAGGGAGGCGCACTTCGCGACCTTCCCGCCGGCCCTCGTCGAGCCCTGCATCCTCGCCGGGTGCCCGGAGGGCGGCACGGTCCTGGATCCCTTCGGCGGGGCGGGGACGACGGCGCTGGTCGCGGAGCGCCTGCAGCGCAACGCCATCCTGTGCGAGCTGAACCCGGAGTACGCCCGCATCGCGACCCGGCGCCTGGAGGCCGACGGCGGCCTGTTCGCCCAGGTCGCGGCCGAGTAGGCCAAGGATCGGCGGATCGAATCTGTGGATGAGGCCGCCCGGCGGTGACAAACCAGCCCCTGGGCGGCGGTTACAAACCGGTTCAAACCGGGGTGTAGATGGTCCGGCGATCCGTTTGAAATCAGCGACTTAGCTAGGGTCGCGCATAGGTGGCGGAGACGGAGGGATGCTCCGCCGCCAACATAAAACCTATAAGCAGCAGTCAGTTATGAGAGTCCTGGTCGGTGATGTAGGGGACGAAATCTCGCATTTTGTAGGGGAAAATCGGGGTTCTTCGTCACTCTGTGTGGCGGGCTGGTCATCATCCGCGCCGTCAATGATTCGCCCCTCGGGGAGTGCCGCCGATCCGGATCCGACGATGGCTGCCTGCGCCCCTCTCCTCGTGCCGCAATTGGAGGGACCGAAACACAGTATCCAGCGCCGGATGATCACAGGCAACGATGATGCCGCGCTCGGCCATGAGCTCCTCGACGTCGCGGTAGATGCGGGTGAAGCGGAGGTACAGCCAGAAGGCGCGTTGGATAATGTCAGGCAGGAAGCAGTAGCCCGCGTACGAGGACGCGCTCGTGTCGATCCGCGACGGCACTTATCCAGCCGCGGCCACTTGGGCCCCCCTCAACGTGATAAGCCCGTATTAACCACCTACAAAATGCACTCTAATCCAGCCTCACGGCAATCTGCGGCACGTGTTAGATTGGCATGTTCACGGAGACGGGTCTTTAATCGGGATCACGGCCATCACGGATGGCTGCGATTCCTATGGTGGATACCTCCGCTGAGATCCTGCGTAGTGCCATTGAGGCTACGCGGTCTGATTCCCGTCTGGTCGAACTTTCCAAGGCGATCTGGCAGGGCCACGCAGCCGGCGCGCTCGGCGACAACGAAGCCCAGGCGCTCGCTGAACACGTACATGCCCGCCGGACGGCTCTGCGAGGCCCGCAGACGGCTCCGATGCTGGTCCAAGCTCGCCGCCGGTCAATCTTCTCCCCAAAGCGGCCTCAGCGGTCTCCTGATCGCACCCGCTCGCTAGAGCGGCGGCGGACTCTCGCTGCGTCCGGCGCCATGCCCCCGGCGGTTGCTGCGCACTTCACGACCGGAGAACAAGCCGCGCTTCGTATCGTGCTCGACGAGATCCGCGATCAAGGCGAGTGCATGCTCTGCCTCGACGCCATCGCGGCGCGTGCCGGAGTGTCCGCTTCGACGGCGCGGAATGGGATTCGCGAAGCGAAGCGCCTCGGCCTCCTCTCGGTCGAGGAGCGGCGCCGCCCCGGCCAGCGCAACCTGCCGAACGTGATCCGCGTGCTCGACACGAGCCTGCGAGCCTGGATCACGAAGGGCGGGAGGGTGAGAACCGACCGTCGTTCGCCTGGGTTCAAATTTCAGAAGGCCACGGAAAACAAAGATCTTTCTACCTGTAACCGCAGCGAGCAACAGAACCGTAGCAAGGGCTATCGAGGGTTGAGGCTGGAATGTCGAGCCACTCAGAAGGCTCGATCCCGAGGCTGAACCGATCCTCGTCGCCACCTCGCCCTGTCCCCAAGCCTAAGTACAACCTCGGAAGTCATGTGGCATGCGCTCCGATGATGGAGCGTACACCGCCTGGCTTGCGGTTGCAGTGGCTGAAGAAAGCTCGGGCGGCCTCGACCAGAGCGTCGATGCTGGCGAACATCTCACAGTGGGTGACTTCGCGGCGAAACTGGCGCCAGAGCATCTCGATTGGGTTCAGCCATGGGCTGTAGGTCGGAAGGTACAGCAGAATGAGGCGGCCAGCGGCGCCGCGCAGCACGGCTTCGACCTCGTTGTCCTCGTGCGTCCTGGCATTGTCCCAGGCGATGTACACGGTCTCGGTCGGGTGCTTAGCCAGGATCGCTTCGAGCAGTTCGGCAACTTCGCGTCGCCGCTTGTGGTGGCGGGTGAGGACCACTGTCTCGCCGCTATGCCAGTTGACGGCCCCAAGCCCGTAGCGCCGCGTCGGCTGCATGGGGGTTGGGATCATCACCTGCTGCCCCTTGGGTCCCCACATCGGCCGCAGGGTCGGATACCAGCTGATGTTGAACTCATCGGCGTAGTAGAAGACCGATCCTGGCTTCAGGCCGTCGCGAGCGCACTCAACCGCCTTTTTTTGACAGCATAGTCCGGATCCGGGCTGCTAATCGTATGCTGGGGACGACCGAACCCGAGATCTGCCGCACGCAGCAACCGATGGATGCTGGCCACGCTCATGCGCAGACCGGTCTCCTCCGCCAAATAGTCGGCGAGACGAGCGGCGGTCCACATCGAGAACGGTAGATCGAGGGCGCGCGGGCGCCGCCGCACCAGCTCTACCAACCGCTCGCGATAGTCGGTCCCGGCCTTGGCCGGCTTACCCGAGCGCGGCGCGTCAGAGAGGCCGTCGATGCCCTCGGCCTCGTAGCGATGAACCCAGCGTCGAACCGTCTCGCCACTCTCGCGCACGATGGCGGCAACTTCGGAGACGGCGAGGCCCTGCTCGGCCATGAGCAGGATCATCTGTGCACGCGTGCGAACTCGGACGTCGCGCGTCGTTCGGTAGAGATCGTCAAGTTCGTGGAGTTGGCTGACGGTCAGGCTCTCCAGACGCAGGGCGCGCATCGCGACCTCCCGGCTTGGCGTACCAGCATACCACGAAACTTATGAGGACGTACTTAGGAGGCTTCTCTTGATCGCTCTCGCCAGCGGTTACGCTCGCTGCGACAGTGTCTCTTCGCCACTCTCGACAGCCCTTGCCGCTGAGAGCGTCGAAAAGGCAGGCCCGGAGGTGGCGTTTTCCCTCTCGCCGTCCGGCGACCGCGTTCGCATCGCGGCGGGGTCGACCATTGCCGGAGGTTTCCGAGTGACCGATCGCGTCACTATGCAGGGGATCCCCGGCGGTTGTGCGGGGCACCTGCGTGTGGAAGGGCCTTACGACACCAGTCCACCACCTTCAGGAAGCCCCAGCGCAGCCGCGCGTCGGAGGCGTGGCAGTCGTTCGGGATCACGAGGCTGCGGCCTGAGCAATCCATCTGCCACTTGACGTCGTGCGGGTGGTGGAACCCGAACACCGCGTCGGGCGCGTGCTCCTGAACCACGCCACGAATGCGCCTTGGTTCTCGCCTGGCGGCCAGATCGGCTCGTGATCGAACGGCACCCCCTCGAAGATCCCATGGTCGAGCGGCATGATCGGGCACCGCATGGTCACCTCCCAGGTCGAGGGGTGTCCTGCCTCGCGGGGGATCGGGTCAGGGGAGAGCCAAATGATCAGTCGATTCGCCATGCCGCCCACCGTAGCGCCAGCTTCTTAAAGCTCGGCGCCGTGCGACCGCTCCGAGCGCATACACGCTGCTCTGAAGCGGGCGAAGTGGCGCGTCGACGTCGCGGGCGCAGACAACCGCTGCGTCGTCGAGATCACCCTGGTGCAGGACGGGGCGAGCTTGCGGCCGGGCGGGTTCAGTGTGAACGAGGCGGCCCTGCCCTACCCCTAGCGCCCCGCCTACGCCAAGGACCCGAGCTGGGCGGCGCTCTTCGACGAACTCTGCCCCGGCCGGCCCGTCCGCACGAATTGCCGGCCGCGCTGGCACCGCGAGCCCCCGTTCGTGGCCTCGTCTTTGAACCGCGCCTCGTCGCCGTAGGCGAGCCCGAGCCGGAGGACGTGGTGCAGCTCCACCTGGAGCACCGGCCGGTGCGGTGCCAGATCTCGCGCTTCGCGAACCAGGGCTTCCGCGCCGCCGTCGGGTGGATCTCGCCACAAGCCTGCAGCAGCTGCGGACCACGGTCGACAGAGGCGAGCACCGAGAAGCGTTGCCGCTTGAGCGCCTGGCTGACGCGCCAGTCATAAGCGAGATGCACTGTTACCTTATGCAAGACGAGGCTCGCGTGAGGCGCGGCGACGTCGCCTACGTGTTCGGCGACTCGGGTGCCCTGTTCGCGGCGGCAGTGCCGCGCTTCAGGCTCTCGGACGCCGAGATCCGCGACGGATGCGATCCGATTAGCGGCGCAGTCCACCTCCAGCGCAAAGCGGTGCGCCTCGCAGTCATCGAGGGTGCCGGCCCGTACAAGCTGACCTGCTCTCTCACCGATGCCGTACCATACATCGTTTTGTGAATACTGCAAGTAGAAGGCCGATTCTAACTGTCCCGAATCGAGACACGTTTGGCGATAATCTGTGGCAATAGCCAAATTTGTCGATCTAAAGTATTGACCGCCGCGAGGATGGTGGCCATGTACTGGCCAGCTTCGGGCAAACATGAGTGCGGAGGTATCAGATGCTCGACCAGGCGAAGGATGGCGCCAACGAGGAGACGGCCTCGGGCCTGCTGCGGGCGATCAAGCTCGGTGCCCACGGTGAGGAGAAGGCCGAGATCCTGGGCAAGCTCGCCGCAATGCCGCGCTACCGGACGCAGTACGGCGAGATCAACCTTGAGGCGATCTACGCCGACGTGGACATCATCCCGGTCGCGGCCCAGCCGACCCAGGAGAACCAGCCGGCTGCGGCGGCCGAGAGCAAGCTGGACGAGCGGTTCGAGGCCCCCGCCGACGAGTTGAACGGCCAGCCGGCCCAGGACAACCAGCCGGCCCAGCGCGTGGTCTGGACCGAGGCGAACATCGCCGCGGCGCAGAGCTACCGCGACCAGGGCCTCTCCTACAGCAAGATCGCCGGGAAGCTGGCGGAGGATCTCGGCTGCGAGGTCAAGAAGGCCGACGTCAACAACCTGTTCTCGCGCACTCTCAAGAAGGGCGAGGCGCCCGCCGAGCTCAAGGGCGAGTGGTCCGATGAGGCCAAGGCGCTCGCCACGACCATGCGCATCGAGTGCAACTCCCTCGACGACATCGCCGCGTCGCTTCGGGAGAAGTGCGGCCTGAAGGTGTCGGCCCAGAAGGTGTCGGCCACCCTGAAGGAGATGGGCGTCGAGGAGACCAAGCCCTCGTGCGTCGGCGGGGTGTACTACGGCACGTGGTGGCCGTCCCTGGTGGACCGGGCCGTGGACCTGCACGCCAAGGGTCTGTCCTTCAACCAGATCGGCAAGGTGCTGCATCGCTCGCCCGTCAACGTGGCGAAGATGTTCAAGCTGCACGAGGGCGTGGCCGAGAAGCTCGCCCAGCGCCAGCGCGAGGTCATGCAGGAGCGGGCGGCGGGGCCGCACGGCGGTGAGGTTCTGAAGGCCCAGGAGGGGGCCCTCCAGCAGCCCGCCCCGGAGCCGGCGGCGCCCCAGCCCGAGCCCCAGCCCGAGCCCAAGGCCGAGGAGCCCACCCTGGGTGGAATGGGTGGGCTGGGTGGCCTGGGTGACACCCAGGAGAGCCCGCAGGGCGACGACGAGGCCGACGAGGAGCCGGAGGGTCAGGACGACGAGGACGCCGACGAGGATCAGGTGGAGGACGAGGGCTCGAACAAGCCCGACTTCAACGAGGTGTACGCCTTCGTCGAGAGCTACACTAAGAAGCTCGGCGTGATCATGCTCCTGAACGGCAGGATCGAGCGCGTGGGCCAGAAGAAGGCCACCACGTTCGAGGAACTGCGCGAGCGCTACAAGCAGGGGCGGATCTCGAAGGAGGATCTGCGCCACATCCTGAAGGCCGAGGCGGGCAAGCAGGGCCTCAAGCTCGGCAGCCACCTCAACACGGCCATCGCGTGGTGGGGCCGCAAGCAGGCCGAGGGCCGGCGCGACGCGATCTTCACCGCCGTCAACGTCCTGAACCCCAACCCGCAGCCCGGCTGGGAGAAGCTCGTGCGCATGGCTGCGGTCCGCTTCGAGGGTCCGCCGGAATACGGCGCCGCCTTCATCGAGCAGATCATCTGGGAGACGCAGCGCCGGATCTTCGGGGAGGAGGAGGACTACGGGGTGGAGGACCCGCACTTCTACCTGTTCTCGTCGAAGCAGCGGTGGAACGGTAAGAGCCGCCTCTGCCGCGACATCTTCAGCCCGGTGCGCGAGTTGATCCGCGGGTCGGTCCGCTTCTCGGCCATGATGGACGAGCGCTGGCACGGCCTGTGGAACAGCCCCGCCTTGGTGATCGACGAGATCGGGCTCAACTCCAACCGGGACCGGGCCACGCTCGCGAAGCTGAAGGGCATCATCACGGAATACGAAAAGAACCAGCGCCCGATGGGCGGGAAGGAGGTCGATCAGGTCGAGAACCGCACGGTGCTGGTCGGAAACAGCCAGTACAAGTGCGCAGACCTCTTCGGCGACCCGGACGGGATGCCCCGCTACATGGAGGTGCGGCTTGTGCCGGGCTTCCGCTACAAGGAAAAGGACCACGCCCTCGCCGCGAAGGTCCGGGAGGCGACCGAGGCCATCAATTGGCTGGAGGTGTGGCAGGGCATCGACTTCCTGGACGACGAGCCGATCATCCTGCGCGGGCAGCGCGCCTACCTCGACACGCTCCAGGCGGCGATGACGCCGGAGCCGCTGCGGGACTCCTTCAACCGCTGGCTGGACGAGGTCACCCAGGCGTCGCTCCTGACCTACCGCCCGAAGGAGCAGCGGTCCGAGCGCATCCTCTTCAGCGGCGTGTTCCGCCACTACATGGACCGCGCCCAGCACTACCCGGTGCCGCCCTTGAACAAGGAGGAGTTCCGCTTCCGCATGATGGCCGTGACGTGCAACATCAGCACCAAGGGCGGGCGCGAGCCGGACCAGCCGGAGGCGCACCACCGGTTCGACCGCAAGGACGCCGAGTCCTCGACCAACTACAAGTACATCGGCCCGAACCGGTAGGTGGGGGGTTAACCGCCCCCACGCCTACTCAGTACACTGTGTGCACAACGACCATGGAGTCTGAGATGGTGGACTCCGTCATCAGTGACACGGGGAGACCACCCAGATGACCGACCGAGAGACACGCCTCGCCGCCGACGCCCGCCTGCGGGCCACGGGCGCGGGCGCTCTGCTCGTGATGGGGTGCGACGAGCACGGTTGCAAGATCACCGAGGGCTTCGTGTGCACCGTGCGCTTCCCCAACTCGGACATCCGCTTCGCTTTCAAGATGCGTTGGGACGTCTGAGCCGAAATCAGGACACGCAGGCCACCAAGCTCTCTTGGCGCTTCGCCAAGGCCAAGCGCGTGGTCGCCGGCAGCCTCGACCCGATCGAGGTGTACGGCTTCGTCCACCCCGGCATGACCGTTGAGCAGTCCTGTGCCGCCCATGTCGAAGAGGCCGCCGCCTGCCTTCACGATGTGAAGTGGCGCCTCAAGGAGCGCCAGAAGAACCGGGACGACGACCAGTGCAGGGTAGTGGCCAGCGCGCGCTCCATCCTACCCCAATCCGCGCGAGCGGACGGCGGCCCCGAACATGGCGGCATGGTTCGCAGCCTCGAACGAGAACGTCACCTCCAAGCAGTCGTCGTCTCCGGACTCGCAATCGTAATCGCAGCCACCAATCTGCAACTCGTCGATGAGGTCTTCGAACGGCTTGAGCATTGCGGTAATGGAAAGCTCTTCGAAATCAATCTTCTCGATCGCAGCGCTCAGGGCGCATGCGCATTGGCTGGACTCGGCCAACAAGCTGCAGATATCAGCAGCTCGAAAACTGTATTCGAAGGCACGATCTTCGATATCGAAATTGGACAAATAAACTTTATAATGGGACATAATGCTATCTCTTGTAAATTCATAACGATTTTAGTGCTTGGCGCGATCGCTTTCGGGCGCGGCGCCTTGTTCGCGACGTTCGAGTTGGCTCACGTCTTCGCGGCCTAAAGGCCCGATCACGGCCGCACGTTTGACGGTGCGGCCGTGATCTGCGAGGTCGCCGGATATCAGTGCGCGTCGATCCACTCGAAGAGCGATTCGAGCAACAGATCCCACCGACCGTAGTTGTCGGCCTGCCGCGCCATCCCCCCATTCCGCTCGGCACGGGCCGAATCCAGGAGCCCGGCCATCGCCTCTTCGAGCAGCTCATGCTCTAGCAGACGCCAGCGCGAGGGAGACACCGAGGCCGCAGAGAAAGCCGCGGTGCTGATGCGCCGCGCCCGCTCTCGACGGATTGCGGTGGGGTGCGGATCAGTCCAGCTCGTCCGTCAGCATCCCGATGACGTTCTCGGCGGCCTTTCTGAAGACGAACGACCGCGTGTGCTGCGGCCCAAACGCCTTCGAGTGCCGGTGCAGGAACGCAACCTGCCAATCGCACAGATCGCCGAGGCTCTCGCCCTTGCTGTTTCTCGCATCCACAAGGTCCGGACGCATGTTGAGAACCACCGACTCGATGATCGCCCGGTTGCGCGCCTTGATGTGCCGGCGTTCTGACGGACGAACCACGTGGGTCCGGTACTCATAATCCTCGGGATCGATCTTGATGCCCCAGCTTGTGACACCCGGCTCACCCGGCTTCTCGTGGGGCCGAGGCAGCTCATTCAGGTCGGGAGCCCGCGGGTTCTTGGGGTCGAGGGCCGTGACGACGATCCTCTCGCCCGGCTGGTCACCGTCCAGCACCATGATGTCGCCGCTGATCATGCGGTCCAAGGTTGTATTAAACAGATTCGTGTTGTAAGCCATCAATCAAATCCAAAGTAATAATGAAATTATGTTTGTCAGAGAAGAGCGTCGTCAATTTACTTCGCCCGCTTCATCGATGTCGACTTGAAACAGTCGGACCGCTTTCGCACGCACCTCTCGTAAGTCACGACATCGACCTAACCGGCATTCCCGCAGGCGTAGCCCTGCGACAGAGGCTTCAGCGCCTCGGTCGGGTCGGTTGTCGATTCCGAAGCCTCACGGCCCTGGGTGTGGGGAATCCGCTTGCGGCTCGAGAAATCGGCCTGAGCGGTCAAATCAGAGACCTGGGTCTCCAGGGATGCGAGATGGGCAGCCAGGACCGCCCACTCGTCTTCGTCAATGAAAGGCATGGGGCTATTTAAAGCCACCGCACCCGGAACTCGACCGCATCAGCCTCGGACGGACAGGTCAGGAACCAGATCTCGTCGTCGTCGGCCGAGTGCATCGGCTCCAGATACCCATCCCACTGCGGCCGGTCGGCCAGCCACGGCAACAACTGCTCCTCGAAGGTGCGCGAGTAGATCACCCGCGACATCAACGACTCGGGCACCCGGACAAGGGTTAAGGTGCGGATCGAGGCCGCGTCGAGCTCTCCCATCCTCATCAGAGCATCGCCCCCTGGAGACCCAGCAGCCCACCGTGGACGGAGTTCAGCCCCTTCTCCCAGGCGTTGAAGTCCGCCAAGGTCTTCAGGTCCTTCATCGGCACGATGTTCGTCGTCATCGCCACGCGGTCGTGGTGGACGAACACGAACGGGTGCTTCTCGTACTGCTGGAGCGAGATCGCGAAACGCTGGCCCTCGTCGTTGAGGCGGGCCACCTTCGCGGCATCCCCGCGGGCGCCGTCGAGCGCAAACATCGTCTCCACGAGTTCGCAGGCCACCACGAAGCCGAGGTCGCGCTTCGCCTCGTCGCGGTGCTCGCCGCTCATGATGAGGGCGCGGGTGTGGGCGGCTGTCGCCTTGGCAATCCGCCGCGGAAGCGCATCGGTGCGGGCGACGCAGGCATTCTTGCCGATCTGGACGACGATTGCACCAGCCGGCGCAATGAGGGATTTGATCTTGAGAGTAGACATAAGCCTAAATCCTAAGTGCTGAAATGAACCGCCCCCGGCACCAAAAAGTCCGGCGGCGAACGCCTATCTAAGGGATCCCAACCCCCTAGTCAAACATATTTTTTGACTTTCAGCGTTGATCTCGGAGATTCACCGGGCGAATCCATTGCTTTAACGGATTCTTTGGCTAACTTTACCATGTAGAATCTGCTCAAACTGCTTAATCAGAATACCGATCTCTTGAATCAGCTTGCGGCGATGGCGAATCAGCGGAACGCTGGGATTCCCACTCCGCCGGCCGTTAACCAGATCGCACACGGGCGCCCGTGTTCGGCCGCCGCTCGAACCGGCGCCGAGCCAGTGGGCCGCCTACATGGGGCCGTGGCACGTGATCTGGCCCGTCGTCGTCGAGCGTGAACCGGTCGCTTGTGAGGCCGTTTGGCCGCCCGAGCCCAGCCAGCCGCCGATCCTCACCCCTGCGGCCAGCAATTGAATGTGGACGCGGCGACACGATGTGCGCGGCTACAAGCCGAGGGACGATGCGCACCAGAGTCCGGAAGGACGTGGCCTCGCTCGAAGGTGCGAAGGCCAACGCCGAGCGCGAGGGCGACACCGAGGCCGCTGAGAAAGCCGCGGTGCTGAAGCGCCGCGCCCGCCTGACCGAGGCCGTGCTGAGCGACGCCGCTTGGGGCTATGCCCACGTGCTGGCGACCATTGGTGCCAGCCACGCCGACATTCAGGCCGCGCTCAAGCGCCACGTCGAGGCCGCGGCCGGTTAGAGCTGGTAGCCGCTGGGCGTCTTGGCGCGCTTGCGGGGCGTCGTCTTGAACCAGTCCGGCGCAGAGGCAACGGCCGCCTCGTAGGTCAACGCGACGAGCTGGCCGTTTCTGCCGCGGCCGAACCCGGCCGGCGGCGTGGAGATCAACCCTGCGGGCCGAGACGCGGCCTTCAAGGCGTGGCGCCCCTCCCCGAGGAGAAAGCGCTCGCGCGCGAGGAGTTCGTTCTCGGCCTCCAGGGCATCGATGTGGGCGACCAGGGCCGCCCACTCGGCATCAGGAATGTTGGGCATGCCCTATTTGCGGGCGAGGTACGCCTCGATCAGCTTGGACCACGCGTCCCGATCGACGAGATCGAGCAGTTCGGCCGTAGCCAGGAGGTTCGCCTCGACGGCCCACTTGCAGACCCGCTTGATCTGGTCGTGGTTGATGACGTCCTCGCCGTACGTGGCGACGAGGAATTCGCGCGTCTCGCGGGCCTGCGCCAGGAGGTCGCTCATTGCGGCTCGTCCGGCCGCTTCGCCGCCAACAGCTCGGTGACGGCGAGGAGCGTCGAACGGTAGGCGGACTTGAACGCGTCGTAGGTGCGATAGACCTCCGTCTCCTCCTCTTCGTCGTCCACGTCGGCGCGCTCCCACACGGCGGCGAGGTGCGCGTGGTACGCGTCCTTGAGGTCTACGAGGGCGCTGAGGGCATCGAGATACGCCGCGCCCGGAGTGGCGGCGGGGGCCTGAACCCCCACCTCCTTGTAGTGCCCGGTGATCTCGTCGGGCCAACGGATCGAGTAGGGTTCGTCGCTCATCAGGCCCACCGCATCTTGAAGCTGAAGGCGTCGTCGGGATCCTTGAACCCGACCACCGGCCGGCGGCGCCGCTGGAGGTACTCGGCCTCGTCGGTGTGCTCCATGCGCCCGCTCCACTCGGCGGTGCAGTTCGCGTCGAGCCACTCCTGCATCTCGGCGATCTGGGTGTGGTGCATGCCCCAGCGAGCCGGGACGCGCAGCGGCCACCGCTTGGCCCAGCGCGCGAACAGCAGCATCCGGGCGCGATGGCTGCGCTCGAATTCGTCGTAGCTCACCGCAGACCCCCTACGTGCTTCCTGACGGCCTCCAGGCGATCCCCATCCATCGGCCCCTCGTAGAGATGACGGGCTTCGAGCATGTTGACGCGCTCGTGCAAGGCGCGAAGGACCTTCAGCATGTAGATGCTCGACGTGGCCAAGCAAAACACCGCGAGATTGAGGAAGATGAGGCTCGTCACGGCAGCAGCTCCTGCTCGGTGACGTGGGCCGAGTGGCCGTCCTCGTCGATCAACTCGCAGATCTGCTCGGCATTCATCCGCCCCAGCTTGCGCGCGCAGATCCCGTACTCGTCGTGCACCATCCGGCGCAAAGCCTTGGTCGCACCCGCCAGAGAGAGGTGGACGCTGGTCTCGATCGAGCCGCAGCCCTCGCTGTCTTCGATCGCGGCGATGTAGATCTTGGTCGTCGTCATCACGCGACCCCCTCGGCCGCAGCCAGGGCCGCCTTCTCGGCCGCCAACTCGGCCTCGCCCTGCTCGATCGCTTCGAGGACCGCGTCCTCGACATCGCGCAGACGGAAGTGGAGCGCCAGCACGTAACGGCGAAGGCGGTTGATGTGCACGTAATGCACGACGTTCATGATGGCCGCACCCAGGCAGGCCACCGCTACAACCGTCAGTTCCATTTCTTCGTAATCCCTAAATGAAAGATGTCGGCTCGGCCCAAAAGCGGCCGGCGACGGACAGGGCTATAGGACATCCCGGAGCCCTTGTCGATAAGAGATTGATGTTGCGCCGAGCACCCGAGACGTGCTTCAAGGGCGCCATTCTAGGAGTACCTTTGGTGGACGACATATTAGCCCTCCTCGGCGAGGTCACAACTGATTCCGAACCAACCTCGGCCGCTGGAGAATCTCGCCATACCTTCCCGGCCCAAGAATGCATCACGCTGTTCAAGGCCGACTACTGGCGCAACCCGGAGAACAAGGGCTCGTGGATGCGCTCTAAGGAAGCCGTCACGATGCCGTTCTTCATGTTGACCGAGCGGTTCAAGCCCCACCACTCAATCGCGACCGTCAGTCCGACCGCGCAGATGCACGACCCGGACTTCGTCTCGAACTACATCCGACCGCGCGCCTCGTCGCGGCGGGACTGAGGCTGAGAGGTCGACTGGAGAGCCGGCAGCCTGGGTCGGGTGCCTTCAATGGAGGCGTCGCATCGGCTCGCGCGGCTCAGCCATGGTGCGGATCGAGATGGTCGTCCTTGAACCACTTGCTGAGCGCCTCGCAGCATCACAGCCACCGCATCTTGAATGCGATGGCCTGTGCCGGCGTGTCGAAGACCACCCAATCCGCGCTTCCGATCCTGGTCAACGTCCAGCTAAAGCCCTGCTCGGCGAACCACGCGTGCAACTCCCTCCCGTTCACGTTGTCAATCATGTGCAAATAGATGTTTTCGAGTGCGAAGCCATGGTCCCGCACATCCGCGATCTTGAGCCGCGCCATCACAGCCACCGCATCTTGAATTCGAAGGCGTGCTCGAATTTCTTGAAGAGCAGTCGGTGTGAGTAGAGGTAATGCGAGCCATACCGGCTCGAACTCCAGTGACTGCTGAGCCAGCGGCTCTCCTCCTGTCGCATCTCCTCCAAGATCGTTTTCTCGGCGCCCTCCCACCGCTTGTGGTCGAGCGCGTTCATGCCCTCAGCACCCAGAATTTCAAGCTCGGCGGCCTCCATCATGACCTTCACGCCCATCCGACGCTGAGCACACCACTTCAGCGATTCGGCCAGACCCGGGCACTTCGCGCGGATGCTCACACAGCGACGGTGGTACACGTCGCCACAGCCGTCGTTGTAGCTCACGGCGAGCTGAAGGGTGGTATCGTCCAGCCAACGCGGCTGCATTTCAGCCACCCTGGCAAATTGATAATCTCCCACATAGATCCGCACCCACCCATCACGGGTGCGGTCAGCAATTACAAAATTCTTCACTGGAATTTCCTTGAGTATTTAGATTTCACGGCTTAAAATGATCGCCGTGAGGTTGGGTTTTGTCGGCAGCAATCTTTCTGGACTGGAGAGAAATCGAAGAGGGTTGCTACGCCACGGAGGAGAGACTGGTCGCCAGGACTGCCCTAAAGTGTCGATGTGGGCGACCGAGGCCGCCCACTCGTGTCATTGATATGGGTCATGAGCCCAAGCTAGGAGCCGAGAACCTCGGTCTCCTCGTAGAGCGCTATCCGGCCAGTCTCCACCTCCCACAACTCGTGGGGTGCGTCGTCGTCCAACACCTCCACCTCGGAGCGAGAATGTTCGTTCCCCAGGAGGTCGTTGATCTGCTCCCGGCGCAGCAACTGCCGAGCCGACTCACGTGTGGAGTGGACGGTGGTCCGGCCGAACCACGAGTGCTTGCTTTCCAAGTGGCAGAGCCAGACCGTTCTCACTCGGCACCCCCGTACTGCTTCTCGAACTGCGCAGTCAGCCACTGAACCATCTCGGGCAGTTCGGCCTCGAACTCCTCGTCTGTGGTGTCGGTGCGGACCTGAGTGCTCGCCATCATCAGGTACGGCCCGTGCTCAAGGCTGCCAGCCACGGCCAGCATGTGGTCGCACTTGGCAAGCTCTGAGAGCACACGCAGCCACACGCCCAACATGATCTTCCGCTTGGCCGCCCCCGGCTGCCGTTGCGTGTCAGCGTGGACACGCATGACCGTAGCGATCATGCCCGGGATGACCTCGGCCGGCGCCGAGGTCCCGCGCACCAGATCGGCAAGATCGGCGCCATCACCGTCATCGTCGAACGGTATGGGCAGCGTCACGAGGGCGCTCTCGGCACCGTGGACGAAGTACGAGAACAGACCGCGGTTGAGACGCGCGCTCATGTCAGCACCACGCACTTGATGACCTCGAACTCCTCGTCCTCGACCATTTCGAAGTAGCGCTCGCCGATGTTGCGCTTCGGCTTGCGCTTACCCTCGATCTCGTACTCCCACTGCTCGTCGGCGACGTCGGCGCGAGCTTTGAGAGCGGCGGCCTCGGTGGCGTAGACGCAGATGTCCTCGCCGTGGCGGTGCCGGTAGACGGCGACGTAGATCGTATCGGTCATCACAAATCCCTAAATGAATTGAATCGCCCCCGGCACCAAACCGTCCGGTGGCGAACGTTGATCTACGAGATCCCAGCCTATTAGTCAAATTAATTTTTAAGATTGGACGTCGATCCCAGGCGTATCATGGAGTGAATCCAATAATTTAACTGATTCCATGCTGAGTTTAACCATAAAGAATCACATGAATCTGATTCAGAAGAATCAGATCTCTTGAATCAACTTGCGGTGATGGCGAATCAGCCGAACGCTGGGATCCCCAACCCGCCGGCCGTTAACCGGATGTCCACGGGCGCCCCTGCCCGTCCGTCAGTACCCTGATGCTCGTAGATCAAGGGGGGACGCGCAGCGGTGCATGTTGAAGTGCCTGCCGAGGTTAGGCTGCGTCGGTCCGACAACCGATCGAGACGCAGACAGGGTCACTCACACCAGGCTCATCCGAACTGCCCTGTCACTAATTCTCCTCTCATAACCATTTGCAGATCATAGATAGGATGACCGGTTTTGTGACAAGTTGAGGCTGCTCCGAACGGCCGCGCTCGGTTCGTCACTTTAACGCCCGTTTGCGGAGCGCTTGCGCGCCCGGTCGTCCTGGTCCATAGCTGAACTATGACATAGCGATCGGAAGTGCCATGTCCGACTTCAAGGTCAGTGTGGCCCCCAATGGCAGGCTTGTCCTGCCTGCCGCGCTCCGTAAAAAGCTCAACCTGGGCCAGGGGGGCACCCTCGTGATCCACGACGAGGGTGGCCGGTTCGTCCTGGAGAGCACGGACGACGCCGTGCGCCGCGCCCAGGCCCTCGTCCGCCGGTTCGCGCCCGACGCGTCCGGCGTCGTCGACGAATTCCTCGCCGAGCGCCGGGCCGAGGCGGCGGGCGAGGATCGTTCGTGAGCTGCGTCCTGGATGCGTCAGCAGTTCTCGCCCTCCTGTTCGAGGAGACCGGTGCCGACCGCGTTCGCTCCCGCGTCGCCGACGCCCTGCTTGGGGCTGCGAATTTCGCCGAGGTCCTCGCCAAGCTCGTCGATCGCGGTCTCCCGATCGGCGAGGCCGCTCAGGCGATCATGATCTTGGGGTTGGAAATCGTCCCGTTCAGTGATGAGCAGGCTCGCCTCTCGGCGGAATTCCGCCCGGCGACGCGAGGGGCCGGTCTGTCCCTCGGCGATCGAGCCTGCCTCGCCCTGGCACGCGACCGAGGTCTTCCTGCCGTCACCGCCGAGCGGCGGTGGGCGGAGATCGCGGACGCAGTCGGCGTCGTCGTGGACGTCATTCGGTAGGAGAAGGACCGTGCTGATCGGCTACATGCGGGTGTCGAAGGCGGACGGCTCCCAAGTCACCGACCTGCAGCGCGACGCGCTCGCTCAGGCCGGGATCGAGGGGGAGCGCCTTTATGAGGATCACGCCTCGGGCAAGCGCGACGACCGGCCCGGGCTCGACGCCTGCCTCAAGGCGCTGCGCCAGGGCGACACCCTGGTGATCTACAAGCTCGACCGCCTCGGCCGCGATCTGCGCCACCTTGTCAACACGGTTCACGACCTGACCTCCCGCGGCATCGGGCTGAAGGTTCTGGCAGGGCAGGGCGCCAACATCGACACCACCACCGCTAACGGCCGCTTAGTGTTCGGCATCTTCGCGGCCTTGGCCGAATTCGAACGCGAGTTGATCGTCGAGCGCACGAAGGCCGGATTGGCCTCGGCCCGAGCACGTGGCCGAAACGGTGGCCGCAAGCCGAAGATGACACCTGCGAAGCTAAGGCTGGCTCAAGCAGCCATGGGCCAGCCAGAGACGAAGGTCAGCACGCTGTGCGTCGAACTTGGTGTGACACGCCAGACACTCTACCGCCATGTTGATGCCAAAGGGCAGCTGCGACCAGATGGATTGAAGCTTCTTGGACGCCAGTTAACATGAGCAATCTCCACCACGATATACGAGCCTAGCTCTAACGCGGGTGGGCCCGTGTTCATAAGTCGTTTGTACTGACTATCTCGCACGAGCCCCTGCTACGTAAATTCTTCTGCCGTACTCATCTTTAATAAAAATTATCGAGAATGAAGATGACAACTTCCCGCATGTCTTTGCCGGAAACGATGGGGGTGATCTCTTGCACAGGCTCAATGAAAATCGCCTTCTGCACCGTCGAGGCCAGCGCCCGGCCCTCAAGCGGCGGAAAAAATGAGGCTTGGCCGCATGCAGTTTTCAGTCTGTTGATGCGGTTTGAAAATTATGCTTTCTTAAGCTTGCCTACCAAATGGCAAGGGCCATTGGTGCGCAGTTTGAGTCCGCGTCCACAGGGCAAATTACGACCAGGTGACGCCATCTTCAAAAAACAAATCCTCTTTGTTTGCTGGTAAACGGCCGCTGATGGAGGTTGACAATGAATTATAGGATCAAACTAGCATTTGCTTTATTATTCATCTCCAATAATAGCGTTTATGCCGAACAAAAATCAATCACCAGTATATCAAACACGGTTTTTACTAAAATTCAGGTCGCTCAGCATACTCACTGGGACAGCATAAGCTGCGTGCACTCTGAAGACGAATGTTACCATGCAGCTCAGCACAGAGGCTACCCTCATTATAGAGTAGTACATTCTCATCAGTGCCATACAGGAATGTTGTGTTTAGGCGGTCACCATTAAGTTTTTTGTCGCTCATTTGTGGTTTTCTCGAAACAATTTTGTGCTTCGCACTCGATAGTGCGGGCCTGCACAACACCATTTGGCAGACGGCACCACAAAGATGGAGCCGTTTTAGTTTTACCTTCAGACTTCAGCACATAACCAAGCGAACGCGCCCGTTGCACTGAGCGTGGTTTGGCTGAGTTCGCGCTGGCTGAAGAGGTGAGCCGGAGCCAACTGCCACGATGATGCTGAACGGCTTTTGAGCTGCACCATGAGTGGAAAATCACTTAGGTGCGCCGCTCATGAAATCCTTTTGTCGGCGTGAACCGACTACCCCGATCCGTATGGCGGGTCAGTTGGGCAACCTGTGCAGCGTTTCGCCGGACAGGTACTCTTGCGCGACCTGACGCTTGAACGCGACACTGCGAGAACGGTGCCGTGACAGGGTCTTCATCCTCCCAAGACCCAGCGGACCGATCAATCAGTCTCGCACAATTCATCCGCCCTCAGAGCCTACTCCGCTCTAAGGGCCAAAATGGACGGTCCCCTCGCTTGCCTGCCCGTTGTTGCGCGCAGACCACCTCACACACGCAGCTCCGGAGCCTCGGCGGCTAATTGAACGTCTTCGATCTGCAGGGTGACGTGTTCAATGCCGAAGCGCTCCTTCATCAGTGCCCGGGCCGCCCTGATGATCTGCACACCCTTGGAGACGTCGGCGACGACCAAGTGGGCGCTCATCGCATCAAAGCCGGAGGTCAGCGTCCAGACGTGCAGGTCGTAGACCCGCTGCACCCCCGGAATGTCCCCGAGCGAGTTCGTCACCTCGGCGAGATCGATGCCTGGCGGCGTGCCTTCGAGTAGGATGTGGATAGCCTCGTTTAGGAGGCGCCAAGTTCGCGGCACGATGAAGAGCCCGATACCGGCACCAACCAGTGGGTCGACCCAACGCCAGCCGGTACCCATCACGACCAGAGCCGCGACGATGACACCGACCGAGCCCAGCATGTCGGAGAAGACCTCGAAGTAGGCTCCCTTGATGTTAAGGCTCTCGGATGAACCGCTTGCCAGCAGCTTCATGCTCACGAGGTTCACGCCCAGGCCAACGAGCGCGACCAGCATCATCGGCCAGCCGAGGATCTCGGTCGGCTCAATGAAACGGCGGTAAGCCTCGTAGAGGATGTAGGCCGTCACTCCGAGGAGCACGACGGCGTTGGCGAGCGCCGCCAGGATCTCGAAGCGCATGTAGCCGAAGCTCTTGCTAGGCGTCGCAGCCTTGCCCGCGTAGTGGATGGCGAGCAGCGACAGGGCAAGGCCGCCGGCATCAGTGACCATGTGCGCGGCGTCGGCGAGCAAGGCGAGGCTGCCGGTGAGGAGCCCACCGACCACTTCGGCCAGCATGTACGCCAGCGTCAGCCCCAGGGCCCAGCCGAGGCGGCCCTTGTTCTTGGCTGCGGCCGAACCGGTGGGGATGCTGCTCCCGTGAGAATGTCCGTGTCCCATGCGTGTTTCGTCCCGTTGATGCCTGGATGCCTGCGTGAACGCGTGCGGGAGCCCAGCTACGGGGCGCCCGCCGGTCGGTGTGAGGCGGATCCAAAGAGTTCGGCGACGTGGTCGGAGGCCGGGTGGCCGGCCTGCTGGCGGTGATGCTCCGAGCAACGGGCGAAGCCGCCGCCCTCGCTCACCATGACGATCTGCTCGCCCCAGCCAACCGCGGTCCGGATGCCCAGCATCACGCCCGTCGGCCACACCAGCGAGCGCAGATAGGGTCCGGGCTGGGGCTTGCCGTGTCGGCGGATCCCCTCCGCCAGGATCATCTCGTACAGGTCTGACCTTTCGGGATCGGTCAGGATCCGGCTGAACCAGATCACGCGCTGCAGGCCCTCGTCGCGGCAGACCTCGAGGACGATCTCCTGGGTGTCGCGGCCGGTGGCGGGTGCTTGGCCCTGGAAGTAGATCAGGGCCGTGATATTGGCCTCGCGGTCCACCAGGGTTGGCTTGGGCACCTCGGTCACCGGTCCCCAGGCTAGTCCGTAGGGCGCCTCTACCGACGGGAGCTCAGCGCCTCCGGCGGCTGCGGCCTGCAGGCCCCAGGCGAGCACGAGCGTGGCAGACAGCCTGCGACACCGGCCGATCATGCTCTACTCCGCCGCCCTGAGCTGTCGCGGTGCCGCCTTGGATGGACGCTCGGCCGCTTTGGTGACCGCAACCTTGCCGAAGCGGGCGTAGAGCGCGGGCAGCACGACCAGTGTGAGCAGCGTCGCGCTGATCAGACCGCCGATGACGACGGTGGCGAGCGGGCGCTGGATCTCAGCCCCGGTCTCGGTGGCGATCGCCATCGGAACGAAGCCGAGCGAGGCGACGAGCGCGGTCATGGCCACCGGCCGCAGCCGGGTCATGGCGCCCTCCAGAATGGCTTCCCGCTTCGGGCGGCCCTCCGCCACGAGCTGCTTGATGAAGGTCAGCATCACGAGGCCGTTGAGCACCGCCACGCCGGAGAGCGCGATGAAGCCGACTGCCGCCGGCACCGAGACCGGCATGCCGCGCAGCCACAGGGCGACGATGCCGCCGGTCAGCGCCAACGGTACCGCGCTGAACACCAGGAGTGCGTCCCGGGGCGAGCCCAGGGCCGAGTAGAGCAGCAGGAAGATGAGGAAGAAGCACACCGGCACCACGATCATGAGGCGCTGCTTGGCCGAGGCGAGGTTCTCGAACTGGCCGCCCCAGGTCACGTAGTAGCCGGACGGCAGTTGCACCTGGCTCGCCACCTTGGCTTGAGCCTCCGCTACCAGCGAGCCGATGTCGCGGCCCCGGACGTTGGCCGTAACCACGACCCGCCGCTTACCGTTCTCGCGCGAGATCTGGTTCGGACCGTCGGTGACCGAGAAGCTCGCCACCTGCTTGAGTAGGACCGAGCTCGCCCGGCCGTTCGGCCCTGGAGGCAGCGGCACCGGGATGTTCTCCAAGGCCTCGCGGTCCTCGCGCACCTTGTCGGTCAGGCGCACTACGATGGGGAAGCGCCGATCGCCCTCGAAGACGACACCAGCGTCGCGGCCTCCGATGGCCGCGCCGATGACTTCCTGGATGGCTCCCGTGCTGAGGCCGTAGCGGGCGGCTTCGGTTTTGTTGATCTTGATCTCCAGGAAGGGCAAGCCGGCCGTCTGCTCGACCTTCACGTCCTCGGCACCGTTGATGCCGCGCAGAACTGCCGCGACTTGGTTCGCCGCCCTCAGCATCGGCTCGAACTCCTCTCCGAACACCTTCACGGCGAGGTCGCCGCGGGTGCCGGCCAGGAGCTCGTTGAACCGCAGCTGGATGGGCTGTGAGAACTCGTAGACGTTGCCGGCGAGCTTGCCCACCGCCTGCTCGATCTGCTCCTGCAGGTCGGCCTTGCTCAAGGACGGGTCCGGCCATTCCTCCTGGGGTTTAAGGATCACGAAGGTGTCAGAGGAGTTCGGCGGCATTGGATCCGAGGCGACCTCTGCCGTGCCCGTCTTCGAGAAGACGTAGGCCACCTGTGGGAACTTCGAGATCACTTCCTCGATCTTGAGTTGCATGGCCTGGGATTGCGACAGCGACGTCGAGGGGATGCGGGTCGCGTTGAGGGCGATGCTCTTCTCGTCGAGCTGGGGGATGAATTCGGTCCCGAGCCGCGTGAACAGGGCGCCCGCCCCGACGAGAAGCAATAACGCCAAGCCGATGAAGGCGAGAGGCGCCCGCAACGCGGCGGCGAGCACCGGCCGGTAGGCCGCCTTGAGCCCCCGGATGATGAGGTTGTCCTTCTCGGTGACACGCCCGGTGATAGCGATGGCGATCAGCGCCGGCACGAAGGTCAGCGACAGGACGAAGGCCGCCGCGAGCGCGATGATGACGGTGAGCGCCATCGGCTCGAACATCTTGCCTTCGACCCCGGTGAAGGTCAGGAGCGGCACGTAGACGAGGATGATGATGGCCTGCCCGTAGAGGGACGGCTTGATCATCTCCTCGGCCGAGGCCCGCACGGTCTGCAGGCGCTCCTCGGTGTCGAGAATCCGGCCGAGCTCGTGCTGGCGCTCCGCGAGGTGGCGCAGGGCGTTCTCGGTGATGATGACCGCTCCGTCGACGATGAGGCCGAAGTCCAGGGCACCGAGCGACATCAGGTTGGCCGAGATCCTCGCCTCGACCATGCCGGCGAGGGTCATCAGCATGGCGACCGGAATGACCAAGGCCGTGATGATGGCAGCCCGGATGTTGCCGAGCAGCAGGAACAGGATGACGATGACGAGAGCCGCGCCCTCGGACAGGTTCTTCACCACCGTCTTGATGGTGGCCTCGACGAGGCGGGTGCGGTCGAGGACGGTCTGGACCTCGACGCCGGGCGGCAGGCTCTTCCGGATCACGCCCATGCGGGCGTCGACCGCGGCGGCGACGGTGCGGCTGTTCTCGCCGATCAGCATCAGGGCGGTGCCGACGACCACCTCCTGGCCGTCCTCCGAGCCGGAGCCGGTGCGCAGGTCGCGCCCGATGCGAACCTCGGCGATATCCTTGATCCGGACCGGCACGCCGCCCCGGGTCGCGACGACGACGTTCCCGATGTCGTCCATGGTCTCCAGGCGACCAGCGGCGCGGACGACGTAGCCCTCGCCGTTGTCCTCCAGGTAGCGGGCGCCCTGGTTGGCGTTGTTAGTCTCCAACGCGCGGGCGACGTCGGAGAAGGAGAGGTCGAGGGAGGCGAGTTTCGTCGGGTCCGGTTGGACGTGGTACTGCTTCTCGAAGCCGCCGATGCCGTCGACGCCGGCCACGCCCGGCACTGTCTTGACCTGGGGCCGGATGATCCAGTCCTGGACCGTGCGCAGGTAGGCGGTCTGCTCCAGCTCCGTACCGAGGCGCTGGCCCTCGGGCGTCAGGTAGCTGCCGTCCGGCTGCCAGCCCGGCTTTCCGGCTTCCGAGACCTTGCGCTTGTCGGGCTTCGCGTAGTGGACCGTCCACATGTAGATCTCGCCGAGCCCTGTCGAGATCGGGCCCATGCTTGGCTCGGCGCCAGGCGGCAAGTCCTGCTTGACCTGAGCGAGGCGCTCAGCGACCTGCTGACGGGCGAAGTAGATGTCGAGCTTCTCGGCGAAGACCGCCGTAACTTGAGAGAAGCCATTGCGCGAGAGCGACCGGGTATATTCGAGCCCCTTGATGCCGGCGAGTGCAGTCTCGACCGGGTAGGTGACCTGCTTCTCGATGTCGACTGGCGACAGCGAGGGCGCGGTCGTGTTGATCTGGACTTGGTTGTTGGTGATGTCGGGCACGGCGTCGATGGGGAGCTTCGTCACCGCGTAGCCGCCGAAGCCGGCGGCCAGCAGGGACAGCAGCAGCACGAGCCAACGCTGGTGGACCGAGAAGTCGAGGATGCGGGAGATCATGTCGCCTCTCCTCAATGGTCGTGATCGGCTTCACTCTTCCCGAGCTCGGCCTTGAGGAGGAAGCTGTTGCCGACCGCGATGTCCTCGCCCGGCTTCAGCCCGGAGACGACCTCGAAGGCATCATCGTCGGAGCGTCCGAGCTCGACCTTGCGCTTCTCGAAGCCCTCGTCCGTGCGGACGAAGACAACGCGCTTGCCCTCGACAGTCTGGAGCGCCGCCTTCGGCACCCGCACCGGGACCCGGTCCTGCGCGACCTCGACCTCCGCGGTGACGTAGGTGCCGGGGCGCCAAGCCATGTCCTTGTTCGGCAGGGCGACGACGACCCGGGCCGAGCGCGTGTCGGCGTTGAGAAGAGGACTGACGAAGATGACCTTGCCCTGCTCCTGTCGCTCGCCATCTTCCTGGCCCGCCTTGACTGCGACTGGCGCGCCCTCCCGGACCTTGGCGAGGTCGGCGGTCGAGACTGAGAGGTCGATCCAGACGGTCGAGAGGTCCGCGACGGTGTAGAGGTCGGAGGGGTCGCCCTCCTTGCCGACAGCGGTGCCGATGTCGACCTTGCGCTCGACAATGCGCCCAGTGAGAGGCGAGCGCAGCTCGTACTGGCGCAGCGTCGAGGTGTTCGGCGTCGCCTCGTCCTGCTTGGCGAGTTTGGCCACCTCCGCGGCGTTCAGGCCGAGTGCGGAGAGCTTCTGCCGGGCGAGGTCCTGGCGCAAGGCCGCCTCGGTATAGACGGCCTTGGCGTTCAGGTAGGCCGACTCGGCCGAGACCCGCTTGTCCCAGAGCGCCTGCTGCCGGTCGAAGTTGGTCTTCTCCAGTTCAGCCCGCACCACCGCGGTGAGGTACTCGCTCTTGGCATCGGCGACCTCGCGGCTGTCGAGGACGGCCACGACCTCATCCTTCTTCACGGCATCGCCGAGGCGCTTGCGCATCTCGGCCACGGTGCCGACGACCTTCGCCGGCACCCGAGCGATCCGGTCAGTGTCAGGCGTGATGGTGCCGGGCACGAGGATGTGCCGGGAGAGCGTCCCGCCCTCGACCTTGGCCACCTTGATGTCCTGGTTCTCGACCTGCTCGGCGGTCATCTTGATGTGCCCCTCCTCGCCCTCGGCTTCGGAATGGGCGTGCTCGCCTTCGGCGCGACCTTCGACACCGGCCTTCGCAGCTCCGGCCGAGGGGAGAGCCGCGGGCATCGCGGGTGTGGTCGAGATCGCGGCCGCCGGAGCGGACTTGGACGGGGTGAGGCCCGCCGAGGCGAGAACGCCTTGGACGAAGCCGGTTATGGCGGGAACGGCGGCTCCCAGGAGGACACCGGCGGTGACGAGGACTGCAATCAGGAGAATGCGCATGGTTGCCTACTCGGCAGGGATCCAGAGCGGAGGTTTGGGCGTCCCCAATTGGCCCCAACTCGTGGTGGGCCGGGCTAGCTCCCAGGCCGGGGGCGCTGGTTCGGACGCGCGCGTTCGTGCCGCCTCAGGCGCGTGGGGGCTTGGGCAAGCGGTCAGGAGTGAGCGAGGACATCGCCTCATTCACGCGAGCGTAGTGCGGCCGGGACCGGCGCGGGGTTAGCGTGGGCACCCCGACGTCCAAGATGGCCAGCACGTGGCAGCCGCAGTGAAGGTGCCCGGCCAAACCGGGGTCCCTGGCTTCCGCTCCACCCGGGGAAACGTCGAGCGAGGCGACGAGTTCGGTTTGCTCGTGGACGCGATGGAATACGACGTCTTCGGCGACATCAGATATCGGCGTTCCGATGATCAGCACCAGGATGAGCGCAACCATGCGGGCGGCGGTCGTCCACCACCCGGCCACCGCTAAGATCCTGTGGCGCCGTGCCGAGAACATCGTGCTCATTATGTGCGATTGATGCCCCGACTCACAAGCGAGAGCATGAATACCGCACACGACCGAGTTGCTGTTGTGGAGAAGCCCGCCCCGGCGGGCTGCCGGAGCGGGCCGTTCACGGTGCTTGAGGTGGGCTGGATCGCACCATGAAGGCGGTGCCACGGACGGGCGGGGGTCCGGCGGCGAGAGCGTAGCCGATGCCTGCGGCGAACAGGGCGAAGGCGATCAGCAGAGGTAGCATCCGCATGCCGGCACCCTCCGCATCCGAGCCTTCCCCGTCCATGCATCACTTGTTGCCGTGGCCGTGTCCGTGGTTATGACCGTCCTTGGCGGAGTGGGCCGGCTTGCCATCGGGCCCCTTCTCCTGCGCCTCACGTACGCGCGGGTCGTCCCGGTGGGTTGGCCCTCCCGAAACATTGCCCGTGTTCGGAACCACTAGCTCGGGCTTGTCGGCGTTGCCGTGCCCATCGACGGCCAAGGCCGGGACCGAGGCCCCGGCCAGCAGTCCTGCGGCAAGGGCGGTGGCGAGGATGCGCTTCATCGGTCTGTCTCCGATCTCATGGCGGCGTCTGCCGCCTTCGGAGGTGAAGATAGCCAAGCCATTTGTCTTCCGATCGCCGCGTTCGTGACAAAGTGTGTCAATTGCGGGAACCCGCTCTCGGGAGGCGGACCTCGGCCCGCAAGCCGCTCTCCGACCTGTTGTCGAGGCCGAGTGTGCCGCCCTCCGCCTCGATCGCCCGCTTGGCGATGGTCAGGCCCAGGCCGGTCCCACCCGTGTTGCGGTTGCGCGAGCCCTCCAACCGGGTGAACGGCTCGAACACGCGAGTGATATCCCCCGGCGGGATGCCAGGACCGTCGTCATCGACCCGCACCACGAGCGCAGCGTCCTCAATCTCCAGGCTGATGCGCACCCGCGACCCGTAGCGCACCCCATTGTCGACGAGGTTTTCCAGCGCGCGACGGATGCCTACGGGCCGCACGGTCGCAAGCGCGCGCCCGGGTCCCAGATACTCGACGTCGCGATCCGCATCCGTGGAGGCGTCGGCGATGCTCATCAGGAGGCTTGCGACGTTGGTGACTTGCTGGACCTCAGGGTCTGTGTCGCCGCGCAGATAGGAGAGCGTCGCGTCGATCATTGCCTGCATCTCATCGAGGTCGGAAGCCATAGCGTGGTGCTCGCTCTCGTCCTCCACGCGGTCGATGCGCAGGCGAAGCCGGGCAATGGGCGTGCGGAGGTCGTGAGAGACGGCCGCAAGCGCCTGCGTCCGCTCGCCGACCAGCCGATGAATGCGCTCCTGCATGGCATTGAGCGCTCGGCCGATCTCGCGCGTTTCATCCGGGCCAATCTCAGGAACCCGCACGACTGTGCCGTGCCCGATCAGGCCGGTGGCGTGTGTCAGCTCCCGCAGCGGTCCCGCGATCCAGTGCATCAGGACGACGGAGGCCACCCCGACGAGGATGGCCATGGCCGTGGCCAGGGAGGCCCAGGGAGCGGCATCGACCAGGCTCGGCGCGTGAGCCGACCGAAAGGTCAGGAAGCTCCCGTCTGAGAGCGGGAAGCTCCCGCGCAGGTCCTGCCGGTGGAGCGGCTCGTCCGGCGCCTCCAGGACGAGGCTGAGTCCTGGACCGAGGGTCGGCTCAAGGGTCAGGAGGCGGTCGCGCAGGTGGCGGAGTGCGGGGTTGCTCGTCGTCGCGCTGGGGGATGGCGCGCGTGGGTCCCAGCCGATCTCGAAATGGTTGGATGAGAGGGCTTTGGCCTCGGTTACACGCTCGCCCAGTGGGCGTCTCAGCACGGCTTCGCGCGCGAGAACGAGTTGCCGGGCGATCTCGGACGCGAACGCCTCGTCGGCGGCGGCCACGGCTGAGCGGCGGTAGAGCATCAGCGCCCCAGCATGGACTACGAGAACGGCCACAAGCAGGACGGCGACCGTCCGCCCTTCCAGGCTGCGGGCGAGTCCGATCATTCCCCTCATACTCGCACGACCTTGGCGGCTAGCATGTAGCCGGAGCCGCGCACCGTTTTGATGACGGGTGCCGAGCCCTCGGGTGGTTCGAGCTTGCGCCTCAGCCGGCTGACGAGGGTGTCGACACTGCGGTCAGAGGTCGAGGCGAGCCGGGCGCGGCTCATCTCCAAGATTTGCTCGCGGCCGAGCACGCGCCCAGGATGCTCAAGGAAAACCAGAAGCAGATCGTACTCTGCTCCCGATAGGTCGACGCCCGCTCCCTCTGGATCGCGCAACGCGCGGCTGCGCAGATCAAGGCACCAGCCAGCGAAGGTCAGCATCTCTGGCCGTGCTGCGGCGGGCGAGGGAACGATGGAGGCTCGCCTGAGCACAGCCCGGATGCGGGCGAGGAGCTCCGGCCGACCGAACGGCTTCGCTACGTAATCGTCGGCGCCGAGTTCAAGGCCGAGGACCCGATCTGCTTCCTCGTTTCTGGCGCTGAGCATGATCACTGGGATCGCGCTCTTGGCCCTGAGGGCTTTCAGCAGGTCGAGTCCTGATGCGCCCGGCAGCATCACGTCGAGCAGGACGAGTTCCACGCCGAGGTCGGGAAGGAGTTGCCACATCTCGGCGCCGCTTCGGCAGCCTGTCACCCTATACCCGCTTTCGCGCAGAGCGCGCGTGACGAGCATACGCATGCCGTCGTCGTCCTCGACGAGGAGAACGTGGCTCTCGGTCAGAACGGGCAATGCCGCGGCTCGATCTGGCACCGCTTCTCCCATCAACTTGTCATTGCACCTCACCGCAACGTGTCGCCGCGGTTGACGAGATCGGCCGCTCACAACTCTTGCATCCTGGGTGGGACGGTGCGACGCGCGGATTACGATAGCCCAACCGCCGCTCAGGCTAGAGCCGCGAGCGGCGGTCAAGCCATCCGGAACCAAGGCCTGCCGGCCTTATTCATGGTCGTAATGGCCGTGACCGTGACCGTGAACGACGAAGGGAACGGCCGGTTCATAGTATCCATGATGGCCGTAACCGTGGTGCCCATGACCCCTGCGATGCCCACCGCCATGACCCCAGCCGTGGCCACCGCCATGGCTCCAGCCGTGGCCGCCGCCATGGCCGTGGCCGTGACCGTGGCCGCCACCATGGCCGTGATCAAACGCAGATGCGCCACCAGCGCTGAACGTGGCTGCGCCCACGATCGCTACAGCAGCAGCCAGCTTAGCAAGCTTTACCATCGTCCTGCTCCTTGTGTCGTCCGGAGTAAGAGCACCTAACTCAACCGATGCAGCATCAGCGATTTCAAGCACTTAGCGGACGCAGAAAGCGGTTGTTCTAGGAGTTCGAAATCTTGACCTGTGTTGCCCTCGGCAGCTTCAGACAGCATCGACGCTGATTAGGCCGCCGAACCTGCTCTGCCGTGTCTTTAGCAAAGCACGTCTCAGTTGATGCTCATGCGCGCTAGCGCACAAACCGAGGCGAGCGCACCGTCAGTGCGTACGGGTTAGCGCGACGCAGCTGAACAGCGGCTGACGCCTGCTGCGATGGGGATCGCTGAGGCTCGCACATCCATGGATCGGTTTGCCCGCGTGGAGCGTTCCTGCCGGGTTTTCCACGATGGAGCCAGTGATGAGATCCTTCCTACTCGCCTGTCTGATCGCCGCGGCGCTCACCATGGGGCCGGCCGCCGCCTTCGCTCAGCATGTCGATGTTGGCCCCGGAGGCGTGTCGGTTCACGGTGGGGGCTCGGGCCACGGCCACGGGGAGCGCCGTGAACATGTGGAACGCCCGACTCACGGCGAACGGCACGGCGAGCGCCATCACGGTGGTGGTCATCACGGCGGCAGCCACGAGCGGACGACCGTGGAGCGGCACGGCCACTGATCGCCTTCCTGGAACGGCGAAGCTCCTGCTTGCATCTGTCGAGACGGCAAGCTTCGCCCTACAACCGCACGTGTTGCAGATTTGTCGAACGAAAGTGGAAAGGAAACGCGCATGAGGATCCCGCTTCTTGGTTTCTTCGCTCTGGCCATAATGGTCTCCGCGGCTCCGGCATCGGCGGCGCCCGTGGTGCCCGGAGCGACCAGCGCACCTGACAACGTGATTTCGGTGCAGCATGGTCACGGGCGTGGCCATGGCATGCGTGGCCAGCACCAGCGCGGGCATGGGTATGGTCACGGTCGGGGGCATCACCGCCGCGGCAGTCATCATTAAGACGCCAGGCAGGTCTCGCATCCAGACAGGTAAGCGTCAGACACTCACAGGTGCTCTGACGGGTTGTCGGCGGGTGTCCTGATCCAGGGCAACAGGGCGTCGAGGTTTTTCGCTGAGTGGCCCGAACTCATGCGGGCAAGCACCTCTGTGAAATAGGCATACGACTCGACCCTGTTGTTGCCCTTTGAAGACCAGACAGAGCCCCGTGGATTGATATTACGTGTATTTCTTTAGAGCGCAGCAGACACCTACAGGTACTTCACCAAACTGAGGAAGCTCATCAGGACACCAAGGGCTATAGCCAGCCTAATGATCGTGCGCTCCGCCCTTGCCCGGATGTGCGGTCGGACCTTTCGTCGCCGGAGGGGAGGCTGATGATAACTGGCTGCCCGTTCCTTCTTCATGGGCGCTGACCTCCCGTTTCAGGGCCGCCAGGTGAGCAGCCGCATAGCATTGGCAGTGACCAGCACTGTCGCGCCCGTGTCGGCCAGGATAGCAGGCCACAAGCCGGTGATCCCCAGCACCGTGGTCGCCAGAAAGACCGCCTTGAGACCCAGCGCAATGGTGATGTTCTGGCGGATGTTGGCCATGGTTCCCCGCGACAGACCGACCATGTGCGCCACATCGCGTACCCGGCCATGCAGGACGGCAGCGTCTGCGGTTTCCAGAGCGACGTCCGTGCCACCTCCCATGGCAATGCCAACGTTGGCTGCTGCCAGAGCCGGCGCGTCGTTGATGCCGTCGCCGACCTTGGCGACCACGAGCCCCTGCTCTTGAAGCTCGCGCACGATCCGCTGCTTGTCTTCGGGCAGCAGTCCAGCCCGAGCCTCAATACCGAGACTGGCGGCAATCGCCGCAGCTGTACGCGGGTTGTCGCCGGTCAGCATGACTGGCGTGACGCCGAGCGCGCGCAAGGCGTCCAGACCAACCCGAGCATCGGCGCGTGGCTCGTCGCGCATGGCGATCACGCCAGCCGCCATACCGTTGACGACCAGCACGGCCACGCTCTTGCCGGCGTCGTTCAAGGACGTGACCTGGTCGGTTTGCACAGCCGTTAAAGAACCCTGCTCGGCCGCCGCTTGCGGCGATCCCAGGAAGATCTGCTCGCCACCAATTGACCCAATCACACCTTTGCCAGGCAGCGCTCGGGCATCAAACGCCGGCGGCACCGGCGCACCAGCGGCCTTGGCCTGCTCCAAGATGGCCAGTGCCAAGGGATGGCTGGAGCCCTGCTCCAGCGCGGCGGCCAGGCTAAGAACCTCGGTGTCGCTCCGGCCGAAGGTCAACACATCCGTCACCTGCGGGCGGCCCTCAGTCAGCGTGCCGGTCTTGTCGAACGCTGCCGCGGTGATCCGACCTATGCTTTCCAGGACGGCACCGCCCTTGAGCAGCAGACCGCGCCGCGCGCCAGCCGATAGGGCCGCCGCAATCGCTGCCGGCGTCGAGATCACCAGCGCGCACGGGCAGCCGATCAGCAGGATGGCCAAACCCTTGTAGATCCATTCGCCCCAGCTCTGGCCGAGCACCAGTGGCGGGAACACCGCCACCAGCGCCGCAACCACGACCACGGCTGGCGTGTAGTAGCGTGAGAACCGGTCGATCAGGCGCTCGGTCCGTGCCTTGCTTTCCTGCGCTTCCTCGACCAGCCGGACCACCCGGGCGATCGTGTTGTCGGCCGCCGCTGCGGTCACGCGCACGCGCAGCACCGCATCGGTGTTGATCGTGCCGGCAAACACCGATGCGCCGGGTCCCTTGCGCACCGGCGTGCTCTCGCCGGTGACCGGCGCCTCGTTGATCGCCCCCTCGCCGTTGATGATCTCGCCGTCCGCAGCGATGCGGTCGCCGGGCCGGATCAGAATGGTGGCCCCCACCGGCACACGGTCGGCCGGCATCTCCTCGGTGCTGCCGTTATGCTCGACCAGGGCGGTTTTCGGGACCAGTGCCGTCAGGCTCTGGATGCTGGCGCGCGCCCGGCCGGCTGCAACGCCTTCCAGCAACTCCCCGACCAGAAATAGAAACACCACGGCGGCGGCCTCCTCGGCCGCACCGATGATCACTGCGCCGACCGCAGCGATCGTCATCAGCATCTCGATCGAGAACGGCGAACCGGCCCGGGCCGCCGCAAACGCTCGGCGAGCGATCGGCAGCAAACCAACCGCAACGGCCGCCGTATAAAGCCAGCGCTCATAGCCGGGCACGCCTTCTGCCAGCAGCCAGGCGAGCACGAAGGCCGCACCGCTGCTGATCGTCAGCCGGCCCTTAGTGCTCTCCCACCAGCGGCCCGCAGTAGCGCCGTCATCGTCGTGATCCCGCGTTCCTGCAGGTGCGTCCTTGGCCGGCAAGCGATGCGGCGGGTGGCCGATCGCGTGGAGCGCGCGCTCGATGCCCTCGGGGGGCAGGTCGTCGTTCGCAGTCAGGGTGAGCACCTGGGTGAGCGTGCTCACCTGCACGCCCAAGACGCCCGGCAGCCGCTTCACGGCTGTCTCGACTTTGCCTGCACAGCTTGGGCAATCCATGCCCTCGACACGATAACGGAGCGCCTTTGCAGAGCCTGCCATCAGCCAACCCTTTCTCTGTGGGCCGCTCTGGTACATCCTCTAGCGACTAGAGGAGCAAGTGGGAAATGGGCATTTCGATCGGGGAGCTGTCCCGGCAGACCGGCGTGAAGGTGCCGACCATCCGCTACTATGAAGGCGCAGGACTGATGCCACCCCCGCCGCGCACCGAGGGCAAGCAGCGCCGCTATGACGCCGCCGCGGTGGCGCGCCTCAACTTCATTCGCCACGCCCGCGAACTCGGCTTCGAGGTGGACACGATCCGCGAGCTTCTGGCCATGAACGCCCAGCCGGACCGCTCGTGCGCCGAGGTGGACCAGATCACCCGTCGCCATCTCGCGGCCGTGGACCGCCGCATCGCGCAGCTCACGGCCTTGCGTAGCGAGCTACAGCGCATGATCGAGGAATGCGGGCACGGCCGGGTTTGCGAATGCCGGATCATTCAGGTGCTCGCCGATCATGGCCAATGTGTCTGCGAGCATCACTGAAGCGCAGCATCAGAGGTCTGGACTTGCGTCGGATTAGTGGAGAGCGGTTTTGCTGGCGCCGCGGCTCTCGAACTGGGCCGGGCTGATATAGTCCAGCGCGGAATGGCGCCGGACCGGATTGTAGAAGCCATCGATGTAGCGGGCCAGGGCCTCGCTCGCCTCGGCCCGGGTGTGAAACACCGTGCGCCAGACCAGCTCGCTTTTCAGCGTCTTGAAGAAGGTTTCGACCATCGCATTGTCATAGCAGTTCCTCTTGCCTGACATTGAGATCAGCATGGCACGCTTTTGAAGCTCAGCCCGATACTCGATTGAGCAATATTGGCTGCCACGATCCGAATGATGGATCAGACCAACCAAAGATCCACGGACCGCTAGAGCTCGTCGCAGTGCTGTGAGCGCCAACTCTTTGTGGAGCCGGTCACTGACGGCCCAACCGACCACCCGCCGGGATACAGATCCAGGACGACCGCGAGATAGAGCCACCCCTCCCGCGTCCACACGTACGAGATGTCAGCCGCCCACTTCTCGTTCGGGCGCGCAGCCGCGAAGTCCTGCTCGAGCCGGTCGGGGGCAGCCGGGAAGGCATGCAGGCTGTCGGTGGTGCGCCGAAAGCGGCGCGGCTGACGCGCCCGCAAGCCGTTCTCTCGCATCAGCCGCGCCGTGCGCCGTCGCCCCACGCTCAGCCCCTGGTCCTGCAACTCGCGCGTCATCCGTGGGCTGCCGTAGGTCTCATGAGCGCGCGCGAAGCTTGAGCGGACGTGAGCCAGCAGCACGAGGTCCTCACGCTGTCGGCGTGATGCGGGACGGCTCTTCCAGGCGAAGTAGCCGCTCTGGCTCACGCCGAGAGTCTTGCACAGGCGTTGGACGGGGAACTCGTTCTTCGCCGCATCGATGAGCCGGAACCTCATCGACTTCCCTCCTTGGCGAGAAAAGCCGTGGCTCGCTTCAGGATCTCGCGTTCCTGGCGCAGCACCTCGTTCTCGCGCCGCAGCCGCTTCAGCTCGGCGGCCATGTCCTCCTGACGCTCGAAGGGCGGCGCCTCCATCTCGCGATCGCGCTGTCCGTCGATCCAGTGGCGCAACGTCGAGAGGCCGATGCCGAGATCCTCGGCGACCTCCCGGCGGCTGCGCCCGCTCGTGTGAGCAAGGCGAACGGCTTCGGCGCGAAACTCAGGAGTGAAACGCTTCTTGGCTTCTGGCATCGGAGACCTCGTCCCTCACGGAAAGAGCTCTCCATTTTTCCGGCGCAAGTCCAACAGCTCTCGGGCTTCTTGCTCGGAGGGCTGACATCGGTCATGGAACCTGTCGGCAGGCGGCGGGCGGTGTACGCAAGAGGAGCGGGAATTCGCCCTGTAACGCCGAGGTCTGTGTATCGTGTTCCGTTCCTTCGGCGGAAGAAGGACCGAACATTTGGGTTTGATCGGCGCCGCACCGGCTCCACCCGCCGTCGAGTATGCGTCTGCTCTCCCCGGCAGCAGAATAGCAAATGCCAATGCGAACACAACCATGTGCTTGATCATCGATCACTCTTCTTAGGAAAAAGCGAAATTCCGTTTTGCCGACGTTGAATTATCGCCGGACTGGAGAGGCTGCTGGTACCATCGAAGGCCTCGACCGAGGTTTGGTCCCTGGCGAAGCTTTGGCATCGTAGATCAGTCGCCGAGTACAAGCACGAGAAGGCCCGCCGTAATTGGGGAATACGATCCGGAGGCCGAAATGCCCGCTCGAAAGAGCCGACCTTGCTCTCGGTCGTCACTGTGCGGCTGTGCAGCGAGGCAGTCCACGGCACAAGTCGAGAAAGGACATGGCAGCGCTTCTGCTGCCCCGCACAGGCACAGTCGATCGTAGACACAACACCCGGATCGAACGAAACGTGGGCCATGTTATTAACATACACGAGTGGCAGTCGTAATCAAGTCGTATGCCCGAGAACAACGAGGACGACCCCACCAGATGTACCTTTGCTGTCTATCAGCCTTCTCTACCGGAGCTGCCTTGGCTCTCAGTTTGCCTGGGGCCGAACGGACAAGTGCGCGACGCACAAGCCTTCGTGACCCCCGAGGACGCCCACATCATCACGCAGAAGGCACGGGAGATCTGGTTGAACCACAGCCGGCAGTGATCCTCCCTCGGCTTCGCGGACAGCTCTGATACGCTCATGCTGAGCGGGGAAGGTGTCGGATGGCGAAGACGAGACGGGAGTTCACACCCGAGTTCAAACGCGAAGCCGTTGCTCTGCTGGAGAGCAGCGGCCGGCCGCAGATGCAGGTCGCGGCCGAGCTCGGGATCCAGCCCTCGATGTTGCGGCAGTGGCGGGCTACGCTGAACGGGGCCCCACCCCGACCGCGGCCGGCCGGATCGACGGGGATTGCGCCACCAAGCCCGGTTGCGTCCCCTTCCGATCAGGCTGCCGAGATCGCCCGACTGCGGCGGGAGCTCGACCGCACGCGCATGGAGCGCGACGTGCTAAAAAAAGCCATCGGCATCTTCGCGGAGATGCCCAAGTGACGTTCGCCTTCATCGAGCAGCATGCGCGGACCTGGCCGGTGCGTCTCATGTGCCGCGTGCTCGGAGTCTCACCCAGCGGCTTCTACGGTTGGCGGTCACGGCCCGAGAGCGCGCGCTCGGCCTCCAACCGCCAACTTCTGGACGACGTCCGGCGCATCCATGCCGCTCATCACCGGCGCTACGGCTCCCCACGCGTGCATGCCGCCCTGCGGGCCGAGGGCCGTTCCGTCAGCCGCGCACGGGTGGAGCGTCTCATGCGCCGGCACGGTATCCGTGCCCTGGCGGGTCGTCGGTTCCGGCCGTGTACGACCGACAGCCGTCACGATCTTCCCATCGCACCCAATCTCCTGAAGCAGGACTTCTCAGCCGTGCGGCCCAATACGGTCTGGCTGGCCGACATCACCTACCTGCCAACCGGCGAGGGCTGGCGCTATTTGGCTGCCGTCCTCGATCTGGCTACGCGCAAGATCGTCGGCTGGTCGATGCGCGATCACATGCGCACCGAGCTGAGCGTGGCTGCGCTGATGATGGCCGCCCAGCGGCAGCGGCCGGCTGCCGGGCTCATCTGCCACTCGGATCGCGGCAGCCAGTACGCAGCCGGAGCTTACCGGAGGCAGCTCGCCAGCATGGGGGCGAAGCCATCCATGAGCCGGACGGCTTGCTGCTACGACAACGCCCCGATGGAGAGCTTCTTCCACACCCTCAAGGTCGAGCTCGTCCATCAGCGACGATGGGCAACCCGGGATGAGGCGCGACGCGACCTGTTCGCTTACATCGCGGGCTTCTACAACTGCTCATCAGAACGCACACCTCGCTATGTTGTTGAGGCGAAGAGGGATTGTTGCGCCGGATGCGGTACCGCGGGGTGTTTGCTGCGGTTCAAAGCCTCCTGCGCGAGGGCTCGGGCGACCGGGCCGTCGAGAGCGGCGCGGCTGAACACCCAGGGTCCGTCGGCGAGCGGATGCACCGCATCGACCTCGCCCCGTTCCGCCGCCAGACGAAGCGTGCGCGCGGCGACGCCGACGCGGGCGGCGGCCTGGGTCAGGTTCAGCCAGGGCTCGTCTCCCTCCGCGGCCTCGCGGAACACCGGGATGCGGTACTGCGAGCGCAACGCCGTGACGCGCTCGCGCGTGAAGCGGTTGCCGTGACCCGTCCTCACGCCGTTGCGGTTGAGCACGCCCGCGATCACGTCGTCACGCGCGATCAGCGCCAGCGAGCGCACGGCCTCCACCACATCGGCAGGCGTACTGGTACGCTGGCCGCGTCGCCGACGCGGGAGGCGATGTTCGGTGTGGGCACCGCCGACCCAGTGCAGGGTGAGCACGATCTCGGCCCGCGCCTCGTCGAGGTCCGCGACCGCCTCGTGGATCAGGGTGCGCACGATCCGCTTCTTGAGCCGTGCGTCCGTCGTGGGCGACGACCAGACGCCCTGCAGGTCTGCGGCGAGCGTCTCCAGCGCGATCGGAGGAAGGGCGGGCCGGGGGGCGACCGCGTCGTGCTCGGCAATGCGCGTCTCGCAGGCACCGACCCGGGACAGAGCGCGGTTCCAGCGCGCTTCGAGTTCGCCGGCCACCAAACGGTTCTCGGGGTCGGCGGCATCGTACTGCCGGAAGGCGCGCTCGGCCGCGTAGCGCGCCGCCTCCAGGTCGCGCACCATCGCCTCACGCGCCTCGTCGCGTCGCGTGCTCGCCTGCGCCTCGGCTGCCCGCGCCGCCTCGATCGCGCCCGGCTGCACGACCGACAGGAGCGCGGCCTCGACCACATCGTCGACGCGCAGACCGCCGAACGCGATGCAGTTCGGCTCCCCATAGTCGATCCGCCCGCGCACGCAGGCGTAGCGCGGGATCTGTCCCTTGGCTCCGGTGTACTGCACGCTCAGCTTGCGCCCGCAGCGCCGGCACCGCAGCAGCCCCGAGAGCAGCGCTGCGCCGAGCTTGGGCGCGCCGCGGGAACTGGCCGGAACGTTCTCGCTCACCATCGTCCGGATCGCCTCCGCCCGCTCCCACTCCACGTAACCTTCATGCGCGCCCGGCTTCAACGCCAGCCACTCCGAGCGCGGCGTGCGCCTTGCCCGCGCCTTGGCGCCGGCCGCGTCGTAGCTGGCCGTGACGCGGCTGCGCCCGTAGGCGTAGGCGCCGCCATAGGCCGGGTTGGCGATGAACTCGCGCAGCGTCGAGTAGCGGGGACGGCGCCAGACGACCGGGCCAGCGTTGACGCGTGTCGGCAGATCGAGCCCGTGCTCCAGGAACCAGAGCAGGGCTTGGCGCACGCTGCCCAGCTCGGCCACCTTGTCGATGCCGAGGCGGATCGCGGCCTGCACGCGCCGGTCGGGATCCATCTCGAGCCGATCACCGACCTTGATGAAGCCCACGGGCGCCGCGACCACGAGTTCACCCCGGCGGGCCTTCTCGTAGCGCGCGGCGAGCGAGCGCTGGCGCAGGAGGTCGAGCTCGTACTCGTTGAGGCTGCCCTTGAGCCCGAGGAGCAGGCGGTCGTTGCCGAGACGCGGCGCGTAGATCGTCTCCTGGTCGACGAGCAGGGTATCGACGACGCGGCACATCTCCACGAGTTGCTGCCAGTCGCGGCTGTTGCGGGCGAAGCGGGAGACCTCCCGGGCGGCGACCGCGCCGACCTTGCCCAGGCAGACCTCGGCGACCATGCGCTCGAAGCCGGCGCGCGGCGTACCTCCGGCGGCCGAGCAGCCGAGATCCTCGTCGATGACTTCGACCTCGGTGAAGCCGAGCCCGACGAGGCGCTCGCGCATGGCGTATTGCAGGGCTTGGCTCTCGCGGTTGTGCTGGACCTGCTGCACCGAGGACTGGCGGACGTAGAGGACGGCCTTGCGAGCCCGGTGCTGGGGGCCGATCTTCTCAGCGCTCATCGGCGCCTCCGGCCCGGATATCCGACTGTGGCGTGCCGTCGGCGTGGGCGACGAGCAGGTGGGTCAGCAGACGGGTGAGGGTCTGCTGCGTCGCCGTCGGCAGAGCGCTCCAGGCCGGCGGCGTCAGCATCGACGGTTCTTGCGTCAGGCCGAGGTCGAGCTGCGGATCCGACCGGCGCGGTCGGCGCGGAGGCTGTGGCATGGCGATCTCCCGAGGGCTCGGGCGATGCTAGCTTTGCTCGGCGTGGGACAGGGCCTCCGTCGCCCCTCGCGGCGGCGAGGAGGGCGCGCAAGCTCATCAGTGCGGACAAGGCCGCGACCGGCTGCGCCGCGGCCCGCGTCGCGCTGCACGCGACGGGATCGAGCATCCAGACCGGGATCTCCTGCAAGCGCGCCACGGGCGCATCCGTCAGCGTGCAGCGCGCCGCCGTCCCGGTTGCCCGCTCGATCACGTCGTGGACACGGACCGCGCGCCCGGCCCACGGATGCCATCCATAGACGACGACGCCGTTGTCGCCCGCGCCGGTACTATGGGTCTTGTGGTGAGAGGTTGTACAATCGGCAACGCATCCACTCGGCGCTCGGCTATCTCACGCCCGAGCAGGCCGAACGGACCGCAGACTGATCTCCCTGTGTCCGCGAAGCCGAGGGAGGATCAGTGCAGCCGCCGGTAGCCGTAGCGCACCCGCGCAGCCGCCAGCTCCTTCAGCCGCATGCGCAGCGCCACCTGCGGATCGGAGCGCTTCCTGCAGCGCTGGGACGAGCGGCCGAACCCGGTGGCCTGACAGGCCCGTCGTTCGCTGATGCCGTAGGCCACCTGCAGGTGACCGGCGACCTCGCGGCGAACGGCGGGCCTCACCACTTTCGCTTGAGCACATCCTGCAGCATGGAGCGATCCAGCGTCAGATCGGCGACCAGCCGCTTGAGCTTGCCGTTCTCCTCCTCCAGCTGCTTCAGGCGCCGGATCTCCGGCACGCCCATGCCGGTGAACTGCTTCTTCCAGCGGGAGAAGGTCGGCTCGGACACGCCCATCTTCCGGCAGATCTCCTCCACCGTGCTGCCGTTCTCCGCCTGCCGGAGGGCAAAGGCGATCTGTTCGGTCGTGAAGCGTTTGCGAGGCATGGCATCCATCCTCCGTCGGAGTTCAGGATGCCCGAAAAACTTGCGCTCGGTGCGGACCAGTTTGCTGGGTCAGGGTCATCGCGACTGCCTACGTCACGGAGGACCACTCAAGGTCCCCGCTGCGATCCAGAGTGTACGACCTATCCGTTTGGCATCAGAGAGAACAGGGATCCTAATTCGAGATCGAGCGGTAGTGCTTGCGGCTTAGACTAAGGGAGATCGTGATGACAATGAAAATGCCTACCGTTTTGCTGTTGACCGCGGCGCTCACGCTCGCACCGGCGGCAGCCATGGCTCAGCACATTGATGTCAATCCAGGCAGGGTGCAGGTGCCGGGAGGCGGACACGGACCCCGCGTCGTGGAAGAGCATCGCGGAGGCGGCCACCATGAGCGCCAGGAAGGGCACCACGAGGATCATCGTGAAGGTCACGAACGTAGCGGGCACCATGAAGAGCGTCGCTGAAAACGGCCGACTGAGAAGTCGTCAGCTACTACCCGCGCCGAGTACGCGATGTAAAAACAAACCCGGCACCATTATATTGAAATATGTACTATCCGCGAGCTGAAACTAAGTTTTGGGACCTCGCAGGCGGTGATATAAAGCGCGCGCCGCGTCCATGTAATCCTGATCCTGGTTCTTGACACAGAAGGCTCGCAGGAAGTCTACTTGCTCCTGCAGCGGAAAAGATGGGGGCGTGAGATCAAGTCCCTCGTCCACGCCCTGAGGAGCCCGGATCAGCGCTCCGCTCATGAAGCCCTGTGCCCATGCGAAGTAATCACGCTGAAGCGCAGGATCTTCTCGGATTTCCTGGTTGAAGCGGGCGCAGGTCGAGGCGCCAAGGCCAACGATCTTGATGGTCTCGGCTGTAGCAGGACTTGATAACAGAAAGCCAAGTACCGCTGCCGTGAGGCTCGGGATCGGAAGCTTCGTTCGGTTCATCAAATGATTTTGAAGCAGCGCTCATTGGACGTCAACCTAGGTGCCTCCACCCCGGTCCCAGGGCAAACGCATGAACCCTGACGGGCGCTCGGCGCTGGCGGTGCTGGCGTAAGATGACGCGCTTCCGGCAGGAGGCGCGCCATGATCGAGGGTGCGATCGCGCTGGCCAACAAGATGGCCCGCGCGGCTTGGGCCATGTTGACGAAGAACGAAGACTTCAAGGTTCTGGTGCCGACGGCTTGATCGCTCGATCAATGTTGTAGCTTGGCATCGGTGCGTGGGAAGGTTGAAGAGAGGTAAGGACGGAACGATCGGTCAGATCGGGATCAGGAAAAGCAAGACTGGTTGACGAGCCTTGAGCTCGCTTGTGTTGATCTGCACCTGATCCGCGCATCCCCATACTGGCCCGCGGCATGAACATGGCTGCAATCCGAGGCCTGAGAGCCGGACTCGAAAATTCACATTGGATAGCAGCACCTTGCGAACCGTCTTATCCTCATCTCGACCCAAATAGGAAGCGGTCTATAGAAGCTAGAATTGTAAGCGTAACCGTCCACCGAGGATCGAGACGGGTCCTCGATCACGATTGTATGCTGGATTGGTGACGAACTGATAGTCTAACGTGAGCCGGGCCAACGAGCCTATCGGCAGGCTGTAATACGCTTCCAGGATCTTTTCTGGTCCCGGATTTGGCAATCGGCCGTCGCCGACGAGGATGCCGAGGCCTCCGGCATCTAAATAGCGCCGATGCTGCCGCGATATGTCATTAATAACACCCGCAAATCCGATCGTATCGAAGGGTCGTCCCCAGTCAGTACCCGTCACGGCCAAGCCGGCAGCAAGCGTTCGGTCGATGTCCGAGAATTCGTAAGGCTCGACATCCCCGCTCCTCATTCCACCACGAACGAACATGCCTATATTGGGTGCAAGCTGCTGCTCCACATTGAAGCTCAGGCCATAACCGCTGCGATAGCGCCGGACCGCTGAGATATCTGCATCCTCGCCCGTTGAAGCCGCAAGCCGAATGGCATCCTGGAAGCGGCCCATGCGGCCACGACTCAGGAAGCTTGTGACCTTCAATTTGCCAGGAGCGCCCCAAAGCTCGTGCCGACGCTCGATCTCTAGAACGGTCTGGAACTGCTCGAACCGAGGGTCAAGGATCTTGCTGTTTGGAACCAGCGAGAGGTCGAAGACGCCTCCGCGCAATGTCCAGACGTCTTGGTACCATTCCAGGGCAGCGCCGTAGGTGTAGCCCCAGGCGTTCGCGGCATAGTCAAATGTTCCAGTATCGATCAGAGCCCAATTCAGGAAGTCCGTCCGAGGGTCGTGAGCGTACCTATTTGTATCAAACACGTCCACGACGCTGAACTTCCCGATCGTGAGCACCAATCGGTCAGCCGTTCGAGTTCCCCCTAGCTGGTTCAGATCTGGATCGACCTTCTCAGTTTCGCCTCCCAGACTGATGGTCTGTCGAAAGAACGCTCTGTGAAGCTTGGGATAGGGGGCGACGGCGCCGACCTTGTAGGCCTCCCCGTTCGGAAAGCCGGCCACCCCCAGCGTGCTGCTCAGGCCAAAGCCCTGGTCGATCTCAGGATTGACCCATATTTCCCCGCCAGACCACGGCCGGATTCCGGCATACAACGTGAAATCGAACGTCTCCTTGACCTGTCCCCTTGGGTTCAGGCTGTTCGGTCCTTGATAAGGAGAGCGAAATCGAAAGTTGCCCTGCGGAACTAGGGTGGCTTGACCCCGGATCGCCCAGCTTTCCTCGATCCAGGGGCTTGCCGCCTCGCTTTTGGCTGGGGCAGATGCGGCGGCACCGCTCGCCTCTGAACCAGCTGAGGTCCAGATCGTCTCGCCGGCCTTACTCTCGAGGCTTACGCAGAACACTCGGGCGAGTACGAAGACGCATGTTGCCAGATATCGCCAATTCACGTTGAGATTGGGGTGGCCATTGGTGCCTGCAGCTGAGGCAGAGTTTGCGGACTTCAACCTGAGCCGGAGCACTCCGATGCCCGTCAACATGGCTGGCCTCGCTCCACGTTCATCGAGGAGACAGAGATCCGTGCCGTGCGGATGACCTCTGTCGCAGCGGCAACCGCACGTTCCGTCAAGGCCTTGCTCGTCAAATCCGCCTGTGTCGGCGGCTCTGCCAGATCGGGCGGGAAACCTAATGCGTGCCTAAGGTGGCGCAAACGATTCATCCGCATCGCCAACGGGAAGGTCACCGTCGCTGCGGCTTCGGTCAGGCTCTCGACCGCTTGCACCAGCGAAGCCCGTGCGCCGCCCTCGTCATGGATCAGGCTCCGCGCGCTGGCCAAGTTGGTACAAGCCCTGCTGAAAACGGCTTTCGCCTCGCCCAGAGCCTCATCGGAGAACGAGCGTGCCGCGCCCTGGTCGCCAGCCGCGAATGCTTTGTTCCCACATTCTGTCAGCTGGCGGAACTGGGCGTCGTGCTGTGCGCAAATGGTGGGGATTTCAGCAGCCGAGAGCGCCCTATGCGGCGAGTGCCGGCGATGCAGAGCGGGAACCTTCAGGACGGGGTTGGCTGTGCGCAATTTCTTCGGCAAAGTATATGCTCGCTTATATAGCACTGGCTATACCCAGGAGCATGGACAATCAAAACTGTCAATCCCGCCGCGCCTCGCCCCGGAGCCGATCCGCTGATCCTCCCTCGGTTTCACGGCTCTCCCGCACTTTGATATTAGTGGCGAATTCGGCGTGCCTCCTGCGATGAGAGGACGACCCGCGCGATGCGCTTGAGCGACGATGCGGCCCCAAGCCAGCCAGGGGTGGGCGATGTCGCTCGACGTGAACCGCACGTATGTCGTGCCTGATCAGACCGCGCAGGTCGCGCGGGCGATCTTTCCGAACGGCAATCCGGTCATGCGCCTCTACGACGACCTGCCTAGGGTCGTGGAGGATCGCGACTTCGCCGACCTGTTCCCGGCCCGGGGACGGCCCGCAGAGGCACCGGCCCGGCTCGCGCTCCCGACGCTTCTGCAGCTCATGGAGGGGCTCACCGATCGGCAAGCCGCCGACGCCGTGCACACGCGGATTGACTGGCGACTGTATCGCCGGTCAAGCCATGCAAGCGATACGACGGTTTGACCTTTTGGAAACTGGGTGGTTGTCCCCGTTTGGGAGGCGCTCCAGCTTCGGATTGTTCACCGTCGTGAGCGCGTCAAGGCTGGCGCTCCGCGCCATCGCGCGTTGCGCGACAAGGTTTTTTGAACTCGGACACGACCCACGCGTCCTCAGCGGGGTGGCGCGGGCGAGCGCTGATGCGGCTGAAGCCGAGCCCGTCTAGGAGCTTGCCCACCGTGCGCTCGTGGTAGACCACCCTGAAGCGCTCGGCGATCACCCGCTGGAGATCGACCCGTCGCCAGCGCACCACCCCGTCCCTCGCACGATCCGGCCCGGCCTCAACGAGAGCCGACAGCTCGGCCAGCTGCTCCGGGGCGAGGCGCGGTGGGGGTCCCCTGGACCAGTCGTCCTTCAGGCCGTCGGGTCCGAGCGCGTTGAAGCGGTGGGTCCAGTCACGCAGGGTCCGCCGATCCATGCCGCCGATGCGGGCCGCGTCCGCCCGGCTCATGCCGTCCAGGACATCTGCCAAGGACAACAAGCGTCGGCTCTGGTTGGCGTGCCGTGTCGTGGAGGCCAGGCGGCGAAGCTCGCCGGCGGTGAAGTCGGTCCTCAGGCGAACAGGAGCGGGCATAGTGCAGGTCCTCCCTGCGCCAGAGAAGCACCTCGCCGCTCACGAGGGATCCCCCCATGAGTCACAGGCCGTGGCCGTTGGTATCAGCCATTACGCGGCTGCATTCACTCGCGGCCTGACTGGGCCACACCAAATTCGCCACCAATATCAAAGTGCGGGAGAACCGGTTCCACGGACACCTCTGATACGCTCTGGAGGAACGGGGAAGGTGTCGGATGGCGAAAACGTGACGGGAGTTCACGCCCGAGTTCAGACGCGAAGCGGTCGCCCTGCTTGAGAGCAGCGGCCGACCGCAGATGCAGATCGCGGCCGAGCTCGGGATCCAGCCGTCGATGTTGCGGCAGTGGCGCGCAACGCTGCTTGACGGTGGTGAAACGATCCCCCGACCAATGCGCTCAGCTTGTTACCATCGTGCGTCTCAGGAGCCATTCAGCATCGTCGTGTCAGCTTGCACCGGCTGCCCCTCTCGGCTCGTGGATCAGCTTATGCGTTCGCAGCGACAGGTGCGGTAGCGCGCATCCCTTAACAAGGCAAGTCTGCACTCTCTGAAGCCGTTGTTAGCGCCTCATGGGCCGACACCTCTAACCAAATCAAGGAGCACGATGATGTCAAAGACCACGAAGTTGCTCGCTGCTGCTGTTATTTTCGGCGCCGCGTCGCTCGGTACAACGGGCGCCTTTGCCTTCGATCATGGCCATGGCGGCGGTCATTATGGCCGCGGCCACGGAGGCGGCCATCATGGCGGCTACGGCTGGGGCCACCACGGCGGCGGTTACGGCTGGGGCGGTGGATATTATCGCCATCACCACCACGGCTACTACGCGCCCGCTATCCCGTTCGTGCGTTACGGCTACGGGGACAGCCATCACCATCACCATGACTGATGAGGTTTAGAAGTCAGCGTGGCCGGTGCAAAACTCATAATATTGAGTACGGCTGCGGTTGAGCTCGCGGGCGATCGCTCGCAGGGCGACGCGCTCGTCGCTAATTTCGCCGACCAGGGCCGCCGATCGACGAGCCCAGCCCGTGCCGGCATCACCGCCCCGCAGGCCGAGCGAGTTGGCCGGCCCGATGTAGAAGTCAATACCCTGCGATCGGGGCGGGAGGGAGTCGAAGTGGTGAGGTGACCAGTCGGCAATGGCGTAGTCCTAGATCAAAGCGAGCGGCTGCTCATCGACCTCGACCATCCACATTTTGATCTAGCTCTCGCGCAACTTCACTCGTTCGGGCTCTTCCTCGGTCGGCTGCCACCAGCGACGAACGTGGGCTAATTGCCGTCAGGATGTCATCAGTGGTAGATCGGATTCACACCCAATAAAATACGATGTACGAACGCCATGTGTCAATTGATGCAAATACCAAAGAATAAAAATATGATTTTATTGTGTATTAATTTCAAGACCGTTCTCAATCTTAAAACAAAATTCCGGTCTCAACAACAAAGCGGCTCTGGCGGGTTTTGGTTCCAGGCTTTCCGAAGACCAAACCGGGTGTAGTGTTGATCGCTTCGACATAAGAGTATTCAGGTCGAACAAAATAACGGTCAATCTGATACGTTGGGGTTATCGTAGCTGAGAAGGCCTTACTGCCAGGTCCATAGAGCAAATTTGTCACACCCGTACTTCTCTTGCCAGACTGCGCAATATATTCGATCCTGCCGGCAAGGGAAAACTGAGACGTGATGGAATAGCTAGCAAGCAGTGCGCCACCGTAAGTGGATGCGCTTTCCGATATACCCAACACCAAGTCGCGCGGCACGTGAGTAAATTGGATGTAAGGTGAAATAATCCAAGGTCCTGATTTATAGCCGTAAGTGATATTGTAGATGCTGCTGTTGTTTTGCAGCAGCGGGGTAGCTTCTGTGTCATGCGAAGATCGACTGAGATTTGCTCCGGCGCTGAAACTCACTCGATTTGCGTCGTCGATCTTATAGACAACCGAGCCGATCAACCATGTCAATCGATCGGAGTAGAAGCCGTCGTTCAGCGACGCGGTAATGACGGTCGACTCCTTGCTGTAGGCAATTTGCAGACCCTTGTTGATGTTATTGGCCTGGTTGAACAATAAGCCCTGCTCGACGTTCATATTTTGAAACGTGAACGTTCTTTCCCCACTGAACAGAGACGGCATCTGACCGCCTTGTAGAGAAAGCTCGTTGGTAAGTTTTGCCTTCGCATAAATCAGTGGGACGAAACCGTAGGTTTTTGATGCGGTATTGACTGCGCTCGAGTTTGGTAGGCCCAACGCCGGAATTGAATAAATTCCAGTTTGAATGTAAAATTGAGTGGGGCCATCCGCTTTTTGTACAATCATCTGGAAGTTGCTAAAATCAACCCGCGCCGTCCGATCGTCGGGGTAGGGATTGTTCTGCAGTATGCCGTAGCCGGTGACGACGCCCGACACATTAATTTTTCCAAGCGGACCAGCCATAAACGAGGCAGGATTCGGGTCCGCTTTCAGTGGGCCGCTGATCGTGGGCTGTTCAAGTTCGCCCGATTTCTGGGTCTTCGGCACTGAGTCATCGTCGTCGGAGGCGGCGACGGCTGTGTGGGTGAATACAATGGTGATTAGCCCAGCAACGACACCGGGTCTCAAACGGTGAAAAACCCTTTTGGTCCAAAACTTGAGCGCACAAGCCATCCGCGTTGCAAGATCCTTAACTGAGAGATGACATAGATGCACGGTAATATTGTCAGATCTTGTCTGTGGAACATCGTACAATTTAAATATCAGCATTACTTCCTCGCATCACGAATCCAGAGATACAATACAGGAGCAAAATACATGTAATCATTGGCAGGATGAGCAACACAAAACTCGTGCAGGAACTTCATCTGCGCATTCACTGGAAGCGAATCTGTTTGTAGATCGATGTCTTCGTCGACATTTTGCGGTGCGCGCATGAGTTCCCCACTCATGAAACTTCGCGTCCATGCGCAGAATTTGCGTTCATTTGCTTGAATGCCTTGTGCTTCTTCGTTGAAACTGGCGCACGTTGAAGCGCCGTGCCCGACGATCTTAGCGGTCTAGCTTGTGCGGAGGCGGCGAGCAGAATGCTCAGGAACGCCGTCGACTTCCACATCGTAACATCGGGTCCTCTGCACGGCTGAAAGGACGAAAGACCGGGGTGCCTTGCTCACACTATGCCGCCAGCTCAGCTGGCCAGACAACGCCAAGCCGTTGGTCGCAGGGGGAAACGTGGCTTGAGTGCTGTTGAGGGCACACTGTGCTGAGATCGAATTCAGCGGTTTCATCAGCCAGTCACCTGGCAAACTCCGAGCGGCTTCCTTGGGCGAACCGGTGACCATGATCTGACCGGCTGGCTTTAGACCGGGCTGATTGAGAGGATCAGCCAGGACCAGAGGAGCTGGAGATGCGGCGAGGTCAGAAGACGGGGCTTGTCGCAAACTCGGGCGCGGGCTGTAGAAGGGGCTCGGCCATCCCAGTTTCATGCTTTGTTCGCAGCGGGAAGACCGAAGCAGCAGGCGAGCAGTTGGTTCTGCTCGCGCACGGTCCAGGTACCCGCGAACCCGAAGCCCTTGCGCAGCCACAGCATCGCCTCGAAGCCCTGGATCGTGCGCCGTGCCGTGGTGAAGGACCGGAACCCGCCGACCCGCGGCATCGCCCGTTTCACTCGGAAGTGGTCGCTCTCGATCCCTTGCTGCAGGTGTTTGGTCACGTGGTGGGTGGGCGTGCGCGGCAGCAGACCCTCCTCGCGGCTCTCGGCGATCGCGGGCGGATAGGGGCCAGCCCCGTCCGTGCCGATGCGATCGGGAGCGAGCAGCGGCTGATCCTGCAGCATTTTGCGGAAGAAGCGCTTTGCCGCGTCAAGGTCTCGACGGGCGGTGAGCAGGAAGTCGACGGCCTCGCCGTGCTTGTCGATGGCCCGGTACAGGTAGCGCCACCAGCCGCGGACGCGGATGTAGATACCGTCTGCATGGTCAAGCCCTGGTAGCCGCGCCGGGGCGGTAGCCACCTTCGTCCTTCAACACACCGAAACAGAGATGGACGAGCTTGCGCATGGCGGCCCCGAGTGCCGCCATCTTGCACTTCCCGCGACCGAGCAGACGCTCATACTGAGCCTTGATGTCGGGGTTTTTGCGAATACCAACGACGGCGGCCATGTAGAGGGCAGCACGCAGTCGAGGATTGCCGGCCCTGGACAAGGTTGGTCGCCCCCGGACACTTGATCCTGATGTGCGCTCAACCGGCACCAGGCCGAGGAAGGCTGCCGCCTGGCGGGCGCTGTCAAAGGCGCGCATGCGCAGCATCAGAAGCATCCGTGTCGCGGTCTTCGGGCCGACGGCCGGGATCGTCGTCAGCCGCTCCAGGCCCACCTGCAGATCGGCATCGGCGGCGATGCCCTGCTTGATCTCAGCAGCCTGGGCCTTCAGCCCGGCGATGCTTGTGAGCAAGGACCTCTCAACGAGGCCTGGACAGCCGCGCGTCCGCGCCTGCTCCAGACGGTTCTCCTCTCGCCGGAGATCGGCTTCGAGGTCGTCGAGCCGTGCGATCAGGCTCTGAAGATCGAGCAGGGCTTTGGCCGGAGGCGACCAGAGTTTTGGCCGCACCAGCAGGCCGTAGCGTGCCAGAAGATGGGCATCGATCCGGTCAGTCTTGCCGAGAATGCCGAGGGCCTTGGCAAAGCTGCGTACCCGCGCCGAGTTGACGATCGAGATCTGCATGCCCGCTGCGGCAAGCCGGTGTGCGGCCACCTCATGGTAGGCTGCCGTGGCCTCGACGATCAGATGCGTGTCTGCCAGCTCCGCACCAGAGACCTGGGCAACCCAGCGTGCGGCCCGATCAGCGCCTTCAGCGCTGTTGGGGAACGAGCGCTGACCCAGGGGCTTGCCTCCTGTCGACGTTAGGACCGCACAATCCAGGCTGGCCTTCGCGACGTCCATGCCAAGAAATACCAAGGCGTCGTCTCCTCGTTCGAGGCGCCCCTACGCTGATCCACCTTGTTGATGCAGGCTCATCCCTGCGGGGAGGCCTCCGCTACCGTCCAATCTCGTCAGGGGCGCAGTGGAGAGGCCGGGCGCACGATCTACGTCGCAGACTCGTGGTCTCATGTCTCATTCGGGCTGACCCGGCCTCATACCTCAGGAGAGACCTGAGGCGCCGATCAGATACAAGGTCTCGTCCACGCGCACGGACCCACAGTGCGGCTTGCGGAACTGGCGCAGGCGCCGTTCGATGGCGGGCGCATAGGCGAGCACCCACCGGTTGATGGTAGAGTGGTCCACCTCCATGCCCCTCTCCAGGAGCATCTCCTCGATGTCGCGGTAGCTGAGCGCGTAGCGCAGGTACCAGGAGACCGCCTGGACGATCAGGGTGGCCTCAAAGTGCCGGCCCCGGAAGTCGCCACGGGCTTGGCGCTTCAGCTTGAGGGCGAGAGCATTCAGGATCATGGGCCGGCTCCGGATGGAGACGGCAAGCTGGGCAGGTATGGCTAACGACCGGTGAACGGCGGCCCATCCGCGTTTGCGACAGGCCCCTTACGGCGGCCGAGCTGAAGGGGGGCACTTCCTTCGCACCCCTTCAGCTCCCGGAAACTGCCTCCGGAACTTCACTTCGTGAACCGGGCCTGGACCTTGTGGCCCTCGGAGAGTGTGGCCGAGACCACGACGCGAGCACCCGCACCGAGTGGCGCCGACAATGTTCCGACCAGACGATTCGGCGCGGCGGGCGTGAGCTGAACCGTAGTGGTCTTGCCCCCTTCCTGAACGATGGCGCGGGCGCCCGACCGACCGCTTGTCGGCTTCTTGTCGTCGTCGAAGAGGTAGATGACAAGTTCGGTCCCGTTCGACACCATCTCGACATCGTGACCATCTGAGACAGTCACGATGCCGCCGTTTGGCCCTTTCGCCTGCGCGAGCGCACTGAGCGGCAAGGTGGAAAGAGCGACGGCAAGGGCGAGGCGCTTCATAGGTGCTCTCCTTGTGTAGGGGTTTAGAACGCCTCGGCCGGTGTGAGCGCACCGGCTCGGGCCGCCTGGATCCTCTCCAGCGGCCTCCGGCCGAAGGCGAGGAACAGGAGGGGGGTGAGAAGCGTGTCGAGCAGGGTGGCCGAGATCAGGCCACCGAAGATCGTTACGGCCACGGGGTGCAGGATCTCGCGTCCCGGCTCGCCGGCACCCGACAGGAGCGGGATCAAGGCGAGGCCGGCCGAGAGCGCCGTCATCAAGACGGGCGTCAGCCGCTCCAGGCTGCCGCGCATCACCATCTCGCGGCCAAACACCTCGCCTTCGAACAGGACGAGATTGATGTAGTGCGAGATTTTCAGGATGCCGTTGCGGGCCGAGATGCCGGCCAACGTGATGAAGCCGATCATCGAGGCGAGCGAGAGTTCCTGCCCGAAGACATGCAGTGCCGCTACGCTTCCAATGAGCGCCAGCGGAATGTTGCCGAGCACGATGAGGGCCAGCACCGCCGACTTGTAGCGGCTTACTAGCACCACGAAGATCAGCGCGAGCGACACCAGGGCGAGCAGGCCGATGCGCAGCGTCGCCTCCTCACGCTCCTTGAACGAGCCCTCCAGACTCGTCGTGTATCCTTGCGGCAACGGCGTCTCGGCCACGCGCGAGCGGATGTCGGCGACGAGCGCGGCCATGTCCCGCTTGCCGTCACTGTTGGCGGTGACGGCGATGCGGCGCTGTCCGTTCTCGCGATTGATCTGGTTAGGACCATCCGTCTCCTCGACGCGGGCAACGAAGCGGAGCGGGATGTGGCCAGCGGGAGACGCGATGAGGAGGTCAACGAGGCCCGTGGTGGAGCGATCCTGGTCGGAGAGACGCATCACCACGTCGAAGCGGCGGTTGCCCTCCACGATCTGCGACACCACGCGTCCGTTGGACATAGCCTCAAGCGCCTGCGTGACCGCGGCGGGGGTGAGCCCGTAAAGGGCGGCGCGCTCGTAGTCCACGTTCACGCGCAGCTGCGGAATGCGCACCTGCTTCTCGACGCGGAGGTCAACCAATCCAGGGATACCGGCCAAGCGTCCGCGGAGGCGCTCGGCGAGCGTGCGCAAGGTGTCTGTGTCCTCGCCATAGACCTTGAGCGCGATCTGGGCCGGCAGGCCTGAGAGCATGTGCTCCAACCGATGCGCAATTGGCTGGCCCATGCTGATCGACACCGGCAGCACCGAGAGCCGCTCGCGCAGGTCGGCCAGCACCTCGGCCTTGGGCCGGTCGGAGCGGGCCAGGTCGACGTCGAGTTCCGAGTTGTGGACGCCCTCGGCGTGCTCGTCGAGTTCGGCGCGGCCCGTGCGACGCCCGACCGAGCGCACCTCCGGCACTTGGCGCACGATCCGCTCGGCAATAGCCCCTAAGCGGTTAGACTCGGCCAAGGAGATGCCCGGATTGTACTGAAGGGTGACCAGCACCGTGCCCTCGTTGAAGTCCGGCACGAGCTTGCCTCGTTTCAAAAGCGTGGCGCCGTAGACGGCGGCCAAGAACACCACCGCCACACCGACGTAGACGATCGGCTGGCTGCGGAAGGCCCAGTGCAGGAGCGCGCGGTTGCCCCGCTTGAGTACGCGCACGAGGAAGCTGTCACCAGAATGCCCCGCCTTGCGTCCCGACAAGAGATAGTAGGCCAGGACCGGCGTCACGGTAATCGAGGTTAGCAGTGAGCCCAGGATCGAGACGATGTAGGCCACACCCAGCGGCGCGAAGAGCCGCCCTTCGATACCGGAGAGGGCAAACAGAGGAATGAACACCAGGATCACGATCATCGTCGCGTAGACGATGCCGGAGCGCACCTCCTGGGAGGCAGCCGCGATCACCTCCAACACGGGTTCGGGCTGCGGCAGGTGGGCATTTTCGCCCAGCCGCCGGATGATGTTCTCGACGTCGACCACGGCGTCGTCGACCAATTCGCCGATGGCTATGGCGAGCCCGCCGAGCGTCATCGTGTTGATGGAAAGGCCGAAGGCGTCGAACACCAGCACCGTGACCAGGATCGAGATTGGGATGGCGGTGAGCGAGATCAGCGTCGCCCGCACGTTCAGGAGAAAGAGGATTAGGATCACAGCCACCACCCCGGCCGCCTCGAGCAGCACGCGCTCGACGTTGGCGATCGAGGTCTCGATGAAGGTGGCCTGCCGGAACTGGACATTGGTGACCGTGATCCCCGGGGGCACCGACTTCTGGATCTTCTGCAGCTCCTCCTCGATGCGGCGAGTGAGGTCGACCGTGTCGGCGTTAGGCTGCTTCTGGATGCCCACGATCACCGCCGGCCGGCCCCGGTAGCCGGCATCGCCCCGCTTGACCCGAGCTGCGAAGTCCACTGCTGCGACCTGCTTCAGGAGAATGGGCTGGCCTTGGCGGTAGAGCACTACCGTGTTCTGGAGGTCCTCGATCCGCTTGGTCAGGCCGACGTTGCGGATCAGGTACTCCCGGCCGTGCTGGTCGACGAAGCCGCCGCCGGTGTTGGTGCCGAAGCGCGTGATCGCCTGCTCGATCTGCTCGGAGGACACCTCGAGCGCCTGCATCGCGGCCACGTTGGGGATGACCCGGTATTGACGTACCTCGCCGCCGATCGGGATCACCTGTGCGACGCCCTGCAGGGTGAGAAGTTGGGGCCGGAGCACGAAGTCCGCGACCTCGCGCACCTCCATGGGCGTGGCCGTCTCGCTGGTGACCGCCACCAGCATGATCTCGCCCATGATGGAGGTGACCGGCCCCATCTGCGGACTTACCGTCCGCGGCAGGCGCTCGCGCACGAGGGCAAGGCGCTCCGCCACGAGCTGGCGCGAGCGGTAGATATCGGTGCCCCAGCCGAATTCGACGTAGACCACCGACAGCCCGACCCCGGACACGGATCGCACGCGCGTGACGCCCGGCATTCCGTTCATCGTGGTCTCGATGGGGAAGGTGATGAGTTGCTCGACCTCCTGCGGGGCCAAGCCCTCGGCCTCGGTGAGCAGGGTGACGGTGGGACGGTTGAGGTCGGGAAAGACGTCGACAGGCAGGCGCGGTAACACGAAGCTGCCGTAGGCGACCAGCACCAGGGCAGCCGCCAGCACGAACAGGCGGTTCTTCAGGCTCGACGTGACGAGAAGGTTGAACATGGCAGCTTCCGACGAGGAGACGGCTCAGCGCACTTGGTTGATGAGTTCGGCGCCGCGCACGACGACGCGCTCACCAGACTTCAAGCCGTCGCGCACGACCACGCGAGTGGCATCGAACGCTTCGGTGCGTACCGGTCGCCCCTCGAAGCGTTCGGGGGCGGTGTGCAACCAGACGAGCGCGTCGCCATTGGCGGCCCGTACCACCGCGTCGCGGGGCAGGATGAAGCCGGTGACCTCCGATCCGTTGCGGGCCACCACCGTGAGGGGCTGTCCGACGCTGACCGAAGCCGGGGGGTCCAGGATGGCGAAGTGGACCACGGTCGCATGCTGCTGGAGGGCGCGGCTGGAGCCCTGGAAGCGAAGACGCATCGAGGTGCTGTCGCCGCTAAGGGCGGTGGCGTCCGCGATCTTCGTGGGATCGACCTCGCCGTAGACCAGCGCCTCGGCCCAGAACCCTTCCGGATGCACGATCTGGAACAGTGCGTCCTGGGATTGCACCACTTGGCCCGCGACAACCCTGGCATTGGCGATCACGCCATCGATAGGTGCCCGCAGAACCTCCGGCTCGACCCGGGTTTGCCGCACAATCTCGCGGCGCCGGCGAAGGCCCACCAGCTCGGCCTCCGCATCGACCACCTGGCTGCGCGGCGTGATGTTGTCCGCGGCGAGCCTGCGAAGGCGCTCCAACTTCCCCTCGGCGACTGTGATGAGCTGCTCGATCTCGCCCGCCCGCTCTGCGATCGTGGTCTGGTCCGCTAAAGGAAGGGCCGGCTCGACCGTGGCCAGGATGTCGCCTTTCTTCACAGACTGGCCGATGCGGGGTAGGCCGCGCTCGGGCGCGCTCACCCGGCCGCCATTGATGCTCTGCACGAGGCCGGAGCGGTTCGGGTCTGCGATGACGCGGCCGATGAGCTGAACGCCGCGTTGTGCCGTCTCAGGTCTCGTGACGGCCGTTCTGACCTCCATGAGTCGCTGCGAGGGCTTGGGCAGGAACACGTTGCCATCGGGCAGGCGCTGAGGCGCGTCGGAGGTGGCAGCGGCGGCTGGTTCGCGACCGTGATCATGGCCTTCGTGGGCGAGCGCGTAACCGGCCGAAACCAAGAGAGCGGTCAGACCAACTGCCGTTGCCGGTACCCAGCGCGACCGGCTGCGCAACGCAAGACCGAGTAGGAGGCCGAGCACGAGTGTTCCGCCGGCGAGGGAGTAAGGGCTGCCGGTGCCTGCTCCGAGGGATCGCAGGCTCTGGCGGATACCTTCGATCCCGGACGTCGATGCCGTTGCCGCAACGGCGGACGGCTCGGCTGGCAGCGGCAAGGTTCCAATCAGGAGGTCCTCGCCGCCCGGAGCCTGCACGTTGAACACCACCTCCAGCGGGCCGTGCCCAGCGAGCTTCGGCGACGAAACCGTGTAGGTGCCGTCCGGGGTAGCCTCGGCCGCAACCTCGGCATTGCCCAGACTGGCCGTGATCTTGGCGTCTGTGACGGTCGCGTTGTCAGCGAATCGGTCGAGGTAGAGTGTCAGCCGCCCCTGCTTCAGGATGCCAACGAGCTCGTACTGGTCGGAGTGGGTGGCAACCCGCGGCGACCCGGCGTTGGCTGCTAGGGGCGTCTCGTTGCCGTGGTCGTGCCCCTCGTGGGCCGGTGCTCCGGTCGAGGTCGCGGCGAGCATGAGGCAGGAGAGGACGAGAGCGGGCAGGCCGGCGAGCACGGCCGGAAAGCGGCGCGGGGCGCCAAAGTAGGGATTGAGCATCGAATATCCTCGGACGCGGTGTCTCGGCACTCGCATCCCGGAAACGGGACACAAATGCGCCAGGGCACGTCAGAGGAGTCTGGGCGGTCTTCTCAGGCCCTCGGGCTGCATGCCCGGCAGCACCGTGGAAGTGAGATGGGGTAGGCTTGTGCCGGAGCCACGCAGAACGAGCCCAGCCCTGAGCTCGGGCGCAAGAATCGAAGTGGAGGCGTGACAGTACGAACAGTCGGGCATGTCGGGCACCGCGACATCGCCCTGGTCGGCCAACTCAGCCCTATGCAGAGAGGCCGAACCGCCGTCAGTCTCGGCGCGCACGACGCTGGAGCCGTGGGAGTGTCCGGAGGCGTGAAGACCCGCATGAGCCGAGCTCAACACCGCGAACACGGCAATCACCGCTAGCATGAAGCTGGCGACGAAACGGCGCATGTTGGTGTGAGCGGCGTGCAAGTCTGATCTCCGGCCTTTTAAGATACGCGACGAGGGCAGATGTTTCAATCGGGTGTCTGGTTGTGAAACCGGCGGCCTGATCAGCGCGACCCTGCTCACGCTGGTCGTCCTGCCGGCGCTCTACGCCCGCTTCGGCACCACGGAAGCCGCCGCTCGCGATGCCGCCTCCGAGCGCCACACCTACCCGCGCCTGCGGCAAGCAGCCGAATAGGAGGGATCATCATGAAGCTCCGCCTTACCCTCCTCACCGTAGGGGCCATGCTCGCCGTCGGTCCGGCGCAGGCCGACCACCACCTGCTGAAGCGCGCCCTGCAGCAGGCTGGCTGCATCGCACGCAACACCAGCCTGGTCCTACGTGACGGCGCGCGGATGGTCTACGACGTGACCTGCCTCGGTCGGTCCCCTGACCGGGTGCTGATCGTCTGCACCGGCCGGGTCTGCATGCCGGATGATCCGAACCACCACAGCTTGAACGAGGAGATACCATGATCCGTGAACTGCTCGTCGTGCTGATGGTTGCCGGCGAGACCGGCAGCGCCTCAGCCCAAGCCGTCAAGATTGTCGGTATCGGCGCCACGCCTTGCTCCCAGTTCACTGCTGAAATCGGGCGCACTCCTGCTACCGAGCGGGACTTTTTCGCCTGGGCGCAGGGCTTCATGAGCGGCGCGCTGATCCGCTCGCCGCCGGGTGTCGATGAGGGGCTCGACCTCACCCCGCCTGGATTCCCACTGGCGCGGCAGGCCGAGTTCCTGCGCAGCTACTGCCAGGCGCATTCCGAGCAGGACTTCATGGACGCGGTGCGCGCACTCTACCGAACTCTGCGCGCACCACCGACGTGACCCTTGCCGGAGCGCCCCCCCCGACAAGGGCCGCTAAGTCCACGGGTGATGATCTGGCCGTTCATGCCGTGTTCATCGCCTGCGTCTGCCCGGACAATCCAGTCTGACTGCGCCCCAAAAAGGCAGCACGTTTCAGGCGAACCATTTATTCCCTGCGGCGTTTCCAGTCCCAACAGGCGTCATGCCGAACGAGACTGGAGACACCGATGACGAAGAAGCTCGTCCTCACTGGTTTTGCTGCGGCCCTGCTGTTCGCGCCGGCCGCCGCCATGGCCCAGCATGTCGACGTGGGTCCGGGTGGCGTCCGCGCCCACGGTGACGACCATCATCGCGAACAACGCGTCATTGAACGACATCATGATCATGATGCAGATCACACGGGCACCGTCCGGGTCGAGCGCGAACATCACCACCATGACGATCACCACGATGACGACTGAGCTAGGCTGCAGCAACTACTAGCGACGGGTGGAACTATCCTGAAAGCTGAGCCGTTCCATGCCGCTGTGGGGGTCGTCCGACTGTTCCTACGGCTTGTTCAGGAGGAACCCCCATGAGGACACCCATCTTCGCGCTGGCCGTGCTGGCTGCGCTCGGCACTGCGACGCTGGTGACCCCGGTTGCAGCGGCACCGGCCCTGCCGGCTGCTGTTGAGGCTTCGGACATGGTGACGACGGTGCAGCACCGTCACGGGCACATGCGGCACCACCATCACGTGCGGCGCCATCATCACCATCATCACCATCGGATGCGCCACCATCATCATCGGCGACATCATCACCACTGAGTGCAAAGGGGACCCTCGCGGGTCCCCTTTCTCGTTCCGGATCTCCCGGTCAGAACTGCTGGCCCCGCGGGCCGAACACAATGATGTCGCTTTCTACTGACCCGGCGGATACCGCTGCACGACCCAATACTAGCGCAATCGCCGCCAGCCGATCACGACCCCGGAAACCGAGATGACCAAACCGGCGGCCGAGAGGAGCCAGACCACGGCGTCCCAGGCCGGTCGCCGGCTCAGCAGGAACAGGAAGTCGAAGCTATGCGGCGCGTTGAATAGCCACCGGTATACCCGTGAGGAGCGATCTGCCCGTCCGAGGATCTCGCCCGTGACAGGATCGATGTGGAACCACGTTGCGTCCGGATCGTCGAACTTCACGCGCAGCACTGGAAGGCGGCGCTGTTGGTGATGGGAGTACCAGTAGGCATCCTCCTCGGTCAGCAGCACCGTCTCGGTGATTGAAGCCTCTGGCAGCAGCCGCCGGGCCGCCTCTGCGATCCTCACACTTTCACCATCCACGGCACCTGACACCGGCGAGCAGCAGACGACCGGCGGGTCCTCTCGGCAGGTGAGGACGGCGCGAGCCTGCCCCGTCTGCCAGCCGAACCGCACCTCGGCGAGGGCACGGCACGCGGCGGTACGAACCCGATCCAGGTCCAGGTTGAAGCGAGGCTCGACCACCCCCGCGTAGCGCTCCAGCATCGCCTGCGTGGGCGCGCGCGGACCAAACCAGCGGTTCGGGTTCATCGACAGCCAGCCGCTGACGATGAAGGTCACGAGCGTCAGGCCGCCGACCAATCCGCCGAGATGGTGCCATACGGCCCAGCCGCGGTAAGGGGAGATCAAACCGGACGCGTAGCGTCGCCGAACCCGCACGCGCAGCAACCCGACCCACAAGCCGGTGATCGCCCCCACGATGGCAACCCCGGAGACCCAGAGCACCACGTCCCGCCACAGCTCCGCCTGCGCCCGCAGCGGCGTAACGTAGATCCAGTGTGGGATCGCGCCGAGCCAGTTCCAGAACCGCTCCTGCCCGGAGGTGTCGAGGGCGATCTGGCCGGTTCGGGCCGACACGTAGAGCCTCGTGCCGTGAGGGTCACCGAGGGCCACGAGGTGGAACGGCCGCAGCGCGTTGTAACGCGCGGTCACCGACCACTGGTCGCGATCGACAGCGCCAAGGAGCTGGGGCCGCACCGCGCGAGGATCATGCCTGGCGACGGCGAGCGCCACCTCTGCCTCGATATTGGTGACCGATCGGCCATCTGCCGCCGAGACGGTGTGCTGTCCGCCATCCCAGGCCACGATCCGGTAAACGGGCTCCCGGTCGAGCATCGCCAGGCGGAGCTCGCGCGGGAAGCGGGTTTGCCCGGCCGCGCTGAGAGCGGCCTCGGGGGAGAGGGTGACACGATCCCACGCGAGACCCGGCAGGGCTGCGCGCCGCTCGGCTTCGGTCAGGGCCGGAAAGCCGACGTACATCATCACCACGCCGGACACGAACCAGATCACGAACAGCAGGCAGGTGGCGATCCCGAGCCAGCGGTGGCCAAGGTACAGCCACCGCTTCAGGCGCTTCACGACCCGGCGCATCGCAGCTCAGAACGCAATGTTGTAGGCCACCTCGACCGAACGAGGGCGGCCCAGCAGCCAGTAGGTGGACCCGCCCGTGACCGGGTAGATCGTGTCGAGCAGGTTGTAGACTCGCACGCTGAAGCGCGAGGTGTCCGTGACGCGGTAGTCGAGGCTCGCGTTCACGACCTCGTAGGCTGGCCGCCGCACGGTGTTGGCGAAGTCGCTGAAGGTTTCTCCGACAAATTGCACGCCGGCCCGCGCCTCCCAGCGTGGCGCGAAAGCCCAGGACAGCCAGAGATTGGCCACGCGCTCCGGCACGTTGATCGGCTGCTTGCCTGCGAAGTTGACCGCAACGCCGCCAACCGCCTGTTGGAAATCGTCGTACTGCGCGTGCAGCAGGGCGAGGTTGCCTTCGATGCGCCAGTTCTCCCACAGACCGAGAGATACGAAGGCCTCGACCCCGTGCGAAGACTGGCTGCCGACCTGGATCGCCACGGTCGGGCGCTGAGGGTCGACGGTGAGCAGGTTGTCCTTCTTGATCCGGTAGCCTGCGAGCGTGAACTCGCCCCGGCCGCCCCAGAACACCTGCTTGTAACCGACCTCGACCTGCTCGCCGGTCGAGAGTTCGAAGTCCTTCTGTGCGAGTGACAGCGTGATGAGCGAGTTCACCGGATCGACGGCCGTGGCGTAGCTCGCGTAGAGCGAGCTGTCGGGCATCGGGTTGAAGACGACGCCGAACCGGTAGCTGACCGCACTAAAATCCTTGGTGAAGTTGGCGGACGGGTTGCGCAGATCCTCGCGGCGGACGGTCGGGGCATCGTAGCGCACGCCGGCGATCAAGGAGAGCTGATCCGTGACGATCAGCCGGTCCTCTGCGAACAGCGAGTACTGGTCTGAGGTGGTGGCGTAGCCGGGACTGGTTCCATTCACCCGAAGGAAGATACCAGGCGAGAAGACGTAAGGATTGACGGTGCTCACGCCGCCGTAGGGCGAGTTGTTGGTGTGCAGGAAGTCGATGTGGTTGACATCGAAGCCGACCACGAACTCGTTCTTGAACCCGAACAGATTGCCGCGGAATGCAGCATCGAAGCGGTTGCCGATCTGCTCCTGGTCGTGGAAGATCTCGATGTAGTCGGAGCGCCGGATCAGGCCGGTCGCCGGCACGAAGGCGTAGGTCTCGACGTCACGCCAGCGGCGGTTCGAGGTGAGATGATAGGCGGTGTTGCGGATAGTCACGTCCGCACTGGGGGTCCACTCGGTCTTGAGCTGAGTCCAGTTGTCCTTGAAGATGATCCGGCTGTCATCGACGTTGTAGTTGTTGAACCGGGTGCGTGGATCGACACGCCCGCCGATCAGCGGGGTGCCGAAGTAGCGCAGCGGCTCCTGGTAGCCGTAATCGTGCGAGAGCGTGAAGGCGAGGTCGGGCGTGGCCTGGAACAGCAGCGCGCCGGAGATCGCGAGGTTGGAGAACTCGCCGTTCTGCCGCAGCCAGCCGTCGGCCTGGTTGCCGCTCACGTTGAGGCGGTAGAACAGGTTCTCGCTGACCGGACCGCCCGAGTCGATGGCGAGGCGCTTGATGCCGTCGGAGCCTACCGCGGCGCGGGCCTCATTGATCGGAACGAGGGTCGGCTTCTTGGGCACCACGTTGATGATGCCGCCGATGGCGCCGTCACCGTAGAGCACGGAGGCCGGACCACGCAGCACCTCGATGCGGTCGACGTTCCAGGTGTCGAACGGATACGTGATGGTGCCAGCGCCGACGTAGAGCCGGGTGCCGTCGTAGAGCTGCATCACCGAGTTGACGCCGGCAAAGCCGCGGGCGGTGTAGGAGCCGAAGCCGTTGCCGGGCGCGCCGATCGTGGTGATGCCGGTGGCATTCTGGGTGACGGCCTCCTGCACCGTCTCCTGCCCGCGCTCGCGGATCTTCTGGCCGGAGATGATCTCGATGCTGGCCGGCGTCTCCAGCGGCGAGAGGTCGAGGCGGCTGCCGCTGCGGTTCGGCGTGGCAAGATTGAGCCCGGCTGGCGCGGCCGTGTAGGGGGTGGGTGCCAGCAGGTTCACGCCCGACCTCTGGCCTGCGACCGTGATCTGGTCGAGGGCCATCACGCTTCCGCCGGATGCCGGTGCCTGCTCCTGGGCATGCGTGCCCACTGGAGTGAAGATCGCAGCAGCGGTCGACAGGAGCAGCGCCGCCTTCACGCGCGCGCACGGCGGAGAAACAGCCTGGGGGAAGAGCGAGAACACGGGCGAGCCTCGGGCAACGGCAGTGGCACGTCACCGCGAGCAAGGTCGGGCGGGCGCGATGGCCCGCTTCGACACCCGTCAGGACACCCCGCCCGACGCGTTTCGCGTGTGACCACGGCTGACGGCAGGTCTCCTGGCTCACGGGTCAGGGCCTGCCATCGTCTTCCCGGGTGAGGCACCCAGTGACGCTGGTGATGGCAGGCTCGCCGCTTACAGTTGCGGGGGCAGCCGCGGCTTGGGGCATGAACCCGCACCGCGTTCCCTTTTGATCCCCGAGGGGAACCGTCCTGATCTGTGTTGCAGTCGGGTGTCTGACGGTCAACGGCATCCCGTAAGATCTGCTGGTGTGTGCCCCGCAGGGCACATCGCATTGATGTCCAGAAAACGACGGGACACTGCTGGCGAATTCCGGTGGGCGTGCACGATGTCGGGGAAGGGCAAGTCGGCTGGGAAGCGGTCGGTGCTGATGACCACGCTGCGGTGGCAGTCTGGCACGTAGCAGAACACGGCCGCTGTGGTATCGCCCTGCGCGCGCAAACTGCCGATCGTGGGCGGGGCGATCTCCCGGCCCTGGCGGTCGTAGGCACGGCGGGGATTGCGGCGTGTCATGCTCGCAGCAGTAGGCTCGGCGCGTTGCGCGATGATGGCGTGCGCGGACTACTCGGCCATCGCCGAGCGGACGTGGCCGACGAAGTTCGAGATGCGCACGCCGCGCTACACGACGCCGCTGCCGAGGTGCTGATGATCATGGCTGGCTCTGCACATGCGGTCGATCACAGCAGGGCGAGTAGACTGAAATTCAGTGTAAAAGTCAGGATTTGATCTGTCGGACAGTGTCAGGTTGAGGCGCGATCAAGGGGAGAGTAGTGCTCCTGCAGCAAGCCATTTTCGGCCTGAAAACCTCTGGCTTGGTTCGGTCAGGCGGTCAGGCCCCGAAGCCGCGAAGCGGTGCGCCGCAGGCGCAGGGCTTGACGGCGTGACCGCACGCCAAGCCATCCTCGGTCGGGCTGAAGGGAAGTGAGGCTGACACTGTCTGTCTAATCAAGTTCAGGATTTTACAATTGCAGGCTCATGATGCTGCCGACTTGTCCAAGTGCAGGTAGGCGGGGTCGAAGTCAGCCACCGCCACCAGCCTCTTCCAGTTCAATATCTCCAGTGAACGCCCCTGCCAGCTGATCAGCTGCTCCGCACGCAGGGTCTGCAGCGAACGGTTGACGTGCACCGTCGAGAGCCCGACTGCGTCGCCTACATCGGCTTGTGTGAGCGGGAACTCGCAGCGGTGATCCTTGGCCAAGCCGGTGGCGCTTAGCCTGACGTACGTCTCGCAGAAAAGGTGGGCGATACGGCCCAGCGCACCGCGACGACCCAGCCCGATCACCCGCTGCTGGTAGATCTGCGCGTCGATCAGTGTCTCTCGCCAGAGTGCCGCTGCAATCGTGGGGCGAGCAGCTATCAAAGTACGAAAGGCCTCGTGCGGGATGCAGGCGACTCTAGCGTGGGTCAGGGTAGCCAGAGCGCAATCTGTTGCGTGCAGGTACAAGGCATGCAGGTCGGGTACTTCGCCCGGAACATGCAACGAGAGGATCTGCCGCCTGCTGTCGCGCAACACCTTGCAGCGGATGAGCCAGCCCTCCACCAAAAGGTAGCAGTTGGACGGGCGGTTGCCTTCCTGAGTCAGATCCTAGCGTGCCCAGAGCACCTTCTCGTGGAAAGGCAGGCGTTCAAGAGCCAGTCGATCCTCGTCCGAGAGATTGGTGTTGCTCTCCAGTTTGCGGATCATTCGAGATGAGGGCGAGATCGATGACGCACTCATAGACCACCCACAGTGCAGGGACGTGGCGCGTTCTCTCCGATCAGATGGGCGCGAGAACGCGGAGGGGCGTGAACTGGTCGACCACCGATCAGATATTAGCGTCGCCTGTTCATCTCTGCCAACCTCGGCTGAACGACTTAAGCTACCCTCGCCAGCAGGATCGCCGTCCGGACCGCATTGCGGCGCGCTGCCTCGCTCATCTCCTCGTCTGCCAGCACGTCGGTGGCCCAGCGGTTGGCCAGCACAGCCGCAGTGATGTCGAGGGTGATGCCGTCTGCGATCTGTCGCGGGCCGAGTGTAGGGTCCGCGAGGTAGCCAGAGACAGCCGCGTTCAAGTCTTCATCGCTCACGAGGTTCGCCTTCAGGAGTTCGCCGAGAGTGCGTTGGTCAGCCATCGGGCCGATCTAGCGCGCGAACTCCCAGACGGGGATGCCCCGGTGGTGGACCGGTTGCTCCTTGTAGACGGTCCAGATGTGCTTGCGCATGCGCTCGGCCGTGACCTCGTGCACGGGGTAGGAGCACGGGATCAGCACGCCGCACCAGTCGCCGCGGATCGCGCCTGACTTCGGGTGCACGCTGAACAAGGTGAGGGTGTCCCACCCAAATGCATCGGCCTGGGGCCCGAACTCGTCCACGAAGCGGCGGGCGTTGGTCAGGGTCGTGATCCACTCCTCCGGCTTCAGCCCGGGACAGGGCGGCTGGCCAGGCGAGAGGCTGGCGAGGCCCTGGCTCCAGGCCAGGACAGTGGGCGAGAGGGTGGTGTCGAGGAGAGCTGCAGCGGTCATGTCCGCCAGCTACGGCCGCCAGCTGGCGCGAGGGTGTCAGGACGTTCTCAGCACAGCAGCCGTCTCGCCGGCTCCAAGGGCGCTGGTGGCGCGTTGCCTCCGGTGTCGAGGGTCGCGCCATGATCGACTACCTTGACGAAGCTGCCGACCTGGTACGGGCCGACCTGCACATTGCCGAGGGCGAACAGCGCATGCTCGACCTCGCCGGGAGCATCGAGCGGAGCCGCACCGCTGGGTGGGACACCACAGTGGCCGAGAAGACGGTCCATCTGATGCACGAAACGATGGAGCAGTGGTGGATCCACCGGCAGCTGATCGCAGCCACCCTCACGCGGCGTGGATGATCAAACGATGCCGCGTAGACCCCCTCGGAGAGAGGTGCGGGCCGGGCGCGTGCTGGTGTCGAGATCCCAGGCGCCCGACCCGCAGATGACGCTGTCCGCCTGCGCAAACCGAGAGGAGAGCGAGCAGCACCATGCGCCCTGTGTCGCGTCGATCGTGCGGGCTGTCGCTCACCCAGGTTGAGCGTAGCGTTGCGGGCCGGGCGCCCCCCGGGAAGATCCTTCCACCCGGCCCGCTGTGAGCCGCCCGTGCACCGAACCGGCAGGATGGTCACGAGCAGCACCACAAGCGACGTGTCGCCCAGAGCGCCGCCGGCCGTCCCTTACAAAGATAAACGTGGCTGCGCGAGCCTGGCACGTGTTGGTGCTGAGGCCCCATGCGCCCGACCCGCTGTCCCGCGTCGGGGGGGGGCCGGCCGGCACGGAACACGGGCAGCCTCGCACGACCCGCGAGGGGGTTCCCCCACAAAGAGCAGGGAAGTCCAATCACCAGTTGGCGCGCCGTTCGGGTAGTCCTACAGACTGTTCGATATCCATCCGCACTCTGTACACTGTATGTCCCGCCAACTTGATCAAATAGGACACGAGTTCGATCTAGCTCAACACGAGTGAGCGGGGGTTGCAGCACGAGCCGGGTGTCACAAGGGAGGGGTCCGACACCCGGCCCGCTGTCCCGCAGCAGGAGCGGGTGGACAGTGCGGAACGGGGAGAGCCTCGCACAGCCCATGGGGCGGCTCCCTGACCAAGATCAGGACAGGAGGTGCAGCACGGGCCGGGCATCCTCGCTGTTTGGGAGAAGGGTTCAGGCGCCCGGCCCGCCGTTCCGCAAGGAGCAGAGTGCGGAACGGTTGGAGCCTCGCACGAGCCGCGGGCCTGTTCCCCCACAAAGATCAGGGCAGTACAGCCGCCCGCCCGCGCGGCCCCGCCGGAGGCCGATCAACTGAGCCTCGATTGTGGGCCGGCGCAGGGCGCCCACGAGGACTTCCGAACTGTGAGGTTCGACGACATCGTTTCAACCTCGCCGTCCGCGCTCCCGGCTGATCTGGCATCCTGATTGCTGGTTCTGCTGTGGAGCTGTGGGCAGCGCGGCACGCGCTGTCCATCAGATCCCCAGCTAGGAGATGTTCGGTCCCGCAGTGTGGTGGTACGACTGCTGCCGCATGGAGGGACGCGCTATGGGACAGGTTCTCCACGGCAGCGCCACGACGACTGAGACGGTCCGTCGGGCAATCCAAGCTCGTCAAGAAAGCGTGAGAGCCGCCGCCAAGCGCTACGGGGTCAGCCCCACCACCGTGCAGAAGTGGCGCTCCCGCCAGACCAGCAGCGATGCCCGGATGGGCCCGAAGGAGCCCCGCTCCAGCGTGCTGAGCCTGGAGGACGAGGCGGTCATCGTCGCCTTCCGGCGCCACACCCTTCTGCCGCTGGACGACTGCCTCTACGCGCTCCAGCCGACCCTCCCGCACCTGACCCGCTCCAGCCTGCACCGCTGTCTGCAGCGTCACGGCATCAGCCGACTGCCCGATGTCGATGGCGACAAGCCCAAGCGGTCGCGCTTCAAGGCCTACCCGATCGGCTATTTTCACATCGATATCGCCCAGGTCAGCACCGAACAGGGCAAGCTCCACCTGTTCGTGGCCATCGATCGCACCAGCAAGTTTGCTTTCGTTCAACTCCACGAGAAGGCGACCCAGCGGATCGCCGCGGCCTTTCTGCACGACCTCGTCGCGGCGGTGCCCTACACGATCCACACGGTCCTCACCGACAACGGCATCCAGTTCACCGACAACCGGCCGGTGGACGAGGAGGCCGAGGCCGCAGCGGCAGCCTATTGGGCCGCACGCGATGAGCCGCGCATCTATCGCTGGCATTCGTTCGCGTGGGCCTGCGAGCAGACCAGGATCGAGCATCGCCTGACCAAGCCGCGCTGTCCGTGGACGAATGGCCAAGTTGAGAGGATGAACCGCACCATCAAGGACGCCACGGTCAAGCGCTACCACTACGCCAGCCACGACGAGCTGCGGCAGCACCTGCAGCTGTTCGTCGATGCCTACAACTACGGCCGTCGGTTGAAGACCCTGCGCGGCCTCACGCCCTACGAGTTTATCTGCCAGACCTGGACGAAAGAGCCCGAACGCTTCAGGCTCGACCCGTCACACCACATCCCGGGACCGAACATCTAGTGCGGAGCCGATACAGAGTTGGCCAAGGCCATTCTGGGATGATTGGAGTTCCACGCCCGGAACGGCGACGCCGGCGTCGTCTGCTGGCGCTGCAGCAGCGGTCGGCGGCTCAGAGCCACCGGCCCAGGTGAAACGATCTCGCCAGACCCTACAGCTGATCCCGCAGCAGGTCGCAGCCGACCTTCAGGCTCAGCTCACCAACGAGCTTCAGGCGGCCCAGAAGCTCCGTCCTGTCTCGGCCCGACCACCACGCCCATAATCGCTCTTACGCGACTCCGCCGCCCTCGCGCGCACGAGCCGGATTGTCTCGCGGCGGGCCCTCACATGGGCCGCGCTGTCGGCCCCAGGCATCCTGCGGACTGGGGGATCCACGCCATGTCCGCACTGATCGTGATGCTCGCCGGTGCCGCCGGTGCCCTGGCGCTCGTCGCCGCCGCTCATCCGCGCGCCGAGCGCCTCTGGATCCGTCGGGTACGGTGATGAGCGGGCAGCGGCTGGACTGACAGGACATCTCCAGCCGCTGCTAGCCCGTGATCAGGCGGCCTGCTTCTGCCGCGGCTGCCGCGCCCGGCCGAGGCCGATGGTCTTGGCCAGCTCGGAGCGCTGCGCCGCGTAGTTCGGTGCTACCATCGGGTAGTCGTGCGGCAGGCCCCACTTCTGGCGGTACTGGTCCGGGGTGAGGCCATGCTTCGCCAAGTGGCGCTTCAGCGACTTGTAGGGCCGCCCGTCCTCCAGGCTGATGAGGTAGTCCGGCGTCACCGTCTTCTTGATCGGCATCAGCGGCGTGAGCGGAGCGGGCTCGGCCGCCCGTGGTGCGCCTAGGGCCGCGACGGCGCGGTGCACGTCCGCGATGAGCTGGCCGAGCTGCGCGGCCGGCACGACATTGTTCGACACGTAGGCGGCGACGATGTCGGCCGCCAAAGCGATTCGTTCGGATTTGCTTTCGTTGTCCACCGAGGCACCTTGATACTTTTCACTCAAGACATGTTGCTTGGCATTCCAACGCAGACAACAGTTGACCCCTGATGTCAACGCGCGTGTGCATCGCCAGTAGGCGCAGCCGTTGATCTGGGACGCCCGGAGCTTGACGAGGCCGACCACGGTCCCGTCCAGGCCGCTCGCCCGTATGCGCCCTCCACCTAGATCATCGCCTTCACGGTGAGGGGCGCAAGCGCAAATGTGTTCGTGGTGCGGGGTGTCATGGCCGAGCCATTCTCCTGTTGCCGAAGTAGACGAGACGTCACGTGCGCATGCGAGATCGGCTGAACTTTTTCTGCCGCTCCTTGCCCTACTGCCGGGTTCACGCTGGCGCTCGACCTCTGGACTGATCCCGACCGTACCTGGCTGGCCTTGGCAGAAGGCAAACAACAAGGTTTCACTCTGACCTCGAAGCCGCCTCGATGGGAATTCGAGAAAATTTCCTGGACCATGTCACATCCAGGATCCTTGCCTCGTCTCGCCATCGACGCCGCCCCGAGCGGCTGTTGAGCGAGAGCAGGCGAGATGAAGATCGTAGTTGTCGGGGGCAGTGGCCTCATCGGGTCGAAGACCGTCGCAAGGCTGCAGAAGGCGGGCCACGACGTGGTGGCCGCCTCGCCGAATTCGGGTGTGAACACGCTCTCCGGCGAGGGCCTTGCAGAGGCCCTCCGTGAGGCGGAGGTCGTGGTCGACGTGGCGAACTCGCCATCCTTCGCTGACGAGGACGTGATGGCCTTCTTCACGACCTCGGGCCGCAATCTGATCGCGGCGGAAACAGAGGCGGGTGTCCAGCACCACGTGGCCCTGTCAGTCGTCGGCACCGCGCGTCTCCAGGAGAGCGGGTACTTTCGAGGCAAGCAGGCGCAGGAAGACCTGATCCGCGCCGCTGGCCTGCCCTACACCATCGTGCAGGCGACGCAGTTCTTCGAGTTCCTGGGCGGGATCGCATCTTCGGCCGCCACGGATGGCACGATCCACCTGCCGCCAGCCGCCATCCAGCCCATGTCGTCCGACGACGTGGCGGCGGCTGTCGCAGAGGCCGCTGTCGCTTCTCCCGTCAACGGCGTCATCGAGATCGCTGGTCCCGAGCGCTTCCGGCTCGACGAACTCGTCCGACGCTACCTCGAGGCAAAGAACGACGCGCGAGCCGTCGTTACGGATCCCGCAGCTCGCTACTTCGGCGCCCGCTTGGACGACGCTTCGCTTGTGCCTGCGGCCGCTGCGCGCCTCGGCATCATCCACTTCGGCGACTGGCTCGCCGCATCCGCCGGACGCGCGTGACCACCTGCTCCCTCCCGAGATACCGAAAGGAACGAATGATGCGATCTCATGCACTCACCGCTGTTCTGGCAATGGCCGTTATTGCTGCGGGTCCGCTCCGAACGTCCGCGGCGGAACATGAAAATCCACGCTCGAAAGTGACGCTCGTGTACGATCAGCCGCTTCCTAACGTACCAGGAAAGAGCATGAAGGGTGCGCTGGTCGAATACGCGCCGGGCGGCTCTTCGGCAGTTCACCGTCATCCAGCCTCCGCTTTCATCTACGCGACTGTTTTGGAGGGGGCGGTCGTCAGTCAGGTGAACGACGGACCCGAAATCACCTATGAGGCCGGGCAGAACTTCTCGGAGAATCCCGGTGATCGTCACGGCGTCAGACGCAACGCCAGCACGTCCGCACACGCCAAACTCCTCGCCATCTTCGTCGTCGTCAGCGACGTCAAGGACTTGGTCCTTCCGTACTGATGGCGGCTCATGGAGACGGCCTACATCTCGGCCCTGACCTGGCCCGACCGGCTGCTATGGCGCTTGAGGAGCGAGCCGCGATGCATCATCCCTCTGGCCGAGCGCAGCCGGCATGGAAAACTCTGGATGGGCACGAGGTGACGAAATTGACGATTGCCGCTGCGGACGGACCCGCAGCCGGTGAGGCCATCGTGCGCGCCGAGGCGGCTCGCCGCGGGATGGTGCGCCTGCTGGCAGTCGCCGGCCATGACCTCAAGCAGCCTCTCCAAGTCGCCCTTATCTCCATCGAGCGCGCCGTTTTCGACGGCGTGGAGCCGCGCGCGGCCGGCCGCCTCGCGATGGCTATCGACGCACTCCAGCGCCTCGGTCGCGAACTCGACGAACTTGCACGGTCGGCCCTGGCCGGCGGCCCGTCACCCCGGATTCAGGCGGTGCCACTCGCCCCCTTGCTCGCCCAAGCGCAGGCAGAGTGGCAGGTCCACGCGGACCATCGCGGGGTGCGGTTGCACGTCCAGCCGACGAGCCTGTGTGCACGCACCGATGCATCCATGCTCGCCACCATCCTGCGCAATCTGGTCGGCAACGCCATCGCCTACGTCCGTCCTGGGGGGCAGGTGGTGCTCGGCTGCCGGCGCCGGGGCGGAAACATCGTGCTCGAGGTGCACGACAATGGGCCGGGCATCGCGCCCGAGCGGCTCGAGAGCCTGTTCGAGGCAGGGGACAGAGGCGGACGCCGCGATGGCACGGGCCTGGGTCTCGGCCTCTACATCGTGCGCGAGACCGCGCGGGCCCTCGGCCACCCGGTCCGCGTGCGGTCGCGAATCGGCCGTGGTTCGACCTTCGGCGTGACTCTGCAGCCCTCGGACCGCGTGACGGCGCCCGTCGCTGAAGCGCCGGATGACCTTGACGGCGGCCTGCGCCAAACGACAGGTTCTCTGAGAAGCGTGGCGCAACTCGGGGCCGCCTGATCACGCTGACCGCAGCCAACGAGGTCCGCGCCGGGGCATCGTGAGTCAGCAGGAGAAAGCTTCCAGGGCGGTCGGCCAGCGCGTCGCCGTTCTCACACGATCCCTTTGAAGCAATCAGATGTCCGAAGAAGGTCCGCAACCGGACATTCCCGACGCGCCCCGCGCATGGCCGTTTCGGGTCAGCAGCGTGGATTGCGCCCGCACGTTCGGAACGTCCGAGCGGGGTCGAAAGCGACTCCTCGCACGGTCAAGCTAATGGGATTTTTGCCATAGACGATAGTCGTTCAAAGAGATCGCGGCGTTGCTCGATCTCGGCGCCGCTCGGTTCGCCCGATCATGAAAAAAGCCCCAGGCTCGTCGCCGAGGGTTTGGAGTGTATTATGTTGGATTGATCACGTTATAGCAAGATCATCCATGCACTGCCATATGTCTGTTCGCCTTTGTTCTTCCGAATTACTAGCGATGGGCTTGCGCCGGGATTTGAGGTTGTGCGTGTCGCGGGCGAATTCGCGGCTATTCGGCAGGGTGCAACTCTTGAGGGAAGAAGAATTCGAATTAATTGAGGAGAGCAGGACAGGAAGACAGATTGGACACTAGGACCACCAATTTGCACGTCTCTATTATTTTTATTCTGGTTTTTCTCAGGACTGAAATAACCACTATCCTACTGTCATTACTGTCATATCTGATGTCAAATAGAGAGGGGAGATGCCGAAATCGAGCCATGACAGCTCCATGACACCTCCCCTCAATTCTTACCCTTTGAAAGCGTAGAGCACGCGCCCACCCACCTTCCCGAGCCACGAGAAGCGCTTGTTCTGGCCCGTATTCTCCAGCCGGCGCATCTCCAGACCCCACTCGGTGATGTTGGTCTTCATGTGGCCGGGATAGAACTCGTCCTCGAACTCGCGGTACAGGCTGTAGATTACGCTGGCCTGGATGCGGCCGTTGTCGAGGCAGCGCTTGAACTCGTCGCTGGTCTCGGGCCTGAACTCCTCCAGCCAGTGCTCGACGCGACCCTTCTCGCGCGCCTCCTCCTGGGCTTCAGCGAGCAAGCCCTTGAACGGGGCGATCGGATCAGCACCCTCGATGTCCACGCAACGCCACAGCAGAAGCCAGTCGATCTGATTCATGAACTCCCAATCGGGCTCGTTCGAGAACAGCAGGGCGACGAAGCGGCGGATGCCGGTCGGATCCTTGATCAACTGCGCGAGTTCTTTGTTTGAGCATCCGATGAACGTCGCGTTCTGCTTGATCGTCACCTGGGTGTTGGTGCGCATCGGTCGGCGCGTGAGAACTTCGGACGTGATCGCGTTCTTGACGGTGTCCACGTTAGCCTTCGAGGCGTAGCCCATCTCGTCGATGAACAGGATGTAGCTCTTCCAGATGTCGATGTTGCGTTCGTCCTCGATCATCTTAAAATCCACGCCGAGCACCAGTTCCTCGATGGCGGCGAGCATGGCGCGCACAAAGGTCGTCTTACCCTTTCCCTGGGTGCCGGTGATCACGGGCATCAGGTGGTCCTTGACCTTCAGGCCGCGGATCTTGCGCTTCACCTGGTGCATGAACTTCTTCAGCACCGCGACGACGAAGTTCGCCGGGCAGTCCTCGGAGACGACGAAGAGCTTGTTGGCCACTTCGAGCCATAGGGCTTCGGCCTTGAGGCGTTCCCGGGTCGTCAGCGGACCGCGGATGTCAAAGTACAGTTCTTGCAGGCGCTGGCGCTGGCTGACCGTGATCCACTGATTAACGGCGTCGGTGATGCGTTCGCTCGGCGCCGGCAGCTTGTGAATGTCAGCGATCAGGCGCAGCTTGCGGCAGAACTCATCGACGTTCTCGTCCTTCGGGTTCTGAAAGAATGCCTCCTCTTCCAGCAGTTCAACGGTGAGGTCGTCGCTGATGCCCTCGCGCTCCAGCATCGGCATCTTGTCGTTCAGGATGAGCCCGTTGTAGAGCACGCTCATCTTGTCGCGCTTGACGATGGTGGCGACGAGTTCGGTGGCGTTGTGCGGCACGGCTCCGAGGTCGGCCTTGATCCGGGAGCACCGCAGCGCCTTCTCGAAGTCCTTGACGGTCCAATCCAGGCGGCTGGCGTTCTGCTTGATCCAGGCCCGCACTTGGCCATTCGGGTCGTCGCACCCGTTAAGGGAATCGGCGATGAAGAGGGCGTTGGGGATCGGCAGGTTCTGAATTAGAATTTGGTTGAGGAACTGAAGCAGTTCATCGATCATATGATCGCGGCTGTCCGCCGCTGTGTTTTCTAGCGTTTGAATCACAAATTGCTCCAACAATGAATCGCACCCGAAAAGGGCGGGCAGGCTAGTTAGAAGCCCGCGTCCAGGATTAAGCACGAGGGCCGTGAACACGTCAAAATGAAATTGCTCGTGCTCTGCGGGCTGGATACAGTAGGTTCATTCTTTAGTGAGATTCATTGTGTCCAAGAACAAATTTAAGCGTCGCCGTATAATCTTTCATCGCCAGATGTTGCCGGGTGGTCAGTCGGGCTGGTCGGACTGTCCCCTCACCGACCTGGGCCGTCCGGGCAAGGGCATCAAGAAGGCGTGGGTTCCGCTGTCGGCAGCTGGTTCGAGCCGCCCTGGGTGGGCTGAGAAGCCGGGCTTCGGCAAGTTGTACTACGACTACGCCTTCCCGATGGACTCGGCGCACGCGCATCCGAGCGTGCTCAAGTACGTCAATCACGACGCGACCGCCTTGCTGATGCACCCAGACACGGTGCCGATCGGCAAGCGCAAGCTCTACCCGAACACCCATGTGCTGGGCCACGCGTGGCTGGCTCCGGACCGGGGCATCCTCCAGCCGTACCTTGAGATCCGAAAGGAGCACGTAGGCGAGTTGGTCGAGCGTGCGGCCGAGTTGGGTATCTCGATCGACGAGGGCGCCGACATCTGTTCGGCGGCCTGGAACAAGTCGGACCGGGTCCACGTGATGGTGCCGCACACGAGCGGCATGAACTACGCGGCCTGGGAGAAGAAGATGTGGGAGGACGATCCCGACTGGCAGGCGGACGAGCCGAACCCGGATTGGGACAAGCATGCCTGGGACTACGACGCGTTCTGGCCCGCGGCGCGCATCCAGTGGGCGTAACGCGGGTCTCACCCAGGTGACCCATCCGACCCAGGCGGCCCAGGAGGCGGTTCGCCGAGACCGGTGGCCTTCTTGAAGGCTCGAGTCAGACGGGTGATGACCTCGCTCAGGTCAGCGCTCTTACGGCTCCCGGGCTTGCCGTCCTCGTCCTTAGGCGACTCCTCCAGCACCCTATGCGCTACCACGAAAGTTTGCCCCTCAATGATCCACGAACAGAAAGACCGCGTGATCTCGTCCCTTCAGGACCACATTGGACGCATGAAGGCGCAGCAAGAGGCCGACATGGCCGCGATCCCGCGCCGCATCGCCGCCCTCAACAGAGAGATCAGCAAGCTCAAGCGCATCGAGGCCGTCGCACGGCCGAGCTACGACGTCGTGGGCCTGACGCAGAAGATCAAGATCAACAAGGCGGTCTCGTGATCATGACCAACTTCGCCAAGACCGAGCGCAACCGATTCTACCCGCGCTACCTCGACATCGACACCTTCGCACACCCCGTGGACCACGGTGTAGTCGAAATGCAGCCGCGGTGGATCGACGACACTACCCTTCAGCTCGCCGTGTCGATCGGCTATTCGACCCAAGAGGTCTACCACCAGCGCTGCGTCTCGCTGAAGAAGTCGTGCCCCGGCCTAGCCGAAGCGCTCAAGTGGTGCGCCCAACGGCGCATGGGCGCCAAGACCGTGATGGTCCGGGATCCCGACGCACCCTCACCCGAGACCCGCGAGTGGCTCGACGCCCACGATGAGGACGGCCGGGTCGGCTCACCCTGGTACAAGACCTACTCGCACCGGCTCGTGTTCAAGAACCCCAATCACGCCTTCGAGTTCAAGATGAGCTGGCTATGACCACCGGTTGACCGCTGCCGTGGATCTTCGGCAGCCGCTCGGCCGGCCTGCTGGTCTCCGGGCTGGTTTCGCCACGAATCGGTCGCGCCATCGACCAAGCTGGCGGCCGGCCGGTCCTGGCGTTGGCCTGGGTGGTGCTGGCGCTCGGGCTCGCGCCCCATGTGCCGGCGTTATTTCTCAGAAGGCCGACCGGCGCAGGCATGAACGCGGGCCTGTACGACGCAGCCTTCGCCACCCTCGGGCGGCTCTACGACGCGAGCGCGCGGCCGGCGATCACGACGCTGGGCGAAGAGGAGCTCAGCGACGCCCGTGGGACTATGCTCGCAGATTTGAAAGCATGCCTCATGATTCTCGCGCATCAGAGGAGTCATCGCCCCGGTGTGACGAGCCGCCGCAAACCAGTGCCATCGACCTGATCACCCCTGTACGTAAAGCCGTGACCAAGAGCAGTCCGAAGAAACAACCGGTTGCTGGCAACCTGATTGAATGCCTGTGACCGACCGACTAGAGCCGTTTGCTGGCTGGCAGCTTTCAAGCTGGCTATGCATCAGGCAGACATCTCAACAGATGTCTCGAAGACCTAGCTTTGGTTACTCTGGACGGCGATTGACTGGTCGCTATGAACATCGGAGCCACGGGCGGCGAGAGCAGGTATCGAGAGCGGGGACCTCGCTTGCCACAGCCGATGTAGGTCTTGCACTCACGATCCGCAGTGATCTCCTTTAGAAAGCGATCGGCCAAACAAAATAATCATGATATGCTTCCGCTCAAGCCGTGTCTTCTCGTCTTCTCAGGTCTCGGTTCAACCCGCCATGCTGGCTACTGCGTTGACGAGGACGCGAACCGCGCCGACGGCGGGTCCCTCGACGAGCATGCCGCATTCGAGGTTTGTCGACATCGAGCGCCGGAGCATGTTGGCTGATCCGACATAGGCCGCGATCCCGTCTGCGAGCACGATCTTGGCGTGGAATGTCTCGTTTGACTGGTCCGCGCCGCCATAGTCGATGATCCGCGTCGCGGCGCGGGTGAGGCGCGTGCCGGCCTGACCACAAGAGGAGATCTGCGAAGCATCGCGCACGATGAAGATGCGCTCGGCGGCGGCTGTCTCCTCGAACAGCTGTGATGCCCACTCGGCGCCAACGACGTCGATATACGGCACCATGATAGTGAAGCGTTCGCGCGCCAGCAGGGCGAGATGGCGGAACGCGTCAGTCGTCCGGGTCAGCGCAACGTAGTCGCTAGCTATGTCGGCCGCCAGTGCATCGCCGAGCCGGCTGGGCGCGGGCGGCATCGTCACGACCAGACGCGCGGTGGCGCGGGGCGAGACCGGGATGTCAGTCATGCCAGTGATGGATCGAAGAAGCCGACGAGATTGGGGGCCGACCTGGGTTCCCACTCGGGACCCTTCCCGCCCTTGAGCACCGCGCGTGACAGCAGGAGGTTCGAGGCGATGCAGCTCACCTCCGACACCATCACGCAGGCGGGGCAAGCGCCGCCCCTCGCGTCGCACAGGCTGCCCGATCCGCAGCGTAGCGTCCGGGGGTCGAGCGCTCGCCTGAGGAACGCATGGGACTGATTCCGCCACATCGCCGAGATATTCCCCAGGTCGGGAGTCATTCCCTTGCGATAGATGACGAAAGCGAGATCGGCGGGAAAGATGTGCTCCCCGATGCCGTCGCGGTCGACGCCCGAGGTGTCTGCGAGCGAGTGCATCATCTGGTGAGAAAGGGTGTGGAGTAGTAGGTAGACGTATGCGGGAAGCGTTCGCGGATATCCGCCTGTGCCCTCGCGGTCCTTGAACGTCTCGAGGAAGGGGCCAAAGTCGTCGTAGCGCTCGATGAACGCACGGCCGAGATGGTCAGGCGGCACGTCGGCAATGCCGTTCCTGTCGAGCCAGCGCAGCACGCGCGTCTCGTCGAGCTTGAAGTAGAGCGCCTCGTTCAGCTGCTGGGTGACGTAGATCGGGCGCTTGTTGTCGGCGATCGGTAGTGCGTCGAACGCCTTCAGCCGTACGGGCATGTCGACGGTCATGCCCTGATGTTCGCGCTTGTATATCGGGTTCGCCGAGACGCGAGTGTAGCCGAAGCTGAACTCGCAGATGGGCAGCCCGCGCACGAGGACGAGGCGCTCCACGCCCATGTGCCCGAGCAGCGATCCGGTAACCGCTTGGTAGCGCGACTTCCGCTCGGGATCGTTGACAACGTCGGTCAGCGCGATATCCGGGTTCATGACGTCGACCGCTGCGTGCCGCGCCATGGCCTGCTCAATGTGCTCGCGCACGAAGGCGTCGTGCTGGACCGTGAGCCGGATCGGGTCGTAGCGGCGCGCCCAGTCCTCGCGTAGCGCGATCGCCCGCAGGACGCCGGGACTGCCGAGGCGGCCGCGCTCGACAATGCCCTTGGCGAACCACGCCTTGCGGAACTCGTTGGCGTCATCGCGGTATCGACGGGCTTTGTCCGCCCGCCCGCCTTGGTCGGCGCGCTCGGCCATGTCGAGGAAGGCGGAGTAGTCGTCCCAATCCCCCGCATGCTGCGGATCCGCCTTCACCTTCGCGCTGATCTCCTCGTCCGTCGGCTCGGCGAAGGGTATGTCGTGGATCTGGGCCAGCTTCGCGGTGAGTTCGCCGGAGCGTTGCTGGGTCATGAGTTCGACCACCGAGCTGTCCTCGAACACGATGAACGAGGTGCGCTGCACGTAGAAGGCCGAGTTCGCTCGGTAGGACACCGGCAGCATGTTGACCTCGATCCACTGGAACGTGCGCCCGCCCGCGTTCTGCTGGGCTTGGAGGTGCCCGAGCACGTGCGGGTTGGCCTTCTTGAGCGGCCGCATCTCGCCGCAGCCCTCGCAGACGTATCGCCACTCGGAGAACACGGGGGCGTCGTTGCGCAGCCTGAAGTTGGCCGATCCGCAGGTGCACATCCGGATCTGCCGGGTGGTTCCGGTCTGCGGATCGAAGTTCCAGTTGAACGGGCTGAGCGGCTCGATGTCGCCGGACCAGTGGACGTAAACTACGTCGACCTGCGTCCAGCGGGCATCGTGGCCGTGGCATTTCCTGGGCAGTGGCTGGCGAGCTTGCTCGGCGATGCTCTCGAACTCGCGCGTCGATCCGCAGATGCCACACCGGTAGAGCAATGGATACGGGACATAGCCCACGCGTTCGGGGGTCGTCATCTGGAAGTCAGTGCGCTCAACCCGCGCTTCCCCAGTCCTGGAGTCGCGGAACGGGGTGTCGAGGACGAACTCGGGCAACGTGTCCGGCAGCGCCTTGATGGTCCGGTCGCGCCAGTTGGTGACGAAGTCACGCAGGTTCTCGAAGATCAGCGTCACGGTCGTCGGCTTAAGGTCGCGCAGCTCGTTGGCGAGCGGCACCGATCGGCAGATGCCCTTGCCGCCCTCCCACGTCATCAGCACCCCGGGCGCGTAGGATCCTGCGATCTGAATGCGCGACCGCGACATGCTCGGCGGCTCCAGCTTCTCGGGATCCGGGCGAGATCCGCCGAACGCGCTCGGCCGCCGGCTCGACGCGCTGCGCCAATCCTTTTCCCCCTTGGCGTCAGCCATCCGATCCTCCGTCCGCATCCAGCTCGGATGCACTGCCGCGTTGCGTCCTGATCGCGCGCATGACCTTGGCGAGGTCGCGCCGATCGACGTCGGTCGTCCGCCCGCGTGACAGTGGATCCCGCGCCGCCGCGACGATGTAGCCGGCCTCGTCGACGTCGCGCAGCGAGGTCATCGGTGGCTTAAAGGCGGGCTGGTCCTTCCAGTAGTCGCGCAGGTTGGAGATCGTCCCCCGGCTCGAGATGTCGCGTGCGAAGTTCTCGACCTGCTTGTCCACCAAGCCGCGGTAGAACTCGTCGTAGTGCGGCGCGCCCAGCCTAGACGCGCCCTTTCCCGCGAAGCCGCTCGAGCGAAGCATGAAGCCGACGAGCTGCTTCGTGAACGCGAGGTGGTCGCGCTGCGCCATCGCCGCGAGCCGGCCGACTTGGTCCATTTGCGCGACTTCGTGCTTGCGGTTGTCGGGGCTGGCAAGGAAGTCGCGCGCCTCACGCAGCATCGTCCACGCCTGAACGTAGGATGCCATCGTGCGCTTAATTGCGTTCTCCGCCCATCGCTCAACCGCGGGCGGCGCGATCATGCGCTCTAGGAATCGGTGGAAGATGTCGTGCGTCTCGACCACATACCGGTCGCGGCGGTTCTGAGGCGTGGGCAGCAGCATGACGAAGCCGACGTGCGTGCGACCGACGCGGCTCGACGCTTGGATGTACTCGGCGATATCCGACGGCAGGCCCGCGAAGAACATGCTGTTGAACCGGTCGACGTCGACCCCGTGGCTGATCGCCGAGGTCGCGACGATGTTGCGCACCGTGCCCGTGATGTCGGGATAGTCCTGCGCGTCGAACGAAGTTTCGGCGGCCTCCATGACCGCCTGAATCTCCTTCATGTCGATGCCGCCGGAGATCAGGCGGCTGTCGAATCGCGAGTGCGCGCGGCCGATCCGCCGGTGCTCGTGCTCTACGGCGGCGCTGAGCGCGTCGATTATTTGGTCGCCGCCTTTCTTGTTGGTGACGTAGGCCAAGGCGATGCGGTGAAGGTCGATGAGCGCCATTATCTCGGTCTCGCGCCCACCCGCGACTACGCGGTCGATCGCCGCCCGCCGCCAGTCGCCCGCCCGGCCCTTCGAGACGGCGGCGCGAATCGTCGCGATGGCAGCGGCGCGTCGCGCGTCGTCGAGCATGCCGTCCCACAGCAAGGCGATGATCCCGTGGAAGGCGGCAAGGACACCGACAGTGGTGACTGTGTGGGTCGCGTCGTTAGTTATCAGCGACACGTAGAGGCGCATCCAGGGAGCGGTCAGCTCGGGCGCTCGGGAGGAGGGGAGCTCGGCCGCCAGCGCGTCGCGTGCAGGGTTGGTCACGGGCGGTGGCGCCGGCTCCGCGAAGAACGAGTGGTAGAGGTCCGGTCCGGGGTAAGGGAATCGCAGCGGCTTCCGCTGATAGAGCGTCTCGAGTTGCCGCTCAGGGGCCGAAATCGTCGCGGTCGCGGCGATTACCTTGGGCATGCGTGGTCCGCCCCAGCCGTCGCCGGTCCACCGGCGAGCGACCTGCAGGTCGTCACCGGCCATGTCGGCCACGTCCTCGAGCGCAGTGTCGAGAAGGGTGTCGAACAGCCCGCTGAACGTTCCGAGGCTCTCTTCGAGGAGATGTGCCTCGTCCTGGATGATCAGCGAAGGGAACGGATCGTGGAAGATCCGCCTGCCGTCGGAATATGCGGGGAACAGATTCTCGCAGCCGTCAGAGGCCGGGTCCCGGCGCAACTTCTCCTCGGTGCGAGGGGTGTCGAGGTTGCCGCGTCGGTCCATCCGCCGCGCGAGCCCGAACATGCCGAGCACCTTGCTGATCGTGCCGGTGTTCTGTCCGAGCATGGCGAGCTTGTCGACGGTCCCGAGCACGATCGTCGGCGCCCGCGCGTAGATCGCGTCGTCGGTGAGGAGGAAGGGCAGCGGGTGCCGGCCGCCGTGAGCGCGGTTCCAGTCGCACCGGTCGTCGAAGCAGACAATTGCTGCGCGGTGCCCGAGCGGCCCGTCGCCCTCGTCGCGCCTGAGACCGGTCGGTTTCCCGCAGACCGGGCAGTCCGGAATCTTATCGTACGCCTCGCGCGCCTCGGCATACCGGCGCCCACGGTCGCGCTGGTCGTCGTCGCCGGTCTCTCCGTCGAGCCCGCTGTCGTCCACGAAATCCGTGTCGCTGGAGAGCGGTATATCGGCGCGGAACTCGCGGTAGTGGTTCGGCGTGTTCTGGCTGCCGACCCAGAACCCCATCTCGAATGGCCATCGTCCCACGCCGCGGCTCTTGCGCACCATCTCGGCGCGGACGACGAGCTTGAGGAGGCGCTGTGCCTGCTGCAGCGTAAGGAGGCGCAGCGGGTAGCGAATCAGCGCGGTTATCCCGCGATCTTTGCCGCGCAGCCGGTCAAGGAACATCGCATAGAGAAGCGTGCCGTAGAACGCCTCGGATTTGCCGCCGCCTGTCGGGAAGTAGAGGAGGCTGACGCCTTCCTCGTCCAGCAGCGGGTCATGGCGGTCCCGCCATTCCGGCATCCGCGACGCGAAGACCGGCACGTGCGCGAGCACGAATGCCATCTGGAACAGGCGCCACCCGCGTCTTGGATCGTGCGCGTCGCGCAGCGCGAACGCTTCGTTGGCCATCGTCCACGCCCGCCAAGGCGCCGCTCGCCGCTCAAGGTCGCGATCCCCTCCTGTGCCGGCCAGCACGTCGTGCGCCTTCTTGGAATCGATGAGGAGTTGGACGCCGCGCTCGATATATCGCGCCTCAGCCCGCTGCGCGTCGATGTCTTGACGGAGGCGGGCCGTCTCGACGGCCGCGTCTGCCGGTTCGAGGCCCGCCGTGACCGCGTCCTTCAATCGGGCTTCCTGGCCGTTGATCCACTCGACATACGCGCGCGGCAGCGCGAGCAGCCGGCTGGCGTCGAAGTCGGGATCCTTGAGGATCGCAAACTGGAACGGGAGGTCGATTTTGCGGGCGACGATGCGCGGCTGCACAAACCGCGGCGCCACGGTCGTGGTGAGTGTGATATCGTTACCGGCCTCTTCGGCGGCTACGCCGCAGTTCAGGCCGATCGCCGGATAATCGAGGTGTTCCCGGAAGCGGTAGGAGGGTTCGACGCGGTCCAGCCTCAGCGGCCGATGCGCGAACTTCGGCAGCGTCAGCGAGAAGCCCGCACCGAACACCGTGTTGCACTTGCCCTTTGCCTCCTGCGGCGTCAGGTCCGCCGACTGGTTGTCGAGCATGACGCGCATGGACAGCCGCGAGGGGTCGAGAAAGTCGACCTGCCGCTCGACCTTTACGACGACTTGGGAGAGGTCGGGCAGGATCTGAGCGCGGTTGACGGGACGCACGGAGAGCGCGGCCATCGCCGCCGTCCAGCTCGCCTCGTTCAGCGTGTCGCCCGGCTGCACATTTGCGTCGCGCCAGGCTGCCCGGTCGCCATCACCCGTCACCCACGCCTCAAGCTGAGCGGCGGCCGCCGCTGCCAGGGCGGCGTTGTAGGTGTCGATGGCGGTGGACAGCGTCGCATCGTCCGCACCTGTGTCGAAGTCCAGCGTCGGCAGCTCGAGGTCCAGCCGCCGCCACTTCCCTGGCACTGGCGCGGGGTCGACGAGGTTGAGCGGAATCTCGCGGCCCTCGCGGATCAGGCGCGAGATGGGAAGCAGCGGCGGAGCGGTATCGTCGGCCGTGTTGGGATCGATCGGGACGCAGTCGTCCACCGTAGCGCTTGGGCGTGTCGCTGAGGGATCGTCCGTCAGCAGCCTGATACCGTGGGCGGCGTAAGCCTTCCGTCGCACTTCGCTAAGAATCTGCGCCCTTGCCGCCCGGACCTTGAAGCGCCGGGCTTCGTCCATTCCCTTCCAGTCCGGTCGTTCAACGCCGGCAGCCTTGAGCGCCGGCCCACGCTCGGTCCTTATGGCGTCGTCGATCTGCTGCTGGATGGCAGGACGCAGTCTAAAGTCGAACTCCAGCTCGCCGCCTCCGCTGACCAGCTCGCGCCACTCGGGAATGACGCGCACGTACACGGAGTAGCGCGGGGTAACGCGCAGCGTGGTGCTACCGGCAGCGCCCAGAACCACGTCCATACCGATCGCGGCTACTCTGATGTCGGTCGTCTCATCCGCCGTGCCGGTGCTGTCGAACCGCGGCAGCAGCTGTCCGGCGAAGATGCCGCGGCGCGGCGATCCCCCGAGCATCGTGCGTCCGCGGTCATCCCCGCCGCTCACCCTGTTCACGAGCGCGTTGACGAGCGCGTCGCATAGCGCCTCCTTAAGTTCGACGTCGATGGATCCGAGCTGGCCGTTCGAAAGACCTTTCATGACGCCTGTATGCTCCGCACCTCATCAACGACCGACACATGTTCCTCTGCCATGGCGCGAAGCGTCCTGATTTCTGCTCTGCGGTCCTGGCTGCTCGCCAGCGCCGCATGCGTGTCGGTGAGGATGCCGCGGAAGGCGTCATGGAATATGTTTCCGTAGCGCAGCCGGTGCGTGCGCTGCGCAACTACCGCCCATCGCCAGTAGGTTAGCGCCAGCCTCTCGCCGATTCCGAGCGCCCTGGTGAACCGCAGGAACGTCGCCTCATCCTGCGGCGCATGTGGCACGACATCGCATAGAGGCTTGTCCAGCTGGTCTCTCAGATCGATCCAGTAGTGCGCGGTCTCCGTCGAGACGTTAGGCTCACCCATCCGCGCGACGAGCGCGCGCAGTCTTGCCTGGACAGAGCTTCCGTCTATCTCGCCAAACCGCCGCGTCACTTGCTCGTGATAATTGCGAATCTCCTCCGCTGCCGTCGCGCGGATGTTGATGAGCGTCCGCGCCCGCTCGACGAAGCCCGGACCGATCACGCACACCTCGTCACCTGCGCGGATCTGGCACGCGGGCCGCTCGATGAAGGCGGTCGTCGCGGAGCCGTCATCGCGGAGCACGATTCCAGTGTTGCGGCGCGCGAGGATCCGCTGCCCGTTCTTCAGCACGATTTCCAGCAGGTTGCGTGCCCCGCGTACGCCGCCGGTCAAGTCGACGACTGCGCCGGTCGGGAACTCGACGTCGTCGGTCGGCATCTCGAACTGAATGGCATGTCGCCCGATCTCGGCGACACGGCCGGCGGCGCGCGTCGCGAATGCGCGGAGCCTGGCCGCGAGTGGCGCGATGTCAATCTCGTCGGCGAGCTGCTCGGCGTCGCGGGCGGCGTAGGCCAGCGTGTCGGCGTCTGCGAGGACTAAAACCTTATCCGGCAGCCATGGCTGCGCGAGTGTGGCCAGAATCGCCGATCGCGTGGGTGCGACGAGAATCGCGCGCTTGAACTGGTTGCGCGACGAGTTCGGCATCCCGGTGACCGTAGCAAGCACGCGTTCACCGCCGAACAGAATGACGTTGTCGTTGAGGCGCGCGCGCAGTTTCGGGTGGTCGTGCGAAAGGCGGTCGGCGGCGAACTCCGCAACCATGTCGGAGCGGAACACGAACACCGATCGCGAGCTGGACCGGAGGGCTGGTTGTATTGCTGCCTCGAGCAGGCTCGTCATCGGCGTCGCGAACTCGAGCTTCCGCATGAGTTCGCGTGCCCCAGTGACCGTGCCGTGCTCGGCGTCGGCCTGGCTCGCGAGGCTGCGGGGATCGGTCAGGGTGGCGACATCACTCGCGACGCGGTAGATCGCCAGCCGGTCGTCGGCGATAGCGGTCGAGGTCTCTCGCTCGAGGAATCGGCTGAGCTCGGCGAGCGATCCGGGCAGGCAGGCCGACCGCCGCACGGTCGCGATGAGGTTGCGCACCGTCGCAGCGCCCTCCTGGTCGCCCAGCGTTAAGAGCCGGTTCACCAGTGCCCGCAGTCGCTCGATGTTGCGGTCGACCTCGCCGAAGAACCCGTCGGCGTCAGGCTGTGCGCCGCCCTCGATAGCGATCGCCCTGGTGCCGATGTCGGTCACGATGCCGGACGTCGGGGAATAGACGATATGGCCCGTTGCCGGCATCATCTTTCCCTTCCGGCCCGGCAGTTTGACACCCAGCAGGTCGAAGCGCGCGGCGCGGTATGTCCACGGATCGTCCGCGACCACGAGGATGCCGGTGGTTGGGTGCACCGTGCGGATGCAGTTAACCATCTCCTTCGCCCGCTCCAGCCAGTCCCATCCGAGGCGGTCGCGCCCGTTCCGCGATAGGTCAAGGATGAGGAGGTCCGGCGACTTTGCGATCGCGCGCAGTTCCACGCCGATGCGATCACCAGCGCGAAGCGTGTAGAGGTAGAACGCTGCCTTGGCGGGGTCGTCGGCTTCGCCCGACCGCGATTGGCGCGTGATATCCGTCTTGTTGCGCGTCCGCCACAGCAGCGAGCTATTGGAGGGCCGGTCGCCCCTAGGGGGGCCGTGCGGCACGATCTCGTCGAGGATCGGGTGCTCGAACTCCGCGTAGCTCCGGCCGTCCGACGCGGTGCCGTTGAGCTGCCGGACCCGTGCGAGGACTTGGTGATAGTCTTTCGCGGCGCCGCCGCCGCCCGACATGTAGCGCTTGACGTGCTCGAAGTTGGTGGTGCCTAGCACGTGCCGGTCGAGCTGGACCTGCCGCGCCTGGGCATGGGTGCTACGCGCGTAGGGATAGACAATGGCGCGGACTTCGTCCGCTGGAGCTCGGCTCGTCTCCGTCGATCGCTGAACTGTTACTATTGTGCGCTCAGCACTGCCGACTGCTGCGACGGCGAGCAGCGACACGATTGCCGACGGCGACAGGCGGCCTGGCGGCCAGGGCATGACGACCTGCGCCGACCCATCGACCGCGACTTCGGCCGCCGACCGGACGATACGCACGTAGGCCGGCGTGAGCTGCACAACTTCAGACTCGCCGAGCCGGTGGAGAGGTTGCGCCGCGAGCGCCGCCATGTAGGCGTCGACGTTTCGATGTAGCCGTGCCGGTGCGGATGCCATTGCGGCCGGTGTGCTCGACCTTCGGTCCGCGGCGTTCTTCGCCAGCTTCGCCATTAACGCCTGACGCTTAGCGAGCTGCGCCTGACGCTGTTCGCTGCGGTCCCTGAGCGTCACGCCTGGTGGGCAATGGAAGGGTTGGCCGCGCGCCATCAGGCGTCGACCGATTCTGGCTGGACCCGGTATGCGGCGGTCGCAGCGGCCTCGGCATCGCCCCCGGCGACGGCGAGCTCGGCCGCGAAGGTGTCGGGCGCGGGAAGGTCGAGCTGTCGGAGCAACGTCACCGACACCGCGGCGGTGCCCGACACGCGACGATACCGCTGGTCCACCGCCGCCGTGTTGAGCAGCTTCACCGCGAGTTCGAGCCGGTCGGGATCCTCGGCGGTCAGCACTATGGTATGGTTCTCGCTGACGAAGCCGCCCCACCGATAGATTACTTCGGGATCTACAGCCGCGACCACCAAGCGGCGCGGCTGCTTATCGTTGGTCGTGCGCTGCATGACGGCCGCCGAGGCGGTCTTGATTACGGCGATGCTATCCTCGGCGAACGTCACGAAGTCGGTTTCGGCACTCCTCTTCCCAGCCGGCCTGCAGAGCTCGCCGGGCCGCACGTTCTTCGCCCAGATCAGCGGGTAACCCGGACGACTGCGCGTGAGCTTGGCCGCCATCCTGTCCTTCTCGCGATTCCAAACGAAATAGCCTGCACGCGCGGTCACGCCGTAATCGGAGAGCGTCGCTCCACCGACCTTGGCGGGATCAAGCGCGGGCAGCGGCCAGGCGTCACCGGCGGCGGCTGGAAGGGCTTGTTCGACCGGGGGGCCAGCCGTTGGCACCATCTCGATTATCGGAAACCGTACCCGCGAGGCTGGATCGTGCTTTTGTCCCTTCCGCGCGATCAGCACGCTGATGTCTTGCGCGACGTCGATGAATATGCCGTCTCGTCCGGCGATCGAACCCACCGAGAGCACTTCCGCCTGCGACCGGATGTAGGCGCGCATCTTGTCGTAGAGGGGTCCGGCCCGGAAGCTCGACGGGATCACGAGCGCGACGATGCCGCCGGGCTTCGCGTGGCGGAAGCACAGCTCCGCGAAGAGGGCATACTTGTTGATGTGGCCGCCGTGGGCGACTTTCTGCCATGCATTTCCGCACACTTCGTCGAGGCCGATACGTCCGTAGGGGGGATTGGCGATTACAAGTCCGTACGAGGCCGGGATCGCGACGCGCAGAGCGTCGCCGGTGTGGATGATCTCGCGGGATAGTGGCGCTCCCAGCCGTTCGGCGATCAGGCGGCTGGAGAGCGTGGCCAGCCCGGCGTCAATCTCGATTCCATTCAAGCGATAGGAGACCTCTTCCGCCTTCAGGCCGGCGGCCGCCATCCGGCCGGCCAGGGTCGACAGGAATGCCGCGCCGCCGGCAGCGGGATCGAGCACGTCGTCGGTTGCGAGATCGAAGCCTGCGTCGATCGCGAGGTCCACCACAGCGTCGGCGACCGCCGGCGGGGTGAAATACGTCGCCTGCGCCCGCCGTACCCTTGTCGGCAGCATGAGCGTGTAAAAGGTGCCGACCCAGTAGTGGCGCTCGTCAGTCGGCAGGGCGTGTAGCGCTCTGCGGAATTCGGCGAAACGGTCGTCTGGGCCTATGCCAGACAAGAGATCGAGGCATGCCTCGGCGCGGGCTTGCGACGTGGTCGCGCGGGCAGCCGCGATCTTCGCGGTCGTGCGGGCACGAGCCAGCAGCGTCGCCTTGCCTCCGCTTCGGTCCACTCGCAGCCCCTTGTGCGCCATCTGATCGTGGCGAGACTAAGCTAAAGAACTGGGGCTAGCAGCGTCCAATTGTCTTGTTTCCAGCCATTTCGAGCCATTTCAGGACGGCTGTGGCAGACGTGCACTGCCGTCGTCCAGTCAGCCGATCAGTCACGACTTCGCTCGATAGACGGCCTTCGGCGTGGCTCTGGTTTAATTGGCGGTATGTCGACGTAAGGGCACGCCTATCAACGAGGCATACACTGGGCGATATACGAGGTAATACCCCGGCGATAAATGAAATTGTGAGGCGAGTAGTGACATTTGCGCCACATATAGAGACGATTTACTTCGCAAATAGACTGGCCTGTGCCACGCTATATCTCGTTGACGGCGTTAGAGTGAAGGACAACGAACGACCGACACAGGCGCAGAACCTAAGATTTACTTCCAGCGACGAGCCAACGTCCACTCCCAGCGCTACTAATCCGCTCGAGGCGGTGACGGCAGGCCGCGGCGGCGGTCATCCCGACCGACTGCCTGCTCTCTCCATGAACCGACACAACCGCGTCGGTCGCAGCCTTTCACCTCCGGCAGTTTTCGTGTGACGAAACGTGGTGGTCCTGACACGCGGCCTATCAACAAGGCCGCCGCCGTGATGCGCTCATCGTCCGCTGAGCCTCAGCCCTATCCCGAACTGCCGACGCAGCAGCCTCATCGGCTTCTGCCTGGGTTTTTACTAGATCGGCCCGAAGCTGCTCGACTTCGAGATCTCCGCGCGCGTCACCATACATCAGCTGCATTAACTCGGGGCTTCTTTGCGGCCCCTGTCGTGCGATGGCATCCTCAAGCTCTCTGCGAAACTTCGGTGTCATCTTCTCAGGATCAATGTAGTCGTCGATTATTTCCTCTGCTCTCATTTTTACCCCGGGCCTCTCATCAGGCTCACATTCAATGTCTTCACAATAATCATGAAGCTATTTATCCCGCTGAGTTTCCCGCCGTTGCCTAAATAGAACCATGTATGGACATCAACTACTATCGACTTTCGAGCGAGTGCGCACTCTCGGCATCATCGATTCTCAAAAGGCGTTCTCCATTCGCTGGTGCGGAAAGAGCGGGGACCTACTTCGTGACTATGGCCGGCGGGGCGGGGCGACTGCCAGGGTCAACCCAAGCGTGGTCGTTAGAGTGCGTGAGCGTCTGGCGGAGGCTGCCAAACTACTTCCCGATGATCTTGCCGCTGAGGTCCGCGCGATTGACGCCGGAATTGAGCGAGACCTCCGGGTCGCCGATCTCCTGGGCCGGAGGGCAATCGGATGAGCTTCAGGGTCACGAAGCTCCTTTCGGGTGGTGATCTCGCGGCCTTTGTGGAGATGCTGCACGTCCAGACCAGCGACGGATTTGTAGAGCGCGAGATGTGTGCACGTGCGTCCGCGCGTGGTGCGGGACTGGGCGATGAAGCGCCGCCGCGAGGTCTCGGACGCGCTGGATGCTTTACCGGGCTCACCAAGCATGCCGCGATGGCGGCCTCCCTCGGCCGATCGGACGGCGCGGCTCCTCCACGCTGTTCTGCGCGGCGGCATCTCGTCGCGTCTGATTCCCAAGGACCTGCCGCCGCGCTCAACCACCTACGGCTACTTCAGCTGCTGGCGCGATCAGAGGCTGTTCGCCGGGATCAGCCATCATCTCGTGCTGTCTGATCGGGAGTGCATCGGGCGGGACGCCTCCCCGACAACCGCCGTGCTTGACAGGAAGACACATCAAGACGACCGAGAGCGGCAGCCCAAGCGGCTATGATGCAGGCAAGAAGGTGAAGTGCCGTAAGCGTCAGGCTCTGGTGGACACGGACGGACGCGCCCTCATCCTCGAACCGCAGCCCGCCGACGTGCAGGACCGGGACGGCGCCGTGCCGGTATTGCGCCTGTCGCGCCGGACCTTCCCGTTCATCGCCAAGGCATTCGCTGATGCGGGCTATGCCGGTGACAGGCCAGCGACAGCCACGATTATCGCCGTCGAGATCGTGCGCAAGCCGCCCGATCAGGTCGGCTTTGCCGTGCATCCACGCCGGTGGGTGGTGGTCCGCCGTACAATCTTGCCAATCCGAGTTTCGAGTGGTCGGCTCGCATTCCACGCGAGCGGCTGGTTGACGGTTCTCGAACCGATAGCGCCTCGGTTCGGCTGAAGCCTCCGTCCGGACGCGCCGCCCCCCGCACCGATGGAGGTGCACATGGGTCGATCGACGCCGCAGGCGGTCGTCGTGGCGCGTATCTCGTTCGAGCCCACCAGGCTCAGTCCGCAGTGCCTGGTCGAGGCCTACGCCCGCATCCTGCCGGTAACCCGCAAGCCCCTCGCGGCCGCAGGGCCCGTGCCGGCTCAAACGAGGAGGACTGAGCATGGCTGAGGGTGGGGTGGCCTTCTACGCGCGCGTCTCCAGCGAGGCCCAGGCGCGCGAGCATACGATCGACAGCCAAGTTGCCGCTCTGCGCGAGCGCATCGCCGCCGATGGAGGCAGGATCGCGCCCGGCAACGGCTTTGTGGACGAGGGACAGAGCGGCGCCTCGCTGGTGCGCCCCGCCTTGGAGCGCCTGCGCGACGCGGCGGCTGTCGGGGCGGTCGAACGCCTTTACGTGCTGGCTCCGGATCGTCTGGCCCGACGGCACGCGCATCAAGCCCTGCTCATGGAGGAGTTCCGACGCGCGGGCGTCTCCGTGATCTTCCTCAATCGTCCGATTGGAGCCAGCCCTGAGGACGATCTGCTGCCGCAGATCCAGGGCGTCATCGCCGAGTACGAGCGCGCCCAGATCCTGGAACGTGGGCGGCGGGGGCGGCGCCATGCGGCGCGGTCGGGCTCGGTCAGCGCGCTGGCTGGCGCGCCCTACGGCTACCGGTACGTCACCCGCGAGCGAGGCGGTGGGGTTGCCCGGTTCGAGGTCGTGCCCGAGGAGGCCCGCGTCGTGCGCCTGATCTTCGCCTGGATCGGGCTTGAGCGTCTGAGCCTGCGGGAGGTCTGCCGAAGACTGCAGGATGCAGGCCTGCGCGCCCGTTCAGGCCAACCCCGATGGTGGGCCTCGACCCTTCACGGCATGATCGAGAACCCGGCCTACACAGGAACGGCCATGTACGGCCGCTTCCACGCCATCGAGCCCCAGCCCCGCTTGCGCCCGATCCGCCATCATCCGCTTCGCTCCGCGCGTCCGACGACGCGCGTTCCCGTCTCCCGCTCGGAGTGGGTGCCCGTCGCCGTGCCGGCGCTGGTGGACCCGGCGGTGGCCGAGGCCGCACGGATGCAGTTGGAGGAGAACCGGCGCCGCAAGCGCGAGCAGTGCCGGGGACCAGGGTGGCTGCTCCAGGGCTTGGTCGTGTGTCGGCGTTGCGGCTACGCCTATTACGGCAAGTCTACGCCCGGCCTCGCCGAGCGCCATCGACCCAGCCCCTTCGGTTATGGTGCCTATCGCTGCATCGGCAGTGACGGCCATCGGTTCGATGGGAAGCCGGTCTGCACCAACCGGCCCGTACGCAGCGATCGCCTTGAGCGCGCTGTCTGGACCGAGGTCGAGGCCGTCTTGAACGATCCCGCGCGGGTGGCCCACGAGTACCAGCAACGCTTGACCGCGGTGAGCGCGAGGGTGGGCAGTGCCGCGGACTTGGGCGAGGCGGAGCGCCGTATCGCCACACTACGGCGTGGGATCGGCCGGCTCATCGACGGTTATGCTGAGGGCGTAATCGAACAGGGCGAGTTCGAGCCGCGCATCGCCGATCTGAGGAGCCGGGTGGCGCAATTGGAGGAGCAGCGCAGCGAGATGCGGGCTGCGAGCGAAGCAGAGCGCGAACTGACCTTAATTGTTGGCCAGTTGGAGCTCTTCTCCGCTCGTGTGCGCGAGAGCCTCAACGTCCTGGACTGGACGGCCAAGCGCGATGTCCTTCGTCTCATGGTTCGGCGCATCGAGATCGATGATGGACACATCGAAATCGTTTTCCGCGTCCCACCACCGCCCCCGAGCGGGCCGGATCAGGCTAAAGCTCGCAGAGGGCAACGTTGTACAGCGGACCGTGGAACGCTTCTTCGCCTGGATCGGCGGCAACCGCCGCCTCTGGAAGGATCCGGAGGCCAACCTCGCTTCAGCGCCGGCCTCCCTCACGCGGCAGCCGTTATGATCCTCGTCCGACGTCCCGCCCGCTCAGCCCAAGCTATCGGACGGACTCTCAGGCTATTCGACAAGCAGATCCAGTCGTTTCTGGTCGTTGAAGAATGTGATGCGAGCAACCGCGCCGGATAAGACGGCGAGAGGAATGCCGTTTCCGTATGATCTACCGACGCTGGCGCGGTAACGATGTCCTGTCAGAGCATCATGGGTCTCCTCGTCTAGCATCGCTCGTCGGCACGCATCCTTGAACGTGTGCCGGAACGAATGAAACACCTTGCCGCGTCCCTTCACGCCAATCTTCCCAAGGTAACGACCGAACCACTGCGAGAAGGCTTTTGTAGGCTCGTAACGCCCTGAGTGTGGCAATCGCGGGAACAGGTACGAAGAGGTCTTTGACTTTACGTAATCTTCAAAACCAAGCGATATTAGTATCGGGTGAATCGGTATTGTACGTCGTGACGAGAGGTTTTTCAGGCGCTTCGAGACGGCAGGGTCATCGGCTAAGTCGGTGATCATGAGCGCCGGCACTGGGCTGAAAACGACATCTTTGACGAGAAGCTGGCCAATTTCATTAAGTCTTGCGCCGGTAAACAATCCAAGTAGCGGTATCCAGAACCGCTCCTCTTCGTGACATTTCGGGTAGTAATCAGGACAGAATATTTTCTTTAAATCATCATCGCTGAATGGAGACCGTGGGGATATCTCCAGTGGGCGTACTTTCGGCTTGACGCCGGCAGTTGGATTTTGTTCAATCAAGTCACATGAGGCCGCCCATGCGAAGCAGGCACCAAGGAGGTTGAACCACGATCGCACGGCTTGCGGTGTGAGCGTTGGTCTACCCGCTGATTGATCCGCAGGTAGGCTGGCCAATTGAACAAATGTGAGCTTTCTCTCTGCCATCTTCAAACGCGCGGGCACTTTGTATGCTTCCACTTGCAAGCGTCTCAACAAGTCTTTTGTTACGTCCGCAGCAAGAACATCGCTCCCATTGAGATCATTTATGTAGCGAGCGACCATCCGCAACTTCGAAGAAGTCTTAATCGGCTTCCTTGTGGCGGCAACATATTCTTCAACCAGCTGGTGCAGTAGTATGGTGCTTGTTCGATTGACTTTGTTTGGATGCGAGCTCGCCGCCGCTGGACCCTGGCGCGGAAGATCGGTGAAGTCGAAGTTGCGCCACTTGGCCTCCGCTTCGAGGACCGCTCGAAGCTCGGCTTCGACCATCCGCTGTATGGTAAAGAGCGCGCTATGCATGGCCGGAACCCGGATGCCGTGCTCGTGCAGAATCGACTCAGTGAGCGCGAGCAGCGGTGGGCAGTGGAAGAGCCACGTGCGCGCATGACCGCAGGCGCCGACCAACTGACACTCTGCTACGAAATCGGTCTCGTCCCTGCTCCGCTCAGGCTCGTTGAGCAGCCGCTGCGCTCGCTGGTAGCGTTCTCTTTCACCCCAGAGCTTTACAGCCTCCGAGACCGATCCGAGGCCCAGCTCGAGCGGAGCCACAGTGGCAGCCACATTGCCACGCCATGGCTTTGAAGCGGGCTTGACCGTAAACCAGGGCTGCACCGCCCCGGGACTCGCAGGGCTGAGCGTTGCGCCATCGCAACACTCGGCGCGGGCCAGGAGTGATTCGAATTCGCTGTTCGCTTTCGCCCAAGCCGCGGGAATTTGCGCGCGATCGGCAGTTCCGAGCGACCGTTCAAAGAAGACCCGTCCGAGCTGAGGTTGCAGCGCCAGAGGGAAGCGCCTGAAGTACACCCAATTACCGGAGCGATGATTCCGCTTCAGGTGAGGGAACTGGCGCATCGATGTAGGGCTCGGTGTAGGGGATGGTGTGTCGCCTAAGCCCAACAAGCAGTAACGCTTTTCAGGTTGTCAACGCCTTAAGGCGGGGTGGCGGAGACGGAGGGATTCGAACCCTCGAAGCCCCTTTCAGGGCTTGCTCATTTAGCAAACGAGTGCCTTCAGCCGCTCGGCCACGTCTCCGGGTCCGCTCGCTCTAAGGGAAGTGCCGGGGTCCGGTCAACCCGGATTCTCACGCTTCGTGACCGCGCGGGCGGTTGACCGCGGGAGCGCGGCGCGCCCCAATGGCGGCCCCCCATCGGGAGGTGCCGCATGCCCAAGGAGATCTTCGTGTCCTACGGCGTCGACGTCGACGCGGTCGCAGGCTGGCTCGGCTCCTACGGGGGCGAGGACAGCCCCTGCGACATCTCCCGCGGCGTCTTCGCCGGCCGGGTCGGCAGTCGGCGCCTCCTGCGCCTGTTCGAGCGCTGGGGCATCGAGACCACGTGGTTCATCCCCGGTCACTCCATCGAGAGCTTTCCGGAGGAGATGAAGGCCGTGGCCGCGGCCGGCCACGAGATCGGCATGCACGGCTACAGCCACGAGAACCCGATCGCGATGACGCCCGAGCAGGAGGAGGCGATCTTCGACAAGTGCGTCGCGCTCATCGCCGACCTCGCCGGCAAGCCGCCCCGGGGCTACGTCGCGCCCTGGTGGGAGTTCGGGCCGAAGACCAACGCGCTGCTCCAGGCCAAGGGCATCCGCTACGACCATTCGTTGATGCACAACGATCACCAGCCCTACTACGTGCGCGTCGGCGAGGCCTGGACCAGGATCGATTACGGCCAGCACCCGTCCACCTGGATGAAGCCCTTCGAGCACGGCACCGAGACGCGCCTCATCGAGATCCCGGCCTCGTGGTATCTCGACGATCTGCCGCCGATGATGTTCATCAAGGCCGCCCCCAACAGCCACGGCTTCGTCAACCCGCGCGACATCGAGGAGATGTGGCGCGACCAGTTCGACTGGGTCTACGAGAACTACGATTACGCCGTGTTCCCGATCACCATCCATCCGGACGTCTCGGGCAAGCCGCACGTGCTGCAGATGCACGAGCGGCTGTTTCGCCATTTCCAGGCCCATGACGGGGTGACGTTCGTCACCATGGAGACGATCGCGGAGGATTTCGCCCGGCGCTTCCCGTTCGAGGGCACGGCGCGGCCGGTCTCCTGATCCGATGTGCGGCCTCTGCGGCGCGCTCGGCGCCGGGTCCCACTGGAGCCGCGGGATGGGGAGCCCGGGCGAGGCCGAGCGGCGGGCGCGGGCCGCCGCGGCCAACCGGGTGCTCGGGCTCTACGGCCTGCGCCTGACGGCCTGGGCCGATCGCTTCACCCTCGCGAGCCGCACCGGACGCACCGCGATGGTGGCGCATTTCGGCGACCTCTGGCCCGCGGCCGAGCGCCTCGCCGGGCGTCCCTGCGACCCCCTCGATCCGGCGGTGATCGCGAGGCTCGAAGGACCGGAGGGGTGAGCGGGCCTCTGCCGGTCACCCTGCTCACGGGCTTCCTCGGCGCCGGCAAGACGGCGCTCCTCGCGCGCCTCATCGCCCAGCCGGGCCTGCGCGACACCGCCGTCCTCGTCAACGAGTTCGGCGAGGTCGGGCTCGACCATCTCCTCGTCGCGCCGCTGGAGGGCGAGGTGGTGCTGATGCCGGGCGGTTGCGTCTGCTGCAGCATCCGGGACGATCTCAAGGCCGCGCTGACCGGCCTCATCGAGCGCCGCCGCCGCGGCCTCGTGCCGCCCTTCGGCCGGGTGGTGATCGAGACGACCGGGCTCGCCGATCCGGGCCCGGCGCTCGCGACGCTCCTGGCCGATCCGATGCTCCGCCACGCCGTGATCCCGGCCGGGACCGTCACGGTGGTCGACGCGGTGACGGGTGCTGCGACCCTCGCGCAGCACGAGGCCGCCCTGCGGCAGGTCACCGCGGCGGACCGGATCGTGCTCTCGAAGGTCGATCTCGTCCCGCCGGAGACGGTGGCGGCGATGACGGAGCTGCTGGCGCGCCTCAATCCCACGGCGCCCTGCCGGCCGCTCGGCCTCGATGCGGAGCCCGAAGCCGCCCTGATCCTCGACGCACCGGCGCAGAATCCGCCCCGCTTCCGGGCCGAGGCGGTCGCGGCCCCGCCGGACGGTCCGCATGCGGGCATCCGCTCCGTGCTGCTGGAGGCCGGCCCCCTCGACTGGATCCGCTTCGGGCTGTGGCTGTCGATGCTGCTCCACCGTCACGGGGAGCGGGTGCTCCGGCTGAAGGGGCTCGTCGCCGTGGCGGGCAGCCCGACCCCGGTGGTGATCCAGGGCGTGCAGCACCTGATCCACCCGCCGCTCCACCTGCCCGCATGGCCGGAGGCGCCGCGCACGCGCCTCGTCGCCATCGTCCGGGATCTCGATCCCGAGCGGCTGCGGCGCTCCTTCGCGGCCTTCACGCGCGCCGCCTTCACCGGGGCGTCAGGTGATCCTTAACGAAACCTGTCTAGAGCGGTGGGCGGCCGCAACGGGTCGGAGGGATGCCGGTGAACGCATGGGTGCCGAAGGAACTCGCCGCGAGACTGAGCGAATTGCCGCGCCGCCCCTGCCCGCTCAGCGAGGCCGGGCACGAGCCGCATCGGCCGGTCTTCGCCGAGATCCTCGATCGGACCGGGCACGGCACCGGGCACTTCGTGCGCCTGCCGCAGAGCATGGTCGAGATGATCACCCGCGAGGCCAAGGAGGCCAGATCGGCTGCGGATACCGCCGTGGAACCCGTGGCGGCGCCCCCGCCGGAGCCGGATGCGACGGTCAAGCCGAAGAGGCGCCGGCCCCGCAAGGCGGCATGACGGGCGCTGCCCCGGGTCGGCGGCCCCGCGCAGCAGGCGCGGGCCGCGCCTGCGCGTGGAGCCGGGATCCGGCCTCAGGCGTTCGGCTGGCCGCCCTGCATCTGCGCCTCGGCCGCCTTCTGGCGGTAGAGGCCCACGAAATCGATCGGGTCGATGTAGAGGGGCGGGAAGCCGCCGTTGCGCACCGCGTCCGCGACGATCTGCCGGGCGAAGGGGAACAGCAGGCGCGGGCACTCGATCATCACCGCCGGGTGGATCTGGTCCTGCGGGATGTTCTGCAGGCGGAAGATGCCCGAATAGGTGAGTTCGAAGGCGAACAGCACCTCGGCGCCGATCTTGGCATCGCCCTCGAGGCGCAGATCCACCTCGAAGTCCGAATCCGCCATCTGGCGGGCGTTGACGTTCACCTGGATGTTGATCTGCGGGCCCTGGCCCTGCTGGGGCTGCAGCGAGCGCGGCGCGTTCGGGTTCTCGAAGGAGAGATCCTTGGCGTATTGCGCCAGCGCGTTGAGGGTGGGGGTGAGATCGGGCTGCGCAGAGGCGCCACCGTTGCCGTTCGGGAACGGGGAATCGGCCATGGTGGGGGTTCCTTCGAGAGACGTTCGTCGACCGTGGTGCCACCGCGCCGGCGCAAAAAACGAGCGCGCGCGGCGGCCGCGAAGCCGCTATCATGCCGATCCTCCGCGAACAAGCTCGGGGCACGCCTCATCCTGCGGCCGGACTTTCCCCTGCGGCATCGGCCCGCCCGGCCCGCTTCCGGCGCCTGGAAGCGGCGGCCGGGCGCCCCCATATGGAAGCGGGTGCCGGGGCGGCTTGCTGCCGGGCCCGGCCCCGGCGCGCGGCTTGCCTTCCGCCGGGGCCGATGCCAAAGCCGCCCGGCAGGCGTTCAGGCCCGGGCGGAACGAGAGCGGCCGCCACGATCGGATCGGTGATGCAGGATTCCCTCGACCTAACGACCCTCATCTTTCTCGGGCTTGCGGTCTTCGTGATCTGGAAGCTGCGCTCTGTCCTCGGGCAGAAGACCGGCAACGAGCGCCCCCCCTTCAATCCCCTGGCCCGCCGCCGCGAGGAGCCGCCGGCCGCCCGCGACGACGGCGACAACGTGGTGCGGCTGCCGGGCGCCGGGGCGGATCGCGGCGCGGCGGCCCCCGTCGCCGCCACGGTGCCGCGCAACTGGAAGGGCGTGGTCGAGCCGAACTCGCCGGCGGCCCGCGGCCTCGACCTCCTGCTGCAGCAGGAGCCCGCCTTCGATCCCCGCGCCTTCACGGACGGCGCCAAGGTCGCCTATGAGACGATCGTGATGGCCTTCGCCAAGGGCGACCGCAAGACGCTGAAGAGCCTGCTCTCCCGCGAGGTCGCGGACGGGTTCGAGCGGGCGATCCAGGCCCGCGAGCGCGCCGGTCAGACGGTCGAGACCACCTTCGTGTCGATCGACCGGGCCGAGATCGTCGGCGTCGACGTGCGCAACCGCGTCGCGCAGATCACCGTGCGCTACCTCTCGAAACTCATTACCGCCACCCGCAACGCGCAGGGTGCGGTGGTGGACGGCAGCCCGGACACGGTCGTGGACGTGACCGACGTGTGGACCTTCGCCCGCACCCTCGGCAGCCGCGATCCCAACTGGCAGCTCGTCGCCACCGAAGCCGGGCAGTGAGCGCGGGCCGGGGCGGGCGGAGATGCCGCTGGGAGGTTTGATCCGCGCCGGGCTCGCCCTCGCGCTCGCGGCGGGCGGCGCCCGGGCGGAGCCGGCCGGGCCGCGGGTGGGCGAGGCGGTGCTGGAACCGGTGGCGCTGGCACAGCTGCCCGGCTTCGCGGCGGACGACCTCGGGGCGGCGCTCGCCGCCTTCCGGTTCGCCTGCGCGCAATCCCCCCGCCCGGTCCCGGCGGAGACGCCCCCCGGGAGCCCGAGCCAGGATCTCGGCCCCGCCTGCGCGGCGGCACCCGCCGATCCGGCCGGGGCGCGGGCCTTCTTCGCGGCGTGGTTCGATGCCTACCGGGTCACCCGACCGGGCCGGGAGGCGCCGGCCGAGCGGCGGGCGGGCTTCCTCACCGGCTATTTCGAGCCGGAGCTCGACGGCGCCCTCAAGCCTTCGGCGGCCTTCCCCGTGCCGGCCCTGGCGCGCCCCGACGATCTCGTCTCCTTCGAGCCGGGCGAGACCCGGCCCGGTCTCGACGCCGCCTTGAGGGCGGCGCAGCGCCTCGGCGACGGCTTCGCGCCCTATCCGGACCGGGCCGCGATCGAGGACGGGGCGCTGGGCGAGCGGGCGCGGCCGCTCCTCTACCTGCGCGACGCGGTCGATCTCCTGGTGCTCCAGGTCCAGGGCTCCGGGCGGGTGCGGCTCCCCGATGGGCGCGTGGTGCGGCTCGCCTATGACGGCCGCAACGGCCGCCCCTACACCTCGGTGGCGCGGCTCATCGTCAGCGAGGGCCACCTGCCCCTGGAGGGCCTGACGCTCGCCCGCTGGACCGGGTGGCTGCGCGCCCATCCGGAGACGGCGCAGCGCCTGATCCGCCGCAACGCCTCCTACATCTTCTTCCGCCTGGAGGAGCCGCCGCCGGAGGCGCCCGGTCCGCTGGGCGGCGGCGGTGCGCCGCTCACCCCCGGCCGCAGCCTCGCGGTGGACGCGACCCTCTGGCGCTACGGCCTGCCCTTCTGGCTGGAGGGCAGCCTGCCGACGCCGGAGGGCGGGAGCAGCCCCCTCGCCCGGCTGGTGATCGCGCAGGATACCGGCTCGGCGATCGTCGGCCCGGCCCGCGGCGACCTCTATCTCGGAACCGGGCCGGCGGCGGGCATCGTGGCGGGGCTGCTGCGCGACCCGGCCCGCTTCACGGTGCTGCTGCCCCGGGCCGAGGCCCGCATGCCGGAGGCCCGGCCGTGAGCGGCCCGCGCCGGCCGCGAGAGCGGCGCCTCACCCCCGACGAGCGCCGGCTCTGGGCGGAGATCGCCCGCTTCGTGACGCCGCTCCAGGGGCGCGGCCTGCCGTCCGAGCCGCCCCCCGCCCCGGAACCGGCCCCGGAGCCCTCCCCTCCCCCGGCGCGGCGGGGCCCGGCACCGCAGGCGCCGCTCGCGGCCGCGCGCCCGGTGCCGGTCCTGCCGCCCCTCGCGCCGATCGAGCGGCGGGTCCGCACCGCCCTGCGGCGGGGAGCGCGCTCGGTCGACGCCGTCATCGACCTGCACGGCCTGCGGCAGGCGGAGGCGCATGCCGCCCTGCACGCCTTCCTGTACCGGTCGCGGGGCGCCGGCCACGTCCTGGTGCTGGTCGTCACCGGCAAGGGCGGGCCCGGGGACGATCCCTATTCCGAGCGCGGGGTCCTGCGCCGCAGCGTGCCGCACTGGCTGCGCCTGCCGGATCTGCGTCCGCTGGTGCTCGGCTTCGAGGAGGCCGCGCTCCATCACGGCGGCAGCGGCGCGCTCTACGTGCGCCTGCGGCGGCGGGGGGCGCCGTGAGCCCCCGTCCTTGCGGAACCCACGGATGTTAATGCGCGAGCGCCCGAAACCGCGTGAAATGGCGATGCTCGCCTGTGGGAACGCCCCTTATCCGCGCATGGGGCCTTGAGTCCGCCGCCAGAAACCGCTACAGAACAGCATCCCTCCTAAAACTCAGGTCACGTCGCTCGCGAGCCAAAGGCTCAATCCTCGCGACCTTCCGGGACACCAGGCGACGATCCGCAACCGGTCCACCGGTTCACAGGCACCCGCCCCGCTTCGGCCGTCTCCGGCCGAGCCGATCCCGAGATGACGCTTCCCTGCTCCGCTCTCACAGCCCGAACGCCCCGATGATCGAAGACACCATCGCACCCGTCGAGACCTTCACGCCGCCGATGCGGGAGGTGAAGCTCCAGGACCTCAAGTCCAAGACGCCGACAGAACTCATCACCTTCGCCGAGGAGGTCGAGGTCGAGAACGCCTCGACCATGCGCAAGCAGGAGCTGATGTTCGCCATCCTGAAGCAGCTCGCTGCCAAGGACGTGGAGATCATCGGGGCCGGCACGGTGGAGGTGCTGCAGGACGGGTTCGGCTTCCTGCGCTCCTCCGATTCCAACTACCTGCCGGGGCCGGACGACATCTACGTGTCGCCGACGCAGATCCGCCGCTTCGGCCTGCGCACCGGCGACACCGTCGAAGGCCCGATCCGGGGGCCGAAGGACGGCGAGCGCTACTTCGCGCTGCTCAAGGTCAACACCATCAACTTCGAGAACCCGGACAAGATCAAGCACAAGGTCCATTTCGACAATCTGACGCCGCTGTTCCCGACGCAGCGCTTCAAGCTCGAACTCAGCGAGCCCACCCGCAAGGACTTCTCGCCCCGGATCATCGACATCGTCTCGCCGATCGGCAAGGGCCAGCGCGCCCTGATCGTGGCGCCGCCGCGCACCGGCAAGACGGTGCTGATGCAGAACATCGCCCAGTCGATCACCCTCAACCATCCGGAATGCTACCTCATCGTGCTGCTCATCGACGAGCGGCCGGAGGAGGTCACGGACATGCAGCGCTCGGTGAAGGGCGAGGTGATCGCCTCCACCTTCGACGAGCCGGCGACCCGCCACGTGCAGGTGGCCGAGATGGTGATCGAGAAGGCCAAGCGCCTCGTCGAGCACGGCCGCGACGTGGTGATCCTGCTCGATTCGATCACGCGCCTCGGCCGCGCCTACAACACGGTGGTTCCGTCCTCCGGCAAGGTGCTCACGGGCGGCGTCGACGCCAACGCCCTGCAGCGGCCCAAGCGCTTCTTCGGCGCGGCCCGCAACATCGAGGAGGGCGGCTCGCTCACCATCATCGCGACCGCGCTGATCGACACCGGCTCGCGCATGGACGAGGTGATCTTCGAGGAGTTCAAGGGCACCGGCAACTCCGAGATCATCCTGGACCGCAAGGTCGCCGACAAGCGCACCTTCCCGGCCATCGACATCACCCGCTCCGGCACCCGCAAGGAGGAGCTGCTGGTGCCGCCGGACACGCTCAAGAAGACCTACGTGCTGCGCCGCATCCTCAACCCGATGGGCGTCACCGACGCGATCGAGTTCCTCCTCGACAAGCTGCGGCAGACGAAGAGCAACCAGGACTTCTTCGACTCCATGAACACCTGATGCGAGAACGGCGCCCCACGGGGCGCCGTTTCGTTTCAGGCATCCATGAACACCGGACGAACGGCGGTCCGGCGCGAGCGTCTCGTCGGGGATCTTCCCCGCGCCGGGGAGAAGGCCCTCGCCCCGCCGGGGAGGGAGGGCCCCGTTCGGCGCTGCGGATCAGCCGGCCTTGAGGAACCGGTCGACGCTGCCGCCGAGATGGCTCGAATGCCCGGCGAGATCGAGGGCGATGGTCCGGACGCTCTCGGCCAGCTCCCCCGTCGAGGCCGCGGCCGTCGAGACGCCGCTGATGTTCCCCGACATCTCCTGCGTCGCGGCCGATTGCTCCTCCACGGCGCTCGCCATGGCCAGAGTCAGGTTGGACAGCTCGGCCACCGCCGAGGCGATGGTCTCGATCGCCTCCACCGCCTGCCCGGTGGAGGACTGGATGTCGGCGATCTGGCGGGTGATGTCGTCCGTCGCCCGCGCGGTCTGCCCGGCGAGTTCCTTCACCTCGCTCGCCACCACCGCGAAACCGCGGCCCGCCGCCCCGGCGCGGGCCGCCTCGATGGTGGCGTTGAGGGCCAGAAGGTTGGTCTGGCTGGCGATCGACTTGATCATGCCGACCACCGCGTCGACCTTGCCGGCATTCTCGGCGAGCTGGCGCACGGTGGCGTCGGTGGCCTCGGCCTGCACGGCGATCTGCCGGGCGCGCTCGGACACCCGGCCGACCTGCCCCGAGATCTCGCGGATCGAGTTGCTCATCTGCTCGGAATTGGCCGCCACGGAGGAGGCCCGGTGGCGCGCATCCCCCGCCGACCGGCTCAGGCCCTCGGCCGAGTGCTGCATCCGCTCGACCGCCCCGCCCAGCGCGCTCACCACCTGCGAGACGTCGTCCGCCATGCGGGACTGCGCGGTGACGATCGACCACGTCAGCATCGGGCCCACATAGGCGCCGTCCGGCCCGTGGATCGCCGAGACGCGCAGCTCCAGCACCTCCGGGCCCAGCCGGATCTTGGTCCGATGCGGCAGGTGGCGCGCATCCTTCAGCATCTCGCGCTGATGGCCGGGGTTCTTGTGGAAGACGTCGATCGAAGACCCGAGCAGGTCCTTCACCTTCACCGGCAGGTACTGCTCGATCGTCTCGAGCGTCCGGCGCGAGGTGTCGTTGAGATAGTTGATCTTGAAATCGTTCTGCGGATCAGCGGTCATGACGGCGACCGGCATGTCGTCGATCATGGTCATCAGGCGGCTGACCTCATTCCTCTTGGCGGTGATGTCGCTGCCGATCTTCATGACCCGCTCGATGCGGCCGTCCGGCCCCTTCACCGGGTTGTAGCTCGCTTCGAGCCAGACCCGATGACCGGTCTTGGTGAGGCGCAGGAACTCACCCGCGACGAACTCCCCGTTCCGCAGCTTCGTCCAGAACGCCGCGTAGTCGGCACCGGCCGCATAGGCCGGGTCGCAGAAGATCCGGTGATGCCGGCCGACGATCTCGTCCCGGGAATAGCCGACCACCGCCAGGAAGTTGCCGTTCGCGTGCAGGATGACGCCGTCCGGCGAGAACTCGATGATGGCCAGCGAGCGATCGAGGGCGTCGAGCCGGGCCTGAGCCGGGTTGTAGGACTTCTGGCGGAACATGCGGGCTCCTCGAAGGCGCCATCGGGGCTTCGAACGGGAAGGGCGGAAGGGAAACGAGCCGTGGCACGGGCGCGGATCGGGCTCTTTCGCGCGGACGCCTCGCCTGCGGCGCGCCGGTCCGGGTGATCGGGCCGGAGACGGCTCGCGTTGTTTCCGCGCTGCGCGAGAGGTCTCCCTGTCCTTGTTGCGTTCAGGAAACTTGAAAATCCTTAACGTTCTCTAAAATAGTGCGCCGGAGCCCTGTATCCTCAGATCTCACGGCATTGCGCTCTGCGGCATGGGTCGGCCGAGCTGATCGAGGCACCGGCCTGTTCTGGCACCGACTGAACAGCATGCCCCCGGAACGGGACGGCCATTTGGGTTAGGCCGATCGACGGAGAGGTGCCTTGCGTCCCGCATCCGGCCGTCTCGCGAACATGTGCGCTCTTGGACTGCGGTCGGGATTGACGCCCGCATCAACCTGCGCCCTCATCGCCCGACGAGCGGGCCCGGCGACAAGGGGCCCGCCGCGAGGAGACGGCCGGATGGCGGAGAGTGCGGTTTCGACTGCCGAGCGCAGGTGCGCCGAGCGATGAGGCATGCGGAACCCGGCGCCGCGGTGGCTGCGCCGCGCGACGCCGCGCAAGTGCTGCGCGAGCAGGTGCTCACCCTCCGGAGCGGTCTCGAAGCGGGGCTGATCGGGTGCGGCGGACTGGTCGAGCGGCTGCTGATCGGGCTGCTGACGGGGGGCCACCTGCTGATCGAGGGGGCCCCCGGCCTCGCCAAGACTCGCGCGGTCAAGCGCCTCGCGGAGGGGCTGCATACCGGCTTCGCGCGGGTGCAGTGCACCCCGGACCTGATGCCGGCGGACCTCACCGGCACCACGGTCTGGCGCCCGGACGGGGGACGCTTCGAGTTCCTGGCCGGTCCGCTGTTCCACTCCCTGGTGCTCGTCGACGAGATCAACCGGGCCCCGCCCAAGGTGCAGTCGGCCCTGCTCGAAGCCATGGCCGAGCATCAGGTGACGGTGGCGGGCACCACCCATCCGCTGCCCGATCCGTTCATGGTGGTAGCAACCCAGAACCCCATCGAGCATGCGGGCACCTACCCGCTGCCGGAGGCGCAGCTCGACCGCTTCCTGCTCCACGTGGTGGTGGAGATGCCGGACGCGGCCTCGGAGCGCCGCATCCTCGACCTCGTCGAGGGCGAGATGACCTCGCAGGCCGCGCCGATGCCGGTGCGCCTCACCGCGGAGGATCTGCGCGCCGCCCGGGCCGCCGCCCTGCGGACCTACGTCTCCCCGGCCCTGAAGGATTATCTCGTGCGCCTCGTCGCGGCCACGCGCAGCGACGCGGTGGCGCCCGACCTGCGCGCGGCGATCGAGCATCCGGTCTCGCCCCGCGGCACCCTCGCCCTGATGATCGCCGGCAAGGCCCGGGCCTACCTGCACGGGCGCGACCACGTGGTGCCGGAGGACGTGACGGCGCTCGCCGCCGACGCCCTCTCCCACCGCCTCGCCCTGACCTGGCGCGCCGCCGCCGAGGGGCAGACCGCCCGCGGCCTCGTCGCCGGCCTCCTCGAACGGGTGGCCCCTCTCTAGAGCATTTTCCGACGAAGTGGATCCCGGTTCGCCGCAGAAAATGCGGTAAAATCAAAGATCTAGAGCGGCGCCTGATTGCAACGTGATCGGGCGCCGCTCTAAGCAGACCTGCATAGAGCGATTCCGCTTATGTGTTTTCTCGCATCGTTTTCGCCGCCGAGCCGGTGACCATTTCGGCGAATGACGTCTAGGAGCCGCCGTGGCCCGCCCCACCCCGCTCGCATCCCCCGACGGCGATCCCCTCGCCGGCCCCGGCATCGCCCTCGACGCCGCCGCGCTGATGGGCCTGCGCCATCTCGCCCGGCGCGGGGCCGGCCTCGCCTCGCGCAGCCTCGTCGGGCTGCCGGGGGGCATCGTCACCCGGCGGCGCGGGCGCGGCTCCGAGCCCGACGACGTGCGCCCCTATGCGGAGGGCGACGACGTGCGCCACATCGACCGCAACGCCACCGCCCGCACCGGCACCCTGCACACCCGCACCCATCACGAGGAGCGCGACCGGGCCGTGGTGCTGCTCGCCGATTTCCGGCCCTCGATGCTCGTCGGCACCCGCCGGGTGCTGCGCTCGGTGGCGGCCGCGGAGGCGCTCGCGCTGCTGGGCTGGCGCATCGTCGGGGATGGCGGACGCATCGGCCTCACCGTCGCCTCGGCCGAGGCGGAGCCGGTCGGCCTGCGCCCCGTCGGCGGCACCCGCGGCATGGGGGCGCTCGCGGGCGCCCTCGCCCGCGCCCATGCCCTCGCGCTGGCCGCTCCGCTGCGGCCGGATCCGCCGCTGATCCCGGCACTGGCCCGCGCCCAGACGCTGCTGCCGGCCGGCGGCCACCTGGTGATCGCGAGCGCCCTCGACGCGCCCGGCCCCGGCTTCGAGGCGGCGCTCACCGCGCTCGCCGAGCGGGTCTCGCTCAGCCTGATCTTGGTCAGCGATTGCTTCGAGCGTGCGCCGCCTCCCGGCCGCTATCCCTTCGCGACGCCGGAGGGCCAGCGGGGCACGGCGCAGGCTGGGCGATGGCTGCCCCCCGAGGACGACCGCCTCGCCCGCTGGGCGCAGGTCGGGCTGGAGGGCGTGCGGCTCGACACCGAGAGCGGGCCGGAATCCTTCGCCCCCCTGATGGAGCGGCTCGATGCCGTGCTGTGAGGGCGCTCCCGATCCGGCCGTCCGGGCGGCGCTCGCGGATCTGCGCGGCCTGCATCCGCCGCCGGAGACCGGTGCCGTGCGGCTCGACGTGCTGGCGGCCATCGGCATCGGCCTCGTCCTCGCCGCCCTCGTGCTGCTGGCGCACGCGAAATGGCGCCGGCAGAAAATCTCCGTGCGGCGGGCGGCGCTCAACGAACTCGCCGCCGCGCGCGGTCTCGATCCGGCGGCGCGGCTCCTCGCGCAGGCGCGGCTCCTCGCCCGCCTCGCCCGCACGCTCGGAATCGAGGGGGAGGACCGGGCAGCCGCCCTCGATCGGCTCTTCGCCACCGACTTCTTCACGGCCGGGCCGGGCCGGGCGCTCACCCGCGATCTCTACGCCCCCGCCTCCCCCGATCCCGACGCGATCGATGCGGGCCTCGCCCGCTGCTTCGCGCGCATCCGGGCCTGACCATGGCGCTGCCGCTGCTCACCGCCTTCGATTTCGCGACGCCGCTGGCGCTGCTGCTGCTGCCTTTGCCACTCCTGGCCGCCCGCCTGCTGCCCCCGGAGCCGTCGGGCGGCGCGGGCGCCCTCGTGGTGCCGGCCTCCCTCGTCGCGCGCATCGGGCGCGGCGCGGATCTGCGCATCCGGGCGCGGCGGCGGGCGCTCCTCGCGTGGCTGCTCTGGACCGCCCTCGTGGTCGCGCTCGCTGGGCCCCGCCTCATCCTGCCCGCCGCCGCCCTGCCGGCCTCGGGCCGCGAGATCATGCTCGCCCTCGACCTGTCGGGCAGCATGGAGCGGGTGGATTTCGCCATCGACGGGCGCAACGTCTCGCGCCTCGCGGCGGTGAAGCGGGTCGGGACCGAGTTCATCCGCCGCCGCGCCGGCGACCGGATCGGCCTCGTGATCTTCGCCGATCAGGCGGATGTCGCCGCCGCCCTGTCCTTCGACACCGCCTCGGTGGCGCACGCCCTCGACGAGGCGCAGATCGGCCTCGTCGGGCGCTCCACCGGCATCGGCGACGGGCTCGGCCTCGCGCTCAAACGCCTCGACGCGACGCCCGCCCGCGAGAAGGTGGTGGTGCTGCTCTCGGACGGCGCCAACAATGCCGGGCAGACGACGCCGCACGACGTGGCGGGCCTCGCCCGCGACCTCGGCATCCGCGTCCATACCATCGCGCTCGGGCCGCGCGACCTCACCGATGCGGAGGGCGACCCGGACGTGGTCGACACGGAAGCCCTGCGCGACGTCTCGGCGACGAGCGGCGGGCGGTTCTTCCGGGTGCGCACCACCGACGATCTCGTGGCGGTCGCCGACTCCATCGACGCGATCGAGGGCAGCCCGGCCAAGGCCCCGCCGGTGCCCCTGCGCCGGGACCTCTGGCCCTGGCCGGGCGGGCTCGCCCTTCTCACGGCCCTCGGGCTGCTGGTCGCGAGGCGCAGCGCATGAGCGAGGCCTTCACCCTGCTGCGGCCCGCCTGGCTCCTCGCCCTGCCCGTGCTGGCGCTCCTCGCGTGGCGGGCGGCGCACCGGGCGGCCCCTCTCGGGGACTGGATGCGGGCCATCGAGCCGCATCTCTTCGCGAGCCTGCGGGCCCGCGGTGCCGTGCTGCCGGGACGGCGGCAGGCACAGGGCGCCCTCGTCGCCGCCGCCGCGATCCTGGCCCTGGCCCTCACGGGCCCGGCCCTCCAGCGCGGCGACGGGGCGGGCTTCCGCAACCTCGACGCCACGATCTTGGTGATGGACCTGTCGCGCTCCGTCGCCGAGGGCGGGCGCCTCGACGCGGCCCGGAGCCTCGCCCAGAGCGTGGCGGAGGCGGCGGGCACCCGGCAGGTGGCCCTCGTCGTCTATGCGGGCGACGCCTACGTGGCGGCGACGCCGACCACCGACCGCGACGCCCTCGGCACCGTCCTGTTCGCCCTCGACGCCGCCACGGTGCCCGACCGGGGCAGCCATCCGGCCCGCGGCCTCGCCCTGGCGCGCCGCACCCTCTCGGAGATGGGAGCCGTGGCGGCGGACGTGGTGCTCGTCTCGGACGGCGGCGGCATCGACGATCCGGCGCGCCGGGAGGCCACCGGCCTCGCGCGGGACGGCCACCGGCTGCACACCCTGTTCGTGCCGACCCCCGCGCTGCCGCCGGAGGCCCCGCGCGCCGACCGTGGCGCCCTCGACCGGCTCGCTGGGATCGGCGGTGGAGCGGCGGGGGAAACCGACGCTCCCGCCGCCGTGCTCGCCGCGGTGAGCGAGACCACGGCCGGCCACCTCGCCGCCGGCGGCTTCGCGGTGCTGGCATGGCAGGATCTCGGGCGCTGGCTGCTCCTCGGGGCCCTGGTGCCGGCCCTGCTCCTCTTCCGCCGGAGCGCCTGATGGCCCCTCCCCTCGCCGCCTCGCCCCCGCGCCCGGTCCCCGCCCGTCCCGGCCTCGCCGGAGCGGGCCTGCCGCTCGTCGCGGCGGCGGCCCTGGTCGGGCTCTGCGCCCTCGCCGTGCCGCGCGAGACGCTGGGCCGCGCCTTCCTCGCCGCGGGCCTGCCCGGCCTGGCGGCACGCGTCGCCGACGATCCGGGCTGGCGCGGCACCGCGCTCTACGCCGCCGGCCGCTACCGGGAGGCGGCGGTCGCCTTCTCGGAGGCCAAGGGCCGGGCGGCCGCCTACAACCGTGGCAACGCGCTCGCGATGATGGGCGATCTGCCCGGCGCCCTCCGGGCCTACGAGGATCTCCTCCTCCGCGATCCCGGCAACGACGATGCCCGGGCCAATCGCGACCTCGTCGCGCGCCTCCTCGACGAGCGCCTGACCCTCGGCAGCGCCGCCGGCGAGGCCAATGCCCGCGCCGACCAGACCACCCGCTACGACGCCAAGGCGACGAGCGATCCGGACGATCCCGGCAACGCCTCGTTCGGCGAGGGGCTGGCCGGCAACCGCGAGGCTTCGGCCTCCTCGAACGCGCCCGGCACCTCGAAGGCGTCGCGGATCGGCAAGGCGGAGCAGCGCTCGGTCGATCCCGGCCGCGGCCAGGCGCGCGGCTCGGCGAGCGACGCCGAGGGCGGCGGGCGCAGCGGCGGCGGCATCGCCAGCGTCTCGCAGATCGTCGAGCGCGAGGCGCGCCGCATCTCGAAGAGCTTCGAGGCCAAGGAGATCCGCGCCGATCGGCACTGGCTCGCCACGCTGACCGACGATCCGGGCCGCTTCCTCAAGCGCCGCCTGGAGGCCGAGCACCTGCGGCGCCAGGAGGCCGGAACCGCCGCGCAGCCCGGGAGCAATCCGTGGTGATGATGTTTTGCTGGCTATCCGAATTTATGGCGCCGGCTCACGACAGGTCCGCCCCGCCGGGCAGGGCGCGCTCCCTCCCCGGCCGTCCCCCCGCTGCCCGACCGAAAGGGTCTCTCACTCCGGGCCCTTGTTCACCGCGAGGGAACGGTGCCGCGTGGCGCATCCATCCGTCGCTCCGGCGCGGGATCCCCTCTCCCGGACCGGCGCCTGCGCGCCAGATCCATCGGAGCGGTCGGCACGGTGATCCAACCCGCCGGTTCCGGAACAGGGCCGACCGGCCCCCGGCCGGACGGCCGTTCCGGATCGCCGCCATCCTCCTGCTCCTGACCTCCCCGGCCCGCGCCCTCGATCCCGGCGACCTCACCCTCACGGTCACGCCGGAGGCCGGCGGCAATGCCGCGCCCTATCCGCGCGAGATGGTGCTGCTGCGCATCCGGGGCACCTATCGGGCGCAGATCACCCTGGAGGACCTGCGCCAGCCGCCCCTGCAGAATTTCAGCTGGACCCAGCTCGGCCGTGACCGCTGGTTCAAGACCAGCATCGACGGCCAGGAGGCGCGCGGCTTCGAGCGGGTGGTCGCGGTGTTTCCCCAGCATGCGGGACAGCTCACCATCGAGCCCTTCGTCCACCGGCTCACCATCGTGGATGGGGGCGGGCGCCGGTTGGTCGAGGTGCCCTCGGCCCCGGTGCCCCTCACCGTGAAGGCCTGGACCGGCGAGGGCGGCCCGGACGTCAAGGAGCCGTGGTGGCTGCCGGCCTCCGCCGTCACGGTGACGGATGTCTGGAACCCGGAGCCGGAGACCCTGAAGGTCGGGGAATCGGCGCGCCGCACCGTGATCATCGAGGCTAGGGGCATGACCGGGGACGGGCTGCCCCCGCGCCCGATCATGCGCACCCGCGGCGTTCTCACCTTCGCGGGGCCGACCGAGCGCCAGACCACGATCACGCCCACCGGCCCGGTGAGCCGCGCGACCTACCAGTGGGACGTGCGCCCGGGCGTGTCCGAGCCGGTGACCCTGAGCGAGATCCGGGTGCCGTGGTTCGACACCGTTTCGCGCACCCTGCGCGAGGCCGAGATCCCGGCCCGCATCGTCGGCAGCCGGGCCAAGGCCGAGCCCGACGAGGCGGACCGGCCCGCACCCCGCTCCCCCTGGCTCGCGGCCGTCGCCGGTCTCCTGGCCTTCGGGCTCGCCCTGATCTTATTTGCCGGCTTAAGACATGCGTCCGATCCCCGGAGAAACCTCCTGCGGGCGCTGCGGCGGGCGGCGCGGGGCGGCGACGCGCCCACCCTGCGGGTGCTCCTGGCCCGCGCCGATCCGGAACTGACGGATCATTGGCGGCGCGACCCGGCGGCGGCGGCCGCTCTCGCCACCCTCGACCGGGCGCTGTTCGGCCCGGCCGGAACACCGGCGCCGGACCTGCGGGCCCTGGTCCGGATCCTCGCGTCGAGCCTCCCGCCGGCCCCGCCTCGGCGAGCGGCCGACCCGCTCGCGGCCCTCGACGGACTCCGCTGAAACGCCGCCATTCGGCCACGCCGCCTGCCCGGAATGGTCAAGGTTCGGTGCGAGCACCCGGTCCGACAGACGACACCCGGCCGCTGTCGCGAGAGCGACCGAGCCTGCCGAGAACCGGAGCGCCGCCATGCCGACCTTCACCCGCCGCGCCGCCCTGATCGGCAGCCTCGTCCTCTCCTGTGCCGCCCGCGCGGCGGAAGGTCCCGAGGAGGCGGTGGCGCATCTCGCGGCCCTGGAGCGGCAGGATGGCGGGCGCCTCGGCGTCACCGTGCGCGACACGGGCAGCGGGCGCGTCCTCTCCTACCGGGCGGACGAGCGCTTCGCCCTGTGCAGCACGTTCAAGGCAGTGGCGGCCGCCGCCATCCTGGCCCGGGTCGATCGCGGCGAGGAGAGCCTCGAGCGCCGCATGACCTATGGCCGGGAGGATCTCGACACCTATTCGCCGGTCACCGGCCCCCGCGTGGCGGAGGGCGGCCTCAGCCTCGGCGAGGCCTGCGCGGCCGCGGTGGTGCTGAGCGACAACACCGCCGGCAACCTGATGCTGCGGGCGCTCGGCGGGCCGGAGGGCGTCACCGCCTTCGCCCGCGCCCAGGGCGATTCGGTCACCCGGCTCGACCGCACCGAGCCGACCCTCAATACCGCGATCCCCGGCGACCCGCGCGACACGACGAGCCCCGCCGCGATGACGGGCCTTCTGGAGCGCATCCTGCTCGGCCCGGCCCTCGGCGCCGACAGCCGCGCCCGCCTCCTCGGCTGGATGACCGAGAGCCCCACCGGCGCCAAGCGCCTGCGCGCCGGCCTGCCGGCCGGATGGAGCGTCGGCGACAAGACCGGCACCGGCGAGAACGGCACCGCCAACGTGATCGCCCTGGTGCGCCGCCCGGCCGGTGCGCCCCTCATCGCCAGCGTGTATCTCACGCAGTCGCCCGCCCCGCCGGAGGCCCGCAACGGCCTGCACGCGGAGGTCGGGCGGCTGATCGCCCGCACCTTCGTGGCCTGACCGTCCCGATGTCGAAGACCACCCGCGCCACCCTGGCGCTCAGCAAGGCGGGCGTGGCGCACAGCGTCCACGCCTACGATTACGATCCGGACGCGCCCCGCATCGGGCTCCAGGCGGCGGAGGCGCTCGGCCTCGCGCCGGAGCGCGTGCTGAAGACCCTGATGGCGCAGGTCGACGGCAAGCCGGTCTGCGCGCTGGTGCCCTCGGACCGCGAGGTCTCGCTGAAGCGGCTCGCCGCCGCCTTCGGCGGCAAGGCGGCGGCGATGCTGCGGCCGGCCGAGGCCGAGCGCCTGACCGGCTACCATGTCGGCGGCATCTCGCCCCTCGGCCAGAAGCGCCCGGTGCCGACCCTGGTGGAGGCGGCGGCCCTGCATCACGAGACCGTCTTCGTGAATGGCGGCCAGCGGGGTCTCCAGGTGCAGCTCGCGCCGGCGGATCTGGTGGCGGTTCTCGGCGCCCGCACCGCCGCGGTGGTGAGCTGAGGCCCGCGGTGACGGACCGTTAACCACGCGGCGGCACCGTGGCCCGGCGCGCCGCTGAGGGAACCACCGTGGGATCGATCGCCGGAGCCGTGCGGAGACGCCTTGGCATCACGCTCGCCTGTCTCGGCGGGATGGCCGCGGCCGCCCACGCGGCCGACCTTGATCAGCCGGCTTACTATCCGGCGTTGCGGTACTTTCCGCGCGGCGACGAGGAGGTGGTGCGGCGCGCGCCGGTGCCGGTTCCGGTCGCGGCCTGCCCGCCCGGCGCGGGCATCGTGCCGACCAACGGACCGGCCGATCCGAGCTATGTCGGCTCGTCCCTCGGGCTCGGCAAGCCGAGCTATTACGGCCTCACGCCACCGCCCGGGGTGGACGACCCGTACGGACGGCGCCTGCGCGTCTGCCCGTGAGGCACGTCTCGGCGCCCCGGCCGAGGGACGGGTTTCGCTCCCCGGCCGCATGCCCTAGGGTCCCGCCGTTCGAGCCCGGAGCCTGCGCGATGTCCGCCCTGTCCCCCTCCCCTGCCGCTTCGGTCGCGCGGCTCGGAGACGTTCCGTCCCTCCGCGCCCAGGTCCGCGCGTGGCGGACGGCGGGCGAGGATGTGGCGCTCGTTCCCACCATGGGGGCCCTGCACGAGGGCCATCTCACCCTGGTGCGGCAGGCCCGCGAGACCTGCCGGCGGGTGATCGTCAGCATCTTCGTGAATCCGACGCAGTTCGGCCCGAGCGAGGATTTCTCGCGCTATCCCCGCGATCCGGAGCGCGACGTCGCCCTTCTCGCCACGGCCGGGGCGGATGCGGCCTACCTGCCGGACGTGGCCACCATGTACCCGCCGGGTTTTTCCACGACGGTGAGCGTCGCGGGCCTCACGGAGCAGCTCTGCGGGCCCCTGCGGCCCGGCCATTTCGCCGGGGTCGCCACCGTGGTGACGAAGCTCCTGCTCCAGGCGCTGCCGGACCGGGCGCTGTTCGGCGAGAAGGATTACCAGCAGCTCCAGGTGATCCGCCGCTTCGTGCGCGACCTCGACATCCCGGTGACGATCGAGGGCGTGCCGACCGTGCGGGAGACGGACGGGCTCGCCCTCTCCTCGCGCAACCAGTACCTCTCGGCCGAGGAGCGCGCGGCGGCCCCGCACCTCGCCGCGGTGCTGCGCCGGGTGGCCGATGCGGTGCGGGCCGGTGCCGAGACGGCACCCGCGCTGGCGGAGGGGCGCGCCGCCCTGGAAGCGGCCGGGTTCGGGCCCGTGCAGTATCTCTCGGTCAACGACGCGGATTCGCTCGCCCCGCTCGACCGCGTGGCCGGGCCCGCCCGGGTGCTCGCGGCGGCCTATCTCGGCCGCACGCGCCTCATCGACAACGTCGCGGTCTGATCCCAACGGCCCAAGATGCTGCCGCGTCGGTCCGTTAGGACATCGCGGACTTTCGACACCAAGCCGGAGACTTGGTCAGAGAAGAGACTTGGCCAGAGACCTGGCGAAAATCCGAGAACGGAACCAGCGGTCATTGGCAATGACCGCTGGTACGATCGATCAGTCGCGCAGCAATTCGTTGATGCCGGTCTTCGCCCGCGTGCCAGCATCGACGCGCTTCACGATCACCGCGCAGTAGAGCGAGGGGCCGGGGGTGCCGTCCGGCAGCGCCTTGCCGGGCTGCGTGCCCGACACCACCACCGAGTAGGGCGGCACGCGGCCATAGCTCACCTCGCCGGTGGCGCGGTCGATGATCTTGGTCGAGGCGCCGATATAGACCCCCATCGACAGCACGCTGCCCTCGCCGATGATCACGCCCTCGGCCACCTCAGCGCGGGCGCCGATGAAGCAGTTGTCCTCGATGATGACCGGGTTCGCCTGGAGCGGCTCCAGCACGCCCGCGATGCCGGCACCGCCGGAGATGTGGCAGTTCTTGCCCACCTGCGCGCAGGAGCCGATGGTCGCCCAGGTGTCGACCATGGTGCCCTCGCCCACATAGGCGCCGAGATTCACGAAGGAGGGCATCAGCACCGCGCCCGGCGCGATGAAGGAGCCGCGGCGCACCACGGCGCCCGGCACCGCCCGGAAGCCCGCCGCGCGGAAGCGCTCGGCGTCCCAGCCCTCGAACTTCGAGGGCACCTTGTCCCACCACGCCGCGCCGCCGGGGCCGCCCGGGATCACCGACATGTCGTTGAGGCGGAAGGACAGCAGCACCGCCTTCTTGAGCCACTGGTTCACCTGCCAATCGGCGTTGCCGGACTTCTCGGCGACGCGCGCCGCGCCGGAATCGAGCAGGGCCAGCGCCGCCTCGACGGCCTCGCGCACCGCGCCCTGCGTGGCCGGGCCGACGCTCGCGCGGTCCTCCCAGGCGGCTTCGATGGTCCGGGCGAGATCGGCATGCGACATGACGGAATCCTGAAGTGCAATCGGGCGCCTGCTTACCAAAGCCCCGCCGCCGCTGTCATCCCGCCATGATGGCCGCCCGCGGGGGCGGCTCCCAGTCGACGAAGAGCCGTTCGCAAAGACCGCCCTAGCCGGGATCCGCCGCCCGCGAGCGGGACAATTCCCCGGCGAGCGCCGAGAGGTCGTCCGCGAGCGCGTCGTGGATCGCCGCGGCGGCGTCGGGAAACACCTCCAGCACCCGCCGCATCAGCGCCCGCGGGATCACCATGACCTCGGCGCTTCCCGCGGCGCGGGCCGTGGTCGGCCGCTCCTGGGGCAGGAACAGGGCGATCTGGCCGATGAGGGTCGCGGGACCGGCCTCGATGGGCGGCGCTCCCGCCGCTCGGGGATCGAGACGGATCGTGCCGCGCAGCACCACGTAGCCCCCGTCCGCCGCGTCGCCGCGCGCGAACAGCGCGGCGTCGGGCGCGAGGGAGCGGCGCTCGGCCGCGAAGGAGATCAGCCGCAGCGCATCCCGGTTCATCAGGCCGAAGAGCGGACTCGAAGCCAGGATCGCGATGTCGTCGTCGAGCGCCAACGGCTCCGGCCTCCCCCACCGCCCGGGGGCGGTCGCCCGAACTGCTTAGCCGATCCGGCTTGGCCGCACTACCGGGCGAGGTGCCCGCGTGACGCGGGGCCCCGCGCTTCCGGGGCCGCGGCGGGATCAGGGCAGCAGCTTGTAGCCGCCGCCCTCCGTCACGAGGATCGAGGCGGCGGCCGGGTTGGGCTCGATCTTCTGGCGCAGCCGGTAGATGTGCGTTTCCAGGGTGTGCGTCGTCACCTGGGCGTTGTAGCCCCAGACCTCGGCCAGCAGCGTGTCGCGCCCGACCACCTGCCGCCCCGCCCGGTAGAGGAAGCGCAGGATCGCGGTCTCCTTCTCGGTGAGCTTCAGCTTCGAGCCGCGCTCGCCCACGAGCAGCTTGGCGCCGGGCCGGAAGGTGTAGGGGCCGATCTGGAAGATCGCGTCCTCGCTCGCCTCATACTGGCGCAGCTGGGCACGGATGCGCGCGAGCAGCACCGCGAACTTGAACGGCTTCGTCACGTAGTCGTTGGCGCCCGCGTCGAGCCCCATCACGGTGTCGACCTCCGAGGTCTGCGCGGTCAGCATGATGATGGGGCTGCGGAAGCCGTTCTGGCGCATCTGCTTGACGGCGTCGCGCCCGTCCATGTCGGGCAGCCCGACATCCATCACGACGAGGTCGACCCGCTCCGCCGCGACGCGCGCGACGGCGCCCTGCGCGGTCTCCTCGGTCTCCACCTCGAACTCGGCATCGAGTTCGAGCTGCTCGGTGAGGGTCTCGCGAAGCGAGGGGTCGTCGTCGACGACGAGCAGACGATGGGCGTTCGACATCGGAACGGCACTCTCGAGAACGCGATCCGGCACCAGGCGCCGGCTCTGCGGAAGTCCATCTCCGGCCGAGCGACAGACCCGGCCGGCCTGGGCGTGCGGCGCGGGACCGCTGCTTAACAGCATGCGGGCGCGAGAGTAGCGGAGCGCGATGTCGCGGCAAGGGCTGCCGCGGTCATGTCCACGGCCGGTGCGGCCCGCGACCGGCGCCGTGTCCCACCGTCGTGGCGGCCCGCCGGCCCGTCGCAGATTTCGGATCCCATCCCACGCGGCCGGCCCTCGGGCCGGGACCCGTGCGGCACCGGCCCGGACCCTGCTCAGCCGGACGGGCGCGGAGGCAGCTTTCCGTCGGGACGGGGCGGCGGCGGGCGCAGGTTCGTCGGCGGGCCGAGATCCGGCCGCGCGACCCTCACCGGGCAGCCTTGCAGCCAGAGATAGACCCGCAGGGCGAGCCAGGCATCCTCCAGCGCACCGTGGTGCTCGCCTTCCCGCCGCAGGCGGACGCGGCGGCAGACCGCATCGAGGGAGGCCGAGCCCGTCTCGCCCCGGCGCCGGTAGGCCTCCATGGTGCAGTAGCTGCGCATCGCGACGGCCGGCCGGCCCGCGGCGGCGAATTCGCGCCGGAGGAAGCCGAGGTCGAAATCGGCGTTGTGCGCCACGACGAGATCGGCCGCGCCGATGAGGGACGCGAGTGCGTCGAGGTGGCGGGCGGCGGGCTCCTGATGACGCAGGAGCCAGTCGTCGAAGCCATGGACCGCCTCGGCCCTGGGATGGCTCGCCCGCTGCGGATCGAAGATGAGGTGGTGGCAGGTCAGCAGCGGCCGGGAGTCCAGCAACGAGGCGGTGTCGAGGAGGACGGCGCCGAAGCTGACGATCCGGTCACCGGCATCGAGCCCCGTGGTCTCGACGTCGAGGGCGAGGAGCCGCCGCGGCAGCCAGCCGAGCCAGTCCGGCGCCGTGTCACTGCCCTGTCCCGTCATCCGGCCCTCCCGCTGCGCCTGGAAACGCGCCCGCACCCGTCCTAAACCTCGGCCGTCATGAAGCGTACCACTCTCCCGCTCCTGCGCGTCCGCGCGACCGTGCTCGATCCGTCCCGCGGCACCCTGATCGCCGGCCCGGTGCAGGTCCCCTGCGCCCTCGGCAAGACCGGGCGCACCTGGGTCAAGCGCGAGGGCGACGGCGCCTCGCCGCGGGGCCGGTTCCGCCTGCGCGCCGGCTTCTACCGGCCCGATCACCTCGGCGCCCGGCCCCGCACCGGCCTCGCGCTCCGCCCGATCCGCCCGCGGGACGGCTGGTGCGACGACCCGCGCGACCGCCGCTACAACCGGCCGATCCCCCTCCCCGCCCCCGGCGTGAGCGCCGAGCGGATGTGGCGCGAGGACGCCGTCTACGACCTCGTGATCGACCTCGACTACAACCGCGGCCCGATCCGGCGCGGGCGCGGCAGCGCCATCTTCCTGCACGTCGCCCGGCCGGGCTTCGCGCCCACCGAGGGCTGCGTCGCCCTGCGTCGGCCGGATCTGCGCCGTCTCCTGATCCGGCTCGGACCGAAGACGCGCTTGTTGATCTGATATTTCTTTTCGCATCCGCACAATGGATGCCGGTCCGGGCGTCGTATCCGCGCCCCTTGTTGCGGCGCAGCAAGAACATCAACCGTCGTTCGGAAATATTGGTAACGCTGCCACGCTCGCCATATTCGTAAACGTCCTGTAGGGTGCCGCCGATCTCACAACCATCGAGACAGGGAGACGCGCATGCTGCTCGACGCCTATACTGCGACCGAAATCGTGCGCGCGCGGCAGATCCATGCCGCGGAAGGCCCGAAGGGGACCCTCTGGGACCGGGGGGTGCGGTATCGCGGGGATGTCGACGCGATCGTGCCGTTGTCGGACGATGATCGCCTGCGCTTCCTGGAGCAGGCCCGCGAGGAGATCCGGCTCCTGCACACGAACTGAGCGGCGGTCGTCCGGAGCCAGACCCGGATTCGGGCGAGCGGTCCTGCGCCCCGCGAGGCGCTGATCACGCGGCATCGGACGGGATTCGGAAACCACACCCGTCCTCATGCCGAGGTGGCGCCTGGCGCCCTCCGGCGGGCGGAGCCGGTAAGCACCCCGGACCAGCGCTCCACTGTGCCCGGACGGGGCGGTCACGGATGTGCTTCGAGGGCCGGCCGGCCACCTCAGCATGAGGGCCGCTGTCGCCGCCGAAACCGGCAATGGACGGCACCGCGTGCCCCTCACCCCTTGGCCGCCCGCGCCCCGAAGATCGCCGTGCCGACGCGGACATGGGTCGCGCCCATCTGGATCGCCGCCGGGTAATCCGCACTCATTCCCATCGAGAGCAGGCCGAGGCCGTGACGGGCCGCGATGCGGGCCAGCAGCGCGAAATGCGCCGAAGGCGGGTCCTCCGCCGGCGGAATGCACATCAGGCCCGCGATGGCGAGGCCGTGCGCGTCCCGGCAGGCCGTCAGGAAGGCATCGATCTCGCCCGGCGACACGCCGCCCTTCTGCGGCTCGTCACCGGTATTGACCTGCACGAGCAGGCGCGGCTGCCGGCCCGTGCGCTGCATCTCCTTGGCCAGGGCCGCCGCCAGGGAGGGCCGGTCGAGGGAGTGGATCACGTCGAACAGCTCCACCGCTTCCCGCGCCTTGTTCGATTGCAGCGGGCCGATCATGTGAAGCTCGACATCGGGGAAGCGCTCGCGCAGGGCGGGCCACTTGCCCTTGGCCTCCTGAACGTAGTTCTCGCCGAAGAGCCGCTGGCCAGCCTCCAGGGCGGGCAGGATGCCCTCGGCGGGCACCGTCTTCGAGACCGCGATCAGGGCGACGGAGGCCGGATCGCGCTCGTGGTCGAGGGCCGCGCGGGCGATCTCGGCCCGCACCGCCGCCAGATTCGCCGCGACCGTCGCGGGCTCGATCATTCCGGCTCTCCCTGGTGCCGCCCCGGCCGGCTCAACCGTTGACCCCGGGGACCAAACCGTGTCCTAGTCCGGCGGCGCCGGGCCGGGCAAGCTCAACCGTTTGCCGCCGCGGCGCTTTCCCGTTTCGCTTTTCCGGTGCCGGCTCCCGCAGCCGGCGCCCGCCGGTTCGATGAAGACGCTCCCCATGGCCGAACGTTACAACGCGAAGGAATCCGAGCCGCACTGGCAGGCGGTCTGGGCCGAGCGCGACCTCTTCCGCACCCGCAACGACGACCCGCGGCCGACCTACTACGTGCTGGAGATGTTCCCCTACCCGTCGGGACGCATCCACATGGGCCACGTGCGCAACTACGCCATGGGCGACGTGGTGGCGCGCTACAAGCGGGCCAAGGGCTTCAACGTGCTGCATCCGATGGGCTGGGACGCCTTCGGCCTGCCGGCCGAGAACGCCGCCATGGAGCGCAAGATCAACCCGCGCGAATGGACCTACGCCAACATTGCGACGATGCGGGCGCAGCTCCAGGCGATGGGCCTGTCGCTGGACTGGAGCCGCGAGGTCGCGACCTGCGATCCGACCTACTACAAGCACCAGCAGCGGATGTTCCTGGACTTCCTGAAGGCCGGGCTGGTGACGCGGCGCACCGCCAAGGTGAACTGGGACCCGGTGGACCACACCGTGCTCGCCAACGAGCAGGTGATCGACGGGCGCGGCTGGCGCTCGGGCGCGCTGGTGGAGCAGCGCGAGCTGACCCAGTGGTTCTTCCGGATCACCGATTACGCCCAGGACCTGAGTGACCGGCTCGACACCCTGGAGCGCTGGCCGGAGAAGGTCCGGCTGATGCAGAAGAACTGGATCGGCCGCTCCGAGGGGCTGGAGGTCCGCTTCGCCCTCGACACCCCGCCCGCCGGCGCGGCCCCCGACGTGAAGGTCTACACCACGCGGCCCGACACCCTGTTCGGCGCCAAGTTCCTGGCCATCGCCGCCGACCATCCGCTCGCGGGCGCGCTCGCGGCGCAATCCCCGGCCCTGCAGGACTTCATCGCCGAGTGCCACCGCATGGGCACGGCCCAGGAGGCGATCGACACCGCGGAGAAGCTCGGCTTCGACACCGGCCTGCGGGTGCGTCACCCGCTCGATCCGTCCTGGCTGCTGCCGGTCTACGTGGCCAATTTCGTGCTGATGGACTACGGCACCGGCGCCGTGTTCGGCTGTCCGGCCCATGACCAGCGCGACCTCGACTTCGCCAACAAGTACGGCCTCGGCAACACCCCGGTGGTCTGCCCGCCGGACGTCGACCCGGCGAGCTTCGTGATCACCGACACCGCCTATGACGGCGACGGCCGGATGATCAACTCGCGCTTCCTCGACGGGATGACGGCGGGCGAGGCCTTCGCGGCGGTGGCCGAGCGACTCGAAGCCGAGCGGCTCGGCGACGCGCCGGTGGCGCAGCGCCGGGTGCAGTTCCGCCTGCGCGACTGGGGCATCTCGCGCCAGCGCTACTGGGGCTGCCCGATTCCGGTGATCCATTGCGAATCCTGCGGCGTGGTGCCGGTGCCGGTGGCGGACCTGCCGGTGAAGCTGCCGGAGGAGGTCTCCTTCGACCAGCCGGGCAACCCGCTGGAGCGGGACGCCGCGTGGCGCAACGTCCCCTGCCCCACCTGCGGCAAGCCGGCGAAGCGCGAGACGGACACGATGGACACCTTCGTGGATTCCTCGTGGTACTTCGCCCGCTTCACCGCTCCCTGGCTGGAGGACGCGCCGACCGACCCGGCGGCGGCCGACCGCTGGCTGCCCGTCGACCAGTATATCGGCGGCATCGAGCACGCGATCCTGCACCTGCTCTACTCACGCTTCTTCGCGCGGGCGATGCGCAAGGTCGGCTGGGGCGGCGCCGACGAGCCCTTCGCGGGCCTGTTCACCCAGGGCATGGTGGTCCACGAGACCTACAAGGACGCGGCCGGCGGCTGGGTGCAGCCCTCCGAGGTGCGCATCAGCGTCGAGGATGGTGAGCGGCGCGGTTTTCACGTGAAAACCGGCGATCCGGTCAGCATCGGCTCGATCGAGAAGATGTCGAAGTCGAAGCGCAACGTGGTCGACCCCGACGACATCATCGCCTCCTACGGCGCCGACACCGCCCGCTGGTTCATGCTCTCCGACTCGCCGCCGGAGCGCGACGTGATCTGGACCGAGGACGGGGTGCAGGGCGCCTCCCGCTTCGTCCAGCGCGTCTGGCGCCTCGTCAACGAGATCGCCGAGCGGCCGGAGACCCCGGGCGATGCCGCCGCGGATCTCGCCCTGCGCAAGGCCGCCCACAAGGCGCTGGCGGCAGTGGGCGAGGATATCGAGCGCCTGCGCTTCAACCGCTGCGTGGCGCATATCTACGAGCTCGCCAACACCCTCCAGGACGCGCTGACGGGCAAGGCGGCGCTCGGCCGCCCCGCCCTCCTGGAAGCCGGCACGATCCTCGTGCAGCTCCTCGCCCCGATGATGCCGCATCTCGCCGAGGCGGCCTGGGCCGTGCTCGGGCGGACGGGCCTCGTCGCCGAGGCGGCTTGGCCCGAGGTCGAGCGCGACCTCCTCGTCGAGGACAGCGTGACCCTGCCGGTACAGGTGAACGGCAGGAAGCGCGCCGACGTCACCGTGCCCCGGGAGGCGGATGCCGCCTTCGTCGAGACCGCCGTGCTCGCCCTCGAAGCGGTGCAGCGGGCCCTCGAGGGCAAGGCGCCCCGCAAGGTGATCGTGGTGCCCAAGCGCATCGTCAACGTGGTCGCATAGAGGGGAAAGCGGGGACATCGCGCCCCGCGATCACGCTCCTGCCGCAGAGCTTCTTTAAGCATCCATGCTTATGGCCTGCTGGCGCAGGCCTGTGGCTTCGTGAGGCCTGCTGGCGCAGGCTTGGCTTTGGTGAGGCCTGCTGGCGCAGGCTTGGCTTCGTGCGGGCCGCCGTCCACCCGGGCGGCGACCCGCGCCACGCGTAGGACGGGACCGGGATGGCACGCAGCAGGGTCGGGACGGTGAAACGGCTGGCGCTCGCGGCAGGCTTGATGCTGGGCCTCTCGGCCTGCTTCCGGCCGCTCTACGGGCCGACCCCGTCGGGCGCGCCCCTGAGTGCGGTTCTGGCCTCGATTCAGGTCGATCAGGCCACCACGCCTCAGGGGCAGGAGCGGCTCGGCCACTACCTGCGCAGCGAGCTGGTCTTCGATCTCGACGGCTCCGGCCAGCCTTCCGAGAAGCGTTACCGGCTCGAACTCGCCGTGAGCGAGACGGTGCAGACGCCGATCGTCAGCTCGGTCACCGCCCGGGCCGAATCCGCCACGCTCTACGGCACCGCCACCTACAAGGTCGTGCCCCTCGACGGCAGCCGCTCGGTCACCGATGGCACGGCCACCGGGCTCGTGACCTACGACCGTTCGGTCCAGCGCTTCGCCAGTCTGCGGGCTGCCCGCGAAGCGGAGATCCGCCTCGCCAAGCTCCTCGCCGACCAGATCAAGGCGCGGGTGGCGGCGATGCTCGCCACCCAGCCGTGACGGCGGTCCGCCCCGGCGACATCGAGGGGCTGCTGCGGCGCGGCCCCGATCCGCGCATCGCGGTGATCCTGGTCTACGGTCCCGATACGGGCCTCGTCGCGGAGCGCGCCCGCCGGCTCGCCGAGAGCGCCGTGCCGGACCCGTCCGACCCGTTCGCCCTGGTGAAGCTCGACGGGGACACGCTCGCGGGCGATCCGGGCCGTCTCGTGGACGAGGCCGGCACGGTGGGCCTGTTCGGCGGCCAGCGCGCGATCTGGGTACGGCCCGGAAGCCGCAATTACGCCCCGGCGGTGGATGCCGTGCTCAAGGCGGATGTCGCCGCGACCCGCATCGTGGTCGAGGCCGGCGACCTCGCGAAGTCCTCCCCTCTGCGATCGCTTTGCGAGCGCTCGCAGCGGGCACTCGCCCTCCCCTGCTATCCGGACGACGCCCGAGCCCTCGCCGAGCTGATCGATAGCCGGCTTCAGGCCGAGGGATTGCGGATCGCCCGGGACGCCCGCGAGATCTTCGCGGCGAGCCTTGGCGGCGACCGCCGGGCAAGTCTCGGCGAGATCGAGAAGCTCGCCCTCTACGCGCGTGGCCGCGGCGAGATCACCCTGGAGGATGTCGAGGCGATCGCGAGCGACGTTTCGGGCTCGGTGCTCAACGCCCTGATCGACGCGGCCTTCGCCGGGCAGCCCGCAGACACGGAGCGGACCTACCGCCGCTTCCAGGTCGAGGGCATGGATGCCTCGGTGATGCTCGGGGCCGCCCTGCGCCACGCCTTGACCCTGCTGACCGTCCGGCTCGATGGCGCCGGCCAGAGCCCGGGCCAGATGGTGGCGAACTGGCGCGGCCTGCATTTTCGCCGGCAAAGAATCGTCGAGACCCAGCTCGCGCGCTGGTCGCCGGACGGCCTGCGCCGGGCGGTGACCCGGCTTCAGGAGGCGGTGCTGGCCTGCCGCCGGGCGGACGGCGATTTCGCGCACGCGGTCGCGGGCGATGTCTTCCTGCGTCTCGCTCTGGAGGCCGGGCGCCGGGGCTGAGCAGCCCGAGCGCCCTCCCCTCTCAAGCGCCCTGCTGGTCCGCGCGACGCGCCCCGATCTCGGTAAGCCGCCATGTCCTCATCCGGAGGTGGCCGGCGAAGCCGGCCCTCGGAGCGCCCTGAACGCCGATCCCGCGGCGAATGCGGCTTGCCTCACCCCTGCATCTCCAGCCGGCGGCAGAGGCCGTCGAGCTGATCCAGGGTGCCGTAACGCAGGCGCACCTCGCCGCCATTGCCGCGATGCTCGATCGACACCGTGACGCCGAGGATGTCCTCCAGGCGCCGCTCCAGCGCCCGCGTATCGGCATCCTTCTCCGGCACGGCCTTGCGCGGGCGACCCGGCCGCGGCCCGGCCTCCGCCGGCTGCTCGGCCGCCGCCAGGGCCTCGACCTCGCGGACGGTGAGCCCTTCGGCCATCACGCGGCGCGCCACCGCCTCCGGATCCTTCACCGAGAGCAGCGCGCGGGCGTGGCCGGCGGTGAGCGTGCCGGCGATGACCTGCTCCTGCACGACGGGCGGCAGGTTGAGCAGGCGGAGCGTGTTGGCGAGATGGCTGCGGCTCTTGCCGATGATCTCCGCGAGCTCGGTCTGGCTGTAGCGGAACTCGCTCATCAGCCGCTCGTAGCCGGCCGCCTCCTCGATCGGGTTGAGGTCGGCGCGCTGGACGTTCTCCAGGATCGCGTATTCGAGCGAGGTGCGGTCGTCGATCTCGACCACCACCACCGGCACCTCGTGCAGGCCGGCCCGCTGCGCGGCGCGCCAGCGCCGCTCGCCGGCCACGATCTCGAAGGTGTCCGGCACCTGGGCGACCGCGCGCACGACGATGGGCTGGATCACCCCGCGGGTGCGAATCGAGGCCGCCAGTTCCTCCAGCTCCGCCTCGGCGAAGTGACGGCGCGGGTTGCGCGGGTTCGGCCGCAGGAACTCGATCGGTGCCTTGCGCTGGCCCCGGCGATCCGGCGCCGGCGGCGGCGCATCGTCACCAACGTCGCCGATCAATGCCGCGAGCCCACGCCCGAGCCGCGGCCGGACTACCTCGTCCGCCATCTGGAATTATCCTCGTCTGTGCCCCGGGCCGGTCAGGCGGCGGCGGGGAGGCGCCCTTCGCGCTGGATGATCTCGGAGGCGAGCCGCAGATAGGCCTGCGACCCGGCGCATTTCAGGTCGTAGAGCAGCACCGGCTTGCCGTGGGACGGCGCCTCGGACACGCGCACATTGCGCGGGATCATCGTCTCGTAGACCTTGTCGCCCATGAACTCGCGCACATCGGCGACCACCTGCGATGACAGGTTGTTGCGCGGGTCGAACATGGTGAGAACGATGCCCTGGATGGCGAGGCGCGGGTTGAGCGCCCCCTTCACCTGCTCGACGGTGCGCAGGAGCTGGCTCAAGCCCTCCAGGGCGAAGAATTCGCATTGCAGGGGCACCAGCACCGCGTCGGCCGCGGTGAGCGCGTTGATGGTGAGCAGGTTGAGCGAGGGCGGGCAATCGATCAGCACGTAGGTGAAGCGCTCATCCTCCGGTAGGTCGCTGTTCGTCACCGGTTCGAGCACGCGCCGCAGCCGCTGGGCACGGTCGGCGGCGGTCGCCATCTCCATCTCCAGGCCGAGCAGGTCCATGGTCGAGGGGGCGATGGCGAGACGCGGGACCGCCGTCACCTGGATGGCCTCCCGCAAGGGTGCGTCGCCCGCGAGCACGTCGTAGGTGGAGAGGCGGCGCTGCCGCCGGTCGATGCCGAGCCCCGTCGAGGCGTTGCCCTGGGGATCGAGATCGATGATCAGCACCTGCTCACCGATGGCGGCGAGCGCGGTTCCCAGGTTGATGGCGGTCGTGGTCTTGCCGACGCCGCCCTTCTGATTGGCGAGCGCGATGATGCGGAGGGGGCGCGAAACGCCACTCGCCGGTGCCTCGGGAGAGTCCACGATCATGGAAGCTGGTCGCTCAAGCTGGAAATGCGGATGATTCCCGCCGAGGAATCGGTCCGACTCGGGATCACGTCCGCCTCGAATGTCCATGTTTCGCGAGCGGCGGTCAATTCGGATTGGGCCTCGCGGCCCTTCGGAAACAGCCCGATGGTGCCGTTTTTCAACAGCGGCGCCGTCCAGGCGATGAGCTGCGTGAGCGGGGCGAGAGCCCGGGCGCAGACGATCTCCGTAGCGGCGAAGCGGCCGACCACGCTCTCGATCCGCGCCACGTGAATGCGGGCCGGAGCTCCGGTCAGCCGTGCGGTCTCCTGCAGGAAGGCGCCCTTGCGGCTGTTGCTCTCGACGAGATCGACGCGCAGGCCAGGCCGCGACTCGCGTCCGGCGATGGCGAGGATCAGGCCGGGAATTCCGGCGCCGCTACCGAGATCGAGCCAGCGCGTCGCGCCCGGAGCCGCGTCGAGGAGTTGCAGGGAATCCGCCACGTGCCGTGTCCACACCTCCGGGAGGGTGGATGGTCCGACGAGGTTCTTGATCGTCTGCCAGCGGGCGAGCTGGGCGACGTAGAGGTCGAGGGCGGCGGCTGTTTCACGTGAAACACCCGCCGCGGCGAGGACCCGGTCGCGATCGGACATGGCCCTCATGCCTCGATCACGGGGGATGCGGGCAGGCGGCGCGCATGGGCCGCGAGCAGCGTGAGCGCCGCGGGCGTCACGCCTTCGATGCGCGCGGCTTGGCCGAGCGTGAGCGGACGGACGCCTTCCAGCTTCACCCGAAGCTCGTTCGACAGCCCGGCGATGCGGCCGTAATCGAGGGAGGCGGGCAGGCGAACGGCCTCGTCCCGCCGGAAGGCGGTGATGTCCGCCTGCTGCCGGTCGAGATAGACGGCATAGGTCGCATCCGTGCGCAGCCGGTCGGCGAGGGGAGCGGGCACCGCGCCGAGTTCCGGCCAGATCGCCGCGAGACGCTCCCAGGCGATCTCCGGGTAGGACAGGAGCTGGTAAGCCGAGCGGCGGATACCATCCCGATTGAGGCTGAGGCCGTACTGTGCCGCCTCGGTGGGCGTGAGGCTGAGTGCATCGAGACGCGCCCGGACCGATCCCAGGGCGGCGCGGCTCTCGGCGAAGTGGCGCGCCCGCTCGGCCGAGATGCAGCCGAGGGCGAGGCCGCGCGGGGTCAGCCGCTCATCGGCATTGTCGACCCGCAGGCTCAGACGATATTCGGAGCGCGAGGTGAACATGCGATAGGGCTCGCTCACCCCGTGGGTGACGAGATCGTCGATCATCACGCCAATGTAGGATTCGGCCCGGTCGAACACGGCGAGATCGGCCGCGCCTGCGAGACGGGCCGCATTCACCCCCGCGACGATGCCTTGACCCGCAGCCTCCTCGTAGCCGGTCGTCCCGTTGATCTGCCCGGCCAGGAACAGGCCGGCGAGGCGGCGGCTCTGAAGAGTGGGATCGAGTTCGCGCGGGTCGACGTAGTCGTACTCGATCGCGTAGCCCGACCGCAGCATCGTGGCGCGCTCGCAGCCCGGGATCGCAGCCAGGATCGCGCGCTGCACGTCCTCGGGGAGGGCGGTGGAGATGCCGTTCGGATAGATGGTCGGATCGTCGAGCCCCTCCGGCTCCAGGAAGATCTGGTGACCGTCCCGGTCGCCGAAGCGCACCACCTTGTCCTCGATCGAGGGGCAGTAGCGCGGCCCGCGGCTGGTGATCCCGCCCGAATACATCGGCGAGCGGTGCAGGTTCGCCCGGATGATGTCGTGCACGGCCCGGGTGGTGCGCGTCACACCGCATTCGATCTGCGGCGTGGTGATCCGGGTGGTCAGGGTCGAGAACGGCACCGGATCGTCATCCGCTGCCTGCTTCTCGACCCCGGCCCAATCGATCGTGCGGCCGTCGAGCCGCGGCGGCGTGCCGGTCTTGAGGCGACCGAGACCGAAGCCGTAGCGCTCCAGGGTTGCGGCAAGACCGAGGGCAGGGGCCTCGCCAACCCGCCCGGCCGGCATGGTCCGCTCGCCGATATGGATCAATCCGCGCAGGAACGTCCCCGTGGTGAGGACGATTGCGGCACAGGGGAAGGTGCGTCCATCCGCCAGAACGACCCCCGCCACTCGGTCATCGGTGACGGAGAGGTCGTGCGCCTCGCCCTCGATGATCGCGAGACCGGGTGTTGCGGCAAGGGCGGCCTGCATGGCGCGCGCGTAGAGCTTCCGATCGGCCTGACTGCGCGGACCGCGCACCGCCGGCCCCTTGCGGCGGTTGAGCAGGCGGAACTGGATGCCGGCGCGATCGGCCACCCGGCCCATCAGGCCGTCGAGGGCGTCCACCTCGCGCACGAGGTGGCCCTTGCCGAGGCCGCCGATGGCCGGGTTGCAGGACATGGCGCCGAGCGTGTCCCGGCGATGGGTGACGAGGGCGGTGCGGGCACCGGTGCGCGCGGCTGCCGCCGCCGCCTCCGCGCCGGCATGGCCGCCGCCCACGACGATGACGTCGAAACGGGTGCGGTCGAGATCGTGCATGGGTCTGATGTGAGCCGAGCCGGCCCGGGCGTCAACGCGGAATCCCGCCCCCGACGCAGCTGTTTCACGTGAAACAGGCGGCGCTCACTGGCGGACGCATTCGCGTGCCGAGGCATTCACTTGCGGACGCGTTCACTTGCCGATGCAGAAGCTCGCGAACAGACGATCCAGAACCTCCTCGACACCGACCCGTCCGGCCACCACCCCGAGCGCCCGCACGGCGAGGCGCAGATCCTCGGCCACCAGCTCAGCGGGCAGAGCGCCAGCCCCACCGATGGCGCGGTCGAGATGATCCGCGCACGCCTCCAAAGCCCGGCGCTGCCGCTCGCGCGTGACCACCGCGTCGCCCGCCCCGAGCGCCGCCTGGGCCGCTGCCTCGATCGCGTCGAGCAATGCGCCGAGGCCCTGGCCGGTGACGGCGGAGATCGACAGGCCGCCTCCCGGGCCGGAAGGCGCGAGATCCGCCTTGGTCCGAACCACCACCGCGCCGGCCGGTGCGGGTTCGTCGCTCCCCTCGGGCGGCACGAGCCAGAGCACCAGATCCGCCTGCGCGATCCGCCTGCGGCTGCGGGCGATGCCCTCCACCTCGATGCTGTCCGCGCTCTCGCGCAGGCCCGCCGTGTCCACCAGCACCACCGGCAACCCGCCGAGGTCGCAGCGCACCTCGATCGCGTCGCGGGTGGTCCCCGGAACGGAGGAGACGATGGCAGCGTCGCGCTTCGCCAGGGCGTTGAGCAGGGTCGACTTCCCGGCATTCGGCGCGCCGGCCAGCACCACGGTCAAGCCATCCCGCAGCCGCTCGCCCCGGCGGCCATCGGCGAGGGCGGCGCGGATCGCGCGACCGACGTCCCGGGCAGCAGCCAGACCCGCCTGCGAGAGCGCGGCGTCGTCCACATCTCCCTCATCGGAGAAGTCGAGGGCCGCCTCGGTCATCGCCAGCACGTCGAGGAGCGCTTTGCGCCAGCCCTCCACCAGCCGGCCGAGCCCCCCGTCGAGCTGACGCATGGCTTGGCGCCGCTGCGCCTCTGTCTCGGCATCGATCAGGTCGGCGAGGCCCTCGACCTCCGTGAGATCCATGCGGCCGTTGAGGAAGGCCCGCCGCGTGAAGGCACCGGGCTCGGCGGGGGCGAGGCCGGGGATGCTCCCGAGAGTGCGCAGCACCGCCATCCGCACGGCCGGGCCGCCATGGAGCTGGAGTTCGACGCTGTCCTCGCCCGTGAAGGTTCCCGGTCCCGGCATCCAGGCGACGAGGGCCTGATCCAGCACCTCGCCGCTCCCCGGGTCGCGCAGGATGCGCAGGGACAGGCGCCGCGGCGGGGGAGGGGGCCGCCGGGTCAGGACTTCGAGAACTGCAACGGCCCGCGGCCCGCTGATCCGCACCACCGCCACCGCCGCACGGCCGAAGCCCGAGGCCGGCGCAAAGATCGTGTCCACGTCACCCATCTCCTTCGGGTCTCCGCCCGATCCCCGGCAGGCCCGTGCCCGCGCATGATCGCCGCATCCGCAGGGCCGCCGCGGCGTCATCGTTCTGGCGTCATTCAGCGCCAACCGCATTACCTGCCGATGCCCCTTCGACGGAAGCCCGTCCGGCCCCGGCCCTCCGGCGCGCCGCGATCCGCCGCACATCCTCCGAGCCTCGCCCCCATGCTCCCTGCCTCACCGTCCCCTCGGATGCTCCTCCGGCGCCGCCTCGCCCTGGCGCTCCCGACCCTCGCCACCGCCGCCGCGACCGCATGGCTCGCGGCGTTGACGATCGGCCGGCCGGACGGCGTGCTGGAGGGGCTGGTGCTCGGCCTGTTCTGCCTCGTGATGACGTGGCAGGCCTACATCGCGTGGCAATACATCTACGGGGCCGTGGCCGCGGGGCTCGGGCGGCGCGTGATGTCCACCGTCGAGCGGGAGGCCGGCCGCGTTCCCGCGACCGCGTCCGGGCGCAGCCGGACGGCTCTGCTGGTGGCGATCCATGCCGAGGACCCGGTCGCCGTCTTCGCGGCGATCCGCGTGATGGCTCGCTCCCTGGCGCGGACCGGTGACAGCCGCGACATCGACATCGTCGTCCTCAGCGACACGCGCGATCCCGCCATCGCGGCGACGGAGGAGCGGGAACTCGCCCGCGCCCTCGCGTGGCGGGAGCAGGCCGGCCCCGGGCGACCGGGCCTGCGCTATCGCCGCCGGCCGGACAATGCCGGCCGCAAGGCCGGCAATATCGGGGAGTTCTGCCGGGGCTGGGGCGTCGCCTACGACTTCATGATCGTGCTCGACGCCGACAGCCTGATGAGCGGCGCCACCATGCGCCGGATGATCCGGCTGATGGAGGACAACCCGCGGGTCGGCCTGATCCAGACCGTGAGCTACGCCGCCGGGCGCGACACGCTGTTCGCCCGCATCCAGCAATTCGCCGTGCGCCTCTACGCACCCCTCTCCATCCGCGCCCTGGACACGTGGCAGGGGCCGGATGGCAGCTACTGGGGCCACAACGCCATCCTGCGCGTGCGGGCCTTCGCCGAGAACGCGGAGCTGCCGGTGCTGCCGGGGCGCCCGCCGATGGGCGGCGAGATCCTCTGCCACGACACGGTCGAGGGCGCGCTCTTCCGCCGGGCCGGGTGGGAACTGCACCTGCTGCCGGAGGAGGGCGGCACCTGGGAGGAGATGCCCACGAACCTCGTCGATCTCCTCGGCCGCGAGCGGCGCTGGTGCCAGGGCAACCTGCAACATCTCGGCGTGATCGGCCTGCCCGGCCTCACCGCCGGCAGCCGCTGGCACCTCGCCGCCGGGATCCTGTCCTACCTCGTCTCGCCGCTCTGGGTCGCCTTCCTGGGCTTCGGAACCGCGCAGGCGATCGCGAGCGGCGATCTCGGCCTGCTCGGCTACGGGCTCACCGGCACCGGACCGGCGGCGCACGCGCTGGCGGCGCTCACCCTGACGATTCTCGCCGCGCCGAAGCTGCTCAGCCTCGGGCATGTGCTGGCCCGCCGCGAGCGTCGTCGGGCCTTCGGCGGCACGCGAAACCTGCTCGCCAGCGCGGCGCTCGAGCAACTCCTCTGGGTTCTGCTCTGGCCGGTTCTCACGCTCTTCAATGCGGGAGCGGTGGCGGCGACCTTTGCCGGCCGCGTGGTGCGCTGGGACACGCAGGTCCGCGACGACCGGCAGGTGCCGTGGTCGGAGGCGGTCCGCCTTCAGGCCGACGCGCTCCTCGCGGGCACGCTCCTCACGGTGGCCCTCGCTCTTGCGGGCGACATCCTGCTCGCGCTGTGGATGGCGCCGGTCGCCCTCGGGCTGCTGACCAGCCCTGTGATGAGCGTCCTCACCAGCCGTGCGGATCTCGGTGCCCGGGCGCGCCGCCGCAAGCTGTTCCTGACGATCGACGACACCGCGCCGGCGCCCGAGCTGCGCGACCTCGCGGCCGCCCGGGCCGGGATCGAGGCCGCCCCGTCGCCGCATCCGGAGACGCTCGCGGCCGCCTCGTTCCCACGGTGAGCGGGCGCCGGCTCCACTCTCAGCGCGCGGGCTTGCCGAGCACCTTGAGCGGGTCCGTGCGCTGGCTGGGCGAGGGCTCGTCCGTGAGGGCGCTCCCCTCCGGCCCGCTCTGGGTGCTGCCCGTCGTCGTCGGGCCGGCGCTGCCCTGGCCCGTGGTGGCGCGGTTGTTGGGGCCGCGCACCGGTACGTTGCCGCTCGCCAGTTCCAGGCAGGTCAGCATCTCGACGTAGCTCGGGAAACCGCCGGCCCGCGATTGCTGCGAGCATTGCCGCTTGGCCGCGGCGGAGAAGTCATCCCACCGCTTGCGCAGGTCGTCACCGGCGGCGCGCTCCGAGCGCATGCACCCGTCCGAGCCCGACTCGGTCGAGACCGAGGCGCGGCCGGGCGAGTTGCAGGTCGCACTGACGTCGAGGCGGGGCGGGCCGTCGGCCGCAGCTGCGACGAGAAGAAGATGCGCACCGAGAAGCGCGGCGGGCAGGGCGGCGGGCATGGCAGATCCCCGGTAGACAGGAGCTTTGCAGGGGGAACGCGCCGGAACGGTTTCGGTTCGACCGGCCGCGGGAGCCCGGTTCGGGACGGGTTCCCGCAGCGGCTGTTGACAGATGGTTCACCATGCGGAGGAGCGGTTCAGGCCGCCCCGCGCAGGGCCGCGTCGAGATCGGCGAACAGGTCCTCCGGATCCTCGATCCCGGTCGACAGGCGCAGGAGGTCGGTGGGGCAGGGGGTTCCCGGCCCCTCGACCGAGGCCCGGTGCTCGATCAGGCTCTCGACGCCGCCGAGCGAGGTGGCGCGCTTCCACAGGCCGACCCGGGCCGCAGTGCCGATCGCCGCCGCCTCGCCGCCCTTCACGCGGATCGACAGCATCGTGCCGAAGCCACCCTCCATCTGGCGGGCCGCGACGGCGTGCCCCGGATGATCGGGCAAGCCCGGATAGAGCACGGCGTGGACGAGGGGATGCGCCGCGAAACGCTCCGCGAGCGCGGCGGCCCCCGCCATCTGGGCGGCGATGCGCAGGTGCAGGGTCCGCAGGCCGCGCAGCAGCAGGTAGGCCTCGAAGGGGCCGAGGATCGCGCCCTGGCTGGAGCGCACGGACTGGATCCGGGCCCAGAACGCGTCCGCCCGCGCCCCCGCGAGCACGCCCGCGATGACATCGGAATGCCCGTTCAGCACCTTGGTGGCCGAGTGCATCACCACGTCGGCCCCGAGGGCCAGCGGACGGGTGACAACCGGCGAGGCGGCGGTGGAATCGACCGCGAGCCGCGCGCCGGCCGCATGCGCAATCTCGGCCGCCGCCGCGATGTCGGTGATCGTCCAGAGCGGGTTCGAGGGCGTCTCCAGCCAGACGAGCTTGGTCTTGCCCGGGATCACGGCCGCCCGCAGGGCGTCGCGGTCGTCGGTGGCCACGAAATCGACCGCGATCCCCCAGCGGGTCGCTTCCTGGGAGAGCCAGCGGCGCAGGGCCCAGTACATCACGGTCGGCGCCACCACGTGGTCGCCCGGATCGAGCGCCCCGAACACCGCGGTGGCCGCCGCCATGCCCGAGCCGAACAGCAGCGCACCGGCCGGCGCCTCCTCCAGCATCGCCAGCACCGCCTCGGCCTCACGCACCGTGGCGTTGTCCGGCCGCCCGTAGCAATAGCCCGAGCTGTACTGGTTATCCGGGTCCCGGATGTAGGTCGAGGCGAGGTGGATCGGCGGCACGACCGCCTTCGTCAGCGGATCGATATGTCCCATCGCCTGCGCGGCGAGGCTGCGCTTCGACCAGGCGGGCGGGGTCTCTCGGGTCATGGCTGTCTCCTGCGGCACCGCTCCGCCCTTGCAGAACGGGTGCCGGAGCGCAAGTCAGAGCGGGCCTTCCGCAGGATGACCCGATGACGACCGCCACACCCGCCCCGGCCGCTGCCCGCGCCGCCCGTCTCGCGACCGCGATCCTCCCGGTGCTCGCGGCCTCGGTCACCGGCCCGCTCTTCACCCGGCCGAACATCCCGACCTGGTATGCCGGCCTCGCCAAGCCGGATTTCACGCCGCCGAACTGGCTCTTCCCCGTCGCGTGGTCGATCCTCTACGCGATGATGGCCCTCGCCTGCTGGCGCATCCTCGGCACCGCTCCGGCCACCGGAGCGCTGCGGCGCACCCGGACGATCGCGCTCATCACCTTCTTCGCGCAGCTCGCCCTCAACGCCGCCTGGACGCCGGTCTTCTTCGCGGCCCACGATCTCTTCGGCGGACTCGTGGTGATCGTGGCGCTGCTCGCCCTGATTCTCTGGACGATCCGGCTGTTCTGGCCGCTCGATCGCGTGGCGGCGCTGCTGATGGTCCCCTATGCGGGCTGGGTCGGCTACGCGACGCTGCTCAATGCCACGATCTGGCGGATGAACTGAGCCGCGCGTCGACGGCACAACCCCGCGGCGGCGCTCTGGACCTCGCGGCGAGAGGGGAGAGGGCCTGCTCCCTCGCCGCGGGCGGAGCCCAGTCCGGCCGCCCCGGATCCGGCATGCCGATCCATCATCCCGTTTCCCGAAACGGGATGGACTTGTGTCATTTGTTGCATGCCGCTGTTCGGACCTGAGTAACGCTCTTCCACATCACGGAGCGCAGGCACTATGACAATAATGTCTTGCCTGGCCCATCGCCTTACGCTGCGAATCAGGCAGTCAAACTGACCGCGCTTTCGAGTTCTCCGCAGTCAATCGGGTCGTCGCAGCTGTGCGCTTATTGGTTCTCAAAGGCGCGCTTTTCTCCCCGCTTAAACCTTAATTAAGGCGGCGCCGTTCAGAGTGCCGGTGAGCCAGGTCGGCTCAGAGGGAGCCCAGATCGCGGTCAGGCTCAGGCATCCGGGGCACCACGTCAGCCGTCGCGACGACCCCGGACCGCCTGTCCGACAGCCTTCGATAGCCACCGTCTGACGTCGAGCAGCACGCTTCACGCCACCGGGCCATTGGGCCGCGGGGCGTGAGGCTGTGAACCGCAACTGATTTCGTGATCGACCGCCTTCCGCGCTGGAGCCAGCCGTGCCTGTCAACATCAATGCCCTGACCACGACGCAGATTGCTGGGCTCTCGACGACGACGATCCAGAGTCTGACCACCACGGATATTTCCGCCCTGGCGGCGACGCGGATTGCGGCTCTCACCTCGACCCAGATCGGGGTCCTGTCCACGACGAACCTGACCACGCTGACGACCACGCAGGTCGCCGCCATCAGCGTGAGCGCGATCGCCGGCCTGACCACCACCGAGGTCGCCGCCTTCGCTACGACGCAGATCGGCGCGCTGACGAACACGCAGATCGGAGTGCTCAACGCAGCGCAGCTCGGGGCGCTCTCCACGACCGAGGTCGGCGCGCTCAGCACCACCCAGATCGGCGGCTTCACGAGCACGCAGGTCGGGCAGTTCAGCACCACCCAGCTCGGCGCCATCACCACCACCCAGGTCGGCGGTTTGAAGACCAGCCAGATCGGGGCGCTCAGCACCACGCAGATCGGCGGCCTCACCTCCACGCAGCTCGGGGTCCTGAACTCGACCCAGCTCACCGCCCTGAAGAGCGCCCAGCTCGGCGCCCTCTCGACCACGCAGCTCGGCGGCCTGACGGAGACGCAGATCGGCGGTCTCGCGACGACGCAGCTCGCGGGCCTGAACACGACGGGCGTTGCCGGACTAACCACCACCCAGATCGGCGGCCTCAAGACCAGCCAGCTCAGCGCGCTCACCACCACGCAGATCAAGGCGATCGAGACCACCGATCTGGCGGTGCTCACCACCACCCAGTTCGGCGGCCTCACCTCCTCGCAGCTGGGCGCGTTGACCACCACGCAGGTGCAGGCGATCGCCAGCACCCAGCTCGCCGCTCTCACCACTGCGCAGCTCGCCGGCCTCACCTCGACGGAGCTGGGCGTTCTGTCCACGACCCAGATCGGCGGGCTGAGCACCACCCAGATCGGCGCGCTCACCAACACCCAGATCGGTGGCCTGAGCACGACCAGCATCGCGGGCCTGTCGACCACCCAGGCCGGCAGCCTCAAGACCAGCCAGATCGCCGCCCTCTCCACCACCCAACTCGGCGCGCTCACCACCACGCAGCTCGGTGCTCTCACCACCACTCAGGTCACCGGTCTCACCAAGACCGTGATCGGAGCGCTCAGCACCACGCAGATCGGCGGGTTCTCCTCGACGCAGGTCGGCCTGCTGGCCAGCACGCAGCTGGCTGGTCTGACCACCAGCGACGTGGTGGCGCTCTCCACCACCCAGTTCGGCGGCCTCAAGACCAGCCAGCTCGGGGCGCTGACCACCACGCAGGTGCAGGCGATCGAGACCACCGACCTGGCGGTGCTCTCCACCACCCAGTTCGGCGGGCTGACCTCCTCCCAGCTCGGTGCTCTCACCACCACGCAAGTGCAGGCGATCGCCAGCACCCAGCTCGCCGCTCTCACCACCGCGCAGCTCGCTGGCCTGACCTCGACGGAACTGGGTGCCCTCTCGACCACGCAGATCGGCGGCCTGAGCACCACCCAGATCGGCGCGCTCACCAACACCCAGATCGGTGGCCTGAGCACGACCAGCATCGCGGGTCTGTCGACCACCCAGGCCGGCAGCCTCAAGACCAGCCAGATCGCCGCCCTCTCCACCACGCAGCTCGGCGCGCTCACCACCACGCAGCTCGGCGCACTGACCACCACCCAGGTCACCGGTCTCACCAAGACCGTGATCGGAGCCCTGTCCACGACCCAGATCGGCGGGTTCTCCTCGACGCAGGTCGGTCTGCTGGCCAGCACCCAGCTGGCTGGCCTGACCACCAGCGACGTGGTGGCGCTCTCCACCACTCAGTTCGGCGGCCTCAAGACCAGCCAGCTCGGGGCGCTCACCACCACGCAGGTGCAGGCGATCGAGACCACCGACCTGGCGGTGCTCTCCACCACCCAGTTCGGCGGGCTGACCTCCTCGCAGCTGGGCGCTCTGACCACCACGCAGGTGCAGGCCATCGCCAGCACTCAGCTTGGTGCACTCACCACCGCGCAGCTCGCTGGCCTGACCTCGACGGAGCTGGGTGCCCTCTCGACCACGCAGATCGGCGGGCTGAGCACCACCCAGATCGGTGCGCTCACCAACACCCAGATCGGTGGCCTGAGCACGACCAGCATCGCGGGTCTGTCGACCACCCAGGCCGGCAGCCTCAAGACCAGCCAGATCGCCGCCCTCTCCACCACCCAGCTCGGCGCTCTCACCACCACGCAGCTCGGCGCACTGACCACCACCCAGGTCACCGGTCTCACCAAGACCGTGATCGGGGCCCTGTCCACGACCCAGATCGGCGGGTTCTCCTCGACGCAGGTCGGTCTGCTGGCCAGCACCCAGCTGGCTGGCCTGACCACCAGCGACGTGGTGGCGCTCTCCACCACCCAGTTCGGCGGCCTCAAGACCAGCCAGCTCGCCTCACTGACCACCACCCAGGTGCAGGCGATCGAGACCACGGACCTGGCGGTGCTCTCCACCACCCAGTTCGGCGGGCTGACCTCCTCGCAGCTGGGCGCTCTGACCACCACGCAGGTGCAGGCCATCGCCAGCACCCAGCTCGCCGCTCTCACCACCGCGCAGCTCGCTGGCCTGACCTCGACGGAGCTGGGTGCCCTCTCGACCACGCAGATCGGCGGGCTGAGCACCACCCAGATCGGCGCGCTCACCAACACCCAGATCGGTGGCCTGAGCACGACCAGCATCGCGGGTCTGTCGACCACCCAGGCCGGCAGCCTCAAGACCAGCCAGATCGCCGCCCTCTCCACCACGCAGCTCGGCGCGCTCACCACCACGCAGCTCGGCGCGCTGACCACCACCCAGGTCACGGGTCTGACCAAGACCGTGATCGGAGCGCTCAGCACCACGCAGATCGGCGGGTTCTCCTCGACGCAGGTCGGTCTGCTGGCCAGCACCCAGCTGGCTGGTCTGACCACCAGCGACGTGGTGGCGCTCTCCACCACCCAGTTCGGTGGCCTCAAGACCAGCCAGCTCGGGGCGCTGACCACCACGCAGGTGCAGGCGATCGAGACCACCGACCTGGCGGTGCTCTCCACCACCCAGTTCGGCGGGCTGACCTCCTCGCAGCTGGGCGCTCTGACCACCACGCAGGTGCAGGCCATCGCCAGCACCCAGCTCGCCGCTCTCACCACCGCGCAGCTCGCTGGCCTGACCTCGACGGAGCTGGGTGCCCTCTCGACCACGCAGATCGGCGGGCTGAGCACCACCCAGATCGGCGCGCTCACCAACACCCAGATCGGTGGCCTGAGCACGACCAGCATCGCGGGTCTGTCGACCACCCAGGCCGGCAGCCTCAAGACCAGCCAGATCGCCGCCCTCTCCACCACGCAGCTCGGCGCGCTCACCACCACGCAGCTCGGCGCGCTGACCACCACCCAGGTCACGGGTCTGACCAAGACCGTGATCGGAGCGCTCAGCACCACGCAGATCGGCGGGTTCTCCTCGACGCAGGTCGGTCTGCTGGCCAGCACCCAGCTGGCTGGTCTGACCACCAGCGACGTGGTGGCGCTCTCCACCACCCAGTTCGGTGGCCTCAAGACCAGCCAGCTCGGGGCGCTGACCACCACGCAGGTGCAGGCGATCGAGACCACCGACCTGGCGGTGCTCTCCACCACCCAGTTCGGCGGGCTGACCTCCTCGCAGCTGGGCGCTCTGACCACCACGCAGGTGCAGGCCATCGCCAGCACCCAGCTCGCCGCTCTCACCACCGCGCAGCTCGCTGGCCTGACCTCGACGGAGCTGGGTGCCCTCTCGACCACGCAGATCGGCGGGCTGAGCACCACCCAGATCGGCGCGCTCACCAACACCCAGATCGGTGGCCTGAGCACGACCAGCATCGCGGGTCTGTCGACCACCCAGGCCGGCAGCCTCAAGACCAGCCAGATCGCCGCCCTCTCCACCACGCAGCTCGGCGCGCTCACCACCACGCAGCTCGGCGCACTGACCACCACCCAGGTCACCGGTCTCACCAAGACCGTGATCGGAGCCCTGTCCACGACCCAGATCGGCGGGTTCTCCTCGACGCAGGTCGGTCTGCTGGCCAGCACCCAGTTGGCTGGCCTGACCACCAGCGATGTGGTGGCGCTCTCCACCACCCAGTTCGGCGGCCTCAAGACCAGCCAGCTCGCCTCACTGACCACCACGCAGGTGCAGGCGATCGAGACCACCGACCTGGCGGTGCTCTCCACCACCCAGTTCGGTGGCCTGACCTCCTCCCAGCTCGGGGCTCTCACCACCACGCAAGTGCAGGCGATCGCCAGCACCCAGCTCGCCGCTCTCACCACCGCGCAGCTCGCCGGGCTCACCTCGACGGAGCTGGGCGCTCTGTCCACGACCCAGATCGGCGGCCTGAGCACCACCCAGATCGGCGCGCTCACCAACACCCAGATCGGTGGCCTGAGCACGACCAGCATCGCGGGTCTGTCGACCACCCAGGCCGGCAGCCTCAAGACCAGCCAGATCGCCGCCCTCTCCACCACCCAGCTCGGCGCGCTCACCACCACACAGCTCGGCGCGCTGACCACCACTCAGGTCACCGGTCTCACCAAGACCGTGATCGGAGCGCTGTCCACGACCCAGATCGGCGGGTTCTCCTCGACGCAGGTCGGTCTGCTGGCCAGCACCCAGCTGGCTGGCCTGACCACCAGCGACGTGGTGGCGCTCTCCACCACTCAGTTCGGCGGCCTCAAGACCAGCCAGCTCGGGGCGCTCACCACCACGCAGGTGCAGGCGATCGAGACCACCGACCTGGCGGTGCTCTCCACCACCCAGTTCGGCGGGCTGACCTCCTCGCAGCTGGGCGCGCTGACCACCACGCAGGTGCAGGCCATCGCCAGCACTCAGCTCGCCGCTCTCACCACCGCGCAGCTCGCTGGCCTGACCTCGACGGAGCTGGGTGCTCTGTCCACGACCCAGATCGGCGGCCTGAGCACCACCCAGATCGGCGCGCTCACCAACACCCAGATCGGTGGCCTGAGCACGACCAGCATCGCGGGCCTGTCGACCACCCAGGCCGGCAGCCTCAAGACCAGCCAGATCGCCGCCCTCTCCACCACGCAGCTCGGCGCGCTCACCACCACGCAGCTCGGCGCACTGACCACCACCCAGGTCACCGGTCTCACCAAGACCGTGATCGGGGCCCTGTCCACGACCCAGATCGGCGGGTTCTCCTCGACGCAGGTCGGCCTGCTGGCCAGCACCCAGCTGGCTGGCCTGACCACCAGCGATGTGGTGGCGCTCTCCACCACCCAGTTCGGCGGCCTCAAGACCAGCCAGCTCGGGGCGCTCACCACCACGCAGGTGCAGGCGATCGAGACCACGGACCTGGCGGTGCTCTCCACCACCCAGTTCGGTGGCCTGACCTCCTCGCAGCTGGGCGCGCTGACCACCACGCAGGTGCAGGCCATCGCCAGCACTCAGCTCGGTGCACTCACCACCGCGCAGCTCGCCGGCCTGACCTCGACGGAACTGGGCGCTCTGTCCACGACCCAGATCGGTGGGCTGAGCACCACCCAGATCGGCGCGCTCACCAACACCCAGATCGGTGGCCTGAGCACGACCAGCATCGCGGGTCTGTCGACCACCCAGGCCGGCAGCCTCAAGACCAGCCAGATCGCCGCCCTCTCCACCACGCAGCTCGGCGCGCTCACCACCACACAGCTCGGTGCGCTGACCACCACTCAGGTCACCGGTCTCACCAAGACCGTGATCGGAGCCCTGTCCACGACCCAGATCGGCGGGTTCTCCTCGACGCAGGTCGGCCTGCTGGCCAGCACCCAGCTGGCTGGCCTGACCACCAGCGACGTGGTGGCGCTCTCCACCACCCAGTTCGGCGGCCTCAAGACCAGCCAGCTCGCCTCACTGACCACCACCCAGGTGCAGGCGATCGAGACCACGGACCTGGCGGTGCTCACCACCACCCAGTTCGGTGGCCTCACCTCCTCGCAGCTCGGCGCGCTGACCACCACGCAGGTGCAGGCCATCGCCAGCACCCAGCTTGGTGCACTCACCACCGCGCAGCTCGCCGGGCTCACCTCGACGGAACTGGGTGCCCTCTCGACCACGCAGATCGGCGGGCTGAGCACCACCCAGATCGGCGCGCTCACCAACACCCAGATCGGCGGTCTCTCCACCACGGGAATCGCCGGGCTGTCGACGACGCAGGTGCTCGGGCTGAAGACCTCGCAGCTCGCCGCCCTCACCACCACGCAGTTCGGGGCACTGACCTCGACCGAAATCGGAGTGTTGACCACCACCCAGATCGGCGGCCTGACCAAGACCGAGATCGCGGCGCTGACCACCACGCAGATCGGCGGCATGACCCCGGCGCAGCTCGATGCGCTGACGGCCACGCAGCTCGGTGCCCTGACCACGACGGACATCGCGGTTCTCACCACCACGCAGATCGGTGGCCTGAGCGCGACGGACTTCGCGGCCCTGACCACCACGCAGATCGGCGGCCTGTCCACGACCCAGATCGGCTCGCTGGCGGCCACCCAGATCGTCGGCCTGACCTCGACGGAGATCGCAGCCCTCACCACGACGCAGGTCACCGGCCTGTCGACGACGGCGATCGCGGCGCTCACCACGGTCCAGCTGACCGGCCTGTCCTCGACGGACATCCGGGCCCTGACCACGACGCAGGCCAACGCCTTCACGACGGTTCAGCTCCAGGGCCTGTCCGTCCCGCAGGTGGACGCCCTGTTCGCGGTGATCAACGCCTGAGGCCGGGCGCTTCCTCACCGGGAACCCGGGGACTGATCCAATCGGACCAGTCCCCGGACAACAATCGAGAGTACGGCGCCGCGCGCGCCATCGGGATCCGGCTTCTTCCTGAAGGGAAGGGCGAGATTCCGGTGGCGCGCGTTGGCGCGCGCATTCCTGCGCTCCACCATCGGCAATGCTTTGTTAACCATCACATGCAGTAGTGGATGAAGCTCGATTGCAGATTCTTGCACGTGACGGATTCAGGCGATGCTCACTGGACAGGTTGATACCGGAACCGTGGAGGCCCTGTTCACCGACGGCCTGGAGCGCGCGCGGACGCAGAAGCTCGATCTGGCGCAGCTCATCGGCCTGGGCGATGCGCTGAAGGCGCAGGGCGCCACCGCGAAGGCGGCCGACCTCTACAAGCTCTGGATCGCCTGCAACGCCGGCCATCCGCTCCTCTACGCGGTCTACTTCAATTACGGCACCATGCTGGGCGAGCTGTCGGACCAGGCCGGGGCGGCCAATGCCCTGCGCGAGGCGACCCGGCTGAAGCCGGACTTCATGCCGGCCGCGATCAATCTCGGCAACGCGCTCGAGCGCCTCGGCCAGACCGGCGCGGCGGTGCTCGCCTGGACCGAGATGACGAATCAGCTCGCCGCCGTCACCGGCGAGGCGGTCGGCTTCAAGCTGACCGGTCTGAAGCAGATCGGCCGCGTCCTCGAAGCCGCGCAGAACGACACGCTCGCCGAGGATCACCTCTGGCACGTGCTCGACCTCGATCCGCGCCAGAGCGATGCGATCCAGCACTGGATCGCGCTGCGGCTGCGGCAATGCAAGTGGCCGATCCTGGCGGAATCCGGCCAGGTGACCCGCCGCCACCTCCTGTCCGAGATGTCGTCGCTCTCCGCGGCCTGCTTCACCGACGACCCGATCTACCAGCTCGCCCTCGCCCACCATTACTGCAAGACCACGACCGGGCTGTGGCCGAAGCCCGAGGAGGCGCTGCCGCCGCTCGACCTGCGCAACCGGCGCCCGGGACCGCTGCGGATCGGCTACGTGTCCTCGGATCTGCGCGAGCACGCGGTCGGCTTCGGCATGGCCGAGGTTCTGGAGCTGCACGACCGCTCGCGCTGCGAGGTCTTCATCTATTACTGCGGGATCGCCACCACCGACGCCACCCACCGGCGCGCGCAGGCCGCCGCGGATCATTGGCGCGACCTCACGGGCGTCGGCGACGCCGCCGCCGCCCGGCTGATCCGGGCCGACGCCATCGACATCCTGGTCGATCTCAACGGCTACACCAAGGATGCCCGCGCCCGCGTCTTCGCGATGCGGCCAGCCCCGGTCAACGTCAACTGGTTCGGCTTCCCGGGCAGCATGGGCACGCCCTACCACCACTACATCATCGCGGACGACACCATCCTGCCGCGGGACTACGAGGGCATCGTTTCGGAGGCGGTCCTGCGCCTGCCGTGCTACCAGCCGAACGACCGCAGGCGTCCGGTGGCGGAGCACCGACCGACCCGCCGCGAGGTCGGCCTGCCGGAGCAGGGCTTCGTCTTCGGCTCCCTCAACGGCGTGCAGAAGATCACGCCGCGGGTGTTCTCGCAGTGGATGACGATCCTGGCGAACGTGCCCGGCAGCGTCCTGTGGCTGCTGACCGGCGCCGCCGAGGCCAACGAGCGCCTGCGGCAGGAAGCGGCCGCGCAGGGCATCGCCCCCGAGCGGCTGGTCTTCGCCGCCAAGGAGCCCAATCCGCGCCACCTCGCCCGCTCGGCCCTGCCCGACCTGTTCCTCGACAGCTTCCCCTACGGCGCCCATACCTCGGCCGCGGACGCGCTCTGGATGGGGGTTCCGGTGCTGACGCGGCCGGGGCGCAGCTTCGCCGCGCGGGTCTGCTCCAGCCTCGTGCGGGCGGCGGGGATCCCGGAGATGATCTGCACCTCCGCGGAGGATTACGTGCAGCGGGCCATCGCGTACGGGCGCAATCCCGAGACCCTCGCCCCGATCAAGCAGCGGCTGACCGCGAACCGCAGCACCTGCGAACTCTTCGATACGCCGCTCCTCGTGCGCCGGCTCGAAGGGCTCTACCAGCAGATGGCCGAGGCCGCCGCCAGCGACGCGCTGCCGGTGCCGAACCTGCGGGCCCTCGACTATTGCCACGAGATCGCGACGAGCCTCGACCTCGAGACGGTCGACACGCTGAGCGACGAGGAATACCGGGCGCTCTACCGGGAGCGCCTCGCGGCCTATGCGGAGGTCTATGGCCGCGAGGCGGCCATGCGGGAGTTCCTTTGAGCGATAGGGGAGGGCGGCGCCGTCACGTCACCGCGAGGCTGCTTCGGTCCGTGACGTGCCGCAGGCTTTTTGTCGCAAACCGGCGGCCACTTTCGCGAAACCGGCCGAGCCTCAGCCGAGGCTCGGCAGGGTGAGCCCCTGCTCCCGGGCGCAGGCGACCGCCTCCGGGTAGCCGGCATCGGCGTGGCGCATCACGCCGGTGGCGGGATCGTTCCACAGCACCCGCTCCAGGCGCCGGTCCGCCTCCTCGCTGCCGTCGCAGACGATCACCATGCCGGCATGCTGCGAGAAGCCCATGCCGACCCCGCCGCCATGGTGGAGCGACACCCAGGTCGCCCCCGAGGCGGTGTTGAGGAGGGCGTTGAGGAGCGGCCAGTCGGAGACCGCGTCCGAGCCGTCGCGCATCGCCTCCGTCTCGCGGTTCGGCGAGGCGACGGAGCCGGAATCGAGGTGGTCGCGCCCGATCACGATCGGCGCCTTCAGCTCGCCCGAGCGCACCATGGCGTTGAAGGCGAGGCCGAGCCGGTGGCGGTCGCCGAGGCCCACCCAGCAGATCCGCGCCGGCAATCCCTGGAAGCGGATCTTCTCCCGCGCCATGTCGAGCCAGCGGTGGAGATGGGCGTTGTCGGGCAGCAGTTCCTTCACCTTGGCGTCGGTGCGGTAGATGTCCTCCGGGTCTCCCGAGAGGGCGCACCAGCGGAACGGGCCGATGCCGCGGCAGAAGAGCGGGCGGATATAGGCCGGCACGAAGCCCGGGAAGGCGAAGGCGTCGGCGACGCCCTCCTCCAGGGCCATCTGCCGGATGTTGTTGCCGTAATCGACCGTCGGCACGCCGTCCCGGTGGAAATCCAGCATCACCCTGACCTGCTCGGCCATGGAGCGCTTGGCCGCCGCGGCGACGCCGTCGGGATCGCTCTCGCGCTTCGCCTCCCACTCGGCGACGCTCCAGCCCCGGGGCAGGTAGCCGTTGACGGGATCGTGGGCCGAGGTCTGGTCGGTGACGCAGTCCGGCCGCACGCCGCGCCGCCGGATCTCGGCGAAGACGTCGGCGGCGTTGCCGAGCAAAGCCACGGAGCGGGGCGTGCGGGCGCGGCAGGATTCCGCGACCAGGCTCAGCGCCTCGTCGAGGTCGCGGGCCTGAACGTCCACGTAGCCGGTGCGCAGCCGGAACTCGATGCGGGAGGCGCGGGCCTCGACGGCGAGGCAGGAGGCCCCCGCCATGGTGGCGGCGAGCGGCTGGGCGCCGCCCATGCCGCCCAAGCCCGCGGTGAGGATCCAGCGGCCCGCGAGGTCGCCGCCGTAATGCTGGCGGCCCATCTCCACGAAGGTCTCGTAGGTGCCCTGCACGATGCCCTGGCTGCCGATGTAGATCCAAGAGCCGGCCGTCATCTGGCCGTACATCATCAGGCCCTTGCGATCGAGCTCGTGGAAATGCGCCCAGGTCGCCCAGTGCGGCACGAGGTTCGAGTTGGCGATCAGCACCCGCGGCGCGTCCCGGTGGGTGCGGAAAACCCCGACCGGCTTGCCCGACTGCACCAGCAGGGTCTGGTCCTCGTCGAGATCCGTGAGGGCGGCGACGATGCGGTCGAAGCTCGCCCAGTCCCGGGCCGCCCGGCCGATGCCGCCATAGACCACGAGTTCGCCAGGCTGCTCGGCCACCTCCGGATCGAGGTTGTTCATCAGCATCCGCAGGGGCGCCTCGGTGAGCCAGCTCCTGGCGGTCAGCGCTGGGCCGCGGGGAGCGCGGATGGTGCGGGTGTTGTCGAGGCGGGTCATGTCGGATCGGCTCCGAAGGCGAGGCACGCGGCGAGGATCTGTTCGAGGGCGGCGCGGACCGGCGCCGCGACGGCGGGATCGTAGGGCACGGGCCAGGTCTCGGGCCCGACCGGCCCGACCGGCTCGGCGAGGTAGGCCCGGCAGGCCAGTTCCATCTGCACCGCGTGGACGCCGTCGGCCGGGCGGCCGTAGGCGCGGGTGATGTAGCCGCCGCGGAAGCGCCCGTTGCTGATGGTGGTGAGGCCGGTCGCCGCGCAGATCGCCTCGATCGTGGCCTGAAGGGCGGGATCGCAGCTCTGGCCGCCATTCGTGCCGATGTTGAAATGCGGCAGCAGCCCGGGGAAGAGGCGGGGAATCTCCGAGCGGATCGCGTGGCCGTCGTAGAGCACGATCCGCGGATGCAGCCGCCGCAGCCGGGCGATCTCGTCCTGCAAAGCCGCATGGTAGGGGTCGAACCAGCGGGCGCGCCGGTCGGCGACGTCCGGCGCGTGGCCCGGGCGGTAGAGCGGCTCGCCGTCGAAGGTGGTGGTCGGGCACAGTTCGGTCGTCGCCTGCCCGGGATAGAGCGAGATGCCGGTCGGGTCCCGGTTCACGTCGACGACCGTGCGCGAGAGGGTCGTGCGGATGAGGGTGGCGTCGAGCCCGGCGGCGAAGTCGTAGAGCCGCTCGATGAACCAGTCCGTGTCCTTGCGGGCGAGCCAGGGCGAGACGAGGGTGTCCTCGATCTCCGCCGGGATGTCGGTGCCGGTATGCGGCAGGCTGAGGAGCAGCGGGGCCGTGCCCTGCCGGATCGTGAGCCAGGATGGAGTCATGATGGGTGATCCTGTCTGATGCCGGGGCGATGCGGCGTCATACTTCTCCGTCTGAGCCAACGTTCCGAAGCGGAGCGCGATTCCCCTCTCCCGTTTGGGAGCGGGGATCCCGCGCCTCGTCCGCGTCCACTCCCGGCAGCTCGGCCGCGGCCGCCCGCACCACCGCGCCGTCGCGCACCAGGGCGGCGGCGGCCGTGAGGTCCGGGTGGATGTAGCGGTCCTCGTCGAGGCGCGGCACGGCGGCGCGCAGGGTCGCGCGCACCCGCTCCAGGGCCTCGCTCGACCGCAGCGGGGCCAGGAAGTCGCAGCCCTGCGCGGCGGCCAGCAGCTCGATGCCGATCACCGCGGTCGCGTTCTCGGTCATCGGCAGCAGGCGCCGGGCCCCGTGGGCGGCCATCGAGACGTGGTCCTCCTGGTTCGCCGAGGTCGGAATCGAATCGACGCTCGCCGGATGCGCCCGCTGCTTGTTCTCGGAGACGAGGGCCGCCGCCGTCACCTGCGGGATCATGAAGCCCGAGTTCAGCCCCGGCTTCGGGGTCAGGAAGGCCGGCAGGCCCGAGGACAGGGCCGGATCGACCAGCAGCGAGATTCGCCGCTCGGACAGGGAGCCGATCTCGCAGACCGCGAGCGCGATCATGTCGGCGGCGAAGGCCACCGGCTCGGCGTGGAAGTTGCCGCCCGAGAGGGCCTCCCCGGTCTCGGGGAAGATCAGAGGATTGTCGGAGACGCCGTTCGCCTCCGTCTCCAGCGTGGCGCCGGCCTGCCGCAGGAGGTCGAGGGCCGCGCCCATCACCTGCGGCTGGCAGCGCAGGCAGTAGGGGTCCTGCACCCGCTCGTCGCCCACGAGATGCGAGGCCCGGATCGCCGAGCCGGCGAGCAGGGCGCGCAGGGCGCGCGCGGTCTCGATCTGACCGCGGTGGCGGCGCAGGGCGTGGATGCGCGGATCGAAGGGCGTGTCCGAGCCGCGCGCCGCATCCACCGACAGCGCCCCCGCGACGAGGGCGGCCCGGAGCAGGTCCTCGGCCCCGAACAGGCCGGCGAGCGCGTAGGCAGTCGAGAACTGCGTGCCGTTGAGGAGGGCGAGCCCCTCCTTCGGGCCGAGCACCAGGGGCGCGAGCCCCGCGCGGGCGAGGGCGGCGGCGGCCGGGATCCGGGCGCCCCCGGCCTCCAGGCATTCCCCGACCCCGATCATCGCGGCGGTCATGTGGGCGAGCGGCGCGAGATCCCCCGAGGCGCCGACCGAGCCCTGGGCGGGCACGAGGGGCGTCACGCCCCGCTCCAGCATCGCTTCGAGGAGGGCGATCGTGGCCGCGCCGACGCCCGAGGCGCCCTGGGCGAGGCTCGCGAGCTTGAGCGCCATCATCAGCCGGGCGACCGGCACCGGCATCGGCTCGCCCACCCCGGCGGCGTGCGAGAGCACGATGTTGCGCTGGAGCGCGGCGAGGTCGCCCTCCGCGATCCGCACCGTCGCCAGCTTCCCGAAGCCGGTATTGATCCCGTAGACGGGCTCGCCCCGGGCGACGATCGCCGCCACCGCCGCGGCGGCGGCCGCGATGGCGGGCCGGCAGGCCGGATCGAGCCGGAGCGCACCGCCGCCCAGGATGGCGCGCCAGTGCCGCAGCGGCACGGCGCCGGGCGACAGCACGGCGCCGGGCGACAGGTCGACGGTGCTCATCGGCCCCTCCGGATGCGGGCATGGAGCGGGTTGAAGCCCATGCGGTAGACGAGTTCGGCCGGGCGCTCGATGTCCCAGATCGCGAGGTCGCACCATTTTCCCGGCTCCAGCGTGCCGCATTCGGGCAGGCGGCCCAGCGCCCGCGCCGCCTCGCGCGTCACCCCCGCGAGACATTCCTCGACGGTGAGCCGGAACAACGTCGCGCCCATGTTGAGGCAGAGCAGCAGGGAGGTGAGCGGCGAGGTGCCGGGATTGCAGTCGGTGGCAAGCGCGATCCGGGTGCCGTGGCGCCGGAACAGGTCGACCGGCGGCAGCTTGGTCTCGCGGATGAAGTAGAAGGCGCCCGGCAGCAGCACCGCCACGGTGCCGGCCCGCGCCATCGCGGCGGCCCCGGCCTCGTCCGTGTATTCCAGGTGGTCGGCCGAGAGGGCACCGAAGCGGGCCGCGAGCGCCGCGCCGCCGAGATTGGAGAGCTGATCGGCGTGGAGCTTCACCGGGAGCCCGAGGGCCCGCGCGGCCTCGAACACCCGGGCGGTCTGGGCGGGCGAGAAGGCGATGCCCTCGCAGAAGGCGTCGACCGCGTCGGCGAGGCCCTCCCGGGCGATCGCCGGCAGCATCTCGGCGCAGAGCTGCGCGATGAAGCGGTCCTTGTCGGTCTCCTCCGGGGGCATCGCGTGGGCGCCCAGGAAGGTCGTGGCGACGGTGACGTCGCGCGCCTCGCCGAGCCGCCTTGCGGCCCGGAGGCTCGCCCGCTCCGCGGCCAGCGACAGGCCGTAGCCGGACTTCACCTCGATCGTGGTCACGCCCTCGGCGAGGAGGGCGTCGAGGCGCCGCAGCGCGCTGTCCACCAGCGCATCCTCCGAGGCCGCCCGCGTCGCCCGCACCGTCGAGACGATGCCGCCGCCCGCCCGCGCGATCGCCTCGTAGCTCGCCCCGGCGAGGCGGGCCTCGAACTCCCCGGCCCGGTCGCCCCCGTGGACGAGGTGGGTGTGGCAATCGATCAGGCCGGGCGTGATCCAGCGGCCCTCGCAATCGATCACCGCGCGCGCCGCGAAGGCGGGCGCCTCCGCGGCCGGCCCGGCATGAAGGATGCGTCCGTCGCGGGCGGCCACCACCCCGTCCTCCACCAGGCCGAGGCCGGGCCGGTTCTCCGCCAGGGTGACGAGCCGGGCGTTGCGCCACAGACGATCGCACTGCATGGGACGATTCCTGGGCCGGGATGGCGGGCGGGGCTGAGTATGTATAGACATAATCAGCCGCGCGGAGCCTTGTCCACCCGGTCCGCGCAAGACTCCGCGCAAGCAAGACTCCGCGCAAGAGAGAGGCCCCCGATGGCACGACTCTGGTTCCGCTCGGCCCTCCTGCCCGACGGCTGGGCCGAGGGCGTCGCCCTGGAGATCCGGGACGGGCGGATCGCCACCGTCACCCGGGCCGTGCCCGCGGCGGCAGGGGACGAGACCGGGGGCATCGCGATCCCGGGCCTGCCGAACCTGCACAGCCACGCCTTTCAGCGCGGCATGGCGGGCCTCGCCGAGAGGCGGGGCACCAGCCGCGACTCGTTCTGGACCTGGCGCGAGGTGATGTACCGCTTCGTGGACCGGATGGATCCGGACGATGCCGAGGCGGTGGCGGCGCAGGCCTATGTCGAGATGCTGGAGGCGGGCTTCACCCGGGTCGGCGAGTTCCACTACCTGCACCACGACCCGGCCGGCACGCCCTACGCGGATCCGGCCGAGATGGCCGCGCGCCTCGCCGCGGCGGCGGGCGAGACCGGCATCGGCCTCACCCTGCTGCCGGTCTTCTACGCGCATGGAGGGTTCGGACCGATCCGGGGCGCCGGTCCCCAGCCGCCGAGCCCCGGCCAGCGCCGCTTCGTGAGCGACCGCGACGGCTTCGCGGCGCTGATGGCGGGGAGCCGCCGGGCGGTGGCGGGCCTGCCCGACGCCGTGATCGGGATCGCCCCCCACAGCCTGCGCGCCGCGACCCCGGCGGAGATCGCCGCGCTGCTGCCGCTGGCCGAGGGCGGGCCGGTCCACATCCACGTGGCCGAGCAGGTGCGGGAGGTGGAGGAATGCCGCGCGGCCACGGGCGCGCGGCCGGTCGAGCACCTCCTCGACCACGCCCCCGTCGACGCCCGCTGGTGCCTCATCCACGCCACCCACATCAGCGAGACCGAGACGCGCCGGCTCGCGCGGAGCGGCGCCGTGGCGGGGCTCTGTCCGATCACCGAGGCCAATCTCGGCGACGGCCTCTTCCCGCTTCCCGCCTTCGCCCGCGAGGGCGGCCGGTTCGGCATCGGCAGCGACTCGAACGTGCTGGTCTCGGCGGCGGAGGAATTGCGGCTCCTCGAATACGGCCAGCGCCTCGCCGCCCGCCTGCGCAACGTCGTCACTTCGCCGCACTCCCTCTCCACCGGGCGGGCGCTGGTCGAGGGGTGCCTCGCCGGGGGCAGCCAGGCATTGGGAATGGCGGGCGGATTGGCCCCGGGCGCGCCCGCCGACATCATCACCCTCGATCCCGATCATCCGGCCCTGGCGGCGCGCTCCGGCGATGCGTGGCTCGACGGCTGGATCTTCGCCGCCCGCGAGACCGCGGTGGAGAGCGTGTGGCGGGCGGGGCGCCGCGTGGTGGCGCAGGGCCGGCACCTCCGGCGCGACGCCGTGGCGGCGCGCTTCCGCGCCACCCTGGCGAGGCTCGCCGCGTGACCCGGACCGAGACGCTCAACGCCCGCATCCGCAGCGATCTCGAAGGGCGCATCCTGTCCGGCGACTGGCCGCCGGGCCACCGCATCCCCTTCGAGTCGGAGCTGTCGGCGCTCTACGGCTGCTCGCGCATGACCGTGAACAAGGTCTTGGCCGGCCTCGCCGAGGCGGGGCTGATCGAGCGCCGCCGCCGGGCCGGCTCCTTCGTGGCCCAGCCCGCCCGCCAGTCGGCGGTGCTGCAGATCCCCGACATCCCGAGCGAGATCGAATCCCGCGGCGCGCGCTACACCCTCGAACTCGTCGCCCGCCGGGAGCGGCCGGCGGGAGCGACCGAGCCGGCGGGGGCGGGCTTCACGCCGGGCCAGCCGCTCCTCGACCTCGCCTGCCGCCACCTCGCGGACGGGGAGCCCTTCGCCTGGGAGGAGCGCCTGATCAGCCTCGCGGCGGTGCCGGCGGCGGCCTCGGTCGATTTCGCCGTGGTGCCGCCGGGCACGTGGCTCCTGCGGCACGTGCCCTGGACCGAGGCCTCGCACCGCATCACGGCGATCAACGCCGCCCCCCGCCTCGCCCGCGCCCTCGACCTCGCCCCGGGGGGCGCCTGCCTCGCGGTGGAGCGCCGCACGTGGCGCGGCCGCGAGACCGTGACCTATGTCCGGCAGATCTTCCGGGGGGACACCTACAGCCTGGGGGCCCGGTTCTCGCCGTGAGATCCGCCTGCCGGCAGCCCCGAAGGATCCCGCATGACCGCTCCCCTGCGCCCGAAATCCCTCGCCGATCCGGCCGCCCTCGACGCCCGCCGCGCCCTCCTCGGCGCGCCCCATCTGGCGCCCCTGCGGGCCCTTGCCGCCCGCATCGGCGCCGAGCAGGGGGCGGCGGTGCCGGAGCCGGATCCCCTCGACGGCGGGATCGGGGCCCGCCTGCTCCTGCTCCTCGAAACGCCGGGCCCCGCCACCGGCCGCACCGCCTTCGTCTCGCGCGACAACCCCACCGGCACCGCCGCCAACCTGTTCCGCTTCCTCGCCGAGGCCGGCATCGGGCGCGCCGACACCCTGATCTGGAACGCGGTGCCCTGGGTCATCCACGCCCCGGGCGCCCGCAACCGGGCGCCGCGCGCGGCCGAGATCCGGGCCGCCGCGCCCTACCTGCCCGCGCTCCTCGACCTGATGCCGCACCTCGCGGTGGCCGTCCTGTCGGGCCGGGTGGCGCAGGCCGCCGCCCCCGCGCTCGCGGTCCTGCGCCCGGACCTGCCGGTGATCGGCGTGCCGCATCCGAGCCCCACCTACGTCTGCACCAGCCCGAGCGTGGCCGCGCGCATCGCCGCCGGTTTCGCCGAGGCCGCGCGGCGGCTGGACGGGGCGGCCGGAAACCTCGGCCAACCGGTCGGCTGGCCTTCCCGCGCCTGAACGCCTAAATGGCGGGCTCAAGCGGGGCTCGGTCGGAGTGCCGCCGAAGGGGCCGACCGGGTGCCTCCCGAGACGGGCAGGTCTCGCCGGCGGCCAGGAGTCGGACGCCGACGAGATGAATTTCGCCAGACAGGACAAGCAACTCGCGCGGGCTGCGCCGACCGCGCCGCCCCCCGGCGATCCGGCCGGGCCGGATCCGAACCCCGGGACGGCCGCGGCCGACGCCAAGCCGGACCGCGGGCATCGCCGGCGGCGCTATGCCTGGATCGGCACCGTCGCGAGCGCGATCCTGTTCCTGATCTCGCTCGGGGTGCTCTACGAACTCGTCTCCACGGTGACCTGGGCGGAGCTGCGCGCCGCCTTCACGGCGGCCACCGCCGAGCAGATCAGCATCGCCGTGATGCTGGTGGCGCTGAGCTACCTGTTCCTCACCTGCTACGACGCCCTGGCCTTGCGCCAGCTCCGGATCAAGGTGCCCTACCGGACGACGGCGCTCGCCTCGTTCACCAGCTACGCGGTGAGCTTCAACCTCGGCTTCCCGCTCCTGACGGCGGGCACCATCCGGTACTGGATCTACTCGGGCAAGGGCCTGAGCCCGGGGCGCATCGCGGCCCTCACCATCGTGGCGGGCTTCACCTTCTGGCTCGGCATGGGGGCGGTGCTCGGCTTCAGCCTGGTGCGCGAGGCCGAGCCCCTGTCGCGGCTCACCTCGGTGAGCAGCCACCTCAACCAGGGCCTCGGCATCGCCGCCCTCGGGGCGGTGCTCGGCTACCTCGCCTGGGTCACGCAGAAGCGGCGCAGCGTGCGGGTGAAGGGCTGGCGGCTCGAACTGCCCGGCCTCGGCCTGTCCCTGAGCCAGATGCTGGTCGGCGCGGGCGACGTCTGCGCGGCGGCCGGCGTGCTCTACGTGCTGCTGCCGGCGGGCCACGGGGTCAGCTTCGAGGCCTTCGTGGCGATCTACGTGCTCGCCGCGATGCTCGGCATCGCGAGCCACGCCCCGGGCGGGCTCGGGGTGTTCGAGGCCACCGTGCTCCTCGCCCTCTCGGGGCTGCCGCGGGAATCCGTCCTCGGCGCGCTCCTGCTGTTCCGCGTCTGCTACTATCTGGTGCCCTTCGTCATCGCGCTCGCGGCGCTCGGCGCCTACGAGATCGCCAAGCGCGTGCGCCTGACGCCCCGCGAGGCCTCGGAGGACGAGGAGGAGGCGGCGGGCTGACACCCGTGGCGGGCTGACGCCCGCCGCGGAGGGGCCGGGTGTTTGCCGGCTCCCTCCATCGCGAACCCGTCACGCGGCCCGCATAGAGTGGCCCCATGTCGTCTCTCCCCTTCGATCCGCGCCGCAGCGCGCCGGCCCGCCGGGCGGCGTGGCGGGGCTCCCTGATCTCGGGCCTCCTCGTCATCGCCATCGTCGCCTGGGACCGGGTCGCCGAGCCGTGGTTCTGGGCCGCCGCCCTCATCGCCATCGTGGCGGGGGGCTGGCTCGCCTCGCCCCGCGCGGAGAGCGTCCTGCCGCACCGGGACAGCGGCAAGGACGCCCGCCACAGCCTCGCCGAGGCCCTCCTCGCCAACATCCCCGACCCGGTGATCCTGATCGACCGGCGCGCCCTCGTCATCGAGGCGAACGCGGCCGCCCGGGCCCTGCTGCCCGCCCTGCGCCCGCGCTACCCGCTCTCCTTCGCCCTGCGCGATCCGGCGGTGCTCGACGGCATCGAGACCGTGCTCCATTCGGGCGAGCCGCTGAAGACCCTCTACGCGCTCCGGGTGCCGACCGAGCGCACCTTCGAGGTGCAGATCGGCACCATGCAGGGGGCGCCGGCCACGGGGGGCCAGCCGAACCTCGTCCTGTTCCTGCGCGACCTCACCTCGGCCAAGCGGCTCGAGACCATGCGGGTCGATTTCGTGGCCAATGCCAGCCACGAGCTGCGCACGCCGCTCGCCTCGCTGCTCGGCTTCATCGAGACCCTGCAGGGTCCGGCGCGCGGCGACCCGGTGGCGCGGGACCGCTTCCTCGCGATCATGCGCGAGCAGGCCCTGCGCATGACGCGGCTGATCGACGACCTCCTGTCGCTCTCGCGCATCGAGCTGCACGCGCACGTGCCGCCCACCACCGTGATCGATGTGGGGCCGCTCGCCCGCCAGATCGTGGATTCGCTCACCCCCCTCGCCGGGGAACGCGGGGTGACGGTGACCCTGGAGACCGAGCCGCCGCCGCTCGCCGTTCGGGGCGACCGCGACGAGATCCTGCGCCTGATCGAGAAGCTGGTGGAGAACGCCGTGAAGTACGGCGGCGAGGGGGCGACGGTGGCCGTGCGGGTCGCCCGCGCGGCGCCCGAGGGAGTGCGCGCGCCCCAGATCGTGATCGCGGTGGCGGATGACGGTCCGGGGATCGCCCCCGAGCACCTGCCGCGCCTGACCGAGCGCTTCTACCGGGTCGATCCCGCGTCGAGCCGCCAGCAGGGCGGCACGGGGCTCGGCCTCGCCATCGTCAAGCACATCCTCAACCGGCACCGCGGCCGGCTCAGCATCGAGAGCGAGCCCGGCCAGGGCTCGACCTTCCGGGCCGAGCTTCCGGCGGTGGTTGGAGAATCGCTGCCCGTGCGGGCGCTGCCCCCAGCCACGCAATCGGCGTGACGCCGCTCCGGAGCAGGCGGGGAACGGCTGGCGCCGCTCTCGGGGACAAGCAGGAGCGGCTGACGCCGCTCTCGGGGACAAGCGGGACCGGCTGACACCGCTCTCGGGGACAAGCGGGACCGGCTGACGCCGCTCTCGGGGACAAGCGGGAGCGGCTGGCGCCGCTCAGGGACAGGCAACCAGCGCGCGGCCGATATAGTCGGCTCCCGTCGCCGCCGCGGCGGCGGGGCGGGCGGTGGCTTCCGCGTCCGGGATGAGCTGCTCGCCCACCTGCGCCTCCTTGGCGGGGCGCGTGACCTTGAGCAGGCAGGAGGAGGCGCCGACGAGCCGCACCGGCTCCGGGCCGGGCGCGAGCCCGAAGGCCACGTAGAAATCCGGATCGGCGGTGGTGACGACGAGGGTGCGCACCGCCCCCAGCGGCGCGCTCGGCGCGAGCGTGAAGGACAGCGTGAGCCGCCCGTCCCGGTATTCGGCCCGGGCATCGCCCGGCGGCGCGAAGGCGAGGGGCCGCCCGTTGAGCTTCGCCTGCACGAAGTAGCCGGTCTCGGCGAGGGCCGCGACGCGCTCGCGGGCGATGGCGGCGAGCTTGTCGGGATCCGGCACCCCGTCGCGCTTCGAATCGAGGTTCAGCACCGCGAAGGCCGAGTAGTCGGGATCGAAGGTCCACGAGACCCGCATCCCCACGAGGCCGCGGCCCTCGTCCAGCACCACCTCGCTGCGGGCCTCGACCCAGACATGCGGATGGGCCCCGGCAGGCGCGCAGGCGAGACAGCCGAGGAGCAGCAAACCCGTGCGGGCGGAGATCCGGTGCATGGCCCCGCTCTGGCGGGCAACAGCGGCGAATCCATGATGCGGCGAAACCATGCCACGGGCGCAAGGGTGCCGCGAAGCGCAGCGGTATCCCGGCCGCGGCGCCGGGCTCCCATATGGGAGGGCGAGCCTCAGGAGCCGGCCATGACCGCCACCGCCCGCCGCCTCACCCTCCCCGTGGAGGGCATGACCTGCGCGTCCTGCACGGGGCGCGTCGAGCGGGTGCTGAAGGCGGTGCCCGGCGTGTCGGGCGTCGCCGTGAACCTCGCCACCGGGCGGGCCACCGTCGACCTCAACCCCGACAACAACCCCGCTTCCCTCGCCGAGGCCGTGGCGGATGCGGGCTACGCCATCCCGGAGCGGACGAGCACCTTCGCCGTCGAGGGCATGACCTGCGCGTCCTGCGTCGCCCGCGTCGAGCGGGTGTTGCGGGCGGTGCCCGGCGTGACGGAGGCCAGCGCCAACCTCGCCACCAACCGCGTCACGGTCCGCCATCCGGAGGGCCTCGTGGAGCCGGCGGCTCTCGAGGCCGCGGTGGCGGATGCGGGCTACGCCCTGAGGCCCCTCCCGGCCGCCCCCCTTGAGCCCACCGGGCTCCCCGCCGAGGCGGCGGCCCTGCGGCGCGACCTCGTCGTCGCGGCCGGGCTGGCGCTGCCGGTCGTCGTCCTCGACATGGGCGGCCACCTGATCGGGGCACATGCCATGCACGCCCTCGTGCCGGCCGGCTGGAGCGCGGGCATCCAGGCCGTCCTCGCCACCCTGGTCCTCGCCGGGCCGGGCCGGCGCTTCTTCGCCCGCGGGGTGCCCGGCCTGCTGCGCGGCCACCCGGACATGAACGCCCTCGTGGCGCTGGGGACGGGAGCGGCCTACGGCTATTCCCTCGTCGCCACCCTGGCGCCCGGCCTGCTGCCGGAGGGCACCGCGCATGTCTATTTCGAGGCCTCGGTCCTCATCGTCGCCCTGATCCTGCTCGGGCGCTTCCTGGAGGCGCGGGCGAAGGGGCGCACGGGGGCGGCGATCGCCCGCCTCGTCGGCCTCGCCCCCAGGACCGCCCGGCGGATCCGCGGCACGGCGGAGGAGGAGGTGCCGGTGGCGGACCTGCGCCCCGGCGACCGGGTGCGCGTGCGCCCCGGCGAGCGCCTGCCCGCGGATGGGTGCGTGGTGTCGGGCACCTCCGCGGTGGACGAGAGCATGATCACCGGCGAGCCCGTGCCGGTGCGCAAGGAAGCAGGGGCGCCCGTCACCGGCGGCACGGTCAACGGCACCGGCAGCCTGGAGGTGGCGATCGAGCGGGTCGGGGCCGATACGGTCCTGGCCCAGATCGTCCGCATGGTCGAGGCGGCGCAGGGAGCCAAGCTCCCGATCCAGGCCCTGGTCGACCGGGTCACCGGCTGGTTCGTCCCCGCCGTGATGGCGCTCTCGGGCCTCACCTTCCTGGCTTGGCTCCTCCTCGCGCCGGGCCCCTCCCTCGGGATCGCCCTCGTCAACGCCATCGCGGTGCTGATCATCGCCTGCCCCTGCGCGATGGGGCTCGCAACCCCGACCTCGATCATGGTCGGGACCGGCCGCGCGGCGGAGCGCGGCGTGCTGTTCCGCAACGGCAGCGCCCTCCAGGCCCTGGAGGGCATCCGCGCGGTCGGCTTCGACAAGACCGGCACGCTCACCGAGGGCCGGCCGACCCTCGCCGACTGGATCCCGGCCCCCGGCCGCGCGGCGGAGCGCGAGGCCGCGCTCGCCCATGCGGCCGCCCTGGAGACCCGGTCCGAACATCCCCTCGGCCGGGCGATCGTCGCGGGGGCCGAGGCGCGGGGCTTGGCCCTGCCCCCGGTGGAAGCGTTCGAGGCGGTGCCGGGCTTCGGGCTCACCGGCCGGGCGGGCGGGCGGGCCGTCGCGGTGGGGGCGGCCCGCCACATGGCCCGCCTCGGGATCGCGGTCGCGCCCCTCGCCGAAGAGGCCGCGCGGCTCGCGGAGGCGGGCCGCTCGCCGCTCTACGTCGCCCTGGACGGCCGGCTCGCGGCCCTGCTCACGGTGGCCGATCCGCTGAAGCCGACCGCCGCCGCCGCGGTGCGGGCGCTCCAGCGTCAGGGCGTGGCGGTGGCGCTCGTGACCGGCGACGACCGGCACACCACGCAGGGCATCGCCCGGGACCTCGGCATCGCCACGGTGCTGGCGGAGGTGCTGCCGGCCGACAAGCTCGCGGCGGTGCGGGAGATGCGCGCCGCCCACGGCCGGGTCGCCTTCGTGGGCGACGGCATCAACGACGCCCCCGCCCTGGCGGAGGCGGATGTCGGGATCGCCCTCGGCACCGGCACCGACGTGGCGGTGGAGAGCGCCGACGTGGTGCTGATGGCGGGCGACCCCGCCGGGGTGGTGGAGGCCACGCGCCTGTCGCGGGCGGTGATGCGCAACATCCGCCAGAACCTGTTCTGGGCCTTCGCCTACAACGCGGCCCTGATCCCGGTGGCGGCGGGCCTGCTGCGGGCCTTCGGCGGCCCGCTGCTCTCGCCGGTGCTGGCCGCCGGGGCGATGGCCCTGTCGAGCGTCTTCGTGGTCGGCAACGCCCTGCGGCTGCGGCGGGCCTGACGGATCAGGTCCCGGTCCAGTTCGGCGGGCGCTTGGCCAGGAAGGCCTCCATGCCCTCCCGGAAGTCGTTGCTGGTGTAGCACATCAGGATCAGGTCATCGCCCGCATGGCCGCCCGTGCCGTCCGGCTCGGGCTCGCCGTTGAGCCGGCGCAGGCCCTCCTTGGTGGCCGCGAGCGTGAGGGGCGCGTGGCCCGCGAGCAGCCGCGCCAGCTCGGTCGCCCGCGCCTGGAGGGCGTCGGCATCCTCCACCACCTCGCCGACGAGGCCGATGGCCTGCGCCTCCTCGGCCGGGACCAGCCGGGCCGTGAACAGCATCTCCTTGACGCGCCCCGACCCGATCAGGCCCGAGAGCCGCCGCAGGTTGCCGAGCGAGAGGCAATTGCCGAGGGTGCGGGCGATCGGGAAGCCGAAGCGCGCGTCGCGCGTGGCGAGGCGCAGGTCGCAGGCCGCCGCGATCGCCGCCCCGCCCCCCGTGCAGGCGCCCGCGATCGCCGCGATGGTGGGCTTGCGGCACCGCTCCAGGCTGCCGAGCACCCGGTCCATGAAGCGCTCGTAGCCGAGGGCGTCCTCCGCCGTGCGGAAGGCGCGGAACTGCGCGATATCGGTGCCCGCCGCGAAGGCCTTGCTCCCTGCGCCCGAGAGGATCACCGCCTTGACCGCGCGGTCCTCGTCGAGGGTGCGGCTGAGGTCGTAGAGGCGCTCGTACATGGCGAAGGTGAGCGCGTTGCGCGCCTGCGGCCGGTTGAGGGTGATGCGGGCGATGCCCTCGTCATCGACCGCGTAGAGCAGTTCGTCCGTCTCGGTCATGGCGCGCTCCCGGGGCGATCAGATGGGGCGGCATTAGGCGGAGTGGCGCCAGGCTTGGCAAGCGGATGGGTGCGGGCGTCTCCTCGGTGATCGGGGGCGTCAGTGTCGGAATCCGTCTCGATCCAGCGGCCGTTGCGCTTCCGGTCGATGATGGCCTGACGCCGCCGTCTCGCATGCGCCGTCGCGCATCCTGGCCCTCGATCTTGCGGGCGACGGAATCCGTCGGATCCCGATGCCGCCGATCCCCCACGTCTTTCGCTGGGCGGCCGCCCAGGATCCGCCGGGCAGCCGCCCGCCCGGCTCAGAACCGGGCCACCACCTGCACCCGGATCGCCCGCGGCGAGCCCGGCGTGATGTTGAAGTTGCTGTTGGCGGTGGCGACGTAGTGCCGGTCGAACAGGTTCTCGATGTTCACCTGTGCCTGCACCGACTCGTTCACGCGATAGAACAGGCCGAGATCGAACCGCGAGAAGCCCGGCAGCCGGACGGCATTGTCCGAGGCGGCGAAGGTGTGGCTCTGGTGGATGTAGCCGAGACCGAGGCCGAATTCCTTGGTGATGTCGAACCGGTTCCAGAGCGTGACGGTGTTGAAGGGCACGAGCCCGACCTTGTTGCCGGCCACCACGGTGGCCGAGGTGGCGCTCCCGATGCGCGCATCCGTGAGGGCGTAGCCGCCCGCCACCTGCCACCAATCGGTCAGGTAGCCGTTGGCGCCGATCTCCACCCCCTTGGCGTTGGTCTTCCCCGAGAGGAGGAAGAAGCCGGAATTGACGGGATCGGGCAGCCGCTGGTTGGTGCGGTCGAGATCGTAGAGGGCCGCGGTGAGCTGGAGGGCCGGGGTCACGTCGTATTTGACGCCGACTTCGCGGTTCTCGAACTTCTCCGGCTCGGCGATGGCGAGACCGGGGCTGAAGATGCCGATCTGGTCGCCCGTGCTCGGCAGGTAGGACACGCTGTAGCTGCCGTAGAAGGCGAGGTTCGCCAGCGGCTTCACCACGATGCCGGCCCGCGGCGAGAGCAGGTTGTCGACCCGGTCGTTCGAGCCGTTCGGGCGGTTGTCGCGGGCGCGGGACGAGAAGTCGAAACGGTCGTAGCGCAGGCCGGCGATGAGCTGGAGATGCTCGTTCACCTCGACCTGATCCTGCGCGTAGGCGGCGGCGAGGCCGAGACTGTAGCGGTAATTGGCGTCGGTGGTGCCGTTGTTGAGGAAGATCACCGGGATGCGGGTGACCGGCGCGAGCGGGTTGACCACGACGTTGCGCACGCCCACCGCGCCGAAATTGCCGGTCTCGCGGAAGGCGAGACCCTCCTGGCGGCCGAGCTCGAACCCGGCGAGCAGGGTGTGCTTGAGCGGCCCGGTCACGAACTCGTAGGTGAAGTCGTTCTGGCTGAACAGGTTGGTCCGGTCGGTCTCGTTCCGGTAGGCCGAGAGGCTGACGGCGGTGCCGGCGGCGTTCACGGCGCCCGCCGGCAGGGTGTTGCGGTAGAAGCGGTCGTAATCGGCGAAGCGCAGCTGGCTGTGCATCTGCACGCCGCCGTCGAACCGGTGGTCGAGAGTCGCGGTCGCGATGTGGGCGTCGACCTTGGTGAAGTTCACGTCCGGGTTGCCGAAGAAGGTCCGCAGGTTGCGCCGGTAATCGTAGGCGCGGGCGCCCTGCGAGGTGATGCCGCGGTCGACGAAGCGGTCGTCGTGGAAGTACTCGTAGGAGAGCTTCAGCGTGGTGGCCGGATCGATCAGGAAGGTCGCGGTCGGGTTGACGCCGTAGCGGCGCAGGTCCCCGTACTGGCGATAGGTCCCGCTATCCTCCACAACGCCGTTGAGGCGGAAGAACAGGGTGTCGCTGAAGCGGTCGCCGATATCGACGGCGAGCCGCTTGTCGTCGAACTGGCCGCCGCCCGCGGTGATCTCGCGCAGGCGCAGGCCGTCCGCCTCCTTGAGCACGCGGTTGACCACGCCGCCGCCGCCGCCGCGGCCGAAGATCATCGCGTTCGGTCCCTTCAGCACCTCGATCCGCTCGACGTTGTAGGTGTCGCGGTAGTATTGCACGTCGTCGCGCATGCCGTTGACGTAGAAATCCGCGCTCGAGCGCTGGCCGCGGATGACCACGTCGTCGCGGTTGCCCTCGCCCTGAGCGGGGACCACGCCCGGCACGTAGCGGAGCTGCTCGGTCAGGTTCTGGTAGTTCTGGTCGCGGATCTGCTGGCGCGTGACGACCGTCACCGATTGCGGGGTGTCGATGAGCGGGGTGTCCGTCCGCGTCGCCGAGGTCGTGCGCGTGGCGAGGTAGCCGACCGTCCCGACCCGGTCGCCCACCACGTCGATCCGCTCGAGCGTCAGCGTGCCGTCCGGGGCCGTCGGCGGGCTTGCCGGCGCCTGCGCGTGGACGCCCGTCGCGAGCATGACCGAGAGGGAGCCGAGCAGAGCCGTCGAGCCCCGCACCTTACGAAGAGAGTTCATTGCAGTGATGTCGCCCACGGGCCGCAGGGTTAGCGGCGCGTGGGCGCTTTCCAAGAACCTCTTCCGAGCTGCAAGCCTCTCCCCGTCAAGGATTCACCGCGCCATATTTGAATTCCTACAATGATAATTCGCAAATCATGTCCATGTTTCGGAAATTCTTGGTCTCCTAACCGCAAGTTGCGCCCCGCAGGAGGCGCCACCATCGCATCTTTCGTTGCGTCAGTTGCAGGTCGGATACACTCCGCCACGCCTCCGACATGATCGCCCGCTGGCGTGGATGATCGCGGGCGCCGGAACGCGAGGCGAGGGACGGCTCAGGATCCGCCTTCCCGCACCACGCCGCGGGCGATCAGATCGTCGATCGCCGCCGCGTCGTAGCCGTGCTGGCCGAGGATCGCGCGGCTGTGCTCGCCGAGCAGCGGGGCCGGGCCGTGGACGCGCCCGGGCGTGCCCGAGAACTTCACCGGCAGGCCGAGCGTGCGCATCGGCCCGGCCCGGGGATGGTCGACCTCGACCACCATCTCCCGCGCCAGGGTCTGCGGGTCGCGGTGCATGGCCGCGACGTCGAGGACGGGCCCGGCCGGCACGCCGCCCGCCTCCAGCCGCGCGAGCCACTCGGCCGAGGTCGCCTCCCGGAAATGCGCCGCGAGCACGGCGGCGAGATCCTGGCGGTGCGCCATGCGTCCGCGGTTGTCGGCGAAGCGCGGATCCTCCGCCAGCGCCTCCGCGCCGAGCACCGCGAGCAGGCGCAGCCAGTTGGTCTGGTTGGCGGCCCCCACGGTGATCCAGCCATCGGCGGTGGGGAAGGCCTCGTAGGGGGCGTTGAGGGGATGGGCCGAGCCCATCGGGCCGGGCGCCACCCCGGTCGCGAGCGCGATGGCCGATTGCCAATAGGTCTGGACGATGCCGGCCTCGAACAGCGAGGTGTCGACCTGCTGGCCCTCGCCGGTCTTCAGGCGGTGGCTATAGGCGGCGAGCACGCCCATCGCCGCGAGGATCCCGGCGGTGATGTCGGTGACGGGCGCGCCGCTCTTCACCGGCGGGCGGCCCGGCCCCTCGCCGGTGATGCTCATGAGCCCGCTCATGCCCTGGGCCACGAGGTCGAAGCCCGCCCGGTCGGCGTAGGGGCCGGTGCGCCCGAACCCCGAGAGCGAGCAGTAGATCAGGCCCGGATTCCCGGCGCGCAGGCTCTCGTAGCCGAGGCCGAGCCGCTCCATCGTCCCGGCCCGGTAGTTCTCGATCAGGATGTCGGCGTCCCGCGCCAGCCGGCGCAGCACCGCCTTGCCGTCCGGATGCTTGAGGTCGAGGGCGATGCCGCGCTTGCCGCGGTTCATCATCAGGTAGGCGGCGCTCTCCCCGGCGAGGCTCGGCGGCACCATCCGGCGGGTGTCGTCCCCGCCCTCGCTCTTCTCGACCTTGATCACCGTGGCGCCCATGTCGGCGAGCATCAGCCCGCAGACCGGACCCGCCATGATGTGGGCGAGTTCGATCACCGTCACGCCCGCGAGCGGGCCCTGCCGTTTCGGCTCCTGCATGATGGCTCTCCTCCCGGCCCCGATCTTGGGCCGGGCGGCGCGCCGATCAATGGCCTCCGCCGAGATAGGCCGCGCGCACGGCCGGATCCGAGCGCAGCTGCTCGGCCGGGCCCTGGAAGCGGATGCGGCCGTTCTCCAGCACATAGGCGTGGTCGGCGACCCCGAGGGCCGCCATGGCGAACTGCTCCACGAGGAGCATGGTCACCTGCTCCTCCTTCAGGCGGCGGATGGTCCGGAAGACCTCCTCTACCAGCTTGGGGGCGAGCCCCATGGAGGGCTCGTCGAGGAGCAGGATGTCGGGGCGCAGCATCAGCGCCCGGCCCATGGCGAGCATCTGCTGCTCGCCCCCCGAGAGGGTGCCGGCGAGCTGGGAGCGCCGCTCCTTGAGGCGGGGGAACAGGGCGTAGATGCGGTCGCGGTCGGCGGCGACGTCGCCCTTCGGCCGCGAGCCGGTGAGGCGCGGGAAGGCGCCCAGCGTCAGGTTGTCCTCCACCGTGAGGGTGGGGAAGACCCGGCGCCCCTCGGGGGAATGGGCGAGGCCGGCGCGGGCGACCTCGTGGCTGTCGAGCCCGCCGATCTCCCGCCCGTTGAGGCGGATCGAGCCGGCCCGCGGCCGGATCATGCCGGAGAGCGCCCGCATGGTGGTGGTCTTGCCGGCCCCGTTCGAGCCGATCAGGGTGACGACCTGCCCCTTCGGCACCGTGAAGGTGAGGCCGTGCAGCACCTCGACCTGCCCGTAGCCGGCGGCGAGTTCCGTGACGTCGAGCATCGGTCTACTCCGCGGCGTCGGCAACCGGGCTGCCGAGATAGGCTTCGATGACCTTCGGGTCGGCCTGGATCTCGCGGGCACCGCCCTCGGCGATCTTGTGGCCGAAATCGAGCACGCTGACCCGGTCGCAGAGCCCCATCACCACGTCCATGTGGTGCTCGATCAGGATCACGGTGATGCCCGCGTCCCGGATCTTGCGGATGATGGCGGTGAGTTCCGCGATGTCGGGGGCGGTGAGGCCGGCCGCCGGCTCGTCGAGGAGGAGGAGCACCGGATCGAGCGCCAGCGCCCGGCCGATCTCGAGGAGGCGCTGCTTGCCGTAAGGGAGGTTGCGCGCCTCGACCTGCGCGAGGCTGCCCAGGCCCACGAAGTCGAGGATCGCCATGGCGCGCTCGCGCGCCGTCCGCTCCTCGCGCCGCCGCCGGGGCGTACCGAGGATCGCGTCGAACAGCGTGCCCTGGAAGCTGTGGTGGAGCCCGACCAGCACGTTCTCCAGCGCGGTCATCTCCCGGAACAGCTGCACGTTCTGGAAGGTGCGCGCCACGCCCGAGAGGGCGATCTCGGACGGCGTGCGCCCATCGAGGCGGCTCTCCCCGGCCAGCACCACCGCGCCCTCGGTCGGCCGGTAGATGCCGGTGAGCACGTTCATCATCGTGCTCTTGCCCGAGCCGTTCGGGCCGATGAGGCCGTGGATCGTGCCGGGCCGGATGCCGAGATCGACGCCGGCGAGCGCCTTGAGGCCGCCGAACTGCATCACCACGCCCTCGACCTTGAGGAGCGGGTCGGCGCCGCCGCGCCCGTCCTGCCGGATCAGCGCCTCGCCGGAGGCGGCGAGGTCCCGGCCCGCGCCCGTATGGGACGGGCGCAGGACGGGCAGCTTCTCGCGCAGGTAGCCGACGATCCCCTCCGGCAGGTAGTAGACCACGAACAGGATCATCAGCCCGAACACGGTGAGCCGGTAATCGGTCACCGATTGCAGGGCGAGGGTCGCCGGGAAGAAGGCGATGCAGAGGAGCGCCGGCAGCAGGATCGCGAAGCGGTTCTCCCGGGCGCGCAGGAAGGCGACGGCGAGGATGACCACGGCCAGCGCCGCGATGCCGCCCGCCATGATCCGCACGAGCTCGATGTCGGCGAGGATGTTGGGCATCATCACGATGATGGCCGCGCCGATCAGCGGGCCGGAGCGCGACTTGCGCCCGCCCATGGTGACCGCGAGCAGGAACAGCACGGTCAGCTCGAACCCGTAGGAGTTCGGGGCGACGTAGCGCTCCGACCACGCGAAGAGCGCGCCCGCGAGCCCGGCGAGTGCTGCCGAGATCACGAAGGCGTAGACCTTGTAGCGGTAGACGCTGACGCCCATGCAGTCGCAGGCGATGGGCGAATCGCGCAGGGCCTCGAAGGCGCGGCCGAAGGGCGAGCGCACCACCCGGTTCACCACCACGATGGTGGCGATGAGGCTCAGGCAGACGAGATAGTAGAATTCGAGCTTGCGCCCGGCCGCGCCCCAGGGGGCCTGCATGCCGACGAGGGAGAAGTCGAGGACGCGGGCCGGCGGCAGGGTGATGCCGAGCGGCCCGTTCGTCAGCTCGGTCATCTCGTTGATGAAGATCTGCACGATGGTGCCGAAGGCGAGCGTCACCATGGCGAGGTAGGGGCCGCTCACCCGCAGAGCCGGGATGGCGAGCAGGAGCCCGAACGCCGCCGTCACGCCGATGCCGGCGAGCAGCCCGGCCCAGATGCCGAGCTTGAACTTGAGGAACAGCACCGCGGCCGAATAGGCGCCGACGCCGAACAGGCCGGCATGGCCGAGCGAGACCTGGCCCGTGTAGCCGACCACGATGTCGAGGCCGAGGATCAGGATCGCGTAGATCGCGATCACGGTGAGCAGGTGGATGTAGTACTGGCTCGTGACGACGTGGGGGAAGGCCGCCAGGAACAGGACGAGGAGGGCGGCGCCGATCAGGCCCGTGATGCGGCCGAGGCCCGCCCCGTTGGCGGGCGGGGCGGTCTCGCGGGCGAGGACGGGCGCGGATGCGGACTGCGCCATGATGCTTGAGCTTCCGGAAGCGGGGGAGGGGACGGCGCGCGGGCGCCGTCAGACCTTCTTGATCACGGCCTTGCCGAACAGGCCCACCGGCCTGACCGCGAGGACGAGGAGGAGCAGGATCAGGCCGGGCACGTCCTTGTAGCCCGTCGAGATGTAGAAGCCGGTCAGCGTCTCGGCGATGCCGAGGATCAGCCCGCCGACGATGACGCCGAGGCCGGATTCGAGGCCGCCGATGATCGCCACCGCGAAGGCCTTCAGCGCCAGCACCGAGCCCATCGTGGCGCCCGTGAGGGTCACCGGGGCGACGAGCACGCCCGCGAAGGCCGCCGTCATCGCGCTGATCGAGTAGGACAGGGTGATCACCTTGCGGGTGTTGATGCCCATCAGGCCGGCGGCGTCGATGTCGTTCGAGGTCGCCACCACCGCCTTGCCCCAGATCGAGCGGCGGTTGAACAGCTCGACCGCGAGCATCATCAGCAGCGCGCCGGCGACGATCAGCAGTTCCATCGGCAGCACGCGCACGCCCCCGAAGGTCAGGGCGGCCTCGGGCAGCGGCGAGGGGAACTTGAGGTCGTCGCGGCCCCAGATGTTCTCGGCCACGTTCTTGAAGATGATGCCGAGCGCGATGGTGGCCATGATCCACCCGTACTCGGACTTGATCTTCACGGCCGGGCGCACGCCGAGCCGCTCGACGACGGCGCCGAGCGCGAAGCCGAAGACGAGGACGAGGGGCAGCATCAGCCAGTAGCCCGTGAAGGGCGTGAGCGTGAGGCCGAACAGGGCGCCGAGCATCAGCGCCTCGCCCTGGCCGAAGTTGAGGGTCTTCGAGGTGGCGAAGGTGAGCTGATAGCCGAAGGCGATGGCGGCATAGATCATGCCGACCGCCACGCCGCTCGCCACGAGCTGCAGGAAGATGGTCATGGGAGGACCCGGGGGAGGCCGTGGGGATCAGGCCCGCGCGGGGTTCCGCGCGGGCCGCTCGCGGGACCGAACCGATCGTCCGATCAGTTCGACGCCTTCTCCTTCAGACGGACGACGCCCGCGTTCTTGGCGTCCTCCTCCTTGGCGTAGACGATCCGTCCGTCCTGCACCTTGCCGAACACCACCATGTTGCGGGTGATGGCGTTGTGGTCGGTCTTGGTGAAGGGCTTGTCGTAGGTCGTCACCACGCCCTCGACCTTCTCCTTCAGGTCCTCCAGGGCCGCACGGATCTTCGCCCCGTCGGTGCTGCCGGCCTGCTTGATCGCGGCGGCGAGCAGGAAGACCGAATCGTAGCCCTGCGCGCCCGCCACCGGGGTCGGGATCTTCGAGACCTTGAAGGTGGCGTAGTAGTTCTCGAGGAAGGCCTTGCGCCGCGGCAGGGTCTTATCCTCGATGAAGGTCTGGGGCATGGTCACGCCGTTGCCGTTCTGGCCGGCGATGTCGATGAAGCTCTGCATCGAGGCCGGCCACGAGGTGATCATCGGCACCTTCCAGCCGAGCTTGGCCATGCCGTTGGCGATCTGGCCCAGTTCCGGCCCGATCCCGTAGGCCAGGATCACGTCCGCGCCCGCCGCCTGCGACTTCAGCAGCTGGGGCGTCATGTCGACGTCCTTGATGTTGAACTTCTCCACCGCGACCGGGGTGACGCCCTTGGCCTTGAGGTACTTCTCCAGATCCTCGCGCCCGAGCTGGCCGTAATTGGTGGAATCGGCCAGGATCGCGATCTTCTTGAAGCCGCGGGCGATGGCCTCGTCGGCCATCATGCCGGCCTGCAGCACGTCGTAGGCCGAGGTGCGGAAGACGTAGTTGGCGTCGTAGTCCGGCGGGTTGAACTGGTTGGTGATGACGGTGCCGGTGGCGACGTTGTTGATCACCGGGATCTCGGCTTCCTGGTAGAAGCGCTGGGCGGCGAGCGCCACGCCGGTGTTGATGAAGCCGAGCGTCGCGACGACCTTCTCCTTGTTGATCAGCTCCTGCGCGACCTGGGCGCCGACCTCGTTCTTGGCCTCGTCGTCGCGTTCGACGATCTGGAGCTGGCGCCCGAGCACGCCGCCCTTCTGGTTGATCTCCTGCACCGCGAGGCGCACGCCGTCGCGCATCGACACGCCCATGGACGAGGAGCCGCCCGTATAGGGTCCGGACACGCCGATCTTGATCGGGTCCGCGGCCCGGGCGGGGCCGGCCAGAATTGTCGCGCAGACGAGCGCCGCCGCGAGGGCGGTGAGGGGCAGTCGCATCGGGGTCTCCTCCGAGAACGTTTCTTGGACATGCCGGCCCGTGTCAGCCGGACCTTGAGGCGGCGGATGGAAGCGAAAATGGCAGCGCTTGTCGAGCGCGCCTTTAGATGTAGACGGGGGTGCGCCGGCGGGCTTTTCGTCTTGCTTCGGCCGCCGCCGAAACAACGGCGAGACCGCGCGGACATCATCGGGACGCTCGACCGAGGAGCGTGCGGCCGATGATCACCTGCTTCATCCGTGACGAGATCGAGACCTTTCGCGTCGCGAAGGCCGAGGGCTTCATCCGCCGGGAGGACCGGATCTTCCTGCGCCGCGTCGAGGGGGAGCCCGCGTGACCGCGACGGTGCGCCATGGCGCGCCTCGCCGCGAGCGGCTACGCAGGTTTCGCGGAAGTGGTCACCGGTTTTGCGGCGAAAACCTGCGGCACAGCAGAACCGAAGCGGACGAAGCGTTGGCAGGCCAACGCAAGTCCGCCGAGGCAGTCTTCACAAGGAGGAGCAGCATGGCGACCTTTACCGCCGCGGTGACCTGGGCCCTCCGGGAGGGCGACGACTTCGCCAGCGGCCGCTACAGCCGCGGCCACGACCTGCGCTTCGACGGCGGCGTCACCGTGCCGGGCTCGGCCTCGCCGCACGTCGTCGGCGCCTGGGCGGTGCAGGAGGCGGTCGATCCGGAGGAGATGCTGGTCGCCGCCCTCTCCAGCTGCCACATGCTGGTCTTCCTGCATCTCGCGCGGCTCGCGGGCTTCCGGGCCGCGGCCTACCGCGACGAGGCGGAGGGCGTGATGGAGACGATCGCCCCGGGCCGGCAGGCGGTGACGCGGGTGACCTTGCGCCCGCGGATCGACTGGACCGGACCGGCCCCGGATGCCGAGCGCCTCGCGCAGCTCCACCACGAGGCGCACGAGGGCTGCTTCATCGCCAACTCGGTGAGGACGGAGGTGGTGGTGGCCTGAGCCCCCGCGGGCTGCCGTCAGCCGCCGCCCGGCCGGGCCTGGATCACCGGGGCCGCCGCCGCCAGGATCGCCGCCCGGTCGCGGGTGAGGGGCGGGTAGATGCGCGCGCCGTTGATGGTGCGCTTGGTGGCCTTGGCCTCGGCCCCCGCGGCGACGAGGCGCCCGCGGTCCCAGCCCGCCGTGTAGACCGCCCCCCACGCCCCCAGATCCAGCACCGTCACGTAGTCGGGCACCGAGAAATCGAGGAGCCGGTCGGGCCGGCCGGCGAGATCGCAGACGGCGTTGTGGCCGGCGAACCGCCCCATCGGGCGGGCGTGCTGGCAGGACATCACGGTGCGGTGGCCCGCTGCGTCAGCCGTCGCCGCCGCGACGTCGCCGGCCGCGAACACCTCCGCCCGGCCCACCACGCGCAGGTGCGCATCCACGAGCACCCGGCCGAGGGCGTCGCAGGGCACGCCGAGCTGCCCGGCGAGCGGGCTCGCCCGCATGCCCGTGGCGCAGACCACGGTGAGCGCCGGGATCCGGGTGCCGTCCTCGAGGGTCACGCCCGCCGAATCGATCAGGTTCACGCCGGCGCCCGCGATGCCGACGACCCCGGCCGCGGCGAGCGCCTCCCGCACCGCCGGCATCGCCGCGCCGCCCATGGTCGCGCCGACCTCCGGGCCGCGGTCGATCAGGATCGTCTCCACCGGCCCGGCATCGCCCGCGCGGTCGCGGGCGGCGGCGAGGCGGACGGGCAATTCGCAGGCGAGCTCGATCCCGACGAGCCCGGCCCCGACCACCACGGCGGTCCAGCGCCCGGCCTGCCCGCGGCCGATCGCGCCCGCGGCGAGGGCATCGAGATGCTGGGCGAGGCCCTGGGCGCCCTCGATCGTGTCGACGTCGAAGGCCGCATCCGCACCCGGCACCTCCGGCCGCCGCAGGGCGCTGCCGGCGGCCAGGATCAGGCGGTCGTAGGGCAGGGTGACGGGCGGGTCGGACCGCTGCGCCGGCTGCACCGCGAGACGGCGCTCCGCGGCATCGATCGCCTCGACCCATCCGTCGACGCGACGCACGCCGATCGGGGCGAGCACATCGTCGAGGGGGACGCGCAGCGGCGCGAGATCCGCCTCGTAGCAGCGCACCCGCACCACGTGGAAGGGACCCGGCGCCACCAGCGTGATCGCGATCGCGTCGGCGAGGCCGAGTTCGTCGCGGGCCCGGGCCGCGGCGGCGGCGCCCCACAGGCCGGCGAAGCCGCCCCCCACCACAACGATGCCCTGTGTCATCGCGGACCTCCACGCCTCGGAGCCGGCCGCCCACAGGAGCACGGAAACCCGCCCCGGGCGAGCCCCGGACCGCTCCGGCGGGCCGCCGCGGCCGGGCGCCGCCCGCTACTCCTTCGCGGTCCCCGGCTCGTCCTTGCCCGGGACCGGGGTGATGCCGCCGATCACGCGCACCGGGCGGTTGCCGGCCTCCGGCGGGGTCTTCCACCCGGCATCGGCCGCCTTCGTCGGCGCCGGGGCCGGGCTCGCCGCCGCCACCGGCTTCGACTCGGCGGCCGGCTGCGGCGCGGCGGGTTTCGGCTTCGGCTCGATCAGGGCGGCCGGGCTCTCGATGGGCTTCGGCGGCGTCTTGACGGTCTTGCGGCTCTCGGAGCGGCGAACCGCCTGGTTGTCGGGATTGAGGCCGAGGGGGTTGCCATCCGGCGCCGCGCGGGGCGCCACGGCGGCCGGCGCGGACCGCTCGGGCTGGGGCAGGGGACGCGCCGCGACGCGCTGTTCCTCGGGCAGGGGCGCGGTGGCCAGGGGCGCGGGGCGCCCATAACCCGGTTCGACGCGGCCGTAACCCGGTGTGCGGCCATAGGCCGGTACGCCGGCGGAGGGCATGCCCGCCGCCGGGTCGCGCGGCAGGGGCGGGCGGCCGATCTCGCCGGGCGGCAGGGCGCGCGCATCGGCCTCGGTCCAGCCGTAGCCGGGGCGGCGCCCGCCCGGGATCGAGCCCGGCGGGTAGAGCGGCGCCTCGATCCGGTCGCGGTCGATCACGCGGCCCGTCCGGGCGTCCACGATGAGCCGCACCCGGTTGCCCCAGGGCGAATCGGCTTCGAGCACGTAGGTGTCGCCGTCGAAGCGCGGATGCGTGAAGGCCCGGTAGCCCTCGCGGCCGAGCCGCACCAGCACGGCGCGGGGCGCGAGCACCGCGTCGACCTCCTCGGTCTCGTAATAGACCTGAGCAGAGGCCGGCCTCGGCGCGACGAGGCCGAGCGCCGTCAGCAATCCAGCGACAGTGAGCGCGGCCGCGGGGGCCGCGCTCCGAGTCGATCGCCGAGCGATCATGTCCCGCATTCCCTTGGTTTCGGGTGAGCCGGGTTTATCCCCGCAATCCCCTCGTGCTTGGACGCACCGGTTAGAACTGCCGATTGGGGCGGGATTGCGGGGAGAATGCGGTGCGCCTGCACGGACCGGCCTCGCCATTCGGGGCCGGAGGCACGAGGATCCGCCCCCGCCCCGGGGATTTTCGTGATGCCGCGCCTCCTCCCGATCCTTGCCCTCTGCCTGATGCCGACGATGACGCTCGCGCAAGACCGTCTGCCCACCATCCCGCCCGACCAGTACACGGCCGAGCAGAAGAGCGCCGCCGAGGCGTTCGAGGCCGCCCGCAAGGTCAAGGTCTTCGGCCCCTTCGAGCCGCTGATGCACTCGCCGGAGGTGATGACGCTGGCGCGCTCGATGGGCGATTACCTGCGCTACAAGCCGAAGATCGGCACCCGCCTGTCCGAACTCGTCATCCTGATCAACGCGCGGCTGTGGACGCAGGATTACGAGTGGTACGTCCACGCGCCGATCGCTGCCAAGGTCGGCATCGCGCCGGAGGTGATCGCGGCGATCCGCGACGGGCGCCGGCCCACCGGCCTCAGCGAGGAGGAGGAGATCGCCTACGACTTCACCACCGAGCTGCAGCAGACCAAGCGGGTCTCGGACACCACCTTCGCCCGGGCCGAGCAGCGTTTCGGCAAGCAGGGCGTCGTCGATCTCACGGCGATCAGCGGCTACTACACCTTCCTGGCGATGCAGCTGAACGTGGCGCGCTACGCCCTGCCGAAGGACGGGACGCCGCTGCCGCGCCTGCCGGAGTGATACGGTTTCCGGAAGATCACTTTCGGAAACCGTATCACGAGCCCGCGCGGCGCCTGAGCGAGGCCGGTTTCCGCATCGCGAAGCGATCATCCGGAAACCGTATGAGGACCCGCTTCCCCGGCCCCTGGTCGGGACCGGCGGCCGGGCACCTGAGCGCGGCCTGCCCACTCTCCCTTTCCGGTCCCGCTCGGGCCGGTCAGGGCCCGCACGACCGATGGCGAGCCCCCCTCACGCACAGCGCCGGGCGAGGTCGAGGAAGGCGTCAACCTCCGCCTCGGTGGTCGAGAAGGCGGTGATCAGGCGCGCGAAGGATTCCTCCGCCCCCACCGCCTCGCCGGGGGGCAGGCTCGACGAATCCCAGTGGTGGAAGGCGGCGCCCCCCGCCCGCAGCCCGCGCTCCAGGCGCGCGGGCAGGATCGGGAACACCTCGTTCGCCTCGACGCTCCAGGCGAGGCGAACGCCCGGGATCTCGGCGAGGCCGCGGGCGAGGCGGGCCGCCATGCGGTTGGCGTGGGCCGCGTTGGCGAGCCAGTGGTCCTCGTCCAGGTAGGCGTGGAGCTGCGCGGCGAGGAGCCGGCTCTTCGAGAGCAGGTGTCCCGCCCGCTTGCGGCGGTACTCGATGGTCTCGGCGAGGTCCGGGCGGAAGACCACGATCGCCTCGGCGGCGAGCGCCCCGTTCTTGCTCGCCCCGAAGGACAGGATGTCGACGCCCGCCCGCCACGTCACCTCGGCAGGCGTGCAGCCGAGGGCCGCCACCGCGTTGGCGAAGCGCGCGCCGTCCATGTGCACGGACAAGCCGTGGCGATGGGCGGATTCCGCAAGGCGCGCCACCTCGTCCGGGCGGTAGACGAGGCCGCCCTCGGTCGCCTGCGACAGGGTGAGGGCGCGGGCCGGCATCTGCTTCACGTGGCGGGGCATCGCGGCGAGCCGGGCGTCGAGGGCGTCCGGATCGATCTTGCCGCCGGTGCCGGGCAGCCCCGAGAGCTTGGCGCCGTGGGTGTAGAATTCCGGCGCGCCGCACTCGTCGTCCATCACGTGCGCCTCCTGGTGGCAGAGGCAGAGGCCGAAGGGCGGCACCATCGCGGCGAGCGCGATGGCGTTCGTCGCCGTGCCGGTCACCATCGGGAACACGGCGAGGTCGGGGTGCTCGAACACCGCGCGGAAGCGGGCCTGGAGCGTGGCGCTGAGCGGGTCCGCCCCGTAGGCGGGCATCGCCCCGCCATTCGCGCGCACGACCGCGTCGAGGATCCGGGGGCTCGCCCCCGTCACGTTGTCGCTCGCGAAGTTCATCAGGTCCGCTCCCACCGCGTCGCATGGCGCCGGATCGCGCCGAGTCATGAATCGCGCCGAATCGAGTCATGAATCGCACCGAATCACTTGGGGCCATCTTGCGGTCAAGGCCCCGCCGCCGCGACCGCGGCGGCATCATGGCGGGCATGCGCGCCCCTCGCGAAAACGCGGCCGCGGCGAAAAAACTGCGCCGCGCCGCCGCGTTTTGAACGTTCGTTGCGGCGCGGCGCCGCAGAACGCAAGAAACGACGCAAGGGCATGGCAGCGCCTCTTGCTGGACTGCTTAAAATCTGGCAACGTCCTGAAAATAGGACAGCAGGACTGTCCCATTTCGCCTGGGCCGCGCGGTCCGGGTTCCGAAGGGCGCTGGCTTGGGCTCGCTGGTCTATGGCTTGCACGGTGGCCAAACGAGATAGCAAAACCACCGCCCCGCGGGCGGTGTGGACGCGCGCCGGCTGACCGAGCCGCCGAGCGTCCGCGAGGTGCGGGCGCTCCCTGACGCGAGACGCGACCGAACCTCCAAGAGAACGATGCGGTGGCCCATGCTAGGTCCCGCCGAGCGCTGCCCGCCTGCCGGTCCTGCGCCGGCGGACCGGGCCTCCGGACGACAATGCGCCGGTTCACCGCCGGCCGCGTGGCAGATCAGGCGCGCCCCCGAGGGCGGGCGCCGACGGGAGACGAGACGATGAGCGGCCTGGACCCCTCCCTGCACCCCACCCGCGGGCCGGCGGCACCGGCTCTCGTCGTGCGCGATCCCGCCTTGCCGGCGGAGCAGGGGCTCTACGATCCCAAGCGCGAGAAGGACGCCTGCGGCGTCGGCTTCGTCGCCGACATGCACAACCGGCGCAGCCACGCCATCGTGCAGCAGGGCCTGCAGATCCTGGAGAACCTCGACCACCGGGGCGCGGTCGGTGCCGACCCGAAGATGGGCGACGGCTGCGGCATCCTGGTGCAGATCCCGCACGCGTTCTTCGCGGCGGAGGCCGAGCGGCTCGGGATCGCCCTGCCGGAGGCCGGCCATTACGGCGTCGGCCAGCTCTACATGCCCCGCGACGAGGAGGGCTTCCAGACCGTCATCGGCATCGTCGAGAAGGCGGTGGCGGACGAGGGCCTGACGCTGCTCGGCTGGCGCGACGTGCCGGTCGACGGCAGCGATCTCGGCGAGAGCGTGAAGGCGAGCGAGCCGCGCCACCGGCAGATCTTCATCGGCCGGCCGGCCTCCAGCCCCGACCAGGACACCTTCGAGCGGCGGCTCTATCTCTGCCGCAAGGTCATCTCGAACTCGGTCTACAACCTGAAGGACGAGAAGCTCAAGGAGTTCTACCCGGTCTCCCTGTCCTCGCGCACCATCGTCTACAAGGGCATGGTGCTGGTGCACCAGCTCGGGCAGTACTACCTCGACCTCAAGGACGAGCGCTTCACCTCGGCCCTGGCCCTGGTCCACCAGCGCTTCGCCACCAACACCTTCCCGACCTGGCGCCTGTCCCACCCCTACCGGATGGTGGCCCATAACGGCGAGATCAACACGCTGCGCGGCAACGTCAACTGGATGGCGGCGCGCCAGGCGAGCGTGGATTCGGAGCTGTTCGGGAACGACATCTCGAAGCTCTGGCCGATCTCCTACGAGGGCCAGTCCGACACCGCCTGCTTCGACAACGCGCTCGAATTCCTCGTGCAGGGCGGCTACCCGCTCGCCCACGCGATGATGATGCTCATCCCCGAGGCCTGGGCCGGCAACCCGCTGATGAGCGAGGAGCGGCGCACCTTCTACGAGTACCACGCCGCCCTCATGGAGCCGTGGGACGGGCCGGCCGCGGTCGCCTTCACGGATGGCCGCCAGATCGGCGCCACCCTCGACCGCAACGGCCTGCGCCCCGCGCGCTACGTCGTCACCACGGACGGCCTCGTCGTGCTCGCCTCCGAGATGGGCGTGCTGCCGATCCCGGACGAGAGCATCGTCGAGTCCTGGCGCCTGCAGCCGGGCCGGATGCTGCTCATCGACCTGGAGAAGGGCTGCATCGTCTCCGACGAGGAGATCAAGAGCGAGCTCGCCGCCGCCAATCCCTACAAGGACTGGCTGAAGCGCACCCAGATCGTGCTGGAGGACCTGCGCCCGGTGCAGCCGCGCGAGTCGCGCACCGACGTCTCGCTCCTCGATCGCCAGCAGGCCTTCGGCTACACGCAGGAGGACCTGAAGCTGCTCATGCAGCCCATGGCCGTGACCGGCCAGGAGGCGGTGGGCTCCATGGGCACGGACACGCCGCTCTCGGCGCTCTCCGACAAGCCCAAGCTCCTCTACACCTACTTCAAGCAGAACTTCGCGCAGGTGACGAACCCGCCGATCGACCCGATCCGCGAGGAGGCCGTGATGAGCCTCGTCTCGTTCATCGGGCCGCGGCCGAACATCCTCGATCTGGAGGGCACCTCGCGCAAGAAGCGGCTGGAGGTGCGCCAGCCGATCCTGACCAACGCGGATCTGGAGAAGATCCGCTGCATCGGTCACTTCGAGGACCGCTTCGACACCAAGACCCTCGACATCACCTACCCGGCCGAGGTCGGCGCGCAGGGGATGGACGGGGCCGTGGACCGGCTCTGCGACCGCGCCGAGGCGGCGGTGCGCGGCGGCTACAACATCATCGTGCTCTCCGACCGCGCGGTCGGGCCGGACCGGATCCCGATCCCCGCGCTGCTGGCCACCGCGGCGGTGCACAACTACCTGATCCGCAAGGGGCTCCGCACCTCGGTCGGCCTCGTGGTCGAGTCGGGCGAGCCGCGCGAGGTGCACCATTTCGCGTGTCTCGCCGGCTACGGCGCGGAGGCGATCAACCCCTATCTCGCCTTCGAGACCCTGCTCGCCATGAAGGACGAGCTGCCGCCGGAACTCTCCGACGACGAGATCGTCTACCGCTACATCAAGTCGATCGATAAGGGGCTGCTCAAGGTGATGTCCAAGATGGGCATCTCCACCTACCAGTCCTATTGCGGCGCGCAGATCTTCGACGCGGTCGGCCTGAACTCCTCCTTCGTGGAGCGGGACTTCTTCGGCACGGCGACGACGATCGAGGGCATCGGCATGGCCGAGGTGGCCGAGGAGACGGTGCGCCGTCACCAGGACGCCTTCGGGGACGCGCCGGTCTACCGCAACGCCCTCGATGTCGGCGGCGAATACGCCTACCGCCTGCGCGGGGAGGCCCATACCTGGACGCCCGACACGGTGGCGACGCTCCAGCACGCCGTGCGCCTGCGGCTGCCCGAGCGCTACCGGGAATTCGCCCGGCTGGTGAACGAGCAGGAGAACCACCTCAAGACCATCCGCGGCCTGTTCCGCATCCGCAGCGCGGAGGAGATCGGCCGCACGCCGGTGGACATCGAATCCGTCGAGCCCGCCGCCGAGATCGTGAAGCGCTTCGCCACCGGCGCCATGTCGTACGGCTCCATCTCCAAGGAGGCGCACGAGACCCTGGCGATCGCGCTCAACTCCTTCGGCGGGCGCTCGAACTCGGGCGAGGGCGGCGAGGAGCGCGAGCGCTACCGGCCGCTGCCGGACGGCCGCTCGCGCCGCTCGGCGATCAAGCAGGTGGCCTCGGGCCGCTTCGGGGTGACGACCGAGTACCTCGTCAACTCCGACATGATGCAGATCAAGGTCGCGCAGGGTGCCAAGCCCGGCGAGGGCGGCCAGCTGCCCGGCCACAAGGTCGACGCCAAGATCGCCAAGGTCCGCCACTCGACCCCGGGCGTGGGCCTGATCTCGCCGCCGCCGCACCACGACATCTACTCGATCGAGGATCTGGCCCAGCTGATCTTCGACCTGAAGAACGTGAACCCGGCGGCCGATGTCTCGGTGAAGCTCGTCTCCGAGGTCGGGGTCGGCACGGTGGCGGCCGGCGTCGCCAAGGCGCGCGCCGACCACATCACCATCTCGGGCTTCGACGGCGGCACGGGCGCGGCCCCGCTCACCTCGATCAAGCATGCGGGCGGGCCCTGGGAGATCGGGCTCGCCGAGACCCAGCAGACGCTCGTCCTCAACCATCTGCGCGGCCGCGTGGCCCTGCAGGCGGATGGCGGCATCCGCACCGGCCGGGACGTGCTGATCGCGGCTCTGCTCGGGGCCGACCAGTTCGGCTTCTCGACCGCGCCGCTCATCGCGGCCGGCTGCATCATGATGCGCAAGTGCCACCTCAACACCTGCCCGGTCGGCGTCGCGACCCAGGACCCGGTGCTGCGCAAGCGCTTCAAGGGCACCCCTGAGCACGTCATCAACTACTTCTTCTTCGTGGCGGAAGAGGTGCGCGAGCTGATGGCGTCGCTCGGCGTCACCACGCTCGACGACTTGATCGGGCGCTCGGACTACCTCGACAAGGTCGCGGCCATCTCGCACTGGAAGGCGAAGGGCCTCGACTTCACCCGGCTGTTCCACAAGCCGGAGGTGCCGGCGACGGTCGCCATCCGCCACGTCGAGGCGCAGCGGCACCCGATCGACCACGTGCTCGACCGCCGCCTGATCGCGGCGCTCGGCTCCGCCATCGAATCGGGCGAGCCGGCCAGCGTCGAGGACGTGATCCGCAACTCGGACCGCGCGGCGGGCGCGATGCTCTCAGGCGCGGTCGCCAAGGCGCATGGTCACGAGGGCCTGCCCGACGACACCCTGACGGTGAAGCTCACCGGCACCGCCGGCCAGAGCTTCGGCGCGTGGCTGGCGGCAGGGGTGACGCTGATCCTCACCGGCCACGGCAACGACTACGTCGGCAAGGGCCTGTCGGGCGGCAAGTTGATCCTGCGCCCCTCCGACGCGCTCAAGGCGCCGGCCGAGCGCACCATCATGGTGGGCAACACCGTGCTGTACGGGGCGATCTCGGGCGAGGCCTATATCCGCGGCGCGGCCGGGGAGCGCTTCGCGGTGCGCAACTCGGGCGCCATCGCGGTGGTCGAGGGCATGGGCGACCACGGCTGCGAGTACATGACCGGCGGCGTCGTGGTGTCGATCGGCGAGACCGGGCGCAACTTCGCGGCCGGCATGTCGGGCGGCATCGCCTACGTGCTCGACGAGGACGGCACGTTCGCCAAGCGCTGCAACCTCTCCATGGTCGATCTGGAGCCGGTCGAGGAGGAGGACGAGTTCATGCGCCGCTTCCACCAGGACGGCGACCTGGAAACCAAGGGGCGCATCGACATCCTGGCCAACATGTCGGGCCACGACGAGGAGCGCCTCGTCGGGCTGATCAACAACCACCTCAAGTATACGGGCTCGGTGCGCGCCAAGGCGATCATCGACAACTGGGAGACCTACCGCACCAAGTTCGTGAAGGTGATGCCGGTCGAGTACCGGCGGGCGCTTCGCGAGATGGAGCGGGCCCGGATGCCGGTGGCGGCGGAGTAATCCGTCCCGGGCCATCTGGTGAGACGCGGCGGAGCCCCGCTCCCGTTCGGGACAGGGGCTCGCGCCCGCGACGCGCGATCGGCAGCAACACCTGCGAGGGAGACCGCGGTGCAGATCTACGGCGACCTGATGTCGGGCAACTGCCTCAAGGTGCGGTACGTCGCCGATCGCCTCGGCCTGCCCTATACCTGGGTGCCCGTCGACATCCTGCGGGGCGAGACCCGCACGCCCGAGTACCTCGCCCGCTTCCCCATGGGGCAGGTGCCCGGCGTCGCCTTCCCGGACGGGCGCTGTCTCGCGCAGTCGAACGCCATCATCCGCTCCCTCGCCCGCGGCAGCGCGCTGCTGCCGGAGGATCCCTGGGTGCAGGCCGAGATCGACCAGTGGCTGTTCTGGGAGCAGTACAGCCACGAGCCGACGATCGCCGTCTGCCGCTTCCACATGCGCTACAAGGGCGAGCCGGCCGAGACCCGCGACCCGAAGAAGGTCGCGGGCGGCGAGGCCGCGCTCGACCTGATGGAGCGACGCTTGGTCGCCGCGGATTGGTTCGCGGGCCAGACCTTCACCATCGCGGATATCGCCCTGTTCGCCTATACGCAATTCGCCGACGAGGGCGGATTCAGCCTTGCCGCACGGCCCGCCGTGCGCAGCTGGCTCGGGCGTTGCATCCAGGCCCTCGGCCTGCCGCGTGAACCGTCACCGGCCGCTCTCGCCTGAGAGGCGCGGCCCGATCCGTTCCCCGTTTCATTATCGAGTTCTACCGATGGGCAAGGTCACAGGCTTCCTCGAATACGACCGCCAGGAGCAGAAGTACCAGCTCGCCGGCGACCGCGTGCGGCACTTCCTCGAATTCACCCTGCCGCTCGACGAGCATGACCTGAAGAAGCAGGCGGCCCGCTGCATGGATTGCGGCATCCCGTTCTGCCACGGCCCGACCGGCTGCCCGGTCCACAACCAGATCCCGGACTGGAACGACCTCGTCTACAGCGCGGATTGGCAGGAGGCGGCGCGCAACCTCCACTCCACGAACAACTTCCCGGAATTTACCGGCCGCATCTGCCCGGCGCCGTGCGAGGAAGCCTGCACGCTCAACCTCGAGAACCAGCCGGTCACGATCAAGACCATCGAGCAGGCCATCGCCGACAAGGCCTGGAGCATGGGCTGGATCGTGCCCGAGCCGCCGAAGGAGAAGACCGGCAAGCGGGTGGCGATCATCGGCTCGGGGCCGGCCGGCCTCGCGGCGGCCCAGCAGCTCGCGCGCGTCGGCCACGACGTGCACGTCTTCGAGCGCGAGCCGAAGGCCGGCGGCCTGCTGCGCTACGGCATTCCCGACTTCAAGATGGAGAAGCGCCACATCGACCGCCGCGTGCGGCAGATGGAGGCCGAGGGCGTGCAGTTCCACTACGGCGTGAACGTGGGCGTCACCCGCTCCTTCGCCAGCCTGCACAACGAGTTCGACGCCGTGCTGTTCGCCGGCGGCGCCGAGGAGCCGCGCAACCCGCAGCTCCCGGGCCAGGACCTCGACGGCGTGCACTACGCCATGCCCTACCTCGTGCAGTCGAACCGCCGGGTCGGATCGGAGGACGACCTGCTCGCCGCCGAGACGCCGATCCTGGCCGCGGGCAAGAACGTGGTGGTGATCGGCGGCGGCGACACCGCCTCGGACTGCGTCGGCACCGCCTTCCGCCAGGGCGCCCTCTCGGTGACCCAGCTCGACATCCGCCCGCGCCCGCCGGAGCGCGAGGACAAGCTCGCCGTGTGGCCCTACTGGGCGACCAAGATGCGCGTCTCGTCGAGCCAGGCGGAGGGCGCCGAGCGCGAGTTCCAGGCCGCGACCCTGCGCATCGAGGGCAAGAAGGGCAAGGTGAAGGGCGTCGTCTGCGCCCGCGTCGACGAGAAGCGCCAGCCGCTGCCGGGCACGGAGTTCCTGCTGCCGGCCGACCTCGTCTTCATGGCGATCGGCTTCTCGGGTCCGGTGGCGAAGGGCCTGCTGGAGGAATCCGGCGTGGAGCGCGACCGCCGCGGCAACGTGAAGGCCGACGAGACCAGCTACCGCACCTCGAACGAGAAGGTTTGGGCGGCGGGCGACATGCGGCGCGGCCAGTCCCTGGTGGTGTGGGCGATCCGCGAGGGCCGTCAGGCGGCCCGGGCGATCGACGAGGCCCTGATGGGCTCGACCACGCTGCCGGTGTAGCGCGGCTTCACGGTCCGAGGGCGCGGGTTCGCCTCTCCCCGCAAGCGGGGGAGGCGAGTCTCACGACCCGAAGCGGATCCACGATCCCGCGCCATCATCCGTCCCGGTCGCATCGGGGGGAGGCGCCGCTCGCCCCGCCCATCCGAAACCGGCGCCCTCAGCTCCGCGGCCAGCGGAAATCGTCGGCCCGGCCGGGCTGAGGGTTCGGCGGAGCGCCGCGGTTCAGCATGCGCTCCACGGTGTAGCCGGCATCGCCGTCGATCCGCGGGCGGCCGTTGATCAGCTGGCCGCCGGGCGAGACCTCGTTGCGGGTCAGCGGCACCACCGGCCCGGCGGTCGGCTTCACCGGCAGGGCCGGGATGCCGGGGGGCTCGGGCAGGCTCGGCAGCATCGCGGTGATGAGCCGGTCGATGGCCGCGTCGTCGTCGAGCCGCGGCGCCTGTCCCGGCTCCGCGGAGGAGGGCGCTGTCGCCACCGCGTCGGGCAGGCTCGGCGCGCCGCCGCGGCTCTCCATCAGGCGCTTGATCTCGACATCCGCGAAATGCGCCGCCTTGCGGGCGCCGGCCTGGGTGAAATGCACGCCGTCCGCGGTGCGCAGCCGCGCCGATTGCCCCTCCACGTCGGGGCCGGTGGCCGCGTAGCGGTTCTGCTCGTCCACGAAGGCGGGCCAGATGTCGACGTAGACGCCGCCCATCCGCTGGACGCGGTCGCGGTCGATCTCGTTGATGGAGATCAGGTCCGCCGAGAGGCCTTCGTTCTTCATCGGCGGTTCGCCGACCCAGATCACCGGCACCTTGGCGTCCGCGAAGACCTTCAGGAAGGCATCGACCCGGTCGCGGTAGATCGCCCGCCAGCGGTCGCTGAGCGGCTCGAGGCTCTGGTCGCCGTCGCGCAGGGTCTGGCGGTCGTTGGCGCCCACCATCACCACCGCGTAGGTCACCTTCGGGTTGGACTTCAGGTACTCCTCGGCGGCCTTGGGCCAGTCCACCACGTCCTTGCGCACGAGGCCGCTGTCGCCGCGGGCGCGGCGGATCACCAGCACGTCGGGATTGGCTTCGTAGGCGGCCTCCAGCCCCTTGCCGAGGAGATCGGCGAGGGAATCGCCGAACACCGCGATCTGGGTCGCCGGGTTGGTCTTCGGCTTGGCGGCCGGCGCGGCGGCCACGGCGGGAGCAGGGCGGGGCTTCGGCCGCTGGACCGAGCGCCCCTCGCGGCTGCGATGCGCCTCCCGCGGGACCTCGCGCGGCGTCTCGCGCAGCCGCGGCCGGGGGGTGCGATAGCCGCCATACGGGCTCGGCTGCGGCGCGGGGGCGGCCTGCTGGGGCGCCGGGTCGTCCTCCCAGGGCCAGCGATAGCCGCGCTGGGGCTGCGGCTGCGGCGGGGGAGCGGGCGCCCGGCGGTAGGAGCGGCCGCCATAGCCGTCGTCGTAGCCGCGCGGCCGGTAGCCGTAGGGATCCTGCCGCGGCGCCCGGTACTCCTCGCCGCCGCCCCACCACTGGGCCTGCGCCGGCAGGGCGGTCGCGATGAGCCCGCCGCAGACGAGGCTGCTGAACCCGAGTCCCGCGATCCTCCACCCCCTCATGCGCCGCCCGTCTCCCGCATCGGCCCGGATGCCGTGAAAACCCGATGATAACGCGCGAGCGCCGGGATCGCACCCACCCCACGGCGAAGCCCGCCCAGCCCGCAGCCCCGCGTCAGGGCGCAGCCCACCGGGGCGAGGCCCCGCATCAGGGCGAAGCCCTGCGTCAGGGCGAAGCCCTGCGCAGATGCGCCAGCAGGGTCGGGCTGGCATAGCCGTCGGCCGGGAGGCCGGCGGCGATCTGGTAGCGGCGCACCGCCTCGCGCAGCTTCGGCCCGGCCCGGCCGTCGAGGGGGCCGGCATAGAGGTTGCGCGCGGCCAGCCCCTGCTGGAGGGCCTTGAGGCCGGCGGCATCGAGGCGCGGCGCCCCGGTCGGCCAGGGGGCGGCGAAGGGTGCGCCGCCTGCGATCCGGTCGGCGAGGTGGCCCACGGCGAGCGCGTAGGCATCCGAGGTGTTGTAGGCGCGGAAGGCCTCGAAATTGGCGGTGATCAGCACGGCCGGGCCGCCGTGCCCGCCCGGCAGGAACAGGCTCGCCTCGCCGGTCGCGGGCAGGGCGCTCCCGTCCTCCCGCCGCACGCCGCGGGCGGCGAAATCCGCGAAGGATCCCTGATAGCGTGCGAGATCGAACCCGTCCGGCAGCCGCACCGCGACACCCCAGGGCAGGCCCGGCTGCCAGCCCGCCTGTGCCAGGAAGCTCGCGATCGAGGCGAGCGCGTCGGGCGCCGAGGCCCAGATGTCGCGCCGGCCGTCACCGTCGAAATCGACCGCCGCGCGCAGGTAGACCGAGGGCAGGAACTGCGTCTGCCCCATGGCGCCGGCCCAGGAGCCCCTGAGCCCCTCGGGTCCGACGTCGTGATGCTCCAGGATCTCCAGGGCGGCGACGAGTTCGTCGCGGAACAGCGTGCCGCGATGCCCGGCCTCGGCCAGGGTCGCGAGGGCCCGCACGGTCGAGACCGTGCCGGTGGCGGCGCCGAAATCGGATTCCATGCCCCAGACCGCGAGAAGCACCGGGGCGGGCACGCCGAAGCGTGCCTCGATCGCCGCCAGGGTGGAGGCCCTGCGGGAGGCTTCGAGCCGCCCCCGCGCGACGCGGCCCGCCGAGACCGCGCCCGACAGGTACTCCCAGACCGGGCGGCCGAACTCACCCTGGCGGCCGAGGCGCGCCAGGACCGCCGGATCGGGAGCGGTCACGTCCCGGAAGGCCGCCTCGAAGGTCGCGCGGGAGACGCCGCGCGCCTGCGCCGCCGGCCACACGCCCTCGATCCAGTCCCGGAACCCGCCCTGCGCGGCGGCGGGCGCCGTCAGCGCCAGTGCCAGCGCGGCCGCCGCGAGGAGACGCCGCATCGCCTCAGCGCTGGTTGCGCCGGGCGAGGGCATCTTCCCAGGCCAGGGCCTGCGAGACGATCCCGCGCAGGTCGTCGTGCCGGGGCTGCCAGCCGAGGCGCTCCCGGATGCGGTCGGCCCCGGCGATGATCTGGGACGGGTCGCCCGGCCGCCGCGGCGACAGGCGCACCTCGAAATCGCGCCCCGAGACCTCCTTCACCACCTGGATCACCTCCAGCACCGAGTAGCCGCGCCCGTAGCCGCAATTCAGCGTCAGGCTCTCGCCGCCGCCCCGCAGGTGGTTCAGCGCCACGAGATGCGCGTCGGCGAGGTCCGAGACCTGGATGTAGTCGCGCAGGCAGGAGCCGTCCGGGGTCGGGTAGTCGGTGCCGAACACCTCCAGGTGGCTGCGCGTGCCGAGCGCGGCCTGCGTCGCGACCTTGATCAGGTGGGTGGCGTTCGGGGTCGACTGGCCCGAGCGCCCGCGCGGATCGGCCCCCGCCACGTTGAAGTAGCGCAGGGCCACGTAGGTGAGGCCGTGGGCCTTGGCCGCGTCGGCCAGCATCCACTCGGTCATCAGCTTCGAGCGGCCGTAGGGGTTGATCGGGTTCGTCGGCAGGTCCTCCGGCACCGGCACGACCGCCGGCTCGCCGTAGACCGCGGCGGTGGAGGAGAAGATCACGTGGCGCACGCCCGCGCGCACCGCCGTCTCGATCAGCGCCCGCGACTTCACCGTGTTGTTGAGATAGTAGCCGAGGGGGTCGCTGACGGAATCCGGCACCACGATCTTGGCCGCGAAATGCGCGATCGCATCGATCCCGTGGCGGCGGATGGTCTCGGCGACGAGGGCTTGGTCGCCCATGTCGCCCCGCACCAGGGTGACCTCCGGCGGCAGGGCCCAGGCGAAGCCCGTCGAGAGATCGTCGATCACCACGACCTCGTCGTGCCCGGCATCGAGCAGGGCCAGCACCATGTGGCTGCCGATGTATCCCGCCCCGCCCGTCACAAGTACCGCCATGAGTCCCTCCGCACGGATCGCGGGTTGATCACTACCCTGCAATGCTTCAGCGTCAATGCGCTGTGCGGCACGCGCCCCGTGCGGTAAGCGTCACCGGCTCCGGCCGCGCCGGGGCTCCTCTCGTTTCACCGGATCACGAACGATGAAGCCCATTCGCAAAGCCGTCCTGCCCGTCGCGGGCCTGGGCACCCGCTTCCTGCCCGCGACCAAGGCGGTGCCGAAGGAGATGCTGACGGTCGTGGACCGGCCCGTGGTCCAGCACGTGGTCGACGAGGCCAAGGAAGCCGGGATCGAGCACTTCATCTTCGTCACGGGACGGGGCAAGGCCGTGATCGAGGATCACTTCGACATCGCCTTCGAGCTCGATCGCACCCTGCAGGAGCGCGGCAAGCAGGCGGCCTACGAGGAGCTCAAGCGCGACCTGCCGGCCGCCGGCCAGACCAGCTTCACCCGCCAGCAGGCGCCGCTCGGCCTCGGCCACGCGGTCTGGTGCGCCCGCGAGATCGTCGGCGACGAGCCCTTCGCGGTGATCCTGCCCGACATGCTGAGCCGCGGCGGCATGAAGCAGATGCTCTCCGCCTACGAGCGCCACGGCGGCAACGTGATCGCCGTCGAGGAGGTCGCCCCCGACCAGACCCATCAGTACGGCATCGTCAGCGTCGGCCAGGATTTCGGCGACACCTTCGAGATCACCGGCATGGTCGAGAAGCCGCCGAAGGGCACGGCGCCCTCGAACTTCATCATCTCGGGCCGCTACATCCTGCAGCCGGAGATCTTCGCGATCCTGGAGAAGGGCGAGAAGGGCGCGGGCGGCGAGATCCAGCTCACCGACGCCATGAAGCGGCTGGCCGAGACGCAGGCCTTCTACGGGATGCGCTACCGGGGCAAGACCTACGACACCGGCTCCAAGCTCGGCTTCCTCGTCGCCAACCTCGCCTACGCGCTGGAGCGGGACGACCTGCGCGACGACCTGAAGCGCGAAATCGCCGAGCTGCTGCGCGGGGCGTGACGCCGCCATGCGCTGGCGGCGGGGCCGCGCTTTAAATTTCACTTGCGACTTTTGCGTCGCCCCTTAAATATTGCATTGCGAAAGCGCGATGGCGTCGCGCTTTGGCTGCCCTCTATGGGCGTTTCCTCCCTAGACTTCGGGCCGCTCCGCGAGGACGGCCTTTTTTTCTGGCCGGAGCCCGGTGGTCCCGCGGGCGGAGCCGATGGTCGGGTTGTCCCGGCCCAGCTCCATGTCCATTGTGGCCGCCGGCCCAGCAGCGTCCTTCCCGGTATCGGAATCTCTCCCCACCCGGACGGCGCGGCAGGCGGGGAGGAGACGATGGCCGACACCGATGGGGCGCCCGCGCGCGCCGCGGACCGGAGCGACAAGGACCGGTTCGACATCATCGTGGAAGCGCTCGGGCTGCCGGCGGCCGGGATCCTGCCGGCCGAGATCGGCCTGATCGATCGGGAGGCGGCGAGCGTGCGCGTGCTCCGCCTCGACCAGCCGGTCGAGGCCCATCTCCATCGCGGCTGCGACGAATACCTCTACGTGGTGTCGGGCCGCGGCACGGCTTGGGCCGGAGACCCCGCGCGCGAGGCCGAGTTCGGCCCCGGCCAGCTGCTCGTCTTCGCGCGCGGCACGGCGCACGCGCTGCCGGCCATCCTCGCCGGACCCCTGATCCTCCTCTCCATCGACACCCCGCGCCGCGCGCCGACGGACATCGTCCCCGTCGATCCGGCGACGGGCCAGCCTCGCCCCCCCTGGCGCGACCCGCGCCGCCCCTCGGAGACACCGCATGACCGACGCCCCCCGCACCGCCCTCGTCACCGGCGCCGCCCGGGGTATCGGGCTTGCCACCGCCCGCCTGTTCCTGCGGGAGGGCTGGCGCGTCGCCCTGCTCGACATCGACCGGGACGGCCTCGCGGGCGCCGTATCGGCCCTCGACCAGCCGGAGCGCACCCTGGCGCTGCCCTGCGACGTCTCGGACGAGGCCGGCGTGGCGGAGGCCGTGGCGGCGACGGCGGAGCGCTTCGGGCGCCTCGACGCCCTCGTGAACAATGCCGGCATCGCGGTGTTCAAGCCGCTCCTCGACACCAGCCCGGCCGAGTGGGCGCGGGTGCTCGCGGTGAACCTGACCGGCCCGTTCCTGACCACGCGCGCCGCCGCCCCGGTCATGGCCCGGACGGGCGGCGGGGCGATCGTCAACATCACCTCGATCTCGGGGCTGCGCGCCTCGACGCTGCGCGTCGCCTACGGGACCAGCAAGGCGGGCCTCGCCCATCTCACCAAGCAGCAGGCGGTGGAACTCGCCGGGCTCGGCATCCGGGTCAACGCGGTCGCCCCCGGCCCGGTGGACACCGCCATGGCCAAGGCCGTGCACAGCCCGGCCATCCGGGCCGACTACCACGACGCGGTGCCGCTCAACCGCTACGGCCTGGAGGAGGAGATCGCCGAAGCCATCGTCTTCCTGTCCGGCCCGCGCTCGGCCTACGTCACCGGGCAGGTGCTCGCGGTCGATGGCGGCTTCGATGCGGCCGGGATCGGCCTGCCGACCCTGCGGCGGACCGCCGGCTGAAGACGGCCCGCACAGCGTGTTGTAATAACGTGACGCCGCCCGGCGATCGGGATCGCCGGGCGGATCGGGTCTTGCGTCATCCCGTCATCCCGCTCCAATGAAATACTATAACGTTTCATGTGGAGCAGGACGTGACGAGGATGGCGGGGCGGGCGCGGCTGATGGCGCTCGGAATGATCGCGGCGGCACCCGCGGCGAGGACCGCGCAGGCGGAGGAGATCCGGCTCGACGAGATCACCGTCACCTCGCCGAGCCCGATCGTCGGCCGCCCCGGGGCGCCCGCGGGCGGCACCGGACTCGCGCCGGGCGTGCTGCCCGTCCTCACCGACACCTTCTCCCCCGTCACGGTGGTGACCCGCAGCGACATCGCGCGCGAGCAGCCGCGCACGCTGGGCGATGCCCTGTTCGACCGCCCGGGCCTGTCGGCCACCACCTACGCGCCGGGCGCGGCGAGCCGGCCGATCATCCGCGGCCTCGACACCTCGCGGGTGCGCATCCAGGAGAACGGCGTCGGCGTGCAGGACGTGTCGGACCTCGGCGAGGACCACGCCGTGCCGATCAACCCGCTCGTCAACGACCGCATCGAGGTGATCCGCGGTCCGGCGACCCTGCGCTACGGCAGCCAGGCAATCGGCGGCGTGGTCAGCGCCGAGAACAGCCGCATCCCCCGCTTCGTGCCGGCGAACGGCCTCAGCGGCCAGGTGCTCGGCGGCTCTTCCTCCGCCGAGAACGGCCGCAACGGCGCGGCGAGCGTGGAGGCGGGCGGCGAGAACGTGGTGTTCCACGCCGACGGCTTCCGCACCGCGCAGGACAGCTACCGCACCCCGCTCGGGATCCAGCGCAATTCCGCCGCCGAATCGCAGGGCGGCGCGGTGGGGATGTCCTACGTCTTCGACCGCGGCTTCGTCGGCATGGCCTTCAGCCATTACGACGCGCTCTACCAGATCCCCGGCGGCGAGGCCGCCGAGAGCCGCACACGCCTCGACCCCACCCAGGACAAGCTCCAGGCGCAGGGCGAGTACCGGCCCCTCGACGGACCGCTCGCGGCGATCCGCTTCTGGCTCGGCGGCTCGGTCTACAAGCACAACGAGATCGGGATCGGCGAGGACGGCCGGGACGGCATCCAGTCGACCTTCAAGAACCGCGAGGCGGAGGGGCGTCTCGAACTCCAGCACGTCCCGGTGGTCCTGCCCTTCGGCACCCTCACGGGCGCCCTCGGCCTCCAGGCCGACCGGCGCACGCTGGGCACGCAGGGCGAGGCCAGCACGCTCCTGGCGCCGACCGATTCGCGCAACACCGCCCTCTACCTGTTCGAGGAGCTGGCGGTCGGCCACGGCCTGCGCTTCCAGGCGGCCGGGCGCATGGAGGGCGCGCGCTCGACCGGCACCGCGACCCTCTTCCCCGGCGACTACCTGCCGGTCGAGGGCGAGGATCCGCTCTCCTTCGGCCGCCGCCGCCGCTTCGCGCCCAAGAGCGCGAGCTTCGGCCTCCTGCAGGACCTGCCCTACGATCTCGTGGCGAGCGTGACCGGCTCCTACGTGGAGCGGGCGCCCTCGGCCTTCGAGCTCTATTCCCGCGGCCCGCACGACGCCACCGAGACCTTCGAGATCGGCGACCCGAACCTGAAGGAGGAGCGCGCGCGCAGCATCGAGGTGAGCCTGCGGCGGGGCGTCGGCCCCTTCCGCTTCGAGGCCACCGGCTACCACACCCGCTACACCGGCTTCATCTACAAGCGTCTCACCGGCGCGCGCTGCGACGACGATTTCGCGAGCTGCGGCAGCGGGGACGAGCTCGCTCAGGTCGTCTACACGCAGCAGAACGCCGCCTTCCACGGGGCCGAGATCGCCGCCCAGCTCGACCTGATCCCGGTGGGCGACGGCTTCTTCGGCATCGACGCGCAGTACGACTACGTGCGGGCGACCTTCGACGACGGCACCTTCGTGCCCCGGATCCCGCCCCACCGGGTCGGCGGCGGCGTCTTCCTGCGGGCGGAGGGCTGGTTCGCCCGGGTCAATCTCCTGCACGCCTTCGCCCATACGGAGACGGCGCCGTTCGAGACCCTCACCCCCGGCTACGACAACCTGCGGGCGGAGGTGAGCTACACCAAGCCCCTCGATCCGGCGGTCTACGGGGCGAGCGAGGTGACCTTCGGCGTGAGCGGCAGCAACCTGCTCGACGCGGTGATCCGCAACTCGGCCTCGTTCAAGAAGGACGAGGTGGCCCTGCCGGGCCGCAGCGTGCGGCTGTTCCTGAGCGCGCGGTTCTGAATTCCTCCGGCTCAGGTCGCCCGCATGGATTGCATCTGGGTCACGAAGAGCTGCGCCACCGCCGCGTCGGTGAGGCCGGTGGCCCGGACCATGTCGGGCCCGAGCAGGGTCGCCCCGAGGGCGCCCGCGAGCAGCATGAAGGTGATCGGCCCGGTGCCCCGCACGTGGGAATCGGTCTCCGGGGGCTCCACCCCCCGCAGCAGGGTCACCTCGCGCTCCACGGCGGCGAAGAACGGTTCCAGGGTCGCGATGTCGCCGGAGGCGGCGAGCCACGCCACCAGCCGCCCGTAGCCGCCGCGGTTCAGGGCCTCGAAGATCCGCGCCACCACCGTCTCGGGGCCGATATGGCCGGCGCGCATCTGCTGCACGCTCAGCTCCGCCTCGCGGGCCATGGCCTCGGCCATGTCGGCGACGAGGGCGGCGTGGAGGGCGGCGCTGGTGCCGAAATGGTGGGTGACGTTGCCGTGGGTCATGCCCACCGCGGCTGCGACGCCCTGCAGGGTGAGGGCCTGCGGGCCCTTCTCCACGAGGAGCGTGCGCGCGGCTTCGAGGACGATGCGGCGCGCCTCCTCGGGAGGCCGGCGGCGGCGCTTCGGACGGGTCTCGGCGGTGTGGGTGATGGCCATGCCTGTCCGGGATACGCGGGAAGACGAGGAACGTTGCTCTTCAACAAGGCACAGGCCGGACGCCGAGACAATCGGCACGACCGTGCAATCACCCGGAATGATTGTTTTCATCCCGACTGCTCGCCTCTTTCGCGAGGCGGGGCGGACCGGCTTCTCCCCCGCCCGGGGGATGCCGGCTCCCGGACCCAGGACAGCCGCGGAGGGACCGCACCCTTCCGGGCTAGGGAATGTTGGGTCCCGGCATGTGGTGGTACGACTGCTGCCATAGGGAGGGACCGAACAGACCGTGTCCGTGCCGTGCTCGCCGAAGCGGTCGTTTCCGCGGTCAACGACTCGGAGGTCATTGCCAAGCTCGTAGAGCGCGGAGGTTCTCCTACGGCGATCAGCCGGGCGCTGGACCATCTGCATCTGACGGTGATCGAGTTCGACCGTGCGCAGGCCGTCGAGACCGGTGCGCTGCGGCAGTCTACACGCCAGGCCGGTCTCTCCTTCGGCGGCCGCTCATGCCTGGCGCTGGCGAAGTCGCGCGGCCTCACTGCCCTGACGGCGGATCGGGCCTGGGCGCATCTGGACGATGCCGTCGGCATCACGCAGGCGCCAGATCACGGCCGACGCGGCGCTCGGCGCTCGGCGCTGCCGTCGAAAGTCAGGGGTGCCTCGCTGATCCGCACCGTCTGTCCGACGCGCACTGCGAGCACAATGATTAACACATCAAGATCGACAATCCGGACAATAGCGATGTCTGCCTCGACGATATGGAGGTCTATGCTCCGCGTTTACGCGTCTGACCAATGGCTCCACCAATTTAGCCTTGGACGGAGCGATGAAGATTGGCGGGCATTGCAGGGTTGAGCAGACTGGTGGGCAGCAGAGGGCAGCGCACCCTGGTGTGAGGGGGGAACGCCGCACCGACAAGATCTGAACCACTTTCCGTTGTCACGACGGAAGATGCAACGCAGGATCGCTCAAGATGAAGCAAAGACGTCCCATGTGAAACGGCTTGCCACATTCTTGCGACAGGGTATTGTAAGGACTGCCCTCCATGGGCTTTCCTCCCAAGACACCCCCTGCCGCTCGCAAGAGCGGCTTTTTTAATCCATACACTTAGTAGATTCTGATATTTCATAATCGATTCATGTTGGATATCATGTAGATCGCCCCCGGCATTCGGTACGCGGTCACAAGGCAGCTGCTGTTCAAGGTTAGTTCCGGACGGACAAGAGACCGTCAGCTTGCGTAGCGAAGCAAGGCCGCATCGGCGACCCAGTGAGCAGTCTGTGTGAACTCGGCTCCGTCAAGAAACCACTCGGTTCGCAAGTGTCGAAGACCTTGCCCGCGCCACGCGCACCCACGAGTTCAGCGGCATCAGGCTAATCCTACCCAGCGACCGCTGTTGAACGCCTCTCAACCACACCGCGAGATTGAACGCCTAGCAAGTCCGTTATGCGAACAATGCGGCTGCGTTCAATACAATGGCGGCGCGCCGAACTTAGTATCGGCTCTCAGTCCCCAAGGCGCGGATCACAGCCTCCAGCCTACGCTGCGCGGCTGGGCACGACGGCTACAAGGGGGTGAGGAGGATGCCATGGATCGGGTCAAAGACAAGGTCGCTATTGTGACAGGGGCGGCGAAGGGGATCGGGGAGGCCACCGCACGACTGCTCGCCGGGGAAGGTGCGAGCGTGGTTATCACAGATCTCGATGTGTCTGGCGGCGAGAGAATCGTCCAGGAGATCGGCGCACACGGCGGCCGGGCTCTCTTCCTTTGTCAGGACGTGACCGACGAAGACGGTTGGGTCGAGACCATTGCAGCAACCGTAAAGGCATTCGGTAAATTATCGATCCTCGTCAACAATGCCGGCGTCGCGCTTTCCGGGTCGGTCGAGGATACTACGATTGAGGATTGGCGTAAGCTGATGGCAGTTAACCTCGATGCAGTCTTCCTGGGCACCAAGCATGCCATCGGCGCCATGAGGACTTTTGGCGGCGGGTCCATTATCAATTTGTCCTCTATCGAAGGAATTGTCGGCGATCCCAATCTTGCGGCCTACAATGCCAGCAAAGGTGGTGTGCGCTTGCTAACAAAATCGGCTGCATTGCATTGCGCAAAGACAGGGTCAAATATACGAGTGAATTCTGTTCACCCGGGATTTATCTGGACACCGATGGTGGAAAATTATCTCAGCACACTGGGCGATTTGGAAGAGGGTCGCGAAGCGACCGGAAGGCTTCATCCGGTAGGCCATCTGGGCGAGCCCATCGACATTGCGGCCGGTATTCTCTACCTTGCCAGCGATGAGTCTAAATTCATGACGGGCGCGGAACTGGTGATCGATGGCGGATTTACTGCGCAGTGATCCCACAAATCGGATCAGGTCCGGCGGATGAAGGATCTTCAGACCGAGAACCAGCGGCTGAGGAAAGCGATTGCGGATCTCACGCTCGGCAAGCTGATCCTGTAGGAGAGCGCTCGGGGAGATGACGTCCCCCCATCGCTTTGGTCCGGCGTGAGTGCGAGTTTTCCGGTTTTGTGAGCCCCTGACGGGAGGAGCGGAGCCGTGAAGACCGGTTCTGTCGACGCGCTTCGAGAGCCTCCTGGCCCTGCGCTCTTCGACCACGAGGGCTTGGCGCAGGGCCGCCACTCGCCTCGCCGCAGCCAGTCCTTCACGGTCGTCTTCAAGCAGCCAAGCTCCGCCGCGATCCGCTTGGCGCCCCAGCCAAGAGCCTTGAGCCGCCGCATCGCCGTCACGTCATCCGGCGTCGTCGTCTCGGCCCTCCGCGGATGATCCGTCCGCAGCCGAGCCTGAGCTTCGCTCCTCGTCATCGCGACCTCCTCGCTCATCAAGGGGCTAGATCCTCATGATGGCAGGGGGTCAGTGTGTCGTGACGCCTGACAGCAGTTTGGCTGTGCCGAGGCGAATGCGCCGCGAATATCAAAGTGGGCAATAACCTCAATCCGGGGCAATCCTCACTGGGCCACCCCGGTGCAACTCAAAAATCAGAATGCCTTCAGTATACGAAAGATTGCTCCGAAGTCCTGTTTGAAACCGCCGATGGCGCGCAAATCGTGATTGAGTTCCAGTCCGATCTGAAGCGTTGGATCGATGAAGTAGCCTGTGTGGAAGCGGATGCGTTGGATCTCGGTGCGGGTCCCGTTGAGAAGGCCGTCAAGCCTCTGTTCGCCGCCCCAGATGCCCGTGTAGCCGATCGAGGTGCTGAAGGACGGGTTCCAGCGCCAGTTCATCCATGCCTGAAGGCGATGCGTCGTTCCCTGGCTGAGCAGACCGGCACCAGGATAGGCCCGGTCGTTATCGCCGTAGAATTGAGCGTCGTAGGCAAGGTCGAGACCGAGATGATCGCCGAAACCCTGCTGCAGACCGACCTGGATGGTACCCCGCATCCTATTGTCACCGAGGTTGAGCGGAGCGAAGCGATCATAAGTACCGGTCGGGGGGGTTGAGAAAACCGACGACGATGACAGCCGTTTTCGTATCTTCATTGATGTAGGGCCAGAAGAACGCTGAAAGCGTTATGTTTTGAGCACCAAAGGCATTTGGAAGAGTCTGCCCCCCGATTTTGGCATCCTGCAACCCGCCGAAAACCTGGAAAACCTGCACGCCGGCACGAATGCCGGCGATCTCATCGTAATGCACGAAGCGGGCGATGCCGACATGCGTCTCCAGCCCCGAGTTGCGAAAGGTCGGACCTCGCGCAATGCTGTAGTCGGTGTTGTGACCATAGGCGTAGTAACCCAACGCGAGGTTGGTCCCGACCGGCAGCACCGTGAACTCGTACGGCATGATCTCCTGCGCCTCAGCCATATCGGCTCGGAAACAGACGCCCATGGCAAGGATCGTCAGGCACAGCCCAAACAAAAAGCGAGCCGGCATCCTCGGGCCGGCAAGTCGGCACGACAGGTTCTTCATTTTACGTCCCCCCTCAGCATAATTTATGCGGAAGATCAAATCGACGAGCCATTCTCCTACATCGAAGATTGGCGCATCGTGATTGATCGATTTTTTTGCTAAATATTAGCTTGCATCTGCATCGAGCCATGCGTCAGATTGATTTGCCAATTATTGTTGATCTGGCGCCAATCAATCTACGAAGATCCGATCAACGAACGAGCGGACGATCAGAATTGACGAACGTCACGCCTGAAATCGATCTGAACCGATCATGCCGATTGGCGAAGGCTGTCATAAAGGGCCGTCTCGAAGGCGAGATAGCCACCGAAGGAGGCCGGATCCCCGAAGGGCAGGATCTGGGTGGCCCAGAAGCCGCCGACGCCGTTGCGGCGGTCGATCCAGTAGAAGAGGTTCGCAAGGCCGGCCCAACCGAGCGATCCGGCTGGCCGACCGGTCGGCGCTTCCTCGTCGTTGATCATGAAGGTCAGGCCCCAGGACTTCTGCAGGCCCGGAAAGAACTCCGCATCGTTGGACAGGGCCGGGATCACACCCGGCAGCATCGTCACGCTCTGCCCATGGAGATGATTCTGCTCGGCCATGCGAATGGTGTCGGCCTGCAGGACCTGACCCTTCTCGCCCTGGCCGTCGTTCAGCCACATCCGGATGAAGCGCATGTAGTCGCCGACGGTGCTGTAGAGCCCATGGCCGCCCATGTGGATCTCGGGCTCCGGCGGAAGCTCGAACGGCATCGCCGACAAAGTGCCGTCGGCGTGGCGCGCATGCATGCCGGCCACCCTCTCGCGCATCGTCTCGCTCAGGCTGAAGGCTGTCTCCTGCATCCCGAGCGGCTCGAAGATCCGAGCCTGGAAGACATCGCCGAGACGCTCGCCGACGATCGCCTCGATGACTTGGCCACACCAATCGAGGTTGCTGCCATACTCCCAGCGGTCGCCGGGATCAAAGAGGAGCGGCGTCGTCAACGCCGCCCTGGAGGCCGTGATGATGCTGGGTTGCCCCTTCTCCTGGGCCAGCCTGGCATAGGTCGAATTGAAGAAGTCGTAGCCAAGGCCGGCGGTGTGGGTCAGCAGCATCCGGGTGGTGATGTCGCGTTTCGGTGCCCGCAGTTGCGGTTCGCCGCTCTCGTCGAACCCCTCGATGACTTGCAGCCGACCAATCTCTGGCAGGTATTTCTTGGCTGGCGCGTCAAGATCAAGATGACCGTCCTCGACAAGTTGCAGTGCGGCTGTTCCCGTAATGGCTTTGGTCGTCGAGAAGATCGCGAAGACGGTATCCGTCGTCATCTCGGCGTCGTGCCCGAGCTGGCGCTTTCCGACTGCACCCTCGTAGAAGGTCTGAGTGCGGTCCGTTGCCATGGCGACGACACCGGACACTCCCGAATTTGAAACGACTGCGTCCCGGAGGATGTTATCGACTGCCGCCTTGAATGCAGCGGCCGACTTCATTGAGGTCGTCATGGGATATCTCTCGATATTATTCAGATGAAGGCCGATCTGCAGAAGCAGAGCACTCAGCATCTTCGATGATCGGAAACTGCGCCGAGCCGGAGCGGTGTACACTTCGGAAGGTCGGGCGTCGGCGCAGAACAGAAATGTCGCTGATATTTCCGCACCGAGACGGTGCGATCCATCTCAGTACGAGACGCCTCTATCTGATGATGAACCCTGAATATCCGCCTGCGGAAACTTCGTCGCACTTCTGTCGGTAGGCCCCAACGCCACCGATGTAGGAAAGAAGTCTGCGCGTCTTGCCTTCGATATTCGACCCCATGTACCAGGAATTGGTTTTCGTCACGAGTGTCGCTTCGGCGATGCCGTCATGATGATCGACCCATCGGTCCTGGAACTGCTGATCGGCCTCGATGACCTGCAGACCGCGCTCGCGCATGTAAGCGATGCAGTTGCTGATCCACTCCGCCTGCTGCTGAAGACAGGTCGTCATGTTGCAGAGGGCGGCGGACGGCGCGAGCGGCGCGGCCGTGGTGAAAAGGTTCGGATAGCCATGCACCTGCAGGCCCATGGCGGTGCGGATATCCCGGCCCCACTCTTCCTTGAGCGAGCGACCCTCGCGACCGCGGATGTCGATCCGGGTCAGGGCTCCCGTCCCCGCATCGAAGCCGGTGGCCAGGATCAGGACGTCGAGGGCGTGCTCGGTGCCGTCCGCCAGACGCAAACCCTTGGGCGTGATGGCGGCAATCGGGTTGTCCTTGACGCTGACCAGCGACACGTTCGGGCGATGGAAGGTCCGCAGGAAGCCGCGCTCCAGCGGGACTCGGTGGGTGCCGAAGCCGTAATCCGTCGGGATCAGGAGTTCGCAGAGCGTCGGATCCTTGAGTTCCTCGCGCATCTTGCCGCGCACGAACTCCGACACTTCCGCGTTGACGGCGTCGTCGAAGAACATTTCCGCGAACGACGCGAGCCACAGCTTCAAGGAGCCGTCCTGCCAGACCTGCTCGAGGACCTCGCGGCGCTCCTCCGGCGTCTTCTCGGCCCAGGCCCCGTTCTCGAAATCGTACTCGAAGCCGGCGAAGGTGTGCGGAATGCGGGCGGCGAGATCATGGAACTTCGCCTTGTACGCCTCCTGATCGGCCGGCGTGTAGGTTGGGTTCTTCATCGGCAAGACGTATTGCGGCGTCCGGACGAAGACCGAGAGATGGCCGACCGTGCTGGCGATCGTCTGCACGACCTGGATGCCGGTAGCGCCGATGCCGATCACGCCGACGCGCTTTCCGGCGAAGTCGACCGGCTCCTTGGGCCAGCGCGCGGTATGGAAGAGATCGCCCTCGAACGTGTCCTGACCCTGGAACATCTCGGTCAGGGGGGCCGAGAGCATGCCGCAGCACGTGATCAGGAAGCGGGCATCGATGACCTGGCCCTGATCGGTTTCGATCCGCCAACGACCCGTCGCCTCGTCGAAATGCGCACTGGCGATCGTCGTATTGAAACGGATGTCCTTGCGCAGATCGAGCCGATCGGCGACGTAGTGCAGCCAGCGTTCGATTTCCGGCTGTGCCGGGAACTTCTCGCTCCAGCTCCAGCCCTTGTAGAGCTCTTCCGAGAACAAGTATTGATAAATATACCCCTCAGAGTCGAAGCGGGCGCCGGGATAGCGGTTCCAGTACCACGTTCCTCCGACATCCGAGGCCGTGTCGAAGGCTTTTACCGTCAACCCTTGCTTGCGTAACAGGTAGAGCTGATAGAGACCAGCGACGCCAGCGCCGATCACGGCGGCATCGAGTTGAAGTGGCGCCGTGGAAATTCCCACATCGCGCGATGAAGACATCACGGAGGACATTTCACTCTCCAGTTCTTGATTGCTTTGCAGCGAAACGAGATGATTTGCCGATGCGTTTCGGCGTGATCATCCCGCGGACATCGCTCCATCGACGGAATACAATCCGCCGGAACAGAAGGCGCTTTCGTCGCTAGCCAGGAACAACCCCACGGAGGCGACTTCCTCCGGCGTACCGTATCGGCCGGCCGGGATCTGGGTGAGGAAGTCGGCCTTCGCCGTGTTCGCCGCTCCTGGGGCAGCACCCTCCTCGATGGCGCGCATCATTCGCGTCTCGATCGGAGACGGGTGGATGGTATTGACCCGGATTCCGTGCGCCGCACCTTCGAGCGCAGCGCACCGCATGAGGCCGACCACGGCGTGCTTGCTGGTGGCGTATGCCGAAAGACCGGCGAAGCCCCGCAAGCCGGCGATCGACGAGGTGATGACGATGCTGCCGCCGCCCGTGCGCTGCATCGCCGGCATCGCGGCGCGCAAGCTGAGCCAGACACCGCGGACGTTGATCGCCATCACGCGGTCGAACACCTCGATCGGATAATCCGTCAATGGGACGACATGGCCCTCGATCCCGGCATTGCTCATCAGGATGTCGAGCCGCCCGTATCGGGCGAGGGCCATCTCGGTCGCCCGCTCGACATCGTCCGGATTGGACATGTCGGCCACGCAGGAGCTGCACCCGTGCGGCCCGATCCGCGCGGCCAGATCCCCCAATCCCTTCTCATCGCGATCGACGAGAAGCAACTTGGCCCCCTCGCGGACGAACAAGGCCGCAATGGCTTATCCGATACCGCCCGCCGCGCCTGTGACGATCGCGACTTTCCCCGACAACCGAGGCACGATTCCCTCCCCCTTTTCGTTTTCAGACCTGGATCGGTTCAGTGTTCCGAACGGTCAGGTTTCGGAGCATTAGGCTCGGCGAGCGGAAGGGGGTCTTGAATGAAAAGGCATGCCACGTTGTTCAAAATTGCTCTTGGCATCGCGCAGCCGGTCATCCGGCAAGGTGCCGGCGGTGGGTGGCCGGGGTCGTGCCGAGGAGGCTGCGGACGACGCGCGTCATATGGCTCTGGTCGGAGAGGCCGCACTCGGCCGCCACGACCTTGAGCGGAAGCTCGCGACGCGCCAGAAGGCGCTTGGCGCCTTCGAGACGCTGGCGCATCACGTAGTCATGCGGTGGCAGCCGAGCGTGCTGCGGAACTTGCGCGTGAAGTGGAACATGCTCAAGCCGACAGCGCCTGCGAGTTCGGCGAGCGTGACGGCGTGGTCGAGATTGTCCTCGATATCGGAAGCAAGCCGTCGGCCTTGGATCGCGGAGCGGCGTCCACGCGTCTCGGGCTCTCGGAACTGCACCTCTGCGTGGTGTCGCAGGAGGTCGATGCCGGCGGCCTGCTTCAGGGCTTCGACGTAGAGGCTGCTGCCGAGGCCGCCATGCCGCCTCTCCTGCGCGAAGCCGGCGACGAGACCCGCGAGAAGACGATCATCGGCCCGGAGCACATCGAAGGTTGACCTCGCCGAACTCGCGCTGGGAGAGGTCGGAGGCGGTCCGGGCCACCATCTCGGGCGAGACGGAGCGGTGCAGCACGTCGATGTTCTCGCTCCAGCGCCAGTGGGATCTCTGTGCGTGGCTGAGGACCGAGATCGAACCCGGCAGCATCTGGTTCGTCGGCCAGTCACCGGTGCAATGCCGGTGCAGCGGTGACGCCCCCTCTCTGTCGGTCACGAGCCGGTCGTCGCGCAGCGGGGGGGAATGGCCACGTCGGAGCCCGCGTACCGATAGCCGACCAGACGCCCCCCCTTCCCAGGAGAGAGGCGCGCTGTCGACGGTGAGCGTCCCAGGAGCCCAGATGGGGAGTTCGTCCGGCGTGATTGGCTTGCTCATTCGCGTTCTCCCCACCTTTGCGACCCGATCAGCCGTCGCGTTGGGCGGGAGATCTGCACCTCCCTATCCACGCCCGTAGCCGCGGCGCCCGCTCGGCGCCGAGCCGCGCCAGCGCGATGCCCTGCGCGTGGTGGTCGCTCATCCGGCGGATGAAGCCCTGATCCTGCGCGAGGTCGGACCCCGCCCAGGGCAGTTCGCGGCCGAGCGCGCCGAGGAGCGCGAGGAGACCGAGACCGAGGAGCGCGAGACCGCCGAAGCCGGCGCCGAGGCCTGCGGCCCGCGCGTGCGGGGAGGCGTGCGGGGAGGGACGCCCGGCGATCCGGTCCCGCAGCCAGGGAAAGAGCGGATAGACCAGCGCGGAGGTCAGGTGGACGAGGAAGCCGATCCAGCAGGGGCTGCTCCGGCGGGAAGATCGGCTGCCGGAAGGGGAGGGCGGGCACCAGCACGAGCCATGCCGCCGCCGAGGTGAGGAGGGCCCAGGGTACGGCGAGGGCGAAGAGCATGCGCGGGCGCAACTCCGCCGTGAAGCGACCGGGGAGGCCGAAGAACACCACCGCCCAGGAGAAGTCCGCCCCTTGGTGGAACAGGATGCCGGCCAGGATGGCGCTCCATCCCGGCTCGGCCTGGATCGCTCAGTCCCGGAGCGGGATCGCGGCGACCACCATCCCGTCGACCGCGGCGTCGCGGCCGATCCGCGCCGCCGCGGACTGGCTCGCCAGCGTCGAGACGCTGCTGCTGACGAGCCCGAGCAGGGCCGCCGCCCGCCAGTTCAAGCCGGCGGGCGCGCCCGCCCGATCACCCGTTCCGGGCGCGGGCCGAACCTCAGCAGAGCTGAATCGGGCCATTCCGCCGAGGTCCTTGGTTTCGCATCATGGGCACCGCCGAACCGGGGACCGCTTCGGCACCGGCCGCTTCGGCCGGCGGCATGATGCTGAGCGCAGGGGCGCCCGGTCACACCTTGCTGTTGGTGACCGGCGGCTCGGTCATCTGCTCCTTCTGGGCCCCGGAATCGGGCCGGGCCGGGCCGAGCACCGGCTCCTCGCCGAGGGGCTCGAAGGCCTTGAAGTGGAACTGGCCACGGCCGTCGATGGAGGGGCCCTCGCTGTAGCGGCCGGGCGTCACCGGGGTGCCGTTGCGCTCCGTTCCCATGAACATGTAGCTGAATTCCTGCGCCTCCTTCGACTGGTCGAAGCTGTTGGGCACCGGCAGCGACTCGCGCAGGCCCCCCAGATCCTCGATCACCGCGAGCCATTGCTGCTGGTGCATGGTGTCCCGGGCGATGAGGAAGCGCAGCATGTCCTGCATGCCGGTGTCGTGGGCGGCGTTGAACAGGCGCACCGCCAGGGTGCGGCCGGTCGCCTCCGCGGCGACGTTGGCGAACATGTCGCCCACGAGATTGCCGCTCGCGTAGACATGCGAGCAGTCGAAGGGCACGCCGTCGCAATTGGCCGGGAAGGCGGCCATGCCGGTGGACAGGATGTGGCGGTGGAGCATGCCCTCGATCACGTGGCGCGGGCGCTCGCCGCCGCTCATCACCGCGCCGATGATCGGGTTGGCCTGCGCGCTCGTCTCCTGCAGGGTCGCCGGCGCGTTCTCCAGGTTGAGCGCGACCGCGGTGGCGAGCATCTCGATGTGGCTGATCTCCTCCGTCGCCGTATTGAGCAGCACGTCGCGATACTTGTTGTCCGGCCCACGTGCGCCCCACGCCTGAAAGAAATATTGCAGACAGACACGGATCTCACCTTCGATGCCGCCGATCGCCTGTTGCAACTGGCGGGCGAAGATGGGGTCCGGCTTCTCCACCTTGACCGGATATTGCAGGCGCTTGTCGTGGTAATACATCGGGCTCTCCTGATCGTGTGATCCGGACGCGGCGGGGCCCGAGCCCCAAGATACTCGGCATGAGTATGACGCGCATCGCCGCCTCAACGCGTCGCCCTGACGAGGGTTCATGCGCCGGCGGGATTTTGCGCCGACGGATCCCGACCCGTTCCGGCGGCGACGCGCGCGATCGCACGGGCGGGTGCCGGGCGAGCGAAGAAACCGGCCGAGCGTCCAGAGCATCACCTCAGCAAGATGTGCATTCCCGAATGCTCTCATCGTCATTGATCGCACGTCACGCCATATCGGCCTGCCGGCGTCCATCTCACACGCCGCCGCAACAGCCCGCGACGAAAACCACCCAGCCAATCGGCATGGCGGCGTAAGATGAGAAAGAATTCACCCAACGGCGGCGTCCGCCCAGTATCAATGCATTCTTTACAATTTTAGATGTCACTGTCGGTGTCACGCCCAAGAACGCCACCAATCACAACAATGGGGAGCTTCTGACGCCATGAACCGCAGGCAATTCCTCTCGGCCGGTGCTTCCGCATTGGCCTGCATCGGGCTTCCGCCCCGGCCGGCCCGGGCCCATATCCGGCCTCAGGTCATGCGGTTCTCCTGCTCCAACGGCATCTCGTCGCAGCAGGGTCAATATGCCGTGGCCTTCGCGGCCCAGGTCCAGGCCCTGTCCGGCGGGCGCCTGCGGATCGAGGTCTACCCGTCATCGTCGCTCGGTGGCGAGGCCGAGACGATCGCGGACACGAGCAAGGGCGTCCTGGAGATGACCCTGGTCTCCAGCGCGGGCTACGCGGCCGTCGCCCCGCGCCTCGGCGTCTTCGACATCCCGTTCCTGTTCCGCGACGTGGCGCATGCCCGTGCAGTGCTGGACGGCCCGATCGGCCAGCAGGCGCTCTCGGAGGTCGAGGCCGCGGGCCTCGTCGGCCTGGCCTGGGGCGAGAACGGCCTGCGGCACCTGACGACCGCCACGGTCCCCGTCACCAAGCCGGAGGATCTGGCCGGGCTGAAGGTGCGCGTGCCCCAGTCGGAGATCATGGTGAAGGGACTGAAGGCCCTCGGCGCCGATGCGCGGCCGCTCTCCTTCCCGGAACTCTATGGCGCGCTCAGCTCGGGCGAGTTCCAGGCCCAGGAGAACCCGCTCTCCAACATCCTGAGCTCCAACTTCGATCGCGTTCAGAAGTATCTCAGCCTGACGGGACACGTGTATTCCCCGGCCATGCTGGTCATGTCGCGCCGCGCCTATGACGGCGTGCCCGAGGAGGACCGGCCCCTGCTGCATCGGGCGGCCCGGATCGCGGCGCGGACCTCGCGCGATTACGGCGACCAGTCGGAGGCCAGCGCCACCGCCGAACTCAAGCGGCGCGGCATGACGGTGCTCACCGACATCGATCGCCAGGCCTTCATGACGGCCTCGCTCCGGACGCAGGGCGAGTTCGAGGCGCTGTTCGGCCCGGCGACCCTCGCGGCCATCCGCGCCTACGGCAAGTAAACCGGCCCCTGAACCTCGTTCCATTCCCGCTTCTGCACGAGCGAACCATGACCTCGCTTCTCATGCGCGTGACCGATCGCCCGATCGGCACCCGGATCAATTTCGGGTTCGGATTGCTGCTGCTGCTGCTGTGCGGCATCGCCGTCTTCAACGGGGTGACCCTGCGCACCGTGGCGACCGGCGTCGCCGACATCGACGCGGCAGCGGCCGGATCGGACGCCCTGTCGGATTTCGCCGGCAGCGTGTTCGACGGCGAGCTGCGCGCCACCCGCTACCTGCGCTCCGCCAGCGGCTCCGACCTCACCGCCGTGCGCCAGGCGCAGACCGTCGTGCGCGACAGCATCGACAGGGTCGCGGCCCTGATCGGCAACGACGCGGCCGGGCTGAGACGGATCACCGCCGAGCTCGATGCGAGCTTCGACAAGGTCGTCGCCGACACCAAGCAGCGGGAGGGCGCCCTGTCCGCGATGACCGCGGCCTCCGCCCGGCTCACGAACTACACCCACACCCTGACGGCGGAGCTCGGCCGGTCGGCCGATCCGGCCGGCGAGGCGGCCCTGCGGCTCCAGCAGGCGGTCCAGTCCCTGATGGCTGCGGCCCGCCGCTACGCGCTGCGGCCGGTGGCGGCCGAGGCGGACATCCTCGCCGCCGAGCAGCAGCGCATCCGGCGGGAACTCGACGAACTCAAGCAGGCGCCCCCGGAGGCCGCCCTGGCGCGCGACATCGCGGGCGGCCTGCCCGCGACGATCGACCGGCTCCTGACCGCGGCGGAGACCTTCACGAAGGCCGCGCAATCCTTCGAGCAGGATGTCGCCGCGTGGCAGCAGGCCTCCGTGCGGATCGGCACCGCGGCGGACGCCCTGCGGACGCGCATGCTGAACCAGCGGAACGCGGATCTCGCCGCCACGAAGGGGCTGATCGGGCAGATCCTGACCACGGCGGCCGCGGTCGCCCTCGTCTCGCTCCTGCTCGGCGCGGCCTTCGCGGTGATGCTGGGCCGCTCCATCAGCCGTCCGCTCGCCAAGCTCGACCGCTCGGTCCAGGCGATCGCCCGCGGCGACCTCGACGTCGCCGTCGAGGGCACCGAGCGCAAGGACGAGATCGGGGCGCTGGCCCGGGCCCTGCAGGTGTTCAAGGCCAACGCGGTCGCCCGGTCGGAGCTGGAGGCCGAGCAGCGCGCCGAGCAATCCGCCCGCCAGCGCCGGGCCGATCAGGTGGATGCGCTGGTGAAGAGCTTCCAGCGCAAGATCTCGGGCTCGCTCCAGATCGTCACCGCGGCCGCCACGGAACTCGACGCCACCGCGCGCAGCATGAGCAGCGTGGCCGACGGCACCAACAGCCAGGCGGCCGCGTCGAGCGCCGCCGCCGAACAGACCTCCGCCAACGTGCAGACCGTCGCGGCGGCGGCCGAGGAGATGGTGTCCTCGCTCCGGGAGATCGAGCGCCAGGTTCTCCGCTCCACCGCGGTCGCGGGGGATGCGGCCCGCGAGGCCGAGGCCACCGACGTCGCGATGGCGCGCCTGAGCGCGGCGGCCGAGCAGATCGGCTCCACGATGAGCATGATCGCCTCGATCGCCGGCCAGACCAACCTGCTGGCCTTGAACGCCACCATCGAGGCGGCGCGGGCCGGGGAGGCGGGGCGCGGCTTCGCGGTGGTCGCCGCCGAGGTCAAGGAACTCGCCACCCAGACCGCCAAGGCGACGGAGGAGGTCGGCGGCCACATCGCGGCGATCCAGGGCGCGACCACGGAGGCCGTGACGGCGATCCGGCAGATCGGCCGGACGATCGGCATGGTCAACGAGATCTCGGGAACCATCGCCTCGACCGTGGTGCAGCAGACCGCGGCGACGAACGAGATCTCGCGCAGCGCGGCCGAGGCCGCCCGGGGCACGCACGAGGTCTCGGCCACCATGGCGGGTGTTCTGTCCTCGGCGGGCGAGACCGGCAGCGCCGCCTCCCAGGTCCTGAGCGCGGCGGCCGAACTCGCCAAGCAGTCCCTCTCGGTCAAGCAGGAGGTCGACGGCTTCCTGCGCGACATCCAGGCCGCCTGAGCCTCGTTCACCGAGGCGGTCACCGATCCCGCCACCCCGCCGCGTCGCCGCGGCGGGGCTCCGGCCGACCGGAACACCCCGGCCGTCCCGGAGGTTGACCGGGCGCACCCGGGCGGGCCGCGCCGGCTCGTCCCGGCGCTGCTGTCGCGCGCGGCCCGAGGCGGAGCATGGCTGAGACCCGGACGGATCTTCCCCCGACCCACACGACGAAGCCGATCGACCCGCCGCCCGCCACCGGGGCCACCACGGCGCAGCTCAAGGCCGACATCGACAGCGGCCGCACGGGCGACAAGGTGGAGGTCTACGATCCCGGCCTCTCGCCGCTCGGCACCGACGACGAGGCCGCGGGCCACCCGCCCACGCCCGAGCGGGTGGCCGAGGCGCGGCGGAACGAAGGCCCGGCCCGCTTCGCCGGCGGCGCCGAGAAGCCGTCCTACGCCCATCACCGGCAGAACAAGGCGCTGCCCTTCTTCCTCGCCTTCATCGTGCTGGCCGCCCTGGTCTTCGCCAGCGTGCTCTGGTTCAAGTGACGCCGGATCGCGCCGTCAGTCGAAATGGCCGACCCAGCGCAGGGTGTAGCGCTGCCCCTCGGGCCGGTTGCGGGCGCCGAACTCGTAATAGGCGTTGAAGAACAGGAAGTTGTCCTTGTCGAGGGCGAGCAGCGCGCCCGGGCCGAGGCCGAAGACGCGCTCGCGCCGGCCCGGCACCGCAATCCCGTTGGCGAGGGTGTCGGTGATCTGCTGGAGCCAGTAGCCGTTGACGCCGAGCTTCAGCGCCTTCGACACGCTGACCTCGCTGGCGAAGTTCGCGTGCAGCGCCTGCCCGGCCTGGGTCGAGAGCACGCTCGGGCCGAAAGCGACGGCCGGCCGGTCGTTGGTTCCGTTCCACAGGTAGTGGAAGCGGGCCGAGATGGTCCAATCCGGGGTCACGAACAGGGTCCCGGCGATGTAGGGGTTGAACGACCAGGCATTGGCCCCCGGGTTCACGGCCGCCGCCGGATCGTAGCGGCCGGTCGGGACGATCACCTGCGCCTCGATGCGGGCGAGGAAGCGCGGCCCCTGGTCGCCCATGATCGGCGCGAATTGATAGAAGGGACCGATCAGCAGGTCGCCCACCCCCTGCCGCGCCTTCAGGGCCGCACCGCCGAGCCCGTCATCCGTGCTCGAATCCGGGAGGTAGGGCAGCAGGATGTCGAGGCCGAGCGACCCGGGGCCGAGCGTGACCGGCGAGACGTAGAGGAGCTGGGTGATGCCGGCGATGACGCTCACGTCCTGGCGCGGCAGCCCGAGCCGCCGGCCGGCATTGTCGGTGAGCCGTCCGGCCGTATAGACCTGCAGGTACTGCGTCGGATACCAGCCCGGCCCCAAGGGCGGGGCCCCGTCGAGGAAGCTGGTGAAGCCGAGATTGAGGTTCGGCAGGTCGTAGGACGAGGCCGGGCCGGCGAGCAGGGTGGCGCCCATCAGGCCGGCGGCGATGCTGCGCAGGCTGTGGCGGGGGGCGTGCGGTGTTCTCATCGGGGAGCCTGGATGCGGGGTCGGGCGCCCGGGTGCCGGGCGTGGGCTGTCGATCGGGACGGGGGGCGGCTCACGCGCCCGGAACAGCGCCCGGCGGCAGGAAGTCGACCTCGCAAGTGGCGGAGCGGCGCACCACCTCGGCCGGATCGGTAAGGCCGTGCAGGAGGTCGAACAGCTCCTTCAGGCGGCGGCCGGGGCTGACCCAGAAGATCGCGCGGTTCGGCCGGTCCGTGCGGTTGTAGTAGGCGTGCGGCTTGCCCATCGGCATGCGCACGAGGTCGCCCGGCTGCGCCTTCAGCCACTGCCCGTCGAGGTAGAGATCGAACGTTCCCTCAAGGACGTAGATGAATTCGTCCTGGGTCGGGTGAATGTGCGGCGGCACGAAGGTGCCGGGCGGATCGAAGGTCTCGAAGGAGAAGGCGCTGTCGCTGTTGGCCTTCAGCCAATAGGTGTGTCCCAGCACGTTCCAGACGGTGCCGTCGATGCCCTCGCCCGCACGCGTGATGCCGGCGGCCAGCGGTCCGATGCTCATGTGTCGCCCATCCCGATGATGAATGCACCCCTGCCCGGCCCGATGATCGGGGCTCACCCGCCCGATGATGAGGGCTCGACTTGGCGGTCTCTACTTGCGAAGTGTCTTTTACCTCTCCGGCAGGCGCTATCCGGACCGTGCCGCCCCTGTCCAGATCGCGCGGGAAAATGGATGAGGTTCCAGGGCGCGCAACGGCGTGGCATCATTCCCGCTTCGACGATCCGGCCTCTGAAGACCGGACGAGGGGGGAAAGGCCATGGACGACCCCGGAGCGGCCGCGCGGCCGCTCGCTCGCTACAGCGTCGTCGACACGCGCGACCCGGATGCCGCGCGCGAGCAGATCGGGCGGATCTTCTGTCCGCACCGGCTGCTGCCGATCGGCCCGGAGGCGGCGGCGTGCTTCGACGCCCGCCACCACAGCGCTCCGTTCGGGCCGCTCCTCGTCAATTACGTGGCCTATGGGGCGCAGGTGACGATCGATCCCGGCTGCCTCGGGCGCTTCTACCTGCTCCAGGTTCCCCTCGGCGGCAGCGCCCTGGTCGCCAGCGGCGGCCACCTCGTCGAGGCCGGTCCCGCCCGCGCCACGCTCCTCTCGCCGACCGTCGAGACGCGCATGACCTGGGCGGAGGGCTGCGAGAAGCTCATCGTCCTGGTGCCGCGCTCCGTGATGGAGGAGCATCTGGCGCGGCTGCTCGACCAGCCCCCGCGCAGCGTCGCGTTCGACCCGGCGGTTTCCCTCGCCGACCCGCGCGGATCGGCGATCCTCGCCCAGGCCCGGCTGCTGCAGCATCTCGTGGAGGAGCGCCCGCCCGGCGCCGCGGCGGGCGGCGTGCTGGAGCGTGAACTCGCCTCCTCCTTCGTCACGATGCTGCTCGGCCACGCGCTCGTGGCGGGGGCCTGCGGCGGCGCACCGGCACCGGCCTCCACCGTCGCCCCGGCCCATGTCCGGCGCGCCGAGGAGTATATCCGCGCCCATCTGGAGGAGGCGCTGACGCTGCCGCATCTCGCCCGGCAGGCCGGCAGCAGCATCCGGACCCTGCAGGAGGGCTTCCGGCAGTTCCGGAACACCACGATCTCGGACTTCATCCTCGCCCAGCGCCTCGACCGCTGGCGGGCGCTGATCCGCTCGTCGACGGGCGAGGCCCGGGTGGGCGACCTCGCCTTCGCGGTGGGCCTGAACCATCTCGGGCGCGCGGCGGCAGCCTACCGCGAGCGGTTCGGCGAGAGCCCGTCGCAGACGCGCGCCGCCCGCCGCGGCTGATCCCGGCCGCTCGGCAGGCGGGCGCCGGCGCGTCCGGGCGCCCGCGCGGCCTCATACGGTTTCCGGATGATCGCTTCGCGATGCGGAAACCGGCCTCGCTCAGGCGCCGCGCGGGCTCGTGATACGGTTTCCGAAAGTGATCGTCCGGAAACCGTATCAGGCGGGGCGCGGCGTCCGCTCGGGCCGGCCGGCCGGCGCGTCCGCGGGCCGGGCGCGGTCGTCGGGGGCCCGCGCGAGCAGGGCGGCGTAGGTCGACGGCCGCAGGGGCGCGAAGGTGGCGGTGAGCGGGTTCGGTCCCCGGGTCCGCACCCCGATGTCGCGCAGGAGCGCATCGAAGTGCCGGTTGTGATAGGGCGCGATGCACAATCCGCCGTAAGCGCGGGCGGAGGGCCGCTCGCTGCGTCGCCACGCCAGGGAGCGGGCGATCTCGGCCTCCATCGCGCCCCGGCCCGGCTGCCGCCGCAAGCGGCCCTCCATGTAGCGCACGAGCCAGTGGGCGCCGATCTCGGCCGAGAGATTGGTGGCGAAGCTGGAGTTGAAGCCCACGAAGCCGAGATCGGGCAGATCCGGATTCACGATCATCCGGTAGAGGCGGTACTGCCCGTCCGGCTCGACCAGCCTGGCGCGGTCGGCAGGCTCCAGGATCGGCAGGTCCTGCTTCCAGCCGGTCGCCATCACGACGAGATCGGCCTCGACGCGCTCGCCCCCCGTGAGCACCGCCGTCGCTCCCTCGTAGCGGTCGATGGTGCCCTGGACCGGCCGGATCTTGCCCTCCGCGATGAGCCGGTAGAAGCCCGGGGTCTCGACCGCGAGGTTGCAGTGGATCTCGTCCTCGATGCGCGCCGTCGGGACGAGGCCGTGCCGCTTGAGCCCGAACTGCAGCGTGAGCAGCGCCTCGAGGGCGCGCCAGTTGGCCCAGGTCAGCGGCGCGGCGAGGCGCTGAAGCACGCGCCGGACCGGCCCGGCATCGAAGGGCAGGAACATCGCCTCGGCGGCGCGGCAGTACAGGATCCGCTTGAAGTTGATCAGGCCGCCGAAGAAGTAGGGGATCTTCCAGGCCGGTTCGAGGAAGACGAGCGTCACCGCCTGCGCGCCGTGCCGCACGGCGCTGACTGCGACGTCGGTGGCCGATTTGGAATAGCCGAGCACGATCACGCGCCGGCCGCGAACCGACGCGGCATCCGTGTGCTCGCTCGAGTGGAGGATCGTGCCGCCCCGTGCGGCGAAGCCCTCGGCCCCCGGATGCACGGGCTTGTTCTTCTGGCTGAACTGTCCGGTGCAGACCGCGACGAAGTCGTAGGCTTCGGTCGTGGACCCGTTCCCGGCGGTGACGGTCACGTCCCAGCCGCGGTCCGGGCGCCGCCGGATCCCCGTCACCGTGCGGCCGAAGCGCAGGGCCGGCCGCAGGCCGAAGCGCTCCGCATAGCTCGTCAGATAGGCATGGACCTGATGGCCGGCCGGCCACTCGGGATAGGCGGCGGGCATCGGCATCTCGCTGAAGGCGTAGATGTCCTTGGGTGTCTGGGTCCTGACGTCCGGGTAGGAGCGCGAGGGCTCCCAGACCCCGCCGAGATCCGGACCGCGCTCCAGGACGGTGACCCGGTGCCCGCGGGCCAGGAACGCCTTGGCGGCGGACAGGCCGCTGATCCCGGCACCGATGACGCACACGTTGCGGCTGCTGACCTTAGTCATCGCGACCTCCCCTGCGCACCCGGCGGCGGCCGGGCCGATGGCGGAAGTCTCCCGCGGGGGGGGCGCGCCGGCTATCCTTCCTGCGAGGGCGCTGTCCGGATCGCGCGGCAATGCGCCGGACGCGCCGGATCCGGTCAGCCGCCCCGGATCGCGGTTTCCACCGCGCGGGCGAGCACGCCGTCCGGCTCGCTCAGGCTCAGCGCGATGTCGAAATGGTGGTGGTCCGGCATCGCGATCCGGCGGGTGGGATGGCCCGCTGCCTCCCAGGCCCGCGCGAAGGCCTCCGTCTGCGCCTTGAAGGCGTCGCTCTCGCGCCCGCCCACCGCGGCGAGCAGCCGGGCATCGGAGCGCGCCGGGATGTGCCGGAGCGGGCTGTTGCGCCGCGCCGCCGCCGGATCGAGCCCCATCCAGGCGTTGATGTGGGTGTGGATCAGCGGCTCCAGATCCATCAGGCCGGAGAGCAGCAGGGCGGAGGCGATCACGTCCTCCGGCAGGTCGAACGCCGTGTGCCAGCCCTCCGCCAGCAGCATGCCGCCGAGATGGCCCCCGGCCGAGGAGCCGCCCAGGTGCAGCCGGCGCGCATCGATGCCGTAGCGGCCCGCGTTCCGGTGCAGCCACGCCGCCGCCGCCCGGGTCTGCCGCACGATCTCGTCGAGATGGACGGCGGGCGCGAGGCCGTAGTTCAGCACCGCCACCGAGACGCCCCCCGGGACGAGGCCGAGCGCCGCGAAGGCGTTGTCGTCCTTGGACAGGGCCCGCCAGTAGCCGCCGTGGATCCACAGGAACAGGGGCGTGCCGGGACCGGCCGGATAGAGATCGAGCACCTGCGCCGAGGCCGGGTCGTAGACGAGGTCGGGGATGCGCGCGAGCTCGGCCCGCGCCCGCTCGCTCGCGGCCACGTAGCGCGCGTATTCCGCCTCGAAGCTCGGGACACTCGCCCGCGCGTTGTATTCCCGGTCCAGCCGCTCGCGCTCCTCAGGCGTCATCGTCCCGCTCTCCGTCTCGTCACTCCGGCAGGACGGCGGTCGCCTCGATCTCGACCCGCGCGGCCGGCTCGACCAAGCGCACCACCTGCACCAGCGCCATGGCCGGGTAATGGTCGCCGAACACCGCCCGGTAAACCCCGCCGAGGTCGCGCCGGGCGCCGAGATACTCGTCCATGTCCACGACGTACCATGTCAGGCGCACGAGGTGGCGCGGCTCGGCGCCGGCCTCGGCCAGGATCGCCCGGATGTTCTCCAGCGCCTGGGCGACCTGCGCCACCAGCCCCTCGGGGAAACGCTCCTGCGCGTCCCAGCCGACGACGCCGCCGGTCACCACGAGGCGGCCGCGCGCCGCCATGCCGTTGGCGTAGCCGCGCGGCGCGGGCCAGCCGGCCGGTTGCAGGCGTGCCGGGCCGTCCGGCGTCCCGATCACGGGTTCCATCACTCTCACGGGCTCACTCTCCAGATGGGGCGGGGCGCGGGGCCGGCGGGCCGGTCCCCCCGCGGCGGGTCAGGCGGGAACCGAGACGGGCGCGGCGGAGGCGGCCTCGGCGGCGAGCCGGCGCAGCTCGAAGCGCTGGATCTTGCCGGAGGTGGTCTTCGGCAGGGCGGCGACGAACTCGACCGCGCGCGGATACTTGTAGGGGGCGATTTCTGCCTTCACGAAATCCTGCAGGGCCTTGGCGAGGTCCGGCCCCGCCTCCGAACCGGGCGCCAGCACCACGTAGGCCTTCACGAGGGTGCCGCGGGCCGGATCGGGGGCGCCGACCACGGCGCATTCCAGCACGGCCGGATGGCGCAGCAGGGCCGCCTCCACCTCCGGGCCGGCGATGTTGTAGCCGGCCGACACGATCATGTCGTCGGTGCGGGCCTGATACCAGAAGTAGCCGTCCTCATCCATGAGGTAGCTGTCGCCGGGATAGTTCCAGCCGTCGACGACGTATTGGGTCTGGCGCGCATCGGCGAGGTAGCGGCAGCCGACCGGGCCCCGCACGGCGAGGCGCCCGACCGTGCCCGGCGGCACCTCCCGGCCCGCCTCGTCGACGACGCGCGCCTCGAAGCCCGGGACCGGCCGGCCGGTGGCGCCGGGCCGGACCTGATCCTCCGGGGCGCTGATGTAGATGTGCAGCATCTCGGTGCCGCCGATCCCGTCGAGGAGCTTCAGCCCGGTGGCGGCCTGCCACGCCTCGAAGGTCGCCCGCGGCAGCGCCTCGCCCGCCGAGACGCAGCGGCGCAGGGAGGTGAGGTCGTAATGCGCGATCTTGGCCAGCATCGCCCGGTAGGCGGTGGGGGCCGTGAAGCAGATCGTCGCCCGCTCCCGGGCGATCGCGGTGGCGAGGGCGTCCGGCCCGGTCAGCTCCAGCACGATCCCGGTCGCCCCGATCCGCATCGGGAACAGCACGATGGCGAGGCCGAAGGTGAAGGCGAGGGGCGCCGTGCCGATGAAGCGGTCCTCCGGCGCCGCCCGCACCACGTGGCGGGCATAGGTGTCGCAGATCGCCAGCATGTCCCGGTGGAAGTGCATCGCCCCCTTCGGCTCGCCGGTGGTGCCCGAGGTGAAGGCGATCAGGCAGACGTCGTCCGCGGCGGTGTCGAGCGCCGTGAAGGCCGGGCTCTCCCGGGCCGCCAGGGCTTCGAGGGAATCCGGGGCGCCCGAGCCCCAGTAGACGACCCGCTCCAGCCCCGGCGCCATCGCCCGCGCCCGCTCCATCTCGTCGGCGAGGCGGTGATCGCAGAGGGCGAGCGCGATCTTCGCCTTGTCGAGCGGGTAGGCGAGTTCGCGCGCGCGCAGCATCGGCATGGTGGCGACGACGATACCGCCCGCCTTGATCACCGCCAGATAGGCCGCGACGAGGGCCGGGGTGTTGCCGGAGCGGAGCAGCACCCGGTGGCCGGGCTTCAGCCCGAGCCGGTTCACCAGGAGGTTCGCGATGCGGTTCACCCGCTCGAAGAGCTGGCGGTAGGTCAGCGATTCCTGCTCGCCGACGAGGCAGAGGGCATGGCCGCGCCCCTCGGCGATCCAGCGGTCGAGGAACTGCGAGACGCAGTTGAGCCTCGCCGGATAGCGCAGCTCCGGCAGCGCGAAGACCAGGTCGGGCCAGAGCTCGCGGGGCGGAAGGTTGTCGCGGGCGAACGGATCGAGATGAGCGGATTCGGTCACGGGATGTCACCTTGGGCTCGACGCGTCGGCGGCCGCCGGACACCCCGTCGAGCGTCTGGCGGATATCAGTGGCTGATCTCTTGCATGCTCCCCGGGAGGCGGCGCCCGCCTTCCCGCAACCTGACGCAACCTGGAGCCTCCGCGACGGACGCGGGGGGCTCGAACGCAATGCTTTAGGCTTAAAGCATCTTGCCGCCGGCGACAAGATGCTTTAAGCCTGAAACATCACCCCGGGCGGGCGCCGCAGCGCCGTGAGCCAAGGAGCGGGCGCGATGCCGAAGTCGATTGCGGTGGTCGGAGGCGGCCCTGCCGGGCTCTACTTGTCGCTCCTCGTCAAGAAGCGCTTTCCCGAGACGGCGATCACGGTCTACGAGCGCAATCGGGCCGACGACACCTTCGGATTCGGGGTGGTGTTCTCGGACGCCACGCTCGACATCTTCGAGCGCTACGATCTCCCGAGCTACGAGCGGATCACGCAGGAATTCGCCTACTGGGACGACATCGCCATCCACGTGAAGGGCGAGGTCCACCGCATCGGCGGCAACGGCTTCTGCGGCTGCGCCCGGGGCACGCTGCTCGGCATCCTGCAGGAGCGGGCCCGCGGCCTCGGCGTCGATCTGCGCTTCGGGCAGGAGATCGATGCGGGGGAGATCGAGGCCGATCTCGTCGTGGTGGCGGACGGCATCAACAGCGCCTATCGGCAGCGCCATGCCGATCATTTCGGCACCAGCACCGACCTGCGCCCCAACCGCTTCGCCTGGATGGGCTCCACCAAGCCCCTCGACGCCTTCACGTTCCTGTTCCGCGAGACGGAATGGGGGCCCTTCATCGCCCATGCCTACCAGTACGAGCGGAACCGCTCGACCTGGGTGTTCGAGACCGATCCCGACACCTTCGAGCGGGCCGGGCTGCCGGGGATGGGGGAGGCGGACTCGGCCGCCCTGATGGAGCGGATCTTCGGCGATTTCCTCGACGGCCACCGCATCCTCACCAACCGCTCGATCTGGCGGCAATTCCCGATGATCCGCAACACCCGCTGGGTGCGCGGCAACCGGGTGCTGATCGGCGACGCCAAGGCGACGGCCCACTTCTCGATCGGCTCGGGCACCAAGCTCGCCATGGAGGACGCCATCGCCCTCTACGAGGCGCTGGCGGCGGAGCCGGAGGTGGAGGCGGCCCTCGCCCGCTTCGAGCGCGGCCGGCGCGAGGAGGTCGAGAAGACCCAGCACGCCGCCGACGTGTCGCTGGTCTGGTTCGAGCACGTGGCGCGCTACCTCGATTTCGAGCCGGTGCAGTTCGCCTTCGGGGCGATGACCCGCGCCAAGGCGATCACCTACGACAACCTGCGCCTGCGCGCCCCCGGCTTCGTCGCCGAGGTCGACCGCGCCTTCGCGGAGGGCGTGCGGCGCGAGGGCTTCGACGTCTCCGTGGAGGCACCCGCCGCGCCGATGTTCCAGCCGCTGCGCCTGCGCGAGATGGTTATCGGCAACCGGGTCGCGATGTCGCCGATGTGCATGTACTCGGCGCAGGAGGGCGTGCCGGGCGAGTGGCACCTCGTGCATTACGGCTCGCGGGCGATCGGCGGCCCCGGGCTGATGTTCACGGAAATGACCTGCGTCTCGCGCGAGGCCCGCATCACGCCCGGCTGCGCGGGCCTGTGGACCGACGAGCAGGAGGCGGCCTGGGCCCGCATCGCCGCCTTCGTGCACGCCCATTCGGCGACGAAGATCTGCCTCCAGCTCGGCCATGCGGGCCGGAAGGGCGCGACCAAGCTGATGTGGGAGGGGATGGACCGGCCCCTGGAGCAGGGGGGCTGGGACGTGCTCTCGGCCTCGCCGCTGCCCTACTTCCCCGACGGCCCGGTGCCGCGCGAGGTCACGCGCACCGACATGGACCGGATCGTCGCCGATTTCGCCGCCGCGACCCGGCGGGCCGAGCGGGCGGGCTTCGACATGCTGGAGCTGCACTGCGCCCACGGCTACCTGCTCGCGAGCTTCCTCTCGCCGCTCACGAACCGGCGCACGGATGCCTATGGCGGCAGCGTCGCGAACCGCCTGCGCTTCCCCCTGGAGGTCTTTGCCGCCATGCGCGCGGTCTGGCCGGCCCACAAGCCGATGTCGGTGCGCCTCTCGGCCACCGACTGGGCGGAGGGCGGGCTGACGCCGGAGGATTCGGTCGCCATCGCGGCGGGCTTCCGGGAGGCGGGGGTCGACCTCGTGGACGTCTCGACGGGCCAGACCGTGCGCGGCGCGCGGCCCCTCTACGGCCGGATGTTCCAGACGCCCTTCGCCGAGCGGATCCGCAACGAGGCGAAGACGGCGACGATGTGCGTGGGCAACATCACCACGGCGGATCAGGTCAACACGATCCTGGCGGCGGGCCGGGCCGACATCGTCGCCCTGGGGCGCCCGCACCTCGTCGACCCGTTCTTCACGATGCGGGCGGCCGCCTGGTACGGGGCGCCGGACTTCCCCTGCCCGCCGCAATACGCGCCGGGCCAGGACCAGATCGTGCGCAACGCCGTGCGCGACCGGGCCGACCTCGACGACCTGAAGCGCCGCGGCAAGCCGAAGACCCGGGCGGAGCTGCGGCAGGCCGGAGAGGCGTGACGACGCGAAGGCGCCCCAGGTCCTGGACTTCCCGCGCCTGATACGGTTTCCGGAAGATCACTTTCGGAAACCGTATCACGAGCCCGCGCGGCGCCTGAGCGAGGCCGGTTTCCGCATCGCGAAGCGATCATCCGGAAACCGTATGACGCGTGGAACACGACCGGGGCGAGCGCTGCATGATCGCTGCCGATTTTGCCCGCCCCTTTCCCGGATCCCCGTCCACTGACGCTTCAATCGTCCGGGAAAGGGCGTGTCGGGGCCTGCGAAGGCGGTGGAGCAGGCGTCCCGAGGCCGGCCATCGCCGCAAGGTTGGCATCCCGCGCGATCTGGCCCACCATTCGCTTCCCGAAGCCATCGGGCCGCACGGATGTGGACGGACATCGTCCACGGCGTCTTGCCCCGATCCGTTCCATCGGCCCCGGCCGGGCGCCAACCGAAAGTCCGTCCCTTGACCCTGGTTCCGCAGCCCAACGACCTCCGCCCCGTCATCGAAGCCGACCGCGCGCATGTCTGGCACCACCTGCTCCAGCACAAGGCGCTGGAGACGAGCGACCCGCGCATCATCGTGGAGGGCAAGGGCCTGCGGGTCTGGGACGCGACGGGCCGCGAATTCATCGACGCGGTGTCCGGCGGCGTCTGGACGGTGAATGTCGGCTACGGCCGCGCCTCGATCGCCGATGCGGTCCGCGACCAGCTCCTGCGGATGAACTACTTCGCGCAGGCCGCGGGGTCGGTCCCGGCGGCCCGCTTCGCCGAGGCGCTGCTGGGCAAGATGCCCGGCCTCTCGCGCGTGTATTTCGGCAATTCCGGCTCGGAGGCCAACGAGAAGGTCTTCAAGATGGTGCGCCAGATCGCGCAGCGCCATCACGGCGGCCGCAAGTGGAAGATCCTGTACCGCGAGCGCGACTATCACGGCACCACGATCGGCGCCCTCGCCTCGTCCGGACAGCCCGAGCGGGCGGCGATGTACGGCCCCTATCCGGACGGCTTCGTGATGGTTCCGCACTGCCTCGAATACCGCAAGCAGTGGGACGTGGAGAATTACGGCGAACGGGCGGCCGACGCGATCGAGGAGGTGATCCTGCGCGAGGGGCCCGATTCCATCGGGCTGCTCTGCCTCGAACCGATCACGGCGGGCGGCGGCGTGATCGTCCCGCCGGACGGCTACTGGGAGCGGGTGCAGGAGATCTGCCGGAAATACGACATCCTGCTCCACATCGACGAGGTGGTCTGCGGTCTCGGGCGGACCGGCACGTGGTTCGGCTACCAGAATTTCGGCATCCGGCCGGATTTCGTCACGATGGCGAAGGGCGTCGCCTCCGGCTACGCCGCCATCTCCTGCACGGTGACGACGGAGGCGATCTTCGACCTGTTCAAGGACGCCTCCGACCCGATGGCGCATTTCCGCGACATCTCGACCTTCGGCGGCTGCACGGCCGGCCCGGCTGCGGCGATCGAGAACATGCGCATCATCGAGGCGGAGGATCTGCTGGGCAATTGCCGCGTCATGGGCGAGCGGCTGACGGCGAATCTCGCGGCGCTGAAGGCGAAGCACGCCGTCATCGGCGACGTGCGGGGCAAAGGCCTGTTCCAGGGCGCGGAACTCGTCGCCGACCGGGCGACGAAGGAGCCGGTGGACGAGAAGCGGGCCCAGCGCGTGGTGGCCGAGGCGAGCGCCCGCGGCGTCATCATCGGCATGTCCAACCGCTCGATCCCGGGCTTCAACAACGTCATCTGCCTCGCGCCCGCTCTCGTGGCCACGGCCGACGAGATCGACCGCATCACGGACGCCATCGACGGCGCGCTGACCGCCGTCTTCGGCTGAGCCGGCGGCCGGACGATCCGTTCGTCGCTCAGGCCCGGGAGCCCCTCACGGGAGAGGGGCTCCCGGGCCTGGATCGGAACGCACGGGCCAGATCCGGACGCTCATGAAGGCCGTCGCGGCCCTCATCCGCGGGGTTCGCAGCCGCTGGACAATTCCTGCTGAGGTGCCGCGCGATCGGCGATCACCCTGCATCTCATACGATTTCCGGTTGATTGCTTCGCAATGCGGAAATCGGCTTCGCTCAAGCGCCGCGCGGGCTTGCTGAGACGCAATCCGCTTCGATCAAGCGGATTGCGTATCAGCCGGAGGAGCATTGCGAGTTCCGTCCTCTGCCGCATGCCGAGCGATCACGCCGCCGCGTCGGCCGCGATCAGATCCGCGGCCTTCTCGGCGATCATGAACACCGCGGCCTGGGTGTTGCCCGAGACGATGTCGGGCATGATCGAGGCATCCGCCACCCGCAAGGCCCGCAGGCCGCGCACCCGCAGCGCCGGATCCGTGACGGCGAGCGCGTCGCTTCCCATGCGGCAGGTGCCGCAGATGTGGTAGATCGTCTGGCCGTCCCGGCGGGCGAAGTCGAGCCAGTCGGCATCGGTCCGGCAATCCGGGCCCGGGGCCAGCTCATGGGCGCGGAAGGGATCCATCGGCGCCTGCTCGACGATGTGCCGCGCGATCTTCATGCCCTCGACCATGGCGCGGCGATCCTCCTCGGCCGACAGGAAGTTCGGGCGGATGGCGGGGGGCGCCAGGGGATCGGGCGAGGCGGCGTGGATGGTGCCGCGCGATTGCGGCCGCAGCTGCGTCACCCCGATCGTCATGCCGGGCTGACGGTCGAGCTTGCGCTCGGCGGCGTTGGCGTAGCTCGCATGCATGAAGAAGTACTGGACGTCCGGCCCCGCCAGACCCGGCCGGGTGCGCACGAAGCCGTGGGCGAGGCCGGTGCCGAGGGTCAGGATGCCCCGGCGCGTCGCCCCGTACTGCGCCACCGCGAGCGCGAGGCGCAGGCCCCGCGTCGCCTCGTTCAGCGTCACCGGCAGCTTCACCCGCCAGTTCATCCGGGTGCAGTAATGGTCGATGTAGTTGGCCCCGACCCCCGGCGCGGCGTGGCGCACCGGCACGCCGAGGCCCGCCAGCACCGCCGGATCCCCGATGCCGGAGAGTTCGAGGATCTGCGGCGTCTGCGCGGCGCCCGCCGCCAGGATCACCTCGGCGCGGGCCGCGAACCGGCGCTCCTCGGTCCCGATGCGGGCCACCACCCCCGTGGCGCGGTTCCCCTCGAAGGTCAGCCGCAGCACGTGCGCGTCCGTCCGCACCGCGAGGTTCGGGCGCCGCCGGGCGGGTGCCAGATAGGCATCGGCCGCGCTGACGCGCCGGCCGCCACGCTGGTTCACCTGGTAGTAGCCGAAGCCGTCCTGGCTCCCGGCATTGTAGTCGGGATTGCGCGGGTGGCCCGCGGCCTCGGCCGCCGCGATGAAGGCCTCGGCGATCGCGGGCCGCTCCGCCACCTCGACGATCGGCAGCGGCCCGCCCCGGGCCCGCAGGGGATCGGCCGGCCCGGAAAAGTCCTCGACCTTGCGGAAATAGGGCAGGACGTCCTCGAAGCCCCAGCCGGTGCAGCCGGTCTGCGCCCAGTGATCGTAGTCCTGCGGCTGCCCGCGGACGTAGATCATGCCGTTGATGAGCGTCGAGCCGCCGAGCCCCTTGCCCCGCGGCACCGCGATCACGCGGCCCCCGGTCGCCTCCTCGGGCTGCGTCGTGAAGCGCCAGTTGTAGGCCGGGTTGGTGAGGAGCTTGCTGAACCCGGCGGGAATCGTGATCCAGGGATGGCGCGCGGCCCCGCCCGCCTCCAGCATCAGCACCGCGTGGCGGCCGGAGGCGCTGAGCCGGTTGGCCAGCACGCAGCCCGCCGTGCCGCCACCGACGATGACGTAGTCGAAGGTTTCCGGATCGTGCATCGCCTCAGAGCGCCCCCATGTGCCGCGCCATCAGCACGATCTGGTGTTCCAGCATCGGCCGCCCGCGTTGGATGCGGCAGCCCGCCGCCTCGGCCGCGGCGAGGAGCGGCGTCGTCGCCGGTTCCATGATCGCCTCGGCCACGAAGGGCCGGGACCCGAACAGGGCCGGATCGAGGGGGAGGGGATCGTCCGGCCGCATCCCGAGCGAGGTGCCGTTGACGAGGAGGTCGTGGCCGCCCGCCGCGGGGTCCGTGCCGAGGGAGAGGCCCGGATGGGCGTCGCGCAGGCGCGCGAGCAGCCCCTCCGTGCGGGCCGGGCTGCGGTTGACCACCGTGAGATGGGCGATTCCCGCGCCCGCCAGCGCGAAGGCGATGGCGCTCGCCGCGCCCCCCGCCCCCGCGAGGCAGACCCGCCGCCCGGCGGGATCCTCGCCCGAGGCGCGCAGGGCCGCGACGAAGCCGAGGCCGTCGAGCATGGTGCCGACCATCCGCCCGTCCGGCTCGCGCCGCACGCAATTGACCGCCCCGACGCCGCGCGCGTCGGGCGAGACCTCGTCGCAGAGGTCGAGCATCGCGGTCTTGTGCGGCACGGTGGCGATGAAGCCGCCGAAGTTCTGCATCCGCCGGAGGCCCTCGACGGCGGCGGCGAGGCCCTCCGGCGCCACGTGGAAGGGCACCAGCACGCCCGCGACGCCGGCCCGCGCGAACAGCGCGTTCATCACCTCGGGCGTCTTCACGTGGTAGATCGGGTCGGCCAGGATCCCGTAGACCCGGGTGGTGCCGGTGATCGCGCGCATGCCGTCCCCGTCAGGTCATGTAGAGGCCGCCGGCCACGTCCACGGTCTGGCCCGTGACGAAGCTCGCCTCGGCGGAGGTGAGGTAGAGCGCGAGATCGGCGACCTCCTCGGGCGCGCCGAGCCGGCCCATCGGGGTGAGGCGGGCCTGCTCGTCGTTCACCGCGTTGCCCACCGCCCGCACCATCGGCGTCTCGATGCGGCCCGGCGCGATGGCGTTGACCCGGATGCCGAAGGGCCCGAGCTCCGCCGCGAGGTGCTTGGTGAAGCCGATCAGCGCGGCCTTGGAGGCGGCGTAGTGGCAGGCCACGATCGGCGAGTAGGTCTTGCCGGCCACCGAGGACAGGTTGACGATCCAGCCGCGCCCCGCCTCCCGCATGGCGGGGGAGAGCGCCCGCACGGTGTTGAAGCAGCCCGACAGGTTGACGGCGATCACCCGGTTCCACTCGGCCGGATCCATCTCCCAGACCTTGTGCGCCACGCCGTCGTGCTTGGGCGAGATGCCCGCGTTGTTGACGACCGTGTCGAAGGGGCCGTCCAGGGCGAGCGCCGCCTCGGCGAGGCGCGTCTCGACCTCGGCGTAATCCGCGACGTCGAGGAGGAGGGCCAGGGCCCGCCCGCCCGCCGCCTCGATGGCCTGGACGGTCGCCGCGACGTCGTCCCGGTTGACGTCCGCCACGCCGACGAGGGCGCCGCGGGCGCCGAAGCCCTCGGCGATGGCCCGGCCGATGCCGCGGCCGGCCCCGGTCACCAGCACGCGCCGGCCCGCATGGCTCGGCCGCCGCGCGATCTCCGCGGGGTTGCGCTCTCGTTGCGTCATCTCAGATCCCCAGATAGGCGCGCCGGACATGGTCGTTGGCGAGGAGGGCCTTGGCGGCGTCCCGCAGCACGATCTCGCCGTTCTCCAGCACGTAGCCGCGGTCGGCGACCTGCAGCGTGTGGAAGACGTTCTGCTCCACAATCAGCACGGTGACGCCGGTCTTCACGATCCGGTCCACCACCGCGAAGACCTGGGCGACGATGATCGGGGCGAGCCCCAGCGAGGGCTCGTCGAACATCAGGAGCTTCGGGCGGGCCATCATGCCCCGGGCGATGGCGACCATCTGCTGCTCGCCGCCGGAGAGGGAGCCGGCATTCTGGTCGAGGCGCTCGCGCACCCGCGGGAAGAGGTCGAGCACCTCTTCCAGGGTCTCGGCCTGCCGCGCCCGCGCGGCCCGGCGATAGGCGCCCATCAGCAGGTTCTCGCGGACCGTCATCTCGGGGAAGAGCTGGCGCCCCTCCGGGATCAGGGTCACGCCCCGCTCCACCATCCGGTGCCCGGAGAGCCGCGTGACGTCCTCCCCCTCGAAGGTGATGCGCCCGGCCGTCGGCGTGAGCAGCCCCGCGATGGTGCGCAGCGTGGTGGTCTTGCCCGCCCCGTTCGCCCCGATGATCGTGACCACCTCGCCGGCCCCGATCTCCAGGGAGACGTCGTGCAGGATGGTGGTGGCGCCGTAGCCGGCGTGGACGCCCTCAAGCCTGAGCATGGACGAACTCCTTGCCGAGATAGGCTTCGACGACGGTGGGATCGCGCACCACCTCCTGGGGCTTGCCCTCGGCGATGATCCGCCCGGAATTGAGCACGATCACCCGGTCGGAGAGGGACATCACCGCCTGCATCACGTGCTCGATGGCGATGATGCTGACGCCGCCGTCGCGGATCGACAGCATCAGGTCGATGGCCCGGCGCACGTCCGTCTGGTTGATGCCGGCCATCACCTCGTCGAGGAGGAGCACGCGCGGCTTCATGGCCATCACGCGCGCCACCTCCAGCCGCTTGAAGCCGCCGATGGTGAGCCCGCGCGCCTCCGCGTCGAGCCAGGGGCCGAGACCCATCCGGTGGGCGGTCTCGCGCGCCACCTCCCGGGCCTCGCGCACGTCCGCGTGCCGGTGGAAGGCCCCCACCATGATGTTCTCCTCGACCGTCATCGCCGCGAAGGGCTGGACGATCTGGAAGGTGCGGCCGACCCCGAGCCCGGCGAAATCCGCCGGGCTGAGCGGCGCGTGCCAATGCCCGTCCGGCCCGCGCACGCTGACGCGGCCCTCGTCGGGCCGCAGGAAGCCCGAGATCATGTTGAAGACGGTGGTCTTGCCGGCCCCGTTCGGGCCGATCAGGCCGAGGATCTCGCCCTCCCGCAGGGTGAAGCCGACGCCGTTGGTGACGTGCAGGCCGCCGAAATGCTTCTGCAGCCCCTCGACCCGCAGGATGTCCCCGCCGATCGGCGGGCGCTCGGCCGCGGGCGCGGCAGGCGCCGCGGGCACCGCCGCCGCCTGGCCGCCCCGGGCGGGGGCGCGGCCCCGGGCGAGGCGCGAGACCAGCCCCATCAGCCCGTTCGGCATGAACAGGACGACGAGCATCAGGACGAGGCCGTAGACGAGGCCGTGGAGCCCCAGCGCCTTGGCGCCGAGCCAGCCGCGGGCGAGTTCGGTGAGCGGCACGAGGAGCACGGCGCCGAGCAGCGGGCCGAACACCGTGCCGATGCCGCCGATCAGCGCGAACATGGCGATCTGGATCGAGAGCGTCAGCGAGAACACCGCCGCCGGCTCGATGAAGGTGAGGTACATGGCGTGGAAGGTGCCGAGGATCGCGGTGAGGCCCCCCGACAGGGAGACCGCGATCAGACGCACCCGCACCGTGTCGACCCCCGCGGCCTGGGCGGCCGATTGGCGCTCGCGCGTCGCCACGAGGTAGTAGCCGAGGCGGCGCCAGCGCACGAACCACGCCACCGCGAGGCTCGCCAACAGCAGGCCGAAGGCGATGGCGAGCTGCGGCGGGCGCTCGCGGAACACCATCCATTCCCAGCCGAGCTTCAGGGGGATCATCAGTCCGGTCGCCCCGCCCGTCACCTCGCGGAAATGCAGGGCGAGGACGCGGAACACCTCCAGGAAGGCGATGGTGGCGAGCGAGAAGAACGGGCCGCGCAGGCGGAAGCACGGATAGCTGATCGCCACCGCGACCAGCACCGCCACGGCGGCGCCCGCGAACATGCCGAGCCAGGGGCTGATCCCCATCCCGGCGAGGATCACCCCGCAATAGGCGCCGATGCCGTAGAAGATGCCGTGGCCGAGCGAGAGCTGCCCGGTGAAGCCGCCGACGATGTTCCAGGCGGTGGAGAGACCCGCGAAGACGCAGATCGTGATGAAGACGTGGTAGACGAAGGCGTTGTCCACCGCGACCGGGATCGCCACCAGGGCGGCGAGCACGAGGACGAGCGCGGCGCTGCGCCCGCGCGGGATGGCGGGGGCTCCGGCGGCGGGAGCGAGCGGGACGTTCGTCATCGGGGAGACCGTCGTCATGGCGAGACGTGCGCGAGCTTGAGGGACGAGCCGAACAGGCCGGAGGGCCGCAGGATCAGGATCAGCAGGAAGACGCCGAACACCGCGATCTCGCGCATGTCCGAGCCGACGTAGAATCCCGCCACGCTGTCGATGAGGCCGATGAGGAGCGAGCCCGCGAAGGCGCCGCCGATGGAGCCGAGGCCCCCCAGCACCACCACCACGAAGGCGGTGAGCACGAAGTAGGTTCCGGTGTTCGGCGAGGTTGGATAGAGCGGCGCCACCAGCACCGCGGCGACGCCCACGCAGGCCGCGCCGATGCCGAAGGTGAGCGCGTAGATCCGCTTCACGTCGATGCCCATCAGCTCGGCCGCCGCGCGGTTCTGCGCCACCGCCCGGATCGCCCGGCCGGTCTGGGTGCGGGCGAGGAAGGCCTGCAACCCGACGACGAGCGCGACGGCGGCGATCAGGATCACCACCTGCCCGGTGAGCACCCGCACCGGGCCGATCTCGATCGGCGCGCGCAGGCCGTGCGGGGGCGTGTTGGCGATGTCCGCCCCGAAGACCAGGAGGGCGAGGTTGATGAGCGCGGTCGAGAGGCCGACCGTGGCGAAGATCTGGATGTGATCGTCGCCCGCCGCCATCAGCGGCTGGATCAGCAGCCTTTGCGTCAGGGCGCCGATGATGAAGAGCACCGGCACCACCACGATCACCGCCACGAACGGGTGCAGGCCGAGCGCGGTGGTGACGAGGTAGGTGCCGTACATCCCGAGCATCAGGAACTCGCCATGGGCGAAGTTCACGACCTTCACGATGCCGAAGATCAGCGTGAGCCCGACGCTCACGATGGCGAACAGGCCGCCGAGCATCAGCCCGTTGGCGATCACCTGCAGGAGGATGTCCATCCGCACCTCGCGACACGGGTCCTGGGGGGCGGCGGGCTACGACCCGCCGCCGGTGAAGCGCTAAGCGTTCCTTGCCGCGTTACTTGCGGAGCTGCATGGTCGAGACGGCGGCCTCGTCCGGATAGACCGTGACGAGCTTGCCGTTCTGCCACTGCATGCCCATCATCGCGGCCCGCTCGTTCTGGTTGTTGGCGCCGAACTTGAAGCCGTAGCCGACCGCCGTCGCGCCCGGCTTGACGTCGATCGCCTTCATCGCCTTGGTGATCGTCTCGGGCGTGAAGCCCTTGGTCTTGTTCAGCTCCTGCAGGATGATCTTGGCGCCGACATAGTTGTTGAGCGAATGACCCGAGCGCGGCCCGCTGTTGTACTTCTTCTTGTAGGCCTCGACGAAGCCCTCGATGCCCGGCGTGTACTTGGTGTTGACGAGGAACTGGGTGAAGTCGGTATCGAGCACGCCCTCGATGACGCCGTGGCCGACGGCGTCGGCGGTGGGCTGCATGGAGTAGCCGCCGCCTCCGCCGATGATCGCGCCCGGCTTGAAGCCCGCCTCGTTGGCCTGCTGCAGGAACAGCACGGAATCGTTCTGGTAGGAGGTCTGGAGCACCACGTCGATGCCGCGCCGCTTCAGGTCGAGGACGAGCGAGGACATGTCGACCGTCGCGGCCGGGTAGGCCTGGGACGTGACGACGTTCAGCTTGGCCGCCGCCGCGTATTTCTTCTGGTGGCCGGCCACCGAGGTGCCGTAGTTCGAATCCTCGTAGATGATCCCGATCTTCAGCTCCTCGGGCTTCTTGCCGAGGCCCGCCGCGACCTTGTTGACGATCATCTCGACCGCGAGCTTGGCCATGTCCTCGGCGGTCGGGTTGGTGCGGTAGAGGAACTTGAGGCCGCGGCCCGTGACCTCGTCGGCGACGGCGCCGAGCTCGAAATACGGCACGCCGGAGAGTTCCGCGACCTGGCTCGCCGCGATGGAGCGCGCCGAGGAATAGGTGCCGAAGACCGCCGCCACCCGCTCGAGGGAGATCAGGCGGCGCGCCTCGCCGATGGCTTGGTTGTTGTCCACGGCGTCGCCGCGCACCAGCACGACCTTCTCGCCCTGCACGCCGCCCGCGGCGTTGATCTCCTCCACCGCGAGTTCGAGGCCCCGGGCGCTCTCCTCGCCGAGGAGCGCGAGCTGGCCGCTGAACGGGTAGAGCGCGCCGAACTTCACCTCCGCCTGCGCCGCCGTGGCGGCGAGCCCGAGCAGGATGGCGGCGACGGACGTGGTCACTGCATGTCTCATGGTCGTCCCTCCGGTTCTCGGGCTGTTGCCGCCCGTCATGACACTCGCGCCTCCCCCCTCTCCCGAGGAGGGAGAGGGGTCCCCGGGTTTCCCGGGCGGCCTCAATAGGCCAGCGCGTCCTTGCCCTCGAAGCTGGTGATCGGCGGGTAGGCCCGCTGGTCGGTCACGACGTCGATCACCGTCAGCCCGTCCGCCGCCAGCGCCGCCTGCAGGGCTCCGGCCAGATCGCCCGGATGCTCGACCCGCACGCCGGCGCAGCCGCAGGCCCGGGCGATGGCCGCATGGTCCACGGCCTCGAAGTCGCAGACATCGGTGAAGTTGCCGAACAGCGAGAGTTCGGCGTGCTTCTGGTAGCCGAGGATCTGGTTGTTGAGGACGACCACGACCACCGGCAGCTTCATGCGCCGGGCCGTCTCCAGCTCCGACCAGACGTGCCCGAAGCCGCCATCGCCGGTCACGCAGATCACCGGCGCCTCGGGCTTCGCCACCTTGGCCCCGAGGGCGAAGGGCAGGCCCCAGCCGAGGCCCGCGATGCCGCGGGGCGTCAGGAAGCGCTGGCCGGCCCGGCGGGCGGTGAGGAAGTTCGCGATCCAGATCGAGGCATAGCTCGCATCCGCGACCGCGATCGCGTCGGGCGTGAGCACGGCGTCGATCTCGGCCATGATCCGCTCGGGCCGGATCGGCACCGCGTCGCGGTCGACGAGGCGGGCCATGTCCTCCCCGTGGCGCACGCGCGCATCGGCGATCTCGCCTTCGAGCGCCGCGCGGCGGTCCTGCGAGCCCGGCAGGCCGCTGGCGCCGAGCGCCTGGGTGAGCGCCGCCAGCGTCAGCTTGGCATCGCCCGCGAGCCGCAGGGCCTCGTAGTTGCGGCCGATCTCGGCCCCGTCCACGTCGACATGCACGTAGCGGGCGTTGCGCGGGTAGAGCGACCAGCTGTCGGTGCCGTTCTGGTTCGCCCGGTTGCCGACGAGGACGACGACATCGGCCTCGGTGATCACCGCGCGCAGGTGGCTGGACCGGCCGCGGGGCGCCATGAAGTAGCCGACGACGCCGAGGGAGAGCGGATGCGTCTCGTCCACCGCGCCCTTGCCCATCACGGTGGTGCCCACCGGCAGGCCGAGCGCCTGGAGCGCGGCGAGTTCGGCGCTGGCGCCGGAGGAATGGACGCCGCCGCCCGCGATCACCACCGGGCGCTTCGCCCCCGCGATCAGGGCGGCGGCCTCCGCCACGCGGGCCGGATCCGCCACCGTGCGGTCGAGCGGGTAGGTGCCGAGGCTCGCCGCGCGGCGCGGCGCCACGGCGTCGATCTCGGCCCGCTCGTCCAGGATGTCGAGGGGCACGAGCAGCACCGCCGGCCCCGGCCGGCCGGAGGCCGCCGCCGCGAAGGCCATGTCGACGTAATCGTCGATCCGGGCCGGATCGCCGATGCGCCGCACCCACTTCGCGACCCCCGAGAACAGGGCGAAATGGTCGAGTTCCTGGAAGGCGTTCTTGTCGGTGAAGCGGCGGTGGACGTCCTGCACGATGGCGACGACCGGGATCGAGGCCTTGAGCGCCTCGGCGAGGCCGGGCACGAGCAGGGTCGCGGCCGGGCCGTTCTGGGCGGCCACCACGCCGACCCGGCCGGAGATCCGCGCGAAGGCGTCCGCCATCGCCGCGCCGGCATTCTCGGTGCGGTAGCCGATCTGCCGGATGCCGTAATGCGGGGCGGCGAGGAACAGGGCCGAGGGGATGCTCTGGCCGAAGACCTCGCGCACGCCGTGGCGCTGCAGGGCGGCGGCGAGCGCGTCGGCCCCGGTCATGTTGCCTCCCGCTGGCGCGGAGGCGGATCTCACCGCGATGGTCATGCTGGCGTCCTTTCCCCGATTGCGGCTTGCTTCGATGCCGTCACGCCGCGTCGTCCTTGCCCTGCGGCAGCAGCATCACCTTGACGGCCGCGCGGCTGCGCGCGAGGTCGAAGGCTTCGACCGCCTCGGTCAGCGGGCGGCGATGGGTGATGAGTGCGGCGAGCCGGTCGGCCCGCAGCGCGAGGAGGCGGATGGCCTCGTCCAGGGCCTGCGGCGTCGTGTCGTGCGCGGCACGCAGCTGCTTCTTGGCCCGGACGAAGGCCGTGAGATCGAGGGCGAGGGGGGCGGAATGGATCCCGGCCACCACCATGACGCCGCCCGGGCGCAGGACGGCGAGGCCGTCCGCGACGGAGCGCGCGACGCCCGTGGCTTCGAGGCCGCGATCCGCCGGGCCGCCGAGGATCCGCCCGACCGCCGCCTCCAGGCTCTCCCCGCGCAGGTCGACCGTGTGGGCGATGCCCATCCGGTGCGCCGTCGCGAGGCGCAAGTCGTCGTCGAGGCCGGCGAGGAGAACCCGCGCCCCGCGCTCCTGCGCCACGAAGGCGATGGCGAGCCCGATCGGCCCCGGGCCGAGCACGACCACGCGCTCGCCCGCCGCCACCTCGGCCACGTCGACCGCGTTCACCGCGATGGAGAGCGGCTCGGCCAGGGCGGCGATCTCGAAGGGCAGGCCCGCCGGAACCGGGCGGCAGTTGCGGGACGGCACGGCGACCCGGGCGGCGAAGCCCCCATCCGTGTGGAGGCCGATGATCGAGCGGCGCGCGCAGAGCTGGGGCCGGCCGGCGCGGCAGGATTCGCAGGCGCCGCAGGTCACGGTCGGCCAGCAGGTCACCGCATCGCCGGGCGCGACGTCCGTCACGCCGTCCCCCACCGCCCGCACCGTGCCGGCGAATTCGTGGCCGAGCGTCACCGGCATCGCCTCGGCCATGAACTCGTAGCCGGGCGTCCATTCGTAGGCGTGGAGGTCGCTGCCGCAGATCCCGGCCGCCGCGACGTCGATGGTCACGAAGCCGGGCGCGGGTTGTGTCGGGCCCTCGACCTCCACGAGATCGAGCCCGAACGCGGCGGCGGTCTTGCGCAGCGCGAGCATGGTCCTCCCCGGGTGCGATGGTGGTCACCGTCGCGCGGTGCCTTGCCATCAGGCACCGCTTGTAATTTGTTATAACAGTCATCGTCTGAGACAGGGCCGCATGTCAAGCCGTTCCGCGCAGCCAGATCGCCCCGAAACCGAACCGGCCGATTGGGTGCGCCCGCTCGCCCGGGAGAATCTCGGCGAACGGGCCTATGCGGAATTGCGCGCGGCGCTGATGCGCGGGCAGCTGCGCCCCTCCGAGCGGCTGCGCCTGCGGCCGATGTCGGTGCGCTTCGGCATCAGCGCGACGCCGATGCGCGAGGCGCTGCTGCGGCTCGTCTCCGAGAAGGCGCTCGCCCTCGACGCCCGCGGGACCGTGGTGGTGCCGATGCTCAGCCTGGCCGAACTCATGGAGATCCGGGCGATCCGCATCGATCTGGAGGGGCGGGCCGCGGCGACCGCCGCCCTGGTCGCCCCGCCCGAGGAGATCGACCGGCTCGCGGCCATCCACGAGGCCATCACGCTCTGCCACCAGACGCGCGATTTCGTGCGGGCGGTGAACCTGAACACCGAGTTCCATCTCGGCCTGTGCCGGCTGGCGCGGCTGCCGGTGCTCACCGAGATCGTGGAGATGCTGTGGGTGCGCTGCGGGCCGATCCTGTCCCACCTCTACGACGGCGGGCTGCCCGACTGGGAGCCGCATCCGCACCGGCGGGTGATCGAGGCGCTGCGGCGCCGGGATCCCGTCGAGGCCCGCGACGGGGTGCGCGAGGACATCGAGCGCGGCGGCCAGGGGCTGCTGGTGCGTGTCCAGGCCGCGGAAGGGCCGTGAGCGCCCCCGCGGCACGCAACTTGAAGGGGCGGGCCCGCACGACCGGGCCCGCTCCCCGACGGCCCGCACGATGGACCCGATGCCCGAATCCCTTCCACACCGATGCCGGCGTGGCCCAACCCCGGAGCCTGTGACATGACCCTCTCGACGGATGGGCGGGTGCGGGTCGGCGTCGATATCGGCGGCACCTTCACCGACGTCGCCCTCGAACATCCGGGCGGCCTCGCGAGCGCGAAGGTGCTCACGGATCACGCCAAGCCCGAGCGCGCCATCGTGCGGGGAATCGTGGAGGCGGCCCAGGCGGCCGGGGTGGCGCTCGCCGCGATCGCCCAGGTCATCCACGGCACCACCCTCGTCACCAACGCCCTGATCGAGCGGCGCGGCGCCAAGCTCGCCTTCGTGACCACGCACGGCTTCCGCGACGTGGTCGAGATGCGCACCGAGAACCGCTTCGAGCAGTACGACCTCAACCTCGTGCTGCCCCAGCCCCTGGTGGCCCGGCCCGACCGCTTCACCCTGCGCGAGCGCGTCGCGGCGGACGGCGCGGTGCTCCTCGCCCCCGATCCGGCGGAGATCGAGGGGCTCGCCGCCCGCATCGCCGCGGGCGGCTACGAGGCGGTGGCGGTGGGCTTCCTGCACGCCTACGCCAACGGCGCCCACGAGCGGATGATGGCGGACGCGCTGCGCCGTGCCGCGCCCGATCTCTCGATCTCGCTCTCCTCGGTGATCTCGCCGCAGATGCGCGAGTTCGAGCGCTTCAACACGGTGATCGCCAACGCCTACGTGCAGCCGCGGGTGGCGGCCTATCTGCGCCGCCTCGTGGAGGCCCTGCGGGCGGCCGGCATCGCGGCGCCGGTCTTCCTGATGCATTCGGGCGGCGGCCTCATCGGCCTCGAGACCGCGGCCGAGCAGCCCGTGCGCCTGCTCGAATCGGGGCCGGCGGGCGGCGCGATCTACGCGGCCGAGACCGCCCGCGCCCACGGCCTCGACCGGGTTCTGTCCTTCGACATGGGCGGCACCACGGCCAAGATCTGCCTGATCGAGGGGGGCGAGCCCAAGACCGCCAACCGCTTCGAGGTGGCGCGGACCTACCGCTTCAAGAAGGGCTCGGGCATGCCGGTCTCGACCCCGGTGGTCGAGATGGTGGAGATCGGCGCCGGCGGCGGCTCGATCGCGCAGGTCGACGGCCTGGGGCAGGTGCGGGTCGGGCCGCGCAGCGCCGGTTCCGAGCCCGGCCCGGCCTCCTACGGGCGGGGCGGGGAGGAGCCCACCGTCACCGACGCCAACCTGCTCCTCGGCCGCCTCGATCCCGCGCGCTTCGCGGGCGGCTCGATCCCGCTCTCGGTGGCCCGCGCCGAGCAGGCCGTCGCGGCGGGGCTGACGGTGGCGGGCCTGTCCATCGCGGAGGCGGCCTTCGCGGTGACCGAGATCGTCGACGAGAACATGGCGAACGCCGCCCGCGTCCACGCGGTGGAGAACGGGCGCGACATCGAGGCCTTCACGATGATCGGCTTCGGCGGCGGCGCGCCGCTGCACGCCTGCCGGCTGTGCGAGAAGCTCGGCATCCAGGCCCTGCTGATCCCGCCGGGCGCGGGCGTCGGCTCGGCCATCGGCTTCCTCAAGGCGCCGATCAGCTTCGAGGTGACGCGCGGCCTGTTCCAGCGCCTCGCGGCCTTCGATGCGGAGGCGGTCAACGCCGCGCTCGCGGCGATGGCGGAGGAGGCGCGCGCCTTCGTGCGGGCGGGTGCCGGCGAGGCCCCCACCGTCACCACCCTCACCGCCTTCATGCGCTACAAGGGGCAGGGCTGGGAGATCCCGGTCCCGGTGCCCGCCCGCGCCCTCGCGGCCGAGGACCGGGCGATGCTGGAGGAGGCCTTCGCGGCGGCCTACCGCGCCCTGTTCGGCCGCACCATCGACGGGCTCGCCGTCGAGGTGACGAACTGGTCGCTGCGCATCGCCACGACGCGGCCCGCGCCGGAGCCGGTCGCCCCCTCGCGCGACGGACCGGGCCTGCGCCCGGAGCGCAGCCGCCGCTTCTTCGACGCGGCCCTGCGCCGGATGGTGACCGCCGCCGAGGTGGAGCGCAGCGCGCTGACGCCGGGGCGCCGGGTGGAGGGGCCCGCCATCGTGGTGGAGGACGAGACCTCGACCATCGTGACCTCCGCCTTCTCCGTCATCGGCCAGGCCGATGGCAGCCTGCTCCTCCTGCGCAAGGAGACACTCGCGTGACGAGCCGTGCGATCGACTTCCAGATCATGTGGAACCGCCTGACGGCGGTGGTGGAGGAGCAGGCCGCGACCCTGATCCGCACGGCCTTCTCGACCTCGGTGCGCGAGGCGGGCGACCTCTCGGCCGGCCTGTTCGACCGGCGCGGGCGCATGATGGCCCAGGCCGTCACCGGCACGCCGGGCCACGTCAACGCCATGGCCGAGAGCGTGGCGCATTTCATCCGCGAGATCGGGCCCGAGGCGATCTTCGCGGGGGACGTCTACGTCACCAACGATCCCTGGAAGGGCACCGGGCACCTGCACGACTTCACGGTGGTCTCGCCGGTCTTCCGGGCGGGCGCCCATATCGGCTTCTTCGCCTGCACCGCCCACGTGGTCGATGTCGGCGGGCGCGGCTTCGGGCCCGACGCCAACGAGGTCTACGAGGAGGGCATCCTCGTGCCGATCATGAAGTTCGCCGAGCGGGGCATCGTCTCGGCCGGGCTGCTGCGCATCCTGCGCTGGAACATCCGCGAGCCCGATCAGGTGATCGGCGACCTCTACTCGCTCGCCGCTTGCAACGAGGCGGGCGACCGGCGGTTGCAGGCGATGCTGGACGAGTTCGATCTCGCGCATCTGGAGGACCTGTCGGACTTCATCGTCGAGACGAGCCGGCGCGCCACCCACGCGCGCATCGCCGCCCTGCGGCCGGGCACCTACGCCAACACCATGCGGGTCGACGGCTACGACGCCCCGGTCACCATGGCGGTGACGCTGACGGTGGAGGGCGACCGGCTGCGGGCGGATTTCTCCGGCACCAGCGGGGTGAGCCGCTTCGGCGTCAACGTGCCTCTCGTCTACACCCGCGCCTATGCCTGCTACGGGCTCAAATGCGCGATCGCCCCGGAGGTGCCGAACAATGCCGGCTCGCTGGCGCCCTTCGAGATCACGGCCCCGGAGGGCTGCATCCTGAACGCGCCGCGGCCGGCCGCGGTCGCCGTGCGCCACGTGCTCGGACACCTGATTCCGGACGTGGTGCTGGGCGCGCTCCACGCCTGCCTGCCGGACACGGTGCCGGCCGAGGGGGCGAGCGCGCTCTGGAACGTGCAGATCTCCGCCCGGCCGGCGGAGCCCGGCAGCGGCCTGCGCAGCGCCGAGGTGCTGATGTTCAATTCCGGCGGCACCGGCGCCCGCCCGGGCCTCGACGGGCTCTCGGCGACGGCCTTCCCGTCCGGCGTCTCGACCATGTCGGTGGAGGCGACCGAGCAGGTCGGCCCGATCGTGGTCTGGCGCAAGGAGCTGCGCGAGGGCTCGGGCGGCGCGGGGCGGTTCCGCGGCGGCCTCGGCCAGACCATCGAGATCGCCCCGCGGGCCGGCTACGAACTGTACTTCAACGCGATGTTCGACCGGATCGGCAATCCGGCCCGGGGCCGCGACGGCGGCGGCCCGGGGGCGGCCGGCGCGGTCGCCCTGGCGGACGGCACCCGCCTGAAGGGCAAGGGCCGCCAGCGGGTCCCGGCCGGGTCGCGGCTGGTGCTCGACCTGCCGGGCGGGGGCGGCATCGGCGACCCGAAGGCCCGGCCCCGCGAGCGCGTGCGCGCCGACCGGGCGGCGGGCTACATCACGGACGCGCAGGCGCGGACCGATTACGGCCTCGCCGAGGATTGAGCAGGAGCCCCCGGATGACCGACCAGCCCATCGCCCTCGTGACCGGTGCCGCGCAGGGCATCGGCTATGCCTGCGCGGAGGCGATCGCGGAGAGCGGCGCGCGCGTGGTGCTCGCCGACGTCAAGGCCGAGGAGGTCGCCGCCGCCGCCGAGCGGCTGGGTGGCGGAGCCGTGGCCATGCCCTGCGACATGGGGGATCCCGACCAGGTCGCCGCCCTGTTCGCGCGGATCGCCGCGGAGGTGGGCGCGCCCTCGATCCTCGTCAACAACGCGGGCATCGCCCTGCCGGGGGATTTCCTCGACACCTCGCTCGACCAGTTCCGCAGGGTCATCGACGTCAACCTCGTCGGCGTCTTCCTGGCGACCCAGCACGCCGCGAAGGCGATGATCGCGAACGGGATTCCCGGCGCGATCGTCAACATGTCGTCGATCAACGCGGTGCTGGCGATCCCGACCATCGCCGCCTATTGCGCCTCCAAGGGCGGCGTCATGCAGCTCACCAAGGCGACGGCGCTGGCGCTCGCGCCCCACGGCATCCGGGTCAACGCGGTGGGGCCGGGCTCGATCGACACCAGCATGATGGCGAGCGTGAACGCCAATCCCGAGGCGATACGCACGGTGATGTCCCGCACGCCGCTGAAGCGCCTCGGCAGCGCCCGCGAGATCGCCGATGTCGTCGCCTTCCTCGTCAGCGAGAAGGCGGGTTACATCACCGGCGAGACGATCTACGTCGACGGCGGCCGCGCGGCCCTGAACTACACCTGCTGACGGATCCCGGCCCCCCGGCCCCGGCCGGGCGGCGGGGCCGGGACCTGCTCCGCGCCTGAGCGGGCCAAGCCGATCCGCCTCGGGCCGAGAGGCCGATGGTCGGCTCGCGTGCCTCAAGGCGTCCGACAACCTGTCGATACAATATTGCACAATGCAGTTCCAGGTTGAAGTTCCTGGTATCCTCGTACCAGGCCATGAGTATAGGAATATTTACCACCAATCCGGTTGCTTCCTTAAGAGAAGCATGGCAATGCTGATGCATGACGAACGCAAACTATTTGCGTGCAGATGTTTTTTGCAGACGAAATCCCTTTCATTCGATGAAATTCGCAAGACCGAGATTTTCGACTGTATTTTCCGATACGAAAGCGAGCATCGCCACGATGTCCGCGGCGGTGCTTCCGGTTCTTGTCGGCGTCGTCGGCCTCGCGGTCGACGCGTCGATCTGGATCGGCGAGAAGAACGCCACCCAGGGCGTCGCCGATCATGCGGCGCTCTCGGCCGTCGTGGCCGTCGCGGCGGGCGCGGACCCGTCCCAGGCGGCGGCCGAGGCCCTGGCGGTCGCGGCCGCCAGTGGCTTCGCGGACGGCCGGAACACCGTCTCCGTCACCGTCAACAACCCGCCGGCATCGGGCGCCTACGCCGGCAAGGCCAATGCCTACGAGGTCATCATCGCGCGCGTCCAGGATGCGTATTTCAGCAGGCTGATCGGTCTGACGCCGACGGTGAGCAGCCGCGCCGTCGCGATGGCGGGCGGGATGCCGGCCTGCATCCTCGCCCTGGACCGGAGCGCCCAGGCGGCGCTCGACCTCAGCGGCACGGCCTCGATCAACGCCCCCGCTTGCGGGGTTGCGGCCAACAGCAGCAGCCCGCAGGCGGTGAGCCTGTCGGGCAACGCCAGCATCAGGACCGCCGCGCTGACGGTCGCCGGCGACTACGCGATCTCCGGCAACGCCGGCATTCGGGCGGACAGGATCACCCGCGGCGCCGCTGTCGCGGATCCCTATGCCGGCCTGGCGGTTCCGCGCTTCTCCGGCTGCGACCAGACGACCGCCTACGCGCTCAAGGGCGGAACCGCCCGCATCTCGCCCGGCGTCTATTGCGGCGGCATCGCGGTGAGCAGCGGCGGCACGCTCATCCTCGATCCCGGCAGCACCGGCCTCTACATCATCAATGGCGGCGACCTGACGGTCAGCAGCGGGACCCTCAACGCCAGCGGCGTGAGCATCGTGCTCACGAGCACCACCGGCAACTGGGGCAAGGTCACCGTCAGCGGCAACGGCAGGCTCAACCTCTCGGCGAATCCCTCCGGGCCGCTCCAGGGCGTGGCGATCTACGCCGACCGGGCCGCGCCGGCGAGCATGGAGCATGCCTTCAGCGGCGGAGCGGATTTCTCCGTGTCCGGATCGCTCTACATGCCGAGCGGGCGCGTGACCTTCTCGGGAGGGAGCAGCGCCGAAGGCGGCTGCACCCAGCTCATCGCCCGCCTGATCACCGTCTCGGGCGGCGCCTCCTTCGGACGGAACTGCGGGTCCCTCACCGTGCCCGGCCTGCGATCGACATCGAAAGGGCTCCCGGTCGAATGACCCTCCCGCGGATCCCGCCTCTCGGCCGTCTGGCGGCGCGCGCGCGGCGCCATGCGGGCGGCGCGATGGCCGTCGAGTTCGCGCTCCTCACACCGATCCTGCTCGTGCTGGCCACCGCCGCCACCGACCTGGCGCTGGCCATCCGCGTGCAGATCTGCCTGGCCAATGCGGCCCGGGCCGGCATCCAGTACGCCGCGCTGCGGGGCTACGACGCGGCCGGCATCGCCGACGCGGCCGGAAGCGCCACGACGCTGACGCCCGCCGTGACGGTGAGCCGGTATTGCGGCTGCCCGACCAGAACCGGCATCGCCCAGCACGGATGCGGCGGGTCATGCGCCTCCGGCCTGCCGCCGGGATCCTACGCCCAGGTCGTCACGCGTTTCGACCATCGTCCGATCTTCGATTTTCCCTGGAATCAGGCCCTGACCTCCGGATTCCTGCCCCTCACCGTCACCCTCGTCATCCGCATCGAGTGAGGCCGCCATGATGTCCGTCCCCGCGCGCAGGCGCCGCGCCGGGTTCGGACCGGACCAATCCGGCGCGGCCGCGCTCGAATTCGCCTTCATCCTGCCTCCGCTGCTCGTCCTGCTGTTCGGCATCGTGGAGGGCGGACGACTGCTCTGGGCCTACAACGTGCTCCAGTTCGCCGTCGAGGCGGCGGCCCGCTGCGCCGTGATCGACCAAGCGCAGTGCGGAACCACCAGCCTCGTCCAGACCTACGCGGCGGCCAAGACTTACGCGCTGAACCCGGATCCCGGCATCTTCTCGGTCGACACCCTCCCCTGCGGCACGCAGGTGGCCGGGCGGCTGACCGTGACAACCCTGGGCCCGGTCGCAGTCACGGTAACGCTCGAGGCCCGATCCTGCCGCCCGCGCTGACGGCCCCCCGGACGGGCCGGCGGCTCGGGCGGGGGGAACACTCCTCCGGCGCCGCTGTTGCCCGGAAGGCTCCCTACGGACGAGGCCGGCGATGAGCAACCGAGACCTGATCGTGATCGGCGGCTCGGCGGGCGCGATCGAGCCGCTGCGGGCCATCCTCGGCAGCCTGCCGACCGACCTGCCCGCCGCCGTGCTCGTGGTGCTGCACATGCCCGTGCAGGGCGGCGAGATCCTCGCCCGGCTCGCGAGCAGCGTCACGGCCTTGCCGGTGCTGCCGGCGGAGAACGGCCTGCCGATCCGGCTGGGACACATCTACGCCGCCGTCCCGGATCATCACCTCCTCGTCTATGACGGCCACATCGTGCTCGGGCGCGGGCCGCGGGAGAACCTCGCGCGGCCGGCCATCGACCCGCTGTTCCGCTCGGCCGCGGTGAATTGCGGGCCGCGGGTGATCGGGGTGGTGCTGAGCGGGCTGCTCTCGGACGGGGCGGCCGGCCTCAACGCGATCCAGCGCTGCGGCGGCTTCACGCTGGTTCAGGACCCGGGCGAGGCCATCGCCGAGGAGATGCCCCGGCGCGCCCTGGAAGCGACCACCGTCGATCTCTGCGTGCCCGCCGCCAAGATCGGGCCGACCCTCGCCGACGTGGTCCGGGAGCCCGCCGGCTCCCCGATGCCGATTCCCGCCGAGCTTCGCCTGGAGGTCGACATCGCCGCCGGCGAGCGCTCGGACGGCACGCTGCTCACGCGCTTCGCAGACCCTGCGGCGCTCACCTGCCCGAGTTGCGGGGGCGTGCTCTCGCAGGTGCGGAACGGCCGGCCCCTGCGCTTCCGCTGCCAAGTGGGGCACGCCTACACGGCCGATGCCCTGGCCAGCGAGCAGGAGGGCCGGGTCGACGAGGCCCTGCGCGTCGCGCTGCGCATCATCGAGGAGCGGGCCGAACTCGTGCATCGCATGGCCGAGGACGGGCGCCGCAGCGGCCGGCGAGCGGTCGCGGAGATGTACGACGCGCGCGCCGAGGAATATCGCGACTATGCCGACACGATCCGCCGCGCGGTGCTGCGCACGGCGGGACCGGTGAATCCGGACGGCGACGCGGATCCCTGAACCCGGGCCGGATCGCGCAGAGAGCCGGACGGGCGAAGGGCGGTTTGCCAAGAGGGGCCGGCTGGCCAAGAGGGACCGGCTGGCCAAAAGGGGCCCAAGCAGGATTGGCTTGCCAAGGCGTTCGCGCTCGGCACCTTGGCAAACCGGGATCCCGATGGCGCGAGCCAGTTCCGTGAGCGGTCGCGGAGCGGGCCGGCCGGCGCCGGCGATGGAAGGTGACAGTGACGAATACGTCAGAGCGAGACGACCGGACCGCGGATGCCACGGTGTTCATCGCCCTCGGGGCATCGGGGGGAAGCCCGCGCTCCCTGGAGCGGCTTCTCTGCCGCCTGCCGCCCCAGAGCGAGGCGGCCGTCATCGTGGTGCTCCAGAACCGGGAGGCCCTGGACGAGGCGGGGTTCGGGCGCGCCTTGGGGGAGGCCGGCCGCACGCTCACCCCGATCACCGAGGGCTCCCCCGCCGAACGCGGGCGCATCTACCTCGCCGACGCGAACCTCATCGTCACCCTTGAGGACGGGCGCTTCCACGTCCGCACGGCGCAGGAGCGGATCGGCGAACGCGGCACCATCGACAGCTTCCTGCTCTCCCTCGCGGCCAACGAGGAGGCCCGCAGCCTCGCGGTGATCCTCGGGGGCACGGCGGGCGACGGCACGCTGGGCTTCAAGGCGATCAAGGAGGCGGGCGGCCTCGCCCTCGCCGAGGAGACGGAGGAGACCCGGGCCGGCACCCTCGCCGCCAGCGTCAATCCGGCGGCGCTCGCGGACGCCATCCTGTCCATCGACGACCTCGCCGACCGCATCGTCGCCCATGTCGGCACCATCACCCACCGAGCGGTCGGCCGGTCCGTCAGCTCCACGGACGCCGAGGTCTCCGCCAGCCTGACGGCCATCGCGGCGATCCTGCGCAACCGCACGGGGCATGACTTCCACGGCTACAAGCCCGGGACCTTCGTGCGCCGGGTCCAGCGGCGGATGCAGGTCGTCCAGACCGACACGGTGCAGGCCTATTTGGAGATCCTGCGCACGAAGCAGGAGGAGGTGCAGCAGCTCTTCAACGACCTGCTCATCGGCGTCACCCGCTTCTTCCGGGATCCGGCGGAGTTCGCGCTGCTCGAACGGGATGTCATCCCGAAGCTCTTCGCCGGCAAAGGACGGAGCGACCCGCTGCGGGTATGGGTGATCGGCTGCTCCACCGGCGAGGAGGCCTATTCCATCGGCATCCTGCTGCGCGAGCGCATGGCGACGCTCGACGTGGTGCCGCAGATCCAGATCTTCGCCACCGACCTCGACGGCCGGGCCCTCGCGGCCGCCCGGGCCGCGCGCTACCCGGAGAGCATCGCCCAGGACCTGACGCCCGAGCGCCTCGCCCGCTGGTTCGTGCGCGAGGGCAACACCTACTGCGTCGTCAAGGAGTTGCGCGAGATGTGCATCTTCTCGCAGCACAGCATCGTCAAGGACGCGCCGTTCTCCCGCATCGACCTCATCTCCTGCCGCAACCTGCTGATCTACCTCGACGCCGAGTTGCAGAACCAAGTCGTGCCCCTGCTGCACTTCGCGCTGAAGCCCCAGGGGGTGCTGTTCCTCGGCAGCTCCGAGAGCGTGTCCCGGCACCCGAAGCTGTTCACGTCGGTCGGGGGCCGATCGCGCATCTTCCGGCGGCTGGAGACCGGGGTGCGGATGCTGCCGAACTTCCCCTTCGCCACGGCGAGCCAGCTCGCCGGGAGCCCGCCCGCCATCGACATCGACCAGCGCCTGCGGGCGGAAGCGTCCCTGACCCGGCGCGCCGAGCGCTTCGCCGAGCGCTACGCGCCGGCCTACGTGATCGTGGATGCGAGCTACAACGTCCTGCACTTCTCCGGCCGCACCGGGCGCTACATCGACCCGGCCGGGGGCGTCGCCAGCCTGAACCTGCTGCAGCTCGCCCATCCGGACCTGCGGCTCGACCTGCGCAACGCCCTCACGAAGGCCGCCGAGGAGGAGCGGACGATCCAGGTCGAGAACCTGCGCATCGGCCAGAACGGGCACAGCCTGGTCATCGGCCTCGTGGTCGAGCCGATCCCGGAGAAGCCCGGCACCCCGCACGGCTTCTTCGTCCTGTTCCGGGACGGATTGCGGCTGCCGGCCGAGAAGGCCGACGCGGCGCCCTCGCAGCAGCACGAGCACACCCAGCGGCTCGAAGCGGAGCTGCGCACCACCCGCGACCGGCTCCAGGCCACCAACGAGGAGCTGGAGACCACCAACGAGGAGCTGAAGGCCTCCAACGAGGAGTATCAGGCCCTCAACGAGGAGCTTCAGGCCGCCAACGAGGAATTGCAGACCTCCAAGGAGGAGCTGCAATCGATCAACGAGGAGCTCACCACGGTCAACGGCGAGCTCGGGCATCGGGTGCACGAACTCGCCCGGGCCAACAGCGACCTCAAGAACCTGATCGAGAGCACGCAGATCGCCACCGTGTTCCTCGACAACGAGCTGCGCGTGACGAGCTTCACGCCGGCCGCGACGGAGATCTTCCACCTCGTCGGCTCGGACGAGGGGCGGCCGATCGCGCACATCAAGGCGCGCGTGGCCTATGACGAATTGCCGGAGGACGCACGGCGCGTGCTGCGCACCCTCAGCTCGGTGGAGCGCGAGGTGTCGAACGCCGCCACGGGCTCGTTCTACATGGCCCGGGTGCTGCCCTACCGCAGCGTGGACAACTACATCGCGGGCGTCGTCATCACCTTCATCGACGTCACGGCGCGCCGCCGCGCCGAGGCGGCGCTGGGCGAGAGCGAGGCGCGCCACCGGGCCCTGATCGAGGGGGTGCCGCAGCTCGTCTGGCGGGCGGTGGGCCGCGGGCACTGGACGTGGTCGAGCCCGCAATGGAGCGCCTTCACGGGCCTCTCCGAGGCCGAGAGCAGCGGCCTCGGCTGGCTCAACGCCCTCCATCCCGACGACCGCGAGGCGGCCCTGGCCTGCTGGCAGGTCGCCGAGACCAGCGGCGAGATGAAGATGGAGGGGCGCATCTGCCACGCGGCCGAGCAGCGCTTCCGCTGGTTCACCACCCGCGCCGCGCCCGTGCGCGACGAGCAGGGCCGCATCGTCGAGTGGCTGGGCACCTCCACCGACATCGACGACCTGCGCCAGCTCCAGGAGCAGCAGCGCGTGATGGTGGCGGAGCTGCAGCACCGCACCCGCAACCTCATCGCGGTGGTGCGCTCGATCGCCCGCCAGACCAGCGCCGCGAGCCCCTCGCTCGAGGCGTTCGGCGAAGCCTTCAACGAGCGGCTCGGCGCCCTCTCGCGGGTGCAGGGCCTGCTGTCGCGCTCCGACGAGGAGCGCATCACCATCGGCGCCCTGGTGCGCCAGGAGCTGGGGGCCCTGGGGGCGGACGAGCTGCAGGCGCATCTCTCGGTGAGCGGCCCCGAGGTCGCCCTGCGGAACTCCACCGTGCAGACCCTGGCCCTCGCGATCCACGAGCTCGCCACGAATGCGCGCAAGTACGGCGCCCTGTCGCGCGCGGGCGGCCGGCTGAGCGTGACCTGGACCTTCGAGGAGGAGCGGCGCCTGCGGCTGGACTGGGTCGAGGAGGGGATCACGGTGGACGGGGAGCGGGGGAGCGGCTACGGGCGCGAACTCATCGAGCGGGCGCTGCCCTACGCGCTGGGCGCGCAGACGCGCTACGAGCTCGATGCGTCGAGCCTGCGCTGCCGCATCGACCTGCCTCTGGACAAGCGCAGCGCGGAGGCACGCTGATGGCGGGCGCTCTGGCGGGACGGCGCATCCTCGTGGTGGAGGACGATTACTTCATCGCCGACGAGATCAGGGCCGATTTCGAGGCGGCGGGCACCACGGTGATCGGGCCGGTGCCCACCGTGGCGGAGGCCCTGGCCCTCATCGAGCGCACGCCGGACCTGGACGGCGTGGTGCTCGACATCAACCTCCGCGGGGAGATGGGCTACCCGGTCGCGGATGCGATCATCGCCCGCAGCGTGCCCCTCGTCTTCGTGACGGGCTACGACGCGGGCCGGATCCCGGTCCGCTACCGGCATGTGACCTGTTGCGACAAGCCGATCGAAGTGCGCCAGATCGCGCGGGCCCTGTTCGGCTGAAGCGCGGCCTCAGCCGAACAGGGCCCGGGCGATCTGGCCCGGATCGACCGGCTTCTCGCAGCGGCGGATCGTCCCGTAGCGCGGCGGGATGGTGGTGTGGTCGTAGCCGGTGGCGAAGACGAACGGCACTCCGCGCGCCAGGAGCGCGTCGGCCACCGACTAGGCCATCTCGCCCTGCAGGTTGATGTCGAGCACCGCCCCGTCCAGCGCCTCCGTGCGCCCGAGCAGGGCGACGGCGTCGCCCACGGTGCCGACCGGGCCGATCACGGTGGCGCCGTTGGCCTCGAAGACCTGCTGGAGGTCGTTGGCGATGAAATACTCGTCCTCCACCACGAGGATGCGACGATCCCGCAGATCGAAGACCGATTGAACGTCACACATGGCGTGCCTCCGCGTCGCATGAGGAGATCGGTGGCGTGATCAGGCAACGCACGCTGCGCACGTTGAGTTCGTCGGCTGTCCTGCGCCTGCTGGTTGGGCCAGGGCCGCCCGCAGCCGGCGCCGCCCGCCGCGGCCCTCAGGCGGCGACGGCGAGCCCATCCTGGCCGGCGAGGCTCTCGGTGAGGAAGGTGATCAGCGGCTGGACGAGGTCGGCGGCCCGTTCCTCGCCGATCACCGTCACCTCGGTCATCGGCAGGGCCGGCCAGAGATCGGGCGCCCGCAGGATCTGCATGCCCTCCTGCACGAAGGAGCGGCCGAGCAGCGTCACCCCGAGCCCCCCCGCCACCGCCGCCTGCACGCCCATCAGGCTCGACGCCGTGCAGGCGGCGACCCATTCGCGGCGCACGGAATCGAGGGCGGCGATCATCATCTCGCGATAGGTGCAGGGCGGGGCCAGCATCACCAGCCGGGCGGGCTTGGTGAAATCGGGCTCGTAATCGGCGGCCGCGAGCCAGACCAGCGGCTCGCGCCAGATCACCCGGCCGCGCGGGCTCACGCCGCCGCGCTTGGCGATCACCGCATCGAGACGGTCGGCGTCGTACGCCTCCAGAAGGTTGCAGCTCAGGCCCGTGACCAGGTCGATATGCACGCCCGGATAGAGCCGCCCGAACCGGGCCAGGAGCTTCGGCAGCTGGCCGGGGATGAAATCCTCCGACACGCCGAGGCGCAGCGTGCCGGCGGCGGGCGGCTCGCGCCATTCCCGCATCACCTTGTCGTTGAATTCTAGCATGTGGCGCGCGGCGACGAGCAGGCGCTCGCCATCGGGCGTGAGGCCGAGCGTTCGGCTCGTGCGGTCGAAGACGCGCCGGCCCAGGATCTCCTCCAGACGCAGCACCTTCTGGCTCACCGCCGATTGCGAGCGGCCCACCACGTCGGCGGCCGCCGTGAAGCTGCCGGTCTCGGCCACCGCCACGAAGGCCCGCAGAAGATCGAGTTCGAGATCCGGGTAGCGCATGGCCCATGCGATTTCCTGCTGACAGCAATCAGAACTATGCGTTTCCCTTCTTGTCCGCAACGGCCGAGCATTCGTCGTGACGGCGGGCCGGAGCGCGGGGCCGCCGCCTCCCGTCACCGCGCGCAAGGCTTCGCCCGATGATCACGCCCCGTCTCGCCCTGCCGAGCCTCGCGCCGCTGGTGCTCCTCGCGGCGGGTTGTGCCAGCGTCGAGCCGCCGCCCGTCGCCGCCACGCCGAACCGCAACGCGGCCTTCGCGTCCCTCTACGGGGCGCGGCCGGAGGAGCGCTTCCCCCTGCCGGCCACCGACATCACCGGGGTCGATCCCCGCTACTTCCGGCAGGAGGTCGCCTATCCGCGCGCCGAGCCGCCGGGCACCGTCGTGGTCGATCCGGGCGGCAAGTTCCTCTACCTCGTGCGCGAGAACGGCCGGGCGCTGCGCTACGGCGTCGGCGTGGGCAAAGCCGGGCTCGCCTGGAGCGGCACCGCCCGGGTCGCCCGCAAGGCCGAGTGGCCGCGCTGGACGCCGACGCCGGACATGATCGCCCGGGAGCCGGAGCGGAACGGGCCCTGGCGCCTCGGCATGGCGGGCGGGCCCGGCAACCCGCTCGGTCCGCGGGCCCTCTACCTCTTCGACGGGGACCGCGACACCCTCTACCGGATCCACGGCACCACCGAGCCCGGCACCATCGGGACGAACGTCTCCTCCGGCTGCATCCGGATGTTCAACCAGGACGTCATCGACCTCTACGGCCGGGTGCCAGTGGGCAGCCGGGTCGTCGTCCTGCCGGCCGGCGAGCGCGTGGAGCCGGCCGTCCCGGCCATCGCCCGGGCGGAGGACGGCCCGCCGCCGGCCGACGCGCTCTGAGCCGGCGCTCCATCCAGCAGAAAACCAGATCGCATCGATCAGAACTATGCGCTTTCCCGATCGATGTGCCGGCCGCATCGTGGCCGTGCTTCACCGCCGGCATCGGTCCGGCATCCACCGTCCTCCCGCCACGAGGCCCCGCATGTCCGCCTCAGCCATCGCCCCTCGCCCCCGCCACGCCCTGCCCGCCCCGGCGGGTCTCGGCTCCGCCCGCCGGCCGCTTCGCCTCGGCCGCCCGGTATCGCGGGGGGTGCCCGGGCCGGGCGCCTCGGCGGCGCTCCTCGGCGGGGCGATCCTGCTCTGGGGGGCGAACTGGCCGGTGATGAAGCTCGGCCTCTCCCACGTCTCGCCCCTGTGGTTCTCCGCCCTGCGCTTCGCCACCGGGGCGGCCTGCCTGTTCGCGTGGCAGGGGATCCGGGGCGGGCTGCGGCTGCCGGGCCGGGCCGACTGGCCCGTCGTCGCCTCGATCGGCCTCCTGCAGATGATGCTGTTCACCGCCCTCGGCGCGGTGGCGATGACCCGGCTGCCGGCCGGGCGCTCGGCCATCCTGAGCTACACCACGCCGATCTGGGTGGTGCCCGCCGCGGTGCTGCTCTTCGGCGAGCGGATCGGGCGGCGGCGCTGGGCCGGCATCGGGCTCGCCACCCTCGGCGTGCTGATCCTGCTCAACCCGTGGGCGGTCGACTGGCGGGACGGCGCGGTGCTGGGCGCGAACGCGATGCTGCTCGCCGCCTCGGCGGCCTGGGCCTCGTGCATCCTGCATCTGCGCTACGGGCGCCCGGCCGCCACGGCGGTGCAGCTCGCCCCCTGGCAGATGCTGCTCGCCGCGGGCCTGCTCGCGCCGCTCGCCCGCGCGGTCGAGGGCCCGTTCACGGGCGACGGCACCGGCGGCTTCTGGGCCTGCCTGGTCTTCGTCGGCCCGGTCGCCACCGCCTTCTGCTTCTGCGCCGTCAACGCCGCGAGCGCCCGCCTGCCCGCGAGCGCCATGTCCACCCTGATGCTCGCCGTGCCCGTCACCGGCCTCGCGGTCTCGCTCGCAGCGCTCCACGAGGCGCCGAGCCCCGACCTCATCCTCGGTGCCGGCGCGATCGTCCTCGGCATCGCGGCGAGCGCCGTGCCCTCCCGCCGCCCCCGCGGCTGATTCACCCCGAAGAAGGACCACGACCATGCGCGCCATCGGTTTCACCCAGCCCCTGCCCATCGAGGATGCCCGGGCCCTCGTCGATCTCGACCTGCCCGCGCCGGTGCCGGGCCCGCGCGACCTCCTCGTGCGCGTGCAGGCGGTGTCGGTGAACCCGGTCGACACCAAGGTCCGCCGCCGGGCGACGCCGCCCGAGGGGCAGCCGCGCATCCTCGGCTACGACGCGGTCGGGGTCGTGGAGGCGGCCGGGGCCGAGGCGCGCCTGTTCGGGCCGGGCGACGCGGTGTTCTACGCCGGGGCCCTCGACCGGCCCGGGACCAATGCGGAGCTGCACCTCGTCGACGAGCGGATCGTCGGCGCCAAGCCCGCCTCGCTCTCCCTGGCCGAGGCGGCGGCCCTGCCGCTCACCGCCATCACGGCCTGGGAGGCGCTGTTCGACCGGCTCGACGTGCGGAAGCCGGTGCCGGGTGCGGCGCAGGCCGTGCTGATCGTCGGCGGGGCCGGCGGCGTCGGCTCCATCGCGACCCAACTCGCCCGGCAGCTCACCGACCTCACCGTCATCACCACCGCCTCGCGGCCGGAGACCGCGGCCTGGAGCCGCGCGCTCGGCGCCCACCACGTGGTGGATCACGGCAAGCCGCTGGCGGCGGAGGTGGCGGCGCTCGGGCTCGGCGCCCCGGCCTTCGTGTTCTCCACCACCGGCACCGACCAGCACCTGCCCGAGATCGTCACCCTGATCGCGCCGCAGGGCCGCTTCGCGCTGATCGACGATCCGGCCGCCCTCGACGTGATGCCGTTCAAGCAGAAGAGCGTGTCCACCCACTGGGAGTTCATGTTCACCCGCTCCATGTTCGGCACGGCCGATCTCGGCGAGCAGGGCCGGCTGCTGAACGAGGTCGCCCGGCTGGTGGATGCGGGCACGCTGAAGACGACCTTCGCGGAGAGCTTCGGCACCATCTCGGCGGAGAATCTCCGGCGCGCCCACGCGCTGATCGAGAGCGGGCGCGCCAAGGGCAAGATCGTGCTGGAGGGGTGGGCATGAACAGGCGGGCCTTCCTGGCCGGAACCGGGGCCGCGGCGCTCCTCGCGGGGGCGCCGGGCCGCGCGGCGGAGCCGGGGCTCACGCTGGCCTTCTCCCTGCCGGACGCGGTGACGAACGGGGTCGCGGTCACGCCGGAGGGCCGGATCTTCGCCGCCCTCGCGCGCATCGACGGCAGCGCCGGGCCGCGGGTGGTGGAGATGCGGAACGGCACGCCCGTCGCCTATCCGGACGCGGCCTGGAACGAGGGCGCGCGGAGCGCGGACGCGGCCTCTACCCTGATCTGGGTGAACGCGCTGCGGCTCGGGCCGGACGGGGATCTCTGGCTCGTCGATACCGGCTCGCCCGGCTTCGGCCAGCCGATGCGCCCCGGCGGGGTGAAGCTCGTGCAGGTCGACGTCGCGGCGAACCGCGTCCGGCGCACGATCCCGCTCGCCGGCGTGGTGACCCCGAAGAGCTTCGTCGACGACGTGCGCTTCAACGGCCGCCACGCCTACCTGACGGATGCGGGCGCGCCGGCCCTCATCGTGCTCGACCTCGCGAGCGGGACGGGCCGCCGTCTCCTCGAAGGCCATCCCTCGGTCACCGCCGCGCGGCCGATCTCGGCGGAGGGCCGGATCGTGCGCGGGCCCGACGGCCAGCCGGTCTTCGTGCATGCCGACCAGCTCGAGGTCTCGCCGGACGGCGCGTGGCTCTTCTACCAATCCTGCACGGGCCCGCTCCACCGGGTGCCCACCCGCCTGCTGGACGATGACCGGACGTCGCCCGGGGCGCTCGCGGCCGCCGTCGAGATCGTGGCCGACACCCCGCCGACCGGCGGCACCGCCATCGCGGCGGACGGCACGATCTTCGTCAGCGACACGGACGCGCAGCGCATCCTGCGCGTCGCGCCGGACGGCACCGTCTCGACCCTGATCCAGGATCCGCGCCTGCTCTGGGTCGATGCCATGTGGATCGACGCCACCGGCCGGCTCTGGATGCCGGCCGCGCAGCTCAACCGCCTCGCCCTGTTCCAGGGCGGCACCGCCCGCGTGCAGTTCCCGATCGCGGTCTACACGCTTGCGATCGGAGCGAGGCCCGCGCCGAACGACCATCGCTGAGAGGAGCCGGACCATGGCGGAACCCGAGACGACCGGACGCTTCGACCTGACGGCGATCGCCGCCGCGCTCCCCGCCACGGCGGAGACGCTGCTCGTCGACACCTACCTGACCGACCGGGAGGCCGCGAGCGCGCGCGTCTTCCGCGTCTACAAGGCCACGCCGCCGCACTACCACGCGACCTGCGACGAATACCTCTACGTGCTCTCGGGCCGCGGCACCTTCTGGATGGGCGACGCGAGCACGGTGGCGCGCTTCGGTCCGGGCGAATTGCTGTTCTTCGAGCGCGGCACCGTGCATGCCCTGCCGGAGCTCATCGAGGAGCCGGTCGTGTTCCTCTCGGTCGACACGCCGCGGCGCGAGCCGACCGACATCATCTTCGTGAATCCCGGGGACGGGACGCCGGCCACCTTCATGGCGCGCAACGCCAAGCCCACCTGACCGTGCCCGGGGTTCACGGTGCAAAAAGGCCCGGCTGCGCGAGAACAGCCGGGCCAAGGCGGAGATCCGAGGGGCTCGAGATCTCGGGCATGCCGCAAAGAGCACAAAGTCCCCGGCAACGAAACACCGTGGAGCGGCAGCCGATGACCCGGTATCCGGATCAGGCCAGGAAGTCGCCGTAGCGGTCGACGTGCTCGGCGAGGCCCAGCGCGTGGTCGCGCACCAGCCGCTCGGCCAGCGGCGCGTCGCGCTCCTCTAGCGCCGCGATGATGCGGACATGCTCCTGGATCGAGGTCTTGGCCCGGTCGCCCTGGGTGAGCGCGATGTTGCGGATGCCGCGCACGTGGATGAGCAGGTTGCTCGACAGGCTCTGGATCACCTCGCAGCGGCCGAGCGAGATGATGGTCTGATGGAAGCGGATATTGGCGTCCGAGTACTCGGTCATGTGCTCGGCCGGGGCATCGACGAAGAATTCCGGGAAGGCCGTGCGCAGGGCGCGCAGGTCGGCGTCCGAGGCGCGCGCGCAGGCGAGCCGCGCCGCCATGCTCTCCAGCCCCGCCCAGGCATGGATCATCCCGATGATCTCTCTCTTCGTCTTCTTGACGATGAAGACTCCGCGCCGCGGCTCGGAGCGCACGAAGCCCTCCTGCTCCAGCACGGTCAGCGCCTCGCGGACCGGCGTGCGGCTGACGCCGAGATCCTGCGAGAGCTTGCGCTCGTCGAGGCGGATCTCCTCGTCGCTGCTGTAGATGTCCATGTTCGTGATGGCCGATTTCAGAGCCTCGTACGCCAGGGTGCGCAGGCTCGAATTCGTCACGATCGGTTTCACGGCGAAACTTTTGTCGCTTGCCATCGGCTGCACCTGACGCTTCCCGCGGCCGGCCCCCACCGCCCCGGCCCTCGCGCCCGGCCCCACGGTCGGACGTCACGGCCCCTCATAAAACAGGCGGGAATGGTATGCCAGCGAAACCGTGCTCTTCCCCTGTGGGCGAACCGGCTGGTCACGAGGAACGATCACGCCCGACAGTATCGACCGCCGGTGCGGCCAAGCAGATCTTGCGATGGACGGATGAGCAACTTGGACTTTCGTCCGAACGCCGCCGTGGGCCGGAGCGGGTCCGGCCGGCGGCGGACGGGCGGAGGATCACGCGATGCCGACGTAGCGGCCGTTCGCCGGGGAGGCCGGACGCTGGCCCTCGACCCGGCCGGGCTTGCCGCTCAGCCGGTCGGCGAGCTTGACGACGAGGATCCCCTGGATGCCGATGACAGCGGCGAGGAAGGCGGTGGCAGAGACGATCATCGGATGTTCCCGGAAGGATGGTGCGATGCGAGATATGCCGTATTGCGCCGCAACTTGGTATACCAGACACCACAACCGGGGCATTCCGCGTTTGCATGACTGCGGGCCCTGCCGCCGGCCGGGACCAGGATGCCGGGCACGAAAAAGCGCGCCGCCCTCGCGGACGGCGCGCTTTTTCGCGGGATTAAAAATCGCCTCAGGCGGCGCTCGCCGCGTTGCAGGCCGAGACCCGCAGGTCGTAGCCGTCCTCCCAGAGGGCCTCCGCGCGGGCGTGCCAGTCCGCATTGAAGAAGGCGTCGCAGGCCGCTTGGCTCTCCCAGATGCAGATGCACAGGAGCTGGCCGTCCCGCACCCGCAGGTGGCGGGTGGAGAGACCCGGCGTGATCCCGAGGGAGGGGCATAGGGCGCGGCTGGAGGTGGAGGTTTCATCCTCCCCCTCGCCGCTGACGGGACAGTTCAGAACGGAGAGATATTTTTCCATCGCGCGTTCCTCCCGGAACGGGCCGGCTCTTTGCGAGGTCATGGCCCTGTTGTACGCGACCATGATAGCAGGGCGATCCGGCCCCGCACCGACAATAATTCTGTCCGCCCGGACGCCTCTACGGAGGTTTTGCTGAACCGTCGCGGGACCAGATCGATCGATTACGATGCGGCGCGAAAAAGCGAGGGCGGCGCCGGCTCGTCGCCGGCGCCGCCCTCGGTTGGTATCGCGGCCGAAGGCGTCACATGGTTTCCGGAGGATCGCCTGGCGATTGCTGCGCCATCGCGTCGCGATGCGGAAACCGGTTTCGCTCGGGCGTGCGCGGAGCCTCGGGCGTGCGCGGAGCCTTGCTCCGCGCCGCGCGGGCTGGTGATACGCTTTCCGGAAAGCGTATCAGGCGGCGGGGGCGGGGGTCAGCACGGCGGCGGACTTGGTGTAGGCCGCGCGCATCGGCTTGAGGACGAACAGGGCCATCAGCGCCGCGATGATGTTGAGCGCGGCCGCCGCGATGAACACCGCGTGCCAGCTTCCGGTCCAGGTGGTGAGGAGGCTCGTATAGGGCACGATCAGCGCCGCGGTGCCCTTGGCGGTGTAGAGCAGGCCCGCATTGGTGGCCGCGTACTTGGTGCCGAAGGTGTCGCCGCAGGTGGCGGGGAACAGCGAGTAGATCTCGCCCCAGGCGAAGAACACGAGGCCGGTGAGCAGCACGAAGGCGAACGGATCGCTGCCGAACACGCTGAGCGCGTAGATGCCGAGGCCCTCGATGGCGAAGGACAGGAACATCGTGTTCTCGCGGCCGATATGGTCGGAGACCCAGCCGAAGAAGGGCCGCGTCACGCCGTTGAGCACCCGGTCGAGGGTCGCCGCGAAGGTGAGCGCCGGCAGGGTGATGCCGAGGAGGCTCACCGGCACGTCGGCGATCTTGAAGTCCTTGGCGATGGGTCCGAGCTGCGCCGTCGCCATCAGGCCGCCCGCCGCCATCATCACGAACATGGCGTACATCACCCAGAAGATCGGGGTGCGCACCATCTCGCCCGGGGTGTAGTCGCGCCGGCTCTGGCTGACGCGCGCCACCGCCGGCACCTCGCCCTTGCGGGGCGCGGCGAGGAAGAGGGCGAGCAGGCAGACGATCAGGCCCTGGCCGATGCCGAAGTAGAAGAAGGCGGATTCGTAGCCGTGCGTCTTGATCATCCACTGGATCGGCACGACGGTAAGGGCCGAGCCCGCGCCGAAGCCCATGGCGGTGATGCCGGCCGCGAGGCCGCGACGGTCCGGGAACCACTTGAGCGAGTTGCCCACGCAGGTGCCGTAGACCGCGCCCGCCCCCGTGCCGCCGACCGCCGCCGCGACGTAGAGCATGGTGAGGGAAGTGGCGTAGGAGTTCATCACCCAGGCGAGCGCGCAGAGGACGCCGCCCACCAGGGTCACGATCCGCGGACCGTACTTGTCCACGAACCAGCCCTCGATCGGGACCAGCCAGGTCTCCGTCACCACGAACAGCGTGAAGGCGACCTGGATCGCCGCGCGCTCCCAGCCGTGCCGCTCCTGCATCGGGTTCACGAAGAAGGTCCAGCCGTACTGCATGTTGGCGATCATGCACATGCAGATCACGCCGAACGCGAGCTGAAGCCACCGGCCCCCTTTTACCGTTTCACCTGTCCCTGACATGCCTGTTCCCGACATGGGCGTTTCTCCTCGGTCGTTCTTGTTGATGTCGCGCGGCCACGCTGCCGCGACTCTCCGGTCGCTGGTCGGCGTGAGCCGTTGCGAGGGGCCCACTCGGCAACTCCCCGCCCCAACCGTCGCAGGTCGACGGTATACCAGAGGAGTGTGAGCCGAGGAGATGCGCCCTGTCAATCGGTCGCATCACGACCATTGGGCAGTCCGGGCCGTCGATGCCAGGCACGCGAAGCATGCGCCCAAGTCATACGATGTCTTCAATCGAACGAACGTTCGCACATTTGCCGCACCGCACCTCAAGCGCACGACGCCGGAGCGGCGCGTTCCTTCCGAATACGCGTGTCACAGCACGGGCGACCGGCCCCACAAAGCCGGACGATGGTCCAGGGAGGGGACGCGGCGGCGCGGATCGCGTAGGATCGGGAGGGAACCTTGGCCGTGCGCGGCCGTCATCATGAGAGAATGATCGTGCCGGGGAGGGGGCGGATGATGCGGTGGTGGATCCTCGCGGCCGCGCTGGGGCTGGCCACGTCCGGGCCCGCCGGGGCCGAGGTGCTCGTGACGGTGGACAAGGCCACGCAGCGCATGACGGTGTCCGTGGACGGCCAGGAGCGCCACGTCTGGCCGGTCTCGACCGGGGCCTCCGGCTACGCGACGCCGGGCGGCAGCTTCACGCCCTCCCGGCTGGTGCGCGACCATCATTCCCGGGAATGGGACGACGCGCCGATGCCCTTCTCGATCTTCTTCACCGATGCGGGGCACGCGATTCACGGCAGCCGCGCGGTCGGCCGCCTCGGCAGCCCGGCCTCGCACGGCTGCATCCGGCTCGCCCCCGCCCATGCCCGCGTGCTGTTCCAGCTCGTCCAGGCCGAGGGGCTCGCCCGCACGCGGATCGAGGTCACGGGCAACGAGGCGATCGCCATGGGCGGGGAGGGGGCCCCGGGCGCCCCCCTCGACTACCGGCGCCTGACGAGCTTCAACCCCATGACGATGGGCATCATCGCGGGGGAGCCCGCTCCCCGGCCGCGCACGCCCTGAAGCCCCCGCCGGTTCCTGGCGCAGGCGGCCCGATCGCGCGAGGACCGCCCAGGGAGAGCGATGTGGACGAGGACGATTTCCGCGCCGCGGCGCACCGGGCGGCCGACTGGTCGGCCGATTACCTCGCGGGGGTCGGGGATCGCCCGGTGCGGGCGCAGGTCGGCCCCGGCGAGGTCTACCGGCAGATCCCGGCCGCGCCCCCCGCGACGGGCGAGCCCATGGAGGCGATCTTCGCCGATCTCGACCGGATCATCCTGCCGGGCATGACGCATTGGCAGCATCCGCGCTTCTTCGCCTATTTCCCCGCCAATGCGAGCCCGCCCTCGGTGGTGGCGGAGTTCGTCACCGCGGCGCTCGCCGCGCAATGCATGCTCTGGCAGACCTCGCCGGCCGCGACCGAGCTGGAGAGCCGCGTCACCGACTGGCTGCGGGCCATGATCGGGCTCGGGCCGGACTTCTCCGGCGTGATCCAGGATTCGGCCTCCGGCGCGACCTTGGCCGCCCTGCTCACGGCGCGCGAGCGGGCCCTCGGCCTCGCGGGCAACCGCGAGGGCCTCGCGGGGCAGCCCCCCGTGCGGGTCTACGCCTCGGCGCAGGTCCATTCCTCGGTGGACAAGGCGGTGCGGATCGCCGGGATCGGCGACGCCAACCTCGTGCGCATCCCCGTCGCCGGCCCGCTCTTCGGCATGGATCCGGACGCCCTCGACGCGGCGATCCGCGCCGACCGGGCGGCCGGCCTCCTCCCCGCCGCCGTGGTGGCCTGCCTCGGCGGCACCAGCGTCGGCGCCTGCGATCCGATCGAGGCGGTGGCGGCGGTGGCCCGGCGCCACGGGGTGTTCCTGCACGTGGACGCGGCCTGGGCGGGCAGCGCGATGATCTGCCCCGAATTCCGCGACCTGATGCGGGGCGCGGAGGCGGCCGACAGCCTCGTGTTCAACCCGCACAAGTGGCTGTTCACGCATTTCGACTGCTCGGCGCATTTCGTGAAGGATCCACGGGCGCTCACCGACACGCTCGGCATCCGCCCGCCCTTCCTGCGCACCCTCGAGCGCGAGGGCGTGGTCGATTACAACGAATGGTCGATCCCGCTGGGGCGGCGCTTCCGCGCCCTGAAGCTGTGGTTCGTGATCCGCTCCTATGGGGTCGAGGCCCTGCGGGCGATGATCCGCCGGCACGTGGCCTGGGCGGAGGAGCTCGCGCGGCTGATCGCGGCGCATCCGGATTTCGAGCTGGTGACGGGGCCGATCCTGTCGCTCCTCAGCTTCCGCTACGCGCCGGCCGGGGCGGCGGACCTCGACGCCCTCAACGCGCGGCTCCTCGCGCGGATCAACGACGACGGGCGCACCTACCTCACCCAGACCCACCACGACGGGCGCTTCGTGATCCGGTTCCAGATCGGCCAGACCACGACCACGTGGCGGGACGTGGCGATCGCCTGGGAGGCGGTGCGGGAGATCGCGGGATCGCTGGAGCGAGCGTAGCGGCCGCGCCTCACGGCAGCGGCACGCTCCGCCCGAGCAGGCAGCCCACCGCCTGGCGCCAGCCGGCGAGCTTGCGCTCGCGCACGGGCGCGTCCATGGCGGGGGTGAAGCGGCAATCCAGGCGCCAGCGGTCGGCGAAGCGCGCCGGCTCGGGATAGATCCCGCAGGCGAGCCCCGCGAGGTAGGCCGCCCCGAGCGCCGTCGTCTCCCGCACCTCCGGCCGGTCCACCGGGGCGGCCAGGAGGTCGGCGAGGCGCTGCATGGTCCAGTCCGACGCGACCATGCCGCCATCGACCCGCAGCACCGTGGCGCGGGCGTCGCCGTCCGGCCAATCGGCCCGCATGGCGGCGAGAAGATCCGCGGTCTGGTAGCAGACGCTCTCCAGCGCCGCCCGGGCGAGTTCCGCCGGGCCGGTGCCGCGGGTGAGCCCGGTGAGCATGCCGCGCACGTCGGGCTCCCAGTAGGGCGCGCCGAGGCCCACGAAGGCGGGCACGAGGTAGACGTCCTGGGCGGGATCCGCGCGCGCGGCGAGGTCGCCGGTCTCGGCCGCGGAGGCCACCACGCCGAGGCCGTCGCGCAGCCACTGCACCGCGGCCCCGGCCACGAAGATCGAGCCTTCGAGGGCGTAGGTGCGCTCGCCGCCGAGCTGGTAGGCGATGGTGGTGAGGAGCTTGTTCTGCGACGCGACGGGCGTCGGGCCGGTGTTGAGGAGCGCGAAGCAGCCGGTGCCGTAGGTCGACTTGACCATGCCGGGCCGGAAGCAGGCCTGCCCCACCGTCGCCGCCTGCTGGTCGCCGGCCACGCCCCGGATCGGGATCGGCGCGCCGAACAGCGCCGGGTCGGTGGCGCCGAAATCCCCGGACGAATCGCGCACCTCCGGCAGCAGGCTCGCCGGGACGTCGAGGAGGCGCAGGAGATCGTCGTCCCAGGCTCCGCGATGGATGTCGAACAGCAGGGTGCGGGCGGCGTTGGTGGCGTCGGTGACGTGGAGCCGCCCGCCGGTGAGCCGCCACAGGAGGTAGCTGTCGACCGTGCCGAAGGCGAGGTCGCCCGCCTCGGCCCGGACCCGCGCCCCCGGCACGTTGTCGAGGATCCAGGCGATCTTGGTGCCGGCGAAGTAGGGATCGAGGATCAGCCCGGTCCGCGCGCGCACCAAGGGCTCGTGTCCCTGCTCCTTCAGGCGGGCGCAGAGGCCGGCGGTGCGCCGGTCCTGCCAGACGATGGCGCGGTGCACCGCCTCGCCGGTGCGCCGGTCCCAGATCAGCGTCGTCTCGCGCTGGTTGGTGATGCCGATGGCGGCGACGTCGCGGGCCTCGGCCCCCGCGCGGCTCAGGGCCGCCCGGCAGGTGTCGAGGGTGGTGCGCCAGAGATCCTCCGGCTCGTGCTCGACCCAGCCCGAGGCCGGGAAATGCTGCGGGAACTCGGCCTGCGCGAGCGCCGCGACCGAGGTGTCGGGGCGGAAGAGCAGGGCCCGGGTGGAGGTGGTGCCCTGGTCGATGGCGAGGACGAAGCGCGTCACGGGCGGGCTCCCTGATGATGCCGTCGCGGGTGTCCGGCTGATCCGAGATAGCGCGGGATCCCGGCTCCCGCGCAGCGGAATCGGGGAGGCGCGCCGGGCCGCCCTCAGGCGGCCGCCACGGCCGCCTCCCGCATGAAGGCGTCGAGGGCGGCGGCCTCCCCGGCATCGAGCCGCAGGCCGAGCTTCGTGCGGCGCCAGAGCACGTCCTCGGCCGTCACCGCCCATTCCCGCCGCATCAGGTAGCGCACCTCCCGCCCGGTGAGGTCGGCCCCGAAGACCGGGCCGAGATCGGCGCTGCGCGTCGCGCCCGCCAGGATCTCCCGGGCGTCGGTGCCGTAGGCCCGCACCAGCCGGGCGGCGTGCCCCGCGGCGAGGAAGGGGAAGTCGCGCCGGATCGCCGCCACGAGCGCGTCGTAGCCCGTCGCCGGGAAATCGCCGCCGGGCAGGGGCGCGTTCCGCGTCCAGGCCGGCGCGCGGGCGGCGGGGAGGTGGTCGCGCAGGCGCTCCAGGGCGGATTCCGCGAGCCGCCGGTAGGTCGTGATCTTGCCGCCGAAGACCGAGAGCAGGGCGGGGCGGTCCGCGCCGGCATCAAGGGTCAGCACGTAGTCGCGGGTGGCCTCCTGGGCCTTGGTCGCGCCGTCGTCGTAGAGGGGGCGCACGCCCGAATAGGTCCAGACCACCTCCTCGCGCCGCACCGGCTCGCGGAAATACTCGCTCGCGGCGGCGCACAGATAGGCGATCTCCTCCTCGCTCGCCGCGACCTCGGCCGGGTCGCCGCGATAGTCGCGGTCGGTGGTGCCGATCAGCGTGAAGTCGCGCTCGTAGGGGATCGCGAAGACGATCCGGCCGTCGGGATTCTGGAAGATGTAGGCCCGGTCGTGCCGGAAGAGGCGGCGCACCACGATGTGGCTGCCCTGGACGAGGCGCACCCCGGCCGCCGCGTTCGCCCGCACCACGCCGGTGAGCACGTCGCCGACCCAGGGGCCGGCGGCGTTGACGAGATTGCGCGCCCGCACGATCTCGCGCCGGCCCCCCGCCTCGATGGTCAGCTCCCAGCACTCCGCCCGGCGCAGGGCGGCGACGACCCGGGAGCGGGTGCGGATCGCGGCCCCGCGCGCTGCGGCGTCCCGGGCGTTCAGCACCACGAGGCGCGCATCCTCCACCCAGCAATCCGAATACTCGAAGCCCCGCCGGAAGCCGGGCTTCAGGGCCGCGCCGGCCTCGTCGCGGGTGAGATCGAGGCTGCGGGTGCCGGGCAGGCGCTCGCGGCCGCCGAGGGTGTCGTAGAGCCAGAGGCCGAGACGCAGGAGCCAAGCCGGACGCAGGCCCGGCAGGTGGGGCAGCACGAAGCGCAGCGGCCAGACGATGTGCGGTGCGTTCGCCCACAGCACCTCGCGCTCCCGCAGCGCCTCGCGCACGAGCCGGAACTCGTAATGCTCCAGGTAGCGCAGGCCCCCGTGGATCAGCTTGGTGGAGGCCGAGGAGGTGCCGCTGGCGAGGTCGTTCTGCTCGAACAGAACCACCGTGGCGCCCCGGCCGGCCGCGTCGCGGGCGATGCCGCAGCCGTTGATGCCGCCGCCGATGATCGCGAGATCGAAGAGGCCGGGCTGCTCACGCGGCGGGCTCACGGGTTCGCTCCTGGGTCGAACCGGAGCCTGGGGCGGCTCCGGGGATTTTCGTTTTGAGATCAAAACGAACTTTAGCGCGCCCGAAACCGAAAGCAAGACGGCGAAAGCGAAACGGGAATGGGTTCGGATGCGCCGGAGCCGGGGCCTCGTCCGCGCGGGGCCGGCCCTGGACGGGCGGATCCCGCGCGCGGGATCCACCGGTCCGGCGCCGGCCTGCCCAATCGCGCGACAGGTCCCGCCCGCGATTTCCGCAGCCGATCCTCTTGCGCTCATCCCGGACCCGGGTATCGTTCGTATACGAATGACTTGCCGAAGTTCGGAAAAGCGCCCGATACTCGGCCCCGCGCCTTCAGACGCTGGAGATTCGTGTCATGAACCGTTCCCCGCTCTCTCGCCGTGCCGTGATCGGCGGGCTCGCCGCAGCCCCTCTGATCGCACGGTCCGCGCTGGCGGCGGACGGGCCGGTCCGGATCGGGGAACTCAATTCCTACGGGCGCATGGCGGCCTTCGCGGGGCCCTACCGCAACGCCATGCAGCTCGCCCAGGACGCGATCAACAAGGCGGGGGGCGTCAAGGCGCTGGGCGGGCGCCCGATCGAGATCGTCTTCCGCGACGACGGCTCGACCCCGGGCGACGCGGTGCGGGTGGCCGAGGAGCTGCTCACCCGCGAGAACGTCGCCTTCCTGTGCGGCACCTTCCTGTCGAATGTCGGGCTCGCGGTGGCGGACCTCGCCAACCAGCGCAAGGTGCTGTTCCTGGCCACCGAGCCGCTCACCGACGCCCTCACCATGGGCAGCGGCAACCGCTACACCTTCCGGGTCCGCCCGAGCACCTACATGCAGACGAAGATGCTGGTCGAGGCCGTGAAGGCCCGCGGCGTCAAGCGCTGGGCCATCGTCGCGCCGAACTACGAGTACGGCCAGTCGGCGGCGGCGAACTTCAAGAAGCTGATGGCCGCCGCCGTGCCGGGCTTCGAGGTGGTGGGCGAGCAATATCCGGCGCTCGGCAAGGTCGATGCGGGCGCGACCGTGGGCGCCCTGTCCCAGACCAGGGCGGACGGCCTGTTCAACGTGCTGTTCGGCGCCGACCTCACGGCCTTCGTGCGCGAGGGCAACACCCGCGGCCTGTTCGAGAAGAAGACCGTGGCGAGCCTGCTCACCGGCGAGCCCGAATACATGATCCCCCTCGGCGACGAGACGCCCGAGGGCTGGATCACCACCGGCTATCCGTGGGAGACGGTTCCGACGCCCGGCCACAAGGAGTTCGTGGCGGCCTACCGCGCCCGCTTCAACGACACGCCGCGGCTCGGCTCGCTGCTCGGCTACGTCGTGGTCCACATGATCCGCGACATGCTCGAGACGGCGAAGTCCACCGAGACGGAGGCGATGATCAAGGCCCTCGAAGGGCTCACCTCCGAGACCATCGCCGGCAAGGTCACCATGCGCGCCCTCGACCACCAATCGACGCTCGGCGCCTGGATCGGCGAGACCGCCCTCGACGGCCGCAAGGGCACGATGCGCAACGTCCGCTACGCGGACGGGGCCGATTACATGTTCCCCGAGGCGGAGGTGAGGAGCGCCCGCAAGGCGTGAGACGGAAGCGCGGCTCCCCCCTCCCGCGCGGGCCTCTCCCGCGCGGGAGGGGGGCCACGAGGAGCATCGACGAGACCGCATGGACCCCTCCTTCCTCGTCCTGCAAGCCCTGTCCGGCCTTGCCAGCGCCGCGTCGCTGTTCGTGATCGCGTCGGGGCTCACCCTCGTCTTCGGCGTCACCCGCATCGTGAACTTCGCCCACGGCTCGTTCACCATGCTGGGGGCCTACATCGCGGTCTCCCTCGTCCCGCGCCTGCTCGATCTCAGCTACGCGCCCTGGACCTTCTTCCTCGGAATCCTGCTCGCGGCTTTCCTGGTCGGGCTGATCGGCATCGCCGTCGAGATGCTGCTGCTGCGGCGCCTCTACCGGGTGCCCGAGCTGTTCCAGCTGCTCGCCACCTTCGGCGTGGTGCTGATCGTCGAGGATCTGGTGCTGGCGATCTGGGGGCCGGTCGATCTCGCGGGCCCGCGCGCGCCCTCCCTGCGCCACGGCGTCGAGATCCTGGGCCAGCGCTTCCCGGCCTACGACCTCGTGCTGATCGGCATCGGCCCGGTGGTGCTGGGCCTGCTCTGGCTGCTGATGCACCGCACGCGCTTCGGCATCCTGATCCGCGCCGCCACCCAGGACCGCGACATGGTCGGCGCGCTCGGGGTGAACCAAGCGCGGCTCTTCACCCTGACGCTGTTCCTCGGCGCGAGCCTCGCCGGGTTCGGGGGCGCCCTGCAGATCCCCCGCATCCCCGCCAATTCCCACATGGACCTCAGCGTCATCACGGACGCCTTCGTGGTCACGGTGATCGGCGGCATGGGCTCGGTGCCCGGCGCCTTCCTGGCCGCGCTCCTCATCGGCGAATTGCAGGCCTTCGGCATCCTGATCCTGCCCAAGGCGACCCTGGTCCTCGTCTTCGCCCTGATGGCGGTGGTGCTGGTGGTCAAGCCCTGGGGGCTGCTCGGCCGGCCCGAGGCCGCCTCCGGCGTGGTGCGCCTGCCCGAGGGGATCCTGCGCCTGCGCCGCTTCCGGCCGGCCGAGACCGCCCTCGCGACGTTGGTCGTGGCGGCGCTGCTCGCCATCCCGCTCCTCGGCGACGCCTACATGGTGAAGGTCGCCACCGAGATCCTGATCTTCGCGCTGGCCGCCTTCTCGCTGCAATTCCTGGTCGGCGTCGGCGGCCTCGTCTCCTTCGGGCACGCCGCCTATTTCGGGCTGGGCGCCTACGCGGCGGGTCTCCTCGTCACCGGGCCGCTCAAGGTCCCGATGCTGCCCGCCCTCCTCGCCGCGCCGCTGGCGGCGGCTTTGGGCGCGGCCCTGTTCGGCGCCTTCATCGTACGGCTGTCGGGCATCTATCTGGCAATGCTGACGCTGGCCTTCGGGCAGATCGTCTACGCCATCGGCTTCCAGTGGGTGGAGGTGACGGGGGGCGACAACGGCATCGTCGGCGTCTGGCCGGCGCCCTGGGCCGCCGACCGCTCCGTGTACTTCTACGGCGTGGCCGCCGTCGCGCTCGGGGCCATCGTGCTCCTGCGCCGGATCATCGTCGCGCCCTTCGGCTACACCCTGCGGGCCGCCCGCGATTCCGCCACCCGGGCGGAGGCGATCGGCCTCGACGTGCGCACCCACCGCTGGCTCGCCTTCACCCTGGCGGGGGCGGCGGCGGGCCTGGCCGGCGGCCTCTACGCCTTCGAGAAGGGCTCCATCGACCCGACCCTCGCGGCGATCCCGCTCTCCATCGACTTCCTGGTCATGGTGCTGGTCGGCGGCATCCGGACCGTGATGGGTCCCCTCGTCGGCGCGGGCTTCTTCCACGCCCTCAAGGACGCGGTGATGCCGCTCACCGCCTATTGGCGGCTGCTGCTCGGACTCGCCATCATCGCCACGGTGCTCGTCTTCCCGCGCGGCCTCGCGGGCGCCGCCGAGGCCCTGCGCGCCCGCCGCAGCCCCGAACCCGCGGCGGCCTCCGCATGACGCTCCTCGTCGTCGACCGCCTCGCCAAGCGCTTCGGCGGCGTCGCCGCCGCCAAGGACGTGTCCTTCACGCTCGCCGCCGGCGAGATGCTGGCCCTGATCGGGCCGAACGGGGCGGGCAAGTCCACCACCTTCAACATGGTGGGCGGACAGCTGAAGCCCGATTCCGGCAGCGTGACCCTGGCGGGCCAGCCGATCGCCGGCCTGCCCGCCCGGGCGATCTGGCGGGCCGGGGTCGGGCGCACCTTCCAGATCGCCCAGACCTTCGTGTCGATGAGCGTCGCCGAGAACGTCCAGATGGCGCTGGTCTCCCGGCACGGGCGCAGCCGCTCCCTCTTTTCCGACACGCGCCGGCTCTACCGCGACGAGGCGCTGGAGCTGCTGGCCGAGGTCGGGCTCGCCGCCGAGGCCGACCGGCCGGTGGCCGAACTCGCCTATGGCGACGTGAAGCGGGTCGAACTCGCGGTCGCCCTCGCCTCGCGTCCGAAGCTGCTGCTGATGGACGAGCCCACCGCCGGCATGGCGCCGCGCGAGCGCGGCGGGCTGATGGCGCTCACCGCCCGGCTCGCCCGCAGCCAGCGCATCGGGGTCCTCTACACCGAGCACGACATGGAGGCGGTGTTCGGCCATGCCGACCGGGTGCTGGTGCTGGTGCGCGGCGAGATCATCGCCGCCGGGCCGCCCGAGGCGGTGCGGGCGGATGCCCGGGTGAAGCAGGTCTATCTCGGCGAGGCGGGGGCGGCGGCCGCCCTGCGTGCCCGCCGCCGGGAGGTGGCGTGATGGGCCCGCTCCTCGACGTCGCGGCCCTGCGCGCCGCCTACGGGCAGGCGGAGGTGCTGTTCGGCGTCTCGCTGAGCTTGCGCCGCGGCGAGGTGGCGGCCCTGATGGGCCGCAACGGGGCGGGCAAGTCGACCACCCTCAAGGCCATCATGGGGATGCTGGTGCCGACCGGCGGCCGCGTGACCTTCGAGGACCGTGCCGTGACCGGCTGGGAGCCCTTCCGCATCGCCCGCCTCGGCCTCGGCTACGTGCCGGAGGAGCGGCGCATCTTCACCGATCTCACGGTCGCGGAGAACCTGGAGGTCGGCCGCAAGGGCCCGGCCATCGGGCAAGGCCCGACGGATGGACGGGAGGCCTGGACGCCCGAGCGCCTGTTCTCGATCTTCCCGAACCTCGCCGAGATGCGCGGGCGGCGCGCCTCCGCCATGTCGGGGGGCGAGCAGCAGATGCTCACCATCGCCCGCACCCTGATGGGCAACCCGCACGCGGTGCTGCTCGACGAGCCCTCCGAGGGGCTGGCGCCGGTCATCGTCGAGCAGATGGCCGAGGCGGTGCTGCGCATGAAGCGGGAGGGCATCGCGGTGCTCCTCTCCGAGCAGAATCTCGGCTTCGCGGCGGCGGTCTGCGACCGGGCCTTCGTCATCGAGAAGGGCACGATCCGCTTCGAGGGAACGATGGCGGAGCTGGAGGCGAACGACGCGGTGCGGGAGGCCTACCTCACGGTGTGACGCGGGGCAGGGGGCGGGCCCGCGCGCGGCGGGACCGTTCGTAGACGAACGATCGGGGTGTGGGATGGCGAATCTCTCAGATGATCCGGGGCCGGGGCAGGGGCGACGGCGTTCGGTGTTGCGGGTCGGGTCCCTCCACCTCCCCCTTTCCCGGATCGTCCTCCGCTCTCGCCTCGGTCGTCCGGGACAAGGGGAGCAGCGGAAGCGCTGCGTGGTTCTCGCGACCGGCTTCGGCGGTCGCACCCGGGGAGCCGCCCGATGAGACGCGTGGCCGGCATCGACGTCGGGGGCACCTTCACGGACCTCCTCCTCACCGAGGCCGAGCCGGGCGGGCCGCTCCGGGTGCGCCTCGCCAAGGTGCCCACCACCGTGCGCAACCAAGCCGGCGGCGTGCTCGCGGCGATCGCGGCCGCGGAGGCCGCCCCCGCCGATCTCGACCTCGTCATCCACGGCACCACCGCCACCACCAACGCCGTGCTGGAGCGCAAGACCGCCCGGGTCGGCCTCGTCACCACGGCGGGGTTCCGCGACGTGCTGGAACTCGGCCGGCGCACGCGGCCCAAGCCCTACGGGCTGTTCGGCACCTTCGAGCCGCTGATCCCCCGCGACCTGCGCCGCGAGGTGCCCGAGCGCGTGATGGCGGACGGGCGCGTGCGCACGCCCCTCGACGAGGCGGCCGTGCGCGAGGCCGTCCAGGCGCTCCTGGCCGCGGGCTGCGAGGCCCTGGTCATCCACTTCCTGCACGCCTACGCCAACCCGGCCCACGAGAGGCGGGCGGGCGAGATCGCCCGCGAGATCTGGCCGAACGCCTACGTCACCCTCGGCCATTCGCTGCTCTCGGAGTTCCGCGAATACGAGCGGGGCACCACCGCCGCGGTCAATGCCGCGGTCCAGCCGATCCTCGACCGCTACCTGCGCCGGCTCCAGGAGGAGCTGGCCGCCCAGGGCTTCGCCCGCGACCTCCTCGTCATGAACGGCAATGGCGGCACCGTGCCGGCGGGCCGCGTGGTCGAGGCCGCCGCCAAGACCGTGATGTCGGGACCGGCTTCGGGGGTCATGGCCGCCGCCGCGACGCTCGCGCAATCGGGCCTGTCGAACGCCATCACCTACGACATGGGCGGCACCTCCACCGACGTGGCGCTGATCGCGGGCGGCGTGCCGGAGGTCTCGGCGGAGCTGACCCTCGCCTACGGGCTGCCGATCCACCTGCCGATGGTGGACGTGCACACGGTGGGCGCGGGCGGCGGCTCCATCGCCTCGGTCAACCGGGCCGGCATGCTGCAGGTCGGCCCCGAGAGCGCCGGCTCCGAGCCCGGCCCGATCGGCTACGGCCGCGGCGGCACGCGGCCCACCATCACCGATGCCAACCTCGTGCTCGGCCGCCTCGACCCCGAGCGACTCACCGCCGTGCGCGAGGGCGTCTCCCTCGACGCGATCCGCGCCGCCTTCGCGCGCGACCTCGCCGGGCCGCTGGGCATGAGCGTCGAGGAGGCCGCCGCGGCGGTGATCCGCCTCGGCACCGTGCACATGTCGGGGGCGATCCGCATGGTGTCGCTCTCGCGCGGCTACGACCCGCGCGACTTCGTGCTGTTCGCCTTCGGGGGCGCGGGGCCGCTCCACGCGGTGGCGCTCGCGCGCGAACTCGGCATCCCGGAGGTGCTGGTGCCGGCCCGCCCCGGCCTCACCAACGCGCTCGGCTGCCTCGTGGCGGACCTGCGCCAGGACCGGATCAACACCCTCAACCGGCCCCTCGACGGGCTCGACATGGAGTCCCTGCGCGCCGTGCTGGAGGCGCAGGAGGCGGAAGCCCGCGCGGTGATCGAGGAGGAGCGGGCCGAGATCGACGCCGTCGCGGTGACCTACGGCGCCGACATGCAGTTCCGCGGGCAGACGCACCTGATCCGCGTGACCCTGCCCGGCCCGGACATCACCCGGACCGACCTCCAGGCGCTGTTCGAGGCCGCTTATTACCGGCGCTTCCAGGTGCGGCTGCCGGAGATCCGCGCGGTGGTCGTCAACCTCGTCACCTCGGTGATCGGCCGCCGCCGGGCCTTCCCGCTCGCCGCGCTCCTCGATCCGGCCGCCCGCACCGACCTCGCGGGGGCGCGGCTCGGCACCCGCCCCCTCCACGCCGAGGGGCGCTGGCACGAGGCGGCGGTCTATGCCCGCGAGCGCCTGGCCGAGGGCGCCCGCATCGCCGGGCCGGCGGTGATCCAGCAGGTCGACGCCACCACGGTGATCGAGCCCGGCGCCACCGCCACCGTCGACGCCATCGGCAACCTGAGGATCCGCGTATGAGCGCCATCGATCCCCTCACCCTCGCGGTGATCCAGGCCGGGTTGCAGCAGGTCTGCAACGAGATGGACATCGCCTTCTCGCGCTCGGCCTTCTCGCCCGTGATCGCCGAGGCCGACGACCGCTCGGACGGGATCTACGACCGCGACACCGGCGCGCTGATCGCGCAGGGCGAGTACGGGCTGCCGGTCTTCGTCGGCACCATGCAGCACTCGACGGGCGAGCTGATCCGGCTCATCCGCGAGGGGAGGGTGGGGGCGCCCGAGCCGGGCGACGTCTACATCGTCAACGACCCCTATCTCGGCGGCACCCACCTGATGGACGTGCGCTTCGTGCGCCCGGTCTTCGTGGAGGGCGCGCTGTTCTGCTGGCTGCAGAATACCGGCCACTGGCCCGACATCGGCGGCATGGTGCCGGGCGGCTTCTCGGCCCACGCCACCGAGGTGGAGCAGGAGGGCCTGCGCCTGCCGCCGGTCAAGCTGTTCAAGCGCGGCACGATGGATCCGGAGATCGTCTCGATCATCAGCTCCAACATCCGGGTGGCCGACCAGCGCATCGGGGACATCAAGGCGCAGGCGGCGGCGCTCGCGGTGGGCGAGACCCGGCTCAACGACCTCCTCGCCAAGTTCGGCCGCGCCACGCTCGATCAGGCCATCGCGGAGATCCGCGCCCGCTCGGCCGAGCGGATGCGGGCCGAGATCCGCCAGATCCCGGACGGCACCTACCGCAGCGAGGCCTTCGTCGATTCGGACGGGGTGGTGGACGCGCCCTTGCGCATCGCGCTCACCGTGACGAAACGGGACGACACCCTCACCTTCGATTTCGCCGGCTCCTCGCCCCCCTGCCGCGGGCCGATGAACTCGGTCGTCGCAACGACCTACTCGTCGGTCTACCTCGCGGTGAAGCACGTCTTCCCGGACGTGCCGATCAACGCCGGCACCTTCGAGCCCCTGGTGATCCACCGGCCCGAGGGCACCTTCCTCGACGCGCGCTACCCGCGCCCGGTCTCGGGCTGCGCCGCGGAGGTGAGCCAGCGCATCGCGGAAGCCGTGTTCCTCGCCCTCGTCCAGGCGATCCCCGAGCGGGTGACGGCCGCGCCCGCCGGGACCTCCGGCAATTTCGCGCTGGGCGGCTTCGATCCGGAGAAGAACGCCCCTTACGTGATGTACCAGATCACCGGCGGCGGCTACGGCGGCAACGCCGATCACGACGGGTTGTCGAACGGCTGCTCGACCATCGGCATCTCGAAGACCGCGCCGGTCGAGGTGATGGAGCAGTACTACCCGGTGCTGTTCCGCCGCTTCGCCCTGCGCGAGGGCTCCGGCGGGGCGGGCGCCCACCGGGGCGGCTTCGGGGTGCATTACGAGGTGGAGCTGCTGCGGGGCGAGGCCCGCGCCTCCTTCGTGATGGATCACGGCCGCTTCGGCCCGCCGGGCGCGCGGGGCGGGCAGGACGGGGCGCCGAACGTGGTGCGCATCCACCGCGACGGGGAGGTGTTCACGCCGCTCCACCTGTCGAAGGACCAGAACATCGCCATCCGGGCCGGCGACCGGGTCGAGATCATGACCCCGGGGGGTGGGGGCTACGGCGATCCGCGGGAGCGCGATCCGGCGCTGATCGCGCGGGACGTCGGGCGCGGCTACTACACGGCCGAGGAGGCCGAGACGCTGTGGGGGAGGCGGGGCTGATGCGCTACTTCCGGCCCGCCTCCCTCGCCGACGCCCTCGCCATCCGCCGCGAGCACGCGGTCACCGTGCTGGCGGGGGGCACCGACGTCTACCCGGCCGCCGCCACCCGCCGGGCCTGGGGCGACCCCATCCGCACCGACATCCTCGACATCTCCGGCATCGCCGCGTTGCGCGGCATCGCCGAGGAGGGCGACCACTGGCGCATCGGGGCGCTCGCCACCTGGACCGACCTGATCCGCACCGACCTGCCGCCGCTCCTCGACGGGCTCAAGGCCGCCGGGCGGGTGGTCGGCGGGGTGCAGATCCAGAACCGCGGCACCCTCGTCGGCAATGCCTGCACGGCCTCGCCCGCGGGCGACGGCATCCCGAACCTGCTCGCCCTCGACGCGGTCTTCGAGGTCTCGGGCCGCGCCGTCGCCGCCGCCGATTTCTTCACCGGCTACCGCACCACCGCGGCCGGGCCGCACGACCTCGTGACGGCGATCCGCATCCCCAAGCGCGCGGGGCAGGGCCACTTCGAGAAGCTCGGGGCGCGGCGCTACCTCGTGATCTCCATCGCCATGGCGGCCTTCGCGGTCGAGGCCGATCCGGCCGGGCGCGTGCACGACGCCCGCATCGCGGTCGGCGCCTGCGCGGCGGTGGCCCGGCGCCTCGGCGCCCTCGAGGCGGATCTCCGCGGCGTCCCGCTCGCCGAGGCGCCCGGCCTCGTCGGAGCGCACCACCTCGCGGATCTCGCGCCCATTGACGACGTGCGGGCGAGCGCCGCCTACCGCATGGCCGCCGCCCGCGCCCTGGTGGCGGACGGTCTCGCCGCCCTGAACCCGACCTCCGGCCGGAGGGCCGCCTGATGACGCAAGAGACCGCGCTCCCGATCGCCCTCACCGTCAACGGCGTCGCCTGCACGGTCGCGGCGGCGCCCTTCGCGAGCCTCGCCGACACCCTGCGGGAGGGGCTGCACCTCACCGGCACCAAGATCGGCTGCGAGGCGGGCGATTGCGGCGCCTGCACGGTGCTTCTCGACGGCGAGCAGGTCTGCGCCTGTCTGGTGCCGACCGCCCAGGCCGAGGGCCGCGCGGTCACCACCATCGAGGGCCGCGACCCGACCGGGCTGATCGACCGCCTGCGCGACGCCTTCCTGGCCCACGGGGCGGCGCAGTGCGGCATCTGCACGCCGGCCATGATCCTGGCCGCCGCGGACGGGCTGCGCCGCAATCCGCAGCCCGACCGCCGCGCCGTCGCGGACGCCATCGGCGGCGTGCTCTGCCGCTGCACCGGCTACGTGAAGATCGTGGACGCGGTGATGGACGTGGCCCGCGGCGCCAACGCCCTGGCGCCCGCGCCGGAACCCGGCGCCGCCGTCGGCGCCCGGATGGCCCGCATCGACGGGCGCGCCAAGGTCGAGGGCACGGACCGCTTCGGGGCCGACCACCAGCCGCAGGATGCCCTCTGGCTGCGCCTCGTGCGCTCGCCCCACGCGGCGGCCCGCTTCAGCATCGGCGATCTCGGCCCGGTCCTCGCCCGGCATCCGGGCCTGACGCGCATCCTCACCGCCCGCGACATCCCGGGCGAGAATTCCTTCGGGGTCTTTGCCCACATCAAGGACCAGCCGGTCCTGGCCGACGGGCTCGTGCGGATGCGCGGCGACCCGGTCGCGGCGCTGGTCGGCACCCGGGCGGCGGTGGAGGACTTCCCCGATGCCGACCTGCCGGTCGCCTACGAGATCCTGCCCGCCCTCTCCGGCGCCGCGGCGGCGCTGGCGCCGGGGGCCGCCCCGCTCCACGCGGGCGTGCCCGACAACGTGCTCACCCACGGCCGCCTGACGCGGGGCGACGTCGCCGTGGGCCACGCGGCCGGGGCCGCCACCGCGGCGGGCGCCTTCGAGACCGCCTTCGTGGAGCACGCCTATATCGAGCCCGAGGCGGGCTATGCCCGGCGGGTCGGCGACCGGATCGAGGTCACGGCCTGCACCCAGGCCCCGGTGATGGACCAGGAGGACGTCGCCCGCGTGCTCGGCCTCCCCCTCGCCGCCGTGCGGATCGTGCCCACGGCCTGCGGCGGCGGCTTCGGCGGCAAGCTCGACATCTCGCTCCAGCCGATCCTGGCGGTGGCGGCGTGGCTCACCCGCCGGCCGGTGCGGATGGTCTTCACCCGCATCGAGAGCATGGCCTCCACCACCAAGCGCCACCCGGCGACGATCCGGGCCCGGATGTCGGCGGATGCCGAGGGGCGCTTCACCGCCTTCGAGCTCGACGGCGACTTCAACACCGGCGCCTACGCCTCCTGGGGGCCGACCGTCGCGAACCGGGTGCCGGTCCACGCGCCGGGCCCCTACCGGGTGGCGCATCTGCGCAACCGCACCCGGGCCATCTACACCAACGACACCCCGGCCGGCGCCTTCCGGGGCTTCGGCGTGCCCCAGGCCACCCTGGCGGCCGAGACGCTGATCGACGACCTCGCCGAGCGGCTCGGCATCGACCGCTGGACGATCCGCCGCCGCAACGCCCTCGACCACGGCGACACCACCGCCTCCGGGCAGGTGCTGCACGCCTCGGCCGGCCTGCCGCAATGCCTCGATGCCCTGCGCGACGACTTCTTCCGCCTGGTCGCGGAGGCGGAGGCGTTCAACGCCGGCAGCGCCCGGATCCGGCGCGGCATCGGCCTCGCCTGCATGTGGTACGGCTGCGGCAACACCTCGATGTCGAATCCCTCGCGCATGCGCATCGCGCTCGGGAGCGACGGCACGCTCACCTTCCTCAACGGGGCGGTCGATATCGGGCAGGGCTCTTCGACGGTGCTGCTCCAGATCGCCGCCGACGCGCTCGGCCTGGCCCCCGACCGCTTCCGCTCGGTGATCGGCGACACCGACCTGACCTACGACGCCGGAAAGACCTCCGCCTCGCGCCAGACCTTCGTGTCGGGCAACGCGGCGCGGCTCGCGGGCGAGGATCTGCGGCGGCGCATCCTGGCGCTCGCCAATGCCGGGCCGGAGGCGCGGCTCTCCCTCGACGGCGGGCGGCTGTCCATCGCGGACGGGCCGGCGAGCCGCGTGATCGACCTCGCGACGCTTCCCCCCGACGCCACCGGCGCGGTGCTCTCCGGGGAGGGCTGGTACGACCCGCCGACCACCGCCCTCGACGCGGAGGGGCAGGGCATCCCCTACGCCACCTACGGCTTCGCCGCGCAGGTGGCGGAGGTGGAGGTCGACCCGGTGCTCGCCACCGTGCGGGTGAGGCGGATCATCGCCGCCCACGATGTCGGGCGCGCCGTGAACCCGACCCTGGTCGAGGGCCAGATCCACGGCGGCATCGCGCAAGGCTTGGGGCTCGCGCTGATGGAGGAGTTCATCCCCGGCCGCACCGAGAACCTGCACGACTACCTGATTCCCACGGCGGGCGACGTGCCGGAGATCGACGTGCGGATCATCGAGGATCCGGACCCGGAGGGGCCCTACGGCGCCAAGGGCGTCGGCGAGCCGGCCCTGGTGGCGACCGCCCCGGCGATCCTCGCCGGCATCCGCCACGCCACGGGGGCACGACTCACCCGCGTGCCGGTGCTGCCCCACCGGCTGCACGCGGCGCTGCAGGGACGGGAGGCGGCGGAATGACGGGCGTCCGTCAGCAGGCCCGTGCGCAGGCAGCAGGCGCGACGCGGGAGCCGCCGGATCGGAGGCGGGAGCCGCGGGTCACTCAGCCATCGGTCCGGCGTGCAAGGCTCCGCTCCTTGTTGCCCGGACGTCCGGATCGGCCCCCCTTCGTGGCCTTCACAGCGGCTCCTCATGCTGGGGAGCGCGCCGTCCTCCGGTCTGGTTCAGCCGATGAGCCTGCGATCGCGATCGGTGCAGGCCAAGACCGCGCGCGGAAGCGGAGATTCCGCGTCTTGCCTGAAGGACCCAGCTCATCCGGGGATGAGTGCACGCGGAGCCTGCCATGAGCGCTGACGCCCTCTCCGTCGAAGCCCGCTCGAAGAAGTTCGGCGCCGCGGAAGCCGACGGCATCGTGCGCTGCGATGCCTGCCCGGTGCTCTGCCGGATCCGGCCGGGGCGCGCGGGTGCCTGCGCGCGCTACGCCAACCAGGACGGCCACCTCGTGCGCACCGATCCCGTCGTGCTCCTGCACGACACGGTGGAGGCCGGCGGCCCGCTCGTGCCCTTCACGGGCGCCGCGTGGGACGGGCGCGCGCTCGATCCGGCCCGCACCTTCGTCACCGGCATCGGCTCGGGCACCACCTACCCGGACTACAAGCCCGCCCCCTTCATCGTGGCGAGCGAGCATGCGGGGGTCGAGACGGTCACGGTCGTGACCGAGGGCATCTTCAGCTATTGCGGCGTCAAGGTGAAGATCGACACCGACCGCCATCTCGGGCCCGAGCGGGCCGCGATCCGTGCCGGCGGCGAGGAGGTCGGCCACGTCACCACCGCCGAGTACGGCTCGCAGATGCTCTCGATCGGGGGGGTGCGCCACCTCACCGGCGGTTCCAAGAAGGAGGGCAGCGTCACCTGCGAGACGCTGCTCGCGCTCTGCTCCGGCGAGGCCGTGACGCTCACCATCGACCAGGGCCACGAGGTGGTGGTCCAGGCGGGCCGCGCGCCGATCGTGGACGGAGCCCCCGAGCAGCGCATGCGGGTCGGCTGCGGCTCGGCGACGGTCGGCATCTTCGCGCAGCAATGGCTCGGCCACGCCGACGAGGTGATCGTGGTCGACGACCACATCACCGGGGTGCTCACCGAGCATCAGGCCGGCAAGGTGCTGGGCATGTGCCCCTCCGGCATCCGGGTGCGCGGGCGCCGCTCGACCCCCGGGCGCTACTTCCAGGTGGCCAATCCGGGCATCGGCTGGGGCGGCACCGACATCGCCGACCCGCTCGCGATCATCCAGGCCATCGACCCCAAGACCGCGTGGCCGGGCCTGCGCCTGCTGATGACCTCGACCACCGGAGAGCACGCCCTCTGGCTCGTCCTCGACGAGAGCCTCACCCCGGTCCCGGCCGAGATGCCCCCGGCCGTGCGCGCGGTGGTGGAGCGCATCGGCGAGAATTGCGAGCCGTCGCTGTGCACGGTGCTGTTCATGGCGGGCGCCGGCGGCTCCCTGCGGGCGGGCGTGACCGAGAACCCGGTGCGCCTCACCCGCTCGGTGGCGGCCGGCGAGACCCGGGTGACCATGGGCGGGGCGCCCGTGACGGTGTGGCCGGGGGGCGGCATCACGGTGATGGCCGACGTCACGCGGCTGCCCGGCAACGCCTTCGGCTCCGTGCCGACGCCCGCCATCGTGGCGCCGATCGAGTTCACCCTGCCGCGCGCCCTCTATGCCGATCTCGGCGGGCACATGGGCGACGTGGTGGCGATGACCGATCTCCTGCGCGACGTCGGCCCCGGCGCCCGCCACGAATCCTGGCGGTCCGGAAATCCCTGGCCCCTGCGGGGCGGCCCGCGGGAGATTCCGTGAGCGAGCCCGGCCGCCGGCTGGCGGCACCCCGCATCGACCCGGAGGCGGTGCGCGTCTACCGGGTGGAGGAGCAGGTCGGCTACCTGATCCGCCGGGCGCATCAGCGCGCCTCGGCGATCTTCGAGGCCGTGATGCGGGACTTCGACGTCACCCCGGTGCAGTTCACCGCCATGGCCAAGCTCCACGACCTCGGGCCGACCTCGCAGAACCTGCTCGGGCGCCATGTCGGCATCGATCCGGCGACGATGTACGGGGTGGCCCGCCGCCTCGCCGCCCGCGGCCTCGTGCGGCCGACCCCGGATCCAGACGATGCCCGCCTCGTGCTCCTCGCCCTCACCGCGGAGGGCGGTCGCGTGATCGAGGCCATGAAGAGCCGCGGCGCCGAGGTCACCGCCCGCACCCTCGATCCCCTCACCCCGGCGGAGGCGGCCGAATTCAACCGCCTCATCGCCAAGCTCGGCTGACGCCCGTGGAGGGCGCGCGCGTCCAGGCGCTGTCCGGCGGGCGGCTCCACCTCCAGCACGGGCCGATCGACGTGGTGCTGCGGGCCGACGGCGCCGAGGCCGCGGTGGCGCAGGCCTACCGGGCCGTGGCGGCCCGCTTCGCGACCCTGCTCGGCGAACTCGTCGCGGAACTCCCCGAGTTGCGCAAGCCGATGAGCGCGCGGCCCCGTGTGGCGGGCGCGGTGGCCCGCCGGATGGTGGCAGCCTGCCGCCCGCACCGGGATTTCCTGACGCCGATGGCGGCGGTGGCGGGATCGGTGGCGGACGAACTCCTGGCCGCGATGGTGGAGGAGGCCCCCCTCGACAGGGCCTTCGTCAACGACGGCGGCGACATCGCCCTCCATCTCACCGCGGGCGAGACCCTCGCGGTGGGCGTCGCGGGGGATTTCTCGCGCGGCTCGGTGCCGGCCCTGAACGGCCGGGTGATCATCCGCCACGGCGACGGGATCGGCGGGATCGCCACCTCGGGCCGGCAGGGCCGCTCCTTCTCGCTGGGCATCGCGGATTCGGTCACGGTGCTCGCCCGCGACGCCGCGGGAGCCGACGCCGCCGCGACCCTGATCGCCAACGCGGTCGACCTGCCGGGGCATGCGGGCATCCGGCGCGCCCCGGCCGACAGCCTGGATCCGGATTCGGATCTGGGCTCCCGCCCCGTCACGGTGGGCGTCGCCCCCCTGTCGCCCGAGGCCGTGGCGGACGCGCTCGAAGCCGGCCGCGCCCGGGCGGCGGCGATGCGGGCGGCCGGGCTGATCCGCGACGCCGCCCTGATGCTGCAGGGGCAGACGGTGGTGCTCGGCGGGGTGGCCGGCCGGATCCGGGGCGGCTGATCCCGCGCCCGGATCCGGCTATCCGGTCCGCCGCCGCCTCAGCCTACGAGCCGGGTGCCTGGGTAGAAGCGTCACGCGTGCCGCACGGGCCGCCCCGTTCGGGGAGCCTCCGACACTTCGCGGGGCACGATACTGCCCCAGAGGATGTCTCCCGTAAACTTGAACGGAAAACCCACGGTTCTCGCCGGGAACTAATCCCACGCAGCATCAATTATCGCGGCACACCGCTGTGCGGCCGACCGGGCAGCCGGTTCTCCCGTTCCGAATTCAACCTCGCGGAGATCGTCATGAGCGACCTGCGTCCGGCCGCGCGCGCAGCGGACCCGACCCCGTCCACCCGGGCGCTGCGCGGTCTCGATGCCCTGAACTTCTTCCTGGCCGACGTGCGCGACGGCCTCGGCCCCTACCTCGCCATCTACCTCATCGCCGTGCGCGGGCCCGACCAGGGCTGGAACGAGGCGACGGCGGGCCTCGTGATGACCATCGCGGGCATCGCCGGCCTGATCGCGCAGACGCCGGCCGGCGCCCTCATCGACCGCACGCACCACAAGCGGGCCATCGTCATCGCGGGCGCGGTCGCCGTCACCCTGAGCTGCCTCGCGCTGCCCTTCATCACCAACTTCGCGCTCGTCGCCGCCACCCAGTCGCTGGCCGGGATCGCGGGCGCGATCTTCCCGCCGGCCCTGGCCGCGATCACGCTCGGCGTCGTCGGCCCGAAGGCCTTCTCGAAGCGCATCGGCCGCAACGAGGGCTTCAACCACGCGGGCAACGCGGTCTCGGCGGTGATCGCCGGCGTCACCGCCTACTGGTTCGGCCCGATCGTGGTGTTCTGGCTGATGGCGGTGCTGGCCGCCCTCAGCATCGGCGCCATGCTGATGATCCGGGCGGAGGAGATCGACGACGATCTCGCCCGCGGCCTTGATTCCGCCGCCGAGCCCGCGGGCGCCCACCAGCCCGAGGGCTGGCGGATGCTGCTGCAGAACCGCACCCTGGTGCTGTTCGCCGGCCTCGCGGCGCTGTTCCACCTCTCCAACGCGGCGATGCTCCCCTCGGTGGGCCAGCTCCTCACCCACGTCTCGGGCAAGGACTACGCGACCTCGCTCATCGCGGTCTGCATCGTGGCGGCGCAATGCGTGATGGTGCCGATGGCGATCCTGGTCGGCCACAAGGCCGACAGCTTCGGGCGCAAGCCGATCTTCCTCGTCGCCTTCGGCATCCTGGCCCTGCGCGGCGTGCTCTACACGCTCTCGAACAATCCCTATTACCTTGTGGCGGTGCAGTGTCTCGACGGGATCGGGGCGGGCATCTACGGGGCGCTGTTCCCGATCGTGGTGGCGGACCTCACCCGCGGCACCGGCCGCTTCAACGTGGCCCAGGGGGCGGTCGCGACGGCGCAGGGCATCGGCGCCGCGCTCAGCGCCTCGCTCGCCGGCATCATCATCGTGGCGGCGGGCTATTCCACCGCCTTCCTGGTGCTGGCGGCGATCGCGGGAGCGGGCTTCGCCCTCTACCTGTTCCTCATGCCCGAGACCCGCGGGATCGATCCCACCCCGACCCCCTCGGCGAAAGGCGCCGCCCCGCTCGCCGTTCCGGCGGAATGAGCGGGCCCGCGCCAGCTTCTCCTGCTACGCCTCCCTGATCCGACCGGTGCGGAGAGCCGCGCGCAGGCCTCGGCGTGCCTCAGACAGGAGATTCCCGCATGGGCGCGCTCAGCGTCACCCCCACCATCGCGACCTGGAGCATCGCAGCCCTCGCCACCCTCGGGGTGATCCTGCGCCCCCTCGGCTGGCCGGAGGCGATCTGGGCCGTGCTGGGCGCCGCCGCGCTGGTGGGCCTCGGCCTGCTGCCCGCCGGCACGGCCTGGGACGGGGTGCTCAAGGGCACCGACGTCTACCTGTTCCTGATCGGCATGATGCTGCTCGCCGAGGTCGCCCGGAAGGAGGGGCTGTTCGACTGGCTCGCCGGCATCGCGGTGCGCCGGGCGAGGGGCTCGGCGACGCGGCTCTTCACCCTCGTCTACGGCGTCGGCACCGTGGTGACGGTGTTCCTGTCGAACGACGCCTGCGCGGTGGTGCTGACGCCCGCCGTGTACTGCGCCGCCAAGGCCGCCCGGGTGAAGGACCCGCTGCCCTACCTGTTCGTCTGCGCCTTCATCGCCAACGCGGCGAGCTTCGTCCTGCCGATCTCGAACCCGGCCAACCTCGTCGTCTACGCGGCGCACATGCCGCCGCTCCTCGACTGGCTGGCGCGCTTCACCCTGCCCTCCGTGCTGGCGATCGTGGCGACCTACGCCGTGCTGCGCTGGACCCAGGGGCCGACCCTGCGGGCGCAGACGGTCGCCAGCGACGTCCCGACGGCGGACCTCTCCCGCACCGGGCTCGTCGCGGGCCTCGGCATCCTGGCGACGGGGGCCGCGCTGATCGGCGCCTCGGCTCTGGGCCGCGATCTCGGCCTGCCGACCTGCCTCGCGGGCCTCGCCACCGCGCTCCTCGTGCTCGCGCTGAAGCGGGAGGGCGCGGTCGCCGTGGTCAAGGACGTGTCGTGGAGCGTCCTGCCCCTCGTCGCCGGGCTGTTCGTGCTGGTCGAGGCCCTGGAGAAGACCGGCCTGCTCGGCCTCGTCGCCGAGACCCTGCGGAACGCCGCCCGGGCTGCCCCCGCCGGGACCGCGTGGGGTGCCGGCACCCTCGTCGCCGTCCTGTGCAACGCCGTGAACAACCTGCCGGCCGGCCTCGTCGCGGGCGCGGCGGTGCAGGCGGCCGACGTGTCCGACCGGATCGCGGGCGCGATCCTGATCGGGGTCGATCTCGGCCCGAACCTGTCGGTCACGGGCTCGCTCGCCACCATCCTGTGGCTCACCGCCATCCGGCGGGAGGGGCAGGATGTCGGGGCATGGCGCTTTCTGAAGCTCGGCGCGCTCGTGATGCCTCCTGCCCTCCTGCTGGCGCTCGCCGGCCTCCTCCTCGTGCCGTAGGCTCCCGTGAACGCCGCCGCTCTGCTCTACCCCTTCATTCTGGTCGCCGGGGCCCTCCAGGCACTCGGCAACACGATGAACGCCCGCCTGCGCGGGTCGCTCGTGAACCCGTGGCTCGCCGCCACGGTGTCCTTCCTCCCCATCGTCTTCGTGTTCGTGACCCTGTTCGCCGTTCTGCCGGTGCCGCTGCCGACGGCCGAGGGGCTCGCCCGCATGCCCTGGTGGGCGCCCCTCGGCGGCCTCGCGGGGGCGGTCGCGGTGTTCGGAGGGCTCGCCCTCGTCGACAAGGTCGGGGCCGGCCCCTTCAACGGCCTCCTCATCACCGGCAACATCCTCACCTCCCTCGTCATCGACGCCCTCGGGCTGTTCGGGATGCCGGCGGTCGGCTTCCGGCTCCTGCCCTGGCTCGGCGGGCTCCTGATGATCGGCGGCATCGTGCTGATCGCCCGGGCGGGCCGCAGCGGGGCGGGCGCCGGGGAGGCGCGGGCGCACGGGATCGACGGGCGCCTGCTCTACCCCTTCGTGCTCGGGGCCGGCGCCCTCCAGGCCGTGGGCGTCGTTCTCAACGCGCAACTGCGCGGGGCCCTCGTGAATCCCTGGCTCGCGGCGGCGGTCTCATTCCTGCCGATCGTCTTCGTGTTCCTGACGATCTTCCTCCTGCGTCCCGTGCCCCTGCCGAGCCGGCAGGACCTCGCCGGGATGCCCTGGTGGGCGTCCCTCGGCGGCCTCGCGGGGGCGGTGGCGGTGTTCGGGGGGCTGCTCCTCGTCGACAGGGTAGGAGCGGGGGCGTTCAACGGCCTCCTCATCACCGCGAACCTGATGACCTCGCTCGCCCTCGATCATTTCGGCTGGATGGGCATGCCGGTCTGCCGCGCCGGCCCTCACCGGCTCGTCGGCGCCGCCCTGATGGCGGCCGGCATCGCGCTGATCTCGGCGGCGTGAGGCGGCGCGAGGTGCCGATGACGGGCAGAGGGTTCAGGACTTCTCCTCAGGACTTCTCCTCGGCCGGCCCGTGCTTCTGGGGCCGGTGGCCTTCCTGGCCGGGGTTGTTGTGCTTGTTGTGGTCCCGGCTCTCCTGATGATTCGTCGGCGGGCGGACCGGATCGGCGCTGGTGCGGATGCGGGCGCCGCCGCCCGCCGGCACGTTCGGCCCCTCCCGGTGCTCGATGGTGCGCAGTTCCTGGGCGTGGGTCTTGTCGCCGTGAGGCTTCTCGCCGGCCATGGGCCATCCTCCATCGGGTGTCGGGGGCCAACCGCCGGCGGGCCGGCGCTGTTCCGCCCCCGGCCGGCCGTTCCGCGGGCCCTCAGGAGGCGAGCGCCGCCGCCTCCGGCCGCGCCCGCAGGGTCTCGTAGGCGGCGAGGATCGGGCGGGGCCTGCCGAGGAAGTAGCCCTGCGCCTGCCGGCAGCCGACCTTGCGCACGAAGTCGAGCTGGTCGGCGGTCTCGATGCCCTCCGCCGTGGTCGCCATCCCGAGTTCGTCGGCGAGGCCCACGATCGCGCTCACGATGGCGAGCGAGTTCGCCCGCGTCGTCATCTCGCGCACGAAGGACTGGTCGATCTTGATCTTGTGGAACGGGAAGGTGCGCAGGTAGCTGAGCGAGGAGTAGCCGGTGCCGAAATCGTCGAGCACGATCCGCACGCCCCGGGCGCGGAGGCGCTCCAGGATCGCGACGATGCGCTCGTTGCTCTCGAGCAGCGCCGATTCGGTGATCTCCAGCTCCAGCCGCGCCGGATCGAGACCGGACCCGTCGAGGGCCGCCATGATGCGCTCGACGATGTCCTCCCCCCGCAGCTGCACCGGCGAGAGGTTGACCGCCATGCGGATGCCGGGCGGCAGGGCGGCCGCGTCCCGGCAGGCGCGGTCGAGCACGAAGGCGCCGATCGCCTCGATCTGGCCGGTCTGCTCGGCGAGCGGGATGAAGCGCGCCGGGCTCACGCAGCCCCGCACGGGGTGGTTCCAGCGCAGCAGCGCCTCGAAGCCGCAGACGCGCCCCGCCGCGAGATCGAAGACCGGCTGGTAGGCGAGTTCGAACTGCCCGGCGTCGAGCGCCCCCGCGAGATCGGCCTCGAGCGCCAGCCGCTCGTGCAGCCGCGCGGCGATCCGGGTCTCGAAGACGCGGTGCACGCCCCGCCCGCCGGCCTTCGCCTCGTAGAGGGCCATGTCGGCGTTCTTGAGCAGGGTATCGGCGTCCGGCGCGTCCGGCCCCGACAGGGCGATGCCGATGCTCACGCCGATCTGCACCGTCCGTCCGGCGAGGGGATAGGGCGCGCCGAGGGCCGTGATGATCCGGCGGGCCAGGGCCTCGGCGGCGGCGGATTCCGCCGCGCAGGCCACCGCGAACTCGTCGCCGCCGAGCCGGGCGACGATGCCCTGCGTGCCGAGGCAGGCCACGAGGCGCTCGCCGACCGCGGTGAGCAGCGCATCGCCCACCGGATGGCCGAGGGTGTCGTTGACGTCCTTGAAGGCGTCGAGGTCGAGATAGAGCAGGGCGGCCCGGCCCGGCGCAGGCCCGGCGCCTCGCAGGAGATCGTCGAGGCGGCTGCGGAACAGGACGCGGTTGGGCAGGCGCGTCAGCGGGTCGTGATGGGCGAGGAAGCGGATGCGGTCCTCGGCCTCGTGCTGCTCGGTCACGTCCTCGACGATCGCGACGAAGCCGCCATCCGCCATGGGCCGCTGGCTGATCGAGAGGGCGCGCCCGTCCCACCCCGTCACCGTGAAGGTGCCCGACCGCTGGCGGTCGGCGAGATCCCGCAGGCGGGTGCGGATCTGGGCGAGCGCCCCATCGCCCAGGGGGCTGCAGAGGGCGAGGTCGGTGAGGAGGAGGTCGATGGCCGCCCCCGCGGGCAGCGCCTCGGGCGCGACGCCGAGGAACTCGGCGAGGCGGCGGTTGGCCACGATCAGCCGGCCGGCGGCATCCGCCATCAGGAGCCCGTGGGACATGTTGCCGAGGGCCGCGTCGAAGCGCAGGTTCTGGGTGCGCAGGGTGTGGTCGCGCTCGATCAGGGCCGCGTTCTGCGCCTGCACCTCGGCCATGGCGCGCCCCGCCCGGTCGTTGGCCGCCGCGAGGTCCTCCAGCGCGATCTTCAGGGCGGTGATGTCGGTGCGCATGCCGACGATCTCGCCGGTCGCGGTGCGGCGCTCGGTGATGAGCACCCAGCGCCCGCCCGGCAGCAGGCGCTCGAGGGCGCCGTGATCGCCCCGGTGCCACGCCACGACCTCCCGCACGAAGGCCTCGCCGTCCGTCCCGGCCTGCGGATACTGGCCGTGCTTCACGCCGTAGCGGATGATGTCCTCGAACAGCGTGCCCGGGACCAAAGCGGGGGCGCTCGCGGCGTAGAGGTCCCGGTAGCGCCGGTTGAAGGTCACGAGGCGGTCGTCCCGGTCCCACATGACGAAGCCGTCCGCCATCGCCTCGACGGCGCTCTCCAGCATGGTCCGAGCCCGGTCGCGGGCCTCCTGCAGGTCCTGGTACTTGCGCCACGCGACGATGAGCACCGTGCCCGCGAGGAGGAGCATCAGCTCGACCAGCAAGGCCGTGGCGACGATGCGCGTGCGGTCCCGGGCCCAGTCGGCGAGGGCCTGGTCGCTCTCCAGGGTCACCGCCACGGCGACGTCGCCGTAGAGCGTCGGGCGGGTCGCCGCGATGCGCTCCCGGCTCTCGGGGCCGCCGGGCAGGGTGAAGGCCGCCCCGTCGCGGCGAAGGCCGCTGATGGGCTGCGCCAGCGGCTGTCCGGTGGCGAGCTCGTCATGCGGCAGGCCCGCGAGGAGGCGCCCGTCCCGGCGCTCCAGGGCGACCCGCTGCCCCGGCTGCTCGCCGGATTCGGCGAGCAGCGCCCGGAGCGTGGCGAGCGGCACCTCGGCCACCGCCATCAGCTCGCCCTCTCCCGGCAAGGTCACGGTGCGGGCGAGGTAGATCGCCCACTCGCCCGTGCGCCGGCTGTAGGCGGGGCCGGCCAGCACCATCGCGCCCGTGATGCGCTCCGGCATCATCTCGTCGAGGGGGACGATCGCGGAGCGCGCACGGGCCGAGGCCCAGAGCGAGCCGTCGCGCCGCACCAGCATGAGGTCGCGGAACACGAAGCTCTGGACGTTGAGGCCGCGCAGCAGGCGCCCCGCCGCATCGACGGAGATCGCGCCGCGCGCGCCCTCGATGGTGGAGAACAGAACCGGCAGGCTCGCGAGCGCCGCGTCGATCTGCAGGAACTGACGGTTGATCGCGTGGGCGAGGGTCTGGGCCGTGCGCTCGACGTGGCGCTCCGCCCCGTGTCGGGCGGTCTCGCGGGTTCGTTGCAGGAGGAGGGCGCTGCCCCCCAGGAGCGCGCCGGACAGGACGGCGACGCCGGCCGCCACCGCGAGGGTGACGCGCCGCTTCGCGCCGGCCCGGACCGCCTCAGCGCCCACCGGCCCGGATCCCGATCACCGCGGCCAGCGTCGCGTTCCAGGCGTCGATGCAGGAGCCGCCGCAGCGCTCGATCCAGCCCGGCAGCACCGCCTCCTCGAGGAGCCGGCGCCGCCGCGCCTCGTCCCCCGCGCTCACCGGCACCAGGGTCAGCCGGCCGGGGTTCAGATCCGCGCAGCCCGTCTCGCCCGTGCTGCAGGCGAGCCCCCGCGCCGTGTCCTCCTCGGCCATGCGCCAGATCCGGTCCTCGAGGTCGCCGATGCCCTGCCGGAGCATCGCCCGCAGATCGGGCGGCACTTCGCTCCAGGCCTGACGGCTCGCGCCGAAGAACGACACGCCCCAGCTGATCGGGAGGGCATGGATGTGGGTCGTGACCCGGGTCAGGCCGATCTCCGCCCCGCTCAGCGTGCCGGTGATGGCGCAATCCACCACGCCTCGGGTGAGTGCCCCGACCGTCTCGTTGAACGGCACGATGACCGGCACCGCTCCGAGTGCGCGGACCAGCTCAGACTGGTTCACCGAGGAGGTGCGCACCCGCCGGCCGGCCAGGTCGCCGAGCGTCCCGAACGGCCGGGCGCAGTAGAGCACCTGGGCCGGATAGGCGTAGATGCCGAGAAGCTCGATGCCGTAGCGCTCATCCAGCACCCGGCGCAGATGCGGCCGGTAGGCCTCCACGGTCCGCCGCAGGGCCGCCGTGTCGGGGTTGAGGCCCGGGAGGTCGATGGCGCTCAGCTCCGGATCCTCCCCGGCGGCGAGGGAGACGAGGGCGGTGCCGAACGGGACGACGCCGAGCCGCATGAGCTGGAGCATGTCCTCGCCGCGCAGGCCGCTGCGGTCGAAGGGATGGATGCTGGCCTCGATCCGCCCGCCCGAGCGGGCGGCCATCTCGCGCGCCCAGAACGGCTCCTCGAACTGCGTGAACTGGCGCACCCCGGCGAGGCCGCCCACGATCCGCAGCCGGACCGGCTCCTCGGCCCGCGCGGGGCCGGACGCGGCCCCGGCGGCCGCGAGGGCCGCGAGGAGCCACCGGGCGGCCCGGGATCGCAGTCCATCTCCTCGCGGGGCGGTGGCGGTCATGACGGGATGCTCCGGCGCGACCGCCCCGCGCCGGGGAGGCCGCCCTTGTCCGCCATGAGTTGTGGGATCGGGAAGTTAAGGAATTCGCCCGGCCGGCAGAACAACCGTCGGTAGGATTACCGGAGAGTATGACGCCCGGTCGCGGGATCGTCGATCCGCGGATCGGGCCGGCCCCCGGCCGGACCGGGATGCCGGCCCGGCGCAAGGCTTCAGGCGACGCCGATCTGGAGCAGGTCGTGGATGTGCAGGATCCCGACCGGCTTGGCATCCTCGACCACGAACAGGGCGGTGATCTCGCGGCGGTTCATGAGTTCGAGGGCGGCGCTCGCGAAGCCGCCCGGCGGGACGGTGATCGGCGAGGCGGTCATGATCGCGTCGACCGGGCGGTGCAGGAGGTCGCTGCCCATGTGGCGGCGCAGGTCGCCGTTGGTGATCATGCCGACGAGCCGGCCCGCGGCATCGACCACGCCCGCGCAGCCGAAGCGCTTGCCCATGATCGCGAGCAGGGCCTCGGACATCGGGATGCCCTGGGGCACCAGCGGCATCTCGCCCCCGGTATGCATGAGCTGGCGCACGGTCTTGAGCCGGGCCGCGAGCTTGCCGCCCGGGTGGAAGACCTTGAAGTCGCTCGCCGAGAAGCCGCGCCGCTCCAGGAGGGCGATGGACAGCGCGTCGCCGAGCGCGAGCTGCATCACGCTCGAGGAGGTCGGCGCGAGATTGTGCGGGCAGGCTTCCTTGACGAGGGGCAGCGGCAGCAGGATGTCGGCGGCGAGCCCCAGCGTGCTCTGCGGATTCGAGGTGACGCCGATCAGCGTCACGGCGAAGCGCTTGGCGAAGCTCACGATGTCGCCGAGTTCCGTCGTCTCGCCCGACCACGACAGGGCGATGACGATGTCCTGCGGCGTGATCATGCCGAGATCGCCGTGGCTCGCCTCGGCGGGATGGATGAAGGAGGCCGGCGTGCCGGTCGAGGCCATGGTCGCGGCGATCTTGCGGGCGATGTGGCCGCTCTTGCCGATGCCCGAGACGACGACGCGGCCCGGGATGCCGTGGATGGCCGCGACGGCCGCGGCGAAGCCCGCCTTCAGGTCGCCGTCGAGGGCGCGGGCGAGGGCGTGGAGCGCGTCCGCCTCCGTGCGGACCGTGCGGATCGCCGAGAAATGCGCCGCCTCGACGATCTGCCCGAGGCCGGTCTCCGCGGTCTCGGCCGTTTGCAAACGCTCCATCCTGCTCCCTCGACGCCGATGCGCCGGGCCCCGATTCGTCCGGCCCGGCGGAAACCGGGAGCATAAGCGGGCATTTGCGGCCAGATTGCGTGTGGACCCGCCTTGATTGCGTTCGCGCGCATGTGCACGCGCGATGCAATTTCAGGCGAGCTCCACGGCGATGACGGGCAGGCGGATCGCGAAGGTGGAGCCGGGCTCGGGCGCGTGGCTCTCCGCGATGGCCCGGCCCCCGTGCAATTCGGCGATGCGCTTGACGATCGAGAGACCCAGGCCGGTCGATCCCTCGCCGCCGGTGGGCTTGGCCGAGAGCCGCTGGAAGCGCCCGAACAGCCGGGCCGTGTCCTCCGGCGACAGGCCGGGCCCGAAATCGCGCACCGCGTAGATCACGTCCTCGCCCTCGCGCCCGACCGTGACGACGATCTCGGCGCCGGCCGGGCTGTACTTGATGGCGTTGGAGATCAGGTTGTCCATGGCCTCGCGCAGGCGCTCGCCGTCGCCGCAGATGAACAGGCTCTCGGGGATCGCCGAGACGAGGCGCTGCGCCTTGGTCTCGGCCAGCGGCGCGTTGGCCCCGGACACCTCGCGGGCAAGCGCGGCGAAATCCACCGGCTCGCGCCGCAGGGTGATGTCGAGGGCGTCGTTCATCGCGTCGGCGATGAGGCTCTCGATCATGGCGGTGAGGCGCCGGGCCGAGTCGCGGATGGAGCCGACCTGCGCGCGCATGGCCTCGACCGGCTGGGGCAGGGTGCCGATCATGTCGCCGAGCATCTCGGCGCGGCCGAGGATCACCGCGAGGGGGTTCTTGAGGTCGTGGGCGACCGTGCCGAGGATCTCGGTCTTGAGCTGGTTGGCCCGGCGCAGGTCCGAGCGCTGGAGGGCGAGGCGGCGGTTCGCCCGCATCAGCTCGGCGGTGCGCTCCACCACCCGCTGCTCCAGCCCGACATTGGCCCGCTGCAGCTGCTCGTACAGGATGACGTTGTCGAAGGCGATCGACAGGCGCGAGGTGAACAGCGCGATCAGCGCCCGGTCCGTCTCCGAGAGGGAGCGGTCGGCCTTGAGCAGGGCCACGATCTCGCTGCCGCTCGCCGTGTGGACGTAGAGGGTGGACCAGCGGTCGCCGAACATGTGGCGCCGCTCCGCGAAGGCCCGGCCCACGATGGTGCGGACATCCTCGTCGAGGGGCAGCGCCGCGCCCGGTGGCCCGGCCGTGCCGGGGGCGACGAGGTGCTGGTAGCAGCCCGACCCCGCGAGCACGCAGAGGCTCTCGTCGAGGCCCGCCTTCTCCCGCAGCACCAGGATGCCCTCGCAGGCGACGTTGAGGAGCGAGGCGACCTGCGTCAGCACCCCTTCGGCGAGGCGCTGCATCGACTGGTAGTCGAGCAGCATCGGCGCGGCGTCGATGATGATCTCCAGGCCCCGCCGCGTCTCCTCCAGGCGCTTGAGCTGCTGGTAGGCCCGCAGGGCCGCGGTCAGGCTGGTGAACAGCTTGTCGGCGGTGAGTTCGGTCTTCGCCTTGTAGTCGTTGATGTCGTAATCGACGATGACCCGGCGCTCCGGCGCCTGCCCCGGCTGCCCGGTGCGCAGGATGATGCGCACGGTCTCGTCGCGCAATTCGCGGCGGATGTAGTCGACGAGGCGCAGGCCCGCATCCTCGGTCTCCATCACCACGTCGAGGAGGATCACCGCGACCTCGCCCGCCCGGTCGGCGAGCAGCGCGCGCGCCTCCGCGGCGGAATGGGCGGAGAGGATGTCGAGCCGCGCCCCGTCGAGGGCGTAGCCCGCGAGCGCGAAGCGGGTGCCCTCATGCACCGCGGGATCGTCGTCCACCACCACCACCGGCCACGTGACCGACGCGGCCTCGCCCGGTGCCGCCTCGTCGTCCGGCGCCAGGATCAAGATGTCGTCGTCGCTCATCGGTCCGCCCGCATCGTTCCTCAAGTCGTGGGCCGGCATCCTGACCGGGCGAGGCCCACGGAACAAGCTCGTCCGGAGTCCGGAAGCGGCCGGCGCTCCTGGAATGTGCGGCCTGATCCGGCCCGGACTTCGCTCCGCAGGATCGCGGCGGCCCGCGCGGCCGGAGCCGCGCGGGATGTGCGGCACAGCACAGCAGAACCGGGCGATCCGGGACGCAATCCGCGCGCAACAGGTCCGGTCTCGATCGCGGCTCTTCCGTCGCGAGGTGGCGGACGAACCAGGGAGAGCGGCCATGCTCTGCACGACCCAGTCAGGTCTCGAGGCCCGCGCCCCGGCCCCGGATGCGGAACCCTGGCGCGCGGATCTGGAGGCCCTGCGCCGCCTGCTGCAGGATTCGCGGCCCGCGGAGCCGAGCCGCGCCCAGATCGCGGACCTGATCGAGGACGAGGCCCCGGGCGCCCTGCCGCGGCGGGCCCGCGAGCGGATCGCCGAGCGGCTCGCGGCGACGCTGCGCCGACGCCTCGCCTGAGCCCGTCCGGGCGGTCGGCGGACCGATTCGGTCTCGGAGACGACCGTTGCGGCCGTCCCGTTCCTGCAAAATCGATGAGCGCGGTGTGAAATCGCTTCTGTTCACGCCGGTGCGTCTCATACGGTTTCCGGATGATCGCTTCGCGATGCGGAAACCGGCCTCGCTCAGGCGCCGCGCGGGCTCGTGATACGGTTTCCGAAAGTGATCGTCCGGAAACCGTATCAGAACGCTTATCCCGCCGCCTGCGGTGGATTGTGTTGTCCATCCGGCTCACGGTCCACAAGACAGATCCTGATCCCAGCATGGACGCGGGCGCGGTTCGGCGCCATTGTGGTGCGCGATCCCTTATCCCGTGCGTGTCCCTCGGTGGTGATCCCAACCGCTCTCCGCGTCCTGCCGCATCGCAATCCGCCGAGGTCCGCGCCGTGAGTGCCGGAGCGCAGCGGATCTGCGTCGTCGACGACGAGCCCGAGGCCCGGGCGATGGTGGGCGACTACCTGCGCATGCACGGCTTCGAGGTGGAGCTGTGCGACGGCGGTCCGGCCCTGCGGCGGCTGATCGCCCAGCGCATGCCCGATCTCATCGTGCTCGACCTCAACATGCCGGATGAGGACGGGCTGTCGATCGTGCGCGACCTCAAGGCGCGCAGCACCGTGCCGATCATCATGCTCACCGCCACGGCGAGCCCGATCGACCGCGTCGTCGGGCTCGAACTCGGCGCCGACGACTACCTGCCCAAGCCCTGCGAGCTGCGGGAACTCGTGGCCCGGGTCCGCTCCGTGCTGCGCCGCGCCGCGCAGGCGCGGGCGCCGGAGCCAGCCGCCGGCGAGAGCGGCGGGGTGCGGTTCGGCCGCATGATCGTGGATGTCGAGACCCTGCGCCTGCGCGACGAGAGCGGCGCCGAGCAGATCCTGACCCGCTCGGAATTCGCCCTGCTCAAGGCCTTCCTCGACAACCCGAAGCGGGTGATGAGCCGCGAGCGCCTGCTCGACCTCGCGGATGCCCGCGACCCGGACGCCTTCGACCGGGCGATCGACGTGCGCATCAACCGGATCCGCAAGAAGATCGAGCCCGATCCGGCCAATCCGCGCTTCATCAAGACCGTGCGCGGCCTCGGCTACGTCTTCCGCCCCGAAGGGGACTGAGCGCCTCGGCAGATTGCCCGCAGGCCCATCGTGGAACTCCAGTCTCCGCCCGCCGTTCCTCCGTCAATCTCGGACCCTGAAACGGAGGAGACGACGGTGCTGAAAGGTGGGCTTCTGTGGCTGATCGGTATTCCTCTGCCGATTATCCTGATTCTGTTTTTCCTCGGCTATCTGCACTGAGGATCGGCGACGGAGGATGGCGTAAAAAAGGGCCGGGAGCACAGTCCCGGCCCGATGATCGGCGTCCCGACGAGGCCGCCTACTCGGCGGCCTCGATCCGCGGCCGCTCCTGGTCCTTGCGCTCGCGCTTGACGAGGTCGGCGGTGAGGAACGCCACCTCCAGCGCCTGCTCGGCGTTGAGGCGCGGGTCGCAGTAGGTGTGATAGCGGTCCTGCAGGTCCTCGGCGGTCAGCGCCCGCGCGCCGCCCGTGCATTCCGTGACGTTCTTGCCCGTCATCTCCAGGTGGATGCCGCCCGCATAGGTGCCCTCCGCCCGGTGGACGTCGAAGAAGCCCTGGATCTCCTTCATCACCCGCTCGAAGGGCCGCGTCTTGTAGCCGCTCGCCGTGATGGTGTTGCCGTGCATCGGATCGCACGACCACACCACCTTGCGGCCCTCGCGCTCCACCGCCCGGATCAGGCCCGGCAGGTGGTCGCCCACCTTGTCGGCGCCGAAGCGGCAGATGAGGGTGAGGCGCCCCGCCTCGTTCTCCGGGTTGAGGAGATCGACCAGGCGGATGAGATCGTCCGCCTTCAGCGACGGCCCGCATTTGAGCCCGACCGGGTTCCTGACGCCCCGGGCATACTCGATATGGGCGTGGTCCGCCTGCCGCGTGCGGTCGCCGATCCACAGCATGTGGCCGGAAGTGGCGTACCAGTCGCCGCTCGTCGAATCGACCCGGGTCAGCGCCTGCTCGTAGCCGAGCAGCAGCGCCTCGTGGCTCGTGTAGAAGTCGGTCTGGCGCACCTCCTGGTGCACTTCCGGGTTGATGCCGATCGCCCGCATGAAGTCGAGGGTCTCGGTCATGCGCTGGGCCAGATCCTCGTAGGCCGAGGATTGGGGCGAATCCTTCACGAAGCCCAGCATCCAGCGATGGGCGTTCTCCAGGTTGGCGTAGCCGCCGGTCGCGAAGGCGCGCAGCAGGTTCAGCGTCGCGGCCGACTGGCGATAGGCCTCGAGCTGGCGCCTCGGATCCGGGATGCGGTCCTCCGCCGAGAAGCCGATGCCGTTGACGATGTCGCCCCGGTAGCTCGGCAGGGCGACGCCGTTCACCGTCTCGGTGGGCGAGGAGCGCGGCTTGGCGAACTGGCCCGCGATGCGCCCGACCTTCACCACGGGCGAGCCGCCCGCGAAGGTCAGCACCAGCGCCATCTGCAGGAAGACGCGGAAGAAATCGCGGATGTTGTCGGCCGAATGCTCGTCGAAGCTCTCGGCGCAGTCGCCGCCCTGGAGCAGGAAGGCCTCGCCCGCCGCCACCTTGGCGAGACTCTTCTTCAGCTTGCGGGCCTCACCTGCAAAAACAAGGGGCGGAAAGCTCGCGAGCTGACGTTCGACCGCCTCCAGCGCCGCCACATCCGGATATTCGGGCACTTGCTGAATCGGCAGCCGCCGCCAGCTCGAAGGGGTCCAGCGCTCGCTCATTGGTCTCTCCTGCACACCTCTCCTGAAGGCTCTCGGGTGGGCCCTGGGGATTCGGGAGCAGCGCTTATAGGGCGGTTGCCGGCAAGAAGCGAGCCGCCGCTTTGGGTGAAGTCCCGGCCGCGGGCCCGGTTGCATGCGGAAGGGACGGCGGACCCGCCGCCCGCAAGGATCCGTCCGGATCGACGCAGCGGCAGCGCGCCCCGGTCGCGCAAGCGCCGCTGTAGCGCACGGCCACGCTCTCCCCGCGACGCGCCCACGACAGGCAGAACCGTGACATCAGAGCGCCTGGCGAGCGCGGTATAGCCTCGCTTGGGTCTGACAAATTCCAACAACACTGTCGAATTGCCTGTGATGAGATCGGGCCATTGCGCATATCTTTTGTTAGTGGTCAATCAACCTCGACAAAACCAGTCAACTGAGGATTGTAAACATTTGTAAATGATATGTTCACACATTGTTCATCTTGCAACGGGTCGGCGAAGCAGCAAGCATTGCAGATGAGCACGCTGTTCTGACCGGCTGATCGAGGACCACATGCGTCTGCGCACCGGAGATACGCTGCATCTGACATTGTCTGGTGCAGGCAATAGGGCAGTTGTCAGCCTCAATACATATGCGGTGACGCAACCTGCCCTTGCGGAAGCCCCGTTCAGCGAGGATGGATTTACTTTCGATGCAACACGTTGGCTGCATATCGGGCGTAATGTCCTGTCCGTCGTACTGCTCGGCCCCATTGGTACGGTGCCGTTCCGACTCCTGATCGAGCAGAGCGGCATGCCATCCTGGACCCTCGACGAGGGCGAATTCCTGCCGCTTGCGACGCCGTGGCGGCTCTGGACTTACGGCATCGAAGTGATCGACCGCGGCGTACCCGTGACGGCCGACCATCACGGGTTCGTTCCCGGGTTCCTGCGCCGGGGCGACCGGCCACGCACGAGCGCGTGACGGACCTTACTCGGACACGGCCGAGGGCCGCAACGCCCCCGGGGCAGGACGGGCCGCGATCGGTCCCCGCGTCCGGCGCCCGCGCAGGAGGCTGAGCGGCACCGTCAGGGCCACGATGCCGAACACCCACCAGGCTGGGCGCAGGTCGTAGGACAGATCGAGATTGGCCGCGAGCACGGCCTCCGCCGGAACGCCGGTCGCCAGAGCGTACCATGCCGCCTCCAGCGCCGCGGTGGCGAGCCCCGACGCCAGGGCGAGGCCCGCCAGGGTGAGGGCGTTGGTGGGGACGGCCCGGTGATGCATCAGGCGCCAGCCCATCAGGGCGAGGAACAGCCCGCTCCAGAAGACCGGCTTCGAGACGTCGATCTTCGATTGCAGGAAGTAATGCAGGAGGGCGAGGACGCCGATGCCGTAGACGAGGCGGTGCAGCCGGGTCCAGCGCTGCCCGAGCCGGCGGATCATGCGGTCCGTCGAGGTGGCCCCGAGCACGGCGAGCCCGACGAGGGCGGTGAAGCCGATCGTCAGGTAGATCCGCAGCGCGATCTCGCTCGCCACGCGCGGGAGGTCGAACTTCAGGTCGGCCGCGTAGAGGACGAGGTGGATCACCGCGTAGGCGAGGGCGGCGAGGCCGAGCATCCGCCGCACCAGGATCAGCTTCGGCCAGTCGCCGATGCGCCGCAGGGGCGTGACGGCGAGGGAGGCGATCAGGAAATAGACCGTCCAATCGCCCATCGCGTGCAGGAAGGCGGTGAGCGGCTTCGGCCCGAGCCGGTCGAGCCCGTAGGCGGCCGCGTCGACGAGGCCGGGGCCGAGCACCGCCAGGAAGGTCGCGAGCTTGAGCCAGGACAGGCGGCCGGCACGGTCGAGCCAGGGGAGGGCGAGCATCGGGAAGCGGCACCACGGTGGGGAGACGGGACGTGGACGGGTTTCGCCGCAGATAGGCGCCGGGTTACGCTCCTGCCGCGCCCCGGTTCCACACGATGGCGTGAGGCCGAGCCCGGCCCGCCCTGCGAGGAGACACCTTTGCACGCGTTCGACGTCCGGCCCGTCATCCTCCTGCTCGCCCTCGCCGCTCCGGCGCGGGCCGCCTGCCCGGTGCCGGTGCCGCCGCCCGTGAGCGAGAAGCCCGAGAAGCCGGCGCTGCCGGAGAAGCCGGCCTGCCTGGACGCCAAGGGCGGCTGCCCCGGCTTCGAGGCCTACACCTTCAACGACGCGGTGAAGGCCTATAACGGCAGGCTCCCGGCCTACCGGGCCGGCGCGGAGGCCTATGCGGGCAAGCTCAAGGCCTATGTCGATGCGAGCGTCGCCTACGCGAATTGCGAGATGAAGTCGCTGCAATAGGACGGTCGTGCTGAGGTCGGCCTGCCCGAGTGACGCATCCGGGTGCGCCTCGATCCGGACGTCGTGGAAGTGCCGGGTCCCGCCGTGGTGGTCGAGATCCTGTCTCCCGGAACCCGGCGCACGGATCTCGTCGACAAGCTGGTCGGCGATTTCGAGGTGCCGGGCGTGATGCAGTACCTGAGCGTCGACGCAGGACGCGCCCTCGTCCTGCATCACCGGCGGGGCGAGGGGGTCATCGAGACCCGCATCTGCCCGGAGGGTGTTCTGCGCCTCGATCCGCCCGGGCTCACCCTCGCGGTGGCGGATCTCCTCGCCGAACCCTGACACCGGGCGATCGCGGTCCGGCCCCCTCGCCCCGGAGCGGATTCGCCGCGCAGCTTGACCCTGCCCGCTCCGGATGCGAGAGGCGCGGCCAGAACACTCGCCCGAGTTGCCGCATGACCGCTCCCCTCGACCTCCTCGTCCTCGGCAACGCGATCGTGGACATCATCGCCCGCACCGACGAGGCCTTCCTGGTCCGCGAGGCGGTGCACAAGGGCGCGATGCAGCTCATCGACGAGGCGCGGGCCGAGCACCTCTTCGCCGTCATGGGCCCCGCCACCATCGTGTCGGGCGGCTCGGGAGCGAACACCGCGGTCGGCGCCGCGCAGCTCGGCGCACGCACGGGTTTCATCGGCAAGGTGCGGGACGACGAGCTCGGCCGGCTGTTCCGCCACGACCTCACGGCCACCGGCGTGCGGTTCGACGTCGCGCCGGCCGGCGAGGGACCGGCCACCGCCCGCTGCTTCGTCCTGGTGACGCCGGACGGCGAGCGCACCATGAACACCTATCTGGGCGCCTGCCAGGGCCTCACGGCGGCGGATGTGGACGAGGCGACCGCGGGCAGCGCCCGCTTCGTCTATCTCGAAGGCTACTTGTGGGATCCGCCGGCCGCCAAGGAGGCCTTCCGCAAGGCGGCGCAGGTCGCCCACCGGGCCGGCAACAAGGTGGCGCTCACCCTCTCGGACGCGTTCTGCGTCGACCGCTACCGCGAGGAGTTCCTGGGGCTGATCCGCGACGGCAGCCTCGACATCCTCTTCGCCAACATCCACGAGTTGAAGAGCCTCTACCAGACCGCGGATGCCGAGACGGCGCTCTCGGCCCTGCGCGCGGAGAACGGCCTTCTCGGCGTGGTCACCCGCTCGGGGGACGGCGCCCTCGTGGTCACCCGCGGCGAGACCCGCGCGGTGCCGGCCGCACCGATCGGCGACCTCGTCGACACGACGGGGGCGGGCGATCTCTTCGCGGCGGGCTTCCTCGCGGGCCTCGCCCGCGACCTCGACCACGCGGATTGCGCGCGGCTCGGCGCCATCGCGGCGGCCGAGGTGATCCAGCACATCGGCGCCCGGCCCCAGGCCGACCTGAAGGCGCTGGCCGCCCAGGCCGGACTCTGAGGGGAGGCCGGGGCGATGGTCGAGAACCGCCGCTTCGGCAACCTGATCCCGCACCTCGTCCTGTGGATCGGGGTCGGGATCGTGGCGTTCCCGGTCTACCTCGCCTTCGTCGCCTCGACGCATGACGGCGCGACCGTGGCGAACGGCCAGATGCCGCTCTGGCCGGGCGTCCACGCGCTCGAGAACTACCGCCGGGCGCTGACCGAATCCGGCCTCGCGGGCGCGCCGGTCGCCACCATGCTCCTCAACAGCCTGATCACCGCGCTCGCCATCGCGGGCGGCAAGATCGCGATCTCGCTCCTGTCGGCCTACGCGCTGATCTACTTCCGCTTCCCGCTCCGGCAGACGGCCTTCTGGGCGATCTTCGTCACCCTGATGCTGCCCGTCGAGGTGCGCATCTTCCCGACCTACAAGGTCGCGGCCGACCTGCACCTGCTCGATTCCTATGCGGGCCTCGCCCTGCCGCTGATCGCCTCGGCCACCGCGACGCTGCTCTACCGCCAGTTCTTCCTCATGGTGCCGAACGAGCTGGTGGAGGCCTCGCGCATCGACGGGGCGGGGCCGGTGCGGTTCTTCTTCGACACCCTGCTGCCGCTCTCGCGCACCACCACGGCGGCGCTCTTCGTCATCCTGTTCATCTACGGCTGGAACCAGTACCTCTGGCCGATCCTGGTCACGACCCGGGACGACATGCAGACCGTGGTGATCGGCCTGCGCAAGATGACCACGATCACCGACCAGCTCACCGAGTGGCAGGTGGTGATGGCCACCGCGATGCTCGCCATGCTGCCCCCGGTCTTCGTGGTGGTGGCGATGCAGAAGCTGTTCGTGCGCGGTCTCGTCGAGACCGAGAAGTAGCCTCCTCACGGGGAATCACCATGGCGCGCCTCGTCCTCGATCAGGTGGGCAAGACCTATGCGGGCGGCGTCGCCGCGGTGCGCGGCGTCTCCCTCGACGTGCCGGACGGCGCCTTCTGCGTGCTCGTCGGCCCCTCGGGCTGCGGCAAGTCCACGGTCCTGCGGATGATCGCGGGGCTGGAGACCATCACGGCGGGCGCCATCAGCATCGGCGAGCGGGTGGTGAACACGGTCGAACCGGCCGAGCGGGACATCGCCATGGTGTTCCAGAACTACGCGCTCTATCCGCACATGCGGATCTACGACAATCTCGCCTACGGGTTGCGCAACCGCGGCACGCCCAAGCCCGAGATCGAGACCCGGGTGCGCGAGGCGGCGCGCATGCTCGGCCTCGACACCTTCCTCGACCGCTATCCGCGCCAGCTCTCGGGCGGGCAGCGCCAGCGCGTCGCCATGGGGCGGGCGATCGTGCGCAAGCCCCAGGTCTTCCTGTTCGACGAGCCGCTCTCGAACCTCGACGCCAAGCTCCGGGTTCAGATGCGGGTCGAGATCCGCCGCCTCCAGCGCCAGCTCGGGGTGACGACGGTCTACGTCACGCACGATCAAGTGGAGGCCATGACCATGGCCGACCGGCTGGTGGTGATGAACGGGGGCCTGATCGAGCAGGTCGGCACGCCGATCGAGATCTACCGCCGCCCCGCGACCCGCTACGTCGCGACCTTCATGGGCTCGCCGCCGATGAACATCCTGCCGGCGGAGGTGGTGGAGGGCGGCGTGCGCGTCGCCGGGCGGACCTGTCCGGCCGTGCTGCCCGGCCTCGCGTCCGGCGCCGCGGTGGAGGTCGGCCTGCGCCCCGAAGCCCTGCGGATCGCCCCGGAGGGCCTGCCCTTCACGGTCGCCTTCGCGGAGGAACTGGGCGCGACCCGCCTGCTGCACGGATCGCTCGGCGGGGCCGAGGTGGTGGTGCAGGTGCCGGCCGGGGCCGAGCCGGCCGAGGGCGCGACCGTCGCCCTCGCCTTCGACCCGGCGGAGATCCACGTCTTCGACCGGGAGAGCGGGCGCCGGATCGGCGAGGGGCCGGCGAGCTTATCCTGACCGGGCCCGGCGCGAACCCCGTCGCCGAAGCGGATGAGGGCTTCGGCCCGGGAAGGCCTTGCGGGATGTCGGCGCCGCGGCGAGGCTGTTAGAACGGACGAGGTCCCAGTCGCGTACGAGGCTCACCCCGTGCACAAGCCGCTCGCGGGCATCAAGGTGCTCGAACTCGCCCGCATCCTCGCCGGTCCCTGGATCGGGCAGCTCCTGGCGGATCTCGGGGCCGACGTCGTCAAGGTCGAACGGCCGGGCGCCGGGGACGACACCCGCTCCTGGGGACCGCCCTTCGTGGAGGCGGCGGAGGGCGGCACCCTCTCGGCCTCCTATTTCCACTCGGCGAACCGGGGCAAGCGCTCGGTGGCGGCGGATTTCGAGACCGAGGAGGGCCGCGCCGTGGTGCGGCGGCTCGCCGCTCATGCCGACGTGATGATCGAGAACTTCAAGGTCGGCGGCCTGAGGAAGTACGGGCTCGACCACGAGAGCCTGCGGGCGCTCAACCCGCGCCTGATCACCTGCTCGGTGACGGGCTTCGGCCAGGACGGCCCCTACGCGCCGCGGGCGGGCTACGACTTCATGATCCAGGGCCTCGGCGGGATCATGTCGCTCACCGGCGAGCCCGCGGGCGAGCCGGTCAAGACTGCGGTCGCCTTCGCGGACGTGTTCACGGGGGTCTACGGCACGGTGGCGATCCTCGCCGCCCTCCAGGGCCGCCACGCGACGGGGCGGGGCTGCCACATCGACATGGCGCTCCTCGACACGCAGGTCTCGGTGCTCGGCAACCAAGCGCTGGTCTACCTCGTCTCGGGGCTGCTGCCGCCCCGGATGGGCAACGAGCACACCAGCATCGTGCCCTATCAGGTCTTCCCGGCGGCGGACGGCCACATCATCGTCGCCTGCGGCAATGACGGGCAGTTCGAGAAGTTCTGCGGGGTGCTCGGCACCGAGTGGCACCGCGATCCGGCCTACGCCACCAATCCGGGCCGGGTGACGAACCGCGCCGTGCTGATCCCGCTCATCGCCGCGCAGACGTGCCGCCACCCCAAGGCCGACCTCCTCGCGAGGCTCACCGCCGTCAACGTGCCGGTCGGCCCGATCAACGACCTCGCGGAGGTGTTCTCCGATCCGCAGGTGCTGCACCGGGGCCTGCGGGTCGACCTGCCGGAGCCCCGCGCCAAGGGCGGCAGCGTGCCGAGCGTGCGCTCGCCCATCGTCATCGATGGCGTGCCGATGGTGGCCGAGCGGGCCTCCCCGCAGGTCGGGGATCACACGGACAGCGTGCTGAGCGACCCGGCCTGGGGCGGGTGAGCGCATTCGGAAGAGACCGGAGAACCATGATGGCGGACCCGACCCCCCGCACCGGCGGACAGATCCTCGTCGACCAATTGATGCGGCACGGCGCGCGCGACGTGTTCTGCGTGCCGGGCGAGAGCTACCTCGCGGTGCTGGACGCGCTGCACGACGCGGATGTGCGCCTCACCGTCTGCCGGCAGGAGGGCGGGGCCGCCATGATGGCGGAGGCCGCCGGCAAGCTCACCGGCCGGCCGGGGATCTGCTTCGTCACCCGCGGCCCCGGCGCCATGAACGCGGCGCCCGGCCTGCACGTGGCGCGCCAGGATTCGACGCCGCTGATCCTGTTCGTCGGCCAGGTGGAGCGGGGCGCCCGCGAGCGCGAGGCCTTCCAGGAACTCGACTACCGGGCGGTGTTCGGCACGGTGGCGAAGTGGGTGACCGAGGTCGAGGATCCCGCCCGCCTGCCCGAACTCGTCTCGCGGGCCTTCCACGTCGCCACGGCGGGCCGGCCCGGCCCGGTGGTGGTGGCCCTGCCGGAGGACGTGCTGACCGAGACTGCGAGGGTCGCCGATGCGCCTCCCTTCGCGCCGGTCGAGACCCATCCGGCCCTCGCGCAGATGGTGGCGCTCCAGAAGCTGCTCGCCGAGGCCGAGCGGCCCCTGGCGATCCTCGGCGGCAGCCGCTGGACGGCCGGGGCGGTGCGCCGCTTCGCCCGCTTCGCCGAACTCCTGTCGCTGCCGGTGGCCTGCTCCTTCCGCCGCCAGGGCCTGTTTCCGGCCGATCACCCCTCCTACGCGGGCGATCTCGGGCTCGGCGTCAACCCGAAGCTGCTCGCCCGCATCAAGGACTCCGACCTCCTCCTCCTGATCGGCGGGCGGCTCTCGGAGATCCCCTCGCAGGGCTACACGCTCCTCGACATTCCCGGGCCGCGCCAGCGCCTCGTCCACGTCCATCCGGATCCGGAGGAACTCGGCCGGGTCTACGCGCCCCATCTCCCCATCAACGCGACGCCGGCCAGCTTCGCGGCGGCGATCGAGACCGTGCAGCCGCCGGCCGCCCTGCCCTGGGCGGAGGGCACCGCCACGGCCCATGCCGATTACGGCACCTGGAGCGATCCCACCCGCATCGCCACCCCGGGCGACCTCCAGATGGGCGGCGTGATGGCCCATCTGCGCGCGGTGCTGCCGGCCGACGCCATCGTCTGCAACGGGGCCGGCAACTTCGCGACCTGGGTCCACCGCTTCTGGCCCTTCCGGGCCTTCGACGGGCAGCTCGCCCCGACCTCGGGCTCGATGGGCTACGGCATCCCGGCGGCGGTGGCGGCCAAGCGGCTCCTGCCGGAGCGCGTGGTGGTCGCCGTGTCGGGCGACGGCGACTTCCTGATGAACGGGCAGGACTTCGCCACCGCCGTGCAGTACGACCTGCCGATCTTGGTGATCCTCGTCGACAACGGCATGTACGGCACGATCCGGATGCACCAGGAGCGCGAATATCCGGGCCGCGTCTCCGGCACGAGCCTGCGCAACCCCGACTTCGCCGCCTACGCGACCGCCTTCGGCGGCTACGGCGAGCGCGTGACCCGCACCGAGGATTTCCCGGCGGCCCTCGCCCGCGCCCGCGCCTCGGGCAAGCCCGCGATCCTGCACTGCCCGATCGACCCCGAAGCCATCACCCCGACGACGACGCTGACCGCTTTGCGGGAGCGGGGCCGCCCGGCCTGATCGCCGGCCGACGGGGCCGCGGGAACGCCTCGCCTGCGCGGGACGGGTTCCCGCGCCTGAGAGCCTGCCCGACCGACCGTCCGGTTCACGTCCGCTCCCGGTCATCGGCTCAGGCGACGCTTGCCCAACGCGCGCAGCCATGCTTTTGCAACCTAAACGCGTCGCGCGGACGATGTCCGTCATCGGACTGAGACAGAACCGCCCCATCAGGGCCCGCGGCACAGGAGGAGACGAGGCGCCATGGCCTTGACCAGCATCGTACGCACCACGCTCGCGGCCGCTCTCGGCATCGCCGCGGCGGGGCCCGCCCTCGCGGTCACCGAGTTGCAATGGTGGCACGCCATGGTGGGCGCCAACAACGAAGCGGTCATGAAGCTCGCCGAGGAGTTCAACGCCTCGCAGAGCGAGTACAAGGTCGTCCCGGCCTACAAGGGCACCTATCCGGAGACCCTGAACGCGGGCATCGCGGCCTTCCGGGCCGGCACGGCGCCGCACATCATTCAGGTCTTCGAGGTCGGCACCGCCACCATGATGGCGGCCAAGGGCGCGGTGAAGCCCGTCTACCAGCTCATGAAGGAGGTCGGGCAGCCCTTCGACCCGAACGCCTACCTGTCGGCGATCACGGGCTACTACTCGACGGCCAAGGGAGAGATGCTCTCCTTCCCCTTCAACTCCTCCTCCATGGTGATGTGGGTCAACCGCGACGCCCTGAAGAAGGCCGGCCTCGACCCGAACGCGCCGCCCAAGACCTGGCCCGCGGTCTTCGAGGCCGCCAAGGCCCTCAAGGCCGCCGGCTACACCACCTGCGGCGTCTCCAACACCTGGGTGACCTGGGCGCATCTGGAGCAGCTCTCGGCCTGGCACAACGTGCCGCTCGCCACCAAGGCGAACGGGCTCGACGGGTTCGACACCACCCTGGAGATCAACGGGCCATTGCAGGTCAAGCATCTGGCGAACCTCGCCGAGATGCAGAAGGAGAAGCTCTACGATTACTCGGGCCGCTACGACAACGGCTTCGGGCGCTTCACCTCGGGCGAGTGCCCGCTCTTCCTCGGCTCGTCCGGCTCCTACGGCAACGTGCGCGGCAACGCCAAGTTCGACTGGGCCGCCGCCCCGATGCCCTATTATCCGGACGTCGCCGGCGCTCCGCAGAACAGCATCATCGGCGGCGCCTCGCTCTGGGTGATGGGCGGCAAGTCGGCCGAGGAATACAAGGGCGTCGCCAAGTTCTTCGCCTTCCTGTCGGACACCGAGCGCCAGGCGCGCATCCACCAGACCACCGGCTACCTGCCGATCACCCGGGCGGCCTACGAGAAGTCGAAGGCGGACGGCTGGTACGACAAGAACCCGGCCCTCGAAGTGCCGATCAAGGAGCTGACCAACAAGCCGCCGACCGAGAATTCCCGCGGCCTGCGCCTCGGCAACATGCCGCAGATGCGCGACGTCTGGGCCGAGGAGATCGAGGCGGCGCTCGCCGGCAAGAAGACCGCCAAGCAGGCCCTCGACGAGGCCGCGGCCCGCGGCAACGCGATGCTGCGCCAGTTCGAGAAGCAGGCGGGCCGCTGACGCCCGTGGGAACCGATCGCGTCACCTTCCGGGGCTGGCTGCTGCCGCTCCTCCTGCTCGTGCCGCAGCTCGCCACGGTGGCGCTGTTCTTCTACTGGCCGGCCGCCCAGGCGGTCGGCCAGTCCTTCCTGGCGCAGGACGCCTTCGGGCTCGCCACCGAGTTCGTCGGGCTGGAGAATTACCGCGGCCTGTTCGCGGACCCGGCCTATTACCAGGCGCTCGGCGTCACCGCCGTCTTCTCGGCGGCGGTGGCGAGCCTGTCGCTCGGCCTCGCGCTGCTCTTCGCCGCCATGGCCGACCGGGAGCTGCGCGGCGCGGGCCTCTACCGCACCCTGCTGATCTGGCCCTACGCGGTGGCGCCGGCAGTCGCGGGCGTGCTGTTCGGCTTCCTGTTCCAGCCCTCCCTCGGCATCGTCGCCCGGGCCCTGCGCGACCTCGGCATCGCCTGGAACCCGCTCCTCGACGGCAACGACGCCCTGGTGCTGGTGGTGCTCGCCGCCGCCTGGAAGCAGATCTCCTACAACTTCCTGTTCTTCCTCGCGGGGCTGCAGGCGATCCCGCGCAGCGTGATCGAGGCGGCGGCGATCGACGGGGCGCGGCCGGTGCGGCGGTTCTGGACCATCGTCTTCCCGCTCCTGTCGCCCACCACCTTCTTCCTCCTCGTCGTCAACGTGGTCTACGCCTTCTGCGAGACGTTCGGGACCATCGACGTGCTCACCCATGGCGGGCCCGGCCGCGCCACCCAGACCCTGGTCTACAAGGTCTATCAGGACGGGCGCACGGGCGCGGATCTCGGATCCTCGGCGGCGCAATCCGTGGTGCTGATGGCGCTCGTGATCGGGCTCACGGCGATCCAGTTCCGCTACGTGGAGCGCAAGGTCGCCTACTGAGCGGCGGACCTCCCGCGAGGGGCCACGGCCGCGGAATTCTCATGCGAGGTTTGCGAAACGGAGTTTCGCGGCTTGGCGCTGCCGCCGGGATCGCGCTACACCTCTGGCCCTCTGTCCGCCCCCTCGCGAGGAGCCCCGCATGAATGCCGCGTCCGCCGCCCCCCAGACGACCCTGAGCGCGGCCAAGCCGCATGACGGCAGCCGTGGCGCCTTCCGGTGGGACGATCCGCTGCTGCTGGAGGATCAGCTCACCGACGAGGAGCGGCTGATCCGCGACACGGCCCGCAGCTTCGCGCAGGAGCGCCTGCTGCCCGGCATCGTCGAGGCCTATGCGGAGGAGAAGACCGACCGCTCCCTGTTCAACGCCATGGGCGAACTCGGCCTGCTCGGCGTGACGCTGCCGGAGGAGTACGGCTGCGCGGGGGCGTCTTACGTCGCCTACGGCCTCGTCGCCCGCGAGGTGGAGCGGGTCGATTCCGGCTACCGCTCGATGATGAGCGTGCAATCCTCGCTCGTCATGTACCCGATCTACGCCTACGGCGACGAGGCGCAGCGCAAGACCTACCTGCCCAAGCTCGCGAGCGGCGAGTTCGTCGGCTGCTTCGGCCTCACCGAGCCCGATGCCGGCTCGGACCCCGCCGGCATGAAGACGCGGGCCGAGAAGATCGACGGCGGCTATCGCCTGTCGGGGGCCAAGACCTGGATCTCGAACGCGCCGATCGCGGACGTCTTCGTGGTCTGGGCGAAGTCGCCGGCCCACGACAACCAGATCCGGGGCTTCATCCTGGAGAAGGGGATGAAGGGCCTCTCGGCGCCCAAGATCAAGGGCAAGCTGTCCCTGCGGGCCTCGGTGACGGGCGAGATCGTGATGGACGGCGTCGAGGTGCCGGAGAGCGCGCTCCTGCCGAACGTCTCGGGCCTCAAGGGCCCGTTCGGCTGCCTCAACCGGGCGCGCTACGGCATCTCCTGGGGGGCGATGGGTGCGGCGGAGGATTGCTGGCACCGCGCCCGGCAATACACCCTCGACCGCGTCCAGTTCGGCCGGCCGCTGGCCCAGACCCAGCTCGTGCAGAAGAAGCTCGCCGACATGCAGACCGAGATCGCGCTCGGGCTCCAGGCGAGCCTGCGCGTCGGCCGGCTGTTCGACGAGGGCCGCATGGCGCCCGAGATGATCTCGCTCGTCAAGCGCAACAATTGCGGCAAGGCGCTCGACATCGCCCGCACCGCCCGCGACATGCACGGCGGCAACGGCATCATGGGCGAGTACCACGTGATGCGTCACGCCCAGAACCTCGAGACGGTGAACACCTACGAGGGCACCCACGACGTGCACGCGCTGATCCTCGGCCGCGCGCAGACCGGGTTGCAGGCCTTCTTCTGAGGAACCCGCAGGCCGGATTGTCTCGCGGCAGGCCGTCGCATGGGCGGGGCGGCCCGACTCCGGGTACGGGCCCATCCATGCCCGAACTCATCGTGATGCTCACCGCTGCAGCCGGTGCCCTGGCGGTCGTCGCCGCCATGCACCCGCGCCTGGAACGCCTCTGGCTCCGCCGGGTGCGCTGATTCAGGGCCGGCGGCCGGATCGATCCGGCCGCCGCTCCGTTTCCGGGCCCGCAACGGGCCCGACCGGCTTCCCACGCGTCGAGAGCTGCGGTGCCGCGCGGTGCATCCATCCGCCGCTCTGGCGCGGGAAACCCGTCATACGGTTTCCGGATGATCGCTTCGCGATGCGGAAACCGGCCTCGCTCAGGCGCCGCGCGGGCTCGTGATACGGTTTCCGAAAGTGATCCTCCGGAAACCGTATCACTCCGCCAGGATCGCCGCCGCGACGGCGTCCGGATGCTCCTCGTGCGGCGCGAGCGCCCCGGGGACCTCGCGCGCATCGACGCGTCCGCCGGCGATGAGCGCGTCCATCTCGGCGGCGGAGCGGCGCGGGGCACCGGCGGGGCGCAGCACCCGCACGGGCGGGATCCCGTCGGCGAACAGGGCGAGGAAATCCGCGCGGGTCTCGACCGGGTCGAGGGCCCCCGTGACGAAGGCGGCGGTGCCGAACCGGGCTCCGGTCTGCTGGGCCACCCGCCGCTTGGCGGCGAGGAGCGCGGGTGTGACCCGGGCCGGATCCGCATAGACGTGGGCGCGCATCATCCGGCCGATCACCGGGGTGCTCAGGTTCACCCGGTAGAGGAGGTGGCCGAGGCCGGGCATCTCCACCGCCCGGCGCAGGCGGGCGTAGAGCGGGCGCCGCTCCGGTCCCATGGCGGTGGGCAGCGGCCCCCGCCAGGTCGGGGCGACGAGGGCGAGGCGCCCGAAGGCGCCGGGATGCCGCCGCGCCGCCGCGACGAGGTAGGGCGCCGCGTGGCCCGCCGCGATCCCGAGCGCGTAGGGGCCCGGCAGGGCGGCGAGCAGCGCGTCGAGGACGGCGTGGAGCGCGGCGGGCGAGAGCGGCAGCCGCGCCCGCGTCTCGGCGCCGAAGCCCGGCCAGTCCGGGATCAGGCAGCGGAAGCGGGGCGCGAGCCGCTCGGCGAGGGCGTGCATCTCCTCCCGGGTCGAGATCGAGGACAGGGCCGGCAGCAGCAGCGCGTCCGGCCCCGTGCCGATCACGTCGCAGCCGATCGAGACCGTGCGGTCGGGCAGGGCGAGGGCGAGGCGGCGCGTCTCCATGGCTCGGCGGTCCTCAGAACGGCTTCACGATCACCAGGATCACGACGAGGATCATCAGGAGCGTCGGCACCTCGTTGATCACCCGGTAGAAGGTCGGCGAGCGGGTGTTGCGGTCGGCCGCGAAATCCTTGACGAGGCGCGAGAACCAGCCGTGCAGGCCGCTCAGGGCGAGGACGAGGGCGAACTTCGCGTGCAGCCAGCCCTGGGTGTAGGCACCGCTCATCCAGGCGAGGGCGAGGCCGAGCACCCAGGTGGCGATCATGGCGGGCGTCATGATCGCCTTGGCGAGGCGCCGCTCCATCACCTTGAAGGTCTCGCCCTGGGCCGAGCCGGCGGGCAGGGCGGCGTGATAGACGAAGAGCCGCGGCAGGTAGAGCATCGCGGCCATCCAGGCGATGATCGCAACGACGTGGCCGGCCTTGATCCAGAGATAGAGCATCGGGGTCCCGGGGAGAGGGGGCGTCAGCGGCGCAGGCGCGCCAGCATCCGCTCGACATGGGGGATCGGCGTCTCCGGCGTGATGCCGTGGCCGAGGTTGAAGATGTGGGGCAGGCCCGCCGTGGCGGCCAGGATCGCGTCCACCGCCGCGTCGAGTTCGGCCCCGCCCGCGATCAGCGTCCGGGGATGCAGGTTGCCCTGGGTGACCGCGTTCCCCGGCAGCCGCCCGCGCAGGGCGGCGAGGTCCACGTCCCAATCGACGCCGATCGCGTCGGCACCCGTCTCGGCGAGCGCCCGGGCGTGCCCGTCGAGGCCCGTGCCGCGCGGGAACACGATGATGCGGGCCCCCGGCACCCGGGCCCGGATGCCCGCCACGATGCGGGCGATGGGCCCGAGGCTCCAGCGGGCGAGGGCATCGCCCGCCTCGCCCGCGGGCAGGGCCGGCAGGGTGCCGCCGTGGCTCTCGAAGATCTGGACCGCGTCGGCTCCCGCCTCGAACTGGCGCACCAGATAGGCGATCGAGACCGCGACCAGCCGGTCGATCAGCGCGGTGACGAGGGCGGGCTCGCGCGCGGCGAGGTCCCGGGCCGGGGCGAGATCCGGCGTGCCGCGCCCGCCGATCATGTAGCTCGCCACCGTCCAGGGCGCGCCGCAGAAGCCGAGCAGCGTCGTCTCCCGCGGCAGCGCCGCGCGCAGGCGGCTCACCGTCTCGAAGACCGGGGCGAGATGCTCCATCACCCGGGCGTCGCCCTCCTCGCGCAGGGCCGCGAAGGCCGCCCGGCCGTCGAGGGCATCGAGGCGCGGCCCCTCGCCCTCGACGAAGCGCACGCCCTGGCCGAGGGCGTGGGGCACGACGAGGATGTCGGAGAACAGGATCGCCGCCTCGAAGCCGAAGCGCCGGATCGGCTGCAGCGTGACCTCGGTGGCGAAGTCCGGCGTGTAGCAGAGGTCGAGGAAGGAGCCGGCCTTCGCCCGCAGCTCCCGGTATTCCGGCAGGTAGCGGCCGGCCTGCCGCATCATCCAGGCGGGTGGGGGCGACAGGGCCTCGCCACCCAGCACCCGCAGGACGGGCCGGGCCGCCTGCGCGCCGGTCTCGCTCTCGCCCATCACGCTCGCCTCTCTTCGCTGAAGCCTCGATCTGCCCCGTATGACGGCAGAGCCCGGCCGATGCCAGCCCGGCGCGTCGTCGCTCTCGTGCGCGGCGCTTCCGCATCCTCCCCCGCCGAGCCCTTGCCGCCTCCGAAGCCCTGACACGCGATCCACGGCGGAGCCCTTCAAAGAAAGAGAGATAAGACTCTTAGAGTCTGATTCTTTTTCTAGACCCCCGAATCCCGAGGGATTCGCGGCGTCCACAGACCGTCCCCACGGCCACGGCGTTAAGAGGCCTTTAACGGATTGCCTCTAGTTTCGAGGGATCGCGAGAGTCGCGAGGAGCTTGCCCACGATGGCGAGCGGGAATCGCGATCCGCGTCCCGGATTCTCCCACGGCCGGCTGTCGGCCCCGGGTCGGATTGTGGCCTGTTGACGGCGGAGTCGACAATCCGCGCGGGTCCTCGCCTGGACCGGGCGCGACGGGCGGATTATCCACATTCATCGACTCCCGGGCGGCCAGCGGTGGACAATCCGCGGCGGGGCGTCGGCCCGTCCGGGGAGGGATTGTGGTCCGCAGCTATTTCCACCTTCATCTCGTCTCGGATTCGACGGGCGAGACCCTGATCAATGTCGGCCGCGCGGCGGCGGCGCAGTACGAGGGCGTCTCGGCGATCGAGCACGTCTATCCGCTGGTGCGCTCCGCGGCCCAGCTCGAGCGGGTGATCAACGAGATCGAGCAGGCGCCCGGCATCGTCCTCTACACGCTGGTCGGCCAGGACCTCACCGAGCGGCTGGAAGAGGCCTGCCGGGCCACCGGCTCGCCCTACCTGTCGGTGCTGCAGCCGGTGCACGGCCTGCTGCAATCCTATCTCGGCGCGCATTCGACCGCCCGGCCGGGCGCGCAGCACATGCTGAACGCCGAGTACTTCAAGCGCATCGACGCGATGAACTTCACGCTCGCCCACGACGACGGCAACCTGCCGCTCGATTTCGACGAGGCGGACGTGATCCTGCTCGGCGTCAGCCGCTCGTCGAAGACGCCGACCTCGATCTACCTCGCCAACCGGGGTCTCAAGACCGCCAACATCCCGCTGGTGCCCGGCATGCCGCTGCCGCCGGGGCTGGAACAGGTGCGCAAGCCCCTGGTCGTCGGCCTGATCGCCTCGCCGGAGCGGATCGTGCAGATCCGCCAGAACCGCATCCTCAGCCTGAAGGCGGACGATTCCACCGCCTACGTCGACAAGGACGCGGTGGCCAACGAGGTCGCGGCCTCGCGCCGGCTCTTCGCCAAGCACCGCTGGCCGGTGATCGACGTGACGCGCCGCTCCATCGAGGAGACGGCGGCCGCCATCGTCGAGCTGCACCGCGAGCACCGGCTCAAGTTCATCGCGGATTGAGAGCCGTCGAACAGGCTCCGAGGATCTCCTCAATCCCGTCCGGGGCGGCGGAAGGCCGCTCGCCTTCGTTCGACCTCGTCCCGGATCGCGCAGCCTTCGGCGTGATCGTTGATGAGGCCCACGGCCTGCCTGAAGGCGGCGTCTCGAAGAGCCGGTGGTCGTCGACGGGACGTCCCCATTCGGTGTCGTGATAGGCGGCGAATTCCGGTGCGGCCGCCCATCCGGACCCGGGATCGTCGCGCTCATCCGTCATCCCATCAGGAAGGCGAGGCGCTCGTCGGTCCGGCTCGGCGCGATCTCGATGATCTCCGCGCTCGCCACGTCCTGCGCGACGAAGGGATCGTCCTGGAGCCTCGCCCGGAGATCGGCGAGGGACGTTCCATGGGCGAGGACGCCGCCGCCGGTATCCGGCTTCAGGCTCCCGGTCAGGAGGAACACGCCGTCCGCGAAGCCGCGCCGGATCCACTCCCTGTGCTCCTCCATGTGGCGTGGCGCCTGCGCCCGGTTGGCGGAGAACCTGAGCAGCACGAGAAACCTCGGGGCATCTCCGTCAGATCTGGGCGTTCAGCCACGCGGTCATGGTCTCGACCTCGCGGCGGATGAAGTCTTCGTCGCGGAAGGCCGTGGCGAGCGTCGCCACGCCCTGGCTACGGGCGAGCAGATGCCGCGCCAGGGCGTCCGCCTCCGCCTCGCGGCCGAGACGGCCGAACTGCCGCGCCAGCCAGGTGCGGAACAGGGTGACGATCTCGGCGCCGCGCCGAGGGCGCCGTGGTCGAGCTTGGTGCAGAGCGTGCCGACCGGGCAGCCGGAGAGCATGATCTTCGCCCGGTTCATGATCAGGATCTGGATGAAGCAGCGGATCCGGTCCGCCGGATCCTCCCCGGCCGCCTCCCATTGCTCCAGCATCCGGCCGGTCTTGGCGAGCCGGAGGGCAATCACCGCATTGAGGATCTCGTCCTTGCTCCTGAAGTAGTAATAGAAGTTGCCGCGCGATATCTGCACGGCGGCAGCGATATCGGCGAACGATGTATGCTCGTATCCTTTGCAATAGAACAGATTATCGTCTGCCTCAACGATGTGGTCGCGCGTCGTCGTGCTGCTCATGACGCTGTGCGTTGGCGTGTATGCCGGCCATCGAAGGCGGGAGATCGAACATGACGCCGACGGCCGGCGATTGGTCAGTCGTCCCAAAATCCTTTTAGGACGGTCGTCCAAAACGGTCGAGCCGGCGCCGGCGCGCTGGAACGGCCACGCTGCCCTCGCGCGGCCATGATCCGGGCGGTTACTGGCGATCATCCAGCCTGCGGAACCGTCGCCCATGACCTTCCTCGCCACGCCCCTCCCGAGCGTCCTGACCGCGGCCGACGCGGCCTCGCTGCCGCGCGACCTCACCACCGTCGAGGAGGCGCGCCGCTTCGTCGAGCGCGAGCGCCTGCCGGTGGTGCGCTCCGGCGTTCACTGGCTCGACGTCTACAACCGGCTCACCCGGGCCCAGGCGACGCGGGACGCGACCGACATCGCCTCCGCCTGCGCGGCTCTGGCCGAGGCGTTCCGGCGCGACGCGGCGAGCCGGATGCATCTCGCGGCCTGACGGCGGCGCGGGCGCGCGGCTCGCCGCGACCGGCCGGGCGCCGTCACGGACGTGCGCCCATCTTGCGAAATCCGGTGGAACCGGCAGAAGGGCCGGATGATCGTCTTCTGTTCCACCCCATGACCGCCTCGCCCTGGCGCGGGCCGGCGCCGCTCCTCCTCGCCTCCGCGAGCGCGACGCGGCGCGCCCTCCTCGAAGCCGCCGGCCTGCCCGTCGAGACGCGCGCGGCCGGCATCGACGAGCGCGCGCTGGAGGCCGGGCATCGCGGTGCCCCCGCCGATCTCGCCCTCGCCCTCGCGGCGGCGAAATGCGAGGCCGTGGCGCGCACGGCGCCCGGGCGCGTCGTGGTCGGAGCCGATCAGGTGCTCGATCTCGACGGGACCGTCTTCCACAAGCCGGCCGATGCCGCGGCGGCCCATGCCCACCTGACCCGCCTGCAGGGCCGCACCCACGCGCTGCATTCCGCCGTCGCGGTGGCGGTCGGCGGCCACGTGGTCGAGCGCTTCGTCGAGACCGCCCGGCTCCGGATGCGTCCCCTCGACGGGGCGGCGATCGGCGCCTACCTCGCCGCGGCCGGTCCGGCGGTCACCACCAGCGTCGGCGCCTACCAGCTCGAAGGGCTCGGCATCCACCTGTTCGCGCGGATCGAGGGCGACCATTCCACCATCCTCGGCCTGCCGCTCCTGCCCCTCCTCGCGATCCTGCGCGCGCGGGACCTCCTGAGCGTCTGATCCAGCCATGACCCATCCCGCGCCGAAGGCCTTCGTGGTCGGCCACCCCATCGCGCATTCCCGCTCGCCGCTGATCCACGGCCACTGGCTCGCGACCCACGGGCTGCCCGGCTCCTACGAGCGCGTCGACGTGGCGCCCGCCTCCTTCGCGGAGTTCCTGCGCGACTTTCCCCGGGCGGGCTTCGTCGGCGGCAACGTGACCATCCCGCACAAGGAGGCGGCCTTCCGCCTCGTCGCCGCCATGACGCCGCGGGCCGAACGGATCGGTGCCGTGAACACCCTGAGCCTCGACGCGGAGGGCCGCCTGCACGGGGACAACACCGACGCGCCGGGCTTCCTCGCCCATCTCGACGCCACCCTCGGCGCCGACTGGCCGGAGACGACCGGGATCGGGGCGGGGCGGACGGTGACGCTCCTCGGGGCGGGGGGCGCGGCGCGGGCCATCGCGGTCGGGCTCCTGGAGCGGGGGCTGCCGCACCTGCGCATCGCCAACCGCACGCCCGCCCGGGCCGAGGCCCTGCGCGGCCTCGATTCCGCCCGCGTCGAGGCGGTGGCCTGGGAGCGGGTGCCGGACCTCCTCGGCGGGACGGGCCTTCTCGTCAACACCACCTCCCTCGGCATGGCCGGGGCCGGACGGCTCGACCTCGATCTCGCGGCCCTTCCCGACGGGGCGGCGGTGGCCGACATCGTCTACGTGCCCCTGGAGACGCCCCTTCTCGCGGCGGCGCGGGCGCGGGCGCTGCGCACCGTCGACGGGCTCGGCATGCTGCTGCACCAGGCGGTGCCGGGCTTCGCGCGCTGGTTCGGGGTGACGCCCCGGGTCACGCCGGAGCTGCGGGGCCTCGTGGTGGCGGATATCGAGGGGCGGCGGTGAGCCGGCCGTTCATCCTCGGCCTCACCGGGTCGATCGGCATGGGCAAGAGCGCGACGGCGGCGATGTTCCGCGCCCGCGGCGTCCCCGTCCACGACGCGGATGCCTGCGTGCACGCCCTTTACGGGCCGGGCGGCGCCGCGGCGGCGCGCATCGGCGCGGCCTTCCCCGGCACCCTCGCGCCGGACGGCTCCGTCGACCGCACCCGCCTGCGCGCCGCGGTCCTCGACCGGCCGGACCGGATGGCCGAACTCGAAGCTCTGGTTCACCCGCTGGTGCGCGCGGAGGAGGAGGCCTTCCTTGCCGCCCATGCGGGGGCGGATCTCGCCGTCCTCGACGTGCCGCTCCTGTTCGAGACCGGCGGCGAGGCCCGCTGCGACGCGGTCGCGGTGGTGACCGCACCGGCCGAGATCCAGCGCGAGCGGGTGCTCGCCCGCCCCGGCATGACGCCCGGGACCTTCGCGGCGATCCTCGCCAAGCAGATGCCCGATGCCGAGAAGAGACGCCGGGCGGATGCCCTGATCGAGACCGGCCGGGGCTTCGCCCATGCCGAGGCGCAGGTGGATGCGCTGATCGCGGCGGTGCGGGCGGGACAAGTCCTCCGGCGGGCGCAGCGGCCCTGACCGGCCGCAGGCTTGAATCGTCCGCCGCCTGCGAGCCCGATCACCGCCCGCCGTCCGGGAGGTGATCGGGGTAGGCCGGTTAACCGATCGATCCTATCCAGGGATGCCTGACCAGCGCCGGAGGGAGCCCGCATGCTGCGCGAGATCGTGCTCGACACCGAGACCACCGGGACCGACGCGAAGACTGACCGGCTGATCGAGATCGGCGGCATCGAACTCCTCAACCACATCCCGACCGGGCGCGAGTTCCACCGCTACGTCAACCCGCAGCGGCCGGTCTCCCAGGGCGCGTTCGCGGTTCACGGCCTCTCGGACGCGTTCCTGGCCGACAAGCCGCTCTTCGCCCAGATCCTGCCGGACTTCCTCGACTTCTGCGGCGATGCCACCTTCGTGATCCACAACGCCGCCTTCGACGTGGGCTTCCTCAACGCCGAATACGCGCGGCTCGGCGAGAAGGGCCCGCGGCCCATCGATCTGGCCGGCGTGGTCGACACCCTGGCGCTCGCCCGGCGCAAGCATCCCAACGCCGCCAACAACCTCGACGCCCTCTGCGCCCGCTACGGCATCGACAATTCCCGCCGCACCAAGCACGGGGCGCTCCTCGACGCGCAGATCCTGGCCGAGGTCTATATCGAGCTTCTCGGCGGCAAGCAGACCAGCCTCGGCCTGACCCTCGAAGCGGCGGGCACGGTCCGGGTGGCGAGCCAGGACGGGCCGGCCGCGCACGGGCCGCGCAGCGTGCGCAGCCGCCTGACCGATGCCGATCGCGCGGCGCACGCCGCCTTCACGGCGGGCCTCGGCGCCAGCGCGATCTGGCGCGACTACATCGCCGAGGACAAGGCGGGATAGGCCGGTCGGCCGCCGACGCGCGAACCCGCCGCGGCCGCGACATGGTGGGCCAGGGCCATCGCCGCAGGAGCGCTGCCGATGGCCCCTCCCAGCGACCGACCCGAGAGAACCACGAACCGGCTGCGCCCGGCCCTGGTCGGGCTGGCGCTTCTGGTGGTCGCGGTCCTGCGCCTGATACGGTTTCCGGACGATCACTTTCGGAAACCGTATCACGAGCCCGCGCGGCGCCTGAGCGAGGCCGGTTTCCGCATCGCGAAGCGATCATCCGGAAACCGTATGATCACTGCCATCGGCTTCAGTCCCGGCAGCTGAGCGACCGGTTGCCCGGAGCCGGCCGCGCACCACCCGCCGGGGTGCCGCGTCGCGGCCTCGTCCGGCCCGCTTTCGTGTCCGGGACGGCTCGCCGGCGCCGCGGCTGCGCGGGCTCCGGCCTCGCTGCGCCGTCCATCCCAGCGCCAGTTCCCGCAAGCTGATCCGCGAATGGGCTGCGGGTCATCTGAAATGCCAATGCCGGTGCAGCCCCTCACAGTATCAACCAACCATATGAACGGTGTTTATGGCTTAGCTGGCCCGCGGATCCATGTTCGAATATCCTCCCATTCCCGCAAGGGACAATTCCATCGGCAGACCGCTAAAACATATACTCTACCGGTGTACGTACGGGAAAATCGGAATATTGGAAATAAGTCGAATTTGCCGTTGTTTTTTCAACCGCAAATACATAGAACGCAGTCGTTTTCGTGTCTCGATAAGCCCCAAGGCTCAAGCCGCATGGACGATAAGAATCAGAAGCCCGGCTCCGCCGTCACGCTGACGGCCGATGTCATCTCGGCTTACGTCTCCAACAACCACATGCAGACGAACGACCTCTTGAAGCTGATCAAGGAGGTTCACGCGGCGATCAGCAACCTCCAGCGGCCCGTGAAGGCCGCCGAGCCCATGCACAAGCCCACGGCCGCAGAGATCCGGCGCTCGATCAGTCACGACGCCCTGATCAGTTTCGAGGACGGCAAGCCCTACAAGACCCTGCGCCGCCACCTGACGATGCGCGGCCTCACACCCGAGACCTATCGGCGGAAATGGGGCCTGCCCCACGATTACCCGATGACGTCGGCGAGCTACTCGGAGCAGCGCTCGCACCTCGCCCGGACGCTGGGTCTCGGCCAGCAGCGCCGACGGCGGCGGCCGGCCGATCCGTCCGTCGCGAGCGCCAAGGATTGAGGCGGGTCCGAACGCCAGCCCTCCTCGCCACGGCTGCTCCGTGAGCCCGGGCCTCCGGGCCGGCGCCGAAGATCGGGCGGCAAGCGGGATCCTCGGCGATGGCCTGCGCGATCGCCGAACCGGTGGATGCCGGATTCCCGCGAACGCGCGGGGCACGGCTCCGCACCGATCGGGCTTTCCGGCCGGGCCGGAAACCGGCGGCCCAAAGGCGACGGGCCGGGAGGCGGAACCGCCGGGGGTGGTTCCGCTTGCGCCGTTGTTTTTGCATCGGTCCCGCCGAACCGGTGAGCGCTTCGGCGAAGCGTGATCAGAACCGGCCGCCGACGCCCACCGAGCCGCCGGAGCCGATCGACGGTCCCAGACTGCCGCCGCCGCCGCCGCGCGACGGGCTGTAATCCTCCAGATCCTCACGGCGGATGCGCCGGGGCTGATTGTCCGCGGTCGCTCCGCCGGCCCGGGAATTGGCGGGCACGTTGAGGCGGCGCGTCGGCGCGTTCGCCACGACCTGATCCGGATCGGCATCGGCCGGCGCGGTGCCGCGGGCCGGGGCGCGCAGCTCGCTCCGCAGCGAGGGCGGCGGGCCGACATCGTTCGCCGGCAGCACGCCGCCGGTCTGGCCGAGGGGGTTGCTGATGCAGCCGCCGAGCAGCGCTGCGGTCGCGACGGCGAGGCTGGTCCGGGCGAGCCCGGCTCTGGTGAGGACGAACATCGGTCTCCCCGCGTGATCTTATTGCGAAATCGTCCGTCGCGCTCGGCGCCGGGCGGTCCCCTCATCCGCTCCGTCTAGCCGCCGAACGGGGCGAAGACCAGTCCGGCTCAAGGGAACGAGGGACGCGGAGCGATGTTCGTGATCTGATCGACACGCCGTTCAGGACCGCGATTCCGACCCATGATCCGCACGGTGATCTTCGATATCGACGGAACGCTCCTCGACAGCGTCGATGCGCATGCCGAGGCCTGGGCCCGGAGCTTCGCGGCGTTCGGGATCCCGGTTCCCGCCCGGGAGATCCGCAGCCAGATCGGCAAGGGCGGCGACCAGCTCCTCCCGGTCTTCGTGCCGCCCGAGCGGCGCGCGCGCGAGGGCGAGGCCATCGAGCATCACCGGGCGGACCTCTTCCGGCGGGAATACCTGCCGCATCTGCGGCCCTTCCCGGGCGTGCGGGCCCTGTTCGAGCGCCTGCGCGCGGAGGGGCACCGCCTCGGACTCGCCTCCTCGGGCAAGGCGGACGAGGTGGCGCGCTACGCCGAGATCGCGGGCGTGGCCGATCTCGTGGACGCGGCGACCGATTCCGACGAGGCGGAACGCTCGAAGCCCGCGCCGGACATCGTCGAGGCCGCCCTCGCCAAGCTCGGCTCTCCCCCGGCCCGCAGCACCGTGATGATCGGCGACTCGCCCTACGATGCGGAGGCGGCCGGCCGGGCCGGCCTCGCGACGATCGGGCTCCTGTGCGGGGGCTTCCCGGAGGCGGATCTCGCCGCGGCGGGCTGCTTCGCGATCTACCGCGACCCGCAGGACCTCCTCGACGGCTACGACCGCTCGCCCCTGCGGCTCGGGAAGCCGGCCGGCGCCTGACGCCCCGGAGGATCCCCGCCGGTCGATCCGGAGGGCGGCTCGTCGCGGCCGCACCCGGGCAACTCCGAATCGGCCTTGCCGGGTTGGCCCGGGCCATGCATTCGTGCCAGTGCCTGTGTGGCTCGTCCCTGGTGCCCGGTCCGTCCGCGTCGCGCGCCGTGCCCGCAGCGACGCTCTCGGGAGACCAGGACTCCGCCATGATCCGCCGGACCGCCGTCCTGCTGCTGCTGAGCCTGGCCCCTGCCGCTCATGGTCAGACTCTTGGCCAAACTCTTGGCCAAACCCCCGGTCCAGCCCCCGCACCGGCGGCGAACGCTCCCGATTTCGCGCGGCTCGAGGCCGAGCAGAGCGCGGCCAATGCCAAGCCGGGCCCGCGCGCGGTGCCGGCCCGGCGCATCCCGGTGCCCGGCACGGTGAGCCCCGAATTCCAGGCAGCCATCGCCGCGCCCTACCGGGCTCCGGCCTGGAACGCCAACCCGGATAGCGCAGCCGAGTGGACGGCCCTGGTCGGCCGCCTCGCCGCGCAGACCGCCGAGCCCCTGCCGGCCCTGCGCGAACGGCTCGGCGTCGTCTCGACGCCGGAGGTGATCGGCGGGGTGAAGGCCTGGATCATCGCCCCCCGGGAGGTGCCCGCGCGCAACCGCAACCGCCTGCTGGTCCACATCCACGGCGGCGGCTACGTCTACAATCCGGGCGAGGCCGGCACGGTCGAGGCCGTGCTGATGGCCGCCTTCGGCGGCTTCACCGTCATCTCCTTCGATTACCGCATGCCCCCGGACGCGCCCTTCCCGGCGGCCATGGACGACGCCATGGCGGTGTGGAAGGCGGCGCTCACCCTGCAGCGCCCGGAGAACATGGCGGTGTTCGGCACCTCGACCGGGGGCGCCATGACCCTCGCCCTGATGCTGCGCGCCAGGCAGGAGGGCGTGACGCTCCCCGCCGCGATCGCCCCCGGCACGCCCTGGTCCGACCTCACCGAGACCGGCGACAGCTACAAGGCCAACGAGTGGCTCGACAACGTGCTGGTCTCCTACGAGGGCTACCTCACGCACGCCGCCCGGCTCTATGCGGGCGGGCACGACCTGAAGGACCCGCAGCTCTCGCCCATCTACGGGGATTTCCGCGGCCTGCCGCCCACCATCCTCACCACCGGCACCCGCGACCTGTTCCTCTCGAACACGGTCCGCACCCACCGCAAGCTGCGCCAAGCCGGCGTGGAGGCCTCCCTGCAGGTCTTCGAGGGCATGAGCCACGCCCAGTACCTGTTCAACCCGGACGCCCCCGAGACGCGCGAGGTCTTCGGGGAGATCGCGGCCTTCTTCGACCGGACGCTCGGGAGCGAGCCGCGCGGGCCGTGACGCCGCCGCCCGGGCGACCTGGCGCGACGGATCCATGGCTCACCCCCGGAGCGGGAGGAGTGCCGCCGCGGTGAGGTCGCGGATCCGCCGTGCCGCGGGCAGGCGCGTCTCCAGGTCGAGGCCGGCCAGGGCGGCCTCCTCAAGGTCGCGGCAGGCCTCCGACAGCCGGTCGCAGCCGAGGAGCCCGCAGGTCGAGATCAGCGCGTGCGCCTCCCGGGCGGTCGCGGCGCGGTCCTCGCCGGTCCGGAACGCGGCCTCCAGCTGCTCGATCAGCCGGCCGAGCAGGCGCTTGGCCGTATCCTCGCCCACGAGATCGACCGTGTCCGCGAATTTCCGGCCGTCATGCACCGGAAGGGCCGCGAGGCGCGGATCCTCGTCGCGCGGGGCGGTGGAAGCGTCTGCCGTCATCGGGATAGCGTCGTCCTGCAGGGAAGGCCGCATCGGCCGCGACGATAGCCCGGCCGCCTCCGCAGGGCCAACCATCCGCGCGGGCCGGCCTGCGACGCCGCGACGCTCGATCATCCTCTCCGGGTTGCCATTCTGACGCAGGGTTTAAGTCATATTTTACTGTGTAATGCTACTTACAATTCAGAAATAAACCGCGCGGAAGTGGCCATGTTCAGACTTGCGAATGTCGGAATTCTCAACAAGATGCTGAGCGTGATCCTGATGATCGGCTTGGTCGTCGGGGGCTGCGTCTGGTACGCGCAGGCGCGGATGGCGGCGATCGACGACGCCTATTCCCAGCTGATCGCACGCGACGCACGGGCCACGGTCTCTGCCGTGCGCCTCAACCGTCTGACCTTCGAACTCAACTACTATGCCTATCGCCTGATCACGGACACGGAGGCCGACGCGGCCGCTCGCGCGAGGGCCGGGTTCGACGCCGCGCTCCCCAGGGTCGAGACGGTGCTGGCCGACCTGCGCCAGCAGGCCCCGGACTTCTCCGCCCGCATCGCCGAGCAGGGCGCCCGCCTCACGCGGTACGTGCACGACATGGAGGAGGTGCGCCGGCTGATCGGCGCCTCCCAGAACGCCCAGGCCCTCGCGCTCTTCCGCCGCGCCATCGATCCGACCATCGGCGCCATGGTCTCGGCCGGGACCGCGCTCAACGCCGACGTGGCGGCCGCGATGGACGGGAACTCCGACAGGCTCACCAAGGAGACGAACGCGACCCGGTTCAACCTGATCGCCTTCAGCGCGCTCGGGCTCCTCGCCGGCGTGCTCGGTGCCGTCACGATGGCGATGGTCGGGATCATGCGGCCGCTCCGCCGCCTCGTCGGCGTGCTCCAGCGCATGGCGGCCGGCGAGATCGACGCCGAGATCGCCGAGGCCCGGCGCGGCGACGAGATCGGAACCGTGGGCAGGGCCGTCGAGGGCATCAAGGCCCTGGTGGCGCAGAAGACCGCCGAGGAGGCCGAGCGCAAGCGCATCGCCGACGAGGCCGCCGCCGAGGCCCGCCGCCACGCCATGCTGGAACTCGCCGACGGGTTCGAGCGCGCGATCGGCGGGGTCGTGGGGTTGGTCTCCGCCTCCGCCACCGAGCTGCAGGCCACCGCCCAGACCATGACCGCCACCGCCACCGAGACGGCGGCGCAATCCGCCAGCGTCGCGGCGGCGGCCGAGGAGGCGGCCTCCAACGTCGGCACGGTCGCGGCGGCGGCCGAGGAACTCGGCGCCTCCGTGCAGGAGATCGGCCGGCAGGTCTCGGGCTCGGCCGACCTCGCCCAGGCCGCGGTCGGCGAGGCCGACCGCACCGCCGCCCTCGTCCAGCAGCTCAGCCATGCAGCGAACCGCATCGGCGACGTGGTCGGGCTGATCTCCTCCATCGCCGGCCAGACCAACCTTCTGGCGCTCAACGCCACCATCGAGGCGGCGCGGGCCGGGGAGGCGGGGCGCGGCTTCGCGGTGGTCGCCGCCGAGGTCAAGGAACTCGCCGGCCAGACGGCGCGGGCGACGAACGAGATCTCGGGCCAGATCGCGCAGATCCAGGAGGCGACCGGTCAGGCGGTCTCGGCGATCGGGGCGATCACCGGGCGGATCCGCGAGATCAACGGCGTGGCGACCGGGATCGCGGCGGCGGTGGAGGAGCAGGGTGCGGCCACCCAGGAGATCGTGCGCAACGTGACCCAGGCCGCCTCGGGTACGAGCGAGGTCACCGTCACGATCACCGGCGTGGCGGGCGCGGCCGAGGAGACGGGTGCTGCGGCGGCGCAGGTCCTGTCGGCGGCGGGCGAGCTCTCGCGCCAGTCGGAGCTGCTGACGAGCGAGGTCGGCCGCTTCCTCGCCACCGTGCGGGCCGCCTGAGGGCGGCTCCGGCGGGACTGCCGAGGCGGGACTGCCGAGGCGGAATTGCCCGGCGGCCTTGGCTGAAGGCGATCCTGCCGGGGCGTCTCGTTTCTCGATCATCCGCCGGAGCGGCCACCGCTCCGGCGGATGGCGTTCAGGCGAGGGCGGCCCCTGCGGCCGCCGTCGCGAGGACGACGAGCCAGGGCGGCGCGCGGCCGGCGGTGAGGAGCCCGAAGGCCGTCGCCGCCACGGCCATGTCGCGGGAGGAATGGACGGCGCTCGTCCAGACCGGGTCGTAGAGGGCGGCGGCCAGGATCCCCACCACGGCGGCGTTGGTGCCCCGCATCGCCGCCTGCGCGGCCGGCCGCGCCCGCAGGGCGTCCCAGAACGGCAGGGCGGCGAGCAGGATGAGCAGCCCCGGCAGGAAGATCGCCACCAGGGCGAGGGCTGCGCCGGGAAGCCCGCTCGGCGTCCCCTGCACCACGCATCCGAGGAAGGCCGCGACGGTGAAGAGCGGCCCCGGCACCGCCTGCGCGGCGCCGTAGCCGGCGAGGAAGGCGTCGGCCGTCACGAAACCCGGCGCGACGAGGGTGGATTGGAGCAGGGGCAGCACCACGTGCCCGCCCCCGAAGACCAGGGCGCCCGAGCGGTAGAAGGCGTCGAACACGGCGAGCCCCTGCGCCTCGGTGCTCCCGGCGGGAAACCCGGAGGGGAGGGCGAAGAGGGCGAGGAGGAGCGCGAGCGCCACGAGCCCGGTCCGGCGCGAGACCGGAAAGACGGCGGAGCGGCCAGCCGGCATGGCGGGGCCGCGGCAGAGCGCGAGGCCACCCGTCGCGCCGAGCGCGATGGCCCCGATCTGCCCGCCGGCGCCGGGCGCCAGGACGACGAGCCAGAGCGCGGCGAGGGCGAGGCCGGCCCGCGGCCGGTCCGGGGCGAGGCTGCGGGCCATGCCCCAGACCGCCTGGGCCACCACCGCCACCGCGACGAGTTTCAGTCCATGCAGGATCCCGGCGGCGAGCGGCCCCGGCGCCGCTCCCGCCCCGAGGGCGAGCGCCGCGAGCAGGAGGGCGGAGGGCAGCGTGAAGCCGGCCCAGGCCGCCAAGCCCCCGAGGAGGCCGCCGCCGCGCAGCACCCCGAGGGCGAACCCGACCTGGCTCGATGCGGGGCCGGGCAGGAACTGGCACAGGGCGACGAGATCCGCGTAGGCGGCCTCCTCGATCCAGCGGCGCCGGACGACGAAAGCCTCGCGGAAATAGCCGAGATGGGCGATCGGGCCGCCGAAGGAGGTCAGGCCGAGGCCGAGGAAGGCGGAGAACACCTCCGCGACGCGCGGGGCGGCGCCGTCGCGCCGGGCCGGGAGGGACGGGGGCGGTGTCGTCATCGGCCGGCCGGTTCGCAGCGGGATGGAACCGTTTCCTCCGGCCCTGTCCGGGCGTCAAGCGGAACGCCGGGCGGCCCGAGGCCGTTGGATGCGGCGCGCAGGAGCCCGGCCCGATCCGATCGGGCTCCCTCAAGTCCGCGCTCGCCGAGGCCGAACCGGCATCCGCTCCGGCCCGGGAGCCTTCGAGATGAGGAGACCCGTCATGCGATCCAAGATCCTGCAAATCAAGATCCTGCAAACCAAGATCCTGCTCGTCGCGGCGCTCGTCGCCGCCCCGCTCCTCGCCGCGGGCGGGGCCGAGGCCAAGGGCTGCCTCAAGGGGGCGGCGGTCGGCGGCGCGGCCGGGGCCGCGGCCGGCCACGGCAAGGCCGGCGCGGCGGCCGGCTGCGCCATCGGCCACCACAACGCGAACAAGGCGAACCAGGGCCAGAAGTAGGACGCGCCCCGCCGACGCTGCGCCCGTTCCCCTGCGTCCCGCACGGGAGCGGGATGCGGGAAATGCATGCTCGCGCGAACATGCTTTGCGACTGTCACGGACGCATGCTATCGGCCGGTGCCAACTCGTTGAAAGGCTGGGCCGCTGAGGCGCCCGGCCTCATCCCGCATCAGGAGTTGGTCCATGGCCCGCATCGTTGCCGACAGCATCATCGAGGGCCTGACCTTCGACGACGTTCTGCTGCGGCCCGCCGCCTCCTCGGTGATGCCCGCCGAGGTCGCGGTCCACACCCGGCTCACCCGCACCATCAAGCTCAACCTGCCGATCATCGCCTCGGCGATGGACACGGTGACCGAGGCCCGCATGGCCATCGCCATGGCGCAGAACGGCGGCCTCGGCGTGATCCACCGCAACCTCGAGCCGCACGAGCAGGCCGAGCAGGTGCGGCAGGTCAAGAAGTACGAATCCGGCATGGTGCTCAACCCGATCACCATCCATCCGGACGAGACCCTGGCGGACGCCCACCAGCTGATGCGCCAGAACGGCATCTCGGGCATCCCGGTGGTGGAGCGCGGCCCGAACGGCTCGAAGGGCAAGCTCGTCGGCATCCTGACGAACCGCGACACGCGGTTCGCCACCGATCCGAGCCAGCCGATCGCCGAATTGATGACCCGCGACCGGCTGATCACCGTGCGCGAGGGCGTGACGCAGGACGAGGCCAAGCGCCTGCTGCACCAATTCCGGATCGAGAAGCTGCTCGTGGTGGACGACCACTACCGCTGCATCGGCCTCATCACCGTCAAGGACATCGAGAAGCAGGTCGCCTACCCGCACGCGGTCAAGGACGAGCAGGGCCGCCTGCGCGTCGCCGCCGCCACCACGACGGGCGAGGGCGGCTTCGAGCGGGCCGAGCGCCTGATCGACGCGGGCTGCGACGTGATCGTGGTCGACACCGCCCACGGCCATTCCGCCAAGGTGCTGGAGAGCGTGCGCCGGGTGAAGACGCTGTCGAACGCCGTGCAGGTGATCGCCGGCAACGTGGCGACCCGCGAGGGCGCCCAGGCCCTCATCGACGCGGGCGCCGACGCGATCAAGATCGGCATCGGCCCGGGCTCGATCTGCACCACCCGCATCGTCGCGGGCGTCGGCGTGCCCCAGCTCACCGCGATCATGGAGGCGGTGGAGGCGGCCTCCGACGCCGACGTGCCGGTGATCGCGGATGGCGGCATCAAGTATTCGGGCGACCTCGCCAAGGCGCTGGCGGCCGGCGCCTCGGTGGCGATGCTGGGTTCGCTCCTCGCCGGCACCGACGAGGCGCCGGGCGAGGTGTTCCTCTACCAGGGCCGCTCCTACAAGAGCTACCGCGGCATGGGCTCGGTGGGCGCCATGGCGCGCGGCTCGGCCGACCGCTACTTCCAGGCCGAGGTCAGCGACACCCACAAGCTGGTGCCGGAGGGCATCGAGGGGCAGGTGCCCTACAAGGGCCCGGTGGCGGCGGTGCTGCACCAGCTCGTCGGCGGCCTGCGGGCGGCGATGGGCTATGTCGGCGCCGAGGATCTGGTGGCCTTCCGCGAGCGGGCGCAGTTCATCCGCATCACCAATGCGGGCCTGCGCGAGAGCCACGTCCACGACGTGACCATCACCCGCGAGAGCCCGAACTACCCGAGCCGGACCTGAGCGGGGGACCGATGCCAGACCTGACGATCCGGGACCTCGACGAGGCCGTCTCCGATCCGATCGCCCCTCAGGCCGGGGTGACGAACAAGACGGTGGATGAGGTCGTCCGCGACCTGATCCGGCTCGGCCTCCTCCACGATGGGGAGGGCCGGGTCGCGGTGGCCGACAGCATCCGCGCCCGGACGAAGGGGCCGGTCGAGGAGAGCACCGACATCATCCGCCGGATGCGTGACGCCGTATGATCATCGTTGACGCGCGTGTCGCGGTGACGCGGTTCGTCGCAGAACCGGATTCCCGTCAGGCGCTCGCGCTTTTCCCGTCATCGGACGTGCTGATGAGTCCGGAGCGTGGGCTCGGCGAAATCGGCGAGGTTCTGGTTCGACATTGTCGGCGCGACAATCTCACGATCGATGAGGTTCGCCGCGCGAACAGGGCGGGGCCGAGGCGGCTCGCCGCTTCGCTCGCTGCCACGCCCTGGCGATCCCGTGTGATCCTCCTGCGGGACCGGCGCGATCCCGGTACCGCGGACCCGACCATCCCATGAGCCTCCCCTCCGTCCTCGCCCCCGTCTTCGTCCAGGTCCTGCTGACCTTCGGGCTCCTGATCTGGACCGGGCGGGCGCGCTTCGCGGCGGCCCGGGCCGGGGCCGTCAAGGTCGAGAGGATCGCCATGGGCGAGCGCAACTGGCCGGCACCCGCCCAGCAGGTGGCGAACGCCTTCGCGAACCAGTTCGAGCTGCCGGTCCTGTTCTACGCCCTGACCGCCTTCGCGGTCCTCACGCGCAAGGCCGACCTCGTCTTCGTGATCATGGCCTGGGCGTTCGTGCTGACGCGGATCGCCCACGCCTTCGTCTACGCCACCACCAACCCGCTGATGCTGCGCTTCCGCATCTTCCTCGCGGGCGCCCTGGTGCTGATGGCGATGTGGGTCGTCTTCGCGGTGCGCATCCTCCTCGCGCCGGTGGCGTGAGGAGGATGCGGGCGGATCAGTAGCGCGGGGCGCGCGGCGGCGGGGCGCCGTATTCGAGCTGGGTCTTGGCGTCGTAGGGCCGGGGCGGCGGGGGCGTGAGGTCGGGCGTGGCGGCCGGCGCCGTGGCGCAGGCGGCGAGGGTGAGAGCAAGGAGGCCAGCGAGGGTGAGCGAGGTGAAGGGCGACATGGATTCAAGGCTCCGGACGTGCACGCGGCACCTCGCGGGTGTCCCCGCGCAACGGGCCCAAAGCTTGGCCGTGGCGGGTCGATTCGCCGGCACGAGCATGGCCGTTTCGCGATGACGCCCGCCGCCCGCCTCTCGGCCGCCATCGAGGTCCTGGCCGACATCGCCGCGCGTCGCCGCCCCGTCGCCGACGCCCTCAAGGATTGGGGTCTCGCCCACCGCTTCGCGGGGTCGGGCGACCGGGCCGCCATCGCGAGCCTCGTCTACGACGCCCTGCGCCGTCGGGCCTCGGCCGCCTGGATCATGGGAGACGAGACGCCCCGCGCGGTGCTGATCGGCTCCCTGCGCCTTCAGCGCGGGCTCGCCGGCCAGACCATCGCGGGCCTGTTCACGGGCGAGCGCTTCGCGCCCGATCCCCTCACCGAGGCCGAGCGGACGCGGCTCGACACCGCGACCCTGGCCGACGCGCCGCTCCACGTGGCGGGCGACGTGCCCGAATGGGTGCTGCCCTCGCTGGTGCGGATCCTCGGCGAGGACCTTCTGCCGGAGCTGAAGGCCCTGGCCCGCCGCGCCCCCCTCGACATCCGCGCCAACACCCTGAAGGCCGACCGCGCGCGGGTGCAGGCGGCGCTCGCCCATCTCGACCCGGCTCCCACCCCGCACGCGCCGCACGGTCTGCGGGTGCCGGTGCCCGAGGACGGACGCGGCCCGGCCCTGCACGTGGAGCCGGAATTCCTCGAGGGCCTGTTCGAGATCCAGGACGAGGGCTCGCAGCTCGCCGCCCTCCTGTCGGGCGCAGCACCCGGCGAGACGGTGATCGACCTCTGCGCGGGCGGCGGCGGCAAGACCCTGGCGCTCGCCGCCATGATGAAGAACCGGGGCCGGCTCGTCGCCACGGACGGCGATCCCCGCCGCCTCGCGCCGATCCACGAGCGCCTGCGCCGGGCGGGGGCCGTGGCCGAGGTGCGCACGCCCCGCGGCGGCCGCGCCGCACCGGACGTGCTGGCGGACCTCGCGGGCCAAGCCGACCTCGTCCTCGTGGACGCGCCCTGCACGGGCTCCGGCACGTGGCGCCGCAACCCCGACGCCAAGTGGCGCCTGCGGCCGGGCAGCCTCGCGACGCGGCAGGCGGACCAGACCAGCGTCCTCGACCGTGCCGCGCGGCTGCTGAAGCCCGGCGGGCGCCTCGTCTACGTCACCTGCTCGCTGCTGCCGGAGGAGAACGACGCGGCGGTGGCCGGCCTGCTGGCCCGGCGGCCGGGGATCGCCGTGCGGCCTCTCGCCCTCGATCCCGCCCTCGCGACGGTCGTGCGCCGGACGGATCACGGCGTGCAGCTGACGCCCGGCCGGACCGGAACGGACGGGTTCTACGTGGCGTCGATGACCTCAGCATCATTCGCCGATCGGTGACTGGACAAGTCGCCGTCCCGATGGTTGAGGGGCAGGAGAGATCTCGGACCGACCGGACATGCCGCTCCATCGCAGGACGTTGCTCACGGGAGCGGCCGCCCTCCCGTTCGCGCGCCCCGCGGCGGCGCAGACCGCGCCGGAGGCCGCTCCGGCTCCTCCGGCTGCGGGAACGACCCCCGCGCCGCCCGAGACCGCCCCGGTCCGGCCCGGGGCCGATCTCGAGACGATCTCCCTCTGGCCCGGCATGCCGCCGGGCGGCGGCGGTCCCGACCTCGATGGCCAGGCCTTCGACGAGAGCCGCGAGGGCGTGATCCAGAGCGTGGCGCGGCCCTGCCTGATGGTGGTGCGGCCGGCCCGTCCGAACGGGACCGCGATGCTCATCGCCGCGGGCGGCGGCTACCGGCGCATCGATATCGGGCACGAGGCCCTTCCCACCGCCCGCTGGCTGGCCGGGCAGGGCGTCACCGCCTTCGTGTTCGTCTATCGCCTGCCGGGCGAGGGCTGGGCGGCGGGGGCCGACGCGCCGATCCAGGACGTGCAGCGGGCGATCCGCCTCGTGCGGGCGCGGGCCCCGCGCTACGGCTACGAGCCCGGCCGCATCGCCGTGCTCGGCTTCTCGGCGGGCGGGCACCTGATGGGCTCGGCCACCGTGCGCTTCGGGTCGCCGCTCTACGAGCCGGTGGACGAGGACGACGCGCTCTCGGCCCGGCCCGACCTCGCGGCGCTGATCTACCCGGTCATCACGCTGCGCCCGCCCTTCGACCGCACGTCGAGCCGGCGCGTGCTGGTGGGCGAGCGGCCGACGCGCTTCGCCTCCAACGCCTATTCGGTGGAATTGCACGTGCGGTCGCAATCGCCGCCGACCTTCCTGGCCCAGGCGGCGGACGACCCGGTCGCGGTGGTGGACAATTGCCTGCTGATGTACGGCGCCCTGCGCGCCGCCGACGTGCCGGCGGAGATGCACCTGTTCGAGCGCGGCGGCCACGGCTTCGCCCTCGGCGTCCCGGGCACCCCCGCGGCGGCGTGGCCCGGCCTGTTCTACGCCTGGGCCCGGCGGCGGGGTTTCGTCAGGGGATAGGAATGGTCCCGCAGGACCATTCCCGTGATGACGTGGTCAGAAGCAGCGGCGCTCGCGGGTCACGACGACCCGGCCGAAGGGACCCCGGCGCTTCTTGACCACCACCGTGCAGCGCGGGCCCCGGCGGACGACGCGGCGCTCGACGTACTGCGCCTGCGTGATCCCGGCATCGGGCGCGACGGCGGAGAGGCCGGAGACGGGAAGGGCGGAGGCCGGAGCGGCCGCGAGCGTGGCGGCGCCGATCACCGTGGCGAGGCCGAGGACGATGGTTCTCATGGGAGATTCCTGTCTTGAGGCTGTCGGGGCGCCTCCTCTCGCTCTCCGGTAGTGAATGTGCGGTTAACACGTTCTGCGATCACCCATCCGTGACGGATGACGGTGGCTTGACGCGCGCCCCGCGTTGCGCTGGGGGCCCGGCTCGTCTAACTCACGAGCCATGACGGCCGAGCACGACAAGATCCTGATCATCGATTTCGGGAGCCAGGTGACCCAGCTCATCGCCCGCCGGGTGCGGGAGGAGGGGGTCTATTCCGAGATCGTGCCCTATCAATCCGCGGAAGCCGCCTTCAAGGCGATGAAGCCGCGGGCGGTGATCCTGTCGGGCGGGCCCGAATCCGTCACGATCGAGACCTCGCCCCGCGCACCCCAGAGCGTGTTCGAGGCGGGCGTGCCGGTGCTCGGCATCTGCTACGGCGAGCAGACCATGGCGGCCCAGCTCGGCGGCGAGGTCGAGGGCGGGCACCACGCCGAGTTCGGCCGGGCCGAGATCGAGGTCATCGCCGATTCGGCCCTGTTCAAGGGCATCTGGCACGTCGGCGAGAAATATCCGGTCTGGATGAGCCACGGCGACCGGGTGACGAAGCTGCCGGACGGCTTCTCCACCATCGCGATCTCGCCGAACGCGCCCTTCGCGGCGGTGGCCGACGAGGCGCGCCACTTCTACGCGGTGCAGTTCCACCCCGAGGTGGCCCACACCCCCCACGGGGCGCTCCTGCTGCGCAACTTCGTGCGCGACATCGCGGGCTGCTCGGGCGACTGGTCGATGCGCGCCTTCCGCGAGGAGGCGATCGAGCGCATCCGCCAGCAGGTCGGCTCCGAGAAGGTGCTGTGCGGCCTCTCGGGCGGCGTCGATTCGGCGGTGGCGGCGGTGCTGATCCACGAGGCGATCGGCGAGCAGCTCACCTGCGTGTTCGTGGATCACGGCCTGCTGCGCATGGGCGAGGCCGAGGAGGTGGTGCGGCTGTTCCGCGACCACTACAACATCCCCCTCGTCCACGTGCAGGCGCAGGACCTGTTCCTGGGCGAACTCGCCGGGGTCACCGACCCGGAGGTGAAGCGCAAGACGATCGGGCGCCTGTTCATCGACGTGTTCGAGGCCGAGGCGAAGACGATCGGCGGCGCGGCGTTCCTGGCGCAGGGCACGCTCTATCCGGACGTGATCGAGAGCGTGTCCTTCACGGGCGGCCCCTCGGTGACGATCAAGAGCCACCACAATGTCGGCGGCCTGCCCGAGCGCATGAACATGAAGCTCGTGGAGCCCCTGCGCGAGCTGTTCAAGGACGAGGTGCGGGTGCTCGGCCGCGAACTCGGCCTGCCGGAGGCCTTCGTGGGCCGCCACCCCTTCCCGGGGCCGGGCCTCGCCATCCGCTGCCCGGGCGAGATCACGCCCGAGAAGCTCGACGCCCTGCGCAAGGCCGACGCGATCTACCTGGAGGAGATCCGCAAGGCGGGCCTCTACGACACGATCTGGCAGGCCTTCGCGGTGATCCTGCCGGTGAAGACGGTGGGCGTGATGGGTGACGGGCGCACCTACGACCACGTCTGCGCCCTGCGCGCCGTGACCTCGGTCGATGGCATGACGGCGGATTTCTACCCCTTCGACATGGCCTTCCTGGGCCGCATCGCGACCCGGATCATCAACGAGGTCAAGGGCATCAACCGGGTGACCTACGACATCACCTCGAAGCCCCCGGGCACGATCGAGTGGGAATGATTTTCGTCCATCCGAGCGTATCCGGGAATGCGCCACGCGACGCTATCAGGCCCTGATTTACAAGAATAAGAGTGCCGCCGTGTTTCGGCATCCGTCGCCGGGTTAGGCGTATGGTCCCGGGATGTGGTGTGACGGAACGGTCCGGTGCCGGGTTCGCACCCTCGAAGACGGCGCGGTTCCGCTCGATGGCCGGTCGCCGCGCTGGCGGGCGGCGGGCTCTGCGCAGCATATCCAGCTTCCATGGATGGTTTCGGCGGACGATCCTGCCGGGCGAGGGCTGGGTCGTTCGATTGTGGATCGGGGCGAAAGGGACGATACTCCCTTCGGCCAAGGAACGACGGCGCAGACGCCCATGAAGCTCGACCGTATCGACCTGAAGATCCTCTTGGAACTGCAGAAGAACGGCCGCATCACCAATGTCGAACTGGCCGATCTCGTCAACCTGTCGCCCAGCCCCTGCCTGATGCGGGTCAAGAAGCTCCAGAGTGAAGGCTACATCACCAATTACTGCGCGCAGATCGATGTCTCGAAGCTCGGCCAAACGCTGACCGTCTTCACCGAAGTCACGCTGAAGAACCATCGGCAGATCGATTTTGCCCGCTTCCTCGCGACGGTCGATAAGATCGACGGTCTCCTCGAATGTCACCTCGTCTCGGGCGGCTACGACTATCTCCTGAAATTCGTGACGGCCGGCATCGTCGAATATGAGGCGATCATGGAGCGGTTGGTCGATCTCGATGTCGGGATCGACAAATATTTCAGCTACGTCGTCCTGAAGTCGCCGATCGTGCGGACCCATCTGCCGCTCGACACGATGTTCGAGAACTTCGTTCAGCCGCAATAATGCGGCTCGGGCCTATCGCTGCGCGAAGGCCTTGAGGAGTTCAGGGTCCTGCTCCAGCCCGTCGAGCCAGCCGGTGCGAAGCTGCGGCACGGAGGAGAAGAGGAGCTTAGTATAGGCGTGGCGGGGCTCGCCGCCGTGGATCTCGGGGCGGAGCTGCTCGATCTTCTCGCCCTTGTACATCACCACCACCTCGTCGCAGATGGCCCGGACTGTTTCGAGATCGTGGCTGATGAAGAGGTAGGAGAGCGACAGTTCGCGCTGCAACTCCTTCAGGAGATCGATGATCGCCGCCGCGACCACCGTGTCGAGCGCCGAGGTGATCTCGTCGCAGAGGATCAGCTTGGCATTGGCCGCGAGCGCGCGCGCCAGGTTGACGCGCTGCTTCTGCCCGCCGGACAGCTCGCCCGGCCGGCGATGGCGCAGGGCGCGGGGCAGGCGCACGATCTCCAGAAGCTCGCTGATCCGGGCGTCGCGCTCGCGACCGCCCATGCCGTGATAAAAGGTGAGCGGCCGGCCGAGGATTTCCTCGATCGATTTCGCGGGGTTCAGCGCGGTGTCGGCGCATTGGAAGACGATCTGGATGGCGCGCAGTTCCTCGCGGCTGCGGCCGCGCAGATCGGGCGCGAGGGCGCGGCCCTCGAAGCGGATTTCGCCGCGCGCGGCGGGCATGATGCCGGCGATGACGCGGGCCAGCGTCGATTTCCCACAGCCGGATTCGCCGACGATGCCGAGATTGCGCCCCGGCGCGAGGTCGATCGAGACCTTGTCGAGAACACGGAGGCGCGGCACACCGGTCTTGTCGAGTCCGCCATAGCCGGCGACGATGTCGCGCACGACGAGGAGCGGCTCCGGCGAGGTAGGCTCGGCCTCGGCCGCCACGCGCGGGGCGGTGCTCGGGCGGAAGGCCGCCAGGAGCTGGCGCGTATAGGGGTGCTGCGGACGCTCGAGGATGTCCGGCGTCGGCGCGTCTTCCTGCACCACGCCGTTGCGGAGCACGATGATCCGGTCGGCGATCTGCGCGACGACTGCGAGGTCGTGGCTGACATAGACGCCCGACACCTTCCGCTCGCGCATCACCGCTTTGAAGGCCCGGAGCACCTCGACCTGCGTGGTCACGTCGAGCGCGGTGGTCGGCTCGTCGAAGATCACGAGCTTCGGATCGCCGATCAGCGCCATGGTGGCGGAAAGGCGCTGGAGCTGGCCGCCGGAGACCTGATGCGGATAGCGCTCGCCGATCGTCTCGGGGTTTGGCAGGGCAAGCGCCCGGAAGAGGGCAAGCGCCTTTTCGCGCGCTTGCGCGACCGGCATCGTGCGGTGGATGCGGGCGACCTCGACCACTTGGTCCATGATGCGGTGCGCGGGGTTGAAGGCAGCCGCCGCGCTCTGCGGCACGTAGGAGACCTCCGAGCCGCGGATGGCGGCCCGGCGGCGCTCGGGCAGGGCGATCATGTCGTGGCCGGCGACCTGGACGCTGCCGCCCGTCACGCGGCAGCCCGGCCGCGTATAGCCCATGAGGTTGAGGGCGATCGTCGTCTTGCCCGAGCCGCTCTCGCCGATCAGCGCGACGATCTCGCCTGGCGCGATGTCGAAGGAGACGCCCCGGATGATCTCGACCCGGCGGCCGGAATCGGTGCACGCCTCGATGGTCAGGTCCCGAACTTCCACCAGCGGGGTCATGCTTCGTCGCTCCGGTCGCGGATCTTCTTGGGCAGATTATCGATCAGGAGATTGACGCTGATCGTCAGGCCCGCGATCGCCAGCGAAGGAAAGATCACGGCGGGCGCGGCGAACGACAGGCCACCGATATTCTCCTTCACCAGCGCGCCCCAATCGGCGTCCGGCGGCTGCACGCCGAGCCCGAGAAAGGACAGGCTCGACAGGAGGAGCACGATGAAGACGAAGCGCAGGCCGAAATCGGCGAGCACCGGCCCGATGATGCCGGGCAGGATCTCGGAGCGGATGAGATAGCCGAGCCGCTCGCCGCGCGCCCGCGCCACGGTGGTATAGTCCATGGCGTTGACGTTGACGGCCATGGAACGGGCGAAGCGGTAGCTGCCGGGGATGTAGATGACGGCCAGCGTCACGACGAGGATCGGGATGGAATTGCCGACCGCCGCCACCAGAACGAGCGCCATGATCTTGCTGGGAATGGAGGTCAGCGCGTCGAGGAAGCGGCTGAGCGCGCTGTCGAAGACGCCGCCGAGGACCGCCGCCGTCATGCCGAGCGTGACGCCGCAGAAGCAGGCGATCGATACGGCCGCCAGCGAGATGCCGACCGTGTAGCGCGCGCCGAAGATGATACGCGAGAGGACGTCGCGGCCGAGATAGTCGGTGCCGAGCGGATATTGCGCGGAGACCGGGCCGAAATAGTCGAAGTCGACGATCTCGCCGACCGGATGGGGCGCGATCAGCGGCGCGAAGATGGCGACGAGCGCCCAGGCGAGGATCACCAGGAAGGTGAGGGCGCCCATGAGGTTGATGCGATAGCCGAGTCTCATGCCGCGTGCCTTCCGGGTCTGCGTGAGGGACAGGCTCATGATTGGCGCAGCCTCGGATTGGACAGGATGGCGATGAGGTCGGCGAGCGTGATCAGGACAAGGTAGCCGGCGCAGAAGATCATGGCGCAGCTCTGGATCAGCGGCAGGTCGCGTGTCGACACGGCGTCCAGCATCAGCTTGGCGATGCCGGGATAGTTGAAGATCGTCTCGACGACGAGGACGCCGCCGAGGAGGTAGGACAGCGACAGGGCGACCGCGTTGACGATCGGCCCCAGGGCGTTGGGCAAGGCGTGGTGCAGCACCATCCGCCAGCGCGAGGCGCCTTTCAGCAGCGCCATCTCGACATAGGGCGCGTTCAGCGTCTCGATCACGGCGGCGCGTGTCATGCGGATCATCTGCGCCGAGATGACGAAGCTCAGCGTGATAACCGGCATGGCGAAGGCCTTGAGAAGACCGGACAGCGTGCTCACGTCCCTGGTCATCGACAGGGCGGGCAGCCAGCCGAGATAGACGGCGAAGACGATCACGGCCGTCGTCGCCACCATGAATTCGGGAACGGAGATCACCGCAATGGTGGCGGTCGAGATCAAGCGGTCGTAAACGGTGCCGCGCAGGATCGCCGCCCCGATGCCGAGCGAGAGGGCGACCGGCACCGAGACGGCGGCCGCGATGCCGGCGAGCTTCAGGGAGTTCATGAGCCGTCCGCCGATCAGCTCGGAGATCGGCGTGCCATTGACGTAGGACGTGCCGAGATCGCCGATCGCGAGATGCCCAAGCCAGAGGAGGAAGCGCAGGGCGGCCGGCTGGTCGAGATGCATGGCTGTGCGGAGGCCCGCCACCGCCTCCGGGGTCGCCGCCTGGCCGAGCAGGATTTCGGCGACGTCGCCCGGCAGGAGGGCCGTCGCGAAGAAGATGACGATCGCGGCGATCAGGAGGGTGATCAGTGCGACCGCCACGCGTCCCGCGAGCATGCGAAGGATGAGACCGTTCATGACGACACCTGCGCTCCGGCGTGGAGGAAAGGGTTCTCGGGCGGGCGGCATGCATCCGCCCGAGGCCCCGCGAGCCCTGTCTCAGGCTTCGAGCCAGGCGTATTCGGCGAGCGTGTAGCCCATCATGCCGCCGAGCGGATTGGCGACGAGGCCCTTGAGCTTCGGCGAGACGCCGTCGAGATTGGAGTTGAACACCGGGATGATCGTGCCCGCCTCGCTGGCGACCATCGCCTGCATGTCGCCGTAGATCGCCTTGCGTTTGGCCTGATCGAGCAAGCCGCGGGCCTCGAGCAGCATCGCGTCGAATTTCGGCGACTTGAAGCGGCTCTCGTTCCAGCCGGCGTCGGACTTGTAGAAGAGCGAGAACATGATGTCCGGCGTCGGGCGCGCGTTGATGTCGCCGAAGCCGACCGCATCCTTCAGCCAGTGGGTCGACCAGTAGCCGTCGGAGGGCACGCGGTCGATCGTGAGCTTGAGGCCGATCTTGCCGGCCGCCTGTTGGATGACGGCCGCGTAGTCGAGCGAGCTGCTGGCCGCTTCCGAGGCTACGACGCGGATTTCCTGGCCGAGGATGCCCGCCTTCTCGAACAGCGACTTCGCCCGCTCGGGATCGAACTCGCGCTGTTTCAGCTCGGCGTTGAAATAGGGGCTGGTGGAGGGGATCGGCTGGTCGTTGGCGATGTCGGCGAGGCCGCGCAGGACGGACTTCTGGATGGCCTCGCGGTTGACGAGATACTTGAAGCCCTCGACGACCCCCGCCTTGTCGCCCGGCGCCATATCGAGCCGGAGGTTGAGGTTGGTGTAGCTGCCGAGCTTGCTGACGAAGGCGGCGATCGCCGGGTTGTTCTCGATGGTGCGCAGCGAGCGCGGGTTGAGGTTCGCGCCGACATGGATGTCGCCCGACAGGACGGCGTTGAGGCGGGCCGACTCGTCCGAAATGGCGAAGAACTCCAAGGAGTCCACGAAGGGGCCGGTGCCCTTCCAGTAGTTGTCGTTGCGCGACATGATGGACTTCACGCCCGGCTGGAACTCGTTGAGAATGAAGGCGCCGGTGCCGTTGCCCTTGGAGAAGTTGGTCGTGCCGTCGGCAACGATCATGAAATGGTGCAGCGCCAGGATCGTCGGCAGGTCGGCATTCGGCGCGACGAGCGTGATCTCGGCGGTGAGGTCATCCACCGCCTTCACGTCCGCCATCTGCTTGGCGAGCACGTTGACCTTGGAGCCGACAGCCGGGTCGAGATGGCGCTTGAGCGTGAAGACGACGTCGTTGGCCGTCAGGCTCTTGCCGTCGTGGAAGCTCACGCCCTTGCGCAGCTTGACGGTCCAGACCTTGGCGTCCTTGCTCTCGATGCTTTCGGCCAGTTCCATCGTCGTCCGGCCGGCGCCGTCGATGAAGGTGAGGCGGTTGTAAAGGGCGCAGATGCGCGAATAGTCGGTGGAGTTCGACGCCTTGGCGGGGTCGAGCGTGTCGGCGGTGGAGGAGTGGAAGCCGGCGATCTTGAGGTGGCCGCCCTTGGTCGGGGTGGCGGCGAGCGCGGCGCCCGCCCGGCCGAGAATGAGGCCGCCGGCGCTGAGCGCGACGCCGCCGAGCAGCATCATGTTCAGGAGTTCGCGCCGGTCGGCGCCTCGCCGGATGGCCTTCTCGATCATGGCGTCGTCGGAGGCAGTCCAGTTGGCAATCCGGTCTCGCATGGGGATTCTCCTGTCGGTGATGTCGTGTCGTCCGATTGGGGTGGCAGAGGGCCGGCACCGGCCGCCCGCCTGCATCGGTGCCGCGCCGGAAGGCGCGTGCCATTGCGTCTTCGCGGGGCGAGACGCCGAGGACGGCGGTCCCTCGCCACCTCGATCGCCCTGCGGGGTGGCGCTTCCTGCCTGTCTGCCGGCCGGTCCGCCTGAATTCGATGAACCGAGTTTGGCCTTTCGCGACTGCCGATGGCGTTGAATCGGGGTGCGGCGGCGGCACAAAATTTCGAATATGCCGCATGAACAAAATCTGGGCAGATCGCGGCGGTGCCTAAGCCCTCGGCACTCCGTCATCGCCCCTCGCAGGACCGGGTCGGATCGCGTCTGGTCCGGCGTCCGACGCGGTGCCTCGACGATGCGGCCGATGTCCTCGTCGGTGCAGCAGAGCGGTGGGGCCTCGCCGAGCACGCCCTTGCCGAAGGCAGGGATGACGAGGCCGGTGTTCCAGGCCCGGTCGAAGACGCGGCGAGACGGCTCGGCCGCCGGCGCGCGTGGTTGTCGGAGCGGATGAAGCGGATCGTCGTGTCCACCGCGTCCGAGCCGCCGCGCGTGACAGAGACATGGCCGAGATCGGACATGGTCGAGATCGCCCGGCATGCGCTCGGCCGGTTCGGCGGCGAGGCGGATCGCCGCCTCCGAGCCGAGGCCGAAAGAGCCGGTGGCACAGGGCAGGTCGTGCATCGGCCGGGTGGCGGCCTCGACGATCGAGTCCTGCCCATAGCCGGCATTGACGCACCAGAGGCGGGCGAAGCCGTCCACCATCTGGTGGCCCGTGGCGTCGGCGACGCGCGCGCCGCGGCCCGACCGCGAGACCCGCACGCCCGTCCGCTTGAGCTTCGGGGTTTGGGCGCCTCGCGGCCAACGGCGTGCCGCGCACCCGGCACGATACGCAACAATCTGCTTGCCGCCAGGGGAAATACGGTCGATCCAGGCGCCGTCTCCTCCCTATGATGCTCTCCGTCGACACGCGGTGTCACAGAGATGTCCCGAGGATCGCGCCCCATGAGCCGGCTCCAGCCCAAATACATCACTTTCGACTGCTACGGCACGCTGATCAACTTCCAGATGGCGGAGGCCGCCCGCGACATCTACGGCGCGGAGCTTAGCGAAGAGCGCATGCGGGAGTTCATCCGGAACTTCTCGGCCTATCGCCTCGACGAGGTGCTCGGCGACTGGAAGCCCTATGCCGAGGTGGTCCACAATGCCCTTGAGCGCACCTGCAAGCGCAACGGTGTGGCGTTCCGGCCGGAGGACGCGCACGCCATCTCCGAGCGCGTGCAGAGCTGGGGGCCGCATCCCGACGTGCCGGCGGGGCTCGCCAAGGTCGCCAAGGAGATTCCGCTGGTGATCCTGTCCAACGCCATGGACGCCCAGATCCCGCACAATGTCGAGAAGCTCGGCGCGCCCTTCCACGCCGTCTTCACCGCCGAGCAGGCGCGGTCCTACAAGCCCCGCATGAAGGGCTTCGAATATATGCTTGATCAGTTGAACTGCGGCCCGGAGGATATCTGCCACGTCTCCTCGTCGTTCCGCTACGACCTGATGACGGCGCACGATCTCGGCATCAAGCAGAAGGTCTGGGTGAACCGAGGCCACGAGCCGGCGAACCCCTATTACGGCTATACCGAGATCAGGGACATCTCAGAGCTGCCGGGCGTTTTCGGTCTCTGAGCGGCAAGGCCGGAAGACGAAAAAGGCGGCCCGAACGGGCCGCCTTTTTTCTTGGCCGACGTGAGCGCCGGATCAACCGAGCGCGTCGAGAACGGCCTTGGTGATCGCGTCGGTCCGGTCGCGACCGGGCCGCGTTCCGACGCCGTTGGCCGTCGACGCCTCGACCGCGCGCATCACGTCGGCGGCAGCCTCGCGCTCGCCGAGATGCTCCAGCATCATCGCGCCCGACCAGATCGTGGCGATCGGATTGGCGATCCCGAGATGCGCGATGTCGGGCGCCGAGCCGTGGACCGGCTCGAACATCGAAGGCGCGCTACGGTCCGGATTGATATTGGCGGAGGCCGCGAAGCCGAGCCCGCCCTGGATCGCGGCGCCGAGGTCGGTGAGAATGTCGCCGAAGAGATTCGAGGCGACGACGACGTCGAGCGTCTCCGGCGCCATGACCATGCGCGCCGCCATCGCGTCGATATGGTAGGTCGTCACCTCGACATCGGGATAGTCGGCCGCGACGAGCTTCGTCATCTCGTCCCAGAACACCATCGTGTGTTTCTGAGCGTTGGACTTCGTCACCGAGGCGAGCTTGCCGGCCCTCGCGCGCGCCTGTTCGAAGCCGAAGCGCAGGATGCGCTCGACGCCGGTGCGGGTGAAGATCGCGGTCTCGACCGCCACCTCGTCGGGCGTTCCGACATGGATGCGTCCGCCCGCCCCGGAATATTCGCCTTCGGTGTTCTCGCGGATGCAGAGGATGTCGAAGCCCTCCGCCCGGAGAGGCCCCTCGACGCCCGGCAAAAGGCGGTGCGGCCGGATGTTGGCATATTGCGTGAAGGCCTTGCGGATCGGCAGCAGCAGCCCGTGCAGCGAGACGGAATCCGGCACCTGGGCCGGCCAGCCGACCGCGCCGAGGAAGATCGCGTCGAAGCCGCGCAGCGTCTCGATGCCGTCCGCCGGCATCATCGCGCCGGTTTCGCGATAAAAGGCGCAGGACCAGGGAAAACGCTTGGCCGCCAGCGCGAAGTCGCGCCGGGAGGAGGCGCGCTCCAAGACGCTCCAGGCCGCGTCGATCACGGCCGAGCCGATGCCGTCGCCGGGGATCAACGCTATTCTATGGGTCTTCATGGCAGTCCTCGCGAACGGGATCGGCGGCCCGCCCTCACTCGTAGACGCAGACGTAGATTTTGCGCACCGTCTCGATCGTGCGCCAGATGCCGACGAAGCCCGGCTTCATGACGAAGCTGTCGCCGGCGCGGAAGGTCTTGGTCTCGCCGCCCGTCTCCTCGATCTCGCAGAGGCCGGAGAGGATGTGGCAGAACTCGAAGGTCGTGCCCTTGATCGAATGGGTCTCGCCGGGCGTCGCTTCCCAGACGCCGGTCTTGATCATCCCGCCGCGCGTATCGTCCTGCGCCCAGGTCTTGAAGGTCGGCGAGCCCGAGATCAGCCGCTCGGGCAACGGCGCGCCGGGCTTCGGCGCGAAGGTCGGATCGGTGTCGATGCGCACGAGACGGGTCATGTCGGTGGTTCCTGCTTTGGGACGATAGGGAGCTGTTCAGGCGCCGAGGCGCCGGCCGAGGGCGTGGATCATCGCCAGACACTCGGCGAGTTCGGCATGCGTGATGAATTCATCGGGCCGGTGCGCCCGCGCGATGTCGCCGGGGCCGCAGATGATCGCCTCGAATCCGGCCTCCTGAAACAGGCCGGCCTCGGTGCCGTAGCTGACCGCCTCCAGCGGCGTCTGGCCGGTGAGTTCGCTGAGCAGCGCGGCGAGCGCGCTGTCGCCCGCGAGCGCGAGGGCCGGATAGGCCGAAAGCTCCTGCCAGCCGGTGCGGAAGCCCTCGGCCTCCAGCGCCGCCAGCCGCTCCCGGACCGGCTCCAAGAGCGCGCGCGGGCTCGCGCCGGCGATGGCCCGCACCTCGATATCGGCGGTGCAGCGCTCGGGGATGACGTTGAGGGCCTGCCCGCCCGAGACGATGCCGATCTGGAGCGTCGAAAAAGGCGGCTCGAAGCGGGCGTCGAAGGGCCCGGCCTCCAGCGAGCGCCCCTGCGCCACGGCCTGCCCAAGGACGCCCACCATCGCATGGATGGCGCTGAGGCCCTGGTCCGGCCGCGAGGAATGGCCCGAACGGCCGATCACCTCCAGCCGCGCGGCGGCCTTGCCCTTGTGGGCGAGGATCGGGCGCAGCCCGCTCGGCTCGCCGACGATCACGCCGAGCGGCTTGGCGCAGAGCGCGGGGAGCCTCTCGATCATGTGCGGCACGCCGCGACAGCCCGCTTCCTCGTCATAGGAGAAGGCGAGATGCAGGGGGCGTTCGAGCTTTGCGCCGGCAAGCTGCGGCAGGGCCGCGAGGGCGCAGGCGAGGAAGCCCTTCATGTCGGTGGTGCCGCGCCCGTAGAGCCGCTCGCCCTCGGCCCGCAGCAGGAAGGGATCGGAGGTCCAGCCCGCCTCGGCGGCCGGGACGACGTCGGTATGACCGGAGAGGACATATCCCGGCACGTCGGCGGGGCCGATCGTCGCGAAGAGATTGGCGCGGTCGCCCTCGGGGCCGGGCAGGATCTCGACCGTCGCGCCCTGCGAGCGGCAATAGTCGGCGATCCAGCCCACGATCTCGGCATTGGGCCGGCCGACCGCGGAGGGGAAGCCGACGAGCCGTGCCAGAATGTCCTCGACCATGATGTGCCGCTCGCGTGGAAAGTGCCGTGAGCCTAGCCAAAGTGGCGCGGCGTTCCTGCCGCATGTCGGCCGGTTTCGGTCGAAGATTTCGAAATCGGGCCGATCTTCCGTGGAAACTTCGGCGCCTCTCCGCGCAGGCTATGGGCAGCGGTGGGCCCAAGGGCCGGCGCCGCTTCCAGCGTTTCCGGGGCCGGCGCAGGGCGCGCCGGGGCCGGGATCGATCGCAGGAGACGCAACGGTGACGAGGCCCCAGACCATCCGGCTGAAGTCCTTCGAGCTTGCGACGCAGGATATCGCGTCCGTCGAGGTGCAGAAGCTGCATGCCCTGTCGATCGGGGTCGGCTGGCCGCACCGGGCGAGCGATTGGGACATGCTGCGCGCCCTCGGCCAGGGCTATGCGGCGCTGGACGAGATCGACCGTGTCTTCAGCACGGGCATGTGGTTCCCGCACGGCGACGGCCTCGCGTCGATCGGCATGGTCATCACCTCGCTGCGCGTCCAGACCCATGGCGGCGGACGCTGGATGATGGACCGCATCCTCGACGAATGCGGCGCGCGCCGGCTCGTCCTGAATTCCACCCGCGCCGCCGTCCAGCTCTATCTCGGCCTCGGCTTCGTGCCGCAGGCCGTCGTCTATCAGTGCCAGGGGACGGTCGCCGCCGAACGGCCCGCCCTGCCAAGGGGCGAGGTCGAGCGGATGGACCCCGCCGACCTGTCGGACGCCATGGCGCTGGATGCCGAGGCTTTCGGCGCCCCGCGCCCGCGCCTCCTCGCTCTCCTGGCGGAGGCTTCGGACATCGACATGCGCGGCATCCGGCGGGGCGGGCGCCTCCGCGGCTTCGCCATGCGCCGCGCCTTCGGCCGGGACCAAGTGATCGGCCCGGTCATCGCCGAGAGCGAGGCGGACGCCGTGACGCTGGTCGCCGCGCTCTTGGAAGGCATGGAAGGCCGCTTCGTGCGCCTCGACACGCGCCAGCCGGAGGGCGAACTGCGTGCCTTTCTCGAGGCCTCCGGCATTCCGCTCTACGACACGGTGCGCACCATGGCGCGGGGCTGCGGTCTGCCGGCGGTGACGCCCGGCCGCCCCGGCGTCTACGGGCTGGCGAGCCAAGCCGCCGGCTGACCCCGCGCCCTCTTCCGCCTTCGCGGCCGAGGCCGCCACCACGCAACCCGCTCGAAAGATCCGATTCATCATGGAAGCTGCAACCCGCACGCACGCGCGGCCCGAGGCCGGCGAGGTCTCGCTCGTGCCCTTCACCGAGAAGCATCTCGCGGGCGCGCACAAGCTCTCGCTCGACCTGCGCTGGCCCTTCCGCCTGGAGGACTGGGCCTTCGCCCTGACGGTCGGGCAGGGCTACATCCTGGAGCGCGACGGGGCGGTGATCGGCTCGGCCGTCTGGTTCCCCTATGGCGAGACCCACGCCTCGGTCGGCATGATCATCGTGACGGGTGCCGAACAGGGGCGCGGCTTCGGCGCTCTTCTCTTCGACAAGCTGCTGGAGGCGGCCAAGGGACGTTCGATCCTCCTCAACGCCACGCCCGAGGGCCGGGGTCTCTACGAGCGGCGCGGGTTCCGGCCGATCGGCAAGATCGAGCAGCGCCAGGGCGTCCTGCCGGGCCGCCACCAAGCACCGCCGGAAGACCTTGTACGGGCGATGCGACCGGAGGATTTCGAAACCGTCGCGGCGCTCGACCGGGCGGCCACGGGCCGTGAACGGACGGCGATGTTGCGGCGCCTCGTCGATGCCGGCGAAACCTTCGTCTCCTTCACCGACGGCCGGCCGACCGGCTACGCGATCTCCCGCCTCTTCGGTCGCGGGCATGTCGTCGGCCCGGTCGTCGCGCAGGACCCGGCCGAGGCGCGCGCCCTGATCGAGGCGGCGCTCTCGCGCCTCGAAGGCCGCTTCGTGCGGATCGACCCCCCGGCTGATACGGGGCTCAGCCTCTGGCTCGACGAGATCGGCCTGCCGGAGGTGAGCGACGCGCTGACCATGGTCCTTGGCGAAAACGAGCCTGCCGGACCCGCGCGCCTCTTCGCCCTCGCCAACCAATCCTTCCTTTGAGAGATGCGCCCGTGACCCAGGCCGCCGCTAAGACCCTCGCCACACTCGCCACGCCCGCGCTCGTCCTCGACACAGTCCGGCTGGACCGCAATCTGGGCCGGCTTTCGACGCGGATGAAAGGGCTCGGCGTCACGCTGCGCCCGCATATGAAGACGGCGAAATCCATCGATGTCGCCCGGCGCGCCTTTCCCGAGGGGCCGGGCCCGATCACCGTCTCGACGCTGGCGGAAGCCCGCTATTTCGCCGGTCACGGCTTTCGCGACATGACCTACGCGGTCGGCATCGCCCCGCACACGGCCGCGCATGCGATGGAGCTGCGCAAGGCCGGCGTGGACATCAAGGTCCTGCTCGACACGGTGGAACAGGCCGCGATCCTGGGGGAGGCCGGCCGTGCGGCGGGCGTGACGCCCTCGGCCTTCATCGAGATCGACTGCGACGGCCATCGCGGCGGGCTCCTGCCCCCTGATCCGAAGCTCCTCGCGGTCGCGGCGGCGCTGAAGGACAACGGCGTTTCGCTCGCGGGCGTCCTGACCCATGCCGGCGAATCCTACGCCCTCCACACGCCGGATGCCCTCGAAGCGGCGGCCGAGAACGAGCGGGCGGTCGCCGTGGACGCCGCGACCCGTCTGCGCGCCGCCGGCCATGAATGCCCGACCGTCAGCGTCGGCTCGACGCCGACCGCCCATTTCGCCACGGCGCTGGATGGCGTCACCGAGATGCGGGCCGGCGTCTACATGTTCTTCGACCTCGTGATGCACGGGGTCGGCGTCTGCTCGACCGACGACCTGGCCCTCTCGGTCCTCTCCACCGTCATCGGGGCCAAGCCCGAAAAGGGCTGGATCATGATCGACGCCGGCTGGATGGCCCTGTCACGGGATCGCGGCACGTCGGCCCAGCGCGTCGACCAGGGCTACGGCCTCGTCTGCGACCTCGATGGGCGGCTCTATCCCGACCTCATCGTCGCCTATGCCAGCCAGGAGCACGGTACGCTCGCCATCCGCGCCGGCTCCTCGGCACCGCTGCCCGATCTGCCGGTCGGCGCCAAGGTCCGCATCCTGCCGAACCACGCCTGTGCCACCGGCTCGCAGCATGAGCGCTACCACGTCGTCTCCGGCCCCGGCGGCGCGGTGACGGCCGAGTGGCCGCGCATTCGCGGCTGGTAAGCCGGTTCCGGCGAAGCGATGCCCCTTCCATCCCGAAACGCGCGGATGCTCCCATGAAGTTCACATCCTACTGGCTGGATACGTCGGAGCCTTTTTCGGGCGGCGCCACGGGGCCGGTCGAGGGCAGCTATGACGTCGCGGTGATCGGCGGGGGCCTCACCGGCTCCTCCGCTGCGCTGACCCTCGCCCACAAGGGCGCGCGTCATCCTCCTGGAGGCGGAGACGGTCGGCCATGCCGCCTCGGGCCGCAACGGCGGCATGTGCAACAACGGCTTCGCCCAGGACTACGGGGTGATGTCGGAGCGGCTCGGGCGAGAGGCGGCGAACAAGCTCTACCGTGCCTTCGACGCCGGGGTCGATACGGTCGAGCGCTTGGTGACCGAGGAGGGCATCGATTGCAGCTTCAAGCGCGTCGGCAAGCTGAAGCTCGCCGCCAAGCCCGAGCATTACGACAAGCTGGCGCGGGCGCAGGAACTTCTCGCCGCCAATGTCGATCCCGAGACGGCGATGGTGTCGAAGGCCGATCTCGCTTCCGAGGTCGGGACGGAGCGCTATCATGGCGGCCTCGTCTACAAGAAGAGCGCCGCCCTCCATGTCGGCCGCTTCGTGCGGGGGCTGGCGGAGGCCGCCGCACGCCGGGGCGTCGCGATCCATGAGCGCGCGCCGATGACCGGCCTGAAGCCGGCGCCGGGCGGCAGGCACGTCGTCGAGACGCCGAAGGGCAAGGTCGTGGCGCGGCAGGTGCTGCTTGCCAGCGGCATCTCGCAGGCCGGGCGGCCGCTCTTCTGGGTGCGCCGCCGCATCGTGCCGGTCGGCGCCTTTCTGATCGCCACCGAGCCGCTGCCGCAGGATCTCTTGGACAAGCTGACGCCGCGCCGGCGCAACTGCGTCGACACCAAGCATCTCGTCAACTACTTCCGCACCACGCCGGACAACCGCCTTCTCTTCGGCGGACGGGCGCGCTTCGCCGTGTCGAACCCGGCCTCGGACGAGAAGAGCGGCGCGATCCTGCGCACGGCGCTCAACAACGTCTTTCCCGAATTGCGCGAGGCCCGCATCGACTATTGCTGGGGTGGCATGGTGGACATGACGCGCGACCGCCTGCCGCGCGCGGGCGAGCGCAACGGCATCTACTATTCCATGGGCTATAGCGGCCACGGCACGCAGATGTCGACGCTGATGGGCACGATCATGGCCGACGTCATGGACGGGAACGCCGACGCCAACCCTTGGAAGGACTTCGTCTGGCCCGCCATTCCCGGCCATTTCGGCAAGCCCTGGTTCCTGCCCGCCGTCGGCGCCTATTACCGCATCAAGGACCGCCTCCAATGACCGATCCAGTCCGCCATCTTGCCGGGAGCGGCCATCTCGACCGCTTCCATATCGACGGCGCCTGGGTGCAGCCGCAGGGTCGGGAACGCGCCGGCGTCATCGATCCCGCGACCGAATCCGTCATCGCCGAAATCCCGCTCGGCAATGAGGCCGACGTGGAGCGCGCGGTTCTCGCCGCCCGTAGAGCCTTCCCCGCCTGGTCGCGCACCGCGCCGGCCGAGCGGGCGGCGCTGCTTTCCCGCATCCATGCGCTGATCCTGGAGCGGGCCGAGCTGATCGCGCAGGCGCTCAGCGCCGAGATGGGCGCGGCCATCACCTATGCCCGTCAGGCACAGGTGCCGCTCGCCGCCGAGCATATCCGCGTCGCGCGCGACAATCTCGCGACCTTCCCCTTCGTTCGCCCGCGCGGCACGACGGCGATCCTGAAGGAGCCGATCGGCGTCTGCGCCCTCATCACACCCTGGAACTGGCCGCTCTACCAGATCACCGCCAAGGTCGGCCCGGCGCTCGCCGCCGGCTGCACGGTGGTGCTGAAGCCGAGCGAGTTGTCGCCCTTGAGCGCGCTGCTCTTCGCCGAGATCATGGAGGAGGCGGGCGTGCCGGTGGGCGTCTTCAACCTCGTCCACGGCTCCGGCCCCGTCGTCGGCGCGGCGCTGGCCTCCCATCCGCAAGTCGACATGGTCTCGATCACCGGCTCGACGCGGGCGGGCGTGCTGGTGGCGCAGGCCGCCGCGCCGACCGTCAAGCGCGTCGCGCAGGAACTCGGCGGCAAGTCGCCCAATGTCGTCCTGCCCGACGCCGACCTCGCCCGCTGCGTGCCGCTCGGCGTCGCCGCCGCCATGCGCAATCTCGGCCAGTCCTGCAGCGCGCCGACGCGCATGCTGGTGCCCCGCGCGCGGCTCGCCGAAGCCGAGGCGCTCTCGGCCGAGACGGCCTCGTCCTTCAAGGTCGGCGACCCGCGCGATGAGGCGACGACGCACGGCCCGATCGCCAATCGCGCACAATATGCGCGCATCCAGGCGATGATCGAAGCGGGCATCGCCGAAGGCGCGAAGCTCGTCACCGGCGGCGCGGGACGCCCCGAGGGGCTGACGGCGGGCTTCTTCGCCCGGCCGACGGTTTTCTCCGAGGTGCGCCGCGATATGGCGATCGCGCAGGAGGAAATCTTCGGCCCGGTCCTCGCCATCCTGCCCTACGACACGGTGGAGGAGGCGGTCGAGATCGCCAATGACACGGTCTACGGCCTCGGCGCCCATGTGCATGGGCGCGACCTCGATGCCGCGCGGGCGGTCGCGTCGCAAATCCGTGCGGGGCAGGTCCATATCAATGCGCCGGCCTGGGACCCCCAGGCCCCCTTCGGCGGCTACAAGCGCTCCGGCAACGGGCGCGAATACGGCCGCGAGGGCATGGAAGAATATCTCGAAACCAAGGCCGTCCTCGGCTTCTATTCCCAACCGGCCTGAGAGCCCGTTCGACAACCCGGCCGGGTCGGTCCGCCGGGCCTTTTCCGCCCCCATTTCGTTGCCGATCCTCGCCGATGCCGCCGGCATCGACTGCGTTTGGCGCCTCCTGGGAACAAAAATTCCTCGCCGGTCCCCTGCCGGAAAGGTGTCAAACAGGCTCTGAAGAGGATCGTTCCATGGTCAAGTTCGTTTCGGAAGATGAGACCCAGCGCCTCATCTCCCATGAGGCCGCCTTCGAGCCGGTGCGTCAGGCGCTGGTCGCGGCGGCCTCCGGCGACGCGCGCGTCTTTCCCGCCGTCATCGCCCGCGCCTCCGAGCCGCAGAACACGTTCTCGCTGAAATCCGGCTCGACGGCGGACCTCGCCGGCCTCAAGGTCGGCTCGTTCTGGCCCGGCAACCCGGCCAAGGGCCTGCCGCGCCACAACTCGACGATCTTCTTGATCGACCAAGACAATGGGCGCATCGGCGCGGTGATCGAGGCCTCCGCCGTCAACGCCTATCGCACGGCCGCCGCCGATGCGGTCGCGGCGAAGGCGCTCGCCCGCCCCGACAGCGAGACGCTGGCCGTCTTCGGCGCCGGGCATCAGGCGCTCTACGAATGCGTGGCGCTCGCCCGCGTCCTGCCGCTGAAGCGCGTCCTCGTCGTCGCGCGCGATCCGGCCAAGGCCCAACGTTTCGCCGCGCGTCTCGCCGAGCGGGCAGGGGGACCCGCAGTCCGGGTCGCGGAGGCGGAAGATGCCTGCCGGGCGGCGGATGTCGTCGTCACCGCCACTCCGTCGCGCGCGCCCCTCTTCGACGCCGGCTGGATACGCCCGGGCACGCATGTCGCCGGTATGGGCTCGGACGCGCGCGGCAAGCAGGAACTGCCGCCCGGCCTCTTCGCCCGCGCCCGGCTCTTCTGCGACCTGCCCTCGCAGTCGGTCGAGATCGGCGAGTTCCAGCATGTGCGCGACGAAATCGACCGTGGCGCGCTGACGCTCACCGCGATCGGCGACGTCCTGGAAGGCCGAGCGCCGGGGCGCGCGTCCGCCGACGACATCACCGTCTTCGACAGCTCCGGCATCGCGCTTCAGGACCTTTATATCGGGCGCTTCCTGCTTGCGGCGGCCTCCGAAGGACGGGGCGTCGCGGCGTAACGCCGTCGCACGGGAGCGCCCGCCGACGAATCCGCTTGGCTTTGGCCGAAAACGGAACATTCCACCGCACCCGCCACACCGATCGGTGCATGCTGCTCGCCATGCCTCGCTAGCCTGACGGAAGCGAAAGGCGGGGGGTGGACGATGGCTGCGGCGGCAGGCGGGAGGTGTCTCCCGGTGCCGCGGTCCGGTCCAACCCCGCCGGCCGCCGCCGCTCGGCCGCCTCCGGCCGCCGGCATCGGACAGATCGAGCTTCATTCCAGGTCAGGGCAGTCTCCATGTCTCCAGTCGTCAAGCGGATCCCGAGCGACCCGGCGCTTCCGGCCACGGCGGACGTCGTGGTCATCGGCGGGGGCATCATCGGCGCGACGGCGGCCTTCTTCCTCGCCGAGCGCCGGTATTCCGTCGCCTTGGTCGAGAAGGGCTATGTCGGCTGCGAGCAGTCCAGCCGCAACTGGGGCTGGTGTCGCCAGCAGAACCGCGACGAACGGGAACTGCCGATGGCGGGCCTTGCTCTCAGGCTATGGGACGAGTTCGCGGCCAAGATCGGCGAGGATGTCGGCTTCCGCCGCTGCGGCCTCGTCTATGCCACCGACAATCCGCAGCAACTGGCGGATTGGGAGAACTGGCTGGAGACGGCCCGCCGCTTCGACGTCAACACGCGGATTCTGAGCCCCGCCGAGGCGGAGGAGAAGATTCCGGGCAACGGCCGCAAGTGGCTCGGCGGTGTGCATTCGATGGAAGACGGCAAGGGCGAGCCGGCCATGGCCGCGCCGACGATCGCCGAAGGGGCGCGCAAGTTCGGCGCGACGATCCACCAGGATTGCGCGGCGCGCGGCCTGGAGATCACGAACGGTGCGGTTTCGGCGGTCGTCACGGAAAAGGGCGTCATCCGCACGCAGGCGGTGCTCTGCGCCGGCGGCGCCTGGACGTCGCTCTTCTGTCGCGCCAGCGGCGTGACGGTTCCGCAGGCGAGCGTGCGCCAGACGGCGCTGCGCACGCGCCCGACCGTCAATCTCGGCGAGGCGCTCTACACGCCGGACTGCACCATGACCCGGCGTCTCGACGGCAGCTATACGCTGGCGATCAGCGGCCGGGCGACGCTCGACATCACGCCGCAGGGCATCCGCTTCGCCCGCTGGTTCATGCCGATGTTCGTCAAGCGCCTGAAGGCGGTGCAGGTCGGCCTCGGCGATTCCTTCTTTCGGGGGCCGGAAGCGCTCGGCGGCTGGAGCGGGGGCAAAAGCTCGCCCTTCGAGCGCACGCGCGTCCTTGATCCTGCGCCCCACAAGCCGACGGCGGAAGCGATCCTCTCCCAAATCCGCAGGCAGTTCCCGGCGCTCGCCGATGTCGAGATCGCCGAGAGCTGGGGCGCCTATGTCGATTTCACGCCGGATGCAGTGCCGGTCATCTCGGGAGCGGATGACGTGCGGGGCCTGACGATTGCGGCGGGGGCTTCGGGCCACGGCTTCGGCCTCGGGCCGGGCATCGGCTATCTCGCGGCCGATCTCGTGGCCAACGACGCGCCGAGCCTCGATCCGACACCCTTCCGCCTGTCGCGGTTCGGCGACGGGTCGAAGGTGAAGGTCGGCGCCATCTGATCCCCGCATGCGACGTCAGGTCGAGATCGGCAGCTCCGGCGCAAACGCCCTGTGGTCGTGCGAGCCGTTACGGCAGCGGCATGGGGGACCCCCACCGGAGAGGCGCGACCGGGAGTGACCGGGGCCCCTCCGGGGGCAGGCCCGGGCGCTGGGCCGTCACGCTGCCGGAAGCCGGTCGAGACGCCATCCGCCCGATTGCGTCTCGGATTCTCAATTGAAATGCCCGACCCAGCGCAAGGTATAGCGCTGACCTTCCGGGCGGTTCTGCGCCCCGAACTCGTAATAGGCGTTGAAGAACAGGAAATTGTCCTTGTTCAGGGACCAGAGCGCGCCCGGGCCGAGACCGAACACGCGTTCGCGGCGGCCCGGGACGGCGGCGCCGTTGGCCAGGGTGTCGGTGATCTGCTGCAGCCAGTAGCCGTTGACGCCGAGCTTCAGCGACGGGGTCACGCCGAACTCGCTGGCGAAGTTCGCGTGCAAGGCTTGGCCGGCCCGGGTTGACAGCACCGCCGGGCCGAATCCCGTCGCCGGCCGATCGTTCGTCGCGTTCCAGAGATAGTGGAGGCGGGCCGAGACGGTCCAGTCCGGCGTCAGGAACAGGGTGCCGGAGATGTAGGGGTTGAACGAGAAGAAGTTCGAGCCCGGGTTGACCGCGGCGGCGGGGTCGTAATGCCCCGTGGGCAGGATCATCTGCGCCTCGATGCGCCCGAGGAAGACCGGGCCCGTCTCGCCCATGATCGGATCGAACTGCAGGAACGGGCCGATCAGGATGTCGCCGAAGCCCTGCTCGGTCTTCAGTGCCGCCCCGCCGAGTCCGTCGTCGGTGCGGGAGGCCAGCACGGAGGGCAGCATCAGGTTGAGGCCGGGGGCGGCCGGGCCGAGCTTGAGCGGCGAGACGTAGACGAGCTGGCTGACGCCGACGACGGCGTCGACGTCCTGGCGCGGCAAGCCGAGGCGGCGCCCAGCATTGTCGGTGAGCCGGCCGGCGGAATAGACTTGCAGGTATTGCGCCGGATACCAGCCCGGCCCCGAGGGCGGGGCTCCGTCGAGGAAGCTGGTGAAGCCGAGATTGAGGTTCGGCAGGTCGTAGGCCTGTGCCGGTCCCTCCGCGCCGGCGAGGGTGATGACGCCGGCGGTGAGCGCGGCCAGCGCCCGCCCGGCGGCGCGGCCCTGCCGCCGCAGACGATTCCGGAATGCCTGTCTCCGTATCATGGTCGAGCCTCTCTTCGTTCGAGACGACGCGCGCCCGCCCCGCCGACCGGACGGTCGTGCAGGGTTCGTCGGCCATCGGAATGGTGGCCGGCGAACTGCCAGGGCGATCGAAAACCGGACCGCTCGTCGGTCCGGTTGCGATTAATGATGTCCGCTATTCAGAGTTTTGACGGCGAGATCGGACAATTTATATTCTGTAAATCAGATAAACCATGGAAATAAGCTTCAGATTGCAATATCGGTTCGCCGATGACCATGAGGTCGACCGTTCTCAATGGAAATCGAAGCGGAGAACGGCCTTGATCGCCCGGCCGCGCTCACTGTCCTCGACGGCCTGATTGATGTCCTTGAAGTCGTAGAAGCGGACGATCTTGTCGAAAGGGAAGCGTCCCTGACGATGGAGCTCCACGAGCTTCGGGATGAACAGCTTCGGCACCGCGTCCCCCTCGCAGATGCCCCTGATCTTGCGTCCGAGCAGCAGCCCCCAGGTATCGAAGCCGATCTCGCTCCCGAAGGCCGGGGCCCCGATCATGCCGCACTCGCCCATGATCTGGATCGAGTCGACCGCCTGCCGCAGGGCCGTGAGGTTTCCGGAGGTTTCGAGGGAGAACCGGGTGCCGAGACCGCCGGTGATCTCCCGGATCGCCTCGACGGGAGCGGTCTTCGCCGGGTTGACGACGTGGGTCGCCCCCAGCGTGCGCGCCACCTCCAGGCGCTCCTCGTTGGGATCGACGCAGATGCGCACGGCGCAGCCGGTCACGACGGCGGCGAGGAGCGCCGACAGGCCGACCGAGCCTGCGCCGTAGATCGCGATCGAATCGCCGGCCTGCACGCGCAGGGAGTTGATGACCGCGCCGGCCCCGGTCTGAACGCCGCAGCCGAGCGGGCCCATCAGGTCCAGGGGCACGTCGGAAGGGATCTTCACGACGCTCCGCTCGGTGCCGAGCGCGTAGGTGGCGAACGACGATTGATTGAAGAAGCTCCCGTGAATCACCTCTTCGCACTTGTAGATCGTGTGGCTTCCATCCATGCGCGCGAAGCCGAAATTTGCCTGAAAGAAGTGCCGGCAATACATGGGGTGGCCGGTCTGGCAGGTGTCGCAATGTCCGCAGGAATTGCAGCTCATCACGACATGGTCCCCCGGTTGCAGCCGGCTCACCTGCCTGCCCACCTTCTCGACCACGCCCGCTCCCTCGTGGCCGTAGATCGCGGGGAAGGGCGCCGGGACGACTTGGTCGCGGGGCAGCGTATCGGTGTGGCAGATCCCGCAGCTGACCATGCGGATCAGCACCTCGTCGTCCCGCGGGTCGGCCAGGTCGACCTCCTCCAAGGAGAACCTGCCACCCTTTTCACGCATGACCGCGGCGGTGATTTTCATGACGGACCTCCTCTGCTCATCGGCGACGGGGCTCTCCCGGACGGAGTCGTGCCGGCCCGGTACGGGAGAGCGTGGTGAAGCGGGGGTGAAGACGTCCCGGCCCGGGGCCGGGCGCGGTTCAGGGGCGGACCCTCACGCTTTGGGCGCGTACCAAGCCGGCTTGATCTGCGTCTGGACGGTGATCGCCTTGAGATGGGTGTACATGTTCAGCGTCTCCCGGCAGTACTCGCTGCCGATGCCGCTCTCCTTGAAGCCGCCGAACGGCGATCCGCTGGCAAGATTGAAGTAGTTGTTGATCCAGACATTGCCGGCTTGCAGGCGGTCGGCCGTCTCGATCGCTCGGCTCAGGTCCCGCGTGTAGAGGCCCGCGGCCAGTCCGTAGCGGACGTCGTTGGCCTCGCGAATCATCGTTTCGTAATCCTTCCAGCGGATCACCGAGAGCACCGGTCCGAAGATTTCTTCCTGCGCGATCCGGGATGAATTCGTGGTCTCGAAGACCGTCGGCGCGAAGAACCAGCCGGCGGCGCAGCCCGGGACCGCGACCCGCTCGCCCCCGGTCACCAGGTGGCCGCCCTGCCGGCCGATGTCGATGTAGGACTGGACGCGGCGGCCCTGCTTCTCGGAGACGAGACAGCCGAGGAGCGGCCCCTGGCTCGTGGGATCGGCCACGCGGATCCGCGCCATGCTGGCGAGCAGGCGGGACATGACGTCGTCGTAGATCGCCTCGTGCAGGAACAGGCGGGTGCCGGCGAGGCACGATTGGCCGTTGCAGTACATCGCGGCGAAGGTGACGTTGTCGACGACCGCGTCGATGTCGGCGGCCGCCACGTCGGGAAAGACGATGTTCGGGCTCTTGCCCCCGAGTTCCAGGGAGACGGGCACCAAGCGTTGCGCTCCGGCGACCGAGACGATGCGGCCGACCTCCGAGCTTCCGGTGAAGGCGAGCTTGGCCGCCCGGGGATGCGCGGTGAGCGCCGCGCCCGCCTCGTCGCCGAAGCCCGGGACGACGTTGATCACGCCGGGCGGGAAGATCTCGGCGATGTGCTTGCAGAGTTCGAGCGTCGAGAGGGAGGCGTTCTCGTCCGGCTTCAGGACCACCGTGTTGCCCGCCGCCACTGCCGGGGCGATCTTGAAGGCCGCCATGATGGCCGGGACGTTCCAGGGAATGATCTGGCCGCAGACGCCGTAGGGCTCGCGCTTGGCGATCAGGTAGCCGTCGGGGATCGGACGGCCGAACCCCTCATGCGTGACGATGGCGGCGGCGAAGTACCGGTACTGCGCCACGGCGATCGCGTGGTCGATGCCGGTCTCCCAGAGGCCCCGGCCGATATCGAGGGTGTCGATCAGCATGAGGCGCTCGGCATCGGCCTCGATGGCGGCGGCGAGCTTGTGCAGGCAGGCGGCACGCTCCTCCGGCGCCCGCGCCTTCCAGCTCGGGAAGGCGGCCTCCGCCGCGGCGACGGCCGCCTCGATCTCGTCGGCGCCGCAGCGGGCGATGTCGGCGAGAGGCTCGCCGGTCGCGGCGGCCGCGGCCGGGAACGTGAGGCCCGCCACGGGACGGAAGGCGTTGTCGATGAAGGCCCCGTAGCGTGGGGAAAGCCCGAGGGCACGGGACTGCGGATGGGGCATCGGGGGTCTCCTGCCCCGGTCGGCGGGAACCGAACCGCGTGCCGGTGATCCGGAAGACCGCGCGGCCCTCCGTGCGTCACCGTCGCTGAAGCTGCGCCTCGTGTGCGGTTCCGTGACCTGGGGTGTTTCAGAGACCTCGAGCCTAGGAGGCCGGCCGAGACCCGGTCTATCCGGCCGTTGCGGAGTCGAGGGCCGCGCTATCCACTTCTTGCTCTTCTTCGTGTCTCGCTCGGAAGCTCGCCGAAACGGGCACGATAGTAGGCAGAGAAGCGGCCCAGGTGGTAGAAGCCGTGCAGCATGGCCACGCCCGCGAGGTCGCTCTGCGCATCGGCGAGGAGCGTTGCGCGCACCGAATCGAGGCGCAGCCCCCGCAGCCAGACCATCGGCGGCATGCCCAGATGCTCCTGGCAGAGCACGTTGAGCTGGCGCCTGGACAGCGCCGCCGCCCGGGACAGGTCGTCCAGGGTGACCGGCCGGGTCATGTTCGCCCGCGCGAAGTCGTGGAGACGGTCGAGCCTGCGCCGCGCCGGGCCGCCATCATGCGGCCGCGCCTCCTCCCCACTCACCTCGGCCCGGATGCCCCCGTCCGCCTGCAGCAGCAGGAACATCGCCATGCCCTGCTCCAGATGGGCGAGCCAGGGCTGCAACGCCTCGCTGTCGCGGGCCTGCCGTTCGAGCAGGGCGAAGGTCTGAAGCTGGGACTGCCACTGGCGGCTGCCGGTTTCCGGGAGCAGCAGCCCCGGCATCCGCCGGATCGCTTCGGACAGGCGTGGCCGGCCCATCCGGCCGGCCGCCTCGTCGAGGAGTTGATGGGGGAGGCGCAGGATCAGCTGTTCCGAGTTGCGCGACCAGTGCAGGTTGATGTTGCGCGAGGGCGAGCTGACGATGGCGCGGCCCTGTTCCACCGTCCGGCGATACCCGTCAGCCTCGATCTCGACGGGCTGCCGCAGGGAGAAGTGCACCAGGGAGAAATCCCGGTAGATGTCCGGAAAGATCTCGACCTCCGCTCCGTATCGGAGCGAATACAGCGACAGATGGGTCGCGCTGAGCTTGTAGAAGCGCGTGTCGATCCCGCTGTCGTGCCAGCGCAGGTGGTGATCGCACAGCTCTTCGGAGATGCGGGCATGGGCCTCCATCCGCGTGGTCGAGTGGAAGATGCAATGGGCATACAGTTTCTCGAGATTGGGTGACGGCGATGCCAGCATGGTGCCACCGGCCAGGACAGAGCTAGGCAGATTTCGCAGTAACGGTCGCCGATTTTCCGGCAAAAACCTGCGATGCATCGAGAATCCAAGCGGACGAAGCGTGGGCCCGCCAACGCAAGTCTGCCGGGGGAAAGGAGGCGAGACGCGTCCGTCTGTCGGGAGGCGAGCCCGGACCGGCCGAGACCACGCCCGGCCCCCCGCCGGCGCCGAGACCGCCGTCTCTGGCCAAGCCGGCGCTCGCTCCGGTGCAGACTTGCCGTAGGTCCGGGGCCGATGACCTCGCCGATTGGATCTCTCCCAGAGCCCGGCGGCGTCGACCGGCGCGATCGAGGATCTCCGTGTCGCCGGCACGGCTGCGGCGGCCGGGACGAGATCCCTGCGGCGCGGCCGACCATCTCGTCGCCATTCCGTCCTCGCTGGCATCGTCTCGCGAGGATTAGATACCGGCCGTCCTGAAAGAGCAAATACTACCGGTGAAAGCATCTATGCTATGAGACAACTTGGCCGAGCATCTGGGCTGATCCCGCAGCAAGGCGGTGCGGTCGACCACCGTGCTGCGAGGGATGCGCCATGGGCCGGGCTCGTCACGGAAGCGGCACCACGACGGAGGGATCCGTCGCGCGGTCCGGCGCCATGAAGGGCGCAACGGCACGGGCCGAGCGCTGCGGTGTCACGAGACCCGTGCGCGAGCCTGGGAAGCGACCATTCCTGGTATCGTTTGGGCTCAGGCACACCCAGGACGTTGCGTTTCGAGCGCCTCGCGCACAGGTCTCCCAGCCTCAGATCGGGTGCCGAGGCGGCGCAGGCCTGCGACCGGTACGACGTGCTCGCCGGCGACGGCCAGCCACCTCGCTCGCCCGGGCCGAGGTGGCGGTCGAGCGGCGGATGGAGCGGGACCGTCCCGACACGCCGCTCGCGGCGTGTCGGCTTGATCGGGCGGTCGGTTGCGGGAGCTGGGTCGGCAGGCGTGGATCGGGCGATCGTCAGCCGGTTCAGAAAATCGCCGGACCGCCTTGACGCCCACCCCCGTCCCGCATAGAAGCGCCGGCACCGGGCGCGTAGCTCAGCGGGAGAGCATTCGCTTCACACGCGAAGGGTCACAGGTTCAATCCCTGTCGCGCCCACCATCCCTCCCCCAAGGGATGGCAAGCTTCGGAGGCCGAGCCGGCGGTCTCAATCTCATCGTCGACATTGCATCTTCGCCGATGGCATCGTGACAGCGCGGTCTCGGGCCGAGCGCGAGCGCAGTCCTGTCCCCGCGATCGGGCCGGGGACAGCCGGGCCGTCGCCGGGTCCCGCTCCCGGCTTCCGCGAGCCTCAGGCCGCCGAGCGGGCGAACCCGCCGAGATGCTGCACGGCGTCGAACAGCGCGTCGAAATGGTCGATGATCAGGTCGGGGCCGAGATCCCGCACCGGAATCTCCGTGTAGCCGAAGGGCACCGCCACCACCGGGATGCGAGCCGCCCGCGCCGTCGCGATGTCGGTGCGCGAATCCCCTACCATGACCGCCCGCGCCGGATCCCCGCCCGCCCGCGCGATCGTCTCCGTCAGATGGCGCGGATCGGGCTTGAACCACGGGAAGGTGTCCCGCCCGCAGATCGCCGCGAAGCGGTCCGCCACGCCGAGGCGCTGCAGCAGGCGGACGGAATGGTCCTCCACCTTGTTGGTGCAGACCGCGAGCCGGTAGCCCGCCGCGGCGAGCCGGTCGAGGGCGGCGACGGCCCCCGGGAACAGGTGCGAGCGCTCGCAGAGATGCTGCCCGTAATGGGCCAGGAACGCCCGGAACAGGGCGTCCAGCCGGGCGGGGGCGATCGCGCGCCCGCCCGCCGCGAAGCCGCGCTCGATCATCGCCCGCGCGCCCGCGCCGATGAGGTCGCGCGCCAACGACCCATCCACCGGCGGCAATCCCTCCTCGGCCAGCACGACGTTGAGCGTGGCGATGAGGTCGCCCGCCGTCTCGGCGAGGGTGCCGTCGAGGTCGAAGACCACGACCGGCGCGAGGGAGAGGGGAGGGGACATGCGGACTCGCGGGGTTCGGGCACTCATCTGCGGATCGCCGGCAATCACCGATGGTCCGAGGCGCAATGGGATACATTCCGGGGTAAAGGAATGGTGCCGGGGCGGGAACCCTGCGGCCCCGCTTCGCGCGGCCGTGCCCCGAATCCGCCACGCGGATCCTCGCGCCCTGTGGCCGTCAAGCCGCGCATTCCGGCCTCGCGCGCCGCGCCGCCGGGGGATTGGCCGCAACCCGGCCTCCGCGATAAGGGGAGACCCGCGCCGCCGCGATGCGGTGTTCAGGGTCCATCATGCTCCTTCTCCGCTCCCTGGCGTTCAACATCGCCTTCTATGTCGTGACCGCCGTGATGTTGATCGGCGGGCTGTTCTGCCTCGCCTCGCGCCGGGCCGTGCTGCGCCTCGCCCAGACCTGGGCCCGGGTGACGCTGCGCCTGCTGCGCTGGATCGTCGGCATCCGCGTGGAGTTCCGCGGCCTGGAGAACGTCCCGCCGGGCGGGATCCTGGTGGCGGCCAAGCACCAATCGGCGCTGGAGACGATCGCTCTCACCACCGTCCTCCCGGACTTCACCTACATCCTCAAGCGCGAGCTGATGTGGCTGCCCCTGTTCGGCTGGTATCTCGCCCGCAGCGAGATGGTGGCGATCGACCGCTCGAAGGGATCGCGCGCCCTCGCCCTCATGAACGAGGAGGCCGCCTCCGCCATGGCGGACGGGCGCCAGCTCATCATCTTCCCCGAGGGCACGCGCCGTCCCCCGGCGGCGGCGCCCGCCTACAAGTACGGGGTCGCGCATCTCTACGGCCGGCTCGGCGTGCCCTGCCAGCCCGTCGCCCTCAACACCGGCCTGTTCTGGCCGCGCAACAGCCTCCACCGGCATCCGGGCACGGCGGTCATCGCCTTCCTGCCGCCGATCCCGGCCGGGCTCGACCGCGACGCCTTCTTCGCCCTGCTTCAGGAGCGGGTGGAGAGCGCCTCGACCGCGCTGCTTCCCTGCGCCGGCCGGCGCGACGCCGTGGAGAGCCCGTCCGGCTGAGCAGGTTCCGCGAGAGTGGCCGCCGGTTTTGCGACACAAACCTGCGACGCATCAGGACCCGAAGCGGACGAAGCGTCGGCCTGCCGATGCAAGTCCGCTGAGTGCGCCTCCCGCCGCACCGGATCATGAACATTCCGTAATGCCGGAACGCAGCGGCACCCCTCGGCATTTGTCACGCGCTCGCCCGGTCTTCCGGACCGGGCCGATCGGACTTTTGTTTCGGAAACGTATCCGGCGGTGAGGATCGCTGCCTGATCATCCTGCTGGATCGTCGCAACAGGAGGTGACGATGCGCTGGAAACTCGCGGGTGCGGCATTCCTGGCCCTGGGAACGCTCGTCGGCACGGGATCCGTCGCGGAGGCCCGCGACGGCTGCGGCCCGGGCTTCCACCGGAACTTCTACGGCTTCTGCCGCCCCAACTTCTACGGGCCGCGGGTCTATTACGGCCCGGCCTATTACCGTCCGCGCTTCTACGGACCGGTGGGCTGGTACGGCCCGCGCTGGCACCGCCCCTACTGGCACCGCGCCGGCTGGTATCACCGTCCCTGGGGCGGGTGGCGCGGCGGCTGGCACCGCGCCGGCTGGCACGGGGGCTGGCACGGCGGTTGGCATCGCGCCGGCTGGCATGGCGGATGGCACCGTCACTGGTGAGGGCTGAAGCCTCTCGGCCCGGGACGCGGGTCCCGGGCCGTCTCCCGTTGCGGGCCCGATCGCCGATTCCCATCTCGGATCCCGGAAAGCGGCGCTTGACCCCTGCCGCGATGCGTGGCTAGGATAGAACAAATGGCGAACAGAAGAGCCCTGTCCTGGTCGGCGGCGATGCGGGACATCGAGACGGATCGGTCGAGGAGGTCGGACGTGCGTGAGGAACGCTTGCGATCGGCGATGAACCTGCGCGGCACCCCGGCCCTGGCGCTCAGCGCGTGGCGCGGGCGCTCGGGCCGGCGCTACGTGGTGGGCATCCACGACCTCGACGCGGATGCGGCCGAGATCGGCGAGGCGGTGGTGCTGGCGGTGCGGCGGGACGGCGGCGGCACCGCCGAACTCCTCGATGTCGCGACCATCGGCGACAGCCCGCGCGATCGGCTGCGGGGCTTCGTGACCCGGGTGCGCACCCGCGGCGCCACCGAGATGCACGTGCATCGGCTCGCGGAGAGCGAGGCCGAGCGCCGCGCGGTGGTGGAGGATCTCGGCGGCGCGCCGGTCAGTAGATCGGTCCGGACGACCAGGTCGGGGCGCTGAGCGGCAGCGGCCCGTCGGGCAGGGCCGCTGCGGAGCGCGGCGCGGACGGCCGCGGCGCATAGGCCTGGGTGGGGGCCGGGACCGACGGCGCGGGGACCGGGCTGCGGGCGACCCGGCTCGGATTCGCGGGCTCGTGCCGGCTCATCGGAGTGGCCCCGTAGGGATCGTCCTCCTCGACGTCGATCGGCGCCGGATCGGGGGCGGGCTGCCACGCGGGCGGCTTCTTGCGGATCGGCGAGAGCGGCGTGCCGGGCGGCGGCAGCTGCGGCTGGAACTTGATCAGCGGCTTGCAGATCCGCCGCAGCCCGCGCGGGTCGTGGCGGGCGAGGTCGAGGTGCAGGTGGTCGTAATGATAGATGTTCGACCCCGGCGCCAGCACCGTGGTGAAATGGTTGCAGGCGCCGAGGAAGACCTCGCGCAGGAAGCCCTGCTCGGCCTCGGTGCCCCGCCAGCCGCCCTTCACCGTCACCACGTAGCCGTCGGCGAAGCGGAAGGACATCACGTCGACCGCGTTGCCGAAGGAATGCTCCGAGAGCTTGGCGCCGAGTTGGTTGTTGCGGCCGCGGCAGGCATAGGAGCCGGAATTGATCTCCACCACCGGCTGGCCGAAATAGAGCTGGGCGGCGGGCTGCACGGTGCCGGCGAGCCACGCCTCGACCTCCGGGATGATCGGGCAGGCGAGCGTCATGCGCTGCTTGAGCGCCACGGTGCCGCCCGCGAGCCGGGTCACGCGGAAGGGATGCTCCATCCCGCACACGCCCGGTCCGTCGATCGCCTTGGTCGGAACCACGTCCTCGCTCGGCGTGACGAGGCCGCGGGCGAGGCAGGCCTCCTCGGCCTGCGTCCGCCAGGGTTCGCGCTGCTCAAAAGGTCTGAGCGCGCATCCGGTAAGCCCCAGGCTGAAGAGCGTGAAGGCTGAAAACGCAACGAAGCCATAACGCATGATCCCGACAATGCGCAGCGTGGCGTTAATCGCCGGTCAACCCTGGCTGGCGCGAGCCTGACCCAGATCGGGGCGCTCGTGAGGGGCCGGAGCCGGAGATCGCGTTTGCGGACCTTGCCGCATGAATCGCGACGATCAGATGATCTCTCTCTCCATCTCCCGGACGATTGATACGGTTTCCGGAAGATCACTTTCGGAAACCGTATCACGAGCCCGCGCGGCGCCTGAGCGAGGCCGGTTTCCGCATCGCGAAGCGATCATCCGGAAACCGTATGAAGCGTCGGCGGACGGAGATCCGGGATCCGCACAGAAAGTCGCGAAGCGATCGCTTGTCCGCAACGGCGCACAGACAGCGCTGGGTCCCGGATCGCCTTCCACGTCGTTCCCGTCGTGCAGGCCCGAACGGGCCGGACGGATGCGCCCGGTCGCCCTCACACCGCCGCCGAATGCCGCCCGGTCGGGGCGGGGGAGAAGTGGCGGTCGAAGATCGTGCACAGGCTTCGCACGAAGGGCCGCCCGGCCTCCGTGACGGCGAGCCCGTCGAGGGAGACCCCGCCCTCGCCGCTGGTGAACAGCGTCACGAGCCCGTCCGCCGCCATCGCGTCGAGCCGCTCCCGCACCGGGCCCGTGACCAGGGCCGGCAGGCTGGCGTCGTGGCAGGCGCAGAGCCGGCGCAGGTCGGCCACGAGGTCGCACATCAATCGCTCGATGACGGCGCCGCGCAGCCGGTCCGCCGCGTCCACGGCGAGGCCGCGGGCGGTCGCAAGCTCGCCGGCCGTCACCCGCTCGCGCCACGCCGGCACGCCCGCGTGGTTCTGGACGTAGCCCCCCGGCAGCCGGCTGATCGCCGAGGCGCCGAAGCCGAGCAGCGTCGTGGCCGCATCCTCGGTATAGCCCTGGAAGTTGCGGTGCAGGCGGCCCGCCGCCGCGGCCCGGGCCAGGGCGTCGTCGGGCCAGGCGAAGTGGTCGAGGCCGATCCGCACGTAGCCGAGGTCCAGCAGCCGCGCCGCGGCCTGCCGCTGCTGCTCCAGCCGGGCGACCGGGCCGGGCAGCGCCTCGGCGGGGATCAGCCGCTGGGCGGGCTTCATCCAGGGCACGTGCGCGTAGCCGAAGAGCGCGATCCGCTCGGGCATGAGATCGGCCAGCTGATCGATGGTCGCGAGCAGGCCCGCGGTGGTCTGGTGGGGCAGGCCGTACATCAGGTCGAGGTTGATCGAGCGCAGGCCCGCCCGGCGCAGGGCCTCCACCGACCACGCCACCTGCGCGAAGGGCTGCTCGCGGCCGATCGCCGCCTGCACCCGCGGGTCGAGGTCCTGGACGCCGAGGCTCGCCCGGTTGAGGCCGAGATCGCAGGCGGCCTCGATCCAGGCGGCCGTGAGAACGCGGGGGTCGAGCTCGGCCGCGAAGGGCGTGCCGGGGGCCACGGCGAAATGCCGGTGCAGGGCCGCGACGAGGACGGCGAGGTCGCCCGGCGCCAGCACGTTCGGCGTGCCGCCACCGAGATGGATGGCCCCGGCCGCGAGCCGCGCCGGCAGCGCCGCCGCGACGAGACCGATCTCCCGCACGAGCCGCGCCACGTAATCCGCCACCGGCGCGCGGCTGTGCACCACGCTGGTGTGGCAGCCGCAATACCAGCAGAGCCGGTCGCAGAACGGCACGTGCAGGTAGAGCGACACCGCCTCGGCCGCGTCGACCGCGCCGAGCCAGGCGGCGTGCCGGTCCGGTCCGGTCTCGGCGGTGAACTGGGCCGCCGTCGGGTAGGAGGTGTAGCGCGGCGCCGGCCGGCCGTAACGGGCGAGCAGGGCGGCCGCGCGGGCCGGCTCCAGGCGGGCGCAATCCGGCTTCACCGTGCAGCGGGGGAGCCCGCCGGTCGCCGGGAGTGCCTCCGCCGCCGCCTCGCGCAGGTTCAGATCGCTCCCGTCCATGCCGTCGTCCCTCCGCCCGGCTCACCCGGACCGCGAGGGACGATGGCGTGGCGCGGGGGCCCGCGCCGTGATCCAGATCAAGCCGTCAGAACGCCGCCCGCAGCCCGGCGTAGACGGCCCGGCCGGTGCCGGGATAGAAGGCCGCCGGCCCGCCCGGCGTCGTCCGCGCATCCGCGACGACCGCGATGTCGGAGACGTAGCGCTCGTCCGCCAGGTTGCGGGCGTCCAGGAACACCGACACGCCGTTGCGGAAATCCATCCCCGCCTGGAGGTTGACGAGCACGTAGCCCGGCACCCGCAGGGTGTTGGCATGGTCCGCGAAGGCGCTGCGCGGCACCCAGTCGAGGGAGGGCGCGACGAAGAACCCGCTCGGATGGTCGTAGCGCAGCACCGTGCGCAGCACGTCGTCGGGGATGCCGGCGATGGCGTTGTCGCCGAAGACCGGGTCGCGCACGAAGCGGAAGTCGTTGTGCGTCCAGATCTGGGTGAGGACGAGCGCGTCGCCCGATCCGGCGAGGTCGCGGGCGATGTCCAGGGACACGGCCGCCTCCACGCCCTGGTGGCGCGTGCGCGGCGCGTTGAAGGTGGCGGCCGGGATCAGGCCGGGGCTCACCGAGTAGTTGATGAGTTCGTCCCGAACCTCCGCCCGGTAGAGGGTCACGTCCCAGGACAGGCGGTCGATCCGGCCGCGCGTGCCCGCCTCGATGGTCCAGGCGCGCTGGGCCGCGAGGGGCACGAACACCCCGGTCGTGGTGTTGCTCGACTGCACGAGGTCGGAGAAGTCCGGCACGTCGCGCGAGCGGGTGATGTCGCCGAAGACCTGGATGTCCGGCAGCGGCTGCCAGAGGAGGCCGATCTTCGGGTTGATGCCCTCGTAGGTCTCGTTGGCGAAGGAGGGGAGCGCGTTGGTGCCCGAAAACCCGCCCTTGTTGCTGTAGGTGCGGTTCGCCGAGAACAGCTTGGCGCCGGTCATCAGGGCGACGTCCGGCAGGAACCAGAAGCGGTTCTCGCCATAGGCCTCGTAATTCGCGGCGCTCTGGACCGAGCGGAGGGTCTGCGCCCCGCGCCGGCCGCCGACATTGACGAATTGCAGGGCCGAGTTCTGGCCCGCGAAGGCGCGCAGGCCGAGGAGCAATTCGTTGCGGAAGCCGCCGAGGTCGAAGGTCCCGGCCCAGTGCGGCGCGATCCCGTAGGTCCAGCCATCCTGGTCGATGACCTGGAAGATCGGGTGGTAGAGCGACTTGTGGATCGCCCAGGAATCGATGTCGAGCTTGCCCAGGTCGAGGGCGAACGAGGTGCGGTTGGCGATCCGCTCCGTCTCGACCTGCCGGGACTGGTTGCCGGTGAGCGCCGCCGCGCTGGCGATGCGCGGGGTGGCGAGCGCGTCCGAGAGGCTGAGCGACCCCGGCAGCTTCTGGTCGGTGAGATAGGCCCCGAGATAGAACCGGGTCTCGACGCCGGGCGCGAGCTGGTAGCCGAGATTGGCATTGAGGTTGCGCGTCGCCTGCGCCTCGTGCCGGCGGTAGCCGTCCGCGTTGGTGATCGTGCCGTTGACCAGGACATCCACCGGACCGACGACGCGCGAGACCTGGAAGTTCTCGCGGACGCTGTTGAAGCTGCCGCCGTCGATGCGCAGGATGTTGGGCGCGAAGGCGGTCTGCGCGGTGGGCGTCACGGCGTTGACGGCCCCGCCGAGGGTCGTGGCGCCGAAGGCGAGCGCGTTGCCGCCCCGGTAGACGTCGAGGGAGCGCAGGGACAAGGGATCGATCTGGTAGAAGTCGCCGCTGCCATCCGCCAGGTTGACCGGGATCCCGTCCTGCAGGAGTTCGATCCCGCGCAGGTGGAAGCCGCGGGCGATGCCCGAGCCGCGCACCGAGAGGCGCAGCTCCTGCCCGTAGCGCTCCTGCACGAAGACGCCGGGCGTGTTCTTGAGGACGTCCCGCAGGTTGTTGGCGTAGCTGTCCTGGAAGTCCTTGGCATCGACGAAGGCGACGGACCCGACCGTCGCGTTCAGGGCCGCGCGCTGCTCGGCGACGCTCGGCACGGTGAGCGAGCCGGCGGGCGGTCCGTGGCCCACCACGGTGATCTCGGAGAGGGCGATGGTGTCGGACGCTTGGCCGAGGGCGGGGCCCGACAGCAGCAGCGGCGCCAGCGCGGCGGCGCGCGCGGCCCGGGGAAGGCGGTCCATGGTTGGTCAATCCGTGGTCTGACGGGATCGGAGGGCGGCGATCGGTCAGGCGACGGGCGGGGCGCGGGGGCTGGCCTCGGTTCGGGGCGGGGCGCGGGGCAGGGCCGCGCGCTCGGGCCGCCAGGCGAGGGCGAGGGCCGGGCGGCGCGGCCACGCGACGAGGGTGGAGGCGGGAAGCGGCGGGATCGCCCCGTCGAGGGCGTGCGCGGCCGTGCAGCAGGACAGGTGCACGGGATGGGGCGTCTCCGGCCCGCCGGGCGCGTCGGTCGGCGCGCACAGGACATGCGCGGGCGACGCCGTCGCGATCGCCAGGGCGCCGCCGGCCACCGCCTGGAGGGCGAGCGCGTAGAGCGCGGCCACGGCGATGACCGCGCGCAGGATCGGCCAGCGGAGCGACAGGGCGCGCATCCTGACTGCCTAGGTTGCGGCGGCGACGCCCGTCAACGCGGAGGAAGGGCCGGTCCGACGATTTGTCGCCGGTGTGGCGGCGCTACCGCTCCAGGCTGGCGAGGTAGCGGATCACGTCCTCGATCTGGTCGGGGTCGAGCCGGAATTCCGGCATGGTCGGGTGGCCGGTGGTGATGCCCTCGGCGAGGGCTTCGGCGAGTTCGCTGACCGGATAGCGGGTGTGGAGGTCGCGGAAGCGCGGCGCCTCGGCGAGCGGGCTCTCGCCCACCCGGCCGATGGCGTGGCAGCCGGCGCAATGCGCCTGCACGAAGATCCGCCCGCGGCGCACATGCGCGTCCTCGGCGGCGGCGGGTCCACCGGCCAGGAGACCGGCCATGAGACCAGCCAGGAGACCGGCCAGCAATCCGGTGAGGGCGGGGAGGGGGGATTGGATCAGGGGCATCGGCATCTCCGGGAGCGCCGAGCCTCGCCCGGTGCGTGCCGCGTCGCGTTGATTCAGCGCAAGCCTCAGAAGGCGGTCACCGCCATCCCGGCCACCGCCAGCGCCATCGCGCCGGTGGCGAGCCAGCCGAGCCCCTTCAGCCAGCCCGCGACCGCGAAGCGTCCCATCACGGCGGGATCCGCCGCGAGCCGCATCATCACGGCCATCACCGGCACGGCGACGACGCCGTTGAGCACCGCGCTCCAGAACAGCGCGCGGACCGGATCGAGGCCGGGCGTCAGGCCGATCAGCATGCCGACCAGGGTGGCGAGCGCCACCACCCCGTAGAAGGCCCGGGCCTCCTGCACGTGCCGCGAATAGCCGACGGGCCAGCGCCGCGCCTCCCCGACCGCGTAGGCCGAGGAGCCGGCCAGCACCGGCACGGCGAGGAGCCCGACCCCGATCACGCCGAGGGCGAAGACCGCCTCGGCGAAGGGCCCGGCCACGGGCCGCAGGGCCGCCGCGGCCTCGGCGGAGGTGCGGATCTCCGTGACGCCGCGGGCGTGGAGCGCCGAGGCCCCGGTGCCGAGGATGGCGAGCGCGACGAGGTTCGACACCGCCATGCCGACCAGGGTGTCGAGTTCGATCCGGTGCAGGGCCGCGCGTCCCTGCTCGGGCGCGTGGATGAGGTCGCGGCGGCGGGGATGCACCCGCAGGTCCTCGGCCTCCTCGGAGGATTGCCAGAAGAACAGGTAGGGGCTGATGGTAGTCCCGAAGACGGCCACCACCGTGGTGAGTTCCTCCCGGTCGAAGCCGAGGCGGGGCACCAGGGTGCCGAGCGCGAAGGCGCCCCACGCCACCTGCGTGGTCGCGAGCGCGGCGAAATAGGCGAAGAGCGCGAGGGTCAGCCACTTCAGCACCGCGACGTAGCGCGCATAGGCGAGCCAGGTCTGCAGGACGACGCAGACGCTCGCGAACAGCAGCACCAGCAGCCAGCGGGGCGCGCCGGGCCGGAGGAGGATCGCGGCATCCGCCATGGCGCCGAGATCGGCCCCGAGATTGACCGTGTTGGCGACGACGAGGAGGAGGACGGTGACCTGGAGCAGCCCGTGCGGGGCGTGGCGCCGCAGCACCCCGGCGATGCCGTGGCCGGTGGTGCGGCCGATCCGGGCGGCGATCATCTGCACGGCCACCATCAGCGGGTAGCTGTAGAGCAGCGTCCAGCCGAGGCCGTAGCCGAAGGCGGCCCCGGCCTGCGCGTAGGTGGCGATGCCGCTCGGATCGTCGTCCGAGGCCCCGGTGATCAGGCCGGGGCCGAGCACCCGCAGGAGCCGCGGCTTCGACGGGCCGACGACGGGGCTCGGATCCTCCGGATCGTCGTCGGTGCGGGCGGGCGGCATCGTCCCGGTCAATGCGCCATCAGCACGGGCAGGGCCGCATGATTGAGGATGTGGTGGGTGACGCCGCCGAGGAAGAACTGGCGCACCCGGCTGTGGGTGTAGGCCCCCATGACGATCAGGCTCGCCTCGATCGCGTCCGCCGTCTCCAGGAGCACCGGGCCGACCGCCCGCGTCGGGTCGGGGAAGCCCAGGATCTCGGCCGCGATGCCGTGGCGGGCGAGGTAGGCCGCGAGGTCCGAGGCGGCGGTGCGGTTCTCGTCGCGGCGGGGGGCGGAGAAGATCGCCACCGCGCCGGCCGCCCGCAGGAGCGGCATCGCCAGGGCGACCGCCCGGGTGCCCTCCAGGCTGCCGTTCCAGGCGATCAGGACCTTGCGCAGCGGATCCGTCGATGCGGGGCCGGGCGGCACCACCACGGTGGGCCGGCCGGTGGCGAACACCGCCGCGTCGAAGGCCGCCGCCGCGAAGGGATCGGACCAGTTCGGCCGGTCGATGAGGATGAGGTCGCTGAGGCGCCCCGCCTGGACGAGCATCGCGTCGACCGGGCCGAGCCGCACCGTGAACGAGGCGTCCGTGGTGCCGGGCCGGACCTGCTCCGCCGGCCGCTCGACGACGTCGGCCCCCGTGCACCACGCGTCGAAGGCGATGCGCGAGGCCTCGATCGCCTCCCGGGTCTCGAGTTCCAGGCGCTCGCGCGTCACCCCGGCCGCGATGGCGACCTCGGGAATCGCCGCGAGCACGTCCTCGGCGGGCGGGCTCAGGAAGGCGAGCGCGATATGCGCCGTGAGCCGGTCGCTGAGTCTCTGGGCGAGGTCGAGGCGCGGGCGCGGATCGGTGTCGGGGCCGGTCGGAACCAGCAGGCAGCGCATCGGCATCACGGGGCTCCTCTTGCGGGACGGGCTCGACACCACCACGGTTCGGGCGCGGGGGCCGTGATCTGGATCAACGGATGCCCGGCCGCGCGAGACACCGGGGCGCGGGAGGCGGGGCGATGACCGACGACGCGCGCTGGCGATCCCTGACGGCCGCCGACCTGGCGGCCGTCGACGCGATCGCGGCGATCGTCCATCCGGACTATCCGGAGGACGAGGCCGTCGCGGCCGAGCGCCTCGCCCTGTATCCGGACGGCTGTTTCCTGCTCGAGAGCGCCGGCCGCCCGGCCGGCTACGCGATCAGCCATCCCTGGTCCTTCGGGGAGCCGCCGGCGCTCGATTCGCTCCTCGGGGCGATCCCCGCCGGAGCGACGACCCATTACCTGCACGACGTCGCGCTCCTGCCGGCCGCCCGCGGGGCCGGGGCGACCTCCGCGCTGCTCGCCATCCTGACGCGGCAGGCCGCCGGGGCGGGCCTGGACACCCTCTCCCTGGTGGCCGTGAACGGCTCGGTGGCGTTCTGGGAGCGCCGCGGCTTCCGCGCGGTCGAGGACGAGCGCATCCGTCGGAAGCTGGCGAGCTACGGCCGCGGCGCGCGCTTCATGGCGCGGGCGGTGCCGGCCTGACCGCGCCGGGCTCTGCCGCGGCGAGCGCCCGCCGCAGGGTCTCCTCCGTGTAGGGCTTCTTGATCACCGGTACGGCGCCGAGATCGGCCGGGAGGCGGAAGCTCTCCCCGTAGCCCGTCGCGAACAGGTAGGGGATGCCGAGTTCGGCGAGCCGGCGCGCCACCGGGACGCTGGTCTCGGTGCCGAGATTGACGTCGAGCAGGGCGAGATGCGGCGGCGCCGCCTCGATCAGCCGCAGCGCCTCCCGGGTCGAGCCGGCGAGGTCGACGGAGGGAGCGCCCATCGCGCCCAGGATCTCCTCCGCTTCGAGGGCGATGATCATGTTGTCCTCGACCACGAGGACGGAGCCGGTCAGGTGCGGCGCCGGCGGCGGGGCCCCGGCGGCCACGCCCGCGCTCGTCCGCACGGCCTGCGGGGCGGCCCCCACATAGGTCGCCGGCACGGCGAAGCGCGCCTCGAGCCCGGTGAGCACGTAGCGGATCTCGGCCTCGCCCCTGAGTTCGTAGGGGATCGAGCGCTCGATCAGGGTGGTGCCGAAGCCGCGCCGGGTCGGTGCCTGAACGGCCGGGCCGCCGCTCTCGCGCCAGTCGATGACGAGGCGCTCGTCCGCGTCGCGCTCCCAGCGCAGGTCGACCCAGCCCTCCGCCGCCCCGAGCGCGCCGTACTTGACCGAATTCGTCATCAGCTCGTGAACGACGAGGGCGAGCGTCGAGAAGGCCTGCGGCTCCAGGAGGACGTCGCTGCCGGAGAGCCGGACGCGGTCGGCCTTGGCGCCCAGATAGGCGCCCGCTTCCAGGGTGACGAGATCGCGCAGCGAGCCCGGCCCCCAATTCGTGCTGGTGATCTGGTCGTGGGCCCGCGCCAGGGCCTGGATGCGTCCGCCGACGATCCCGGCGAAATCCTCGACGCTCGCCGCGTTGGCGCGGCTCTGGCTCACCACCCCGCGGATCAGGTTGAGGATGTTGCGGACGCGGTGGTTGAGTTCGGCGATCAGGAGTTCCTGGCGCTCCTGCGCTCCTTTCCGCTCCTTCTCGGCGGTGTCGGTGAGGCGCAGGATCACTTCGAGCAGGGTGATGCGCAGGGATTCGGCGGTGCGCAGCTCCGGGCCGCTCCAGGGCAGCGCCCGTCCGCGCACCACCTCCTGCCACGCCTCGAAGCTCTTGCGCGGGGTGAGCCGCAGGCCGTTCGCGCCCGGCTCGGCCGGCTTGCGCGGATCGCCCGCCCAGGTGACCGTGCGGGCGACCTCGCGGCGGAAGAACACCAGGAAATCCCGCGGCGTGCGCGAGATCGGGATCGCCAGCAGGCCCGCGGCGCGCATGGCGAAATCCCGGCCCGGCTCGTGGATCCGGCCGATCTCGTCCGTGGCGTAGACCCGGCTCGCCGCGGTGCGGTTGAGGAAGCGCACGAGCCCGGCGAATTCCTCGGCCGTCGGCGTGGTGCCCTGCAGGGTCGCCTCGCCGTTCACCCACACGCCGATGCCGTCGCAGGGCACCACGGCCGCGAGGTCGTCCAGGAACTCGATGAGCGTCTCCAGGCTGGTGCCGCCGGAGGCCAGCACGCCCATCAGCCGGTTGTGCAACTCGCGCGAGCGCACCTCGTTGGCGGCCTCCGCCTCCCGCTCGCGGCCCTCCAGGATCCACGAGAACATCTGGCCGAACAGCTCGGCCGCGGTGCGCCGTTCGAGGGAGATGCGCCGGGGCTCGGTGTGGTGGCAGGCGAACAGGCCCCAGAGCCTGCCCCCGCGCAGGATCGAGACCGAGAGCGAGGCCGCCACCCCCATGTTGCGCAGGTATTCGAGGTGGATCGGCGAGACCGCCCGCAGGGTGCCGAGGGAGAGGTCGAGGGGCTGGCCCTCCGGGTCCCGCGGCGGGAGGATGGCGGCCAGGGGCGCGTCCACGTCGGCGATGATGCGCAGCCAGCTGCGCTCGTAGAGGGCGCGGGCCTGCCGGGGAATGTCGGAGGCCGGGTAGTGCAGGCCGAGATAGGGCTCCAGGCCCGAGCGGCGGGCCTCCGCGACGACCTCGCCCGAGCCGTCATGGGCGAAGCGGTAGACCATCACCCGGTCGAAGCCGGTGAGCACCCTCATCTGCCGCGCGGCCTCGCGGCAGAACGCCTCGAAGCTGCCGGCCTGCTGCAGGCGCCCGGCCATGCCGCGCACGATGTTGCCGGCGCTCAGCGTCTCGGGACTGCTCGGCTCCGCCTCGATGACGATGACCGCGCCCGACAGGTGCAGGGCCACGTCGAAGGGCGCTCCGCCCTCCAGAAGATCCACCGCGAAGATCCGGTCGACGGCGTCCGGGCCGCGCAGGGTCTGCAGGTGGCCGCGCAGGAGGTGGACCGCCTCCACGTCGAACACCGCCTCAAGGGGCAGCCCGAGCAGCGCCTCGACGGGGCGGTGCAGCCAGTCCGGCGCATTCTCCGAGACCCGCGCGATCAGCCAGTCCGGCGAGACCGCGATCAGGAACCCGAAGGGCTGCACGGCGCCGAGGGCATGGATCGGCTCGCGGTCGCAGGCGGTGAGATCGACCGTCCCGGTCGCCTCGGCAATCCCGTCGTCACGATTCATCATGCTGCCCGCCTGCGGTTGAGGCCCATGCGGGAGGCCCGGCCATGATCCATCGGACGGTGCGACGCCCGGTCCCGCAGGAAAATAGGGCGGCCGCGAGACGATTACACGCGATCCTGTCACGGCGTCGCGCCGGCCTCAGGCGGCCCGCGGCTGCCGCCCCGGCTCCTGCACGGGGGCGACGAGGGGCAGGGTGAGGACGAAGCGGCTGCCCGCGCCGGGCGCCGCGGCGAGGCTGATGCGCCCGCCGAGCTGATGCGTGACGATGTTGAAGGCGAGGTGGAGCCCCAGGCCCGTGCCGCCGCTGTCGCGCCGGGTGGTGAAGAAGGGCTCGAAGGCGCGCCGCGCCACCTCCTCGCTCATGCCGGCCCCGTCGTCGCTGAAGGTGAGGGCGACGCGGTCGGGGCCGACGAGGTCCGCCGCGAGGTGGATCGTGCCCGCGGCCCGGTCCGCGAAGGCGTGCCGGACGGCGTTGAGGAACAGGTTGGTCAGCACCTGCCCGAGCGGCCCGGGGAAGCTGTCCATGACGATCCCGGCGGGCAGGTCGAGGGTGAGGCTGATGCGGGCCGAGCGCAGCTCCGGCCGCAGGCTCGCGACGATCTGCTCGCAGGTCTGGCCGAGGTCGAAGCGGCGGCGGTTGTCCTGGCTGCGGTCGACGGCGACCTGCTTGAAGGATTCCACGAGGTCGCCCGCCCGCATCAGGTTGGCGACGAGCTGCTTGCTCGCCTCGCGCACCCCCTCGATGAAGGCGAGGAGCTGCGAGCGCTTCAGCTGCCCGCCGGCGAGGTCGCTGCTGATCGCGGCGCAGCGCTGGCTCAGGGACGAGGCCACCGTGAGGCTGATGCCGACCGGGTTGTTGACCTCGTGCGCCACCCCGGCGACGAGGCCGCCCAGCGCCGCGAGCTTCTCGGCCTCGATCAGGCTGGCCTGGGTCTCGCGCAGCTCGCAGAGCGCCGCCTCGGCCTGCTCCTTGGCCCGGCGCAGCTCCTCCTCGGCGCGCAGGCGCGCCACCGCGTTCTCGCGGAACACCGCGACGGCCGCCGCCATGTCGCCGATCTCGTCGCGGGCCTCCGCGCCGGGCACGGTCCGCGCGTAGTCGCCCGCCGCGATCGCCTGCATGGCGCCGCTCAGGCCCCGCAGGGGATCGCTGATGCTCCGCGCCACCAGCGTGCCGACCGCCGCCACCAGGGCCACGAAGGCGAGCGCGACGCCGCCGAGCTTGAGCGCGGCGCTCTCGAGGGTGCGGTCGAAGCGGGCCTGCGCGGCCTGCTCGACCCAGCGCACATCCGCGCCCATCGCCTCGATGGCGGCCGACATCGCGTCGGCATTGCCGTCGATCTCCTCCTTCAGGAGCCGGGCCTGGGTGGCGAACTCGACCGAGAGGGCGTCGACGCCCCGCTCCACCGCGACCGCCCGCACCTCCAGGGCGTCGAGGGCTTGGCGCTGGACGTCGTCCTCGGTGAGGCCGCGCATCACCGGCACCGTGCGGCGGATCGCGCCGGCATGGCGGCGCACCTCCCCCGCCGAGGCCGAGGAGGCGGCGAGCGAGACGGCGTTCGCCGCCAGCACCATGGCGTGGAAGGATTCCCGCGAGCGCGACAGGGGCGGCGCGATCGGCATCGGCCGGGTGGAATCGTCGCCCTCGATGAGGGCGTAGAGGCTCGACATCTCCCGGGCGGGGGCGGCGATGCCGGTCTCGTAGATCTGCGCGATGCTGGCGCGGGTGTCGCGCAGGGCGGCGAAGCCGGCGATGAAGCGCTCCGTCACCTCCCGGAGCCGCTCGGAGGGCGCGGCGATCAGCGGATCGAGCCGGGCCTGGACCCGCAGGCGCCCGATCAGCGTGTCGCGCAGGTCGCCGATGCGCCCGAGCACGTCCGCATCCGCCTGGCTGATGTAGCGGTGGATCAGGCTCTGGAGGCGCTCGGTGTCGCGGTCGAGCTGGTCGAGGAAGCGCTCGGACTGGCGCACCTGGCGCAGATCCGCCCAGGCCCGCGCGAGCACGGCGGCGCCGTCCCAGATCAGCAGGATCAGGACGAGGGCGAGCGCGGAATTGAGCCCGGCGATCGCCAGGATGCGCCAGCGGATGGGCCATGCCCGCACGAATCGCTGCCAGCCGCGCCGCCTCATCCCCTCGGTCTCGGGTCACGCCGTCCCGGCGAGAGTTGTCCCGGGACCAGCCGATCTTGTCAAAGGCGGCGGGCCGGACGTCCGTCATGCGCGGGCACGGGACCCGCGGCTGGGACGCCGAGCCGAGCGGGGCTCGACCGGCTTGACCATTTTCGGGGGCGGCCTCCGACCGGTCGTGTCGAAAAGCTCGGAGCCGATGCCTGCTGCCTCGTCCCGTGCCTCGCCGTGAGGAAGATCGTTCTGTTCCTGATGCCCGACATTGCGTTCTGAGCCGGCCTGGGCGAGCCAGCACGGAAGACTGTTCTCCGAGCGGGCTGGCGGCGGGCACCGCTTCCGCTGCATCCCGAGTCTCTCGACACAATCCCCCATGGCGGTCTCTGATGCGGTGCCGCCGATGGGGTTCAGCCCTCGGGGAAGACAGCCAGGAAGTCCGAATGTGGGAATCCCCGGCACGCATCGTGCTCCGGGGCGCGGAGTCCGGCTATGCTTGGCCGCCCGCCACCGTCCCGTGAGGAGTTCCCGCCCCGTGATCCGCCTGCAGCCGCGCAGCGAGACGCCGCGTCTCCTGGCCCTCGCGGTCCCGGTCGCCGCCGCGATCGCGGCCCTCGCCCTCGCGGCGATCCCGATCACCGCCGCGGGCGCGCCGCTGGGCCGGGCCTATGCCAGCCTGTTCGAGGGAGCGCTCGGCTCCCGCTTCGCGCTGGCCGAGGTGCTCACCCGGGCGACGCCCCTCGTCCTCACCGGGCTCGCCGCCGCGGTGGCGTTCCGGGCCCGGCTCTACAACATCGGGGCGGAGGGGCAGCTCTATGGCGGGGCGCTCGCCGCCGTCGCGGTGGGGGCGGGGGCGGTCGAGGGGCCGCCCGCCCTGATGATCCCCCTCGTGCTCGGCGCCGGGGCGCTGGCCGGCGCCCTGATGATGCTCGGGCCGGCGCTTGCCCGCGTGACGCTCGGCGCCGACGAGGTCGTCACCACGCTCCTCCTCAACTTCGTCGTGCTCCTCCTCGTGCAGATGATGATCGAGGGGCCGATGAAGGACCCGATGAGCCTCGGCTGGCCGCAATCCGAGCCGCTGATCGACGCCGCGCAGCTCCCCAGGCTGGTCGAGCGCACGCGCCTCCATGCGGGCCTCGCCGTGGCGCTGGCGGCGGCCCTCGGTCTCCACGTCCTGATCACCCGCACGGTCGCCGGCTACGCGATCCGCGCGGTCGGCGGCGGCCCGGCGGCGGCGCGCTTCGCCGGGCTGCCGGTGCGCGGCACGCTCCTCGGCGTCGGGATGCTCTCGGGGGCGCTCGCGGGGCTCGCCGGGGCCGGGGAGGTGGCGGGCGTGAAGGGCTTCCTCGCCGCCGACCTCTCGCCGGGCTACGGCTACGCGGGCATCGTCGTCGCCATGCTGGCGGGGCTCTCGCCGCTGGGCACCGTGGCGGCGGCCGTCTTCGTCGCGGCGGTGTTCGTGGGGGCGGATTCGATGAGCCGGGCCGTCGCGGTATCGAGCTACATCGCCAACCTCATCGTCGCCATGGCGCTGATCGCCGTGCTGGTGGCGGGCCTCCTCACCCGCTACCGGGTGCGGATCGGGCGGAGCGTCTGATGCAGGCCAGCCTCGACATCCTGCTCACCGTCTCGTTCTGGGCCGCGTCCCTGCGCATCGCCACGCCGCTGATCTTCGGGGTCGCGGGGGCGGTGCTCTGCGAGCGGGCGGGCGTCCTCAACCTCGGCATCGAGGGCATCATGACGGCGGGTGCCATGACGGGCTGGCTCGCCGTCCATCTCGGCGCCGGCCTGTGGGGCGGGGTGCTCGTCGCCGCCCTCACGGGGGCGCTGCTCGGGCTCCTGCTCGCCGGCCTCACCGTGAAGCTCGGCCTGTCCCAGCACGTGAGCGGGCTCGCGGTGACGCTGCTCGCCACCAGCGCGGCCTATTTCGGCTACCGCCTCGCGCTGCCCGGGGCCGCGACCCCGCCGCGGATCGTGCCCTTCGCGCCCCTCGACTGGCCGCTCCTCTCGGACCTGCCGGTGATCGGGCCGATCCTGTTCCGGCAGACCGCCCTGACCCTGCTGGCGCTCGCGGTGATCGCGGGCCTCGCGTGGTTCCTCGCCCGCACGCCGCTCGGCCTCGCGGTGCGGGCGGTGGGCGAGAATCCGGCCGCCGTGGAGGCGCAGGGCATCGACGTCCACCGCCTGCGCATCGGCGCGGTGGTGGCGGGCTCGGCCCTGATGGGGATGGGCGGCGCCTTCCTGACCCTCTCGGCCTTCAACGCCTTCTTCTTCGAGATGGTGGCCGGGCGCGGCTGGATCTGCATCGCGCTCACCGTCTTCGCGGGCTGGCGGCCCGGCAAGGCGCTGCTCGGCGCGGTGCTGTTCGGCGCCTTCGACGCCTTCCAGGTCCGGCTCCAGCAGGCCGCGGGCGGCGTGGTGCCGGGGCAGGTCTTCCTGATGCTGCCCTATCTCCTGTCGATCGCCGCCCTCTTGATCGGGGCCCGCAACGCCCGCGCGCCGAAGGCCCTGATGGTTCCCTACATCCGCGGAGAGCGCTGAACCGCCATGGATATCGACCTCATCCTCCGCAACGCGACCCTGCCCGACGGACGCGCGGGCCTCGACATCGCGGTGGCGGGCGGGCGCATCGTCGGGATCGAGCGGGGCATCCCGGGGCCGGCCGGAACGGAGATCGACGCCGCCGGCCACCTCGTGGCGCCGCCCTTCGTCGATTGCCACTTCCACATGGACGCGACCCTCTCCCTCGGGCGCCCGCGGCTCAACGAATCCGGCACGCTCCTCGAAGGCATCGCCCTCTGGGGCGAGCTGAAGCCGCTGCTGACGCCCGAGGCGGTGATCGAGCGGGCCCTGCGCTACTGCGACCTCGCGGTGGCGCAGGGGCTGCTCGCGGTGCGCAGCCACGTCGACATCTGCGACGACCGCCTGCTCGCGGTGGACGCGCTGCTCGCGGTGAAGCGGGAGGTCGCGCCCTATCTCGACCTCCAGCTCGTCGCCTTCCCGCAGGACGGCTATCTCCGCTCCCCGACCGCCGCGCACAACCTGGAGCGGGCGCTCGACCGCGGCGTCGAGGTGGTGGGCGGCATCCCGCATTTCGAGCGCACCATGGCGGAGGGGGCGGAATCCCTGCGCCGCCTCTGCGCCATCGCGGCCGATCGCGGCCTGCGGGTCGACATCCACTGCGACGAGACCGACGATCCGCTCTCGCGCCACGTGGAGACGCTCGCCGCCGAGACCGTGCGGCACGGGCTCCAGGGGCGGGTGGCGGGCTCGCACCTCACCTCCATGCACTCGATGGACAACTACTACGTCTCGAAGCTCCTCGCCCTGATGGCGGAGGCGGACCTGCACGTGGTGGCCAACCCGCTGATCAACATCGTGCTCCAGGGCCGGCACGACACCTATCCGAAGCGCCGCGGCCTCACCCGGGTGCCGGAGGAGATGGCGGCGGGGCTCACCGTCGCCTTCGGCCAGGATTGCTGCATGGACCCCTGGTACAGCCTGGGGAGCGCCGACATGCTCGACGTCGCCCATATGGGCCTGCACGTGGCGCAGATGACCGGGCGGGCGGCGATGCGGACCTGTTTCGAGGCCGTGACCACCCACGCCGCCGCGGTGATGGGGCTTCAGGATTACGGCCTGCGGGTGGGGGCGTACGGCGACTTCGTGCTGGTGCAGGCCCGCGATCCGATCGAGGCGATCCGCCTGCGGGCGACGCGCCTCGCCGTGGTGCGCCGCGGCCGGGTGATCGCGCGGACGCCGCCGCGCGTGGCGGATCTCGCCCTCGCCGGCCGGCCTGGGCGGGTCGATCCGGCGGCTTACGCGCCGGTGGCTGGCGAGGCGCCGGACGCCCGATGATCGGCCCCGTCGGTCCGCGGCCGCCCCTGTCCGGGGTCGGAGATCACGCCGCCCGGGCGGCGGCACCGCCGCGATAGGCGTCCGCACGCGGACCGAGGATCGTCCGCAGCGCGGTGCGCTCCGCTTGGGCGAGATCCGCCCGCTGCCCCTTCGCGACGAGGGCCGGCAGGAATACGGGGCATCCTCGGCGGCGTAGTCCGTGGTGACGCGGTAGCCCCCGGACTTGTCCCTTGCCTCTGCCTGCGATCCGCACCTTGCGGGCGCCCCCGCTGCCGGGGATCGGGTCCCCCGCGAGCGGATCGGCCGCCATGGTCGCTGCGATCGCCTCCAACTCGTCATCCGCGATGCCGGCTGCCGTCGCATCGGAGAGGATAAGCCGGCGTCGGGATGATGGTCTGCATCCCGGAGATCCACGGGCAACCCGTAGCATCGGCAGCAGACGATTCGGCCGGGCCCGCCCTCTTCGGGCCGCCCTGCGCGCGCCGTCGCTTCCGCCCGACACCCGTCCTTAACCCGCTCGCCCCCACGGTCTTCCGGCCGAGGGGGCGGCCAGCATGGCAGGGACGAGCGACCGCATCGAGGGGCTCGACGGTCTGCGGGCCATCGCGGCGATCCTCGTCTTCCTCGAACACCGCGTCCCCGGCTCGGCCCTTCACCTCGGCGGCTACGGGGTGCGCCTGTTCTTCGTGCTGAGCGGCTACCTCATCGTCGGCGGCTTGGCGCGGGAGATGGCATCCGCGCCGCCGGGCCGGGCGGGCGCCCTGCGGGTGCTGCGCGGCTTCGCCGTCCGGCGGATGCTGCGGATCCTCCCGCTCTCCTTCGCGGTTCTCGGCGGGGCGGCCTGCCTCGCGGCGAGCGGATCGATCGGTCCGGCGGCCGCGGCCGAACTGCCCTGGCACGCTCTCTTCCTGACCAACGTCTATGCCGGCCGGGTGATCGGGGACTGGCCGCCGCTCCTCGGGCATTTCTGGTCGCTGGCGGTGGAGGAGCAGTTCTACCTGCTGGCGGCGCCGGCCATCGTCCTCGTCGCCCCCGGGCGCGCCGCCATGGTCTGCGCGGCGCTGATCCTCGCGGCGGCGCTCCAGTTCCTGCGCCTCGCGATGCAGGGCGCCGGCCCGATCCTGCTGATCACGGATTCGCTGGTCAATTTCGGCATGATCGCCCTCGGCGGCCTGATGGCGACGACCCGGCCGCGCTGGGAGGCCGGCGCCCGGCGCATCGGCCCCTCCACGCTGCTGATCGTCTATCTCGCCACGCCCCTGCTGCTCGCGGTCCTCCGGGCGGGCCTCGTCGCGGAGCAGCTGTCGGTCCTGCTCGCGGCAGCCCTGATCGCCGCGGTCGTCGCCGGCCGGACGGCCCCCGGGCGGGCTGCCTTCAGGCACCCTCCCTGGCGGATCTCGGGCGCATCAGCTACGGATTCTACATCCTGCACGACCTCGTCACGGCCAAGAGCGTCGCCCGCCTCACGGGCGGCCTCGTCGATCTCGACGCCTACCCGGCTCCGGCCCGGATCTGGATCCTGTTCGCCCTGACCTGCGCCGCCGCGAAGCTCTCCTGGCTGCTGATCGAGCGGCCGATGCTGGGCCTGAAGGACGGGCCCGCCGCGCCCGCACGGGGACGGGCCGCCGTGTCCGGCTAGAGCGTTGTCCGACGAAGTGGATCCCGGTTCGGCGCAGACAATGCGGCAACGTCAAAGACCGAGTGCCGCGCGATCGGGCGCTGCCCTCGGCGGTCCTCATACGGTTTCCGGATGATCGCTTCGCGATGCGGAAACCGGCCTCGCTCAGGCGCCGCGCGAGCTCGTGATACGGTTTCCGAAAGTGATCTTCCGGAAACCGTATCACTCGGTCACCCGCTCCCCGGCCTCCTCCCGCTGCGCCCGCGTCGCCCGGGCGCGCTCGGTCTCGCGCAGGCGGCGGCGCCGAGTCTCGAGGCCGTCCCGGGTCGGCGGCCACCAGCCGCGGCGCACGTCGTCCGGCCGCGCGGCGGGCGTGACCTCCGCCAATTCGCGGAAGTCCGGCATCCGCCACCAGCCCCACACCATCGTCCGGCCCGGGGTGACGGGCGCCACCGCCTGCGGCAGGTCCTCCGGGGCGACCGGCGCGGTGTCGAGGGCCTCGAACACCACCACGCCGAATCCTGCGGTCTCGACCGGTGCGCCGAGGGGCGGCAGATCGTCCGCCGGGACGGGGTAGCGGCGCCGCCGCCGCTCGCCCGCGGCCTCCCGGTCCCCGGGCGCCGCGCGGCGGGCGCGCTTGGCCTCCGGCGCATTGCGGATGGCGGCGGCCTCGATCACCGGCCAGACCGCCTTCAGCGCCTCGTAGGAGCGCCAGGGCACCCGCCACGCCCGGATTCCCGGATCCCAATGGGCGGAGGCCAAGCCCCGCAGCGTCTCCACCACGGTGCGCGAATAGGGCGTGCGGATGATCAGGCTCTCGGGGGCGGGGTCGAGATAGGGACTCGTCAGCGGCTCGAACGCGTAGGCGTCGCGGCCCTTGGCGTCGCCATGCGCGTCGAGGGCCGAGAGTTCCTGCCCGATCCAGGCATCGACCCGCCGCTCGGCGGTGGTGCCCGGCACGAACCAGCGCCGCGAGGCCCGCCGGAACTTCGCGGTCGGGAAGCTCTCGCGGAACCGCGCGATCCGCGTGCGGTCGAAGGGCATCGCCACCAGCACGCCCGGCCGCTTGCCCGTGCCGGGCGCGACGGCGAACCCCGCCCCGCGGGGCACCTCGCCCTCGGGCGCGCCCGCCTCCATGACCGTCAGGCCGCCGGCACGCGGCGCGAGCCCCAATGCGCGTCCACCTGCTCCCCGAAGGCCGGGTCCGCGAAGGGATCCTCGTCCGCTCCCTGCCGCGGCGCGCCCGCGAGGCTGTCCGCATCGATGTCGATCACGTAGCCGCCGAGGGCGACGTCGTAGGTGAGCGCCCGCCAGGGCACCGGATGGTAGCTCTCGCCCAGGCCGAGGAAGCCCCCGAAGGACAGGACCGCGTAGGCGACCTGCCCCGAGACCTTGTCGACCATGAAGTTGTAGATCGTGCCGAGGCTCTCGCCCTGCCGGTCGTAGACGGCGGTGCCCTCCACCTTGTTGGAGGCGATCAGGCGGCGCGTCTCGTCGAGGGCGACGCCCTCGGCGGTGGGATCGAGTTCCATCGAGCCCGGCGCGCGGATGCTGCGTTCGGTCGGCAGTTCGGTCGGCATGGCGGTCTCCCGAGCAGGTTCCGGACAGGGGCGTCGCGGCGGCCCGGCGAGGCGCCGGCCTGCCGGCGCGAGAGCCCCCGCGCGCGCGCCCCGTGTCCGAGGGGAACCGGACCGCGCGGATCGGGTTCCGGGCCGCCCTCAGCGCGCCTCCGTGCGCGTCTCGGCGCGCGTCTCCGCATCCGCCGCCTGGGTCGAGGCCGCGAGCCGCACGTCCCGGCTCGCCAGCGTCATCTCGACGGCGAACACGCTGAGGGCGAGGAGCGTGAACACGATCGCGGCGCCGAACAGGAAGAACAGCACGCTCGCCACCCCGGTGTCGCGCAGCGCCCCCACGAACAGGGTCAGCACCGCGCCGCAGGTCGCCACCCCGCCGAGCGCCGCCAGCACCACCGCCGCGTCGAGGGCGAGGCTGCGCCGCCGCAGGTCCGTGAGCCGCGCGAGCTCGTCCGGCTTGCCCGAGACCTTCTCGACCTGATCGGCGATGCGCGCGTGCCGCGTCGAGAACACGTTGAGCAGGGTCGCAAGGCCGCTGAGCAGGAAGACCGGCGTCAGCGCGAGCTGGATGATGTGGACGGTGGAATCGAGGGCGGTGAGGTCGGTGGGGATGGGCATGGAGCGGGTCCGCGCGGCAGGACAGGCCCATCCCCTCCGCGCGGGCCGGGGTCAAGCCCGCCGCTGCCGCAGGGTTCCGGCGAGCGGCACGGCGAGGGCGGCGAGCAGCGCCATCGCCCAGAAGGCCCGCGGCCCCGCCCAGCCGTAGAGCGGGCCGGAGGCCAGCGTCGCCAGCGTGGTGGCGAGCCCGAGGCCGAGCGTGCCGTAGAGCGTCTGCGCGGTGGCCGCGAGCGTCGGCGGCACGCTCGCGAGCAGCACCCGCATGCAGGCGAGGTGCAGGAGCGCGAAGGTGAGCCCGTGCAGCGCCTGGATCGCCGCCAGGGCCTGGAGCGCCGTCGTCTCGGCCTCGACCGCCCAGCGGAAGGAGGCCGCCGCCGCCGCGAGCATCAGCGCCCGGGCCGGCCCGAGCCGGTCGAGGAGGGGCGGGCCGGCCAGGGTGAAGACCAGCACCTCGGCGGCCACGGACTCGGCCCAGAGCAGGCTGATCGTGCCGGGGCCGATCCCGGCCGCCTGCCAGCGGATCACCGCGAAGGCGTCGTGCATCGCGTGGCTGCCGATCACCAGGGCGGCGACGAGGACGAGGCGCCGGAACACGGGCGAGCGCAGGATCAGGCCGGGCGGTGCGGAGGGCCCCGCCCGCGTCGCGCCGGCGGGAAGGCGCAGGGCGCCGAGCGCCATCAGCCCGAAGAAGGCGCCGCCGACGACGAGGAGGGCGGGCCGGCCGAACCCGGCCATGAGCGCGCCCGCGAGCAGCGTGCCGCCGATGAAGGCCGCCGAGCCCGTTCCCCGCACGAGGCCGTAGGAGAAGCGCCCCGCCGCGGCGGCCGGGAGCGCCAGCGCGTCGGTGAGGGGCGCGAGCGGCGCGGTCGCCGCCGCATGCGCCACCCCGGCGAGGAGGAGCGCCGCGAAGCCGTGGCCGAGACAATAGGCGAGCGCCGTGGCGGCGGAGAGGAGGGCGCAAAGGGCGAGGACCCCGCGCGCGGCCCCGAGCCGGTCGGCGAGCCGCCCGGCCAGCGGCCCGGCCGCGAGGCGGATGCCCTGGCCGGCCGCGAGGACGAGCGCGATCGCGTCGGGCGCGAGGCCGCGCTCGGCGAGGAAGGCGGGGAGGTAGGGCGTCGTGACGCCGTACCCGGCATAGAGCGCCGCGGCGACGAGGAGGAACCGCGTCAGCATCGCGGGGGCGGGATCACGACCCAGGGGCGGCGCCCCTGGGATCCCTGCCGGTCAGAGGAAGCCCGGCTCGTGCGGGCCCTCCCCGGCGGCGGGGGCTTCGGACGAGACCGCGGCCCCGAGGCCGAGGACGAGGGCGCCGGCGGCGCCGAAGGCGAGGGTGATGGCGGCGAGGAACATGGCCGGAGCTTCGCGGCGGCGTGCTTAACGGGGGATTGCCGAACAGGGTGAATGAGGGGAAAACCCCGGCATCCACACTGCGACGGGATGCGCCCCCGGGCGCGTCACGGATCCGCCACCATCGGAGGACAGCCACGCGATGGAGTACCGCACGCTCGGCCGATCCGGTCTCAAGGTCTCCCCCCTCTGCCTCGGCACCATGATGTTCGGCGGCCAGACCGAGGAGGCGGAGGCCGCCCGCATCATCGCGGATGCCCGCGACAGGGGCCTCAACTTCATCGACACGGCCGACGTCTACAACGACGGGCGCTCCGAGGAGGTGGTGGGCCGCGCCATCGCGGCCGAGCGCGGCGCCTGGGTGCTCGCCACCAAGGTGGCGAACCCGACCGGGCCGGGACCGAACGACCGCGGCCTCTCGCGCGCCCACGTCATCCGCGCCTGCGAGGCGAGCCTGAAGCGCCTCGGCACGGACCACATCGACCTCTACTACCTGCACCGCGAGGACCACGGCACCCCCCTGGAGGAGACCGTGCGGGCGATGGGCGACCTGATCCGGGCCGGCAAGGTGCGCTACTTCGCGGTGTCGAACCACCGGGCGTGGCGCGTCGCCGAGATCTGCCGGATCTGCGACGATCTCGGCCTCGACCGGCCGGCGGCGAGCCAGCCCTACTACAACGCCCTCAACCGCATGCCCGAGGTGGAGCACCTGCCGGCCTGCGCGCATTTCGGCCTCGGCGTCGTGCCCTATTCCCCGCTCGCCCGCGGCGTGCTGACGGCGAAGTACGATCCCGACGCCCCGCCCCCCGAGGGCAGCCGCGCCGGCCGCGGCGACAGCCGCATGATGCAGACCGAGTGGCGGCCCGAGAGCCTGCGCATCGCCCGCGAGATCCGGGCCCATGCGGAGCGCGGCGGCGCCTCGCCGGTCGATTTCGCGGTGGCCTGGGTGCTCAACAACCGCGCGGTGACCTCCGTGATCGCCGGCCCCCGCACCTTCGCCCAGTGGGAATCCTACGCGGGCGCGCTCGCCTACCGCTTCACGCCCGCGGACGAGGCCCTGGTGGACCGCCTCGTGCCGGCCGGGCATCCTTCCACACCCGGCTACACCGACCCGGCCTATCCCCTCGAAGGGCGCACGACCTGGATCGGGGCGTGACGGCGGTCCTCTTGAGCTTTCGTTTACGCGTTCGGGTGTGGATGATCTGGCCGGACCCACGATTTTCCACTTGGAACGTGGTCGGCACGGCTTAGTTGTTGACGCTATGTGCCCGGCAGGGCCGAATGTTCGGCTTCATGGGCCCTGAGGGAAGACCGGAGGAGACCGATGGCAACCAAGACGACGAAGAAAGAGGCTCCGAAGGCCGAGGCGGCCGAGGCCGAGAAGCCCGCAGCCAAGGGCAAGAAGGTGGCGGCGCCCAAGAGCGGCGACAAGCCGAACGCCCTGCAGAAGCCCCTCCAGCCGTCGCCGGAACTCGGCGCGATCGTCGGCACCAAGCCGATCCCGCGCGGCGAGGTGGTGAGCAAGGTGTGGGAGTACATCCGCAGCAACTCGCTCCAGAACCCCGAGAACAAGCGCGAGATCCTCGCCGATGAGAAGCTGAAGAAGGTCTTCGGCAAGGACAAGGCGACGATGTTCGAGATGAACAAGTACCTCGCCCAGCACCTCAAGTAGGGTCTGCCGGGAGCGCCGCTGCGCTCCCTCGACGGCGCCGGAGCCGGTCCGGCCCGGGGCTGCCTCTGCGCCGCGATTCGGCGCGTGCGGCCGCGGGACCGGCGCGCCCGAAGACCCGTCCTCGCCGAGAGGCATCGGCGACGCGCGGCGGGCCCGATGCCCGCGCGGTCCCGGCCGGCGGCCGGATCCGGCCCGGTCGTCGGTTGCGGATGCGCGGCCATCCGCGGATGGGCGGAACCCGTGCCCCTCCGCGCGGCGCCCGCCGCAGGAGGGATCCCGTCCTCCGGCCGAGGAGCCGGCCATCGTAGCCAGACCAAAAGGAAAGGGCCCCGATGGGATCGGGGCCCTCCGTCGAGGCTCGTTCGGCCTCGGCTCTCGTTCGACGACTTAGAAGTCGCGCTGCACGCGCATGCGGACCTGGAACGTGTCGGTGGCGTTCACGGTCGGCAGCGTCGCCAGCGTCGCCGCGGAGGCCGTCGACAGGTTCACGCCCTGGACCTTGTTCGGGTCGAGCACGCGGCCGCTGTTGAGCGCCTGCCGGGTGTAGAGACCCTCGACACCGATATCGAGGTCCCGCACCGGCGACCAGATCAGGCTCGCGCCCGCAACGATCTGGTTGGTGTCGCGCAGCACCGGGCTCAGCGCGAAGGCCGCGAGGCCCGCCGTCGCCGTCACCGGGTTGACGAGACCGCCCACGTTCAGGAGCGCGCTGTTGGTGCGGGCGGTCTTGTTGAAGCTGCTCTCGCCGTAGCTGCCGAAGAAGGCCGACCGCCATTCCGGAGCCCAGTAGTGCAGGTAGGCGGCGGTGACCGTGAAGCTCTTCGAGAGTTCGAGCTTGCCGGAGACCGGGTTGAGGATCGCGTCCGAGTACCAGCCCGTGATGGTGCCGCTGATCGGGCTCCCGGACTGCGACCAGCTGCCGTTGTACGAGGAGGCACCGGTGTAGAGGTTGGTGCCCTCGCCGTAGGCGCCCTGGAGGTAGAGGGCGTCGCCGGCCGCGATGAAGGGCAGGTTGACCTTCACGCCGCCCTGCACGGCCCAGCCGTACTCGCTCGGCGGACGGGCGACGGTGAGGGTGTTGGTGGCGAAGGCGCCGACGTTCAGCTCGTGGACGGCGGCCGAGATCTGGGCCGAGCCCCAGGCGGCGTCGTAGCGCAGAGCGCCGACGAAGTCGGGCAGGCGCGAACGCTGGATCACGTCGACGTTGGCGAAGCCGTTGCCGACGAGGACCGGCGCGAGGTTGGTCGGGGCGATGTAGCCCGCGGACGCCGTGGTGGTGCCGCCGTTGCCGAAGATCGGGGTCTTGCGGAAGATCGGATCTTCCATCGAGATCGTGGCCGAGAAGCCCTGGCCGAACGTCGCCGTGTAGGCGAGCAGGTTCGTGGACGCGACGTCCGAGCCCGTGGTCAGGCCCATCATCTCGAAGTCGTGGGCGTAGAAGTCGAAGAACGAGGCCGCGCGACCGGCGGTGAGGCCGGCGAACTGGATGAAGGCCTTGTCGACGTTCACGTATTGCTGGGCGCGGCCCGCCGTGTCGATGCCGGTCGCCGCGAAGGCGTTGGCGGCGCGCTGCTGGGTGCCCGAGGTCATGAAGCCGCCGGTACGGCTGGCAAGCTCGAAGCGGACGAAGGCGCGCAGGGTGCCGTAGCCGGTCGACGTGCGGGCGTCGAGGTTGAGACGGCCGAGGCCGCGATAGCCGGTCAGATCGCCCGACGAGCGCAGCATCGGCTGCGTGTAGGTCGCCTCGAAGCGGGCGCGGCCGCCGACGCGCAGGCAGGTATCGGTGCCCGGGATGTAGAAGAAGCCGGCGCCGTGGGTTGAGCAGATGCGAACGTATTCGACCGGCACTGCCTTCTTGACCGGCAGATCGGCCGCCTGCGCCCCAGCCACGACCGTCAGACCGGCCGCAGACCCGAGGAGCACGCGCTTGACGCCCTGACGGGCGCGTGACGAAGCCATGCCGAACCGTGAATCATCGTCTTTCAGGAACCAGCGCACATTCCCCTCCGGAAGCAGTTGGCTCAACCACAAGTCGAGCAAAATTAACCCTGCGTCATCTGATTAGAATGGAACCGGAAAGCTGTATAGACGTTACGCCACGTTGCTCAGAGTAAAGACGGCGGTGTGTCTTTCGCGCACCATATGGAACCAGCTAGGCCATAGGAATTAGGCCCGGTCTCGGGAGGTCGGGATCTGTGCTGCCGAATGCCTGCGGCGGGGAGAGCGCATCTCCGGAACGGAGGGTCGTCCCGGCGGATGCGAGAGACCGGCCGCCGGATCGGCGATCATGTAACGGACTGCTGGTAACGGGCTGCTGGTGACGTCCGGCGCGACAGGGAGAGCACGGAATGCGCTTCAATCCACAGAGGGCGCCGGCCAAAAAAAGATCCGCCCCGCAGGGCGGATCGAAGTCACTTTGGAGTGACGCTGAGTTAACGACCAAACCTTACGGCAGGAAACTCCTCCGAACGGGATAACCCGAACGGGCGATGCCGGAGGAGGGTTCATGAGACCCGGGCGCGAAGCGCTCGAAGCACAACCTCTCGAAGCACAACCTCTCGGGCCTGCCTTGTGCCACAGGGTACAAGGAAGGGTCGCTCCGCCAAGCCGCGCACAGGCCTCCTCATACGGCTTCCGGTTGATCGCTTGGCGATTGCTGCGCCATCGCGCCGCGATGCGGAAACCGGCTTCGCCCAAGCGTGCGCGGAACCGTGCTCCGCGCCGCGCGGGCTGCTGATTGGGGGTTCCGGACGTGATCGTCCGAAAACCGCATCACACGATCGCGCGGACCACCCCGCCATCGACCCGCAGCGCCGCGCCGCTCGTGGCGCTCGCCGCCGGAGTGCACAGATAGGCGACGAGGTTCGCGACCTCCTCGGGGGTGGCGAGCCGCCCGAGGAGCGAGGTCGGCCGGTGCTCCTTGATGAAGGCGCGGCCCATGGCGTCGAGGTCGGGATCGGCGACGCCCTCCGCCATCTGCTGCATGAAGGCGGCGACGCCCTCCGAGAGGGTCGGGCCGGGCAGGACCGAATTCACGGTCACGCCGGTGCCCGCGACGGTCTCGGCGAGGCCCCGGGCGACGGCGAGCTGGGCGGTCTTGGTCATCCCGTAATGGACCATCTCCACCGGGATCTGCAGGCCCGATTCGCTGGAGATGAACACCACCCGGCCCCAGCCCCGCGCCGTCATCCCGGGCGTGTAGAGCCGCGACAGGCGCACGCCGCTGAGCACGTTCACCTCGAAGAAGCGCCGCCAATCCTCGTCCGGGATCTCGAAGAAGGGCTTCGGCTCGAAGATCCCGGTGTTGTTGACCAGGATGTCGACCTCCGGCAGGGCGGCCCGGAGCGCCTCGGCCCCCTCCGCCGTCGCCACGTCGCCGGGCGCGGCCACGAACCGGCCCTTGGGTGCCGCGTGGGCGAGGGCGGTGACGGCCGCCTCCACCCGCTCCGCCGTGCGGCCGTTGACCGCCACGGTGGCGCCGAGATCGCCGAGCGCCTTGGCGATGGCGTAGCCGATGCCCGCGGTCGAGCCCGTGACGAGGGCGCGCCGGCCCGTCAGATCGATGTCCATGCTGGCCTCCATCGATGGTGTCCGGCGCCTGAGATGGGCACGGACGGGCGGACGTCCAGGGCGGGGCCGCGACACCGGTCGCGCGCCATCATCCCGGGAGGGCGGGCCGGCCGCAGCCCTCGGCTCCCGATGTGACGCGCTTCCTTTTGCCGAACCGGGATCCACTCCGGCGGGAGGCGCACTACCGCCGCAGCGCGCTCGTCACCGCGCCGGTCAGCGAGAGGCCGGCGGCGAGCCACAGCACCGTCACGGTGCCGGTGGTGTGCAGGAGGCCGAAGATCACCGCGACCATCGCGGCCCCGAGGGACTGCCCGACGAGCCGTGCCGTCGATTGCATGCCGCTCGCCCCGCCGCTGCGCTCCCGCGGCGCGCTGGTGATGATCACCCGGTTGTTGGGCGACTGGAACAGCCCGAAGCCGAGCCCGCACAGGGTGAGCCGCCAGACGATGTCCAGCGTCCCCGGATTCGCCGGCAGGCTCGCCACCAGGGCGAGGCCGGCCGCCAGCCCCAGCATGCCGAGCCCGCCGAGGCGGCCCGGCGCGAGCCGGTCCGAGAGCCGCCCGGCCACGGGGGCGATCACCGCGATGGCGATCGGCCAGGGGGTCATCAGCAGCCCGGTCTCGCTGCTCGTGCGGTGCATCACGTCCTGGAAGTAGAAGGGCAGGGCCACGTAGGCCATCATCTGAGCCGAGAAGGCGCAGACCGAACTCGCCATCGACAGGGCGAAGACCGGGATGCGCAGGAGGTCGACCGGCAGGAGCGGCGCGGGCAGCTTCACCTGGTACCAGACGAAGGCCGTGCCCACGACGAGGGCGCCCGCGAGCAGCAGCAGCGCCCACCCGGTTCCCGCGGGATCGCCGAGCCCGTCCACCCCGGTGATCAGGAGGCCGAAGAACAGCGCGTTGAGGAGTGCGCTCAGGGCGTCGAAGTGCCCGCCGCTGCGCGGCGTCGCCGGCAGGGTGCGCAGGGCCACGGCGAGCGCGAGGAGCCCGAGCGGGATGTTGACGAGGAACAGCCAGGGCCAGCGCGCCACCGACAGGACCGCGCCCGCCACGGTCGGCCCCGCCGCGGAGGCGACCGCGACCACCAGGGCCACGGTGCCGACGCCCCGCCCGATCAGCTTCGCCGGATAGATGAAGCGCACGAGCGCGATGTTGACGCTCATGATCCCGGCCGCACCCAGCCCCTGGACGACGCGCGCCGCGATCAGCAGGGGCAGCGTCGGCGCCAGCGCGCAGCCGAGCGAGGCGAGCGTGAACAGGGCGAGCCCGAAGGCGTAGACCCGCTTGTAGCCGAGGATGTCGCCGAGGGAGGCCAGCGGCAGCAGGGCCGCCGTCACGGCGAGCTGGTAGGCGTTCGTCACGAAGATCGCGGCGCCGGGGCTCACCGCGAGGTCGCGGGCCATCACCGGCAGCGCCACGTTCACGATGGCCCCGTCCAGCACCGCCATGGTCATGGCGATGCCGATCGCCGCCATGGCCCAGAGCCGCTCGATCACCGGAAGGCCGTCCGCCGCCTCCGCGGGCGCCGGCCCGGCCGCTCCCGTCATCCGCTTCGCTCCCGATCCACCGGGAGCCCCCTACCGCATCGGCGCGCCGGCCGCATCCGGCCCGGAACGCGGGGCTGCCCGGCCCGTGGCGACCGCCCGCGCATGGCGGGCGAGCGCGTGGGCGACGAGCGCGTCGAGCAGCGCCCGCGGCCCGAGCCCGGCCGCGTCCCACAGCTTCGGGTACATGCTGATCGCCGTGAAGCCCGGCAGGGTGTTGACCTCGTTGACGAAGATCCCCTCCGGATCGGCGGGGTCGAGGAACAGGTCGACCCGTGCGAGCCCCGCACAGGCGAGCGCCGCGAAGGCGCGGGCGGCGAGATCCGCCATCCTCTCGGCCAGGGCGGGTTCGAGGGCGGCCGGGATCAGCAGGGCCGCTCCGTCCGGATCCACGTACTTGGCGTCGTAGCCGTAGAAGCCGTGCGCGGCGGCGGGGGCGATCTCGCCCGGCGGCGAGACCCGGACCTCGCCCTCGGGCGTCTCCAGCACGGCGTACTCGATCTCGCGGGCCCGCGGCACCGCCCGCTCGATCAGGATCTTCGCGTCGTAGCCGAAGGCGTGGGCCAGGGCCTGGTCGAACTGCGCCGCGTCGGTCACCCGCGACACGCCCACCGACGAGCCCATGTTGGCGGGCTTCACGAACAGGACCGGGCTCTCCAGCGTCGCGGCCGCCTCCGCGTAGGAGACCGGCCGCCCGGCGGTCGCGGCGACGAAGGGCACGATCGGCAGGCCGGCATCGCGCATCAGGCGCTTGGCCACGTCCTTGTCCATGGCGGTGGCCGAGCCGATGACGCCCGAGCCCACATAGGGCACGCCCGCGAGGTCGAGGGCGCCCTGCACGGTCCCGTCCTCGCCGTTGGGGCCGTGCAGCACCGGCACCACCACGTCGAAGGGCTCCGAGACGGCGGGCGGGTCCGACAGGATGGCGAGCCGGCCGCCGCCGCCCGGCAGGAAGGCGACGAGGGGCCCCTCCGCCGTCATCGCCGGGGCCTCGCCCGCCGCGAGCGGCGGGCACAGCCGCCACGTCCCGGTCTCCTTGTCGATGGCGATCGGCGTCACCGCATAGCGGTCCGGGTCGAGGGCCCGGGCGACGTTGCCGGCCGAGAGGATCGAGACCTCGTGCTCCGCCGAGCGCCCCCCGAACAGCAGCGCCACTCTCTTTCGCATCGCCCGCATCCTCGTGCTTCGATCGTGGCCCAGCATAGGTCCGGTGCCGCCGCCCACCAACCGCGGGCTTCGGAATGCCTCGGGTGTGCCGGCGCACCGCCTGCGGGCCCCGGGGTGTTCTTGGGCTTCCGGCCTGCGCGAAGCTTGCATCGACGGGAGCACTGGCACCATCCTGCCGCGCAGTGCGTCGAGGATCGCTCCTCCAGATGAGCACGACCGAACCCTGCCTGATCGGCGTCCTGTTCTGCGACGTTGCCGGGAGCACGCGGCTCGACCGCGACCCTGGGGACGACGCGGCCCTGCGCATCGTGGAGGCCCGCCTCGGCATCGCCGCCGAAGACGATCGGCGACGAGTTCATGGCCGTGTTCCCGGAGGTCTGCGCCATGTGCGACGCCGCCGCGGCGGCGTCGCGGCGCTTCGAGGACGAGGCCATCGGCCGGATCCGGGGGCGGCTGCAACTGCGGATCGGCTTCCATTTCGGGCCGGCGGTGCAGGCCAACGACGATTGCTTCGGCACCACCGTCAACATGGCCGCCCGGATGGTGGCGCTGGCCAAGGGCGGCCAGATCATCACCACCGGCATCCTGGCGGACGGCCTGCCGCCCGCGCGGCGGGCCGCGACCCGGGTGCTCGTCGACGTCTATGCGAAGGGGGCGGACGACGACACGCGGGTGGCGGAGCTGCTCCGGCACCTCGCCGAGAACCAGACGGCGGTCTTCTCCTTCCTGTCCGTGGCGGAGCTGAACCGGCTGCCGGCAGCGACCTGCGCATCCCATCGCGCTGCGCGTCGAGCCTCGAGAGGCCGGCCGGGCAGGTGTCCCCGAGCGCGCGGGGGGCCTGACGCAAGGCCCAGCCCCCGTCGGGGCCGGCGCGCATCGCTCTCAACCGCTGGCCGCGAACGGATCAACTGCGCGAGATGCCCCGGGTCGTGCGGGGAAGACTACCGGCGGACTTGGCGGGTCGCGTAAGCGATTCCTTCGGAACTCGCCGTGTATCTGACCCCACGCAACCGCAAACCCGTCAGGAGCGCCGTCGATGGGGGGGACCATCGTGCTCGTCACCGACCGGCCCGACCGCAGCGCGGCGCTCGCCGCGGCCCTGCGGGAGGTCGGCCCGTGCGAGGTGGTGGGCACCGAAGAGAGCTGGACGAGCGGCGGCTTCCTGCTCGGGGTGGTCTCCGACCTCACCCTGACGCGCCCCGAGGCCGCCGGCTGCCTGCGCCGGCTGGAGCGGCGCTATCGCGGCCAGGCCCTGCCGGTCATCGGGCTGCTGCGGCGGGCGAGCACCGAGTCCCTGCGCCTCGCCAAGACCCTCGGCGCCACCGTGTGCCTGCCGGCCTACGTGCCCCCCGAGACGGTGGCGACCGCCCTCGTCAACCAGATCGAGAACACCGTGCCGGTGGGGGAGCGGGCGGTGGTGCACGGCGTCGCCCGGGCCGGCGAGGCGCTGGCCTCCCTGCTCGACGAGGCGCGCGCCGGCAGCCAGATCCGCATGGAGACCGTGGAGGCGGGGCTCGCCCCGATCCTGACGGCCGTGCAGGAGGGCGGCCTCGCGCGCTGGCTCGACACCGTCTGGTCGCACGACGACGCCACCTACCAGCACTGCTTGCTGGTGGCCGGCCTCGCGGCCCAGTTCGCCCTGCACCTGCGCTTCCGGTGGGACGACCAGCAGCGCTTCGTGCGCGCGGCCCTGGTCCACGACGTCGGCAAGGCCCGCATCCCGCTGCCGATCCTCAACAAGCCCGGCCGCCTCGATCCCGACGAGACCGCGGTGATGCGCACCCACGCGGCGCTCGGCTACGAGATCCTGCGGGCGGGCGGCGAGTGCGATGCCTTCACCCTCGACGTGGTGCGCCACCATCACGAGATGATCGACGGCTCGGGCTATCCCGATGGCCTGTCGGGGGATGCCGTGAGCGATCCGGTCCGCCTCCTCACCATCTGCGACATCTACGCGGCCCTCACCGAGCGCCGGGCCTACAAGACGCCGATGCGGATGGCCGACGCCATGGCGGTCCTGCAGGGCATGGACGGGAAGCTCGAAGCCGGTCTGGTCCAGTCCTTCGGCCGCGCCCTCGCCTGAGCCTGCCGCTTCGTGCCGAGGGCAGAGATTCCGCGCAGGGAACAGTGCGGCCGGGAATCGGGCGGACGAATCGCCGATCCGCGCGGGCAGATCGCGTACGGCCCGAGACGTTGCGCCATGCCGGCGGGACATCCCGGGACTTTCCGTTGATGACGCCCTGCGATGGGCTTGAGGGCGATGATTTTCCGAGAGGAGGTCTGTGATCTTGCAGCAACGGGCCGGTCCGGCGTGGCGTATCCGCCGGTGCAGCAATGGACGGCACTCGGGCTGAACCTCGCTTCGACACCACCCAGCTCGCGCGCAACGACAACGATTCGACCGGCAGCGTCGCGCTGGCCGTCGCGGGCAACGTCTTCGGCACCCCCTATTCCGACCTCGGCCGCGAACCTCGTCGGCGTCGGCTACGGCGAGACGTACAAGGATGCGGGGCACCCGCTCGCCGTCGCCAACCGCCGCGTCACGACGGTGAACATCTCGGGCGCGAAGTCGGCCTCGCGCTCCTGACCGGGCCGGTCGCGGTTTTGGCACGCGTGACGAAAGATCAAAGACTGAGCAGTGCCTCTTCGGGGTGCCGCCTGGCCGCCGCGGGCGTGGGGTCATGCTGATGGCCTGCCGGTCGGGCCCGCGCGCGACGGCCGGGGGCCATCCCCGGCCGTGCAGCTTTCCGGTCGTCTCCGAGGTCAGCGGCCGGGAGTCGGATCGGTGGGCTTCGGTGCCGTGCGCGGATCGCCGCCCGGCATGGTGCCGGCTCCCGTGCCGGTCACGGTGCCGGTCGCGGCCGGGCCCGCTCCGGTCGGGGCGACGGCGTCGCGCTCCGGCATGCCCTTCTCGGCGTTGCTCTTGACGCTGCCCGGATTGTTCATGTTGCGCTCGGCGCTGCCCGGGGCCGTGGTCTGGGCCACGGCCGCGCCGCCCAGGGCCACCATCATCGCGCCCGCGAGCATCATCGGCTTCGTCCGCATGGTCGATCCTTTCAAGTCGCTTCGGGACATTCCAACGTCGTGCGCGCCACAAGGTTCGGGCGTATTGGAATTTTCTGCGATGACCGTCGGGTTTGTTCTTGAACAGGCGGGCGCGGCCGCGGCAGATGTGTCGGATCGACTGAAGCTTTGCAGGGAAAGGCGAAGCCGGTCGTGTGGCGCGGATCCCGCCGCCGGCGCCTGCAACGCTCCGGCCGCTCACGGGTTCTCGATGGGGATGCGGCGCCGGCGGCGAGACGGCCGCGGGCACCCCTGGTCGGGTCAAGGAGATCGGCGGTCGTTCGGATGAGGATGGATCTTGCGCTCGCGGAGGCCGCACCGGCCGCTCTGACATCGACCCCGGCCGAACACGCCCTGTTCGAACCCGGCCGCAATTGCTGGCGGGTCGCGCGGGCGCACCGCGCCGCCCTGCTCGTGGACGCAGCGGCCTATTTCGCGGCCCTCGACAAGGCGCTGCGGGAGGCGCGGCGCAGCATCACCATCATCGGATGGGATTTCGACGGGCGCATCCGCCTGCGGGAGGACGATCCCGCCGCGCCGCCGCTCGGTCCCTTCCTGCGCGACCTCGTGGAGGCGCGGCCCGGGCTGGAGCTGCGCATCCTGATCTGGAGCGTCGGCACGCTGCACGGTCCGGGCGCGGCGCTGCCGCTGCTGTTCGGGGCGGAGTGGCAGCGCCATCCCCGCATCCGGGTGAAGCTCGACACGCGCCATCCCCTCTACGCCGCCCACCACCAGAAGATCGTCTGCATCGACGACGCAATCGCCTTCGTGGGCGGCATCGATCTCACGATCCAGCGCTGGGACACGCCCGGGCACCCGGCCGAGGATCCGCGCCGGGTCGATGCGGACGGCGCGCCCTACGGGCCGGTGCACGACACCCATATGGCCGTGGACGGGGAGGCGGCCCGCGCGGTGGGGGACCTCGTGCGGGGGCGCTGGCGCGACGCGACCGGCGAGGCGTGGGAGGCAGCGGCCGGAGAGCCGATCTGGCCCGGGGATCTCGCGCCGGACTTCACCGACGTGCCGGTCGCCATCGCCCGCACCATGCCGGTCCTGGAGGGCCGGCCTTCCGTCGAGGAGGCCGCGGCGCTCACCGCCGACATGCTGCGGAGCGCGCGCCGCCACATCTACATCGAGGCGCAGTACCTCACCGCCCGCTTCGTGGAGGAGGCGCTCGCCGCGCAGCTCGACCCGCCGGACGGCCCCGACATCGTCGTGGTGCTCACCCGGCGCTCGCACAGCCTCACCGAGCGCGTCGCCATGGGCGCGCCGCGCGACCGCATCATCCGGCGCCTGCGGGCGGCGGACCGGCACGGCCGCTTCTTCGTCGCCTACCCGGTCGTGCCGGGGCCGGACGGCGAGTGCCAGGTGCTCGTCCACTCGAAGCTCGTGGTGGTGGACGACACCGCCCTGCGGGTCGGCTCGTCGAATCTCAACAACCGCTCGGTGGCGCTCGACACCGAGTGCGACCTCGCCATCGAGGGCCGCGACCCGCAGACCCGCCGCACCATCGCGGCCCTGCGCGACCGGCTCCTCGCCGAGCATCTGGGCGCCGCCCCGGAGGCGGTGACCGCGGCGATCCGGGAGGAGGGCTCGCTGGTGCGGGCGGTGGCGCGGCTCAACGGCGGCCCGCGCGGCCTGCGGGTCTTCGACGTCCCGCCCGAGGACGGCCTCATCGACCCGCTGCTGGGCGGGGATCTGCTCGACCCGGAGCGGCCGTTCGGGAGCTGAGGCGGGGACGATGCGTTCCGCTCGCCTCACCTCCGGCCTCGCGGCCGGGGAGAGGATGGACCGGACGGGCATCGCCCTCTATCCAGGCCGCCCTCTGCCTGCCGCCCTCTGCCCGGAGCTCCCGCATGACATCCTCCGCCCCGAACGGCTGGGACGGCTCGGCCGCGGCGTGGCTCGCCGAGCAGGGCGAGGCGGGCGATTTCGGCCGCCGCTGCGTGCTCGACGGCCCGATGCTGGCGCGCCTGCGCGGGCGAGGCTTCCGCGCCGCCCTCGACATCGGCTGCGGCGAGGGCCGCTTCTGCCGGCTGATGCGGGCGGAGGGCATCCGGGCGGTGGGCATCGATCCGACCGAGACGCTGCTCGCGGAGGCGCGCCGGCGGGATCCCGGCGGCGATTACCGGATCGGCCGCGCCGAGGATCTCGACGTCCCGGCCGGATCCTTCGACCTCGTCGTGAGCTACCTGACGCTGATCGACATCGCCGATCTGGCGGGAGCCATCGCGGCGATGGTGGCGGCCCTGCGGCCGGGCGGCACGCTGCTGATCGCCAACCTGACGAGCTTCAACACGGCGGGCCAGCCGGACGGCTGGGTGCCGGACGGCGACGGTGTACCCCGCTTCCGCATCGATCACTATCAGGAGGAGCGCAGCTACTGGGCGGAATGGCGCGGGATCCGCATCGTGAACTGGCACCGGCCGCTCGGCACCTATCTGGGGCTGCTGCTCGGCCACGGCCTGATCCTGCGCCACTTCTCCGAGCCGGTGCCGGAGGCGGGCGATCCGCGGCGGATCGCGCTGCATCGCCGCGTGCCCTTCTTCCACGTCATGGAGTGGGAGAAGCCGCCGGGCTGACCGTCCGCGGCCCGCCGCGCGCATCCTCGCGGCGAAACACCACCTCCGCCCCGGCGAAGACCAGGAGCCCCAGGGCCAGCGGCACCAGGAAGTAGACGAAGCGGAAGGCGAGCAGCGGACCGATCACGTCGGTCTTCGGCAGCAGGTGCACCACCACGCTCTCGATCACGCCCACGCCCCCCGGCACGTTGGTGACGAGCACCGCGGCATTCGCGATCACGAAGACCGAGGCGACGCCGAGATAGGCCACGTCCGCCACCGCCGCCAGCACCTGATGCAGGCAGGCCGAGACGAGGGCGAAGTTGACCGAGCCCACCGCCACCTGGGCGAGGGCGAGGGGCCAGGGCGGCAGCGCGATCGACCAGCGCCGGAAGCGCAGCGGCCGGCGCCGGACGGCCGAGGCCGCGAGATAGAGCCCGACCCCCGCGAGGCAGGAGAGCGCCACCGCGATCACCGCGCCGCGCCCGAGGCCCGTGATGTCCTGGGCGAGGCGGGGTTGCAGCAGGAGGGCGCCCGCTCCCAGCGCCATCAGCCCGAGCGCCACCGTGAGGCCGCAGAACACGACCATCTTGGCGCTCTCGGCCAGGCTCAGGCCGTGGCGGGAGTAGAAGCGGTAGCGGATCGCGCCGCTGCTCAGGCCCGACAGGCCGATGCTGTGGCCGACCCCGAGCGCCACGAAGGCGGCGACGACCACGGTGCGGTAGGGTAGGGGGCGCCCGATGGCGCGCAGAGCCAGCCAGTCGCCCAGCGTGAGGCAGAGGTAGCTGCCGGCCGCGAAGGCGCCCGCCACGAGGAGGCGGGTGTTCGGGATCGCCTCCACCGCGGCGGCGAGGTCCGCATAGCTGTAGCCGCTCAACGTGCGGTAGAGCAGGTAGGCGCCGAGCGCGACGCTGAGCACCGTGGTCGCGAGGGTCCAGACGCGGCGGCGCTCCGCGCGCTCCGCCGGGGCGGCCGATGCGCTCGCCGCCATCACGCCGCTCCCGCCGTTTCGCCGCGATGCGCCGCGCCCCGCGCATCCGCGACCTCCAGCTCGACGAGGAGCGGCAGGTGGTCGGAGGCGACGCGCGCGAGGGGGCTGCGCACCACCTCCACCCGGCGCACCGCGACCCCCTCGCTGACGAAGACGTGGTCCAGCCGCAGCAGCGGCCAGCCGGAGGGGAAGGTGCGCTGGCGGCGCGGCATGCCGGGGGCCTTCTGCACGTCCCTGAGGCGCCGGGCGAGGTGCCGGTAGGCGGCGGAATGCGGCACGGCGTTGAGGTCGCCCACCAGCACCACGGGGGCGCGGCAGGCGGGATCGTCGAGGAAGCGGGGGCCGAGCAGGGCCTCCGCCTGCCGGGCGCGCTCGCGGCGGCGCAGGCCGAGATGGGTGGCGATCACCTGAAACTCCGTGTCCCCCGCCGTGACCGCGGCCCAGAGCGCGCCGCGCGGTTCCAGATGCGGGCGCCCGGCCAGGCCCGGCAGCGCCTCCGCCCGCACGAGGCGCGAGGGCAGGGCCGTCAGGATGGCGTTGCCGTATTCCTCCTCCATCACCCGTAGGGCCGCGTGGAAATGCGCCCGCATGCCGAGATGCTGCGCGATGGCGTGGGCCTGATCGATCATGCCGGAGCGCAGCCGGCCGACGTCGAGTTCCTGCAGGGCGACCACGTCGGGCCGGCAGGCGGCGAGCACCTCGGCGATGCGGGCGGGCGAGAGCCGCCCGTCGGTGCCGAGGCAGCGGCGCACATTGTAGGTGATGAGGCGAAGCACCCGTTCGGAATCCCGGAATTCGAGCCTTCTCAACGGCGAAGCCGCGGCCATGGTTCACGGGCCGCCGCCTCCTCTGCTAAGCCGGCGGGAGAACAGAGACAGGGAGGCCGGCGTGAAGGTTCAGGGCATCGCGGCGATCGTCACCGGGGGCGGATCGGGCCTGGGCGCGGCGACGGGCCGCGCGCTCGCCGCGGCGGGCGCGAAGGTCGCGCTCCTCGACCTCAACGAGGAGGCCGCCCGCGCGGTGGCGCAGGAGACGGGCGGGCTCGGCCTCGCCTGCGACGTGGCGGATGCGCGCAGCGCCGAGGCCGCCATCGCGCGCGCCGCCGCGGCGCACGGCCCCGCCCGGATCCTCGTCAACTGCGCCGGGATCGTGAGCGGCGCACGCATCGTCGGCCGCTCCGGCCCGGCCGACCTCGACGCCTTCGCCAAGGTGATCCAGGTCAACCTGATCGGCAGCTTCAACCTGATGCGGCTCGTGGCGGCGGGCGCGCTCGGCCTCGACCCGCTGGAGGGGGGCGAGCGCGGCGTCGTCGTCTCGACGGCCTCGGTCGCGGCCTACGAGGGCCAGATCGGGCAGGCGGCCTACGCCTCCTCGAAGGCCGGGATCGTCGGCCTGACCCTGCCGGCCGCGCGCGAATTCGCCCCCGCCGGCATCCGGGTCTGCGCCATCGCCCCGGGCCTGTTCGAGACGCCGATGATGCAGGGCCTGCCCCGGGAGGTGCAGGACAGCCTGGGCGCCGCCGTCCCCTTCCCCCCGCGGCTCGGCCGGCCGGAGGAATACGCCCGGCTCGTCCTGGCGATCATCGACAACCCGATGCTGAACGGCGAGGTGATCCGGCTCGACGGCGCCCTGCGCATGCAGGCCCGCTGACGTCCGCGCCGCATGACGGTGTTCTTCACCAGCGACACGCATTTCGGCGATCCGCGGGTGCTGCGGATCGACCGGCGTCCCTTCGCGAGCCTGCCGGAGCACGACGCCGCCCTCGTCGCCCGCTGGAACGAGACCGTCGCGCCCGCCGACACCGTCTGGCACCTCGGCGATTTCGCCCTGGGGCCGCCACCGGAGCGCGTCGCGGCGCTGCTGGCGGAGCTGCACGGGGAGAAGCACCTCATCGTCGGCAACAATGACGGGCCGGCGACCCTGCGGGCGCCGGGCTGGGCCTCGGTGGCGCATTACGCCGAGATCGACGAGGGCGGGCACCGCCTCGTCCTGTGCCACTACGCCTTCCGGACCTGGAACCGCATGGGCCGCGGGGTCATCGACCTGCACGGCCACTCGCACGGCAAGCTGAAGCCGATGACGCGGCAGTTCGACGTCGGGGTCGATGCCTTCGACTACCGGCCCGTCACCCTCGAGACCATCCTCGGCTCCCGCCGCAGACGGGCGGCGCCGTCGCGCTGATCGCGATCGGAGCCGCGAATCGCGGAAAACGAGGCCAGGAATCGCGGAACCGTCGCCGGACGCCGCCGTTTCCCGCTTGCCTCTCCGGGCCGCACCGCAAGCCTCCTACCCTGAGGCCGATTGCCGCGGAACGGCCCCGTTCCCGATCGAGTTTCGCGATGACGCCACTGCTCCGCCCTGCCTTTCCGACGCTCGCAGCCGCGCTGCTGATCGCCCTGGCCGCGGCCCCCGCCCTCGCCCAGCCGGCCACCTGCGCCCCCGCCCAACGCAAGATGCAGGAGGCCGCGGCCCTGCGCTTCCAGGCCCGCCAGGAGGCCCGCCTCGGCGACCGCGACCGGGTCTGCGACACGCTCGGCGATGTCGAAGACCGCTACGAGGACGCCCGGGACCGCTTCGAGGATTGCGGCGCCGGCCTCGCGGCCATCGACCTGCGCGGCGCCCTGCGCTCCGTGCGCCTGGAGAAGCGCGCCTTCCGCTGCGACTGACCGCGTGCGCCGCCGCACGGACGACTTGGCCGTCCCGGCGGCATTCCACCCCCATCCACAATCTCGGCCTTTCAGGAGAGTCCCATGAACGCCGACCCGTTCCGCACCGATGCCGCCTCCCGCGTCGACGCCGCCGTTCCCGGCGCCCATTCCTTCGCGGCGGCCCTGTGCGGCTTCCTCGGCACGACGGCGGCCACCACCGTGGTGATGGTCCTGCTCAGCACCCTCTGAGGCGCTCGCATGCACGCGCGGGACGTCTCCCGGCCGCGTCAGTGCGGCGCCACCGACCAGAACCGGCGCCGGGCGAACAGCATCTCGGGCTGCCCCACGGGCGCCATGCCGGCAAGGCCCTGCGGTGTCGGGGCGGGCGGGCAGACGGGCTCCGTCCGGCGCAGCTGAACCACCGGCGCCTCGGGCCGCACCAGCCCCATCCGGACCTGGACATCCGGATTCCGGACCGCCGCAATCGTCGCGACGACGGCCATCAGAGCGCCCGCGACGGCGCCGAGCACGAAGTTCAGCATGGTGGCCGGTGCATGATCCGACATCGTAGCGCTTTCAGGGCAGGCCCTGCCCCGGCGGCATCCCCTCTGCGCCGACGATCCTGCACAACTCAAGCTTAACGCTCTCATGCGATCGATTCGCGTCCGCTTCGACCCGGTCCGCGAGGAGCCGCACCCGATGAGCTATGGAGCCAACGCCTACGCCAAGGTCTCGCAGGTGGCGCTGACGCCCCGTGAGGCGGAGGCGGCGGTCCTCATCAAGGCGGCGGCGCGTCTCCAGGCGATCCAGGACAATTGGACCGAGCAGCAGGCGGCGCTGAACGACGCGCTCACCTTCAACCAGAAGGTCTGGACGCTGCTCTCGACCGCGGCCACCGAGCCCGACGCGCCCTTGCCGACGGATCTCAAGGACGCGATGGCCCGGCTCGGCGCCTTCGTGTTCACCCGCACCTTCGACGCGATGATCGAGCCGCATGCCGAGAAGCTGACGGCGCTCATCCGCATCAACCGCGAGCTCGCGAGCGGGCTGCGCGGCAATCCCTGACCGCTGCCCGATTCCTCACGCCGCTTCGTTGCGGGCCCCGCGGTGTCGCGCGAAGGCCGCCGCGAAGGCCGCGAAGGCGTCGTGGGCCCCGCGGATCACCGCCGCGCCCGCACGCGGGTCCCGGTCGCCGAACCGGTCGAGCGCCGTGCGCAGCGCCCCCCAGAGGCGGCCGGTGTCGCTGCCGCGGCCGTCGAAGAACCGGGTCGCCTCGCCGAGGTCGAGATCCGGGCGGCGGCGCAAGGCGGCGAGGATGAGCCGGCCGCCGAGCGCCGAGCCTTCGAGGACGTAGAGCCGGCCCAGCGCCTCGGCGAAGGAGCCGCTCGGGCCGACCGGCACGGCGGGCACCGCCTCCGCCCCGACCTGCAGCTCCATGAGGTCCTGCTCCAGGAGCGGGCCGCGTGCGCGGCCGGCCGGCTCCAGCCCGAGTGCCTCCCAGTCCGGCCAGCGCCGGAGATCGCGCTCGATCGGCCCCCAGACGCCGAGCATCGCCGCGAGGCAGGTGGCGTAGTCGGCCCGGTCGCGGATCGAGTCCGGCAGGCCGCTCAGGGCCTCGACCCGCTCGTGGGCCTCCCGGGTCGCGTCCCGCAGCCGCAGCGACAGCCGCTCGGGCTCCGCCGTCGCGCCGGGGCCGGGTCCGTCCCGGTCGTCACGCAAGGGGTTCGTCAACACATCACTCCCACCTGGGCGATCCGGGGAAGCCGGGCCGTTCGCGGAGAACGCATCAGGGGCCCGTTCGTTCTGTCGCGGTCATCACACCCTTGTCCCGCCGCGTCGAATGGGAGAAGTCGTGGCGCATGAGCGAGGCATCCGCGTCCCCGATCCGCCGCGACTGGCCCACCCTGTTCCTGCGCGCGGTGGTGTCCCTCTTCCTCGGCCTGCCAATCGGCGGGGTTCTCTACGCCCTCGGTGGCGTGGCGACGGCCTGGTACGCGCAGGATCCGATCCTGCAGCATCCCTGGCTCCTGACCTTCCGCAGCCTCGGCGCCGCCGTGAGCTACGTCTTCCTCGGCGGCTTCGCGTGGTCGCCCGAGACCGGCTACGAGAGCCTGCACGCGTGGTACGCGGCGGGGGTCCTCCTGGCCTTCCTGCTCCTGAGCCGGCCCTGGCGCCGCCCCGCCGCCGAGCCCTGGCCGCGGACCTCGTGAGCCGGCCGGCGCACCGGGCCGGCGCCGCGGCGCTGGCGCTTGCCTGCCTCGCCGGAGCCGCGCCCGCCGCGGCGCGGGGGCTGCGGCGAGACGCTCAGGTGCGCGGGAACGCGGTGCGCAACTCGTTCAGACCCTGCCGGATCGCCTTCAGGGCGAGTTCCCGGCCCAGCATCGCGACGTAGTGCTGGGCGGGGTAGCTCGACAGCCGGCCGACCAGGCCGAGATCGATGATCTCCGGCAGATCGTGGCGCAGCAGCACCCCGGCCACCGCGGAGAGCCGGTCCCGCAGCCGCTGGCCGACCGCGTCGAGGTCGACCGCCTCCGGCCGCGGCCGGTCCGGTGCGGCGATCTCGATCGGCGTCTGCATGCGCGGGGTGAGCGGCACGATCGGGAAGGCCCGCTCCTTCTCCTCCCCGTCGACCGTCTTGAACACCAGGACGTCCGCGGCGCCCGCATCCGCGCCGGGCGCGATGCTGCCGGGGACGTCCGGCACCGCCTTGACGGTCCATTTCGCCGCCTGCTCTCCGCGCCGGCTCAGGAACGCCGCGAAGAGCGGGTTGCTCTCGCCCAGAACGAAGTTCCAGCGCAGGAAGGCCTGGGCGTTGCGGCGGCCGAGCAGGTAATCGTGCCGCCGGAACGACTCGTGCAGGAAGCCGCCGAAGCCGCCGAGGATGCCGCAGGCGATCGGGTGCTTGGGGGTGGGGTCGGCGGGGGTCGGGCGGCTCGGCACGATGGCGAAGCGCGAGAACACGCGGTCGTTCTGCGCCAGCGCCAGTTCCTCCGGCTTGAAGCGCGCCTGATCGACCAGGGTGCCGAGGAAATGCGGCGTCACGCTGGTCAGGCGCAGATCCCCCTGCCCGGGCCCGTCCGGCAGGCGCGCGTGGTTCGGGAAGGGATCGACCAGCACCATCGCCTTGCGGGCGTGACTCGCGTCGCGGGCGTTCTGGCCGGTCCCCCCGGCGAGGTAGCGCCGCGCGATCTCGAAGGGCTCGTTGTCGATCACGCCGCCATCCACGGCGACGAAATCGTAGGCGCCGAGGGGGCCCTCGACGTGGGGCGGCAGGCTGCGGCGGCGTCCCTCCTCGTCCCGGTACTCGACCGGCGAATTCACCGTGTAGTCGCGGAACGGCCGCGTCAGCAGCCGGGCCTGGAGACCGATCGGGAAGGCGCCGGTCGCCAGGGCGGCCTGCTTGAGCGCGAACCACGGATCCGCCGGCCCGGGCGCCCCGCGCAGCGGCAGCGCGTCGGTGTCGAGCGACAGGAACCCGTCCCTCTGCCGCGGCTCGCTGCCGACCATGAACCGCATGGCATCGCCGTGGTTCAGCATGCCGTAGAACTCGTCCTTGTCCTCCCCGAACAGCTTGAAGGCGTAGGGGACGCCCCGGAGGTTCGCCGCCGTCATGATCAGGGCCACGTCGTCGTCGTCGCCGCGCCCGAGCCAGGACCGGCTCCGGCGCTGCCGCTCGGCCCGCAGGGTCGCCTCCACGATCCGGTCGAGCACGGCGCAGTTGAGGACCGAGAGCACGCCGTCGTCGAGGCCGCCCGGATCGAGGAGCGGGGCGAGGTCGATCTCCCGGACCCAGCTCGCGTAGAGGCGGTTCGCCTCGGGCCCGGGCGGCTCCCCCGGGCCGACATGCGTGAGGTCGGTGAACCAGCACAGGCTGGTGATCGCCGCCGTCATGCCGCCCGCCGAGGCGCCCGCGATCACCGGCACCCGCACGCGATGCGTGGGCCCGTCCCAGTCCGGCCGCGTCCGCGCCTCCTCGTAGGCGTCGATCGCCTCGGTGATGAAATCCATCACGCCGGCCGAGTAGGCGCCGGCCGAGATCGCGCCGGCCATGACGAAACCGATCTCGAAATCCGGCTCCATCCTACGCCCCCTCAATCTCGAAACGGCTCGTGCGCGGTGAAGTTACCAGATCATCATGAGAGCAATGACTGGATTTTCTGGATTAGTCCGGTCGACGTCATGCGGATCCTGCGCCGGGCGGCCCCGCGACATTCGCGGGTCCACGGGATTCTGATCCAGGATGGTCCTGCCCGGACGGGCGTTTCGGTGTATGCAGGTGGGCCGACGATCCTCTCGCTGATCCACTGATTCATGTACGCGACAGATCTGGCCTTCGCCTCCGATGAGTTCCTGAGGTTGATCGAGAGCCAGGGGCTGACGGGAAGCTGGATGTGGGAGTTCTCCACGCAGGTGCAGGCGTGGTCTCCGGGCTTCTATCGCCTGCTCGGGCTGAAGCCCGGTGCGGTGCGGCCGAATTACGGCCTGTTCTACAGCCTCGTTCATCCGGAGGACCGGGCCGGGCTGGCGGAGCCGGTCGAGGTGCCGCGCGGGGCGATGCCGCCCGAGAGCGTCGTGCGGGTGATCCGGCCCGATGGAACGCTGCGCACCCTGTCCACCCGCAGCGAGGTCATCGTCGCGGCCGATGGCCGGCCCGCGGCGGCCTCGGGCATCGTCCTCGACGTGACGGAGGTGGACGGGCTGGTCCGGGCGCGCCAGGCCGATCAGAGGCGGCGCAGCGCCCTGTACCTGCAGACCGGCACCCTGCTCGTCCCGGTGACCCTGGACCTGCGGTTCGATTTCCCGCCGGAATTCTCCATGATCACCGGGCAGCCGCTGGAGGAGCTGAACGCGGCGCCCTATTCGGTCATCGTGCCGGAGGAGCGGGACCGGTTCTACCAGAAGATCCTGGAGCATCTGGATAACGGCCAGATCTTCCAGCAGACGCCGCGCGTCCGCTACGTGGGCGGCGATTGCGGACAGCGGCGGGTCCTGTCGGTGCCGGTGCGCGACCATCGCGGCGCGATCGTCGAGTGGAGCGGCCTCATCTATCCGATGGGCGCGCCGAGCCCGGTGGCGATGGGGGCGATCCGCGCAGGCCTGGAACAGGCGGTCCAGGGCCACCACCTGCGCGCCGCCCGCGCCCTGCTCGACTGGTCGATGTCGGTGCTGGCCGAGGCGAGCGGCCTGTCGCTGTCCACGGTGCGGCGCTTGGAGGAGGGGGCCGTGCCCCATGCCGACCGCTCGCGCCACAAGGCCGTTGCGGCCCTGCGCCGGGCCGGCATCCGCTTCATCGTGCTCGACGACGGCAACCTCGCCGTCACCCGGATCTGAGGCGCCGCCGCACCTCGCGGGCGTCACGCCGCCGCCGGAACCCCGGTCTCCTCCCATTCCGGCCCCCATTCCTGGACCACGTGGCCCGGCGAGACCTCCCGGTAGCGGCGCGCCGGCGGGACGTAGTCCACGGGGCGGATCGGGCTGCGGATCTCGTCGGCGCGCACGCCGTGGCGGCTGCGGCGGCGGGCGGGATCGGGCACCGGCACCGCGGCGAGGAGGCGCTTGGTGTAGGGGTGCTGGGGGGCGCCGAAGATCGCCGCGCGCGGGCCGATCTCCACGATCTCGCCGAGATACATCACGGCGACCCGGTGGCTCACCCGCTCCACCACCGCCATGTCGTGCGAGATGAACAGGTAGGCGAGCCCCAGGGAGGCCTGCAGGTCGAGGAGCAGGTTGACCACCTGCGCCTTCACCGAGACGTCGAGGGCGGAGACGGATTCGTCGGCCACGATCAGGCGCGGTTCGAGGGTGAGCGCCCGGGCGATGCAGATGCGCTGGCGCTGCCCGCCGGAGAATTCGTGCGGGAAGCGGCTCGCCATCTCGGGCTTGAGGCCCACGCGGGCGAGGAGGTCCGCCGCTTTGGCCTCCGCCTCCCTGCGGGAGGCGAGGCGGTTGATCAGGAGCGGCTCGGCGACGGCCGCGCCGACGGTCATGCGCGGATCGAGGCTCGCGAAGGGATCCTGGAAGATCATCTGCATGCGCCGCCGCCGCTCGCGCAGGGGGGCGGGGCCGAGCTGCATGAGGTCCTCGCCGTCGAGGAGCACCGCGCCGGCGGTGGGCTCGATCAGCCGCAGCACCGAGCGGCCGGTGGTGGACTTGCCGCAGCCCGATTCGCCGACGAGGGCGAGCGTCTCGCCGGCGCGCAGGTCGAAGGAGACGTTCTCGACCGCGTGCACCCGCCCGCGCAGGCGTCCGAACAGGCCGCCGCGGATGTCGAAGCGCGTGGTCAGCCCCGTCACCTCCAGCACCGGCCGCGCCGCCGTCTCGACGGTGTCGGTGCCTTCCGGCGCCTCCGCGGCGATGCCCGTGGCGCGATCGACGACGGGGAAGCGCGTCGGCCGTGCCCGCTCCCGCATGGCGCCGAGCGCCGGGACCGCGGCGAGGAGCGCCCGGCTGTAGGGATGGGTCGGGCGGCGGAAGATCGCCTCGGTCGGCCCGCTCTCCACCGCCCGCCCGTCGAGCATCACCACCGTGCGGTCGGCGATCTCTGCCACCACGCCCATGTCGTGGGTGATGAACAGGACCGACATGCCCTCCTCGTCCTGGAGAAGCTTGATCAGGTCGAGGATCTGGGCCTGGATGGTGACGTCGAGCGCCGTGGTCGGCTCGTCGGCGATCAGCAGCTTCGGCCGGCAGGCGAGCGCCATCGCGATCATCACCCGCTGGCGCATGCCGCCGGAGAAACGGTGCGGATGGTCGTGCACCCGCGACTTCGCGGCCGGGATCCGGACCTTGTCGAACAGGCGCACCGTCTCGGCCTCGGCCTGGGCGCGCGACAGGCCGCGATGCGCCATCAGGGCCTCGGCGATCTGGAAGCCGACCGTGAGCACCGGGTTGAGGCTGGTCATCGGCTCCTGGAAGATCATCGCGACGTCGCCGCCGCGGACCTTGCGCATCTCGGCTTCCGGCAGGGTGAGGAGGTCGCGGCCCTGGAGGATCGCCTGGCCGGTGATGCGGCTCGAATCCCGCGGGGTGAGCCGCATCAGCGAGAGCGCGGTGACGCTCTTGCCCGAGCCGGATTCGCCGACCACCGCGACGGTCTCCCGCGGGCCGATGTCGAAGGAGACGCCATGCACCACCGGGCGCCAGCGCCCCTCCACCCGAAAGGCGGTGGCGAGGTTCCGGACGGAGAGGATCGGGGTCATGCGGGCTCCGGGGGGATGATCGGTCAGGATGCCAGAGCGCGGCGCACGGCGTCCGGCTCCTTCTCGATGATGCGCAGCAGCGCCTGCATGGCGGCATCGGGACGGCGGCGGCCCTGCTCGTAGGCCTCCATCGTCCGCGCCGAGATGCGGAACTGGCGCTCGAACTCCTTGGTCGAGCGTGCAACCTGCCGCCGGATCGCCTGCACGCGCTGCGGCGTCAGGACGTCGTCGGGCAGATCGTAGCTCTCGACCGCGGCCTCTCCACGCAAATACGCGGCCATCTCCTGAAAGGCCTCGACGAGATCGTTGCCTACCCGCGAGCCCGCGGTGGTGTTGCTGGTGCGGATTGTCATCGGTCGGTATCCTTGATGCTGGCGATCACATCGAGGATCGCCTTGCGCTGATCCGGCGACAGATCGTCCCGCTCGTTCTTCGGATAGGCGGCCATCATGAACAGCACTCCCGGAGCCATCGCCGCGTAGTAGAACGTGCGACCCCCGCCGCGCTTGCCTCGCCCGGGCAGCGCGAAGCGCGCTCTCCGGGCGCCCCTCAGGCCCTGGACCATCGGGTGCGTCTCCGGAGCCCGGGCGATGTCCGTCTCGATCCGGACGAGATCCTGCTCCGTCAGCCCCATCTCCTTCATTGCCCGAAGATAGGGTTTCAGCCGCAGAATCCTCATGCCGTGATACTACATCAACGGGCTACGTCATCGTAGGGGTTCACAGCGGGATCCCGCGTCGACGCGGGCCCTCACAGCACCCGCCGCGGGTCGAGGGCGTCGCGCAGGCCGTCGCCGATGAAGTTGATCGACAGGACTGTCAGGAAGATCGCCGCGCCGGGAAACAGCGCCCAGTGCGGCGCGACGTCGAGGTGGTCCTTGGCGTCGAACAGGAGCCGGCCCCAGGTCGGGATGTCGGGCGGGAAGCCGAGGCCGAGGAACGAGAGGGTCGATTCGGCGATGATCGCCGCCGAGACCTCGATCGTCGCCGCCACGATCACCGGCCCGATGGCGTTCGGCAGGATGTGGCGCGTGACCTGATGCCAGGGCCCGGCCCCCTGCGCGCGGGCCGCCTCCACGAACTCCTTCTCGCGCAGCGACAGGAACTGCGCCCGCACCAGCCGGGCGACGGGCATCCAGCGCAGGCCCCCGATCACCGCGACGATCATCACGAAGACGCCGCCCTCGATGCCGAACACCTCCTTCAGCCGGTCGCGGAACAGGTAGATGACGAGGAGCAGCAGCGGCAGCTGCGGCAGCGACAGGAACAGGTCGGTCACCCACATCAGCGCCGGATCGAGGAAGCGGCGCGACATGCCGGCCACCGCCCCCACCACCACGCCGACGAGGGTCGCCACCAGCATCGCCGCGAAGCCGACCGCGAGCGAGATGCGCCCGCCATAGATCATGCGGGCGAGGAGGTCCTGGCCGAGATCGTCGGTGCCGAAGGGATGCTGCGGGGAGGGGCCCTGGAGCATCGCCGCGAAGTCGATGTCGTCGATGGCGACGGGCCAGAGGAGCCCGCCGAACACCACCCCCAGCACCAGCACGGCGAGGATCACGCTCGACGCCACCGCCAGCCGGTGGCGGCGGAAGCGCCGCCACGTGTCCCGGCCCGATGCGGCGGGCGCGGGCGCCGCCTCAGCGGAAGGAGATGCGAGGGTCGAGCCAGCCATACAGGAGGTCCGCGACGAGGTTGAACAGGACGACGAGGCAGGCGAAGACGAAGGTCACCGCCATCACGACCGGGGTGTCGTTGGCGAGCATCGCGGTGATGAGGAGCGAGCCGATCCCCGGCACCCGGAAGATCTGCTCGGTGACGATGGCGCCGCCGAACACCGCCGGGATCTGGAGCGCCACGAGGGTCACCACCGGGATCAGCGCGTTGCGGGCGATGTGGCGCAAGGTCACCACGGATTCGCTCAGGCCCTTGGCCCGGGCGGTGGTGACGTAGTCGAGGCGGGCCACGTCGAGCACGGCCGCGCGCACGTAGCGGGTGTAGGAGGCGGCCTGGAACAGCCCCAGCACCGAGATCGGCATGATCGCCTGCCGGAGGTGCTCCCAGTACCAGCGCCAGCCCGTCGCCGCCACGTCCGCGTTGTAGACGAACGGCAGCCAGTCGAGCTTGAGGCTGAACAGCAGGATGAAGAGCAGGCCGGTGAAGAAGGTCGGCAGCGAGAAGCCCACGAAGGCGAGCGTGTTCGCCACCTGATCGAGGAGCGAGTAGGGCCTGAGCGCCGCCAGGATCCCCACCGGCACCGCGACGAGCAGCGCCAGCAGCTGCGAGGAGCCGACCACGAACAGGGTGGCGGGCAGGCGCTGGAGGATCAGGTCGTCGACGTTGACCCGGCTCGCGAAGGAGAAGCCCCAGTCGCCCTGCAGCATCGCGACGAGCCAGTGCAGGTAGCGCATCAGGATCGGGTCATCGAGGCCGTACTTGACGCGCAGGGCCGCCCGGACCTCGGGCGGCACGTTGGGGTTGGTGGCGAGTTCGCCGAACGGGTCGCCCGGCGCGAGCGCCAGGACCGTGAACAGGATCAGGCTGATCCCGAGCAGGCTCGGGATCGCGATCAGCAGGCGGCGGAGGAGATAGGCGCCCATCGGCGATCCTCAGAACGGCCCCGCGCTCACGCCTCCTTCCACCACTCGGCCAGATAGGCGAGCGAGTTGTCCCAGCCGCTGTCGACGGTCCGCAGCTTGCCGTTGACGGCCGAGACCTGGGCGCGGTGGAGGAGGGGCAGCACGTTCTCCGAGACGACGATGTCGTTCATCTTGATGAACAGGGCGGCGCGCTTGACCGGGTCGAGCTCCTCCTGCGCGGCACGGTAGCAGGCATCGGCCTCGGCGTTGCGGATGCGGCTGATGTTGCGGCCCTGCCACTTGTTCGCCTTGGTCGCCGCCTCCCAGGACACGTATTGCAGCATGAACACGCCCGGATCGGCCTGTGTCATGTTCCAGGTATACATCTCCATGTCGGCGTAGAAATGCGGATAGGTGTCCGGGTTCGCTACGTCCGAGGAGAAGAACACCGAGCCGGGGACCGACTTCAGTTCCATGTCGATGCCGGCCTTCTGGGCAGCCTGCTTGATGATGGCCTGAGTCTTCTGGCGCGGCGCGTTGATCGAGGTCTGGAAGACGAATTTGAGCTTCTTGCCGTCCTTGGCCCGGATGCCGTCGCCGCCCTTCTTCCAGCCGGCCTCGTCCAGGATCTGGGCGGCCTTGTCGACGTCGAAGGAAAACGAGGTGTTCTTCGAGCGGAACATCTCCGGGCCGTTGAGGACGTTGGCGGTCGCCCGCCCGGTGCGGCCGTAGATGAATTGCTGCACCGCCGCCCGGTTGACGATGAGGTTCATGGCCTTGCGCACCGCCGGGTCCGAGAAGGCCGGGTGCTGGGTCTTCAGCGAGGAGCGCTCGCCGTCGACCTCGGTCCAGGGATCGGTGGCGTTGAGCAGGATGAATTCGAGATTGCCGCCATAGGACATCTCGACCCGGCCCTTGCCCTCGCCCTCCAGCCGCTTGAGGATCTCGTCCTCGACCTGCATGTTCCAGGCGTAGTCGTACTCGGCGGTCTGGAGCACGGCACGGGCGGCCGAGACGGCGTCGCCGCCGCCCTTCATCTCGATCGTGTCGAAATAGGGCCGGTTGGGCACGTGGTAATCGGGGTTGCGGGTGCCCCGCACGATGTCGCCGGGGCGGAACTCCACGAACTTGTAGGGGCCGGTGCCCACCGGCGCGAGGTTGGCGGGCGCATCGCGCGACTTGTCGCCCGTATAGGCCTCGAAATGGTGCTTGGGGATGATCATCCCGACCGTGGACACGAAGGCGTCGGCCCAGAACGGCGTCGGCTTGTCGAACAGGACCTTGACCGTGTGGTCGTCGATCTTCTCGACCTTGATGTCCTTGTAGCTGCCCGCGGTGGTGGCCGCGGTGGCCGGGTTGGCGGCGTATTGCCAGGTGAAGACGACGTCGTCGGCGGTGAGGGGCTTGCCGTCGTGCCACTTCACGCCGGGCTTGAGCTTCCAGGTCACGGAGCGGCCGTCCGCCGCGACGCCGCCGTTCTGGCGGTTCGGGATCTCGGCGGCGAGGATCGGGAACAGGTTGCCCTGCGCATCCCAGGCGGCGAGGGGCTCGTAGAAGATGCGCGAGGCTTCCTGGTCCTTGGTGCCGATCGCGAAATGCGGGTTGATCAGCGTCGCGGCCTGCCAGAACAGCAGCTTGAGCGGCCCGCCGCCGCCGGCCTTGGCGGGCTTGTAGGCGGCGCGCAGGTCCGCGTTCTGGGCGAGACCCTCGTGCGCGAGCATCATCCCGGCCATCGGGGCGGTGAGGCCGAGGGCGACCATCCGCTGCACGAAGTTCCGGCGCGAGAGCCGGCCGTCCTTCACGCCGGCGATCAGGTTACGCAGGTCCTGCTCGTTCATCGTGGTCGCCACTCCGCTCGAAATACCATCAGCCAGCATGCGCATCTCGCGAACCCGCCCGCAAGGTGGGTCCGCAGCGACGGCCCGCATTACAAGTCTCGCGCCACATCGCAGGCACAGCTCTGCGCGGGGCGCCGGCCTCGCGTCCGGAGGCGCGCCTGGGCAAGCCGGCCCCCGGCCGGCATACCGGGGCCGACGGGCCGAACGGAGGATCCCATGGACAACCGCAACGCCGTGTGGCGGCAGGTCGACGCCCACAAGGACCGGCTGATCGCGCTCAGCGACGCGGTCTGGGGCACCCCGGAGGTCTGCTACACCGAGACGCGCTCGGCCGCCGCCCACGCGGCGGAGCTGCGCCACCAGGGCTTCCGGGTCACGGAGGGCGTCGCCGGGATCCCCACGGCGCTCATCGCCGAGGCGGGGGAGGCCGGGCCGGTGATCGCCTTCCTCGGCGAGTACGACGCGCTGCCGGGCCTGAGCCAGGAGGCGGGCGTGGCCGAGCCCCGGCCGGTCGCTCCGGGCGGGCACGGCCACGGCTGTGGGCACAACCTGCTCGGATCGGCGGCGTTGCTTGCCGCCACCGCGCTCAAGGACTGGCTGGCCGAGACGGGGCAGCCGGGCCGCGTGCGCTATTACGGCTGCCCGGCCGAGGAGGGCGGGGCCGCCAAGGCCTTCATGGTGCGCGCCGGCGCCTTCGCGGATGCGGACGCCGCCATCACCTGGCACCCGTCGAGCTTCTGGGAGGTCGCGCCGCCGCTCGCGCTCGCCAACACCCGGGCCGATTTCGTGTTCACCGGCCGGGCGAGCCACGCGGCCGCCGCTCCCCATCTCGGGCGCAGCGCGCTCGATGCCGTCGAGCTGATGAATGTCGGCGTGAACTACATGCGCGAGCACATGCCGAGCGACGCGCGGGTGCATTACGCGCTCCTCGATACCGGCGGCATCGCCCCGAACGTGGTGCAGGCCCATGCCCGGGTGCGCTACTCGATCCGCGCCCGCGACCTGCCGGGCATGCTGGAGCTGGTCGGGCGCGTGCGCCGGATCGCCGAGGGCGCGGCGCTGATGACCGAGACCGCGATGGAGATGCGCATCGTCAGCGCGGTCTCGGACCTCGTCGGCAACACGCCCCTGGAGGAGACCCTGCACGGGGTGATGGAGGATCTCGGCCCCCCGCCCTTCGACGAGGAGGACCGCGCCTTCGCCCGCGCCATCCAGGGCACGCTCTCGGACGGGGATGTCGCGGCGGTCTACCGGACCATCGGCCTGAAACCGAGCGGGGCGCCCCTCGCCGACTTCCTCGTGCCGCGCGACGCCAAGCGCAACCCGGCGATCGGCTCGACGGATGTGGGCGACGTGAGCTGGGTGGTGCCGACCGTGCAGGCCCACGCGCCGACGGTGGCGATCGGCACCCCCTTCCACACCTGGCAGGTGGTGGCGCAGGGCAAGAGCCCGGCGGCCCACAAGGCGATGGTGCAGGTGGCCAAGGCGATGGCGGCGACGGGTGCGGCCCTGGTCGCGAAGCCGGACCTGCTGGCGGCGGCCAAGGCCGACCTGAGGGAGCGGACGGGCGCGGGCTACGTCTCGCCGCTGCCGCCGGAGGTGGAGCCGCCGCTGCGCATGTCGGTGGAATAGGCGCCGGGGCTCGCGCCTCAGCGGCTCTCGCGCAGCACGGCGGCGCGGAGGGCGCCCTCGAAGAGCAGGGCGGAGCCGTAGTGGAACTCGACGTCGAAGGCGCGCCGGGAATTCATCGACAGCGAGGCGCTCTGCATCGCGATCAGGCGGCCCTCGGCGTCGAACAGCCCTGAGCCCGATCCGCCATAGCCGTTGTTGCAATCGTGCCGGGCGATGCGGATGCCGTCCTCGCCCGGCGGATCGATCTGCCGGATGGTGCAGGCCTCCAGGCTGGTCGGCCGGTCGTAGTTCTCGTGGCCGGCGGGCGAGACCATCGTCACGGGCAGGGGCACGCTGCCGGTGGGGAGGGTTGCACCGTCGGAGAGGGGGAGGGGGGCCGCGCCGGTCACCGGCTCGCTCAGGCGCAACAGGGCCCAGTCGTCGGTGATGTGGAGGGCGTCCGCTCCCGGCAGGACGCCGAGCCGGAGGCTGTCGGGCTCGAAATCGTAGTTGCGGCCGGCGATCTGGAAGAAGCAATCCGCGACCGCCCGGGTGGCTTCGAGCCGGCGGCTGCGGAAATTGTGGGCGTTCAGCATCACGAGGCGCGGCCCGCCGATCAGCCAGGCGGCCGCCGCCCGCACCGGGAGGCCGGCAGCGTTGCGGCAGTACAGGATTCCGGCGCCCGGGTAGCGCGCGTAATCCGGCCCGGCCATCGGGCGGCGCCCGTCCTGCGGGTAGAGCGCGGCGAGCCGCGCGTCTCCGGCGCGCGCCGTCCCGCAGGCCGCCATGAAGGTCGCCATGAAGACCGCGACGAGGGCGGCCATCGCGGCAACGCGCAGGCGCTTTCCGCCGGCCATGTCCCATGCCCCCTGCACGATCCGGCTCAGGGTCCGGACACGGCAAATCTCAGGGGCATCCGTCCGCACCGTCAAGCGGGCTCGCGCCGGCGCTCTCCTACTCCGCGGGCGTCGTCTCCCGCGACCGGCCCAGCGGCACGTGCGGCACCAGCCAGGCGAGGACCACGCCGGCCGCCGCGATCACGAACATCGCCCAGAAGGTCAGGTGCAGGGCCTGCTGGAGCGCGGTGCGGATTCCGTCCAGGCCCGGCGCGGCGGTGCCGGTGGCGAGCAGGCGCTGCAGCTCGTCGGCATTCACCCCGGCGCCCCCGTTCCGCAGGCCGTGGTTGAGAACGGCGCCGAACACCGTCGCCCCGAGCGTGCTGCCGAGGTTGCGGGAGAACACGTTCGAGGCGGTGGCGCTGCCGCGCTGCGACCACGGCACGATCTCTTGGATCAGCACCAGGGCGGCCGTGCTGAGCAGCCCCATGCCGAAGCCCATCACCAGGGAGGCGAAGCCGGCCGTGAACGGGGCGGAACCGGGGCCGAGCGTCAGCAGCAGGCTCGCGCCGGCCGGCAGCAGTAGGCTGCCGGTGAGCAGGATCGGGCGCAGGCCGAACCGCTTGAGGGTGCGGGCGGCCAGCGTCGCGCCGATCGGCCAGCCGAGCACCATGACGGTGAGCGCGAGCCCCGCCACGAGGGGCGTGCGGCCGAGCACGCCCTGCACGTACATCGGCAGGAAGGTGGTGAGCCCGATCAGCGCCATGCCGGCCAGGAGCGAGCTGCCGTTCGAGGCCGCGATCGGCCGGCGGCTCCAGACCGAGAAGGCGATCACCGGCTCGGGGGCGTGCCGCTCCTGCAGCACGAACAGCACGGCCCCGACCACCGCCACCCCGGCCGCGATCAGGGCGCCGCGCTCGTCCGAATTGCCCGCCTCGGTGAGGGCGACCATCAGGGCGCCGATCGTCACCGTGAACAGGGCGGCGCCGGCCGCGTCGATGCGGCGGCGCTCCCGCAGGACCCCCTCGTGCAGGAAGAGGACGAAGCCTCCCGCGGCGAGGAGCCCGACCGGGAGGTTCAGCCAGAAGATCCAGGACCAGGAGGCGTGCTCGATGATGAATCCGCCCGCGAGCGGCCCCATCACCGCCGAGACCGCCCAAACGCTCGCCAGGAAGCCCTGGATGCGCCCGCGCTCCTCGGCGCTGTAGAGGTCGCCCACGATGGTGAGGGCGATGGGCTGGATCGCCCCCGCGCCGATGCCCTGGAGCAGGCGGAAGGCGATCATGGCCGGCATCGACCGGGCGAAGCCGCACAGGAGCGAGGCCGCCAGGAACACGCCGATGCCGACGAGCATCACGGGCTTGCGCCCGTAGACGTCCGAGAGCTTGCCGAACACCACCGTCGCGGCGGTCTGGGTGAGCAGGAAGGAGGAGAACACCCAGCTGTAGAGGGACAATCCGCCGAGCTGGCCGACGATCTGCGGCATCGCGGTCGACACGATGGTGGCCTCGATGGCGACCATGAACATCGAGGCCATCACCGCCGCGATCACGAAGGGGCGGTGGGTCGTCGGAAGTGCGGACATGATCCGTCCAGTCGGGGAGAGGGAGGCCGCGCGGGATGGCCGCCGACACCGTGCGGCGATCAGCTAAACCCATGGCTCCCGTCCGCAAGATCCGTTGTGATCCCGGGGCGTCCCGGCAGGGCAGGTCTGCACGTGCTGCATACGGTGGGACAGTATTCGCCCTCGTGTCACGCGACGGTCCGGGTCCTCATCCCGACGAGCCTTGGACCTCAGGCCTGCACGCCCGCCCGCGCCACCTCGCCCGCATCCTTGAGGCGGCCGATATCCCAGCACAGGGCCATCACCCGGCGGATCTGCGCGTCGGGCAGGATGCCCTCGGCGAGGTCCACGAATTTCCGCTCGAGATCGGCGTCGCTCATCGGGTTCTCGACGCTGCCCACCGCGTGCTCGATGTGCCGCGTGAGCGTGCGCCCGTCCGCGAGGGTGATGGTCATGTCGACCTGCTCGGGCTTCACCCCGGGCGTGACGGTGGGGACCACCTTGCCCCGCAACTCCGTGATCACGGGATCGCGCACCGCCCGGTCGCTGAACTGCTTCTCGCCGCCCGCCCCCTCGACGAGCGCCACCGCCACCGCGTGGTAGATGCTGAACTTGCCCTCCAGCCCCGAGCGCGGCGCGGTCTTGCCGGTGAGTTCGAGCACGAGGGGATGCACCGCCAGGTCGACGCGCCGGATCTGGTCGGGGGTGAGGCGGTTCTCGTTGCGCAGCCGCACGGCGGCGTCGATCGCCGGATGCATGACGATGCCGCAGGCGAAGGGCTTGTAGGTGTTGAGCGCTGCTTCGTAGCGCGAGCCGAGGCCCTCGGTGATCTCGCGGTAATCCTGCTTGGTCGAGATGGTGTTGGCCCAGCCGCGCTTGGCCTCGATCATCCCGTCCGAACTCGTGTAGTTCTTCGCGGCCAGGATCGCCGCGAACAGGCCGTTGGCGGCGGCGCGGCCCGGGTTGAAGCTCTTGTTCATCGAGCCGAAGGATTCCCGCAGGCCCACCGGCTGCGAGGCGGCGAGACCGAGCGCCCAGACCATCTGCTGCTCGGAGAGCCCCATCAGCCTGCCGGCCGCCGCGGCGGCCCCGAATACGCCGGCCGTGCCGGTGATGTGCCAGCCGACATCGTAGTGGTTGGGATAGACCGCGTTGCCGATCCGGCACTCGGTCTCGACGCCGAGCACCAGCGCGGTGAGGAAGTCGGGGCCGGAGACCGGCTGCATCTCGGCGAGCGCCAGGATCGCCGAGGCGACCGGGCCGGCCGGATGGATCACCGTCTTCAGGTGAGTGTCGTCGTAGTCGAAGATGTGGCTCGACACGCCGTTCAGGAAGGCGGCGTTCATGATGTCGAAGCGCTCCGGGCGCCCGAACAGCCCGGCCTGGGGCGGCCCCGAGAAGGGCTTGAGCGCCGCGACGGCGACATCGAGGGTCTCGTGGTGCGAGCCGCCGATGGCGACGCCGACCCAGTTGAGGAAGGTGCGGGTGCCCTCGCGCCGCACCGCCTCGGGCAGGTCCTCGCCGCGGGCCTGCACCACGTAGCGGGCGAGCGTCCGGGTGACGTCGCGGGGCGGGGCGGCGGGCGTCGGCGGTGCGGTCGCCGGCTCCGCCGCGGCCTGGGCGCCGCCGGCCGCGAGCGCGAGGCCGGCGGCCCCGATGAGCGTGCGGCGATCGATGCGGGTCATGGACGTCCTCCCGGGGCGATGGCGCTGGTGGACATAACGCCATCGGGCGGGAGGAGGATGCCTCAGACCGCGATCGGATCCCCATCCAGGCGGTCGTCGTCGGCCTCGTCGCGGGCGGGGCGCCGGGCGCGGCGGCTGCCGCGCTCCAGGAGCGAGCGGCCGAGCGCCCGCAGCGGCGCGGTCAGGCGGCGCAGGTCCTCGGCGCGCTCCATCAGGCGCTCGCCGTTGCGGATCTCGCGGTCGAGGCGGGCCATGGTGCGGGCGAGCGCCGGGTCGTCGTCCTCGAACCACGTCTCCATGGTGCGCGCGAAGGCGATGACGACGCCCTGGAGCTTGAGCCGCCCGAGCGGCCCCTCGGTGTCGATGCCCGCTGCCGCCAGCATGAAGCGCTGCGAGTTGAGGGCGACGCCGTTGAGGGCGGCGAGCGAGAGCGGATCGGTGCGCAGGGCGAACACGATCCGGCGCAGGGCCGTCTTGTAGGGGGTCATCGCGTCGAGGCGGCGCATCAGCACGTCGAACAGCCGCTCGCGGGAGGGCTCCTCCGCGAGATCGTCGGTGGTGCCCGCCAGCACCGCCTTGTCGATCATCCGGGAGAAGCCGCCGAGCACCGCGCCCTTCGACGGGAAGAGGTCCCGGAACTCGCTGAGGCTCACCCCCGCCTCCCGGGCGATGTCGGTGATCTCGATGTCGCTCCAGGGCTGCTCGGCGGCGAGCCGCATCAGGGCCTCGACGACCGCCTCGCGCGGGTTGCCGGAGGCGGGCGCCTCGGCGGTTCTGGGCTTGTGGGCCATGCGCTGCTCCGGTGGAGAATGCGTCCTGGATGTAGGGAGTTGTGGGCGGATCGGCAGGGGCGGGGTGCTGCGGCGGGCTGTCGTACGGGGCGGCGTCAGCCCGACAGTTCCGCCGAGCGGGTCTTGGCCGCCGCCACCGCCTCGCGGAGACGATCGGGCAGGCCGCCCTCGGCCATCAGCACGCCGAGCGCCGCCGCGGTCGTGCCTCCCGGCGAGGTCACGTTCTGGCGCAGCACGCCGGGGTCGAGGGGGCTCTCGGCGAGGAGCGCGCCCGCCCCGGCCACGGTCTGGCGGGCGAGGCGGGCGGCGATGTCGGGCGGCAGGCCCGCCTCGGCCCCCGCCGCGGCCAGCGCCTCGGCGAGCAGGAACACGTAGGCCGGGCCGGAGCCCGACACGGCGGTCACCGCGTCGATCAGGCTCTCGTCGGCGAGCCATTCCACGAGGCCGATGCCGGAGAGGAGCGCGTCGGCCATGCGGCGCTGGCGCTCGCTCGCCTCGGGGCTCGCCGCAGCCCCGGTGGCGCCCCGGCCGATGCTCGCCGGCAGGTTCGGCATCGCCCGCACCACGGCGCGGGCCCGGGGCAGGCGGGCCTTGAGGTTCGCCACCGTCTTGCCCGCCAGCACCGAGATCACGAGGGTGTCGGGCCCTGCGAGCGGCGCCAGCGCGGGGGCGGCCGCCTCCAGGCCCTGGGGCTTGATCGCCAGCACCAGCGCCTCGGGCGGCGCCGGATCCGCTGGGTTGAGGGCGATGCCGCGGGCCGCGCAGAGGGCGGTCATGTCGGGCGAGGCGCCCGGATCCACCACCGCGATGCGGGACCCGTCGAGCCCCCCCGCGAGCCAGCCTTCCAGCATGGCGCCGCCCATCTTGCCGGCGCCGACGAGGACGAGGGAGGCGGGAAGGTCGGAGGCGGTCATGCGGCGGCCCTGGGCGGGAGGGGTGTGGGGTTTGCCTAGAGCATTTTTCGGGGATCGGGAAACCGCTTCGGCGCGCGGGGGCCGCTCACATCAGGTCGATGTCGGCGCGGAGGATGTCGACCGTTTCCGACAAGCCGTTCGCGCCCATGTCGAGAAGAGGCGCATCCGCCGTCGTCTCAGGCTTCCTGAGCCTGATACGGTTTCCGGACAATCACTTTCGGAAACCGTATCACGAGCCCGCGCGGCGCCTGAGCGAGGCCGGTTTCCGCATCGCGAAGCGATCATCCGGAAACCGTATGAGGCGCATGGTCCGAATGGCCGCGACGGCCCTGGCAGGATCGAGAGCGATCGTGGCGGCGATGAAGCCGTTCGGCCGCAGCCGTCTCGTCTGCCCGAGGAAGGCGGCCGCCCAGGGGCTCGGCGAAAGCCGGCATGGTCATGGGTCGCCTCCATTCGACGATGTTCGCACCGTCCATTCGCAATAGACGCAGCGAGCGCAGCAGACGCAATCCGCCGGTCACCGGGAGTTCCGGTCAGCGGACGGCGTCGTGACCGTTGCTCGCGAGCCGACGAGCCGTGCGGCGGTCGCGAGGGGTGATCACTCCGCCGCCTGCGCCTCCAGCCGGTCGAGGTGCTGGCGGATATGCGCGGCCTCCGCGGGGGTGCGGGCGAGCGCGATCGCCCGGTCGAAGGCGATGCGCGCCTCGTCCCGCCGGCCGAGCCGCAGCAGCAGCGCTCCCCGCACGCCGAAGAAGTGGAAGTAGCCGGACAGGCGCTCGCCCAGGGGCTCGATCAGCGCGAGCGCCGCCTCCGGTCCGCGGAGCTTCGCCACCGCCACCGCCCGGTTGAGGGTCACGACCGGGGAGGCGAGCATGATCTCCAGGGTGGCGTAGAGCCGGTCGATCTGCGCCCAGTCGGTCTCCGCCGCCGTCCGGCTGCGGGCATGCAGGGCCGCGATGGCGGCCTGGACCTGATAGGGGCCGGGCCGGGCGTGCCGCATCGCCTTGTCGAGGAGGGCGAGGCCCTCCGCGATCAGGCGCGGATCCCAGGCGCTCCGGTCTTGGTCCTCCAGGAGCACGATCTCGCCCGTGGCCGAGAAGCGCGCTGCCGTGCGGGCGTGCTGGAGCAGCATCAGGGCGAGCAGGCCCATGATCTCGGGCTCGGCCGGGAACAGCCGCAGCAGCAGGCGCGCGAGGCGGACCGCCTCGTCGCAGAGGGGCGCGCGGGCCGGGCTCGTCGCGTGGTCGGCCGAGTAGCCCTCGTTGAAGACGAGGTAGAGCATGGCGGCCACCGCCGCGAGGCGTTCGGCCCGCTCGGCGGGGCCCGGTGCCTCGAAGGGCACCCGGTTGCGGGCGACCCGGGCCTTGGCCCGGGTGATGCGCTGCTCCATGGCGCCCTCGCCGACGAGGAAGGCGCGGGCGATCTGCGCGACGCCGAGCCCCGAGACCACGCGCAACGCCAGCGCGATCTGCTGGGTCGCCGGCAGCTCCGGATGGCAGCAGATGAACAGGAGGCGCAGGATGTCGTCGCGGTAATGCGCGTCGTCGAGCCGCTCGGCCAGGGCCGCCTCGGCATCCTCCCGGTCGGAGAGGTCGTCCTCGTCGGGCAGCGGCTCCTCGCGCCGGCGGTGGCGCGCGGCGTCGAGGGCGGCGTTGCGCCCGACCAGGATCAGCCACGCCGCCGGGTCCCGCGGCGGGCCCTGGCGCGGCCAGTGGCCGAGCGCCTTCAGGCTGGCCTCCTGGAACGCCTCCTCGGCGGTGTCGAGGTCGCGGAAGTAGCGCAGCAGCGCGCCCATCGCCCGCGGCCGGGCGGCGGCGAGCGCCCCGTGCAGCCAGTCGAGGTCGGTCACGACGCGCCGCCGCCGGGCTGGAAATAGGCGATCGGCCGGATCTCGTAGGCGCCGCCCGGATTGGCGCGCCCGAGTTCCCGCGCGGTGTCGAGGGCGTGGTCCAGGCTCTCGCAATCGATCACGTAGAAGCCGAGGAGCTGCTCCTTGGTCTCGGCGAAGGGGCCGTCGAGGACGAGGCCGGGCTCGCGATCCTTGCGCAGGGTGGTGGCCGCCGTGGTGGGCAGGAGCCGGGCGACGGGCCCGAGCCGGCCCTCGCGGGCGAGCTTCTCTTGGACGACGGCGAGCTTCTGCATCACCGCGGCGTCCTCCTCGCGGCTCCAGGCGCCGACGACCTCCTCGGAATGGTAGCACAGGATGGCATAGAGCATGCGCGTCTCCTCCTCCCGGACACGACGTCCGGCCCGGCCCGCCGCCGACAGGCGGGGGCGACATCTTTTCTAAACAGAACGGCACAGAGCAATTCTGCTTGGATTCCTGATTTCGCATCGGTTTTCGCCGCCGGACCGGTGGCTGCTTCGGCACCCGCCGCGGCCGGCGGAATGATGCTCAGGCGATGGGAGGAGAGTGCGACGGAGCCCGTCGGCCGATCGCCGCCCGGATCGCCGCCCGCACCCGCTCGGGGGCCTCGAAGGGCAGGAAGTGCGTGGTGCCGGGCACCGTCTCGACGGTGACATGCGGCGGGCGGTCCCGCGCGAGCGCGCAGGTGCTGCCGGCCGCGGCGCGCAGGATCAGCGCCGGGCGGGCGAGGCGGCGCAGCGCCCCCCAGGTGTCGTGGCCCTGGGCGAGGTAGTTCGCGGCCTCCCAGGCCGGCGCGCAGGCGAGTTCCACCGTCCCGTCCGGCCGGTCGCGGAAGCCGTCCGCCACGTAGTCGGCGAGGGCGGCGTCGGGCCAGGTGCGGAAGGCCCCGCGCCCCCGATAGGCCGCGAGCGCCGCCGCGCGCGAGGGAAAGTTCGCCCGGCGCCGGATCGCCTGATCCGCCAGGGGCGAGTGCCGCCGGAACAGGGCTTGGGCCAGGACGGGCACCCGCGCGACGAGGGCGTCGCGCCGCCGCAGGATCACCGGATCGAGCAGGACGAGGTTGCGCACCCGCTCGGGCCGGCGCGCAGCGGCGAGCAGGGAGACGATGCCCCCCATCGAATGGCCGACGAGGGTGACGGGCGGGCCGTCGAGCCGGTCGAGCAGCGCGACGAGATCCGCCGCGAGGTCGTTCCAGTTGCGCCGGCCGCGCGGCCTTGCGGACAGCGTCGTGGCGCCGTGGCCGCGCTGGTCGTAGGCGAGGAGGCGGGCCTCGCCCGCGAGCGGCAGGAGCAGGCTGCGGTAGGTGCGCGCCGTGAAGCCGTTCGCGTGCAGCACCACGGCGTCGAAGGGGCGGCCCGGCGGCCCGAAGGCGAGCGCCGCGAGCCGCCCCCCGGCGGGATCGCCGATGGCGAGCGCCTCGCGCGTCGTGACCGTATCGTCCAGCCCGGAGGCTTCGGCCGGCATCGCGGCTCCCCTGTCGACAGACCGGCCGGAAGCTAGCGTGATGGCCGAGAACCACGAAGTCCGCGCGATGTCGGGGCGACATGCGCGGACGTCATGGGCGGTGCGTCATGGGCGGTGCGTCATGGGCAGTGCGTCATGGGCAGTGCGCCATGGGCCGTGCGTCATGGACGGGGCGTCGCATGACGCGTGGCGGGCGCTCAGGCGAGCTGGACCGCCCGCGCCGTCTCGTCCGCCGGCTCGGCGGCCGAGAGGTAGCGCATCCGCAGGGGCCGCAGCACGAACAGGGCGAGCGCCGCCGCCGCGAGGTTGAGCCCGATGATCAGGGCGAAGACCGCCGACCAGCCGTAGGCGGCCGCGACCATGCTGGCGAAGGGCACCAGGAAGGCCGCCGAGCCCTTGGCCGTGTAGAGCAGGCCCGCGTTGCTCGCCGCGTATTTCGAGCCGAACGTGTCGCCGCAGGTGGCCGGGAACAGGGAGTAGATCTCGCCGAACACGCCGAAATAGACCGCGGTGGCGAGCACGAACACGATCGGGTTGCGGCCGAACAGCAGGAGGACGATGACCGCCGCCGCGGCGGTGCCGAAGGCGATGAACATGGTCGGCTCGCGGCCGATCGTGTCGGAGACCCAGCCGAAGAAGGGCCGGCCGAAGCCGTCGAGGATGCGGTCGAGGGAGATCGCCAGCGTCAGGGCCACCATCTGCAGGCCGAAGAGGCTGACCGGCACATCCGCCACCTTGAAGTCGTGGGCGATCGGCGCGATCTGCGCCGCCGTCATCAGGCCGCCCGACGCGACCATGACGAACATCGCGTACATCACCCAGAACACCGGGGTGCGCACCGCCTCGCTCGGCGTGCGGTCCACCCGGGCCTGCGGCAGGTGCAGGCTCTTGCGCGTCACCGGCACGGCCGTGCGCGGCTTGCGCAGCAGGAAGGACAGCCCGATCACGACGGCGCCCTGGATCAGCCCGAAGGTGAGGAAGGCGGTCTGGTAGCCGCTGGTGGCGATCATCTTAGCGATGGGCACCACAGTCAGCGCCGCGCCGGCCCCGAATCCGGCCGCGGTCGCGCCCGCCGCGAGGCCGCGCCGGTGCGGGAACCACTTCAGCGCATTCCCCACGCAGGTGCCGTAGACCGCTCCCGCCCCGATGCCGGCGACCACGGCGCCGAGATAGAGCACCGGCAGCGATTCTGCGTAGGCGTCGATCACCCAGGCCAGCGCGATCATCACGCCGCCGAAGAAGACTACGACCTGCGGCCCGTAGCGATCCACGAACCACGCCTCCACGGGCACCAGCCACGTCTCGGTGGCGACGAAGAGCGTGAAGGCGAACTGGATGGCGGTTCGGCCCCAGTGGAAGCGCGCGTCGATCGGATCGACGAACAGCGTCCAGCCGTACTGGAGGTTGGCGATCATCGCCATGCACACGATGCCGAACGCGAGCTGCCACCACTTCGCGGACGGGGAGTCCTGACGTTCCATCCCTGTTTCCCCTTATGGTCGGGCGGGCCGCCCGAAGGCCGACAATGCACTAAAATGCCTGGTATGCAACATACCAAACCGGGAATCGGCGAGGCTGGCGCTATCGTGCCAGCCATCCCTCCCGTTCCGAAAGCCGACCTGGGTGCCGGGGCTGCCCCTGGGCCCGGGCGGGTGACGCCGAGCATCATTCGCCGAAGCGGTCACCGGTTTGGTGGCGAACATGATGCGACAACAAGGGCCTCAGCGGAATTGACCGATGCAGTTCTGCTGAGGTGCATCCTGGCCGGTGCAAAGCCGGCTTCGCCCCGCCCGGCTCCCTGGCGCAAAGCCCGTGTCCTCCCGTCCCTAGAGTACCGGTCTTGAAATTCAAGTTGGGGACTTTGCATCGCAGTCGAGGCACGCTTCTGGATTGATCATCTCGCGGCGGAGAATTGCAAAAATCTGTGATTAAACTTTTTTAAAGACTTTACTCCTAAGGCATGCCATAACGTGGTGGAGGGGTCGTATGTTTCGGAGCAACAAGTTGAATGTCGCCGAGGCGACCTTGAAGGCTCTGGATCGCTCGCTCGCAGTCATCGAATTCGACATGGATGGCACGATACTGCACGCCAACCAAAACTTCCTCGATGTGGTCGGCTACGAACTCGCTGAGATCAAGGGCAACCACCACCGCATCTTCATGGACGAGAAGTCCGCTGGCGAGCCCGAATACGCGGCGTTCTGGCAGAAGCTCCGGGCCGGGGAGTTCTCGGCGGGCGAATACATGCGGTTCGGCAAGCATGGCCGGCGCGTCTGGCTGGAGGCGACCTACAATCCGGTGTTCGACCAGGGCGGCAAGCCGTTCAAGGTGGTGAAGCTCGCCGCCGACATCACGACGAAGAAGACCGAGATGAGCCGTCTTCTGACCATGGTCGAGGGCATGCCGGTCGCCGTGATGACCGCGGATCCGAGGAACGATTTCCGCATCGATTACCTCAACACCGCCTCCAAGGAGACGCTGCGCCGGCTCGAACCCCACCTGCCGATCAAGGCCGATCAGCTGCTCGGCGCGTCGATCGACGTGTTTCACAAGAATCCGGGCCACCAGCGGCGCATGCTGGCGGATGCGAGCCGCCTGCCGCACCGGACGAAGATCCGGCTCGGCCCGGAGGTGCTCGACCTCCAGGTGTCGGCGATCATGGGGCCGGACGGGAGCTACATGGGCCCGATGCTGACGTGGTCGGTCGCCACCGCCCAGGTCGCCATCGCCGAGGACGTGTCGCGCGTCGTCGCGGCCGTCGCCTCGGCCGTGGACGAGATGCAGCATTCCGCCGAGGGTCTCACCCGCTCGGCCGACCAGGCGAGCCAGCGCGCCGCCACGGTGGCGGCCGGGTCGGAGGAGATGACCGCCTCCATCCACGAGATCTCCGGGCAGGTCGGCCGCGTCTCCGAGCGCGCCCAGCAGATCGCCGCCCAGGCCGAGGCCACCGACGCCACCGTGCGCCTGCTCTCGGCCAAGGCCCGCGAGGTCGATTCGGTGGTCGGCATGATCTCGACCATCGCCGGCCAGACCAACCTGCTCGCGCTCAACGCGACGATCGAGGCGGCCCGGGCCGGGACGGCGGGGCGCGGCTTCGCCGTGGTGGCGAGCGAGGTGAAGGCGCTGGCCTCCCAGACCGAGAAAGCGACCGGCGAGATCAGCCAGCGGATCAACGACATCCAGGGGGCGACCGGGGATGCGGTCTCGGCCATGCAGACGATCAGCGCGGCGGTGGCCGAATTGTCGACGCTGACCCTCGCGATGGCGAGCGCGGTGGACGAGCAGGCGGCCTCGACCCAGGAGGTGTCGAGCAACATCGCGGCCGTGTCGACGGCCGCGACCGAGACCGGTCGGCTCGCCGAGAAGGTGCGGACGGTGGCGGGCAATCTCGCCGGGCATTCGGACGGGCTGAAGGGCAGCGTCGACAAGTTCCTCGCCGCGGGCTGAGGGCCCGCGGCGCGGTCCGTCAGGCGCGCGGTGCGGGCGCGATCTCGGCGAGCGCGAGGTCGGCGAGCCAGCGCAGGCGCCGCTCCTCCTCCGGATCGAGGAGGCGCGGGCGGGTGTCGGCGACGCAGAGGGTGCCGATGCAATGGCCCTCCGCCAGGATCAGCGGCTGGCCGGCGTAGAAGCGGATGTAGGGCGGCCCGGTCACGGCCGGGTTGTCGGCGAAGCGGGCGTCGAGGAGGGTGTCGGGCACGACGAGCGGGGCGTGCGAGCGGCACCCGTCCGAGGCCGCGACCACGTGGGCGCAGAGCGAGGCGTCCCGCGGCGTCTCGCCGAGGGGCAGCCCGTGATTGGCCTTGAACCATTGCCGGTCGCTGTCGACGAGGCTCAGCGCCGCGAAGGGCGCCGCGATGCTCCGGGCGGCGAGCGCCACGATCCGGTCGAAGCGCTCCTCGGCCGGCGTGTCGAGGAGGCGCAGCGTCCGCAGGGCCGCGATCCGCTCCGCCTCGCCCGGCGGCTTGGCGGCGCGGGTCCAGCGGCAGGCGGTGCGCATCAGCCACGCGCGCAGGCGGGTGCGGGCGTAGCTCGCCGTGAAGGGCCGCACGAGCCGGTCGCTGAGGCCGAGGGCCTCGTCGCCGCGCCGGTCGTCCGACGGGCTCACCAGCACGATCGGCAGGTCCTGCCCCATCGGGCCGAGCGCCCGGATGGCCGCGCAGAGCGCCCCGACCCGCTCCGGGGTCTCCGACCGAGGCTCCAGCACCGCGAGGGCCGGCTGGTGGCGCAGGACCGCCTCCGCGACGGCGCCGGGCTCCGGCGCGGCCGCGTGCACGCCGATGCCGTCCCCGCGCAGGATCGCCGCGAGGCTCTCCGCCGCGGCGGGGTCGTCGGCGGCGAGGAGCACCGATTGCGCTGCCAGCGCCGAGCCGACCGCCTCCCGGGCCGAGCGCACCGGGGAGCCGGCGGGCGCGGTCCGGGCGGCCGAGAGGTCGATCGTCTGCCCCTCGGCGGCGGCGAAGAGGTCGAGATCGCCGGTGCGGTAGCGGGCGACGAGGGCGTCGAGGGCGTCGTCGTCGCGGTCGGGGTCGTGGTGCATCAGGGCGAGCCGCGCCGCCCCCGCCTCCCGCGCGACGCGGCAGGCATACTCGATGGTGCTGTGGCCCCAGCCGATCTTCGCCGGGTATTCCGCCGCCACGTACTGGGCGTCGTGGATCGCGAGGTCCGCGCCGCGCAGGAAGCCGGCATGCCGGCGGTCCTCGCCCTCCAGCGCCCCGGTGCCCTCGGCGGCCCCGGCGCAGAAGGGCTCGTGGTCGAGGGCGTAGACCACGGTGGCCCCGTCCGCGGTCAGCCGGTAGCCGAGGGTGAGGGCCGGGTGGTTGAGGTAATGGGTCTCGACCGCGACGTCGTCCTCGAGGGTCAGCTCGCCCTCGACGAGGTCGTGGTAGCGGATCGTGGCGCCGAGCTGCTCGAGCGCGACCGGGAAGTAGCTGTACTGCATCTGCCCCGACAGGGTCTCGCGCAGGGAGGCCCCGAGCCCGCGCGGCGCGTAGATGTCCCACTCGTTGCCGGGGACGAAGAAGGGCGCGAAGAACGGCACGCCCTGGATGTGGTCCCAATGGGTGTGGGTGATGAGCACGTGCCCGCGCAGGGGCTCGCCCGTGGCGGCGAGTTCCCGCCCCAGCGCGTAGGCTCCCGTGCCCATGTCGAGGATGACGCGGGTGCCGCGCGCCGTGCGCAGGGCCACGCAGGAGGTGTTGCCGCCGTAGCGGATGGTGCGCGGCCCGGGGACCGGCAGGGAGCCCCGCGTTCCGAAGAACCGAACCTGCATGGCCCATCCTCCCGGCCATCCGCCGCCGGCATGCCCGAGCGGGACGTGAAGTTTTCGCGAGAACCGGTCCCGGTTCAAGCGGGGACCGTCAACCGCAGGCATCGGACCGTCCTCAGCGTCACCGGGAGGGCGTTCGCGGCTCAAACGAGAGCTGCTCCAGCTCGTTGATTGGGTTCGGCGCCTCCACCCGCCGCTCTGGCCCGGAAACCCCTCTCCCGTGCGGGGGAGGGGATCCCGCGCCCGGACCTGAACTCACGAGCCAAGTCCGCCCGGATGATCGGCGGGCGGCAGGGATTTCAGACCGCGTGGCCGCGCATCGACAACCGGATATTAACCACGATCCTCAAGCATAGCCGCATGAGACATCGACGGCATCTGACGACCATAAACTTCCTGTTGCTCGCCAGCATTGTGCTCGCGGCTGGCTGCACGCGGGCGCACCGGTCTGATCTGTCGTCGATCCGGCCGGTCGAGTTTCGGGATCGGCCGGTCGGTCGCGGGACCGGCAGCGGAGCCAGGCACGCGGCCGGGTATGTTGAGCCGATGCTTGTCCTGCGCGGTTCGCTGCATCCGAAAGCGAACAAGGCTCCGAGCTTCACGAAAGTCGAGGATGCCTGGGCGTTCTACGACGACTTGGCGAGACGGATGGACGCACGGGCGGTGCGGAGCATGCGGACGATCTGCCTGGGCTGTTGACGCCGCGCGAGTTCGGCCGGGGCGCCGCCGGGCGACCCTGGCGGACGATGCGCGGGGGCGGGGCTCGCCGGCGGCGTTGATGTCCGGCGCCCCGTCGGGTAACCGGGCGCCGCGACGGCAACGTCCTCGCCCCGCCCGGCTTCGCCGGGGCCGGGTTCTCAAGACCGGGACGGCCCGGCAGCCCGGGGAGGCTGTCGTGGCGTGGCTCGTTCTGGTGATCGCCGGCCTGTTCGAGGTCGTGTGGGCCTTCGCGATGAAGCAGTCGGACGGCTTCACCCGCCCCTGGCCGACCGTGCTGATGGCCGTGGCGATGCTGCTCAGCGTCGTGCTGCTCTCGTGGTCGATGCGCGTGCTGCCGCTCGGCACCGCCTACACGGCCTGGACCGGGATCGGCGCCGTGGGGGCCTTCGTGGCCGGCGTGGCGGTCCTGGGCGAGGCCGCGAGCCCGCTGCGGATCCTGGCCGCCGTCCTGATCGTGAGCGGGCTCCTGCTCATGAAGCTGGCGAGCCCCGAATGAGGCGCGCCCGATCCTCTCCGGCCGGGCCCCGGACCGTTCGGATCAGGCCAGGGTGGCGAGCAGCCCTGCGAACAGCCGCCCGCGGCTGACGAGGCTGTCCTCGTCGAGATGCTCCTCCAGGGTGTGGTAGCCCCGCCCGATCACCCCGAGCCCGTCGAGGGTCGGCAGGCCCATCGCCCCGGTGAAGTTGCCGTCCGAGCCGCCCCCGGCGCTGCGGTGGGGCAGGGGCAGGCCCATCGCCCCGGCGAGCCCGCGGGCCGTCTCGTAGAGGGCGAGCGTGCCCGCATCCGGTTCCCAGACCGGGCGCGTGACCCCGCGCGTCACCGTGAAGGTCACGTCGTCCTCGGCGCCGGAGAGGGCGAGCATGCGGGCGACGCCGCGGTCGAGGTCGGCCTGGCGCTTGGCCATGCTCAGCGCCTCGCCCCGGCAGGTCGTCGGCACGCAGTTCACCCACTGGCCGCCCTGGACCACGCCGACGCTGAAGGTGCAGTCCTCGCTCGTCATCGCGTCGATCGCCAGGATCTTGCGGGCGAAGCTGCGCACCGCCGAGCGCCCGTCGCCGAGGCGCGAGCCGGCATGGCTCGGCCGGCCCACCGCCTCCAGGTTGAAGCGCGCGATGGCGTAGCGGCCCGTCACCACCCCGTTGTCCTCCTGGCCCGGCTCCGGGACGAGGATGAAGCGGTGGCGCGCGGCCTCCGCCTCGATCAGGTCGCGGGTCGCCGGGCTGCCGATCTCCTCGTCGCTGGTGAACAGCACCGTGACGGGGAGCGGCGTCGCGATCCCGGCCCGGCCGAGGGCCCGGATCGCCTCCAGGGCGATGAGGTTGCCGCCCTTCATGTCGAGGATGCCGGGGCCGTGGACCCGGCCGCCCTCGCGCCGCCAGGGCAGCGCCCGCAGGGTGCCGACCGGATGCACCGTGTCCATGTGGCCGAGCACCAGGATGCCGGGCGCGCCGGCCCGCGGATGCGGGAAGCGGGCGCGCACGCAATCGCCGAGCCCCAGCCGGCCGGGGATGATCTCCACGCCCGCCCCCGCCACCGCGAGGTCGCGGGCGGCGAGCGCCATCATGCGGTTGACCGCCGGGGCGTCGAAGGTCGGGCTCTCGCACTCGACCCAGGGGCGCAAGGTGGCCAGCATCGCCTCGCGGTCGAGGGGCAGATCGGTCGGGTTCATGCGGCCTCGAAGGGGTTCGGATCGCGGGGCCACCAGGGGCCCGCCTTCTTGGTGAGGGGCAGGGTGGCGAAGTCCGGCGGCACGGCGCCCGGGGCGGCCACGTAGCGCACCTCGCTCGCGATCGGCGCGAAGGCGGCGTGGAAATGCTGCATCGACTTCACGATCACGAGGCGCTTGTCGTGCAGGGTGAGGCCGAGCCCCGTGAAGCCGTCCGGATCGAAGGGCTGCTGGCGCTGACTCGTCAGCACGAGGTGGATGCCGTCCGCCTCGACCCAGGCGCAGGGGCCGAGCAGCGCCCGCCCGCCGCTGAGGCCGCCCTGGCTGTGCGCCTCGGAGAGGCCCCGCACGGTGATGCGCAGGTCGACCGGATCGCCCGAGGTGACGCCGCACTTGCCGCCGACGCGCAGGGTGAAGCTGGCGCCGAGCCCCGCCTCCCGGCAGATGCCGACCGCGCCCGGATCCCAGTAGAGCCCGCTCGCCACGCCCCGCACGCCGCGCTCCACGAGGCGGCGCAGGATCGCTGTGTTGTCGGAGGGCGCGCCCGCCCCGGCATTGTCGGCGACGTCGGCGAGCACCATCGGGCGCGGATCCGGGGAGGCGAGCGCCCGGTCGATCGCCTGATCGATGGTGTCGTAGCGGGTGGCCGCCTCCTCGCGCATGGCGAAGACCTCGCCGGCGAGGTCGCGGGCGAGCGCCGCGGCCTTCCCGGAATCGCCATCCGCCACGACCAGCATCCTGGCGCCCACATCCGCCACGTCGGCCCAGGGGAAGCCGTGCCCGAAGGACACCGACAGGATGCCGTCCCGGCCCTCCGCCGCGCTCATGCGGTCGACGAAGCGGCGCACCGGCGGGTCCGAGGTGCGCCACAGGCTCACCATCCGGCAGTCGTGATAGGCCATCACGGGCCGGATCCGTCCCTCGGCGGTGCCGATCACCAGGGGGTAGAGGTCGCGGGCCCGGTCGACGATGTCGGTGTGGGGATATTCCTTGTAGATCACGATGACGTCGGCTTCCCGCCGCATCATCTCGGTGAGATGGCAGTGCAGGTCGAGTTCGACGCCGACCGGCACCCCCGGCCCGACGATCCCGCGCACCCGGGCGAGGGTGTCGCCCTCGCAATCGTCGTAGCCCTCGGCGACCATGGCGCCGTGCATGAACAGCAGCACCGCATCCACCGGCCCCGCGGCGCGCAGGTCGTCGAGGAGCGTGTCGCGCAAGTCCTCGTAGACGTCCCGCAGGGTGATCCCGCCGGGCTGCGCGAAGGTCGAGAGGCTCTCGACCACGCTGTGGCCGTCCGCCTCGGCGAGGCGGCGCCACTCCTTGAGGCCGATATTGCTCAGGCGCGGCGGGTTCAGGCTGCCGTCGCGGCGGGCGTAGTCGGCCAGGAAGGCGGTCCGCCCGGTCGGCAGGGGCGCGAAGGTGTTGGTCTCGGTCGCGAGGGAGGCGATGAAGAGCTTCACGCGGGGATGGTCTCCATGGGCGAGGCGGCTTCCGGATCCGGCGCAGGCGATCGCGATAACCTCGGCCGCCGGTCTGCAAGAGCCGGGCCGCTCACCCGGCCGTCTCGGCGAGGCGCTTCCTCTGCACCTTGCCGTTCGGGGTGCGGGGCAGGGCATCCAGGAACACGATCTCGCGCGGGCACTTGTAGGCGGCGAGGCGCTCCGCGCACCACGCGAGCAGCGCCTCCCGGTCCGGCTCCGCGCCGGGCTTCGGCACCACGTAGGCGGCGATGACGCGCACATCCGCCCGCACCGTCCGCTCGGCCACCGCCACCTCCTGCACGTCCGGATGGCCGATCAGCGCCGCCTCGACCTCGTTCGGCGAGACCCGGTAGCCGAAGGCGTTCATCACGTCGTCGTGGCGGCCCTCGAACCAGACGTAGCCGTCCGCGTCGAACCGGGCGAGGTCGCCCCCCGTGAACCACTCGCCCCGGAAGACCGCCGCCTCCTCGTCGGGGCGGTTCCAGTAGCCGAGCATCAGACCGGGATCGGAGCGGTGGACCGCGAGCAGCCCCGGCTCGCCCGCCGGCAGCGGCGCGGGCGGGCCCTCGGGGGGCAGGATGGCGACGCGCCGCCCCGGCTGCGGCCGGCCGGGGGAGCCGGGGCGCACCGGCACGGTCGGGCCGGTCGAGATGTAGGTCGAGATCTCGCTCATCCCGAGCGCCTCGTAGAGGAGCTTGCCGGTGAGCCGGGTCCATTCGTCGAGGAGATGGGCGGAGAGCGCCTCGCCCGCCGTGATGCCGTGACGCAGGCTCGACAGGTCGTGGGCGCCGAGATCGGCGTATTTGAGGATCTGCCGGTAGAGGCTCGGCACCGCGGCGAACAGCGTGGCGCGGTAGCGGGCGATCAGGGCCGGCCAGATCCCGGGATCGCGCCGGCCCGTATAGAGCACCGTCGTGGCGCCCCGTGCCCAGGGATCCTGGATGCCGACGCCCAGCGTGTAGGTCCAGTTCATGGTGCCGGCATGCAGCACCACATCGCTCTCCTGCAATCCGAGCCAGTGGTCGTGCATCGGCCGCCGCCCCCAGAGGGTGCGGTGGGCGTGCAGCACGCCCTTCGGCCGGCTCGTCGTGCCGGAGGTGTAGACGAGGTAGGCCGGGTCGTCCGCCGCGGTGTCCGCATAGGCCGGCAGGGGCGGCCCGGCCCGCAGCCGCGCCACGTCCGCCGGTCGCAGCACCACGCGCCCGCGGCAGGCGTCCGGGTCGAGGGGGCAATCCTCGGCGGCCACCACGGCGGCGGCGCCGGAATCCGCCATCAGGAAGGCGGCCTCGGCGGGGGTGAGCTGCGGCGAGGAGGGCTGCGCCACCAGCCCCGCGGCCAGGGCCGCGAAGTAGACGATGGCGTAATCGGCGTCGTTGCCCATCCGGATCATCACCCGGCTGCCGGGGCTGAGACCGAGATCGAGCAGCCCCGCCGCGACGCCGCGCACCGCCCGGTCCACCGCGCCGTAGGTCAGGACCTCGGCGGCGTCGCCGTCGCCCGCCAGGATCAGCGCCGGCTTGTCGGGATGGCGGCGCGCATTCGCCTCCAGGCAGTGACGGGCGCCGTTGAAGCGGGCAGGGGGCGGGCTGGCGTCGGATGGGGCGCTCACGGGGAACTCCGGGCCGCGGAACGAGCCCTCGTCTTACGCAACCGGGCCGCGATCGTCACCCGGACCTTCGCCGGGCGCGGGTGATCCCAGCCGGTTCGGTCGCGAAACCAAGTGTTGTACCGGTCGCTCACGCGATTTCTTTGAATCTGATGCCGGAGGTCCGGTCTTCGTGGATGCGCCTCCATGTACTTTGGTTGATGAGCGCAGATTAATAGAATGTTCACGCTTGTGACATAATCGATTTCGGCACACTCGCACGTGGTCCGCAACATGTCCCTGCTCGCAAGTCTCAAGGTCCGCCTCCCGGCCACGACGGTCGGCCTTGCGCTCATCAGCGCGGCCGCGATGGGGACCCTGAGCTGGTACGCGGCCAGGGACGGGCTCGTGACGGCGGTGCAGGAGCGCCTCGCCTTCGCGGCGACGGCCCGGAAGGCCGGCATCGAGCTCGTGGCGGGGCGCCTCGCCGATGAGGTGCAGGCCCTCGCCGGCACCCCCCAGGTCGCCAGCAACCTGCCGGACCTCATCGAGACGCTCGATCCCGCCAAGCCCGATTTCGAGGCGGTGGTGAAGGCCTTCACCGCCCCCGCCAGCGTGGCGGATCGCCTCGCCCTCGACGGCACCAGCACCGGCACGATGTACGGGCGCCGCCAGGCCAAGGTGCAGGAGGCCGCCCGCCGGCTCGTGGCGCGTCCGGGCATCGCGGACGTCCTCTTCGTGGAGGAGGGCGGACGCATCGTCTACACGGCGACCAAGGACGGCGACTTCGCCAAGTCCGTCTCCGATCCGGGCCTCGCCGGCACAGCCCTCGCGCGGCTCGTCGAGCGGCTGAAGGCTGCCGAGGGCGACGTCGCCCTGTTCCAGGATTTCGCCGCCTATCCGGTGGGCGAAGGGCCCGCCGCCTTCGTCGGGCGCGCCATCACCCGGCGGGCGAACGTCGCCATGGGCACGGGGCAGGCCGCCACGCGCATCGGCTTCCTCATCCTGCGCCTGTCGCCGGCGGCCTTCGACGCCACCCTGTCGGACCGCGAGGGCCTCGGCCTGACCGGGCAGGTGATGGCGGTGGGGGCGGACGGGTTCCTGCGCAGCAACCCGCCGCTGGGCGGCCCGCGGGCCGGGCGCCCGGTGAGCGAGCGCGGCGTCCCGGCCGACGCTCTCCGCTCGGGCGGCGCCTTCACGTTCCAGAGCGCGGACGGCACCCGCGTGGCGGCCTCCGCGCCGGTCTCGGTGCTCGGCACGTCCTGGACCATCCTGGCCGAGCAGGAGGAGGGCGAGGCCCTCCGGGCGGTGGGCCGCCTCACCCGCCTGCTCGCCCTGTCGGCGGCGGCGGTGCTGGCCCTGACCGCGCTCATCGGCACCGCCCTCGCCCTGTCGATCGTGCGCCCCCTCGGCGCCCTGACCGGAGCCCTCCAGGCGCTCGCGGCGCGCCAGACCCTGGCCGAGGTGCCGGGCCACCGGCGCGCCGACGAGATCGGCGACATCGCCCGGGCGGTGGCGGTCATCCGCGACGTCTCGCTGGAGGACGCCGCGCGGCAGCTCGAGACCGAGGCGGCCCAGCGCCTGCGTCAGGAGGAGGAGCGGCGGGCCCTGCTGCGCGACCTCGCGGACGGGTTCGAGCGCTCGGTGGGCGGCATCGTGGATGGCGTGGCGCAGGCGGTGGCCGGCCTCTCGCAGGCCGCCGACACCATGACGGGTGCGGTCGAGGGGACGGCGCGCCGCTCCACGGGCGTCGCCGCCACCGCCCATCAGACCGCCGGCAACGTGACCGCCGTCGCGGCGGCGGCGGAGGAACTCGGCGCCACCGTGGGGGAGATCAGCCGGCAGGTGGAGCAGGCGGCCGCGATGTCGCGCGGGGCGGTCGAGGAGGCGAGCCGCACGGCGGGCACCGTCGAGGCGCTCTCGGCGGCGGCCACCCGGATCGGCGACGTGATCGGCATGGTGTCGCAGATCGCCGGCCAGACGAACCTTCTCGCGCTCAACGCCACCATCGAGGCGGCCCGGGCCGGGGAGGCGGGCCGCGGCTTCGCGGTGGTCGCCGCCGAGGTGAAGAGCCTCGCCCAGCAGACCGCCAAGGCCACGGACGAGATCTCCAGCCAGATCGGCGCGATCCAGAGCGCGAGCGGCGACGCCGCGGCGGCGATCCAGGCCATCGCCGCGCGCATCGGCAGCATGGAGGAGGTGACCGCGGGCATTGCCGCCGCGGTGGAGCAGCAGGGCGCCACCACCCAGGAGATCGTGCGCAACATGGGGCAGGCCTCGGACGGCACCGGCGCGATGACGGCCGACATCGCGGGGGTCGCGCAGGCCGCGCAGGCGGCGGGGGCCGCCGCCGGGCAGGTGAGTGCCGCCTCCTCAGGCCTTGCCGCGGAGGCGGAACGCCTGCGCGCCGAGGTCGGCTGCTTCCTGGCGAGCGTGCGGGCGGCGTGATCCCGCACGGGCTCGCCGGCCCGCAGTGTTGCACCGTGTCTACAGCGCTCGGACGGCCGGCTGACTAGGAGGGGAGGATTGCGCGCCCGCAGGCGCGCCGCCCGAAGGCTCGTCGCCCATGCCGCGCGCGGCTTCCTCCTCCCCCGATCCGGCCGTCGACGCGGCGGCGCTGCTGCGCCGCATCGGCTTCCTCTGCATGCTGGTGGTGGTGCCCCTCGCCACCCTGGTGTCGCGCCGGGCCATCGTCATCCTGGTGCCGATCGCGGTCGCGCTCCTCTGCCTCGCCACGGCCCTCGACGGGGCGGGCCGGCCGCTCGGGGCGGGCCTCGTCCGCTTCGTGCGCTCGCGGGCGATGGCGGCGGGGGCGCTCCTCGTCGGCTGGGCGGCGCTCTCGATCGTCTGGACGCCCTTCCCGGGCTCCGCCACCGAGCGGCTCCTCAACATCGCGATCACGGTCCTCCTGACCCTGGCAGGCTACCTCGCCCTGCCGGACCGGATGCGCGCGGCCAACGCCTACCTGCTGCCGGTAGGCGTCGGGCTCGCGGCGGTGGCGGCGGTGGCGCTCGGGCTGTTCAGCGGCGCAGCCCTGCGCATCGGCCTCGACGACGATTCCACCCTGGAGCGCGGCGCGATGCTGCTCGCGCTCCTGGTCTGGCCCGCGGTGGCGTGGCTGCGCTCGCGCCGCCGCGACGTCGAGGCGCTCGGCGTCGCGGTGGCGGTGGCCCTCGCCCTGGTGCTCGCGCCGGGCCCGATCCCACTCCTCGCCCTCGCGGCGGGCGCCGTCGCCTTCGTGCTGGCGGCGTGGCGGCCGGGCCCGGGCGTGCGGATCGTGGCCGGGGCCGCGGCGGGGCTCCTCGCCCTCGCGCCGCTCATCCCCTTCCTGCTGCGGCCGCTGGTGACGCCGCTCCTCGGCACGGCGCATCCGCTGGCGATGGCCCTGAAGACGTGGCAGCGCGTGGTGACGAGCGAGCCCCTGCGCCTCCTCACCGGGCACGGCTTCGAGACCGCCCTGCGCGGGCGGATCGTCGGGCTCCTGCCGCCGAGCGCACCGACCTCGCTCCTGTTCGAGATCTGGTACGAACTCGGCGTCGTCGGGGCCGTCGCGGCGGCCTTCGTGCTGTGGTCGGCGGTGCTGCAATCGGGCCGCGATCACCCGACGCTCGCGCCGGGCGCCATGGCGACCGCGATGACCGCCTTCGCCTCGGCCTGCCTCGGCATGGGCACCACGGTGATCTGGTGGCTCACCAGCGTGGCGATCGCAGTGCTGGCCTTCATCGCCATCGAGCGCGGCCAGTTCCGCACCAGCCGGCCGAAGGCCAGCGCCCTGCCGGGCCGGGGCGGATAGGCCGCGCAGCGTCCCGGTCGCGCAGCCTCGCCGCCGCCGGACCTGTGACCGTTTCGGCGAACGACGCCTACTCGGCCTGCGCCTCGATCCGGGCCATGTCCGCGTCCGAGAGGCCGAAATGGTGGCCGATCTCGTGCACCAGCACGTGGGTGACGAGGTGGCCGAGCATCTCGTCGTGCTCGGCCCAGTAATCGAGCAGCGGGCGGCGGTAGAGCCAGACCATGTTGGGGAACTGGCCCGTGGCGAGGCTCGCCGCGCCGCCGCCCTGGGCGAGGCCGGTGCCGCGGAACAGCCCGAGCAGGTCGAACTCGCTCTCGCAGCCCATCTCGTCGAGGGTCTCCTCGTCCGGGAAATCCTCGACCCGGATCACCACGCCCTGGCAGAGGCGCCGGAAGGCCTCGGGCAGGCGCGCGAAGGCCGTCTCCGCCAGGGCCTCGAAGGCGGCGAGGTCGGGCGCGCGCGCGGCGCTCCAGTCGGGCGTGTCGGTCATCACCAGAGCCTGAGCTGCACGCCGAGCCACCACGCCATCACCGCGACGGCCACGACGCCGAGGCCGCGGCCGATGCGCCGGCCCCAGATCTCCGCCGGATCGCCCTCGGGGCTCACGGGGCGAGGGCCGGCGAGACCCGCTCGGCGAGGAAGCCGGCGAGATCGTTGGTGATGTGGTCGATATGGGGCGCCCGCACCGCCTCCTGCTCGGTGGGATCCCGGAAGGGGTCCAGGGTGCGGGGCACCACCAGCACCGTCGCCATGCCGAGGTCGTGGGGCACGACGAGGTTCTTGGCGATGTCCTCGAACAGGGCCGCCCGGGCCGGGTCGACCCCGTGCCGGTCGAGGAACTTCTCGTAGGCCGACCGCTCGGGCTTGGGCACGAAGTCCGAGGCCGCGATGTCGAACACGTCCTCGAAATGATCGAGGATGCCGAGCTTGCGCGCCACGTTCTCGGCGTGGCGCCGCGAGCCGTTGGTGAGGATGAGCTTGCGCCCCGGCAGGGCCTCGATCGCCTGCCCCAGCGCCGGGTCGAGGACGATGCTCGAATGGTCGATGTCGTGCGCGAAGTCGAGGAAGTCGTAGGGATCGATCTTCCACTCGTCCATCAGCGCCCGCAGGGTCGTGCCGTAGCGGTGGTAGAAATACTTCTGCAGCGCCTGGGCCGAGAGCCCGTCCAGCCCGAACAGATGCATCACGTAGCGGGTGATGCGCTCGTTGACCTGCGGCCAGACGCGGGCATCGTGCGGATAGAGCGTGTTGTCGAGGTCGAAGACCCAGGTGTCGACATCCGCGAAGCCGCGGGCGTTGGGGGCGGTGAGATGGCTCTCGCTGGGCAGGAACACGGGTCTCGACCCATTCGACGCGAAGGGGGCCCCGCGGCCCCCGGGCGTTCAAGATAAGCGTCCCGCTCCGGAAGGGAAGCGGGGATGGTCCGGCGGCCCCGCGGGGCCGCCGTTCAGATGGCGCTGCGCCGGATCAGCGTGCCCGCGCCGTAATCGGTGAACAGCTCCAGGAGCACCGCGTGCGGAACCTTGCCGTCGAGGATGACCACCGCCTCGACGCCCTGCTCGATGGCGTAGATGCAGGTCTCGATCTTCGGGATCATGCCGCCCGTGATGGTGCCGTCCGCGATCAGCTTGCGGCAATCCTCGACGGAGAGTTCCGGGATCAGCTTCTTGTTCTTGTCGAGCACGCCCGGCACGTCGGTGAGGAGGAGCAGGCGCTTGGCCCGCATCGCCCCGGCGATGGCGCCCGCGAAGGTGTCGGCGTTGACGTTGTAGGTCTGCCCGTCCGAGCCCACCGCCACGGGGGCGAGGACCGGGATCAGCTCGGCCTTGAGCACCGCGTCGAGCACCGCCCGGTTGACGCGCTCCGGCTCGCCGACGAGGCCGAGATCGACGTGGCGCTCGATGTGCGAATCGGGATCGACCACGGTGCGGGTGGCCCGGCGGGCCTGGACCATGTTGCCGTCCTTGCCGCACAGGCCGATGGCCTTGCCGCCCTCGGCGGAGATCCAGCCCACGATCTGCTTGTTGATCGAGCCGGCCAGCACCATCTCGACCACCTCGACGGTGGCCTCGTCGGTGACGCGCAGGCCCTCGCGGAACTCGGACTTGATGCCGAGCCGGTCGAGCATGCGGCCGATCTGCGGGCCGCCGCCATGCACGATCACCGGCTTCAGGCCGGATTGCTCGAGGAGCACCACGTCCTCGGCGAAATCCTCGGCGGCGGCGCGGTCGCCCATGGCGTGGCCGCCATACTTGATGACGACGATCTCCTCGTCGTAGCGCTGCATGTGCGGCAGCGCCTGCACCAGCACCTCGGCCCGCACGTGGACGTTGGGCAGCGCGTCCGTGTCGGATTGGCTCATCGTGGCGGCGTCCTCTCGGTCGGTCCCCGTCCCCCGGGGCGGCGGGTTCTAGCGCAGGATTCCGGGCGTCGGAAGCGTGGAACGCCGCCTTTAGGGGAGGCTGTGCGACGGGATGATGACGCGGGACGGGTGACGACGCCCCCGCTCCGCTCAGGGCAGCGCCGGGGTCTCCGCCGGCCCGGGCAGCCCGTCGCTCTCGTCCTTGAGGCCGACCCCGGTGAGCCCCCGCCGGAACGCCTGCGCGATCAGCCAGTGCAGCTTGAAGGCGGCGAGATCCGGCTTGAGCCCGGCCCCGCGCACGTTCGACAGGCAGTTGCGCTCCGCATCGGTGCGGCCGGGACGCGGATCGAGGGTGAGGTAGATCCCGAGGCTGTCGGGGGAGGAGAGGCCCGGCCGCTCGCCGATCAGCACCGCCACGGCCCGGGCCTTGAGCGCCGCGCCGACCGCGTCCCCGAGCGCCACCCGGGCCTGCTCGGCCACCACGACCGGGGCGAGCGACCAGCCCGAGCCGACGAGCGCGGGCCGGAGGGCCCGCAGCAGCGGCACTGCGCCTTCGTGGACCGCCCGGGCCGAGAGCCCGTCCGCCACCACGAGGGCGAGGTCGACGGGGCCGCCCGCCGCGGCGGCGAGGCGCTCCAGGCTCTCCCGGTCGGGCCGGCGCCCGAGATCGGGGCGCCGCAGGTAGGTGACGCGGTCGGGGGCCGCTGAGGCGACCGCGAGCGTCGGCAGATCCAGGGCCTCGATCTCCGCCCGCAGGGCCGGCGCATCGAGGGGCGTGTGCACCGCGTCGCGGGCCTGGGCATGGGCGAGGGCGAAGTCGAGCACCGCCCGGGTCGGCAGGCCCGCCCCGGCTCGGCCGAGCCCGATCCGGGCGGGGGTGAGGGCGGCGAGGCGCCGCCAAGCCTCCTCGGGGCTCACGCGGCCAGCCCCGGCGCGGCGGCGAGCAGCGGAGCGGCCCCGCCGGGCAGGAGCGCCCCGGCCGCGTCGGCAAGGCCGATCCGTTCGAGCCAGGCGGCGAATTCCGGCGCCCGCTTCAGCCCCAGCACCTCGCGCAGGTAGAGCTGGTCGTGGAAGGACGTCGACTGGTAGTTCAGCATCACGTCGTCGGCCCCCGGCACGCCCATGATGTAGGTGACGCCCGCCGCCCCGAGCAGCGTCAGCAGGGTGTCCATGTCGTCCTGATCGGCCTCGGCGTGGTTGGTGTAGCAGACGTCGCAGCCGAGCGGCACGCCCATCAGCTTGCCGCAGAAATGGTCCTCCAGCCCGGCCCGGATGATCTCCTTGCCGTCGTAGAGGTATTCGGGCCCGATGAAGCCCACCACGGTGTTGACGAGGAGCGGCCGGAAGGCCCGGGCCACCGCGTAGGCCCGCGCCTCCAGGGTCTGCTGGTCGATGCCGTGATGCGCATCGGCCGAGAGGGCCGAGCCCTGGCCGGTCTCGAAATACATCACGTTGTCGCCGAGATGGCCGCGCTTGAGCGCGAGCGCCGCCTCGTGTGCCTCCCGGAGAAGCGGCAGGGTGACGCCGAAGGAGGCATTGGCCTTCTGCGTGCCGGCGACCGACTGGAAGACGAGGTCCACCGGCACGCCGCGGTTGATCGCCTCGAGCGTCGTGGTGACGTGGGTGAGCACGCAGCCCTGGGTCGGGATCGCGAAGCGGGCGATGAGGTCGTCGAGGAGATGCAGCAGGCGCGTGAGCGCCTGCACCGAATCCGAGACCGGGTTGATGCCGATCACCGCGTCGCCGCAGCCGTAGGACAGCCCGTCGAGGATCGCCGCGGTGATGCCCGCCGGATCGTCGCTCGGATGGTTGGGCTGAAGCCGTACCGCCAGGGTGCCGGGCAGCCCGATCGTGTTGCGGAACCGGGTCACCACCCGGGCCTTGCGGGCGACTAGGATCAGGTCCTGGTTGCGCATGATCTTCGACACGGCGGCGGCGATCTCGGGCGTGATGCCGGGGGCGAGCGCCGCCAGGGTCGCGGAATCGGCGGTGAGCAGGAACTCGCGCAGGCCGCCGACCGTGAGGTGGGCGATCGGGGCGAAGGCCGCGGCGTCGTGCGTGTCGAGGATCAGCCGCGTGACGTCGTCCTCCTCGTAGGGGATGAGCGGCCGGTTGATCAGTTCCGTGAGCGGCAGGTCGGCGAGGCACCAGCGGGCGGCGACGCTCTCCTCCGCGCTGCCCGCCGCGATGCCGGCGAGGCGGTCGCCCGAGCGGATCGGGCTCGCCTTCGCCATCAGCTCGGCGAGATCGGCGAACACCCAGCTGCGCGGGCCGACGACGTGCCGGTAGGCCATTCCGGTCTCCCTCTTCCTCGACCATTCTAGGGCGGCGCCCGATCCCGTTGCAATCGGTCGCTGCCCTAGGTCTTTGATTTTACCGCATTTTCTGCGGCGGACCGGGATCTGCTTCGCCGGACAATGCCCCAGCGCGGAGGTCGGCGGCTGCGAGCAGGCCCGCGTGACCCGCATGAGACGAAATTCCGGCGCGCGCCCCTGTCCGACCGAGCCGGCCGGACTACCTACGCAAATGCCGCGCCGCAGGAACACTTATTGCATCGCCCAGCAGGCTATCCTGTGTGATGGCGAGGCACGCCGTCCCGGGCTCTAAGCAGCATTCCACCATGGAGGAAGGCCGTGCACCGCTACTTCTTCGACCTTGAAGCCGAGGGTTTCGATGCCCGGGATGACGTCGGTGTGATCCTGGCCGATGCGCGCGCCGCGCGCGCCGAAGCGGTGCAGGCCCTGCGCTCCTGCGCCTCGGCGACCCTGCCCTGCGGGCCGGCCGCCGACCTCGCCCTGACGGTCCGCGACGAGACCGGGCAGACCGTGCTGCGCGTGGCGCTCGGCGCGATCCCGCAGGCCGACCGGCCCGTTCACGGCCTGGTGGCCTGACCGGGCTCCTCGGCGGCCACGATGACGGCGTGGCGGCGCCTTCCGAGGAGGCGATCCGGTGCCGTCCTGTGCGCCCGCCGCCCGTTTCCCGTGCCGCGCCTCGTGCCGATCGCGGGCGGGACGAGGCCGAACCATCCCGCCGAAGGTCTCATGCGAGACCACGAAGTATCGCCGGGCCGCGGCGGACTCGCCACCGCCACGACGGGGTATGCCGCCCCCTCGCCCGCGTGGAAAACGGAGTAGGCGAGCGCGCGGGACGCCTCCCGGCCGGCTTCGGCCCGGGGCCCGAAGCCTCACGCCTGGAAATCGACCAGCAAGGCGCTCGCGACGGTGCCGCCGCTGCTGCCGGTCGCGCCGTAGCGCGTGGCCTGGCCCGGGGATTGCGCGTCCTGGATCTGCTTGAGGAAATTCGACAGGAGATCGTCGAGGCGGCTGCCCGAGGCGGTGGAGGTCGAGGAGGCGACGCCGCCGACCGGCCCGCCCGCTTGCGGGCCCTGCTGGGAGAGAAGGCCCTTGAGCGTCTCGGCCTGCTCGCCCGTGAGCGTGCCCTTGTCGACCTCGCCCGCGATCAGGTCGTCGATGCGGCTCGTGGCCTCCGAAGGGTCGAGGCGCGCCGGGCGGGTGCCGGAGGCGCCTTGGCTCAGGGTCTGGTCGATGTCGTCGATGGCGCGCGACAGGGCCTCGGCATCCGTCGCGCCGATCGCGCCGGATTGCTCCTTGGCGCTCACCTGATCGAGGAGGCGCTGGCGGGGGGAGAATGGCGGGGAGGAGGCGGAGATCGTCGTCATCGCGGGCTCGCGGGGAGGGGCGCCGCCACGATGCCGGCCCGGATGGTTAAACCGGTTTAAGCGCGCGGGTCGACTTGGTTACCGGCCGTTGCGCCCGCCCGGCCGGCAATACGCGGAAACAAAATTCCCTGGCCTGGCTCGCGCGGCCTTCCGTCAGGCCGCCTCGGCGGGGGAGCGGCGGGGCGCTCCCGCCGCGGCGCGGGGCAGTTCGAGCCGCACCGCGAGGCCCCGCGGCGTCCGGTTGGCGAGCCGGAGGGCGCCGCCATGGGCCTCGGCGATGGCGGCCGCGATCGACAGGCCGAGGCCGAAGCCGCCGGCCTCGTTGAGGGTGCGCGCCCGGTCGCCGCGCACGAAGGGTTCGAGCATCGCGGACAATTCGCCCTCGGGGACGCCCGGCCCCTCGTCCAGCACCTCGACCGCCACCGCCTGCGGGCCCTCCTGGACGAGGCGCACGGTGGCGCCGCCGCCATACTTCACGGCGTTGTCCACGAGGTTCGTCAGCGCCCGCTGCAGCTCGGCGGGGGCGCCCTTCACGAGGCAGGGCTTCAGGCCCTCCGCCCGCACGTCCTCGCCGATATCGGCGAAGCCGTCGCAGACCGTCTGCACCACCGAGGCGAGATCGATGAGGGCGAGTCCCTCGCGGGTGCGCCCGTCGCGCACGAAGGACAGGGCGGCCTCGACGAGGGCGTTCATCTGGTCGAGGTCGCGCAGGAACTGCGCGCGCAGGGCCTCGTCCTCCAGGAATTCCGCCCGCAGGCGCAGGCGGGTGATCGGCGTGCGCAGGTCGTGGCTGATCGCCGCCAGCATGTGGGTGCGGTCGTCGATCAGGCGCTTGACCCGGGCGCGCATGCGGTCGAGGGCGCGCGAGACCGCCAGCACCTCCTCGGGCCCCGCCTGCGGCAGGGGCGCGAGATCCATGTCGGTGCCGAAGGCCTCGGCCGCGCGCGCGAGCCGCCCGAGCGGCGCCGTCAGCGCCCGCGCCGCCCAGACCGAGAGCAGGGTCAGGCTGAGGGCGAGGAAGAACAGGGTGAAGAGGATCGCGCCGGTGAGGGGGCTGCGCCGCTCCGCCCGGGGCGACAGGTCGGCCGCGAGGGCGAGCGCCGGACCGCGGATGACGAGCCGGCGCGGGCGGTCGTCGCCCGGCGCGAGATGCCCGCTCGCCGTCACCTCGAAACCCTCGCCGAGGGTCCGCCGCAGCTCCTCGGCCTCGGTGCTGGCGCGGATCGGGGCGGGGGGCGGCGCCTCGCGCGGCAGCACGGTGAGGCGGAAGCCGGAGGGGCCCTGGGCGGCGGCGGCGACCACGGCGGCCCGGTCCTCCGGGCCCGTCGCGGCCAGCATGCGCACCACCAGGGCAAGGCGGTTGGCGAGCGCGCCCGGATGCTCCTCCAGGCGCCGCAGGTCCGGACGGATGAGCAGGAACGCCACCGTCAGGACGACGTGGGTCACCACGATGGCGGCGACGACCAGGATCGCGATCTGCCCGGCGATGCGCCGGGGGAGGCGCACCCGCCCGCTCATGCCCGGCTCACCTCCGGGGTGAAGACGTAGCCGCCGGAGCGGATGGTCTTGATCATCTCCGGGTTGCGCGGGTCGCGCTCGATCTTCTGCCGGATGCGGCTCACCAGCACGTCGATGCTGCGCTCGAACGGGCCGGGCGCCCGGCCCTGGGTCAGGTCGAGGAGCTGGTCGCGGGAGAGCACCCGGCCCGGGCGCAGGCACATGGCGTGCAGGAGGTCGAACTCCGCCGCCGTCAGCGCCACCTGGGCCCCGTCCGGGTTGAGGAGCTGGCGCAGCCCCGCATCGAGCACGAAGCCCCCGAAGCCGAGCCGCCGCGCCGCCTCCTCGTCCCGCGCGGCCCCGCCGCCGCCCCGGCGCAGCACCGCCCGGATCCGGGCGAGCAGCTCGCGCGGGTTGAAGGGCTTGGCCAGATAATCGTCCGCCCCGAGTTCGAGCCCGACGATGCGGTCGATCTCCTCGCCCTTGGCGGTGAGCATCAGGATCGGCACCGTCGATTGCGCGCGCAGGCGCCGGCAGATCGACAGCCCGTCCTCGCCCGGCAGCATCAGGTCGAGGACGATCAGGTCGACCCGGGAATCGGCCATCAGCCGATCCATCTCGCGGCCGTCGCCCGCGATGCTGATTCTGAGGTCGTTGCCGCGCAGGTAGCGGGCGACGAGCTGGCTGATCTCGCGGTCGTCTTCCACGAGGAGGATGTGAGGCGTGCTGGTCACTCCCGTGTTATGCCCGAGCGCGGCCTCCGCTTGAAGCATCCGAATGTTTCCGCTCCCGCTGCCGGAAAAGGACCGCAATGTTCGGGTCGCGTGCCGGGCGATTCGGCGCTTCGCGGATTGCGGGACCGCCCGGATCGTCCCATCTGCGGGCGACGGCCTCGAGACCAGGAGACCACGGTGCAGTCCCAGAACCGCTTGCTCGACGATTTCGCCCGCCTGATGACGGATGCCGCCGGTGCCGCCCAGGGCATGCGCCGCGAGGCCGAGACCATGGTGCGCGCCCAGGTGGAGCGCCTCCTGCGCGACATGGACGTGGCCTCGCGCGAGGAGGTGGAGGTGCTGCGCGACCTCGTGAGCGCGCTGCGCAGCCAGAACGAGGCGCTCGCCGCCCGCGTCGCGGCGCTCGAAGCCGCCCAGGGCGGCGCCCCGGCGTCAAAGCCCGCGGGCGCCTGATCTCCGCTTATTCACAGGAAGCTTCGGTGGATGGCGGGCTTGCGTCCCGCTTTCCCCGGAGGTTTCGCTTTGAGTCTCGCGACTCGACCGGGCTATAGTGACCCAAGCCCTGATTCGCCGTCATCAAGGGGAGACAAGTCGGCCGTTAAGCTCATCGCCTGCGGGCCAATACGTGCCGGGGATGCGATCTGCTTTGACATCGACATCGCTGTCCACGTCCCATGACGCTTCTCCCCGCTCGGACGAGCCAAGAACCGGATCGCCATGACCCAAGTGAACATCGTCGACCTTGAGCGCGCCGAGCACCCGCTCGATGTCGTCGAACGGCTCGCCTCCCTGCGCGACTGGATCTTCGACCGGGCCGAGACCGACGAGATGTCGGTGGCCGTCGCGGGCAAGTGGGCGGAGTATCACGTCGCCTATACGTGGATCGAGGACGTGGAGGCGCTGCACATCGCCTGCGCCTTCGACCTCAAGGTGCCGCCCCGCCGCCGCACGGATGTGCTGCAGCTCGTCTCGATGGTGAACGAGCAGCTCTGGGTCGGCCATTTCGACCTGTGGAGCGGCGAGGACGTGGTGATGTTCCGCCACTCGCTGCTGCTGACCGGGGGCGCCGAGCCGACCCACCGCCAGTGCGAGATGATGCTGAAATCGGCCATCGACGCCTGCGAGCGCTACTTCCAGGCCTTCCAGTTCGTGGTCTGGGCCGGCAAGTCGGGCCGGGAAGCCCTCGACGCCGTGCTGTTCGAGACCGAGGGCGAGGCCTGAGCGGGGTCCGGAGCCCGTTCCGCTCCTGCCGAGGTGCCGCGGAGCACCCCTGAGCGGTTTCTCGGATCCTGCCGGATCGTACGCGCGTGTATCCAGCCACATTCGCCCCCTTTCCGGGCCCGTTCGGGCCTGCATGACTGATACGGTTTCCGGACGATCACTTTCGGAAACCGTATCACGAGCCCGCGCGGCGCCTGAGCGAGGCCGGTTTCCGCATCGCGAAGCGATCATCCGGAAACCGTATGAAGCGTCAGCGGAAGGAGATCCGGGAAAGGGGGCGGGTGAGCGGGCCGCGGCTCGGCCCGGAGTTTCGTCCGACGCCGCCCCGCTCACGCCGTGAGCGCCCCGGCCAGAACCCGCGCCACGTGGAGCGCCTCGCGGCCGAGCCCGTCGCGGATCTGGTGGCGGCAGCTCGTCCCGTCCGCCACCACGAGGTCGTCCGGGCCGGCGCGGCGCAGGGCCGGGAACAGCGACAATTCGGCCATGGCCCGCGACACCGCCTGCCGGTCCGCCCGGTAGCCGAAGGCGCCGGCCATGCCGCAGCAGCTCGATTCCACCACCCGCAGGTCGAGGCCCGGCACGTGGCGCAGCACCGCCTCGACCGCGCCCATCGCCCCGAAGGCCTTCTGGTGGCAATGGCCGTGCAGATGGGCGATCCGGCCGCGCTGATCGGCCAGGGGCAGCGCGATCCGCCCCGCCGCGAGATCCGTCGCGAGCAGCTCCTCGAACAGCAGGCTCGCCCCGGCCAGCGCCTCGGTCTCCTCGCCCGGCAGCAGGGCCGCGAACTCGTCCCGGAAGGTGAGCAGGCAGGAGGGTTCGAGCCCCACCACCCGCGCCCCGGCCCGCACGAAGGGCAGGAGCGCGTCCCGGCTGCGCCGCGCCTCGGCCCGGGCCCGCGTCACGTCGCCCGCGGCGAGGAAGCTGCGCCCGCAGCAGAGCGGGCGGTTGCCCCGGCCCGGCGCCACCACCCGGTGCAGCCGGTAGCCCGCCGCCGCCAGCACCGCCTCGGCCGCCTCCAGGTTCTCCCGCTCGAAGGCCCGGTTGAAGGTGTCGCCGAACAGCACGAGATCGCGGAAGCCGCCCGCGAGGTCGCTCGGATGGGCGATCTCGCCGCTCTCGCGCCAGGGCCGGCGCCAGCGGGGGAGGGGACGCGCCGCCGCGAGGCCGAGCAGGCGCTCCGAGAGCCGCGCCAGGGTGGGGATCCGGTCGCGCAGGTTGAGGAGCGGCGCGAGGGCCGCGGCGGCCCCCGCATAGTCCGGCAGATGCGCCACCACCCGCTCGAAGGCCGGGCGCCCGTGGCGGGCGTGATAATGGTGGAGCACCTCGATCTTCATCCGCGCCATGTCGACGCCGGTCGGGCATTCCCGGCGGCAGCCCTTGCAGGACACGCAGAGGTCGAGGGCCCGCTTGGTCTCGGGGGCGGTGAGGGCGTCCGGCCCGAGCTGGCCCGAGAGGGCGAGGCGCAGGGTGTTGGCGCGGCCCCGCGTCAGGTGCTCCTCGTCGCGCGTGACCCGGTAGGAGGGACACATCGTGCCGCCCGCGAGCGCCCGGCAGGTGCCGTTGTTGTTGCACATCTCGACGGCGCCGCCGAAGCCGCCCCAGCCCGACCAGTCGAGGGCGGGCACGGGCGCCTCCACCCGGTAGCCTTCGGGAAAGCGCATCAGGCGGCGGTCGTCCATGCGCAGCGGCCGCACGATCTTGCCCGGGTTGAGGCGGTTGCCGGGATCGAAGGCGTCCTTGACCGTCGCGAAGGCGCGGGTGAGCCGCGGGCCGAAGAGCGGCGCGATGAATTCCGAGCGCGAGATGCCGTCGCCGTGCTCCCCCGAATAGGAGCCCTTGAAGCGGGCGACCAGCTCCGCCGTCTCCTCGGCGATGGCGCGCATGGCGGCGACGCCCGCCGCCTGCTTCAGGTTCAGGATCGGCCGCACGTGCAGGCAGCCCACCGAGGCGTGGGCGTACCACGTGCCCCGCGTGCCGTGGCGCGCGAAGCAGGCGGTCACCGCGTCCGTGTAGTCGGCGAGATGCGCGAGCGGCACCGCGCAATCCTCGATGAAGGAGACCGGCTTCGCGTCGCCGCGCATCGACATCATGATATTGAGGCAGGCTTCCCGCATCGCCCAGATCGTGCGCTGCCGGGCAGGCTCGGGCACCGTCACGACGGCGTTGGGGAAACCGTGATCGGCCATGCAGGCGTCGAGGCGGCGCAGCTCCGCCGCGAGGGCCCCCGCGTCGTCGCCCGCGAACTCCACGAGGAGCAGGCAGTCGGGGCGCCCGCGGGTGATGTCGGCGAGGGTGGTGCGGAAGAGCGGGATGTCGGCGCCGAGCACCAGCACGTTGTTGTCGACGAGTTCCACCGCCGCGGGGTCGAGGGCGACGAGGGAAGCCACCGTTTCCATGGCGGAGCGGAAGGACGGGAAGTGGCACACCCCCATCACCCGGTGGGCGGGCAGGCGCGACAGTTTCAGGGTCAGCGCCGTGGTGGCGGCGAGCGTCCCCTCCGAGCCGACGAGGAGATGGGCGAGGTTCGGCTGCGCCGCCAGCAGGGCGTCGAGGTTGTAGCCGCCGACCCGCCGCTGGACCTTCGGAAACCGCCGCTCGATCTCGTCGCGCTCCTCTTCCGCGAGGCGCAGCATGCGGGCGGCGATCGCCTCGGCGCCCGAGACGCGTCCGGCCGACAGCGAGACCGGCGTGCCGTCCGCGAGCAGCCCGTCGAGGCCGAGCACGTTGTCGACCATCTTGCCGTAGCGCAGGGAGCGGGCGCCGCAGGAATTGTTGCCCGCCATGCCGCCGAGCGTGCAGCGGCTCGCCGTCGAGGGCTCGACCGGGAAGAACCAGCCATCCGCCCTCAGGCGCGCGTTCAGGCGCTCCAGCACCATGCCGGGCTCCACCGTGACGGTGCCGGCCTCCGGATCGTAGGCGAGCAGGCGGTCGAGGTGGCGGGAGCAATCGACGACGAGGCCCTCGCCGATCGGCTGCCCGTTCTGCGAGGTGCCGCCGCCGCGCAGGATGACGGGCAGCCCGTGCCCGGCCGCGACGGCGAGGGTCCCGGCGATGTCGGCGGCGCTCGCCGGCAGCACCACGCTGCGGGGCATGATCTGGTAGATCGAGGCGTCGGTGGCGTAGCGCCCGCGGTCGTGGAGGCCGGTCAGGACCTCGCCGGCGACGGCCTCGCGCAAGGCCCGCTCCAGGGCGCCGTCGCCCGCCGCGCCGATGCGCTCCCATGATCCGTGCATGGCGCTCCTCCCTGTCTCGCCGCGCCGTCTCCGCCCGGGCGGGCGGGGGCGCGTTGTCGGCCCGTCCTCAGCACTGGCGGTGGCGTGCCAACGCTTCGTCCACTTAGGTTTCTGATATGTCGCAGGTTTTTTTTGCAAAACCGGCGACCAGCTGTTGCGGACCCTGCTTAGCGCAAAAGCACCGGGGCGTCAGGGCGAGCCTGCGAGGAACAGCCGGCGCGCCCACCCGTTGGTCCGGCGTCGCCTCCGCCGAGCGGGGCCGGCGATGATCCGAATTCCGAGGAGATGCTGCGATGCGCGCGTGCGCCGTCGGCCTTGTGCTCGCCCCGCTCCTGCTCGCGGCCGGTCCCGGCGCCGCGCAGGGCGGTCCCTTCTTCAGCGACGACGGCCCGGAGGTGACCGGGTCCCTGCGCGGCGCCCCGCCCGCCTACGGGCCCTATGGCCGGGCGGACGGGTTCGGCCCCCGCGTCTGCCAGAAATGGTGCGAGGCGGACCTCCTCCCCTGCGACCCGCCGAACTTCAAGATCGCGGACGGCCGCTGCCGGCCGAATACCGGGCGCTTCTGAGCCCCGGCCGCACGGATTCCCACCCCTCTCGTCAGGAACCGCGTACCGATGACGGATCTTCCCAAGCCGCCCTTTCCCAAGCCGCCCTTCGACCGCCAGAAGCCGATCCCGATGCCGGGCCACGACGCGGAGATGCATCCGCGGCCCGATTACGGCGAGAGCCACTATCGCGGCTCGGGCCGTCTCGCCGACCGCAAGGCGATCATCACCGGGGGCGACAGCGGCATCGGCAAGGCCGTGGCCCTCGCCTTCGCCCGCGAGGGGGCGGACGTGCTGATCAGCTATTACGACGAGCACGAGGATGCCCGCGAGGCCGCGAGGCTCGTGGAGGAGGCGGGCCGCAAGGCCGTGCTGGTGCCCGGCGACATCAAGGACCCGGCCCATTGCCGGGCGATCGTCGAGAAGGCGGTGGCGGCCTTCGGGCGCGTGGACATCCTCGTCAACAACGCCGCCCATCAGGCGAGCGTCCCGTCGGTCGAGGAGATCAGCGACGAGGAGTGGGACGTCACCTTCCGGACCAACATCCACGCGATGTTCTACCTGACGAAGGCGGCGGTACCCCACATGCGGCCGGGCAGCGCGATCGTGAACACGACCTCGATCAACGCCGACACGCCGAGCCCGCAGCTCCTCGCCTACGCGACCACCAAGGGCGCGATCCAGAACTTCACCGGCGGCCTGTCCCAGCTCCTCGCCGAGAAGGGCATCCGGGTGAACTGCGTGGCGCCGGGTCCGGTCTGGACGCCGCTGATCCCCTCGACCATGCCGCCGGAGAAGTTCGAGCAGTTCGGCATGCAGACGCCGATGAAGCGGCCCGCCCAGCCCTGCGAGCTGGCGCCGGTCTACGTGATGCTGGCGGCCGAGGAGGCGAGCTACGTCTCGGGCGCCACGGTGGCGGTCACGGGCGGCAAGCCGCTGATCTGACGCGCCACCGGCCGGATCCGCGGGATCAGCGGGCGAGTTCGCGCAGGCCGAGGCGGATCAGCGTCTTGGCCTCCGCGCCCTCGCCGGCATTCTGCAGGGCCGCCGCCACCGCCGCGGCGGCCTGGACCTGCGGATAGCCGAGATTGACGAGCGCCGAGACCGCGTCGGCGACCGGCTGCGGCGCGGTGCGCTCCTCGACCGCCCCGGTGAGACGGATCAGGGCCGGATCGACCGGCGCGAAGGCCGGAGCCTTGTCCTTGAGTTCGGCCACGAGCCGCGCGGCGAGCCGCGGCCCGACGCCGGGCGCGCGGGCGATGGCGCCCTTGTCGCCGGTGGCGATGGCGCCGGCGAGATCGCCCGGCTCCAGCACCGAGAGCACGCCGAGGGCCACCCGGGTGCCGACGCCCTGCACGGTCTGGAGCAGGCGGAACCACTCGCGCTCCGGGTCCGAGCGGAAGCCGTAGAGGCGGATCATGTCCTCGCGCACATGCGTGTCGATGGCGAGGTCGGTCGCCTCGCCCACCGGCGGCAGCCGCTGCAGCGTGCGGGCCGAGCAATGCACCACGTAGCCGACGCCGTGCACGTCGAGGATGACGAAGTCCTCGCCGTAGGAATCGACCACACCCTTCAGCTTGCCGATCATGAGGTCCGTGCGGCGGGCCCGTCCTTGAGCCGCGCTCCTGTTCGTGGGATGGGATCGCCGCCATATCGGCGACCCCGATCCAACTCACAAGGTGACCGCATGAAGCGTGCGACCGTGCTGGCCTGCCTCCTCCTCGCGGCCGCCCTCCCGGCGCGGGCCCAGGAGACCGCCGCGTCCGCACCGACCACCGACCCGACCCAGGTCCGGGCGGGGCGCTACAGCCTCGATTCGGCCCACGGCAAGATCACGTGGTCGCTGAGCCATCTCGGCTACTCGACCTATTACGGGCAGATCACCGACGTCGCCGCCGATCTCAGCCTCGATCCGAAGGCGCCGGCTCAGAGCCGGCTCGGTGTCCGGATCGGCGTGGCGAGCGTGAATACGCTCAACGACGCGCTCAACCGGCACCTGCGTGCCCCGGACTTCTTCGACGCCGAGAAGTTCCCGACCGCCACCTTCGAGAGCCGGGCCGTCGAGCCGACCGGCCCGACCACGGCCCGGGTCACGGGCGACCTGACCCTGAAGGGGGTGACGAAGCCCCTCGTCCTCGACGTCACCTTCAATCAGGCGGGCGTTCACCCGGTCGACAAGACCTACACGGTGGGCTTCGATGGCCGCGCGGTGATCCGGCGCTCGGAATTCGGCATCTCGGCCTTCCTGCCGGTGCTCGGCGACGAGGTGACTTTGCGGCTCGAAGGCGAGTTCAAGGCGGTGCCGTAGGGGACCTCCCTCGCACGCGGCATGGTGGCTGCCTGCGGAGAAGACGTGGCGCCACTCCCCGCTCCCGAGAGGGACAGGGGGGGGGCCCGCGCCTGTTCGGTTCCCGGACGGAGCCCTCCGGCGTGTGGGGAGCGGGCGCGCCCGCTCCCGCGAGGGAGGAACGCCGATCCGCTCACGCCAGGGCGGCCGCCACGTCCTCCGGCGTCACGGCCTCGACGGGCTTGCCGACCTTCACGGCGCGCGAACGGGCCCCCGGCGCCATGATCAGGATCACCGTCTCGGTCCCCGGGCAGGCCGGGTCGGCGCAGACGATCTCGCTCACGGTGAGCACCACCGCCGGCCCGAAGCCGCCGGCCTCCCGCGCGAAGCCGGCCACCCGGTCCCGCGCGCCGGAATCCGGCCGCGGCCGGCGGAACCCGGAGAACAGGCCCATGCCGGTCAGCGCGGCAGGGTGAGGATACCGGCCTCCCCGTCCGCGGCCCCGAAGGCGAGGTGCTCGCCCGACCGGTCCCAGGCCAGGGCCGTCACGGCGCTGCCCTTCACGGCCGGGCGCACCAGCAGCTCCGAGCCGTCCGTGAACCGGATCAGCAGGATGCAGCCGTCCTCGTAGGCGGCGGCCAGCACCGGCGCCTTGGGGTGGAAGGCGACGCGCGACACCCGCGCCGGGCGCACGCCGCATTCGCGCGGCTGCTTGCCGGTCGGCCCCTCCTTGCTGTCGAAGGGCCAGACGATCGCCGCCTCGGCGCCGCTCGTCGCCAGCCAGTTCCCGTCCGCCGACCACGACACCGAGCGCACCTTGGCCGGGTAGCCGCTCATGCGCATGTGACCGCGATCGGGCTGGAGGCGCCAGCCGTGCAGGGCGTTCTCCTGCATGCTCGTCACCACGAAGCGCCCGTCCGGCGACCACGTCACGTCGATGTGCGAGCCCTTCCAGCTCAGCGCCTCGGGGGTGGCGTCGAGGTTCGGATACCAGAGCGTCGCGCCGTTGTAGTGCGACAGGGCGAGCCGGTAGCCCTTGGGCGCGAAGGCGAGGCCGCGCACGGTGGAGGGCGCCTCGGTGCTGCGCTCGCGGCCCTTAGCGTCCCGGGCGATCGCCCGCTTGCCCGCCGCATAGGCCAAAGCCCCGTCCGGATGCAGCGCCAGCGCGTCGATCCAGGCCCCGCCCGGGGCCGTGGCCAGGGTCTCGGTGGTGCCGTCCGCCCGGGTCACGGCGATGCGCCCGTCGTCGCCGCCCGTGACGAGGCGCCGCCCGTCGCCCGCGGTCACGAGGATGCCGCCCTCGGGATGGGCCGCCACCCGCTCCGCGCTCCCGTCCGGCCGCGCCAGCAGCACCGCCCCGTCGCCGAGCGCCAGCGCCGCCCGCTCGCCGAGCCAGTGGATGCCGGTCACGTGAGCGCCGGCCGTGATCCCGGTGACGGCCTGGGTCAGGGATGGGGCGGCGGTGGCGCTCATGCGTGAAGGACCCTGCGCAGCGAGGAGATGCCGTGGCCTCTCACATGGGTCCGCCGCTTGCAAGGGCGAGGGCCCGGGAGCCGCGTCGCAGTGATTCCCGGGGACGAGTGAACGCGGGGCGCGCAGGGTTAATCCTTCGCTCACCAAACCCGCGCAATTCGATGGATCGGTCGCGAACGCCGCTCGGAGCGGAGCCGTTCTCCTTCCGCGACGGTCGAGGCGTTCGTCGCCGTCTGGAATCGGAGTTGCGTCATGATCCAGCTTGCCTGCGCCGCCCTGCACCCGCCGGGGCTTCTCCCGCCCGAGACGGTCCTGGTGGTCGAGGACGAGGCGCTGATCTGCGAGATGACCGCCGCCGCCTTCGAGGACGAGGGCTATCGCGTGCTCACCGCCGCCGACGCAGAGGAAGCCGGCCGCATCCTGCGGGACGAGCGGGTCGACATGCTCTTCACCGACATCGATCTCGCCCGCAACACCGACGGCGTCACCCTCGCCCGCGCGGCGCGGCATCGCCGCCCCGATCTCCCCGTTGTCTACACGTCGGGAGGGCGCCATACGCTGGCGGAGGGCGAGGCGGTGTCCGATTCGGTCTTCGTGCCCAAGCCCTACTACCCGAGCGACGTGGTGGCCCTGGCCAACCGGATGCTCGGGCATTCCTGACGACAGGTTCCGGAGCCTTCCGTGATGGTGACCCGCGTGATCCTTCTCGGCGCCGGCCTCCTCGCCGCCGGCGCGGCGCTTGCGGCCGGGCCGGCGACCGCGCCCGCGACCTCCGCCGGAACCCCCGCCAAGCCGCCCGCCAACACCGAGGCACCGGCCGGCTGCCCGGCGCTCACCCTGCGCCTCGAGGAGGAGATCGGCCGCACGCCGCACCTCAAGGAGCCGGCGAACGAGCAGGCCGTGCGCGACCTGCGCACCCTGCGCGACGCCGCGATCGTGCTCGACGCCTACAAGTACGCGCCCGAATGCGCGCGCCTGAGCGCGATCCTGCGGGAACTCCTCGACAACCCGCGCAAGACGATCGGGCAGGGCGGGGACACCGACGAGGAGAAGGCCGAGGCCATCGAGGAGAGCCGCGCGCCGAAGGCGCCCGCGACCACCAAGAAGTGATCCCGACGGCCATTTCCAAGGATCGTTGATTCCGTCCTCGAATTTTCGTCAAGTCTCTGATTTGGCGTCGGAACGTCGAGCTGAGCCAGCGGCCCCGCCGATCGCGGGCCCGCGATCGGTCCAGGAGGCGTCAGCATCCTGGGCCGCTGACATGGGAGGGCGACCCCGCCGCGCAGAATCGCGCGGCGGAAAGCTGAACCGTTGGCCCGCCGTCGCCGTTGTGTCGGAACCTGCGCATCCCGCGCCCGAAGGGTTCCCCGCATGGCGACGAGCCAAGCCCCGAGCGTCTCCGAGATCCCGCACGCCGCCGGCACGCTGCCGGCGGTCACGGTCGACAGTTACAACATCGAGCTGCGCCAGCCGGACGATGAGGGCTTCCTCGGCGACCGGGTCACCAAGGGCGCGTTCCGCGACCTCGTCGAGGATTGGCGCGAGCGCCTGCGCAAGCTCGGCGACGATCCCCTCGGTGAGACGCCGAGCCGCGACCTCGCCAAGAAGACTCTCGACCGCCTCCTGCGCGAGGGATCGCCCGAGGCGGCCGGCGTGGTGCAGGGCGCCGTCGAGGATTTTTCCCAGGAACTCGCCACCGTGGTGCGCCGCTTCCTGCGCCAGAAGGGCTGGCGCGACACCGAGCGCATCGTGGTCGGCGGCGGCCTGAGCGACTCCTATGTCGGGCGCCTCGCGATCGGCCGGGCGAGCGTGCTGCTGCGGGCGGCCGGGATCGACCTCTCCCTCGTGCCGATCCGCCACCACCACGACGAGGGCGGCCTGATCGGGGCCGTGCACCTCGCCCCCGCCTGGATCTTCTCCGGCTACGACAGCCTGCTCGCCATCGATATCGGCGGCACCAACATCCGGGTCGGCATCGTGGCGACGAACCTGCGCAAGGCGGCGGACCTGTCGCGCGCCGCCGTCTGGCGCTCCGAACTCTGGCGCCACCGCGACGAGGAGCCGCCCCCGACCCGCGACGCCGCCGTGGCGCGGATCGTCGCCATGCTGGAGAGCCTCGTCGCCCGGGCGGAGAAGGCGGATCTCGCGCTCGCCCCCTTCATCGGCGTCGGCTGCCCCGGGGTGATCGAGCCGGACGGCCAGATCAGCCGCGGCGGCCAGAACCTGCCGGGCAACTGGGAGAGCAGCCGCTTCAACCTGCCGCGGGCCCTGCGCGAGGCCCTGCCGACGATCGGCGGCCACGAGACCATGGTGGTGATGCACAACGACGCGGTGGTGCAGGGCCTGAGCGAGGTGCCCTTCCAGCAGGACATCGTCCGCTGGGGCGTGCTCACCATCGGAACCGGCCTCGGCAACGCCCGCTTCGGCAACCGGGACGGGGCCGGCTCTTGAGAAGCGTCGGCCATTGGTCCGAATAACAGTCTGGAATTACTCTGAGTTTCTCCCCGCAGTCTTGATCCGGCATCGGCATCTCGGCTAGTGCATCCCCGCCGGCCCCCACGGCACGAGGCGGCCGGCACAGAACGAGAGCGGAGCGGAACCCGGCCGGCAGCGACCGGCGGCTGGACCTGCGGCCCTGCGGGGACGCGGGCCGTATCCGATCGCGCTTGGCCCCGGGATCACCGATCCGTGCCGGAGGGATGGAGTCCGTGTTCACGCAAGGCATGCCGTGGTTTCGCGCCCGGGTCGGGCATCTCGCCCTCGACCTGCTGTTCTGCCTCGCCATCTCGCTCGTGATGCTTGCCTCCGCGCTGGCGCAGACGCCCGAGACGCCCCTGCGCGTCGAGCTCAACAAGCTCGACGCGGCGGGGGATGCCTGCCGGGCGACGATGCTCGTCGACAACGGCAAGGGCGGCGCGATCAAGTCGCTCAAGCTCGACCTCTTCGCCTTCGACACGGACGGCGTGGCCCAGAAGCGGGTGCTGGTGGAACTCGGACCGCTCGCCGCCCGCAAGACGGTGCTGCGCCAGTTCGACATCGCCGCGGGGGCCTGCGCCGGGATCGGCCGCGTCCTGCTCAACGACGTGGTCGCGTGCGAAGGCGCCGACCTGACCCGCGACACCTGCCTGGAGCGCATCGCCCCGTCCTCCGCCAAGGGCGCCGCTCCCTTCGTCCGCTGACGTCGCCCCGACGCTCCAGCTCCCGACACCGCCGATTGAGGAGATCCCGATGGATCCGACCGCCGCGCCGGCCGCCCACGACATGAGCTTCCTCGGCCTGTTCCTGCAGGCCGATCCGATCGTCAAGGGCGTGATGGTCCTCCTCATCCTGGCCTCGGTCGCCTGCTGGACGGTCATCATCGAGAAGACGATCCGGCTCGCCGTCGCGCGGCGTCAGGCGAAGGCCTTCGCCCGGATGGTCGCCACCGGCGGCGGCCTGGAGGCGGGCCGCGGCATCGCGGCCCGGATCGTCGCCGCGGCCCAGGAGGCTTGGCGCGACCAGGATCCGACCGAGACCCGGGCCGAGCGGCGCGAGCGCATCGAGCGCGCCATGCGGGCCGCCCTCACCCTCGATCTCAAGCGCCTGCAGCTCGGGCTGCCGCTGCTCGCCACCTCCGGCTCGGCCGCGCCCTTCGTCGGGCTGTTCGGCACCGTCTGGGGTATCATGAACTCGTTCTCGTCGATCGCGAAGAGCCAGGACACCAGCCTCGCGGTGGTCGCCCCCGGCATCGCGGAGGCGCTCTTCGCCACCGCCATCGGCCTCGTGGTCGCGATCCCGGCGGTGATTGCCTACAACAAGCTCTCGGGTGACGTCGGCAAGGTGCAGTCCGCCTTCGTGGCGGCGATCGGCACCCTCGGCAACCGGCTGGCGCGCGACCGCAGCCACCACGCCCGCAGCGCCGCAGAGTAAGCGTCGAGCAAAAAGGAGTCCGCCCGATGGGCATGGGTCCGCTCCAGTCGAGCGCCGCGGACGAGGACGGCTTCGAGGCCGCCCCCCTCTCCGAGATCAACGTCACCCCGATGGTCGACGTGATGCTGGTGCTGCTCATCATCTTCATGGTGGCGGCCCCGCTGATGACGGTCGGCGTGCCGGTGCAACTGCCCAAGACCGCCGCCGCCAAGACCTCGGAGCCGAAGAAGCCGGTGGTCGTCTCGGTGGACAAGGAGGGCAAGGCCTTCCTGGCCAAGGAGCCGCTGCCCCCCGAGGACGCGCTCGGGCGCCTCAGGGCCCTCGCCGCCGAGGATCCGAACCAGACGGTGCTGGTGCGCGGCGACAAGGACGTGCCCTACGGCAAGGTGATGGAGGTGATGGGCCTCGTGGGGCAGGCGGGCTTCGCCAAGGTCTCGCTCATCGCGAACGCGCCGAACGGCGCTCCCGCCGGCACGGCACCGGCCGCACCCAAGTGATGCCGCTCCGAGAGACGCCGCTCCGCGTGACTCCGAGCCGAGCGCAGGCCCCCATGATCTCCCACGCGACCACGCAGGAGCCCGATCCGCAGCCGGGTTCCGGCCTCGCCCTCGCGTTCCTGGTGGCCTTCGTCCTGCACGCGGCCGCGATCGGGGCGATGACCTACTGGCACACCACCCCGCCGACCACCGGCGAGAACGAGGTCACCATCGATCTCGCCCCGAGCCTGGAGGCGATCGAGGTTCCCAACGATTCGCAGGACATCGAATCGGCTCCGCCGCCCGCGGATCTGCCCACCGAGCAGACGATGGTGGAGCCGCCGGCGGAGATGACGCCCGTCGAGACCCCGCCGGAGACGCTGGAGACCAAGCCGCAGGAGGTGCCGCTCGAGACGCCTCCGCAGATGACCGAGACCGTGCCGCCCGAGACGGTGACGGAGACGAAGCCCGCGGAAGTCCAGGCCGTCGAGCCGCCGCCGGAGGAGCAGGTCCTCACCTCGACGAATGCGCAGGCGCCCGTCGCGCCGCCGCCGCCGGCCGTGGTCGCGCGCCCGGTGGAGGCGCCCAAGCCCAAGCCCAAGCCGGTCGAGCGGCCGAAGCCCAAGCCCGTCGAGCAGGTGCGCAAGCCCCCGCCGAAGCCGGTGCGCGAGACGGTCCGCGAGCGGCCGCGGGCGGCCGAGCGCAGCGTCGAGCCCGAGCGCCAGCGCCGGGCCTCCTCGGCCTCCTCCCGGGTGAATGCCGGGGGCCAGTCGGCCGCGGCCAGCTCGAACCCGAACTCCCTGCGGGCCTGGGGCCAGCAGATCTCCGGCGCGATCCGCTCGCGGGTGCGCAGCCCCGGCGGCGGGGGGACGGTCACGATCCGCTTCACGGTGTCCCGCTCGGGCCGCGTGCTGAGTGCCTCGTTGATCAGCAGCAGCGGGAACAGCACCCTCGACGCCGCCGCGCTCGCCGCGGCCTCGCCCGGCAGCGCGCTCCCGGCCGCCCCCGCGGACGTGACCGTCGCCCAGCAGAGCTTCTCGGTGCCGCTCGCCTTCCGGTGAGGCGGCACCCGCCCGCCGCGGCCCGAACGAACGCCGTGGCGGAAGGCGCGGGATCCGCTCTCCCGTGTGGGGTTTGGGTCGGGACGGTTCCCGAGCGATCCGTTGCGGCAACCCGGGAGCCGTGCAAGGCCCGATGAGCACGGCAGTGCCGGCATCGACCCGCTCCTCATGCGGAGGTGGCGCGAAGCGCCCGCGACGCACGCCCGCGCGGCGCTCCCATCCTCCGGTTCCCGGGATCGCCGTTCCGGGGTGCTTCGGGGGCCGGCTCACGCCGGCCGCCTCAGCATGAGGAGCGGCCCGGGCTTCATGGTTCGTCGGGCGGTCCGGCGTCGCGGTCGCCACGGACGGCAGCGCTGAAGCCATGCCCGTCCCCACCCCCAAGCGGGGCGGGAACGGGCCCGTCAAGGTCGAGCGGGATTACCGCACCAGGATCAGCGCCTTCGCGAGCGTGATCCAGACGCCCCAGGCGATCGGCAGGCCGACCGCGAGCCACGCCAGGGCGACCCGCAGGCTCAAGCCGCCCCGCCCGATGCCGCCCGAGACACCCGCAGGCGCGAGGGTGGCCTCCGCCGCGGCGACCTCGCCCGCGCCCATGAACCAGCGCGTGGACAGGGGCCGCACCAGCAGGTTCGCCACGAGGCCGACCGCCAGGAAGCCGGCCAGGATGGTGAGGGTGCGGCCGTAGAGCGCCGCCCCCTGCACCCCGGCATCGACCTGCGCCTGCCGGATCGCCGTGACCACCAGGGGGCCGACCACGCCCGCCGTCGACCACGCGGTGAGGAGCCGCCCGTGGATCGCGCCGACGAACTGCGTGCCGAACACATCCGCCAGATAGGCGGGAATCGTCGCGAAGCCGCCGCCATACATCGACAGGATCACGCAGACGATGCCGACGAACAGGGCCGTCGAGCCCGTCGCCGCGGCGTAGGGCGCGGCGGCGTAGAGCGCGGCGCCGAGCGCGAAGAAGATCGCGTAGGTGGCCTTGCGGCCGATCCGGTCCGAGGCGGAGGCCCAGGCGAAGCGGCCCAGGATGTTGAACAGCGACAGGAGGCCGACGAAGCCCGCCGCGATGGCGGCGACCTGCGCCTTCTGCCCGGCATCGAGCTGCCCGAAGCCGAGATCGGGCCGGCCGATCAGCGCGCCGCCGAAGATCTCCTGCAGCATCGGCGAAGCGAGGGCCAGCACCCCGATCCCCGCCGAGACGTTGAGGCAGAGCATCGCCCAGAGCAGCCAGAATTGCGGCGTCCGGTGCGCGTCGCGCAGGTGGACGTGGCCCGCCGTGATCATCCGGCGCGCCGTCGCGGGCGGGGTGTAGCCCTCGGGCTTCCAGCCGCCCGGCGGCACCCGGTAGCCGAAGGCGCCCGCCAGCATGGCAAGGAGATAGCCCGCCCCCATCAGCGCGAGGGTCTGCCAGACGCCGGCCTCGCCCGGCCCCTTGAAGCGGGTGATGAGCAGGTCGGCGAGCGGCGAGCCGATCATCGCGCCGCCGCCGAAGCCCATGATCGCCATGCCGGTCGCCATGCCGCGCCGGTCGGGGAACCACTTCACCAGGGTCGAGACCGGCGAGATGTAGCCGAGGCCGAGCCCGACGCCGCCGATCACCCCCATGCCGAGCCAGATCAGCCAGAGCTGGTGCAGATGGACGCCGAGCGACCCGATCAGGAAGCCGCCGCCCCAGCACAAGGCCGCGGCGATGCCCGCCTTGCGAGGGCCCGCCCGCTCCAGCCAGCCCCCGAACAGGGCCGCCGAGAGACCGAGCATCACGATGCCGATCGAGAACACCACGACGAGGTCGCTCACGCGCCAGTCGCAGCTCGTGGTCACCAGGGCGGTGAGGAGGCTCATGTCCGGGCAGGCGGCCGGCGCCGGCTGCCCGGTGCTGAGCGCCCGCGACAGGGGCAGCCAGAACACCGAGAGCCCATAGGACATGCCGATGCAGAGATGGATGGCGAGCGCCGCGGGCGGCACCAGCCAGCGGTTGAACCCGGGTCGGGCGATGATCGCCTCGCGGGAGAGCCGGTCCCGGACCGGGGCACGGCTGGGGAAGGCGGCGGCATTGGCGTCCATGGCGTCTCCGATGCGGCGGGGAGCTTGCGCGTCTTCTTCGAGACTTCGCCCCGATCGCGGAAGCCTATACGGGCGACCGGCACCGCTTCATCCCCTGCGATTTGTCATCCTTTGGTCTGATGCGCGGCCCGCTCGGCCGCCCGGCCCGTCTCCGTCAGCCGGAGTTCCTGCCGGTCGGCCCGGTAATCCACGAAGCCGAGCGCCATCAGGTTCGGGATCAGGAGGCCGATCCCGTCGTCGAGGAGGCGCCGCCGCTTGAGGTCCGCCAGCCCGACCCAGTCCCCGGCCTGCGCGAGATGGCGCAGGAGGCGCCGTTCGGCCGCAGTCACCGCCGGTCTCCCGTTCCTCCGATCCTCATCCTTCCATCCTCATGGCAGCGGCAGCGGGCGGGCGCCGATCTCGCCCTCCCGCCGCGGGGTGACGGCCGCAAGGTCGTGGGCGACGAGGAGGTCCAGGGCGGCCCCGACGCGCAGGGCCGTGACGTTCAGCAGGTCCGCCGCCGCCCCGACCGCGATCCGCATCTCGCCGCCCGGCTCCCCGGTCCAGGCGCAGAGCAGGAGGTAGAGCTTCAGCGCGTCGAGGTTGCCGGCCTTCCGGCAGGACAGGGCGCGCAGGCCGCGGATCTCGGCCTGCGGATTGCGCCGGTAGGCGGGATCGTGCGGGATCCAGGCCCGGCGCGCGCCGGGTGCGAGGCGGGCGAGGGTGAGGCGCGTCTTCTGGCCCTCGGGGGTCGCGTGCACCAGGTCGTAGGCCGCGAGCAGCTTCTTCGCCGACACGATGAGCGACTGCGTCAGGCCCGCGAGGGCGGCGAGTTGCGGGCAGAGGAGGATCGCCGAACCGTCCTCGTCGGCGGCGACCGCGAGGGCGATGACCAGCTTGAGCGCCGCCGCCGAGCGGCCGACGAGGGCCGCATCGCTCCGGAACAGGCGCAGGCCCCCGTCGAGCACCCATTGCCCCGGCAGCGGCGACCACGCGGCGGCGGCCCGCGGGAGCGGGAGCCGCGGCCCGGCGGCGACGGCGCCCGTGAGGAGATCGGCGTCGACGCGCACCCGGCTAATCCTGCGCGCCCGGCGGCCTCTGGCCACCGCGCCGCGATGCTGCGAAGGATGACGGGATACCCCATCCCCCGGACGCGGCCGCGTCGGCGAGGCATGGGGACGAGGGAGATGTCTCGGGTGGCACCAGCATCACGGCCTGCCGCACGGCCCGTCGGGGCCGATCATCATCGGCAGTATTCCAGCGTTGCGGCGCGCTCAATATGAACCGGACTTCCGATGAGACGGCCGTGACGGTCGATCTCGTCCTCGGCGGGGCGATCCGGCTGGGGGACCGCACGGTGGCGGTGGCCGATGCGGCGGCCCTGCTCGATGCCATCGCGCGCAGCGGCTCGGTGCAGGGGCTCGCCGCGACGCTCGGCCTCTCCTACCGGGCGGCCTGGGACCGGCTGCGCGGGCTCGAAGCCGGGTTCGGCCGGCCTCTGGTGCAGAAGACCCGCGGGCACGGCTCCGCCCTGACCCCGGACGGCCTCGCCCTGCGGGCGGCCCTCGGGGCCGCGGCGGCCGGGCTGGAGCCGGCCCTCGCCCGGGAGGGCCGCGCCCTGGAGATGCGGCTGCGCGACCTCCTCGGGGCGTCCCGCCCGCTGCGGATCGCGGCGAGCCACGACCCGCTGCTGATGGACCTCATCGCCGAGCTGCAGGCCGGCGACGTGGCGGTGGCCGGCAGCGAGGAGGCGGTCGCCCAGCTGATCGAGGGGCAGGCGGATGCGGCGGGGTTCCATTGCGGCCCGCTCGCGCCCACCGAGGCGGGGGCGCCCTTCGCGGATCTCGCGGCGGATCCGGGCATCGTGCTGCGGCCGCTTTTCGCCCGCGAGCAGGGCCTGCTCCTCGCGGCCGGCAACCCGCTCCGCATCCGCACGCTCGCCGATCTCGCCGCCCGGGGGGCGCGCATCGTCAACCGCCAGAAGGGCTCGGGCACCCGGCGCTGGTTCGACCGGCTCCTCGCCGAGCACGGGATCCCGGCCGCGAGCCTGCGCGGCTACGGGGTGGAGGAGTTCACCCACCAAGCGGTCGCCGCCGTGATCGCCTCGGGCGCGGCCGATGCGGGCCTCGGCGCCCGGGCGGCGGCGGAGCGCTTCGGCCTCACCTTCCTGTCGATGGGCTGGGAGGTCTATTATCTCGCGGCGAGCGCCACCCTCCAGACCGGGCCGCTCGACCGGCTGGCCGGCGAGGCCGCCCGGCGCGCCGCCGCCCTGCCCGGCTACCGGCCGCCGGGCTGAGCCGCGCCGGCGAGGCCGTTCGGACAGCCGGTGCCGTCCCGGCGCTCGTGATGCGCCTCGGCGATCTCGGTGGCGAGCTGGATCGGCGCCGCCGAGCTGCCGCCGAGGATGCGCCTGCCGATCACCGTGACTTGGGAATCATCCTGAAAGTCGCGTTCCGGCAGCCGCAGCATCGCTGCACTGTCGTCAGCCAGGAGCTTCGGTGGGATGGCGGGCGCATTCCGCCGACGGACATGATCGACCGGTGATGAGACCGTGCCGGGAGAGGATTATTCCAGTCCGGGTTTAGCGATCTGTCGCTTCCACGGCGTTTCCGGGCGGCCGCCCTTGGGGCCTCCGCCTCCGGAGCCCGCCGCCTCTCCGAAACGACAACGATGCGCTGCCCGCGCCCTCCATTTGGCGTAAGCTCGGCCGCGACAAGCGCGGGGGCCTTCATGCGTGGTGCGGCGATCCTGGTTCTCTTCCTGGCCCTCGGCCCGGCCGCCGCGGCCGCCGAGGATCCCTATGCCCCGGCCGACGCGCTCTCGGCGGCGCCGATCTTCCGCAAGTGCAGCGGGTCCCGGTTGCCGGAGTACCAGAAGGGGGCCTGCCTGGACGATGCCGCCAAGGATCTGGGCCGGCAGATGAAGGAGGCGGTCGACCGCAAGCTCGCGGCGATCGACGCGGTGGCCCGCCGGCCGCCGAGCCCCGGCAGCCTCGCCGGCCCGGCCGATGCCGAGGCGTGGCGCAAGGCCTTCCTGGCGGCGCAGGCGGCCTTCGAGGAATACCACCGGCTCCACTGCGACGGCCTCTATGATTTCGACCTGCACGGCGGCTCGGCGGCGGGGCAGATCGCCTCCGCCTGCAAGGTCCGGCAGCTGGTGGCCCGCATCAACGAGCTGCGCGGCTGATCCGGTTTCCGGACGGTCCGTTCGGAAACCGGATGACGCCCGGCAAGACGGCGTTCGCCGCGAGGTAGCACGATGGTCGTCCGGCCCCGTCCCGGCCTGATCCAGGTTCTGTTCACGCTTCAGGGCTCGATCCTGCCGAAGGTGGCGCGGCCGGTGGCCGGCATCACGCTGGCCGCCTGCCTCGTGGTCGCCGTCGAGCGCCACTGGCCGCAGCCCTTCCCGGGCGCCGAGGGCATCGGCCCCTTCACCCTGGTGGGGCTCGCCCTCTCGATCTTCCTCAGTTTCCGCAACAACACCTGCTACGACCGCTGGTGGGAGGCGCGGAAGCTCTGGGGGGCGCTGATCGCCGAGGCCCGCGACCTCGCGCGGCTGATCGGCGTGCTCCTGCCCGGCCCCGAGGAGGCGACGGCCCGGCGCGTCGCCCTGCGGCGGATCGCGGGCTTCGCGGGCGCCCTCCATGCCCGCCTGCGCGGCCACGACGAGGCCGCGGCGGCGGCCTCCTGGCTGCCGGCCGGGGAGGCGGAGGCGCTCGCCGCCCGCGCCAGCCCCACCGACGCCATCCTCTGCGCGCTCTCGGCCGACCTCGCCGCGGCCCTGCGGCGCGGCGCCATCGGCGACATCCTGTTCGCGCAGGCGCAGACCCGGATCGCCGCCCTCTCGCAGATCCACACCGCCTGCGAGCGCATCCACTCGACGCCGCTGCCCTTCGCCTACACGCTGCTCCTCTACCGCACGGCGTGGGTCTACTGCCTGCTCCTGCCCTTCGGGCTCGCCGCCTCGCTCGGCTGGGCGACGCCGGTCGTGGCCGCCCTCGTCGCCTACACCTTCTTCGGGCTCGACGCCCTGGGGGACGAGCTGGAGGAGCCCTTCGGCACCGAGCCGAACGACCTGCCCCTCGACGCGATGCTGCGCATGGTCGAGCGCGTCGTCTGCGACGCGCTGGGGGAGCCTCTGCCGCCCCTCGTCGTACCCGAGAACCACGTCCTGCCCTGATCCCGGCGGGCCGCGGGCGCGAAACCGCGCTTGAAAACCCCGTCGAGCCCGATCGCCGCGGCGCGGGCTCGCTCCACTTCACCCGAGGTCCGCCCTATGGTCGGCCGCGCATCAGCCGGAGTTCCTCGACGATGATCCCCATGCTCGACCCCGCGACCCTCACCGTGTTCGTCACCGGCGCCACCGCCGGCTTCGGCGCCGCGCTCTGCCGCCGCTTCGCGGAGGCCGGGGCGCGGGTGATCGGCACCGGCCGCCGCCGCGACCGGCTCGACGCCCTCAAGGCCGAACTCGGCGAGCGCTGCCACGTGATGGAGCTCGACGTGACGGACCGCGCGGCGGTCCTCGCCGCGGTCGAATCCCTGCCGCCGGGCTTCGACGCCCCCAATGTCTGCATCGCCAATGCGGGGCTCGCCCTCGGCCTCTCTCCGGCGCACGAGGCCGATCTCGACGATTGGGACCGGATGATCGCCACCAACGTCAACGGCCTCACCTACACGGTGCGGGCGCTGTTGCCGGGCATGGTGGCGCGCGACGAGGGCCACGTCGTGCTCCTCGGCTCGGTGGCGGGCGACTATCCCTATCCGGGCGGCAACGTCTACGGGGCGACCAAGGCCTACGTGAAGCAGCTCGCCCTCAACCTGCGCTCCGACCTTCTCGGCAAGAACGTGCGGGTGACGAACATCGAGCCCGGCATGGCCGAGACCGAGTTCTCGCTGGTGCGCTTCCAGGGCGATGCCGACAAGGCGGCCCAGACCTATGCGGGCATGACCTCGATGTCCGCCGAGGACATCGCCGAGACGATCTTCTGGTCCTGCATCCTGCCGCGCCACCTCAACATCAACCGCATGCAGATGATGCCGGTGATGCAGGCCTTCGCGCCCTTCGCGGTGAAGCGGGGCTGAGCGGGCGGGACGCCGGGCCCGCGCCGGCCCGGCGGCCGTCACCGCGCCGGCCGCGGCTGCCGGCCGCGATGGCGCAGCCGGCGCCAGCCGAGCACGACGCCGCTCGCCGAGACGACCAGCCCGACGAGGCTCAGCCCGATGATGACGGTCCGACGGGCGGCCGGGTGGTCGAGGAGCGGCCCGACATCGAGGGTGTGCAGGGCCGCGAACAGCCAGCGGTTCGCCCGGCCGCCGCGGTCGGTCCGCCCCAGGATCTCGCCGGTCGCCGGATCGACGTGGATCCAGGTCGCGGCCTCGTCCGCGAAGACGAGCCGCAGCACCGGCAGGCGCGGCGCCCCGTGCCGGTCCGACCAATAGGCGTCGGGTGCGTCGAGGTGCTGCACCGCGAGGGCGGCCTCCGGCACGAGGTCCCGCGCCGCCGCGAGGATGCGCTCCGGCGTCACGGCCGTGCCGCAGCAGGGCCGCAGGCCCTCCGGCCCGGCCGCCAGCACCAGGGGCTCGCCGCCGAGGAAGCCGAAGCGCAGCTCGACCGTGCCCGGCGGCATCCCGGCGAGCGCCGCGCGATCCAGGGGAAAGGCCGGGGCGGTCCGTCCCGCGTAGCGGGCGAGCGCCGCGGCGTCGGGCATCCGCGGACCGACCCAGCGGTTCGGGTTCATCGACATCCAGCCGCTGAAGATGAAGGTCACGACCGCGAGCCCGCCCACCACCCCGGCCCCATGGTGCCACGCCCGCCAGCCCCGATAGGGGGTGAGCCGGTCCCGCCGCAGGCGCAGGAAGCCGAGGATGATGCCGCTCAGAGCCGCGACCACGCAGAGGCCGGAGAGCCAGAGCACCACCTGCCGCCAGAGCGCGGCCTCGGCCCGCAGGGGCGTGAAGTAGATCCAGTGCGGCACCGTCCCGACCCAGCCCCATGTCCGCTCCGCCCGGGTGGTGTCGAGGGCGATCTCGCCGGTCGCCTCGGAGAGGTAGAGCTCCGTCCCGGCCGGATCGCCGAGCGCCACCAGCCGGAACGGGCGCGCGGGATCGTGGCGCGCCGTGACGGTCCACTGGTCGCGCTCCACGGTGCCGAGATCCGCGACCGACCGGGCCGCGGGATGGCGGCGGGCGAGCGCGAGGGCGGTCTCGGCGGTCAGGGGCGCCACCGGCGCGCCGGTGACCGCGGACAGCACCTGCCGGCGGCCATCCGGGCCGACGAGGCGGTAGACCGGCTCGTCGCCGCTCATGGAAAGGGCGAGGGCGGCGGGGAAGGCCGTGGCCCCCGCCCGCGCCAGCGCCTCCTGCGGCCCGATCCGCACCGCGTCGAGGGCGAGGGGCGGCAGGGCCGCCCGCCGCTCGGCTTCCGTGAGGGCGGGGAAGCCGACGAACAGCATCACCAGCCCCGACACGAACCAGACCGCGAAGAACAGCCCGGTCGCGATGCCGAGCCAGCGGTGGCCGAGATGCAGCCAGCGCTTCAGGCGTTTGCGCACCGGCACGTCAGAACCGCACCAGATAGGCGATCTCGATCGAGCGCGGCTGGCCGAGGAGCCAGGAATTGGTGTTGCCCGACACGGCGTAGATCTTGTCCGTGAGGTTGTAGCCGCGCAGCGACAGGCGTGAATCCGGCGTCACCTGCCGGTCGAGACTGGCATTGACCAGGGTGTAGCCCGGCCGGCGCACGCTGTTGGCGAAATCGCTGAAGACCGGCCCGACATTGTTGATCCCGAGCCGCGCCACCCAGCCCGGGGCGAAGGCGTAGGCGACCCAGACATTGGTGACGCGCTCCGGCACGTCGACCGGCACGTTGCCGGCGTACGACACCACGGTCCCGTTCACCGGCTGGGAGAAGGCGTCGTAGCGGGCCTGGAGCAGGGCGGTGTTGGCCTCGATCCGCCAGTGATCGTCGAGGGCGAAGGCCAGGGCGGCCTCGACGCCCCGCGAGGATTGGCGGCCGACCTGCCGCGACACGGTCGGACGGTCGGGGTCGGGCACCAGGAGGTTGTCCTTGGCGATGTGGTAGGCGGCGAGCGTCCACTCGCCCCGGCCGCCGGCGAAGATCCCCTTCGCGCCCGCCTCGATCTGCTCGCCCGTGGCGAGGTTGAACTGCGCCTGCGACACGCTCGTGGTGATCAGGCTGCCCAGCGGATCGGCCGCGGTGGCGTATTGCGCGTAGAGCGCGAGGTCGGGAACCGGGTTGTAGACCGCGCCGAAGCGGTAGCTGAGGGATTCGAAGGTCTTGGTGAAGGCCGTGCCGGCGAGCGGCCGCTCCACCGTGACGGTGGGGGAATCGAAGCGCACGCCGGAGATCAGCGCGAGCTGCGGCGTCAGCTCCAGCCGGTCCTCCGCGAAGACCGAGGCCTGGTTCATCCGCGAGATGATGTCCCGGCGGGTGCCGGCGAGGTTGAGGAAGGAGCCCGGCACCGGGCGCAGGAGATCGACGGTGGTCTCGCCGTCGAAGGGCGTGTTGCTGTCGCGCGCGAAGGCGACGTGGTTCACGTCGAAGCCCGCCACCACGGTGTTCGGCAGGCCGAAGAGGCTGTGGCGGTAGGTGGCGTCGAAGCGGTTCCCGACCTGCTCCTGATGGTGGAGGATCTCGATGTAGTCGCTGCGGCTGACCCGGCCCGTGGCCGGCAGGTAGGTGTACTGCTCCACGTCGCGCCAGTGCCGCTCGGTGGAGAGCCGGTAGGCGGTGTTGCGGATCGTGATATCCGCGCTCGGGGTCCACTCGGTGCGCAGCTGCGTCCAGTTGTCGAGCCAGGCGATGCGCGCGTCCTGGACGTTGTAGTTGGTGAAGCGGATGCGCTCCGGCACGCGGTTGTCGATGAGCGGCGAGCCCCAGTAGCGGGCGGGCTCGTTGGTGCCGAGGTCGTGCGAGAGGGTGAAGCTGAGGTCGGGGGCGGCCCGGAGCGTCACCGCGCCCGAGACCGCGAGGTTGCGGAAATCGCCGTCCGGCCGGATCCAGCCATCCGCGCGGTTGCCGCTGACGGTGACGCGATAGGCCATCGCCTCGCCGATGGGGCCGCCCGAATCGAGGGCGAGCCGCGCCGTGCCGTCCGAGCCGAGGGCGGCCTGGGCCTCGTTCACGGGCGTGAAGACCGGCTTCTTCGGCACCACGTTGATCACGCCGCCGATGGCGCCCTCGCCGTAGAGCACGGAGGCCGGGCCGCGCAGCACCTCGATCCGCTCCGCCGACCAGGGATCGAACGGGAAGGTGACGGTGCCCGCCCCGACATAGAGCCGCGTGCCGTCGTAGAGCTGCTGCACCGAGCCCGCCCCGGCGAAGCCCCGGCTGGTGAAGGAGAGGTTGCCGTTCCCGGGCGCCGCGATGCTGGTGATGCCGGTGGCGTTCTGCGTCACCGCATCCGCGATGGTGGTCTGGCCGCGGGCGCGGATGGTCTCGCCCGAGATCACGTCGATGCTGGCCGGGGTCTGGAGCGGGGTCAGGCCGAGGCGGCTGCCGGAGCGGGCCGGCGTCTCGAGGGCGAGGCCGGGGGGCGGACCCTCGCGGAAGCGGCCGGCCACGTCGATCGTGTCGAGGGCGATCTCCTGCGCGCCGGCGGGCGCGGCGAGGAGGAGGGCGAAGAGCGGGGAGGAGGCGCGAAGCGCGGGCATGGGGGATCCGAAGCGGGCCGTCGTCCCCTTCCGTAGCCGAGCTGGCAAGGGATGTAACGTTATAAAGTTACATACCCGGGACCGACGGGCAGCCCTGGCCGATCGCCCTGCGGCATCGGTTCGGGATTCGGGTCGGCGGGCGGCAGCGGTCACGGCGGGCGGAGGACGGGTGTGGCACGTCACCGCGAACGCAGCCGCACGGCCGCTTCGCGCCCGATCCGGCTCCCACCAGGACACCCCGCCCGGCGTGCTCGCGTGTGACCACGGCTGACGGCAGGTCTCCTGGCTCGCGGGTCAGCACCCCCCATCGTCTTCCCAGGGATGGCCCCAGTGACGTCGTGATGGAGGGCTCGCCGCTCACAGTTGCGGGGGCAGCCGCGGCTTCGGGCCTGCGCCCTCACCACGTTCCCTTTTGATCCCCGAGGGGAACCGTCGCCGCGAAGCTTAGCCTCAGGGGAAGGTTGGGGTCAATCGTTGCCCGGTGCCGGTGCCGGGGCTTGATCCGGATCAAGGCGGCGGCGTGCCCGGCCGGTGAGAACGATCCCCGACGACGCCATCCCGGCCGTCCCTGTCGAGGATCCTCCGATGACCGCTCACGTCCTGACCCTGCCCGTGCCGCCCGCCCGCCCGGCGGTTCGCACGCGGGCGGGCGACCTGCCCACCCTGACGCTGCTCGGAATCGCCGTCGCGGCCTCGCTGGTCACCGAGGTTCTGGTCCTGCTCGTCCTCTGACGGGCTCCTCAGGAGCGGGGTGCCTCCGGCGCCGCGCGGCTGCGCCCGTCCAGGGCCTCCGAGTAGATCGCGAAGGCGTCCGCGTAGGCCACCTCGCGCGGGTTGTTCACGAGGAGCCGGGTCTGCTTCATGGCATCCGCGGCGAGGCGCGGCAGATCCGCCTCGCCGATGCCGACCGCCGCCAGGGAAGCCGGCACGCCGCATTCGCGGCAGATCACCCCGAGGCTCTCCACGAAGCGGGCCGCGGCCTCCGCCGGGGCGAGCCCGGCCGCGGCGGGATCGAGGATCGGCGCGAGTTCCGCGTAGAGGCCCTGCGCCTCGGGCAGGTTGAAGCGCATCACCCCCATCAGCACCAGGGCGTTCGAGAGCCCGTGCGGCACGTGGAAGAGCGCCCCGATCGGATAGGCGAGGGCGTGCACCGCCGCGACCGGCGCGTTCGCGAAGGCCATGCCGGCGAGCATCGAGCCGAGCAGCATGCCGCCCCGCGCCGCGCGGTCGGCGCCGTCCCGGCAGGCCGCGCGGATATGCGCCGAGAGCAGCGCCAGGGCTTGGCGGGCGAGCTGGTCCGACATCGGGTTCTTGCGGTGCCGGCTCGTATAGGCCTCGATGGCGTGCACCATCGCGTCGATGCCGGTCGCCGCCGTCACCGGGGCGGGCAGGCCGAGGGTGAGATCCGGGTCGAGCACCGCCCAGTCGGGCAGGAGGGCGGGGGCGACCACGCCCTTCTTCTCGTCGCTCGGCGTCGTCACGATCGAGATCGGCGTCACCTCGGAGCCGGTGCCGGCGGTGGTCGGCACGAGGATCAGGGGCAGGCGCCGGCCCTTCGCCAGCCCGACGCCGTAGAGCGATTCGAGGGGCTCGTCGCTCCGCGCCAGATAGGCGACGAGCTTCGCCGTATCGAGGGCCGAGCCGCCGCCGATCGCGAGCACGAGGTCCGTCGCCTCCGCCCGGGCCTGCGCGGCCGCGGCCTCGATCACGGCGGCGGGCGGATCGGCCACCACGGCGTCGTAGACGGTGACGGCGAGGCCGGCGGCCGCGAGGGCCGCTTCCGCCGCCGCGGTCAGGCCGGCGCCGCGCACGCCCCGGTCGGTCACGAGCAGGACGCGCCGCGCCCCGAGCGATCCGATGATCCCGGGCAGCTTCGCGCTCGCGCCGGGCTCGAACAGGATGTTGGGGCAGGTCTGGAAGGTGAAGGGCGTCATGGGGTGATCTCGCGAGGGTGAGAGAGGGGCGCGGCATCCCGCCGGCCAAGGAGCGAGGTCAGGGGCGGGTCACGGCGTCACCCGCCGCAGCATGAAGGCGGTGCCGGCCTGCGGCTCTCGCCGCCAGCGGCCCTCGCTCTCCGGAACCAGCGTCACCACGTGCCCGCGCCGGGCGACCAGGGTGATCCGGCCCGTCTCGTAGTGCCAGGAGACCGGATCGAACACCGTGAGGCCGAGGTCGCGGCAGCCCTCCAGCACCCGCAGGCCCCCGGGATCGAGGGCGAGCCGGCAGGTATCCTTCTCGGCGTAGCGGTCGAGCGCGTAGACTCCCGCGACCCCGTCCGCCACCGGGGCGTCCGCCGCGGGGGCCGCCTGGGTGGCGGCGGCGGGCGTGACCGGCGGGGGAGGGGGCGGGAGAGGGGGGGCGGCCCGCGGCCCCTCGGGTTCGAGGCCGTAGGTCTCCGCCGGGCCCACCTCCGCCTTGAGGGGGCCCGGGGTCTCGGTCAGGGCGAAGTCGAGCACCGCCTTCGCCTCCGCGCTGAGGAGCCGCAGCGCCCCGTCCTCCAGCCGCCAGCCCGCGAGGCCGTTGAGCACCGGCAGCGCCCGCCGGCAGCCCGCCGGGAAGCGCAGGGCGTGGCCGCCCGCGACGGCCTCCCCCGTCAGCGTCACGACGCAGCGCCGGTGGCTGCCGTTGAGGGACAAGGTCCAGGTGCCCTGCGCCTCCGCGTCGGTGCGCGGCCGGGCGGGATCCGCCCGGGCGGCCGGGACCGCCAGGGCGGCGCCCGCCGCCACGACCGCGCCGGCCGCCAGGGCGCCGCGGGCCGCCAGGACGGGGCGGCGCGGGATCACGGCGCCGACCGTGGCCAGGGCGTCTCGGCGACGGGCGTCAGCGGTCCCTTGCCCGAGAACCACGACACGAGGTTGTCCACAACCAATTGGCCCATCGCCGCGCGGGTATGCGTGGAGGCCGAGCCCACATGCGGCAGCAGCACCGTGTGTTCCTGCGCGATCAGCCCGGCCGGCACCCGCGGCTCGTCGTCGAAGACGTCGAGGCCCGCGCTCTGGATGGTGCCGTCCTCCAGCGCCTGGATCAGCGCCGCCTCGTCGACGAGGCTGCCGCGGGCGACGTTGATCAGGATGCCCTCCGGGCCGAGCGCCGCCAGCACCTCCCGGTTGACGATGCCCCGGGTCTCGGGGCTGCCCGGCGCCACCACCATCAGCACGTCCACCGCCTGCGCGAGGTCGAGGAGCGTCGCGTGATAGGGGTAGGCGACGTCCGGCTGCCGGCTGCGGCCGTGATACGCGATCGCGACGCCGAACGCCTCCAGCCGGTGGGCGATGGCCCGCCCGATCCGGCCGAGGCCGAGGATGCCGACGCGCCGCCCCCGCAGGGTGCCGGTGAGCGGATAGGGCTTCTCCAGCCACTTCCCCGCCCGCAGGTAGCGGTCGACCTGCGGGATCTGCCGCACGGTGGCGAGCAGCAGCCCCACCGCGAGATCGGCCACCTCGTCGGTGAGCACGTCCGGGGTGTTGGTCACCATCACGCCGCGCCGGTTGCATTCGGCGGCGTCGATCGTGTCGTAGCCGACGCCGAAATTCGCGACGATCTCGAGCTGCGGCAGCCGGTCGAGGAGCGCCCCGTCCACCCGCACGTGGCTCACCGCCATGCCCTTCGCCCGCGGCCCGACCTCGGCGATCAGCCGCTCGGGATCCCCGCCCGGCTCGACCCGGTGCAGGGTGAACAGGCGCTCCAGATTCTCGGTGACGAGCGGCATCATCGGACGCAGCATCAACAGATCGGTGGACTTCAAGCGCGTCTCCTCGGCTTCCGGCGCGGCATCCGACGATGGATGCAGATGAGGGGCGCTTGATCTCGCGCCCTCGCCAACCGATGATGGCCCCGAACGACGAGAGGCGGCAAGCCGCCCGGACGCCAGGGAAGGAAACCTCATGAGCCTCGACGCACCGCGTCGTCACGCCTCTGTCGCCTGTCTGTGGCAGCGCTGCCGCTCCGTCGACTTCCCCCGCCGGCCGTTCCGGGCCGGGGCCTGACCGACGGGAGGAACGAGGCGATGGCCGGACTTGAGATTCGAAACGTACAGAAATCCTTCGGCACGACGCCGATCCTCCACGGCGTCTCCATCGACATCCAGGACGGGGAGTTCGTGATCCTGGTCGGCCCCTCGGGCTGCGGGAAGTCGACGCTCCTGCGGATGATCGCGGGGCTGGAGAACATCACGGCGGGCGAGATCCGGATCGGGTCGCGGGTCGTCAACGCGGTGCCGCCCAAGGAGCGGGACATCGCGATGGTGTTCCAGAACTACGCGCTCTACCCGCACATGACCGTGCGGGACAACATGGCCTTCTCGCTGAAGCTGCGGAAGGCGGCGAAGGAGGAGATCAGCGAGCGCGTGAACCGCGCCGCCGCGATCCTCGGCCTGGAGAAGCTCCTCGACCGCTACCCGCGCCAGCTCTCGGGCGGGCAGCGCCAGCGCGTCGCCATGGGCCGGGCCATCGTGCGCGACCCGCAGGTCTTCCTGTTCGACGAGCCGCTCTCGAACCTCGACGCCAAGCTGCGCGTCGCCATGCGGGCGGAGATCAAGGAGCTGCACCAGCGCCTGCGCACCACCACGGTCTACGTCACCCACGACCAGATCGAGGCCATGACCATGGCCGACAAGATCGTGGTGATGCATGACGGCGTGGTCGAGCAGATCGGCGCGCCCCTCGACCTCTACGACCGGCCCGACAACCTGTTCGTGGCGGGCTTCATCGGCTCTCCGGCCATGAACTTCCTGAAGGGCACGGTGACGGGGACGAGCTTCCGCACCGATGGCGGCCTCGTCCTGCCGCTGCCGACCCGCGGCGCGCGGCCGGCGGAGGGCCTGCGGGCCGTCTACGGCCTGCGCCCCGAGCACGTGCGCCTCGATCCGGCCGGCGTGCCGGTGGAGGTGGCGGTGGTGGAGCCCACCGGGTCCGAGACCCTGGTGCTGGTGCGCCCGCCCGGGCAGGGCGCGGGCACCGACGTCGTGAAGGAGGTCGGCCGCGACATGGCCTGCGTCTTCCGCGAGCGCATCGCCGCCGGCCCGGGCGAGCGCATCGCCATCACGGCCGATCCGGCCCTCGTCCACCTGTTCGACGCCGAGAGCGGCCGTCGCCTGCAGTGAGGCCGCCGGGCCGCCCCGGCGGCCCGGCGGATCGTTCCCGCGAGAGGGGCGCCAGATCCCTCCGCCCGTCGCAGACCATACGGATACGACACGAGCACGGGGCAACGACCCCGCACGGCACTATCGGGAGAAACGCCAGATGACGTCCTTCGACCGTCGCTCGATCCTGAAAGGGGGCGCCGCGCTCGGCCTCTCCGCGGCTGCGGGCCTCGACGGCTTCGCCCGTGCCTGGGCGCAGGAGAACCAGTGGAAGCCGGAGGCCGGCGCCTCCCTGAAGCTGCTGCGCTGGAAGCGCTTCATTCCCTCGGAGGACGAGGCCTTCATGCGCCTCGTCGACGCCTTCACCAAGGCGACCGGCGTGCCGGTGAGCGTCACCAGCGAATCCTTCGACGACATCCAGCCCAAGGCGTCGGTGGCGGCCAATACCGGCCAGGGGCCGGACATGGTCTGGGGCCTCTACTCCTTCCCGGCCCTGTTCCCGTCGAAGTGCCTGGAAGTCGGCGACGTCGCGGATTACCTCGGCAAGAAGTACGGCGGCTGGGTGCCCGCGGCGGAGGCCTACGGCAAGGTCAAGGGCAAGTGGATCGCGATCCCGCTCGCCTTCAACGGCGGCTACCTCAACTACCGCATCTCGGCCATGCAGAAGGCCGGGTTCAGCAAGTTCCCGGAGGACCTCGACGGCTTCCTGGAGCTGTGCCGGGGCATGAAGAAGAACAACACCCCGGCCGGCTTCGCGCTCGGTCACGCCACCGGCGACGGCAATTCCTGGCTGCACTGGGCCCTGTGGTCGCACGACGCCTACCTCGTCGATGCCAACGAGAAGATCATCATCAACTCGCCGGAGACCGCCAAGGCGCTGGAATACGTCAAGAACCTCTATCAGACCTTCATCCCCGGCACGGTCTCGTGGAACGATTCCTCGAACAACAAGGCGTTCCTGTCGGGCGATCTCTACCTGACCAATAACGGCATCTCGATCTACGCCGCGGCCAAGACCGAGAAGAAGGACATCGCCGAGGACATGGACCACGCGGTCTTCCCCGTGGGCAAGTCCGGCAAGCCGACCGAGTTCCAGCTCGCCTTCCCGATCCTGGCCTACACCTACACGAAGTCGCCGAACGCCTGCAAAGCCTTCATGGCCTTCGCGCTGGAGGCGCAGAACTACAATGCGTGGCTGGAAGCGGCGCAGGGCTACCTCTGCCATCCGCTGAACGCCTACGCCAACAACCCGATCTGGACGAAGGACCCGAAGAACAAGGTGTTCGGCGAGGCCTCGACCCGGACGCTGGCGGCGGGCGGCCTCGCCCCGGTGAGCGAGAAGATCGCGGCGGTGCTCGCCGACTTCGTCATCGTCGACATGTTCGCCGCCTACTGCACCGGCCGCGAGGACGCGAAGGGCGCCATCCGCACCGCGGAGCGGCAGGCCCAGCGCATCTTCCGCTCGGCCTGATGCCCCGAGCGGACCGGCCGCGCCCCTCCCGGGAGGGGCGCGGCCGGTCCCGGGACGCCGTTCCTCTTCTCGTCGCTGGAGGCCCCCATGGCCGACCTCGCCCTCGACCGTCCGGTCGCCCCCGCCCGGGCCGGCGCCTCCGCCTGGAGCCGCCTGCGCGCCCATCGCGGCTGGCTCGGCTTCTGGTTCATGCTGCCGGCGGCGCTGATCCTGCTCCTGTTCCTCGCCTACCCGCTGGTGAAGGGCATCTGGCTCTCCTTCACCGACACCCGCATCGGCCGGGGCGGGGCCTTCGTCGGCCTCGAGAACTACGAGTGGCTGTGGGACGACGGCGTCTTCTGGCTCTCGGTGTTCAACACGCTGCTCTACACGATCGTCGCCTCGGTGGCGAAGTTCGCGATCGGCCTCTACCTCGCGCTGCTCCTCAACCGGCGGCTGCCCTTCAAGGCGCTCCTGCGCTCGATCGTGCTGATCCCCTTCGTGGTGCCGACCGTGCTCTCGGCGCTGGCCTTCTGGTGGATCTTCGACAGCCAGTTCTCGATCATCTCGTGGTCGCTGCGCCATCTCGGGCTGCTGGAGCGCAACATCGACTTCCTCGGCGATCCCGCCTGGGCGCGCACCTGCGTGATCTTCGCCAACATCTGGCGCGGCGTGCCCTTCATCGCGATCACCCTGCTCGCCGGCCTGCAGACCGTGTCGCCCTCGCTCTACGAGGCGGCGACCATCGACGGCGCCACGCCCTGGCAGAACTTCCGCCACATCACCTTCCCGCTGCTCACCCCGATCATCGCCGTGGTGATGACCTTCTCGGTGCTGTTCACCTTCACGGACTTCCAGCTGATCTGGGCCATGACCCGCGGCGGGCCGGTGAATTCCACCCACCTGATGGCGACGCTGTCCTACCAGCGCGGCATCCTGTCGGGCAGCCTCGGCGAGGGGGCGGCGATCGCCACCGCGATGGTGCCCTTCCTGCTCTTCGCCATCATGATCTCGTGGTTCGGCCTTCAGAACCGCAAGTGGCAGTCCGGTTGAGGAGACGCGTCATGGCTCAGGCTGCCGACCATTCCGAGGGCATGGCCTATCTGGAGACCCTGCCGCGCCGGCTGGTCACCCTCTACCTGCCCCTCGGGATCATCCTCGTGGTGCTGCTGTTCCCGTTCTACTGGATGGCGCTCACCGCCATCAAACCGGACGACCAGCTCATCGACATGGAGACCTACAACCCGTTCTTCGTGGTCTCCCCGACGCTCAAGCACATCACCAAGCTCCTGTTCGAGACGCAGTACCCGGTCTGGCTCTGGAACACGATGCTGGTCTCGGTGGCGGCGACCATCCTGTCGCTGTTCGCGAGCGTGCTCGCCGCCTACGCCATCGTGCGCATCCGCTACCGCGGCGCGGCGCTCGTCGGCGCGGCGATCTTCCTCGCCTATCTGGTGCCGCCCTCGATCCTGTTCATCCCGCTCGCCACCATCATCCAGGCCTACGGGCTGTTCGATTCGCCGCTCGCCCTGATCCTGGTCTACCCGACCATCCTGATCCCGTTCTCGACCTGGCTCCTGATGGGATACTTCAAGACGATTCCCTACGAGCTGGAGGAATGCGCCCTCATCGACGGCGCCGGGCGCTGGCAGATCCTCACCCGGATCATCCTGCCGCTCGCGGTGCCGGGCCTGATCTCGGCCGGGATCTTCTCCCTGACCCTGTGCTGGAACGAGTTCATCTACGCGCTCACCTTCCTGTCCTCGACCCCGAACAAGACCGTGCCGGTGGCGGTGGTGAGCGAGTTCGTGGACGGCGACATCTACCGCTGGGGCTCGCTGATGGCGGGCGCGCTGGTCGGCTCGCTGCCCCTCGTCATCCTCTACTCGTTCTTCGTCGAGCACTACGTCTCGGCCATGACCGGGGCGGTGAAGGAATAGCCGCCGCCGGCTCATGCGGGGGGCGCAATCCGTTGCGGCGCCGAGCACCCTTCCGTCGGCCGGAGCGACGGACTACATCCTGGACGGACCGTATCCCGCGACGCGGTCCTCCAAAGAGAACGTGACAAGGCCCATTCCGCCATGGCTCCGCGCACCCTGTACGACAAGATCTGGGACGACCACGTCGTCGATCGTCAGCCGGACGGCACCTGCCTCCTCTACATCGACCGTCACCTCGTGCACGAGGTGACCTCTCCCCAGGCTTTCGAGGGGCTTCGTCTCGCCGGGCGGCGGGTGCGCCATCCGGAGAAGACGCTCGCGGTCGTCGACCACAACGTCCAGACCTCGGACCGCAGCTTCGGCATCGAGGATCCCGAGAGCCGCACGCAGATCGAGACCCTGGCCGTCAACGTCCGCGATTTCGGCATCGAGTATTACGACGCCCTCGACCGGCGCCAGGGCATCGTGCACATCATCGGCCCCGAGCAGGGCTTCACCCTGCCCGGCCAGACGATCGTGTGCGGCGATTCGCACACCTCGACGCACGGCGCCTTCGGGGCGCTGGCGCACGGCATCGGCACCTCGGAGGTGGAGCACGTGCTCGCCACCCAGACGCTGATCCAGAAGAAGGCCAAGAACATGCGGGTGACGGTGGACGGGACGCTCCCGGCCGGCGTCACCGCCAAGGACATCATCCTGGCGATCATCGGCGAGATCGGCACCGCGGGCGGCACCGGCCACGTGCTGGAATATGCCGGCGAGGCGATCCGCGCTCTCTCGATGGAGGGCCGGATGACGATCTGCAACATGTCGATCGAGGGCGGCGCCCGGGCCGGCCTGGTGGCGCCCGACGCGACCACCTTCGCCTACGTGAAGGACCGGCCGAAGGCGCCCAAGGGCGAGGCCTTCGACCGCGCCCGCGCCTATTGGGAGAGCCTCGTCAGCGACGAGGGCGCCCATTTCGACCGCGAGGTGCGGCTCGACGCGGCGAACCTGCCGCCGATCGTGACCTGGGGCACCAGCCCCGAGGACGTGGTCTCGGTACAGGGGCGGGTGCCCGATCCGACGGCGATCGCCGACGAGAACATCCGCCGCTCGAAGGAGCAGGCCCTGGCCTATATGGGCTTGGCGCCGGGGCAGAGGATCACCGAGATCGGCCTCGACAAGGTGTTCATCGGCTCCTGCACCAACGGGCGCATCGAGGATCTGCGCATCGTCGCCCGCATGGTGGAGGGCCGGAAGGTCCATCCCAACGTGAGCGCCATGGTGGTGCCGGGATCGGGGCTGGTGAAGCAGCAGGCGGAGGCTGAGGGCATCGCCCGGATCCTGACCGAGGCGGGCTTCGACTGGCGCGAGCCGGGCTGCTCGATGTGCCTCGGCATGAACGCAGACCGGCTGAAGCCGCACGAGCGCTGCGCCTCGACCTCGAACCGCAACTTCGAGGGCCGCCAGGGCCACAAGGGCCGCACGCATCTCGTGTCGCCCGCGATGGCGGCGGCGGCGGCGGTCGCCGGCCATTTCGTCGACATCCGCGAGTGGCCGCGTTCGGCGTGACGGAATTTTGCGGCCGGCTCAGTTTCCTGGTTGACGCTGAGCCGGCCGCCCACTAAACAGCCCTCACCGCGGCGCCACCGGCGCTTCGGGCCCAGGTGGCGGAATTGGTAGACGCGCTGGTTTCAGGTACCAGTGGTGCAAGCCGTGGAGGTTCGAGTCCTCTCCTGGGCACCAACTTTCTAGAAGGCCCTGACGCCTCTGAAAGTTGAGCCTCCTCAGAGCGATACGCTGAGCCGACCGTTGATACAACGGCGTGCGTCAGATGCTCTTCGGGCTCGCTTGACCGGTGAAACGGTCCGGCTCCTCTCTCCCTCAATTCGTCCAACGCATCCCCGCCGACGTGCGTCCCTTGATGGCAGATCGCACGCTGACCGTGCCGCTTGGCTCCGACACCATTCGCGTGCGGTTCACGCCGCCCATGCGAAGCGTCCGGTTCTCCCTCAGGACCCGAGACCCCGCCGAGGCCAGGATCCGCCAAGGCCAGGCTGCGGCAGCCTTCGAGCGGCACGGGATGGCGCTCCGCAAAGCCGCTCCGGCAACCCGGACGCACAAGCAGGGGACGGCGCTCGCGAGTGACCTGTATCGTGCCTGGGCCGATGCCGGGGCGGACCGGACGGTGGCCGTGCAGCACACGCCTGAAGGGTGGGTTCGCGTGAGGAGCACTCCCGAGGAAGAGGGGAGGGGCTTTGCATCGGCGCTGGCGAACTTGGAGGCTGCCACCCAGTCCGGCGACTCAGCCGAAAGACTCCTGGAACGAACCACTGCTCCGACAGCGACATGTCCGACAGCGACATGGCAGACGCAGTTCCGCCATGTTGGACGAAGCACGTGGATGTTCAAGGAGACACGGTTTTTCAGCCACTTATACCGGCGCGCGATTGAGGTGACTCGGCTGGGTGTTCCCCGGGAAGGAAGCAGCTGATTCAATTGGCTCCTGCCTGAGCGGGAGGTCGGAATGGGACGCGGTTTGCCAATCCGGGAGGATGTCGCGACGCCGACTGAGTTGAGGCGGCGGGCCAGGAAAGAGCCTCGCCGTTCGACAGCGCAGCGGATGCTGGCGATCGCCAATGCGCTGGAAGGCATGAGCCGCGCCGAGGCGGCGCGGGCGGCCGGGATGGAGCGCCAAGCTCTGCGCGATGCGGTGATCCGGTTCAATGCCGAGGGGCTGGCCGGGCTGGTGGATCGTCCGCACGGCCACAGGCGAGAGATCCTCAGCGAGGGTGAGCAAGCAGTTCTGGTGCATCGGATCCTGGTTGGGCCAGATCCCGAGCAAGGGGAGCCGTCGAGTTGGACGCTGCCGGACCTCTGCCGTTTCATCGAGGAGCGGTTCGACAAGACGATGTGCCCGCAATCCATGTCGCGGGTCGTGCGTCGGCTCGGGCTGTCGAAGCAGAAGGCCAGGCCCGTTCACCCGAAGCGGAACGCCCGTGCGGCGGCCGCTTTCGCCAAAGGGGGCTTCGCACCGCCGTAGCGGCGGCGGCCCAAGCCCATCCGGACAAGACGATCGCGCTCTGGTTCATGGACGAGGCGCGCGTGGGCCAGAAGGGCCGGACCGGCCATCGCTGGTGGGTGCGCGGCCAACGCCCACCAGGGCTGTGCGACAAGCGCTTCGCCTCAGCCTACATCTTCGCAGCCGTGCGGCCCGCCACAGGCGAGGAGTTCGCCCTCGTGCTGCCGCGGGTCTGCACTCAGGCCATGGATCGCTTCCTGGCCGACTTTGCGGCCAGCATCCCAGCCGACACCCACGCTGTGATGGTGCTGGACGGTGCGGGCTGGCACGATCCGCGCGCGGTGACGCTCCCGCCCAACCTCACCCTCGTGCCGCTGCCGCCCTACAGTCCCGAGCTGAACCCGGTCGAGCGTGTCTGGCTCTACCTGCGCGAGCGCTACCTCTCCCATCGGCTCCTCGCCGACGACGAGGCCGTCGTCGAGGCGTGCTGCCGGGCCTGGACTGCGCTCGCGGCAGAGACCGGCCGCATCAAGTCCCTCTGCGCCTACCCCTACCTGAAACAGATCAGTTCATAAGTGCGGCGGTATTGAACCTGTTGGGTTCCCGTGTCAGGAAATCGAGATCGGGCGCCGATGGTCTCCTGCCCGCCTGTGACGCCGGCGTTGCTCGCATAGCGGTGTGGCTGACCGGTATGGTCAGCCACACCGCTTGCCCCCTCCTGTGAAATACTCGTTAGCGCCGGACCGGCGTTCGATCCGGCGAAGAGCGCCTCAGGCGCGGCTCCACTCCCGGACCATCTGCCGCTGCTGCCCGAGTCTCTCAATACCGAGACTCATCACGTCGCCCGGCTTGAGATAAATCGGAGCGGGTTTCTTGCCCATCCCGACCCCTGGCGGTGTGCCGGTGGTGATGATGTCGCCAGGAAGCAGGGTCATGATGCTGCTGATGTAGCTGACCAGCTTGGCGACGCTGAAGACCATCGTCCGTGTGTTGCCAGTCTGCATTCTTACTCCATTAACATCGAGCCACATATCTAATTGTTGTGGATCTCCGACTTCGTCTTTGGTGACGAGAACTGGACCGATCGGGCCGAACGTGTCGAAGCACTTGCCCTTATCCCAGGTGCCGCCGCGCTCCAGCTGGTACTCGCGCTCCGAGACGTCGTTCACGAGGCAGTAGCCGGCGACATGGTCCAACGCCTCGGCTTCGTCCACGGAACGGGCCGTCTGGCCGATGACGATCCCGAGTTCGACCTCCCAGTCGCTCTTGGTCGAGCCGCGCGGGAGCATGACGTCGTCGTTGGGGCCGACGATGCAGGTGGTCGCCTTGAAGAAGACGATCGGTTCCTGAGGCAGCGCCATGTTCGCCTCGGCGGCATGATCGGCGTAGTTCAGGCCCACGGCGACGAATTTGCCGACCTTGCCGACGGGACATCCAAGGCGGGGCGTTCCGTCCACGACGGGCAGCGTTGCAGGGTCGAGCCCGGACAGGCGCGCAAGCGTGCTCGGCGCGAGGACCTCTCCATCGATGTCCCGGATCTCGCCGGACAGGTCCCGAATTCGACCGTCGGCATCCAGTAAACCGGGCTTTTCCTGCCCGGGGGAACCGTAGCGCAGGAGTTGCATAGTTCGTCTCCTTTTTGAGCAAACGACATCCGCTGCGGCGGGACAGCGTCCCGCACGCGCGGCAGAACTTGTATTGGTGGCCGTCTAGAGCATTGTCCGACGAAATGGATCCCGGTTCGTCGCAGAAAATGCGGTAAAATCAAAGACCTAGAGCGGCGCCTGATTGCAACGTGATCGGGCGCCGCTCTAGGCGGGACCGGGCTTGATCCTCGGCAGCACCTTCTCCACGTCCTGGTCCGCCTGGTTCTGCAGGCGGGCGTCAGGGGCCCGTGCGGCGTCGTGCTCCAGCAGGACCTCCGCGACCGTATCGGGATCGAGCTCCTGCGCCTGCGCCAGCAGTCTCTCGGCCTCCTCGGGTTGCCCGATTGCCTGGTGGTGCAGCCCCCTCTCGGCGAGGCTGCGGGCCTCCGCTGCTCGCCCCGCCGGATCTGCGGCATGCGTCGGCCGCTCGCGGTCAGCCATGTGCGCCTCCCTTCCGTCGACGGGTCTCAGACGGTTGCCCCGATCGGCCAGGGCGCGAATTCGGCCGAGCCGGCGTCGTACGACTCGCTCTTCGTGCGCTCGCCCGAGGCGACCCTCAGGATGTGCTCGAAAATCCGCTGCCCAGCCTCTTGGATCGTTTCCGACCCGTCGATGATCGTTCCGCAGTTGATGTCCATGTCCTCTTCCATGCGCTGGAACAGGGGTGTGTTGGTCGCGATCTTGACCGAGGGGGCCGGCTTGCACCCGAACACGCTGCCGCGGCCCGTGGTGAAGCAGACCAGGTTCGCGCCGCCTGCAACCTGACCCGTCGCGGCAACGGGGTCGAAGCCGGGTGTGTCCATCAGGACGAAGCCGCTCTTGGTCACCGCCTCGGCGTACTTGACGACGTCGACAAGGTTCGTGCTGCCAGCCTTCGCCATCGCCCCGAGCGACTTCTCGATGATGGTCGTGAGCCCGCCCGCCTTGTTGCCGGGGGAGGGGTTCGCATTAATCTCGGAGCCGTGCTTGCGGGTGTATTCCTCCCACCAGCGCATCAACCCGACGAGCCTCTCGCCGACCTCGCGGCTGACCGCACGGCGGGTGAAGAGATGCTCGGCGCCGTACGACTCGGTGGTTTCCGCCAGGATGACGGTGCCTCCGTTGCGGACGATCAGGTCGCTCGCGATGCCGAGGGCCGGGTTGGCGGAGACACCCGAGTACCCATCCGAGCCGCCGCATTGGAGCGCGACCTTCAGATGATGGGCCGGGACGGGCTGCCGGCTCACGCCGTTTGCCTCCTTCAGGACCTCCCGCACGAAGTCGAGGCCTGCCTGCACCGTCTTGCGGGTGCCCCCCATGCTCTGGATGTCCATGTTGCGGATGCGATCGGTCAGCTTGTGCTCGCGAAGTATCTCGCCGATCTGGTTCACCTCGCAGCCGAGGCCGATCATGATGATGTGGGAGAAATTCGGATGACGTGCGTAGCCGGCGAGTGTTCGGCGCAGCAGGGCGAGTTCCTCCCCCTCTCCCATGCCACAACCGGTCTTGTGAGTGAGCGCGACGACGCCGTCGACGTTCGGGAACTCGGCCAGCGGGTCGTTGCCGGTGAATGGGTTGCGCTTGAACGCGTCGGCAATCAGGCCGGCGGTATGAGCGCTGCAGTTCACGGAGGTCAGGATGCCGATGTAGTTTCGCGTCGCGACGCGTCCATCCGGGCGGACGATACCCTCGAATGTCGCAGGCTCGGCGAAGTAATCGGTGGGCTTCGCGTCCACGCCATAAGCGTAGTCTTTGTCGAAGTCGCCCATTCCCATGTTATGGACGTGCACGTGCTCGCCCGGAGCGATAGGCTGGGTCGCAAAGCCGATGATTTGATTGTACTTGAGGACCGGCTCGCCGTTCTTGATCGGCCGCACCGCGATTTTGTGCCCTGGGGGAATGCGTTGCACCGCCGTGACACCGCCTCCGGCCGGCGCACCGGGCAGCAGGGTGCCCCGGCCGATCACCACGTTGTCGGCCGGGTGAAGCTGAATCACGGGATGGATTGAGGGAGCGCTCCGGTCCGCGCTCAGCGCTTGCTCATGCATGGGCTTCCTCCTCGATGGTGGAGACGGTGCGGCGCGGCTGCCGATCCGCCGCGCTCGTTTCAGTTTCACCTGAACATCAGAATGTCTGACGTTTAATGGATGCAACTTCGGCCTGTCAACCGTTCTCGGCACGGGGGCGGAAAACGGCGCTGCTTGCAGCGCTTCCGCTTGCCTCGCGCGCAGATTGCGCCCATCTGTCTGACATTCAAGAGGATCGCTGGCTCCGGGACATCCGGTCCGGGCCACCCGGCCTCTGCGACCGGAGTATGATTATGGCCAAGTCAGCTGGTCTTCGGGTGGTGTCGACTCCGTCCGGGCGAGCGGCGCCGGGGACGTCCGCGTCGGAGCAGCACCTGAAGCCGCTGCCACGGGCGACGCTGCCGCAGGAGATCGTCGCGGCCATCGCCGAGCTCATCTTGAAGAGGGTCTGGAAGCCGGGGGACTGCATCCCGCCCGAGAAGGAGCTGGCGGCCCGGTTCGCCGTCGGACGCTCCACGATCCGCGAGGCGATCAAGAGCTTGGTCATCCTCGGCGTGATTGAGGCCCGTCCCGGCGACGGCTCCTACATCCGCGAGGCAACGTCCCAGTTGCTGTCCGGCGCGTTCCAATGGGGCTCCCTGCTGACTGAGCAGAACCTGGGCGACCTCGTCGATGTGCGCGTGCTGATCGAGGTCGAGTGCGCAGGCCGCGCTGCGGCCGCCGGCGCGCCGGGCGTCGGCGCCCATCTGCTGCAGATCGTGGAACGTATGGGCGACGAGCGCAGCCGTTCCAAGGCGTTCATGGATCTTGATAACGAGTTCCATACGGCGATCGCCGCGGCTTCGGGCAACCCGCTCTACCTGAACCTGGCGCAGACGCTCCAGAGTCTCGTCGCCGTCTGGTACCTGGATACGTACCGGCTCGAACGAACGAAGGCAGCGACCCTCAAGGAGCACCTCGCGATCGCCAAAGCGATAGAGGCGCGGGACGAGCATGGGGCTCGTGAAGCGATGCGGCAGCATCTGCTGCGCGCCGCCGAGCGGCTGCGCAAGATCGTGGACACATCCGGGAGTGCCGGGTCGGATCAGCCCGCAGCACCTGCTGCGTCCGCCTGATCCAGGGCCAACGGGCAGGATGCCGGAGCGGGCAATCGAGCTCGCCCTCCCTGCCCTCGGCAGCCGGGGGCGGCCCCCGCGCAAGGCACGAGTGCCGACCCTGCACCGGGTAGTCCTGCACGAGGCACGGCAGAAGGCGCCGGACGGCCTCCGCGACCCTCATGCGCACCGTCGCGAGAGGCGGGAGGCATGGCCAGGGCATTGTCCCGGCCCCTTATGATACGGTTTCCGGACGATCACTTTCGGAAACCGTATCACGAGCCCGCGCGGCGCCTGAGCGAGGCCGGTTTCCGCATCGCGAAGCGATCATCCGGAAACCGTATGAGACCTGTGCGCGGCAGGTGTTGAGAGACCTGGGCGCGGCCCGCCGATGCGACCATGCATGGTAGCTCATGACATGATGGACCCCGATACGGTGTAGTCCGAAGGCTTCGCGCGCAGGTCTCGTTACGCCTGACAAGGCGCGCGCTCGTCCCCTGACGGGACCGGCCCGGCCTGGATGCCGATCGTCCGGGCTGACCTCAAACATCAGACAATCTGAATTTCGCGCTTGACGGACGACGCGGCGTTCCGGCAAATGTCTGACGTTCACAACATCATACGCATGCTGCTAGGGAGGCAAGCGATGAGCACCATCACCGACGCCCGCATGAGCCGGCGGGGCCTGCTCCTGGGGACGGCCGCGGCGACCACCGTCAGCACGTTCGGCATCAGGACCGCCAAGGCCGCCGCGGCCTACGAATACAAGTACGGCACCAATGTTCCGGCGACCCACCCTCTCTCGATGAGAGCGCAGGAGGCCGCCGACGCCATCGCCAAAGAGACCGACGGACGCTTCCTGCTCCGGGTCTTTCCCAATAACCAGCTCGGCGGCGACACCGATATGCTGGCGCAGTTGCGAAGCGGCGGGCTCGAATTCTTCTCGGTCTCCGGCGTCGCCGGGCTGTCAACCCTGATCCCAGCCGGCGCCATGTACGGTATCGGCTTCGTTTGGCCGGACTATCCGACCGTCTGGCGGGCGATGGATGGCGAACTCGGCGTGCTGCTCCGCAAGCAGATCAATGCCGCCGGGATCTTCGTGATGGATCGAATTTGGAACAGCGGGTTCCGGCAGATCACCACGCGCTCCACGCCGATCACGAAGCCGGAGGATCTCGCCGGGCTGAAGATGCGGGTGCCGGTGAGCACTCTATGGACGTCGATGTTCAGCGCTCTCGGCGCATTTCCAACCAGTATCAACCTTTCCGAAGTCTACTCCGCGTTGCAGACGAAGGTGGTCGATGGTCAGGAGAACCCTCTCGTAACGATCTCGACGGCGAAGTTCTACGAGGTGCAGAAGCACTGTGCTCTCACCAATCACATGTGGGACGGTTACTGGTTCCTCGGCAACCGCCGCGCCTGGGAGCGTCTGCCGACCGATCTCAAAGAGATCGTGAGCCGCCACATCAACGGCGCCGCGCTACGCCAGCGCGCCGATGTGGAGAACCTCGGCAACAGTCTGCGGGCGGAGCTTCAGGGACAGGGGCTCGAATTCACGGAGCCCGACCGGAGCGCCTTCCGCGAGAAGCTGCGCAAGGCCGGGTTCTACGACCAATGGCGAAAGAAGTTCGGCGATCAGGCCTGGGGCGTCCTCGAGGAGGCCGTCGGCAAACTGGCGTAGCGCACGAGCCAAGGCCGGTCGGCGCACGACCGCGGCCCGGGGGACCGAACCGCAGCAAGGAGGAGGAAACATGAAGACGGCGAGCACGAACCTCGTGGGCGAACTGGCGCCCCATGGCATCCTGGACGGCATCCCCCTTGGCTCACGCCGATGGGCCGCCCGGCTGGACGCAGGGGTGGGCCTCCTCGTCGAGATCCCTGCGGCCATCCTCGTTCTGACCGAGATCGTCGTCCTCCTCGCCGGCGTGATCGGGCGCTACCTGTCGCGCCCGCTCATCTGGACGGACGAGCTCTCGTCCATCCTCTTTCTATGGCTGGCGATGCTCGGAGCCGTCGTTGCATTCCGCCGTGGCGAACACATGCGCATGACGGCCCTGGTCGCCATGGCGAGCCCGCGGACCCGCGCCTTCCTCGACGTGATAGCCATTGCCGCGGCGCTGGCGTTCGTCGCGCTCCTGATGGAGCCATCCCTCAACTTCATGATGGATGAGTCCTTCCTCACCACCCCGGCGCTGGAACTCTCCAACGCGTGGCGCGCGGCCGCGCTGCCGGTCGGGTTCGGGCTGATGCTGGTGATCGCTGTGCTCCGCCTGATCGAGGTCGGGAACCGGCGCTTGGTGCTCGTGGCGCTGGCGCTCGTCGGAGCCATCGCCGCCGGCCTGGCCGCGCTCGAGCCGGTGCTGCGCGAGCTCGGCAATCTGAACCTGCTCGTCTTCTTCGTCGGTATCGTCGGCGGGCTGGTGTTCAGCGGCGTACCGATCGCGTTCTCGTTCGGGCTGGCGACCGTTGGCTTTCTCGGCCTCACCACGAACGCGCCCATGGAGGTCGTGGTCGGGCGCATGGATGAGGGCATGTCGCACCTCATCCTGCTCGCGGTGCCGCTCTTCGTGTTCCTCGGCCTGCTGATCGAGATGACCGGCATGGCGCGCGCGATGGTGACCTTCCTTGCCAACCTGCTCGGCCATGTCAGGGGTGGCCTGTCCTACGTGCTGATCGGTGCCATGTACCTGGTCTCCGGCATCTCGGGGTCCAAGGCCGCGGACATGGCCGCCGTCGCGCCGGTCCTGTTCCCCGAGATGAAGCGCCGCGGCGCCGATCCCGGCGACCTCGTGGCGCTGCTCGCGACCACCGGCGCCCAGACCGAGACCATCCCGCCGAGCCTCGTCCTGATTACCATCGGGTCCGTGACCGGCGTCTCGATCGCCGCGCTGTTCACCGGCGGCATGCTGCCCGGCGCGGTGCTGGCCGTCGCGTTGGGGGCCGTCGTCTGGTGGCGCTACCGGAATGAGGATCTCTCGCACGTACGCCGGGCCGGTGCGCGGGAGATCGGTCTCAGCCTGCTCGTCGCCCTCCCGGCGCTGGCACTGCCCTTCGTGATCCGGGCCGCGGTCATCGAAGGCGTCGCGACCGCCACCGAGGTCTCGACCCTCGGCATCGCCTACTCGGCCCTTGCCGGGCTGCTCATCTACCGGCGGTTCGACTGGCGCAGGCTGATGCCCATGCTCGTCAGCACGGCCGCCCTGTCCGGGGCAATCCTGCTCATCATCGGCGCCGCCACGGGCATGGCCTGGTCTCTGACGCAGTCCGGATTTTCGCGCCAGCTCGCAGCCGCCATGACGGGGCTTCCCGGCGGAGCGGCAACCTTCCTCGCCGTCTCGGTCCTCGCCTTCGTGGTGCTGGGCAGCGTGCTGGAGGGCATCCCCGCCATCGTGCTCTTCGGCCCGCTGCTGTTCCCCATCGCGCGCGAGGTCGGGGTGCACGAGGTGCATTACGCCATGGTGGTCATCCTGGCCATGGGCGTCGGCCTCTTCGCTCCGCCGTTCGGCGTCGGCTACTACGCCGCCTGCGCGATCAGTGGCGTCAGCCCCGACGCGGGCATGAGGCCGATCCTCGGCTACGTCATGGCCCTGCTCGCAGGCCTGGTCCTGGTCGCCGCGATCCCCTGGATCTCCATCGGATTCCTTTGAGGCGACTCCCGCGCGCCGGCCGGTCGCTGACACGCATCGGCTCCCACCACCTCGCACCGAGAACGACGATGCCCAGAACTCACGACACCACAGACAGTTTCGACTACGTGATCGTCGGCGCAGGGGCTGCGGGCTCCATCCTGGCGAACCGCCTGACGGAGGATGGCCGCACCACCGTCTGCGTGCTGGAGGCGGGCCCGAGGGACTGGCACCCCTTCCTGCACATCCCGGCAGGCTTCATCAAGGTGCTCTTCGACCCCGCCTTCACCTGGCAGTTCTCGAGCGAGCCGACGGCCAACACCAGCGGCCGGCGCATCCCGATCCCGCAGGGGCGCACGCTCGGCGGCTCGACCTCCATCAACGGGCTCGCCTACAACCGCGGCCAACCGTCGGATTTCGACGAATGGGCGGCATCGGGCAATCCGGGCTGGGGATACGAAGACGTGTTGCCCTACTTCAAGCGCACGGAGCGCAAGATCGGGGCCTGCGACGAGGCCTTCCGCGGAAGATCGGGAGAACAGGCCGTCACCGACATGGATTGGGTTCACCCAATCTGCGAGGCGTTCATTGCCGGAGCCGTGGGGCAGGGCATGCCGCGCAATCCGGACTACAACGGCACCAGCCAGGAAGGCGTGGGCTACTACCAGCGCACGATCATGAACGGCTGGCGGCAGAGCACCGCTCGCTCCTTTCTCCGCCCGGCGAAGAAGCGGCGCAACTTGGAGCTGCGCACGAGGGCCCAGGCCACGGCGATCCTATTCGAGGGGAAGCGTGCGACAGGCGTGCGTTACGCATGCGGCCCGAGCCGGGACACCCCATGCGAGGTGCGGGCCCGGCGCGAGGTGATCGTATGCGGCGGAGCCATCAACACGCCGAAGCTGCTGCAGATTTCGGGGGTCGGTCCGGCGGCGCATCTCCAGTCCATCGGTGTTCCGGTCGTGCACGAGCTGCCCGGCATCGGCGAAAACCTCCGGGATCACTTCTCGGTCCGCATGGTGGCCAAGGTGAAGGACTGCCTCACCATGAACGAGTTGGCGCGCGGGGCCCGTCTCGGGGGCCAGATCGCGCGGTGGATGGTGGGCCTTCCCAACATCCTGGCCTTGAGCCCGTCGCTGGTGCATTGGTTCTGGAAGTCGAGGGAGGGGCTGAACGCTCCTGACATCCAGGGCGTGTTCACGCCAGCGAGCTACCGCGAAGGCTATATCGGCGTCCTCGACGATTATCCTGGCATGACCTGCGGGGTATGGCAGCACCGGCCGCAGAGCACCGGTTACGTCCGGGCCCGCTCGTCCGATCCGTTCGAGCACCCGGTCGTACAACCGAACTATCTCGAGGACCCCTACGACCGGGAAGTCCTGCTCGGGGGTATGCGGGTGGCACGCCGGCTGCTCCGCAGCTCGGAGCTGGCCAGGTTCTTTGACGCCGAGACCATGCCTGGCGACGGCGTAGTCGGTGACGACGAGCTGCTCGATTACGCCCGGCGCTTCGGCGTGTCCTCCTATCACGTCATGGGCACGGCCCGTATGGGCCCGGCCCGCGACGCGACAACGGTGGTCGACGACCAATTGCGTGTGCATGGGATCGAGAGGCTGCGCATCGTCGACGCCTCCGTCATGCCGAACATGCCGTCCGCGAATACCTGCGCCTCAACGATGATGATCGCGGAAAAGGCGGCGGACATGATCAGGGGATTGCAGCCCCTCTCGCCTGGTGGCTCGGCCAGGGCAGCGGCCTAAATCCAGACGTTTTCTCAAATACTTGGAATGCTTGCGGAGCGCATCATGAAAGCCATGGAACTGCAACGCTGTGCCCGGATCGCCGTCGAGATGTGCGGCTCCGTCAAGCCCGGGGAGCGGGTGCTGGTCGTGACCGACACGATGCGCGACCAGTCGGTGGCCCAGGCGCTCATGGCGGCAGCCATGGCGGCAGAGGCCGAGCCGGTCCTGGTCGTCATGCCAACGCGGCGGAGCAGCCCACAGGAACCTCCGGCAGCGGTCCGTGCGGCCATGCAGGAGGCGGATCTGACGTTCCTCTACACGACCTATTCGCTGACCCACTCCTCGGCCCGCGTAGCAGCGCAGAAAGCCGGTGCGCGGGTCATCACCATGCCTGGAGTGACCGAGGATGGGTTCCTGCGCACCCTCTCGGTGGACATGGACCGTTTGGTCGCCCTGACGAACCGTCTCGCGGAGCGGGTTGCGCGGGCGCGCACCGCCCGGGTCACGACCGAGCTCGGGACCGACATGCGTTACGAGCTGGAGCACCCCTTGGCGACGCTCGACGGCGTCGCCAAGGATCCCGGCGACCTCGACGCCTTCCCTCCGGGCCTGTTCCTCAGCGTTCCGAGGGCACGAAGCGCATCGGGCGTGGCCGTCGTGGACGGTTCCATCACCCAGATCGGCCGCGTGACGTCGCCAGTGACGATGTCGTTCGAAGACGGCCGCCTCGTCTCGATCAAGGGCGGCAGCGAGGCGGCCAGGCTGTCCAACTTGCTGGCATCGCTCGACGATCCGAACGCCTACGCGTTTGCCGCATGGGGCATCGGGACGAACCCGGGGGCGGCTCTCATCGGCGAGGATCCCAGCTTTGAAGGCGAGCGGATATACGGGTGGACGCACGTCAGCACAGGAAGCAGCGCGACCCTGCCCGGCGGCACGGTACGGGCCAAGATCCACCTGGATGGCATCATCGGTCGGCCGACGATCTACCTCGACGAGGAGATGATCCTCGACAGCGGGAAGTTCGTCGGAGAATTTGCCGAGGCGTGAGAGCAAGGGGCACAGTCCCAAGTGGGACGCTGCAACGCACATGAACTCTTTCTGCCTCGATGACCTCGGGTATGCATAACAAGTATCGATCGCGCTTGATGAGAAGCTACAAATAGCAAGCTCGATCTTTATGATTGATCCGACCAACGGAGAGGGACTGGCCATGGCCAAGAACCACTACGACATTGCCCTCTTGCCCGGCGACGGCATTGGACCCGAGGTGACGGACGCTGCCGTCGCCGTCCTCACCGACGCCTTGAAGCGTCACGGCATCACTCCACACTACACCACCTACGAGGCGGGTGCGGCGTATTATCAGAAATCAAACGAGGCGATTTCAGCCGCGTCCATGAAGGCCGTCGGTGAGGCCGACGCCATCCTGCTTGGCGCGATGGGCTTGCCGGACGTGCGTTACCCGGACGGCACCGAGATCGCACCTCAAATCGATTTGCGCGAGCACTACGGCCTGTTCGCCAGCCTGCGCCCCTGCCGCCTCTTCCCGGGTGTGCCCACCCGTGTCCGCGCCGACACGATCGACATGGTGGTCATCCGGGAGCTGACCGAAGGCCTGTTCGCTGGCCGTCACGACCCGACGGAACCGAACGATGAAAGCGCCAGCGACCGCCTGACGATCACCCGCGCCACGAGTGAGAAGCTGTTCCAACTCGCCTTCGCTCAGGCGCGCCTGCGTCGCCGGCTGCATGGTACACCCGGGCACGTCACGCTCCTCGACAAGTCCAATGTGCTGCGCAGCAACGCCTTTCTCCGGAAAGTTTTCGACGAGGTGGCAGCCCGGCACCCCGATATCGGGACAGCGCGTCTCTACATCGATGCAGGCTCGATGATGCTCGTGACCAACCCCGAGCGGTTTGACGTGATCGTCACCGAGAACGTGTTCGGTGATATCACCTCCGAGATCGCGGCCGGCGTCGTCGGTGGCCTGGGCGTGGCGCCCTCGGGCGACGTCAGCGAGACACATGGCATGTTCCAGCCGAGCCACGGCACCGCGCCTGATATCGCGGGCCAGGGGGTCGCAAATCCCATCGCCGCCATTCTGTCGGCCGCCATGCTGCTCGACTGGATGGCCGACCGGCACGCGGACGAGCGCTGCGCCAGCGCCGCAGCGGCGATCCGCGCGGCGACCTGCCAGGTCCTCACCCATGGACCGAAGACTCGTGACATCGGCGGCACGGCCGGAACGGCTGACGTCACCCGGGCGATCCAGAATGCGCTGACCTCCAGCGCTCTGGCTGCGTAAGGAGGCGGGCATGTCGACAGTCGCGATCGTCGGTTGCGGCGCGATGGGCTCGGTCTATGCCGCGCTCATGGCGTCCGCCGGCCACGAGGTGCATGCCGTTACGCTCTGGCCCGATCACGCCGAAGCAATGAGGACGAAAGGCTTGCGTGTCGAGGGAGCGAGCGGTGATCGCACCGTGCAACTCGCCAGTGCCGGCACGACCACGGACGCGATTGGGACCTGCGATCTCGTGATCATCGCCACCAAGGCGTTCGACGTCGAAGCAGCGGCACGCTCGTGCGTGTCACTGATCGGACCGGAAACCGTGGTGCAGACCATCCAGAACGGCCTCGGCTCACCTGAAATTGCAGCTTCTATCCTGGACAAAGACAAGATCGCTGTCGGGGTCGTTGGCGGTTTCGGCGCCTCAATGCGCGGACCCGGTCATGTTCATCACAACGGATTGGAGATGATCCGCTTCGGCGCCTTGGCCGGGTTGCCGTTGCGGCGCTTGCAGGCCGCGGCCAAGATCTGGGAGCATTCTGGGTTCAAGGTCCATCTCTTCGATGATGTCCAGCGCATGGTCTGGGAGAAGTTGATCATGAACGTTACTTTCTCGGGGACCACCTGCGTGACGGGCCTCACGATCGGCGGCGTCATGGCCGATCCAAACGCTTGGCAGGTGGCACTGGGTTGCGCGACGGAGGCGATCGCGGTCGCTGAAGCGATCGGCGTGGTGCTCGATGTCGGCGATCCGATCGAGCACATCAGGAAGCTTGGCGGCAAGATCCCCGACGCCAGGCCCTCGATGCTCCTCGACCACAGCGCGGGCCGCCGCGGCGAGGTCGATGCGATCAACGGCTCGATCCCACGCTTGGGCAAGCAGTACGGTGTCCCAACGCCGATCAACGAGACGGTCGTCGCCATCATCAAGGCACGAGAGGCGGGCTTCGCCGCTTGATCGACTCCTGATCGAGCCGGTCGATCCTGATGAGGCGTTCGGTCTGGGTGACCTGAGATGCGCCACCCGCTCCCGTTTGTGGGAGGTTATGTCAACAAGACGAGCGATTCCCCACGGCCGGGGTCGCCGCGTCCGCTGACGCGCTTGGCGCCGGAGGCCCGCGAGGCGGCTGGCGGCAGGGAATCGTGGTCATGGCCTGCCTCCATCGGGTGGCCCGGCTGGTATCCAATGCAGGGTGGGCTTGCAGGCGCGGTGAGGCGAGACCGTTCGGTCGATATTCTGGGCGGAGGCTGCCACCAGCGCCAAGCCTGACGTCTTGCGGAACAAATTGCGTTCCCGCGTCACGACGCTTGAACAGTCCTGCACAGTAATTTCCTCACTCCTTGATGCCGTGAACATTTGGAGTATCTTGAGCGTGTCACAGGCTTGGCCATTCGGGTGCCTGTGAAGGGGGGGACAGGCCGTGTCCCGCAAGCAGCAAGAGCAGGGGACCCCGCTTCAGACGGACGCTGAGCCATCAGTGTACCGCGCGTATCTGCTCAGCCCGGACGATCGGATCGTAGGCGTTCAGTCCATCGAGGCTCACGATGATATCGAGGCGTTGATGGGCGCCCGCATGCTCGCAGTGACGAACGCCGTGGAGCTATGGAATGGCTCTCGCCGCATTATCCGCGTGGACAGACGGGCGCATTGATCTTGTGGCCATGAAGCATCGTTGCGGCCTCACTCCTGTCGCGCCACGGAGCGTTCTGGCATGATCGCCCATGGTCTGAACGATCATGAGCGGTCATGGTTATCGATGGAGGGCCAAGCTGTCGTCCAACGCGTGGCGCCTCCAAGCCGGATGCCGATCTGAGAAACGGCGCCTTATCACTTGGCTTCCGCGGTTTTCTCCTTGAGGGTGTAGGAGCCGATCTTCATGCCGATCGTCTGAATTGCGCCCTCGGTCGCCGAGGCGATGCGCCCGCTCTCGATGCGGAAGGTGCCCGACGCTCCCGTGTACTTGCCCGTGCCGCCGATCCACTGGCCCTCACCGACGTTCTTCGGTCCGAGCGGCTGCGAGGCGTAGGTATAGCGCTCGTAGATGTGATCGCCATCAGCGTCCACGAATTGACAGTAGCCGGAGTTCTCGAACACTTTCTCGTTGCCGTCCATCTGGAACGTGCTCAGGCAACGTCCAGACATCCCGTTCATGAACGGCTTACCGTCCGCATTCACCGCAGTCATCATGCCGACATTGACTGCGGCTGCGCGATTCGGTCCGATCGTCACCGGCTTCGTTCCGGCGGGGCTGGTGAAGGTATAAGAAACTCGGAAGTTGTCTTGCTTCGGTAGCTCGGCAGCTTGAGCAGAAACGCCCACGGCGAGGCTTGCCGTGGCCATGATAGCCAGCTTGTGCATAGCCCTACTCCCTAGACAGTCGATGTTGACTATCAAGATACATGCTGATGTGCGCGTTGGATTGGGTCAAGCGCCATTTCGAATTAGGGCCTGTCGTCACTTGAGCCAATCGAGAGTGGCGGCCAGACAAAGGATGCCCATGAAGCTGACGGCGGTCTTTTCGTAGCGGGTGGCGATGGCCCGCCACTCCTTGAGCCGGGCCCAGAGCCGCTCGACAATGTTGCGGTTGCTGTAGATCCACTCAGGACAGGCGAGCGGGGCCTCGTTGCCCTTGGTCGGGATCGCTGGCCGTGCACCGGCGGTCCAGATCGCCTCGCGAAAACGGTGGCTGGAGTAGCCGCGGTCACCCACCACCCACTGCGGCACGCCGGGCAGTCGATCGAGCAACGGGAGAGCGTGCGGCAGTTCATGCGCCTGGCCGGGCGCGAGGCGGAACGCGATCGCGCGTCCTCGCCCGTCGGCGATCACGCAGGCCTTGGTGCCATAGCCGCCACGCGAACGGCCAAGAGCTTCACGATGGTCTCGCTCGGCTCCAGATCCCCCCTTTTGGCCGCGCCCGCCGCCTTCTGGTGAGCCCGAATGCTCGTGGCGTCGAGAAACACCATGCCGAGCGCGACGCCGCGGGTCTGCACGAGGTCGAGCAGCCGCTCCCAGACACCGGCGCGCGCCCAGCGGATGAAGACCTGGGCGGCTTGCCACCAGGGACCCAGCTCGGCCGGGATGGCGCGCCAGGAGGCGCCGTTGTGATGCCGCCAAAGGATGGCTGAGATCGTGCGGCGCAGTTCAAGGGGCGGCGTCTTGCCTTTGGGCCGGCAGGCTTCCACCAGCGGCTCCAACTCGGCCCACTGGGCGTCCGTCAGCATCGCGTCTCCTCACTCAAAGTGGGGAAACGCTCATCAGCCCAGAGGGTTCAAGCGACAACAGGCCCTAAATCCTATACTGTGAGGGGCGGCATAGGTCGGATTGATTAATCCGTTGCCTTGTCGATCCGACGGATCCCGAGATCTCGACGGGGCAGTCCGTGATCGTATCTGGGCGTCCGATAACGCTATTCATCGCCGGACTGTGGGCGGGCGCTGCGGATTGTGGTGGCTCACCCGCACGTGCGGCCCCGGCCGCAGGGACTCGGGACAACCTCCACGGTCCGGGAGGCGGTCGCCGCCTGCGGCACATCGAGCAGGACGCGGTAAGAGGCCGCCGGCCGGCACCCTGACACCTTCAAGGCGCCGCCGGCAGGAAGATTCCCGGAGGTGATCCCCGGGGCTACAGCCCCGTCCCGACCAAGCGCGGCCAGCAAGCGCGGCCAAGCGGCGGTGGTCGTCGTCTCGCGGGAGGCCCTGAGGAGCCGGTCGCCCGGCAGGGCTTTCGTGCGCTGGCGCCGGAGGCCCCCTTCGGTCACCAGCGACTTCGCGGCGACGAGCCGGCCTCACCAATTTCCCTCAAGCAGGTCCTGCAATATCGGGCGATCCAGCGTCAGGCCGGCGACCCGTCGCTCGAGCTTGCCGTTCTTGGAGCTTGCCGTTCTTGGCGGGATCGGGGGCAGGACGTCCGTCCGGACCGTGAGCCAGAGGGCGCGTGGCGGAGACTGGGAACCGCGTCGCTGGCGGAGGGTCCGCTCAAGACGACCGAACACCCGACGAGGAGGGATCCAGGCCTCGTCGGGTGTCCGCAGCCGTGATCAGAGATGCTTAACGGCCACCGCCGCCAGCGCCGTTGCCACCGCCACCGCCGCTCCCCTGAGGGATGGCCCGCTCAGGCTGGTCTGCATTGCTGCCTGCCGCAGCATCGGTGCTGATCTGCGAGGCTCCCGTGCCGTCGGGGGCGTAGAACAGATCGGCCTCGTTGCCCGTGGTGCCCGGCGCACGACCGAGCGTTCCAGTCGTAGCAGGATCGCGCGGCAACAAGGTTTGAGCGTTCGCAGCCCCGGCGGTCGCGAGAGCAAGTGCTGTTAAGACAGCTGCCGTGATTGAGCGCATTACGATTCTCATGTTGGAGGTACGGCTCCAACGCAGGCACGGCGCCCTGGTTCGCCGCCTGTCATCGATTATTTTGCTTCGGCACGAAACGACACAAATACGCCCGGCACAGGGTTAGGACCTTGCCGAGCGTATTTGCTGACGCAGAGAGGTGATGGGGGGCCAACGCCAGCTCTCGGCGAGTGTTCCATCTCCGAAAGGTGGCCGCCCGATCCCAAGCTGCCGCTGCCGCGGGTCAGATGATCGGCCGCTCGATCCGGCAGCACACGCAGTCTGCGCCCAGCACGTCCTCCGTCCGCCCCTTCAGCGCACAGGCGAGCGCCTTCTCGATCAACTCGCGTCCGTAGCCCCGCCGCGCCGCCTTCTCGGGCTGCAGGTTCACACCGCTCTCGACCCAGTTCAGGGCCACGTGCTCGACGGCGCCTTCATCGCGGGTCAGCGCCCACGTGACGGAGAGCCGGCCGGCCTCGTCCCGCAAGGCGCCGGACTTGATCCGTGGATCGACCGGACTCCGTACGGGTTGCCGAGGAACACCCGGGCTTTTCGGGAACTTGGTCCCGCCGAGCGTCCGGACGAATGGCGTCCGGATGCGTCTCCGTTCCTCCCGGGAGCCAACCGCATGCACCGCCGCAGCTTTCTCGCCAGCATGTTATCCGCCACGGCCGCCCTCGCCGTCACGCGGACTGCCGTCGCGCAGCCGACGCCGGCCGGCGCGATCCCGACGCCGATCTATCTCGCCATGGCCACGAAAGGCGGGCTCTTCCTCGAGAACACCGCCCGCGATGCCTTCGCCAAGACCGCCAATCCGCGGGTGAAGAAGTTCTCCCGGGCGGAAGTCACCGAGCAGGTCAACCTCGCCAACAAGATCGACGCCGTGACGGGCGGGGCGCCCCCGGCCGCGGCCGGCGGTCCGCCCGGCCCCGGGGGCGTGGTGGGCGGCCTCGTCGCCGCGCCCTTCGCGGTCGCGGGCGGCGTGGTGGGGGCTACGGCGGGCGCGGTCGGCGGTGCGCTGGGCGTCCCGCAGGGCGGGGGCGGCATGACCTCGGACGAGCAGAAGGCCCAGATCATGGCCCAGCTCAGCGGCATGCAGCCGGGCCCGCAATACGACGCGATGTTCGTCAACGCGTCGCTTCAGGGCCATCAGGAGGCGCTCGCCATCCACGGGTCGTATGCCCAGAGCGGCGAGGACCCCGCCCTCCGCCGGATCGCCCGCGGGGCCCTGCCGCTGATCAACCTGCACATCTCCCAGCTCAGCCAGATGCAGCGGGCGATGGGCGGTCCGCAGGGCTGAACGCCCCGCATCGCGCGCCAAGCGCGCGATGCCTCGCGCCGAGGCCCGCCGCCCGGCGGGCCTCGGCTGACAGCTGGCCTACCGGCCGTTCCGCTTCAGCCACGCCCTCATCTCGGCGATCTCCTTCTCCTGATCGTCGATGATCTTCTGGGCCATGGCCCGGGTCTGCGCATCCTTGGCGTGCTTGAGCGCCACCCTGGCCATGTCGATCGCGCCCTGGTGGTGCGGGATCATGTGCGTGCGGAAGTCGATATCGGGGTTGCCGGTATAGGCGACGTGCATGGCCCGCATCATCGCCCTGTCGGCCTCCTCGAAATCCCGGGTCGAGGGTGCGTCACCCGTGGTCGTGCCGCCGTGGTGATGAGCGGGGCTCTGCGCGAGGGCGGTGCCGGCCAGGCCGGCGGCGAGCAGCGTGGCGGTGAGTGCAATGCGGGTGGCGGTCATGGAATCCGTCCTGTCGGTGGGGGTCAGTTGAAGCGGCCGCTGGCCGTGGTGCCGTCGGGGGCGGTGAGCTGTACGGCGCCCTTGGGCACGGGGCCGAGGGCGACCTCGGCGGTTCCGGTCAGCTTGCCGGCATCGTCGGGCGCCAGCGCGATGCGCGCGGGCCTGCCGTTCACGACCAGGATCGCGGTGCCGCGGAACCCCGTCGCGGGCAGGGGCGTCTCGTTGCCGTCCAGGACGTAGACCTCGATGATCCTGTCCCGGGCGACGAGTTCGAGGTGATACCGGCCGGCATCGGTGACCCGGCCACCATTCCGGCCGGTGGAATCATGGGCGCAGACCGGCAGGGCGAGCAGCAGGCTGCCGGCCGCAGCGAATCTCCAGGCGATCATCGCGTCGTATCTCCTTCCGAAGGGGGGTTTGCCGAAGGGGGTTTGGGGGGCTCAGAACGCCGCGTGCGGCGGTGCGGGCACGCTGGCGGCGAGGGCGGTCGGGACGGAATGGGCGCGCAGACGCTCGAGCGGGGCGCGGCCGAACCGCAGGAACAGGACCGGCGTCAGCACCGCGTCGAGCAGCGTGGCGCTGATCAGGCCGCCGAAGATCGTCACCGCCACCGGGTGCAGGATCTCCTTGCCCGGGCTCGCCGGGTCGTGGAGCAGCGGCACCAGCGCGATCCCGGCCGAGAGCGCGGTCATCAGCACCGGGGTCAGCCGCTCCAGGCTGCCGCGGATCACCAGATCCCGGCCGAACGGCACATCCTCGTGGAGCGCGAGGTTCAGGTAGTGGCTGATCTTCAGGATGCCGTTGCGCGCCGCGATGCCGGTCAGGGTGACGAAGCCGATCATTGAGGCGATGCTGAGGGGCTGGCCGGCCAGCCACAGGGCGGCCACGCTGCCGATCAGCGCCAGGGGCACGTTGCCCATCACGATCAGCGCGAGCGCCGCGGAGCGGTAGCGGCTGTGGAGGATCGCGAAGACCAGGGCCAGGGAGAGCGCCGACAGGACCGCGATGGTCCGCGTCGCCTCCTCCTGGGCCCGGAACGTGCCCTCCAGCTGGGCGGTCACGCCCGGCGGCAGGGGCTCCTGCGCCACCGCCCGGCGGATCGCCGCCACGATGGCGGCCCGATCGCTGCCGTCGCCGGTATTGGCCTGCACCACGATGCGGCGGCGGGCATTCTCGCGCAGGATCTGGTTGGGGCCGTCCGTCTCGCGGATCTCCGCGACCTGGGCGGCCGGCACCCAGCCTGACGGGGTTTCGAGCAGCAGGTTCCCGAGGCCCGCGGTGGTGCGCTGCTCCTCCGGCAGGCGGATCAGCACGTCGAAGCGCCGGATCCCGTCGACCAGGGTGGAGACCACCCGTCCGTTGGACAGGCGGCTGATCTGGTCGGCGACCGCCGCGGGGGACACGCCGTAGAGGGCGGCGCGGGTGTAGTCGACGCGGATCTCCAATTGCGGGATCCGCATCTGCTTCTCCACCTGCAGATCGACGAGGCCCGGGATCGCGCTCATCCGCTCGCGCAGGCCCGCGGCGACGCGCCGGAGCGCGTCCAGATCCTCGCCGTAGATCTTGAGGGCGATCTCGGCGCGCACGCCCGACAGCATGTGGTCGAGGCGGTGCGAGATCGGCTGGCCGACATTGACCGAGACCGGCAGAACGGCCAGGCGCCGGCGGATCTCCGCCGCCAGGGCGTCCCTGGATCGGGCCGCGTCCTCCGTCAGCGCCACCTCGATCTCGGAGGCGTGGACGCCCTCGGCGTGCTCGTCGAGTTCGGCCCGGCCGGTGCGGCGGCCGACCGAGGCCACCCCGGGGATCTCCAGCAGCAGCCGCTCGGCGATCCGGCCGACCCGGTCGCTCTCGGCGAGCGAGATGCCCGGGTTGAAGGCCATGCCGACCGTGAAGCTGCCCTCGTTGAACGGCGGCAGGAAGGCCCGCGGCAGCTGCCAGGCGGCGATGCCCGCGGCGAGCACCGCGACCACCACCGTGGCGGCGAGTTCCCGCGGATGGCGCAGGGCCGCCCGCAGCAAGGCCGCATTGCCGCGCTTGAGCAGGGCCGGGAGGCGGCCGTCCCGCTCCTCCAGGCTCCTCAGCCCCGGCAGCAGCCAGGCGGCGAGCACCGGGGTCAGGGTGATCGAGGTCGCGAGGCTGGCCAGGATCGCGATGATGTAGGCCTGCCCGAGGGGGGCGAAGAGGCGGCCCTCGATGCCCGAGAGGGCGAAGAGCGGCACGAAGACCAGGATGATGATCAGCGTCGCGTAGACGATGCCGGAGCGGACCTCGCCCGAGGCCTCCACCACCACCCGATGGACGCTGCGCGGGCTGCCGGCCCGCCGGTTCTCGCCGAGGCGCCGGACGATGTTCTCGACGTCCACCACGGCGTCGTCGACCAGTTCGCCGATGGCGATGGCGAGCCCGCCCAGCGTCATCGTGTTGATGGACAGGCCGCAGAGGTGGAAGACCACGGCCGTGGTCAGGATCGACACCGGGATGGCGGTGAGCGAGATCACCGTCGTGCGCAGGTTGAGCAGGAACAGGAACAGCACCACCGCCACGGCGGCGATCGCCTCCAGCAGCACCCGCCCGAGCGTGGCGATCGCGGTCTCGATGAAGTCGGCTTGGCGGAACAGGATCCGGTCGGCCCGGATCCCGTCCGGCAGGGCGGGGCTCAGCTCCGCGAGCGCCTGCTCGATGGTGCGGGTGAGCGCGACGGTGTCGATGCCGGGCTGCTTCTCGACCGACACGATCACCGCCGGCCGGCCCATGGCGCCCGCCTCGCCACGCTTGGCCCGGGGGGCGAACGAGACCTCGGCGACCTGGCGCAGCAGCACCGGCGCGCCGTCGCGCGTGGCGACCACGAGGGTGCGCAGGTCGTCCAGGCTCATCGTGCGGGCGACGGCCCGGATCAGATATTCGCGGTCGTGCTGGTCGGTGAAGCCGCCGCCCGCATCGGTGCCGAACTGCGTCAGGGCGGCCTCCAGCTGGGCATTGGTCACGCCGAGCACCCGCATCGCTGCCGTGTCGGGCGCGACGCGGAACTGGCGCACCTCGCCGCCGATCGGGATGACCTGCGCCACGCCGGGAATGGCCAGCAGCCGCGGCCGGATCACGAAATCCGCCGCCTCGCGCACCGCCATCGGGCCGGCCTCCTCGCCCGTCACCGCGATCAGCAGGATCTGGCCCATGATCGAGGCGATCGGGCCCATCTGCGGGGTGACGGCGCGCGGCAGCCGGTCTTGCGCCAGCGCGAGGCGCTCGGCGACCTGCTGGCGGTTGCGGATCAGGTCGGTGCCCCAGTCGAATTCGACGGTGACGATCGACAGGCCGATGCCGGAGACCGAGCGCAGGCGGGTGACGCCCGGCAGTCCGGTCAGGCGGGTCTCGATGGGGACCGTGACGCGCTGCTCCACCTCCGGGGGCGCGTAGCCCTCGGCCTCGGTCATGATCGTGACCGTGGGCCGGTTGAGGTCGGGGAAAACGTCGACGGGCAGCGTGGTGGCCGTGAAGGCGCCGAGGAGCACCAGCACCAGCGACGCGGCGAGGACGAGCAGGCGGTGTCTCAGCGAGCGGCCGACGAGGAACGTGAACATCGGGCCGGCTCCTCAGCGCACCTGATCCAGGAGCTCGGCGCCCTGGCTGACCACGCGCCGCCCCGCCGCGAGGCCGGCGGCGACCAGCACGCGGCCGCCATCCAGCGGCTCGACGCGGACCGGGCGGGCCGCGAAGCGCTCGGCGGTGATGTGCTCGTAGACGACGTCCTGGCCGCTGCCGGTGCGCACGATGGCGGATCGGGGCAGGGCGAGCCCGCGCCGCTCGTCATCGGTGGCGGCGAGCACCGTGACGAACTGGCCGATCCGCAGGCCGCCGGTCCCGCCCGCGATCGCGAACTGAACCGGGATCGCCTGGTTGCGGTCCGCCAAGCCGGAGCCCCGCCCGATCAAGGGCAGGATGCGGCCATCGGCGAGGCGCGCGCTGGCGGCCTGCGTGGCTCCGAGGGCGTCGAAGCTCAGCGCCTCGACCCAGAGGCTGTTCGGGTCGATGATCCGGAAGACCATCTGGCCGGGGCTGGCCATCTGGCCGGCCACGGCCGCGGCCTCCGCGATCACGCCGTCGACCGGGGCCACCAGGGCCTCGGGCTCGGCGCGGATCGCGTCGAGGGCCGCGCGGCGGTCGCGCAGGCCCTTCAGCTCGTCGAGGGCCTCGTCCAGCTGGACCTGCGCGATGGTCCCGTTGGGTGCGAGCCGCCGGTAGCGCTCGACCCGCCGCTGCACGATCGCGATCTGCTGGTCGAGTTCGCCCTGGCGCTGGCGCATGTCGGAGAGGTCGACCCGCTGCACGGGCGGGGTCACGCGGGCGAGCACCTCGCCGGTCCGCACGGGCGCGCCGAGCCGCGGGAAGACGCCCGACGGGGGCGGGGACAGGCGCCCGCCGACCGAGGATTGCACCACCCCGCTGGCATTCGGATCGGCGATGATCCGCCCGGGAAGGCCGATCGTGCGGCGGTGGGGGCCGATCGCGGTCATGACGGTGCGGAGCGCGAGGAGGCGCTGCGTCGGCTTGGGCACGAACACGCTGCCGTCGGGCAGGCGCTGCGCCAGATCGCCCGCCGGCTCGTCGCCGGCACGGGGCGGCACCAGGGCGGCGGCGCCCTCCCGCGGCCCGTGATCCTCGTCGCCATGCGCGAAGGCGCTCGCGCTCAGCAGCACCGTCACGGCGACGGCGAGCACGGCGATCACCGGCCCCCGGCGCCCCCGCGCCAGCAGCGTGACGAGGCTGCCGAGCAGGAAGGCCCCGCCCGCCACCGCCAGCAGGGCCGGGTCCGCCCGCCCGGTGAGGCGGGGCCCGTGCGCGGCCGGCCGGGCGGCGGGCGGATCCGGCAGGTCCAGTGCCACCGGCAGCACGTCGGCGTCGCCGCCGGCCGTGATCGTGACCATCAGGTCGTAGCGGCCGGGCGCCCGCAGCCAGGGCGCGGGCAGCCGGTAACTGCCATCGGCGACGGGCGCCGCATCGGCCGGCCCGGCCGGGGTTTCGACGGTCAGCGTGGCCCCGCGCACCGGCTCGCCGGTCTCGAAGCGGTCGAGATGGAGGATCAGCGCGCCGTCGCCCGGCACCGCGACCAGCTCGAACGCCGTCGATGCGGCCTCGCCGCGCGGCGCGATGGTCCTCGAAACCGGTGGCGGGGGAGCGCCGTGGTCGTGCCCGTCATGCGCGTGAGCGGAGCCTGCGAGCAGGGGCGCCGCCACGGCCAGCGCGCGCAGCGCGGCCGTCCTGGGTGGGAACATGGGTGGATCTTTCGCCGATGGACGCGGGCGTTCTCCGCCGCGCGGGTTCCAAGCGGGGCCGCCGGAGGCATCCCTGCTCGGAAGGCGGTTCTTCGCATCATGGTCGCCGCCGAAGGGGTGAGCGCTCCGGCGAATGATGCTCAGGCGATCGATCTCGGAGGTCTGGGGAGGGTTTCCCGCGCGATGCCGGCCGGGAGCGGCTCGGCCGCCGCGATCAGGCGTGCGGCGGCGCCGGGCGCGGGCAGGGCCGGGAGCGGGAAGGGCACCATCATGCCGGGCATGCAGCAGGAGGGGCCCATGGCGCAGCAGACGCCGCCGCAGGGGCGTTCCGCCGGCCCCTCGGCCCGCGCTTCTGCCTTCGCCGGCCGGCCGGCCGGGATGGCCAGGGCTGTCCGGCCGACCACGGCCGTGACGGCCCCCAGCGTCTCCGGCGCCAGCCCGGCGGTGCGGGCCGCGGGGGCCGCCGGATGCGCGTGCCCCGCATGGGTGTGCCCCGCATGGGCCTGCGCCGCCGACGCGCCGAACGCCGCGGCGATCATCACGATCACCACGGCCATCAGGCGCGCGAGGGACAGCAGCGGCGGCATGCGATCACGCTAGCACGATCCGGCCCGGCCCGGAAACGGTGCCGCGGCCGCGGAGGTCGCCCGGGGAAGCGCCGCCGGGCATGATCTAGAGCGCTATCCGAGCGGGCTGAAACAGCTGGCGGGGTGATGGGTTGGTCGGCGAAGGAGAGCGCCGATGTCCTCAGCCCTGTCCGTCGATCTGCGTCAGCGCGTGGTCCATGCCGTCGAGGCCGGCGCGTCCCGACACCAGGCAGCCGAACGCTTCGGGGTCAGTCTGGCGAGCGCGAGCCGTTGGTGCGGGCAGTTCGCCCGTGAGGGTCACGTCGCCCCTAAGCCGATGGGCGGAGATCAGCGCTCGCACCGGATCGAGGCGCAGGCCGACCTGATCCTGTCGCTCTACGAGGCGAAGCCCGGCATCTACCTGCATGAGTTCCGTGCGGCTCTGGCCGAGCACGGCGTTGGCGTGGCCCAGAGCAGCCTCTCGCGCTTCTTCAAGCGCCACGGCATCTCGCGAAAAAAAGCACCGGCCACGCCGCCGAGCAGGAGCGGCCGGATGTGAGGGCCGCGCGCGAGGCGTGGTTCGAGGGCCAACTCGACCTCGATCCGGATCGCCTCGTGTTCATCGACGAGACCGCAGCCAGTACCGCCATGGCCCGCCGCTACGGGCGCGCGCCGCGCGGCGAGCGCTGCCGGATGAGCGTGCCGCGGGGTCATTGGAAAACCACCACCATCACGGCGGGCTTGCGCACCAGCGGCATCACCGCACCCTGGCTGCTCGACGGCGCGATGAACGGGCAAGCCTTCCGCACCTACGTGGCGGACGTGCTCGCCCCCACCCTCCAGCCCGGTGACACGGTCGTCATGGACAACCTGCCGGCTCACAAGGTCAGCGGTGTCCGCGAGCGCATCGAGGCCGCAGGAGCCCAGCTCCTCTACCTCCCGGCGTACTCGCCTGACTTCAACCCCATCGAGCTAGCCTTCGCGAAGCTGAAAGCTCTGCTGCGCAGCGCGGCGGCGCGAACGATCCCAGACCTCTGGGACGCCATTCGGCGCAGCCTGCAGCGCTTCGCCCGGGCTGAGTGTCGAGCCTACTTCGCCGCTGCTGGCTACGACGCAACCTGATCGGATGCCGCTCTAGCTGCGGGGCGGCGGAGGGCGTATGATCATGGAAAGGCACCCGGTCAGCTCCCGGATACGGGATCTGCCGGATTGTAACGCCGTCCCGGAGATCCGCCGCGTGGTTCGGCGCTCAGAACAGTTTCGCCTGCATCCGCCGGGTCGATCCGACTGATCCATGTGAATGTGCCGGGCGTCGGGGCAAGGGCCTATGCTGGGACGACCAATCGGCTTGTCCTCGGCATGATGCATCATTTCGTCCGCAAACTGGAACATTTCGTCCGGCTCTCGGGCGAGGACAAGGTCGCGCTGTCGCGCTTCGGTAGCGATATTCGCCAGTTCCGCGTCCGCGAGGACGTCATCCGCGAGGGCGACGCGCCGAAGGTTCTGCGGTTGATGATGTCCGGCTGGTGCTGCCGCTACAAGACGCTCGAGGACGGCCGGCGGCAGATCGTCGGCTTCTTCCTGCCCGGCGACCTCTGCGACCTCAACACCTTCATCCTGCGCGAGATGGATCATTCCATCGCGGCGATCACGCCCGTGACCCTGGCGCAGATCCCGCCGGACCTGTTCAACGAGGTGACGCTCGCTCATCCGCGCCTGCTCCAGGCCCTGTGGTGGGAGGCGCTGGTGCGGGAGGCGATCCAGCGCGAATGGACCGTCAATCTCGGCCAGCGGGACGCGCTGGAGCGGGTGGCGCATCTCCTGTGCGAGGTCTTCATCCGCCTGCGCTGCGTCGGGCTCACCGAAGGCAACAGCTGCGAGTTCCCCATCACCCAGGCCGATCTCGGCGACACGACCGGGATGACCACCGTCCACGTCAACCGCACGCTGCAGGAGATGCGCGCCCGCGGCCTGATCGTGCTCAAGGGCAAGACCCTGGTGATCCCGGATCTCGACGCCCTCCAGCAGGTCGGGCTGTTCAATCCCAACTATCTGCATCTGGAGCGCGAGGGGGCTCACCTCGACACCAACGAGGCGTGACGCGCCGGCCCTCGGGGAACGACCTCCGGGGAACGGTGCGGCGCGAGGCGGGTTGTCGTGCCCGGTGGGAGGCCGGGCGGCGGGCGGATGAGTCAGGCAGAGCGAATCACGGCGGGCCGGGAGAGCACCCTCGGTCTGATGCTCCAGGCGGTCCGGCAGGCATCGGACCTCGCGGTCATGGAACTCGAACTCCTGGCGATCGAGATCGAGCGCATCCGCCGCATGGCCGGCCGCGTCGGCTCGTCCTTCGGGGGCGGGCTCCTGTGCCTGTGCTGCGGGGCCTTCCTGCTCCTCGTGGCGGCGGTCAAGGCCCTGGCCTGGCTCACGGGATCGGAGGTGGCGGGCGCGCTGATCGTCGCCGCACCGTTCATCCTGGCCGCCGGGGGGCTGGGCTGGTGGGGCACGGCCAAGATCCGGTCCGTCGGCCGGCCCTGAGCACCCTATCCCACCCACCAACCCGGAGCCTGCTTGACCGGTTTTGCAGCTATCCTGCCCACGCCCTCAGGCCGAGGGCGAGAATAGGATCGATGGTCTGCTGAGGGCGGCTGCCGGGAGCAGTCCAACCGGTGAATTGCATCGGGCAAGTCTGCTCGGGGCTCCGGGCCGCCCGCGCTCAGCTGCGCAGGCCCGGCGCCTCCTGGCCGGTGCGCGCCACGTATTCCGTGTAGCCGCCCGGGTATTGGTGGACGCCCTCGGGCGTGAGTTCGAGCACGCGGTTCGACAGGGCGGCGAGGAAGTGCCGGTCGTGCGAGACGAACAGCATCGTGCCCTCGTATTGCGACAGGGCGGCGATCAGCATCTCCTTGGTGCCCATGTCGAGGTGGTTGGTGGGCTCGTCGAGGACGAGGAAGTTCGGCGGGTCGAACAGCATCTGGGCCATGACCAGCCGAGCCTTCTCGCCCCCCGACAGGACCCGGCAGCGCTTTTCGACGTCGTCGCCGGAGAAGCCGAAGCAGCCCGCGAGTGCGCGCAGCGAGCCCTGCCCGGCCTGGGGAAAGGACTGCTCCAGGAATTGCAGGATGGTCTGGTCGCCGCCCAGCACCTCCATGGCGTGCTGCCCGAAGTAGCCGAGCTTCACGCTCGCGCCCATCGCCACGCGGCCGTCGTCCGGCTGGGCGGTGCCGGTCACGAGCTTCAGGAGCGTGGACTTGCCTGCCCCGTTGATGCCGAGCACGCACCAGCGCTCCTTGCGGCGCACCGCGAAGTCGAGCCCGTCATAGATGGTGCGGCTGCCGTAGCGCTTGTGCACGTTCTTCAGGCTGACGACGTCGTCGCCCGAGCGCGGCGCGGGCTGGAACTCGAACGCCACCGTCTGGCGCCGCCGCGGCGGCTCCACGCGCTCGATCTTGTCGAGCTTCTTCACCCGGCTCTGCACCTGGGCCGCGTGCGAGGCGCGGGCCTTGAAGCGCTCGATGAACTTGATCTCCTTGGCCAGCATCGCCTGCTGGCGTTCGAACTGGGCCTGCTGCTGCGCCTCGTTCTGCGCCCGTTGCTGCTCGTAGAAGGCGTAGTCGCCCGAATAGGTGGTCAGGCTGCCGCCGTCGATCTCCACGATCTTGCCGACGATCCGGTTCATGAACTCACGGTCGTGCGAGGTCATCAGCAGCGCGCCCTCGAAGCCCTTGAGGAAGGATTCGAGCCAGATCAGGCTCTCGAGGTCGAGATGGTTGCTCGGCTCGTCGAGCAGCATGACGTCGGGGTTCATCAGCAGGATGCGGGCGAGCGCCACCCGCATCTTCCAGCCCCCCGACAGGGCGCCGACATCGCCCTCCATCATCTCCTGGCTGAAGCTGAGGCCCGCCAGCACCTCCTGCGCCTTGCCTTCGAGGGCGTAGCCGTCCAGCTCCTCGAAGCGCGCCTGCACCTCGCCGTAGCGCCCGACCAGCGCGTCGAGCTCGTCCGCCCGGTCCGGATCGGCGAGCGCCGTCTCCAGCGCCTTCAGCTCCTCGGCCACCGCGCTCACGGCGCCGGCGCCGTTCATCACCTCGGAGACCACGCTCCGGCCCGACATCTCGCCGACATCCTGGCTGAAATAGCCGATGCTGACGCCCCGGTCGGTCGCCACCTGACCCTCGTCGGGCTGCTCCTCGCCGGTGATCATCCGGAACAGCGTGGTCTTGCCGGCGCCGTTCGGTCCCACGAGTCCGATCTTCTCGCCCCGCTGGAGCGCCGCCGAGGCCTCGATGAACAGGATCTGCTTGCCGTTCTGCTTGCTGATTTTATCGAGGCGAATCATCGATCTGACGGTGTCGGGACAGGTGACCCGCCCTTACGCGAAGGGGCGCGGGAGCGGCAAGGGGCGGCCTGGCCGGGCAGGCATGCGCCTGGCTGCGCCCGCGACGTCTCAGGCCGCCTTGGAGGCGATGGCGGGCTGCCCGGCAAGCGACCGGTAGAGCGCGGTCGGGCAGCATTCGCGCCCCGCGACGTCCGTGATCCTGACGTCCCTGGCGCCGGAGCTGAGCAGCGACAGGCCCTGCTCGATGGCGTTCAGCAAGGAGCCGTGCTGAAACGCAACGACACGCTTGTTGTGAAGTACTCTGACTGTGAAACTCACGGACCTGACCCTAGACTTCAAGAATTTCTTATGGCGCCCGATCCCCGGATCGGCAGCGCGGGTGCCGTATCGGCGATAAATGTCGGGATTGTGGAGAATGTGGACAAGCTTACGACTTTATTTCTCAGTCTCGGGTGGCGCTCGTCGGATGGTGGAGTCGATCAGGCTCGGATGATCCGGATCACAGGCAGGGGCTCAGGCCGAGGATCGGGGCGTGGTTCGCCAGCGTGACCACGAGCGCGACGAGGCTCGCCCGCAGGGCGGCCCGGGCGAGGAAGCATCCGAGGCCGTCCTCCGGGCCGGACCGCGCGAGGCGGCGGCGCGTCCAGGCGGGGAGTGCGCCGATCAGGGCGAGATGGGCGCCGTTCCTATGAGGCCGGGGCCGCCGCGAGCAGCGGCGCGGCCGGGCGCATCCGCCGCGTCAGGGAGGCGCCGAGCCGCAGGGCTGGGCGCTCCACGATCAGGAAGGCGGCGGCGGCCAGGAGCGTCGCCGCGACCGCGGCGAGGGGCAGCAGGATCGGGGCGACCGCCGGTGCGAGGGAGGCCGCGCCCGCATCCTCGAAGGCGATGCTCAGCAGCACCCCATGCAGCAGGTAGAGGCCGAACGAGCACTCCCCGAGGACGCGCGCGCCCGGCGTCGCCAGGAGCCCGAACAGGGAATTGCCGCAGGCGACGCAGACGAAGAACAGGGCGAAGAGCGGCAGGGTGGCCCCGTAGGGGTTGCGTGCCCCCACGAGGCCGACCGCGAGCGCGAGGAGCGCGACGATGGCCGCGGGGCGCGAGCGAAGGGGACGGGCGAGGGCCTCGCGAGCGCGGATCTCGTGCGCCAGCATCCCGATGGCGAAGAGCGGCAGGAAGCGCAGCAGCGGGATCGGCAGGCCCGCCTCCCGCCCGAGGATGCCGATGGCCAGGAGCAGCACCGGCACCGTCCAGCTCGGCAGCCGTCCGCGGATCAGGTCCATCGCCAGCGCGCAGGCCGGGAGCACGCCGAGATAGAACAGCCACTCGTAGCCCAGGGACCACAGCACGTAGGCGTTGACGCGCCCGCTCTGCGCGTCGCCGAGCAGGGGCGGCTCGTCCCAGGCCGCGATCCACTGCGCCGCGGCGCCCGGGAACGCCGCGTCGAGCCCCCGCCCGGTGCGGGCCGCGATGACGGCCGTGACGATCGCCACCGAGACGGCGACGAGCGGGACGATGCGGAAGACCCGCATGGCGACGAGGCGGGGCCAGGGCGTCGCCCGGAACCCCGCCAGGATGCGCGGATAGAAGACGAGGCCCGTCACCATGAAGAACAGGGCCACGCCGCCCGCGCCGAGCTGCGCGAACAGGTTGACTTTGGGCACGGACCAGACGCCCCCGAGGCTCGTCGCCTGCATCCAGACCACGAAGTGATGGACGAGCACCGCGAGCGCGAGCAGGCCGCGCAGGCCGTCGATGCAGCCGATGCGCGCCTCCGCCGGCGGCAGCGGAAAGCTCCGGCGGGCCAGCAGGCCGGCGAGCAGGGTCGCGGCGAGGGCGGCCGCACCGGCGCCGGCCAGGATCGCGGCGATCGGATAATGCATCTGCTTGGTTTCTCCCCCGTACGATCCTTGTCCAGGCGGCCGGGATTGCCAAGCCTGGAAGGCGGGGCGGATCGGCGCGGGTGCCCAGCGACGCGGCGGCAACCAAGCCCGATCCCGGGACGTTGCTGGGGTCCGAAACGGCTCCGCAACAGGGGATCCCGTCATGTTGAACCGCATCGCCACCGCCGCCGGGCTCGTGGTGCTCACCACCGGCCTCGCACTCGCCCAGACGCCCGCGCCGACGGCGCCGGCTCCCACCACCCCGGCCGCTCCCGCGCCCGGCGACATGAAGGAGTGGCAGGCGGCGAAACTCGCCAAGATCAGCCTCGCCGACGCGATCGCGACGGCGGAGAGCCAGGGCGACAAGGGCCGCGCCATCGACGCCGATTTCGAGAAGGCCGACAGCAAGAACCCGATGCACTGGAGCATCAAGGTCGTCTATCCGGACGGCAAGCTCGTCGAGCACGGCATCGATGCCGACACCGGCAAGCTCTACAAGAGCGAGAACCAGCCGATCGAGCGCTACTTCACCCGCCTGAAGGTCAGCGATTTCCAGAACGCCACGGTCTCGCTGAAGGATGCGCTCGCCATCGCCGAGCAGAAGGCGGGCGGCGGCAAGGCCTACGAGGCCGAGGTCGAGCGGGACGGGCAGTCCGTGATCTACGAGATCTCCGTGGCGCTGGCCGACCGCTCGCAGGAGGTCAAGGTCGGGCCGGACGGCAAGGCGGTGGGCGACTGACCGGCCGGCGGAGACCCGCCCGCGCGGGCCTCACCCAAGGGAACAGGTGGCTCGTACCCTCGTTGATCGCCGCAACCTCGGAGAGACTCATGGTCGATACCAGCAGCATCAAGGAACACATGCCGGTCGTGGGCTCGGATGGCGGCCATGTGGGGACGGTGGATCATCTCGACGGCCAGCGCATCAAGCTGACCAAGACCGATCCGGATGCCGGTGGCCATCACCACTTCATCCATCTCGACTCCGTCGCGGATGTCGCGGGCGGGCAGGTGCGCCTGAACCGCACGACCGCCCAGGCCAAGGACGAGTGGGCGACCGCGTAGAGCGCGGTCCTCCAACCGAGCCCGGCGGTCCATCGGGCCGCCGGGCCTCGCGCACGGGCTCCGGGGGGGCCAGGCCCGGCACGGCCACCGCCCGGCGCGATGGTGTGTCGGCTCCACAGATCAGCAGAGACAGGCCGCCGCGGACCGTATGACGTAAGGATACGATGAGGCCTCTGCCTAACCCGCGCGGGTTAGTCTGATGGATCGAGTTGTCAGGTCCTGTGAACGCTCCATAGGATACTGAGCGCTCGGTGACCGGATTGGTATCGGCGGCCGCGCTGCCTTGCCGTAGTGGCATATCGGCTGTCCATCCGGAGCGGAAACGATCATGTCAGACATCGAGCCGCCGCGTATCCTCATCGTCGACGACGACCGGCTGATGCGGAACCTGATGCGCGAGATCCTGATCCGCGGCGGTTTCCGGGTGATCGAGGCGGAGGACGGCCAGACGGCGCTCGGCCTGCTCGAGACGCTCTCGGGCCTGCGCGTCCTCGTGACCGACTGGCACATGCCCGGCGGGGTCGATGGCGGGCGCCTCGCGGTGCTGGCGCTGCGCCGCCGTCCCGAGCTGCGGGTGATGATGGTGTCGGGCGCCCAGCCGCAGGGCGGCGACTTCGCGGCCGTCGCCCGCTTCCTGCCCAAGCCCTTCATGGCCTCGGCGCTGCTGCGCGAGGTCGGCCGGCTCATCGACGCCCCGCGGGTGATCGGCCCCGTCGCCTGGGCGCGGCCGGCCGCCGCGACGTCGCATTGAGGGCGGCGCGCCGCCCTCGCGCCGGCGCGATCCGTCAGGCTGCCGAACCCAGCCCTGCCCGGATCTCGGCGCGGAAATCGTCGATCGGCACCAGCCGGCCGCCGCGCTCCGTGTGCCAGAAGGTCCAGCCGTTGCAGGCCGGCAGGCCCTGGACCAGGGCGCCGATCTTGTGGATCGAGCCGCAGGCCGGTCCGGCGCTGATCGTGCCGTCGGGGCGCACCAGCGCCTTGAAGCGGCGGCGCTCGTCGGTGAGCTGGCTGCCCGCCTGGATCAGCCCGGCTTCGAGCAGGGTGAGGAACGGCACCCGCGGCTCGGCGCGCTTGGCGGGCGCCGTCAGCAGCGCCGCCGTCGAGAGCGGCTCCACCGCGGCGATCCGCGCCCGGGCGGCCTCGGCGTAGACGGTTTCGCGCTCGATGCCGATGAACCGGCGTCCGAGGCGCTTGGCCACCGCTCCGGTCGTGCCGGTGCCGAAGAAGGGATCGAGCACCACGTCGCCGGGATTCGAGGCGGACAGGATGGTGCGGGCGAGCAGCGCCTCGGGCTTCTGCGTCGGGTGCAGCTTGCGCCCGTCCTCGCCCTTCAGGCGCTCCTCGCCCGTGCAGAGCGGCAGGAACCAGTCCGAGCGCATCTGCAGGTCGTCGTTGCCGCCCTTCAGCGCCTCGTAGTGGAAGGTGTAGCCCTTCTGGGCGCTGCGCGAGGCCCAGATCAGGGTCTCGTGGGCATTGGTGAAGCGCTTGCCGCGGAAGTTCGGCATCGGGTTGGCCTTGCGCCACACGATGTCGTTCAGGATCCAGAAACCAAGATCCTGCAGCGCGCTCCCGACCCGGAAGATGTTGTGGTACGAACCGATCACCCAGAGGGTGGCGTTGGGCTTCATCACCCGGCGGCAGGCCTGGAGCCAGTGGCGGGTGAAGGCGTCGTAAGCCTCGAAGCTCGCGAACTGGTCCCAGTCGTCGTCGACGGCGTCGACAGCGCTCTGGTCCGGCCGCAGCAGCGACGCGGCGCCGAGCTGGAGGTTGTAGGGCGGATCGGCGAAGACGAGATCCACGCTCGCAGGCGGGAGCGCATCGAGGGCGGCGACGCAGTCGCCGACGATGACCTCGTCGAGGGGAAGACGCGGGACGGATGGGACGAGACCCATCCGCGGCGCCGACGCAGCACGCCCGGTACGCGAGACCTGTTTCCGGGCGGCGGCGCCGGCGACCGCGGTACGCGGGGAAGCCATGGCGAACACCGGTTACGCGACTGACAAGCGGGACCATGGCCCGATCAGGGTAAAGGCACGGTTGCCTGCGGAAACAAAAGTCGTCTCGAATTGGGGCTGCAGTTTTTGCCGGGTGCCTCCGGCTCCCCGCGCGAAGACTGAAAATCCTAATAAACCGTAAACCAGCCCTAAGTTTTCACGAATAGTCCCGAATCCCCCGAGCAACGGTCCAGTCCAGGCCGCGATCGGTGGCCGGAATACGGGTGTGTAACGCCGGTCATAGTTTCGTCCGTTTCTTGCTCCATTGATTCCCGCACATCAACAATCATGGAATGCGGGATGAACAACGGTCTTGCTGGGCGTCGGTCGGTTGCGGCGTGTCTCGGGGGCGCTCTCGCCCTGGTCGGCCTGTGCGAGATGGGAGCCGTCGGCAGCGCCGCGGCCCAGACCGGCGGGGCCTCGTGGTATGCCTCCGGTCGGCGCACGGCGAGCGGCGAGCGCTTCAACCCCGACGGCCTCACGGCGGCCCATCGCAGCCTGCCCTTCGGCAGCCGGGTGCGGGTCACCAACACGGCGAACGGCCGCTCGGTGGTGGTGCGCATCAACGATCGCGGTCCCTTCGCGCATGGGCGCATCATCGATCTCAGCCGCGCCTCCGCGCGCGCCATCGGCATGGGCGGCGTCACGCGCGTCGCCCTCGAGCGGGTCGATTAAGGACGCGCACCGATCGCCGCGGAGCCGGCGGCCCCTGTCGCACGTTCAGCTTTCTTGGAACCGTCACGCTGGTTATGGACGACTCTCCCGGGCGGCGGCGTCCGGTGACCGTCCGCGGGCGGCGGACGCGAAGGAACTGACGCGATGGCGAAACCCCTGGTCGTGGTGATCCCACACCAACTCGGATTGGCCGAGGCGCACCGGCGTCTCGACGATGGGATCGGTGAAGCGAAGGCCCTGCTCCAGAAGGCGGGCCTGAGCATGGCGGACGCATCCTGGGAGGGCGAGCGCCTGTCCTTCGTGGTCGGCGCCCTGAACCAGAAGGTGGACGGCCACATCGACGTGGCGGCGGATTCCGTGCGCGTCGAGGTGAATCTGCCGCTGATCCTGTCGCTCTTCGCCAACAAGGTGCAGCAGGCGATCGGCCAGAACGGCGTCAAGCTCCTCACCAAGAAGTAGCCGGAACTCCTGCGGCAGGATCCGGTTGGCTCGGGACATCCAGTCAGGAGCATCCCGATGGCCAATCCCGGATCCCCGCCGGACCAGCCCACCGATCCCGTGCCGCCGAGCCCCGCTCCCGGCCCCGGCGGCCCGCCGACCACGGTGCCGCCCGAGGCGCCGGGCGACCGGCCGGTGGAGATTCCGGTCAACGATCCCGGCAGCTCGCCGGTGGTGACCCCGGATCCGGCGCCGGCCGGCCCGGCCAATCCCACCATGTGATCCGCTGTCCGGAAGCGATGGTCCGGAAAGCGGATCGCAAGCCTGCGCGGCGCGGAGCAAGGCTCCGCACCGCTCGGCGATCGCCGAGCGGTGCGGAAACCGAATGAGGCGGCAGGATCGGCGGGAAGTGCGCGAGCGGCTTTTGCCGGAGGCCGCGCGCTGCCATAAGCCGGCCATGGCCGCTCCCCCGCTCCTCACCCTTCAGGACGTCGCCCTCACCTTCGGCGGCACCCCGCTCATCACCCAGGCGGATCTCGCCATCGCGCCCGGCGAGCGCGCCTGCCTCGTCGGCCGCAACGGCTCGGGCAAGTCCACGCTCCTGCGCCTCGCCGCGGGTCTCGCGGAGCCCGACCGGGGCGTGCGCTTCCTCCAGCCCGGCGCCACGGTGCGCTACCTCGCGCAGGAGCCGAGCTTCGCGGGCTTTGCCACCACGCTCGCCTTCGTGGAGGCGGGCCTGGGGCCGGGCGACGAACCCTACCGCGCCCGCTACCTGCTGGAGAGCCTCGGGCTCACCGGCGAGGAGGATCCCGCCCGCCTCTCGGGCGGCGAGGCCCGCCGCGCCGCCCTCGCCCAGGCGCTGGCGCCCGAGCCCGACATCCTCCTCCTCGACGAGCCGACCAACCATCTCGACCTGCCCGCCATCGAGTGGCTGGAGGCGGAGCTGAAGGGCACCCGCTCGGCCCTGGTGCTGATCAGCCACGACCGGCGCTTCCTCGAAGCCCTGTCGAAGGCGACGATCTGGCTCGACCGGGGCGTGACCCGGCGGATCGAGCAGGGCTTCTCGGCCTTCGAGGCGTGGCGCGACGCCTTCTTCGAGGAGGAGGAGCGCGAGCGCCACAAGCTCGAGCGCAAGATCGCGGCGGAGGAGGATTGGCTGCGCTACGGGGTCACCGCCCGGCGCAAGCGCAACGTCAAGCGCCTCGCCGGCCTGCACGACCTGCGCCGCCAGCGCCGGGAGCATCGCGGGCCGGTGGGCAGCGTCAGCATGAATGCGGGCGAGGCGGAAGCCTCCGGCACGCTGGTGGCCGAGGCCGTCCAGGCCTCGAAATCCTACGAGGGACGGCCGATCGTCCGCGACCTGTCGCTGCGCATCCACCGGGGCGACCGGCTCGGCATCGTCGGCCCCAACGGGGCGGGCAAGACCACCCTCGTCAACCTGCTCACCGGCAATCTCGCTCCCGACGAGGGCAGCGTCCGGCTCGGGGCGAACGTGACCCTCAACCTCCTCGACCAGCGCCGCGCCGCCCTCGACCCGGCCCGCAGCGTCGCGGAGGTGCTCACGGGGGGCGGCAGCGACACCGTGACGGTGGGCGGGCAGAGCCGCCACGTCATCGGCTACATGAAGGACTTCCTGTTCGCCCCCGAGCAGGCGCGCACGCCGGTCGGCGTGCTCTCGGGCGGGGAGCGCAACCGCCTGCTGATCGCCCGGGCGCTCGCCACGCCGGCGAATCTCCTCGTCCTCGACGAGCCGACGAACGATCTCGACCTCGAAACCCTCGACCTGTTGCAGGAGATGCTGGCGGATTTCTCCGGCACGCTGATCCTGGTGAGCCACGACCGCGACTTCCTCGACCGGGTGGTGGATACGGTGCTGGTCTCGGACGGGGACGGGCGCTGGACGGCCTATGCGGGCGGCTATTCCGACATGGTCGCCCAGCGCGGCACCGGGGTGCAGGCGCGGCGCGGCGCATCCAGGACCGCGGAAGGCAAGACGGCGGAAGGCAAGACGGCGGAGGGCAAGTCCGTGGCCCCGAAGGCGCCCCGGGCGGAGCCCGCCGCGCGCCGCCGCCTCGGCTTCAACGAGCAGCACGAACTGAAGACGCTGCCGGGCCGGATCGCGGCCCTCGAGGCCGCCGTGCAGAAGCTGCGCACCGCGATCGCCGATCCGACGCTCTACGCCCGCGATCCCGCGCGCTTCGAGACCATCTCCCGCGGGCTCGCCACCGCCGAGACCGATCTCGCGGCGGCCGAGGAGCGCTGGCTGACCCTGGAGATGCTCCGGGAGGAGTTGGGGGGCTGATCCTCAGGAGAGGGCCCGGAGAGGACCAGTCTCCGAATCGGGAACCTTGGGGCAGACCGAAACGGTCCGTCCCCGCCCCGCCGCAAACACGCGATGTCAGGTCTTCCCCGGGGTCTTTTTCTATGCCGGCGAATCATCGCAACCATCCGCTGGACTGATTCCGGGGTCTCTGCTGGTCGATCGAACTCAAGCGGCCGGTCGCAACGGTCCATCCAGCCATCGAATCGGTGTGATGGCCCCAAGCTGGGGCAAGATTTCGTTGCCCGGGTGCAACAATGCGGCGGAAAGCCGGCCGTGGTCCTGCCGGGCAAGCGGAACAGTGTTGATCGGCCCGTGAGCCTCCCGCATGGTGCCTCTGCGCCGGACACAGCGTCCGGTGCGGTTCGGCCGCTGCCCCGTGCGGGAGGGCTGAGTCGGCGGGGATAAGAGTGGCGTGGGTCGGATCCCTCCGGGTCCGGGTGGCACAGTCGTTCACCCCAAGGGTCTCGAAACTTTGGAGGTCTCGATGAGGCTCGTGAAGAGCTTACTGCTCGGGTCTGCGGCTGGTCTGACGGTCGTGGCTGGGGCGCAGGCGGCCGATCTGCCGGTCAAGAAGGCAGTGCCGGTCGAATACGTTCGCATCTGCTCAACCCACGGCGCCGGCTTCTTCTACATCCCGGGCACCGATACCTGCCTGCGCGTCGGCGGCCGCGCCCGCTTCGAGGCGACCTACGTGCAGCCGATGCTGCGCTCGGCGGGTGACACGACCGGCTATCGCGGCCTCGGCCGTCTCAACCTCGACGCCCGCACGTCGACCGGCTACGGCACCCTGCGCGCCTTCGTCCGCTTCGAGCTCGCCAGCCGCACCGGCGCCTTCTTGAAGTCGGGCACCCAGGAGCGCATCGCCAACGCCTTCTCGGCGACCGGCATCGACACCACGACCCGCGCTCAGCAATACGTGAACGTCGACAAGGCCTTCATCCAGTTCGCCGGCCTCACCGCCGGTCGCGCGGCCTCGTTCTTCGACTTCTACGCCCACGACTTCGAAATCAACGCCCTGACCCTGGGCTCGGACGTCGCGTCCACGAACCTGCTCGCCTACACGGCGACGTTCGGCCAGGGCTTCTCGGCCACGATCTCGATGGAAGATCCGATCTTCCGCAAGACCCCGATCTTCGGCACGGTCGGCACCACGACGACGGCTCCGGGCTACATCGCCCCGACCAACGTCGCGCCGGTCCTGGTTCCGGGCGCTGTGGGCGGCTTCGCCAACGTCGACGTGATCCAGCGTTCGCGCATGCCCGACTTCGTCGGCGCCCTGCGCTACGACGCCGCCTGGGGCTCGGCCCAGATCTCGGCCGCCGTCCACGAGCTGAACGTCGGCGCCTTCGCCGTCAACACCGTCACCGTCGCCCGTCCGTCGAACGAGTACGGCTGGGCCGTGCAGGGCGGCGTGAAGGTCAACCTGCCCTTCATCGCGGCCGGCGACGCCCTCTACCTCCAGGGTGCCTACGGCGAGGGTGCCAACCTCTACACCGGCTACTCCTCGTACAACGGCAGCTACACGCCGTCCGCGAGCCCGATCGCCGGCACCATCACGGGCTGGTATTCGGACGCGATCCTCGACCCGGTCTCCGGCAAGCTCGAACTCTCGAAGAGCTTCACGGTCACCGCCTCGTACCTGCACTACTGGGCTCCGGAGTGGCGGTCGGCCTTCTTCGGCAGCTACGGCGAGATGAGCTTCAACAAGACCGCCCGCACCAACAGCGCGCTCTTGAACGTGGGCGGTCTCGTCAACCCGGTGACGGCGACGGCGGGCCTCGCGGCCTTCGCGCTCAGCCCGACCGCGCGTGACACCAACCAGATCGTCGCGGGCGCGAGCCTGATCTGGTCGCCGGTGAAGGATCTCGATATCGGTGTCGAGGGCCTCTACGTCCGCCAGGCGCTCAACAACGGCCGCGTGCTCGACCCGAACAAGGTCCAGGGCGTGAACCTGTCGACGGTCACGGCGGCGCAGCTCGCGACGCTGCCGACCGTGAACGCCACCGACACGTTCCAGGTCCGCATGCGCGTGCAGCGCGACTTCTAAGTCGCCCGCATTCCAGCCTCCTATCGCGGAGCCCCGGCGTCTCGCCGGGGCTCTTCGCGTTCGAGGACTTGATATTGGGGGCGCGATATTGGGGGACTTGGCGTATTGGGGGACTTGGCGTCCGGGGGCGTGCCTTGCTTGGGCCCCAAACGCGGCGCAGGTTTCCATCGGCGCATCCAGTCTCGCGCGTCGTCTTGAGGTGCATGCGTGTCGGTTCGTGCGATCGGCTGGCTCGCCGGCCTTCCTGCTCTGGCGGCGCTCGGCGTCGCCGCGGTCCATCTGGCGGAGCCGCGCCTCCACGGGGCGCTCACGGCGCCCGCCGAGGCGGTTGCCGCCGCCACCCTCGGCGAGACCGGGGAGCCCTGGCTGCGGGTGGAGCGGCGCGGGCGCGATCTCGTCGCCCTCGGCGATGCACCCACCGACCCCGAGCGCGAGGCCGCCCTCGACCGCCTGCGCGAGATCCCCGGCATCCGCCGCGTCGTCGACCGACTCGGCACCGTGGCCGAGCAATCCCCCTTCGTCTGGTCCGCCCAGCGCCGCTCGCCCGAGCGCATCGATCTGCGCGGCTACCGCCCGGCCGAGATGCGGCGGGCCGAGATCGAAGGCCGCCTCGCACAGGCCCTGCCGGACGGCGTGGCCGTGAACGACGCGGCCCGCGCCGCCCGCGGCGCGCCGGCGGGCTTCGCGGAGGCCGCCGCCTTCCTGGCGGGGCAGGCGGCCCGTCTCGCGCCCGGCGGCACGGCCGGCCTGCGCGACCGCACGCTGACCCTCGAGGGCGAGGCCGCCACGGTCGAGGATTACGAGGCGGTGCGCGCCACCCTCGCGGCGCTCCCGGCGGGGTTCGATCTCGGCCCGGTCGCCCTCGCTCCGGCCCTGGTGAAGCCCTTCACGTGGTCGGCGACGCGCCGTCCCGACGGCAGTATCCGGCTCGACGGCTACACGGTCTCGGACGCTGACCGGGCCGCGGCCCTGGCGGCGGCCCGCGCTCTCGCGGGCGGGGCGCCGGTGGAGGACGCGATGCGCACCGCCCGCGGCCTGCCGCCCGGCGTCGAGTTCCGCGCCCTGATCGACCGCGCCTTCGCGGCCCTCGCCCTGGTGCGCGACGGATCGGTCGCGCTCGACGGGGCGGCCCTGTCGGTCCGCGGCGCGGCCATCGACGCGCAGGCGGTGCAGGAGGCCGACGCGCTGACCACCGGCAGCCTGCCCGAGGGCCTCGCTCCCGGCCGCGTCGAGCTGACGGCGAGTCCGATCCGGCCCTACGGGGTGACGATCCGGCGCGATGCCGAGGCGGTGACGCTCACCGGGCACCTGCCGGATGCCCAGACGCGCACGGCCCTCCTCGCGACCCTGCGGCCCCAGCTCTTCGGCGAGCGCATCGTCGACCGCAGCCGGATCGCGGACGGAGCGCCCCCGGGATTGCTCGCCGCGCTCCAGGCGGCTGCGCTACCCCTCGTGCAGCTCGCCCGCGGCGAGGTCACGGTCACCGACCAAGTGCTGCGGCTCTCCGGCGAGAGCCTCTATGCGGAGAGCGCCCGCCGGCTCCGTGCGAGCGCCGAGCGTCTGGCGCCCGCGGGCTGGCGCGCCGAGGTGGCGGTGCGGGCCAAGGACGAGGTGGTGACCGGGGACGCCACCACCTGCCGCAGCGCCTTCGCGGAGCGGATCGAGCCCCGCGCCGTCCGGTTCACCCCCGGCAGCACCGATCTCCAGCCCGATTTCTACGCGACGCTCGACGATCTCGCGGCCCTGGCCCGGACCTGCCCCGGCGCCCGCATCGAGGTCGCGGGCCACGAGGATCCGCCCGGCTCCGCCCCGGCTCCGAAGCCGCCCGCCCCCAAGCCGGCCCTCGCCAAGTCGGCCAAGCCGCCCAAGGGCAAGACCAAGGGCAAGGAGGCCGAGGCGCCGCCCCCCGAGCCGGAGATGCCCGACGTGACCCTGCCGCAGCGTCGGGCCGCCGCCATCGTCGACTACCTGCTGAAGGCCGGGGTTCCGGCCGACCGGGTCGTGGCCGTCGCGGGCGATGCCCAGCGCCGCGCCGTCGCCTTCGCCCTGCGCTCGTGAGCCCGGCGATGCTGATCCTCGCCGCCGCCCTCTGGCCGGCCTGCCTCGTCGCGCTCCTGCTCGGGGCGGCGACCGGCTGGCTGATGCGCTGGCCCGACGGGAGAGTGGCGCGCCTCGCCGCCCTTGCGGTGGTGCTTCTCTCCGCCACCGCCGCTGGCATCGCCGCCCTGGAGATCGTGCCGGGCCGGGCCGGGCTGTGGGTCGAGACCGCCGCCCTGCTCCTCGTCCCCTACGCGGCCGGCTGCGGGCTCGGAGCCGTGCTGCCGCGGGCGGAGCGGGCGCGCCTGTCCCCGGCGGGGGAGGGGCGCGAGGGCTGATACGGTTTCCGGACGATCACTTTCGGAAACCGTATCACGAGCCCGCGCGGCGCCTGAGCGAGGCCGGTTTCCGCATCGCGAAGCGATCATCCGGAAACCGTATCACGAGCCCGCGCGGCGCCTGAGCGAGGCCGGTTTCCGCATCGCGAAGCGATCATCCGGAAACCGTATGAGACCGGGAAGGGTGCGCTCAAGCGCGACGGGTGCGGGGACCCGCTTGGGTCGCCGTTGCGGCCGATGCGGATTTCATCGCCCTTTCCGGGCTCGATCGGACCCGGAAAGCAGGATGATCGATCCGCGCCTCACCGCGCGCCGCGGCGCAGGTCGTCCTGGATCAGGAGCGCGCTCTTGCCCTCCAGCCGGTTGCGGTAGACCTGCAGGTTCTCGGTCACCCGCTGCACGTAGTTGCGGGTCTCCGTGAAGGGAATCCGCTCGACCCAATCGACCGGGTCGACCTTCGGGTCGCGGGGATCGCCGTAGGCGTCGATCCACTTCTTCACGTTCCCGCCGCCCGCATTGTAGGAGGCGAAGGCCAGGATGTAGGAGCCGCGCCAATCCTCCATCAGCTCGCCGAGATGGGCTTGGCCGAGCCGCGCGTTGTAGGCCGGATCGCTGAGCAGGCGGGCGGCGTCGAAGGTGGCGCTCACCCGGCGGGCGGTGCGCTGGGCGGTGGCCGGCATCATCTGCATCAGGCCCCGGGCCCCGACGCTCGACTGCGCCCGCGGGTCGAACTGGCTCTCCTGGCGGGCGATGGCGAACACCATCGCCTTCTCCACCTGCGGCACTGCCGAGGAGGCCTCGTAGGCGGGGATCCCGTTGGTCGGGTAGGCGTGCCGGTCCAGGGGCAATCCGCGCTGCACCGCGATCTTGCCGAGCGCCACCAGCGCCCGCGGGTCGCTGTCCGCCACCGCGATGTCGCCGAGCGCGTTCAGCTCCGCCGGGTCGTTCAGCCGCTGCGCGAAGTCGATGTAGAGGGGCAGCGCCTGCTCCCGCAGGCCGGCCGCCGCGAGGATGCGCAGGGCCCGCACCGCCGGGCGCGCCTCGAAGGAGGCCCGGGCCGCGCCTTCGAGCGTGCCGGGCGCCCGCAGGGCGAGGGTGTCCTGTCCGAGCTTCGCCCGGGCGAGCTGGCCGTAATAGGCGATCGGCTGGGAGGCGGCCCGCTCGTAGAAGGCCTTGGATTCCGCGGCCTGCCCCAACGCCTCCGCAGCCCGGCCCTGCCAGTAGGCGGCGCGTGCCACCGAGATCGGCGTCTCGGCGATCTCCGAGGCGGTGGAGAAGTGTCGGGCGGCAAGCGGCGCATCGCCGAGGAAGCGCAGGGCGATCCAGCCGGCGTGGAACTCCGCCTCGATGCGCTTCTCCACGGTCCTGGCGCTGTGCCCGGCCACCACCGCGTAGGCGGTCTTGGCATCGCCGAGGTCGAGGAGCTTGCGCGCCACGATGCGGCGCTCGATCCACCATTCGTCGGGATCGACCAGCACCTCCGGGTTGCGCGGCGCGGCGAGCAGCGCCGCCGCCGCCTCGGTCGGCTTGTCGAGCCGGCGCAGGAGCTGGGCGCGCGAGAACAGGTAGGAGGAATCGCCGCGCAGGCTCGGCGGCACCGCGTCGAGGGCGCTCTGGGCGTTGGGGGCCTTGGCCTCGACGGCGCGGCGCGCCCGCACCAGGGTGCCGTAGCTCCTGCCCGCGTAGGTGGCGGCGCGGCCGGCGGCCTCCCAATCCTCCTTCATCAGCGCCCGCTCCATGCGGGCGCGGTGATCGACCTCCGTGAGAACGCCCGGGAAGGCGTCGAGGACCTTGAGTTCGAGGGTGCGGCCGAAGCTCTCCTCGCGCCACAGGTCGCGCGCGAGCGTGGCGGCGTCCTCGGTGAGCCCTTCCGCCTTGAGGGCGAGAGCGAGGGCGAACTTGCCGGGCGGGCTCGCCGGGCGGCGCGTGGCGAAATAGGCCCGCACGACGCTCGGCGCCTTGCGCTGGCTCAGCAGCGCCTCTTCCACCCGCCGCCGGATCATGCCGCCCACCGGCCAGTCTGGGTTGTCGCGGATGAAGCCGACGACGCGCTCGAAGCCGACGCCCGCCCCCGCCCGGATCGCCACCCAGTCGAGGAGGGTGCGCACGGCCGGGTCGGTGAAGGCGTCGCGCTGCCGGTCGCCCTCGTCCACCTGCCCGCGCCGGTAGGCGTCGATGGCGCTGCGCAGGGCCGGGGCGTCGATGTCCACCGCCGGGGTCGGACGGCCCGGATCCGGCACGCTCGGGGCGGGCGGCGCCAGCGGCGTCAGGGTCGCGTCGGGGGCCGGAAAGGGGATGGGGGCCTCCGGATCGGCGGAGGCGTAGGCCGTGGCCGCGGCCGGCAGCGGCTTGGCTGGCAAAGGATTGGCCGGCAGGGAATTGGCCGGAAGCGCCTCGGCCGCGCGGGCGGAGGCGGGCTCCTCGGGACCTGCGGTGGCGCGCAGGGCTCCGGCGAGTTCCGCGCTCTCCGCGGCGGCCGGACGGGCGGAGACGGCGCCCTCGCCCTCGGGGTCCGCGGCCCGCACGGCCGGGCCGCCGAGAACCGCGAGCGCGGTGCCGGAGGCGAGGAGCGTGAGGACCGCGAGGCGGCGCCGTCGGGCCGGGAGCTGCATGGTCGTCGTTCCCCTAAGCGAGAGCGGACATGCCATCGTGGAAGCGCCGCCTTAAGAAGGCATTAACCGTGACTTTTGCGGTTTGCGCGAGGCCGGGCGACGGCCTATGTGTCGGGCGATACGGGACAGCCGCAGAAGCCCCGACCGGGCGAGGACCATCCGCATGACGTCGATTTCGCAGCGCCTGAGAGGCTCGCTCACCGCCCTCGTGACGCCGTTCCGCGACGGCGCCTTCGACGAGGCCGCCTTCCGGGCGTTCGTGGCGTGGCAGATCGAGAACGGGACCCACGGCCTCGTGCCCACCGGCACCACCGGCGAGAGCCCGACCCTGAGCCATGCCGAGCACGACCGCGTGGTCGAGGCCTGCATCGACGAGGCCGGCGGCAAGGTGCCGGTGGTGGCCGGTGCCGGCTCGAACTCCACCGCGGAGGCGGTCGAGCGCGCGCGTCATGCGGAGAAGGCCGGGGCGGACGCGGTTCTCATCGTCACGCCCTATTACAACAAGCCGACCCAGGAAGGGCTGTACCAGCACTTCAAGGCGGTGAACGACGCGATCGGCATTCCCATCCTGATCTACAACATTCCCGGCCGGTCGGTGATCGACATGAGCGTCGACACCATGAAGCGGCTCTATGAGTTGCCCAACATCGCCGGCGTGAAGGATGCCACCGCCAACGTGGCCCGCGTCAGCCTTCAGCGCCAAGCGATGGGAGAAGACTTCATCCAACTTTCTGGCGAAGATGCGACGGCGCTCGGATTCATGGCGCATGGCGGCCACGGCTGCATCTCGGTGAGCTCGAACGTGGCGCCGCGCCTCTGCGCGGATTTCCAGGAGGCCTGCCTCGCGGGCGAGTTCCGGTCAGCCCTGGCGATTCAGGACCGGTTGATGCCGCTGCACACCAACCTGTTCGTGGAGACGAATCCCTCGCCCGCCAAGTACGCGCTGGCCCGCCTCGGCCTGATGACCGAGGAGGTGCGCCTGCCGATGGTGCCGGTGGGGGAGGGGACGCGCCACGCCGTCGACGCTGCGCTTCGCCACGCCGGCCTCGTCAACTGACGAGCCCGCCGGCCGGGGCCCCATCCGCGTGGCGGGACGGGACGGCGCTCCCCATCTGTCATCCGCGGCATCGTCCGCAGTGGCGACCGATGCCGCGCGACCGGTCGCTGCCCCGAGTCTGTGATTGAACGCGCGCTTCCTCGCGCCGAATTGCCTCGTGCGGTTCGGCGGGGGACGAACAGGTCCACCCCGTCGCACAAGGCTTGAGAGAAGAGCCCGTTAATGGCCCCGAAATCGGATCCCGCCCGCCGCGTCGTCGCGGATAACCGCAAGGCGCGCTTCAACTACGAGATCACCGACACGGTGGAGGCGGGCATCGCCCTCACCGGCACGGAGGTGAAGTCGCTGCGCGGCGGCAAGGCGACCATCGGGGAGGCCTATGCGGGCCCCTCGGGGAACGAGTTCTTCCTGTTCAACGCCTACATCCCGGAATATCTCGAAGCGAACCGCTTCAACCACGAGACGAAGCGGCCGCGCCGCCTGCTGCTGCACCGGCGCCAGATCAACAAATTCCTCGGCGCCACCCAGCGCGAGGGCTACACGGTCATTCCGCTCAAGATCTACTTCAACGAGCGCGGCCGGGCGAAGGTCGAGCTGGGGCTCGGCAGGGGCAAGAAGCTCCACGACAAGCGCGAGACCGCCAAGGAGCGGGACTGGCAGCGCGACCGCGCCCGGCTGATGCGCGACAAGGGCTGAGGCCGGGCCGGCCCGGCCTGTCGGTCGCGCAGGGAACGTCGCGCAGGGAACCAAGCCGGAGGTCGGCGGTTCGTTTGGACCGTGAATTGACCTGAGGTGAGATGATGCGGGCCCTCCGCGCGCTACTCCTGACCGGGACGATGCTGCCCGCTCTCCTGCTGCAGTCCCTGCCGGGCCGGGCCGAGCCGGGGACGCCGGGGATCGTCAGAACCGCGCAGGCCGGCGGTCCGCCGGAGCGGGGTGGTCCCGAGCGGGGTGGTCCCGCGGAGCGCGGCGAGCATCCCGCCGGCCGGCCCGAGCGGAGCCCGGCGGCCGAGCGCCCCGAGCCGCGCGAACGTCCCGCCCCGCCCGCCGAGCGCGGGGAGCGTCCGGCGCCGCGCCCGGAACCCCGTGAGCGGGCTCCTGAACCGCGCGAGCGGGCACCCGAGCCCCGGGAGCGCAGCCCCGAGCCGCGCGAGCGTCCGGACCGTGGTGAGCGCCCGGAGCGTGGCGAGCGTCCGGCTCCGCGGCCCGAGCGGGAGCCCGCCGAGCCCGCGCGTCCCCGCGCCGAGCCGCCCGCGGCCCGCCAGCCGGAGCGGCCGATCCCGCCGCGCCCCCCCGAGGCCCAGCCGCCTCGCGAGGAGCGGCCGCGCCCGCCCGAGCCGCCGGCCCAGCGCCAGCCCGAGGCGCCCCGCCCGCCGGGCGGCCCCGAGCGGCCGAGCCAGACCCGCCCGACGCCGCCCGCTGCGAACGAGCCCGCCCGCGCACCGGCAGCCCCCGCCGAACCGCCGGCGCCGGCGCGCCGGCCCGATCAGCCCGGCGCGGCGCCCGCCCGTCCGCCGGGCGCTGCGCCACAGCCCGGTCAGGCCGCGCCGACTCCGTCACCCGCTCCCGCCGCACCCGCGCCGCAGCCGGGAACGCCTGCGCCGCCTCCCGCGCCCGGCCTTCCGCAGTCGGGCCAGCCGGCTCCGGTTCCGCCGGGCCAAGGCATGGCACCTGGTCAAGGCGTGGCACCCGGCCAGGCCGTGCCGCCCGCCGGTGGTCCCGCTGCCGTGCCGCCCGGGCCCGGCCGCGAGGGCCGCGAGTTCGACCGGCGGGACGGTTTCGAGCGCCGCGACCCGGATCGCCGGGGCTCCGATCGCCGCGACCGTCTCCCGGGCGGTGAGCGCCCGGATGACCCGGACTTCGTGCCCGGCGGCTTCCGGCGCAGCGACGTCGACGTGCGCAGCTACGACGAGGTGCGCCGCGCCCGCCGCGAGTACAACGAGGGCGGACGCCTCACCATCCGCGAACCCGGCCGGGTGATCGTGCGCGACAGCGACCGCTACTACATCCGCCACGACGAGACGGAGCGCTTCCGCGAACTCGACCGCGACGCCCGCATCGAGCGGCGCGGCTCCGAGGTGGTCACCATCATCGACCGGCCCGGCGGCGATCAGATCGTCACCGTGGTGGACGAGGACGGCCGCCTCCTGCGCCGCACCCGGCGCGCCCGCGATGGGCGCGAGGTCGTGCTGATCGACAACACCGTCGCGGGCCGCCCCCGCTCGATCGAGCGGGACGTCGTCGTGCTGCCGCCCCCGGACATCCGCATCCCGCGCGAGCGCTACGTCGTGGAGGCGGACCGGGCCGACGAGGGCCTGATCTACGAGGCGCTGACCGCACCGCCCGTCGCGCCCGTCGAGCGCCGCTACACCCTCGACGAGGTGCGCGACAGCCCGACCCTGCGCGCCCGCATGCGCAGCGTCGACATCGACACGATCACCTTCGACAGCGGCTCCTGGCAGGTCGCCCCCGATCAGGCCCGGCGCCTCGCGGCGATCGCGGATGCGATCAACCGTGCGGTGCAGCGCAACCCGCAGGAGGTGTTCCTGATCGAGGGCTACACCGACGCGGTGGGCAGCGACGTCGACAACCTCTCGCTCTCCGACCGCCGGGCGCAGGAGGTGGCGGCGGTGCTCACCCGCGACTTCCGGGTGCCGCCGGAGAACCTGACCACCCAGGGCTACGGCGAGCAGTACCTGAAGGTGAACACTCAGGAGGCGAGCCGCGAGAACCGCCGGGTCACGGTCCGCCGCATCACCCCGCTGATCCAGCAGCAGGCGGGCCGCCCATAGGGCGGCCCGCCGGCGGAGCGCCCCACGCCACCGCGCGTTGATGGCGAGGGTGGGACGCGAGAAGCCCGCCCGTTCCGACGGAGAGGAGCGCCCGATGCCGAGGATGTCCTGCGCCTGCTGCGGCGGGCCGTCGCCCCATCCGGCCCGCCGGGCCTTCCTGGCCGGGGCGGCGGCCGCGGCCGCGGGCCTCGTCCTGCCGGCAGCGACGGCCGTGGCGGCCCCGGCGGTGCCGAGGACCACGCTGACCACCGATCAGGCGCTCCAGCTCCTCCGGGAGGGCAACGAGAGTTTCCGCACCGAGGCCCCCTACCGCTCTCAGCAGGGCCGCGAGCGCCGCGTCGAACTCGCCCGCGGGCAGGCGCCGTTCTGCGTCCTCGTCGGCTGCTCGGACAGCCGGGTCCCGCCCGAATTGCTGTTCGGGCGCGGGCTCGGCGAATTGTTCATCGTCCGCAACGCGGGCAACACGGTGGACACCGCCGCCCTCGGCAGCATCGAATACGGGGTCGGGGTGCTCGGCTGCCCGCTGGTGGTGGTGCTCGGCCACGAGGCCTGCGGGGCGGTCGCGGCGGCGGTCGACGTGGTGGAGAAGAACGCGACCTTCCCGGGCGTGATCGGCGAGATGGTGCAGCCGATCATCCCGGCGGTGCTCGCGGCCCGCGGCCAGTCCGGGGACCTCCTGGATGCCGCGGTGCGCGCCAATGCCCGGCGGGTCGCGGGCCGGCTCAAGACGCAGAGCACGGTGCTTCAGGACGCGCTCCGCCAGAACAGGCTGCGCATCGTGGCGGCGCGCTACGGCCTCGCCGACGGGACCGTGGAGTGGTTCGAGGACATCTGACCCCGCTCCGGCCTTCAGAACTCCATGTCGAGTTCCTCGACCTCCTCGGGCTCGGCGTCGGCGTCGGCGATCCATTCCTGCATCAGGGGCCACGCCATGATGTGGTCGCGATAGGCGCCGCAGCGCGGCGCCAGGTGCACGCCATAGGTGACGAAGCGGGTGCAGACGGGGGCGTACATGGCATCCGCGATGGTCGGGGTCGCGCCGAACAGGAACGGGCCCCCGCTCGCGGCAAGCGCCTCCTCCCAGATCTCCTGGATGCGCGCGATGTCCGATTGCGCGCCGCCCCAGAGCTTGAAGTCGGTGTAGCGCGCCCGCAGATTCATCGGCAGCGCCGAGCGCAGGTTCATGAAGCCCCCGTGCATCTCGCCCGCGATCGAGCGGCACCACGCGCGGGCCACGATGTCGGCGGGGACGAGCCCCGCCTCGGGGCGCCACTCGTTGAGATATTGCGCGATCGCCAGAACGTCCCAGACGCGCACCGGGCCGTGGGTGAGGCGCGGCACCAGGAAGGAGGGCGAGAGGTGCAGGAGCTCGGCCCGGCTCGCCGCGTCACCGGCGCCCAGCACCTCCACGGCGAAGTCGAGGCCCGCCATGCGGCACAGGAGCCAGCCGCGCAGGGACCACGACGAGTAGTTTCGGCTCGATACCGTGAGCGTGGCCTCGGCCATGCGCATCCTCCCCGCGAGCCGGACCGGCCCGCTTCCCCACCGGCCGATCCAAGACTCGTGCCGGTCAAGCCTGCCCCGAAGGTCGAGTCCCGAGGGGCCGGTCCACGAAATCCGCTGCCCAAAATAGCGGCGGCGCGCGCCCGGCGCCATGCGGACGGGGCGGGGACGATCGCGCTTGGCACGTCTGTCGCATGCCTGAAGGGAATGGCCGCTAAGGCTCCGGCACCGCATCGACCGAACGGCACGTCGCGGATCGCCAAGCCTTGCCGTAGTCCGACCGTGGGCGGATGCTCCAGCCCCGGCATCTGTGGGGGAGTCCTCGGGCTGATGCTCTACGACGTCTTCGAGTTTCAGTCCGACCTCGCGGCCGGCACCCGGTCGTGGGGGCAGCTCCTCCACGACGGCATCAGCCCCTGGACCCAGGCGGGCTACGGGGAGCCGGCCACCTGGGTCGCCGCCACCGCCCGCATGATGCAGCGGGCGGGCCTCACCCATGCCCGGCCCTCCTACGGGATCGATGCCGTGACGGTGGGCAACCGCGAGGTGCCGGTGACCGAGGAGCCGGTGCTGCGCACGCCCTTCGGCACATTGCTGCGCTTCCGCAAGGACCTCGACAGCGAGCAGCCCCGCGTGCTCGTGGTGGCGCCGCTCTCGGGCCATTTCGCGACGCTGCTGCGCTCCACGGTGCGCACGCTGCTCGCGGATCACGACGTCTACATCACCGACTGGCACAATGCCCGGGACGTGCCGGTCTCGGCCGGCCGCTTCGGCTTCGACGACTACGTCGCCCACCTGATCCGCTTCCTGGAGACGATGGGGGAGGGCGCGCATCTCGTCGCCGTCTGCCAGCCCTGCGTCCAGGCGCTCGCCGCCGCGGCGGTGATGGCCGAGGAGCGCAACCCCGCCCAGCCGGCCAGCATGACCCTGATGGCGGGTCCGGTGGACACCCGCATCAACCCGACCAAGGTCAACCAACTCGCCACCGAGCGGCCGATCGCGTGGTTCGAGCGCAACCTGATCGCCACCGTGCCCCGCCGCCATGCCGGGGCGGGCCGCCGGGTCTATCCGGGCTTCATGCAGCTCTTCGCCTTCATGTCGATGAACGCGGCCCGCCACATGCACGGCCATCTCGACCTGTTCTGGCACATCGCGCGCGGCGAGACCGCCCGGGCGACCCAGATCGAGACCTTCTACGACGAGTATTTCGCGGTGCTCGACCTCACCGCCGAGTTCTACCTGGAGACGGTGAAGACCGTGTTCCAGGACGCGGCTCTCGCCCGCAACGCGCTCACCTATCGCGGGGCGCCGATCGACATGCGCGCCATCCGCAAGACGGCGCTGATGACGGTGGAGGGCGAGCGCGACGACATCTGCGCGGTCGGCCAGACCATGGCGGCGCACGACCTCTGCAGCAGCCTGCGGCCGTTCCGCAAGCGCCACCACCTGCAGGCCGGGGTCGGCCATTACGGCGTGTTCTCCGGCCGCAAATGGGAGAACCAGACCTATCCGCTGGTGCGCAACTTCATCCAGGCCAACGCCTGATCGGCCCGAAGGCGGCGAAATCCGGGTTCCCCGGCTCGGCAGCAGTTGGAAATCGCACCGAACTGGTGTAATGGGCCCAGCCAGGCGCAGCGTGTGCGCCGGCCTTAGCGGCAATCGCGATGTCCGCCCCTCCCGGTCCGGAACGGCCGGGCCCGGGGTGCATTCCGGTTCGCCGGGCGTCGCAGGACGGCCGCTGGCCGGCCACGGGATGATTGAATTCTAGAGGACAACACCCTTGCAGGTACTCGTTCGGGACAACAACGTCGATCAGGCGCTCCGCGTGCTCAAGAAGAAGATGCAGCGCGAGGGCATTTTCCGCGAGATGAAGCAGCGCAAGGCGTACGAGAAGCCGTCCGTGCGCAAGGCCCGCGAGAAGGCGGAGGCGGTGCGCCGCGCCCGCAAGCAGGCCCGCAAGACCGCGATCCGCGAGGGCCTGATCGCCGCTCCCAAGCCCAAGCCCCGTCCGCTGAACCCGCGCCGCCCGGCCGCCGCTCCGGCTCCCGCGTCGACCCCGGCCGGCGCCGCGTAAGCCTGCGCCCCCCGCTCCGGCGGGACACCGGATTCGTCATCACGATGAGGTCCGCCGCGTGAGCGTGCGGACCTCATCGTGCTTGTGCGCATGCGCTTGGGAGATACCGTCCGATGGCCTTCACCTGCACCGTTCCGGCCGTTCCGACCGTTCAGCTGGACGACGAGGCGGTGCGGATCACCCGCTGGGACTTCGCCCCGGGCGCCGTCACCGGCTGGCACGAGCATGGCTGGCCCTACGTGATCGTGATGGTGACGCCCGGCATCCTGCGCGTCCATGACGGCGCGGCGGTGACCGAGACGACCCTGGCCCAGGGACAGTCCTACCGCCGGCCCGCCGGTATCCGCCACGACGTGATGAACGGCTCCGACCACCCGATCGCCTTCGTCGAGGTGGAGCTGAAGCGGCCGGGCGCGCTCTGATCCGGTTTCCGGACGATCACTTCCGGAAACCGGATCATCCTCCCTGAAACGCGAACGGCCGGGGCGAGGCCCCGGCCGCGTGCGTCGTCCGGTGTGACGCGGATCAGCGCAGGAGCTGGAGCACGCTCTGCTGGGCTTGGTTGGCCAGCGACAGCGCCGAGATGCCGAGCGAGTTGCGGGTCGAGAGGGCCTGCGAGTTCGCCGCCTCCTCGTTGAGATCCGCATTCGTCAGGTTCGACGCGCCGGTGTCGAGCACGTTGATGATCTGCTTGGTGAAGTCCTGCCGGTTCTGCACCACCGCGAGGTTGGCGCCGAGCGACGAGGCTTGGTTCTTCAGGGTGCTCACCGCCGAGTTGATCGTCGTCAGCACCTTGTTGATGGCGTTGGCCTCCACGAAGTCGTTCTGGCCCACCGCCGCCAGGCCGAGATTCGCCGCCGTCACGCTCGAGCCGGTGACCGAGAGCGAGGAGGTGCTCTTCTCGTTGAAGTTGATCTTCAGCGTGTCCCCGGAGAGCAGGTTGACGCCGTTATAGCCCGAATCGGCGGCGAGCTGGTCGATCTGCGTCAGCAGGTTGTTGTAGGTGGTGACGAGCCCGTTGCGCGAGGTCAGGCCGTCGCCGCCGAGGGTGGCGGCCGAGGTGCCGGAGTTGAACGGGTTGTTGGTGCCCGTCGCCAGCAGCGTCAGGCTCTCGGCGCCGGCCTCGTTGGTGGTCGTGATCTTCAGCTGGCCGGTCGCGGTGTCGAGGGAGGCCTGGGCGTTGGCCGGGGCCAGCGCCGCGTTGAGCTGGGTCAGGGTCGCGATCTGGCCGAGCGCCGTGCCGAAGGTCAGCGACACCGCCGTGCCGGTGCCGACCTGGACCGAGATCGTCTTTCCGTCGAGCTGGCTCGGCGTGAAGGTCGACCCCGTGGTGGAGCCCTGGCCGGCGCCGAACGACTGCGTGCTGAAGCCGAGGTTGCTGACCTTCGAGGTGGCCGTGCCGCCGTCGCCGAGCGCGATGGTGGTGGAGGAATCGGCCGCCGTGAAGTTGAACTTGCGGTTGGTGGCGTCGTAAGTCGCCGAGACCGCGCCGCCGGTCGCCACGCTCACCTTCTGGGCAAGCGACACCAGCGTGTCGTTGCGGGCGATCGACACCGTCTTGCCGTTGACGGTGAAGTTGTCGCCGACATGGAAGCCGAGGCCGGTGGCGAGCGAGGTCGAGGTCGGCACGAAGACGCCGTCGACCTTGGCCGGGGAGGCGCCGAACAGGTTCGTGGTGCCGGTATCGGTGCCGATGGTGAAGGCGCCGCCATCGGCCGTGCCCTTGGCCACGATGTTGGCCCCGCTCGCCTCCACCGTCACCGCCGAGCCGCCGGATTTCAGCTGCGTGTTGATGGATTTGACCAGGACGTCCTGGCTGACGTCGTCGACGCCCTTGTTGAGGGTGATCTTGACGTCGTCGATGGTCAGCGTGGCGGTGTTGCCGGAGGCGAACAGCGCGGCGTCGATGTTGGTGGTGTCGCTGAGGTCGACCGCGCCGGTGATGGTCTGCTGGGTCACGCCCGTCGAGGCACCGATGGCGTTGTCGGCCACCGCGGTGGTCGCGCCGACCGAGAGCAGGTTCGAGGTGGTGGCGCCGGTGAGCGCGGTCGAGGCGACGCTGGCCTTGGCCGTGAAGGCGTTCGCCGAGGCGAGGGCCTGCTGGGCCACCGATTTCAGCTGGTCGGTCAGGCCCTGCAGCTTGGTGATGCCGGCATTGGCCGCCTGGATGATCTGGATGCCGTTCGACACGTTGTCGAGGAGGCCCGTCAGGCCCGCCGACCGGGACGACAGGCTGTCGGCCGTGAAGAAGTTGGTCGGGTTGTCGAGGGCCGAGTTGACCTTCTTGTTCGTGGCGAGGCGCGACTGCGTGGTGGCCAGAAGGTTGGCGGTGTCCTGCAGCGACAGCAGGTTCTGCCGCGTCGCGGCCGAGAGCGTGATACCCATGGGTCCGATCCCTTTTTCGATCGTTCAAGCCGTCGTTTTGACAGCGCGACCATTGGAGCGGCCCGACTCCTTGCGGCGGTCTTAAGTCGATCGCGCGGAATCCCGCGCGCTTTCGACATCGTTAACGATTTGCAACCACACTGGGGTGATCCGCGACAGGGACGTCGGCATGCCGCTTCGCATCACCCTCAAGCCCCACGAGCGCCTGATCATCAACGGCGCCGCGATCCGCAACGGCGATCGCGCGGCCGATCTCCTGATCGAGACGCATTGCCGCTTCCTGCGCGAGAGCGAGATCATCCGCGAGAGCGAGGCCGATACCCCGGCCAAGCACCTCTGCGTGACGCTCCAGGTGATCTACCTCGCCGACAACCCCGCCGAGGTCGAGGATCTGCTGGTGCGGCAATCGACCGATATCCTGCGCGTGATGCCGAGCGCGGCGCCCTACCTGCTCTCCATCCAGGACGAGGTGGCGGCCGGGCGCTATCACCACGCTCTCAAATGCGGGCGGGAGCTCGTCGTGCACGAGCGCGGCCTCCTGCAGGCCGCGGCGGAGCGCGGCGACGCCGCCTGACCTCTGCCTGCACATACCCGATCTCGGTATTGGTATTTCGCACGAACCGGTCCCGGCTCCACGCGTTGGCTCCCTGTCTCGCCCGCGCCTTGGAAGGATGAACCGGATGGCCGAGGATCTGCGCTCGCTCTACACGAACGCCCTCAAGAACACCCACGCCCTCGAATTGCAGGCCCTGCAGATCATGGAGCGGCAGGTCGAGCGCCTGGAGCGCTACCCCGAGATGGACGCGGCCCTGCGCCGGCACATCACCGAGACGCATGGCCAGCGCGACCGGCTGGAGGCGGCGCTGGGCGCCCTCGGCGAGAGCCCCTCGGCGCTGAAGGAGGGCGTGCTCGGGCTGATGGGCAATCTCGCGGCCCTCGCCCACACGCCGGCCCAGGACGAGATCCTGAAGAACGCCTTCGCCAACCGCGCCTTCGAGAATTACGAGGCGGCCGCCTACGATTCGCTCATCGCCATCGCGGAGGCGGCCGGGCAGACGGACCATCTCTCGGGCTTCCAGCAATCGCTCAAGGAGGAACTGGCGATGGCCCAGACCGTGGCCGATCTCGTCAAGCCGACCACCCGCCGCTACCTCGAACTGACCCTCGGGGGCGGGAAGGCCGACCGCTGACGCCAGCGCCCGCCGGCCCTGCGGCCCGCGCGGGTGCAGCCTCCTGCGATCGGGCCTATATGCGGGACACTTCTTCTCCCGGATCCCGATCGTGACGCAAACCACTCCTCCGGCGGATGGGGGCTCGGGGCGGCCCGGCCTCGTCGAGACCTACCGCCGCCTCTGGCCCTATCTCTGGCCGCACGGCCGCCTGGACCTGCAACGCCGCGTCTTCGCGGCCTTCTTCCTGCTCCTCGTCGCCAAGGGCGTCACCATGGTGACGCCCTTCACCTTCAAGTGGGCGACGGATGCGCTGGTGGCGGCGTCCGGGAGCAAGGAGGGCGTGCTGACCACGGGGCTGTGGGCCGCGCCGATGCTGCTGATCGGGCTCTACGGCCTGTCGCGGGTGGCGATGGCGCTCCTCACCCAGGTGCGCGACGGGCTCTTCGCCAAGGTGGCGATGCACGCGGTGCGCCGCCTCGCCCTCCAGACTTTCACGCACATGCACCGCCTGTCCCTGCGCTTCCATCTGGAGCGCAAGACCGGCGGCCTCACCCGGGTGCTGGAGCGCGGGCGCAACGGCATCGAGGAATTGTCGCGCCTGATGGTGCTGACGCTGGTGCCGACCATCGTCGAGTTCCTGCTGGTGCTCGGCGTGCTGGCCTACGAGTTCGACCTCGTCTACTCGCTCGTCGTGCTGGTCATGGTCGCGGCTTACCTGGGCTTCACCTACAAGGCCACGGAATGGCGCATCGCCATCCGCAAGCGGATGAACGAATCCGACACCGACGCCAACACCAAGGCGGTCGATTCGCTCCTGAACTACGAGACGGTGAAGTATTTCGGCGCGGAGGCCCGCGAGACCGACCGCTACGACGTCTCGATGGAGAAGTACGAAAAATCCTCGACGCAGACCTACGTCTCGCTCGCCGTGCTCAATGCGGGCCAGGCGGTGATCTTCACGATCGGCATGACGGTGGTGATGTGGCTCTCCGCGCGCGACATCATGGCGGGGAGGACCACGATCGGCGGTTTCGTGCTGGTCAACACGATGCTGGTGCAGCTCTCGATGCCCTTGAACTTCATGGGCATGATCTACCGCGAGATTAAGCAGGCGCTGATCGACATCGACGACATGTTCCGCATCCTGCACCGCAACCCGGAGATCGCCGACCGGCCGGGGGCGGCGCCGCTGGCGGTCGGGCCCGGGGTGGTGCGCTTCGAGGACGTGCGCTTCGCCTACGATCCGCAGCGGCCGATCCTGAAGGGCGTGAGCTTCGAGGTGCCGGCCGGGCGCACGGTGGCGGTGGTCGGCCCCTCGGGAGCGGGCAAGTCGACCATCTCGCGGCTCCTGTTCCGCTTCTACGAGCCGCAGGGCGGGCGCATCCTCATCGACGGCCAGGACATCGCGCAGGTGCAGCAGGATTCCCTGCGGGCCGCCATCGGCATGGTCCCGCAGGACACGGTGCTGTTCAACGACACGATCGGCTACAACATCCGCTACGGCCGCTGGGAGGCGAGCGAGGCGGAGCTGCGCGAGGCGGCGCGCCTCGCCCAGATCGACCGCTTCATCGCCGGTCTTCCCGAAGGCTACGACACGCCCGTGGGCGAGCGCGGCCTGAAGCTCTCGGGCGGCGAGAAGCAGCGCGTGGCCATCGCCCGCACCATCCTCAAGGCCCCGCCGATCCTCGTCCTCGACGAGGCGACCTCGGCCCTCGATTCCTTCACCGAGCGCGAGATCCAGGATGCCCTCGACCGGGTGAGCCGGGGCCGCACCACGCTGGTCATCGCCCACCGGCTCTCGACGGTGGTGGAGGCCGACGAGATCATCGTCCTCGACCGGGGCACGATCGTGGAGCGGGGCGACCACGCGGCCCTGCTGGCGCGCGGCGGGGTCTACGCGGCGATGTGGAGCCGCCAGCGCGAGGCCGACGCCGCCCGCGAGGCGCTCCAGCGGGCGGAATCGAGCGAGGGCGAGAGCCTGCGCCGGAACCTCGAACCGGGCGAACTGCCGCCCCCGTCCGCCAAGGAATCGGCCAAGGCGCCGGAGCCGGCCTCGGTGTCGTGAGGCTGGCCGCCGGATAAGTCGGCCCAGGGGCTCGCGGGTCCGAACCGGCTCGCCTTGATCCGTGTGAGGGCTGTTGCCGGCCTTGAGCGGGCCTTGTGATCCGGAATCCGAAAGATCAGGTCCGGATTCCGGATCACAAGCCCGCGCGGCGCAGCCTCGCTCCGCAGGTTTGAGCGAAGCCGCTTTCCGCATCGCGAAGCGATCAATCGGAAACCGGATCACGAGCCCGCGCGGCGCCTGAGCGAGGCCGGTTTCCGCATCGCGAAGCGATCATCCGGAAAGCGTATGAGGCGGCCTAAATCGCTGCTTGGAGGCCCGCCTTCATCATGGCCAGAGAGGTGTGCCGTCCAGCCCCGCGGTCTCGGGGAGGCTGCAGATCAGGTTCGCATTCTGTACCGCCTGGCCAGCCGCTCCCTTGCCGAGATTGTCGACCACGCCCATCGCGATCACCAAATTGCGCTCCGGATCGGCCGCATAGCTGACAAATGCGAGGTTCGAGCCGGTCGCCCATTTGGTCTGCGGCGGCTTGTCGGTCACGCGGACGAATGCCCGCCCGGCGTAGAAGCGCCGGGCCGCATCCAAGCACTGGCCCGTGGTGGCGCGGCCGCGGCAGTAGATGGTGGCGAGGACGCCGCGGGTCATCGGCACCAAGTGCGGTGTGAACACCAGCCCGGCCGCACTGCCGCCGCTCAGCCGCTCGATTGTCTCGGCCATCTCGGGCATGTGGACGTGCTTGAGCAGACCGTAGGGCACCAAGTTCTCGTTGCTCTCGGCGTAGCCGAACCTGCTGTCGGCGCCGCCCCGGCCGGCGCCGGAGATGCCGGTCTTGGCGTCGATCACGATGTTGCCCGGCTCGATCAGCTCGTTGACCAGCAGCGGGGCCAACGCGGTCAGCGTCGCCGCGGGGAAGCAGCCGGGATTGGCAACGCGGCTCCGGCCCTCGATCTGGGCTGGCCAGACGTCGGCCAGGCCGTACACCCAACCCTCGGCGTAGCGGTGGTCGCCGCCGATATCGACGATCTTCACGTCCTTGGGCACGCGTGCCAGCGCCTCGGCCGAGGTGCCCGTGGGCAGCGACGCGAACAGCAGGTCGAGCTTCGGCAGGCTCGCAGGATCCCACTTCTCGATCACCCGTTCGGCCAGCTTGGCCGGTACACCCGGGAAGCGGTCCACCAAGCGGCTGCCGGCGCTGCCCTCGCCTGCGGCGTAGATGAGTTCGAAAGAAGGGTGGCTCGCGATCAGGCGCATCGCCTCGCCGCCACCAAAACCGCTGATCCCGACAACGCCGACGCGAATGCTCATGGGGACGTCCTTCTGGAGACTGGGCAAAAGAAAACCCCCGGAGCCGAGGGCTGCGGGGGTTCAGGAACGCGGGCCGGGCCGCTCCGGCGGGTGAGACCTAAGGTGAGGCCGTCACCACGCGGAGGGACGTTGATCGACGCGCAGTCCGAGGAACCGCCGCTTGGATGCAGCGGCGTCGACGTCGGTCACTGATGGTCTGGTTCCTGAGCATCTCCTGCGAGACTGTCGCGACCCACATTCACGGTCAAGCGGAATGTCTGCGGCCCCTCGGCCGCTCTTCTTGGATCAATCTGATCGGGTGTGGACCCCCCCTCCAAGGCTCCTTAATCCTTCGCCGGCATCCTGGCCGCGGTCCCTCGGGGAGATCGCGCCGTGCCCTCCGTCCCGCATCCCGCAGCCCGGCCCGCCGCCGGCCTCGCCGCGGCCGGCGGCCAGCTCGCGGCGACCCGCACCGCCCTGTTCCTCTCGGCCTTCCTGCTCTTCACCCTCCCGCCGATCGCCACCCGGATGGCGCTGCCGCGGCTCGGCGGCGCGCCGGCCGTGTGGTCGGTGGCGCTGGTCTGCGTCCAGGCGGCCCTGCTCGGCGGCCTGCTTTACGCCCGGGATCTCGACCGCCGCCTCAGCCCGCGGCGGGCGCTGGCCGCTCAGCTCGCGCTGATGGCGGCTGCCCTCCTCACCCTGCCGATCCATCTGCCGGCTGGCTTCGGCCGCCCGCCCGCGGATCGCGAGGCCCTGTGGGCGTTCGGCCTGTTCGCGGTCGCGATCGGGCTGCCGCTCCTCACCCTCGCGGCGAACGGTCCACTCCTGCTGGCGTGGTTCATCCGCTCGGATCATCCCCGGGCCGGCGATCCGGGCTTCCTCCCCACCGCCTCGCATGCCGGCTCCTTCGCGGCGTTGATCGCCGATCCGGTCCTGATCGCGCCCTTCCTGTCCCTGCACGCGCAGGCGCTGGTCTGGACGTTCGGATTCGGTGCGCTGACCGGCGTGATCGCAGCGGCCGGATGGCTCGCCCGGCCGGCGCCGCCGCCGGCGCCGGTGCGGGTCCGCCCCATCCCGGCTGCGGCCAAGCCCGTTCCGCCCCTCACCTGGCGCAGCCGCGCCGGCTGGATCGCCCTCGCCGCGGTGCCGGCCGGGCTCCTCATCGCGGTCACCGCCGACCTCAGCGCCGGCCTCGCGGCGGCATCCCCGGTCTGGTCGGCGCCGCTCGCCCTCTATCTCCTGACCTTCGTCACCGCGTTCCGCGACGGGGCCGAGCGCGCCCTGCGCTGGCTCGCCCCGCTGCAGGCCTGGGGCACGGCCCTCGCGATCCTCGCCCTGGCGCTGAGCCCCGGCCTCTGGACCGGCCTCGCCCTGCCTCTCGGGCTCCTGCCGATCAATGCCGGGCTCTGCCACACCGCGCTCTACCGCGCCCGGCCCGAGACCGCGCACCTGCCGAGCTACTACGTCTGCATCGCCCTCGGACGCGTGCTCGGGGCGGTGACCTGCGGGCTCGTCGCGCCCCGGCTGCCGGGCGTGGCGGAATACCCGCTGCTTCTCGGCGCGGCCCTGGCCTGCCGGCCGGGGCTGTTCGCGGGCGGCCGGGCCGCCCTGCGCGGGTTCGGCGCGGCGGCCCTGGTCTGCGCCCTGCTGGCGGGGCTCGTCGCCGCCGGGAGCAGTGTCGCCGGGATCGGCGCGACGCGCCTGCTCGTCGGCCTCGGTCTGCTCGGTCTCCTGGTCCTCGCCTGGGGGAGCCCGCACCAGACGGCGGTCACGGGGATCGCGGCCCTCGCGGTCCTCGCCGGCATCGGTGCGCCGCCGGCCGCGGAGACGGTCCGCTCCTTCTTCGGCACCCCCCGGATCGCCACCACGCCGGATGGCAGCGCCCGCCTGCTCCTCCGCGGCCGCGTGGCGCAGGAGGCCATGCGGCTGCGCGACCGGGATGGCAGCCCGGCCGGCGGCCGTCCGGAGCCGCTCCTGTCGGCCGCGCCCGACGGCCCGCTCGGGAGCGCGATCCGGGCGGTCCGGGCGGCGCGCGGCGGCCATCTCGGGAGCGTTGCGGTGCTCGGGCTCGGCGCCGGAAGCCTCGCCTGCGCGGCCCAGGACGGCGAGGCCTGGACCTTCCTGGAGGGCGACCCGGCGGTGATCCGCATCGCCCGCGACCCCGCCCGCTTCCGCTTCCTGGCGGAATGCGGGCCGACCCTGCCGGTGCTGGCGGGCGAGCCGCGCCTCGCCCTCGCCGAGCAGCCCCCCGGCCTCGGGCTGATCCTGGTCGATGCGGCCGCATCGGAGGCGCTGCCCGCGCATTGGCTCACGGTGGGGGCCGTCCGTCTCGCCCTGGCGAAGCTCGACCGCACCGGGGTCCTGCTGGTCCAGATCTCCCATCCGCATCTCGCCCTGGCCCCGGTCCTCGCCCGGGCCGGGGCCGCGCTCGGGCTCAGCACCTGGACGATCCGGCAGGAGGCCGGCGGCGGCCCGATCGGGCTCGTGGCGCTGGTGCGCGACCCGGCCCATCTCGGCAGCCTCGCGCCGGATACGGCGTGGCGACGCGTCCCGGTCGAGGCGGACCGGCGCCCGTGGACCGACGATCATGCCGGCATCCTGGCGGCCCTGATCGCGGGTCGCGGCGAGTGAGGCGGCGCCGGGCGGCACCGCCATCCGCGGCGCGACGGGGCCGCCCGGAGATCGCACGAGGTGCCGCAGGGATCGGGAGCGCACCGGGCGATTGACGGGAGGGCGTGCGCCTGCCATCCGCGGTGGCGACATAGCGCCCGGAGTGCCTGCAGGCCGATGACCGACCTCTTCGAGACGATCCGCCGCGTCCTCGTGCCGATCCACAAGGAGGGCTACCTCTTCATCGCGATCGGCATCGTGCTGACCGTGATCATGGGCGCCTTCGTGCAGGCCCTGGGCTGGATCTTCTTCCTGCTCACCCTCTGGGTCTGCTACTTCTTCCGCGATCCCGAGCGCGTGGTGCCGGTGGGCGAGAGCCTCGTGATCTCGCCCGCGGACGGGCGCGTGAACCTGATCAGCACCGTGGTGCCGCCCTCGGAACTCGACCTGCCCTCCGAGCCGATGCTGCGCATCTCGGTCTTCATGAACGTGTTCGACTGCCACGTGAACCGCGTGCCGGTCTCGGGCCGCATCGACCAGATCCACTACACGCCGGGCCTGTTCCTCAACGCCGAACTCGACAAGGCGAGCGAGGACAACGAGCGCAACGGCCTCGTCATCGAGACCACGAGCGGGGGCGAGAAGGTCCGGATCGGCGTCGTGCAGATCGCCGGCCTGGTGGCGCGCCGCATCGTCGACTGGGTCAAGCCGGGCGACGCGCTGGTGGTCGGCGACCGGTTCGGGCTGATCCGCTTCGGCTCGCGGGTGGACGTCTACCTGCCGGCGGGCTCGCGGGTGCTGGTCGGCCTCGGCCAGAAGGCGGTGGCGGGCGAGACCGTCCTCGCCGATCTGCGCCCCGGCGGCCCGGTGCGCCAGTTCCGCCGGACCTGAGATCCCGGAGGCCGCATGGACGACCATCTCTTCCCGCCTTTCGCGCCGGAGCCGAACGAGCCGCGCCCGCGGCGCTTCAAGCCGATCCCCCTGCGGATGATCATTCCCAACATGATCACCCTGATGGCGGTCTGCCTCGGGCTCACGGCGGTGCGGCTCGCCTTCGAGGGCCGCTTCGAGCCCGCCGTGATCGCCATCGTGGTGGCGGCGGTGCTCGACGGCATCGACGGGCGCGTGGCGCGCCTGCTCAAGGGCACCTCGCGCTTCGGGGCGGAACTCGATTCGCTCGCCGATTTCGTGAATTTCGGCTGCGCCCCGGCGCTGATCCTCTACGGCTTCACGCTCCACCACCTGAAGTCGCTGGGCTGGATCGTGGCGCTGATCTTCGCCATCGCCATGGCGTTGCGGCTCGCCCGCTTCAACGTGATGCTGGACGATCCCGACCGGCCGGAATGGAAGAAGGACTATTTCGTCGGCATGCCGGCTCCGGCCGGCGCGCTCACCGCTTTGCTGCCGCTCTACCTCCATTTCCTCGGCCTCACCTTCGGGCCGAAGCTGGCTCCGGCCGCGCTCGCCTACATCCTGGTGCTGGCGATCCTGGTGATCTCCACCGTGCCGACCTACGCGGGCAAGACCATCGGCAAGCGGGTGCCGCGGGAATACGTGCTGCCGATCTTCGTCGTCACGGTGGCGGGGTTCGGGCTGTTCATCAGCTTCCCGTTCGAGACGCTGGCGGTGATCAGCATCGCGTATCTCTGCGCGATCCCGATCGGCGCCAACCAGTACCGCCGCCGGGTCAAGGCCGAGGCCGCCGCGATCCCGGCCCCGGCGCGCGAGACCCCGACGGCCTGAGGCCGCCGGCCGGCGGCGTTCGTACCGTCACGATGATCTGCCTCATTGTCTCCGACGCCTGGTCATCCACTTCGTCGGATCAGGCATGAGGAGGGGGACGGAATGGGTTGGTCGCTGCCGCTCGGTACGGTGATGGGCACGGTGATCCGGGTCCACGTCACCTTCCTGCTGTTCCTGCTCTGGATCGGGGCCGCCGCCTATGCCCGGGGCGGGCAGGGGGCGGCGCTCCAGAGCACCGTCTACATCGTGCTGCTGTTCCTCTGCGTGCTGCTGCACGAGTTCGGCCACGTCGCGGCGGCCCGGCGCTACGGGGTGCAGACCCCCGACATCACGCTCCTCCCCATCGGCGGCGTCGCCCGGCTGGAGCGCATCCCCGAGGATCCGCGCCAGGAACTCGTCATCGCGCTCGCCGGCCCGGCCGTGAACCTCGTGATCGCGGCCCTGCTGTTCCTGGCGCTGGGAGCGGTGCCGAGCGCGGAGGTGGAGAATCCGGGGGTCTCGCTCTTCGAGCGGCTGCTCTGGGTCAACCTGTTCCTCGTCGGCTTCAACCTGATCCCGGCCTTCCCGATGGATGGCGGGCGGGTGCTCCGGGCGATCCTGGCCGCCCGGCTCGGCTACGCGCGGGGCACGCAGATCGCGTCCGGGGTCGGGCAGGCGGTGGCCTTCGCGCTCGGCCTCCTCGGCCTCGTCGGCGGCAACCCGCTCCTGATCTTCATCGCGCTCTTCGTCTATCTCGGCGCCGCCTCGGAGGCCCATGCGGTGCAGATGCGGCAGGTCTCCCGGGGGCTGCTCGCCGGGGATGCCATGATCACCCGCTACGAGAGCCTGGGCCCGGCCGCCCGGGTGGAGGACGCGGTGCAGGGCCTGATCGCGACGACGCAGCACGAATTCCCGGTGGTCGACGGCGCCGGCCGGCTCCGGGGCGTGCTGACCCGCGACGACATGATCCGGGCGTTGCGCGACCGCGGCCCGGACGCGCCGGTGCTGGAGGTGATGCGCAGCGACATCCCGAGCGTCCGCGACCGCCAGCCCCTGGAGGACGCCCTGCGGCTGATGCAGGAGGGGCGGCTGCCGGCGGTCGGCGTGACGGATGCCTTCGGGCGGCTCGTCGGCCTGATCACCCCGGAGAACGTCGGCGAGATGATGATGATCCTGGCCGCCCGGCCGGAGGGCCGCACGGGGCTCCGGCGGAGCGGGTGAGGCTTCTGCCCGCGCGATCGAGACGATCCGGCTCCGGACGGGTCCCGGGAGCCGGATCGACCCTCGCGGCGAGTTCGGAAGATCATCGGCGTGAAGTTCCCGCTCTCGCCAGCGCTCCGGACAATCCGCGCCGTATCCCAGGCTATTCTTCCATCCGGAAGGCTCGGTTCCATTGGGCCCGAACCCTCGGGACCGGTGCCGGCGCGCCGTTTCCGGCGGGATCCAACCATACCCCCCGGCCGTTCCTGACAAGGACGCAACGGCCCGGCTTCGCAGCGGGTCCGCTGGAGAGGTGCGGGTGAATGGCACGCGGCGGTGATCGGCAATCCTCCCTCATTCCGGCCGCGCCGGCGCGGATCCCGGCGGCCGAGACTCCCGGCCGGGGCTTCGCCCTGCCGCTGATCGTCGCCGCCGTCATCGTGGCGGGCCTCTATTTCGGCCGCGAGATCCTGATCCCCATCGCCATCGCGGTGCTGCTGAGCTTCGTGCTCTGGCCCCTCGTCAGCCTGCTGCGCCGCCTGCGCCTGGGGCGCACCGCCTCGATCGGGCTCGCGGTTGTCACCTGCATCGGCATCGCGGCGCTGCTCGCCGGCGTCATCGGCATGCAGCTCGCCGATCTCGGCACCGGCCTGCCGCGCTACCAGCGCACCATCGAGCGCAAGCTCGACAACCTGAAGGAGGGGCCGGTCGGGGCCGTCGCGGGCTACGTGCGCAGCATCGGCCGCCACCTCCAGCAGGCCGGCAGCATGCCCGAGGAGAAGGGCAAGCCGCAGGACCCGGTCGCCCCCCGGCCCGAGCCACAGGTGCAGAATCCCGACAAGCCGGTGCTGGTGGAGGTGCGCGAGCGCGGCGCCTCGCCGGTCGAACTCGCCGAGCGCCTCGCCACGCCGGTTCTCGGACCGCTCGCCACCACGGGCATCGTCTTCGTGGTGCTGATGTTCATCCTCGCCCAGCGGGAGGATCTGCGCGACCGCCTGATCCGGCTCGCCGGATCGAGCGACCTCCATCGCACCACGGCGGCGATGGACGACGCCGCCCGCCGCCTCAGCCGCTTCTTCCTGGTGCAGCTCGCGCTCAACGCGAGCTTCGGGGTCGCGATCGGCCTCGGCCTCTGGATCATCGGCGTGCCGAGCCCGATCCTGTGGGGCATCTTCTCCGCGTTGATGCGCTTCGTGCCCTATATCGGCGCCTTCCTGTCGGCCCTGCTGCCGCTCGTGCTCGCCGCGGCGGTGGATCCGGGCTGGAACATGGTGCTGGCCACCGCCGCCCTGTTCCTGGTGCTCGAACCGATCGTCGGGCACGTGATCGAGCCGCTGCTCTATGGACATTCCACCGGGCTCTCGCCCTTCGCGGTGCTGGTCTCGGCGCTGTTCTGGACGTGGCTGTGGGGACCGGTCGGGCTCCTGCTCTCGACGCCGCTCACCGTCTGCCTCGTGGTGCTCGGCCGCCACGTCGACCAGCTCGAATTCCTCGACGTGCTGTTCGGCGACCGGCCGGCGCTGACCCCGGTCGAGAACTTCTACCAGCGCCTCCTCGCGGACGATCCCGACGAGGCGCAGGAACTCGCCGAGACGATCCTCAGCGAGTGCTCGCTCTCCTCCTACTACGACGACGTGGTGCTCAAGGGGCTGCAACTCGCGGCCTCCGACGCGCGGCGCGGCGTCCTGAGCGAGGAGCAGCTCGACCGGATCCGCACCGCCATCGACCAGCTCGTCGCCGACCTCGCCGACCGCGAGGACGCCAAGCCCGCGAGCCAGCCGGGTCTCGCGGAACGCCTCCTCGCCCGGCGCGACGCCGATGCGCCGCCCTGCGAGGCCGGACCTGCCGTTCCGGACGCCCCCGACCCCGAGACGCTGCCCGCGCCCTGGCGCCAGAAGGGCGCCGTGCTCTGCGTCGCCGGCCGCGGCCCCCTCGACGAGGCCGCCTCGACGATGCTGTCGCAGATCCTGGAGAAGAACGGCATCGGCACCCGCGTCGTCCCCTTCGGCGCGGTCTCGCGCAGCCGGATCGCCGATCTCGACGCGGGCGAGGCGCGCATGGTCTGCATCTCCTACCTGGAGATCAGCGGCACCCCGGCCCATCTGCGCTACCTCGTGCAGCGCGTCCGCCGCCGCCTCCCGCAGGCGCGCATCCTCGTCGGCCTCTGGCCCGCCGACGACGCGGTGCTGGCCGACCCGGAGGCCCGGACCTCCCTGGGAGCGGACGATTACGTCGTCTCGCTGCGGGAGGGCGTCGAGGCCTGCCTGAAGGCCGCCCTGGCCGAGGAGGCCACCGCGAGCCCGCCGCGCCGCGAGGCCGTGGCCGGGATGCCGCGCCCCGGCGCCATCCCGGCCGGCGCTCCCGCCTGAGGGCTTGACGCCCGGCGCACGCCGTCCTTTCGATCCGGACGGGCCGCCGAGCGCGCGTCCTCGGGAGAAGCAGGTGATGAGCGTCGTCGATTTCGCGCGGTTCGTGGACGAACTCGCCACCCAGTCGGGCCAGGCGATCCTGCCCTTCTTCCGTGCCGCCTTCGTTACCGAGGACAAGGCGACGGGCTCCAAGCCGTTCGACCCGGTGACGGAGGCCGACCGGGCCGGCGAGGCGGTGATGCGCCAGCTCATCCGCCGCACCTTCCCGAGCCACGGCATCCTGGGCGAGGAGTTCGGCACCGAGAGCGCGGATGCGGAATACGTCTGGGTGCTCGATCCGATCGACGGCACGCGCGGCTTCATCGCCGGCCTGCCGCTCTGGGGCACCCTCATCGGGCTCTCGCGCGGCGGCACGCCCTGCTACGGCCTGATGAACCAGCCCTTCCTGGGCGAGCGCTTCTCCGGGGACGGGCAGACCGCCCAGTACCGCGGCCCGCACGGCGCCCGCCGGCTGCTCACGCGCCGCCGCTCCTCCCTGTCCGAGGCGATCGCCGCCACGACCGACCCGCGCCTGTTCGGCGAGGGGAAGGACCGCGAGGCCTACGGCCGGGTCGAGGCGGCGACGCGCCTCACCCGGTTCGGGACGGATTGCTACGCCTATTGCATGCTGGCGGCCGGCCAGATCGACCTCGTGATCGAGGCGGGGCTGAAGCCCTACGACATCGTGGCGCTGATCCCGATCGTGGAGGGCGCGGGCGGCGTCGTCACCACCTGGGACGGCGGCCCGGCCTCGAACGGCGGCAACATCGTGGCGGCGGGCGACAAGCGCCTGCACGAGGCGGCGCTGAAGCTCCTCAACGGGTGAGCCGAGGGGGCGCAGGGCGCCCCCGCGTCACGCCGGCGGCACCCGCTCCAGCGCGATCAGGTCCTCCTCCCGGGCGCTCGGTGCGGGCGTGCCGGGCACGAAGGCGTCGAAGGCCGCCCAGAACTGCTCGCGGATCGCGTCCTGCTCCATCAGGATCTCGTGGCGGGCGCCGCGCAGGGTGATCGAGTGCCCGGCCTTGAGGCGGGCGGCGAAACGCTGGATCGCCGGCGTGCTGCAGACCGGATCGTCCCCGGCCGCGAGGACGAGCACCGGCAGCCGGATGCCGAGGGGAAAACGCGGATCCGTGAGGCGGCGCATGGTCCGGAAGGCGGCGGCGAGCCATGCCACGGTGGGATCGCCCACCGCTCCGGCTCCCACCGCGCGCGCCGCCGCGGCGTTGCGGGCGTAGCGCGCCGGATCGGTGGTCAGGCGGTTGCCCGGGAACGGCTTCGTCGCGATGGAGACCGGGCTGCCGCCGGGCACGTAGCTGCGGCCGAGGCCGAGGGCGTTGAGGAGGGCGGCGGCCCGCATCGCCGCCCGGGGATGGCGCACCATCACGATGCCGAGCATCGGCGCCACCGTGACCAGGCGCGAGAAGGGGAGCGCATCCTCGTGGGCCGCGGCGAGGCAGACCGCCCCGCCCATCGAGTGGGCGAGCCCGAAGACCGGCTGCGGCATCGCCTCCAGCACCTGCGCCGCGATGGCGTCGAGGTCGAGCCGGTACTCGGCGAAATCCCCGACATGGCCCTTGTGGGCATCCGTCACGGTGCGGTCGGATCCGCCCTGGCCGCGCCAGTCGAAGGCGGCCACGGCGAAGCCGCGGGCCCGCAGGTCGCTGATGGTCTCGAAGTACTTCTCGATGAACTCCGCCCGGCCCTGGATGAGGCAGACCGTCCCCTTGGTGGTGCGGGTGGTGGCGGCCCAGGTCGCGGCGCGCAGGGTCAGGCCGTCCCGGGTGCGCACGGCACGCATCTCGGCCCCGGGCGGGATCGGGTTGTCCGGGGTCGCGATGAGCGGGACGGTCACGGGAACACCCCTCGGGCAGGCGGACGGCAGCGCTGCGAGAGCACCCCGTCCGCGGTGCGAAATCAAGCGTGCGGCAGGCCTCGTCCCGCGATTTCGGGTCTTGAACCGGGCCGAGGCTCCCCCAATATCAGGGAGGTGCCGGCCATCAGGCGGTGCAGACAAGACCAGGGTTCGGCCATCCGGCGAACCCGAGACCACATATTGCTTCGCACGGAGAATATGTCATGCGTCAGTTCGACCTTGCTCCTCTCTATCGCTCGACTGTCGGCTTCGACCGGCTGTTCTCGGCTCTCGACCAGTTCGTGAGCACGGATGCAGCCCCGACCTACCCGCCCTACAATATCGAACGCACCGGCGAGAACGCCTACCGGATCTCGGTGGCTGTCGCCGGCTTCACCGACCAGGATCTGTCGATCGAGGTCCGTGAGAACGCGCTGACGATCAAGGGCGAGCGCAAGGCGGCGGAGCCCCGCACCAGCGAGTTCCTGCATCAGGGCATCGCGGCGCGCAGCTTCGAGCGGCGCTTCCAGCTCGCCGACCACGTCCAGGTGACGGGCGCGGCGCTGGAGAACGGCCTGCTCCATGTCGATCTCGTCCGCGAGATCCCGGAGGCCAAGAAGCCGCGCCAGATCCAGATCGCATCGGGTGCCGCCCCGCGATCGATCGAGGGCACGGTGCAGCAGCAGGCCGCGTAAGCGGCACCTGATTCCAGAGTGTGGGCGCCCCGGCGAGAGCCGGGGCGTTTTCATTCGGCGGGCTCCCTCGGACGCCTCGACAGGGCTGCCCGTCCTCGACGGCGTCCTGATCCGATCTCGCGACAGCCGTGGAGCACTCTCGTCCCGTCGACGCCGCCGGGTATCGGGACGGAGAAGATCGGATATCGGGCGACCGGGACGCTGCGAAGCCGGATCGACGTGCGAGAGGGCGCCGGAGAATCCTAGCCACGTGCCGCCGAGGTTCGGCCCGACCGCCGCGCGCCAGCCCGAGGCCATCACGCACGACCTCGCCGCCGAGGCATGACGGCCGCCATCCACCAAGTCGCGGACGAACTGCTCGTCGTGCTCTCCCGGCATACGGCCCGCAGCCATGGGACCAACCCTCTGTCGGTCTCCGGGAATGGCATTTTACGATATGGTGAACGCGACCCCTCGCGCAGACGCTTCAGCCGCCGCCATGCCGTGCTGATCCGGGATCATGGAGGCGATCACAGATCCCCGAAGGCGAGCTGCGCATCCGGCTTCGGCTTGCGGGCCGCCCCCGCCGCCTTCTCCTTCGGCTTGCGCGGGCGCTTCGTGTCGGTTCCGCGGATGCGCGCCTTGCCCTTGTCGCGGGCGACGGCCTCGGGAGCGGCCTGATCGCCCGAGAGCCACTTGCCCCGCTTGATCACCTCGTTCACGCGGCCCTGGTTGACCCCGAGCTTGAAGGCGATCTCCTGCTGGGTCATGTCGGTGGAGCCGTGCAGCTCCAGGATGGTCCGGGCGAGTTCCGGGGTCATCTTCTTGCCCACGATGCGCCGGCCCGGCTTCACGGTCCGGGTCGCCCGGTCGCGCTCGCGCAGCTTCTCCAGGATGGCCAGCGCCATCAGCATGCCTTGCTCGCGCAGGGCGTCCTCGAATTCCTTCAGCGTCGTCATCGGCGAACCTTCGGATCGGCTGATCGGAGCAACGGTTCCGCTTGCGCGCGGTTTCTGGCGGTATTCACGGTTTGTGCGCGCCGGGCCGGCCCGATGCAACCGGGCGATCGCGTCATCCACTGCTCTTCGCATCCGCTTCGCGTGGATGGGGCACCCGCGCCGCGTGGACTTGCGCGCGGGGATCGCGCATGCGGAGATGGTCACGGGAGGAACAGCATGGTTCTGGAAATCGCGCAGATCGAGGTGAAGCCCGGCCACGAGGCCGCGTTCGAGGACGGCGTCGCCGAGGCGACCGCCCTGTTCCGGCGCGCCAAGGGCTGCCGCAGCATGAAGCTGCACCGCTCCATCGAGAATCCGACCCGCTACCGGCTGATGGTCGAGTGGGAGACCCTGGAGAACCACACGGTGGATTTCCGCGGCTCGCCCGACTTCCAGGCCTGGCGCGCCCTCGTCTCCAACCATTTCGCGGCGCCGCCCGCGGTCGAGCATACCGCCGTCACCACCGCGGGCTTCTGAACACCCGGCGCCCCGCGGGCGTTGGTCCGTCCGGAGGTGCCCATGACCACGGACCGGACCGCGCATGCGCAGGGCGAGCCCCGCCGCGAGGGGCTCGCCAACGACAGCCTCGCCACCAGCCGCCGTCCCGCGGGCACGCCGCCGGGGCCGCGGGGCGAGCCCGCCCATCCGGCCGGCACGCCCCAGGGCGAGCCGGTGGCGGACGAGCAGATCCCGCAGGCGAGGGAGGAATGAGCCGCAGGTGACAGCGCCGGGGCTTGCCGCTACTCGCGAGAGTTCGTGAAGGTTCTCTGACGGCACGGCCATGGTCCACCGCCCCCTGCGCATCGGCACCCGCGGCAGCCCGATGGCGCTCGCCCAGACCGGCATGGTCCGCGATCGCATCGCGGCCGCCCATCCCCACCTCGCCGAGCCCGGGGCGATGGAACTCGTCGTCATCAACACGGTGGCGGACCGGGTGCTCGACCGGCCGCTCTCGGCGATCGGCGGCAAGGGGCTGTTCACCAAGGAACTCGAGCAGGCGCTGTTCGCCGATCAGATCGACATCGCCGTCCACTCGATGAAGGACGTGGAGACCTGGCTGCCGGACGGGCTCGTCATCGCCGCCATCCTGGAGCGGGACGACCCGCGCGACGCCTTCCTGTCGCTCAAGGCCGACAGCCTCGACGCGCTGCCTCCCGGCAGCCGCGTCGGCACCTCCTCCCTGCGGCGCGGCGCCCAGGTGCTGATGCGCCGGCCGGACCTGCGGATCGTGCCCCTGCGCGGCAATGCCAACACCCGCATCCGCAAGCTGGAGGAGGGGGCCTGCGACGCGACGCTGCTCGCCATCGCGGGGCTGGAGCGGCTCGGGCTCGCGCATCTCGCCAAGGCCGTGATCCCGGTGGAGGAGATGCTGCCGGCGGTGGCGCAGGGCGCGCTCGGCATCGAGTGCCGGGCGGCGGACCGGGACGTCATCGCCCTGCTCCAGGCGGTGGCCTGCCCGCGCACCACCACGGCGCTCGCCGCCGAGCGGGGGCTGCTCGCGGAACTCGACGGCTCCTGCCGCACGCCGATCGCGGCGCTCGCCCTGATCGACGGCGACCGGCTCACCCTCGACGGGCTCCTGTTCCAGCCGGACGGCAGCGCCCATTGGGCGACGCGCCGCAGCGGCCCGGCCGCGGAGGCCGCCGCCATCGGCCGCGAGGCGGGGGCGGACCTGAAGGCCCAGGCCGGCGAGACCTACCGGCGGGATCTCCAATAGATCACTCCAGCCGCACCACCACGCTGTCGCTGGCGCCGGTGGCGTCCATCACCGAGATCCGCACGAAGCCGGCCCCGTCCGGCTGCCATTCCGCCTGCCGCCGCGAGACCTCCGGCAGGGGCAGGCTGTTGACCATCCAGGTCAGCGGCAGCGTGCCGCCGAGCGCCTTGAGCGCGAGACCGGCCGGGGCGCCCTCCGCGAAGCCCAGATCGACCCGGGCGCCGTCCGGCGGATAGGCGATCCGCACCGGCGCCCCCGGTGCCTCGCCGACCACCTTCGGGGCGTCGCGCCGGATGTGCCGCAGGGGCGGCGGCAGGCCGGCCGTGGCGGCGACCAGCGCGTCGCGGGCGGGCGCCACCGGCTCGGGCTCGCCGCCGTAGCGCGCGAAGGCATCGAACAGGATCGGCGCCGCGGCGAGCCGGCCGACGAGGCCCGGCACGCTCGCCCCGTCCGGCCGCCCGACCCAGACCGCGACCGTGATCCGCCGGTCGAACCCCGCCGCCCAGGCGTCGCGGTAGCCGTAGGAGGTGCCGGTCTTGTAGGCGATGCGGTTCGGCAGGGCGTTCTCGGGCGGCGGCGTGCCGCGCAACGTGTCCGCCACGTACCACGCGGCCACCCGCTCGGCGATGCGGGGCAGGTCGCGCGGGGGCGGCGGCGCGGTGTCGAGGCGGCGCACGAGATCCGGCACCAAGCCGCCGCGGGCGAGCCCCGCATAGAGCCGCGCGAGGTCGGTGAGGGTGATGCCGAGGCCGCCGAGCGCCACCGGCAGGCCGGGCGCCGCGTCGCGGGGCAGCGCGATCGCGGCGCCGCCCGCGCGCAGCCGCGCGATGAAGCGGGCCGGGCCGACCAGCTCCAGCAATTCCACCGCCGGCACGTTGAGGGACATCTGCAGGGCGCGCCGCGCCGTGACCGTGCCCTGGAAGGTGAGGTCGAAATTCTCGGGGGCGTAGGAGGCGCCGAAGCGCGAGGGCCGGTCCTCGATCAGCGTCTCCGGATGGGCGAGCCCGCTCTCGAAGGCGAGGGCGTAGACGAAGGGCTTGAGGGCCGAGCCCGGCGAGCGCAGGGCACCCGCCATGTCGATGGCGCCCGCGCGCGCGGCATCGAGATAGCCGGCGCTGCCCACATGGGCCCGCACCTCGCCCGTCGCATTGTCGATCACCAGGATCGCCGCCGAGAGGCCGGCACCCAGGGCGGCGATGCGCTCGGCGACGAGGGCCTCCAGGCTCGCCTGCAACCGGGCGTCGAGGGTCAGGCGGTGCACGGGGCGCCCGGGACCCTGCGCCACGGCGCTCTCGGCCGCGTGGGCCGCCAGCATCGGGAAGGGGCGGCGCTGGCGCGGCACCGGCTCGGCCCGGGCCGCCTCCGCCTCGTCGCGCCGGATCGCCCCGCGGGCCGCCGCGAGGGCCAGCACGCGGTCGCGGGCCCGCTTGGCCGTCTCCGGGAAGCGGTCGGGCCGGCGCGCCTCGGGGGATTGCGGCAGGGCGACCAGGAGCGCGGCCTCGGCCAGGGAGAGCCGCCCCGGCTCGTGGCCGAAATAGGCGAGGCTCGCCGCCCGCACCCCCTCGACCGGCCCGCCATAGGGAGCGAGGGCGAGGTAGAGCCGCAGCACGCCCTCCTTGCCGAGGCGCCGCTCCAGCGCGACGGCGCGCAGCATCTGGCGCAGCTTGGCGGCGAGCGAGCGCTCCGCCCGCGGCTCGACGAGCCGGGCCACCTGCATCGAGAGGGTCGAGCCGCCCGAGACGATCCGGCCCGCCCGCAGCCACTGGCCGGCGGCCCGCGCCATCGCCGCGGGGTCGATGCCGGGATGGCTCGCGAAGCGGTGGTCCTCGTAGGCCATCAGCAGGGCGAGGTAGCGCGGATCGACGGCGCCCGGCGCGAGCGGCAGCCGCCAGCGGCCATCCGGCGTCGCGAAGGGCCGCAGCAGGGTGCCGCTGCGGTCGAGGACGATGGTCGAGCGGGCCTCGGCGGCGGTCAGGTCGAGGTCGCCGCTGCGGGCGGCGAGCCACCCCAGGCTGCCGCCGAGGCCGCCGACGAGGGCCGCGACCGCGAGGAGCATGAGGCCGACGACGCGCCGCAGCTTGGTCCCTTCCACGATGCCCGACGCCATCCCGGTTCTCTTCCGAAGAGAAGGGGAACCATGGCGCATTTCAGGGCCGGACGCGACAGCGCTCAGGCGGGTTCGATCCCCACCATGCCGGCCTCCGGGTAGCGCGCGCCGGTGACGGCGTCGGGCGCGAACAGCGCGTCGAGGTCCCGGATCTCGTCGGCGGAGAGCGGGAGATCGACGGCCGCGGCGTTCTCGGCCAGCCGGTCGGGGCGCCGCGCCCCCGGGATCGGGATCACGTGCGGCTCCCGGGCCACGAGCCACGCCAGCGCGACCTGGGCCGCGCTGGCATCGCGTTCCCGCGCGAAGGCGCCGAGCGCCTCCGCGAGGCGACGGTTGCGGGCGAGCGCCTCGCCGTGAAAGCGGGGATTGCTGCGCCGGAAATCGTCCGGCGCCAGAGCCGCGACATCGACATGGCCGGTCAGGAAGCCGCGCCCGAGGGGCGAGTAGGCGACGAAGGCGACGCCGAGGTCGCGGCAGGCGGCGAGCAGGCCCTGCTCCGGCTCGCGGCTCCACAGCGAGTACTCGCTCTGCACGGCCGCGATCGGATGGATCGCGTGGGCCGCCCGCAGCGTCGCCGGGGCCACTTCCGACAGGCCGAGGGCGCGGACTTTTCCGGCCTCCACGAGCCGGGCCATGGCGCCGACGACCTCCGCGATCGGCAGGGCCGGGTCGCGGCGGTGACAGTAATAGAGATCGATCGTCTCGACTCCGAGCCGCCGGAGCGAGGCTTCGCAGGCTTGCGCGATGTAGGCGGGCGAGTTGTCGATGCGGCGGGAATAGGCGCCCGGTTCGCGCACGATGCCGAACTTCGTGGCCACCACGATCCGCTCGCGGTGCTCGCGGTGCTCGCGGAGGACCGAGCCGATCAGCGTCTCGTTGTGGCCGAGCCCGTAGGTGTCGGCCGTGTCGAGGAAGTCGTAGCCGAGGGCGAGAGCGGCTTCGAGGGCCGCCCGCGACTGGGCGTCGTCGGCCGGTCCGTAGAACTCGGACATTCCCATGCAGCCGAGTCCGGGAACCGAGACGCTGAGGCCGGAACGGCCGAGAGGGCGCCTGAGCATGGAATGTCTCCTTCGTGCGACGCACCGGATCTGGCATCGGAGACGCCGGGCGATAAGCTGCGCCGTCCCGCATGACCTCCTGAACCCCGCTCATCAATGCTGCGCAGCGACCTTCCCGATCTCATGGCCTTCGCCGGCGTGGCGCGGCATCGGAGCTTCCGCCGGGCCGCGGCGGAACTCGGCGTTTCGCCCTCGGCCCTCAGCCACGTCGTGCGGGACCTCGAAGCCCGGATGGGCGTGCGGCTTCTCAACCGGACCACCCGCAGCGTGGCACCGACCGAGGCCGGGACGGCGCTGCTCGACCGGGTTGTCCCGGCCTTCGACGAGATCGCCCGGGCGATGACGGAGGTCGCGCTGTCCGAAGGCCGCCTCGCCGGCACGCTGCGCCTCAACGCGCCGCGCTCGGCCTGCCGCCTCGTCCTGGCGCCCGTGGTCGCGCGGTTCCTCGCCCTGCATCCGGGGGTGCGGATGGAGATCGTCTGCGACGACGCGCTCGCCGACATCGTCGGGCAGGGATTCGATGCCGGGGTGCGCTTCGGCGAGCGGGTCCCACGGGACATGATCGCCGTGCCGCTCGGCGGGCCGCAGCGCTTCGCCGTGGTCGCAGCGCCCGCCTATCTGGCGGCGCGCGGCGTTCCCGAGCTGCCGCAGGATCTGAGCCGACATGCCTGCCTGCGGCAGCGCTTTCCGGGTGGGGCCGTGATGCGCTGGGAGTTCGAGCGCGACGGGCATGCCGAGGCGATCGACGTCGACGGTCCGCTGATCCTGAACGAGCAGGAAGTGCTGCTTCAGGCAGCGCTGGACGGTCTCGGGCTCGCCCTCGTGTTCGAGGGCTACGCAGCGCCCGCCCTCGCGGACGGCCGGCTCGCCCGCGTGCTGGAGCCTTGGTGCCCGCCCTTCCCGGGTTTCCTCCTCTATCACCCGAGCCGGCGGCAGCCTCCCGCGCCTCTGCGGGCCTTCCTGGCGCTGCTGCGCGAGGGCCAGCCCTGACCGCCGCTCACCGCGCCGCCCCCACCTCCATCGTCCCGAAGGCGGTGCGGCCGTAGCGCTCCGGCCGGTACATGTCCTCGATGGTCGCGGCCGGATGGACGTAGCGGCCCGGCGTCACCGCCCGCACCGTGTAGGCCACGGTGAAGAAGGCTGCCTGCGACGGGTCGCGGTCGTAGGCCGCGACGAAGCGGTCGTCGCGGAACTCCGTATGGGTCGGCGCGACGTCCGACTTCACCCAGGACAGGGCCGAGACCGCATCCGCGTCGAGGAGCTTCGGGTTGTCGATCTCCAGGCCCGCGGGCAGGCGGTCGACGAGGAGCAGGCGCGCGGCCCGGGCCTTGTCCTCCGTCACCTTCAGCACCACGACGAGACGGTCGTTCTGGCGCGCCTGCGCGAGATCGACGGGCGAGCCGTCGAGGCGGTGGTAGCTGCGCTCCACATTGTAGCCCTTGGCCTCCGGCGGCTCCGGCGCGATCGGGCTCCCCGCGACGCCGAGCACGAGCTGGGCCGCCCGGGTGCCGCGATTGGTGATCGTCACCGGCTGCGCGTCGAGCTGCGCGGCCTTCAGCGTCCGGTAGAGCGGGCCGCTCTGCGCCTCGCCGTTCACCGCGAAGGCCATGCTCTCGGCCTCCTTGGTCAGCCCCTCCGCCGCCAGCACCATCCAGGCATTCTCCTGGGTGCTGGTGACGCGGCCCGCGCCGCGTTCCTCGCCCACGATGGCGCCGAGGGGGGCGAGGCTGTCGCGCGACAGGCCGGTCTCGGCCGCGAGCGCGATCAGTCCGGCCCCGTCGCGCAGGCGCGAGCCGTAATCGGACCGGTACTCGGCCTTGTCCCGCTCGGTCCGCAGGGCGGCCACCGCGGCGTCGAAGGCCTTCTGCGCCCGGCCGCGGTCGCCGAGGAGCGCCAGGGCCGCCGCGATCTGCCCGCGGGCGAGGGGGGTGGCGAAGTCCGACAGCTTCGTGTCGGCGAGGTAGCGCAGATCCCCCATCACCGGCCGGCCATTGCGCGCGAGCACGTAGGCCGCGTAGGCGAGGTCCATGCCTCCGCCGCTCACCTCGTTGGAATTGGCGACCGCGTTGCGCAGCCGGTCGAGGGCGAGGGTGAAGGCGGTCTGCGGCACGGCGAAACCCCGCTCCCGCGCCCGGGTGAGGAAGTCGGTGACGTAGGCGTCGAGCCAGATGTCCTCCGCCCCGCTCGCCGACCACAGGCCGAAATTGCCGCTCGAATCCTGGCGCGCGAGCACCCGCTCGATGGCGCCGCGCACTCGCTCGTCCGCCTTGTCGTCGAGGGCGAGCCGGTCGAGGGCGGCGAGCCGGTTCACCGCGAGCAGCGGCATCGCCCGGCTCACCGTCTGCTCGGTGCAGCCATAGGGGTAGCGGTCGAGGGCCTGGAGCAGGGCCGGCACGTCGAGGCCGGCGAGCGGCGAGGCCGAGAGCGACAGGGTGCCCGTGCCGGGCAGCAACTCGGCGAAGAGGTCGCTCGACAGGGTCACGCTGGCACCCGGATCGAGGGCGCGCACCGAGCGGTTCAGGAGCGCGCCCGTGCCGGGCTGGACGCGCAGCGCGAAGCTCTGGCCGGCGGGCGCGTCGAGGCCGGGGCCGGTGAGCCGCAGGTCGAGCCGCGCGAGGCCGGGCCCGGCCGCGGTCACGGGGATCTCCAGGGCGCCCTTCTGGCCCGGCTCCAGCCGGATCGTCCGGGTGAGCGCCTCGGCCGGGACGACCACCGGGCCGGCGAGGTCGAGATCGACCGCGTAGTCGCCCGCCGGTCCCTCCACGTTGTCGAGGGCGACGTGCAGGCGCGAGCGGTCGCCGACATTGAGGAAGCGCGGCAGGGTGCCGCTGAGCACCACCGCGTCGCGGATCAGCACGTCGGCCGAGGCCGAGCCCACCCGCCCGGCGGTCCAGGCCGCCACCATCACGCGCGCCGTGCCGTTGAAGGCCGGCAGCGGGAAACTCACCTCGGCCCGCCCGTCCGGCCCCACCGTCACCACGCCGGAATAGCGCGCCAGCGGCTCCTGGGTCGGGGGCGCGCCGTCGAGGTCCGGGGCGCCGGCATCGCCGCCCGAGCGGATGGCGCCGAGCGTGCCCTGCATGCCGTCGATCAGGTAGCCGTAGAGGTCGCGGATCTCGGTGGAGAGCGCCTTCTGGCCGAAGAAGAAGCCGAACGGATCGGGCGTGGCGTAGCGGGTGAGGTTGAGGATGCCGACATCCACCGCCGCCACCGTCACGCGCGCCTCCTCGCCGGCCTTGAGGCCCGCGAGCCGGATCGGCAGGCGCAGCTCCCCGCGCGGGCGCAGCTTGGCGGGGGCCTCGACGGCGACGTCGAGGCTGCGCTCCGCCCGGTCGACGGAGAACCACGACAGGCCGAGCGCCCGGCCCGGCAGGCGCTTGGCCGCCTGATCGAGGGGCCGGTAGGCGGTGGCGACCAGATAGGCGCCCGCGCCCCATTCGGGCCTCACCGGGATCTCGACCGTGGCGCCGGCCGCCGGGACGTCGAGGGTGCGGATCTCGTGCAGCCTGTCGCTCACCACCGCCACCGTGGCGGTGCCGGAGAAGCGGGGCTTGAGCCGCGCCCTCAGGGTCTCGCCGGAGGCGTAGGCCGCCCTGTCGAGGGTGAGGTCGAGGAGGTCGGGCGCGTCGGCGCTCTCGGTGCCGCCCCAGCCGACCGTGAAGCCCACGCTCGCGCCCTGCGCGTTGGCGGCCTGCACCTCCAGCCGGTAGCTGCCGAGATCCACCGGCACCGCGATCCGGGCCGGGGCGCCGGGCGTGAGGTCGATGGTGCCGTTCGCCACCTTGCGGGAGGTCTTCACCGCCTCGTAGGACCAGCGCCCGTCCGCCCGGTACCATTGGTAGGTCCGCTCGACCCGCTTGAGCGTCCAGGCCGCGCCCGCCTGCGCGAGCCGCGTGCCGTCCGGCTGGGCGGCCACGACCTCGAAGGTCGCGGTCGCTCCCTCGCGCAGGTCGCCGAAGGTCTTGCGGATCGCCACGACCGGGCCCGGGGGCAGGATCGGCAGCGTCACGCTGCGCTGCACCGCCCGCCCGCCGGGCTCGCCCACCTGCAGGGACACCCTCGCTTCGAGGGGGCGCGGAGCGCTCACCGTCGGCACGATCGCCCGGATGCTCGCCTTGCCCTGCGCATCGGTGGTCGCGCGCTCGTCGATCTCGGCGGTGGTCGGGACCACGCTCTCGTCGTCGAGGCCGATCGAGAATCCGTCGAGGCCCTTGATGCCGCTGCCGGCGGCGGCCTGCACGGCGACGCTGCCGCCGACCTGAAGGTTCGATCCCGGCGCCCCGTAGAGGTAGCGCGCCGCGACGTCGATCAACGCCGGCTGGCCGGGGGCGAGGGCGGAGGCCTTGGGCGCCAGCGTCACCTCCAGGCGCTCGGGGACGTAATCCTCGACGAGGAAGCTCGCCTCGCCCACCGGCGCCGCCTTCGGGTCGGTATAGGCGGCGACCCGCCACGTGCCGGCCTGCGCTCCCGGTAGGATCGGCAGGGAGAAGGCCCGCCCGCCGAGCCCGGCATCCGGCACCGCCGCGCGGCGGTACTCGACCCCGTCCGGGCGCTTCACCACGAGCGTGAGGGGCAGGCCGGTGATGGCCGCGCCCCTGACGTCGCGCAGGAGGGCCGTGAGCTGCACCGTCTCGCCCGAGCGGTAGACCCCGCGCTCGGGGAACACGAAGGCCTCCGCGGCTCCGGGGGCCGCCCGGCCCTTCACGCCGCGGTCGGCGAGGTCGAAGGCGCTCAGCGTGAGGTCGAGGAAGCCGTAATCGTCGCCCAGGCGCGCGACCACGAGGCTCGGCGCGATGCCGCCCTCGCCGCGCGACAGGCCGGGATCGAAGGCGGCGTGGCCCTGCGCATCCGTCGTCCGGGTGCCCAGCACCTCGTTGTTGCGGGCGACGAGGCGGATCTCCGCCCCGGACACGGTCGCCGCGCTGGCGAGCGAGCGGGCGAAGACGTGGACCCCGTCGCGCCCCTTGAAGGCGGTGAGCCCGAGATCCGAGACCACGAACCACTGCGTCGCCTGGGCCTCGTAGCCGCCGGATTCCTCCTCCGCCGCAGAGGCGCTCCCGCTCGGCTGGGCGATCATCACGTAGAGGCCGGGCTCGACCTTGCCGACCGCCTGGAGCACCGGGAAGGCGGTGACCGCCTCCTGGTTCGCCTCGGCCTTGGCGGGGTCGAGGCTGCCCTTCCAGACCCGCACGCCCTTCTCGCGGGCGATGGTGCGGGCGGTGCTGCCGGAGAGCTGCGAGAGGAATTCCTCCGAGCGCAGGGCCGGCAGCAGCCCGCGGTCGCCGATGCGCAGCACCTCGACGTCGATCTTCGGCGTGTTGACCGAGACGAGCGGCACGCCCGCCTGCCCGGTGCGGGGCAGGACGTAGTTGCGGCCGGTGAAGCGCACCTGGGGCGAGCGGTCGCGGACGTAGATCTCGTAATCGGCCGCTTTGCGCAGGCTCTCGCCGGGGATCGCCGAGGGCAGGCCCTGGCGCAGCACCATGGCGTAGCGCTCGCCGTGCTTCAGCCCGTCGACGCAGACCTGCTGCCCCTCCGCCGTCACCGCGGCGTTGGCCGCCCCCGACACGGCGACGAAGGGCGAGAGGTCGGTCTTGGCGGAGAGATCCTCCGAGAAGGTGAAGCAGACGCGCGGCGCCGCGGCGTCCGAATCGACCTTGTAGTCGGTGATGCGGAAGCCGTGCTTGTCGCGCAGCTCCTCGTAGGTGCTGCGGGTCTCAGGCTCGTCGGCGAGCGCGAGGCTCGCCCGGTAGGCGTCGAGGGCGGTGCGCCAGCTCTCCTGCTCGGCCAGCACCTGTCCCAGCAGCGCCAGGGCCTTGGCCTCGTCCGGCTTCGCCGCGGCGCGCTGATAGGCCATGTAGGCGCCGGCGCGGGCGCGGCGGCGCAGCTTCTGGTTCTCGTCGTAATCGTCGTTCTCGACGCCGTTCGCGGTCTCGGCCAGCGCGTACCAGTTCCGCCAGTCGTTCGGCTCCGCCGCGACCGCGCCCGCATAGGCGGCGAGCGCCCCGTCGTTGTCGTCGTCCTTGAACAGCTTTTCGGCCTCGCGCCGCCACTGCGCGGCGGGCTTCTGCACGTTGGGCGCGGCCTCCGCCTTGATCTCGGCCTCGAGCCGCACCGCCTCGCTGGCGAGGTTCGGCCGCAGGAAGCTCTTCGGCGCGGGCATGAGGGCGGCGGGGGCGGGCCGGAGCGGCTGCGGCGCCTGCGCGGCGGCCGGACCGATCAGGGTCAGCGCCAAAGCGAGGGCACCGCCGAGGCGCCCCCTCCGGGTTGCTGTCGACATGGTTTGCCTCGCGCGGCGGTCCGTCCCGGGGCCGGACCCTATCACTTGGGCGCGCGGCTGCAACGCTCGGGGGAGGCGAAGGGTGCGCGGTTTCGCACAGGGCGCCGGCCGCGTTCCGCCTCGTCACTGGATGGCGGGATCCGGTTCTGCCAAGGTCGGGCGGCCCGACCGGATCTTCCGTCCCATGTTCCCGCCCATGCCGCGCCGCCTCCTGCTCGCTCTCGCCGCGATCCCGCTGCTGCCGCTCGCCGCCGCCGCCCAGGCGCCGCGCCCGGCCGCTCCGGCCGCTCCGGCCGCCAGTCCCGCTGCCAAACCCGCCGATCCGGCCTTCGAGGCCGCCCGCGCCGCCTTCGAGGCGCGGCCGGAGGCCGAGCGCAAGGCGGTGCAGGACGCCCTGGTCTGGGCGGGCGACTACACCAGCGTGACGAGCGGCGCGTTCGGCCGGCGCACCTTCGAGTCGCTCGCCGCGTGGCAGAGGCAGAACGGCCTCGATCCGAGCGGCATCCTCGACGACCGCGCCCGCGCCCGGCTGCTCGCGGCGGGGCAGGCGGGGCGGCAGGCGGTGCAGTTCACGCTCCAGACCGATGCCGCGACCGGCATCACCCTCGGCGTGCCGGAGCGCCTGCTGCCCAAGCGCGGCCGCAGCCCGAACGGCAGCCGCTGGCAGAGCGCGGACGGGCGCGTCACCCTCGACACCAAGGCCTTCGCCCCCGGCGAGACCGATCTCGACGCCCTGTTCGAGAAGGCTGCCGCGGCGACGCCCGAGCGCAAGGTCACCTACAAGCTCAAGAAGCCCGATTTCGTGGTCGTCACCGGCGAGACGGCGCAGGGCAAGTTCTACATCCGCTACGCGGCGGCCTCGGCCGGCATCCGCGGCTTCACGCTGGCCTACGACAAGGCCTCCGCCCGCGACCTCGACCGTCTCGTGATCGCGGTGGCGAACAGCTTCGTGCCTTTCCCGATCGAGGCTCCCGCCGTGGCGGCCGCGCCGGCGCCGCGTCCGGCCCCCGCTGCCTCCGCCGCCCCGCTTGCGCCGCTGGCGACCGGGCTCGCGGTCGGGCCGAAGCGGCTCGTCACCGCCGCCGCGGCGCTCGGCGCCTGCCCGGCGCCCCTCGTCGGCGGCGCGCCGGCCCGGGTGGTGCGCCAGGAGGCGGGCCTCGCGCTCCTCGAAACCGACCGGGTGCTGCGCCCGGTTCCGCTGATGGCGGCGCCGGCCGTGCCGGCCGCCGGCGAGGATGTCGTGGTGCTCGGCGCCGGGCGCGAGGGCGGGCCGAGCGTGGCGCCGGGCGCGATGGGGGCGGGCGGCGTGCTCGCGCCCTTGCAGCCGGGTGCGGCCGGGGCCCCGGTGCTCGACCGGGCGGGGCGGCTCGTCGGCCTCGTGGCGCAATGGCCGGCGCAGCCGCGCCTCGTCGCGGGCGTGATGCCGCCGATGACGCATCCGCTCGCCGGGATCGCGGCGTTGCGCGGGTTGCTCGGCGCGGAGGGGAGTGCGCTCGCGGCCTCCGCGGAGGCCGCGCCGAAGAGCACGGGGGCGATCGCCGCATCGGTCGCAGGCGCGGTGGTGGCGGTGCAATGCCGGCCGTGATGCCGCCGGTTCAGGGGGCACCCTTCTCGGGTTGTACTATTCACACGGAACGATGATGATTTATCGTCTATAATTCACGGATTTCCGATCCTGTTCCGTGGCCTTCACTGCGGATCCTCATGCTGAGGTGGCGCGCGGCGCCCTCGAAGCACCCCGGAACGGGAATCCCACGCATCAAGAGCTTGGACCGGCGGACAGGGGTGCTTTCGAGGCTCGCTTGCGCTCGCGCCTCAGCATGAGGAGCGTTGGGTTGTCCAGGCGCGTTCAGCCGTCGACAGAGGCGGACGATCGCCCGCGCGGGCGAGAGGCTCGGCCCCTCACGGCCCTCGCGCCAGCGCCACGGCCGCCTCGGTGAGCGCCCCGTCCGGCCGCATCAGCTCGTCGAGCACCGAGAAATGGTCGTGCCCGGGCAGGGCCAGCAGTGTCCCCGGCAGCCCGGCCGCGTGCCACGCCGCCTGATACGCGGTCGATTGCCGGCGCAGCTCGGGCAGTTCCTCGCCGCCATAGGCGACCGTCAGCGGTCCCGCCTCACCCGGGAGGTGGCGGATCGGCGAGAGGGCGTCGACCTCCCGGTCCGTCAGGCTCAGGGCGTCGTTGAGGCCGGTGCCGCGGATCGGCGCGAGATCGAAGATGCCGCTGATGGCGAGCGCCGCATCGGCCTGCCCGCGCGACAGGGCGAGCGCCGCCAGATGCCCGCCCGCCGACCAGCCCGAGACCACGATGCGCCGGGCCGTCCCGCCTTCCGCATCGCGCCGACGCAGGAAGGCGAGCGCCGCGCCGGTCTCCGCGGCGATCCGGGTCAGCGTCGCCGCGGGGGCGAGGGTGTAGCCGATCAGCGCCACGTCGAGGCCGCGGGCGAGCGGGCCCTCGGCCATGCAGGCGAAGCCCTCCTTGGCGTTCCTCTGCCAGTAGCCGCCATGCAGGAAGACGAGGAGCGGCGCACCGGCGCGGCCGCTGCGGAGGAGGTCGATCCGCTGCCGCTCCTCCTCGCCATAGGCGAGGTCGAGGTCCTGCGGATGCGCCTGCCGGACGGCCGCGCTGCGCGCGCGCCAGCCGGCCACGATCTCGGCGCTCCCCGCCACCGCGCCCGCATTGTCGTAGGCCGCGCTCAGGGTCGCGCGGTCCATTCCTCGCCAGTCGTCAGGCATCGTCACCCGTCCCGAGATACCAGTCGAGGATATCCCGGCCCTGCCAGAACAGCACGTCGGATCGGGCCATGAGCGCGTCGAGGAGCCGTTCCACCACGCCGATGCGGTGGGGCACCCCGGTGATGTAGGGGTGGATGGCGAAGCCCATCACCTTGGCGCCGGCGAGGGGGCCGTCGCCGGCCGCCTCCGCCGCCAGCCGCTCGGCCTGCGCGAGGGCCCGCTCCACGAACTCCTCCGCCCGGTGGTGCTGGATCGCCAGAATCGGGATGTCGTTGAGTTCCACCGAGTAGGGCAGGGTCACGAGGGGGCCGTGGCGGGTGGCGATCCGGCAGGGCCGGTCATCCATCGGCCAGTCGCCCACGTAGCGGATGCCGGCGGCCGCCAGATGGTCGGGGGTGTCGAGGGTCTCGGTGAGGCCGGGCCCGAGCCAGCCCAGGGGCGGCGCCCCGGTGAAGCGCGCGATGGTCTCGACCGTGCGGGCGATCATCGCCGCCTCGTCCTCCACCCGGTGCGTCGGCACCTGATGGAAGCCGTGGCCCATGAATTCCCAGCCGGCGTCGTGCGCCGCACCCGCGACCCGCGGATAGGCCTCGCAGACCGAGCCGTTGATCGAGAGGGTCGGGCGGATGCCCCGGCGCGCGAAGGCGTCGAGGAAGCGCCAGAACCCGACCCGCATCCCGTATTCGTGCCACGCCCAGTTGGGCAGGTCGGGCAGGAGCGCGGCGGCGGTCGGCGCCACCAGCACCTGCCGGGGCATCGGGTTGTCGATCAGCCAATGCTCGACATTGACCACGGGCCAGATCGCGACCCGCTTGCCTCCGGGCAGGCGCAAAGGCGGCCGGTCGACCGCCGCCCGGTAGGCGAGGCGGTGCTCGGGACGGCGGGGATCCTCGCTCATGCGGCCTTGCGGGAATGGTGGCTGTGGAGCTGGCCGGCGAGCATGCGGCGCAGGTCGTTGAAGGCGGGGCTCGACACGTCCCGGCGGCGGGGCAGGGCGATGTCGTGGATCGCCTCGATGCGGCCGGGACCGGGCGACATCATCACCACCCGGTCGGCGAGGAACACCGCCTCCTCGATGGCGTGGGTCACGAACAGCACGGTGAGGCCGGTGCGGCTCCACAGGTCGAGGAGTTCGTCCTGCAGGCGCTCGCGGGTCATGGCGTCGAGGGCGCCGAAGGGCTCGTCCATCAGCACCACCTCGGCGTCGTTGGCGAGCACGCGCGCGATGGCGACGCGCTGCTTCATGCCGCCCGAGAGCTGGTGCGGATAGGCGTCCGCGAAGCGCTGGAGGCCGACGAGATCGATGTAGCGCGCCGCGGTCTCGCGCACCTCGGCGGCGGGCCGGCCGCGGGATTTCGGCCCGAAGCCGATATTCTCGCGCACCGTGAGCCAGGGAAACAGGCCGTAATCCTGGAAGACCATGCCGCGGCCCGGATCCGGCCCCGCGATGGGCTTGCCCCACATCAGCGCCTCGCCCTCGCTGGCGGTCTCGAAGCCCGCCACGATGCGCAGCAGGGTGGACTTGCCGCAGCCCGAAGCGCCGAGCAGGCAGATGAACTCGCCCCGCCGCACCGTGAGGTTGGCGCCCCGCAGGGCATCGATCCGCTGGCCGTTCGTCGCGAAGCTCTTCGAGACCGAGCGGATGTCGAGGATGGGGACCGTCGGGTCAGCCATGGGAGGGGCTCCAGGCGAGGAGGCGGCGGCCGATCAGGGTGACGATGCGGTCGGAGACGAAGCCCGCGAGCCCGATCACCACCATGCCGCAGATCACGATCTCGGTGCGGGAGAGCTGGCGCGCCTCCATGATCAGGGCGCCGAGGCCGGTCGGCACGCCGGTCATCTCGCCGACCACGATGACCACCCAGGCGAAGCCGAGGCCGAGCCGCAGGCCCGTGAAGATCGAGGGCAGGGCGGCGGGCAGCACCACGCGGGCGAACTGCGCCGAGCCCCGGCAGCCGAGCATGGCGGCCGCCTCGAACAGCCGCGGCTCGACGGAGCGCACCCCGAACACCGTGTTGACGAGGATCGGGTAGAAGGCCCCGAGGAAGACGAGGAAGTAGGCCGAGCGGGGCCCGAGCCCGAACAGGATCATGGCGAGCGGCAGCCAGGCCGTGACCGGCACCGGGCGCAGGATCTGGAAGGTCGGGTCGAGGAGCTGGCGCACCAGCGGCACCCGGCCGATCAGCAGGCCGAGCGGCAGGGCGGCGAGCACCGCGAGGCCGAAGCCGCCGAGCACCCGGCTCACCGAGGCGACGAGGTGGGCGACGAGCGTGCCGCTGAAGGCGTCGTCGTTGATGCCGCCGACCGCGAGGTCGCGCAGCTCCGTCCAGACCTCCGCGGGCGGCGGGATCAGGCTGTAGGGCCGGTCCACCGTGGCGAGGTGCCAGATCACGCCGAGGGCGAGCGGAAAGGCGAGGGCGAGCACCGGCTCGCGCAGGCGGGCGAGGCGGAGGGCCGGCCGCCGGACGGAGGAGGCGGGCGCCGCCACCGCGGGGGTCAGTCCGGCGGCGCTCATGCGGCCCTCATCGCGTCCACGAAGCGGGTGTCGATGAAGCTCGCGAAGTCCGGCAGGCGCTTGATCTGCTTGAGCGCCAGCATGTGGTCGGCATAGGCCCTGGCCTGCTTCACCTCGGTGGCGCCGAGCTGCCAGGTCAGCTCCACGTTCGGGGCCGAGATCTCGATCGCCTCGCGCTTCTGGCCGAGCTTGGCCACCGCCATCGCCACCATGGCGTCGCGGTTGCGCGCCGCGTACTCGGTGCCCTTGCGGTGGATGTCGAGCATGGTGCGCACGAGGTCGGGCTTCTCCGCCAGCGTGTCGCGGTGGGCGCCGAACACCATGTTGAGGGCGCCCATCTCGGTGCCGTAGGGATACTCGACGAGGCTGCCGATGCCGCTCGACAGGCTCACCCCCGGGGCGGGCTCGGCGCCCACATAGGCGTCGACGTCGCCGCGGGCGAGGGCGATGTGCATCTCGCTGAAGGACACCCGCACGGGGGTGATGTCCTTCACGCTCATGCCCTCCATGCGCAGGCGCTCCAGCGCGAAGACCTCCTGGGTGGAGCCCGGCCAGATCGCGACCCGCTTGCCCTTGAGGTCCTTCAGGCCGGCGATGCCGGCATCCTTCCTGGCGATGATCGCCATGCCGCGGTTGCAGGCGGTGGCGATCACCACCAGGGGCTCGCCCGCCGCGGCGCCGAGCGTGGCGGCGGCGATGCCGAACATGCCGAAATCCACCGACTTGGTGACCACGGCGTTCTTGCACTCGGTCGGGCTCTCGAAGGGCACCACCTCCACCCGCACGCCGGCCGGGGTGAACTGGTCGTAGAAATGCGGCGCGATGGAGTGGATGAGCTTGAGCGAGCCCATCCGGATCACGGTCGGCGCCTGGGCCCGCAGGGGCAGGGGGCTGAGCGCCAATCCGGCCGAGAGGCCGGCGAGGAGGTCACGGCGGCGGATCATGGCGGCATCCCGGCAATCTGCGATCGCACCACGCTAGGCAGAACGCCTGTTGCAGACGAGTGCTGGTTTTCGATTGACCCGTTGCGATTTCGGCAACACCTTCGCCGGATCGGAGCGGCCGGCGATGAAGCACCTGCGGACCCTGTCCTACGTGGCCGAGATCGCCCGCAGCGGGTCGATCCGGCGGGCGGCCGAGGTGCTCCACATCACGCCCTCGGCGCTGACGCGGCACGTGCAGGATCTCGAATACGAACTCGGCACCCCGATCTTCGAGCGCATCGCGCAGGGCATGCGCCTCAATGCGGCCGGGGAGTTGCTGGTGCGGCACATCCGCGATCAGGTCGCGGATCTGGAGCGCGTGCGCTCGCAGATCGCCGACCTCTCCGGGGTGCGCCGCGGCCACGTGGCCCTGGCCGGCAGCCAGGCCTTCGTCAATCAGGTCCTGCCGGAGGAGGTGGAGCTCTACCGGGCGCGGTTTCCCCAGGTGACCTTCACGGTGCAGGTGCGCGACCATGCCCAGGCGGTGGCGGCGCTCACCGCGTTCGAGGCGGACCTCGCCCTGGTGCTCCAGCCGCCGCCCTCGGCGGATCTCCAGGTGCTGTTCGCCTGCCGCCAGCCGGTCTGCGCGATGATGCGGGCGGGGCATCCCCTCGCGCGCCAGCCCGGGCCCGTGCGCCTGCGCGACTGCCTCGCGCACGCCCTCGCCCTGCCGGACCGGTCGCTGGCCCTGCGCCACCACCTCGACCGGGCGCTCGCCCGGGCGGGGGCGCAGCGGCCCGCCATGGAATCGGGCTCGCTCGAATTCCTGCGCGGGCTGGTGCTGCGGGAGGACGTCCTGAGCTTCCAGGTGCCGAGCGGCATCCCGGACGATCCCCGCCTCCATGCCCGGCCGATCGACGGGCGCGACCTCGACACGATGACGATGATCCTCGGCCAGCTGCGCGGGCGCATGCTGCCGGTCGCCGCCGCCAAGTTCGCCGACCAGCTCGCGAGCAGCCTCAACCGCCGCTACGGGGCGGGAGATCATGCGAGCGGTCATTCTCAATGACCGTCGGGTCCGTCCGCGGATTTTCGCCGAGCCCAAGGCTCCGGATCTCTGGGCTCGGCATCGAAAATCCGCGATGGGTCATACGGTTTCCGGATGATCGCTTCGCGATGCGGAAACCGGCCTCGCTCAGGCGCCGCGCGGGCTCGTGATACGGTTTCCGAAAGTGATCTTCCGGAAACCGTATCAGTCGCCCGATGCGTCGGCATCTTGGCCCGTTGGGTCTCAGGTCCAGTAGAGCAGGCGCGCCGCCGGCAGCCGCGCGGCGAGGCGCGCGGTGAGATGCGCGCGCATCGCGGCCATCAGCTCCTGCGGCAGGACGTACTTCTCCGTCCCGAACTTGGTGCGCTTCCGGCTGCGCTCCTCCGCGCGCATCGGCAGGTCCGAACCCGGATACCAGCCCTCCAGCACCCCCTTGGACTTCGCCGTGAAGCGGTGGGTGATGCACTCGGCGGTGAGGTCGAGATCCGGCACGCCCGCGAGCGCCGCGGCGGCCTCGGCGAGGAGGGCGTCGTAGGCTTCCCGCCAGTCCGGAACGGGCAGGATCGGCGCGATGGTCAGGCCGACCGGATAGCCCGCCAGCGCCGCCACCCGCATCGCGGCCAATCGCGCGGCGAGCGGATCGGTGCCGCCCTCGTAGCGCGCGGCGGGCGCGGCGTTGACCGAGATGCGGATGCGGGTGCGCCGCCCGTGATCGAGGCCGAGCAGTGCTCCGACCGCCGCGAATTTCGTGGTGAAGCGCAGCTGCACGGGCGCGTCCCAGGCGCCGAAATGGCGGATCGTGGCGGAAAGCGAGCCGGTCAGGTGCTCGATCCCGAGGGGATCGGTGTAGCAGGAGGCCTCGAAGGTGGTGCCCTCGCGCGCCCGCACCGCATCCGCCGAGGTGACGCGCCCCGCGCCCGCATGATCGCGCAGCACGCCCAGGATCTCGTCGAGATTGGCGTAGACCCGGGTCACCGGCGGGCCGGCGAGCGAGCCCGCGAGGTAGCAATAGGCGCAATGGGCCGGGCAGCCCTCCGCGAGGTCGATGCGCCAATCGGCGCTCGGGGGAATCGGCTGGAGCGTGAGCTTGGCCGGCGGCGCGACGACGAGGGCGAGCGTGCTCTTCGCCTCCGCGTAGGCGCGGCGGGGATCCTCGTCCCGCAACCCGGTGAGCCGGTTGCTCCTCAGCCGCTCGACCGGAATGCCGAGGCGGTCGAGCCGCGCCGCCACCGCGCGCCCATGCGCGTGGTCGAGGGCGGCCGGGGTGACGAGGGCCCGGCGCGGCATCCACAGGCGCGTGCGCGGGGGCGGAGCGTGGAGATTCATCCGGCCGAACGCGGCGGGGAGCCTCCGGGATCCCGGATCGCGGAGATCCCCGGTGAGCGCCCGGTCCTCAGACCCAGGCGCCCCGCGCGTCCTCGGCCGCCTGCCGGATCGCTGCGATGTTCGCCGCGTAGGCCGCACGCCCGCCCTTGAAGGTGGCGGAGCCGGCCACCAGCGCGTTGGCGCCGGCGCGCACCACGGCCGGGGCGGTCTCGACCGTGACGCCGCCATCGACCTCGATGTCGATGTCGCGCCCGCCCACCATCGCGCGCACCCGGGAGACCGTCTCGCAGACGGAGGGGATGAAGCTCTGGCCGCCGAAGCCGGGATTCACCGTCATGCAGAGCACGAGGTCGGCGAGGTCGAGCAGCGGCTCGACCAGGGTGGCCGGCGAGCCGGGATTGATCGCCACGCCCGCCCGCTTGCCCAGCGCCCGGATGGTCTGGAGCGAGCGGTGGATGTGCGGGCCGGCCTCCGCGTGGACCGTGATGGTGTCGGCGCCCGCCGCCGCGAAGGCCTCGAGGTAGGGATCGGCCGGCGCGATCATCAGGTGCACGTCGAAATGCGCGTCCGTGTGCGGGCGCAGGGCCTTCACGACGTTCGGGCCGATGGTGATGTTGGGCACGAAATGCCCGTCCATCACGTCGACGTGGATCCAGTCCGCTCCAGCCGCGACGACGTCACGGACCTCCTCGCCGAGCCGCGCGAAATCGGCCGAGAGGATCGAGGGAGCGATGACGATGGGACGGGTCATGGGAGAGCCTCACCAACGCCGAAAGGCCAGGGTCCGAAAAACCCCGGCTCGGCCGGACGCGATGCGATGGACGATGGAGCGCGTCAGCGCCGACGGAACTGGCTGCCGCCGCGGAACGGGGGACGCGGACCGGACGAACGCTCGTCCTTGTGCCGGAAGACCAGACGGCCCTTCTCCAGGTCGTAGGGCGACATCTCGACGGTGACGCGGTCGCCGGCCAGAGTCTTGATGCGGTTCTTCTTCATCTTGCCGGCCGTGTAGGCCACGATCTCGTGACCCTGGTCGAGCTGCACGCGGTAGCGCGCGTCCGGCAGGATCTCCAGCACGAGACCCTCGAACTGCATCAACTCTTCCTTCGCCATTCACACTCTCCGCCCGAGTGCCGTCGCGGGCGGCATCCCGGGAGCTTGATCAATCGAATCCAGCGCGAGCGGTCGAGGCGAGGAGCACGGCGGGAAGGCCCGGGGGCTGAGGCCGTCGAACGCAACCGTGCATGTAAGGTCGCCCGGCACAGCGCGCAAGCCATGCCGGTGACGAAGTTCGTGGATCGTCAACATCGAGGGGGCCCGGCGCCGCCATGGCGCCGGGCCCGGATCTGCCGGAACGGAGGCGCCGGCCCTACTGCGTCAGCTCGTTGCCGGTATAGTCGACGCGGCCGTCGGCGCCCTTCTTCCACATGTACATGACGTAGTCGGGCCGGGTGATGTCGCCCTTCTTGTCGTAGGAGATGTCGCCGATCACGGTCTTGAACGGCTTGCCCTCGTGCATGACGGCGGCGACCTTCTTGCCGTCGGTGGACTTCGCCTCCTCCATGGCGGCCTTCAGGATCTGAACGGCGGCGTAGGAGTAGAGGGTGTAGGCCTCGGGATCGATGTTCTTGGCCTTGAAGGCGGCGACCGCGTCCTTGGCGTTCGGGTTCTTGCGGGCGTCGGGCGAGAAGGTCATCAGCGTGCCGTCGGCGCCGGGGCCGGCGATCTGTGCGAATTCCTTGTCGGTGATGCCGTCGCCGCTCATCAGCGGTGCGTTGAGGCCCTGGTCGCGCATCTGGCGCACGATCAGGCCGGCCTCGGTATGCAGGCCGCCGTAATAGACCACGTCCGCCTTGGCCTGCTTCAGTTTGGAGACCAGGGCCGAGTAGTCCTTCTCGCCCGGGTTGATGCCCTCGAACAGCACCTCCTTGCCGCCCTTGGTCTTGAGGGCCTTGAGCGTCTCGTCGGCGAGGCCGCGGCCGTAGGGCGTCTTGTCGTGCACGATGGCGATGTTCTTGCCCTTGAAGTGCTGGGCGAGATAGGCCGCCGCCACCGCGCCCTGCTGGTCGTCGCGGCCGCAGGTGCGGAACGTGTTCCAGAGCTTGCGCTCGGTGAATTTCGGGTTGGTCGAGGCCGGGGTGATCTCGACGATGCCGGATTCGGCGTAGACTTCCGAGGCCGGGATCGACACGCCCGAGTTGAAGTGGCCGACCACGGCGACGACCTTCTCGCTGCCGGCCTTGCTCGCCACCGAGACGCCCTGCTTGGGATCGGAGGCGTCGTCGTAGATGACGAGCTCGATCTTCTTGCCGAGGATGCCGCCGGCCTTGTTGATGTCCTCGACGGCCTGGGTGGCGCCGTTCTTGAGCTGGGCGCCGAAGGCGGCGTTCGGCCCGGTGATGGGGCCCGCGACCGCGATCTTGACCTGCGCCTGAGCCGAACCCGCCCAGGCGAGGCCGGCCGCCAGCATGAGACCGGGCAACAGCGTGCGTTTCATCGTGGACTCCTCTGGATCAGACGTGACCGCTTGTTGGGCCCTTTCGGCCAATGACCGGAGGGGAGACCTCCGGAACTCGGACAGCATCGGGTGCGCCCCGATGGGGTCAGCTGCTTTGCGCCGTCCTCTCGCGCCAGGTCAGCGGGCCGGTGCGCTCGTAGAGCCAGCGGTACTGCGTGGTCATCTGGCGGGCGCGGGTGGCCCGGTAGCCCGCCGAGCCCACGAGGAGCAGCACGATCGTGTCGGCCACGTAGTAGTGCGGCGACAGGAGCGTGCCGCCGAACAGCGCGAAGTGGATGAAGCGCACCGCCGCCCCGAGCAGCAGGAGCGCCAGCACCACCTGCCAGTAGGGGCGCCAGCCGAGGGCGATGCCGCGCGCCGTCATCCAGGCGGCCCAGCCGCCCATCACCACCGTGACGAGGAGGAAGAGCCAGATCGTGCTCTCCTCGTAGAGGATGCCCTGCATCAGTGCCGGCCTCCTTCCAGATAGGCCGCCTTCACGGAGGGATCGTCGAGCAGCTCCTTGCCCGTGCCGCTCATCGTGATGGTGCCGGTGACCATGACGTAGGCGCGATGCGCGAGCTTGAGGGCGTGGTAGGCGTTCTGCTCCACGAGGAAGACCGTCATCCCGTCGCGCTCGTTCAGGTCCTTGATGACGGAGAAGATCTGCTTGACGACGAGGGGCGCGAGGCCGAGCGAGGGCTCGTCGAGCAGGAGGAGCCGCGGCCGGCTCATCAGCGCGCGGGCGATGGCGAGCATCTGCTGTTCGCCCCCCGACATGGTGCCGCCGCGCTGGTGCAGCCGCTCCTTCAGGCGGGGGAACAGCACGCAGACCCGCTCCAGATCCTGCGCGAAATGCGCGCCGCCATTCACCGCGGCGCCCATCTGCAGGTTCTCGTAGACGGTCATGCGCGGGAAGATGCGCCGCCCCTCCGGCGACTGGGCGAGGTTGAGGCGGGCGATCTCGTGGGTCGGCATCCGGGTGATGTCCTGGCCCGCATAGGTGATGCTGCCCTCGCGCGCCCGCGGATTGCCGAAGATCGTCATCATCAGGGTGGATTTGCCCGCCCCGTTCGCCCCGATCAGGGTGACGATCTCGCCCTCGTTGACGTCGAGGTCGACGCCCTTGAGCGCGATGATGTTGCCGTAGAAGGTCTTGACCCCGCGCACGCCGAGGAGCGGCTGGCGGGTGCCGACGACGGTACCGCGCAGGTCGTCCGTCCGGAGGGGCCCGGCGCTCATGGCGCGCTCCGCGCGGTGGCGAGGCCGGCCCCGATCAGGAGGCTGCCGCCGATGCGGTTGAACAGGCGCACGCGCTCCGCCCGGCCGAACAGGCCCCGGGCCCGCGCCGCCAGAAGCGCGTAGCCGAGGGCGTTGAGGAAGGCGAGGATGACGAAGGTCGCCTCGAAGGTCGCCATCTGGGTCAAGAGATCCCCTCGCGGATCGAGGAACTGGGGCAGGAAGGCGATGAAGAAGGTCAGGCTCTTCGGGTTGAGGGCGGTGACGAGCCAGGCATGGACCGCCATCCGCAAGGCCGGGGCGCCCGCGCGGGGCGGAGCCTCGAGCCGCCCGCCGGCCCGCCACAGCTTCACCCCGAGCCAGACCAGATAGGCGGCGCCGAGCCATTTCAGCGCCGTGAACAGGGTGGCGGAGGTGGCGAGCAGGGCGCCGAGCCCCAGCATCGACAGGGTCATGGCGGTGAGGTCGCCGAGCGCCACCCCGATCGCCGAGGGCAGGGCCGCGCGCAGGCCGCCGCCGAGGGCGTAGGAGACGACGAGCAGGATGGTCGGGCCGGGGATCACCAGGAGGATCGCGGAGGCGCCCGCGAAGGCCGCCCAGGTTGCGATGGTCATACGCCCACCTCCGCCTCGACGGCCTCGACCTCCTCGTCCTCGACGCCCAGATAGGCGGCGATGACGCTCTGGTCGCTCTGCACCTCGGCGGGGGTGCCGTCCGCGATCTTGGTGCCGTAATCGAGCACCACGACGTGGTCGGAGATCTCCATCACCACCGACATGTCGTGCTCGATGAGCAGCACCGAGGTGTCGAAATCGTCCCGGATCGCCCGCAGCAGGTCGTTGAGTTCGAGGGATTCGCGCGGGTTGAGGCCCGCCGCCGGCTCGTCGAGGCAGAGCAGGACGGGATCGGTGCACATGGCCCGGGCGATCTCCAGCCGGCGCTGGTCGCCGTAGGGCAGGTCGCCCGCCGGGTCGTCCGCCCGGTGCAGGAGGTTGATGCGGGTGAGCCAGCCCACCGCCTTCTCCACCGCCGCCGCTTGCGCGTGGCGGAAGGCCGGCAATCCGAACAGGCCCGCGATGGTGAAGCCCGAGGCGTGCATCAGCCGGTTGTGCTGCGCCACCAGCAGGTTCTCCAGCACGGTCATGCCGGTGAACAGGCGGATGTTCTGGAAGGTGCGGGCGACGTGGGCCCGCCGGTTCACCGCGTAGCCGGGCAGGCGCTCCAGCAGGAACCGCGCCCCGTCGCGGTGGCGCAGGGTCATCATGCCTTCGGTCGGCTTGTAGAAGCCGGTGATGCAGTTGAAGACCGTGGTCTTGCCGGCGCCGTTGGGGCCGATCAGCCCGGTGATGTCGCCGCGCCCGACCACGAAGGAGAGGTCGTTGACCGCGACGAGACCGCCGAAGCGCATGGTCAGGTGGTCGACCGTCAGCACCGGGTCGGCGAGGCGGGGGGAGGCGAGGGCCGCCATCAGCCGTGCCCCTCCTTCACGAGGGAACCCGAGATGGCCTTGCGCTCCTTCAGCACGATGGAGGGCGACCGCTCCGAGATGAGGCCGCGGGGGCGCCAGATCATCATCAGCACCATGGCGAGGCCGAACAGCAGCAGGCGGTACTCGCTCGGGTCGAAGCCCTCGCCGAACACCGCCTTGAGGAAGCCGAGGTTGCGCAGCATCTCCGGCCCGCCGACCATCGCCACCGCCGCGATGGCGACGCCGATCTGCGAGCCCATGCCGCCGAGCACCACGATGGCGAGGATGATCGCGCTCTCGAGGAAGTTGAAGCTCTCGGGGCTGACGAAGCCCTGGCGCACCGCGAAGAACGACCCGGCGAATCCGCCGAACATGGCGCCGAGCGCGAAGGCGGTGAGCTTGGTGTTGGTGGTGTTGATGCCGAGGGAGCGGCAGGCGATCTCGTCCTCGCGCAGGGCCTCCCAGGCCCGGCCGAGCGGCAGGCGGCGCATGCGCAGGGTGACGAGGTTGGTGATGAGCGCCAGCACCAGGATCAGGTAGTACAGGAACACCACCCGGTGCATCGGGTCGAAGGCGAGGCCGAGCTTCGCCGCGAAGCCCTCGTCGTCCGAGGTGAAGGTCAGGCCGAAGAAGGTCACGCGCGGGATCGACGAGATGCCGGCCGCGCCGCCCGAGAAGTCCGACCAGTTGATCAGGACGAGGCGGATGATCTCGCCGAAGGCCAGCGTCACGATGGCGAGGTAGTCGCCGCGCAGGCGCAGGACCGGGAAGCCCAGGATCATGCCCCAGCAGGCGGCGAAGAGGCCGGCCAGCGGCAGGCAGATCCAGAAGGACAGCGCGAAGGTGGTCGAGAGCAGGGCGTAGGTGTAGGCGCCCACCGCGTAGAAGGCGACGTAGCCGAGATCGAGCAGACCCGCGAGGCCGACCACGATGTTCAGGCCCCAGCCCAGCATCACGTAGGTGAGGATGAGGATGCCGAGGTCGATCCAGTAGCGCGATTCGGACAGGCCCCCGGTGCCGAGCACCGCCAGGAGCGGGAAGGCCAGGGCCACGCCGAGGAAGGCCGGCAGCGCGAGCCCCGAGATCCGCTGCCCGGCATTCGGCGTCGCGTGGACGGCCTCGGTGGCCTGCCGGGGCGAGGGGGCGAGGGCGCGGCGGGCGTCGCGGTTGGCGAGCACCACCCGCTGCGCGATGCGGCCGATGAAGACGAGGCCGCACAGGATCGCGACGAGGCCCCAGCGCGGCGTCAGCCCGAGCGCGCCGCCCTCGCCGCCGAGATCGGTGCGGTAGCTGACGATCGGCACGCAGAGGCCGAAGGTGACGAGGGCGAAGAGGGCCGCGTCCTTGACGATCGCCGCGATGTCGGGGGCGGGCCGGGCTGCGGCGGTCGAGGCCGCGAGGGCGGGTGCGGGGGCGCTCATCTAGACCTTCTCGACCTCGGGCCGGCCGAGGATGCCGGAGGGCATGAAGATCAGCACGATGGCGAGGATCGAGAAAGCCGCCACGTCCTTGTATTCGATCGAGAAGTAGGCCGACCAGAAGGTCTCGATCAGGCCGATGATCAGGCCGCCGAGCACCGCCCCCGGCAGGCTGCCGATGCCGCCGAGCACGGCCGCCGTGAAGGCCTTCACGCCCGGCACGAACCCGTCCGAGAAGGACACGACGCCGTAGTAGAGCAGGTACATGGTGCCGGCGACCGCCGCGAGCGCGGCGCCGAGCACGAAGGTGAGCGAGATGGTGCGGTCGACGTCGATGCCGAGCAGGGCCGCCATCTTGCGGTCCTGCTCGCAGGCGCGCTGGGCGCGGCCGAGGGAGGTGTGCTGCACGAGGTACCAGAAGCCCGCGAGCAGCACGGCCGTGACCACCATGATGATGATCTGCTTGTAGGAGAGGGCGACCGCGTAGCCGTTCTCGCCGGTCCAGAGCACGATCACGTCGCGCATCATCGGCGGGGTCGGCTTGTTGCGGGCGCCCTGCACCACCTGCACGAAGTTCGACAGGAAGATCGAGACGCCGATGGCCGAGATCAGCGGCGCGAGGCGGAAGGAGCCGCGCAGGGGCCGGTAGGCGATCCGCTCGATCGACCAGCCCCACAGCGCGGTCAGCGCCATGGCGACGATCATCACCAGGATCAGCGCCACCACCACCGAGCCGATGCCGAGGACCGTCGTCAGCAGCAGGAAGGTGATCAGCGCGATGAAGGCCGAGAGCATGAACACGTCGCCATGCGCGAAGTTGATCATGCCGATGATGCCGAAGACCATCGTGTACCCGATGGCGATCAGGCCGTAGATCGACCCGAGCGTCAGCCCATTGATGAGCTGCTGCGCAAACACCTCCATGCGGACGCACACTCCCAACCCGGATCGCATCCGCTCGCGCGGTGCGATCCCGCCTCCCAAGAATCCGCCCCCGTGTTCGGGTGGCGGACTGTCCCGGCCAAATCCTTAGCAAGGGCCGCACCACTCCACAATCAGGCGGGGATTACGGCCGCTGGCTTGAGCGTCGCGGCTTCGCTATCGTCCGGCCGAACCGACCTCGGGGGAAACGCGCGATGGCGATGACGATGAGCGGCGAGGTGATGCTGCCCGCCGATCAGCAGACCGTGTGGGAGAAGCTGAACGACCCGGAGGTGCTCAAGCGCTGCATCCCGGGCTGCGAGAGCCTCGAAAAGACCGGGGACAACGAGCTGCAGGCCTCCGCCAAGGTGGCGGTGGGGCCGGTGAAGGCGACCTTCAAGGGCAAGGTGACCCTCTCCGACATCGATCCGCCGAACGGCTACCGCATCTCGGGCGAGGGCCAGGGCGGCGTCGCGGGCTTCGCCAAGGGCGGCGCCTCGGTGCGGCTCGAACCCGCCGAGGACGGCCAGACCAGGATGACCTACGACGTGGATGCCAGCGTCGGCGGCAAGATCGCCCAACTCGGCGGCCGTCTGATCAACGGCGTGGCGAAGAAATACGCGGACGGCTTCTTCGAGACCTTCGCCAAGGAGGTTCAGGGCGGGCAGCCTTCCGCCTGACGCCGCGCGGGCCGATCTCGTCGCCGTCCGGCGCCACGTCCCGCTCGGCACGTCGGAGACCGTCGCGTCGCGGCCGTTCACCCGCATCGAGGCGGCTTGGCGGCCGCTGCGCACCTTTCCGGCCCCGGGCGCCCAGCGGAACGATCCCGCACCGGGTCGGCCTGTGGCGGTGGCGGGGAGCTGAGTGGCCTATGATCGGCACGACGGTGCCGAGATCCTGATCGTCCGCATCCTCCCCGGCGCTCGCGACCCTGCGATGCTCGCGAAGCGCGGCAGCTTCTCCTGGGCGCCGCCGCCGCTTGGTCCGGCTCCGGCCGTGCCGCCGGCGTGAACCGTCCCATTTGGACCCCGAAAGTCCCGCCGATCCCTCCTTGACCGCCCGACCCGGCCGGTTGACACTCGTTTTCGAACGATTCTCAACGACGAGGGCGGCCGGCGCGGTTGCTCTGCCCAAGGACCTGGCACAAGGATCCGGCGGACCCGGCCGATGAGGAGGAAAGCATCATGAGCGCTGTCAGCCTGACGGTGAACGGCAAGGCCGTGACCGCCGACATCGAGCCGCGCACGCTTCTCGTGCAGTTCCTGCGGGACAAGCTTCGCCTCACCGGCACCCATGTGGGCTGCGACACCAGCCAGTGCGGCGCCTGCGTGGTGCATCTCGACGGGGAGGCCGTGAAGGCCTGCACGGTGCTCGCCATCCAGGCCCAGGGCCGGGCGGTGACGACCATCGAGGGGCTGGCCGAGGCCGGCGGCGCGCTTCACCCGATGCAGGCCGCCTTCCGCGAGCATCACGGCCTGCAATGCGGCTACTGCACGCCCGGCATGATCATGACCGCCGTCGACCTCGTGCGCCGCAAGGGTCACGACCTCGACGAGACCACCATCCGGCACGAGCTGGAAGGCAATCTCTGCCGCTGCACGGGCTACCACAACATCGTCAAGGCGATCGCCGCCGGCGCGGCCGCCATGGGCGGGGAGCCGCCTCTGCGCGAAGCCGCCGAGTAGGCGTTCGGGACCTTCACCGGCCCGCCAGAGGCCGGGATGCGCCGTCACACGATGGGCGATCGACGGGAGAGGAACATGACCGCGAGCGGCATCGGCGCCCCCGTGCGCCGCAAGGAGGACCAGCGCTTCATCACCGGCAAGGGCCGCTACGTCGATGACTTCAACCGCCCCGGCCAGGCCTACGCCTATTTCCTGCGCTCGCCCCACGCCCACGCGGCGATCCGCGGCATCGACACGGGGGCCGCGACGGCGATGCCGGGCGTGATCGGGGTGTTCACCGGCGCGGATCTCGCCGCCGACAAGGTCGGCGGGCTGATCTGCGGCTGGATGATCCATTCCCAGGACGGCAGCCCGATGAAGGCCGGGCCGCACCCGGCCCTGGCCCAGGGCAAGGTGCGCTACGTCGGCGATCACGTCGCCGTGGTGGTGGCCGAGACCCTGGCCCAGGCCCGGGACGCCGCCGAGGCGATCACGGTCGATTACGAGGTGCTGCCCGCCGTGGTCGAGACCGCCAAGGCGCAGGGCTCGGCCGTGACGGTGCACGACGTCGCGCCCGACAACGTCGTGTTCAACTGGCACCTCGGCAACAAGGCCGAGGTGGACGCCGCCTTCGCCAGGGCCAAGCACGTCACCACCCTCGACATCGTCAACAACCGTCTGGTGCCGAATCCGATCGAGCCGCGCGCCGCCATCGGCGAGTACGACGAGGCCGACGAGCAGTTCACCCTCTACACCACGAGCCAGAACCCGCACGTGGCCCGGCTCGTGCTCTCGGCCTTCATCGGCATCGCCCCCGAGAACAAGCTCCGGGTGGTGGCCCCCGACGTCGGCGGCGGCTTCGGCTCGAAGATCTTCATCTACGCCGAGGAGACGGTCTGCGTCTGGGCGGCCAAGCGGGTCGGCCGGCCGGTGAAGTGGACCAGCGACCGCACCGAGGCCTTCCTCGCGGACGCGCACGGGCGCGACCACGTCACCCGGGCCGAGATGGCCCTCGACGAGAACGGCCGCATCCTGGGGCTTCGCGTCCACACGGTGGCGAATCTCGGCGCCTACCTGTCGACCTTCGCCTCGTCGGTGCCGACCTACCTCTACGCCCCGCTGCTGTCGGGCCAGTACAACATCCCGGCAATCTCCTGCGAGGTGGACGGCGTCTACACCAACACCGCCCCCGTCGACGCCTACCGGGGCGCCGGCCGGCCCGAGGCGACCTTCGTCATCGAGCGGCTGGTCGAGGTGGCGGCCCGGCAGATCGGACAGGATCCGGCCCGGTTCCGGCGCCGCAACTACATCCGGAGCTTCCCCCACCAGACGCCGGTCATCATGACCTACGACGTCGGGGATTACGCCGCCTCCCTCGACAAGGCGCTGGAGGCCGCCGACGCCAAGCACTTCCCCCGCCGCCGCCGCGAGAGCGCGCGCCGCGGCAAGCTGCGCGGCATCGGCTACTCCTCCTATATCGAGGCCTGCGGCATCGCCCCCTCGCAGGCGGTGGGTGCCCTCGGGGCGGGCGTGGGATTGTGGGAATCCGCCGAGGTGCGGGTGAACCCGACCGGCTCCGTCGAGGTGCTGACCGGCTCCCACAGCCACGGCCAGGGCCACGAGACCACCTTCGCCCAGCTCGTCGCCGACCGGCTCGGCGTGCCGATCGAGAGCGTCAGCATCGTGCACGGCGACACCGACAAGGTGCAGTTCGGCATGGGCACCTACGGCTCGCGCTCCGGCGCGGTCGGCATGTCGGCCATCGCCAAGGCCCTCGACAAGGTGATCGCCAAGGGCCGCAAGGTCGCCGCCTACGCCCTGGAGGCGGGCGAGGGCGACATCGAGTTCAAGGACGGCCGCTTCACCGTGGCCGGCACCGACCGCTCGCTCGCCTTCGGCGAGGTGGCGCTCCAGGCCTACATCGCCCACAAGTTCACGGGCGCCGATCTGGAGCCCGGCCTGAAGGAGGGGGCGTTCTACGACCCCACCAACTTCACCTTCCCGGCCGGGATGCATGTCTGCGAGCTGGAGGTCGATCCCGAGACCGGCCACGTCACCATCGAGCGCTTCACGGCGGTCGATGATTTCGGCAACGTCATCAACCCGATGATCGTGGAGGGGCAGGTCCATGGCGGCATCGCGCAGGGGGTGGGTCAGGCCCTGTTCGAGGGGGCGGTCTACGATGCGGACGGCCAGCTCGTCACCGCGAGCTTCATGGATTACCGCATGCCTCGCGCCGCGGACCTGCCCTCCTTCGCGGTCGGCATGACCGTGACGCCCTGCCCGTCGAACCCCCTCGGCATCAAGGGCTGCGGCGAGGCCGGGGCGATCGCGGCGCCGGCCGCCGTGATGAACGCTCTCACCGATGCCCTCGGGCACGAGAACATCGCGATGCCGGCGACGCCCCTCGCCGTCTGGCGGGCCGCGCAGGCCGCCCGCCAGCCCCAGCCCTTGGCCGCCGAGTGAACCGGGAGCCCGCGCCATGTACGCCTTCGAGTATCACCGCCCCGCCTCCGTCAAGGAGGCGCTCGGCCTCCTGTCCAGGCAGGAGGACGCCAAGATCGTGGCCGGTGGCCACACCCTGATCCCGACCATGAAGCAGCGCCTCGCGGCGCCCGGCCACCTGATCGATCTCGGGGCGATCCCCGACCTCGTCGGGATCGAGCGCACGCCGCGCGCGGTCACGATCGGCGCGATGACGACCCACGGCGCCGTGGCGGATTCGGCGGAGGTCCGGGAGGCGATCCCGGCCCTGGCCGAACTCGCCGCCCTGATCGGCGACCCGGCGGTGCGCCACCGCGGCACCATCGGCGGCTCCATCGCCAACAACGACCCCTCCGCCGACTACCCGGCCGCCTGCCTCGCCCTCGGCGCCACCATCATCACCAGCAAGCGGCGCATCGCGGCGGAGGAGTACTTCCTCGGCCTGTTCGAGACCGCCCTGGAGGAGGGCGAGATCGTGACCGGGGTCTCGTTCCCGATCCCGCACAAGGCCGCCTACGAGAAGTTCCGCAACCCGGCCTCGCGCTACGCCCTCGTCGGCGTCTTCGTGGCCAAGCGCCCGAGCGACATCCGCGTCGCGGTGACCGGGGCGGGGTCGAACGGCGTCTTCCGCTGGCCGGAGGCCGAGGAGGCCCTGGCCAAGCGCTTCTCGCCCAAGTCGCTCGACGGGCTGAGCGCCTCCGCGGACGATCTCATCAGCGATCTGCACGCGGATGCGGAATATCGCGCCCATCTCATCGGCGTGATGGCGCGGCGCGCCGTGCAGAAGGCGACGGATCGATAGGACGGCGCCGTCCCGCATCCGATTGAGCACCGTCCGGTGCTGCCGTACAAGGTTGGCCGATGATGTCCTGCAGCCTTCGGCAATGCCCGCAGCCCGGCGGTGAAAGCGGTCTGGCAAGCACCCGGGCCCTCATGCCGAGGTGCCGCGGCTTTGCCGCGGCCTCGAAGCCCCCCAGGCCGCCGAGCCCGGAAGCACCGGCCTGTTCGGGTCTCTCGGCATGAGGATCGTCGAGGGCGCCCGCACCGTCCCAGCATTGGCGATCGGATCCGAGCCGGATCGGATCGCCGCCATCAGCCCCGGATCGGCATGACACCGCCCGCCTCGATCGACGCCACCCTCGCGCTCCTCGCCGATAACGGCTACGTCGCCGACCGGGCGCTCGCCACCGTGGCCTTCCTGTCACTGCGGCTGAAGCGACCGCTCTTCCTCGAGGGCGAGGCGGGCGTCGGCAAGACAGAGATCGCCAAGGTGCTGGCCTCCGCCCTCGGCCGGCCGCTGATCCGGCTGCAATGCTACGAGGGCCTCGACGTCGCCTCCGCGGTCTACGAGTGGAACTATGCCGGGCAGATGATGGCGATCCGCCTCGCCGAGGCCGGCGGCGGGGTCGATCGCGAGCGGCTCGAAGCCGACCTCTTCTCCGAGCGCTACCTGATCCGCCGGCCGCTCCTGCGCGCCCTGGAGCCGGCGGAGGGGGGATCGCCGGTCCTGCTGATCGACGAACTCGACCGCACCGACGAGGCGTTCGAGGCCTTCCTGCTCGAGGTGCTGTCGGATTTCCAGGTGACGATTCCCGAACTCGGCACCATCCGGGCGCCCGAGCCGCCCATCGTCGTGCTGACCTCCAACCGCACCCGCGAGATCCACGACGCCCTCAAGCGCCGCTGCCTCTATCACTGGGTCGATTACCCGGACGCGGAGCGCGAACTCGCCATCCTGAAGCGCCGGGTGCCGGGCGCGCCGGCCGCGCTGGCGCGCGACGTCGTCGCCTTCGTGCAGGCGATCCGCAAGGAGGACCTGTTCAAGGCGCCGGGCGTGGCCGAGACCCTCGATTGGGCGACGGCCCTGGTCGAACTCGATGCGGTCGCCCTCGATCCCGCCCTCGTCTCCGACACGCTCGGCGTGCTGCTGAAGTACCAGGACGACATCCAGGCCATGCAGGCCGGGCGCGCCAAGGCGCTCCTCGACGAGGTGCGCTCGGCGGCGCGATGACGGGCCGGCTGCCGGACAACATCGCCTATTTCGCCCGCGCCCTGCGCAAGGCCGGCCTGCCGGTCGGGCCGGGCGACGTCATCGACGCGGTCGAGGCGGTGCAGGCGGCCGGGATCGGCAGCCGCCAGGATCTCTACTGGACGCTCCACGCCGTGCTGGTGCGCAAGCACGAGCATTCGGTGCTGTTCGCGGAGGCGTTCCGCCTGTTCTGGCGGCGGCGCGACCTCATCGAGAAGCTGATCGCCCAGATGTCGCCGCTGGCGCCGGAGCGCGGGCGCGAGCCGCCCAAGGCCGGCGCCCTGCGGGTGCGCGAGGCCCTGAGCCCCGCCGCGCCGAAGCCGCGGCCGGAGCAGGACGAGACGGTGGTGCGCGCCACCCTCACGGTCTCCGAGCGGGAGGTGCTGAAGGCCAAGGACTTCGCCCAGATGTCCGCCGACGAGGTGGCCGAGGCCCGCCGCCGGATCGCGGTGCTCGCGCTCCCCGACGACGCCACCCGCACCCGCCGCTTCGCCCCGCAGGCCCACGGGCGGATCGACCCGCGCCGCAGCTTTCAGCGCACCATCCGCGCCTCTGGCGGCATCGACCTCGCCTTCCGGGCCCCGCGGGTGCGCCCGCCGCCGCTCGTGGCGCTCGCCGACATCTCGGGCTCGATGGCGGAGTATTCCCGCCTCTTCCTCCACTTCCTGCATGCGCTCAGCGAGCGGCGGCGGGTGCACAGCTTCGTCTTCGCGACGCGGCTCACCAACATCACCCGCGAACTCGCCCGCCGCGACCCGGACGAGGCGCTCGCCCGGGCGAGCGCCCGCGCCCGCGACTGGGAGGGCGGCACCCGCATCGCGGAGGCCCTGCACGCCTTCAACCGGCACTGGTCGCGCCGGGTGCTCGGCGGGGGCGCGGTGGTTCTGCTGTTCACGGACGGGCTGGAGCGCGAGGTGACGCCGGACCTCACCTTCGAGATGGACCGGCTCAAGCGCTCCTGCCGCCGCCTCGTCTGGCTGAACCCGCTCCTGCGCTTCGACCGCTTCGAGGTTCGGGCCGCCGGCATCCGGGCGATGCTGCCCCACGTCCACGATTTCCGGCCGATCCACAGCCTCGCGGCGATGGAGGATCTCTGCCAAGCGCTTCGCGCAGGGCCGATCCGCGCGGAGGATCCGCGGGCTTGGTTGCACCGCGCCGGCTGATGCCTACCTTGTCGGCAGCGCGCGATCCGCGGCGCGGGAGAACCCCGATGCTCTCCACCGACACCGACATCCTCTCCGCCGCGCAGAGCTGGCGCGAGGCGGGGCGCGGCGTGGCCCTCGCCACCGTGATCGAGACCTGGGGCTCGGCCCCGCGGCCGGTCGGCAGCCATCTGATCATCGACGCGGAGGGCAACTTCCTCGGCTCCGTCTCGGGCGGCTGCGTCGAGGGCGCGGTGATCACCGAGGCCGTGGAGGTGATCGAGGAGGGCCGCCCGCGCATCCTCGAATTCGGCGTCGCCGACGAGACCGCGTGGCGGGTCGGGCTCTCCTGCGGCGGGCGGATCCGCGTCCTGGTCGAGCGGGTGGAGTAGGGGCGGCCATGCGTCTCGATCTCCTGAAGAGCCTCAACGCCGAGCGCGCCGCCCGGCGGGCCGCCATCCTGGTCACGGCCCTCGACGGGTCGGAGCAGCGTCTCGTGCCCGAGGCCGAGGCCGCCGCCGACCCGCTCGCCGGCGAGCTGCTGCCGCGCTTCCGCTCGGGGAAGAGCGGCGTGATCGAGGCCGGGGAGCGCTCGTGGTTCCTCACCGTGCAGGTGCCGCCGCCGCGCCTCGTCATCATCGGCGCCGTGCATATCAGCCAGGCGCTCGCGCCAATGGCCGCGCTCGTCGATCTCGACGTCGCCATCATCGATCCGCGCACCGCCTTCGCCACGCCCGAGCGCTTCCCGGATGTGCCCCTGGTGGCGCTCTGGCCGGACGAGGCGCTCGCCGGCCTGCCGCCCCTCGATGCCTACACGGCCCTCGCGGCCCTGACCCACGACCCGAAGATCGACGATCCCGCCCTGGTCGCGGCGTTGCGCGCCGGCTGCTTCTATGTCGGGGCGCTCGGCTCGCGGAAGACGCATGCCCGGCGGGTCGAGCGGCTGATGCAGGCCGGCCTGTCCGAGGCGCAGATCGGGCGCATCCGGGCGCCGATCGGCCTCGATCTCGGCGCGGTGAGTCCGGCGGAGATCGCCGTCTCGGTCCTGGCCGAGGTGATCGCGGCCCTGCGCCGCTCCGGCCCGTGAGAGAGGGCTCATGAGGTTCGGTCCCGTCCCGGTCGCGGAATCCGCCGGGCTCATCTCGGCCCATTCGGTGCGGGCGGGCGGCGCGGTGCTGCGCAAGGGCAGCCGCATCGGTCCCGAGGAGGCGCGCCGCCTCGCCGAGGCGGGCCTCACCGAGATCGTCGCCGTCACCCTGGAGCCGGGCGACGTGTCCGAGGACGAGGCGGCCCGGGCGGTCGCCGAGGCGGCGGCCGGGGAGGGGATCGAGATCGCGCCGGCCTTCACCGGCCGGGCGAACCTCCACGCGGCGACGGCGGGCGTGCTGGTTCTCGACACGCGGACCATCGAGGCCGTCAACCGCGTGGACGAAGCGGTGACCCTCGCGACCCTCGCCCCGTTCAAGCCCGTGGTGCCGGGCGAGATGGTGGGGACGGTCAAGATCATCCCCTACGCGGTCTCGGGACCCACCCTGCGGACCGCGCTGGCGGCGGCGGCCCGGCCCTCCGTCGCGGTGGCGCCCTACCGGCTCCGGCGGGTCGCCGTGATCTCGACCCTGCTGCCCGGCCTGAAGGCCAGCGTGGTCGACAAGACCCTGCGGGTGCTGGCGGAGCGCCTCGCGCCCACCGGGGCCGAGATCGTCTCCGACGACCGCGTCGCCCACACCGCCGAGGCGGTGGCCGAGGCGTTGCGGCGGACCGCCGGAACGAGCGACCTCGTCGTGGTATTCGGCGCCTCGGCCATCGCGGACCGGCGCGACGTGATCCCGGCCGGCATCGCGGCGGCGGGCGGCGGGGTCGATCACCTCGGCATGCCGGTCGATCCCGGCAACCTCCTGCTCCTCGGGCATCTCGGTGATGCGCCCGTGATCGGCGCGCCCGGCTGCGCGCGCTCGCCGAAGGAGAACGGTTTCGACTGGGTGCTGCACCGCCTGCTCGCCGGCCTCGCGGTCGGCCGGGCCGACATCGTCGCGCTCGGCGTCGGCGGCCTGCTCATGGAGATCGTCTCGCGGCCCCAGCCCCGGGCCGGCGGCACGCCGGACGATCCGGAGCACGAGGGGTGAGCGCCCCGGTCGGCATCGTGCTGCTCGCCGCCGGCCGCGGCACCCGGTTCGGCCCCTCGCCGAAGCTGCTCGCCCCCCTCGACGGCAAGCCGCTGGTGCGCCACGCGGCCGAGGCCGCCATCGCCGCCGGGCTCGGGCCCGTCGTCGCCGTGCTGGGGCATGCGGAGCCGGATGTGCGCGCCGCCCTCCAGGGCCTCGGTCTCGCCGCCGTCACCAACGCCCGCTACGCCGAGGGCCTGTCGACCTCGCTGCGCGCGGGACTGGCGGCGCTGCCCGCGGAGGTGGCCGGCGCGGTGATCCTGCTCGGCGACATGCCGCGCGTCTCCGCCGCGGTGATCCGGGGGCTGGCGGCGGCCTTCCGGGAGGCGGGCGAGGCCCCGGCGGCCGTCATCCCGGTTCGCGCCGGCCGGCGCGGCAACCCGGTGCTGCTCAACCGCCGCCGCCTCGCCGCCGACCTGGCGACGCTGGCCGGCGACCGCGGCGCGGGACCGCTCCTCGCCGGGCGGTCCGACCTGCTCGAATGGGAGGTGGAGGAGGATGCCGTGCTCCTCGACATCGACACGCCCGAGGCGCTCGCCGGCGCCCGCCGCTGAGGATCAGACGATCCCGAGGCTGAACAGGCCAACGACGGCGCTGAACACCGCGTAGACGAAGCCGAGATTCAGGAGCACGCCGAGCACGCCGACGCCGAGCCCGGCCATGACGACGATGCCGTCGCGCTCCACGAGGCCGAGGCCCATCAGCGACACCGCGAGGCCGAGCGGGATCTGGCCGACGATCGGCGCGGCGACGATCAGCACCAGGGCGAGCGCCAGCAGCAGCAGGCCCATGGCCCGCATCCCGACCTCGTTCTCGAACACCCGCATGCGCGGGCGCGACCAGCGCTCCAGGCGGCGCAGCAGCGGCACCGCGCGGGCGACCGCCCGCTGCAGGTCGGCGCGCTTGATGGAGCGGCCGAGCAGCGAGCGCGGCAGCCAGGGCGCCGACATGCCGGCCGCGATCTGCGCCGCGACGAGCGCGAGCAGGAGCCCGCAGATCAGCGGGATGGGCGGCGGCATCGGCAGGCAGTTCGGCAGGCCGAGCAGCACCACGAGGAGTGCGAAGGCCTTGTCGCGCAGCACCGCGACGATGTCGCCCACCGTGAGTCGGTCCGTCTCCTGCGCGGCGAGCACGGTGAGGACGTCGGAGGTTCGCGTCGGTTGGGTCAAAGGGATCGGGCCGTCCGCTGCCTCGGTGGCGGCGCCCGCCGCTCTAGCCTGTTCTGCCCCCTCGGCCAACCCGACCGCCCGCCGGGCGGGCGATGCGTCGCAATCCGCGGCCGGCTCCAGGAGGCCGACGGCGTCTCGCGGCGCTGCCGCCATTCCCGCACGCGTGCTCGTCATTCGACAACCATCTCCGCGCCCTCGGCGAGGGCGCCGTGACCGTCTTCAGACGAGGAAAAGGGGCATTCGTGAGGCAGGGCCCGCCGGTCAGTGGATCGTGAACACGCCGTTCACCGATCGGAACTCCGCCGGCTTGATCAGGTGCGAATGGGCCACGCGCACCGAGTGCAGCGGCCCCTCCAGCTCGCGCTCCCAGAAGGCCAGGAAACCGTGCAGCACCGGGAATTTCGGAGCGAGGTCGTATTCCTGCCAGACGTAGGTCTGGAGCACGCCCGGATGATCGGGCAGACGATAGAGGATCTGAGCGGTGGTCAGGCCATAACCTTCGAGCTGACGCAGGAACTCCCTGGATACCATCGGACCTCCTTCCTCGGCCGGGGCAAGAACGGCCGTGCATAGGCTGGCGAGGGATCCGATGATGCGGCCAAGAGGCCGCCATGCTCAAGATCAAAAATCGGCGTTGTCGTTCAAAAACAAGGCTTTGGCAGCACTTATTGAAGAGTGCCAACAAGTCTTGCGGCGCTGCGCAGCTCCTATGACGCCGCGGGTCCTGACTGGCAAGCGGAATCATGGCTGCTGCCCGTCTCTTCGGAGCCCGATCGGTCGGCATGCCGCCGTGATTTCCCGGGGAGCGTCACTTGACCTTGCGGCAATGGAAAGGAATTTTCCACACCATCGAGTCCCCGACCCCGGTGTCGCCCCCTGTCGACGCGACGGCTCCAGCGCATTCGTTGGGCGGCAGCCCTGGCCGTGGGCGGCATCGCGGCCGCGTGGGCGGAAAGGCCGCGGGCCGACGACCGCGCCGCCCTGCGCACCGTGCTGTTCGGCAGCCTCGATGCCGGGCGCTCCACCTTCGTCAATGCCGGCGCCAAGTTCCTGCCCGGCGGCCCTGCCGCCGACGGCGTCGTCCTGCTCGGGCAGGTCGGCTACGGCGTCCGCTCCGAGCGGGACCGGGGCGGACTGGACGTGCGGGCAGGCGCGGTGCCGCCGCGGGTCCTGCGCCATACGGTCCTCGGCAGCGCCCTCGGCGGCTGGCAATGGCTGTGGGACTGGGGCGTGGTGGCGGTCTTCGCCGGGCCCGAGACGGCGTTCGAGGTCCTCGATTCGAGCGCCCTGAGGCGGCTCCCGGCGCCCCGTTTCGGCCTCCGCCTCCATGCGGAGGTCTGGGCGCGGCCGACCGAGGACACGCTGCTCACCACGACGGCGATCGCCGGCAGCGCCCGGGGCGATGCCTGGAGCCGTCTGTCCTGGGGCTGGCGGGTGGAGTCGCTCTATCTCGGGCCCGAGGCGTCGCTCTATGCCGACCGCACGGGCTACCGGAAGTGGAATCTCGGCCTCCATCTCACGGATGTCGATCTGGCGCGCGTCGCCGTCCCGCGGCTGCGCGGGCGGGTCTCGGCGGGCTGGCTCTACGAGGACGCGATCCGCCGTCCCGGGCTCTATCTCTCGGGCGCGCTCTGGCTGCCTCTGTGAGGCCGAGGCGCGATGCCGCCGCCCGCCTTCCGCATCATTTTGCCGCCCGACCCCGGGACAGGCCGGCGCCCGGGGTTTAGGTAGGGCGGATGACGGGCCGGCCGCGCGACGGGCCGGCGCATCCGGGAGGTCACGGGGCATGAAGTTCGCCTTCGCGGGGATCGACTTTCTCGGCGGCGTCTTCGAGGCCCTCACGGGCGCCGGCTGGCAGCCCATCAAGCTGTTCACCCGCCCCTGCGACGGGATCTACGACTTCAACGACGTCGTGGTGGCCCATGCGCGGCGCTACCGGGTGCCGATCCAGCTCTCGCGCCTGCGGCCCGCCGACATCGACGCGCTCACCGCCGAGCACGGCCGCGACTGGGCCCTCGTCGTCGCCGGCTATCCGTGGCTGATCACCGGCTGGCCGGGCCGGGTGCGCTACGCCCTGAACTTCCATCCCTCGCCGCTGCCGAACGGCCGCGGTCCCTATCCGCTGTTCAAGGCCATCCTCGATTCCTACGAGAGCTGGGGCATGACCGCCCATGTGCTGGCCGAGGACGGCTTCGACACCGGCGACATCCTGGCCCAGGAGATCTTCCCGCTCTCCCCGCTGGAGACGCACGAGACGCTGCTCGCGCGCTGTCAGATGGCGGCGATGCGGATCGCCGCCGGGCCGATCGCCCGCGAGCTGCCGGCCCGCTGGCGCTCGCCCGAGCCGCAGGGGGACGGCAGCTACTGGCCGCGGGTGACGGATGCGGACCGCACCCTCGATTTCCGCCAGCCGGTCGAGGCGGTGCTGCGCAAGGTGCGGGCCTTCGGGGCGATCGAGACGGTGGCCCGGCTCAACGACGCCCGCGTCTTCGTGGCCTCCGCCGACGGCTGGAGCGAGCCCCATCGCCACGCGCCGGGCACGATCGTGCACCGCCACCGCCGCCACCTGCTGGTGGCCGCCCGCGACGGCTACGTCCAGATCACCCGCTGGAGCACGCTGCCGCTCGCCGAGGCGGGACAGACGGGGCGCTGAGCCGTGCCCCCGATGCGCCGCAAGGGCGATCTGCCCCAGAGGATCTGCGCCCGGTGCGGCCGGCCCTTCGCGTGGCGCAAGAAGTGGGCGCGGGTCTGGGAGGAGGTGCGCTACTGTTCCGAGCGCTGCCGGCGGGAGGCCGGGCGCGAGGGACGCTGAGGAGCCGTGCCGTCTCCCGATCGACATCCCGACATGCTAGCGGCCCTCGCGTCAGGGCTGCGCGGGAGGGGACGTGCGGGGAGCAAGTGCGATCGGCCTCGTCCTCGCCCTTCTGACGACGGCGGCGAGCGGGCAGGCCGGGCCGGATGAGGCGGCCCGGATCGCCGGGGAGGGGATCGCGATCGGCTCGCCCTTCGGCGCCGGCGGCGACCCGCAGACCTCGGTGGCCCAGCCGGACACCTCCGCCAAGCCCTCGGCCAACCTCAACACCTCCATCGCCGAGGGGTTTGGCCCCGCGGGCGACCCGGGCGGCGACCGGGCCTTCCTGAAGACGAAGGGCATCGAGTACAGCCTCACCTATATCGGCGAGCTGCTCGGCAACGCCACCGGCGGCGCGCGGCGCGGCGCCATCGCCGAGGGCCGCCTCGACGTGCAGGTCGACATGGATCTGGAGAAGCTCGCCGGCTGGACCGGCGCGGCGATCCACGCCAACGCCTACCAGATCCACGGCACCGGCCTGTCGCGCTACTACGTCGACAACCTCATCACGGTGAGCGCCATCGAGGCGCTGCCCGCCTCGCGGCTCTACGAGGCGTGGTTCGAGCAGAAGCTGTTCGACGGCCGGCTCGCCCTGCGCGCGGGCCAGCTCGCCGCCGACACCGAGTTCGCGGTCAGCCAGACCGGCACGCTGTTCATCAACTCGACCTTCGGCTGGCCCAACATCATGGCGGTGATCCTGCCGAGCGGCGGGCCGATCTACCCGCTGGCGACGCCCGGCGCCCGCATCAAGCTGATGCCCAACCGCAACCTCTCGTTCCAGGCCGGCCTCTACGACGGCGATCCGGCCGGCCCGGTCCGGCCCGGGCTCGATCCCGACCCGCAGCGGCGCAACCGCACCGGCACCTCCTTCCGCACCGGCGACCCGGCGCTCGCCATCGCGGAGATCTCGTATGCCTACAACATCGACAAGGGCTCGACGGGCGAGCCCGGCACGGTGACGCTCGGCGGCTGGTATCATTTCGGCCGCTTCACGTCCCTCGACCGCGACACCGCCGGGCGCGCCCTCGCCGATCCCGCGACGACCGGGATCGGCCGCCGCTTCCGCGGCAACACCGGCATCTACGGGATCATCGACCAGACCATCTACCGGGAGCCGGACGATCCCAACGACGGCGCCAGCGTGTTCCTGCGCCTCTCCGGCTCTCCCGGCGACCGCAACCTGCTCGATCTCTACCTCGACGCCGGCATCGCCTACAAAGGGCTGTTCCCGGGCCGCTCGGACGACACGCTCGGCCTCGCCTTCGCGCTCTCGCGCGTCGCGCCGGGCGCGCGGCAGGCGGATCTCGACGGGATCCTGTTCTCCGGCATCGGCCAGCCGCGGCGGAGCGCCGAGGCGGTGCTGGAGGCGACCTACCAGGCCGTGCTCGGCCCCGGCATCACGCTCCAGCCCGACATCCAGTACGTGTTCAAGCCGAGCGGCGGCGTGCGCAACCCGCGCGATCCCGATCTCGGCCGGGTGAAGAACGCCGCCGTGTTCGGCCTGCGGGCGACGATCCGCTACTGACGGGGCGTCATCCGCTCTCCGGCCGCGGCGCCACGCGGAACATCGGGATTGCTCAGGCCCGGCGCAGGGCCAGCGCCGCCGCGCTCGCCGCGCCGAGCAGGGTCGCCGCCACCGGGGTCGCGGTGCCGTCGTGCCACGCGGCCACCGAGACCGTGAACAGGGCGCCGAAGGCCATCTGCAGGAAGCCGTAGAGGCTGGAGGCGGCGCCCGCCGCGTGCGGATCGACGTTCATCAGCCCCGCCACCGCCGTGGGCCCGAGGATGCCGATGCCGACCGCGTAGAGGATCAGCGGCAGGATCAGGGTCACGATCGTGAGCTGCCCGCTGCGGTCGATGGCGAGCAGCGCGAGCGCGCCCGCGAAGCAGAGCAGGTTGCCGCGCCGGGCCGCCTGCCGGGTCGGAACCCGCCCGGCCATCCGCCCGGCGATGCCCGCCCCGGCCACCATGCCGGCGACGACGAGCAGGCAGTCGAACCCGACCTCCTGCGGCGAGCGGCCGAGGCGCTCGCCGAGGAGGAACGGCGCGACGGCCAGGAAGGCGTAGAGGCTGGTGCCCGCGCAGGCTCCCGCCACCAGGTAGGCCCGGTAGGCCGGCGTGCCGAGGAGCCGCAGATAGGCCGCCGCCACGGCGGAGAGGCCGGGCAGCGCCACGGGCTGCCGGTTGGTCTCGGGCAGCGTCGTCACGACGAGGAGCCCCAGCACCGCGACGACGGCGGCGAGAAGCACGAACACGGCCCGCCAGCCGAAGGCGCCGCCCACCACCCCGCCGATCGCCGGGGCGAGCGCCGGGGTCAGGGTCATCGCCATGGTGAGGAGCGCGATCTTGCGCGTCGCGTCGGTGGCGCTCGACACGTCCCGCACCATCGCGCGGCCGAGGACGAGGGAGCCGCAGGCGCCGAGGGATTGCAGGACCCGGGCGGCGACCAGAACGCCGATGCTCTGCGCGGGAATCGCCAGGAGGAGCCCGGCGAGGTAGAGCGAGAGCCCGGCGATCAGCACCGGCCGGCGTCCGAAGCGGTCGGAGAGGGGGCCGTAGACGAGCTGCCCGCAGGCGAGCCCGACGAGGTAGAGCGTGATGGTGAGCTGCGCCGCCACCGGCGAGGTGCCGAGATCGGCCGCCGCCGCGGGCAGCACCGGCACGAAGATGTGGAGCGCCACGGTTCCGGTCATCGTCACGGCGACGAGGAGCGGCAGCGAGGCCCGGGCGGGCGCGGTCTTCAGCACGGTTGGATCCGGCGTCCTTCGATTCGACGGGTCCGCGCCGCGGGCCGAAGCGGCGGCCGCGGGGCGGTTGCGCCGGGACGGCGCGCCCGTGTCGGGAAGCCAATCCTATGCCCGCCGACGGGCGGAGCTGCCATGCCGACGTGGCATGGCAGGGTTCCGCCGCGCCGGCGCCGTGCTCAGTTGAGGCGCCGCCCGGTCTGCGTGTCGTCGCGCCCGAACTCGCGGAACACCGCCCAGGCGGCGTCGATCAGGGCCTGGACGGACGGCAGATCGTTCACCGCGGAGGCGGGCAGGCGCTGCAGGTCGAGGATGGAGGCGGCCGCGCGCAGGACGCAGAGCTCCGTCTGCGCGTCCGGGAGGCGGACGCTGTCGTGGTCTTCGAGGATCATGGCGGGGGCTTTCGAGCGAGAGGGATGGGAGTCAGGCCGCCGCGGCCAGCACGGGGCGATCCTCGCCGCGGACCGAGCGGAGCTGGCGCAGGGTGCGCTCGTCGAAGCCCGCCTCGACGGCGATGATCTCCTCGCCCTCGATCTGGCGGGGCAGGCCGAGCGGGAAGGCCCGGAAATGCAGCTGGATCAGGCGCAGGAGCCAGGAGGTGGGGTTCTGGGAGATGAACCGGGAGACGCCCCGCGGCAGCCCCCATTCCACGATCGCCGTGGTGAGCGCCAGGGCGATCGGATTGAGGCGCCGGCCGGAGATCCGGGCCCGGTCCGACACGCAGATCCGGCCCCATTCCCAGATGTGCGGCGCCGAGGGCGCCGGGCCGTCGCACAATTCCGGCAGCACGCTCGAGAGCAGGTAGGGCCGCGTCGTCGGCAGCAGGCGGGAATACCCGAGGAGGGCGCCCTCCTGCATCGCCAGCAGGTGCACGGCGTGCTCGTCATCGAACTGGTCGATCTCGCGCTGGTCGGGCTTGGCGAGGTCGTCCCAGCCCTTGTCCCGGACGAAAATATCGTGACGGAGCCGATAGACTTGCTCCATCTCGGACGCGTAGCGGTGGATGTTGGTGGCGTCGACGACGTGGATCATGGCGGGACTCCGCGATAAGGCGGAATCCTTTCTACTCACGGGCCGGGCCCGTCATAGTCCAAGAAATTGTACCAGGGTTTCAACTGATAATGCCGAGTCTGAGGCCGAGGGCAACCGCGTGGGCGCGGCTCGTCGTGCCGAGCTTGCGCCGCACCGCGCGCAGGTGCCGGATCGCCCCGTGCTCGGAGATGCCCATCGCCTCGCCGATCTCCCAGTCCGACTTGCCGTCCGCGGCCCATTGCAGGCTCTCGCGCTCGCGGGGCGAGAGCGGCTCGGCGAGCGCCTCGGCCTGCCCGTTGGCGATGAGCAGCGCCTGCCCGAGGGCGTAGGTGCCGACGAGGGTCAGCATCCCGCGCACGGCGGGGCTGAGATCGAGGCGCTCGCCCACGAAGCTCACCCCCGCCGTGTCGCCCTCCAGGGTGAGGAGCGGCAGGGTGAAGCCCTCGCGCAGGCCGAACTCGCCCGCCTCGCCGAGCACGCGCCGGGCGTTCGGGTCGTCGGGGGCGTAGAGGCCGGGATCGCTCCAGGAAAAGCCGCTCGCCCGCTCGCCGATGCCGCGCACCGCCGGGTCGTGGAGGATGTAGTTGCGGGCGTAGTAGCGGCGCGCCCATTCGTCCGGATAGGTGCCGATGAACACCGTCGGGCGCCGGTCGCAGGGCAGCGCGTCGCAGATCCGCAGGGTCGCCAGCAGCACGTGCTCGACCCCGATCCCGGCGAGCCGGGTCAGCAGCTGGTCGCGCAGCGCCTCCGGCGTGGCCGTGCGGTTGATCGCATGAAGCAGCTCGCGGGAGAGGTCGAGCGACTTGACGGACATGGCGGACCCTTCGGGCGCGAGGCCGGATCGCCGCCCGCTCGCGGCGCTGACGACCGGCCTCATGCCGTTCGTCCCGTGCCGCCATCGGCGAACCGACGGATCTCACGCAAAAGCCGTGACAAGCACCGAGCAGAACCGCCCGGCGGCGTGATCCTGCCCCACTTCAGCAGGAGCCGGTAGACCCCAATTCTTCGCGGGCCGGGGACATCCTGCCCGCGCGCGATGAAAGAGAGAATTTTACGGATGGGATCATCGGTCGACGTCAGTCGGCGAGGGTCACGTCACGGAAGAGATGCCGCCCGAGCGCGTCCATGACGTAGCCCCGCACCTCGCGCCGCGCGACCACGAACACGGCCGAATGCGCGATCGGCACCCAGGGGGCCTCGCGCTTGAAGATGCGCAGGGCCTGCGCGTAGAGGGCGGCCCGGCGGGATTGGTCGGTGGTGCGGCGCGCCGCGGTCACCAGGGCGTCGAAGGCCGGGTCGCACCAGCGGGCGATGTTGCTGCCGCCGGGCCGCGTCGCCGTGCAGCCGAGGAGCACGCCGAGGAAATTGTCCGGATCGCCGTTGTCGGCGGTCCAGCCGAACAGCGCGAGCGGCGTCTCGCCCGCGAGCATCCGGCCCCGGTAGGTGCTCCATTCCTCGGTCATCGGGCGGACCCGCACGTTGATCCGCGCGAGATCGGCCTGGATCAGGTCGGCGACGCGCCGGCCGTTCGGGTTGTAGGCGCGGCTGACCGGCGGATACCACACCTCCGCCTCGAACCCGTCCGGGTAACCCGCCTCGGCGAGGAGCCGCAGGGCCGCGTCGCGGTCGAAGGGGTCGTCGCGGATGGCCGGGTCGTAGGCCCAGAGGTTCGGCGGGATCGGCGTGCGCGCCGCGGTGCCGCCCGCCCCGTAGACGCCCCGGACGATGGCCTCCTTGTCGATCGCCATCCCGATCGCCCGGCGCACCCGCCCGTCGTCGAAGGGGGCCTTGCGCGTGTTGAGCGCGAGATAGCCGATGTTGAGTTCCTCCTGGCGCATCAGCGTGAGCGCCGGATCGGCCGCGATGGCCTCGAGATCGGCTGGGTTGGGGAAGGCCGTCAGATGGCACTCGCCCGCCCGCACCTTGGCGAGCCGCACCGCTGCGTTGGGGGTGATCGAGAAGACGAGGCTGTCGACCGGCGGGCGCCCGGCCCAGTGCTCCGCGAAGGCGCGGTAGCGCAGCACCACGTCGGGCTGGAAGCCGGCGAAGCGGAACGGACCGGTGCCGACCGGCTCCCGGTCGATCCGCGCCGGATCGCCCGCGGCGGCGGCCTCGGCGGCGTATTCGGCCGACTGGACGCCTCCCAGCGCCATGGCGATGTCGGCGAGGAAGGTCGCGTCCGGCTCCTTCAGGCGGATGCGCAGGGTGAGCGGATCGACCGCCTCCACGGCGTCGAGGAGTTCCGGCAGGCCGAGGTCGCGGAAATACGCGTAGGTGCCCCCCGAGACGCCATGGAACGGATGGTCCGGCTTCCATTGCCGCTCGAAGGAGAAGACCACGTCCGCCGCCGCGAGGGCGCGCGTCGGCCGGAAACGCGGCGTGTCGTGGAAGCGCACGTTCGCGCGCAGGCGGAAGGTGTAGGTGCGGCCGTCCTCGGAGATCGTCCAGGATTCGGCGAGGCCGGGGCGGATGGTGGTGGTGCCGGGCGCGAACTCGACCAGCGTGTTGTAGATCGGCCAGGTGGCGTCCATCCCGGTCGTCGTGGTGACGAGCTGCGGGTTGAGGGATTCGGGGTTGCCCTCCGAGCAGAAGACCAGGGTCTTGGCGGCGGCCGGGGAGGCGAGGGCGAGCGTCAGGAGGACCGTGCCGAGATGCCGCCGGATCGCCATGGCGCGGGTTCCTTTCCCATGAAGGCGCGATGGCCGCGACAATGGCGCGAGATGCCCGCTCCCGCATAGGCAAAGACCGTCATCCCTTGTCGGATGAGGCGGAGATCCGCCTACCCCGCGCGGGAGAGCGGTTCCCGCATCCGGTCCTCGGGGCGTTGCAGCAGGTTCGCCGCCGGGCGCACCTCCGGGCTCAGCTCCGCCGGGAACTCCACCCGCACCCGCGTGCCCTCGCCCTCGCGGCTCTCGATGGCGATGCGGCCCTGCAGCCGGCCCGTCACGAGGTTGTAGACGATGTGCATGCCCAGCCCCGAACTGCCCCGGTGCCGGGCCGTGGTGAAGAACGGGTCGAAGATCCGCTCGCGGTCCGCCGCCGCGATGCCCCGGCCGTCGTCGGCGACCTCGATGCGCACCCATCCCTCCTCCCGCGTCGCCGTCACGGTGATGGAGCCGGGCGTGCCCTCGGCGAAGCCGTGCACCACGGCGTTCGTCACGAGGTTGGTGATCACCTGCGCGAGCGCCCCCGGATAGGTGTCGATCTCGCTCTCCGCCCCCGCCCGCAGCATGATGCGGTGGCCGCCCTTGCGCAGCAGCGGCCCCAGGCTGCGCAGCAGCTCGTCGAGCCACGTGTGCAGGGCGATGCGACGGCGCTCGTCGCTGATGCGGTCGACCGCGACCTGCTTGAAGCTGTGCACGAGGTCCGCGGCGCGGCCGAGATTGGCGGTGAGGAGATGCGAGCCCTCCTGCACCCGGTCGATGAAGCTCGTGAGCCGCGAGCGCGAGAGCTGCCCGCTCGCCGCGAGGGTGTGGAACTCCCGCGCCTCGTCGCGCACCAGCGTCGCGGTGGTGAGCGCGATGCCGAGCGGCGTGTTGATCTCGTGGGCGACGCCCGCGACGAGCTGGCCGAGGGAGGCGAGCTTCTCCGCCTGGATCAGGTCGGCCTGGGTCTGGCGCAGCTCGGCGAGGGTGCGGTCCGCCTCCTCCTTGGCGAGGCGCAGGGCCCGCTCGCGCCGCCGGATCTCGGTGACGAAGATGCCGGTCGCCCGCGCCATGTCGCCGAGTTCGTCCCGGCGGTCCGTGTCGCCGACCTCGCGCCGCGACGGGTCGGCGGCGAGCGCCAGCATGCTGCGCTGGAGCCGCCGCAGGGGCGCGGTGATCGAGCGGGCCACGGCGAGCGCGACCCCGGAGCCGATCACGAGGCCCGCGGTCGCGCCGATCAGCAGCAGGCGCCGGATCGAGCGGCCGAAATGGTCGGCGTCGTCGATGAAGATCTGGTTGAGCCGGCGCGCGCTCTCGCCCATGCCGGCGGCGAGCCGGTCCATCTCGGCGATGCCCTCGTTCTGCCGGCTCAGGCCCGCGATGGTGGTGCCGAGCCGCGCCCGCCAGCCGTCGATCGCATCCACCATCTCGCCCTGGATCAGGGGAGAGATCGGCAGGGCGGCGGCGGTCTCCGACAGGGCCGCCCCCTCGTCCAGCATGGCGGCGGCGCTCGCGGCGTCCCGGCGGCGCAGGGCCTCGGCGGTGCGCTGGCCGAGCTTGAGCGTCGCGATCGCGATGTTCTGCGTCGCCTGCTCGGTCTCGTTGGCCTGCACCGCGTAGGCGAGGAGCTGGGTCACCTCGTCGTGCAGGGCGCGCTGGGCCGAGCCGTCGATCTTGAGCACCCGGTCGCACCAATCCCCGAGCACGCCGACGGGCGAGACCGCCGCCGCGGGCGCACCCATGGCGGCGAGTTCCTCCGGCTCCGGGCTCCGTCGCGAGGCCTCGTAGGCGGCGGCGAGGATCAGGCTCTCCTCCGCCTCCCGCGCCCGCCCGTCCGTGCGCAGGACCTCCGCGAGGTCGCGGGCGGCGTTGCGGATCTGCGTGAAGGCGGCCCCGATGCGCAGCGGCGGGGCGCCGCGCAGCATCTCGGCCTCCTGGGCCGCCACGACGGTGCGCAGCGCGTTGACGGCCGAGACCACGTCGCGGACCTGCCGCAGGCGCCGCGCCTTCTCGGTGAGCGAGGCGACGAGATCGGTATTGGCCGCGCGCTGCCGGTCGCGGGCCTGATCGGCGAGGCTCACGAGCGTGTCCGCGCGGGTCGCCATCTCGGCGATGAGCGCGTCGTTCTCCCGGGTGATCTGCGCCAGCCCCTGCATGCGCGCGACCGAATCGATCAGCGCGCCCTGGGCGGCATCGATCCGCGCCGCCTGCTCGGGCGTGCGCGCGAGCCCGCGCAGGTCGTCGAGCGCCGCCATCGCCCCGGCGGCGAGCCGGGAGAAGCGCTCCGCCTGGTCGCTGCGCGCGTCGGGAGCGGCGGCGAGGTACTCGTCGCGCACGGTCGTGGCGGCGCTGAGCGTCCGGTAGATGGTGCCCGCCACGACGGCACCGGCGCGCGCCCGCTCGGCCTCGGCGAGGAGCAGCCAGCCCGCGAGCGCGATGAGCGCCGCGATCGCGATCGGAAGACCGCCGACCAGGAGGATCTTGTGGCCGACCCGCATCCCTGCCCCGTACCCCCCGCGAACCGGAATCTCCGGGTCCGACCGCGCGGAACCGCACGCCGCGGTGGGGCGGGGCGGCGCGCACGCGGGAGAGTAGAGCCCAGTCAGGAGCGCGGGCAAGCCGAGCGTCGCGAGCGGCCGGTCTGCGGGCGGGACGGGCGGGCGCGCGATCCGGGGCGGCCGGAGCCGGCGACGGAGCGTGCGCTCGGCGGCGGAGGCGCGGATGCCGCGAACAGGGGCGGCGGCGTGCAGGCGCGGCACCTGTCCGGCCGGCCGGGTCCGAGGATCGCCCGCAGGAGCGCGGCGCCTTCGGGATCCTCGTCCAGGATGTCGGCGCTGAAATGGGGCATCGGCGTCACTGTCCGAGGGGCCGGCCATCGGCGATCCGGATCGGCGCGCCGATCACCCGCACGGAGGCCCGTCCGGTCTCCGCCGCGCAGCCCGCCGGGCGATAGGGCCAGGCGGCGCCCGCGCAGGGGTCGGCCGGCATCGCCGGAGCGGGGGCCCGCGTCGCGGCGCGCGCGGCCGTTCCGGCCGCCGGCCCCGGTCCGGTCGCCATCACCACGATGCCCGTCAGCAGCAGCGCGCTCACCAGGATCAGCCTCGCCAAGTTCAGTCTTGGCAGGGTCACCCTTGCAAGGGTCAGCCTTGGAAAGGTCAGCCTCGGAAGGGTCAGCCTCGTCTTGCCCATCACGACCGTCTCCGCCCCGCCCGTGCCGGGCTGTTGTGGGAATGGCGTATAGGCGGGGCGGATGTCCGGGGTTTTGCGTCGGGCGAGGCCCGGCCGGCCGTCCTATTGCGTGGCGCCCGGGTGGACGCAACATTTCCTGAGCCGCCCGCATCCGGACCCCGGCACGACAACGGACCGCAGGGCCGGCCCGCCACCCCGTCCTATCTCGCGGAGGTGTTGCCGGGAGACCCGACCCCATGCGCCGTGCCGCCCTGATCCTCGCCACGCTCCTCGCCGGGCCCGTCGCCGCGGCACCGCGCCCGCCGGCCGAGACGCAGCCGCCGAACGCCCCCGACCAGACACCGGCCTTTCCGGGCCAGACCCGCGCGCCGCAGCCGGACGAGGCCACCCGGGTCGCGGTCTCCACGGTCGCGCGCGGGCTTGCCGGGATCTGGTCCTTCGCCTTCCTGCCGGACGGGCGGATCCTCGCCACCGAGAAGGCGGGCCGCCTGCGCCTGATCCTGCCGGACGGCCGGACGGTGCCGGTCGACGGCGCCCCGAAGGTCGATGCCCGCGGCCAGGGCGGCCTCCTCGGCCTCGCGCTGAGCCCGACCTTCGCGAGCGACCGCTCGGTCTTCGTGAGCTTCAGCGAGCCGCGCCCGGGCGGCAACGGCACCAGCGTCGCCCGCGCCCGGCTGGTGGAGGAGGGCGGACGCGCCCGGCTCGACGGGCTCCAGGTGATCTTCCGTCAGATGCCGACCTATGACGGGGACAAGCATTACGGCTCGCGCCTCGTCTTCGCGGGGGACGGGGCGCTGTTCGTGACCGTGGGCGAGCGCTCGGACCGGCAGACCCGCGGGCAGGCGCAGGATCTGGGCAGCGGGCTCGGCAAGGTGTTCCGCATCCGGGCGGACGGGTCGGCGCCGGAGGACAACCCCTTCGCGGGCCGCCGCGACGCCCTGCCGACGATCTGGTCCTACGGCCACCGCAACGTGCAGGCGGCGGCTCTGGACGGCCAGGGCCGGCTCTGGACGGTGGAGCACGGGCCGCGGGGTGGCGACGAACTCAACCGTCCGCAGCCCGGGCGCAATTACGGCTGGCCGGAGGTGACCTACGGCATCGAGTACAGCGGCGGCAAGGTCGGCCGGGGCATCACCCGGCGCGAGGGGACCGAGCAGCCGGTCTATTACTGGGACCCGGTCATCGGCCCCTCCGGCATGGCGCGCTACGACGGCGCGCTCTTCCCGGCGTGGCGCGATGCCATGCTGGTCGGCGGCCTCGTTTCGGAGGGGCTCGTGGTGCTGCGGCTCGACGGCGACCGGGTGGCGACGGAGGAGCGCATCCCGCTCGATGCCCGCATCCGCGACGTCAAGGTCGGGCCCGACGGCGCGGTCTACGTGGCGACGGATGGGCGGGACGGGCGGATCCTGCGGCTCGCGCCCGGGCGTTGAGGCCTCCGCGTCATGCGCCGAAGCGGTCACTGCTTCGGCGGTGACGATGATGCGAAACCAGGGATCTGCGCCATATGGCGCGGGCCGTTCCGCTCAGGCCTTCGGCACCCAGGTCCAGGCGATGTCGCGCACGCGGATCGGCCGCGGGATCAGGCCCAGCTTGTGGAAGCGATCGGCGGTGAGCTGCTGGCTGTCGAGGACGGCCTCGTCGATCGGCTTGATCCGCAGGCGGCTGCGCGCCACCACCGCCGCCTCGATGTCGAGGGGGATTCCCTGCGCCGCATGGAGCGCCTGCGCGTAGGCGTCCCGGTTCGCGCCCGCCCAGACCGCCTCGCGGGCGAGCACGTCGGCGATCTGCCCGACCACGCCGGGATAGCGTTCCGCGAAGCCCTTGTTGGCGAGGTAGAAGCTGTGCGGGTTCGCGACCTCGCGGTTGAGGGCGACGATCCGGGCGCCCTTCGCCTGAGCGATGGCGAGATAGGGATCCCAGATCGACCACGCGTCGATCGCGCCGCGCGCGAAGGCCGCGACCCCGTCCGCCGGGGCGAGGTAGACCGGGGTGATGTCGCTCCACGACAGGCCGGCCTTCTCGACGGCGGCGACCAGCGTCGCGTGCGCGCTCGACCCCTTGGGCACGCCGATCGTGCGTCCCTTCAGGTCGGCGAGGCTGCGGATTGGGGAGGCGTCCGGCACGATCACCGCCTCGCCGCCGGCCTCCTGCGCGGCGACGTAGAGGAGGTTGCCGGCGGCCGCCTGGGCGAAGATCGGCGGCGCGTCGCCCACCGTCGCGAAATCGATCGCCCCGAGGTTCAGCGCCTCCAGCATCGGCGGTCCGAACTGGAACTCGACCCAGCGCACCGCCACGCCGAGCGGCTGGAAATGCGCCTCGTAGACCCCGCGTTGACGGGCGGACACGAACAGGCCGGCCTTCTGGAAGCCGAGCCGCACCTCCTTCGGCAGCGGCGCGGCCTCGGCCCGGGCGGGGAGCCGGCCCGCGGCGAGGAGGGCGGTGGCTCCGGCGAGAAGGTCTCTGCGTCGCATGGGCATGATCCGGTAGAGCGGCTGCGTTGTTCGTTTTGGCGAACGGATGCGCCATCGCTACCGGATCGGCCTGGAAAATCAATCGGTTCGCAAGGCGCGGGCGGCGGTTCGGCCGATCAGGGGCGCTGCTGATCGCGCGGACGACGCACGTGCCATTCTCCGCCCGGACCGCACCGGGGACGAACCTTCCCGGGGATTGTCGCGGAGGGAAAGCACATGCTCCCGGTGCGGCATTCCGGCTCAGGTGCGGTGCGGCGGGAGGTGGGGGTGCTCTTGGGGAGCCCGAACCGGCGATGGTGGCCAGCGGACCGGCTCCTGGAAGCCGAAACGGTCCTCAGCATGAGGATGGGATTTGCTATCCCGATTTCCGCGCCGGCTTTCTCCCGCCGCTTGTTCCGAGCTGCATGCCCCGTCGCCCCCTCAAGGCCCTCCGGTCTCATCGAGCGGGTAGGCTGCCTCGACCACGTAGGGACCGCCGCCGACCGAGTCGCGCGCCGAGTAGAGGGCGAAGCGCTCCGCCGTGAAGGCGAGCGGCGCGAAGGCTCCCTGAAGGGCGAGGTAATGCGCCACCGCCTCGGGCGTCGCCTCGCGCCGCAGCCGGGCCAGGGTGACGTGCGGCGTGAAGCGGCGCGTGTCGGGCTTCAGGCCGAGGCGGCGCATCAGGCGCTCCTGCTCGGCCTGCAGCTCGTCGAGGCCCGGGGAGGGGACCACGCGGGCGAAGACCGCGTTCGGCCGCTCGCGCCCGAAGCTCGCGAGCCCGTCGAGGCCGAGCGGCAGGACGCCCCGCGGCCGGGTCTCGCCGAGGGCGACGGCGATCTCCTCGGCGAGCCCGCCATCCACGTCGCCGATGAAGCGGAGGGTGATGTGATAATCGGTGGGCTCCACCCAGCGGGCACCGGGCAGGCCGCCGCGGTGGCGGGCCAGGGCCTCGCCGATCGCGAGGGGGATCTCGATCCCGGTGAACAGGCGCGGCATGGCGTTCTCCGGTTGGGATGTCTTGCCGGTCAGGGCGCCTTGCGCAGGCGCGCCACGAAGGTCTCGACGGTGGGCAGGATGCCCGCGACGATCCGCTCCACGCCCGCGGCGGTCGGGTGGAGCCCGTCCGGCAGCGCGAGGCCGCGGTCCCCGGCGACGCCGTCGAGGAAGAAGGGATAGAGCAGCAGCCCGTGCCGCTCGGCGAGGCGCGGGTAGATCGCGTCGAAGCGGGCGACGTAGTCGGGGCCGAGATTGCGCGCCGCCTTCATGCCGGCGAGCAGCACCGGGATGCCGCGCGCCGTCAGGCGGGTGATGATCGCATCGAGGTTCTTCTCCGCCACCGCCGGGTCGGTGCCGCGCAGCATGTCGTTGGCGCCGAGTTCGAGGATGACGCCCTCCGTGCCGTCGGGCACCGACCAGTCGAGCCGGTCGAGGCCGCCCGTGGTGGTGTCGCCCGAGACGCCGGCATTCTCGATGCTCACGGCGAGGCCCTTCGCGGTGAGCGCCCGCTCCAGCACCGCCGGGAAGGCGGCCTGCGCCGGAAGGCCGTAGCCGGCGGTGAGGCTGTCGCCGAGGGCGACGAGGCGCAGGCGGTCGGCCGCGCGGGCGGGGCCGGAGAGCAGGGTCATGGCGGAAACACACAGAAACAGGAGCGTCGCGAGGCCGCCACGGTAGCTGGCTAGGAGGTGGCGGAGCCGGGGACGACCGACCATATCGGGCGGGCGGGCGGTCGTGCGATCGTCACTGCGGCTCACCTGATTGTCCTCCGGGGCACCGTCCTGATGCCCTCACAGATCGGCCAAAGACCCATGACCGACAAGGCCAGCGCAGCGGCCAAGGCCCCTGCCATCACCCTCGACGGCGTCGATCTCAGCCTCGGGCGGGGGGCTGCGCGGGTGCACATCCTCAAGGGGATCTCGCTCTCCGTCGCGGCGGGCGAGGCGGTGGGCCTCGTCGGCCCCTCGGGCTCGGGCAAGTCCACCCTGCTCATGACCATGGCGGGGCTGGAGCGGCCGGATTCCGGGCGCGTCCTCGTGGAGGGCACGGATCTCTCGCGCCTCGACGAGGACGCGCTCGCGCGCTTCCGCGGCCGGCGCATCGGCATCGTCTTCCAATCCTTCCACCTCGTGCCGACCATGACGGCGCTGGAGAACGTGGCGCTGCCCCTCGAACTCGCCGACCAGCCGGACGCTCACGCGCGGGCCGAGCGGGAGCTGACGGCGGTTGGGCTCGGGCACCGGCTGCACCACTATCCCGCCCAGCTCTCGGGCGGTGAGCAGCAGCGCGTCGCCATCGCCCGCGCGGTGGCGCCCGATCCGGCGATCCTCGTCGCCGACGAGCCCACCGGCAACCTCGACGAGGCGACCGGATCCTCGATCGTCGACCTGCTCTTCGCCCTCAAGCGCGACCGCGGCGCGACCCTCGTGCTCGTGACCCACGATCCCGGCCTCGCCCGGCTCTGCGACCGCACGGTGCGGCTGCGCTCCGGGCACGTCGAGGCGGCGGCCGCGGCCTGACGGATCGGACCCCATGCACGGCAGCCTGCCCTCCCTGAGCGCTCCCGGGCGCCGCAACCCGGCTCCGCGCCTGCCCCTCGTCCTGCGGCTCGCCCTGCGCGAGCTGCGCGGGGGCCTGCGCGGCTTCGCGGTGTTCCTCGCCTGCCTCGCCATCGGCGTCGCGGCGATCGCCGGGGTCGCCTCCGTGTCGCGCTCCCTCACCGACGGGCTCGCCCGGCAGGGGCGGACCATCCTCGGCGGCGACCTCGCCTTCGGCCTCATCCACCGGGAGGCGAGCCCGGCCGAGCGGGCCTTCCTGGAGGCGCGCGGTCGCGTCTCGGCGGTCGCCTTCACCCGCGCCATGGCGGTGGCGGGCGACAAGGGCGCGGCCCTGGTGGAGCTGAAGGCGGTGGGCCCGGATTACCCGGCCTCCGGCGACCTCGTCACCGAGCCGGCCCTGTCCCGCGCCGACCTCCTCGCCGAGCGTGGCGGCGCCTACGGGGCGGCGGTCGATCCGGCGCTCCTCGCGCGGCTCGATCTCAAGCTCGGCGACCGCGTCACCATCGGGACCGCCACGGTCGAGCTGCGCGCCGTGCTGACGAACGAGCCCGACAAGATCGCGAGCGGCCTCGGCTTCGGCCCGCGGCTCCTCACCGGCGAGGGGGCCCTGCGCGCCTCCGGCCTGATCCAGCCGGGCAGCCTCAACCGCTGGGTCTACCGGCTCCAGCTCGCCGACCCGTCGGATGCACGGGTCGAGCAGGTGATCGCCGAGACGAAGGCGGGCCTGCCGGAGGCCGGCTGGGAGATCCGCTCGCGGCTCAACGCCGATCCGCGTTTCTCGCGCAGCGTCGAGCGCTTCACCCAGTTCCTGACCCTGGTCGGCCTCACCGCCCTGATGGTCGGCGGGGTCGGCGTCGCCAACGCCGTGCGCGGCTTCGTCGATCGCAAGCGGGCCTCGATCGCCACCCTGAAGAGCCTCGGCGCTCCGGGCGGGCAGGTGGTCGGCCTCTATCTCACCCAGGTGATGCTGATCGCCGCCCTCGGCATCGCCCTCGGCCTCGCGGTCGGCACGGCCCTGCCCTTCGGGCTCGTCGCCGTCTTCGCGGACCTGCTGCCGGTGCCGCTCGAGCCCACGGTGGCGCCGGGCGAGCTCCTGGTGGCGGCGCTCTACGGGTTCCTCACCGCGCTCGCCTTCGCGATCGGGCCCCTCGGTCGCGCCCACGACATCGCCGTCTCGGGGCTGTTTCGCGACACGGTCGATCCGGAGCGGCGCTGGCCGCGCCCGGTCTACGTCGCGGTGCTCGCCGCCGCCCTCGCGGGTCTGGTGGCGCTGGCGCTCCTCACCGCCTTCGACCGCAAGGTCGCGCTGATCTTCATCGTCGCGGCGGGGCTCGCCTTCGCGCTCCTGCGCGGCATCGCCCTCGGGCTGATGGCGCTCGCGCGCCGCCTGCCGCGCCCGACCCGCGCCGCCCCGCGCCTCGCGCTCGCCAACCTGCACCGGCCGGGGGCGCTCACCCCCTCGATCGTGCTCTCGCTCGGGCTCGGCATCACGCTCCTCGTGACCCTGAGCCTGATCGATGCCAGCATCACCCGGACGCTGACCCGCTCGCTGCCCTCGCGCGCGCCGAACCTGTTCTTCCTCGACATCCCGGGCCGCGACGCCGCCGCCTTCGACCAGCTCCTCGGCGGGGCCGCGCCGCGGGCCAAGATCGAGCGGGTGCCGATGATGCGCGGGCGCATCGTCGCCCTGAACGGCCGGCCCGCCAGCGAGATCAGGGCGCCGGAGGACGCGGCCTGGGTGCTCGACGGCGACCGGGGCATCACCTACGCGGAAGATCTGCCGGACGGCTCGCGGGTCACCGCCGGATCGTGGTGGAACGCCGAGCAGGCCCGGACCCCGCTCGTCTCCTTCGACGACCAGCTCGGCCGGGCGCTCGGCCTCAAGGTCGGCGACAGCGTCACGGTGAACGTGCTCGGCCGCAACCTCACGGTGAGGATCGCCAACCTGCGCCATGTCGAGTGGCGCAACCTCGGCATCAACTTCGTGATGGTGTTCTCGCCCGGCACCTTCCGGGGCGCGCCGCACGCCGACCTCGCGACCCTGACCCTGCCGGAGGCGGACCCGGCCCTGGAGGCGCAGATCCTGCGGCGGGCCGCCCTGGCCTTCCCCTCCGTCACCAGCGTGCGGGTCAAGGACGCCCTGGAGGCGGTCAATGACCTCGTCGGCAAGCTCGTCTTCGCCATCCGCGGGGCGAGCGGCGTCGCGCTCGTCGCGAGCCTCTTCGTGCTCGCGGGCGCCCTGGCGGCCGGGCACCGGGCCCGGCTCTACGATGCGGTCGTGCTCAAGACCCTCGGCGCCACGCGCGGGCGGCTCCTCTTCGCCTACGCCCTCGAATACGGGGCGCTCGGGCTCGCCACGGCCGTGTTCGGCCTGATCGCCGGCACCCTCGCCGCCTGGGTGATCGTCACGCAGGTGATGCGGATCGACTTCCTGCTCGACCTCTCGGGGGCCGTGACGGCGGCGGCCCTGGCCGTGGTGGTGGCGATCGGCCTGGGCCTCGTCGGGACGTGGCGGATCCTCGGTCAGAAGCCGGCGTCATACTTACGAAGTCTGTGAGGATTTAATCCCGACTTGGTGATGCGGCCGATGGACGTAGCACCCGGGCCGGGCCGGCGGCGAGCTTTGCCGGCCTGAGGCCTTGTGCGCATCGGCCAGGCCTCACATATTCCCGGCACGACGCCGTGCTGCGGCGTCCGAGGATCGCGTGAGCCTCGATTCAGGAATCACCACGCTAGAGAGCTTCCGAAGGAATCTCCCATGGCATTCGAGAACAGCCCGTTCCGGCAGGGCGGCGCGAGCGGATACGGAGCCCCGACGGGCTACGCCCGCGGCCAAGTCGAGGTCGACCAGGGCCTGCGCGCGTTCATGCTCGGCGTCTACAACAACATGGTGCTCGGCCTCGCCGTCTCGGCGGTGGTCGCGCTCGGCGTCAACAAGCTCGCGGTCGCCAGCTCCTCGGCCGATGCCGTGGCCCGCATCGGCTCCATCCCGCTGACCGCGTTCGGCAAGGCCCTGTACGGCTCGCCCCTGATGTGGGTGGTGGCGCTCGCGCCGCTCGCCTTCATCTTCTTCTTCTCCTTCCGCATGGACCGGATGTCGGCGGCGACCGCCCGCACGACCTTCCTGGCCTTCGCGGCGGTGATGGGTGCCTCGCTCTCCACGCTGCTGATCCGCTACACCGGCGCCAGCGTGGTGCAGGTCTTCTTCATCACCGCGGCGGCGTTCGGTGGCCTCAGCCTCTACGGCTACACCACCTCGCGCAGCCTGTCGGGGATCGGCTCGTTCCTGGTCATGGGCCTGATCGGCCTCGTGATCGCGAGCTTGGTGAACATCTTCCTCGCGTCGAGCGCGCTGCAATTCGCCATCTCGGTGATCGGCGTCGTGATCTTCGCGGGTCTCACCGCCTACGACACGCAGAAGCTGAAGGAGATGTACCTCTACGGCAACTTCGATCAGGAGGCGGCCGCGAAGGTCTCGGTGTTCGGCGCGCTGACGCTGTACCTGGACTTCATCAACATGTTCCAGTTCCTGCTGTCGCTGATCGGCAACCGGAACAACTGACAAATGGCGGCGCCCGAGCGTCGCGCCAGCCCCGGCCGCGCCCCGCGCGGCCGGGGTTTTTCGTGGGCGGATCAGCCTTTCCGCAGGCCGGCCAGCAGCAGGTCGATCATTCCGTCGAGGGGCGGGGCGACGTCGCCCGGGCAGCGCACGAGCAGCACCGGGTGGCAGTAGCGCAGGATCGCCGTGTGCACGTAGCGGGCGGCTTGCGCCGGATCGGAATGGCGGAACTCGCCCATGCGCACGCCCTCGGCGATGACGCGCTCCATCACCGTGGTGATCCGGTCGACGTGGTGGTGGCAGACGTCCCAGCTCTCGGTCATCGCCGCCTCCACCATCTCGTGCAGGCGGGGGCTCGCGGTGACGCGCTCGGCGCTGTCGCGGTGGAGGGTGTGGATGATCGCCCGCAGGCGCTCCGCCGCCGGTCCGGGCCGGGCGGCGACCGCGGCGATCATGGCCTCGACCTCGCCGGTGAGCCGCTCCACCACCGCCTCGTTGATCGCCTTCTTCGATTCGAAGAAGCGGTAGACGTTGGCCGGGCTCATGCCGAGCGTCTTGGCGATGTCGGCCACCGTGGTCTTCTGGTAGCCGATGTCCTGAAAGAAGCGCGCCGCCGTCGACAGGATGCGGCAGCGGGTGGTCGGGGCGGTCTCGTCCGGAGGCGGCTCGGCGATGGTCATCCCGCGAGCCTATAGGACCTCGCCCGAGCAGTTCAAAAGCACGCCCGCCCCGGCGGTGACGGATTTACCCATCTGTCGCGCAATTGCGTCACCTTGCGTCACCCATGAGGGCGCGCGTCACGCACCCCCTTAAGCCGAACCGGCATCATTCGCTGAAGGAGATGCCGGTCACGATCCGAACTGCGAGCCGAGCTGCTCCAGGTATTCCGCCAGATCGAGGCCGCCGACGCGCATGCCGTAATCGAAGCGCATCCCGGGACGGATCGGGATGCTCTCGCGGCGGGTGGTCAGCGTGAAGGGCTTGGTGCAGACCCAGGCGCCATCGCGACGATGCTCGAAGTAGTCGAGGATCTCGTGTCGGCCCATGATCGTCTCCGCTGCGACTCTGTTCCGACAACGTGGCAGTTGCAGGAAGGTTCACCGCAAATGTCATGCGGTCCGGTTCCGGTGCTAAGCTTGACCGATCTTACGGGGTGCGACGTCGTGGAGCAGGGAACAGTGTCGTGAGACGGGTGCGGGGCGGCTTGCCGGGACGCCGCGGGAGGCCGATGGTCGAAAGCCGGATCATCCCTCGGAGCGTCCCCCGATGCCGATCGCCCGCCGCGAGGCCCTCATCCTGCTCGGTGGCCTGATGGCGGTTCCCGCGCGGGCCGGTTCCCAGAGCGCGGCCACCGCGGCCGCCTTCGGCTTCGACCGGGCCGATGGCACCCGCCTCGCCCTGTCGGACCTCGCCGGCAGGCCGATCCTCGTGGTCAACACCGCGACCGCCTGCGGATACGCGCCGCAATTCGCCGGGCTGCAGCAGGTCTGGACCCGCTTCGGCGCGCGGGGGCTCACCGTCATCGCGGTGCCCTCGGGCGATTTCGGACGCCAGGAGCCCCTCGACGGTCAGGCGATCGTGGAGGCCGTGCGCCGGGCGCACGGCGTGACCTTCCCGGTCGTCGGCAAGACGGCGGTGACGGGGCCGGACGCCCATCCGTTCTACCGCTGGGCCGCCGGCGAGAAGCCGGGGGAGACCCCACGCTGGAACTTCCACAAGTACCTCGTCGGCCGGGACGGCCATCTGGCCGCCGCCTTCGCCTCGCCGGTCGAGCCCACCGATCCCCGCATGGTCACGGCGATCGCCCGCGAGCTCGATTCGCAGGCCGGCTGACGGCGGAGCCGCACCGTCCGGCAATCATCTGCTAGATGTGGGGGCGCGCAGTCGAGCGACCGGGAGCGACGGTCCCGGTGGGCATCCGCCGCATCGGGGAACCGTATTCGTCGGCATGACGGCTCCGCATGTCCGATGACGCACCTGCGCACGCGTCGAATTTGCGAGATCGACGCTCGCAGCTGTGCTTCGGAAGTCTGCATCCGGGGCGCTTGCCGCGATGCATCGGAAGCGGGACCCTGGCTCGGCGCCTCGTGAGTCGTTTCTGAAATCCATGGGAAATAGAGACGAATACGTGATGCCGGTCAGTATTTGACATTTGTTTGTTCAGGTGCCGGTGAACCGCTGGTTTGGTGTTGCTGTCCCGCAACTTTCTTGATCAATCGTCGCAGTGACAGTGTCCGCCCGGTTCCGGACCGCGACCACGGCGTGCTGATTATCCCTTTTCATCCGTTAGACTTTTCCATCCGGTCCGCGGATTGATCGAGCCTGAGTAACGTGGGTCCGATGCTGCTGGACCCGATGGATTTCCCGGCCGGTTTCGGGACAGCATGCCCATTGCCAAGCTTGAACGGCAACGAATCGAGCGCTGCGGTTCGGGGGGAGGCACCAAGTGGGGATGCAATCGATGACACCAACCATGAACTCGCGCCGCGCGATGGCGGCGGCCGTCGGCGGGGCGCTTCTGGGCGGCCTCGCGTTCGGGCAGGAGGCGGCCGCGCAGCCCGCTCCGGCCCCGAGCCCGCTCCAGGCCTCCTGCCCCTTCGATCAGCCGACGCTGCAATACGTCATCCGGCGGGCTGCCCAGGAGGATTCCACCGGCCTCGACAACGACTTCTGGGCGGTCATCGTGAACGTGGCCGGCCAGGTCTGCGCCGTGGCGCATTCCGGGCCGTTCCGCGAGTCGCAGTGGCTCGGCAGCCGGCAGATCGCCGCCGCCAAGGCCTACACGGCGAACGCGTTCAGCCTCAACCTGCCGAAGGGCCCGCTCTCGACGGCGCAGCTCTACGGCTTCGTGCAGCCGGCGCCGAGCGGCGGCAACCCGCTCTACGGGCTCGAAGGCGGCAACGTGGAGAGCAGCCTCGTCTATGCGGGGGACTACGCCACCTTCGGCACCCCGAACGATCCGCTGGTGACCCAGCGCGTCGGCGGCACGATCACCTTCGGCGGCGGGCTCGCCCTCTACCAGGGCAACACCAAGGTCGGCGCCATCGGCGTGTCGGGCGACACCGCCTGTGCCGACCACTCCGTGGCGTGGCGCGCCCGCGTCATCCTCGGCGCGGTCGGGCCGGGCACCGACAAGCTGACCTTCGTCAACAACGCCACGCCCCAGACCGGCGGCCATCCGCGCTGCCCGAACGACGCCGGCACGCAGGGCGCGACCTTCCCGCCGAACTCGTAAGCCTCGGCGCCGGGAGGCGGCCCGCGCCGCCTTCCGGCCTCTGCCCGGTTTGGGGGCGACCGCTGGCCTCCCGGACGAGAATCGGAGAGGGTGGCGCGGCCCGAGGCCGGTGCTCCGGGGCGAGGTCCGGATCGTGTCGATGTCCGCAGCGTGCCGCAGGGGAAATCCGGGCCGGGCCGGCGCGCGGGACCGCGCCGGCGGCTTCGTCCTGCTGGAACTGGTCCTGGCCTTCGGCATCCTCGCCCTGCTGGCGGCGCTCGCGCTGCCCCGCTCCCGCCCCTTCGACGGGCCGGCGCGCCTCGGGCTCAAGGCGCATGAGATCGCCGTGCTCCTGCGCCGCGACCGCGACGCGGCCCGCCGGGCGCAGCAGAGCGTGAGCACCGCGATCGACCCGCTCGGCGGCACGGTCCGCTCCGGCGCCGCGAACGGCGCGGTGACCGTGCCGCCGGCCTTCGTGCTGCGCAGCGCCGCGCCGGCGATCCGCTTCGCGCCGGACGGCAGCGCCTCGGGCGGGCGCATCCTCCTGGCGGGCCGGACCTCCGGCGCGGTGGCCGTCGCGATCGACGGCCTGACCGGGGCCGTGACCGTGACGCGCGAGGACGCCCGTGTCCGGTGAACGCGACCGGTCCGGCGGCTTCTCCCTCCTGGAGGTGCTGGCGACGCTGGCGATCGCCGCCGCAACCCTGGTCGCGCTCTCCTCCTTCGTCTTCCTCATGACCCGGCAGGCCGACCGCGTGGCCGCCGGATCCCAGGAGCGCGAGGTCGTGGGGCAGAGCCTCGACACCCTCGCCCGGGCGATCGAGCGGGCGCAGCGCCTGCGCTGGGCCGGGCCCGAGCCCCGCTTCGTCTTCGCGGGCACCCGCGACACGCTGCTCTTCGCCTTGGACCGGGGGGAGGGGGAGGCGCCGCGGGTGGTCGAGATCCGCAGCATCGCCGAGGCCGGCGGCGGCGTGCTGCTGTGGCGCGAGGGCGCCTTCGATCCGCGCCGGCGCGACGGGATGCCGGCGAGCTTCGGCGCCACGCAAAGGCTGCCGGTCGGGGGCGCCGTCCTGCATTTCGCCTACGTGACCCCGGGCACGCCGCGGCGCCCCGAGATCCTCACCGACGACTGGCCGGCGGTCGATGCCATGCCGGAGGCGGTGCGCCTCGCGCTCACCGACCCGCGCACGGGCGCGATCCGCTCCAGCCTGCGCGTGCCCCTCCGCATCGGGGCCGAGCCCGGCTGCCTGTCGCCCCGCAAAGCCCCCTGCAGCCGCTTCGACGAGCGCACGGCGCCGCCCTCGGACGACGACGCCCCCGCCCTCGGCACGATCCTCGGGAACCTGCCCTATCAGGTGCGGCGATGAGGGGCCGGGACGGCTTCATCCTCGTCGCGACGCTCGGCGTGCTCGCCCTGCTCGCGAGCCTCGCGGGCGGCGTCGCCCTGCTCACGCGCGGCGCCCATGACGGGCTGCGCACCGCCTCGGACCTGCTGCGGCTCGACGCCCTCGTCCGGGCGGGAATCGAACTTGCCGCCCATCAGCTCATCGGCCTGCGACTGCCCCCCGACCGCATCGCGGGCGAGATCCGCCTCGACGACGGCACGGTGCGGATCGCCGCGAGCGACGAGGCCGGCCGGATCGATCTCAACTGGTCCGATCCGCTGCTCCTTGCCGCCGCCGCCCAGGCCGCCGGCCTGCGCAGCCTGCCGCCCGCCGCCTTCGCCGCCGCGGCGGTGGCGTGGCGCACGCGCAACGAGCCCCCGCCCGCCGCGCGCGCCTCCCGCGGCGCGGACGGCGCGGCCCCGATTCCCAAGCGGGACGGCTTCCGCACGGTCGGCGACCTGCGCTGGATCCCGGGCCTGACGGCGGAGGAGATCGGGCGCCTGTCCGAACTCCTCACCGTCCACAACCCCTCGGGCAAGGTGAACCCGCTCGCGGCGTCCGACGCCGTGCTCCTCGGGCTGCCCGGCGCCACGCCGCAGATGCTCGCGGGCGTCGCGGCCCTGCGCCGGCTGCCGCCCGCCCAGGCCGCCGAGCAGGTGGCGCGGATCGTCACCGGGCCGGCCGCCTCCTTCGTCACCGCCCGGCCGGGCCGGGCCTTTCGCCTGCGCGTCGAGGCCGAGCGCCCCGCCGCGCGGCGGGCGGCGAGCGTCGTGCTGATCCGCGCGCCGCCGGACGAGGCGCCGTATTTCCTGACGGAGTGGAGCGACTGAGCTCGCCGGATCTCCCTGTGATGCCCGCGACACAGGCGCGCTGTTTCTGAAGTCCGGCCCGTTGCTTCGGGGCGATGGTCCCGCATCTGTCATGGACTTCCCTCGGGCCGCGGGCGAGGAATTCGGCAAGCCGTCCGGAAGGACTGGCCGGGGGGGTGGTCCGTGGGGGCGCTGGAACGATCCGTCGCGCGCGATGCGACGCCGCTCGACGGCCCCGAGGCCGCGTGGCGCGAGGGCCGGATGGCCGCGGGCGAACTCGCCGACGCCCTCGCCGCCCATCACGGCCTGCCTCGTTTCGACCGCGACGCCGTGGCGGCGCTCACGGACCTGACCGCCGGGCTGTCCCGCCGCTTCCTGCGCGATGCCTTCCTGTACCCGGTCGCGGGACCGGACGGGCCGCTGCTGCTCGTCGCCGATCCGGGCAACGGCGAGGCCATCCAGGCGGTGGGTCTGGCGCTTGGCGCGGAGCCCAGCCTCGGCATCCTCTCCTTCGAGGAGATCACCGACCTCCTCGCCCGCGGCCACGCGGCCGATGCGGAGCCGGAGGCGGGCGCCCGGCCGGCGCGCAACGATCTCGGCCTCGCCGACGACGTCGAGGCCCTGCAGGATCTCGCCCGCGGTGCCCCGATCGTGCGGGCGATCGACGCGCTGCTGGAGCGGGCGGTGGAGACCGGCGCCACCGACATCCACCTCGAGACCGGGCGGGAGGACCTGAAGGTCCGCTTCCGCATCGACGGCCGGCTGCGCCTCCAGCAGGCCCTGCCGCGGGACATGGCGCCGGCGATCATCTCTCGGGTCAAGATCCTGGCCGGGCTCGACATCGCCGAGCGGCGCCTGCCGCAGGACGGCCGCACCACCGTGCAGGTGCGCGGCGGCGAGGCGGATCTGCGCGTCGCCGTGATGCCGACCCTCTACGGCGAGACGGCGGTGCTGCGCATCCTGCTCAAGGACACGCGCCTGCTCGATTTCGGCCGGGTCGGCCTCACGCCGCGGGATCAGCAGGCTCTGGAGCGGATCCTGGCGGAGCCGCACGGCCTCATCATCGTCACCGGGCCGACCGGCAGCGGCAAGACGACGACCCTCGCCACCGCGATCTCGCTCCTCAACGATCCTGCCCGCAAGATCGTGACCGTCGAGGATCCGATCGAGTACCAGATCCCGGGCATCCACCAGACCCAGGTCAAGCCGGCGATCGGCCTCACCTTCGCGAGCGCGCTGCGCTCCTTCCTGCGCCACGACCCCGACGTGATCATGGTCGGCGAGATGCGCGACCGGGAGACGGCCGCGATCGGCATCCAGGCGGCCCTCACCGGCCACCTCGTGCTGACGACGCTCCACACCAACAGCGCCCCGGACGCGGTCATCCGCCTCGCGGATATGGGGGTCGAGCCCTACCTGATCGCCTCGTCCCTGCGCGGCGTGATCGGCCAGCGGCTGGTGCGGCGCCTGTGCGAGCGCTGCCGGACGCCCGATCCCGCGGGCGAGGAGGCGCTCGATGCGATCTGCCGCCGCCGCGGCTTCGAGCGCCCGGAGGCCCCGCGGATCCACCGGCCGGTCGGCTGCCCGCATTGCGGCGGCAGCGGCTTCCGCGGCCGGATCGGCGTCTTCGAGATCATGCCGGTGACCGACGACCTGACCGGCCTCATCCGCCGGGAGCCCGATCCCCTGGCGCTCCTGCGCGTCGCCCGCGGCGCCGGGATGCGCACCATGCTGGAGGACGGCCTCGCCAAGGCCGCCCGGGGCCTCACCTCGCTCGACGAGGTGATGCGGCTGACGGGCTAGGGCGATGGCGCTCCTCCCGTTCCGGGCCCGGCTCTCCGGGCCCTCCCTCGGTCCCGTCGGGCCGATCCTCGGCGCGATGCTCGACGCGACGGCGGCCCGGCTCGCGCCCTGGTTCGGCCGCCTCCAGGGGGCGCGGCGGGTGGTCGTGGTCGAGGCCGAGGCCCTCCTCCTCTACGGCGTGGCGCGCGGCGGCGCGGCGACTTTGCTCGCCCGGCTCGGGCCCGGGGAGCGCGCGCCGGAGCGCCTGCGCGGCGGCGCCCTCGAAGCCCGGCTGCCCCCCGGCCTCTTCCTGCGCCGCTCGCTCGCCGTGCCGGAGGCGGGGCGGGCCTATCTGCGGCCGATCATCGAGCACCGCCTCGAACGCCTCACCCCCTGGCAGCCCGAGCGGGTGCTCTACGGCTTCAGGGCCGCGCCACCTTCCGGCACCGAGGCCGAGCTGACGGTCGATCTCCTCGTCACGGCCCGGGAGCGCATCGCCCCGCATCTCGCCCGGCTCGAGGCGGCGGGCCTCGTCCCGACCGCTCTGGGGAGCGCGGAGGAGCCGCTCGCGGCGCCCCTCGCCATCGATCTCTATGGGGGTCGGGCGGGGGCCGGCGATCCGCGCCTGCGCCGGCGCCTCGGCTCCGCGATCGGGGCGGCCTTCGCGGTCCTGGCCCTCGCGGTCGCGGTCACGGGCTGGCTCGCGGCCTCGGCGGAGGCGGAGCTGGCCGCCATCGACGAGCGCCTGGGCGCCCTGCAGCGCCGGGTGCAGGCGCGCGCTGCCCCGCGGGCGGGCCGCGCGCAGGCGCTGCTCGCCGCCCACCGTCCCGAGGACGGGGTCGGCCCCCTCCTCGACAGGCTCAGCGAGGCGCTGCCGGACCACACCGTGCTGCGCGAATTGGAGATCGGCCCGGGCAAGCTCCGGCTCGCCGGGCGCTCCGGGGATGCGCCCGCCCTCGTCGGCCGGCTCGAAGGGCAGGCGGGTCTCGCGGGCGTGCGCTTCGCCGCCCCAGTGGTGCGCGACGGGGAGGGGCGGGACCTGTTCGATCTCGCCGCCTCCCGCGGCGCTCCCGCCGCGCCGGGAGGATCCCCGTGAGCGAGACCGGCCTCCTCTCCCGGCGCTGGCTGTGGCCGGCCGCCCTGGCCCTGTTCCTCGGCGGGCCCTGCCTGCTGCTGGCGCTCGCCGCCGGGAACACCGTGCGCTGGATGCAGGCCGCGGAGGCGGCGACGGAGCGCGGCGCGCAGCTCGCCCGGCTGGAGGCCCGGGTGCGCGGCCTCGCCCAGTCGCCGGCCGCCGCACCGGTCGAGACCGCGTCCCTGTTCCTGTCCACGGGAAGCCCGAGCCTCGCCCGCGCCGAGTTGCAGACCCGCCTCGCCGATCTCGTGGCGAAGGCCGGCGGGCGCCTCGTCGAGGTGCAGATCGAGGACGAGCCGCAGCCGGCCGATCCGCTGAGCCTGCTCGCCCGCCTCACCCTGGAGAGCCGCAATCCCGGTCTCGTCGATCTGCTGGAGGCCCTGGAGGGCGCCCGGCCCCTCCTCACCATCGAGGGCCTGACCATGCGCCCGGCGCAGGCCCGCGGCACCACCGCCGAGGACGATCCGCTCCTGCGGGTCGGCCTCGCCGTGCGCGGCTACCGGCCGGAGGAGCGGCCGTGAGCCTCCGCGTCGCCCCGCTCCTCACCGGACTCGCCCTGCTCGCCGGCAGCGCCACGGCCGCCGCCGCGCAGGCCGGCTCCATCGGCGCGATGCTGTTTCCCGGCACCGCGCCGCCACCGGCAGCGGCGCCCGCTCCGGCAGCCACGGCTAGCCCCACGGTCGGCCCCTCGGCTCCGACCGGGCCGGCGCCGGCCGAGGCGGGCCGGCCCGCCCGCGCGCGGCCCCTGTTCTCGGCCACCCGCCGCCCGCCGCCGGTGAGCGTCGCCGCCGCGGTGGAGGCCGCGCCGGTGATCGAAGCCCCGCCTCCTCCGCCGAGCCCCCCGCCGCAACTGCGCCTCGTCGGCATCGTCGAGGGCATCGACCGGCCGCTCGCGCTCCTGCGCGGCGAGATGGGCGAGCGGACCCGGACCGTGCGGGTCGGCGACCGGATCGAGGCGTGGGAGGTCGTCCGGATCGAGGCGGGCGGCATCCTGCTGCGCGACGGCGATCGCGAGCAGGATTACCAGATCTTCGCCAAGGAGGCGGCTCCGGGCTCCGTCGCTGCGCCCTTCGGCACCGCATCACCGGTTCGTCCGATGATGTCCGGGGCCTCCGCTCTCCCGCGCTGAGTCCGGGCCGGCCGTCGCGCCCACCCGGCCACGGCCTATGCTGGTCCGGCAATCATGATGCCGGCTGGTTCATCTGGTCGTAACGCGGACTCTATTTCCATGTTGCGTGGCGGTCTGGGCACAGTGCTTCATCGTAAGTCTTAACATTCAGAAATGAATTTGACTCCCTGATCAGCCCTGCCTACGCTCCGACCGACGCACTTCGGATCGAACTCTCATGCACGTTGCGCGCATCGGCTCCGGAGCGCTGTTGATTGCCGGCCTTATGGGGATCTTCGGCTCCGTGCGGGCGGAGGACCTGTCGCGGGCGACGCTGGCCGGGCCGACGATGGGGGTCGATCTGAGCGCGCGGCCGACCCGTGATGCCAGGGCGGCGCGCGAGGGCGGTCTCATGCCCCGCGACGCCGCGCCGGGGCGCAGCTACCATTTCCCGGCCGAGCCGGTGGAGGCGACGGCCGGCCTGCCCATCGACCTCAACGAGCCGCTCGAGGTCGGCAACGGCCCGGGCGGGGAGGGCACCTACCGGCTCAATTTCGAGCGGGCCGACATCAAGGACGTGCTGCGCACGGTACTCACCGAGACGCTGGGGCTCAGCTACAGCCTCGGCGCGGACATCTCGGGCCAGATCACCATCTCCTCGCCGCGTCCCCTGACCCGGGCCGAGATGCTGGGCGCCATCGAGAGCCTGCTCGCCAGCCAGGGCCTCGCGCTCACCCGCAACGGCGGCGGCTACCTCATCGCCCCCACCGCGCTGGGAGCGGGCTCGGTGCAGTTCGGAGCGGGGACGCAGGCCGGCTACGGCGTCTCCGTCGTGCCGCTGCGCTACGTCTCGGCCGCCGTGATGTCGCGCCTCGTCTCGGGCTTCGTCACCGAAGCCGAGGGGGTGCGGTTCGACATCGCCCGCAACACCATCGTGCTGAAGGGGCCCGGCACCAAGCGGCAGGAGGCGGTGAGCGCGATCCTCTCCCTCGACGGGGACTGGATGCGCGGTCAGTCGGTCAGCCTGTTCGAGCTGCGCCGCACCCGGCCCGAGGCGGTGGTGGCCGAACTCGCGCAGCTCTTCGACACCGCCGAGAACGGCGCCGGCTCCGGCCTGATCCAGTTCAAGCCGGTGGCGCGCCTGCGCTCGGTGCTGGTCCTGTCGAAGAACCCGGCCCTGATCCGCCGGGCCGAGACCTTCATCCGCAAGCTCGACAACACCAGCGAGGCGGCGGAGGAGAACGTCTTCGTCTACAAGGCGCGCTACCGCGACGCGCGCGAACTCGCCCGGGTGGTCAACGGCCTGTTCGGCAACGGCCAGAGCGGCGCGATGGGGGGGCTCGCGCAGCAGCAGCAGAACCGGGCCGGGCTCGGGTCGGGGGCGGGCGGGCTCGGCGGCCAGGGCGCCGCCGGCTCCGGGCTCGGCGGGGGCGGCGGCTTCGGAGGCGGCGGGCTCTCCTCTCCGGGCGGCTCCGGCTTCGGTGGGGGCGCCCAGCCGCAGGGCGGCGGCAACGGCACGGATCTGCTGCGGGCGCGCTTCGCCTCGGCCTTCGGCGATGCGGTCCCCGCCGGCCCCGCCGACGCCCCGGGTCCCGGCATGAACAGCGCCATGATCGACCTGACGACGCAGCCCGGCGCCCGCGGCCGCGGCGTCGCCATCAGCGCCGATCCGGCCAACAATGCGGTCGTCACCTACGCGGACGGCGACACCTACAAGAAGATCTACGCCGCCCTGCGCCGCCTCGACGCCACGCCCGCGCAGGTGGCCGTCAACGTCACCATCGCCGAGGTGCGGCTGAACGATCAGCTCAAATACGGGGTCCAGTACTTCCTCGACAGCAGCCGCATCGGGCTCGGCAAGAACAAGGGCTCCTTCGGCCTCGTGAGCGCGGCGGCGACGAGTGCCACCAACGTGCTGAAACCCGCGGCCGGGTTCAACTTCCTGGTCGGCGGCTATTCCGGGCCGGACGTGGTGATCTCGGCGCTCGACGGCTTCACGGACGTGAAGGTGCTCTCCTCCCCGTCCCTGGTCGTCCTGGAGAACCAGCCCGCGACCCTGCAGGTGGGCGATTCGGTGCCGATCACCACCCGGCAGGCGCAGAGCGTCGAGATCGTCAACGCGCCGCTCATCAACCAGGTGGAGTTCCGCGATACCGGCATCATCCTCAACGTGATCCCGCGCATCGGCCAGAACGACGCGGTCACCATGCAGATCGAGCAGGAGATCTCCGCGGTGGTCGCCGGCTCCGACACCCTGACGCCGACCATCTCCAAGCGCCGGGTGGCGAGCACGATCTCGGTGGCGAACGGCCAGACCGTGCTCCTCGCCGGCCTGATCAGCGACAAGCGCCAGCGCGAGCGCGACGGCATCCCGTTCCTCAGCCGCATCCCCGAGGTGGGCCGCCTGTTCAGTTCGACGGACAACGCCGCCGAGCGGACGGAACTCGTCGTCTTCATCCGCCCCGTCGTGGTCCGCAACGGCCGCGACGCGCAGCGCGTGGCGGAGGATTACCGCGGCCAGATCCTCGATTCGGGCGTGCGCCGCGGCGCCCGCGCGCCGGTCTACAAGCCGTAGGGACGGCGGCCGTGGCGGCATCGATCCTCGGCCGAGCCCGGCTTCCGTCAGGCGGCGGCGCGGCCGGGACCGCCCCCCTGGGGACCGAAGCGCCGCCAGCCGGCCGCCGGGTTCCGGGCCGGCCCCATCGCCCCCCGTCCTGTGGCGTGGGGGACCGTTCGACCGAAACCCGCCCCTGGTCCCGCCGATGACCGCCGCCATCGCCGTCTGCCCCGCCGAGCGGGCCGGCCGCCTCGTCCTGCCCCTGGTCGCCGCCGCGCTCGCGCCCGCCCTCTGGCTCGGCCCCGGCCCGCTGCTCTCGCTCGCGCTCGGCCTCGCCCTCGCGGTGGCCGTGGCCCAGATCGTCTGGCAGGACGTCGCGAGCCTCACCATCGCCGACGGGGCGGTCGCGGCCATCGGGCTCGTCGGCGCCGTGGCGCGGCTGAGCGGGGAGGAGCCCGGAGCCGCGGCCCTGGCGCTCGGCATCGACGCTCTCGTCTGCGGCGGCGGCCTCTGGCTCGTGCGCGAGGCCTATTACCGGCGCCGCGGTCATGACGGCATCGGCCTGGGCGACGTGAAGCTCGCGGCGGCGGGCGGCTGCGTCGCCGGTCTCGACGGCTTCGCCTGGGCGCTCCTCGCGGCCAGCCTCGCCGGGCTTGCCGCCGTGGGCCTGAGCCGCCTGCACCCGCGCCCGCTCGGATCCGCCGACCGGCTGCCCTTCGGGGCCTTCCTCGGCCCGGCCCTGCTCGCCGTCTGGGCCTGGGGCGCGCTCGCCGGGGGCGTGCTGCCGTGAGCACCACCTTCGAGTACCGCGCCCTCGACACGGCCGGCCGGATGCTGACCGGCACGATCGAGGCCGAGACCAGGGCCGAGGTGATCGCGCAGCTCGATCAGGCGGGCTTCACGCCGCTCGCCGCCACGGCCCGGGGGCCGGCGGGGGCGGCGCGGGGCTGGCGCGACCTCCTGACCCCGGAGCCGCAGCCCGACGACATCACGGCGATGACCCTCGATCTGGCCATGCTCCTGCGCGGCGGCGTCGCCCTCACGGATGCCTTGATGATCCTGGCGCAGCTCGATTCGCGGCGCTGGCTGGTGCGGGTGCTGCGCGACCTGCACCTCTCGCTCAGCCAGGGCCGCAGCCTGTCCCAGGCGGTGGCCCGCCATCCCCGCCTGTTCCCGCCGATCTACCGCAAGATGGTGGAGGTCGCCGAGGCCGCAGGGCGGCTGGAACAGGCGCTCACCAGCCTCGCGGCGGAGCGCCGGCGCGGCGAGGCGCTGCGCCGCCGCTTCGTCTCGGCCATCGCCTACCCGCTCTTCCTCGTCGTCGCCGCCCTCGGCGTGCTGGCCTTCGTGCTGATCTACCTGATCCCGAAATTCGAGGTCGCCCTGCAGGGCTTCCGGGACCGCATCGACCCCTCCGCGTTGTTCGTCTTCAACCTGTCGGCGGCGGTGAACGCGCATCTCGACCTGATCGTGATCGGGATCGCGGCCCTGCTCGGGGGCGGGCTGGCGGTCGCCCGGCTCGGGCGCGAGCGCGGCTTGTGGCTCGGCCTCCTCGCCCGCCTGCCGGTCACCGGCCCGCTGCTGTCGCACGAATTCACCGTGACCTTCTGCCGGACGCTGGCGATCCTGGTCGGTGGCGGCGTCGACATCTCGACCGCCCTGCGGCTGATCCGCGGCGTCGTGCGCCTGCCCGGAGCGGGACCGGAAATCGACCGGATCATTGCCGACGTGCGCCAGGGCCAACGCCTGTCGGAGGCCCTCGGCCAGGGCCGGCTCTTCCCGCGCCACGTGGTCCAGATGCTCCGGGTCGGCGAGGAGGCGGGCGAATTGCCCGATAGCGCCGGACGGGTCGCGGAATTCTACGAGACCAAGCTCGAGGCGGCGCTCGGCCGCCTGATCGCCGTCGTCGGTCCCGCCGTGATGGTGCTGGTGAGCCTCCTGATCGCGTGGCTGATCATCTCCGTGATGACGGCGCTGATGAGCATCAACGATCTGCTCACCTAGGGTCCGCCATGACACCGGTCGACACGCCACTCCGCACCCGATGGGTCCCTGCCATGATGATCACCAGCCTCCGGCGCCGGATCCCGCCCGCCCGCCCGCCCGCGGCGCGGATGCGCGACGCGCGGGGCGGCTTCACCCTCGTGGAACTGCTCGTCGTGCTGGTGATCCTCGGCTTGGTGATGGGGCTCGCCGGTCCGCGGGTGCTCGGCTACCTGTCGAGTTCGCGCGAGCGCACGGCGAAGCTGCAGATCGAATCCTTCGCCTCGGCGCTCGATCTCTTCTTCCTCGACAACGGGCGCTATCCCTCCACGAGCGAGGGCTTGCAGGCCCTGGTGCAGCGCCCGGCCGCCGCCGAGAGCTGGGGCGGTCCCTACCTGAAGCAGAATACCGTGCCGGCCGACCCTTGGGGCCGCCCCTACGAGTATCGCGCGCCCGGCAAGGCCGGCCCCTACGCGATCATCTCGCTTGGACCCGACGGGCAGCGCGGCAGCGGCAGCGCGATCGGCCGCGAGTGAGCGGGGTGCCGCGGGCGGGGATGCGATCGAGGTCGTCCGGCGCCGTCCGGGGTCCGGAACCCGCGCCGCCCCTCATGCCGAGGTGCTCCGAGGGAGCCTCGACGCAGGCCGCGACGGCGATCCGGTCATCGGATGTGCGGGGGCAGGGGCCAGGGGTGCTTCGCGGGCGCTTCGCGCCGCCGCGGCATGAGGACCGGGTCGGGCTCCAGGGCCGCCCCGACGCGCCGGATCGCGGGCGCGGCCCGCGCAGCCGCGCGGGCTTCACCCTGGTCGAGGCGCTGACGGCGCTCGCCATCGTGGCGATGCTCGGCCTCGCGGTGCAGCGGGGGGTGATCCAGTCGCGCCTCGGCTGGCTCTGGATCGACGACCGGGTCGCGGCCGAGCGCGTCGCCCGCTCGCTCCTCGCCCGACCGGTCAACCTCGCGCAGACCCAGGCCGGCGGCTGGAGCGGCACGGCGGAGGATGGCCGCGCCTTCACGGTGCGCCTCTCGCCCGTGACGCTGCCGCTGCCCGACCCGCTCCCGGATCCCGACGCCAGGACGCCGGCCGCTCCCGCACCGCCGGGGCCGGGCACCGCGCAGCAGGCGCCTCAGGAGCCGCCGATCCGCTGGGTGCCCCGGCGGCAGCGCATCGAGGTCGCGAGCGGCCGGGGCAGCCTGACGATCGAGACGATCCGGCTCTGCCCCGTCGAGGACGGGCCGGTCAACCGCGCGGGAACACCCGGGCCTCGCTCGCGCTGAGCGCCACCCGGTCGCCCTTGCGGTAGACCTCGGTCACCGTCACCTCGACCGCGCCCTCGGCGCCGTCGAGCTGGATCTCCGCCACCGTCCCGCGGGCGGTGCGGCGCCACTCGCGCACCGTGCCGTAGAGCGAGGCCGGGCCCTCCGCCACCGAGAGGTGCCAGGGCCGCAGGCAGAGATCCACCGGCCCCTCCGGCCAGCCCGGCTCGGCGGCAAGCGTCGGGCGGCCGTCCACGAGGACGCGCCCGCCCGTCACCTCGGCGGCGATCCGCGCGGTCTCGCCCACGAAGGACATCACGAAGCGCGAGGCCGGGTCGTCCTGCACCTCGTGCGGCGCGCCGACCTGCTCGATGCGGCCCCGGTTGAGGATCGCGATGCGGTCGGCGAGTTCGAGGGCCTCGTCCTGGTCGTGCGTCACGAAGATCGTGGTCTGGCCGGTCTCCCGGTGGATCTCCCGCAGCCAGCGGCGCAGGTCCTTGCGCACCTGCGCGTCGAGGGCGCCGAAGGGCTCGTCGAGGAGCAGCACCGAGGGCTCCACCGCGAGCGCCCGGGCGAGGGCCACGCGCTGGCGCTGGCCACCCGAGAGCTGGCCCGGATAGCGCGCGGCGAGCGTCGGCAGCTGCACGAGGTCGAGGAGGTGGCCGACCCGGCGCCGGATCTCCGCCTCGGGCGGGCGTCGGCTGCGCTCGCGCGAGCGCAGGCCGTAGGCGATGTTCTCGAACACCGTGAGGTGGCGGAACAGGGCGTAGTGCTGGAACACGAAGCCGACGCCGCGCCGCTGCACCGGCACGTCGGTGGTGTCGCGCGCGCCGAAGAACACCCGGCCGGCATCCGGGATCTCCAGGCCCGCGATCACCCGCAGGAGCGTGGTCTTGCCGGAGCCCGAGGGGCCGAGCAGGGCGAGCAGCTCGCCGGGTGCGATGGTGAGGCTCACCCCTTCGAGGGCGGCCGGCCCGCCGCCGCTGAAGCTCTTCGCCACGCCCTCGACGCGCACCTCGGTGCCCGCGCTGCTCACCGAGCGGGCGGCCGTGGCCTCCCCGCTGCGCGCGCGGGCATGGGGGGCGGTGAGGGCGTCCACGGTGCCTGCCACCATCTCAGTGCGCTCCCCGGCCAGCGAGGGAATCCGCGTGGCGCCATTCGAGGAAGCTCTTTCCCGCCAGGGTGACGAGGGCCAGGAGAGCCAGGAGAGAGGCGATCCCGAAAGCCGCGACGTAGTTGTATTCATTGTACAGGATCTCGACGTGGAGCGGCATGGTGTTGGTGAGGCCCCGGATCCGTCCCGACACCACCGAGACGGCGCCGAACTCCCCCATCGCCCGGGCGTTGCACAAGAGGACGCCGTAGAGCAGCGCCCAGCGGATGTTGGGCAGCGTCACCGTGCGGAACACCCGCCACGGACTCGCGCCGAGGGTCAACGCGGCTTCCTCGTCGGTGGTGCCCTGGTCCTGCATCAGCGGGATCAGCTCCCGGGCCACGAACGGGAAGGTGACGAACACCGTCGCCATCACGATGCCCGGCACCGCGAAGATGATCTCGATGCCGTGGCGCTGCAGGAACGGCCCGAGCAGGCCCTGGGAGCCGAAGATCAGCACGTAGATCAGCCCCGCCACGACGGGCGAGACCGAGAAGGGCAGGTCGATCAGGGTGATCAGCAGGTTACGGCCGCGGAAGTCGAACTTGGCGATCGCCCAGGAGGCCGCGATGCCGAACACCACGTTGAGCGGCACGGCGATGAGCGCGACGAGGAGCGTGAGGCGGACCGCCGCCAGCGCGTCGGGCTCCGCGAAACTGGCGAAATAGGTCCCGAGCCCGCGGCTCAGTGCTTCCGTGAACACCACGGCGAGGGGCAGGAGCAGGAACAGCGCCAGGAACGTCACCGCCGCCAGGGTGAGCGCGACGCGCACGCCCTTGGGCTCCGTCAGCGGCGAGGGGCGGGCGGAGGCCGTTTCAGAAGTCGTCGGATCAGACATGGCCGAACCTGCGGCGGCTGTAATCCTGGATCAGGTTGATGGCGAGCAGCGCCCCGAAGGACATCAGCAGCATCACCGCCGCGATGGCGGTCGCGCCGGTGTAGTTGAACTCCTCGAGCTTGATCACGATGAGGAGCGGCGCGATCTCCGAGACGTAGGGCAGGTTGCCGGCGACGAAGATCACCGAGCCGTACTCGCCGACCGCCCGCGCGAAGGCGAGGGCGAAGCCGGTGAGCACCGCCGGAATCAGCGGCGGCAGGATCACCGTGACGAGGGCCCGGAAGCGCGAGGCGCCGAGGATCGCGGCGGCCTCCTCGCTCGACTTGTCGATCTCGGCGACGAGGGGCTGCACCGTGCGCACGCAGAAGGGCAGGCCGACGAAGACCAGTGCCACCAGGATGCCGAGCGGGGTATAGGCGACCTTGAGGCCGAGCGCTTCGAGGGGCGCGCCGAGCCAGCCGTTGCCGGAATAGAGCGTCGCGAGGCAGATGCCCGCCACCGCGGTCGGCAGCGCGAAGGGAAGGTCGACGAGGGCGTCGATCAGCCGGCGGCCGGGGAAGCGGTAGCGGGTCAGCACCCAGGCGATCAGCAGGCCGAAGACCGAATCGATCGCCGCGGCGGCGAGCGAGATGCCGAAGGAGGTCTTGAGGGCCGCGAGGTTGCGCGCGTCGGTCACCAGGGCCCACAGGCCGGCCGGGCCGATCGCCGAGGCGCGCAGCAGCAGCACCGCGAGCGGGATCAGCACCAGCAGGCTCAGATAGGCGATCGCGAAGCCGAAGGTGAGCCGGAAGCCCGGCAGCGCGCTCGGCCGCCGGAACCGGCGCCGCGCCGCGATGCGGCCCGGTGCCGGGAGGGCCGAGGCCGTGCTCACTGCTTGGCCTTCAGGATCGCGTCGAAGACGCCGCCGTCATCGAAATGCGTCTTCTGCGCCTTGGCCCAGCCGCCGAAGGTGTCGTCGATGGTGACGAGCTTCAGCTTCGGGAAGCGGGCGAGGTCCTCCTTGGCGGCGGCGGATTCGTCCCGCGGCCGGTAGAAGTTCTTGGCGATGATCGCTTGCGCCTTCGGCGTGTAGAGGAATTGCAGGTAGGCTTCGGCCTGCTTGCGGGTGCCCTTCTGGTCGACGTTGCCGTCGACCAGCGCCACTGGCGGCTCGGCCAGGATCGAGAGCGAGGGCACGACGATGTCGAACTTGCCCTTGCCGAATTCCTCGTCCGCCAGGAAGGCTTCGTTCTCCCAGGCGATCAGCACGTCGCCGAGGCCGCGCTGCACGAAGGTCGTGGTGGCGCCGCGCGCGCCGGTGTCGAGCACCGGCACGTTCTTGAACAGGGCGGTGATGAAGGCCTTGGCCTTCTCGTCGTCGTTGCCGTTCTGGGCGAGCCCGTAGGCGTAGGCCGCGAGGTAATTCCAGCGCGCGCCGCCCGAGGTCTTCGGGTTGGGAGTGATCACCTGGACGCCCGGCTTCACCAGGTCGTTCCAGTCCTTGATGCCCTTCGGGTTGCCCTTGCGCACCAGGAACACGATGGTCGAGGTGTAGGGCGTCGAATTGTTGGGCAGGCGCTTCTGCCAGTCGGCCGGGATCTTCTTCGAGCGCGCGGCGATGGCGTCGATGTCGCTCGCCAAGGCCAGCGTCACCACGTCGGCGGGCAGCCCGTCGATGACGGCCCGGGCCTGGGCGCCCGAGCCGCCATGCGAGGCGCGCACGGTCAGGCTCTCGCCGGTCTTCTGCTTCCACTCCGCCGCGAAGGCCGCGTCGATCGCCCGGTAGAGTTCCCGGGTCGGATCGTAGGAGACGTTGAGCAGCACCTGCGCGTCGGCCGCGCGCGGCGCCGCCGCGCCGCCGAGAAGGGCGGCGCCCGCGACCAGGGCGAGGGCCTTGCCTCCGAACAGGCGGCGCAGGCCGGAGAGCAGTCCGCCGCGCGGCGCGGTCGCCGTCTCGCCCGGGGTCCCGCTGCGGGCGGCCGGGGCGGCCTCGCGCGGGGCCTGCACGAGGCCGAGCGCCGCCGTATCGGTGGTCTCGCGGTCGATCAGGATCAGGCTCCCGGTGTCGCGGTTGTCCCGGTAGGCATCCACCGCCACCGGACGGTCGAGGGTCAGCACCACGTCGCCGATGTCGTTGACGGCGAGGCTGTCGGCGCCCTGCGACAGGCCGGTTTCCGGATCGATGCGCGAGACGATGCGCTCGACCACCGCGTTCGCCGTCACGGTGCCGACCTTGGCGGTGAGCGTCGCGCCGGGCGTCAGATCCGTCTCGCGGGCCCAGAACAGGCGCACGTCGAGCCGCTCGGTGACCCGCGGCAGGGCCTCCGCCGCCGCGATCACGCTGCCGCGCGAGGCGTCGCGCTCGTCCGCCAGCACCAGCGTGACCGACTGGCCGGCGATGGCGACGTCGAGGTCGCCGTCGGCCGTGAAGATCCGCGCGATGGTCGAGGACTGGCCGGAGGGCAGCACCGTCACGGCGTCGCCCGGCGCCACCCGCCCGGAGGCGATCAGGCCCGAGAAGCCGCGGAAATCGAGGTTCGGCCGGTTCACCCACTGCACCGCCATCCGGAAGGGGGCGACCTCCTCCTCCACGTGGGCGGGCACCTCCTCGAGGTGTTGGAGCAGCGGCGGGCCGGAATACCAGGCGGCGGCGGTGCCCGGCAGCACGACGTTGTCGCCATTCGCCGCCGAGAGCGGGATCGCCGTCACGTCGGAGAAGCCGAGGGGCTTGGCGAAATCGTGGAACTCGGCCGCGATCGCCTCGAACCGGCTCTCCGACCAGCCGATCAGGTCCATCTTGTTCACGGCGAGCACGACCCGCCGGATGCCGAGCATCGAGACGAGGAGGGCGTGGCGCCGGGTCTGGCGGCTCAGCCCCTTGCGGGCATCCACCAGCAGCACCGCGACGTCGGCCGTCGAGGCGCCCGTCGCCATGTTGCGGGTGTACTGCTCGTGGCCGGGCGTGTCCGCGACGATGAAGGAGCGCCGCTCGGTCGAGAAGAACCGGTAGGCGACGTCGATGGTGATGCCCTGCTCGCGCTCGGCCTGGAGGCCGTCCACGAGGAGCGCGAGGTCGATCTCGGTGCCGCGCGTGCCGTGGCGGCGGGAATCGCGCTCCAGCGCGCTCACCTGATCGTCGAAGATCTGCTTGGTGTCGTGCAGCAGGCGCCCGATCAGGGTCGACTTGCCGTCGTCGACCGAGCCGCAGGCGATGAAGCGCAGCACTTCCTTGCGCTGGTGGACCGCGAGAAACGCCTCGTAGCCGAAGGCGCGGGTGGACTGGTGCACCGTCATCAGAAATAGCCTTCCTGCTTCTTGCGCTCCATGGCGCCCGCCCCGTCCTTGTCGATCACGCGGCCCTGCCGCTCCGAGGTGCGGGCGGCCAGCGTCTCGCCGATGATCTCCGGCAGGGTCGCCGCATCGCTCTCGACCGCGCCGGTGAGCGGGTAGCAGCCGAGGGTGCGGAACCGGACCGTGCGCAATTCGGGCGTCTCGCCCGGCTCCAGCGGCAGCCGCTCGTCATCGACCATGATCAGCTGCCCCTCGCGCCGCACCACCGGGCGCTCGGCGGCGTAGTAGAGGGGCACGATCGGGATGTTCTCGCGCTCGATGTAGAGCCAGATGTCGAGTTCGGTCCAGTTCGAGAGCGGGAAGACGCGCAGGGATTCGCCGCGCTTCTTCTTGAGATTGTAGAGGTGCCAGGGCTCGGCGCGCTGGCGCTTGGGATCCCAGCGGTGCTGCGCCGTGCGCAGGGAGACGATGCGCTCCTTGGCGCGCGAGGCCTCCTCGTCGCGCCGCGCGCCGCCGAAGGCCGCGTCGAACTTGTACTTGTCGAGGGCCTGCCGCAGGGCCTGCGTCTTCATCACGTCGGTATGGACCTCGGAGCCGTGGCTCACCGGCCCGATGCCGCGGGCGAGCCCGTCCGGGTTGGTGTGGACGAGGAGGTCGAGGCCGAGGTCCTTCGCCCGCTGGTCGCGGAAGGCGATCATCTCCCGGAACTTCCAGGTCGTGTCGACATGGAGCAGCGGGAAGGGCAGGCGGCCCGGCGCGAAGGCCTTCAGCGCGAGGTGCAGCAGGACGGACGAGTCCTTGCCGATCGAGTAGAGCATCACCGGGTTCTCGGTCTCGGCGACCGTCTCCCGCATGATGTGGATGCTCTCCGCCTCCAGGCGCTGGAGGTGGGTGAGGCGCGGCAGATCCGCGTCGGGGTGCTTCAGCGCGGCGCTCATGCGGCCAACTCCGATTTGCGGGACTGCGGAGCACCGGGCGCGCCGCCCACGTGCAATCCGCATTCCTTCTTGGCTTCCTGCTCCCACCACCAGCGACCGGCCCGCTCCGGCTCGCCGACCTTCACGGCCCGCGTGCAGGGCGCGCAGCCGATCGACGGAAAGCCCCGGTCGTGCAGGACGTTGTAGGGAACGAAGTTCTCGTGGACCGCGTGGGCCACGTCGTCCCGCGACCAGTCGGCCAGCGGGTTGATCTTGATGAGCCCGCGGGCCGCGTCGGCCTCCGCGAGCGGGGTGGCCGCGCGGTTCGCCGACTGGCCGGCGCGCAGGCCGGTGATCCAGGCCGCGGCGCCGTCGAGGGCGCGGCCGAGCGGCACCACCTTGCGCAGGCCGCAGCAGGCCTGCCGGGCCTCCACCGACTGGCGGAAGCCGTTGATGCCCCGCTCGGCCACGAAAAGCTCCTCGGCCTCGCGCTCGGGCACGTAGGCGCGGATGCGGAAGCCGTAGGCGGCCTCGGTCTCCGTCCAGACGTCGTAGGTCTCGGGGAAGAGCCGGCCGGTATCGAGGGTGACGATCTCCGTCCGCGACTTCGCCATGCGCAGGAAATGCGTCAGCGCCTGATCCTCGAGCCCGAAGCTCGTGGTGAAGACGAGCCGTCCCGCCACGCGCTCATCGATGAGCGCGAGGCGGGCGGCCATGTCGAGGGGAGCGAGCGCGGAAGCGAGCTCCTGCGCCGCACGGTCGAGAGCCTCAGTCATGGAATCCGTGGGGGAACGCCTTGTCGGATCCGCTAAGTGTTCGCTATACCGAACGGTGTCAAGGCATGGCTGCCGCGCGTGCCCATCGTTTTGCGCGGTGCAGCGCGGCCGATGCACGGTGAAGTCCGGCCCCGTAGGGGCTGGACGGCAGCGGAACTAGAACGTTCTTCTCCTCCGGCAAGCCGGCGCCCCAAGATCCTTCTCTCCAGCCTCCGGAGACCGTCGTGGATGCCATCGATTTGAAGATCCTGGCCCTGCTCCAGCAGGATGCGACCCTGTCGATCGCCCAGATCGGCGAGCGCGTCGGCTTGTCGCAGACCCCCTGCTGGAAGCGGATCCAGCGCCTGGAGGCGGACGGAGTCATAGACCGCCGCGTCGCGGTTCTCGATCCCGTCAAGCTCGGCCTCGGCCTGACGGTCTTCGTCTCGGTGGAGACGAGCGACCATTCCCGGGAATGGCTCGACCGCTTCGCCTCTGCGGTAGCGGCCATGCCGGAAGTGCTCGAATTCTACCGGATGGCCGGCGACGTCGACTACATGCTGCGGGTCGTCGTCTCGGACATGCAGGCCTACGACGCCTTCTACAAGCGGCTGATCGGCTCGCTGCCGCTCAAGAACGTCACCTCCCGCTTCGCCATGGAGAAGGTGAAGAGCACGACGGCGCTGCCGCTTCCCACGGCGCCATTCACCCCCGTCCTGGTGGCCGCCGGAGGGGGTGGGAAATAATATTCTCCCGCGGCGCGTCATGGCAGTGGCGTTGATCTCCTTCCGGCCCGTTCTTCAAAAAGAACATTCCCGTTGACTCCCGGCCCCCGGGGCCACACATGGTGCGCGCATGTCTCGATCCGCCCTGCTCCCCCGCACGGCCCCCTTCGGCGATGCCGAGCGGGCCCATCTCGATGCCGCCCTCGGGGCGGCGACGCCGATCCAGCGCGCCTGGCTCGCCGGCTTCCTCGCGGGCCTCGACGCGGCCGCGGGAGCGCCCACCGCCGACCAGCCCCAGGCCGCGGCGCCCCCGCGCGCGGCCGAGCCGCTGACGATCCTGTTCGCGAGCGAGTCGGGTAACTCGGAGAAGCTGGCGGGCGACGTCGCCAAGCTCGCCCGCAAGGGCGGCTTCAAGCCCAAGGTGGTGGATTTCGCCGATCTCGACCTCGCCGCGCTTCCCAAGGAGAAGCGCGTCGTCGTGATCGCGGCGACCTGGGGCGAGGGCGAGCCTCCGGCCCGGGCCGTGCGGGCCTATAACGAGCTGATGGGGGAGGGCGCCCCGCGCCTCGACGGCGTGGAGTTCGGCGTGCTCGCCCTCGGCGACACGTCCTATGCGGAGTTCTGCGCCATCGGGAAGCGCCTCGACGCGCGCCTTGAGGCGCTCGGCGCCAAGCGGGTGCTCGACCGGGTCGATTGCGACCTCGACTTCGACAAGCCGGCTGCCGCCTGGATCAAGGACGCCCTCAAGGCCCTGGCCCCGGCCGAGCCGGCCGGGAACGTGGTGGCGGTGGATTTCGCCCGCCCCGCCCCGGGCGAGGCCGACGAGGCCGAGGTCAGCCGCGAGCCGGTCACCGCCGAGGTGATCGAGCACGTCAACCTGAACTCGTCGCGCTCCGACAAGGAGACGATCCACCTCGCGCTGGCCTTCGAGGACGGGGCGCCGGCCTACGAGCCGGGCGATTCCCTCGAACTCTACCCCGAGAACGACCCGGCGCTGGTCGACGAGATCCTCAAGGCCGCGGGCCTCGCGGGCGATGCTGCCCTGCGCCAGGCCCTGCTCGCCGAGCGCGACATCACCACCCTGTCCTCCGCGACGGTGGAGCGCTTCGTGAAGGCGACGGGCCACGCCGAGGCGCGCCGCCTCATCGACAACGGCGAGGTGCGGGCCTGGATCGAGGGGCGCCACCTCATCGACCTCCTGGAGACCTATCCGGCGAAGCTCTCGGCCGAGCACCTGACCGACATCACCCGGCCGCTGCCGCCGCGGGCCTACTCGATCGCCTCCTCCCGCAAGGAGGTCGGGGACGAGGCGCATCTCACCATCGCGGCGGTGCGCTACGCGACCCACGGCCGCTCGCGCACCGGCGTCGCCTCCGTCCACGTGGCCGACCGCATCCGCAACGGCGCCAAGCTGAAGGTGCGGGTGAAGCCCAACAAGCACTTCCGCCTGCCGAGCGATCCGTCGACCGACATCATCATGGTCGGGCCGGGCACCGGCGTCGCGCCCTTCCGGGCCTTCGTGCAGGAGCGCCGGGCCGCCGAGGCGCCGGGCCGCAACTGGCTGTTCTTCGGCGACCGCCGCTTCACCCACGACTTCCTGTACCAGCTCGAATGGCAGGAGGCCCTGGAGGACGGCTCGCTGAACCGCATCGACGTGGCCTTCTCGCGCGACCAACCCGAGAAGATCTACGTGCAGGACCGCCTCTACGCGCAGCGGCGCGAGCTGGTGGAGTGGCTGGAGAACGGCGCCCATTTCTACGTCTGCGGCGACGCCAAGGCGATGGCCAAGGACGTGCGGGCCGCCCTGGTGCGGGCCTACGCGGACGTGAAGGCGCTCGCGCCGGAGGCGGCCGAGGCGGCCGTCGCGGCGCTGGAGAAGGCCAAGCGCTACCAGCAGGACGTTTACTGAGCCCGCTCTCCCGACATGGATCGCGGGAACCCCTCTCCCGAACGGGAGAGGGGTTCCGCGTCTGACACGGATCATCCCGATGGACGACCACAAGACCGATTATCCGGCTCGCGAGCGCAGCTACGAGACGCCCCCGTCCGAGCGGCCGATCACCGATGCCGAGGCGGCGCGGGCGGCGGCGCTCTCGGCCAACGAGCACATCAAGATCGCGAGCGGCTACCTGCGCGGCACCCTGGCCGACGGGCTCCTGAAGCACGCGACCGGCGCCATCTCGGACGATGACGGCCAGCTCGTGAAGTTCCACGGGATGTACCTGCAGGACGACCGCGACCTGCGGGCCGAGCGGACCAAGAAGAAGCTCGAGAAGGCCTTCTCGTTCATGATCCGCCTGCGCATCGCGGGCGGCGTCGTGAGCCCCAGGCAGTGGCTCGCCCTCGACGACATCGCCCGCACCTACGCCAACGGCACGCTGCGGGCGACGACGCGCCAGACCTTCCAGTATCACGGCGTGATCAAGTCGAACCTCAAGCGCACCATGCAGGCGATCGACGCGGTGCTGCTCGACACCATCGCGGCCTGCGGCGACGTCAACCGCAACGTGATGGCGGCGACGAACCCGGCCCAGACGGGGGCCCACAAGGCCGCCTACCAGCTCGCCAAGGACATCTCCGACTCGCTCCTGCCGAAGACCAACGCGTGGCGCGAGATCTGGCTCGACGGCGAGCGCGTGGTCGGCGGCGAGGACGAGGCGGCGGTGGAGCCGATCTACGGCAAGACCTACCTGCCGCGGAAGTTCAAGACCGTGGTGGCGGTGCCGCCCTCGAACGAGGTCGACATCTTCGCCCACGACCTCGGCTTCATCGCCATCCTCGACAAGAAGAACAAGCTCAAGGGCTGGAACGTCACGGTCGGCGGCGGCATGGGCATGACCCATGGCGAGACCGACACCTTCCCGCGCACCGCCGACGTGATGCTGTTCTGCGAGCCCGCGGACGCCCTCAAGGTCGCCGAGGCGGTGATGACCGTCCAGCGCGACTGGGGCAACCGCAAGTCGCGCAAGAACGCCCGCCTCAAATACACGATCGAGCGCTACGGTCTCGCCGCCTTCCGGGCCGAGGTGGAGCGCCGGGTCGGCAAGCCGCTGCAGGATCCGAAGCCCTTCAAGTTCGAGAGCAACGGCGACCGCTACGGCTGGGTCGCGGGCGAGGACGGGCGCCACCACCTCACGCTCTACGTGCCCTCGGGCCGCATCAAGGACGTCGAGGGCGGGCCGCGCTATCTCTCGGGCCTGCGCCGCATCGCCGAGATCCACGAGGGCGATTTCCGCCTCACCGGCAACCAGAACGTCATCGTGGCGAACGTGCCGGCGGACAAGCGGGCGGAGATCGACCGGCTCGTGGCGGAATACGGCCTCACGATCGGGGCGTCGGCCCTGCGCCGCAACAGCCTCGCCTGCGTGGCACTGCCGACCTGCGGCCTCGCGCTGGCCGAGAGCGAGCGCTTCATGCCCGATCTCCTCACCGAGCTGGAGGCGAGCCTCGCCGCGCACGGGCTCCAGGACGACGAGATCACCATCCGGATGACCGGCTGCCCGAACGGCTGCGCCCGGCCTTTCATCGCGGAGATCGGGTTCGTGGGCCGCGGGCCCGAGCGCTACAACCTCTATCTCGGCGCGGCCTTCGACGGCTCGCGGCTCTCCAAGCTCTACGCCGAGGACGTGATGGCCAAGGACATCCGCGCGACGCTCGATCCGCTCTTCGCGGCCTATGCGCGCGACCGGCTGCCCGGCGAGCGGTTCGGCGATTTCGTGATCCGGGCCGGCTTCGTGGCGAAGACCACCAACGGGCCGGACTTCCACGACAGCACCGGAGCGCTCAAGGCGGTTGCCTGAGGCCGGACGGATCCGGCCTCGACCCTTTGCCCCGGGCGCATGACGCGCGCGAAGTGCGGCCCGGGATCGAGTATGGCGGGATCGCGGAGGTCTCGGGCCCGCCCGGCGGACGGGCTCCGGACCGGGCCCGAAGATCCGCTCAGCCTCCATGCGCATAGGCCCAGTACAGGTCCCGCGCCTGCTGGTAGAACGGCCCGGGCTCCAGCTCCCGCCCGTCGATCGCGGTCACCGGCATCACCTTCGAGAAGTTGCCGGAGGAGAAGATCTCGTCGGCCCGGGCGAAATCCTCGTAGGTGAGGGTGGTCTCGACGACGGTCATGCCCGCCTCGCGCAGGAGGGCGATCACCCGGTTACGCGTGATGCCGGCGAGGTAGGTGCCGTTGGCGGCCGGGGTGTAGACCACGCCGTCCCGGGCCAGGAAGGCGTTGGCGTTGGCGAATTCGGCGATGTTGCCGAGGGCGTCGCGCACCAGGCAGTTGCCGAAGCCGCGCGATTGCGCCTCGGTGAGGGCCCGCGCCCCGTTCGGATACAGGCAGCCGGCCTTCGCCTCGACCGGGGCGCATTCGGCGGTCGGGCGGCGGAAGGGCGAGAGGGTCACCGAGAGGCGCCCCGGCACCGGCATCGGCGCCTCGTAGAGGCACAGGCACCAATTGGTGGAATCGGGATCGAAGCGCACGCCGCCGGCAAAGCCGCTCTCGGCCCAGTACATCGGCCGGATGTAGAGGGGCGTCGTCGCGTCGAAGCGGCGCAGGCCCTCCTGCACGAGGTCGCGCCACGCCTCGACGGCGACGACCGGCTTCAGGCCGAGCGCCGTCGCCGAGCGGTTCACCCGCGCGAGATGGAGATCGAGGTCGGGGGTCACGCCCTCGAAGGCGCGGGCGCCGTCGAACACCGTCGAGCCGAGCCACGCGCCGTGCGTCCGCGGTCCCATCATCCGGACATTGCCGGGATGCCACGCATCCTCGAAGAAGGTCCAGGTCGTCTCGGCCATGCGCGTGCCTCCGGCTCAGCGATTCATGCGGCGATCAGATCGCGAAATCCGCGTCCGGTCCAGGCGACCGATGCTTCCGCTCCTCACCCGCCGAGCGAGAAGGCGGGCGTCGGCGCGGCGCGGCCGGTGAGCAGGCGCTTGGCGAAGGCGGCGCCCCGGACGGCGAGGCCGACCGGCTTCGGCAGCGTGCGGTGGCAGAAGGCGAGCTTCTTGACGTAGGATTCCACCCGCCACTGCGCCACCGACCCCTTGGGCAGGAACAGCACGTCGCCGGCGGCGTAGCGCCGCGGCGGGTTGGTCGCGTCGCCGATGATCGCCGCACCGTCGAGGAAGTAGAGCGTCTCGTCGATGTCGTAGTGCCACTCGAACTCGCCCGCGGTGCAGTCCCACAGCAGGGTGCTCGCGGTGCCGTCCGAGCTGCGCGCCAGGAGGGCGTTGCGCGCCTCCGGCGCTCCCGCCCGCACCCAGCCCGGGTTGATCGGGGCGGACTTGAGCGAGACGTCGGTCGGGCAGTAGACGATCGGCGGCAGCGACACGGTGGAGCCTCCTCTGAGCGGCCGGGGTCACGCTGCGCCGGTCCGGCGGCGTCCCGCCCGCCGCGGGCGGCGGGGCATCGACGCGCCGGAGCCGCTGCGGCTCCCGCAAGACCGCGTGTAGCAGTCGGGCCCTTGAGGCGCGTTGAATCGGATCCGCGAAAACCGCGGACCCGTCTCAGGATTTGGCAAGGATTGTCCGCCCCGATGGCCGAACCTGTCCGATAGGGGGCCGGCCGCGCGGCATGACCGACGAGGAGTTTCATCGCCGATGCCGCTCGACCCCCGGCTCCGCCGCTATCTCGAGGTCATCGCCTTCGCGGGCGGAGGCCGGCCGACGACGATCGCGGCCCGCCGCACGGGCCTCGAAGGGCTCGGCCGTCTCGCGGGCGCGCCGGTGCCGGTCGCATCCGTCGAGGACCTCGCCCTCGACGGCGCGGCCGGCGCCCTGGCCGGGCGGCTCTACCGGCCCCTGGCGCCGTCCGGCGCGGGGCTCCTGTATTTCCACGGCGGCGGCTTCGTGGGCGGCAGCCTCGACGCCCACGACGCGATCTACCGCCGCCTCGCGACGGCGAGCGGCTGCACCCTCGTCGCGGCGACCTACCGGCTCGCTCCCGAGCATCCGTTCCCGGCCGCCCATGCGGATGCCCGGGCGGTGCTGTCCGGTCTCGCCGGGCATCTCGCGGCGCTCGGCCTCGATCCCGCTCGGCTCGCGATCGGCGGGGATTCCGCAGGGGCCAATCTGGTGGCGGGCTTGTGCCAAGCGGTGCGGGACGCGGGCGGGCCGCCGATCGCCGCCCAGCTCCTGCTCTGCCCCGTGCTCGACGTGGCCGGGGAGGGGGAATCCTACCGGCTCTACGGAGAGGGGCACGGCCTCGACCGGGCGACGCTCGCCCTCGACATCGCGGCCTATGCGGCCGGGGCGGATCCGGCCGATCCGCGCCTGTCGCCCCTGCGGGCGCCCTCGCTCGCGGGGCTGCCGCCGGCGCTGATCCACACGGCGGAATGCGACATGGTGCGGGACGACGGGGCCGCCTACGCGGAGCGCTTGGCGCAGGCCGGCGTGGCGGTGCGGCACACCTGCCATCCCGGCATGATCCACCACTTCTACGGCATGGGCGGACTCATCCCGGAGGCGGGACAGGCCCTCGATGCGATCGGCGCCGAACTCGGCGCCGTGCTGTCCGCGTCCCGCTCCCGCGGCGGCGCCGTCCGTTGAGACCGGCGCCGCCGCGGGAGCGCCCGGGCTTCAGGACGCGGCTGCTCGGCGGCGCGTGGCCGGGGTGCGCAGGACGGCGTCGGGGGCCGCCTTCTTGGCCGCGGCCGGCCGGCGCTTCTGACCGAGGCCGATGCTCTTGGCGAGTTCGGAGCGCTGCGCGGCGTAGTTCGCGGCCACCATCGGGTAGTCGAGCGGCAGGCCCCACTTCTGGCGGTACTGCTCGGGGGTGAGGCCGCGGGTGGCGAGGTGGCGCTTCAGCGACTTGTACTGACGCCCGTCCTCCAGGCTGATGATGTAGTCCGGCGTGACCGACTTGCGGATGGAGATCGGCGGGACCAGCTTCTCGGGCTCGGGCGCGGCACCCTTGCGCAGGCCGCTCAGGGCCGTGTGCACCGATGTCAGCAGCTCCGGCAAGGCCGAGGCCGGCACTGCGTTGCGGGTGACATAGGCCGCAACGATGTCGCTCGCGAGCGCGATCGTCGCGGCGCCATCGATCGAGTTATCCGCCGTCATAAGGCTGGTCCCCTGTGCTTTTCGCTCCTCGGCACCTGTGGACGGTGCTCGGGATCATCGTGAGACCTAGGTCGAAGGTCGGAGATGGGTGCCGGTTACGATCCCCAATGACTGAAATCCCAGGTCGGTCACCCAAATGGGTGATGACGCCGATAAGTCAATCGCCTCTGCTGCCGGGTGGTGAATGGAGGCAGCCTTGAGCGAGTTCGGTCCTGTTCCGTCCTGGGCCCGGCGGCGCATGCAGCGGGTCCGCGAGCGGAGTCGTGGTGGGAAGGTCGTGCGCTGGATCGCCTTCGCGGCATCCGATCGAATGCAAGCTCCGCCGATGGTACCCGCCGAGGTTGCGTCCGCGGCTCCAGCCGGCAACGTGATCCCGTTCGCGCCGCGCGCGACCGGCGCCGAGGCCGACAACGCCGCGGCCTGAGCGTTGCGCGCCGAACCGGTGATCCACGGGGGCGAGCAGGCGCAGCATGAAAAAGGCGGGTCGGCGCTCGCGCGCCGCCCGCCTCGTGCGTCGGAACGGTTATCGATTCCTCAATGCGCCTCGCGCAGGGACACCGCGGCCGGCCGGAGGCCGAAGCGCTCGGCGAGATGCCAGCGCAGTTCGCGGGAAGAATGATAGCCGTAGCTCTTGTCGATGAGATGGCTGATGTCGATCGGGCCATGGCCCTCGCCGTAGCGGCTGATCTGATCGACATGGAATGTGCTGCCGTCGTTGAAGACGGACGGGGCGCCGGAGCGCCGGGAGTACTCGAATATCATTGTTGGGTCGTTTCTTGTCTCGTTGCAGCGCTCCCGAGGGAGCGCCTGTGTCGGTGTCGTGGGCGACCGGACGCGGTGTCCGGCGCCGGGCGGACCGGGCCGCCCGGGGCAGGCCGTGGGGCCCGCCGGGACCGTTAACCCTCAGGCGACCTGAAGGTTGCCGGCCGAGACCTTCCCGCTGCGCTTGTCGGTCTGAAGCTCGTAGGAGAGCTTCTGACCCTCGGCGAGGCCGCGCAGGCCGGCCCGCTCCACAGCCGAGATATGGACGAAGACGTCCTTGCCGCCGTCATCCGGCTGAATGAAGCCGTAGCCCTTCTGGTCGTTGAACCACTTGACAGTACCAGTATTCACGAAGTCGTCCTCGTCTCGTGCAGGATTCCCCGACCGAAGCGGCCTGGCGGGCCGGTCGGCGCGACAGCGTCTGCGGCGGGGAAAGCGATGGGAAAGTCCGGCCCGGCTCGCGCTCGGCGCAAGCCGTCCGCCCGATTCGCTGATCCACATGTAGGGGGCGTATGGGGCCGGAACAAGGCCGGGATCTGCGATCAGGGGTTGGTGCGCCCGCGCTGGTCGGGGTCGATGCCGCCTTCCGGCGTGGTGTCGTTGGCGACATCGCCCTCCTCGGTGTTGACGCCCGCGAGGTCCGCCGGGTCGGCACCGGCGCGGGTCGTGCCCTTGCTGGTGCCGATGCCGGGATTGCCCTTCAGGTCCGCATCGGTCGGGGTCGTGGTCTTCGGCTGCTTCGACGTCATGCACGCTCCTCGTTCGGGAGAGGGGAATTCGGCGATGGATGCGCTCAACGGTTGAGAGCCCGTTCGAGTTCGCTCCGGCTCATGCGCGAGCGGCCCTTGATGTCGCGGCGCTTGGCCTCCGCGTAGAGGTCGGCCCGGCTCGCCTCCGAGCGCGTCTCGCGCTCCTTGCGGCGGGTGCGGCGGAAGGTGCTGCGGTTCTGCTCCGGAGTGTCCTGATTCGAGGCGCCCGCCTCGCGCAGGGCGATGGCGATGGCCTGCTTGGGATTGGTGACGGCGCGGCCGTCGCGCTGCGCGAGGTCGCCTTCCTTGAATTCGTGCATCACGCGTTCGATGGTGCGCTTCTGCGCGTCAGTGGTGCGGGCCATGGCCGGACTCCGGCATTCGGGTTTCGCGACTTGACTCCACAACGCCGCAATGCACGGACCGTTCGCCGGTCATGCGCAACCTTGCCTGTCGCATCCGCGCGTCTCTCCCCATATAGGTCAGGGCGTAAAGACGGTCGGGTCGTTCATGGCGGGTATCTCGGTTTCTCTCGAAGGCTCCAACATCCAGCTCTCGTTCCAGAAGGATGACCAAGCCACGGCGGTCGTCATGGACGCGCGCGCCGCGCGCGCGCTGGTGCGCGCCGTGGGGCAGCTTCTGACGGCCATCGACGAGAGCGACGAGACGGATGCGGGCGACGAGATGAGCGAAGAGGACATCGCCATGCTCGACGTCACCTCCCCGGTGATCGAGGTCGGCACCGACGAGAGCGGGCAGGCGGTGGTGGCGCTCCAGGCGGGCGCGCTGCCGCCCTTTCAGCTCCGCCTCACGGACGAGGAGGCCCGCCACGTGGCGACGAGCCTCAACGAGATCCTGAACGCGCCGCGCGACGTGCGCACCTCGCACGGCGGTCACTGAAGCCGGGACCTCACATCCGGATGCCGGGATCCGTCGGGCCGCCCGGCAGGTAATCGGGTTCGGACCCTGGGCCTTTCGGATCGCTCACGCCGGGATCGTTCACGGGATAGGGGCTGCGCGGACCGGTCGGGCCGGTATCCGGCAATTCGTCCGGCTGGGTCGGCGGGACGTCGGTGGGCGGGGTGCCGGGGTCGGGCAGGCCGGGATTGGCCATGGCGGCCCTCCTTTCATCCATGGTGTTCGGTGTGGGGAATCAACCGGGGGGGCTCCGGGGCGGTTCCGGCCGAGGGGACGGCGCCGCAGGCGGGAACTGCGGCAGGCGGGGTCGGTTGCCCCGGCGAGATCCCCAACCCCGGAGACATGGCATGCCCGACATCCGCCAGGCGAAGATCCTCATCATGGCGACCGATGGTTTCGAGCAATCGGAACTCGAAGTGCCGAAGACGACGCTGAGCCAGGCCGGCGCCACGGTGACGGTCGCGGCCCCGAAATCCCGGCAGAGCGGCGATTCGATCCGGGGCTGGGACGCGAAGGATTGGGGGCGGCCGGTGAAGGTCGATGCCGACATCGAGAGCATCGATCCTGCCGGCTTCGACGCCCTGGTGCTGCCCGGCGGCCAGATCAATCCCGACAAGCTGCGGCTGGAGCCGAAGGCGCTGGAGATCCTGCGCAGCTTCCTCGGCAGCGGCAAGGTCGTGGCCGCGATCTGCCACGCGCCGTGGCTGCTCGTGGAGGTCGGCGCCGCCAAGGGGCGCAGGATGACCTCCTACGCCTCGATCAAGACCGACGTCATCAACGCGGGCGCCGATTGGCGCGACGAGGCGGTGGTCACCGACAAGGGCATCATCACGAGCCGCAACCCGGGCGACCTCGACGCCTTCTCGGCGAAGATCATCGAGGAGGTTCAGGAAGGCCGCCACGACCGCGCGGCGTGACCGGGCGGGCTGGGGAGGGACGGGCGCTTCTCCCCTCTCCCGAGCGGGGGAGGGGCCGCCTCTTCCTCAAGGCGCGTGCCCGGGCGGCCCCACCGTCACGCCTCGTGGCCTTCGGTCTCCATCAGGATCTCGCGCTTGCCGGCGTGGTTGGCGGGACCGACGATGCCCTCCCGCTCCATCCGCTCCATCAGCGACGCCGCCCGGTTGTAGCCGATCTGAAGACGCCGCTGGATGTAGCTCGTCGACGCCTTCTTGTCCCGCAGCACCACCGCGACCGCCTGGTCGTAGAGGTCGGCCGCCGGATCGGCGAAGCTGCCCTGGTCGAAGACCGGCGCATCGGCCGGGGCGGCCTCGGCCTCCTCTTCGTCGGCGGTCACCGCGTCGAGATAGGCCGGCCGGCCCTGGCGCTTGAGATGGGCCACGATCGCCTCCACCTCGTCGTCCGACACGAACGGGCCGTGAACCCGCGTCGTGCGGCCCCCGCCCGCCATGAACAGCATGTCGCCCTGACCCAGAAGCTGCTCGGCTCCCATCTCCCCCAGGATCGTGCGCGAGTCGATCTTCGAGGTCACCTGGAACGAGATCCGCGTCGGGAAGTTCGCCTTGATCGTCCCCGTGATCACGTCCACCGAGGGCCGCTGCGTCGCCATGATCAGGTGGATGCCCGCCGCCCGCGCCATCTGCGCCAGGCGCTGGATCGCCCCCTCGATGTCCTTGCCGGCCACCATCATCAGGTCGGCCATCTCGTCCACGATCACCACGATGTAGGGCAGCGCGCCCAGGTCCATCACCTCGTCCTCGTAGACCGCCTCGCCCGTCTCCCGGTCGAAGCCCGTCTGCACCGTCCGCGTGATCACCTCGCCCCGCTCGCGCGCCTCCGCCACCCGCGCGTTGAACCCGTCGATGTTGCGCACGCCGAGCTTCGACATCTTCTTGTAGCGCTCCTCCATCTCGCGCACGGCCCATTTGAGGGCGATGACCGCCTTCTTGGGATCGGTGACCACCGGCGAGAGCAGGTGCGGGATGCCGTCGTAGACGGAGAGTTCCAGCATCTTGGGATCGACCATGATCAGGCGGCACTCCTCGGGCTTCATGCGGTAGAGGAGGGAGAGGATCATGGTGTTGATGGCCACCGACTTGCCGGATCCGGTGGTGCCGGCGACGAGCAGGTGGGGCATGCGGGCGAGGTCGGCGATGATGGCCTCGCCGCCGATGTTCTTGCCGAGGCAGAGGGCGAGCTTCTGCTTGGTCTCGGCGAAGGCGGGGCTGGAGAGGATCTCGCGCAGGTAGACGGTCTCGCGCTTGACGTTGGGCAGCTCGATGCCGATGGCGTTGCGGCCCTGGACGACGGCGACGCGGGCCGAGATGGCGGACATCGAGCGGGCGATGTCGTCGGCGAGCGAGATGACGCGCGAGGACTTGGTGCCGGGTGCGGGCTCCAGCTCGTAGAGCGTCACCACCGGCCCGGGCCGCACCGCCAGGATCTCGCCCCGCACCCCGAAATCCTCCAGGGTCGATTCGAGCAGCGTGGCGTTCTGCTCCAGCGCGTCGGTCGAGACGGTGGCGCTCGGCGAAGGCCCGCGCGGCTCCGCGAGGAGCGCGAGCGCGGGCATCTCGTAGGCATCCGCCTGCACGGGAGCGGACGCCGGGGCCCGCCGGGGCGCGAGCGGGGGCGCCGGCGGGGCGACCCGGCTGCGCGGGGCGGCCTCGGCCTCCTCGGGCGCGGGGCCGGCCGGGGCCTTGCGCGGGGCCGGCCGCACATCGCCGAAGGTCGGCTCGCGGCGCCCTGGTGCGGCGGGGGTGCGGTCCGTCTCCACGGTCTCCTCGTCCCAGAGGGCGTCGTCGCCCTCCGCGAAGGCGCGCCGGGCGGCGAGAGCCGGGGAAGCCTCGTCAGGCTCGAGGGCCTCGGCGCCGCGGCGGCTCTCGCGCCAGGACACGATCCGCTGTGCCACGTGATCGCGGGCGCTCAGGGCCCAATGAGTCAGGGCGTCGAGGCTGGCGATGCCGAGACCGGGGCCATCGTCGTCGCGGGCCTGGGCCGCGGGACGGCGGCTGCGCGTCGGGGTGCGGGTCGGCGCGGCGAGGTAGAGGTCGGCATCCTCGTCCTCCTCCTCGTCGGCGTCGCCGAGGCTGCAGGCCGCCGTGAGGCAGATCACCGCCGCGGCCGCGTAGGCGAAGCCCGCGAGCGCGCCCACCGGCCCGAGCACGGCCTTGGCGGCGCCGAGCAGCGCGTCGCCCGCCACGCCCCCGAGGCCGGTCGGTAGGGGCCAGCGGGCGGTGGGGGGCAGGGCGCTCGCCACCGCGCTCGCCGCCGCGGCCCCGACGAGCCACAGGGCGAGCCGGGCCTTCAGCCGGCCGAGCCGGTGCGTGCGCAGGATCTGAACGCCCCAGACGGCCAGCGGCAGCGCGAAGGCGAGCGCCCCGAAGCCGATCAGCTGCATGCCGAGATCGGACACGATGGCCCCGCCGGAGCCCAGCAGGTTGCGGGCGGGCCGGCTGGTCGCGTGGTTGAGGCTCGGGTCCTCGACCGACCACGTCGCCAGGGCGAGGGTGAAGGCCACCGAGCCGAGCAGGAGCGTGAGCCCTGCCAGCTCGGTCATGCGCCGCTTCAGGAACGAGCGGAGCGTGTCGACGAGTGCATCGTAGGGCGATGCCGAGCGGCGAAGCGAACGCATGCGAAAGCGAACCGGGTACGCGGAACCTTCCACAACCTAGGGCTCGCGAGGTTAATGCCCGTTTAAGACTAACGGCCTCAAGACGTCTTGAGAATCAACGATTTGGCGCGGGGCGGGGCCGCCCGAACGACGAGAGCCCCGGCCGGGATGGCCGGGGCTCTCTCGCGGCCGGGACTGGCCGCCCATGCGGGCGGCCCTCCGGGGTCAGTAGTTGTAGGCGCGCTCGCCGTGATCCGCGACGTCCAGACCCTCGCGCTCCTCCTCCTGGGTGACGCGCAGGCCGACCAGGAGATCCACGACCTTGTAGAGGATCGCCGAGCCGATGCCCGACCACAGGATGGTGAAGCCGACGGCCTTGGCCTGCGAGATGAAGGCGGGGCCGAACTCGTAGGCGGCCGCGACCATCTCGCCGGGCTTGGCGGCGTAGTCGGGGGCGCCGGTGCCGCCGAGGGCCGGGTTGACCAGGATGCCGGTGGCGAGAGCGCCGATGATGCCGCCGATGCAGTGCACGCCGAACACGTCGAGCGAGTCGTCGTAGCCGATGGCGTTCTTCACCGCCGAGCACATCACGAAGCAGGCGGCGCCCGCCACGAGGCCGAGCACGATCGAGCCCATCGGGCCGGCGAAGCCGCAGGCCGGGGTGACGGCGACGAGGCCGGCGACCGCGCCCGAGAGCATGCCGAGCAGCGAGGGCTTGCCCTTGGCGGCCCATTCCACGAACAGCCACGACAGGCCCGCCGCGCAGGTGGCCACGAAGGTGTTGATCATCGCCAGGGCGGCGGAGCCGTTGGCCTCGAGGTTCGAGCCGGCGTTGAAGCCGAACCAGCCCACCCACAGGAGCGAGGCGCCGATCATGGTCATGGTCAGCGAGTGCGGGGCGAGGAGGTCGCGGCCGTAGCCGATGCGCTTGCCGATCAGGAGGCAGCCGACGAGGCCCGCGACGCCGGCATTGATGTGCACCACGGTGCCGCCCGCGAAGTCGAGGGCGCCCCACTTGAAGAGCATGCCCGCGTCGGCGTTGACGGCGTCGAGCGCGTCCTGGGCGGCCTTCTTGGCGGTGTCGTCGGTGGCCGCGGCGAGCGCCTTCGCGGCGTTGCCGACCGCGTCCGGGCCGCCCCAGTACCAGACCATGTGCGCCATCGGGAAGTAGATGAAGGTGACCCACAAAGCCGTGAACAGCATGAGCGCCGAGAACTTCATCCGCTCCGCGAAGGCGCCGACGATCAGCGCGGGCGTGATCATCGCGAACGTCATCTGGAAGCAGATGTAGACGTATTCGGGGATGACGACGCCGTTCGAGAAGGTGCCCACCGTGCTGTTCGGGTCGATGCCCTTCAGGAAGGCCTTCGAGAAGCCGCCCACGAAATCGTTGAGGCCGCCGCCGTTGGTGAAGGCGAGGCTGTAGCCGTAGAACACCCAGAGGATGCCGACGAGGCTGACGATGGCGAAGACCTGCGTGAGCAGGGACAGCATGTTCTTGGTGCGCACGAGGCCGCCGTAGAAGAGCGCCAGGCCCGGCACCGACATCAGCAGCACCAGGGCCGTGGAGATCAGCATCCAGGCGGTGTCGCCCTTGTTCGGCACCGGCGCCGCGGCCGCGGCCGGCGCGGCCTCGGTGGTCGGCGTCTGCGCCAGCGACGGCTCCACCAGGAGGAGCGCCAGGGCGGCGCCTCCCAGGCCGAGAGCCAGGAGGTTGCGAAGCTTCATGGGAACGGAACTCCCGATCGATACGATCACAAACGGGTCAGGTTGAGAGGCCGCCGCGCCGGGCGCGGGCAGGGAATCACGGCTGTTGGATCACGACTCCTCGATCGCGGCGCCCCGATCAGAGCGCGTCGGCGTCGGTCTCGCCGGTGCGGATCCGGACGGCCTTCTCGAGCGGCAGGACGAAGATCTTGCCGTCGCCGATCTGGCCGGTACGGGCCGCCGCCGCGATGGTGTCGACGACGTTGCCGACGAGGTCGGAGGCCACCGCCACCTCGATCTTCAGCTTGGGAAGGAAGCTCACCGCGTACTCGGCTCCGCGGTAGATCTCCGTATGGCCCTTCTGCCGACCGTAACCCTTGACTTCGGTCACGGTCAGGCCGTGCACGCCGATGCTGGTGAGCGCGTCGCGCACTTCCTCCAGCTTGAACGGCTTGATGATGGCCATGACGATCTTCATGGGTCGTGCCCCCTTTCCGATTGGCACCCGGTTCCCGCGCTGGTGAGGCCCGGCCGGCAGCATGACGGGGATGCCGCTCGCTGCGGGCACCCGTCGCGCCCCGCATATCAAGGAACGTGCCAGAATCTTCGGCGGGCCTTGCGGACAAGCTGCCCGGTTCCTGGGCCGATTGCGGAGAATGAAGCCGATCCGGCCGGCAGGGCAGATTAAATTTTGTGCATCTGCAAACGGAATAATCAAAAGCGGGCCGGGCTCGCGCCTCAGCCCGCCGGCTTCTCCTGCACCGGACGGATCATGCCCTCCTGGGCCACCGAGGCGACCAGGGTGCCGTCGCGGGTGAAGATCAGCCCGCGGGCGAAGCCGCAGGCACCCGAGGCGCTCGGGCTGTCCTGGGCGTAGAGCAACCACTCGTCGGCGCGGAACGGGCGGTGGAACCACAGGGCGTGGTCGAGGCTGGCGGGCTGGATCGAGCGCTCGAAGACGGTCCGGCCATGGGCGGCGAGCGAGGTGTCGAGAAGCGTCATGTCGGAGGCGTAGGCGAGCACGCTCTGATGCACGGCGGGATCGTCCGGCAGGGGCGCGGTGGCGCGGATCCAGACGTGGAAGCGCGGCGGCTGCGGAGTGCGCTGCGTGTAGCGCTCCGGCTCGACGGGGCGCAGCTCGATCGGGCGCTCGCGCTCGAAATAGGCCCGCACCGGCTCGGGCATGGCGGGCATGATCGAGGCCCTGAGGCCGGTCTCGTCGGCGAGATCCTCCGGCATCGGCACGTCGGGCATCGGCATCTGGTGGTCGAAGCCCGGCTCCTCCAGGTGGAAGGAGGCCGACATGGCGTAGATCGGGCGTCCGTGCTGGATCGCGGTGACGCGGCGGGTGGTGAAGCTGCGCCCGTCGCGGATGCGGTCGACCTCGTAGATGATCGGCACGCGCGGGTCGCCGCCGAGCAGGAAATAGGCGTGGAGCGAGTGGGGCCGGCGCTCGGCCGGTACCGTGCGGCTCGCGGCGACGAGGGCCTGCCCGATCACCTGCCCGCCGAAGACGCGCTGCCAGCGATCCTTGGGCGAGCGCCCGCGGAAGAGGTTCTGTTCCAGCTGCTCCAGATCGAGGATGTCGAGAAGTTCGTCGACCGCGCGCGTCATCAGCGTTTTCCAGATCCCGGACAGGCGAGAAGCGGGGCGATCTGGCGCGGGCCCGCGCGCGCCGTCAAGCGGCGGTGCCCCGTGCTTCGTGCTATGGCGGGCCATCGGCAGGGAGGGCGGCGGGATGGCGGCACAGGCTCGGCCTCATCGGGAGATCATCGTGGCGGGGGGCGGATTGCCCGGCCTCTCGCTCGCCGTGGCGCTCCGGCGCGCCTTCGGCGAGGCGGTCCGGATCACGGTCTGCGACCCGGCCTTCGCGCGTGCCGGCGGTCCCGATCTGCGGGCCTACGCGGTGGCGGCGGGCGGGCGGCGGATGCTGGAGCGGCTCGGCGTCTGGCCGGCGGTGGCGGCGGGCGCCCAGCCCATCCGCGAGATGGTCATCACCGACAGCCGGCTCTCCGACCCGGTGCGGCCCACCTTCCTCACCTTCGCCGGCGAGGTGGAGGAGGGCGAGCCCTTCGCACACATGGTCGAGGGCGGCGCCCTGCTCGGGGCCCTGCGGGCGGCCGCGGCGGAGGCGGGGGCGATCCTCGATCCGACGCCGGTGAGGGCGGCGGTGCCGGAGAGCGGCGCGATCACGGCGCGGCTCGCCGATGGCCGCTCCCTGCGCGCGAGCCTCGTCGTCGCGGCCGACGGCGCCCGCTCGCGCCTGCGCGAGGCGGCCGGCATCAGCTGGATCGGCTGGTCCTATCCGCAATCCGGGATCGTCGCGACGGTCTCGCACGAGCGCGACCACGAGGGCCGGGCGGTCGAGCATTTCCTGCCCTCGGGCCCCTTCGCGATCCTGCCGCTCTCCCCCGGCGGCTCCCTCGGCCACCGCTCCTCCATCGTCTGGACCGAGCGGCAGGCGGACGTGCCGGCCCTCCTCGGCGGCGACCGCGAGGACGCGCTGCGCGAGGTGGAGCGCCGCTTCGGCCTCACCCTCGGCGCGCTCGCCCTGGAGACGCCGCTCGCCGCCTATCCGCTCTCCTTCGGCATCGCCCGGCGCTTCGGCGCCCCGCGGCTCGCGCTCCTGGGGGATGCCGCGCACGTGGTCCATCCGATCGCCGGCCAGGGACTCAATCTCGGCCTCAAGAGCGCGGCGGCCCTCGCCGAGGCGCTGACCGACGCTATGCGCCTCGGGCTCGATCCGGGCGGACCGGACGCCTTGCAGGCCTACGAGCGCAGCCGGCGGGCCGACACCCTCGCCATGGGGGCGGCGACGGACGGGCTCAACCGGCTCTTCTCCACCGACGTCCTGCCGGTCCGCCTCGTGCGCGACTTCGGGCTCGGGCTGGTGGACCGGCTGCCGGCGCTCAAGCGCCTCTTCATCCAGGAGGCGGCGGGCCTACGCGGTGCGCAGCCGCGGCTGATGCGGGGCGAGGCGCTCTGAGGCGCGGGCCCTGATGTCCGCGCACAGGATGGCGGCGGCGAGATAGCCGGTCAGCGAGACGGCGACGGTGGCGGGGCGGATCGGCTGCTCGAAATGGGCGCTGACGCTCATTCGCTTCCTCCCGATTCGGTGCCCGGCGATGGGAAGCCGAAATCGGGCGCGGCGTGAAGCCGGTGCCGGTTCACGGTTTCTCGATCGGGGACGCGGACGGCGGGCATGCGGACGGGGAGCCGCCCCGTCGATGTCATGACGCGCCCCGCGATTTCCGTCGCCCGGTCGGGCGACGGCATGCCCTGTCCCGTGCGGGGCGTTGTGCGCGTGCAAGCGGCCAATCCCATTCATGGCATGCGCTGTCGGTCCTCATCCTGAGAGGGCGCGAGGCGCCCGCCGGATGCGGTCCGCCGATGAGCCGGCAGCCGCGCCCTATCCCCGCAACTCCGCCAGCTTCTCCACCAAGCGCGGATCGTGCAGGGCGGCTATCCGCTCCTTCGGGGTCAGCCACTCGGCCGCTTCCGCCGCGCTCACGGCCTCGGCGAGCTTCGCCTCGGCGAGCGTCCGCTCGGCGTCGATCCGCCCGCGCGGGCGCGCGGCCGGGGGCGGCAGCATCGCGAGATGGATCTCGCGCAGGGTCGGATCGGCCTGGATCGCCGTGATCGCGTCGGAATCGTCGAAGCCGCGCGCGGCGTTCTCGGCCTCCAGCGCCTTGGCGCGCACCGCCACCGGCGGCGGCTCGCGCTCCTCGGGAGTCATCAGGAGGCCGAGCCGCTTCAGCGCGAGGCCCCAGGCGAGCTGGCCGCTCGCCCAGGAGATCGGGATCGCCAGGACGAGGCCGAGGATCGTCGGCGACATCCACAGGAACAGCGAGGTGGCGATCGCGAAAGCCGCGGCCCCCGAGACGAGGCCGAGGATCGTGTGCCAGCGGTGGCGGCGCACGATGTCGCGGAACGGGATCGAGCCGTCGTCGCGCCGCTGCGGGTTCCAGCCGGTGTCGCGCCCGAGCAGGATCTGCACCACCGAGCCCGACTGGATCAGCATGGCGATCGGGGCGATCAGCGCCGAGAGCAGCGTCTCGATCAGGCCGGAGAGGACGAGGCGGAGGGCGCCCCCGCTGGCCCGCCGCACCCGCCCGTCGAGGAGGCCGAGGATCAGGCCGAACAGCTTCGGGGCGAGCAGGATGCCCATCGTGATCCCGAAGAGCTGGAGCGCGCGCACCGGATCGAAGCGCGGCCAGACCGGATAGAGCCGGAACTCGCTCGGGAAGTATTCGGGGCGGATATAGGCGGTCTGGAGGGCCAGCGCGACGCCGACCACGAGCTGGGCCGCCCAGAGCGGGGAGGCGACGTAGCCCGCGATGCCGGTGGCGAAGTGCTGGCGCGAGGGCAGCTTGAGGCCGGCCGCGCCGATGATGCGGGCGTGCTGGAGGTTGCCCTGCGCCCAGCGCCGGTCGCGGACCGCGATGTCGATGAGCGAGGGCGGGCTCTCCTCGTAGGAGCCGCCGAGGTCGGGGATCATGTAGACGCCCCAGCCTGCCCGCCGGATCAGCGCCGCCTCGACGAAGTCGTGGCTGAGCACGTGGCCGCCGAAGGGCGGCTTGCCCGGCAGATCCGGCAGGCCGCAATGGGCCGCGAAGGCCTTGGTGCGGATGATCGCGTTGTGGCCCCAGTAATTGCCGTCCCGTCCCGACCACAGGGCGAGGCCCGTGGCGATGACCGGCCCGTAGATCCGCGCCGCGAATTGCTGCACGCGGGCGAACAGGGTGTTGCGGTTGATGATCAGGGGCAGCGACTGGATGATGCCCGCATCCGGATCCGCCTCCATGGCGGCGGCGAGGCGCACCACGCAGTCGCCGCTCATCAGGCTGTCGGCATCGAGCACCAGCATGTGGTCGTAGTGACCGCCCCAGCGGGTGACGAAATCCGCGATGTTGCCCGCCTTGCGGTGGTGGTTCTTCGGCCGGTGGCGGTAGTAGAGGCGGATCTCCGGGCCGAGCTTCTCCCGCAGGGCCAGGAAGGCGCGCTCCTCGGCGACCCAGGCGTCGGCCTGGGTCGAATCCGACAGGACCCAGTAGTCGAAGCGGGCGCCCTGGCCGGTGGCCTCGATCGATTCCCGGATCGCCTCCACGGCCGCGAAGGTGCGGGCGGTGGCCTCGTTGTAGACCGGCATCACCACCGCGGTGCGGCTCGTCAGCGGGCCGGGCGCGGGCGCGGGCGGGCGCCGCCGCAGCAGCGCGCCGAAGCCGAGCAGCGCCGAGGTGAAGGCGAGCGCGATCCACGAGAAGTTCAGCGTGAACAGCAGCAGCAGCAGCAGCTGCAGCCATGTGGCGCTGCCCGCCACGGTCACGACCTCGTACATCTCGAAGGCGCCGTAGGCGGTCATCAGCGCCGCCGCCCCGAACACGAACAGCCGCGCGAGGCGCGGGCTCGGATAGGAGGCGCCGCGGTGGCCGAGCGAGGGTGACCAGCGGCGCAGGTCCTGCACCGGCATGGCGAGCGGCGCCTCGGGCGGCACCGGGGGGGCGGGGGACGCCACCGGCGTCACAGGGTCCAACGAAACAGCCATGTCTCACTGACGGGTTGGTCGCCGTTCTTGACGACGAGGCGCATCTCGCAGGCGGTCTCGCCGCCGGGATCGAGCTCGAAGACGGCGCGTACCGTCTTGCGCTCGGGATAGAGGTAGAGCAGGGGCCGGAATTGCGGGTCCCGCTTCACCGGCGGCGCATCGGGCTTGGGCTGCACGATCGCGCCCGGCGAGGCGGTGACCGAGAGCTTCAGGGCCTCGGGGGCGACGCCCGGCGCGAAGGGGGCCTCGCCGGCGAAGTCGACGAGGAAGAGCCGGCGCTTGCCGCCGCTGCCCCTGCCCACCCGCGTGCCGGTGCAGCGCGCGAGCGGCGGCGCCCCCGGCACGTCCCAGCACCAGAACTGCCGGTAGCTGAAGGCGGTCTCCTTGGCGATCGGCTCCTTCGGGCGCCAATAGGCCAGGATGTTCTCGTTGACCTCGGATTCGCTCGGGATCTCGATGAGCTGCACCGCGCCCGCGCCCCAGGGGTGCTGCTCCCGGCCCGGGCCCCAGGTGTTGTAGGGCTCCACCCACAGGCTCGGCCGGCGCTCCCAGCGCTGCACGTCGTCCTGATAGGCCGCGTAGTCGCGGTCGCGCTGCACCAGCCCGAAGCCCTTCGGGTCCTGGTCGAGGAAGGAGGAGATCTGCAGGGTCTCGGGGTTCTGCACCGGCCGCCAGATCGCCTCGCCCCAGCCGTTGCGGATCTGCAGGCCGCAGATCTCGTGGGCGGCGGGCCGGGCATCGTCGACGGCGCGGTGGTCGGCCGCGCCGAACAGGTAGGCGCCCGTCATGCCGCCGATGCCGACATGCTCGAGGGTGGTGCGGGGGCACAGGGTCGCCTCGATGTCGACGATCGTGGCGTCGCCCGGGCGCAGGGTCATGTGCAGGGCCGCCGTCGCCGATTCGGAATCGAGCAGCGCGTGGATCGCGATCTGGCCGCTCGCGGGGGCCGGGCGCTCCAGCCAGAAGGCCCGGAACATCGGGAATTCCTCGCCCCGCGCCTCGGCCGGACGCAGGGTCAGGGCCCGGGCGGTGACGCCGTAGCTCTGGCCCGCCGCCAGCGCCCGGAAGAACGAGGCGCCCTGAAAGATGGCGCAATCGGTGAGCGGGCCGCCGCCGAAGCTCGCGTAGAGCCGGAAGCCCGAGAAGCCGAGGTCGCGGCCCTCCTCGGGCGGGCTGGTCTTGCGGAAGTCGAACCGGCCGCGGTCGTAGGCGATGCGGCGCACGATCCCGTCCTCCACCGTGTGGAGGGCGACCGCGTTGGCGAAGAGGTAGCCCCGGTGCAGCGGTTCGAGCACGAAGCCGCGGCCCTCGTCGCGCCAGAGCAGCAGCTCGGGCCTCGGCCGGATGCCGACATATTGCTCGTAGGTGAGCTTGCCGAACGGGTCGGGCAGGTCGTTCGGCGGGGCGGCGTAGGGCTTGGCGGCGAGCGCGCGGGCCAAGGCCACGACGGTGCCGGGGTCGAAGCGGTCGCCGTCGTTCAGGGTGGGCGCGGGCGGATCCTCGGCCCGGGCGCCGCCCGCGACGGCGATGCCTGCCCCGGCGAGGGCCAGCACCGCGCGGCGGTCGAGTCCGGGCCCGACATCGGCGGTGCGGGGAGAAGCGGGGCAGCGTGGTGTCATGCGCTCTCGTGCGGGGCGTGAGGGGTCTGGCAGGGCATGGCTCGCGTGCCGTTTACCACGCCGGAAGCTGAATTGGACGTTAAGATGGGCCCGGATGTCCGGTCGTATCATGCGTTTGCCCGCGCGCCCGATTGGGCTAGATCGGGGGCCCCGCGGGGCCGGTTCCGGGCCCGCGTCAGCCGGACGAAGAGCCCGAATGACCTCGACCCCGACCGCCCCCGGCGCCCGTTCGCTCCTGTGTGTCGTGCTGGCGGCCGGCAAGGGCACGCGGATGCGCTCCGACCTGCCGAAGGTGCTCCATCCCCTGGCCGGCCGGCCGATGCTCGGTCACGTGCTCGCCGCGGCGCGGGAGGCGGGGGCGGGCGGCATCGCCGTGGTGGTCGAGCCCGGGCGGGCCGACGTCGCCGCCGCGGTCGCGGCCGCCGCGCCCGGCGCCGCGGTCTTCCCGCAGGCCGAGCGCCTCGGCACCGCCCATGCGGTGCTCGCCGCGCGCCCGGCCCTGGAGGCGGGCTACGACGACGTGGTGATCGCCTTCGGGGACACTCCCCTGATCCGCCCCGAGACCCTCGCCCGCCTGCGCGCGCCCCTCGCCGAGGGCGCGGCGATCGCGGTGCTGGCCTTCGAGGCCGCAAACCCGACCGGCTACGGGCGCGTGCTGACCGCGGGCGACCGCGTCGTCGCGATCCGCGAGGAGAAGGATGCGAGCGCGGAGGAGCGCCGCGTCACCCTGAGCAATGCGGGCCTGATGGCCCTGTCCGGGCGGCTCGCCCTCGATCTCCTCGGCCGCATCGGCAACGCCAACGCCGCCGGCGAGTACTACCTGCCCGACGCGGTGGCGCTGGCCGTGGCCGATGGCGAGCGGGTCGCGGTGGTGCCGGTCGCGGAGGCCGAGGCGCAGGGCGTGAACGACCGGGTGCAGCTCGCCGCGGCGGAGGCCGCCATCCAGGCGCGCCTGCGCCGGGCGGCGATGCTCGGCGGCGCCACCCTGACCGCCCCCGAGACCGTCTTCCTCAGCCACGACACCCGGCTCGGCCGCGACGTGGTGGTGGAGCCGCACGTGGTGTTCGGGCCCGGCGTCGTGGTGGGCGACGGCTGCACCATCCACGCCTTCTCGCATCTGGAGAAGGCGACGCTCGAAGCCGGCGTCCAGGTCGGCCCCTATGCCCGGCTCCGGCCCGGCGCCGCGCTCGCCGCGGGTGCGCGGATCGGCAACTTCGTCGAGGTGAAGAACGCCGCGATCGGGGCGGGTGCCAAGGTCAACCACCTCTCCTACGTGGGCGACGCGGAGGTGGGGGCGGGCGCCAATCTCGGCGCCGGAACCATCACCTGCAACTACGACGGAGTGAACAAGCACCGCACCGTCATCGGCGAGGGCGCCTTCATCGGCTCGAACTCCGCCCTGGTGGCGCCGGTGACGGTCGGGACGCGGGCCTTCGTGGGCTCGGGCTCGGTGGTGACGCAGGACGTGCCCGCCGAGGCGCTCGCCCTCGGGCGCGCCCGCCAGGTGGTCAAGCCCGGCTGGGCCACGGGCAAGGCACCGAAGAAGAGCTGAGGGGCGCGGCCGTCGCGGGCCTGAGCGGACATGCGTGGGGCAATCCCGCTCGAGGTCCTGGTTTCGCATCGTTCTCACCGCCGACACGGTGACCGCTTCGGCGAATGATGCTTAACCACGGATCGTTCATGGCCATCGTCGCCCGGCCGCGGTACGGTGATCGGACGATCACGGGAGGCGGGCCATGCTCAAGCGGCCGGCGGACACCACGGTCCCGGATTTCTCCGGTCATCCGGATCTCGTCGTCATCTATCTCGGCATGCGGGTTCGAGCCTTGTACGGGCTCAAGACCCTGCTCGGCCTCGGGCCGGAAATCGATCGGGCCGGTGCCGCGCGACCGGATGGTCTGCTGCACTCCGAGAACGGCATCATCTACGGCTTCCGTCCCCTGCATATGGGCATGCGCTGGTACTGGCGCGACATGGAGAGCCTGGAACGCTGGGCGCGATCCGAGCCGCATCGTCGGTGGTGGGCGAACTTTCTCAGGGACAGCGGCGGCACCGGCATCTGGCACGAGACCTACCACATGCGCGGGGGCATGGAGGCGATCTACAGCGGCCCGCTGGCGGTCGGCTTCTCGGCCTTCCTGCCGATGCAGACCGCCCGCGGCACGATGACGAGCCGGCATCGCGCCCATGCCGCCGCCGATCTCGGCCATCTCCCCCTCGACAATCCGCCGGATGCCCGCCCGGCCGCCTGATGCGCCACCCGCGTCGCAGCCCCGACGGGGGAGGACGATCCGACAAGGAGGACGAGCTGGAGAGCCGTCGATCCCGACCTCCGGGGCATGGCGTGCGCGGCAGGGCTCCACTAGGGTCCTGCCGCATCGCCGATCCGCGCGATGGCGAGGCGGTGATGCGCGACCGCACGACCCTGCTTCCCGGCCTCGACGCCATGCGGCGCGCGTGCGGCACGCACACCGCAGGCGAAGGCCTCTCGCGGAAGGGGCCCGCCTCCGGCTACGATAGTCCGGTCAATCCCATGACCATGGGGCCGCGCGGCGGGTTCGCGGCGCTCCGCATCCGCCTGGACGGGGGCGCATGAGCGCGAGCGACGATCCCGATCTGCGCGCCGCCGAGTATGTCCTCGGCACGCTCGACGCTGCGGAGCGGGCCGCCTTCGAGCGCGACCGGGCCGCGGATCCGGCGCTCGCCGCCGCCCAGGCCGCCTGGGAGGCCCGCCTCGCGCCCCTCGTCGAGGCGCTGCCGCAGGCCTCGCCGAGCCCGAGCGTCTGGGTGGCGCTCCGCGACGCCCTGCCGGCGCGCCAGCGCGATCCCGCGGCGGCCGATTCCGCCGCCCTGCGGCGCTGGCGCCGGATCGGCCTCGGGGCGAGCGCCCTCGCCGCCGGCCTCGCCCTGTTCGTCGCGGTCGACATGCTCGCGCCGCGCCGGCCCGCGGCGCGCTACCTGGCGGTGGCCGGCCGCGACGGCGAGCGGCCGGCCCTCGTCGTGACGATCGATGCCCGCGCGGGCACCGTGCAGGTGCGTGCGCTCGCGGTGGAGGTGCCGCGGGGGCGTAGCCTCGAACTCTGGTTCGTCGCGCCGGGGAACGCCCCGCGCTCCCTCGGTCTCGTCGCCGATGCGCCGCGTACGCGCCTGATGCTGCCGGCCGACCACGCCGGGATCGAGGGGGCCACCCTCGCCGTCACCGTCGAGCCCCCGGGCGGCTCGCCCTCCGGCAGCCCGACCGGGCCGATCGTCTATCGCGGGGAACTCGTGCGCGATTGAGACTGGCCGCATACGTTTTCCGCCGCCCGCCGGACGGGTGCCCTGATTCCGCCGCGGCGGCGTGGCTCCTCGTCACCGCTGGCGGGGCAGGGGGCGCAGAGGCTAGAGTGCCGCGCTTCAGGCCCCGCTCGGGGCGGTCCGGCGCTTGCGCGGGGCCATGCAATGAGGTGCGCCGGTGCCCCGGAGCGGGACGCCGCCGTTCAGAATCGAGGCGAGCATGTGCGGCATCGTTGGAATCGTCGGTCGTGACGCCGTGGCGGGGCAGGTGATCGATGCCCTGCGGCGGCTCGAATATCGCGGTTACGACTCGGCCGGCATCGCCACCCTGGAAGAGGGCCGCCTGGAGCGCCGCCGCGCCGAGGGCAAGCTCACCAACCTCCAGCTCAAGCTCCTCCAGAACCCGCTCTCGGGCGCCATCGGCATCGGCCACACCCGCTGGGCCACCCATGGCCGGCCCAACGAGACCAACGCCCACCCGCACGCCACCGACCGCCTCGCGGTGGTGCATAACGGCATCATCGAGAATTTCCGCGAGCTGAAGGCCGAGCTTCAGGCGCAGGGCTGCGTCTTCGAGACCGAGACCGACACCGAGGTCGTCGCCCAGGCGGTCACCCAGGCGATGCGCGGCGGCCTCTCGCCCGTGGCGGCCGTCGAGGTCACCCTGCCGCGCCTGCGCGGCGCCTTCGCGCTCGCCTTCCTGTTCGCGGGCGAGGAGAACTTCCTGATCGGCGCCCGTCACGGCGCCCCGCTCGCCATCGGCTTCGGCGAGGGCGAGACCTATCTGGGCTCCGACGCGCTGGCGCTGGCGCCCTTCACGGACGAGATCACCTATCTGGACGAGGGCGACTGGGCGATCCTCACCCGCGAGGGCGCCGAGATCCGCGACCGGCAGGGAGCGGTCGTCGCCCGGCCGCGGCAGAAGATCGCCACCCAGGCCTTCCTGATCGACAAGGGCAACTACCGCCACTTCATGGCGAAGGAGATCCACGAGCAGCCCGAGGTGGTGGGCCGCACGCTCGCCCACTACGTCGATCTCGCCCAGAGCCGGATCGCCCTGCCGGAGGCGCTGCCCTTCGACTTCGCCAGCCTGTCGCGCCTGTCCATCACCGCCTGCGGCACCGCCTACTACGCGGGGCTCGTCGCCAAGTACTGGTTCGAGCAGCTGGCGCGGCTGCCCGTCGAGATCGACGTCGCTTCGGAGACCCGCTACCGCGAGCCGCCGCTGGAGAAGGGCGGGCTCACCCTCGTGATCTCGCAATCGGGCGAGACCGCCGACACGCTGGCCTCCCTGCGCTACGCCAAGGCGCAAGGGCAGCACGTGCTCGCCGTGGTCAACGTGCCGACCTCGACCATCGCGCGGGAGGCCTCCGCGGTGGTGCCGACGCTCGCCGGCCCCGAGATCGGGGTCGCTTCCACCAAGGCGTTCTCCTGCCAGCTCACCGTGCTGCTCTGCCTCGCCATCGCGGCGGGCCGGGCGCGCGGCACCCTCGATGCGGCGCAGGAGCGCCGGCTGATCGACGCGCTGATCACCGTGCCCGGCCTGATGGCCGAGGCGGTGAAGCGCGAGGAGGAGATCGAGGTGCTGGCGCGCGAGATCGCCAAGGCGCGCGACGTCCTCTATCTCGGCCGCGGCACCGCCTACCCGATGGCCCTCGAAGGGGCGCTGAAGCTCAAGGAGATCTCCTACATCCACGCCGAGGGCTACGCGGCGGGCGAGCTGAAGCACGGGCCGATCGCGCTCATCGACGACAACGTCCCGGTGATCGTGATCGCGCCGCACGACGCGATCTTCGAGAAGACCGTGTCGAACATGCAGGAGGTCGCGGCGCGCGGGGGCCGGATCGTGCTGATCGGCGATGCCACGGGGGCGGATGCGGCGGGGCTCGACACGCTGGCCACCCTGCGCATGCCGGCCCTCGACCCGGTGGTGGCGCCGATCGTCTACGCGGTGCCGATCCAGCTCCTGGCCTACCACACGGCGGTGGTGCTCGGGAAAGACGTCGACCAGCCGCGCAACCTCGCCAAGTCCGTCACAGTGGAGTGACGCCCCTCGGCGTCACGCCTCGGCGCGGTGCTCCTGCCGCGCCGCTTCCCAGACCTCGCGGGCGGCGTCCGCGTTCATGGCCGCGATCCCGAGCCCGACCAGCAGGTCGGGCCAGGCGGAGCGCCACAGGAAGGCCGTGACGAGACCCGCCCCGACGATCGCCACGTTGGCGACCGCGTCGTTGCGGGCCGACAGGAAGGCGGCCCGGGTCAGGCTGCCGCCGTGGGCGCGGTAGGAGGCCAGCACCAGCGCGCAGGCGAGATTGACTGCGAGCGCCCCCAGCCCCGTGAGCGAGAGCGCCACCGCCTGCGGCGGGACCGGGGTGTTGAACTTCTCCCAGGCCGTCCAGAGGGTCGCGAGCCCCGGCACCAGCAGGATCAGCGCCAGCGCCATGCCGACCCGGGCGCGGTTGCGCGCGCTCCAGCCGAGCGCCACCAGGATCAGCAGGTTGATCGAGGCGTCCTCCAGGAAGTCGATGCTGTCGGCGAACAGCGACACCGACCCGATCGCCGTCGCCACGGCGAACTCGATGCCGAAATAGCCGAGGTTCAGCGCCGCCACGAGCGCCACCGCGCGCCGCAGGCCGGCCGTGTCCGTCATGGGCCGCATCATCGCTCCATCCCCGCCGCTCCAGGTCTTTGATTTTACCGCATTTTCTGCGACGAACCGGTATCCGCTCCGTCGGACGATGCTCTAGCGGGCGCGCGCGTGCGCGTCACGCCGGCTTCCGGCGCACGGGTGGCATGCAGGGCCCCGACCTTCGTGCGGTCTTGAATACGGGCCCCGGCCCGCGCAGAAGGCGTCGCCACTCTGGAATCGGTCCATGCCCACCTATCGCTCCCGCACGACCACCCACGGCCGCAACATGGCCGGTGCCCGCGGCCTCTGGCGCGCCACCGGGATGAAGGACGCCGATTTCGGCAAGCCGATCATCGCGGTGGTCAATTCCTTCACGCAGTTCGTGCCCGGCCACGTGCACCTGAAGGATCTGGGGCAGCTGGTCGCCCGCGAGATCGAGCAGGCCGGCGGGGTCGCCAAGGAGTTCAACACCATCGCGGTCGATGACGGCATCGCGATGGGCCATGACGGCATGCTCTACTCGCTGCCCTCGCGCGAGCTGATCGCGGATTCCGTCGAGTACATGGTCAACGCGCATTGCGCCGACGCCATGGTCTGCATCTCGAACTGCGACAAGATCACCCCCGGCATGCTGATGGCGGCTCTGCGCCTCAACATCCCCGTGGTGTTCGTCTCCGGCGGCCCGATGGAGGCCGGCAAGGTGGTGCTCGGCGGCACCCGCAAGAAGCTCGACCTCGTGGACGCCATGGTGGCGGCCGCCGACGACCGCGTCGCGGACGAGGACCTGCAGGTCATCGAGCGCTCGGCCTGCCCGACCTGCGGCTCCTGCTCGGGCATGTTCACCGCGAACTCGATGAACTGCCTCACGGAGGCCCTCGGCCTGTCGCTGCCCGGCAACGGTTCGGTGCTCGCCACCCACGCGGACCGGCGCCGCCTGTTCGTGGAGGCCGGCCACCTGATCGTGGATCTCGCCCGGCGCTACTACGAGCAGGACGATGCCAGCGTGCTGCCGCGCTCCATCGCGAGCCTCAAAGCCTTCGAGAACGCGATGACCCTCGACATCGCCATGGGCGGCTCGACCAACACGGTGCTGCACCTGCTCGCCGCCGCCCACGAGGCCGGCGTGAACTTCACCATGAGCGACATCGACCGCCTCTCCCGGCGGGTGCCGGTTTTGTGCAAGGTCGCGCCCGCGGTGGCGAACGTCCACATGGAGGACGTGCACCGGGCCGGCGGCATCATGGCCATCCTCGGCGAGCTCGACCGGGCGGGCCTCCTCGACACCACGGTCGGCAGCGTCCACGCGGCGAGCCTCGCCGCCGCCCTCGACCGCTGGGACGTGCGCCGCACCGACAGCCCGATGGTCCACAGCTTCTACGCGGCGGCGCCCGGCGGCATCCCGACCCAGACCGCCTTCTCGCAGGAGGCGCGCTACGACGGCCTCGACCTCGACCGCGAGACGGGCGTGCTGCGCGACGCGGAGCACGCCTATGCGCGCGACGGTGGCCTCGCGGTGCTCTACGGCAACCTCGCGACGGATGGCTGCATCGTGAAGACCGCGGGCGTCGATGCCAGCATCCTCACCTTCTCGGGCTCGGCCCACGTCTTCGAGAGCCAGGACGCGGCGGTGGAGGGCATCCTCGGCGGGCGCGTGACGGCGGGCGAGGTGGTGCTGATCCGCTACGAGGGGCCGCGCGGCGGGCCCGGCATGCAGGAGATGCTCTATCCGACGAGTTACCTGAAGTCGAAGGGCCTGGGGAAGGCCTGCGCCCTCGTCACGGACGGGCGCTTCTCGGGCGGTTCCTCGGGCCTGTCGATCGGCCACGTCTCGCCGGAGGCGGCGGAGGGCGGCCTGATCGGCCTCGTGGAGCAGGGCGACCGGATCGAGATCGACATCCCGAATCGCCGCATCCACCTCGCGGTGGACGAGACGGAGCTGGAGCGGCGGCGGGAGGCGCAGACGGCCAAGGGCTGGCAGCCGGCCGAGCCGCGCAAGCGCCAGGTCTCGGCGGCCCTGCGTGCCTACGCCCTGCTCACCACCAGCGCCGCGCAGGGGGCGGTGCGCAAGGTCTGATACGGTTTCCGGACGATCACTTTCGGAAACCGTATCACGAGCCCGCGCGGCGCCTGAGCGAGGCCGGTTTCCGCATCGCGAAGCGATCATCCGGAAACCGTATGAGCCGGAGGGGGCGTTCCGCCGCGGGCGCTGTCCCGGCGGCGGGCGCCCCTATATGGCGCCGGGACGCCCCCTTTCCCGGATGACCCCTTGCCCGGCTACCTGCCCTTCGCGGGCGCCCTCGATCTCCCGGCCTTCGTCTGCGACAATTGCGGCTTCTGGCAGCGGCACTTCGCGGAGCCGCCATCCTGCCCGCTCTGCCGCGATGCCCGCCACGTGGTGCCGCAGGACGGCTGGCGCTTCCGCGGTGTCGCCGAGGCTCAAGGTGCCTTTCCGTGCCACTGGGCCGAGGTCGAGCCCGGCGTGTGGAGGTTCTGGAACGATCCCGTCTCGGGGATCGGGCCGAGCGCCTACCTGATCACGACACCGGGCGGGAACATGGGCTTCGAGGGCTGCTCGGTGTTCAGCGAGGCGGCGCTCGATCGCATCGCGGCCCTCGGCGGGATGGCGGTGCTCTCCGCCTCGCATCCGCACAGCTACGCCGCCCTGCCGCAGCTGCAGGACCGCTTCGATCCGGAACTGGCGCTTCCGGCGGCCGACTTCGTGTGGAGCGCGGCGCTGCAGGTCTCCTGGCCCTACGACGACGCGCTGGAGCCGCTGCCCGGGCTCGAACTCCACCGCACAGCCGGCCACTTCGACGGCCACGCGGTGCTGTACGACCGGGCGCGAAAGATCCTGTTCTGCGGCGACGCGCTGAAATTCGAACTCGATCCCGCCGATCCCCGCCGGGCGCTGACGATCTCGGCCCACAAGGCCTTCGTGCGCGGGGTGCCGCTCACCCCGGCCGAGCTGCGCCGCTACCGGGCGGTCTTCGAGCGCCTCGACTTCGTGCAGACCTGGACGCCGTTCGAGCAGGCCGCGAATGTCGGGCGGCGCGAGGTGCTGGCCCTCATCGACGCCATGCTGGCGGGCCGTCCGCACGCCTCTCCGGTGCCGCTCTCGGACCTCGCATAGGCGCGGGGGGCCCGCGCCTACGCTGCCGGGATGTACTGGTACGTCCAGGTCTCGCTCAGGATCTCGTCGCCGCGGCGCAGGAACAGGCGCAGCTCCACCGGCTCGGGCCCCGTCACCGCGAGGTCGAACTCGGCCCGCCAATGGCCCGGCACGTCGTCCGGCACCGCCTCGGTGCGGGCGAGCGGGAAGCTGCCGCGCGAGGCGGTGAGCACCGGCTCGGGCTTCACCCCCGCCGGCAGCCGCGCCAGCGGCTCGCCCAGGAACTCCACCACGAACTTGCGCACGCCCCTCGGGCGATCCGTCCCGGCCTGCCCGCCATTGCCCTCGCGGGTGGCGACGCAGCGCGCGAAGGCGGAGGGGTAGGGCTCGTCCGCCACCCAGTGCAGGCGGTAGGCGAGGTCGTGCACCGTGCCGGCGCGGGCGGGCTCGGCCGGCACCCACATCGCCACGATGTTGTCGTGGATCTCGTCGTCGGTCGGGTTCTCGACCAGCTGCACGCTGCCGCGGCCCCAATCACCCAGGGGCTCGACCCAGAGCGAGGGCCGGCGGTCGTAATAGACCCCGTCCTGGTAGTGGTCGAAGATCCGGTCGCGCTGCATCAGGCCGAACCCGCGCGGGCGCTGGTCGGAGAAGGCCGAGACCATGGTGCGGGGCGGGTTGCGCAGGGGGCGCCAGAGGCGCTCGCCGGCGCCGGTCCACAGGGCGAGCCCGTCCGAATCATGCACCTCGGGCCGCCAGTCGACGGCGGAGGGCTTCGCCGTCTCCGAGAACCAGTACATGGAGGTGAGCGGCGCGAGGCCGAGGCGGCCCACGTCCCGGCGCAGATGCAGCTGCGCCTCGATCTCCATCACCACTGCCTTGGTGCGGCGCATCCGGAACCGGTAGGCGCCGGCCACCGAGGGGCCGTCGAGGAGCGTCATCACCGTGACGGTGTCGGCTTCGGGCGCCGGCGTCTCGAAGAAGACGTGGGTGAAGTCCGGGAATTCCTCCGGCCGGTCCGGCATCACCGTGTCGAGGGCGAGGCCGCGGGCCGAGAGGCCGTACTGGTAGAGTTCGCCGATCGCCCGGAAATACGAGGCGCCGAGGAAGGCCACCCAGTCGTTCTTCTTCCAGTCGAGGGCGCCGCCGCGGCGCTCCTGGAAGCGGAAGCCCGCGAAGCCGGGATTCGCCGGCAGGCGCCGGGCGGGGGAATCCGCCGGCATCTCGAAGGCGTCCCGATCGTAGATGATCTCGCGGGCCTGTCCCCCCTCGACCACGTGCATCCGCACCGGCTTCTGGAAGAAGCGGCCGAGATGGAAGAAGGTCACCGGGAAGGCGCTCGGCCCCTCCGCCCAGAGGGCGTGGTCCGGCTTGAAGCGCAGCTTGCCGTGGGCGTCGTAGTCGATCGCCTGGAGCACCTCCCGGTCGGGGATCGCGGGGGGCGCGTAGGGCGCCGCCGCGAGGTCGCGGGCGCGGGCCTTGAGATCCTCGAAGCTGAACGGGGCGGGTGATCCGAGGGGCAGCCCGGCCGCCAGGGAGGGAAGGCCGGAGCCGGCCAGCAGCGCGGCGGCGGACAGGAACGTGCGGCGGTCGAGCATGGGCGTCAGCGCCGGGTGCGGATCGGCTCGATGCTGGAGGCGCGCTGCCAGAGCTGGATCATGATCCAGAGGGCGACCAGGCTGAAGGCGACCATCAGGACGTGCCCGACGAGGTCGCCGAGTTCGAACAGGCCGGCGATGGCCCAGCCGGCCGCGATCGCCACGCCGAACACCTCCGTGCCGACCAGCACCATGATGCTGATCAGGGTGACGAGGTTGCGGGTGTTGAGGGATCCGGAGGGGGCGGACACGGGCGGGACCTTCGGGCGTGAAGCGGCAGAACCGCGGGACGGGGCCGGATCGTATTCCGTTCGGCGCCGGGGGGCAGTAGCCTGAAGGCCCCCTGCGGCGCAACCTGCGCCTTCGTCACGCCCTCCCGCTCACGCCATCCCAAGAGCCTCATGCCCGACACGCCGGTCTTCGCCCGCGCCGCCTGCGCGGCGCCCCACAGCCTCGCCGCCGAGAGCGGCCGCTCCGTCCTGGCGGAGGGCGGCAACGCCGTCGAGGCGATGCTCGCCATGGCGGCCACCATCGCGGTGGTCTACCCGCACATGAACGGCATCGGCGGCGACGGCTTCTGGCTGGTGCGCGAGCCGGGCGGGCGCGTCCACGCCATCGAGGCCTGCGGCCCGGCGGGATCGCTCGCCACCATCCGGCGCTACCGCGACAAGGGCTACGAGAGGATCCCCGACCGCGGACCGGACGCCGCCGTCACGGTGGCGGGGGCGGTCGGCGGCTGGGCGCTGGCGCGGGAGCTTGCCGCCGCGCTCGGCGGGCGGCTGCCGCTCGGTCTCCTCCTCGGCGACGCGATCCGCCACGCCCGGCAGGGTGTCGCGGTCTCGGCCTCCGAGGCGCGCTATACCCCGAAGGAACTCGACACGCTCCACGACCAGCCGGGCTTCGCGCCGACCTTTCTGATCGACGGCAAGCCGCCCCAGGCGGGGGCGATCCGCGCCCTGCCGGCCCTGGGCGCCACCCTGGAGCAGCTCGCCCATGCGGGCCTCGACGATTTCTACCGGGGCGATGTGGGGCGCGAGATCGCGTCCGATCTGGAGCGGGCCGGGAGCCCGGTGACCCGCCACGATCTCGAAGCCTACCGGGCGCGGTCCCGGGCGCCGCTCGCGCTGCGGCTCGCCAAGTCCACGGTCTACAACTGCCCGCCGCCGACCCAGGGGCTCGCCGCCCTGATGATCCTGGGGATCGTCGAGCGGCTGGGTGCGATCCCGCCCGAATCGCCCGCGTGGTGCCACGCCCTGATCGAGGCGACGAAGCGCGCCTTCCGGGTGCGCGACGCGGTGGTGACCGACTTCGACCGGCTGCGCCACGATCCGGCCGGCTTCCTGATGCCCGACCGCCTCGCCCGCGAGGCCGCGGCCATCGCCATGGACCGGGCCGCGCCCTATCCGCTGCGCCCGCTCGGCGACGGCGATACGGTCTGGATGGGGGCGATCGACGGGAACGGCCTCGCGGTCTCCTACATCCAGTCGGTCTACTGGGAGTTCGGCTCCGGCCTCGTCCTGCCGGGGACCGGGATCGCGTGGCAGAACCGCGGCACCTCGTTCTCCCTCGATCCGGGGGCCGCCAACCCGCTGGAGCCCGGCCGCAAGCCGTTCCACACCCTCAACCCGGCCATGGCCGTGCTCGATGACGGGCGGGTGGTTTCCTACGGCAGCATGGGCGGGGACGGGCAGCCGCAGTTCCAGGCCCAGGTCTTCACCCGCTACGCCCATGGCGGGATGGGCGTCGCCGATGCGGTCGACGCGCCGCGCCTCCTGTTCGGCCGGACCTGGGGCGCCGAATCGATGACCGTGAAGGTCGAGGACCGCTTCGATCCGTCCTGCATCGCCGCCCTGCGCCGCGCCGGCCACGAGGTGGAGGAACTCGGCGGCTCCTACATCGACTCCCTCGGCCATGCGGGGCTGCTGGTGCGCCATCCCGGCAACGGCCGGATCGAGGCGACCCACGACCCGCGCTCGGATGGCGGGGCGGCCGGGATCTGATACGGTTTCCGGAAGATCACTTTCGGAAACCGGATCACGAGCCCGCGCGGCGCCTGAGCGAGGCCGGTTTCCGCATCGCGAAGCGATCATCCGGAAACCGCATGAGAGACTGCACCGTCGATCAAGACGGCTCCCGGACATGAAAAACCCCTCTCCCGACCGGTCGGGAGAGGGGGTGTCGGCCGCCCGCGCGTCACGCGGCCTACCGCGGGGCGCGCTTGGCGAGGATCCGCTGCAGGGTGCGGCGGTGCATGTTGAGGCGGCGGGCCGTCTCCGAGACGTTGCGGTTGCACAGCTCGTAGACCCGCTGGATGTGCTCCCAGCGCACCCGGTCGGCGGACATCGGGTTCTCAGGCGGGTCGGCCCGCTCGCCCGGCTGGGCCATCAGCGTGCCGTGGATCTCGTCCGCGTCGGCGGGCTTCGCCAGGTAGTCGAAGGCGCCGAGCTTCACCGCCGTCACCGCGGTGGCGATGTTGCCGTAGCCGGTGAGGATCACGCCCCGGGCCTCCGGCCGGCGTTCCTTCAGGCGCGCGATCACGTCGAGGCCGTTGCCGTCGGCCAAGCGCATGTCGATGACCGCGAAGGCCGGCGGATGCGCATCCACCAGCGACACGCCCTCGGCGACGCTCTCGGCCACCTGGACCTGATAGCCGCGGGCCTCCATGGCGCGGGCGAGCCGCGTCGAGAAGGGCTTGTCGTCGTCCACGATCAGCAGGCTGCGATCGGCGTGGGCCGCCAACGGGTCGCCCTCGGGAATCGCCCCGGGGGCGGCCGCTGGGCTCGGGGTTCCAAACTGCGTCATCAAGAGACGATCCTCGCCATTCGTTCAGTTTCTTCAGGCCTTTATATAGGAACGTCGCGGGCCGGCGTTAGAGGGAGTGCACCATTTGTTCCTCCAATTCTGCGCAGCGCGACCTCTCTCTCGAAAACGTGACGGGGCCAGGCGATGCGGACGACCGCGCCCGTGGAGGGGTCGGCGGCGTTGGCGAGCGCGATCTGGGCGCCCGAGCGCTCGATCAGGGTCTTGGCGATGAACAGGCCGAGGCCGAGGCCGGAGCCGACCTCCCCGCCCTCGGCCCGGGAGGCGCCGCGGGTGGTGACGTAGGGCTCGCCCACCCGCAGCAGCACCTCCGGCGCGAAGCCCGGCCCGTCGTCCCGGATCTCCAGCCAGACCCGCTCGGCGTTCCAGCGGGCCTCGATGATCACCCGGCTCTCCGCGAAGTCGACCGCGTTGTCGACGATGTTCGACAAGCCGTAGAGCACGCCCGGGTTGCGCCGGCAGCTCGGCTCCGGCCCCTCGCCGCGGGTCGAGACGTCGAGGACGATCCCGAGCGCCCGCTGGGGTGCCACCAGCTCCTCCACGAGGTGGCTGATCGAGATCGTCTCCAGAAAGCCCGACTGGTCGTCGTCGAGGGAGGTCAGCTTCGAGAGGATGCCGCGGCAGCGCTCCACCTGCTCGCGCAGGAGCTTCAGGTCGTCGGCGACGGCGGGGGTGGCGGTGGGGCCGAGCGCCCGGTCGAGCTCGTTCACCACCACCGTGATGGTGGCGAGCGGCGTGCCGAGCTCGTGCGCCGCCGCGGCGGCGAGCCCGTCGAGCTGCGAGAGGTGCTGCTCGCGCGCGAGCACGATCTCGGTGGCGGCGAGTGCCTGGGCGAGCTGGCGCGCCTCCTCGGCGACCCGCCACGCGTAGACGCCCGTGAAGGCGATGCCGAGCAGGATCGCGGTCCAGACCCCCGACACGTACAGGAAGGGGATCTCCATCCGCTCGGCCGAGAACCAGGGCAGCGGCCGATGCACCAGGGCGAGCAGCGTCGACAGGCCGACCGCGAACAGCCCCAGCGCCAGCGTGTGGACCGGCGGCAGGGCCGTCGCCGAGATCAGCACCGGGGCGAGGAAGAGCAGCGAGAACGGGTTCTGCAGGCCGCCGGTGAGGAACAGCAGGGCGGCGAGCTGGGCGATGTCGAAGGCGAGCAGCAGCGCAGCGTTGGTGTCGCTGAGCCGGTAGCTTGCCGGGAAGCGCACCCGCAGCATCAGGTTCAGCCACGACGAGGCGGCGATCACGAGGAAGCACCAGCCGAAGGGCAGGGGCAGCCCGAGGCCCAGATGCGCGCCCGCCACCGCGGCGCTCTGCCCGGTGATGGCGAGCCAGCGCAGGCGCACCAGGGTGTCCAGGCGCAGGTGGCGCGCGTCGTGGACGAGATCGATCGGCGAGGCCTCTGTCATGTCACCACGATAGCGCGGGGCGCGCCGCCGCCCAGAGGACGCCTCGCGGGACCATGAAACATAATGCCGCTTTGATGGGCAGAACCTGCGACGAAAAAGGCACAGCCCGATCTATTTGGTATCATATTGCACCTTGGTAGGGGGACATGCCCTTGCGTCCGCGGCCCGGAACCATAACTTCAGGGTGGCAGTTGTAGGCTGGCGTCTCTGGGCGGCGCCGCGGCGCTGCTGGTTGTGAAACGGGCGGTCGCAGGCATGGATCTCTCATATTTCTGGTACGAAGCGGCCCACTGGATGCTGACGCCGGCCCGTGCTGCGGCCGATGCGACCCAGCTCGTGTTCCAGAACCCGGCCAATCCCATCTCCTACACGCCCTACGGCCGTACGGTCTCGGCGGCCTGCGAGATGTTCGAGCGCACCACCCGCCGGTACGGCAAGCCGGCCTTCGGCCTTCCGACGACGGTGGTGGAGGGCACGACCGTCGCGGTGAGCGAGCGGGTCGTCTGGGAGAAGCCGTTCGGCCGCGTGGTCGCCTTCGACCGCGCGCTCAAGCGCCCGACCGTGCAGGCCCAGCCCAAGGTGCTCGTGGTCGCCCCGATGTCGGGCCACTACGCCACGCTCCTGCGCGGCACCGTCGAGGCGCTGCTGCCGGCCCATCAGGTCTTCATCACCGACTGGAACGACGCCCGGATGGTCCCCCTGGACGAGGGGCGCTTCGACCTCGACACCTACATCGACTACCTGATCGAGATGTTCGGCCATCTCGGCCCGGACCTGCACGTGATGGCGGTCTGCCAGCCGGCCGTCCCGGTCTTCGCCGCGGTGGCGCGGATGGAGGCGGAGGGAATGCCGGGCGTGCCCACCTCCATGACGCTGATGGGCGGCCCGATCGACACCCGCCGCTCGCCGACCGCCGTGAACTGTCTCGCCGCCGAGCGCGGCATGGAGTGGTTCAAGCGCAATTGCATCACCGTCGTGCCGCCGGGCTATCCGGGCACCTGGCGCGAGGTCTATCCGGGGTTCTTCCAGCTCTCCGGCTTCATGGGCATGAACCTCGACCGGCACCTGACCGCGCATTGGGACATGTTCAAGCACCTCGTGCGCAATGACGGCGACTCGGCCGAGAAGCACCGCGAGTTCTACGACGAGTACCTGTCCGTGATGGATCTCACGGCCGAGTTCTATCTCCAGACCGTCGAGACCGTGTTCGTGGAGCACGCCCTGCCCAAGGGCACGATGCGCCACCACGACGCCCTCGTCGATCCGGCGTCGATCCGCCACTGCGCCATCATGGCGGTGGAGGGCGAGAAGGACGACATCTCCGGCGTCGGCCAGACCAAGGCGGCCCTCGACCTCGCGGTGAACCTGCCCGAGGAGCGCAAGCTCTACCATCTCCAGCAGGGCGTGGGGCATTACGGCGTCTTCAACGGCTCGCGGTTCCGCGCCCACATCCTGCCGCGCATCTCGGCCTTCATGCACGAGATGCAGGGCACGGCGGCGCCGGCTCTGCTTCAGGCAAGCTGAGGCGCGCCGACCCGCCGCAGCCGGCCCGCTGACAGGAGAGCCGCCGACCGCCTAGAATGCCTCCCATGCGAGTCGCGTTGCTGCGCCGGTCGGCGCCCGATCCCACCCACCTCACGGTCGAGCACGAGGGCACGAGCTTCCGCGTCTCCATGCGGCGGCGGGCGAGCGCCCGCCGCATCACGCTCCGGGTGTCGAGCGCGACCGGCGACGTCGTTCTCACGCTGCCGGAGCGCACGGCGGTCTCCACGGCCCAGCGCTTCGCCGATGCGCATGCGGGCTGGATCGCGGCGCGGGTCGCCACGGTGCCGGCCCGGGTCGCCCTCGAACCGGGGGCGCTGGTGCCGCTGCGGGGCGTTCCGCACCGCATCCTGCACTGGTCGGTCGGGACCGGCGCGACGGTGGCGACCCGCGACGCGGACGAATCACCGATCATCGCCGTGTCCGGCCAGCCGCCGCATGTCGGGCGCCGCGTGCGGGACTTTCTCGAAGCGGAGGCCCGGATCGACCTGCGCGAGGCCGTCACGCGTCATGCGCGGGCCCTCGGCCGGGCGCCGAAGCGCCTCACGGTGCGCGACACGCGCAGCCGCTGGGGCTCCTGCTCGGCGCAGGGGCACCTGAACTTCTCGTGGCGGCTGATCCTGGCGCCGACCTTCGTGCTCGACTACCTCGCCGCCCACGAGGTCGCCCACTTGGCCGAGATGAACCACTCGGACCGGTTCTGGACCCTGCTCGACCGGCTCTACCCGCGGGTCGAGGAGGCCGAGCGCTGGCTCAAGCGCCACGGCACGGAGCTGCACCGCTACGGGTAGCGGCGGATCCGGATCCGTGAGGCGCCGGGCGGGCTTCCGCTTCTTGCGCGCGTCCGCTCAGCCCTTGGTGCGCACCACCACCGCAGTCGTGGCCGGCCAGGTCGGGCGCGGATCGACCTCGCCCGGCGCCAGGGTGCGCGGCGCGATGGAATCGCAGACCTCGCGCTGGCGGATGATCACCGCGCCGGTCTCGTCCCGGCGGCGGATCAGGCCGCCGTCGCGGCAGAAGCCCGCGAGCTCCGCCGCGCGGCCGGCCCGCCGGCCCCGCGGGTTGCGCGCCACCGGCGGGTGCTCGATGGTCAGCGGTGCGGACCGTTCGAGCGAGCGCTCGATGTAGGTGGTCTCGTCCACGGGCAGCGGATCGGCGTGGGCGACGGCCGGCGCGGCCAGCAGAAGGGCGAGGGGGGCGGCTCTCAGGGACGGGCGCATGCTCGGCATCCGGTCGGGCGGGTGAAGCAGGAATCTAGAGTGGACCGGGTGCCGGAGAAAGGCACGGTCCGGCACTTCGGCAGAGGCTGTGTCATTGCTGCCGAGACGCGGGCGGCGTCGCCTGGAAGCGGTAGCCGGGATTGTCTTAAATAAGTGCCTCAAGCGAAAAACGGCCCGCTCACCAGCGCGCTCGGGCGCCTCATCCGGGCCGATCGCCGCTTCCGAAACGTTCCTTCGCTTGACAGTCAAGAATCCCCGTGGTCGGAAGCCGGCCGGGATCCGCCGACCGACGGCGCGGAACGGAGCGGGAGAGGCGTGCGAGACATGGTGCGACGGGGCGGGCTCCTGGCGGCCCTGCTGCTCGCGGCGGGGCTCTCCGCCGGACCGGCCGCGGCTCAGGGGGCGGTCAAGCAGACCTTCGACGACTGGCAGTTGCGCTGCGAGACGCCGGCCGGCGCCAAGGCCGAGCAATGCGCGCTCGTGCAGTACGTGGCGGCGGAGGATCGGCCGAACCTCACCCTGGCGGTGATCGTGCTGAAGACCGCCGACAACCGCGGCACGCTCCTGCGGGTGGTGGCGCCGCTCGGCATCCTGCTGCCCTCGGGCCTCGGGCTCAAGATCGATCAGGCCGATATCGGTCGCACCCTCTTCGTGCGCTGCCTCTCCACGGGCTGCGTCGCCGAGGTCGTGATGGACGAGAACCTGATCAAGCAGCTCAAGACCGGCCAGCAGGCGACCTTCATCGTGTTCCAAACCCCGGAGGAGGGCGTGGGCATCCCGCTCCCGCTCAAGGGCTTCGCGACCGGGTTCGACAAGCTGCAATAGCCGGGGACAGCATGGTGACGGCAGGCGGATTTCTGAGAGGATGTGCGGCTCTCCTGTGCGGGTCGGTGCTCGTCGCGAGCCCGGCCCGGGCGCTGGAGGATGACGGCAGCAACCCGCTCCTGAACATCTTCCGCTATGGCGGCACCACGAAGCCGCCGGAAGCGCCGCCGAACCCCGACGATGCCTATTGCCCGCCCGTCGACGTGGCGGAGGGCGGGGCCTCCCTCCAGGCGCTCGCGGGCGGCGCGGTGCGCCATCAGATCGCGATCGCGCAGGTGAGCCGGGAGTGCAGCACCGGGCCGGGCGGCACGGTCGTGGTCAAGGTGGGCGTGCAGGGGCGGGCGCTGCTCGGGCCCGGCGGCGCGCCGGGGCGCTACGACGCGCCCGTCACCGTGACCGTCAAGCACGGCAGCACGGTCATCGCCCGCCGCAGCCGGCGCGCCGCCGTGACGATCCCCGCGGGCGCGGCGAGTGCCACCTTCGCCATCGTCGAGGAGGGCCTCACGGTGCCGGCCTCCGCGGCGGCGGATTTCGAGATCGAGGTGGGGCTCGGCGGCGGCGGGTCCGCGAAGCCCGCCCGGCGGACCCGCAAGCCTGCGGCCGTCGCCGCGCCGGCGGAATGACGCCGCCGCCTTCGTGCCTCCGACGCCGGTCCCTCTCGCCCCGCACGACGATCCCGATTTCACCCGCCGCCTCGTCCTGCCGCGCGCGCCGGGCGGGTCCTGGCTGTCGCTGACCGTCGCCGCCGGCCGCTTCGCGCGGCCGACCCGCCCGGTGCTCCGCTTCCTGCGGGCGGGGGGGCACGCGGATGCCGTGCTGCCGGGCCCCGTGCTGGGGCGGGCCTCCTGGCTCGGCCCGGTTCCGCCCGGCACCGAAACCATCCTGCTCGCCGCCCCCGCCGAGGGGTTCCGGATCGAGGCGGCGCGGCTCCTCGGACTGCCGGCGGTGCTCGCCCGGGCGGCCCGGGCCCGGCCCGCCATCCTCGCCGCCGCCCTCTATCACGCGGCGCGGCGTGACCGGCGCCGGTTTCACAACATGCTGCGCATCGCCGCCGCGGTGACGCCCCTCGACGGCTATGCGGCCTGGAAGGCCGCGCGCGCCCGCGCCTTCGAGCCCGCCTTCGACCGGCGCGCCGCCGCGCCGCCCCGGCGGATCGGTCTGCGGCTCGAAGCCGATCCCGCCGAGCGGGAGGCCGTGCGGCGCACCGTGTCGGCGCTCGTCGGCCAGAGCCACCGCGACTGGCAGCTCGCCCTGGCGTGGCGCGGGACGCCGCCCGGCGCGGGCGCGCTGCCGCAGGATCCGCGGATCGTCGACCGTCCCGGCTTCCCGCAGGCCGAGGCCGTGATGAGCCTCCATCCCGGCGACGTGCTGGCGCCGGATGCGCTGGCGCAGCTCGCGGATGCGCTGGAGGGGGCCGACCTTGCCTATGCGGACGAGGAGATCGAGACCCGGGCCGGGGTGGTTCCCCGCCTCAAGCCGGACTGGAGCCCGGACTTCGCCCTCGCCACGGGCTATCCGGGCCGACCGCTCCTGATCGCGCGGCGGCTCCTCGATGCCTGCGGCTGGAATCCGGCGGAGGGGCTGACCGCGCTGCCGCGGGCGGCCTTCCTGGCCGTTGCCCCGGAGAGGGCCCGCCATGTGGCCCGCCCGCTCTGCCGCCGTCCCGAGGGGCCGGACGATCCGGAGGCCCAGATCGCGGATCTCACCGCCGCCCTCGCCCGGGCGGGCTCCCCGGCCCGGCCGCGCCGGGCGAAGGGCGTGCTCGATCTCGCGTGGCCGCTGCCGGTGCCGCCGCCCCTCGTCTCGGTGGTGATCCCGACCCGCGACCGCCCGGAACTGATCCGCGTCGCCGTGCGCGGCGTGCTGACGGAGACCGATTACCCGGCGATCGAACTCGTGATCGTCGACAACGGCTCGGTCGATCCCGCGGTCGCCGCCCTCTACGACAGCCTGGAGCCGGACGGCCGCGTGCGCCGCCTCGACCGGCCGGGCCCGTTCAACTTCTCCGGCCTCGTCAATGCGGGCGTGGCGGCCTCGCGCGGGGCGGTGGTGGTGCTCCTCAACAACGACGTCGCCGTGCGCGAGCCGGGCTGGCTCGCCGAGATGGCGGCGCTCGCCCTGCGCCCCGGCATCGGTGCGGTGGGGGCGAAGCTCCTCTACGGCAACGGGCGCCTGCAGCATGCGGGCGTGGTGGTCGGGCTCGGCGGCCGGGCGGGCCACATCCTGCGCAACCGCCCCGCCGACACGCCGGGCCATCTCGGGCGCCTCACGGTGACGCACGAGGTCGCGGGTGTCACCGCCGCCTGCCTCGCCGTGACGCGCGCGGCCTTCGACCGGATCGGCGGCTTCGACGCGGAGGCCTTCGCGGTCGATTTCAACGACATCGACTTCTGCCTGCGGCTGCGGGCGGCGGGGCTTCGCAACCTCTGGACGCCGCACGCGGTGCTCGACCACCACGAATCCGTGAGCCGCGGGCCCGCCGTGGGCGCCGCGCGGCTGCGCTTCGAGGCCGAGGCCGAGCGCTTCGCCGCCCGCTGGCGGGACGTCATCCGGGACGACCCCTATTATCACCCGGCCCTCTCCCTCACGACCTTCGGGGAGGATCTGGAGTGAGGATCCCGCGGTTCTTCCCTCTGCAGCCCGCCTTCGACGCGCTGCGCTTCGCCGAGCCGCTGGGACGGCCATCCCCCGGGCGATGGCTCGCGGCGCTGCCGGTGCTGGCCCGGCAGCCGCGCGCGGCGCTCGCCCTCGCGCGGGCGTGGCTCGGCGGCAAGCGCGTGCGGGCGCGCAATCTCGCCACCGCCCTCCTCGGCGCCGCCCACCGGCTGCATCCGCGCTCCGTGCCGGCGCCGGAGCGGGCGGCCCTGCCGGAGGATCCCGTCATCCTCTGCCCGCCGGGCCACGCGCTGGCGGCGGGGGCGGTGGCCCTGATCGTGGAGGCGTTCCGGAGGGAGCCGGGGCTCCAGGCGCTCTACGGCGACGCGCTGGTGCTCGGGCCCGGCGACGCGCCGCTGTTCCCGCTCCTGCGTCCGGCCTTCGATCCGGATTTCCTGCGCGCGGTCGACTATGTCGGGCCGGTCGTGGCGCTGCGGCGATCCGCCCGCGACGAGGGCGGCCCGGCGGAAGGTCCCGCGCTCCTCCTGGACCTGCACGAGCGGCACGGGCCCGGAGCCGTCCGCCACCTGCCGCGGCTGCTCTCGCTCTGGCGGCCCTTCGCGGCGCAGGCGCCGGGTGGGGCGGTCGGGCGCGGCCCTGCCGTCGTGCCGGCCCTCCGCCGGCCGCTGCCGGACCCCTTGCCCGTGGTCAGCCTGATCGTGCCGACCCGCGACCGGGTCGATCTCCTGCGCACCTGCCTCGACAGCCTCGGCGCCTGCACCGATTGGCCGGCGCTGGAGATCATCGTCTGCGACAACGACAGCCGCGAGACCGAGACCCTGGCGTATTTCCGGGAGATCGCGGCGGCGGGCCGTGCCCGGGTGCTGGCCTGTCCCGGCCCGTTCAACTTCGCGGCCATGAACAACCGGGCCGCGGACGTCGCCCGGGGCCGACTCCTCGGCTTCGTCAACAACGACGTCGAGGCGTTCCGGCCCGACTGGCTGCGGCGGATGGCCGAGGAGGCCCTGCGGCCGGAGGTCGGGGCGGTGGGGGCGAAGCTCCTCGACGGGGCCGGGCGCATCCAGCACGGCGGCATCGTGCTCGGCACGGGCGGGCTCGTCACCCACGCCCATCGGCACTTTCCCGGCGACGCCCCGGGCTATCTCCACCGGCTCGCGGCGACGCACCGAGTCTCGGCGGTCACGGCCGCCTGCCTCGTGGTGGAGGCGCGCAAGTTCGCGGAGGTCGGCGGCTTCGACGCGGAGGCCTTCGCGGTCGATTTCAACGACGTCGATCTCTGCCTGCGCCTGGATCGGGCGGGCTATCGCACGCTGATGGTGCCGGGGGCGGTGCTGCATCACCGCGAGGCGGCGAGCCGCCGCTGGACGGACGCCGCTCGGGCGCGCCACGCGGCGGAGGTCGCGGCTTTTCGCGCCCGCTGGGGCACGGCGCTCGGTGCCGATCCCTGGTACCACCCGGGCTTCGATCCGCAGGCGCCGACCTATACGCGCCTCGGGCCGGCCCCCGCACAGGCCTCCCTGCGCTGAAACGCGAACGGGGCCGCCGATCCGGCAGCCCCGCTCCAAGTGTCGTCTCCAAGTGTCGTCGGTGAGCCGCGTCGCTACTGGACGAGGCGGGGGCCGCCGGCCTGCACCTTCTCGTTCTCGCCGAGGATGCCGAGACGGCGGGCGACCTCGGAATAAGCCTCGATCAGGCCGCCCAGATCCTTGCGGAAGCGGTCCTTGTCGAGCTTGTCCTGGCTCTTGATGTCCCAGAGGCGGCACGAATCGGGGGAGATCTCGTCGGCGACGACGATGCGCATCAGGTCGCCTTCCCAGAGCCGGCCGGTCTCCATCTTGAAGTCGACGAGGCGGATGCCGACGCCGAGGAAGAGACCCGACAGGAAGTCGTTGACCCGGATGGCCAGCGCCATGATGTCGTCGATCTCCTGCGGCGTCGCCCAGCCGAAGGCCGTGATGTGCTCTTCCGACACCATCGGGTCGTTGAGCTGGTCGTTCTTGTAGTAGAACTCGATGATCGAGCGCGGAAGCTGGGTGCCCTCCTCGAGGCCGAGCCGCGTCGCCAGCGAGCCGGCCGCCACGTTGCGCACCACGACCTCGAGCGGGATGATCTCGACCTCGCGGATCAGCTGCTCGCGCATGTTGAGCCGGCGGATGAAATGCGTGGGCACGCCGATGTCGTTGAGGTGCTGAAACACGAATTCGGAGATCCGGTTGTTCAGCACGCCCTTGCCGTCGATCACCTCGTGCTTCTTGGCGTTGAAGGCGGTCGCATCATCCTTGAAGTGCTGGATGAGCGTGCCCGGCTCCGGTCCCTCATAGAGGACCTTCGCCTTGCCCTCGTAGATGCGACGGCGGCGGTTCATAGGCGTGTACCGTGGTTTGAGGAAATCCATGGGGCCGTGGCTCCAAAAAACGTGTGAGGCCCGCGGCGCGGCGACCCGAAACCAGGTCGGGCCGGGGACGCATCGTCCCGGCAGCCGGTCGCAAACTACCCGAAGCGGAAAGGCAGCACAACGCGCTGGCCGGGCCGCGACGGCGCGGCTCGTCCTCCGAAGGGTCGGCCAAGCATCTGGCCGGGTGTGCGGCGGATCGGGGCCGCCGTCCCTGTCGTGCACTGCAATGCCCGGCATGTGGTTCCGGGCGGGCCATGTGTCAAGAATCGCTGATTTTCGGCGCGGATCAAGCCGCCTCGACGCGGGCGCCGCCGCTGCCTTAAGCTGAGACCGACCGGACGGGAGTGCCGGACCGGACAGGGAGAGAGCGGCATGGCGGAGCGGGGAGGGGCGGTCGCCGCCCTGGCGGCGCGGTTCCGGGAGGGCACGCCCCTCGTCAGCGCGTGGTGCGGCATCGCCGAGCCGGCGGTGGCGGGCCTGCTCGCGGCCGAGCCGGGTTTCGATGCCATCACGCTCGACATGCAGCATGGCGGCCACGACTTCGACAGCATCGCGCGGACGGTGCCCCTGGTGGCGGCCCGCGGCAAGCCGACCATCGCCCGGGTGCCGGTGGGCGCCTTCAGCACCGTCTCGCGGCTATTCGATGCGGGCGCCTCGGCGGTGATCGCCCCGATGGTGAACAGCGCCGAGGATGCCCGGCTGTTCGCGTCCTTCGCCAAGTATCCGCCGCTGGGCGCGCGCAGCTGGGGGCCGCTGCCGGCCCTGGCGCTCTCGGGGCTCGCGCCCGAGGCCTATCTGCGGGAGGCGAACGGGTTCTGCCTCTCGCTCGCCATGGTGGAGACGCGCGAGGCCCTCGACGCCGTCGACGCGATCCTGGCGGTCGAGGGCATCGACGGCATCTTCATCGGCCCCTCCGACCTCTCGATCGCGCTCTCGGGCGGGGCCGGCCTCGACCCGGGCGGGACGGTGGTGCGCGCCGCCCTCGACCATGCCCGGGCGCGGGCCCGGGCGGCGGGCAAGCGGATCGGCGTCTACGCCCATTCGGCGGCCCGCGCCCGCGAGAACATCCAGGAGGGCTTCGACCTGATCGCCCTCATGGGCGACGGGGCCCTGCTGCAGCTCGGTGCCCGCGCGGCGCTGACGGAGGCGCGGGGCTGAGCATCCCGCGCTGAAGGGCTTGCCGGATCGGCGGCGACGATGCCGAGACGGGTCTCGGTCGAGTTGCCCCGCGCCGTTCTGCGCACGGCTTCCGTCTCTGGAGCCGGGCCGATGTGATGAACCGATCCGGCCTGCGCTCGCTCACCGGCACACGTCATCCGCGACTCTTGACGTGGGAATTTTTCCCACATAGATCGGAGCCACGGGGCCGATGGAGGGTCCGCCGATGGCTGCACAGACTCGCCCGACCGCTCCCCTCTTTCCCCACTCCCCCGAGCTTCGGGCTTGGATCGCGGCCGGTCCGGCCGCGGCGCCTCATCGATCGGGCCGGATGCGCGGCCACGCCCTCGGAGCGGGCCCGGCCGGGATGCCGGGGGCGCGCGGAGCGCGGCCACGCGGGACGGTGCCGGGCCCGATGCCCCGGCCGGGCCGGCGGTCGGGCCTGTTCCTGGGCTGTGCCGTGCTGCTCGCCCTCGCGGCGCTATCGATCCTCGCGCTCGTCCGCCCTGGCGACGGCACCGCGGTGACCGAGGGCGGATGCGCCGGGCGCGTCTACCGGGATCCGGTGACCGGGCGGCCGGCGCCGATCGGCACGACGCGCCTGGACGCGGCCGGCCACCTCGTCTGCCGGCCGCGCGGCTGACGCCGCGTCTATTCCCCGGCGAAGCGCTGGGCCAGGAACAGCCCGGCCTGCTGGAGCACGGCCTCGTCGATGCCGTGGCCGAGGCCGGCCGAGAGGTGCCACTCCACCGGAATCTCCGCCGCCGCGAGGAGATCGGCGGTCATGAACAGGGCCTGGACCGGGATGACCTCGTCCTGATCCCCGTGCGCGACCAGGATCGGCGGCACGGAGCGGATCGCCGGCCCCAGGCTCTCGGGCCCCTTGCCCTCCTCGATCACCAGCATGCCGGACAGGCCGACCACCGCCGCGAGGCGCCGGGGCCGCCGCAGGGCGACGTGGAGCGCCATCATGCAGCCCTGGCTGAAGCCCACGAGGGCGAGGCGGCTCTCGTCCAGCCCGGCCCGCGTCAGCTCCGCGTCCAGGAAGCCGTCGAGGGTGGGGGCGGCCCGGTTCACGCCGCGCCAGCGCTCGTGCGGATCGCGGAAGGTCAGCGGGAACCACTGCCGGCCGAAGCCCTGGATGCAGGGCTCGGGAGCGTGCGGCGAGACGAAGGCGGCGTCCGGCAGGAGCGGCTGCCAGGCATGGGCGAGGTCGATCAGGTCGTTGCCGTCCGCGCCGAAGCCGTGCAGCAGCACCACGAGCTGGCGGGGCGGCCGGCCCGAGCGGGGCGGCAGGCGCGGGCCGGTGAGCGTCGTCATGGCAGGAATTCCGGGATTCAGGAGGAGACGGGCGCCGCGTCGCGCGCCTTGGCCACGCGGTAATACGCCCACAGCACCTTCGCGGCGACCCCGCGCCAGGGTCGCCAGAGCTCGGCCCGGGCTGTGAGCGCGGGCGCGCTCGGCCGGGCGTCGAGGCCGTCCGCGAGCCGCGCCGCTTCTTGGAGCGCGAGGTCGCCCGCCGGGAAGGCGTCCGGATGGCCGAGGCAGAACAGCAGGTAGACGTCCGCCGTCCAGGGGCCGATGCCCCGCACCGCCACCATCAGGCGGTGGGCCTCGTCGGCGGGCAGGGCGTGCAGGCCGTCGAGGGGCAGGCTTCCCGCCGCGACCGCCTCCGCCACCGCCCGCAAGGTGCGGATCTTCGGAGCCGACAGGCCGGCGGCCTTGAGGTCCGGCTCCGCGGCGCCCGCGAGGCTCTCCGGGGTCAGCACGGGCAGGAGGCACTTCAGCCGGTTCCAGATCGCCCCCGCGCTCGCGGTCGAGAGCTGCTGCGCGACGATGATGCCGGCGAGCCCCTCGTAGCCCGGCGGGCGCTTGCGCAGGGGCGGCACCGCCCCCGCCGCGACGATGCGGGCCATCACCGGGTCGCATCGCGTGAGCGCCGCAACGCCCTCCTGCAGCACGGCCTCGGAATCGAGGAGCCGCGCGGGCGGGCTCCCGGCATCGACGGCGCCGGCGCCGATCCCCATCTGTGGCTCAGCCGCTCTCCGTCCCATGGCGCCCGTGTCTCCTCCGGTCTTCCGCTTCGCTCCGAGCCCCAACGGGCGCCTCCATCTCGGCCATGCCTATTCGGCTCTCCTGAACGCGGATTTCGCCGACAGGATGCAGGGCCGCCTGCTGCTGCGCATCGAGGATATCGACACCACCCGCTGCCGGCCCGCGCTGATGGCGGCGATGCGGGACGATCTCGCTTGGCTCGGCCTCGCCTTCCCGGAGCCGGTGCGGCGCCAATCCGCGCATTTCGCCGATTACGCCGCCGCCCTCGACGCCTTGCGGGAGCGCGGCCTCGTCTATCCGTGCTTCTGCACGCGCAAGGCGATCGCGGCGGCGAGCCGGGCCCGCGACCCCGACGGGGCGCCCCTCTATCCGGGCACCTGCCGCGACCTGTCCCCGGCCGAGGCCGCGGTCCGGATCGCCGCGGGCGAGCCGCATGCCTGGCGCCTCGCCATGGACCGGGCCCGCGCCGCCTGTCCGGGGCCGCTCACCGTCGAGAGCTTCGACGCCGCGGGTGCATTCACCACCCGCCTCGCCGAGCCGGAGCGCTGGGGCGACGCGGTGCTCGCCCGCAAGGACGTGCCGACGAGCTACCACCTCGCCGTGGTGCACGACGACGCCGCGCAGGGCGTCACCCACGTGGTGCGCGGCCGGGACCTCGACGCCGCCACCGACCTGCACCGCCTGCTCCAGGCGCTGCTCGGCCTGCCCGCGCCCCGCTACCACCACCACGCCCTGCTCCTCGACGAGGGCGGCGACAAGCTCGCCAAGTCGCGCGGCTCCGAGCCGCTCGCTGCCCTGCGCGCACGGGGCGTCACCGCGGCGGATCTCCGCGCGCGCCTCGGCTTTCACGCGGAGCGCCCCGCGAACCGCTCCCGGTAGGCGCGCGGGCCGGTGCCGATCACCCGCAGGAAGCCGCGCCGCATGGTCTCCTCCGATCCGAAGCCGCACTGGGTGGCGGCCCGCGCCACGGGCGCGCCCTGCTCCAGGAGGCGCCGGGCGGCCTCGACCCGGATCTCCTCCACCGCCCGGGCCGGGGTGCGCCCGGTCGCCTGCCGGTAGTGGCGCGAGAAGCTGCGGGCGCTCATGGCGGCCTGCTCCGCCAGCGCGCCGAGGGAGAGGTCGGCGCGCAGGTTCTCGGCGATCCAGGCGTGGAGCCGCTCGAACCGCCCCGCCTCCTGCAGGGCGAGCAGCGTGCTGAACTGCGCCTGCCCTCCGGGGCGCTTGAGGAAGACGACGAGCTGGCGGGCGACCGCCAGGGCCGCCGCGCGGCCGAGATCGTCTTCCACCAGGGCGAGGGCGAGATCGATGCCCGCGGTGACCCCGGCCGAGGTCCAGACCGGGCCGTCCCGCACGAAGATCGGATCGGGGTCGAGGCGCACCTGCGGGAAGCGCTTGGCGAATTGCGCGCAGCGGCCCCAATGGGTGACGGCGCAGCGTCCGTCGAGGAGGCCGGCGGCCGCGAGCACGAAGGCGCCGCTGCAGACCGAGGCGGTGCGGAATGCCGTCTCCGCGCGGCACCGGACCCAGGCGACCAGCGCCGCATCCTCGCTCACCGCGTCGACTCCGCGCCCGCCCGCCACCACCAGCGTGTGCAGGGGAGCGCGCGCCGGGGGCAGGGGCTCCGCCGCCAGGGCGAGGCCCGCCGTGCTCGTCACCGAGGCTGCCGGGCCGACCACGGCCGGCGCGTAGGGCAGGGGCCGCGCGCCGGCCGCCGCGATGTCGTTGGCCGTGGCGAAGACCTGGAGCGGCCCGGCCACGTCGAGGAGCTGGACGTCCGGAAAGGCCAGGATCTCGACGCGGCGCGGGTTTGGCATGAAGCGAGGGATGTTTGGCGTCTCCGCCAGAGCCTGCTCCCGTAAGCTAGGGGCCGTCAATCGGGAGCCGCCATCATGACCCTGCGCTTCGGGATCCTCGTCTTTCCGTCCGTCCAGCAGCTCGACCTGACGGGACCCTACGAGGTCTTCGCCTCGGTGAAGGACGCCGAGGTCCATCTCGTCTGGAAGGAGCGGGCGCCGCTCACCGCCGCCACCGGCCTCGTCCTCGCGCCGACCACCACCTTCGCGGCCTGCCCGCCCCTCGACGTGCTCTGCGTGCCGGGCGGCAGCGGCGTGAACGCCCTCCTGGAGGACGAGGGGACCCTGGCCTTCCTGCGCGAGCGGGCCCCGGCGGCGCGCTTCGTCACCTCCGTCTGCACCGGCGCCCTCGTCCTCGGGGCGGCCGGGCTCCTGCGCGGGCGGCGCGCCACGACGCATTGGAACGCCCTCGACTTCCTCGGCCATTTCGGCGCGGAGCCCGTCGAGGCCCGCATCGTGCAGGACGGCCCGCTGATCACCGCGGGCGGCGTCACGGCGGGCATCGATTTCGGGCTCGCCGTGGTCGCGTCCCTCCTGGGGCGGGAGACGGCCGAGACGATCCAGCTCTGCCTCGAATACGCTCCCGCGCCGCCCTTCTCGGCCGGCACGCCGGGGGAGGCCCCGCCCGCGATCCTGGCGCGGGCGCGGGGGGCGCTCGCCGGCTCCCGGGCCGCGCGCGAGGCGATCCTCGCCCGCCTGCCGCCGCAGGCGTGAGCGCGCGTCAGGTCACGCCGGTCGGGCCGTCGAGGATCGCCCGGACCCGGCGCACCAGGTCGAGCCGCCGGTAGGGCTTGTTGACCACCTCGAACTCGTTGCCGCCCACATCCGTGCGCTCCAGGCTCGCCTCGGCATAGCCCGTGGTCAGCAGCACCTTGAGGCGCGGCTGGCGCCGCCTTGCCTCGCGCGCCAGCACCACGCCGTTCATGCCCCCGGGCATGATCAGGTCGGAGAACAGGAGATCCACCCGCTCGCTGCGGTCGAGGAGGTCGAGGGCCTCCCTGCCGTTCGCGGCCATCAGCACCGTGTAGCCGAAATCCTGCAGGATGGCCTGGGCGAGTTCGGCCACGTCGCGGCGGTCGTCGACGATCAGGATGGTCTCGGTGCCCGGCCGCTCGTTGCCGCGCGCGCGCGCCGCGGCCGGGCGCTCCTCGTCGCCCGTCGCCGGGAAGATCAGGCGCACGGTCGTGCCCTCGCCGACGCGCGACTCGATCTGGACCGCCCCGCCGGACTGCTTGGCGAAGCCGTAGACCATCGACAGTCCGAGGCCGGTGCCGCGGCCCTCCTCCTTCGTGGTGAAGAAGGGTTCCATCACCCGCGCCAGCACCTCGGGCGGCATGCCGGTGCCGGTGTCGGTGATGCCGATGGCGACGTAGCGGCCCGCCGCCGGCAGGCCCGGCCCGATCTCGTCCGACCCGATCTCGCGGTTCTCGGTGCGGATCGTGACGGTGCCCCCGTCCGGCATCGCGTCGCGGGCGTTGAGCAGCACGTTGAGGAGCGCGACCTCGGTCTGGGTCGGGTCGAGGCGGGCGTTGCGCAAGCGCGGATCGAGGTCGGTCCGCACCGTGATCTGGTCGCCCAGCGTGCGGTCGGCGAGTTCCCGCATGCCCTCGACGAGGGTGTTGAGGTTGAGGGCGCGCCCGTCGAGGCGCTGCTTGCGGGCGAAGGCCAGGAGTTGCTGGGTGAGCGTGGTCGCCCGTTCGGCGGCGGCGCGGATGTTCTCGGCCGCCCGGACCATGCGGGTCGGGTCGGCCTGCGGATTGGCGAGGCCCGCCTGAAGGATGTCGATGTAGCCGACCACCACCTGGAGCAGGTTGTTGAAGTCGTGGGCGATGCCGCCGGTGAGCTGGCCCAGCGCCTCCATCTTCTGCGACTGGCGCAAGGCATCCTCGGCGTCGCGGCGGCGCGACACGTCGAGCTGCGAGGCGAAGAAATACACGAGGTCGCCGGCGTCGTTGTAGACGGGCGAGACGAACAGGGCATTCCAGAAGGTCGAGCCGTTCTTGCGGTAATTGAGGATCTCGGTCGAGATCTCGCGCCGGTCCTTGATGGCGCGCCGGACCTCGGCGATCGTCTGCGGGTCGGTCTCCGGGCCCTGGAGGAGGCGGCAGTTGCGCCCGATCAGCTCGGGCGGCTCGTAGCCCGTCATGGTCCGGAAGGCCTGATTGGCGAAGATGATCGGGTTGTCCGGCTTGCGTGGATCGGTGACGATCATCGGCATGCGCGTCGTCTCGACGGCCGCGAAGAAGATGTCGCTCCTGTGGTCGGTGATCTCGCCCGAGGGACCGTGCTGGACGGTCGGGCCGCGCCCGACCGGCGGCGTCTCTGGCGTGCTCGTCATCGTGCCCCCGGGACCGCGTCCGCGCTCAACCCCTGTCGCAGAGGAAGGACCGGACCGCGCCGCGCATTCTGTTCCACGTGCTCACGAGATATGGGCGGAGCGCCCGGGGTCGAGGTCTCCGGATAGCGCGCGACGGCACGCCGCAAGGCGCGCCCGAGCCTTCATGCGGTCAGCCTTCCTCCTCCACGGCGAAGGCGACCTCTTCGGAATGGGCCCGCTCGAAGGACTGGATGACGTGCTGGTAGGAGCGCCAGGTCTCGCTGGCGTGGTCCGTCTCGTCGGGGCGCAGGGCGAAGAGCAGCAGCGAGCGCCCGGTCACCTCGTAGAGGCCGCCGATGTCGAAATGCTCGAGGTCCGCCACCTCGGGCCGGTTGGTGTCCACGAGCCGCACCCAGTCGCGGCCGCCCACCACCTCCGGCAGCGTGAAGGGAACGAGGTCGTGATGGGCGTTGAGGAGGACGAGCAGCGTCGCCTCCGAGCCGCGGCGGCGCAGCCCGCTTGTCGGCGCCCGTCCGTCGAGGAGCACGCAGAGCGCCCGCGCGTCGCCCTCGTTCCAGTTCTCCGGGGTCATCTCGGTCCCGTCCGGGGTGAGCCACGCCACGTCCTTGACCCCGAGCTCCTCGTCGTAGTCCCCGGTGAGGAAGCGCCCGCGCCCCAGCATGGGCAGGGCCTTGCGCAGGGTCAGCAGGCGGCGGGCGAACTCGGCGAGGTCGCGCTCCTCCGGCCCGATCGCCTCCCAGTCCAGCCACGAGATCGCGTTGTCCTGGCAATAGGCGTTGTTGTTGCCCTGCTGCGTGCGCGCGAACTCGTCCCCCGCCAGCAGCATCGGCGTGCCCCGCGACAGGAACAACGTCGCCAGCAGGTTGCGCATCTGCCGGAACCGCACCGCCCGGATCCCCGCATCCGCCGTCGGACCCTCGACCCCGTAATTGTACGACAGATTGTGCGAGTGACCGTCCCGGTTGTCCTCGCCGTTCGCCTCATTGTGCTTGTCGTTGTACGACACCGTGTCGGCCAGCGTGAACCCGTCATGCGCCGTGATGAAGTTCACCGAGGCCCACGGCTTGCGCCCGCGCTTGTTGAACTTGTCGGCCGAGCCGGTGAGCCGGGCGGCGAGGTCGGGCAGGAGGCCGTCGTCGCCCCGCCAGTAGGCGCGCACGTCGTCGCGGAAGCGGTCGTTCCACTCCGCCCAGCCTGGCGGGAAGCCGCCGACCTGGTAGCCGCCCGGCCCGCAATCCCACGGCTCCGCGATCAGCTTCACCGAGTTCAGGACCGGGTCCTGGCGGCAGGAATCGAGGAAGCCGCCGCCTTCGTCGAAGCCGTAGGGCTCGCGGCCCAGGATGGTGGCGAGGTCGAAGCGGAAGCCGTCCACCCGCATCTCCGTCGCCCAGTAGCGCAGCGAATCGGTGACCATCTGCAGCACCCGCGGGTGCGAGAGGTTCACCGTGTTCCCGGTCCCGGTGTCGTTGATGTAGTAGCGCTTCTGGTCGGGGAGGAGGCGGTAGTAGGAGGCGTTGTCGATGCCCTTGAAGGAGAGGGTCGGCCCGCGCTCGTTGCCCTCCGCCGTGTGGTTGTAGACCACGTCGAGGATGACCTCGAGGCCGGCGCCGTGCAGGCGGGCGACCATCTCCTTGAACTCGGAGAAGGCGAAGTCGGGCACGGCGGCGTAGCGGCGGGCCGGGGCGAAGAATGAGATGGTGTTGTAGCCCCAGTAGTTCCACAGATCCTTCTGGCGCAGGTAGTCGTCCTGCACGAAGGAGTGAACCGGCAGCAGTTCCACCGAGGTCACGCCCAGGCTGCGGATGTAGTCGAGCACGGACTTCGTCCCGAGGCCGGCGTAGGTGCCGCGCAGGCGCTCGGGCACGGCCGGGTGGCGCTTGGTGAAGCCCTTGACGTGGGCCTCGTAGATGACCGTGCGGTCCCAGGGGACGTTGGGCTTCTGATCGCGGCCCCAGGTGAAGGCCGGATCGATCACCCGGGACTTGCGCGTGAACGGCGCGCTGTCGCGCTCGTCGAAGCTGAGGTCGTCGCCGCTCTCCATGCGGTAGCCGAAGAGGGCGGGGTTCCACTCGATGGAGCCGACGAGGGCCTTGGCGTAGGGGTCGATGAGGAGCTTGTTGGGGTTGAAGCGGTGGCCGGCCTCGGGCTCGTAGGGCCCGTGGACGCGGTAGCCGTAGATGGTGCCGGGACGGGCATCCGGCAGGTAGCCGTGCCAGACCTCGTCCGTGTATTCGGGCAGGGGGATGCGCGCGATCTCGGTCTCGCCGGCATCGTCGAATAGGCAGAGTTCGACCTTGGTGGCGTGGGCGGAGAACAGGGCGAAGTTGACGCCGAGCCCGTCCCAGGTTGCTCCCAAGGGAAACGGCTGGCCCTCCCGGATGCGGGGACGGCGGATCACCGCCGGTTCCGCGGGCGTCGGGGGCGGGGAGACGAGCTTGGTCATGAGCGAGCCGAACGATCCGTAGCGGGGCGAAAGCCACGGGAGGCTGAACGCGCCGCCCACCGCCTGGGCTCCCGCCGCGGTGCGTTTTCCCCCGGATCCGGCCCGAGCCCGGGCCGGGCTCAGCGCCCGGGCGCTTCCTCGCGCGGCGCGGTGTCGATCGTCTGCTGGGCGATGTAGCGGCTGACCATGCCCTCCACCTCGCCGATCGTCTCCTCGATGAGGTGGGCCTGCAATTCCGCGCGCAGGTCGTCGCGCTCCGCGCCCTCGCGCTCCTGCAGACGCTGGAAGGCTTGGCGGACGACGCGATAGACCGCCTCGCGCTCGTCGCGCGACATGGCGGGGGAGATCGCGCGGGCGATCAGATCCGTGAAATCCGAGTCCGACATCCGGGTGGCCTCATGACCCGATCCGGTCGATCCCGTCGGGATGGCCGGATCCAGGCTTCGCTCAGGTGTCCGCGTTGATCGCGCGGAGACCGGATCAGATGTTGTGGTCCTTCACGCCCTCGACGAGGAGGGTGGCGCTGCCCCAGGTCACGAGGAGGCAGAAGAAGATCACCGACAGGCTCTCGCCCCGCAGCGGCAGCGCGGAGAATTGCGGGGCTGCCGGCGGCACGAAGGTCGCCAGATAGATCGATTGCTTGCTCGCGGCGATGCGGGCGCGTTCGAGCATGACGACGGCCGACTCGTTCAGGCGCTCGGCGACGGTGCGCTCGATCACGAGGCGCTCGTATTCGAGCAGGGCCTGGGCCGCGTTGGGCGCGTCCACCGCCATCGTGTCGCTCGTCAGCGATTTCTGAAGCTGCCGCATCTGCTGGTCGATGGCTGCGACGTTGGCGACCAGGGCCTGGATCGAACGCGACTTCTCGTCGAGCGACGACGAGCGCAGGACCTGAAGATCGTTCTCGAGCTTGATCTTCTCCTTCCGCAGGTCGATCAGCGTCATGTAGGTCGCTTCGGCGGACTTGGCCGGATCGATGATCCCCCAGCGGTTGCGGAACTCCTTGAGGGCGAGATGCGCCCGGGTGAGCCGCTCGCCGGCCTTCTCGACCTCCTCGCGGCTGTGCCGCAGCATGTCCTCCTGCGCCCGCTCCGAGATGACGTTGATCAGCGCCTCCGCACGGCCGACGATGTGGTTGGCGATCGCGAGCGAGTCCTGCGGCGTGAAGGCCACCACCTTGAGGGTGATGATGCCGGAGACGAGGTCGATCGACGCCTGCACGTGCTTGCGCCAGTACTTCAGCAGCTCCTCGACCGGCTCCTTGCCGGAATACTTCGCCCAGAAATCCGCCTCGTCGCGCATGAACATCGCCCGCACGTTGAGCGCCTTCTGCGCGCTCTCCAGCATCGGCAGGCTGCGGATGTATTCCGAGACGATGTAGGTGTCCTGGCTGTTGTTCTTCTGGATGAGGCTCGCGAACTCGCCGATCTTGACGTCGCCGAGGGGCAGCACCTCGCCGCGCACGGCGAAGCGCGCCTCGACCAGGTACTGGTCGGAGGCGATCAGGAAGAGGTAGAGGCCCGCCGCCGCGGTCGGCAGCAGCACGAAGAGAACGAAGCCGCGGACGATGCCGGCGCCCGCGCGCCGGGGCCGGACCTCCTCCTCCGTGCGGATGAGCCGGGTCCAGCGCAGGGGCTGGAGCAGCTGGAGCATGCGCCGCGGCCGCGGCGCGTCGACGGGCTCGATCGTCTCGGCGTCCCGGCGCAGCTCGGGCAGCGAGCGCCGCGCGAACGCGATGACGCTCCCGAGCCTGTCGCGCCGTTTGACCTCGTCCACGCTCATGCCGTCTGGTTCCCGCTCCCGCACGCCCGGCAGATGCCCGCCACCCGCGCCCCCGCCGGACTGCCCGGATCCGCGCAAGCGGCCGCGCTGGCTTATGCGGCCCAACCCTGGCGGGGGTCAACGAAGCGCGCCCGGGACCGGGCGCGGCCGGCCCTGCCGGCGCCTCCGGAGATCCCGATTTTTTCGGCCTTTTTGATGGCGCTGGGGTATCCCGGAGGTTACGCGAGCGCCCCTTCGAGCCGCGCCCAGGCCCCCGCATCGCCCGGCAGCCCGAAGCGCAGGCGCGCCGGCGCCGCCTCGAAGCGGCGCACGAACAGACCGGCCCGGCCGAGCCGCGCGAACAGGGCGGGGGCATCGGGAAAGTCCGCGGTGCGGAACAGGCGGGTGCCTCCGACGAGGCGCCCGCCCGCGCCTGTGAGCAGGCGGTCGAGGCGCGCGGCGTCGCGCCCCCGCGCTGCGGCGGCCGTCTCCCGCCATGCCCGGTCGGCGAGGGCCGCCCGGCCGACCGCGATCGCCGGCCCCGAGACCGCCCAGGGGCCGAGGCTCCGCCGCAGCCGCCCGGCGAGGGGATCGCGCGCCACCGCGAAGCCGAGCCGCAGGCCGGCGAGCCCGTAGGTCTTGCCGAAGGAGCGCAGCACCACCGCGCCCGCCGGGACCTCGCCGCACAGGCTCTCCACCGGCTCGAGATCCGCGAAGGCCTCGTCGACCACGAGGAGCCCGCCGCGGGCCGCGAGTATTGCGGCCGCCTCCGCGAGGGCGCCGCGTCCCGCCACCCGGCCGTCCGGATTGTTGGGATTGACCACCACGGCGACCTCCGCCTGCATCGCCGCGGCGAGGTTCGGCACGGTCGCGACATGATGGCCGGCGCCGCGCCACGCGGCGGCGTGCTCGGCATAGGTCGGCCCGACCACGGCGACGCGGCTCGCCGGCCGCAGGACGGGCAGCCAGCCGATCAGCGCCTGCGTGCCGGGTGCCGCGACCACCTGCGCGGGATCGGCTCCGTAGGCCGAGGCGGCGGCGGCTTCGAGGGCGCGCGCATCCTCCGGCGCGGGCAGGCGGGTGAGGAGGCTGGCCTCCAGCGCCGGGCACGGATAGGGGACGGGGTTGATGCCGGTGGAGAGATCGATCCAGGGCGTCGGCGCGTCCGGGAACAGCCGCCGCGCCTCGTCGAGATCGCCTCCGTGCCGGATCGTCTCCCGAGCTTCCATGCCCGCCTCGCTTCATCCGCCCGACAGCCTGTTCGTGCTCGCCCTCGCCCTCGCGGTGGAGGCGGCCCTCGGCTATCCCGACCGCCTCTACAGGGCGCTCGGCCACCCTGTCACCTGGATCGGCCGGCTGATCGCGGCCCTCGACCGCGGCCTCAACCGCGAGGGCGACCCGCCGGCCCTGCGGCGCGGCGCGGGAGTCCTCGCGCTCGCGATCCTGCTCGCCGCCACGGGGGCTGCGGCGCTCCTCCTCGTCCTCGCCGCGCAGGCGCTCGGGCTGCCGCTCCTCCTCGGCGGCCTTCTCGCCGCGAGCCTGCCGGCGCAGCGCAGCCTTCACGCGCACGTGGCCGCGGTCGCGGTCGCCCTGCGCCGCGACGGCCTGCCCGGCGGGCGCCGGGCGGTGTCGATGATCGTCGGCCGCAACCCCGAGAGCCTCGACGAGGCGGCCCTGTGCCGGGCCGCGATCGAGAGCCTCGCCGAGAATTTCTCCGACGGCGTGGTGGCCCCCGCCTTCTGGACCGGGGCGGCGGGGCTGCCCGGGGGGGCGCTCTACAAGGCGATCAACACCGCCGACAGCATGATCGGCCACCGAACGCCGCGCCACGCCTCCTTCGGTTGGGCGGCGGCCCGCCTCGACGATCTCGTGAACCTGCCGGCCTCTCGCCTGACCGCCGCCCTCCTCGTCGCGGCGGCGGCCCTGCGGGCCGATTGCTCGGCTCCGGGCGCCGTCCGGGCGGTGCTGCGGGATGCGGGCAAGCACCGCTCGCCCAATGCGGGCTGGCCGGAGGCCGCCATGGCCGGGGCGCTCGGCCTGCGGCTCGCCGGCCCGCGGGTCTACGGGACGGCGCGGGTCGAGGACCATTGGATGGGCGACGGCCGCGCCGAGGCGAGCGCGGCGGATATCGACCGGGCCCTCGCGCTCTACCGGACCGCGATCGGGATCCTGTGGGGCGGTGCGGCGGGGCTGGTGGTTCTCGCCCTTCTCGGCTGAGCGCGTCGCCGATCCGGCGTCATGCCGCGGCGTCGTCTGCCGGAGGACAGGGGACGGCGCCCAACCGAATCCCGTCCGAAGAGGGACAACGGGGCCATCACCGCCGCGCGAGCGTCATGTCGGGCTCGGTGCCCGGCCCCGGGCGGCGCAGGACGGCCTGCGCCACGAAGACCATCACCACGCCGCCGAGCAGGCAGGCGGCGAGGAACAGCATCGGCGTGAGGTCGCTGCCGGTGCGGTCGCGGATCCAGGGCACGGCGTTCTGGGCGATGAAGCCGCCGAGATTGCCCACCGAGTTGATCGCGGCGATGCCCGCCGCCGCGGTGGCCCCGCGCAGGAAGGTCGGGGGCAGCGACCAGAATACCGGCTGGCCCGAGAAGATGCCCGCCGCCGCCACGCACAGGCAGGCGAATTTGAGGGCCGAGCCGGGCACCACCACGCTCAGCGTCAGGGCGGCGGCTCCGATCAGGGCGGGTCCCGCGATGTGCCACGTCGTCTCCCCGGTCTTCGCCGCATGGCGCGGCACCCACCAGAGGGCCAGCGCCACCGCGATCCAGGGGATCACGTTGAGGAAGCCGTTGACGGTGTTCGAGACGCCGAAGCCCTTCACCACCGTCGGCAGCCAATAGCTCAGGCCGTAGGCCGCGAGCGGGAAGGCGACGTAGAGGAGGGCGAGGATCATCACCCGGCGGTCGAGCAGGACCCGGAACGGGTTGGCGTGCTCCGTATGCGGCGTGGCCGCCGCCTCGCGGGCGAGCACGTCGGCGAGCCACTTCTTCTCCTCGGCGGGCAGCCAGCGCGCCCGCTCCGGTCCCTCCGGCAGGATGAAGAACACCACCACGGCGAGCAACAGGGCCGGGATACCGGTCGCGACGAAGACCCATTGCCAGCCGCGCAGGCCGAGGAGCCCGTCGAGGTCGAGGAGGGCGCCGCCGATCGCCGCGCCGACGGCGTTCGCCAGCGCGCTCGCGATCATGAACCAGCCGACCATGCGCCCGCGGTGGCTCTGCGGGAACCACAGGGTGAGCGCGAACAGCACGCCGGGGAAGAAGCCCGCCTCCGCCGCGCCGAGGAGGAAGCGCAGGACGTAGAACATCGCCGTGCCCTGCGTGAAGCCGAGCAGCACGGTGATCAGGCCCCAGGTCGCCATGATCCGGGTGAACCAGAGCCGCGCCCCCACCTTCTCGAGGATCACGTTCGCCGGCACCTCGAACAGGAAGTAGGCGACGAAGAACAGCGAGGCGCCGAGCCCGTAGGCGGCCTCGCTCAGGCCGAGGTCGCCCACCATCTGGAGCTTGGCGTAGGAGACGTTCTGCCGGTCGATATAGGCGATGAGATACATCAGCCCGAGGAGGGGCATCAGCCGCCAGGTGATGCGGTCGATCGTGCGCGTGCCGAGCGCGTCCGGCGCGTGATCTGCCATGGTGCGTCCCTCCCGGACGGATCTGATCCCGCAACCGGCTCGTCACGGCCGGTTTCCGGTGTGAGAATAGGCGCCGTGCCTCCCACGGAAAGCCGTCCCTCGATAATCCCGGAGTGTTCAGCTCTTGCGGATCGCGGCGAAATTGCCCTTGAGCGCCTCCCAGCGCTGCCAGAGGCCGTCGAGGGGGCGCGGCTCGCCCTGGCCGCCCGCGCGCACCACCACGGTCGCCGTGCGCCCGACCGTGAGTGACTCGGTTTCCTTCGAGGGGTCGAGGGCGACGCGGACCGGCACGCGCTGGGCGAGCCGGACCCAGGCGAAGGTCGGGTTGACGTTGGCGAGCAGGTTGGCGCCCGCCGAGCGCTCCCGGTCCTCGATGCCCGCCGCCACGCTCTCGACCCGGCCGGTGAGGTCGCGGCTGCCGCCCATCAGGTGCACGCTGACCGGATCGCCGATGCGGATGCGATCGAGCTTCGTCTCCTCGAAATAGCCCTCGACGTGGAGCGTGTCGCTGTCGACGAGCGCCATCACGGCCTTGCCGGTCGCCACGTAGCTGCCGGGCCGCAGCTCCAGGTTGGAGATGCGGCCGTTCACCGAGGCCCGGACCTCCGAGCGGGCGAGGTTGAGCTTGGCGAGGTCGCGGTCGGCCACGGCCTGGTCGTAGGCCGCGCGGGCGCCCTGCTCGGTCGCCTGGGCCTGTTCGAGGCGCTGCTGCGAGACGACGTTGTCGCTGAGCTGCTGGTAGCGCGCGAGGTCGGCCTCCGCCTGGACCAGCGTGGCCTTGCGGCCGGCTACCACCGCCTCGGCCTGCCGCAGGGCCAGCGCGAAGCGCTCCGGGTCGATGCGGAACAGGACGTCGCCGCGCCGGACCGTCTGGTTGTCCTTCACCTCGACGTCGCGGACGAGGCCCGACACGTCGGGGGCGACGCCCACCACCTCGGCGCGCACCCGGCCGTCCCGGGTCCAGGGGGCCTCCAGGTAATAGTCCCAGAGAGCGGCCCCGACCACGAGGGCGACGAGCAGCAGCAATCCCGTGACGGCGAAGCGGCCGAGGAATGCGAGAAGGCGGGTCATGGCGAGACTCAAGGCAGGCGCGAGGCCAGGGCGACGATGCCGCCGAGGCACGTGATGGTCAGGGCGAGGTCGAAGAGCGGCCGGTGCCAGACGAGGCGGTAGAGCCCGGCCCAGGCGATGAGGCGGCGCAGCACGAGGCTCACCCCGAAGGCGAGGATCGCGTAGACGAGGAGGGCCGGCAGGAAGACGCCGTAGACGTCGAAATCGGGCATCAGGCGGCCTCCCGGACCGGATCGGCGCGGCGGCCCCGCGCCGGATCGTAGGGCGCCGCATCGGGGAACAGGGCGCGGCGAAGCCCCGCGAGGCCGAGGAGGGCGTCGCGCCGCCCCTCGGGCCCGGGCTGCGCCCCGATCCGGCGGAGCGCCGCGTCGATGGAGTCCAGCATCGCCGGGTCGGCCGTCCCCGTCTCGCGGCGGTAGTGGCGCGAGACGGCGTCGAGCACCCGGTCGAGGGCGGCGACCTGATCGGCGGGCAGGGCGTGGCGGGAGCGGCGCAGGAAGACCAGCACCATGCCCACCCGCAGCTCCGCCAGGGTGTCGACGCGGCGCAGGGCGCTGCCGGGCGCCGCGGCGGCGATGCGGGGCACGAGGAGCCCGAGACGGTCCATCATCAGGGCCGCGAAGGCGACGCGGTCGCCGCGCCCGCGCCGGGCCGCCGCCCGCGAGAGGTCCCGCCGGCTCGCGCGCAGCAGCCGCCACGCGCCCTGCTCGGCGCCGATCGAGCGGGTGAGGCTGGTGACGAGGGCCGCGATCCAGATGCCGATGAGCAGCGCCATGCTGGAATTCACGAAGGCCGAGAACTCGGCATTGTAGCGGTCCTGCAGGGCGAGCAGGGCGTTGCCGTTGACGCCGAGCGCGATGCCCGCCGCGGCGGTGCGCGGATGCGCCATCAGCAGGCCGCACAGCAGGAGCGGCGGCGCCACCACCAGGGTCAGCATCGCGAAGTCGTGGACCCGCGGCAGCACCCCGAACAGCAGCAGGCCGGCCGCGACGGCGCCCACCGCCGACCAATGCGCGAAGCTGAGGATCGCGGGGGTCGGGTTGTCCTGCGCCGCGAAGAGGCAGCAGAGGACGAAGCCCATCATGGCCGCCGTCGCCCCGTCCGGCCACGCGGTGGCGATCCACAGGCCGACGCAGACCGCCGCGGTGATCAGCAGGCCGAGGGCGGAGCGCAGGGCCATGCCGTGGTCGCGGTGCTGCGGCGGGAGGGCGGCGAACTCGCCGCCATAGGCCAGCGGCGCCCGCAGCCGGCCGCCCCCGCGGGCGATGTGCTCCTCCAGGGTCCGGCAATCCCGGGACAGGGCCACGAGTTCGCGCAGGCGGTCGAGCAGGCTCGCGCGCACCAGCGCCGTCCAGGTCGGATCGGGCGGCAGCCCGTGCTCGGCGGTCTCGATCCGCGCCGTGAGGTCGGCCACCCCCCCGGCGGGGGCGCCGGCCTTCGCCCAGGCGTCGAGGGAGCGCAGGAGGTCGCGCAGGTCGGGGGTGAGCCCCGAGAGGCCGCGCAGGGCCTCGATCCGGTCGGCGAGGGAGGAGAGCACCGGCAGCAGCAGCAGCATGCGCGACCGCAGGGTGCGCACCCACGGCGCGGCCGCGGCCTGCCGCGAGGTGTCGTAGGCGAGATGGGCGGCGAGCACGTCGATCTCGCCCGCATCCGCCGCGAGCCGCAGGCGGCGCGCCCGCACCGCCGGATCCTCCGCCTCGCCGGCCAGCACCTCGCCGGTCCAGTGGCCCGCCTCGGCGAGCCAGTCGGCGATGCGCCGGGCCACCACCGGCGCCACCGATTGCGGGACAACGGTGCTCGACACCACGGCGGCGCAGAGGATGCCGAGCGTGATCTCCTCCGCCCGCGCGACCGCGGTGTCGAAGATCGTGCCGGGTTCGCTCACCGCCGGGAAGCCGATCAGGGCCGCCGTGTAGCCGGCGAGCATGAACAGGTAGCTGCGCGGCGTGCGGTCGAGGAGCGAGAGGTAGAGGCAGCCCGCGGTCCAGAGGGCGAGGGCGGCGGTGAGGATCTCGGGGGCGTTGACGAGGTTGGGCACCAGCGCGACCGCGACGGCGACGCCGATCAGCGTCCCGCCGACCCGGTAGGCCGCCTTCGCGCGCGTCGCCCCCGCCAGGGCCTGGGCGGTGATGAACACCGTCGCCATCGCCCAGTAGGGCCGGGGCAGGTCCATCCAGAGGGCGATCCAGAGGGCGAGGATCGCCGCGCCCGCGGTCTTGCCCGCGAAGAGCCAGGCGCGCCAGCCGGGAAGGGTCATGATGCGGCCCTCGCGGGAGGCGGCAGATCGGGGCCCAGGCGATCGCCGGTGCCGTCGCGCAGCGCCCGCAGGACGCGCAAGGCGGCGTGCAGATCCTCGTCCGGCACATCGGCGAAGAGGCGGGCGCGCAGGCGGTCGAACTCCGCCTCGATCGCCCCGACCCGCGCCCGGCCCGCCTCGGTGAGGCGCAGCACCTTGGCGCGCCGGTCGGTGGGATCCTCCTGCCGGGTGACGAGGCCGGCCTCCTCCACTTGGTCGAGGAGCCGCACCAGGGTGGGCCCCTCGATGCCGAGGGCCTCCGCGAGGGCGCTCTGGCGCGGGTCGCCGCCGAGCCGGCCGATGAGCAGCAGCGGCAGGGCGGTGGCCTCGGTGAGCCCGTAGGCGGTCACCACCGCGTCCGCCGCCCGCCGCCAGGAGCGGCCGGCGCGCAGGAGGCCGAGCGTGAGGTTCTGGAGGAGGGTGCGGCGCATGGGACTTGAACGCGACGGCGAGAGGGCCGTTGCAGGAGCTGATAGATAGGATGCTAGCGATTGCCGCGCATCCTCTCAGCCATGCGTTGCCGTCGGGGGAGAGCGTCGCAGCGGTTGTGTCGCGGTTCGGCCGCCGGAGGCGGGACCGCTCAGAGGCCCGGCCCCTTGGCCGCCCCGAGGATCCGGCCCGGCCCGCCATATTCCGCCTGCAGCACCAGCACGTAGGAATCGGCGTCGCCCGCCTGCAGCACCGTCCGCGGCACCTCGTAGCGGGTGGGCACGCCCGACCAGCTTCCCACGTGGTGCATGCCGCGCACGACGTTGCGGTAGGTCACGGTCTTGCCGCGGTTCTCCCCGCGCGCGATCGTCACCTCGCGTGAGCGCGCCACCGGCAGCAGCCAGAGTTCCGCCCGGCGGCCCGCCTCGGGCGCGGCGCCGACATCGATCACGATGCGGTCCGCCGCCGCCTCGCTGCGGATCGGCACCGGCAGGCTCACGGCGGTGCCGGGATCGCGGATCGTGTGCTCGAGGGCGGCGCGGTCGGAGCCCACCACCGCCGAGGCGCCGTTGATCACCGCCTGGGGCGTGTAGACCTGCCGGTCCCCCCGCACGCCCGCATAGGCGCGCTGGCGCTCGGTGAAGGCCGTGCGGGCCAGCGTGTCCTTCCAGCCGAGATAGTCCCAGTAGGTGACGGGCAGGCTCAGCGCGATCACACTCGGATCGCGCGACAGGTCGCCGATGAGGTGATCGGCCGGCGGGCAGGCGGAGCAGCCCTGGCTGGTGAAGAGTTCGACCACCGCCCGGGGCGCGTCGCCGGCCACGGCCGGGGCAGCGATGCCGAGAATCAGGGCGGCCAGAAGCCAACGGGGTGCCGCGCGGGTCATGCCCGCATCAAGCCCCGGCGGCCGGGCTGACGGAAGTCACGTTAGCTTGAGCCGCCGGGTTCGCGGCCGGCTGCGCCGCCCGCGGCAGCAGGGCGGGACGCCAGCGCCGGTGCATCCACATCCACTGCTCGGGATGCTCGCGCACCCAGCCCTCGATCACCCGCGTCATCGCCTGCATGGCGCCCTGCACGTCGATCGCCCCGGAGGCGTCGCGCGGCAGGTCGAGGGGTGGGGTGAGTTCGAGGCGGAAGCGGTCGTCGGGCAGGCGGATCACCCGGACGCCGTGGACCGGGCACTCGTAGTGCCGGGCGAGCTTGGCGAGGAGCGGGTTGACCAGGGCCGGACGGCCGAGGAAATCCACCACCACGCCGCGGGTGAAGTGCTGATCCACCAGCATGCCGAGATGGCCGCCGCGCTCGATCACGCCCTGCATCGCGAAGGCGGCGCCGGGGCCGGCGGCGGTGAGACCGCCCATCGTGGCGCGGCGCACCTCCTGCACGAGCTCCTTGGCGGCCGGGTTGTTCGGCGGCCGGAACACCGCGCTCGCCTCCAGGCCGAAGCGGGCGGCGCAGATCGCCGGCAACTCCCAGTTGCCGAGATGGGCCGAGAAGATCAGGCCGGGCTTGCCGTCGTCGCGCAGCGAGAAGAAGTGCTCGATGCCCGAGACCTCGATCCGGCCCGGCGTCGCGGCTTCCGGGTCGTAGTCGAAGATCTCGGCGAGGTGCGCGTATTCGGCGCCGGTGCGGCCGATGTTCTCCCAGGCCCCGCGCGCGATGGCGGCGATCTCCTCGGGCGAGCGGTCCGGATAGGTCTCGCGCAGGTTGGCGAGCGCCGTGCGGTGCGCGGGCAGGCGCGGGCCGAGCGTGCGGCCGAGCCACGCTCCGAAGCCGCCCGCCCGCCGCGGCCCGAGCAGGCTCGCGACGCCGAAGAGCAGGCGCACGAGCCAGATCATCGGCAGCCCGGCGAGGCGGGAAACGAAACGGTACAGCCTCAGCTTCAGGCGCAGCACGGGCATCTCGCGAGGGGTGGCGGCGGCGCCGGAGCGGGCGCCGTTCCGTGAGGTCGTCGGCCCGACACGGGGTTGCAAGGGGGGCGGCGGAAGAAGCTGAGCACCGCGGCCGCGGCGTCACAGCGTGGCGATGATCTTCCCGAAGACCTGGCGCGATTCGAGCCGCGCCAGCCCCTCCGCGAAGGAGGAGAGCGGCAGCACCGTGTCGACCACCGGGGTGATCCCCTGAGCCATCTTGGCGAGGGATTGCCCGATATTCTCGATCCGGCAGCCGAACGAGCCCGTGATCCGGTACTGCTGCTGGAACAGCTGCATCAGGTTCATGGTGGTGGAGACGCCGGAGGTCGAGCCGCAGGTCACGAGCCGCCCGCCGCGCTTGAGGCAGAGGAGCGAGCCGTTCCACGTGTCCGGCCCCACATGCTCGAAGACCACGTCCACGCCCTTGCGCTTGGTCAGCCGCCGCACCTCGCCCTCGAAGCGCTCGGTGCGGTAGTTGATGACGTGGTCGGCGCCGAGCGCCCGCGCCTTCTCGCCCTTGATGTCGTCGCCCACCGTGGTGAAGACCGTGCAGCCGATGGCCTTCGCCATCTTGATCGCAGCGGTGCCGATGCCGGAGCCGCCCGCATGCACCAGGATCGATTCGCCGGGCTCCAGCCGGGCGTTGTCGAACAGCATGTGCTGCACGGTGCCGAAGGCGATGGGCGCGCAGGCGGCCTCGACGAAGCCCACGCCCGCCGGCACCGGCACCACGAGGCGGGCCGGCATGACGACGCGCTCGCGGGCGAAGCCGTCGATGTGGAAGCCCATCACGCCGCCGACCTCCTCGCAGAGGTTGTCGCGCCCCTCGCGGCAGGCCCGGCAGCGCCCGCAGGTGAGCGCGCCGTAGAGCGCCACCGCGTCGCCGACCTTGAGCCCCGCGACGCCCTCGCCGAGCGCCGACACCTCGCCGGCCGCCTCCGCGCCCACGGTGAGCGGGAGCTTGCGCTTGGCGAAGGCCATGCCGCGGAAGCCCCACACGTCGATGAAGTTGAGCCCGACCGCCCGGATCCGCACCTCGACCTCGCCCGGGCCGGGCGGGGGCGGCGCCTCGACCTGCGACAGGCGCAGGTCGCGGTCTCCGAAGATCTGAAGGGCTTGCATGATCCGACTCAAGGGTTGGGGGAGGAGGTGTCCGGTGGCGGCAGATTATGGCCGAGGCGGGTCGCCAGGGCCGGTCCGGCCACCTGACAGATTGCCTTGACAGTGCCCACCGGCAACGATGTCGCTGCGATCGATGTCGAGCTTCATGCCGGACGGTCGGAGGGTGAGCCCGCCCCGCTATTTTCGTATGGATCCACCATCGGGGTCGGCCTAGCGTTTCAATCCGCGCCCCTGTGCAGGGGCGACCTTATTGCTTCAATTAGCCTGCGATGGCCGGCTCCCGCCTCGCGACCCCATCCGGCTTACCGGCCCTTGCGTGAGCGGGCAACACCGCGCCGTCCGGCTGCGATTTCCGATGGATCACTCCGGCGCCAGGAACCGGCGCCGGGCCCAGCCGACGATGCGGCCGTACTTGACGCGGCACCACGTGCGCCCGCTCGGCGTGTCGGTGGTGCAGCCGAAGCCGCGCAGGCGGGCGTCCCAGGGGGCCCGCCCCACGGCCGGGGCGGCCGCATCCGGCCCCTCGCGGATGCTCAGGGAATCGCCCGGGGGCACGTCGTCGACCCGGAAGGTTTCGGATTGGGCGAAGGCCGCTCCCCCGGTGAGACCGAGGAGGACGAATGCCAGTCGGACGCGACGCATCGCGCATCAGCCTCTTCATCACGCGCCGATCCCCGGCGCGAGGCCGCTTCGGCCCAGTCAATACGGCGGAATCAGGGATCCGGGCGGTCAGCCGCGGTGCACGCCCATCATCGCGGTGAGCCCGCCATCGACCGGCAGCACCGTGCCGGTGATGTAGGCGGCGCCCGGCCCCATCAGGAAGGCGACGAGGGCCGCGACATCGTCGGGCGCGGCGAAGCGCCCGGCCGGGATCTGCTTCTCCATGGCGGCGCGGTGAGCGGCGTAGGGGGCCATCATGGCGGTGTCGATGAAGCCCGGCGCCACCACGTTCACCGTGACCCCGCGCCGCGCCGATTCGAGGGCGAGCGTGCGGCAATAGGCGATCAGGGCGCCCTTGGTGGCCGCGTAGGCCGCGTTGCCCGGGTTGCCCCGCAGGGCCGCCACCGAGCCCACCGCCACGATCCGCCCGGCTTTGGCCCGGGTCATCGGCCGCACCAGCGCCTTGGCGAGCCGCGTCAGCGACCAGAAATTGACCTGCATCGCCGCCTCGGCGCGCTCCTGGTCGAGCATGGCCGCCAGCGTGTCGTAGGATTGCCCGGCATTGTGCACGAGGCCGAAATAGCCGGCCTCCGCCGCCGTCTCGCAGAAGGCGTCGAGGGCGGCCCGGTCCGCGAGGTCGAGGGGCAGGGCGCGCGCGCGGCGGTCCGGATGCGCCGCCGCGAGGTCCGCGACCAGGGCCCCGGCCGCCTCGCCCGATTCGCGCACGGTGAAATCCACGTCGTGGCCGGCCGCCACCAGCGCCCGCACCACGGCGGCGCCGAGGCCCCGGGCGCCGCCGGTGACGAGGATCCGCGTCGGCCCGGTCCCGGCGCCGCTCATGCCGGCTCCGCCGCGAAGACGAGGCAGGTGTTCTGGCCGCCGAAGCCGAAGGAGTTCGACAGCACCGTCCGCACCGGCAGGTCGCGGGCCTGCGTGACCACGTCGAGGGGGAGCGCCGGGTCCGGCACCGCGTAGTTGATGGTCGGCGGCACCCGGCCATGCGCCAGGGTGAGGAGCGAGACCGCCGCCTCCACGGCGCCCGCCGCGGTCAGCGTGTGGCCGATCATCGACTTGTTCGACGAGATCGGCACCGCGCGCATGCGCTCGCCGAAGACGGAGAGGCAGCCGAGCGCCTCCATCTTGTCGTTCTCGGGCGTGCCGGTGCCGTGGGCGTTCACGGTGTCGATCCGCTCCGGCGTCAGCCCGGCATCGTCGAGGGCGTCCTGGATTGCCGCGATGATCGGCGCGCCGTCCGGGCTGGAGCGGGTGCGGTGGAAGCCGTCGCCCTTCTCGCCGCAGCCGAGCACGTAGCCGAGGATGCGCGCGCCGCGGGCCTCGGCGGCCGCCGCATCCTCCAGCACCAGGGCGGCGGCGCCCTCGCCCATCACGAAGCCGTCGCGGTTCTTGGCGAAGGGCTTGGAGGCGGCCTCGGGCGGATCGTTCTGCGTCGAGAGCGCCGAGAGCAGCGAGAAGCGGATCAGCGATTCCGGGTTCACCGACCCGTCGGTGCCGATGCAGAGGGCGGCCGTCATCTCGCCGCGCCGGATCGCCTCGACCCCGAGCTGGATCGCCGTGGCGCCCGACGAGCAGGCGGTCGAGAGGGAGATCGGCGAGCCCTTGGTGCCGAAGCGGTCGGCGATGCGGTCGGCCACCGTGCCGAAGACGAACAGGTCGTGCCACGCGTCGAAGCGGCGCGTGGCGGCGGCGCGCAGCAGATCGGCGTAGGTGACGTCGCCGGAGACCGCCGCCGCCTCGGCCAGGGCCTGGCGCTGCGGCCATTCCATCTCGACGGGGGGCACCGCGATGAAGAGCGCACCCGGAAAGTCGCCGGGCAGGCCCGCCTGCGCGATCGCCTCCTCGGCCGCGGTGGCGGCGAGGTGCTCGGAGAGCACCGGCGCCACCATCGGCTCGGCCTTGAGGAAGTCGACCGTGCCGGCGATGCGGGTGCGCAGGCCCTCGATGGGGAAGCGCGTGATCGCGTGGATGCCGGAGCGCCCCGCCGTCAGGGCGGCCCAGTTCTCCGCCACGCCCTGACCGAGGGAGGTGACGACACCGATGCCCGTGACGGCGACGAGGGGCCGGCCCTTGGCGTCGCGATGCGCGCGGCTCATGCGGAGCTCCCGGCGGGCAGGATGCGGATGACGCCCTCGCCGCGGCGGTGCCCGACCGCCGTGACGGCGACCTCGCGGGCCGCGCCCTCCGCCACCAGCAGGGCCGCGAGCGCGGCGCCGAACGGGGCCGTGACCTCGAGGGTGTGGCCGGTGAGGTCGCCGAGGGCGCTCACCCGGGCGCCGGGCGCCAGGGTGGCGAGGCTCGCCGCCTCCTCCCCGGTGATGCCGGCGCAGCCGGTGGCCCCCGAGATGACGGCGTCGGGCGCCTCCAGGCCGGCCTGCCGCCAGAGTCCCGCCAGGCTCGCCGTGACGCTGCCCGGCGCGCGCCGGGTGCGGTCGCTCGCCACCGCGGCGAGGCGGGCGAGCGGCGCCGCGCCGCGGGCGGCGGCGTGCGCGGCGGATTCCAGCACCAGGAAGGCGGCGCCGCTGCCGAGGATGAAGCCGCCATTCCCCTCGCGGCGGAACACGGGGGCGTAATCCGGCCGCTGGAGGAAGCCGCCCATCTCGTGGACGAGGAGCACGTCCGCCCGCTCGGCGTTGTAGGAGCCGCCGACCAGCATGCACTCCACCTGGCCCGCGGCGATGCGGGCCTGCGCGATGCGCAGGGCGTCGACGCCGCTCGATTCCTCGCCCATGAAGGTGCGCGAGGCGCCGGTCACCCCGTGCACGATGGCGATGTTGCCGGCGAGCAGGTTCGAGAGCTGGGCGAGGAACAGGGTGGGGCGCAGGTCGTTCTGCAGCCGCTCGTTCAGGAAGGCGCCCGGATCGTCCGCGGCGCGCAGGCCCGTGAGGATCTGGCCGTCGACCGCGTAGTCGCGCTCGCCGCCGCCCGCCGCCACGATGAGGTGCATGGCCCCCTTGCGCGCGGCATCGCCCTTGAGGCCGGCCGCGTCGAGGGCGAGGCCGGCGGCGTAGACGCCGAGCCGCTGCCAGGGCTCCATCTGCCGCTGGTCGGCCTTCTTGGGGATCTGCCCGTCGAGGGAGAGGGGCGCCACCGGGTGGACCGGCCAGGGCGCGAAGGTCTCCGCGTCGGTGCGCGGCGGCCGGCCGGCCTCCAGGGCGGCGCGATGCGCCGCGACGCCCTCGCCCGCGCCCGACACCAGCCCGAGGCCGGTGATCACGACCTCCCGGGTGCTCACGCGGCGGCTCCGTCGAGGAGGCCGATGGCCCGGGCGCGGTCGCGCATCGGGCCGTCGAGGCCGGCGGGGAACGGCATGGTCTTGAAGCGCAATTCCGCGTTGCAGAGCGGCTTGCCCTCGGCGCGGATGGTCGCCTTGGTGACGGCGTAGCCCGAGCCGTCATGCTCCAGGCTCGCCTCCACGGCGAGGTCGGCGCCCGGCCCCACGAAGGAGCGGAAGCGCGCCTTGTCCACGCCCATCAGGAACGGCATGTGGCTGAACCCCGAGCGCGCGAGGATGAGATAGCCGGAGGCCTGCGCCATGGTCTCGGTGAGGAGCACCCCCGGCACCAGCGGGTGGCCCGGGAAATGGCCTTCGAAGACCGGGCTCTCCATCGGCACCGTGGCGTGCGCCTCGATGCGGCCGGCCTCCCGGTCGAAGGCGACGACCCGGTCGATCATCTCGAAATATTCGAGGCGCATGCGCGCACCCTCGCGGGGATCAGACCTTGGCGGCCTTCTCGGCCACCAAGCCGTCGATGCGGGCGCAGAGGTTCTTCAGCACGAAGTACTGCTCGGCCGGCACCTTGCCCTCGTTGACCTCCTGGGTCCACTGCTCGAGGGGCAGCTTGATGCCGAAGGCCTTGTCGATCGCGAAGGCGATGTCGAGGAAGGCGAGACTGTCGATGCCGAGATCGTCGATCGCGTGGCTCTCCGGCGTGATCGAGTCGCGCGGGATGTCGGCCGTCTCGGCGATGATGTCGGCAACGCGGTCGAAGGTATCGGACATGGGCGTGCAGCCGCTTTCGTGATGAGGTCCGGCTCGACCCCGCGACCCACGGGGCTCCGCCCGAGCCCTTGGTCACGGACCGCTCTGACGAGGGCCTCGAGCTGTCTGGTTTACGTCCCGCCGGATCCGGCGAGCCGAATCGGGCCGGCGGCGCGCCGTCGACCCGGTCGAGGGGCTCGCATACACGAGGGGGGAGCGGCGGGCAACCGCGGCTCCGTTCCGCTTCGTTCCGCGTTGACGGCCGGGCGGAGGATCCCGCCCGCACCGGAGGAGCCCATGGACAGCGTCACGCCGCCGGAGGTGCGCCGGGAGCCGGCCCGCTCGCAGGGGACGGCCCGGGTCGCGCTGGTGCTCGGCCTCGCCGCCCTCGGGCTGTGGACCGTGCGCGGCTTCCTGCCGGCCCTCGTCTGGGCGGCGATCCTCGCGATCGCGCTCTGGCCGCTCTACGCGCGCCTCGCCCGCCGGGTCCCGCCGCGGGGGCACGACGTGCTGTGGCCGGCTCTGTTCACGCTGGCGGTCGCCCTGGTCGTGCTGGTGCCGCTCGTCCTCGTCGCCGTGCAGGCGGCGCGGGAGGCCCGCGACGTGCTCCAGTTCTGGCACCGGATCGAGGAGCAGGGCTGGCCGGTGCCGGACGTCGTCGCGCACCTGCCCTTCGGCGCGGCCCCGGTCTCCGCGTGGTGGCAGCAGAATCTCAGCCGCCCGGCGGGCTCCTCGGAGCTGCTGCACCATCTCGACCGCGCCTCGCTGCTCGGCTTCGGGCGCAGCTTCGGCACGCAGATCGTCCACCGGGTCGTGCTGTTCGGGTTCACGCTGCTCACCCTGTTCTTCCTGTTCCGCGACGGCCCGGCGGTGGCGCATCAGGGCCTCGTCGCCTGCCGCCGGCTGTTCGGGGCGCGCGGCGAGCGGGTGGCCCGCCAGATGGCGGCCTCGGTGCACGGCACCGTGGACGGCCTCGTGCTGGTCGGCCTCGGCGAGGGCTTCCTGCTCGGCGTCGTCTACGTCCTTGCGGGCGTGCCGCATCCGGTGCTGCTCGGGGCGGCGACCGCGCTCGCGGCGATGATCCCCTTCGCGGCGCCGGTGGTGTTCGGTCTCGCCGCCGTGCTGGCGGGGGCGGGCGGCAGCCTCGCCGCGGCGGTGGTGGTCGTGGCGGCGGGCCTCGTCGTGACCTTCCTGGCCGATCACGTCGTGCGCCCGGCCCTCATCGGCGGCGCGACGCGGCTGCCCTTCCTGTGGGTGCTGCTCGGCATCCTCGGCGGCGTCGAGAGCTTCGGACTGCTCGGCCTCTTCCTCGGGCCGGCCGTGATGGCGGCCCTGGTGCTGCTGTGGCGGGATTATACGGAGGGGGAGAGGGCGTGAGGCTTGTTGGCCGATCGTGGAAAGGAGTTTTCTGGATTCGTCTGCGCAGTTTTCGATATTGACCCGCTCGGGCCTGTGTAACAGTCTTCGGGCGCAGTTGCGAAGAAATAAAGTGATCTTGCCGCTGCGGCTGCCTCTGTGCTGGATAGGCCGCCGCATCGGAAAAACGATAAGATCATCGGAGGTGGGGGATAATGTCGATGCCCGTCTACGGCCATTCTCTGCCCGGCGAGGATCCTTCTTATTGGGAGCTGCTCTCGGATCATTCGCGGGCGGTTGCCGAAGGAGCCAAAGAGTTCGCGAGCGTTTTCGGGTGCGGCTGGTTGGCGGAGGCTGCCGGATGCCTGCACGATATCGGCAAATGCTCGGCTGAGGTGCAGGCCTACCTCCACGGCGAAGGGCCGAGCCGGGATCACTCGACGGCGGGGGCCAGGGTGGCGGTCGCGCGCTACCCGCACCCGCTCGGCCGGATGCTGGCGCTCGTCATCGCCGGTCACCACGCGGGTCTTGATGACGCCGAAGGAATCGATCGGCGCCTGGATGCCGCCGCGACCCCGATTCCCGCTTACGATGGGTGGGAGGCTCATGCGGGTCCGCTGCCATCGCCGCAGCGGTTCGTGCTGGAACGGAACCGCCGCACGGGCTTCGCCGAGAGCTTCCTGATCCGGATGCTCTTCTCCTGCCTCGTCGATGCGGATTTCCTGAAGACGGAGAGGTTCTACAAGCAGAAGGTCTCACGCGGCCTCGGCCTGCCGATCCCGGTTCTTCGTGACCGGCTCCGGGCGCACATGGCCGAAAAGCGCGCGGTCGCCAAGCCGACGCCGGTCAACGCCCTGCGGGCGGAGGTGCTCGACCACATCCTCGGCAGGGCCGCGCTGCCGCCCGGCCTGTTCACCCTCACCGTGCCGACCGGCGGCGGCAAGACGCTCGCCTCGCTGTCCTTCGCCCTCGACCATGCGAAGGAGCACGGACTCCGTCGCGTCGTCTACGTGATCCCCTACACCTCGATCATCGAGCAGACGGCCGCGGTCTTCCGCGCGGCGCTGGGGGACGACGCGGGCGTGCTGGAGCATCACGCCAGCTTCGACTGGGAGGTTGCGGGCCGGAGTGGCGATGCGGGTTGGGGAGCGGACGCCACCGCCGCGCTGCGGCGCGCCGCCGAGAACTGGGATGCACCGATCGTGGTGACGACCGCGGTGCAGTTCTTCGAGAGCCTGTTCGCCGTCCGCACCTCGCGCTGCCGCAAGCTGCACAACCTCGCCCGCAGCGTGATCGTCCTCGACGAGGCGCAGAGCCTGCCGCGCCACCTCCTCGCTCCCTGCATGGCGGCGCTCGAAGAACTGGCCACCAATTACGGCGCCACCGTCGTGCTCTGCACGGCGACTCAGCCGGCCCTGCGCGAGTGCGACGGCTTCGAGGGCGGCTTCAAGATCGGTCCCGACCGCGAACTGGCGCCCGATCCGCAACGCCTCGCCCGTGCCCTCAAGCGGGTTCGGGTCGAGCGCCGGTCCGGGCCGGTGCCGGATGCCGAGATCGCCGCCCGCTTCGCCGCCGAGCCGCAGATGCTCTGTATCGTCAACGGCCGGGCGCATGCGCAGACCCTGTTCGGCCTCATCGCGGAGCAGCCCGGTGCCGCCCATCTCAGCACGCTGATGTGCCCGCGCCATCGCCGTGCGGTGCTGGATGAGGCGCGGACGCGGATCAAGGACGGGAAACCGGCCCGGATCGTCTCGACCTCCCTGATCGAGGCGGGCGTGGACATCGACCTGCCGGAGGTCTGGCGGGCCGCCGGCGGCCTCGATTCGATCGCCCAGGCCGCCGGCCGCTGCAACCGCGAGGGCACGCGCCCGGATCTCGGCCGGCTGGTGGTGTTCGAGCCCGAGGGCGGCATCGGGCATGCGGAGATGGCCGAGTTCTGGAAGGCGGCCAAGTTGGCGATGGGAGAGAGCGACGATCCGCTCGGCCTCGACGCGATCCAGCGCTATTTCAGGGAGGTGTATTGGCGGATCGGTCCCGATGCGCTCGACGCTGCCAAGATCGAGGGCAAAGTCTTCCCGATCCTCCTTCGGGTCGCCGAGCGCACGAACGCCTTCACCTTCCCGTTTCGGTCGATTGCCGAGGCCTTCCGCGTGATCCCCGATGCCATGGAGACCGCCATCGTGCCTTGGCGGGCCGGGCCGGACGACGACGAGGCCGAGACGATCCTCGGGCGGATCGGTTCCATGGACCGCCCGCTCGCCGATGATCTCCGGCGGCTTCAGTCCTACACGGTCTCGATCCCGAAGCCTCAACGCGATGCATGGCTGAAGACCGGAATCCTGCGTCAGGTTCATCCGGGCCTCGGTGATGCTGTCCTGCGCTTCCAAGAGCTTGGTGACCATTACGACCCGCGAATGGGCATCCGGCTCGACGGCGGGATGGCGCGGTCGGCGGACAGCAATGTCATAGGCTGACCGGACCTGTCGCCTCGTGCGGGTCTCCCAGGATGGGGCGCCCATATGCGGCAGTGCCGCCCAGACTAGCAGGTCTTGCGGCGCAATGGTGTCGCATCGTGGGTTCTCAACTGAAAATTTTATCCTTTACCAGCGTTTGCAATCGTTGCTAGATCGACGTGAAGATCGGGAGCGATCATGGCATATGGTGTCCGGCTGAAGGTTTGGGGCGATCGTGCCTGCTTCACGCGGCCAGAGATGAAGGTCGAGCGCGTCTCCTATGACGTGATCACGCCCTCGGCGGCGCGGGGAATACTCGAAGCGATCCTCTGGAAGCCGCAGATACGCTGGGTCGTCGATCGCATCCACGTGCTGAAGCCGGTCCGGTTTCAGTCCTTTCGGCGCAACGAGGTGGGGGCGAAGATGCCCGCCGTCACAGCGGAGCGCGCGATGCGGGCGGGCTCGGTGGCGGGGCTCGGCCTCGTCGTCGAGGACAACCGGCAGCAGCGGGCCACGATGCTCCTGGTGGACGTGGCCTATGAGATCCACGCGCATTTCGAGCTGACCGACAAGGCTGGCCCCGAGGACACACCGGCCAAGTACGCGAGCATGTTCAACCGGCGCGCTGCCGCCGGCCAGTGCTTCCACCGGCCCTGTCTCGGCACCCGCGAATTTCCGGCGGAGTTCACGCTGGTGCCGCAGGACGCCCCTCTGCCGGCGAGCGCGCTTCCGGCTGATCAGCGCGACCGCGACCTCGGCTGGATGCTGCACGACATCGATTTCGCGAACGACCGGGCGGCGCGCTTCTTCCGTGCGCGCCTCGTCCGCGGCGTGCTCGACGTGCAGGAATGCCTGCGCGAGGGGGTGGCCGCGTGACCATCCTGCAATCCCTCGACCGCTACTACGACCGGATGGCGGCGCGGGGTGAGGCGGAGGCCCCGGGCTTCTCCCGCGAGAAGATCAGCTTCGCGATCGTGCTCTCGCCGGAGGGCGAGGTGCGCGACGTCATGGACCTGCGCGTTGCGAGCGGCCGTAAGCGCGTCCCCGTCCTGCACGAGGTGCCGGCCGCGGTGAAGCGCACCGCCGGCATCCTGCCGAACCGGCTCTGGGACAAGACCTCCTACGTCCTCGGGCGGACGGCCGGGGAGGGCCGCCGCACCGCCGAGGAGCACGCCGCCTTCAAGGCCCTGCATCGTGACCTGCTCGCGGGCAGCGACGATCTCGGGCTCGTCGCCCTGGCGCGGTTCCTCGATGCCTGGGACCCGGCGGCCTTCGACGCGCCGCCGTTCAGCCCCGAGATGCTGGACACCAACATCGTGTTCCGCCTCGCCTCCGAGCTGCGCTTCATCCATCAGCGGGAGGCCGCCAAACGCCTCCTCGCCGCGGAGGCGGGGGAGGAGGCGGGCGAGATCTGCCTCGTGACCGGCCGGCGTGCGCCCGTGCAGCGCTTGCACGCCACCATCAAGGGGGTCGAGGGCGCGCAATCCTCGGGCGCGTCCCTGGTCTCGTTCAACCTCGACGCCTTTGCCTCCTACGGCAAGGAGCAGGGGGCGAATGCGCCGACCTCCGAGGCGGCGGCCTTCCGCTACGGCGCGGCGCTCAACCGGATGCTCGACCGCGCGAGCGCGAACCGCCTGCGCCGTCCCCTCGGGGACACCACGGTGGTGTTCTGGGCGGATACGGCGAACAGCATCGACGAGAAGGCGGCCGCCGCCGCCGAGTGGCTGTTCGGCGGCGTCGTCGATCCGCCATCCGAAGGGAAGGACGACAGCCAGGAGGCGGTCAAACTCCACGACGCCCTGAAGAAGGTGGCGGAGCTGAAGCCGGTCGCAGAGCTGGGGGTTGGCGTCGTGCCGGGCACGCGCTTCCACGTGCTCGGCCTCGCCCCGAACGCCGCGCGGCTCGCGGTGCGCTACTGGCTGGAGGATTCGATCGATGCCTTCGCCCGGCAGCTCGGCCGTCATTACCAGGCGCTGGAGCTGAAGCCGGCGCCCCGTGGCTGGAAGAGCCCGCCCTCGCTGCGATGGCTCCTGGCGAAGACCACCGCGCTGCAGGAGAAATTCGACAACGTCCCGCCCTTGCTCGCGGGCGAGATGACCCGCGCGGTCCTCGCGGGCACGCCCTATCCGCGCACGCTGCTCGCCGCGGCGCTGATCCGCCTGCGGGCCGGCGACGACCCGACGTCCGGCTGGCACGCCGCCGTGATCAAGGCCCACCTCAGCCGCCAGCCTTTCAAGGAGATGCTTCCCGTGGCGCTCGACCCCGACCATCCCAGCACAGCCTACCAGCTCGGTAGGCTCTTCGCGGTGTTGGAGCAGGCGCAATACACCGCGCTCCTCAGCGTCAACGCCTCGATCGCCGATCGCTATTACGGGGCGGCCTCCGCGACGCCGGCCCGGGTCTTCGGCCCGCTTCTGCGGGGCCTCAACACCCACATCTCGGATGCCCGCAAGCGCGGGCGCGGCGGCTGGATCCAGCCGAAGGTGCAGGAGATCATGAAGAGGCTTCCCGCCGACCTTCCGAAGACGCTGAAGCTCGAGGACCAGGGCCGCTTCGCCGTCGGCTACTACCACGAGCGCGCCACCCGCCCGACGAAGGCGGACGAGACCGAGACCAAGGGGGACGAGGCCTGATGACCACCCGAGCGAAGCCGCTGACCCGGCGCCACGAGTTCGTGCTGTTCTTCGACGTCACCAACGGCAACCCGAACGGGGATCCCGACGCCGGCAACATGCCGCGCATGGACCCCGAGACCGGCCACGGCCTCGTCAGCGACGTCTGCCTCAAGCGCAAGATCCGCAACTTCGTCGAGCTGACGCAGGCGGATGCGGTCGGGCAGCGCATCTACGTGACCGAGGGCGCGATCCTCAACGAGAAGCACCGCGAGGCCTATCTGCGCCTGCGGCCGGACGATCCGGACGCCAAGAAGGCCAAGAAGCTGACGCCGAAGACCGACGAGGAGGCGCAGCGCCTGCGCCAGTTCATGTGCGACAACTTCTTCGACATCCGCGCCTTCGGCGGCGTGCTGTCGACCGGGATCAATGCGGGCCAGGTGCGCGGCCCGGTGCAGATCGCCTTCGCGCGCTCCGTCGAGCCGATCCTGCCTCTCGAAGTCTCGATCACCCGCATGGCGGTGACCACCGAGAAGGAGAAGGACGAGCGGCGCGAGGGGGAGGACGACGAGAAGCGCGGCGACAAGCGCACCATGGGCCGCAAGCACATCGTGCCCTATGGTCTCTACCGCGCCCACGGCTTCGTTTCGGCCCCGCTCGCCTCGCACCCGGTCAAGGGCACGGGGTTCTCCGAGGACGATCTCGATCTCCTGTTCGAGGCGCTCACCGCCATGTTCGACCATGACCGCTCGGCGGCCCGCGGCGAGATGGCGACGCGCAAGCTCATCGTGTTCCGGCACGACTCGGCCCTCGGCAATGCGCCGGCTCACGCGCTGTTCGACCGCGTGAAGACGTGGCGCGTGCACAAGGGATCGCAGCACGAGATCGGCGCGGAGGCGCTCGACAACGCGTCCGCGCCACGCAGTTTCGCCGATTACGCGGTCACCATCGACAGTGAGGGGCTGCCGGAGGGGGTCGAGGTCGTGGAGCGATGAGCGCCGCGCCGCCGGATCCCGCCCTCGAAGACACCCTGATCCCGCTCTCGGCCCTCCAGCACTTCCTGTTCTGTCCCCGGCAATGTGCCCTGATCCATCTGGAGGATCTGTGGGCGGAGGATGTGGCGACCGCCGAGGGGAGGATCCTGCACGAGCGGGTCGATGCGGGCGGGACCGAGGGGCGGGCGGGTGTCCGGGTGGCGCGGGGGCTGGCCCTGCGCTCGCTCGCCCTCGGCGTCGCCGGGCGGGCCGATGCGGTGGAGTTCCGGGGCAGGACGCCGCGGCCGGTGCCCGTCGAGTACAAGCGCGGCAAGCCGAAGACCCACCGGGCGGACGAGGTGCAGCTCTGCGCGCAGGCGATCTGCCTGGAGGAGATGTTCGGCACGCCCGTCCCCGAGGGCGCGCTGTTCTACGGCGAGACCCGGCGGCGCCAGGGCGTGGCCTTCGACGCGGAGCTGCGCGCCCTCACGGCCGAGGTCGCGGCGGGCGCCCGCGCCATGATCGCGGGCGGCACCACCCCGCCCCCGCGCCGGACGCCCGGCTGCCGCCGCTGCTCGCTTCAGGACCTCTGCCAGCCCGGGCGCCTGGAGCGGCCACCCGCCATCGCCGGCTGGCTCGCCGACCGGATCGCCGAGTGAGGATCGCCGCATGCGCCGGATGCGCAACACCATCTACGTCACCAGCGAGGAGGCGTGGCTGCGCAAGGACGGCGCCAACCTCGTGGTCGAGGTCGCCGGTGCCGAGCGCGGCCGGGCGCCGCTCCACGTCATCGACGGCGTGGTGAGCTTCGGCCGGGCCGGTGCCTCGCCCGCCCTGCTCGCGGCCTGCGCGGAGGCCGGCATCACCGTCTCGCATCTCGATCCGGCCGGGCGCTTCCTCGCGCGGGTCGAGGGCCGGCGCACCGGCAACGTGGCCCTGCGGCGGGCGCAGTTCCGCGCCGCCGACGATCCCGTCCGGGCGGTCCCGATCGTGCGCGGCATCGTCGCCGCCAAGGCCGCCAACCAGCGCGCGGTGCTGCGCCGGGCCTTGCGCGACCACGGGGAGGCGCTCGCGCCCGCCACCCGCGCGGAGCTGGAGGCCGCGGAGCGGCGGCTCACCGACGCCGCGCGCCGCACCCTGGTGGCGCCCTCGGTGGAGGCCCTGCGCGGCCTGGAGGGCGAGGCGGCCGCCATCTACTTCGCCGCTTTCCCGGCCCTGGTGCGGGTGGAGGATCCGGCCTTCCGCTTCGGGGGCCGTTCGCGCCGGCCGCCCCTCGACCGGATGAACGCGCTCCTCTCCTTCCTCTACGCGCTCCTGGGGCACGATTGCCGCTCGGCCGCCGAGGCGCACGGCCTCGATCCGCAGGTGGGCTTCCTGCACGCCGACCGGCCGGGCCGGGCGAGCCTCGCCCTCGATCTCATGGAGGAGCTGCGCCCCGTCCTCGCCGACCGCCTGGCGCTCAGCCTCGTCAACCGCCGCCAGCTCGCGGCGGGGGATTTCGTGGTGGAGGAGGCCGGCGGCGTGCGCCTCACCGACGATGCCCGCAAGCGGGTGCTGGTCGCGTGGCAGGAGCGCAAGCGCGACGAGCTGCGCCACCCCTTCCTCGCCGAGACGATGCCGCTCGGCCTCGTCGCCCATGCCCAGGCGCAGATGCTCGCCCGGCACCTGCGAGGCGACCTCGACGGTTATCCGGCCTTCATCTGGAAGTGAGCCGTCCGCCATGCTGATGCTCGTCGCCTACGACGTAAACACCATGACGGCGGAGGGGCGCCGACGCCTGCGCCGGGTCGCCCGCGCCTGCCTGGATGTCGGCCAGCGGGTGCAGAACTCGGTCTTCGAGTGCGAGGTGGAGCCCGCGCAATGGACGGAGCTGCGGGCCCGCCTGATCGCCACGATCGACCCGCAGCGCGACAGCCTGCGCTTCTACCGGCTGGGGGCGGAGGGGCGTCGGCGGGTCGAGCATATCGGGGCCAAGCCGACCCTGGATCTCGACGGGCCGCTGCTGTTCTGAGCGCCCGTGCGAACCGCCAGCGCACGGCCCCGCCCTCGGGGGCTCGCGCCGGTGATACCGCCGCAGGATCAGGGTCTTCCGGGCGTGGGACGGTCCTGGCGCAGCTGTGGCCGCCCGCCGCGGTGGCGGTTCGCGCGACAGGGGCCATGGAGCCGTTCTCGTCAATCGGCTAGACCAGGGCAGTCGCTCCCTCACAGGGGCGCGGATTGAAACCTCTGGGACCCGAGGCGCCATCGCGCCCCGGTGGTAGCTCCCTCAGGCCTGTAGGCCGCCGTGAAGGCATGCCCCGTCGCGGAGACGGCACAACAGAGCCGATCCTCGAGCAGGAGCAGGCCGCCGGCCATTCATCGCGCGTCTCCGGGAGGAGCGGGAGCGTGATCTATAGCGCAGGCTAGATTTGCCTTCCAATCATTGGCGCGCGATCGACCTCGAGGCACGTCGCGGCCCCGGCTCGCCCACCGCTGCCCGGGCTTCGGTCGAAGACGGGATCACGGGGCGCGCCGTGGGACCGACGCCTCAGACGGGGCGCAGCAGCACGTGCTTCTTGCGCCCGAAGGAGAGCTTGATCACGCCGTCCGCCGTCAGGTCGGCCTCGCCGAGCACGGCGCGCTCGTCCGTGACCGGGGCGTCGTTCACCTTGAGGCCGCCGCTGCGCACCTGCCGGCGCGCCTCGCTGGTCGAGGGCAGGAGCTTGGCGTGCTCGGGGCCGAAGGCCGCGAGAACGCCGAGGCCCGCCGCGAGGACGGACCGGGGCACCTCGATCGTCGGCAGCGTCTCGGGGGCGGCGCCCTCCTCGAAGGTCCGGCGCGCGGTCTCGGCGGCGGCCTCGGCCGCCTCGCGGCCGTGCAGCAGGGCCGTGGCCTCCGTCGCCAGCACCTTCTTGGCCTCGTTGATCTCGGCCCCGCCGAGTGCGGCGAGCCGGTCGGTCTCGGCGAGCGGCAGCAGCGTGAACAGGCGCAGGAAGCGGCCCACATCCGCGTCCTCGGTGTTGCGCCAGAACTGCCAGTACTCCCAGGGGGAGAGCATGTCGGGGTTGAGCCAGACCGCGCCGGAGGCGGTCTTGCCCATCTTGGCGCCCGAGGCCGTGGTCATCAGCGGGCAGGTGAGCGCGTGGAGCTGCGGCGTGCCGAGGCGCCGCCCGAGATCGATGCCCGTGACGATGTTGCCCCACTGGTCGGAGCCGCCCATCTGCAGCGTCACGCCGTAGCGGCGGTTCAGCTCCACGAAGTCGTAGGCCTGCAGGATCATGTAGTTGAATTCCAGGAACGACAGCTCCTGGTCGCGCTCCAGCCGCAGGCGCACGCTGTCCATCGACAGCATCCGGTTCACCGAGAAGTGGCGGCCGATGTCGCGCAGCATCTCGATGTAGTTGAGCGTCGTCAGCCACTCGGCGTTGTCGGCCATCAGGGCGCCGCCGGGCGCGTCGCCGAAGGCGAGGAAGCGCGCGAAGGTCTTGCCGATCTCCGCCTTGTTGGCGTCGATCTGGTCGAGGGTCAGGATCTTGCGGCTCTCGTCGCGGCCGGACGGGTCGCCGACCCGCGTGGTGCCGCCGCCCATCAGCGCCACCGGCTTGCCGCCCGTCGCCTGCAGCCAGTGCAGCATCATGATCGAGAGCAGGTGCCCGATATGCAGCGAGGGCGCCGTGCAATCGTAGCCCACATAGGCCGTGAGCCGCCCCTCGGCGGCGGCGGCGTCCACGCCCGCGAAGTCGGAGCATTGGTGGACGTAGCCGCGCTCGATCAGGACCTTCAGGAAGTCGGAGCGGGGCACGAAGTCGGAGGGCGCGGCCATGGGCGGTCTGTCTCGTGAGGCGGCGGGACAAGCCCTGACCGCCATGCTAAGCAGGTTTCGCGAAGGTGGTCACCGGTTTTGAGTCGAAAACCTGCGACACTTCAAGGCGCTAAGCGGATTCGAGGTGGCGCGCCACCGCAGACCCGCTCGGCGAGGGTCGATGGGCGGCGCTCATAGCAGCGCGCGGGCGGAAACGCACGGGGGCGGACGATGATGCGGGCGATCGGCCTGATGAGCGGCACCTCCCTCGACGGCATCGACGTCGCGCTGATCGAGACCGATGGCGAGGGGCTGCGGGTGACGCGCGGCCATAACGGCCGGATCGAGCCCCTCGGGCCCACCCTCTGCCGCGACTATGCGGAGGAGGACCGGGCGCTGCTGCGGCGGGCGCTCGACGACGCGGTGGCGATCACGCGGCGCACCGAGCGGCCGGGCTGCCTGCGCGCGGCGGAGGACCTCGTGACGCGCCGCCACGCGGAGGCGGTCGAGGCCTTCCTCGCCGAGAACCGCCTGTCGCCCGGCGAGATCGACCTCGTCGGCTTCCACGGCCAGACCGTGATCCACCGGCCCGCCGAGGGGCTCACGGTGCAGATCGGCGACGGCGCGGCCCTTTCCCGCCGTCTCGGCATCCCGGTGGTCTCGGATCTCCGGCAGGCCGACGTGGCGGCGGGCGGGCAGGGGGCGCCGCTGGTGCCGGTCTTCCACCGCGCGCTCGCCCGCGCCTCGGGCTTCACGGGGGATCTCGCCGTCCTCAACATCGGCGGCGTCGCCAACGTCACGCTGATCGCCGGGAGCGACGATCTCGTCGCCTTCGACACCGGGCCCGGCAACGCCCTGGTGGACGATTGGGTGAAGGAGCGCACCGGGCAGGGTTTCGATGCGGGCGGGCGCCTGGCCGCCGCGGGACGGCCCGACGAGGCGCTGCTGGCCTGGCTCCTCGTCCACCCCTTCTTCACCCGCCGCCCGCCCAAATCCCTCGACCGGAACGCCTTCTCGCACCGCGTCGTCGGCCAGCTCCCGACCGAGGACGGGGCCGCGACCCTCACCGCCTTCACGGTGCGCGCCATCGCCCGCGCCCTCGACTTCGCGGACGCGCTCCCGCCGCGCTGGATCGTGGCCGGGGGCGGGGCGAAGAACGACGAGATGCTGCGGCTGCTGCGGCACCACCTGCGCACCGAGGTGATGCGGGCCGACGAGGTCGGCTGGTCCTCGGCCTTCCTAGAGGCGCAGGCCTTCGCCTACCTCGCCGTGCGCTCGCTGAAGGGCCTGCCGCTCACCGTCCCCTCGACGACCGGCGTGCGGGAGCCGGTGACCGGGGGCGTGCTGGCGCGCCCGTGAGCCTCGGCCACGCGCTCCGCCGGATCATCCGCGAATACCCGCTCGCGCGGCTCGATCCGCTGCCCCGCCATCCGCTCGCCCACGTGATCCGCCGCGGCGCGCCCGACGAGGTGCGGGCGGCCCTGCCCGCCGACGCCCCCGGCCTCCTCGTCAAGGGAAGCCCCGGGCGCGGCCTGCACTGGGCGGCGGTGCCCTGGATCGCGGTGTTCGACCCGGCCGTGACCACGAGCGCGACGGAGGGCTTCTACCTCGTCTACCTGTTCCCGGCCGATCGCGAGGCGGTGCATCTCTCCCTGGCGCAGGGCACCGTCGCGGCGATGCGGGCGCATGGGCCGCGGGCCGAGGCGGCCCTGCGCGCCGATGGCGAGCGTCTGCGGGCCCGGCTCCCGGACTTCGCCGCGCGGCTGCCCGAGACGGCGATCGGGCTCGGGAGCGAGGGAGACCTGCCGCGGGGCTACGAGGCGGCGCACATCCTCGGCATCACCACGCCGATCACCGGCCTCGATGACGAAACGCGGCTGCGCCGGGACCTCGCGACCGGCCTCGACGCCTACCGGGCGCTCCGGGCGCGGGGCGGCTTGAACTGAGACGCGGCGGGAGATGACGGCTGCCCGCGCGGAGGGTTTGTCCCGGCCCGCATCCCGCGCTAGACCGCTTCCATCATGTCGCACAACAGCTTCGGCCACCTCTTCCGCGTCACGACCTTCGGCGAGAGCCACGGGCCGGCCCTCGGCTGCGTGGTGGATGGCTGCCCGCCGCTCATCCCGCTGGAGGCCGCCGAGATCCAGGCGGAGCTCGACCGGCGCCGGCCGGGCCAGTCGCGCTTCACCACCCAGCGCCGGGAGCCCGATGCGGTGCGCATCCTCTCGGGCGTCTTCGCGGACGACCGCACCGGCGGGCGCCAGCTCACCACCGGCACCCCGATCGCGCTGATGATCGAGAACGTCGACCAGCGCTCGAAGGACTATTCCGAGATCCGCGACACCTACCGGCCCGGCCATGCCGACTACGCCTACGAGGCGAAGTACGGCATCCGCGACTATCGCGGGGGCGGGCGCTCCTCGGCCCGCGAGACCGCCGCGCGGGTCGCGGCGGGGGCCATCGCCCGCAAGGTGCTGCCGGGCGTCACCATCCGGGGCGCCCTGGTCCAGCTCGGCCCCCACGCCATCGACCGCGCCCGCTTCGACTGGAACGAGGTCGGCAGCAACCCCTTCTTCTGCCCGGACGCGGTGGCGGCCGCGCAATGGGCCGAGATCCTCGACGGGATCCGCAAGGACGGCTCCTCCATCGGTGCCGTGATCGAGGTGGTGGCCGAGGGCGTGCCGCCGGGCCTCGGCGCCCCGGTCTACGGCAAGCTCGATTCGGACCTCGCCGCCGCGATGATGTCGATCAACGCGGTCAAGGGGGTCGAGATCGGCGACGGATTTGCGGCGGCGGCCCTGCGGGGTGAGGAGAACGCCGACGAGATGCGCCCCGGCAATGGCGGCGCGCCGAGCTTCCTCGCCAACCACGCGGGCGGCATCCTCGGCGGCATCTCGACGGGGCAGGCCATCGTCTGCCGCTTCGCCGTGAAGCCCACCTCCTCGATCCTGACGCCCCGGGCCAGCGTGACCCGCGACAACCGGCCCGCCGACGTCGTCACCAAGGGCCGCCACGACCCCTGCGTCGGCATCCGCGCTGTGCCGGTGGGCGAGGCGATGATGGCCTGCGTGCTCGCCGACCATTACCTGCGCCACCGCGGGCAGGTGGGCGAGCCCCGGCCCTTTCAGCCGGAGTGAAATCGGCACGATTTCAGTTTCGCTGAAATCAATGGCCGGCTATAAGGCCGGCGTGAAACTCGGCGACTGGCTTCGGCAGCAGGGCGTGTCCCGCATCGACTTCGCGCGGCGCTGCGGGCTCTCCCCCGCGGCGGTGACGGGCCTGTGCAACAATCCCGGTGCGTGGCTGTCGCGCGAGACCGCCTCCCTCGTCGCCCGCGAGACCGGCGGTGCCGTGACGCCGAACGACTTCCTGGGCCTGAGCGCCCCACGGCAGGAGATGCCCGTGCCCCACGCTTCCGTCCTCGAGACCATCGAGGCCTTCGCCCGCGGCGAACTCGTCATCGTCACCGACGACGACGACCGCGAGAACGAGGGCGATCTCGTCATCGCGGCCTCGCTCTGCACGCCGGAGAAGATGGCCTTCATCATCCGCAACACCTGCGGGATCGTCTGCGCGCCGATCACGGGGGCGGAGGCCAAGCGCCTGCGCCTCGAGCCGATGGTGGCCTCGAACGACGCGCCGCTCGGCACCGCTTTCACGGTGACGGTGGACGTCAAGCACGGGCTCACCACCGGCATCTCGGCCGAGCAGCGCTGCAACACCGTGCGGGCGCTCGCCAACGGCAACATGGGCGCGGCGGATTTCGTGCGGCCGGGCCACGTCTTCCCGCTCATCGCCCGGGACGGCGGCGTGCTCATGCGCTCGGGCCACACGGAGGCGGCGGTCGATCTCTGCCGGCTGGCGAAGCTGCCGCCGGTGGGCGTGATCTGCGAACTCGCCAACGACGACGGCACCGTGATGAAGGGGCCGCAGATCACGGCCTTCGCCGAGAAGCACGGCCTGCGGCAGATCTCGGTGGCGGATCTCATCGCCTACCGGCAGGCCCGCGAGAAGCTCGTGGAGCGGATCGGCAGCTTCCCGGTGAAGACGGAGTGGGGCAGCCTCACCGGTTACGCCTACACCACGCCCTTCGAGCCGATGCAGCAATTCGCCTTCGTGCACGGCCGGATCGGCGACGGGCGCGACATGCTGGTGCGCCTGCACCGCTCGAACGTCGTCGCCGACGTGATCGAGGGCGGGCGCTCCATCGCCTGCGTCATGCGCCGTTTCGCCGAGGAGGGGCGCGGCGTCCTCGTCTACCTGCGCGACGGCACCGCGGGCGTGCCGCTCACCAGCTTCCGCGAGGAGCAGGACGACGGCGCCGAGGCTGCCCGGGTGCGCCAGTGGCGCGAGGTCGGCCTCGGCGCGCAGATCCTGCGCGATCTCGGGGTGGTCTCGATCCGCAACCTCGCCACGGCCTCGCGCTCCTATGTCGGCCTCTCGGGCTTCGGCATCGAGCTGCTCGGGGACGAGCCGCTGGAGGCTTAGAGGGGGCGTTCCGGCGCCCTGCCCGCCATGTCCCTGCGTGCCCTGCGCAGTCTCGTCGCCATCGCCCGGCAGGGATCCTTCGCCCGCGCCGCCGAGACGGTGGGCCTCACGCAATCGGCGGTGAGCCTGCACGTGCGGGGGCTGGAGCAGGAGTTCCGGGCGGTGCTGTTCGACCGGTCGCGGCGCCGGCCCGTGCTCACCGAGGCGGGCCACGTCGCGGTCGCCCGGGCCGAGGAGATCCTCGCTCTCTACGACGGCCTCGCGGCGGAGCTGGAGGCGGGCGGGGCGCTCGCCGGGCGGCTGCGCGTCGGCGCGATCCAGACCGCCCTCGCGGGCCCGGTGCCGGATGCCCTCGCGCGGCTGCGCGCCACGCATCCGCGCCTGCGGGTGCAGGTCGTGTCGGGCATGTCGGCGGAACTCGCCGTGCGGGTCGATACGGGCGAGCTCGATGCGGCCGTCACCACCGGACCCGTCCGCCCGCATCCGGCCGGGCTCGTCACCACGCCGCTCTACGAGGAGGGCTTCTGGATCCTCGCGCCGCCGGGGCTGGAGGCGCGGGGCGCCCGCCGGATCCTGGAGGAGCTGCCCTTCATCCGCTTCGACCGGCGCGCCTGGGCCGGTCGCACCATCGCGCAGGAATTGCGGCGCCAGCGGCTGCGGGTCGACGGCGACATCGAGCTCGACAGCAAGGAGGCCATCCTGCGGATGGTGACGAAGGGGCTCGGCGCCGCCGTGCTGCCCCTGTCCGAGGCCGGACGCCGGGCCCTGCCGCCGCTCACCTGCCTGCCCTTCGGCGATCCGCAGAGCCGCCGGGCCGTCGTGCTGCTGGAGCGGGAGGACCGCCCGGCCCAGCGCCTCGCGGCAGCGCTCGCCGAGGCGGTGCGGGAGGCCGCCGCCGGATCCGCGAGCCTGGCTCATCGATGAGCCCGGCTTGAGGATCGGTCGAGTTATTCGCGTTTTTCCTCAAGCGATCCCGCCCCTATGGTCGCCGCATGATCGCGACCGTCCTCCTCGCCCTCGTTCCCATCGCCCTGCTGATCGGCCTCGGCTCGGCCCTGCGCCGGTCGGGCTTCCTCGCCGAGAGCTTCTGGCCGCAGGCGGAGCGGCTCGGCTACTACGTGCTGCTGCCGGCGCTGTTCGTGCACGGGCTCGCGACGGCCCGGCTCGACGGCGTGCCGGTGGCGGGGCTCGCCCTGGTGCTGGTGGCCCCGACGCTCGCGGTCGCCGGAGTGCTGGTGGCGCTCCGGCCGGTCCTCGGCGGCTCCGGCGCGGCCTTCACCTCGGTCTTCCAGGGCGGGGTGCGCTTCAACAACTACGTCGGCGTCTCGGCGGCGGCCGGCTTGTTCGGGACGCAGGGCGTCGCGCTCGCGGCGGTCGCCAACGCGGCGATCGTGCCCACCGTCAACGTGCTCTGCGTGCTGGTCTTCGCCCGCTTCGGGGCGGGCGGGCGGCTCGCGCCCCGAGGCATCGCGCGTCAGCTCGCACTCAATCCCCTGGTGGTCGCCTGCGTGATCGGCATCGGCCTCCAGGCCGCGGGCCTCGGCCTGCCGCCGGGTCTCGACACGCTGCTGCGGACCCTCGGCCAAGCCTCGCTGCCGCTGGGCCTGCTCTGCGTCGGCGCGGCCCTCGACCTGTCCGCCGCGCGCAGGTGGCTGCGGCCGGTCCTCGTCGCTTCGGGCGCCAAGTTCGTGCTGATGCCGCTGGCGACGCTGCTCGCCTGCCGGGCGCTCGGCCTCCAGGGCGCGGCAGCCACCACCGCGCTGCTGTTCCAGGCGCTGCCGACCGCCTCCTCCTCCTACATCCTGGCGCGCCAGCTCGGCGGGGACGCGCCCCTGATGGCGGGCATCACCGCGGCGCAGACGGTGCTCGCCGGGGCGGCGATCCCGATCGTGCTGCTCGGCCTCGCGGTCTGAGCCGGGGCGGTCAGCGCCCCATCAGCGCCTCGACATGGGCGGCCACCGATTTCGACAAGCCGTCGAGGTCGTAGCCGCCCTCCAGCACCGACACGATCCGCCCCTTCGCGTGCCGGTCGGCGATCTCCATCAGGCTCCGGGTCGCCCAGGCGAAATCCGCCTCCGTCAGGCGCAGGTTCGCGAGCGGGTCGCGCCAATGGGCGTCGAAACCCGCCGAGATCACGATCAGGTCCGGGCGGAAGGCCTCGACCCGCGGCAGGATCCCGTGCTCGAAGGCCTCGCGGAAGCGCTCGCCGTCGTCGCCCGGGCGCAGGGGCACGTTCACGATGGTGTCGTGGTCGCCCCGTTCGGAGGTGGCGCCGGTGCCGGGATAGAGCGGCATCTGGTGGGTGGAGCAGTACAGCACCGAGGCGTCGCTCCAGAAGATGTCCTGCGAGCCGTTGCCGTGGTGGACGTCCCAATCGACCAGGGCGACGCGCTCCGCCCCGTGCCGCTTCTGCGCGTGGCGCGCGGCCACCGCCGCCTGGTTGAAGAAGCAGAAGCCCATCGCCTGGGTGCGCTCGGCATGGTGGCCGGGCGGGCGCATGGCCGCGAAGGCGTTGGCGACCTTGCCCTCCATCACCTCGTCCACCGCCTGCACGGCGGCGCCGAGGGAGCGCAGCACCGCCTCCAGCGTCCCGGGCGACATCACCGTGTCGGAATCGATCGCCACCAGCCCCTCGCGCGGGGCCGCCTCGGCGATGGCCTCCACGTAGGCGCGCGGATGGGCGAGCGCCGCGACGTCGAGATCCGCCCGCGGGGCCTGCTCGCGCACCAGGGCCGAGAAGCGCTCGTCCTCCAGTGCGTGCTCGATGGCGCGGATGCGGTCGGGGCGTTCCGGATGGCCGTGGGGCGTGGCGTGGTCGAGGGATGCCGGGTGGCAGAGATACAGCGTCGTCATGCCATCATTGGCCCGAAGGCCCCCTCCCGTGGCTGTGGCATACACCGTGGCAGGAGGCTGACCGGGACGCAACACATGCGTGCATTCGTGAGCAGGCGGCCCGCACCATGGCCCGCGGCGGCTTCGCAGTGCGGCGCCCGCGCTGTAAGCTTAACGGCCGGTCAACCATGACGCACCGAGGCTGACCGCGAGCCGGATCCCGATTCGATGCGCCGTCACGCCCTCCTTCTCGCTGCCGCCCTGGCCGTGTCCGGCTGCAGCTACAAGAGCATTCCCGATCCGAGCCTGTCCGCGCAGGACGCGGCCTGGATGGCGATGATCCCGGACGGCGAGACCGACCCGCGCTTCGCCCGCTACCTGACCGACGATCCGACCGGGCAGCCGCCCGGCACCATCGTGGTCGAGACGAAGGAGCGGCAGCTCTACTACGTGCTGCCCGACCGCAAGGCCGTGCGCTACGGCGTGACGGTGGGCGACGAGGCCTATGGCTGGAGCGGCACCGCCCGCGTGTTCCGCAAGGCGGCCTGGCCGGACTGGAACCCGCCGGCCGAGATGGTGAAGCGCTGGCCGCACGTCCACCCGATGAAGGGCGGGCCGGCCAACCCCCTCGGCGCCCGCGCCCTCTACCTCGCGGATGGCGACCACGACACGCTCTACCGCATCCACGGCACCAACGAGCCGGAGCGGATCGGACAGGCGGCCTCCTCGGGCTGCATCCGCATGCGCAACATCGACGTCGTCGACCTCTACAACCGCGTCGGCGTCGACGCGAAAGTCATCGTGCGCTGATCGTCGCAACCGTTTCGCAACGCTGCCTCCTTGCTTCGGCTTAACCTGAACGCGGATTCAGATTTCGACGTTAACCGCTGGGGTGATCGTCGTCGCGCATAGTCCTTCTCACACGGGGACAAGCACCGGCATCAAAAAGGCCGGGGAGGCACGACAGATGATCAAGTCTTCTCTGCAGGAATTCTGTAACCGTATGGTCGCCAAGGGCCGGGTCTCGCATGCCGACGTGCGCGAGCTGGCGCGGGAGGTGCTGCCCGACGGGTTCGCCAGCCGCGAGGAGGCCGACATGCTGATCGGCCTCGACCGGGCGGTGCCGGCGGATCCCGACTTCGCCGATTACCTCATCGCCTCCGTCGTGGATTTCGCGGTCTGGGGCGAGCGCCCGACCGGCCGGATCGACGCCGACATCGCCCGCTGGCTCGTCGGCAGCCTGTCCTGCGGCAGCGGGCCGACCGCGACGGGCGCCCGGATCGCCGTCGAGGTGGTGCGCGAGGCGCAGGCGACCGACGCGGACCTCGTGGCTTTCGCGCTCAGCATCAACCACCTGCGCGCCGGCGTCGACGAGGCGGACTTCCCGGTCGCCCTCGCGGCCTGAGCCGCCCTCGACCGGCCGGGTCGGCCGATCTTGGACCAATCGGGGTCGGTCTGCTGCGCCCCACTTGCCTTTTCGCTGCTTTCGCAGCGCGCGCCGATGCATTAACGGAGATGAGCTTGGGCGTTTCCGGCCCGGCCTGATCCTTCCCACGGCTCGAGTGCGCGCTTCGATGTTCGACAAGATCCTGATCGCAAACCGGGGCGAGATCGCCTGCCGCATCATCAAGACGGCGCGGCGGATGGGGATCAAGACGGTCGCCGTCTATTCCGATGCCGACCGGGACGCGGTCCACGTGGCCATGGCCGACGAGGCGGTCCATATCGGACCCGCCCCGGCCGCGCAGTCCTACCTCCTGATCGAGAAGATCATCGAGGCCTGCAAGCGCACCGGCGCCCAGGCCGTGCATCCGGGCTACGGCTTCCTCTCCGAGCGCGAGGCCTTCCCCAAGGCCCTCGCCGAGGCCGGGCTCGTCTTCATCGGCCCCAATCCCGGCGCCATCGCCGCCATGGGCGACAAGATCGAATCCAAGAAGGCCGCTGCCGCCGCCAAGGTCTCCACCGTGCCGGGCTTCCTCGGCGTGATCGAGAGCCCCGAGCACGCCGTGACCATCGCCGACGAGATCGGCTACCCGGTGATGATCAAGGCCTCCGCCGGCGGCGGCGGCAAGGGCATGCGCATCGCCCACTCGGCCGGCGAGGTGGCGGAGGGCTTCGCCCGCGCCCGCTCCGAGGCGGCCTCCTCCTTCGGCGACGACCGGGTCTTCATCGAGAAGTTCATCACCGACCCGCGCCACATCGAGATCCAGGTCATCGGCGACAAGCACGGCAACGTGATCTACCTGGGCGAGCGCGAGTGCTCGATCCAGCGCCGCAACCAGAAGGTCATCGAGGAGGCGCCCTCGCCGCTCCTCGACGAAGCGACCCGTCGCCTGATGGGCGAGCAGGCGGTGGCTCTTGCCAAGGCGGTGAACTACGATTCCGCCGGCACCGTCGAGTTCGTCGCCGGCCAGGACAAGTCCTTCTACTTCCTGGAGATGAACACCCGGCTCCAGGTGGAGCATCCGGTGACCGAGATGATCACCGGCCTCGACCTCGTCGAGCTGATGATCCGGGTGGCGGCGGGCGAGCGGCTGCCCCTCACGCAGGACGCGGTGAAGCTCGACGGCTGGGCCGTGGAGAGCCGCGTCTACGCGGAGGATCCGACCCGCAACTTCCTGCCCTCGATCGGGCGGCTGACCACCTACCGGCCCCCGGCGGAGGGCGCGCAGGGCACCGCCACGATCCGCAACGACACCGGCGTCGAGGAGGGCAGCGAGATCGCGATCCACTACGATCCGATGATCGCCAAGCTGGTCTCCTGGGCGCCGACCCGCGCGGAGGCGATCAGCGCGCAGGCCGAGGCCCTCGACGCCTTCGCCATCGAGGGCATCCGCCACAACATCCCGTTCCTGGCCGCGCTGATGCAGCATCCGCGCTGGCAGGAGGGGCGGCTGTCGACCGGCTTCATCGCCGAGGAATTCCCGGGCGGCTTCGCGGCGCCGGTGCCGGCGGGGGACGTGGCGCTGCGGATGGCCGCGGTGGCGGCGGCCATCGACCACCGGCTCAACGAGCGCAAGCGCGGCATCTCGGGCCAGATGCGCGATCCGAGGCACCTGCGCTTCGAGCGGGATCGGGTGGTGTGGCTGGGCGAGCAGCGCTTCGAGGCGACGGTCGAGACGCTCGACGGCGATCAGGTGGCGGTGGCGTTCGCGGACGGCCCCACCTGGGTGGTGGAGAGCGCGTGGCGGCCCGGCGAGCCGGTCTGGACCGGGTCGATCGGCGGTGCCCGGGCGGCGGTCCAGGTGCGGGGCCTGCTGAACGGCGTCTTCCTGCAGCACGCGGGCGCGGCCGCCGAGGCGCGGGTCTACACCCGGCGCGAGGCGGAGCTCGCGGCCTTGATGCCGGTCAAGGAGGTCGGCGGCTCCGGCAAGCAGCTGCTCTGCCCGATGCCCGGTCTGGTGAAGAGCATCATGGTGACGCCGGGCCAGGAGGTGAAGGCGGGCGAGCCGCTGGCGATCGTCGAGGCGATGAAGATGGAGAACGTGCTGCGCGCCGAGCGCGACGGCACGGTGCAGACCATCCAGGCCAAGGAGGGCGACAGCCTCGCTGTCGACGCCGTGATCCTCGAATTCGCCTGAGAGCGGATCGGCCGTGCCGCTCTACTTCGCGTACGGCTCCAACATGGACCGGGCCGCCATGGCCCGGCGCTGCCCCGCCTCCACGGTGCGGGGCATCGGCCGCCTCAACCGCCACCGCTTCGTGATCATGCGCGAGGGCTACGCCTCGGTGGTGCGCGATCCCGGCGCCACGGTCTGGGGCCTCGTCTGGGACCTCGCCCTCTCCGACGTTCCGGCCCTGGACCGCTACGAGGGCGTGGCGAGCGGCCTCTACATCAAGGCGCAGCAGCCGGTGACGACGGAGGGGGGTGTGCGGCGCGCGCTCGTCTATCTCGGCCGCGGCCAGGGCGGCGTGCCGCGGCCCGGCTATCTCCAGGGTGTCATCGCGGCCGCGCAGGAGGCGGGGCTGCCCGAGGCCTATCTGCGGAGCCTGGGGACATTGCTGCGGGCGGGGTGAGATCGGCTCCGGGGGGAGGCGTGGCCCCTTCGGCTCCCTGATACGGTTTCCGGGAGATCACTTTCGGAAACCGTATCACGAGCCCGCGCGGCGCCTGAGCGAGGCCGGTTTCCGCATCGCGAAGCGATCATCCGGAAACCGTATGAGAGCCTGTTTGACGGGTCTGCATCCTCCCACTCCCGCTCTCGGGCTGAGGTCGCGAGTGGGACGGATGGATGGTTTGTTGAAGGTGACCGCCGGGAGCCGTCAACAGGCTCGGAGAAGCCTGACGCGCTCACCGCCCCTTGAACAGCGGGTGCTCGATCTTGTCGCCCGTCCGGATGCCGAGCTTCGCCGCCGTGCCGGCGTTGAGTTCGAGCACGGCGAGGACCGGGCCGCCCGACGGGATCGTGCGCGTCGAGAGCGGTTCCGTATCGGCGGCGATGCGCGTGACGGTGCCGTCCGCCCGGATGAACAGCATGTCGAGGGGCAGGTAGGTGTTCTTCATCCACATGGTGACGGGCGCCACCTGAGCGAAGTCGAACAGCATGCCGTGATCGGGGGCCATGCTGCGGCGGAACATCAGGCCCTGGGCGCGGCCGGCATCGTCGCGCATCACCTCCACCTGGAAGGCGTGGCGCCCGCCGCGCGAGACGATGGAGAGCGGCTCGGTCGGACCCTCCGCCCGCAGGGGCGAGGCGACGAGCGCGAGCAGGACGGCGAGGACGGCGAGCGCCGTCGCGGCGCTGGGCCGTGCGAATCGGATCGACATGACGTGAAACTTAGTGCGAGGCGGGCAGGGTGCCATCCGCGAGGCGGACCTCGGCGGCCATCAGGCCCTTGGAACCGTCACCGTAGCGCACCATCACCGTCTCGCCGGGCTTCAGCTCGGCGATGCCGTAGCGCCGCAGGGTCTCCATGTGCACGAAGATGTCCGGCGTCCCGTCGCCGCGGCTCAGGAAGCCGAAACCGCGCAGGCGGTTGAACCACTTCACCACCGCCGTTTCCAGGCCGCTCGTCGGCACCACGGTGACGTGGGTGCGCGGCATCGGCAGTTCGGCCGGATGCGTCGCGGTCGACTGATCGAGGGAGATCACCCGGAAGGCCTGCCAGCCGCGGGCGCGCTGGACCGCCTCCACGACGATGCGGGCGCCTTCGCTGGCGCTCTGGTGGCCGTCCCGCCGCAGGCAGGTCACGTGCAGCAGAACATCCGGTGCACCGTTGTCGGGTACGATGAAGCCGAATCCCTTCGCGACGTCGAACCACTTGATGCGGCCGCTGATCTCCACGAGGTCGAGCGGCGCATCCGTCTCGACGTCCGTGCCGGCGCGTTTCGCGCTGGCCTCGAACGTGCTCCCCGGCCGAGGGCCGAGCGGGCCTGAACCGAATTCGTCCGACATCGTAAGCAACCCACACCGAATCGCGACGGGCGATTCACAGGGGAGCTTAACAAAGTCATGACTCGGGGAAAGCCCGAATCATCGCCTAATCCAAGGGGCGAAGGCGGCTTTCCCGCCCGAACAGGGACGTTTCTCGGCGGCTTCTGCATCCGGGCGGTGCAGGCCGCCACCACGCTGCGCAGCCGGTGCAAGCGCGGAGGCCGGGAATTGACGCCGTTGCGCGATTGTGTCGCAGGGCTCGACCGGATCCCGTGCCTCGTCTAAGCAGCCTCGCGCCGGCGCGCCACGGTGTCGCCCGCTCGTCCTCTTCCCGGTCTCGCAGGGCCTTGTCGGAACATCACCGGACGCATGTCCGAAACCTGTTCGGGGGCCGCGGCCTGAGCGGAGCCGCTTTCGCGGCGTTCTCCGCCGTGGCGGCCCTGCCGCGCCGCCTCGCCGCGCCGTCCCCCGCCGGCCGGCTCGCGGTGATCGATGCGGCGCGCGGCGCAGCCCTCGCCGCCATGGCGCTCTACCATGGCACCTGGGATCTCGGCTTTCTGCGACTGACGCCGGAGAATGCGGCGCTCACGCCCCTCGGCCGGGCGGCGGCGCACGGCATCGCCGGCAGCTTCCTCGCCCTCGTCGGGGTGAGCCTCGTGCTGGCGCAGGGTGGGGCCTTCCGGCCGCGGCCGTACCTCACACGGCTCGCCCGCATCGGGCTCGCCGCCGCGGCGATCTCGCTCGCCACGCGGGTCGCCTTCCCGGAGAGCTGGATCTTCTTCGGCATCCTGCACTGCATCGCCGTGTCGAGCCTCCTCGCCCTGCCGGCCTTGCGGATGCCGGTCGCGCTCGTGGCGATGGCGGCCCTCGCGGTGCTCGCGGCACCCACCGTCCTGGCGTGGCGCGATGCGGCGCCGGATTTCCTCGACGCACCGGCCCTGCTGGCGCTCGGGCTCGGCCGGACGGTTCCGGTCACGAACGACTACGTGCCGCTCTTCCCCTGGTTCGGCTGCGTGCTCGCCGGAATCTGCGCCGGCCGCCTCGGGCTGCCGCGCCTGGCACGGTCCCGGCTCGGATCGTGGCGGCCCGCGTCCCGCGGCGGCCGGATCCTGGCGGGGGCCGGGCGGCACAGCCTCGCGGTCTATCTCGTCCACCAGCCGGTGCTGCTCGGGCTGTTCTCCGGGGTGGTGGCGGTGACCGGGCCGCATCCGCGGGCCGGGGAGGCGAGCTTCCGGCAGGATTACGCGCAGACCTGCGCGGTGGCGGGCGGCGCGCCGGAGCGCTGCCGCGCGGCGGCGGAGTGCCTGCTGGAGCGCCTGCGCGGGGAGGGGCTGTGGCAGGCCGCCGGCCGGGGCACGCTCTCCGGCGAAGAGCGCGCCCGGGCCGTCACGCTCTCCCAGGCCTGCTTCATGCAGGCGTCCGAGTGAGCGGTGGCGCTCAGTCCTTGGCGCGCTCCACGTAGGAGCCGTCCGCCGTCATGATGACGACGCGGGTGCCCGTGGTGATGTGGGGCGGCACCAGGGTGCGCACGCCGTTCGAGAGCGTGGCGGGCTTGTAGGAGGACGACGCGGTCTGGCCCTTGGTCACCGGCTCGGTATCGGTGATCTCGAGGGTCACGCGCTGCGGCAGCTCGATGGCGAGCGGCGTGCCGTTGTGCAGCGAGAGCATCACCGCCATGCCTTCCTGCAGGTAGGCGGCTTGGTCGCCGATCACGTCCTCCGGCACCGCGACCTGCTCGTAGGATTCGGGGTTCATGAAGTGGAAGCCCTCGCCGTCCGCGTACAGGAAGGTGTGCTCCCGGTCCTCCACGAAGGCACGCTCGACCTGCTCGGTGGTGCGGTAGCGCTCCGACACCTTCACGCCGTCGGTGATGCGGCGCATGTCGAGCTGGGTCACCGGGGTGCCCTTGCCGGGGTGGATGTTCTCGGCGGAGAGGATCACATAGAGGCGGCCGTCCTTCTCGACGACGTTGCCTTTGCGAAGCGAGCTGGCGATCACCTTCACGGGGCGGGTCCTAAGAGCGAGCGTTGACAGAATCGGTCGGCGTCCCGCAAGCCGCTGCCGGCTCGGGGTGCCCGAGCGCCCGCCCTATCGCATCTGACGCGCGACCGCCAGTCGCGACCGGTTCGACCATGACCACCGCCTCGCCCTGGTGGACGCCCCACGTCCACGCCGACCGCCGTCCCCGCCTGCTCGCCCGCAACCGCATCAAGGCGGCCCTGCGCGCGTGGTTTACCGATCGCGGCTTCGTCGAGGTCGAGACCGCCGCCCTCCAGGTCTCCCCCGGCAACGAGGCGCATCTCGCCGCCTTCGCCACCCGGGCGATCGGGCCGGACGGGCGGGGCATGCCGCTCTACCTCCACACCTCGCCGGAATTCGCCTGCAAGAAGCTCCTGGCCGCCGGCGAGCGGCGGATCGTCAGTCTCGCGCCCGTCTACCGCAACCGGGAGCGCGGGCCGCTGCACCATCCGGAATTCACGATGGTGGAGTGGTACCGGGCCGGCGAGCCCTACGGCGCGCTGATGGGCGATTGCGCGGCGCTCCTCGCGCTCGCCGCCGAGACCGCCGGCACGAACCGGTTCCGCTTCCGCGACCGCGAGGCGGATCCCTTCGCCGAGCCCGAGCGGCTCGGCGTGGCGGAGGCCTTCGCGCGCTTCGCCGGCATCGATCTCCTCGCCACCGTGGCGGCGGACGGGGCCACGGACCGGGAGGCGCTCCACGCCGCGGTGACGGCGGCCGGCCTCCGCACCGCCCCCGACGACACCTGGGCGGACCTGTTCAGCCGCGTCCTCGTGGAGCGGGTCGAGCCGGAACTCGGGCAGGGGCGGGCGACGATCCTGTGCGAGTATCCGGTGCCCGAGGCGGCGCTGGCGCGGCCGAGCCCGGACGATCCGCGGGTGGCGGAGCGGTTCGAGCTCTATGCCTGCGGGGTCGAGCTCGCCAACGGCTTCGGCGAACTCACCGACGCGGACGAGCAGCGCCGCCGCTTCCTCGCCGAGATGGACGAGAAGGAGCGCGTCTACGGCGAGCGCTATCCCCTCGACGAGGATTTCCTGGCCGCGCTCGCCCAGATGCCGGAGGCGAGCGGCATCGCGCTGGGCTTCGACCGCCTCGTGATGCTGGCGACGGGGGCCCGCCGGATCGAGGAGGTGATCTGGACCCCCGTCGCGGGGGGATCGCGGTGAGCCGGCGGACCCTGCGCGATCCTGCGGGCCTTGCGGCGGCCGGGCTGGTGGCGGCGGAGACCCTCCCGGCGCTGGAGCGGGTGGCGGCGCGCTACGCCGTCGCGGTCACGCCCGACATGGCCGAGCTGATCGAGACGCCGGAGGACGGGATCGGCCGCCAGTTCCTGCCGGACGCCGAGGAACTGGAAACGGCCCCGGAGGAGCGGGCGGACCCGATCGGCGACGGGGCGCATGCGCCGCTGCCGGGCATCGTCCACCGCTATCCGGACCGGGTGCTCCTCAAGCCTCTGCATGTCTGCCCGGTCTATTGCCGCTTCTGCTTCCGCCGCGAGGTGGTGGGCCCCGAGGGGCTGGGCTCCCTCGACGAGGCGGGGCTCGACGCGGCGCTCGCCTACATCGCGGCGCGCCCGGCGATCTGGGAGGTGGTGATCACCGGAGGCGATCCCTTCCTGCTGGCGCCCCGGCGCCTGGAGCGGATCGCGGCGGCGCTGCGGGAGATGGACCATGTCCGGGTCCTGCGCGTCCACACCCGGGTGCCGGTGGTCGATCCGGCCCGGGTGGATGCAGGCCTGGTCGCCGCCCTGAAGGCGTTCGGCCGGGCGGTGTTCGTTGCGCTCCACGCCAATCATCCGCGGGAATTCACGCCGGCCGCCCGCGCCGCCCTCGCGCGGCTCGTCGATGCGGGCATCCCGATGGTCTCGCAATCGGTGCTGCTGCGGGGGATCAACGACGATCCCGAGACGCTGGCGCTCCTGATGCGGAGCTTCGTCGAGAACCGGGTGAAGCCCTATTACCTGCATCACGGCGACCTCGCCCCGGGGACCGCGCATTTCCGCACCGGCCTCGCGGAGGGGCAGGCGTTGATGCGCGGCCTGCGCGGGCGCCTCTCGGGCCTCGCCCAGCCCACCTACGTCCTCGACATTCCCGGCGGGCACGGCAAGGTGCCGGTGGGGCCGGGCTACCTCGCGCCGCGGGGCGCGGGCTGGACCGTGACCGATCCGGATGGGCGCGAGCACGCCTATCCGCCGGAGGGAGGGGAGCGATGCGCAGACTCTGGGGACGCCTGAGTTCCGTCAACGTGCAGAAGGCCGTCTGGGGGCTGGAGGAGCTGGGCCTCGCCTACGAGCGGGTCGAGGCGGGCGGCGCCTTCGGGATCGTGCGCGAGCCGGCCTATCTCGCCCTCAACCCGAACGGGCTGGTGCCGGTCCTCGAAGAGGACGGCTACGTCCTGTGGGAATCGAACGCGATCCTGCGCTACCTCGCCGAGGCGCACGGGGGCGGACGGCTGCGGCCGGAGGAGACGCGGGCGCGGGGCCTCGTCGATCAGTGGCTCGACTGGCAGGCCACCGCCTTCACCCCCGCCATGCGGGACGCCTTCTGGCAGACCGTGCGCACGCCCGCGGAGCGGCGCGACGAGGCCGTCATCGCCCGTTCGGTCGCGGCGAGCGAGGCGGCGGCGGCGGTCCTCGACGCGCATCTGGCGGGACGCGCCTTCGCGGTGGGCGACGCCTTCAGCCTCGCCGACATCGCGCTCGGCTGCGCGACCCATCGCTGGCTGCACCTCGCGGTACCTCACGAACCCCGGCCGCACCTGCAGGCCTGGTATGCGCGCATCGCGTCCCGGCCGGCCGCGGCCAAGGTGCTGGTCACGCCGATCACCTGAGCGCGCCGGCCGGGCCCGCCGCGGATCCATCGGCCCTTCTGCGGGAAGTTCTCATCCGCTAAGGCGGGCGGCGGAGCCTTTTCTCCCATCAGGACCCCGCCATGCCTCTCGACAAGACGCTGATCGACGCGCTGCAGGCCGTCACCACCGCGACCCTCACCACGGTGCTCCTCAAGAAGGGCATCCGGCGCTGCTGGATGCGCGGAACCCAGCCGCGCTTCGCGGCGGGCAAGCGCGTGGTCGGGCCGGCCTTCACCCTGCGCTTCGTGCCCGCCCGCGAGGACCTCGCCACGCCGGAATCCTGGTCGAGCCCGACCTCGACCCGCGGCGCCATCGAGGCGATGCCGGAGGGCTGCATCGCGGTCGTCGACGCGATGGGCGTGACCGATGCGGGCATCTTCGGCGACATCCTCGCCGCGCGCATGCAGAAGCGGGGCGTCGCGGCCCTGGTCACCGACGGCGTGATGCGCGACGGCGAGGGCGTGGCCGGCACCGGCCTGCCGGTCTGGTGCTCGGGCGTGGCGGCCCCGGCCTCGGTCGCCGGCCTCACCTTCGTGGGCTGGAACCAGCCGATCGGCTGCGGCGGCGTCGCGGTGTTCCCCGACGACATCGTCGTGGCGGACGGGGACGGCGCCGTGGTGATCCCGGCCGCCATCGCGCAGGAGGTGGCGTTGGCCGCGGTCGAGCAGGAGCGGCTCGAACTCTGGATCATGCGCGAGGTCGAGAAGGGCGTCGCGCTGCCCGGCCTCTACCCGCCGAATGCCGAGACCAAGGCCCGCTACGAGGCCGAAACGGCCGCGAAGTAGCGGTCGAGGCCGTGACCGTTCGCTCGAACGGTCACGGCTCCTCGTCCCCGGTCCCGGCATCCGCCTCGGCGGAGGCGGCTCGGCGCGGCAGCGTCAGGCGGTAGACGCCGCGGAAATCGTCCGGATCGGGAACCACGCGCCCCTTGCGCAGGATCGCGACCCGCCCCTCCTTCATCAGCCGCACCGCCTCCCGGCGGACCGGCTGCATCAGGGGGCTCCAGCCGTCCGGGTGCGGGCCTCCGAGCGCGCGGGCCACCTCCGAGGGGCAGACGCTCTTGTCGGGGCCGCGGGTCTCCACGAGCCGGAGCAGGGTCTCGGCGATCGTCGCGTCGGCGGGTTTCTCAGTCGTCATCGGGTTCCTGCAGGGCGCGGCACGCCTCCGAGGCGAATTGGCGCTGCCACATCACATAGACCACCGCGAGGGTGGTGACGAACAGCACGTAGGGGCTGACGAACCAGCCGAGATAGGCCAGCGCGAAGAACCATGCCCGCTGGCCCCGGTTGAAATGGGCGCCCGCCACCACGTTCATGCGCGCGGCCCGGCGGGCGGCGCGGCGGATCGTCTCCTCGTCGCTGCCGCGCGGCGGCACCGCGCCGATGAGTATGGCGCCGTAGTTGAACAGCCGGTAGGCCCAGGCGAACTTGAAGAAGGCGTAGACGAAGAGCAGCGCCAGCCCCGCCACCTTGAACTCCCAGGTGGTGCGGGTGGTCTGCGTGCCGAAGGGCAGGGTGCCGAACAGCGTCAGCACGTCGTCGGCCGAGCGCGTCAGCGTCAGCACGCTGCCGAGCGCGATCAGCGAGGTCGAGGCGAAGAAGGCGGTGCCGTTCTGCAGCGAGGCGTTGATGGTGGTGTCGACCACCCGGTTCTCGCGCAGTTCGAGCTGCTCGGCCCAGGCGTGCCGGTAGCGGTTCATCATCCGGTTGAGGCTGCCGCCGCTGCCGGAGAGCCGCTCGACCGCGACGCTGTAGCCGATCCAGGCGGTGAGGAAGACCGCCACCGCCGCGAGGTCGAGGAGGGAGAAATCGCCCACGGGTCGCGCGGCCTCAGCCGCGCAGGATGACGAAGCCGCCGGGCGGCGTCTCCGCGGCGGGCTCGACCGCGACCGCCATGACCCGTGCTCCGGCGGGGCCGCGATGCAGGGCCGCGACCATCGCCTCCACCGATGCGGAGGGGCCGGACAGGATCGCCTCGACGCGGCCGTCGGGCCGGTTGCGCACCGATCCGTTCAGGCCCAGCCGCCGGGCCTCCCCGCGGGTCCAGGCCCGGAAGCCCACGCCCTGCACGCGGCCCTCGACCACGGCCCTGACGGTTCGCTCTGCTGCCACGGCTCGCGCTCCCCCCTTCTTATGATGCGGGCAGGTAGCATGCCGCCGACCGCCTGAGAACGCGCGCCGCCGCAGGGTGGACTTGATCCGGGGCCGCTAACCCTCTAAGCGGGCCGCGCCTTCCGCCCGGCCCGTGACGTCGTGGGCGGGCTTGCCGCAGGTGAGGGATATGGCCAAGGAAAAGTTTTCGCGGACGAAGCCGCACTGCAACATTGGCACGATCGGTCACGTTGACCATGGGAAGACGTCCCTGACGGCGGCGATCACGAAGGTGCTTGCGGAAGCGGGCGGTGCGACGTTCACGGCCTACGACCAGATTGACAAGGCCCCGGAGGAGAAGGCGCGCGGGATCACGATCTCGACGGCGCACGTGGAGTACGAGACGCCGAACCGTCACTACGCGCACGTGGACTGCCCTGGTCACGCGGACTACGTGAAGAACATGATCACGGGTGCGGCGCAGATGGACGGCGCGATCCTGGTTGTGTCGGCGGCGGACGGCCCGATGCCGCAGACGCGCGAGCACATCCTTCTGGCGCGGCAGGTCGGCGTTCCGGCGCTGGTCGTGTTCATGAACAAGGTCGACATGGTGGACGATCCGGAGCTTCTGGATCTGGTCGAGCTTGAGGTGCGCGAGCTTCTGTCGAAGTACGACTTCCCGGGGGACGACATCCCGATCACCAAGGGGTCGGCACTGTGCGCTCTGGAGAACCGGGAGCCGAAGATCGGGCACGACGCGATCCTCGAGCTGATGAAGACGGTGGACGCCTACATCCCGCAGCCGGAGCGTCCGATCGACCTGCCGTTCCTGATGCCGATCGAGGACGTGTTCTCGATTTCGGGCCGCGGCACGGTGGTGACGGGGCGCGTGGAGCGCGGGATCATCAAGGTGGGCGAGGAGGTCGAGATCGTCGGCATCCGTCCGACCACGAAGACGACGGTGACGGGCGTCGAGATGTTCCGCAAGCTGCTTGACCAGGGTCAGGCGGGCGACAACGTGGGCGTCCTTCTGCGCGGCACGAAGCGCGAGGACGTGGAGCGCGGCCAGGTGGTGTGCAAGCCGGGTTCGGTGAAGCCGCACACGAAGTTCAAGGCCGAGGCCTACATCCTGACGAAGGAAGAGGGCGGGCGTCACACGCCGTTCTTCACGAACTACCGTCCGCAGTTCTACTTCCGGACGACGGACGTGACCGGGGTGTGCCAGCTGCCGGAGGGCACCGAGATGGTGATGCCGGGCGACAGCGTGACCATGGACGTGACGCTGATCGTGCCGGTGGCGATGGAGGAGAAGCTGCGCTTCGCCATCCGCGAAGGCGGCCGCACCGTCGGCGCCGGCGTCGTCGCATCCATCTCCGAGTAAGCCTGATCCGGTGTCCGGGCGATCACGTCCGGACACCGGATCACCGCCCGCGCGGCGCGGAGCAGGGCTCCGCGCATGCCTGAGCGAAGCGGAAGCCGTATGAGACGATCGGGCCCGGACGCGATCCGGGCCCGCCGATCGGACGAGCGGAGCGGGTGCCATGCTGCACCCGCTCCGTTTTCGTTGTGGGGGCGGCTGTCGCACGCCGCCGCCATGGTCCCGAGTGGATCAGGCCGCCCGGATCGAGGCGAGGAACCGTGCGACGTCCGCATCGCGGTCCTGCGACTGCGCGAGAGGTTCGAGGCCGCGCCGAGCACCTGCGCGGCGGCACCCGTCTCCTCGGCCGCGCTGGCGACCCCGGCGACGTTCGCGGTGACCTCCCCGGTGCCGGGTCCGGCGTCTCGGCGGAGATCGGCCGGCGGCCGTTGACGCGGATCCGCATGGTTGGGCCTGGATCTGGCCGAGTGCGTGCGTCGACGGGAGGCGGACGGTGCGCGGATCCGACGCCGCGTCGTCGATCCTGGCATCTGATCGTAGGAGAGCCGGGCCAGGACCGCCATCAGTCCGAGCATGAGGGAGAAGCAGGCGATCGACTTGCCGCGGATCGATGAGGCGGCCGGCACGATGACAATATCTCGGATGTCAGGATGCCGCCGGAGCCGCGGGCCGGCCGCGATGCCGGCCGGATCGCGCCGCGGGGTCCGCCGGGCCGGCGTGCCGCCCAGGGACGACATTCCGCTTGCATCGAGGCCGCTGTTGCGGCTAAGGAGCGGACGCGCCGCGGCGCCGCAGGAGTGTAGCTCAACTGGTCAGAGCACCGGTCTCCAAAACCGGGGGTTGGGGGTTCGAGTCCCTCCACTCCTGCCAGAGGCCGTCGGACTGACCCCTGCCGCTCCCGCCCGCCGCGCATCGTCCCCCCGCCATTGCAGAACAGCGCATCCTGGCCGTGCAGGGCCATCGACAAGCCCGCGCAACTGCGTTAGAGGCATCGCCCATCCCAGATCGAACAGGGCGGCGGCGCGGGCTTGGGGTTGTCCAGGCTCCGCGCCTCTGTTGGTTTCGAGCGGCGACGGTTTGTCGGATTATGGCATCGAACGAAGCGACCAAGAAAGTGGACCTCGGGCGCAATGCGGCCCGCGGCACGCCCGCGCCCCGCGGCGGCGGAGCGCCGACGCCGCCCGCTCGGCCGGCCCCGAAGCGCGTCGGGCCGTTCGAGTTCCTGCAGCAGGTGCGCGACGAGGGCCGCAAGGTCACGTGGCCGACCCGCAAGGAGACCCTGATCACCACCCTGATGGTCTTCGTCATGGTGGTGGTGGCGAGCCTGTTCTTCGTCGTCGTCGATCAGGTGCTGCGCTACCTCGTGACCCTCGTCCTGGGGATTGGGGCGTAAGGCCCGGGAATTGGGGTCTGAGGAGAGAGACGCCGTGTCGAAGCGTTGGTACATCGTCCACGCCTACTCGAACTTCGAGAACAAGGTCGCGCAATCGATCAAGGATCAGGCGGCGCAGCGCGGCCTGCTCGACAAGTTCGACGAGGTGATGGTCCCGACCGAGAAGGTCGTGGAGGTCCGCCGCGGCCGCAAGGTCGATGCCGAGCGCAAGTTCTTCCCGGGCTACGTGCTGGTGAAGTGCGACCTCACGGACGAGGTCTATCACCTCATCAAGAACACCCCGAAGGTCACGGGCTTCCTCGGGGCCGACAAGTCGAAGCCGGTGCCGATCCCGGACGCCGAGGCCGAGCGCATCAAGGGCCAGGTGCAGGAAGGCACCGAGCGCCCGAAGGCCTCGATCTCCTTCGAGGTCGGCGAGTCCGTGCGCGTCTCCGACGGTCCCTTCGCGTCGTTCAACGGCGTCGTGGAGGAGGTCGACGAGAGCCGCTCCCGCCTCAAGGTGGCGGTCTCCATCTTCGGCCGGGCCACCCCGGTCGAACTCGAATACGGTCAGGTCGAGAAGATCTGATCGTCACGCGAATAGCGAAGGGGAAATAGCGAACAGGGTCGTCGCGCCCCGCGGATCGGTCCGCCGGGCACGAGGGCCGTTCGCCACTTGCCGCTCGCCATTCGCCTCACCCGCGGAAGGTCCGCCCGGTTCGCCGCCGGGACCCACGGGCCGCACCGCGACCTGCAACCGCCTCGCACGCTCCATCGGTTACGCGCCGGGGAGGGGAGGCAACCAACGGGAGCAGTCCCATGGCGAAGAAGATCACGGGTTACGTGAAGCTTCAGGTGCCGGCCGGCGCCGCCAATCCGTCGCCGCCGATCGGTCCCGCGCTCGGTCAGCGCGGTCTCAACATCATGGAATTCTGCAAGGCCTTCAACGCGAAGACCGCGCAGATCGAGAAGGGCACCCCGATCCCGGTGATCATCACCGCGTATCAGGACCGGTCCTTCACCTTCGAGATGAAGCAGCCGCCGGTGTCGTTCTTCCTCAAGAAGGCGGCCGGCATGAAGATCGGCAAGAAGCCGGCCTCCGGCTCGAAGACCCCCGGCAAGGGCGCGCCCGCCGGCAAGGTCACCGAGGCGCAGATCCGCGAGATCGCCGAGAAGAAGATGCCCGACCTGAACTGCGATTCGGTCGATTCCGCCGTCGCCATGATCCGCGGCTCCGCCCGGGCCATGGGTCTCGAGATCACCGGCTGAGGAGGGCGTCATGGCACGTGAAGGCAAGCGCATCCGCGCCGCCCGCGAGGGCATCGACCCGACCAAGGTCTACTCGCTCACCGACGCGGTGAAGCTGATCAAGGAGCGCTCGACCGCCAAGTTCGACGAGACCTTCGAGATCTCGATGAACCTCGGCGTCGATCCGCGCCACGCCGACCAGATGGTCCGCGGCGTCTGCAACCTGCCGAACGGTTCCGGCCGGACGGTGCGGGTGGCGGTGTTCGCCCGCGGCGCCAAGGCCGACGAGGCCAAGGCGGCGGGTGCCGACATCGTGGGCGCCGAGGATCTCCTCGAGACGATCCAGGGCGGCACGATCGACTTCGACCGCTGCATCGCGACCCCGGACATGATGCCGCTCGTCGGCCGTCTCGGTAAGGTGCTGGGCCCGCGCGGCCTGATGCCGAACCCGAAGGTCGGCACCGTCACCATGGACGTGAAGGGCGCGGTCGGCGCCGCCAAGGGCGGTGCGGTCGAGTTCCGCGTCGAGAAGGCCGGCATCGTGCATGCCGGCATCGGCAAGGTGTCGTTCGAGGATCAGAAGATCGTCGAGAACGTCCGCGCCTTCGCGGATGCGGTGGCCCGGGCCAAGCCCACGGGCGCCAAGGGCACCTACATCCAGCGCATCGCCGTCTCCTCGACGATGGGCCCCGGCATCAAGGTCGATCCGGCGAGCGTGCTCGCCGCCGCCTCGGCCTGATCCCGCGACCGTTTCGGGATGCTGAAGGGCCCGCCCCGGCAACGGGGCGGGCCTTTCTGCTTGGGCTCGGTGCGGTCGGCGGATCGTGAGCGGAAATCCGGTCTCTCGGGGGCGCCTTCCGGCCGCGCTGTGCTAGATATGGCACCATGCGTAGCACCGTCCCGGTCTCCTCCTCGCGACGCGTTCTCTGCGTCTTTCCCGCCTACACGCCGTCCTTCGGCACCTTCTCGCACGCCTACCCGCTCATGGGCGGGGTCAAGGCGTTCATGCCGCCGCAGGGCCTGCTGCTCATCGCCGCCTACCTGCCGGAGACCTGGCAGGTCCGCTTCATCGACGAGAACATCGCCCCCGCGACGCCGGCGGATTTCGCCTGGGCGGATGCGGTGTTCGTCTCCGGCATGCACATCCAGGCCGCGCAGATCCGCGACATCTGCGGGCGCGCCCACGCGGCCGGCCGGGTCGCGGTGCTGGGCGGGCCCTCGGTGTCGGGCTCGCCCGAGCAGTATCCGGGCTTCGACTATCTCCATATCGGCGAGATCGGCGACGCCACCGACGAGCTGATCCGCCGGCTCGACGCCGACGCGAGCCGCCCGCCCGCCCAGGTGAGGCTGGAGACGGCGGACCGCCTCGGCCTCTCCGACTTCCCGGTGCCGGCCTACGGGCAGGTGCCGCTCAAGCGCTACCTGATCGGCTCCCTGCAATTCTCCTCGGGCTGCCCCTATCGCTGCGAGTTCTGCGACATCCCGGCCCTCTACGGCCGCCAGCCGCGGCTGAAGACGCCCGAGCAGCTCCTGTCCGAGCTCGACGCCATCGTGGCCCAGCCCGGGCATCCGGCGGTGGTCTACTTCGTCGACGACAACTTCATCGGCAACCGCAAGGCCACGCGGGAGATGCTGCCCCACCTCGTGGAGTGGCAGAAGCGGAACGGCTACCCGCTCCAGTTCGCCTGCGAGGCGACGCTCAACATGGCCAAGCAGCCCGAGATCCTCGAGCTGATGCGGCAGGCCAACTTCATGACGGTGTTCGTCGGGATCGAGACGCCGGAACTCGACGCCCTCAAGAGCATCGACAAGCAGCACAACGCCGCCGTGCCGATGATGGAGGGCATCGCCACCCTCAATTCCTACGGGCTGGAGGTGACCTCGGGCATCATCCTCGGCCTCGACACCGACACGGCGGAATCCGAGGAGCGGCTGATCGCCTTCATCGACCGCTCGAAGGTGCCGGTCCTCACCATGAACCTGCTGCAGGCGCTGCCGCGCACGCCCCTGTGGGACCGCCTCGCCAAGGAAGGGCGGCTCGTGGACGACCCGCGCCTCGAATCGAACGTGCGCTTCCTGCGCCCGCACGACGAGGTGGTGGCGAGCTGGCGCCGGGCCATCGCCCATGCCTACACGCCCGAGCAGCTCTTCGACCGCTTCCGCCACCAGATCGACCAGACCTACATCCATCGGATCAAGACGCCGGCGAGGACGCGGATCACCCGCGCCAACCTGCGCCGCGGCCTCGTGCTCGGCTTCAACATCGCGCTGCGGGTGGGCCTGCTCTCCGACTATCGCGGCGCGTTCTGGCGGGCGGCGGGCTACGCCCTGCGGCGCGGGCAGATCGAGGCGGTGTTCAACATGGGCTTCGTCGCCCACCACCTGATCCGCTTCACCCGCGAGGCCCTGCGCGGCGAGCACAACGCCTCCTTCTACGCCGCGAAGGCGGTCGAGCGGCGCGGTGCCCGGGGCGGCTGGTGGGGACGGCGGCGGCCGGAGGGAAGGGCGGCCTGAACCCCTTCCGTCTCCGGAGGACGTGTGACATCCTCTCCCCACGGGCGAGGCGGGGTGCCCTGCGACCGAATATCCCTATTCGGCCACTTGGCAGGGCGTTTGCACGCCGCTATAGACCGCGCTCCACGTTTTCACACCATTGACGGGCCTCGGCCGATCGGCCGTGGCCTGACGAGACGTCCCCGGGCAACCGGGTGACGAGTGGCCGGCGGGCACAAGGGGATCTCTCCTCGCGCCCCGTCCGGCCATGTCCTGTCCGAGACTGCAGGCGCCGGCCCGCCGGCTTAATCCGCCAGCCTGCACAGACGGGGAAGACCGAGTTTCACCGCCCTGGCCGCCTCGCGGCGGCACGGGCGTCGGTTTGAACCATCTCGCCCGGAGCGTCGGCATCCGCCGCCGAGCCGGGGACAGGGCCGTGAAGCGTCGCTCGCGCCGCCGCGGTCTTAACGAAGGCCTTGGCACCGCGTGGGCGGCACCCGCAACCGGCGGAACTGCTCCTGGTTCCGCCAACCGGAGAGAGCCCGGTGGACAGAGCAGCAAAAGCTGATCTCGTCGCGACGCTCAACGGGGTGTTTTCCACCACCTCGCTGGTCGTCGTGGCCCACTACAAGGGCCTCACGGTCGCCGACATGCAGAAGCTGCGCGCGCAGATGAAGCAGGCCGGCGCCACCGTGAAGGTCGCGAAGAATCGCCTCGCCAACATCGCTCTCGATGGCACGGACGTCGCTTCCATCAAGCCCCTCCTGAAGGGTCCGACCCTGCTCGCCTATTCGAGCGATCCGGTCGCGGCCGCGAAGGTGGCGGTGGATTTCGCCAAGGGTAACGACAAGCTCGTGATCCTCGGCGGCGCCATGGGCGCGACGGCCCTGAACCCGGACGGCGTGAAGGCTCTGGCCACGCTGCCGTCCCTGGACGAACTGCGCGCCAAGATCGTGGGCCTCGTGCAGGCTCCCGCGACCAAGATCGCTCAGGTCGTCAACGCGCCGGCTGCCAAGCTCGCCCGCGTGTTCGGGGCCTATGCCGACAGTGCCAAGACGGACGAGGCCGCCTGACGGCTCTTCGCTTTCAACCCCATCGTTCAAACCGACAACACGCAGGAACTGGAAATGGCTGATCTTGCCAAGCTCGTCGACGACCTGTCGTCCCTGACCGTCCTCGAGGCCGCCGAGCTCGCGAAGATGCTCGAGGAGAAGTGGGGCGTCTCGGCCGCCGCCGCCGTCGCCGTGGCCGCCGGCCCGGCCGCGGGTGGCGCTGCCGCCGCGCCGGTCGAGGAGCAGACCGAGTTCACTGTCGTCCTGGCCTCGGCCGGCGACAAGAAGATCGAGGTCATCAAGGAGGTCCGCGCGATCACCGGCCTCGGCCTCAAGGAGGCCAAGGACCTCGTCGAGGGCGCGCCGAAGCCCGTCAAGGAGGGTGTCTCCAAGGACGACGCGGCCAAGCTCAAGGCCCAGCTCGAGAAGGCCGGCGCCAAGGTCGAGCTCAAGTAAGGCGATGCGGGCCACCCGGCCCGCGGACCGCGTCGCGGCCGCCGGCTCCGTGCCGGCGCGCCGCGGCCCCTCCAGCCCGCGGGCTCGCGCCCGCGGGCTAGAGCGTTTTCCGGCGAAGGGCTTGGCGCTCCGACGCCCCCTCGGGATCCGGGGCATGGATCCCCATATGTTTCTGTTCGGGTGAGGGTCGCCGCGGGCGATCCGGCCGGCGAGGTCGATGCGGCAAGGGTCCCCAGCAGGGGCTCCCGCGTCCCTCCGGCCCCCGTGAGCGGTGGATGAGGAGCGAGGTCACCTATGGCCAACACGCTGGTCGGTCGCAAGCGCATTCGCAAGTTCTTCGGCAAGATCCGGGAAGTCGCCGAGATGCCGAACCTCATCGAGGTCCAGAAGGCGTCCTACGACCAGTTCCTGATGGTGGACGAACCCGAGGGCGGGCGTCCCGACGAGGGCTTGCAGTCCGTCTTCAAGTCCGTCTTCCCGATCTCCGACTTCTCCTCGACCGCGCTGCTCGAATTCGTGAAATACACGTTCGAGGGCCCGAAATACGACGTCGACGAGTGCCGGCAGCGCGGCATCACCTTCGCCGCCCCGCTGAAGGTCACGCTGCGCCTCATCGTGTTCGATGTCGATCCGGATACCGGCGCCAAGTCGGTCAAGGACATCAAGGAGCAGGACGTCTACATGGGCGACATGCCCTTGATGACGGAGAACGGCACCTTCATCGTCAACGGCACCGAGCGCGTGATCGTCTCGCAGATGCACCGCTCGCCGGGCGTCTTCTTCGACCACGACAAGGGCAAGACCCATTCCTCGGGCAAGCTCCTGTTCGCCGCGCGCATCATCCCCTACCGGGGCTCCTGGCTCGACGTGGAGTTCGACGCCAAGGACATCGTCTACGCGCGCATCGACCGGAAGCGGAAAATCCCCGTCACCTCGCTGCTGTTCGCCCTCGGGCTCGACGGCGAGGAGATCCTGTCGACCTTCTACAACCGCGTCAGCTACACGCGCGACGGGCATGACTGGCGCGTGCCCTACGACGCCGAGCGCCTGAAGGGCTTCAAGGCCACGACCGACCTCATCGACGCGGAATCGGGCGAGGTGGTGCTGGAGGCCGGCAAGAAGCTGACCGCCCGTGCCGCCCGGCAGATCGCCGAGAAGGGCACCAAGGCCCTGCGCGCCACCGACGAGGATCTGGTCGGCCAGTACATCGCCGAGGACATCGTCAACTACAAGACCGGCGAGATCTATGCCGAGGCCGGCGACGAGATCAGCGAGAAGCTGCTGAAGGCGCTGAGCGACGTCGGGATCGAGGAGATCCCGGTGCTCGACATCGACCACATCAACATCGGGCCCTACATCCGCAACACGCTCGCGGTGGACAAGAACTCGGCCCGCGAGGGTGCGCTGTTCGACATCTACCGGGTGATGCGCCCGGGCGAGCCGCCGACGCTCGAGACCGCCGAGGCGATGTTCCACTCGCTGTTCTTCGACGCCGAGCGCTACGACCTCTCCGCGGTCGGCCGCGTGAAGATGAACATGCGCCTCGACCTCGACGCGCCCGACACCATGCGGACCCTGCGCCGCGAGGACATGCTCGCGGTGGTCAAGGCGCTGGTGGACCTGCGCGACGGCAAGGGCGAGATCGACGACATCGACCATCTCGGCAACCGCCGGGTGCGCTCGGTCGGCGAACTGATGGAGAACCAGTACCGTCTGGGCCTCCTGCGCATGGAGCGCGCCATCAAGGAGCGGATGTCGTCCGTCGACATCGACACCGTGATGCCGCAGGACCTCATCAACGCGAAGCCGGCGGCGGCGGCGGTGCGCGAGTTCTTCGGCTCGTCGCAGCTCTCGCAGTTCATGGACCAGACCAACCCGCTCTCCGAGGTGACGCACAAGCGGCGTCTCTCGGCGCTCGGCCCGGGCGGTCTGACCCGCGAGCGCGCGGGCTTCGAGGTGCGCGACGTCCACCCGACCCATTACGGCCGCATCTGCCCGATCGAGACGCCGGAAGGCCCGAATATCGGCCTCATCAACTCGCTCGCCACCTTCGCGCGCGTGAACAAGTACGGCTTCATCGAGAGCCCGTTCCGCCGGGTGAAGAACGGCGTCGTGACCGACGAGGTGGTCTACCTCTCGGCCATGGAGGAGGCGAAGTACTACGTGGCGCAGGCGAGCGCCGCGATGGATGCCGAGCGGCATCTCACCGAGGATCTCGTCGTCTGCCGCCGCGCGGGTGAGGTCATCGTGGTCGCCCCCGACCGCGTGGACCTGATGGACGTGAGCCCCAAGCAGCTCGTGTCGGTGGCCGCGGCGCTGATCCCGTTCCTCGAGAACGACGACGCCAACCGCGCGCTCATGGGCTCGAACATGCAGCGCCAGGCGGTGCCGCTCGTGCGGGCCGACGCGCCCTTCGTCGGCACCGGCATGGAGGCGGTGGTCGCCCGCGATTCGGGTGCCGCCATCGCGGCGCGCCGGGCCGGCATCATCGATCAGGTGGACGCCACCCGTATCGTCATCCGCGCCACCGAGGAGACCGACCCGACCAAGCCCGGCGTCGACATCTACCGGCTGCAGAAGTTCCAGCGCTCGAACCAGTCGACCTGCATCACGCAGAAGCCGCTGGTCCGGGTGGGCGAGCAGGTGAAGAAGGGCGACATCATCGCCGACGGTCCCTCGACCGAGTTCGGCGAGCTGGCGCTCGGCCGCAACGTGCTCGTCGCGTTCATGCCGTGGAACGGCTACAACTTCGAGGACTCGATCCTGCTCTCCGAGCGGATCGTGAAGGATGACGTGTTCACCTCGATCCACATCGAGGAATTCGAGGTGATGGCCCGCGACACCAAGCTCGGGCCGGAGGAGATCACCCGCGACATCCCGAACGTCTCGGAGGAGGCGCTCAAGAACCTCGACGAGGCCGGCATCGTCTATATCGGCGCCGAGGTCCACGCGGGCGACATCCTGGTCGGCAAGATCACGCCGAAGGGCGAGAGCCCGATGACGCCGGAGGAGAAGCTGCTCCGCGCCATCTTCGGCGAGAAGGCCTCGGACGTGCGCGACACCTCCCTGCGCGTGCCCCCGGGCGTCACCGGCACCATCGTCGAGGTGCGGGTGTTCAACCGGCACGGCGTCGACAAGGACGAGCGCGCCCAGGCCATCGAGCGCGAGGAGATCGAGCGCCTCGCCAAGGACCGGGACGACGAGCAGGCGATCCTCGACCGCAACACCTACGCGCGTCTCGCCGACGTGCTGGTGGGGCAGTCCCCGGTCGCCGGCCCGAAGGGCTTCAAGAAGGACACGCTCCTCACCCGCGAGAACCTCACGGACTATCCCCGCTCGCAGTGGTGGCAGTTCGCGGTCATCGACGATCGTCTGATGACCGAGATCGAGGCGATGCAGAAGCAGTACGACGAGTCGAAGAAGCGCCTCGAGCAGCGCTTCCTCGACAAGGTCGAGAAGCTGCAGCGCGGCGACGAGCTGCCTCCGGGCGTCATGAAGATGGTCAAGGTCTTCGTGGCGGTGAAGCGCAAGATCCAGCCCGGCGACAAGATGGCGGGCCGCCACGGCAACAAGGGCGTGGTCTCCCGGATCGTGCCGATCGAGGACATGCCGTTCCTGGAGGACGGCACCCATGCCGACATCGTGCTCAACCCCCTCGGCGTGCCGAGCCGCATGAATGTCGGGCAGATCCTCGAGACGCATCTGGGCTGGGCGGCCGCGGGTCTCGGGCGCCAGGTCAGCCAGGCGGTCGATGCCTATCTGCGCACGCAGGACGTCTCGCAGCTGCGCGACCGGATGAGCCAGATCTACAGCCCCTCCGAGCTGGAGGGTCTGTCCGACCAGGACCTCGCCGAGGTCGGCAACAACCTGCGCCGCGGCGTGCCGATGGCGACGCCGGTCTTCAACGGCGCCAAGGAGGCCGACATCGAGGCGATGCTCGAGATGGCCGGGCTCGACCGCTCGGGTCAGTCGACGCTCTATGACGGGCGCACCGGCGAGCCCTTCGACCGCAAGGTCACGGTCGGCTACATCTACATGCTGAAGCTGCACCACCTCGTGGACGACAAGATCCACGCGCGCTCCATCGGCCCCTACTCCCTCGTCACCCAGCAGCCGCTGGGCGGCAAGGCGCAGTTCGGCGGTCAGCGCTTCGGCGAGATGGAGGTGTGGGCCCTCGAAGCCTACGGGGCGGCCTACACGCTGCAGGAGATGCTCACGGTCAAGTCGGACGACGTCGCCGGCCGCACCAAGGTCTACGAGGCCATCGTGCGCGGGGACGACACCTTCGAGGCGGGCATCCCCGAGAGCTTCAACGTGCTCGTGAAGGAGATGCGCTCGCTCGGCCTCAACGTCGAGCTGATCTCCTCCAAGAAGGCCGCCAACGACCAGCTCGAAGCGCCGCCGGAGGCCGCCGAGTAAGGGCTGCCCTCATGGGGCGGACGCGCCGCGGGACCCGTCCCGCGTCCGCGCGTCCGCCCCGATCCCCGGCGAGGCCCCAGGTCCCGCCCGGGCCCTCCGACGACATGCGGATTTCAAGCGCGACGCTCGCCCCACCGGCCCATCGGGGTGATCCGTCGGCTTCAAGGAGATGATCATGAACCAAGAGGTCATGAATCTTTTCAACCAGCAGGCTCAGCCTCAGAGCTTCGACCAGATCAAGATCTCGATCTCGTCGCCTGAGAAGATCCTGTCTTGGTCCTACGGCGAGATCAAGAAGCCCGAGACGATCAACTACCGGACCTTCAAGCCGGAGCGGGACGGCCTGTTCTGCGCGCGGATCTTCGGGCCGATCAAGGATTACGAGTGCTTGTGCGGCAAGTACAAGCGCATGAAGTACAAGGGCGTCATCTGTGAGAAGTGCGGCGTCGAGGTCACCCTCGCGCGCGTGCGGCGCGACCGCATGGGCCATATCGAGCTCGCGGCGCCCGTCGCCCATATCTGGTTCCTGAAGTCGCTGCCGAGCCGCATCGGCCTCCTGCTCGACATGGCGCTCAAGGACCTGGAGCGCATCCTCTACTTCGAGTCCTACGTCGTCATCGAGCCGGGCCTCACCCCCCTGAAGGAGCGTCAGCTGCTTTCGGAGGAGGAGTACCTGCGCGCGCAGGAGGAGTACGGCGAGGACAGCTTCACGGCGATGATCGGCGCCGAGGCCATCCGGCGCATCCTCCAGGACCTCAACCTGGAGAAGATCGCGGCTGACCTGCGCGAGGAGATCGCCACCACCACCTCCGAGCTGAAGCCCAAGAAGCTGCTCAAGCGCCTCAAGATCATCGAGGCGTTCCAGCTCTCGGGCAACAAGCCGGAATGGATGATCCTGACGGTCGTGCCGGTGATCCCGCCGGACCTGCGTCCGCTGGTGCCGCTCGACGGCGGTCGCTTCGCGACCTCGGACCTCAACGACCTCTACCGCCGCGTCATCAACCGCAACAACCGCCTGAAGCGGCTGATCGAGCTGCGCGCGCCGGACATCATCATCCGCAACGAGAAGCGGATGCTGCAGGAGGCCGTCGACGCCCTGTTCGACAACGGCCGCCGCGGTCGCGTCATCACGGGCGCCAACAAGCGTCCGCTGAAGTCGCTCGCCGACATGCTGAAGGGCAAGCAGGGCCGGTTCCGCCAGAACCTGCTCGGCAAGCGCGTCGACTATTCGGGCCGCTCGGTCATCGTGGTCGGTCCGGAGCTGAAGCTGCACCAGTGCGGGCTGCCGAAGAAGATGGCGCTCGAGCTGTTCAAGCCCTTCATCTACGCGCGCCTCGACGCCAAGGGCTTCTCCGCCACGGTGAAGCAGGCCAAGAAGCTCGTCGAGAAGGAGAAGCCGGAGGTCTGGGACATCCTCGACGAGGTGATCCGCGAGCACCCGGTGATGCTGAACCGCGCGCCGACGCTCCACCGCCTCGGCATCCAGGCCTTCGAGCCGAAGCTGATCGAGGGCAAGGCGATCCAGCTGCACCCGCTGGTCTGCGCCGCCTTCAACGCGGATTTCGACGGCGACCAGATGGCCGTGCACGTCCCGCTGTCGCTCGAAGCGCAGCTGGAAGCGCGCGTGCTGATGATGTCGACCAACAACATCCTGCACCCGGCGAACGGCGCGCCGATCATCGTGCCCTCGCAGGACATCGTGCTCGGCCTCTACTACCTCTCGATCGTCGCCGAGGGGATGCCGGGCGAGTACAAGCCGAACAACCCGAAGAACCCGATGCAGGGCGTCTACGGCGATTTCGGCGAGCTGGAACACGCGCTGGCCTCGCGCGCGATCACGCTGCACACCAAGATCAAGTGGCGCTGGAAGGGCCTCGGCCCCGACGGCGAGGAGGTGACGCGCACCTACGACACCACGCCGGGCCGCGTGATCCTCTCCAGCGTGCTGCCGCGCCACCGCAAGGTTCCCTTCGACGTCGTCAACAAGCTGATGACCAAGAAGGAGATCTCGGCGATGATCGACACCGTCTACCGCCATTGCGGTCAGAAGGAGTCGGTGATCTTCTGCGATCGCATCATGGGCCTGGGCTTCAGCCACGCCTTCCGCGCCGGCATCTCGTTCGGCAAGGACGACATGGTGGTGCCGGAGAACAAGTGGTCGATCGTCGACGAGACCCGCGCGCTCGTGAAGGATTACGAGCAGCAGTATCAGGACGGCCTGATCACCCAGGGCGAGAAGTACAACAAGGTCGTGGACGCCTGGGCGAAGTGCTCGGACAAGCTCGCCAGCGAGATGATGAACCGCATCTCGGCGGTGCAGAAGGACGAGAAGGGCGCCGACAAGCAGGTCAACTCGATCTACATGATGAGCCACTCGGGCGCCCGTGGCTCGCCGGCGCAGATGAAGCAGCTCGCGGCGATGCGCGGCCTGATGGCCAAGCCCTCGGGCGAGATCATCGAGAGCCCGATCATCTCGAACTTCAAGGAAGGTCTGGACGTGCTCGAGTACTTCAACTCGACGCACGGCGCCCGCAAGGGCCTCGCCGACACCGCCCTGAAGACCGCGAATTCGGGCTACCTCACCCGCCGCCTCGTCGACGTGGCGCAGGACGCGGTCATCCGCGAGGTGGATTGCGGCACCGACAACGGCATCCGCATGCGGGCGATCATCGACGCCGGTCAGGTCGTGGCGACGCTCGCGACCCGCATCCTCGGCCGCGCCACGGCGGAGGATCTGATCGCGCAGGACGGGTCGATCATCGTGCCGAAGGGCCAGATGATCGAGGAGCGCCATCTGGACGCCATCAACAAGGCCGGCATCCAGGAGGTGAAGATCCGCTCCGTGCTGGTCTGCGCCACGAAGAACGGCGTCTGCGCCACCTGCTACGGGCGCGACCTCGCCCGCGGCACGCCCGTCAACCAGGGCGAGGCGGTCGGCGTCATCGCGGCGCAGTCGATCGGCGAGCCGGGCACGCAGCTCACGATGCGCACCTTCCACATCGGCGGTGCGGCCCAGATCGCGGACTCGTCCTTCATCGAGTCGAGCTTCGAGGGCACGGTGAGGATCCGCAACCGCGGTCTCGCCCGCAACTCGGACGGCGATCTCGTCGCCATCGGCCGCAACGTGGCGGTGGTCATCGTCGGGCCGGACGGCACCGAGCGGGCGGTCCACCGCCTGCAATACGGGGCCCGCGTGAAGGTCGACGAGGGCGACACCATCAAGCGCGGCCAGCGCATCGCCGAGTGGGATCCCTACACCCGGCCGATCCTGACCGAGGTGGACGGCATCGTCGCCTACGAGGACCTGATCGACGGCCAGTCGATCACCGAGACCACCGACGAGTCGACCGGCATCGCCAAGCGCGTCGTCATCGACTGGCGGGGCTCGGCGCGCACGGCGGACCTGCGTCCGGCGCTCGCGATCCACGATCACAACGGCAAGGTGCAGAAGCTGCCCCGCGGCTCCGACGCCCGTGCCCTGCTGCCCGTGGACGCGATCATCGGCGTGGATCCGGGCTCCCGGGTCAAGGCCGGCGACATCCTGGCCCGCGTCTCGACGGAGAGCGCCAAGACCCGCGACATCACCGGCGGTTTGCCGCGGGTGGCGGAGCTGTTCGAGGCGCGTCGTCCGAAGGACGCGGCGATCATCGCCGAGAAGTCGGGCACGATCGCCTTCGGGCGCGACTACAAGAACAAGCGCCGCCTGTCGCTGACCCCGCACGACGGGTCGGAGCCGGTCGAGTACCTGATCCCCAAGGGCAAGCACATCCACCTGCAGGATGGGGACGTGGTCGAGATCGGCGACTTCATCGTCGACGGCAACCCGGCGCCGCACGACATCCTGGCCATCAAGGGCGTCGAGGAACTCGCCGCCTACCTCGTGAACGAGATCCAGGAGGTCTACCGGCTGCAGGGCGTGTCGATCAACGACAAGCACATCGAGGTCATCGTCCGGCAGATGCTGCAGAAGGTGGAGATCACCGATAGCGGCGATTCGGAGATCCTCACCGGCGACCAGATCGACCGGACCGAGCTGGCCGACATCAACGAGCAGCTGATCAGCGAGGGCAAGAAGCCGGTGCAGGGCGTTCCCGTCCTCCTCGGCATCACCAAGGCCTCGCTGCAGACCCGCTCCTTCATCTCGGCGGCCTCGTTCCAGGAGACCACCCGCGTCCTCACCGAGGCGGCGGTCAACGGCAAGGTCGACACCCTCGAGGGCCTGAAGGAGAACGTCATCGTCGGCTCGCTCATCCCGGCGGGCACCGGTGCGATGATCGCCGACATCAAGTCGATCGCGCGTCGCCGCGACGACCTGATCATGGCCCAGAAGACCGCCGAGAGCGGCGCGGCGCTTCAGGAACTGCCCGCCGCCGAGTAGGCGAGGGGAGTTCCGCCGACATCATGAGAGGGCCGGCGCCGCCGAGAGGTGGCGCCGGCCCTCTCGCTTTTCAGGCGGCGTCCGCCCCGTGCGCGCCCGGCCGCCGCCGCCAGGGCCCGCCCACGGGGATCCTGTGAGCGGTTGCTCCCGAAACCGGCCATTAACGCTTGACAGGGTCCGGACCGGGCATTAAGAGCGCGTCCTACTGAACGGCTGGCCGTAGGCGGCAGCTGATCGACGAGCCCCAAGAGCCTCGATCCAAGCCGCCTAAACGCGACCGAACTTCAAACCGACTGACACGTGTCAGACCGGCATGACCGCGGGGGCCTCGGCTCCGGTGGTCCTCTGCTCGCATGGCGCGCCAAAGGCTGGAGAGCAGCCTGGGGCGCGATTTGCGTTGCTGTTTGTCCAGCGCCGGTCCGCCCGGACGAGATTGAATTTGACGGTCGCCCCGGACGGCGATGCGTTGCGAGAGGAATGGCATGCCGACGATCAACCAGCTGATCGCCAATCCGCGGAAGGCGCAGAAGGCCCGCAACAAGGTGCCGGCTCTCGAGGCCTGCCCGCAGAAGCGCGGCGTCTGCACGCGCGTCTACACCACGACCCCGAAGAAGCCGAACTCGGCGCTCCGCAAGGTGGCCAAGGTCCGCCTGACCAACGGCTTCGAGGTGATCGGGTACATTCCGGGTGAGGGTCACAACCTCCAGGAGCACTCGGTGGTCATGATCCGCGGCGGCCGCGTGAAGGATCTTCCGGGCGTGCGCTACCACATCCTGCGCGGCGTGCTCGACACCCAGGGCGTCAAGAACCGCAAGCAGCGCCGCTCGAAGTACGGCGCCAAGCGTCCGAAGTAAGCGTATCCAGCGTCTTTATCGCCTGCCCCGCAAGGATGTCGCCGGCTTCACGCTCAAGGCGGCCTGCGCGGGGCGTACCAGATCGTTATTTTAAGACCTGAAGGAAGCGCGCGATGTCCCGCCGCCATTCTGCCGAGAAGCGCCAGATCATCCCCGACGCCAAGTACGGCGACGTCGTGCTGACCAAGTTCATGAACTCGGTCATGTACGAGGGCAAGAAGTCGGTCGCCGAGAACATCGTCTACGGGGCCTTCGACATCATCGAGAACCGCGCCCGCGTGAACCCGATTGAGGTGTTCCGGGCCGCCCTCGACAACGTCGCTCCGGCGATCGAGGTGCGCTCGCGGCGCGTCGGCGGCGCCACCTATCAGGTGCCGGTCGAGGTTCGTCACGAGCGCCGCCAGGCGCTGGCGATCCGCTGGCTGATCCAGGCCGCGCGCTCGCGCAACGACCGCACCATGGTCGAGCGCCTCTCGGCCGAACTCCTCGATGCCGCCAACAACCGCGGCGCCGCCGTCAAGAAGCGGGAAGACACTCACCGGATGGCCGAGGCCAACCGCGCCTTCTCGCACTACCGCTGGTAATCACCCGCGGTCTCTCCCGCCTTCAGGAGCCCCCCGATGCCCCGCACGCATGCGATCGAGGACTACCGCAACTTCGGCATCATGGCCCACATCGATGCCGGCAAGACCACGACGACCGAGCGGATCCTCTACTACACCGGCAAGTCCCACAAGATCGGCGAGGTCCATGAGGGCGCCGCCACCATGGACTGGATGGAGCAGGAGCAGGAGCGTGGCATCACGATCACCTCGGCTGCGACCACCTGCTTCTGGCGCGACAAGCGCCTGAACATCATCGACACCCCCGGCCACGTCGACTTCACCATCGAGGTGGAGCGCTCGCTCCGCGTGCTCGACGGCGCCGTCTGCGTGCTCGACGGCAACCAGGGCGTCGAGCCGCAGACCGAGACCGTGTGGCGTCAGGCCGACAAGTACGACGTGCCGCGCGTCGTGTTCGTCAACAAGATGGACAAGATCGGCGCCGACTTCTTCAAGTGCGTCGCCGACATCATCGACCGCGTGGCCGGCAAGCCGGTCTGCCTCCAGCTGCCGATCGGCGCGGAGAGCAGCTTCCGCGGCGTGATCGACCTCATCAAGATGAAGGCGATCGTGTGGTCGGGCGAGGCGCTCGGCGCGAACTTCGCCGAGGAGGAGATCCCGGCCGATCTCGCCGAGCAGGCTGCGGAGTACCGCACCAAGCTCGTCGAGGCCTGCGTCGAACTCGATGACGAGGCCATGGCCGCCTATCTCGACGGCGTGGAGCCGGACGAGGCCACGATGCGCCGCCTCGTGCGCACGGCGGTGCAGCGCCGCGCCTTCCACCCGGTGCTGTGCGGCTCGGCGTTCAAGAACAAGGGTGTCCAGCCCCTCCTCGACGCCGTCGTCGACTACCTGCCGTCTCCCGCCGACCGCGGCGAGATCAAGGGCATCGACTACAAGACCGAGGAAGAGGTCGTCCGGCGGCCCTCCGACGCCGATCCGTTCTCCATGCTCGCCTTCAAGATCATGGACGATCCGCATGTCGGCACCATCACCTTCTGCCGCATCTATTCCGGCAAGGTGGAGTCGGGCGCCAACCTCCTGAACTCGACCCGCGACAAGCGCGAGCGCGTCGGCCGCATGCTGCTGATGCACGCCAACAACCGCGAGGACATCAAGGAGGCCTATGCCGGCGACATCGTCGCGCTGGCCGGCCTCAAGGACACCCGCACGGGCGACACCCTCTGCGATCCGACCAAGGCCGTGATCCTGGAGAAGATGGAGTTCCCCGAGCCGGTGATCGAGATCGCCGTCGAGCCGAAGTCGAAGGCGGACCAGGAGAAGCTCGGCATCGCGCTCTCGAAGCTCGCCGCCGAGGACCCGTCCTTCCGCGTCTCCACCGACCAGGAATCGGGCCAGACCATCCTGAAGGGGATGGGCGAGCTCCACCTCGACATCAAGGTCGACATCCTGAAGCGCACCTACAAGGTCGAGGCCAATATTGGCCAGCCGCAGGTGGCGTACCGGGAGAAGCTGACCCGTCGCACGGAGATCGACTACACCCACAAGAAGCAGACCGGTGGCACCGGTCAGTTCGCGCGGGTGAAGCTGGTGGTCGAGCCGAACGAGCCGGGTGCCGGCTACGCGTTCGAGTCGAAGATCGTCGGCGGTGCGGTGCCCAAGGAGTACATCCCGGGCGTCGAGAAGGGCCTCAACAGCGTCCTGACCGCCGGCATCCTGGCGGGCTTCCCGGTGGTCGACATCAAGGTGGAGCTGGTCGACGGCGCCTACCACGAGGTCGACTCCTCGGCGCTCGCCTTCGAGATCGCCTCACGGGCCGCGCTCCGTGAGGCTCTCCAGAAGGGTGGCTCGGTCCTGCTCGAGCCGGTGATGAAGGTCGAGGTCGTGACCCCGGAGGATTACACCGGTTCGGTCATCGGCGACCTGAATTCCCGGCGCGGCCAGATCCAGGGCCAGGACATGCGCGGCAACGCCAACGTCATCAACGCGATGGTGCCGCTCGCGAACATGTTCGGCTACGTGAACCAGCTCCGCTCCTTCACCCAGGGGCGCGCGAACTTCACGATGCAGTTCGACCACTACGAAGAGGTCCCGCGCGGCGAGGCCGAGAAGGTGGTGGCGAAATACGCCTGACGACCCGCGGGCCCCGGCCGGATACCGGCCGGGCGCCCCGATGATGACGGGGTTTGATGCGCCGACCGCTCAAGCCCGACCTCAACAGCAGACCGTTACGGAGATTTGGCCATGGCCAAGGAAAAGTTTTCGCGGACGAAGCCGCACTGCAACATTGGCACGATCGGTCACGTTGACCATGGGAAGACGTCCCTGACGGCGGCGATCACGAAGGTGCTTGCGGAAGCGGGCGGTGCGACGTTCACGGCCTACGACCAGATTGACAAGGCCCCGGAGGAGAAGGCGCGCGGGATCACGATCTCGACGGCGCACGTGGAGTACGAGACGCCGAACCGTCACTACGCGCACGTGGACTGCCCTGGTCACGCGGACTACGTGAAGAACATGATCACGGGTGCGGCGCAGATGGACGGCGCGATCCTGGTTGTGTCGGCGGCGGACGGCCCGATGCCGCAGACGCGCGAGCACATCCTTCTGGCGCGGCAGGTCGGCGTTCCGGCGCTGGTCGTGTTCATGAACAAGGTCGACATGGTGGACGATCCGGAGCTTCTGGATCTGGTCGAGCTTGAGGTGCGCGAGCTTCTGTCGAAGTACGACTTCCCGGGGGACGACATCCCGATCACCAAGGGGTCGGCACTGTGCGCTCTGGAGAACCGGGAGCCGAAGATCGGGCACGACGCGATCCTCGAGCTGATGAAGACGGTGGACGCCTACATCCCGCAGCCGGAGCGTCCGATCGACCTGCCGTTCCTGATGCCGATCGAGGACGTGTTCTCGATTTCGGGCCGCGGCACGGTGGTGACGGGGCGCGTGGAGCGCGGGATCATCAAGGTGGGCGAGGAGGTCGAGATCGTCGGCATCCGTCCGACCACGAAGACGACGGTGACGGGCGTCGAGATGTTCCGCAAGCTGCTTGACCAGGGTCAGGCGGGCGACAACGTGGGCGTCCTTCTGCGCGGCACGAAGCGCGAGGACGTGGAGCGCGGCCAGGTGGTGTGCAAGCCGGGTTCGGTGAAGCCGCACACGAAGTTCAAGGCCGAGGCCTACATCCTGACGAAGGAAGAGGGCGGGCGTCACACGCCGTTCTTCACGAACTACCGTCCGCAGTTCTACTTCCGGACGACGGACGTGACCGGGGTGTGCCAGCTGCCGGAGGGCACCGAGATGGTGATGCCGGGCGACAGCGTGACCATGGACGTGACGCTGATCGTGCCGGTGGCGATGGAGGAGAAGCTGCGCTTCGCCATCCGCGAAGGCGGCCGCACCGTCGGCGCCGGCGTCGTCGCATCCATCTCCGAGTAAGCGCTTCGCCGCTGAGAGCCAACGCGGGACAGGTGAGGGGGCGGGCCCTCGAGCCCGCCCCTTCCCCGTCGCGAGGACCAGACAGTCATGAACGGCCAGAATATCCGCATTCGCCTCAAGGCGTTCGATCATCGCATCCTGGATTCGTCGACCCGCGAGATCGTCTCGACGGCGAAGCGGACCGGTGCGCAGGTTCGCGGGCCCATCCCGCTGCCGACCCGGATCGAGCGCTTCACCGTCAACCGCTCGCCGCACATCGACAAGAAGTCGCGTGAGCAGTTCGAGATGCGCACCCACAAGCGCGTGCTCGACATCGTCGACCCCACCCCGCAGACCGTGGACGCGCTGATGAAGCTCGACCTCGCCGCGGGCGTGGACGTGGAGATCAAGCTCTGACGGTCCGCTGAGGATCGTTGGAGCTTCGGGCAGAACCGCGCGGGGGAGAACCATGCGCTCAGGAGTCATCGCACAGAAGGTCGGCATGACCCGCGTCTTCACGGACGCTGGTGAGCATGTTCCGGTCACCGTGCTCAAGGTCGATCAGTGCCAGGTGATCGCTCACCGCACGGTCGAGAAGAACGGCTACGTCGCGCTGCAGGTCGGCGTCGGCAAGGCCAAGGTCAAGAACGTGTCCAAGGCCGAGCGCGGCCGCTTCGCGATCGCCAAGGTCGAGCCGAAGCGCAAGCTCGCCGAGTTCCGCGTGTCCGAGGACGCGCTGATCCCGGTCGGCGCCGAGATCACCGCGGACCACTTCATCCCGGGCCAGTTCGTCGACGTGACGGGCACCACCACGGGTAAGGGCTTCGCCGGCGGCATGAAGCGCTGGAACTTCGGCGGTCTGCGCGCCTCGCACGGCGTGTCGATCTCGCACCGCTCGATCGGTTCGACCGGCGGCCGTCAGGATCCGGGCAAGACCTTCAAGAACAAGAAGATGCCGGGCCACCTCGGCGTCGAGCGGGTCACGACCCAGAACCTGCGCGTCGTGCGCACGGATCCGGAGCGCGGCCTGATCCTGGTCGAGGGTGCGGTCCCGGGCGTCGCCGGCGGCTGGATCCAGATCCGCGATGCGGTGAAGCGCAAGCTGCCGGCCGAGGCGCCGATGCCGGGCAAGTTCCGCGAACTCGCCAACGGCTCCGCTCCCGCCGAAGCCCCCGAGGCCCCGGCTGCTGAGGAGAACGCGTGATGAAGTTCGAGATCACGACGCTCGACGGCGGCGAAGCCGGCTCGGTCGAGGTCAACGAGGACATCTTCGGTCTGGAGCCCCGCGCGGACCTGCTGCAGCGCTGCGTGCGCTGGCAGCTCGCCAAGCGTCAGGCCGGCACCCACAAGGTGAAGACCCGGTCCGAGATCAGCCGGACCACCAAGAAGATGTACAAGCAGAAGGGCACCGGCAACGCCCGCCACGGCGCGGCCTCCGCCCCGCAGTTCCGCGGCGGCGCCCGGGCGTTCGGCCCGGTGGTGCGCTCGCATGCCCACGATCTTCCCAAGAAGGTCCGGGCCCTGGCGCTGCGGCACGCCCTCTCGGCCAAGGCGAAGGATTCCTCGCTCGTCGTCGTCGATGACGTGCGGCTCGAGGACGGCAAGACCAAGGCGCTCAAGGAGCGCTTCGGCAAGCTCGGCTGGTCCAACGCCCTGATCATCGGCGGCACCGAGGTGGACGAGAACTTCGGCCGCGCGGCGCGCAACCTGCCGTCCATCGACGTCCTGCCGGTGCAGGGCATCAACGTCTACGACATCCTGCGGCGCGACAAGCTCGTCCTGACGCGCGCGGCCGTCGATGCGCTGGAGGCGCGTTTCAAATGAGTGCGGATCCGCGCCACTACGACGTGATCGTCGCTCCCGTGATCACCGAGAAGGCCACCAACCTCTCGGAGCTGAACAAGGTCGTCTTCCGGGTCGCCCCGAAGGCCACCAAGCCGCAGATCAAGGAAGCGGTCGAGAGGCTGTTCGAGGTCAAGGTGAAGAGCGTCAACACGCTCGTCACCAAGGGCAAGACCAAGATGTTCCGCGGTCAGCGCGGCCAGCGTTCGGACGTGAAGAAGGCGATCGTGACCCTCGAAGAGGGCCAGACGATCGACGTCACGACCGGGCTGTGACGGAACGGCGTTAAGGGAACACGACGATGGCTTTGAAGACATTCAAGCCGGTCACGCCGAGCCTTCGCCAGCTCGTGATCGTGGACCGGTCGGAGCTCTACAAGGGCAAGCCGGTGAAGGCCCTGACCGAGGGCAAGACCTCCTCGGGCGGGCGCAACAACCTCGGCCGCGTGACCGTCCGCTTCCGCGGCGGTGGCCACAAGCGCACCCTGCGCAACGTGGACTTCAAGCGGCGGGAATTCGCCGGCAAGGTCGGCACCGTGGAGCGGATCGAGTACGATCCGAACCGCACGGCGTTCATCGCCCTCGTGACCTACGAGGGCGGCGCGCAGAGCTACATCCTGGCTCCGCAGCGCGTGAAGGCCGGCGACAGGGTGGTGTCGGGCGAGCAGGTCGACATCAAGCCGGGCAACGCGATGCCGATCGGCAACATGCCGGTGGGCACGATCGTCCACAATGTCGAGCTGAAGATCGGCAAGGGCGGCGCGATCGCGCGGTCGGCGGGCAACTACGCCCAGATCGTCGGCCGCGACCAGGGCTACGTGACGCTGCGCCTGAACTCGGGAGAGCAGCGCCTCGTGCACGGCCAGTGCTACGCCACGGTGGGCGCGGTCTCGAACCCCGACCACATGAACATCTCGCTCGGCAAGGCGGGTCGCAAGCGCTGGCTCGGACGCCGTCCGCACAACCGCGGCGTCGCGATGAACCCGATCGATCACCCGCACGGCGGTGGTGAGGGTCGCACCTCGGGCGGCCGTCACCCGGTCACCCCGTGGGGCTTCCCGACCAAGGGCAAGAAGACCCGCTCGAACAAGCGCACCGACACCTTCATCGTGTCGAGCCGCCACAACCGCAAGAAGTAAGGGCTTCGCGCCATGGCACGTTCAATCTGGAAGGGGCCGTTCGTCGACGGCTACCTCCTCAAGAAGGCGGACACCGCGCGCGGCTCCGCCCGGAGCGAGGTGATCAAGATCTGGAGCCGCCGCTCCACGATCCTCCCGCAGTTCGTTGGCCTGACCTTCGGGGTCTACAACGGGCAGAAGCACATCCCGGTCTACGTCACCGAGGAGATGGTCGGGCACAAGTTCGGCGAGTTCTCGCCGACCCGGACCTTCCACGGTCACGCGGCCGACAAGAAGGCGAAGAGGCGCTAAGATGGGCAAGGCAGCAGCACCCCGCGCGCTCCCCGAGAACGAGGCGAAGGCCGTCGCGCGCATGCTGCGCGTCAGCCCTCAGAAGCTCAACCTCGTCGCGCAGCTGATCCGGGGCAAGAAGGTGGCGACCGCGCTCGCCGACCTGCAGTTCTCGCAGAAGCGCATCGCGGTCGAGGTCAAGAAGTGCCTCGAGAGCGCGATCGCCAACGCCGAGAACAACCACGACCTCGACGTCGACGACCTCGTGGTCAAGGAAGCTTACGTGGGCAAGGCGCTCGTCCTGAAGCGTTTCCATGCCCGCGCCCGTGGCCGGGGTGCCCGCATCCTGAAGCCGTTCTCGAACCTCACCATCGTGGTGCGTGAGGTCCGGGCCGAGGCCGCGTGAGGAGGAACTGATGGGACAGAAAGTCAATCCGATCGGTCTCCGGCTCGGCATCAACCGGACCTGGGACTCGCGCTGGTACGCGAACAAGGGCGAGTACGCCCGCCTCATGCATGAGGACGTCGCGATCCGCCAGGCGCTGATGAAGCAGCTGAAGCAGGCCGCGGTCTCCAAGATCGTGATCGAGCGCCCGCACCGGAAGTGCCGCGTCACCATCCACTCGGGCCGCCCGGGCGTGGTGATCGGCAAGAAGGGCGCGGATATCGAGAAGCTGCGCAAGCTCGTCGGCACGATGACCAAGGCCGACGTGACGATCAACATCGTCGAGGTGCGCAAGCCCGAGGTCGATGCGACGCTCGTCGCCGACTCGATCGCTCAGCAGCTCGAGCGCCGCGTCGCCTTCCGTCGCGCCATGAAGCGCGCCGTGCAGTCGGCGATGCGTCTCGGCGCCGAGGGCATCCGCATCAACTGCTCCGGCCGTCTCGGCGGCGCCGAGATCGCGCGTCTCGAGTGGTATCGCGAGGGCCGGGTGCCGCTGCACACCCTGCGCGCCGACGTCGATTACGGCACGGCGACCGCCTTCACCACCTACGGCACCTGCGGGATCAAGGTGTGGGTGTTCAAGGGCGAGATCCTCGAGCACGACCCGATGGCGCAGGACAAGCGCGCCCACGAGGAAGGCGGCCGCTCGGGCGGGCGCCGGGAGCGTGAGCGCGGTTCCGAGCGGGGTGACCGCGGCGATCGTGGCGATCGCGGCGGTCGCGACGCGGCCTGATCCGCACCGCGAGATTTGAGAGGCTGCGATGCTGCAACCCAAGAAGACGAAGTTCCGCAAGCAGTTCAAGGGCCGCATCCACGGCGCCGCGAAGGGCGGAACCGACCTGAACTTCGGCTCCTACGGCCTCAAGGCCCTGGAGCCCGAGCGTATCACCGCGCGCCAGATCGAGGCGGCCCGCCGCGCGATCACCCGCGAGATGAAGCGCCAGGGCCGCGTGTGGATCCGGATCTTCCCGGACGTGCCCGTGACCCAGAAGCCGACCGAGGTCCGCATGGGCTCGGGCAAGGGCTCGCCCGAGTACTGGGCGGCCCGCGTCCACCCGGGCCGGGTCATGTTCGAGATCGACGGCGTCGCCGAGGACATCGCCCGCGAGGCGCTGCGGCTCGGCGCGGCCAAGCTGCCGGTCCGCACGCGCTTCATCCAGCGCATCGCGGACTGAGGGAGACATCAACCATGAAGTCGACTCAGCGGCTGTCTGATCTGAGCGCGATGTCGCCCGATCAGCTCAGCGAGGAGCTCGTCAACCTGAAGAAGGAGCAGTTCAACCTGCGCTTCCAGCGGGCGACGGGCCAGCTCGAGAACGTCGCGCGCATCCGTGAGGTGCGCCGGGACATCGCCCGCGTCCGGACCCTGCAGCGTCGCAAGACGCTGCAGGCGGCGCAAGGCTAAGGAGAGAGCCCCATGCCGAAGCGCGTGCTGCAGGGCGTCGTCGTCAGCGACAAGCAGGACAAGACCGTGGTGGTCAAGGTGGAGCGGCGCTTCACCCACCCGGTGATGAAGAAGACCGTTCGCCGGTCGAAGAACTACCACGCTCACGACGAGAACAACGTCGCCAAGGTCGGCCAGACGGTGTTCATCGAGGAGTCGCGGCCCTACTCCAAGCTCAAGACCTGGAAGCTGGTCGAGAGCGCGGCGGGCTCGGCGGTCGAGGCGTGAATCCGGTGCGCGGGATCCCGTCCTCGCGAGAGGGCAGGGTTCCGCACCGGGCGGGCGGCCTCGATTTGCCGCTTGCCATCGGGGTCGATCCGGTGTAACCGACCGGCCTCCACGACAGACAGGACGGGTGCTCGCGCCCATCGTCGCGTTCGTTGACCGCGCCGGCTTCATCGCCGCAGCGCGGTCTCGTCAATGGCGGGGACGTCAGATCCCCATCAGGCTGCCGTCCGCGTCGCGATCCCGCGCCGCGGAGACCTGCCTGAAACAAGGAAAGGGTGCTGGGCCGTGATCCAGATGCAGACGAATCTGGACGTCGCCGACAATTCCGGCGCACGTCGCGTAATGTGCATCAAGGTGCTCGGCGGATCCAAGCGGAAGTATGCCGGCGTCGGCGACATCATCGTGGTGTCGGTGAAGGAGGCGATTCCGCGCGGCCGCGTGAAGAAGGGCGACGTCATGAAGGCGGTCGTCGTTCGCACCGCCAAGGACGTGCGCCGTCCGGACGGATCGGTGATCCGCTTCGACCGCAACGCCGCGGTGCTGATCAACAATCAGAAGGAGCCGATCGGGACCCGCATCTTCGGGCCGGTGCCGCGCGAGCTGCGCGCGCGCAACCACATGAAGATCATCTCGCTCGCCCCGGAGGTGCTGTGATGGCCGCCAAGGTGAAGAAGGGCGACACGGTGGTCGTCCTGACCGGGCGCGACAAGGGTCGCTCCGGCGAAGTGGTTCAGGTGATGCCGAAGGAAGGTCGCGCGCTCGTCCGCGGCGTGAACCTCGTCAAGCGCCACCAGCGTCAGACCCAGACGCAGGAGGGCGGCATCATCTCCAAGGAGGCCGCGATCGACCTGTCGAACCTCGCGGTCGCCGACCCGAAGGACGGTAAGCCCACCCGCGTCGGGTTCCGCATCCTGGAGGACGGGCGCAAGGTGCGCTTCGCGAAGCGCTCGGGAGATCTGATCGATGGCTGAGGCGCTCAACGGCTACACGCCGCGGCTCAAGAAGCACTACGACGAAGTCGTGCGTGCGAAGATGATCGAGGAGTTCGGCTACGCGAACCCCATGCAGGTGCCCACGATCGAGAAGATCGTCATCAACATGGGCGTGGGCGAGTCGACCCAGGATTCCAAGAAGGCCACCGTCGCCGCCGAGGATCTCGGCCTGATCGCCGGCCAGAAGCCGGTCATCACCCGGGCGCGCAAGGCCATCGCGACCTTCAAGGTCCGCGAGAACATGCCGATCGGCTGCAAGGTCACCCTGCGCCGCCAGCGCATGTACGAGTTCATGGACCGCCTCATCACCATCGCGCTGCCGCGCGTGCGTGACTTCCGCGGCTTGAACCCGAAGTCGTTCGACGGGCGCGGCAACTACGCGCTGGGTCTGCGTGAGCACCTCGTGTTCCCGGAGATCAACTACGACAAGGCGCAGAACGCCTGGGGCATGGACATCGTCGTCACCACGACGGCGAAGACCGATGCCGAGGCCCGTGCCCTGCTCAAGCACTTCAACTTCCCGTTCCGGCAGTGAGGAGCCACCGCTTCTCAGACGCGGCAACCGGAGAGCTTTAGAAATGGCAAAGAAGAGCAAGATCGAGAAGAACAAGCAGCGCGTCGCGCTGGTGAAGCGGTTCGCGGACAAGCGCGAAACGCTGCTCGCCACGGCCAACGACGAGTCGCTGCCGATGGAGGAGCGCTTCGAGGCGCGCCTCAAGCTGGCGGAGCTGCCCCGCAACGCCAACCCCACCCGCATCCGCAATCGTTGCGCGATGACCGGCCGTCCCCGCGCCTATTATCGCAAGCTCGGCATCTCGCGTGTCGCGCTCCGCGATCTCGGCTCGCGCGGGATGATCCCGGGCCTCGTGAAGTCCAGCTGGTGAGGGGAGGGCACACCCAATGATCACCGATCCCGTGGGCGATATGCTCACCCGCATCCGCAACGGCCAGCAGCGCCGCCGCAACGTCGTGCAGACGCCGGGCTCGAAGCTCCGCGCCCGCGTCCTCGACGTGCTGAAGTCCGAGGGCTACATCCGCGACTACGCCACGACCGATTACGGCAACGGGCGCACCGAGTTCGCGATCGAGCTCAAGTACCATGACGGCCTGCCCGTGATCCGCTCGATCGAGCGCGTCTCGAAGCCCGGCCGCCGGGTCTATTCGTCGGTCGATACCCTGCCGCGCGTCGCCGACGGTCTGGGCATCACCATCGTGTCCACTCCGCTGGGCGTCATGGCCGACCACGAGGCGCGCGAGCGCAACGTCGGCGGCGAGGTGCTCTGCAAGGTCTTCTGACCTGCGGACCCCACCCGACGAGGAGAGACGAACATGTCCCGCGTAGGCAAGAAGCCCGTGACCGTGCCGGCCGGCGTCACCGCCACCGTCGACGGCCAGACCGTGAAGGTCAAGGGATCGAAGGGCGAGCTGCAGTTCCGCGTCCCCGACCAGGTCGAGGTCACGCAGGCTGACGGCGCGATCTCGGTCCAGCCCCGCTCCCAGACCAAGGAGGCCCGCGCGATGTGGGGCCTCTCTCGGGCGCAGGTCGCCAACCTCATCGAGGGGGTGACCAAGGGCTTCGAGAAGAAGCTGGAGATCAACGGCGTCGGTTACCGCGCCGCGGTCGCCGGCAAGGTGCTGAAGCTGTCCCTCGGCTACAGCCACGACATCGAGTACGAGATCCCGGCCGGGATCACGATCACGACCCCGCGTCCGGTCGAGATCATCGTGGCCGGCATCGACAAGCAGCGGGTCGGCCAGATCGCCGCGGAGATCCGCGAGTATCGCGGTCCCGAGCCCTACAAGGGCAAGGGCGTGAAGTACGCCGGCGAGTTCATCTTCCGCAAGGAAGGCAAGAAGAAGTAAGGGCGGCCGACCATGTCTCGCAAAATCGACCTGCTCGACCGGCGCCGCGCGCGCGTCCGCCGGGCGCTCCGCGCGGCGGCGAATGGCCGCCCGCGCCTCTCGGTGTTCCGCTCCTCCAAGCAGATCTACGTCCAGGTCATCGACGACGCGACCGGCCGCACGCTGGCCGCCGCCTCGACCCTCGACAAGGACCTGCGGGCCCGCCTCAAGACCGGCGCCGACAAGGCGGCCGCCGTCGAGGTCGGCAAGCTCGTGGCGGAGCGCGCCACGGCGGCGGGGGTCACCAAGGTGATCTTCGACCGCTCGGGCTACCTCTATCACGGCCGCGTCAAGGCTCTTGCCGACGCGGCCCGTGAGGGCGGCCTGGACTTCTAAAGGATCCGGGCGGGGCACCCCATGTGCCCCGCGCCACGGCGGATAGCGAACAATGCGAGCGGGACCGCCGCCCGCGCCAGTGAACCGGAAGTGAACTGATGGCACGTGAACGTGAAGGTCGTCGCCGCGACGACCGCGAGGAGCGCGACAGCGAGTTCGTGGACAAGCTCGTCCACATCAACCGCGTCGCCAAGGTGGTGAAGGGCGGCCGTCGCTTCGGCTTCGCCGCGCTCGTGGTCGTGGGCGACCAGAAGGGCCGCGTCGGCTTCGGCCACGGCAAGGCCCGCGAGGTTCCCGAGGCGATCCGCAAGGCCACCGAGGCGGCCAAGCGCGGCCTCATCCGCGTGGCGCTCCGCGAGGGCCGCACCCTGCACCACGACGTCGCCGGCCGTCACGGCGCCGGCAAGGTGATCCTGCGCGCGGCTCCCCAGGGCACCGGCATCATCGCGGGTGGACCGATGCGCGCCGTCTTCGAGTCGGTCGGCATGCAGGACGTGGTGGCGAAGTCGCTCGGCTCGTCGAACCCCTACAACCTGATCCGCGCCACCTTCGACGCCCTGAAGCGCGAGGATTCGCCCCGTGCGGTCGCCGCGCGCCGCGGCCTCAAGGTCTCGGCCCTCCAGGCCCGCCGCCGCGATGCGGAATCGGGCTCCGACGCGTCCGACGCGGCGTAAGGAGGCAGGCAGATGGCAGAGAAGACCCTGCGGGTCCAGCAGATCGGCTCCCCGATCCGCCGCGAGTCCAGCCAGCGCGAGACGCTGGTCGGCCTCAAGCTGAACAAGCTCCACCGCATCGCCGAGCTTCCGGACACCCCGTCCGTGCGCGGCATGATCGCGAAGGTGCATCACCTCGTGCGCGTCCTCGACGACGCGGCGTGAGGAGGGCGTCATGAAGCTGAACGAGATTCGCGACAACGAGGGCGCGACGAAGGACCGGATGCGCGTCGGACGCGGCATCGGGTCCGGCAAGGGCAAGACCGCGGGCCGCGGCGTGAAGGGTCAGAAGGCCCGCACCGGCGTGGCGATCAAGGGCTTCGAGGGCGGTCAGATGCCGCTGCATCGTCGCCTGCCGAAGCGCGGCTTCACCAACCCGGGCGCCACCGACCTCAACGAGGTCAATGTCGGCCGCATCCAGCAGGCCGTCGATGCCGGCAAGCTCGACCCGAACGTGCCCGTCACGGTCGAGGCGCTGCTCGCCGCGGGCGTGGTGTCGCGGGTGCGCGACGGCGTGAAGATCCTGGGCGTCGGCGAGCTGAACGCGAAGCTGACCTTCCAGGTGGCGCGCGCCTCCAAGTCGGCGGTCGCCGCGATCGAGAAGGCCGGGGGTTCCGTGACCCAGGCCCTGGCCGCGACCGACGGCGCGGTTGCGTCGGCGTAAGTCAGACTTTAAGTCGATCGAGATCGGCGGCGGCCCGTGCGAGCAGCGCGAGGCCGCCGTCCTTGTTTCTGAGCGCGATTCGTCGCGGCCGTTCCCGTCAAGGACCCTGTCATGGCCTCTGCAGCCGAGCAGCTCGCCGCCAACCTGAACTTCGGCGCCATCGCCAAGGCGGAAGAGCTCAAGAAGCGTATCTGGTTCACCCTCGGCGCTCTCATCGTCTACCGGCTCGGCACCTACATCCCGCTGCCCGGCATCGATCCCGACGCGCTCCGGCAGAGCTTCGCCAACGCGCAGGGCGGCGTGCTCGGCCTGTTCAACATGTTCTCGGGCGGGGCGGTCGAGCGCATGGCGATCTTCGCGCTCAACATCATGCCCTACATCTCGGCCTCGATCATCGTGCAGCTCCTCACCTCGGTGCTGCCGTCGCTCGAAGCGCTCAAGAAGGAGGGCGAATCGGGCCGCAAGGTGCTCAACCAGTACACCCGCTACCTCACGGTGATCCTGGCGATCTTCCAGGCCTGGGGCATCGCGGTGGGACTGCAGAGCTCCGGCGGCATCGTGCAGGATCCCGGGCCCTTCTTCGTCGTCTCGACGGTGATCACGCTCACGGGCGGCACCCTGTTCCTGATGTGGATCGGCGAGCAGATCACCTCGCGCGGCATCGGCAACGGCTCCTCGCTGATCATCTTCGCGGGCATCGTGGCGCACCTGCCCTCGGCCATCGCGGGCACGCTGGAACTCGGCCGGCAGGGCGCGCTCTCCACCGTGGTCATCCTCGGCGTCGCCGTGATGGCGGCGGCGGTCGTCTACTTCATCGTGTTCATGGAGCGCGCCCAGCGCCGGCTCCTGATCAACTACCCGAAGCGCCAGGTCGGCAACCGCATGTACGAGGGCCAGACCTCGTTCATGCCGCTCAAGCTCAACACGCCGGGCGTGATCCCGCCGATCTTCGCCTCGTCGCTGCTGCTGCTGCCCGCCACCGCGGCGAGTTTCCAGACCGATCCGAACGGCACCGGCATCGTCGCCACCCTGGCGACCTATCTGGGCCACGGCCGGCCTCTCTACATGGTCCTCTACGCGGCGCTGATCATCTTCTTCGCCTTCTTCTACACGGCGGTGGTGTTCAACCCGCAGGAGACGGCCGACAACCTCAAGAAGCATGGCGGCTTCATCCCGGGCATCCGCCCCGGCGAGCGCACGGCGGAGTACATCGACAAGGTGCTGAGCCGCATCACCGTGATCGGCGCCGCCTACCTGACCCTGATCTGCCTGATCCCCGAGATCCTGGTCTCCTACGCCTCGCTGCCGTTCTATTTCGGCGGCACCTCGCTCCTGATCGTCGTCTCGGTCACCATGGACACGGTTGCACAGGTCCACGGCCACCTGCTCGCTCACCAGTACGAGGGTCTGGTGAAGAAGGCGAAGCTGCGCGGGGCGCGGCGCCGTTAGCCCAACGTCGGGGGCCGGGTGGCTTTCCTCGCCCGGCCCTCTCGATCATCATTGTCCGCGATGCGACTCGCCGCCTTCTGCGGTCGTGGCGGGGCGCATGTCGGATGGTAAGGCCCGCACCGGTGCCAGAGAATAACGGCCCCGGGTGGACGCCAACGCCCACGGGGCGCATGGGAGAGACAGGTTATGCGGATCATTCTCCTCGGCCCGCCGGGCGCCGGGAAGGGCACGCAGTCGACTCGGATCGTGGAGCGGTTCGGCATCCCGCAGCTCTCGACCGGCGACATGCTGCGCGCCGCCGTGGCGGCCGGGACGCCGGTCGGCCTCCAAGCCAAGAGCATCATGGAGAGCGGCGGGCTGGTTCCGGACGAGGTGGTGGTCGGTATCGTGGCGGATCGCGTCGAGGAGGCGGATGCCCGCAAGGGCTTCATCCTCGACGGCTTCCCGCGCACCGTCGCGCAGGCCAAGGCGCTGGACGCCATGCTGGCCGAGAAGGGGCTCGCCCTCGACGCCGTCATCGAGTTCAAGGTGGATGAGGATGCGCTGGTGGGCCGCATCGCCAAGCGCGCCGCGGAGACGGCCGCCCGCGGCGAGCCGGTCCGCAAGGACGACACCCCCGAGGTGTTCAAGACCCGGCTCGAGGCCTATCGCAGCCAGACCGCGCCGCTCTCGGACTACTACGCCGAGACCGGCCTGCTGCGGCCGGTCGACGGCATGGCGCCGATCGAGGACGTGACCCGCGAGCTCGACGGGCTGCTGCGCGGTCTCCAGCCGGTCTCGGCATGAGCGTAGCGCGGACGAACCGGTTGACAAGCCGTTTCGTCCGCGATAGGCCGCCCTCCTTCGTTCAGACATGGACGGCCCGGCGTGCCTTTCTGGAGGCCGCTCGGGCCGATTTGCGTCGGGACGGCGCGCAGGGGCCGGGCTCCACCGGACGCGCGCGGACACACTGAAAACACGTTCGTCCGTGCTGGCATCCTGCCCCGGACGCGATGGAGAGCTTACCCGTGGCCCGTATCGCAGGCGTCAACATCCCGACCAACAAGCGCGTCGTCATCGCGCTCCAGTACATCCATGGCATCGGCCCCAAGAAGGCCGGGGAGATCACCGAGAAGGTCGGTATCCCGGCCGAGCGCCGCGTGAACCAGCTCACGGACGCCGAGGTGCTGCAGATCCGCGAGGCGATCGACCGCGACTACATCGTGGAAGGCGATCTGCGCCGCGAAGTCGCGATGAACATCAAGCGCCTGATGGATCTCGGCTGCTACCGGGGCCTGCGCCACCGCCGTGGCCTGCCGGTCCGCGGCCAGCGCACCCACACCAACGCCCGCACCCGCAAGGGCAAGGCGAAGCCGATCGCCGGCAAGAAGAAGTAATCCGCCGCGGGGGGAGGGGCGTCCCGCCTCGCCCCCGCATGTTCGGCGGCGCGCCGCGCCGCCTGTCCGATACCGTCCCGAGCGCCTGGCACCACGGGCGCGCCTGAAGGATCGAAAGAGAATATGGCCAAGGAAGCTACCCGCGTCCGTCGTCGCGAACGCAAGAACATCGTCTCCGGCGTCGCGCACGTGAACGCCTCGTTCAACAACACGATGATCACCATCACGGACGCGCAGGGGAACACGATCTCCTGGTCGTCGGCCGGCGCCATGGGTTTCAAGGGCTCGCGCAAGTCCACCCCGTACGCCGCCCAGGTCGCCGCCGAGGATGCGGGCCGCAAGGCCGCCGAGCACGGCATGCGCACCCTTGAGGTGGAAGTGTCCGGCCCTGGTTCGGGCCGCGAGTCGGCTCTGCGCGCGCTGCAGGCGGCGGGCTTCACGGTGACGTCGATCCGCGACGTGACGCCGATCCCGCACAACGGCTGCCGGCCGCGCAAGCGCCGCCGCGTCTGATCCGGCGCGCCGTCCCGCTGCGTCGCCATGGCGTCGGTTGGGATCAGGAGCAGGAACGGTTCGCCCGGCGTCCTTTGCAGGACGCTGGGTTTCTCCGTTGAGAGCTTCGGAAGCGTCTGAGCGCGGCGTCCTGACCGCATCCGCTTCCTTTGCGATTGGGACTGTCAGGACGATTCGCGGGCTGGCCGGGCGCGGGCGGGCCCGGCAGGTCGACGAGAGGTGAGATCGTGGTGATTCAGAAGAACTGGCAAGAGCTGATCAAGCCGAACAAGCTCGAAGTCGTTCCGGGGCACGACCCCAAGCGCGTCGCGACCGTGGTGGCCGAGCCGCTGGAGCGCGGCTTCGGCACGACCCTCGGCAACGCGCTGCGCCGCGTGCTGCTGTCCTCGCTCCAGGGCGCGGCCGTGACCTCGGTGCACATCGACGGCGTGCTGCACGAGTTCTCGTCGATCCCGGGCGTGCGTGAGGACGTCACCGACATCGTCCTCAACATCAAGACCATCGCCATCCGCTCGTCCAGCGACACGCCCAAGCGCATGACGCTGCGCAAGACCGGCCCGGGCCTGGTCACCGCGGGCGACATCAGCACGATCGGCGACATCCAGATCCTCAACCCCGACCTCGTGCTCTGCACGCTGGACGACGGGGCGGAGATCCGCATGGAGTTCACGGTCGCCACCGGCAAGGGCTACGTCCCGGCCGAGCGCAACCGCCCCGAGGACGCCCCGATCGGCCTGATCCCGGTCGACGCGCTGTTCTCGCCGGTCACCAAGGTGTCCTACCGCATCGAGAACACCCGCGAGGGCCAGGATCTCGACAAGGACAAGCTGACCATGACGGTCGAGACCAACGGCGCGGTCTCGCCGGAGGATGCGCTCGCCTACGCGGCCCGCATCATCCAGGATCAGCTTCAGATCTTCGTGAACTTCGAGGAGCCCCGCAAGGAGGAGGCCGCGCCGCTCGCGCCGCAGCTCCCCTTCAACCCGGCTCTGCTCAAGAAGGTGGACGAGCTCGAGCTGTCGGTCCGGTCGGCGAACTGCCTGAAGAACGACAACATCGTCTATATCGGCGACCTGATCCAGAAGACGGAAGCCGAGATGCTGCGCACGCCGAACTTCGGCCGCAAGTCGCTCAACGAGATCAAGGAAGTGCTCGCCGCCATGGGCCTGCACCTCGGCATGGACGTTCCCGGCTGGCCGCCGGAGAACATCGAGGATCTCGCCAAGCGCTTCGAGGAGCACTACTGAGCGAATGGGGAGCGGCGAACGGGGTTCTTCCGGTCGCCGCTCCCTTCGCCCCTCCCGATGGGCCCTGCGGGACCCGTCGGGAGGGGCGAAGGGTGAATCCGGGGCCCCGCCCCGTTCGCCCATCGCCCCTCAGCATTCGCCCGACGAATACCGGCCGGCCCGTGGCACGGCGGCCGAGAATCAAAGGAGACAGCCATGCGTCACGGGTTCCGCGGTCGTCGCTTCAACCGCACGGTCGAGCATCGCAAGGCGATGTTCGCCAACATGTCGGCCGCGCTGATCAAGCACGAGCAGATCGTCACCACGCTGCCGAAGGCCAAGGACCTGCGGCCGGTGGTCGAGAAGCTGATCACCCTCGGCAAGCGCGGCGACCTGCATGCCCGCCGTCAGGCCATCGCGCAGATCCGCGACGAGGCCATGGTGAAGAAGCTGTTCGAGGTGCTCGGCCCGCGCTACCAGGGCCGTCCCGGCGGCTACTGCCGCATCATGAAGGCCGGCTTCCGCTACGGCGACAACGCGCCGATGGCAGTGATCGAGTTCGTGGACCGCGACGTCAACGCGCGCGGCCAGGATTCCGGCCCGACCCAGGCGGCCGCTACCGAGACCGAGGCCGCCTGAGGCGCGAGCCCACCCCATCGACCTTCGCGAAAGGCGGCCCATCGGGCCGCCTTTTTTCGTGATGCGGACCGCGCCTTGGATGGTAGCGCTGGACCTCGCGGGCGCGCTGGGGAAGGGTGGACGCGACGAACCGAGCGATCCCATGCCTCTCCTGACCGACCAATCGCCCGAAACCCTGCGCGCCTCCCACGCCGTCCTGCAGGAGCGCTACGCGGTGCTGAAGGGGCGCGGCCTCAAGCTCGACATGACGCGCGGCAAGCCCGCGCCCGAGCAGCTCGATCTGGCCGAAGGCCTTCTCGCGCTCCCCGGCAACCGCGACCACCTCACCGAAACGGGCGAGGATGCCCGCAACTACGGCGGCATCCAGGGGCTCCCGGAGGTGCGCCGGCTGTTCGCGGGCGTGCTCGGCGCCGCGCCGGAGCAGATCGCGGTCGGCAACAATTCGAGCCTCGCGCTCATGCACGATTGCCTCGTCTACGCCCTGCTCAAGGGCGTTCCGGGTGGCGCCGGGCCCTGGTCGCGGGAGGGGGAGATCCGCTTCCTCTGCCCAATCCCCGGCTACGACCGTCACTTCGCCCTCTGCGAGACCTACGGCATCGTCATGGAGACGGTGCCGATGACCCCGGCCGGCCCCGACATGGCGGTGGTCGAGGATCGCGTCCGCGATCCGCGCGTGAAGGGGATGTGGTGCGTCCCGCAATATTCCAACCCGGGCGGCGAGACCTACGCGGACGAGACGGTGGAGCGCCTCGCCCGGATGGAGACCGGCGCGCCGGACTTCCGGCTGTTCTGGGACAACGCCTACGCGCTGCACCACCTGACCGAACGCCGGCCCGTCCTGCGCAACGTGCTGGAGGCCGCCGCGGAGGCGGGCCATCCGGACCGCCCCTTCGTCTTCGCCTCGACCTCGAAGGTGACGCTGGCGGGAGCCGGGCTCGCCTTCTTCGCCGCCTCGCCGGCCAATCTGCGCTGGTATCTCGCCCAGGCGGGCAAGCGCAGCATCGGGCCGGACAAGCTCAACCAGCTGCGGCACGCCCGCTTCCTCGCGCAGGACGGGGCGCTCGACCGGCTGATGGACAGCCACCGCCGCCTGCTCGCGCCGAAGTTCAAGGCCGTCACTGACACGCTGGAGCGGCAGCTCGGGGGCACGGGCGCGGCCCGCTGGACGACGCCGGAGGGCGGCTACTTCGTCCTGCTGGAGGTGCCGGAGGGCTGCGCCACCCGCGTCGTGGAACTCGCGGCCGGTTGCGGCCTCGCCATGACGCCGGCCGGGGCCACGCATCCCTATGGCCGCGATCCGCATGATCGGACCCTGCGGCTCGCGCCCTCCTATCCGAGCCTGAGCGACGTGGAGGCGGCCGCGGAGGTGATCGCCCTCTGCACGCTCCTCGCCGCCACCGAGGCGCGGATCCGCGCGGCCGAGCACGGCCGCTGAGGACCGGCCCGATCGATCCGGGCGTCCTCGCCGATCGGCGAGGACGCCCTCGGCATCCGCAGACACGCCTCAGCCTGAGGCGTGTCGCGGGTTCCATGGCCCCACCTCGGCGAGGCCGTCTCGGCCGCATCAATCGTCCGGCTGCTCGTACATGATCGCGCCGGTTCGCGGGTCGGCGTAGAATTCCAGCTTGCGCCCGTTCTTGTAGCCTTCGCCCTCCCAGCGCTCGTCGTCGGCCGCGAGCGCGGTGATCGACTCGTAGCCGGCCGCCGAGAGCTTCGCCTTCACCTGCTCGGCCGGCATCCAGTCGGCGCCGGGCCGGCCGGCCGCGAGCGCGAGGCCGGCGCTGCCCGCCGTCAGCGCGGCGGCGAGGGCGAGCGAGGAGAAGCGCATCGATCCGGACTCCCTGTTCGTTCAACCAGGGAGGGAACCGCGAGCCGCCGGCTACGGTTCCGCTTGAGCTTGGCCGGTCGGCGAGTGCTCAGTTCGCGTAGGTGAAGGCGCCGTCGCGCCAGACGTAGAGCACGTAGCCCGGCGCGGTGACGTCGCCCTTCTGATCGAAGCCGACATTGCCGAGCACGAGGTTGAACCGCTCGGCATGCAGCGTGGCGGCGATGGCTTTCGGATCGGTGGACTTGGCGAAGTTCCCGGCCTCGACCAGGGCCTGCATCGCCGCGTAGCCGTAGAGCACGAAGCCGACCGGCTCGATCCCGTCCGCCTGCAGGGCCTTCACGGCGGCGGCGGCCTCCGGCTTGCGGCGCAGGTCCGGGTTGAAGGTCATCAGGACGCCGTTGCTCGCCGCCCCCGCCAGCGTGCCGAACTCCTTGGTGGCGATGCCGGAGGTGCCGAACCATTGCGGCCGGTAGCCGAGTTCCGCGGCGGTGCGCACGAGCTTGCCCATCTCCTGGTAATGGCCGCCGTAATAGACGACCTCGATCCCGGCCGCCTGCAGCCGCTTGATCAGCGCGGCATCGTCCGTCTGGCCGGGCACGATGGCGGCGAACAGGGCCTCGTTCTGGCCGATCTTGTTGAGGTTCGCCTTCGTCGAATCCGCGAGGCTGCGCGAGAGCGGCGTGTCGTCGTAGAGGATGGCGATCTTCTTGTCGCGGAAGCGCTCCGCCAGGATGGTGGCGGAGAGGCGCCCCTGATCATCCTCGCGGCCGGAGACCCGGAAGATGGTGGCGAGGCCACGATCGGTGAGCCGCGCGGCGTTGGAGGCGGGGCTGATCATCACCACGCCGTTCGCCGCGTAGACGTCGGAGGCCGCGAGCGAGGCGCTGGAGCAGACGTGACCGACGACGAGGCGAACCCCCGCCTGCACGAAGCGCTCGGCCACCTCGACCGCCTGGCCCGGCTCGCAGCCGTCGTCCTGCACGCTGAGCACGATCGGCTCGCCCGCGATCCCGCCGCGGCTGTTGGCGTCCTTCATCGCCGCCTGCACGCCCTGCAGCACCTGCTCGCCGATTCCCGCCACCGTGCCGGAGCGCGGTACCGCCACGCCCACCACCACTTCCGCGGAGGCGGGCGCACTGCAGAGCAGCCCGGCGATCACGAGCCACAGGGCCCATGCCCTGCTCCGCGTCATCCTGGCTCCTCTCTGCTCCACGTCATCGTCCTCCGTCAGCGGATGGGACCGGGCCATAGCACGGCCGGCAGCCTCCTGTCCGCCATGCCCTGAGCCCACCATTCTACGCACACGATCTGTCACATCGGCGCCATTGGGTGCGAACCGGGCGCTTTCGCGGCGGGGCCCGATGCGCCAGGATCCCGCCCATCGCGGCGATCGCCGCGAGGCGCTCCGCGGGGACCTCCGCCGCGCCGAGGGAGAACGGAATGACGGCAGGCGCTCTGCTCCGGGTCGCGGTCCTGGATGATTATCAGCAGGCCGCGACGGGCCTTGCCGATTGGGGGAGCCTCGGCCCCGCGGTCGCGATCGATGTGTTCGACGCGCCGGTGCCGCGGGCCGAGGCGGCCGAGCGGCTCGCGCCCTACGCGGTGCTCTGCCTGATGCGCGAGCGCATGCCCCTCGACGCGGAACTGATCGCCGCGCTGCCGAACCTGCGGCTCGTGGTGTTCACCGGCGGGCGCACGCATTCCCTCGACTTCGCGGCGCTCGCGGCCGCCGGCGTCACCGTCTGCCACACCCGCAACGGGGAGGGGGGCGTGGCCACGGCGGAACTCGCCTTCGCCCTCATCCTCGCCTGCCTGCGCCATCTGCCCGCGGAATTCGCCCGGATGCGCGCCGGGCGGTGGCAGGAGAGCATCGGCAGCACCCTCGACGGGCGCACCCTCGGGCTGGTTGGGCTCGGGCGCATCGGCAGCCGCATGGCGCGGATCGGCGCCGCCTTCGGGATGCTGCCGGTGGCCTGGAGCCCGAACCTCACGGAGGAGCGCGCGGCGGCGGGCGGGGCGGCCCTGGTCTCGCGGGAGGATCTCTTCCGCCGCGCCGACGTGATCAGCCTGCATCTCGTCCTCGCGCCCGCGACCCGCGGCATCGTCGGCGCGGCGGAGATCGGGCTGATGCGGCCCGGCTCGGTCCTCATCAACACCGCCCGGGGCCCGCTGGTGGACGAGGCGGCGCTGGTCGCGGCCCTGCGCGAGGACCGGATCACCGCCGGCCTCGACGTCTTCGACCAGGAGCCGCTGCCCGCGGACCACCCGCTGCGGGCGCTGCCCAACGCGGTGCTGACCCCGCATCTCGGCTACGTGACGCACACCACCTACCGGATGTTCTACGAGGACACGGTCGAGGCGATCGCCGCGTGGCGGCGCGGCGCCCCGGTCCGGGTCGTCAGCGGGTGACGCTGTAGATCGAGGCGCCGGCCGCGACCGGCGCCGTCACCGTCGAGAACACGCCGAGCACCTTCTGAACCTCGGTGAAGGGCGCGTTGGAGACGTAGACGAGGTCGCGGTTGCGCATCCGGAAGGCCTGGGCGACGAACAGGCTGTTGGCGTCGCGCATGTTGATCCGGTAGACCACCGGCACCTGCGGGCTGCCGAGGAGCGGGCTGTTCGGGCGCAGGCGGCGCACCACCGAGGCCGGCTCGAAGCGGAACAGGAACACGCCCGCCGGATCGGCCTGGAAGTCGGACAGGCCGCGCGCCTTGGTGAGCGCCTGGGCGAGGGTGATGCCGTCCGCGTTGAACGGGATCTCCGACTGGGCGCCGAGGGCGCCGACCGCCAGGAAGGTCTGCGGGTCGCGCACCAGCGTGACGGTGTCGCCGGGCCGCAGGTAGATGTTCTCGCGCGGGTTCGACACCACGCTGAGCAGCGGCACCGTGGCGGTGGTCTGGCCGCGCGACAGGCGCACGAAGGTCTCGTTCACCGGGGCCGAGACGCCGCCGGCGCTGGCGATCACGTCGAGCAGGCGGTCGCCGCGCTCGGTGAGCGGCACCCGGCCGCCGCCGATGGAGGAGACCGGCCCGCGCAGGGCCGCGGCCGAGAGGCGCGCGCCCCCGCCGGCCGCCGCCGCCTCGCCGAGCACGGTCACGCTCGAACTCAGCGGCGAGGTCACGGTGAGCAGCACCTGCGGCTGGATCGCCTTGCCGGCGAGTTCCTGCTCGATCTGCGCCTGCACGTCCTGGACGCGCTTGCCCGCCACGTGGACCCGGCCCGCATAGGGCACGGTGATCGCGCCGTCGCGGCCGACGATCTGCTCCGGGATGGTCGAGGATTTCGAGCCGGCCGAGAACCGGTCGGCGATGACGGGGCCCGAGAACAGGCCGCCGGAGCCGGCCTCCCAGATCGTCACGGTGACCGCGTCGCCGATGCCGATCACGGGGGCGATCGAGGGGCGGCGGTCGCCGAAGGAGGCGAGCAGGCTGTCGAGGGGCCGGCCGCGCATGGCCTCCACCACGGCCGGATCGACGTCGATGATCTCGTAGCGGGCGAGCAGGCCCTGGTCGGTGGCGACGTCCGCACCCTCGGTCACGGCGCTGGCCGTGGGGCCGGCCGCAGGCAGGAAGTTGCTGCAGCCGGAGAGCAGCAAGGCCCCCAGGACTGCGAGCGGTCCGACGCGCACCATACAGGTCCTCCACACCGAACGCCGCCCGGCCGCTGCCGCGCCGGCGTTCATCGTCCTGGAGGCGCGGGTTCCACGGCGACGCCGCGGCACGACATCCGCGCCCGAACTCACTTGTCAGAGCGGGGCCGTCCGGGGTGGACGATCCCGCGGTCGCGGATCGTGCGGCAGAGCCGCCGTTGCGGCGCTCCGCCGACCGTCAGCCTAGCAGGGAGCGATGCCACAATCGATTTAACAGACCGCTCGACGGGGCTGCCGGCGTGGGAGCCGGCCCGCCTGTTGCCCCGAGCCCACAGCTGGCCGTGCCGGGGCACGGCGAGGCGGCCCGACGGCCGCGCTTGGTCGGGCAGGAATGCGACGCCCATGTGGCGGTCCCGTCCCGGTCCGGGCATTGCGGGGAAAACCACAGGCGGATCATCGTCCTTCCTTGTTCCTGCCGCGATTGCGCAGTTCCTCGCAACCCACGGGGGGTACCGCCGCTCCGCCGTCGTCCTGTTCAAGGACAGCCACCTTTCCTGCGGCTTGCGCCCCTGATTCCGGCGCGGTGTTGCAGGGATGCCATTGCCCTGCGGGGGGTGGCCCTTACCCTGAGTTGCGACGAGGCGTTGCCGCCCCGCCGTCGTGCAAACAGCCCCGAGGTGCGCGCGTGAGAGCTGATCCTGCGAGACACGGTGGAGCCGGATCCACGGGCCGGACGAAGCGCCAGGTCTTCCTCTTCCTGCAGGGCCCGATCTCGCCGTTCTTCGCGGAGATGGCGGACGCGCTGGAAGCGCGCGGTCATCGCTGCCTGCGGGTCAATCTCTGCTTCGGGGATTGGCTGTTCTGGCGCCGCCCCGGCGGCATCGATTTCCGCGGCTCGCGCGAGAAGTGGCCGGCCTTCGTGGCCGATCTGATCGACCGCGAGGGCGTGACGGATCTGGTGCTCCTCGGCGAGCAGCGCTTCTACCACAAGGTCGCGATCGCGGCGGCCAAGGCCCGCGACCTCAACGTGACCGTGACGGATTTCGGCTATCTGCGGCCGGACTGGATCACCTTCGAGCGCGACGGCATGTCGGGCGACAGCTGCTTCCCGCGCGATCCCGAATCCGTGCTGGAACTCGCCCGCGAGGCACCGGAGCCGGACCTGTCGCCGCGCTACCGCGACAGCTTCGTCACCCAGATCATCTGGGACATGGCCTACCACCTGATGAGCAACTGGCTCTGGTGGCTCTATCCCGGCTATCGCTCGCACCAAGTGCATCACCCGGCGCTGGTCTACCTCTTCACCGCGCTCCACATCCTGCGCGCCAAGTTCACCGGGCCGAAGGGCGACCGTCTGGTCGAGGCGCTGCGGGCGGCGGGCACGACCTATTACGTCATGCCCCTGCAGATGGAGAACGACTTCCAGCTGCGGGCCTATTCCCCGTTCTTCGATCTGAAGACGCCGATCCACATGGTGATCCGCTCCTTCGCGGCCCATGCGCCGGCGGGATCGCGGCTGCTGATCAAGATCCACCCGCTCGATCCGAACATCCGCAACTGGCGCCGCATCGTGCGCCGCTCGGCCCTGAAGTGGAACGTCGCCGACCGGGTCGACTACGTCGACGGCGGTCAGCTCGCCACCATGCTGGACGGGGCCCGCGGCGTCGTCACCGTCAACAGCACCGTCGGGATGTGGTCGATGCGGGCGGGCAAGCCCACCATGACGCTCGGCGCCGCCGTCTACGACATCGACGGGCTGACCTATCAGGGCTCCCTCGACCGGTTCTGGACCGAGGGGCAGCCGCCGCGCCGCGACCTGTGGGACGCCTTCATCAAGGCCATCGTGGCCAACATCCAGATCCGCGGCGTGTATTACCGGCGCGAAGGGCTCGCCGCGGCGGTGGAGGCCGGCGCCGCCCGTCTCGATCTCGCGCAGGGGACCTGGCTCGAGGTCCGCAACCGCGCGGCCCGCCGCAAGCGCCAAGCTCCGGTGCTCCAGCCGGAACTCGGCGGGATCGAGGCGATCCAGAACGTCTGAACACGACCTCTTCGGCATGATCGGACCACGAAGCCGGCCCTCACGGGCCGGCTTCGCCGCGTTCGGGGCCCCGCTTCCTCGGCCGGACCGCATTCCGGCTCGGGGACAAGACCGGACGGATTGATATATGTTGATGATTGCTTGCGACTGTGGCCGCCTGCTTTTCTGATTTGTTTCTGTGTAATCAGCAATACTGATGGATTTTACCGTTATGTTGCCGAAAGACGTTCTCGAGATCACAGTTCGGTCGTGAAGCCGCGCCAGCAGGGAGCGTCTGCCAGTGCGGTGGCCGTGTCCGACCGGCTCTCCGCCCCAGAAGCGGACGGGAGGAAGGAGCCGAACGAACCATGGCCGATCTCACCCGCACGGCCGCGCGCGTGGCCGGAACCGTCGCATCGACCGCCCGCGTGCCGATCTGGCTCGCCGGCATCGCCGGAGCCGACAAGTCCTTCTCGAAGAACCCGATCCTCGGCAGCCCGACGCTCAACCGCCTGGGCCTCCACGTGGCGCGCGTGCAACTCGCCGGGCGCATGGCCGAGCATCGTCGCGCCCGGCTCGCCGCCCTGATCGACCTGACCGACCGTGCCGCCTTCGACCGGGACGGCATCGTCATCAAGCGCGACTTCCTGGAGCCCGAGGCGTTCCGGGCGCTGAAGGAGGAGGTCTTCGGGCGGTCCTTCGCGGCCCGCGAGCTGCGCCAGGGGCAGGCCGTCCAGCGGATGGTGCCGCTCGGGCGGGACAACCTGCCGGGGCTGCCCCACCTCGCCGCGCTCACCCGGAACCCGACCCTGCGCGGGCTGACCTGCTACGCCGCATCCCGCTCCGGCGAGCCGGTCACCTATCTGCAGACCGTGCTGGCCGAGCCGGACGGTCCGGACGATCCCCAGACCGCCCTGCACGCCGACACCTTCCACGCGACGACCAAGGGCTGGTTCTTCCTGCACGACGTGGCGGAGGAGGATGGTCCCTTCGTCTATGTGCCGGGATCGCACCGGCTGACGCCGGAGCGCCTCGCCTGGGAGCGGGCGCAGAGCATCGCCGCCCGGGACGCCGCCGACAGCCACCACGCCGCCGGCTCCTTCCGGATCCGCGCGGAGGACCTCGCGGCCCTCGGCTATGGCGCACCGGTCCGGGTGGCGGTGCCGGCCAACACCCTGGTGATCGCCGATACCTTCGGCTTCCACGCCCGGGCGCCGAGCCTGCGGCCGAGCACCCGGGTGACCGTGCACACCTATATCCGGCGCAATCCCTTCCTGCCCTGGACCGGCCTCGATCCCAAGGCGCTCCCGGGCCTGCGCGGACGCGAGCTGTCGCTCTATCTGGGGTTTCAGGACCTCAAGCGGCAGCTGACCGGGCGCGGCGCGCCCTGGCGGCCGGTCGGCCCGGTGGCGATCGACGCGCCGGCGCAGGTCTGACCCCAGGCAGGTCTGACCCCACCCCGGAACGCGGTCAGCCGCGCCGCAGGACGTGCCGCCAGATCAGGGACCACGCCTGCTTCATCACGGCCTCGGGCGTCAGCGTGCGTCGGGCGAGGGCGGGATCGCCCTCCGCCAGCCGGTGGACCAGCACTTCGGGCGGGCAGGGCAGGCCGGTGCGGGGGTCGACGTAGCGCGGATAGGCGATGAGCGCCCCGGCCACCAGCTCGTCGAGGCTGAGCCGCCGGGTCCGGCGGGGGCAGGGCGGGCTCTCGGTCAATCCCCAGCCCGCGTAGAAGGGCAGGCCGTGGGTCGTCACCGGCTTGCCGCGCAGCAGCGCCTCGAAGCCGATCAGCGAGGTCAGCGTCTCCACGTGGTCGGCCGCATCGATCGCATCCGCCGCCGAGACGTCGCGCAGCACCATGTCGGCATGGGCGGCGAGGTCCTTGGGCGGCACCCAGCCGGGGCGCAGGCCCGCCTCCACGTCCGGGTGCGGCTTGAAGGCGATGACGGCGGCCGGATGGCGCTCGCGGGCGCGGCGCAGCAGGTCCGCGTTGGTGCTCACGTCGCGCGTGCCGAGACGGATCGAGGCGTCGTTCTCGACCTGGCCGGCCACCAGCACCACCGGGCCCGGCCGGGGCGGCCGCGGCATCGCCCCGCTGCCGACATTGTACTTGCTGACCCGGGCGGCCACGATCGCCTCGCGCAGGCCGGCGGCGCGGGCGAGCATCGCCTCGTCGAACGCCGCCGTCTGGAGCAGCGTCTCCAGGTCGCTCGGGCGGGTGGCATCGTAATAGACGCCGGTGCGGTCGAGGACGTGCGAGGCGCCCGGCCGCAGGGCGACGCCGAGGCCGATCGAGCGCAGGAATCCGTCCTCCATCCGCAGCAGCGGCAGGCCGGCGGCGCGACAGGATTCCTCGGTGCCCTCCGGCATGCGGCTCGCCCAGGCGACGACCCGTGCGAAGCCCCGTAGGTCCGCGGCGGTGACGCGGGTCGTCGCCTCGGCGATCACCGGACGGTTGCCGGGTGACGCGAAGGTCTCGGCGACGGAGCGGCGCTTCCAGGCGGAGAAGCCGAGGCACAGGGTGCGCGCCGCGTTCTCGCGCTGGCGGCCGACGACGAGCGAGAGGACGTCGAGCGCCTCCTCCAGGCCGCAGGCCTCGCCCGTATAGGGATCGAAGTAGCGCGAGCAGACGATGTAGGCGGCGGCGAAGACCTCTTCCGGGCTGCGCTCATGCGAGCGCCGCGCGAGGTGCAGCCGGTCGTCGGTGAAGCCCCAGCCGGCATAGAAGGGCAGGCCGAAGCAGGTGACCGCGCGGCCCGCCAGGGCCGCCTCGACCCCGATATGGCTCGTGACGACCATGAGCCGCTCGCAGGCGTCCACCACCGACCACGCCGCCACCGGGTCGGCGACGAGGCGGGCGCCGTAGCGCTGCGCGGTCTCGGCATCGATGTGGCCCGCCGTGCCGAGCGGTGCCGAGGGGTCCATCACCACCACGCGCTCGGCGCGGGGATGCTCGGCGGCGGCCGCCGCCAGCATGGCGGTGAAGCAGGTCGCCCCGGCGAGCCCGAAGCCGATCGTCGGATCGGTGCGGGCCTGATCGACGATCGCCACGCGCCGGATCCCCGGCTCGGCCGGGCCGACGATCTCGGCGAGGGGGCGTCGGCGCGGGTCGTTGTCGAGGCTCAGGGCCTCGGCGCGCAGACGGGCGATGCCGGCGCGCGCCCGGGCCAGGATCTCCGGGGTCTCCCAGCCGCCCTCCTCGAGCATGATCTCGAGTTCGCTCGGGGCGGTGGCGTCGTAGTAGATGCCGAGCCCGTCCACGATGTAGCTGAGATCGCGCACGCCCTTGGCCTCGGGCAGGCGCAGGAAGCCCTCGTCCCACCGGTCCGTCAGCCGCACGCGCCGCGACATCGGATCGCTGCCCAGCCGCCGCGAGCGTCCCGGTGTCGGAGCCTCGCTCTCGGATGCCGTCCGGGGCCAGAACCGCTTGAGCTTGCCGTGATCCATCCGCTACTCGTCTCGGGCGGGTCGTTGCTCGCCGCGGTTTCAGCGCCCGTTCCATATCGGCATGACGGCGTCAAGCGCGGCCGTGGCTCCGAGCGCAGCGCGCGGTCCTTCCGGTGTCCCGGCGGGGCGGCTATAGGCGGGACCGCCGGGCGGGCCGCGCCCGTTCCGAAGGAGGAGCCGGATGCCCGTCATCCTGATCACCGGCGCGTCGAGCGGGATCGGCGCCGCCCTCGCGCAGCATTACGCGGCGCCCGGGACGCTGCTCGCCCTCAATGCCCGGGGTGCGGATCGCCTGGAGGCGGTGGCGGCCGCGTGCCGGCAGGCTGGCGCCGAGGTCGAGGCCCGCAGCCTCGACGTGCGGGACCGCCCGGCCATGGCGGCCTGGATCGACGATCTCGCCGCGCGAAGCGGCCTCGATCTCGTCATCGCCAATGCGGGGGTGAATGGCGGTCACCCGCAGGGGGGCGTCGAGACGGCGGAGACGGCCCATCTCGTCCTCGACGTGAACCTGATGGGGGCACTCAACGTCGCGCTGCCGAGCCTCGCCCGGATGGAGGCGGCCGGCCGCGGCCAGGTGGCGCTGATCTCCTCGCTCGCCGCCTTCGCGCCCCTGCCCGACGCCCCGGCCTATAGCGGCACCAAGGCGGCCCTTCTCGCCCACGGCCTCGCCCTGCGCGAGAAGCTGGCGCCGAAGGGCGTGCGGGTGAACGTGGTCTGCCCGGGCTACGTGAAGACCGCGATGGGGGCCGATTATCAGGGCTGGCGGCCGCTCGAGATGAGCGCCGAGGCGGCGGCGCGACGGATCGCCAAGGGACTCGCCCGCGACGAGGGCGTGATCGCCTTCCCGGCGGCGCTCGCCGCCGCGGCCCGCGGCGCCGCGCTCCTGCCGGAATCCCTGCGTCGCCTCGGGATGCGCGGCTTCAGCTTCCGGATGGGAGAGCGCCAGCAGCGCTGAGACACCATGAGCCTGCGCATCGCCCTGTTCACCCTGGAAGCCCTGCCCAACGCCCGCGCGGTGCGCCGTTTCGTGGCGGACCACGCCGCGGAGATCGCCGTCGTGGGCCTGTCCGATCCCGAGCGGCCGAGCGTCGGCGGGTTGATCGGCCAGGTCCGCCGCCATCTCCTGCGCTCGGGGCCGGGCATCCTGCCCTATCTGGCGGTGAATTTCGGCTTGCCGGACCTGCTGCGGGGCCTGGCGCCGGTCACCCAGCGGATCGGTGGCCTCGGCGACGTGGCGGAGGCGACCCCGTTGCGGAATCTCTGCACCCGACTCGGGCTGCCGCATGCGGTGATCCGGGACGTGAACGCGCCCGAGACGACGGCTCTGCTCGCCGAGCACCGCGCCGACCTGATCGTCTCGTTCCACTTCGACCAGATCTTCGACGCGGCGACGCTCGCGGCGGTGCCGCTCGGCGGCCTCAACGTGCATCCTTCGCTGCTGCCGCGCTTCCGGGGACCGGTGCCCACCTTCCACGCGCTGCTCGACGAGACGCCGGCCTTCGGCGTGACGGTGCACCGCCTCGCCCCGGCGATCGATGCCGGCGGAATCCTGGCGCAGGAGACGGTGGCGCTGCCCGGCGACGTCACCGCCTCGCGCGCGGCCGTGCGGCTGCACGAGGCCGGTCGGCCGCTGCTCGACGGCGTGCTGGCGGAGGTGCGCCGGGACGGCCGGATGCCGGCGGGGCGCGTCCTGCCGGTCCTGCCCTATTGCGGCTTTCCCTCGCGCGCGGAGCTGCGCGAGCTGAAGCGCCGGGGGCGGCGCCTGGTGGATGCCGAGGATCTGCGGGAAGCCCTGAGCTTGTCCGCGCGGCGATGAGGTGGTGCGCAGGCTGGCTGCATCCCGAGGCCGGCACTGGTCCTTCGCGGCCCCGACCCCGATCAACCAAGCTTCCACCGCTTTCCCGGGCGCACGCTGCGCGAGCGGAAGGCGACCCGGGATCCAGCACGAGACGTCGCGAAGCGACCGCTTTACTCGACGGCGCTGAAGATTGAGTCGCTTTGCGGCGAATCCTCATGCGGGATCCCGGATCTCCTTCCGCTGACGCTCCAGTCATACGGTTTCCGGATGATCGCTTCGCGATGCGGAAACCGGCCTCGCTCAGACGCCGCGCGGGCTCGTGATACGGTTTCCGAAAGTGATCGTCCGGAAACCGTATCATCAGGGGAGGGTGATCCGGGAACAGGCCCCTCTATCAGGACCGCCGGGCCATCAGCCGCTCGACCAGCGAGCCGCCGCGGTTCAACTCCTCGGCCTCCTCCGCCAGGACGGCGACCGTGGTGCGGATCTGCTCGGGCGTGTGCTCCGAGGTCAGGAAGAAGCGCAGGCGCGAGGACCGCTCCGGCACCGCCGGATGGATGATCGGCTGCACGTTGATGCCGCGCTTGAACAGCCGGTCCGACAGGGTCACGGCCTTGAGCGAGTCGCCGATGATCACCGGGACCACCGCGAGGCCGAGGCTGAAGCCGGTGTCGAGGCCGCGGGCGCGGGCCTCCGCCAGGAACAGGTTGCCGTTGCGGCGCAGGCGCTCCACCCGCTCGGGCTCGCGCCGCATCACCGCCAGCGAGGCGGTGGCCGCGGCGGCCAGCGGCGGCGACAGGCCGACCGAGTAGACGAAGCCGCCCGCGGTGCATTTCAGATATTCGACCAGGGGCGCGCAGCCCGCCACGTAGCCGCCGCAGGACGAGAGCGTCTTCGAGAGCGTGCCCATCCAGATGTCGACGGCGCGCGGGTCGACGTCGCAATGCTCGTGCAGGCCGTGGCCGTCCCGGCCCAGCACGCCGAGGCCGTGGGCGTCGTCCACCATCAGCCACGCGCCGTAGCGCTCCTTGAGCGCGACGAAGCCGGCGAGGTCGGGGGCGTCCCCGTCCATGCTGTAGAGGCCCTCGATGATGATCAGGGCGCGGCGGTGCTCGTGGCGCGTCGCGTGCAGCAGGGCTTCGAGCGCGGCGATGTCGTTGTGCGCGAAGCTGCGGCGCTGGGCGCCCGAGAGCTGCGCGCCGGTCACCACGCTGTTGTGGATCAGGGCGTCGTGATAGATCACGTCGCCCGGCTCCATCAGGGCGGCGATGGTCGCGACGTTGGTGGCGTGCCCGCTCACCATCGCCACGCAGGCCTCCGTGCCGTAATGCGCCGCGAGCGCGCGCTCGAGGGCGAGATGGCCCGGGCGCTCGCCCGCCACCACCCGGCTCGCCGAGGCGGAGGTGCCGAAGGCCGCGAGGGCTTCCTGGGCCGCCCCGCTCACCTCCGGATGCCCGTTGAGCCCGAGATAATCATAGGACGAGAAGTTGATCAGCGTCTCGCCGTCGATGCGGGTCGTCGCGCCGGCCTTGGCGTCGTGGACGCGGAAGAACGGGTTGCCGAGGCCGATCAGGTCGGCGGCGGAGCGCTGGAGCTTCAGCTCCTTGTAGCCGGGCAGGGTCTCGAAATCCTGCGCGGGCACCAGGGCGGGCTTCGGTGCGGGGCGGGCGGGCGCCGGGCGCGCCGGGGCCTTGCCGAGGCGGGCCGCCACGAAGCCGGCCAGGGCCTCGCGTCCGCCGGAGGGTTTGGTGGAACCGGTCATGCTCTCAGCGTCCGTCCGTGAAGGATCCCGCCTTCTGCGGGACGAGTGCGGCGAGATCAGGGATAGGCCGGCGCGGGGTGAGCCGCGCCGGCCGGGCGATCACAGGATCACCTTGATCTCGCGGCTCTTCTCCTCGACGAGCGCCTGGATCGGATCGAGCTGGCTCGCATCCAGGCTCTCGCCCATGTGGCGCTGGGCGAGGCTGAGGGCCGTCGCCGAGGCCTCGTCGATCGGCGCCGCCACCGACTGGATCAGGGTGTCGGCGAGTTCGTTGATGGTCTGCCCGCTCGACACGCCCGCGGGCGGCGCTTCGAGCCCGAAACGCTCCTGCAGGCTGGCGCCGAGTTCGACGCCCATCAGCGAGTCGAGGCCGATCTCCGAGAGCTGCCGTACCCGGCTGAGGTCGTCCTTCGGCAGCCGCAGGATGCGCGCGACATCCTCCACGATCGCGTCCGCCACCACCTTGCGCACCTCGTCCACGTCGAGGCTGCGCAGCAGGGACGGGATGCTGATCGCGGTGACGCCGCCGGTCTCCGCCTGCTGCTCCGACCCGAGGGCCGCGTAGCTCGGTGCCTTGAGCGTCGCGAGACGCTCGCGGGCCTTGCCCCAATGCATGGCGGCGATCGCCACCACGGCATCGTCCGGAGCCGGGCCCTGGAGCCCCAGCGCCTCGGCCATCAGGTCGAGGGACTTGCGCGCCTCCACCGGGGTGACGCCGACGCGCTCCGACAGGGTCTCCATCACGGCGCGGTTGCGGGCGAGCACACCGACATCGCCGATCGCGCCCCAGGCGACGGCCAGGGCCGGGAGGCCGAGGCGGCGGCGCTGGCGGGCGAGGCCCTCCATGAAGCCGTTCGCCGCCACATAGGCGCCCTGGCCGGGATTGCCGATGAAGGTCGTGGCCGAGGAGAACAGCACGAAGTAGTCGAGGTTGCGCGTGCGGGTGAGGGCGTCGAGGTGGCACGCCCCCGTCACCTTCGGCGCCAGCACCGTCTCCAGGGCCGCCTGATCCAGGTTGGCGATGAGGCCGTCCTGGAGGACCATGGCGCCGTGGATGATGCCGGCGAGCGCCGGCCCCTCCGCCTCCACCGTGTCGAGCAGGCGGGCGACCGCCTCCCGGTTCGTGGTGTCGCAGGAGGCGACGCGCACGGTCACCCCGCGCTCGGTCAGGGCGGCGATGGTCGAGAGCGCCGCCTCGCCCGACGGGGCCTTGCGGCCGACGAGCACGATGTGCTTGGCGCCGCGGTCGGCGAGCCAGCGCGCCGCCTCGATGCCGAAGCCGCCGAGGCCGCCGGTGACGAGGTGGCTGCGGTCGGGCGCCACCGTGAAGGGCCGCCGGACCTCGGCCGGGATCGTGCCGGGCTTGGGCGGCGCGATCACGATCTTACCGATATGCCCTGATTGCTGCATCAGGCGGAAGGCGTCCGACACCTCCTCGGCCGCGAAGGGCTGGTAGGGCAGGGCCTTGAGGGCCCCGTCCGCGAACAAAGCCATCACCTCGCGGAACAGCCGCTGGCCCTCTTCCGGCTGGAACTGGAGCAGCTGGTCGAGATCGACCCCGAAATAGGACAGGTTGCGGCGGAACGGACGCAGGCCGATATGGGTGTTGGCCACGTAGTCCCGCTTGCCGAGTTCGACGAAGCGGCCGAACGGCTTGAGGACGTTGAGGCTGCGCTCCATCGCCTCGCCCGAGAGGCTGTTGAGCACCACGTCGACCCCGTCGCCGGTGATGCGGCGGATGTCGTCCACGAAGGCGAGCGAGCGGGAATCGAGCACGTGCTCGGCCCCGAGCGCCTTCACGAGGGCGCGCTTCTCGGTGGAGCCCGCGGTGGCGATCACCCGGGCGCCGCGCATGGCGGCGATCTGCAGGGCCGCGAGGCCGACGCCGCCCGCGCCGCCATGGACCAGCACCCACTCGCCCGCCTTGAGATGGGCCAGGGTGACGAGGCCGTAATAGGCGGTGAGGAAGGCGACCGGCGTGGTCGCGGCGGCCTGGAGGCTGATGCCCTTCGGCGCCCGCGCCACCACCATCTCCGGCACGATGACGTGGGTGGCGAAGCCCGATTGCGCGAAGGCCACCACCGGATCACCCGGGGCGACCGCGGTCACGCCCGGACCCACCGCGGCGACGCGGCCCGAGCATTCGAGGCCGAGCCGGGGGCCGGCGAAGCCGTCCTCCAGGATCTCCTCGGGCAGCATCGAGAGCGCCCACAGCACGTCGCGGAAATTCAGGCCCGTCGCCTCGACGGCGATCTCGACCTGGCCGGGGCCGGGCGCCACGCGCTCGGCCGGTCCCCAGCGCATCTCGTTGAGGCCGCCGACGGCGCTGCGCTCCAGGCGGGCGGCCGGGGCCGCCTGCATCTCGGCGCCCGCGAGCGGGCCGGCCGAGCCGGGCGAGAACCGCACCACGCGGGTGCGGTCCTCGTCCAGCACGATCTCGGTCTCGGCGGTGCCCGAGAGGACGAGGTCGCGCAGGCGCTCCGCGGTGCGCTTGGAGGTGAGGGCCGGCGAGAGGTCGATCCGGCGCACGTCGAGGCTCGCCACCTCGTTGGCGAGGGTGCGGGTGAAGGCCCAGACGCCGGTCTCGACGCTGCCCTCCGGGCCGCCGCGGTCGCGGGTGGCGCCGGGGCAGACGACCCACAGACGGGTCGGCCGCGTGCCGAGATGCTCGACGCAGCGCTTCAGCCCGAGGCAGCGCTCGCGCAGCCGCGCGGCCGGGTCGCCGCCGCGGGCGAAGGCCCCCGCGAGGTAGACCACCGTGTCGGGGGTCTCCCGCTCCAGCTCGCGCAGCGACGCCTCGGAATCGAGGATGATCGACACGTGCACGCCGCTCGCGACGAGGAGCGTCGCCAGGGAGGAGGCGGTTTCGGCCGCGAACTCGTCGTCCGAGCCGATGATGAAGGCGAAGGTCTGGCCCGGCGCCGGCTTCGGCCGGGGCGGCGCCTCGGCGAGCAGCAGGAGGTCGTTGCCGGCCTCCGTGGCGGCCCGGTCCGCCGCGACCTTCACGAGGCCGGCGGCCGAGAGCGTCCGCTGCCAGCCCGCGACGTCGTCGAGGCGCCCGACCGGCAGGCTCGCCTCGCCCTCGAACCAGCCCGGGGTGAGCCCGAAGACGAGATCGCGGAACAGGGAGGCGGCCGGCTCGACCGCCGCGAACAGGCCGCCGGTGGCGAGGCTCGCGGCGAGGCGGCCGAGCAGGTCGCGATCGCTGCGGTGGAGGATGTCGCTTGCCAGCACCGCGTCGACGCTCGCCGGGGCGAGGTCGCCCGCATCCTCGATCACGGTGACGCCCGCGGGCAGGGCGAGGCGCGCGCGCTCGGCGAGGCGGCGATCCGCCTCGAAGATGGCGAGCTTGGCTTCGCTCGCCGCCGCGAAGGCCGCGACCTGCGCGGAGAGCGGGCCGTAGCCGATCTGCAGCAGGCGCAGGGCTCGGTCGCGCGGCAGCGCCGAGCGGCTGCGCTCCAGGAGGCGCATCAGCGTGGCGGCCGAGGCGCGCACCGTGGCGCCGCGCAGGGTGAAGCCGTCGAGGGCCGCCTGCGGCAGCGTCGGCGCCTGCGTCAGCGTGCCGGCGAGGAGACGGCCGACCACCGCGCCGAGATCCGCGCAGAGCAGCAGCTCCGCCGAGAGGTCGGGATGGTCCGCCGCGATCCAGCGCATGATCTCGTCGGGATCGGGCAGGGTCACGTCGGTGCGCAGCCGCCAGCGGCCCTCGGCCACGGCCTCGGCGAGGCCGCTGCCTTCGAGGGCGATGAGCTGGTTGACGAACCACGCCCGCATCGCCGCCGGCACCTGAGCGGTGGCGCCGACATCGATCGCGCCGCCGCGGGACAGGCCGCGGGCGAGCCGGTAGGCCAGGGCCGTGGCCCAGCCTTCGAGCAGCATGTGGCCGGGCGCGAGCACGGCCTCGCCCTGGGCGATGACGCCCGGCGCCTGCCGCCGCACGGTGGCGGCCACGGAGGGCTGCGGCTCCAGCGGGATCGCGGCCGGCTCGGTGGCGAGCTCCGTCGACTGGCGGATCAGGTAGGCGTCGAGGTCGCCGCCGCTCTTGCCGCGCAGGGCCTGGAAGCGGCCGTCGCGCAGGGTGGCGATCACCGCGCCCTCGGCATCCACCAGGGTGAAGTCGGCCAGGATGCTGCGCTCGTTGCAGCGCAGGGTCCGGATCTGCGCGCGGGCGATGGCGGCGCCGGGCTTGATCAGCCGCACCTCGCCGAAGCGCACCGGCACGTAGGCCTTGGTGGCGCTCTCGCCGAGGAGGTCGGCGAAGAGCAGGATCAGGCCGTGGAAGCACGAGTCGAGGCGCGACGGCACCAGGCCGAAGCGGGGATTGGCCTCCGCCGGCAGCAGCTCCGAGACGATCGTCGTCTCGTCGATCCGCGCGCTGCGCGCCACCTGCCGGAAGCTCGGGCCGAAGCCGAGGCCGGAGCGCAGGGCGCGCTGGTAGAGTTCCTCGCCCTCGATCACCTGCTCGTCCGGGAGCGCGACCGCCACCGGCGCCGGGGCCGGCCGCTCGCCCTCCACGATCTTGGCCACCGCGTGGAGCTGCCACGCGGCCTGCGCGAGGCGCGGCCGGGAGAGGATCTGCACCTGGTTGACGCCCGGCGCGACCCGCGCCTGGACCTCGCGCAGGGCCTCCTCCGAGAAGATCATCGGCTGCTGGATCTCGACATCCGCCAGCGTGACGGTGTCCGAGCCCAGATGCTCGCGGGCGACCGCGAGCGCCATCTCCACGAAGGCGGCCCCCGGCAGGATCGCCTGCCCGTCGATGCGGTGATCGTCGAGATCCGGGCTGGTGGCGATGTCGAGATGCGACTGCCACTCCAGGCCGCCCGCGAACAGGCGGGTGCCGATCAGCGGGTGGTAGGGGCGCGGGCTCGCGGGGCTCAGCACCTCGGTCGTCTCGGCGAGACGGAAGGGCTTGCGCTGCCAGGGATAGGTGGGCAGCGCCACCGCGCCGGCCGGCTCGGGCCCGAAGGCCACGGCCTCGTCCACCGCCGCGCCCTGCACGAGGGCGCTCGCCAGCGCCTGCAGGAAGGGATCACGGTCGGTCGGCTTCTTCTGCAGCACGCCGACCGTCGCGCCGTCGATGCCGAGCGGCTCCAGGCAGTCGCCGATATGCGGCAGCAGGGTCGGGCGGGGCCCGACTTCCACGAAGACCCGGGCGCCGGCCTTGGCGGCGGCCTGCACCGCCTCGCTGAACCGCACCGGTTCGCGGATGTTGCGCCACCAGTAGCCGGCGTCGAAGCGCTCGCCCGGCAGGACGTCGCCCGTCACCGTCGAGGCGAGCGGAACCGTGCCGGCGGAGGGGGCGAGGCCCTTGAGGTCGCGCAGGAGCGGGACCTCGATCGGGTCCATCAGGCGTCCGTGGAACGCGTAGTCGAGGTCGAGCTTGCGCCCGCGGCGGCGCTTGCGCGCGAAGGCCTTCATGGCGGCCTCGACCGACTCGACCGGGCCCGCAACCGTGACGGCCTTGGGGCTGTTCAGCGCCGCGATGTCGAGATCCGGGTAATCGGCGAGGAAGGCCTCGACCTCCTCGACCGGCGCGAGCAGCACCGCCATGGTGCCGAGGCCGCGCGTGCTCTCCTGATGCTTCGAGCGGTTGAAGATCACCCGGACGGCCTGTTCGAGGCTCAGGATCCCGGCGCCTTCCGCCGCCGCGATCTCGCCCACCGAGTGGCCGAGGATGAGGTCGGGCGTCAGGCCGACGGCGCGCAGGGCCGCCGTGGAGGCGCTCTGGATCGCGAAGATCAGCGGCTGCGACACGCTGGTGAGCGCGAGGCGCTGGTCGAGATCCTCGGCGAACAGGGCTTCCTTCAGCGACCAGCCCGAGAGCGGCCGGAACAGGGCGTCCACCGCGTCGAAGCGGGCGGCGAAGACCGCGCTCGTCGCATAGGCGTCCCGGCCCATGCCGGCCCACTGGCTGCCGTTGCCCGAATAGACGAAGGCGACCGGGCCGGCCCGCTCGACGGCGGTGCCGAGGGCCGCCGCCGGCGGCTCCTCCGCGGCGGCGACGGCGCGCAGGGTCTCGGCCATAGCGGCCGCGTCGGTCAGCGGGATGGCGAGGCGCGCGGGCAGGCGCTCGCGGCGATGGGCGACGGCGGCGGCGAGGCGCGCGAGATCCTCCGTTCCGGCGCCCTCCAGCCGGTCCGCATAGGTCTCGGCGAGCTCGTTGAGGGCGGCGCGGGTCTGGGCCGAGACCAGCAGCACCTCCGGCACCGGCGCGGGCTTCGCCGCCGCGGCGGGCTTCGCCGCAGCCTTCGGGTCGGTGAGGATGACGTGGGCGTTGGTGCCGCCGAAGCCGAAGGAGTTCACGCCCGCGAAGCGCTCGCCCTTGGTGCGGGGCAGGGGCCGCGCGGCCGTGTTGACCGCGAGGTTCAGCTCGTCGAAGCGGATGTTCGGGTTCAGCTCCTCGCAATGCAGCGAGGGCGGCAGCAGGTCGTGCTCGAGGGCGAGGCTCGCCTTGAGCAGGCCGGCGAGGCCGGAGACCGGCTCGGTATGGCCGATATTGGTCTTGATCGAGCCGATCGGCAGCGGCGTCGAGCGGGCCCGGCCGACCTTGGCGCCGATGGCGCCGGCCTCGATCGGATCGCCCACCGGCGTGCCGGTGCCGTGGGCCTCCATGAAGGCGATGGCGTCGTGGGCGATGCCCGCCTCGCGGTAGATCTCCTCCAGGAGCACGCCCTGGGCGTAGCCGGAGGGTAGCGAGATGCCGGTGGTGCGCCCGTCCGAGTTGACCTTGGAGGCGGCGATGACGCTGCGCACGGCAGCACCCGCCCGTGCGGCGGCCTCGGCCGATTGCAGCACCAGGACGACGCCGCCCTCGGAGCGCACGTAGCCGTCGGCCTTCGCGGAGAAGGCCTGGCACAGCCCGGTGCGCGAGAGCATCGAGGCGTTGGAGAAGGAGATGAAGTTGAACGGGCTGGCGAGCAGGTTCACGCCCGCGACCACCGCCGTGTCGATCCGGCCCGAGGCGATCGCCGCCACGGCGGCGTCGAGGGCGACGAGCGACGACGAGCAGGCGGTGTCGAGGGTGAAGCTCGGCCCCTTCAGGTCGAAGATGTAGGAGATGCGGTTGGAGAGGATCGACAGGGTGTTGCCGGTCGCCGCGTAGGCGTCGCCGGAGGCCACGTCGAGCACCCGCAGGTTGCCGTAATCGAGCGAGGAGGCGCCCACGAACACGCCGACCTCGGTGCCCGCGACCGCGGAGGGACGCAGGCCCGCATCCTCCAGCGCCTCCCAGGTCAGTTCCAGCAGCATGCGCTGCTGCGGGTCCATCTGCTCCGCCTCGCGGGGCGAGATGCCGAACACGGTCGGATCGAAGGACCAGATGTCGTCGAGGACGCCCGCGGCCCAGGTGTAACTCTTCCCGCGCTCCTGCGCCCGGGGATGGCCGAGCCGTTCCAGCGACCAGCGGTCCTCCGGAATCCGCGAGACGGCGCAGCGTCCCTCCACCAGGAGCTGCCAGAGGCCGTCGATGCCCGTTGCACCCGGAAGCCGGCAGGCCCGACCGATGATCGCGATGTCAGGACGATGTCTCACGTTCGGTACGCACGCTCGCTCATTGGGGAAGCCGGCGGTTTCGTGCCGACGCGGACCTTCCTAAGCCATAATATGCGATCCGAGCCGAGGCCAACCCCCGGTGGTCGCCCTAATCCCACCGTTCATGCTGCGATGCGAACGGTGTTGCACATCCTCATCAGTCAAACCTGAGCCGAGAATAGCGGCAGCTTGCCTTCAAGCGCGCCATATCGGCCGATGTCTGCCGGTGGTCAGGCTGGGGTTTTGGTTAAGCTGGCTCCGCCCCGTCCTTTGCTCGCCTGCTGATCAGTAAACCCGAAATTCGGGTCGTATTGCGGCGACGGCCGGGGCAGGACGATGGCAACGAGAGGTTGCGGCCGGTGGGCCACAGTCCCGCAGGCCGCCTAGAACGCCTTGAAGGTGATGATGGTGCGGGTGTCCTGGATGTCCGGGATCGTCTGCACCCGCTCGGCCACGAAATGGCCGATATCGACGCCGTCATCGACGTGGAACTTCGCCAGCACGTCGTAGTGCCCGGCCGTGGAGTAGATCTCGGACGCGATCTCCCGGTCGGCGAGGGCGCTTGCCACCGCGTAGGTGCGGCCGAGCCGGCATTTGATCTCGACGAAGAAGGTTTGCATCGGCACTCGGGCTCCCCGATCGGTCCGGCGGCGCGGGGGCACCGCCGCCCGATGGTCTGGCCCGGCGGGATGCGCGGTCCGGGGCGGAGGCGCCACCCCGCGCCCGCATCGCCCGATCCCGCCCCCGTATCCGTCCCGCCCCCGGTCCCGATCTAGAGCACCTCTAACCGGGCGGCGCGTGGCCGGCAACTGAGCGCCGGTCTCGCGCTCCCCGCCGCGGAGCCGCCGCCTGCGGGGTTTCCGCTCACCAGAGCCGGAACTGCGCCTTCGCGCGGGCGAAGTTGGGGTTGTAGTAGGGGTCGTTGCGCAGCTGCGGGCCCCAGCGCTCCAGCATCGTCATCACCTCCGACTCGAAGCGGGCGCGCTTCTCCGGCGTGTCCTCCTGCCCACGGCTCTTCGATTCGTGGTGGATCAGGCTGGCATGCGGCGTCCAGATGATCCGGTAGCCGGCCTGCCGGATCCGCAGGCAGAGGTCGACGTCGTTGAACGCCACCGTGAGCCTGTCGGCGTCGAAGCCCCCGACCTCGGCGAACACGCTGCGGCGCATCATCAGGCAGGCCCCGGTCACAGCGGAGACCTCCTGCGTCATCACCATGCGGCCGAAATAGCCCGGATCCTCCGGTCCGATGCCCAGATGGCTGTGGCCGGCGACGCCGCCCGCCCCCAGCACGACGCCGCCGTGCTGGAGCGTGCCGTCCGGATAGGTCAGCTTGGCGCCCACCGCCCCGACATCCGGCTCGACGGCGATGGAGACCATCTCGGCGAGCCAGCCGGACTCGGTCACCTCGATGTCGTTGTTGAGGAACAGGAGGAGCGGCCCGCTGGCCGCCGCCGCCCCCTCGTTCGACAGGGCCGAGAAGTTGAAGGCGCCCGGGCTGCGCAGCACCCGGACCCGCGGATCGGCGGCGGCCTCGGCGAGCAGCTTTCCGGTCGCGGGCTCGCGGCTGTCGTTGTCGAGGATGATCACCTCGATGTCCGGGTAGGTGGTCTCGTGCAGGAGGCCGCGCAGCGCGACGGCGAGCAGCTCCGCCCGGTCGCGGGTCGGGATCACCACCGACACGCGCGGCGCCGGCGCCGGCAGGATGCGCACGAGGCGGTTGAAGCCGAGCGGCCCGCGCTCGGCCCGGTGCGGCCAGCCGCGCCGCGCGATCAGATCGCGCAGGGATTGCAGGCGGGCGGCCTCGGCGCGCTCCAGCGCCGTATCCGAGAAGGTGCCGGAGCCGATCGCCGCCCGCCAGTGATAGAGCACCTGCGGCAGATGGCGGATGCGGTCCGGGGACAGGCGGTCGCTGAGGCGCAGGAGCAGGTCGTGGTCCTGGCTGCCCTCGAAGCCCGGCCGCAGGCCGCCGACCTCCCGGACCAAGCTCGCCCGCACCACCGTCAGGTGGTTGATGTAGTTCTGCGCGTAGAGGAGTTCGGGGTTCCAGTCGCTCTTGAAGTGCGGCTCGAAGCGGTGGCCCCTGGCGTCGACCTTGTCCTCGTCCGTGTAGATCAGGTCGAGCTGCGGCTCGCGCAGGATCGCCTTGGCGACCTCGAACAGCGCGTGCTCCGGCAGCACGTCGTCGTGGTCCATAAAGGCGATGAAGGCGCCGGTGGCGAGGTCCAGGGCCGTGTTGGTGGCCCGCGCGATGTGCCCGTTCTCCGGACGGCGCACGAGCTTCACCCGGGGCTCGTCCTGGGCGATCCGCGCCAGGAGGCGCGGCACCGCCGGGTCCGTCGAGGCGTCGTCGGCGATGCAGAGTTCCCACCGCGGGTAGAGCTGCGCGCGCACCGAGCGCAGCGCCTCCTCCAGCACCTTGGGGGCGGGGTTGTAGACCGGCATCACCACGGAGATCAGCGGCGGGTCGGCCATCGCGGCGACCTCGGCCCGGATCTGAGCGCGGTCCGCATCCGTCAGGGTGTCGAAGCAGCGCACCCAGGTGTCGTAGCCGGTGAGGCCGGGCGGGGTGATCGCGCGGGTGAGCCGGTTGCGGGCCCGCACCCGCTTGCCGAGGCAGCGCCAGAACACCGCCTGCGCGGCGAGAACGGGCGCGCGCAGGACGCCCCGGCCGAGGAGCGTGAGCCGGCTCTGCACCCGGATGGTGAGGTCGGTGAGGGTCACCTCCGTCTCGCCGAGCATCGGCGTGAGCCGCAACGCCGCGAGGCCGGCGGGGAGCCGGCCGATCCAGGTGAAGCGGCCGTTGCCGAAGGCGCGCTCGGCGAGGCTGGTGTTCTCGTGCTCGCTCAGGCCCTCGGCGACGGCCGCCAGTTCGACGCGGCTGAACGAGCCGCGGCCCTCGTCCCGGAAGCTGATCTCCACCCAGCGCCCGCCGAGGCCGGTCCCGCGCAGGTCGAGGAGGAGGGCGCCCGCATCGTGCGGATCCGCGGCGAAGCTGCGCGTCGTGCCGTTCCCCCACAGGGGCACGATGGCCGCCTGCAACTCCGCCGGGCGGGCCATGCCCGCGCGGATCCGGCCTGCGCGCTCGCTCGTCACGCTCGTCCTCGTTCTGCCCGATCGATGGCCGGCCTCTATCCCAGGCGTCCCCGGACGGGAAGGGCAGCAAGGAAGGGAGGGGCGAGCGCTCGTCCGCCGGCGCCGCCGCTTCGGAGCGATCGTCCCGCTTTTCCGCGAAGCCGGCTCGAAATGGCGCTTGCCAAGCCCGAGCGGCCCATCTATACGCCCCCTCACACCGGAGCTGCCTCCCGCAAGGGCCGCTCCGAGGGGCGCGTAGCTCAGCGGGAGAGCACTACGTTGACATCGTAGGGGTCACAGGTTCGATCCCTGTCGCGCCCACCATCTAACCCTCTGATATCACAAGGGCCGCACCGCAAGGGCGGCCTTTTTTGCGAAGTGATCCCAGGTTCACTGAACCTGTGAACCGGCCCGCGAGCCCTGGCGACAGGTTCATGTGGAGGCATCATCCTCCCCAGGACGCGCCATGTTCGACTCACCCAGCCTCGCCTTCACACCTACGGTCCTCGAATGGTCCCGCGGGCTCGCCAGCCTGTCGCCGGGCCAAGCGCCCTGCCCCGGCTTCCGGCCGGAGGAGTGGCTGTTCCCAGCAATGCGCGGGCTGCCGTCACTTGCTGTCGGCACAACCCCGCTCCTGATGCAGCACATTGCAGGCGAAAATTGCCTTTTCGGGTGGATGACAGGCGCCCGGCACGCTTCCTAAGTGCCTCCCATGACCTTGCAACTTGCCTCGCAGGCAGTCCGCATTGCCACCTTCACCGAGCCTGAAGACGGCCTCCTGCTGTTCGCGAACGGCCGGCTCGTCGCCATCATCTCGCAGCTCCGCAATTCGGTCAGCGATGAACTCGCCGGCCGCTGGTTCCTCGAAGCGGGATTTGGTCCCTGCGCCCACCGCGCGCCTGAGGCGTTCGATACCGCCGGGGATGCGGAGAGGTGGGTGAGGAGCTGCCTTGAGGTCGAGTGGGCCGGGCTCGAGGTCTCCTAGGAGCAGAATGCCAGCCGCTCGGCGGCGCCCCTGGAACTGACCCGAAGATCGGCTGTTCTGATCCCGCGCGCCTGCCCTCTCGTCCTCGCACCAGTCGGCCGGTGACCAACGCGTTGCGTTGACCCCGCTATGCCTTCCGGCTGGCGGGGTCGCTCACCGTTTGGGGAGGCGCTGCATGCCACTGCCAGATCCGCTGCGCGACTACGCGGCCGAACTCCTCGCCGAGGTCATTGTGCTGCTACGCACGGGCGACCGTCTCCTACAGGAGATCGAGATCCTACAGGCTCAGCAGCACCAGCTGCACGGCGATCTGACGGAGTTGCGGGCCAAGGCGTGTGAGGAGTGCGGGACCAGCTCGCAGCGCCACGACCAGCTCGGGTCAATCCTCACGCGGATGAGGGAACCACCTAAAGCGTGAATGCCGGGGCTTCATCGCAGCGCTTTCAAGCGGGCGCGTATGCTTGCGCTCTTGGCCACGACGGACGCGAGCTCCGACCTGCTGGTACGAAGAGCACGGCGTAGGGCTTCGTGCTCTTCCCGCAGCCGGGCGCTTTCAGCTCGAAGCGCCGCATTCGTGAGGAGCAGGCGGGCGAAGGTGTCGGCATCGGCATCGGACATGCCGGCTAGCGTGCCATCGATGGAGCCGGGACCGCGCTTATCCAGGTGAACCTGGTCAGCAGGAGCCGACAGACGGATGTCGGCACGAGGGATGAGTGGGCCATGAGCCGGCGCCGCGGTTCCTGTTCCCCGCTGCGTCGAACCTCTCGTGACTACCCGGCCCACTGAGCCTCACGGGATCGGCCACGAGAACTGGTCGAAGCCGCCCTGTCGTCACCAGCCCTCTTGCGATCCAGCCCGCCAGTGGTCCGGCCCACCGCAGGCTCCTCAACGAGAGAGGGCATTCCTGTAGCAGGCCAAGCTCGGCTGACAAGCGGCCTCTGGAAGCTGCTCGGCCTCGGGAGATGGCGCTACGCGCGCACTCGGTTGGGACACGCTCACGCTGTTCGGGGTGCATCCCACATCAGGCATCCGCCGCGGCGACTGGAGCGGGGTCCTGATGCCCTGCGTCTACCCGGTGTACGAGGTAAACCGCGAGTTCCCGCGGGTCCACCTGTGGTGCTGCGTGCGGGATAAGCTGGGGCACGGACGGGGCGCTCGGGCGCAGTCAGGGCGGGTTCTCGACCAAGATGCATCTGCGCGCTGAGGGCGGGGGCAAGCCGATCACGGCCGTCCCGACGGCCGGTGAGCGCCACGAGCAGTCCGCGCTAGACGCGCTGATGGATAAGGGGGGCGGTGCCACGTCCAGGGCGCGGACGCCCGCGTCCCCGCCGGACAGCAGGTGATCGGGGCTATTCCAGCCCACCGGCCCGTCGCCGCCTCAGGCAGCGCCGGATCGAACCGGTCATCCCGACCCGTAGGGACCAACCGCGCCAGCCCGGCTTTGACAAAGCCGCATACCGCGAGCGCAACAAGGTCGAGCGGCTGATCAACCGGCGCAAGCAGTACTGCCGCATCGCCACCCGCTACGAGAAGCGGGCGACCAACTACCTCGCCATGGTCACGCTCGGCATGACCATGCTCTGGCTCAAATGACTTTGCAGAGACGCCCTAGTCTTCTGGAAAGATGTATAAATTTGTCGCACGGCGTCGAGAAATCAATGACGTCGCATGTTGGTAAAATCCTCCCCTTATTGCTGAATGTCTATCAGAATTGTTTCGTTATATAATAGACATCAACCGGTGCGAGGCCTCTTTTTAAGCATTCGGGATCCTTGTGCAGGGGATGATGTTCGTCACCATGGTCGCATTCGCATACATATTCCACTGCAGGGCCAAAAGCCTCAGCAAGAGCTAGGCCTGCGTCAGTCTTGATCGTTGCGCGCTCGTTTCTATCTTCCGAGTGAACCATCAAGGCAACATCTACGTGCGACTCCTCCCCGTCTTCTGGCGCAATTGTTAAAAAAATCTCCCATTTGTCTCCCGATAGTTGCATATTGTTGTATTTTGCAGTTCGAAATCCACAGTAGTATTTTCTTTTTGGCCCAGGCGGAGGGTTCTTTCTTTGGTTTTGCTTATGTGCAATTTTGCAGCCTATGCGATGAACATCTGTATCTTCAGGCGCTAAACGCCGAAGTATCGCAGACTCATGAGACCTACCATCCTCCTTCGATTGCCCGAATACAAAAAGGACTTTATCGACATGTATCGAATTTTGAAACGCCTTGTCGAAAATAATCGATCGGGAAATTTCATCATCAGCCTCGATCGTCATGCCCTAATTTATCCTCAAAAGACTGAAGTTGTTCGGATCTATATTAGATTTTCTCTCTATTGTCTGCCGATTCCGTCTTACAGTGTAACCAAACTCCCCATCAGTGATAGTTATGGCGATCTTTGTGTTGCCAAATGCCCATAACATCAATATCGCCTCCGAACCTAGCCAAGAAAGCTCGGGCGGCGCCAGTTCTCTGTTTTTCATCTGCGCGACCAACGAACGCGCTGTGCTTATAGTGCCATCATCTACTCTATCATCGTCGTCTTCTGAAACGCTGAGTTCTTCTAAATCTTGTTCTATTTGCCTGTATTTCTGATGGGCTAATATATTCAAGTCAGAACTTGACGCGCTGGTACTCACAGTAGGAATCGACCTAACCATTAGCAGTGGCCGAGCCTCTGCTGCGCTCGGTGTAATGGATGATAATATGCTCCAATGTTTTTCTATTTCTTTGGTTATTGCAGACGGAGATTCTGTCGAGCCTAGACTAGGCACAACGACGAACCTAAATGTTCTATCGCGTTTAATGTCCATATCGGCCAACGTGCATATTATAGAGTGCAGTTCTAGGGTTATATTTTTTTACAAGCGTCCCGATTTGACGATCCGCATCGCTTCTTCTTTCTGTTGGAAAATGAAAGACTTGGCGTACTCCGATATATCAGAAGTTGTCGCAGAATTGAGGTCAATTTTCCAACCAATAGACGGATATGACTTAATGGGTATCTGCTGGGCGCCCAAAGTCGGAATATTTACTTGCATCGCAAGCATCTGCAGCTCATTTGACGTCCAGGTCAGCACCCTGTTCATCTCATGATCTCCAGGTCCTTCAAAATTTTTACGAACATTATATTGGTATACAAAATCTGATGCGTTTGCTGGATATTTAGCATCTGGAACGAATTCAGAGAATTTATTATATCTTTCTTCGGAGTCTTTGAAGCTCATCGCCAGATTTAGGACGGTTGCCACTCTTATAACTTGTAGATTGCCAATAATTCTTGATTGAAGCGCGCAAAGCACTTCAAGCGCTGGTAAAATTTCGGCGATCCGCGGAGGCCCATCCTCTGCCGCATCCACATTTGAGCTCAATCTAAAGTCAATGCGACCTATCGCAGAAGATACTTGAAGGTGGTATTCGCCCATGGCGCCATCGGCTTGTGATGAGGGAGCTGGAAATCCTGGCGCGCGTTGATAAGCCTCGGGCATTTGCCCGTTAAACAGCATTCTCCAAATATCCGCGGCGTCCAAAATTGGCGTGTTTGGGGCTGGAAACAGTACCCCTTGCAGTTGATCGGCTTTCCAGAACATAACTTTTACTCCCAGCCATCAACCCGCCACTGGACGTCGCCTGATACGGATCTAGGTGGCTCCGCCATATCACGAATCGCCAAATGAGAATGCACGGGCAGCTTCGGACTGGCTATATAGGAGCGCAAACTCGCGACGGTGAGGATGCCGATTTGTGCGCGGCGTGTACGCGTCCCCACACTCGGAGGCCGCTGTGGCAAGCGCTTGATGACAAACGGCGTCGCAATCGACCTCGCCGCGGTCATCCTCGCCAACGCCTACGTCCGGGACGTCCTCGCGAAAGAGGACGCGTCAGAGGGGCAGAAGCGCATGGCGGTCCGGACCGCGATCCTGCTGGCGAGGCCGGCGTGACGGACCGAGGGCTTGACGAACTAATATGAGATGTTAGTTTCTGTCTGCCGGTCGCGAGCCGGCGCCGCGCCCCGGCACTGGGGCGGGAGACGACACCATGACCACGCACACGATCGGCGGCATCCAGATCACGGCGCTCCACGATGGAGCCGCGGTCCAGTTCCAGAAGGAGAAGGATCTCAACGACTCGCTGAAGGCCACTTTCCCGAAGGCCCGCTGGGGAGCCGAGACCAAGTCGTGGCACATCCCGGGCAAGCTCGCCGTCAGCCGCGCCCTGCGGTGGGCCGAGGAGCGCCAAGCTGAGCGGGCCGCGCAGGAGCAGGCCGCAGAGCAGGCCCGCCGCGACGCAGAATTCGAGGGGCGCCCTGCACCGGCAGCCCCCCTCGAAGGCTTGGCCTATTTCCAAGCGCTCCGCGCCGATGGGCGCAAGATCTCAACTCAGAACGTTAAATTCATCCCCGGTAACAAAAATATTCGGGCGGACGTCGTATTCGCATACGACCCCGAAGCGGTGCGTCTCATCAAGACCATCCCGGGTGCAAAATTTGACGGATACCACAAGACGTGGTCGATCCCGATGGACCAAGCCCATGCGCTGCATGCCATCATCGGAGCGATGGATCAGGCTGTTGCGGCTCAACTCGCAAGCCGGAACGCGGAGCGCCGTGCCGAGCAGGCGGCGCGCGATGCCAAGGCAGCAGAGAGGCGAGCCAACCGCTACCCGGTTCTGGAGTGGGACGCGCCGGCCGTAGGATCCGTCGCAATGCTTCACGGCCGGGCTGTTTTGGTCGAGGGCCTGGGTGACGTGTGGCGCTTGGACGGCGGGGATTACGACGGCATCTACCCGCCGCACCTCTGGGACCGCCGGGTCCGGTACGTCTATTTCCGCGAGGCGACGCAGGCGGAGGCGGAAGCATTTCTGCTGCGCGAGCGGGAGCGGGTTGAGGCGGAGGCGCAGGAAGAGCGGGACAGGCACGAGCGAAACGTGCGGGAGCGGCTTGAGACCATAGCGCGGCAAAACGCGGAAGCCGAAGAGCGGGAGAAGGCTCTGGCGGATCGCTGGAGCACTGTTCCGGATGGCCCCGTGATCACGGTCACCTTGCAACGTGGGCGCAACGATCCTGTCGAGTTGCCGATTGCGATCCCCCAGCCGCCACCGTCCGATCGGGGCGAGGTCGCGAAGATCGACGAGGTGATTTCCTACATCAGGTGGACGCCCGAGCCGGCCGTGGTCGCTGGAATTGGGTCGGATGCCCCGATCATCGCATCCGCCAAGCGGGAAACCATCGACGGGCGGGAGGTGTGGTCCACGAACGTGCGCGGCAAGGATGGGCGGATCGTCAAGCTTGCTCTCGCCTCCCGTCCTGAGCTTGAGACGCTGATCTCCTACGCCGAGGAGATCATGCGCAGGGTGCAGGCTGCCGCCGCCGCCTATTATAGCAAGGAGGAAGCGGATCAGCTGGCCAGGGCGCAAGCGCAGGTCCCCGAGGGGCGCGTTCTGGCGCAGTTCATCGGCTGCATCGACGACGGATGGGTCGCCCAATATCGCCTCCCGGATGGGCGGGTCGTGACGACCCTCATCGACCCGTTGCCGATCCAAACCGCAGATACGATGGTCGGCCAAACTCCTTGGTACGCGACCCTGCCGATTCCTGAGACGCTCACCGAGGAGGCCGTTGCGCCCCACGCCGGCCGGAGGCGCCCCGTGCGTGTCGCGCTGCGAGACCTCGGCGCGCCGGGGTTTGGCCCCGATGACCCTGCAACGGATCTGCGCGAGGCTGCCGCAGATGGAGGGCTGAGCAGTGAACCGTGAGATGTCCCTTATCCGCTACCGTGTCGGCGATCCCTATCCCGGTCCCCTCGCCGGCGAAGGCCTCCAGATGACGATCGAGCCGGCCGAGCGGAGCCTCAACGCGATGCTGGTGGCCGGGCTTGCTCGGCCGAGCGTCAACGAGGTCGAGGCGCTCACGCGCGCGCCGATCCGCCTCGGATTGCTGGTGCGGTCTCCGATCATCTACGTGGTGATGGCTGGCGCGGGCATCGATCTCGATGCCGCGGTCGCCCATGCCGGCGACGCGACCCGGGGGCCGCTCGTGGCCGCGGCCAGGGCGGTCTATGCCTGGGACGAGGAGCACCGCGGCCTCCTCACCGTGACCACAGTCGACACCGCGTCCGGCATGGTCCGTGGGCTGAGGGCGGTCAGCCTCTCGCGGCAGTGGTGGGCGACGCTCGCCACTGGCCTTGAGGCGTGCCCCGTTGCGACGACGGCGGAGCGCGAACGCGTCAACGCAGAGACGTATCGGCGGTATCCGACCCCCGCAGCGATGCTCGCGGATTGCAGCATCATCGAGATGGGAGGCGCGCTGTGAGCCGCGAGTACGGTCACGGCCAACGGGCCGCGCGCCCGCGCATGGTGGTCGCGGGCCTTGACCTCGGCACGGCGATGGTACCGGCCGATGTCTACATCGAGATCAAGCGCCTGCTTGAGCTGGATGACGACAAGATCCTTGCCGCATTCGCCGCGGGCGCGGACGCCCTGGCTAAGGGGGATGCCGCGGGCCCGCTCGTCGAGGATATCGACGATCTGGACGCGACCTCCGCTGCCTTGGAGGTCAGCCGGTCACGGCTCAAGGCCTGGCGCAAGCATGCTCGCCAAATGACTTGGCCCGAGCTGCGTGTGCTGCTGCTCGGGCTCAGGTCGATTGTACTGGCTGATCGTGCTTCAATCCGCGCAGGACATGCCCGCGATTAGAGGTCCATATGACCTAGTAGAAATCTGTTTGCGCAAATCCGCGCGGCAAGGCCGCGATGTCAAGGAAACTGCCAGAGATGCCACGGCCAAGCAAGACCGACATGGAGGCGATCGCCGCATCTTCGGTGGATGAGGACGTGCCTCTCGCCGACCTGCTCCGCATCACTCGGGCACAGCGGGGCGAGACGCAGGCCCAATTCGCGGCGACCCTCGGTGTGTCGCTGCCGGCGCTGCGCGCCTGGGAGCAAGGCAGGGCCACGCCGATGGAGCGGCTGGTGCGCCACGCCCTGCGCGCCCTCGCTCGGGAGGCCGATGCCTCTCCGCGGACATAGCGGCATGGCGCGAGCCGCAACCATCATCCGGCAAGTCCCCGACACCTGGGGCGACCCATGGGATGTCCGCGAGGAGCGCCCGACTCAACACGGCTTCCCGATCTGCTTCGGGTGGCCCCACGGCGAGCCCCGGGGACGGGGCGCCGGTGGCCCGCGCGTGATCGTCACACCCGAACTCGCGCAGCACATGGAGCGGTTCCGGGCCGCGGGCGGTGCGCGGGGCGGTGCCGTGCTCGGCCTGCCGCTCGGCGCCACCTCCATCAAGCGCATCCGCCGCCTGCTCGGCCACCACTACATCGCCGACCGGGCCGCGTGGTGGGAGGCGCAGGCAGCCGATCTGGCGGACCTGACGATCGACGCATTCGCGGCTCGCCACGGATGCTCGGTCGGGAGCGTGTCGCAGGCGCGCGCCGCTCTGTTCGGCGCGTCGCTGCGGCCAGCGGGTTGGTGGCGGGCACCGGACGTAGCGGCATTGATCCTAGCAGATCGGCCCCGCGCAGATATCGCAGATCAACTCGGCGTCTCGGTCGGCTCGCTTGGTCGACTGAGATGGGCGTTGCGAGCTTCCGCCGCTGAATAGGCGGTGGATGGCGCTGGTAATGGCGGATTGCCCTGGATCGTAAAGGGTGGCGGCTATTGGTCGGAGCGCAACAGGCCGCCCAACGGGTGACGCTGCGATCCCCACCAAGGCGTTCGTGATTTGTCTGGGAAGTGCCTTTCCAATTTTCCGGAATGTTCTCGTTGACGCGAAGTCATGATGATGCATATCTTGCGATGCAACCCTTGAGGGCGGATGAACGCATCGCCGCAACCCCTCCCGGGCAGCGCGCGAGGCGAGATGTGCAGGATTCCGCCAGGACACCCGACGCCGCGCTCATCGACACACTCGTCGCCGAGTACGTGGGGCTCTATGCCCAGCTGCTGCTGCAGCGACGTCCCGAGCCGGAGGAGATGGTGGCACGCCTCCTCGCGCTCCGCGGCACCATGGTGCAGGTAGCGGCCGACCGCGGTGAGCGGTGCTGGCAACACCTCGCGCGGCAGGTGCGGGCCACCTGCGCAGGGCTGTTGGGCGATGGCTTCCCCACCCAGTGAGGGCCCGCGGCATCGCGGCAAGTTGCTGGTGGTGGCCCTGATCCTGATCGGCTTCGCGCTCCTTTATGGAGTCGTGCAGACCTACAGGGCGCGCTCGGGAATGCCCTGATCGGTCAGGCCGCCCCATCCCGCCGCTCGCCCCGCGCCACCTCCATCATCTCGTCGTCCGGCAGCGGGCGTTGCAGCTGCAGGGCCTCGTCGGCCGGGGCCTCGAGCCACGTGCGCCACTCCTCCGGTGTGGTGAGCAGGACCGGCATGGCCTTGGGGTGGACCGGTCCAACGATCCCGTTGGCGGTGGTGGTCAGGAATGCATAGAGCCGGTGCTCCTCCTCGACCGGCTCGTCGCGCTTGGGGCCGCGGACGCCCGTCCAGGGCCGCCAGATCCCAGCGAAGGCGAACAGCGGCCGCTCCTCCGACAGCGCGAACCAGACCGGCGTCTTGCGCGGCTTGGTGTCAGCGTACTCGCTGAACGACGAGACCGGCACGAGGCACCGGAACTCCGGCTTGAGCCAGGGCCGCCAGTACGGCGAGGCGACGTTGCGCACGTTGGTGACAGGCTGAGGACCGGCCTTCGGCGGCGGCGGGAAGCCCCACCGCATCATGGTCAGCTCGCGCCCGTCCTCGCTTGAGCGCACCACGGGCGCCATCTGGTCGGGGAAGATCCCAGGCAGCGGCGGCAGGTTGCCGGTCTCGTCGCGGATCACCTGGAAGGTGCGTCGGATCTCGTCCGGCGAGCGGGTGAGGCTGTAGAGATTGCACATGACGGGATCATAGCTAGACAACGTCGGCTAGCCAGGGTCGCGACGGTGCCTTCGGGGCCGCCATTCGGATGACGGCCACCATGCCCCGTTGTGCCATCTACACTCGCAAGTCGACCGAGGATGGGCTCGACAAGGATTTCTCGTCGCTGGATGCCCAGCGCGCTGCCTGCGCTGCCTACATCGCAAGCCAAGCAGGTGAGGGCTGGATCGCGCTGCCTGATCTCTACGATGATGGCGGCTGGTCGGGTGGCACGTTGCAGCGGCCGGCCTTGCAGCGCCTGCTCGCGGACGTCGCGGAACGGCGCCTTGACGTCATCGTCGTCTACAAGATCGACCGCCTCTCCCGTTCCCTGTTCGATTTTAGTCGGCTCGTGGAGCTGCTCGACCGCCATGGCGTGAGCTTCGTGGCTGTCACGCAGCCGATCGCGACGACGACGAGTATGGGGCGCCTCATGCTCAACGTCCTCCTGTCCTTTGCGCAATTCGAGCGCGAGGTCATCGGGGAGCGCGTGCGCGATAAGGTCAAGGCATCGCGCATGCGAGGTCTTTGGCTCAATGGCCACCCACCCTACGGCTACCGCATCGTGGAGCGGCGGGTAGATCGGCGTCTTGCCGTCGTGCCGGCTGAAGCAGCGATCGTCCGGCAGATCTTCGAGGCCTTTACCCGCCTACGCAGCGCCACGGCCGTTGCCCGGGCACTCGCAGAGATGGGCGCGCAGCAGCGTAACGGCTCGCCATTCACGGCTTCGGTCGTGCGCAAGGCGCTGCGCAACCGCCACTACCGAGGCGATTCGGTGCATCGCGGGATGTGGTACGTGGGCACTCACGAGGCGATCGTGCCGCCCTCCCTCTGGGACGCTGTACATGCCCCGCCTCGCCCCCTGCGACGTCGCAACCCTCGACCGCCCGGGCTCCTGTCAGGGCTCGCTTACGGCCCCGGCGGCCGAGCGCTGATCCACACCTCGACCCTTCAGCGCGGCCGCCACTACCGCTACTACGCCTCGACATACATCACGCATGGCGACCCCTCGCGGTGTCCGGTCGGCCGCCTCAGGGCCGAGGCCCTCGAGGATCTTGTGCTTGCGTGGCTTGACCGCGTGGCAAATGCGGCCAAGGCGCCCAGCGCCGTTGATCCGCGAGAACGTATCCTCCTTGCCGTCGCCAGGATCGATGTGGATCCGGGTGGCGTTCAGGCGCGCCTCCACGACGGGACCATCAACCGGATTGCAGATGGCCTGCTTCTCCCCCGCATCGTTCGTGCTAGAACAAAATCAGAACATGCGCGAGAGCGAGCCAGCCCGGAGGCGACCTATGACGATGCGGACGACGTTCGTGGTTCAGACGTTCGAGATCCACCGTAAGAAGCTGCGCCCTGGCACGCGCGACGTGGCACCGACCGAAAGTGGAGCGCTGAAGCGGGCGGAGGCGATCGCCGCGCGGATGCCGGGCGCCGCAGCGCTCAAGATCGTGGCCGATGATGAGACCGGCGAGCTGGACGTGGTCTCGATCCTGGGCCGGTTCGGGGAGATCCCGGAGGACTTCGCCGAGCAGATCGCGGGCGGCTGATGCCTCGTGGGCCGCACTACGACCATGAGCGCGCCCAGGCATCCACGACGGCGGAGCTACGCGCCGCCGGCATCACGACCATGCACGTCTACTGCCAGCGGATCGGCTGCGGCCATGAGGCGGTGATCGCGACGGACCGGTTTCCAGATTGGCTGACGACGGACCAGTACGCCTCGCGCCTGCGGTGCTCGAGATGCGGGGCACGCCGGCCGGAGGTGCGCCGGGACATGCTCGCCCACTACGCCAGCGCCCACGCGGAGACGGGCTGGGGCATGGGCAGCGCGGGCCCGCTGCCGGCGAGCTACAAGGTGGTGGGGCGAGATCTGCCATGGCCGGATCGGCAGGAATGACCGCTCAGGAATACTGGATGGAGATCTCCGAACGCAGGCGCAGACAGATGGCAGCCGCAAGGCTGCGCCCTGTGGACCCGCAAACCTCAAGGAGATAGTCGGAACGACCGCACTCCGTCTGCTCACAAAGGCCCCCTGCCTTGCGGCTGGCTGCGGGTAGGGGCTACCTTGCTTTACACATGTTATCACAACGAAAATGAACTCAGAATCGATTACTCCATAGGGAAACATGTTCAGCCATGCCAGCACAGTTCTTTTTTGTTATCCCATTTATATCTGCGCAGATCGCAAGAGATTTCAGGAGCGCCTGTGCAAAGCTGAGGGCGACGCTCGAAGCGTGTCTATCGCAATCTGATATGAGTGACGTAAAAATCGCAGTGTGTTGTCATGAGATTCCACCTTCATTCAGAGAAGATTTCCCGCAAATAAAATTTATCGACGCGCCATTAGGCCCTCCACGGGTAGGGGCGACAATCAATGAAATACGCTATGATAAAGCTAGTAAATTAAGAAGGCTTGCTGTGCATGTGCATGACTCCGGCGGTGGTCATGTTATGATGCTCGATGCAGATGACCTCGTTAGCTCAAAGCTTGTCGCTCAAGTTAGACTTCACGCGCCTGAAAGTTCCATGCTATTCAATGGTGGTTTCGTTGTTTCAGAACCCCGGCGCGTAGCTTTGAATATGTTGGAAGATTTAAAATTGCCCCTTTGGGAAGGATGCGGCAGTTGTCTTGCTGCTTTCTTCAGAAAAGATGATCTACCATTCGCAATGGTCGATTTCTCGCCCTGGAAGCTATTCAACCAACTACAAGGGCATAAGAGCTACAAACATGATTTCAGGCTTGCCAAACGAGAGCTTACAACGACAGATGAACCAATGGTAATTTATGTCAAGGACCACGGATCAAATCTAACAATGATCCAGTCAAACGGCCAAGAAGATAATGTATTTGAACATCAGGCGGCGAGAGAAATATCTAAGAAAATTGGCGACGATTTCAAAATTCCCGAGGAATGGTTGAGAAAGTAGTTACAATCATGTCAAAAGAAGATGAAGACCTTGGCTTCAAATACTATCAGAACACGTCAGACACACTAATCGTCTGGTTTGGGGGTATTAATGAGCCATACATTAGCTCAAAGCTCGCCGATGAAACCGGTTTTAATGTTCTTGCTGTTCGAGATCATAAATTTAGCTGGTACACAAAAGGTATTATTCCCGGACATGCCTCTATAGAGGACGGGAGATCTTGGCTGAGTAGTTTTATAGAAGACAAAAAAATCATCAAAACTGCTTTTTGTGGGCAAAGCAGTGGCGGCTATGGGGCCTTACTCTACTCCTTTCACTGCCATGCCAATTGCTGCGTGACCTTCTCACCACAAACTCGCAATCTGTTTACTGGGCAATGCACAATGGTGCCCGGCGTGAAAATTGTTGATGTGGGAGAGCTATATAAAAATACGAAACATACAAAACTGATATTCAACATCGGAAGATCTGAGTCATCGCACGAGCACGAGTTTTTTTGGGATGATTGGCGTCAGGTTGAAAAATTCAAAATGCATGACAGTGCTACATTTATCACGCATCCGATCGATAATCATTCAATATCAATAGTTTTGAGAAACGACGGCATCTTGTACAAATTTGTCCACAATCTGCTTAGAATATATCTTTAAATCTAGTCATCGAACTTGTTCTGAGAGGTCACCACAATTGAATGACCCCTCATTGCCTTTATAAAGTCAAACACGTTCACAGCAATTTGTGGAGATCTGCAAGATGCAAAATGTAAGTACTATAATCTCAGTCGCACAGACTAGTCATTTTAAATATATACCGTAATATACGAATGACAATATCGAGACTACCGCAAGATATCAAATATTGAGAGCTGAAAGTATGTAACAGATGGGGCATCGCAATGACATCATAACATTTTTGCGCTATAATGTTTATATACGTTAATATTTAACTGGCGGTCGTACAACAGTGTCGGTCAATAATTAACCAGAGGTTGACTTGCGGCCGTTAAAAGGTTAGCGCTTGATCATAAAGTCCGGCGATGTCCTTCTGGCACCAAGTTCCTTGGCTATCGGCTGTGCAATGCATCTAAAGGAAGTCAAAATATGATTTTGAGTACGCGGATTATACCAAATGTGGTGCATCAAATCACCTTCCAGCATGAGTATTCAAGCATATCGTTGATGGACGAATCTGCTATGGATACGCTATTGTACATCGGTGTAAGAGATGAAAGTGGGCCAATTGTAGTTAATAATCATATAGGGGGAAATTGGGGGGTGGAAAATTTCCTACAAAGACCTCGTACCGATGATAACCAACGAAATACTGTGTGGTTTAAATTCCACGCAGGGCGGATTGAGATGTGGAATTCAATCATTGCTTTGAATTTTGATCGGTTTGATGAAAGTTGTTCCAAAAGAGTTCGGCTCGTCAAACTTGAAGGGGTTGTAAATCAAGCAAATTCTTTGCGATTTTTAGTTATGACGCCCGAAGCCATGGCGGCTGAAATTGGTTACAATGTATTGCACAGGCGCATCGATCTGCTTGAGCGAAGTAAAATTTGATTCGAACGTTCGCTATTGCACGAAGTGAGTGCTAGAAATGGCTGTTAAAATGTCCCTTGCTCACCAATTGCGCAATCACAATACTTGTGACTCGACGGTGGCAATATGCACGTACAATCGAATCGCTACCCTTCCGCGCACGATTGAAGCGTTGAGCCGGTTGCGAGGTGAATATAGCTTTGAAATTATAGTTGTAAATGGCCCCTCCACGGACGGCACAACTGAATTTCTAAAGACTTCAAAAAATGTGCGTGTATTTGACAATCCAGAGCCAAATTTGGCTGTATCCAGAAATATTGCAATTGCGAATGCGCGAGGGCGATACATCGCGTTTATCGATGACGACGCCGTGCCGGAGTTTGACTGGCTGTCATTGCTTATAAAAAAATTGGACTCTAACACAGATATTGTCGCGCTTGGAGGATTCATCAGAGACGCAAACGGTATAAATTTTCAGGCAAAATACGTGTACTGTGACGTGTTTGGGAAGGGCTATCCTTGCGAGAATGCTGAATATGTTGTCTTTCCTTCAAAAGGAAAGAGAATGTATCTAAGTTTGACCGGCACTAATGTTATATATCGCGTTGATGCGTTGAAGCGCATCAACGGGTTTGATGAGATTTTCGCATACTTCCTTGATGAGACCGATGTAAACAAAAGAATGGATGATCTCGGGCTGCGTTGTGAGATGCTCCCAGACGCCGAAATTCACCACAAGTATGCGCCTAGCCACCTCCGCACTGCCAAGAAGGTGGCGACAAATATGTTCCCCACGGCGCGCAGCATTGCATATTTTGCAATGCGTCATGGTGTTCCTGAAGTTGGATGGGATGAGGCAGTTAAACGACTAAGCCAATTTTATTCTGATGAGTATATTTGGAAGATTGATTCCTTAGTTCGCGGTGAAATCGATCGCGAGCAGTTCGAGGCCCTGATGTATCAGTCGGCTCAAGGAATAATTGCCGGCATCGACTACTATTTCGACAATTTGCACTTATCTCACGAGAATCGACTTTCTAAATATCACTCCATTGAAAGTCCTGTTGTGCATCGGAGTATGAAGCGCGATTCAGATGTTCTCCGTCTGTGCATGTTCTCACAAGATCATTCGCACGAACGGAGTGGTGGGATAGGTAGATGGACCAATCTTGTTGCAAAAGGACTTGCGGAAAGAGGAAACGAAATCACCGTTATAGGCGATATTTCATGTAGCGATCAACAGGAATATTGTGATTTTAACTCTAACAATTTCTGGTCGCATAACGTTGGATGTTTTGAGAAAGCTGATTCTCTGGAAATTGACTGCCTTGGGTTGCCGCCATCGTTAGCTAATACATCAAAGAGAAAGTTCTCTGAGATGCGCCGAATAATGCCGCGCCGACAGTTCCAGGTCGCGAGTTCACCTATTTGGGATGTGGAGGGAGCCGCCGCTATTGGCAGCGGTTCGGTACCCGTAGTTTTAAGCCTTCATACTTGTGCTGGCTTAATGCTAGACTCCAAACCTGAATGGAAATTAGATGAATCATATTATAATAATCATGTTCTTCGTGTAATATCCGCAGAAATACAGGCATTAAAAAGGGCGCCTCTTATTCTTGCAAACTCGAACGCTATCATGAAAGACATTGGAAATCTTTATGACATGGACTTATACAGTAAGGCGCATGCAATTGTGCCGCACGGCATTGAAGATATTGATAACGGAGAAAATGTTCTGCAACAAAGGGAGGCGGAACGTGAAGCTGATATTGAAAGTCCAATTCGGATCTTATTTGTTGGTAGATTAGAGACGCGCAAAGGCATAAAAGATCTTGTGGCTATTGCTAGAGCTTTATTGCACGAGAATATCAATATCCACTTGGATATTGTTGGAGAGAAAGTCGATGAAGTAAACAGTAAAATTGTTGATCAACTTGTGGAACAGTATCCGGATAGAGTGATCCGCCATAATTATTTGTCTAGTTTCGAATTAGATAACTTAATGCGACGTTCCGATGTATTTTTTGCTCCTTCGTTGTATGAGTCATTTGGGCTTATCTATGCTGAAGCTATGAGATGTTCTGTGCCTTCGGTTGCATACAGCACCGGCGGAGTTCCTGAAGTAATCAGCGATGGCGTTGATGGCTTTCTCGCGGAACTACACAATCAGCAAGATTTGTATATGAAGATGAAGCAAATCGTACTAAACAAAGAACTCCGAAGCCAGATGTCACGGGCTGCTAGATTTAGTTTTTCGTCGCGTTTTCACTACAAGATAATGGCTGAGAAATTGGAAATTGTTTACAAGGAGATTGCAGAAATACATAGGTATTCGAAGTTCGTAAGTCAAAATTCTGCCTTTTAGTGGTCCCAATAGATCAAGCCTAGCCGCGTATCCGGCGGCTAGGCTTGATCGATGTAGGTTGTACACGGAATCAGTGCTCGCGGTGCGCTCGCCCCTGGACCGATTGCTCCCGCTCGATTTTGTCCAGCAGCTCCACCTGCTTCCGCGTGTCATCCCGCATGATGCGGATGCACTCGGCGATGCGCCGCTGGCAGTCCAGGATGTCCCGCAGCAGGTCGCGCTTCTCCTTCATCAGGTCCATGTAGGCGACGGTGCCCTGCAAGTGGACCGCAGGCGCCTCGGTGACTGGCGGCGGAGTGGATGCCACGGCGGAGTCCTTAATCCGGTCCGCCTTCAGCATCAGGCGCAGCCCGAAGAACAGGATGAGCGCACCGACCGCCGCCTGAATGAGCGGGAAACCAGCCAGGGAATCGTAGATCGCCTTCAGGAACCCGGCCTCAGCCATCGACCCGCTCTCCCTTCCCCGCCGAGGATCGCGGCACCAGCGAGATCCCCGCCTTCACCGCCTCCGCCCGCAGTGCCTCGATCTGTCCCTCAAGGGTGTCTTGCCGCCGCACAGCGTCCTTGCGCGCAATGAAGCAGGACAGTAGCTCGAACATCGTGAGGGTGCCGAAGATCGGGATGCCAAGCGCGGGCGCGTTCGCCTTCAGGGCGTCGATGAAGAGCGTGAGCGCCATCTCTCCCCAGACCAGGGCGGAGAACAGAGCGCACCAGGCCCGGATGATGGCGCCGGACGGGTTCACCCGGCCGTTGTTGATGTGGCCGTTGAGGTAGAGGGCGCCCCCGCGGAGCGCCCCGCAGATCCCGAAGAAGACGGCCAGCCCCTCCTCTGTCACCCCGAGCGTCTGGATGGGCTTCAGGGCGCCCCGCTCGAGCGTGTCGCCGGGCATCGCCAGGGTGAGGGCGATGAGCACCATCATGACGGCGGCCGACCACTCGAACATGCGCTCCGAGCTATAGGGGCCCGCCGGATGCGCAGCGTCACGCTCGAACAGCCCCATCACGGCCTCCCGGCGCCGCGGCCACATACGGCCGTCCACTTCGCGTTGTGGATCCGCACCTGGCGGCGCGTCTCCGGGGTGTCCTTGCCCGAGTAGGTGATCGGGCTCGCCGTCTTGCAGAACCGAGCCGCGTCGATCTGCTGATCCGGTACGATGCACGCGAATACGAAGAACCCGGCCGCGGCGCAGGTGAAGGTCATGCGTCCCTCCGGAGGAACGGGTCGGCCGGGTCCTCGGCCTCCACCGCGGCGCGCTCAGCCGCGGCCTTGGCGGCCGCCTCCTGGCGCTCCGCCTCAGCGCGGGCCGCATTCGCCTGTGTAGCCGCGCCGAGGTCGCGCAGCGCCTGCTCGGCCCGCCGGTTGGCGAGCCACTGGTTGATACCCTTGGCGACCAGCGTCAGGAGCGCCGTCGCCCACCACGGCAGCCTGATCATCGCGTGACCGGCTGCACCTTGTCGCTCGGGACCGCGCTGGCGATCGGGGCGGAGGCCTTGATCTCGGCCACCTCGGGCAGGGCCGCGGCCGCGGCGACGAGGTTCTTCTTTGAGCGCGCGACCAGCCCCCAGATGGTGGTGCCGATCATCACGAGCGCGCCGGCCGCGATGATGAGCTGATCGGTGAGGCTCGCCATCTGCTCGGCGGAGATCCAGCCGCGGGCGACGGCGAGCGCGCCGCCAATCTGGAGGAGCGTGCGGGCGAGCGATAGGAGCTGTTCCTGGTTCATGGCGGTGTCCTTGTCTTGGATGGTGCGAGCGCTGGCTTGGATGGTGGCGCCGCTATCTTGGATGCGCGGCGGGCCCGGCCGGCGCGGGAAGGTCAGCCGAACAGGCGCGTCCAGCTGGAGAGCCACGCCCGCCAGCCGGTCTCGGCGGTGGGCCGCGGGGCGGGAGCGGGTACCGGCTCAGCCGGAGCCGGCGGCTTGGCGGCCGCAGGCGCCGTCGGCGAGAGGGCGGCCGGAGGAGGTAGCGGCTCCACGGCGACAGGCGGCGTCGGGATCGGCCCCGTCACCGTCTCCTCGCTCGGCGGGGACCAGGGCGTGTCCTTGATCTTCGCCCACTTCGCGTAGGCGGCGGCCAGCTTCGTATCGTAGCTGTTGGCCTTGTACTGCGCGCCGTTGTAGCCGCGAGCGAAGGCCGCCCAGTTGTGGGCGCGGAGTTCGTCGTCCAGATGGTTCGCCTTGATGAAGCGCACCATCGCCTGGAGGTGCTCGCTCTCCCCGCCATCGACGAAGGCCACCACCATGTGCTGCGGGCTGTCGTAGCCGGCGGAGACGTAGTTCTCGCCGAGGATCTGCCCGAGCCCCCAGGAGCATGCCTTCAGGGCAGCGGTCTCGTTGATCGCCATCGCGCGCAGCAGCTTCGGGTACTGCTCGCTCTCGGCCCCATAGGCGCCGGCCTTCCAGGCCTTGTAGGCGAGGCCCGCCTGCACGGCCCGGTCCCGCTCAGCGCCCACCAAGTTGCGGTAGAAGACGTGCGGCTCGAACAGGATCTTCGGGCGCTTCTGTGGGTCGAACCCGCCGCCGCGGGTCTCGACGTCGAGCACCGCGTGCATCTCGTCCTCACCGACGCCAATGAGGTAGCCGGCCGCGGGCAGGTCGATGTCTGCAAGCCGGACGGCGCGGCCGACAAAGCCGGCGGTGCGCACGCGCGCGAACGCGCCCGCGACAGAGGCGGTCATAAGTGTCTCCGATTATCGAGGAAATGAGGTCCGTCGTGAGAAAATCCAGCCGCGGCATGCGGCGGATCCCTTTAGTTTACTTGGCAACCCAGCCAGTATTCCAAGTGCCGCTAGCTTTGACATAGAGTGTCGTGTTCGATTCTCCATCCTCTCGCATGTAGATCGATCCGGGAGGTGCGGCCACAACCCCCTCGGGCGACCCTGTGCCGGAGGTCAGAAGCCGCCCGCCGCCGAACCGCATGTTGATGGCGTTGAGGTTGCGAAAGCGTCGATCGCTGAAGCCAAGGTCCTGGCCGCCATTGGTGACCGGGAAAATGTGACCGGCCTGCGTGATCGTCAGCCGCTCAACTGGCGCGGTGCCCTCATCAGCAGTCGAGATCACTATCTCGCCGCTGATCTTTCCATCGGCCGCCGTGCGGGCGCGCAGGGTGATCCACGCAGCGTCTCTCAGGTTGCCGTCCGAAGCCATGCCTACGCCGCGCAGCAGGAGGAGCGTGCCGTAGTCGCCGACCCGAGCAGGCGCCGATAGCGTCCCGCTAAAGCCGTAACCCGCGAAGGCGCCACCAGATGGCGACATGACGCCGAGGAGCGCTTGCGTGCCCGCATCCTCCGCCACCGTCATCCGGCGCGCGCCGGTGAGTGACGCGGGGAGCTTGATCGGCGAGAGCTGGGTCCGCCGCTTGTCACGGACCACGGTGGGATAGACGGTCCGAGGACAGGCCACCGTGCCCGTGAGGTACATCTCGCCCGAGCCGCCGCCCATGGTGACGACGCGATCGAGCGTCGCCGTCGCCGCTTCGCCCGCGAGGGACAGATCGCCGACCATCACCCGGCCGGTCGTATGGTGATTTTCGCCGTACACAAAGGCTTGTCCGTTATTCGCCAGTCCCGTCGCGTGCGGGATGCCCAGCACGGCCAACGTCGAACACGTGTAGATCTTGCCGAGATCGTTGATCGACGTCCCCTCGAAATCACCGTATGCGTAGCCGTAGCACCCGGCGAAGATGCCCCCGAACATGCTCGATTGATTGTTCGTTACGTTGTTCTGGCAATGCAGCTTCAGCTCGGGTAAGTAGAGGTTTTGGCACGGCTCGACGACAAGACCAGTCCCGCGCAGTTCCTCGATGTGGAGATTTTGCCAGACGATGTCGTTGCTTCCGCCGCCATCTATGAAGATTTCGACGGCAGGGGAGAAGACCACGTATTGGTCCGTCACGCCGGCATTAGTGGCCCGATCCAGGGTCGCGACGGCGCCGCTTGCATCGACGGCGGTGATCGTGGCCCGATGCGGGCGGCGGGGATTGCCGGGGTAGAAGCCGGATGCTGAGCTGTCCCGGGCGTTAAGCACGTAGACCACGCGGCCGACGTCCGCCTGCGTCAGCACGGGGGCATTGAGCGTCAGCGTCGTGGATCCGCTGGCGATCGTCCCGCGCACGCCCTCGAAGGTCAGGTTGACATTCGTGAACGTCGAGTAAGCAATCTCCGTCGTCGTGACGTTGCGTGCGTCAATCACGCTCTCGATCTTGAAGATCTGTCCGCCATTGATCGTCTGAGCGTAGATCGTCTTCCCGACGTCGTTTCCGTCGAACACATCGGCATTCGCAACGAGCGCCGTCGATCCGAACGTGCCGCTGATCTTGGCGCTGGTTTGCTTGTAGACGCGCTGGCAGCCTCCGCCCCAGACGATCCCCTTGTCCATTTTGCAATTGAACATGTCGCTGAAGCGAATGACCGTGTTGTTCCCGTAATGGCTCAGAAACCACGGGCCGTTCATCGCGAAATCTGATGCGCTGCGCAGTTCGATGAACACGGGTCCCGCCTGTCCCGCTGGGACGCCCGCGTGCATGCCGATCCACGGACGATCGAGGCAGACCGCCTGACCGCGCGTCGCGGGGTTGGTCGGGTGAGTGAACCGAAAGATGACCTTCTCGACGCCGAGGGTATCGACGTAGACGCGGGCTCCCTCCTCCCACCGGAGGGTCAACCGGACCGTTGCATAGGCTTCGATGCCCTTGGTGACGCGGTAGCCCTTGCCCTTTTTGAAGGTGAGCATCCCGCCGGTTGGCAGGGTGCGAAGATAATTGATGGCGGCCTGGATCGCGTCGGTATCATCGGCGAGGCGGTCGTTTTTCGCCCCGAAGTCTTCCGGCGCTACCTCAATCCGATCGAGCACACCTTGGACGCGGCTGGCGCCATCCGTCGCCGTGACCGCGGCAGCGCTCGCCGTGCTTGCAGACGACATGGCGGTGTCGCGCGCCTGCACGGCGGTGTCGCGCGCGCTGGTGGCAGTCGCCGCCGCCGCAATGGCCTCCACGGTGCTGTCGGCCTTATTGTAGATGGCCTGCCCCGGAGACCAGTCCGCGGCCGTATTTGTGTTGGCGAGCTTGGTGTAGAGCGTCCAGGGCGCCGGGCTCGTCGCAAGGAAGATGAAGCCGACCGGCTGCCCATTGTACTGGTCGCGCTGCGCGAGCGTACCAGCCGCATCCGCCTTGATCGGACCGGCCTCGAACTTGTTGATGAGGTCGGTGACGCGCTTGTTGACGAGCGCGGGCGAGTTCAGTGCCGGACCTGAATTCTGAATGACCCACCCAGTCGCGCCGTCGAGATCCGGCCCCGGCCAGGGCTGCTTTAGGCGTAATTCGCTGGTCGAGATCATCTTATCGATGACGACGACCTTCCCATCATACAAAAACAGGTCGTACTCACCCGCCACGAACTGCGTCAGGTAGCCGGTCACGACGAGAGACCCCGTCGCCACGGCGACGGAGTTAGCAGGATTAGCCATGCGGGGGTCTAAGCTCCGGAGACGGGGTCTCGACGGGGGCGCGGGCGGCGCAGGGCTGCCCGGGAGGTCAGGCGGTCGGAGAGGCGGCGGGCGCCGCGTCCGCGGTCTCGTAGGCGAATTCGACGTTCGCGATGGTGATGGAGCAGTTCATCTGCCCGGGAGCGACGATCGGGCCAGCGAGTAGGACCGGGATCGCTTCGCTGCCACCGATTTTCACCGCGACCGTCTGCCCAGCCGCGTTCTGAACCAGGGTCACTACCGTCTTCTCAGCCATTGCTCTCTCCTACGGTGGTGGCGCCGGGCTGCTGCTCCGGCTTCGGGAACTGGGCCTTCACGGCCTCGCATCGCTCCACCCACGCCATCGTCTCGGCGGGGATCGGGTGGCCCGCGTCCGCCAGGGCGCGCAGGCCCTTCTGGATCGCGTCCAAGGCATCGCCGGGAACCGGGTAGGCTGCGACGCGGTGCGCCGCGTAGGACGTCTCGTGGCGGATGACGGTCGGCATCAGGGCACCTCGATCGTCCATTCGCCGGGCGTATGCGGGGCGCTCAGCACGCGCACCCGGTAGGTGCCGGAATGGGAGAACTGCAGCTCGATCTCAGCGTCGTCGGCCGCGTAGACCGTCAGGCCGTTGACCGGATCTGAGATCTCCACCCGGCAGGGCTGGGGCGCGTTGCGGAGGGTGAAGCCGTCCAAGGTGGCTGGGCAGCGCGACTTGACCCGCTTGCGCGGGCCGCCCTCGGCGCCGCGGTCGACGTAGTGGGTGTCCCACTTGCCGGTCTCAGGCAGGATCCGGTCGCCCTGAATGCGAAGGGCCTGGATGTGGCCGATCGCCATCTCGCCGGTTGCCACGATCGAGCCCTGCTCGTCGTAGCGAATGAAGGGCGAGATCGCGAACAGCCGGGCGTCACCGCCCTGCCGCTCGCGCTGGAGATCCAGGGCTTCGCGCAGGATCCTGAGGTTCCCCTTACGGATCGCCTCGGGGTCCTTGTTGATGACCGGAAAGTCGTGAAAGCCCTTCATTTGTCGTACACCACCGCCTTCAAAGTCGCCCCGCCAACGACAGCCTGAGTGTTGTTGTAATCGTAAGTGAATGTTCCGAGGCCGGGGCTATCCTCGCCGTTCGGATTGAGACCATTGAAGAACTGGTTCTGCCCATCCATCGAGATGAGGTTGTTGACGGAGATGACCGTGGGTCCATTCCGGCGAGCGACGGTGATGGCCCCGATGGTGAAGACGCGTGGATGCGAGGTGCCGCCTGTCCCGAGGTACTGAACGAAGATCTCCACCCTGGCGGTCGGCGAACGGGTAGTGACCGTGATTGATCCGGTCGCATTGCCGGGCGCGATGTCCGTCTTCACTCGCTGCGTCACGCTGTCGTCGGCGAGGTTGCCGGTGCCGACGACGAGCGAGCCGATCTGCGCGCTGCTGACGATGAGGTTGGTCGCCGCCAGCGCCCGGCTGGTGACCGAACCATCCACGAACAGGTCGCCGCTGATGCGGACGCTGTAGGAGACCGACCCGTCGAGGCGGCGGATGCCCTGGAAGATGAAGCCGCCGGTCTGGCCGTCGATCTCTCCCGTGACGCCGAACTGGACGCTGAGGCCGTTGATGGATGCGCCATAGGTGGTGAGTGTCGAGGTGTGACCGCCGACCGTCGTGGAGAGCGCCTGCGTGGTGCTCGCGACCGCGTTAAGCCCCGTCTCGGTGTTGAAGACGCGCGTTTCCAGAGCCGCCGCGGTCGTAGCGACGGCGGTGATATCCCCTTGCAGGTTGGTGGCTTGGCTGCTCAGGAAGCTGATGTCCTGCGCATGGGAGAGGATAGCCTGATCCTGCACCTGCGTCAGGGTCTCCAGATTGGAAACGGCCTGAGAAGTCAGGTTGATCTGACCGCTCTGCGTGGACGTCGTGCTCTCCAGGGCGGTCAGGCGTCCGGCCTGAGACGTGTTCTCGGTCTCGGTCGAGCCGACGCGCACGGTGAGCTGGTCAAGGGCCGTCGCGGTACCGGTGATCTGCCCACCCTGGATCGACAGAGTGGCGCTGAGCGCAGAGATGTCCCGCCCCTGGCTCAGGATCGCGCTATCATGCACCTCGGTGAGCGTTTCGAGCAGGTTGATCGCGGTGGCGTTGGCTTGGATGCTGCCGCCCTGCGCCTGCACCGTGCTCTGCAGGGCCGTCAGCGCCGTCGAGATGGCAGAGACGTTGCCCTCGGTGACGGCGACCCGGGTGTCGAGCTGCTGGATCGCGGTCGCCTGCCCGGACAGGGACAGGTCGTTGGCGTCGATGCGCGAGCCGAGCGTGGTGATCGCCTGCGAGTGCGCGTCGATCGTCCCCTCGGCCGCGGTGACCCGCGTGCTCACGCCCTGGATCGCGGTCGCGTTGCCGACGATGTCGCCCTCGGCGAGGGTGAGCCGAGAGGCGAGAGAGGTGGTGATCGCAGCGTATGCCTCACCCTGCGCGATGCGGGCCACCGTCTCGCGCTCTATCGCCGCGAAGTTGGCGCTGGTGCCGACCTTGATCAGCTCGCGCTGCTCATAGGCGTCGGCCGCCGTCGTCGCAGCCTCGTTGGCGAGCAGGTCTAGCGCAGCCTGCAACTGCCGCATCCCGCCGCGCACGGTGTCGTGGGCGAGGTCGATCGCGCGGCGGGCATCCTCCAACGCCTCGCCCTGGATCTGATTGCCGTAGGCGAGCAGGCCGCGGCCGATGTCGTTCTGCGCCGTGATCTCCTTCTGCAACTGGGCGGACATCTTCGCGATCGTGAGCGAGAGGTCGTCAACCAAGGAGCCGTCCACGACCGGCGCGACCGTCGTGAAGGTGGTGGGGATCCACTCGCCATGCAGGCCGGTGCGCCCGTAGGCCCGCGCCCGCACCGTGACCGGCTGCTCGGACTGCCGCATCGGCGCGCGGCCGCTCGATGCCGGGCCCGTCGGCGAGATCGTCTCCCAGGTCACTCCGCCGTCATAGGACAGCTCGACCTCGTAGGTGCGCGCGCCGCGGGTGGGCGAGACGCCCCAGGCCACCTCGATCCCGGTCTCGATCCGGTAGCAGCGCGCGTGCAGCACCGAGATCTGCGGCACCAGCGGCTCGGCGAGGCTGTCCGCGTTGACCGGCGCGGGCGCGATCACGTCCTCGTCCAGCAGCTGCCAGACCCGGGCGTCGTCCCGCACCATCTCGATCCGCACGTGGTCGGCGTCGGAGGGGATCGCCGAGCGGGCGACGTAGGTCTCCTGCAACTCCACGAGGTCGCCCAGCACCACCGTGGTCGGATCCTGGGTGTCGCGCGCCAGCACGGCGGAGAGTTGCTTCCCGCTCTGCGCAGCCGCCGCGATCACGTCGTCCGGATGCAGCTCCAGCCCGCGGGCGCCCTGGCCGCGCATGCGCAGGATGCCCCATTCCCGGCCGGCCCGGGTCCGGATGGAGCCGTAGCCCCAATCGGCGGGCACGTTGGCGTCGACGTCGAGGGTGAGCAGGTTGCCGGCGGCGCTCGCCACCCCGTAGACCTGCTTGCCCTGGAGAAACCACAGGTCCGAGAGGATGTGGTCGCCCGGGTAGACGAGGCGCCCGTCCCACTCCGTCGTGACCGCGCGCTCGGCGCCGCGGAACACAGCCACGGCCGCGAGCCACTTCGCGTGCTTGAGGGCGTGCACGCCATCCGTGATGCCGGCGACGCGGTAGCGCTTCGGGGTGCGCGAGGGTGGGCCGTAGCTGTAGCGGACCTCGTCCGGCCGGCGCGGATCGCCGTCGCGGTCGAACTCCACGATGACGTCGCCGCCCTCGACCTTGGTCTTGTAGGTCGCGCTCGCGCTGTCGCGCACGATCTGGCGGCGGGTGAGCACGTGGCGGGGCTCGGCCCGGCTCTCGTCGCGCACGAAGCTGTGCACCGCCCCGACCTTGATGGCATCGGCCCGCATCGGCAGCAGCAGCTGGCCCGCCGCCTCCCAGAACGAGGACACCTCCGGCAGGGCGCCGTCGTAGGTGTCGTTCGCGGTCAGCAGGTTGGCGTAATAGAGCGCCTTGTCGGCATCGACGCCCGAGGGGGCGGCAAGGCCGTAGCTCGCCCGCACGAGGTCGCAGTAGGCCCACACCGCCTTACGGGTCGGCTGCTCCGTCCACGTCGAGCCGTCCCACACCGGCAGGATCCGGGTCGCCTGAACGGTGATGTCCGAGTAGGCGGTGATGGTCAGGCCCGGGCCGGCCCGCACCCGGATCACCACCTCCGTCGTGAGCGGGCGGACCCTGATATCGTCCTCGAACGCCATCAGCGTGTCCCAGGTCACGTCGTTGACCTGGTTGATGTTGACGTTGGCGGGGTGGAGGTTCTGGGCGCGCACCTCATAGGCGCCCTGCTCGGGCCAGCGGACGAGCGCGCTGCGCCGGAGCGGCGTGGTGGCGAGGACGAGGCCTTCGTCCTGGCGCACGATGTCGAAGGGCTCGCCGATCGGGTTGCCGGTGATCGGATCGATCCGGCGGGCCTGGAACACGGCACCGGCCGCGCCGGGCACCTGCCGGCCGGCCGAGGACTGCCGCTCGACCCGCGGGAAGGTCCAGTTGACCTGCACTTGGTCGGTGGTCACGCCCTGAGGCTGGGCGCGGAACCAGGGCGTCCACTCGGGATTGCCGCCCGGGCGCGGCAGCTGCTGGCCCGCCACCGCGTCGCTCGACACGACGTCGCCCGAAGCGAGCGTCGACGGCTGTTCGTACAGGATCTCGACGGCGGTGCCCGCCGGGCCGCTCGTCGTGGTGCTGAAGGGCGGCTGGATCCCGCCCTCCGCGGTCCAGAACAGCGCGTCGCCTACCTTGATCTGATGCACTTGGTACTTGCCCAGGCCAAGCGTCATGCGCTTGACCAGCACCATCGTGTCGCCGTCGTAGCCGATGTAATCCTTCTGCGAGAGCGGCGGGGCGGTCCAGCAGCGGCCGTAGAGCAGCGGCTTGCGCGCGCCCGGGCGCGGGACGTTGCCGCCGCCGGTGAGGCTGTAGACCTCGCGCTCCTTGCGCGTCTTGGCGGCCGAGGAGGCCTGCGCGGCGATCGAGAGGCCGATGCCGCCGAGGACCATGCCGGCCTGGATCGCGAAGGACAGGGTGCCGGTGGCCGCGCCCGACAGGCCGAGGGCCGCGCCGGCCAGTGCGGGGGCAGCGTAGGGCGCGAGCGCAATCAGCGCGATCGAGGCGATGGCGAGGCCGATCGAGGCGAAGCCCTTGCCCATCGGCACGGTGGTGATCAGCACCACGTCGCCCGGCCCGACAAGCGTGTGCTTCCACTGCGCGCGCAGCCGCACGGTGCGGTCGTTCGGCTGGTAGACGTCCGTGCCGCCGCGGTGGACCGACACGATGAAGCGCCGCCCGTCCGCCGGCTTGTGACGGGCCACGATCGTCGATAGCCGGCGCCGCCGGTTGGGGAGCCGAACCGGGGTGTCGCGGACCTGCCCGACGATGTTGGCGGTGACGACGAGGGTCATGCGCAACCGTGCGAAGTGGAAGGAGTGAGCCGGGCAACCTTGTGTAGATCACCCGGCCCGTTCACCATCGGAGGCGCCAACCGAACCGATGGGAAGCAAAATGAATGAAGTCGAGAAAGACCTGTTCAAGCTCGGAACGATGCTTTCCGCAACCGAGATTGCACTTAGAGCATCACTCAAGCGGCTCGCCGAGGCGTCAGGGCCACAATCGAAGCAGGCGCTTGATGATTTCGAGAGGGCGTGTGTAACCGGCATCAAGAATATGACGCCGACGCCCAATGTGCCCGACGCCGTCATGCAGTCGAGCGTCGAGGCTGCCCTTCAGTTGGTTCAGGGCGCTTTCGCGAAAGTCAGAGGGGACCTCGGCTTCCGGTAGTAGCCTCAAAGTGCCTTCGGCCACCTCGAAGCCTCCGAGGTGGCCGTCTATGCAGCCATACATGCGCATCACCGCTCTCCCACGGGAACAAGGTAGGTGAGCCGCCACCGCCGGGCCTGGACGATCTCCAGGGGCGGATCGAGCACGACACCGTGCGGCTCGTCGGTGTGCAGGATCAGGCCGCCGTCATCGGCCAGCCACGTCCCGCAGTGCTCCTCCTTGCCGGGCCCGCGGCCCATCAGGACCAGGGCGCCGTCGACCGGCGCGGCGATCTCGCGCCAGTTCGCCCGCTCGGGGTGGGTAGCGAGCACCCGCACCCGCTCGCGCACATCCGCCACCAGCGCGGGGTCGGCGACCGGCAGCACGCGCCCGAACAGCGTCCACTGCGTGAGGCTCGCCAGCTGCCAGCAGTTCAGGGCGTCGCGGTCGTAGGGCTTGCCCCGGACCGCCCGCAGGAAGTCCGCCCGCGTCACGAGAACAGGCTCGGGTACTCGTCGCGGTCGAAGAAGGCGTGCGGCCCGGTCGGCACGTTCTGCTGCCGGCCGTCCGGCCAGGACAGCGTGCCCTCGGCCTGCGCGGCGGTGACCTCGAACTGGGTGAGTTCTAGCCCCGACAGCGTGTCGTCGTCGGGCCCGGTTACGTCGTCCAGATGGCCCGGGAGCACCCGGTAGGCCCGGAATGTCACCAGCACCTCGGCATCATAGCCGACGGCGTTCTTGAGCAGGTCGTGCAGCAGGTCCGACGCGTTGTCGATCTGGAGCTTGCCGTCCGTGGGGCCGTCCTCGTCGGCGCCGGGCCGGATCACCCCGAAGGCGCAGAGCAGGTGCGGCACCTTGGGGCCACCTTCCACGATCGGCAGCCCGATGGTGTCGCCCGGGTCGCCCAACGCGCTGTCGATGTTGCACGCGAGGTAGATCGGGGCATCGAGCGAGGGATGGTCGATCTGCACCGTGTCGATGATCACGCCTTCCTCGTCACCCGAGGCGTAGGCTTCCTGGAGCGCCAGTTTCAGCGTCACGGATCACCAATCCTGGACCAGCAGGGTGAAGGAGACGAGCGGCCTGGTTGGCGTCCAGGCGGACCACGCGACCGCGCCTGTGATCCGGCACAGCCGGGTGCCGACCGTCTGGAAGTCCGGCAGCAGCACCGGGGCGTTGAAGCGCCGGGCGCCGCGATTGAGGTCGGCGAGGTAGAAGTTCTTGAACGTCACGAACTGGCTCCCGGTCATGGGAATCGCCAGCGAGAGCGGGGTCTCGTTGAACAGCGAGCGACGGCGGGCGCGGTTCGGCCCGTCGTCGAACTGCGTCTCCTGCGGCGCCGGAAAGAGCTCCCGGCTGCCGGCGTTGGGGGCGAGCCCGCGCAGCTTCGGCAGGGTGGTGGGCCATGCGGGGACTGCCATCAGCCGACCCTCGACCACGGGCCGGCGGCGGCTTGCCGGAGCGGGCCCTTGCCGGCCGCCGCGCGGGCGCCGAGGCCGCGCTCGACGGTCCGCAGCGCCTGATCAATGGAGCCGTCGGCGCGCCGCTGCGGCGGCCCGTCCGCCTCCAACTGCACGCCCGGGGGCGAGATGAAGTTGATGGCGGGCATGGCCGAGCCGTTCGCGTTCGCCGCGCCGCGCGGCGGGCTCGGGTAGCTCCCGGGCCCGACATAGCCGCCGTCCGCGTAGCCCTTCAGCTGCCCGTGCAGCGCCGACAGGGCGCCGACGCCGATCCGGTTCACCGAGGCCGCGTCGAACACGTACTCGCCGCGGTGGACGATGCCGGCGGGCTCCATGCGGCCGCCCCAGCCGGTATAGCCGCCGCTCGCGAAGCCGAAGAACTTGCCGAAGCCGGAGAACAGGCTACCGAGGCCGCCGCCAGCCCCGCCCTTGCTGTCAAAGAATGCGGACACGAAGCTGTCGATGGCCTTGTTGGTGAGCCGGTCGATGACGCGGCCCAGCGCGTTCTGGAGGGCCTCGGTCGCCGAGGCGCCCTGCCGGAGGTCGCTCACGAACCCGCCCAGGGCGTCCTTGGTGATGTCCTTGGTCTGCTTGAGGTTGTCGTTCAGCGTCGCCGTCGCGATCGCCGCCTCGGCCGCCGGGCTGGTGATGTCCCCGTAGTAGCCGCGCACCCGGCTGTAGATCGCCTGGTCGGCGTCGCTCCGCCCGAGCTGCTCGCGATCGAACCGGAGGTCACCGCCGATCCGCGAGGTCGCGAGATCTCGCGCCGCCTGCGCGGAGGCCCGGGCGTTCTTCTCGACCGCCCGCCGGTAATCGTCGGTGATGTCGACACCCCGGAGGGTGGCGCGCTGCAACTCATCATCCGCGAGACGGCGCGCCTCCAACGCGACCGCATCCCGGCCGTAGAGCTCGATGCTGTCCTGCACCGCCCGCTTCTGGCCCTCCAGCGCAACGGTTCGCTCGCGCTCGGCCCTGATCTGCTCGTCCGCACCCGGCGGCTTAGTCTGGATCGTATTGACGTAGTCCTTCGTTTGGTCGTTCAGGCGAGATACATCACCGCCGCGCTGCAACCACTTCTGGGTCGCGCCCTCGCCCATGTTGTAGCCGGCCAGCATGTTCGTGACATTGCCGTTAAACATGCCGCTGAGCACTTGAAGATACTTCGCCATCCCGAAGATAGAGGACTCCGGGTCCCAGGGGTTGACCCCAAACCGGGCCGCAGTTGGTGGCATGAACTGCGCGATGCCCTGTGCCCCGGCCGAAGACGTCAGGTTCGGCCTGAACCGGCTTTCCTTCCAAAGCATGGAAGCCATCAGGTCCGGGTCCTGCCCGTACTCCCCCGCCGCCCGCAGAACGATGCCCCGGTACTGCTCGGGCACGTCCGCGATCGATTTTACGTAGCGGCCGGAGCCCTGGGCGGCGCGCTGGACCGTGTCCTTGTTGACCGTGTCGGTGTTGAGCTTCAGCGCCTCGGCAAGACCTTCGCGAGTAACGGCGTTCGCCACCGCCGCGTTACGGGCCGCGGTTAAAGCTGCAAGGTCACGCGAGTCGGCGTTGGCTATCCGGCTACCGTAGTCCGCCTGCACCTGAGTGGACGACGGGCCATTGGGATCAATGCCCCGGCTCCTTAACTCGTTGATGTAGTTCTGCTGGTTCTGGGCCACCTCACGGGCGTAGGGCGAGAAGCCGGCTGTGCGGTTGTTGAATTCAGCCTGCCGGACGGCGGCGGCCACGGATGGATCGCCGAAGCGGGCGATGTCATCCGCCATCGACTTGGCGAGGCGGCTCATCCGCTCGAACGCCTGCTCGGTCTGGACCAGCTGCGACCGATCGAGCCCCCACGTCACCGGGTCGGAGATCGCCTTGCGCAGCGCCTCGGCGGTGTCCTGGGTCTTCTTCAGCTCCTGCCGGCCGGGGTCGAGGGACCGCACCAGATCCCCGATCACGAGGCTGTTCCGGTTCGCAGAAGCCTGCGCGAGCCCCTTGTCGCGCTGATCGACGAGGTTCTGGATGCGCTGGAGCGCGGCCTCGGCCGCGGCGAGTTCGTCGCTCGTGCGCTGGGGGAACAGCGAGCCCAAGATGCCTTGGCTCTGCGCCCGGGCCGCCGTGGCCCACTTCTGCGCGTCCGCTAGCTGCTGGTCGAGGCCGCCGCCCGTCAGGACGCGATCGACCTTCCGGCCGAGTGAGTCCCACAGGTCGCCGATCATGGTGCCGGCGGCCGTGGTGAGCTTCGTCCAGCCGCTGGTCGCGTCCGAGGCCTTCACGAGGCTCGACGTGTAGGCGTCGAGCAGCACGCGCTGGGCACCGAGTTTGTCCCCCTGCGCCTGAAGTCGCTGGACGGTCTCGCGCGTCCGGTCGTTCAGGAAACCCAGCCGCTCGTTCAGCGCATCGGCCCCGCGGGACGGATCGGCGAAGGCGCTCGCGAGATCCTTGATCGCGTCGGGCACCTCCTGGCCGGTAGTGACCGCGAAGTCCTTGGCCGTCTTGATGACGCCCGAGAACATCTGCTGGCTGATCTGGCCGGTGGCGGCGAGCGTGCCGGCGGCCTCGCGGTATTCCCGCTGCGAGAGGCCGGCGGCACCCGCGTTCGCGGCGGCATCGGCGGTGATGCCGGCCACCGTCGCGCCCGAGGCGCGGCCGGCACCGGACAGTTGCAGCTGGAGCGCCTGCTGGGCGGAGCGGTAGGAGATCGCGGCAGCGGCGGCCGAGCCGACCGCCACGGTGAGCAGGCCGAGCGCCCCGCCGACCACGCCGACGCGCGCCGCGAGCCCGCCGAGCGCCTCACCGGCCTGGGAGGCGACGCCGCGGACGCTCGCGCCCATCAGGCTCGGCAGGATCTGGCCGCCCTGCTGTAGCGCGATCGTCAGCGGGCTCATGCCGCTGGCGGCCGACGCCACGATGTCCGTGCCCTGATAGGCGAGGTTCTGGATCTGGTGACCGGACAGGCGACCGCCCGCCGCCGCGGCGGGCCCGGTCGGCACCCCGCCCGTGCTCGACAGGCCCCCCAGCCGCGCCGCCGCCTGGGCGTTGCGGTCGTAGTTCTGGACCGCCTGGCGCCCGGCCTCGCCGAGCGCCCGCCAGCCGGCCGCCTGCCGGGCGAGGGCTGCGGTCGTGTCGTTGACCGCGCGCGTGGCGTCGTTCGAGCGGCCGACGAACTGCGTGAGGCCGGTCCCGGTGACACCGATCGAGGCGGACAGGTCACGGTGCGCGCCGGCCGCCTCTCGCACGCCCGCCGTCGCCCGGGCCATCGCGGTACCGGCGCGCTCGGCGGTCGCTTGAAGCGCCCGGGCGGCGGACTCGGCGCCGCCCGCGGCCTGCTGGAGATTGCCCAGCGCGGTCGCGGCGTCTACGGCGGGCCGTGAGTCAATCGCGAGACCGAGGGTTGCGAGGTCAGCCATGAAGTGGGTGCTTCTCTGGACGGTGATAGGGGCTAACGGCGCCCTAACAAGCGGATCAGCCGATTTTAATACAGTTGATGCTTGTTATTCCGCCGAAAAGGCTCTCGTATCTATGTATAAAGATAATTATCTTAGAATTTTAAAAGCGGGGCAAATGCCAATACACAACGATGTGAAAACTATCTGCGTTCATTCCGATAAGGGCGACTTAATGACGGCCGTCAGCCCGCCGACAAGATAAATACGGAATATCAAAAAGCCCGGATAATTGCGCCGCATATCAAATATTATCCGGGCTCGACGTCGACCACCTCGGCGAAGGTGCCGAGCATCCGGTCGATCGCGTCGTAATCGCTCATCGAGACGCGCCGGGTGATCTTGGGCGCGTCCTCGTCTTCCTCGGGAGGCGTCAGGGCCTTGCGGCGGGCGCGGTCCATCGCGAGGAGGACCCGCACCTCCCACGGCAGCGGCAGGCCGCCCATGAGGCGGCCGTAGGCCTCGATCTCCCGGTAGGTGATGGGGAGCGGGCCCCACCCGGCCTGCCGGGTCTCCTCCAGCTCCCAGAACATCTCCCAGAGGTGGGCGCCGCCCGGCGGCACCCGCTCCAGGGACTTGTCGAGGAGGCGGTCCGCGGTCTGCGCGAGGGTGATGCGCCGGACCTCGGCGCACAGCCGCTCGGTCAGCCGCGCCCGAAGTTTCCCCGGGCGGCCGTGAAGGCCAGCACCTGATCTGCGAACCAGGGCCGCCGGGTGCCGAGGTCAACCGCCGCTTCGAACGAGAACTCGATCGCGGCGCCGCCGAAGCCGACATTGGTCCAGCCGGTGATCGCCGCCGCCGCGTTGCGGGCCCGGGCGAGCAGCATCTGGTTGTCCTCGTCCGCCGGCTCCTTCTCGGGCGCCGCCGCCACCATGTCGCGGATCCGCCGCAGGTTGGCGCGGTACTGCGCCGAGTCCTGCCCGATCACCCGCACCTTGGCGTCGGTCGCCTCGGCGGTCTTCGGGTGGCGGATGGTCATCTCGGCGCCGCGCGAGGCCTCGGCGTCGAGATCGATGTCGGCAAGATCGAGCATACGGGTCACTTCCCTTCCCTTGTTCCGGCGGACCATCAGGTCGCCGCCACCCGGTAGACGGTGGTGTTGATGCCGACGTTGACGGTCAGCGAAATCGGGTTGTTCGCGGACAGATTACCTTCGCGAGCCGACATGACTTGTCCCGCGAAGTACCGCTTGGCGGTCGTGCCGCCCGTCGTCTTCTTCACCGGATATTCGATGTAGAAGGCATAATCGAAGTTGTTGGCCGGGTCCGCCGCCGCCGCCGCCGCCACCTGACCCGGATCGCCTTCCTTGTAGTCGAACACGAACGCGGGCGTGCCGGCATCCATCGTGCCCTTGCCCTTGAGGGTGCGGTTGCTCCCCAGCTGGTTCGAGGTGATGGCCGAGGCCTCGTCGCCGATTGCGCCGAGATCCTTGGCGCCCTTGATCTCGACCCAGCCGGTCAGGGCCGTGAGGACGGCGACGCCCGTGATGGTGTCGACGTCGATGGCCGGGCCGATGAAGACCTTGGCGCCGTTGGCGGGGGTGAAGCCGGGCATGGTGGTGTCCTCCTGGACATGCTGAGAGACCGCGCTCGGGCGGCGGGGACGGGCTCGGGCCCGAATTCAGGGGCGATCAGGCCGCGGCCGAGACGCCGACGCGCCAGCGGATGGTGACGGGGACGCGCAGCCAGGGGCCGTCATCCAAGGGGGCCCCGACCTCCGGGGACTCGTCGATGCAGACCGTGACGGGATCGCCCTCCAGCCGCGTCCCGGCGGCGAAGGCGCGGCGCACCCGGGCGGCCACGTCGAGCGGCTTCACGAGGCCGCCACCGGCCGACCACACCACCGTGACCACGAACAGGCCGATGTGCGTCCGGTCACCGTCGAAGGCGAGCCCGTCTAGGCGGCTGGTGTTCGGCAGGTAGCTCGCGGCCAGATACGGCTTGCCGGTGACGGGCGAGTACCCGATGCCCGGCAGCGCCAGAGGCAACGGCGGATCGAGCGCGAGCCCGGTGAGCGCGGTGAGCAGCGCGTCGAGGATCCGGGCCTCAGGGCTGGTCGCGGCCATCGTCAGGGCGTCCCGGTGGCGCGCGATTGCAGCTCGCGGCACACGTCGTTCACGATCGCGGGCCAGCGCTGGACCGCGAGCTCGACGAAGTGGCGGCCGGATTGGTTGTAGGTCCGCCCGAGCGCGTCGGTCCCGACGAAGCCATAGTTGATGCGCGGCGCGTAGACGGCCGAGTAGGAGGCGAACAGCCGGTCCCCGATCTGGGCGCCGGCAATCGCGACGGTCGCCGCGGTCGGATTGTACGGGTAGGCCGTGCCGGCGGCGGGGGAACGGTCGGCGGGCACGGGCGCCGTCGTGGACACCTGAAGCGACGACTTCAAGAACCCGGTATCGACGGGGACCCGGCCCTGCATCTCGCCGATCACGCGCTGGGCGGACTCGCGGAACACCGCCTCGGCGCGCGCCTCGGTCTGCCGGCACCATTCGGTGATCTGGCTCAGGAAGTCGCCCATCAGCGCACCCCGGCGAGGAAGTCGACGCGGACCTCGACCCAGCAGCGGCAGTTCACGGTCTCGCCGGCCGGCGCCTGCGGGTCGCCCGGGTAGCGCAGCCGCGCGCCGCTCGGGCTGACGAACGGCTGGCCGCGGCGCACCCGCTGCCCGTTCATGGCCCGGTGCGTGTCCCGCACCCGGCCGTCGATGGTGGCGTGCCAGATCTCCTCGACGTGCACCGGGTTGATCTGGCCGCGGTTGATCGCCTGCTGGGTGGCCTCGTCCTGGCTCTGGTGCAGGGCGGCCATCGCCTCGGTCCGGCCGATGGTCTCGGCCCGGTAGCGGAGCGCCCGGTTGCGGTAGGCGGTCAGCATCTTGGCGATCTGCTCGCCGCCGAGCGGCTTGCCGGCGGCGATCGCCTTCTTCACGGCGCCGTCAAACCGCTTGTCACGCAGCTGGCGGGTGAGCGCCGCCGGATCGAGCCGGGCGAGCTGGTCGGCGTAGCGCCGGGCCCATTCCTCCTGATGGGCGGTCAGCCCGAGGGTGCCACCGGTCCGCTTCTTCGTCGCCGGATCGATGCGGCCGACGAGATCGAGCGCCACGTCCCGCGGGTTACGGCCCGCCACCATGCCGGCGGTGAGGGCCGCCCGGATCATGGTCCGCTGATCCTCGACGATCTCGGTGACCTTCCTCGAGGAGTGGTCCCGCAGCCAGTCTTCCGCGGACGGGTTGCGCACGTCGAAGCGGATGCGGAGGCGATGGCCGTCCGGCCCCCGCGCGGGCGGGAAGCCGTCGACCGTCGCGTTGCCGCCGGCCTCGAAGGCCTGCGCCGTCGCGGCATCCAGCACGCGGAAGGCGACGGGATCGAGCCCCACCGCCGTGACGGCGCTCTCGATGTCCCCGCGGGCGATCATGGCGGTGATCACGCCGATCTGCGCGCGGTCCGCGATGTCGGCGATGGCCACCAAGAACGCGCGTTGCAGCTGCGGCGCCCAGGTCTCGATGAGAGCGGCGAGCGCCGTCGCCATCGGCTCAGGCCTCCGCGCGCTTCCAGCCGGCCTTCTCGAAGTCCGCGACCTCGTAATCGCGCACGGTTATGGCGATCGGCAGCGGCGACTCGTCGATGGTCTTCGTCATCCGCACCTCCGGAAGCGCAGCGGGATCGCGCTTCGCCGGGGCCGCGGCTTTGGGCTTGGCGGGCGAGGTGGTGTCGGCCATGTGTGATCTCCCGTGATGATGATGGGATCTTCACGGCGCTGATGCCGTGAACTTGCCGGCGCCGGTCGGGCGCGCGTGGCTCAGACCCGGCAGCGCAGGACCCAGGCTCCGCGGCCCGGGTCGGCGCTCACGGCGGGCGCGCTGCCGCCGGCCGAGGAGATGGTGAGGGTGATGCCGTTGAGGGTGATGCGGCCGCCCTCGACGGGCTCCACGTCGAGCGTCTTGGTCAGGACCAGCACCTTCCAGTCGGTCGCCGCAACGTTGCCGCCCTGGCGCTCGTAGGCGCTCCACTCGTCGCGCTGGGCCTTGCAGGGATAGTCCCGCGGCGTGGGCGCGGCCGGATCCCAGGCCGTGCCGCCGTCGCCGGGCTCGTCCACGGTGTAGGTCGCGTCCGCGTACATCCAGCCGAGGCCGGCGGCGAACACGTCGGACAGCACGTCGCCGAGGTCCATCAGATCACCAGCACGCCGGGGAATCGGGACCGGATCAGCGCGAGCAGCTCGCGCCCGTAGACGGTCTGGGCCAGCGGATCGCCGGACGCGGCTGCGGCCGGATCGTCCGCGCGATCGAGGGACAGCCCGCCGGAGCGGAACGATTTGAAGCCGAGGGCGCCGGCCGCGGCCAGCTTCGCCTCGACCCCGCCGCCGATCCCGCGGGTGGTCATGTCGTGGGCGGCCTGGAGCATCACGGCCTTGCGCCGGTCCGCGTCAGGCCACCCATCATCCGCCACCGACGCCGCGTCCTCCAGAAACCCGGCGACCTGCTCGTCCGGCGCGGTGCTGAAGGCGGGGAAGCGGAGCTTGAAGTCCGCGGCGGTCGGGGGCGTGTAGGCCATCGCTCAGGCCGCCTTCTCCGGGGCCACGTCCTTGACGGCCTCGGCTTCGGTCAGCAGCCGCTTGCGCTGCCAGTTGCCCGGGGTGACGCCGCGGGCGGTGAGGAAGGCGCGCAGCTCGTCGTCGGTGAGGTCGTCGAGCGGCTTGGGCTTGTCGCCGCCGCCGTCTCCCTCGCCGCCGTCGCCCTTGTCCCCCTCGCCGGCCGCCGCCGCCGACCCGATGACGATCTGCCCCTCGGCCACCCAGGCCTTCAGGATCCGGTCCTCGGGGTTGAACAGCGTGACGTCGGCGGTCTCCCCCTTGGCGAGGGTACGCTGGACGGGGTTGCCGCCCTCGTCCTTCACCCAGAGGATGCGCGGGCCCGCGGCCCGGTTCGTGACTTCCACCATGTCGGTACCCTCCTGCTGTCGCTACGTGGGGCGAGGCGCCGCGAGGCGCCTCAGATCCCGTCGAGGTAGCGGAAGGCGCTCGGGCGCCGGATGTCGACGCCGCCCAGGCGGAAGGCGCCCGGCACGTCGAAGCGGAAGGGGCCGGTCTGCCACGCCGGGAAGAACCGGAACGGCATCGGGAGCCACATCTTCACCACCGCCGGGTCGCGGCGATAGGCGACCATGCGCGCCGTGCCGCCCGCGCCCGCAGTCTCCAGCCCGCGCACGCCGAAGATGTTGAGCGGCTGCCCGGTCTCCAGCGTGTAGACGTTCTTGAGCTTGATCCAGTCGAGGATCGTCATCTGGCTGGTCGGATCGATCCGGCGCAGGCTCAGCGCGACCATCTGGTCGTAGGGCAGGAGCACGGTGTCGGCGATCTCGACCGTGCCGGTACCGGTGAAGATCCCGGTGAGCACGCCGTTGACGTCGGCCAGCACCTGCTCCGCGGTCTTGCTCGCGAAGGTCGTGGCGCTGCCGGTCCCGGTCGCGGAGGCCGAGCTGGCGGTGACCGCCTGGCTGTTCACGAGGCCGGAGTAGCCCTTGGCCGCGTCGCCGAACAGGGCGACCCGGTCGATGAACTCCTCCGAGCCGCGGCGCGCCGCCTCGGCCTTGTCCGCCGACAGGTTCATCCCCATCAGCTGGGCCTTGCCGAGCTCCTCGAGGTCGTAGCCGTAGCCGATGCCGGCCATCGAGACGGAGGTCTCGAACTGGTTGCGCAGCACGTCGGCCCGCGGCACGTCATGGGCGTTGCCGGTGATCCAGCGGGCCGCCCCGACCTGATCCATCGAGAAGTAGGTGACGGAGGGCACCCACTCGGGCGCGTTGGTGTCCACCGGCACGAGCCGCGGGTAGCGGATCTCGGGGTACTGCGTGCGGTAGACGGTGGGCTCGATGAACGCCTGCTGGCTGACCAAGAAGGCCAGAGCACGGGGTGCATCGACAAGAAACTGGCCGGTCATGGGCAGTCGTTCCTTTCGAGGAGCTTCGATTGTGGAGGAGGACCCGGCTGCGGCCGGATCAGGGGAGGTTGAGCTTGATGCGCGAGAGGCCCTGGTCCGCGGCGGCGGTCTCGAAGATCGCCTTGATCGCGGTGTTGCCGGACGCGGTGGCCGTGAAGGCGCCGGCCGACGTGAGGTAGACCGGGGCCCCGGCCGTCACCGCGCCCGACACCTTCACCCACATCGTGCCCTTCTGCATGATGGAGACGGTGTCGCCCTGGGCGATGTTGTCGTTCCCCGAGGGGTTCGGCCGCGCGAAGTGGTCGCCGACGACGATCCCGAGGAGCACCGAGCCGGTGGTGGCGCAGGCGTGGTCAACGCTGCCCTGGTAGGCCGGCTTGCCCGGGGCGATGCCGCCCGCGGTCTCGATGGTCTTCGAGATGATGTCGGCCGGCGACATCGAGGACTGCTGGCCCTCGTAGCCGGCGGCCTGGTTGCCGGGATAGGTGCTCTGAACGGCAGGCATTGCTGCTGTCTCCGTGATGCTGGCGATGGGTGGGAGGCCCCGTGCCGGGGCCGAGGATGGCGCCGCCGATCAGGCCGCCGGGCGGGTCTTCCAGGCCTCGGACATGCCCTTGACCATGTCGCCGTAGGCCGCGTCCTGAACCGACGTGCCGCCGGCCGGGCGGACGCCGCCGGCGATGGCATCGCGCAGCGCGTCACGGGGCTTGGCGGTCCCAGCGAGGGCGAGGAACGCGCCCTCCACGGCGGCGTCCGACATGTCCTTGGCCGCGTCGCCGAGGCGGCTCGCCACCACCTCGCGGCGGATCTGGGCGTCCGTCTTGCCGGCCGGGGCGAAGGCGTCGCCGAGGACGGTGCGCGCGACCGTTACCACCGCCTCGCGGGCGACCAGGGCGGCGTCGAGCGCGGCCGGGGACACCGCATCCGCGAGCTGCTGCTTGAGGGCGGCGATCTCGCCGTCCTTGGTCTCGACGGTCTTGCGCAGGCCGGCGATCTCGCCGTCCTTGACCTCGATCGCCCGGGCGTGGGCGCGCTCGGCGTCACCGAGGCGGGTGGTGAGCGACAGGTTGTCGGTGGTCAGCTGGCCGATCTGCTTCTGCAGGCCGCCGACCGCGATGGCCGCGGCGTCGCTCATCTCGACGGAGTGGCCGTCGACCAAGATGGTGCGCATGGTCATGGGGCGCGTGTCCCTCTGCTGTTGCTGCTGGTCGGAGAGCACCCGCATGGTCTTCGCGTCGGCGGGGTGCTGATCGCCGATGCGGCAGTCGGGGCCGGCCCGGCCGCGATTTACGATCGCGACGTGATCGACCACGATGTTGGTCTGCCGGGCGTCGTAGGGGCGCCCGTCCGGAGTAGTGCCCGGGGTGAAGTCGAGGTCGCAGGTGTAGCCGACCGACAGCTCCCGATGGCCGGCCTGCACCGCGTCAATCGCGCCCTGGTCCGCGATGAGCATGGGGATGCGGACGAACTCGCCGTCGCGCAGCACCTCCTCGCCCACGTGCCCACGCGCCACGCTGCGCCACGTCGCGGTGGTGACGGGCGCGGCCGGGTGATCGAGCGTCACCGGCTTGTGGCCGAAGGTGCGCAGGGACTCCGCCCGGAACACCTCGTCGGCGTCGCGATAGACCCGCACGATGGCTTGCCCGGGCTTGCCCACCTCGGCGCCGAGGTAGTCCTGCACGTTGCCGCCACGGGCGGCCTTGGCTTGCACGACGAGCGAGCCGTTGCGCATCTGGCGCGCGCCCGCGATCTCGGCCGCTTGGCCGAGGTTCAGGTAATCGAAGAATTGCATCAGGTCCTCGGAAGGTTGGGCCCGGCGAGGAAGGGGTCAGGAGCCGCCGCGCGGGTCCGCGGCGCCGAACCGGTGGTCCCGGATCTGCACAGCGGCGCGGCTAGTAGAGCCCGCCCGTCACCGCCGGCAGCAGTGCCGAGAGGGCAGCCTGCTCCTTGGCCGCGATCAGCGCGTTGCCCGCGTCGGAGGGGTGGGCCTGATCGAAGGTCATCGCCGCCGGAAACTGCGCCTGCCCGGAAGTGACGCCGTCCGAAACGACGATGTCCGCGTCCGCGACGTAGAGGGTGCCGGCGGTGCCCCGCACCCGGATCTCGTCGTTGTAGGCGCGGCGCAGAATGTCCGAGGAGCCCACGTTCTTGATGGAGACGTTGATCGGGACGCCGGTGGTGGTGATCACGGGTATGCCGGCGGATCGCGCCATGCCCTGGCCGATCGCAGACATCTGGCGGCAGGCATCGATCTGCGCGGCGGTGATCGGCGAAGAAGCGCCGCCGGTCCCATTCCAAGTGAAGCTCGGAAACGCGAGAAGATCGATTGGGAAGGGCGCGCCCATCGCGTCCTTGAGCATCGCCATGATCTCGGCCGCCGTCGCGCCCTGCCACGCGAGGTTCGAGAACTCGACGGCGAGTGCAGATGTGGACAGGTTCACGCAGGCAGGGTGGATGAAGCCCTGCCCGATGGTGGCGAGCCCCTCGTAGATGCTGTCGCCAAGGCCGACCACGTTCACAACCTGCTGGCGGCTGTAGAAGATGACGCCGATCAGCGGACACTGCGTGGTGAGGCCGCCGGCAGCGCCGCCGCCGAGGCCCACCTCCCTCTTGTCCCCGCTCTGCTTCCGGCACTGCCACACGCGCCCATCTGGGCGCGCATTCCAGACGGCATTGAGGTTGCCATAGACGCCAGCCTGAGCGCCCGCCGCTCCCATGCAGGAGATCGTGCCGGCGCCGTTCGTGCCGGGCCCCTGCACCCACAGGCGCGCGTTGAGGATGGAGCCGGAGCCGCCATCCGAGCGCGGCACGGACGAGATCGGAAGGATGTCGCTGATCAGGAAGCTCTTGCGCCGCGTGGCGGCGAACTGCGTTTCGTTCGGGATGGTCAGAGCACCGACGGCCGCCCCGCCGAAGGTGGGGTATCCGGCGGTTCCCGCCGCGGCGCCAGCGGTGAGATCCGAGACGGCGAAAGCCTTCACCTGAACGGTCGAGCCCGCGGCAGTGCTGGCCGCGAAGTTGGCGATGCCGCCGTTCGTGTTGGACTGCGCGAAGACGAGGCGGATCGCGTCGAACTGCGTCGCCAGGGCGATCTTCACATCCCAAGTCGTGCCGGCACTGGATCCTGTTCCGACCGCGTCGAGCGCGAAATCGGACATGAACCCGCACGGGCCGAGGCGCATGCCGATGTTGCCGGGGCGTCGGATGGCCCCCAGCAGGGCGTTGGCCTTCGCCCGGGTCAGTGGGCTCGTGACGTTCGGCAGCCGGCTGAGGCTCATCTCGCGCCTCCCGTCAGACGAGCACCACGGCGAGCTTGTCGCCGGGCTTGCAGGGGATATGGCGGGTCTCGCCGGCGCCTACGGGCACGCGGGCGGCACCGTCCGTGCCGATCGTCTGGGACGCATCCGGCGTGGCGCCGACCGCCACGTAGCAGTCCTGCTGGGCGCGCACCTCGAAGCACGGCGAGGCGTCGCCGCGGATCGGAGAACTGAATTGGAGCCCGACGGCCGCGTTCGTGGTCGTGCCGGACGCCGACAGGGTCTGCGACCAGACCGCACCGAACAGGCCGACGTCGCCCGTCGTGAAGGCAAAGCCAAAGGCGACATGGACACCTGAGAAGGCCATGACGGTCTCCGAAATTGAGGATGAGGACGTGGCAGTCGAGGCGCGGGCGGTGCGGCGGTGCTCACCCCTGCGCCGAGATGAGGCCGGCGAGCAGGTAGCCCGCGGCCACGATGCAGCCGGCGGCGAGCAGCGCCCAGAGGATCTCGCGCAGCGCCCGGCCGTAGCCGAGGCCGCCTCCGGTGAGGCCGGTCATGGCTCTCTCCACATGTCGCTGTGTAACCCACCAGCAACACCACACTTACTCACAGGCACAAGGGTTGCAGTGCCGTTGCGTAGGGTTGTGCGCTCAGCCACAAATCACCCTGCTCCGCCGGAAAAGGCGGACAAAGGGGGCATGAATGCACTTCAGGAAATTGGCCGCCGCCGTATTGCTTGCGGCGAGCGTTGGCGCGTGCGGGTCTATCGCGCGCGGAACGACGGAGCGGATGGCGTTTGTCTCCGAGCCTCCGGGCGCTCAGATGACCACGACCAAGGCGTACGCCTGCCCGGCGACGCCATGCTCTCTGGAAATCGAGCGATCCGACGAGTTCGACGTCACGTTTTCGAAGGCCGGCTACCGGACCGAGATCGTGCCGGTGCGCACGAAGGTGGTGGGCGCGGGCGCGGCCGGCATGGCGGGCAACGTGCTGCTCGGCGGCGTGATCGGAATCGGCGTCGATGCCTACACGGGGGCGGCCTTCGACCACACCCCGAATCCGGTCAGCGTGACCCTGGTCCCGGACGCGCTCCCGAGCGCGCAGCGGGCGAAGCGTCGGAAGAGCGCACCGACCTCTTAAGGATCACGGCCGGGCCGCGTCCTCCGGCAGCGAGACGCGGCCCGGCCGGAACACCGCCCGGTTGAGGGCCATGAAACCCTCCTGGATGTGCGTCCGGGCGATGGCGAGCCACCGGTCATCGTGGCCGGTGCCCTGGAGCCGATCGAGCTGCCGCAGCAGCCGCTCCTCCATCGCCTTGTGCTCGTTCACGAGCGCCACGTTGGCGTCGTTCTGCGGCCGGTAGCCCGCCACGGGCAGGCCCTGGTGCTGGTCCGTCATCGCGAACTCCCGGGTCATGATTGCCGCGTCGTTGAAACCTGACCGCGACGCTGTTATCTTTTGCTCAGCCGCCAGCCGTTTCGGACGTTCTGTCTAGGCCATCGAGCACAAGACATGGCGGTGCTCATCTCTTCCACATCGTGACCATGTCGATACGGCGCTTCCCACGCCGCACCTCGCCCACGTAGGTGAAGTGCTCGCCGCCGATCGCCTTCTCAATCACGATGCGCGGCTCCCCGTTTCGGCCCCGATCCGCACCGAGCGTGATGCGATCGGGGCGCGCCACGATCTCGCGAGCCTTCGGGAAGTCGGCGGGGGTGATCGGTTTCTGGCCGCGCGGGAACTCCGTGGCCGCCGAGCCGTGCACCTTCATCGTGTGCCGCACGGCCTGGCTGTCCAAAGCGTGGGCGAAGCCTTTTACGTCGATCTTCGTCAGCCCACCGATCATCGCCGGACGCGTCACCTTGCCGAGGATCGTGCGCTCGACCGCACCAGTACCAGCGGCGCGGCCGACGAGGTCGGCGACGGCCTGCGCACCGGAGGTCCACCGCCCTCGGCCGTCGCGGCCCTGGTTCGGATTGTAGGCATCACCGAAAGGGAGGGTGGCGTTCGGCCCACCTCCGAGATCGTCCCGTTTCCTGACCCGTGATGAGCGTGAGCCGTGGGCGGCCCGGAGATAATCGGCGCCCTCCGGCGGAACGTGGATGAGGTGGACCTTCTCACCGCTCGCCCTCAGGAAGAACTCAGCGCGCCGGTTGCGCGGGTCGCGCGGGTCGGTGATCTGCCCGAGGATCGCGAGCCGCTTTCGCTCCAGGGCCAGCATCGCCTCGTTGACCTCCGCGGGCGACATGCCGGTCAGCCGGTTGCGCACCACCTGGATGCCGACCGAGAACTCATCGGGCCCGATCGCCGCGTGGGCCTCGCGCAGCACGCGCTCCTCGGTCTTGGTCGGAGTCTCCACCTTCCGGCGGGCCGGCGGCGGCTCCGGCTCGGCCGCAGCCGCCTTGGTGGCGCGGCTCAGGGGCTCCGGCTTGGCGGCGGCAAGGCCTTCCTCGAGCGCGGCCAGCGGGTCGTTGCGCCGGGCCGGCGCCGCGAACCCGATCCGCCCCGCCTTGTGATCCGCCGCCAGGACCCGCAACGCATGCGCTCGCCCGCGCGGGTGGGCCGCCACGAAGCTCTCGACGGTGTCGTGGCCCTGATACTTCCTCACCCGCGGCGAGCGCACCACGATGGCGTGATCCCCGCCGACGTTGCTCTCGGCGAGGGCCCGGCCGCCCCGGGTATCGGCGTCGGGCTTCGCGGCGAACCGACCGCCGGGGCCGCGGGGGTGCTTGCCCTCCTCGAAGCCGCCACCGCCGCCGCGCCGCCGCACCCGATCGAACAGCCTCAGCAGCCCGGGCCGGCTGTCGCGGGTACGGCGGCCGGCCGTGGCGCTCGCCAGCATCTCCTCGCCGAACAGCGCCCGCAGCTCGTCGTCGGTGACGGCGGCTATCTCGTCCTCGTCCTCCTCGTCGTCGAGCGGGGCGGCGTCCGCGGTGGTGAGCGTCTCGCGCCAATCCTCGTTGACCGTCTCGAAGGTCTCGGGCCCGAACACCAGCGGCCCGTTGTAGGCCTGGAGCGCCATCACATCGACGTCCGGCGCGTCCCAGGAGAGGGTGACGTGCGGCTGGTACTCCGGGTGATCCCAGGACGCGCCCGCGTCCCGGATCTCCTGCCAGCGCCACCGCAGCTCGTCGCTCGCGAACAGCAGCACCAGCGCGTCGCCGAAGCGCTCCATCACGCGCGGGCCGCCGGCCGCGATCTTCAGCTCGTCGCCCTGCCAGGTCTGCCCGACCTTCATCCAGTCGAGCGGCTGCCGGCTGTAGGCGATCGTGACGTGGAGCGCGTCCGCGGGCATCAGGTTCGGGATGCCGGCCGCGCGCGCCCAGGCGAGCAGGTCGGCGCCGTTGATGAGCTTGCGCGAGACGTAGAGCGTGCGCGGGGCGGCATCGGTGGCGTAGCGGCCCGGGAACGGCACCACGTTGGTGCCGGTGTAGCCCTCGGCCGGGTATCCGTTCTCGTCGAACTGGTCCGCCTCCGGCTTGCCTGCGGTGAGCGGCGCGTCGCCGTGCGCGTCGTAGGCGGCGTCGATGCCCGGCAGCAGGCCGCTGTCGGTGAGCACGCCCTTGGTGCCCTGGGCCAGGATCTCGCCGGGCACGAGCGCGGTCTCGGAGAGCGCCTTGATGGCGGTCGCCATCACCTGCAGGGTGTCGGCCTTCTCCTTCTGCGTCGGCTGGTAGAGCGGCGCCCACTGATACCAGACCTCGGCCGGCCGCTCACCGAGCGCGTGCCGGATCAGCAGCTCGTCGAGGCGGGCGATGGCCGGGGTGAGCACCACCCGCTGCTCGGCGGCGCACCGGTCGTAGTAGTTCCGGATGTCGCTGTCCCCGGTGGCGTTCTGGCCGTCCGGGCTCTTGCCCAGCAGTCGCGTGGCCGGGATGTCGGCGGCGCCGGCCGCGATCGACAGGAACAGCCGCACTACGTCGGGCAGTCCCGTGAAGCTGAGGATCTTCTGCTCGAACACCTCTCCGGTCGAGGTCTTACCGTCGCCGTCCAGCAGCAGCATCCCGAACATGGATTTCATCTGCGCCGCGTAGGCGAAGCGGTCGGTGAGCGCCTTCGTGCTCTCCGCGGTCGCAAGGTGCCTCGACAGGCCCGGGACGCTGATCACGTCCTGCTTGGCCTCGGGCAGCATCGCGTTCAGGTAGGCCGGCGAGCTCGTGGCCTGATCGACCGCGGCGAACACCGCCTGCAGAACGCTATCGCCCCAGCCCTGCTCGTTGGAGGTGGCGATGATGTCGAGCAGCGGGGCGCCGATCAGCCGGATGACGCGCGAGGGGTGGATCCGCTGCACGCCCGCGGTGCCGGTGTTCATCGTCCACTCGACCGGCTCCCCGAACCAGGGCGAGGCCAGGTCCATGTCGATCTGGCCGGCCGTGATCTCGTAGCGGCCGAGGACGTGGACCCAGCGGATCCCGCCCTTCTTCATCCGCTCGGGCACGAGCGGCTGTACCGGGTCCGGCGAGCCATCGCCGATCAGGAGCGCCGCGCCGCCGTCACGCCGCGCCCGGCGCAGGGCGTCGAGCAGCTTGCTCTGGAGCCCCAGCGCCTTCTCGGCCGCCTCGATCGCCTCGATCTGAGGTCCATCCGCCTGCCACGCCCGCCACTCGCGCAGCATGTCGAACGGCACGATGTCCACGATCTTGCGGGCGATCCAGTTGCCCCGGTAGGCGGCTTGGATCTCGGCCGGCGTGCGGGGCACGAAGACGTGGACGTTGCCGACCGTCTTGTCCTTGGCCGTGCCGAGGCCAGAGACGAGGTTCATCAGGGTGTCGGCGAGCCGCATGTCAGTCGATCACCCCGAGCATGCCGTAGGTGGGGGCGGACAGCTCCTGGAAGGCGCGCGAGAGGGCGTCGACCTGATCCTTGAAGCTGCCGCTCGGAAAGGATGAGACCTCATCGAGGAAGGCCTCGTTCCAGGCGCCCTTGATGAGGGTGATGTTGCCGGCCTCGGCCTGGGCGGAGACCGGGACAGCCCGGGTGACCTTGTCGCCGCTCTCGGGGGTGGCCCGGGCCGCGAAGCCGGCGAGCGCGCGGACGAGGTACTGAGCCTGGAACTTGCCGGCGCCGCCCGGGTCCTGCGGGAGCGAGATCCGGACGTCGGCGCCGTCGTCGCGGGCGGTGTTGAGGATCATCGCCTCGAGCTTGCCGCTGGAGACGCGATCACGCCTCACGTCGGCGATGTAGAACGTCCCGTCACGGGCGCGGCCGAGGAGCAGGCCGGCGGTGTAGGCCGGCTGCGAGTTGCCCTTGGCCTCGCTCGCCGCCAAGTCCCAGGCCCGCACCCATTCGCAGCCGGCGGGGGCGGCCCGGACGATCCCGAACCAATGCCGCTGGAACAGGCCGCCCTCGCGCGGGGCCGGCCGCTGCTGGTACTGCCCGGCATAGGCGTAGGAGCCGGCATCCCGCTTCAGCGCCTCGACCGTGGCGCGCGGGAATCGGACCGGGTCGAGCAGCTCGCCGTCCTGAGTTCGCGGGTCCGAGAAGTACGGCGTGACGCACCGCCGCTCGGGCTCGAACTCCATCGGCAGGCAGAGGTGCGTGTAGCCCATCCCCAGCTTCAGGATCGTGCCGGAGATGTCGTCCTCGTGCAGGCGCTGCATCACCACCACGATCGCGCTGCGCTCCTGATCGTTGAGGCGGTTGATCGCGCCCTCCCGGAACTTGCGGGTGGTGCGGTTGCGCTCGGCCATGCTCTCGGCCGTCTCGGTCGAGTGCGGGTCGTCGATGATGAGGCGGTCACCGCGCTGCGAGGTGAGCGAGCCGAACGGCACGCCCTCGCGGGTCCCGGTCGAGGTGTTGGCGAACGAGGTCTCGCCGGCCCGGGACAGCACCACCTCGGGCCAGAGCCGCCGGTACCAGGGCGACAGGACGAGGTCGCGCATCTTCCGGGTGTCGCGCGTGACCGGCCCATCGTTGAAGGCGGTGGCGAGGTAGCGCATCGAGCGCCGCCCCTTCGGCCCCCATTCCCAGGCCGGCCAGATCACCGAGACGATCAGGCTCTTCGAGGAGCCGGGTGGGACGTTGATCAGCAGGCGGTTCAGGCGTCCTGCCGTGATCGCCTCAAGGTGGACGCAGAACGCGTCGAGGTGCCAGTTCCAGACCAGCGGCGCGTTGGGCTCCAGCACGCCCCAGGCCGCGCGCACGAACCCGGCCAAGGTCTCGCAGCGGGCCCGGATCACCTCGGTGTCCCGGTCCAGCCGCTCCCGCTCCGCCTCAGCCGCCCGCCGGGCCCTCTCCGCCCTCACCATCCTCAGCATCGCCGCCGGCGGCGCCGGCAAGCGGACCGAGGAGAGCTTCGAGCGCGTCAAGCTGCTCATCCGAGGCCTTGGTCAGATCGGCGGTGAGGATCGGGCCGTTGTTCGGGCCGGTGTGGGCCACGGCTTGCAGCCGCGGGTGCATGTAGGGGGCGGCGTCCTTCGCCAGCGCCGCAGCATCGTCCCAGCGGTTCGCGCCGACATGGCGCCGCATCGCGGTCAGCATCACCTCAAGCGGTGAAATGCCCTCCGCCGAGGCCTTCGCGACGATCTCCTGCGTGCGCCGCGTGACGGAGCCCTTCTTCCGGCCGGCACCGGCGCGCCTACCGCCGTGCGCCATCTTGAATAGCCTTGATTGATTTCATCCGGGCGCAGAATCCGCCCATCGCGGTGGTCGGGAGATCCGCCACCCAGGCCGGCAGGCGCAACGTCTGAGGTCGCAAGCTCACGGTCCGGTCGTCTGCCCGCATAGATTCAGAGCCCTCTCCCTGAGTCAAGCGGCGTCGAGCTGATCGGGTGTGAACTCCACCGGGGTCATTCGACCGAACAGCCGGACCCCAGCCTTGATCACGCCGCTCTCCAGCACTTCCTCAACCTCCGCGAAGAATGACATGAACGGGCCATTGACGATCCGGCGCATCTCGCCGACCTGAAACCGGGCCGCCGCGGCACGCCGTTGGCCTTCCTCGGTATCATCCCGATCGTGACCGGCGAGCCTGTCGGCGAGGAGCTGCAGGGCATCCGAGGGGAATGGCAGGGGCTCGCGAACCCCAAGCACGCGCAAAACGTGCTCGCAGTTGAACAGGACGCTCGTGCCGAGCCGGTTCATCAGGGCGCCATCAATCCCGACGAAGACGTAGCTCGCGAACCACTTCTCCTCGGCTTCGACGATGCGGCCGCGACGCTTCACCGTGACCCGGTACTGCGGGAGCCACGTGTCGACCCCCTCCCGCGCCAGCGCCTCCACGGCCTTCCGCTCGCGCAGCGGCAGGGTCTGCACCACGAACCAGGTCTTGGCTTGGTCGATCATGCGGCGCTCCTCGGTGCGACGGCGATTGCGGTTGCTGCGGGACTTGCGGGCCATGCCTGGGCTCTTCGAGGCGACGGTGGGCCGGCACCACAGCGCCGGCCAGGAGGATCACGCCACGGCGGCGAGGGCCGGCTTGCGCCCGAGCCCGATGCTCTTCGCGAGCTCGCTCCGCTGGGCCGCGTAGTTCGCCGCGACCATCGGGTAGTCGATCGGCAGGCCCCACTTGGCCCGGTACTGCTCCGGCGTCAGTCCCCGCCCCGACAGGTGCCGCTTGAGCGACTTGTAGGGCTTGCCGTCCTCCAGGCTGATGATCGCGTCCGGCGTGACGGTCTTGCGGATCGGCACCGGCGGGACGAGCGCCGGCGCCTCGGGCTCGGTGGGCCGGCCCAGCGCGACGATCGCGCCGTGCACCGCCGCGATCAGGGCGGGCAGCTCGGTGGTCGGGACGGCGTTGCGGGCGACGTAGGCCTCGACGATGCGGGCGGTCAGGGTGGCGTGGAGGTCGGATCGGGTCGTGGGCGTGTCGGTCATGGTCGGTCTCCGGTGGTGGGGCGGCAGGGCCGCCCGGGGATGGCCCGCGGGGCGGGGTTCGGGTCAGGCGGCTTCGCTGATCAGCAGGCGGGCCGGGATGCGGCAGCCGGGCTGTCCTGGCGGTGGGCCGACGAGGTGCTCGATCCATGCCGTCGGGTCGCTGCGGTGCTTCTCGACGAACACCCGCAGCACGGCCTCGCCGTAGGCGCCGTAAGGGCTGCCGAGGTCGATCAGGTCCTCGGGCTTCGGCGGCGCCGGCGGCTTCGGGTTGAGCCCGCTGGCGGCCCGGGCATCGCGTTGGGCCTGGACCCGCTCGGCGACGGCGTTGGCGACGATGGGCCAGGTCCGGATCGGCGTGCGGCGGCAGGCGATCTCGCGCAGCGCCGGGACGATCTCGGCCTCGAGGTCGAGGCCGTCGCGGACGAGTTGCACCACCGGCCGGGCGTCAGCCTCGACGGCGAGCGGCCATGTCGACGGAAGGATCTCCCGGCAGCGGGCGGCAATCCGGTCGAAGCCCGCGGCGGTGTCGCATTCGCGGACCGTCGAGGCGGCCGGCGGCGCGGCGGGTGGCGGCTCCGTGGGGGGTACAGGATCACAGGCCGCCGCCTGTAGATTCTTCTCTGTACTGCTATGCCCTGCTATGGGTGAACGTAACGATCCACGTGACGTCGCCATCTGCAGACCGTCACGTTGCTCGTGACGTACTCCGTGACGTGGTTCGTCGCGTTGCTCGTCACGTTCCTCGTAACGATCAACGTCACGTGGACCGGTTTTGTTGATTCCATTGAGTTTTTTGCCCCCGGACGGGGGGTCGTCATCGTGATCGACGCGGGCAAGGCGCGCTTTCGTCGCCGCGGCTGTGCGCATGCGGCGGTCCTCGCGGGTTTTCGCGGCGCGCATCACGTCGGCGCACAGAACCCGATGATAGAGCCGCCCATCCGAGCAAAGGACGAAGCCACGGAGCGCCACCTCGCGGACCTTCTTCCAGCGCGCGCCAGCCCCCGAGAAGGCCGCCAGGAGCCGCTCGTCGTTCGGCAGCGACCCGGCTGGAACCTGCTGCCAAGCGCGGCCCCACAGCGCCACGGCGGCCTTGAATTCCTCGCCCGTGGACAGCGCCCAGAGTTCCGAGGCGAACAGGCGCTCGACGTCGAGCAGGAAGGCCGAGAGGCCGCCGATGTCCGTGTCGGGCGGCACGAGCGGCGCGGGAAGGTCGGACGGCGTGCTCATGCAGGCCCCCTGGCGTGCGATGCGATGGTGGAGGAGGCGACGTCGACCCACAGGTCCAGCGTCGGCGTGGGGCCCGCCCGGTTCTTGCCGAGGATCATCTCGAGCGCGTTGCGCTTCTCGATCAGGCGGGCCGAGAGGTCGGCGTCGTTGGGGTTCGCCTTGACCTTCTTCTCGAGGTAGTAGCCCTCGCGGTAGAGGAAGAGCACGACATCAGCGTCCTGCTCCAGCTCGCCGGAATCGCGCAGGTCCGCGAGCGATGGGCGGCGATCGGCGCGGCCCTCGGCCTCGACGCCGCGGTTGAGCTGCGTGAGCAGCACCACGCAGATGTCCTCGGCCTTGGCGAGGGTCTTCAGCGCGCCCGAGATCTCGCCGACCTCCAGCACCTTGTTGCCCTTGTAGCGCTCCGACACCCGGATGAACTTCAGGTAGTCGATGAACACCACGCCGAGCCGCTGGCCGATGCGCTCCAGGCGCTTCTTCTCGGCCTTCACGCCGGCTTGGATCTGGGCGATGGACACGCCCGGCTCGCACTCGATGCGCAGCTGAAGCCGGCTCAGCCGCTTCTGCGCGTCCTCCAGCCGCCACAGGTCCTCGTCGTCGAGGTCGACGGCGTGCATGATCGACCCGAAGGTCAGCGGCCGATGCGCGGCGTAGCAGAGGTCCGCGAGGTAGCGCGCCATCATCTGGTCGCGGGTCACCTCCAGCTGGAAGACCAGCACGCCGTTGTCGCGGGCCGCGTAGCGGGAGAGGGAGGTCAGCGTGACCGTGTTGTGGGTCACCACGTGGTCGTCGGTGATGTAGAGGCGCGTCGGGTGCGAGACCGCGATGCAGCGGCATGGGGCCTCGCCATCGGGCGAGATGGACTCGATCGTGAGCACCCTGAACCAGGACCGATCCTTTAGGCGCTCGGCCTTGCGGGGCAGCGTGAACGCCGTGGCGATCGCGCGCCCCGTGATGCAGACTTGGTGAGCGTCCTGCTTGCGGACGCGCCCCTCGGCCATAGATCCGAGATGGGCCTCCTTGGTCGACGAGGTGGCCCAAAAGCCGAGCGAGCGTGCCAGCTCGACGATATCCCGGGCGAGGCGCGGTGAGGCGGTGGAGAACCGCGCCGACCCCTGGCGCTCAACCCATCCGGCCGTGTCGAGCAGTCCCTGCAGAAGGGCAAGACGTTGCTCGCGGCTCGCGTCCAGATAAGCCCGCGGCAGGAACTTGCTCTCGGCCCGCGATCCCAACAGCCCGAGATCGGCGAGGATCGCCCTGACGCCGTTGCGGCGCCCCCCGCTTGTCACGAGGTAGTCGATGCCGCCCTGAGGGCTGAGCACATGCCCTTTAGGCAAGGCGGACGCGACGCGCGTCCTGATCTCCGCGTCCGGCAGGGAGATCCGCACCCGTCCCGTCGAGAGGCCGCCATCGCCAATAATGACGCCGAGCAGCCAAGGATCAAGCGGCAGATCCGTCGAGGTGCCGATCTCTCCGCTGTGGAGCCGAACCATCAGCCGCCCGCGGTATCGGGCGCGCCCAAGCATCTCGATCAGCTTCGAGGTTTCGAGGACGCGCGCGGCCGGCCAATCCCGGTAACGCACCTCCCACAGGTGCTCGGCGCAGCAGCGCGTCTCGCGCCCGTCCGAGAACGCGATGCGGTAGACCGGCTTGGTGCCCTGGTCGAAGACGCCGATGACCTGTGACGGCGCCCCGTCAACGGACGATACAGCGTCGCCGACGTTGAGATCACCCATGGCGCGCCAGCCCGCGGGGGTATGCACCTTCGCGTCGAGCGGCTGCGCCTTCCCCATGCCCGGGCGACCGGCGAGCAGCCACAGCTGGCCCCGCCCGAAGCCGCCGGCCGTGGCGCGATCAAGCTCCTGCAGCCCGGTCGGGATCGTCGGGACCTGGATCTCGCCGGCCCGCATGCCACGGATGCGCTCGATCATCCATGCCGCACCCTCACCCGCCGTCATGCCGGCGAGGTGGGCCTTCGGCGCCGAGGCGCGGGCGTCGAGCAGATCAAGCTCGGCCTCCTCGATCATGGCGTCAGGCGTGACCTCGGGCCCGTCGAACCGGGCGCGGTCCATCAGCCGCTTGCCGGCCTGGACAAGGTCGCGCCTGATCGCGAGTTTCCGAATCGACTGCGCATAGCCAGCCGCGCCGATCACGGTGATCGCCTCGGCGTGCAGTCGAGCAAGGTACTGACTTACCGTGAGGCCTCCGAGATCGGCGTCGCCCAGGTATGGCTTCAGGGTCGCCACGGTCGCTGGGATGCCTTGCTCGGCGAGCCCAGCGAGCGCGCGAAAGATGCTCGCATGTACCGGCTCGAAGAAGTGCTCCGCTCCAACGATCGGGCTTACAACGGCGAGCGCGTCGTTGTTCTGAAGCAGCGCGCCCAGCAGGGCCTGCTCGGTCTCCACGCTGTGCGGGAGCGTCTCGTCGAGGGCCGCGGGGGCGAAGGGGACGACGCGACTGCTCATCGCCGCCCCCGCTCGCATTCGAGCTGGCGGCTCACGGCCATCCACGCGTCGAACGCCTCGACCGCGGCGCGCATGTCGATGAGGCGGCCGGAACTGCGAGCGATGAGCAGTGCGGACCGGAACGCCTCGAACGCGTCGATCTCGCGGCGGTCGGGCTGCGGCCGGAGGTGAACGAGGTCGCCCATGGCGCTACTCCGCAGCGAGAAGCGAGGGCGCGGCCGGCACCGCGAAGCGCGCCACGTCGCCGGGACACGTGAGCCGCCGCCGCTGGCCCGGCGGGATCATCTGGATGCCGGTGCACAGCGGATCCGCGGCCCAGCAGAACCACGCGTAGGCCGTGGCCGTGGTGCCGTTCGGCTCCCAGCGCCCACGGTGCATCGGCACGCGCTCGACGTAGGGGGCGAACAGGGTGACCGGCCGCAGCCGGAACAGGCGCTCGTAGCGGCCTGCACCCTCCAGCCAGGACACGCGGCACAGCAGCGCCACGATGGGCGCAAGCGCCAAGGCGCGCAGCGCGAAATCGGCAGCCGCTTTGAACGGGGGGTTGGTCACGATCGCGTCGACCGTGTGTGCCGGAGCGCCGGGCCCGGTGGCGAGGAAATCGCTGACGTCGTAGCCGCGGCCATAATCGAAGATGTCGGAGGCCAGCACGGCCGGTACCGTCTCGCGCAGGACCTCGGCCATGTGGCCCTCTCCGCAGGCGGGATCCCACGCGCTGCGAATCGGCTGAGGCGAGAGCAGCGGCAGGACGTGGCGCACGAAGGCGCGGGTCGCCCACGGGGCTGTGGGGAAGTAGTCGAGGGACTTGGGCGGCTCGCGGCGCCCCGCCATCACGGCGCGGTGGTTGAGGGGGATCATGCCGCGCTCCGCGGCCGAGCACCAAGCGGCCCTGCCATGAATCGGCCGGCGTGGTTGGGGGCGAAGTGGCAGACGGCTCCGACCCATAAAGCTAAAGAATCGGCCTCGTCATCGCGCTGCACATCCCAGCCATACCGGCGAGCGACGTGCATCATCATCTCTTTGTCGGCGCGTCCATGGCCGGCGAACTGCTTCTTGTTCGTCGAAATGTTTTGCTCGACGCATCGGATGTTGGCGCGATGCGCCACCATTTCGGTCACGCCGGACAGGCACATCAGCTTGCGCGCCGTCTTGATGTGCGTCTTCGGGCCCCGGTGGATCGGGGCCTCCAGGATGATCAGCGCGATGTCCTCGCCCGCGATCTTGAGGTTCAGCCAGTCTTGGTAGAGCGCCAGGAGCTTGCCGATGTCGTCGCCGGTGTCTGGCAGTCCGTAATGGCCGAATCCCGGGTCGCCATCTGGCGCGCCGAGCGCCCAGCCGGTCGACTTCACCGAGATGTCGAGGGCGAGGATCTTGCGCATGGCTCAGTGCACCGCCGGCTCGAGCTTCTTCACGCCGGCCTTGATCCGCTCGGCGTTCTCCGCGCCCTGAGCGACACCGGGATCCACCTTCGGCGGATCCTCGAACATGTCGGCTTGGTCGTTCAGACCGAGCTTGTCGCAGTAATCGGCGAGCGAGCGCATGAAATCCCGGCGCTTGTCGGTCTCCATGCCCTGCAGCTTCATGGCGAGCTTGAAGGCCGGGCGGTTGATGCCGTGCGTCTCTTCGGCGTCCTTGATGGCGGAGCCGAGCTCGCCTCGGGCCTCGTCCAGGTCCGCCTTGATGCCCTGGCACTTCCCGACCAGGGACTTCAGCACCTCGGGGTGGATCCCTTTCGGCTTGGTGCTCTTGCCGCCAATCTTCTCGGCCACGTCGTCGCTCCACAGTTGGGCGGCGCGCAGCCGCCGGGTTAATCAGGAATCGGAGAGGGCATCGGCCCGGCCGGGCGTGCAGGGGGCGAACGTCGCCGCGGCCGCGGCGCGCTCAGCCACGGCTCACCGCCCCCGCCGATCCTCCCGCTCCGGCCGCCGCTCGCGCTCCCAGAGCCGGGGCATCCATTCCCGCGGCAAGCGCATCTGCCGCGCCAAGAACAGCCTGAGCCGCAACAACAGCAGGGTGGTCAGCCCCGGTGATCTCGGCGGTGACGGCGAGGTCATGGGCGAGTTTCCTCAGTTGCCGCTCTCTCTCGGCGGCGTGGGCGGACTGCAGGGTCTTGAGAATGTCCGACCAGACCCGCTTCGGCGGGCGGTAGCGCAGCGACCACTGGGCGCTGTAGGGCACACCGTAGCGCGTCGAGATCCGGCGCATGGCGTTCGCGGTGTCGCCCGGACCCCGCGTCTCCCAGGAGAGCAGGTCGGCCGCGAGTGATTTGGCGTAGATGACGTCCGCTTCAGGCATTTGCGTCACCCGCAAAGGCTTTTTGCACATCTGCAAATCCGCTCCTGTTCTTATGTGAACGGGAGAGGAGGTCATGCGGATGGAGGTTGATCGGGTACGCATATACTACCGAGCCACCGCGAATGCTTGCCGGCGAACGGCGGTGGCAAGGAAAGGACAGGCCCGGCCGGGCCACGAAGGGGGCGCAGAGGTCCCGGCCGGGCCGCTCGGCCGCGCCAAGGGGGCACGAGGCGCGGCGGGAGGAGATGTGGAGGGAGAGGTTGCGCCCGGTCCGGTGCAGACAGGGGCCGGTTGCGGCCGGACCGGGCGCGCCGCCGGATGGGCCAGGATTGCTGGGCCGGCGGGTCTCGGAGACGAGGGACGCGCGCATCGCGGCTCACTCCCCGTCCTGATTGCACGAGGGACGACGCCCGGCTGGCGCGGGGCTGTCGCCCAGCACGGCACGCCGGATCGCCAGAGCGGCGGTGCGCTGGGTGATGCCGTATCGCTCGGCGATCTCTGGCAGCGTCATGCCGACGTGGTGCAGGAGAGCGATCTTGCGCTCGGGATACAGCGTGCCGCCCGGCATGCGCGACGTGCCGCCGAGACACTTGACCGTGAAGGGCGAGACGCCGACCGCACGGGCGGCGGCGCTGATCGTGATGTGCCGCTCCAGCGCCTGAGCGATCGCGGCCCGGGACACGCGGCGGGAAGGCTGCGCTGTCATGGGCGCGTCCCGAGCACGATCACGCTCGGCCCGTTCGGCTGGACCGGCACCGCCCGGGTCTCCGGCCGGGCTGCCAGCACCACGAACACCACCAGCGCGGCGGCGATGGCGTGGCCGGCGAGGATCAGGCCGAGGTCGTCCTGGCGCATCTCAGGCCTCCCGCTCAATGAGGAGGTCGCCATCCGCGGAGAGACGGCGCTCGCCGCGCGCCAGCACCGCCGACATGCCGCGGCAGGGCCGCGGGCGCGGGTCGCGCGTCGCGAGGCTGGCGGCACCGCCGCGGCGCTCGTCGAGCAGGCGCCACAGCTGCGCCTCGTGTTCAGGAGCGAGGATCACGGTGGCGATCTCGCCCGCGGCGGGGAGCGCCAGGAGCAGGAGATTTCCGACAGAGCCTGCTTCCAGCGGACCGATGGTCTTGCGCGAGTGGCGGGTCATGCCGCGGCTCCCGCTGCTCCTGGATTCATTGCGGCGCCGGATGGCGCGTCTCGATCACGCAGCAGATCCGCCGCCGTGACGAGCCCGCCGGTCCCCTCGACGATCTTCCTGATCGTCGCGCCGCGCGGGTCGCGCTCGCCGCGCAGGATGCGCGTGATGGTTGACGCAGGCACACCGATTCGCGCCGCGAAATTCGCAGGCTTCAGGTCGTGCTCGGAGAGGTAGGCCGCGAGATCCATGCCACAGGATTTTGCCATATGGCAAGGAAAGTCAAGCGTGATTTGCCAACAGGCTCTGGAGCACGGACAAACTTATCCGCACTTTTGCCGCATGGCCCTCTCGGAACTGAAGCGTCTGCGCGAGCAGAAGAACCTGTCGCAGGAAGCGCTGGCGAATGCCGTCGGGCTGTCCGTTTCGCAGATCTCGCGCTTTGAGAGTGGAAAGCGCGAGCCGAGGCTGGTCGACCTCGAAAAAATGGCGGAGGTTCTAGGAGTCGCGGTACAAGAGATCCTGCACCCCGACACCAAACCCTCAAACCTCATTCAGGTTGGCCTCTTGCCCGTTCCAATTATCGGCCGCACCGCAGCAGGCGTGTTCCGAGAAGTTGTCGAGTTCGACGATGCGGAACCTGAGTACATCTTCGAGCCGGAGGATGAGGAGTTTCCAAAGGCACGGAGATTCGCTTTGTTGGTTGAGGGCGACAGCATGAATGCTGCCGATCCGCCTATGCCCGATGGCGCGCGTGTCGTATGTGTGGACTTCGGATCGACAGGGCAGCCGTTCCAGGACGGCATGATCGTTGTCATCGAGCGCACCCGAGAAGGTGGCCATCTCCGAGAATGGTCAGTTAAAGAGATAGAACTGCACGATGACGAGGTGTGGTTCTGTCCACGCTCGACGAACTCGCGTCACAAGCCGATCAAAATCTTGAATGATCCATCCGATAAGGGGTGGTCGTCATTGGAGGTTATCGGGCTTGTTAGGGACGTCTCGATGCGCGTCCGTCCTAAATATCTCCGCAAGCGCTGAAATACACGCGAAAAGCGTTATCCCCATCATCCACAGATTGTTAATTGGCGCAGAAAGGAATCGACAGGCCGGGTACGAGTGAGAACATAATAGGAACATTCCACCTGGGAGGTGCGCTGAATGTTCGACGAGGTTCCCACGGTCCGCGCCCGGTTCCTGATGGGGCTGCGCTGTCACAACTGCCACCACATGACGAAGCGGGTGATCGAGTCACCCGATCTCGAAGACGCGCCTTGCTCAGTCGATGAGCTGCTTCAGAGCGCGTGGCTACAGCGGCAGAGCTTCAGCTGCGCCGAGTGCGATAACCCTGTTGCGACCCTCGTGAGTGTTAAGCAGCTGGCGCTGGACGACGATTTCGTACCCGTTGCCCATGAACCTTGCCATATGGCAAATAGCGCTTGACCCGTATTTTGCCATTTGGCAAGATTGCTCCATCGCCTCTCACCGACGCGATGGAGACCCCCAGTGCTCACCCGCCCCCAACCCGACCTGATCGCGGCCGCCGGCCGCAAGCCGTGTATCGAGCGCTCACCCTGGCCCGGTGAGGACCTGGCGCCCCTCAACGACAACGAGCGCCGGCCCGGCCTCGCCCTGATGTTCGGCACCATCGTCGTTATGGGCATCGTCGGCATTGGCGCGCTGGGCTGGGGCGTGGCGGTGCTGGTCGGGGGTGGGCTGTGATGGCCGCCGCCAGCCGCACCACCGCCCGCGCACTCGCCGCAGCGCGCCTCTCCGCCGCCTACGATGCGTGGTGCTCCGCCGAGCGCTACCTCGACGAGGTCACCGTCGCGCTCCATGCCGGCGACACCGGGCTGTCCCGGACCGGCGCGTCCGACGACGCCGTGATCCGCGAGGCCCGCGAGCGCGCCTTCGCTGCCCGCCGCGCCTACGACACGCTCCGCTTCGAGCTGCTGACGCCGGAGGAGCACAGCCTCACCCCGAACGACGAGGACGACATGGCCTCGGCGCTGCGGCTGCGGCTGCGCGCCAACGAGGACGCCGAGGCGGACGTCGCGGGCGTCGATTTCCTGACGGCCGGGCGGGACGAGTACGTCCTGCAGGTGACCGGGCGGGGGCTGTGATGGCGGCCACCGTCATCCGCCTCGACAGCCGCCGGGCCGTCGATCCGGCCGCGCTGCCCGCCTTCGCCGGATTCCAGCATCAGCTGCGCGCCGCGGCGGCGGCCGAGCACGCCGCGCCGCTCCTGCTCATCGCCAGCGATCTCGCCCGCCTCAAGGCGCTCGCTGCGCAGGCCGAGCCGGCGCTCGCCCGGCAGATCCTCGACGTCCTGTCGCACACGGCGGGCGTGATCATCCCCGAACTCGACGCGGCCGCGTCGCACCTGCGGAGCGTGGGGCGATGACCTCTGCCCAGCAAGCCGCCACCGCGGCCCATCTGCACCTGCTCGACGCCCCCACGCCCTGGTGGTCGCTGGCTGCGAGCAGCCGGTGCATCGCCGACGCCCAGGGCCGCCCGCGCGTCCTGATCCTGCCCGTCGCCGGCGGGTCGCTGGCGGAGGACGTCGCCCTCGCGACCGCCGTGGCCCGCCTCATCAACGAGGCCGCCGGCGTGCCCGACGCCCCCGTCGAGGCGTCCCATGATCCCGATCACCTCGACGCCGTCGGCGCCGAGAGCGCGCATTTCCGGCGGCGCGTTGGCGCCCGGGCGGGGGAGTGAGGGCGATGCTGCCCGTTCACACGCCGGCTCCAGCCGCCCTCGCCAAGCCGCCCTACGGCTCGCCCTGCAACAACTGCGGCCTGTGCTGCCGGGCCGAACTCTGCCCGCTCGGCTTCGCCCTGTTCGGGACCTGGAAGGGTCCCTGCCCGGCCCATGAGGCGGGCGAGCACGGCTTCACCTGCGGCCTCGTCGCCAACCCGCAGCGGTATCGGCCGGCGCGCGTCCTGGCCCGCGGGCGCTCGGCGCTCTCGCAGGCCGCCTTGCGCCTGATCGGATCGGGCGTCGGCTGCGACGCCCTCGCGGAGGGCGAGCGGCCCGACCCGGGCGAGCGGGCGCGGTTCCGGACGGCCATGGAGGGGCGGGAGCGCGAGATCCGCCGGGCGAAGATCCTCTGGGGCGTGGGTGATCGATGAGCACGCACAGCCCGGCCAGCTTCGCCGACGGCATCTACTTCGGCCTGGACGAAGCGCCGTACCACGCCGACCCGGCGCTCGGCTCGTCCGACCTGAAGCGCCTCGCGGCCGAGCCGGCGGACTACTGGTTCGGTTCGGCGCTCAACCCGAACCGGCCGGCCGAGGAATCCACGCCGTCGCAGATCATCGGCAAGGCGGTGCACAAGCTGGTGCTGGAGGGGCAGCAGTCCTTCGCCGCCCGCTTCGTCCGCCGGCCGGATGACCTCCCGCGGCTCGACGCCAAGGCCCGTGCCCGGCTGGCGCCGAACGGCGAGGACGTGCTCCCGGGCGAGGAGTTCGACCGGGTTCAGCAGGCTTCCGCGGCCGTGCTGGCCAACCCGCACCTCGCCGCATCCTTCACCGGCGGCATGCCCGAGGTGTCGATCTTCTGGACCGACGCGGTGGACGGCGAACCGGTGCGGCGCAAGGCGCGGTTCGACTACCTCAAGCCGCGCGCGGTCGTCGACCTCAAGAGCACGCGGCCGAGCCGCCCGACCTCGTTCCGGGCCAACTGCCTGCGGGCGATGGCCGAGTACGGCTATCCGGTCCAGGCCGCGGCCTACCTGCAGGCCCGCGCGCAGCTGGCGCGGCTTGCCGCCGAGGGCCGGGTGCATGGGGACCACGACCCCGCGTGGCTCGCCCGGGTCGCGGCGGCGCCGGCCTATGCCTTCGTCTTCGTGTTCTGGTCGACCGGCGACGCGCCGCTGACGTGGGGCGTGTCGCTCTCGCCCGGCAACGAGGTGCTCGCGAAAGCCGAGAAGACCGTCGAGCTCGCCCTCTGGAACTACGTCGCCGCGCGCCGCGAGCACGGCCTCGACGCGCCTTGGGTCAACCACGACCCGCTCACCGAAATCGACATCACAGACCTGCCCGCGTGGTGGGCCCGCTGACCCCTGACAGGAGGACCTTCATGGCTGCATCCACGGTCGTCGCCGAGCGCAACCCGAACGCCAACCCACTCGTGCTGGTGCGCGAGCAAATCCAGAGCCGCGAGGCCGAGTTCGCCGCGGCGCTGCCGGCCCACATCCCGGTCGAGCGCTTCAAGCGCGTGCTCCTCACCGCGGTTCAGAACAACCCGGACCTGCTGAAGCTGGAGCGGCGCTCGTTCTTCAACGCCGCGATGCGAGCCGCCCAGGACGGCCTGCTGCCGGACGGGCGCGAGGGCGCGATCGTCGAGTTCAAGGGCCGTGCCCAGTGGATGCCGATGATCGCCGGCATCCGGAAGAAGGTCCGCAACTCGGGCGAGATCGCCACCTGGGAGGCGAACGTCGTCTTCGAGAACGACCACTTCGAATACCAGCTCGGTGACGAGCCGAAGATCGTCCACACGCCGGTGCTCACGAACCGCGGCAAGCCGATCGCCGCCTACTCGATCGCGGTGCTCAAGAGCGGCGAGCGCTCCCGCGAGGTGATGACGATCGAGGAAATCGAGAAGGTTCGCAGCGTCAGCCGGGCGAAGACCGGCGGGCCGTGGTCGCAGTGGTGGGAGGAGATGGCGCGCAAGACGGTGGCGCGCCGGCACAGCAAGGTGCTGCCGCTGTCGTCCGACCTCGACGACCTGCTCCGGCGCGACGACGAGCTCTACGATTTCGGCCAGCGCCGCGGGCAGCAGGACGGGCAGGTGACCGGGCTGTTCCAGCCCGTCGCCAACCCGCTCGCGGACACGATCGAGCATCAGGCCGACGCGGAGGCAGGCGCCGTGCTGCCTACGGGCGCCGAACCGGATGAGGACGACCGCGGCGCCGATGGCGGTCCGGCCGAGGACGAGGACGACTTCCCGGGCAACGACGCGATCGACGCAGCGCAGGCCGGCCGGCGCTCCCCGCGGCGGGAGGGCTGACCCATGCGCGCCCTCCCCATCACCATTAGCGCGGACGGTGACAGCGCGTTCGGCGTGACGGTCGCTGACCAGCACGCGACGCTGCTCGGCTGGGAGGAGATGATCGGCCTTGTCGCCGTTCTGACCCACGCCGAGATCCGCACCGGGCGCTTCGGCATCAGCAAGGCGGCGGCGCTCGTCGCCGCGGAAGCGCCGTGCGTCCCGCGGCGGGAGGCGGCCGCGGCGGCTGAGGCTGCAGGCGAGCCGGAGCCCGCGGTGCTCCGCATGGAGGCGACCCGGGCCGCAAACCTCGCCGCGCAGCTGCGCGAGTTGGCGACGTGGCTCGACGGATTCCGGGCCTGCGCCGGGGACGATTCGACCCGGATGCCGCCACGCAGCGTGGATGCGCTCAGCGATGTGGCCTTCGAGCTGTCGCTCGCCGCAGTCCGCGCCCGCGGCGACGACCTCGACGACGCAATTCCCTTCTGAGGAGCGCCACCATGCTCGCCGCCTCCACGCCCTGCCAGGGCTACGCGCCGACGCGCGGGCGCCGCAGCCGCGCCGCGCGCCAAGACGCTCAGCGCCAGGCCCTGCCGCTGCCCGAGATCATCGTGGTGGAGGCAGGCGGCTACGACACGGCGGTGAGCCGGCCCGACGCGGTGGTGCTTGACCGGACCTACCGCTGCCTGCGGTGCGGCCGCCACCGCCTGGACCTGCGCTGGCGGGGCACGTTCGACCTGCTGGCCTTCGTGCTCACCACCCACGTCGGCCTCGCGGTGAGCCGCGCCGACGCGATGGCCGCGGCCCGCCCGGGCGAGCGGATGAGCGACCCGCTGCAGGCCCAGCTGCTGCGGCGCGCCAACACCGTTCTCGCCCCTCTGCACCTGCGCATCGAAACGATCTGGGGCGGCTCGCTCCGCCTCGTCGCCATCCCGGGAGACGCCTGACCATGAGAGCCGCCGACCTTCGCGATATGGACCTCCCCTCTCTGCGGCTCGCCGCCGACATCGCCGCCCGGAATCAGGGCGACGTCGCCCTGCTCGCGGCCCGATTCGTGGCTGGCGTCGACGACAGCATGCGTCACACCCGGCGCGCCGCCGCGCACACCGACGCGCAGGCCCGCGACATGCTCGCGGTGGCGGGGCTTGTCGGGCTGGTCGAGCGCCACGCCGACCGGCTGCTGCCGATCCTCGAAGCGCTGGAGGCGGGCCGGGAGGTCGTCATCCGGCAGAGCCGGGCGGCGGAAATGGTCCGGCCCCGAGCGGCGCCGACGCGGCCGCACTGGCCGGCGATGCGGCGCTCGGGCGTGGCGGCCGGGCACCTCGCGGTCGCGATGCAGGCGGAGGTGCGGTGATGGCTCAGCCCACCCCCATCGCGCCCCGCTATCAGCTTGTCCGCTGCACCTGCGGGTGCGGGACGATCTCCCTCTGGCTGCTGACCGGAGCCGGGCAGCCGATCGCGAGCATGCCGATGACGCCGGGCGCCGCGGAGTACCTGCGGGACGCGCTGACGGAGACGCTGGACGGCGCGCCGGACGGGCGTGGCCCGAGTGAGCGTCCGGCGGCGGGAGGGCTGCATTGATGGTGGCCGCCCCCACCCCGCTCCCCGCGGGCGCCTGGAGCCTGCAGCCCGTCCCCGCCGCCGACGGCTCGGTCCGGCTCGACGTCCAGTTCGGCACCGACGACGGCCCGACCTCCGTCAGCATCCACCTCACCCGCGACGAGGCGCGCAACTTCGCCCGGGCCACGCTGGCCGCGGCGGGGGATGCGTTCGAGCGGACGCAGGGCGGCGGGCGATGACTCGCACGCTCAACATCCCGATGCAGGTGGTCGACGCCGCCACGGGCGAGGTGATCGAGGAGCGCACGGCCGAATTCCGGCTGATGCCGCCGGCTGACCCGCAGGCCTGCCAGACCTGCGGACGCCGCCACCCGCCCGAACAGCCGCACGACGCGACCCGGCTGCACTACCAGTACAGCTTCCGTGCCGAGCACGGCCGTTGGCCGACCTGGGCGGACGCGGTCGCGCACTGCGCTGAGCCGATCCGGGAGGCGTGGGAGGCCGAGCTGCGCAGCCGCGGCCTTTGGCCGGAGGCGCAGTCGTGACCCGCTGGCCTCTCCCCTGGGACCCGCCGCCGGTCCTGGCCCGCACCGGGCAGTGCCTCGTCCCCTCCGACCTCTCGTGGCGCCGGTCCGATCAGCTCGTGAAGCTCGGGCTCGCCACCCTCGATCCGCATCACCGCCGCTGGCTCGGTCTGCTGACGCTCACGGAGGCCGGCCGATTCGCCCTTCCGATCCCCCTCGTGACCAGGTCCGCATCATGAAGCGCAAGCTGCTCGTCGCCGACCTGCTCTGCGGGGCCGGCGGTTCCTCGACCGGTTGCCAGCGCGCGCTCGCGGAACTGGGGCTCGAAATGGAGCTCGTCTGCGTCAACCATTGGCCCGTCGCCATCGCGACCCACGAGCGCAACCATCCCGAGGCCCGGCACTACGTTCAAGACATCGCGACGGTCCGCCCGCACCTGCTGGTGCCCGAAGGCTACCTCGACCTCCTGATGGCCTCGCCGACCTGCACGCACCACTCGGTCGCGCGGGGAGGCAAGCCGACCTCGGATCAGCAGCGCTCAGATCCCTGGCACATCATCACGTGGCTGACCGAGCTGCGGGTGAAGCGGATCATCATCGAGAACGTCTGGGAGTTCATCAGCTGGGGCCCGGTCGACCATCGCACCGGCAAACCCGTGGCCTCGCGCAAGGGTGAATACTTCCGCGCATGGATCGACACCATCAAGCGCCTGCGCTTTCGGCCCGAGTGGCGCAAGCTCAACGCGGCCGATTTCGGCGACGCCACCACCCGGACGCGCTTCGTCCTGATGGCGCGGTCGGACGGCAAGCGGCTCGTCTGGCCGGTCGCGACCCATCACCGCCGCGGCGCCGCTGCGGACCTGTTCTCGGGCGCGAAGCCCTGGAAGCCGGCCCGCGACATCATCGACTGGTCGATCAAGGGCCGGTCGATCTTTGCTCGGAAGAAGCCGCTCGCTCCGAAGACGCTCGCGCGCATCTACGCTGGCGCCCAGAAGCACGGGTGGCCCGAACCCTTCCTCGTCGTGCTGCGCAACCACATGGCCGCGCAGGGAATCGACGCGCCGCTGCCGACGATCGCCGCCGGCGGGCAGCACATCGGGCTCGCGCAGCCCGTCATCCTCAAGCAGAGCGTGGACGAGCCGGCGCCTACGGTAATGACGCAGGCGCGGATCGGCATCGCCGAGCCCGTCATTGTCAACATGAAGGGGCGCTCGACGGCCACGCCCTCGGCGGAGCCGCTTCCGACCCAGACGGCACACGCCGCTCACCTCTACGCTGCCGAGCCGATCATCCTGTCCCAGCACACCACCGGGGCGCCGCGCACGGCCGCGGATCCTCTGCCGACCGTGATGACGGGTGGCGCGGCCTCGGAACGACCCGGCTGCGCCAGGCCGATGCTGGTGGAGCCATTCGTCCTCTCGGCCGCCCACGGCGTCGATGCCGGCGAGGCTGACCCGCACAGCCGGCGCAGCAAGAGCGTGGAGGAGCCCTTGGGCACCGTGCACGCCGGCGGCGGCAATTTCGGCGTGGTCGAACCCTTCGTGCTCTCGCGCCACGCTGAAGGTGCGGCACGCTCGGTCGACGAGCCGACGCCAACCCAGGTCGCCAAGCACTCGCACCTGCTGATCTCGCCCTATTACGGCTCGGGCTCAGGCGAGACGTGCGTGACCGGTGATGTCCCGCTGCCGACCGTTACGTCCAAGGGCCGCTTCGGCATGGTGGTGCCGGTCACCCAGTCGGGCGAAGGTGCGGCGGCCCGGGACGTGGCAGATCCGGTCCCCACGATGACGACGGCCAAGGGCGGTGAGTTCGCGGTCGTCATGCCGATCACGCATCACGACGGGAGCGACCGGGTGCGCGATCCCTCGGTCGATCCGCTGCCAACGATCACCACGGCGCACCGCGGGGAACTGGCCTTCATCGCTGCGCAGTTCGGTGAGCGCGAGGGGCAGGCGCCCCGAACCCACGACCTCGACGCGCCGACGCCCACCCTCTGCGCTACCGGCCGGGTCAACCTCGTCGAGGGCACCGAGACCTACGACATCCTGTTCCGGATGCTGGAGCCGCACGAGCTGGCCGCTGCGATGGGCTTCAACACCGACGAGGCGCGCTACGAATTCACCGGCACGAAGACGGAGCAGATCAAGCAGATCGGCAACGCCGTCTCGGTCGCGAAGATGAAGGCCTGCGTCAGCGCCATCATGGCCGACGCCGCCCCGGTCCGCACCGCCTCCGCCCAAACCCTCTTCGCGGCGGAGTGACGGGATGACGGTGCGCATCCTCACCGGCGACAGCCGCGATGTGCTCATGGTGCCGTGCCACCCATACCTGCTAATGCAGCGTGAAGCTTTTCATGTCGTAGATGAGAGTCATCTTCACGACCATCTCTGTGACAATTCCAAGCAAAGCCTCGCGAATCGCCTCCGATCCGCCGTTGAAATGCAAATAAAAGCAGGAAATCTTATTCTCGTCTTTGGGGCGCCCAAAGTGGAAGCTCGCGATACATTCGCCGCCGGGGAGGCTACGGGCTTCAGAGAGAATGATCGCTTCGATCTGAGCCCGGGATTTCGGCATGCGCTGCATGGCAGGCACTCCCATTGGAGAGCCCGTTTGCGCTCCTCCAGCACGGGCGTCGCCCACATTAATCAAGGTTGCTGCCGATGAGCGCGACCCGGCTCGCCGACCTGTTCGCGGGGGACGCGGCCCGCCTCGTTTACGACGAGGCGGTAGCGCTCACCCTGCAGTCGCTCCTCGCATACGGCCCACTGCACCGCCACTGGGGCATCGCATGGTCCGGCGGCAAGGACTCCACCGCGATCCTTACCCTGGTCGTGCACCTCATCGAGAGCGGTCAGCTGCCCCCGCCCGAGACGCTGACGGTCTACTACGCCGACACCCGCATGGAGCTGCTCCCGCTCTCCATCGCTGCGGCCGAGATCCGCCAGCAGCTCACCCGCTTCCCCTGGATCCGCACGCGCGTCGTGATGGCGCCGCTCGACAAGCGCTTCCTCGTCTACATCCTCGGCCGGGGCGTCCCACCGCCCAACAACAACACGCTTCGCTGGTGCACCCGGCAGATCAAGGTCGACCCAATGGCGGCAGCGATCGCCGCCGACCTCGACGCCCTCACTACACCGGATCTCTCGGACGCGCTGGTTGATGCGATCGGCCACAACGGCGGTCCCGCCCTCGCTGACGTCCCCGAGGACTTGGCGCCCGAAGCCCGCGACACGGTGCTCATGATCACCGGGGTGCGCCAGGGCGAGAGCGCGATCCGCGATCGGCGGATCGAGATGTCGTGCGGGCGGGACGGCGCCGAGTGCGGCCAGGGCTGGTACCAGCTGGCGGTGCCTGAAGCGCGGGGCGTGCGCGGCCGGATCTTCACCCTCGCGCCGCTGCTGCACTGGCGGGTCTGCCACGTCTGGGACTGGCTGCGCCTCTACGCGCCCGCGCCGCAGTACGGCGAGTGGTCGACCGCGATGGTGGCGGACGCCTACGGCGGCGATGAGGCCGAGGAGCTTGCGGCGCGCACCGGCTGCATCTGCTGCCCGCTCGCCAGCAACGATCGAGCGCTCGACACCGTCATCCGGCATCCGGCCTGGGCCTATCTGGCGCCGATCAAGCGCCTGCGGGCGATCTACGGGCAGTTGCGCCGGCCGGAGCATCGGCTGCGCAAGCCGGGCGCGGAGACCCTGAAGGACGGCTCGATCGCCAAGAACCCGCAGCGGCTTGGGCCGATCACGCTGCCGGTGCGCCTCGCCGCGCTTGAGGAGATCCTCGGTATCCAGGCCGAGGTGAACGCTGGAGCGTCAGCCACGGGCCGGCCGGCCATCAACATCCTGAACACCGAGGAGGAGGCGCGCATCCGCGCGCTGATTGCTGCCGGGACCTGGCCGGACGGCTGGGCCGGCGACGAGCCGACCGGCGATGTGCCGCTCGATGCCGTCTTCCCGGACGGTTCGGTCCAGCCGCTACTGGTGTGAGGCGCAGATGCTAGCCACCGTTCCCCGCCCGTTCCCGAACAACCTTGATCCAGGTCAGACTTTGTCGACCCGGGGGCTTTGGAGGTTCGCGTGACGTTCGCACCAGCCTTCACCCGCTTCGACGGTGCGGAGATCTGGCCCACCCTCTCACGCCAGGAGCAAGCTGAGATCGGCGCCATCGCGATCGAGATGGTGGCCGCCGCACGGCTGAGCCGCCGCGTCTACGAGGATCAGCTCGGGCCCGTGCTCGAACGAGCGGCTGAGGCCGCCGAAGGCCTGCTGGCCCACCTGCTCGACGGCGCTGTGGCGGACGCACTGCCCGACGGCGCCCTGGAGGCCAACGACGGCGTGACGCCCCGCATCCCATCCCTGCTCGGCGGCGTCTGCCGCACCTGCGGCTGCACCCAGAACGACGCCTGCCCGGACGGCTGTGGCTGGGCAGGCCCGGATCTCTGCACCGCGTGCGTCGGCGACGGGTCGCCCGTAGCCGCGGACCTCGAACCCTCATCCGCTGGAGCCTGACGCCGTGGCCGTGAACAGCAAGATCGAATGGTGCCACCACACCTTCAACCCGTGGGTTGGCTGCACGCGGCTCAGCCCGGCATGCGACCACTGCTATGCCGAGGTCTGGTCGCGCCGGACCGGGCAAGCGCACCTCTGGACCGGTGAGCGCCGTCGCACCAGCTCCTCGAACTGGCAGCAACCGCTGAAGTGGAACCGTGCCGCCGCGGCGGTCGGCGAGCGGCACCGCGTGTTCTGCGCCAGCCTCGCCGACTTCTTCGACAACCAGGTGCCGGGCGAGTGGCGGGACGACGCGTGGCGCCTGATCGCTCGGACTCCGCACCTCGACTGGATGCTGCTGACGAAGCGCCCGCAGAACATCGCCAAGATGCGGCCGGTGATGGACAGCAGCGCTCCGGGCTATCAGCCCTGGAACGAGCGATGGCCCTGGCAGAACGTCTGGCTGGGGACGACGATCGAAGACCGGGCGCGGCTGAGGAACCTCGACGCGTTGCGGGCGGTCCCCGCCCGTATTCGCTTTATCTCCTGCGAGCCGCTCCTTGAAGACCTCGGCGAGGTCGACCTCACCGGCATCCACCTCGTGATCGTCGGCGGCGAGAGCGGCCCCGGCGCCCGGCCGATGCACCCGGATTGGGCGCGCTCGCTGCGGGACCAGTGCGCGGCGGCCGGGACCGCCTTCCACTTCAAACAATGGGGCGCCTGGGCTCCGAAGGCCATCGGCCCGGACTGGATGATCCTCGACCGGGAGGGCGGCCTCGACATCCCGGATGATCGCTGCGCGGACGAGGAGGCAGGCGAGATCGCCGTCACCTGCGTCGGCAAGAAGGCCGCCGGCCGCCTCCTCGACGGGCGCACCCACGATGAGATGCCGGAGGTGGCCCGTGGGTCGTAGGCCGCCGCCCCCGACCGCCGAGGAGCGCCAACGGGCCGCCGAGGCCGCCCGCACGCTCCGGGCCATCATCGCCGGCAAGGCGCCGCTCGGTGCCCGGGCCGTGATGCACGTCGACATGAGCCGGCCGCGGCGGTCCGCGTGGATCGAGACCTGGGAGGGCGCCCCCGGGCTGGCGCGGGTCAACGGCGCGTGGACGCACGAGCTCCTACCGGGCTGGCAGTACACCCGCGCCGAGGTCCGGGCCGAGCTGATCCCCGACCTCGAAGCGCTGGCGGAACGCGGCGAGCTGCCGACCGAGGCGACGAGCATGGAGGCGTCATGAGCACCTTCGACATCATCCTGCTCGGCGCCGTCGCGCTCTACGCGCTGTTCTGCGCCACCCCCTACGGCTGGCGCGCCGTGCGCTGGCTGGGCTGCGCCATCGGCTTGATTGGGCTCGCACTCGCGAGCATCGGACGTGAGAAGGGGGAGGGGCGGTGAGCGCAGGATCAGCACCGACGGACGTCATGACCCTGGCGATGGTGGCGGAGCGCTGGTCCTGCTCGGAGCGCAACGTTCGACGCTTGGTCGAAACTCGTGAGCTGGAGGCCTTCCGACTCGGCAAGAAGCTGATCAGAATCCCACGGCGGGCGGTGGAGGAGTACGAATGTCGGATGAGCCTTACAGCATCGGGAAGCTCCGAGGCGGACTTGCCCTCGTCTTCTGGCGAGACGGCAAGCGAAAGCGCTTCGCGCTCGACACCGATGACCCGGCTGAGGCTCGCCGCCGTGCGCCAGCGCTATACGCAGAACTGACGCGGCCGAAGGGCGGCACCGTCGCCGCCCTCTGGGAAGGCTATCAGGTCGAGATGGCAGGCCGCGCCGTGCTCGTCACCATGCACCACACGTGGAAGGTGCTCAGGGACCGCTTCGGGCCGCTCCAGGGCGAGGCCATCACGATCGCGGACTGTCGCGCCCACACCGCCGATCGCCGTGCCGCCGGCATCAAGGACGGCACGATCCACACCGAACTCGGCCACCTGCGCATGCTCCTGCTCTACGGGCAGAAGCACAAGCTGATCCCGTCCGCGCCCGAGATCGAACGCCCGCCCAAGCCGAAGCCGAGCGAGAAGTACCTCACCGCGCACGAGGTGCGCGGCCTGGCCGAGGCCTGTGACACCCCGCACCTGAAGCTGTTCGTGCATCTCGCTTACGGCACCGCCGGGCGGGCGGGCGCGATCCTCGGGCTGACGTGGGATCGAGTTGACCTCCACCGGGAGAAGATCGACCTCGAGGACCCCGAGATCACCGTCCCGCACAAAGGCCGCGCGATCGTGCCGATGACGCGCACCCTCAAGACACATCTCCTCGCGGCCAGGGCCGGCGCCGTCACTCCCTACGTCATCGAGTGGAATGGCAAGCGGGTCGGGTCGGTGAAGAAGGGGCTCTCGGCCGCAGCCGAACGCGCCAAGCTTCCGCGGGTCTCGCCGCACATGCTCCGGCACTCTGCGGCCGTGCGCCAAGCCGAGCAGGGTGTGCCGATGGAAGAGATCGCGAGCTATCTCGGCCACACCGACGTGAACGTCACGCGTCGGGTCTATGCGAAGTTCTCACCCGAGGCGCTTCGCCGTGGAGCGGCGGCCTTGGAACTGGACGAGATGCCGACACTCGCGCCCGCGATCCGCTCCGCCTCGTAACGTAGTGCTCCCTGCCGACTTTACCGAGGCGTCCGCCCCAATGGCGAGACGCCTAATTCAGGAGCGACTTCTGTTACATAGTGCTCCCAGGTTCACTGAACCCAGAAACCGGAACAGAGTGGGTACAACAGTCATCTCCTGCCGGATATGCGCACGAAATTTCCCAATGATTACAGTGCTGGCAAGGGGCGCCTCTACGTTGACATCGTAGGGGTCACAGGTTCGATCCCTGTCGCGCCCACCATCACACCTACTGAAATCCAAAGGGCCGCACCGCAAGGGCGGCCTTTCGTGCGAGATGATCCCAAGTTCATCGAGCCTGCGGACCCGGACTCCCGCCCTTGCCGCAGGGTCGGAGCGGGGGGCGCTATCGCGAGCGGATGGAAGCGCTATGCGGAAACGTGACGTCCTCGCCTCGCTGGCGATCTGTGGGCTCGCATCCATTGACGCCGGCGGCTCACATGCGCAAACCGTGTGCGGGACCGATCGGTGGGAGAGCTTGCGCGAGTATAATCGTTCCCTGACCCGGCTTATACAAGGGCACGTCGCGAACGCGCAGGGTGGCCTTTTCCATGGGGAAGCCGCGGTCCTGGAATTGGCCATCAATCGCGACGGCGAAGTCGCGTCTTCGAAATTGGTGAAGCCGTCTCGCCTGGAAGCGTTCAATAGGATATTGTTGAGTGCGGCTCCGAAGGGCGCCAAATTTCCCCCGACGCCGTGCTCGGGGACGAGGGTTCTGCACCTGCGGATTCCGATTCAGGTCCGGTAGGGTTGGGATCGGTGCGAGGGTCGGATCGGCTTCATTGCCCGCATGCCTGAAGGGGTGCTTCCCCCTCTTCGTCCAGAGCGTGCTTCAGGAGGCGGATCGTGCGCCTCCTCCTGGACCATGGCCGGATCGGCCCGGCCAGGGCAGACGACGAAGGCACCCCGGGCCGGAATCCGGGGCGCATGATCGCATGCCATCGTCTGAGCAGGTACATGGCGGCATGCCGGGGCGGTCCGCCCATCTCCCGCAGCAGGTTGGCCGCGGTCCGGACCTGCTCCTCGAGGCGCAGGAGCCGGTCGCGCTCCAGGCTCTCGATGCAGTCCGTGATGGCGACGTAGCGCTTGTCAGGCCGCTTGATGAGCCGGGTGCTTGAGGCGAGACGCCGTCCTCGAACCCCGACACGATCTTGGTGGTGCAGGAGCCCAGCCGCATGAGCTGCCCGGCGGCGCTCACCATCAGCGCAGCGATGGCCGAGAACGAGGCGCGCTTCGCGAGGTGGACGACGCTTCGCCGCCAGCGGCGCGCGGGTTACGGAGCCATGCTTCCAGCAGCCGCGCGATGCCGGTGTGGGCGAGGGTGGTGTGGGCATCGGGGTGAGGTGCGAGCATCGGCGCACCTTCCGGGTAGGGGGCAATGCTCGAAGCGGCCCTCCGGATCCTCAGGGCCGCGGCGATGCAGGAGCCTCTCACGGCCTTGGTCCGGAATGCCGGTTACGTTCCCGCGAATATCTCATTTGGAGAATGCTGATCATGTATTTAGTTCAGAAAAATGCAAAATCATTCTGATTCAGCGTATTGGCGGCAATATTCTCAAGCGTGATCGTTCCATGATCGGCGATCGTGATCACGGTATCGCTCCCATCCTGACGCATGCTAAGGTGTGCGAAGTCCTGGACGAGTTCATGGTTGATCGACAGCACGTTGTACCCCTCATCGCCGGCGATGAAGTTGCGTATTGTGTCGTCACCGAACACGGCGTCGAAGAAAACCCTGTCACCATTAACGAGTGAAAAGATATCGTTGCCCGAACTGCCCTCTAGCAACCTACCCGTCGTGGCCGCATCGCTGCCGATTGTGAGTGTTGTCATCGCGGCAACGGGTGCGTCGTCCCTCCGCGTTGCCGTGAGCGCACCGGTAGCATCGTAGGTTGAGCTGATGCTCGATCCATCGTTGTTCCATGTCCGCATCGATTGAAGCGTACCGGCAGCATTCCACCGTTCGTAGAGCGTCATCGTGCCGAAGCTGTCATAGGCGCGGTGGACTGAGGCTACGCTTTTCGAGGCGAAGGCGTATTCGTAAACGTCACGGGTGCCGTTGAGGTGACGATTCTCGACCTTGGCCAGGGATCCGGCGGCGTCGTAGAACTTGGTCACCGTGCCGTCCGCCACCTTGGTGACTGTATGGTCGATTTTGCCGGCCGCGGTCGTGGAAACGCTCGACAGGAAATTGCCGCGGCCGTCGTAATCCGTAGCGAGCGTCGAACCGTCGGTCTTCCAGGTCTTCACGTAGTCGGGCGAGCCGTCGGTGTTCCTCTGCTCGTAGAGGCGCAGCACGCCCTGCGCGTCGTAGGAGCGGTGGCCCGACGCCGTCTTGCTGCCGGGGACGGCGTAGTCGTAGACCTCGCGCGCGCCACTCGTCGCCACGATCTCGGTCTTGGTCAGAAGACCCGTGGCGTTGTAGATCTTGGCCGTGGTGCCGCTGGCATTCTTGACGAAGCTGTAGTCGAGGCTGCCGTCGGCGTGCTTGCGCTCAAGGGTGACGAGCACGCCCTTCGCGTCGTAGCGCGAGACGGCACTGGTGTAGGTCCGGCCCGTGACGTTGAAGCCCGAGACGTCGCGGCTGCCATCCGCGCGGGTCAGCGTCGTCTGGCTGAGGACATTGCCGGCGGCGTAGTTGCTCACCAGCGTCGAGCCGTTCGTGCTCCAGGCCTGCGTCAGGGCGAGCGAGCCGTCGGTGTTCCTCTGCTCGTAGAGGCGCAGCACGCCCTGCGCGTCGTAGGAGCGGTGGCCCGACGCCGTCTTGCTGCCGGGGACGGCGTACTCGTAGACCTCGCGCGCCCCGCTCGCCGCCACGACCTCGTGGCGGGTCGCCGCCCCCTTGGCGTCGTACTGCCAATTGTCCAGCGAGCCATCCGCGTGCCGGATCTGCTGGTAGTCGAGGCTGCCGTCGCCGTGGCGGCCCGACAGCGAGACGATCTTCCCGCTCGCGTCGAACGCGACCGTCTCGCTGACGTAGCTCTTGCCGGTGATGCCGTAGGTCGTGATGGTCAGATCGCCCTTGGCGCCCGTCTCGACAACCTTGGTGAGTGCGCCGGACGCGTCGAAGGATGTCACAATCTTCGCGCCATCGGATTGCGTCGTCACCGTCGCGGCAATCCGGCCGCTCCCGTCGTACTGGTTGTAGGTCACCGGGCCGGCCGGCGTGGGGGCAATGGTGCCGGGCGTGACACTGACATCGAGGTCACTGTAGACGGCCGCGAGGGTCTCCGGCGCATCGCCACGGTAGATCCCCTCTTTCCAGTAGACGCCGGTCTGACCGGGCCAACCGAGCCTGCCCGAGTAGTCGACGATCTTGACGCCATCGCGCATCACGGCGATGTGGCCCGAACCGTCGGGATCGAAGCTCGCCTGGATATCGAAGTCGTAGGCGTGGCCACGCTGGATCGGGGCGCGATCCGTGAAGATCGATTCGACCACGTCCTTCCCGGTCGCATCGCGGTAGGCGACCTTGACGACCATGTTGTCGCCCTCGAGGCCGATCGCGAAGGGCGGTGCGAGCCCCTTGCCGCCGCCGCTCTCGCTCTGGTGGAACTGGCCGAGGATCGTGAAGTTCGCGGTATTGGCCGCGCCCGGCTCGACCATCATCGTGTAGGAAACGCCGATCTTGCTGCCATCGGCGATATCCGAGCGCATCGCGATCTCGGAACGGTTCTTGTTCGACGGGTCGTTCACCCAGGTGTCGCCAGCACGCACCTCGAAGCGGTAGCTGTTGGGGACAACCTGGATCAGGCTCCAGGGCTTGCCGGCAATCTGGACGCTATAGAACGTATCGTCGACAGAGATGACAGTGTTCTTCGCGATGATGGACATGCTGGCCTTTGCCTCCGGCAAGCCGAGTCCGGTGCCACTCGCGATGAGTTTCGCGGAGCAACGGGCAAGGCTTGGCTTTGTTTCGCGGATCCATGCCAGCGCATGATCAGAACTGCCGAGTCGACAGCCTTGATCGATCGAGCACGGTACGGGCTGGTTGTAGCTCAGTTAAATCTGCTCAGCAGATTTGATGGATTGTGAACGACGCTCTCTCGCGCTTAACAAGAGAAAGTCAGTCCGATTTTTGATCCGTTTGGGCGCCATATCGCCATGTTGACCAAATTAAATCAATATTGATCTAGCATTTTGGATAGGTGATTTTCTTTGCAAATCGATGACGGATAGCAGTTTTCCGGCAATCGAAGAAATGAGGCATTTCCAAAATGTTGAGGCCGATCGCCGTCGCTCTCGTGAATATGGCGGGCCGCCGACATCCCAGAATGGATGTCGGAAACAGTATCTTCCGCCTAGTTTCCTGAGCTTTTTGTACGCAATCGTACCATACTTGGCCTCAACATTGATATTTATTTATGATCTTTGTTAAATACAAATGGCTAAATGGGGCGAGAGTGTGGCGAAACAGCGAATACGATCGGTGAGATTTTACATCTTGGTTGGTTTGGCACGCACACCGATGACAGACATCAGACCATCGCTGCCCGCACAGGGTTCGTCGTCCAATGTCGCCGCGCGTGGTTTGGAATCGTTGCGGGTTTTCAGCGGCCTCTGAGCTCGATTCTGGCCAATCAGGTCCTGTGACCTCGAGGGTACAAGGGGATATCGGGAGCGGAGCTGGCGAGTCGCCCTCTTCGTCCGAAAGCCGAGGCGAGTTCGACTGAGCACGGTAGCAAGTAACAGCAACCCGGGGAAAGCCGACGAGCGCTCTCTTGAGATTCTTTCAGGATGTCCCGTTCGCCGGGTGAACGCACAAAGCTCCATCGACGCTTTGGTGCATAGGCAGGCGCTCATCCGTTGGCGGGCGAATATTGGCCAAAGTCGAGCTGAGAGTGTCGTTCATCATCGGTTTTGCGGAAAGCGCGCTGATCGGCAACGGGTATCGGGAGCCTGAGATGCAGGTGCTGACCAAGCCCCTTGTCATGGATGCGCGCGCTGCACGTATCCGTGAAACGATCGAAGCCCCTTGCAGACCGCTACGCGGCTGAAATCCCGGCCGCGGGTCGTCTGATGAGGTGGAAGCGGTCTGTGATGAGACCTTCAGGACGGCCTCATGCACGTGCAGGCTCTCGAAGAGAGCTTCCGCGTGCACGTTGCAAAGGCGCACCGCAAGGGCGGCCGTTCTACAATGGTTCCAGGTTCATCGAACCTGCGAACCCCTAGGCAAGCAGGCAGGCCGCGGGCGGCGCCTCACTCCCGCGCGAAGGCGTGCGCCCGGCGGCTCACCGCCGGCCATTCCTCGATCCGGGTGATCGGGATCCGCACTTCGAGCAGGAGATCGTCGTCGAGCAGGCCTTGCGCCACCTCGATCTGCGCCTCGGGGAAGGTCTCCAGGATCACCCGCGCCGCGGCTTCGATATGGGCATCCCGGTCCGGGCCGTACTCGATCAGAACGTGCTTCAGGAGGCGGATCATGCGCTGCCTCCTGGCATGGCCGAAGCGGCCGGGCCAGTGCAGAAGGAGCACGGGCGGGGCGTTTCGGGAGGTCCCGAAATCCCGAACCGGAACGGTGATCATGGCTGGGCTCAGTCTTCAGGAAGCGGCGCGTCGCGCCGGCGTCAGCCGGACCACGATCTGGCGGGCGATCAGCGCCGGGCGCCTCCGGGCCCGGCGCGATGCGGAGGGCGGATTCAGCATCGAGCCGGCGGATCTGCACCGGATCTACCCGCCCGGCGGCGCGCGCACCGGCAAGGCGGTTGCCGAAGCCCGTCCGCCGCGCGGGGAGCCCGAGCGCGAGGCGGAGGCCGCGGAGACGGTCGCGCTGCGGCTCCGGCTCGCCACGGCGGAGACGCGCGTCGCCGCCCTGGAGGAGATGGTCGCGGAACTGCGGCACTCCCGGGAGCAGTGGCAGCAGCAGGCCGAGCGGGCGACGCTCGCGCTCGCCGCCCTCAGCAGAACCGCGTGAGGCCATGCGACCGAGTGTCTTGGTTTCGCGTCGTTCCGCCGGCCGAAGCGGCCGGCGGAACGACGCTCAAGCGCGGAAAGCCCCCTGAGCGGTGGTGCTCTCAGGCGACGCCGTGCTGCCGGAGCCACGCCTGGAGCCGGCGCCAGCCGTCCCGGGCCGGCTCGGCCCGGTAGCTCGGGCGGTAATCGGCATGGAAGGCGTGCGGCGTGTCCGGATAGACCACGAACTCGCAGGTCTTGCCCGCCTCCCGGCAGGCGGCCTTCATCTGCTCGACCGTGCTCACCGGGATGCCTTGATCCGCTCCCCCGTAGAGGCCGAGCACCGGCGCCTTCAGGGATGCGGCGAGATCGAGCGGGTGCTTCGGCATCAGCGGGGTCGCCTCGCCCGCGAGGCGGCCGTACCACGCCACCCCGGCCCGCAGGCCGGGATTGTGCGCGGCGTAGAGCCAGACGATGCGCCCACCCCAGCAGAATCCGGTGATGCCGAGCCGCGCGGCATCGGCCTTGCCCGAGGCCCGCGCGAAGGCGACGGCGGCATCGAGATCCGCCAGCACCTGCGCGTCCGGGACCTTGGAGACCACCTCGCGCACGATCTGCTGGATGTCCGTCATCGCCGCGACGTTGCCCTGGCGGGCATAGAGTTCGGGGGCAACGGCGAAGTAGCCGAGCTTGGCGAAGCGGCGGCACACGTCCTTGATGTGCTCGTGCACGCCGAAGATCTCCTGCACCACCAGCACCACCGGGAAGGGGCCGCCCGTCGCCGGCATGGCCCGGTAGGCCGGGATCTCGCCGTCCTGCGTCCGGATCCGCACCTCGCCGGCTTCGAGGCCGGTACTGTCGGTGGTGATCGCGGTCTGGGCGGCGATCGGCTGCACCGCCATCGCGAAGCCCGTGGCGAGGCTCGTCACCACGACCGTGCGGCGCGACGGGATCGTGGGGCCGGCGGCAAGGCTTCGCAGGTCGGCGTCGTAGGCGGTCATGGAGGATCCCCGCTTGTGGGCGACGGGACGGGCGCGTCCCTCACGCGCCGCACCTTAAGCATCATTCGCCGGGGCGGTCACCGGTCTGGCGGTGAAAATGATGCGAAAACAAAGACCTAAGCGGAATTGTTCTCTGCGGTTCCGCGCGGCGCACGTCCCGCGCCGCCCGCCTCATCGAGCGCCCGGGTCGCGCTCCGGATCTCGTCGAGGAAGGCCCGGGCCAAGCGCGACAGGGGCTCGGCCTCCGACCAGAGAACGTAGGCGGTGACGGGGGTGCGCGGGAGGAAGGGCCGCACCACCAGCGGGTGGGCGCCGCCCTGGCGCGGCGAGAACGGATCGACCACCGCCGCGCCGACGCCGGCCCCCGCCAGCACGCAGGCCGTGTTGCAGTAGCGCACCTCGACCGTGGGGTTGAACGGCGCGCCGGCCCGGGCGAAGCTCTCGCGCACCGCCTCGCCGAGCCGCGTGCCGCGTTCGAGGCCGATGAACGGATGCGCCACGAGATCGGCGGCCGAGACGGCCGCCCGGGCGGCGAGGGGATGATCGGGCGCGACGACGCAGACCATCTCCCCCGTCTGCACCGTCTCGTGCGCGATGCCCGGATGATGCGTCAGCCCGAGAGCGAAGCCGAGTTCCGCCACGCGGCTGAGCACGCCGTCGATGATGCCCTCGTAGCGGCGCACGTCGAAGAGGACGCGCGTCTGCGGGCGCTGGCGCAGGAAGGCCGACAGGGCGGGCGGGATGATGCTGTAGGCGAGCGGCGGCGTCGCCACCAGCCCGAGATGGCCGAGCCGGTTCTCGCGCAAGTCGCGCACGCGGTTCTCCAGCTTCGCCTGCAACGCGAAGATCGCCTCGCTCTCCTTGTAGAGCGTCATCGCTTCGGCGGTGGGAAAGAGCCGGTTGTTGATCCGGTCGAAGAGCGGAAAGCCGAGCTGGCCCTCCATGGATTTCAGGGCGTTGCTGATCGCGGGTTGGGAGAGGGCGAGTTCCTCCGCCGCCGCGACGGTGGTGCGATGGCGGACGACCGCCCGCAGGATCTCGAGCTGGCGCAGGTTCATTGTCACCCGGGGTTATACATCTTCCGAAAATATCATAGGCGCCGACGTTGAGGGAGCCCGGCATCTGTGCAGAATAAGCCCATCACCGGCCGAAATTCCGGTATCAGCGCGAACAATAGGCAGTTTGCCTGTTTCGAGGTCAGAATGAGCCGCGTCATCACCGTTGCCGCCGCCCAGATGGGGCCGACCCAGCGGGCCGATTCCCGGGCCCACACGATGGCGCGCCTGCTGCGCCTGCTGGAGGACGCGGCTGCGCGCGGTGCCACCCTCGTGGTGTTTCCGGAACTCGCCTTCACGACCTTCTTCCCCCGCTGGCTGCTCGACGGGCCGGATCTCGATCGGTACTTCGAGCGGGCGATGCCGAATCCGGCCGTGCAGCCGCTGTTCGACCGGGCGCGGGAACTCGGCGTCGGCTTCTATATCGGCTATGCCGAGCTGACGCCCGCGGGCGAGCGCTACAACAGCGCGATCCTGGTGCAGCCGGACGGCGCGATCCTCGGTCATTACCGCAAGGTTCATCTGCCGGGCTCGGTCGAGCCGCGCGAGGGCGCGCGCTTCCAGCAGCTGGAGAAGCGCTACTTCGCCTATGGCGATACGGGCTTCCCGGCCTTCCGCGCCGGCGCCGGCTGGGCCGGGGCGATCATGGGCATGATGATCTGCAACGACCGCCGCTGGCCGGAGGCGTGGCGCGTCCTCGGCCTCCAGGGCGTCGAGCTGGTCTGCGTCGGCTACAACTCGGCGGCCTATGACCCGAACGGCGGCAGCACGGAGGATGCGGCCCTGCGCACCTTCCACTCCCAGCTGGTCGCGCAGGCCAACGCCTACATGAACGCCACCTGGGCGATCGCCGTGGCGAAGGCGGGCGACGAGGACGGGTCCGGCCTGATCGGCGGCTCCTGCATCGTGGACCCGAACGGCCGCATCGTGGCCGAGGCCCGGACTCTCGGGGACGAAGTGCTGGTGGCACCTTGCGATCTTGACCTCTGCCGTCAGGGCAAGGAGAAGATGTTCGACTTCGCCGCGCACCGCCAGCCGGCCCAGTATGCGCCGATCACGGAGCGGGCGGGCGTCGTCGAGCCGGCGCCCCTCGTCGCCTGAGCGGTTCGAGGCGCGAAGCCGGACGGATCCAGCCCATGACCCAGACACGCCCCCTTGCCGAGGGGTTCTCCGACCTCGCCGGCCTGCCCGTGGCGCGCCGGATGCATTGGGGGCGCTGGCTCTCCGCCGCGATCCTCCTGCTCCTCCTCGCCGCCCTGGCCCGGGCCTTCGCGAACGGGCAGATCGAGTGGGCCTATGTGGGCCGTTTCCTCACCGTCCCGGTGATCCTCGCCGGCATCCGCAACACCCTGGTGATGGCGGTGCTCGCGATGCTGCTCGGCATCGCGCTCGGGATCGTGGTCGCGCTCATGCGGCTGTCGCCCAATCCGGTGCTGAAATCGGTGGCGGCGGCTTACGTCTGGCTGTTTCGCGGCACGCCGCTGATTCTCCAGCTCCTGCTGTGGTTCAACCTCGCCCTCGTCTTCCCGGTGATCGGCATCCCGGGGGTCTGGAGCGGTCGCGCGGTCGACCTCATGACGCCGTTCCTGGCGGCCCTGCTCGGCCTCGGCATCAACCAGGGCGCCTACACCTCGGAGGTGATGCGGGCCGGCCTGCTCTCGGTCGATGCCGGCCAGTACGAGGCCGCGCAGGCGATCGGCATGGGGCGCCTGCGGGCTCTGCGCCGCATCGTCCTGCCCCAGGCCATGCGCGTGGTGATCCCGCCGCTCGGCAACGAGTTCATCGGCATGATCAAGGCGACCTCGCTCGCCAGCGTCATCCAGTATCCCGAGGTTCTGCACAGCGCCGAGAACATCTACTATGCCAATTCCCGGGTGATCGAGCTGCTGATCGTGGCCGGTCTGTGGTATCTCGCGGCCGTCTCGGTGTTGACGCCGCTGCAGATGCTGCTGGAACGCCATTTCTCCCGGGGGACCGCGAGGGTGAGCCGATGACCCGCCCGCTCGTTGCCATCCGCGGTGCCGTCAAGGCCTTCGGCACCTTCCAGGCCCTGCGGGGCGTCTCCCTCGACGTGAATCCCGGCGAGGTGCTGTGCCTGATCGGCGCCTCGGGCTCCGGCAAGACCACGCTCCTGCGCTGCGTCAACCAGCTCGCCCGCCTCGACGGCGGCGCCATCTGGCTCGACGGCGAGCTGCTCGGCCTGCGCGAGCGGGGCGGGCGGCTGCACCGCCTGTCCGAGGCGGAGATCGCCCGCCAGCGTCTCAAGACCGGCATGGTCTTCCAGCGCTTCAACCTCTTCCCGCACAAGACCGCCCTCGAGAACGTCACGGAGGGGCCGGTCCAGGTGCAGGGCCGCAAGCCCGCCGAGGCGCGGGCCGAGGCCATGGAGCTGCTCGCCCGGGTCGGGCTCGCCGACAAGGCCGACCGCTATCCCGCGCAGCTCTCCGGCGGCCAGCAGCAGCGCGTCGCCATCGCGCGGGCGCTGGCCATGCGCCCGCGGCTGATGCTGTTCGACGAGCCGACCTCCGCCCTCGATCCCGAACTCGTCGGCGAGGTGCTGGCGGTGATGAGGGAACTGGCCCGCAGCGGCATGACCATGATGGTGGTTACGCACGAGCTGGGCTTCGCCCGCGAGGTCGCCGACACCGTCGTCTACATGGATCACGGGACGATCGTCGAGTACGGCCCGCCCGCCCAGGTCCTCGGCACGCCGCGCGAGGCGCGCACCCGCACCTTCCTCTCGGCGGTCATCGGATGACCCGTCCCTGAGCCGCTCCGGTCGCGGTGAGCGGGAGCGGCTCCCGAAGTCCTTGGTTCAACGCGCGCGCTCTCGCCGAGCCGGCTTCCCCTTCGGCGCAGAGCGCTCCAGTCGGAGATCCCCATGAAGTTCCTGCTCGCCGCGGCCCTCCTCGGCCTCGTCCCCGCCCTCGCGCAGGCCCAGGATCTGCCCCCGGAGATCGCCCGGAGCGGCACGATCAAGGTCGCGATCGTGCCGAACTACCCGCCGATGGAGTTCAAGGATCCGGCGACCGGCGAACTCACCGGCTTCGACGTCGATCTCGGCGCGGCGCTCGCCAAGAAGCTCGGCGTCAAGATCGACTGGCAGGAGACCCGCTTCGACCAGATGATGCCGGCCCTCACCACCGGCCGCGTCGACATCATCCTCTCGGGCATGAGCGATCTCGCCAGCCGGCAGGAGGCGGCGACCTTCGTCGACTACCTGCGCTCCGGGCCGCAATTCTTCGTGCGCAAGGCCCGCGCCGCCGAGTTCCCCGAGATGAAGAGCCTGTGCGGCAAGGCGGCGGGCGCGAGCCGCCGCACAAATTTCCCGAAGGACATCGAGCGCTGGAGCGAGGCCAACTGCGCGGGCAACCCCGTGAAGTTCGTCGGCACCGAGGGCTCGGCGGATGCGCGCACCCAGCTCAAGCAGGGCCGCATCGACGCCGCCGTCCAGGGCAGCGAGACGCTGCCCTACATCATGGGGCTCGAACCCGACGCCTTCGCGCCGGTCGGCGACCCGATCGACACGCTCTACACCGGCATCGCGGTGCCGGTGAAGGAGGTCGCGCTGCAGAAGGCGCTCACCGCCGCCCTCGACGCGATCATCGCGGACGGGACCTACAAGGCGCTGCTCGCCAAGTGGCAGCTCTCCGGCAACGCCGTCGAGAAGGCGGCGATCAACCAGGGCCGTTGACCCACGCGCTTCCCGCCGGAGCGGAGACCGCTTCGGCAAGGAAGCGCGTCAGATCGAAGACGAGAGCGGCGCCCGATCGCGCCGCCGCGCGTCCCCCCATTCCAAGGACCGTAAGGACCGTTCCGATGATGACCCGCGAGGCCCTCGACAGCATCCCGGTCGCTCCGGCCAACGCCGCCCCGCCGGCCCCCGACTATCCCTGGCCCGAGCCCTACGGCTCGGCGATGTTCCTGTCCTTCGACGTGGACGCCGAGAGCGCCTGGACGAGCAAGGATGCGGGCCATGCCGAGCGCCTGATCACCATGAGCTACGGCGCCTACGAGGCCCGGGTCGGCACGCCCAAGCTCCTCGAACTCCTCGACCAGCTCGGTCTCAAGGGCACCTTCTTCATCACCGGCTGGGCGGTCGACGCCTATCCGGCGATGGCCGAGGCGATCCTGCGGGCGGGTCACGAGATCGGGCATCACGGCTACCACCACCTGATGCCCGATCCGGGCGCCCCCTTCATGGAGGAGGAGCTGGAGCGCGGCTTCGAGACCCTGAAGCGCCGCCTCGGCGTGGTGCCGAAGGGCTACCGGGCGCCCTACGGGGAGTTCACCGAGGCGCTGCGCCGGGCGCTCGTGCGCCACGGCATCGTCTACACCTCGTCCTTCCGCGACGACGTGCGGCCCTACCGGCATGTGCTCGCCGACGGGCGGCCCGGGACGATCGAGCTGCCGGTGACGGCGAGCTACGACGACTGGATGCACGGGCTCTCGACCCGCTTCAGCCCGCGCTCGATCTTCCCCAAGGAGCACGTCCTCTCCCTGTGGAAGGACGAACTCGACGAGGTGCGCGACTGGGGCGCGATGGTGACCACCGTGCTGCACCCGCAATGCAGCGGCCGGCCGATGCGCCTGCGGCTGCTGCGCGAGTTCCTGACCTACGCCCGATCCTGTCCCGACGTCTGGATCACCACCGGCGAGGCCATCGCGGAGAATTTCCTGCGCCACGAGGCGACCTTGCGATGAGCGCGGCGGTCGGGGCGGGGCGCATCCTCGTCATCAACCCGAACTCGTCGGGCGCGGTCACGGCCGCGATAGACGCGGCGGTCGCGCCGCTGCGCGTTCCCGGCGGTCCGGCGATCGCCGTCGAGCACCTGCCCGAGGGCCCGCCCGGCATCGCCAGCCAGGCCGATGCCGACGGCGTGGTGATGCCGCTCGTCGCCCGGGTCGCCCGCGCCGACGCGGACGCCTTCGTCATCGCCTGCTTCAGCGATCCGGGCCTCCACGCGGCCCGCGAGGCGGCGGGCGGGCGGCCGGTGATGGGGATCGCCGAATGGGGCATCCTGCGGGCGCTGACGCTGGGCGAGCGCTTCGGCATCATCGCGCTCTCCGCCGCGAGCGTGCGCCGCCAGCAGCGCCTCGTCCGCCAGATGGGCGTCGGGAGCCGCTATGCGGGGAGCTGGCCGGTGGAGGCGAGCGCGGCCGATACGGCGGGAGCCGCGATCCGCGAGCGCCTGACCGCGGCGGGCCGCGCCCTCGTGGCCGAGCGGAGCGCCGACGTCGTCATTCTCGGCTGCGCCGGCATGGCCTCCCATCGGCCGGCCCTGGAGGCGGCGCTCGGCTGCCCGGTGGTCGAGCCCTCGCAGCAGGCGGTCGCCGCCGCCCTCGGCGCGGTCCTGCTCCGGCGCGCCCCGACGACCGGGCCCACGAGGTGACAGCCATGCATTACGATCTGCTGATCCGCGGCGGGACCTGCGTGACGCCCTGGGGCGAGGAGCGCACCGATCTCGGCATCGCGGGCGGCCGCATCGTCACCCTGGCGGCGGCCGCGGGCGACACTGCCGGGGCGGTGGTCGAGGCGCGGGGGCTCCACGTGCTGCCCGGCCTCATCGACAGCCACGTCCACCTGCGCGACCCCGGCGACCCGGCGGTGGAGACGCTCCCCACCGGAACCCGCGCGGCGGTGCTCGGCGGCATCGCCACCGTGTTCGACATGCCGAACACGGTCCCGCCCATCGCCGATTCCGCGAGCCTCGAGACCAAGCGCCGCTACGCCGAGGCGCAGAGCTGGTGCGACATCGGCCTCTACGTGGCGGGCGCCAAGTCGAACATCGCCGATCTCGCCGCCCTGGAGCGCGAGCCCGGCGTCTGCGCCATCAAGATCTTCGCGGGCAGCTCGACCGCCTCCCTGATGATCGAGGACGACGCGCATCTGGAGCGGGCGATGCGGGCCGGCAGCCGCCGCATCGCCTTCCACAGCGAGGACGAGTACCGCCTCCAGGCCCGCAAGCCCCTGTTCTCCACCGGCATGCCCTACCGCGCCCACATGGAGTGGCGCGACGAGGAATGCGCCTTCCTCGGCACCCGCCGCCTGATGGCGCTCGCCCGGCGGACCGGCCGCCAGACGCATATCCTGCACGTCTCCACCGCCGAGGAGCTGGCCTATCTGCGCGACTGTCGCGACGTCGCCACCGTCGAGGTGCTGGTGAACCACCTCACCCAGGTGGCGCCGGATTGCTACGACCGCCTCGGCGGTTTCGGGGTGATGAACCCGCCGATCCGCGGCGAGCGCCACCGCGAGGCGAGCTGGGCGGCGTTGCGCGAGGGTCTCGTCGACACGATCGGCAGCGACCACGCGCCCCACGCCCGCAGCGCCAAGGAGAAGCCCTGGCCCGACTGCCCGGCGGGCCTCACCGGCGTGCAGACCCTGGTTCCCCTGATGCTCGACCACGTCAATGCCGGGCGCCTCTCGCTGTCGCGGCTCGTCGACCTGATGGCGGCGGGGCCGGCCCGGGTCTACGGCCTCCTCGGCAAGGGGCGGCTCGCGGCGGGCTACGATGCCGATTTCACGCTCGTCGACATGGGCGCGCGCCGCACGATCGAGGAATCCTGGATCGCCTCGCCCTGCGGCTGGACGCCCTTCGCTGGCCAGCGCGTCGCCGGCTGGCCGATGGCCACCATCGTGCGCGGCCACGTGGTCATGCGCGAGGACGAGGTTCTGGGCGCCCCGATCGGCCGCCTCGCGCGGTTCGCCGCATGAGCACCACCGCGATGAGCACCACCGCGATCTTCGGCTCCTACGTCCTCGTGCGCCGCGACGGCGCCCAGGAGGTCCTGCGCGATCATTGGGTGCTGGTGGAGGGGCGCCGCATCGCCGCCGTGACCCCGTCCCGGCCCGAAGCCGCCGAGATCCATGACCGGCCGGGACGGTTCGTCCTCCCGGGTCTCCTCAACCTGCACAATCACTGCTTCAGCGAGGCGGTCGCGCGCTCGCACACGGAGGATGGGCACGGGCGCGAGGGCGGGCGGAGCATCGTCTACACGGTGCTGCTGCCGCTGACGAAGACCGGGCTCGCCGTCCTCTCCCCGCAGGAGCGCCTCGCCATCGCGCGGCTCGGCATCCTCCAGCTGCTCAAGGGCGGCGCCGCGACGGTGATGGAGCCGTTCCGCAACGGCCTGCCGGAGATGTTCGAGGCGGCCGAGGCGATGGGCCTGCGCTTCTACGGCGCGCCCTACCTGTTCTCCACGGCGGATGCCAAGGCCGGCCCGGACGGCACCGTGCGCTACGCGGGCGACGACGGGGCCGCCGACCTCGCCACCTGGAACGCGCTCCATGCCCGCTGGGAGGGCCGGGCCGAGGGCCGCATCCGCCTCGCCATGAGCCCGCACGCCACCGACACCTGCGCGCCGGACCTGCTGCGCGCTTGCGCGGCCCGGGCCCGGGAACTCGGCGTACCGATCACCACCCATCTGGCGCAGAGCGAGGACGAGGTCGCGACGATCCGGGCGCGCCACGGCGGCCGCACGCCGGCGGAGTATCTCGACTGGCTCGGCCTGCTCGCGCCCGATCTCCTCGCCGCCCATTGCATCGCCAGTACGGACGACGACCTGAGGCTGATGGCGGCGCGGGGCGCGAGCGTGCTGAACTGCCCGCGCGTCTTCGCGCGGGCGGGGCGGACGGCGGCCTTCGGGCGCTTCGCCGAGCACGGGATCCGCACCCTGGTCGGCACCGACGGCTACAACATGGATCTGCTTGCCGAACTGAACGCCGCCTCGCTGATCTCGAAGGTCGTGTCGGGCCGCGCGGAGATCGCCGCATCCCCGGCCCTGATCGACGCGGTGACCTGGGAGGCGGCGGCGGCGATCCGGCGCCCCGATCTCGGGGTGATCGCGCCGGGGGCTGCGGCCGACCTCACGGTGGTCGACCTCACCCATCCCCATCTCCAGCCGCTCCGCGAGCCGCGCCGCGCCCTCGTCGCCCTCGCCAACCGCGCCAATGTCGATCAGGTGATGGTCGACGGGCGGCTGCTGATCGACCGCGGCGCCTACCTGCACGGCGACGAGGCCGCCATCGTCCAGGCCGGCGCGGCGGCGATCGAGCGGATCTGGGATCTCCCGGAGGCGCGGGCCGCCTTGACCTGAGGTCCGGCACGGCTCCCGTGGCGTCGTCGCCGGACGACTTGCCGCGCACTTGCCATGTTTCATTTGCCATGTCTGACTTGCCATGTCTCACTTGCCGACCGCGGCGGACATGATATCGCCAGGGCCTGACGCAACGACCGCAGCGCGCGTTGAGACCCGATCATGCTCCGTGACCTCATCGGCCCTGGCTTGGTGCTCGGACTGGTTCTCTGTGCGGGCCATGCCGCCGCCGGCGAGGATCTCGTCGCCCGCTGGGAGCGGGCCGACGCGACCTGCGGCCTGCCGGCCTCCGCGATGACGACGCAGGCCTGCGAGGATCGCCAGCGTTACGCGGAACGCCTGCGGCGCACGGGCTGGTGCGAGGCCGCGCCGGCCGCGCCCTACGAGCATTGGGGGTGGCAGCGTTGCGCGGTGCGCGCCGCCGCCCGTCCGCCGCACGCGCGGCGGCCCGCGCGGGCGAGGGGCTGACTGCCTCGAGGCGCCCGCCTGCGACGCGCACGACACTGGCCAGTCAGGGCAGGGCGCCGATCAGCCGCTTGGCATCGCTCAGGATGTTCTCGCAGGCGCGCTGATTGCCGTCGCGATCCTCCGTCGCGGCTTCCGTGATCAGGGTCCGGGCCGCGACGATGTTCTCGCGGGTCGAGATGAAATGCGGGTCGCTCGGAAGGCCGGCGGGCGGCTGGCGCAGCGACCGGAACGAACCCGTCGCGATGCTGTGTCCCGGCTCCAGCCCGGCGATCCGGATGGCGCCGAGGCTGTCGAGCCGCCGCGTCAGGGCCGCGATGTGCCCGGCGCAGGGCGTGGCGAGCGCGGGCAGGGCCGCGCCCGCGAGGGCGGGGCCGGCGAGCAGGGCGGCCGCGAGGAGACGGGTGGCGCGACGCATGACGATCCTCCATTCCGGCCGCGGCGGGCGCCGCCGCGCCGGACCCGGAGACCTTGTGCGAGGGGGCGGCAAGCGGCTTTGATCGATCGCAAGGCGGATCGCGTGGATCGGGTCCGCGGTCGTGCCCGGACCGGCGGCGTTTGGTTCGCGGCTCTCCGTCGAAGACCTGCGGCCGATCAGAGGCCCCGAGTTTGAAGTGGCGCCCGAACCGTCTATGGGATGAGGATTCCAGGATCCCACGGAACCGATGCGGAATGGCCGATCTCGCGCGTTCGGAGCTTGACCATCGTCTTCATCAGCAGACGCTCCTCTCCGCATTCGGGGTGGAGGCATTGCGTGAGGACGATTTCGGCCGGCTCCTCCAGCGCGCCACCGAGATGTGCGCGGAGGGGATGGGCGCCCAGTTCTGCAAGGCCCTCGAATACAAGCGCGATCCCGACATCCTCCTCGTCGTGGCGGGGGTCGGCTGGGGGCCGGACGTGGTGGGCAAGGCGGTGGTCGGCGCCGATCTCGCCTCGCCGGCCGGCTTCGCCCTGAAGACCGGCCAGCCGGTGATCTCCAACCATCTGGAGAACGAGGAGCGCTTCCGCACGCCCCAGCTCATGGCCGAGCACGGCATCCGCCGTGCCGTGAACGTCCTCATCCGCAACCGGGAGGGAGATTTCGGCGTGCTGGAGGTGGACGACGCCCGCGAGGGACAGTTCGCCGCGGCGGACATCGCCTTCATGCAGGGCTTCGCCAACCTGCTCGGCGGCGCCATCGAGCGCCAGCGCGCGGAGTCCCGGTTGCAGGCGGCCCTGGAGCGGCAGGAGCTGCTCTCGCGCGAGATGAGCCACCGGGTGAAGAACAGCCTCGCCATCGTGGCGAGCCTGCTCGCCCTGCAGGCCCGCGCCACCGACAACGAGGATGTCCGCCACGCCCTCGACGACGCGCAATCCCGCGTCGCGGCCGTGGCGCAGGTGCACGACCAGCTCTGGCAGCAGCCGGATCTCGGCGCCATCGACATCGCGCCCTTCCTCGAAACCCTCTGCGAGCGCCTCGCCGATAGCGGGCCGAACCACGTCATCCGCTGCCGGGTCGCTCACGTGGCCATGCCGGCCGATCTCGCCGTCCCCCTCGGCCTGTTCGTGAACGAACTCGTCACCAACGCCCTCAAGCACGCCTATCCGGCGGGGGTGGGCGAGATCCGGGTCGAGGGCGTGCGGCTCGCCGATGGCGGCCTGTCCCTCAGCGTGGCGGATGACGGCGTCGGCCTGCCGCCGGGCTTCGACCTGGCCGCCGCGACGCGGCGGAGCCTCGGGATGCGCGTCATCCAGGGGCTGGCCCGCCAGCTCGCCGGCACGCTCGCCCTCGGCGAAGGACCCGGAGCCCGCTTCGTCCTGACGCTGCCGCCCCCCGCCTGACCCACCGGGAGCCCGAGTCGTCCCGGCACCATCTCCGGTGCCCGACCTCCTGACAGGCCGGCCGACAAGCACTACAATGGTTCCCGCGCGCCCGAGCCCAAGGATTTCCGTCATTCCGCCGTCCGGTTACCCTTCGTTCCCGCCCCGGACCCGATCCGCCGCCGGGCGCTATGCCTTGCCGCTGCTGATCCTCGTCCTCGGTCTGCTGGTGACGGGCGCGGCGGCCTGGAACCTCCAGCACGTCAGCGAGGCGCGCGACCGCGATCGGTTCGAGCGTCTCGTCCGCCAGCAGGGCGCCGCGATCCGCGAGCGCATCGACACCTACATGGCGCTGCTGCGCGGGGCCGCCGGGCTCCACGCCGCCCATCCCGACCCCAGCCCGGCCGCTTTCGCGGCCTATGTGGGGCGGCTGAACATCATGGAGCGCTATCCCGGCATCCGCGGCATCGGCTTCTCGCGGCGCTTCGCGCCGGAGGCGCGCGAGGACCTCGTGCGGCGGATGCGGGAGGGCGGCCGCCCGGACTTCCGCGCTTGGCCCGACACCGGATCGGCCGAGCCCACCGCCATCGTCGCGCTGGAGCCTCCCGATGCCCGCAACGCCACGGCGATCGGCTTCGACATGTTCTCCGAGCCCACGCGCCGCGCCGCGATGGAGCGGGCGCGGGACAGCGGCGAGCCCGCCCTGTCGGGCCGGGTCGAACTCGTCCAGGAGATCGACAGCAACAAGCAGCAGGGCTTCCTCATCTACCTGCCGGTCTACGCCGGCGGCGAGGTGCCCGACAGCCTCGCGGAGCGCCGGGCCCGGCTGGTCGGCTGGGCCTACGCCCCGTTCCGGGCGGGCGACTTCTTCTCCCGGGTGACCCTGCACGGCGACGCGGTCGAGGAGCCGGAGATCGCCTATCGGGTGCACGACGGGACCGGGCCGGGGGCGCCGCTCCTGTTCGCCGCGCCGGGCGCGGAGGCCGCCGGCCCGCTCGCGGCCATCCGCAGCCTGGAGATCGCCGGCCGGTCCTGGACCCTGGCCGCGGTGGCGACGCCCGCCTTCGTGCACGACCCGGCCGGGCGATTGTGGCACCCGCTCGTCGTCGGCGGCTGCGCCCTGACCCTGGTCCTGGCAGGAGCCGCTTTCACGCAGGCACGGGCGAAGAGCCGCTCCGAGGAGGCGCGCCTCGCCCTTCAGGAGGAGACCGAGCGCCTGGAGCACCTGAACCGGGTCAGCGCGGCCCTGCCCGCCGAGCACGATCTCGGCAGGCTGGTCCAGACCATCATCGACCATGCCACGGCGCTCACGGGCGCCGCCTACGGCGCCTTCTTCGAGCGGGTGCCCGCGGGGCGCGAGGGCGAGGCCGAGGAGGTCTGGCGCCTCTACAGCCTCACGGGGGCGCCGCGGGAAGCCTTCACCCGCTTCGGCCTGCCGCGGCCGACCGGCCTGTTCACCCCCACTTTCCGCGCCGAGGGCGTGGTGCGCTGCGACGACGTGACGGCGGATTCCCGCTACGGCACGCATGGCGGCATGCCGAAGGGCCACCTGCCGGTGCGCAGCTACCTCGCGGTTCCGGTCGTGTCCGGCTCCGGCGAGACCCTGGGCGCCCTGTTGTTCGGCCATCCGGAACCCGCCCGGTTCGGCCCCCGCGAGGAGCGGCTGATCCTCGGCTTCGCCGGCCAGGCGGCGGTCGCCCTCGACAATGCCCGCCTGCTCACCACCGTGCGCCACAAGCGGGACCGCTTCCGCGCCGCCGTGCAGGCGGTGCGCGGGGTGCTCTGGACCAACGACGCCGCCGGCCGGATGACCGGCGAGCAGCCCGGCTGGTCGGCGATCACCGGGCAGAGCCGGGCCGAGTACGAGGGCTACGGCTGGGCCGACGCGGTGCATCCGGACGACGCGCAGGCCACCATCGCGGCCTGGAACGCGGCGGTGGCCGAGCGGCGCACCTTCGTCTTCGAGCACCGGGTGCGCAACCGCGACGGCGCCTACCGCCACTACGCGATCCGGGCCGTGCCGGTGCTGGAGCCGGACGGCAGCATCCGCGAATGGGTCGGCGTCCACACCGACATCACCGAGCAGCGCGAGGCCGAGGCGGAGCTGCGGGAGTCGAACGAGGAGATCCAGCGCTACGCCTACATCGTCAGCCACGACCTGCGCGCGCCCCTCGTCAACGTGATGGGCTTCACGAGCGAGCTCGAAGCGCTCCAGGAGGACGTGCGCGCGGCCATGGGCGACCATCCCAAGGCCGGGCCGATCGACGCCGACATCAGCGAGGCGCTCGGCTTCATCAAGGCCGCCATCGTCAAGATGGAGGGGCTGATCGCCGCCATCCTCAAGCTGTCGCGGGAAGGGCGCCGGACCTTCCGGCCCGAGCCCCTCGACATGACCGCCCTGGTGCAGGGCCTCGCCGATGCGCAGCGCCACCAGGCCGATGCGGTCGGCGCCACCGTGAGCGTCGCGCCCGACCTGCCGCCGATCATGGCCGACCGGCTCGCGGTGGAGCAGATCTTCGCCAATCTCCTCGACAACGCCCTCAAGTACCTGTCGTCGGACCGGCCCGGGCGGATCACGGTCGCCGCGCTGCCGGTGAGCGGCCGGCGCGCGCGCTTCGCGGTCAGCGACAACGGCCGCGGCATCGCCCCGCAGGACCACGCCCGGGTGTTCGAGCTGTTTCGTCGGGCGGGCGTGCAGGACCGCCCCGGCGAGGGCATCGGCCTTGCCCATGTCAAGGCGCTGGTGCGATCCCTCGGCGGGCGCATCGAGGTGGCCTCGCGCCTCGGGGAAGGCACCACCTTCACCGTGACGCTGCCGCTCGAGCCGGCCGCCGAACGGGCCGTGCCGGATGCCGCCCCCGGCATCGCCGCAGAGTAGTCACAGGAGTTCCGGATGCATCCCGTCTGCATCGTCATGATCGAGGACGATGAGGGCCATGCCCGCCTCATCGAGCGCAACATCCGCCGCGCGGGGGTCAACAACGAGATCCTCCCGTTCCGCGACGGCACCTCGGCGCTCGCCTACCTGCTCGGACCGGACGGATCGGGCGAGGTCAGCGCGGGTCGCCACCTCCTCATCCTGCTCGACCTCAACCTGCCGGACATGACCGGCATCGACATCCTCGACACGATCAAGGCGAACCCGCACACCAAGCGCTCGCCCGTCGTCGTCCTCACCACCACGGATGACAGCCGCGAGATCCAGCGCTGCTACGACCTCGGCGCCAACGTCTACATCACCAAGCCCGTGAACTACGACGGCTTCGCCAACGCCATCCGGCAGCTCGGGCTGTTCTTCTCGGTCATGCAGGTTCCCGAGAATCCATGAGCGACGCTGCCGCGGCGGCCTCCGCCCGCATCCTCTACATCGACGACGATCCGGGGCTGGGGCGGCTCGTGCAGCGCGCCCTCGGCGGCCGGGGCTACGCGGTCGAACTCGCCGAGAGCGGCGAGGCGGGGCTGGCGCGGCTCGCCGAAGGCGGCATCGACGTGGTGGCCCTCGACCACCACATGCCGGGCCGCACCGGGCTCGACGTGCTGCCCGCGATCCGGTCGCTGCCCGACGCGCCGCCGGTGATCTACGTGACCGGCTCGGAGGACAGCCGCGTGGCGGTCTCCGCCCTCAAGGCGGGCGCCGTCGACTACGTCTGGAAGGACGTGCAGGGCCATTTCCGCGAGCTGCTCGGCGAGGCGGTGGACACGGCGCTCCGCCAGGAGGCGCTGCGGCGCGACAAGGAGCGGGCCGAGGCCGAGATGCGCGAGGCCCGCGACCGGGCCGAGATGCTGCTGCGCGAGGTCAACCACCGGGTCGCCAATTCCCTCGCCCTCGTGGCCGCGCTCGCGCGGATGCAGACCAACGCGGTCTCCGACCCCGCCGCCAAGAGCGCGCTGGAGGAGATGCAGGCGCGCATCTCGGCGATCGCCGGCATCCACCGCCGGCTCTACACCTCCCAGGACGTGCAGGCGGTGGAACTCGACGCCTATCTGGCGAGCCTCGTCGAGGAACTCGAGGCGGCCATGAAGGCGGCGGGCCGCGACCACGCGATCCGCCTGCGGGCGGAGCCGATCCGCCTCGCCACCGACAAGGCGGTCTCGCTCGGGGTGGTGGTCACCGAACTCGTGACCAACGCCTACAAGTACGCCTATCCGCCGGATGTCGCCGGGGAGATCCGGGTCAGCGTCGCGCAGGACGGTGCGAGCGGGCTCCTGCTCGTCGTCGAGGATGACGGCGTCGGCTGGTCGGGGGAGGGGGCGCCCCTCGGCTCCGGGCTCGGCAGCCGCATCCTGCGGGCGATGGGCACCAACCTGCGCTCCAAGGTCGAGTACGACCGCAGCCATCGCGGCACCCGGGCGACCCTCGCCGTCCCGGCCTGATCCCGCGCCCCGCCTCCCGCCGACGGCCCGGGTGGACCGGGGACTTCCTCACGCGCCCCGCCGCGCGATGACCGCCACCGGCCCGCCGCCATCCGGCCCCTGATGCTCGGCGCCGCCGGAGACGAACAGGTCCGTGAAGCCGACCAGGCCCGCGAGCGCCCCCGCCACGAAGCCGCGGGCGTGCCGCGTCGGGCTGATGTCGGAATCGGTCAGCATCGTGTGCCGCCGGCCGCGGATCGTCCCGTCCGAGGAGGCCTCGGCCTTGGCGAGCAAGGCGGCGATCCGCGCCCGTCCGGCCGCGTCCACCATCCCGTCCGGCCCGGCGATGCCGAGCCGCCGCAGGCAGGCGGCGACCGGCGCGACATCGATCGCGTCGGCCATCACCGCGTGGTCGATGGCGAGCGGCCCGGTCCAGTCCGGCGACATGCCCATCACCACGATCTCGTGGTCGAGGAGTTCGACCCCCGCCGAGGCGCCGCAGCGGCGGGCGAATAGACCGGGATCCGTCTCCGCCACCGTCCCGGCGATCGCCTCCGGCCTCACCTCGCCGAGCGCCAGGGCCGCGCCGAGGGCGGAGGCGCCGCGGGACAGGCCCATGGATTTCAGCGTGTCGCGGGTGACCGGAACCGCGCCGCGGGCGAGCGCCGCCCCGATCCGCTCCGAGGTGAGGAGCGGGCATTTCACCTGCACGTAATGGACCTGATCGGGGGTCAGGCCGGCCTCGCGCAGGGCGGCGCGCACGCCCGCTGCCACCATCTCGACCTGCGCCCGGCGCCCGAGATCCTCGGCGGGCAGGGGCGGCGTGCGGGCCTGCCCCACCGCCAGGGCCGGGCCGGCGCCCGCTCCCGCGCGGACGCTGACGACGAGCCAGTGCGGCGAGAGCCCGCCCTCGGTGCCGCCCGACATCACCATCGCGACGCGCTCCAGGGTGCCCGCATCGACGAGGGGAGCGAGCAGGCCGCGCAGGGCCTGCACGGCGAGCGGCCGGGTGAAGTCGTTGACGCAGCCGTTGCCCTCGGTCTTGGCGAAGATCGCCACGATGGAGGCCGCGTCGAGGCGCCCATCCTCCAGGGCCGCGGACAGGGCGGACACGTCGTCGGGCGCCGCCATCGGCAGGCGCAGGATCTCGGTGCAGCGGGGCATGGGGGACTCCGATGGGCGCTCCTCGGTGCGCCACGGCAGCAACCGCCATGCCACGCTGCACGCCCCTCCCGCCCCGTTCGGCAACCCTAGCCCCGATGCGGCGTTGCCTGCCCGCGGCCGGGAGCGCTACGAGGTGTTCCGCCCCTCCTGCCATGGCGGGGCCGGGGACGGGACCGGGCTCGCGGTGCAGCGCGGCGGGTCCCGGCCGCTCTCCTTCCACACGCCGCGGTCGCGCGCGGCTCCGGCCGAGCACCGCGTCGGCATGATCGCGAATGGAAAGGGCCGCATGCCGAGCTACGCCGTCCAGGGGCCGCCCGCCGCTCGTCGGGTGACGGAGACGGCGGGAGCGCGGCCGTGAGCCGCCGGCCGATCTCGCTCGCGGTCGGCGCCCTTGCCCTGACCGCCTGCGGGCTCGCGGCGGCGGCCGGCAGCACCGTGATGCCGTCCTACCTCGCCGCGTGGCTGGTGCTGATCTCGCTGCCGGCCGGCGCGCTGCCCCTGCTGATGGGGCTCGAACTCGCCGGCTTCGCCGGCGGGCCGATGGCGGCCTCGCTCCGCCGCCTGCTCGCGCTCCTGCCGATCGCGGCGCTGCTGCTGGTGCCGATCCTGCTGAATGTCGGGGAACTCTACGGCTGGGGCAGGGGCGGCGCGCCCCGCACCGGCTTCGCCGCGCTCTGGTTCACGCCGGCCTTCTTCACCCTGCGCAGCCTGTTCTACCTCGCCGTCTGGCTCTGGCTCGCCGCGACCTTCCGCCGGGCACCGGCCGATCTCAGCCTCGCGGAGGCCGGGGCCCGGCGGCGGCGGGCGGTGCTCGGCATGGTGCTGCACGCGGTGCTGGGGACCCTCGCGGCGGAGGATTGGGTGCAATCCGTCGATCCGGGCCTCGCCTCCGCGGCCTTCGGTCTCCTCGTGATGACGATCCAGGCCGGTATCGCCCTCTCGGCGGCGGCGCTCGTCGCCGCGCGGGCGAGTTCCGGACGGCCGGGACGCGACAGCCGCACGGCGGCGGCCTTCGCCGATCCGATGCTGGTGCTGCTCGCCTGCTGGGGCTTCGTGCATTTCGTGCAATACGGGGTGGTCTGGTCGGCGAACCTGCCCCAGGAGGTGCGCTGGTATCTCGACCGGGGCGGGGCGCTGGCGCGGGTCGGCGCCGTGGCGGCCCTCGGGACCGGCATCCTCGCCGTCTTCGTCCTGCTGCCGCGGCGGGTGGCGGGGCGGCCCGCGGCGCTCGTCGGCATCGCCGCGCTGATCCTGGTCCTGCACGGGGCCGAGATGTTCTGGCTCGTCACCCCCGGCTTCCGCGGCGGCTTCCGCTTCACCTGGGCCGATGCCTTCGCCCTCGTCGGCGTGGTCGGGGTGGCGGCGGGCCTGTCCGGGCGCGCCGGGCGCGGGTTGTGGAACGCCCAGCCGTGAGCGTCTCCTCCGGGAGGCCCTGTTCGCGGCGGCGCTGCCGGGTTATTCGGATTCTGACCCTGCGTCGGGATCGGAATGCCCGCGATGCTCATCAGGGCCCGGCTCGTCCCGGAGCTTCTCGTAGCGGACCTGTCCGCCAGCTTGGCGTTCTGGGTCGGCCTGATCGGTTTCCGCATCGCCGACGACCGGCCGGAGGATGGGTTCGCCTATCTCGATCTCGACGGGGCGCAGGTGATGCTGGAAGAGCGCGATCCGGTCTCCCGGCAATGGGTCACCGGCCCGCTCGACCCGCCCTTGGGCCGCGGCATCAACTTCCAGATCTCGGTGCCGGACGCGGCGCCGGTCATCGCGCGCCTCGAGGCGGCTGGCCGGCCGCCATACATGGCCTGCGAGGAGAGGTGGTATCGCGCGGACACGATCGAGGTCGGCGTCCGGCAGTTCCTCGTGCAGGATCCGGACGGTTACCTGCTTCGCGTCTCATCCAGGCTGGGGCAGCGGCCGCTGCGTGCGGCGGTCTGATACGGTTTCCGGAAGATCACTTTCGGAAACCGTATCACGAGCCCGCGCGGCGCCTGAGCGAGGCCGGTTTCCGCATCGCGAAGCGATCATCCGGAAACCGTATGAGCAGGTCCCGAGCCGGATCGGACGTCGGAAAGGATGTGCCCGGCCGTCAGGCAGGCACTGGATCCGCGACCCTCGCACCGGGCAGGGGCGCTCCCACCCCCGGCACCCGCCCGGCGGCCACATCCTCGATCAACCGCAGATGCTGCGGCAGGCAGATGCGCTTGAGGTCGTAGCCCTCCGCCGTGCGCCGCGCCGCCGCCCGCAAGGGGCGGTGCGCCTCCGGCTCGGCGAGCGCCCGCACCACCGCCCCGGCGATCGCGCCGGGGGAGAAGAAATCGACCAGCACGCCGTTCTCGCCGTCCCGGATCACCTCCTCGACCGGCGCGGTCGCCGAGCCGATCACGACGCAGCCCGCCGCCATCGCCTCCAGCATCGACCACGACAGGACGAACGGATAGGTCAGGTAGACATGCGCCGCCGAGACCTGGAGCAGGTTCAGGTAGGTCGCGTAGGGAACCCGCCCGACGAAATGCACCCGCGACAGGTCGAGGTCGGCCTTCACCTCGTCGAGGAAGATGTCGCGCCACGTCCGGCCCGCGGGCGGCCGCGCCCCGTAGCTGACGTCGGTCCCGCCCACCAGCACCGCGCGGGCGCGCGGGCGCCGCCGCAGGATTTCGGGCAGCGCCCGCATGAAGCTGTGATAGCCGCGATAGGGTTCGAGGTTGCGGTTGACGAAGGTCACCACCTCGTCGCCGGGCGCCAGCGTCAGCCCGTCCCGGTCGAAGGTGATGCGGGCCCGCGGATCCGGCCGCACGAGGTCCGTGTCGATGCCGTCGTGGATCACGCTCAGCCGGTCGTGGAAAGGCGCCGGCACGCGGCTCGCCTGCCAGCGCGTCGGGGAGACCAGCCGGTCGGAGGCCTCGAAGGCGAGGAACTGGCCGGCGTTGCGGGCCCGCACCGGAAATAGGCCCTCGCCCTCGCGGGCAGGGAATTCCGGGTCGAAACCGACATCCGCCCCGCGGGCGCTGTAGCTGAATTCCACGAAGCTGAGGAGCCGCGTCTCCGGCCAGACGTCCTTCAGGAACAGGGTCTCGCCCCAGCCCGGATGGCCGCAGATCACGTCCGGCGTGAAGCCCTCGGCCTTGAGGCCGAAAGCGGCCCGCGCGGCGGCCTCGCCGCGCAGCACCTTGGTCTCGAAATCCTGCGCCAGCCGGTGGATGCCGGGCGTCGAGCGCCCGGCGACCGGGTAGCGGAGGTGGCGCACCCCCGGCAGGGGAGGCGCCGGATTGATGCCGAGCGCCACCACCGCGTGGCCCGGCCGCGCCGCCAGCGCGGGGGCGACGTGGCGGTACTGCCCGGGGAAGTTCTGGTGGACGAACAGGACGCGCATCGCCGCGCGGCCCGCCTCAGCGCTCGTGACCGGCCGTCGAGGTGGTCTCCCGGACCGGCGCGAGCACGTAGTCGATCACCCGGCGGCTGCCCGTGCGGATCTCGACCGAGGTGGTCATGCCGGGCGTGAGCTGCACGGTCTTGCCGTCGGCCTCGATGGTGGAGCGCGACAACTCGATCGTGACCGGGAAGACGAGATTCTGCGTGCGCGGCGTGCCGCTCACCGGCGCGAGCCCCTGCCCGCGGCTCACCGCCAGGGGGTCGGACCCGCCATTCGCGTCCTTGTCGTCCACCGCGTCGCGGGAGACCCGCAGCACCTTGCCCTCGATCGACCCGTAGCGGGTGAACGGGAAGGCGTCGATCTTCACCACCGCCTCCTGGCCCGGGACGATGAAGCCGATGTCCTTGTTCTGGACGAGCGCCTCGACCTCGATCGGTCCCTCGGTGGGCACCACCACGAGGAGCGGCTGGCCGGCCGTCACCACCTGGCCCAGCGTGGTCACGGCGAGCTGCTGCACCGTCCCGGAGATCGGCGCGGTGAGCCGCGCGCGGTCGCGCTTGAGGGCCGCCTTGATCACGTCCTGCTTCAGGGCGTCCCGCTTCTGGGCGGCCTCGGTGAGCAGTTGCTGCTGCTTGGCGACCGTCTCGCTGGCGGTCTGCTCGACCCGGCGCTGCAGCGACAGGGCGCCGGCCTGCGCCTCGACGAGCTGGCCACGGTCGTAGGCGAGATCGGCGGCGACCTGCTCGACCTGCTGCACCGCGTCGATCACCGCCGCGCGGGTGCCGGCCGCCTTGGCAACCAGGGTCTCGCGCATGTCGGCGCGCTCCTTGAGCACGGCCTGCAACCGCTCGCGGGCCGCGATGCTGGCCCCGTAGCGCTTCTGCGTCGCCTCCTTCTCGGCGATCTGGGCGAGGAGGGCGTCCCGGGTGGTCACGTACTGGCCGATCTCGGCCAGCATCGCCGCCAGCTCGCGCGCCTGGACGGCGGCCGGAATGCTGTCGGGGAAGGTCGTGGCGACCTTCGGATTGTTGCTCTCGATCGCCTGGATGGTGGCGTGCCGCCGGATGATCTGGGCGTCGAGGGCCGCGAGGTCGCCGCGCCGCGCCGCGAGATCGGCCTCGGCCTCGGTCGGGTCCATCTCGATGAGGACGTCGCCCTCCTTCACCCGGGAGCCGTTCTCCGCGAAGACCGCCTGCACCTTGCCGGTCTCGAAGGGCTGCACGACCTTCGAGCGCCCGCTCGGCTGGATGCGCCCGCCCGCCACCGCGTGGATGTCGAGCTTGGCGAGGAAGCTCCAGGCCAGCGCCACCGCGAACATCAGGCAGATGGTCCAGGTGAACACCGTGATCTTCGGCGAGGGCGGCGTGTCGAGGATCTCGAGATGCGCCGGCAGGAATTCCTGGTTCTCGCGCGTGACCGCCATCGCCCGCACGCGCTCGGTGAGGCGCCGCGGGGAGAGGGAGCGGGCGGGCGCGAGCGCAGGCGTCTTGGCTGATGCGTTGGCCGATGCGTCGGCGGGTGTGCCGGCCGCCGGCTTCGCGACCGGGGTGGGTGCCGGGCCGGAGGCTTCGGGAAGGGTCTCGGGCTTCGCGCTCACGCGGCGGCTCCCTGCTCGGATCCATGGTCGGACTGCATGCGCCACAAACGCCCGTAGAGCGAGGTCGGGCGGTCGACGAGTTCGCGGTGGGTGCCGTCCTCGACGATGCGCCCGTCCTGCAGCGCGATGATGCGGTCGCAGCCCCGCACGGCGGCGAGGCGGTGGGCGATGATCACCACCGTGCGGCCGCGCACGATGTGCTTCATGTTCTCCTGGATGATGCGCTCGCTCTCGTAGTCGAGGGCCGAGGTGGCCTCGTCGAGGATCAGGATCCGCGGGTTGGTGGCGAGTGCCCGCGCGATGGCGAGGCGCTGGCGCTGGCCGCCCGAGAGGTTCGCGCCGCGCTCCTCGATGGGCGTGTCGTAGCCGAGCGGCAGGCGGTTGATGAACTCGTCGGCGCCCGCGAGCCGCGCCACCTGGATCACCTGCGCCCGCGACAGGCCGGGATTGGCGAGCGCGATGTTCTCGAACACCGTCTTGTTGAAGAGCAGGTTCTCTTGGAGCACGACGCCGATCTGGCGGCGCAGCCACGCGGGATCGACCTGCGCGATGTCGATGCCGTCGATCAGCACCTGACCCTTCTCGGGCACGTAGAGCCGTTGCAGGAGCTTGGTGAAGGTCGACTTGCCCGAGCCCGAGGGGCCGACGATGCCGAGCACCTGGCCGGCCGGGATGTCGATCGAGACGTCCTTGAGCACCTCGGGCGTGCCGGGCTGGTAGCGGAACACCACGTTGCGCACGGCGATCTGGCCCTTGGCCGGCGGCAGGTGGGCCTGGCCCATCGCGCGCGTCTCCGGCGGGCAGTTCAGCACGTCGCCGAGGCGCTCGATCGATACCTTGACCTGCTGGAAGTCCTGCCAGAGCTGCGACAGCCGCAGGATCGGCGCCGTCACCTGCCCCATGATCATGTTGAAGGCGATCAGGCTGCCGACCGTGAGGTCGCCGTTCATGACCGCGTAGGCGCCGAAGAACAGCACCAGCGCGGTGGTCACCTTGTTGATGTACTGGATGGCGTTCTGGCCGATGCTGGCGATGAGGCCCGCCACGAACGAGGTCTTGACGTAGGCGGCGAGCCGCTCCTCCCACTGCACGCGCAGGGTCGGCTCGACGGCGAGCGCCTTGATGGTGTGGATGCCGACCACGGACTCGATCAGGAATTGGTTCGACAGGGCCGAGCGGTTGAAGCGCTCCAGCGTCTGCTCGCGCAGGATCGGCCGCAGCAGCACCGCCACCAGCACGTAGCAGGGGATCGACAGCGTCACGATCAGCGCCAGCAGCGGCGAGTAGAAGTACAGGATGACGAGGAAGAGCAGGGTGAACGGGATGTCGATCGCCGAGGTCAGCGCCTGCCCGGTGAGGAAGTTGCGGATCGTCTCGAGTTCGCGCACCCGCGCCACGGTCTGGCCGGCGGGCCGCGTCTCGAAATAGGCGAGCGGCAGGCGCATCAGGTGCTCGAACAGCCGCGCCCCGAGTTCCACGTCGATCCGGCTCGTCGTGTGCGTGAGGATGTAGCTGCGCAGGTATTGCAGCACCACGTGGAACAGGCCGAGCACCACGAGGCCCACCGCGACCAGCGTCAGGGTGGAGTAGCCCCGGTGCGTCAGCACCTTGTCGATCGTGATCTGGAAGAAGATCGGCGTGATGAGCGCGCAGATCTGGATGAAGAACGAGGCGACGAGGACGGTGATGAGCGGGTTGCGGTAGCGCCAGATCGAGGGAACGAACCAGCTCAGGCCGAAATGCTGGATGACCTTCTGCAGGCTGGCGCGCCGCGCGATCAGGATGACGGCGCCGGTCCAGCGGGCGGCGACCTCCTCGGCCGGGATGTGCTCGGCGGTGCGGGCGGCGGCGTCGATGATCCGGTACTTGCCGTCCTCCAGGCGCCGGCCGAACAGCACGAAGCGGCCGCCCTCCAGCTCCAGGATCGCCGGCAGCGGGATCGTCTCCAGCCGCTCGGGCTTCTGCTTCTCGAGCAGGCGCGCCTTCAGCTTGAGCTGGCGGGCGCCGCGCACGATGTCCACCGCCTTCGCGGCCTGCACGCCGAGGCCGAGTTCGTGGCGCACCTGCGCGGGCTCGCAGGGAACCTGATGGAACGAGGCCACCAGGGCGAGGGCGGCGAGGCCGGAATCCGTCACGACCGTGGGTTGCGACGCCTGTGCCGCACGCGGCTCCCCGGGAGAGGCATCCGCTGCCGATGCCGCGACCTGTGCGACCATAAAATCGTCCCCTGCAATCCCCGCCCGGCTCCGGACGCACCGGTGCCGATATCCATTGTATCGGACCGATTGATGAACGTAATCTCACATCGCGCGAGGCTGCTCCGCCCCCGCTTGGCACGCGGCGTGTGGTCGGTGAATGGGTCGAAATTGCGGGCAGTCGGCCCGGTCTGCTGCGATGCACCGTGTCTCCGGCCTGCTTGCCGATGACGATGGGCTCGGGTCTTCCGGCGTGCCCTGACTTTGAGGAAGATCCGGCGCGCCAGGTTTTCGCAGGTTTTCGACGGACAGGCTGCGGCTGCCTTGCTCCGGCGATGCGCCCCGACTAGGGTCCCGCCCGCTCGACCGGACCGGCGGGCGGTGCCCGGACGGTCTGCGGCTGTTGCAGGATTTCTGTTGGAAGTGGAGTGGTCCCATGGGCTTTCTGGCTGACGCCCTCTCGCGCGTGAAGCCGTCCGCGACGATCGTGATGACCCAGAAGGCGCGCGATCTGAAAGCGCAGGGGCGGGACGTCATCAGCCTCTCGGTCGGCGAGCCGGATTTCGACACGCCCGAGCACATCAAGCAGGCCGCGATCGACGCGATCCGGCGCGGCGAGACGAAGTATCCGCCGGTCTCCGGCATCGTCCCGCTGCGCGAGGCGATCGCCCGCAAGTTCAAGCGCGAGAACGGCCTGGACTACAAGCCGTCGCAGACCATCGTCGGCACGGGCGGCAAGCACGTCATCTTCAACGCGCTGATGGCGACGCTGAACCCGGGCGACGAGGTGGTGATCCCGCGGCCCTACTGGGTGTCCTACCCGGAGATGGTGGTGCTGTGCGGCGGCACGCCGGTCTTCGCCGACACCACGATGGCGAACGACTTCAAGCTCCAGCCCGAGGATCTGGAGCGCGCGATCACCCCGAAGACCAAGTGGCTGATCCTGAACTCGCCCTCCAACCCGTCCGGTGCGGCCTACAGCCACGCCGAGATGAAGAAGATCACCGATGTGCTGCTGCGCCACCCGCACGTCTGGGTGCTCACCGACGACATGTACGAGCACCTCGTCTACGGCGACTTCAGCTTCGTCACGCCCGCGCAGGTGGAGCCCAGCCTCTACGAGCGCACGCTGACCATGAACGGCGTCTCGAAGTCCTACGCCATGACCGGCTGGCGCATCGGCTACGCGGCGGGCCCTGAGCAGCTCATCAAGGCGATGGACTTCGTCCAGGGGCAGCAGACCTCCGGCGCCTCCTCGATCGCGCAATGGGCGGCGGTGGCGGCCCTCGACGGCCCGCAGGATCACCTCGCGGAGTTCCGGGCGGCCTTCCAGACCCGGCGCGACCTGGTGGTCTCGATGCTGAACCAGACCAACGGCCTGCGCTGCCCGACGCCCGAGGGCGCCTTCTACGTCTACCCGTCCTGCGCCGACCTGATCGGCCGCCGGACGCCGGACGGCAAGGTGATCGAGACCGACGAGGACTTCGTGACGGCTCTCCTCGAGGCCGAGGGCGTGGCGGCGGTGCACGGCTCGGCCTTCGGCCTCGGCCCCAACCTGCGCATCTCCTACGCCACGTCGAACGCGGCGCTGGAGGAGGCGTGCACGCGCATTCAGCGCTTCTGCGGCGCCCTGCGCTGAGGGCGCGACCTCTCGCGGAGCGGGGCAAAGAAAGCCTTGACCCGCTCCGCGAACCATCCTATCAGCACCGCACCCGAGGCGATGCCCCGCTTCACCCGATCGGCCGCCGAAGAGGCGGGCGGTATAGGGGTCGGTGGACGTCTCGTTGGGGGATAGTTTAACGGTAGAACAGCGGACTCTGACTCCGTTAGTCGTGGTTCGAATCCACGTCCCCCAGCCATCAGACATCTCGGGCCCTCAGCGATAAAATCCGAAGAGCATGAGCAGCGGTCGGAATTCGCCGCATCCTGCTCCTGTGGCATCGCTCGCCGTCGCATTGGTGCGGTCGGCCCGAGGCGAAGCGCGCCACGCATCCTGCGAACGATCCGCCTCCATCGAGACCGTGCGTCCGATGCGACCGCTGCTCCGTAACATCCCCCGTCACGCTGCAAGCCCGGTTCCCGCCGGGCGAGGCCGGGCAGGCCGGTCCGACATCGCGGCATCGGCGCCCGCGGCGCGTGGCAAGGCGCCGGCGCAGGATCGTCGCCCCGGGAGGCGAGCCCTGGCGCGAACCTTGCTGGAGCGCGCCGACCGCTCCCACTCCCCGGCGCGGACCGCCGCGGAAGTGGGCCGGGCTGCCGCCGGGGTGTAGGATGGCGCGGTCGGGCAGGCTGTCCCCTAGGGAAGGTCCTGCCCGGGAATCGCAGTCTGGCGCATTGCAGGCAGGACAATCGTGATGGATCGCAGGACGTTTCTGAAGGGTTCGGCCGCACTGGGCGTCGCCGGCGTGACGGCGCCCCATCTCGCCAGCCCGGCGATCGCGCAGCCCGCCAAGGTTCTGCGGTTCGTGCCGCAGGCGAACCTCGCGAACTTCGACCCCATCTGGGGAACGCAGTACGTGGTGCGCAACGCCGCCGCCCTGGTCTGGGACATGCTCTACGGCGTCGACGAGCACCTGAAGCCGCAGCGCCAGATGGTCGAATCGGAGGAGGTGTCGAGCGATGGCCTCACCTGGACCTTCAAGCTCCGGCCCGGCCTGAGATTCCACGACGGCGAGCCCGTCCTGCCCAAGGACGTGGTGGCGAGCCTCACCCGCTGGATGGCCCGCGATCCGATGGGCCTGATGATCCGCGCCGTGCAGGAGGAACTCGCCCCGGTCGACGACCGCAGCTTCCGCTGGCGTCTCAAGCGGCCCTTCCCCAAGCTCCTGCTGGCGCTCGCCAAGAACAACGCGCCCTGCGCCTTCATCATGCCCGAGCGGATCGCCAAGACCGATCCCTTCACGCAGATCACCGAGTATGTCGGCTCCGGGCCGATGAAGTTCGCGCGCAACGAGTGGGTGCCCGGCGCCCGCGCGGTGTTCGAGACGTTCAAGGACTACAAGCCGCGCGACGAGCCCTCGTCCTGGCTCGCGGGCGGCAAGCGGATGCTGCTCGACCGCGTCGAGTGGGTGATCATGCCCGATCCCGCCACCGCCTCCGCCGCCCTCCAGAACGGCGAGGTCGATTGGTGGGAGAGCCCGATCCCCGATCTGGTGCCGCTGCTGCGCAAGAACGCGAACATCAACGTCGACATCGCCGACACCCTCGGCAATGTCGGCTCGTTCCGGATGAACCACCTCTACCCGCCCTTCGACAACCCGAAGATCCGCCAAGCCGTCCTCGTGGGGATGAACCAGGAGGATTACATGCGGGCGCTGATCGGCGACGACGACAAGCTGTGGAAGCCGCTGCCGGGCTTCTTCACTCCGGGCACCCCGCTCTACAGCGAGGCGGGTGGCGCGACCATGGGCAAGGGCGACATCGCCGCCGCCAAGAAGCTCCTCGCGGAGGCCGGCTACAAGGGCGAGCCCGTGGTCTGCGTGGTCGCGCAGGACCAGTCCATCACCAAGAACCTCGGGGACGTCACCGCCGACCTGCTCAAGCAGATGGGCATGAAGGTGGATTTCGTCGCCACCGACTGGGGCACGGTCGGCACCCGGCGCGCCTCGAAGGCTCCGCCGGCCCAGGGCGGCTGGAACATGTTCCACACTTGGCACGCTGGCGCGGATTGCATCAATCCTGCCGTGTACAACGCCATCCGGGCGAACGGCGACAAGGCGTGGTTCGGCTGGCCGAACCTGCCGGAGGTCGAGACCGCCATCACCGAGTGGTTCGATGCCCCCGATCTGCCCAAGGAGAAGGCGGCCATCGACAAGGTGAACGCCGCGGCCATCGCGGGCGGCCTCTACGCGCCGACCGGCTTCTTCCTGAGCTACCAGGCGTGGCGCAAGTCCGTGTCCGGTGTCATCAAGGGACCGCTGCCCTTCACCTGGGGGGTGTCGAAGGCCTGAGAGAGATCGCTTCGTGCTCGGCTTCGTCGTCAAGCGCATCCTCGCCATCATTCCGGTGATGGCGATCGTCGGGCTGTTCGTGTTCAGCCTGCTCTACTTCGCGCCGGGCGATCCCGCCGCGATCATCGCCGGCGACCAAGCGTCGCCGGCGGATATCGAGCGCATCCGGGCCTCCCTCGGGCTCGACCGGCCGTTCCTGGTGCGCTTCGGCGAGTGGGCGTGGCACATCCTGCAGGGGGATCTCGGCACCTCGATCTTCACCAACCTGCCGGTCACCACCATGATCGCGCAGCGCGTCCAGCCGACCGTGTCGCTGATGCTCGTCACGCTGGTGTTCGCGGTGTCGGTCGCGGTGCCCCTCGGCGTGATGGCGGCCTGGAAGGCGGGCAGCCTGATCGACCGCCTCGTGATGGGCGGCGCGGTGCTCGGCTTCTCGGTGCCGGTCTTCGTGGTGGGCTACGGGCTCGCCTACGTCTTCGCGCTCGAACTCGGCTGGCTCCCGGCGCAGGGCTACACGCCGATCCAGCAGGGGCTTCTGCCCTGGTTCGCCAACCTGATCCTGCCCTCGGTGACGCTCGGGCTCGTCTACATCGCGCTCATCGCCCGGGTGACGCGGGCGACCATGCTCGACGTGCTCCAGCAGGATTACGTGCGCACCGCGCGGGCCAAGGGCCTCGCCCAGGGACCGCTGCTGTTCGTCCACGCCCTCAAGAACGCCGCCGTGCCGATCGTCACGGTCATCGGCATCGGCATCGCGCTCCTCATCGGCGGCGCCGTCGTCACCGAGACCGTCTTCGCCATTCCCGGCCTCGGCCGCCTCACCGTCGATGCGATCCTGCGGCGCGACTATCCCGTCATCCAGGGCGTCGTGCTGCTGTTCAGCTTCACCTACGTGCTGGTGAACCTCGCCATCGACCTCGCCTACACCGTGCTCGATCCGAGGATCCGCTATTGAGCGCCTCCGCCACCCCCCATGCGGGGCCTCCCGCCGGCCTCGCGGTCGCGCAGCCGCTGCCCGACCTCTATCCCCCGCGCAAGGCGCGCGGGCCCGTGCGGCGCTTCGTGCGCCGCCATCCCACCATCGTGGTGGGCGGGGGCATCCTCGCCGTCGTGATCCTGATGGCGCTGCTCGCGCCCTATCTCGGGACCGTCGATCCCACCGCGCTCTCCCCGGCGCGGCGCACCCGGGCGCCCTCGGCGCAGTACTGGTTCGGCACCGACATGCTCGGGCGCGACGTCTATTCCCGCGTGGTCTACGGGGCGCGCGTGTCGCTGGTGGTCGGCTTCGCGGTGGCGTTCCTCGCCTCCGTCGCGGGCCTCACGGTCGGCCTCGTCTCCGGGATGGTGCGCTGGGCGGACGGGATCATCATGCGCGTCGTCGACGGCATGATGTCGATCCCGCCGATCCTGCTCGCCATCGCGCTGATGGCGCTCACCCGCGGCTCGATCGAGAACGTCATCATCGCCATCACCATCGCGGAGATCCCGCGCGTGGCGCGCCTCGTGCGCGGCGTGGTGCTGTCCCTGCGCGAGCAGCCCTATGTCGAGGCGGCGGTGACCACCGGCACCCGCACGCCGCTGATCATCTGGCGCCACATCCTGCCCAACACGCTGGCGCCGATGACCGTGCAGGCGACCTATATCTGCGCCTCCGCGATGATCGCCGAGTCGATCCTCTCCTTCATCGGCGCGGGCGTGCCGCCGGCCACGCCCTCCTGGGGCAACATCATGGCCGAGGGCCGAGCCCTCTGGCAGGTGAAGTTCTACATCATCCTGTTCCCGGCGATCTTCCTCTCGCTCACCGTGCTCGCCGTGAACCTCGTCGGCGACGGGCTGCGCGACGCGCTGGATCCCCGCATGGCCAAAGACGCCTGAGATAAGGACGCGTGCGCCGGTGTCGCTGCTCTCCATCGAGAATCTCCAGGTCCATTTCCGCACCCCCGACGGCGTGAACCGCGCGGTGGACGGGGTGTCCTTCGCCATCGGCGCGGGGGAGACCCTCGCCATCGTGGGCGAGTCGGGCTGCGGCAAGTCCGTGACCTCCATGTCGATCCTGCGGCTCCTGCCCGAGCCGCCGGCCAAGCTCGCGGGGGCCATCCGCTTCGAGGGGCGCGATCTCCTCACCCTGCCGATGAGCGCCATGCGCCGGATCCGCGGCAACGAGATCAGCGTGATCTTCCAGGAGCCGATGACCTCGCTGAACCCCGTGCTCACGGTGGGGCGGCAGATCGGCGAGACCCTGCGCCTGCATCAGGGCCTGAGCCGCCGGGCGGCGGAGGAGCGCGCCGTGGAGATGCTGACGCTGGTCGGCATCCCCGAGCCGCGCCGGCGGGTGCGGGAATACCCCCACCAGCTCTCGGGGGGCATGCGCCAGCGGGTGATGATCGCCATCGCGCTCGCCTGCTCGCCGAAGCTCCTCATCGCCGACGAGCCGACCACGGCGCTCGACGTCACCATCCAGGCCCAGATCCTCGACCTGATGCGCGACCTCAAGCGGCGCGTCGGCGCGGCGATCATGCTGATCACCCACGATCTCGGGGTGGTGGCCGAGGTCGCCGACCGGGTGGTCGTGATGTATGCCGGGCGCAAGGTCGAGGAGGCGCCGGTGCGCGATCTCTTCCGCACCCCGCGCCATCCCTACACGCGCGGGCTGATGGGCGCGGTGCCGCGGCTCGGCGCCGCCGAGCAGCCGGGCGCGCCCGCGCGCCTCGCCGAGATCCCCGGCATGGTGCCGAGCCTCAAGACGCGGATCGAGGGCTGCGTCTTCGCCGGGCGCTGCCCGGACGTCACCGATCTGTGCCGCGCCTACGCCCCGGCCCTGGAGCCGAAGGCGCCCGGGCACCTCGCCGCCTGCCACTACGCGCCGAAGGACGCCCTTGCCGCGTGAGCGTCACCCCTCTGTCTCCGCGCGGCGCCGCGCCCGAGACCCTGCTCGAAGTCAACGACCTCAGGAAGCACTTCACCCTCGGCAGCGGCCTGTTCGGACGGAGGGCGCGCACGCTGCGGGCCGTCGACGGCGTCTCCTTCACGGTGGCGCGGGGCGAGACCCTCTCCCTCGTCGGCGAGTCCGGCTGCGGCAAGTCCACGGTGGCCCGCAGCCTGATGCGGCTGTTCCCCCCGACCTCCGGGCAGGTGGTGCTCGCCGGGCGGCGCATCGACGACCTCTCGGCCGGCACCCTGCGGCCCCTGCGCCGCCACATCCAGATGGTGTTCCAGGACCCGTTCTCGTCGCTCAACCCGCGCATGTCGGTGCGCAGCATCCTGGCCGAGCCGATCCGCAATTTCGGGCTGGCGAAGGGGAGCGCCGACCTCGACGCGCGCCTCGGCGCCCTGATGGAGCGGGTCGGCCTGCCGCGGGACGCGCTCGGGCGCTACCCGCACGAATTCTCCGGCGGCCAGCGCCAGCGCATCGGCATCGCCCGGGCGCTCGCCGCCGAGCCGGACCTGATCATCTGCGACGAGGCCGTCTCGGCGCTCGACGTCTCGGTCAAGGCGCAGATCGTCAACCTGCTGCAGGACCTGCAGAAGGAACTCGACCTCGCCCTGCTGTTCATCTCCCACGACCTCGCCATCGTCGAGCACATGACCCACCGTGTGGCGGTGATGTATCTCGGCAAGATCGTGGAGATCGGCCCGCGCCGGGACATCTTCCTCGCGCCCCGGCACCCCTACACGCGGGCGCTGCTCTCCGCCGTGCCGGTTCCCGAGCCGGGGGCCGGGCGCGAGCGCATCGTGCTCAAGGGGGACGTGCCGAGCCCGATCGCCCCGCCGCCGGGCTGCCGCTTCCACACCCGCTGCCCGCACGCCTTCGACCGCTGCCGGGTGGAGGAGCCCACGCTCGATTCCGTCGGCAACGGCCATCTCGCCGCCTGCCACCTCAACGAGGCCGCGCCCGCGCGGGCCGCGTGAGCGTGGCCCGGCGCGATCGACGGGCCGGCCCGCGCCGTGATCGCGCTCCGCCCGAATCCGGGTACGGTGAGCCTTCCGCAACCGGCAAAGCCGGTCTCATGCCTGAACAAGGACGTGCGATGACCGCCCCTCACTCTGACGATGCCCCCGCGACGGGCGACCTGTGGCGTCTGCCGGCGACGCGGATCGCCGCGATGGTCGCCGCGCGGCAGGTCGCGGCGACCGACGTCGCCCGGTCGGCCCTGCGGCGGCTGGAGGCCGTCAACCCGGCGATCAACGCCGTCGTGGAATGCCGCCCGGATGCGGTGCTCGAAGCTGCCGCCGCCGTGGATGCGGCGATCGCCGCGGGCGAGCCGGCCGGGCCGCTCGCCGGCGTGCCCGTCACCATCAAGGTCAACATCGACCAGCGCGGCTACCCCACCACCAACGGCCTGACGCTGCAGCACGATCTGGTGGCGAAGACGAACAGCCCGGTGGTCGACAGCTTCCTCGCGGCGGGAGCGGTCCTGCTCGGGCGGACCAACACGCCGGCCTTCAGCTACCGCTGGTTCACCAGCAACCGCCTGCACGGGGCGACCCACAACCCGCGGCGCAGGGGCCTGACGCCCGGCGGTTCCTCCGGCGGTGCGGCCGCGTCCGTGGCGGCGGGCATCGGCGCCGTCGCGCACGGCACCGACATCGCCGGCTCGATCCGCTACCCGGCCTATGCCTGCGGCGTCCACGGCCTGCGTCCGAGCTTCGGGCGCGTCGCGGCCTACAACGCGAGCGGGCGCGACCGTGCGATCGGCGCCCAGCTCATGGCGGTCTCCGGCCCGCTCGCCCGCACGGTCGGCGACCTGCGCCTCGCCCTCGCGGCGATGGCCCGCCCCGACAGCCGCGATCCCTGGTGGGTGCCCGCCCCGCTCCAGGGCCCGCCGGTGCCCCTGCGGGCCGCCCTGTGCCTGCGCCCGGACGGCATGGACACCGCGCCCGCGCTTCAGGACGCGCTTCTCGACGCGGCCGCGACGCTGCGGGACGCCGGCTGGATGGTCGACGAGGTCGAGGCGCTGCCGCCGATCGCCGATGCCGCCGCCGTTCAGGTGACGCTGTGGATGGGCGACGACTATGCCGGCCAGGCCGCCGCCGCCGAGCGCGAGGGCGATCCCGGTGCGATCGCGGCGCTGGCGGGCCAGAAGGACTTCGCCGCCTCGATCGGCCTGCCGGAATTCTCGCAGGCGCTGGTCCGCCGGATCGGCATCGCCCGGGAATGGCTCGCCTTCACGGACCGCTACCCGCTGGTCCTGCTGCCGCCGAGCGCCGAACTGCCCTTCGAGGACGATCTGGACCTGCGCAGCCCGGCCGATTACCGGCGCGTCTGGACCGCCCAGATGCCGATGATCGGCCTGCCGGTCACGGGGCTGCCGGGCCTGACGCTCTGCACGGGATTGCTGGCCGATGGGACGCCGACGGGCATCCACCTCGTGGCCGGCCGCTTCCGGGAGGATGTCTGCCTCGCCGCGGCGGAGGCGATCGAGGCCCGTCGTCCGCCCCTCACCATCGCCGAGCCCTGACCACCAGCGCGCCGGGCCCGTGGCCCGACCGATCGATCCCTGCGACCCATTCCGAGGTTGTTTCCGTGCAGCACGAACTGATCTTGAAGGGGGCGCGCGTCATCGACCCGTCCCAGAACCACGACGGGATCTGCGACGTCGCCTTCGCCGGGGGCCGCGTCTCCGGCTTCGGCCGGGATCTTCCGGTGGGCGAGGGGACGCAGGTCCGTGCGATGAACGGGGCGATCGTCACGCCCGGCCTCATCGACCTGCACACCCATGTCTACTGGGGCGGCACGTCGCTCGGCATCGACGCGGACGAGTTCTGCCGCCTGTCGGGGGTGACCACCTCGGTGGACACGGGCAGCGCCGGCCCGGGCAATTTCGCGGGCTTCCGCAAGCACGTCATCGAGCGCTCGCAGGCGCGCATCCTCGCCTATCTGCACGTCTCCTTCGCGGGCATCTACGGCTTCTCCCACACCGTCATGGTCGGCGAGAGCCAGGACATGCGGCTGATGGCGCCGCGGGAGGCGGTCGCGGTGGCCGAGGCCAACCGCGACGTGATCATCGGCATCAAGGTCCGGGTCGGTGCCCATGCCTCGGGCACCCAGGGCACGGCGCCGCTGAACATCGCCCTCCAGGTCGCGGAGGAGACCGGCCTGCCGCTGATGGCGCATATCGACGAGCCGCCGCCGAGCTACGAGGAGGTGCTCGCCATGCTGCGCCCCGGCGACGTGCTCACCCACGCCTTCCGGCCCTTCCCGAACTCCCCCGTCACGGCGCAGGGCGCGGTGAAGCCCGCGGTGCGCGCGGCGCGCGAGCGCGGGATCATCTTCGACATCGGTCACGGCAAGGGCTCCTTCGCCTTCAAGACCGCGCGTGCGATGCTGGCGAACGGCTTCCTGCCCGATACGATCTCCTCCGACGTGCACGCCCTCTGCATCGACGGGCCGGCCTTCGATCAGGTCACGACCATGTCGAAGATGCTCTGCCTCGGCATGAGCCTGACCGAGGTGATCGCCGCCTCCACGGTCAACGCGGCGGTGGCGCTCAAGCGCATGGAATACGGCACGCTGAAGGTCGGGGCGCTCGGCGACGCCACCGTGCTGGCGGTGCGGGAAGGCGCCTTCGACTACGTCGACGTGCGCGGCGAGCACATGACCGGCGACCGCCGCATCACCGCGGAGGGTGTGGTGCTGCGCGGGACGTGGTGGCACCCGGTCTGAACCGGGGCTTCGTCAGGGGCACCCGATCCCCTGCATGAACGCGCCGCCGGGTCGGCGGGGGGCGAGGGGCGGCTCGCCGCGATCCATCACCGCCGCCTCCGCGGGCCGCGATCGGATCACGCGCAAATCTCTCGGTCGTCATCGCGGTTAGTTAACCAGAGAACGACCGCCAGCGCCGGACAGGGCCGTTTCGGGATGATTGTTAAGCGGCGCACGGCAACGATGCTTCCGGCCGGAGGGAGCAGTCATGCCCGCGAAATCGCGTGCTACTTGGGGTGAGGGTGAGTTCTATGAGGCGTTGTGCCTCCTCGTCATCGCGGGATTCTGGAGTCTGATCGGCGCCAAGTTCGGCGTCTTCGCCGCCTTCAACCGGTTCATCCTTGAGAACGGGCTGTCCGACCTGTTCAATTTCGCCGTGCTGATGGGCCTGACCATGGTCGGCGTCACCGTTCGCAAGTCGCTGAAGCTGCGCCGCGTGATGCGGGAGCGGGATCTCGCCGCCGCCCATGCCGAATCGGTGGCGCGCCACGACGCGCTCACCGGCCTGCCCAACCGCCGCCTGTTGCTGGAAGCCGTCGACAAGCTGCTGCGCGGGGATACGGGACCGGTGGCCGGCGCCGTCCTCCTCATCGACATCGACCGTTTCAAGCCGGTCAACGATCTCTACGGCCATGCCGCCGGCGACGCCGTGCTGTGCGCGATTGCCGACCGGCTGCGCAGCCTCGCCCCGGGCCACGGGCTGGCCGCCCGTCTCGGCGGGGACGAATTCGCCCTGCTCGTGCGCACCGAGGTCGGCAGCGAGGTGCTGGCCCGCCTCGCCGAGCAGATCATCGCCAGCATCGCCCGTCCGGTGGAGTGGGCGCAGGTCGAGCTGAAGGTCGGGGCGACCATCGGGATCAGCCTGATCTCGCGCGAGGATCGGGACGCCCACGCCATCATGCACGCGGCCGACCTCGCCATGTACCAGGGCAAGAAGGAGGGGCGCGGCACCTTCCGCTTCTTCCAGAGCGCGATGGATCTCGAACTCAAGGAGCGGGCGCAGCTGGAGGCCGAGCTGCGGACGGCGATCGAGACCGGTCAGATCGAGCCCTTCTACCAGCCCGTCGTGTCGCTCCCGCACCAGGATCTCGTGGGCGTCGAGGTGCTGGCCCGCTGGCGCCACCCCGTCCGCGGCCTCCTCGCGCCGGACCAGTTCATCCCGGCGGCGGAGGAGACCGGCATGATCGCCGATCTGAGCTACCGCCTGCTCCGGCGGGCCTGCCTGGACGCGCGGGAATGGCCGAGCGAGCTGCGGCTCGCCGTCAACATCGCTCCCCAGCAATTCCAGGACCGCTGGCTCGCCGAGCGCATCCTGGCGATCCTGACCGAGACGGGCTTCCCGCCGAACCGGCTGGAGGTCGAGATCACCGAGACCGCCCTCGTCCAGGATCTCGAGGCCACCCGCGCGACGCTGACCTCGCTGCAGAATCTCGGCGTGCGCATCGCCCTCGACGATTTCGGCACCGGCTATTCCAGCCTCTACCACCTGCGCGAGCTGCGCTTCGACAAGCTGAAGATCGACCGCAGCTACGTCGACTCGATCACGATGAGCGACGAGCGGGCGAAGCTCGTCGACGCCATCATCAAGCTCGGCACCAGCCTCGGCCTCACCACCACCGCCGAGGGCATCGAGACCGTCGCCAGCGTCGAGTGGCTGTCGGGCCAGGGCTGCGATTACGGCCAGGGCTACCTGTTCGGCGCGCCCATGCCCAAGGAGGCGATCGACCGGATGCTGTCCGGCCCCGTGGCGGAGGAGACGGACCGGGCGGCGCGCCAGGTGGCTTGAGTGGGGGCCTGGAGGGGCGCCGATCACGGTGCAATCGGGCGCCCCTCCAGGTTTTTGATTCTACCGCATGGTCTGCGACGAACCGGGATCCACTCCGTCGGAAAATGCTCTGGCCTTGGGGGCGCGTCACGCGGGCTCGGTGCTGCGCTCGGCCATCATCGCCCGGAAGGCGGGCCGGGCTTGGCAGGCGTCGAGCCAGGCCGCGATGGCCGGATGCTCGGCGATGAACCCGGCCGCCGGCTGGGCGTAGCGCAGCACTTCGGCGACGTTGATGTCGGCGACGGTGAAGCGCCCCCCGACGAGGAAGCCGTCCGAGGCGGCAAGGGCCGCCTCCAGCACTGCGAAGGCCGGGCGCAGGCTCCCGATCGCTGCCGTCACGATGCGCTTGTCGGCGTCGCTGCGCCCCTCGCCGCCGTGGAGCAGGATCGCGAGCGCGTGCGCCTCGCATTCGGTCACGGCCCAGAGCGACCACATGGTCATCAGGCCGTCCTCGCGCAGATCCGCCGGGGCGAGGGGGCCGCCCTGCTTCTTGGCGAGGTAGAGGTTGATGGCGAAGGATTCGCAGAGGGTGAGGTCGCCGTCGACCAGGGCCGGGATGCGCCCGTTCGGGTTGATCGCCCGGAAGGCCGGCGAGGCGGTGTTGAAGGGCGCGTCCGCCGCCCGCGGATCCGGCAGCCGGTAGGCCTGGATCACCGGCACCCGCCGCAGGGAGAGGCCGAGCTCGTTGGCGAGCCAGGCATTGCGGGCCGTGCGCGAGCGCAGGACCCCGTAGAGCGTCATCATCCGAGGGTTGTCTCCGCCGACAGGGGGCCGGGGCGCGCGGAGCAGACTTGCCTTGGCAAGCCACCGCTTCGTCCGCTTCGCTTTCTGACGTGTCGCCGGTTCTTATCGCAAAGCCGGCGACCACTTTTGCGAAACCTGCTCAGCCGCGCCCCGGCACGTGCGCCTCATACGGTTTCCGGATGATCGCTTCGCGATGCGGAAACCGGCCTCGCTCAGGCGCCGCGCGGGCTCGTGATACGGTTTCCGAAAGTGATCTTCCGGAAACCGTATCACGCGTCGAGGTAGCGCCGCCGCAGGTGGTTCAGGAAGGGCTCGCCGGAGAGCCCGCGGCCGGTTGCCGCGACGAGCAGATCCTGCGTGTCGAGGGTGCTGGCGCGCGCATGCACCTCCCGGCGCAGCCAGCCGACCAGGGGCGAGAAGTCGCCCCGCGCCAGGGCGGGCCGGATCTCCGGCTCGGCCGCGTTCGCGCGCTCGAAGAGCTGCGCGGCGATCATCGCGCCGAGCGTGTAGGTCGGGAAGTAGCCGAAGGCGCCGCCGGGCCAGTGGATGTCCTGCAGGCAGCCACGGGCGTCGTCGGGGACGTCGAGGCCGAGGAGGTCCTTCATTCCCGCGTCGAAGGCGGCGGGGAGATCGGCGGGGGCGAGGTCGCCCGCGAGCATCGCGGTCTCGAGTTCGGTGCGCAGCAGGATATGCGCCGGATAGGTCACCTCGTCCGCATCGACCCGGATGAAGCCGGGCTCCACCCGGGTGTAGAGCCGGTGGAGGTTGTCGGCGCTCCAGGCCGGTCCCTCGCCGCCGAAGCTCTGCCGCAGCAGGGGAGCCAGGTAGTCGACGAAGTCCCGCGAGCGGCCCGCCTGCATCTCGATGATCAGCGACTGGCTCTCGTGCAGGCTCATGCCGCGGGCATGGCCCGCCGGCTGGCCCCGCCACGCCACCGGCCGGCCCTGCTCGTAGAGGGCGTGCCCGGTCTCGTGCAGGACGCCCATCAGCGCCCGGGTCACGTCGGCCTCGTCGTAGCGCGTGGTGATGCGCACGTCGTCGGCGGCGCCGCCGCAGAACGGATGGAGGCTGACGTCGAGCCGGCCGCGGCGGAAGTCGAACCCGGCCGCCCGCATCAGGGCGAGGCCGACCTCCCGCTGCCGCTCGACCGCGAAGGGGCCGGGCAGCGGCAGCACCGCCGGCTCCCGCGCCTGCCGCGCCCGGGCGGCCTCGATCAGCCCGGGCAGGACCGACCGGAGTTCCGCGAAGAGCGGCGCGACCATGGACCAGCGCAGGCCGGGATCGTAGCCGTCGAGGAGCGCGTCGTAGGGCGCGAGCCCGAGCGCCGCGCCCTTGGCCTGCGCGATCTCGCGCTGAAGCCGCAGCACCTCGGCGAAGTGGGGCAGGAGGAGCGGGAAGTCGGCGGTCCGGCGCGCCTCCCGCCAGATCATCTCGGCCCGCATCACCGCGCGGGAATTCGCCTCCACGAGGTCGCGGGGGACTGCCGTGGCGTGGCGGTGGATGCGGCGCATCTCCCGCAGGTTGGCGCGCTCGCCCTCGCCGAGGGGCTCCTCGCCGGCCCGGGCCAGATCCTCGGCCGTCGCCGGGGCGGTGACGAGGTCGTGGATCATCCCGCGCAGGGTCGCGAGCTGGTCGGCCCGGCCCTCCGCGGCCCCGTCCGGCATCAGGGTCTGCGCGTCCCAGCCGAGGATGCCCGCCGCGCCCTCCAGGGCGTCGAGGCGCGAGAAGGTGAGGGTGAGTGAGCGGTACGCCTGCATGGCCGGGCTTGATCCTCCGCGGGCGCCGCCTCGCGGGCCCGCCGCGCCTTGGCTATCATCGTCAAGGCCGCGCGGCGACCCGTCCGCGGGCCGGGGAGGGTCACCGGGCCTTGCCCCAGGCCCGCGCGACGCTCGCCAGATCCGTCCGCGGCAGGTCGGTCCGGACCGCCGCGGGCGTGCGCGAGAAGCGCGGCGCCGGGGCGGGCTGCATCACCCCGTCGATCTCCCGATAGGTCCCGCGGGCTGCGAGATGCGGGTGATGCGGCGCCTCGCTCAAGGAGAGGACCGGCGCGAGACAGGCGTCGCTGCCCTCCAGGAGCCGGCACCATTCGTCGCGGCTGCGCGTGCGGAAGAGATCCTCCAGCCGGCGGTGCAGGGCCTCGCCCTCGCGGTCGTCGAAGGCCGGGTCGTCCTCCAGGCCCACCCGGCGCCGGAACTCGGCGAAGAAGTGCGGTTCGAGCGGCGCCAGCGCCACGAAGGCGCCGTCCGCGCAACGGTAGGTGCGGTAGTAGGGTTTGCCGCCGTCGAGGAGATTGGCCTCGCGCTCGTAATCCAAGCGCCCCTGCGCGACGAAATCGGCCGTCATCGCCATCAGGGAGGCGGTGCCGTCGCAGATCGCGCAGTCGACGACCTGTCCCTCGCCCGTCTCCCGGGCCGAGAGCAGGGCGGCGAGGAGACCCATGACGAGGTAGAGCGCACCGCCGCCGAAATCCCCCAGCAGGTTCAGGGGCGGCACCGGCTGCGCCCGCGGCCCGATCGCGGCGAGCGCCCCGGTCACGGCGATGTAGGTGAGGTCGTGGCCGGCGCTGCGGGCCAGGGGGCCGTCCTGCCCCCAGCCGGTCATGCGCCCGTAGACGAGCCGCGGATTGCGGGCGAGCACCACCTCGGGCCCGAGGCCGAGCCGCTCCATCACCCCCGGTCGGAACCCCTCGATGAGCGCATCGGCGCGGTCCAGGCAGTCGAGCACCCGGGCGAGATCCGCCGGATCCTTGAGGTCGGCGGTCACGGTCGCCCGGCTGCGGGTCAGCACGTGGCGCATGTAGGGATCGGCGCCCCCCGGCCGGTCGATCCGGATGATCTCGGCCCCGAGATCCGCGAGCAGCATGGCCGCGAAGGGACCGGGGCCGATGCCGGCGAATTCCACGATGCGCAGGCCCGCGAGCGGCCCGCCTCCGGCCTGCGGGGATCGGTTGGTCGAACTCATCGCGGCTGTCCTCCCTGATGCCCGCGTCTCCCGCGCGGTGCCCTCATGCTACAGGAAAGGAACACGATGGGGGCCCGCGACGAAGGCCCCGCCGCCCGGAGGATGCCGATGCTCACCGACGACCAGCGCCTGATCCGCGACACCGCCCGCAGCTTCGCGCAGGAGCGGCTGAAGCCGTTCTCGGCCGCCTGGGACCGGGAGGCGCGGTTTCCCCGCGAGGCGCTGGCCGAGATGGGGGCGCTCGGCTTCCTCGGTATGCTGGTGCCGGAGGAATATGGCGGCGCCGCCGTCGATCACGTCGCCTACGCGCTCGCCATCGAGGAGATCGCGGCGGGGGACGGGGCCGTCTCGACCATCATGAGCGTGCACAACTCGGTCGGCTGCATGCCGATCCTGCGCTTCGGCACCGAGGCGCAGAAGCAGCGCTTCCTCGTGCCGCTGGCGAAGGGGGAGCAGCTCGCCGCCTTCTGCCTCACCGAGCCCGGGGCGGGATCGGACGCGGCGGCCCTGAAGACCCGGGCGCGGCGCGCCGGCAACGCCTGGGTCCTGTCCGGCACCAAGCAGTTCATCACCTCGGGCCGGAACGCCGACCTCGCCATCGTCTTCGCGGTCACCGACCCGGAGGCGGGCAAGAAGGGCATCTCGGCCTTCATCGTGCCGACCGGCACGCCCGGCTACGGGGTGGCGCGGCTGGAGCACAAGCTCGGCCAGCGCGCCTCCGACACGGCGCAGATCGTGTTCGAGGACATGGAACTCACCCCCGACCTGATGCTCGGGCAGGAGGGCGAGGGCCTGCGGATCGCGCTCGCCAACCTGGAGGGCGGGCGGATCGGCATCGCCGCCCAGGCGGTCGGCATGGCGCGGGCGGCCTTCGAGGCGGCTCTGGCCTATGCGGGCGAGCGCGAGACCTTCGGGCGGAAGCTCACCGGGCACCAGGCCGTGGCCTTCCGCCTCGCCGACATGGCGACCCGGATCGAGGCGGCACGGCTCCTCGTGCTCAACGCCGCGCGCCTGCGCGATGCCGGAGAGCCCTGCCTGAAGGAGGCCGCCATGGCCAAGCTGTTCGCCTCCGAGATGGCGGAGGCGGTGTGCTCCGACGCGATCCAGATCCACGGCGGCTACGGCTATCTCGCCGATTATCCGGTCGAGCAGATCTACCGCGACGTGCGCGTCTGCCAGATCTACGAGGGCACGAGCGACGTCCAGCGCATCGTCATCAGCCGCGCGCTCGCGGGATAGGGATCAGCCCGGACCGCGCGAGCCGCGCAGGGGCGGGCCACCGGCCTTTCGAGCTGGTCGGATGGGACTTCTGGAGCGCTGCTCTCGCGGTGTGTTGCCTGCCCGGCCCGTCGATCGGGTCGATTCCTGCGCCGTGGAGCGGTCCACAGCCATTTCGAAAATGGACACCGGCCGAGATGTCGGCTTTAATCGATCGTTAATCTCGCGGTGGGCGACCCGATACGGTCGGCAGCATTGCAGCCGGTGGCGCCCACCGTGGGGCATCACCGCAGAATGACTGCGAAACCATTTGTTACCCTTAATCCAACATTAACCATGAGCGGGAATAAGATGCCCTTGCGACGACGACCGCGCAGGGCGCCGCCGCGGACTGGAGCGCCGGAGGCGGCTTTCCGCGACGACGCCCTGCGGGATCCATCCTTGGGACGACACCACGCCATTGCGAGCGGCCCCGCCGGGGCGCATCCGGGAGTGCCACCTTGACCAGCCTGCTCACCAACACCTCCGCGATGACGGCCTTGACGACGCTCAAGTCCATCGCCTCGCAGCTCGACATCACCAGCAACCGCGTCTCGACCGGCCAGCGCGTCTCCAACGCCTCCGACAACGCCGCCTACTGGTCGATCGCCACCACGATCCGCACCGACAACGCCTCGCTCGGCGCGGTGAAGGACGCGCTCGGCCTCGGCTCCTCGGCGGTGGACACGGCCTATACGGGCGTGAACAACATCATCACCAGCCTGCAGAACCTGCGCAGCAAGCTCCAGACCGCGACGGCCTCCACGGTCGACCGCACGAAGGTGCAGGAGGAGGTCAAGGCGATCCTGGCCCAGATCAAGGCCTACGCCGACTCGTCGGTGTCGAACGGCCAGAACTGGCTCTCGGTCGATTCCAGCGACCAGACCACGTACAAGAACACGCAGCAGGTCGTGGCCGGCTTCAGCCGCGACAAGACCGGTGCGATCACCTTCTCGACGGTCGACATCGACGTGTCCTCGATCCGCCTCTACGACAAGGCGGCGAGCGTGACGGCGGCCACGGCCGCGAAACTGGTGGCCGGCACGGCCTTCAGCGGCACGGCGAACCTGAGCGGCTCGAATAGCGCCTCGCTGTCGATCACGGTCAACGGCGGAGCCGCCGAGTCGATCGCGCTCGACGCGACCGCCATGGCCGGCGTGGCGGCGGATCTCACGAAGGTGACGAAGGACGAGCTGCTGTCGGCGATCAACAAGAGCATCGCCAACAACACCAACCTTGCCGGCAAGGTGACCGCCAGCCTCGACGAGTCGGGACGCCTCAGCCTGCAGACGACCGAGACCGGCGCGGACAAGTCGATCTCGATCACCGGCGGGGCGGTCGACATCGGTTTCGGCGCCACCCCGGTCAGCGCGACCGGCACCGCGAGCAGCACGACCGGGGTCGCCGGCGCCGGCGGCATCCTGGACAGCGGCGCCACCCGCATCACGGATATCGACATCACGGCCGCCAACGCCAACATCAACGACCTCATCACCGCGGTCGACAAGGCGGTCGCGGCGGTGACCACGGCCGGCACGAAGCTCGGCGCCAAGAAGACGCAGATCGACACGCAGGTCGGCTTCGTCGACGCGCTGATGAAGGCGAACACGCGCACCATCGGTACGCTGGTCGACGCCGACATCGAGGAGGAATCGACCAAGCTGAAGGCCCTGCAAACTCAGCAGCAGCTGGGCATCCAGGCGCTCAGCATCGCCAACTCGTCGAGCCAGAACGTCCTCTCGCTGTTCCGGTAAGCCGCGAGCCTCCCGGGAATCGCGCATCGGCGCCGTCGGCGGAACCGCCGGCGGCGCTCTCGTTGTTGGGCCGATCCGCCGCGGTGATCGGCGGACGGACCGTCCGGTCGGCATGCGCGCCGGCCGCGTGCCGTCGGATCGCCCGGGACGGCGGCGGACCTGCGAATTCGAAGAAGGGAAGGGACGCCGTCCGCGGCAGCGTCGCGCGGATCAGCGCCGATTGCCGCAGAGATCGCATCCGAGGCTGCGCTCACCGGCGACGCAAACGGGCAGTCATACCCGCGCTCGGCCCGCGGTCAACGGTGCGAAACCAATCATTTACCGTGAGTCTTGCCTCGTCCCTCCGCCAACCCCCTGAACGTACTGGGGAAGGTTGGTGGAGCTGAGGGGATTCGAACCCCTGACCTCCGCAGTGCGATTGCGGCGCTCTCCCATCTGAGCTACAGCCCCGGCGAGGCGGGGGCCTTGTAGGCCGGCCCGCTTCAGCCTGTCAATTCCCTTTCCCGCCCCGAATTGCACATCGTGCCTTTTTCGGGCGACGAGGACCTACGGACCGCGCATGCGCTCGCTTCTCTGGCTCATCGACAACATCATCACGCTCTACGTGTACCTCCTGATCGCCAGCGCGATCCTGAGCTGGCTGGTGGCCTTCAACGTGGTCAACGTGCGCAACCCGGTGGTCTCCCAGATCGGCGAGTTCCTCTATCGCGTGACCGAACCGGCCCTGCGGCCGATCCGCCGCATCCTGCCCAATCTCGGGGGCATCGACATCTCGCCCATCATCCTCGTCCTGCTGCTGTTCTTCCTGCGCAACCTGATGTTCGAGGTCTTCGCCTCGCTGGCCTGAGCGATGGCCGGCGAAACGCCCTGGCGCATCGTTCCGGCCGGGCTGGAGCTGCGCGTGCGCGCCACCCCGCGGGGCGGGCGCGACGCCATCGACGGGATCGAGACCCGGGCCGACGGGCTCCCCGTGCTCAAGGTGCGGGTGCGGGTCGCGCCCGAGGACGGGGCCGCCAACGCGGCGATCCGCGACGTCCTGAGGGCGGCCCTCGGCTGCCCGGCCCGGGCGGTGCAGCTCACGGGCGGCGCCACCGCCCGGATCAAGACCTTCCGGGTCGAGGGGGACGGCGAGGCCCTCGCCCGCCGGCTCGCCGCCGTGCTGCCCGCCGGCTGACCGGACGAAAGGCGTATCGCGCCGGCTCGCGGTGCAGTGCGACAAGGCGCCGGGGCGAACCGGCGCCGCCGCCGCTTGCGCGGATCCGCGCCGGCGGCTTGGCTGTGCGGCAGCTCCGCGCCAGACCCTCCGAGGATCGACGATGAAGACCAATCCGGGCCGGTTCTTCGAGGATTTCCGCCTCGGCGAGACCATCCGCCACGCCACCCCGCGCACCGTCACCACCGGCGACGTCGCGCTCTACACGGCTTTGTACGGGCCGCGCTTCGCGGTGCAGTCCTCGGACGCCTTCGCGCGCGCCTTCGGCTATCCCCAGGCGCCCCTCGACGACCTCCTCGTCTTCCACGTCGCCTTCGGCAAGACGGTCCCGGACATCTCGCTCAATGCGCTCGCCAATCTCGGCTACGCGGAGGGCCGCTTCCTGCGGCCGGTCTATCCCGGCGAGACCCTGTCCTCGGTCTCCGAGGTGATCGGCCTCAAGGAGAGCTCGAACCGCCAGACCGGCGTCGTCTATGTCCGCTCGACGGGCTACGACGCCTCCGGCGCGGCGGTGCTGACCTATTGCCGCTGGGTGCTGGTGCGCAAGCGCGATCCGCAGGCCGCGATCGCCGAGGAGGCGGTGCCGCAACTCGCCAAGGCCGTGCAGGCGAGCGACCTCGCGCCCGCGCTGCCGGTCCTCGATCCGGCCGCCTACGACACGGTGCTCGCCGGCAGCCCGCACCGCTTCGGCGACTACGTGGCGGGCGAGCGCATCGACCACGTCGACGGCATGACCGTCGAGGAGGCCGAGCATCAGATCGCCACGCGCCTCTACCAGAACACCGCCAAGGTGCATTTCGACGCCCACGCGGTGAAGGAGACGCGGTTCGGGCGGCGGCTGATCTATGGCGGCCACGTCATCTCGCTCGCCCGCGCCCTCAGCTTCAACGGGCTCGCCAACGCCTTCTCGATCGTCGGCATCAATGCCGGCCGGCACGTGGCGCCGCTGTTCGCCGGCGACACGGTCTATGCCTGGAGCGAGGTGCTCGAATGCGCCGACCTGCCGGGCCGCAGCGACGTCGGCGCCCTGCGGCTGCGCACGGTGGCGACGAAGAACCAGCCCTGCGGCGCCCATCCGGACCGGGCGGGCGACGGCTACGACCCGGCGGTGATCCTCGACCTCGATTACTGGGCGCTCATGCCGAGGTAGCGCGCCGAAGTAGCGCGAGCCGGACCGCGTCGTGGCCGAGGGCGTGTTCGACCGCTCTCCGCCACCGCCCCGGGTCGATCCGGCATCCGGCCGGCGCCGCCCTCACGCGTCCTTGCGGCCGGCGGTGAAGCGCTGGAAGGCCTCGAGGGTCTCGCGGCTCACATGATGCTCGATGCCCTCCGCGTCGCACCGGGCGACGTCGGGGCTGACCCCGAGGGCGAGCAGGAAGGCCTCCACGATGCGGTGGCGCTCGCGCGATTCGGCGGCGAGCGCGCGGCCGGCCTCGGTCAGGAACACGCCGCGATAGGGGCGCTGCTGCACCAGGCCGTCCTCGGCGAGGCGCTTGAGCATCTTGGCGACGGTCGGCTGCGCCACCCCGAGGCGCGCGGCGATGTCGACCTGGCGCGCCTCGCCGGTATCGCCGATGAGGTCGGCGATGAGTTCGACGTAATCCTCCACCAGCTCCAGGCGGCGCGCCTCGCGCACCTGCCGGAACCCGGCGGAATGCGCTTCGGCATCGACGAGCCCGGGCTCATCCCGGTGGTCTCGGGGCAGATCCTGCATGGGGTCGAGAATTCCGCCTCGGGTTCGGGGCCGCGTCACGCCTCTTCTTAGACGAGGCCGGCCCGGGTGTGCAGGGGGCCTCGGCCGGGTCGGGTGAGGGCCGCGGTGGGCATATGCAGCGGTTTTCCTATTGTGCCGCGGATCCGACCCATTGCATCAGCAGCCGACCCGACGCCCCGCGGAGCCGATGGCCGAGACCCTTCAGGACACCGTCGCGAAGCTGGCGAGCCTCGACCGCGAGGTGATGGCGATCGCGTGGCTGTCCCTGCGGGTGAGCCTGTCGGCGGTGCTGTTCGGTTCCTGCCTCGGCATCCCGCTCGGGGCCCTCGTGGCCGTTGCCGCCTTCCGCGGGCGCCAGACCCTGGTCGGCCTTCTCAACGCCCTGATGGGCCTGCCGCCGGTCATCGTCGGCCTCGTCCTCTACCTCCTGCTGTCGCGCTCAGGGCCGCTCGGTCCCGTGGGCCTGCTGTTCACCCCGGAGGCGATGATCGCGGCCCAGACCGTGCTGGTCACGCCCCTCGTCGCGGCCCTGTCCCGGCAGATCCTCGCCGATGCGGAGGCGCATCTCGGCGAGCAACTCCGCTCCCTGCGCCTCGGCCCCGTGCGGCGGGCGGCGGCCCTCGTCTACGACGCGCGCTTCTCCCTCCTCACGGTGGTGCTGGCGGCCTTCGGGCGCGCGATCTCGGAGGTCGGCGCGGTCCTGGTGGTGGGCGGCAACATCGCCGGCCAGACCCGCACCATGACGACCGCGATCTCCCTCGAGACGCAGAAGGGGGATCTGCCCCTCGCTCTCGCGCTCGGTGCCGTGCTGATCGGCCTCGTCCTCGCGGTGAACGCGGCGGCGGCGCTGCTGCGGGCCTACGCGGCGCGGGCCTACGGATGAGCCCGGCGCTGCCCATCGTCCTCGACGGCCTGACCTACCGGGCGGGCGGGCGGGCGATCCTCGATCGCCTGAGCCTGCGCGTCGAGGAGCCCGGGATCACCGCGGTGATCGGCCCGAACGGGGCGGGCAAGAGCGTCATGCTGCGCCTCCTCGACGGTCTGCTCGTTCCGAGCACCGGGCGCATCCGGATCGGGCCTTCGGGCGCTCCCGCGGCCCGGCGGGCCTTCGTGTTCCAGCGCCCGGGCCTGATCCGCGCGAGCGCGGAGCGCAACATCCGGCTGGCGCTCGGTGTCGGCGGGCTCTCCCGGCCGGAGCGGGCGGCCCGCACCGCCGCGGCCCTCGCCCTGGTGGGGCTCGCCGCGCGCGCCCGCGATCCGGCGACGCGGCTCTCCGGCGGCGAGCAGCAGCGCCTCGCCCTGGCGCGCGCCTGGGCGGTGGCGCCCGACCTCCTCCTCCTCGACGAGCCGACCGCCAACCTCGACCCCACCGCCACCGAGGCGGTGGAGCGGGTGGTCGCCACGATGGCGCGGGCGGGTACCAAGGTGGTGCTCGTCTCCCATCACCTCGGCCAGGTGGCGCGGCTCGCCCGCGACGTTGTCGTCCTGTCGCAAGGCCGCGTGGTCGAGCACGGCCCGGCCCGGCAGGTCCTGTCCGATCCTCGCGCGCCCGAGACCCGGGCCTATCTCGCCGGAGAATTGCCGTGGACCGCCTTCGCCGCCTGCTCTGCCTGACCCTGGCCGCCATGCTCGCGGCGGCGCCCGCGCGGGCCGCCGCGAGCATCACGGTCGCCTCGACCACCTCGACCGAGCAATCGGGCCTGTTCGGCCACCTGCTGCCGCGCTTCACGGAGGCCACCGGCATCGCCGTGCGGGTCGTCGCCCTCGGCACGGGGCAGGCCCTCGACGTGGGCCGGCGCGGAGATGCCGACGTGGTCCTCGTGCACGACCCATCCGCCGAGGAGGCCTTCGTGCGGGATGGATTCGGGGTGAAGCGCTTCCCCGTGATGTACAACGACTTCGTCGTCGTCGGCCCGAAGGACGACCCGGCCGGCGCGGCCGGCCGCGACGTGGCCGAGGCCTTCCGGCGGATCGCGGCCGCCAAGGCCCCCTTCGTCTCGCGCGGCGACCGTTCGGGCACGCACGCGGCGGAGCTGCGGGTCTGGCGCGAGGCCGGGCTCGATCTCGGGGCGGTGCGCGGCTCCTGGTACAAGGAGATCGGCCAGGGCATGGGGCCGGCGCTCAACGCGGCCTCGGCCACCAATGCCTACCTGCTCGCGGATCGCGGCACCTGGCTCGCCTTCAAGAACCGCGGCGATCTCAAGGTGCTGGTCGAGGGCGATCCGCGCCTGTTCAACCAGTACGGCGTGATCCTGGTCGATCCGGCCAAGCACCCGCACGTCAAGGCGCGCGAGGGGCAAGCCTTCATCGACTGGCTGGTCTCCCCGGCGGGGCAGGGCGTGATCGCGAGCTACACCATCAACGGCGAGCCGCTCTTCGTTCCGAATGCCGGCAGCAATCCCGGCAAGTAGCGGCGTTTGATGCCCGGGGCCGGGCGGGCGGCTTCGCGTCGCCCCAGGCCGCCCCGGCCGCGCACGAGGGCATCCACGAGGGCCTCACGGTGCGGCTGCCGCGGCCCCTCGCGGGCAGGGCCTTCCCGGTCGCGGGGGGCTCGCCGGGGATGTTTCTCCGCGCCGACGATCGCCGCACGGGGCGTCGCCGTGGCGATCGGCTCGCTCGCGGATGTCTCTGGATGCGCAGGATCGCGCGCCCGGGCGACGACGGCCTCCAGGGCCTCACCCTCGGGGCGAGAGCGCACCCGTCGCCGCGGACCGGCCGGTCCGCGCGTGAATTCGGAGAGGACGCGCCGGCGGGTTCGCCGCCGGCCGCGTTCGGGATCACACCGCGATGCGGTCCTCGTCGTCGTTCGGCTCGCGCAGCACGTAGCCGCGGCCCCACACCGTCTCGATGTAGTTCTTGCCCTGGCTGGCATTGGCGAGCTTCTTGCGAAGCTTGCAGATGAAGACGTCGATGATCTTCAGTTCGGGCTCGTCCATGCCGCCGTAGAGATGGTTGAGGAACATCTCCTTGGTGAGCGTGGTGCCTTTCCGGAGCGAGAGGAGTTCCAGCATCTGGTACTCCTTGCCGGTCAGGTGGACCCGGGCGCCCGAGACCTCGACGGTCTTCTGATCGAGGTTCACGATCAGGTCGCCCGTGGTGATCACCGACTGGGCGTGGCCCTTCGAGCGGCGCACGATCGCGTGGATGCGCGCGACCAGCTCGTCCTTGTGGAACGGCTTGGTCAGATAGTCGTCGGCGCCGAAGCCGAGACCCTTCACCTTGTCCTCGATCCCGGCCATGCCGGACAGGATCAGGATCGGCGTCTTCACCTTGGCGACCCGCAGGCTGCGGAGCACCTCGTAACCCGACATGTCGGGCAGGTTCAGGTCGAGGAGGATGATGTCGTAGTCGTACAGCTTGCCGAGATCGACGCCCTCCTCGCCGAGGTCGGTGGTGTAGGTGTTGAAGTTCTCGGACTTGAGCATCAACTCGATGCTCTGCGCCGTGGCGCTGTCGTCCTCGATCAGAAGTACGCGCATCTCAGTCCCCAAGCCCTGGCCCATGAGGGTGAGGCAAACACCCGCCGCCCATCCGCCACCGGCCCGTGGCGGACGCCCGTCTGCATTCGACTCGCGACGCTATGCCCAAAGCGTTAACAAAGCCTGATTCCGTCCCGCAAGCGCTTCGGATCCATCACATCCGCCAACCCGTTGCGCGTTGTCGTTCCGTTCCGTTCTCCGGCCCTGCCGCGGTCTCGTTTCGTTGGTGGGAAGCCGGGCTAACCGACTCCATTCACTGATCTTCGTTGCCGATGTGACATTCGCGACACGCTGCCGGATTTCCGCCGGCCGGGCGCCGCTCGTCCGGTTCGAGGCAGTGTTAAGGAGACGGGTAAACGGAAGGTTGATGCGATCGCCCCGCGGAACGGCCCTGCACAGGGTGATAGCGCGTTCGCGCGCTGGCGTCGCCGCGGCGGCTCGCACAAATTGCGGGGGACGGCGAAACGATTTCGGGGCCGAGCCGCGGGGGCGCTGGTGATCGACGGGACGGGACAATCGGGGCGCTTCGCGGCGGCCCGCGCGGCGCTCGACGGCATCGAGGGGCTGGAGGTGTTCGGCCGCGTGGTGGCGATCCGCGGCCTCCTGATCGAGGTGGCGGGTCCCGTCGCGGCGATGCGGCTCGGCGGCCGGCTCGACATCGTGGTCGAGGCGCGCGGGAGCGGGGAGACGACCATCCCCTGCGAGATCATCGGCTTCTCGGGGGCGCACGCCCTCGCGATGCCGTTCGGCTCGCTCCAGGGCGTACGGCGCGGCTGCCCGGCCCGGGTGCGGGCGGAGAGCGCGGGGGCGATCCGGCCGTCGCGCGGCTGGCTCGGGCGCGTGGTGGACGCCCTCGGCCGGCCGATCGACGGCCTCGGCCCGCTGCCGCCGGGGCCCGTGGCCTACCCGCTCCAGGCCGATCCGCCGCCGGCCCATGCCCGCCGCCGGGTCGGCCCGCCTCTCGATCTCGGGGTGCGCTGCATCAACACCTTCCTGACCATGTGCCGGGGCCAGCGCATGGGCATCTTCGCGGGGTCGGGCGTCGGCAAGTCCGTGCTCCTGTCCATGCTCGCCCGGGGGGCGGCCTCGGACGTGGCGGTGATCGGCCTCGTCGGCGAGCGCGGGCGGGAGGTGCAGGAATTCCTGCAGGACGATCTCGGGCCCGAGGGTCTCGCGCGCTCGGTGGTGGTGGTGGCGACCTCCGACGAGCCGGCGCTGATGCGCCGCAACGCGGCCTACGTCACCCTGGCGCTCGCCGAGCATTTTCGCGATGCGGGCGCCCAGGTGCTGTGCATGATCGACTCGATCACCCGCTTCGCCATGGCCCAGCGCGACGTCGGCCTCGCGGCGGGCGAGCCGCCCACCGCCAAGGGCTACACGCCGACCGTGTTCGGCGAGCTGCCGCGCCTGCTCGAACGGGCCGGGCCGGGGACGGGGGAGGGGGCGATCTCGGGCCTGTTCACGGTGCTGGTCGAGGGCGACGACCACAACGAGCCCGTGGCGGACGCGGTGCGGGGCATCCTCGACGGTCACATCGTGATGGAGCGGCGCATCGCCGAGCGCGGGCGCTACCCGGCCATCAACGTGCTGCGTTCGGTCTCCCGCACCATGCCGCGTTCCTGCGATCCGGCCTTCCTGCCCGTGGTCCAGCGCGCCCGGCGACTGATGTCGACCTACGCGGACATGGAAGAACTCATCCGTCTGGGTGCCTATCGGTCAGGCTCCTCTGCGGAAGTGGACGAAGCGGTGGCCCTGATGCCCGATCTGGAGGCTTTTCTGGGGCAGAGTAAGGAAGAAGCAACCTCCCTCGGCGAAGGATATCTCCGCCTGGCGGCGATCGTCGGCGGGCCCTGAGCCGGCACGCAGCCGACGTCCGACGCGAGGTCTCGCCTCGCGGCGGCGCCCGCACCGCGTGGCGCTCGGGCAGTAAAGGGCGGCATCGCCGCCCGACGGCGTGGAGTGGGAGCACGATGAAATCGCGGGACACGCTCATCCGGTTGCGACGCTTCCAGGTGGACGAGAAGCGCCGCCGCGTCGCTCAGATCGAGATGATGATCGCGGATTTCGCCCGCATGGCGGCGGAACTTGAGCGCGAGATCGCGCAGGAGGAGCAGCGGGCCGGGATCAACGATCCGGCTCATTTCGCCTATCCCACCTACGCGCGCGCCGCCGCCCAGCGCCGCGACAACATCCGCCGCTCGGCGAGCGACCTCGACGTGCAGCTGGCCGAGGCCAAGGCGGCTCTCGCGGACGCCTTCGAGGAGCTGAAGAAGGTCGAGATCCTGGACGACCGCGAGCGCTCGGCCGAGCGCGCCGCCGAGACGGCCCGCGACCAGGCCGAGATGGACGCGATCGGGCTCGCCCGCGCCCGCGCCTGACCTCGGGGGCCTTCAGGCCAGGACGGGCACGTGCGGCGCGGCCTCGCGCGGCAGGTGTCCGGCCAGACGCGGATCCGGTACGACCTCGATCTGCCGCGCGAAGGCGCGAAAGCCGGACCGCTCGTAGAACGTGACCGCCCCCGGGTGGTCGAAGGTGCAGGTATGCACCCAGACGCGCCGCACCGGCCGCGACCACGCGCGGCGCAGGGCCTCCGTCATCATCCGCCGCCCGATCCCGCGCCCGATCGCCCCGGGCGCGAGCCCGAAGAACGCGATCTCGACCTCGCCGGGGACCCGCTCGTCGAGTTCGAGCAGGCCGAGGTCCTGCCCGTCCTCGCGCCAGGCCCAGGCCGTCACGGCCGGATCGCCGAGGATCGCGGCCAAGGCCGCGTCGTCGATCCGCCGCCGGCTGAACCACAGCCAGGGCGTTCCGATCCGCGCGAACAGGGCCCGGTAGCGCGGCAGGTCGGCGCCGATGGCGTCGAGGGGGAGGGGAGATCCGTCCGTCTCCGGCAGGGCGGGGCGGGCCCGCATCTCCAGCGATGTCACGATCGCGGCGACGTGCGTGTCCGGAACGGGCGTGAGACCGTCGAGGTTGAGTGTCGTCATGCCTCGTCGTGACGCGGGCGCGGCTGCCTTGCAAGCCTCGCCCAAGCTGCGTCGGATCGAGTGGGGACGGGTCGGCTTGACCCTGCGACAGCGCCCGACGCCCGGCCCGGCGCGGCGCTGTCCGCAGGCGGCCGATGGTGAGGGAGCGGGATGGTGACGCAGGACGACGGCGCCGGGGCGCAGCGCTTCCCGGTCGCGCCCGGGCCGGACGGGGCCGTCACGGCCGGGATGATCGCCCGCGCCGACGGTCCGGCCCTCGAATGGATCGAGGCCCGGCCCCTCGGCCAGCCCCGCGGCGCGCCGCTGCTCTTCGTGCACGGGGCGTTCGGCGCCGCCTGGATCTGGCAGGAGATCTTCCTGCCGCATCTGTCCCGGCGCGGCCGGCGGGTGGCGGCGGTGAGCCTGCGCGGCCACGGCGGCAGCCAGGGCAAGCGGCACCTGCGCGAGGCCTCCCTCGGCGACTACCTCGACGACGTGCGCGCCGCCGTGCGGCATTGCGGCGAGCCGCCGGTCCTCGTCGGCCATTCCCTGGGCGGCCTGCTGGCGCAGCGCCTGATCGGGCAGGTGCCGCTGCGCGGCCTCATCCTCCTCGCCCCCATCCCGCCGGACGGCCTCGCCCTGGTGGGGGCGCGCATCGCGCTCACCGATCCGGGTTTCTGGCTGGAGGCCTTCGCCGGGTCGATCCTGCCCGGCCGCGAGCCCGCGATGGCGCTCTTCCGGCACTGGCTGTTCTCGGAGGGGCTGCCGCTGGAGCGGGCCCGCCGCTACGCGGCGCGGATGTCCGCCGAGAGCCCGCTGGCGCTCGCCGAGGCGCACTGGCCCGCGCCGATGCGCTCCGCCGCCTTCGCGGGCCTGCCGGCGCTGGTGGTCGGCGGGGCGCAGGACCGGATGATCTGGCCGGCGACGACGTGGCGCACGGCGCTCTATCACGGCGCCGCGCACCATACGGTGCCGGACATCGCTCATTTCCTGCAGCTCGATCACGGAGCCGAGAGCGTCGCCCGCCTGATGCTCGACTGGATGGACGAGCGCGGCCTCTGATCGCCGCGCGGGCACGAAAGCGTCATGATCGCGTGAAAGGAGGGCGCCCGGCCGGCGGGGCGTCCTTGCGGCCGCGGGTGGGCTCGGGCATCAAACGCGCCGATCGGGAGTGCGGACGGATATCGCCATGAAGAAGTTACGTGAGTTCATCTGGCCGCTCATCGGCCTCGCGGCCGTCGTGGTCTCGATCTACCTGCTCTGGCATCAGCTCCAGGGGCTCTCCATCGCCGATGTCGAGGCGAGCCTGAAGGCGATCCCGCCCCACCGCTACGCGCTCGCCGCCCTCTCGACCCTGGTCGCCTACGGCGCGCTCGCCTGGTACGACCGGATCGCGCTGATCCATCTCGGCGTGAAGGGCATCTCCTGGCTCTTCGTGTCCCTGTGCTCCTTCACGACCTACGCACTGTCGCACAACATCGGCGCCTCGGTGTTCTCGGGCGCCCTGGTGCGCTACCGGGCCTACACGTCGAAGGGCCTCTCGGCCGCGCAGGTCGCGGTGCTGGTGGCGCTCTGCTCCTTCACCTTCGGCCTCGGCACCATGCTGCTCGGCGGCCTCGTGCTGACCCTGCAGCCCGACCTGCTGGCGCGCCTCACCGGCATCCTGCCCGCCGTGATGACGAATCCCGCCACGGCGCGCATCCTCGGGGCCGGCCTGCTCGGCGTGGTCGCGCTCTACGTCATCGGCTCGGTCCTGCATCTGAAGCCGCTGACGATCCGCAGCTTCAAGCTCGCCTATCCGCGCCCGAACGTGATGCTGCGCCAGCTCATCGCGGCGCCGCTGGAGCTGCTCGGCGCGGCCGGCATCATCTACTTCGCCCTGCCGGAGGCCGGGAATCCGGGCTTCCTCGTGGTGCTGGCGGTGTTCCTGGCCTCGTTCTCGGCCGCGCTCGCCTCGCACGCGCCCGGCGGGCTCGGCGTGTTCGAACTCGTCTTCATCACCGCCATGCCCGACCTGCCGAAGGTCGACGTGCTCGCCGCCGTGCTGATCTTCCGCCTGTTCTACCTGCTCCTGCCCTTCGCCATGGCGATCGTGGTGGTGCTGCTGTTCGAGCGCGGCCGTCTCGCCGCGGCGATCCGCGGCAAGGCGCAGGTGCCCCCGGCCGTTCCCGCCGCGCCTGTCGACGGCCCCGGCATCAAGCCGGACCTCCCGGCCGAGCCGGTCCGCAAGGTCGGTTGACGGTGCGGGCGCGGCTGCGCCGGGCGCAAGCCGCGCTGGCGGCCCTCGCCGGTCTCCCGGCCGGCGGGTTCCTCATTCCCTACCGGCACGCCGCCGCGGCGCGCCCGGAGGGCTACCCGGCCCTCGACGCGCTGTTCCGGGCGGCCCTGCCGACCTTCCGCTCCCGCCTCGACGGGGCCGCCGCGCTGGCGGCCGATCTCGGTCGGATCGCCGCGGAAGGGCCCGGCCTGCTGGGTCCCCGTCCGGCCCGGTTCACGCAGGACTGGTTCCCCCGCCTGGACGCCGCCATCGCCTACGCGCTGGTGCGCCAGGAGCGGCCCCGGCGCATCATCGAGATCGGCTCGGGCCATTCGACCCGCTTCATGGCCCAGGCCGTCGCCGATGGCGGGCTGCCGACCGCGATCACCTGCATCGACCCGCAGCCCCGGGCGCCGCTCCCGGCCTCGCCGCGGCTGCGCCACGAGGCGCGCCTGTTCGGCCCCGGCGACGTCGCCGGCGCGGCGGCCCTGGAGCGCGGGGACATCCTCTTCATCGATTCGAGCCACGTGGCGATGCCGGGCACCGACGTCGACCGCCTGCTCCTCGACGTGCTGCCGCGCCTCGCCCCGGGCGTCCTCGTCCACCTGCACGACGTCTTCCTGCCGGACGCCTACCCGCTGGAATGGGCGTGGCGGGGCTACAACGAGCAGGTGGCGGTGGGCGCGCTCATCCAGGGCGGCGCCTTCGCCCTCGATTTCGCGAGCCGCTACGTCGCCACGCGCACCGGCTGGCTCGATGCCGGCCCGCTCGCGGGGCTGCCGCTCGTGCCGGGAGCCTTCGAGACGAGTCTCTGGCTGCGGAAGGGATGAATCCGCGTACGGTTTCCGGTTGATCGCCTGGCGATCGCTGCGCCATCGCTCTCGCCATGCGAAAACCGGCTTCGCTCAGGCGTGCGCGGAGCCCTGCGCCGCGCGGGCTGGTGCCACGCTTTCCGGAAGTGATCGTCCGGAAGGCGTATTATACGACGTGATCGGGCGCGAGCGTGCAGGCCGGACCGCCCGCGAGTTCCACCTGCAGGGTCGCGTGGGCGATGCCGAAGCGTTCGCGCAGCACCTGCCCGCACTCGGCCAGGAAGGCGTTGCCCGGATGCCCTGACGGCATCACGAGATGCGCGGTGAGCGCCGTCTCGGTGGTGCTCATCGACCAGACGTGCAGGTCGTGGACCTCGACGACGCCGGGCCGCTCGGCGAGGCAGCGGCGCACCGCGGCGGGATCGATGCCCGGCGGCACGGCGGCGAGGGACATCGTCACGCTGTCGCGCAGGAGCCCCCAGGTGCCGGCCACGATCACCGCCACGATCACGAGGCTGACCAGCGGGTCGAGCCAGTTCCAGCCCGTCAGCATGATGACGATGGCCGCCACCACGACGCCCGCCGAGACCGCCGCATCCGCCACCATGTGCAGGTAGGCGCCGCGGATGTTGAGGTCGTCCTTGCGGCCGGAGGCGAAGAGCCACGCGGTGAGGCCGTTGACGGCGATGCCGACGAGGGCGACGACGATCACCGTCGTCTCGGCCACCGGGGGCGGATCCGCGAAGCGCAGGATCGCCTCCCAGGTGATGGCGCCCACCGCGACGAGCAGGAACACGGCGTTGAACAGGGCCGCCAGGATGGACGAGCCGCGCAGGCCGTAGGTGAAGCGCGGCGAGGGGGCCCGACGGCCGAGCACCGCCGCCGCCCAGGCCACGACGAGGCCGAGCACGTCCGACAGGTTGTGCCCCGCATCGGCGAGCAGGGCCATCGAGCCGCTCAGGATCCCGAACAGCGCCTCGATGAGCACGAAGCCCGTATTGAGGGCGATGCCGATCGCGAAGGCGCGCCCGAACTCGGCCGGGGCGTGGACGTGCCCGTGATGGCCGTGACCGTGATGGCTGTGCCCGTGATGGCCGTGACTGTGGCCGCCGTGGTCATGGTGCGCGTGGTCGTGTGCCATGGAGCCGAGATATGCCGTCACGATGGGGAAGGCGAGCGCTTCGTGCGGCCGGCGCCTCCCGGGGTCGACGGATCCGGACGCCAGGCGCTCAGACCGATCCCACCGTCTTCAGCCGCGCCCGCGGGTGGATCTCGGCCTGGCTCATCACCGGCGTCTCGCGGCGGAAACGCTCGATGATCGAGCGCACGAAGGGCCGCGCCTGGACCGAGGTGACCAGCACCGGCATCTCGCCGAGGCGGGCGGCGTCCTCGAAGCGGTCCCGCACCGTGGTGACGAATTCCGACAGCCGCGACGGCTGCATGGCGAGGTGGCGCTCGTCGCCCTGGCCGATGATCGATTCGAGGAAGGCGCTCTCCCAGGCCGGCGAGAGGGTGATGATCGGGAGGACCCCGCCCGGCCCCTGGTACTGGGCGCAGATCTGGCGGCCGAGCCGGGCGCGCACGTGCTCCACGATGTCGCGCGGGTTCTTCACGTGCCCGGCCACCTCCGCGATGCCCTCCACGATGGTGCCGAGGTCGCGGATCGAGACGCGCTCGGCGAGGAGGTATTGCAGCACCCGCTGGATGCCCGTGGTGGCGATCTGGCTCGGCACGATCTCCCGGAGGAGGTCGCCGTGCTCCTTGGGCAGTTCCTTGAGGAGCTTCTGCACCTCCACGTGGTTGAGGAGTTCCGCCACGTGGGCCTTGATCACCTCGGTGAGGTGGGTGGAGACCACGGTCGCGGCATCCACCACCGTGTAGCCGCGCAGCTGCGCCTGATCGCGCAGGGCCGCGTCGATCCAGGTGGCCGGCAGCCCGAAGGTCGGCTCCAAGAGGTGCTGGCCGGGGAGCTGCACTTGGCCCCCCATCGGGTCCATGGCCATGAACTGGCCCGGGAAGACCTGTCCGGTGCCCGCTTCGATCTCCTTGACCCGGATGATGTAGGTGTTGGCGTCGAGCTGGACGTTGTCGAGGATCCGCACCGAGGGCATCACGAAGCCGAGTTCCGCCGCGAGCTGGCGGCGCAGGGCCCTGATCTGCTCGGTGAGCCGGTCCTGGCCGCCGGGTCCGTTGACGAGGGCGAGGAGCGCGTAGCCCACTTCGAGCTTGAGGTCGTCGAGCCGCAGGAGGTCCGAGACGGTCTCCTCCTTGGCCGCGCCGGCCGGGGCCGCGGCGGCCGGTGCGTCGGGATCGACGGGCTTCGGCATCCGGGCGATGCGCCGCGCCAGGAAGGCCGCGCCCCCCGCCAGGAACAGGAAGGGCAGCATCGGGATGCCGGGCAGGAGCGCGATCAGCAGCATCACCGCCGCCGACATGCCGAGCGCCTTGGGGTAGTTGGCGATCTGGCGGCCCAGCGCCCGGTCGGCGGCCCCGCGCACGCCCGCCTTCGAGACGAGCAGGCCCGCCGCGGTGGAGACGATGAGCGCCGGCACCTGGCTCACGAGGCCGTCGCCGACCGTGAGCAGCGTGTAGGAATGGGCGGCGGCGGCGAAGCCCATGCCCTGCTGCATCGTGCCGATGATGATGCCGCCCACCACGTTGATCGCCGTGATGAGGAGGGCGGCGATCGCGTCGCCGCGCACGAATTTCGAGGCGCCGTCCATGGCGCCGAAGAAGGCGCTCTCCTCCTCCAGGGCCCCCCGGCGCGCCCGCGCGGTCTTCTCGTCGATGAGCCCGGCGGAGAGATCCGCGTCGATGGCCATCTGCTTGCCCGGCATGGCATCGAGGCTGAAGCGGGCCGCCACCTCGGCGATGCGGCCCGAGCCCTTCGTGATCACCACGAAGTTCACGATGATCAGGATCGCGAAGACGATGATCCCGATCAGGAAGTTGCCGCCCATCACGAAGTGGCCGAAGGCCTCGATCACCTGTCCCGCCGCCGCCGTTCCCTCGTGGCCGTGGCCGAGGATGAGGCGCGTCGAGGCGAGGTTGAGGGCGAGCCGCAGCATCGTGGCGATGAGCAGCACCGTCGGGAAGACCGTGAATTCGAGCGGGTTCTCGATGAACAGGCCCGTCATCAGGATCAGCACGGAGAGGATGATCGAGACGGCGAGCAGGAGATCGAGCAGCAGCGCCGGCAGCGGGAAGATGAGCACCGTGAGGATGCCCATCACCGCGATGGCGAGCACGAGGTCGCTGCGCTTGGTCAGGCCGACGAGGCCGGCGCGGGTCGGCATCGCGAAGGCGCGCACCGCGTCGAGCCCCGTCGCCTTCGCCTCGCTCATCGGTCCTCGCACCCTCGTCGACCCGGCAAGATCTGCCGGGTTCATGGTGAAGGATCCGTTAAGGCGCCCCCTCTGCCGCCTCCCGCGCCGCCGCATCACGCTGAAGCCGGATCAATCATCCCACGGTCAAGCGGGCCTGCTCTTCGCTGCCTTGCAGCAATAAGAGATCGCACCGCCGCCGTGCCGCAACAAAAATGAAGCAAAGGTCCGGAACCGGGACGGTCAAGTTTGGAATAGTGCCCGGCAACGATGATCTTGCGTTGCGGGAGCCGGCGAAAGAAGCGGAACCAAGCGACGGCGTAACGATTGAGACGGTATCCAAACAGGCAAACGTCGAGGAGACCATGCGCACCACCCTGATCACCGTCGCGACCCTGAGCCTGCTCGGGGCCGGGATCGCGCAGGCCCAGACCACCGTGACCGGCGATCCGGCGCGCGATGCCAAGCCCAGCACCCACTCCCAGGGTCAGGAGGCCGTGACCCGGCCGAACACCGACACGGTCGACAAGACCAATCCCAGCACCACCGGCACGCTGACCAACGCCAAGCTCGAGCCCGGCGCCAACAGCTTCACCGAGGGGCAGGCCCGCAGCCGCCTGGAGAAGTCCGGCTTCTCCGAGATCAAGGACCTCAAGAAGGACGATCAGGGCATCTGGCGCGGCAGCGCGATGCAATCCGGCAAGTCCGTCCAGGTCGGCCTCGACTTCAAGGGCAACGTCGCCGTCATGCAGTGACCGGCCGCCCTGAGTCGGCGCGGCCTGATCGACGAAAGCCTCACCCTTCCCGACCTCTCACAGGATGGAGCGCCCCATGGCGACCCGAACCCTTTCGGCCCTGTTCGATTCCTACGATGACGCCGCCGCCGCCGTGCGGAAGGTGGAGGCGGCCGGCGTGCCGCATTCGGACATCAGCATCGTCGCCGGCAACGAGGGCGACCGCTACTCGCGCCACGCGACGACCGGCGACGGCGACACCGCCCACAAGGCCTCGGACGGGGCCGGGGCGGGCGCGAGCGTCGGCACCGTGCTCGGCGGCGGGGCCGGCCTGCTCACCGGCCTCGGCCTGCTGGCGATCCCGGGCGTCGGCCCGGTGGTGGCGGCGGGCTGGCTCGTCTCGACCCTGGCCGGCGCGGGCATCGGCGCCGCGGCGGGCGGGATCATCGGCTCGCTGACCGGCGCCGGCCTCAGCGAGGAGGAGGCGCACAGCTACGCCGAGGGCGTACGGCGCGGCGGCACCCTGGTGACGGTGCGCGCCGATGACGCCACCGCCGATCGGGTGGCGGGCATCCTGCGCGAGCACGGCTCGATCGATATGGACCAGCGCGCGCAGGGCTGGCGCAACGAGGGCTGGACCGGGCGCACCGATCCCACCGGCTCCTACAGCAACCCCGCCACGGTGGCGGGCGGCGAGATCGGCAGCACCGCGATCGGCGCGGCCGGCTCGACGACCACCGGCCTCACCACCGGCGCGGGCATTCCGACGGGCGGATCGCCCTATGCGGAGGGTCCGCCGCCGGCCGCCCGGGCGATGGACGCGGCGGCCGAACGCGACGGCCTCGCCGGCACCACGCGCGAGCGCCACATGGGCATCGAGGACGAGCTGCCCCCGGCCCGCCGCCCGGTCGAGACCGACCGTCGCTGAGCGCGGCGGACATCGCCGCATCGCCGGGTGATCGACGATCGCCCGCAGGGCCCGGCCGGGGGATGCCCCGGCCGGGCTCGTTGGTGAACGGGTCGTCGGCGGACGGCGCGGCCGCATGAGCGGCAGTCTGCGCCCAGCACCTCGCCCTGGTGGCTCAGGACCAGGAGCGAGGGTGGCGAATTCGAGCCGCCACGGCGTCACGTCGGGCCATACTGCATCGCGCCGCGGCCCAGGGACCAGTTCTCCGGCTTCACCTCGATCAAGCTGATCAGCACGTCCTCCGGGCGCAGGCCCGGGTCGCGGGCGAGGCGATCCGCGATGGCCCGGAACAGGGCGCGCTTCTGTGCCGTGCTGCGGGTGTCGTTGCAGGTGATCTGGATGATCACGAGATCGTCGCTGCGCGGGATGTCGAGATAGGTGGCGCCGTAGACGAAGGTCTCCGCCGCGTGCTCGTGGATCAGCATGAAGCGGTCGTCCTCGGGAACGGCGAAGGTCTCGCGGAGCGCGGCGTCGATCCCCATGACCAGGGCGCGCTGCCACGCTGCGTCGCGTCCGGCCCGAAGGGAGATGCGGGTCAGCGGCATCGTCAGACCTCCCCGGCGAAGGCGGCCCAGCCCGGGCGCGCGAGGTGCAGCACCTGATGCAGCCGGCCCGGCGCGTCGGGATCCGGCTCGGCCGCGAGGATCAGGCGCTCCACCTGCCAGCGGGCCGGATCGAGGGCCGACACGGCCGCCGCCGCGCCTGCCGCGACGGCATCCGCCGCGCGCGCCGCCTCCTCGCGGCGGAGGGTGGCGAGGTCGGTGCCGGGCGGGATCGGCGCCACGCCGTGATGCAGGGCGCGGACCGCCGCGCGCTCGACCACCCGCACGGCCAGGGGCAGCAGGATCCGGACATCCGGCCGCCCGAAGCCCGCCTGCACCGCCTCGAAGCGGTCGTCGGTGAGGAAGGCGCCCGCCGCCACGGCGTCGCGCCAGAGATAGAACGATGCGTAGCCGTTGTCCTCGGCGCCGAAGCGCCCGCGCTCGCGGGTTGAGAAGGCCTTGAAGCCGAGCCCCGGGACCGCGTCCCAGAGGGCGCCGCGGGCCGCGACCCGCTCGCGGATGCGATCCATCGCGTAATCGGCTGGAAGCCGGTGACTGTAGTGCATGACCAGCATGGCGAACCTCCCGTTGCGGAGCGGGATCGGTCTTGCCACGCAGGCACCATCACGAACACATATGGCGCTCGATAGTTATGATAAGATGTCGTTATGAATGCACCGCGCCCGCTCGACCTCGATACCGTCCAGGCCTTCGTGCTGGTGGCCGATCTCGGCAGCTTCACCCGCGCGGCGGCTTGGCTCGACACCACCCAGGCCGCCGTCAGTCTGAAGCTGAAGCGCCTGGAGGAGCGGCTCGGCTGCCGGCTGGTCGACCGCACGCCGCGGCAGGTCCGGCTCTCGGAGCGCGGCGAGACCTTCCTGCCGGCCGCCCGCGATCTCCTCGCCGCGCAGGAACGGGCCCTGGCCGATCTGGAGCCCCGGCCCCTGGCGCGGCTCGCCCTCGGCATCAGCGACCATGTCGCAGGCCCCGAACTGCCGGGCCTCGTCGCGCGGCTCTCCGCGCATGATCCGGGTCTCGTGGTGGAGATCCGGATCGCCGCCTCGGCGGACCTGACCGCGGCCTTCGATCGCGGCGCCTTCGACGCGGTGATCGTGCGTGCCCACGACGACCGCCGGGACGGCACGCGTCTCTGCACCGATCCGTTCGGCTGGTTCGCCGCACCGGATTTCCGCCACCGGGACGGCGCGCCGCTGCGTCTCGCGAGCCTCGCGGCACCTTGCGGCGTGCGGGCGACGGCGATCCGGCTCCTCGACCGGGCAGGGCTGCCGTGGACGGAGGTGTTCGTCGGCGGCGGGGTGCTGGCGGTCGGGGCCGCCGTGACGGCGGGCCTGGCGGTGGCCGCCCTGGCGCGCCGGACCGCTCCCTCAGGCGCGCTCGAAGTCGGGGACCGCCTCGGCCTGCCGCCGCTGCCGTCCTCCGACGTGGTCCTGCACGCGCGACCGGCGGCGCCCCGCCTGCGCGGCGCGCTCGCGGTCATCGCATCGGCTTTCCGATCGGCCGCAGCGGGGTAGGGGACGGCCCCAGATCCAGCGGCCGAGGGTGGTTCCGAGCCGGCGGCAGAACAGGGCGGCGCCGATGAACCACGCGAGGCCGAGCCAGAGGGCCTGCAGGAGCGTCAGCGCGGCCGATCCCAGCACCAGCGCCCCGCGTCCGAGCAGGGCGAGGACGCCGCGGCTGCGCGCGCCGAACCGCTCGGCGACCCGGCCGGCGCGGCGCAGGTCGTCGGCGCTCTCGGCCACCGACAGGGCCTGCAGCGTTCCCCGCGTCCCGAGGCGGGCGTGGAGCGCGGCGGCCTCCTCGCCGAGACGGCCGAGGGTGCGGCGCGCACCGGGCCGCAGGGCCGAGCGGATTGCCGTCTTGGCGCCGCCGAGATCGAGGCGGCCGAGGGCGGCGAGCGTGCCCTCGACGGCGCGGGGTTCGACGAGCCCCCGCGTGCCGCGCATCACGGTCGCCTGGAGCGGCTTGGAGAGGCGCCCGGTGCGGGTGGCGAGCTTGAGGGCCGTGGTGCCCGCATGGGCGGGCACGCTCGCGCCGGCCCCGCCGCCGAGGGAGGCCACGGTGATCCCGGTGAGCGCGAGGCCGACCGCCGAGAGGCCGAGCAGGGTCTCGTCGTAGGGCTCCCGGCGCATGAGCTTGCGCCCCTCCGTCCAGAGGTCGCGCAGGTCGCCGTAGCCGACGAGGTCGCCCGCGAGCGCGCCGGCCAGTCCCGGCCAGCCCTCGCCCCGGCCTGTGACGAAGCCCTGCGCGGCATCGGCGACGGCGCGGCGGGAGGCTTCTCCTTGCGAGGCGGCGAGGGCGGCGCGCCGCTCGGGCGCAAGGGGCGTGCCCTCCGCCTCGGCGACGGCCGCGAGGCTCTGGGCCAGCTCCGCATCGCCGGCGGCGAGGGCCGCATCGAATTCGTGCGCGAGGCGCTCGGGCGTGGCGGCGCTCCGCAGCCGGAGTGCGGAGAGGGCGGCCGGATCCTCCGCCGCTGCGCGCAGCTGCCACGCGCTCCAGGCCCCCGGCAGTACGGCGGGGGCGGCCGCCAGCAGAGTGGCCGCGACCGCGACCAGGGCGACGCCCCGGACGATGCAGCGCGGCACGGGACGGTCGGGCGAGGGGCCGGCGGGTGAAGTGCGCAACGTCGGGAGCGGCATCCGGGTCGATCCTTCGTTCCCCACAGATGGGGAACGCGCGCCGTCGCCGCACGGGGCGGGGGTGGAACGGCGCCGCGCCGTCGGACGGGACGGCGCGGCGCCTTTTAACGACGGCTTAACCATGCGCGCGCCGAATGCGCCCATGCCGAACAGCCCGTCCCCCCCGACCGATTGCTACGATCCGCTGGCGGATGCGCGGGAGCTTCATGCCCGGATCGAGGCCCTGCGCCACGCGATGCGGCTCCAGATCCGCGCCCTCGACGGCATCGAGCGGCGCTTGACTCCCCTGCGCCCGGAAGGCCGCGAGGGCGCCGCGCGACTGCGGGCGCTCAAGGCCGGCGGAATGCTGTAGCGCGACCGCGCCGGGTCTCACCGGCGGTCCATCACGGTCCGGAGGACCTCCAGGATGTCGTCGCCGCGGCAGGGACGTGCGACGAACTGCGCGCCCGTGGGCATGCGGTCGGGATCCGGCTTGGCGCGACCGGAGACGATCACGACCGGGAGCCCGGGCCGCATCTGGACGGCGTTCCGCGCGAGATCGAACCCGTCGGTCTTGCCCGAGAGCTCGACATCCGTGATGAGCGCGACGATGTCCGGCCGGCTGTCGAGGAGGCTGATGGCGCGCTCCGCGGAGGCCGATTGGACCGTCTCGAAGCCGGCATCTTCGAGCACGTCGCTCAGATCCATGATGGTGAGAGCCTCGTCCTCCACCACCAGCACCACGGGCCGTTCGCCCGGTCCGCTCACGCTCTCGTTCCCCACAATCAACTCCCTCACGCGGCTCGGCCCGCCCGGCCGGCACGCCCGGCGGGCGCTCCATGCGGAGGGCAGGCTGATCTTGCGTCGTTCATCGGTCCGGCGCTGCGCTGGCCGATGGACCAAACGAGGACGGCCCGCGCCGGTTGCAGGCCGCGGCCGTCCCCCGCCGCTGCCCGCGGCTGTCCCGCCCTGGAGCGAGGCTCCTCCCAAGGTCGGGCGGCGGGGCGGCCTTGTCCAGTCCGCAGCGCGCCGTCGCCGCGCACGGGGCCGGGCCGGGGTGGCCGATCCGCCACAGGCGCGGGCGCTCGGGAGCGATTCCGCTCGAACGGAAGCTTGCGCCCGCCCGCGCACCCCGCTAGAGGACGGCATCTCATCGGTGACCGTGTGACACGGCCGCATCGACGGGATGGAGAGGTGGCCGAGTGGTTGAAGGCGCACGCCTGGAACGCGTGTATACGGGCAACCGTATCGAGGGTTCGAATCCCTCTCTCTCCGCCAGATCCTTCTAAGCTTCTGTTGCATAAAGTTTTTTCTTCACTTCCACCGGCTCGTGCGGTGACGCTGTGTCACCGTGGCCGTGTCGGGGGTGAGGTCCGCCGTGCGGCGTAGCTGCGATGCCGTCGTGGGCGCTGGTTCGTGCGCCTCAGGGTTCCGGTTCACCTCTGGGCCGCTAATTGGTCGGAGCCGCCTCGTCCGATCCCGGCTAGGCCCTCGCGGACATGACGCGCTCGGCCGATCTTGCGGTTTGATACGGTTTCCGGAAGATCACTTTCGGAAATCGTATCACGAGCCCGCGCGGCGTCTGAGCGAGGCCGGTTTCCGCATCGCGAAGCGATCATCCGGAAACCGTATGACATGGATCAACCAGTCACCGCGAGCGGCCGCTGGCCGGCAAGCCGGCCTGGTGGCATCCCGCCATCGAACGCTCATGGTGACCGCTGGGTGGTCGCGGCCGGCGGCACGGCCGGGTTGAGCGGCGGCAGCCGCGCCCCGCGCCGTGCCGCCGGCCGCGACAGGGCCGCCTTGCGCAAGGCGCCGAGCCGCACGGCGAGCCGCCCTGCCTCCCGGATCGTCCAGGGCGCGGAGCGTGCCCCGTCGAACAGGCTGGCGGCGAGCCGGCTCGCCGCGGCATCGATGGCGGCCTCGGGCATGCGGCTGTCGCCGACCGTCTCCCTGAGGCGGGCCCGCCAGCGGCGCAGGGCGGCGTAGGTCGGCCCGGGCCGCGCCCCGCGGCATTCCCGTTGGAGGCTCCGGAACGTCGCCGGCTCCGCCTGCCGCCGCGCCCGCATCCACCGGAGGAGGGGGCCGGCGCTCCGTCGGCCGGCCCAGAGAAGGGCCGCGAGCGCCACCAGCCCGAGGGCGGAGGCGGGCCAGGACAACCGGCGCGCCTCCCCGAAGACGGGCGATGCGGCATCCGCCGGCGGGGCCTGAACCTGGACGCGCGCCCCGATGGCTTCGGCGGTGCGCAGGACCCGCGCGTCGAGGTCCCACCAGGGCTGGCCGAGCGTGGGCAGCCGGAACTCTCCGGCCCGCTCGAACACGTAGGTGATCCGGTCGACCCGCCGTCCGGTCAGGGTGCCCCGGTTGCTGCGGTCGTCGGCATCGGGCGGATCGGCATAGGCCCGCACGCCCTCCGGCGTTGCGCCGCGCAGGTCCTGCATCGCGAGGGCGGGCACGTCCTCCGCCTCGCGGATGATCGTCCGCGTCAGGGCATCGCCGGCCCGGAGGAGCTGCGCCGGGGCTGGCGCCCAGCTTTGGTCGAGGCTGAGCCGGGCGGTGGCGACCACGGGCCCCGAGGCGTCGACGCCCGGGGGAACCCGGACCGCCAGCGTGGCGGGCTGTCCCGCCGCGGTCCCGATCGTCTCCCGTCCCCGGTCGAGCAGGGTCACCCTGGCCGGCGGGACGGTCAGGGTCCCGCCGCGGCGGGCGAACAGGGCGAACTCGAAGCGCTGGCCGGCATACGGGCTTGCGTTCACGCGGTCGTGGAGCGTCGTCCCCTGGCTCTCGAACCGGAACACCTGCGCGCCCGGAACCTCGGGCAACTGCACCTGCGGCGGGGCCGGCATCTCGCCGGGGAAGAGGACGTCGACGATCACCGCCACGCGCTGGCCGATGACCGCGCTCGCGGGCCGCAGGCTCTGACGGACGACCACGCCGCCGGCCTCCTCGGCCGCGGCCGGAGAGCAGGCGATGGCCACGGTGAGGAGGAGCCCGGGCCGCCTCATCGCGAAGGCTCCCCGGGAGAGGCCGCAGGGGCGTTCTGCAGCTGGTAGAAGAACTTGGCCCGCAGGAAGTCGGCCGGACGGGTCTGGACACGGCGCAGCCACAGGGCCCGGGCCGCCTCGTCGCTCATGGGCGCGCCGCCAGCCACCTCTGTTTCCTCGCCCTGGCCGGCGTTCTTCTTCGTCCTGTCGTAGACAATCTGGTCAGGGATTGACTCGGTGTCGCCGTCGTCCCCGCCCTCCGTCCTCATCCGTGCGGCGCGCAGGTGCGCCAGGGTGCGGTTGGCCTCGGCGTCGGGCCATTCCGGGCGGAGCTCCAGCGCGCGCGAGTATCGTTCGGCCGCCTGATCGTATTGGCCGAGCATGACGAGGGCGTTGCCCTGGTCGTAGGCCGCTTCAGCGCTGTCGAGACCGCCGAGCACCTGTGCAGCCTGCTTGAACTCCCCGGCCCGGAACAGGGCGACGCCACGCCAGAGCGGGTTCGCGAAGGTGGCCGCCGCCTCTTGGTATGCGCCACGGTCGAAGTGCCAGCGCCCTTGCTGGTCCGGCGAGGCGAACAGGGCCGCAGGGCCGACCCGGGCGGCGCCGAGCCCCAGCCACAAGGCTGTCGAAGCCGCAACGACGCCGTAGGGATGCGCACGCGCCGCATCGCCGAGATGCCCGAATAGGAAGGCGAAGCTGCGGAAGGCCATCGGACTGCCCCTCAGCTCGCCAGAACCCAGCCGCGCCGGAACCAAGCCGCCACAAGAGCAGCGAGCAGCGGCGTCAGCCAGTAGCCCGTTTCCGCCCAGCGCTCGCTGGCCGGGTCCCTGGCGGCGGCCCGGGCCGTGTCGAGGCGACGGGCGATCCGCCGGACATCCGCATCGTCGGCCGAGAGCGGCACGAGGCTCGCTTCGAGGGCGGCCGCTGCGTCGCCGAGCGCGAGCGAGGCCTGAGCGGCGGGAACCATCGCCCACAGCATCGCCGGCGGGCCGCCAGCGCCACCCGCCGCCCGCAGCAGATCGCCCTGACTCGGCTCAACCGCATCGGCGAGGATCAGGATTGAACCACCCTCGCCCCCGCCCGCCAGCGTCCGGGCCGCCAGGGCCACCGCCTCCGCGAGCCGGTCGCCCTCCACCGGCATCACGGCCGGCGCCATGGCCTGGAGCATCGACACGAGAACGGCCTTGTCCGGCGTCGGCGGCAGAACGAGATGGGCGGAGCCGCTATAGGCGACGAGGCCCGCCGCCGCGCCCTCGCGCAGGGCCAGCAGGTCCGAGAGCTTCTGCCGGGCGCGCTCCGCCCGGCTCGGCGCCACGTCCGTCGCCTGCATGGACGGCGTCACCCGGAGGACGAGCATGACCGGCGGCGGCGGCGCGGCGAAGGGGGCCGGCTCGCGCGCCCAGGTCGGTCCGGCGACCGCGATGGTCCCGAGCCCCCAGAGAACCGCCAGCATGGTGGCCGGCGTGATCCGGCTCCGCTCCCCGCCCGAGGCGGTGAGCAGGGGGAGCAGGTCCGGCGCGATCACCGCCCGCCAGCGTGTCGTGGTCTCGGCCTGCCCGCGGGTCAGCCACCCCAGGGCCGCGGCCGGGGCCAGCAGCAGGAGGGCCCAGGGCCGCAGGAAGTGGAAATCGGCGAGCGCGCCCGTCATGCCGCGCCCCCGCGTGGGACGGGCGCCGGCCGGACGGCCAGCATCAGGCCGAGGGCCTGGGCACCGAGGCCGAGGAGGAGCGCGAGGCCGAGGGGCAGCCAGTAGAGGTCGGTCCGCGGGCGGACCGAGACGGTCTCGATGCGGCGGGTCTCGATGGCGTCGAGGCGGCGGTAGATGCCCGCGAGCGCGTCGCGATCACGGGCGCGCGAGAAGCCGCCGCCGGTGGTCGCCGCCACCTCCCGCAGGGCTGCCTCGTCGAGCTTCTCCTCGCCCACGGCCGCCGGATCGCCGATGGCCACGGTGTGGATGGTGATGCCCCTGTCCCGGGCGATGCGGGCCGCCTCCGCCGGCGGAACGCGGCTCGCCGTGTCGTTCCCGTCCGTCAGGGCGATGATCGTCCGGGCCCGCGCGCCGGATCGGTCGAACAGCGTGATGCCGAGGCCGATGGCGTCGCCGAGCACCGTCCGCGGCCCGGCCATGCCCACCGCGGTCTCCCGGACGAGCGCTCGGCAGAGCGTCAGGTCGGTGGTGAAGGGAACGAGGACGAAGGGCGCGTCGCCGAACACCACGACGCCGACCCGGTCGCCCTGGCGGCGCGCCAGGAACCCGTCGAGGACCTCCTTCACCGCCGTCAGCCGGTCGGTGGGCCGGCCGGCGGCGTCGCGGAAGTCGCGCGCATCCATCGAGCCCGACAGGTCGACCAGCAGGAGAAGGTCGCGCGTCGGCAGATCGCGATGGAGCGCCGCCTCGATCCGCTGCGGGCGCGCGAGCGCGGCGAGCGTGAGGAGCCAGCAGGCGACGAGCACGCCCCGGCGCCACCGGGCCCGGCTCGCGACGACGGCGCCGTGCTGCGGGCGCGCGCCCGTGAGGGCGGCCAGCTCGTCGAAGAACGGCACCCGCAGGCCGGCGCGCCGCTCGGCCCGCGGCGGCGCCAGGCGGGCCACGAGCCACGGCAGCGGCAGGAGGAGGGCGGTCCACGGATAGGCGAAGGTCAGCATGGGTCCGGCCCATCATGCGCCCTGACCCAGGCGCGGGCCTCCCGGAGCGCCGCCTTCAGGTGCGGGGCGGGAACGGGCTGATCGCCGACGAAGGCCCATCGGCCGACCCAGCGGGCGGCGCCCTCGGTGAAGGCCTTGGTGCGGCCCGTGCGGTCGAGGAACCCGAGCCAGGCCGGCCCGGTCAGGGAGGCCACCTCGGCACGCGGGAAGGCCGCGAGCGCCGTCCGCTTCAGCACGGCGGCGAGGTCGGTCGCCGCACCCGCGCACAGGCCGGCATCGATGCGGCGCTCGATGCCGTCGAGCTGCCGCCACGCCTCGCGGCGATAGGCGTTCGCGCGGTAGCGCCACCAAGCCCGCGAGCCCGCCACGACGGCGGCGGCGGCCAGGCCGGCGGCCAGGATCCACCAGCCGGGCGCCGGCGGCCACCAGGGGACCGGCGCCGGCAGAACGAGGTCGCGCAGGTTCTCAAGGCTCGCGGGATCCGGATTCATCGCATCGGCCCTCCCGTCCCGGAGGCGCTCCGGCGCCCGCCGTCCCGGCGCCGGCCGAGCGTCTCCCGGATCTGCTCGGCCACGTCGCGGTCCGTGCGCACGGGAAGGACCGGGATGGCGCGCTTCCGCGAAAAGGCCTCCAGGCGGCTGCGCCGCTCGGCGAAGGCCTGGGCGAAGCGCTCCCGCAAACCCCGCGAACCGGTCTCGACCTCGATCCGGCGCTCGCCATCCGCGACGACGACCCGGCCGAGGTCGGGCAGGCTCTCCTCCAGCGGGTCGTAGACGAACACCGCGACGACGTCGGTGTGGGCGGTCAGCGTCGTGACGCGCTCCGCCGTCTCGCCGTCGGCGCCCGCCCCGTCCGAGATGAGGCAGACGAGGCCGTCATGCGGCGCCATGCGGGCGGCCCGGCGCAGGCCCTCGTTGAGGTGCCCCAGCGTGTCCGCGCCCCCGTCCGGGGCGGGCAGCAGATGGTTGGCGCGGATGGTCGCGTCGAGGATGCGCCGGACGGCCCGCTCCCGGGATCCCGGGCGGATCTCGGCGATGCCGGAGGAGGACAGCACGACCGCGCCGACCCGGTCGCCCAGCGCGGTGACCCGCCACGCGGCCAGGGCCGCGGCCTCCGCCGCGGCGACCGACTTCGTGGCGCGCCGGCTGCCGAAGAACATCGGCGGCCGCTGATCGATGAGGAGGACGACCGGACGGTCGCGCTCCTCGGTGTAGACCCGGATGGTGGGCTTGGCGAGCCGGGCGGTGGCGCGCCAGTCGATGGCGCGGGTGTCGTCGCCCTGGACGTAGCCGCGCAGCTCCTCGAAGCTCAGCCCGCGCCCCCGCAGCCGGGAGGCGTGCCGCCCGGAGAGCAGGCTGTGGACGGGCTGACGGGGCAGGAAGCTGAAGCCCGTGGCCCTGTGCCGGAGCAGCAACAGGTCCGCGAGGTCGGCATAGGCCCGCGCCCGCTCCGCCGGATGGCTCGCCGCGTCCGGGACCGTGAGGGGCATGCCGGTCCTCCTCAGGCGGGCACCGCGACCTGGGCGACGATCTCGTCGACGATGTCGTCGACCCTCACGCCGTCCGCGGTCGCCTCGTAGGAGGGGGAGATCCGGTGGCGCAGGCAATCGTGCACGACGGCCTGGACGTCTTCCGGGACGACGTAGTCGCGCCCGCGCAGCCACGCGACGACGCGGGCGGCGCGGTCGAGGGCGAGCGAGCCGCGGGGGCTCGCGCCGAGGGCGATCCACCGCTTCAGCCTGTCGCCGTACTCGGCCGGCCGCCGGGTCGCCGCGATCAGGGCGACCATGTAGGTCTCGATGGCCTCGACGGTGGTGACGGCGTCGATCTCCCGCCGGGCGTCGAACACGGCGGCTTGCGGGAGCCTGGGCGGCGGGGCGGCGGGCGGGCCGGCGCTCTCCGCGCGCACGAGGCGCAACACCCGCACCTCGTCGGCATCGCTCGGATAGGCGATGGTGACGTGCATCAGGAAACGGTCCATCTGCGCCTCGGGCAGCGGATAGGTGCCCTCCTGCTCGATGGGGTTCTGGGTCGCGAGCACCATGAACAGGTCGGGCAGGGGGTAGCGCTTGCCGGAGACCGTGACCTGCCGCTCCTCCATCGCTTCGAGGAGCGCGGACTGCACCTTGGCGGGCGCGCGGTTGATCTCGTCCGCCAGCACGAGGTTGCCGAAGACCGGCCCCTTGCGGAACTCGAAGGTCCCGTCGCTCCGGTAGATCTCGCCGCCGGTCACGTCCGAGGGCAGCAGGTCGGGCGTGAACTGGATGCGGCTGAAAGCGCTCTCCAGGTTCCCCGACAGGCTCTTGATCGCCCGGGTCTTGGCAAGGCCCGGCAGGCCTTCGAGCAGGACGTTGCCGTTCGCCAGGAGCGCGATGACGAGGCGCGCGACCACGCGCTCCTGGCCGATGATGTCCCGGTTGACCCGTCCCTGCAGGTCGAGAATGGCCGCCCGCGGGCTTGCTGCGGACGGCGCCTCCGACAGCATCGCGGGTTCGGGCTGACCTGCCATCGCCTATCTCCGCTCGGCGGGGGATGCGGCCGGAAAAACGGATTTCCAGTCCCGCCGCATGTCGACGACGGTCCAGCCGCGCTGCACGGCCTCGTCGAGGGCTTTGTCGAGGCGCCCGACACGAGACTCGCGGTCGTAGGCGTATTCGCGCTCCGCGTCGGTGTGATGCACAAGGCCCAGGAAGCGCGGGCCGGTCCCCGCGGCGGTCCATTCCAGCATCTGCTGGTCGCCGTCCGAGTTGCCGAAGGCCAGGATCGGCTGGCGCCCGATGACGCGGTCGATACCGGACGGCTTGCCGGGACCGTCGTCGATGAACTCGACCTTCGCCTCCTTGATCAGCACGGGCTGGCCGTCGGGCCTGATCTCGAACTTGGTGACGCCGGAGGAGCCCACGACCTGCTCGGGCGGGATGCCGTAGGCGCGATCCGCGAAGACCCGCATGAACTCGACCCCGCCGCCGGAAACGATGAAGGTCTTGAAGCCGTTGGCTCGGAGCAGGGCGAGGAGCTCCAGCATCGGCTGGTAGACGAGGCCGTCGTAGGGGCGGTCGAAGCGCGGATGCCGCGCGGTCCGGAACCATTCCGCCACGAGGGCATCGAAGGCGGTGGTCGTCATGCCGGCATGGGTCGCCGCGATGATCTGCAGCAGACCCTTCTCACCCGCGGCGGCGAGCGCCTGCCGGTCCCCCTCGATGATGCCCCTGAAGGGCTCAGTGTCCCGCCATTCGGGGTGCTGGGGGGCGAGCGCCTTCACCCGGTCGAGGGCGAAGGCGACCTGAAAGTAGACGGGCTGCTCGGCCCAGAGCGTGCCGTCATTGTCGAAGACCGCGATGCGCTGCGGCGGCGGGACGAAGTCGTGGCCCCCGGCGGTGGTCACGCGCCCGACGAAATCCAGGATGGCCTGCTTCGGGCCGCCCTCGTTCCAGGACGGGAGAGGATCGGCTCCTGCCGCCGCGGCTTTCGCCGGCACGATGCCCGGTGCGGCGACCAGCGCCGCGGCACCCGACAGCATCGCCCGGCGGTTCATTCTGCCTGTCCGAACCGGCATCCGGTGCCTCCTGAAAAGTCGGCGCGGGCGTCTCGTCCTCGGGGACGCCCGCGCCGGTGCATCACCGGCTGGGCGCTTCCGTCGCCTTCTGCATCTTCTCGATGATCTGATCGACGCTGAAGCTCGCCGCCCGCTGGCGGGGCGGGAACTCCCGGAAGGTCGCCAGGAACTTGGCCACTTCCTCCTGGGCGGCGAAGATGAGGTAGGGTTGCGAGACGAACCAGTCGTAGTAGGTGTTCGATGTGATATCCGCCCGCTCGTAGGGGTCGGCCCGCAGATCGAACAACTTCGGCAGGCGCAACGTCGTGAAGGGCTCCGCCCAGACGCGCATCGTGCCCGGGGCGCGCTGCTCCTCGAAGACGATCTTCCAGTTCTCGTAGCGCATCGCCACGAGATCGCCGTCGTCGTTGAAGTAGAAGAACTTGTTGCGGGCGCTCCGGTCCTGCTGGCCCGTCAGGTAGGGAAGCTGGTCGTAGCCGTCGAGGTGGACCTTGAACGTCTTCGCGCCGGCGGTGTGGCCCTTCAGGAGCTTGCCGGCAATGTCGGGATCGCCCGCCGCGGCCATCAGGGTCGGCAGCCAGTCGAGCCCGCTGACCATCTCGTTCGAGACGGATCCGGCCTGGACGCGGCCCGGCCAGCGGATCATGCACGGGACCCGGAAGGCGCCTTCCCAGTTGGTGTTCTTCTCGCTCCGGAAGGGCGTCATGGCGGCGTCCGGCCAGGAGTTCATGTGCGGACCGTTGTCGGTCGTGTAGAGCACGATGGTGTCGTTCGCGATGCCGAGGTCGTCGAGCTTCTTCAGGAGCTGGCCGATGTGCCCGTCGTGCTCGACCATGCCGTCCGCGTACTCGGTGCGGGCGGTCACGCCCGGCGGACTGCGGCGATCGTCGGCGACGTGCGTGCGGAAGTGCATGCGCGTCGCGTTGAACCAGCAGAAGAACGGCCTGCCCGCCCGGACCTGCCGCTCCATGAAGTCCATGGCCGCCGCCGAAGTCTCGTCGTCGATGGTCTCCATCCGCTTCTTGGTGAGCGGGCCGGTATCCTCGATCTTGCCGTCCGCCGACGCCCTGAGAACGCCGCGAGGTCCGAACTTCTTGCGGAATTCGGGGTCGCGCGGATAGGTCCGCTGCTCGGGTTCCTCCTCGGCGTTGAGATGGTAGAGGTTGCCGAAGAACTCGTCGAAGCCGTGGTTGGTCGGCAGGTATTCGTCGCGGTCGCCGAGGTGGTTCTTGCCGAACTGCCCCGTGGCGTAGCCGAGGGGCTTGAGGAGTTCGGCCAGCGTCGCGTCCTCCTTCTGCAGCCCGACCGTGGCGCCGGGGACGCCGACCTTGGACAGGCCCGTGCGCAAGGTCGCCTGACCCGTGATGAAGGTGGACCGACCCGCGGTGCAACTCTGCTCGGCGTAGTAGTCGGTGAACATCATGCCCTCGCGGGCGATGCGGTCGATGTTGGGCGTCCGGTAGCCCATCAGGCCGAAGGTATAGGCGCTGATGTTCGACTGCCCGATATCGTCGCCGAACATCACCAGGATGTTGACGGGTCGTCCCGGGGCGCCCGGCCGGGCCGGGGCCGGCTGCGGAGCCGGGGCCGGCTGCTGGGCCCGTGCGACGGGCACCGCGCCGGTGACGGCGGCCGCCAGGGCGGTCCCGCCGAGCAGCATCCTGCGGCGGCTGACCTCGGGGGCCGGCCCTTGCTCCGCAGCGGCATCGTTCGGCGGTGGTGTGCGGGTCATTGCTGTCTCCCTCGGCGGACCACGCACCGGAAGCCGATATGGCTGGTCGAGGTGTCGACCGGGTGCGGGTGGCGCGCGGCCGGACGGTAGCGGCGGCAGTAGTTCGGCGCGCACAGGTGCGAGCCGCCCTTGACCACCCGCCGGGGGATGCGGACCGCCGGCTGGCCCGGGTCGTAGCTCCCATCCTCCTGGCCGCCGCGGGGGTTCTGCGGGATGCAGCAGGCCTTGGGTGCGTCGGCGGGGTGCCGGGCGGCGAAGAAGTCGCTCGTCCACTCCCAGACGTTGCCGATCATGTCGTGCAGCCCGTAGCCGTTCGGCGGGAAGGCCGTGACCGGGGAGGTGCGCTCGTAGCCGTCCTCGGCGAGGTTCTGGTGCGGGAAGGCGCCCTGCCAGGTATTGGCCATGTGCCGGCCGCCCGGCGTGAGTTCGTCGCCCCAGGCGAACTCCGCCCCGTCGAGGCCGCCGCGCGCCGCGAATTCCCACTCGGCCTCGGTCGGCAGCTCCTTGCCGGCCCAGGCCGCATAGGCCGCGGCATCGTCGTAGGCGACATGCACCACCGGGTGCTCGTCCAGGCCCGCGATGGAGGAGCCGGGGCCGAGCGGGCGGCGCCAGCTGGCGCCGAACCGGAACCGCCACCACGCGCCGAAATCCCGCAGGTCGACGGGGCCCTTGGGCGGCCGGAAGACCAGGGAACCGGCTTCCAGCATGTGGGGCAGCGCACCCGGGTAATCCTCCGCCCTCGGCCTGCGCTCCGCCGCCGTCACGTGCCCGGTGGCCCGCACGAAGGCGCGGAACCGGGCATTGGTGACCGGCGTGCGGTCGATCCAGAAGCCGTCGACGCTGACCCGGTGGACCGGCGCCTCCTCCGGATAGTGCCGGTCCGAGCCCATCCGGAAGGTGCCTCCGGGCACGAACACCATGTCCCGGGTCGCATCCGCCGGGGTGGATTGGTCGAGAACGGTCGCGCCCGTCATCGGTCGCTCCTCGTCGTGCGGCAGGATGGCAGGTCGCCTCGGTGCGCGCCGGCGCGGCTATTCCGCCGGTGCGCGGGGCGTGATGCCGGTGACCTGGGCGGCGGGCTCCTCGGAGAGCCAGCGGTAGAGGACGCCGCCGATCATGCCGCCGACGAGGGGCGCCAGCCAGAACAGCCAGAGCTGGGCGATGGCCCAGCCGCCGACGAACAGCGCCGGGCCGGTGCTGCGGGCGGGGTTGACCGAGAGGTTGGTGATCGGGATGCCCACGAGGTGGATCAGCGTGAGCCCGAGCCCGATGGCCAGCGGCGCGAAGCCCACCGGCGCCTTGCCGTGCGTCGCCCCCATGATGATGAACAGGAACATCATGGTCAGCACCCCCTCGGCCAGGAGGCAGGCGAGGAGGCCGTAGCGGCCGGGCGAGTGCTCGCCGTAGCCGTTGGCGGCGAAGCCCTTGGCGAGGTCGAAGCCCGGCGCGCCGCTGGCGATGGCGTAGAGCAGGGCCGCGGCGAGGACGGCGCCGATGAGCTGGGCGGCGACGTAGGGCCCGATGTCCCGGGTCGGGAAGCGCCCGCCTGCGGCGAGCCCGACCGTGACGGCGGGGTTGAGGTGGCAGCCGGAGATGTGGCCGATGGCATAGGCCATGGTGACGACGGTGAGCCCGAAGGCGAAGGCGACGCCGAGGAGCCCGATCCCGACTTCCGGGAAGCCGGCGGCGATCACCGCGCTGCCGCAGCCGCCGAAGGTGAGCCAGAACGTGCCGATCGCCTCAGCCGCGCATTTGCGGATCTGCATGGAAGCCTCCTGTGCTCAGGCGGGGCAACGGTCCCAGAAGCCCCGCATCCGGGAGACGTCGGTCTTGTCCCGGCAAGGGCCGGGGGCCGGTCGGGATTAATCTGTGCGAGTCTAGCGGGTGCCGTGCGGTCGACCTATCGGGGAAAACCCCAGGTTGTCCGGTCGGAATGCCTGATTTTTCCGATGGCGACGCCCTACGGCTCGACCAGCTTGTTCCGGACGGCGTAGCGGACCAGGGCGGCGGTGGTGCTCAACCCGAGCTTGTGCATCGCTGAGGAGCGGTGGGTCTCGACGGTCTTCAGGCTGATGGCGAGGGTCTCGCTCACCTCCCGGCTCGAGAGTCCCTCGGCGATGAGCCGCACCACCTCGCGCTCCCGGGCCGTCAGCGTGTCCGGCTCCGAGCCCTCGCGGGGATGGGCGAGGAAATGCGCGAGCAGGGTCTGGTTCACCCGGCCGGTGAAGTAGGGCTGGCGACGCGACAGGGCGTCGACGGCGGCGATGAGCTGCTGGTCGGCATCCGACTTCAGGAGATAGCCGCGCGCCCCGGCGCCCAGCACCTCGCGCACCAGGGCCTCGCTCTCGTGCATGGTGAAGACCAGCACCTCGGTCCGCGGGCTCGCTTCCCGGATGCGCCGGGTGAGCTGCGAGCCGTTCATCACCGGGAGCGAGTAGTCGATGACGGCGACGTCGGGCTGATGGAGCCCGGCGAGGTCGATGGCCTCGGCCCCGGTACCCGCCTCGCCGACCACCGCGAAGCCGAGATGGCTTTCCAGGATGGCGCGCACGCCGCGGCGGATGGCGCTGTGATCGTCCACGATCAGGATGGTCACCGGCACGAGATCCGTCCTCCCGTTTGGTCACCCCCGCGGGCACCGCCGCTCGCGCCCGGGACGTCTCGGTGCGCCTGCGACGTTGCCCTCTCTCCTCGTTCTTACGCTCACGGCTTGGAGACAACGGGCCTCGGCTCCGGAGGCGCGAATCAGAGCGCGAAGGAGGCCTCGAAGAAGCCGATCGTGCCCTGAAAGCGGTTCTCCACCGCGGCCGAGATGTCGCCGACATGGCGGTTGAGCGCGACGTTCGAGAGCCGGCCTGGCTCGTTGCCGCCGGCCGCGACGCTGAGCCGGCCCTCGGCCGCCCGTGCCGTTGCCGCCTGCGACCCGAGGGCCGCCAGCAGCATGCCTCCCGCGAGATGACGCATGATACGGTTTCCGGAAGATCACTTTCGGAAACCGTATCACGAGCCCGCGCGGCGCCTGAGCGAGGCCGGTTTCCGCATCGCGAAGCGATCATCCGGAAACCGTATGACAGGTTTCATGGCCGCTCTCGATCGTAGCTGGGCTGGTACATTCCCCACCTCGCCCGTCCGCGTGCAATCGGGGTAAACCCGGAGCCGAGTGGATGAAAACCCTGATATTTCTTTATTGCGGCGACCGATGCAATTCAGATACGGTCGATGCATCGCAAGGTTGCGCCACACGCCATCGAGAGCATCGATCGCTTTTAACAAAAATCATCGTTTCCGTGATGGCGCAATGCTCGGAGCCCGATGAGGCTGCCGTCATGAAAGCGGTCGCGCGATGATCTCGTGCGGCTGAATGATGGGAGGAGGCCGGATCGGCGGCCGCCAACGGGCAGTGGTCCCTCGGCGGCGGTCCGCTTGCCGCCGCCGTTTCGGCAGGGAGGCTCGCGCGTGGAACCAGGCCGAGCACGGTGGGGCGGCATGGCCGCCGGGGCGAGCCGCCCGTTCGGGGCCGGGTTGCTCTGGACAATCTGGGCCGCGTGCGCGGTGACCTTCGCGGTGTCCCTGACATTCTGGGCGCTCCAGTCCCGCGACAGGGCGCTCGCCGCCGCCCGCAACGACGTTGCCCGCGTGGCCGATGCGGGAGCCGGCGCGATGGAGAGCCTCTTCGGCGTGGTCGACCTGTTCCTGAGGCGGTTGTCGGAGGCGACGGCCGATGGGGACCTCAGCGGACCCGGCATCGACAGGGTCTGCCCCGTCCTGATCTGCGCGGACGGCCGGAAGCCCTCTCCCTCCATGCTGATGGTCTTCGCGCAGGCGGACGGCGACGTGTTCGTCCGCGAGCCGGACGAGCCCCGGATGAGCTTGGTCGACAGGGATTACTTCCGCGCGCAGCGGGAGGAGGATTCCGGCCTCTATGTGGGAGCGCCGCGACGATCGCCGGTCGTGGAGGGCGTCTTCCTGCCGATGAGCCGGCGCCTCGCGTCGCCGGAGGGGAACTTCACCGGCATCGTCGCCGCGGCCATCAATCTCGATCTGTTCCAGGCGATGTTCCAGGGGCTGGGTGGCGCGGGGGTGGCCCGCCTCGTGCTCCGCGCCGCGGACGGGCGGGTGCTGGTGGATTGGCGGGCGCCGGGGGCGGCCGACGCGTCCGGCACCGGCGGAGCCGGGGAGGAGGCTGCGTGCGCGCCATCCTTCGCGGAGCCCGCGCCGGACCGGATGACGGCGTGGCGCAAGCTGCGCGTCGGCGGCCTCTCGGTCGGGACCTGCCGCGCGACCGCCGGCGCGCTTCGCCCCTGGGGCCGGCAGGTCCTCGTGGCCGCCGGAGCGGGCGCGCTGCTGCTGCTGGCGCCCGTCCTGGCCTATCCGGCCGGCAGCCGATACCTGCGGCGCCACGAGGGATGGCAGGGCCCGACCGCGGGGCACAGCGACTTCCAGTTCATCATCGCGGCCCGGCCGGACGGCCGGTTCGTGCTCGAGGCGCTCACCTTCGGCCGGGCCGGCGAGGGGAGCCCGGGCGCGGCGAGCCTGGTCGGGCGGACGGCGCGGGAGCTGTTCTCGGCGGAGAACGCGGATCTCGTCGAGGCCGATTACCGGGCGGTCCTCGCCTCGGGAAAGACCCGCCGCATCGAGCGGCGGATCCGGATCGACGGCGCTGAATTCGTCTGGAGCACCGTCCTCGTTCCCCTGCGCGAGCCCGGAGGCCGCCGGGCCTACATCTACGGCGCCGTCACGGACATGACCGGGAACCATGGGCTGGAGCGCCGGCTGCTCGGCTTCATGGAGAGCGCCCTGCGGCGCGAGGACGAGGAGCGGCGGCGCATCGCGCGGGAGCTTCACGACACGACCGGGCAGAACCTGATCGCGGCGGGGTACGAACTCGGGGTGGTCGAGCGTGGCTTCGGGGACGGGCCGCCGCGGCTCCGGGCCGCCCTGGCGCAGGCCCGGGCCCTGCTCGATGCGAGCGTGGCCGAATTGCGCACCCTGTCCTACGTCCTCCACCCGCCGCTTCTCGACGAGGCGGGGCTCGCGCTCGCCCTGCGGATGCTGGCGGACGGATTCCAGAGCCGCTCGGGCATCGCGGTCGCGCTCGTGCTCGACCCCGGGATGGCGGACCGCCGCTGGTCGCCGGAGATCGAGCTGGCGCTTTACCGGGTCGCCCAGGAGGCGCTCACCAACGTGCAGCGGCATGCGGCCGCGAAGGAAGCCCGCATCGCCCTGCGCCGGACCGAGACGGGACGGCTGGAACTGGTGATCGAGGATGGGGCGACCGGCGCCGCCGCGACGCCGGTCGCCGAGGGCGCCGGCATCCGGGGGATGCGGGATCGCCTCGAGGCGCTCGGCGGCACCCTGTCGGTGACCCCGCGGGAGGGCGGCATGCGGGTCGCCGCGACGGTGCCGGCGCGCATGGCCGTCGGGACCGCATGAGCCCGGTCCCGCCCCGGTGTTGCCGGGGCCGGGTCAGCCTACCGGGGTCGATGGCGAGATCAGCGGCGGAAGCGACCGCCTCCGGCGACGGCGCGACCGCCCCGGAACCCGCCCCCCCGGTAGACGCCGGCGCGGCGGCCATAGACGCCACGCCCGCCATAGACCCGGCCGCCACGGTACGCCCGGCCGCCATAGACCGCGCCGCCCCGATACCCGTAGACGCCGCCACCACGGTATCCGTAGCCCCCGCCGCGATAGCCGTAATACCCGGGCGCGCCGTAGTAGCCGCCATAGACGTTGGGCCGGCAGCCGCCGTAGGGACCGCGATGGAAGCCGATTCCGCAGCCGCCCGCAGCCTGGGCGGTCGCGACGCCGAGCCGGCCTTGGTCGAGCGAGCCCGTCCCGAGCCACGCGCCGAGCGTCAGGGCCGCGAGCAGCATCAGTCTGAGTGGCGTCATGGTCTCCTCCCGAATAGGACCGGCGCGAGGCTACCGGACGGGCCCGTGCGGGCCCATCGGGGAGAACCCGGGATTCGGTCGGGGAGATCCCTGAGGTGCGGCTCCGGCTCGGCCCGATGCCCCCGTTTCCCGATCCCAAGCGCCGTCAAAGAGCCGTCAAAGAGCCGTCGAACGGCCCGCGATCAGCGGCTCTCGTCCCGAATGCATCCGTTCGGCCGCCGCGCGCGGGGCAGCCTTCCGATGATCAGCCCGTAGGCGTCCTTGACGAGATCCTCGATCAGATCCCGGGTGATCGCGCCATGCGCTCCGATCGATATCCAGTGCCGCTTGTTCATGTGGTAGCCGGGGGAGATCGATTCGTAGATGTCGCGCAGCATCAAGGCGCGATCGGGATCGCACTTCAGCGTGACGATCTTCTCCCCGGGAGCCGCCGTCGTCATCATGAACATCTTCCCGGCCACCTTGAAGACCTCGTGGCCGGGGCCGAACGGCTGGGTATGGGTGACATCCGGCAGCGCCGATGCCACCTGCATGGCGGTCGTCTGGAGAACCTCCCCGTCCATCGATCATTCCTCGGCGTCAGGAGTGCCGATCTCGGATCCTCGCCTAGCCCACGCCCTCCGGCCGCTTCACCGCGAGCGGCGTGCGCAGGGTGACCAACTCCTCGCCCGCGGTCGGGTGAACCGCGATGGTGCGGTCGAAATCCGCCTTGGTGGCCCCCATCGTCACCGCGATCGCCACCGCCTGGATGATCTCGCCCGCGTCGTGGCCGAGCACGTGCACGCCCACCACCCGGTCGCTCTCGCGCGCCACCACCACCTTCATCAGCACGCGCTCCTCGCGTCCCGACAGGGTCGCCTTCATGGGGCGGAAACGCGCCTCGTAGACGTCGATCTCCCCGTAGAGCGCGCGCGCCACGTCCTCGTTGTGACCGACGACGCCGATCTCCGGCGTCGAGAACACCGCGGTCGGGATCAGGTCGTGGTCCACCGCCCAGGGTTTGCCGCCGAACACCGTGTCGGCGAAGGCGTGCCCCTCGCGGATCGCGATCGGGGTGAGCGCCGCGCGGTTCGTCACGTCGCCCACCGCGAAGATCGACGGCACCGCCGTCTGCGAGAAGCGGTCGACCGGGATGGCGCCGGCCGCGTCGAGGGTGATCCCGACCCGCTCCAGCCCGAGCCCCTGCACGTTCGGGCGCCGGCCGGTCGCCACCAGCACCTGATCGACCACGAGGCTCGCCCCGTCGCTGAGGGTGGCGCGGATCCCGTCCGCCTCGCGGTCCAGGCGTTCCAGGGTCCGTTCGAGGCGCAGGTCCATGCGGCGGGCATAGGCCTGCCCGAGGGCGTCCCGGATCTCGGCGTCGAAGCCGCGCAGCAGCCGGTCGCCCCGGTGAAGCAGGGTCGTGCGGCAGCCGAGCGCCGCGAAGATGCCGGCGAACTCCACCGCGATGTAGCCCCCGCCGACGATCAGGATGCGCTCGGGCCGGGTCTCCAGCTCGAACACCTCGTTGGAGGTGATGCCGAGTTCGCCCCCCGGAATCGGCGGCTCCTTCACCGGGTGGGCGCCCACCGCGATCAGGATGTGGCGGGCGCGGACCGTCTTGCCCGTCCGCACGAGGCGCACCGTGTGGGCATCCTCGATCACCGCGCGGTCGGAGACCACGTCGACGCCCGCGCGCATCAGGTTCGTGGCGTAGATGCCTTCGAGCCGCGTCACCTCGGCGTCGCGGTTGCGCTTCAGCACCGCCCAGTCGAAGCGCGGCGGCTCGACGCTCCAGCCGAAGCCGGCCGCGTCCTCGAACTCGTCGGCGAAGCGGCCCGCATAGACCATCAGCTTCTTGGGCACGCAGCCCCGGATCACACAGGTGCCCCCGACCCGGTACTCCTCGGCGAGCTGGACCCGGGCGCCGTAGCCCGCGGCGATCCGGGCCGCGCGCACCCCCCCCGAGCCGCCGCCGATCACGAAGAGATCGACGTCGAAACGGTCCACGGCGGTTGCATCGCTCATGCTGCGTCTCCTTGCCGGTCGAGAGCATCTTCCGACGAAGCGGATACCGGTTCGTCGCAGAAAATGCTGTAAAATCAAACTCCTGGAGCCGTGCCCGATGGCAGCGTGATCGGGCGCTGCTCTCGCCAGACTGGGCCGGTCTAAGCCGACTTGCGTTGGCAAGCCACCGCTTCGTCCGCGTCGATTTCGGGTGTGCCGCAGGTTCTGGTCGCAGAACCGGTGACCACGTTTGGAAAACCTGCGAGCGGCCGGTCAGCGTCCGGGGTCGTGGCGCATCGCGCGCAGCCACGCGACCACGGCCCCGAGGCCGGCGATCCACCATCCCTGCCACGCTCCGTGCCCCACGAAGGCGATGGAGGCCGCCCCCGCGAGGGCCGCGAGGGCCGCGGCGCCATCGGGCCGGGGCCAGGCCGAGAGGGCGCGCAGGGTGAGGAGCATCACGATCCCGGCGAGCGCCGCCCCGACGATGCCGAGTTCGGCCCAGATCTGCAGGAAGCTGTTGTGCGGATGCCCCGCCGTCAGCATCGGCCGCATCTCGGGGTCGAGCCGGCCGGCCGCGGGCGTGCGGTCGAAGCGGGCGCCCGTGCCGAAGCCGGCCCCCCGCCACGGATCCGCCGCCACGGCGGCGCCGAAGCTCTGGGCGATCACCACCCGCTCCCGCGTGTTGCTGGCCGCCATCTCCTCGTGGAGCTGCGGCGGCATCGCGGCGGCGAGCACGTCGCCCTCGACCGGCGCCAGGGCGAGCGCCCCCAGGAGGCCGATGCCGGCGAGCCCGAGCATCAGCCGCTGCGGCAGCAGCCGCGCCAGCGCGTAGGTGAGCGCCGCCACGATCGCCGCGAGCGCGGAGGCGCCGCTCGCCGAGAACCATCCGGCCGCGCCCGCCGCGAGGGCCGTGAGGGGAGCAAGGAGCAGGCTGCCGCGCCGCGCCAGCAGGGCCGCGACCGGGACGGCGATGAGGACCGCGAGTTCGAGCGGCCGGTTGTAGACGTAATCGAAGGCGCGCTCGCTCAGGAGGCGCCGCACGGCGACGTCCATGGCGAGGTCGATCTCGATGAACAGGCAGCTCGCCACCAGCAGCCACGCGGCCGGGCGCAGGGCCGGCCCGAGATGCGGCGGACCGAGGCGCGCGACGACGTAGCCCGCGACGAGCGTCGGCAGGAACTCGCCGGCCACGCGCAGGGACAGGTCCGGGAACGGGCTCCAGGCCAGGCTCACCGAGGCCCAGCCGAGGAAGGCGAGGGACGCAAGGCCGAGCGGCGTGGCGAGCGGCGCGCCCAGCTGCCCCGCGAGCGGCCGGCGGTCCGGCGCGAGCGCGGCGGCGGCCAGGAGCAGGATGGCGGCGAGCCCGACCATGAGCGGGCTCGAGCGGTTCGCCACCGCCATCACCGCGGGGAGGGCGGCCAGCACCAGCGCCGCGGCCGCCGCGAGCTGCGCGGAGGGGGACCCGGTTCCGGCCCCGGCCGGGGAGGCGGCGCGCATCGCGCCTACTGCATCTGGTGGCCGCGCTTGCCCATCTCGGCGCGGACGCGGACCATGACGTATTCGGAGACGTCCTGCGTCCAGGACTGCATCGCCTGCACCATGTCGTCGAGCACCTGCGGCTGGGTCTCGACGTAGCGCTTGCCGGCCGGCGAGCGGAAGAAGGTCGCGACCTCGCGCAGCTCCGCCTCGCTCAGCTTGGAGGCGTAGATCCGCGAGGCGGTCTCGATCAGCTTCTGCTTCTGCAGCTCCATCTCGGGCTGCAGCTTCTCGATCACGTCGTCGAGATCCTTGGTCAGCTCGGGACGGGTGACGGCGGCCTGTTTGATCTGCTCGCCGAAGACCGGGATGATCGAGTCGAAGGAGCGCGCGATGCCCGAATTCAGCATCACCTCCTTGGCAAGCGCGAGGTGGCCCGGGGTGTAGGTGGCCGCGCCCGCGCCGCCGGGGGCCGGTGCCGCCGGGGCGGCGGCCGGCTTCGGCTGGGCAGCGGCCGGCGCGACCGCCAGCCCGGCGGCGAGGAGGCCCGCGAGAACGGGCACGAGACGCGAGGTCATGGGACTAGGCTCCGATGAGAGGCGCCACCGGTCTCGGGGGCGATTGCGGCGCGGAGGGGAACGGCCCCGCGGCCATGGCGTCGCGGGCGCGACGCCCGGCGGGGGCAAGTTCAGCGATATTCAAAGACCTAGAGCATTGTCCGACCAAGTGGATCCCGGTTCGTCGCGGAAAATGCGGTAAAATCAAAGACCTAGAGCAGCGCCCGAGGGCAGCGTGGATCGGGCGCGGCTCTAGACGGCCCCGAGGGTGATGAGCCGAACCGCGCCGGCCTCCTCGGCGGCCAGGACGGCGCCCGTGCACAGGCCGAGGAACAGCCCGTGCTCGACGATGCCGGGCACCGCCGCGAGAGCGGCCGCCAGGGCCTCCGGATCCGGGATGCGGCCGAGATGCGCGTCGAGGATGAGATGGGCGCCGTCGGTGTGGAAGGGCGCGCCGTCCGGCTTCGTCCGCAGGGTGAGGTCGCCCGCGCAGCCCGTGCACGCCAGCACGCCCGCGATGGCCCGGCGGGTCGCGCCGAGGCCGAAGGGCACCACCTCGATCGGCAGCGGGAAGCGCCCGAGCGTGTCGACCTGCTTGCCGCCATCGGCGATCACGACCATCCGCCGGCTCGCGGCCGCCACGATCTTCTCGCGCAGGAGCGCGCCGCCACCGCCCTTGATGAGGCGCAGCGACCCGTCGATCTCGTCGGCGCCGTCGACGGTGAGGTCGAGTTCCGGCGTCTCGTCGAGGGTCGTCAGGGGGATCCCGGCGGTCTGGGCGGCGCGGTGCGTGGCCTCGGAGGTCGGCACGCCGACGACGGAGAGGCCGTCACGCACGCGCGCGCCGAGCAGATCGACGAAATGCGCCGCCGTGGAGCCGGTGCCGAGCCCGAGCCGCATGCCGTCCTGCACGAGGTCGACGGCGCGCGCGGCGGCGGCACGCTTGAGGTCGGCGCTCACGCCGAGGCTCCGATGGGGCGGGGAAGCGGGAGGGCGGGCAGCATGGGCGTCGCGTCGTCTCTAACTTTCCGGCGCCCGCGCGGCAGTGTCCGGGCGGGCCAGCACGCCCCTAGCATGGGCGCCCGCTGCCGGGGAAGCGCCGCGACCTCCTCGCCTCAGGGGCGCGCGGGCTGACTCGTCGCGACGTTGCCGGTGCTGCGCGCCGCGGACGCGTCCGCCGCGGCGCTCGCCTGCGGCGTGCAGACCACGGCCTCGTCGAGGACGTAGCAGATGCTCATGGCGCCGGTGCGGTGGTTGACCCGGAATACCCCGGCCTCCCGCAGGTGGCGCGAGGCGACGAGGCCGTATTCGGAGGGGGCCTGCGCGCCCGCGCCCTCGCCGGGGCCGAAGCACAGGGTGGTGCCGATGGTGTTCTCCTGCAGGCCGTACTGGCAGGAGGTGACCTCGCCCGTCACCTTGTCGACCCGGTAGACGCGGTTGAGGTCGGCCTGCGGGGCCGGGACGAACTCGTAGGAGCCGGCCGCGGCCGGCAGGCCGGCCCCGAGCAGCGCCAGCGCCGCGAGGCTTCCACGACATCCCGCTCGTAATCCCGCTCGTCCGCCCATGGCGCCGCTCCGTGAGCCCGTGCCGGTCCGCCCGATGCCGGGTCGGATCATCCGCCGGACGTTCTACCGGCAGTTGGCTGGTGCGAGCCTTGCGCGCCGGTGGAGCGACGGGGCGGCCCGCGCGCTTTCTGATGTCCGCGCGTCCGAAACGTGCTTTAAGCGCCCGGCGGATCCCTGCGCCCGAAGGGGGCCGCCCAACGAAGAACGCGGGCCCCGCGGGGCCTGTCAGGCCCGTCGCGGGCCAGGAGAGGACGCCATGACTTCGATTTCGCGCCGCCGTGCGCTTCAGCTCTCCCTCGCGGGTGCCGTCGCGGCCCCCGCCGTGCTGCGGATCACCACCGCGCAGGGGGCGGAGTTCAGCCTCAAGGCGGCCAACAACAGCCCGGTCAGCCACCCGCTCACCATCTACATGGTGAAGGCCACCGACGCGATCCGCGAGGAGACTGGCGGCAAGGTCGACATCAAGGTCTTCCCGAACAACCAGCTCGGCGGCGACACCGACATGCTGAGCCAGCTGCGGTCGGGCGCGCTGGAGTTCTTCACCCTCTCGCCCCTGATCCTCTCCACCCTGGTCCCGGCGGCGGCGATCAGCGGGGTCGGCTTCGCGTGGTCGTCCTACGACAAGCTCTGGCCGGCGATCGACGGCGATCTCGGCGTGCATGTGCGCGACAAGATCGGCAAGGCGGGCCTGTTCGCCTTCGACCGGATCTGGGAGAACGGATTCCGGCAGACGACTTCCTCCACCCGCGCCATCCTGACGCCGGACGACTTCAAGGGCTTCAAGATCCGGGTCCCGCCGAGCCCGATGTGGACCTCGATGTTCAAGGCCTTCGACGCCGCGCCGATGACCATCAACTTCGCGGAGGTCTATTCGGCCCTGCAGACGAAGATCGCGGAGGGCCAGGAGAACCCGCTCGCCCTGATCGACGCGGCCAAGCTCTACGAGGTGCAGAAGCACCTCTCGAAGACGAACCACATGTGGGACGGCTTCTGGCTGCTCGCCAACGGCAAGATCTGGCGCGGGCTGCCCGACGATGTCCGCACCGTCGTCGCCAAGCACTTCAATGCCCAGGCGGTGGCCCAGCGCGCGGAGACGGCCAAGCGCAACATCTCCACCGAGAAGGACCTCACCGCGCGCGGGCTCGCCTTCCACGACGTCGACACCAAGGCCTTCCAGGCCAAGCTGCAATCGGCCGGCTTCTACAAGGAGTGGAAGGGCAAGTTCGGCGACGATGCCTGGGCGCTTCTGGAGAAGCATACCGGGCCGATCGCCTGACGGCGGGGAGGCCGGGTCTTCTGGCGAGTGCTGCGAAGAGGACAGGCCAGAGGCGCCGGCCGGAGCGCCGGGCTCCTGGTCCGGCATCCTAAGGGGTCCGCCAGGGCCCGGCCCGCACACAGGTAAATCGTCGCCGCAGATTTTCCCCGGCGCGGGCCGCGCCGGGAGGAACGGTCCGATCCCGGCCCGCGATGCCGGGGATGAGGCGCGACGCGCGCGGAAGGAAACCGAGGCCTGCCATGGACTTCACGCTGCCGCCCCGGGTCGAGGATTACCGGGCCCGGATCGCGGCCTTCGTGGAGCAGGAGATCCTGCCCGTGGAGGCCGACCGGGCGAACTTCGATCCCCACGAGAACATCCGCCTCGACGTGCTGGAGGATCTGCGCGCCAGGGCGAAGGCCGCCGGCCTGTGGTGCCTCCAGCTCAGGCCCGAGACCGGCGGGCAGGGCCTCGACAAGGTCGGCATGGCGGCCTGCTACACGGAGATGAACCGCTCGATCTTCGGGCCGGTGGTGTTCAACTCCGCCGCGCCCGACGACGGCAACATGATGGTGCTCGAAGCCCTCGGCACGCCCGAGCAGAAGCGGCGCTGGCTCGACCCCATCGTGTCGGGCGCCGTGCGCTCGGCCTTCGCCATGACCGAGCCGCATCCGGGCGGCGGCTCCGATCCCTCGATGATCCGGACGCGGGCCGAGCGGGGAGCGGACGGACGCTACCGGATCTACGGGCGCAAGTGGTTCATCACCGGGGCGGAGGACGCGGCGCATGTCATCCTGATCGCCCGCACCTCGGATGATCCGCGCCACGGCCTCACCGCCTTCCTGTTCCACCGCGACCAGCCCGGCTGGGAGATCGTGCGGCGCATCCCGATCATGGGGCCGGAGGAGCATGGCGGGCATTGCGAACTCGCCTTCGACGGGCTGGAGATCGCGCCCGAGGACGTGCTGGCGGGAGAGGGGCGGGGCCTCAAGGTGACGCAGGTGCGCCTCGGCCCGGCCCGGCTGACCCATTGCATGCGCTGGCTCGGCCTCGCGATGCGCTGCGTGGAGATCGCGCAGGTTTACGCGGCCGAGCGCGAGGGGTTCGGGGTGCGGCTCGCCGACCGGGAGAGCGTCCAGCTCATGCTGGGCGGGCTCGCCATGGACATCGCCATCGGCCGGCTCCTCGTGATGCGGGCGGCCTGGGAACTCGACCAGGGCCGCTTCGGCCGCAAGGAGGTGTCGATGGCCAAGATCCACGTCGCCAACCTGCTGCACCGGGCGGCGGATGTCGGCATCCAGATCAACGGCGCGCGCGGCTATTCCAAGGACACGGTGCTGGAATGGATCTACCGCTACGCCCGGCAGGCGCGGCTGGTGGACGGCGCCGACGAGGTCCACCGCATGGTGCTCAACCGGCACCTGGAGAGCGAGGGCCGCGACTTCTTCGCGTGGCCGGCCGGCTGAGGCCGGGGCTGCGGGCCATGCGCTGTCCGGACGGATCGCCCGGACGGCGCATCACAGGGCCGTCACCTTCCCCGTCACGGTGCGCAGAATGTAGGGCACCTTCTCGGCGGTCAGCCGCTTCTCCACGGCCGACCGGTCCGCCTCCGGGCGCAGGTCGACCCTCACGACCGGCTGGCCGTTGCCGTCCCAGGTGATGCCGATGCTGTCGATGCCGGACACGCCGCCCAGAGCCGCCTGGGCGGCGCGTCTGCCGGTGGCCGGGTTCATCGTCTTCATCGCAGCGGGCCTCGTCACGACAACATGGCGACGTCGAAAGTCTCGAGTGCGCCGGCAAGGCTGCAGGCGTAGCTGCTCCCGACCCTGGTTCCGTCGACCTCCCGCAGGCCTCCGGCGAATACGAGTCCGAGCGCGGTCATGGAGGCCGGATCGTACACGAGGCTGCCGGAATCGCCAGGGCCCGCGAACGCCGCGTCAACGGAGTTCCAGGTGATCTCGAACACGTTGTCGAAGCGCAGGTTCCGCCGGAATTGCGGCACGTAGACCGTGAGATTGCCGAGGCCGATCGCCGTCACCGTTCCGCTCGTCCAGCCGGTCGAGCGGCCGATCTTGCAGACTCTCGGGCGCGGGCCCAGGGTCTCGCAATCGGCAACCGCCGACAGGCGGCGGCCGCCCTCGCCGCAGCCGGGGAGGGCGGCCGGGATCACGTTGCCCGCTCCCACCAGGGTCTGGTCCAGCAGGTCGGCGACGGCCGCGTCGAGTTCATGGCTTCCGGCCGGGCTGAGCACGGTGAAGTCCGCCAGGGTCCCGATCTGCAGCTTCGGGAGCAGGGGGTTCGCATCGGGCCGGCCGGGCTGATAGACCGGATCGTCGAGCCGGGCGCGGCCGGCCAGGGCGAGGACGTGCGAGTTCGAGAGGATGCCCTTGCGCCCGCTCCGTGGGCCGCTCCGCCACTCCACGAACAGCCCGACCGACCCCGCCATGGCGTCCCGGTGGGAGACCGAGGCCCCGAGGGCCAGGGGACGCTTGCGGTCCGGGAAGGCGATACCCGCGGTGGCCTGCAGGACGCGGGTCCGCGACGGCACCTCGACCCGCTCGATGCGGGACACCGACACGCGATACCCGTACCGGCTGCGGATGGTCTCCGCGTAGCGCGCGGCGAGCCCGTCGGTCTTGCGGATGCGCAGTTCGAGGCTGAAGCCGCTCTTGCTGTCCTGGCGATAGCCGACGCTGAGATGAAGGTTGGGCTGCGGGGCGACGGTCAGTGTCGTGAAGCGGTCGCGCGGGTCGAGCTTCCGCATCGCGTAGTATTCATCGATGATGTGTGAGACGGCCTGCTTCGCTTCCTCCCGCTGCATCATCGGCTCCGAGCTGAATCAAGGAATCGTGCGGTCACGATCGGTCCGCCGTGCTGATGAGGCAGCGCCGTATGCAGGCGGCCGACCGGGAAAACGTCACTCGCCCTTGTAGATGTACGGGACGATGAACGAGAAGACGACGATGAGGCTTGATGTGATGCGGCCGTCCAGCTCAAGGCCGAAGGGCCGGTGCCCCATGGCGAAGACCCAGAGAACGAAGGCGATCACCGCCAAGCCCGTGCCGAGCCATTGCACCGAGGCGAGCGACCCGGTGGCATCCCGGGTGCCCCAGATGCGGGACACGAGGCACAGAACGATACCGACCGCCGGAAGATAATCGATGAGCTTGTCCGCGCCGGTTAACGGGTTCGTGCTGAGGTTCGGGCCGAGCCATATTCCGCGGATCGTCAGATACGCGCCCAAAGCCTCTCCGGGAATCAGGATGATCAGGCGATTCACGTAGTCGGATAATGTCTGAGCGCCGCCGGCGCTGTTCACGACGATGCTGGACGGCCTGTCGATGCGGAACGGCTTCGGGTCCATGCTCCAAGCCCTTCGTTCTCAATTCTGAAATGAGTTTTTCAGGTCGATATTGTACTTGTTTTCTCTAGGTGATTCAATCCTTGCTGCCGCAAGGGAAATCGGCGCGGATGCCGCGGCTCCGCCCTCTCGGCCGTCAGCACTTTCGTAACCCTAACCGGGTGATTCTCCGCCCTCATCCGATCACGAGGCCGGCAATGGTGTTGCGTCAGGTTGCCCTCCCGCCCGGCCGGCGCCGTCCGCGTCTGCCCTTCGTCGCAGCCGCCTGCCTGTTCGGGGCGGCCTCCGCCCTGGCCGAGACCGCGCCCCTGCCGCCGGCCGCGGTGCCGAATGCGGCGATCGCCCCTCCGGCCGAGATGCCGACCGCGCCCGAGCCGAAGACCGCCGCACCGCTGCCCGCGACCCAGCCCGCGCCCGACCAGGCCGCGGAGCCGCCCCGGGAGGCGAAGAAGCTCTCCCGCGAATTGCCGCCGCTGGTGCTGGCGAAGATCTCGCAGGATCCGACCCCGACGCTGACACCCTCGACCTTCCTCGACACCCTGCGGATGGCCGACCGCTATCAGGCGATCGTCCAGGCGGGTGGATGGCCGAGCGTGCCCGCCGGCCTGTCCCTCAAGCCCGGCGACCGGAACCCGGCGGTGGCGGTGCTGCGCCGCCGCCTTGCCGTCACGGAGGACCTCGCGGCGGACGCGCCCGCCTCCGACCTGATGGACGAGGCCCTGGTCGCGGCGCTCAAGCGCTTCCAGCAGCGTCACGGCCTGCCGGAGACCGGGCTCCTCGGCCCGATGACCGTGAAGGCGCTCAACGTCCCGGCGGCCATCCGTCAGCGCCAGCTCGCCGCCTCGGCCGCGCGCCTGATGGGATCGAAATTCCCCTTCGGCGAGCGCTACGTCGTCGCCAACATCCCCTCGGCCACCGTCGAGGCGGTGGAGCGCGGCAGCGTGGCGCGCCGCTACGTGGCGGTGGTGGGCAAGCCCGACCGCGCCTCGCCCCTCGTCGAGACGAGGATCACCAACGTCAATTTCAACCCGACCTGGACGGTGCCGGTCTCGCTCATCAAGAAGGACATCATTCCGCACATGCGGAAGGATCCGGGCTACCTCGCCAAGATGCACATCCGCATGCTCGACGGGCAGGGCAACGAGGTGCAGCCGACCGCGATCGACTGGTCGACCGAGAAGGCGGTGAACTACACGGTGCGCCAGGATCCGGGCTTCGACAACTCGCTCGGGCAGGTGCGGATCGACATGCCGAACCGGCACGCGGTCTACATGCACGACACCCCCTCGAAGAGCCTGTTCTCGCGCACGGCGCGGTTCCATTCCTCGGGCTGCGTGCGCGTCGCCGAGGTGAAGGGGCTGGTGGCGTGGCTCCTCGAAGGCACGCCGGGGCCGAACGGGCCGGGCACGGTCTGGGGGCCGATCGAGATCGAGACCGGCATCGCCACGGGCGAGCGGCGCGACATCAAGCTCGCCAAGCCCGTGCCGGTGACCTTCGTGTATCTCACCGGCTACGCGACGCCGGACGGCCGGGCGCATTTCCGCGACGACGTCTACGGCCTCGACAGCCCGTCCGGTGCGCCCGCGAAACCCGAGGCCGACGTGGCGGCCACCGCCTCGATCACGCCCGCTCCCGCGATGCCCGGTCCCGCGACGGCGAAGCCCGTCCCCTCCAAGCCCGCGGCGAAGCCGGTGGCCTCTCCCGCCCCGGCTCCCGCCGCTCCCCGGCCCGTGACCGCCCCGAAGGCGCCGCCGACCGCCGTCAATCCCCGGACCTGATGCCGCACGGCCAAGTTTCGGCGGCGGCGGGCGGAACCATCCGGCCGCGCTCGAATTGGCGAGCGGAAGCGCCTGCGACGGCGCTCAGCATCCGGAGACTTCTGATGGCCCGTACTCCCAAGGCCGCTGCGGCGGTCCGGACTTCCCGCAGCCGCGCCGCGCAGCCGAAGACGGCGCCGGCCGATGCCCGTGTGCGCACGACCTCCGAACGGCTCAACACGCCGACCGACCTCTCGCCCGAGGCTTCCAGGCAGATCTCCGAGGGCCTGACCATCCTGCTCTCGGACTTTCTGGCCCTCTACCTCAAGACCAAGAACTTCCACTGGCACGTCAGCGGCCCGCATTTCCGCGACTACCACCTGCTCCTCGACGAGCAGGCGACCCAGATCTTCGCGACGACCGACGACGTGGCGGAGCGCGCCCGCAAGATCGGCGGCACCACGCTGCGCTCCCTCGGCCAGGCGGCCCAGAAGTCGCGCATCGTCGACAACAACGCCGACTACGTCGATCCGCTCGACATGCTGGCGGAGCTGCGCGACGACAACAAGGCGACCACCTCCCGCATGCGCGAGCTGCACGATCTCTGCGACGAGCACAACGACGTCGCCACGGCGAGCCTGATCGAGAACTGGATCGACGAAGCCGAGCGGCGCACGTGGTTCCTCTACGAGGCGAGCCGCCGCGGCGGCGCCGACGGCCACTGATCCCTCGGCCGCCCCGGCGGGACAGCCGCCGGGGCCGCGCCCGCAGCGTCGCACCCCCGGCGCCTTGCACGCACGGCGCGTTGCACGAGCGGGTGTTTCCGGGACAATACGAGGGTTCAAGCCAGAGCCCGGACCCTTCGTGAACGAGCCCATCTCCCCGCGCCAGCAGGACATCCTGGCGATCGCCCGCCAGCAGGGGCGGGTCAGCGTGGAGGATCTGGCGCTCCGCTTCGACGTCACGCCCCAGACGATCCGCAAGGACCTCAACGAACTCTGCGACAGCCGCCTGCTGTCGCGGGTGCATGGCGGCGCCGTGGTGGCGAGCGGGGTCGAGAACCTCGCCTACGAGGCGCGCCGGCTCGTCGCCCATGCGGAGAAGCGGGCGATCGGCCTCGCCGCGGCGGCGCTCATCCCGAACAGCGCCTCGCTCTTCATCAACATCGGCACGACCACCGAGGAGGTCGCCCGCGCGCTCGTGGGCCACGAGGACCTGCTCGTGATCACCAACAACCTCAACGTCGCAACCCTTCTCTACCGGCACCCGAAGATCAGCCTGATCGTCGCGGGCGGGCCGGTGCGGCGCTCGGACGGGGCGGTGATCGGCTCGGCGGCGGTCGACTTCATCAATCAGTTCAAGGTGGATTACGCCGTGATCGGCGCCTCGGCGATCGACGAGGACGGCACGCTGCTCGATTTCGACTACCGCGAGGTGCAGGTCGCCCGGGCGATCATCGACAATGCCCGGCGCGTCATGCTGGTGGCCGACAAGCTCAAGCTCGAACGCACCGCGCCGATCCGGGTCGGACATCTCGGCGAGCTCGACGATTTCGTGACCGACGCCTTGCCCTCGGCCCCCCTGCGCGAGCTGTGCGACCGCCACGGGGTGCGGCTGGTGGAGGTCGGGTCGGATCTCGGCGACGCTCCTTGAGGCATTCATCCAGCGCATGACGCTGGGTCGGAACCATGCTCTCCGAGCTTCGTTGACGGGCCTGAAAGACGAGTTCGGCCGCGTGCGGCGGCGCGCTTCGCGCCGGCCGGCCGATTCTCCGCAACGATCAAGACCAGTCACGGGAGAGTTCCGATGAAGACCACTCTTGCGATCTCGACGCTCGTGGTTGCCCTGGCAACGCCGGCTTTCGCGCAGATGGGCGGCGAGTTCCGCCAGATGGCCCTCCAGTCGAATGCCTTCGAGGTGCGTTCGAGCCAGATCGCGCTGGAGAAGAGCCGCAACCCGCGAGTGCGCGAATACGCCCGCGAGATGATCCGCGACCACCGCGCCGCGAACGTGGCGCTGCTCGGCGGCCCCGAGAACGTGGCCCGCGCGACCGCCGGCGGCCCCGGCGGCCTGATCGCGGCGCCCTTCGAGATCGCCGGCGGCGCGGTGGGTGCGGCGACGGGCGCGGCGGCCGGTGCCGTGACCGGCACCCTCGAGGGCGGCCCGATCGGCGGCCTCCAGGGCATCGGCGCGGGGGCGGCCCGCGGCGCCCAGGTCGGCGCGAACGCCTTCGACGGCGACGTCACCACCACGGCGGCCACCACCGTGGTGCCGCTCAACCCCGAGCAGCAGGCCATGCTGGCCGAGCTGGCCCAGACGCCGGCCGGCCCGCGCTTCGACCGGACCTACGCGCGGATGCAGATCCAGTCGCACCGCATGGCGATCGCGAGCCACCAGGCCTACCTGCAGGGCGGCCCGAACCCGGCCCTGCGCACCTACGTGTCGCAGGTGCTGCCCTCGATGGAGGAGCACCTCGCCATGGCCGAGCGCCTCCCGGGCGCCCGCTGAGCGACGTCGATCCATTGAACTCCGGATGCGGCGGGCCGAAAGGCTCGCCGTTTTCGGGGTGTCGCGGTGCCTCGCGGGCGACCAATCAGATCGCCACCTCGGTCGTCGCGCCGATGGTCTCTGCATCGAAGGCCACGCCCTTGATGAGGGCGAAGACCGACAGGCCGGGGGCGAGACCGAGTTCGTGGACGGCGTGGCGGGTGAGGGCGGCGGAGAGGAGCGCCCCGCCGCAATCGATCTCCACCGTCGCGTAGGGCCCGTCACCCGCGCCGACCGTGGTGATGCGGCCGGCGAGATGGTTGCGGGCGCTCAGGCCCCGCGGGCGCTCCAGGGCGACGAGCACGTCGCGGGAGCGCACCCGCACGCGGACCGGGCTCCCCTCCGCCAGCCGCAGAGCCGGCACGTGCAGCGTGCCCGCGGCGCCGACGAGCCGGGTCAGTCCGAAGGCCGGGTCGTGGCCGGCGACCCGCATCGGAAGCAGGGCGCCGGCCTCGCCCGCCTGCTGCACCGGCAGGAGGTCGGCCCGGCGCAGGATGGCGTCGGCCGGTCCGCAAGCCGCGACGCGCCCGGATTCCAGCACCACCACCGTGTCGGCGAGGCGCGCCACCTCGGCGACCGCGTGGCTGACATAGACGATCGGCACCCGCGCCTCGTCGCGCAGCCGCTCGACGTAAGGCAGGATCTCCGCCTTGCGGGCCTCGTCCAGGGCGGAGAGCGGCTCGTCCATGAGCAGCAGCCGCGGCCGGGCGAGCAGCGCCCGCCCGATCGCCACCCGCTGGCGCTCGCCGCCGGACAGGCCGGCGGGGCGCCGGTCGAGCAGCCCGGCGAGCCCGAGCAGGTCCGCCACGCCCGGCAGCGTGACGCCGTCCTCCGCGCGCCGCGCGAACCAGCGGCCGAACAGCAGGTTCTGCCGCACGCTCAGGTGCGGCAGGAGTCGCGCATCCTGGAAGACGTAGCCGATCCGCCGCCGATGCACCGGCACGAAGAGGCCGCGTTCGGTGTCGAGAAGGGGCGTGCCGTTCACGACGACCCGCCCCGCCCGCGGCCGCACCAGCCCGGCGATGATGTTGACGAGGGTCGACTTGCCCGAGCCCGAGCGGCCGAACAGGGCGGTGACGTGCCCCGAGGCGGTGAAATTCGCCTCCAGCGCGAAGGCGCCGAGGCGGTGGGAGACCTCGACCGCGATCATGCGCCGAGCCGCCGCTTGGCCCGGAGGGCCAGGGCCTCGGAGGCGAGGAGGGCGGCGAGCGACACCACGATCGAGATCAGCGTGAGCCGCATCGCCCCGCTCTCGCCCCCGGGAGCCTGGGTGAGGGCGTAGATCGCCGAGGGCAGGGTCTGGGTCTCGCCCGGGATGTTCGACACGAAGGTGATGGTGGCGCCGAACTCGCCCATGGCCTTGGCGAAGGCGAGGACGGAGCCGGCCAGGATGCCGGGCAGGGCCAGCGGCAGGGTGACGATCAGGAAGACGGCGAGCGGACGGGCGCCGAGGGTGGCGGCCGCCTGTTCGAGCTTGGGATCGACCGCCTCGATCGACAGCCGCATGGCGCGCACCATCAGGGGAAAGCCCATGACCGCGCAGGCGAGCGCTGCCCCGGTCCAGCGGAACGCGAACACGATGCCGACCTCGGCCAAGGCCGCCCCGAACAATCCGCGGCGCCCGAAGGCGAGGAGCAGCAGGTAGCCCGTCACCACCGGCGGCAGGATCAGCGGCAGATGCACCAGCCCGTCGATGAGCGAGCGGCCGCGGAAGGAGCCGCGGGCGAGGAGGAGGGCGACGAGGAGGCCCGGGATCAGGCTCGCCAGGGTGGCGACGCTGGCGACCTGCAGGCTGAGGCGCAGCGCGCTCCATTCGTCGGGCGTGAGGGCAAGCAGGGCTTCGCTCCGGATGGCGCAGGACGATACGGCCCGGCTCTAACATGAGTCCGGTGCCGATGCGGCCCCCGCGAGTTCGGCGAAGGAGTTTCCCGCGGGTGGCACCGACAATGCTACTGACACGCGTTCCGCGATGCGACGACAGGAGGCCCCCTGCATGACCACCCCAGCCCATGACCGTGATTTCGACCTCGTCGTGCGCGGGGCGCTCGTCGCCACCGCGGCCGAGACCTTCGAGGCGGATATCGGCATCAAGGACGGGCGCATCGCGGCCCTCGGCCGGGGCTTGCGGCCGGGGGCGGAGGAGATCGACGCCAAGGGGCTCGTCGTCACCCCGGGCGGGATCGATCCGCATTGCCACATCGAGGAGCCGTCCGAGGGCGGCGGGGTGCAGGAGGAGAGCTTCGCCTCCGGCTCCGCGGCGGCGCTCGCGGGCGGCACCACCTCCTTCATCTGCTTCGTGCCCCAGTGGAAGGGGCACCCGATCGCCCGCACCGCCCGCGACTACGAGGAGCGCGCCAAGGCCTCCCGGGCGGATTACAGCTTCCACCAGATCATCACCGATCCGACGCCGGAGGTGCTGGAGCGCGAGGTGCCGGCCCTCGTCGCCCGCGGCATCCGCAGCCTCAAGGTCTTCCTGACCTACGATCCGCTCCGCCTCACCGACGCGCAGTACCTGGAGGTGCTCGCCACGGCGCGGCGGCTCGGCGCCCTCGTCACGGTGCATTGCGAGAATTTCGACGCGATCGGCTGGCGCATCCGGGCCCTGCTCAAGGCCGGTCTGACCGACCCGCTCCAGCACGCCTGGGCGCGCCCGCCCGTGGTGGAGCGCGAGGCGACGCACCGGGCCATCGCCCTCGCCGAACTCGTCGACCAGCCGATCCAGATCTTCCACGTCTCCTGCGACGAGGCGGCCGAGGAGATCGCCCGGGCGCGGGCCCGCGGCGTCAAGGTCTGGGGCGAGACCTGCCCGCAATACCTCACCCTCTCCACCGAGGACCTCGCGCGGCCGGACTTCGCGGGCGCCAAGGTGGTGTGCTCGCCCGCGCTCCGCGCGCCCGGCGAGCGGGAGCGGGTCTGGGCGCGGATCGCGGAGGGCACCCTCGACGTGGTCTCCTCCGACCATTGCGGCTTCTCCTTCGCCACCGCCAAGCGCGATCCCGGCAGCAGCGGCTACGGCCAGGGCGGCGCGCTGGCGCGGGCGGACGGCATGCCGGCCTTCAATGCGATCCCGAACGGGGTGCCGGGCATCGAGACCCGCCTGCCGGTGCTGTTCTCGGAGGGCGTCTCGAAGGGCCGGATCGACCTGCCCACCTTCGTGCGGCTGACCTCGGCCAACGCGGCCCGGCTGTTCGGCCTTGCCGGCAAGGGGACCCTCGCCCCCGGGGCCGATGCCGATCTCGTCCTGTGGGATCCCGCCGCGGAGCGGCGGATCGCCAATGCCGATCTCCATCACGCCATCGACTACACCCCCTGGGAGGGACTCGCCGTGAAGGGCTGGCCCGTCACGGTGATCCGTCGGGGCGCGGTCGCGGTGCGGGACGGCAGCGTGCTGGCGCGGCCGGGCTCCGGCCGGTTCCTGGCGCGCGATCCCTACGACCTCGTGCGGCCGACCGGCCGGGTGCCGGACGGGTTCGACGCCGCGTCCGTGCTGCGGGGGTGAGCCGGCGAGGCCCTTCCAACCCGGCGCCGGGGGACCGGCGCCGGGCGGGGCACCTTCGGATCAGGCCGCGCGCACGCGCTCCAGGAAGCCGGTCACCTCGTGGCCGAGCTGCGCCGATTGGCGCGACAGCACCGAGGAGGCCGCCAGAACCTGCGAGGCCGCGGCACCCGTCTCCCCGGCGGCGCTCGCCACGCCGCTGATGTTGGTGGTGACCTCGCTCGTGCCCATCGCCGCCTGGGCGACGCTGCGCACGATCTCCTGCGTGGCGGCGCCCTGCTCCTCGACGGCGGCGGCGATGGAGGTCGCGACGCGGCTGATCTCCCCGATCCGCTCCGCGATGCTGCCGATCGCCGTCATCGCGGATTGGGTCCGGCCCTGGATCTGGCCGATCTGGGCAGTGATCTCGTCCGTGGCGCGGGCGGTCTGGTTGGCGAGTTCCTTGACCTCGGCGGCGACCACCGCGAAGCCGCGTCCGGCCTCGCCCGCCCGGGCCGCCTCGATGGTGGCGTTGAGCGCCAGAAGGTTCGTCTGCCCCGCGATCGAGGTGATCATCGTCACCACGTCGCCGATCTTGGCCATGGCCGTGCCGAGTTCGCGCATGGAGCCCGCGGTCTGCTCCGCCTCGCCCACCGCCGCCCGGGCGAGTTCCGCCGAGCCCGAGACCTGCCGGCCGATCTCCTTCACGGAGGAGCCGAGTTCCTCGGCGGCGGCCGCCACCGTGTTGACGTTCGTCGCGGCCTCCTCCGCCGCGGCGGCGACGCTGGTCGATTGCTGCGCGGTCTGCGAGGCGGCGCCGGCCATGCCCTGCGCGGTGGCTTCGAGGTCGCGCGCCGCCGACGAGACGAGGCCCACGATGCCGCCCACGGCGCGCTCGAAGCCCTCCGCCATCTCCCGCGTCGCCGCCCGGCGCTGCGCCTCGGTGCCCGCGCGGGCCGCCGCGCTCTCCTCCTCCAGCCGGCGCATGCGGACCAGCCCGTCCTTGAAGACCTGCACCGCGTCGGCGATCGTGCCGATCTCGGTGCGTGCGCCCTGGTGCGGGATCGTCGCCGAGAGATCGCCCGCGGCGAGCGCCTGCATCGGCGTCACCACCGAGGCGATGCCGCGCGAGACGCTGCGCACGATCACGGCCGCCAGCAGGACCGACAGGACGAGGCCCGTCGCCATCGCGAGAAGCCCGACCATGCGGGCGCGCTCGAAGGCCGCCTGACTCCGCGCGGAGGCGTCGATCCCGCCCTGGTTGTTGAAGGCGACGAGCTTCTGAAGGGCGTCCGACATCGCGCGGCGCGGGCCGATGCCGTTCGTCTCGTAATGCTGGAACGCCTCGGCTCTCTGCCCCTTGCGCGCGAGGTCGATGACCACTTGGCGCGGCACCTCGAACGCCGCAGCGGCCTTCAGGTAGGCTTGGTAGAGCGCCCGCTCCTCCGGTGAATCGATCAGCGCCTCGTAGGCGGTCTTGGCCTCGTCCAGCCAGCGGCCGAACTTCTCGAGATCCTTCTCGATCGTGGCGGCGAGCTTGGGGTCGCTGGCCTGGGTGTAGCGCAGGAGCACGCCGTTCAGCCGCGCGGCGCGGGTGTCGATCTCTCCGAGGGCGCGCACGCCGGGCAGCCAATTGGTTTCGATATCGCGGGATTGGTTCCGCATCTGCTGCATCGTCGCCAGGCAGATGCCGCCGAGACCGATGATGAACAGGGTGAGGACCGCGAAAGCAGCGACGAGCTTGGCGCGGATGGACATGGTCTGGATGCGCACGGCGGACCCCGGAGGCATTTTCATGAGCACAGCCGGCATCACGGCCGTCACGATCCATGAACTACCGTCGATTGGTTACCAGAAGCCTATGGCAGCAATTGCCGGTTCGTGTTTGCGGCTATTTCCGAAATGCTTGTGCGGATGGCTGCCGTGGTGCCGGGCCCGATCTGCGCAGCCAACGTGGTCGACAAACGTGGCCCTGCCGCACTGCACATCTGTACGCCGCCCTGCGGTATGATGGGGATCGATTGTTCCATCTCCGCCGACGACCTGACGGCCGTGGCGAGGCGGCCGTCAGAGGGCGCGGCGGCCTCCGCCGGGCCGGGCGGCGCATGCTGCGGCGCACCCGTTGCGGCACGTCCACCAGAATAATTGCCACGCTTACTTGACCGGTTAAGGTTCCCGACCTTAAGCTTTCGTCACATCAACCAGCGGCAGCCCAGGTATTCACCGGTCGACCTCGCGGTCGCACGGCCGGGCGCTGCTTTACGATGAGGGGGGATCAGCATGAGCAGATCGTTCATCGGAATCTGCGTCGCGCTCCTGACGGGAGCCGGCGTGACCGTGAGCCACGCCGAGAGCACGCCGGAGCAGCGCGCCGCCTGCACCCCGGACGTGTTCCGGCTTTGCAGCAGCGAGATCCCGGACGAGACGCGCATCAAGGCCTGCCTGCGGCGGGAGCGTCCGAATCTCAGCCGCGGCTGCCAAGCCGTGTTCAACGCCCTCGACCGGGCGCCGCGGGCCGCGTCGGCGAGCGTCAGGTCCTGAGGACCGTCCCGGTCTCGCGGGCGAACAGGCTCTCCATCTCGCGCCGGAGGCGGACGGCCGGATCGTCCGCCTTGACGGTGACATCCTGCCAGCGCACCGGCTGCCCCGCCGCGACGGGGCGCGTGAGGGTGAAACCGTGGGCGAGCCCGATCGGCAGGCCGCCCGCTTCGAGGGAGGCGCGGGCCGGCATCAGCCGGCCGTAGACGGTGTGGCCGCCCTCGCCGTCGAGGCGCTCGCCCGCCCTGAGGTCGCGCTTGGCCGTCGCCACCACGTCTGCGCGGAAGTCGCGGGTGGCGCCGGTCGGCTCGCCGCGCACCATCACGCTCGCCACCGAGAGGCCGAGTTCGAGCCCGATCAGGTGATAGGGCTTGTACATGGCCGCGTAGCGCCCGCTCGCGTCGGTCTTCAGCCCGTACTCGGCAAAGCAGCGGCGCACGTAGTCCGAGGGGGCCTCCACCACCACGTAGACGCCCCAGCGCAGGTCCCGGAAGACCGGGCGCCCGTCCCGCTCCAGCGACGACACCACCTCGACGGTGCCCGAGACGGGGAGGATGCCGCCCTCGGCTCGCGGCCGCAGCACGCTCGGCAGATCGTCGACTCCGCAGGGCGGGAAGGCGAGGCCGCCCGGCGCCGGATCGAGGTCGCAGGCATTGGCGACCGCCGCCATCTCGAGGGCCGACTTGGTCCCGTCGAGGAAGGAGTTGAACATCTGCGGGTTGAAGTCGCCCGCCGCCACCTGCTCGGGCGTGAAGCCGTAATGGCCCCAGACCGTGTCGGGGGTCGAGGCATGGTAGGCCGGCAGGTACTTGGTGCCCTTGCCCGCGCAGACGACCGGGAAGCCGGCGGTGCGCGCCCAGTCGACCAGCTCGGCGATCAGGGCCGGCTGGTCGCCGTAAGCGAAGGAATAGAGGATGCCCGCCTCGGCGGCGCGGCGTGCCAGGAGGGGACCCGCGAGGGCGTCGGCCTCCACGTTCACCATCACCACGTGGCGGCGATGGTGGCAGCAGAGGAGGGCGTGACGGATGCCGGCCCCGGGATGACCGGTCGCCTCCACCACCACGTCGAGGCCGTCGGACGCGATCAGCGCCTCGGTGTCGTCGGTGACCCAGGTGCCGCCGGTCCGCATCGCCTCGGCGGCGGAGCGGGCCTCGGCCTGCTCGGGCGACCAGCCGACCCGGGCGGTGGCGGCCCGCGCCCGGGCGGGGTCGAGATCGGCGATGCCGACCACGTGCAGGCCGGGCGTGCGCGGGGCCTGCGACAGGAACATCGAGCCGAACTTGCCGGCTCCGATCAGAGCGATGCGGACCGGCCGGCCGGCTTCGGCCCGCGCGGCAAGGGTGCGATGGAGACTCACAGGCGTTTCCTCCCGTCCGCGGCGCTTCCGGCGCGCCGTCATACGATGTCCGACTGGATTGCGTCGCAATGCGGACATCGGCTTCGCTCGCGCGGGCTGCCTGACGCGGCTCCCGAACGGAACGCCCGGAAACCGTATGATACGGTTTCCGGATGATCGCTTCGCGATGCGGAAACCGGCCTCGCTCAGGCGCCGCGCGGGCTCGTGATACGGTTTCCGAAAGTGATCTTCCGGAAACCGTATCAAATCTCGATTTCGGTGCCGACTTCGATCAGCTGGTGCCCCGGTACGCAGAAGAAGGCGCCGGTGCGCTCGGCGTTGCGCATCATGAAGGCGAACAGGTTCTCGCGCCAGACCGCCATGCCGCGCACGTGGTGGCGCGGGATGATGGTCTCGTGGCCGATGAAGACGGTGGGATCCTCGGTGAAGCAGGCGGGGAGGAAACCGGCTCCCGCCGCCTCGGCGAGTCCCTCCGGGACCGAGGCCTCCTCCATGAAGCCGTAGCGCAGGGTGACCCGGTAGAGATCCGGGGCGATGCGCGTCACCGTGGCCCGGGCCTCGGCCGGCACGGTCGGCGTCTCCTCGTAGAGCGCCGTCACGATCACCGTGCGGGCGTGGAGGGCGTGGCTGCGCTCCAGGAACCGGGTCAGGTGGAGCGGGATCCCGCGCTGGGCCGAGGACAGGAACACCGCGGAGCCCGGCAGCCGGATCGGCGGATCCTCCGCGAGGCGGGCGAGGAAGACCTCCTCCGGCATCCGCAGGCGCACCCGGGCCGCCTCCAGGAGCATCGTGCCCTTGCGCCACGTCAGCATCAGGACGGCGATCACCAGGGTCAGCACCAGCGGGAACCAGCCGCCCTCGACGATCTTCACGCTGTTCGCGGCCAGGAAGACGAGGTCGATGGCGAGGAAGAAGCCGTTGACCAGCAGCACCGGCCCGAGGCCGTAGCCCCAGCGGCGGGCGATGAGGGCGGCGAGCAGCGTCGTGATCGCCATCAGGGTCGAGACCGCGATGCCGTAGGCGCCCGCCAGCGCGTCGGAACTCTCGAAGATCAGGACCGCGCTCAGGGTCGCGCCGGCGAGCAGCCAGTTCACCACCGGCACGTAGATCTGCCCGCGCTCGGTTTGCGCGGTGTGCACCACCCGCAGGAACGGGAAGAAGCCGAGCTGGATCGCCTGCTGGGTCAGCGAGAACACGCCCGAGATGATCGCCTGCGAGGCGATCACCGTCGCCACGGTGGCGAGGCCGGTCAGCGGCAGCTGGGCCCAGTCGGGGGCGAGATGGTAGAACGGCCCCTCGATCGCCCCGGGTTCGAGGAGGAGCACCGCCCCCTGCCCGAGATAGTTCACCATCAGGGCCGGCAGCACGAGGCTGAACCACGCGATCCGGATCGGCCCGGCGCCGAAATGGCCGAGATCGGCATACATGGCCTCGCCGCCGGTGACGGCGAGGAAGGCCGCGCCCAGCATGGCGAAGCCCACGCTCCAGCCGGCATGGGCGAGGAAGTCCACCGCCCGCCAGGGATTGACGGCGCCGAGCACCTGCGGCGCGTGCAGGATGCCGCCGATGCCGAGGATCGTGATCACCGCGAACCACAGGAGCATCACCGGGCCGAAGATGCGCCCGATGAAGCCGACGCCCTTGCTCTGCATCACGAACAGGCCGACGAGGATGACGAGCGTGATCGGCAGGACGGCGTGGGACAGGGCGGGCGCGGCGACCTTGAGCCCCTCGACGGCGCTCAGCACCGAGATCGCCGGGGTGACGGCGCCATCGCCGTAGAGCAGGGCGGCGCCGACGAGGCCGACGACGAGGAGGAGCGCCCCCCAGCTGCCGGGCCGGGCGTGCCGGGCCCCGAGGAGAGCCAGCATCGCCACGATGCCGCCCTCGCCGCGGTTGTCCGCGCGCAGGATCAGTACCGCGTACTTGACCGAGACGACGAGGATCAGGGCCCACAGGATCAGCGAGACCGCCCCGAGCACGGCGGGCGCCTCGGCCGATCCGCCCGGGCTCGCCGCCCGCACCGCCTCCTTGAGGGCGTAGATCGGGCTCGTACCGATATCGCCGTAGACGACCCCGAGGGCGCCCAGGATCAGGCCGGGATTGAGGCCGGCGCGTCCCGCCTTGGCATCCGCCGTCACGTCGAGGGACTGGGCCACCGCAGGATCTCCGGCCGGATGAGGGTGCTCGATGTCGGCGTCTGGGCTCTCGATGCGTCGCGGAGCTTAACGCGAAACCGCGCGACGCTTCGGCGAAATCGGCTGCGAGGACGCACGGGCGTCCCGGATCACGCCAGCAGGTCGCGATGCTCCCCGTGGCGGCGCAGCCACGCGCCCGCGTAGCTGCAGAGCGGCACGATCCGGAGGGTCTCGGCACGGGCCAGTGCGGCGATCTCCGCCATCAGCCGTCCGGCGGCCCCGGTGCCCCGCAGGCGCGGCGGCGCGTAGACGTAGCGGATGGCGAGTTCGCCGCGCCTGCGGGCGTAATCCGCGTACACGACCTCGCCGTCGACGACGAGTTCGAACCGGCTCTGCTCGGTGTTGTCGCGCAAGGGGGTGTGGCGCATGGGGGTGTGGCGCATGGGGCGCTCCGCTTCAGGTTCCTCCAACGGGCAGGCCCGGCGGGGGTTTCATGGGTATTCGATTTCCGCGTCGTCGCCGAACCGGTGGCCCCGTCGGCGAATGATGCTTAGACAGCGACCGGCTCCACGCGACAGCCGGAACGATGCCGATGCCCCGCCTGCTCCTCGTCCTCGCCGCCCTCGGGATCGCCACGGGCGCCCTGGCCCGCGAATCCGCGCCGCCCGTCGCCGCCGATCCGGTGACGCCGCAGGCGCCGGCCCGCAAGCCGTATCTCCGCGAGGGCGCCCTCGACACGATCGCGGTCCTGCCGCCGCCCCCGAAACCCGGCACCGAGGCCGATGCGGGAGACCGGCTCACCTATGCGGGCACGCGGGCCCTCAAGGGCACGCCGCGCTGGGCGCTCGCCACCGCCGACGTGGCGGGCGGTGCCGCCCATCTCCTCGCCGATTTCTCCTGCGCCCTCGGCACCCGCCTCGATCCCGGGCAGCTGCCCGCCGTGATGGGGCTCCTCGAACGCACGCGCCTCGACGTGGTCGCGGCGGTGGACCGGCCCAAGCACCACTTCGCGCGCGAGCGGCCCCATCTCGGCAACGACCTGCCGATCTGCGTCGACCGCACCGAGCGGCTGGCGCGGAGCAAGTCCTATCCGTCGGGCCACGCGACGGAGGGCTGGACCTACGCGCTGATCCTCGCCGCCGCGGCGCCCGAGCGGGCGACGGCGATCCTGCGGCGCGGCCGGATCTACGGCGAGAGCCGCCTCGTCTGCGGGGTGCATTGGCGCAGCGACGTGGAGGCGGGGCGCACCACCGGCTCGGCCCTGTTCGCGGCCCTGCAGGGCGATCCCGCCTTCCGGGCCGACCTGGAGACCGCCCGCGCCGAGCTGGCGCGGGTGCTCGCCGGGCCGGCGCTCGTGCCGGACGCCGCCACCTGCGCCGCGGAGGACGCGGCGGCGGCGAACCCGCTGCCCTGACCGGTCAGGACGGTCCGACCGTCCGGGCCCGTGCCTTGCGGGCCCGGCGTCCGAGGATGTTGAGCACCTCGACGCCGGCCGAGAAGGCCATGGCGGTGTAGACGTAGCCCTTCGGCACGTGCGCCCCGAAGCCCTCCGCGATCAGCGTCATGCCGATCATGATCAGGAAGCCCAGCGCCAGCATCACCACGGTCGGGTTGGCGGCGATGAAGCGCGAGAGCGGATCGGCCGCGAGCAGCATCACGGTGACGGCCGCCAGCACCGCCACCACCATGATGGCGACGTGGTCCGTCATGCCGACCGCCGTGATGATGCTGTCGATGGAGAAGACGAGGTCGAGGAGCAGGATCTGCACGATGGCGGCGCCGTAGCCGAGCGTCGCGGTCCTGCCCGCATCCTCCTCGTCCCCGCCGGGATCGACGTTGTGGTGGATCTCCTTGGTGGCCTTCCAGAGCAGGAACAGGCCGCCCGCGATCAGGATGATGTCGCGCCACGAGAAGGCGTGCCCGAACAGCGTCACGACGGGCTGGGTCAGGTGGACGATGTAGGCCACCGTGCCGAGGAGCGCGAGCCGCAGCACCAGGGCGAGCCCGATGCCGATGCGCCGGGCCGAACTCTGCTGGGCCTCCGGCAGCTTGTTGGTGATGATCGAGATGAAGATCAGGTTGTCGATGCCGAGCACCACCTCCATGACGACCAGGGTCGCCAGGGCCGCCCAGGCAGCGGGGTCCGCGGCCAGTTGAAGAAGGGAATCCACGGGTCGTCTCGCTCTCGGTGATCAGGGAAGCAGGGAGGCCCGGACATGCGCCTGGGGAGGCGGGGCATGGATCCGCACGGCCTGCGGCACCACCCGGATGTGGGCGGGCGTCCGCGTGGTGATCTCGCCATCGGTGTTGACCGGCCGCGGCTTGCGCGTGTGGAGCACCACCTCGGTCGTCTGGAAGGCGCGCACGTCGGCGGCCCGCCCCTGCGTGCCGCGCCGCAGGGCCGGCAGCAGGACGAGCAGGCGCCACCAATGGGCGATCTCCAGGCTGTAGAAGTTGAGGAGCCCGTCATCGACGGTGGCGTGCTCCTCCACCGTCATGCCGCCGCCGTAATGCCGGCCGTTGCCGACCGAGACCTGGATCGTGCGCACGGTCTCGGTGACGCCGTCGTGCTCGATCTCCACCGTGAAGGGCCGCGCCTTGCGCAGGAGCCGGACGGCCGCGACCGCGTAGCCGATGGTGCCGAAGCGCCGCTTCAGGTCGGCGGTGAGTTCGCCCGCGAGATCCGCCGAGAAGCCGACGCTCGCGACGTTGAAGAAGTAATGCCCGTTCACGCAGCCGAGATCGATCGGCCGGGCCGGCACCGTGGCGATGACCCGCGCGGCCGCGACCGGATCGAGCGGCAGGTCGAGGCTGCGCGCGAGATCGTTGGCGGTGCCGAGCGGCAGGATGCCGAAGGGCAGGTGCCGGTCGGCCAGGGCCTGCGCGGCGGCGTTGAGGGTGCCGTCGCCGCCGCCCAGGATGACGAGGTCGACCGTCTCGGCCGCCGCGCGGATCAGGTCGCGGCAATCCCGCGCGGGATCGTCCGGATCGACCGGCTCGATGCCGCCGCGGCGCAGCTCCGCCTTCACGGCCGCGAGGTCGAGGCCGCCGTTGCGGGCGCGCGGGTTGACGACGAGCAGTGCCCGTCGCGGCGCCTCATGCTCCGCCATGGGCACCTCCCCGGCGGAGAGGCTGGCCGGCCGGGCGATGGACGCGGCGTGTCACGGTGGCTCCCAGGATCCCGAGGATTCTCAAGTCGGCGTCCCTCATGCGGTGTGCCGGTGGGGAAGGTGCGGGCATCGTCTCATATACGTCCCGCGTGGCATCGCGGCGACGGCCGTCCGGGCTCCGGTCGACCGTTTCCGTTTCCGTCGCGGACGATTCCTTGGGAGGACGAACGAGCGGCCGAGATAATCCGGCGCCTCCGGGCCGGCGGAACGCGGTGCGACGCGGCGTGGATTCGAGGATGGTCGAGGAACCGTGAACGCCGCGGCTGCCGGAAGGGCTTGGGCCTCTCCTCCACAGACGGGGATGTGCATCCCGTTGACAAGCCGGCCCTGCGCCACGGCGTGGCTGGAGAATCGGACCGGGAACCGTCACCGTACCCAGCGACGTTTCTAAGCTGACCTCCGCGCTCCCGGTGCCGCCATGCCTGCTCTCCGATCCTCGGCCCTTCTCGCTGGCCTGTCCCTGAGCGCGGCCCTGGTGGCCGCGCCGGCTCTCGCGCAGCAGCAGGGGCGCAACGGCTGGGTTGATCCGCCTGCCAAGGTGGTCTCGCCGTCGGAGGGCGCCGCCAAAGCCGGCTCTGCCAAATCAAGCTCGGAGCGGCCCGCCGCCGAGGCCGTGCGGGCGCCCGCGTCGAAGCCGGCGAAGACCACCGCCGAGGCGGCGCAGACGACGCGGCGCGCCGAGCGGGCGGCCTTCCGTCCCTCTGCCCATCACGTCGCGCGCGCCGCCCGCGAGGAGCGGCGCGGCCCGGTCCGGCTCGCGATCAGACCAGCCCCGCAGCCAGCCCCGGCGCCCACGGCCTCGGACGGGCGCATGCTCGGCTGGGCCATCGCGGCGCAGGACCTGACCCGCGACTACTTCTCGACCTTCTCGCAGCCGAACGGCGTCTCCCTCGGCTCCACGCCGCACTTCTACGCGGACCGGGTCGAGTTCCACGGCCGCCGGATGACCCTCGGCGCCGTGCTGGCCGAGAAGCGCCGCTTCTTCGCCCGCTGGCCCGATCGCCGCTACCGCGCCCGGCCGGACACCATCCGCACCGCCTGCAACGCCGGGATCGCCACCTGCCAGGTGGACAGCACCGTGGACTTCACCGCCATCAACCCCGACCGCGGCACCCGCTCGCAGGGCACCGTCGCGGTGCGGCTGGGGGTGAGCTTCGCGGCCGGCCGTCCGGTGATCGTCTCCGAGACGAGCCGCGTCCTCTCGCGCGAGCAGGTCGCCAGCCGCTGAGCGCCAGCCGGGGGAGCTTTCCGCTGCGGCACACGGCGCTGCGTCGATCGGCCTTCGAATGATGGATCTTGGGCGCGGCGGTTATCCAGGGTAGACGGTCGGTCATGACGTCGCGTGAGCAAGTGAAGGCCTCGATCCGGGCCGAGATCGACCGGCAGCGGCCCGTGGAGGTCGCACGCCGGACGCTCGAACTCTTGGCGGAATCCGCCGTGCGCGCGGTGGATGCGCCGCCGGGCTATCAGGTCGTCGGTCGGGACGGGGCCCCGCGGGTCCACCGCCAGGGCGATGGGGAACGCCCCTTCACCCTGGCGGACCTGTTCGACGAGCTGCGCCGTCAGCACCCGTCGCTGTTCCTGCCGCCCGCGCCGGTGACGCCGGTCACCCCGCCGGAGACGGCCGCCGCGGCCGTCTCCGAACCGCTGCGAGCGGATGCCGCCGAGGCGGGGTCCGGTCGCGACTGGATGCGGCTGGATCGGGCGCCCGCGGGCACGGCCTCCGCGCCCGCCCGGCCGGCCGCATCGCGCGCGGCCAAGCCCGCCGGCGCGCTGGCGCGCCTCGCCCGCGGCTTCGCGGCCCGCCGCGCCGCGCCGGCCCGGCAGCCCGCTGCCGCGCCGGCGGCCGATGCGGCACCAGCCGCTCCGAGCGGGGAGGGCCTCAAGCCCGCCGTCACCCGCCCGACGCGGACGACGCGTCCCGGGCCGGCACGGCGCCCCCTCGTCGCCGCCCTCGGCCTGGTGGCGCTCGTCGGTGCGGGGGCATGGCTCCTGTCGGGCTCCGAGCCCGCCGCCCCGCCGCCCACCGCCGCCGTTCCCGCGGCGCCGGTGCCCGAGACCAAGAGCGCGGCGGCCCCGCGCCGGGACCCGGTCGAGACGGGCACGCTGGTCCCGGACGAGGCGCCGCCCCAGAAGTCCGCCTCGCTCGCGGGCGTTGCCGAGGTGGTCGACACCGCGACCCTGAAGCTCGGCGGCAAGACCCTGCGCCTGTTCGGCGTCGAGACCGCGCGGGGGGCTCAGCCCCAGGACCTGACGAGCTACCTCGCGGGACGCCCGGTGGCCTGCCAGCCCGCCACGAACGGCTCGGCCTATACCTGCACGGTCGACGGGCATGACCTGTCGGAGGTCGTGCTCTACAACGGCGGCGGCCGGGCCACGTCCGAGGCCACCAGCGACCTCGTGGAGGCCGAGCGCCACGCGCGGACCGAGAAGCTCGGAATCTGGCGCCGGTAGAGCATTGTCCGGCGAAGGGGATGCCGGCTCGTCGCAGAGGATGCGCTGGCGCCTGCCGGCCGCGCTCCTCGACGTGCCGGTTCTGGTGACCGAGCAAAGCCCCGAGGGCCTCGGGCCGACGCTGCCGGATCGCGGCACCCATCCGGTGCTGGAGACGCGGGAATTCGACGCCACCCGGTCGCCGGGCTTCGCCCTGCCGCCGGGGCGGGACCATGTGCCGCTCGCCGGCCGCAAGGCGCATGTCTGCCTGCGTCAGCCGGCGATCAGCCTCGCGGCAGGCGGATTCCAGGTCTTCGCCGTGGAGGATGCGGTGGGGCCGCGACGCGAGGCGCACCGCCGGGCCGGCCTGCGCCGCATGGCCGTGCACGGGGTCGGCCGCGTCACGGTCGAGAGGGGGCCGTTCGAGTGGCTGGAGACGGCGGGCCCCCCGCGCTGGCGCTCATCAAGTGACGCCGCCGGCCAGCAGGGAAAACTCTCGATTGAGCGTAGGCTCCAGGCTCAATCCCAGATATCGGCGTGCAGGATGTCGTGCGCGAGCGTCCGGCTCGGCTCGCGGTGGAGGCCGGGGCCGGCGAGGATGAACTCGACGTCCGGCAGCCGCGGCAGCTCGGCGACCGCGAGTTCCTGAAGGCCGTCCGGGATCAGGCTGCGCGCCTGCACCATCAGGCCGAGCCCGGCGAGCGCCGCGGCGCGCAGCCCGCTCAGGCTGGCGCAGGTGCAGGTGATCCGCCATGCCCGGCTCTCGCGCGCGAAGGCTTCCAGCACGATCGACCGGGTGACGCTGGGCGCCGGGAAGCTGAGGATCGAGACGGGCTCGTCCCGCTCCGGCAGGGCCGAGGGCAGGCCGACCCAGACCAGCCGGTCGCGCCGCACCAGCAGACCCTGCGCCTCGCCGACCCGGCGCTTGCCGAGGAAGAGGTCGAGATCGCCCCGCTCCACCGCCTCCGCGAGGAGCTGCGTGAAGGAGACGCTGAGTTCGAAATCCACCGACGGGTAGCTCGCCCGGAAATCGCGCAGAACCTCGGCGAAGCGCGTCTGCACGAAATCCTCGGAGGCGCCGAAGCGCAGCCGGCCCCGCACGGTGCCCCCCGCGAGGGTGCGCTCCAGCCGCTCATGCGCGTCGAGCACCGTGCGGGCGAAGCCCAGCACCGCCTCGCCCTCCGGGGTCGGCGCCACCGAGTGGGTGTCGCGGGCCACGAGCCGCCGGCCGAGCTGCGCCTCCAGGCGCTGCACGTGCTGGCTCACGGTCGATTGCCGCAGGCCGAGCTGCTCGGCGGCGCGGCTGAAGCTCCGGCTGCGCATCACCGCGGTCAGCGTGCGGAGCAGGGTCGGGTCGATGAGGCGGCTCATGCCTTGTGCGATCCTGCATAGACGGCAGGCAGCTTATCACGCTGTGTGATAGCTGTAATCCCGCACCGCAGCATACCGCGGCGTGAGGAACGGGATTACATCGGGCCCGACCTGTCAGGACCCCCTCAGCGATGCTCGCCCGCCTCCGCCTCGATCCCTTCACGGTGATGCTCCTCGGCTGCCTCCTGCTCGGCTCCGTCCTTCCGGTGGACGGCGCCCCGGCCGAGTGGCTCGGCCTCGTCGCCAACGGGGCGATCGCGCTGCTGTTCTTCCTGCACGGGGCCCGCATCGACCGCCGCACGGCGCTGGCGGGGCTCGCGCATTGGCGGCTGCACCTCGTCGTGCTGGCCACCACCTTCGGGCTGTTCCCGCTGCTCGGGCTGGCGGCCGGGCTCCTCGCCCCGACCCTGCTGACCCCGGCCCTGGCGGCGGGCGTGCTGTTCCTCAGCGTCCTGCCCTCGACGGTGCAATCCTCCATCGCCTTCACGGCGGTGGCGGGCGGCAACGTGCCGGCGGCGGTCTGCGCGGCCTCGGCCTCCAACATCCTCGGCATCGTGCTGACGCCGCTCTTCGTGTCGCTGCTGTTCCACGTCCAGGGCGGCGGCTTCGACTGGAGCGGGGTTGCCAAGATCGTGATGCAGCTGCTCCTGCCCTTCGTGCTCGGGCAGATCCTGCATCCGCGGCTCGGGCCCTGGCTCGCGCGCCGCAAGGGCCTCACCAGCGTGGTCGACCGCGGCTCGATCCTGCTCGTGGTCTATCTCGCCTTCAGCCACGCCACCGCGACCGGCCTGTGGTCGCGCACGCCGCTGCCGGCGCTCCTCGCGATGCTCGCCACCGACCTCGTGCTCCTCGCCTGCGTGCTCGCCATCACCACGGCGGCGAGCCGCCTCCTCGGCTTCTCGCGCCAGGACGAGATCACCATCGTGTTCTGCGGCTCCAAGAAGAGCCTCGCCGCGGGCGTGCCGATGGCGAACGTGATGTTCGCCGGCCAGGATGTGGGCAGCCTGCTCCTGCCCGTGATGCTGTTCCATCAGGTGCAGATCCTCGCCTGCGCGGCGCTCGCCCGCCGCTACGCCGCGCGCAGCCGCCGCCGGGCGGAGGCCCCCGCGCGGGTGGGCGCGGTGTCCCTCGCGGCGCGTTGAGGAAAGATTCACCGACCTGCGCGATCTTCGTGGGGAGCCAGGTTGCGTATCGGCTCCGTTCCTTGAACGACCGGCCCCGCCGTGCCTCGCGCGCGGCGGGGCTGCGCGTTTGGGCAAGGCTTTCTTCACCCTCTTGCTTCAGGCGGCGCATACGGTTGGCGCCCTAGTGTCGCTCCGGTCGCATCCGTCCGGAGCTGCCCGATGACCACCGCCGTCCTGCCCCGCCGCGGCCTCGGCGGCCTGCCGCTCCTGCGCGTCCTGCACGGGCTCGGGCTCGCCCTGATGGCGGCCTTCGTCTTCTTCGCCTGCTTCGCCTTCTCGGACGCCTCGCCCTACGACCTCGTCGCGCCCGCGGCCATCGCCCTCTGGCTCCTGCTCGGCGTCCGGCTCCATCGCGGCGCGGTGCCGCTCGTGATGCTGCTCCTCGTCTTCGTCGGCACGACGGTGCTGGCGCTGCTGCCCTATCTGGGGGAGGACAAGCCGGTCCTGTGGACGATCCAGCTCTGCTACCTCGCGGTGACGGGCATCTTCTTCGCGATGTTCTTCGCCGACGACACCGAGCGCCGGGTCGAGCTGGTGCTGAAGGTCTACACGGCGAGCACCCTGTTCTCCGCAGCGCTCGGCCTCGGCGGCTACCTGGAGCTGATCGGCGACGAGGACCTGTTCAGCAAGTACGGCCGCGCCTCGGGCACCTTCCAGGACCCGAACGTGTTCGGCTCCTTCCTGACGCTCGGCGCCCTCTACCTGATGCACAACCTGCTCAACGGCCGGACGCGGCACCGGCTGCTGTCGGCGGCGGGGCTCGTCCTGCTGCTCGGCGGGATCTTCCTCTCCTTCTCCCGCGGCTCCTGGGGCGGCACCGCGGTGGCGATCGCCCTGATGGTGACGAGCATCTGCCGCACCACGGCCTCCCCGGACCTGCGCCGCCGCATCCTGCGCAGCACCGCCGCGACGCTCATCCTCGGCGGCGCGGCGCTGGGCGGACTCCTGTCGGTGGGCAGCGTCGCCGAGACCTTCACCAAGCGCGCCGCGGTCACGCAGGATTACGACGAGGGTGAGACCGGACGGTTCGGCAACCAGATCCGCGGCTTCGGCCTGCTGATGGAGGAGCCGATGGGCTTCGGCCCCCTGCGCTGGCGCCTGATCTTCAACCTGGAGCCGCACAACTCGTATCTGGGCGCCTTCGCGAATGGCGGCTGGGTGGCGGGTGCCACCTTCATCCTGCTCGTGCTCTCGACCACGCGGGTGGGCCTGCGTCTGATGCAGGCGCCGACGCCCTTCCGGCGCCACGCCCAGATCGTGGTGCCGGCCCTCCTGATGTTCTTCCTGCAGGCCTTCCAGATCGATGTGGAGAAGTGGCGCCACGTCTACATGATGCTCGGCATCGTCTGGGGCCTGGAGGCGGCGCGGGTGCGCTGGCTCTGCCGGCCCACGGTTTGCACGGCGCGCCAAATGGTCTAGAGCGCCTGCGGCCTTGGCGGGCCGGAAAGCCCGCCTGCGCCCCGGCCTCCATCCATCCGCCCGAACCGTCCGGAGGGGCCGCGTCACGACGACCGGATGTCTGCCGCCATGTCCAAGCCCGCGAAGGCCGCCACCCTCAAGCCCCGCCTGCCGCGCGGCCTCATCGACCGCGGCCCGGCCGAGATCGCCGCCACGCAGCGCATGCTGCAGACGATCCGCGAGAGCTTCGAGCTCTACGGCTTCGAGGCCGTCGAGACCCCGTTCATCGAGTACACCGAGGCGCTCGGCAAGTTCCTGCCGGATCTCGACCGGCCGAACGAGGGCGTGTTCTCGTTCCAGGACGACGACGAATCCTGGCTCTCCCTGCGCTACGACCTCACGGCGCCGCTCGCCCGCTACGTGGCCGAGCATTTCGATGCCCTGCCCAAGCCCTATCGCAGCTACCGGGCCGGCTACGTCTTCCGCAACGAGAAGCCGGGGCCGGGCCGCTTCCGCCAGTTCATGCAGTTCGATGCCGACATCGTCGGGGCGCCGAGCGTCGCGGCCGATGCCGAGATCTGCATGATGGCCGCCGACACCCTGGAAAAGGTCGGCATCGCCCGCGGCGACTATGTGGTGAAGGTCAACAACCGCAAGGTGCTCGACGGCGTCATGGAGGCGATCGGCCTCGGCGGCGACGATCAGGCCGGGCGCCGCCTCACCGTGCTGCGCGCCATCGACAAGCTCGACCGGCTCGGCGTCGACGGCGTCCGCCTCCTCCTCGGGCCCGGCCGCAAGGACGAGAGCGGCGATTTCACCAAGGGTGCCGGGCTCTCCGACGCGTCGATCGACCGCATCATCCGCTACGTCTCCTTCCAGGCCGCCCCCACGGTGGGCGGCGACCGCCTCGCCTTCTGGGAGAGCTTCTTCGGGGGCTGGTCCGACGTGGTGGGCGACTCGGAGACGGGCCGCCAGGGCATCGCGGAGCTGCACGCCATCCTGCGCCTGTGCGAGGCGGCGGGCTACGGGCACGATCGCGTCCGGGCCGACCCCTCCGTGGTGCGCGGCCTCGAATACTACACGGGCCCGGTCTACGAGGCCGAGCTGACCTTCCCGGTCGTCGGCGAGGACGGCCAGACCGTGCGCTTCGGCTCCGTGGCCGGGGGCGGGCGCTACGACGGCCTCGTCGGCCGCTTCCGCTCCGAGCCGGTACCGGCGACGGGCTTCTCCATCGGCGTCTCGCGGCTGTTCTCGGCCCTCCAGATCATCCGGAGCCCGATCGTGGCGGGAGCCGCCGGGCCGGGGCCGGTGGTGGTGCTGGTCCTCGACCGCGAGGAGATCGCCGCCTATCAGGCCCTGGTGGCGCGCCTGCGCGGCGCGGGCATCCGGGCGGAGCTCTATCTCGGCGCGGCCGGCCTCAAGGCGCAGATGAAGTATGCCGACCGGCGCGGCGCCCCGTGCGTGGTGATCCAGGGCTCGAACGAGCGCGCCGCCGGCGAGGTCCAGATCAAGGACCTGATCGAGGGCGCGCGGGCCGCCGAGGCCATCGCCAGCAACGCCGAGTGGAAGGCCGCCCGCCCGGCCCAGTTCTCGGTGCCGGAGGACGAGATGGTGGCCCGGGTGCGCGAGGTGCTCGACCGGCATTTCTCGTGAGGGGAGGCCGGTGGCATTCCCCCATCACCGCCGACGTGGATCTGGAGCGCGCGATCCCCTCTCCTATGTGGGTCGGGGTGAGGGTGGGGACGGTGCAGCAAGCCGACCGACCCGTGCCGCTGGCAGCTCGACGGCTCGGAGTGATCCTGAGCCCGAGCCATCCTCACGTGGGACCTTCGATCCCCTGACCCTCGGGATCTTCGATCCCCTGACCCTCTCCCCCACGAGAGAGGGGGATCGCGCCTCATGACCGAACAGCCTTCCGCAATCGCCGCCATCGCCAGGGCGGGGCGCGGTTGCTACAGGGACCGGACGAACGGATCAGGACGATGACGGGCAACGGAGCCGCGCAGATCACGTCGGCCGCCCATGAGCGGCTGCTCGCCTTCTTCGAGGGGCGGGGCTATGCGCGCGTCGAGCCGCCGGTGCTGCAACCGGTCGAACCCTTCCTTGAACTCTCGGGCGAGGACATCCGGCGGCGCATCTTCATCACGCAGGATGCGGGCGGCGCGGAGCTGTGCCTGCGGCCCGAATACACCATTCCGGTGGGGCGCCATCACCGGGCGGTGGCCGGCTCCGCCCCGGCCGACTACGCCTATCTGGGCCCGGTCTTCCGTCTGCGGGCGGCCGAGCCGGACGAGTTCCATCAGGCCGGCATCGAGTCGATCGGCCGGACCGACATCCCGGCCGTCGATGCGGAGATCCTCGGCCTCGCGGTGGAGGGGCTGGAGCGCCTCGGCCGCCAGGACCTTCAGGTGCGCCTCGGCGACATGGGCCTGATCACCGCGCTCCTCGACGCGCTCGCCGTCGCGCCCGCCGCCAAGCGGCGCTGCCTGCGCGCCATCGCGGCCGGCCGCTCCCTCGACGACCTCGTGGCGCCGGCCCCCGTCGGCGAGGCTCATGCGGGCCTGCTCAGCGCCATCCAGGGCCAGGATCCGCAGGGCGTGCGCGCCTTCGTGGAGGACGTGCTCGCCATCGCGGGGATCAGCCGGGTCGGCGGGCGCAGCGCGGGCGAGATCGCCGAGCGCTTCCTCGCCAAGGCCGCGGCCCATGCGGGGGGCGGGGCGGGACTCGGCCCGGAGACCCGCGCGGTGATCGAGGCCTATCTGGCGGTGAGCGGCGACCCGGACCGGGTCGCGGCGGATATCCGCGAGCTGATCGGCCGGGCCGGGCTCGCCGCGCCGGGCTTGCAAGAGGCCATCGCCCTGTTCGAGGAGCGCAACGGCTTCATCGCGGCCCGCGGGCTGCCGCTGGAGCGCTTCACCTTCACCGGGCGCTTCGCCCGCAACCTCGACTATTATACGGGCTTCATCTTCGAGATCGCGGAGACCGGGGGCGAGCGGCCGGTGGTCGGTGGCGGGCGCTACGACGGGTTGCTCCAGCATCTCGGCAGCCCGGATCCGCTGCCGGCCGTGGGCTGTTCCTTCTGGCTCGACCGCCTCGCCGCCCGGGAGATCGCCCGATGACCCGTGCCGATGGCCCCCTGGTCCTGGCGGTGCCCTCCAAGGGCCGCCTTCAGGAGAACGCCGCCGCCTTCTTCGGCCGGGCCGGCCTCGTGCTCGCCCAGACCAGCGGCGCCCGCGACTATCGCGGCCACCTCAAGGGCGTGGCGGATGTGGAGGTGCGCTACCTCTCGGCCTCCGAGATCGCCGGCCAGCTCGCGAGCGGTGCGGCGCATCTCGGCGTCACCGGCGAGGATCTGATCCGCGAGACGCTGCCGGATTCCGGCGCGCAGGTGGAGCTGCTCACGCCCCTCGGCTTCGGTCAGGCGACGGTGGTGGTGGCGGTTCCGCAGGCCTGGATCGACGTGCGCAGCATGAGCGACCTCGACGAGGTCGCCATCGACATGCGGCTGCGGCACGGCCGGCGCCTGCGCATCGCCACCAAGTACGTGAACCTGACCCGGCGCTTCTTCGCGGCCCACGGCGTCGCCGATTACCGCATCGTCGAGAGCCTGGGCGCCACCGAGGGCGCCCCGGCCGCCGGCAGCGCCGAGATCGTGGTCGACATCACCACCACGGGCGCGACGCTCGCCGCCAACGCCCTGAAGGTGCTGGACGACGGCGTCATCCTGCGCTCGGAGGCGAACCTCGTCGCCTCGCTCGGCGCGTCCTGGGGACCGACCGCGCGGGCCGCCGTGCAGGCGGTGCTGGGCCGGATCAGCGCCGAGGAGCGCGCGCGCACCAGCCGCGAGGTGCGGGCCGGGATGCCGGGAGAGCCCGTCGACGTCGCTGCCCTCGCGGCGGCGCACCGGGCCGAATTGCCCTACGGCGCCCCCGAGGGGCGGGGCGAGATCGTGCTGCGCTGCCCGACGGACGCGGTCTTCGACCTCGCCGATGCGCTCGCCCGGGCGGGCGCGCAGGGCGTGAGCGTGCGGCGCATCGACTACGCCTTCGCGGCGGAGAACCCGCTGATCGAGCGGCTGCTGGCGCGGATCGGGGGCTGAGCGGGCGGTTCGAGCAGTCCGAACAGTCCGGGGCCGCGCCGACGCCTCGTGGGGCGGCGTCCGGAACCGGTCCTGCGCCTACTCCGCCGCCTCCACGAAGACCGTGCCGGCCCGCGGCAGGTCGAGGGCGTCCCACACCTCCACCAGCGCCTCGGTCAGCCGGGCGATCTCCGCCTCCCCGTGGAACGGCGAGGGCGTGATGCGCAGGCGCTCGGTGCCGCGCGGCACGGTGGGGTAGTTGATCGGCTGGATGTAGATGCCGTGGCGCTCCAGCAGCCGGTCGGCGGCGGCCTTGCACAGCTCCGCATCGCCCACCATCACCGGCACGATATGCGTGTCGGTCGGCAGCACCGGCAGGCCGGCCTGCGCGAGGGCCGCCTTCGTGCGCGCCGCCTGGCGCTGGTGCGCCTCGCGCTCGGCCTGCGAGCGCTTCAGGTAGCGGATCGAGGCGGTGGCCGCCGCGGCGATGGCCGGGGGCAGGGCGGTGGTGAAGATGAAGCCCGGCGCGTGGCTGCGCACCGCGTCGCACAGGGCCGCCGTCCCGGTGATGTAGCCGCCCACCACCCCGAAGCCCTTGGCGAGCGTGCCCTCGATCACGTCGAGGCGGTGCATCACCCCGTCCCGCTCGGCGATGCCGGCCCCGCGCGGGCCGTAGAGGCCCACCGCATGCACCTCGTCGATGTAGGTCATCGCGCCGTAGCGGTCGGCGAGGTCGCAGATCGCCGCGATCGGCGCCACGTCGCCGTCCATCGAATAGACGCTCTCGAACACGATCAGCTTGGGCCGGTCGCCCGCGTCGCGCAGCAGCGTTTCCAGATGGCCGAGATCGTTGTGGCGGAAGATCGTCTTCTCGCAGCCGGACTGGCGCACGCCCTCGATCATCGAGTTGTGGTTGTAGGCGTCCGACAGGATCAGGCAGTTCGGGATCAGCTTGGCGAGGGTCGAGATCCCGGTCTGGTTCGAGACGTAGCCCGAGGTGAAGACGAGGGCCGCCTCCTTGCCGTGCAGGTCGGCGAGTTCGCGCTCCAGGTCCACGAGCGGTGAATTGTTGCCCGCGATGTTGCGGGTGCCCCCTGCGCCGACGCCGCAACGCAGCGCGGTCTCGGTCAGCGCGCCGACGACCGCGGGATGCTGGCCCATGCCCAGATAGTCGTTCGAGCACCAGACGGTGATGTCGCGGGCCGTGCCGTCCGGCTGGCGCCAGCGGGCGGCCGGGAAGCGGCCGGCGACGCGCTCGATGTCGGCGAAGACGCGGTAGCGGCGCTCGCCGTGCAGGCGGTCGAGGGCCTTGCGGAAGATGGCCTGGTAGTCGGTCTCGGGCATCAGGATCCCTTCGGCTCCCCGGAATCCGCGACAGGGGCACCGGATCGCCCGGGTCGCGCCTTGATCTCGCTCAAATCCGGCTGGCTTTGTAACTGGATCAGGTTAAGGCGGGATGCGCCGTATCTGCCGCCTTCGGCCCCCGGGTGGAAGGCCAAACCGCGCGGCGGCGACGATGGGTCGCGAGACATGGACGATAGTCGCAAGGATCCCCGCGCGGAGCGGTTGAAGGCCGCCCTGCGGGACAACTTGAAGCGCCGCAAGGCGCAGGCCCGCGGCCGGGCCGGGACGGAGGCGCCGCCCGCGGAGGCGGATCCACCGGCCGAGCGCGAGCGTTAGGAGAAGCGTGGCCTTAACGGCCGCGGCAGGATGGTCGCCCCCCGGGTCCGATGCGCGGGCGGCGCGACGAGGCGAGAGGACAGCCGCGGGTGACGGCCGCGGCTTGGTTTAGGGAACCGACATGGACCGTATCCACATCACCGGCGGCGCGCCGCTCCACGGGGAGATCCCGATCTCGGGCGCGAAGAACGCGGCCCTGCCGCTGATGATCGCGAGCCTGCTCACGGGTGAGACCGTGGAGCTCGCCAACGTGCCGCGCCTCGCCGACATCGCCTCGCTCCTGCGCATCCTCGGCAATCACGGCGTCGACCACATGGTGGTGGGCAAGCGCCCCGGCCAGACGGCGGAGACCGGCCAGACCATCCGCCTCACCGCGAGCAACGTCATCGACACGACGGCGCCCTACGAACTCGTCTCGACCATGCGGGCGAGCTTCTGGGTGATCGCGCCGCTGCTCGCCCGCTTCGGCGAGGCCAAGGTGTCCCTGCCGGGCGGCTGCGCCATCGGCACGCGCCCGGTCGACCTGCTGCTGATGGCGATGGAGCGCCTCGGCGCCACGGTCGAGATCGACGGCGGCTACGTCATCGCCCGCACGCGCAACGGCCTGCGCGGGGCCGACATCACCTTTCCGAAGGTGACGGTGGGCGGCACCCACGTGGCGCTGATGGCGGCGGTCCTCGCCCAGGGCACCACGGTGATCGAGAACGCCGCCCGCGAGCCGGAGGTGGTCGATCTCGCCGCCTGCCTCGTGAAGATGGGCGCGCGCATCGAGGGGGCGGGCACGCCGCGCATCGTGGTGGAGGGCGTCTCCCGCCTCGGCGGCGCCCGGCACGAGGTGCTGCCCGACCGGATCGAGACCGGCACCTACGCCATGGCGGTGGCGATGACGGGCGGCGACGTGATCCTGCGCGACACCCGCGCCGACCTGCTGCACAGCGCCCTCGACGTGCTCGCCACCACGGGAACCGAGGTGACGCCGCTCCCCTACGGCATCCGGGTGCGCCGCAACGGGACCGGCGTGGTGGCGGTGGACGTCACCACCGACCCGTTTCCGGGCTTCCCGACCGATCTCCAGGCCCAGTTCATGGCCCTGATGACCCGGGCCAAGGGGCAGTCGCGCATCCGCGAGACGATCTTCGAGAACCGGTTCATGCACGTGCAGGAACTGGCGCGGCTCGGGGCGCGCATCCGCCTCGAGGGCGACCTCGCGGTGGTGGAGGGCGTCGAGCGGCTGAAGGGCGCCCCGGTGATGGCGACGGACCTGCGCGCCTCGGTCTCCCTGGTGATCGCGGGCCTCGCCGCCGAGGGCGAGACCTCGATCAACCGGGTGTATCACCTCGACCGCGGCTTCGAGGCCCTGGAGGCCAAGCTCGGCCGCTGCGGCGCGCAGATCCGGCGCGAGCGGGTCTGACCCGGGGCGGGCGCTCTATCCGAGGAGAGGTGCGCCGGTCTGGTGGGTGATCCGGTATCCGCGGCCTCCGCCGGATCTCCTGCGCGCTCGACCCCGCCTTGCGGGCTGGGGGGCTCCTGCCTCTGGCGCGCTCGCCTGCTCCGCGAACCTGGAGCGGCGCGGCCGCGCGCCAGAGCTTCGCGCACCGCGAACGCCTTGATCATGCACGCATTCCCGTTGCCGTGACCTGCTGGGCCCGGTGCCCGGCCTGCGCTGCCTGTCTGTTCGCGCGGTCGGGTCTATTCTGCTCGGCCGGGATGTGCGTTACGCTTGGGCCGTCGCTCCTTCACGGGAGCGCGGATTGAAACGTTTCGGCCAGCTCACCGTGTCGGCGAACAGTCGCCCCCTTCCCGGGAGCGACGCTCGGCCGACAACAATCCGGCGATCGCAGGCTGAAGCGGCTCAGAACCCGATCTGGCCGCGCTTCAGGCCGAAGCCCGGAATCTCGCAGCCGCAGGGGGCGTTGATCGGGCCCGGGCGGGTCGGGCAGGTGCCGCGCGCCGTCACGCACATGCGGCCGGCCCGGCCGCCATAGCCCGGCTCGCGGCGGTAGATGCGCTCCTCGTAGCCCTCGCGGTAGCGCGGACGCGGGCGGTCGTACTCGTCGCGGTACTCGTACCGGCGCCGGGGCCGGTAATCGTCGTCGCCGTAATACTGCGCGAAGGCCGGGGCGATGCTGCCGCCGATGGTCAGCGCGGCGAGCGCCGCGAGCGTCACGGATTTCACGAGGTCTTCCTCCTTGTCTCCACCATACCTAGGGGCATCCGGATGAATGCAAGCTGAGCCCGGCGAGTCGAATCCGGCCCGTCGCGCCCTGGCGGAGGCGGCCGCCGGTGGTTGTCCCCGGCGGGAGGCATCGCCACCTACCGGGAGTAGCGATCCCCCCGGGATCCACCCCTTGCCAAGGACGCCGACAGTGACGGACGCGGAGATGGAGCTTCTGAAGCTCGCTGCCCTCGACGCCGACGACCTCGCGGTCATCTCGGCCCATCTGCAGGACGCGGTCCTGCGGGCCGGCGATCTCGCCTATCTGCCGCGGGAGCGGCGCTTCGCCCTGGTCGCCCGCCGGTTCGACTGGACGGCGCCCGAGGGCGCCGGCCCGCGGCGGCGCCTCACCGGCCTGCATTTCAACCGGGTGCTCTCGGTGCGCTGCCGCGGCATCCCGCGCGAGACCCCGGACGCGGTCCTCGAACTCCTCGCCATCACCTTCGAGCCGGGCGAGGCGCCCTCCGGCACCGCCACGCTCGTCTTCGCGGGCGGGGGCGCGATCCGGCTCGAACTCGAATGCATCGAGGCCGGCATGAAGGATCTCGGCCCGGTCTGGGGGGCGGAGAGCCGCCCGGCCCACGCCATCCCCCTCGACGCCGCCTAGTTTCTCTGCCATCCGGGCGGTCGCGACCCCGGCTCCCGGACCACCTGAATGCTGCGCCTCGATTCCCGCGATCCCACCTTCGATGCCGACTTCGCCCGCCTGCTCTCCGTGAAGCGGGAGGTGGCGGAGGACGTGGACGAGACGGTGCGCGGGATCATCGCCGCGGTGGTGGAGCGGGGCGACGACGCGCTCGTCGACTATACCCGCCGCTTCGACGGCTACGGGTCCGACTTCACCGCCGCTTCGCTGCGGGTCTCGCCCGAGGAGGTGGAGGCCGCCGTCGCGGCCGCGCCCGCCGAGGCCCTCGACGCACTCCATCTCGCCCGCGCCCGCATCGAGACCTATCACCGCGCCCAGCTCCCCGCCGACCACCGCGAGACCGACGCGCTCGGCGTCACCCTGGGCTGGCGCTGGACGGCCCTCGAATCCGTCGGCCTCTACGTCCCGGGCGGCACCGCGAGCTACCCGTCCTCCGTGCTGATGAACGCGATCCCCGCCAAGGTGGCGGGCGTGCCGCGCATCGCCATGGTGGTGCCGACGCCGGGCGGCGTCACCAACCCGCTCGTGCTGGCCGCCGCGCGCCTCGCGGGGGTGGACGAGATTTTTCGCGTGGGCGGCGCCCAGGCGGTGGCGGCCCTCGCCCACGGCACCGCCACCATCGCGCCGGTCGCCAAGATCGTCGGGCCCGGCAACGCCTTCGTGGCGGCGGCCAAGCGCCGGGTGTTCGGGCAGGTCGGCATCGACATGATCGCCGGCCCCTCCGAGGTGCTGATCCTCGCCGACGACAGCGCCAATCCCGAATGGGTCGCCGCGGACCTGCTCGCCCAGGCCGAGCACGACACGGCCGCCCAGGCGATCCTGATCACCGACAGCGACGCCCTCGCCGCGGCCGTGGCCGCCGCGGTGGAGGGCCAGCTCGCCACCCTGCCGCGGGCCGGGATCGCCCGGGCGAGCTGGCGCGACTACGGGGCGATCGTGCGCGTCGCGCGCCTGTCCGACGCCATCCCGCTGGTCGACCGCCTCGCGCCCGAGCACCTGGAGATCGAGGCCCGGGACGCCGAGGCCCTGAGCGCGCGGGTGCGCAATGCCGGCGCGATCTTCCTCGGCGCGCACACGCCGGAAGCCATCGGCGACTACGTGGGCGGGCCGAACCACGTGCTGCCCACCGCCCGCTCGGCCCGCTTCTCCTCGGGGCTCGGGGTGCTCGACTTCATGAAGCGCACCTCGATCCTGTCCTGCTCGCCGGAGGCTTTGCGGGCCCTGGGGCCGGCCGCGGTGGCGCTCGGCCGGGCGGAGGGGCTCGACGGCCACGCCCGCTCGGTGGCGATCCGCCTCAACCTGTGATCCTGCCCACCCGTCCGGCTTGCGCTGCCGCGCGCTCTCGCGTCTGGTAGCGCCGCGCCGCCGCGCGCTGTCCGACCATCCGGGGATGATGAGAATGTCGAGCGACGCTCCCGATCCGCGCAAGCGCCTCGCCGCGGTGACGCTCGACGAGGATTCGATCGGACGCGGCAACCCGGACCAGGAGCACGAGCGCGCCATCGCGATCTACGACATCCTGGAATCGAACCGCTTCTCGGTCGCCAACCACGACGGCGGGCCCTACGCGCTGAGGCTCGGCCTCGTCGAGAACAAGCTCGCCTTCGCGATCACGACCGCCGCGGGCGAGCCCGTGATGACGCATCTCCTCTCGCTCACGCCGTTCCGCGGCGTGATCCGCGACTACGAGATGATCTGCGACAGCTACTTCAAGGCGATCCGCACGGCCTCGCCGAGCCAGATCGAGGCGATCGACATGGGTCGGCGCGGCGTCCACAACGAGGCGTCGGAGCTGCTCAAGCAGCGGCTCGACGGCAAGGTCGAGGTCGACCACGACACGGCCCGGCGCCTGTTCACGCTGATCTTCGCCCTGCACTGGAAGGGCTGAGACCCCATGGCCGAGGCGGCCGCGGAGGGGAGCGGCCCGTGACCGATCTGCCGGGGAAGCCCGCGACCAAGCCCGCGCGGCGGGTGCAGTCGGTGCTGTTCGTCTGCAACTTCAACGCCGTGCGCTCCGCGGCAGCGGAGGCGCTCGCCCGGCATTACTTCGGCAAGTCGGTCTACGTGCAGTCGGCGGGCGTGCGCTCGGGCGAGCCGGTCGATCCCTTCATGGTCGCGGCCCTCGACGAGGCCGGCATCGACGCCCACCGCCACCGTCCCCGCACCCTCGCGGAGCTGGAGGAGTGGGAGGGGCTGAACTTCGACCTGATCGTCTCGCTCTCGCCGGAGGCCCACCACGCCGCCCTCGAACTCACCCGGACGGTGGCGGCGGAGGTCGAGTACTGGCCGACGCCGGACCCGACCGTGGTCCAGGGCTCGCGCGAGCAGCGGCTCGATGCCTATCGCGACGTGCGCGACGGGCTCACCGCGCGGATCCGCCGGCGGCTGAAGTAGGGGCGGAGGCGCCGCGCGACCGGTCCCTCCGAGCTTGACCCCCGCCGGGGGGCGGTCCTAGAGCACGGGAAATCCCGTCGAGGAGCCGCCTCATGACCGACCGCCTGCCCGGCTTCAACACCCTCGCCATCCATGCCGGGGCCGCGCCGGACGCCGCCACGGGGGCGCGCGCCACGCCGATCTACCAGACGACCTCGTTCGTGTTCGACGATGTCGATCACGCCGCCTCGCTGTTCGGGCTCCAGGCCTTCGGCAACATCTACAGCCGCATCGGCAACCCGACGAACGCGGTGCTGGAGGAGCGGGTGGCGGCCCTCGAGGGCGGCACGGCGGCGCTCGCCGTGGCCTCGGGCCACGCGGCCGAGTTCCTGGTGATGCACGCCCTGCTGCAGCCGGGCGACGAGTTCATCGCCGCCAACAAGCTCTACGGCGGCTCCATCAACCAGTTCAACCATTCCTACAAGAACTTCGGCTGGAACGTGGTCTGGGCCGACACCGACGACCCGGCCTCGTTCGAGGCGGCGGTCACGCCGCGCACCAAGGCGATCTTCGTCGAGTCGATCGCCAATCCGGGCGGCGTCATCACCGATCTGGCGGCGATCGCGGCGGTGGCCAAGCGCCACAACATCCCGCTCATCGTCGACAACACGATGGCGACCCCGTACCTGATCCGGCCCTTCGAGCACGGGGCCGACATCGTGGTGCACTCGGCCACCAAGTTCCTCGGCGGGCACGGCAACTCGATCGGCGGGCTGATCGTGGACGGCGGCAGCTTCGCCTGGGCGGGGGACGACCGCTACCCGATGCTCTCGAAGCCCCGGCCCGAATACGGCGGCATGGTGCTGTCCGAGACCTTCGGGAATTTCGGCTTCGCCATCGCGGTGCGGGTGCTCGGCCTGCGCGATCTCGGCCCGGCGCTCTCGCCCTTCAACGCGTTCCTGATCCTCAACGGCATCGAGACGCTGCCGCTGCGCATGCAGCGCCACTCGGACAACGCCCGCGCGGTCGCCCAGCACCTCGCGGGGCACAAGGACGTGTCCTGGGTGAGCTATCCGGGCCTGGAGAGCGACCGCTACCACGCCCTGCACAAGCGCTACTGCCCCCTCGGGGCGGGGGCGGTGTTCACCTTCGGCCTCAAGGGCGGCTACGAGGCCGGCGTGCAGCTCGTCTCGAACCTCAAGCTGTTCTCGCACCTCGCCAATATCGGCGACACGCGCTCGCTGGTGATCCATCCGGCCTCGACCACGCACCGCCAGCTCACCGACGAGCAGAAGGTGCGGGCGGGTGCGGGGCCCGAGGTGGTGCGCCTGTCGGTGGGCATCGAGGATCCGGCGGATCTCATCGCGGATCTGGACCAGGCGCTCGCCGGGTAGGCCGGCAGCCGGCACACGCAGATCTCCCTCTCCCGCAACGAGGGAGAAGGGCCCCGCGCCACGGTCATGGGGCATTCCGGCGGCCGTCCGGATTGGGCACGGGCTGTCGGCGCGTCTCATACGGTTTCCGGATGATCGCTTCGCGATGCGGAAACCGGCCTCGCTCAGGCGCCGCGCGGGCTCGTGATACGGTTTCCGAAAGTGATCTTCCGGAAACCGTATCAGATCACGCGGATCGGGCGCTCCACGGACGCAGGCACGCTGGCACCAAGGGCATCGGGGCGGGAGACGCGCTGCTTTGCTTGCGCGGGCGGGCAGCCCGGTCCACTCCTCCAGGGCAGACCGGACGAGGTGTTCGTCCGCACCGCGATCTCCCTCACCCGACCGGCAGGACAAACTCGCTCTCAGGTTGTCTTCGAGGGGTGGTGACCTGCTCGCCTCGGGTCGCAGAGCCTCTCCGATTGCCTCAGACCGGCACGACGGACGCCGCAATAGGCGGTGCAGCCGGCCCTGCTTCGCCTGCCTCCTCCCACTCCCAACACCCGGCTCTGCGAGCCATCACGCCCTTGTCAGTCGAATTCGAGCGGGCCGGGGGTGCAAAAAATCGGTCGGGCCGTGTAGATATCTTTTTTAATATATCCGTTGCACAATAACTATGCTCACGGACGAACGGTGCCCGCTCCGCTTTTCGATAGGATCCTTATAATGATGGAATTTGGACACCCGATATGCGTGAAAATACGCCAAAAGCCTTCGAGATAACCGCAGCATAAGACGCCCCTGCGTTCAAAAAGCGGTTCGAACGGACAATCGGAACGCGGGGCATTCGGAACTCACGCCATGATAGTAGCGGTTCTGCTGTTCATATGCGGCTTCGTATCGGGCCTGCTGACCTTCAGGGTTCCGATCATCACTGCGCTATCTGCCATTGTGACGGTTAGTGCGATCGCCGCGTGGACCGTGAGGGGTGAATTGTCCTTGTTGAGTTTTCTGATTTTGCTCGCCTACCTGATGGCGATGCAATCTGGATATTTTGCTGGTCTCTACGTCAGGCACAAAGAGTGAAATATATCACAAATTTCGGTGCCTCACCAAAACCACACAATCCTGTCGCTGATCAAGCAGATTGGCACCCATATCAGGATGGCTAAAAGACATGAACTCACAACGAGTGCCAAAGGTGGCTGCTTATCGGAGAAATTTTGATCTGTTCTATTTCGCGGCATGGTGTCCCGGTTCAAGATGAAATCCCGATCCTCAGCTAGTGCGTCGCATGATTGATGCCACACACCTGAAGGTTGTATTTTATCGACGAATGGCATGATGATGTTTCTGCGCGAGCTTCCCGAAAGGCAAATCAACCTCGCCGGCAATTGGGCGGTGACTTGCAGCCGCGTTTCCGGTCTTGATAGCGGACGGGGCGCAGGAGAGCCAGTTCACGGCTGCGTTGCGGCGGGCGCACGGAACCATGCCCCGTGACGCGCCGCAACGACGCGGCGAGGAGTGCTGCGGGGGCGGCGGGCTTCCGGGGCGCGCACGATCAAGGCACGGGATCGCTCCCCGTGCGGGCCCTTGGCCGCACACGGGGCGCGCGGGCATCCTCTCTCCCTGCGGGGAGAGAGGATGCCCGCGCGCCACCCGCCGGTGTGTGGATTGGTGTGGAAATGCCGCGGACCGTGCGGGACTGGGGCAAGCCGCGCGGCGTCAGAGCAGCGTTCCGCGGAGGATCACCATCGCCACGGTGAAGTAGATCACCAGCCCCGACACGTCGACGAGCGTCGCCACGAAGGGTGCGGAGGCCGTCGCTGGGTCGAAGCCGAGGCGCTGAAGGATGAAGGGCAGCATCGAACCGGCCAGCGAGCCGAACAGCACGATGCCGATCAGCGCCGTGCCCACCGTGGCGGCGACGAGCGGCCAGTGCTCGCCGTAATCGTAGAGGCCGGTCTTCTGCCAGACGATGATGCGCACGATGCCGAGAAGACCGAGAATCGCCCCGAGCGTGATCCCGGCCGGGATCTCGCGCAACGCCACGCGCCACCATTCGCCGAGCCGCACCTGATGCAGGGCGAGCGCCCGGATCAGCAGCGAGGTCGCCTGCGAGCCGGAATTGCCCCCCGAGCTCATGATGAGCGGGATGAACAAGGTCAGCACGATCGCCTTCTCGAGTTCGCCCTCGAAGCCCTGCATGGCGCTCGCGGTCAGCATCTCGGAGAGGAACAGCACGCAGAGCCAGCCGGCCCGCTTGCGGATCATCTGCCAGAAGCCGATGTCCATGTAGGGCTCGTCCAGGGCCTCCATGCCGCCGAAGCGCTGCACCTGCTCGGTCTGGCGCTCGACCATCGCGTCGATCACGTCGTCCACCGTGACGATGCCGATGACGTGGTTGGCCTCGTCGACCACCGGGATCGCCAGGAGATCGTATTTCGAGATCAGCCGCGCCGCCTCGTCGCGGCTCGCATCGGCGGTGAGCACCACCGGCCGGCGGGTCGGCGCCACCGACAGGATGGCGTCGTCGGGATCGCCCGAGAGCAGGCGGCGCAGGGGCACGGCCTTGGTGAGCGCGCGCGTGCGCGGATCGAGCACGAAGATCGAGTAGACCGTCTCGCGGGTGCGCTCGACGTCGCGGATGTGGTCCAGCACCTGCCGTACCGTCCAGCTCGCCGGCACGGCGACGAACTCGGTCGTCATGATCGAGCCGACGCTCTCCTCCGGATAGGCGATGAGCGTGTCGACCGCGCCGCGGGTCTCGGCGTCCAGGCGCGCGCGCAGGTCGGAGCGGCCGGGCTCCTCGATCTCCTTGAACAGGTCGGTGACCCGGTCGGCCGACATGGCCGAGAGATACGCGGCGACGCGGTCGCGCGGCAGCATCTCGATCACGTCCGCCGCCCAGTAGAATTCGGGCTGGTCGAGCACTTCGACCGCGCGCTCGACGGGAAGGCTCAGGAGGATGGCCGCCGCGACCTCGGGCGCCTCCTCGTTCAGGGTTTCCACAATGTCGGCAGCGCTCTCGTCGGCGATGCGCGCGGCCAGCACGGCCGGCTCGACGGTTGCGTCGAGGGTCAGGGTCTCGATCATGGCTCACCTTCCTGTCGACCGCCGTTCCCGGCCGGTCGCGGTGAGCCGCTCGGGCGCGAGCGGTCAGACGACGGGCAGGAACGGCACAGGCGGTCGACTGTGACTGTCGCTCGGCATGGAATTGATGGTCTCGGATGGGGGCCCCGAATGCCGCAGCGTCCGCGGGCGCGCCGCTCGATGCGCTCTGGCGCGCGTGCCGTCAAGCCCCTGGAACCATGGCCGTGACGGCTGATTGTGAATGGCACGCGGGTGCTGCAAGCCCGCCTCACGCAGGAGCCTCGAATGTCCCCCGGCCGCCGCTTCTCGGACTTCGCCGCCGCGGTCGCGCGCGCCGCCGGCAAGCCCGCCACCTTCGCCGTGAGCCTCGTGGTGATCGTGCTCTGGGCGGTCAGCGGACCGTTCTTCCACTATTCCGATACGTGGCAGCTCATCATCAATACCGGCACCACGATCGTCACCTTTCTGATGGTGTTCCTGATCCAGAACACCCAGAACCGGGACGGGGCGGCGATCCAGGCCAAGCTCGACGAGCTGATTCGGGCGAGCGCGGCGCAGAACCTGTATATCGGCATCGAGCATCTCACCGAGGAGGAACTCGATTCGCTCCGCGCCCGTTGCGAGGCGCGGGCGCGCGCGTCCCGGGCGGCGGATGCCGCAGAGGTCGCCGCCAACGAGAAGGCCGCCCGCGCTGCGGAGAGTGCCGTGGGGCATTGATCGCAGGATCCGCCGCGAGCGTGCGTCGTTCAGGCTCCCCCTTTCCGGGCTCGTTCGGGCCTGCACGACTGGAGCGAAGCGGAAGGAGATCCGGGACCCGGCCTCGGGACTCCCGCGAAGCGGCTCATACGGTTTCCGGATGATCGCTTCGCGATGCGGAAACCGGCCTCGCTCAGGCGCCGCGCGGGCTCGTGATACGGTTTCCGAAAGTGATCTTCCGGAAACCGTATCAATCGTCCGGCATCGTCGCATGGACCGGTCGCTTCGCGACTTTCCATGCCGGGTCCCGGGGCGCATTCCGCTGACGCGGCATGCGCCCCGCGAAAGTGGCTGACGCTGGATGGTGGTGGAGATCTGCAAGCGGTGGCGCCTTCACCACCGTCATCGAAAGAACGACGATGTCGCCCCCGCCAAGCCGCCCTCACACCGGCGGCAGCCGCGTGTGCCAGTCCGTCGCCTGCTGGTAGGCCTGCCCGATCCGCAGCGCCATCGGCTCGTCGTAGCTGCGGCACGCCACCTGGAGCGAGAGCGGCAGTCCCTCGGCGCTCATCCCGTTCGGCAGGGCGAGCGCGCAGAGTTCCAGGAAATTGCCGAACCGCGTGAACCGCGAGGGCACCACCGCCTGATCGACGGCGTCGAGGCGGATCGCCGCCGTCTCCGTGGTCGGCGTCAGGAGCGCGTCGAACCCCGTCATCGCCCGCTCGAAGGCCCGCTTCATGTCCTGCTGCATGCGCCGCGTGCGCAGGTAGTCGCGGGCGGAGACCGAGGCGCCGGCCAGGATCCGGGCCCGCACGTCCTCGTCGAGCGGGGCGGAGAAGTCTTCCGCCAGGGCCCCGTTGTGGAAATAGGCTTCGGCCTGGACGATCGCCGAGGCGTTGACGAAGTCCACGAAGCGGAAGGGCAGGCGGATGTCCACGATCTCGGCGCCCAGCCGGTCGAGCAGTTCGAGGCTGCGGTCGTAGGCGGCGAGCACGTCGGGCGTACAGCCCTCGCGCTCGGCCGCGGGCATGCGCCCGAGGCGCAGGCCGCGCACGCCGCGCTCCAGCTTCGTCATCGGGTCGATGGGCGGGATGCCGCGGGTGAGGGGATCGAGCGGATCCTGGCCCTGGAGGATGTTGAACAGCAGGGCCACGTCCTCGACGCTGCGCGCCATCGGGCCGGGCGTGTCGAGGGTGGTGGAGAGGGGCAGCACGCCGTGGGTGCTGACCCGCCCGACCGTCACCTTGAGGCCGGTGATGCCGCAGAACGAGGCCGGCAGGCGCACCGAGCCGCCGGTGTCCGTGCCGATCGCCCAGGGGGCTAGCCGGCCCGCCACCGCCACCCCGGAGCCGCTGCTCGACCCGCCCGGCGTGCGCGGATGAGCCGGGTCCCAGGGGTTGCGCGGCGTCCCCATGCGCTGGTTGGTGCCCCAGCCGCCGAAGGCGAACTCCACCGTGTGGGTCTTGCCGAGCACGATCATCCCCTGCGCGATCATGCGCTTGACGATCGTGGCGGTCGCGGTGGCGCGGCGGTCGCGCAGGGTCTGCGAGCCGCCGGTCGTCACCCGCCCCTCGATGTCGATCAGGTCCTTGACCGCCACCGGCACCCCGTGGAACGGCCCGACCGCGTGGCCGGAGCGGATCGCCCGGTCGGCGCCCTCGGCGGCGAGGCGGGCATCCTCCGCATAGACCTGTACGAAGGCCTGCAAGGTCGGGTCCAGCCGCGCGATGCGGGCGAGATGCGCCTCCACCGCGTCGACGGGCGAGAGGCGCCGGGCCGCGATCGCCCGCGCGAGGCTCGCGGCGGACATCAGGGCGGGATCGGTCTCGATCGGAAGCGAGTCGGTCATCGGGGGCGCTCCCGCGCTACTGCAGGCTGACGAGGGTGAGATCGACGAACCAGGATTGCGGCGACACGAAGCCCTTGACCTTCGGGGACAGGGCGCGCGCGTTGAGGTCGTGGACGATGTAGAGCCAGGGCGGGTTGTCGACGAGGCGCTCGTGTGCGGTCCGGGTGGCGGCGGCGATCTCCTGCGGGTCGGTGGCCTCGGCGAGGGTCCTGAGCGCGCCGTCGAAGCGGTCGTCCTGCCACTGCGCGAAGTTGAAGCCCTTGGGCGAGAAGTTGGCGGACAGGAAGTAGCGCGCCATCACGCTCACGTCCGAGGTGGGTGAGCTGACATTGAGCACCTGCGCGCCCTGGAGGGCCGGGGCATCGGGCGCGGCGCGGGCGGCGGTCAGCAGCACCTGCCACTCGACGACGTTGAAGCTGACGTCGACGTTGCAGGTCTGCTTCAGGTTCTCCTGCAGGAACTCGTTCATGGGCAGAGGCTGCATCTGGCCGGAGCCCGAGGTCGAGATCATCGCCTTGATGGCGAGCGGCTTGGCGGCGCTGTAGCCGGCCTCCTTCAGGAGCGCCTTGCCCTTCTCCGGATCGAGCCGGTAGCGGTTCTGCGGCGCGCCGAAATTCGGGTCCGTCGCCTTCAGCCAGCCGACCGACGGCTCGGCCGTCCCGCCGAGGAAGCCGACCAGGGCGTCCCGGTCGATGCAGTAGTTGAGGGCTTGGCGCACGCGCACGTCCCGGAAGGGCGAGTTCGTCGCGCCGATGTTGAAGAACCACGGCCAGATATGCGGGTAGGAGCCCGTGGTGATGGCAAAGCCCGCCTGCTTGAGCGAGGGGATGCCGTCGGGGGCCGGAGCCTCGATCCAGTCGACCTGGCCCGCCCGGAGGGCCGCGATCCGTGCATTCGCCTCCGGAATCGGCAGCAGCCGCACCTTGTCGACCTTCGCCTTGCGGCCGGAATCCCAGTAAGCCTCGTTGCGCGCGAGGTCGATGGCCTCGCGGGGCAGGACGCGGGTGATGCGGAAGGGGCCGGTCCCGGCCGCCGGCAGGGAGCCGACCTTCGCCCAGTCCCGCCCGGCCTTCTCGAAGGAGGCCGGCGAAGTGAACAGGATGTAGACCGCCATGTAGGGGAAGTAGGAGGCGGCGGTCGTCGTCGTGATCGCGACGGTGTGGTCGTCGATCTTCCGGTAGCTCTCGACGAGGGGCGCCCGGGCCCGGGTGATGCCGGCCGCGGGCGGCTCGTATTGCGGGCTGTCGGCCTTGAAGTAGCGGTCGAGGTTCCAGATCACCGCGTCGGCGTCGAAGGGGGCGCCGTCGTGGAAGGTGACGCCCCTGCGCAGGTGGAAGTGCCAGACGCGCTTGTCGTCCGGAGCCTGCTCCCAGCGTTCCGCGAGGCCCGGCCGCAGGGCGGCGAGCTGGTCGGTGCGGGTGAGGTCCCACAGCACCAGCCCCTCGAAGATGGGGTAGCCGAGGAAGCGCATGCCCTCGAAGCCGTTGTTCGGCATGCCGGTGGCCGTCGGCGTATCGGCGGCGGTCATGGCGATGCGCAGCATGCTCTCGGCGGCGGCCGGGGCGGACAGGACGAGACCGGCGAGGGTGGCGAGGACGAGACGGCGGCACGAACGGAGCATGGGGGGCGAGGTTCCGGGCGGCGTGGCGACCCGCCTCCGGCCGCAAGAGTCGGGCCAGGGATCGGGTCGAGACTCGGACCAAACTTGATCGCTCCTCCCGGCCGATCGCCCATTGCGCGCGGGCGCCCGGGCGGGCAGGGTCCCGGCCATGATTGCGATCGATTGGGGAACGAGCAGCGCCCGGGCCTACCGGCTCGGGCCGGACGGGACGATCCGGGAGCGCCGGGAGACGGGGCGGGGCATCCTGCACGTGCCGCCCGGCGGGTTCGCGGCGGCCCTGTGGGATCTCGTCGGCGACTGGATCGCGGCGGGCGAGCGCCGCGCCCTACTCTCCGGCATGGTCGGCAGCCGCCAGGGCTGGCAGGAGGCGCCCTATCGGCCCTGTCCCGCCGGCCCCGGCGACCTGCGGGCGGCCCTCGTCGCGGTGCCGTTCGAGCCGGGCGTGAGCGTGCGCATCGTCCCCGGGCTGAGCGATGCCGATGCGGCGGGCGTCCCCGAGGTGATGCGCGGCGAGGAGGTGCAGGTCTTCGGGGCGCTCGGCCTGCGCGAGGCCGGGCTGTTCTGCCTGCCCGGCAGCCACAGCAAGTGGGTGCGAGTGCGGGAGGGGCGCATCGGCGGCTTCACCACCGGCCTCACGGGCGAGGCCTTCGCGGCCCTGCGCGGTCACACCATCCTCGGCCGGATGATGGAGGGCGAGCCCGAGCCGGGCGAGGCCTTCGATGCCGGCGTCCGGCGCGCCCGGGATCCCGGCGGCCTGCTGCATCACCTCTTCGGCACCCGGGCGCTCGGCCTGTTCGGGCGTCTCGCTCCGGCGGAGGCGGCGAGCTACCTGTCCGGGCTGCTGATCGGCCACGACGTGCGCGAGAACCTGCCGAAAGGGGGCGGGATCGTCGACCTCGTCGGGTCCGGCCCGCTGATGGCACTCTATGCCCGGGCGGTGGCGGAGAGCGGCGGGGAAGCGCGCCTCGGGGACGCGGATGCGGCGGCCCGGGGTTTGGCCCTGATCGGGGAGGGAGCGGAATGGGCGTGACGGAGTGGCTCGGGCGCTGCCCGCTGGTGGCGATCCTGCGCGGCGTCCGGCCCGACGAGGTCGAGGCCGTCGCCGCGGTGCTGGTCGCGGCCGGCATCGTGATCATCGAGGTGCCGCTCAACTCGCCCGATCCGATCGCGAGCATCGGCCGGCTCGCGGCCCGGTTCGGGGACCGCGCGCTGATCGGGGCCGGCACGGTGCGGCGCGAGGCGGAGGTCGCGGCGGTGGCCGAGGCCGGCGGGCGGCTCCTCGTGACGCCGCACGCCGCTCCCGACCTCGTGCGGGCCGCCAAGGCGCGCGGCATGGTGGCGCTGCCGGGCTTCCTCACTCCGGCGGAGGCTTTCGCGCTCATCGATGCGGGGGCCGACGCGCTCAAGCTGTTTCCGGCGGAGGCGGGCGGCCCGGCGACGCTGAAGGCCCTGCGGGCGGTGCTGCCGGGCGAGGTGCCGCTCCTGCCGGTCGGCGGTGTCGATGCGGGCAGTCTCGCCGCGTGGCGCGCGGCGGGCGCGGCCGGCTACGGCTGCGGCTCCTCGCTCTACAAGGCCGGCGACACGCCCGAGACCGTCGCCGCCAAGGCGCGGGGCCTGGTCGCGGCCCTATGAGACGGGCAGCCGCATCAGCGGCTCGCCCATGCGGATCCGGCCGCCCTCGCGGATCCCCGCGCAGAGGCTGAAGCCGGGCGGGGCCAACACGATGATGGTGGAGCCGTGCTGGAACCAGCCCATCTCCTGCCCCTTCGCCAGGGTGGCGTCGCAGGGCAGGGTGCGCGGCCCTTTCGTGCGCAGGTCGAGATTGATGTCGAGGAAGCGGAAGCGCAGGCTCGCGACCAGGATCGCCGCCACCGGCACCAGGGCGATCGGGTGCCCGGTCGCGGTGAGCCGCGTGCGCACCACTGCGCGCTCGTTCTTGCAGAACAAGGCCTCGATCCGCTTCAGGGCGATCGGGTTCACGTTCCAGGTGTCGCCCGCGATGTAGGTCACGGAGTCGACCCGGCAGTCGTGCGGAGCGTGGAAGCGGTGATACATCCCGGCGGTGAGCCGGAGGGTGATGTAGCTCCCGTCGCGGAACTGCGCCACCGTGGCGGCGTCGGGCACGAGATCCGCGAGGCTGTAGGGAAAGCCCTTCACCTGGAAGACCCGCGTGCCCTCGATGCGGCCATGGGCGCCGACGATGGCGTCGCAGGGGCTGGTCAGCAGAGCGGGATCCGCCGCGACCGGCCGGGCGCCGTCCTTCAGTTCGCGGATGAAGCAATCGTGCATGCTGCGGAACCGCGTCGCCTTCGCCTCCGACAGGTCGAGGTCGCAGAACAGGCGCCAGATCCCGATCGAGGCGTCGCGCACGACCGGGGTCTCGATCCGGCTGAACCAGCCGATGAACCGGGTGGCGAGGCGGCGGGGGATGCGGTTCGTGAGCAGGAAGTTGAGATCTTCCTGCGCGGCGATCCGGGCGAGGGTGGACCGGAATGTCGTCATCCGTGGTCTGTCCGGCGAGAAGATCGGTTGGGGACGGTCCGGGCGCGGCGAATTCTTCGCGCGATCGGGGCCGTGGCATTCACAGACCCGGTCGCCGGCTTATCAGCGGACCACGTCGGGCGGGCGCCCCGCTCCTCGGCATGAGGAGTGATGGCGAGTGCCATCAAGGGGATTGGATGCGTAGGACCTGGCCGCCGCGTCAGGCGCCCTGCGGGGCGTCCGCCAGTTCCTGCCCCGGCAGCGCCGCCCGCGAGCCGCGACTTCCCGCGAAGCGCGCCGCGAGGAGTTCCCGCAGCACGCCCCGGCGGAGCTGCTTGTTGGTCTGAGGCAGCGGGTGCCACCAGCCATCAGCCTCCATCGCCCGCGCCGCCGCCACGAAGCGGTCCGCCACCGCGGCGAAATCCGCCTCCGTGTAGGTGAGGCTGAAGATCAGCCGGCCGGTGCCGACCCAGGACAGGGCCAGCCCCTCCGCCCGCAGGTAGTATTGCAGCATCCAATTGTAGCGCGACGGGCGCGTGTAGAGCACCGTCCAGATCGTCGACAGCGCGGCGACGCGAACCGGCAGCCCCTCGGCTTCGAGCCGGTGGTTCAGGGACGCGGCCCGGGCGCTCCAGCGCGCGTCGAGGCCGTCGTAGAGCGCCTGCGTCTCCGGCTGCTCCAGATGCGTGAAGAAGGCGTCCATCGCGCCCATCACCTGCGGGTGCGAATTGAACGTGCCCCGGGCGAAGCAGACATCCACCGGGCGCTCGTCGCGGTAGCGACGCATCAGGTCGCGCCGCCCGCACAGCACGCCGATCGGCAGGCCGCCGCCGACCGTCTTGCCATAGGTCACCATGTCGGCCTTCACGCCGAAATAGTCCTGCGCGCCGCCCGGCGCGAGGCGGAAGCCCACGAAGACTTCGTCGAAGATCAGCACGATGCCGCGCTCGGTGCAGATCTCCCGCAGGCGGCGCAGCCACGCGGCGTAGGCCTCGCGGTCGAAGCGGGCGGCGCGGCTGCTGTCGACGAGCGCGGAATCCGCCGGAGCGCCGGCATTCGGATGCAGCGCCTGGAGCGGGTTGACGAGCACGCACGCGATGTCCCGGCGCGTGCGCAGGACGCGCAGGGTCGCCTCGGACAGGTCGGCCAGCGTGTAGGTGTCGCGGGCCGGGATCGGGTTGCCGATGCCCGGCTGCACGTCGCCCCACCAGCCGTGATAGGCGCCGCAGAAGCGCACCAGATGGGTCCCCCTGGTGTGATAGCGGGCGAGGCGCACCGCCTGCATCACCGCCTCGGTGCCCGACATGTGGAACGAGACCTCGTCGAGGCCCGAGACCCGGCGCAGGCGCGCCACGTTCCGCGCCACCACCGGGTGGAAGGACCCGAGCACCGGGCCGAGGTCGCGGACCGTCTCGGCGCCCTGGGCCATGCAGGCCTTGTAGACGTCGTATCCGAACAGGTTGACGCCGTAGGAGCCCGCCACGTCGTAGAGGACGTTGCCGTCGAGATCCGTGACCGTGACGCCCGCCGACGCGCGCAGGAAGGCTCCCGCGCCGAGCTGCTCGCGGGCGATGCGCGCGAACTGGAACGGCACCCGGTAGAGGCTGGTGAACTGGAGATCGGACAGGCCGTCGCGGACCTCGGCCGTCAGGCGGCGGGTCTCGGCGAAGCGCTCGCGGTAGAGGGCGGCGAGGCGCTGGAAGGCCGCGCGGCGGCGCTCGGCCACCGCATCGGGGGCGCCGTCCGCCCGGAAGTAGCGCTCCGGCCCGTACTCGTAGAACGGGATCAGCGACGCGACGCGCCGGGACATCCGGGCGTGCCCGGTGAGCGAGCGGTGCTTGGCGCGCGAGAGCTGGAGGCGTCGGCGCAGCTTGAGGGCGGCCCCGCCCGCGGCCGCCGCGGCGAAGGGGGCGAGGGCGAGGATCGACCAGTGCATCGTCATCGGGCGGCGAGCCTGCGGTGTCGGAGCGGGCCCGCGACGGGCGCGGGCGGACGGGCCCCCCTCCCGCCGGGAGAGGGGCGTTCAGGGGCGGCCTCAGTGCTTGTGCGCCATGCCGGGGTCGATCAGCTCGCCCTGCAACACGAAGAGCGGCGCCTTGTAGTAGAGCTTGATGTCGTGGAAGGGGTCGGTGAGGATCTTCGTCGCCCAGACGAGACCGGTCTGCACGTCCTTCAGGACGAAGAGATGGACGGTGCGGAACAGGAGGCCGCCCACCGCCAGCACCAGCCAGATCATGCCGACGTGGCGCACCACGTCCATCGGCCCCTGGGGGGCGGCGAACAGGCCGAAGAAGGTCGGGTCGAAGTAGAGCGGCAGCGGCGAGAGCGCCCAGATCGCCATCAGGACGACCTTGCGCTGCAGATTGTAGCCGACCTTGATCTCTTCCTTGTACTCGTGCGTGGCCTGGTTGACCTCGTCGTAGGTGTGCGGCTCGAAGAAGAAGTGGCCGGCCTGCCGGCTGGTCATGGACACGAGCCAGCCGATCAGGGCGGCGATCGCCGGGTCCGTGAAGGCCGTCACGTAGGCGACCAGGAAGCTCACCGCGCTCACGAGGTGGAGCGACTGGTTGATCCGGTTGTGGTGATAGTAGCGGTGATCGTCCCAGCGCTGGATCCGCAGCGCCTCGAGAAAGCTGCTCATCGAACCTGTCTCCTGTCCTGTGAGATCCGATCGACCGGGTCGCAATCGCGGATGTCGGATGCGGGCGGGGGCTGAGCGGATCGGCCGACCGATCGTCCGCTCAGGATCGTGGGGAAGCGTGCGGGCTTTGCCGGCCCATGGCGGGGTATCGTCCCGGACCCTGCGGGCGGCTGTGCGCCCGCGGCGATCCCCGGATACGCATCCGGGGACCGCGCGAGGGGCCGTCAGTTCGCGACCTTGCGCAGGCGCAGCAGGCAGAAATGCCCGAGCGGCGGCAGCGGGCGGCGCTCCACGATGCTCACGGTGCCGTTCTGCTCCGCCCAGCGCGTGTAGCGGCTCCAGGGGAATTCCGTGCGCCAGCCGAGGCGGTTGGCCACCGGCGAGAACAGCTTCTCCAGGCCGCCGCGCAGGCCGCCCTCGGCGCCGATGCGCGTGGTGATCACGATCTCGCCGCCGGGGCGCACCACGCGGGCGAACTCGTCCAGGGCCGCTTCCGGGTTGGGAACCGCCGTCACCACGTATTGCGCGACCACGACGTCGAAGGCGCCGTCCTGGAAGTCGAGATGCTCGGCATCCATCACCGCGATGCCCTCGACGTTCTGGAGGCGCAGCGCGCGGACCCGCTCGCGGGCCTTCTCCAGCATCGGCTCGGAGATGTCGACGCCGAACAGGCGGGTGGTGCGGCGATAGGCCGGCAGCGAGATGCCGGTGCCCACGCCGACCTCCAGCACGCGCCCGCCGACCCGCTCGGCGGCCTCGATCGAGAGGCTGCGCCCGCGGGCGAAGACCCGCCCGAACACCATGTCGTAGACGGGCGCCCAGCGGCCATAGGCCTTCGCGACGGCATCGGTATCGAGATCGCGCACCGGCAGATCGTCCGCCGTGGCGGCGCGGCTGTTGGACAGGGAGGACATCGCTTCGGCTCTCCGGATCGGGCAGGGGCCTGCCGTCGGGCGGGCGGATGCCGGGCCCGGGCCCGCGCCGCGCGGTGCCCGATCTCCCCGGCACTTCCCTTCTCGTGCGGACCGAGCGGTAGAGGATGTCCTTAACAGAAGCATGACGACTTCAAGCCGTCATACGACGTCTCCGAAGTGTCACCGAATATTCACGAAGCGAAGGGGTCGGGATGGTCCGCCATCGGGACCCTCTCGTCGGCGCGATCATGGCACGCCGCGGTCCTTCGGTGCCAGACTAACCTTCTTCCGGCCCGTCGCCGGCAAAATGAGCCGGCTCAAAGTCTTTGGCGGGGTGAAAAATCAATGGTGTGTCGCGCGCGTCACGCCCGCGTGGCCGCCTCATCCGGCCCGTGATAAGGCACGGGCCGAACCGGGAGGGGACACCATGGACGCGCGCGAGCGGCACCTGCGGGGCACGATCGTCGAGCTGTGCCGGGAGATGAACCGCAACGGCCTGAACCAGGGCACGGCCGGGAACATCTCCGCGCGCTGCGGCACGCGCATGCTGCTGACGCCGAGCGCCACGCCCTACGACCGGATGACGCCCGAGATGATCGCCGCCCTGCCCCTCGACGGCGACGGCAGCGCCTGGGAGGGGCCGCTCAGGCCTTCCACGGAGTGGCGCTTCCACCGCGACATCCTGCGCAGCCGCCCGGACGCCCACGCGGTGGTGCACGCCCACCCGACCTTCGCGACGACGATCGCGATCACCCGCCGCGCGATCCCGGCCTGTCACTACATGGTGGCGGCCTTCGGCGGCCACGACGTGCGCTGCTCCGGCTACGCGCTCTACGGCACCGAGGCCCTGTCCCGCGAGGCGCTCGCGGCCCTCGACGGCCGCACCGCCTGCCTGCTCGCCAACCACGGCATCATCGCCATCGGCGAGAACCTGGAGAAGGCGATGTGGCGGGCCGTCGAGCTGGAAGCCCTGGCCAAGCAGTATTTCTACAGCCTGCAGCTCGACGGAGGCCCCGTGATCCTGTCGCGCACGGAGATCGACGCGGTGCTGGAGCGGTTCGCGGATTACGGGTTGCGCAGCGGCACGGCGGAGGATGCCTGAGCCGCGGATCCCGCGCCGAAGCTCACGGACCGGGGGGAGGCGGGGCTCGCGCGGATCGCACGAGCCGGACGGGAGCGTCCCGTCCGGGGCCCGGTGGGTCTGATACGGTTTCCGGAAAGATCACTTTCGGAAACCGTATCACGAGCCCGCGCGGCGCCTGAGCGAGGCCGGTTTCCGCATCGCGAAGCGATCATCCGGAAACCGTATGAACCCGGCGCATGCCTGGCGGGCGGGGCGGTCATTGGCCCGGCCGGGGCACGCGAACGCGAAGCCGGCCACGCTTGACCCTGCCTGTGCCTGCTCATAGGCAGCAACCACCCGCCGCCTCAGCCGTTGCCGCCGATGACATCCAGCCCGGACAATCCCGATTCCGACCCCGGACCGGTGCCCGTCGTGCTCCTCGTGGAGGATGACGGCCTGTTGCTGATGGAGGCCGCCGATACATTGGCGGAGGCCGGGTTCCAGGTCGTCGAGGCACCGCACGCCGACAAGGCCCTGCAGGTGCTGGAGAGCGCCCAGGAGGTCGACGCGCTGATGACCGACGTCGACATGCCGCTCGGCTCCATCGACGGTCTCGCGCTCGCCCGCCTGGTGGCCAAGCGCTGGCCCTGGATCCCGGTGCTCGTGGTCTCCGGCATGGGCACGCCCGGCCCCAACGACATGCCCGAGGGCGCGCGCTTCATCCCGAAGCCCTACGCGCCCTTCGATCTCGTCCAGACCCTGCACGATTGCGTGCGCCGCGCCGCCTGAGCGCCCGGAAGACGCCGATGCCTCCCTTCGATCCGTCCACCCTCGCCTTCGCCACCCGGGCCGTCCATGCCGGCACCGCGCCCGACCCGGCGACCGGCGCGCGCGCCCAGCCGATCTACTTCACCAACGGCTTCGTCTTCGAGTCGAACGAGCAGGCCGCCGACATCTTCGCGATGCGGGCGACCGGCTTCTCCTATTCGCGCGGCTCGAATCCCACGGTGGCGGCCCTGGAGCGGCGGGTGGCCTCGCTCGAAGGCGCGAAGGCGGCGGTGGCGGTGGGTTCCGGCCAATCGGCCATGCTGCTGGTGCTGCTGACGCTCCTGCAGGCGGGCGACGCCTACGTGGCCTCGGCGCGGCTGTTCGGCGGCTCCCTCGGGCTGATGCGTCGCCTGGAGGGCCGCTACGACCTGACGCCGCAATTCACCCGCGGCCTGACGCCGGAGGATTTCGAGGCGGCGATCACGGACAGGACCCGCGCCATCGTCTGCGAATCGATCGTCAATCCCTGCGGCACCGTCGTCGATCTCGCGGGCGTCGCCGCGGTGGCGCGGCGCCACGGGCTGCCGCTCGTCGTCGACAACACGCTGGCCTCGCCGGCCCTCATCCGCCCGATCGAGCACGGGGCGGACATCGTCGTGCACTCCACCTCGAAGTTCCTGTCGGGCTCCGGCACGGTGATCGGCGGCATCGTCTGCGATGCCGGCCGCTTCGACTGGAAGGCGACGGGCCGCTACAACCTCATCAACGAGCCCTGGCCCGATTACGACGGCCTCGTGGTCTCGGACCGCTTCCCCGAGACCGCCTTCGCGGTGGCCTGCCGCCTGTTCGGCCTGCGCGATCTCGGTCCCGGCCTCTCGCCGATGAACGCCTTCCTGACGCTCACCGGCATCGAGACCCTGCCGCTGCGCATGGAGCGCCACTGTGCCAATGCCCGCGCGGTGGCGGCCTTCCTCAAGGCGCATCCGAAGGTCGACTGGGTGAGCTATCCGTCGCTGCCCGGCCAAGCCGGCGAGGCCATCGCCAACCGCTACGTGCCGAACGGCGCCGGCGCGATCTTCACCGTCGCGCTCAAGGGCGGCGAGCAGGCGGCCCTCGACTTCATCTCCGGGCTGGAGCTGATCTCCCACCTCGTCAACATCGGCGAGATCAAGTCGCTCGCGATCCACCCGGCCACGACCACGCACCGGCAGCTGCGGGCCGACGAGAAGGCGGCGGCCTGCGTCGGGCCCGAGACGGTGCGGCTGTCGATCGGGCTCGAAAGCGTCGATGACCTGATCGCCGATGTCGAGCAGTCGCTCGCGAAGCTGTCCTGAGGCGGCTCGGCCGGGCCAGGATCACTCCGGGTCCGGCTTGCGCCCGGTGAGGGCCCGCAACGCCCCGCGCAGGCTGCGCACGTCCTGCTCGGTCATCGCCATGCGGTGGAGAATATCCCGCAGGTTGCGCACCATCCCGCCCCGCTTCTCGGGCGGGAAGTAGCCGACCGCATCGAGGGCGCCCTCCAGGCTCTCGAACAGCGAGATCAGGGCCGCCCGCGGCGCCGGGGCCGAGCGCAGCTCGCCGTCGAAGGGCAGGGCGGCGAGGCCTGCGGCCCGCCGCCACTCGTAGGCGACGAGGAGCACGCTCTGCGCGAGGTTGAGCGAGGAGTGCTTCGGGTCCACCGGGAAGGTCACGATGGCGTCCGCCAGCGAGACCTCGTCGTTCGAGAGGCCGACCCGCTCGCGCCCGAACAGGATCCCGACCTTCTCCCCCGCCGCGAGACGCTCGACCAGGGCGGGCATGGCGATGTCGGGCCCCATCACCCGCTTCATCTGTCCCCGCTCGCGGGCCGTCGTGGCGAGCACGTGATGGAGATCGCCGATCGCCTCGGCCACGGTGGCGTGGATCGTGGCGGCGTCGAGCACGTGGGTCGCGCCGGAGGCGGTCTCGCGCACGCCCTTCTTCGGCCAGCCGCCCTTCGGCGCCACGAGGCGCAACTCGGAGAGGCCGAAATTCGCCATGGCCCGGGCCGTCATGCCGATGTTCTCGGCGAGCTGCGGCTCGACCAGGATCACGATGGGGCGGGGAGAGGGCTGCTCGGACATCGATCGGGGCGGGTGAGGTGACGCGGCGCTTCTAGAGGATGCGCGGCGCGAGGGAAATCCGGGCCGCCGGGACGGTGACGGATCAGGCACTTGAGGGTGCCGGGTGGCTCGCGGAACCTTCGCGCGCCCCTCGCGTTGACTCAGCGGACCTCCTTGGCCTCGGCGCACCCGCCGGGGCTTTTTTCTTGCCGCTTCCGTGCCGCTGGTTAGCGGCTTCCCCCCCATGGTGCAGCGCGCTATGACCGCGCGACGGCCGGCCCCGCCCGCGGATCTCCTCCGCGCGACGGACCGGCATGGTCGCCGCACACGGAAGGCTGGTCGGTCATGGCGAAGATCAAGGTGACGAATCCCGTCGTCGAGCTCGACGGGGACGAGATGACGCGGATCATCTGGCAGTACATCAAGGACAAGCTGATCCACCCGTATCTCGACATTCCCCTGGAGTATTACGACCTCGGGATCGAGCATCGCGACGCCACGAACGACAAGGTGACGGTCGAGGCGGCCGAGGCGATCAAGAAGCATGGCGTCGGCGTGAAGTGCGCCACCATCACGCCGGACGAGGCCCGCGTGAAGGAGTTCAACCTCAAGGAGATGTGGAAGTCGCCGAACGGCACGATCCGCAACATCCTCGGCGGCGTGATCTTCCGCGAGCCGATCATCTGCAAGAACGTGCCGCGCCTCGTGCCGGGCTGGACGCAGCCGATCGTCGTCGGCCGCCACGCCTTCGGCGACCAGTACCGTGCCACGGACTTCAAGGTTCCCGGCAAGGGCCGGCTCACCATCAAGTTCGAGGGCGAGGACGGCACCGTCATCGAGCGCGAGGTCTTCAAGTTCCCGGGCTCCGGCGTCGCCCTGTCGATGTACAACCTCGACGACTCGATCCGCGACTTCGCCCGCGCCTCGCTGAACTACGGCCTCGCCCGCAAGTTCCCGGTCTATCTCTCGACCAAGAACACCATCCTCAAGGCCTATGACGGCCGCTTCAAGGACATCTTCGAGGAGGTGTACCAGAACGAGTTCAAGGCCAAGTTCGATGCGGCCGGCATCATCTACGAGCACCGGCTGATCGACGACATGGTGGCCTCGGCCCTGAAGTGGTCGGGCGGCTATGTCTGGGCCTGCAAGAACTACGACGGCGACGTGCAGTCCGATACGGTGGCGCAGGGCTTCGGCTCGCTCGGCCTGATGACCTCGGTGCTGCTCACCCCCGATGGCCAGACCGTCGAGGCCGAGGCGGCGCACGGCACGGTGACCCGCCACTACCGCGAGCACCAGAAGGGCAAGGAGACCTCGACCAACTCGATCGCGTCGATCTTCGCCTGGACCCGCGGCCTGTCGCACCGCGCCAAGCTCGACAACAACGCCGAGCTGGCGAAGTTCGCCGCCACCCTCGAGACGGTCTGCGTCGACACCGTCGAGGCCGGCTTCATGACGAAGGACCTCGCGCTCCTCGTCGGCGCCGACCAGCGCTGGCTGTCGACCACCGGCTTCCTCGACAAGATCGACGCGAACCTGAAGGCCGCGATGGCTGTCTGACCGGCTTGTCTGTCTGACCGGCTTGGCGGCCTGACAGGCCGCCCGAACGGACCCGCGGGGGAAGCCCCGCGGGTCGCTTCAGGATTATTCCGAGGCCGGGTTGGCCGGCTGCGCGGGGGCCGACAGGCTCGGCTGCGGGCCGTCATAGCCCTCCACGATCACGAGATCGATCTCGGCGCCGCCCTCCTGCTTGGCGCGGGCGGCTTGGTATTCGGGCGAGTTCCAGCAGGCGACGGCATCGGCGTGGCTCGGGAACTCGATCACGACGTTGCGCTGGCGGCTGGTGCCGAGCGCCGTCTCGAAGGCGCCGCCGCGCACGATGAAGCGGCCGCCGAACTTGGCGAAGGCCGCCCCGTTCGCCGCCACGTAGTTCTTGTAGGCCTCGGCGTTGTGCACGTCGACGCGGGCCACCCAGTATCCCTTCGGCATTCTCGCTTCTCCCTGATTTTTAGGCTGCCGCGATCTCGGCGACGATGCTCTGCGCCACCGCACGCGGATCGGCCGCCGCGGTGATCGGACGGCCCACCACGAGACAGTCGGCGCCTGCCCGGATGGCGGCGGACGGCGTCACCACCCGCTTCTGGTCGCCGGTCTCGGAGCCGGCCGGTCGGATGCCGGGCGTCACGATGAGGCGGTCGGGGCCGATGATCGCGCGCACCTGCGCGGCCTCGGTGGCGGCGCAGACGATGCCGTCGATGCCGATCTCTCGGGCCGCCAGCGCCCGCATGCCGACCAGTTCCGAGACGCTGAGCGCGTAGCCCGCCTCGCGCGCGTCGGCATCGTCGTAGGAGGTGAGCACGGTCACGGCGAGGAGGCGCAGGGCGCTGCCCGGGACGGAATCGCGGCCGCGCACCGCCGCGCGCATGGTCTGCGGATAGGCGTGCACCGTGAGGAGATGCGCGCCGAGGCGGGCCAGGGACTGCACGCCCTCCTCGACGGTGTTGCCGATGTCGTGGAGCTTGAGGTCGAGGAAGACCTTCGCGCCGCCCTTCACCAGCCGCTCGGCGAGGGCGAGGCCGCCCGCGTAACCGAGCCGGTAGCCGATCTTGTAGAAGGAGACGGCGTCGCCGAGGCGGTCGATCAGGCGCTCGGCCTCGTCGGTCGACGCCATGTCGAGGGCGACGATGAGCCGGTCGCGTGGGGAGAGGGTGTCGGACATCTGAGGTCTGGACCTGAGCGCTCGCAGGATGATCGCCCCACCGACCACAGGCCGCGGCGGTAAATCAAGGGTCCGCCGCCCGGCGCTACAGCCGGCCGGCGGCCCAGCGCTCCGCATCCGGCAGCCGGCCGAGCAGGGCGAGCCCGTGGGCGATCGACTCGAACTGGTCGGACGAGCCCACGCGCTCCGCCCCGAACAGGTCGATGAACAGCGTCCGGATCGCCGGCACGAAGGAGGTGCCCCCGGTGAGGAAGACCTGATCGATCGCGCTCGCGGGCAGCTGGGCCGAGACGAGCGCCTGCTCCACCGCCCCGGCGATGCGCCGGACATCCGGGGCGATGAGGTCCTCGAAGGCCGCCCGGGTCAGCGAGCCCTTCACCTCCACCGAGGTCCCCGGTCCCCGGAAATGCAGCTCCGCCCGCTCCTCGTTCGACAGCGCCACCTTGGTGGACGAGACGGCTTGGTAGAGCGCGAAGCCGAGATCGTTTTCGACCACGTCGATGAAGCGCGCCAGGGGCGCCGGATCGACGGCGACCTTGGCGAGGTCCTGCAACTCCTGGAGGTCGCCGGAGAACTTCATCAGGGCGAGCTGGTGCCAGCGGGACAGGCTCGCGTAGTAATGCGCCGGCAGCGGCAGCAGCTTGCCGCCCATCGAGCGGTAGGTGCCGCCCTTGCCGAGATGCGGCGCGACGAGATGCTCGACGATGCGCGCGTCGAGGGCGTCGCCGGCGATGCCGAGGCCGCTATGGCCGAGGGGCGTCGCGGTGAGGCGGCCGTCGCCGCCGCGGGCGAAGCGCATCACCGAGAAGTCGCTGGTGCCGCCGCCGAAATCCGCGATCAGCACCGTGGCCTCGCCCTCCAGGCGCTGCGCGTAGAAGAAGGCGGCCCCCACCGGCTCGTAGGCGTAGAGGGCGTCGCTGATCCCGAGCCGCCGGAAGGCCGCCGAGTAGCGGCGCATCGCCAGCTCCTCGTCCGGGTTGTGGCCGACGAACCGCACCGGCCGTCCGATCACCACCCGCCCGGCCGAGAGGTCGAGGGAGCCGCCCGCATCCGCCAGCAGCGTGCGCACGAAGGCCGCGAGCAGGTCCTCGAACTGGAAGCGGTCGCGGAAGATGCGCGTCTCCTTGAAGGCCGCGCTCGCCGCGAAGCTCTTGAAGGACTGGATGAAACGCAGGCCGAGATGCCCCTCCAGGAAGGCGTCGACCGCGAAGGGCCCGCCCGCCACCCGCGTCCTGGCCGAGAGGCCGCGCCCCTCCTGCCAGAAGGAGAGGGCCGACAGATAGGTGCGCAGATCCGCGTCGCGGTGACGGAAGGTGACGCCCTCGACCCGGCCGTCCGGGTCGGCGAGGGCGACCACGGTGTTGGTCGTGCCGAAATCGATCCCGATCGAAACGGGGATGGTCATCGGGAGGGCTCCGCGCTTGGCTGGGGACGGGAGGCACGCTCGCGCCGCGCCCGGGGCACGGGAGCGCGGCCGCTCGCTCGGAAGGGAAAGGGCGCTGCTCGTCGTCCCGGATCGCGGCGCCGTCAAGGTCCGGCGCGCCCAAAGTTTAGGCGGTGAGGCGGGCCACCTCCCGGCGCAGGACCGGCAGCAGCTCGGCCTCGAACCAGGGATTGCGCTTGAGCCAGCCGCTGTTGCGCCAGGACGGGTGCGGCAGCGGCAGCACCCGGGGCCGGCGCGGCTCGGCGAAGAGGTCGCGCCAGCGCATCACCGTGCCGGTGAGCCCGTCCTGCGAGCGGCCGAGATGCCACGCCTGCGCGTACTGGCCGATCACCAGGATCAGCTCCAGGGCGGGCAGGCCGGCGAGGAGATCCGCACGCCACGTCTCGGCGCATTCCCGGCGGGGCGGCAGGTCGCCGCCCTTGGCATCGTGACCGGGAAAGCAGGCGCCCATCGGCAGGATCGCCACCGTGCCGGGATCGTAGAACGCCGCCTCGTCGAGGCCGAGCCACGCCCGCAGGCGCGTTCCCGACGGGTCCTGGAACGGCCGGCCGCTGCGATAGGCGCGGTGGCCGGGCGCCTGGCTCGCGATGCAGAGGCGGGCGGTGGCGCGGCCCTGCACGATCGGGCGGGGCTCCACCGGCAGGGGCGGGCCGTGGCGGGGCGCGTCGCGGCAGAGCCGGCAGGCGCGCAGGGCCGCGGCGACGCGGTCGAAGTCACTCATGCGCGGACGGGGCGCCCAAAAAAGAAGCGCGGCCGAAGCCGCGCTGGGAGGGTCTCGAAACGATTGGTCCTACTTGTGGTAGCAGAGCCGTCGTTGCACCGAGGTGCGCTGTCACACCCCGCGGAGCGCCGCGAGATCGAGGGGCAGCGAGCGCAGCCGCTGGCCCGTCGCCGCGAAGATCGCGTTCGCGATGGCGGGCGCGAGCGTCGGCACCCCCGGCTCGCCGATGCCGGTCGGCGCCTCGGACGAGGGCACGATGTGCACCTCGACCTTGGGCATCTCGCTCATCCGGGTCGGCTCGTAGGAATCGAAGTTCGTCTCCTGCACGGCGCCGTCCTTGAAGGTGATGCGGTTGCGCAGGACCGCCGAGAGCGCGAAGCCGACCGCTCCCTCGACCTGGGCGCGGACCACGTCCGGGTTCACCGCCACGCCGACATCCACCGCCGCCACGATGCGGTTCACCGTCACCTTGCCGGCATCGACGGCGACGTCGGCCACCATGGCCACGTAGGAGCCGAAGGATTCGTGCGCCGCGACGCCGAGGCCCTGGCCGGCCTTGCCGGGCTTCGTCCCCCAGCCCGCCTTCTCGGCGGCGAGCTTGAGGGCGCCCGAGAGGCGCGGTGCCTTCTGGAGCAGGCCGAGCCGGTAGGCCACCGGGTCCTGGCCCGCCGCATGGGCCAGTTCGTCGATGAACACCTCCATGGCCTGGGCGGTGTGCGAATGGCCGACCGAGCGCCACCACAGCACCGGCACCGCGTCGCGGGCGTTGTGCACCTCGAAGCGGTAGGCGGGCAGGGCGTAGGGCGTGTCCGCCGCGCCCTCGACGGTGGTGGAATCGACCCCGTCCTTCACCAGCATCGCCTCCATCGCGGTGCCGATGATGATCGACTTGCCGACGATGCTGTGCTCCCAGCCCGCGATGCCGCCCTTGGCGTCGAGGCCGGCGCGGATGCGGTGATAGGCGGCGGGCCGGTAATAGCCGCCGGTGATGTCGTCCTCGCGGGTCCAGACGAGGTGGATCGGCTGCTTCTCGCCCGTGGCCTTCAGGATCGCGGCAGCCTCCGCGATGTAGTCGGCGGAGGCGGTGGCCCGCCGGCCGAAGGAGCCGCCGGCCCAGACCGTGTTGATGCGGATCTTGTCCGGCGTGGTGCCGAGGATCTGCGCCGTCACCACCTGCTCGATGGTCTGGAACTGCGAGCCCGCATGGATGTCGTAGCCGCCATCCGCCGCCTTCTCGATGGTGGCGTTGAGGGGCTCCATCGGCGCGTGGGCGAGGAACGGGAAGCTGAACTCCGCCTCCAGCACCTTCGCGGCGCCCTTGATCGCGCCTGCCGCGTCGCCCTGCCGGGCCGCGACCAGCCCGGGCTTGGCCGCCATCGCCTTGTAGTCGGCGAGCTGCTGCTCGGAGGAGCGGCGCTCCGCGCCGGTCTCGTCCCAGGTCAGCGCCAGGGCCTCGCGGCCCTTCATGGCCGACCAGGTGTCGCGGGCGAGCACCGCGACCCCGCTCGGGATCCGCACCACGTCGACCACGCCCGCCACCTTGCGGGCGGCCGCGTCGTCCACGCTCTTCAGCGTCGCGCCGAAGCGCGGGGCCCGCGCCACCACCGCCGTGAGCTGGTTCGGGCGGCGGATGTCGAGGGCATAGACCGCGCTGCCATTGGTCTTGATGCCGGAATCGAGCCGCGGGAGCTTCGTCCCGATCAGCGTCCACTCCTTCGGATCCTTGAGGCGCGGGTTCTCCGGCACCGGCTGCGCGGCGGCGGCCGCCGCGAAGGCGCCGAACCGTGCCTCCTTGCCCGCGCCGGCATGGCGGATCAGACCCTTCTGCACCGTGATCTCGGCGGCCGGCAGCTTCCACTCGGCCGCGGCGGCCGCGACCAGCATGGCGCGGGCGGCCGCCCCCGCCTTGCGCAGCTGGATCCACGAATTCGACACCGCGGAGGAGCCGCCGGTGCCCTGGATCGGCCCGAAGGCGAGGTTGTTGTAGAGCGAGGCGTCGGCGGGCGCGAAGGCGGTGCGCACCTGCGCCCAGTCCGCATCGAGCTCGTCCGCCAGGATCGTGGCGAGCCCGGTCGTGTTGCCCTGGCCCATGTCCAGGTGCTTGATGATCACCGTGACGCTGTCATCCGCGGCGATGCGCACGAAGGCGTTCGGCCGCGTCGGCACCTTGGACAGGTCCGGGCCGTGGGCGGCCTCGGCCCTGAGGCCCGGCAGGTCGAGATGGAAGCCGACGACGAGGGCGCCGGCGACCGCGGCACCGCCCGTGAGGAAGGCGCGGCGCGAGGAGGCGAGGGGGCGCGTGACGAGGGAGCGCTTGGCGCGCAGAGCGTGGAACATGGGCAACCTCCCGGGGATCAGGCGAGCGAGCGGGCGGCGTCGTGGATCGCCGCGCGGATGCGCTGGTAGGTGCCGCAGCGGCAGATGTTGCCGTCCATAGCGCCGTCGATATCCGCGTCGGTGGGCGCCTTGTTCTCGGAGAGCAGCCCGATCGCCGACATGATCTGCCCCGACTGGCAGTAGCCGCACTGCACCACGTCGAGGTTGCGCCACGCGGCCTGAACCGCCTCGGCGACCTTGCCGGACACGCCCTCGATGGTGGTGATCTTGGCATCCGCGAGGTCGCCGATGCGCGCTTGGCAGGCGCGGGCCGGCTGGCCGTCGATATGGACCGTACAGGCGCCGCACTGGGCGATGCCGCAGCCGTATTTCGTGCCGGTGAGGTTCAGGTGATCGCGGATAGCCCAGAGGAGCGGCATCTCGGGATCGGCATCGACCTCGATGGTCTTGCCGTTGACGGTCAGCTTCGGCATCGCGAGCTCCGACTTTTTACCTGGAATGGGTCCAGCCTCGCTGGTGTGAGGCGACACCTGCCACGGAGGCAAGCGCGGCTTTTGTGCGCTGCCGCACATCGTCGCGAGGCGGGAGGGATGACCGGGCGGCGCCGCTCGCGACAATTCTCCCGGTCATCGAAGGGCAACCTTAACAATTTTCCGCAAGCCTCCGGGCCGGATACCCGTCCGGAGGCCAGGAGCGGCGCGACCCCATCCCATGTCCGAAATCACGGCGCAGATGGTGCGGCGCGGGCGGGGCCCGACCGCGGAGGAGGCGGCCCGGCGGCGCAAGCTCGCGCGCGACGTGCGCTCGGCCCGCGAGCGGCTGACCTCCTCGATCGGCCTGGAGCGCGCCTTCGATTACGAGCTGCTGCGGGTCTTCGCGCAGTACCGCATCGGCGCCTTCCTGCCGCTGATGCTGCTCGCTCTCGGCGTCGCCGCGGCCTCGGCCTTCTGGCTGCCGGTGCCCTGGACCGCCCTGTGGCTGGGCGGCGTCGTCGGCTGCATCGGGGCCGTCGCCGCCCTGGCGCGGCGCTTCCTGCGGCAGGATCCGGACGCGATCGCGTTGCGCCCCTCGCGGCGGCGGGCGGTGATCGGGGAGGTGGTCCAGAGCAGCGCGTGGTCGCTTCTCGTGGTGTTCGCCTTCTCGGCCGAAGGGTCGAACGTGCGCACCTTCGTGCTGTTCGTCCTGCTGATCGTGGCGGCGGTGACGACCATGCTCGCCGCGACGGTTCCGCTCGCGGCCGCCGCCGGCCTGCTGCCCCTCAGCCTCGCGACGCTCTCGCTCCTCGCGATGGCCCGGGGCCTCGAACCGGTGCTGCTGATCTGCATGGCGGTGGGCGCGCAGCTCTTCTTCCTCGTCCTGTCGAACCACCTCTACCGCTCGACGGTGGCGGCGCTGCAATCCCGGGCCGAGAAGGATGCGATCTTCGGCGAACTCGAACAGGCCAAGGCCAATTCCGACGAGGCGCGGCGGCGCGCCGAGGAGGCGAACCTCGCCAAGTCGCGCTTCCTCGCCACCATGAGCCACGAGCTGCGCACGCCGCTCAACGCCATCCTGGGTTTCTCGGAGGTGATGAAGAACGAGGTCTTCGGCCCGCACGCGGCGCCGTCCTATCAGGAATACTCGACGGACATCCACGACAGCGGGATGCACCTCCTGAACCTGATCAACGAGATCCTCGACCTGTCGCGCATCGAGGCGGGGCGCTACGAGCTGAACGAGGAGGCGGTGCAGCTCGCCTACGTGGTGGAGGAGTGCCGCCACATGATGGCCCTGCGCGCCCGGGCCAAGAACCAGACCTTCAAGGAGCTGGTCGATCCCTCGCTGCCGCGGCTCTGGGCCGACGAGCGGGCGATGCGGCAGGTGGTGCTCAACATCCTGTCGAACGCGATCAAGTTCACGCCGCCCGGGGGCGAGATCACCATCAAGGTCGGCTGGACCTCGTCCGGCGGCCAGTACGTGAGCATCAAGGATACCGGCCCCGGCATCCCCGAGGACGAGATCCCGACCGTGATGTCCTCCTTCGGCCGCGGCTCGCTCGCCATCAAGACCGCCGAGCAGGGCTCCGGCCTCGGCCTGCCGATCGTGAAGGGCCTCGTCGACCTGCATGGCGGCGGCTTCCAGCTCAAGTCGAAGCCCCGGGAGGGCACCGAGGTGATCGTCACCTTCCCGGCCTCGCGGGTGATGGATGCGCTGCCCGCCGTCGATGTCGGCGGCGACAAGCCTCCGGCCCGCCCGGCCCGCGCCGCCTGAGGAGCGCGCCACCGGCCTTGAACCGCGCCGCCGGCTGCGCCAGTCTTCGCCCGGGAGGGACCGGATGATGCCGACGCTCTATCACTGCGTGGGGGCGCGCTCGTTCCGGCCGCTCTGGATGCTGGAGGAGATCGGGCTCGCCTACGATCTCGTGATGCTGCCCTTCCCGCCGCGGGGCCACCGCAAGGACTACTTCGCGATCAATCCCCTCGGCACGATCCCGGCCTTCCGCGACGGCGACGCGGTGATGACCGAATCCGCCGCGATCTGCGAGTATCTCGCCGCCCGCCACAGCCCGGGCGGGCTCGGCGTGCGCGCCGACGAGCCGGATTTCGGCGCCTATCTCAACGCGCTCCATCTCGGCGAGGCGACCCTGACCGTCCCGCAGACGCTGGTGCTGCGCTACGGCCGCTTCGAGCCGGAGGAGCGGCGGCTGCCGCAGGTGGCGGAGGATTACGCCCGCTGGTTCGCCTCGCGGTTGAAGGCCTTCGGCACGCTGATGGGCGACCGGACCTACGCCGCCGCCGGTCGCTTCACCGCCGCGGATATCAGCCTCGGCTACGCCCTGATGCTGGCCGAGTATGCCGGCCTCGGCGACAGGCTGCCGGATTTCGCGCGGGCCTATTGGGCGCGGCTCGCGGATCGACCCGCCTATCGGCGAGCCCTCGCGGCGGAACGCGCGGCCGCCCACGCGCAGGGCGTCTCGCCGGTGCCGGCCCCGCTCGGGGGCTGAGCGGCTCGTCGCGGGAGCGGGGGCGTCCTTCCAGCGCACCATCGTCGGAGACCGCCGCCCCGGCACGAGGGCTGTCTCAACGATCCCGCCCGATATCGGATGTCCTTGATGGAAGGGCCGCCGTGGGGGGCGGCGCCCGGCGAAGGTCGGGAAGTCGCCCTCGGCCCCGCTCACGCAATGTCCCGCATCGCGGGCGTCGGGGCCGGTTGCGGACGATGGGCAAGCAGCCGGTCGAGCGGCGCGTGGCGGCTCATCCGCTTGTGGGCGGAGGCCAGGAAGGGATCCGCGTGGCAGGTGGCGTTCATGCTCGCCGCGAGGAGGCGGACCGCCGCCACGAGGGCCGGGGAGCCGGCCACGTGCACCACGTCGGTCGCGCGGAGATGCGGCAGATGCGTGGTGAGCCGCCCGGCCGGCCGGCTGGGGGCGGGCTGTCCGCCGCTTGCCGCCGCCACCTGTTCGACGCCGCTCCGCCTGAGCCAGTCCAGCGCCTCGCCCATGTGGAGATCGGCGGGATCGCGGGCGCCCGCGATGAGCACCATCGCGCGGGCGGGTTCGCGGAAGCGCGCCGCGCGGGCGATGCTCCAGATCGGCGCCCAGCCGGTTCCCACGCCGACCAGCACGAGCCGACCCGGCCCGGGCCGGTGGAAGGCACGGCCGAAGGGCCCGCGCACCTCCACCGCGTGACCGACGCGGATGCGCCGGCCGATCGCGGACGAGACGAGGCCGCCGGGCCGGCGTCGGAGGTGGAGAACCAGCTCGTTCAGCTCGCCCGACCCGTCGCTGCGCAGGGTCGGGCTGTAGTCGCGCGCCGGAAAGCCCGCGAAGGTACAGGCGACGGACTGGCCAGGCAGGACGGCGAGCGGCCTGGCCAGGGCGAGCGTCACTTCCACGATTCCGGGCGAGAGCGGAGCGAGGCCGGTGACCACGCCCCTGCGTCGGCCCACGGGAGGAGCGGCATCGCGCGCGATGCCGCGCGTCGGCAGCGATTCGTCCGTCGGCTGCGTCACGGCTGGCAGGTCTCCGGCACCCTCTCGCTCATCGGCGGATGTCAGCGGTTCGCAGGCCGCCGGCATGATTGCTTGAGAGAAGTCGGCTTTTGTATCGAAATCGGTGCCGCATCAACGGAATTAACCGGAGGATCAGCTTTCATTCGGATTATGGTTAACAGGATTTAATTGGGATTGACCTTGCGACCAAGGCCTGTGTCGAGGTGTCCGCGGACGGGGCTCTCACGATGCGCGGGGCAGAGCCCGATCCGCGTGCGTCCGGGGCGGAAACCCGCCCGGGGCGGCGGCGTTGGTCGCGGCTCGCGCCCGGTCGGGCCCACATCCCAGGAGACGCCTCGCGCATGCTCGTCTACGGCGATACGGCCCGGACCGATGATCCGCGGGTCTGGCTCGCACGCATCGCCGATCTCTGCGCCGAGGCTGCCGCCGGCCCGCCGGGCCTCGCCCGTCACAGCCGGCTGGTCGCGGCGCTGATCGCGGCGGGCGAACTCGGCCAGGGGTTGGCCGACGCGGCCTTCGCGGAGCAGGACGCCGACGACCTCCCCACGGCCGGCGCGCAGGCCGTGACGGAGCTGCTGCTGGCCCTCGCCCGCGCCGTCACGGAATCGTGGGATCACGGCCTCCGCGGCGATGCGCCGAGCCCCTCCGCGCTCCTGGCGGCGGTCGAGCGGGCGCCGCTTCCCGGCCGCATCACGGGCAAGCGCGCCGAGGGCTTCGCGTTCTACGCCCTCTACCCGGAAGCCTATGCCGCGGCGGCGCGGGCCTCGGGGCTGGGGCCCGGGACCCGCGTCGTCGGGATCCGCAGCATCGGCCTCCCGCTCGCCGCGATGAGTGCAGCTTCCCTCGGGGCGCCGCCGCCGGTCACGGTCCGCCCCGTCGGCCACCCGTTCGACCGGCGGCTGCGCGTCACCCCGGCCCTGGACGACGGGCTGTGCGGAGGGATCGCCGGCGACGTCGCCATCGTCGACGAGGGGCCCGGCCTCTCCGGCAGCTCCTTCGGGGCCGTCGCCGACCACCTGGAGGCGCGCGGCGTGCCGCCGGATCGGCTGGTCTTCTTCCCCGGCCACGGCGGCGAGCCGGGGCCGCGGGCGCAGCCGCGCCATCGCGCCCGCTGGGCGGCCACCCGCCGGGTCGTGACCGGGTTCGACGACCTCATCCTTCACGCGCGCGAGCCCGCGCGGCGGCTCGAGACCTGGGTCGCGGGGCTGGTCGGCCCGCTCGACGGCCCGCTGGAGGACGTCTCCGGCGGAGCCTGGCGGGCCCACCTCGCCGGGCCACCCGCTGCGTGGCCGCCGGTCCACGCGCAGCAGGAGCGGCGCAAGTTCCTGGCCCGGGCGCGCGGCGAGACCTGGCTCGTCAAGTTCGCCGGGCTCGGGGCCGCCGGGGACGACGCCCTGGCCCTGGCGGAACGCCTGCACGCCGCCGGCTTCACGCCGCCCGTGGCCGGCCTCGCGCACGGGTTCGTGGTGGAGCGCTGGCTCGGCGAGGCCCGTCCGCTCTCCTCCGGCGCCCACGATCCGCTGCGCCTCGCCGAGGTCGTCGGGCGCTATCTCGCGTTCCGGGCCACGGCCTTTCCGGTGGAGCCCGGGCGCGGCGCCACCCTGGCCGACCTCGTGGCGATGGCCCGCCACAACGGCGCGACCGCCCTCGGCGCGGAGGCGGCCGGGCGGTTCGACGCCTGGGACGAGGCGCGGCTCGCGCGCCTCGCGGCGCTGGTCCGGCCGGTGCGGATCGACGGGCGGCTCCAGCCCTGGGAATGGCTGCTGCTGCCGGATGGCAGCCTGCGCAAGGCGGATGCCCTCGACCACCACGCCGGCCACGATCTCGTCGGCTGCCAGGACGTCGCCTGGGACGTGGCGGGGGCCCTGGTCGAACTCGACCTGCCGCCCGCGGCCGGGGCGCGGCTGGTCCGCGTGATGGAGCGCGAGGGCGTGACGCCCGATCCGGACCTCCTCGGCCTCCTGATCCCGTGCTACCTCGCCTTCCGGCTCGGCGCCTGCACCCTCGCGGCGCAGAGCGGCACACCCGACGATGCGGCATGGCAGCGGGGCGCGGCGTCTTCCTACGCAGCCCGCCTCGACCGGCTCCTGAGAGACCTGAGATGATCCTCCTCCGGCATGGACAGAGCGCGTTCAACCTGCATTTCCGCGCCACGGGCGAGGATCCCGGCATCCCGGACGCGCCGCTCACGCCCCTGGGCCACCGGCAGGCCGAGGAAGCGGCGGCGTCGCTCGCGGAGGCGGGTATCCGGCGCATCGTCTGCTCGCCCTACACCCGCGCCCTGCAAACCGCCTCCCCGGTGGCCGCGCGGCTCGGCCTCCCCATCCTGGTGACCACGGCCATCGCCGAGCGTTTCGCGGCGAGCTGCGATATCGGCACGGCCTGCTCGGCCCTGGCGGCGGCGTGGCCGCATCTCGATTTCGGGGAGGTCGCGGAGGTGTGGTGGCCCGATGCCGAGGAGCCGCACGACGTCTTCCGGGCGCGCACCACGGCGTTCCGCCGCACGATGGCGGGCGATCCCGACTGGGCCCAGACCCTGGTGGTCTGCCATTGGGGGGTCATCATGGCCCTGACCGGGCAGAGCCTCGACAACGGCACCTGGATCCGCCTGGAGCCCGAGGACGAGGCCGCCTCGGGCGCCTGAAGCCGTCAGGCGTCGACGGCCGTCTCCAGCGCATGGGCGTGCCGTGCGCCGCGCAGGCGGAGGAGGTCCGCGAGCGCCGCCTGTCGGATCGGCGCGATGCGGTCCCGCAGCTCCTCCGGGACCGCGCCGGCCCGGCCCGCTTCCTCGATCTCCCGGCACAAGGCGGCGAGGGCGGCGAAGCCGAGGAGGCTCGCCGTCGACACCACCGCGCGGGCGTTCCGCCGCAGGCGGTCGCGATCGGCGGCCGGGGCCTGAAAGCCGCGCCGCAGCTCGGCGGCGAGGAGGTCGAGCAGGCCGTCCACCCGGTCGCGACCGAGCAGGCCGACCATGCTCGCGAAGGCATCGGGATCGTGGGGCGGCGGCTCGGGCGATCGCGGATCCGGCTCCGCCTCGGCGAGGGTCACCGAGAACCAGAAGGTCGAGCCGAGGCCGGGCCGGCTCTCGACGCCGATCCGTCCGCCCATGCGCTCGACGAGATTCCCGGCGATGGCGAGGCCGAGCCCGCTGCCGCCGAAGGTCCGCCGGATCGAGCCATCCGCTTGGCTGAAGCGCTGGAACAGCCGCCCGTGCTGCTCGGCCGGGATCCCGATGCCCGTATCCGTGACCGCGACATGCAGGGCGCGCCGCTTCTCCCGCACGGGGCCTTCCGAGAGGGTGAGCGTCACGCTCCCGGCATTCGTGAACTTCACGGCATTGCCGAGCAGGTTGAGCAGGACCTGCCGCAGGCGGTCCTCGTCGCCGACGACGGTTACTGCCGCCAAGCTCGGCGCCACCCGCGCGTGAAGGGCGATGCCCTTGGCCTGGGCCGACGCATCGACGATCGCCACGGCCGTCTCGACGAGGCCCGCGAGGCGGAAGGGCTGGGGATCGAGCGTGAGTTCGCCCGCCTCGATCGTCGAGAGGTCGAGGAGGTCGCTGGCGATGGTCAGCAGGGCGGTACCCGCCGCGCGGATGCGCTCGCCCTGGCGGCGGTGCCGCTCGCCGAGGGTCGGATCCTCCAGCAGCAGGTCCGTGTAGCCGAGGATGCTCGTCAGCGGCGTGAAGATCTCGTGGCTCATCGTGGCGAGGAAGTCGGTCTTGGCCCGGCTCGCCCGCTCGGCGGCGTCGCGCGCCTGCTCCAGCGCCGCCGCCTGATGCTGGCGCTCCGAGACGTCGCGCAGGGCCGCGACGTAGCCGCAGGGCGCCCCGCCCGCGTCCCGCAGGAGCCGCAGCCTCGCGTCCACCCAGACATGGCTCCCGTCGCGGCGCCGGTAGCGCTGGCAGCTCGTCGCGGTCTCGACCTCTCCGGCCGCGAGGCGCGCCAGGATCTCCGCGCCGGCGGCGCGGTCGTCCGGATGGATGTCGGCCAGGGGCTTGGTGCCGACGAGTTCCTCGGGCTCGTAGCCCAGCAGCTCGCGGCAGGCCGGGGAGACGTAGCGGCGGGTGGTGTCGAGATCGGCCTGCACGATCATGTCGCTGCCGTTCTCCGACAAAAGCCGGTAGCGCGCCTCGCTCGTCCGCACCGCGCGCTCCGCTTCCGCGGCCCGGCGGTGGTGGCGGTCGAGGGCGATGCCGAGGGTGCCGAGGAGCACCACCGCGAGGGCGATCGCGGCGGCCTCGGTGATCACGGCCCGGCGCCATCCCGCCAGGATCTCGGGCAGGCTGCGGGTGACCGCCACGACGACCGGCTGGCCGTCGAGCCGCTCGTAGGCGACGAGGAGTTCCGTCCCGTCGCGGGCGGCCCGGGACCGGACCACGCCGCTCGCCGCGCGCGGCAGATGGGTGCGCAGGAGATCCTCCTGCGTCGGGGCGTCGCCCACGGAACCGGCCCACGGCGGCGCGCCGACGAGCGGCCGGCCCTCCGGATCGAGCAGCGCGACCGACCCGCCCTCGCCGAGGGCGAGGCCGCCGTAGAACCGCTCGAAATGCTCGGGGGCCAGGGACGCCAGAACCACGCCGCCGAAGCCGCCATCCGGGCGGCGCCAGCTCCGCGTCACCGGGATGAGGAGCTTGCGGCTCACCCGGCTGCGCAACGGGGGATCGAGATGAATCTCGCGATCGGGCTCCTCGCGGTGGCGCAGAAGGTAGCGGCGGTCGGCCGAGCCGCTCCAGCCGAGAGCGGATCGCGGCGAGGCTGCGATCCAGGTGCCGTCATGGTCCGTCACCACGAGGCTGCGGATCTGGGCGAGCCCGGTGCCGCTGCGCTCGAGGGAGCGCTGCAACGCCTCCGGTTCGCCGAGCGCGCCGCTCTCGACCGCATCGACCACCTCGCGCAGCGCGAGGTCGACCGCCTCGATGCTGCGGGTCGCGTGCTGCGCGAGGGAGTGGCCGAGATTGCGCATGCCGCCCGTCGCCTCGGCCAGCGCGAGGCCGCGGCCCTCCCACATGTGGCAGATGCCGGTCACGAGGATCGCACTCGCCGCCAGATGGGCGAGAAGCGCATGGCTCGCCAGAAACCCGCGTTCGCGCAGGCGGAAGATGTCGATGGCGGGAAACCTCATCCCGGTCAACGATATGGCCTGTCGTGTATTTTGCCGGCCATTGGAAATTCAGCGCAGCGCATGACGCCGCAGGACGAATGCCGGATGCGGTGTGAAATCGCTGGCGCCGGACCAGATCGGATCGCTCGGCACGCAAGCCAGGAATACGGTCGCATCTTCGCCTCGACTTCCCTGACGTCACCATAGGGAAGAAATCGCGCCGCGCACAACCCGCGCCCGGCATCACGCTCCGTTGCAGGGTGGGGACAGCGCCCGGTCGTGGCGGGCGGGCGCCGGCGCGGCGAGGCTCCCGGAACGACGAAAGGCCCCTCTCTCGCCGGGAGAGAGGGGCCTTCGAGCCGGTCTGCGGACAGCTTACTCGGCCGGTTGCAGGACGGCGGGGAGGTCCTCCGCGAGCGGCAGCGGGCTGCCGTTGAGGGCGGCGGCGAGGCGCTCCTCGTCCACCTCGCCTTCCCAGCGGGCGACGACGACGCAGGCCACCGCGTTGCCGATGAAGTTGGTCAGCGCGCGGCACTCGGACATGAAGCGGTCGATGCCGAGGATCAGCGCCATGCCGACGACCGGCACCGAGGGCACCACCGCGAGCGTCGCGGCGAGGGTGATGAAGCCCGAGCCGGTCACGCCGGCGGCGCCCTTCGAGGAGAGCATCGCCACGAGCAGCAGCAGGGCCTGTTCGCCGAGCGAGAGGGGCGTGTCGGTCGCCTGGGCGATGAACAGGGCCGCCATCGTCATGTAGATGTTGGTGCCGTCGAGGTTGAAGGAGTAGCCGGTCGGTACCACGAGGCCGACGACCGGCCGCGAGCAGCCCGCCCGCTCCATCTTGTTGAGGAGCGAGGGCAGCGCCGATTCCGACGACGAGGTGCCGAGCACCAGGAGCAGCTCCTCCTTGATGTAGCGCACCAGCTTGATCACCGAGAACCCGTTGTAGCGGGCCACCGCGCCGAGCACGACGAGCACGAAGATCGCCGAGGTGAGATAGAAGGCGAAGACGAGGTAGGCGAGGTTGGCGAGCGAGGACACGCCGTACTTGCCGATGGTGAAGGCCATCGCGCCGAAGGCGCCGATCGGGGCCACCTTCATGATGATGTGCACCACGCCGAAGATCGCCTCGGCGGTCACCTTGACGAGGTCGAGCACCGGCCTGCCGCGGTCGCCCATGAAGGCGAGGCCGAAGCCGAACAACACCGAGAAGAACAGGACCTGAAGGATCTCGCCGCCCGCGAAGGCACCCACCGCCGTCGAGGGAATGATGTTCATCAGGAAGTCGACGATGCTCTGCTCCTTGGCCTTGCCCGCGTAGGTGGCGACGGCCTTGGGATCGAGGGACTTCGGATCGATGTGCAGGCCGTGGCCGGGCTGCAGCACGTTCGCCACCACGAGGCCGACGATCAGCGCCAGCGTCGAGAAGGTGATGAAGTAGATCAGCGCCTTGGCGCCCACCCGCCCGACCTTCTCCAGGTTCGTCATGCCGGCGATGCCGGAGACGACGGTGAGGAAGATCACCGGGGCGATGATCATCTTCACGAGCTTGATGAAGGCGTCGCCGAGCGGCTTCATCTCCGCGCCGAGCTGCGGATAGAAGTGGCCGAGCAGGATGCCGATCGCCACCGCGACCAGGACTTGGAAGTAGAGCGTGCGGTAGAGGGGCTTGGGCTTGGGCGGCGCGTGCGGGGCGGTGAGGGGCGAGGGGACTGTGACGGCCATGAGGCGTTCTCCCGGTTGATGACGACGATTCGGGCCGGTCGACGCGGCGGGCGGGGTGCCCGTCCGGTTCCGGCTCTTGCTCTTGACCTTCCGGTGTGCAGCCTCTGCCGACGGAAGAGGCCGCGATCGCTGCCGGAATGGCAACCGGCGTGCCAGGGCGGCTGGCCGGCAAAGAATTTGCTAAGATGTTGTGAATGGGAGGAAATTTCCGATGCCGGAGGAGAGGCCGCCCGGTCCCGTTCCGGCCGCCCGCACGACGCCTGGCGAGGCTGTGCGGGATTCCGCAATGCTGACGGCTGCGCGGCGGCCGATTCTCGCCTGGGTCGCCGCGCTGGCGGCGGTGCTCCTCGCCGCCTGGATCGGCGGGCGCCTCGCCGAGCGGGCGGCGCTCGCGGATCTGCGCCGCTCGGCCTCCGCCGGGCTCACGCTCCAGGTGGCGGCGCTGCGGGCCGAGATGCAGAAGCAGGCCTCGCTGCCCCTCGCCCTCGCCGCCGATCCCGAGATGGCCGCCCTCGTCGCGGCGGGGGCGGAGCCCGGCCTCGCCGGGCGGGTGAGCGGGCGGCTCGCCGCGATCGCCGCCGCGACGGGCGCCGCGGTGATCTACGTCATCCGGGCGGACGGGCTGACGGTGGCGGCGAGCAACGCCGGCACGGCGACGAGCTTCGTGGGCAACGACTACACCTTCCGGCCCTATTTCCGCGAGGCGCTGGAGCAGGGGGCCGGCTCCCAGTTCGCGCTGGGCACGGTCAGCGGGCGGCCCGGGCTCTATCTCTCCCGGCGGATCGCGGGCGGGGGCGGCGTGGTGGTGGTCAAGGTCGAGTTCGACGGCGTCGAGGCCGCGTGGCGGGGGAGCGGCGCGCAGGTCTTCGCCACCGATCCCCGCGGCATCGTCCTGGTGGCGAGCGAGCCGGCGTGGCGGTTCCGCACCCTCGGCCCGGTTGAGGATGCCGAGCGGCAGCGGATCCGCGAGCGCCTCGATTTCGGCCATGCGGACCTGACCCCGCTGCCGCTCCATCCCGCCGCGGAGGGTGATCTGATGCGGGTCGGCGGGGCGGCGACGCCCGCACGCCTCGTCCTGCCCCTCGACGCCGCCATCCCCGACACCGCGTGGCGGCTCCACGTGCTGACGCCGGTCGGTGCGGCGGTGCGGCGCGAGCGGTGGCAGGCGCAGGTGCTCGCAGGCCTCGTCGCGGGGGCGGCCTGCGCGGGGCTCGCCGTGCTCCACGCCCGCCGCCGCCGCACGGACGCGCAGCGCGCCGAGGAAGCCGCCCGGCGCGAGGAGCTGGAATCCCGGGTCCGCGAGCGCACCCGGGCGCTCACCGACGCGAATGCGCAGCTGCGGGCCGAGATGGCCGAACGCCAGCGCGCCGAGGCCGAGCGCGAGCGGCTCGGGCGCGAGCTGGCCCAGGCCGGGCGGCTCGCCGCCCTCGGCCAGTTCGCCGCCAGCATGGCGCACGAGATCAACCAGCCGCTCGCCGCCATCCGCTCCTACGCGGACAACGCCGCGATCCTGATCCGCCGCGGCCGCATCGAGGATGCGAGCGAGAACTTCTCCGCCATCGGCCGCCTCACGGAGCGCATCGCCGGGCTCACCCGGCAGCTCAAGGGCTTCGCCCGGCGGGCCTCGGGGCGGCGCGAGCCGGTCTCGCTCGCCGGCATCCTGCGCAACGCCCGCGAGGTGGTGCAGGCCCGCGCCGCGGAGGGCGGCGTCGCCCTGGCCATCGCCTCGCCCGAGCCGGACCTGATCGTGCTCGGGGACGGGGCACGCCTGGAGCAGGTGCTGGTGAACCTGCTCCAGAACGCCCTCGACGCCGTTGCGGGCCGCCCCGACCCGGGGGTGAGCGTGCGCGCGCAGGCGCGCGGCGGCCGGGCGCTGGTGGAGGTCGCCGATAATGGCCCGGGCATCCCGGAATCCGTGCGCGCGCAGATCTTCGATCCGTTCTTCACCACCAAGGCCGAGGGGCTCGGGCTCGGCCTCGCGATCTCACGGGGCATCGTCGAGGAATGCGGCGGCACGCTCGCGGTCTCCGCGGGCGAGACCGGCGGCGCCGTGTTCCGCATCGACCTCGCCCGCACGGACACCACGGAGGAGGCGGCATGACGCAACCCGCCGACAGGATCGTCTTCATCGACGACGAGGAGGACGTGCGCCGGGCCAACCGGCAGAGCCTCGAACTCGACGGGCTCGCGGTGGAGGCGTTTCCGGCGGCCGAGCCCGCCCTCAAGGCGATCCTCGCCGATCCGCCGGGCGTCGTCGTCACCGACGTGCGCCTGCCCGGCCTCGACGGGCTCGGCCTGTTCCGGGCGGTGGCGGAGGCGGATCCCGACCTGCCGGTGATCCTCATCACCGGGCACGGGGACATCACCATGGCGGTGCGCGCCATGCGGGAGGGGGCCTACGACTTCCTCGCCAAGCCCTATCCGGCCGAGCAACTGATCGGCTCGGTGCGCCGCGCCCTGGAGCGCCGCCGCCTCGTGGTCGAGAACCGCACCTTGCGCGAGCGCCTCGACGCGGCGGTGGCGGAGGATCCGGCCTTCCTCGGCGTCTCGCCCGCGATCACCCGGCTGCGCCGGTTCGTCCGCGACGTGGCGGAAGCGGATGTGGACGTGCTGGTGCTCGGCGAGACCGGCTCCGGCAAGGAGGTGGTGGCCAACGCCCTGCACCGCTGGAGCCGGCGGCGGCGCGGCAACTTCGTGGCGATGAATTGCGGCGCGCTGCCGGACAGCGTGGTGGAGAGCGAGCTGTTCGGTCACGAGGCGGGCGCCTTCACCGGCGCGGTCAAGCGCCGGGTCGGGCGCATCGAGCATGCGAGCGGCGGCACGCTGTTCCTCGACGAGATCGAGAGCATGCCGCTCGGCCTCCAGGTGAAGCTGCTGCGGGTGATCCAGGAGCGGGCCGTCGAGCCGCTCGGCACCAACGAGGTGCGGCCGGTGGACATGCGGGTTGTGGCGGCGACGAAGATCGACCTCGGCCAGGCCGCCGCCCAGGGCACCTTCCGGGACGACCTCTACTACCGCCTCAACGTGGTGACGGTGGCGATCCCGCCCCTGCGGGATCGCCGCGAAGACGTGACGCTGCTGTTCGAGCACTTCCTCACCCGCGCCGCCGCGCGCTTCAACCGGCCGCCGCCGCCGGTGACCCCGGCCATCCGCGACATGCTCAACCGGCATTCCTGGCCCGGCAACGTGCGCGAACTCAGCCATTTCGCGGAGCGCTGCGCGCTCGGCCTCGGGCCGGCGGCGCCCGGGGAGGGCGCGGCCACCCGCACGCTCACCCTCGCCGAGGAGGTCGACCGCTTCGAGCGGGGCCGCATCCGGGACGAGCTGATCATGGCGGGCGGCGATGTGCGCCTCGCGGCCGAGGCTCTCGGGACGCCGCGGAAGACCCTCTACGACAAGCTCGCCCGCTACGGGCTCGATCCGAACGACTACCGCTGACGGACGAGGCCGCCCGGCTTCTCCGATCGCGCCGCTCCAGCTGGGAGCGGGCCCGGATCGTTGCGGTTGACTCCAGGAAGCTGGATATGAATTCTGGCATCATGGATGATGCGCCGGCCGATTTCGATGCGCGCCTCGCCGCGCGATTGCGGGCGTTGCGCCATGCCCGCAGCCTGACCCTTGACGGGCTCGCCCAGCATTCCGGGGTGAGCCGGTCGATGATCTCGCTGGTGGAGCGGGGCGAGAGCAGCCCGACCGCCTCAATCCTCGAACGGCTCTCGGCCGGTCTCGGGGTCTCGCTCGCGGCCCTGTTCTCCAGCGAGGAGCGGGAGGACGCCTCGCCGCTGAGCCGGCGGGCCGATCAGCGCTGCTGGCGCGACCCGGGCACGGGCTACCAGCGCCGCAACCTCTCGCCGCCGGGCTTCGCCTCGCCCCTCGACCTCGTGGAGGTGGAACTGCCGCCCGGCGCCACGGTCGCCTACGACAGCACCCGCGTCCCGCCCCTGGAGCAGCAGGTCTGGGTCCTCGACGGAACGGTCGTGGTGACGCTGGGCGCGGAGGTCCACCGCCTCGCGGCCGGCGACTGCCTCGCCATGCGCGTCGACCGGCCGGTCGCCTTCCACAACCCCGCCGGCCACCCCGCCCGCACCCTCGTGGCCGTCGCCACGGGCGCGCGGGCCGAGCATCGAGGTGCCCCGTGACCGCCCCGACCATCCGCGACCTCTCCGCAGACGAGGCCCTGGCGCGCCGCGACGCCCTGGCGGCCCTGCTCATCGATTGCGTCGAGGGCGGCGCGTCGGTGAGCTTCATGGCACCCCTGCCCGCGGCGAAGGCGGACGCCTATTGGCGCGACGTGGCGGCGGGCGTCGCGCGGGGCGAGCGGCGCCTGATCGTGGCCGAGGAGGCGGAGGGCCGGCCGGTCGGCACCGTGCAGGTCGTGCTGGCGCAGCCGGAGAACCAGCCGCACCGGGCCGACGTGTCGAAGGTGCTGGTGCTGCGCCGGGCCCGGGGCCGCGGGATCGGCGCCGCCCTGATGCGGGCCGCCGAGGAGGCGGCGCGCCGAGCCGCCAAGACGCTCCTCGTCCTCGACACCGCGAGCGCCGAGGCGGAACGGCTCTACGCGCGTTCCGGATGGTCGCGGGTCGGCACCATCCCGGGCTACGCGCTCCTGCCCGACGGCCGGCCCTGCGACACGGTCTACTTCTACAAGGAGTTGTCGTAGAGGGGGCGGCGCCTCTCGAAAGCCATCATGGCCTGCGAGGCGCGGACCTCTTCGCCAGCTTCCGGGACATTCATCGATGCCGACCGATACCCCGCCCTCAGGTCCCGTCGTCACGGTGGGCGACGTGCGCTTCGGCAACCATCTGCCGCTCAGCCTGATCGCCGGCCCCTGCGCGCTGGAGAGCCGCGCCCACGCCCTGGAAGTGGCCGCCGCGCTCAAGGAGATGACCGCGCCGCTCGGCCTCGGCCTCGTGTTCAAGTCGTCGTTCGACAAGGCCAACCGCACCTCGGTCGGCTCCGCCCGCGGGCTCGGCCTCGCCGAGGCGCTGCCGATCTTCGCCGAGATCCGCGAGAGCCTGGGGCTCCCCGTGCTCACCGACGTGCACGAGGCCGCCCAATGCGCGCATGCCGCCGAGGCCGTCGACGTGCTCCAGATCCCGGCCTTCCTGTGCCGGCAGACCGACCTGCTGCTCGCCGCCGCCGCGACCGGGCGGGCCGTGAACGTGAAGAAGGGACAGTTCCTGGCGCCCTGGGACATGGCGCATGTCGCCGCCAAGATCACGGGGGCGGGCAACCCGAACGTGATCGTCACCGAGCGCGGCGCCTCCTTCGGCTACAACACCCTGGTGTCGGACATGCGGGCGCTGCCGATCATGGCCCGGGTGACGAACGGGGCACCGGTGGTGTTCGACGCCACGCACTCGGTCCAGCAGCCGGGCGGCCAGGGTGCGACCTCGGGCGGGCAGCGCGAGTTCGTTCCCGTGCTCGCGCGCGCCGCGGTGGCGGTGGGCGTGGCGGGCGTCTTCATCGAGACCCATGCCGATCCCGACCGCGCGCCGTCGGACGGGCCCAACATGGTGCCGCTGCGGGCCATGCCGGCGCTCCTCGAGACGCTCGTCGCCTTCGACCGCCTCGCCAAAGCCTCCTGACCCGACGAGGCGCTCCGACCGGACCCGGCACGGCCGGGGCCGGGCCGCCGGGCTCAGCCGGCGAGCAGCGCTTCGAGAGCGAGATCGTAGGAGAGCGGGCCGAATCCCGCGATCACGCCGCGCGCCACGGGCGCGATGGTGGAATGGTGGCGGAAGCTCTCGCGCGCGTGGACGTTCGAGAGATGGACCTCGATGACCACCGCCTTGGCGCCGGAGATCGCGTCGCGCAGCGCCACCGAGGTGTGGGTGTAGGCGCCCGCGTTCAGGATCACGCCCGCGCCGACGGCGCCGGCCTCCTGGATCCAGGTGACGAGGTCGCCCTCGTGGTTCGACTGCCGGAAGGTGATGGCGGCCCGCCCGCCCGCCCGCTCGCGCAGCCGCCGCTCGATGTCGGCCAGCGTCAGCGCGCCGTAGATGCCGGGCTCGCGGGTGCCGAGGAGGTTCAGGTTCGGGCCGTTGAGGACGTGGATGTCGGGCATGGTCGTTCGTGTCCGGGGAAGATGCGAGGGCGGTGTAGCGCGGAACCCGACGGCGATCCTACCGGCTCGGGAGCGCCGGATGCGGGGCCAGGTGGGTCTGCGCCGCGAGCCGGATCGGCGCGTTGACGGCGCCGTAGCCATGATAGCGGCGCCGCTCGACGATCTCGAAGAAGAAGCCGCCGTCGAGCAGCCCGCGCGTGTAGACCTGGAAGAACTCGGCCTCGCCGTCGCGGTCGTACAGGATGTGGTTCTCGCGCAGCCGCTCGATCGTCTCCGCGCTCAGATCGGTGCGGACCTCCAGATCGTCGTAGTAGTTCTCCGGGATCGGTAGCAGGGCGACGCCGCGGGCGCGGAGCGCCGCAACCGTCGCGACGATGTCGGTCGTGGCGAGCGCCACGTGCTGCACGCCGCCCCCGAAGGCCTCCGCCAGGAAGCGCGAGGCCAGGGTCTGGCGGCTCTGCGAGGCGTTGAGGACGAGGCGCAGGCGCCCGTCCGGGGCCTCGACCGCCTGGCTCTGCACCACGCCGCCGGGATCGACCACGTTCTGCACCGGCTGCTGAACCACGGCGAGGAGCCCGGTGTAGAACAGGAGCCAGGTCAGCATCTCCTCGTGGCGCATGCTCTGCGTGAGGTGATCGACCGCCACCAAGCCCGCGCCCGCCTCCGGCTCCGCCGGCAGCGGCTCGAAATCGACGTCCCACAGCTGGTCGAGGCCGCTGTGGCGATCCACGAAGTAGAGCAGGCTGCCGCCGACCCCGCGCAAGGCCGGGATGTCGAGTTCGCCCGGGGCGACCGCCTGCCGGAAGGGCTCGTCGAGGAGCGCCACCGCCCGCTCCACCGCCGCGTTCGCATCGTCCACCTTCAGGGCGACCGCGCAGACCGAGGCGCCGTGCGTGACCTGAAAGGAATGGGCGAAGCCCTCCTTCTCGGTGTTGACGACGAGGTTGATGCCGCCCTGGCTCCAGCGCGTCACGGCTTTCGAGCGGTGGCGCGCCGTCCGGGCGAAGCCGAGCCCGTGCAGCGCCGCCTCGAAGGTGCCGGCGGATTCGTCGTCCATGGCGAATTCGATGAACTCGATCCCCTCGCAGGCGGCGCGCGGCGGCAGGGCCGGGAGATGCGGGGCGGGGGAGCGGCGGCGCAGGTCGTCGAGCATGACGAGGAGCGAGCGGCGGCCATCCACCGCGACGCCGCGCGCCGAGCCGGCCCGGAAGCGGTCGCTGAAGATCTCCAGCGACAGGAGCCCGTCGAAGCCCGTGGCCGCCAGCGCGTCCACGAAGGCGCCGATCGGCAAGTCCCCCTGGCCGGGGAAGCAGCGGTAGTGACGGCTCCACGAGAGCACGTCCATGGCGAGGCGCGGGGCGTCGGCCATCTGCACCAGGACGATCTTCTCCTTCGGGATCGAGCGCACGGCGCCGAGATCGGTGCCGCGGGCGAGCACGTGGAAGCTGTCGAGCACGAAGCCCACCGCCGGGTGGTCGGCCCGCCGCACGATCTCCCAGGCATCCCGGTAATCGTTGACGTGCCGGCCCCAGGCCAGGGCCTCGTAGCCGATCCGGAAGCCGCGCGCCTGCGCCCGGTCGCCGAGTTCGCGGAAATCCGCCGCGGCCCTGTCGAGGCCGCCGAGGCTGTCGGGCGAGACGTTCGAGCACACCATCAGGAGGTCGCAGCCGAGTTCGTGCATCGTGTCGAACTTGCGCTCGGCGCGAGCGAAGACCTTGGCGCGCTGCGCCTCCGGCATGCCCTCGAAATCGCGGAAGGGCTGGTAGACGGCGATCGCGAGGCCGAGATCCTCGGCCATGCGGCGCACGTCGCGCGGCGTGCCGTTGAACGAGAGAAGGTCGTTCTCGAAGATCTCGACCTCGGTGAAGCCGGCAGCGGCGATCGCCTCCAGCTTCTCGCCGAGCGTGCCGCTCAGGCACACGGTTGCGATCGCAAGCTTCATTCCCGGTTCTCCATCGAGGCGGGGCAGGTCCCCACAGGGACATCGCGGCCGGGATGCGGCCGCGATGTCGGGTTCAGGCGTGGGCCGGCTCAGGCCCCACCGGCGTCGCGCCCGGCTGGCCGAGGTCGCTCATCCGGATGCGGTAGGTCTCCCGGGCGCTCAGGGCGGCGAGCGCCGCGACCAGGGTGATCGCCAGGGTGATCGCGCCGACCGTGAGCGGGATGTTGGTCGAGCCGGGCGGCGCCACCGCGGTGAACAGCGCCGGCAGCATCGCGGTGATGGCCGTGCCGAGATTCTGCGAGATCGCCATGGCCGAGACGCGGGTCCGGGTCGGGAACAGCTCCGGATAGAAGCTCGGATAGACCGCATTGTAGCCCTGGTAGACGACGCCCCACATCAGCAGCGACATCACGATCGCGAGCGGCACGTTGTGGATGCTGATCGCGTAGAGGTAGCCGAAGGACAGCAGGCCCGACCCGATGGCGCCGACGATGATCGGCGGGCGCCGGCCGATCCGGTCCGAGAGGCGGCCGACATACGGGATCACCACGACCGCGACGATGTTCCCCAGGACCGGGATCCACAGGTAGACGTCCTTCTCGAAGCCGATGCCGTAGGCGGCCTGGACCGCGTAGGCCGCCCCGAAGATGGTGGCGACCACCGGGATGACGTTCATCAGCGCCATGCAGACCACGCGCAGCATGTCGGGCCAGCTGGTGCGGAAGGCCTCCACCACGGGCGAGTGCGGGATGTCGCCGCGGGCCTCCTCCTTGGTGAAGGCGGGCGTCTCCTCGACCTCGCGGCGGATGATGAAGCCCGCGATGATCACCACGACGCTGAGCAGGAACGGGATGCGCCAGCCCCAGCTGTTGAAGGCCTCCGCAGGCATGTAATGGGCGAGCGGCAGGAACACCGCGGCGGCGAGGATCTGGCCGGCCTGGACGCCCTGCAGGGTGAAGCTCGCGTAGAAGCCGCGCCGGCCGAAAGGGGCGTGCTCCAGGATCATCGAACTCGCGCCCGAGATCTCGCCGGCCACCGCGAAGCCCTGGATCAGCCGCAGGACCACGAGGAGGATCGGCGCCAGGATGCCGACCTGGCCGTAGGTGGGCAGCAGGCCCACCGCGATGGTGGAGAAGCCCATCAGGAACATGCACAGGATCAGCACGTATTTGCGGCCGTGGGTGTCGCCCCAGTGGCCGAGCACGAAAGCGCCGATCGGCCGGCTGACATAGCCGACGCCGTAGGTCGCCAGCGAGGCCACGATGGCCACCGTGGGATTCCCCGCCGGAAAGAAGATCTGCGGGAAGATCAGCGACGCCGCCGTCGCGTAGATGAAGAAGTCGTAGTATTCGAGAGCCGATCCGATCCAGCCGCTCGCGGCCGCCTTCCGCGATTGCCGCTGCCCGTGTGGATCGGGATGCGCTTCATCCGCACTCATCGTCGTTTCCTCCTGTTGGTCCGTCTCGCGGTTGGTTGTGGTCTCGTCGGGCTCTGCGGCCCGTTTGCGAGAGCGCGGCCCGGATTGTCCCGGGCCGCGATCGGTCAGCCGGCCCGCCGGGCCGGCGAGGCCGCGTCCTCCGCAGGATCGCCCGCCGTCGCATCGAAGGCGCGGGCCATCGCGCTCTCGGGGGCGTCGTGGCCGGTGAACAGGCGGAACGCGTCGATCGCCTGATGGAGGGCGAGGTCGCGCCCGGTCATCACCGGGGCGCCGCGCCGCGCCGCCTCCCGCAGGAGCGGGGTCCAGAGCGGCGAATAGACCGCGTCCGCGACCCAGAGGCCGGGCCGCAGGAGATCGGGCGGAACCGGGCTGTCGCGGTTCGGCAGCATGCCGACCGGCGTGCCGTTGACGAGGCCGGTCGCCCCGTCGAGGGCCTCCGCCACGGTCCGGCAGAGGCGCGGGCGCGTCCGCGGCGGCAGCGTCGCGGCGAGCGCCTCCGCCTTGCCGGGATCGGTGTCCACGAGGCGGATCTCGACGCCCGGCAGGGAGCCGAGCGCCACCGCCACGGCCTTGCCGACGCCGCCGGCTCCGATCACCGCCACGGGGCCCGGCGGAACCGCACCGAACCGCTGCGTCAGCGCGCGGGCGAAGCCGCTCGCATCGGTGTTGTGGCCGACGAGCCGGCCATCCTCGACCACGATGGTGTTCACGGCGCCCACGGCCCGCGCCCCCTCCGACAGGGCGTCGAGGAGCGGAACCACGGCCTCCTTGTAAGGGAAGGTGACGTTCACGCCCGAGAAGCCGATCAGCCGCACGCTCTCGAGGAGGTTGCGCAGCTGCGCCGCGGAGGCGCCCGGAACGTCGATGAGCTGGTAATGCGCCTCCAGGCCGAGCGCCCGGGCCGCCGCCTCGTGCATCGCGGGCGAGGCCGAGTGGCGGATCGGCGATCCGATCAATCCGAGCAGGAAACGCGTCCGCGGTGCCGGGACCATGGCCTGGATCCTTGGGGCCGGGTCCCCCGCCAAGACGGCAGGAGCACCTCCCGACCGCGACTCCTAATGCGGCGAAACCGGTTGTCCGAGTACCAATTCGAGCGCTGAAGATAACATCATGTTACGGCCGGTTCGGTGGGAGCCGCCGCGGCCTGCCGCATCATCTCCGTGCGCAGGTCCTTCACGAAGCTCGCGGCGAACAGGCTGAGCGTGCCGCCCGCCTTGCGGGCGATCCAGGTCTGGAAGCGCGTCGGCTCCTCGATGGGCAGCACCCGGATGCCCGGGAAGGCGCCGTCCGCGATGGTGAACTGGTCGATGACCGCGATGCCGAGGCCGGCCTTCACGAGGGAGCAGACCGTCGAGCCGAACCGCGCCCGGATGGTGATCTCGTAGGCGAGGTCGCGCTCGCGGAACAGGTTCGACATGATGCGCCCGTAGGGGTCGTTGGGGTCGATCCCGATCAGCGGATGCCGCGCGATCTCCCGCGCCGGGATCGAGCCCCGGGCGGCCAGCGGGTGCCGCTCCGGCACGATGCAGTACAGGTTGCCGCTCGCCAGGGGCTCGAAGATCAGGGCCGGATGATCGAGGCGATAGCTCATCGCGACGACTTCCCCCTTGCCGAGCAGCAGGTAGTCGATGGCCTCCTCGATCTTGAGGATGTTGATGTCGATCAGGAGCCGCGGGTACTTGGCCCGGACGCGCTCGATGGCGCGCGGCACCATCACGTGGGAGATCGACGGGACCGAGCCGATCAGGAGTTCCTGCCCGGCCCCGCTGCGGGTGCGGTCGACGACGTAGCGCAGGTCCTCGATCTTGTCGAAGACCGCGTTGATCTGCTCGAACACCGCGCGGGCCTGATCGGAGGGCACGAGCCGCCCGCCGCGGCGGTCGAACAGCCGGATGCCGAGGGAGGTCTCGGTGTATTTCATCAGGCGGCTGATGCCCGGTGCCGAGACGTTCAGGAGCCGGGCGGCCCCGGCGAGCGTCCCCGTCACCATCACGGCGCGGGCCACCTCGATCTGGCGGAGCGTCAGCATGCTGTGCCTCGATGGATGGCGGCCCGGTCCGCTCCCTCCATAGCGCCGCCGGACGATGCTGCGGAGGGGGCTCATGACGCGCCCTTGACTTGAACGTACCAGTTCGTTAATTTGCTCGACAACCAAGGGGCGATCCGTCCCCATCCGAGGAAACGTCGAGGCGATGATGATGGCTTGCGCGCCGTGCCATGTCCGGTCCTTCGGGATCGCGGTGAGGGGAGGCCGGCCGTGAGCGCCGCGTCCCGCATTCTCCTCGGGCTGATCGGTTCGGGGATCCAGGCCTCCCGCACCCCGCCGATGCACGAGCACGAGGGCGACGCCCAGGGCCTGCGCATCCTCTACCAGACCATCGACCTCGACCGGCTCGGGCTCGGGCCGGAGGCGCTGCCGGAGCTGCTCACGGCCGCCGAGCGCCTGGGATTTGCCGGCCTCAACATCACGCATCCCTGCAAGCAGGCGGTGATCCCGCATCTCGACGCGCTCTCGCCCGACGCCGCGGCGCTCGGCGCGGTCAACACGGTGGTGCTGCGGGACGGGCAGCGGGTCGGCCACAACACCGATTGGTGGGGCTTCGCCGAGAGCTTCCGCCGCAACCTGCCGGACGCGGCCCGCGGCCGCGTCGTCCAGCTCGGCGCGGGCGGCGCGGGCGCCGCGGTGGCGCACGCGCTCCTCACCCTCGGCGTCGGCGAACTCGCCATCGCGGACATGGATCCGGCGCGGGCGGCGCAGGTGGCCGAGAGCCTCTGCGCCCGCTTCGGCGCCGGCCGCGCCCGGGCCTCCGCGGATCTCGCGGCCGACATGGCCGCAGCGGACGGCCTTGCCCATTGCACCCCGACCGGCATGGCGGCCCATCCGGGCCTGCCGCTTCCGGCCGCGCTCCTGCGGCCCGCGCTCTGGGTCGCCGAGATCGTCTATTTCCCCATCGAGACCGAGCTCCTGCGCGCGGCGCGCCGGCTCGGCTGCCGCACCCTCGACGGGGGCGGCATGGCGGTGTTCCAGGCCGTCGAGGCCTTCCGTCTCTTCACCGGGCGCACGCCCGACCCGGCGCGGATGCTGCGCCACTTCGCCGAACTCGGCGACAAGGCCGCGCAGACGGCCGCCTGACCCACCCGTCATCCCCCGAGAGGAAACCCCCGATGTCCGTTCAAGCCGTTCCGGCGGGCGCCTACGCGTCCGCCTCGTCCCCGCCTGCCGTCGCGGCGCCGCGCAAGGCCGCCCTCGCGAGCTGGATCGGCAGCGCCGTCGAGTATTACGACTTCTTCGTCTACGGGGCGGCGGCCTCGCTGATCTTCCCCAAGCTGTTCTTCTCGCCGGACAATCCGCAGGCGGCCCTGATGCTGTCCTTCGCGACCTTCGGCGTCGCCTATATCGCACGGCCGTTCGGGGCGATCGGGCTGGGCCATGTCGGCGACCGCTTCGGGCGCAAGCGGGTGCTGACCTTCACGCTCCTCCTGATGGGCTTCTCGACCTTCATCATCGGCTGCCTGCCGACCTACGCGCAGGCGGGGCTCCTCGCACCGACCCTCCTCGTCCTCGCCCGCTTCATGCAGGGCATCTCGGCGGCGGGCGAGCAGGCCGGGGCGAACTCGATGACCCTCGAACACGCGCCCGCGGACCGGCGCGCCTTCTTCACGAGCTTCACGCTCAGCGGCACGCAGGCGGGCCTGATCCTCGCCAACCTCGTCTTCCTGCCGATCACCGCCCTGCCGGAGGATCAACTGCTCTCCTGGGGCTGGCGGATCCCCTTCTTCCTCAGCGCCCTCGTGGTCGCGGTCGGGTTCTGGGTGCGCCGCACCCTGCCGGAGACGCCGGTCTTCGAGGAGGAGAAGGCGCAGCACAAGGAGGCGGAACTCCCCGTCGTGACCCTGTTCCGGACGCAATCCGCCGACCTGCTGCGCGTGATCTTCGCGGCTCTGGTCTCGGTGGTCAGCACGATCGGCGCCAACTACGTCCTCGCCTACGCGGTGCGCGAGGTGAAGATCCCGCAGCCGACGACCCTGCTCGTCCTCATCCTGGCGAACTTCGTGGCGCTGGCGACGATCCCGCTCTGGGCCATGCTGTCCGACCGCATCGGCCGCCGGCCGGTCTTCATCCTCGGGGCCCTCGGCTCGGCCGTATTGGTGTGGCCGCTGTTCTGGGCGGTCTCGGCCGGCAACGTGCCGCTGATGTTCGTGTTCGGCATCCTGTTGTCGGGCGTGGTCTACAGCGCCGCCAACGGTGTCTGGCCGTCGCTCTACGGGGAGATGTTCGACACCCGCGTGCGGCTCTCCGGCATGGCGATCGGCACGCAGATCGGCTTCGCGCTCGGCGGCTTCGCGCCCACCATCGCGGCGGCGATCCAGGGCAGCGGGCCGACCGGCTGGTATCCGGTGGCGGCCTTCGTGACCGTGACCTGCCTGATCTCCGCCGTCTCGGTCTTCACCGCCCGGGAGACCTACCGCACATCCCTCACCGATCTCGGCCGGTCGTGAGCGCGGGCACCATCGCCGCCCGTCCCCGGCGCTGAGGCGCTCTCACGGAACGCAACGCCCCTCCCGTTCCCCCTGTCCGGGCCCGTTCGGGCCCGGACAGGGATTCGAGGCTTGATACGGTTTCCGGAAGATCACTTTCGGAAACCGTATCACGAGCCCGCGCGGCGCGGAGCAGGGCTCCGCGCATGCCTGAGCGAGGCCGGTTTCCGCATCGCGAAGCGATCATCCGGAAACCGTATGAGAGGCTTCCGCCGCTCTCCTCGGCCGGCCTCAGCCCGGCGCGAGCGCCCGCACGACGGCGTCGGCGATGAGTTCCCGGTGCCGCTCGCGCCGGTCCGGCGCGAACAGGTCGACGTCGAAGATCGCCCCGAAGGTGTGGCGGTTCGCCACCCGGAAGAAGCAGAGCGCGCTGATCATCATGTGGATGTCGACGGCGTCGACGTCGTTGCGGAACCGGCCCTGGGCCCGGCCGCGCGTCAGCAGGTCCTCGATGAGGGCGATCACCCGGCGGTTGATCCGGCGGATCGATTCCATCCCGGTCAGGTGCTTGGCCTTGTGGATGTTCTCGATGGTGACGAGCCGGATGAAGGCGGCGTGCGCCTCGTCCGAATCGAAGGTCTGGCCGATCAGGCGGCGCAGGCCCTCGACGGGGTCGCTGTGCTCCAGATCGAGTTCCGCCTCGATCGCGCGGATCTCCGCATAGGCCCGCTCCAGCACCGCGAGGTAGAGCCCCTCCTTGCTGCCGAAGTAGTAGTAGATCATGCGCTTGGAGGTGCGCGTGCGCTCCGCGATGGCGTCGACGCGGGCGCCGCTCAGGCCGTTCTCGGCGAATTCCTCGGTGGCGACCGCGACGATGTCGGCCTTGGTGCGCTCCGGATCGTGAGCGCGCGTCCCCTCAGCGCGCGACGCGCGCGACGATCCCGCCATGATCGATGCTCACCCACCCTCGAGCCTGCCCCCAGGGCGACAGGTATCGGGCGGCGCCCGGTGCGTCCATGCGGGAGAACGGGTTTTCCGTAGCACTTCGGTCGGGGCACGGCCCCGCCGCGATGCGCGCCCGAAGCGCCGACGGGCCGGCACTTCGGGCGGATTGCCGGCGGATCGGCCGCGGGGCCGGTCCGCCAAGGGCTCACTCCGACGGAGCGTCGACCGGGGCCTTGGGCGCGGACGGATCGCCGCCCTCGACGCCACCCTCCTGGCCCTCGTAGCGCGTCCGGCGGCGGCGGCGCGGACGGGCCGGGGCCTCGGCCGCCTCAGCGGCGGGCGAGACCGGAGCCGGCTCCTCGATGGCGGGCGGGGCCGGCGGCGGAGGCGGCACGGGCGCCGGGGCGGGGGCCGGCCGGACCGGGTTCGTCAGGAAGGCCGGCAGACCGGGCTCCTCGGCGACGGGCAGCTCGGCCCGCGGCTCCTCGCGGCGCGGCCGCTCCGGACGCTCGCGGCGGAACTCGCCGCGCTCGCGCGGCCCGTCATGGCGAGGACCGTCCTGGCGGGGACCATCCTGGCGGGGACCATCCTGGCGGGGATGGTCGCCGCGGAAATCCTGACGCGGCTCACCCTGGCGATCGGACCGATCCTGCTGGCGATCCTGGCGCTGCGGCCGGTCCCGGTTCTGGAAGCGATCCCGGCGGTCCTGCTGGCGGTCGTAGCGGGGCGGGCGGTCGTCGCGCTCACCGCGGGTCTCGTAGGGCTGCGGCTGCTGGGCGGGATCGACGTAGTCGTCGCCGTGGCCGTAGCCGTTCGGGCTGTAGCCGTTGCCGCCGCGGTTGTCCGGTCCGGCCGCGTAGCCGTTGGTCTGCGGTGCCTCGTCGTCGCCCTCGTCCTCGTCGTCGAAGGGCTGGCGCATGCCGCCGAACTGCTGCCGGTACTGCTCGTTCGCCGCGGCGATGATGCGCTGGTAGTGCTCGCCGTGCTGGAAGTAGTTCTCCGCCATCACCGGATCGCCGCTCGCCTGCGCGTCGCGCGCCAGCTGAGCGTATTTCTCGGCGATATGCTGGGCCGTGCCGCGGATCTTGACGTCGGGACCGTTCGATTCGTAGGCCCGGGTGAGCGGATTCGGGCCCTTGTTGCTGCGGTTGCGGCCACGCATACGCCTGTTCTGGTTTGGTCTCATCGGTCTCGACTGACCCTCGTTCGATATACTCAAGGGGACACGACCGGACGAACGGCTCCTCTCGCGGCGCCCCGACCGGCTGACGGACCTGCCCGTCCGACCGTGACGATGTCCGTCGTGCACTGCACAACCGCGGGCTCTCGCGCGTTCGGGTCGCCCGACGATTGTCAGATGCGGACCACCGGACCTGACCGCTCCGTCCCTCAGGGTCTGCCCGGTGGTGGAAGATCGTCCAAGTTCCGCGCCTGGAGGAGCGCTTGAAAACTTAGCCAGGCTGTCTTACCGGACCGTTCACGATCTGCGGCCGGACGTTAGCGGGTTCAGCTTGCCGAGCCAAGCGAAATTGCAGGCAACGGCATCAGAAACTTGAGGAATCCTGGTTCGCACCCGATTCCCGCGCCATCACCACGGCGCGGGGATGTCCCGCAAGGTCGCGCCGCACAACCAAGACCTGCAATCCCGTGCGCTCGGCCAGATGACGCAGCGCCTCCTCTTGATCGAAGCCGATCTCGACGATCAGCCGGCCTGCGGGCGCCAGCAGAGTGGCGGCCTGCCGCAGGATGACGCGGTAGGCATCGAGTCCATCCGGGCCGCCGTCGAGGGCGAGCCGGGGATCATGGACGCGCACATCCTCGGCGAGTTCGGCGATGACCGTGGTGGCGATATAGGGCGGATTCGCGACGATGATATCGAAGCGTCCGTCGAGCGCTCCAGCCCAATCGCCCTGTATCCACAACGCGCGGCCGCCGACGCCGTTCTGTTCCGCATTGTCGCGGGCGGTCGCGAGCGCCTCGCGGGCGCGGTCGATGCCGACGCCGACGGCTCGTGGCCATTCGCTCAGCAGCGCGACGAGCAGGCAGCCCGAGCCGGTGCCGAGATCGAGGAGGCGAATCGGCGCGCTCCGCTCCGGGCCGAAGGCGAGGGCCGCCTCGACCACCGTTTCGGTGTCCGGGCGGGGCACCAGCGTCGCGGGGGAGAGCCGGAAGGGCAGGCCCCAGAACTCCCAGGCGCCGAGAATGCGGGCGACGGGCTCGCCCCGGGCGCGCCGCTGCAGCGCCGCCGAGAGCCGGGCCGCGTCCTCCGCCGCGACCGGCCGCTCCCCGTCGAGGACGAGGTCGATGGGGCGCAGGCCGAGCGTGTCGAGCAGGAGCAGCCGGGCGTCGAGCGACGCCGTCTCGATGCCGCGCTCGGCCAGGAAGGAGGCGGCGCGGGCCTGCGCCGCCGCCCGGCTGAGCCCGGGCGCGACGGGATCGCTCACCCCAGCCCCTCGGCGGCGAGCAGGGCCGCCTGATGCTCGGTGACGAGCGCGTCCACGAGTTCGTCGAGGGCGGTGCCGGCCAGAACCTCCTCCAGCTTGTAGAGGGTCAGGTTGATGCGGTGGTCGGTGACCCGCGCCTGCGGGAAGTTGTAGGTGCGGATGCGCTCCGAGCGGTCGCCGCTGCCGACCTGGGCCCGGCGGTCGGCGGCGCGGGCCGCGTCCTTCTGGCTGCGCTCCTGCTCGTAGAGCCGGGCGCGCAGCACCGCCATGGCGCGGGCGCGGTTCTTGTGCTGCGAGCGCTCCTCCTGCACGAAGACCACGAGGCCGCTCGGGATATGGGTGATGCGGATCGCCGATTCGGTCTTGTTGACGTGCTGGCCGCCGGCGCCCTGGGCGCGCATGGTGTCGATCTTGAGGTCGGCCTCGTTGATGTGGATGTCCACCTCCTCGGCCTCCGGCAGCACCGCCACGGTGGCGGCCGAGGTGTGGATGCGCCCCTGCGTCTCGGTCTCGGGCACGCGCTGGACCCGATGGGCGCCGCTCTCGAACTTGAGCCGCGCGAAGACGCCGCGGCCCTTCACCTCCGCCACCACCTCGCGGTAGCCGCCCATGGTGCCGGGGTTCTCCGACACCACCTCGACCTTCCAGCCCTTGAGATCGGCGTAGCGGGCATACATCCGGAAGAGGTCCCCGGCGAAGAGGGCGGCCTCGTCGCCGCCGGTGCCGGCCCGGATCTCCAGGATGGCGCTCTTCTCGTCGGCGGAATCCTTCGGCAGCAGCAGGATCTGGAGGGCCTTGGCGGCGGCGTCGCGGGCGGCCTCGACCTCCGGCTTCTCCTCGGCGGCGAGCGCCCGCATCTCCGGGTCGCCCTCCTCCAGCATCGCCTCGACGCCGCGCAGCTCCGCCTCGGCGGCCCGGTAGGCGCGGATCGCCGCCACCACGTCGTCGAGTTCGGAGAGTTCGCGCGAGAGCTGCACGAAGCTGTCGGAATCGGCCTCGCCCGCGCTGAGGGTCGCGGTCACGATGTCGTGCCGCGCCAGGATGGCATCGAGTCGGTCGGAAGGGAGGACGATCATCGAAGGGGATATGGGCTCGGGCCTGGCCGGATGTCAGCCGGCTGAGGGTCTGCGCGCCGTCGGCCGGGAGGCTGGCGTATAGCAGGTCTGTGCGGTGTGGGGAGCCGGCCATGGGAACAACCCCCATGCGCCGGACGGGCGGCGGCTCCCGCTCAGCCCGGAGATTGATCCACCAGGCCGAGACGCGGAACCACGCTCCCCGGCGCCAGCAAAGCCCCGGGCGCAACGACGGCATTGGCGCCGACCCGCACCCCGTCCCCGACGAGCGCACCGAATTTCGTGACCCCGGTCTCGATCACCCCCTCGGCGACCCGGATCCGGATCCTTTTGTCGTCGGCCTCGTTGCGATGACTCGCGATGATCGCCCCCGCCTCGATGTTGACGTCGCGCCCGATGAGGCTGTCGCCGACGAAATTGAAATGGGCGAGCTTCGCGCCCGAGAACACCAGGCTGGATTTCAGCTCGACCCCGGGCCCGACGACGCAGCCGGCTTCGAGCCAGCAGCCGCCGCGCAGGAGGCTGCCGGCGGCGACGAAGCAGCCGGGACCGACGACGACGGGCCCCTTCAGCAAGGCGCCGTGCTCGACGGTCGCGCTCGCGTGGATGGCGCAGGGGCCGACGCGGCGATAGGCGGCATCCAGCCGGGGCAGGAGCGACGCGATCAGGGTCTCGGCGCGGCCCGTGATCGCCCAGGGCGCCGCGTCGTCGATCGGATGGGGGAAGGCGGGGAAGGCCCGGATATACGCCGCCGGGTCGATCATCCAGGTCAAACCGGGATGCCCCGGGCCTCCGCGAAGGCGGCGAGCGCCGGCCGCAAGGAGGCGCCGTCGCCGGTCTTGGCGAGTTCGTCCTTCAGGAAGGCGCTCACCTCGGCGGCGTCGAGCGCCAGCACCATCGCCTTCACCGGCCCGATCGAGGCCGGCGACATCGACAGCGCCCGGTAGCCGAGGCCGATCAGCGCCATCGCCTCCAGAGGGCGCCCGCCGATCTCGCCGCAGACCGTGACCGGCGTGCCCGCCGCGTTCGCGCGCTCGGCGATCAGCCCGAAGGCCCGCAGCGCCGCGGCGCAGAGCGGATCGAAGCGGTTGGCCACCTGCCGGTTCTCGCGGTCGACCGCGAAGAGGAACTGCATCAGGTCGTTCGAGCCGACCGAGAGGAAATCCGCGGTGGTCGCGATCTCGTCCATCTGGAAGAGGAGCGAGGGCACCTCGACCATCACGCCGAGGCGGCAATCCGAGGGGAGGGGATGGCCGTGGCGGGCGAGATGCGCCTTCTCCCGGTCGACGATGGCCTTGGCGCGGACGAACTCCTCCACCGTCGCCACCATCGGGAACATGATCTTGAGCGGGCGCCCGCCCGCGGCCTTGAGGAGGGCGCGCAGCTGCATGCGCAGCAGACCCGGCCGGTCGAGGCCGATGCGGATCGCCCGCCAGCCGAGCGCCGGGTTCTCCTCCTCCAGCGCCTTCATGTAGGGCAGGATCTTGTCGCCCCCGATGTCGAGGGTGCGGATCGTCACCGGCAGGTCCCCCGCGGCGGCGAAGACCGCCTCGTAGAGGCTCTGCTGCTCGGCCGCCGAGGGCATGCGCTCGGCCACCATGAATTGCAGCTCGGTGCGGAACAGCCCGACCCCCTCGGCGCCGGTCTCGTGCAGGTGCGAGAGATCGACGAGCAGGCCCGCATTGAGCTGGAGCGCGATCCCGACGCCGTCGCGAGTGGCCGAGGGCAGGTCGCGCAGGGCCCGGTACTGCTCCTGGCGCCGGGCGCGCAGGCGGGCCTTCTCGGCATAGGCCGCCTCGACCTCCGGGCCGGGGCGGATCTGCACCTCGCCCGCGCCGCCATCCACGATGATGGCATCGCCGCTCTCGACGAGGGCGGTGGCGTTCGCCACCTCGCCCACCGCCGGGATGCCCAGCGCCCGGGCCACGATGGCGATGTGGCTGGTCGGCCCGCCCTCCTCCAGCACCACGCCGCGCAGCCGGCTCCGGTCGTAGTCGAGGAGGGCGGCCGGCCCCATCGAGCGGGCGACCAGGATCGCGTTCTCGGGCATCGCGCCGGGGCCGGCTCCCTGCGCGCCGACGAGCTGGCGCAGCAACCGGTTGGCGAGGTCGTCGAGGTCGTGCAGGCGCTCGCGCAGGTAAGGGTCGCTCTGGCGCAGCATGCGGGCGCGGTTGTCGGATTGGACGCGCTCCACCGCCGCCTCGGCGGTGAGGCCCGAGAGCACCGCCTCGCGCATCCGGCGCAGCCAGCCCTGGTCGTGGGCGAACATGCGCACGGTCTCCAGCACCTCCCGGTGCTCGCCGGCGCCGGCGACGTCGCCGCGCTCCACGAGGTCGTCGATGGCCGAGCGCACCTCCGCGATGGCGGTCTCGAGCCGCGTCACCTCCCGCTCGACATTCTCGGCGATGAGGTTCTTCACCACGATGCGCGGCTCGTGCAGCACCACGTGCCCGAGGCCGACGCCCTCCGCCAGGGCGACGCCGCCCTGCGCGAGGGCCCGGCGCGTGGCGTTGACGGTGCCCGGCGAGAGCGCCTGCAACTCGCCCGAGGCGATCATCTCCGCCAGCACCATGGCGGTGGTCTGGAGCGCCTCGATCTCCTCCTCGGAATAGACCCGGTAGGTCCGGTTCTGGACGACGAGCACGCCCATCGTGTTGCCGGCCCGCAGGAGCGGCACGCCGAGGAAGGCGTGATAGATCTCCTCGCCCGTCTCCGGGCGGTACGAGAAGGCCGGATGGGATTGCGCGTCCGAGAGGGAGAGCGGCTCGGCGCTCGCGGCGATCAGGCCGACGAGGCCCTCGCCCGCCCGCATGGTGGTGAGGTGGACCGCCTCGCGGTTGAGGCCCTCGGTCGCGAAGAGTTCGAGCATGCCGTCGTCCCGCAGGACGTAGACGGAGCACACCTCGGCGACCATGTTCGCCGCGATGATGACGACGATGCGGTCGAGGCGGGCCTGCGGGCTGACCGGCTCCGCCATGGCTTCACGGAGGCGGCGCAGAAGCAGGCGCGGACCTCCAGGCGCAGCGGGCATCGTCTCGACTTCCACCCTCTAGCGAGCCTGGCCCGGTGCTTTGCAACCGGGAGATACCGGCGCGAGGAGTGCGACCGGACCGGCCCCGTCAGGGCCGTATAGCGAGTCCGGCGCCCGCCGGGCAAGCGCTGCGGACCCGCGATGGCCCGGGGTCGGGCCAAAGTCGTAAAATCAGGCCCGGTCGAGGCCGTAGAGCGCGTGCAGGGTGCGCACGGCGAGTTCGGTGTAGGCCGCGTCGATCAGCACCGAGAACTTGATCTCCGAGGTGGTGATCGCCCGGATGTTGATGCCCTTGTCGGCGAGCGCGCGGAAGGCCTTGGCGGCCACGCCCGCGTGGCTGCGCATGCCGATGCCGATCGCCGAGACCTTCACCACGTCCGTGGCGCCCTCGATGCGCTCGAACTCGATCGCGCCGGACTGGGCGTCGAGGATCGAGCGGGCGCGCTCGTAGTCGCTCGCCGGCACCGTGAAGGTCAGGTCGGTGGTCGCGCCGTCGCCCGACACGACCTGGATGATCATATCGACGTTGATGTTGGCATCGGCCAGGGGGCCGAAGATGGCGGCGGCGATGCCGGGCTTGTCCTTCACCCGGCGGAGCGTGATCTGGGCCTCGTCCTTGGAGAAGGCGATGCCCGTGATGATCTGCTGTTCCACGATGTCGTCCTCGTCGCAGATGAGGGTGCCGGGCCGGGCGTCGTCGGGGTCGTCGAAGGAGGAGCGGACGGTGGTCGGCACCCGGTGCACCATGGCGAGCTCGACGGACCGCACCTGCAGCACCTTGGCGCCGAGGGAGGCCATCTCCAGCATCTCCTCGAAGGCGACCCGCTCCAGCCGCCGCGCCTTCGGCACGATCCGGGGATCGGTGGTGTAGACGCCGTCGACGTCGGTGTAGATGTCGCAGCGCTCCGCGCCGATCGCCGCGGCGATCGCGACCGCGCTGGTATCCGAGCCGCCGCGCCCGAGGGTGGTGACGCGGCCGGTCTCCGGGTGGATGCCCTGGAAGCCGGCGATCACCGCCACCTCGCCCCGCGCGAAGCCGGCATCGAGGCGCGCGCCGTCGATCCGGGCGATGCGGGCCGAGCCGTGCTGGTCGGAGGTCTCGATCGGGATCTGCCAGCCCTGCCAGGAGCGGGCCTTGATGCCCATCTCGGTGAGCACGATGGCGAGGAGGCCGGACGTGACCTGCTCGCCCGAGGCGACGACGGCGTCGTACTCGGATTGCGCGTAGAGCGGCGAGGCGTCCTTGCACCAGGCCACGAGCTCGTTGGTCTTGCCGGACATGGCCGAGACCACGACCGCGACCTCGTAGCCGGCGCGCACCTCGCGCGCGACGTGGCGGGCCACGTTGCGGATGCGGTCGACCGTGGCGACGGACGTGCCGCCGAACTTCATCACCAGGCGAGGCATGGGACCGAGACGGGTTTCAAACGGGGCGGGCGGCCGATGCCGGCCGCCGCGCGATGACGGGGGCCGGTAAACGCGAGGGGACACCGTGTCAATGCAGCGCGGCATGGGGATGGGGGCGATCAGGGACCCCGGCGACCCGTGCGGCAGGGGGACGAAGCGGATTGGCCCCCGGTTGCGGATGCGCTACCTGACGCGGCGCGACGGCATGCGGAGAGCGCGGATGAGCGAGACCACCGGCCCCTCGATCGACCGCGACGAGGTCGCCCGCTTCGAGCGCATCGCGGCGACGTGGTGGGACGAGGCGGGGCCGATGCGCGTCCTGCACCGCTTCAACCCCGTGCGCCTGACCTACATCCGCGACGCGGTCTGCCGGCATCTCGGCCGCGACCCGCTCCAGCCCCGCCCCCTGGAGGGGGTGAGCCTCGTCGATGTCGGCTGCGGCGGCGGCGTGCTCTCGGAACCCCTCGCGCGGCTCGGCGCCACCGTCACCGGCCTCGACCCCGCACCCACCAACATCCGGGTGGCGCGGGCCCACGCGGCGGAGGCCGGCGTGCCGGTGGATTACCGCGGCGAGACCATCGAGGCGGTGGCGGAGGCGGGCGAGCGCTTCGACGTGGTGCTTGCCATGGAGGTGGTGGAGCACGTGGTGGACATGCCCGCCTTCGTGCGCACGGCCTGCACGGCGGTGAAGCCGGGCGGGCTGCTCTTCGCCGCCACGATCAACCGGACCCTGCGCTCCTTCGCCCTGGCGATCGTCGGCGCCGAATACGTGCTCCGCTGGCTGCCGAGGGGCACGCACGACTGGGAGAAGTTCGTCACGCCCGCCGAACTCACCCGGGCGGTGGAGGCCGGCGGGCTCGCCGTCACCGATACGAGCGGGGTCGCCTACCACCCGCTCGGCGACCGCTGGTCGATCTCCCGCGACACGGCGGTGAACTACATGATCACGGCGGTGCGGCCGGCCGCCTGAGCCGGCGGTTCGCCGGACTGCCGGGCGGCTGCGCTCCGCTGTGACCCGGGGGGCGAGACGGCCTCCCATCCACAGAACCCTTTTCCCGGACCTCCTCCCACTCTCGCTCCGGTCGTGCAGGCCCGGAAACGGGATCGGCGCTGGACGGCCGTTGGAGCGGGAGCACGCTGCGCCGAACCACCCATGCCGCACGGGAACGGATTCCGCTCCGCGCGCTTGTGAGAAGGCCGCGCCGTCCGGAGCGAAGCGGGCGGGGGCGTGAGGGCGCGGGAGCCATGACGGGCATCCGGTTCGGGCGGGAAATGGTCTTCCTCGTCGTGGCGGTGCTCCTCGCCGGTGCCGCCGCCCTCGCGAGCTATTTCACCCGCGCGACGACGCTCACCATCGCGGTGGCACCCAGCGGCGGCACCGAGCCGGCGCTGATCCGCGCCTATGCGGACGGCCTCGCGGGCGAGCACAAGGGCCTGCGGCTGCGCATCCTGCCCTTCGACGGGGTGCGCGAGAGCGCCGCCGCCCTTCAGGAGGGCCGAGCCGATCTCGCGGTGGTGCGGCCCGACATCCTGCTGCCGTCGAACGGGCTGACGCTCGCGATCCTGCGCGAGCAGGCGATGATCATCGCCGCCCCCGAGCCCACCCCGATCAAGGGCGTGCCGGACCTCGCCCGCAAGCGCCTCGCCTTCCTCACCGAGCGGACCACCGACCAAGCCGTCCTGCAGCGGGTGCTCGGGCATTACGGGCTCGCCGTCGCGAACGGTCCGGTCTCGGGCCCGCTGCCGGCGCGCAGCGTGGCGCTGGTGCCCCTGGAGGAGCAGGATCTGGCGAGCGCCTTCGCGGAGAAGCGGGTCGACGCCCTCGCGATGCTGACCACGCCGACGACGTCGGCGGCGACGCGGATCATGCGCATCCTCCAGAATGCCGGCCGCACGGGCAAGCTGCGCTTCGTCGAGGTGGAGGAGAGCGGCGCGATCATCGAGCGCTTCCCCCGCCTGCAGGCGGTGAGCGTGGGCGAGGGGCTGTTCGGCGGCAATCCGAAGACGCCCGCGGAGGCGGTCTCCACGGTCGGGACCTCCTACCGGCTGATGGCCCGCTCCTCCCTCTCGCGCCCGATCGCCGCCGAGGTGACCCAGCACCTGTTCGAGATGCGCGGCCTGATCGCCGAGACGGTCCCCGCCGCGAACGCCATCGCGGCGCCGGCCTACGACACCAACGCACAGGCCACGAGCGCGCGCCTGCCGATCCATCCGGGCGCCATCGACTATTACGAGCGCGAGCAGCAGAGCCTGATCGAGCGCTACGAGACCTGGATCTACCTGCTCGCCTTCCTGGGCGGCGGCATCGGCTCGGGCCTCGCCTGGCTGCGTCAGCGCCTCTCCCGGCTGCGCCGCGAGCGGGTCGAGGTGGCGATCCGCCGCCTGATCCACATCCGCTCCGAGGCGCGCCGCACCGCCGACCGGGCGGCCCTGGAGGAGATGGCGGCGGAGATCGACGACCTCGCCGGCAACATCGCGCGCTATGCGCTCAGCCGCCCCACCGAAGCCCGCACCATGGCGGCGGCCACCATCGCGATCGACGCTGCGCGCTCCACCGTGCGGCGTGCTCTTGCGTCGGGCGGGCCGCCGAAGCCGACCCTGCGCGCCGTGGAGTGATCGCCGCGCAACAATCCCCAGCTTCGTGAGCCGAACTCCGGATCGCCCGGCACTTTCCGGAAGCGGAGCCGTTGTCGTGACACGCCTCTCCGGTGGTCCGCAGCGCGGATGGCGGGGGAGGGCGACGTGATCACCTCGGAGATAGTCGCGATGAAACGCTCTCTTCTTCTGGCTTCCCTGCTGCTCGGCAGCCTCGTCGCCGCGGGCAGCGCCCAGGCGCAGGGCATCCCGGGCGGGATGCGGCGGGGCGCCGCCGAGGGCGACCGGGTCGCCGGTCCGATCGGCGGGATCGTGGGTGGCGCGGTCGGCGGGGCCGTGGGCGGCGTCAACGGCGCGCTCGGCATCGATCCGGGCCGGCGCGCCTACCGCACGCGGCTGCATGGCCGGCAGCACTCTCACCGCCATCACCGGCACCGCCACAACCGCTGAGCGGGCCGGCGCCCGCCGTCACTCCGGCCCGATCCGGACCGTCAGCGCACCGATGGGGCCGAGATCGGCCGTCACGGTGATGTCCGGCCGGATCGGCAGCGGCACCGTGGTCGTGCCGGTGGTGACGATCTGTCCGGCCCGGAGCGTGAGGCCGAGGCCGGACACCTCGTTGGCGAGCCACGCCAGGGCCGTGCGGGGATCCCCGAGCACGGCCGCGCCGCTGCCCGGATGGTCCGGGCCGCCGCTCGCCGCGGCACGGGTCGCGAGACCGGCCAGATCGAGGTCGCGCCACGTCCGGGCCGGCGGCCCGAGCACGAAGAGATGCGCGCAGGCATTGTCGGCGACGAGCTGCGCCTCGCCCGCCGTGACGAAATCCGCGAAGCGCGAATCCGGGAACTCGATCGCCGGATGCACCGTGTCGACCGCCGCCAGCACCTCCTCGGGGCGATAGGGCTCGGCGCGCGGGGGCAGGTCGCGGCCCAGCCGGAAGGCGATCTCCGCTTCGGCCACCCGCATCAGGTTGCCGCGGAACGGCACCGTCTCGCCGGGAGCGAGCACGCGCTCCGCGAGGATCCGGCCGGCCAGCGGCCCGCTCACCCCGATATGCGCCTGCCCGGCGGCACTGGTGGCGGCGATCTTCCAGCCGAAGAGCGGCGCCCGGCTCAAGGCCTCGAACCGCGCCTGGATGGCGTAGCCCTCCGCCCGCGTGGCGGGACGCTCCCCGGGCGGAAGCGCGGCGAGGCGGCTGCCCTCCTGCCAGTGCCGCCAGAGGCGCCGGGCCGCGGCGTCGGCATGCGTGCTCATGATCCTGCCCTCGCGATCAGCCCGCCATCGACCGGCAGGGCCACGCCGGTGATGTAGGCGGCTTCGTCCGAGGCGAGGAACAGGGCGGCGTTGGCCACGTCCCAGGCCGTTCCCATCCGGCCCATCGGGCAGGCGGCGTCGCGCGCCCGCACCATCTCCTCGGCATCGGCGTACTGGCCCGCGATCTGCCGGAAGATCAGCGGGGTGTTCATCATGCCCGGCATGATGGCGTTCGCCCGGATGCCCTCCCGGGCGTATTGGAGGGCGAGGCCCACCGTGAAGTGGTTCACGGCCGCCTTGGCGGCGTAATAGGCCGCGTAGGGGTAGCCGGTGTAGCGCACCGCGGCGACCGAGGACGTGTTGACGATGCTGCCCGAGCGCCGGGCGAGCATATGCGGCAGCACGTGCTTGCAGGTCAGGAAGCAGCTGGTGAGGTTCAGATCGAGGCTCTGCCGCCACGCCGCCTCGTCGAGCTCCACCGGGCCGCCCATGATGGCGTGACCGACATTGTTGTGCAGGACGTCGATGCGCCCGTGCGCCGCGACCGCCTCCTCCACCACGGCCCGGACCGCCTCCGAATCGGTGACGTCGCAGGCCGCCGCCGTCGCCGAGCCGTCCTCCCCGTGGATGAACGCGACGGTGGCCTCGGCCGCCTTCCGATCGCGATCGATGCAGACGACGCGGGCCCCCGCCCGCGCGAAGGTCACGGCGACGGCCTTGCCGTTGCTCCAGCCGGGCCCGGCCGAGCCGGCACCGAACACCAGCGCGACCTTGCCGGCGAGCCGCGCGCTCGGCGCGGCCGCATGGCGCGGCGCAGCGCCTTCGTTTCCCCTCGTCACCCGCATCCTCCCCGGCGGACCTTGTCGCGGTCCGTGTGCCCGAATCCTAAGCCGCTTCGCGGCGGCGCGCCATCGGGTCGCCGGTCCCCCCCGCCGCAGGTCCGGCGCGGTTCCCGGGTGAGTCGGCAACGACACGATGCGGAGGATTATGACCTGGCGTCATGCGCGCTTACCGTCGCGTAACCACTTCGCCTTTTTCATTCCGACCGCGACGGAAGCGGCGGGCCGTGTACGGACGCCCCTGTCACTCCGCAGTCCCGCTGGGAGACCAGACGATGAAGCTCCTCGACAATCTGCGAATCAATGCCAAGATCATCTTGTGCTTGTGCCTCATCACTGCGGTATCGTTGGTCGCAATGCTGGCCACGGTGTCCGGTCTCTCAAGTATCGGAGAGACATCGCGCTGGCGTGACCATTCCTTCCTGGTGTTGCAGCAGATCGACGGGATCACGGGTGCGATGATCGACCAGGAGACCGGCCTGCGCGGCTATCTCCTGTCGGGCGACCGCGCCTTCCTGGCCCCGTACGAGGCGGGCGACGTGGTTTACAGGACGGCCCTCGAGACGGCCCGCAAGCTCGTCTCGGACAATGCCACGCAAACGCGCCGCCTCGCCGTGCTCGACCAGGCCGCGCAGGACTGGCGTCAGAACGTGGCCGCCCGCGAGATCCAGCTGATGCAGGATCCGCAGACGCAGGGTGAGGCGCGTAAGCTGGAGAGTTCCGGCATCGGCAAGGCCGCCATGGACCGCGTCCGCAAGCTGGCCGGCGAGATCGATGCGGAGGAGCGGCGCCTGCTGTCCGAGCGGGCGAAGGCCGCAGATGCGGCGGCGGGATGGACCACCACGGTGGCGCAGAGCAGCCTCGCGCTGATCCTGGCCTTCTCGGTCCTGACGGCATTCGCCATGAATGCGAGCCTGTCGCGCCCGGTGCGCCGCCTGACCGATGCCATGCGGACGCTCGCCGACGGCGAGGCCGCCACCGAGGTGCCCGGGCGCGGCCGGCGCGACGAGGTCGGCGCCATGGCGGCGACCGTGCAGGTCTTCAAGGACAACCTCATCCGCACGCGGGCGCTCGAGGCGGAGACCGCGCTCGCCCGGGCCAGTGCCGAGGAGCAGCGCCGCGCGACCATGCGCGAGATGGCGGACGGGTTCGAGCAGGCCGTGAGCGGCGTCGTCGCCACGGTGACGCGCGCCGCGATCGACCTTCAGCAGACCGCCCAGAGTATGGCCGGCACCGCCCAGGAGACGGCGGCGCAGTCGACGGCGGCGGCCGCCGCCGCCGAGGAGGCCTCCACGAACGTGAACACCGTGGCGGCCGCCACCGAGGAGCTGAGCGCCTCCGTGCAGGAGATCGGCCGGCAGGTCGACAATTCCGCGGCCCTGGCCCGCGCGGCGGTGACCGAGGCCGGCGAGACGGGTGCGCTGGTGCAGGCCTTGAGCGACGCGGCGTCCAAGATCGGCGACGTCGTCGCGATGATCTCCTCGATCGCGGCGCAGACCAACCTGCTGGCCTTGAACGCGACCATCGAGGCGGCCCGGGCGGGCGAGGCGGGCCGCGGCTTCGCCGTGGTGGCGGCCGAGGTCAAGGAACTCGCCACTCAGACCGCCAAGGCGACCGACGAGATCGGCTCGCAGATCGGCCGCATCCAGGGCTCGACCAGCCAGGCCGTCGCCGCCATCGCCTCCATCTCCGGCCGCATCGAGGAGATGGCCCGCGTCGCCGCCGGCATCGCGGCGGCGGTGGAGGAGCAGGGCTCGGCGACCCAGGAGATCGTGCGCAACGTCGAGCAGGCCGCCGCGGGCACGAGCGAGGTGACGGCCAACATCGCCGGCGTGGCGAGCGCTGCCGATACCGCGGGGTCGGCGGCGCGCCATCTCCTCACCGCCGTCTCCGACCTGCGCCAGGAATCGGACAGGCTCGGCGGCGAGGTGGGGCGGTTCCTCGCCACCGTCCGCGCGGCCTGAGAGCGGGCCGGGATCTCCGGAGGGGCAGGGGACCCGGCTCGCCAGCGGAAGAACCCGGCCGGGGTGCTGGCGCGAAACGCGGCATCTCGGATCTTGGCAGTCGGGCGGCGATGCACAGCACGGCGTCTGAATGCCCAAGCGATGAGCAAAATGTCTCGGTCCGTGCCCGCCGCTCGCGATCTGGCGGCTGGAGGCAGGTCTTCGTGCCGCCGGATCAGGCCCCGGGCAGCAGCGCGCGGCGGGCCCGCCGCCGTTGCAGCCCCAGATAGCTCCCGAAGGCGAGGGCGATCACCACCAGCGACACGCCCGTGGTGACGGTGCCGAGCGCGTAGATCTCCGGGGTCGTCACCGTGGTGGTGAGGCCCTGGAGTTCGAGGGGCAGGGTGTTGCGCCCGCCGATCGCCTGGCTCGTACGCGCGAGCTCGTCCCAGGACAAGGTGAACCCGAACAGGGCCACGCCGACGAGCGAGGGCAGGATGATCGGGATCACCACGTGCAGGAGCGTGCGCGGACCATCGGCACCGAGGTCGCGGGCCGCCTCCTCGTAGGCGCGGTTGAAGCGGTTGAACACCGCGAACATGATCAGGAGCCCGAAGGGGAGCGTCCAGGTCAGGTGCGCGCCGAGCGCCGAGGTGAACAGCCCCATCACGGTGCCGTGGTCCTGCAGGACGCCCCAGCCGGTGGCGGCGGCGAGCGCCTTGAGCGCATCGTCGATCAGGCGGAATTCGAGGCCGATGCCGAGCGAGACCACGATCGAGGGCACGATCAGGCTGGCGACGGCGGTGTAGAACAGGAGCCCCTGGCCGCGGAACCCCTTGCGGAAGGCGAGCCCGGCGAAGAAGGCCAGGGTGACGGTGAGGGCCATCACCACGAGCCCGAGCAGGAAGGAGCGCCGGAACGCCGCCCAGATGTCGATGACGCCGAGCCCCGCCCACAGCCGCGAGAACCAGTGCGTCGAGACGCCGTTCATCGGGAAGGTGAGGCCGCCCTGCGGGCCCTGGAAGCTGAGCGCCAGGATGGTCAGCGTCGGTCCGTAGAGGAACAGCACGTAGAGGGCGAAGATTCCGGCGAGCAGGTAGAAGGCGAGGGGGCGCGGGCCGTCGCGGACCATGGTCAGAGCTCCCGCCGCAGGTCGATGAGGCGCGTGAGGCCGGCGATCACCAGCGTCACGGCGCAGAGCAGCACCACGGCGTTGGCGGCGGCGGCCGGGAATTGCAGGTAGGACATCTGCACTTGGATGACCTTGCCCACCGACGCGATCTGCTGGCCCCCCATGACGCCGACCGTGACGAAATCCCCCATCACCAGCGTCAGCACGAAGATCGAGCCGATGGCGATGCCGGGCTTGGTGAGCGGCACGATCACGCTCCAGAGCGTCTGCCAGCCCGTCGCCCCCGCATCCCGCGCCGCCTCGATCAGCGCGCGGTCGATGCGCATCATCGAGTTGAAGATCGGGACGATCATGAACACCGTGTAGAGGTGCACGAAGGCCAGCACGACCGCGAAATCCGAGTAGAGCAGGCCCTCGATTGGCGCCCGGGTGATCCCGAGGGACATCAGCGCGTCGTTGACGAGGCCGTTGCGGCCGAGCAGCGGGATCCAGGCGATCATCCGGATCACGTTCGAGGTCCAGAACGGGATGGTGCAGATGAGGAACAGCACCGTCTGCATCGCGCTCGACCGCACGTGGAAGGCCACGAAATAGGCTACCGTGAAGCCGATCCCGAGCGTCAACCCCCAGGTGAGCAGGCAGAATTTCAGGGTCGACAGGTAGGTCCGCAGCGTGGTGCAGAGGTCCCCGCCGGAGAAGCAGCCCTCGAACACGTCGGCGTAGTTCTGCAGGGTGAAGGCCGGGATAATCTCGTACTCGTTGTATTCCCAGAAGCTGACGACCAGCGTGAGAACGAGCGGCACCACGAAGAAGACGAGGAAGACCAGCGCCAGCGGCGCCGCCTGCAGGTAGGCGAGGTGGCGCTGGCGCCGCCCCTCCGCCGCGAGCCCGGGGGCGACGGCGCGGGGCGCCGCCGCTTCCCGGGGAAGCGGGATCGTGCGTTCGGCCGCCGGGCTCATGCGGCGATGAACTCGTTCCACTTGCGGACCATGTAGGTGTTCTCGTCCATGACCGAGTTCCAGCAGGCCACGGCGCCCATGCGGGCCTCGAAGGAGCCGCCGTCGCGCACGGCACCGGCCTTCTCCATCACGGTGCCGTCCGGCGCCTTGATGTCCTGCGCCGCGGACTGGCCCTCCATCCAGTAGGCCCATTCGTAGGGCTCCATCTGGGCCTTGGCGGTTTCCAGCACCGCCGAGTAGTAGCCCTGGCGGTTGAGGTAGGCGCCGGCCCAGCCCGACAGGAACCAGTTGATGAAATCGTAGGCCGCATCGAGCTTCCTGCCCGAGAGCGTCTTGGGCAGGCCGAAGCCGGAGGCCCAGGCCCGGTAGCCCTCCTTGAGCGGCTGGTAGGTGCAGGGCACGCCCTGCGAGCGCACCTTGGCCACGGCGGGCGACCACATCGACTGGATCACGGTCTCGCCCGAGGCCATCAGGTTCACGGATTCGTTGAAATCCTGCCAGAAGGCCCGGAACTGCCCGGCGCGCTTGGCCTCGATCAGCACCTTCATGGTGCGGTCGATCTCGGGCTTCGTCATGTTGCCCTTGTCGGGATAGGTGTAGTCGCCCATCGCCTCCACCACCATCGCGGCATCCATGATGCCGATCGAGGGGATGTTGAGGATCGAGGCCTTGCCCTTGAACTCGGGGTTGAGCAGTTCCTTCCAGCTCGTGATCGGCCGCTTGATCAGGTCGGGCCGGATGCCGAGCGTGTCGGCGTTGTAGGTGGTCGGGATCAGGGTGATCCACTCGGTGGGCGCGGCGGCGAACTTCGTCGAGGTCTGGCCTTCGAGGTAGAACACCTTCTTGGGCGCGGTGCCCTGGTCGCCGATCCTCTTGCCGGCAACCTCGCCGCGGGTGAAGACCGGCGTGATCTTGTCGGCGTTCTTGATCCGGCGCGCATCCATGCCGACGAGGTTGCCGGAGGGCATCAGCTTCTTGAGGCTGAAATACTCCGAATCGACGATGTCGAAGGAGTTCGGCTGGGTGACGACGCGCTTCGAGACCTCGTCGGTGACGACCGGGATGTACTCGATCGTGATACCGAGATCCTCCTTCACCTTGCGGGCGATGTCGCCGCTCTGGTTCACCGCGGTGCCGAGATAGCGCAGGGTCACCGGCTCGGCGGCGATGATCGCTGGAAAGCCCGTGATCGCCCCGGTTCCGGCGGCCATGCCGGCCGCGCCGGCTCCCGCCAGGAGACCGCGCCGCGTGAGGCCCTTGCCGTTCGGTGTATCCATCGTCGTCTCTCCCCTTGAGCGAAGGTCGTCGTCCGGCCCGAGGCGGCCGGCGCGCGGATCGGTTCGGCCGGAGACCCGCCGCGGGTCTCCGGGGCGGCGCGTCACGCGTCGAGCGGGTGGGCCTCGCCGGCCTGCCAGCCGACCCGCACCGTGTCGCCGAGGGCGAACGGACGCTCGGCGAAGGCGCGGTCGCTGACGATGGCCGTGAGCGGGGTCGCCGCATCGGCGGCGAGGCCGGGCGCCTCCAGGCCGAGATGCACCGCGCTCCCCTGGTACTCGACGGCGACGACGCGGGCCGCGACGGCCTCGGGCCCGGCCTCGGGGCCCAGCAGCATGCGGTCGGCCCGCACGGCGATGCGCCGCTCCGGCAGCGCGATGACGTTGTGGCCGCCGATGAACCGGGCGACGAAGGCGGTGGCCGGCCGCTCGAACACCGTGCGCGGATCCGCCGCCTGCTCGACGCGCCCGCCATTCATCACCACCACGAGATCGGAGAGGGCCATCGCCTCCTCCTGGCTGTGGGTGACGTGGACGAAGGTGATGCCGAGTTCGGTCTGGATGCGCTTGAGTTCGGTGCGCATGCGCACGCGCAGGAACGGGTCGAGGGCGGAGAGCGGCTCGTCGAGGAGCAGCACCTTGGGGTCGGTGACGAGGGCGCGGGCGAGAGCCACGCGCTGCTGCTGCCCGCCGGAGAGCTGCGCCGGCAGGCGGCCGGCGAGCGCCTCCATCTGCACGAGCTGCAGCATCGCCTCGGCGCGCCGGTTGCGCTCGGCCTTGGGCACTCCGCGCATGCGCAGGCCGAAGGCGACGTTGTCGCGGCAGGTGAGGTGCGGAAACAGCGCGTAGCTCTGGAACATCATGGCGGTGCCGCGCTGGGCGGGGGCCAAGTCGCCGACCGCCTTCGGGCCGATCACCACATCGCCGCTCGATACGGTCTCGTGCCCGGCGATCATGCGCAGCGTCGTGGTCTTCCCGCAGCCGGAGGGCCCGAGCAGGCAGCAATAGGATCCGGAGCGGATCTTCAGGTTGATGGCATCCACCGCGAGCGTGTCGCCGTAGCGCTTGGTCAGGCTGACGAGTTCGATGTCCATGCGCACTCCCTCGGGACGCCCCGCAGGCAAGGCTCAGGCCAGGGCAGGGCGGCTCGGCAGCGACGCCCGCCCCGGCCCGGGCGCTACGCGGAGAGTGTCCACGCGGCGTGACGGATCCGCAACACCAGCGACGATCGCCGCAAAACGGCGATTGCAAAGCCCACGGCGATCCGCTAAAGCCCCTCCCGTGTTCGGCGGCGCTGCCGCAGCGGCGCCCGACGGAGCCTCCACTCCAGAGCCGGACACCAGGTTGCCGTTGTAGCTCAGTGGTAGAGCGCATCATTGGTAATGATGAGGTCGGGAGTTCAATCCTCCCCAGCGGCACCATCCACTTCTTCACCATCGGCGAATTGATCGGGACGCCCGGCTGGTCTCGGGTGTGACTTCGCTCGGGCCTCGGTGTCGAGGGGCCTCACGGATGGTGATTCCGTGGGCAGCGTCTCCCTGCCTTCCTCGGCTTCGCGCGTCTCTGCAGCCCGCCGGACCGGTCCATGGTGTTGGGGGTATGGATGTTTGTTCCATAACACAGCTTATGCGAATCGGGGACTGCACCGGAAAGCCCCGTCGCTCCCCCACCTGCCGATGCGCGCGTGGTGCGCGATCGCTTGAAGGCAGCCCTCGCGGCCTCCGGATTGATTTCTCCCCTGTGACAGGCGCCGCGCGGATGCGTAGAAGCCCGCCATGGCTCCCGTCGTCCGCTTCGCCCCGTCTCCCACGGGCTTCCTCCACATCGGCAATGCCCGCACGGCGCTGTTCAATGCGCTGTTCGCGCGTCGCGAGGGCGGCACCTTCGTGCTGCGCCTCGACGACACCGATACCGCGCGCTCGACGCCGGAATTCGCCGCGGCCATTGCCGAGGATCTGGCTTGGCTCGGCATCGCGCCCGACCGCGCGGTGCGGCAATCCGATCGCGTCGGGCTCTACGATGCGGCGGCCGACCGGCTGCGCGCCTCGGGGCGGCTCTATCCGGCCTACGAGACGCCCGACGAGCTGGAGCGTCGCCGCCGCCGACAGCTCGGGCGCGGCCAGCCGCCGGTCTACGACCGCGCGGCCCTGCGGCTGACGGATGCGGAGCGCGCGGCGCTGGAGGCCGAGGGCCGACGGCCGCACTGGCGCTTCCGCCTCGATCCCGGCACCGTCACCTGGACCGACCTCGTGCGCGGGCCCTGCCACGTCGAGGCCGAATCGCTCTCCGATCCGGTGCTGGTGCGGGAGGACGGCAGCTATCTCTACACCCTGCCCTCCGTCGTGGACGACGCCGAGATGGGCATCACCCACGTCATCCGGGGCGAGGATCACGTCACCAACACGGCGGTGCAGATCCAGATCTTCGCCGCACTCGGGGCGCCGGTGCCGGTCTTCGCGCATCACAACCTCCTGACCACGGCGAGCGGCGAAGGGCTATCGAAGCGCCTCGGCCATCTCTCCCTGCGCGGGCTGCGGACGGACGGCTACGAGCCCGGCGCCGTGGCCTCGCTCGCCGTCCTCACCGGCTCGGCCGAGGCCGTGCGGGCCGTCGCTGATCTCGACGAACTGGCCGGCCTCCTCGATCTCGCCCACGTCTCGCGGGCGCCCGCCAAGTTCGACCCGCACGATCTCGACCAGCTCAACGCCCGCCTCGTCCACGAGATGCCGCCGGCCGTGGCGGCGCCGCGGCTGGCGCAGCTCGGCATCCCGGCCGCCGCGGCCGAGGCGTTCTGGCTGGCGGTGCGGGCCAACCTGACGAAGCTCGCCGATGCGGCGGCGTGGTGGACCGTGGTGGCCGGGCCGGTCACCCCCGCCATCGCCGAGCCGGGCTTCGCGGCGCAGGCCGCCGAGCTTCTCCCGGCGGAACCGTGGGATGCGGGCACCTGGAAGGCCTGGGGCGAGGCCGTGAAGGCGCGGACCGGCCTGAAGGGCAAGGCGTTGTTCCTGCCCCTGCGGCTCTCGCTCACCGGCCTCGACCACGGGCCGGATCTTTCCGGGCTGCTGCCGCTGATCGGGCGCGAGCGTGCGCTGCGACGGCTGCGCGGCGAGGCCGCCTGATCGTTCGGGCCCGATGCTCTTCAACTCCTTCCCGTTCCTCCTCGGCTTCCTGCCGCTCGCCCTCGTGCTCCACGCCCTGGTGGAGCGCTTCCGGCCGGCTTGGCGGCTGCCGCTCCTCGTGCTCCTGTCGCTGGTCTTCTACGGCTGGTGGGATTGGCGCTTCCTGCCGCTCCTGGCGCTGTCGATCGGGCTGAACTGGCTCGTCGCGCGGTGGTTCATCCGCGGCGGCGCCGCGCTCCTCATCCCGCTCGCCATCGTGGCCAATCTCGGGCTGCTTGCCGCCTTCAAGTATTCGGGGCTGCTTGCCGATCTCGCGAACCTCCTGCCGGGCCTCGATCTCGCCCGGCCCTCGCTGGCGCTGCCCCTCGGCATCTCGTTCTTCACCTTCCACCACGTGATGTACCTGACGGATCTCGCGCGCGGCCGCGCCCCGTCGATGGATCTCACGCGCTACGCCCTCTACATCGCCTTCTTCCCGCAGGTGCTCGCCGGTCCGCTGGTGCGCTGGAGCGAGATCCTGCATCAGTTCGACGAGCGGCCCTATGCGCGCCCGGACGCCGCCGAGCGCTTCGGCCGCGGCCTGATGCTGCTCGGCATCGGCCTCGCCAAGAAGGTGTTTCTCGGCGATCCCCTCGCGGCCTACGCCAATCCGGTCTTCGAGGCGGCGGGCCTCGGCCACACCGTCACCGTGATCGAGGCGTGGCAGGGCACTCTCGCTTTCACCTTCCAGATCTATTTCGACTTCTCCGGCTACACCGACATGGCGCTCGGTCTCGCACTGCTGTTCGGGATCGTCCTGCCGCAGAACTTCGACGTGCCCTACCGGGCGACTTCGCTGCAGGACTTCTGGCGCCGCTGGCACATGACCCTGTCGCGCTTCCTGCGCGACTACCTCTACGTGCCGCTCGGCGGCAACCGGCACGGCCTGGCCGTGCAGCTCGCGGCCCTCGTCGCCACCATGACGCTGGGCGGCCTCTGGCACGGGGCCGGCCTCACCTTCGTCGCCTGGGGGCTCGCCCACGGCCTCGGGCTCGGCGCCGGGGTGCTGTGGCGGCGGGCCGGGCTGCCGATGCCGGCGCTGCTGGGCTGGGCGCTGACCTTCGGCTTCGTGATGCTGACCTGGGTCCTGTTCCGGGCCACCAGCTTCGAGGCGGCGCTCACCCTGTTCAAGGGGCTGTTCGGCTTCGCGCCCGTGGGGCACGGCTTCAAGTGGCGCGCCTTCCTGCCCGCGGTGCTGGTGGCGCTCGCCGGGCCGACCGCCTGGGCGGCCATCCACCGTCTGCAGCCCAAGCCCGCCCTCGCGGTGGCCTTCGCGGTGCTGTTCGTCGCGGCGCTCCTGCGCATCGGCGACGACGCGAATTACGAGTTCATCTACTTCCAGTTCTGAGCGCGGCGTCCGGCCGCCATGAAGGAGAGAGACGGTTGCACGGGGATCAAGGTCGCGCGGAGCGGTCGAGCGTGACCGCGACGAGCCCGGTCTCGGCGTGAGAACGGCCGATTCCGTGATCGCGCCGGCCGCGCCGGAACCCGTCGCCGAGGGGCGCGGCGCGGCGCCGGCGTGGCGGCGCTTCTGCGTGCTGCTCGTCGGCGGCACCGTCGCGCTGCTGGCCGGCTACCTCGCCCTCGCCCTCGCGGTCGATCCCTACGACACCGGGCGGCCGCGTCTCCTGAATCGCGAGGGCGTTCGTCCGCAGGGGCCGCGCACCGCCTCGGCGAGCCGGGGGCGCGATCCCGCCTTCACGGCCGCCATCATCGGCAACTCGCATATCCAGCTCATCACGCCCGAGCGCCTGCGCGCGCAGACCGGCATCCCCTTCGTCCAGCTCGCGGTGCCGGCCACCGGCCCCGGCGAGCAGCTGACCCTGGCGGCCTATTTCCTGCGCCACCACCCGAACCCGCAGGCGCTGGTGCTCGCCCCGGACGCGTTCTGGTGCGGGGACGACCCGGCGCTCCCGCCCTCGAAGCCGTTCCCGTTCTGGCTGCTCGCCTCCGACTGGCCGGACTACCTGCGCGGGCTGGTCCAGTCGCGGGTCGCCGCCGAGGTCGTGACCCGGATCCGCTGGTCCTTGCGCCCGAATGCCCGCCGCGCCCGCCCGGACGGCTACTGGGACTACGAGCCGGACTATCTGCGGCAAGGCGATCCGAGCGATCCGGCCCGGGTGGCGGCCCGCGGGCGGCGGCCTCCGGCCGAGCCGGATCCAGGCTTCGCCGGACCCGCCTTCCCGGCCGCCGAGCGCCTGCGGGCCTTCGCGGCCGGGCTCCCCCCGGAGACGGCGCTGATCGCCGTCTTCCCGCCCATCTACGCCCCGGCCCAGCCCATTCCCGGCACGCCCCGAGCCGCCGCTGCGGCGGCATGCCGGGCGGCAATCCGCACGGCCCTGGCCGTTCACCCCCGGCATCGCGTGATCGACTGGTCCGGTGATCGGCCGCAACTCGCCGATCCGGCGGCCTTCTTCGATCCGACGCATTATCGCCAGCCGATCGCCCGGCAGGTGGAGGCGGAGATCGTGGCGGCCCTCGGGGCGCTGCGGCCGGAGGGCCCGCGGGAGTGATACGGTTTCCGGAAGATCACTTTCGGAAACCGTATCACGAGCCCGCGCGGCGCCTGAGCGAGGCCGGTTTCCGCATCGCGAAGCGATCATCCGGAAACCGTATGACGGGTTTCGGGCGAGCGTCGGAATCGGGCGACGCTCTCGGAGGGGGCCGCGGATCCCACGCGGTGCATCGGAGGCGATCCGCCGGTGAGCAGGCGATCGCCCTCCCCGTTCCGGCCTTCGGGCCCGGACGGGAGCTGGCTTCACATCAGCCGCGGCCGGGTTCTCGATCGCCGCTCTTCCGCGGAGCGCCTGCTTGATCGACCGTGCCTCTCTCCCGCCCTGGCCCTCATCCTGAGGTGCGAGTGCCGGGAGCCGCCAAACAGGCTCGGCGCGCCGGCCCGGTATCCCGAGCAGGATGCCGGATGGTCCCGGCCGACGAGCGGCTCCCCCCTCAGTTCGCGACGCCGGCCACGCGCGGGGCGGACGGCAGTGTCGCCCGCTTGGCCGCGGCGTCCGGTGCCTTGTCGGAGGCGGCCGGCTTGTGGGCGTCCTTCTCCGCGGGCTTGTGCCCATCGGCGGCCTTGCGCGGATCCGCGGCCTTCGCCGGGTGCGGATGAGCCGCGACCTTCTTCGGCGCGGACGCCACGGTTTCGGGCTCGGCCGGGGGCGGGAGGGCAGCCGGCGCGGTCGGGGGGGCGGAATTGCCGAACAGGTTGCCGAGGAGCTTGCGGTAGGCGGCGGGATCGTCTTCGGCGCTCGCGACGGTCACCGGCGCGGCCGGCTGCGGCGCCAGGGACTGGGCGGCCTCCTTCGTCGGGATCGGCGCCGGCGTGACGGCGGGGGTGGCGTAGGCGAGCGCGGTGGGCTTGGCGGCCGCCCCCTTGCGCGCGCTTCTCGGATCCGACGATTTGCCATCTGCCGGCTTGGCCTCCGGCGCCTTCGCGTCGGCGACGAGGATCGGCCGGCCCTTGGCATCGACCGGAACCTCTTCCGGGCCCGCCGCGATGGCTTCGGGGCGGCTCACGATGCCGAGATCGGGCCGGCGGGTCTGCTGCTCGGCGAAGAGCTGGGTGCTCGGCGCCGTCTCGCGGAAGAACGGGTGCTGCCCGCCGTCCTGATAGACCACCCGCACGGCCGGCGTGCCCTTGCCGATCAGCTCGGCGACCTCGTGCTCGTCCTTGCTGCGCTTCTCCGCGACCAGCGGATCGACCCGCGGGCTGCACGAGCCCGCCGCCGCGTCCGAGCCGCCGAACACGTAGCGCGTCCCGCACACCCCGACCTTCGGCTCGTCGTGCAGGGCCTCGAAATAATCGGAGCCTTCCTTCAGGTTCTTCCAGAACGGCATGTTCGGGTCGTTCCGGTACTTGGCGATGTTCTGCGCCGTCATCCGGAACGGGTAGGACTGGAACTGGAACGCGCGCTGCCCGCCCGAGAACGCCTCGCGGGCGATGGCGTAGATCTCCGCGATGGCCTCGTCGGTCATGGCGAAGCAGCCGGCCGAGGAGCAGGTTCCATGCACCATCAGGTAGCGGCCGGTGCGGCCGTTCGCGCGGTCGAAGGCGTTCGGAAACCCTGTGTCGAACGAGAGATAGTACGACGAGTTCGGGTTCATCAGGCCCGGCGTGATGGCGTAGAAGCCCTCGGGCGCCTGCCGGTCGCCCTCGCGGACCTTCGGGCCCAGCTGGCCGGACCAGCGGCAGATCGGGAAGGTCTTCAGAAGCGCGTAGCGGCCGTCGCTGCCGCGCTTCCAGACCTCCATCTCGGATTCCTTCTTGTAGGCCCGGATGAGGATCGGATCGCCCGGCGACATCCCCTTGGTGGACATCAGCGCCACGGTCTTCTGGGGGATCGGCTGCAGGTGCCGGGTCGAGCCGCCGCCGCCCGCCAAGCCGCCGTCCTGGCACGCGGCCAGAGAGAGCGCGAGCAGGAGACCGCTTGCCGCCGCCAGCACCGGACGCTTCGCCATGGGGCTCCCCGTTCTCGACAAATGCCTGAAGCACCATGCGGCTTCAGGACCACCTCGCCCAACCCCATAGCTTCGTTAAGCTTGACCGGACCTTACCGCAAGCAGCGCCGGCGCGGTCCGTCCAAGGTTATCCGGCACCGTGCGGTGCGGCCGCTCCGCGGCGGCGGTGGGATCGGTGGGCAAGGCTTCGGCCGCGTCTTCGGCAAAACGAAGGCCGGGCGACGACCGGTGGCTGTGGATCACGGGGAAGTCGAGAGGGCGCCGGGCCAGGTCGAGCCGCGTCCATCGCGAATGCCGATGGCCGGCCTCGATTTGCCGGCCTCGACTTGCCGGCACCGGCAGTGCCGGCCCGGGATCCGCGGCGGAATGCCGCGGACCTCCGGCGTCAGAGCTTGCGGCCGATCTCCAGGAATTTCTGGGCCCGCTGCTCGCGCAGGCCCTCGGCGTCGAGATTCGCGAGTCCCTTGAGCGCGTCGGCGATGGCGTCACCGGCGGCCCGGATCGAGGCGGCCGGGTCGCGATGCGCGCCGCCGGTCGGCTCGGGCACGATGCCGTCGATGACGCCGAGCCGCAGCAGGTCCTGCGCGGTGATCTTCATCGCGGTGGCGGCGTCCTGGGCGCGGCCGGCGTCGCGCCACAGGATCGAGGCGGCGCCCTCGGGGGAGATCACGCTGTAGATCGCGTGTTCGAGCATCAGAACCCGGTTGGCCGTGGCGAGCGCGATGGCGCCGCCCGAGCCGCCTTCCCCGATCACCAGGGCCACGTTCGGAGTACCGAGGGCGAGGCAGGCCTCGGTCGAGCGGGCGATGGCCTCCGCCTGCCCCCGCTCCTCCGCCTCGATGCCCGGATAGGCCCCGGCGGTGTCGACGAAGGTCAGCACGGGCAGGCCAAAACGGTCCGCGAGGTCCATCAGGCGGACGGCCTTGCGGTAGCCCTCCGGGCGGGCCATGCCGAAATTGTGCCGGATGCGCGCCTCGGTGGTCGCGCCCTTCTCCTGGCCGATGACGCAGACCGGCCGGCCGCGGAAGCGCCCGAAGCCGCCGACCACCGCCTCGTCCTCGCCGTAGCTGCGGTCGCCGGCGAGCGGCGTGAATTCCTCGATCAGCTCCGCGCAGTAATCGACGAAGTGCGGGCGCTGGGGATGCCGGGCGACCTGGGTCTTCTGCCAGGGGCTCAGCGTCGCGTAGAGTTCCGCGAGGGCCGCCGCCGCCTTGCTCTCGAGCCGCGAGACGTCCTCGCTGATCGCGACCGCGCCGTCCCGATCGCCGAGGGCGCGCAGCTCCTCGAGCTTGGCTTCGAGTTCGGCGACGGGTTTTTCGAAGTCGAGATAGGAGCGCATCGCATCCCGTGCTGGTCGGTCCGCCGAGGGCGCGGGGCCGGGCTTCGTGGGGGCGGACGGCCCGCAGGGCGCGGACCGGGTCAGAAGGCCGCGTCGGACCGGCGGAGGGCGCCGGCCACGGGCGGCGGACGCTTGGCGGAGCGGCCGGGCGCTGTCAACCCGCGTGCGCTGCAAAGCCGTCAGAGGCTTGCCCTCCGTCACCGACGCGACATCTTTGCGGGCAACAGGACAAGCGTGGCGGAGATGAGACCGATGACGGCGCTCTCGGGCGATCAGGGTGAGTGCCACGTCCTGGTGCTCCAGGGCGGCGGCGCCCTCGGCTCCTATCAGGCGGGCGTCGTCGAGGCGATGCAGGAGGGCGGTGTCGCGCCCGACTGGGTCGCGGGCATCTCCATCGGCGCCATCAACGCCGCGATCGTCGCGGGAAACCCGCCCGAGCGCCGGATCGAGCAGCTCCACGCCTTCTGGGATCAGGTGACCTCCGGATTCCAGGTCAGCCCCTGGTGGCCCGGCGAGCAGGCCCGCAGCGTCTTCAACGAGGTGAGCGCCAATTTCGGCGCCACCTTCGGCGTCGCGGGCTTCTTCCTGCCGCGGGTGCCCCCGCCCTACATGTTCCCGCCCGGCGCCCCGGAGGCGCTGAGCTACTACGACACCGGCCTGCTGCGCCGCACCCTGCTCGACCTCGTCGATTTCGACCGGATCAACCGGCGCGAGACCCGGCTCAGCATCGGCGCCGTCAACATCCGCACCGGCAACTTCACCTATTTCGACAATCACCGGGACGTGATCGGCCCCGAGCACATCATGGCCTCGGGCGCCCTGCCGCCGGGCTTCCCGCCGGTGGAGATCGACGGCGAGCATTACTGGGACGGCGGCCTCGTCTCGAACACGCCTCTCCAGCACGTCCTCGACAACGAGCGCCGCCGCGATCTGATGATCTTCCAGGTCGACCTGTTCAGCGCCCGGGGGCCGATGCCCCGTACCCTCTCCGAGGCGGCCGAGCGCGAGAAGGACATCCGCTATTCCAGCCGCACGCGGATGAACACCGACGACCAGATGGAGATCCGCAAGGCCAAGACCGCGTTCCGCCGCCTCGCCGAGAAGCTGCCGCCGGAGCTGCGGCAGGATCCGGACGTCGCCTTCCTGCTGGAGGTCAGCCACGAGAACACCGTGTCGATCCTCCAGCTGATCTACCGGCGCAAGACCTACGAGGGGAACGCGAAGGATTACGAGTTCTCGCGCCAGACGATGCTGGAGCACTGGGCCGCCGGCCGCAGCGACGTGCGCCGCTCGTTCCGGCACCGCGACTGGCTGGCGCGTTGCCGGCCCGACCAGGGCGTGGCGGTGTTCGACCTGACCCGGGACGCGCGGGACTGAGAACCACGGGATACGGCCCCCGCCGGGCGGGAGGGCGGCCGTTCCGGCGATGAAGGAAACGTCCAAGATCCCGATCGGCCTCCACGCCAATGTGGCGGGGAGCCGTGTCCGGCTGGCGCGGGGAAGGCCCGCCCGCCGGGCCTGGATCAGAAGCCGGAGGCCCGAACCGCACCGCTGCGCGCGGATGCCGGTGCCTCACCAGCGATCCTCGGCGGCACCGTCGAGGGGATCGCGGCCGCCGGACCGGGCCTGCCCCCGCCCCCGCGCCGCGCGACTAAGGAGAGACAGGGTCATGACCCGAGACGAGATCCTCCGCAGCCCGTCGATGCCCGTCTTCAGCCCGAGCTATCCGCACGGGCCCTACCGCTTCATCCGCCGCGAATACCTGATCATCACCTACGAGACCGACCCGGACGCGCTCCGGGCCGCCCTCCCCGAGCCCCTCGAGCCGGCGCCCGGCAACCTCGCCTTCTACGAGTGGATGAAGATGCCGGATTCCTCCGGCTTCGGCGATTACGAGGAGAGCGGCACCGGCATCGTCGCCCGGTACAACGGCGAGCCCTGCAACTTCTCGGTTCAGATGTATCTCGACGACGAGCCGCCGATCACCGCGGGTCGCGAGATCTGGGGCTTCCCGAAGAAGTACGGCGTGCCGCGGCTCAAGGTGATGAAGGACACGCTCACCGGCACCCTGCACTACGACGAGGAGCGGGTGGCGCTCGGCACCATGACCTACAAGCACCGCAGCCTCGGCGACCGGCTCGATCAGGTACGCGACGGGATCGGGCAGCTCAACGTCAACCTCAAGCTGCTGCCCGACGTGGATGGCAGCGTGAAGGTGGCGCAGCTCGTCGGCTATCGGCTTCAGGACATCACCGTGCACGGGGCCTGGGAGGGCGATGCCCGCCTGCACCTGATCCCGCACGCCAATTGCCGGTTGGCGGATCTGCCGGTGCGCCGGATCGTGCGCGGCCGCCACCAGGTCGTGGATTTCACGCTGCCCTACGGGCAGGTGCTGCACGATTACCTGGCGTGACACCCGTTTCCTTTCCCGTATCGCAGGAGGCATCCATGGCCCTGACCTCGAAGACCGCCCTCGTCACCGGATCCACGAGCGGCATCGGCCTCGCCATCGCCCGCGGCCTCGCCAAGGATGGCGCCAACGTCGTCCTCAACGGCTTCGGCAAGCCCGAGGACATCGAGCGCGAGCGCGCCGCGATCGAATCCGAGTTCGGCGTGAAGACGCATTACTCGGGCGCCGATATGAGCAAGCCCGAAGAGATCGCCGCGATGATCGCCGAGGCGGAGAAGACCTTCGGATCGCTCGACGTGCTCGTGAACAATGCCGGCATCCAGTTCGTCTCGCCGATCGAGGAATTCCCCCTCGCCAAATGGGACCAGATCATCGCCATCAACCTGTGCTCGGCCTTCCACACCATGCGGGCGGCGATTCCCGGGATGAAGGCGCGGGGCTGGGGACGGATCATCAACACCGCCTCGGCGCATTCGCTGGTCGCTTCGCCCTACAAGGCGGCCTACGTGGCGGCCAAGCACGGCATCGCCGGCCTCACCAAGACGGCGGCCCTCGAACTCGCCACCCACAAGATCACCGTCAACTGCATCTCGCCGGGCTACGTCTGGACACCGCTGGTCGAGGCGCAGATCCCCGACACCATGAAGGCCCGTGGGCTGACCAAGGATCAGGTCATCAACGACGTGCTGCTGGCCGCGCAGCCCACGAAGGAGTTCGTGACCGTCGACCAGATCGCGGCCATCGCCGTGTTCCTGTGCTCGGATGCGGCGAGCCAGCTCACCGGCGCCAACATCCCGGTCGACGGCGGCTGGACGGCGCAGTAGCGCGCCGGCCGGCGGAGACGGAGGGCGCCGCCCTCCGTCTCCGGGGCCCACCGCCGGCCTCATCCGCCGAAGGGGTACCCCCTTCGGCGGGACGTTCTCGGGGCGCCCGGATCAGCCGATCGCCCGCTCGACGAGCCGCGCGGCGGCGAGCGCCCGTCCGTCGTCGCCGAAGCGCGCGATCACCTGCACCCCGAGCGGCAGCCCCGCCGCTGTCGTCTCCACCGGCACCGTCACGCAGGGCACGCCCATCAGCGTCCACAGGCGGTTGAAGCGCGCGTCGCCCGTGGAGGCGAGGCTCTCCGGCGCCGGGCCCGGCGCGGAGAGCGTCAGGATCACGTCGACCCCCTCCTCGCCGAACACGTCCTTGAGGCTGCGCCGGGCCTGACGGGCGACGCGCCGCGCGGAATCGTATTCGGCCGCGCCCGCGCCCTGCGCCGCGTCGAGATGGGCGCGCAGGAGCGGCGGCAGCGCCTCGCGGTGATGGTCGTATTCCCAGGCGAGCGCCTGGGCCGATTCGTAGTCCTGGATCAGCGGATGGCGCGCCCAGGCCTCGGCGAAGACCGGCGGCAGGGCGAGGTCCTGCACCCGCGCGCCCGAGCGCTCCAGCGCCGCCGCGGCGCGTTCCAGGGCGGCGAGCGCCTCCGGGGCCGGGGGAGCGCAGAAATCCTGCCGCAGCAGGCCGATGCGCGGCAGGCCCGGATCGCCGGCCGCCAGGTCGATGCCGGGCCGGTCCGCCATCAGCGCCAGGGCGCGGGCGGCATCCCCCACCCGGGCGGCGAACAGGCCGACCGTGTCGAGGGCCCAGGAGAAGCACTTCACGCCGACGGTCGGCAGGAGGCGGAAGGACGGCTTGACCCCGACGACGCCGCAGAAGGCGGCCGGGCGGATCACCGAGCCGCCGGTCTGCGTGCCGAGGGCGAGCGGGACCATCCCGGCGGCCACCGCCGCGGCGGACCCCGCCGAGGACCCGCCCGGCGTGTGCCCGAGGTTGCGGGGATTGCGCGTTGCGGTCGGGTCGAGGAAGGCGAAGGCCGTGGTGGTGGTCTTGGCCAGGGGCACGGCGCCGAGCCGCCGCAGCCGCGCCACCACCGGCGCGTCCGCCCGGGGCTGCCAGCCCGCGTAGATCGGCGAGCCCATTTCGGTGGGAAGGTCGGCGGTGTCGATGATGTCCTTCACGCCGACCGCGATGCCGGCGAGCGGCCCCTCCTCCGGCACCCGGCTCCCGGGATCGAGCCGGACGATCGCGCCGATCTCGGGCTCGCGGTCCGCGATGGCCTCGCGGGCCAGCGACACGGCCCCCTGGGGCGTGAGGCGCCCGGAATCGATCCGGTCGCGCAGGTCGAGGAGCGAAAGCATTCCGGGCCTCCCAAAGCCGTGGCGCCCGCTGGCCGGGCTGAACTCCCGCTTGGCCGCAGACCGGCCGGTGAAGTCAAGAACCGTGCCGCAACGGCATCGTGCACCGGGATGACTTGTCCCGTGTGCCGCGCTTTGGAGCGAGCGCCGCAACGGGCGTTTAAATCCCCCGTGCTTCATTCGCCGCGAGCGCGCAGCATGGGGGCGAGCGATGGAGCGACACAGCAGAAGCGGGTCCGGCCGTCCGCCCGGATTGCTGCCCGACCGGGTGGCGCAGGTCAGTGGCCGCCCGGCCGAGGCGAGCGGCGTCCGCTACGAGCGCGCGCCCTCCGCGCCGACCGAGCGGGTGGGCTCCTACATTCCCTGGCCGCTGCGGCTCGCGCTCAAGCTCGGCCTCGCCCTGGCGGTGATGGCCGGCGGGCTCTTCGGCCCGAGCTTCCTCGATTGCCGCAAGCGCCGGGAGGAAGGCGGCTTCTATTACGGCGTCACCATGGGCGCCTGCACGCGCCAGGGCACGTTCGATCAGATCGCCATGATGCAGCGCCGCCTGGAGGACGTGGCCCGCGCGATCGGGGCCCGCTGATCCGGTCCGGCGCCGATCAGGCGGCCCCCGCCATGGGCGCGGACCCTTGCGCCATGGGGGCGGACCCTTGGGGCGCGCCGGCGGAATCCGCCACCGCCTCGGCGGCGCCCATCACGGCCTGCGGCGGGCCGCAGCGCACCACGCGCCCGCCCTCGACCACCGCGACCTGATCGGCCGCCATGTAGGTGGAGGGACGATGCGCGACGATCACCGTCGTGCGTCCGGCCATCAGGCGTCGCACCGCCTCCTGCACCCGGACCTCGGAGGCCGGGTCGAGGGCGCTCGTCGCCTCGTCGAGGAGCAGGATCGGCGCGTTCTTGAGGAAGGCCCGGGCCAGCGTGACGCGCTGGCGCTCCCCGCCCGAGAGCTTCGATCCGCCGGGGCCGACCCGGAAGGCGAAGCCCTCCGGCAGGGACTCGATGAAGTCCGCGGCCGCCGCGCGGGCCGCCTCCCGGACCTCCTCCGGCGTCGCGCCCGGCCGGCCGAAGGCGATGTTGGCCTCCACCGTGTCGTCGAACAGCATCACGTCCTGCGTGACCATCGCGATCGAGGCGCGCAAGGATTCCAGGCTGACCTCCCGGACATCCTGGCCGTCGATCGTCACCCGGCCCCCGGTCACGTCCTGCAGCCGGGGCACGAGGTCGAGGAGCGTGGACTTGCCCGCGCCCGAGCGTCCGACGATGGCGGTCACCGCCCCGGCCCGGGCGGTGAGGTCGAGCCCGCGCAGCACCGGGGACCCGCCCGCATGGGCGAAGACCACGCTCTCGAAGCGGATTTCGCCGGGGCCGATCCGCAGGGCGGGCGCCGCCGGCCGCTCGGCGATGGTCGGCTGCTCGTCGAAGGCCTCGAAATAGCGTTGCAGGGCGCCGGCCGCCTGCTGAAGCGTCGCGCCGAGAGAGCCGAGCGTGCGGGCCGGTTGCGAGGCGAGCAGGAGCGCCGTCACGAAGCCCGTGAAATCGCCGATCGAGCGCTCCCCGGACATCACCCGGTCGCCGATCAGGATCATCACCGCGGCGACGCCGAGGCCCCCGCCGATCTCCAGGAGCGGATCGAGCCGCCCCCGCGCATTGGCCGCCTTCACCTTGAGCCGGCGGATCTGCTCGAAGCCCTCGCGGGCGCGGGCGGAGAGCAGGTCCTCCATCCCGTAGACCTTGGCGACGCGCGACCCGAGCAGGCTCTCGCCGATCAGGCCGGCATTGCTGGCCACGGTCTCGTGGATGGCGCGGGCGTAGCGGCGCAGCTTCTGCCCGATCTGGCTCACCGGGCGGGCGACGAGGGGCACCATCACCACGGAGACGAGGGTGAGGACGGGATCCATCCACAGGAGCGCGGCGGCGAGCGCGATCAGCATCGCGAGGTCGCGCAGGAGCACCGTCGAGAGGCGCGACAGCGCCTCCGAGACCGGCGCGAAATCCCCGGTGAAGCGCTGGGCGAGGGCGGCGGGGCTCTCCCGGGCGGTGCGTCCCACATCCGCCCGCACCATCCGGGCGAACAGGTCCGAGAGCATGTCGGCCTCGACCCGCGTGACGATGCGGTTCGTGAGGACGAGCTGGGCCAAGAGGGCGGTGCCCCGCAGCGCGGTGGCGAGCAGGATGGCGAGCGGCACGTAGGACAGCGACGAGCGGTCGTTGGCGCCGTAGGCCTCGAAGGCGAAGCGCACCACCACGGGGTAGATGCCGGTCGAGGCGCCCACCACGGCGATCGCGACCGCGAGCCAGGCGAGGAGCGGCTTCTGGCGTCCGAGCCAGCCGCGCCACACCCGCAGGAACATCTCTCGTCTGGTCATCGCGCCTCATCCGCTGCGCGGACCGCCGGATCGATCGCCCGCGACACCGCCTGCTCGCGCATCTTGGCGATGCGCAGGAACCGCCCGAATGCCAGGATCGTCGCCATGGCGAATCCGTCGGTCCCGGCGAGGAAGAGCCGCCTCAGGAAATAGAAGCGGAGGAAATAGAACGGGAACTCCACGACGAGCCGGGCCGAGAGTTCGAGGTTCGAGCGCGGCGGGGAGGTCCGGGCGGCGAGTTCGGCCACGTAATTGGCCTTCGCGACGGCGTGGTTCCAGTCGCGGTAGGTGAAGTGCCACGCCACCGCCCTGAGCCGCCGCGGCGTCTCGCCCGTGCGGATGTCGAGGTGATCCCAGTTGGGGTTCTCGATCGTGCGCGCGACCCGCCGGTCGTAGATGTAGATCTGCTCGGTGCAGAAGGCGAAGGGCGGCGGCCGGTCGTGATGCGGCAGCGCCATGGCCTTGCGTACCTTCATCAGCGCGGGCGGACGCCCGTGCAGGAAGATCCCGCGGATCTCCCAGACCAGTTCGGGGGTCAGCACCTCGTCCGCATCCATGCTGAAGACGTGGTCGTGGGTGCAGAGCCCCTCGCCGAAGCGCCGCTGCGGCCCGAAGCCGCCCCAGGGATTGCTCACCACCCGGGCGCCGAGGGATTCGGCGATCGCGACGGTCGCATCCGTCGAGCCGGAATCGATCACCAGGATCTCGGCCCGCAGGGGCAGCGCCGACCGGATGGCCGCTTCGATACGGTCCGCCTCGTTGAAGCTCCGCATCAGGACCGTCAGCGGGATGGGGGATTCGTCCTGGGTCAATCGTCTCTGCTCCGCCGCGCGCTTAACCGGTGCGAGTGTGGCGGAACTTGGTCAAGCCCGCGCGGGCGGTGCGGAGCGCCGGATACCGGTTCCGTCGTGCCACACCCGGCCGGCGCGCCCGAGCATCCAGCCGGGCGGAACGGCCGCTCGGCAGGTTAAGAACTTGATAATTGTGAAGGCGGCGCCCCCGTGAAACCCGCATAGTCGGTGTGTTGGCGCAGCCCTTCGCCTGTCTCCGCTTCGCTGGACAATCCAGCTTGGGGATTCGAGGTGCGGGGATGCTTCCGAGGCCCCCAATGCGACTTGGCCGCCCTGCCTGCATCCGCCGGCAGGGCATTTTTTTTGTGATCGTGCGCCCTGTTGATCCGTTGCTGATCCGAACGATCTTCTTCGGATCGTGGTCGGTGTGCGGAGAGAGACCGGGTCATGGAGGATCACCGCGCCGCGCTGATGCGGCAGGTCCGGGCAATCGACATCGCCACGGGCGAGGCAGCGAGCGCCTGTCTGCCCGCCCTGCTGAAGCGCCTCGCGCGCCACGAGCGGGGCATCGCCCGGGGCGTGCCGCTCCTCACCCTCTATCACCGCTGGCAGCACCGCCGCCTGTGTCGGGCCGTGGACGATGCCCGCTGGCACATCGCGCAGGGCCAGGCCGCCCGGACGGGTGGGCTTCTCGGCCGCCGCTGAGGCCGGCTCCCCGATCCGGCCCGCAAGTCCCGCTCAAACGCAGGCCGATCCGATCGATGTTACGCCGTATTGCTGCCGAAGACGAATAGTGATCTGTCACTCTGACCGATGTGTAATGGCGTTTTGCGGCGCGCGCCGCCGAAGCTTCGGAGCTCGGGCGATTGTTTAGCGTCCCGGGAACGCGGGCAGGGATGGAGCGGGTGTTCTCGCGGTGATGCAGGATCGGCCAGAATCGCCCGCCCCACGCCGCCGGCGATGGCCCGCGGCCATCGGGTCTGAGGCGCGCCCGCCGATCCTGCTCGCCGCCCTGCTCGTGCTGCTGGCGGGCCTCGACGCGGGCGCGGCCTGGACGAGCATCGCCTCCGACGCGGTGTCCTCGCCCTGGGGGAGCGAGGCCCTGCTGCTCGCCGGGACCGCCTTCGGCATTCTCGGGCTCACCGCCCTGTTCGGGCTGCTGCTCGAGCGCGCCGCGGCCCGTCTGCGGGAAAGCGAGACGTTGTTCCGCGCCATGTTCGACGCCTCGGCCGACGGTCTCTTCATCAGCCGGCCGGATCCCGGCGGCATCTTCCGGATGGAGGCCTGCAACGGCGTCGCAGCCGCCAACCTGCGATCGACGCCGGAGGCCCTGGCGGGGCGTCGCATCGATCAGATGCTGCCCCCGATCCACGCGGCCAAGATGGAGGAGAACCTGCGGCGCTGCCTGGAGCTTGGCGACCCGGTCCGCTTCGAGGGCAGCCTGGACAGGGAGGACGACCTGCGCGTCTGGGAGATCGTCCTCGTGCCGCTGCGCGGCCCGGCCGCGCGGTTCGACCGCGTGTTCGGAACGGCCCGCGACATCTCCCACCTGAAGCGCGCCGAGGCCGCTGCCCTGGCGAGCAACCGCATGCTCGTCATGGCCGAGGAGATCGCCCATGTCGGCCATTGGCGGCTCGCCGTGAAGGAGAACCGGCTCGCATGGTCCCGGGAGATCTACCGGATCTACGGTCTCGATCCGGAGACCACCCGGCCGACCGTGGCGACGGCGGTGGCGGCCTATCACCCGGAGGACCGCTCGGCCATCGAGGCGTGCCTGGCCGAGGCGGTGGCGGAGCGCCGTCCCTACACGCGGGCGCTCCGGCTCGTGCGGCCGGACGGCACGGTCCGGCACGTCGTCGCCCGGTGTCTCTGCGAGGAGGACGAGGCGGGCGAGGTCGTGGCGCTCTTCGGGACGCTGAGCGACGTCACCGAGCTGCGGCGCGTGGAGCGCGAGGCGGCCGAGACCGCCTCCCTCCTCGCCACCACCCTGGAGAGCATGGACCAGGGCCTGATCGTCGTGTCGCCGGAGCGGCGCGTCGAGATCTGCAACAGCCGGGCGGTGGCGCTGCTCGACCTGCCGCCGGATCTCATGCTGCGCAGGCCGCTGCTTCAGGAGGTGCTCGACCATCAATGGGCGAAGGGCGAGTTCGCGCAGGCGGAGGAGCCGGTCCGCCGTTTCGTGCGCAACGGCGGCCTCCTTCCGACGGCGCACACCTACACGCGGACCCGTCCCAATGGCACGGTGCTGGAGATGCGCACCATGCCGATGTCCGGGGGCGGCTTCGTGCGCACCTTCACGGACGTGACCGCGCACCGCCGCGTCGAGGAGGCCCTGCGCGAGAGCGAGACCCGCTACCGGCTGATCGCCGAGAACGTCAGCGACGTCATCACCGTCAGGCAGGCCGGGACGGGGGGAGCCTACCTCTACGTGTCGCCCGCGATGCCGGGCGTCCTCGGCTACGGGCCGGCGGAGTTCGCCGCGCTCCCCGGCTGGGAGATCGTTCATCCCGACGAGCGCGACCGGGTGCGCGCACTCTATGCCGGCATCGGCGCGAGCCGCCCCACCGCCACCAGCCTGCACCGGATGCGGCATCGCGACGGCCGGTGGATCTGGGTCGAGATCGCCTTCGCGTGGATGCCGGGCGAGAACGGCCGGGAGCCGCGCGTTCTCGGAGCGATCCGCGACGTCGGCCGGCGCGTGGCCGCCGAGGCCGCCCTGCGCAAGAGCGAGACGCTCTATCGCCTGCTGGCCGAGACCACCACCGACATCATCACCCGGCTGACCCTCGACTTCGCCTGGGAATACGTCTCGCCGGCCTGCCGGGCCGTCCTCGGCTACGAGCCGCACGAACTGCTCCACCAGCGGCCCTCGGCGGTCATCCATCCCGAGGATCTGGCCCCGTTGCGCGACCTCATGCGGCGCCTCGCCGCGGGAACCGCCGGGGATCGCGTCACCACGACCTACCGGGCCCGGCACAAGGGCGGCACCTTCGTCTGGATCGAGGCCGGTATGAGCCTGATGCGCGACGATGCCGGGCGACCGGTCTCGATCGTCTGCTCGCTGCGCGACATCACCGGCCGCAAGGCCGCCGAGGCGGCGCTGGAAGCGAGCGAGGCGCGCTACCGGCTTTTGTCGGAGAACGGCAGCGACATGATCGTGCAGGCCGATCTCGACACCACCCGCCGCTACGTCTCCCCGGCCTGCCGCGAGCTGCTGGGCTACGAGCCCGAGGAACTCGTCGGCACCAAGCCCCTGGCCGACATCCATCCGGACGACCGCGCCGCCTATGCGGAGGGCCTCTCGCGCCTCGCGGCGGGGCTTGCCGACAGGGCCACCTATTCCTGCCGCTACCGGCGCCGCGACGGGAGCCATGTCTGGGTCGAGGCGAAGCTGCGGCTCCTGCGGGACGCGGGCGGGGCCCCGCGCGGCTACGTCGCCGTCCTGCGCGACGTCTCGGAGCGCCAGCATCAGGCGGCGGCGCTGGAGCAGGCGCGCGACGCCGCCGAGCGGGCGAACCGGGCCAAGACCGACTTCCTCGCCACGATGAGCCACGAGATCCGCACGCCGCTGAACGGCATCCTCGGCTACACGGACCTGCTGCTGGAGGATCCGGCCCTCGGCGAGCGGCACCGCCGCCAGGGCGAGCGCATCCAGTCGGCCGGCGCCGCCCTGTTGACCATCCTCAACGACATCCTCGACTTCTCGAAGATCGAGGCGGGCCAGGTCGAGCTCGATTCCCAGCCCTTCCTGCTCGAATCCCTGGTGGACAACACGATCTCGGTGGTCCGGGGCTTCGCCCGCAAGAAGTCGATCGCCGTGCGCATGCAGGTCGATCCCGCCGTGCCGCGCACGCTCGTGGGCGATCAGGACCGCCTCCGGCAGATCCTGCTCAACCTGCTCAACAACGCGGTGAAGTTCACGCATGCGGGATCCGTGACCCTGTCGGTGGCCTGCACGGACGTCACGGGCCCCGACGCGACCCTGCGCTTCTCCGTCACCGATACCGGGATCGGCATCCCGGAGGACAAGCGCGGGCGGCTGTTCCAGCGCTTCAGCCAGCTCGACGGCTCGATCCGCCGGGATTACGGCGGGACGGGCCTCGGTCTCGCGATCTCCAAGAACCTCGTGGAACTCATGGGCGGCGCCATCGGGGTCGAGAGCGTCGTCTCGGAGGGCACGACGTTCTGGTTCACGGTGACGCTGCCGGTGGGCGCCATCCCCGCCATCCCCGCCGCCCCGGATCCCGTCGTGGCCGGCATGCCGTCCGCCCGGATCCTCCTTGTGGAGGATCTGGAGATCAACCAGGAGATCGCCCGGGCGGTGCTGGAGGGCAGCGGCCACGCGGTCGACGTGGCGAGCGACGGCCTCGCGGCGATCGTCGCCGTCCAGGACAAGGACTACGACCTCGTGCTGATGGACGTGCAGATGCCCGGCATGGACGGGATCACCGCCACGCGCCACATCCGCGCCCTGCCCCATCCGGCCCGCGCGCTGCCGATCATCGCCATGACGGCGAACGTGCTGCCGGCCCAGATCGCCGAGTTCCGGGCCGCGGGCATGGACGACCACGTCGGAAAGCCCTTCAAGCGCGACGATCTCCGCCGCGCGATCGCCCGCTGGTGCCCGCCCTCCCATCGCGACGACGCGTCGGCCGCGGCGGAGCCGGTTCTCGACCGCGGCGTCTTCGAGGAAGCCTGCCGGACCCTCGGCGGCGAGCACGTCGCCGCCCTGCTCGCGCGGCTCGGCAGCCCGATCGACCAGCGGCTCGCAGAGGCGGATCTCCTCGACGACGATCGCCGCGACCTCGCCCAGGGCATCCAGGCGGTCACGGTGGCCGCCGGGCTTCTCGGCTTCGCCGAGCTCTCCCGGGCCTGCGCCGATCTCGAGGCCGCCTGCCGGCACGGCCTGGGCCTCGATCCGGCGCTGGCACGGGTGCGCCTCGCGCGGCGGCGCGCCCTCAGCGAGATCGAGGGGGTGCGGGCGGTCGCCTGAGGCCGGCCCGCGCCGGCCACGCTCCGCATGGCGGGCCCCCAGGCCGGCGGCGGATGCTCCAAGCCGGTTTCCGACGGACAGGCCGCATGGCACCTTGCCGGGATCTGCTCGGGCCCCGAGCGCACCGGACCTCGATTCCATGAGCACCGATCCCTCGCCCGCCGCGATCCGGGCCCATTACGGCAGCCCGGCCGACCGCGCGCTGAAGAAGCAGCTCACGCAGCTCGACCATCACACCCGGGCCTTCATCGCCCTCTCGCCGTTCCTGGTGATCGCGTCGTCCGATGCCGCGGGCCGGGGCGATGCGACGCCGCGCGGGGATGCGCCCGGCTTCGTCGCGATCCTCGACGACCGGACCCTGCTGATCCCGGACCGCCCCGGCAACCGCCGGGCCGACACCATGCTGAACGTCGCCGGGAACCCTCAGATCGGCCTGCTCTTCTTCGTGCCCGGCCTCGACGAGACGCTCCGGGTGAACGGCCGTGCCTGCTTCACCACGGAGGAGGCGCTGCTCGCGCCGCTCGCGGTTGGCGGCCGCAACCCCGTCGCCGGCCTCGTCGTGGCGGTCGAGGAGGTGTTCTTCCACTGCGGCAAGGCCATGATCCGCTCGCGGCTGTGGGATCCGGAGGCCCGGGTCGAGCGGGGAAGCTTCCCCTCCCTCGGGCGGATCCTCGCCGACCAGATCGCGGGCGAGGACCGGGCCGAGGCCGAGCGGGCGATCGAGGAGAGCTACCGCACGCGTCTCTACTGACGACAACGAAAGACCCCGCCGCTCCCGCGACGGGGTCACGTTTCAGCCGATCTTGTCAGCCGATCTTGCGGCAGATCTTACTGCTGGGTCTTCAGGTAGGCGACGAGATCGTCGATCTTCTTGTCGTCCTTGAGGCCGGCATAGATCATCTTGGTGCCGGAGACGAGGCCCTTCGGATTCGCGAGCCACTTGTGCATCGTGGCCTCGTCCCAGGTCAGGCCCGAATCCTTGAGCGCTGCCGAATAGTTGTAGCCCTCGTGGGTCCCGGCCTTGCGCCCGACGACACCCTTCAGGTCCGGCCCGACGCCGTTCTTGCCGAATGCGTGGCAAGCCTTGCATTGCGAGAACAGCTTCTCGCCTGCCGCCGCGTCCTGCGCCTGCGCGGCGAGCGGCGCCAGGAGCACGAGAGCGGCACCGAGGATGAACTGACGCATGAGGGTTCCTCCGATCGGACTCGTTCGACGGCCATGGTCCGCGTGGCCGAGGCTGGTGGATATGGCCGAGCTTTTGAATCAGTAAAGTTAAAACGCGACCGGATCGGTCCGGATGCGTGCGGCGAAAAGAAGCTGTGCGGGCCGGCGAATCAATCGGACGAAAGTGCATGGCACGCCAACGCGTTGTGCGTTGCATCGGTGCATCCGCCCGCGACAGGCGCTATAAGGCGGCAACACGCGGGCCGTGCCCGCAAATCCCGAGGAGACGCCATGTCGATCGCCTTCCCGGCTCCGGACCCCGCCATCCTCGCCCGGCGCGAGGCGATCATCGAGGGGCTCCGCCCGCTCGTCGCGCGCGAGGCGCTGGTGACCAGCGAGGACGAGCGGCGCGCCTTCGAGACGGACGGGCTCACCGCCTATCGCCGGATGCCGCTCGCCGTGGTCCTGCCTTCCACCACCGCGGAGGTGGCGGCCGTGATGCGCTACTGCCATGCGGAGGGCGTGCGGGTGGTGCCGCGCGGCGCCGGCACCTCGCTGGCGGGCGGGGCGATCGCGCAGGAGGATGCGATCATCCTCGGCGTCGCCAAGATGAACCAGGTGCTGTCCCTCGACTTCGCGAACCGCACCGCCCGCGTGCAATCGGGCATCACCAACCTGGCGATCAGCGGCGCGGTGGCCCACGAGGGCTTCTTCTACGCGCCCGACCCGTCGAGCCAGCTCGCCTGCACCATCGCCGGCAACATCGCGATGAATTCGGGCGGCGCCCACTGCCTGAAATACGGCGTGACCACCAACAACCTGCTCGGCGTCACGCTGGTGCTGGTCGACGGCACGGTGGTGGAGATCGGCGGCGAGCATCTCGACGCGGCCGGCTACGATCTCCTCGGCCTGATCTGCGGCTCCGAGGGCCAGCTCGGCATCGTCACCGAGGCGACGGTGCGCATCCTGCGGGCTGCCGAGGGGGCCCGCCCGGCGCTGATGGGCTTCGGCAGCGTCGAGGCGGCCGGTGCCTGCACGGCGGCGATCATCGGGGCGGGCATCATCCCGGTCGCGATCGAGTACATGGACCGCGAGGCGATCACGATCTGCGAAGCCTTCGCGAAGGCCGGCTATCCCCTCGACGCCGAGGCGATGCTGATCATCGAGGTCGAGGGCTCGGACCAGGAATGCGACGCGATGCTCGCGCGCATCTGCGAGATCGCCAAGCCGTTCAACCCGACGAGCCTCAAGGTCTCGCAATCGGAGGCCGAGAGCGCGGCGATCTGGAAGGGCCGCAAATCCGCCTTCGGCGCCACCGGGCGGATCTCCGACTACATCTGCATGGACGGCACCATCCCGACCGGCCAGCTCGCGCAGGTGCTGGAGCGCATCGGGGAGATCACCAGGGCCTACGGCCTGCGCTGCGCCAACGTGTTCCACGCGGGCGACGGCAACCTGCATCCGCTGATCCTCTTCGACATCAACACGCCCGGCGAGATGGAGAAGGCCGAGAAGGCCGGCGAGGACATGCTGAAGCTCTGCGTCGAGGTCGGCGGCTGCCTCACGGGCGAGCACGGGGTCGGCATCGAGAAGCGCGACCTCATGAACGTGCAGTACGCGCCGGAGGACCTCGCCCAGCAGATGCGGGTGCGCGCCGTGTTCGATCCGGCCTGGCTGATGAATCCCGCCAAGGTCTTCCCGCTCGAGGGGCGGATCGCGGCCTGACCGGCGCGCATCGGACGGAGCCGCCCCGCGGCGCCGTCACAAAAAACCCGAACTCGCGGGGCATTCGGTCTTTTGTTCCGCCCGCCAAGACGACGCCGATCGTCGCGGGCCGCAGATTCGGGGCTTGCCAGTGATCATCCGCCACCCTGTCGCGACGGACGCGTTCACGCGCCTGCATCGGACCTTCACGGTCCATCTCGGCATCGCCGTGACGCTGGCGTGGGGCACGGCGCTGGGGGCCGCCTGCTACGCCCCCTGGGTGCGCAACATCCGCCCGCTCCTCGATCCGGACACGGGCCGCGTGGAGAGCACGTGGTCCTTCCTGTTCGCCATGCCGGTGGTGCTTACCCTGGCCTGGGCCGCTGCCCATTTCGGCCGCGAGACCTTCCGCCGCACGCAGATCCTGTCGAACGAGGCGGCGGAATTCGCCCTCGCGGCCGCCGTCGCCTTCGGGGTGTTCTACATGGCGATCGACCGGGCCGTGGCGGCCTTCTTCCTCGCGTCCTGAGCCGGGCCGCATGTCGGCATCCTGGCGCGAGTTCTGGAACCGCGCCAACCCGATCTACGTCAACGAGCGCCACCGGCAGCGGCACTATGCCGGCCTCGCCGACGAGATCGCCGCCCTGGTGCCCCATCCGGGAGCCCGCGTCCTCGATCACGGCTGCGGCGACGCCCTCTCGGCCGGGCGCGTCGCCGAGGCCTGCGCGCGGCTCTATCTCTGCGACGCCGCTCCCCGGGTGCGGGACGCCCTCGCCGCGCGGTTCGCGGGCGAGACCCGCATCGCGGTGATCGGCCCCGAGGAGATCCCCGCCCTGCCCGACCGCAGCCTCGACCTCGTCGTGGCGCATTCGGTGGCGCAGTACCTCACGCCGGCGGAACTCGACGGGCTGCTCGGCCTCTGGCACGCGAAGCTCCGGCCCGGCGGCTGCCTCGTCGTCGCCGACGTGATCCCGCCGGATCTCGGCGCCCTGGCCGATTCCCGCGCGCTCCTCGCCTTCGCGCGGCGCGACGGCTTCCTCGCCGCGGCCCTGCTCGGCCTCGCGCGCACCGCGCTGTCCGACTATCCCGCCCTGCGCCGCCAACTCGGCCTCACCCGCTATACGCCGGCCGCCATGCTGGAGCGGCTGCGCGCGGCGGGCTACATCGCCGAGGCGCGGCCGAATCTCGGCCACAACCCGCAGCGCCTCGCCTTCGCGGCCCGGGTGCCCGCCGGCTGAGCCGATCCGCCCTCGCCCGGCATCGGATGCGGCGGCGCCGGCCTTGAACCCTCGCCCCGGGAGACGATCTGTTGGGGTGCGTCACCAACTCAGGGCCGATGGCGATGCCCCTCTCGCGCCGCTCTCTCCTCGCGGGCGCCGCCGCGCTCGCGCTGCCTGGCCGCGCGCTCGCCGGCGCCGATGCCGATGTGGCGATCGTGGGGGCCGGGGCGGCCGGCCTCGCGGCAGCCGCGCGCGTCGCCCGCAGCGGGCGGCGCGTGGTGGTGCTCGAAGCCCGCGACCGCATCGGCGGGCGGGCCTTCACGGATCCGTCCCTCGGCCCGGAGCGGGCTTTCGACGCGGGCGGCCAGTACATCCACTGGGCCGAGCACAATCCCTGGACGGCCATCGCCGCCGCCGACGGCGTGCGGCGCGCGGATGACGGAGCCGGCCCATGGCCGATGCTGTTCATCGACGGCACGCCCGCGAGCGATGCCGACCGCGGCCGTCGCCGCGCCGGCTTCAGCCGGCTGACCACGATCCTCGACCGGCATCTCCCAGCGGACCGCTCGATCCGCGACGCGGCGGAGAGCGACGATCCCGCCGTGCTTGCCGCCGCCGCCGGCCTCACCCGCCTCTCCCTCGGCGAGGAGCCCGAGCGGGTCTCGGCCCAGGATTACGACCAGCTCTGGTCGGGAGAGGACATCTGGGTGGACGGCTACGGCGCGCTCGTCGCCCGGCACCATGCCGGCGTCACGGTCCGCACCGCCTGCCCCGTCCGGGCGATCGATGTCGGCGGGCCGGGTGTCGCCCTGGAAACGCCGTCCGGCACGCTGAAGGCCGGAGCCGCGATCGTCACCGTCCCGCTCGGCGTGCTCGCAGCCGAGGCGATCCGGTTCACGCCCGGCCTGCCCGCGGACCTCGCGGCGGCGATCGGCGGGCTGCGGATGGGGGCCTACACCAAGATCGCTCTGGCCCTCGACCCGGCCATCCTCGCCGAGATGCGCGATGCGGTGGTCGTCCGCTCCCCGCGGGCCGACAGGCCGGGCCTGAGCGCCTATCTGGAGATGCGGCCCTTCGGCCGCCCCCTCGCGATCCTGCATGCGGGCGGCGATGCGGCGCGGGCGCTCTGCGCGGCGGGCGAGGCCGAGGCCGTCGCCGCCGCCACGGACGAGGTCGCGTCCGTCTTCGGCGGCCGGGCCCGCGCCGGGATCACCGGTGGGCGCCTCGCCGGCTGGTGGACCGATCCCTTCGCCCGCGGCAGCTACTCGCTGGCCCTTCCCGGCCATGCCGGGGCACGGGCGGCCCTACACCGCCCGGTCGCCGACCGGCTGTTCTTCGCGGGCGAGGCGGCGGCGGGCGGCGGCGCGATGACGATCGGCGGGGCGACCCTCGACGGGGAGCGCGCCGCCCAGGCGGCATTGGCTCACCTGCAAGGTCATTGAGGAGCGCCGGGCGGCGGTGCGGGGGCGGATGGATTCCGCTCCAGACCTCTCGCTCCGCTTCATCGCCGCCGTGCCGGTGACCCCTTCGGCGAATGATGCCGAGGCTCCGCACCGCACGGCTCAGCTGGCCACCCGGCCCGCGCGCCCTATCTCTCTGGAGAGGCGACGCCCGGACGGCGCGATGACGCGCTTGCCCGCGGCCCGCCGGGCAGAAAGGCCGATCGATGTCGGAAGAGAACAGCGCCGTGCGCGACCGGGCGGAGACTCGGGCGGCGCGGGCGCGCATGCAGGCCGAGGCCGCGGCTGGAGCGTGGTCCGACCTGGAGAAGGCGAATCGTCACCGGGACGAGAACATGGCGCGGCTGCGGGCGATGCGCCTGCGCAAGGAGGCCGAGGAAGCCGAAGCGGCGCTCGCCGCCCCGGTCCGCAAGGTGCGCAAGCGCTGAGACGTCAGTGGAGTGCGCGCCGGGGCTGTCCGGTGCGCCGCTCCTCCCAGGCCTCCAGGGCCGTGCCCGAGATACCGCCGTCGCACAGGCGGCTGCTGAGATCCGTGAAGATCCGCTCGCAGAGTTCGAGATCGACCGCGCCGTCCATCCCGTCGTCGTCGGCCTCGTCCGCACTGGCGAAGCGGTCGAACGCCGCGGAGAGTTCGGCATAGGCGAGCGCCACCGGCATCGTGCGGAAGATCGTCAGGAAATCGTCGTCCACATCCCCGGTGTACAGGTCCCTCATGCGCACGGCGTAGCCGTCCGCGTGCTCGGCGATCTCGTATTGCCAATGGCGGCCTTCGCAGGCTGCAAGGATCATCGCGGTCTCCCGTCGCGCCTCGCATCACGAATGCGGAGGGCGGGCGGGAAGTTCCGATCCTCGCCGGCGAGCGGTGAGGAAACGCACCCTCAGGGCCGGATCCCGACCTCGAAGCCCGCCCGTCCGCTGATCCGAAGCTGGGTGCCGTTGCCGAGATCGACGAAGCCCGGCGCCTTCGCGCGCAGCGGCGGCGCCTCGCGGCATTCCGGCCGGTCGGGCAGGCGGACGCCCGGCGGCGCGTCCTGCGGACAAAGGCGCGGCCGGCGCGGTGCGGGCTCGCCGGCCGTCGCCGGCCCGGCGGCGATTGTCAGGAGGGTGCCGAGAACGAGCCTGATCGTGCGATGCGCGCGCATGCCCCCGTCCTACCAGCGCGGCGGCGCGCCGTCACGGCCGCGTCTGCCCGACATCGGCCGTGGTCACCTGCACGGTCCGGGTGCGGTTGCCGCGCAGGATCGTCAGCTCCAGGGTCTGCCCGACCCCGGCGGCCTGGATCGCCGCCGTGAGGTCCGCGAGCCGGTGCACCGGCTTGCCGTTCACCCCGACGATGATGTCGCCGAGATCGCCGGTGACCGGATCGACCCCGCGCAGGCCCGCCGCCGCGGCCGGGGAGCCGCGCATCACCCGCACCACCGCGACGCCGTCGATGCCGAGCTGGGCGGCGGCCTCCTCCTGGGCGGCGACGATGCCGATGCCCGGCGTCGGCGTGCGCCCGGTGCGGATCAGGTCGGGCACGACGCGGTTGACCACGTCGATCGGCACCGCGAAGCCGATACCGGCGCTGGCCCCGGAGGGCGAGAAGATCGCCGTGTTCACGCCGATCACCCGGCCGGCGGAATCGAGCAGGGGGCCGCCGGAATTGCCCGGGTTGATCGCCGCGTCGGTCTGGATGACGCCGGAGAGTTCGCGGCCCTCCTGGGTCGGCAGGCGGCGCTGGAGGGCGCTGATCACCCCGCTCGTGAGGGTGTGGTCGAGGCCGAACGGGTTGCCGATCGCGTAGACGAACTGCCCGACCTTCAGGTCGCCGGAGGTGCCGATGGCGATGGGCGGCGGCATCGCGCCGACGCGGCCGAGCCGGAGCACCGCGAGGTCGTAGTTCGGGGCCGTGCCGACGAGCGTTGCGGGCACGACCTCGCCGCTCGACAGCCGCACCGAGATATCCGAGCCGCCCTGGATGACGTGGTTGTTGGTCACGATGTGACCGGCCGCGTCCCAGACGAAGCCGGTTCCGGTCTGCTCGCCGCCCTGCCCCGCCGGCTCGCCGCTGTAGGGATCGCGCATCAGATCCTGCCCGCTCGGCACGCGGCGGGCGAAGACGTACACGACCGACGGCGCGGCGCGCTCGAACAGCGCCACGGTCGAGGCCTCGGCGGGCGCGAGGTCGCCCCGCGGCGTCACCGCGCGCGGCTGCTCCACGGAGAAGAGCAGGGCTGTCAGGTAGGGCTGGGCGACGAAGAGCGCGAGCAGCACCAGGGCGGCGCCCAAGGCGACCCGCAGGAAACGATCCGGCACGACGACACCTCCGTGCAGCGCTGACGCCCGAGCGGACTTGCTCCTGCAAGTCCGCCCGGCTTCCTGGTCTCGCATCATTGTCGCCGCCGAAGCGGCGACCGTCCCGGTGATGATGCCCAGCTTCGCCGCACTAACTGGGCTGTCGGGAGCGCGGCTTCAATGCGGGAAAACGCGCGGGCGCTCCGCGTGCTGACCGCCCGGCATGCCCGCACCACGGACGGTGCCCACGCTTTCTGTCGCGGCTATCGATTTGCCATGATAACCTCTCGCGAGGATCGTTACGGCAGGGCGTTTGAGCAGTCTTGCGCTTCTTTTCGGTGATATGGATGGGCTCCCGCCGCGCGCTGCCACTCTGGTATTACATTGCTGCACTCAATCTGGCGCTGCTGGTGCCCGGTTTCGCGGTCACGGTCGTGCTGCTGCATCAGTGGGTTGCGGCCGAACGGTCGCGGCTCGAGACCGCGACCGTGGCGATCAATCTCGAGGCGCTGGAGACGATCGACCGCTTCCTGGCCGCCCAGGTCGCCACGTTGCAGGCGCTCGCGACCTCCCCGGCACTGGAGACGGGGGACCTCGAACGGTTCGGCCGGCAGGCCAAGGAGCTGCTCCAGCTCCAGGGCATCAACCTCATCCTGCGCGACACGACCGGGCAGGAACTCATCAACACCCGGGCGTCATGGGGCGACCCCCTGCCCCGCATCATGCGCCCGGCCGATCAGGTCGTCCTGGCGACCGGGCGGCCGGCGATCTCGGACCTGCTGATCGGCTCCATCTCCCGCATGCCGGTCGTGCATGTCTGCGTGCCCGTCTACCTGCGGGGCGAGATCGCCTACGTGCTGAGCGCGAGCCTGCCCTCCGCGCGGATCGGCGCGCTCCTCGGCGAGGCCGGCGTCGCCCCGCCCTACTCGGCCTCGGTGGCGGACCGGTCCGGAACCATCATCGGCCGCTCGGTCGAGACGGAGCAGGCGGCCGGCCGGCCGCTGCCGGGCTTCCCCGACCTCGCGGGCGAGCGCGGGACTTGGAAGGGGCGCAACCTGCACGACGTGGCGGTGTTCGGCGCCTATCGGCGCTCGGCGCTCTCGGGCTGGACCATCGCGGTCGGGATCGAGCAGCAGGCGCTGCAGGCGCCCCTCTACGCCTGGCTCCGGCTGCTGGTCCCGGCCCTGGTCGGGCTCGGCCTCATCGCGCTCCTGATCTCGGGGCTGGTGGGCCGGCGGATCCTGCGCGCCAAGGGCAGCCTCGCCGCGAGCGCCCGGGCCATGGCGGAGGGGCGCGTCATCCCGGAGACCGTCACGCCGATCCGGGAGGCGAATGAGATCGGGGCCGCGCTCGCGGCCGCCTCGGTGCAGCTGCGGCAACAGGCCGACGCGCTCCTCGCCGCCAACCGCGACCTCGAAGGGCGCGTGGCCGAGCGCACCCGCGAACTCGCCGAGAAGGAGACCGTGCTGACGATGACCCTCGATGCCATGGATCAGGGGCTCGTCATGGTGGATGCCCGCGGCGTCGCCGCGGTCACGAATCGGCGCTTTGCCGAGATCCTGCGCCTCGATCCGGCCTTCCTCGCCACGCATCCCTCCCACGACGCGCTGCTGCGGATGCTGGAGGCGGCGGGCGAGTTCTCCGGGCTCGATCCGGTGATCCTGCAGGGTCTGAAGGCCCGCGACATCGCGCGGATCGGGCCCCGCTACGAGCGCGTGCGCCCGAACGGACAGGTGCTCGAGGTGACGACCACCTCCACGGCCGATGGCGGGATCCTGCACATCTTCACGGACGTCACCGCCCGCAAGGCGGTGGAGGCGGCGCTCGCGGAAGCGCACCGGGTCGCGCAGGCCGCGCGCCGCGAGGCGGAGGCGGGCAGCGCCGCCAAGTCCGAGTTCCTGGCGACGATGAGCCACGAGATCCGCACGCCGCTCACCGGCGTCCTCGGCTATGCCGACCTGCTGATGGCGGAGGGCGACCTCGCGCCCGAGCAGCGCCGCCTCGTCCAGCGGATCCAGGGAGCGGGCGAGGCGCTCCTGACCATCGTGGACGACATCCTCGACTTCTCCCGGATCGAGGCGGGCGAGATCAAGCTCGATCCGAGGCCGTTCCGTCCCGCCGAACTCGTCGACGATGCGCTCGCCCTGATCCGCGCGGCAGCGGACGACAAGCAACTCGCCCTCACCGCCCGGATCGATCCGGGCGTGCCGGAGCGGCTCGTCGGCGACGGCGGCCGCTTCCGGCAGGTGCTGCTGAACCTCCTCAACAACGCCGTGAAGTTCACCCGGCGCGGCAGCGTCACGGTGACGGTGACCCGCGAGGCGGATGGGACGGCGGCGCCGGGCTGCCCGATCCGGGTCCGCGTCACCGATACGGGCATCGGGATCCCGGCCGAGAAGCACGGGCGGCTGTTCCAGCGCTTCAGTCAGGTGGACGGCTCGATCCAGCGCCGCTTCGGCGGGACCGGCCTCGGGCTCGCGATCAGCCGGCGGCTGGTCGAGGCCATGGGTGGGGAGATCGCCGTCGAGAGCCGCGAGGGCGAGGGCTCGACCTTCTGGTTCACGGTCCGGCTGGCGGAATGCCCGCCCGCCGTCCCCGCGCCGTCCCCGGCTGCCGCCCCGCCCCGGTCCGGGCCGCCCGCCCGGATCCTGATGGCGGACGACAATCTCATCAACCAGGAGATCGTCCGGCGGCTGCTGGAGGCGATCGGGCACCGGGTCGACGTGGTCGATGACGGCGCCGCCGCGGTCCAGGCGGTGCAGGCGGCGGCCTACGACCTCGTGCTGATGGACGTGCAGATGCCGGGCACGGACGGGCTGACCGCCACGCGCCGCATCCGGGGGCTTCCCGGCGCCCCCGCCCGGGTCCCGATCATCGCGCTCACTGCCAACGTGCTGCCCGCGCAGGTCGCCGAGTTTCGGGCCGCCGGGATGGACGACCACATCGGCAAGCCCTTCCGGCACGACGACCTCTACGCGGTGGTGGCCCGCTGGAGCGGGGCCCGCGCCAAGCCCCTTGGCCGGTTGATGACCGCGACCAGCGTGTAGGAGATGATCATCAGGAGGAACCACGCGCCGAGCTTCTGAGGCGGCACCAGGGTCCAGCCGGCCCGCTGATGCGGGTAGATCCACGTGCGGCTCAGGGTTCCGATGTTCTCCGCGAGCCAGATGAACAGGGCGACGAGGACGAGGCCGAGCAGCAGCGGCATGCGCCGATGCACCCGCCAGACCTTGAAATGCACCGTCGCGGGCCAAAACAGCAGGGCCGCGAGCGCGAACAGGACCACGCGCAGATCGACGACGTAGTGGTGCGTGAAGAAGTTCACGTAGATCGCGAGCGACATGGCCGCCAGGGCCGGTAGCGGCGGGTGCCGGGTGAAGCGGAAGTCGAACAGCCGCCAGACCCGGGCGAAGTAGGATCCGACGCTCGCGTAGAGAAACCCGGTGAAGAGCGGGACGCCCCCGATCCGCAGCAGGCTCGGCTCCGGATAGATCCAAGAACCGACCGCGGTCTTGAACAGCTCCATGGCCGTGCCGACCACGTGGAAGACGAGGATCACCCGCGCCTCCTCCCAGGTCTCCAGCCGGAGGGCGAGCATCGCGATCTGGATCGCCACCGCCGCGAGGGTCAGCGCGTCGTAGCGGGTGAGCGGCGCTTGCGCGGGATAGAGCATGGCGGAGGCGAGCATCAGCCCGCAGAGCAGGCCGCCGAACAGGCAGGCCCAGCCCTGCTTCAGCCCGAAGCGCACGAACTCGTAGAGCGCCACGGCGGTGGGCCCGCGGGCGAGGGCGCGCTCCCCGATCCGCGCGTCGAGGGCGATGAAGCGGGCGAGCGGCGCCCAGAGGCGAGCGGCGCTGTCGGTGGAGGGCGGCGGGATCATGACGCTGCGCGGAAGGGCCTGGAGCCGTTCTGCCTCGATCCGCGTTTCCGCATCGTTCCCGCCGCCGGACCGGGAGCACCGGATCGGGGCGAGGCCGTCATGCCGGCCGCGCCCTGCCACCTTCATCCCATTGGCCCCTCTTCGGGAGGCGCCTATAAGGTGGACAGCACAGCATCAGCGAGGGCCGCAGGCCGATGACCCGCATCCCGGATTTCTCGGACATCGCCTTCTCGGCACCGGGTCTCGCCGCGCCGTCCGCCGTGGCGGCGGAGCCCTGGATGACGCCCGAGGGCATCCCCGTGAAGGCGGCCTACGGCCCGCAGGACCGCGAGGGCATCGACTTCCTCGAGACCTATCCGGGCATCGCGCCCTTCCTGCGCGGCCCCTACCCGACCATGTACGTCACCCAGCCCTGGACCATCCGGCAATATGCCGGCTTCTCCACGGCGGAGGATTCCAACGCCTTCTACCGGCGCAACCTCGCGGCGGGGCAGAAGGGACTCTCGGTGGCCTTCGACCTCGCCACCCACCGCGGCTACGATTCCGATCACCCGCGCGTCTCGGGCGATGTCGGCATGGCGGGCGTCGCCATCGATTCGATCTACGACATGCGCACCCTGTTCGCGGGGATTCCCCTCGACCAGATGACCGTGTCGATGACCATGAACGGCGCCGTGCTGCCGATCATGGCGCTCTACATCGTCGCCGCCGAGGAGCAGGGTGTGCCGCCGGCCAAGCTCGCGGGCACGATCCAGAACGACATCCTCAAGGAGTTCATGGTCCGCAACACCTATATCTACCCGCCGGCCGGGTCGATGCGGATCATCTCGGACATCTTCGCCTACACCTCGGCCAACATGCCGAAGTTCAACTCGATCTCGATCTCCGGCTACCACATGCAGGAGGCCGGGGCGACGCAGGATCTCGAACTCGGCTACACGCTTGCCGACGGCGTCGAGTACATCCGGGCGGGCTTGGCCGCCGGCCTCACCATCGATCAGTTCGCGCCGCGCCTGTCCTTCTTCTGGGCCATCGGCATGAACTTCTTCATGGAGGTGGCGAAGATGCGGGCCGCGCGCCTGCTCTGGGCCAAGCTCGTGAAGGAATTCGCCCCGAAATCCGACAAGTCGCTGGCTCTGCGCACCCATTCGCAGACGAGCGGCTGGTCGCTCACCGCGCAGGACGTGTTCAACAACGTCACCCGCACCTGCGTCGAGGCGATGGCGGCGACGCAGGGCGGCACCCAGTCCCTGCACACCAACGCCCTCGACGAGGCGCTGGCGCTGCCCACCGACTTCTCGGCCCGCATCGCCCGCAACACCCAGCTCTTCCTCCAGCAGGAGAGCGGCACCACGCGGATCATCGATCCCTGGGGCGGCTCCTACTACGTCGAGCGCCTCACCCGCGACCTCGCCGCCCGCGCCTGGGCGCATATCCAGGAGGTCGAGGGCCTGGGGGGCATGGCCAAGGCGATCGAGGCCGGCATCCCGAAGCTGCGCATCGAGGAGGCCGCGGCCCGCACCCAGGCCCGGATCGATTCCGGGCAGCAGACCATCGTGGGCGTCAACAAGTACAAGCCGGACGGCGACCGGCCGATCGACCTCCTGCGGGTCGACAACGGCAACGTGCGCACGATGCAGATCGACAAGCTGCGGCGCCTGCGCGCCGAGCGCGACGAGACGGCCGTCGCCGCGGCGCTCGACGCGCTGACGACGGCGGCGGGAGCGGAGGGCAACCTGCTGGCGCTCGCCGTCGCGGCGGCGCGGGCCAAGGCGACGGTGGGCGAGATCTCGGCGGCGCTGGAGCGGGCCTGGGGCCGGCATCAGGCGGAGATCCGCTCGATCTCGGGGGTCTACAAGCGGGAGATGGGCGGCATGTCGGGAGCGGTCGAGGAGGTGCGCAAGCTCGTCGAGCGCTTCGAGGAGGCGGATGGCCGCCGTCCCCGCATCCTGGTCGCCAAGATGGGCCAGGACGGGCACGATCGCGGCCAGAAGGTGATCGCCTCGGCCTTCGCGGATCTGGGCTTCGACGTGGATATCGGGCCGCTCTTCGCGACGCCGGAGGAGGCGGCGCGGCAGGCGGTGGAGAACGACGTGCACATCGTCGGCGTCTCCTCGCTGGCGGCGGGGCACCTGACGCTGGTGCCCGAGCTGAAGGCGGCGCTGGTCGCGGCCGGCCGGCCGGACGTGATGATCGTGGTGGGCGGCGTGATCCCGCCGGGGGACTTCGAGGCGCTCAAGGCGGCGGGCGCCTCGGCGATCTTCCCGCCCGGCACCGTGATCGCCCAGGCTGCTGCGACCCTCATCGCCGAACTCAACCAGCGCCTCGGCTACGGGTCCCGGCAGGCCGCCGAGTAGCGCGGTCTCAAAACGGTCACGGTTGTCCGGCCTGAGGCGGGGATCTTCCCCCGTCTCGCTGTCAGGTGCGCGCGTGCAGGCCGGCGCTATCGATTCCCTCGACGACACTGCCTTCTCGCGGCCCGGCGGCCAGCGGGTGAACCTGCGCTGGCTCGCGGCCTGCCTGCTCACGGGCGTGGCCGGAGCGGGGCTCCTCGGCGTCGCCCTCGATCTCGCGGCTTCGGACGGGATCGTCGCCGCACCGCCGGAACTCGCGGTGCGCCCGCACGCGGAGGGCCAGGCCGGAGCCGCGGCCCGCAAGGGCGACCGCCTCGTGCGCGACGAGATCGTGGTGGCGGCCAAGCGCGAGTTCCGCGCCTCGCTCACCGAGCGGGCGGGCGAGCGCGAGATCATCCGTCTCCATTCCTTCGTGCAGATCGCCACCGACCTGCCGCTGCGCGCCCCGGACGCGCCGATCCCACCCTTCGATCCGTTGCGCAGCGCGCAGGCCGAGGCCGCCGCCGACGAGGCGGGGACCGATCCGGCCGAGACCGCCGTGACCCTGGAGCGCAGCCCGCTCTCCGGCCTCGCCGAGGCGGCGGCCCCCGCCCTCACGGACGAGGAGGTCGACGCCCTCGTCGCCGAGACGCAGCGCCTCGCGGGCGGTCCCGGCTCCCTGCCCCCGCCTTCCCGCCCGAGCGCATGCTCTCGCGCGCGCTGCGGCTCGGGGCAGGGTCCGAGGAGATCGAGGCCCCCTCCGGCGCCATCGAGGTCAAGATCCTGCCGGAGAACCTGACCGAGATCCCGGAGACCCTGACCGCGCCCGCGACACCCCTGTTCGAGACGCGCGAGGCGGTGCTCGGCAAGGACCAGAGCCTCGACGCGCTCCTGCGCGCGAACGGGGCGCCGCCGGACCGGGCCGCGGCGATCCTCGCCGCGCTCAGCCCCCGCGCGCGGGGGGATCTGCCGGAAGGCCAGCATCTGCGCCTCCTGATCGTCCGCGACGGCCCGGCCGCCGGGATCGCCCGGGTGACGCTCTACGGCGAGGGCGGCATCGAGGAGATCGCGGCGGCGAACGACCGCGGCGTCTTCGTGTCGGTGGCGCCCCCGCGGGCCGGGGCCGTCGCGACTGCGGAGGACGAGGGCGGCGTCAGTCTCTACGAGAGCCTCTACAATGCCGGCCTCAAGAACGGCGTGCCCCGCGCCGTGATCGAGGACCTCGTGACGGCGCTCGCCGCCGGCACCGATCTGCAGAGCCGCGCCGAGCCGGGCGACCACGTCGAGATCGTCTTCACGGCGGACGAGGAGGCCAAGCCCGAACTCCTCTACGCGGCCCTGCGCAGCCACGGGGAGATGCAGACCCTCTACCGCTTCCGCATGCCGGGCAGCGGCGAGGTGGAGTATCTCGATGCGGATGGGCGCTCCTCGCGGAAATTCCTGATCCGGCGGCCGGTGGCGGAGGGGCGGATCAGCTCGCCCTTCGGAGCCCGTCTGCACCCGATCCTCGGCTATTACCGGATGCACAACGGCGTCGATTGGGCGGCGACCCGGGGCACGCCGATCATGGCGACGGGCGACGGCGTCGTGGTCTCGGCCGGCGCCCGGTCGGGCTACGGCAACCGCGTCGAGATCCAGCACGCCAACAACTACGCCACCGCCTACAACCACATGGCGCGGATCGCCCGCGGCATCGCGCCGGGCGCCCGGGTGCGTCTCGGACAGGTGATCGGCGCGGTGGGCACCACCGGACTGTCCACCGGGCCTCACGTCCATTACGAAGTCTCGATCAACGGACGCTTCGTCGACCCGATGAAGATCCGCCTGCCGAGCGCCCGCGAACTCACCGGCCCGTCGCTCGCCGCCTTCCGGGCGGCCGAGGAGCAGATCGACGCCCTGCGCCAGCACCGGAACGCGCGCAACACCGCGGAGCGCAGCTGAGGCGACGGGGGTTGGGAAGAACATTCCCCTTGTGTCGCCCACGAGAGAACATCCTGCCCCATCAGGCCCGAACTTCGAAAAAGCCGTCCATTGATCGCCGGGCCGCCCGGCCCGAGATTCCCGCTCATGAGCGAACGTCCCGAGACCTCATCGACGGTCTTCGACCCCTATGGTGAGCCGATCGCCATCGGCCCGGCCTGCCCCACCGAGGCCGGGGATCGCCGCGCGCGCCGGGCCGCCATCGCGCTGTTCTGGAGCCTCGCCCTCGCCCTGGTCGCCGGGCGGGTCTATCTCGGAAGCGAGCCGGTCGCGCACGGAGTGCGCATCATCGCCTCGGCTGCGGCGACGGTCCTTCGCTGACGGGTTCGCGCGACCCGGAAGACCCTTGGCAATCTCCGCTGGTCCTCAACTTCTCCGGTCCTCAATCGAAACCTCGTCCCAGATTGTGATCTGCAGGAGAACCGGGGCGTTCCATCCAGCGCGTCCGGGACGCTCCCGGGATGAGGCCTCGCGGCGGACGCTATCACGCCGCCCGTCCGCGCCGCACAACCGCAAGGTGATCAGAACGGCTCGCGCATCCGTCAATTGACCCATCGGCCAATCGGACTAGTTCTAGTCCGGCTTGGCGGGTCCATCGTCGCCGAATCGCGGATCCCGCGCCAGCCGGGAGGAGACAGGCCGGCCATGATGCGTCTCAACGTGAACGGGTCCGTGCGCGAGGTCGAGGCGGAGCCCGACACGCCGCTGCTCTGGGTGATCCGCGAACAGGTCGGTCTCACCGGCACGAAATACGGGTGCGGCATCGCCCAGTGCGGCGCCTGCACGGTCCATGTCGACGGGCAGGCCGTGCGCTCCTGCTCGCTGCCGGTCTCGGCGATCGGCGAGGATCAGGCGATCGTCACCATCGAGGGCTTGAGCCCGGACCGGTCGCATCCGGTGCAGAAGGCCTGGGCGGCGCTCGACGTGCCGCAATGCGGCTTCTGCCAATCGGGGATGATCATGGCCTCGGCAGCGCTCCTCGCCCAGAACCCGAAGCCCTCCGACGCGGAGATCCGCCGCGAGATCACCAATATCTGCCGCTGCGGCACCTATAACCGCGTGCTCGCGGGCATCCACCTCGCCGCCGAGGGCGGCGAGACCGGGCGCGGGTGAGGAGGCCGGCATGACGACAGCATCATCCCCCGCCCCTTCGCGCCGCGTCTTCCTCGCGGGCGCCGCGGCGACGGCCGGCGCCTTCAGCCTCGGCTTCCACGTTCCGGCCCTCGCCGAGTCCGCATCCCCGGCGGCACCCGAGGTCAATGCCTGGGTGGTCGTGCGGCCCGACGAGACCGTGGTGATCCGGATCGCCCGCTCCGAGATGGGCCAGGGCACCCTCACCGGCCTCGCCCAGCTCGTCGCCGAGGAACTCGGCTGCGACTGGGCCCGGGTGACGACCGAGTACCCGACGCCGGGGCAGAACCTCGCCCGCCAGCGGGTCTGGGGCGATTTCTCCACCGGCGGCAGCCGCGGCATCCGCGAATCCTACCTCGCGGTGCGCCAGGGCGGCGCCGCCGCCCGCATGATGCTGGTCGCCGCGGCGGCCGAGGGCTGGGGCGTCCCGCCCGGCGCGTGCCGGGTCGGGAAGGGCGTGATCACGCATCCGGGCTCGGGCCGCTCGACCACCTTCGGCACGGTCGCGGCGCGCGCCGCCGCGATGCCGCCGCCCAAGGACGTGGCCCTCAAGGATCCGAAGGACTGGACCATCGCGGGCAAGCCGCTCAAGCGGCTCGACACGGTGGCGAAGCTCGACGGCAGCCAGGTCTACGGCCAGGACCTGAAGCTCGACGGCATGCTGAACGCCGCGATCCGCGACTGCCCGGTGCCGGGCGGCCGGGTGAAGAGCTTCGAGGCCGCGTCGGTGCTCGGCATGCCGGGCGTCAGGAAGGTGGTGCAGGTCGGCGACAGCGGCGTCGCCGTGATCGCCGACACGTTCTGGCGGGCGAAGACCGCCGTCGAGGCGCTGCCGGTGGTCTGGGACGAGGGCCCGAACGCCGCCGTGTCGAGCGAGACCATCGCCGCCACCCTGAAGGCCGGGCTCGACGCGGACGAAGCCTTCGTCGGCAACAAGGCCGGCGACGCCAGGGCGGCCCTGCGCGACGCCGCGCGGGTGGTCGAGGCGACCTACGCCTACCCGTTCCAGAACCACGCCACCATGGAGCCGATGAACGCCACCGCCCGCTGGACCCCCGAGCGGTGCGAGGTGTGGACGCCGACGCAGAACGGCGAGGCGGCGCTCGCCGCCGCCGCCGAGGCGGCCGGCCTCTCGCCCCGGCAATGCGAGGTCTACAAGATCCATCTCGGCGGTGGCTTCGGGCGGCGCGGCGCCACCCACGACTGGGTGCGCCAGGCGGTTCTCATCGCCCGGGAGGTGCCGGGCACCCCGGTGAAGCTGATCTGGACCCGCGAGGAGGACATGACGCATGGCCGGTATCACCCGGTCACGCAGTGCCGGATGCGGGCGGCCCTGGATGCCGAGGGCAATCTCACCGGCCTGCACATGCGCATCTCCGGCCAGTCGATCCTGGCGGCGATCGTGCCGGGGCGGCTCGGGCCGGACGGGAAGGATCCGGTGACCTTCCAGGGGCTCAATCCCGGCGGGGCTGAGGCGGCGATCGGCTACACGATCCCGAACCTCCTCATCGACCACGCCATGCGCAACCCGCACATCATCCCGGGCTTCTGGCGGGGCGTGAACACCAACCCCAACGCCATCTACCTCGAATGCTTCATGGACGAGGTCGCCCATGCGGCGGGCCAGGATCCCCTCGCCTTCCGGCGCCGGCTGATGGCGAACCATCCCAAGCACCTCGCGGTGCTGAACGCGGTGGCCGAGCGCATCGGCTGGGACCGCAAGCCGCCCGAGGGCGTGCATCGCGGGCTCGCCCAGATCATGGGCTTCGGCAGCTACGTGGCGGGCGCCGCCGAGGTCTCGGTGCGCGACGACGGCACGCTGAAGATCCACCGCATCGTGGCGGCGACGGATCCCGGCGTCGCGGTGAATCCGCAGCAGATCGCCGCCCAGGTCGAGGGATCCTTCGTGTATGGTCTCTCGGCGGCCCTGCACGGGGAATGCACCGTGAAGGACGGCCGCATCGAGCAGACCAACTTCGACACCTATCCGGTGATGCGCATGGACGAGATGCCGGCCGTGGAGACGATCCTGATTCCGTCGGGCGGCTTCATCGGCGGCGTCGGCGAGCCGACCATCGCGGTCGCCGCGCCCGCCGTCCTCAACGCCGTCTTCGCGGCGACGGGCAAGCGGGTGCGCCAGATCCCGCTCAAGCACACCGACCTGCGGCGCGCGTGAGCCTCCGTCTCGCGCTCGTCCTCGCCGCGGGTCTCGACGGCACCCAGGTCTCGGCGCTCGCGGCGTCGCCGCTCGTGCCCCCGCCCGGCGCCTCGTCCTGCTCCGGCTGCCACGGCCAGCACGGCGAGGGGGTCTTCGCTCCCCTCGCGGGCCGTCCCGCGGAGGCGATCGCGACCGCGCTCGCGGAATACCGGGCGGGCACCCGGCCCGCCAGCGTCATGACCCGGATCGCCAGGGGATTTTCCGAGGCGGAGAGCCGCGCGATCGCCGATTACCTCGCCCAGCAGCCGCAGGGGGGCCCGTGACCGACACGACGCGGCGAAGCCTCCTCGGCGGGCTCGCGGGGATCGCCCTCGCCCGCCCCGCCTGCGCGCAGCCACTGCCCGTCCCAGGCGCGTCCGGGCGCGTCGTGGTCGTCGGCGGCGGCTTCGGTGGCGCGACGGCGGCGCGATCGCTGCATCAGGCGGGGCTCGCGGTCACGCTGATCGAGGCGGAGGCGACCTACACGGCCTGCCCGTTCAGCAACGAGGTCATCGTCGGCCTCCAGCCGATGGCGGCGCAGCGTTTCGGCTACGAGGGCCTGAAGGCGAGCGGCGTCACGGTGGTGCAGGCGCGCGCCACCGGGATCGACGGCCGCGCGCGGCAGGTGACGCTCGCCGACGGCACCACCCTGGCTTACGACCGCCTGATCCTCTCGCCCGGCATCGCCCTGCGCTTCGACGCCCTGCCCGGCTACGACGAGGCCGCCGCCGAGGTGATGCCGCATGCCTGGAAGGCCGGGGCGCAGACGGAACTCCTCGCCCGCCAGCTCCGGGCGATGCCGGATGGCGGCACCGTGGTGCTGGCGGTGCCGGGCAATCCCTATCGCTGCCCGCCCGGACCCTACGAGCGGGCCAGCCTGATCGCCCATTTCCTGAAGACGCGAAAGCCCCGCTCGAAGCTGATCGTCCTCGACGCCAAGGACACCTTCTCGAAGCAGAAGCTGTTCGAGGCGGCCTGGACGAGCCTCTATCCCGACCATCTCGAATACGTGCCGCTCGCCTCGGGCGGGCAGGTGACGGCGGTCGAGCCGGCGAGCCTGACCGTGCGGACGGACTTCTCGGAATACAAGGCGGCGGTGGCCTGCATCATCCCGCCCCAGCGCGCCGCGCCGATCGCCCTGTCCGCGGGCGTCGCCGACCGGACCGGCTGGTGCCCGATCGACCCCGTGACCTTCGAGTCGCGGCTCGTCCCCGGCATCCACGTCGTCGGCGACGCCGCCATCGCCGGCGCCATGCCGAAATCCGCGTTCTCGGCCAATGCGCAGGCCAAGGTCTGTGCGCAGGCGGTGGCCGACCTGCTGGCCGGGCGCACGCCCGTGACCCCGAAGCTGATCAACACCTGCTACAGCCTCGTCGCGCCCGGCTACGGCATCTCCGTCGCCGGCGTCTACCATCCGGCGAACGGCGTGCTCGCCGACGTGGACGGCGCCGGCGGCACGAGCCCCCTCGACGCCCCTTCCTCCCTGCGCGAGGCCGAGGCCGCCTACGCGGCCGCGTGGTATCGCACCATCACGGGCGACGTGTTCGGTTGAGGCCGGTCAGAACAGGTGGAAGGCGTGCGGGGCGAACAGGCCCACGGCCAGCATGCCGATCCCCGCGACGCCGAGCAGCCCCCCGCCGATGGCGAGCGCCGTGATGCCGGTGATGACCTGCGCGGAGGCGAGCACGATGCCGATCTGGAACGCCGCCGAGCCGATCTCGTAATGGTGGTAGCGCGCGAGCGCGAGATCGCGCTTCGCCTCGGCCGTCTTGGCGCGGGCGGCGAGTTCCTTGCGGCCTTCGCCCGTGCTGGGCTCCGATTCGTAGCGGCCCAGGGTCTTCTGCCATTCCTCGACCTGTTTCCTCACCGCCTCGCTCGGTGCGCCCGGCGCCTCGATCGCGGTCTGCTCCACCGCGGTCTTGAGGAAGGTGCTCCGGATGGTGCGCGCCTGGAAAAAGGCCCACAGATTGCTCGCCTCGACATTGGCACTCAGCGCATCCGTCTGCGCGCTCTTCGCCAACGTCTCGCCCAGCGCCAGGAACAGCGCCAGCACCGAGATCAACAGCGCAATCTTCTTGTTCGACCCTTCGACTGATCCGTGACCGCCCGACATCTCCGTCTCCTTCGCGTCAGCGTGGCCGCTGTCATAGCCGGCGATTCGCGAACCGCCAGTGACTTCTTGTCGGCGGGATCATCGCCGAGCCCCCTTTCCTTCCGGGGCGACTCGCGAAAAGAGAGGGACCGGTTTCCGTCATGGACGCTCCTCATGCATCGCACGCGTGCCCTGTTCGCCAGCTGCCTCGCGCTTGCCGCGCTCCCGGTCCGCGCCCAGACCGGGCCCGCTTGGCCCGACACCTATCTGAGCCGCGTCGAGGCGACGGCGGTGATGCAGACGCTCAACGCCCAGCTCCTCGCCGCCCGCAGCGCCACCTTCACCCTCGAAGGTTGGTGCGCCGCGCACAAGCTCGCACCCGAGCCGCGGCTCGTCGCCCGGCTGGTGCGCGAGGTCGAGCGGCCGGCCAGCGCCGAGACGCGCCAGCGCCTGCAGGTCGGCCCCGACGAGCCCCTGCGCTACCGGCGGGTGCGCCTCGCCTGCGGCGAGCACGTGCTATCGGAGGCGGACAATTGGTACGTGCCCTCCCGGCTCACGCCGGAGATGAACACGCTCCTCGAGACCACGGACACGCCCTTCGGCCGGGCGGTGCAGAGCCTCAGGCCCACCCGGCAGACGGTGGAGAGCCGCCTCCTGTGGCAGCCCCTGCCGGAGGGCTGGGATCAGGCGCCGCCCGCGGTCGGGACCTGCGCTCCCCTCGTGGTGCCGCAGGAGCTGTTCGCCCATCGCGCGGTGCTGTTCACCGCCGAGCGGCAGCCCTTCTCGGAGGTGGTGGAGACCTATGCGCGGGCCGTGCTCGACTTCGCCCGCGCGCCGCGCCCGGCGGATCCCGCCTGCGCGAAACCCTGATCGTCAAGGGAGACAACGTCGAGGGAGACAAGGGCTATGCCCCGCTACTACTTCGCGACCCGCGTGGGCGAGGATCTCGTGCCCGACCCGGATGGCCGCGTCCTCCGGGACGCGGACGAGGCCTGGGCGGCGGCGCGCGACCTGATCCGCGCGCTGCTGCGCGAGAGCGGACCGACCTCGCGCCTGTTCTCGGCCATCCTGGAAGTCACCGACGAGGCAGGCGAGATCGTGTTCGAGTTCCCGTTCCCGGAGGCGCTGGATCCGCAAGGGGAGAGCGGCGGCCGGCTTCACTGAGGCGGCGCGCCCTCGTGTCCGGCGATCTCATACGGTTTCCGGATGATCGCTTCGCGATGCGGAAACCGGCCTCGCTCAGGCGCCGCGCGGGCTCGTGATACGGTTTCCGAAAGTGATCTTCCGGAAACCGTATCAGTCGCCGGCCGTCTCGTCCGGCGCTCCCGCGGGGGCGAGACGGATCCAGGCGTCGAGGGCCCACCGGATCCCATGCCCCGCGGCGGCGACGACCGCCATCGAGCCGGCCAGGTTCAGGAAGAGGGACGCGTCCGTCATCGGTGCTTCTCGAACGGTTGAGAGGGCGCCTGCCGGTCGCCGGGCGGGGAAACCCGGATCGAGCGTCATGGCGCCGTTGCAGGCCAGTCTTCCCATCGCTTTCCGGCAAAACGATGAGACGGCCCGCCTCAATTCGAAGCTTGGTCGTTCCGATGTACGGCACAGTCACGGCTCGATGCCGGACTGTCCTGGCCGTTTAAGATCGCGTTAATTGCGGATGAGGGGGGATTAATCGTTGAGGCGAATGAGGCCGCCCCGGGCAGGGACGGCCTCGATTGTGGCGGGAGCGTCAGGCCGCGAGGGCGTAGGTCTCCGCCGGAGCCTCGGCCGCCATGAACTGGGCCCGCGCCAGCTCCGCGAAGCGCCCGCCTTCCGCGACGAGCTCGTCGAAGGTCCCGGCCTCCACGATGCGCCCCCGGTCGAAGACGAGGATGCGGTCGGCGTTGCGGATCGTCGCGAGGCGGTGGGCGATCACGAAGGTCGTGCGGCCCTCCATCACGGCGTCCAGCGCGCCCTGGAGCTTGCGCTCGGTGGCGGCATCGAGGGCGCTCGTCGCCTCGTCGAGGATCAGCACCGGCGGGTTCTTGAGGAGCGCCCGGGCGATCGAGAGCCGCTGCCGCTCGCCGCCCGACAGGGAGCGTCCGCGCTCGCCGATCACCGTGTCGAGTCCATCGGGCTGGCGGGCGAGGAAATCCATCGCCTGCGCCCGCTCCAGCGCGTCGAGCATCTCGGCATCGGTGGCGTCGGGCCGGCCGACCTGGAGGTTCTCGCGGATCGAGCGGGCGAACAGCATCGGCTCCTGGAACACCACGCCGATATTGTGCCGCAGCGAGGCGACGGAGAGGTCGCGGATGTCGTCGCCGTCGATGCGGATCGTCCCGGTCTCCGGATCGAAGGCGCGGTGGAGCAGGCTCAGGGTGGTCGACTTGCCCGAGCCGGTGGTGCCGACGAGGGCGACCGTTTCGCCCGGCGCGACCGAGAAGCTGATCCCGTCGAGCGCCGGCCGCCGGCCGTCGTAGGAGAAGGTCACGTCCTCGAAGGCGACCTCGCCGGCGATCCGGGCGACCGGGCGGGCGTTCGGCCGGTCGCGCACCGCCGGGACCGTGTCGAGGATGTCGAAGAATTCCTGCATCTTGGGCGCCTGCATGAAGAGCCCGTTGACGAAGGACACCACCTGATCGAGGCGCCCGACGAGGAGCGTCGCGAGGCTCATGAAGGACACCACGTCGCCGACGCTCGCCTGGCCCTGGAAGTGCAGCGCGAGACCGGTGACGAAGATCGCCGTCATGGTCAGGGTCGCCGAGGCCCGGGTCGCCACCGAGGCGAGCGCCCACCACGACAGGACCGGCGTCTGGGCCGCGAGCAGGTTGCGGATGATGCCCTGCATCGCCTCCTTCTCGGCCTTGGCGCGGGTGAAGGACTGGATCACCGCCACGTTGCCGAGGGCGTCGGAGGCGTGCGCGGCGAGGCCGGAATGGAAATGCTCCACCTCGCCCTGCAGGCTCTCCGTGCGGCGCAGCACGAAGGTGGTGAGCGCGGTGAAGGCGACGACCAGCACCAGCAGGATCGCGCCGAGCTGCCAGTTGAGGAACAGGGTCATCGGCAGCAGGACGACGAGCGAGACCAGGGCGGCGCAGTGGTCGCGGAAGAAGCCGAGCCACAGCCACGCCATGCCGTTCGAGCCCTCCAGCATCGCCTTGAGCACCCGGCCCGAATGGTTGGACGCGTGGAAGGCCAGCGGCAGGTCGAGGACGTGCTCGAAGTAGTTCGCCATGGCGCCGAGCCGGCGCCGGTGCGTCAGGCGGTCGGCGTGGAGCGCGATCAGCACGCTCGCCGCGATGCTGAACAGGCCGAAGCCGACCCAGGCGCCCACGAGCAGCATGAGGTCGCCGTAGGAGGCCGCCCCTTCCGGCCGCGCCGGCAGATGGGTCACCCGGTCGATGATGCGCCCGAACAGCACCGGCTCGGCGAAAGCCGCCGCCGCGAGCGCGATGTTGGCGAGCGTGAGCCCGGCGCCGAGCCGCAGATCGGGTCCGAGCTGGGCCATGACCCGCCCGTAGAGCCGCAACAGCCGCATGTGCTGAATCTCCGAAACCCCTTGGGCGCGGTGATCGTGCCGGATCCGTCGCCCGTCTCGTCCGCGGCGTCGGACGTTCAAGCCCTTCGCCATGCTCCCTTCATGACGGATTTCGCCTGAACGGCGCATGACGGGACGGGCGCGGGGGCAGGGCCTTTACGCTTCGTTGAGCACGATCCCCCTAGGCTGGGGATGGATGACCCGGACTCGTCCCGCGACAGGAAGTACGCAGCGTCATGGATCTCGCAACCGGCCTCGGCCTGCTCGGCGGCGTCGCCGTCGTCATCGTGCTGATCCTCATCGATGGCGGGAACTTCGCGGCCTATTTCGACAAGCACGCCGTCATCGTGATCTTCGGCGGGGCGACGGCCGCCACCATGCTGCGCTTCCCCTTCTCGGTGATCGTGCACGGCGTGCCGATGGGCCTGCGCTACGCCTTCAGCATGCGCTCCATCAAGCCGCGCGACCTCATCGACGAGATCACCAAGATCGCCGAGGTGGTGCGCAAGTCCGGCCCGATGGCCGTCGAGAACATGGAGATCTCCGACCCCTTCCTGGCCCAGGGGGTGCGCTACATCGCGGACGGCTACGACCGCGAGTTCATCCGCGACACGATGGAGCGCGACCGCGACAACTTCCTGATGCATCTGGAGGAGGGCTCGAAGGTGTACCGGGCCTTCGGCGACTGCGCCCCGGCCTGGGGCATGATCGGCACCATCCTCGGCATGGTGACGATGTTCGCCAACATGTCGGACCCCTCGAAGCTCGGCCCCGCCATGGCGACGGCGCTGCTCGCCACGCTCTACGGGGCGCTCATCGCCAACATGATCACCCTGCCGATCGCCGACAAGCTGCACGTCAAGCTGGAGGAGGAGGACGTCTCGCGCTCCCTCATCATCGACGGCGTCCTGCTGATCCGCGACTCGAAGAGCGCCTCGCTCGTGCGCGAGATGCTGATCGCCTACCTGCCCCACAACACCCGCGAGGAACTCGCCGCCGAGGCGGCGTGAGCCCGGCGAGCCCGAGGACGCACCAGTGGCCAGGAAGAAGCGGGGCGGCGCCCATGGCGGTCACGGCTGGTTCGTGACCTTCGCCGACCTGATGGCGCTCCTCATGAGCTTCTTCGTGATGATCGCCGCCTACTCGACCCAGGACCAGAAGAAGCTCCAGGCGGTTGCCGGCTCGATGCGCGACGCCTTCGGCAACAACCGGGAGAGCCGGTTCAACGGCATCATCGAGAAGAACGGGCTGCCGAGCGCCACGCGGCTGCGCGACCTGCGCGACGTCACGCCCGACAAGGCCTCGGACCGCACGACGCCCCCCTCGCCCGACGAGGTCTTCGACAACGGCGTGCCCCAGAACGGCTACCGCGACGGCTTCGGCCTCGCCATGGCGAGCCTGCGGCAGGCCCTGCAGGACCTGCCCGACATCGCCGAACTCTCGAAGAACGTGCTGATCCACGAGACCCAGCGCGGCCTCGACGTCTCGCTGGTGGATCAGGACGGCCGCTCGATGTTCCCCGACGGCTCGACCCGCCCGAACGACCGCACCCGGCAGGTGCTTGAGCGGCTGGCCCCGACGATCCGCGGCATGTCGAACAGGATCGCGATCGCGGGCTACACCTCGGCGACCCGCCCCGGCCGCCGCCCGGCCGCCCCGCCCTGGGAACTCTCAACCGGCCGCGCGATCAGCGTGCGCGAGACGCTGGCGGGCGCCGGCATTCCGGACGAGCGCTTCACGATCGTCTCCGGCAAGGCCGATACCGAGCCGCTCTTCCCGGACAATCCCTACATCGCGGCCAACCGCCGGGTGACGATCACGCTCCTGCGCGACGCCCCGCCCCTGCCGCCCGGCGTGGCCCTGCCGTGAGAACCGGCCGACGGCTCCCGGCGATCTCTCCCCAAACGCCTTCTCCAGCCCGCGACCTCAGATTGAGGTCGCGGATGGGACGGCCGGCCGAACTGGTCAAATAGGCCCTGCGGCGACGGATTACTTCGAGACCAGGAGCGTCCAGTAGACCTTGTACTTCGAGCCCGGCGCGTAGGCGGTGGCGATGCCCATGCGGGTGGCGTCGGGCGCGAGCAGCACCGCGTTGTGGGCCGGGCTGTCGCGCCAGCCGGAGAAGGCCTCCGCGAGGGTGTGGTAGCCCGCCGAGAGATTGGCCTTGGGGTCGGGAAAGCCCATCCGGGCCGCCACCGTCTTGACGATGTCGGCTTGGCTCGGCCGGTCGGCGGCCGCCATGGCGGCGCTTTCCGTCTCGGCGAGGCGCTGGAGTCCCGGATCGAGGGCGAGCGGAGGCAGGCCCTTGTTGCGCCGGTAGGCCCCGATCATGTCGCGCGCGGTGGCGAGGTCGAGCTGGGCCCCCGCCGCGGTCATCGGCCAGTAGAGCGAGGGGCCGGCCGGCCCCGTCTGGCGCACGGCCTCGCCGCCGGCGCAGCCCGCGAGGGCAGCGCCGAGGGCCAAAAGGGTGACCGATCGGGTGATCGACCGGGAGGCGGCGTGCGTCAGGCTCACGGGACGGACTCGGGCATTCGGCGGCGCTCGCCGCCGCCCGGGTTCGGAACCGCCGGATCGGTCGGGGATGCGATCCCGGGCACCACGGCCCGGGCGATCTGCCCCAACGCGTCCTGAACCGGTTCCAGTCCCTGCACGGTGACGATGCTCGCCCCTGGCCCGAGATTGGGGATGAGCCCCTCCTCCGACAAGGTCTTGAACACCGCGAAATTCAGGTCGCTCTGCACCTTCAGCTGCGAGGCGACGTCGGTGATCATCGCGATCATCTCGAATTCGAGGAACGGATCGCCGATCTTGCGGAACACCACGCGGGGCGGCGGCTCCTTCAGCACGTCGGCATGCGCCCGGGCGCAGCCGGCGATGAGGTCCGCGGCCCGCACCGGATCCTGGTTGCGCAGGACGTTCACGGTGATCGACACCCGTCCGGTGCGGTCGCCGCGCACCCGGTTCTTCACCACGCCCGAGATCAGGTTGGAGTTCGGCACGATCACGGCCGAGCGGTCGAAGGTCTGGATCTCCGTCGAGCGCACGCTGATGCGCCGGACGTAGCCCTCGTTGTCGCCGATCACCACGAGGTCGCCGACGCGGATCGGCCGCTCCCAGAGCAGCAGCAGGCCCGAGACGAAGTTGTTGACGATCGATTGCAGGCCGAAACCGATACCGACCGAGAGGGCACCGGCCACGATGGTGATCTTCTCCAGGCTCAGGCCCAGATACGAGAAGGCGATGGCGAGCGAGACCAGGAAGCCGACATAGCCCGTGACCGTCGCGATCGAGTTGCGCAGGCCCGCCTCGAGGTCGGTGGCCGGCAGATAGGTGTTCTCCAGCCAGCGCTTGACCACGCGCGAGACGGTCAGGCCGAGCAGGAACAGCCCGACCGCGATGACGATGGTCGAGAGCGAGATCGTGACGTCGCCGACCTTGAAGCCGAAGAAGGCCGCCCGCACCGAGGTGTAGATGTCGGTCGAATCGACGCCCCAGGTCGCCAGCAGCAGCACCGCCGCCACGACACCGAGGACCACGCGCACGAGACCACCCATCAGGACGGCGATCTGGTTGAGGGACTTCTTGCGCAGGCCGGTATTGGCCTGGAGGGCGGTGGCGATCCGCGAATCGTCCTGCAGCGTGCCGGTGATGAAGGCGTCCGCGCTGGTGATGGCGAGGTAGAGCAAAGCCGCCGCGATGGCCGTCCAGACCAGCTGGTCGATGAGGAAGGACGAGAGCGCGATGTAGCCGGACAGGGCGCAGAGCGCGACCGCAGCGGTGACGACCCAGCCGACGATGCGCAGGGGGCCGCCGATGCCGGTGCTCGATTCCGCCGCCACGTAGGGGCCGAAGCAGGCCTCCTCGGTCTCCGCGCGGGCCGCGAAGCGGCGCAGGCCCTCGGCCATCACCACGGCCACCACCGCCGCGAAGATGCCGCGGGTGACGATGCTGATCGGCAGGCCGACCGAGATCGCCTCGTTGAACTCCTCGATGGTGCGCCCGATGGCGATGACGAAGGCGATGCCGACCACGAGGCGGGTCAGGCGCTCGGCCGTCGCGTCCTCCATGGCGACGAGCCGCCAGTCGGGCTTGCCGGGCGAGAGGAGCGCGTCCGTCACCGCCTCGACCACGGCCACGAAGGCGAGCGCCATCAGCACCCCGTGCGCGACGGTGGAGTAGCGGTCCGGCATCAGGTCGGTCGCCTCGATGGCGAAGCTCACCAGGAAGCTGCCGGCCAGGGCCGGCACGGCGCCCGACAGCACGACGCGCCAGGCGGCCAGCACCTTGGCGCGGCGGCTCGGCGCCTTGGTCTTCTCGTTGGCGGCATCGCGTCGCCCGAGCCGCGGCGCGATGTGCCGGCGGGCGATGTAGAGCGCCACCGAGACGCCGATGGCGAGCGCGACCACCAGCAGGCGCAGGGGCGTGCCGCTGCGCTGCACCTGCCGGACGATGTCGTCGAGGGCCGTCTCGGCCGCCTTGACGTCGCGCGGCAGGCTCGAAGCCGCCCGCGCGTAGAGGTTCGGGCTGAGCAGCCCGTCCGTGCGCTCGAACAGGGCGCGGGTGAAGGCGGTGCGGCGGCGATTGCTGATCTGGTCGGTGATCTGCTCGCTCTGCACGAGGAGCGAGCGGGCGAGCCGCATGGTCTCGTCGATCTCGGCGACGCCGCCCTCGCGCTGCGCGCGCTCCTGGGCGACGTCGGGGGCCTCGGCGCCCTCCTTGGGCTTCGGCCCGAGCTGGTTCAGGCGCTCCTTGGCGGCTTCGAGGCGCGGGCCCAGGCTGTCGATGACGTGGCGCAGCCGCTCGGCCACGGGATCGATGCCGTCGCGCAGGAGTGCGAGATCGTCCTTGTTGAGGTTCTGATGGGTGAGCGCTTGCTCGCGCTGGTCGAGATCCGCCTTCTCCTGATCGAGCTGGGCGCGAATCTGCTTGATCTGCTCGGAGATCGGGGTCGGCTGCGGCTTGGGGGCAGGAGCGGCGGGCGCAGGAGCCGGCGGGGCCGCCTGAGTCGCCGGAGCGGCGGGAGCCGCCTGCGCGGTGGGGGCCTTGGCATCCGGCTTCGCCGCGGGGCCCTGCGCGGCCGCGAGGCCCGGCACCAGGACGGCGGCGGTCATCAGGGCGGCGATCCATCGGCGCAACGATGTCATGGCGGTCCTTCTCGTCCTGCGGACCCGGCGGTCCGGGCACGTCCTCACGGGGATCGAAGCCCTCGCGGCTCCGGCTTGCCCCGCACAAGTAACGCAGGGGCCGCCTCGGGTGGAGGGCGGATCCCCCATCGCCGAGCAATGGGGCGAAAGATCGCCCGTGCGCCCGCGGCCGGCCCCGGATGCGGCTGTGGGCGCGACACCGCAGGCGGAGCCCGAAACCTTCACAACCGTGTCATCCTGCTACTAGAATGACGGAACAATGGACTCGGCCCCTCCGGTCTGCTGCGAACAGATGGCGTCGATCATCTCGGTCCGGCAGCACAGATGCCCGGTACAGCCCCGGGCGCACTCGATCCGCGGCACCCGCCCGACCGGCGGCCATGCCGGCCTTCCGCCGTGTCCCCTCACTCCCCCCGGACAGAGCGTGAGGTAGGCGATGCATCCCATCCCCTGCCTCCGCCCGCGTCGCGAGCCCCGGTCCCCCGCCGGGCGCCCTCGCCGCAGCCGGACCGTTGCCAGGGCAGGATGATGCTGGATCTGCAAACCCTCGTGCTGAACGCGGATTATCGGCCGCTCTCGTACAATCCGCTCTCTCTGTGGTCCTGGAAGGACGCCTTCACCGCCCTGTTCCTCGACCGCGTCACATTGGTGGCGAGCTACGACGTCGAGGCCCGCTCCCCGAGCCGCGCGCTCAAGGTGCCGAGCGTCGTCGCGCTGAAGAGCTACGTGGCGATGGCGCGAAGCCCCGCCTTCACGCGCTACAACATCTACCTGCGCGACACGTTCAGCTGCCAGTATTGCGGGCTGCGGCTCCCCGCCGGCGGCCTGACCTTCGACCACGTGGTGCCGCGCTCGCGCGGTGGTCAATCGAGCTGGGAGAACGTGGTCGCGGCGTGCAGCCCCTGCAACCTGCGCAAGGCCAACCGCACGCCCGAGGAGGCGGAGATGCCCCTCCGCAACCTGCCGCGCCGGCCGAGCCGCCACGAGCTGCACCGCCGCCAGCCCGAATTCGACCACCGGCAGTACCACCACACCTGGATCGATTACCTGTACTGGGACAGCGAGCTGGAGACCTGAGCCTCAGGGCTCCGGGAAGACGGGCGGCGGCTCGTTGTAGATCGGCAGGCGCTCGTTGCGTGGCATCCAGGCGAGGTAGGGTTCACCCACAGGCTCCCCGTTGGCGACCGGCGCGGCGAGGCGCGGCTGACGATGCCGCGCCGCCCGCGCCTCGCGCGGAATGGACGTGACCTCGCGGCGCGCGCGCGCGTCCGTGCGGGCGGGCCGTTCCGCGGGGAGGCCATCGGCCGCGGCCGGCGTCGCCACGGCGAGGCCGAGCAGGAGACCGGCGGACAGGACGGAGCGGCGCATGGGCGGGATCTCCACGGGGTCCCGGGAGGATCGCGGTCCGGAGCGACTCGCCCGTTAAGGGCCGCGCCCGATCCGTCCGCATGGTTTCCGCCCTATTGCGCGGTGACGCCGCCGTCGATGACGAATTCGGACCCGGTGACGAAGCGCGATTCGTCCGCCGCCAGATAGGCGGCCATGGCGGCGATCTCGTCGGCCTGCGCGTTGCGGCCGAGGGGCACCGAGGCCCGCAGCCGCTCCCGCAGCGCCTCGGGGTCGCGCCCGCCGGCGGCCAGATCGTAGAGCATGTCCGTCTCGGTGAAGCCCGGATGGATCGAGTTGCAGCGGATCCCGTAGCCCTGGCGGGCGCAATGCAGCGCCACGGATTTCGTCAGCAGCCGCACGGCCCCCTTCGAGGCATTGTAGGCCGCGAGATTGTGGCCACCGACGATCCCGGAGACGGAGGAGAGGTTGATGATCGCCCCGCCGCGTCCCTGCGGCGGCTTCATCGCCCGCACGGCGTGGCGACAGCCGAGGAAGGTGCCGTCGACGTTGATGTCCTGCACCCGGCGCCATTGCTCGAGGGTGACCGACTCGATCGTCGCCACGACCGCGATGCCGGCGCTGTTGACCAGCACGTCGAGGCCCCCGAAGCGCTGCACCGCCTCGTCCACCGCCGATTGCCACGCCGCGTCGCGGGTCACGTCGAGGGCGGTGAAATGGAAGGCCGGATGCGTGGCCGCGGCCCGGGCGCCGGCCTCCGCGTCGATGTCGGCGAGGATGACTGCGGCGGCCCCCTCCTCCGCGAAGCGCCGGGCGGTCGCGAGGCCGATTCCGCGCGCGCCGCCGCTGATCAGGGCGACCTTCCCGGAGAGACGCTGCATCCTCGGCTCCGCATCGCGCCGCCGGGCGGCGGCGCGCGACACTGGGCCGGTTCGGGGCCTGCCGCAAGCGCCTCAGAACTTGAGCGCCGCGCCGCCGCGTACGGTGTTGATGTTGGCCTTGTGCCCGTCGAAATCATTGAACTGCACGTACTGGTACTCGGCCCGCAGCAGGATGCTGCTGGTGAGCGCGAATTCCAGACCCGCCCCGGCCGCGATGCCGCCGACGATCTTCTCACGGGATTTCGTGATCACGGTCGGGCCGGCCGGTACGCTCTGGGTGACATCGGCCTGATTGAACGAGGCGTAGCCGTCGTGCATGACCGGGGCGTTGGCGCCCGAGGCCTTGTTGCTGTTGTAGGTGGCCTGATCGTAGCCGTTCGCTTCGACCGCGACCGTGTCGGTGATCCGGGCACGGCCGATGGCGAGGCCGGCGGTGACGTAGGGCATGACGTTTCCGACGTCGTAGCCGAACCGGGCCCTGAGCGTGGCGTAGTCCTCGATCTTGGTCTTCGCCTCCCCGATCAGGTCGAGCGCTTGCCAGTATCCGTTCGTGAGATTCTGGCGGCCGATCGCGTCGATGGTCGTCCCCTGGACGCCGAGATGGGTGTAGTCGAGTTCGGCGCCGGCGACGATCTCGTCGAACTGGAAGTTGATGCCGAGATAGGCGCCGAACGAGGTGCCGTCGCGCCGCGCGCTTTGGGGATACAGAAGCGACGAGGCGCCGAAATTCGATTCATAGGTGGATCGCCGGAAGTAGTTCGCGACCGGCGTTTGGAAGACGTTGCCGAACCCGAAGCTGGCGCTCGACCAGCCGCCATGTCCGCCGACATAGACGCCGTCCCAGTTCCCCACGGGAGCCGGCGCATCGAAGCTGCTGCCGCGCAGGGTTCCGAAGTCGAGATCGGCCGCCAGCGCCGGATCGAGCCCGCCCAGGCACAGAGCGGCGAGAAGTCCTGAGGTCACGATACGCATGAGAGCGATCCCCCGACGAGGCGTCGGCGTCAATGGTCAATTGTCACGTCTCATAATCGCTAGGTAACCTTAAGATTGTCTTGCGGAGGACGGAGAGGAATGGTGCAAAACGAGGGAGGCCCGGAGCGGTCCTGCCGCTCCGGGCCTCTCGTGGGGTCGGCGCGCGCCGCGCCGGAGCGGGTTCAGTAGACGGCGGGCAGCCCGCCGGCTCCCGCGAAGGGCAGGCCGCCGAAGGCCCAGCGCAGGCCGATCCGGAACTCGTTGGCGGTGACGTCCTTCAGGCGGGTGTTGTAGCCGTAGGCGTCGAAGCCGGTCCGCGCCTTGCCGATATCGAGGTAGCGGTAGCTCGCGTCGATGCTGACGCCGTAGGCGACCTCGTAGGACAGGCCCGCCATGGCGGCCCAGGCGAAGGTGGTGACGCTGTGGTTCGCCCGCGCATCGGTCGTCTGCGGACCGATCGCGTAGATCGGCTGGGTGTCGCCGCAGGTGACGGTGGTGCAGGTGGTCCGCGTCCAGGCGTTGTGGAAGCGCTTCTCCGCGAAGCCGATGCCCGCGCCGACATAGGGCGTGAAGCCCCACCACGTGCCGAGATCGGCATAGACGTTGAACAGACCGGTGAGGACGTCGAGCTTGCCCGCCTCCTCGTTGTAGCCCTCCACGAAATTGGTGCGGGAGCTGTAATCGTGGAAGCGGCTGGCGGTGCGGGCGTCGATGGTGAAGTCGGCCCGCAGGAAGCTGTTGAACCGGTAGCCGATGCCGCCGCCGTAGCCGTCCGTGGAACTCAGGCGCAGGTCGACCAGCTTGGCCCCGGGCGTGCCCGGGAGCGTGTCGTCGCCCGGCCGGCGGAAATCGCTCGCCGTGTAGTCGCCGCGCAAGTACCAGCCCGTGCCGATCTCCACGGCCGGTGCCGGCGCCGGCAGCGGCGGGGCGGGCGGCAGCAGGTCGGCGGCCCCTGCCGGCGAGGCGGCGACCAGGACGGCACCGAGCGCCGCGGCCGCCCAGCAGTGACGCGATCCTTCCATGATGCTCTCTCCGGCGGTGCGCCCGGTGGGTGGCGCCGCCCATGTTGCCTGCGGTGATGATGATGCGCTGTCGCGCGGGGAACGGATGCCCAAGCGGGACTGCATCGGGCGATCCTGCTCGGATCGGCGCGTCAGTACTTGCGGACGATCGGACCCGGGGGCGGCTCGTAGGCGGCGATCGGCGGCATCGGCGCGACCAGGGGCACGCCGAACAGCCAGCGCATGCCGAGCTTGATGTCGTGGGACTCGATGTCCTTGACCTTGATCGGTGCGTAGCTCTGGCCGCAGAAGCAGTTCAGCACGCCGGTGCGCGCCTCGCCGAGATTGAGATAGCGGTAGGCCAGTTCGAGCTTCAGGCCGGGCGTGACCGCGTAGGAGAGACCCGCGTGCAGGGCCCAGGCGAAGCTCGTCGTCGTCTTGGACTTGTAGACGCCGCCGCTCGAGCCGCCCTGCGAGTAGACGTCGCTGCCGACGTTCCCGTTCGCATCGATCAGGTTGTACTTGATCAGGTTGACGCTGTTGTCGGAGAAGCCCGACAGGTGGTTGAAGGCGACGCCGACGCCGCCGCCGACGAACGGGGTCACGCCGTACCACGTGCCGAGATCGGCGTAGACGTTCGCCAGCACGACGGCGGAGGAGAGGTGGCCGTTCGTCGTCTCGTCCGTCTGGTCGGAGAACACGCCGCGCAGCCCGTCCGGGCCCTGCACGGTGTAGGGCGGCGCGTTGATGCGGTCGTTGGCCCGCATCCCGGCCGAGAACCGGTACTCGCCGGTGACGTCGCCGCGCAGCCAGGGATTGACCTGATAGCCGACGCCGATTCCCGCGAAGCCGCCGCCGCCGATCTCGCTGCCGTAATAGTGAACCGGGTCCGGCTGAGGCACCGTCGAGAGATGCGGCTCGGTGTAGATGCTCGCGCCGACATCACCGCGCAGATACCAGCCTCCCCCCATCTCCACCGGCGGCGGGGGCAGCGGTGGCGGAGGCGGTGGGAGCAGGTCGGCCGCGCGGACGAGGCCCGGCGCACCCACCGCCGCGGCGACCGTGACGATGCGCGCCAGCGCGAGTGGCTTGGAGCGGCCCATGACGAATCCTTGATTGAAGGGCCGGGCCGCATGTCGGCGCAGCGGCCTGCCCTGGATAACGTCATGAGTTTCAACGCAAGAGGTAAACCCCCGCTTAACGTTAAACCTTATCCCTACCTGACGATAAACAAGACCGAGTCATGTGCGGGGAAAGACACGGGCCGATCAGGCGGCCGCGCGACGCAGGGCTTCCACGACCTCGTCGACGACCTCGACCACGAGTTCGCGGTTGTCCCCCTCCGCCATCACGCGGATCACCGGCTCGGTGCCGGAGGGGCGGATCACCAGGCGGCCGGCATTGCCGAGCCGCAGGCGGGCGCCCTCGATGGCGGTGACGACGGAATCCTGCCGCAGCGGCTCCCCGGCGCCGTAGCGCACGTTCTTCAGCACCTGCGGCAGCGGGTCGAAGCAGTGGCAGACCTCGCTCACCGGGCGCTGCTGGCGCTGCACCACGGTGAGGAGCTGCAACGCCGCCACCAGCCCGTCGCCGGTGGTGGCGTAGTCGGACATGATGATGTGGCCGGATTGCTCGCCGCCGAGGTTGTAGCCGTGCTCGCGCATGTGCTCGAGGACGTAGCGGTCGCCCACCGCCGTGCGCACGAGGCTGAGGCCGAGGCCGCCGAGATAGCGTTCGAGGCCGAGATTGGACATGATCGTGGCGACGATGCCCGGCTGCGTCAGCCGCTCGTCGTCCCGCCAGGACCGGGCGACCACCGCCATGAGCTGGTCGCCGTCCACCCGCTGGCCCTTCTCGTCCACGACGAGCACCCGGTCGGCGTCGCCGTCGAGGGCGATGCCGATATCGGCGCGCAGCTCGCGCACCTTGTGCACCAGGGCGTCGGGGGCGGTGGAGCCGACGTCGCGGTTGATGTTGAAGCCGTCCGGCTCCGTGCCGATGGCGATGACCTCGGCCCCGAGTTCCCACAAGGTCTCGGGCGCCACCCGGTAGGCGGCGCCGTTGGCGCAGTCCACCACCACGCGCAGGCCGTCGAGGGTGATGTTGCGCGGGAGCGTGCGCTTGGCGAACTCGATGTAGCGGGCATGCACGCTCTCGATCCGCTTCGCGCGCCCGAGATCGGCCGAGCCCGACAGGCGCTTCTGCAGGTCGGAATCGAGCAGGCGCTCGATCTCGTGCTCGACCTCGTCGTTGAGCTTGAAGCCGTCCGGCCCGAACAGCTTGATGCCGTTATCCTCGTAGGGGTTGTGCGAGGCCGAGATCATCACGCCGAGATCGGCGCGCATGGAGCGCGTCAGCATCGCGACGGCCGGTGTCGGCATCGGGCCGAGCAGCAGCACGTCCATGCCCACCGAGGTGAAGCCGGCGACGAGCGCGGTCTCGATCATGTAGCCCGAGAGCCGGGTGTCCTTGCCGATCACCACCCGGTGCCGGTGGTCGCCGCGCTGGAACAGCAGGCCCGCCGCCTGCCCGACCTTGAGGGCGAGTTCCGGGGTGATGACGCCGTTCGCGCGCCCCCGGATTCCGTCGGTTCCGAAGTACTTGCGCAACACCGTCTCCTCGTCTCGGTTCGGTCCGCCTCGCACAGGGCCGGATTCCCCGGCGTGACGCGGCGGCGCCTCCATAGCATCGTGCCGAAGCACGACCATAAACACGCGGCAGCCTAAGACATGGTTGCGCCGGGCTTCCGCCGGCAGCTCCGCTCAGGGCCGGGTCCCGGCGGTGCGGGCATCACGCTCGGGCAGCCAGTCGAGTTCCACGATGGTCTCGCCCTCCTCGCGGTTGAAGCGAAGCGCGGAGTGCCGCATGGCCCGCAGGGACGCCGCCTCCTCGGCGCGGGGGCATTGCACCGGATCGTGGGCGTGCCTCTCCCGGTCGAGTTCCTGGGCGAAGGCCGTGCCGAGGCGGTCCAGCGTCTCCAGGGACGAGAACGGCGCCGACACGTAGACCGTGCGATGCGGGCCCCGGGCGAGGCAGTAGCGCCAATCGGCCAAGGCCGGCGCGGCGAGGATCGACAGGCACAGGGCGAGGATCAGCGGTCTCATCGCAGGGGTCCGGCGCGCCGACCGGCGCTCACCGAACCGCTATCGCCCTCCCATTGCGGCGCGAGGATGGCCGGGCGGCTCAGGCCTCCGCCCGCTCGGCCTCCTCGATCGGCAGCGTCCACACGAGCTCGCCCGCCTCGTCCGTGAGCCACACCAGCGTGGCGTCGTCCGAGAAGAGCTCGTCGGCCCGGCCGAGGGCGCGCGCCGAAGCCTGCCGCACCCCGGCGGCCTCGATCCGCACGTCCTGCAGCGCGCGGCCGACCGTGCCGTGCCGATCCCGCGTGGCGACCTGGAGACGGTAGGTAGGCATGACCTCGAATTCCCGCCGCTTGACGTAGGATCACCCGGGGCACTTACACTCCTTTTGCCGGCTCACTGCAAGGGGGCTTAGGTCCGGGTCCGGCGAATGTCGGGGCGGATGGCGCCGGCCGCGGCGTTGACAACGTCGCGCCGCCGCTTAGGCCTGACGGTCTCACAGGGGGAGACGACCGGATGAGGGTGGCCTGCGTCGGAGAGTGCATGGTGGAGCTGGCCGAGCGTCCGGACGGGGCGCTGGCGCGCGGCTTCGGCGGTGACACCCTCAACACTGCCCTCTATCTCGCGCGTCTCGGTGTCGCGGTGGATTACGTCACCGCCCTCGGCGACGATCCCTGGAGCGAGGAGATGGCCCAGGCCTGGGCGCGTGAGGGCATCGGTCTGGAGCGCGTGCGCCGCCTGCCCGGCCGCATGCCGGGGCTCTACATCATCCGCACCGACGGGGCCGGCGAGCGCAGCTTCCACTACTGGCGCGACAGCGCCGCGGCGCGCGATCTCTTCACCGAGCCGCAGGCCGGCGCCACCCGGGCCGCCCTCGAGACCTACGACGTCGTCTACTTCTCCGGCATCAGCCTCTCGCTCTACGGAGAGGCCGGGCGGGCGGCCCTCGCCGAGACCCTGGCCGCCTTGCGCGCCCGCGGCGGCCGCGCCGCCTTCGACACCAACTACCGGCCGCGCGGCTGGCCCGACCGGGCGCTGGCCCGGGCGGTCTTCCGCGAGGCGATGGCCGCCGCGGACCTGATCTTCGCCTCCGAGGAGGATCTCGACTGGCTCTACGGCGAGACCGGCACGGACGAGGTGCTGCGCCATCGCGGGCGCGCCGAGATCATCCTCAAGGAGAGCAGCGCCCGCACGCCGGTCGCGCGCCTGCTGCACGGGGATCACGAGGAGACCGTGCCCGCCGAGCCGGTCGAGCCCATCGTCGACACCACGGCGGCGGGCGACAGCTTCGCGGCGGGCTATCTGGCGGCGCGCCTCGCCGGCCTGCCGCCCCGCGAGGCTGCGGTCTGCGGCCACCGGCTCGCGGGCGCGGTGATCGGTCATCGCGGCGCCGTGATCCCCGCCGCCGCCATGCCAGCCCTGCCCTTCGGGGCCACCGGAGACAGCGAATGACGAGCCCCGCCGAATCCCGCCTCGCCCGCCTCGACGCGCTCCTCGCCGAGGCGCCCGTGATCCCGGTCATCACCGTGCCGGAGCTGGCGCATGCGGTGCCGCTCGCCCGCGCCCTCGTCGCGGGCGGCATCCGCACCCTCGAGATCACCCTGCGCACGCCCGTGGCCCGCGACGCCGCCCGGGCTATCATCGCGGAGGTGCCGGAGGCGGTGGTCGGGATCGGCACGGTGCTGACGCCGGAGGATCTCCAGGCCGCCCACGACCTCGGCGCGCGCTTCGCGCTCAGCCCGGGCGCCACCCCGGAGCTGCTGCGCGCCGCGGCGGATAGCGACATGGCCTTCATGCCCGGCATCGCGACCCCCTCCGAGCTGATGCAGGTGCTCGCCGCGGGCTTTCGCATCGCCAAGTTCTTTCCCGCCGTGCCGGCGGGCGGGCAGGCGGCGCTGAAGGCCCTCGCGGGGCCCTTCCCGCAGGCCCGCTTCTGCCCGACCGGGGGCATCGGCGAGGCCGATGCCAAGGCGTGGCTGGCGCTGCCGAACGTGGTGGCGGTGGGCGGCTCCTGGCTCGCGCCCGAGGCCGAGATCCGCGAGGGCCGCTTCGCGGCGATCACCGAGCGGGCGCGGCGCACGCTCGCCGGGCTGGCCTGAAGCCCGCACGCGGCGTCGTCTCGCACGAGGCAGAGCCTCGCACGAGGCCTCTGGCGCCGGGCCCCGACCGACGCTACATGAGGGAGGCGGGGCTGCGGGGTGCGTCAGGAGACACATATCCCCGGGGCCTTATCGACTCCCTCGGGAGCTGTCCCCGCCCTGGTCCGTGGACCGGGGCACACGGCGCCCACCTACGCTGTAGGTTTCCCGGGATCGATTCTCCAACGGCTTTCGTGGCTCCGCGCTTCTCCATGTCCGACACGTCCGTCGCTTCCCCCGACAAGGCCCTCCTCCGGAGAGAGGCCCTGTCGCGGCGGGATGAACTCGCCCCCGACATCCGGGCCGAAGCTTCGCGCCGCATCGCGGCCTCGGTGCTCGCCCTGCCCGACCTCGCCCGCGCCGTGCTCGTGAGCGCCTACTGGCCGATCCGCAGCGAGGTCGACGTGCGCCCGCTGATCGCGGCCCTGCGGGAGCGGGGCCAGGCGGTGGCGCTGCCGCAGGTGACGCCCGCAGGACTCGTCTTCAGGCAGGTGACCGATGCCGAGGCCCTGCGGGCGGGCGGCTTCGGCCTCAGCGAGCCGGGTCCGGACGCGCCCGTGGTCCGCCCCCGCGCCCTCCTCGTCCCGCTCGCCGCCTTCGACCGGCGCGGCCACCGCATCGGCTACGGCAAGGGCTATTACGACCGGGCGCTCGCGAGCCTGTCGCAGGACGGACCGATCCTCGCCGTGGGCGTGGCCTTCGCGGTCCAGGAGATCGCCGCCGTGCCCGACAGCCCCCACGACCGCCGCCTCGACCGCGTCGTCACCGAGACGGCCGTGATCGAGCCCACCGGAGCCTGATCCTCATGCGCCTGCTCTTCCTCGGTGACGTGGTCGGGCGGCCGGGCCGCAACGCGGTCGCGGACCGCCTGCCGGGCCTGCGCGAGCGCTGGCGGCTCGACTGCGTGGTGATCAACGGCGAGAACGCGGCGGGCGGGTTCGGCATCACCGAGACGATCTGCGACGAGCTGCTCGACGCGGGCGCCGACGCGGTCACCCTCGGCAACCACTCCTTCGATCAGCGCGAGGCGCTGGTCTTCATCGAGCGCCAGCCGCGCCTCGTGCGCCCCGCCAACTACCCGCCGGGCACGCCGGGCCGCGGCGCCACCGTGGTCGAGACGCGCTCCGGCGCCCGGGTGCTGGTGGTCAACGTGATGGGCCGGATCTTCCTCGACCCCCTGGACGATCCCTTCACGGCCGCCGACCGGGAGGTCTCGGCCTGCCCGCTCGGGCTCGCCGCCGACGCGGTCATCGTCGACGTCCACGCGGAGGCGACGAGCGAGAAGGAGGCCTTCGGCTACTTCCTCGACGGGCGGGCGACCCTGGTCGTCGGCACCCACACCCACGTGCCCACGGCGGATCACCGCATCCTGCCGGGCGGCACCGCCTACCAGTCCGATGCGGGCATGTGCGGCGACTTCGATTCGGTGCTCGGCATGCAGAAGGACGAGCCGGTGCGCCGCTTCTTGCAGAAGACCCCCGGCGCGCGCCTCGAAGCGGCCAGCGGCGAGGGCACCTTGTGCGGGATCGCCGTCGAGACCGACGACGCCACCGGCCTCGCCCGCCGCGTCTCCGCCGTGCGCCTCGGCCCCCATCTCGAAGAGACCTGGCCCCGCCACTGGGACTGAGCCCGCTCCCCGAAACCGTCATGCGTGTTTTGACTGCCGCCGCCGCGGCTTGATCCGCGGGCGCCCAGCCGGCACAGTGCCGCCGGCTGCGCCGGGATCGGTCCGGGCGGGAGCACCACGCGCGCGGCGGCCGGCGCCGCGACCCTGACAGAGCGAGACGAACCACGCGATGGCGGCGAGTGCTGCGTCCCCTCCCCTGACATCGCCCCGGATCTACCTCGTCCGCATGGTGGTGTTCCTGATCCTGGTCGGTTTCCTGGCCTTCGTGCTCTACCGGCAGATCGTTCCCGCCTTCATGGCGAATCCGGGCCTCAACGGCCTGATCCTCGGCGTCCTGTTCATCGCGATCCTGCTCGCCTTCGGCCAGGTGCAGCGCCTCTTCCGCGAGGTCCGCTTCGTCAACCGCACGGCGGCGGGGGAGCAGGGCGCGGGCGAGCCGCGCGTGGTCGCCGCCCTCGCGCCGCTGGTGCGCACGGTGAGCGCGGGGGAGCCGGTCGCGCCGTCGGGCTTCCGCCCGCTCCTCGACACCGTCGCCTCCCGCCTCGACGAGGGCCGCGAGGCCCTGCGCTACATCGCCGGGATCCTGATCCTGCTCGGCCTCCTCGGCACCTTCTGGGGCCTCATCGACACGCTCTCGGCCGTGGGCGGCGTCATCCGCTCGATGCGGGCGGGCGGCGGCGACGCGGCGGTGATGTTCGACGAGCTGAAGAGCGGGCTCGCCGTGCCGCTCTCCGGCATCGGCCTCGCCTTCTCGGCCTCCCTGTTCGGCCTCGCGGGCTCGCTCACCATCGGCTTCCTCGACCTTCAGGCGGGACAGGCGCATAACCGCTTCATCAACCAGCTGGAGGATTGGTTCGCGAGCCGCGCCGGGCCCGAGGCGGCGGCGGGCGTGGTCCTGCCGGCGCGGACCTCGGACGCCTCGCTGCGCGACCTCGCCGAGGCGGTCACGCGGCTTTCCACCCTCGTCGGCGACAGCACCGGCAACAGCCGCTCCAGCACCCAGGCCATGGCGAACCTCGCCGAGGGCATCCAGGGCCTCGTGCAGCACATGCGGGCCGAGCAGCAGATGATCCGCGACTGGGTCGAGGCGCAGGCGAGCCGCGAGCGCGAGCTGAAGCAGGTGCTGGAGCGCCTGAGCCGCGAGCGGGTGGGCTGATGCGCCCGCGCGAGATCGTCGCGCGCCGGGACGCCCGCTGATGGCCGGCCGCGTCCTGCGCCGCGAGCGCTCCCTCAACGTCTGGCCGGGCTACGTCGACGCGCTCACCACGCTGCTGCTCTCGGTCGTCTTCCTGCTGACGATCTTCGTCACCGGCCAGTTCTTCCTCTCGCAGGAGATCACCGGCCGCGACACGGTGCTCGACCGCCTCAACAAGCAGATCGCGGAGCTGACCGATCTCCTGGCCCTCGAGCGCAACGGCCGCCGCGTCCTGGAGGAGACGGCGGCCGCCCTGCGCTCGAATCTCCAGGAATCCGAGTCGGACCGGCGGCGCCTGCAGGAGACCCTGTCGAGCGACCAGGGCGCGCAGGGCAAGGCGACGGAACTCGGGCGCCAGCTCGAGGCCGAGAAGGGCGCCACCGCCCGCGCCCTGTCGCAGGTCGAGCTGCTGAGCCAGCAGATCTCGGCCATGCGCCAGCAGCTGGCGGCGCTGGAGGAGGCCCTCGCCGCCTCCGAGACCCGCGACCGCGAGAGCCAGGCGCGCATCGCCGATCTCGGCAGCCGTCTCAACGTGGCCCTGGCCCAGCGGGTGCAGGAACTCGCCCGCTACCGCTCGGACTTCTTCGGACGCCTGCGGCAGATCCTCGGCAACCGCACGGATATCCGCGTCGTCGGCGACCGCTTCGTGCTGCAATCCGAGGTGCTGTTCGCCGCCGGCCAAGCCACCCTGCGCCCGGAGGCCGGCCCGGAGCTCGACCGCATCGCTGCGGCCATCGTGGAACTCAACCGCCAGATCCCCTCGGACATTCCCTGGGTGCTGCGGGTCGACGGCCACACGGATGCGCGGCCGATCAGCTCCTCGGCCTTTCCGTCGAACTGGGCGCTCTCGGCGGCCCGCGCCATCGCGGTGGTGCAGTACCTCGCGGGCCGCGGCATCCCGCCCCAGCGCCTGCTCGCCGGCGCCTTCGGCGAGTTCCAGCCCCTCGACAGCGGCACCGGCGAGGAAGCCTATGCCCGCAACCGCCGCATCGAGCTGAAGCTGACCGAGCGCTGAGCGGCCGTCGACGCCTCTCTCGTCTCGGCGGCCGGCCGGGTCTATGACAGGCGCTCGGTCATTTGGCCCATCACGCGGTCACGTGACCCATCACTTGGCCGATCACGTGGCCCCGGCCCTCGGGCCCGACGACGAGACACGGACAGCGGCGATGATCGGCGGATGGGCAGTGGTGCTGACGGCGCTCATCTACATCTGCGCCCTGTTCGCCGTGGCCCATTGGGGCGACGTCTCGGGCCGCCGCCTGATGCGCGACGAGCGCGTGCGGCCGACCATCTACGCGCTCTCGCTCGCGGTCTACTGCACGTCGTGGACCTTCTTCGGCTCGGTGGGCCTCGCGAGCCGCTCGGGCCTCGACTTCCTGACGATCTATGTCGGCCCGGTTCTCGTGATCGGCCTCGGGCACCGGATGGTCGCCCGGGTGGTGCGCATCGCCAAGGCCCAGAACTCCACCTCCATCGCCGACTTCGTGGCCGCGCGCTACGGCAAGAGCGAGCGCATCGCCGCCCTCGTCTGCCTCATCGCCATCGTCGGGGCGATCCCCTACATCGCCCTCCAGTTGCGCGCGGTGGCCGCCTCGCTCCAGGTCTTCCTGCACGCGACCGATGGGGCCGGCGCCGGCATCCAGAACCTGATGGGCGATCTCGGCCTGTTCACCGCCCTGGTCCTCGCGGGCTTCGCGGTGGCCTTCGGGACGCGGCACGCCGACGCGACCGAGCACCAGGACGGCCTCACCCTGGCCATCGCCCTCGAATCGCTGGTCAAGCTCCTGGCCTTCCTGGTGGTCGGCGGCTTCGTGATCGGCTGGATCCTGCGCGACGCGCCGGTGGTGACGCCCGAGGCGATGGCGAGCGGCGCCGCCTCCCTCGCCGCGGACACCTCCGGCACCGGCACCCTGCTGATCCAGACCCTGCTCTCGGCCTGCGCGGTCCTGCTGTTGCCGCGCCAGTTCCACATGGCGGTGGTCGAGAACCGGGCGGTGGCCGATGTGGGGCGGGCGGCCTGGACCTTCCCGCTCTACCTCGTGCTCATCAACCTCTTCGTCGTGCCCCTCGCGGTCGTCGGGCTGATGCTGTTTCCGGACGGCACCGTGGCGCGGGACATGACCGTGCTCGCCCTGCCCCTCGCGGAGCGGGCGGACGGGATCGCGCTCATCGCCTTCATCGGCGGCCTCTCGGCCGCGACCGCCATGGTGATCGTGGAATCGGTCGCGGTGGCGATCATGATCTCCAACCACCTCGTGATCCCGGTGGTGCTGCGCCGCCGGCCGGGCGGCGGCGCGTCGAATCTCGGCGGCGTCGTGCTGGGCGTGCGCCGTGTCGCCATCGTCGTGGTGATCCTGGCGGCCTACGCGTATTCCCGGGTCGCGGGCGAGGTGGCGCTCTCGGCGATCGGCCTCCTGTCCTTCGCGGCGGTGGCGCAGATCGCCCCGGCCTTCCTCGGCGGGATCCTGTGGCGCCGCGGGACCGGGCTCGGTGCGGCGGCGGGCCTCACCATCGGCCTCGCGGTCTGGGCCTACACGCTGCTCCTGCCGAGCCTGTTCGGGGAGGGGCCGGACGCTCTCGCCGCCGAGCTTCTCCGCGCCGGGCCGTTCGGGATCGAGGCCCTGAGCCCGACCGCCCTGATGGGCCTCGACGAGCTGCCGCGCCTCGTCCACGGCACGCTCTGGAGCCTCGGCCTCAACGCGCTGGCCTATGTGGGCTTCTCCCTGCTGCGCGCGCCGAGCGCGATCGAGCGCCTGCAGGCCGAGGCCTTCGGCCACGAGGGCGCGCAGGGCGCCCCGAGCTTCCGCCTCTTCCGCGGCATGCTGACCTTCGGCGAGGTGCATCACGCGGTGGCCCGCTTCCTCGGGGAGGAGCGCACCGCCCGGGCCTTCGAGGAGTTCTTCGTCGCGAGCGGGCGCGCGCCGCTCCGGGCCGACGCGGTGGCGGGATTGGCCGAGCTGCGCCACGCCGAGCATCTCCTGGCCTCGGCCATCGGCGCGGCCTCGGCGCGCCTCGCCTTCTCGCTGCTGCTGGGCCGGCGCACCGTCTCGCCGCAGGCGGCGCTGCGCCTTCTCGACGACGCCTCGGCGGCCTTCCAGTACAGCCGGGACCTGCTGCAGCAGGGCCTCGACCATGCCGGCCAGGGCATCACGGTGTTCGACCGCGACATGACCCTGATCGCCTTCAACCGCGCCTTCGCCGACCTCTACGACCTGCCGAGCGACATGATCCGCACCGGCACGCCGCTCGAGGAGATCGTGCGCTTCAACGCCTCCCGCGGCACCTATGGCGGCCGGCAGGCGGACGATCTCGTGCGCGAGCGCATCGCCTCCTTCCGGCAGGAGACCGGGCCGCAGCGCCTGCGCCTGCATCCGAGCGGACGCGTGATCGAGATCCGGGCGAATCCGCTGCCGAACGGGGGCGTGGTCGCGACCTACACGGACGTCACCGACGCGGTCGCCGCCGAGGAGGCGCGCATGCGCCTCAACGAGGAGCTGGAGCGCCGCGTGCGCGAGCGGACCGAGGAACTCACCCGCCTCAACGAGGAGCTGACCCGGGCCAAGGGCGAGGCGGACGAGGCCAACGCCTCGAAGACGCGCTTCCTCGCCGCGGCGAGCCACGACATCCTCCAGCCGCTGAACGCGGCGCGGCTCTACGCCACCGCCCTGGTGGAGCGGGATCGCGCGGGCGATCCGTCGCTTGCCGAGAACGTCGACGCCTCGCTGGACGCGGTGGAGGAGATCCTCACCACCCTCCTCGACATCTCCCGCCTCGATACCGGCGCGCTCAAGCCGCAATTCTCGACCTTCCGGGTATCGGAGCTGCTGCGCCAGATCCGGCGCGAATTCGAGCCGATGGCCCGCGAGAAGGGGCTCACGCTCACCGTGATGCCCTGCACGCTGGTGATCCGCTCGGACCGGCCGCTCCTGCGGCGGCTGCTCCAGAACCTCGTCTCGAACGCCATCAAGTACACGCCCCAGGGCCGCGTCCTGGTGGGCGCGCGGCGGCGGGGCGACCGCCTCGCGCTGGTGGTCGGCGACACCGGTCTCGGCATCCCGGCTTCCAAGCAGAAGGTGGTGTTCCAGGAATTCCAGCGGCTCGACCAGGGCGCCAAGGTGGCCCGTGGCCTCGGCCTCGGCCTGTCGATCGTGGAGCGGGCGGCGCGCCTCCTCGATCACCCGGTCTCGCTGCGCTCGGTGCCGGGGCGCGGTTCGGTGTTCTCGGTGGCGGTGCCGCTCGCCGCCCTGCGCCCGGCACCGGAGGCGGCCGTCGAGGCGCCGCGCCCGGCGAGCGCCGCCCTGGCGGGGCTGTCGGTGCTCGCCGTCGACAACGAGCCGGCCATCATCGACGGCATGGCGCGGCTTCTGACGAGCTGGGGCTGCCGGGTCGAGACCGCGGGCTCCTTCGGCGAGGCCGTCCAGCAGGTGCTCGCCGGGCGCCTGCGGCCCGAGGTCATCGTTGCCGATTATCACCTCGACGAGGGCAACGGCCTCGACCTGATCGGGGCCCTGCGGGCCGCCCTGGCGGCGGACGTACCGGCCGTCCTGCTCACCGCCGACCGCTCGCCGCCGGTGCGCGACACCGCTGCGGCCCAGCGCGTCCATCTCCTCACCAAGCCGCTCAAGCCGGCCGCCCTGCGCGCGCTGCTCACCCAATGGCAGGCGGCACGGGCGGCTCCGGCGTGAGATGCCCTTGATCGCGCGGGGCGTCGGATCAGTGGCGCACCCACATCACCCGGGCCATCCAGGCGATGAGGGCGGCGGGCAGCATCCGCTCGGGCTCGCCGGGCGCGATCGCGGCGAATTCCGCCGCGCGGGCGGTGCGGCGGCGCAGATCGCCGGCGAGCAGCGTGCCGTCGCTGAGGCAGGCGAGCGTGCGGTCGCCGCGGCGGACCGGGGCCGCCGCGCAGACCACGAGGACGCTGCCGTCATGGTAGAGGGGCATCAGACCGTCCCCCTCCACCTCGATGGCGAAGCACTTCTGCGTCCCCAGATCCGGGAAATCCAGCTCCTCCCAGCCCTTCAGCGCCGGCAGACCGTCCGGCCCGACCTGCCGGCTCGTGGCCAGCGCCGTGCTGCCGATCAGCGGCAGGACCGGGGCCGGCGCGATCGCGCGCGGCTCGATGAGTTGCAGGAACTCGTCGAGGGAGGCGCCCGTGGCACGCAGGATCTTGGCCAGCGATTCCGTCGAGGGCCAGCGCTTCCGGCCGTCCGGCGCGACGCGCTTCGAGCGGTTGAAGCTCGTCGCGTCGAGACCGGCCCGGCGGGCGAGGCCCGAAGGCGTCAGACCGTGGCGTTGCGCGAGATGGTCGATCGCCAGCCAAATGCGCTCGTGAGACAACATGGGCGGAGTATCCGCGAGGGTGCGCAACAGATCAGCGATCTATCCACGCGGACCCTATCCTCGGGTCAGCGGAAACGCAAAGCTTTCGGCGCCGCTGCCGCTGACTCGGGCCGCGGGTCCCCACTCATCACAGGATTCTCGCATGCCCCTCATCTACAAGATCGCGCCGAGCGCCCTGTGGCGGGAGGCCGAGGCGCGTGGCGAATTCACCGGAGCGCCGGTCGACCTTGCGGACGGCTACATCCATTTCTCCACGGCCGCGCAGGTGCGGGAGACCGCGGCGCGCCACTTCGCCGGCCAGGAGGACCTCGTGCTCGCGGCCATCGAGGCGGAGGCGCTCGGCGGCGCCCTGCGCTATGAGCCCTCGCGCGGTGGCGACCTGTTCCCGCATCTCTACGGAACGCTGCCGCTCGGCGCGGTTCGCTCCGTCGTTCCCCTGCCCCTCGGGCCGGACGGACGGCACCGCTTTCCCGCAACCCTCGACGGCTGATCCGCCTTGCTCGCCTCCCTCTTCCCCCTCGCCCGCCCCGTCCTGCACGCCATCGACGCGGAGACCGCCCATCGCCTCACGATCCGGGCGCTCTCCCTGCTGCCGGCCGTCCCCGCCCCGGCGGACGATCCGCGCTTGGCGGTCTCGGTGTTCGGCCGGCGCTTCCCCAACCCGGTCGGCCTCGCGGCGGGCTTCGACAAGGGCGCCGAGGCGCCGGACGCCCTGCTCGGGCTCGGCTTCGGCTTCGTGGAGGTGGGCGGCGTGGTGCCTCAACCCCAGCCCGGCAACCCGCGCCCCCGGGTGTTCCGCCTCGCGGGCGACGGGGCGGTCATCAACCGGTTCGGCCTCAACAGCGAGGGGCTCGCGGTGGTGAGCCGGCGCCTCGCGGCGCGGGCGGGCCGGCCGGGCCTCATCGGCGCGAATATCGGGGCGAACAAGGAGGCGTCCGACCGGCTCGCCGACTACGTCGCCTGCACGCAGACCCTCGCGGGGCTGGTGGATTTCATCACCGTCAACGTGTCCTCGCCCAACACGCCGGGCCTGCGCGACCTCCAGGGCGAGGCCTTCCTCGACGATCTGCTCGCCCGGGTCGTGGCGGCCCGGGACGAGGCGGACCGGCCCCGGCGCACGGCGATCCTGCTCAAGATCGCCCCCGACATCACCCTCGACGCCCTCGACGCCATGGCGGCCACCGCCCTGCGGCGCGGGGTCGAGGCGCTGGTGATCTCGAACACCACGGTGGCCCGGCCCTCGAGCCTGACCGAGCGCACCCTCGCGGCCGAGACCGGCGGCCTCTCGGGGCGCCCGCTCTTCGCGCCGTCGACCCGGCTCCTGGCCGAGGCGTATCTGCGGGTCGGCGACCGCCTGCCGCTCGTCGGCGTCGGGGGGGTCGATTCGGCGGAGGCCGCCTGGACCAAGATCCGGGCGGGCGCGAGCCTCGTGCAGCTCTATTCCGCCCTGGTCTATGCCGGGCCGGGCCTCGTCCGCACGATCAAGGCCGGGCTCGCCGAGCGTCTCGCCCGCGAGGGCACGAGCCTCGCGGCGGTCGTCGGGCGCGAGGCCGCCGAGCTTGCCCGGATGGCGTGATCCGGCCTCCGCTCAGCGCGCGGGCATGGGCTGCGCGCCGAGCGGCACCTGCGGGAAGGCGGCGCGCGCGAGCCGCGGGTAGAGCAGCGCCTGCCCGAGGCCGCGCGCGGCCAGGAAGGTCAGGATCGCGAGCCAGAGCCCGGTATTGCCGAGGCCGTGGATCGCGGCGAGGACCACCAGATAGGCCGCGAGCGCGGCGACCATCAGGTTGCGCATCGGCCGGGTCCAGGTCGCGCCGATATAGATCCCGTCGAAGGCGAAGGCGGCCGCCGCGACGAGGGGCGTGAGGGCCGCGAAGGGCAGGTAGAGCCGCGCGACGGCGCGCACCTCCGGATTGGTCGTCACCGCGTCGATGAAGAGGCCGCCCGTCGTCAGGAACAGCACCGAGACGGCGAGCCCGAAGCCGATGCACCATCCCACGGCGTAGCGCACCGCGCGCCGGAAGGTCTCCTCCTCCCGGGCGCCGAGCGCCTGCCCGCACAGCACCTCGGCGGCGGTGGCGAAGCCGTCGAGGAAGAAGCTGCCGACGAGGAAGAGGTTCTGCAGCACCGCGTTGGCCGCGAGGGTGAGGTCGCCGGCCCGGGCGCCGAGCGCGGAGAACAGGCCGAAGGCGATGATGATGGCGATGGTGCGCACCATGACGTCGCCGTTCACCGCGAGCATGCGCAGGAGCCCGGCCCGCTCCAGCACCTCCCCCCGCGCGACCCGCCAGGGCCGGGCGCCGAGCCGCCGCAGCACGAGAAGGCCGAGGAGGAAGCCGAAGGCCTCGGCGGCGACGGTGGCGAGCGCCGCCCCCGCCACCCCGAGATCGAAACCCAGCACCAGCGCCACGGTGAGCGCGATGTTGAGGAGGTTCATGGCGACCTGGAGGGCGAGGCCGAGATCGGTGCGCCCGCGCCCGAGCGTCGAGCCCAGCACCGCGTAGTTGGCGAGGGTGAAGGGCGCCGCGAAGATCCGGATGCCGAAATAGGTCGAGAGGGCCGCGGTCACCGCGGGGCTCGCGCCCGCGAGCGCGAAGGCCGCAGCGCCGAGGGGCGCCTGCGCCGCCACCATCGCGAGCCCGACGAGGCCCGCGACGACGAGGGCCCGGGCGAGCGCCCGGTCGATCTCCGCAGTATCCCCCGCGCCGGCGGCCTGGGCGGTGAGCCCGGCGGTCGCCATGCGCAGGGATCCGAAGGTCCAGAACAGGTAGTCGAAGATCACCGCCCCGAGGGCCAGCGCTCCGAGGAGCGCGGCGTCGCCGAGCCGCCCGATCGCCGCCGCCCCGACGACGCCGAGGAGCGGCGTCGTCACGTTGGCGAGCGTCATCGGGAGCGCCAGCGCCAGGACGCGGCGGTTGGTCACCATGGGCGCGGAGCCGACCTGCATGGGATCTTACCGCCCGCCCGAGAGGAGCCGCGAGAGGAGCCAGAGCGGCACGACCACGACGGCGCCGGCCACGAGCCACGCGCCGGCATCGTGGAAGGTGGAGAAGCCGAGTTCGGCCAGTGCCCGCACCGTGTCGTAGGCGTGGAAGTAGAGCGCCCGCGGCGTGATCCCGACCATCGCCATGCCCGCGCCCACGAGAAGCGACAGGAAGACGAGCTTGACGAACACGGTGGCCGGCGAGCCGCCGAGGAAGCGGCGCAGCTCCGAGCCGGCGCGCCGGGCGCCGGATCCGTCGTGGGCTCCCCGCGGATCGTGCGAGTGGCCGGGCGGCATGGTGAATCTGGGGTCGGACATCGGATCCTCGGGACCGGAGCGGGGGCGGGATCGGGGCTCCCGGCTGCGGCGAACCGCACACACTTCCCCGCAAATGTGCATCTGGTGCGTTACGTCGCCTCGCGGCGCGTCGTAAAGATGGCAAGCTTTCTCGCCCGCACTAGGTCGGCGGGCGAAATTCCGACGACCGACAAGTCCGACGACCGACAAGGGAGACGCCCGCAGCCGCCGGGCGGTGACGAGACCGGAGCATGATCGATCACGCGCTCTTCGACCCTGCCAAGGCCGATCCGGATGCCGAGCGGCTGAACCGCGAGATCATGGCGGCGCAAGCCCGCGCGCCCGATCCCTGGTCGCTTCCCATCGCCGAGGTGCGGGCCATGCGCCGCCAGGGCAGCATCGCCGTGCCGGAGATGCCCCGGAGCGCCCGGGCCGAGACGATGACCATTCCGGGGCCGGGCGGGCCCATCACGCTGCGGGTGATCCGCCCGGTGCGCAAGGCCCGCGGCGCCTACCTGCACATCCATGGCGGCGGCTGGATCTGGGGCGCCTGCGACGAGCAGGACCCCTGGCTGGAGCGGATCGCCGACCGCTGCGGCTTCGTCTGCATCTCGGTGGAGTACCGGCTCGCCCCGGAGCACCCCTATCCGGCGCCGATCGACGATTGCGAGGCCGCCGCCCTGTGGCTGCACACGGAGGGGCGCAAGCTGTTCGGGGTCGAGGCCCTGACGGTCGGCGGCGAATCGGCGGGGGCCCATCTCGCGGTGATGACCCTGCTGCGCCTGCGCGACCGGCACAAGCTGCCGAAGGCCTTCCGCGGCGCCAACCTGTTCTCGGGCCTCTACGATCTCGGCGTCACCGCCAGCGCCCGGAACTGGGGCGAGGAGCGCCTCGTCCTCAACTCGCGCGACATACGTCATTTCGCGGACGGGTTCGTGCCCGAGGGCGTGCCGCGCCGCTCGCCGGACGTCTCGCCGCTCTACGCCGACCTGAAGGGGCTTCCCCCGGCCCTGTTCTCGGTGGGCACCCGCGACCCGCTCCTCGACGACACCCTGTTCATGTCGATGCGCTGGGCGGCCGCGAACAACGGCGGCTACACGGCAGTCTATACGGGTGGATGCCACGTCTTCATCCGCTACCCGCTCGCCATGACCGAGCGGGCCCTCGAACTGATCGAGCGCTTCCTGATGGCGCTGGCCTGAGGGCGGCCGGGGCGCTCAGGCCTCGCGGGCGACGGTCGTGCCGACGGGCGTGGTCTGCGCGGCCTGGGTCTCGCGGGCATAGGTCTTGGCGCGCAGGGCCGCTTCGGACGGAAGCTGGTCGAGCACCGATCCCGAGGACGGATCGATCACCTGGAACACCATCTGCTGCGCGTCGACGTCGCGCCGGTAGCGCACCTGCGATTGCGCGGCTTCGGCCGGTGCGCCGTCCGCGATGATGCGCTTCGCCTCGGGGCTGAGGTCGAGCGTGACGGCTTCGTCGAGCGGCGCCTTCTCGGCGCCGCGGCTGGCCGGGCGTTCCGTCGGCGGTGGTTCCGCCTCGATCGGGGCCGGCGCGGACGGCGCCGGCCAGGACCGGATCTCGAGCATCGAGAATCCCCTTGAGTTCATGTGTCGGGATCAGAAACCCTTCGTCCCTACCCGGTCCTTAACGGGCCGGCACAACTGATTAGTTGTGTTAAAGGCAAGTTAACGCGGCGCAGTTGATTTGCGGCGGAAGCGTCGCCGATCGCCGGAGCCCGCTCCGAGGGCGGCGCCGCGCGCGGCGCCGCCCTCCGTCATCACGGCGCGGCGTCGACGTAGAGCTTGCCGCCCTCGGCCAGGAACTCGGCCGATTTCGCCGCCATGCCGGCGGCCCGGTCCGCCTCGCTCAGCCCGGGCGCGGCCCCCACCACCGTGCCGGCCGCCTCCATGGCCAGCACGTCCGCCCGCAGGTCCTGCGTGATCTTCATCGAGCAGAATTTCGGCCCGCACATCGAGCAGAAATGCGCGACCTTGTGGGCGTCCTTCGGCAGGGTCTCGTCGTGGTAGGCGCGCGCGGTGTCGGGATCGAGCGAGAGGTTGAACTGGTCCTCCCAGCGGAAGTCGAACCGGGCGCGGGAGAGGGCGTCGTCGCGCAGCTGCGCGGCCGGGTGGCCCTTGGCGAGGTCGGCGGCGTGGGCGGCGATCTTGTAGGTGATCACCCCGGTCTTCACGTCGTCGCGGTTCGGCAGGCCGAGATGCTCCTTGGGCGTCACGTAGCAGAGCATCGCGGTGCCGAACCAGCCGATCATCGCCGCGCCGATGCCCGAGGTGATGTGGTCGTAGCCGGGGGCGATGTCGGTGGTCAGCGGGCCGAGCGTGTAGAACGGCGCCTCGCCGCATTCGCGCAGCTGCTTCTCCATGTTGACCTTGATCTTGTGCATCGGCACGTGGCCGGGGCCCTCGATCATCACCTGGCAGCCCTTCGCCCAGGCCACCTTGGTCAGCTCGCCCAGCGTCTCCAGTTCCGCGAACTGCGCCGCGTCGTTGGCATCCGCGATCGAGCCCGGGCGCAGGCCGTCGCCGAGGGAGAACGACACGTCGTAGGCCCGGCAGATGTCGCAGATCTCCTCGAACCGCTCGTAGAGGAACGATTCGCGGTGCCCGGCGAGGCACCAGCGCGCCATGATCGAGCCGCCGCGCGAGACGATGCCGGTGACGCGCCGCGCGGTGAGCGGCACGTGGGCGAGGCGCACGCCCGCATGGATGGTGAAGTAGTCGACGCCCTGTTCGGCCTGCTCGATCAGCGTGTCCTTGAACACCTCCCAGTCGAGCTTGAGCGGGTCGCCGCCGACCTTCTCCAGCGCCTGATAGATCGGCACGGTGCCGATCGGCACGGGCGCGTTGCGCAGGATCCAGCCGCGGATGTTGTGGATGTTGCGGCCCGTCGAGAGGTCCATGACGGTGTCGGCGCCCCAGCGGATCGCCCAGACCATCTTCTCGACCTCCTCGGCGGCGGACGAGGTCACGGCCGAGTTGCCGATATTGGCGTTGATCTTGACCAGGAAGTTGCGGCCGATGGCCATCGGCTCGAGTTCGGTGTGGTTGATGTTGGCCGGGATGATGGCGCGGCCGCGGGCGACCTCGTCGCGCACGAATTCCGGCGTGATGAAGGGCGGGACCGCCGCGCCGAAGCTCTCGCCGTCCGCGAGCTTGGCCTCGGCCTGCTCCAGCATCGCCCGGCGGCCGAGATTCTCGCGGTGGGCGACGTAGATCATCTCCTCGGTGACGATCCCGGCCCGGGCGAACTCGTACTGGGTCACGATCTGGCCCGGCGCCGCCCTGCGGATGGTGCGCGCGGCCGGGCACGGCGCGACGAGGCGGTCCTCGCCGACGAAGCCGTTATCCTCGGGCTTCACGGCGCGGGGCGTCACCGTGCCGTAGCCGCGGGCCGCGATCCAGGCCGCACGCGTTTCGGGCAGGCCGGCGGCGAGATCGATCCGGGCGTCGCTCTCGGTGTAGGGGCCGGAGGGATCGTAGACCCGCACCGGCGCCTCGGACGGATCGCTGAGGGCGATCTCGCGCAGGGGCACCCGGATGTCAGGCCGCCCCTCGGGACTGGCATAGACCTTGGCGGAGCCGGCGATGGGCCCGGTGGTCACGCTCTGCGGCAGGCCTTTGGGCGGAATGACGGGGGCGTTCATGGATCTCTCCCGGGTTCGAGGAGATCCGGTCAGTGACCGTGGTGTCGCGGGGGGCGTCTCGCATCGTGGTTCCTGTCCCTCCGCCGGTATGAACCGGATCAGGTTCAAGGGTCAGGGCGCGTCGAGCCCACTCTCAGCCCCTTGCGGGGCTCCCCTCGGAACATCCGAACTCTCCTTGGCCGTCGCGAGTTTGTCAATCGCGCGCCATCCGCCGCAGCGCGGGGCCTCGCGGGACATCCCTGCGCCCCCCACATCGGGCAGGGTTTTCGAGCGGAGCGGGCGGGTGGGACGGCGGGAACGGCGGTGGCGGGACGACGATCCGGCGACACACGGCCCCGCCGTTCCGGCCGCGGTGATCTGCCCGCTCTGCGAGCGGCGGATCCCGCCGCATTCCCGCCAGAGCCGCCACCACCTCACCCCGAAGCTGAAGGGCGGCACCCATGGCGGGACGGTGCAGCTGCATCAGATCTGCCATTCCGCGATCCATGCCCGCTACAGCGAGGCCGAGATCGCCCGCCGCCTCGCCGACGTCGCGAGCCTGCGCGACGATCCGGAGATCGCGCGGTTCCTGGCCTGGGTGCGCACCAAGCCCGACGACTTCCACGCCGCAACCCGCCTGACCCGCTCGCGCCGCGACGCCAAACGTCAACCACGCTGAGCGGAAGATCCCGTCAACCTTCCCGCAATTCTCACGAGATCCGACAGGAGGCCTTTACGGCTGCGGGGCGACGATGGGCCGACCCGCGTCCGAGCTTGCCGAGACCCCGCATGTCCGATCCATCCGCCCGCCCGTCCGGCCGCCTCGCCTGGGTGGATGTCGCCAAGGGCATCTGCATCATCCTCGTGGTGATGATGCATTCCACGCTCGGCGTCGGCGAGGCCATGGGGGGCGAGGGCTTCCTGCACGCGGTCGTGGCCTTCGCCAAGCCGTTCCGGATCCCGGATTTCTTCCTGCTCTCGGGGCTGTTCGTCGGGCGGGTGCTCGACCGGGAGTGGCGCCTCTTCGCGGACCGCCGGGTCGTGCATTTCGCCTATTTCTACCTGCTCTGGACGCTGATCCAGTCGGCGGTGAAGTACGGGCCGATCACGGACGGTGCCGGCCCCGGCGCCTTCGCGCTCCACCTCGCCCACGCCCTGGTCGAGCCCTATTCGACGCTGTGGTTCATCTATCTGCTGGCGGTTTTCTCGGTCGTCACCAAGCTCCTGCGCCGGGTGCCCTGGCCGCTCCTCCTCGGGGCCGCCGCGGTCCTGGAGATCCTGCCGATCGAGACCGGCTGGCTCGTGATCGACGAGTTCTGCGAGCGCTACGTCTACTTCCTGGGCGGGGCGCTGTTCGCCGAGCGGATCTTCGCGCTGGCGGATGGCGCCCGGCGCCGCGCCGCGCCGGCCCTCGCCGGGCTTTCCGCCTGGGCGCTGGTCGACGGGGTCCTGGCCTTCACGCCCTCGCCCCTGCCCGGCTTCCCGACCCTGGCGAGCCTGCCGGGGGTGAGCCTGCTCCTCGGCGCGGCGGGGGCCCTCGCCATCGTGGCGAGCGCGGCGCTCCTCACCCGCGCGGGCGGCCCGGTCACGGCGGCCCTGCGCCACTGCGGCGAGCGCTCGATCGTGATCTACCTCGCCTTCTTCCTGCCGATGGCCGCGACCCGGATCGCGCTCCTGAAGACCGGCGCGATCCCGGATGTGGGCGTGGCCTCGCTCGGGGTGACGGTGGTTGCCGTGGCGGTTCCGCTGGTGATCGAACGGCTGGTGCGCGACACGCCGGCGCGGTTCCTGTTCGTGCGCCCGAAGGCGTTCCACATCGTGCCGGAGCGGGCGCGGCCGGCACCGGCCGGCGTGCATGAGCCGGCCTCCGCCTGAACGGGCGTGGGAAGAGGAGCACGGGGCTCCTCTCCCATGGTTGTCTCAGCGCGTCACCCATACCGGGTCGGCGAGCCCGATCCGGTGATCCGGGCCCGCCCGAGGCCGTCTCAGCCGCCCGCCAGCAGGCCCTTCACGAGGCCGCTCGCCTTGGCGAAGTCCATCCGCCCGGTATATTTCGCCTTGAGCGCGCCGATGACCTTGCCCATGTCCTTCGGGCTCGCCGCACCGGTCTCGGCGATGGCGGACTCGATCGCCGCGCGGGTCTCGGCCTCGTCCATCTGCTGAGGCAGGAAGGCGGCGATGATCGCGGCCTCGGCCCGCTCGGCGGCGGCGAGTTCGGGACGCTCGCCCTGCTCGTAGAGCGTGGCCGATTCGTTGCGCTGCTTGATCATCTTCTGGAGCACGCCGAGGATCTCCTCGTCGGAGAGCGGCTCCTTGCCGAGGCCGCGGGCCTCGATGTCCTTGTCCTTGAGGGCGGCCTGGATGAGGCGGACGGTGGCGAGCTTCGCCTTGTCGCCAGCCTTCATGGCCTCCTTCATCTCGGCGGTGAGGCGCTCCCGCAGCATGATCGTCCGGTCTCCGTGTCAGTCGAGGAACTTGAGGCGAGGAACTTGAGGGTGGTGCGCGGCATGCCCACATTGACCCCATCGGGGAACGCCCCTTAAGACGCCGGGCCGGATACATCCGCACGGCCCGCCCTCGGGTGTGTCAGCCGTCCGCGCGACATAAGCGAGATCACGATCATGCTGCAAGACGAAGCCGCGGGCGCTCCCGCGCCCCACGACGGCTGGGCAGAGCCGGTCGCCACCGCCCTGCTGGTGCTCGCCGACGGCACGATCCTCGAAGGCTTCGGCATCGGCGCCACCGGCGAGGCGGCGGGCGAGGTCTGCTTCAACACCGCGATGACCGGCTACCAGGAGATCCTGACGGATCCCTCCTATGCGGGCCAGATCGTCACCTTCACCTTCCCGCATATCGGCAATGTCGGCACCAACGACGAGGATCTGGAGAGCCTCGATGCGGCGCCGGCCTCGGGCGTGCGCGGCGCGGTGATCGCCGCCGCGGTGACGAATCCGTCGAACTGGCGCTCGTCGAGCCATCTCGACGCCTGGCTGAAGGCGCGCGGCATCATCGGCATCACGGGCGTCGACACACGGGCGCTCACCGCGCTGATCCGCGACCGCGGCATGCCGAACGCCATGATCGCCAACGATCCGGAGGGCCGCTTCGACCGCGAGGCGCTGAAGGCCAAGGCGCGCGAACTGCCCTCCATGGAGGGGCTCGACCTCGTGCCGCCGGTGACGAGCCGCGAATCCTCCGCCTGGGGCGAGACCGTCTGGGAACTCGGCCAGGGTTACGGCAGCCGCAAGCCCGGCGAGGGGTTGCGGGTGGTCGCGATCGATTACGGCGTGAAGCGCAACATCCTGCGGCTCCTCACCCAGGCGGGCTGCGACGTCACCGTCGTGCCGGCCACGGCGACGGCCGAGGAGATCCTGGCCCTGAAGCCGGACGGCGTCTTCCTGTCGAACGGCCCCGGCGATCCGGCCGCGACGGGCGAGTACGCGGTGCCGGTGATCCGCACCCTGCTCGACCGGAAGATCCCGACCTTCGGCATCTGCCTCGGCCACCAGCTCATGGGTCTCGCTCTCGGCGGGCGCACCGTGAAGATGGGCCAGGGCCATCACGGCGCGAACCACCCGGTGAAGGACAAGACCACCGGCAAGGTGGAGATCGTGTCGATGAACCACGGCTTCGCGGTCGATCCGCAGAGCTTGCCGGAGACGGTCGTGGAGACGCACGTCTCGCTGTTCGACGGCTCGAATTGCGGCCTCAGCCTCACGGACCGGCCGGCCTTCTCGGTGCAGCACCACCCGGAGGCGTCGCCCGGCCCGCGCGACAGCCACTATCTCTTCGACCGCTTCGTCTCGCTGATCCGCGAAACGAAGGGCAGCAACGCCTGACATCCGCCGGGGCGAGGTGGTGCTCGCCGCCCGCCCCGGTGCCCGTCCCGACCGGGTTCGCCTCCCGCCGTCCGGCCGCCGCCCAGCCGCGAGCGACCTCTCCGCGCCGCGCGGCCAAGCGCCCCAAGATACGTCGGCGGTACCGTTCGTCTTCGTACCGTATTGCTCTATACATCGCTTGATTTTGCGGCGAACTGCTTGTGTGCGAACTCCGCAACACAGATGCGGTGCTGCAACATGATCTGATTTAACGATTTATTAACCATGCTGTCGCAGCTTCGTCCCACAACAACAAGTCAGAACGCTTGGGGGTGTTTCAGCCTTCAGAGGGAGAAGAGCATGGAGCGAGCGATCACTCTTGCGGATGCCGAACGCCGGCTGGTCATCGAGACTCTCATTCGCTGCCGCGGCAACCGCACGCGTGCCGCCCAACAACTCGGGATCTCTGTGCGGACGATTCGCAACAAGATCTCGGAATACAAGAAAATCGGGATCTGTCTTCCCGTCTACGCGGAAATCATCGACACGAAGCAGCTTGAGATCGCCAATCTCAACTGAGCGTTCGCGCGGCCGAGACGATGTCACGCCGGCGACACCTGCACCGCCCGCGCTTCCGAGTTCCCGAGCATGCGACGGCCCGCCGGGAAGACGCGTCACCGCGGTTTCGCCGGATGGGGTCCGTCAGGGCCGCGTCGGTCTGGCAGCACGACCCGGGTTGCGGTTGCGCCGTCACGGCGGCGATGGCGTTTTCCTCCGCCGGCCGCAGGCGGCATCCCGTCGCCAGGACCTGAACCCGACCCCATCGCCGATGGGATGCGCCCTGTGCTGACGGCTGGCGATATCCTGATGGGAGCGTCCGGATGCCGAAGCCGATTGCGTCGGCCGGCACCCTGCCGCTCACGGGACGATGATGGCGACGCAGCGCCTGGAGCGGGTCGAAGAGGCCTTCGGACCGGGACAGGCAACCTGGATCCGCTCGCCATCGTCGAGGAGCGACAGGATCAGCCTCGGATGCGTTGCCGAAGTCGAGCGGACTTCGACAGTGATGCGTCACTCTCGAGGAAGTATCGGGTTATGAATGAGGATGCGCGTGCTGGCGGAGAGGGAGGGATTCGAACCCCCGATGGACTTGCGCCCATGCCGCATTTCGAGTGCGGTGCATTCAACCGCTCTGCCACCTCTCCGGCGCCGCTTTCGCGTCGCTCCGGCAACACGGTCCGTGTCGCAGGCAAGGGCCTGTTACACGGCATTGTGCCGCCTCACAAGGGCCAATCGTGACTTTCTGCGCCCGTCCGGTTCAGCCGGCGCGGGCGGCCGCGGATCCGGCCAAGCTGATGCGGCGGGTGGCCGGCACGCGGGGCTCCGCGGCGCGGACGGGCCGGGCGCGGGACTGCGTGAACAGCACCGTGCCGACCAAGCCCGCCGCCGCCACCAAGTCCGTCTCCGCACAGGTCGCGGCGACCCGGAGCCCGATCTCGTGGGTGTGGCTCTTCCCGTACAGATAGGCCGCGAGCCGCGCGCGGGTGCGGGCGGGGATGCCCGAGACGATCGTGTCGATCGTCTCGCCGTCGCCGCGATAGAGTTCGCCCAGCGTCGCCAGCGGAACCGGGCATTCCGCTTCGTCGATCGATGGCAGTCGGGCCTTGGATGTCGTCATGGCGCACCTGGGGAGTCGAGTTGGCTCAAGCCTCCCTCGGGATGATGAAAAAATCCTTAAAAATATCATCATCCGCGGCAGATCCACCAGGAAATGCAAGTCGATCGGCAGAAAAGACACGATGCGCCGGCCCGCGGGTCGACTGCGACCTTACGGATGCCGGTGAATCGGATCGACCCAATAAACGGTCTCCGGCGGCTCGACCGGTTCGACGTGAGGGAGATTGACCACCACGGCCTCGTTGTCGGAGCGCACCAGCACGCATTCGAGCGGCTCGTCCGGCGAGGCGTTGATCTCCTGATGGGGGACGTAGGGCGGCACGTAGATGAAGTCACCCGGCCCCGCCTCCGCGGTGAATTCGAGGCGCTCCCCCCAGCGCATGCGCGCCCGCCCGCGCACCACGTAGATCACGCTCTCCAGCGCCCCGTGGTGATGCACCCCGGTCTTGGCATCGGGCTGGATGGCGACCGTGCCGGCCCAGATCTTCTGGGCGCCGACGCGCGCGTGGTTGATCGCCGCCTGCCGGAACATGCCCGGCGTCTGCGCCGTGTTCGGGTCGAGCTTGTCGCCGGTGACCACCCGCACGCCGTCATGCTTCCAGCGCGGCGTGCCGGCCTCGTCGGCGTGATGGTGATGATCGTGGCCCTCGTCCGACATCGCATCCTCTCAACCGATCGGAAAACCCCGCCATCCTGCGCCACCGCGCCGGGGCGCGCCAGAGGAAAGGCGCTCTGGATCGTTCGTTTTATAGAACGAGACATGGCCGAGTGCGGCCCCCGCCAGGATGTCTCGCTTCCGAAAGGACGGTTCCTCCCCCGGAGGCGGGTTCCCAGGGAGCGGACTGCTCTCTCAAACTGTTCTACAGAAAGAACATTCTGATTGACAGAGCGGCCTCCCTCGGCCGATCCTCAGGTCATTCCAGGCGGGCCGGCCGGCTCGCCGGACGGCCCGTCAGCGCGGCGCCGCCCGATCCAGACGGAGACGCGGCGATGCGGCCGAGCTTCACCCGAGACCACCGGCTCATTCCTCAGTGGCGCAGCCGGGCGCGGACGGCCCGGGACCGGTGTCGCCGGGGCTGACGCTCCGCCCCGAACCCAACCGCCCTGCCCTCAACCGCGCGCCCGAGCGGCGCCGCCCGCCGGCCCGCCGCCGGCGAGAGGAGAGTTGTCGTGATGTCTTCCGCCCGCATCGTCGAGATCGACGAGATCTCCGCCGGCATCGTCGTCCCGGAACCGGCCGGGTTCCGGTTCTTCTCGGCCCATCCGGATTACCACCTGCTGGAGGGCCGCATCTTCCGCAGTCCGCGGCACGCCACCCGCGCGGCCAAGGAGCTGCGCGCCACCCGCCGCACGCGGCGCCAGCAGCACTGATCGCCAGAGCGCGTCCCCGCTGACGTGGATCGCGGTTCGGCGCAAGGAAGCGCGTGCCATCGAGGGCTGGAGCAGCGACCGATCGCTGCTCCGGCCGCGCGCCCGCCCCCTTACCGGTTGCGGGCGAGGAGCAGGATCCAGCCGATCCCGATCGTGAGCACTAGGATGCCGATCGTGGCGAAGGCCGGGGTGCCGTGCTCCATCAGCTTTGGGGCGAGTTGCGTGGCGAAGGCCGCGACCACGAGGCCCACCGCCACCCGGGCGGCGGCCCGCTCGATGCCCCGGGTGAGCTTGTCCATCCCCTTGAGCTCGATCTCCACCGTGACGCGGCCCTGCTTCAGGCGCACCAGCATCAGGTGGACGAGGGTCGGCAGCTCCGAGGCCGCGCCGTAGAGGCCGGCGGCCAGCCCCTCGAACTTGGTCCGGACCTCCTTCATCGAGAAGCGCGTGCGCATGGTGCGCTTCACGGTGGGCCCCGCCGCCGCGAAGAGGTCGAATTGCGGGTCGAGCTGGCGCATGACCCCGTCCGCCGTCACCAGCCCCTTGAACAGGATGGCGAGGTCGGTGGGCATGGCGAGGTCGTTCTCCCGCGCCATGGTCATGAAGTCGGTGAGCACCACGCCGAGGTTCAGCGTCGCGCCGTTGTGCCGGGTGACGAAGGCCTGCGAGGCCGCCTCCAGCCGGGTCAGGTCCGGGTTGCTGCCGCCGGTCCAGTCGAGGAGCACGGCCATCAGCCCGTCGGCATCCTCCTTCAGCATGGCGCCGATGAGGATCAGCAACTGGGCGCGCCGGCGCTGCGACAGCCGCCCGACGATGCCGAAATCCACGAAGGCGATGCGGTTGCCGGCGAGGCAGAGGAGGTTGCCCGGATGCGGGTCGGCGTGGAAGACACCCTCGATCAGGGACATCTGCAGGAAGGCGTCGGTGCCGCGCTGGGACAGCACCACCCGGTCGAGCCCGTTATCCTCCAGCCGCTTCAGGTCGGTGGGCGGGATGCCGTGGATGAATTCCTGCACGAGCACGCGCTCGGAGGTCCATTCCCAGTAGATCTTCGGGAAGACGATGTCGTCCCGGTCCGCGAACAGGCCGGCGAGCAGCTCGCAGTTGCGCGCCTCGTTGAGGAGGTCGAGTTCCTCGCGCAGGCCGTTGGCGATGTGGCGCATCTGCTCGTGGGGCCGGTAGCGGGCCATCTCGGGCCACTCGGTCTCCACGATGCGCGAGGCATGCGAGAGCAGGCGCAGGTCCGCCTCGATGATCTTCTGCACGCCCGGACGGCGCACCTTGACGATCACCTCCTCGCCGCTCTCCAGGCGGGCCCGGTAGACCTGGGCGATCGAGGCCGAGGCGAGCGGGTTGGTGTCGAACTCGGAGAAGATCTCGCTCGGCGGCGCGCCGAGATCGGCTTCGAGCTGCGGGCGGATCACCTCCCACGGCACCGGCGCGACCCGGTCGTGCAGCTTGCCGAGTTCCTCGGTCCATTGCGGGGCGAGCAGGTCGGCGCGGCTCGCCAGCACCTGACCGAGCTTGATGAAGGTCGGGCCCAACGCCTCGATCGCCCGCCGCATCCGCTCCGGCTGCGACAGCCGGGTGACGTCGACGGCCGGAGTGCTGCGCCATGCGAGGCGCGGGATCGCCCTCAGGCCGAGCCGGTCCACGACTTGGTTCACGCCGAATCCGATCAGGATCCCGGCGATCTCCTGGAGGCGCTGGCGGTCGCGCGCCGCGACGAAGGCTGTTTTCAGCATGGATGCATCAGTTCAGCCCGGCTGCCGTGAGAGTTCAAAACCAGTGTCGGGCCCGCAGCGCCGAACCTTGGCAGGACGAGCCGGCATCGCCCGGCCGGAGGCTTACCGGCTCAACCCGGCCGGACTTGGGCAGATCGGAGCATCGAAGCAAGAAACCTCGGACCTGCCGGGCCACGATGGCTCGGGGCCGAGCGGACGACCGGTGCGGGGCTTGGATGAGCCGGGCCAAGTTCGCAGCGATTCCGTTCGGCGGGACGACACCACCCCCGCGGTAGCGCAAGGGCCGGCCCGGCACAACGCGGCAGGTCCGCGGCGAAGGGTGTCAGCCCCGCCGCCCGCGTGCCCGTCCCTCGCCCGGAGACGCGGCCCGCGGCGCGGCGAGGCCGTACTCGATGTCGAAGAAGCGGCGCACGGCCGGGACGTAGCGGGCGTTGAAACGGGGATCGACGTGCGGGAAGCCCGAGGCCTCGAGCGCCGGAAAGATGGCCTCGATCTCCGCCGCCCGCGCCTTGCCGACGAGCGCCACGGCGATCTCGGCATCGCTGGCGAATTCCGGCAGCGAGGCCAGCCCGCGGATGCGTTTCATGGCCATGTCCCCCCCCGGCGCCCGGACCGTCCGTGGTCCCGGGCGGTGCGCACGATGCCCGAACGACGCGGTTTCCCGCATCTGGCGCAGGATCGGGCGGACCCGAAAGTTGCAAGGGAAACCTAGAAGAGGCCCCCCACAAGAGGCCCCCCAAGAGAAACGGCCCCCCAAGAGAAACGGCCCCCCAAGAGAAACCCCGCCGCCGGACGGGCCGGGGGCGGGGCGTTGTGCGGCAGGGCGCGGACGCGTGCGCCCGTCTTCCGTCTTACATGCGGCTGCCGGAGCCGCCCCCGGTGCCCGTCTTGCCGGCACCACCGGTCTGGCCGCCCATGCCGCCCGTGTCGCCGCCGCGCAGGGTGCTGCCGGTGGTCTCCGGCGCCGTGCCGCGACCTTGGCCGGCACCCTGGCCGCCGTCACGCAGGCCCTGCCGGGCCTGCTCGCCCGCGCCGCGGCCCTGACCCATGCGGTCGGAGTTCGTCCGGTCCTGGCTCATCCGGTTCTGCTCGCCGCGGGTCCGGTCCTGGCCCAGGCGCTGCTCGTCGCGGCCGCGCTCCTGCGTCGCGTGCATGCCGTCACGGCGCTCGCCCGTGCGGATCTCGTCGCGGCCGCCGCGCACAGAGGTGCGCTCGCTGCTGCGGACATCGACGCGGTCGCGCCGCTCCCCGCGCACGCTCACGCTGCCCGTCGTCCCGGACCGCTCCGTCACCACCAGCCGGCGGTATTCCGGCGAGCCGTAGACGACCCGGCGGCCCTGCACGACCACGTAGCGCGGGCCGCGGTTCTCACGCACGACGAGGCGGCGGTACTCGGGCGAGCCGACGCGGACCCGGCGGCCCTGGATCACGACGAATTCCGCGCCCGCATGGCGAACGCCGCGCTTCTCGCGCCGCTCGATCACCACCAGGCGGCGGTACTCGGGCGAGCCGTAGACGACGCGCTGGCCGGCCACCGTGACGAAGCGGTGGCCGCCGCCGACCGAGACGCGATCCTCGCGGCTGCTCGTGCGCAGGCTGCGCCCCTCGATGCGGTCGTGGCGCTCGGCCCGGTCGCCGCGCAGGTCGTGCCGCTCGCCGCGGGAGGCCTCGTGGCCCGCGCGGTCGCGCCCGCCCATGCGGCCGTCCGACGTGCGGGTCGCGCCCGCTTCCCGTTCGTCCCGCGCGCCCATCCGCTGGTCGCCGCCGCGCTCGCGCTGAGCGTCCTGCTGCTTGCCGCCGGTCTCCCGGCTGCTCGTCTCCTGGCGGCCGCCCTGGCCGTCGCGCGTACCGGTCTCGCCGCGGGCGCCCTGCATCTCGCCACGGGCGCCCTGGCCCGCGCCGCGGCCGCCCATCTCGCCGCGTCCGGAACTTGTCGCCGCAGCGCCGGGCGCGCCGGACCTGGCCGGCGAACCCGCGCCGCTCGTCTGCGCGAATACCGACGTGCTGATCAGCAGCGCGGCAAGACCGGTGGTCAGGCGGGCCATCGACGTCTTGGTCATGATGCTCCTCCGAAGCTGAAAAAGATGCACCGAAACGTCGCCTGACGAGTATCGTTCCAATCCGGGTCGCGGGCTCAACGGTATTGCCAGGCTTGTATGCTCACGCACACCGCGAACGGCTACGATGAACATGTGTGCGACGCCGGACTTGATTGATGATCTGGGCAAGGGCCGAGAAGACCGATGCCCTGGTGGGAACCCGGTGCGTGCGACGGCGTTTCCGGGGACCGTGGCCGTAGCGCCCGTCGATCGTTTGGGGAGACGCGACACCGACATGCTGGCGGAGCCCTCGACGACCAATCCGGACCGTGACTGGCTGGATCTCGGAACCCCCGCCCCGCATCCCGCCGGGGCGGCCGCGCCCGAAATGCCGCGCCGCATCGATCCGAGCGTCATCAATCCGGGCTTGAAGCCGGGCTTGGCGGCGCGGGCGCTCGCGGCACGCTGGCAACCCATCGTCGCGGCCCGGTTGGCCCCCCTGCGACAGGCGGCGGAGCGGGTCGGCGATCGCGTTGCCGCGCATCCCCTCGCCGATCGGGCCCGGGGCGGCTGGCGCCGGCTCGGCGCTTTTCCCTGGGGCCTCGTCGCGCTCGGCGCGGGCGCCGGCCTGGTCTGCGCCTTCGCCGCCCTTCTCGCCGTCGCCTTCGCGACGCTGCCGCGCCTCGACGATCCGGCGCCGGCCGCCTTCCCGATCCAGGTCCAGGCGGATGACGGACAGGTGCTGGCGACCCGCGGCCCGGTGCGCGGGACGGCGCTCGCCTCGGGCGCCATCGCCGCTCCGATGAGGCACGCGATCGTGGCCGCGCAGGATCCCTGGTTCCACGACGATTACCGGCTCGACGCGCGCGGCATCGCCGACATCGTCCGCTTCGCGTTCCGCGAGCGGATCCCTACCGGCCCGCGCGCGGGCGCCCCCCGCCTGACGCAGCGCCTCGTGCGCCACCAGATCCTCGGCGAGCGGCGCGGCCTCGTCGGCAAGCTCCAGGAGGTGATGCTGGTCGTCTGGCTCCAAGCCCGCGCCACACCCGGTGAGATCCTCACCCGCGCCCTCAACACGGCGGCGTTCGGCCCCGACATCACGGGGATCGATGCAGCCTCACACCGGATCCTCGGCAAGCCGGCGAGCGGCCTGACCAATGCGGAGGCCGCCTTTCTCGCCGGCCTGACGCTTCGTCCCGCCGACCTGCGGCCCGACCGAGACGCGGAGGCGGCCCGTCTCCGCGCCCGGCAGGTGCTCGACGCGATGGTGATGACGGGCGCCCTCTCCCGGGCCGAGGCCGATGGCGCGGCCCGCGCCCTGGCGGGATTGTCCCTGCCCGAGGCGAATGCCGTGACGCGCAGCGGCTTTCCGGATCTCACCGTGGTCGCGGCCCGCGACCGGCTCGGCGACGCGGTCCGGGAGGCCACCCTGCGAACCTCCCTCGACCGCACGCTTCAGGGCTTCGCCGAGGGGGCGATCGAGCGCCGGCTCGATGCGGCCGCCAAGGGCCGGGGGGCACGGGCGGGCGTGGTGGCCCTCGCATCGGACGGCAGCGCGCTCGCGCTTGCGACGACGGGCGGCCCGCTCACCGCCGACCCGGCCGGTCGCGCGGTCGCGGAGGCGAGCCTGCGCCGCGTGAGCCGCAACGGCCGTCCGGTCTACGACCGCATGCAGGCGGCGACGCTCGACCCCGCGACGGTGCGTGCGCGGGCCTTCGCGCTCCTCGCCACCTTCGCCCGCCTGCCCGAAGGCGCCGAATCCCCGACCGCGACCCGCGACGGCATCGCCGTCGGCACGGCCGGCGACGTGACGGTCGGCGTGTGGGTCGCCTCGGAGGATGAGGGCACGGCGGGCTCCGCCCCGGAGGCGATCTGGCAGGATTTCGCCGCCAAGGCGCGCGAGGCGCGGGAAGCGCCCGCCCGCGAGACGGCGGCACCCCGCGCGGCCTGGCAGGCTCCCGAGGACAAGGCGAGGACGCAGGTGCTGCGGGGCGCCGCGCGGGTCATCGACACCGGCCGGCTGAAGATCGACGGGCAGACCGTCCGGCTGTTCGGCGTCGAGGGTCAGGGCGGACGCGTGGCACGGGAGTTCCGCCAGTATCTGCGCAAGCGCGAGGTGACCTGCGAGCCCGCCGGCGAAGCCGAGGTCTATCGCTGCCGCACCGGCGCGCAGGATCTCTCCGAGGTCGTGCTGTTCAACGGCGCCGGCAAGGCCGCGCCCGGCGCGACCCCGGAGCTGATCGCCGCCGAGGCGAATGCCCGGGAGCGCCAAGCCGGCCTCTGGCAGAACTGAGCGGTCCCTCCGTTCCTACAGTTCGAGGAACGGCGCGAAGCCGCCGAAGATCATGCGCCGGCCGTCGAAGGGCATGTCCGCCATCGCCGCCTTGAGGCGCGGATCCGCCATCACCTTGGCGTTGACCGCGTCGCGGTCGGCGCGGGAGGCGTAGAGGATCCACGAGAAGACGACCGTCTCGTCCTCGCGGGCCTGCACGGCGCGGGGGAACGAGGTGACCTCGCCGTAGGGCACGTCGTCGGCGAGACACTCCACGAAGGCGAGCGCGCCGTGCTCCTTCCAGACCTCCCCGGCGCGGCGGGCGAGGGCCTGGTAATCCGCGATCCTCTCCTTCGGCACCGCGACCACGAAACCGTCGACGTAGGTCATCCCGGGTCTCCCCTCTGCTGCGACGCCGGGACGACGCCTGCGCCGCCGGGATCCCGACAGGGGGCCTGAAAAAATCCCCGCGGCCGATCGGGCCCCTCCTTGCGAAACGCCGTTCCGCGGGATTGACAAGCGGCGCCGCTCCCCGAAGCATGGCAGCGGGCTCGACCAGAAGCCCCCTGACAAGGACGATACGGGTGAGGACAACGCTCCTGGCCGCGGCGTGCATCGCCGCTTGGCACGGCTCCGCCTGCGCGCAGCCCGCGAAGGCGATCTCCGATGGCGTGGTGCGCATCGGCTTCCTGCTCGACATGTCGAGCGTCTACGCGGACGTCACCGGCTCCGGCAGCGCCGCGGCGGCGCGCATGGCGGTGGAGGATTTCGGCGGGACGGTGCTCGGCGCGCCGGTCGAGGTCGTCGTCGCCGACCACCAGAACAAGCCGGACATCGCCGCCACGACCGCGCGGGCGTGGTTCGATACCGAGCGGGTCGACGCCATCCTCGACGTCGCGGCCTCGGCCACGGCACTGGCGGCGGCCGACATCGCCAAGGCCAAGAACAAGATCATCGCCTTCAGCGGGCCGGGCGCGGTGCGGCTCACCAACGAGGCCTGCTCGCCCGTCTCGATCCACTGGGCCTACGACACCTACGCGCTCGCCAACGTCACCGCCCAGGCGACGGTGAAGCGCGGCGGCGAGTCCTGGTTCTTCCTCACCGCCGACTACGCGTTCGGGCACGACCTGGAGCGGGATGCGAGCGCCGTGGTGAAGGCGAATGGCGGCAGCCTCAAGGGCAGCGTGCGGGCCCCGCTCAACACCGCCGATTTCTCGTCCTTCCTGCTCCAGGCCCAGGGTTCGGGCGCCAAGGTGGTCGGGCTTGCCAATGCGGGCCGCGACACCACCAACGCCATCAAGCAGGCGGCCGAGTTCGGCCTGACCCAGGGCGGCCAGACGCTCGCCGGGCTGCTCGTCTACATCAACGACGTCCACAGCCTGGGCCTGAAGCCGACGCAGGGCATGCTGCTGACGGAAGGCTTCTACTGGGACCTCGACGACGCCACCCGGGCGTGGTCGAAGCGCTTCTTCGAGCGGACCGGACGCATGCCGAACATGTCCCAGGCGGGCGTCTACTCGACGGTGACCCACTACCTGAAGGCCGTCGCCAAGGCCGGCACCGACGACACCGACGCGGTGATGCGGACGATGCGCGAGACGCCGGTGGACGACTTCTACGCCAGGGGCGGACGCATCCGGGAGGACGGCCGCATGGTCCACGACATGTATCTGTTCGAGGTGAAGCGGCCAGAGGAATCCACGGGCGAGTGGGACCTCTACAAGCGCGTGGCGACGGTGCCGGGCGACGAGGCCTTCCAGCCGCTCTCCGCCTCCCGCTGCCCCCTGGTGAAGAAGTGACCCTGCGCTGGAGCCGCCGGCCCGAGGGCTCGACCTGGGGCGATTGGGGACCCGACGACGAGTTGGGCCGCCTCAACCTGCTGACGCCCGAGAAGGTGCGCCAGGGCGTCGCCGAGGTGCGCGAGGGCCTGACCTTCTGCCTCAGCCTGCCCCTCGACTATCCGGGCGGCAACGTGCTGAACCCGCGCCGCCACCCGCCGAAGATCACGCCGACCGTGCGGGCGAACGGCCGCCCGAACATGAACTTCCCGGTCTGCGAGGAGGTGCCGGACGCCACCGACGTGATCAGCGACGACCTGGCGGTGCTGCACCTCCAGTATTCGACGCAGTGGGACGGGCTCTGCCACGTCGGTTCGCTGTTCGACGCGGACGGCGACGGGCAGGCGGAGCCCGTCTATTACAACGGCTTCCGGGCCGGGCGGGACGTCACCGGGCCGACCCGGCCGGAGGAGGCCGGCGCGCCCTCGCGGGCCAGGGCGCTCGGCATCGAGCGGCTGGCCGAGCGCGGCATGCAGGGGCGCGGGGTGATGATCGACCTCCATGCGCATCTCGGCGAGGGCCGCCGCGCGGTCGGCTACGACACCCTGCGGCGGATCCTCGACGCGGACGGCGTCGTGGTCGAGCCCGGCGACATGGTCTGCCTGCACACGGGCTTCGCCGAGCGCCTGCTCGGCATGGACCGCGCGCCCGATCCGGAGGTGGTGCACGGGCTCGGCGCCGGCCTCGACGGCCGCGACGGGCGGCTCCTCAACTGGATCACCGATTCCGGGATCTGCGCGCTCATCGCCGACAATTACGCGGTCGAGGCCTATCCGGCCCGGGCGATGCGGGGCTGCTGCGCCACCCTGCCCCTGCACGAGCACTGCCTGTTCAAGCTCGGGGTCAATCTCGGCGAACTCTGGCACCTCACGCCGCTCGCCACGTGGCTGCGGGCGAACGGGCGCTCGCGCTTCCTGCTCACCGCCCCGCCCCTGCGGCTTCCCGGCGCCGTCGGATCCCCGACCACGCCGATCGCCACCGTGTGATACCGGGGCCGGAGGCCCTCAGGCGGGTGTCCCGAGCCCATCGCGACCGAAAGCCGTAGACAGCCGCGCGGGCCGGGGACCATCCTCCCCGCGGCCGCGCGCCCGGCGGCGCGTGGATGCCACCTCAGCCACCGGGATCCCCCATGCGGCATGTCCTGTCTCCCGAGATCGGCGCGCGCTTCGCGGCCATCACCCTCGGCCACGTCACCCGCGAATATCCGAACAAGCCGGATCACGTGCTCGCCGGACCGGAGGACGCGCGCACGCCCGCCGATCTGCATCCGGTCTTCTACGGCAGCTACGACTGGCATTCCTGCGTCCATGGCTACTGGCTGCTGGCGCGCCTCCTGCGGCGCTTTCCGGACGGACCGCAGGCCGGCGCCATCCAGGCCCTGTTCGACCGGCAGCTGGTGCCCGAGAAGGTCGCGGGCGAGTGCGATTACCTTGCCGCCCCCGCCGCGCGCGGCTTCAAGCGTCCCTACGGCTGGGCGTGGCTTCTGAAGCTCGCCGATGAGCTGGCCCATCTGCGGGAGCCGCGCTGGTCGCAGGCCCTGTCGCCCCTCGCCGGGATCTTCGCGCAGCGGTTCCGCGACTTCCTGCCCGTCGCGCCCTATCCGGTCCGCGTCGGCACCCATTTCAACACGGCCTTCGGCCTGCGCATGGCCGCCGATTACGCGGAGGGGACGGGCGACGCTGCCCTGACCGCGCTGCTGCGGCGCAAAGCGGAGGCGTGGTACGGCGACGACGCCGATTGCCCCGCCTGGGGGGAGCCGGGCGGCGACGACTTCCTCTCCTCCGCCCTGATCGAAGCGGAATGCATGCGCCGCCTGCTGCCCGCCGACCGGTTCTCGCCCTGGTTCGACCGGTTCCTGCCGCAGGTCGCCCGGCGGGAGCCGGCCACGCTGTTCACGCCAGCCCGGGCGACCGACCGCAGCGACGGCAAGATCGCCCATCTCGACGGGCTCAACCTGAGCCGCGCATGGTGCTTCCGCGCGCTGGCGGAGACGCTTCCCGCCGACGATCCGCGACGGGCCGCGATGCAGGACGCCGCCGCGGCGCATCTCGACGCGAGCCTGCCCCATCTGGCGGACGACTACATGGGCGAGCACTGGCTCTCCAGCTTCGCCCTGCTCGCGCTCGAGGCCTGAGGACGAGAGCCCGCGCGCCGTGGCAGGCGGGGCCAGCGGGAATGATCCGGCCCGGCCGGGTGACGCCCCCGCGCCGTTCGTGCTATGGCCCGCGCCAACCTCCCTCACACGATCAAGCCTGCCCGCGCTGCCCTTCGGCCGCGGGGCGGGTGAGATTCATCCCGCCGAACGCGTCCCGCCATGACCGCTGCCCCCAAGATCTCCTTCGTGTCGCTCGGCTGCCCGAAGGCGCTGGTCGATTCCGAGCGCATCCTCACGCATCTGCGCGCCGAGGGTTACGAACTCACCCGCAAGCACGACGGCGCCGACGTCGTCATCGTGAACACCTGCGGCTTCCTCGATTCCGCCAAGGCGGAATCGCTGGGCGCGATCGGCGAGGCCATGGCGGAGAACGGCCGCGTCATCGTCACCGGCTGCATGGGCGCGCAGCCCGACGAGATCCGCGACAAGTACCCGAACCTCCTCGCCGTCACCGGCCCGCAGGCCTACGAGTCGGTGGTGGCGGCGGTCCATGAGGCGGTGCCGCCCGCGCACGATCCCTTCCTCGACCTTGTGCCGCCGCAGGGCGTGAAGCTCACGCCGCGGCACTACGCCTACCTGAAGATTTCCGAGGGCTGCAACAACCGCTGCACGTTCTGCATCATCCCCTCGCTGCGCGGCGACCTCGTCAGCCGGCCGGCGGGCGACGTGCTGCGCGAGGCCGAGAAGCTGGTGAAGGCCGGCGTCAAGGAACTCCTCGTCATCTCGCAGGACACCAGCGCCTACGGCGTCGACCTGCGCTACGCGACCAGCCCCTGGCGCGACGGCGAGGTGCGGGCGCGCTTCACCGACCTCGCCCGGGCGCTCGGCGACCTCGGGGTCTGGGTGCGGCTGCACTACGTCTATCCCTACCCGCACGTGGACGAGGTCATCCCGCTGATGGCCGAGGGCAAGGTGCTGCCCTACCTCGACATGCCGCTCCAGCACGCCAGCCCGAGCGTGCTCAAGCGCATGCGCCGTCCGGCGAACCAGGAGAAGATGCTGGAGCGCATCCGCTCCTGGCGGAGCATCTGCCCCGACCTCGCCATCCGCTCGACCTTCATCGTCGGCTTCCCCGGCGAGACCGAGGCCGAGTTCGAGGAACTGCTCGCGTGGCTCGCCGAGGCGAAGCTGGAGCGCGTCGGCGCCTTCCCGTACGAGCCGGTGAGGGGTGCGGCGGCGAACGACGCCGCCGCGTTGATCCCGGAGGAGGTGAAAGCGGAGCGTTACCGCCGCTTCATGGAGACCCAGGCGGCCGTGTCCCTGCGGCTGCAGAAGGCCAAGGTCGGCAAGCGCCTGCCGGTGATCATCGACGAGGCCGGCCCCACCGTCGCCAAGGGCCGCTCGAAATACGACGCGCCGGAGATCGATGGCAGCGTCCACGTCGCCTTCCGCCGCCCGGTGCGGGCGGGCGACATCGTGACGGTGAAGATCGAGCGCGCCGACACCTACGACCTGCACGGCGTCGCAGTCTGATACGGTTTCCGGAAGATCACTTTCGGAAACCGTATCACGAGCCCGCGCGGCGCTTGAGCGAGGCCGGTTTCCGCATCGCGAAGCGATCATCCGGAAACCGTATGAGGCCGCGAGCGCACCGGACGAACCTACTGCCGCCAGGGCGCGCAAGCTCGCCGCCAAGCGCGCGAACGGGCGGATCGAGCCCGGAGGATCGGCGCTGAGCGCCGCTCACCCGGCGACCGCCTCCAGCCTCACCCGCTCCACGCCCGCCTCCGCCATCGCCGCGTGGGCCCGCGCCAGCGAGCCGCCCTGGTCGATGGCCCGGCAGGCATCCTCCACCACCACGGCCGCGAACCCGGCCGCCCGCGCGTCGAGGGCGCTCCAGCCGACGCAGTAATCCGTCGCCAATCCGCAGAGCACCACCCGGGTGAAACCGCGTTCGCGCAGGTAGCCCGCGAGCCCGGTCGGCGTGCGCCGGTCCGCCTCCAGGAAGGCGGAGTAGCTGTCGATCCCCGGCCGGTAGCCCTTGCGGATGACGAGTTCCGCCGCGGGCAGGTCGAGCCCTTCCGCAAGGGCGGCGCCGGGCGTGCCCATCACGCAGTGGTCCGGCCAGAGCACCTGCTCGCCATGGGCGAGCCGCACCGTCTCGAAGAGCTGGCGGCCCGGATGGCTCGACGCGAAGGAGGCGTGGCCCGGCGGGTGCCAGTCCTGCGTGAGGACGACGTGCGCGAAAAGCCGGCCGAGCGCGTTGACCGGCCCGATCACCGCGTCCCCGTCCGGCACCGCGAGCGCGCCGCCGGGCAGGAAGTCGCGCTGGACGTCCACCACGAGGAGGACGTCCGTCTCGGCGGGGGTGATCACGGCAGCATCACGGTGGCGCCGGTGGTCTGGCGCCCGGCGAGGTCGCGGTGGACCTGAGCCGCCTCGGCGAGCTTCGCCCGGCTGTGCACCGGGATCTTGACCGCGCCGCTCTTGACCACCCCGAACAGATCCTCGGCCATCGCCTCCAGGCTCGCCCGCTCGGCGACGTGCGTGAACAGCGTCGGCCGCGTGGCGTAGAGCGAGCCCTTCTGGCCGAGAAGCGCGAGGTTGAAATCCTCGATCACGCCCGAGGCGTTGCCGAAGCTCACGAACATCCCGAAGGGCCGCAGGCAGTCGAGGGAGGCCGGATAGGTCGCCTTGCCGACGCCGTCATAGACCACCGCGCAGCCCTTGCCGCCGGTGATCTCCTTCACGCGGGCGGCGAAATCCTCGTCGCGGTAGAGGATGACGTGGTCGCAGCCGTTCTGGCGGGCGAGCTCCGCCTTGTCCTGCGACCCCACCGTGCCGATCACCGTCGCGCCGAGATGCTTGGCCCATTGCGTGGCGATGAGGCCGACGCCGCCGGCTGCCGCGTGGAACAGGATCGTGTCGCCGGCCTGCACCCGGTAGGTCTTGCGCAGCAGGTACTGGGCGGTGAGGCCCTTGAGCATCATCGCGGCGGCGGTGGCGTCGTCGACCCCCTCGGGGATCTTCACCACCATGCGGGCCTCGATCACCACCTCCTCGGCATAGGTGCCGGAGGCCGAGCCGTAGGCGACCCGGTCGCCCTTCGCGAGGCCGGTGACGCCCTCGCCCACCGCGACGACCTCGCCCGCGCCCTCGTTGCCGGGGGTGAAGGGCAGCTGCGGCGCCTTGTAGAGGCCCGAGCGGAAGTAGATGTCGATGAAGTTGACGCCGATGGCGGTCTGGCGGACGCGGATCTGACCCGGCCCCGGCGCGGCGACCTCCACCTCCTCGTAGCGCATCACCTCGGGGCCGCCGTACTCGTGAACCCGGATCGCCTTGGGCATGGTCGCCTCCCGCTTGTCGTTGCGGCCGGGATCATAGGAGGCGCGACGGTTTCGGCAATGGCGCGCGGCGCCGGATGACCCCATCTAGCTCTGCAATTGCACCCGTTTCGGTGGGGACCCCGATGAGCGACGCCAGTCACCCGGAATTCGACGTCGCGGTGGTGGGCGCGGGCGCGGCCGGCCTCGCCGCGGCGCTGGCGCTGGCGCGCGACGGCATCCGCACGGCGCTGGTCGGGCGGCACGCCCCCGTCGCGGACGGCCGCACGGTGGCGCTCCTCGACGGATCGGTGCGGCTCCTGAAGGCTCTCGGCGCCTGGGAGGCGGTCGAGCCCGCCGCGGCCCCCCTGGCGGAACTGCACATCATCGACGACACCGGCAGTCTGTTCCGGCCGCCGCCCGCCCGCTTCGTCGCCTCCGAGATCGGCCTCGACGCCTTCGGCTGGAACGTCGAGAGCGCGCGGCTGGTCGCGGCCCTGCGCGACCGGGCCCGGTCCGCGCCGGGTCTGCACCTGATCGAGGAGGACGCGGCCGGCGCCGTGCCCGGGCCGCAGGCCGCGAGCCTCGCGCTCGAGAGCGGCGGCGCCCTGCGGGCCCGGCTGATCGTGGCCGCCGACGGGGCCCGCTCCCCCTTGCGCGAGGGAGCCGGGATCCCGGTGAGGAGCTGGGACTACCCGCAGGCGGCGCTGACCACCATCCTGGCCCATGCCCGCGACCATCGCGAGGTCTCGACGGAGTTCCACACCCGGCAGGGACCGTTCACCCTCGTGCCGCTGCCCGGCGGGCGCCGCTCCAGCCTCGTCTGGGTGACCGATGCGGCGCGGGCCGAGCGCCTGCACGCCCTGGACGATGCCGCCCTGGCGCGGACGATCGAGGGGCAGGCCCAGGCGCTTCTCGGGCGGATGAGCATCGACGGGCCCCGCGGCGTGGTGCCGATGCGGGGCCTGCTCGCGGGCCGGCCGGTGGGGCCCCGGCTCGCCCTTGTCGGCGAGGCGGCGCATGTCTTCCCGCCGATCGGCGCCCAGGGCCTCAATCTCGGCCTGCGGGACGCCGCCGCCCTGCGCGACCTCGTGGTGGAGGCCCGCCAGGGCGGACAGGATCCCGGCGGGGAGGCGGTGCTCGCCCGCTTCGCGCGCAACCGGGGCTTCGATGCGCGCCTGCGCACCGCCGCCGTCGATGCCCTCAACCGCAGCCTGCTCTCGGGGCTGTTCCCGGCCGATCTCCTGCGCGGGGCGGGGCTCCTCGCCCTCACCACGCTCGCCCCCTTGCGCCGGGCGGTGATGCGCGAGGGCATCCTCCCGCGCTTCGGCACCCCGCGCCTCATGCGGGCCTGATCTCCCGCCCGTGCAGAAAGTACTACGGAATCGTCATGAAACCTCTGCCGTTGAGAATCGATTGATGAGTCCGGCGCAGACTAGGCTCAAGGACAAGCCCGCTTGGCACGGGATCCGCCAGGCAGGCGGACGGCACGGGAGTTGAACGGCATGATGTGGGACGGCCTTGGTCTGTTCTCCGGACCGGCCCCCCGTCGCCTCGCGGATGGGGGCGGTGCGGGCGGCAGCTCCAGCCTTGCCGAGGAGCCCCCTCGCCCCTCGCCCGATGGCCCCGTGCCCGACCGGCCCTCGGGGCGCCGTCCCAAGCTCGGCCTCGCCCTCGGCGGCGGCGCGGCCCGCGGCTGGTCGCATATCGGCGCCATCGAGGCTCTCGAGGATGCCGGCTTCACCATCGACGTGATCGCCGGCTGCTCCATCGGGGCGGCGGTGGGCGCCTGCTACGCGGGCGGCAAGCTCGGCGAGTTGAAGGACTTCGCCCTCTCCCTGACCAAGCGGCGGGTGATGGGGCTGCTCGATTTCCATCTCAGCGGCTCGGGGCTGATCGCGGGCGAGCGCCTGCGCCAGCTCCTCGTGCGCGACCTCGGCGGCCAGCGGATCGAGGCGATGCCCGTCACCTTCGCGACGGTCGCGACGGAACTCGGCACCGGCCACGAGATCTGGCTGACCAAGGGCTGCGTGGTCGAGGCGGTGCGCGCCTCCTACGCGCTGCCGGGCATCTTCGATCCGGTGAAGGTCGCGGGCCGCTGGCTGATGGACGGGGCGCTGGTGAACCCGGTGCCGGTCACGGTGGCCCGCGCCCTCGGGGCGGACGTGGTCTTGTGCGTGAACCTCAACGGCGACATCCGCATCCGCGGCACCGTGATCCAGGCCCATGGCGACGAGAGTGTGGTGGACGCCGCCGCGGCGGCGGCCGTCGCGACCCTGCCCGAGGCGCCGCGGCGCTGGCCGCGCCTGCGCGCCGCGCGCCCGACCAAGCCCCGGCTGGAGCCCGGGATGCCCGGCGGCATCGCCAGCGTCATGGTGGATGCCTTCAACATCACGCAGGACCGCATCTCGCGCTCGCGCCTCGCGGGCGATCCGCCGGACATCATGATCAACCCGAAGCTCGCCCAGATGGGCCTGTTCGAGTTCCACCGCGCGGAGGAATGCATCGAACTCGGGCGCCAGGCCGCCCGGAAGATGATGCCGGAGATCCGCGAGGTGGTGGCCGCCGCCGCCCTGCCGGGCTGAGCATCGCTCCGCCGGCCCAACTGCTGGTCGCCGGCTCGGCGGCGGGGACGATGCGGAACCAGGAGCCCCAGCAGAATTGCCTCGAGCCATCCTGCTGGGAGCGGTCGCGGTGCGTCGCGTCCGGTCAGGCGGTGGCGATGTACTCGCGCAGGGCCTGCTGCTCGGCCTCCACCGAGGCGATGCGGTGCTTGACGACGTCGCCGATCGAGACGAGGCCCACGAGGTGCCCGTCCTCCACCACCGGCACGTGGCGGAAGCGCCCGTCCGTCATCAGCTCCATCACCTCCTCAATGGCGGTGCCGCGGGTGCAGGTGATGACGCGGCCCGTCATGTAGCGGGAGACGGGATGCTCCAGCGCCGCGGCGCCGCTGCGGGCCACCGCCCGGATGATGTCCCGCTCCGATATGATGCCGAGCACCGAGAGGCCCGCATCGCTCACCACCAGGGCGCCGATGCCGCGCTCGGCGAGCAGCGCCGCGGCCTCGGCCAGGGTCCGGTGCGGCTGCACCGTCACAACGGTGCGGCCCTTCTGGGACAGAATACGCGCAACGGTCATCGCTTCCTCCTCGTCGCGAGGATCCGGCTGCCCGCGATCCCGCCGGGACGCGATGTCGCGCGGGGCCGATCCGTTGTTCCTGCGCCGAGTGTGTGATCTGCCGCGGTCCGTTGCAACAGGACTTCACGTCAAGGCACACGATCCGTCAGGGCCGACGCGGCTCGAGGAGCGGAAGCAGGAAGAAGCCGGCGGCGAAACCGCCGAGATGCGCGTCCCAGGCGATGCTCGCGTCGCTCATGCCGAGCGGCACGGCGAGGAGGCCGAACAGCAGGTTCGTGACGAACCAGATGCCGAGGAAGAGCGCGGCGGCCCGGTTGCGCAGGAGTTCGGGAATCGACTGGAGCCGGGCCGGGCTCGGCCGCTGCCAGGGCAGCCGGTTCGCGTGCAGCACGGGATCCGCCGCCGGCTGGAACACGAAGCGGGTGGCGGCGGCCATCAGGCCCGAGACGCCCGCCGAGGCGCCCACCAGCGGCAGGGTGCTCAAGGGGTCGATGAGGACGTGCAGCGCCCCCCCGGCCAGTGTCGAGACGAGGGCGACGACGCCGTAGCGCCACGCCCCGCAGCGGCGGGCGACCGGCGTGCCGAAGGCCGCGAGCCACAGGCTGTTGAGCAGGACATGCGCCCAGGACCCGTGCAGGAGGCCGTAGGTGACGAAGGTCCAGGGGCTCGCCTGGTTCTCGGCGATCAGGTAGCTCGCGAAGGCCTTGCGCGCCTCGACCTCGAGGGCGCTGCCCGGCCACGCGGCGGCGGCCCGCAGCACGTCCTCGGCCCGGCCGGGATCGATGGCCAGGGTCCAGCGGGCCGGAACCAGGGCGAGGTCCACGAGCAGCGTGATGTCCCACTCGTCCGGAATCAGCACGCGCAGGGCCTGGATCGCGACGAGCAGGCCGACCGAGGCGGTGACCACGGCCGGCATGTTGAAGACCGGCACGCGGGGCGGGCGCGGCAGATTCGGGGTGGCATCCATCCGGTCACCGTGGCGGCGCGGCGCTCCGGCCGCAAGACGGCGCGACGCATGCCGCGGCCGCGCGCAAAAAAGAAGGGAGAGCGTTGCCGCTCTCCCTTGATCGGGGTGATCGAACCGGGTGTAAGCCCGGTGCGGACGGCGTCCGGACCGTGACGACGCGGGCCGAATCGGCCCCCGCCCCTTGCTGAGCCGACCCATAGGGCGGCTCCGCCCCCCGCGCTAGCCCCCCGCGACAGTCCCGCGTCAAAATTATGGCGTTGTGCACTGCCGGCTCCGCCGCTTCCGCGTTAACCTTACGAGAACGTTGCGCTTTCCCGATCGCCGCCGCGGCATAGGCTCTGCTGCATCGAATCACCGAGCGGTGCCGCTGACCCGGCATCGTGCCGATCGTTCCCGAAACTGCCAGGGGCGTGCCCCGGTCCTGTGTCACGACGAGACATCATGAAGCATCCGACCAGCGCCCTGCTTCACGCCTACTGGAACGGACTGCGCGGCGCGCGGGCCGCCCCGGAACGCGGCGAGATCGAGCCCGGAGAGATCCGGCACATCCTGGCCGACAGCCTGATCCTCGAGGTCGAGCCGTCGCAGCGCGAGGCGACGGTGCGGCTCGCCGGCACGCGGATCTGCGCCCTCTTCGGCGCCGAACTGCGCGGGCGCGGCTTCGCCGGCCTGTGGGGCGAGGGGCCGGCGGCGGATCCCTGGCGCCTCATCGAGGTGGTGGTGCAGGAGACCGTGGGCATCGTCGTCGGTCTCGTGGGGACGACCCGCGAGGGCGACGAGATCGACCTCGAACTCCTGCTCCTGCCCCTGCGCCATCGCGGCAAGACCCAGGCGCGGGTGATCGGCGCCCTCTCGGCCGGCACCAACCCGACCTGGCTCGGCCTGCGGCCGGTGACGGCCCTGCGGACGGTGTCGCTGCGCATCCTCACGGGATCCGAGATCGCGGCCGATCCCGACCGGCCGCCGGAGCCGGCCAACGACCAGGAGGAGCCGCGCCGGCCCCGCCTCGTGGTGCATCGCGGCGGCCGCGCGTGAGCCGGTTTCGTTAAGATTCGAGGGACAGAATGACGAGGTTTCGGCCGATGCTGTCCTGAGGTCCGATCAGACCATGACCCACGCCACAAGCCCCCTCCCCGTCCGTGCGGGCCAGCAGGCATCCGGGGCGGCGGATCAGCGGCGGCATCACCGGGTCGCCATGGCCCTGCTCGGGCGCTACATGCTGCCGGACCGGCGCGAATATCCGTGCCAGACGGTGGACATCTCGCCCGGCGGCGTGCGGCTGGTCTGCGCCGTACCCGGAGAGGTCGGCCAGCGGACGGTGATCTACCTGGAGCAGCTCGGCCGCCTGGAGGGCCAGATCTCGCGCCTCCTGCCGGACGGGTTCGCGGTGGAGATCAGCGCGACCTCCCACAAGCGGGAGAAGATCGCCGCACAGCTCACGTGGCTCACGAACCGGGACAGCCTCGGCCTGCCGGAGGACCGCCGCCACGAGCGTCTGGTGCCGCGCGAGACCGCGGTGAGCCTGCGGCTCGCCGACGGCAGCGCCCTCCCCGCGCGCCTCGTCGACGTCTCGCTCTCGGGCGCGGCCATCGCCTGCGACCGGCCGCTCCCGGTGGGCGCGGCCCTGGTCGTCGGGCAGACGCCCGGGCGGGTGGTGCGCCAGTTCAAGGGCGGCCTCGCCGTGGAGTTCGACCGGCCCCTCGCCCCCGAGGATTTCGACGAGACCCTCGTGCTGTAGCACCCGCGCGGCGCACTCGGTTGACCGTCCGCGCCGCGCGGGCGATCAGACCGCATGACCACACCCTGGCGCGCGACGATCCTCACCCTGTATCCGGAGATGTTTCCCGGCCCGCTCGGGCTGTCGCTCTCGGGGGACGCCCTGGCCCGCGGGGCCTGGACGCTGGAGGCGCGCAACATCCGCGATCACGGCCTCGGCCGGCACCGGGCGGTGGACGATACGCCCGCGGGCGGCGGCGCCGGGATGGTGCTGCGCTGCGACGTGCTCGCCGCCGCCATCGACGCGGCCGCCCCGGCGGAGGATCCCCGCCCCCGGCTGCTGATGAGCCCCCGCGGCCGGCCCCTCACCCAGGAGCGCGTGCGGACGCTCAGCGACGGACCGGGCCTCGTGGTGGTCTGCGGGCGCTTCGAGGGGGTCGACGAGCGCGTCATCGCGGGGCGCGGCTTGGAGGAGGTCTCGATCGGCGATTACGTGCTCTCGGGCGGCGAACTCGCCGCCCTGGTCGTGATCGACGCCTGCGTGCGGCTGATCCCGGGCGTGATGGGCAAGGTCGCCTCGGGCGAGGAGGAGAGCTTCGAGGGCGGCCTGCTCGAATATCCGCACTATACCCGGCCGCGCGAATGGGAGGGCCGGGCCATCCCGGAGATCCTGACAGGCGGAAACCACGCCGCCATCGCCCGCTGGCGCGCCGAGGAATCCCTCCGGCTGACCCGTGAGCGCCGCCCCGACCTGATCGCGCGGCGGGATGGCGGCGGGTAACCGGGGGACATGATTCCGTCCGACCTTGGGACAGTCGACGGTTGTGGCGTCGCGATCACACGGTGCGATTGGTCATCCGCCCCCATCGCTGTTCCGTTGCCGAGCGGTTTCCATGGCAGCCCGATTGCAGCCGGAACGGGTGATACGGTTTCCGGACGATCACTTTCGGAAACCGTATCACGAGCCCGCGCGGCGCCTGAGCGAGGCCGGTTTCCGCATCGCGAAGCGATCATCCGGAAACCGTATGAGCCAGGATTTCGAGGGCAGACATCCGATGATCGCGAGGCGCGGCGCGAACCGGTCTCCCACCTTCTTCGGCGGCACGCTCCGCTTCTATCGGGGCAACTGGAGCGTCGACTGCACGGTGCGCAACCTGTCGCCGGAGGGCGCGATGATCGCGGTCTCGGACGCGGTGCCCCTGCCCACCGAGGCGGACCTGTCGATCCCGCATCTCGCACTGCACAAGCGCGCCCGGATCGTGTGGCGCCGGGACCGGCTGGCGGGCATCCGCTACCTGCCCATTGCGCCCCGCGGCGTCGTGGTGCCCTTCGACCGCCCGCGCCGCGCGCGCTGATCCGGGGCCGATTGCCGCAGGCCCCTGCGCCGGGCGCTCGCGCGGGGACTTTCGCCCAGGGACTTTCGCGCGGGGAGAGACGACGCAGCGACAGATCCCCGTCTTTTCGGTGGGTGACCGCGCCGATGTCTCGCGCTCGCGAGGCACCTCCGCTATAGCCGCAATTCATGAAGCTGATCACCTCGACGGATGGGCTCGCCGCGACCTGCGCGCACTTCGCCACGCAACCCTTCGTGACCGTCGACACGGAGTTCATGCGTGAGACGACCTACTACCCGAAGCTGTGCCTGATCCAGATCGCGGCACCGGACGGGTCGACGGCGCTCGTCGATCCGCTGGCCCCCGGGATCGATCTCGCCCCGTTCTTCGCGCTGATGGGCGACGAGGGCGTGCTGAAGGTCTTCCATTCGGCCCGGCAGGATCTGGAGATCATCTGGCTGCAGGGCGGGCTGCTGCCGCAGCCCTTCTTCGACACCCAGGTCGCCGCGATGGTCTGCGGCTACGGCGACTCGGTGTCCTACGAGCAACTCGTCAACGACGTCGCCAAGGCGAAGATCGACAAGTCCTCGCGCTTCACGGACTGGTCGCGCCGGCCGCTCTCGGAGGCGCAGCTCACCTACGCCCTGTCGGACGTCACGCACCTGATCAAGGTCTACGAGGAACTGGCCCGCCAGCTCCTCTCCACCGATCGCGGCGCGTGGCTCGACGAGGAGATGGCGGTCCTCACCTCCCCCGAGACCTACCGGGCCGATCCGGAGCAGGCGTGGCGGCGCCTCGCCGGGCGGATGCGCAAGCCCCGGGAGATCGCGGTGCTGATGGAGGTCGCCGCCTGGCGCGAGCGCGAGGCGCAGAGCCGCAACGTGCCGCGCGGGCGCATCCTCAAGGACGAGGCGGTGCTCGACGTGGCGACGGCGGCCCCGCGCAGCGTGGAGGCGCTCGGCCGGCTGCGCACCATCCCGACCGGCTTCGAGCGCTCCCGCACCGGGGCGGAAATCCTGGCGGCGGTGGAGCGGGGCCTCGCCCGCGATCCGGCCTCGATCCCCGTCCCGGAGCGCGGCCGGGCGCGCAGCGGCGGCAACGGCGCCCTCGTCGAACTCCTGAAGGTGCTGCTCAAGGCTGTCTGCGAACAGGAGCGGGTGGCGCCCAAGATCATCGCGACGGTGGACGATCTCGAAGCCCTGGCGGAGGACGACGAGGCCGACGTGCCGGTGCTGAGCGGCTGGCGGCGCGGCCTGTTCGGCGAGAAGGCGCTGGCCCTCAAGGCCGGCCGGGTCGCGCTCTCGGCCGAGGGCGGGCGCGTGGTGGTGCGGGATCTCGGCGAGGCGGCGGAGGGCTGAGCCGAGGGGGCCTACCTGATCCGATTGATCCCTTCGGGATGGCGGATCGAGGCGTCGCTCAAGGGCCGCGCCGGCCGCCCGCGCCGTGTACCAGGGCGAGCACCCCCGCCCGGAGCAGGTCGTACTTGCTGGGCAATCCCGGCCCCACGGGAAGCCGCCCGGCCGCCGCCAGAGTGGCGATGCCGTGCGAGAGCGCCCAGACCTCGAGGGCGATGAAGCGCGGATCGACGCCGGAGAACCCGTCCGGGAAGGTCGTGCGCAGGGCGTCCACCAAGAGCGAGAAGGCGTCGGTGTCGCGCGGCGGCCGCGGCGGCCCGCTCTCCTGCGCGGCGAGCGGGCGCGCCTCGAAGATGGCCGCGTAGTAGCCGGGCTCCTCCTCGGCGAAGGCGAGATAGGCCTCGCCCATCCGGGTGAAGCGTTCGAGCGGGGTGCCGGGGCCGCGCAGGGCCCGGCCGAGCCGCCCGGCGAGTTCCGTGAAGCCGCGCTCGGCCACCTCCTCCAGCAGGGCCTCGCGCCCGCGGAAATGCCGGTAGAGCGCGGCGGGCGAGACGCCGACGAGGCGCGCCGCATCGACCAGGGTGAAGCCGCCGAGGCCGCGCTCGGCGATGAAGCGGCGGGCCGCCTCGATCAGCGCTTCCTTGAGGTTGCCGTGATGATAGCCGCGCCGGTCGGACGGGCCGCTGCGCCAGGGTCGCACCGAAACAGAACTCCACGCGCCGACCGGGGGATCCGGCTCCTTACCCCATCTCCGGCAGAAGCGATAATGGTTCGCGCGGCACCGGCGCCCGGGGCCGCAGCCGGAAGCGGGGCGCGTGGTCCGGCCGCACCGTCACGGTGGCGACGGGCATCACCGGCCGGTCGTCATCCAGGGTGAGGACGAAGTCGCGGGACAGCCGCGCGAGGACCAGGGTCGCCTCCGCCAGGGCGAGCTGCGCCCCGATGCAGACCTGCGGCCCCGCCCCGAAGGGCAGGTAGACGAAGCGGTCCGGCTCCTCGCCGGGACGCAGGAAGCGCTGCGGGTCGAAGGCCTCGGGCCGCACCCACCAGCGCGGATTGCGGTGCATCACCCAGGTCGGGATCATCACCGTGGCGCCGGCGGGCACCGCGGTGCCGCAGACCTCGGTGGCCCGCCGCGCCCGGCGGGCGATCATGTAGGCGGGCGGATAGAGGCGCAGCGTCTCCTGCACCACCGCCCGGGCGAGGGGGAGGCGCGGCAGGCTCTCCGCCGCACCCTCCGGCCCGAGATCGAGCGGAGCGGCCTCCTGCGCCAGGGCCGTCTGCACGGCGGGGGCGCGGGCGAGGAGCAGCGCCGCCCAGAACAGGGTCGAGGCCGTGGTCTCGTGGCCGGCCACGATCATGGTCCCGACCTCGTCGGCGAGGAGCCCGTCGTGACCGTCCGCATGCGCCGCGCTGAGGAGATCGAACAGGTCGCGCGGCGCCCCGCCGCGACCCTGCGCGCGCCGGACCGCGACCACGTCGCGGATGAGGCGCAGCCAGCGGCGGCGGAACAGGGCCCGGGCCGGCGAGGCGGGCGTCGGCCAGCCCGGCGGCAGCAGGAAATCCGAGACGCGCGGACGGCCGAGGCCGCCGAGATAGCCCGAGATCATCCCGCGGATCCGGGCTTCGAAGGGGCCGGTTTCGAGCGAGAACATCGCGGCGGCCGCGATGTCGAGGCTGAGCCGCTGCATCTCCGAATGGAGGTCGACCGGCGCGCCGCCGGAGGCGGCGAGGCGGTGCATCGCGCCCTCGGTCGCCCGTGCGGTGTGGCCGGCCATCAGCGGCACGGTGCGGGGTGTGAAGGCGGGGGCGAGCACCTTGCGCTGGCGCCGCCACGCTTCGCCCTCGGCCAGGACGAGGCCGCGCCCGGCGATCGGCCCGAGGACGCGCCGCGCCGCCGGCAGCCGCGCGAAGTCGCCCGCCCCGGCGACGAGGACGTGGCGCGCGGCGTCCGGCGTGCAGAGCAGCACCACGCGACCGCCGCCCGGCAGCGGAAGGCTCACCGCCGGCTCGTGCAGGCAGGCGCGCGGGAAGGCGTCCAGCGTGTTGCGCCGGAACGCCCGCAGCAGGCGCAGCCAACCCACCCTGTCGGCCAGGGGCGGCATCGGCGGGACGTAGGGATCCGTGCCGTCCCCGGCACGCGCACTCGGAGCCATGCCCGGCCGCTCAGAGCCAGGAGCGCCCGCCGACGGGCGGCAGGCCGAGATGCGCGCTCACCGCCGCGCCGAGATCCGCGAAACCCTCGCGCCGGCCGATCGGCCCCGGCGGGATGCCCGGCCCGAAGGCCAGGACGGGCACCTGCTCGCGGGTGTGCTCGGTCCCGCTCCAGGTCGGATCGTTGCCGTGGTCGGCCGTGATCAGGCAGAGGTCGCCGGGCCTCAGGACGGCGCGGATCTCGGGAATGCGGGCATCGAAGCGTTCGAGGGCGGCGGCGTAGCCCGGCACGTCGCGGCGATGGCCGTACTCGGTGTCGAAATCCACGAGGTTCGCGAAGACCAGCCCGCCCGGGCCGAGCGCCGCGAAGGCGGCGAGCGCGGCGTCGAGGCAGGCGTCGTTGCCCGCGGGCTTCAGCTCGCGGCCGGTGCCGCGATGGGCGAAGATGTCCCCGATCTTGCCGACGCTGACGAGCGGCCGTCCCGCCGCCACGATCCGGTCGAGGAGCGTGTCGCCGGGCGGCGGCGTGGCGAGGTCGCGGCGGTTCGCCGTGCGGGTGAAGCCGCGATCCGCATCGCCCGTGAAGGGCCGGGCGATCACCCGGCCGATCCGGTAGGGATCGCAGAGGCGGCGGGCCACGGCGCAGAGCGCGTAGAGCCGCGCCAAACCGAACGCCTCCTCGTGCGCGGCGATCTGGAAGACGCTGTCGGCGGAGGTGTAGCAGATCGGCCGTCCGGTGCGGACGTGCTCGGCGCCGAGTTCCTCGATGATGGCGGTGCCGGAGGCGTGGCAATCGCCCAGGATGCCGGGGAGGCCCGCCTCGGCGATCAGGGCGCGGGTGAGATCCGCCGGGAAGCTCGGCCGCGTCGCGGGGAAATGGCCCCAGTCGAAGCCGACCGGGACGCCCGCGATCTCCCAATGGCCCGAGACCGTGTCCTTGCCCCGCGCCGTCTCGACCGCGTTCCCCCAGGCGCCGGACACCGGCCGCGCGGGCGCGAGGCCCGGCGGGATGCGGCCGGTCGCGGCCCCGGCGGCGAGGCCGAGGCCGAGTTCGGCGAGGTGCGGCAGCCGCAGCGGCCCCTGGCGCAGGCCCGCTCGGTCGCCCGCGCCGGCGACGCAGGCCTCGGCGATGTGCCCGACCGTGTCGGCCCCGGCATCGCCGTAGGTTCCGGCGTCCGGCGCTCCCCCGATCCCCACGGAATCGAGCACGATGAGGAGGGCGCGGCTCACTCGCGCACCGCGCCGGCCGGGGCCGCGGCGAGATCGAAGGCGGCGGCGAACAGGGCCCGCGTGTAGGCGGTCCGGGGCGCGGAGAAGATCGCCTCGGTCTCGCCCTCTTCCACCACCTGCCCGTTCTGCATCACCATCACCCGGTTCGCGAGCGCCCGCACGACCTTGAGGTCGTGGCTGATGAACAGGTAGCCGAGGCCGCGGCGAGTCTGAAGCTCCCGCAGCAGCGTCACGATCTGCGCCTGCACCGACATGTCGAGGGCCGAGGTCGGCTCGTCCAGCACGACGAAGCGGGGATCGAGCGCCATGGCCCGCGCGATGGCGATGCGCTGGCGCTGGCCGCCGGAGAATTCGTGCGGGTAGCGGTCCATGGCGGCGGGATCGAGCCCGACATCCGCCAGCGCCTGCGCCACGATGCGCCGCCGCTCGGCCGCCGTGCGGGCGCTCTTCTGGACGAGGAGCCCCTCCTCCACGATCTCGGCCACCGACATGCGCGGCGAGAGGGAGCCGTAGGGATCCTGGAACACCACCTGCATCTCGCGGCGCAGGGGCCGCATCCCGCCCTGCGTGAGCCCGTCGAGGCGCCGGCCCAGATAGACGATCGGGCCGTCCGAGGCCGTGAGGCGCAGGAGCGCGAGGCCGAGCGTGGTCTTGCCGGATCCCGACTCGCCCACCACTCCGACCGTCTCCCCCGCCCGCACCCGCACGGAGACGCCGTCCACCGCCTTCACGTGGCCGACAATGCGCCGCAGGAGCCCCTGCCGGATCGGGAACCACACCCGGATCGGCCCGGCCTCGACCAGGGTCTCGGCGCCCGCCGCCACCGGGTTGCCGCGCCCGGTCGGCTCGGCGGCGAGGAGGCGCTGCGTGTAGCCGTGCTGCGGCCGGGCGAAGACCTCGGCCACCGGCCCCGTCTCGACGATGCGGCCCTGCCACATCACGCAGACCCGGTCGGCCACGCGCCGCACCACCCCGAGGTCGTGGGTGATGAACAGCATCGCCATGCCGAGCCGGGCCTTGAGGTCGGCGAGCAGGGCGAGGATCTGCGCCTGCACCGTCACGTCGAGGGCGGTGGTCGGCTCGTCGGCGATGAGGAGATCGGGCTCGCAGGCGAGCGCCATCGCGATCATCACGCGCTGGCGCTGGCCCCCGGAGAGTTCGTGCGGATAGGCGGTGAGGCGCTGCTCGGCGTTGCGGATGCCGACGAGGGTGAGGAGTTCGAGCACCCGCGCCCGCACGCCGCGGTCCGGCACCTTGCGGTGCAGCCGCAGCACCTCGCCGATCTGGTCGGCGATGCGGTGGAGCGGGTTGAGCGAGGTCATCGGCTCCTGGAACACCATGGTGATGTCCGCCCCGCGCACCTCCCGCATCGCGGATTCGGGCAGGGCGAGGAGGTCGCGGCCCTTGAACTGGATGCGCCCGCCGGGCACCGCCCCGTCGAGGAGGCGCAGGACCGAGAGCGCCGTCACCGACTTGCCGGATCCGGATTCGCCCACCAGGGCGAGGGTCTCGCCGGGCCGGATCTCGAACGAGACGCGGTCGACCGCGCGGGTCTCCTGCCCTCCCTGGCGGAAGGCGACGGACAGGTCCTGGACGGAGAGGAGCGGGGCTGTCATCGCCTCGTCGGGTTTTCGCGGGGACGAAGGGGTTCTACGGGGCAGCGGCCCGCTCCCGCAACCTGCGACACTCTGCTGCCCGGCGCCAGCGGCGGAAGCGTGTCGGCTCGCATGCCCGGCCGAACGCGCTACATCGGCAGCGTGACCCGCCCGATCCTCCTCTGCCTGATCCTCCTCGCCCTCTGCCCGCGCCCGGCCGCCGCGCAGGCGGCCGGCGGCGCCACCGAGACGGTGGAGCAGGCGCTCTGCCGGCTCATCGAGGGGGCCGCGCAGGCGCAATCCCTTCCCGTCGCCTTCCTGACCCGGCTGATCTGGCGCGAGAGCAGCTTCCGCCCGCACGTGGTGAGCCCGGCCGGCGCGCAGGGCGTGGCGCAGTTCATGCCGGGCACCGCCGCCGAGCGCGGCCTCTCCGATCCGTTCGATCCCGAGCAGGCGATCCCGCACGCCGCGCGGCTTCTCACCGATCTGCGGCGGCGCTTCGGCAATCTCGGCCTCGCGGCGGCGGCCTACAATGGCGGGCCGGGGCGGGTCTCGGCCTGGCTTGCGGGCAGCGGCGGGCTCCCGGGCGAGACGCGGGCCTACGTCGCCGCCATCACCGGCCGCCCGGCCGAGGATTGGGCCGCCGAGGCCAAGGGCGACCAGAAGGGCGACATCACCGAGCCCGCCGGCACCCGCTGCCTGCAGGTGACCGCGGCCCTGCGCGTGCGCGGCCGCAACGAGACCTACTTCGCCGACAGTACGCCGTCGCTGGCCCCCTGGGGCATCCAGCTCGCCGGCAACTTCTCCAAGGCGGCGGCGCTCGCCGCCTTCGGCCGCGCCCGGGACCGCTACGCCGCCATCCTGGGCGACGTGCGCCCGATGGTGATCGGCACCCGCTTCCGCAGCCGAGGCACGCGGGCCTTCTACCGGATCCGCGTCCCCGCCGAGACGCGCCCCGCCGCCGAGGCCCTGTGCAACCGCATCCGCGGCGTCGGCGGAGCCTGCCTCGTCCTGAAGACCTGATCCGTCAGGCTATGCCCGCCCGCGCCTCGTCCATGCGGCGGCGGGCCGTCTCCACGGCGAGCGGCGGTGCCTGCCGGCCGATCGCCAGGGCCTCGTCGAGGATCGCCACCGCCTCCGCCCAGACGGCGGGCGAGAACAGGGCGGCGGCCTCGGCGGCATCGGCCGCCGCGCGGGCGTCGGTCTCGGCCGCGAAGGTGGCGGCGCGGCAGGCCGCGGCCGCCCGCGCCCCGCGGATCCAGACCCCGCCGCGCGCCGCCGCATCGGCCACGGAGCCCGCGGCCCAGGAGGCCGCGCGGGCGGCGGCCACCGCCTCCTCCAGATGATCCGCGGTCCGGCAGCCTTCGGCCTCCGCCGTCAGGGCGACCTGCTCCAAGACCCCGGGCAGCAGGCGCCGCACCGTCTGGAGGGTGAGATGCGCGGTGCGCGCCGCCTCCACGGCCGGATCGTCGGCGGAGCCGGAGAGGCGCAGCACGAAGCTCATCAGCCGCGGGCGCTCCGCATCCGGCATGGCGTCGTTGAGGCCGAGCGCGTAGGCGGCGAGCGGGCGCGAGAAGCAGGGCGGGCAATCGGCCGAGGAGCGGATCGCCCGGTAGGGGAGTCCGGCCGCGACGATGGCGGCCTCGTTGATGCAGGTGCCGCCGTCCGGGCCCGGAAAGGCGTGGGACCCCGGCAGCAGCCGCCAGTGGAGGATGTGGTCGAACGCGCCGCGCATGGAGCCTCCCGGTCTGGACAGGGAGCCTACACGCTTTCGGGCGGACGGCGAGCCCCGCGGCAACTGCGGCGAATCCGTCGCCGTCCCGGGCCTCATCCGGCGCTGAGGCTCAGGCCCGGCCGGCCACGGGCAGAGCGGCGAGATCGAGCGGGGGCGGTTCGGCGAGGGCCGTCGCCAGGGCGGCCTCCAGCCGCATCAGGTCCTCCTCCGCCTCGGGCTGCCAGCCGCAGCCGCAGCCGGGCCGGTCCCCGTGCAGGGAGGCCACCTGCCGGTAAAGGTCGCCGACCGTGCGGGCCGCCGCTTCGAGCGCCGCCATCGGCGGCATCGGGCGCCGCTCCAGCGCCTGCCAGAAGGCCCGGGTCAGCGCCTGGGCGAGCGCGTCGTCAGCGCTCATCGCCCGTCCCTCCCGGCGCGGGGCCCGGAGCGCTCGGCCAGCAGCGCGACCCATTGCTCCACCCCGACCCGGCGCATCGGCCAGCCTTCGCGCAGCAATCCCACGCAGCCGTGGATCAGGGTCAGGGCACGCACCATCGCTGGCTCCGTCGCATCTCGAACATCGGCCGACGGGCGCTTGCCGCCGCTGCGGCGGCGATGATCTCGCCCGGCACCCAAGACATGCGCCGGATTTTTCGGACAATCAAGCAGACGACAAAAGATTGGATCGGTTCAATACTATGATGACGTCGGTCGAGAGCGGAAACTTAATTATGATGATTCCAATGCACGGGGCCGGTTGGCAGGAGGGGCGGGAGCCGCTAGGGAGCGCCCAACCGCAATCCGAGACATCCTGCCCGAGACATCCTCCGATGAGCGACACCCCTCCCGACCGCCTCTGCACCGATCCGAACAGCCCCTTCCACGACGCCGCCGCCCTGGAGCGCGGGGTCGGCGTCCGCTTCAAGGGCGCCGAGAAGACCAACGTCGAGGAATATTGCGTGAGCGAGGGCTGGGTGCGCCTGGTCGCGGGCAATGCCCGCGACCGTTTCGGCAACCCGATGACGATCAAGCTCAAGGGGCCGGTGGAGCCGTATTTCCGGGGCCCGCCGCCGGCCGAGGGCTGAGCGCCCGCAGGGCCGCGAGGTCGAGCCGCCGGGTCGTCATCCGGAGGTGCCCCTCCGCGTCCCGGGGCCACTCGGCCTCGGGCCGGTCCCAGTAGAGTTCGAGCCCGTTGCCGTCCGGATCGTCGAGGTAGAGGGCTTGGCTCACCCCGTGGTCGCTCGCCCCCGTCAGGGGGATGCCGGCGGCATCGAGGCGCGCCAGGGCATCGGCCAGCGCCTCCCGGGTCGGGTAGAGGATCGCCACGTGGTAGAGGCCCGTCGTGCCCGGCGGCGGGCGCCGGCCGCCCTGGCTCTCCCAGGTGTTGAGGCCGATGTGGTGATGGTAGCCGCCCGCCGAGACGAAGGCGGCCTGCGTGCCGTAGCGCTGCATCAGCGCGAAGCCGAGGACGCCGCCGTAGAAGGCGAGCGCCCGGTCGAGATCGGCCACCTTCAGGTGCACGTGTCCGATGCGTGTTCCGGGATGGATCGGGGTCGGGTCCTCGGTCATCGCGGCCTCCATCAGGCCTCGCGCGTCAGCGCGTGGGCTCCGCTGCCGAGCAGCGCCTGGACCAGCAGGGCCACCGTCCAGAACCCGACGAACTCCCAGCCGCCGCCCGGGTTCTGCGCGAAGAACCCGTTGGCGCCGTGGACGGCGACGATGGCGCCGACGAGGATCGGCACCAGGGCGAGCGCCACCCAGCGCGCATAGACCCCGAGGATCAGGGCGAGGCCGCCCAGCGCCTCCGCGGCCATCACCGCGTAGGCGAGGGCCGGCGGCAGGCCGAGCTTGCCGAAGAAGGCGGCGGTGCCGGCGGGGGTGAACACGAACAGCTTCAGGCCGGCATGAGCCAGGAACAGGCCGCCGAGGCTGATCCGCAGCAGCAGGGCGGCGTAGGGGGCGGTGCGGGCGTCGGTCATCGGGGAAACTCCGGTTGCGTGACCGCGCAGTATCCTCGTTCCGGGGAGAAGATAATCCGGTATTCCCGCCATTCAGCTCACACTCGCGGAGTGATACGGTTTCCGGAAGATCACTTTCGGAAACCGTATCACGAGCCCGCGCGGCGCCTGAGCGAGGCCGGTTTCCGCATCGCGAAGCGATCATCCGGAAACCGTATGAGAGGGATCGATGCTCGACCGCGTCACCGGCATGCAGGTCTTCACGCGCGTGGCCACGCTCGGCAGCTTCTCGGCGGCCGGCCGGGCGCTCGGCCTGTCGCCGACCGGCGTCACCAAGCACGTGGCCGCGCTGGAGGAGCGGCTCGGCACGCGGCTCCTGCACCGCAGCACGCGCCGCCTCACCCTGACGGAGGCGGGGCGCGGCTATCTGGAGGCCTGCGAGCGGATCCTCGCCGAGATCGACGAGGCGGAATCCGCGGCGGGCGCCGAGGCGGAGGAGCCCCGCGGCACCCTGCGGCTCAACGTGCCGCTGTCCTTCGGAGTGCGCGAGATCGCCCCGGCGCTCACCGATTTCGCGGCGGCCCATCCGGGCCTGCGGATCGATCTCGGCCTCAACGACCGCACCGTCGACCTGATCGAGGAGGGCTGGGACCTCGCCGTGCGGATCGGCCATCTGCGCGAGTCGAGCCTCGTCGCGCGGTTCCTGGCGCCCTGCCGGGTCCGGCTCTGCGCGGCGCCGGCCTATCTGGCGGCGCAAGGTACGCCGCGCCGGCCCGAGGACCTCGCGGGCCACAATTGCCTCGGCTACACGCTCGCGAGCGCCGAGGGCTGGCGCTTCGGCGGCCGGGCCTATCCGGTCTCCGGCAACCTGCGCGCCTCGAACGGCGACGCCTTGCTGGCGGCGGCGATCGCCGGCCAGGGGCTGATCTACCAGCCGACCTTCATCGTGTCGGAGGCCCTGCGGGACGGGCGGCTCGTGGCGCTCGACCTCGGCGGGGAGCCGGCCGTGCTGCCGATCCACGCCCTGATGCCGCCGGGCCGGCGCCAGCCCGCCAAGGTCAGGGCCTGCGTGGCGTTCCTGGCCGAACGCTTCGGCGGCGAACCCGCCTGGGACCGGGGTCTGCCGGGGCCGGATGCTCCTGGCGCCCGATGAGCCCTGGCGCCCGATGAGCGATGGGGCGGTCGCGCCTCCGGCTGCCCGGCACCCGCTCTCGTGGACGAGCGCGGGTGCCGGGAGCGCTGCGCGACTGGGCGAGCTGGGACGCGGTGTTCCTGTTCCTCGCCGCAACGTCGCTGCTGGTCGTGCCGTCGATGCACGGGCCTCTGGCGGCGGAGCGCGCGCCCGAACCCGCGCAGCGGTGAGGGCGCCCGGGGGATCGGGGCTGGCGGCGCATTCATGCCGCGGCATCCCGTCGCCCGGTCGTCTTCCTCCGGTGAGGGAACGGCTCCATATTCCCCCCATGCCCGCCCCGAAGAAACCGCGCGCCTCCGCGGCCAAGGCCTCGAAGCCCGAGCTGAAGCCGCTGGATCCGTTCCTTGCGGAACTCCTGAACCCGGCCCTCAACCGCGACCGCCTGCCGGCGCAGGACGCCGCCGCGCCCGCGCCGGAGCCCCGCAGGCGCGGACGCCCGAAGAAGGCGGACGCGCCCGGCTTCGGCGAGGCGCCGCAGGCCGCCTTCGCGCACGGCACCGTCTCCGACGTCGACCCGGCCCTCGCGAAGTCCCTCGGCCTGCGCGCCGGGGATGACGGGCCGGACCTCGCCGAGGACGAGCAGACCTCGCTGGCGACGCAGGGCGTCTCGGCCACGGTGGACGCGCTGACCCGGCTGCTCACCGAGGGCAACCCGCTGTTCAAGGACGGCAAGCCCTGGGTGCCGCACCGGCCCGAGCGGCCGCAGAAGTCGGAGGGCGGCGTCGCCTTCCGGCTCAAATCCGACTTCAAGCCCGCGGGCGACCAGCCCAAGGCCATCGCTGACCTCGTGGAGGGCGTGCGCAGGAGCGAGCGCGACCAGGTGCTGCTCGGCGTCACCGGCTCCGGAAAGACCTTCACGATGGCCAAGGTCATCGAGGAGACCCAGCGCCCCGCCCTCATCCTCGCCCCCAACAAGACCCTGGCCGCCCAGCTCTACGGCGAGTTCAAGTCCTTCTTCCCGGACAACGCGGTCGAGTACTTCGTATCCTACTACGATTACTATCAGCCTGAAGCCTACGTGCCGCGCTCGGACACCTTCATCGAGAAGGAATCGTCGATCAACGAGCAGATCGACCGGATGCGCCACTCGGCCACCCGCGCGCTCCTGGAGCGGGACGACGTCATCATCGTCGCCTCGGTGTCGTGCATCTACGGCATCGGCTCGGTCGAGACCTATACGGCGATGTCGTTCACGGTGACGCTCGGCGAGAAGATCGAGCAGCGCCAGCTCATCGCCGACCTCGTCGCCCTGCAGTACAAGCGCATCCAGTCGGATTTCGCCCGCGGCACCTTCCGGGTGCGGGGCGACGTGATCGAGCTGTGGCCGGCCCACTTGGAGGACCGCGGCTGGCGCATCGGCCTGTTCGGCGACGAGGTCGAGGCCATCACCGAGTTCGACCCGCTCACCGGCAAGACCATCAACCCGCTGAAATTCGTCAAGATCTACGCCAACAGCCACTACGTGACGCCCCGGCCGACCCTCCAGCAGGCGGTGAAGGGCATCAAGGACGAGCTGAAATGGCGGGTCGAGGAGCTGACCCGGATGGGCCGGCTGATCGAGGCGCAGCGGCTGGAGCAGCGCTGCACCTTCGACCTCGAGATGATCGAGGCGACCGGCGCCTGCAACGGCATCGAGAACTATTCGCGCTACCTCACCGGCCGCAAGCCCGGCGAGCCGCCGCCGACCCTGTTCGAGTACCTGCCCGACAACGCTCTGGTCTTCACGGACGAGAGCCACGTCACGGTCTCGCAGATCGGCGGCATGTACCGGGGCGACTTCCGCCGCAAGGCGACGCTGGCCGAATACGGCTTCCGCCTGCCCTCCTGCCTCGACAACCGCCCGCTGCGGTTCGAGGAATGGGACGCGATGCGCCCGCAATCGATCCACGTCTCGGCGACGCCGGCCAAGTGGGAGATGGAGCAGACCGGCGGCGTCTTCGTGGAGCAGGTCATCCGCCCGACCGGCCTCGTGGATCCGGAGGTGATCATCCGCCCGGCCCGCAGCCAGGTGGACGACCTCCTCGGCGAGGTGAAGGAGGTGGCCCAGGCCGGCTACCGCACCCTCGTCACCACGCTCACCAAGCGCATGGCCGAGGATCTCACCGAGTACCTGCACGAGAACGGCGTGCGGGTGCGCTACATGCACTCGGACATCGACACGCTGGAGCGCATCGAGATCATCCGCGACCTGCGGCTCGGCGCCTTCGACGTGCTGATCGGCATCAACCTCCTGCGCGAGGGCCTCGACATCCCGGAATGCGCCCTGGTGGCGATCCTCGACGCGGACAAGGAGGGTTTCCTGCGCTCCGAGACCTCGCTGATCCAGACCATCGGCCGCGCGGCGCGCAACGCCGAGGGCCGGGTGATCCTGTACGCGGACCAGCGCACCGGCTCGATGGACCGCGCCATCGCCGAGACCGAGCGGCGCCGGGCCAAGCAGCTCGCCTACAATGCCGAGCACGGCATCACGCCCCAGAGCGTGAAGCGCAACATCGCCGACATTCTGGAGAGCGTGTTCGAGCGCGACCACGTGCAGGTGGATACCGGCCTCGCCAAGGGGGCGGTGACGGTCGGCCACAACCTCAAGGCCGTGATGGCGGATCTGGAGAAGCGCATGCGCGCCGCCGCCGCCGATCTCGACTTCGAGGAGGCGGCGCGCCTGCGCGACGAGCTGAAGCGCCTGCAGGCGACGGAACTCGCCATCGCGGACGATCCGATGGCCCGGCAGGACGAGGTGGAGGATCAGGCCGGCCGCTACGGCGCCAAGGGCGCCAAGGGCGCCAAGCGCCGCTACGGCCGCAACGCCGACCTGCCGCCCGGCACCGGTGGCGGACGGGAGCCCCTGGGCTCGGGCCCCCTCGGCAAGGGCCGCTCGGACGAGGGCACCCGCATCCGCAAGCCGACCCTCGACGAGATGGGCCCGGGGACCGACCGGGAGATCCCGATCTTCACCGAGCGGCCGGCGGCGCGCTCGACCCAGGGCTTCCCGGGCCAGCGGCCGAAATACAAGGGGCGCAAGGGACGGGGGTGAGCGACGCGGCGCGCCGGCCGGAACCGCCACCCGCGTCGCGCGTCTTGACCCCCAGGACTTGACTCCCAGGAAGAGCCGGGCGCGGCTCCGCCGGCCGTGAGCATCCGTCCGCCATCGCACCGAGGATGTCCCGATGACCCTGCTGGCCCGCCCGCTCGGACCCTGTCTGGCGCTGCTGCTGCTCGCCGTCGCGCCCGCCCACGCGATTTCCGATCGCCGCGACCAGCCGAGAGCCGCGGAAGTGCCCGCCGAGGGACGCGCCTCCGACCTGCCGCCGCCGCAGACCCTGAAGCCCGACACCAAGGTCATGCCGGGGGACACGGGTTTGACCGGCAACGCCAGCCGGCGCACGAACCCGCTCGATCACATCCCGGCGCACGAGCGGCGCGCGACGGGGGCCGGCGACGGCGCGGGCGACGCCCGCTGACGGGGACCCCCGCCTCCGTCCACTGTCGCTGCGCTCTTCCGGGACAGGGATGGGACGGTTGATGGAAGGAATGGTTTGCCATTCATGAGGATCGGCGAAGCCGGTGACGACGTCCCGTCGAGAGACCGCCCCGGCCGACACGGATAGCCGTCGCGGGGCCCGGCCCGCACTGACCCCGGACGGCGCGTCGCCCGCGCCCTTTCGCCTCCCGCGATGACGGGCGGCGACCTGCGCCCCGCCCTGGTGGAGACCGGCGAAGGCCGCACCGGCAGCCTCGCCGACCGGCTCACCCTGCTCTGCTGCGGCTACGATCCCGCCCGCGGGGTCTACGCGCCGCTGATCCGGCGCATCCTGATGGCCGCGGGCGCCGCGACGGTGCTGGGGACCGGCGGCCTGATCCTCCTCCTGCGCCGCCGCTCGCTCAGTCGACCGCCGCCCCCGTCAGCTCGGCCTGGGTGAAGCGCTGCTGTTCCTCCATCACCAGCCCGGCGAGGTCGCGCTTGAGAGCGTTGAACTCCGCCGAGGCGGTGTCCCGCGGGCGCGGCAGCTTCACCGCGATGTCCCGCTTCAGGCGCCCGGGCCGGTAGGTCAGCACCAGGATCCGGTCGGCGAGGTAGATCGCCTCCTCGATCGAGTGGGTCACGAAGACGATGGTCTTGCGGTACTCCGCCCAGATCCGCAGCAGCTCGTCCTGCAGGGTACGCCGGGTCAGCGCGTCGAGGGCGCCGAAGGGCTCGTCCATCAGCATCACCGGCGGGTCGAGGGCCAGGATGCGGGCGATGGCGACGCGCTGGCGCATGCCGCCCGACAGGTCCTTCGGGAAGCGCCCCATGAAGTCGGACAGGCCGAGGGTGCCGGCGATGCGCGCGGCGATGCCCTCCGCCTCCGGCCGCCGCACGCCCTTGATGTCGAGGCCGAAGCGGATGTTCTGCTCGACGGTCATCCAGGGGAACAGGGCGTATTCCTGAAACACCATGCCGCGGTCGGGGCCGGGCTCGGCCACCGGCCGGCCGCCGACGCGGATGTCGCCGCCGGTGAGCGGCGCGAAACCCGCGATGGCGTTGAGGAGGGTGGACTTGCCGCAGCCCGAGGGGCCGAGCAGGCAGACGAACTGGCCCTCGGGGATGGTGGCGGTGACGTTCTCCAGCGCCACCACGGCGCGCTCGCCCGTCCCGAAGACCTTCGAGGCCTGCGCGATGGCGATCTCGGCGGAATCCCGGCTCATGCGCGTCACCGCTCCAATCCGCGATGCCAGCGCAGCAGGTGGTCGTTCAGCCGCGACATCGCCGAGTCGATCAGCAGGCCGAGGAGGCCGATGGTCAGCATGCCGCCGATGATCTTGTCCGACCACATGTATTCGCGCGCCTCCAGGATGCGGTAGCCGAGCCCGTCCGACACCGCGATCATCTCCGCCACGATCACCACGATGAAGGCGGTGCCGATACCGATCCGCATGCCGGCGAGCACGAAGGGGCTCGCCGCCGGCAGGATCACGCGCCGGAACAGGGTCCAGGGCTTGGCGCCGAGGTTGCGGGCCGCCCGGATGTAGATGGAATCGACCTGCCGCACCCCCGCCACCGTGTTCACCAGCACCGGGAAGAACGTGCCGAGGGCGATCAGGAACAGGGCCGGCGGGTTGCCGAGGCCGAACCACACGATGGCGAGGGGGATGTAGGCGATCGGCGGGATCGGCCGCAGGATCTGGAGCAGCGGGTTCACGAGGCCGTAGAGCCGGTCGCTGGTGCCCATCAGGAGCCCCACCGGCAGGGCGAAGCCGACCCCGATGACGAAGCCGGCGATCACCCGGCCGAGGCTCGCCACCGCGTCGTGGGGCAGCTCGCCGGAGAACAGCCACGCGAGGTAGCTCTGGCTCTGCGGGTCGTGGGGCAGAGCGGGGATCAGCCCCTGGACCCAGCGCACCGCGACGGCGCTCGGCGGGGGCAGCACCACGGCCGAGAACAGGCCGGCCCGGCTGGCGATTTCCCAGACGACGAGAAGTCCGACGGGCAGGAGCGCGCCGCGCAGGACGGGAGAGCGGATCACGAGGGGGCTCCGGAATTCATCGATGACGGCGGTCGCGGCAGGGATCGGGCGGAGGAAGCGGGGGATCCCCCCGCCCGGGCGGGAGAGGGGTAGGGGCGGCCCGGCCTCAGGATCAAGCACGGAGCGTCGAGCCGTCAGCGGGACAGTTCAGGATTCCTGCGGCACCGTCTCCACCCTCGAGCGGGCGGATGGCCCGCGCGCGATCTTGGATCGCCGGCCCCTCTCCCACCCGGGAGAGGGGATCCCCGCGCCTCGGTGGAGGGCGTCAGTTCGTCTTCGCGCCGAGTTCCGCCTTGGCCTTCTCGAGGAGATCGAGCTTGACCCACTCGGCGTCGCTCTTCGGCGGATTGACCATCTTGCCGAGCCCGTACTTGTGCATCAGGTCGGCCGTGATCTGCATGTGGTTCGCCGGGATGTCGTAGGTGAAGGCCGCGTTCGCCATCGCGTCCTTGTAGTCCTGCGAGGTCAACTGGCCCTTGAAGACCTGCTCGCGGACGTACTTCTCGGCGAGGTCCGGCTTCTCGGTGAAGGTCTTGGTCGCCTCGACGAAGACCTTGAGCACGCGGGCGGCGACGTCGGGCCGCTCGGTGTACATCTTCTCGGTCATGACGAGCGGACGGTAGGGGATGCCGACCGGCGTGTCGTAGGGCTTGACGATCTCGTAGCCCCAGCCGGCGGAGATGGCCTGGGTCGATTGCGGCTCGCTCTGGCAGATCACGTCGACGTATTTCTGCGCCAGCGCCTGGTTCAGGTCGGCGTAGTTGTTGAAGTAGGTGAGCTGCACGTCCTTGCCCGGCCGCTCGGACCAGGTCAGGCCGTTCTTCTCGAGCTCCGCCAGCAGCATCAGGTCCTGGGTGCCGCCGCGCACCACGGCGACCTTCTTGCCCTTGATGTCGGCCAGGGTCTTGGCGCCGAGATCCGGCCGGCCGAGGATGCGCACGCCGCCATTGGCGAAGCCGGCCACCACGTAGAGCTTCACGCCGTTGCCGCGGGCCGCGACCGCGCCGTCCGCCCCGGAGGCCGAGATGTCGATCTGGTCGACCGCCATGGCCGGGTAGATGTCGGCGCCCTTCGCGAAGACCTTCTCGTCGATGCGCAGGCCGTATTTCGGCGCGATCTCCTTCATGTACGAGATGGCGCCGTAATGCGCGAACTTGAGGTTGCCGAGGCGGACCACGTCCTGGGCCGTCGCCGGGCCGGCCCACGCCGCGATGGCGGCCGCCAGGACCGCGAAGCGCTTCAACATCCCTCACTCCCGTTCGCGTCTGGCCGGGCTCTCGCGGCGCCGGCTCGTTGACGCGGGATACTGGACAAAGGGAGGGCTCGCGGGAAGACGGTTCCGGCCCGAAGGGATAAGACTTTAGACTCGCGGATGGCGGAGGGAGGCCCGGACGTGGCGGATGGCACAGGGGTGAGGCGCGTCGCGGTGGTCGGCTGCGGCACCGTGGGGGCGAGCTGGGCGGCTTTGTTCCTGGCGCACGGCCTCGACGTGACGGCGACCGATCCGGCCGAGGGGGCGCAAGCCCGCCTCGCCGCCGTCGTGGAGGGCGCGCGGGCGCAGCTCGCAGGGTTCGGCCTGACCGGCGCCGGAACGCTGCGCTTCGTGCCCACCATCCCCGAAGCCCTCGACGGGGCGGAGTTCGTGCAGGAGAACGCCCCCGAGAACGAGGCCTTCAAGCGCGAGCTTCTCGCCGAGATCGACGGGCTGCTGCCGCCGGCGGTGCTCGTGGCGAGCAGCACCTCGGCGCTCCTGCGCAGCGCCATCGTGGCCGCCTGCGCCCGTCCGGAGCGCGTCCTCGTCGCCCACCCGTTCAATCCCCCGCATCTGGTGCCGCTCGTGGAGATCGTGGCGGGCGATGCCGCCGTGGCGGAGCGCGCCGCCGCCTTCTATCGCGGCCTCGGGCGCCGGCCCGTGATCCTGCGGCGCGAGATGCCGGGGCACATCGCCAACCGTCTCGCCTCCGCGCTCTACCGGGAGGCGGTCAACCTCGTGGCCGAGGGCGTGGCGAGCGTCGCCGACATCGACGCCGCCCTCTGCCACGGCCCCGGCCTGCGCTGGGCGGCGATGGGCCCGCACATGACCTACCACCTCGGCGGCGGCGCGGGCGGCATCGCCCACTACCTCGCCCATCTCGGCCCGAGCCAGGAGCGCCGCTGGGCCTCCCTCGGCCAGCCCGCGCTCACGCCGGAGGTCCAGGCCGCGATCGTCTCGGGCGTCGCCGAGGAGGCGGCGGGCCTGTCCATCGCCGAGCTGGAGGCCCGGCGCGACCGGGCCCTCGTCGGAATCCTGAAGGCGCGCGAGACGGTCGCCCCCGACCCGGCCCAGCAAGCGACGACGGAGACCCGCGCGTGACGAAGCCCCTCATCATCGCGGTCGCCCCGAACGGCGCCCGCCTCACCAAGGCCGACCACCCGGCCCTCCCCATCGCGCCGCGCGAAGTCGGGCTCGAAGCCGCCCGCTGCCGCGAGGCCGGCGCGGCGATGATCCACCTGCACGTGCGCGACGCGGAGCATCGTCACAGCCTCGATGTCGACCGCTACCGGGAGGCCATCGCCGCGGTGCGCCGGGAGGCGGGCCAGGAGATGATCGTGCAGGTGACGACGGAGGCGGTGGGCCTCTACGCGCCGGCCGAGCAGGTCGCGGCGATCCGGGCGCTGCGGCCGGAGGCCTTCTCGGTGGCGGTGCGCGAACTCTTCGCCGAGCCCGACGACGAGGGCATGGCGGCCGCCTTCCTGGCGGTGCAGGCGAAGGCCGGCACCCTGGTCCAGCACATCCTCTACGATGCGGCCGACGTCACCCGGTTCCAGGGCCTCGTCGCCCGCGGCCTCGTTCCGCTGGAGCGGGCGAGCGTGCTGTTCGTGCTCGGCCGCTACAGCGCCGGGCAGCGCTCGGAGCCCGCCGACCTGATGCCCTTCCTGGCCGCCTGGAACTCGGGGCACCACCTCGACCTGCCCTGGGCGCTCTGCGCCTTCGGGCGCCAGGAGGCGGCCTGCCTGATCACGGCCGCCTGTCTCGGCGGGGATGTCCGCGTCGGCTTCGAGAACAATCTCTGGCGGCCGGACGGCACCCTCGCTCCCGACAACGCCGCCCAGGTCGCGGGCGTGGCCGCTCTCGCCCGGGGCCTTGGCCTCGAGATTGCTTCGCCCTCCATCGCCCGGACGCTGCTCCTGGCCCGGCGGTGATCGCGGGTTCCCGGACGCCGCAATGACAGAATGTCGCGGAACCCTTGCGGCACCGCACCCGTCCCACCACTGTGAAGCTCCGTGACGGCATTGTTTCATTTCCTCTTGCGGCGCAGCATGACGGCCCTCCTGGGGGCCGGTCTCGTGCTGCTCGCGGTCTCGGCGGCCTCGGCCGCTCCCGAGCGGAGCGGTCCGGTGATGCGCGCCGTGACCCCGGAGATGATCGATGCGAGCCTGCACGCCGATCTGCCGACGCGGTGCCTGCGCTTCATCACCAGCGTCTCCGCCCCGAGCGAGCCGATCCGCAGCAGCGATGACGGTGCCCAGGGCCCCTGCCCGTTCGAGGCGCTGACCCCCTCCGCCGCCGGCGTCGCGATGCGGCCGCCCCGGCATCTCGGATCGTGCCTGCCCGTGCGCAGCGTGCGCCTGGACCGCCCGCCGAAGCCGGCTCCCTGAGCCCCGCCTGATCGGTGCGACATCCGGTGCGGCATCGCGGCGCAGCCCGCATGCGCGTCGCCGTGGCGCTGGTCGCATTCGGGTCGCGTTCATTCCCTAGTGTCCGGCTCGTCGCCGATCGCGGCCGCCCAAGGGCGCGCGCCGCACCGGCGCGGTGATCCCGCGCCCCATCGTGACAGTCCCGCGCCCGGCAGACGGGCGCGCCCGCTCGCACCATCGCCATCGCCGCAGGCGGAGCCCGTGTGCCCGCTGCGTGCAGGAGCCCGAACGACCGTGACGCATCGCCGCCGCCTCGCTCTCGCCGCCCTCGCCGCCCTGGCGCTCGGCGCCTGCAAGCCGTCCCAGACGACAACGGCCGTGCCTGCCGGGACCCCGCCGACCGAGGTCAGCATCGTGACCGTCCGCAACCAGCCGATCCCGTTCGAGCGGGAGCTGCCCGGGCGCGTCGCTCCCACCCGCATCGCCGAGGTCCGCGCCCGAGTGTCCGGCCTCGTGATCAAGCGCACCTTCCAGCAGGGCAGCTCCGTCAAGGAGGGCGACCTCCTCTACAAGATCGATCCCGCTCCCTATCAGGTCGAACTCGACAGCGCCGAGGCGACGCTGGCCCGTGCCGAGGCCGCCCTGGTGCTGGCCCGCCAGCAGGCCGAGCGCCTGGAGACCCTGCTCTCGCGCCAGACCGCGAGCCAGGCTCAGTACGACGCCGCCTATGCCGGCCAGAAGCAGGCCGAGGCCGAGGTGGCGGGCGCCAAGGCGGCCCGCGACCGCGCCAAGCTCAACCTGAGCTGGACGGATGTGCGCGCGCCGATCTCCGGCCGCATCGGCCGGGCCCTCGTCACCGAGGGCGCCCTCATCGAGCAGGGCAGCGCCACCAACCTCGCGACGATCCAGCAGCTCGACCCGATCTACGTCGACATCACCCAGTCGGTGACCGAGCTCAACAAGCTGCGCCGCGACCTCGCGAGCGGCGAACTCGACAGCGTCGCGCCGGACGTCGCCGCCGTGCGGCTGATCATGGACGACGGCTCGCTCTATTCCGAGCCCGGCCGCCTGCTGTTCTCGGACGTGACCGCCGACCCGAGCACCGGCCAGGTGACCCTGCGCGTCGAGATCGCCAACCCGCACAACGAACTCTTCCCCGGCATGTACGTGCGGGCGCGCATTCGCCAGGGCATCGACGCGGACGCCATCGCGGTGCCCCAGCAGGCGGTCCACCGTTCCAATGACGGGCGGGCGGAGGTCTGGCTCGTGGGCGAGGGCGACAAGGTCATGCTCCACCCGGTGGAGGTCGGCCCGGTGGTCGAGGGCCAGTGGGTGATCCGCGACGGGCTGAAATCCGGCGACCGCGTCGTCACCGAGGGCTTCCAGAAGATCGTGGCGGGCACGGTGGTGAAGACCGTGCCCTGGCAGACGGCCGTCGCCACGGCCGGCGCCGGCCGCCACTGAGGGAGACGGACGTGGCCAGCTTCTTCATCGACCGTCCGGTCTTCGCCTGGGTCGTCGCCCTGTTCATCTGCCTGGGCGGCATCCTGACCATCCCGATGCTGCCGGTGGCGCAGTATCCGATCATCGCGCCGCCCTCGATCGCCCTCTCCACGGCCTTCCCGGGCGCCTCGGTGGAGGATCTCTACACCGGCACGACCCGCCTCATCGAGGACGAGCTGAACGGCGCGGCCAACATCCAGAGCTTCGAATCGGCCTCCGATTCGTTCGGCGTCGTCGAGATCACCGCGAATTTCGAGCCGGGCACCGACCCGGGCTATGCCGGCGTCGAGGTGCAGAACCGCCTCAAGCGCGTCGAGGCGCGCCTGCCCGCCGAGGTGCGCCAGCAGGGCATCCTGGTGGAGGAGGCCTCCGCCGCGACCCTCAACATCATCACCCTCGTCTCGACGGACGGCTCGATGGACGAGGTCGCGCTCGGCGACTTCCTCATCCGCAACGTCATCAACGAGATCCGTCGCATCCCGGGCGTCGGGCGCGCCACGCTCTACTCGACCGAGCGCAGCCTGCGCGTCTGGGTCGATCCCGACAAGCTGCGCGGCCTCTCGCTCAGCGCCGCCGACGTCACCAAGGCGATCCAGCGCCAGAACGTGCAGATCGCCTCCGGCGCGGTCGGCGCCCAGCCGAGCCCGTCGAACCACGCTGTGAACTTCCCGATCATCGTCAAGGGCCAGATGCGCGCCCCCGAGGAGTTCGGCGCCATCGTGCTGCGGGCGAACCCGGACGGCTCCACCGTGCGGCTGCGCGACATCGCCCGGATCGAACTCGGCGGCGAGGACTACAAGTTCACCACCCGCCTCAACGGCGGCGAGGCCGCCGGCATCTCGGTGACGCTCGCGCCCGACGGCAACGCCCTCGAGACCGCCAAGGCCATCCGCGCCAAGATGGAGGAACTCTCGCAGTTCTTCCCCTCCACCGTGAAGTGGGACATCCCCTACGACATCACCCCGGCGGTGAAGGCCTCGATCAAGAAGGTCATGATGACCCTGGTCGAGGCGGTGGTGCTGGTGTTCGTCGTGATGTTCCTGTTCCTGCAGAACATCCGCTACACCCTGATCCCGACGATCGTGGTGCCGATCGCGCTGCTCGGCACCTGCACCGTGATGCTGCTGGCCGGGTTCTCGGTGAACGTGCTCACCATGTTCGGCATGGTGCTGGCCATCGGCATCCTGGTCGACGACGCCATCGTGGTGGTCGAGAACGTCGAGCGCATCATGAACGAGGAGGGCCTCTCCCCGAAGGAGGCCACCCGCAAGGCGATGAGCCAGATCACCGGCGCCATCATCGGCATCACGCTGGTGCTGATCGCGGTGTTCATCCCGATGGCGTTCTTCCCCGGCTCGGTCGGCATCATCTACCGGCAGTTCTCGATCGCGATGGTGACCTCGATCGCCTTCTCGGCGCTGCTCGCGCTCTCGCTGACCCCGGCCCTGTGCGCGACGCTGCTGAAGCCGGTCGAGAAGGGCCACGGCCATGCCAAGGGCGGCGTCTTCGGCTGGTTCAACCGCTTCGTGGACCGGGAGACGGCGCGCTACGGCCGCGGCGTGCAATGGACGGTCGCCAAGTCCGGGCGGATGATGGCGATCTACCTGATCCTCGTCGCGGGCGTGGCTTGGGCCTTCGTGCGCCTGCCCGAGGGCTTCCTGCCGGTGGAGGATCAGGGCTTCTTCACCGTCGACATCCAGACGCCGCCGGGCTCGTCCTTCAACCGCACGCTCGCGGCGGTGAAGAAGGTCGAGGAGCACCTGATGGCCCAGCCCGGGGTCGCCACGGTGACGATCGTCAACGGCTTCTCCTTCTCGGGGCAGGGCCAGATGACCTCGCAGGCCTTCGTCACCCTGAAGGACTGGTCGGAGCGCGGGCCCGACCAATCGGCCGCCGCCCTGGTCGCGGGCACCAACAAGGCGCTCGGCACCTACAAGGACGCGGTGATCCAGGCGCTGGAGCCGCCGCCGATCGACAATCTCGGCAACGCCTCGGGCTTCAGCTTCCGCCTGCAGGACCGCGCCCAGAAGGGCTATTCCGCCCTGATGGCCGCGCAGGAGCAGCTGCTCTCGCTCGCGCGCAAGAGCCCGATCCTGAAGAACGTCTACGTCGAGGGCCTGCCGCCCGCGCCGCAGGCGGAACTCGTCATCGACCGCGAGAAGGCCGCCGCGCTCGGCGTCTCCTTCGAGGACATCAACGAGACCATCCAGGTCAATCTCGGCTCGGTCTACACCAACGACTTCCCGAACCGGGGCAAGATGCAGCGCGTGATCGTGCAGGCGGAGGCCGCCCAGCGGCTGAACCCGAGCGACCTCCTGAACTACGCGGTGAAGAACCAGCAAGGCACCATGGTGCCGATGGCCTCCTTCGCCGACCTGAAGTGGAGCGTGGGCCCGGCGCAGATCATCGGCTTCAACGGCTACCAGTCGGTGCGCATCACCGGCGAGCCGGCGGCGGGCTACACCTCGGGCGACGCGATCGCCGAGATGGAGCGGCTGATGACCCAACTGCCCAAGGGCTTCGGCTATACCTGGACCGGCCAGTCCCTCCAGGAGAAGCAGGCCGGCTCGCAGGCCACGCTGCTCCTCGCCCTCTCGGTGCTGATCGTGTTCCTGTGCCTCGCGGCGCTCTACGAGAGCTGGTCGATCCCGCTCTCGGTGATGCTCGTCATCCCCCTCGGGGTCGTCGGCTCGGTCCTCGGCGTGATCATCCGGGACATGCCGAACGACGTCTACTTCAAGATCGGCCTGATCACGATCATCGGCCTGTCGGCCAAGAACGCGATCCTGATCATCGAGTTCGCCCGCGAACTCTGGCGGCCGGGCACCCGGCTCGTCGAGGCGACCGTGGAGGCGTCCCGCCTGCGCTTCCGGCCGATCGTGATGACCTCGCTCGCCTTCATCTTCGGCGTCGTGCCCCTCGCCATCGCGGTGGGCGCGGCCTCGAAGAGCCAGCAGGCCATCGGCACCGGCGTGATGGGCGGCATGATCTCGGCGACCGTGCTCGCCGTGTTCCTGGTGCCGGTCTTCTTCGTGGTGGCGATGCGCCTGTTCCAGCGCCGCCGCGTGCGGGAGGAAGGCACCGCCGCCCCACCGCAATCCCTGCCGGAGTTCAAGGGCGAGCCGGCTCCGACGCACTGACCGGACGCTCGCGTCGTCCGCCGTCACCGCGGACGACGCAGCGGAACCATTGCGCGTCGCAGCTGTTCATAGGGTCAGGGCCTGCAATAAAGGCCACGTTTCAGGAGATCCCCATGAGCAGCTTCACCGATAAGGTTAAGGGCGTTGCCAATGAAGCCGTCGGCAACATCAAGCAAGGCGTTGGAAATTTGACCGATAACGACAAGCTGAAGGCCGAGGGCAAGGCCCAGGAGCTGAAGGGCGAGGCCCAGAAGACTGTCGGCGACGCCAAGGACGGCATCAAGAATGCCGCCGACGCGGTGAAGGACAAGCTCTGATCGGCGGGCGGACGACATCCGCCTGAGACCCGTCCGGTGACCGGCGTCGCGGGCTCGCGGCGCCGGTCATCGTCGTCGTGAGGTGCGCTCGCGCACCTGTGAATGGTCATTAACCCTCGCCCACGACACACTTATGGTCTAGCTTGGCTTGCGTCCCCCGGGCCAGCGTGCAGACCGATGACCGATTCATCCTCCACCGGCCGGACCAAGCCGGTTCCGGCATCGCCCCCGACCCTTCCCGCGGAGGTGCAGGAGCATCTCGGCCGCCAGCTCCGCGACGCCTATGCGGCGCTCGGCGAGGTCGAAGCGCCCGCCGCCTTCTCGGACCTGCTCACCCGGCTCGACGCCGCGCTCGCCGCTCTCGGCGCGCCGCGGGAGGACCGTTTCCGCGAGGAACTCCTGGCGGCGGCCTCCTCCCTGCGGCGCTTCGCCCTGACCCTGACCGCGAATCCCTCGCGGGCCGACGACCTCGTGCAGGACACTCTGCTCAAGGCGTGGCAGAGCCGCGACCGGTTCGAGGACGGGACGAATCTGAGCGCGTGGCTGTTCACCATCATGCGCAACGCCTTCTACTCCGAGCACCGCAAGCGCTCCCGCGAGGTGGAGGATGGCGAGGGCGTCTATTCCGCGCGCCTGACCACCGCGCCCAGCCAGGGCGACCGGCTCGACGTGCAGGATCTGCAGGAGGCGCTGAACAAGCTCGTCGCCGAGCAGCGCGAGGCGCTGCTCCTCGTGGCGGTCGGCGACATGTCCTACGAGGACGCGGCCGCGCTGATGCAGTGCAAGGTCGGCACGGTGAAGAGCCGGGTCTGCCGCGCCCGCGACAAGCTCGCCGAACTCCTCGGCTATACGGGCGGCGAACTCGGCGCCGACCGCCTCACCCGTTCGGTCCTGAACGGCAGCAGCCTGATGGCCCTCGAAGGCTGAGGACGGCTCACGCCGGCCGTGCGGCGATCCGCGACCAGCGCGCCGCCGCCCGCTCGTAGAGATCCATGTCGGAGGCGTTGAGCCGCTCGACATAGGCACGCAGGGCCGGGCTGAGTTTCGGCCCCGCGAGACGGGAGGCGAGCCCGCGGGCGTTCTTGTGCGCCACCGGGAAGGCGAGGCCGAAGCGGCGATTCAGCCGCTCCACGAAGGCCTCGTAGGCCTCCAGGATCCCGACCAGGGCGAGCTGGTCGAGGTCGGCGTTGCCGAAGGCCTGGGTCTGGACGTTCTGGTTGCGCGGATCCTCGATGAAGGCTTCCAGGCTCTGCTGCGTGCGGCCGTGCTTCTTCTGGAAGACGTAGTAGGACAGCACCTGCTCGGTCGGCTCGCGGAACAGGGTGAAGGCCCGCTCCGGATCGAAGCCCGGCAGGAAGGCCGCGCTCATGTGGCTCGCGTAGAAGGCGATGCCGTTCCGCGCCAGGTACTCCGCGATCATCGCCAGCTGCTGGCCGATCTGCAGCTCCGGGCGGTAGTACATGATCTCGTTGGCGTAAGGATGTGTCGTCGGACTGTCCTTGCCATAGAGCATGAAGATCTTATCCTTGGGAAAGATCTCATGCGCCGCGTAGCGGATGCTGGTGCCGCCCGTCTTGGGAAGATGGAGGAAGAAAAGCGGCGACATGGAACGGAAACCTATGGAAAAAAGCGGGAATTCGTTCCGGGCCGGAGGCCGGATCCGCCTATGCGTGACGATGATTGATGGTCTTGTTGTGGCGACGCTTGCGGGCAGATGGTTGAGGGCAGCTTGCGCCGCGCTTCCGGACATCTCCCGCCGAGACGGCATCGCATTCCTCTGCTCCTGATCGCCATCGCGCCTTTATCCACAGCGATCCACAGGCCGGGCTCATCCCCCATCGTCGGACTCGCGCCCTGAGGCGCCGCCGCGCTAGAACAAATCGGGAACATACGCGTTCGGGTCGGAGGCGGACATGGCATGCATGAGACCGGACGAGAGCGGCGGCTCGCCGCCCTGCGGGAGAGGATCGGCGGCCTGGAGCGGACCGCGCGGCCCCGGCCGGCACTGCCGCTCGGGATCGACGCCGTCGACCGCCACCTCCCGGGCGGGGGGCTGCGCCTCGGCGCGCTGCACGAGGTGGTCGAGGCCGGGCCGAGCGCCGGCCACGCGGCCCTCGCCGCCCTCTTCGCCGGCGGTCTCCTCGCCCGGCTGCCCGGCCCCGTCCTGTGGTGCCTCGCCGGCCGCGACCTCTTCGCCCCCGGCCTCGCCGCGGTGGGCCTCCATCCCGACCGGGTTCTCTACGCCGAGACCCGCCGCGAGGCGGAGGTTCTGCCGACCATGGAGGAGGGCTTGCGGCACGGCAGCCTCGCGGCGGTGGTGGGCGAGGTCGCGCGGATGGGGCTCACCGCCTCGCGGCGGCTTCAGCTCGCCGCCGAGAGCGGCGGCGCGCTCGCCCTGGTGATCCGCCGCTGGCGTGCGGGGGCCGACATCGAGCCGAGCGCCGCCGCCACCCGCTGGTGCGTCACGCCCGCGCCTTCCCCGGCCCTGCCGGCCGCGGTGCCGGGTCTGGCGCGGTCCCGCTGGTCCCTCGCCCTCTTGCGCGCCCGCGGCGCGGAACCCCGGACATGGCTCGTCGAGGCTCCCGATGCGCAGGGTCGTCTCCATCTTCCTGCCGACCTGGCCGACCGACCGCCTGCGGCGCAAGGGCGGCTCTCCGCCGCCGGATAGGCCCCTCGTGACCGTGGCGACGGCGGGTCCGCGCCGGCTTGTGGCGGCCGTCGACGCCACCGCCCGGCGGATCGGCCTGCGGCCCGGGATGCCGGTGGCGCAGGCGCAGGGCATGGTGGTGGATCTCGCGATGGCCGAGGCCGACTTTGCGGACGATGCCGCGGGCCTCGCGCGCCTCGCGGGCTGGTGCCTCGCCTACGCGCCCCTGGTCGCCCTCGATCCGCCGGACGGGATCTGGATCGAGAGCGCGGGCGCGGCGCATCTGCGCGGCGGCGAGGCGGGGTTCGTCGCGGATCTCAGCCGGCGCATCCGGGCGGGTGGCTTCGCGGTGCGGATCGGCCTCGCCGACACGCCGGGCGCCGCCTGGGCGGTGGCGCGGCACGCGCCGCGGGCGCCGATCGTGCCGCCGGGCGGCCAGGCGGCGGTGCTGGAGCCGCTGCCGGTGCGCGCCCTGCGCCTCGAGCCCGGGATCGTGGCCGGGCTGGAGCAGCTCGGCCTCACGCGGATCGGCCAGATCGCCGCCCTGCCCCGGGCCCCGTTGCGCCTGCGCTTCGGCGAAGCGGTGGCGGCCCGCCTCGACCAAGCCCTCGGCCGCGCCCCCGAACCCCTCGCCTACCTGACGCCCGCCGAGATTCCGCGGGCCCGCCTCGCCTTCCCGGAGCCCATCGGCGCGCCCGAGACGCTGGCCCGCGTGGTGGCGCGGCTCACCGCCCTCCTCGGCCTCGATCTGGAGCGCCGGGGGCTCGGGGCGCGCCGGCTCGATCTCGTCTTCCGGCGGATCGACGGCGTGCCGCAGGCCCTGCGCCTCGGCACCGCCCGGCCGAGCCGCGATCCCGCCCATCTCGCCCGGCTGTTCACGGAGCGCCTCGCCGGGGTGGATCCCGGTTTCGGCATCGAGGAGGCCTCGCTCGCGGCCACCCGCACCGAGCCCCTGTCGGCCCGGCAGATCGCGGCCCTCGCGGCGGGCGAGGCCGATCCGGACGCGATGGGCGAACTCGTCGACCGGCTGGCGGCGCGGCTCGGGCCGGGCCGGCTGTTCCGTGCCGCCCCCGTCGAGAGCGAGTGGCCGGAGCGGAGCGTGCGCCGCGTGGCCCCCCTCGCCCCGGCGAGCGGCCTCACCTGGCCCGCGGACCTGCCGCGGCCGGGCCGGCTGGTCGATCCCCCGGAGCGGGTGGAGGCGGTCGCGGAACTGCCCGACGCTCCGCCGGCCCTGTTCGTCTGGCGCGGGCGGCGTTTGCGGGTGGTGCGGGCGGACGGGCCCGAGCGGGTCTTCGGCGAGTGGTGGCGCAGCGACGACGAGGTCTCGGCCCTGCGCGACTATTACCGGGTCGAGGACCGCACCGGTGCCCGCTACTGGCTCTTCCGCGACGCCGCGGCCGACCAGGGCGGGCGGTGGTGGCTGCACGGCTTCGGGGAGGCGTGATCATGGCCCTGGCCGGCCCCCGCGCGGCGTCTGATACGGTTTCCGGAAGATCACTTTCGGAAACCGTATCACGAGCCCGCGCGGCGCCTGAGCGAGGCCGGTTTCCGCATCGCGAAGCGATCATCCGGAAACCGTATGAATCGAGCGGACGGATTCTGGAAGCCGCTTCATGCCTCATGCCGAGGGGGCGGGCGATCGAAGATCGCGCGCCCTCGAAGCATCCCGGGGCGGCGCTCCGGCCCTCCGGTGCCCGGGAGCGAGGGTCAGGGGTGCTTCGAGGCTGCTTCGCAGCACCTCAGCATGAGGCGCGGGGTGGGGGCCAGGGGGGCTGCCCCCCGCCATGACCGCCGAGCTTCAGGTCACCACGCATTACTCCTTCCTGCGGGGCGCCTCCTCCCCGGAGGAGCTGTTCGCGACCGCCGCCCTTCTCGGCCTCACCGCCCTCGGCGTCACGGACCGCCACTCCGTGGCCGGCCTCGTGAAGGCCCACGAGGCCGCGCGGGCGACGGGCTGCCGCCTCGTCGCCGGCTGCCGGCTCGACCTCTCCGGGCCGGACCAGGGCACGGCGCTCCTCGTCTATCCCACCGACCGCGCCGCCTATGGCCGCCTCTGCCGCCTGCTCACCCTCGGCAAGGCGCGGGCGGGCAAGGGCGGCTGCACGCTCGATCTCGGCGATGTGGCGGAATGGAGCGACGGGCTGATCGCGATCCTCCTCGCGGACAGGCCCGACGCGGCGCTGCCCGGACGCCTCGGCCGCCTGAAGGCGGTCTTCGGGCCGCGGAGCCATTGCGCCCTCACCCGCCGCTTCGGCGTGAACGATCACCTGCGGCTCGACGCGATCGCGGCCCACGCCCGCGCCGCGCGCGTGCCCACCGTGGCGACCGGCGACGTGCTCTACCACGTGCCCGACCGGCGCCTGATGCAGGACGTCGTCACCTGCATCCGCCTCGGCACCACCATCGAGGCGGCGGGCTTCGCCCGGGAGCGCCATGCCGGACGCCACCTGCAGCCGCCCGCGGAGACCGCGCGCCTCTTCGCCCGCCATCCGGAGGCGGTGGAGCGGGCGCGAGCCATCGCGGAGCAATGCCGCTTCTCCCTCGACGACCTCACCTACACCTATCCGGACGAGGCCGGGGAGGATGGCCGCTCGGCCCAGGAGCGGCTGGAGGCCATGACCCTGGAGGGCGCCGCCCGGCGCTTTCCCGGCGGCCTCTCACCGGAGGTCCGCAAGCAGATCGGGCACGAACTCGCCCTCGTCGCCCGCAAGGGCTACGCCCCGTACTTCCTCACCGTCGAGGCGATCGTGCGCTTCGCGCGGCGGCAGGGCATCCTCTGCCAGGGGCGGGGCTCGGCGGCGAATTCGGTGATCTGCTACTGCCTCGGCATCACCGCCATCGATCCGGTGCAGCAGCAGCTCCTCTTCGAGCGCTTCGTCTCGGACGAGCGCGATGAGCCGCCCGACATCGACGTCGATTTCGAGCACGAGCGGCGCGAGGAGGTGATCCAGTGGATCTACGCGACCTACGGGCGGGACCGCGCGGCGCTCACCGCCACCGTGATCCGCTATGGCGCCCGCGGCGCGGTGCGCGAGGTCGGCAAGGTGCTGGGCGTGCCCGAGGACGTGACCGGGGCGCTGGCCCGGCTGGTCTGGGGCTGGTCGCGCGACGGGGTCGGCGAGCGGGAGGCGAGCGCCCTCAACCTCAACCTCGCCGACCGGCGGCTGCGCCTGACCCTCGACATCGCCAAGGCGCTCATCGGCACGCCGCGCCATCTCGGCCAGCATCCGGGCGGCTTCGTGCTGACCCTCGGCCGTCTCGACGAACTCTGCCCGATCACCCCCGCCACGATGGAGAAGCGCCAGACCATCGAATGGGACAAGGACGACATCGAGGCCCTGAAGTTCATGAAGGTCGACGTGCTCGGCCTCGGCATGCTGGGCTGCCTGCGCCGCGCCTTCGCGCTCCTGAAGGAGCACCGGAGCGACGAGGATCCGCCGCAGGACATCGCCGCGATCGAGCACGATGATCCCGACACCTACGCGATGATCCAGCGGGCCGACACGCTCGGCGTGTTCCAGATCGAGAGCCGCGCCCAGATGGCGATGCTGCCGCGGATGAAGCCGGAGAACCTCTACGATCTCACCATCGAGGTGGCTCTGGTGCGGCCCGGCCCGATCCAGGGCGACATGGTCCATCCCTATCTGCGCCGTCGCCGGAACCCCGGCGCGGTCACCTATCCGAGCGAGACGCTCAGGGCCGTGCTGGAACGGACCCTCGGCGTGCCGTTGTTCCAGGAGCAGGCGATGCGGGTCGCCATCGTGGCGGCGGATTTCACCCCCGCCGAAGCCGACGGCCTGCGCCGGGCCATGGCGACCTTCAAGGCGAACGGCAAGATCGGCCTCTACCGCGACAAGCTGATCGCCGGCATGGTCCGCAACGGCTACGCGCCGGATTTCGCCGCGCGCACCTTCCGGCAGCTCGAAGGCTTCGGCTCCTACGGCTTCCCGGAGAGCCACGCGGCCTCCTTCGCGCTCATCGCCTACGCCTCGTCCTGGCTGAAATGCCACCACCCGGACGTGTTCGCCTGCGCGCTCCTCAACGCGCAGCCGATGGGCTTCTACGGCCCGGCCCAGATCGTGCGCGATGCCCGGCTGCACGGGGTCCCGGTCCGCCCCGTCGACGTCAACGCCTCGCGCTGGGACTGCACCCTCGAACCGGCGGAGGGCCATGTGATGGCCTTGCGGCTCGGCCTGCGGCTGGTGCGCGGGCTCGGCAACCCGGAGGGCGCCCGCATCGCGACCGTGCGCGAGGCGGATCTCTTCCGCTCCGTGGAGGATCTCTGGCGGCGCGCGGCCGTCTCCCTGAAGGCCCTGGAGAGCTTGGCCGCCGCGGATGCCTTCCGCTCCCTCGGCCTCGGGCGGCGGGAGGCCCTGTGGGCGATCCGGGGCCTCGCCCCGGTGCCCCTGCCCCTGTTCGCGGCGGCGGATGCGCGGGAGGCGGCGATCCGGCCGGAACTCGACGAGCCCGCGGTGGCGCTCGCCCCGATGCCGGAGGGGCAGGCCGTGGTGGCGGATTACCTGACGACGGGCCTGAGCCTCGGCCGGCACCCGGTCGCCTTCCTGCGCGCCGATCTCGCCCGCGACGGGATCAGCGCCTGCGCGGCCCTGAAGCGCCTGCGGGACGGGGCCCGCATCACCGTGGCGGGGCTGGTGCTGGTGCGCCAGAAGCCGGGCTCGGCCAAGGGCGTGATGTTCATCACCCTGGAGGACGAGACGGAGGTCGCCAACCTCGTGGTCTGGCCCGCCCTGTTCGCCCGCCAGCGCAGCCTGATCCTGTCGGCCGGGATGATGGCGGCGCGCGGCCGGGTGCAGCGGGAGGGCGCGGTGATCCACCTCGTCGCGGAGCACCTGATCGATCTCTCGGACCTGCTGGCCGGGGTCGGTGCGCGGGGCACGGCCCTGCCGCCGGCCGGCCGGGGCGACGAGGCGCGCTCCGGCAGCGGCGATGCCCGAGGAGTGGCCCGCCCCGGCTTGCGGATCAGGACGCGGGACTTCCGGTGAAGGGCTTGGAACCGGCGAAACGCGCTTGATCGAAGGGCCGCAGCAGCTCCGGGGTCCGGAAATCCTTCGGGACCGCGAAGTCGCGCGCCGCCCCCCGCATGGCGTTCGGGGCGCGCGGGAAGCCGCTGCGGTCGCTGAAGTCGCGATACGGGCCGCGATGGGTCTCGCGCTGCTCCTCCAGCGCCTTGGCGCAGACGATATCCGCCGCGGTCACGCCCGCCACCGCCGCGACGGCCAGCATCACGTGCGGCTTGCGGGCCTTGTCGTTGTCGAGGCCGGTGGCGAGCGTCGCGAGGTCGAGGGCGTCGCCCCCGACCCGGGTCCAGATCCAGGGCGTCGGATCGGGCGAGGCGAGGATGGCGACGCCGGTCGCGATCTCGCGCACGCCGTAGGCCTGCACCACCCCCTCGAAGCCCGGCATGCCGAGGGCGCGGGTGAGGCGGCGCGGGGCCAGGAGCTCGACGAGCCCGAGCCCGATCGAGAACAGGCCGAGTCCCTTGGCGAGGGTTTCGGCCGAGCGGCGGGAGAGGAGCGTCTGGTCGGGGCGGGTGGCGGGCATGAAGACGGTTCCTTGCAGGCTCTGAGCGGGAGGATGTCTCGTCCGCGGGCGGACGCGCATCTTCCGGATCCAGACGGCCGGGTATCGGCTAAGGCTTCAGCACGACCTTGATGCAGTTGTCCTTCTTGTCCCGGAAGGTCTTGTACATCTCCGGCCCCTGCTCCAGGCCGACGCTGTGCGTGATGACGAAGGACGGATCGATCTGCCCCTCGTCGATCCGGCGCACGAGGTCGTCGGTCCAGCGGTTCACGTGGGTCTGGCCGGTGCGCAGGGTGAGCCCCTTGTTCATCAACGCCCCGAACGGGATCTTGTCGAGGAGGCCGCCATAGACGCCCGGGACCGACAGGATTCCGGCCGGGCGGCAGACATAGATCATCTCGCGCAGCACGTGCGGGCGGTCGGTCTCGAGCATCACCGCCTGCTTGGCCCGGTCGTACATCGCGTCGAGGGTCGCGGTGGCGTGGGATTCGAGGCCGACCGCGTCGATGCACTTCTCCGGGCCCTTGCCGTTCGTGAGATCGTTGAGGCGCTCGACCACGCTCTCCTCGCGGAAGTCGATCGTGGTGGCGCCCCCCGCCCGCGCCATGCTCAGCCGTTCCGGCACGCAATCGATGGCGACGACCTGCCGGGCCCCGAGCAGGATCGCCGAGCGGATCGCCATCTGGCCCACCGGCCCGCAGCCCCAGATCGCCACCGTGTCGGTCGGCTCGATGTCGCATTGCACCGCGGCCTGCCAGCCGGTCGGGAAGATGTCGCCGAGGAACAGCACCTGCTCGTCGCTGAGGTTCGAGGGCACCTTGATGTGCGTCCTGTCGGCGAAGGGCACGCGCACGTACTCGGCCTGGCCACCCGGATAGCCGCCGGTGAGGTGCGTGTAGCCGAACAGCCCCGCCGTGGTGTGCCCGAAGACCTTGTCGGCGATGGATTTGTTGCGGTTCGAGCGCTCGCAGACGGAGAAGTTGCCGCGCCGGCACTGATCGCACTGGCCGCAGATGATCGTGAAGGGAATGACGACCCGCTCGCCCTTGCGGAGCGCGCCGTTCACGCCGCGCCCGGTCTCGACCACCTCGCCCATGAACTCGTGGCCCATGACGTCGCCCTTCTTCATGCCGGGCATGAAGTGGTCGTAGAGGTGGAGGTCGGAGCCGCAGATCGCGCAGGTGGTGACGCGGATGATCGCGTCGCGATCGTCCTCGATCACCGGATCGGGAACCGATTCACAGCGGATATCCGCCGTCCCGTGCCACACCAGAGCTTTCATGCGGGCCTCTCCCCTCCGGCCGATCCACGCGGACCGGCGACCTTTGTCCCGGGACAACGCCGCCGCGGGAAGGGGAGCCATGCGCTACATACTTGGGGGGAGTTATGAGGTCTGCGCGGGATTCAGATCTGGGACGGGGTGGCCGGACCGGGGACCGGATCTGGGCACCGCGATTCATCGATCTTGGAAACCCTCTTCTCTCACGCGCTCCGGCCGGGGCAGGAAATCTTCCACCGGTCCGTTCTACAAAAAGAACGTTTCGATTGACATGGCGGTCCATTCGCGGTTCTTGTGCACCGCGACAGACAGCCGACGGATCACGATGCTCCTCGTTCCTCCCCCCGCCACCGCGGTGCGGCCATGACGGCCCCGGTGCGCGTTCCCGCGCCGGCCGATCTCGGCGACCGCATCGGAGCGGCCGATGCGCTGGTGCGGCTCGAAGGCGTGGCCAAGACCTACCCGGCCCGCCGGGGCGCCGCCTCCGTCACCGCCCTCGACGGCATCGATCTCACGGTGCGCCGGGGCTCGGTCGTCGGCGTGATCGGACGCTCCGGCGCCGGCAAGTCGACCCTGATCCGGCTCGTCAACGGGCTGGAGCGGCCCACCAGCGGACGTGTCGTGGTGGACGGTGCCGAGATCTCCAGCCTCTCCGAGGCGGCCCTGCGCCATGAGCGGCGCGGCATCGGGATGATCTTCCAGCACTTCAATCTGCTCTCGTCGCGCACGGCCGCGGGCAACATCGCCGTCCCGCTGGAGATCGCCGGCTACGACAAGGCCGCGATCCGTGCCCGGGTGAGCGAACTCCTGGCTCTCGTCGGGCTCACCGACCGGGGCGACCGCTACCCGGCCGAGCTGTCGGGCGGGCAGAAGCAGCGGGTCGGCATCGCCCGGGCGCTCGCCACCAACCCGAAGGTGCTGCTCTCCGACGAGGCCACCTCCGCCCTCGACCCGGAGACGACGCAGTCGATCCTCGACCTGCTCGGGCGCATCAACCGCGAACTCGGCCTTACCATCCTGCTGATCACGCACGAGATGTCGGTGATCCGCGCCATCGCCCACGAGGTGGCGGTGCTCGATGGCGGCCGGATCGCGGAGAGCGGCGACGTGTTCGAGGTCTTCACCCGGCCGAAGACGGCGATCACCCGCACCTTCCTCGACCGCGAAACCGGCCGCGCCCTACCGCCGGTGCTGGCCGCCCGGCTGAAGCCGGACGGCGTGGGCGAGACCACCGTGCTGCGCATCACCTTCCGGGGCCCGCACGCCACCGATCCGGTGCTGGCGCAACTCGCGCACGAGGCCGGCATCGAGCCCTGCATCCTGTCCGGCACGGTGGACGAGATCGCCGGCCGGCCCTTCGGCACCCTGGTGGTGGGCGTCTCGTCGGCCCCCGGCATCGCCGCCCGGGCCCAGGATTTCCTGGCCGCGCGCGGCCTCGACGTGGAGGTGCTGGGCTCGCTCCCCGCCGCCGCGTGGCCGCCCGCCTCCTGAGCAGACCTGCGTTGGCGTGCCAACGCGTCGTCCGCTCAGGTTTTCGATCTGCCGCAGGGTCTCGACGCCGACCGCACGACACTCCTGCGAAACCTGCCTGGACCGCACCATGTCGCCTGAACTCCTGCGCCTCCTCCTTCTCGCCACCGGCGACACCCTGCGCATGGTGGCGATCGCCGCCTGCCTGGGCACGCTGTTCGGCCTGCCGCTGGGCGTGTTCCTCGCCACCAGCGGCCGGGGCGAACTCTTCGCCGCGCCCTGGGCCAACCGCGTGCTCGGCATCCTGGTCAACGCCACGCGCTCGACGCCCTTCATCATCCTGGTGGTGGCGATCATCCCGTTCACGCGGCTCGTCGCCGGCACCTCGATCGGCACCAGCGCCGCGACGGTGCCGCTCACCGTGGCGGCGACGCCCTTCATCGCCCGCCTCGTCGAGGGCGCGATCCGCGAGGTCGATGGCGGCCTGGTGGAGGCCGCCCGCGCCTTCGGAGCGAGCCCGCTCCAGATCGTCGTCAAGGTGCTGATCCCCGAGGCCCTGCCCGGCATCGTGCTCGGCCTGACGCTCGCGGTGGTCTCGCTGATCGGCTTCTCGGCCATGGTCGGCGCGGTGGGCGGTGGCGGTCTCGGCGACCTCGGCATCCGCTACGGCTATCAACGCTTCATGCCCGAGATGATGGCGGCGGTGGTTGCCGTGCTGATCGTCCTCGTGCAGGCGGTGCAGACGATCGGCGACCGGCTCGCGCGCCGTCTCAACAAGCGCCTGCGCCACGCCTGATCCCTCATCCTCCCTCGGAGTGTCCCGACCGATGTTGCGTATCGTCACAATCCTGGCGGCCCTCGCCGCCGCCCTGCCCGCCTCCGCCGCCGAGCGCGTGCGGATCGGCGCGACCCCGGGCCCCCACGCCCAGATCCTCGAAGCGGTCAAGCCGATCGCGGCCAAGCGCGGCATCGACCTGCAGATCCAGGAATTCTCCGACTACGTCATCCCGAACGAGGCCCTGGCGGCCGGCGAGCTGGAGGCGAATTCCTTCCAGCACCAGCCCTATCTCGACAACCAGAAGGCCGATCGCGGCTACAAGATCGAGAGCGTCGCCCAGACGGTGAACTACCCGATGGGCATCTACTCGAAGAAGCACAAGTCCTGGGACGCGATCCCCGACGGCGCGACGATCGCGATCCAGAACGACCCGACCAATGGCGGGCGCTCGCTGCTGCTGCTGCAGGACAAGGGCGTGATCACCCTGAAGGAGGGCGTGGGCTTCAAGCCGAGCGTCGCCGACATCGTGAAGAACCCCAAGAAGCTGCGCATCATCGAGGTCGACGCCGCCCAGGCCCCGCGCTCCCTCGACGATGTCGATGCGGCGGCGGTGAACACCAACTACGCGGAGCCGGCCGGCCTCAAGCCCACGGACGCGATCCTGCGCGAGGCGCCGAAGGGCCCCTACGTGAATGTCATCGCGGTGCGCAGCGCCGACAAGGACAAGCCCTGGGTCAAGGCCCTGGTCGAGTCCTACCGCTCGCCCGAGGTGAAGGAGTTCGTGGAGAAGACCTTCAAGGGCGCCGTGCTGACGAGCTGGTAAGGCCGTCGTCCCATGCCTCCGCCCCGGTGACCCCTCAATCACCGGGGCCTTCAGCCGCCATGGGCCAGGAACTGCCGCAGCCGCTCCGAGCGCGGCGCTCCGAACAGGGCCTCCGGCGGGCCCTCCTCCTCGATCCGGCCCTCGTGCAGGAACACCACCCGGTGGGCCACCTCGCGGGCGAAGGCCATCTCGTGGGTCACGATCAGCATCGTGCGGCCCTCCTGCGCCAAGGCCCGCATCACCCGCAGCACCTCCACCACCCGCTCCGGATCGAGGGCCGAGGTCGGCTCGTCGAACAGCAGCACCTGCGGATGCATGGCCAGCGCCCGGGCGATCGCCGCCCGCTGCTGCTGCCCGCCCGAGAGATGGGCCGGGTAGTGATCCCGCTTCTCGGCGATGCCGACCTTGGCGAGCAGGGCCTCGGCCTCGGCGACGCACTCGGCCCGCGGACGGCCCTGGACGTGCACCGGCGCCTCGATCACGTTCTCCAGCACCGTGCGATGGGACCAGAGGTTGAAGCTCTGGAACACCATGCCGACCCGCGCCCGGAGCTGCTCCACCTGATGGCGGTTCGCGGGCACGCGCCCGCCGCGGCGGACGCGCCACGCCACCGTGTCGGCACCCACCGTGATCTCGCCGGCCTCCGGCACCTCCAGGAGGTTGATGCAGCGCAGGAGCGTCGACTTGCCCGAGCCGGAGGAGCCGAGGATCGCCACCACCTCGCCCTCGCGGGCGGAGAGGGACACGCCGCGCAGCACCTCGTGGCTGCCGAAGCGCTTGGTCAGGTCGCGGACCGCGACGGCCTCCGAACGGAACGGGGCGGGAGCAAGCACGGGAGACTCCGAAACGGTCACGCGGCCCGCGGCGCAGCCAGCGGCCGCGGGCGAAGATCGGGGGAGAGCCACGCCTCCGCGAGCCGCACCAGGGCGATGATGGCGCTCACGATGACGAGGTAGAAGGCGGCGGCGCAGAGGAAGATCTCCAGCGCCCGGAAGCTCTGCGCGATCAGCTTCTGGGCGATGCCGGTGAGTTCGAGGATGGTGACGGTCGAGGCGAGCGCGGTCGCCTTCACCACCGAGACGATCTCGTTGCCGTAGGCCGGCAGCGCCTGGCGGGCGGCGAGCGGCAGGGTGACCCGGCGAAACAGCGTCAGCCGCGACATGCCGCAGGCCCGCCCTGCTAGCAGCGCCCCGTGCGGCACCGCCAGGATCCCGCCGCGGAAGATCTCCGCCGTATAGGCGCCGGTGTTGAGGCTGAGCGCGAGCAGCGCGCACCAATACGGCTCGCGGAAGAACCACCACAGGCCGAGCGCCTGCAGGTCGTGGCGGAACTGGCCGAGCCCGTAATAGATCAGGAAGAGCTGCACCAGGAGCGGCGTGCCGCGGAAGACGAAGACGTAGCCCCGCGCCAGGAGGCCGAGGCCGGGGATGCCGGAGAGGCGCGCCGCCGCCGCGAGCGCCGCGAGCACCGCCCCGCAGGCGACCGACCCCGCCGTGAGGCCGAGCGTCACCGGCAGGCCGCGCGACAGGGCGACCAGGGTCTCGCCGAGGAAATCCGGATCGATCACGGCGATCCCCTGCGCGCATGGGCCTCGGCCCGGGCGAAGCCCCAGCTCGAGAGCGAGGTGATGGCGAGGTAGAGGGCGCCCGCCGCGAGATAGAAGGTGAAGGGCTGGCGGGTCGAGCCCGCCCCGACCTGCGCCTGCCGCAGCAGTTCCACCAGCCCGGTCACCGAGACGAGGGCCGAATCCTTGAGCAGGATCTGCCAGACATTGCCCAGGCCCGGCACAGCCGTGCGCGCCACGAGGGGCGCCAGGACCCGCCGGAACAGCAGCGCGGGCGACATGCCGACCGCCCGCGCCGCCTCGATCTGCCCGCGATCGAGGGCGAGATAGGCCCCGCGGAACACCTCCGCCTGATAGGCCCCCGAGATGATGCCGAGCGCCGCGACGCCGACCGCGAAGGGCGGCAGGCCGATGAAGCCGGTGGCGCCGAACAGGGCGCCGATGCTGCCCAGAGCCGCGCTGCCCCCGAAATACAGGAGGTAGATCACGAGGAGGTCGGGCACGCCGCGCAGGAGCGTGGTGTAGACGTCCGCCACAGCCCGCAGGGGGACCAGCCCCGAGAGCTTGGCCGCGGCAGCACCGGTCCCGATCACGGCCCCGACGAGGAAGCCGCAGACCGCCAGCGCCACCGTGGTGCCGGCCGCGAGCAGCAGGGCCGGGCCCCAGCCGCCCGGGCCCAGGAGCGTGAGGAGGTCCACGCCGCGTCAGCCCTGGGGCGTCATGTCGGCCTTGAACCACTTGGTCGAGATGGCCTTGAGGGTGCCGTCCGCGATGACCGAGCCGATGCCCTCGTCGAGGCGGGCCTTGAGCGCCGCCTCGCCCTTGCGCAGGCCCATGGCGACGCCCTGCCCGAGGACGCCGTTGCGGAAGCGCGGGCCGGCCAGCACGATGCCGCCCTTGAATTCCGGCTTCTCGGCGGTGGTGCGCAGCACCGCGTCGTTGGCGAAGATCGCGTCGATGCGCCCGGCCGCGAGGTCGAGGTCGTGCTGCTCGGTGGTCTTGTACTCGCGGATCTCGACCGTGCCCTTGAGGTACTTGTCGAGGAAGGCCGCGTGGATGGTCGAGACCTGCACGCCCACGGTCATGCCCTTGAGGAGCGGCTTGAGCGTGTCGATGGCCTTCTGGGCCTGCGTCGCGTCGGCGGTGAGGCTGAGCTTCTGATCGGCCAGGGGCAGCTTGGCGAGGGGGCCGTTGCGGTCGACGGCGAGCCCCGAGAAGTCGCTGCTATAGGGCCGGGTGAAGTCGACCACCTTCAGGCGCGCCTCCGTGATGGTCATGCCCGACATGATCGCGTCGAACTTCTTGGCCTGGAGGCCGGGGACGACGCCGTCCCAGTCCTGCACCACGAACTCGCAGGTGAGCTTGACCCGTTTGCAGACCTCCCGGGCGAGTTCGATCTCGTAGCCGTCGAGGCTGCCGTCCGGCTTGGTGAAGTTGTAGGGCGCGTAGGCCCCCTCGGTGGCGATGCGCACGACCGCGGGGACCGTGTCCTCGGCGGTCGCCGGCCGCGCCGCGCCGAGGGCCGCGACGGCCAGGGCGGCGAGTCCGAGGAACGGCCGGAGCATCGGGGAGATGGGGAATCCTGGCATGATCGAGTCCGTGGCTGGTCCGCGTGCGGTGCTTGCAATGAACCCGCGGACGGCCCCGCTCCGCAAGTCCCGCAGGCGCGCGGTCCCCCGGGATGCCAGCCGCGTGCCAGCGACGGTTTGCACCGGACGGTCCGGCCTGCTATCGGGCGGCGCGGCTCGGAGAATCGGGCCGGAGGGGAGCCAATCCATGGGAGTCCGGCGCCGGGAAGCGCGACGACGGCCGTAACGCGGCCATCCGTCTTCCGTCCCATCGAGAGGCCATCCCGTGAGTTCCCTGCCCCTGGTCATCCGCCTCGAACGCGCGGGCGATTCCGACGCGGTCGATCGCCTGCACGAGCGCGCCTTCGGTCCCGGCCGCTATGCCCGCACCGCCTTCCGGCTGCGCGAGGGCGTGCCGCACCTGCCCGATCTCTCCTTCACCGCCGTGGTCGGTACGCTGCTCGTCGGCTCGGTGCGGGTCTCGCCCGTCCGCGCGGGCGGCGCGCCGGCCCTGGTGCTCGGCCCGCTCACCGTCGACCCGGCCTTCGGCAGCCGCGGCATCGGCGGCGCGCTGATGAGCGCCTCCATCGAGGCCGCGCGGGCGGGCGGTCACAGGCTCGTCCTCCTCGTCGGCGACGCGCCCTACTACGCCCGGTTCGGCTTCCGCCCGGTGCCGCCGCGGCGCCTGACCCTGCCCGGCCCGGTCGATCCGGCCCGGTTCCTGCTCCTCGAACTGCACGAGGGCGCCTTCGACGGCGTGGCGGGCGCGGTGGTGGGCGGCGCCTGAAGCGTCAGGCCCGCCCGCGCCGGCCCTCCGTCAGCCACATCGCCAGCACCGCCGCCGCCAGGAGGGCGAGCGCGACGAGGCCGAGGGCGAGGGGGTAGACCGAGACGCCCCGCACCACGGCGCTGTCGCTCGGCCGGAAGCCGATCCACTCGGCGCCCGCGAGGCGGCCCGAGCGCGCGACCTGGAGGCGTGGCACGGTCACGGCGTCCCCCGCCTCGGCGACGCGGCGGACGGACCCGCCCGTGGCTTCCGCTACCGGGCGCAGGCGCTCCGTGTCGCTGAACACGTCGATGAGTTCGCGCGGGTTGGCGGGGCCGACGCTCACGAAGCTGACGAGGCTGCCCGACCGCAGGGTGTGCAGGCCGAGTTCGCCCGCCTCGAAGGTCGCGGCGAACAGCCCGGGCTTGTCGGGCCCGAGGGTGAGGCTGCGCGTGGCGCCGCTCGGCGCCGTGACCGTCACGGGCTCGGCGTCGTCCGCCATGGTCTGGCGCTCGACGCGCACCTCGCGGCCGTGGCCGGTGGTCATCGCCCGCAGCGCCTCCTCCTCGAGGGCGGGCTCCTTCATCAGCCAGTGGCCGAGCCGGCGCAGCAGGTCGAGATGTGGCCCGCCCTCCTGGTAGCCGCGGGCCCAGAGCCAGGCGTGATCCGAGAGGAGGAGCGCGACGCGGCCCTTGTCCTCGCGGGAGAGCGCGAGGAGCGGTTGCCCGTCGGCGCCGCCCATGATCGGCGTGATGCCGGGCCGCACCTCCGCCCCGATCAGCCGCAGCCAGTCGCCCCAGGCCGGAGGGCTCGCCTCCGAGCCCGGCAGGTCGCGGGTGACCGGATGGCGCTGGCCGCTGCCCGTGAGCACCGCCTTGTAGGGCCGCTCGATCACGCGGCCGTTCGGCTCGCCCGGCAGGATCGCGGCGAGGCGCGTGCGCGCGAGGCTCGCCGCTGAGGCGAATTCCGGCCCCGCCGCGATCAGGAGCGCGCCGCCCTCGCGCACGTAGCGCACGATGTTGTCGAAGTAGCTCGACGGCAGCACGCTCTGGTTGGCGTAGCGGTCGAAGATGATCAGGTCGAAATCCTTGATCTTCTGCTGGAACAGCTCGCGGGTCGGGAAGGCGATCAGCGAGAGTTCGGAGATCGGGGTGCCGTCCTGCTTCTCGGGCGGGCGCAGGATGGTGAAGTGAACGAGATCGACGTTGGCGTCCGATTTGAGCAGGTTGCGCCACGTGCGCTCGCCCGCATGCGGCTCGCCGGAGACGAGGAGGACGCGCAGCTTCTCGCGGATGCCCTCGATCGGCAGCACCGCCCGGTTGTTGGCGGTGGTCAGCTCGCCGGGCAGCGCCTCGGCCTCGATCTCGACCACGTTCGGCCCGCCATGCTCGATGCGCAGGGTCAAGGCGAAAGGCCGGCCGGTGCGCACGGTCTGGCGGACCACCTCCTCGCCGTCGCGACGCACGGTGACGACCGCCGAACCGGTGCCGCCACGCTCCATCACCTCGGCGCGGATCGTCTGCTCGCGCCCGACGATGCCGAAGCGCGGCGCCTCGATCAGGTGGATCTGACGATCGCGCTCGTCGGGCCGGCCGGTGACGAGGACGTGCAGCGGCGCCTTGAAGCCGAGCGCCGCGGCATTGGCCGGAATGTCGTGGACGACGCCGTCCGTGACCATGACCACGCCGGCGAGCCGGTCCGGCGGCACGTCCGCGAGGGCGTTGGAGAGGGCGGTGAACAGCTTGGTGCCCTCGTCGCTGCCGGCCTCCGGCACCTCGACGAAGCGCGGCTCGATCTCGGCGAGGCCGCCGAAGCGCCGCTGCAGCTCGGCCTTGACCTGCTCGGTCATGGCCGGGCGCTCGCCGAGCATCTGCGAGCCCGAGCGGTCGATGACGACGGCCGCGATGTCCTTGACCGGCTCGCGCTCCTCCTGGACGAGGGAGGGGTTGGCGAGCGCCGCGAGAACGAGGGCGAGGACGAGGACGCGCAGCAGCGACACCGGCCCGCGCGCCAGGAAGGCGACCACGCCGAGGGCGGCCGCGAGCGCCAGGAGGCCCCACAGCGGAGGGACCGGGACGAGGGGCGAGAAGCTCAGGCTCAGCATCGGTGATCCTCACCGGCGGGCGACCAGGGTCCGCGGACCGGCGACGGGCCGCGCGGCGGAACCCCGCCCCCCGTGTCCCACCTCCGACGCCGCATCGCGAATCCGATCACTGCCCCAGCCGCTCCAGCAGGGCCGGCACATGCACCTGATCGGCCTTGTAGTTGCCGGTGAGCGCGTACATCACGAGGTTGACGCCGCCGCGGAAGGACATCTCGCGCTGGCGCGGATCGCCGCCCACCACCGGATAGAGCGCCTCCCCGCGCCGGCCCACCGCCCAGGCGGAGGCGAGGTCGTTGCCCGTGATCACGATGGGCGAGACCCCGTCGCCGGCCCGGGCCGGGCGCCGCTCGGCCCCGTCGCCCGCAGGCGGCAGCGCCTCCACCCAGGTCTGGCCGTTGGCGTAGCGCCCGGGGAAGCTGTCGACGAGGTAGAACGCCTTGGTCAGCACGTGGTCGCGCGGCACCGGTTCGAGTTCCGGCACTTCCAGGGTCGCCAGCATGCGCTGGAGATAGAGCGCCTCCGCGGTCGGCGGACCGCCGGAGCGGGCGGTCATGGCGTCGCGGGTGTCGAAGATCACCGTGCCGCCGTTCTTCATGAAGGCGTCGATGCGCCGGATCGCCTGCTCGCCCGGCTGCGGACGGCTCGGCACGATCGGCCAGTAGATCAGCGGGTAGAAGGCGAGTTCGTCCTTGCCCGGATCGATCCCGGCCGGTTCGCCCGGTTCGAGGGCGGTGCGGCTCGACAGCATCTGCGTGAGGCCGCTGAGCCCGGCACGGCTGGTCTCGTCCACCGTGGCATCCCCGGTGAGCACGTAGGCGATGCGGGTGACGAGGGCGGATTCGATGCCGTTCGGCCGGTTGGCCTGCGGCTCGGCGGCCCGGGCCGGATCGGGCGCACCGGCGAGGAGGAGTCCCGGCAGCAGCAGGGCGGCCGCGGCCGGGCGCCGCCAGCGGGCCGCCATCAGGCCGAAGAAGCCGCCGAGCCAGAGCGTCGCCAGGGTGTCGAGGGCGAGGAGGCCGAGGGCCGCGAGGAACAGGGGCCCGCGCAGGTCGCGGCGGTCCGCCTGCGAGAGGCCGCCGAAGCGCGCAGTCTGGAGGGCCGCGAAATCGAGGGGACGCAGCCGGTCGTCGGGCTTGAGGGCGTTCACCGCGAGCCCGCCATCGACCGGGCCGTAGAAGCCGGGCGGATGCTCGGGCGTGGCGCGGTCGGTGTAGGTCGCCGGGATCGCCCGGGCGGTGGCGGGCGGCGGATTGAGCGTGCCGAACCCGTCGAGGGCGAGCCGCGGGGCGAGCACGGGGGGCGGTCCCGCCTGGGGGCCGCCCTCGGCGGGCGGCGTGGTGCCGGCGAGGGCCACCGTTCGGCGCAGCATGTCGAGGAAGAGCCCCGACAGCGGCAGGTTCGACCATGTCGTGTCGGCGGTGACGTGGACCAGAACCACCAATCCCTCCCCGCGCTTGGCGGCCGTGACGATGGGAGTGCCGTCCTGCAGGGAGGCCCAGGTCTTGCGGGCGAGGTCGCCGTCCGGCTCGGCCAGGATCTGGCGCCGCACCCCGATATCGGCCGGTGGCTTCAGGCCGGCGAAGGGGCTCTCGGCCGCGAAGGGCGCCAGCGTCTTCGGGCTCTCCCAGGAGAGGGCGCCGCCGAGCACCCGGCCGCCCCGGCGCAGGCGCACCGGAACGAGGTCGTCGCTGCCCGCGGCGAGGCGGGGGCCGGCGAAGCGCAGGAGCAGCCCGCCCTTCTCCACGAAGCCGGCGACGCGCTCCTGCGTCGCCGGATCGAGGGCGCCGACATCCGCCAGCACCAGCACCGAGACCTGGGCGTCGAGCATCTGGCCGATCGACTCGGCCGCGCCCTTGCCGCCGCGCGGCTCCTGCACGTCGGCGAAGGGGGAGAGCGCCCGGGACAGATAGTAGCTGGGCGAGAGGAGCGGCTGCGCCTGATCGGTGGTGCCGCCGAAGACGAGGCCGACGCGCCGCCGCCGCCCGCGCTCGTCGGCGAGGGTCACCGCCCCGGCGGAGCGCTCGCCCGCGATCTCGAAGCGCGCGATGGCGTTGCGGATCTCGACGGGCAGGTCGAAGCCGGTCTCGGCCTCGGTGGCGTTCGCCGCGAAGCCGAAGGCGCCCTCGGCCAGCGGGAGACCCTTGGCGTCGAGGGCCCGCACGGTCCCGGCGTCGCGGCCGTTCGCCTCGGCCCGCAGCACCCGCACGCCGATGCGTCCGCCGGAGCCCTCGGGGCCGGCGAGCGCCAGGGCGGGCGCGCGGTCCCCCTTCAGCACGGTGAGCGCGGCCGTGCCCTTCGCCACGGCCTCCGCGAGACCGGCCGGGAAGCGGCCTTCGTCCACGCCGGCGATGCCGTCGCTGATCCAGACCACGGCGCTGCCCGGATGCTGCTCCAGGAAGCCCGCCAGTGCGGGCAGGTGCGCGTCCCGCGCGGCGAGGTGCGGCAGGGGCTGGATCGCCCGCAGGCGCTCCAGGGCCGGGCCCGGCCCCGTCGCCTCCAGGCCCGCGGGGGCGGAGGCGGTGGCGAGGAGCGCGACGGGCCGCCCCGCCCGGGCCGCCCCCTCGACCTCGTCGGTGGCGATGCGGATGCGGTCGCGCCAATCCTGGGCGGCGGTGGCGCCGTTGTCGAGGATGAGCACGAGCGGCGCCCGCCCGTCGCCGACGCGGGTGGCGGCCGGGTTCCAGACCGGGCCGGCCACCGCGAGGATCAGGCAGGCGGCGGCGGCGAGCCGCAGGAGCATCAGCCACAGGGGCGTGCGGGCCGGCGTCTCGCGCTCGGGCAGCAGGTCGGCGAGGATGCGCAGGGGCGGAAAGTCGATCCGGCGCGGGCGCGGGGGTGTCACCCGCAGCAGGTACCAGAGGGCGGGCAGCGCCAGCAGCGCGGCGAGGGCCAGCGGCGCGGCGAAGCTGAGAGGAAGTCCGAACATGGCGCGGTTGCCTCCTCAGCCCGCGCCGCGCGCGGCCACGAGCGTGACGAGGCGCAGGGCCGCCTCGCTCGCCGGCCGGTCGGTGCGGTGCAGGCTGACGGTCCAGCCATGCCCGCGGGCGACCTCGGCCAACGCGTCGCGATGCGCCTGGATCCGTGACCGGTAGGCCCGGCCCCAGGCCGCCGCGTCGCCGACCCGCAGCGAGAGGCCGGCTTCGAGATCGTGCAGCTCGGCCTCGCCCGCGAAGGGAAAGGTCTCCTCCACCGGATCGACGACGACGACGAGGTGGCCGCGCCCGCCCGCCGCCGCGATGCCGGCCACCGCCGAACGCACCTCGTCCACCGGGGTGAGGAAGTCGCCGATCAGGATCACCTCGTCGAAGCGGGCGACGGGCGCGCGGGGCGGCAGATCCTCGTCGAGGCCGCCCGTATCCGCCACCAGCGCCTCGGCGACGCGCTCCACGATGGCCCGGGAGGCCTGCGGCCGGGCGAGGCCGAGGAGCCCCACCCGCTCGCCCGCCTCCACGAAGGCGTCCGCGAGCGCGAGGCCGAGCACCAGGGCCCGCTCCACCTTCGGCGCCTGCGCCAGCGACGAGGCGAAGCCCATCGAGGCGGAGCGGTCGATCCACAGCCACACCGTGTGGGCCGCCTCCCATTCGCGTTCGCGCACGTAGAGGCGCCCGTCGCGGGCGGAGCGGCGCCAGTCGATGCGCGAGGCCGCCTCGCCGGCCACGAAGGGGCGGAACTGCCAGAAGCTCTCGCCGGGGCCCGCCCGCCGCCGCCCGTGCAGTCCGTGCGAGAGGGTGGAGGCGACCCGGCGCGCCTCCAGGATCAGCCGCGGCATCCGCTCGGCGAGCGTGAGGGCGCTCTCGGTCTCCGTCCGTCCCGGGACGCGGCCGGTCGCGTCGAGGACGCGGGTCGAGGCCATGCGGAGCCTAGAGGCGCGAGGCCAGCCGGCCGACGAGACCGGTGATGGTCTCGCCATCCGCCCGCGCCGCGAAGGTGAGCGCCATGCGGTGCTTCAGCACCGGCTCGGCGAGGGCCGCCACGTCCTCGACGGAGGGGGCGACCCGGCCCTCGATGAGGGCGCGGGCGCGCACCGCCAGCATCAGGGCCTGGCTGGCGCGCGGCCCCGGGCCCCAGAGGAGCTTCGGCGCCACGGCGGCGTCGCCCCCCTCGGGGCGCGCGGCGCGCACGAGGTCGAGGATCGCGTCCACCACGCGGTCGCCCACCGGCAGGCGCCGCACGAGGCGCTGGGCGGCGAGGAGCGCGTCGGTGGTCATCACGGGCGCGGCCCGGTGCTCCTCGGCGCCGGTGGTCTCGATCAGGATGCGCCGCTCGGCGGCCCGGTCCGGATAGCCGACGTCGATCTCGAGGAGAAAGCGGTCGAGCTGGGCCTCGGGCAGCGGATAGGTGCCCTCCTGCTCGATCGGGTTCTGGGTGGCGAGGACGTGGAAGGGGCGCGGCAGGTCGTGCCGCTCGCCCGCCACCGAGACGAAGTGCTCCTGCATCGCCTGAAGCAGGGCCGATTGGGTGCGCGGGCTGGCGCGGTTGATCTCGTCGGCCATCAGCAATTGGGTGAAGACCGGACCGCGCACGAAGCGGAAGGAGCGGTGGCGGTCCTGGTCCTCGTCGAGGATCTCGGTGCCGAGGATGTCGGACGGCATCAGGTCGGGGGTGAACTGCACCCGCCGGGCATCGAGGCCGAGCACGGTGCCGAGCGTCTCGACGAGCTTGGTCTTGGCGAGGCCCGGCAGGCCGACGAGGAGGCCGTGGCCGCCCGCCAGGATCGTCACCAGCGCGAGGTCGACCACCTGCTCCTGGCCGAAGATGACCTGATGGATCGCCTCGCGCGCTTGGCCCACCGAGGCGAGGCAGGCTTCCGCGGCGGCCACGATGCCGTCATCGAGGGAGGTCGCGGGGGCCGGCGCGCTGCCATGGGTCATGCGGGGATCCTCTGCTCGCGATGGGTCTTCGGATCCGCCCCGATCCGCACCTGAACGGGGAGTGTGGGACCCTTCCCCCCGCGTGGCAAGGTCGGCGCGACGACGCAGGGTTGCCGCGGGGTCGTGCTCTGGGCCGGAGCGTGGCCGTTGCGGCCGGTGCTCCGGCCCTGCCGGGACGTTTCCCGCCGAAGTGGATCCGGTTCGGCGGAGGGAAGCGCGTCCGGTCCCGAGCAACGAACGATTGCACCGCGATCGGGCGCTGCTCTAAGCCGCTGCCATGATCGACCTCTCCCCCGCCGCCGGCTGGCAGCCCTTCACGGATCCCGGCTTCGTCGACCTCGTCGGCCCGATCTTCGTGCGCGAGGGCGACGGCCCGGCTGCCTATGCGTTCCGCGCCGAGCCCAAGCACGCGAACCTGATCGGGGTCGTGCAGGGCGGCATGCTGATGACCTTCGCGGACCGGGCGCTCGGCGTCACCGCCATGGCGAGCGCAGACGGCGCCAACTGTGTCACGGTGCAGTTCGAGATGCAGTTCATCGCCGCGGTGCGGATGGGCGAGGTGGTGAGCCTGACGCCGCAGGTCGTGCAGCGCACCGGCACCCTCGTCTTCCTGCGCGGCGACCTGACGAGCGACGGCCGCGTCGCCGCCACCTGCACGGGCGTGTGGAAGATCCTGCGGCGCAGGCCCGAGAGCCCGGTCTGATCCGGCAAGATCCGTTCCGGCCCGTAAGAGACGGTGACGTCCACACCTGCAATAATCCCTGGAAAATCTGGTAAGCGATTTGCTTGTGCCGGAATCCGATGTCGATCGGGCATCTGGGACGGGGCCAGCCATGCCGACCAGTCTGCTTGCTTCCCTGAGCGGATTCGAGCTTCCGAAGGAAGCTGTGGTGCCGATGTTGAAGGCTTTCCGCCTGACCAACACGATGCTGGATGCGGCCTTCTACGACACCGCGATCCTCTATGGCGCTCTTCTCGAGCGAGGATCGGTCATCGTTGCGCAGGCCCAGAACAGCACGGCCGACATCTCGGCCCGAGCCGCGCTCAACAAGCTCGATCTCAGCGCTCTCGCCAATCCGGAAGATGCCATCTTGGTGGTGGACCCTCGCCGCCCCCCGTTCATCTCGCAGCCTTATCATACCGTCGAGGCGTTCCTGCGCGACAGCGCCGGGGTGCAGACGCTCTCGCTGACTGGCGTCGGCAGTTCCGCCCTCGGGTCGGCGGCCTTCGCCTGGAATATCTCCGAGGCCTTGAGCAAGCCGGTGGCCGCCATCGTCCCGGGCTACGGTCTCGCCGACGTCGTCCATCAGGCGCTCGGCGGCTGGTTCGGCTTCGGGCTCCACGACTGGATCCGTCGCGAGACGCAGGAGATCCTCGCCGCGACGGCGCCGGAACTTGCGAAGCTCGGCCGCAACCTTCTGGCGGCAGATCCCGACCGCCCGCGCAACGCTGACACCGGCGCCCCGCTCTTCCGGCAGGGCAGCGTCGGTTCCGACACCTTGCATGCGATCCTGCGCGGGTCATCCGGCATCACCCAAGTCGTCGGCCACAGCAAAGGCGCCCTCTCGATCGCCAATGCGATCCGCTCTCTGCCCGCATCCACGACGCAGCCGCTCTCGGTGGTCACCTTCGGCTGCACGATCGCTCCGGAGATCAAGGTCGCCCGATACGACCAGCATCTCGGCTGGATCGACGGGCTCGGCATCCTGAACTCGTGGAAGAACAAGCCCAACCACTGGCTGTTCTCGCATCACAGCACGAACACGCTGGTGCCGCTGTCGATGGCCGTGAAGACGCTGATGCCGCCAAGCGCGTAGGCGCCGTTCAAAACGGCGCAGGCTCGCCTATCTTACGGAGCATGGATCAGCCCCCCTCCGCAACCCTCGACCGTCTTGCCGCCGCCCTCGGAGCCGAGGGCACGCGGCGCGGCCCGCCGCCGGTCGAGCGATGGAACCCCGATTATTGCGGCGAGATCCCGATGCGGATCGCCGCGGACGGGACGTGGCACTACAACGGCAGCCCGATCGGCCGGCCGGCCCTGGTGCGCCTGTTCGCCTCCATCCTGCGGCGCGACCCCGACGGCCGCATCGTCCTCGTGACCCCGGTGGAGCGGGTCGGCATCACGGTCGAGGACGCGCCCTTCCTCGCCGTCGAGATGGCCGTCGAGGGCGAGGGCGACGCGCGCAGCCTCGCCTTCCGCACCAATGTGGACGATCTCGTGCCCGTGGACGACGATCACGCCCTGCGCTTCGAGCGCGACGCCGAGGGCGGCTTCAAGCCCTATCTCCACGTACGCCACGGGCTCTGGGCCCTGGTGACGCGCGCCCTGGTCTACGACCTCGTGGACCTCTGCGAGGAGCGCGAGGTGGACGGGGCGCGCTGGTTCGGGCTCGCCGCGGGCGGGCGCTTCCAGCCGATCCTGCCGGCCGCGGACCTGTCGTGACGGCGGCGCTCTCGCCGCATCCCTCCGCCCTCGAGGCCTTCCTGGCCCGGGCCGCGGCGGGCCTGCGCCCGGACCCGCCGGGACCGCTCGATCCGACCTCGAACCCGCGCGGCGACCACGACCTCGAACCGGACGTGCTCGGCGCCGCCCTCGCCCGCCCGCCGCGCCTCGCGGCGGTGCTGGTGCCGGTGCTGGCCCGGCCCGATTCCGTCACGGTGCTGTTCACGCAGCGCGCCGCCCATCTGCGCGACCATTCGGGCCAGATCGCCTTCCCGGGCGGCAAGATCGACCCGGCCGACCCCTCGCCGCTGGCCGCCGCCCTGCGCGAGGCCGAGGAGGAGATCGGCCTCGCCCGGGCCCATGTGCGCCCGCTCGGCTACCTCGACCCCTATCTGTCGGGCACCGGCTTCCTGGTCACCCCGGTGGTCGGGCTGGTGGATCCGGCGGCACCGCTCACCCTCAACCCGGACGAGGTGGCGGACGCCTTCGAGGTGCCCCTCGCCTTCCTGCTCGACCTCGCCAACCACGCCCTGCACAGCCGGGAATGGCGCGGCCGGCAGCGGCGCTACTACGCGATCCCCTTCGGCGAGCGCTACATCTGGGGCGTCACGGCGGGCATCGTGCGCAACCTCTCCGACCGGCTCTCCGAGGCGGCCCCGCGATGATCCGCGCCGTCGCCGACGACCTGATCCTGTTCTTCCTGCCCTTCGTCGCGTTCGCGTTGTACCTCGTGCTGCGCCAGCGCAGCCCCTTCCGCTGGATCCACTGGAGCGACCACGCCCTGCGGCTCGCCGTGGCGGGCGGGCTCCTCGTCATCGCCTCCCTCGTCGTCGCCGGGCTGTTCGCGGAGCGCCACGGCCAGGGCTTCGTGCCGACCCATATCGAGAACGGCCGGGTGGTGCCGGGGCAGTTCCGATGAGTCCGGGCCTCGACCGGGCGGCGCTTGACGCCCTCATCGCCCGCCCGCGCCTGCAACGGGTGCTCGCCGCCCTCGACGCGCCCGGCGAGGAGACCCGGCTCGTCGGCGGGGCGGTGCGCGACGCCCTGCTCGGCCGCCGCGTGGCCGATGTCGACCTCGCCACCACCCTGCTGCCGGACGAGGTGGTGCGGCGGGTCGCCGAGGCCGGCCTGAAGCCGGTGCCCACGGGCATCAGCCACGGCACCGTCACGGTCGTCGCGGAAGGCGAGCCCTTCGAGGTCACGACCCTGCGCGAGGATATCGAGACCGACGGCCGCCACGCGGTGGTGCGCTTCGGCCGCGACTTCGCCCGCGACGCCGAGCGGCGCGACTTCACCATCAACGCCCTGTCGGCGGATCCGGCCGGCGGCCTCCACGACACGGTGGGCGGCATCCCGGACCTCGCGGCGGGCCGGGTGCGCTTCATCGGGGCGGCGGCCCAGCGCATCCGCGAGGATTACCTGCGGGTGCTGCGCTTCTTCCGCTTCCATGCCCGCTACGGGCGCGGCGCGATGGATCCGGAGGGGCTCGCCGCCTCGATCGCGGCGCGCGAGGGCCTGGGCCTGCTCTCCCGCGAGCGCGTGCGCGGCGAGTTGCTGAAGCTCCTCGTCGCGCCGCGCGCCGCGGAGGTGGCCGCGATCCTCTCCGGCACCGGATTGCTGCAGCGGTTGATCGGCGGCATCGGCGATCTCGGCCGGCTCGGCCGGCTGTGCGGCCGCGAGGACGCGCCGGATGCCGTCCGCCGCCTCGGCGCCCTGGCGGTGCTGGCACCGCCCGACGCGGACCGCCTGCGCGAGGGCCTGCGGCTGTCCAAGGCCGAGCATGCCCGCCTCGCCGCCTATGCGGACGCGGCAGCGAGCCTGCACGGGGCGCCGGCGCCCCTCGACGTCGCGGCGATCCGCCGGCAGGTGGCGCGGTTCGGCGTTCAGGCGGTCTCGGATGCGGTTCTCGTCCTGGCGGGCGAGCCGACCCCCGTCCTGACAGACCCGGCCGCGCGCGCGCTCGCCGCCTTCACGGCCGGGGACGCGCAGGCCCCGGCCTTTCCGCTGACGGGGGCCGGCCTCGTCTCCCGCGGCATCCGGCCCGGCCCGGGCCTCGGGCGGGCCCTCGCCGCGGCCCGCGCGGCCTGGCTCGCCGAGGGCTGCCCGGAGGATGCGGCCGCGCGCGAGCGCCTCGCCGCTATCGCACTCGCGACGGCCTGAGACGGTTTCCGGAAGACCACTTTCGGAAACCGTATCACGAGCCCGCGCGGCGCCTGAGCGAGGCCGGTTTCCGCATCGCGAAGCGATCATCCGGAAACCGTATGAGACGGACCGCCTCTCCCTCTGCCACAGACCTCATACGATTTCCGGTTGATTGCTTCGCAATGCGGAAATCGGCTTCGCTCAAGCGCCGCACGGGCTTGCTGATACGCAATCCGCTTCGATCAAGCGGATTGCGTATCATACCGATGGATGCGCGGGATCGTGCCCCGCCCTGCGGCGCGGCTGGAGGGCCCCCGCGGCCCAGGGGTCCGGCGCCCGCAGGGCCGGAGCAGCCGCCATGACGGCGCGCAGCAACTCGGCCTGTCGCCGGGTGCCGGTCTTGTCGAACAGGCGCGCCAGATGCGTGCGCACCGTCGCGATGCCGATGCCGCAGGCCTCGGCGATCTCGCTCAGCGTGAGGTCGCGCATCAGCCCGTGCAGCACCCGCAATTCGCCCGGCGTGAGGCCGTAGAGCCGCACCAGCGCCTCGCTCGGCACCGCGCAGGGCCGCTCGGGATCCTGCACGAAGAGGGCGGCCACCGCCTTGCGCTGCGGATCCTCCTCGGCGCCGCAGACCGGGCTGCGCGCCACGGCGATGGCCTCGTGCAGAGGGATGATCTGCCCCACCAGCCCGCCGCGCGGACCGGCCTTGCGCCGCGAGGGAAACGGGATCGCCGGCCGCGGCCCGTCGCCGCCGGATCGGCAGGCCGCGAGCGCGGCCTCGAACGCCCCCTGCGACCAGGGCTCCGCCGCCGCCAGGGTGCCCGCCGGCATGCGCCGCAGCGCGTCGCCTTCGCGCAGGATCGCATCCGCGGCCGCATTGGTGCGCAGCACGCGGCCCGCGGCGTCGAGCAGGATCACGCCCGCGCTCAGGGCATCCATCGCCGCCGAGAGGCAGGCGGTCTCGCCACTCCGTTCGGCGAGCAGGCGCCCGGTCTCCACCGAGCGGCGCAGATGCGGCAGCAGGAGGCGCATCAGCTCCCGCGTCTCGGCCGCGGCGGGCCGGTCGAAGGAGACCGACAGGCTGCCGCAGCCCGCCGGCGAGCGGGACAGGATGCCGGCGATCAGATCCTCCACCCGGTGCGGGCGGCACCATTGCTCGTAGAAGGCCGTGCCGCGGAAGGCCGCGCGGTCGACGATGTCCGAGAGGGCGACGACGCCGTCCGCCGGCATGAACCGGGTCGTGAGGGCGACGGGGCTGAGGCTGACGAAATGCTCGGTGTAGCGGGCGCGCTGCTCCGGCGAGAGGCCGACCTCGACGGCGATCCGCTCCGTGCGGCGGGCGGGATCCTGCAGGCCGATCCAGCCCGCCAGGGCGCCGAGGGTCTTGACGAGCCGGGCGAGGGTGTCGGGCCACAAAGCCGGATCCTGCCCGCAATCGTAGATGCGGCCCACCAGATCGGAGAAGGCGCACTGGGTCAGCGGCATGGATGAGCCCCCCGGCAGCTGTTCCCGTCGCGCCGGCTTCCTCCCGCCCCCGGGAGACGAACCGGCCTTCGTGAACAATGACCGACCTTCCTCAAATCGGCCGGAGTGAAGATTGGTATCTTTTTGGCCTCTCTGGCAAGACCGCTTCAGGATGCTCCGGGAGCTTTTCCCGCGGCGGCGTGCGTTGGCGCACCCGACGACTTGAAATGAGCTTTTTTGACAACAGAAGGTCCGGAGAAGCCGTGGTATGGTGCGCACCGGTTCGGCTGGTTTCGACTTGTCCAAATCAGCCGGCGCGGCTTCCTGCGGCGCAGGCGGAGCGGTGCGCGGTGGCGCGCTCCGGCACCCCGCTTGACCTCGGAGCGCGAAACCCCACCTGCTCCCGGTATCCCGACTCGCGGCGCCAGGAGATCGAACGGCCGATGTCCCATTCCTCCATCCCGCGCCGCCTGGCCCTTGCGGTGACGGCGGTGGTGGCACTCGCGGCTTTCGGGGAGCCCGCCGCTGCGCAGCAGCACGATCTGTGGATCACGCTCAGCACACCGGAAGCGGGCCCGCAGCTGCGGGTGAATTTCGGTGCGCCGCGGCAACGACTGATGCCGTCGAAGCCGAAGCTGGTGGAGCTTCAGGCGATCACGCCCGACGAGACCGCGGGCCTCGCGACGGCGCTGACGCCGAGCCCGCCGGACGTGCCGCCGGCCCTGGTGGCCCCGCTGCCGACCAAGCCGAACCGCACCCTCGCCGCCGCGACCTACGACAGCGGCTACTGGGTGACCCTGAAGGACGGCAGCGGCCGCAACACCAGCCGCCGCCTCGCGCCGGACGCCGCGGCGAGCCGCTGGTCCGTGCGCTTCGCCAAGGCGGCTTTCGGGCCCGCCGCGCCCTGGCTGAAGGTGGTGGGGCACACGCTGGAGATCGTGCCGCTCGAGATTCCGGCGCCGACGGCGGGGGCGATCCGCGTGCGGGTGCTGTTCCGCGGCGCGCCGCTTCCGGGAGCGAGCATCCTCTACGGCGAAGGCAGCGCCGACCTCGATCCCACCCAGGCGCCGCACGTGGCGACGGATGCGGACGGCGTGGCGACGGTGCCCATCCGCAAGGCCGGCGCGCAGCTCCTCACCGCGCGCCACAGCGTCGGCCCCTCGGCGACGCCGGATCTCGCCGACCGCGACGATTACAGCGCGACCTTCGCGTTCCGCCTCGACGAGGTCTCGATGAACTGACATCCGCCCCGGGGATGGTGAGATCGACGGTGAGATTCATGGGGAAACGCCCCGGCCCGGCGGGCCGGCCGCCGCGCACGGCCACATCAGGCCCTTGATTTCGCTTCAATCCTTCTGCGAACCGCGGGACACGCCGCGGAATGATGCGTAGGATCCCCGTATGAGTCGCGCCCTCCTCCCCATCGTCGCCCTGTCCCTCCTGGCCGCCGCTCCGGCCCTCGCCAAGCCGAAGGCCAAGCCCGAGGCCTCGGCACCGCCGAACCTGCAGGCGAGCCCGATCGGCAGCTTCGGAGTCTGGAACGTCTTCGCGGCCGGCGAGGGCAAGGGCCGGATCTGCTACGCGATCAGCCAGCCCCAGGCGCGCCTGCCGAAGAGCCTGAAGCGGGACCCCGCCTACCTGTTCGTCACGGTGCGCAAGGGCGAGCGGGTCTCGAACGAGATCGCCCTGATGCTGGGCTTCGCGCCCAAGCCCGGCAGCAACCAGACCGGGGCCGGCGCCGAGACCGCCGCCGCCGCGCCCGCGGTGCCCACCCCCTCCGCCGCGAACGACCCCTCGCTCGCCATCGGCAGCGCCCGCTACGCCCTGGTGGTGAAGGGAGCGAATGCGTGGCTGCAGAATCCGGCCGATGAGGGCCGCGTCGTCACCGAGATGGGCCGCGGCAAGAAGCTCGTCGTGAAGGCGGTCTCGCAGCGGGGCAACCCCTCGACCGACGAGTACGGGCTCGACGGTTTCGGGGACGCGCTCAAGCGCACCCGCGAGGAGTGCAAGTAGGGGGCGACATCCCCGAATTCGCGTTTCGGCCGCAAAGCCCCTATATCGTCGGCAATCTGCACTTCCGAAGGTTTCCAGATGGCGACGGCGTCCCTCGACACCGCGCGGCCCGAGCGCCGTGGCGGTCCCTCCCTCCTGATCGAGAAGACGCCCGAGATACGGCCCGAGGCGATGGTCGCGGCCGGCCGCCCCTCCCTGGTCGGCCTCACGCGCAACGCGCTGCGCGAGCACCTCGCGGCGATCGGCGTGCCGGAGCGCGAGCAGCGCATGCGCACCGGCCAGCTCTGGCACTGGATCAACGTGCGCGGGGCGACCGCCTTCGAGGCGATGACCAATGTCAGCAAGGCCCTGAAGGCGCAGCTGGAGGAGGCCTACACCCTCGACCGGCCGGAAGTGGTGAGCGAGCAGGTCTCCCGTGACGGCACCCGCAAGTGGCTGCTGCGCATGCCGCCGACCGGGCGCCACGACCACAACCGCGGCGCCGAGATCGAGTGCGTCTACATCCCGGCCAACGATCGCGGCACGCTCTGCGTCTCCTCGCAGGTCGGCTGCACGCTGACCTGCTCGTTCTGCCACACCGGCACGCAGCGCCTCGTGCGCAACCTCTCGGCGCAGGAGATCACGGCGCAGCTCGTGGTCGCCCGCGACCGTCTCGGCGACTGGCCCGGCCAGACCCCGCCCAAGGGCACCTTCGTGCCCGTGGACGGCTCGCGCTTCGTCTCGAACATCGTGTTCATGGGCATGGGCGAGCCGCTCTACAACGTCGACAACGTCGTCGACGCGGTCGGCGTGATGAGCGACAACGAGGGCCTCGGCCTCTCGCGTCGCCGCATCACGGTCTCGACCTCGGGCGTGGTGCCGCAATTCGAGCGGCTCGGCATCGACGCGAACGCCATGCTGGCGATCTCGCTGCACGCGGTGCGGGACGACCTGCGCAACGAGCTGGTGCCGCTCAACCGCAAATACCCGATCCGCGAACTGCTCGACGCTTGCCGCAACTATCCGGGCGTGTCGAATGCGCGGCGGATCACCTTCGAGTACGTGATGCTCAAGGGCGTCAACGATTCGGATGCGGAGGCGCGCGAGCTGGTGCGGCTGCTCAAGGGCATCCCGGCCAAGATCAACCTGATCCCGTTCAATCCCTGGCCCGGCTCGAAATACGAGTGCTCGGACTGGGAGCGGATCGAGCGCTTCTCCGAGATCGTGTTCAACGCCGGCTACGCCTCCCCGGTGCGCACGCCGCGCGGCCGCGACATCCTGGCCGCCTGCGGCCAGCTCAAGAGCGAGACCGAGAAGCTGCGCGCCCGCGCCCGGCTGATGCTGGAGGACGGCATCGGCGCCGAGGGCGTCTACGGCGCCGTGGACGACGACTGAGCGCGGGAGCTTTCCTCCGATGCGCCTGATCGGCCGCCTCCTCGTCGTGGGATTCGCGCTGCTGCTCGCGATCCCGTCCGGGGCCGCCCTCCTGGGCCTCGGCGCGCTGGTCGATCCGGTCCTGCGCGACCTCATGGGCGGGCTCGGCCTCTACGCGATCGAGGCGGTCGCCTCGGAACTCGCGGCGGGCTATCCGCCGGATGCCGGCATGGTGGAGGCGGTGCTCGGCGTCGGCCGGGCGCTGCTCCTGCTCCTCGCCGTGCCGCCCGCCCTCAACGCGGTCGTCGGCGAGGTGCTCGGCTGGCGCTCCCTCGCGTGGTACGCGGGTGCGACCGGCCTCCTCACCGCGCTCCTGCCCTGGCTGATGCGCGGCGCCCGCGAGGTCGGCGCGACCGGACCGGCGGGCCTCGCCGAGGGGCGCGTCACGGCGCTGCTGTTCGTCTCCGGCGCCGCGGCCGGGCTGGTCTACTGGCTCTTCGCAGGCCGCTGGGCCGGGCGGCCACCGGTGACGATGATGGTGCCGGACCGGCGCTGACGCGTCGGGGCGGTAAACTTACTCCGTACTTTCGAATGCCGGCTGAATGGACGCCATGCGTCATTGACGTATGTGCGTCAGCGCCGCATGAAAGCGCATGGCGGGCGCGCTTCACACAGTCATAGAGACGGAGATTTACCTTCGCTCGGCAGAGCGGCTGATGACCGAAGCGGAACGGATCGCAATCGTCAACTTCTTCGCGGCCAATCCTCAGGCGGGTGACGTCATCCCCGGAGCGGGCGGTCTCCGCAAGGCCCGGGTTCCGCTAGCCGGTCGTGGCAAGCGCGGTGGAGCACGTGTCATTTCTTATTTTGCCATGAAGCATGGCGTCTACCTGCTCCTCGCCTACGCGAAGAACGATCAGGTTGATCTAACTCCGGAGCAAGCCCGCATCCTTGGCCGTTTGGTGGAGACTTTGTTCTGAGGCGTATCATGGACGACAGGACCTTCAACGACCTGATGCGAAGCATCGAGCAGGCCGGAGCCCATGCTCGTGGCGAGGCCGTGCCCGGGATGCACCTGCATATTCCGCGCGAGATCGACGTGGCAGCCATCCGCAAAGCGTCCGCCCTGTCCCAGGACGCCTTCGCGCGGGCGATCGGTGTTGCCGTTGGAACCTTGCGCAACTGGGAACAGCGGCGGCGGCAGCCGGAGGGGCCGGCACGCGTCCTCCTGGCACTGCTGGAGAAGAACCCGCGCTTGGTCGAGGAGATGCTCGGTCAGCCCGGCTGACCGCCCGTCAGCGCGCCGTTGCCAGGATCCGCGCCGCGAAGGCGCCGAACATCCCGGCGAAGAGCCAGTCCATCGCCCGCAGCACGCGCGGCCGGGCCTGGAGGGAGCCGGTGATCCGCTCGGCCCCGAGCACCAGGAGCAGGCCGAGCGGCAGCGACAGCGCCACGAAGGTCGCGCCCAGGAAGGCGAGCTGGCCGGCCGGGTTCGGCGAATCCGCCCGCACGAATTGCGGCAGGAAGGTGATGAAGAACAGGACGACCTTCGGGTTCGTCAGGTTGACGCCGACGCCCTTCCAGTAGGTGCGCCAGATCCCGCCCGTGACCCGCGCCTCGGGCCGCACGCTCAGCGCCGAGCCGTGCCGCAGGGCATCGATCGCGAGCCACGCGAGGTAGAGCGCGCCCACCACCTTCAGCACCAGGAAGGCCGTGGCCGAGGCGGCGAGGAGCGCCGAGATCCCGAACGCCGCGGCCAGCGTGTGGCCGAGGGTGCCGGTGCTGGTGCCGAGCAGGGTCGCGATCCCGGCCCGGCGTCCCGCCGCGATGGTGCGGGCGAGCATCAGGCTCATGTCCGGCCCCGGCGTCACGAACAGCACGAGGCAGGCGCCCAGATAGGCGACGAGCGTCGGGGTTTCGGGCAGGAAGGTCATGACGGCATCCGGTGAGCGCTCCACCGACCGCATGCCCCGGGCGGCGTGCCGGTGCAAGCCGAGGGTTGTGGCGGACGGCCCCGGTCCCACCTTGACCGGATGGAGGCCCGTCCCATGCCGCTGCGCCGCACCTTAGCGCTCCTCGTCGTCCTCGCTCTGGCCGGCCCGGCCGCCGCCCAGGGCGCGCCGCCCGGCATGCCGGGAGCGACGGCGATCCAGTCGGACAGCGCCCGGCTGCTGCCGGCCTTCGCCCCGCACGGCATGGTCTCCTCGCAGGAATCCCGGGCGACGCGGATCGGCGTCGACATCCTGCGCCGGGGCGGCAACGCCGTCGATGCGGCGGTGGCGGTGGGCTTCGCGCTCGCCGTGACCCTGCCGCGGGCGGGCAATCTCGGCGGGGGCGGCTTCATGCTGGTGCATCGCGCCGCCCGCAACGAGACCGTCGCGATCGACTACCGGGAGACGGCGCCCGCGGCGGCGACCCGCGACCTCTTCCTCGGCCCGGACGGCGAACCGGATCCCCGGCTCTCGACCGCCACCGGCAAGGCCGTCGGCGTGCCGGGCACCGTCCGCGGGCTGGCCGAGGCCCTGGCGCGCTACGGCTCGGGCCGGTTCGGCCTCGCCGACCTGATCGCCCCCGCCGAGGCGCTCGCCCGCGACGGGATCACGGTCGAGGAGGATCTGGCCGATTCGCTGCCCCGCGCCGCCGGGACCCTCGGGCGCTGGCCGTCGAGCCGCGCCGTCTTCTTCAACGGCGACAGGCCCTTCGCCTGGGGCGAGCGGCTCGTGCAGGCGGATCTCGCCGCGACCCTGCGGGCCATCGCCGAGCGGGGACCCGACGCCTTCTACACGGGCGCGATCGCCGGCAGGCTCGTCGCCGCCGTGCGCGAGGCCGGCGGCGTGATGAGCGAGGACGACCTCGCCGGCTACCGGGTGGTCCTTCGCGAGCCCGTGCGCGGCACCTACCGCGGCGATGCGATCGTGGCGATGCCGCCGCCGAGTTCCGGCGGCGTCCACCTCATCGAGATCCTCAACATCCTCGAAGGCTACGACCTCGCCGCAATGGGAGCGGGCAGCGCCGAGGCGGTCCACATCCTCGCCGAGGCGATGAAGCAGGCCTACGCGGACCGCGCGGCCTTTCTCGGCGATCCCGACCGGATCCACGTGCCGGTCGCGGGCCTGACCGCCAAGGCCTATGCGCAGACCCTGCGGTCACGGATCGACCCGGACCGCGCCCGGCCGGCCGAGGCGGTCCGGGCCGGCGATCCCCTGCCCTTCGAGCCGGACCAGACCACCCATTTCTCGGTGGTGGACCGCGACGGCAACGCGGTGTCGAACACCTACACGCTCAACTTCTCCTACGGGCTCGGCCTCGTCGCGGCGGGCACCGGCGTGATCCTCAACAACGAGATGGACGATTTCTCGGCCAAGCCCGGCGCGCAGAACGCCTACGGCCTCGTCGGCAGCGCGGCCAACGCCGTGGCGCCCGGCGCGCGGCCCCTGTCGAGCATGACGCCGGCCTTCGTGTTCCGGGACGGGCGGCTCCTCCTGGTGACCGGGAGCCCCGGCGGCAGCCGCATCATCTCGACGGTGCTGCAGGTGGTGACGGGGGTTCTCGATTTCGGGCTCAGCCTCGCCGAGGCGGTGGCGGCGCCGCGGGTGCATCACCAGTGGCGGCCCGACGCCCTGCTGGTGGAGGGCGGCCTGTCGCCCGACACCCTGGCGCTCCTGCGGGCACGCGGTCACCGGGTCGTGGTGGGATCCAGTTCCGGCTCGGCGAATTCCATCATGGCGGTGCCCGGCGGCTGGGTCGGCGCCGCCGATCCGCGTCAGCGCGGCACGCTCGCCGCCGGCCCGTGAGGCGGGGTCCGTAGGGATCGAGGACCTCCGAGGGATTAAATCCGCCGCCCGAACCGTTCATTCATCAGAAGCCCCTCGAACCGACCGGGATCATGAGACCTCGCAAGCGCCTCGACGTCGTGGACCTGATCGTGCCGCTGCGCCGTTACGCCCGCGCGCTCACGCGCGACGCGACGCAGGCCGACGATCTCGTGCATGATGCGCTGGTGCGCGCCCTGGAGCATCAGGGCGCGCTGAAGACCGGCACCAACCTGCGCACCTGGCTGATGACGGTGCTGCACAACGCCTTCATCGACGGCCAGCGCCGCCGTCAGGTGGAGGCGCGCTACGCCGACACGCTGGAGCATCTCTCCGACGAGGCGGTGCCCCCGGCCCAGGACAGCCACGTGCGCCTCGCGCAGATCCGCGAGGCCTTCGCCCGGCTGCCCGAGGAGCAGCGGGCGGCGCTCCACCTCGTGACCATCGAGGGGATGGCCTACCAGGAGGCCGCGGACGTCCTCGGGATCCCGATCGGCACGCTGATGTCGCGTCTCGGACGGGGACGGGCGGCGTTGCGGAATTTCGAGAGCGGACAGGGCCGCCTGCCCTCCCCGGAGCCCGAGACGCCCCGCGCCCCGCCGCGGTTGCGCGTCGTCCAGGGGGGAAGCTCGTCCGTGGAGATGGACCGATGATGGACCCGGTTACCGAGAGCGACCTGACGGCCTATATCGACGGCCAGCTCGACCTCGCGCGTCGCATCGAGGTCGAGGAGCATCTCGCCGCGCATCCCGACACCGCCGCCCGGGTGATGGCGGACCTGCGCACCCGCGACGCCCTGAGCGCCGCCTTCGCGCCCGCTCACCCGATCGTGCAGCCGGGTCCGGTGCCGGAACGCATCGCGCTGGCCGCCCGGCGGCTCGACCGCTCGCTGACGTGGCGGCGCATCGGCCAGCGCTTCCAGCGCGCCGCCGTGGTGGCGCTGCTCGTCGGGGCGGGCTGGCTGATGCATGCCGAGACCGGCGGCTTCGGGGTGCCGATGACGATCGCCTCGACGCATTCCCCGCCCTTCGTGGAGGACGCGATCCAGGCGCGCCAGACGGCGCAGCTGCGGGCACGCGTCGCCTCCTTGCGCCCGACGCCGGCCTATGACCGCAGCGGCATCGAGGCGGCGACCGGCATCCGGCTTCCGGCCCTGCCGCAGGATTGGCGGGTGCACGACCTGCAGATCTTCCCCTCCCGCTCCGGCGCCGGGGTTGAGGTCGCCATCGACGCCGCCGCCCTCGGCTCGGTCGCCCTGTTCGCGACCCGCGCCACCGACGAGGAGGCGCTCGCCCCCGAGGTGACGCGGTCGGGCGAGGCCGTGACCGTCTACTGGAAGGCGGGCCGTACCGCCTTCGCGCTCAGCGGGGGCGACGAGCTGGCGCTCGGCCGGGCCGCCGCGGCGCTCGGCGCGCCCAAGCCCTGAGCCCCGCCGCCTGAGCCGCTTCGTCTTTTTTTCGAATCCCACCGGGCCGCCCCCGCGGCTCCGGTGGATCCCACGCGAGGATCCTGATCCATGAACACGCCTTATGCTTGGCAGACCGGGGCGGCGCCGTCCGCGGCTGCCTTCGACGCCGGCCTGCGGCAGCACATGCTGCGGGTCTACAACTACATGGGGCTCGGGCTCGCCCTCACCGGCCTCGTCGCCTTCGCGGTGGCCTCGACCCCGGCCATCGCCCAGCCGCTGTTCGGCACGCCGCTCAAATACGTGGTGATGCTGGCACCGCTCGGCTTCATCCTGTTCCTGTCGTTCCGCATCGAGCACATCTCGGCCGCCACCGCCCAGACCCTGTTCTGGAGCTTCTGCGGCGTGATGGGCCTGTCGCTGGCCTCCGTCTTCCTGGTCTTCACCGGGACCAGCATCGCCCGCACCTTCTTCATCACGGCGGCGATGTTCGGCGCGACCAGCCTCTACGGCTACACCACCAAGCGCGACCTCTCGCAGATGGGCTCGTTCCTGATCATGGGCCTGATCGGCCTGGTCATCGCCAGCCTCGTGAACATCTTCCTGGCCTCGAGCGCCCTGCAATTCGCGATCTCGGTCATCGGCGTCGTGGTCTTCGTCGGCCTGACCGCCTACGACACGCAGTCGATCAAGGAGCAGTACGCCGACCATTGGGGCCAGGAGGCGAACAGCAAGCTCGCGGTGTTCGGCGCGCTGTCGCTCTACCTGAACTTCATCAACCTGTTCCAGATGCTCCTGAATCTCACCGGCGAACGCGAATAGGCGGGCCTGCGCCGACCTTTGACGCCGGTCGGACGAACGACCTCCCCCCGCCCTCACGGGCGGGTTTTTTGTTGCGGACCATCGGCCCTTCCCGCGCTGCGGGATGCGAGAGGAAAGGCCACGCTCCGGCCATCCGCCGAGCGAGCGCCGGGATGGCTCGATCTTGGCCACGGGGGCGGTCCTGGAAACTCCCTCCTTGCTTGAGGGCCGGGGCGCCACACTCATCCAAGGGCCTGGTGGCCCGCCCATCCCCGCCCTCGCCCTCCTCCCGAGGTGCCCCGAAGGAGGAGGGCGAGGGTGGGAGAGGCCGCGAGCATCGATCCAACCAGGGCTCTGAATGCGTGAAGCCCCGCCCGGCGATGCCGGGCGGGGCTTCACGATGAGACGTGAGGGCGGAGCGGCTCAGAAGGTGAAGCCGGTCTCGACCAGGTAGCGGTCCTGCGAGGTCTTGTTGCCGCCGCGGCCGAAGCCGAAGCCCGCCGTGATGTCGTAGAGCTGCACGTGGGCGTATTCGGCGCGCAGGAAGTAGCGGCCGAACGTGAAGGTCGGCGTCACCGTGACGGACAGGGCGGAGCTGCCCGGGCCGTAGAGCAGGCTGGTGGTGCCGGTGAGGCGGTTGCCGGTCTGGGTCTCGTACTCGACGCGGCCGGCGAGAGCGAAGTTCTCGTTGAAGGCGTAGCTCGCCAGGATCGCGCCGCCATAGGTCGAGGCGCTCTCGAAGATGCCGATGCGCGGGTCACGCTCGACATTCGTGAACTGGAAGTACGGCGTGACGACCCACGGCCCGTCCGCATAGGTGTAGTTGATGTTGAAGATGCCGCTGTTCTGCTGGAAGAGCGGCGTGGCGAACTGGTAGCGGAAGCTCCGGACGCCGGCATTCGTGCGGTCGACGTTGAAGCCGCCATTCACGCCGATCGTGTTCGCGTCGTTGAGCTTGTAGGTGACCGCACCCGTGAACCAGCTGATCTCGCCCGAGTAGAACCCGTCGGTGCCGGCCACCGAGACCGACCACGGACCCTCGGACCAGTTCACCTGCACGCCGTGGTTGATGATGTTCTCCTGGAAGAACAGCAGGCCGCGGGAGATGTTCAGGTTCTGGAAGGTGAAGGGCGCCTCGCTGCCGATCAGGGTCGGCATCCGGCCGCCCTGGATCGACCAGGCGTCGTTGATCTGCCACTTGCCGAAGGCGACCGGGAGCGGGCTGAAGAGCAGGTCGGTCTGGTTGAAGGCGCTGTAGTTCTGGGCCCCGAGAGTCGGGATGGCGTAGGCGCCGGCCGCGATGGTGAACTGGAGCGGGCCGTCGACCTTCTGCACCCAGGTCATCAGGTTGGAGAAGTCGATCCGCGAGGCGCGGTCGCGGTCCGGGAAGATCCCGAGCGGCAGCGCGAGGTCCCGGTTGAACTGGTTCGTCTGCGTATAGGCGTAGCCCGTGAGGGCACCGCCGACGTAGATGTCGCCGAACCCGCCGATGGTGAAGCAGGTCGGATCGGGGTTCTGCTTGATCGGACCGTTATAGGCCGGGAAGGAGAGCGTGGCCTTGCAAGGCTCCGGCGCGGCGGGCACCGGCTTCGGCGCCGCCAGATCGGCCGCCTGAGCGTAGCCCGACATCATCGCGAGTGCGGCCAAGCTGAGGGAAGTATAACGGATCGCCACGGTTCTCACGCCCAGTTGTCGGTCTGACTACGGTTAAGCTGGCAGTCTGGAGCCATTTGCGCAAAGGCATTTTCTAAGCAGGTGCCTAAGATTTATGCAGCCCAAACGGTTGGCGACGAGATGTGGCGATGATGCAACGATCTCCTTCCGACGCAAAGGGAGCGTGGCATTCGCGCGTGACGGGCTTCCGATCGGCGTGAAAAAGGAAGATCAGGAAAGATATCGCCGCTCGCTGCTACGCCCGTCCTGCGGAACCGGTCTCGGTGCGGCCAGCCGGATACATCTTGCCGCTTGTGGGAGCCGCTCGGTCCTCCGTCATGGCCGATCGTCCCGCGTCGCGAATCGGAAACCGGCTTCACTCAGGCGTCCGCAGATCGAACGGCCCTCCGGCGCCTCCCGACGACCGAATCGGCCTCTTCGGACCGGGCGGGATGCCGCATGACCGACGCCGGCTCGCGCCGTTCGCGCGTCCGGCGTCGACCGGGACGATGGGAGCTGCGGGGCGGCTCAGCCCGGCGCGCCGGGCTGCCGGAGGGGATGCGCCCTGGCGAAGGCGTCCTGCGCGAGGCAATCCTCCGCGATGCGCCGCGCGGTCGGATAGGGCGCCGTGTCGACCGAGAAGATCGTGGTGCCGACCCACAGGCTGACGAGGCAGAGATCCGCGTGGCTCACCGCGTCGCCCTGGCAGTAGCGCCCGGTCCCCGGCTCGCGGGTCAGGCGGGCTTCGAGGGTGGCGAGCCCGCTGCCGATCCAGTGGCGCAGCCAGCCGAGCATCGCCTCGCGCGGCAGGCCGAGATCGTCGGTGAGATAGGTGCGCACCCGCGGCACGTAGAGCGGGTGGGTGTCGCAGGCGACGACCTGGGCGAGGGAGCGCGCCCGCGCCCGCGCCCGCGGTTCGCGCGGCAGCAGGGCTGGCTCGGGATGCGTCTCCTCCAGGTAGTCGAGGATGGCGAGCGATTCGATGAGCGGCGGCCCGTCGCCGTCGAACACGGCCGGCACCGCGCCCTGCGGGTTGATGGCGCGGAACGCGGGCTTGTGCTGGTCGCCCGCATCGAGGTCGATGAAGCTCTCCTCGTAGGGGATGCCCTTGAGGTTGAGGGCGATCCGCACCCGGAATGCCGCGGCCGAACGCCAGTTGCCGATCATCCGCAGCATCAAGGCCTCCGGTCAGTGCGACAGGATCTTCGACAGGAAGAGCTGCGCCCGCTCGCTGCGCGGCGAGCCGAAGAAATCCTCCTTCTGCGCGTCCTCGACGATCTCGCCCCGGTCCATGAAGATCACCCGGTTGGCGACCTTGCGGGCGAAACCCATCTCGTGAGTCACCACCATCATGGTCATGCCCTCGCGGGCGAGCTCCACCATCACGTCGAGCACCTCGCCGACCATCTCGGGGTCGAGGGCCGAGGTCGGCTCGTCGAACAGCATCACGATCGGATTCATGGCCAGCGCCCGGGCGATCGCCACGCGCTGCTGCTGCCCGCCCGAGAGCTGGCCCGGGAACTTGTGGGCATGCGCCTTCAGGCCGACGCGGTCGAGAAGCGCGAGACCCTTCGCCTGCGCCTCCTCGCGCCCGCGGCCCAGCACCTTGCGCTGGGCGAGCGTCAGGTTGTCGGTGATCGACAGGTGGGGGAACAGCTCGAAATGCTGGAACACCATGCCCACCCGCGAGCGGAGCTTGGGCAGGTTGGTCTTCTTGTCGGCGATCTTGGTGCCGTCGACCGTGACTTGGCCCTTCTGGAACGGCTCGAGGGCGTTGACGCACTTGATCAGGGTCGACTTGCCGGAGCCCGAGGGGCCGCAGACCACGACGACCTCGCCCTTGGCGATCGAGGTCGTGCAGTTCGTCAGCACCTGGAAGTCGCCGTACCACTTGCTGACCTGATCGATCACGATCATGGGGCCGGTGGTCGTGGTGGCGGGCGGCGTGTCGATGAGCGGCGCGGGCGAGGACATGGCGGCGGGCTCACATTAGCGGATGATGGCGATGCGGCGCTGCAGGCGGCGCACCAGGACCGAGGCGAGAAGACAGATCACGAAATAGACCACGGCGGCGAACAGATACATCTCGACGAGACGCCCGTCGCGTTGCGCCACCTTGGACGCGGCGCCCAGGAAGTCGGTGATCGAGAGCACGTAGACGAGCGACGTGTCCTGGAACAGCACGATGGTCTGGGTGAGCAGCACCGGCAGCATGTTGCGGAAGGCCTGGGGCAGGATGACGTTGCTCATGCTCTGCCAGTAGGTCAGGCCGAGCGCCGAGGCGGCGGCGGTCTGGCCCTTCGGGATCGACTGGATGCCGGCCCGCATGATCTCGGAGAAGTAGGCCGCCTCGAACAGCGTGAAGGTCACGAGGGAGGAGGCGAAGGCGCCGACCTGGATCGGCCGGTCGGCCCCGGTGAGCCACTGCCCGATATACGGCACCAGGAAGTAGAACCAGAAGATCACCAGCACCAGCGGCAGCGACCGCATGAAGTTGACATAGGCTTTCGCGACCACCGGCAGCACCGGCAGGCCGGAGAGCCGCATCATGGCGATCAAGGTGCCGAGGATCACGCCGCCGACCGCCGCGAGGGCGGTCAGCGTCAGCGTGAAGGTCATGCCTGTGAGGAACAGGTAGGGCAGCGCATTGACGATGACGCTGAAATCGAAGTTGGCGAGCATCGGCTCTCACCCGCGGCGGGAGGGAGGAGGAGTCATCGTCAGCGGCTTCCGGGGATCGCGACCTTGCGCTCCAGGAAGCCGGCCGCGGTCACGACCACGAGGTTGATGATGATGTACAGGATGGTCGCGGCCGTGAAGGCCTCGAAGACCTGGAACGAGAATTCCTGCATCGAGCGGGCGCGGGCGGTGAGTTCGAGGAGCCCGATGGTCAGCGCCACCGACGTGTTCTTGAGGTTGTTCAGGAACTCGGAGGTCAGCGGCGGCAGGATGATGCGGTAGGCGTTGGGCAGGAGCACGTAGCGGTAGGTCTGCGCGGTGGTCAGCCCCAGCGCCGTGCCGGCCATGCGCTGGCCCCGCGGCAGGGCCTGGATGCCGGCGCGCACCTGCTCGGCCACGCGCGAGGCGGTGAAGAAGCCGAGGCAGACGACGGCGGTGTAGAACGGCGCGTCGGGCAATTGCTTCAGCCACGTGCCCCAGGCCTGCGGCAGCACCTCCGGCAGCACGAAGAACCACAGGAACATCTGCACGAGCAGCGGGATGTTGCGGAACAGCTCGACATAGCCGTTGCCGATGGCCTGCGCGGCGCGGCTGGGCAGCGTGCGCAGGACGCCGATCACCGAGCCGATCGCGAAGGCGATGACCCAGGCGCACAGGGCCGTGACGATGGTCCAGACGAGGCCCGACAGGAGCATGTCGGCATAGGTGCCCGTGCCCTCCGGCGAGAGGTCGAAGAAGATGCCCCAGTTCCAGTTGTAGTTCATCCCGAGCCCCGCTGGCCCGGCCCTCCCCCGATCGAGGACCGGCGCCGACCGACGTTACGCGATTTCCGGACCAGCCGGCGCCGGATGATCACGTATCCACGGATCCTTCTCGGGGCCGGTGCATCCCCGCATCGGGGCGGGGATGCCGATGCCGCCGCGGCGGTCCCACGCCGCGGGGCGGTGTCGCGCCGCTCGGCGGCGCGCCGTCTTCAGTAGGCCGCCGGATCCGGGCTGTCGCTCGGGTTGGCGAAGGCCTTCTTCATCGCCGCGTCCATCGGCAGGTTCATGTTGATGTTGCGCGGCGGGATCGGCTTGGTGAACCACTTGTCGTAGATCGCCGGGCCCTCCGGGCTCTTGTAGAGCGCCGCGGTGGCATCATTGACGACCTTCTTGAAGGGCGCGTCGTCCTTGCGGAGCATGATGCCGTAGGGCTCGGGCTTGGAGACCGCGTCCGTCGAGATGACGTAGGAATCCGGCTCCTTGGAGCTCGCGGCGAGGGAGGCGAGCAGCACGTCGTCCATCACGAAGGCGACCGCGCGGCCGGTCTCCACCATGAGGAACGCCTCGGCGTGATCCTTCGCCGGCAGGATCGTCATGCCGAGCTTGTTCGCCGCGTTGTACTCGTTGATCTGCCGGATGTTGGTGGTGCCGGAGGTGGACACCACCGTCTTGCCCTTCAGATCCTCGAACTTCGTGACGTTGCTCGCCTTCTTGGCGACGAACTTGCTGGCCGTCAGGAAGTGCGTGTTCGTGAAGGCCACCTGCTTCTGGCGGTCGACGTTGTTGGTGGTCGAGCCGCATTCGAGATCGACGGTGCCGTTGGCGATGAGCGGGATGCGCGTCGCCGAGGTGACCGGGTTCAGCTTGACCTCGAGATTCGGCATGGCGAGCTTCGCCTTCACCGCGTCGACGATCTTGTAGCAGATGTCCATCGCGTAGCCGACGGGCTTCTGGTTGCCGTCGAGATAGGAGAAGGGCACGGACGAATCGCGGTGGCCCAGCGTGATCGCACCGGTCTCCTTGATCTTCTTCAGGGTCCCGGTGAGTTCCTCCGCCGAGGCCGGCATCGCCGCCAGGCCGGCAACCATCAGGGGCAGCAGGCGTTTCAAGGACATCCACAATTCTCCTTTTGGGCGGGCCTTCAGTCCGCCATCGCGGGGCACGGCGTCAAGGGCCACGCCCGGGTTGTGCAATGCGCAGGAACGATCAGGGCCCGTCCATGGCCCACCCGCGGTTTGTCCGTGGGCATGGCGTGAGCGCGGTTGCGGAACGCCAAGGCCCGCGCGAGAAAGGCGGGCGCCGCTCCGCGGCACGTCCCTTGCCCGCCTCGTCCCCTGCCCTTCCTGAACGCTCCCGCGACGGAACCGCGCGCATGCAGATCGCCACGCCCTACCTGATGTTCCTCGGCGACGTCCCCGACCGGCTCGCCGCCAAGACCGCCTACGGCATCGTCGATTGGCGACCCGAATGGTGCATCGGTCAGCTGCGCCTGCCGGGCTGCGCGGCCGATCTCGGCATCCCCGACCTCACCATCGAGGAGGCGCTCGCCAAGGGCGTGCGCACGCTGATCGTCGGCGTCGTGAACGCGGGCGGCGTGCTGCCGGATCACTGGATCGCCTCGATCGTCGCTGCGCTGGAGGCCGGGCTCGACGTGGCGAGCGGCCTTCACACGCGGCTCGGCTCGATTCCCGCCATCGCCGAGGCGGCCGCGCGCCGCGGGCGCCAGCTCCACGACGTCCGCCATTCCGACCAGCGCTTCGACACCGGCAAGGGCGTGAAGCGTGCCGGCCGCCGCCTCCTCACCGTCGGGACCGATTGTTCGGTGGGCAAGAAGTACACGGCGCTCGCCCTCGAAAAGGGCATGCGGGCCCGCGGCTTCGACGCTGATTTCCGCGCCACCGGCCAGACCGGCGTGTTCATCTCCGGCCGCGGCGTCGCCATCGATGCGGTGGTGGCCGATTTCATCTCCGGCGCGGTGGAGTGGATCTCCCCCGAGGCCGCCCCCGAGCATTGGGACCTGATCGAGGGCCAGGGCTCGCTCTTTCACCCTTCCTTCGCGGGCGTGAGCCTCGGCCTGCTGCACGGGGCGCAGCCGGACGCCTTCGTGATCTGCCACGAGCCGACCCGCACCCGCATGCGCGGCGTGCAGCATCCCCTGCCCTCGATCCAGGACGTCATCGATCTCACCATCCGCTGCGGCAGCCTGACCAATCCGGAGATCCGGCCGGTGGGCATCGCGGTGAACACGCAGGAACTGGCGGAGGCCGAGGCGCGGGCGCTGCTCGACCGCCTCGCCGCCGAGCACGACCTGCCGGCGACCGATCCGGTGCGGTTCGGCGTCGAGGGCGTCGTCGCGCGCCTCGCCGCCCTCTATCCGGCGGGAGTCGCCGCGTGATCCGCCTCGCCGTCTCGGTCGAGACCTGGCCGATCGCGGGCCGCTTCACCATCTCGCGCGGCAGCCGCACGGAGGCGACCGTCGTCGTGGCCGAGGTCACGGACGGCACCCATGCGGGCCGGGGCGAATGCGTCCCCTATGCCCGCTACGGCGAGACCGTGGAGGGCGTGCGCGACCTCGTCGCGGCGCAGGGCGCGGCGGTGGCGGAGGGCGCGACTCGGGCCGATCTCCTCCGGCTGATGCCGGCGGGCGCGGCGCGCAACGCCCTCGACTGCGCGCTCTGGGACCTGGAGGCCAAGGCGACGGGCCGGCCCGCCCACGCCCTCGCCGGGATCGCCGCACCCGCACCCGCCACCACCGCCTACACGCTCAGCCTCGGCGCGCCCGAGGAGATGGAGGCGGCGGCCCGGGCGGCGGCGGCGCGCCCGCTCCTCAAGGTGAAGCTCGGCGGCGAGGGTGACCCGGCGCGGATCGCCGCCGTGCGCCGCGGCGCGCCCGCCGCCCGGCTGATCGTCGATGCCAACGAGGCGTGGCGGGCCCCGACCCTCGCCGAGAACCTCGCCGCCTGTGCGGCGGCCGGCGTCGAGCTGATCGAGCAGCCCCTCCCCGCCGACGACGACGGCGCTCTGGACGGGTTGCCGCGCAGCATCCCGCTCTGCGCCGACGAGAGCCTGCACGACACTGCCGGCCTCGACGCTCTCGTCGGCCGCTACGACGCGATCAACATCAAGCTCGACAAGGCGGGCGGCCTCACCGAGGCCCTGGCGCTCGCCCGCGCGGCCCGGGAGCGGGGGCTCACGATCATGGTCGGCTGCATGCTCGGCACCTCGCTCGCGATGGCCCCGGCCATGCTGCTCTCGGGCTTCGCCGCCTTCGTCGATCTCGACGGACCGCTCCTCCTCGCCCGGGACCGCGAGCCCGGCCTGCGCTTCGAGGGCAGCACGATCCACCCGCCGGAACCCGCCCTCTGGGGGTGACCGACCGGAGGTCCGCGATGCTGGGCTGGGATGCCACCGGGGACGCGCTGATCGCGCCCGCCGTCGCCCGCAACAAGGACGCGATCCTGGCCGTCCTGCGGCGGGTGCTGCCGGCCTCCGGCTGCGTGTTGGAGATCGCGAGCGGCTCGGGCGAGCACGCGGTGCATTTCGCGGCGGCCCTGCCCGGCCTCGACTGGCAGCCGAGCGATCCGGAGCCGGCGGCCCTGCGCAGCATCGCGGCGCATGCCCGCCGCGCGGCGCTGCCCAACTTGCGGCCGCCGCTTGCCCTCGACGTGCGGGCGGCGGACTGGCCGGTGACGGAGGCCGCCGCGATGCTGGCGATCAACATGATCCACATCGCCCCGTGGACGGCCACGGACGCCCTGATCGACGCCGCCGCGCGCCTGTTGCCGCCGGAGGGCCCCCTGATCCTCTACGGTCCCTTCACGATCGGCGGCGCCCACACCGCGCCGAGCAACGCGGCCTTCGACGCGAGCCTGCGGGCCCGCGATCCCGCCTGGGGCGTGCGCGACGTGGAGGCGGTGGCCGCGGTCGCACGCACGCGGGGACTGTGCCTCGTCGAGCGCGTCGCGATGCCCGCCAACAACCTGATTCTGGTGTTCCGCGCCCGCGCAAGGCCAACCGGTTAGACCGTCTGCTGCGGCGGGCGACACCGGCCCGTCGCGGAATTTGCCGAAGGAGACGGTGCCGTGATCCGATTCGGACATTCGTACCCCTTCCCGTCGCGCATGCCGTTGCCCACCCTCTCGGGCCGGTATCGCCCCCGCGGGGGTGCGGGCCGAGAGGTTCCGGCGTGACGACGGCAACGGATTGCTCATGATGAGGCGGCAATCCCTGCACCGGATCGTGCGTCATCGGGATCGGCAGAGGGGAAGCAGCGTGGCGGGTCTGCACAAGATCGTGGTGGTGGGCGGCGGTGCCGCGGGGCTTGAGCTGGTGACGAAGCTTGGCGACCGCTACGGCAAGCGCAAGGAAGCGGAGATCACGCTGATCGATCGCTCCCGCACGCATATCTGGAAGCCGCTGCTGCACGAGGTGGCGGCGGGCAGCATGGATGTGGGGCACCATGCGGTCGATTACCTGCACCACGCTCATGCGCATCACTTCCGCTACCGCATCGGCGAGATGACCGGGCTCGACCGCGACCGGCAGGTGGTGCGGCTCGCCGCGAGCCACGACGCGGAGGGGCGCGAGGTGACGCCCGCGCGCGAGATCCCCTACGACACCCTGATCATCGCGATCGGCAGCGCCAGCAACGATTTCGGCACGCCCGGCGTGAAGGAGCACGCCATCGCCCTCGACACGCCGGATCAGGCCCAGCGCTTCCACCGCCGGCTGATCAACGCGATGATCCGCGCCCACGCGCAGGACGGGCCGGTGCGGCCGGGCCAACTCCACGTGGCGGTGATCGGCGCGGGCGCCACCGGCACCGAACTGGTCGCCGAGTTGCACCGGACCACCCGTGCCGTCGCAGCCACCGGCCTCGACCGGATCGACCCCGACAAGGACCTCAAGCTCACGCTGATCGAGGCGGCCGACCGCATCCTGCCGGCAGTGCCGGAGCGCCTGTCGCAGGACGTCATGGCCCTGCTCGCCGGGATCGGCGTCGAGGTGCGCACCCGCGCCCGCGTCACCGAGGTGCGCCCGGACGGCGTCCAGCTCGCGGACGGGAGCTTCATCCCGTCGGAACTCGTGGTCTGGGCCGCGGGCGTGCGGGCGCCGGACGTGCTGCGCGACCTCGGCGGGCTGGAGACCACGCGCAACAACCAGCTCGTGGTTACGCCGACGCTCCAGACCACCCGCGACCCGAACATCTTCGCCCTCGGCGACTGCGCCCACCTGATCGACGCGGCGACGCAGAAGCCGGTGCCGCCCCGCGCCCAGGCCGCCCACCAGCAGGCGACGCATCTCCTCAAGCAGATGCCGAACCGCCTCGCCGGCCAGCCCCTCGCCCCTTTCCGCTACCGGGATTTCGGCTCGCTCGTCTCCCTCGGCGAGTACACCACCGTCGGCAACCTGATGGGCTTCATCCGCGGCCGCAACGTGTTCATCGCCGGACTGTTCGCGCGGATGATGTACCAGTCGCTCTACAAGATGCATCAACGGGCGCTGCACGGGACCTGGAAGGTCGCCCTCGACACCGCGGCGCGCATGCTGACCCGACACACGGTGCCGCGGGTGAAGCTGCACTGAAGCCGCGGTTGCGCCCTGGCCGGATCGGTGCTTCCGTACCGTCCGGCCCAGACGGGCCGGGGAGGACACACGAGCGATGATCCTGGTCAGTGTGATGTATCCGGGCGGCGCCGAGCCCGCCGCCTTCGATCTCGATTACTACCTCAAGCACCACATGCCGCTCGTGCGCGAGCGCTGGTCGCCGCTGGGCTTGGAGAAGGCCGAGGTCGTGAAGGCCGCGGCGACCCCGGACGGCAGCCCGCCGCCCTTCCAGATCATCGCGCTGCTCACCTTCCGCTCGCTGGAGGATTTCCAGAAGGCGGCCGCGACGCATGGCCCGGAGATCTTCGCGGACATCCCGAACTTCACGCAAGCCAAGCCCGTGATCCAGATCAACCAGCCGCAGGCGTGGTGAGCCGCCCCGCATGATCGACATCGTCAAGGTGGTGAAGGAGCAGCACCCGGACCTCGGTCCGTATTTCGTGGTGCTGCGGCCGCTTTCGGGACTGATCGCCCCGGAAGCGCCGGACGCCTTCGCGGAGGAGGTTCAGGTCTGGGCCTCCACCGAGACGCCGAGCGCCCGCCTCGCGCTCCTCGACGTGACCTACGCGCTCTTCCCCGGCTGGCCGGAGGAGACCCGGACGCTGGAGGTGGTGTCGTTCACCGATGCCACCGAACTCGCGCGCTTCGCGGCGCGCTGGACGCACTGACCGCGGCGCGGCCCGATCCGTCCGGACACGACCAGGTACGGGATTCCCTCTTCCAAGCGGGAGAGGGGGATCGCGCGATTCCGCGCCGCGATTGATCGGGCATCGCAGGATCTTGGCGCGCGGCCCGATCAGCGCAGCGCAGCGGGAATCCAGCCGCCCCAGCTGCGGGGATGGCCGGTCTCTGTCGGCACTCGAAGCACCCCGGCCCGATGATCCGTCGACCCGGAGCAGCAATCGGGGCGAGAGCCGGCCAAGGAGGCTTGCTCCGCAAGCGCCCTCGGCGTGAGGAGCGCTGCGGATTCCATCCTCGACCGACGGACGGGCCTCGGGTGGCCCGATCCGCGACGCCCGATCACACCGCTTGACGCGGGCGCTCCGGAACCTTCTCCTCGTCCTTCTTCGGCGGGAACACGACCGGGGTCGCGGTGGCGGCGAAGGGCGGGGCCGAGGTGTCGAGGCCGTTGCCGGCCGGGCGTGGGGCGGGCTTCTCCTCCTTCGCCGTCACGCTCGGCGCGGGCAGCGGGCCCGGCTCGGCGGGGAGCGCCGTCTCCTTCGCCGTCTCCTCCGGCGGAACGTCGCGGCTCGACCGGCCGAGCAGCTCCGGCGGGGTCTGCCACACGAAGGCGTCGAGCCGGCCGCTCACCGGGGAGATCGGCATCCAGCGCTCCGTGACGATCCCGTCCGCGCACCACGCCGGGTCGCGGGGCGCGTGGGTGGCGCGGGCGAGCCATTCGCGGGCCCGTCCCGAGCCGTGGCCGTGCTCGGCCTCCTCGATCTCGGCCATCGTCAGGTAGACGCGCTGCGTCGGGTTGTCCGCGAGGAGCGGGCTCAGCACGTCCCGGGCGCGGCCGAACTCGCGCGCCTCCAGGGCCGCGCGGGCGATGGCGAAGCGGGCTTCCGGATGCCAGGACGACAGCCGGGCCAGGGTCTCGGCGCGGGCGAGCCGGTCGCGGCTCGAATCGCCCGTTCGGAGGTCGAGGTAGACGCGGGCGAGATCGGGATGCGGATTGGCCTTCCAGGCCGCCTCCACCACGCGGGCCGCGCGCTTGAGGTCCCCGCGGCGGGCGAACAGCCGCCCGGCCACGGCGGCGGCCGGCACGAGATCGGGGGCGAGCTTGACCGCCTCCCGCGCCTGGGCGAGCGCCCGTTCCGGATCGCCCGCTTCGAGTTCGAGCGCGCTCGCGGTGAGCAGCACCGCCCGTTGGCGGCGGGCCGCCGCCTTGTCGGCGATGCCGAGGGAGGCGCGCCGCGACACCGTGTCGAGGGCGCTCGACCAGTCGCGGTCGGCGCATTGCGCTTCGAGCACCGCCTCGTTCGCCCAGGACACGCCGGGGGCGAGCCGCGCCGCCTCGGCGGCGTAGGCCCGGGCCGTCGCCTCGTCGCCCTGGCGGCGTGCCTCCACGAACAGGCCGCGCAGGCCGAGCACCCGGGTCTCGGGCTCGTCGGTCATGCGGCGGAAGGCGCTCTCCGCCCCGGCCCGGTCGCCGGAGATCTGCGCCGCCTGCGCGGTCAGCAGCAGGGCGAGCGGCTCGTCGCCGAGCAGGCGCTGGGCCTCGCCGGCATGGCGCCGGGCGGCGGCCGGATCACCCGAGCCCACCGCCACCATGCCGCGCGACAGGGCCTCGTAGCCGCGGGCCCGGCGGCGCGCCCGGTTGCCGACGCGCAGGCGGTGCGGGAAGTGCAGGATGCCGCGGGCGAAGGCCCAGATGAAGCCGAGCACCACGGAGAGGATCAGTACGCCGACCAGAGCCGCCGCGAGGCTGGTCGCCACCTCGTAGCCGCCCCAGGTCACGGTGACGATGCCCGGATGATCCGCGAGCCAGACCGCCCCGTAGGCGGCGATGGCCAGGAGGGCCAGGAAGGCGAGTGCGCGCCACATCGGTTCTTTCACTCCTCAGGTCCGCGCTGGGCCGCGCGGCGGGACGAGAGCGCCCCTTGGATCCCTCGGCAGAATTGCGTGAGGCAATTCTGCTGTCGCTTCTGATGCCGAACGTCGGCGCGGCCGTGCGGGGCGCACCCTGCCGCACCGCGCCGGCCGGGCGGGACCGGTGCACGGCCCCTGCCCGAAAGACCGGGCCTTCGTCCCCGTTCCTCAGCGCGCCGCGCCGGACACGGCGGCGAAGGAGGCCGCGAGCCGCGTCCGCGCCGCCTCGCCGGCGGCGGCCCGCGCCTTGAGCCTCTCGCCGAAGGACGCGGCCTCCTTGCGGGCCGCCTCCGGCATGGCGTCGAAGGCGGCCACCGCCTCGGCAAGGGCGCCGCGATCGAGGGCGTCCTGCACCTTCGCCACCGCCGCCTCGGTCGGATCGCCGCCCGCGGCCGGACCCGCAGCCGCTCCGCCCTCGTCGGCCTTGCGCACCGAGACGATCGATCCGGCCATGCTAGCGAGACGGTCGGTGATGCTGCCGCGCTCGGCCAGGGCCCGCTGCTGGGCCGCCTTCACGCCGGCGACGATCTTCGCCCCGACCGGCTGGAACTCCCGCGACAGGGCGGCGGCCGTCGGCGCGCCGTTCGCCGCGAAGGGTTCGAGCGGCGCGAGCGAGGGGCCGTCGTTCGGCCCCAGCTGCTTGAGCGCCGCCAGGGCATCCGCGTAGGGCGCGCCGGAGGCGAGCGCCGCGGCGATGCGGTCCGTCGCGACGAGGCGCAGGCCCGCCTGGAGCGCCCCGGCCTCGGCGCGGCCGGCCACCTCGCGGGCGAGGTCGGCCAGACGCTGCTCCTGCGCCTTGCCGCGCGCGTCGAAGGCCTGCTGAAGCTGGTCGAGGCGGCCGGCCAGGGCCTTGTCCGTCTCCTGCTCGGCCGCGAGGCGCCGGCCGAGATCGGCCTGAAGCATCTTCAGGCCGGAATCGAGCCCATCGAGACGCGCGCGCAGCTCGCTCGTATCGGCCTTGCCCTGGAGGCTCGCGAGGGACTGGGCGAGGCCGTCGACCTTCTGGCGCAGCTCGGGATTGTCGCTTCGCCCCTGGAGGTCGGCGATGCGCTTGTCGAGGGCGTCGAGCCGCGCCTGGAGGGGCTCGCCGGCGGCCGGAGCGGCGGGGGCGGCACCCGGCGCCGCGGCCGGGGCGGCCTGGGTTCGCCGGAGCGCCTCGGCGGCCCGGTCGGACGCGGCCTTGGCCGCCGCATCGGCGCCGCGCACGGCCTCGGGCAGCGGACGCAGGGCCGATTCCGTCGCGGCGAGGCGGCGGTCGAGGGCCTGCACGCTGTCGCGGGTCGCCAGATCGGCGAGGCGCTGGTCGAGATTCGCCGCCGGATCGGCGGGCTTCGGCAGCAGGCCGTAGGCCGGACCGTAGGTCTGGACCCCGTAGAGGAGGCCCGCGCCGATCACGCCGCCGAGCAGCGACGCGGCGAGGACGGAGCCGAACCCGGCCCCGGAGCGCGTGGGCGGCGCAGCGACGGGCGTGGGCCCGCCCGCCGGGCCGGAGCCCGGCACCGAGGTGGGACGCGGCGGCGTCACCGGGGCGGCGCTCTTCGGGGGCTCCGATTTCGGAGGCTCCGTCTTGGGCGGCTCCGTCTTGGACACGCCCGGCTTCGCATCGCTCTTGAGCAGATCGACCTTGGCAGGCTCCACCTTGGCGGGGTCGGGCTTGCCCGGCTCGAACTCTGGCCGGCTCGACCTTGCCGGGCTCAAACTTGCCGGGTTCGGGCTTCCCTGCCGTGACGGCGGCGGCCGGCCCCGTCTTCGGCACCGACGAGGGCGCAGCGCCGGGCGCGGCCGGGGCGCCTGGCTTGGCGGCACCCGGCGCGGGGGCAGTCGTCGGGGTGGCGGGCGCGGATCCGGGCTTCGCGGCGCCAACGGGGGCGGCGGCCGGTCCCGGCTCCTTCCCGGTACCGGGCGCGCCTGCGGCGGCAGGCTTCGGCGGCTCGCCGGGCCTCGGCGGCGTCGCGCCGCCCGGCTGGGTGCCCGGTCCCGGCTTCGGCGGAGTCGTCGCGGAGGGCGCGGGACCCGCCGGCTTCCCGGGGATGGTGGCGCCCGACGCTGCGGGCTTCGGGGGCTCGCCCGGCTTCGTCGGCGCGGCGGGAGACGGCCCCTTGCCGGGGGGCTCGTTCACGCGGGTGGCCTTCAGGTCGATGATCGGGCCGTCCGCCGGGTTGGGGCCGCGACCGCCGGGTCGGTTGCGGGAATCCTGGGGGTCCTTGTCGGATGGGGTCACGGCCGAAGATCCTCACGACTTGAAGCGGAACGTGAACGAGGGACCGCCCGCCGGCTGCCTCGTTCGCCGATGACGCGGCCTTGCGAGGGGCCGGCGCCGACCGCGGCTGATCTGGTGCGCCGTCCTTAGCACCGCTTCGCGTCCAGGCGCGAGCCTCCTCGCATGGGCAAGGCCGGGCTCAGGGCGGCGAGCAGCGCGTCCTCGGTCGGCTGGGCTGCGACGACATGGGACAGGATGCCCGCCCCGACCAGGGGCGCCGCGCAATCCTCCGACAGGCAGAGATGCGCGAGCCGCGCGAAGGCCGCGTCCCGGCCGGCGGCGCGGGCGAGCCCCAGGGCGGTGGCGGCGCTGCGGCGGGAATAATGCAGCGCCGCGTCGAGGCTCGCCTCGCCGAGGGCCAAGCTCACCGCCTCCGGCAGGACCGGGACCGGCCGGGCCGCATAGGCGACCCAGGCGGCGACCGCGAAACCCGCCGCGGCGAGCGCGGCGGCGGGCTCCGCCTTGCGCTCCTTGCCCGCCGCGTGGAGCAGGCGGGCGCCCGCCGGCAGCGCGGCGGCAACGAGCCGGGCGAGCGCGGCCGCATCGCCCTCCCCCTGGCGCACGTCGGAGAGCCCCGCTGCGCGCGCCGCGGCGGCGGTGCGGGCACCGACGCAGAAGGCCGGACTCCGGGTGAGCCCGGCGGCCGCCACGGCCGGCACCGCGTTGGCGCTCGTCAGGATGAGGGCGTCGAAAGGCCCGTCGGGCGGGGGAGCGTGGCTCGGGGCGAGGTCGAGCACCGGCGCGAGGAGCGGCGCATGGCCGAGACCCGCCAGACGCGCCGCCGTGCGGGCGCCGGCCGGCAGCGGGCGCGCGACCCAAACCCGCAGGGGCGTCCGTTCCAGCCTCAGCGTGTCGCCACTCACGCCGCCTCCCATCTTTGCGGGGCGCATCCCCCGGGTTATCTGAGCCTCAAGCATACCGGGCCCGGCGCTCCGCGCCATCATCCCTTACGCCTGCCTCGCGAGCGCCACCACGATGAACGTCCTCGGCATCGAGACCACCTGCGACGAGACGGCCGCCGCGATCGTGTCCGCCGCGGATGACGGGCGCGGCACCATCCGCGCCAACGAGGTGCTGAGCCAGATCGCCGAGCACGCCGCCTACGGGGGCGTGGTGCCGGAGATCGCGGCGCGGGCCCATGTCGAGGTGCTCGACCGCCTGATCGCCCGCGCCCTGAACGAGGCCGGCCTCGCCTTCGACGACCTCGACGGGATCGCGGTGGCCGCGGGGCCGGGCCTGATCGGCGGGGTGCTGGTGGGGCTCGTCACCGCCAAGACCCTCGCGCTCGTCACCCGCAAGCCGCTCCTCGCCATCAACCACCTGGAGGCGCACGCCCTCACCGCCCGGCTCACGGACGGGGTCGGCTTTCCCTACCTGCTCCTCCTCGCCTCGGGCGGGCACACGCAGCTCGTCGCCGTGAAGGGCGTGGGCGAGTATGTCCGCCTCGGCACCACCATCGACGACGCCATCGGCGAGGCCTTCGACAAGGTGGCGAAGCTTCTCGGTCTCGCCTATCCGGGCGGGCCCGAGGTGGAGCGCGCCGCCGAGAGCGGCAATCCCGAGCGCTTCGCCCTGCCCCGCCCGATGCTCGGCCGGCGCGAGCCGAACTTCTCGCTCTCCGGGCTGAAGACCGCCCTGCGGCTGGAGGCCGAGCGCATCGCGCCCCTCACCGGCCAGGACGTGGCGGATCTCTGCGCGAGCTTCCAGGCCGCCATCGTGGACGTGGTGGTGGACCGGGTCCGGGTGGCCCTGCGGACCTTCGGCGACGTGGCCGGGCACCCGACCGCCCTGGTCGCGGCCGGCGGCGTCGCGGCGAACGGTGCCCTGCGCCGGGCGCTGACCCAGCTCGCGGGCGAGGCCGGGCTGCCCCTGGTGGCGCCGCCGCTGCCGCTCTGCGGCGACAACGGCGCGATGATCGCCTGGGCCGGGCTGGAACGCCTGCGGCTCGGCCTCGTCGACGACATCACCGCCCCTGCGCGGCCCCGCTGGCCCTTCGCCGAGGCGCTGCCCGCGAGCGCCGGATGAGCGCCGTCCGGCAGGAGGCGATGGCGGGCGGGGCCGCGGCGGCGGAGGCCGCGGCCGTGCAGCGCCGCTGGCGCGCCCTGGTGGACGAGCGGCTGCCTGAGGCCGCGGCCCATCGCGGCTGGCCCGTGCGGCTCAACCACTGCTTCGCCCGCATCCTCCTCGACAATGCCTGCGGCGGGCCCTGGCGCGAGAGCGTGGCGCCCCCCGCCTGGGTGAACATGCCGCCGGCGCGCCTCGCCGCGGCGCTCGCCCTCGGCGAGGCGGTGCTGGCGGGCGAGGCGGACCTCGCGGAGCTGAACCGGCGCTCGCTGTCCTGGCGCGGCAAGCTGCGCCGCGCCGCGCCGCCGCCGGAACTGGCGGGGCCGGGTTTCCGCCTGCGGCGCTGGCGGCGCGCGGACGATGCGCCCTTCGCAGCCCTCAACGCCGATCCGGAGGTGATGCGGTTCTTCCCCTCCCTGAAGAACCGGCGCGAGAGCGAGGCCGAGGCGCGCACCCTCGACCGGCGCTTCGAGCAGGACGGCTTCGGCCCCTGGGCGCTGGAGGCGGAGGGGGTCTTCGTCGGCTTCGTGGGGTGCTGGCGTCCGGTGCGGCCCTTGCCCTTCGCGACGGTGCCGGGCAGCGTCGTGGAGATCGGCTGGCGGCTCGCCCGCGCGGCCTGGGGGCGCGGCCTCGCCACCCGCGCGGCCCGTCTCGCCCTCGCCGATGCGTTCGGGCGCTGCGGCCTGACCGAGATCGTGGCCTATACGGCGGTGCTGAACCGCGCCTCGCAGCGGGTGATGGAACGGCTGGGCATGGAGCGGATCGAGGAATTCCTGCATCCGGCCCTCGCCGAGGGCGATCCGCTGCGGCCGCACGTGCTCTACCGGCTCGGCGCGGCCACCTTCACGGGAGATCACCGATGACCCGGCCGGTCGCGGTCGTCGGCGGTGGCTCCTGGGGCACGGCGCTCGCCAATGCGGCCGCCATGGCGGCCCCGCGGGAAGTCGTGCTGTGGCTGCGCGACCCCGCTTCCGCGCGAGCGATGGCGGAGGCGCGCGAGAACGCCCGCTACCTGCCTGGCGTCCCGCTGCATCCCGGCGTGCGGCCGACCGCCGACGCGGCGGCCCTGCGGGACGCCGAAGCGGTGCTGCTCGTCACCCCGGCGCAAACCTTGCGGGGCGTCCTGACCGGCCTGCGCGACGCCCTCGACCCGGCCGCGGCCCTGATCCTGTGCGCCAAGGGCATCGAGCGCGGCACCGACGCGTTCCTCACCGACGTCGCGGCGGAGGTCGCGCCGGGGGCCGCTCTGGCGGTGCTCTCGGGCCCGAGCTTCGCCGCGGACGTGGCCCGCGGACTGCCGACGGCCGTGACCCTCGCGGCGCCGGAGCCGGGTCTCGCGGCGGCGCTCGCCGCGTCCCTGTCGGGGCCGAGCCTGCGCGTCTATCACGGCACCGACATGCGCGGGGTCGAGATCGGCGGGGCGGCCAAGAACGTGCTCGCCATCGCCTGCGGGGCCGTGATCGGCCGCGGCCTGGGCGAGAGCGCCCGGGCGGCCCTCGTCGCCCGCAGCTTCGCGGAGCTGCGCCGCTTCGCGCGGGCCTACGGCGCGCGTCCGGAGACGCTGATGGGCCTCTCCGGCCTCGGCGATCTCGTCCTCACGGCGGCCTCGCCGCAATCCCGCAACTTCGCCTTCGGCGAGCGGCTGGGGCGGGGTGCGACGCCGCTGGAGGCCGCTTGCGGCAAGCTCGCGGAGGGTGCGCTCACCGCCGCGGCGCTGGTGGGCTTGGCCCGCCGCCGGGGCGTCGAGATGCCGGTCGCCGAGGCCGTCGCGGGCGTGGTGGCGGGCGATCTCAGCCTGGACGACGCGATCATGGGGCTGCTCAGCCGCCCGCTGCGGGCGGAGGACGAGCCGGCCGGTTGAGACGGCTTCGGCGGGAAGCGCTCTCGTGCCGGGCAGGCCGGCGCAGCCCGGCGGCGTTCCACCGGGGCAGGATACCGCGCCGCATGCAGGTCTCCTGACATTCATCATTGTCGCCCGGGCGATCGACTGAGAATCTGGCGGCCGGCCGACCCGAATCCTGGAGGCTCGGATGACCAGCCCTGTCATGCGCCGTCGACGCTCTCTCGGGTATGCCTGCCTGATCACCGCGGCGATGAGCGGATCGGTCCTCGCGGGCGCTGCGGCGGCGTGCCCGCTCGGCAGCCATCACGGCCCGCGCGCCCGGCTCCTGCACAGCCTGGCCCAGACCGGCCGGACCGCCGCCGGTGCGCCGATGACGACGGCGCAGGCCGGGCATGCCCCGCATCCGGTTCCGCCGGCCCGCAACGAACTCGGGTCCTACAACCGCGACCTGCCGCGGGGTGCGGCGGCGCCGACGAGCACGCAACCCCCGCCGCTCCACGACGATCTCGGCCAGCTCACCTGGGCGGCGGCCCGCCCCGCTCATCCGCAGGCGCGCGCCTATTTCGATCAGGGCTACCGGTTCGCCTGGGCCTTCAACCACGCCGAGGCGGCGCGGGCCTTCCGGGCCGCGCAGGATCTCGACCCGAGCTGCGCCATGTGCTTCTGGGGCGAGGCCTGGGTGCTCGGCCCCCACATCAACTTCCCGCTCGAGGCGGATGCGAATGCCAGGGCGCTCGCCGCCCTGGCGGCGGCCGAGCGCCTCGCCCCCTCGGCGCCGCCGCTTCAGGCGGACCTCGTCGGGGCGCTCTCCCGCCGCTACGCGCGTGACGGGACTGCGGATCGCAAGGCGCTCGACCAAGCCTATGCGGACGCCATGACGGCGGTGCAGGCCAAGTTCCCGGACAGCCCGGACGTGGCGCTGCTGACCGCCGACGCCCTGATGAACCTGAGCCCTTGGGATTACTGGTCCGACGGGGGACGGACCCCGAAGGGCGAGACCGCGCGGATGATCGAACTCATCGAAGGCGTGCTCGGCGACAGGACAGTGGGCAGCCTCGTTCCCGCCCCCGATCATCCCGGCGCCATCCACCTGTACATTCACGTGGTCGAGGCGTCCGACCGTCCCGAGCGGGCGGCACCGCACGCGCAGCGCCTCGCCGCGCTGATGCCCGGGGCCGGCCACCTCGTGCACATGCCGAGCCACATCTGGTACCGGGTGGGACGCTGGCGCGAGAGCCTGGACGCCAACGTGCAGGCGGCGGCCGTGGATGAGGCGCTGGTTCGGCAGGGCGGGGCGAGCCTGCTCTATGCGGAGGCCTATTACGCCCACAACGTCCATTTCGTGCTCGCCTCCGCGCTGATGGGCGGCGACGGGCGGACGGCGGTGGCCGCCGCGGAGAAGCTCGCCGGGATAGTCTCGGACCGCACGAAGCGCGAGGTGCCGTGGACGCAGCCGATCGCGGCCGCCCCCTACAGCGCCCATGCGCGCTTCTCCTCGCCCGACACCGTGCTGGCCCTGCCCGCCCCCGATGCGGACTTCCCGTTCGTCCGCGCCACCTGGCATTACGCGCGCGGCGTCGCCCTGGCGCGGCTCGGGCGGGCCGACGCGGCGAGGGCCGAGGTGGCGGCCATCGACCAGCTCGCGCGAAGGCCGGAGATCGCGGCGCTCGCGGCGGCCGGCGTGCCGGGTGCCGACGTCCTCACAATCGCCGGCAAGGTGATCGAGGCACGCACGGCCCGGATTGCGGGCGACCCTGCCGCCGCAGCCACCCTGTTCGCACAGGCCGCGGAGATCCAGGACCGCCTGCCCTACATGGAGCCGCCGTTCTGGGATTACCCGGTCCACCAGTCGCTCGGCGCGGCCCTGCTCGCCCAGGGCCGGCTCGCCGAGGCGGAGGCCGCCTTCCGCACGGCGCTGGAGCGGGCGCCGAACAACGGCTGGGCCGCGGCCGGATTGCTCCGGGCCGCGGAGGCGCGCGGCGATCCCGGGGGGATCGAGGCTGCGAAGATGCTGATGAGGGCCAATTGGTTCGGGGACGCGACTCCGCCGCTCGACCAGCTCTGACCGGCAGCCGGCGCAGGTCCTCCGCCCGCCTTCACCGCTGGTCGGTGCGGGGCTGGAACGACGGCACCCGCCCTCCGCCCGCGGGCAGGACGCCGGCGAGGGCCGCGGCGAGTTCCGACAGGGCGAAGGGCTTGCGCAGCACTGCGGCCCCGTCCGGCAGGGAGGCGGCGTCCGCGTAGCCGGTCATCAGGAGCACGCGCAGGCTCGGTTGCAGGGCGAGCGCCCGTGTCGCCAGCTCGCTCCCCGTCATGCCGGGCATGGCGTAATCCGCCAGGAGGAGGTCGATCGCCCCCTCGCCGCCCAGGATGTGCAGGGCCTCGGCGCCGCTGCCGACCGCCACGACCGCGTGGCCCATCTCTTCCAGCAGAGCCTCGGCCGTGGCGCGGACCTGCGGATCGTCGTCGACGAGCAGCACCCGCCGGCGGCTCACGGCACTCGCGGTCCGCGCCCGCAAGGGCTCGACGCGCGCGGTCGCGCCCCTGGCCCGGGGCAGGTAGAGCGACACGGTCGTGCCCTCGCCGACGCGGCTCTCGACCGTCACCTCGCCGCCGAGCTGCTTGGCCGTGCCGTAGACCTGCGCGAGGCCGAGCCCGGTGCCCTTGCCCTGCGGCTTGGTCGTGAAGAACGGCTCGAACAGCCGCTGGAGCACCGCGGGCGGCATGCCCTCGCCGGTATCGGTCACTCGGATGCGGACGAAATCACCCGGGGGCAGCACGGCCGCGCGGGGCTCCGAGGCGCCGATATTGGTGGTCTCGATGCGCAATTCGCCGCCCTCCGGCATCGCGTCACGGGCGTTCACGGCGAGGTTCAGCACCGCGAGTTCGATCCGGTTCGGGTCGGCCAGGGCCGGCCACAGCTCGGCGGAGAGCCGGGTCGCGACCGCGATGGTGCCGCCGAGCGTCCGGTGCAGGAGGTCGGCCATGCCGGAGAGCACGCCGTTCAGGTCGGTCGGGCGGGCCTCCAGCCGCTGCCGGCGCGAGAAGGCCAGCAGCTGCTCGGTGAGCGTCGCCCCCCGCCGCGCCGCCTGATGGGCGTTGCGGAGCAGCCGCAGCACGCGCTCGTCCGTGACGCGGCGCTCGGCCAGCTCGACCGAGCCCATCACGGCGGCGAGGAGATTGTTGAAGTCGTGCGCGACCCCGCTGGTGAGCTGGCCGACCGCCTCCATCTTGCGGTTCTGCGCCTCCTGCTCCTCCGCCTCGCGCCGCAGCCGGGCGAGTTCGAGGTTCGTCCGCACCCGGGCCTGCAGCTCGCGCGCCGAGAAGGGCTTGACGAGGTAGTCGTCCGCGCCGGCTTCCAGCCCCTCCACGCCGGCCTCGGCGCCGGCGCGGGCCGAGAGCATGATCACCGGCACCGTGCAGAGGGCGGGGTCGCCCCGGACGGCGCGCGTGAGCGCGATGCCGTCGAGCACCGGCATCATCACGTCCGTGAGCAGGAGGTCGGCCTTGCCGCCGCGCAGGGCCGCCAGGGCCGCCCCGCCATCGGCGACCGCCACCACATCGTGGTCGGGACCGAGGAGGCGCGCGACATAGGCCCGCATGTCGGCGTTGTCGTCCGCGAGAACGATGCGGCTCCGCGCCTCGGGGCCGGCCCGCGACCCGGCGCCCCGGGGCAGCGGCACGACGTTCGCGGCCGGCAGCCAGCGCAACGCCTCCTCGACATAGGCCCGGGGGAGACCGCCCCCATCGGCCGCCTCCTGCGCCGCGACGATCCGGTCCGGCGGGAGGTGTGCGGTTCCGGTCGGGAGGGTCACCGTGAAGGTGGTGCCCCGGTCCAGCCGGCTCGTGACCGCGACGGTCCCGCCATGCATGCCGACGAGTTCCCGCACCAGCGCCAGGCCGATGCCGGTGCCCTCGTGGGAGCGGCTGCGGCTGCCCGCAATGCGGTGGAAGCGCTCGAAGACCTGCGGCAGCGCCTCGGCCGGGATGCCGACGCCGGTGTCGCTCACGGTCAGGCGGATCGCCCCCCGGACCGGCTCCAGCCGCACGGTGATGCCGCCCTGGAAGGTGAATTTCAGGGCATTCGAGAGGAGGTTGAGGACGACCTTCTCCCACATCTCGCGGTCGACATAGGTCGGCTCGGGCAGCGGCGGGCACGCGACCGTGAGCGTCAGCCCGCCCCGCTCGATCGCCGAGCGGAAGGTGCTGGCGATGTCCGCCGTGAGCGCGGCGAGGTCGGCTTGCGCGAAGCTGGCCTGGGCGCGGCCGGCCTCGACGCGGGAGAAGTCGAGCAGCGTGTTGACGAGGCGCAGGAGGCGCAGCGCGTTGCGGTGGACGACCTCCAGCTCCTCGCGGGCGCGCGTCTCCAGGCCGCCCGCCGCCAGCACCTCCTCCAGGGGACCCAGCATCAGCGTCAGTGGTGTGCGGAACTCGTGGCTGACATTCGAGAAGAACTGCGTCTTGGCCCGGTCGAGTTCGGCGAGCGCTTCGGCGCGACGGCGTTCCTGCTCGTAGGCGCGGGCGCTGCGCAGGGCCGTCGAGATCTGGCCCGCCACGAGGTTGAGGAAGCCGGCATAGCCCGCGTCGAGCGCGCGGCTCGGGCTGACCCCGACGACCAGCACGCCGAGGGGCGCCGAGCCGACCTCGCCCGCGATCGGCATGGTCAGCGCGCCATCGACGGGATCGCCCCAGAAGCCGCCCGTCATCCCGACATGCGGGGCGAGACCGGTCACCGGCACGCTCTCGCCGGCCAGCGCGCGCTCGAACGGCCAGGACGCGGAGGGGGATGCGGCCGGGTGGGCCTCGTCGATGCCGGACACCGCCGCCCGGCGCAGGCCGCCCTCGGCCTCCCTCAGGAACAGGAGCGCGAACGGCACGTCGAGGCGGTCGTCCGAGAGCGCCGCCGCGATGTCGGCGCAGGTCGTCTCGACGCTGCGGCTCTCGCCGGCCTTGGCCGCGAGGTCGCGGAGCAGGCCGAGACGCCGCTCGCCCACGACCTGGGCGGTGACCTCGCTGCACACCGCCAGCATGCCGACGATGCGGCCGTCGTCATCCTCGGCGGGCGCGTGCGAGACGCTGAAATAGGCCTCCTCGCGGTAGCCGGCCCGCTCCATCAGGAGCGGCAGGGCCGGCGTCCAATTGGCCTCGCCCGTCTGCATCACCCGGGCGATCATGGGGCCGAGCGTATCCCATCCTGCGGCGAGCGTGATGCGGATGTCGTTGCCGAGCGCGGCCGGATGCCCGGCGCCGATGAGCTTGGCATAGGCATCGTTGTAGATCTGGGTGAATTCGGAGCCCCAGGTGAGGATCATCGGGTATTGCGACGACAGGAGCGTACGCACGGTCGAGCGCAGGCTCTGCGGCCAGGCGGAGACGGGGCCGAGCGGCGTGCGCGACCAGTCGAGGGCGCGCGCCAGGGCCCGCATCTCGCCTTGCCCGGCGAAGAGGGTGAGGGCCGCGGGGTCCGGGTTGGTCATGAGCGGACCATGGCGATCGCTGCTTCCGATCGCAACAATTTAGGGCGCGTTTGGATTGGGCGAGGTCTCACCGGCGCGGAGCCGCCCGGCGCCGCGGGCCAGGGCCCGGCCGGTTCGGGACACCCGCCCCGACGACGCGATGCAGCGCTTCGAAAGGCGCGCGGGAACAACTTGTGCGGGTTGTGCGCTGATCCCCGGCTCGGATCTCTCCAACTGATCGCCGGCCGGGGCGCCGCCCCGTGCCGGCATTCTTCCGGGTCCTCGATCGCGAGGCGACCGTGCGAGGATCGGCGATCGGCCGCCGCGTCCGGCCGAGACCGTTCGCCTTCGCGATCTCGGAGCGCGTGGCCGTGTAGTTCGCCGCCATGATCGGATGATCCGCCGGCAGGCCCCACTCCCGACGGGACTGCTCCGGCGTGAGACCATCGGTCGCCACGAGCCGCTTCAACGACTTGTACCGTCGTCCGTCCTCCAGGCTGACGATGTCGCCCGGGTGATCGTCCTCCTGATCGGGACCGGGGGCGTGGGCTTGGAAGGCGCCTGCGCCGCGGGCCGACCGGGCGTCACGCGTTGGCCGTACACGCTCTGGATCAGGGCCGGCCGGTCACCCAGTGGAACGTTGTTGCGAGGGACGTGGGCCGACACCATGTCCGCGGTCAGCGTGATCTCACCATGGAGGGATATGTCCATATCGACCATGGAGAACTCCGGGATGCATGAAAATGCAATCTGAGAGTGTATTTCCAGTGGAAAGACAAGCCGCGATTTTGGAAGAATCCGGCCACGCTCCCCCGCCGACCCGGCGCAATCGATTCTCCAGGCTGGCAAGCGGATGAGCCGGTGCGGTCCGGCATTCCGCCGAAACGATCCGGTCGGACCGGCGCCGCGCCGTGGACGAGGCCGGCATCAGTCAAGACCCACCGTCCGACTGCCGGCCCGGCCCCATCAGCCGGCGAGGGCCAGACGCCGTCCCGGATGCGGGCCGTCCGGCCTGACGAGCCAAGCGACGTCGCCGGAGCGCGGCATCGCAGCCTGCGACGGCCGCTCGGGCTTCGCGATCAGGATCGCCGTGCGGAGCGCCAATTCCCGCGCCATTCGGGACACGCCCGCCCACGTCATCATCTGCCGGGTGTGGGGATCGGCATCGATGGCCGCCTTGATGTCGAGGCCGATCCCGTTCGCGATCTCACGCCAAGCCGGCCCGGGGTCGGCAATGTAGGCGTCGACCGCCGCTTGCAGATCATCCCGGCTCAGGATGTCCAGCCTCAACAGGTCGCCGATGGTCGGCCGGTCCGCCTTACCGGTCATGTTGCCCTCCCGCATGGTCTATGGAAGGGGGTATGCACCACGCATATTTCAGCAGGATTGCATGAAAGCGCGTTCATCGCTCGGTCCGGGCCGCATGGCGCGATGCGGCCGTCGAGCGGTGATCAGGATCCTCGAACCGGCTGCCGGGATCCCGCGGGAATGCATCGGGCGGAGGGCGCCGCCTCAATCGATCGAGGTGATCACCCGCCGCGAGCCCGGATCGACGATGTAGGTACCCGTCTCGGCGAGGAAGTAGCCGTAACCCTCCAGGCGCGGGTTCTGCGCGATGACGACCGTAGGCAGGGGGTCGAACGCCACATGCTTCGGAGCGACCGACCCGGCCGGTAGCGGCCGGTCGAGCCAGATCCGGTTGACGTGGTGCTGCCTGGCATATCGCTTGATGAGCGCACGGTGATGCGAAGCGATCTCGACGGCGTCGTGTTGGCGCGCGACCGTCTGGGCAGCCGCGGCGCCACTGACCAGCATCGACACTGCAACAGCCAAGGGAATGCGCTTCATCGCACGATTTCCAATTGATCTTATGCCGATAGCACCACCGTTGATTATGGTAATGCAACCATTGATTGGTCAAGCGAATCCTTTTCAGGTTGCACAGGATCGTTGCGGCTGTCGCCCACGCCCCCACCGGTGTCGGCTTCGGGAGGATCCGATCGCTGGAGCCGTGATGGGCACGACCGAGCGCCTGTCCGCGGCGCCGGATCGGCCACGGCCTTCCTGCGCCTCATTCGCCGCGGCGGTCACCGGTTCGGTGGTGGCAATGATGCGAAACCAAGAACCTCGGCAGAATCGCCCTGTGCAGTTGCGCTCAGGAGATCGGCGGTCTCCTGTGCCGCCACAGGACATCCGTGAACGGCAGGTCGGCGAGCGGTTGACCTTCGGCATCCATGATCATGAAGCCGCAGCACATCGGATCGCACTGCTCTTTGACCAGATCCGCGGCCATTCCCGGCACGGCTTGAAATGCTTCGAGATAGGCATCCTCGAAGCCGCTCAGCTGGAGCCCGAACGCGTCCCGTGCGGCACCTCCGGGTGTGCGGAGATGGAAGAAGTAAAGCGGCATCGGGACCCCGCGGATACGGTCGATGATCTTTCCTCTTCGTCAATACAGCGCCTGATGTCGCTCACGCAGGTTATCGCCCCGATGATCAGGACCCGCGCTCCTGCGCCAGGATCACCGGGCAGGGACCCTGGTGCTGCCGGCCGGGCCGACCGCCGGCGGGCCGGGATGGGTGCCGGCCAACTCGCGGAGCGCGTCGCAAACCTGTAGCAATCTTCCAAGAAACACCGATCGCGTCGGTCGAGACGGGATGGAGATGCCTCATGTCGAAGATCGGCACCTGCCTCTGGTTCGTTCGGGATGCGGAGGACGCCGTTCGCTTGTACGTCTCGCTCGTGCCCGGCTCCAGCCTCGGACAGATCCTGCGCGCGCCGGGACCCTGGCCCGGCGGCGAGCCCGGCGACGTGATCATGCTGACCTTCACCCTGGGCGGGCAGAGCTTCCAGGCCCTGAACGGCGGCATGCCGGCCGATTACGGCACGGCCGCCTCGATCTCCGTCTCCTGCGCGGATCAGGCGGAGGTCGACCGCCTCTGGGAGGCGCTGACATCCCAGGGCGGGTCGGAGATCATGTGCGGCTGGCTGCGGGATCGCTGGGGCGTTCCCTGGCAGATCGTGCCCGAGATGCTGCCGCGCCTGCTCGCCGATCCCGATCCCGCGGTGGCAGCCCGGGTGTTCACGGCCATGCAGGGCATGGTCAAGCTCGATGTCTCGGCCCTGGAGCGGGCCGCCGCCGGCACCGAGTAAGGTGGGCGCCAGATGCGCTGTGCGCGGCCCGGGGCGCTCCCGTCCCGGGCCGTCGGGTCGCGATCCGCCTACAGGGTGGCGGCGAGGGCCGCGAGCTGGTCCGCGCAGCGTCCCCAGCCCTCGTGGAAGCCCATGGCCTCGTGGGCGTCGCGATCCTCGCGGCTCCAATGCCGCGCGCGGGCGGTGTAGCGCGTGCCCCCCGCCTCGTCCGCGAAGGTGATGATCGCGGTCATGAACGGCTTCGCGGACGGCTCCCAGCCCGGCCGGTAGGCATCCGTGACGACGAGCCGCTCGTTCTCCACCACCTCCAGGTAGACCCCGTGATGCGGATGCTCGGTGCCGTCCGGCGCACGGATCACCACGAGGTTGCCGCCGCCCGGGCGCGGGTCGAGTTCGGCCCGGGCGATGGTGTAGGGGTCGGGCGCGAACCAGCGCCGCAGCAGGTCGGGATCGGTCCAGGCGCGGTAGAGCGCAGCGCGCGGCGCCGGGATCAGCCGCGTGAGCACGAGGTCGCGATCGTCCGTCGACAGGGGCGTGTCCATCCGGCGTCTCCCGCTCAGCGCTCGGGCCGGCTCTTGTTCTCGGGCTGCTTCTTGGGCTGGTTCATCGCCCAGGTGATCCCGAACGGGTCGCGCAGCTGGCCGTAGAGGTCACCCCAGAACATCTCCGCCACCGGATTCACCACCTCGGCGCCGGCCGCCACCGCGCGCTCCCACCAAGCCGCGATGTCGTCGACCGGCAGCAGGAGGTTGAAGCCCTGCGGCGTCTTCCAGGGATGGCCGTGATCCGGATAGGCGTCGCTCATCATCAGCGAGCTGCCGTTGACGTGAAGGTGCACGTGCATGGTGCGGCCCTTCTCGTCCACGGGCATGGCGGCGACGATCTCGGCGCCGAAGGCCCGCTCGTAGAAGGCGGCGGCCTTCATGGCGCCGTCGACGGTCAGGTAGGCGACCACTCCGCCCTTCACGGCCGGGGCCGGCTTCGTCTCGGTGCTCATCGCTCTCAGGTCCTCTCGCGTGCGGCCTCTTGTCGGGCCCGCCCCGAGGACGATCGGGGCGGACCGGATCCGACACTCCCCGCGAGGATTTTCTCGGCGCCGGTCCGCCCCGGGTCTCATCCGGTTTCCGGTCGATCGCCCGGCGATTGCCGAGGCAATCGCGTCACGACGCAGGACACCGGCTTCGCTCAAGCGTGCGCCGAGCCCTGCTCCGCGCCGCGCGGGCTGGTGATTCCGGTGTCCGGACGATCACGTCCGGACACCGGATCAGAGCGGCTTCTTCAGCAGACGGGCGAACAGCCCGACGATGCCCTCGCGGAACAGGAGCACGCAGATCACGAACACCACGCCCTGGATGATCGTCACCCAGGCGCCGAACTGCGCGAGGTAGTTCTCCATGGCGACGATCACGAAGGAGCCGATGATCGGCCCGAACACCGTGCCCATGCCGCCCACCAGCGTCATCAGCACCACCTCGCCCGACATCGACCAATGCACGTCGGTGAGCGAGGCGAGCTGGAACACGATGGCCTTGGTGGCCCCGGCGAGGCCCGCGAGCGTCGTCGAGAGCACGAAGACCGCGAGCTTGTACTGGTTCGCCCGGTAACCGAGCGAGATGGCGCGCGGCTCGTTGTCCCGGATCGCCTTCAGCACCTGGCCGAAGGGCGAGTGGATGATGCGGTAGATCAGCAGCATGCCGAGGAAGAAGATCGTCGCCACGAGCGCGTAGAGCACCCGGTCGTCGGCGAGGCTGATCACCCCGAACAGGTTGCCGCGCGGCACCGCCTGAATGCCGTCCTCGCCGCCGGTGAACTTCGCCTGCAGCGAGAAGAAGAACACCATCTGGGCGAGCGCCAGGGTGATCATCGAGAAGTAGATGCCCTGGCGGCGGATGGCGAGGGCCCCGAAGACGAGGCCGAGCAGGGCCGCGGTGAGCGTGCCGGCCAGGATCGCGAGTTCGGGCGTCAGGCCCCAGACCTTGGCGCCGTAGGCCGCGATGTAGCTCGCCATGCCGAAATAGGCGGCGTGTCCGAAGGACAGGAGGCCGCCGTAGCCGAGGAGAAGGTTGAAGGCCAGCGCGAACAGCGCGAAGCACAGAACCTTCATCAGGAAGACGGGATAGAGGACGAGTGGCAGCACCGCGAGGGCGACCGCGATGCCGATGAACACCATGCGGTGGAGCGCCTTGGCGTCCCTGCCCTCCGGCAGGGCGCTGGCGATGGGGGCGGCGTCGGACGCCGTGGCGGCGGAATGGGCCATCTCAGGCGGTCCTCAACAGACGGATGAGCGGGATGATAGACATCAGGCCGTGCGCCCGAACAGGCCGGCGGGCTTCACCAGGAGCACCAGCACCATGATCACGAAGATCACGGTCGAGGAGGCCTCCGGGTAGAACACCTTGGTGAGGCCCTCGACGAGGCCCAGCGCGAAGCCGGTGACGATGGAGCCCAGGATCGAGCCCATGCCGCCGATCACCACCACGGCGAACACGACGATGATGATGTCGGCGCCCATGTTGGGGTTGACCGAGTAGACCGGCGCGGCGAGCACGCCCGCGAAGGCGGCGAGCGCCACGCCGAAGCCGTAGGTGAGCGTGAGCAGGAGCGGCACGTTCACGCCGAAGGCCTGGACCAGGGTCGGGTTCTCGGTGGCGGCGCGCAGGTAGGCACCGAGCTTGGTCTTCTCGATCACGAGCCAGGTGGCGAGGCAGACCACCAGCGAGGCGACGACCACCCAGCCGCGGTAGTTCGGCAGGAACATGAAGGGCAGGCGCTGGCCGCCCGACAATTCGCCGGGGATGGCGTAGGGCAGGCCCGACACGCCGTACTGGTTGCGGAACAGGCCCTGGATGATGAGGGCGAGGCCGAAGGTGAGCAGCAGGCCGTAGAGGTGGTCGAGCTTGTACAGGCGCGCGATCAGCAGCCGCTCCAGGATCACCCCGAACAGGCCGACCAGCAGGGGCGCCAGCAGCAGGGCCCACCAATAGCCGATCCCGGCGTAGTTCAGCAGCATCCAGGCTACGAAGGCGCCCATCATGTACTGGGCGCCATGGGTGAAGTTGATGATGTTGAGGAGCCCGAAGATGATCGCGAGGCCGAGCGACAGGATCGCGTAGAACGAGCCGTTGATGAGGCCGAGCAGGAGCTGTCCGAACAGCGCCTGCATGGGAACGCCGAAGATCATGGTCATGGGGATCAGCGACTCGTGGGTGGGGAGCCGGAAGAGGCGGGGCCGCTCGGGCCCCGCCCGGGGTCAGCAGGTGCCGGGAACGACCTTGGCAGAACTGCTCTGGGCACTTCTGTTAAGGTCCTTGGTTTCGCATCATCGTCTTCGCCGAACCGGTAACCATTCCGGCGAATGATGCTTCGGTCAGCTCTTGCCGACCAGGGGGCAGTTGCCCTCGCTCAGGGGCCGGAAGGCCTCGTTGCCCGGGATCGTCGCCAGGGTCTTGTAGAGATCCCAGGGGTTCTTCGACTCGGCCGGCTTCTTCACCTCGAACAGGTACATGTCGTGGATCGTGCGGCCGTCCGCGCGGATCGAGCCCTTGCCGAAGAGCGGATCGTCGGTGGGCAGTTCCTTCATCTTGGTCACGACCTGCGTGCCGTCCTTGGCCGACTTCAGCGCCTCGACCGCCTTCAGATAGTGGAGAACGCTCGCGTAGACGCCGGCCTGCACCGCGGTCGGCTTCTTGCCGCCGGCCTGCTTGGCGAAGCGGTCCGAGAAGGCCCGGGTGCCGTCGTTGAGGTCCCAGTAGAACGGCTCGGTGAAGACGAGGCCCTGCGCCACCTTCGGCGTCAGCGAATGCACGTCGGAGGAGAAGATCAGCAGGCCGGCGAGCGCCTGCCCGCCCTCGGTGATGCCGAACTCGGCCGCCTGCTTGATGGCGTTGATGGTGTCGCCGCCCGCATTGGCGAGGCCGATCACCTTGGCGCCCGAGCCCTGGGCCTGGAGCAGGAAGGAGGAGAAGTCGGAGGTCGGGAACGGCGTCTTGACCGAGCCCACCACCTTGCCGCCGTTCTTGGTCACTACCGCCGAGGTGTCGCGCTGGAGCGCCTGCCCGAAGGCGTAGTCGGCGGTGAGGAAGAACCACGTGCTGCCGCCGCGCTTGACCATGGCGCTGCCGGTGCCGTTGGCGAGCGCCACGGTGTCGTAGGTCCAGTGCACGGTGGTCGGCGCGCATTGCGGACCGGTGAGATCGGCGGTGCCGGCGCCGGAATTGACGAAGGCCTTGTTCTTCTCGCGGCTGACCTGGGCGACCGCCAGGGCCACCGAGGAGGTCGGCACGTCGAAGATGGCGTCCACCCCGTCGCGGTCGTACCACTGGCGCGCCAGCGAGGCGCCGACATCCGGCTTGTTCTGGTGGTCGGCCGAGACGATCTCGACCTTGAGGCCCTTGTCGGCGGCCTTGAAGTCCTCGACGGCCATGCGGGCGGCGATCACCGAGCCCTCGCCCGAGAGGTCGGCATAGACGCCCGAGCGGTCGTTCAGCACGCCGATCTTCACGGGCGTCTGCGCCAGGGCGGAGCCGGCCGTGAGCGCGGCGAGCGCCGTCGCGGCGAGCAGTCGTTTCAGCATCAGTCTCTCCTCCGGTGGGCGCCCTGTGGCACCGTTGTCGTTAGCCGTGGCCGGTGGCGCGGCGTGCGGCGTCCTGCGTTGCGGCGCGGGGCGATCCGCGCCGGAGAATTGCTATGATGCCGACCGGTGGCCGGACGCGGCTCACACGCCCAGATAGGTGTGGAGCTTGTCGATGTTGGCGTCGAGTTCGGCGTTGGGGATCATGTCGATCACCCGCCCCTGCTCCACCACGAAATGCCGGTCGGCGACCGTCTGCGCGAAGCGGAAGTTCTGCTCGACCAGGATGATGGTGTAGCCCTCGCTCTTCAGCCGGGCGATCGTCCGCCCGATCTGCTGCACGATGACGGGGGCGAGACCCTCGGTCGGCTCGTCGAGCAGGATGAGCTTGGCCCCGGTGCGCAGGATGCGCCCGATCGCCAGCATCTGCTGCTCGCCGCCCGAGAGCTTGGTGCCCTGGCTGCCCGAGCGCTCCTTCAGGTTGGGGAACAGCGTGTAGATCTGCTCCACGCTCATCCCGCCCGGCTTCACCCGCGGCGGCAGCATCAGGTTCTCGTAGACCGACAGGCTCGAGAAGATGCCCCGCTCCTCCGGCACGTAGCCGAGGCCGAGCTTGGCGATGTTGCGCGAGGCCATGCCGATGGTCTCGACCCCGTCGTAGCGGATCGAACCCTTGCGCTTGCCCAGGATGCCGATGATCGCCCGCAGGGTCGTGGTCTTGCCGGCGCCGTTGCGCCCGAGGAGGGTCACCACCTCGCCGGGCTTCACGTCGAAGCTGATGCCGTGCAGCACATGGCTCTCGCCGTACCAGCCCTCCAGCCCCTGCACCGTCAGGAGGGGGGCGGTGCCCGTTGCCGGATTCGTCCTCAGCGCCGCCTCAGCCATGACCCGCTCCGATATAGGCCTCGACCACCCGGGGATCCTTCGAGACGGTGGCGTAGTCGCCCTCCGCCAGCACTTGGCCGCGGGCCAGCACGGTGATGCGGTCGGAGAGCGAGGCCACCACCGAGAGGTTGTGCTCGACCATCAGGATGGTGCGGTTGGCCGAGACGCGCCGGATCAGGGCGGCGGTGCGGTCCACGTCCTCGTGGCCCATGCCGGCCATCGGCTCGTCGAGGAGCAGCATGGCGGGATCGAGGGCGAGCGTGGTGGCGATCTCCAGCGCCCGCTTCCGGCCGTAGGAGAGTTCCACCGCCGGCACGTTGGCGAAGTCCGACAGGCCCACCGCCTCGACGAGGGAGAGCGCCTCGTCGTTGAGGGCCCGCAGCACGCGTTCGGAGCGCCAGAAGTCGAAGGAATCGCCGCGCTTGCGCCGCTGGAGGGCGATGCGGACGTTCTCCTTGACGGTCAGGTGCGGGAAGACCGCCGAGATCTGGAACGAGCGCACGAGGCCGAGGCGGGCGACGTCCGCCGGCTTCATGCCCGTGATGTCGCGGCCGTTGTAGCGGATCGAGCCGGCGGTCGGGGTGAGGAACTTGGTGAGGAGGTTGAAGCAGGTGGTCTTGCCGGCCCCGTTCGGGCCGATCAGGGCGTGGATCGTGCCGCGCTTCACCTGAAGGCTCACGCCGTTCACGGCGCGGAAGCCCTTGAACTCCTTCGTGAGCCCGTCCGTGGCGAGCACGATGTCCGGCGGCGCGGCGGTTCTGGGGGCGGTGGATTCAGCCATCGCGATGCGTCACCCCTGCGTTTCCTCTATTGCGCCTATGCGCCTTTGGTATGCCTCACAGCATGGCGCCAGGGCCCGAGTCAACCGCCGAGCCCGCGTCCGGGCCGGTTTGCGGCTCATCCGTTCGAATGAGGCCGAAACGGTGCGATCGCCGCATGGGTTGCACCGCGCCGCGCGCGGATCGGATGGTTCGAGGGTGAAACCGCGCGATCGGGCGTCGTCTCGGCAGAATTGGCCGCTTCAATCCTGCCGAGCTTCGTGCCGCCGCATCATCCGCCGGGCCCGCGATCATCCCGGGCGAAGAAGGCTTAGCCCGATCGCCGCTCCTCGAAGGCCAAGCGCGCCTCGTCCAAGCGCGCCTCGTCCAAGCGCGCCTCGTCCGCCGGGCCGCGCTCCGGCCCGGCGCCGCAGGGCGTCCCCGCCGCATCCTGGCTCCCGGGCGCGCAGCTCTCCTCCAGCCAGAGGGCGAGGCCGAGCGAGGCGAGCGCCGGCACGGCCAGCGCCAGGAAGGTCCAGGTCCAGCCGAGATGGATCGCGAGCAGGCCGCCGACCCAACCCGACAGGGCCCCGCCGATGCCCTGGACGGCCGAGACCGAGCCGAGGGCGGTCTGGGTGCGGCCCGAACCCCAGGTCAGGTCGGCCACGACCACCGGCATGGCGACGCCGATGATGCCGGAGGCGACGCCGTCGAGCACCTCCGCGAGGATCAGCCAGGCCGGATCATCAAGGAAGGCCGAGAGGAGCGCGCGCACGGGCAGGACCGCGCAGGCCGCGACGAGAAGCTGGCGCCGGCCCCGCCGGTCCGCGAGGGAGCCCGCCGCGAGCGCCACCGGGATCATCACGAGCTGGGCCACCATGACGTAGCGGGCGGTCCAGCCGGTGCCGTCCTGGCCGGCTGCGATGAGCTTCTGCCCGAGCAGGCTGAGCATCGAGCCGTTGGCGAGGTTGAACAGGGCGAGGGCTGCCGAGAGCAGCAGCAGACGCCGGTCGCCCAGCACCGCGCGGATGGCGGAGCGCTCGGGCTTGTCCTCCGGGTCGTCCTCCTTCCAGCCCACCGCCCGGCGCGGGTTCCAGGCGTCGCCCGGCGTCGTCAGCGTCGCCACGATGGCGCCCGCCGCGAGCAGGCCCAGCACCCAGAAGGCGACGCTCGGCCCGAAGAGCGGCGTGCCGAAGCTGATCGCCAGGGCGGCACCGAGTATGCCGACGTGGTTGTAGGCTTGGTTGTGCCCCTGCTGCTTGGGGAAGGCCTTCTTGCCGACGATGCCGAGGGTGAGGGCGGCCACCGCCGGGATCACCAGGGTGCCGCCGAGGGCGGCGACGAACTGCGCCGCCAGCACCGCCGGGAAGGACCGGGCGGGCAGGAGCAGCATGGTGCCGCCCAGGATCGCCGCGCAGGCGACCGCGATCAGGAGGCGCGGCCTCCCCACCCGGTCCACCAGGGCACCGAGCGGGCCGCTGAGGAAGAGGGTCGAGAAGCCGACGAGGGTGGTGACGAGGCCGATCCGGCTCGGGCTCCAATGCGCGGCCTGCGCCAGCCATGTGCCGAGGAAGGGCCCGAGCCCTCCCTGGATGTCGCCGACGAAGACGTTGATGAGCGCGAGGTGGGTGGTGGCCTGCATCGACGCGAAGTCTCCGGCGCCGCGATGCGGCATGGGTCGGACAACGCGCGAACCGTGGCCAGGGTCGCGCGCGCTCGGACCATCAGCTTGGCCGCCCACGACGGATCGCCGGGGGACAGGGATCGTCAGGGGCTCGGAATCACGCAGGCCGCGGCGATGCGGGCGAGAAGCGGATCGGCGACGCCCATGGCGAGAAGGTGCTGATAGGTGTTGCGGACGTAGTCGGGATTGGCGCCGGAACGGCCGAGGCCCTGGCGCACGAGGCGCAGGAGCTCCGGCTCCGGCAGCCGCCCGGCATATTGCGGATGGGTGCGGTCGACGAGGTAGGTCACGGCGGTGACGCGGCGGGCATCCTCCAGGGTGATGCCGAGACGGCGCTCGACATAGACCGCGGTGACCTGCTCGCGGGCGCGCAGATAGGCGAGCGTCGCCCCGGCCTCCTCCGCCGCGACCCGGAAGGCCACGCCCCGGCAGCTGCCGCCCCGGTCGAGCCCGAGCACGAGGCCCGGCCGCTCGGGCGTGCCGCGATGCACGTGCGACAGCACGCAGAGCGCCCGGTGGTAGCCGCGCAACCGCGCGTTGCGCCGCTCGACCACCGGGAAGCCCGGGTTCCACATCAGCGACCCGTAGCCGAACACCCACAGATCCGCGGGTGCGTCGCCATCGCCCACGCGCTCTCCTCCCCGCCTTTCTTGCCGGCCGCGGCCGGTAGCAGCTAGGGAGGCCGGGTTCAATCGTGAGCGGAGATCGGCCGATGACGCAGACGGACGGGAGCACGGCGGTGCCGCGGCGCGCACGCTTCGGCCTCTTCGCCCCCTTCATCCTGCTTCTCGTCGTCGCGGCCCTGTGGTCGGCCGGCTGGTTCTGGCTCCGCGGCCGGGCGGGGGAGGAGATCGATCGCTGGATCGCGCGCGAGGCGCAGGCCGGACGCCAATGGACCTGCGCCGACCGCTCCATCGCGGGCTATCCGTTCCGCCTCGAACTGCGCTGCGCCGCGCTGCGCTTCGCGCGTTCCGACGTGCGCTTCGCGGCCGGCCCGGTGGTCGCGGTGGCGCAGATCTACCAGCCACGCCACGTCATCTTCGAGGCGGCGGGGCCCTTCCACGTCGAGCAGGAGGGCAAGGTCGGCGACGTGACGTGGCGCCTGGTCGAAGGCTCGCTGCACCTGACGGGCGCGGGCTTCCAGCGCGCCTCCGTGGTGGCGGACGACCTGCGCGGCCGGATCAGCGGCGTGGCGCTGACGGAGGGCGCCGCGGAGCCGATCGCCTTCACCACCCGGCATTTCGAGCTGCATGCCCGCCCGACGCCCGGGCGGTTCGAGGCCGACGGGGCGGTCGACCTGAGCAGCCGGATCACCCAGGCGACGCTGCCGCTCCTCGATCCGCTGCTGGGCGGGCCGGAGCCCGCCGACGTCGCCCTCGACGCCACGGTCACGCGGGCGGCGGGGATCCGCACCCGGCCCATCGCCGAGGAGCTGGAGCGCTGGCGGGCGGCGGGCGGCACGGTGGAGCTCACCCGCCTCGCCGCCGAGAAGGGCCGCAGCCGCCTCCAGGCGCAGGGCAGCCTCGCCCTCGACGAGGCGCACCGGCTCGCCGGGCAGCTGGAGGTGCGGACGGCCGGGCTCGACGCGGTGATTGCCCCCCTCGTCAGCGAGCAGCTCGGCGGGCGCATCGGCGGCGCTAATGCGGCGCTGATCGGCAACCTCGTGGGCCAGCTGCTCGGCGGCGGCGGCCGGCGGCGGGAGGCGGCGCCCGCTCAGACCGACGAGGCCGCCCTCAAGCCCCTGCCCCCGGTGCGGCTCGGCGGCGGCAAGGTCGCTGTCGGGCCCTTCGTGATCCCGAGCGTGCGGCTCGACCCGCTCTATTGAGCGGATCGAGCGATTGCCCCGCAAGCCTCTGCCGGCCCCATTGCCGCGCTCGCCGGGGCGGCGTACCCCTTCGGGCATGACGCACGCCCGCTTCCAGACCTTCGACGATCCCGGCCACCGCACGGGAGCCGCCCGCATCGCCGCCTTGCGCGCCGCCATGCTTCAGAAGGGCTTCTCCGGGTTCGTCGTGCCGCGGGCCGACGAGCATCAATCCGAGTACGTTCCGCCCCATGCGGAGCGCCTCGCCTGGCTCACGGGCTTCACCGGCTCGGCCGGCACCGCCGTGATCCTGGCCGACCGGGCCGCCCTGGTGGTCGACGGGCGCTACACGCTCCAGGCGGCGGAGCAGATCGACACTGCCGTCATCGCGGCGGTGCCCCTCGCCGAGACCTCCGTCGAGGGCTGGATCGAGGCCAACCTCCCGGCGGGCGGCGTGCTCGCCTACGATCCATGGCTGCACACGCCGGACGGCGTCGCGCGGCTGGAGCGGGCCGCCGCCGCGGCGGGCGGGCGGCTCGAACCCGTGGGCCTCAACCTCGTGGATCACGTCTGGATCGACCGCCCGTCCGCGCCGCGCGCGCCGGTCGTGCCGCATCCGGAAGCGCTGGCGGGCGAGGCGGCGGCGCGCAAGCTCGACCGGGTGCGCGAGGCCCTGGCGAAGGCGAAGGTCGACGCCCTCGTCGTCTCGGACCCGCACAACCTCGCCTGGGCCTTCAACCTGCGCGGCGGGGATGTCGGCCACACTCCCCTGCCCCTCGGCTACGCCGTCATCCGCCGCGACGGCAGCGCCACCCTGTTCCTCGACGCCGCCAAGGTCACGCCCGAGGCGGCCGCCGCGATCCAGGGGCTCGCCGAGCGCGCGGATCCGGAGGCGCTGCCGGCCGCCCTCGACGCGCTGGGCGCGAGCCGGGCCCGGGTCCGGGTCGACGCGGCCACGGGCGCGGTCGCCCTGCGGCGCCGGATCGAGGAGGCGGGCGGCAGCGTCGATGTCGGGCCGGATCCGATCACCGGCATGAAGGCGGTGAAGAACGCCGCCGAGATCGCCGGGGCGCGGGCCGCGCATCGCCGCGACGGTGCCGCGGTGACGCGCTTCCTGGCGTGGCTCGCCCGCGAGGCCCCGCAGGGCGGCGTCACCGAGATCGCGGCGGTGGAGCGGCTCGAAGGCTTCCGGGCCGAGGGCGGCGACTTGCGCGACGTCTCCTTCCCGACGATCTCGGGCAGCGGTCCGAACGGCGCCATCGTCCATTACCGGGTGACGCGCGCCACCGACCGGGCCGTGCGGCCCGGCGAGCTGTTCCTGATCGATTCCGGCGCCCAGTACGTCGACGGCACCACCGACATCACCCGCACGGTGGCGGTGGGCGAGCCGAGCGCCGAGATGCGCGACCGCTTCACGCGGGTGCTCAAGGGCCACATCGCCATCGCCACGGCGGTGTTTCCGCGGGGCACGACCGGCGCGCAGATCGACGCCTTCGCCCGCCGTCCCCTCTGGGAAGCCGGGCTCGACTTCGACCACGGCACCGGCCACGGCATCGGCTCGTTCCTCTCGGTCCACGAGGGGCCGCAGCGCATCGCCAAGACCGGCACCACGGCGCTGCAGCCCGGCATGCTCCTGTCGAACGAGCCCGGTTACTACCGGGAGAAGGCCTATGGCATCCGGATCGAGAACCTGATCCTGGTGGAGGAGCGCGCGATTTCCGGCGGCGAACGGCCGATGCTCGGCTTCGAGACGCTGACGCTCGCGCCCCTCGACCGGGCGCTGATCGCGCCGGACCTGCTCATGCCCGCCGAGACCGCCTGGATCGATTCCTATCACGCGCGCGTGCGCGACGCCCTGTCGCCGCTCCTCGACCCGCAGACCCGCGACTGGCTCGACGCCGCGACCCGGCCGCTCGCCGACCCGGCGCCTTGATCGGCGCCGCGCGGGAGCCCCGGTCGGCGCTCCCGCGCGCACGAAAAACCCCTCTTCCGGGGGGAAGAGGGGTTCCGAAGGCCGGGACGGCCGAAACGTCCAGGCGCCCTTACTCGGCAGCGGCCGGGGCGGCCTTGCCCTTGTCGCCACCGCGCTCGGCGCGCTCGGCGATACGGGCGGACTTACCGCGACGGTCGCGCAGGTAGTAGAGCTTGGCGCGGCGGACCTTGCCGCGGCGGGTCACCTTGATCGAGTCGATCAGCGGCGAATAGATCGGGAAGACGCGCTCCACGCCCTCGCCGTAGGAGATCTTGCGGACCGTGAAGTTCTCGTTGAGGCCCGCGCCGGCGCGGGCGATGCAGACGCCCTCGTAGGCCTGCACGCGGGTGCGCTCGCCTTCCTTCACCTTCACGTTCACGATGACCGTGTCGCCGGGCTCGAAATCCGGGATGGTCTTGCTAAGCTTGGCGATCTCTTCCTGCTCAAGCTGCTGGATGATGTTCATCGGTCGTGCTCCTGCCGTTACGCCTTGCCGCCTCGTGCGGCCCGACGCAGGATTTCGGCGTCCTGTTGTGAGTTGGCCGGCTCTCTACAGGATGGCGCGGGGCTTGTCGATGCCCTTGCGGAGGCGGGCGCGGAACGGCAGCATCGGGTCCGGCGGAGCCCACCTGTCATGACCGAGATGAAGCGGCGCCGGTCGTTCGAGCCCGGGCATCGGCTCAAGTTCCTGGTGCTGGTCGACGAGACCCCGGAATGCGACCGGGCCGTGCATTTCGCTGTGCGCCGTGCCGCGCGGATCAATGCCCGGGTGGTGATGCTGGCGGTGGTCGAGCCGCCCGAGAGCTTCGAGTGGCTCGGCGTCGGCGATGCCATGCGGGCCGAGGCGGAGGCCGAGGTGTCGGAGCGCCTCGACGCTCTGGCGGCGGCGGCCCGGCAGGCCGCGGGCGTCGATCCGGAATGCGTGGTGCGGACCGGCGAGCGGGCCGACGAGATCCTGCGGCTGATCCGGGAGGACGAGGACATCGCGTTCCTGGTGCTCGCCGCCGCGGCGGGCACGGACGGGCCGGGCCCCCTCGTCACCACCATCGCCGGCAAGGGCGCCGGATCCTTCCCGGTGCCGGTCGTCATCGTGCCGGGCGGCCTCACAGAGGCCGAGATCACCGCGCTCGCCGGGTGAGGGCGTGGGGACGGGCGCACCCGCGCCGTTGCGGTTTTTCCGCGCCGGGTCCACATCACGGACGGCGCGACGGCGCCGTTCCCGGCCGGCCTTGAACCGGCGCTGAGAACCCGAAGGACTGTCCTCATGTTCATCCAGACCGAAGCCACGCCGAACCCCTCCACCCTGAAGTTCCTGCCCGGCCGGGTGGTGCTGACGGACGGCACCTTCGAGGCCCGCTCGCCCGATCAGGCCGCCCGCTCGCCCCTCGCCCGCGCGCTGTTCGGCGTCTCGGGTGTGGCCGGCGTCTATTTCGGCCACGACTTCATCTCGGTCACCAAGGCGGATGACGGCTCCGAGTGGCCGCAGGTGAAGCCCGCCATCCTCGGCGCGATCATGGAGCATTTCCTGTCGGGCGCGCCGGTCCTGGATGCCGGAGAGACCGGCGAGAGCACCGAGGAGGAGTTCTTCGAGGAGGCCGACGCCGACACCGTCGCCACCATCAAGGACCTCCTGGAGACCCGCGTGCGGCCGGCCGTGGCGGGCGATGGCGGCGACATCACCTTCCGGGGCTACCGCGAAGGGATCGTCTATCTGGAGATGAAGGGCGCCTGCTCGGGCTGCCCGTCCTCCACCGCGACGCTGCGCCAGGGCGTGCAGAACCTCTTCCGGCACTTCCTGCCGGAGATCCGCGAGGTGCAGGCGATCTGAGGCTTGTTCACAGCGGCCACGCTTCGCGCTGACGGCGCGGGCCGCATCGGGTAACATGCCGGCTCAAGGCCGGGCGGGCGCTGCCGCCCGGTGGGTGGAGTCGACGATCCTTGCGTATCCTGGCCATCGATACGGCGCTCGAGATCTGCGCGGCCTGCGTCTCGTCCGACGAGGAGGCCGAGCCGCTGGCGCAGGAGAGCCTCGCCCTGCTGCGCGGGCATGCGGAGGCCCTGCTGCCCCTGGTGGAGCGGGTGGTGGCGCGGGTCGAGGGCGGCTTCGCCAGCCTCGACCGGGTCGCCGTCACGGTGGGGCCGGGCAGCTATACCGGCCTGCGCGTCGGTCTCGCGGCGGCGCGGGCGGTCGGTCTCGCCTGCAACATCCCGGTCGTGGGCGTCACCACGCTCTCGGCGCTGCTCGCGCCGCTCCTCGCCTCGGCCGAGGATTTCCTCGGCCAGGGCTATCTCCTCGCCGCGGCGATCGATGCGCGGCACGGCCACGTCTACTTCCAGGCACTCAGCCCCGACGGCGGCATCGTGGTGCCGCCAACCCTGATCCCGCTCGCGGAGGCGGTGCAGCATCTCGGCACCGCTCCGGCAGCCCTCGCGGGATCCGCGGCGCCGGCACTCGCCGCGGCGGCGAACGCGGCCGGCGGGCGCGCCGTCGTGCCGGAGGGGCACACGGCGCCGGAGATCGCCTGGGTCGCCTCGCTGGGCCTCGTGGCCGATCCCGACCACGCGCTGCCCCGCCCCCTCTATCTGCGCGGTCCCGACGCCCAGCCGCAGGATCACGCGCGGCTGCCCCGGCGCTAGCGGCGGGGGCGCCGATGCGAATCCCCTTCCTCACCCCGTCGCCCTCCCACGTGGCGCCGCTGCTCTCGGCCGAGCGCGCCGCCGACCTCGCGGCCCTGCACGCCACCGGCTTCGCGCGGCCCTGGGAAACGCATGAATTCGAGCGGATGCTCTGCGAGCGGGGCCACATGGCCCACGGGCTGATGCGCGGCCGCGACCTGATCGGTTTCATCCTGTCCCGCATCGTGGTGGACGAGGCGGAGATCCTCACGGTGGTGCTGCAACCCGCCGCCCGCGGCTCCGGCCAGAGCCGCACCCTGCTCGCCACCCATCTGCGGGCGCTCGCCGAGGCCGGCGTGCGCGTCGTGCATCTGGAGGTCGACGACGCCAACGCGGCGGCCCTCGCCCTCTACCGCCGCCTCGGCTTCACCGAGACCGGGCGGCGCGCCGGCTACTACCCGCGCCCGGACGGCACCCGCGCGGCGGCGCTCACCATGCGGGCGACGCTGGCGTGATCGCTCCGGCCGTTCTCGCGCGCCACGTCAAGACGGGGCTGCGCCTCCTCGTCTACGCGAGCGCCTTCCTGATCCTGATCGGGCCGCACCGCCTCAGCCTGCGGCGGCGCGGGCGCTTCGCCGGCCTCGCGCCCATGCTGCTGCACCGGCTCTTCCTCGCCCTGTTCCAGGTGCGGGTGCGGGTCACCGGCACGCCGCCCGCCCCGGGGGAGGCGGCTTTGGTCCTCGCCAACCACATCTCCTGGCTCGACATCCCGGTGCTCGGCGCCCTGCGCCCGCTCTCCTTCGTGGCCAAGTCAGAGGTCGCCGGCTGGCCGGTGATCGGCCTCATGGCCAAGCTCCAGCGCACGGTCTTCATCGACCGGGCCCGCAAGCGCCACACGGCGGTGGTCAACACCGAGCTGAGCCGCCGCCTCGCCGTCGGCGAGGTGGTGGTGCTGTTCGCGGAGGGCACCACCGGCGACGGCAACCGGCTGCTGCCCTTCCGCACCTCCCTCGTCGGGGCGGCGCGGGCGGCCCTCACCGAGGGCGGCCTCGATGCCGTCCGGCTGCAACCGCTCTGCATCGCCTATACGCGCCGCCACGGCATGCCGCTCACCCGGCGCGAGCGGCCGGAGATCGCGTGGTACGGCGACATGGAACTCGCGCCCCACCTCGCGGTCTTCCTGGAGCGCGGGCCGATCGACGTGGAGGTGGTCTGGGCGGAGCCCGTGACCTTCGCGGCGGGCACCGACCGCAAGGTCGCGACCGCGCTCGCGGAGGCGGCGGTTCGCCGCGCGCTCCAGCAGGCGGTGACCGGGCGCGTCCCCTCCGGCACCGCGCCTCCCCTGCCGGCCGGCGTGCCGGAGGCCGCGCTCGGCCAGCCCGCGTAGGCGCGCCGTCCCCTTCAACCAAACCTTAACCCTGACGGGGTCTTAACTCGCTCGAACGCGGGCCGGCGATGGAGCGCGGCCCTTACTTTCGACAGATTCGAGCGCGATCGAGGACGAAACCGCTCATTCCAAGGACACAGCACGGGCCGGATCCGCCGCCCGCGACGTGAGGACGACTGCATGAACCCCGCCGACGCCGTCACGGCCATGCCGGTCCACGAGATCACGCTGTTCGGCCTGTTCTGGCAGGCGCACTTCGTCGTCAAGTTCGTGATGATCGGGCTTCTCAGCGCCTCGGTCTGGTGCTGGGCCATCATCGTCGACAAGACCTTGCTGTTCCGCCGCACCAAGGCCGAGATGGACGCCTTCGAGGAGTCGTTCTGGTCCGGCCGCTCGCTGGAAGACCTCTACCGCTCCTTCAACGACAAGGCGCCGACCGGCCTCGCCGCGGTCTTCGTCGCCGCCATGCGGGAGTGGAAGCGCTCCTTCGAGGGCTCGGGCCGCTCGATCCACAGCCTCGGCCAACGCATCGACAAGGTGCTCGACGTCACCATCCAGCGCGAGGTGGAGCGGCTCGAATCGCGCCTGCTGTTCCTCGCCTCGATCGGCTCGGCCGGTCCCTATATCGGCCTGTTCGGCACGGTCTGGGGCATCATGACCGCCTTCACCTCGATCGCGGCCTCCAAGAACACCAGCCTCGCGGTGGTGGCGCCGGGCATCGCCGAGGCGCTCTTCGCCACCGCGATCGGCCTCTTCGCGGCGATCCCCGCCGTGCTCGCCTACAACAAGCTGCAAGCCTCCGTGGGCAAGGCGCAAGGCCGCCTCGAAGGCTTCGCCGACGAGTTCTCCGCCATCCTGTCGCGCCAGATCGACGAGCGCCTCGCGCTCGCCGCCTGACGACCCTCCACGCGAGCCGGGACGAACATCATGGGCATGGCCACCGGAGCGGCACAGGGCGGCGGACGCCGCCGGCGCGGGCGGCGGGGCGGCGCCATCAACGAGATCAACATGACGCCGTTCATCGACGTCGTGCTCGTGCTCCTCATCATCTTCATGGTGGCGGCCCCGATGATGACGGTGGGCGTGCCCCTCGACCTGCCGCAGACCAAGGCGGCCCCCCTTAATTCCGACGCCAAGCCGGTGACGCTCTCGATCCGCCAGACCGGACAGATCTTCCTCGGCGAGGACGAACTCTCCGACGATTCCATCGTGGCGCGCCTCACGGCGACGGCCCGCGAGGGTTTCGACGAGCGCGTCTTCGTGCGCGGCGACAAGCGGGTCGATTACGGCCGGGTGGCCCAGGTGATGGCGATCGTGACCGGCGGCGGCTTCAAGCGGGTCGCCCTGGTGACCGAGCCCGACCAGCGATAGGCGAGGCGCGGCGTGGCCCCTCTCAAACGGTCGGAGCCCGGGGTCTGGATCTCGGGGATCGCCCACGCGGCGCTGCTCGGCGCCGCCCTCTACGCGGCGGCGTCGCACGAGCTGCCCCGCGCCGAGGAGGGCGTGCCCGTCGAGGTCATCACCGAGAACCAGTTCTCCGAGATCACCAAGGGCAGTCAGGACGGGGATGCGCCCGCCAAGACGCCCCGCGCCGACCGGGTCTCCGAGACCAAGCAGGAGCGCGACCCCGGCGAGGCGAAGACCGACGTGCCGACCCCGCCGACGCGCCCGCCCGAGATGAAGGTCGCCAATGCCGAGGAGCCGCTGATGCCGCCCCTGCGGCCGGCCCTGGAGCAGCCCCCGCCGATGCCGCCGAGCCGGCCCGACGAGAGCGAGGCCCGCGAGCAGGCGCGCGCCGAGGCGAAGGCCAAGGCCGAGGCGGATGCCAAGGCGAAGGCCGAGGCCCAGAAGGCCGAAGCCGCCAAGGCCGCCGCGGACGCCGCCAGGGCCGCGGCTGCGGAGGCCGCGAAGGCTGCCGCCGCCAAGGCGGAGGCCAAGGCGCAGGCGGAGGCCAAGGCCCACGCGGAGGCGAAGGCCAAGGCCGAGGCGGCCCGCCGCGAGGAACTCGCGCAGCTCCTGGCCCGCGAGGAGGCGGAGGCGAAGGAGCAGGCCGCCCGCGAGGCCGCGGCCGCCAAGGCGCGCGCCGAGGCGAAGGCCAAGGCGGAGGCGAAAGCCAAGGCCGAGGCCAAGGCGCGCGCGGAGGCGGAAGCCGAGGCGAAGGCCGAAGCGGAGGCCAAGGCTCAGGCTGAAGCGAAGGCTCAGGCCGAAGCCAAGGCGAAGGCGGAGGCCAAGGCGCGCGCCGAGGCCAAGGCCGCGGAGGCGAGAGCGGCCGCGGAGGCCAAGGCCGCGGCGGAGGCGAAGGCTGCGGCCGACGCGAAGGCCAAGGCCGACGCGGCCCATGCCAAGGCCGTGGCGGAGGCCAAGGCCAAGGCGGCCGCCGAAGCGAAGGCGCGGCGGCAGGCCGAACTCGCCAACCAGTTCAATGCCGGCTCGATCCGCGACGCGCTGGCCTCCCGCGCCCCGTCGCAATCGACCGGCGCCACCGGCCGCGAGGTGCAGCGCACGGCGGCGCTCGGCACGGCGAGCGGCTCGGCGGCGCGCCTCAACCCGAGCCAGCGCGATGCCCTCGTCGGCCTGCTGCAACAGCAGATCGAGCGCTGCTACTCGGCTCCGCCCGGTGCCCAGCAGGGCATCGTGCTGCCCCAGCTCGACATCCGCCTGAACCCCGACGGCTCGCTCGGCGCCGATCCGCGCATCCTGCGCGCGGGCGGCAGCTCGGTCGACCGCTCGATCGCCGAGGCCGCCGTCCGCGCGGTGCGCCGCTGCGCGCCCTACCGCATCCCCGCCCAGTTCGCGCCCTTCTACAATGACTGGCGGGTGATCAATGCGGAGTTCGAGCTGCCGCGGGTCTGAGGCGATGCCGAGATCACCCTGGTCAACGACCTTGCGCCGGACGCTCTCTTCCCTCACGGCAAGAGGGCTCCTCGCGCCTCGTCCCCTTCCGACCGCCTAACGGACAGACGCTCCCATGCCTCCTCGCTTCTCGCCGCGATGGCCGCACGCGCTCGCCTCCCTGCTGTGGCTCCTCCTCATCCTCGTCCGGCCGGCCGAGGCGCAGCTGAACCTGCGCGTGGGGCCCGGCGGCGCCTTCCAGCCGATGCCGATCGCGGTGGCGGATTTCTCCGGTGATCCGGCCCTGGCGCCCCTCGTCGCCGGCATCGTCACCAACAACCTGAAGCGCTCGGGCTACTTCGTCCCGGTCGAGAAGGCGCGCTTCCCCGAGAGCCCGAACTTCGATGCCGCCCCGCGCTTCGCCGCCTGGAAGGATGCGGGCGTGCAGGGCCTCGTCACCGGCCGCATCTCCCGCGACGCCTCCGGCGGCATCAAGGCCGAGTTCCGGCTCTGGGACGTGCTCTCCGGCCAGCAGATGATCGGCCAGCAATACGCGGGAAGCGCCGCCAATGCGCGCCGGATGGGCCACCTGATCTCGGATGCGGTCTACACCAAGATCACCGGCATCGGCGGCTACTTCGACACCCGGGTCGCCTTCGTGGACGAATCCGGCTCGAAGGAGCGCCGCCGCAAGCGCCTCGCGATCATGGACCAGGACGGCGCCAACGTGCGCTACCTGACGAGCGGCGAGGCGGCCGTGGTGGCGCCGCGCTACTCCCCGGCGACGCAGGACATCACCTACATGTCGCAGACCACCGGCCAGCAGCCGAAGGTGCAGGTGATCAACCTGGAGACCGGCGCCCGGCAGGTCATCCCGACCACCGCCGAGATGAGCACGAGCCCGCGCTTCTCGCCGGACGGCCGGCGGCTGGTGATGAGCGACCAGGACGGCGGCAACGCCAGCATCTACGTGATGGATCTCGGCTCCAAGGCGCAGACGCGCATCACCAACGCCAACGCCATCGACACCTCGCCCTCCTTCTCGCCGGACGGGCGCGAGATCGTGTTCGAATCCGACCGCGGCGGCCAGCAGCAGATCTACGTGATGGGCGCCGACGGCTCGAACCCGCGCCGCATCTCCTTCGGCGACGGCTCGGCCTCGCAGCCCGCCTGGTCCCCGCGCGGCGACTACATCGCCTTCACGCGCCAGCGGATGGGCTCCTTCGCGATCTGCATCATGAAGCCGGACGGCTCCGGCGAGCGGGTGCTGACGGAGGGGTTCCACAACGAGGGCCCGACCTGGGCTCCGAACGGCCAGTACCTGATGTTCTTCCGCGATCCCGGCGGGCAGGCGGGCGGCAAGCTCTACATGGTCGACATCACCGGCCGGGTGGAGCAGCCGGTGCCGACGCCCTCCTACGCCTCGGACCCGACCTGGTCGCCGCTGATCGATCCGCAGCGCTGAGGCGTGAGCCTCGGCCCGCCGGTATTCTGCGAACGCGGCGAGCCTCGAAGCACGCCGGAACGGGAATCCCGGGCGCCGAGACGTGGATCAGCGCACAGGAATGCTTCGAGGGCGCTTCGCGCCACCTCACCATGCGGATGGGGGTGAATGCCATCCATGGGAGAGGAACCGCTGCACCCTCGGGGTTGGTTCCGCTGACGCACCGGCGACCGGGATGTGTGAGCGGCACCGCCCTCTCGGGAGAGGGGATCCCGCGCCGTCCGGTCACACGCGCAACCCAGGTCCGGACGGCACAAACCCGCATCGCGCACCGATTCAGCGATGATTAACCACGCGCTGCTAATACAGAGGCAGCCGAAGTTGGCACTTCCCGGAATAACGGACCGATCCGCGGCGGCGTGAGCTTGCGTTCCGCCAGCATCTGCTGGCGCGTGCGCGGCAAAGGACCGACCGGCGGCCGTGCGGGAAGCGCGTATCCGAGTAGCGTCCCGATGGTTCAGCGCGCGTCCGCCTCCGATCGTCCGTCCCGGCGCGATCGCACCGCCTTCCCTCCGCGCTGGCCGGCTCCCCGCCGCGGGCTGATCCGCTGCCTCCTGGTGGCGGGCGGCGCGGCGTGGCTCGGGCTCGCGAGCCAGCCGGAGCCGCCGAGGCCGGCCCCGCCCGCCGAAGCCCCGGGACCGGCCGCGCGGCCGGACCCCGCTCCCGCCCCGGCGGCTCCGCGCCAGGCCTGGATGCTCGATCCGAGCCCGGCGCTCGATCCGGCCCTGCTCACGTGGCGGCAGGCCGCCCTCGACACCGTGAGCGGCTTCACGGCGCCGCAGCCGGCCGAGCCCGCCGCGCCCGAGGCGCCCTCCCCTGTGCTGACCGTCGCGGAGGCGAGCGCCGAGCCGTCGCTCGCACCCGATGCGCGGCTCATCCTCCAGCCCGTGCCGCTGCCGGTGCCGCGGCCGGCCGAGTTCCGCATCGCGGCGCGCACCCCCGAGACGCCGCGCCTCACCGCCCGGCAGACGCCGCGCCGCTCGCGGGGCACCCAGAGCACCGCCACCGCCATGGCGGACACGCGCTCGTTCTTCGAGAAGCTGTTCGGCGAATCGCCGAGCCCGGCCCAGCCCGCCCTCGCCTACGCCTCCGTGGGCAGCGGCCGGCTCGACGAGGCGCCCCGCCCGCCGCTCGGCCCATCGCCCTTCCGGCCGGTGGAGGAGGCGACCGCCGTCTACGACATCACCGCGCAGACCGTCACCCTGCCGGGCGGCGAGCGGCTGGAGGCCCATTCCGGCCTCGGCCAGCACATGGACGATCCGCGATTCGTCCACCTGCGCATGCGCGGCGCGACGCCGCCCGGAACCTACCTCCTCACCGAGCGCGAGGCCCTGTTCCACGGCGTGCGGGCGATCCGGCTCAACCCGGTCGGCGGCAGCGGCGCCATCCACGGCCGGAACGGCATCCTGGCGCATACCTACATGCTCGGCCCGAGCGGGGCATCGAACGGCTGCGTATCCTTCAAGGATTACAACCGCTTCCTCCAGGCCTTCCTGCGCGGCGAGGTCCGCCGCCTGGTGGTGGTGGCCGGACGCGGCTGAAGCCGCGGCCGCGGTCCCGCGGCGTCCTGTCGCGGGAACTTTTCCTTGTGCGGGAGATTGGCACCGCGAGACTGAACTCATGAGTTCAGTCGTACGCGAATGACCCAGCCAGTCCGCCCGCTCGACCCCGATCGCAGCCGCCGCATCCTGGAGGCCGGGATGCGGCTGTTCGCGCGCCTTCCCTATGCGGACGTGCACATGGAGGCGGTGGCGGCGGAAGCCGGCGTCGCGAAACCGACCCTCTACCGCTACGTCCCGACCAAGGAGGCCCTGTTCATCGCGGGGCTGGCCTGGACGCTCGCCGATCTGCGCGAGGCCATCTGCGCGACACGCTCGTCGGGTGGCGACGAGGCGGAGCGGCTCGAGAAGGCGGTCGCCCTGATCCTGGAGCGGATCGGGCGGCTCTCGCCCGCCCTCCATGCCATCGAGAGCCGCAGCAGCGATCTCGGCGAGCGGAGCCGGCGCGTCCTGCGCGAGGGCTTCGACGGCCTGCGCGACACTCTGGCGGCGCTCCTGCGCGACGGGGCGGGCGCCGGGCGCTTCGATGTGCCGGATGTCGACCTCGCCGTGCTGATGATGCTCGGCGGCATCCGCATGGCCGTCCACGGCACCGGCCGGCAGGCGCCCTCGCCCGCCGCGGTGGCCGCCTTCTTCCTCAATGGCCTCCGGGCCGGCGCGGCGCGGCCGCAGCCGGCGGCGCGGCGCCTGGGAGCCGTCGCATGATCCGCCTGCTGCTCATCCTCGTGGCCGCCCTCGGCGCGGGAGCCGGCGTGATGATCTACCGGCACGGGGGCGATTCCCGCGCCGCCTGGGCCACCACCCGCGCGGCTCTGCCGCCCTCGGTCGCGCAGCACCTGCCGCTCGCCTACGTGCCGCCGCCCGCGGCCCCCGCGGCGGCGCCCCGGGTGACGGTGGGCACCGTGGCGGCGGGCAGCGTGAACCTGCCGGTGACCCGCAATGCGGTCGGCTGGATCGAGCCCATCGCCACCGTGGTGGTGCGGCCCCGGATCGACGGCGTCATCATGGAGCAGCTCGCCCGCGACGGGCAGATGGTGAGGGCGGGCGAGGTGCTCTACCGCCTCGACGACCGCGAGCTGCGCGCCCAGATCGCCCGCAACGAGGCGGCGCTTGCCCGCGACGAGGCCACCCGCACGCGCACCCAGAACGACGTGCGCCGCGTCGGCGAGCTGCTCGCGCGCAACTCCGCCTCGCAGGCGCAGTTCGACCTCGCTTCCGCCGAGGCGAAGGTTGCGGCGGCCAATGTCGAGGCCGCCAAGGCGACTCTCGAGGCCGACCGCGTGCGGCTCGACTACACCACGATCCGCGCGCCGATCGCCGGGCGCCTTGGCACCGTCCGGGTGACCGCGGGCAACCTCGTGAAGGGCAACGAATCGGCCGGGACCGGCCTCGTCACCATCACGCAGATGAAGCCCCTGCGCGCGACCTTCTCGCTCCCCGAGCGCGAGCTCGACCGGCTCCGCGCCGCCCTCGCCCGGCCGGCCGCGGCGCCGGTGCGGGTCTTCGCCAGCGGCAACGACGCCGTGCTGGCGACCGGCACCCTCTCCTTCGTGGATTCGAGCGTCGATCAGGCCTCCGGCACGGTGACTGCCTGGGCGCTGTTCCCGAACGAGGACGAGCGGCTCTGGCCGGGCCAGTACGTGCGCGTCGAGGTCGATCTCGGGCGCCGGCCGGACACCGTGACGGTGCCGCAGGTGGCGGTGCAGCCGGGCCAGGACGGGAGCTTCGCCTGGGTGGTGAACCGCCAGGGCGTCGCCGAGCGGCGCAGCGTCGAGGTGCTCTCGGCCTCGGGCGGCGTCGCGGCGCTCACCCGCGGCGTGGCGGCCGGCGAGCGCGTGGTCGTCGAGGGGCAGGTGCGCGTGCGCGAGGGGCAGGCGGTGGCGGAGCGCCCGCAGGACCTCTCGCCCGAGGCGCAGGCCGCCGCGGGCCGGCCGACCCGGATCGAGTAGGACGCGCCCGTGAACATCTCGGCCCCCTTCATCCGCCGGCCGGTCGCCACGATCCTGCTCTCGCTGGCCCTCACCCTGTCGGGGTTGTTCGCCTACCGGCTGCTGCCGGTGGCGGCGCTGCCGACGGTCGACTTCCCGACCATCTCGGTGACGGCCCAGCTCCCGGGCGCCTCGCCGGAATCGATGGCCGCCTCGGTGGCGACGCCCCTGATCAAGGAATTCTCCACGATCCCGGCCATCGCCACGATCTCGGCGACGAACTACCAGGGCTTCACCTCGATCACGATCGAGTTCGAGCTGTCGCGCAACATCGACCAGGCGGCGGCGGACGTGCAGGCGGCGATCACCCGCACCCTCCGGCGCCTGCCGATCGAACTCACCATTCCGCCGAGCTTCCGCAAGCTGAACCCGGCCGACGCGCCGGTGATCCTGCTCGCGGTGTCGAGCGACACCACGCCCCTGCCGACCCTCGACGCCTTCGCGCAGACGGTGATCTCGCCCTCGCTCTCCACCATCACGGGCGTCGGGCAGGTGGTGGTTTACGGCAGCCAGAAATTCGCCGTGCGGGTCCAGCTCGACCCCAACGTGCTCGCCGCCCGCGGCATCGGCGTCGACGAGGTGCAGCAGGGGATCTCGAACGCCAACACCTCGACGCCGGTCGGCGTGGTGGAGGGCCGGGGCCAGAACCTCACCATCCAGACCAACACCCAGCTGATGAACGCGGACGCCTTCCGCGACATCATCGTGGCGGTGCGCAACGGCCGCCCGGTGCGGCTCGGCGACGTCGCCCGGGTGATCGACTCGATCGAGAACAGCCGCATCGCCTCGTGGAAGGACGGCAAGCGCGCCCTGGTGCTCGCCGTCCAGCGCCAGCCCGACGCCAACACCGTGGAGGTGGTCGACCGCGTGCGCGCCATGCTGCCGAAGTTCCAGGAGCAGCTCGGCAGCTCCGGCACGATCGGCGTCGTCAACGACCGCTCGGTCTCGATCCGCGAGGCGGTGCACGACGTGCAGTTCACGCTGGTGCTCACCATCGGCCTCGTCGTGGTGGTGATCTACCTGTTCCTCGGCCGGCTCGCCGCGACGCTGATCCCCTCGATCGCGGTGCCGATCTCGATCATCGCCACCTTCGGGGCGATGTACCTGCTCGGCTTCTCCATCGACAACATCTCGCTGCTCGGCCTCACGCTCGCGGTCGGCCTCGTCGTCGACGACGCCATCGTGATGCTGGAGAACATCGTCCGGCACGTGGAGGAGGGCATGAAGCCCTTCGAGGCGGCCCTGAAGGGTGCGGGCGAGATCGGCTTCACCATCCTGTCGATCACCATCTCGCTCATCGCGGTGTTCATCCCCGTGCTGCTGATGGGCGGGGTGGTGGGGCGCATCTTCAACGAGTTCGCCATCGTGGTGACGATCGCCATCGTCGCCTCGGCGATGATCTCGGTCACGCTCACCCCCATGCTCGCCGCCCGCCTGCCCGCCGCCGCCGCGGGCCACGGCGACCACAAGAACCTCTTCGAGCGCGGCTTCGCCCGCCTCCAGGCCGCCTACGAGCGCGGCGTCGACCTCTGTCTGCGCCACCCCTTCGCGGTGCTGATGGTGTTCGTCGCCTCGGTCGGGCTCACCGCGCACATGTTCGCGGCGATCCCGAAGGGCTTCTTCCCCTCCGAGGATATCGGCCAGCTCCAGATCGCCACGGAGGCGCGCCAGGACATCTCCTTCGATGCGGTCGCCGCTCTCCAGCACGAGGCCGAGCAGGTGCTCGCCCGCAACCCGGCGGTGGCGCACGTGGTCAACCGCGCCGGATCGAACGGCTTCACGGGCACGCTCAACCAGGGCTCGTTCTTCGTGGAGCTGAAGGACCGCGACGAGCGTCCGCCCCTCGCCACCACCATCGCGGAACTGCGCCGGGATCTCGCCGAGGTGCCGGGGCTCGCCGCCTTCATCACGCCGGTGCAGAACCTGCGGCTCGGCGGACGGCAGTCGAAGTCGCAGTACCAGTACGTGATGCAGGGCCTCGACCGGGCCGAGCTGGAGCGCTGGTCGGTGAAGCTCACCGACGCCATGGCGCAGGACCGCGCCGTCTTCACGGGCGTCACCAACGACCTCCAGAACGCCGCCCTCCAGGCCACGATCACGGTCGACACCGACAAGGCCCAGGCGCTCGGCATCAGCTCCGACCAGATCCGCCAGACGCTCTATACGGGCTTCGGCACCCGCCAGATCTCGACGATCTACGGCACTTCCGACAGCTACCAAGTCATCACCGAGTTCGACCCGCGGCTGCAATGGACCGCCGACCGGCTCGACGACATCCGCCTGCGCGCGTCGAGCGGGAAGCTGGTGCCGCTCTCCGCGCTCGCGACCATCACCCGCACCCCGGGACCGCTCTCGATCAACCAGCTCGGGCTCCTGCCCGCGGTGACGATCTCCTTCGACGTGCCGCCGGGCGTGGCCCTCGGCCAGGCGGTGGACCGCATCGCCGCAATCAAGCAATCGCTCGGCCTGCCGGGCACGCTCACGACCACCTTCGCCGGCACCGCCCAGGTCTTCCAGGACGCGCTCGCCAACCAGGGCCTGCTCCTCGCCGCCGCCGTGCTGACGATCTACCTCGTGCTCGGCATCCTGTACGAGAGCTTCATCCACCCGCTCACCATCCTCACCGGCCTGCCGGCGGCGGCGGTGGGCGCGCTGGGCGCGCTCCAGCTCTTCGGGATGGACCTCTCGGTCATCGCCATCATCGGCGTGCTGATGCTGATCGGCATCGTGAAGAAGAACGCCATCATGATGATCGACGTGGCGCTGGTGCTCCAGCGCGAGCAGGGCTGGGCGCCGGCCGCCGCGATCCGCGAGGCCTGCGCGCTGCGCTTCCGCCCGATCATGATGACCACCGCCGCCGCCGTGATGGGCACGCTGCCCATCGCTATCGGGCACGGCGCGAGCGCGGAGCTGCGCCAGCCGCTCGGCGTCGCGGTGGTGGGCGGGCTGCTCGTCTCGCAGCTCCTGACCCTGTTCATCACGCCGGTTCTCTACCTCTACATGGACCGGCTCGCCGCGGGCACGACGCGGACGCTGCTCGCCCTGCGGCGGGGACGCCGGCCCTCGGCGCGGGCGCCGGCGGAGTAGCCCCGGCGGAAACGGGTTCGCGGATCAGGGTTCGGTCACGGCTCGATGAGCCGGGGCGGACGGAGTCATACGGTTTCCGGATGATCGCTTCGCGATGCGGAAACCGGCCTCGCTGAGGCGCCGCGCGGGCTCGTGATACGGTTTCCGAAAGTGATCTTCCGGAAACCGTATCACACCGCGTCCCGCACCCGGATCAGCGCGAAGCCGTCCCAGCCCTTCTCGCCGACCGTCTGGACCACGGTGGCGTCGAGGCGCGGCTCGGCGGCGATGAGATCGAGGGCGCGGCGGACGCCCTGCACGTTGGCATCGCCCGCCGGATCGACCACGGCGCCGCGGCGGACCACATTGTCGAGGACGATCACGCTGCCGGGGCGGCTCAGCCGCAGCGCCCACGCGAGATAGTCCGGGTTCGAGGGCTTGTCGGCGTCGATGAAGACGAAGTCGAACGGCGCCTCGTCCACGAGATCCGGCAGGACGTCGATCGCACGGCCCTCGCGCAGCGCGATCACCTCGGACAGGCCGGCGCGGGCGAAGGAGGCGCGCGCGACCGCCGCGTGGCGCGGATCGGCCTCGATGGTCACGAGGCGCCCGTCCGCCGGCAAGGCCCGGGCGAGCCACAGGGTCGAGTAGCCGCCCAGCGTGCCGATCTCAAGGATGCGCCGCGCCCCCTGCATCCGGGCGAGCAGCATCAGCAGCTTGCCCTGGTTCGGCGCCACCGCGATCGGCGGCAGGCCCGCCGCCGCGCTGGCCTCGAGCGCGCTCGCGAGCGCCGCATCCGGCGCGAGCAGCCGCTCGCCGACGTAGCGGTCGACCTCTTCCCAGCGCGCGTCGTCGGTCATCGGCACCTCACTCGATCCAGCCGCGCAGCTCGCGCTGCACGACGTGCGCGATCACCCGCATGCCCTCCGGCCCGTCGTTCAGGCACGGCAGGTAGGCGAAGTGCTCGCCGCCGCCCTCCTCGAAGTAGTGGCGGTTCTCGCCGTCGAGTTCCTCCAGCGTCTCCAGGCAATCCGCCGTGAAGCCCGGCGCCACGATGGCGAGGCGCTTCACGCCCTGGGCCGCCAGCTCCTTCACGGTCTCGTCCGTGTAGGGCTTCAGCCACTCCTCGTTGCCGAAGCGGGACTGGAAGGTCACCCGCATCCGCTCCGGCGAGTAGCCGAGGGCCTCGCGGATCAGCCGGCCGGTCTTCACGCACTGGCAGTGATAGGGATCGCCCTTGAGCAGGTAGGATTTCGGCACGCCGTGGAAGGAGGTGAGGATCACCTCCGGCTCGAAGTCGAGCTTGGCGAGGTCGCGCCGGATCGCGCTCGCCACCGCCTCGATGTAGACCGGGTCGTCGTGATAGGGCGGCGAGACGCGCACCGTCGGCTGCCAGCGCATCTTCATGAGCGCCCGGAAGGCTTGGTCGCAGGCGGTGGCCGAGGTCGCGGCGGCGTATTGCGGATAGAGCGGCACCAGCAGGATGCGGTCGCAGCCCTCGTCGAGCAGCGCCTGGATGCGGCCCTCGACCTCCGGCTTGCCGTAGCGCATCGCCCAATCGACCACGACGCGATCGCCCATCGCGGCCTGAAGCTTCTCCGCCTGACCGCGGGTGATGGTCTTGAGCGGTCCCTCGTCGCGCTCGTTGTTCCAGACCGAGGCGTAGTCGCGCCCCTTCGGTCCCGGCCGCTTGGTCAGGATGACGAGGTTGAGGAGCGGCCACCAGATCGCCCGCGGCACCTCGATGACGCGGCGGTCCGAAAGGAATTCCTTGAGGTAGCGGCGCATCGGCCAGTAGCTGGTGCCCTCGGGGGTGCCGAGGTTCATCAGCAGCACGCCGACCCGGCCCCACGCCACCCGGGGATGTTCCGCGGGCAGCGTGCCGGCGGATTCCGGCGGGGCGGGCGTGGCGCCGCGCTCCAGCACCGCGGTCTTCGTCACCTCGTTCATGACCATCCAGACACGTTCGCCGCGGGGTCGCCCGCGGCCCTTCCTCACACGGGGTCTAAATAGCGCGTCGAGGGCGCGATCCAACGCGTCCTGACGCAGCAGCCCACCTCCCGAGGGTTGCCGTCCCGCGCCGTCCCGCCGAAAGCTTGGCCGCATGACGGGCGCGGCGAATCACCGGCCGCGCCGGAGCCGCGCCCGTCCCCTCCACGGTGGCCTGTGATCGCCCTCCCCTACGATGGTCCCGGCACGCTGCTCGCGGCGGCGCTCTGCCTTCCCCTGCTGCTGGCGCCGGGCGCGGTCTTCGCGCAGGGCCTCGACGCGCCCGGCTGGGCGCAGGCGCGCACCCGCCTCGATCGAATGGCGGTCGCCGCCCTGTGCAGCGTCGCCGGCCTGCCGGTGCTGCTCGATCTCGCCGGCCGGTTCGGCTCGGGGCCGATGCTCGGGCTCACCCTGGCGCTGGCGGCTCCCGGTATCCTGATCCTCGCGCGCCGGGCGCCGGAGCGGACCCCGCCGCGCGTCCTGGCGCTCACCGCCCTCGCCGTCGCGCTCGACGCGCTGTTCGTCGTCGCGATGCTGGTGGACTGGCCCGTCCCGGGCGGTGCGGTGCGCAGCCTGCCGATGGACGATTACGTCAAGCACGCGACGGCGACCTGGATCATCACCCAGACCGGCACGCCGCCGGCCAACCCGACCCTGTTCGAGCCGGGGCGCACGGCCGTCTACTACTACTTCTTCTACACGCTCACCGCCGTGATCGAGCGGGCGGGTTTCGGGCTGATCTCCGGCCGCGAGGCCTCCTTCGGCCTCGCCATCTGGACCGGACCGCTGCTCTTCGCCCTCGCCCGCGTGGTCTACGCGCAGGCGCGGCTGGGGCGCGAGGGCCCTGGTATTCCGCGCGCCGAACCATGGCTCCTCGCCCTGCTCCTCGCGACCGGGCTCGATCTCCTCGGCGTCGGGCTGATCGCGCTCCTGTCGGGCGGCAATTGGCTCGCCAATTTCGAGCAGTGGAACACGGAGGTGTCCGCCTGGCTCACCAGCGCGCTCTGGGTGCCCCACCACGTGGCGGCGCTCATCGCGGCGATGGTCGGCCTGATGGCGCTCGCGGCCGAGCACGAGGCGCCGGCCGCTCGCGGCCTGCGGCGCGTGATCCTGGCGGGGCTCGCCTTCGCGTCCCTGGCAGGCCTGTCGATCTATCTCGCCATGGGCGTCGCGGCGACGCTGCTGCTCTGGCTCGGACGCCTCGTCCTGCTGCGGCACGGGGCGAGCCTCGGCCGCGCGCTCGCATCCGGCCTCCTCGCCCTGCTGCTCGCCGGGTCGTGGCTCGCGACCATCGTGCAGGGGCGGGTTCTCGGCGGCGGTCGCGCGCCGCTCGCCCTTGAGGTGCGGCGGTTCACCATCCCCGACACCGTCATGCCGGAGGGCAGCCTGCTCCAGATGGCGGTCAACCTGCTGGCCCTGCCGCTGAACTACGCCCTGGAATTCGGCCCGTTCCTGGTGGGCGCCCTCGCCTTCTGGCGGCTGGAGCGGCGGCGCGGCCTCACGGGCGAGCTGTCCGTCCTCCTGGTGCTCGGCACCGTCGCCTCGCTGCTGGTCGGCTCCTTCCTGCGGTCGCGCATCCTGTTCAACGACCTCGGGGTGCGGGTGCTGCTGCTCGCGCAGCTCGCGGCCCTGGTCTGGACGCTCGCGGCCGTGCAACGCGGGCTCGTGCGCGGGCCGGTCCCGCCCGGCCTGGGGACGCCGCGCACGCGGATCCTGTTCCTCGGCTGCATCGCCGTCAGCCTCCTCGGGGAGGTCTACGGGTTCACGCGGTATCGCTGGAACTCGGAGATGGAGGCGCGCGACGTCGCCCTGCTGCCGCAGGAGCGCGAGGCCTGGGCCTGGCTCGCGGCGCGAAGGCCGCCCGGGACCGTGGTGCAGGAATTCCCGAACCCGCCGCTCGGCCGCGCCTACGGCTACGGCCTCTACGGACAGTTCCCGACTGCCATCTCCGATCCCTTCAACGGCCTCCTGTTCGGCGGAACGGATGCGGAGGTGAACGCCCGCATCGCTCGCCTGACGCCGATCTTCGAGGATGCGCGGCTGTCCTCCGGCGAGGCCCTGCGGCGCGCCGCGGCCGAGGGGATCGAGATCCTCGTCGTGACCGCCCGCGATCCGGTCTTCGCGGCTCCGGGCGCGTGGCCCCGCACGCTCGCGCCGCTCCACGCCAATCCCGGCGTGATGGTCTTCGCGGTACCGGACGCGGCGCGCGCACCATGATTCCCAGCCTGCCCTACGATGGTCCCGGCACGCTGCTCGCGGCGGCGCTCTGCCTTCCCCTGCTGCTGGCGCCGGGAGCGGTCTTCGCGCAGGGCCTCGACGCGCCCGGCTGGGCGCAGGCGCGCACCCGCCTCGATCGAATGGCGGTCGCCGCCCTGTGCAGCGTCGCCGGCCTGCCGGTGCTGCTCGATCTCGCCGGCCGGTTCGGCTCGGGGCCGATGCTCGGGCTCGCCCTGGCGCTGGCGGCTCCCGGTATCCTGATCCTCGCGCGCCGGGCGCCGGAGCGGACCCCGCCACGCGTCCTGGCGCTCACCGCCCTCGCCGTCGCGCTCCACGCGCTGTTCGTCGTCGCGATGCTGGTGGACTGGCCCGTCCCGGGCGGCGCGGTCCAGAGCCTGATGGCGCTCGACTACGTCAAGCACGCGGCGGCCACCTGGGCGATCGCCGAGGCCGGAACGCCCCCTTACAACCCGGCCTTCCTCGCGCCGGGCGAGCCCGCGAGCTACTACTATTTCTTCTACACGCTCACCGCCGTGATCGAGCGGGCGGGTTTCGGGCTGATCTCCGGCCGCGAGGCCTCCTTCGGCCTCGCCATCTGGACCGGACCGCTGCTCTTCGCCCTCGCACGCCTCGTCTACGCCCAGGCGCGGCTCGCCCCGCCCGATCCCGATGCGCCCCGCGCCGAACCGTGGCTGGTGCTGCTCCTGCTGACGACCGGGCTCGACCTCATCGGCATCGCCGCCCTCGGCCTCCTTCCCCGGGCGGGCGCCGGACTCGCCGGGTTCGAGCAGTGGAACACGCCGGTCGATGCGTGGCTCACCAGCGCCCTCTGGGTGCCCCATCACGTCGCGGCCCTCGCCGCCGCCCTCGTCGGGCTCATGGCGCTCGCGGCCGAGCACGAGGCGCCGCCCCGCCTCGGCCGGAGCCTGCGCCGGGTCGTCCTCGCCGGCCTCGCCTTCGCGTCGCTCGCCGGCCTCTCGATCTACGTGGCGTTGGGTCTCGGCGCCGGCCTGCTGCTCTGGCTCGGACGCCTCGTCCTGCTGCGGCACGGGGCGAGCCTCGCCCGTACGGCAGCGGCCGGGCTCCTCGCCCTCGCCCTCGCCGGATCCTGGCTCGCCACGATCGTCCGCGGACGCGTCCTCGGGGGCGGCCCCGCGCCGCTCGCCGTCGAGATCCGTCGCTTCCCGCTTCTCGACAGCCTCGTGCCCGACGACGGTCCCGCGCAGGGGCTCGTCGACCTCCTGGCCCTGCCGCTGAGCTACGGCCTGGAATTCGGCGCCTTCGCGGTCGGCGCCGCCCTGTTCTGGCGGCTGGAGGGGCGGCGCGGCTTCACGGGCGAGCTGTCGGTCCTGCTCGCCCTCTGCGCGGGGGCGGCGCTCCTCGTCGGATCCTTCGTCAAGTCGGCGGTGCTGTTCAACGACCTCGGGACGCGCGTGATGCTGTTTCCTCAGCTCGCCCTGCTGCTCTGGACGCTCGCGGCGATCCAGCGGGGCCTGCTGCAGCCCGGCCTCCGAGCCCTCGTCATCCCGCCGCGGGCGCGCGACGCCTTCGTCGCCTGCCTCGCGATCAGTCTCGTCGGCGAGGTTTTGGGGATGGTGCAGTTCCGCCGCAACGCCACCATGACCGGACAGGATGTCGCCCTGCTGCCGTTCGAGCGCGAGGCGTGGTCCTGGCTCGCCGCCCACCTCCCCCGCGGCACCGTCGTGCAGGAACACCCGCGGCAGGACTTCGACCGGGCCCTCGGCTACGGCCTCTACGGCCACTTCCCCAGCGCCGTGGCGGATCACGCCAACGCCCTGCTGTTCGGCGGGTCCGAACCGGCGATCCGCGCCCGCATCGCCCGGCTGATCCCCGTCTTCGCCGACACGGAACTCCCGGCGGGAGAGGCCATGGCGGTGTCGGCGGCGGAAAGGATCGGGATCCTCGTGATCACCGGTCGGGATCCGGTCTTCGCCGCGCCCGCGGCGTGGCCGCGAACGATCCGGCCGGTCTATGCCAATCCCGGCGTGATGGTCTTCGCCGTGCCCGGCCCGGAGGCGGCCCGCTGATGTCCCGTCTGCTCCGCGGCGTCCTCGCCGCCGCCCTCGTCTACGGCCTCGCTCTCGGCCTCGGGACGGCCCTGTTCCTCGCCATCATCCGCGCGGGCCTGTTCGCCGGGATCCCGATCCTGTTCTACCGCGGCATCGCCGCCCTCGCCCTGACCTTCGGGCTGCTCGTCGCGGGGTTGGCGGGGCTCGCACGCGTCCCGCGCCTCGGCCTCACGCCGCGCGAGACGGTCGGGGCGAGCGTCACGGCGGTGGCGCTGCTGCTCGCCGCCTTCACCCTCGGGCCCGTCACCGTCGATCGGTCGATCTCGGTCTTCGTCCTCAGCCGCTTCGCGGCGGCGCCCGGCCCCCTCGACGAGCCGGCTCTGCGCGACGCCTTCGTGCGCACCTATGTGGGCGACTGGGCGCAGATCCAGCGCCGGCTCGACGAGCAGGTCGCCTCCGGCAACCTCGTGCGCCGGGAGGGCGGCTACCGGCTCACGCCGCAGGGGGAGCGCTTCATGCGCACCGCCCGGGACACGGCGCGGCTCTTCGACACCGACCGCCGCTTCGTCGGCCTGCCCGAGGCGCCCTGACGGGATGGCGTCCGCGGCATGTCTTCCCCGTCATGTCGTCCTCAGCATGTCTTGCCCGGGACGTCTTCCCTCGGTCAACAAGCTCGGCCACAGAAGAGGCCCGCTTCGAAAACCCCGCGAGCCCTGCTGCGATGCCCCATCCCACCCGCCGCGCGACCTTCGGCTTCGGCCTCGGAGCCGGGCTGACCGCTGCGCTCGCGCCCGGCGCGGCGCAGGCGCTCGGCCCCGACACGGATTTCACCCTGGTCCTCGTCAACGACATCTACCGGATGGGCGCGCTCGACGGCCGCGGCGGCTTCCCGAAGCTGGCCGCGATCGTGCGCAAGGAGCGGGCCCGCGGCGTCCCGGTCCTCGTCTGCCACGCGGGCGACACGCTCTCGCCCTCGCTGATGTCGGGCATCGACAAGGGCCGGCACATCGTCGAACTCACCAACATGATCCAGCCGGACGTCTTCGTGCCCGGCAACCACGAGTTCGATTTCGGCCAGGCGGTGTTCCGCGAGCGGATGGCCGAGGCGACCTTTCCGTGCTTCGCCGCGAATCTGCGGCAGGCGGACGGTTCGCCGATACCGGGGGTGAAGGATTCGACCCTGCTCGATCTCGGCCCGGTGAAGGTCGGCGTCGTCGGGATCGCGCTGCCCGAGACGCCGACGAAATCCCAATCCGGCGACTGGCGCTTCGGCCCGGCCCTCGACACCCTGCGCCGGGAGGCGGGGCGCTTGCGCGCGGCGGGCGCCGCCTTCGTCGTGGCGGTGACGCATACCGACCGGCCGACCGACGAGGCCCTGGTGGCGAGCCGCCTCGCCGATGTGGTGCTGTCCGGCCACGACCACGACCTCGCCCTGCGCTACGACGGCCGCACCGTCTTCGTCGAATCGAGCGAGGAGGCCTACTACGTCACGGCGATCGACATCCGGCTGGAGATGCTCGGCCAGGGCAAGGAGCGCCGGATCGTCTGGACGCCGCGCTTCCGGGTCCATGATTCGAGCGAGATCGAGCCCGATCCGGCGGTGCAGGCGGCGGTGGACCGTCTCGAAGCCGAGCTGTCGCGGGAACTCGACGTGCCCCTCGGCCGGACCGACACCGACCTCGATACCCGCATCAGCGCGGTGCGCGCCGCGGAGACGGCGTTCGGCGACCTCGTGGCGGATGCTTTGCGCGATGCCGCCGGCGCCGAGGTCGCGATCGCCAATGGCGGCGGGATCCGCGGCAACCGGCTCTATCCGGCCGGCAGCGTGCTCACCCGGCGCGACGTGCTGACCGAACTGCCCTTCGGCAACACCCTCGTCCTCGTCGAGATCACCGGGGCGCAGCTCCGCGCCGCCCTGGAGAACGGCTTCCTCGAAGTCGGGCGGACGGCGGGGCGCTTCCCGCAGGTCTCGGGCCTCAGCGTCGCCGTGACGGCGGCCGATCCGGCGGGTCGGCGGGTCGGCGAGGTCCGGGTCGGCGGCGAGCCTCTCGATCCGGAGCGCCGCTACCGGGTCGCCGCGAACAACTTCATGCTGGGTGGCGGCAACGGCTACGGGATGCTCGCCGAGGGCCGCACCCTGATCGGGGCGACGGACGGGACGCTCGTCGCGAACGCGGTGATGACCTACATCCGCAAGTCCGCGCCGCTCACCATCGAGACCGGCCGCATCCGGATCCGCTGACGCTTCGCCGCATGCCTCAGACCGACACCGTCGCGGGGGCGCTCTCCCGCTTCCAAGCCAGCGGATCGCCCTGGCTCGCCCTGCCCTTCTTCCGGGACGGCAGCGCCGAGCGGGTCGCCGCCGCGGTCGATGCCCGCCGGGAGACCGGGGCGACGGTGCTGCCGCCGCCCGAATCGATCTTCGCCGCCCTGACCCTGACGCCCCTCGATCGGGTGCGCGCGGTGATCCTCGGACAGGATCCCTATCCCACGCCCGGCGACGCGCACGGGCTCGCCTTCTCGTACCGGGGCGGGCGGCGGCTGCCGGCTTCGCTCAAGGTCATCCTCGCCGAGATGGCCGAGGAGACGGGAAGTCCCCTGCCGGCCTCCGGCGACCTTTCGGCCTGGGCGCGGCAGGGTGTGCTGCTCCTCAACGCCGCCCTCACGGTGGAGGCCGGCAAGGCCGGCGCGCATCTCAAGCTCGGCTGGTCGGCCCTCACCGATCAGGCGGTGGCGGCGGTCTCGGCGGAGCAGCCGGCCGTCGCCTTCCTGCTCTGGGGGGCGCCCGCCCGCCAGCGGGCGGCCCTGATCGACCGCACCAAGCACCTCGTGCTGGAGGCGGGCCATCCCTCGCCCCTCAACCGGCGGGCGGATTTCCGCGGCAGCCGGCCCTTCGGTCGAGCGAATGTCTGGCTGGCAGAGCGCGGCCTCCCGCCGATCGACTGGCGCCTCGCGTGAGGCTCAGGCCGCCGGGGCCTTCGCGGGTATCCCGGTGACCTGGGCGGCGGGCTCCTCGGAGAGCCAGCGGTAGAGGACGCCGCCGATCATGCCGCCGACGAGGGGCGCCAGCCAGAACAGCCAGAGCTGGGCGATGGCCCAGCCGCCGACGAACAGCGCCGGGCCGGTGCTGCGGGCGGGGTTGACCGAGAGGTTGGTGATCGGGATGCCCACGAGGTGGATCAGCGTGAGCCCGAGCCCGATGGCCAGCGGCGCGAAGCCCACCGGCGCCTTGCCGTGCGTCGCCCCCATGATGATGAACAGGAACATCATGGTCAGCACCCCCTCGGCCAGGAGGCAGGCGAGGAGGCCGTAGCGGCCGGGCGAGTGCTCGCCGTAGCCGTTGGCGGCGAAGCCCTTGGCGAGGTCGAAGCCCGGCGCGCCGCTGGCGATGGCGTAGAGCAGGGCCGCGGCGAGGACGGCGCCGATGAGCTGGGCGGCGACGTAGGGCCCGATGTCCCGGGTCGGGAAGCGCCCGCCTGCGGCGAGCCCGACCGTGACGGCGGGGTTGAGGTGGCAGCCGGAGATGTGGCCGATGGCATAGGCCATGGTGACGACGGTGAGCCCGAAGGCGAAGGCGACGCCGAGGAGCCCGATCCCGACTTCCGGGAAGCCGGCGGCGATCACCGCGCTGCCGCAGCCGCCGAAGGTGAGCCAGAACGTGCCGATCGCCTCAGCCGCGCATCTGCGCATGATCATGATGGCCTCCCCACTCGATCGCGGCGTGGGCAGCCGTCATCGGCATGGCGCGGCGGGTCAGCGGCGCCGCCGATGTGAGGGCCAGTTCAGCCGCTTGATCACGCCTGCCAGCATACGCGGGGGCGGTCGGTTGGCAAGTCGACGGACATGAATGTACTTGCCACGACCTGGGGCGATTGCGCGTCTCCGCGGTGTTTCTCAGTCGGGCTCGGTTTCTCCGGCGACGAAGCGCAGGGTGCGCAGGCGGGCCTCCTCATCGGTGAATTGCCGCGGCGGCGACTTCATGAACCAGCTCGACGGGCCGACGAGGGCGCCGCCGAGGCCGCGGTCGCGGGCGAGCCCCGCGCAGCGCACCGCGTCGATGACGACGCCGGCGGAATTCGGCGAGTCCCAGACCTCGAGCTTGAGTTCGAGGTTGAGCGGCACGCCCCCGAACGCCGTGCCTTCGAGGCGGATATGCGCCCATTTCCGGTCGGTCAGCCAGGGCACGTAGTCGCTCGGGCCGACATGGATGTCGCCGGGGGCGAGCGGCGCATCGAGCTGGCTCGTGACGGCCTGGGTCTTCGAGATCTTCTTCGATTCGAGGCGCTCGCGTTCGAGCATGTTGCGGAAATCGGAATTGCCGCCGAAGTTCAGCTGGTAGGTGCGGTCGAGCCGGACGCCGCGCTCGCGGAACAGGTTGGCGAGCGCCCGGTGGACGATGGTGGCGCCGACCTGGCTCTTGATGTCGTCGCCGATGAGCGGCAGGCCCCGCGCCGCGAACCGCTCCCGCCATTCCGGGTTGGAGGCGATGAAGACCGGGATGCAGTTCACGAAGGCGCAGCCCGCCTTCAGGGCGGCTTCCGCGTAATGCTCGGTGGCGGCCTGCGAGCCCACCGGCAGGTAGGAGACCAGCACCTCCGCTCCGGCCCGCTCCAGGGCCGCCGCCACGTCGACGGGGGGCTCGGGCGATTCCGGAACCACGTCCTGCAGGTAGCGGCCGAGGCCGTCCAGGGTCGGCCCGCGGGCGACCGTGACCCCGGTCGGCGCCAGCTCGGCGAAGCGCGTGGTGTTGTTGGGCGCGGCGCCGATCGCCTCGGCGAGGTCGCGCCCGACCTTCGAGGCGGCGACGTCGAAGGCCGCGACCACGCTGACATCGGCCACGTGGTAGCCGCCGAGCACCACGTTCATCAGGCCCGGCACCACCTCGCCGGGATCGGCGGATCGGTAGAAGCTCAGGCCCTGGACGAAGGACGAGGCACAATTCCCGACGCCCACGATGGCGACCCGCAGAGTCCTCTGTCCCAACGCACGTACTCCCCTGGCGAGCGGTCCGGCGGCTCGGTGCCGGCCCGCGACGAAGCCGCGGCCCCGGACGACGCGCCCAGGGCCCGAATGGAAAGTAGAACACTCTCTGGGAGTATCATCCCCCGCGCCGCACACATCGCCAGCGTGGCCGGAACCCCGTAGGCTCGGCGCGGGAGGACAGCATGCGGATATTCGACCGGCCCGAGGCCCTGATGGCGGCGCTCGGCGAGGAGATCGGCGTCGGCGAGTGGATCACCGTCGATCAGGCGATGATCGACCGCTTCGCGGAGGCGACGGGGGATCACCAGTGGATCCATGTCGACCCGGAGCGGGCGGCGCGCGAATCGCCCTACGGCACCACCGTGGCGCACGGCTACCTGACGCTGTCGCTGGTGCCGCGCTTCATCGCGGACGTGCGCCGGCTGGAGGGATTGCGGCTCAGCCTGAATTACGGGCTCGACCGGGTCCGCTTCCCGGCGCCCGTCCTGTCCGGCGCACGCCTGCGCGGGCGGGTGCGGCTCGCCGCGGCGAGCCCGGTGCCGCCGCGGGGCCTGCGCGTCACCTACGGGGTCAGCGTGGAGCTCGACGGGCAGGACAAGCCCGCCTGCCTCGCCGAGGCCGTGGTGCTGCACCATTGGTGAGCCCGGCCGCTCTCAGCAGACGCGCGTCGTCGTGCCACCGCTTCGTCCGCTCAGGTTCCCGATGTAGCGCGGGTTTCGTCGCAAAACCCGACCCTTGTTGCGCAACCTGCTGAGCGGCCGGGCCGCGGCAGCCTACTTCTTCGCGTCGTCCTTCTTCGGCTCCTCGGCCTTCGGAGCCGCGGCGGTCTTCTCGATCTTCGCCTGCTCGCGCAGCTTGGTGATGATGTCCTGCTGCGTCTTGCGGGTGAGATAGGTGTCGATCTGCTCCTTCATCTCGTCGAAGCCCGGCACCGGCTTGGTGCGCTTCTCCTCGACCTTGATGACGTGCCAGCCGAACTGGGTCTTCACCGGGTCCGAGACCTTGCCGGCATCGAGCTTGAAGGCCGCCTCGGCGAAGGCCGGGACCATGCGCTCCTTGGTGAACCAGCCGAGATCGCCGCCCTCGGCCTTCGAGCCGGGATCCTTCGAGGTCTCCGCGGCGATCTTCGCGAAATCCTCGCCGCCCTTGATGCGGCCGGCGATCTTCTTCGCCTCGGCCTCGCTCTCCACGAGGATGTGGCGCGCATGCACCTCCTCCTCGGGCTTCAGCGTCTTGACGGTCTCGTCGTAGAGGCTGCGGGCGGCCTCGGGCGTCACCGCCTTCTTGGCCTCGCGCTCCAGGTACTCGTCGAGGAGCAGCTTGTCGCGGAAATAGGCGAGCTTGCGGGTGAAGTCCGGGTTCTCGCCGATCTTGGCCTTCTCGGCCGCCTGGGCGCCGAGCTTGAGGTCCACCATGTAGTCGACGAGGAGGCCCTTCTTCTGCTCGTCGCTCACGCCGGGCAGGGAGAGGGCCGGATCGTCGGCCGCCACCGCGAGGTCGCCGGCCGTTACGGGGGCGCCGTTCACGCGGGCGACCACCGCGTCGGGAGCCTGCGCGGGGGCCGCGCCGGTCTGCGCCGCGGCCGGGAGGGCGAGGCCGAGCGCGAGGGCGGCCGTGCGCCAGAGGAGGGAAAAGGTCTGCATCGGACGATCCTTGCGCCTCGTGTCGTGTCCGTCTCGGACGGAGCGCGGCGGACAGGTGGCGCAGATCGCCCGGCAACACAAGAGAGTCGCGGGAGAGTCGCGGGGCCGCGGCGGAACGCCGGGCCGCGGAATCCCGTATGATCGGCGGGGTTGATGACGGACGGGCTTGAGGAGGAGCGGATGGGCGCGAGCGATCGCCCGGCAGGGGCATCCGGGGCCGGGCGGCTCCGGGCGGGCCGCCCCGGGGAGCAGTCCCGATGAGCACCTATCGCTTCGAGCGGATCCTCGCCCCGCGCTCGGTCGCGCTCGTCGGCGCGAGCCCGCGGCCGGGCTCCTTCGGCGCGGCGATCCTGCGCAACCTGCGCGAGGCGGGCTTCCCGGGGCCGATCTGGCCGGTGAACCCGCAGCATGCCGAGATCGACGGCCTGCCCTGCATTGCGACCGTGTCGGACCTGCCGGAGCCCGCCGACCTCGTGGTGATGGTCTCCCCCGCCGAGACGGTGCCGGAGGTGGTCGCGGCGGCGGGCGCGCGCGGATGCGGCGGCGGCGTCATCGTCTCGGCGCGCCTCGGTGCCGGCGAGGGATCCGCCGCCGAGGCCGCGCGGCGCTCGGCGCGGCAATACGGGCTGCGCCTGCTCGGGCCCGAATGCATGGGCCTCGCCATCCCGGGCGCGAAGCTCAATGCCAGCCTCCTCGCCCATCTGCCGCCCAAGGGCGATCTCGCGCTCATCGCCCAGTCGCGCACGGTCGCGGCGGGCATCGCCGAATGGGCGGGCGGACGCGGCTACGGCTTCTCGGCCGTCGTCTCCCTCGGGCTCGCCCTGGACGTCGACGTCGCGGATTGCCTCGACCATTTCGCCGCCGATCGCGGCACCCGGGCGATCCTGCTCCATCTGGAGACCCTGCACGACGCGCCGAAATTCATGTCGGCGGCGCGGGCCGCCGCGCGCGCCAAGCCCGTGGTGGTCCTGCGCTCGGGACGTTCCGAGACCTGGCCCGGGAACGGGCGGGCGGCCACCCACAGCGGCACCCTGGCCAAGCCCGATGCGGTCTACGACGCCGCCTTCCGGCGCGCCGGCCTGCTGCGGGTCAACGCCCTGCACGAGATGTTCTCGGCGGTCGAGACCCTCGGACGCCAGCGCCCCTTTCCCGGCAAGCGCCTCGCCATCGCGGCGAACGGCCGGGGCCTCGGGGCCCTCGCGGTGGACCGGCTGATGGATCTCGGCGGCACGCTCGCCGCGCTCTCCGCCGAGACGCGCGAGCGGCTGGACGCGACCCTGCCCGCCACCGGACTCGAACCCGGGACCTGGAACAACCCCCTCGATCTCGGCGCCGATGCGGGTGGCGCGCGTTACGCGGCCGCCCTCGATGCGCTCCTCGCCGACCGCGAGAACGACGCCGTGCTCGTCATCAACGTGCCGACCGCCCTCTCGACCGGTCAGGCGGTGGCCGGCGCGGTGGCGGAGGCGGTGCGCCGCGGGCGCAAGACGAGCTTCCGGGCGAAACCCGTCTTCGCGGTCTCGGTCGGGGATGGCGCCGCGGCCACGGTGGCGCTCGGCGAGGCCGGCATCCCCCGCTTCGCCACCGACGCGGAGGCCGTCGAAGGCTTCATGCACCTCGTGCGCTACCGCGAGGCGCAGGACGACCTGATGAAGACGCCCGATTCGCTGCCGCAGGACTTCTCCCCGGACGTGGCGGCGGCGCGGGCGATCGTCGGGGCGGCCGTCGCGGCGGGGCGCAGCTGGCTCGATCCCCGCGAGGTGGCCGGGCTGTTCGCCGCCTACGCGATCCCGACGCTGCCGGTGCATTTCGCGGAGGATGCCGACGCGGCCGCCGAGGCCGCTTGGCCGATCATCGCCGCGGGCGGGACGGTGGCGCTGAAGGTCGTCTCGCCCGCCATCGTGCACAAGTCGGATGTCGGCGGGGTGCATCTCGACCTCACGAGCGAGGCCGCCGTGCGCGAGGCCGCGGCCGAGATCCTGGCCCGCGCGGCCCGCGACCGTCCGGACGCGGCCCTCGCCGGCTTCGTGGTCCAGCCGATGCTGCGCCGCCGCAAGGCCCGCGAGCTGATCGCGGGGCTCACCGACGATCCGGTCTTCGGCCCCGTGGTGGTGTTCGGGCGCGGCGGCACCGCGGTCGAGGTGATCGACGACCGGGCGCTCGCCCTGCCGCCCCTCGACCTGCGGCTCGCCGCCGAGCTGATCGGCCGCACCCGCGTCTCGCGCCGGCTCAAGGCCTATCGCGACGTCGCGGCGGCGGACGAGCGGGCCATCGCCCTCGTCCTCGTGAAGATCGCCCAGCTCGCCGCCGACCTGCCGGAGGTGCGCGAACTCGACATCAACCCGCTGCTCGCCGACGAGACCGGCGTGATCGCGGTGGATGCCCGGGTGGCGGTGGCGCCGCCGCAGGCCGCCCCGCGCCGGGACGCGGGGCGCGGCCCGAGCCATGCCCGCTTCGCGGTGCGGCCCTACCCGACCGAGTGGGAACGCCGGATCGCCCTCGACACCATGCGCGTCTTCATCCGCCCGGTGCGGCCGGAGGACGAGAGCCTGTTCGAGGAGTTCTTCCGGCACGTGAGCGAGACGGACCTGCGCCTGCGCTTCTTCGCGCCGGTGCGCGACTTCAGCCACGCCTTCCTCGCCCGGCTCACCCAGCTCGATTACGCTCGCGCCATCGCCTTCGTGGCCATCGACGAGGAGACCGGTGCGATGCTGGGCGCGGTCCGTCTCCACGCGGATGCCAACCACGAGACCGGCGAATACGCGATCCTGATCCGCTCGGACCTCAAGGGCATCGGGCTCGGCTGGCTGCTGATGGGCCTGATGATCGACTGGGCGCGGACCGAAGGCATCCGCCACGTGGAGGGACAGGTGCTGCGCGAGAACAGCACGATGCTCGCCATGTGCCGCAAGCTCGGCTTCACGGTGCGCACCGACCCGTCCGATCCCGAGCTGATGCTGGTGCAGCTGGCCCTGGATTCGGCGCGGCCCGCCGGCGAAAGCTGAGATCAGGACGGCTCCGACCGCTTGCTCCGCGCCGAAAACCTGCTATAGGGCGCGCCTCGCGTTCGCTCCGGCCGGGGGCTGAACGGACGGTGCCGCTCGTCGGCATGGGGGGCCGCAACGCCCCGGCGTCCCGTGTCTCCGCCTTCGAACAACCGCTCGGGCCTTTGCAGGCTCGAAGGGCTTGGCGCCGTGCGACGCGACAGAGAACCGGCCCGACCGCCAGAGATTCCTCCGGCACGACGGCTCCACTCCGACGAAAGGCCCACCATGGCTCTCTACGAGCACGTGTTCCTGGCGCGCCAGGACGTGACCTCGCAGCAAGTCGAAACGATGATCGAGACCTACAAGGGCGTCATCGAGTCGAACGGCGGCAAGGTCGAGAAGACCGAGATGTGGGGCGTGAAGTCCCTCGCCTACCGCATCAAGAAGAACCGCAAGGCCCACTTCACCCTCCTCAACATCGACGCTCCCCCGGCGGCCCTGGCCGAGATGGAGCGGCAGATGCGGATCTCGGAGGACATCCTGCGCTTCATCACCATCCGGGTCGAGGCGCTGGAGACCGAGCCCTCCGCGATGATGCAGAAGCGTGACCGCGACGAGCGCAAGGACCGCGAGCGCGGCCGGCGCCGTGACGATGACGGCTTCAGCGGCGGCGGCGGTGCTGGCGGCGACCGGAACGAGGAGAACTGATCATGGCATTCGGTGCTGGTGGCGGTGGCCGCCGTCCGTTCTTCCGTCGGCGCAAGACCTGCCCGTTCTCGGGCCCGAACGCCCCGAAGATCGACTACAAGGACGTGAAGCTGCTCTCCCGCTACGTCTCGGAGCGCGGCAAGATCGTTCCCTCCCGCATCACGGCGGTGTCGGCCAAGAAGCAGCGCGAGCTCGCCCAGGCGATCAAGCGCGCCCGCTTCCTCGGCTTCCTCCCCTACGTGATCCGCTAACCTGGATCGCAACTCCTGAACCCGGCGGTCACGAGGCCGCCGGGGTCGTTGGGGCATCAGGCCCCTAACCCTGCCATCCTGGCAGCGGGACAGCGGATGGATCGATGGCTTCCTCTCTCGGCATCGGCGTGGTCGCCGGCCTCGCCTCGGCGCTCCTCATCGGAGTGATCGTCACGGCGACGCCGCTCGCGCTCCTCCTCTACCTGCTGGCGCCGGTCCCGATCGTCATCGTGGCGCTCGGCTGGAGCCATCGGACGGGCCTCGTCGCCGCCGCGACCGGCACGCTCGCCCTGATGCTCGCCGCCTCGCCCCTGCGCGGCCTCGCCTTCCTGGTCTCCACCGCCCTGCCCGCGTGGTGGCTCGCCTATCTCGCCCTGCTCGGCCGTCCGGCCGCGGGCGGCCAGCCGGGCGCCCTCGAATGGTATCCGCTGGGCCGGCTCCTCGCCTGGACCGCGGTGACGGCGGCGGTCGCCCTCATCCTCGTCGTGCTGCTCACCTCCGGCGATCACGCGGCCTACGAGGACCGCATCCGCCGCATCGCCCGCGCGGTGATGCAGATCGAGATGCAGAGCGTGCAGCCCGGCGGCGCCCTGCCGGAGGAGGACGTGGTGCGGGTCGCCGACCGCCTCGCGCGCCTTGCGCCGGCGGTGATGGGCGTGACCTTCACGCTGCTCCTCGTGTTCTATCTCTGGGCGGCCGCGCGCATCGTGCACCTCTCCGGCCGCCTGCCGCGGCCGTGGCCGGACCTCCCCGCCACGCAGATGCCGCGGCGGCTGCTGTGGGGGCTCGCGGGCGCCGTGGTGCTCGCTCTCGCGCCCGGCTTTCCCGGCACCTTCGGGGTCGGCCTCGTCGGGGCGCTCTGCGCGGCCTTCGCCCTCCAGGGCCTCGCCGCCATCCACGACCGCAGCCGCGGCCGCCCCGGCCGCACCCCGCTGCTGATCGGCCTCTACGTGCTGCTCCTGCTCACCCAGGGCATCGCGCTGACGGCCCTGACCTTGTTCGGGCTCGCCGACACGCTGCTCGGCCGGCGCCGCGCCCCGGCGGAGGCGCCGACCGCCTGACCTCACGGCGTGCCCTCATGGGCACGCTCCCCTGTCTCCCATCATCAACAAGGAGTGACGACGATGGAAGTGATCCTGCTCGAGCGCGTGGCCAAGCTCGGCCAGATGGGCGAGACCGTGAAGGTCCGCCCGGGCTTCGCCCGCAACTACCTGCTCGCCCGCGGCAAGGCCCTGCGCGCCACCGAGGCGAACAAGAAGCGCTTCGAGGACCAGCGCGCCCAGCTCGAGGCCCGCAACCTCGAGCGCCGCACCGAGGCGCAGGCCGTGGCCGACAAGCTCGGCGGCCAGAGCTTCGTGCTGATCCGGCAGTCGGGCGAGACCGGCGTGCTCTACGGCTCGGTCTCGACGCGCGACCTCGCCGAGGTGCTGACGCAGAACGGCTTCACCGTCTCGCGCGAGCAGTTCAGCCTCAACCAGCCGATCAAGACGCTCGGCCTCCACACCGTCCCGGTGGTGCTGCACCCCGAGGTCGAGGTGACGGTGACCGTCAACGTCGCCCGCAGCCCCGAGGAGGCCGAGCGCCAGGCCCGCGGCGAGTCGACCGTGGTCCGCGAGGAACTCGACCTGGAGGAGCTCGGCCTGGAGGTCGGCGCCGCCCTGGCCGAGGCCGGCCCCGAGGCCGACGACCGCTGAGAACCGTTGCCCCGGGGCCTCACCCCGGGGGACAACCCGGGAGATCGGGGACAAGCCGGCTTGCGGGCTTGACTTGTTCCGCTTTCGTTCCAGCATAGCGGGGTCCGGTGCGCGAGCGCCGGGCCCCGTTCGCGTTCGTCGGGGCGGGATGGCGGGGCGCTCCGAGGCGCCGCACGCCCGTCAAGCTTCGGTCAACCCTGCCGGTGCCATCGTCGCCGGATCTCTGAAGGACAGCGCGCCGATTCGCGGCGCCACACACGGAGTCCCGCCGGATGGCCATTCCCAGCACCCTGACGGCGAACCTGGAGACGGTGGCGCAGGAATACCGCGTCGCCCCCCACAACATCGACGCGGAGCAGGCCCTGCTCGGCGCGATCCTGGTCAACAACGACGCTTATTACCGGGTCTCGGACTTCCTGCTGGCCGAGCACTTCATGGAGGAGGTGCATCGGCGGATCTTCGAGGTGGCGGTCAGCCTGATCAAGGCCGGCAAGCTCGCGAGCCCGATCACCCTCAAGACCTATCTGGGCGACGCGGATCTCGGCGGGCTCACGGTGAGCCAGTACCTCGCGCGGCTCGCCGCCGAGGCCACCACGGTCATCAACGCCGAGCATTACGGGCGCACGATCTACGACCTCGCCCTGCGGCGGCGGCTGATCACCATCGGCGAGGATCTGGTCAACGCCGCCTACGAGGCGCCGGTCGAGACCTCGCCCCGCGACCAGATCGAATCGACCGAGCGGCGCCTCTACGAACTCGCCGAGACCGGCCGCTACGACAGCGGCTTCCAGAAATTCTCCGAGGCGCTCACGGCCGCCGTCGACATGGCGGCCAAGGCCTACCAGCGCGAGGGGCGGCTCTCGGGCATCGCCACCGGCCTCTCCGACCTCGACGGCAAGATGGGCGGTCTCCAGCCCTCGGACCTGATCATCCTCGCCGGCCGCCCCGGCATGGGCAAGACCTCGCTCGCCACCAACATCGCCTTCAACATCGCCAAGGCCTATGCGGGCGAGAAGCAGCCGGACGGCACGCTGAAGACCGTCAACGGCGGCATCGTCGGCTTCTTCTCCCTCGAAATGTCGGCCGAGCAGCTCGCCACCCGCATCATCGCCGAGCAATCGGGCGTGGCCTCCTACAAGATCCGCCGCGGCGACATCCGGCCGGAGGACTTCTACAAGATCACCGACGCCGCCCGGGACATGCAGACGATCCCGTTCTACATCGACCAGACCGGCGGCATCTCGATCGCGCAGCTCGCCGCCCGGGCCCGGCGCCTCAAGCGCCAGCGCGGCCTCGATCTCCTGGTGGTGGACTACCTGCAGCTCCTCTCGGGCGCCTCCAAGAAGGGCGACAACCGCGTGCAGGAGATGACCGAGATCACCACCGGCATGAAGGCGCTGGCCAAGGAGCTGGAGGTGCCGATCATCGCCCTCTCGCAGCTCTCCCGCCAGGTCGAGTCCCGCGACGACAAGCGTCCCCAGCTCTCGGACCTGCGCGAATCGGGCTCGATCGAGCAGGATGCCGACGTGGTGCTGTTCGTCTTCCGCGAGGAGTACTACGTCAAGAACAAGAAGCCGCGCGAGGGCACCGAGGAGTTCTTCAACTGGGAGGCCGAGATGAACCGGGTCTACGGCAAGGCCGAGGTCATCATCGGCAAGCAGCGTCACGGCCCCACCGGCACGGTCGAGCTGCAATTCGACGCCGAGATCACCCGCTTCTCGAACCTCGCGCACGGGGACCGGCTGCCGGACCAGCACTGAGCGGGCCGGCCTGTCCTGCGAGCAGGCCCGCATGCACCGGCCACGGGGGCGCGAGGTGGCCGAGTCAGGTATGACCTACGGGGAGCGGCGGCGATCTCGAGCCGTCGAGTCTCATGATCCGGATTGCGAGGCGATGACGGCCACCTTCTCCCACGGCGCCCGCCTGACGATCGATCTCGGTGCCCTCGCGGCGAACTGGCGCCGCCTCGCGGCGGAGGCGGCCGGGGCCGAATGCGCGGCGGTGATCAAGGCCGACGCCTATGGCTGCGGCATCGCGCGGGCCGCGCCGGCCCTGTGGCGGGCGGGCTGCCGCACCGTCTTCGTGGCGCATCTGCTGGAGGCCGAGCGCGCCCGCGCCGCCCTCCCCGAGGCAACGATCTACGTCCTCAACGGCTTCCCGCCGGGGAGCGCGCCGGCCTACCGGGCGCTCGGGCTGCGCCCCGTCCTCGGCTCGCGCGACGAGATCGCCGAATGGGCCGGGATGAGCCGGGCGGCCGGCGAGCGGCTGCCGGCGGCGCTCCACGTCGATACCGGCATGAACCGGCTCGGGCTCTCCCCCGCCGAGGCCCTCGACCTCGCCGGCGATCCGGTGCTCGGCGCCTTCGCGCCGACGCTGCTGATGAGCCATCTCGTGAGCGCCGAGGTGCCGGGCGATCCCGTCACCGCGCGGCAGGTCGCCGAGTTCGCCCGGGTGCGCGCCGCCTACCCGGCCCTGCCCGCCTCGCTCGCCAACTCGGCGGGGATCTTCCTCGGTCCGGACGCGCGGCACGAGATCGTGCGGCCGGGCTACGCCCTCTATGGCGGCAATCCGACGCCGGGCCGGCCGAACCCCATGCGCCCGGTGGTGCGCCTGGAGGCGGCCATCCTGCAGCTGCGCGACGTCGCGGCGGGCGAGACGGCCGGCTACAACGCGCGCTGGGCCGCCCCCGGTCCGCGGCGGCTCGCGACGCTCTCCCTCGGCTACGCGGACGGCTACCCGCGGTCGGGGACCGGCCGGGCCGAGGCGGTGGTGGGCGGGGTGCGTTGCCCCTTCGTCGGCACGGTCTCGATGGACCTCGTCATCCTCGACGTGACGCAGGCCCCCGCCGCGGCGCTGGCGCGCGGGGCGCCGGTCACGCTGATCGGCGACGGGCTCGATCTCGACGAGGTCGGCAAGCAGGCCGGCACGATCGGCTACGAGATCCTGACCAGCCTCGGATCCCGCTACGATCGTCACTATATCGAGGACGTCTCCCCCGCCGCGTAGGCCGCGGACTCCCCTCTCCCGCCCGGGATCGCGGTTTTCCGCGGGGCCTCCGCCACGAAGGACCTCATGGCCCGATCCCACCAGACCTTCGTCTGCCAATCCTGCGGTGCGGTCTACAACCGCTGGCGCGGGCGCTGCGAGGCCTGCAACGGCTGGAACTCGATCGTCGAGGAGACCGGGGCGGCGAGCCCGGCCGCCGGCCCCGTGGCGACGCGGCCGAGCCGGGCGAAGGGCCGGGTCTTCCCCCTGGAGGGGCTGTCCGGCGAGGTGAAGGACGCGCCGCGCACGCCCTCCGGCATCGCCGAGCTCGACCGCGTCACCGGTGGCGGCTTCGTGCGCGGCTCGGTCATCCTGCTCGGCGGCGATCCGGGAATCGGCAAGTCCACCCTGCTGATGCAGGCCTCCGCCGCCCTGGCCCTGCGCGGCGAGCGCGTCGCCTACATCTCGGGCGAGGAGGCGGTGGGCCAGGTGCGGTTGCGGGCCGAGCGGCTCGGCCTCGCCCGGGCGCCGGTCGAACTCGCGGCCGAGACCAATGTCGAGGACATCGTCGCGACCCTGACGCAGGGCCGCCCGCCCGCGCTCGCCATCATCGACTCGATCCAGACCATGTGGACCGAGACGGTGGATTCGGCGCCCGGCACGGTGACCCAGGTGCGCGGCTCCGCCCAGAGCCTGATCCGCTTCGCCAAGACCACCGGCACCGCCGTGATCCTGGTCGGCCACGTGACCAAGGACGGCCAGATCGCCGGACCGCGGGTGGTGGAGCACATGGTCGACGCCGTCGCCTCCTTCGAGGGCGATCAGGGCCACCACTTCCGCATCCTGCGCGCGGTCAAGAACCGCTTCGGCCCCACCGACGAGATCGGCGTCTTCGAGATGACCGATGGCGGCCTCGCCGAAGTGCCCAACCCCTCCGCGCTCTTCCTCGCGGGGCGCGACCTCGCCGCGCCCGGCACCGCGGTCTTCGCCGGCATGGAGGGCACGCGGCCGCTCCTCGTGGAGATCCAGGCCCTCGTCGCGCCCTCGGCGCTCGGCATGCCGCGGCGCGCGGTGGTGGGCTGGGACCCGAACCGGCTCTCGATGGTGCTCGCCGTGCTCGAAGCCCATGCGGGCATCCGGCTCGGCACCCACGACGTCTATCTCAACGTGGCCGGCGGCCTGCGCATCACCGAGCCCGCGGCCGATCTCGCGGTGGCCGCCGCCCTGGTCTCCTCCCTGTCGGGCACCGCCCTGCCCTCGGACGCGGTGTATTTCGGCGAGATCGGCCTCTCGGGGGCGATCCGGCCGGTCGCCCAGGCGCCGGCGCGCCTCAAGGAGGCGCTGAAGCTCGGCTTCACCCGTGCGCTCATGCCGCAAGGACGGGTCGAGGGCGGGGAACGGGGGATCCCGGCCGAATCCCTGCGCCACATCACCGATCTCGTCGCGGGCGTCGCGGCGGGCCGCATGGCCAAGCGCAACCAGAAGCGAGAGCGGCTGCCGGCCTACGACGAGGACGAGTAGGGTGGCGGGCGCACGGGAGCGCCCGGGTGACGGATCGGCTCCGGGCAGGTATAGGTCTGGAGCGGCGCGGGGCAGCCGCACCCCGAACCCAACGCCGTCCGCTCCCGGTGCGTTCCTGCGATGCCGTTTTCCGTTCTCGATCTGGTCGTCCTCGGCGTGGTGGTCATCTCGGCCCTGCTGGCCGCGGTGCGCGGCTTCACGCGCGAGGTCCTGGCGATCGTCGCCTGGGTCGCCGCCGCCGCCGTCGCCTGGAAACTCCACCCGCTGCTCCAGCCGGTGCTGGCGCAGCACGTCTCCAGCGAGACCGTCGCCCGGGTCGGGTCGATCGCGGCGATCTTCCTCGGCACGCTGCTCGTGGTCTCGATCATCACCGTGAAGATCTCGGACCTGATCCTCGATTCCCGCATCGGGGCGGTGGACCGCAGCCTCGGCCTCGCCTTCGGGGCCGCCCGCGGCTTCCTGATCTGCGTGATCGGCTGGGTCTTCCTCGCGTGGCTGGTCCAGGGCAAGGTGCCGGACTGGGCCCAGCAGGCGCGCTCGAAGGACATCCTCGACAATACGGGGCAGAAGCTGGTGGCGATGCTGCCGGGCAACCCGGACGAGCTGCTCAAGCAGTTCCGCAAGCCCAAGCCCGAGGGCGATCCGGGCACCGACGTGCCGGCCGAGGCGGACACCACTCCGCAGCGCCGGACGGATGCCACCCCTGCGCGCCGGTAGCCTCTCGGCGTCTTGGCTCCGCCCCACTCCTCGCTTACATGACAGTCGCGACACCGGACCAGTTCCAAACTGGCCCGGCCTATGCGTCGTGGACGAGTGTTTGATCGGCCTCGCGCCGGGGCGCAGGGTCGGATAGCCAGGGCCGTGGCAGGACCGGCCGCGAGGATCTTGACATCATGGCAGCACGAGCGGGTTCGGGCCGGTTGGCGTCCGCGGGCAGCGCAGACTATTCCGGTGATCTCGACCTCGATGGCGACACGCTCCGCGAGGAGTGCGGCGTCTTCGGAATCCACGGCCATCCCGACGCCGCCGCGATCGTGGCGCTCGGCCTGCATGCCCTGCAGCATCGCGGGCAGGAAGCGGCCGGCATCGTCTCCTTCGACGGGCGGGTGTTCCATTCCGAGCGCCGGCTCGGCCTCGTCGGCGATTCCTTCTCGGATCTCGCCACGATCGAGCGCCTGAAGGGCGACTCCGCCATCGGCCACGTCCGCTACTCGACGACCGGCGAGACCATCCTGCGCAACGTGCAGCCGCTCTTCGCCGAGCTGGAGACCGGCGGCCTCGCGGTGGCGCATAACGGCAACCTCACCAACGGCCTGCTGCTGCGCCGCCAGCTCGTGCGCGACGGCGCCATCTGCCAGTCGACCTCCGACACCGAGGCGATCCTCCACCTCGTCGCCCGCAGCCGCCACGTGCGCATCGTGGACCGGGTGATGGACGCCCTGCGCCAGATCGAGGGCGCCTACGCCCTCGTGATGATGACGAACAAGAAGCTGATCGGCGCCCGCGATCCGCTCGGCATCCGTCCCCTCGTCATCGGCGAGTTCGACGGCCGCTACATCCTCGCCTCCGAGACCTGTGCCCTCGACATCATCGGTGCGCGCTTCGTGCGCGACGTCGCGAACGGCGAGATGGTGGTGATCGACGAGGAGGGCCTGCGCTCGATCCGCTTCGCGCCCGAGGCGCCGATGCGGCCCTGCATCTTCGAGTACATCTACTTCGCCCGGCCGGATTCGGTCGTGAACGGCAAGAACGTCTACGCGGTGCGCAAGAGCATCGGCGTCGAACTTGCCAAGGAGGCCCCGGCCAAGGCCGACATCGTGGTGCCGGTGCCGGATTCCGGCGTGCCGGCGGCGCTCGGCTACGCGCAGGAGACCGGCCTGCCCTTCGAGATGGGGATCATCCGCAACCACTATGTCGGGCGCACCTTCATCCAGCCGACGCAGTCCGTGCGCGAACTCGGCGTGCGGATGAAGCACTCGGCGAACCGCGCCGCCATCGCGGGCAAGCGCATCGTGCTGGTGGACGACAGCCTCGTGCGCGGCACCACCTCGGTGAAGATCGTGCGGATGATGCGCGAGGCCGGCGCCACCGAAGTTCACTTCCGCATCGCCTCGCCGCCGATCACCCATCCCGACTTCTACGGCATCGACACGCCCGAGAAGGAGAAGCTCCTCGCCGCGACGCACGATCTCGAAGGCATGCGCCGCTACATCGGCGCGGATTCCCTCGCCTTCCTGTCGATCGGCGGCCTCTACCGGGCCATGGGCGAAGTGGAGCGGGATGCGGCCTGCCCGCAATACACCGACCATTGCTTCACGGGCGACTACCCGACCCCGCTGACCGACCTCGCCGTCGCCTCGCCTCGGCGCATGGCGATCCTCGCCGAAGCCGACTGAGCGCCGATGTCCGACACGCCAGACCTGCGGGGGGCCAAGCCCCTCGCCGACCGCATCGCCGTGGTGACGGGCGCCTCGCGCGGCATCGGCCGCGCGGCCGCCCTGGCGCTCGCCGAGGCGGGCGCCCACGTCATCGCGGTGGCGCGCACGCAGGGTGCCCTTGAGGAACTCGACGACGCCATCCGGCAATTCGGCGGCGCGGCGACCCTCGTGCCGCTCGACGTGACCGACTACGACGCCATCGACCGCCTCGGCGCGGCGATCCACGAACGCTGGGGCAAGCTCGACATTCTGGTCGGCAATGCGGGCGTGCTCGGACGGCTGATGCCGCTCGGCCACGTCGATCCCAAGCTGTGGGCGAGCGTCATGGACGTGAACCTCACGGCGAACTGGCGGCTGATCCGCTCCCTCGATCCGCTGCTGCAACGCTCGGATGCGGGCCGGGCGATCTTCGTGAGTTCGGGCGCCGCGTCGAGCTGCCGGGCTTATTGGGGTCCCTACGCGGTCTCGAAGGCGGCTCTGGAGGCGCTGGTGCGCACCTACGCGGCCGAGACCGCGACGACGCCGATCCGGGCGATGCTCGTCAATCCCGGCCCCTTGCGCACGGAGATGCGCCGGGCCGCGATGCCGGGTGAGGATCCGGAGACGCTGCGCACCCCCGAGGAACTCGCCCCCCACATCGTGCGGCTGGCAAGCCCCGCCTGGAACGGGAGCGGACTGATCTACGATTTCCCCACGGACCGCGTGCTGACGCCTCGGAAGCCCGTCTGACTTGCGCGCATGGCCCCGGCGATGGTCTCACCGGGGCCATGCGCCGGCTCACGCCGCCTTCACGTCGGCGAGGAAGCGCCCGATCTCGCGCGCGAGATCCTCGGACTGGCGCGACAGGTCCTGCGCCGCATGCAGCACCTGGCCGGCGGCCTCACCCGTGGTGCCGGCCCCGTCGCGCAGATCGACGATGTTGGCGGTCACGAGTTCGGTGCCGCGCGCGGCCTCCTGGACGTTGCGGGTGATCTCCTGCGTGGCGGCGCCCTGCTCCTCCATCGCCGCCGCGATGCCGGTCACGTGACGCGACATCTCACCGATCACCGCGCCGATCCGCTGGATGTCCTGCACCGCTTCGCGGGTCGCGGCCTGGATCTCGCCGATCTGCGCCGTGATCTCGTCGGTTGCCCGCGCGGTCTGGCCGGCGAGGTCCTTGACCTCCGCCGCCACCACGCCGAAGCCGCGGCCCGCGGCGCCCGCCCGGGCCGCCTCGATCGTGGCGTTGAGGGCGAGCAGGTTGGTCTGCGCGGCGATGTCGGCGATCGCCGCGACGACGCTGCTGATGCGCTCCGCCGTGCCTGCGAGACGCTGCACCGTCGCGTCCGTGCGGCGGGCGTCCTCCACCGCCTGCCCGGCGATGCGCGAGGATTGCGCCACCTGATGCACGATCTCCCGGATCGAGGCCGACATCTCCTCGCTCGCCGCGGCGACCGTCTGCACGTTGGCGGAGGTCTGCTGCGCGGCGCCCGCCACGGTCATCGACTGCCGGGCGCCCTGCTCGGCGGTCGCGGCCATCGAAGCGGCGGTGACCTGCATGGTCTCCGCGGAGCCGAACAGGGATCGGCTCAGGGTCGCCACCGTCGCGTCGAGCGAGCGGGTGAGGTGATCGAGGTGGCTGGCGCGGCGCAGCTTCGCCTCCGCCTCTGCCTCCTGCGTGGCCGCGATCTCGCGGGCCCGCAGCGCATTGTCCTTGAACACCTGCAACGAGCGGGCGAGCGAGCCGACCTCGTCGCGCCGTTCGGTGCCGGTCACCTCCACGCCCAGGTCCCCGGCGGCGAGACGGTTCATCGCCGCCGTCATCCCGGAGAGCGGCTGCGAGACGCCGCGGACCACCACCCAGGCGAGGAGACCGAAGGCGAGGGTGAGGCCGCCGACCGCGAGGCCGGTCAATGTCCGCGAGGCCGAGACGGCCAGCGCATCGGCCCGCTCCTCGGCCGCCGCGAGGTCGTGCAGATTCGCCTCGACCCGCTTGCCCGCGGCCTCGACCACCGCCTGCCGGGCCTCCCGCCCCGCGAAGCCCGAGATCTCGTAGGCCGCCACGGCCTCGCCCTTCAGGGCGAGTTCGACTGCCCGATCACCGTGCGCGAAGTAGGCGCTCAGCCGGCGCTTGACTTCCTCAAGGATCCCGCGCCGCTCGAGAGTATCGGCAAGCGCGATCAGCTGGTCGATGCGCTCGGCCGCGATGCGCTGCGCCCTGCGGTACTGCGCCTGGAAGACGCCGCGCGCATCGGCGCGTGTCTCGATGATGAGGTTCTTCTCCTGGATGGTCGCCTCGTTGAGCGCGCTCTCCATCTGCAGGGCGAGAGCGACCCCGGCCACCTGGATCTCCACCATCCGCTGCGTGCCGTGGCGTAGATCCTCCAGGCTCCCGCGCGCCTGCATCACCAACCCGACCGTGACCGCCAGTACCAGCATGATCGGGATCCCGATCTTACCGATCAGCGGCAAGTGATTCAGATACTTCATGACCCTCAAGCCCCATCGAACCCAATCGCGTTGCCTCCGGTTTTCCCGGATTATCTGGCGGTCCGAATGTCCGGTCGGGTCGTTAACAGTAATTGGACAACGGAATGAAATGACGTGACGGCAGGCGTGGAATTCTCGCGAGTCGGGTTCTCGGATGGCGATGGCAGGTGAGGCGTTGGTCGAGGTTGGCGCCACCGCGGCCGAGCCGCTATGAGGCGCCCGACACGAGGAGTCGCGATGATCGACGTCAGGGCAATGTGCGCCATCGGGCAGCGGGGCCAGCTCGGCCTCAACGGCCGTCTGCCATGGGAGGGCAACACCGATCCGCTCTACGTGGAGGACGTCACCCGCTTCTTCGCCGAGACGCAGGGCCATGTCCTGATCGCCGGCCCGAAGACCATCGAGGCAGTGCCGGACTTCGCCTACAAGGATCGCACCATCCACATCATCCGCTCGCACGAGGACCCGCGGGCGGTGCTCGCCCGCTATCCCGGCCGGCGGATCTTCGTGGGCGGGGGCATCGCGGTGTGGAACGTCTACGCGCCCTACATCCAGCAATGGGACATCACCCGCCTGCCCTATGACGGCGAGGCCGACCGCTGGTTCGATCCGGCTTGGCTCGTCGGCGGCAAGCTGCGAGGGTAGCCGCCGCCAGAGGGGGCGATTCGATGACCGACAACGCGGATCAGTTCAAGCGCAAGCCGCGCCGCAAATCCGAGCGCGGCCGCACGCTGACGGTGTCGGCGGAGCAGAAGGCGGCCTACGAGGCCCTGCTCCGCGAGAAGGAGCAGCGCGAGGCCTATACCAAGCACCTGCCCGCGGATCCGAAGCTGCGCTGAACCGGCCTCATACGGTTTCCGGATGATCGCTTCGCGATGCGGAAACCGGCCTCGCTCAGGCGCCGCGCGGGCTCGTGATACGGTTTCCGAAAGTGATCGTCCGGAAACCGTATCACTCGCCCTTGTCGAACGGGTTCTTCGAGGTGCGCAGCGACAGCCGGATCGGCACGCCCGGCAGGTCGAAGGCGTCGCGCAACCCGTTCACGAGGTAGCGCGTGTAGGATTTCGGCAGCGCGTTGAGCTGGTTGCCGAACAGCGCGAAATGCGGCGGGCGCGCCTTCACCTGCGTGGCGTAGCGGATCTTGATGCGCCGGCCCGACACGGCGGGCGGCGGGTTGGCCTGCACCGCCTCGGACAGCCACTGGTTGATGCGCGCCGTCGGCACCCGGCGGTTCCAGACCTCGAAGGTCCCGACCACCGCCTGCATCAGGCGGTCGATGCCGTCGCCTGCGAGGCCCGAGAGGGGCACCACGGCGGCGCCGCGCACCTGCGGCAGGAGCCGCGTCGCCTTCTCCTTCAGCTCCTTCAGCAGGCCCGGCTGGTCGGCGACGAGGTCCCACTTGTTGAGGCCGATCACGAGGGCGCGGCCCTCCTGCTCGACGAGATCGACGATGGTGAGGTCCTGCTTCTCGAACGGGATCGTCGCGTCGAGGAGCACCACCACCACCTCGGCGAAGCGCACCGCCCGCAGGCCGTCCGACACGGCGAGCTTCTCGAGCTTGTCGTCCACCCGGGCGCGGCGGCGCATCCCGGCGGTGTCGTGCAGCTTGATGCGCCGCCCGCGCCACTCCCAGTCGAGGGAGATTGAATCGCGGGTGATGCCGGCCTCCGGCCCGACGAGGAGGCGGTCCTCGCCGAGCATCCGGTTGATCAGGGTGGACTTGCCGGCATTGGGCCGGCCGACGATGGCGACCTTGAGCGGCTTGTCCGCGCCTTCCGCGTCGTCGTCCTCGTCCGGCTCGGGCAGCACCTCCGCCAGGGCGTCGAGGAGCTGGCCCATGCCCTCCCCGTGCTCGGCCGAGACCGGCACCGGATCGCCCAGGCCGAGCCCGAAGGCCTCGTAGGCGCCCGACAGGCCCGCTCCGCCCTCGGCCTTGTTGGCGAGCAGGATCACCGGCTTGTCCGAGCGCCGGACCAGCTCCGCGAAGGGCTGGTCGGCGGGAAGCAGGCCCGCGCGGGCGTCGATCACGAACAGCACCGCGTCCGCCTCGGCGATCGCCGCCTCGGTCTGCGCGCGCATGCGCCCGGCGAGGGATTCGGAATCCGCCTCCTCCAGGCCCGCCGTGTCGATGATGGTGAAGTGCAGGTGGCCGAGCCGCACCTCGCCCTCGCGCCGATCGCGCGTGACGCCGGGACGATCGTCCACCAGGGCGAGCTTGCGGCCGACGAGCCGGTTGAACAGCGTCGACTTGCCGACATTCGGACGCCCGACGATCGCGACGGTGGGCATCGGCATGGATGAGGATTCCTGATCGTGAAGGTCGGACGGGCGCCGGACGGAGCGCGCCGGACCCGATGATAACGCGAGAACCCCTCTCCCGTGCAGGGACAGGGGCCCGCGCGAAGAACGTTCGGCCTCAGCGCGTGACCTGCGGCGGCGGCGGTGCGGCCGGAGCCGCGGGAGCGGCGTCGCTCACCTGCACCGGGCCGCCCGCCACCAGGGCGATGTAGACCTCCAGGCGCTGGCGCAGGCCGGGCGGCGTCTCGCGGTCGCCGGCGATCTGATCGAACCAGCGGCCGGCCCCCTCGAGATCACCCTTGCGCAGGGCCGTCAGTCCCAGCATCTCGCGGGCCGTGTGCCGGAAGGCGTTCGTCGGCGTCGCGAGACCCTGGAGCGTGTTGAGTGCCTCCGGATCCTCCGCGTCCAGGCGCAGCAGCGCCCCACGCAGGCGGGCCACGTCCCGCAGGCCCTGTCCGATCGCGGTGTCCTGCGCGATCGCCGCGTAGGCCTTGGCGCCGGCCGCCGCATCGGTCTTGCCGGTCTCGGCCGCCGCTCGCAGGCGGGCGAGCACGCGGTAGCCGCCCGGCGCCTCCGCGGCCACCGCCTCGAAGCTCTTGACCGCCTCGGCGCCCTTGTCCTTGGCGCTGCGCACGGCCTCGTCGAAGCGCCGGCTCGCCGTCTCGGCCTGGACCTGCTGCTCGTGCTGCCAGAAGCGCCAGCCGCCGACGCCGAGCACCACGAGCACCGCGATTCCGATGAATACGCCGCTGTAGCGCTTCCAGACCTCGGCGGCCCGGTCTCGCCGGTATTCCTCGTTGACCTCGCGGATGAACTCGTCTTCTTTCATCTCGGACTCGCTCGCCGGAAACGTGCCGCGCGCGCCCGCGACAGGGCGGCCCGCGTAGCACAGACCTGCGGCGAAGGCGAGCGCGTCACGCCTGCCCCGGCCAGACCGGAACGCCGATCAGCCAGGGGTGCAGCACCCGGGCGAAGACCAGCCACGCCGCGACGCCGACGCCCACCGCGAGCGCGTCGTTGCGCCAGCCCGCCGGAGCGGCGGCCGGGCCGCTATGCGGCTTCGCCACGTCGCGCCTCTTGGCGCTGATGCGCGCCGCCACCGCCCAGGCGAGAAAGCCGCCGAACAGGAGGATCGAGCCGAGATCGCCGTTGGCGAGGAGATGCGCGCTCGCCCAGATCTTCACGCCCGCCAGCATCGGGTGCTTGAGCCGGCCCTTGATCCGCCCCGGCAGGTAGGCGGCGGCGAGGCAGATGAAGGCGAGGAGCGTGAGGAGCAGCGCGAGATGGCGCGTCCAGAGCGGCGGCGACCAGAGCTCGATCATGCCGTTCGCACGGTACTGGCCGTAGCCGAGGCCGATCACGACCAAGCCCGCCGCCGCGAGGAGCGAATAGCCGATCTTGTAGGGCCCCTCCCCGATCCGCGCGATCAGCCGCTCGCGCGGCCCGCGCAGCATGGTGAAGGCGTGGGTGCCGAGGAACAGCACGAGGCCGAGCACGAGGACCAGCATGGGGACGACCCGGGGGTTCGGGAGGAATCGGCGGTCCGCGCAAGCAAGCCGCAATCACTTGGTGAACAGGCTCGCGCGGAAAGTCCAGGTTCGCCCGATGCGTTCACTCCTCCTCGCACGCCTCCTCGCCGCTTGCCTGTGCGCCGCGACCCTGGCCGGAGCGCAGGCCGAACCCGGCCCGCCGCTCTCGGCCCTGACCCTGGTCGGAGCGCCGCGTGTGGTGTTCAAGGCGGGGCGCGACGCCTGCGACGGGCACGACGTGCCGGACGCGCCGGCCCGCGCCTTCCGGGACGCCACGGGCGCCCTCGCGATCTTCGGCATGCATTACCGCAACCGCGCCCTGCGCGGTCCGGACGCTGACAGCCTGACGCTCGATTGCCGGATCGTCCTCGATTCGGGGCTCGCAGCGGAACCGGAGCGCTACGACGACCGCACCTGGATCACCGCCACTTGGACCGAGGACGGCCGCACGGTCGTGGCCCTGCTCCACCACGAGTATCACGCCGAGGCGCATCCCGGGCGATGCCGCTCGGCCGAGATGATGGCCTGCTGGTACAATACGATCCTGGCTGCGCGCTCGCCGGATGGGGGGCTGAGCTTCCAGCGCGCGGTGCCGCCCGCCGTGGTCGCCGCCCCGCCCTTCCGCCAGGAGGCCGAGCAGGGCCGCCACCGGGGATTCTTCAATCCCTCGAACATCGTGCATGACGGGCGCCACTGGTACTTCCTCGCCTCCAACACCGGCTGGGCGGGGCAGCCCTTCGGGGTCTGCCTGTTCCGCTCGGACGACGTGCGCGATCCGGGCCGCTGGCGGGCTTGGGACGGGCGGGATTTCGCGGCGCGCTTCCCCGATCCCTACCGCAAGGGGGAGAAGCCGGCGGGCGCCTGCAAACCGGTCGCACCCTTTCCGGCCCCGGTCGGCTCGGTGAGCCGCCATCGCGGCACCGGCGCCTGGATCGCGGTGTTCCAGGCCGCGGCCGGCGGGGCTTTTCCGCGCTCGGGCTTCTACTGGACCACCTCCCGCGACCTCCTGACCTGGGACGCGCCGCGCCTGCTCCTCGCGGGCCCGACCCTGTACGACGATCCCTGCCAGGCGGGCGGCGACCTGATCAGCTATCCGTCGCTCATCGACCGGGAGGCGAAGGGCCGCAACTTCGACGACGTGGGCGACCGGGCGGACCTCTACTACGCCACGCTCGCAGTGAAGGGCTGCAAGGTCACCTCGGACCGTGACCTTCTGCGCCGGCCCGTGGCCATCGAGGTTTGGCCGTGAGGCAGAGCCCCGGCATCAGGCGATCAACCCACCTCTCCGCCTCGGAGAGCGCACCGCGCGCTCACTCCGCTCCCGGCAGGAGCAGACGCTCCGCCGTCTCCCGCGCCGCCCCGTCCACCGGGCGCGGCCGGCGGGTCGCGGCGTCGATGAGGACGCAGGTGGCCTCCGCCTCGCCGACGAGGCGCCCGTCGCCGACGATGCGGTTGCGGAACCCCAGCGAACTCCGCCCCAGCCGCCCGAGCCACGTCCCGGTGCGGACGCGCCCCGGGAAGTGCAGCTCCGCCCGGTAGTCGATGACGAACCGGGCGATCACGAGGACGCTGCCCGGCGGCAGCACCGGCGTGAGGTGCGCGGCGAAGAACTGCACCCGCCCGCTCTCGCAGAATCCGGCGAAGACCGCGTTGTTCACGTGGCCGTTCGCGTCGGTGTCGCGGTAGCGCAGGACGTCCTCGGTCCAGAGGATCCGCGGATCGTCGTCGGGCGGCCGCTCAGCCATGGCGCGGCGCGGCCGTGCCGCCGAGATGGAAGACGCGGTGCGGCACCAGCTCGCCGCGTTCCACATCGCCCACCGCCACCAGGATGCCGTTGCAGGTCGCGTAGGCCTTGCCGCCGAGGGGCGCATCGCGCCCGCGCAGGATCACCGGCTGGCCGCGCATCAGGCGCAAGGCCATGTCGCGCGAGACCGGCACGCAGGGCACCGCGTCGAGGGCCACCTCGACCGGGCGCAGCACGGCCGGGATCTCGACGCCCTCGGCGGCTTCCAGCGCCCCGATCGTGCAGGACTGGTCCTCGAAGAAGGGGCCGACGCGGGTGCGGCGCAGGGCCGAGACGTGGCCGAGGCAACCGAGGGCGCGGCCGAGATCGCGTGCGATCGCCCGCACGTAGGTGCCCTTGCCGCACTCGGCCTCGATGATGGTGCGCTCCTCGCTGTGGGCCACCACGGCGAGCCGGTCGATCTGCACCGGGCGGGCGACGAGTTCGACCACCTCGCCGTCGCGGGCGAGGTCGTAGGCGCGCTCGCCCTGGATCTTGATGGCGGAGTAGCGCGGGGGGACCTGCTCGATCGCGCCGACGAAGCGCGGCAGCACGGCCTCCACCTCCTCGCGCGTCGGACGCTTGTCGGAGGTCGCCACCGGGCGCCCTTCCGCATCGTCCGTGTCCGTCTCGGTGCCCCAGGTCACGGTGAAGACGTAGGCCTTGCGCCCGTCCATCACGAAGGGAACGGTCTTGGTCGCCTCGCCGAGCGCGATCGGCAGGATGCCCGACGCCAGCGGATCGAGCGTGCCCGCATGGCCGGCCTTCTTGGCGTTGAGCGCGCGCTTCACCGCCGCCACCGCGTGGGTCGAGGTCATGCCGACGCCCTTGTCGAGGATGACCCAGCCGCTGATCTCGCGGCGCTTGGGACGATCGCCCTGGGGGCGCCGGCCGCGCGGCGGCCGGCCCTCGCGCGGCGGTGCAGCCGGCATCGTCCCGGCGGCCTGGTCCTCGTGCATCATCGGTCCCTGTCCCCAATAGGAGATCGACGGCGCCGACGGATGCATCCGCCGGGCCGACTCTCGTTGTCAATCAATCGCTGCGGAAGCGCGTCGTTTCAGGCGACGCGATGCCTCATTCGTCCGACGCCCCGTCCGGGTGCTCGGAATCCCGCTCGGGATCGAGGTCCCGTTGCACCTTGTCGCTGCGCAGGAGCTGATCGATCCGCGCGGCTTCGTCGAAGGTCTCGTCGCGGCGGAAGCGCAGGTCGGGGGCGAACTTGAGATTCACCCGCCGCGCCACCTCCTGGCGGATGGTCTTGCGGTTGCGCTCCAGCGCCTCGATCACGGGCGTCTCGTCCTGGCCGCCGAGCGGCATGACGTAGGCCGTGGCGAGCTTGAGATCCGGCGACATACGGACCTCGGGCACGGTGATGACGTGCCGGCTCAGCACCGGGTCCTGAAGGTCGCCCCGGCTCAGCACCTCCGCGATGGCGTGGCGCACGAGTTCGGCCACGCGCTGCTGACGCTGCGAGGGGCCGGCGGTTTCGGTGGGTTTGCGCATGATCTTCACATCCGGGCTTGAACCGGCGCCGCACGGTGGGCGGCAGAGGGTGACGCCTCACGGGCCTTGAACCGACGAGCCCGGGACGACGGGCGTCCCGGGCTCGGCAGAAGTGGGGCCGCCCGGCGAGGCGGCCGAACGGCGTCAGGCGTGGACTCAGAGCGTCCGCCGCTCCTCGTGAACGATGTAGCACTCGATCACGTCCCGGACGCGCATGTCCTGGTAGTTCTCGAACGCCATACCGCATTCCTGGCCGGCGCTGACCTCGCGCGCATCGTCCTTGAAGCGCTTGAGCTGCGAGAGCTTGCCCTCGTGGACCACCACGTTGTCGCGGATGAGGCGAACGTGGGCGCCGCGCTCGACGCGGCCGTCCTCGACGCGGCAGCCCGCGATCTTGCCGACCTTCGAGACGTTGAAGATCTCGAGGATCCGGGCTTCGCCGAGACGCTCCTCGCGGAGCGTCGGCGGCAGCAGGCCCGACATCGCCGCCTTCACGTCATCCACGAGGTCGTAGATGATGTTGTAGTAGCGGATCTCGACGCCCGCCCGCTCGGCGGCCTCGCGGGCCTCCTTGTGGGCGCGGACGTTGAAGCCGATCACCACCGCCCCCGAGGCCTGGGCCAGGGTGACGTCCGACTCGGTGATGCCGCCCACGCCCGTGTGCAGGATGCGGGCCGCGACCTCGTCGTTGCCGAGCTTCTCCAGCGCGCCAGCGATGGCCTCGACCGAGCCCTGCACGTCACCCTTGACGACGAGCGGGAACTCCTTGCGGCCAGCGCCCTCCTTGAGGTCGCGCATCATGTCCATCAGCGAACGTCCGGCACCGGTGCCGGCCGCCGCCGCGCGCTCGCGCTTCACGCGGGCCCGGTACTCGGTGACCTCGCGGGCCCGGGCCTCGTTCTCGACCACCGCGACGCGGTCGCCCGCCTCCGGCGTGCCGTTGAAGCCCAGCACCTCGACCGGAACCGAGGGACCGGCCTCCTTGGTGTTGCGACCGGTATCGTCGATGAGGGCACGCACGCGGCCCCACTCGGCACCCGCCACCACGATGTCGCCGGTGTGCAGCGTGCCGCGCTCAACGAGCACCGTCGCCACCGGACCGCGGCCGCGATCGAGCTTGGCCTCGATCACCGTGCCTTCCGCGGAGCGATCCGGGTTGGCGCGGAGGTTGAGGATCTCGGCCTGAAGGGCGAGGCCCTCCAGCAGATCCTCGAGGCCCTGCTTGGTCTTGGCCGAGACCTCGAATTCGAGGGTCTCGCCGCCCATCGACTCCACCTGCACGTCGTACTGGAGGAGTTCGGTGCGCACCCGCTGCGGGTTGGCGTCGGGCTTGTCGACCTTGTTGATCGCCACGATCAGGGGCACCTCGGCCGCCTTGGCGTGGGAGATCGCCTCGATCGTCTGGGGCATGACGCCGTCATCGGCCGCCACCACCAGCACCACGATGTCCGTCACCTTGGCGCCGCGGGCGCGCATGGAGGTGAAGGCCGCGTGGCCGGGGGTGTCGATGAAGGTGATCTTGCCACCGGAGGGCGACGTGACCTGATAGGCACCGATGTGCTGCGTGATGCCGCCCGCCTCGCCGGAGACGACGTTGGCGTTGCGGATCGCGTCGAGCAGCGAGGTCTTGCCGTGGTCGACGTGGCCCATGATGGTCACGACCGGCGGACGCGGCTGGGTGTCCTCGTCGATGTCCGGCTCGTCGAACAGGCCTTCCTCGACGTCCGACTCCGCCACGCGGCGCACCGTGTGGCCGAGTTCCTCGGCGATGAGCTGGGCCGTGTCCGAGTCGATCACGTCGGTGATCTTGTGGATCTGGCCCTGCTTCATGAGCAGGCGGATCACGTCCACCGCGCGCTCGCTCATGCGGTTGGCGAGTTCCTGGATGGTGATCGTCTCAGGAATGACCACGTCGCGCGACAGCTTCTCCTTCTGCTCCATCTGACGATGGCCGGTGAGGCGCTGCGTCCGGCGGCGGAACGAGGCGAGCGAGCGGGTCCGCTCGTCCTCGCCGGACGTCGCGGTCGCGATGGTGAGACGGCCGCGGTTGCTGCGGTCGGCACCCGGCGACTTCGGCGTCTTCGGCGGGGTGATGATCTTGAGCGGCATGCCGGGCCGCCGGATCACCCGCTTGGTGTCCGCCTCGTCATCCGCCGCAGCCGGAGCCGCGGCCGGACGGCCGGTGGTCGAGCGCGCGGTCGTGGCGCCGGGCGCGGGCTGCGCGCTGGCGGCCGGCTTCGGCTCGGGCTTGGGCTCCGGCGGCTTGGGAGCCGGGCGGGCCATGAAGTTGAGGTCGCGGGGCTTGCGCGCGTCGGCCGTGATGACGCGGCGCGGCTCGGCGGGCGCCGTCGGGCGCTGCACCGGACCGGCCGGACGGGCCGGCGAGCCGGCCGGTCGAGCGGCCGTTGCAGCCGGGCGGGCCGCCGCGGGCGTAGCCGGACGGGCTGCGGCGGGAGCGGCCGGACGGGCCGCCGCCGCCGGAGCAGCGGGGGCCGCGGGCTGGGCCGGAGCCGGAGCCGGCGCCGGGGCGGCGGCCGGAGCGGCAGCGGCCGAGGCGGCACGCGCCGCCTCCTCGTTCATGCGGCGCTCGGCCTCCTCGGCGGCCCGGCGCTTGCGGGCATCCTCCTGGCGGCGGCGCTCCTCCTCCTCGCGCTTGCGCGCTTCGGCGGCCTCCTTCTCGCGGGCCTCGGCGGCCTCGCGCTCGACGCGGCGGCGGGCCTCATCGGCGGCGCGGCGACGCTCATCCTCCTCGCGGCGGCGGGCATCCGCCAAGGCGGCGAGGCGTGCGTTCTGCTCCTGATCGCTCAGGGTGCGCAGCACCACGCCCGACCGCGCCGGGCGCGATTCGGCACGGCTCGGCGAGGCGCCCGCGGCAGGCCGGCTCTGCGCCGGGGCGGGTGCCGTCTCCTTCGGGGAAGCCGGCGCCTGTGGAGCACCGACGACGCGACGCTTCACCGTCTCGACCACGACCGACTTCGAGCGGCCATGGGAGAAGCTCTGGCGTACGATGCCCTGCTCCACCGGACGCTTCACGGAGAGCGTCTTGGCAGAGCCGGCATGCAGCGTCTTGTCGCCCGGATTTTTCGTCTCACTCATTCAGTTCAGATCCTGGGGGTTCTCATCATCCCGGGATCCGGCCTCCCGGAGGCCGCCTCCCACCTGCATCCCGGGAGCGGGCCCGCGCTCGGGCCGATCCCATTTCGTCAATCACCGGCCGTCCGGGGACCGGTCATGACCTACGTTCCATCATCCTGAACGTCGTCCGGGAGGGTCGTGTCGGCGTCGCCATGCGGCGCCAGTCCGACATCCCCGGTTTCGGCCCCTGCACCGCGAAATGTGCGGAGCCGACGCCAACGCGCGAGCAAGCCGGTCGTGCCGGCTCCCGCGACGAGGGCAGCGTGTATCACATGATCCCGGCCCAAGGCCATGTCCAATTCTTCACTGGACAGGTCGTCCACCACCGGAATGCGCGATATGGCATCCCCATGCCGCCGGCGCAATGCCTGGGCGAGCTTGCGGCGCCCGTCGGGGCTCGCGTCGCTGGCATGCACGATGGCGGCGACTCCCCCTGCGCTCGCGATGGCGCTCTCGACCTTCGTGAACCCGGTGATGACGCACCCCGCCTTGTTGGCCAGGGAGAACGCCTGCCGGAGATCCTGCCGCAGGCCGGTCTCGATCACATCCGCGAGATCGGCCGGGACCTCGGCCGTCTTGCTCTTGAAAGCACGCTGGAACAGCCGCTTGCGCGATGCTTCCGCGACGGCCGCGCGGGTCGCCGTCACCCAGGCGCCGCGTCCGGGCAGGCGGGCCTTGAGGTCGGGCACCACGGTGCCGTCCGGCGTCAGCGCGAAGCGGATCAGGCCGGAGGGATTCTGCGCCTGGCGCGTCACGAGGCAGGTCCGCTCCGCATTCGCGCGACCGCGCCCGATCCCGGCATCGAGGATGTCGGGGGGCAGTTCGTCGGTCTCGGAAACGGGGTCCTGCATCGGGCGCATGGGCTCCGGCGAGAGGAAGGGCAGAGGACGGAGGCAGGGCCGCTCTCGCCAAGCGGTCCTGCGGGCTCACCCGTCGTCCGGGTCACCGTTCAGGAGCGGGTCGCGATTTCCCCTCCCCCGAGGGAGGAGGGGATCCCGCCCCTGAGACGTCGAATCGTTCGTCCGCTCGGATCAGGTCGGCTGACCCTCGGTCTCTTCCCGGGCCTGTTCGCCCTCCGCCCGCTCGCCTTCCCCAGGCTCACCGTCCGCCAATTCGCCGTCCTGGTCGTCCTCGGCCGGCTCCTCGGGCTCCGGCGCCGCCTCGATCCAGCCGGCATGAACGCGGGCGGCGACGATCATCGCCTCCGCCTCGGCGCGGGAGAGATCGAACCCGTCGAGATAGCCCGCATGGCGCACGGCCTCGGCGCCGCGGCCCTCGGTGTAGCCGACGAGATCGTCCGTGGCGCAGCCGGCGAGGTCCTCGATGGTCCGCACCTCGTTCTCGCCGAGGGCCACCAGCATCGGGGTCGTGATGCCGTCGATCTCGCGCAGCTCGTCCTCGACGCCGAGTTCCTTGCGGCGGGCGTCGTTCTCGGCCTCGATGCGGGCGAGGTACTCGCGGGCGCGCTCCTGGATCTCGGCCCCGGTCTCCTCGTCGAGGCCCTGGATGTTGGCGATGTCGCCGGTCTCGACGTAGGCGATTTCCTCGACCGAGCGGAAGCCCTCGGCGGCCAGGAGCTGGCCCACGGTCTCGTCGACGTCGAGCGCCTCCATGAAGGCGTTGGTGCGCTCCACGAATTCCTTCTGGCGGCGCTCCGATTCCTCGGCCTCGGTGAGGATGTCGATGTCCCAGCCGGTGAGCTGCGAGGCGAGGCGCACGTTCTGGCCGCGGCGGCCGATCGCCAGCGAGAGCTGGTCGTCGGGCACCACCACCTCGATGCGGTCGGCCTCCTCGTCGAGCACGACCTTGACCACCTCGGCGGGCTGCAGGGCGTTGACGATGAAGGTGGCCTGGTCCTGCGACCACGGGATGATGTCGATCTTCTCGCCCTGGAGCTCGCCGACCACCGCCTGGACGCGCGAGCCCCGCATGCCGACGCAGGCGCCGACCGGATCGATGGACGAATCGCGGGAGATCACCGCGATCTTGGCGCGCGAGCCCGGATCGCGGGCCACCGCCTTCACCTCGACGATGCCGTCGTAGATCTCCGGCACCTCCTGGGCGAAGAGCTTCGCCATGAATTGCGGGTGCGAGCGGCTGAGGAAGATCTGCGGTCCGCGCACCTCGCGGCGGACGTCGAACAGGTAGGCGCGGATGCGGTCGCCCGGCCGGAAGGTCTCGCGCGGGATGCTCTCGTCGCGGCGCACGATGCCCTCGCCGCGGCCGAGATCCACGATGACGTTGCCGTATTCGACGCGCTTGACGAGGCCGTTCACGATCTCGCCGATGCGGTCCTTGTACTCCTCGTACTGGCGGTCGCGCTCGGCGTCGCGGACCTTCTGCACGATGACCTGCTTGGCCGACTGGGCGGCGACGCGGCCGAAATCGAAAGGCGGCAGGGTGTCGGCGATCACGTCGCCGACCTGGGCCGCCGGGTTGTGGCGGCGCGCCGTGTCGAGGTCGATCTCGCGGGCGTCGTTCTCCACCTGATCGACCACCAGCAGATGGCGGGAGAGCCGCAGCGCGCCGGTGCGGGGATCGATCTCGGCGTGAACGTCGGTCTCGGCGCCGTAGCGCGAGCGCGCGGCCTTGGCGATGGCCTCCTCCATCGCGCCGATGACGATGGAGCGGTCGATGACCTTCTCGCGGGCGACGGCGTCGGCGATCTGCAGGAGTTCGAGCCGGTTGGCGCTGACGACGGCCATGGGGTCTGATCCTTCCCTGAACGGAGGCGCGCCTCGCGGCGCGGAACGGTGGTGTTTGATTCCAGCATCATGCGCCGAAGGGATCACCGGTTCGGCGGCGAAATGATGCGAAACCAGAGGCTTGAGCAGAATTGCTCGGTGCGATCCTGCTCAGGGGGACGTGGCCGCGTCGTCGGCCGCGTCCCCGTCATCCTCGGCGGGCGCGGAGCCGCGGCGGAGCGATTCGCGGATGAGCTCGTCGGTCAGCACGAGATGCGCCTCGCCGATGTCGCGCAGCGACAGGGCGTAGGAGGACGGCGTGCCCTCCTTGGCGTCGGGCAGGTCGATGCGGACCGTGTCGCCCTCCGGGGCCCGGATGATGCCGCGGAAGCGCTTGCGGCCCTCCAGCGGCACCGCGAGCTCGACCTTGGCCTCGTGCCCCGCCCAGCGGGCGAAGTCGCCGGCACGCACGAGCGGCCGGTCGATGCCCGGCGAGGAGATCTCCAGGTGGTAGGCCCGGCCGATCGGGTCGTCCACGTCGAGGAGCGGCGAGATCGTGCGGCTCACCGCCTCGCAATCCTCCACCGTCATGGTGCCGTCCGGGCGCTCGGCCATGATCTGGACCGTGCAGCCGTTCTGGCCGGAGACGCGCGCCCGCACGAGGCGGAAGCCGAGCCCTTCGAGGGAGGGCTCGACGATCTGCGCCACGCGCGCGGCGACGCCGGTCTCGGTGATGAGCCGCTTCTCGACCGCGTCGGCCGGAGGATGATGGGGAACGTCGCTCATGAATGCTTCAGGGCCAAGGCGTCCCGATGGGACGGGGCTGGCGTTCGGCTCGCTCTTCCAGGCTCGCGGCAATAAAAAAGAGCGGGCCCCGGGGGACCCACTCCCGCACCGCAGCCTAGTGACCGCGAACAGAACTGTTGGCGAACAGATAGTCCCGCGGGGCACGGAATGCAAGGTCTTGTGCGGGGCGCGCGGAGCGGCGGCGCCCCGTCCGAATCACACCGACAGCCAGCGCCGGACCTGCGCTTCCACCATCGTCGCCTTCGCGCCGGCCTCGACCACCTGCCCCCGGTCCATCACCGCGTAGGTATCGCAGAGGTCGCGCGCCCACTCGAAATACTGCTCGACCAGCACGATCGCCATCTCGCCCTTCGCGCGCAGGTAGTCGATGGCCCGCCCGATATCCTTGATGATCGAGGGCTGGATGCCCTCGGTCGGCTCGTCGAGCACGAGGAGCCGCGGGCGGGTGACGAGCGCGCGCCCGATGGCGAGCTGCTGCTGCTGGCCGCCCGAGAGGTCGCCTCCGCGCCGGCCCAGCATGTCCTTGAGCACGGGAAACAGGTCGTAGATCTCGGCCTGGACGTAGCGGTCGCGGCGCTTGAGCGGCGCGAAGCCGGTCTCCAGGTTCTCCTTCACGGTGAGGAGCGGGAAGATCTCGCGGCCCTGCGGCACGAAGGCGACGCCGCGGCGCGCCCGGTCGTAGGGGGCGAGCCGGCTGATGTCCTGCCCGTCGAGCCGGATGGCGCCCTTCGAGACCGGTTGCTGTCCGGTGATGGCGCGCATCAGCGAGGTCTTGCCGACCCCGTTGCGGCCGAGCACCGCCGTCACCTTGCCCGTCTTGGCCTGGAGGGAGACGCCGCGCAGGGCCTGCGCCGCGCCGTAATGGAGGTCGATCGCCTCGACGTTGAGCATCGCGCGCAGGTCCCTTCAGCGGCCGAGATAGACCTCGACCACCCGCGGGTCGGCCGAGACGGAATCGATCGAACCCTCGGCCAGCACCGCGCCCTCGTGCAGGCAGGTGACGCGACACTGGAGGGCGCGCACGAAGTGCATGTCGTGCTCCACGACGATGACCGCGTGGTCGCGGGCGATGCGGCGCAGGAGCGTCGCGGTCGCCTCGGTCTCGGCATCGGTCATGCCGGCCACCGGCTCGTCGACGAGCAGCAGCTTCGGGTCCTGCGCGAGCAGCATGCCGATCTCCAGCCACTGCTTCTGGCCATGCGAGAGGTCGGCGGCGGGCCGCGCCCGGTGCGCGAGGAGCCCGGTGGTGGCGAGGATCGCGTCGATGCGCTGCGCCTCCACCCGGTTGCGCCAGCCGAACAGCGAGGCGGTGGCACCGCGCGCCCCCTTCAGCGCCAGCAGGATGTTGTCGGCCACGGTGTGGCTCTCGAACACGGTCGGCTTCTGGAACTTCCGGCCGATGCCGAGTTCGGCGATGTCGGCCTCGTCCATGCGGGTGAGGTCGTGCACGCCGTCGAACATGACGGTGCCGGTATCCGGCCGCGTCTTGCCGGTGATGCAATCCATCATCGTGGTCTTGCCGGCGCCGTTCGGGCCGATGATGGCGCGCATCTCGCCGGGCATCAGCGTCAGCGAGAGGCCGCGCAGGGCCCGGTAGCCGTCGAACGTCACCTTGATATCGTCGACGTAGAGGAGCGCGTTGGTGAGACGGCGGTCCGGCGCTGCCGCGGGCTCGTGGGCGATGGCGGCGCTCATGACCCGCGTCCTTCCTCGGCGAGGGCGGGCGCGATCTCGCCCGGCGCCGGTCCGGGCAGGGACGCCTGCGTGCGGCGGCTGCCGAAGCGCTCGGCGAGCGTTCCGACGATGCCGCGCGGCAGGAACAGGGTGACGACGACGAAGAGCGCGCCGAGCATGAACAGCCACGCGTCGGGCATCGCGCCGGTGAGCAGGGTCTTGGCGTAGTTGACGAGGATGCCGCCCAGCGCCGCCCCGACCAGGGTGCCCCGCCCGCCGACCGCGACCCAGATCACCGCCTCGATGGAATTGGCGGGGGTGAACTCGGACGGGTTGATGATGCCGACCTGCGGCACGTAGAGGGCGCCGGCCACCCCCGCCATCATGGCCGAGACCGTGAAGGCCAGCACCTTGAAGTGGGCGGTGCGGTAGCCGAGGAAGCGGGTGCGCGATTCCGCGTCGCGGATCGCGATCAGCACCTTGCCGAAGGCCGAGATCGTCATGAAGCGGGCGATCAGGTAGGCGAGCGCCAGCGCCGCGGCGGTGAGGACGTAGAGCGTCACCCGGGTGCCCTGTGCCTGCACGTTGAAGCCGAGGATGTCCTTGAAGTCCGTGAGCCCGTTGTTGCCCCCGAGCCCCATGTCGTTGCGGAAGAAGGCGAGCATCAGCGCGAAGGTCATCGCCTGGGTGATGATCGACAGGTAGACGCCGGTCACCCGCGAGCGGAAGGCGAGCCAGCCGAACACGAAGGCAAGGAGCCCCGGCACGGCCAGCACCATCACGGCCGCGAAGGGAAACCAGTCGAAGCCGTGCCAGTACCAGGGCAGTTCCTTGTAGTTCAGGAACACCATGAAGTCGGGCAGGATCGGATGGCCGTAGACGCCGCGCGGGCCGATCTGGCGCATCAGGTACATGCCCATCGCGTAGCCGCCGAGGGCGAAGAAGGCGCCGTGGCCGAGCGAGAGGATGCCGCAATAGCCCCAGACGAGATCGAGGCTGAGCGCCAGGATCGCGTAGCAGAGATACTTGCCCATCAGCGAGACCGCGTAGGTCGGCACGTGGAGGGCCGAGCCCGGCGCGGTCACGAGGTTGAGGACCGGCACCGCCACCGCGAAGGCGGCGAGCACCGTGAGGAAGATCCAGCCCTTGCGGTCGATGAGGCGGGTCATGGTCAGGCCTCCACCGCGCGGCCCTTGAGCGCGAACAGGCCGCGCGGGCGCTTCTGGATGAACAGCACGATGAAGACGAGGAGCAGGATCTTGCCGAGCACCGCGCCCGCATAGGGCTCCAGGAACTTGTTGGCGACGCCGAGGGTGAGCGCCGCGACGAGCGTGCCCCACAGGTTGCCGACGCCGCCGAACACCACGACCAGGAACGAGTCGATGATGTAGCTCTGGCCGAGATTGGGCGAGACGTTGTCGATCTGCGAGAGCGCGACGCCGGCGATGCCCGCGATGCCCGATCCCAGGCCGAACGTGAAGGCATCGACCCAGGGGGTGCGGATGCCCATGGCCGCGGCCATGCGCCGGTTCTGCGTCACCGCCCGGGTCTTCAGGCCGAAGGAGGTCGCCTTGAGGATCAGGTTGAGGCCGACGAAGACGGCGAGCGCGAACAGCACGATCCAGAGCCGGCCCCAGGTGATGGAGAGGCCGAACACGTCCACGGCCCCGGCCATGTAGGAGGGCGCGCCGACCTCGCGGTTCGTCGGCCCGAACAGCGAGCGCACCGCCTGCTGGAGGATCAGGCTGACGCCCCAGGTGGCGAGCAGCGTCTCCAGCGGCCGGCCGTAGAGGTGGCGGATGATGCCGCGCTCGATGACGACCCCGACCGCGCCCGCCACCAGGAAGGCGAGCGGGATGGCGATGGGCAGCGACCAGTCGAACAGGCCCGGCATCCGCTGGCGGATGACCTCCTGCACCAGAAAGGTCGTGTAGGCGCCGAGCATCACCATCTCGCCATGCGCCATGTTGATGACGCCCATCACGCCGAAGGTGATGGCGAGCCCGATGGCGGCGAGCAGCAGGACCGAGCCGAGGGAGATGCCGTACCACGCGTTCTGCAGGTTCGAGACGACGGCGAGGCGCAGTTCCACGCTCGCGATCGCCTTCGCGGCGGCGTCGCGGACGCCAGCCGAGGCGTCGGTCGAGAGGCCGCGCAGCATCGCGAGCGCGTCGCCGTCCCCGCGTCCCTGCAGCACCGCCACGGCGGCGATCCGCACGCCCTCTCCCGCATCGGGCTTGGCGAGGAGCGCCGCGGCGCGCGCCTCCTCGAGGGCGCGCTTCACGCCCGCATCCTTCTCGCCCGCGATGGCGGCTTCGAGGGCCGGCAGGGCGGCCACGTCGCGGGCCTTGAAGACCGCATCAGCCGCCGACCGGCGGGTGGCGGGATTCGGGGAGACGAGGTTGAGGCTACCCTGCGCCGCGTCGATCGCCCGGCGGACCCGGTTGTTCACGCGCACGGGCTTGAAACCGTCGCTGGTCGGGAGCGCCGCTCCGGTGCGGGCGTCGGTGGGGCCGCCGGCGCCCTGGATCGCCAGGACCTTGTCCTCGGGGCGGTAGAGGAGCTGGCCCTCGGCGAGGGCGCGCAACGTGGCGCCCGCCTTCGCGTCGCCGCTCGTCGCGAGCGCGGCGATGCCGGCCTCGATCTCCGAGTAGCTGTCGCTCGCGAGCCGGGCATAGGCGGCGTCGGCCGGGGACTGGGCCTGCACGGCGACGGCGCCGAGCGCGCACCAGGCCGCCAGGGCGAGGACGAGGGTGATCCAGCGGAGCATTCGGTTTCGTCCGAGGGGGCAGGAGGCAATGATCCGAGCGGGCATGGCCCGGAGCGGGATCCCCTCTCCCGGGCGGGAGAGGGGAAGCGCGCTTCATTCCCGGTTGGCGCGGGCGCGGGCGAGAAAGCCTGCGCCCCTGCGGCCACCGCTCACGCGCCGCCGCACTTCTTCGTCTTGGTGTTGTAGTTGCCGCAATTCAGCTTGACCCAGTCGGCTTCCAGGTCCTTGGAGCCGTCGAGCTCCTTCGACCACGCGTCGCCCGGGACCAGGCCTTCCGTCTTCCACACCACGTCGAACTGGCCGTCACCCTTGATCTCGCCGATGAAGACCGGCTTGGTGATGTGGTGGTTGGGCAGCATCTCCGAGGTGCCGCCGGTCAGATTGGCCTGCTTGGTGCCCGGGAGCGCCGCGATGACCTTGTCCGGATCGGTGGTTCCGGCCTTCTCGACCGCCTTCACCCACATGTTGAAGCCGATGTAGTGGGCCTCCATGGGGTCGTTGGTCACCCGCTTCGGGTTCTTGGTGAAGGTCTGCCACTGCTTGATGAACGCCTTGTTGTCCGGCGTATCGATCGACTCGAAGTAGTTCCAGGCGGCGAGATGGCCGACCAGCGGCTTGGTGTCGATGCCCGCGAGTTCCTCCTCGCCGACCGAGAAGGCGACGACCGGGATGTCGGTCGCCTTGATGCCCTGGTTCGCCAGCTCCTTGTAGAAGGGCACGTTCGCGTCGCCGTTGACCGTCGAGACCACCGCCGTCTTCTTGCCGGCCGAACCGAAGGCCTTGATCGCCGCGACCCGGGTCTGCCAGTCGGACTGACCGAACGGGGTGTAGTTGATCGAGATGTCCTCGGCCTTCACGCCCTTCGACTTCAGGTAGGCTTCGAGGATCTTGTTGGTGGTGCGCGGATAGACGTAGTCCGTGCCCTCCAGCACCCAGCGCTGGACCTTCTCCTCCTTCATCAGGTAGTCGACGGCCGGGATCGCCTGCTGGTTCGGGGCGGCGCCGGTATAGAACACGTTGCGCTCGCTCTCCTCGCCCTCGTACTGGACGGGGTAGAACAGGATCGAGTTCAGCTCCTTGAACACCGGCAGCACGGACTTGCGCGACACGCTGGTCCAGCAGCCGAACACCGCCGAGACCTTGTCCTTCGCGATCAGCTCGCGCGCCTTCTCGGCGAAGAGCGGCCAGTTCGAGGCCGGATCGACCACGACCGCTTCGAGCTTCTTGCCGAGCACGCCGCCCTTCTTGTTCTGCTCATCGATGAGCATGAGCATGACGTCCTTGAGGGTCGTCTCGGAGATCGCCATCGTTCCCGAGAGCGAGTGCAGGATGCCGACCTTGATGGTCTCCTGCGCCGAAGCGGCGGTCGCCGTCAGGGCACCGAGCGCCATGCCGCCCGCCACCGTCGCGCGCGAGAGCCATGCCTTCCAGGACATCGTCATGTTTTCCGTTCCCCCGACCTGTTGTCCGGTCGTTCCCGCTTGCGCAAGCGATGTGCCAATTCCGCAAGCATTCAGGGCCGCGATCGCCCAAGGGGGAACCGGCCTCTGCGGGCGAACTGAGCAGTCGCGCGCCGGCTCCAGCCCACTTTCACGGCATCATGCCTGCATGCGCGGCAGAGGCGCAGCCCTCAGGCCCAGCCCAGGGCCCGGCTGATCGCCTCGGCGGTCGCCCGGATCTCGCCGGCCAGCCGCGGCACCCGCTCGTCGTCCAGGTATTGCACGGTGCTCGACACGCTCAGCGCCGCCACGATGGCCCCGCTCGCGCCGCGGATCGGCGCCGCGATGCAGCGCACCTCCGGCTCGTTCTCCTCCTCGTCGAAGGCGATGCCGTCGGCCGCGTAGCTCCGCATCCGGCCGAGCCAGGTCGCGAGATCGCGGTCGTGATGCGCGCCGCGGGCCTCGCCCACTTGGAAGAAGCCGCGCCAGCGCTCCTCGTCGAGGTCGAGGATCAGGGCCTTGCCGAGCCCCGTCGACCAGACCGGCTGGCGCTCGCCCACCCGCGAGCTGACCTCGATGCGCCGCCGCCCGGGGATCTTGTCGAGGTAGAGCGTCCAGTCGCCATCGAGCACGCCGAGATGGATCGTGTCCTCGCAGATGGCGGAGAGACGTTCGAGATGGGGGCGGGCGACCCGCGTCACCGTCACTGATTGCTGCGCCCGGAAGCCCAGCTCCAGGAGCTTCGGGCCGAGGCTGTAGCCCTCCCGCGGCACGAAGTTGAGGTAGCGCCGCTCGACCAGGGCCGCTGCGAGCCGGTGCGTGGTGCTGCGCGTGGTGCCGAGCGCCGCGGACAGGGCCGGCAGGTCGACGGCGCCCGCGGCCACCGCCTCCAGGATGTCGAGGCCGCGCAGCAGGGTCTGACTGCCGGAGGCGGACTTCTCCTCCGCCACGATTGACGGCTTCTCACCCATCCGCGTATGATCCCATATAAAGAAACACAGTCCCAATATATGGGATTTTGATCGCCCGACAACGGGCATCGGGGAGGACGGCGCGACGATGGAGTCTCGCGCGAGCACACCGGATCCAGCCGGCTCCGCTTCCGGAGCGACGGCATCCGGCCGCCTTCCTCCCTCTTTTTCCCGCAGCGCCGCGGCAGCGGCCGCGCGCAGCGTTCGCGGCGCGTCAGCGCCCTCCCTCCAGAGAGGATTGTGACTTCCATGAAGCTTCTGCGATACGGACCCGTGGGCCAGGAGCGGCCCGGTCTCCTCGATGCGGAAGGCCGCATCCGCGACCTCTCGGCTCACATCCCCGATATCGGGCCGGCCAGCCTCGATCCCGCCGCCCTCGCCGGCCTCGCCAAGCTCGCGCCCGAATCCCTGCCCGTGGTCGCGGGCGAGCCGCGCCTCGGCACGCCGGTGGCGCAGGTCGGCAAGTTCATCGCCATCGGCCTGAACTACGCCGATCACGCGGCGGAATCGAACCTGCCGATCCCCAAGGAGCCGGTCGTGTTCACCAAGGCGATCAGCTCGCTCAGCGGGCCGAACGACCCGGTGATGCTGCCCCGCGACTCGGTGAAGAGCGATTGGGAGGTCGAACTCGGGATCGTGATCGGCCGGCGCGCCTCCTACGTCGAGCAGTCCGAGGCGCTGAGCTTCGTGGCCGGCTACTGCCTCGTCAACGACGTGAGCGAGCGCGAGTACCAGATCGAGCGCGGCGGCACCTGGGACAAGGGCAAGGGCTGCGACACCTTCGGGCCGGTGGGGCCCTGGCTCGTCACCGCCGACGAGGTGGGCGACCCGCAGGCCCTCGACATGTGGCTCGACGTCAACGGCCGCCGCATGCAGACGGGCAACACCCGCACCATGATCTTCAGCTGCGCGGAGATCGTGTCCTATGTCAGCCGCTTCATGACGCTGATGCCCGGCGACATCATCACCACCGGCACGCCGCCCGGCGTCGGCATGGGCATCAAGCCCGAGCCCGTCTTCCTGAAGGCCGGCGACGTCATGACCCTCGGCATCGAGAAGCTCGGCACGCAGCGACAGGACGTCGTCGCGTGGCGCCGGGAGGGCTGAGGCGATGGCATCGCTCAACCGCTTCCAGGGCCGCAAGGCGATCGTCACCGGCGGCGCCTCCGGCATCGGCCTCTCCGTCGCCGGGCGGCTCGCCGCCGAGGGCGCCGCGGTCAGCCTCTGGGACATGAACGCGGAGGCCCTGGAGCGGGCCAGGGCCGAATCCGGGGCCGCGGACGTGCAGGCCCTCGACATCACCGATCCGGACCGCGTCGATGCCGCCATGCAGGCGAGCGTCGCGGCCCTCGGCGGGCTCGACGTGCTGGTTTGCAGCGCCGGCATCACCGGCCCCAATACGACGGTGCGGGACTACCCCACCGACGCGTGGCGGCGGGTGGTCGACGTCAACCTGAACGGGCTGTTCTACTGCAACCGCGCCGCCGTGCCGGTGATGGAGAAGACCGGCTACGGGCGGATCGTGAACGTCGCCTCGATCGCCGGCAAGGAGGGCAACCCGAACGCCTCGGCCTACAGCGCCTCCAAGGCCGCGGTGATCGGACTGACCAAGTCCCTCGGCAAGGAACTGGCCAAGACCGACATCCGGGTGAACTGCGTGACCCCGGCCGCCGTGCGCACCGCCATCTTCGACCAGATGACGCAACAGCACATCGACTTCATGCTCTCGAAGATCCCGCTCGGGCGCTTCGGTGCCATCGAGGAGATCGCGGCGCTGATCTGCTGGCTGTCGAGCGAGGAGGCCTCCTTCTCGACCGGCGCGGTCTTCGACGTGTCGGGCGGCCGCGCGACCTACTGATGGTCTCCGGGGCGGGCACGCCGTGCCGCTCCGGACCGGCCCACGGCCCGAACCATCACGGCTCGGCCTGCCGACGCGCCGCCTCCCGGCGGCGCGATCGGGCGGTTGCGCCCATCAACCGGCCACGAGCCGGATCCCGGAGGAATTCCCCCCAATGAGTGCGGCTCATCTCAGTGTCGCGGTCGCCGACGAGGCCGGCGCGGACGATACGATCCGGCGGCGCGTGCTCGCCAAGCTGCGGACGCGCATCGTCCTCTACTGCTTCGTCCTGTTCATCATCAACTATCTCGACCGCGTGAACGTCGGCTTCGCCGCGCTTCACATGAACCAGGATCTCGGCTTCACGGCGAAGATCTACGGGTTCGGGGCCGGCATCTTCTTCCTCGGCTACATCGCCTTCGAGATCCCGAGCAACATGATCATGCACCGGGTCGGGCCCCGGCGCTGGATCGCGCGGATCATGGTGAGCTGGGGCATCGTCTCCTGCGGCATGGCGGCGATCCAGGGGGAGTGGAGCTTCTACCTGATGCGCTTCCTGCTCGGGCTCGCGGAGGCGGGCTTCGTGCCCGGCGTGCTGCTCTACCTCACCTACTGGTTCCCGGCCCGCGACCGCGCCAAGGCCACCGCCGGCTTCATGACCGCGACGGTGCTCTCGACGGTCGTCGGGGCGCCGCTCTCGGGCTGGATCCTCTCCGCCAACCCGACGTGGTTCGGGCTCGCGGCCTGGCAGTGGCTGTTCATCCTCGAAGGCGCGCCCGCGGTGATCCTCGGTGTCGTCACCTACTTCTATCTCGTGGACCGGCCGCAGGACGGGCGCTGGCTCGACGCGGAGGAGCGGGCGTGGCTGATCGCCACCCTCGACCGCGAGAACCGCGAGGTCGCGCGCTCGGGCTCGCACGAGTTCGGCGTGATCTTCCGCGACTACCGGGTCTGGCTGCTGACGCTGGTCTACCTGTTCAACGCGGTCGCCGTGTACGGGGTGGTGCTGTGGCTGCCGCAGATCGTGCGCAGCATCGGCGGTCTGTCGGACTTCCAGACCGGGCTCGTGACGGCGATTCCCTTCGTGGCGGCGGCCGTCGGCCTCGTCGTGGTGGCGCGCAGTTCCGACCGCACCGGCGAGCGCAAGCTTCATACCGCCTTCGCCGCCCTTCTCGGCGGTCTTTTCCTGGGCTTGAGCGCGCTGGCGCCGAACCCGCTCGTCGGGCTCCTGCTGCTCTGCGTGGCGGCCTTCGGGGTCTGGTCGGTGCTCGGGGTGTTCTGGACCCTGCCGACGCAGTTCCTCACCGGCGCCGCGGCGGCGGGCGGCCTCGCGATGATCAACGGCTTCGCGCAGGTCGGCGGCTTCGCGGGCCCGTACCTCGTCGGCTGGATCAAGGACACGACCCAGAGCTTCACGCCGGCGCTCCTCACGCTGGCCGCGGGCCCGGTGATCGCCGCGCTCCTGTGCTTCGCGATCCGGCTGAGGCCGGCCGCGAAGGCCTGAATCGCCGGGCGAGGCGCGGGAGAACCCGCGCCTCTTCCGGCAAGGGGCGAATGGTGCGGCCCGGATGGGAGTGGGCCTCCCACCGCGATGAACCCGCCTGCGGTCACGGCGCTCAGCGATCCGACTTCGCCCCCCTCGCCTCCCGCTCGAGGTATCCCGGGGTCACGGGCACGATCTGCGCGAAGACGGCCTCGGCGGCCTTCTCCTCCTTAAGCGACTGCTTCAGCAGCGCGACGTCCTGGATGTGGCCCGCCGCCTCGGCGATCGCGATCAGGGAGGTGTCGGCGGCGATCGCGGAGGTCTCGACCGAGTAATCGGTGTAGAGGTTCTTCAGAACCTCGTCCGTGGTCACGCTGTGAACCAGCGCCGCGACGTTGCCGGCCGTCTGCGTCACCACGTCCTTGAGGAGGGAGCGGTCCTCGCCGTGGTTGTGCAGGATGTCGGCGAGCGGCATGATCTGCTGGTCGGTCTCGCTCGTGTGCAGGCGCAGGGCCTGGATCAGGTCCGGATCATGCCGGTAGCGCTCGATCTGGCGCTCCAGCATCTGCACCGCCTGCTTCTCCAGCGCGTGCGTGTTGCGCAGGGCCGCGATGTCGGTGGTCTGAACGGCGTCGTTGCCGGCGAGGCTCGCCTGCGCCTACGTCACGGTCTCGGCCATGACGGAGTTCCGGTTCGGTTGGCTTCGGGGCCAGTACCGGCCGGACAACCGTTCGAGCTTGGCGCCCGGATGGGCACCGTGACGAAACCGCGCGCAGGCGGGATCATCCGGGAGTGGCGGCGGCGGCCGGATCGTGTATAGGAAAGGCCACCCTGCCGTGCATGGCGGGGCTTTTCGCTTTGGACGACCGCGCTGGACGACATCCCGGCCCGGCCGCATCCGAGGCGGGAGCGGCCGACCGGGCCGCATCCCATTCCACCATCGAGTCAGAAGGACACGCGATGTCGATCACGGCGGAGCGCAAGACCGCGCTCATCAAGGAATATGCCCGCGGCGGTGACGATACCGGCTCGCCGGAGGTGCAGGTCGCGATCCTCACCGAGCGGATCGCCAACCTCACCGGGCACTTCAAGTCCCACACGAAGGACAACCACTCGCGCCGCGGCCTGCTCAAGCTGGTCTCGCAGCGCCGGTCGCTCCTCGACTACCTGAAGCGCAAGGACGAGGCGCGCTACCGCACCCTCATCGAGCGCCTCGGCATCCGCCGCTGAGAGCGACGGCACGCGCGGTCCGGATTCCGGGCCGCGTTTTCGCTTGAGGGACCGCCGCGGCGGGTCCTCGAGCGCGGTGCGCCCGCCTCCGAGGCCGGGACGCGCCCCGAGTGGGCCGGAATGGGTCCGGCCGCTCATTTCCGGGGACCCTGCGGGCGTCACCGCCAGGGCAGGATCGCCAGGGGCTTCGACCCGGCCGCACACGGCCGCTGAGCCTCTCGCCGTCTTGCACTGGCGCCGCCCCTCCCCGGACGACCGCATGAAGGCATGACGACATGTTCGACGTACAACGTGAAGAGCTGCTCTGGGGTGGACGCAAGCTGGTTCTGGAGACCGGCAAGGTCGCCCGCCAGGCGGACGGAGCCGTGGTCGCCACCTACGGCGAGACCACCGTGCTGGCCACCGTGGTGTCGATGAAGGAGCCCAAGCCCGGCATCGATTTCCTGCCCCTCACGGTGAACTACCAGGAGCGCGCCTACGCCGCCGGCCGCATCCCGGGCGGCTACTTCAAGCGCGAGGGCCGTCCCTCCGAGAAGGAGACCCTGGTCTCCCGCCTCATCGACCGCCCGATCCGCCCCCTCTTCGTCGAGGGCTGGCGCAACGACACCCAGGTCGTCGTCACCGTGCTCTCGCACGACCTTGAGAACGATCCCGACATCGTCTCGATGGTGGCGGCCTCCGCCGCGCTCACCCTCTCGGGCGTGCCCTTCATGGGCCCGATCGGTGCGGCCCGCGTCGGCTACATCGGCGGTCAGTACAAGCTGAACCCGGTCGTGCAGGAGATGGAGGGCTCGACCCTCGACCTCGTCGTGGCCGGCACCGAATCCGCCGTGCTGATGGTCGAGTCCGAGGCGAAGGAACTGCCCGAGGACGTGATGCTCGGGGCCGTGATGTTCGGCCACAAGCACTTCCAGCCGGTCATCGAGGCGATCATCCGCCTCGCCGAGAAGGCCGCCAAGGAGCCGCGCGACTTCCAACCGACCGACCTCTCCGCCGTCGAGAAGGCGGTGCTCGAGGTGGGTGAGGCGGAACTCCGCGACGCCTACAAGAAGACGATCAAGCAGGAGCGCTACGCCGCGGTCGACGCCGTGAAGGCGAAGGTGACGGCGGCGCTCGCCCCCGAGGGCGGCGAGGCGAAGTTCGAGCCCGAGAAGATCAAGGCCGCCTTCAAGGAGGTTCAGGCCAAGGTCGTGCGCTGGAACATCCTCGACACCGGCTCGCGCATCGACGGCCGCGACGTCCGCACCGTGCGCCCGATCGTCTCGCAGGTCGGCGTGCTGCCGCGCGCCCACGGCTCGGCCCTGTTCACCCGCGGCGAGACGCAGGCCCTCGTGGTGGCGACCCTCGGCACGGGCGATGACGAGCAGTTCATCGACGCGCTGGAAGGCACCTACAAGGAGACGTTCCTCCTTCACTACAACTTCCCGCCCTATTCGGTGGGCGAGACGGGCCGCATGGGCTCCCCGGGCCGCCGCGAGATCGGCCACGGCAAGCTCGCCTGGCGCGCGGTTCACCCGCTCCTGCCGGCGGCGCACGAATTCCCCTACACGATCCGCGTCGTGTCGGAGATCACCGAGTCGAACGGCTCCTCCTCGATGGCGACGGTCTGCGGCTCGTCGCTGGCGCTGATGGATGCGGGCGTGCCCCTGCGCCGTCCGGTGGCGGGCATCGCCATGGGCCTGATCCTGGAAGGCGAGCGCTTCGCGGTGCTCTCCGACATCCTGGGCGACGAGGACCACCTCGGCGACATGGACTTCAAGGTGGCCGGCACCGAGGAGGGCGTCACCTCCCTCCAGATGGACATCAAGATCGCCGGCATCACCGAGGAGATCATGCGGGTCGCCCTCGACCAGGCGAAGGAGGGCCGCGCCCACATCCTGGCCGAGATGGCCAAGGCGCTGACCGCGGCCCGGCCCGAGCTCGGCGAGCACGCGCCGCGCATCGAGACCATGCAGATCCCGACCGACAAGATCCGCGAAGTCATCGGCACGGGCGGCAAGGTCATCCGCGAGATCGTGGAGAAGACCGGCGCCAAGATCGACATCCAGGACACCGGCATCGTCAAGATCGCCTCGTCCGACGGCAAGGCCATCAAGGCAGCCTACAACTGGATCCGCTCGATCGTGGCGGAGCCGGAAGCGGGCATGATCTACGACGGCACGGTCGTGAAGACGATGGAGTTCGGCGCCTTCGTCAACTTCTTCGGCGCCAAGGACGGCCTCGTCCACATCTCGGAACTCGCCGCCCAGCGCGTCGCCAAGGTCACCGACGTGGTGAAGGAGGGCGACAAGGTGAAGGTGAAGTTCCTCGGCCAGGACGAGCGCGGCAAGATCCGCCTCTCGATGAAGGTCGTCGACCAGCAGACCGGCGAGGACATCACCGAGAAGCTGAAGGCCGAGCGCGACGCCGACCGCAACCGCGAGCGGCAGTCCCGCCAGGGCGCGGGCGAGTAAGCCTCCGCCTCTAAAGGACCGGTATGATGCGAGCGCGGCCCGAAAGGGCCGCGCTTCGCGTTTGGGGCCCATCGGGAGTCGCGGTTCTCGTCGGCCCCCTTTTCAGCGGTCCCTTGGCCGCAGGGACGGAACGGCGCCGCTTCCGCCGCGTTCGCCCCTCGAACCCCGACAGGATCCCGCAGAAAGGAGCCCATCGCCCATGTCGAACGCGATCACGGACGTCTTCCACGGCGACGTCAATCTGAGCACCAAGGAGCGGGCGATCTCCGTCGTGCTCGGCCTCGGCCTCGCCGCGGCGGCGGCCCAGCCGCGCCCGAACAAGTGGCTGAGCTTGGCCGTGCTGGTCGGCGGGTCGCTGCTGGCGATCCGCGGCGCCACCGGCCATTGCGCCGCGAAGGCCCTGCTGGAGCACCAGCCGGACCGCGGCTACCAGGCCTGACGGTCCCGCACGATCGAGGTGAGGTAAGGGCGCCCGCGGGCGCCCTTACCGTTTCAGGCGTAGGTGGTGAGGGCGACGCCGCCCACTTGGAGCGCCACAGAGCGGTCGATGTGCTCGCGCACCGCCGTGAGGCGGGCTTCGATGGCGAGGCGGCGGGCCTCCTCCTCGCCGTGGATCGAGACCGAGAACTTGCGCTGGATCTTGCGGCCCTCGGCATCGTCCCAATAGGCGACCCAGAACGCGGTGCCGCTCGGCTTGCGTACGAAGCGCGAGACGCCCGGCAGCCCCGAGCGGCAATTCCGGCGCGGACGCAGGCGGCGCATCAGCGCCAGCCCCTCGCGTCCGCACACGGCGGAGCCGGCGGCGAAGCGCTCGGCCTCGCTGCGGGAGCCGGCCGAGCCGCCGTGATGCTCGTCCGCGAAATGACGCGTGACGACGCCGCCGTCGCGCAAGGCGGTGACCATCCACCCGGCGCCCTGGCCGTGGGAGGGATCCTCGATGCGCAGGATGGAGGCGGGCGGTGCCGCCGGGCCGAGCGCCTCGCGCGCAGGGCGACGGTGCCGGGACGACGCCCCGGTGGAGACAGGTGACATGCGGGATCTCCAAGGCGGCCGTCCGATGTCTCTCGGACGCGCCGGCCGATCAGGTTTCGTGCGGAGGACGGGTCACGAAACCTGCGGAGGCCCGCGGGGGGACGCTGCGGAGAGGAAGGGACGGAACGACGGCCGCTCGACCGCGAGGGCGATCCGCCACCAGCGCGGGCAGGATCCCGGCAGGGCGACGGACGCCAGATCGACCCAGGCCGACGACGTCCCGGCCGAGAGACAGCCGGGCGCGGAGCGCTCGTCGTCATCGGCGAAGATCAGGCCGCCGAGCGCGGCCCACGGCGGCGTGCCGCCATGGTGGCGGCCCGCCGTGGTCGCGTGGCCGGGCGGGCTGCCGATCGGTGCGCCAGACCAGCCGTCCGCCGCCGCCACAAGGGCGGCGAACAGGAAGAACAGCTTCAGGAGCAGAGAGATTCGCCGCACCGACGGACACCCTTGGCGGATCGCCAGATTAGCATCGCCCCTGCCCCGGTGTCACCCGAAGCGGAAGAGCGACGCGGCTGCCGGGCCCTGGCTGGCAGCCGCGTCGGGACCCGTCAGTAGGTCGTGGTGCGGCGGCTCTGGATGAAGCCCCAGATCGCCAGGACGACCACGGCGCCGACCACGGAGGCGATCAGGCCCGCGCCCTGGTTGGGTCCGTACCAGCCTACGGCCTGACCCAGAAAGGTGGCGACGAAGGCCCCCACGATGCCGAGGACCGTGGTGAGGATGAACCCGCTCGGCTCGTTGCGGCCGGGCATGATGAACTTGGCGATGACGCCGGCGATGAAGCCGATGATGATGGTCCAGAGGATCGACATGAGGGGATCGCCTTTCGGCCTCGCTTGAGGATTTCCCGAGCAACGCGCGGGAAGCGCGAGGGTTGCGTGGCCGTAAGCTTGTCGGCGGAGGTCGCAGCGTGAGATGACGGCCGCCCATCGCCCAGGGAGGCCCGCATGTCCGACCCCGCGCACACCCTCACGAGCCTCGACGCGCTCGAGGCTCTGTACGGCCGCCCCGACCAGCGCTCGGTGGTCAAGGAAACGCGCGAGCTGACGGCGCCCTACCGGGCCTTCGTGGAGGCGGCGCCCTTCGCCGTGCTGGCGACGCGGGGGCCGGAGGGGCTCGATTGCTCGCCCCGGGGCGACGGGCCCGGCTTCGTGCGGGTCGCCGATTCGCGGACACTCCTCCTTCCCGACCGGCGCGGCAACAACCGGATCGATTCGCTGCGCAACATCCTGGCCGATCCGGCCGTGGCGCTGCTCTTCATGATCCCGGGCATCGGCGAGACCCTGCGGGTGAACGGCACCGGGCGGATCTCCGTCGATCCGGACCTCATCGCCGCCTGCGCGGTTCAGGCGCGGGCGCCGCGCTCGGTGCTGGTGATCCGGGTCGAGGCCGTCTTCTTCCAGTGCTCGCGGGCGGTGGTGCGGGCGGATCTGTGGAACCCCGCGGCGCGGGTGCCCCGCGCAGCCGTGCCGACGGCCGGCACCATGCTGGCCGCCGCGAGCGGGAATCACCACGGCGGGGCCGCCTACGACGCGGATCTGGCGGATCGGGTGCGCGCGACGCTCTACTGACTCTTTACGGCAGCCCCCCGGCGACGGCACAAGGCGGGCGGCGCCGCGCCCCGCGGCCCACGACCGAGAGATCAGGACGACACGATGAGCATCCAACGGATCGAGACCGGCACGCGGATGAGCCAGGCTGTGGTTCACAACGGCACGGTCTATCTCGCCGGGCAGGTCGGAGAGGCGGATGGCGTCGCGGCCCAGACGCAGGAGATCCTCGGCGAGATCGATGCCCTGCTCGCGCAGGTCGGCTCGGCGAAGGAGAAGATCCTCTCGGCCACGATCTACCTCGCCGACATGAGCACCTTCGCCGAGATGAACCGGGTGTGGGACGCCTGGGTCCCGGCCGGCCACGCCCCGGCCCGCGCCACCGTCGAGGCCAAGCTCGCCGGCCCGCAATACAAGGTCGAGATCTCGATCATCGCCGCCCTGGAGGCCTGAGAGATGGGACGATCCCTCCTCCGTCGCAGCCTGATCGCCGCGGCCTGCCTCATGGCCGGATGGGCCGCGGCATGGCCGGTCGCGGCGGAGGAGCGGGTCGTCAACATCTACAACTGGTCGGACTATATCGACCCCAAGATGCTCGACGCGTTCACCCGCGAGACGGGCATCAAGGTCGTCTACGACACCTACGACACGAACGAGATCGTCGAGACGAAGCTGCTCGCCGGCAAGTCGGGCTACGACATCGTGGTCCCGTCGGGGCCCTTCCTGCAACGCCTGATCCGGGCCGGCGCCTTCCAGCCCCTCGACAAGGCCAAGCTGCCGAACCTGAAGAACGCGTGGCCGGAGATCACCGCACGGCTCGCCGCCTACGATCCGGGCAACGCCTTCGCGGTCAACTACATGTGGGGCACGACGGGGATCGGCGTGAATGCCGCGCAGGTGCGCGAGCGGCTCGGCCCCAACCAACCGCTCAACACCTGGGACATCGTCCTACGGCCCGAACTCGTCGCCAAGCTCAAGGATTGCGGCGTCACGATGCTCGATGCCCCCGAGGACCTGTTCCCGAACGTGCTCGCCGCCCTCGGCCTCAAGCCCGATTCGAAGCGGATCGACGACCTGAACCAGGCCGGCGAAGTCCTGTTCCGCATTCGCGGCGCAGTGCAGAAATTCCACTCCTCCGAGTACATCAACCAGCTCGCCAACGGCGACGTCTGCCTCGCGGTGGGCTATTCGGGCGATGTGCTGCAGGCTCGCAGGCGGGCCCAGGAGGCCAAGAACGACGTCGACGTCGTCTACCTGATCCCCCAGCAGGGCGCGCTGATGTGGTTCGATTCCTTCGCGATTCCGAAGGATGCGGCGCATCCGGCCGAGGCCCACGCCTTCATCGACTTCATGCTGCGCCCCGAAGTGGCGGCGGCCAACACCAACTTCGTGTCCTACGCGAGCGGCAACCTCGCCGCCAAGCCGCTGGTCAAGCCCGAGATCCTGTCCAATCCGGGCATCTACCCGGACGAGGCGACCTTCAGGCGGCTCTTCACCAACACCGCCTACGACGACCGCACCCAGCGCGTCGTGACCCGGCTCTGGACCCGGGTCCGCACCGGCAAATGATCTCCGGCAAATGATCTCCGGCAGATGATCTCCGGCAGATGATCTCCGGCAGATGATCTCCGGGGAGAGCGCGGCGCCCGGGACCCGGTCGTCCCCGGACCAAGGGGCAATGCTGCCCTTCATGGGCCTGTGCTAAGCATCTTATGCCGAACCGGTCGCCGGTTCGGCAGCGGCGATGCTGCAGAAGCAAGAAACTCGGCAGAATCGCCTCATGCGGTTGTGCTGAACAGGGAGACGACGAAGTGCGCCGAAGCGGCGGGCCGATCCCGCCGAACGACGTCTTCGCCGGATTGCGCTGGAGCGTGCCGGCCATGCTTGACGCCTGCGAACCCGTCCTGCTGGTCCTGAGAACCGCCGAGGAAGGGCCGCTCCGCATCGGCGGCCTGCTGCGCGGCCTCGGCTATCGCGTGCTCGACGCGATCGAGCCGCATCGTCTCGCAGGTCCGGCGCGGCCGGGCTTCGGGCTGGCGATCATCGACCTCGTGCTTGTGAGCCCGGCGATGGGCCGCTCGCCCGGCCTGTCCGGGATCCTCACCCGCCTCATGATGGCGTGGCCCGACCTGCCGGTCATCGTGCTGCCCAGCGAGCCGCCAAGCCCCCCGCCCTGCATCCACGGCGACGCGCTGGATGCGCTCTGCAACGGGGTCGACGCGATCATCCTCGCCTCGGCGGAGCGCCGTGCGGCCTCGGCCCTGCGGATGCGCGCGTCCTGACTCCATGGCGACCGAAGCCGCGACGGCCCCGCCCCCCGACCGCCAGCACCTTGCGGCGAGGCGGCGCTTGCGTCCAGGAAGGTGGTCGTCCCGCCCAACGCCAGGGAGAAGCCGGCCGTGAACGTGCTCGTCGTCGACGACCATCCCATCGTGCTCCAGGGTTGCCGCCGCGTGCTGGAGGATGCGGGCGTCGAATCCGTCCACGAGGCGACCGGCATCGTCGCCGGCTACCGCAGCTTCCACCGCCACCGGCCGGACATCGTCGTCGCCGACCTGACCTTCCAGGGCGCCGCCCTGAAGGGCCTCGATCTGATCCGCCGCATCCGTGCCGTCGCGCCCGCAACGCGCATCCTCGTGTTCAGCATGCACGATGACCCGGTCATCGTCGCCCGGGCGCTCGACAGCGGCGCGATGGGCTACGTGCTCAAGGATACCGCCTCCGCGGAGCTGCACCGCGCCTTCGAGCGCGTCCAGGCCGGCGAGCCCTATCTCGATCCCGCCCTCGCCGCCGAGGTGGCGCTGGTCCGCACGGCACCGCGGGCGGATCCGCTCGCCGGCCTCACCCCGCGGGAGCGCCAGATCCTCGCACTCCTCGGCGCGGGGCGCTCGCATGGGGCGATCGCCGAGGATCTGGCGGTGAGCTACAAGACCGTGGCGAATGCCTGCTCGCAGATGCGCCACAAGCTCGGCGCCCGCAGCCTCGCCGATCTCATCCGCATCGCCGTCCAGGCGACCGAGCGCGCCCGCTGACCCCCCTGCCGGCGCCCCACGTGGGTTCTTGAAAAATCAGTTAACCGAAGATTTCCGCCTCCTATCCTCCAGTTAAACCCGAGAATCAATACAGTCTATATCCGCCCCGTTTCGCGATCATATTCCTGCCTTGTTCGGCCCTATGTTGCGCCGCCTCAACGAACAAAAACGGGAATGCGAAATGGTTTCGAAGGCCAAGCTGGCGCTCATCTGTCTCACCGCGGCCTGCGGCATCGGTGCGACGCTACAAGCCAGCACGCCTGCCTCGGCTCAGTCCGGGGCCGCCTCGTGGTACGGCCCGGGTTTCCAGGGTCGGCGCACCGCCAACGGCGAGCGCTTCAACACCCACGCCTACACGGCCGCGCATCGCAGCCTGCCCTTCGGCAGCCGCGTGCGGGTCACCAACACCACCAATGGCCGGTCCGTCGTGGTGCGCATCAACGACCGGGGTCCCTATGTGGGCGGCCGCGTGATCGACCTCTCGCAGGCCTCCGCCCGGGCGATCGGCATCCAGGGCGTGAGCCGGGTCCGCCTCAGCCGGCTCTGACGGCATCCATCACTGTCCCGCCACGGGAACAGCCAGAAAACGCCAAGTTTTGGTGCGCGGCATCGGAACTGTTCGGGCGCAGTCGAGGTTGAGGGAGCACATCTTCATCATACGGTTGCGTCCGAAGGGGGTTCCATGCCGTCGAACGACACGCGTAGGCGCCGTCGCGGATTGATGCTGGCCCTGGCGTCGGGATGCGTGCTGATCTCCACGGCGGCGGGCGTGCAGGCCGCCGACGAGGGCGGACTCGGCGGTCTCTTCCAGTCCCTGTTCGGCGGCGGGCCGGCCCAGACCGCCGCGCCGGCGCCGATGGCGGCGCCCGTCCCGATGAGTGAAGCCGCTCCGCGCCTGCGCCGCCGCTGGGCCACGCGCAACCGCTCCGCGGAAGCGCGGGCCGCCCTGCGCAACCGGGCCCGCTACGTGGCACTGCCGAAGGCCGGTCCGGTCGAGAAGGTCGATCCCACGAAGCCGGTCGCCATCGAGCGGATCACCAGCCCCTCCCAGGCCCGCGCCGCGCTGATGCGCGACCCGACCCTGCGCCCCGGCGACATCGTCATCCTCCCCGAGGGGCCGCGGGTGTTCATGGGCGAGGCCGGCACCACCAAGCACCGCGCGAGCGAGTTCGAGGATGTGCGCCACTCCCGCCTCGTGAATGCCCAGACCCGGCGCCAGCTTCTGGCGATGACCACGCCCGCCGGCGCCCTGCCGGCCGATGAGGCCCGCAAGGTGATGGCCCGCCTCACCCGCCGCGGCGCGAAGCCGTGGAGCCAGCCCGCGGAGGCGCGGACCGAGACCGCGATGCGCGTCGTCTACCCGGCGCGCTGAAGGCCCGGCCTTACGGGCGAGTGCGGCGGCGCGCCGCGCTGCGGCAATGCGGCTGGGGGATTGCCGACCGTTGGTTGCGTCAAGCCCGCCCGCCCTTGCTAGGGTGCCCGACCGGTCCCGCGTGGTCGACACCTCCCAGAGTTCATCGATGGTCAAATGGTTGCCGGTCGTTGCCGTCGCGGCCTTCCTTGCGGCGTCGCCTGCCTCCGCCGCGGAAGGCAGCCAGCTCGTGGCGCAGTGCAAGAGCCTCCTGCGCAATGCCAAGCAGCGCGGCGACACCCTCGACTACCGGCAGGATCCCGACACGGTGAGCTGCTTCTCGTTCATGAGCGCGGTCCAGAACCTCGCCGTGGTGGCCGAGGGCCCGGGCGTGCCGCCGCTGCTCGGCACCTGCCTGCCGCCGGACGGCACGCTGCTGCAGCTCATCCAGGCGGTGGTGAACTACGGGACCAAGCATCCGCCGGCCCAGCGCGAGACCGCGGGCGTTCTCGCCCTGCTCGCCCTGCGCGACGCCTATCCGTGCAAGAAGGGCTGACACCAGGGGCTGAGCCTCCGCGCCCGATCGCGCAGGGTGCGCGAAAGTTCCCGACCAATATTTCGCCTCGCCACGCTTGCCGCCCGGGCCCTGCCTGCTCATGTCAGGACACTCTGCGGGAGTATAAGCCCCGCTTGCCAACCGGAGGACGCGCATGGCCAAGGCCGACAAGCATCACATGGGTCCGGGAACGCAGGGCAAGGGCTCGGGCACTGGAGCGATGACCGAGCTTCCGGACGGAATTCTTCCCGAGAACATGGTGCTCAAGAACCGCGACAAGTCCCAGCACAGCGATGAGCGCGGCCTCGACAGCAAGTACGTGCAGACCGAGCAGTACCAGGACCACGCCGCCAACCGGCGCGACTTCGACGAGAACGGTGCGCCGCGCGGGGGGCGGTCCACGGGCGGTGACAACACCAGTGGCACCGGGGCTCCGATGACCACGGTCTCGGGCGACGACAGCAGCCTGACGAGCCAGCACCGGCGCTGAGGCGCCCAACGAGAACCGGAATGTCCGCCCGGCCATGCGCCGGGCGGATGCCGGCTCCCCGCCCCAACCCGTGGCGGCTCCCGGCACTCTGAGGCACAAGGCCGCAACCGCGGCGCTCGCCGCGGGGGCATCGCGGGAGGACGCGGCCGGTGGGACTGCTCTACGCGCTCGGCGCCTACCTGAGCTGGGGCCTGCTGGTCCCCGTGCATTTCCGCCTGCTCGACGGCGTGTCCCCCTGGGTGATCCTCGCCCATCGCATCCTGTGGTCGGGCGTGTTCGTGCTGGGGCTGCTCTGGCTGCTTCGCCGCCGCCGGACCCGCTTCGTGCCCGGATGGCGCCACGCGCTGCTCGCGGTCTCGGCGCTCGTGATCGCCATGAACTGGTCGCTCTATCTCTGGGCGGTGCAGAACGGCCGGATGCTTGATGCCAGCCTCGGCTACTTCATCAATCCCCTCGTGGCGGTGGCGCTCGGCGCCTTGTTCCTCGGCGAGCGGCTGCGCCCGCTCCAGGCGGCGGCGGTCGGGATCGCGAGCCTCGGCGTCGTGATCGCGGTGGTCGCGGCGGGCACCTTCCCGTGGATCGCCCTCTCCCTTGCGGTGAGCTTCGCGGTCTACGCGCTGATCCGCAAGCTGGTGCCGATCGACCCGATCCTCGGCTTCTGTGCCGAGACCTTCGTGCTGCTGCCCGCGGCTCTCGCCTATCTGACGGTCTTCGCGCCCGGTTCCGCCTCCCTCGGGGTCCTCGACGGGCGGACGGTGGCGCTGCTGCTGCTGACCGGCCTGACCACCTCGGTGCCGCTGATGTGGTTCGCGGCCGCGGCGGGGCGGCTCAAGCTGTCGACGCTCGGGCTGATGCAGTATCTCGCCCCGTCCTGCCTGCTCGGTCTCAGCGTGCTCGTCTACGGCGAGACCCTGGAGCCGGTTCGCATCGCGGTGTTCGCCCTCACCTGGGTCGCGCTCGCCCTCTACGCTTTCGATGCCGTGCGGCCGGTGCGCGGACCGATTACGCCGACGCCCCGACGCTGCCCGGGCTGAGCGCGTCCCATCGCGAATGCGGAGCGGCGTCCGCTTGCAGGCCGACCGGGCGCCGCTCCGAACCGGTCAGCGGCGCCCGCCCCGCTTGGCGCGCCTGACCTTGCGCTTGGCCGGCGCCGTGGCGCGCTGCATGCAGGCCATGTAGATCTGGCGGCCGATGACATAGGGGCCGAGCGCCTGCGGATCCGGCGTCGTGAACACGCGCGCCCGCGCCTCGTCGCGGCAGGCCTTGTCCTGGGGGCTGGTGATCGGCTGCGCCTGGAGCGCCCCGGCTCCCGCCAGCAGCAACCCGGCTGCGATTATCCCTCTCGCGAGTACCCGCACACGCCCCTCCCCCGATGGCGCGAAGCCGCGCGATGGCGCGGTCTGCGCGTCAACCCATGGGCCATCGGTCCGGGCCGGATCAACCCCGGCCGCGGACCAATCCCCGGCCCTCTGCGCACCGGCATCTTTCGCCGAGGCGGGACGCCGAACGGCACCGCCTCATGCGGCGCTGCTCAAGGCAGCAGCGCGCCCTGCGTCTCCACGTAGACGGCGTAGACGGAGGTGCTCGCGGTCATGAACAGCCGGTTGCGCTTGACGCCGCCGAAGCAGAGGTTGGCGCAGGTCTCGGGCAGGTGGATCTTGCCGATGAGGTCGCCGTTCGGGGCGTAGCAGCGCACGCCGTCCTCCGCCGGGTCGGCCCAGCCCATGCTGCACCAGACGTTGCCGTCCTCGTCGATGCGGACCCCGTCGGTGAAGCCGGGCGCGAAATTCTCCGCGAAGACCCGGTTGCCGGTGAGCCGCTCGCCCTCCACCGTGAAGACCCGGATGTTCGCCGCCCCGCCATGGGTGGCGCCGCTGTCCACGACGTAGAGCAGGCGCTCGTCGGGGGAGAAGGCGAGGCCGTTGGGCCGGCCCATGCCCTCGACCACCACGCTCGCCCGGCCGCTGCGCGGATCGAGGCGGTAGACCCGCGTGGGCAACTCGGCCGGCGCCCGGTGGCCCTCGTAGTTGCCGTCGATGCCGTAACCCGGATCGGTGAACCAGATCGTGCCGTCGGAGGAGACGACGACGTCGTTCGGCGCGTTGAGCGGTTTGCCCTCGAACGCGTCGATGAGGGTCACGATGCGGCCGTCATGCTCGGTGCGCGTCACCCGCCGGGCATCGTGCTCGCAGCTGATGAGCCGGCCCTCCCGGTCGCGGGTGTTGCCGTTGGTGTAGTGCGAGGGCGTGCGGAACACGCTGACATGCCCGTCCTCCTCCAGCCAGCGCATCAGCCGGTTGTTGGGAATGTCGCTCCAGATCAGGTAGCCGCCGTCGCGAAAATAGACCGGCCCCTCCGCCCAGCGGAATCCGGTGGCGATCCGCTCGATGGCGGCGTTCCCCACCTTCGCCTTGAAGCGCTTGTCGAGGACCTCGACGCGCGGATCGGGATAGCGGGTGCCGGGCAGGTTGCCGAGCGGAAGCCGCTCGGCGCGGGCGGGCGCCGGGATCGAGGCGGCCGTGAGCGCGCCGGCGCATGCGGCAGCGCCCGCGAGGACGTCGCGTCGGTTCATCATCGTTCTGTTTCCTCCCGTCCGTGTCGGACGGGAGAGACATAGATCGGGGCGGCGGCGCGTCCCGCCCCGGATCACAGAAGCCCGAGAGCGGCGAGTTCCCGGCGCATCGCCTCCGGCATCGCCGCGAGCCCGGCCTCCGCACCGGAGCCGCCGAGATCGCGCGGTGCATCCGCGGCCGGGAGGTAGCGCCAGCCCTGAAACGGACGGCAGGGGCGCGGCTGCACCGGGGTCACGCCGGGATCGAGAACGAGCCGGCAGCGTCCGACGCCGTCCGCATCCACGAAGGGCCGGATCGCCAGGATCGGCTGGCGGCAGGCGACGTGCCCCTTGATCACCCAGTAGAGCGAGCCCGCTCCCGCGATCTCGCCGGCCCGCTTCGGGATCATGCGGGTGGTGTGGACCTGCTCGAAGGGCGTGCCGGCCCGGGCCGCCAGTTCGCGCCGCTCCGCGATCCAGGTCTCGAGATCGCGGATGGATTCGCAGCCGACGCAGAGCTTGAGAAGATGGAGGGCCATGACGCTGTGGCTCGGGCTCCGGGCCGCATCGGCCCGCAAGGCGGGGTTTTCCGTGTCGCCGGGCCGATGCAACGGGCCCCGATGCCCTTGGCCCCGGATCGTGGCGGCGGCGAGGCGGCCGCCGCGCGATCAGCTGAACCGGAGGAGCCTCTCGCGGACGGCAAGCGCGTCGATATCGGCGAAGACGTCGGAGAGGGAGGCCGGCGCGGAGTCGCGGACCTCGGGCTCGTCGTCCTGCGGCGGGGCGACCGGTCGGAGGGCGGTCGGCGGCGGGCTTGGCACGAAGGCGAGATCATCCCCGACCGGCGGGCTCGGCACGAAGGCGAGATCGTCCCCCACCAGGGCCGTATCCGCCAGGATGCGCCGCGGCGGCGCTGCGGGGATCGACGGGAGCACCGCCGTCGCGATCATCGCGTCCACGTCGCTCTGCGCGAGATCGACGCGCGCGGGGACCGGCTCGGGCGCGGGCGCCACGGCGTCCTCCTCCGCCCCCCAGATCTCGATCATCGCCGTCAGGCGCTGCTCCAGGTAGCGGAGCGTGTTGACGATGCGGCTTGTGCGCTGGGCGGTGAGGTCCTGGAAGGAGCAGGCCGTGTAGATCTGCGTCGCCTTGTGGTCGAGGGCATCGCAGACCCGCGGGTCGGCGCCGCCCTCCCGCAGGGTCCAGGCGACCTCCTGCACCTCCTCGGCCGCCTCCAGGATGTCGGAAGTCGCCCGCTCGGTCGCCCGCACGATGGCGTCGAGGGCCTCCGAGGCGGCCTCCAGGCGGCTCTGGTCGTGGTCCGGGGCCTGGATCGCGGCGATCTCGACCTTGGTGCGGCTGATGGCCTTGACCATCTCGACGAGGTCGACCCGCATCCGGTCCATCTCGGGCGCCGGCCGCTCGGCGGTGATCAGGGATTCGATGCGCCCGATCGCCGTGAGCAGCCGCTCGGTGTCGTCGCCGCGGTTGCGGCGCGCGAACTCGGCGAGGAACCACCGGCCACGGGCCGTCTCCATCAACGCGGATTCGATGATGCCGTACTCTTCCGCGCCGGCCGTCGGGAGCGAGGTGAACCCTGCCATCGTGTCGTGTCCCGGGGCTGAAAGGGGGCTCGGCGAAGCAACCGAACCCTTGACATCCCGGTGTTAAGATCGGCTTACGCGCGCTCCGCCCGAATCGCCCGAAGGTCCCTCCCCGCCGATGCATCCGGTTTCCCTGGCTCCCGGCCTGCGGCTCGGCCTGCTCTATGCGGTGATCTTCGCGGGCATCGGGGTGGCGATGCCGTTCCTGCCCCTGTGGCTGGCGAGCCTGTCCCTCGGGCCCGACCTCATCGGCGCCCTCGTCGCGCTGCCGATCGCCGTGAAGATCGCTGCGACCGCGCCCCTGATGGCCCTGATCGACCGCGGGGTGACGGCCCGCGCGCTCCTCGTGACGGGGAGCCTCGGCCTCGCCCTCACCTACGGCGCCATGCCGGCGGCGGCGGCGACCGGCTGGCCGGTCCTGGCGCTCCTCATCGCACTCAACGCGGTGGCGGCGGCATCGCTGGTCCCGGCGGTCGATTATCTCAGCCTCGCGGCGGTGCGCCGCGACCCGTGCCTCGCCTATGCGCGGATCCGCCTCGGCGGTTCGCTCGGCTTCCTCGCCGCCAGCCTCGCGGGCGGCTGGCTTCTCGGCCTCGTCGGCGAGCGGGCCGGGGTCACGGCCTTCCTGGCCGGGCTCGGCCTCGTCTCGGCGACGGGCAGCGCCCTGCTGGCGACCGGCGCGGGGGGCGAGCGTCCCCCGGAGCGGCGCCCGGCCGCCGGGATCCGGCTGCCGGCGGCGCTCCGGCTCGCCATCGCGGCCGGGGCGAGCATCCAGGCGAGTCATGCGGCGGTCTACGCCTTCGGCAGCATCCACTGGGCGGCGCTGGGCCTCTCCGCCCCGATGATCGGCACGGCCTGGGCGGTCGGCGTCGTCGCGGAGATCGCGTTCTTCGCCCTGGTGAGCCGCATCCCGCCGCTGCGCGACGCTCCGTTCCGCCTCCTCGCCCTCGGGGCCGTGGCGGCGCTCCTGCGCTGGGCCGGCCTCGTCGGCCTGTCCGCCGCACCGGCCGCCGTGCTGCCGCTGCAGGTGCTGCACGGGCTCACCTTCGGGGCGACGCAGCTCGGCGCAATGGGCGCCCTCTCGCGCCTCGCCCCCGAGGGCGCGCGGGGCCGCGCGCAGGGCTCCTACGCGGCGGCCTCGGCCCTCGCCTCGGCCTCCGCCACCCTCGCAAGCGGCGCGGCCGTCCAGGCGGGCGGGCCGCTCCTCGCCTTCGCGTTGATGGTCCCGGCCGCCGGCCTCGGGCTCGGTCTCGCGCTGGCGGCCGCGAAACGGGCCTGAGCTGGCAGCGCTGACGCCGCCGATGCGCTCCCCGAGCAAAGTTCCGCCCGCCTTCCCGCGCGACGGGAGTGAAGCGGACGGAGATCCGGGGCCCCGCACGCCAGGTCGCGGAGCGTCCGCCTGTCCGCAACGGCGCGAAGATTGCGCCACTTTGCTGGTATTTATTTGTGTCCGATCCCGGATGCAATTCCTGTGACGCTCTGGTTGTCCGCGACATCGAGGGGGATCGACAGGCGATGATGCGACGACAACTGCCGATTCTGCTTCGGCGATGCGGCAAGCAGAGTATCCCCAGCGCGGTTTGTCACACGGGTCCCGGCCGGTTTATAATCCTGCGCAAGGGGACGTTGCGAGAAGGAGGGCCGGCCCGTGTCGAACGAGGCCAGCACGCGCCTGCCTGAAGCCGCCTCCGCCGCCCTCCTGCGCACCAGCGACGGCGTCCAGGCGCGTCTCTCCGGCCGCTGGACTGCCGATCAGGCGCCCGCCGTGGAGACGGCCGCGGCGGAGATCGCGGCCGCACAGGCCGGGCGGATCCGGATCGACCTGGCGGGTCTGACCCGCCTCGACACGCTCGGCGCCTGGGTGCTGGAGCGCACCCGCTCCGAGATCGAGGCCACCGGCCGGGCCGTGGATTATGCGGGGGCACTTCCCGAGCACCGCATCCTGCTGCGCGAGGTCGCCTACCGCGAGCCGGACGTGTCCCCGGCGCGGCGGCGACGCGTCAACCCCATCGACCTCCTCGATGGGATCGGCGCGGGCGTACGGCGGCTCGGAGGGGAGGGCCTGTCCTGGCTCGGTTTCCTTGGCGAGGTGGTGGCCGCCTGCCTGCGGGTGCTGTCCCGCCCGCGCAGCTTCCGGAGCGCCGCCTTCGTCAACCAGATGGAGCAGATCGGCTTGCGCGGCACGCCGATCATCATGCTGATCTCGTTCCTGGTCGGCTGCATCGTCACCCAGCAGGGCATCATCCAGCTCCAGCGCTTCGGGGCGCAGTCCTTCGTCGTCAACATGATCGGCATCCTCACGCTGCGCGAACTCGGCGTGCTGCTGACGGCGATCATGGTGGCGGGCCGCTCCGGCTCGGCCTTCACGGCGGAGATCGGCTCGATGCGCATGCGCGAGGAGGTCGACGCGCTGCGCGTCATGGGCCTCGATCCGATCGAGATCCTGATCGTGCCGCGCATCCTCGCCCTGATGCTGGCGCTGCCGATGCTCGGCTTTCTCGCCGACCTCGCGGCGCTGATGGGCGGGGCGCTCACCTCGCTCGCCTACGGCAATCTCTCCCTCGACGCCTTCCTGTCGCGGCTCCAGGCCGCGGTGTCGTTCCGCCACGCCCTGGTCGGCATGCTCAAGGCGCCGTTCATGGCGCTGATCATCGGCATCATCGCGACGAGCGAGGGGTTCCGGGTGGAAGGCTCCGCGGAATCCCTCGGCCGCCACGTCACCGCCTCAGTCGTCAAGTCAATCTTCATGGTCATCGTGCTGGATGGCGTCTTCGCCATCTTCTTCGCGGCCATCGACCTGTAGAGACGGCTTCCCGTGCAGGCTCAGCGCCATTCTCCGCCGTCCGAGCGACGCGACGCGATCATTCGCGTGCGCGACCTCGTGGTCGGCTTCGGCGACCGGACGGTCCTGAAGGGGCTCAACCTCGACATCATGCGAGGGGAGATCCTCGGCTTCGTCGGTCCCTCGGGTCAGGGCAAGTCGGTCCTCACCCGCACGCTCCTCGGCCTCGTGCCCAAGCGCTCCGGACTCATCGAGGTGTTCGGGGAGGATGTGGATGGGCTCTCGCCCGCGCGGCGGCGCCTGATCGAGCGGCGCTGGGGCGTGCTGTTCCAGCAGGGCGCCCTGTTCTCGGCGCTCACGGTGAAGCAGAACATCCAGGTGCCGATGCGCGAGCACCTGAACCTGTCCGAGCGGCTCCTCGACGAGTTCGCGCGGCTCAAGATCGAGCTGGTCGGCCTCAAGCCCGACGCCGCCGACAAGCTGCCCTCCGAACTCTCGGGCGGCATGATCAAGCGGGCGGCGCTCGCCCGGGCGCTTGCCCTCGACCCGGAGGTGCTGTTCCTCGACGAGCCGACCTCGGGTCTCGATCCGATCGGCGCGGGGGAGTTCGACGAGCTGGTGGCCACCCTCCAGCGCACGCTCGGCCTCACCGTCTTCATGGTGACGCACGACCTCGACAGCCTCTACACCGCCTGCGACCGCATCGCGGCCCTCGGCGACGGCCAGATCATCGCGGCGGGGCCCCTCGACGACATGCTCGCCTCGGATCACCCCTGGCTGCGCTCCTACTTCCACGGCAAGCGGGCGCGCGCGATCGTCCCCGGCGAGGGACGGGCCGTCTCCCCGTGACGTGCGCCGCCGCACCCCGCCCGGGAACGGTCGCGCTTAAACCGTCCCGCTTGCGCCCGGCCGCCGCTTCCGGCGGCCGTCGTTTCCCGCCCGACAGAGGAGTTGCGTGACGGCATGGAAACCCGCGCCAACAACGTCCTGATCGGCACGTTCACGCTCGCGGTGATCGCGGCCGCCTTCCTGTTCGCCTATTGGATGCGCGGCACGGTCTCCAACGAGGGCCGGATGCCGCTGCGCATCGTGTTCTCGGGCGGGGTCGGCGGCCTCGCCAAGGGCGCCATCGTCACCTTCAACGGCATCCGGGTCGGCGAGGCCATCGACGTGCGATTGCTGCCGCAGGATCCGCGCCGGGTGACGGCGCTGGTCGAGGTCGAGCGGACGACGCCCCTGCGCTCGGACACGCGGGCCCGCCTCGACCTGACCATGCTCACCGGCGTCGCCTCGATCGCGCTGGTGGGCGGCAGCGCCGACGCGCCGCCGCTGAAGGCCCCCGAGGGGGAGCGGATGGCGACGATCTTCGCCGATTCCTCCGACATCCAGGACCTGATGCAGAGCGCGCGGGCGATCGCGCAGCGCGCCGACGACATGCTCCAGCGGCTCGACCGGGTCGTCGCCGGCAACGAGGGCGCGATCAATCGCACGCTCGCCAATGTCGAGCAGTTCTCCAAGACCCTGAACGACAGCGCGCCCGCCCTCGACGCCCTGGTCAAGGCGGTGGACGGGCGCAAGCTCGGCAGCCTGATCGACAATGCCGACCGATTCTCGGCGGCCCTCGCCTCGGCCTCGCCGGACATCGAGGCCGGGCTGCACGACGCCCGCCAGCTCGCCGCCAAGCTCAACGCCTCGGCCGACCGGATCGACGCGGTGCTGAAGGGCGCCGAGGGCTTCCTGGGCTCCGCCTCCGGCGAGGCCGGCAAGAGCACCTTCGGGGAGATCCGCGACGCGGCGATCTCGATCCGCGAGGCGGGCCGCGCCTTCCGGACCATGTCGGAGAACCTCGACAAGCGCACCGCGACCATCACGACGAGCTTCGGCCGCCTCAGCGGCGCCGGCCGGCGCGAGGTGCAGAGCCTCTCCACCGAGGGCCAGCGCACCCTCAACAGCCTCAACAGCGCCGCGCGCAGCCTGGAGCGCGACCCCTCGCAGGTGATCTTCGGCGGCAAGCCGTCGTTGCCGGAATACAACGGTCGCTGATCGCGTCGCACCGCACCCCTGGCCCGGGGTGCGGGATCGCACCCGGCACGGCCTCTGGTCCATGTCCGGTCAAGGTTCCCCGCCTATATCGACCGGACCGGAAACGCGCTTGCAGTCCATCATGATGCCCGTCCTCCCCCGGCCGTCGCGCGCCCTGATCCTGGGCGCCCTGCTGCTCGCCCTCGGCGGCTGCGGGGGCGCGGTGCCGACGACCTTCGACCTGACGGCCCTGCCGGGTGCCGCCCGGGCCGGTGCGGCCCGCCGCTCGCTCGTGGTGGCCGAGCCGGTGGGCTTGCAGCCCTTCGAGGCGGACCGCATCATCGTGCGGGAGCCGGGCGGCTCGCTCTCCTTCCTCGGCGGCGGCCAGTGGGCGGACCGGCTGCCCCGGCTGATCCAGACCCGGCTGATCCAGAGCCTGGAGAACGCGAACCGCCTGCGCTCGGTGAGCCGGCCCGGCGACAAGATCGTGGCCGACACGCTCCTCAGCACCGAGATCCGCGCGTTCGACATCGTGGCCGGCTCGCGGGAGGCGGTGGTGGACCTGTCGGCGAAGCTCATCAGCGACGCCACCGGCACCGTGGTGGCAGCCCGGGTCTTCCAGGCCCGCGTCCCGGTGCAGGACGTCTCGCCGGGAGCGGCCGCGAACGGCCTCGACCGCGCGCTCTCGATCGTGCTCGCCGACGTGGTGCGGTGGATCGGGCGGGGGACGTAGAGCGGGCCCCCTCGTCCGACGCGCCGAGTGGCTATGACGCTCGTGCAGCGCAGAGCAAGCGATGAGAGGAACCGGCAAGGCCATTGCCGAGATCAGATCCCCTGCATGGCATTCACTGCCGCGCCCCATGCTGAGGGGCTGGGCGATCTTCGATCGCCGGGAGCGAGCCTCGAAGCACCCCTGAAGGATGTGTCCGAGGCGCCAATCTGTCGGATGAACGGTCCGGGGGGCTTCGAGGGCGCTGCGCGCCACCTCAGCATGGGGAATGGTGCGCCCACCGGATTCGGTCCGCTGACGAACCGGCATCCAGGCTGGGTGAACGGCGTCGCCTGAGAAGGATTCCGTGCGGCCGACGCCGCCCCTACTCCATCACCGCGGCCTTCATGATCACCACCATCGTGGCCCGCCCGATCCGGTCGCCGATGCAGCGCACGGTGTGCGGGCGATCGCAGCGGTAGCGCAGGGTCTCGCCGGTCTTGGCGCGCTGCACGGCGCCCGCGACGTCGATCTCGAACTCGCCGTCCAGAACCGACAGGCACTCCACCGAGCCGCGCTGATGCGCGTCCGAATCGAGTTCGCCGCCGGGCTCGGCGGTGACGTCGTACCATTGCAGCCACTCGACCGTCTTGATCCAGCCGGTGATGGCGAGCTTCACCTTGCCGTCCTCCGACATCAGGATCGGCGTGTCCGCCCGGGAGGACTTCTCGATGAAGGGCTCCTCGTCCCCCGTCGCCAGCACCCGCTCGATCGAGACGTCGAGGGCCTGGCTCAGGCGCCAGATGGTGGCGAGCGTCGGGTTGGTCTCGTTGCGCTCGATCTGGCTGATGATCGACTTCGCGACCCCCGATTGCTCGGCGAGTTCCGACAGCGACAGGTTGTAGGCTTTGCGCAGGCGCTGAATGGTCTTGCCGAGCTGGCCCGACAGGACCTGCGCGCCCGTCATCAGATCCCTGGTCCGCTCGCGTCCCCGCTCGACACCCATCGATCGCCCGTTCGTTATCCCGCCGTCGTTCCGCATTCCGAACGACCGTACGCTCCATCAAACGCAATCATCGCGCCAGGGCAAGGGGGAATGGACGGGAGCGGGGCGTTTATCGGGGGCCCTTCTCACCAGACCGCGTGGAAGTGATGGACGGGTCCGTGGCCGCGCCCGATGCTCAGGCGGTCCGCCGCCGCGAGCGCCGCAGCGAGATAGGCCTTCGCCGCCCCGGCCGCCTCCGGCAGGGCGAGACCGCGGGCGAGACCTGCGGCGATCGCGGCCGAGAGCGTGCAGCCCGTCCCGTGGGTGTTGCGGGTCGCGAGACGCGGCCCGCCGAGCCGCATCACGGTCTCGCCGGGGCCGATGAGCAGGTCGACGCTCTCGGCCCCCGCCCCGTGGCCGCCCTTCATCAGCACCGCGCCGGGACCGAGCGCCAGCAGCCGCCGGCCCTGGGCCAGCATGGCGGCCTCGTCCGTGGCCACCGCCTCGCCGAGGAGCACGGCCGCCTCGGGAAGGTTCGGCGTGATCAGCGCGGCGCGGGGAATGAGGTCGACGCGCAGGGCCGCCACCGCATCGTCGGCGAGCAGCCGGTCGCCGCTCGTCGCAACCATGACCGGATCGAGGACGACCGGCACGCCCGGTGCGTGCCGCGCCAGCCCCGCCGCCACCGCGGCGATCACGGCGGCCCGCGACAGCATCCCGATCTTCACCGCCGCCACCGCGAGATCGTCGAACACGCTCGCGATCTGCCGCGCGACGAAATCCGGCGGCACGTCGTGGATGCCCTGGACGCCGAGGGTGTTCTGCGCGGTGAGCGCCGTGACGACGCTCGCCCCGTAGACGCCGAGGGCCGAGAAGGTCTTGAGATCCGCCTGGATCCCCGCCCCGCCCCCCGAATCCGAGCCGGCGATGGTGACGGCGATCGGCGTCACGCGGCGCCCCGGGCCGCGAGGGCGCCGTCCACCACCGCCCGCAGGTCGCGGGCGCGCGCCTCCACCACCTCGGGCGCGCCGAACAGGGCCGAGATCAGCGCGATCCCGTCCGCGCCCGCGCCGATCACCGCCGCGGCGTTGCTGCGGTCGATCCCGGCGATCGCGCCGAGCGGCAGGGCGCCGCCGCGGGCGAGCCGGGCCCGGAAGGCGATCCGCGCCAGCCCCTCCAGGCCGACCGGCGGATCCGGGTTGACCTTGCTCGCCGTCGAGAAGACGCCGCCGATGCAGGCGTAATCGACGGGCAATCGGTAGAGTTCGTCCGCCTGAGCGGCGGTCTTGAGCGTCAAGCCGATGATGGCGGTCGGCCCGAGGAGCCGGCGCGCATCGGCCGGATGCAGATCCTCCTGGCCGAGATGCACGCCCTCGACCCCGGCCGCCAGGGCGAGATCGACCCGGTCGTTGATGAGGAGCGGCACGCCGGTGCCGGCGAGCGCCGCGTGGATCGTGCGGATGCGGGCGAGGCTCGCGCGGGCGTTGGCGATGGCCTTCTCGCGGTATTGCAGCAGCGTGCAGCCGCCCGCCGCCGCCTCGCGCGCCATCCCGGCGAGGAGGCTGCCGTCGCCGCCGCTCACGCCGACATCGAGGATGCCGTAGAGGCGCAGGTCAACGGGAACGGGCGGGCAGGTCTCCACGGTCGGCGTCTCCTCCGGTGCGCGTCATCGGGAGTACGCGTGGCCTCCGCCCGGCGTCAACACGGGCGCGCTCAACCCGCCCGGGCGCCTCCGGCGGCGGCCTCGCGGGCGCGCTCGACGACGAGACGGCGCTCCCGCCACACCGTGAACACGCCGGCCGCCGCCACGATGCAGCCGCCGACCGCCACCGCCGGCTGCGGCAACTGGCCGAACATGAACCAGCCGATCAGCAGGGACCACAGCATGGTGGTGTATTCGAACGGCGCCACCAGCGAGGCATCCCCGTAGCGGTAGCTCTCGGTCAGCAGGATCTGGCCGATGCCGCCGAGAATCCCCACCAGCACGAACATGCCGAACTCGCCGGGCGTCGGCAGGTGCCAGCCCAGCACCAGCGTCGAGAGGCCGAGCAGCGACGTGAACAGGAAGAAGTAGAGGACGATCGCCCCGGTGCGCTCGGTCCTGGTGAGGCGCCGCACCTGGATGGTCGCCGCCGCGGAGCAGACCGCGTTCAGGATCGCGAACAGCGCGCCGACCGATCCGTCGCTGCCCGCGGCGCCGAGTTCGAGGTGCGGCGCGAGCATGATCAGCACGCCGAGAAAGCCCACCACCACCGCGGCCCAGCGATAGGCCTGGACGCGCTCGTGCAGCACCACGGCCGCCAGCACCACCACGAGGAGCGGCGAGGCGTAGCCGATCGCCACCGTGTCGGACAGCGGCAGGAAGGACAGGGCCGCGAAGCCCGCGAACATCCCGCAGGCACCGATCAGGCTGCGCAGGATGTGACCGCGGAGGTTGGAGGTGCGCACCGCCGGGATGATGCCGCCCTGCCAGCCGAGCCAGATCAGCAGGGGCAGGATCGCGAAGGACGAGCGGAAGAACACGATCTCCCCGGTCGGGAACTGGCGATCCGCCAGCCCCTTCACTCCCGCCGACATCAGCGTGAAGGCGAGCGCCGACAGGACCTTGAGCCCGATGCCGAGATAGGGCCTGCCGGAGGAGGCCGGGCGTCCGTTGGCGGAATGGGCACCGCTCCCGGGCAGGGGACGCTCGGGGAGGACGACAGGGGCTGCCATGGGATTCGCGCGCCGGAGAAGGGATTTCTCTCAAACCACGCCGCGAATGGTCCAGCCACCCGCCGCGGCGACGTTCAGACCTGCATCATCCGCATACTGTCCTTAATCGAACCACAACGATGATCGGATCCGGGCATCGGCGCCGCGTCCCGGCCTCACTCCCCCCGGGCCGGCTCCCGTCATCAAAGTGATACGCGAATGAGGTTTGGCTGGACGGCGATGACCGAAAGGAGATGGACGTGGCCGACGACGCCGATGCGCTGCGTGTGCGCTCGCTCTTCCTGTCCGACATCCATCTCGGCACGAAGGGCTGCCAAGCGGAGCTTCTGCTGGACTTCATGCGCGAGTTCGACGCGGACGAGATCTATCTCGTCGGCGACATCGTGGACGGCTGGAAGCTCAAATCGGGCTGGTATTGGCCGCAGGCCCACAACGACGTGGTGCAGAAGCTCCTGCGCAAGGTGCGCAAGGGCGCGCGCCTGGTCTACGTGCCCGGCAACCACGACGAATTCCTGCGCGACTTCCTCGATCTGAATTTCGGGGGAATCGAGGTCCACGACCAGATCCTGCACGAGGCGGCGGACGGAAAGCGCTACCTCGTCATCCATGGCGACCAGTTCGACCTCGTGGTGCGCCACGCCAAATGGCTCGCCCTGCTCGGCGACGGCGCCTATACGGCCGCGCTCTTCGTGAACACGCATCTCAACTGGGTGCGCCGCCGTCTCGGGCTGACCTATTGGTCGCTCTCGGCCTGGGCGAAGCTGAAGGTGAAGAACGCCGTCAACTTCATCAGCCGCTTCGAGGAGCTTCTGGCCGCCGAGGCCAAGCGCGTCGGCGCGGACGGCGTGATCTGCGGCCACATCCACCATGCGGCGAACCGCGAGATCGACGGGCTGCGCTACCTCAATACCGGGGACTGGGTCGAATCCTGCACCGCGATCGTCGAGCATTACGACGGACGCATGGAAGTGATCCGCTTCGCCGACGCGGCGACGCGGCGGGCCGGCTCCGTCGAGCCGCTTCTCCGCCCCGAACCGGCCGCGCCCGTCGAGGCCCTCCCCGCTCCCCGGCCCGCGGCCGAGGCCAACACGCGGGCGGTGGCGTGAAGCTTCTCATCGCGACGGATGCGTGGCATCCCCAGGTCAACGGCGTGGTGCGCTCGCTGGAGCATATGGCCAAGGCGGGGCCCGCCCTCGGCGTGACGCCGACCCTGCTCACGCCCCAGCTCTTCCGCTCGGTGCCGCTTCCCGGCTACCGCGAGATCCGGCTGTCGCTGGTGACGGCGCGCGGCATCGCGGCGCGCTGGCCCGATCTCGCGCCAACGCATGTCCACATCGCCACCGAGGGGCCGATCGGGCTCGCCACCCGGCGGGTCTGCCTCTCCCGCGGTCAGCCCTTCACCACGAGCTATCACACCCGCTTCCCCGAATATCTCGCGGCGCGCGCGCCCGTGCCGCCGGCCTGGAGCTACGCGTGGCTGCGCCGCTTCCACGGGGCGGCAAGCGGGACGATGGTGAGCACCCCGTCCCTGGAGCGCGACCTCGCCGGCCGCGGCTTCCGCAACCTGATGCGCTGGACGCGGGGAGTCGACACCGACCTGTTCCGCCCGCGGGACGAGCCGGAGCCGGAGGCGCTGAAGGGGCTGCCGCGCCCGCTGTTCCTGTTCGTCGGCCGCCTCGCGGTCGAGAAGAACGTGGCGGCGTTCCTCGCCCTCGACCTGCCGGGCACCAAGGTGCTGGTCGGCGACGGGCCGGACCGGGTGCGACTCGAAGCGCTCGACCCAGCGGCCCGCTTCCTCGGCACCCTCACCGGCGAGACCCTGGCGCGGGTCTACGCTGCCGCGGACGCCTTCGTGTTCCCGAGCCTCACGGACACTTTCGGCATCGTGCTGCTGGAGGCGCTCGCGAGCGGGTTGCCGATCGCCGGCTACCCGGTCACCGGCCCGCTGGACGTGGTGGGGGACCGGGGCGTCGGCATTCTCGACCACGACCTGAAGGCGGCGGCTCTCGCGGCCCTGACGGTGCCCCGTGACCGGTGCCGGGCGGAGGCGTTGCGCTATACCTGGGCCGAGAGCGCGCGCCAGTTCTACGGCAACATCGAGATCGCGCACGCGAAGGGCCCGACCGGACTCGCCGCGGGACACAGGCCCCTGCCGCAGGGCGCCTTTCCGCACGCCGCCCACGACAATCTCTCCCGGATCGGCGAGGGATGACGCCACCGCTGGAATGACGGGTGTCGCCGTGTCCGGATCGACCTCGCCCTCCGCACGCTCCATCCGGTTGCACGGGGCGAGCCGACCGGTCGCGGCGCGGTCACCGTTCCGTACGGACCGTTCACCGCGATCTGTGGACAGGCCTGCCGCCCACCATTTTCGTCAACACCCCGGCTCTATTGGGTTGGACTGCAAGTCGGGGTGCTTCGATGGTGGCGTTGCTGGTGCTGATTGGTATCAACCTGCTGATCGCGCTCGCCTTCGCGCTCGTGGCGCTGGCCGGGGATTGACCGCCTCACGCGGACTTGCGCGACCGGCTGCGCTTGACCGGATCAGCCGGCGCGGTGGCCGCCGCAGCCGCCCGCTCGCGCCGCACCTGGCCGAGGCCGTGGGTCTTGGCGAGTTCGGCGCGCTGGGCCGCGTAATTCGCCGCCACCATCGGATAGCCCGGCGGCAGGCCCCACTTCTCGCGATACTGATCGGGCGTGAGGCCCCGGCCCGACAGGTGGCGCTTGAGCGCCTTGTAGGGCTTACCGTCCTCCAGCGAGATGATCGCGTCCGGCGTCACGGTCTTGCGGATCGGAATCGGCGGAACTGGCTTCTCCGGCGCAGGCCGCGGCGGGGATGCGGCCGTCGTCAGCGAGGTGTGGACCGCGACGATCAACCCGGCGAGGTCGACCAGCGGCACCGAGTTGCTGGACACGTAGGCCGACACGATACCGGCCGAAAGATTGATCAGATCCGGCTGCGCCGTTGCAGCTCTATCGGTCATCGGGCTCACCCCACCAGATATATCCCGGTCGAGGTTTCGAAAAAATACAGAACCGGTCAATAAACAATAGTTTCATCTGCCATATAAATCGCATTCGCCGGTCGTCGCGAAACTCTGGAAATCAGGCCCGCCAAGTCAAATTAAAGTTGTTTGTTTCCAATGGCATACGTTCAGGAAACATGAGCCCGATGAAGGCGGGTGTTTTGGCGGCGACGGGGGACGAAATGGTCGTCCAGGTGCGGGACGGACGCTCACGCGCGGCGCCAAAGGCTCAATCCGGCAACGATTTACCGCCCGGCGCGGCGGGCCGCCCGCCCCATCGCGAGCGGAGGGCTGCTCGGCCGCGCCGGTCCGGCCCGGTCCGGCAGCGGCGCCGCCGCTCACAACCATTGAGCGAGTACGCGGATCGGGGGCCCGGGGCGCCCGATCCGTCGCGGCACGGCCGTGGCCCGGGGCGCAGCCGCCTGTGGACAAGTCGGCGGCGCTCGGCTCAGGGCTTGGCCGGCTCGTCCTTCTTGGCCGTTGCGGGCGTCCCCGGGCTCGCCGTCGTGGCGGGCTTGGGCGCGGGCGGCGGCTTCGGGGTCCATTCGGCGTCGGGGCGAGGACCGCCGGGCCCGTTGGTCGGCCCCGTCAGCTGCCCCGGCAGGATGTCGGTGGTGCGGGTCCAGGTCTGCGATCCGCACAGGAAGCCGAGCAGGCAGCCGCGCACGCTGAGCTCGCCCGGCTCGTCCACCCAGATCGAGACGTCGTAGTTCTTGCCGTCCTCGGAATTGTAGATCTGGCCCTCGTAGCGGTCCTCCGCATTCGGCTTCAGCCCCATGATGAGCTGATGACCGAGCGAGGGACGGGTGCGCTTCTTCGGGTCCGTGTTCTTGAAGTCCACCCGCGCCTCGCCCTTGTCGTTGAGCGGGGTCTTCAACCAGACGACGTAGCCACAGACGCGGTCGTTCCGGGTCAGGCACTTCTCGATGCGGATCCGGGCCCGGCCATCCTCCGTCAGCCAGACGCCGCTCGGATCCTTCGGCGCGGCCAGGGCGACCGTGGGGACAACGAGGCCGAGAGCGGCGAGGCCCCGGGCAAGCCCCCGGGTCATGGGCGTCATCATGCAGGAATCCTCCGGTGCGGCCGTGCGCGGAAGTACGACGCGCCTGCTCCTGCCGCAACCCGGCCGAGCCCGGACCCGCCGCATCCCCTATGCCGCATCGGTGTCACGGCGCGATGTCACATGGCCGGATGTCACATGGCCCCTGGTGCAGCCGGCGCGATAGAGCGACAGGGCCGGGGGCGAGCACCCGCGGCGTGCAGGACTGCCACTTTGCGACCTGCGCGTGTCCCGCCCGCACCGTATCAAGGCAGCCGCATGATCCCGATCGAGATCCTGGTGATGACCTCCGGTGCGGTGGGCGCCATCGCGATCGTGGTGGCGGCCCGGCCGGACCGCCGCCGCCTGTTCCGGCTGCCCCGGATCTGGACCGATGCGTCGGGCGGGTCGGCGACGCACGGGGCGAACGCGCCGCGATCCGACGCCTCGTTGCCGCCACGCTGAACTTAAGGCATCGCGATCCCACCAACCGGGTGCGAAGCTGCTATCCTGACCCAACGCCCCCCGCTCGTCAGGAGACCCTCGCCCCGTGCCGCACGCCACCGAGCTGATCGCCATCCTCGCTCTCGGCCTCGTCTTCGCCTTCGCCGGGGGCATGCTGGCGCAGCGCCTGCGCCTGCCCCCCCTCGTCGGCTACCTGCTCGCGGGGATCGCGATCGGACCGCACACGCCGGGCTTCGTGGGCAATGCCGACCTCGCCGGACAGCTCGCCGAGATCGGCGTGATCCTGCTGATGTTCGGGGTGGGCCTGCACTTCTCGATCAGCGACCTGATGGCAGTGCGTGCCATCGCGCTGCCCGGCGCCATCGTGCAGATCGCCGTCGCCACCGCGATGGGGGCGGCGCTGGCCCTCGCCTTCGGGTGGGGCCTCGGGGCGGGCCTCGTCTTCGGCCTCGCGCTCTCGGTGGCCTCGACCGTGGTGCTGCTGCGCGCCCTGGAGGAGCGCGGCCTGCTCGACAGCGACAAGGGACGGATCGCGGTCGGCTGGCTCATCGTCGAGGATCTCGCGATGGTGCTGGCGCTCGTTCTGCTGCCCGCCCTCGCCACGCCGCTCGGCGGCGAGGGCGCCGGCGTCGCGCACGCGGCCGGCGGCAACCTGTGGGTCACGCTCGGCCTCACCCTCACGAAGGTGACGGCCTTCGCCGGGCTGATGCTCGTCGGCGGCCGCCGGCTGGTGCCTTGGCTGCTCAACCAGGCGGCCCGGAGCGGCTCGCGCGAACTCTTCACGCTCGCGGTCCTGGCGCTCGCCCTCGGCATCGCCTTCGGCTCGGCCGAACTCTTCGGCGTCTCTTTCGCGCTCGGCGCCTTCTTCGCCGGCATGGTGCTGGCGGAGTCCGATCTCAGCCATCAGGCGGCGGCGAACTCGCTGCCGCTGCAGGACGCCTTCGCGGTCCTGTTCTTCGTCTCGGTCGGCATGCTGTTCGATCCGGGCATCCTGTTCCGCGAGCCTCTGGCGGTGCTGGCGGTCCTGGCCATCATCCTGATCGGCAAATCCATCGCGGCGGTGGCCATCGTGCTGGCCTTCCGGCACCCGCTCGGAACCGCGCTGACCATCGCGGCGAGCCTCGCGCAGATCGGCGAATTCTCGTTCATCCTCGCGAGTCTCGGCATCGGCCTGAAGCTGCTTCCGCCCGAGGGGCGCGACTTCATCCTGGCCGGCGCGCTCCTGTCGATCACCCTCAACCCGCTGTTCTTCGCCGGGATCGAGCGGCTGGTCGCCTTCCTGGCGGCGCGCCCGCACATCGCCGCGCGCTTCGAGCGCCGGGGCGCCGCCACGCTGCCGGTGGCAACGGCGGGGCGGCACGGGCGCACGGGCCACGCGGTGCTGGTCGGCTATGGCCGGGTGGGCAGCAGCATCGGCCGGGCGCTCCAGGCCTGGGACCTGCCCTTCGTGGTGGTCGAGCGGGATCGGCGCCGGGTCGAAGAATTGCGGCAGGCGGGCCTCGAGACGGTGTTCGGGGACGCGACGGCTCCGGGCATCCTGGAGGCGGCCGATATCGGACGCGCGCGGCTGCTCGCCGTGGCGAGCCCCGACGCGCATCAGGCCCGCCAGCTCATCGCCATCGCCCGCGAGGCCAATCCCGGCATCGACACCCTGGTGCGCACCCACAGCGATACCGAGCGCCGCCACCTGGAGCAGGAGGGCGTCGGCCTCGTGCTGATGCCGGAGCGGGAACTCGGCTTCGGCATGACGCTCTATGCCCTGCGCAGCCTCGGCATCAGCGAGGGCGAAGCCCGCATCTTCGTCGATACGAGCCGGGCGGAGAGCCGCGCCGACCCGGCGCCGGAGGCCGAGCCCGCCTTGGGCGCGCCGGAACTGCGCCCGCACCGGGAGGCGCTGGGCGAGGAATAAGCCGGTTTCGCGACAAGGGCCGCCGCATCGCGACGGGAACCGGCGACACCCGGAACCTCAGCGGAACGAGGCGGTGGCGCGCCACCGCCTCGTTCCGCTGCGGCCGCGACATTACGGGATCGCAATGCGGCGGCCATGTTGGCCACAACCCCGCCGCGCCATCCTCCGCGGGACCGCGGAGGATGAAACGATGTCGCAGATGGATCGTCCCGCCGAGCTGATGATCTGGCACGCCGACCGGGCCGCGCCTCCCGGCGAGGCCTGCCTCTATCCGACCCTCCGGCAAGCGCTCCTCGCCGCCGCGGATTGCGCGGGCAATCCGGACAGGCTCCCCTGGATCGTGACCGAGGACGGCGAGATCCTGAGCCCCCACTGGATCGACCAGCATCTCGGTGCGGCCAGGATCATGAACCACGCGCCGCGCAGCGTCTCGCGCCTGCGCACGTGGCTCACGCAGTGGTCGTGAGCCGTCGCCGCGAAATCGCCGGATCGGGACGGCACGAAAGCCCTCCCGTTCCGCGCGCGCCGTGGTAAGCTCGCCCCATGTCCAGCCTGCGCAAGTCCGCCCGCCCGCGCCGCGATCCCGTCGCGACGACCTACGGCTACGGGTCCCTGCGCGGAAAGCTGCCCCGCCCGAGCAACGACAACCGCCGCTCGTCCCGGCGCCGCTCCGTCCCGCTGCTCCTGGGCGCGTGGTTCATGATCCTGGCCGCCATCACCGCCCTGTTCTGGCGATCCGCCGGCCTCTGACACGCCGCGGCCCGGCCGCCGCGCCTGTCCCGGAAAGGGACGCGGGCGCGTCTTTGCATTTCATCAAGCATATAGTTTCTTAAGACTCGGTTCACCGCGCCCGTTAGGAGGGTAGGCGCAACTCCCGCCTAGACATGTTCCGGAGAGGTCGAGCGGCTCAGCAGAAACCGCCGGCCTCCCAAGGCATCTCGCAGTGTGGAATTGGAGTCATGCGTCCGGCGATCCTGACGATCGGTAATGTGAGTCAACTCACACTCAGCACGGGCAGGCGAAGACCCGGCCGGCCCCAGACTGACGAGACCTTCGAGGAGGCATCGCGACTGCAGGCCTTGCAGGCGCAGACGCGCCCGATGGTCCGAGCCCTCGCCCTGGCGAGCCCGACGAGCCAGGCAGCCCTCGCCTTGTTCCGCTGATCCGGCCCTCGCCGACCGATTCCGACACCAGAAGGGCCGCGCCTCCCCGGGCGCGGCCCTTCTGGCGTTTCGGGCCAGCGCCCGCTGAACGGCCCGTGCTCCGGCCGATCCCGACGGCTCATCGTGAGTCCTTCTTAACGCCCTTCGGTCGAATTTTTCGATTAATGTATCCTCAGTTGAATCCAAGAACATCGGCTCGATCTCCCGCGGATCCGATCTGTAAAATTGTATATATTTTAGCCCGCAGCCCGCAATACCTCGGACGTACAAAGGTCCTCGAAAGCAACACAGCTTGCGGGGACAGACAATGGTCGGCATCAGCAGCAACTCTCAGAGCTCCTACATCGTTGCGAACCTGCGCCAGATCAACAACGAACTCGGCGTCGCCCAGCTCCGGATCGGCACCGGCAAGAAGATCAACTCGGCCTCCGACAATCCGACGATGTGGTCGGTGGCGAACAACCTGAAGACGGCGATCAAGACGCAGGGCGATCTGTCCGACTCGATCGCGGTGGCGAAGGGCAAGACCGACACGGCCTCGAAGGCTCTCGACACGGTCAGCGATCTGCTCACGCAGATGAAGCAAATTTCGGATCAGGCGACCAACAGCCCGCCGAGCAACGACGACTACACCACCTATGCCAACAAGATCACTGCCCTGCAGAAGCAGGTCACGGCGGTGATCAATGGCGCCTCCTTCCAGGGCACGAACCTGCTGAAGACCACGACGGCACTGAAGACCGTGATCGGCAACGACGGCTCGGCCAACGTGACGCTCGATCTGACGACGCAGGACATCAGCAGCGGCGCCACCGCCTCCGCCCTGGCGGCCCCGGCCGAGAGCAGCGGCGACAAGTTCAAGGCCAGCGTGCAGGGCATCAGCGCCCTCGCCCAATCCGCCCTCGACCAGGTCTCCGGCTATCAGGCGACGGTCTCCGCCTACTCGGCCGGCCTGGGCGCGCAGATGGATTTCCTCAAGACCATGCAATCGGTGCAGCAGAGCACGCTCGACTCGCTGGTGAACGCGAACCTCGAGGAGGAATCGGCGAAGGTCACGGCGCTGCAGACGCAGCAGCAGCTCGCCTATCAGGCTCTGTCGATCGGCAACTCGTCGTCGGCGAGCATCCTGCGGCTCTTCCAGTAAGCGGGCCCGTCCCCGCGGGACGGAGAGGCGGCGCCCCCGGGTGCCGCCTTCGGCATCACGGGTCTTCGCGGTTCGCGGCGCCGCGACCACCCCGTGGGCGGGGCAGATTTTGTGCCTTGACGCGAGCCCGCCCAGAGGGTCTAAAAGCCGCCGGAGCACCACCGAGTCTGCTTTGTTTTCAAGGACTTTGCGGTGCTGGCCGGTGTAGCACAGCGGTAGTGCAGCGGTTTTGTAAACCGAAGGTCGGGGGTTCGATCCCCTCCGCCGGCACCAGCAAAGTCAATGACTTACGGGACAATCAGGTTCGCCGCGGGGGCCGGCAGGGCCGGCGCGTGGAGCTGAATGCCGCCATCCCGCAGCACCAGCACGTTCGAGGCTCGCCGTCCGAGATTGCGGGCTCCGTGGAGCGGACCGATGTCCGGCGAGGCTGACATCGCGACCCCGCTCCGGCCGCAGGCCTGGCCTGGGAGATCTGGTGGCGCGCCGCCTGGCAGGTTCCGGCCGCGCTGGTGCGCGCGACAGCCGCGGCAGTGCCGTTTCAGGCCTGATGGCCTGCTCGTGGTCTTCGGTTGGCCGATGGTCCTATCCGCCTTGATCGCTCTCGGCGGTGCCCGTGAAGCCATCGAACCTCCGCTACAGGCGCGACAACCTCTCGGCTTCAGCCGCATCGAGGGCTGCCAAGCGCGCAACGATCAGGTTGCGGTGCTCCCGCCACGTTGTCATGATTTCCTCGAGTGTCGCCAAATACTTCTCTGCAGACTCGATATTGACGCCGTTCCGGCGCGCCTCTTCGATACGGAGGCGCTGATCATCAACCCGCTGTTGACCCTCGATGAGGTGCTTTTCAGCTAAGCTCAGATGGGCCTCTGCCTGCACCCTAGCTTGGTCGGCGCTCATGAGAGCTTCCTCGCCATGCGTGATGACGATACGTCGGCGAAACCATACTTCATCGCTCGCTGGAAGTCGCGATGCCCTGTCGTCCGCCGCAGCTACCGGGCAGCCGGATGGCAGCCGCCGGCGCAGGCTCGTGTGAGCGCAACCGGCGATGCCGAGCGGCGCCGCACCAGCCCTCGGCGGGGCTGCTACGGCCTCAGCGCATGGGCGGTGGCCGAGAGGCTCAGCTCGCTCGTGAGCCGCTGTGCGAGCGCCGCGAGGTCAGCGGCGAGATGGCCCCGGCGACGGCGGTGAACCATCGCCGGCCGCAAGGCGGCGACTGGCCCCCGTCCATCGACCCGGCCAACCACGGGAGCGTCTGCGTGCACGGCCACAACCGCGAGATCCAGCGCGAGGAGCGGCAGGCGCCGCGGCTCGATGGTCGGCCTTGAGACCTCGAGCATGCGCATTGTTATCGGAGCAAGGCAGGCACATTGTTTTCGATTTTTGCCTTGGAACAGAAATTAGAATGAAAGCTTGTTGTCGATGTACCGTCCAATTCGGACGATAACATAGATTAATTCACATGGCCCTGACTCTGCAACCCGCTTATGTGCCAGCAAGTACTTTACTGGGCGACGCACAAATCTATCTCGTCTTCGCGGAAGAGCATTTTGTCTGCTCGCTCACACGCTTCGACGATCACACCAACGAAGGCGAGGCGCCGTGCCAGTACTGGTTTCTGGAGGCCGGACTCGGCCCCTGCATCGTGACCTCGGCTGAACAGCCTGTGTTCACAACCATCGATGATGCCAAGACTTGGCTCGTGCAGCGCCTCAAGCAGTAGCCCGGTCGCTCGGTCGTGTGTCGGCAGGCGGCATTGAACCATCGCCCGCCGCACCACGGCGATCGGGCCCTGTCCATCGACCCGACCAGCACGAGAGCGTCTGCGAGCGCTGCCACGACAGCGAGATCCGGCGCGCGGAGCGGCAGGAACGATGTGTCAGGGCTGGGCTTCGGGGGATGGGAATAACCTTTGATCCAAAGGCTTAGTGTCCCGCAGACTTGGACTATGGTCCAAAGCACACCCGGATGACGCAACCGACTGCGCCATCTGCGATTTATTTTTGATCGCAATGGCTTTCGGATGATTTATGCATTTAGTCATGCATCCCATTCAAGTTCTACTGGAAGCGGAGGCAGACACCGGTCATGGATTTCTCGTCTACGAAGCAAATCAGCTCGTCTGCGTCCTCACTCGCCTCGACCCTGAGGAGGATGGAAGCAAACCCCGGCACGGGCACTGGTTTCTGGAGGCCGGCTTCGGCCCGTGTTATGTGCCGCCCGCTGCACAGCCCGTGTTCGCAACCATAGATGATGCCAAGACCTGGATCGTTCAGCGCCTTGAGCAATAGCAGGGCTGGAGCATTTTCGGACTAAGTGAATCCCGGTTCGTCGCAGACAAGGCGGTAAAATCGAAAATCTAGAGCAGCGCCCGATTGCGACGTGCTCGGGCGCTGCTCTCGTGATCTGAGTTAGAAATCTGTTTGCAGAAGCGGGAGGCACTGGCCAAGATTGCGTCGGCTGACTTGGCCCACGCGAAGGGCTTGGGATGGGCCTTGGTGTCGGCGATGTAGTCTCGGATCGCTGCCTCCGGATCCTCTGTTCCACCAGGTTGAGCCACGACCGGCTCGTCGGCGTGAAATGAAGATGAAACCGGGGATGCTGAGCCAGCCAGTCGTGCACCAACGTCGTCTTGCGCGTTTTCATGTTGTCGAGAACCGAGTGTACTTCCAGATCCGGTGCAACGGATCGCTCGACTTGATCCAAGAAGGCGCGAAACGTGGCACTGCGAGGGTGGCCCTCACACCGGCCGATGACCGTGCCGGCCTTGACGTCGAGGGCGGCAAACCGGTCGCACCCGGCTGGACGAGCGCTACGGCGTGATCCCCGGGTGCGTGGAGAGTCTGACGCGCCACGGGCCTGCTGCGGGAGATCCGCCAGCCGCAGCGACGCCGAGGTCCTCTCGGACCATGCACGCGATCAAGCGCCCCGGGCTCCGGCCCGCGGCGCTTCCGTTTCGCCCCTCGAAAAGCGGTGGGACAAAGCGCTGAAATCGGCAAACGAACGCGTCACGGTTCATATCGCCTATTGAACTCCTCCGCCGGCACCGTTCGGGCGATCCGCCTTGCGTCCGGCCCCACCCGCCCTCGTGTCCGGGCGGCTTCACCGAATCTCAAGCCGGCCGCGGAACGATCGCGTCCCTGACGAGGCCGGTGACCATATCGATCATGCGCAGCAAGGCCGCCCTGACGCCCGAGGCCGGGACGACCGTCGCGCCGCATCTCGTGCCCCGGGACCGCGACCCGGATGTTCTCCGGTTCCGCCGGGCGCTCCTGTCCACCGCCTGGGCGCTCGTGGTGATCGGCCTCGCGGGAATCGTCGGCCTGCGTCGCGACGCCACGATCACGAGCTTCTACTTCGCCCGCGATCTGATCGGGCTGGCCGCCCTCGCCGCGATCCTGGTCGCGGCGGCGCTGCTGCGGGCGCCGCCGGCCCTCGGCGGCTGGCTCGGCCTCGCCGCGCGGCCGCGGGCGACCGCCGTCGTCCTGGCGCTCGTCGTCGCCGTCGCGGCGCTTGCCGGCACGGCCCTGGTCTTCGACGGCACGCCCATCGCCTACGACGAGGTCATGGCGGAGTTCGACGCGGCCATCTTCCGCAGCGGCCGCCTGATCGTCGCGCTGCCCGCGGAATGGCGCGCCTTCCTTCCGGCCCTTCTCCCCTATTTCAATCTCCCGGTGCCCGGAGACGGGGCCTGGGTCTCGGCCTACCTGCCCGTCGCCGCGATGCTGCGGGCCGGCCTCGGCGCCGTCGCGCATCCCGCCGTCACCAACCCGCTCCTGGCCGCGGTCGCGGTCGTCGCGCTGATCGCGGTGGCGCGGCGCCTGTGGCCCGGGCGGCCGGACGCGGCCATCCTCGCGGGGCTCCTTCTCGTCACCGCGCCGCAGGTGCTGTTCACCGCCATGACGGCCTTCGCGATGACGGCGCACCTCGCCCTCAACCTCGTCTGGCTGCGGTGCTTCCTGCGCGGCGGGCGGCTCGGGCATGGCGGCGCGGCGGTGATCGGCTTTCTCGCTTGCGGCCTCCATCAGGTGGTGTTCCATCCCCTCTTCGCCTTGCCCTTCCTCGTCGGCATCGTGCTCCGGCGGCACTGGGGGCTCGCGGCCTTCTACGCGGCGATCTACGCCGCGAGCGGCGCCGTCTGGATCCTGTACTGGCAGGGGGTGCTGACCCTCGCGGGCCTGGGCCGCGAGGGTGCGGCGACGGTCGGCGGGGGCTACCTGCTGGCCCGCCTCGCCACCATGGTCGAGGGCTTCGGCTGGGTCGGCCTCAACCTGATGATCAAGAACCTCCTGCGCTTCGTCGCGTGGGGAAGCCCGCTCCTGCTGCCGCTCGCCGCCCTGTCCTGGCCGGCCCTGCGGCGCGGCGAGGGCGTCGCGCGCCCTCTCGCCGCCGGGATCGGCCTGACCCTCGTCGCCATGCTGGTCTTGATGCCGCTCCAGGGTCATGGCTGGGGCTATCGCTACCTGCACGGCTTGGTCGGGAGCGCCTGCTTGCTCGCCGCGCAAGGGTGGGTGAGCCTGACGGCCCGCTGCGACACCGGGCGACGGCGCGAGATGGCGGCGGCCTTCGGTGCCGCCTGCGCGGCGTCCCTGCTCCTGGTCGTTCCGGCGCGGGCGCTGGAGATCCGGGCTTTCGTTCGCCCCTACGCTTCCGCGATCCGCGCCATCACGACCACCGATGCGGATTTCGTCGTGGTGGACGACCGCGGGCTGATGGCCTACGGCGCGGATCTCGTGCGCAACGACCCGTTCCTGCGGAACCGGCCCATGGTGCTCCTCCTCGACAGGCTCGACGCGGCGGCCCGGGCGGAATTGTGCCGGCGCGGCTCCGTCGCGATCTTCACGCCGGTGGATGGCGCCCGCCTCGGCATCATGACCGCGGATCGGCCGCTGAACCGGGATCAGGCCCCGCCCCTGCCCTGCGCGAGCCGCCCGGTTCTCGAACCCTGAGCCGAGCACCGGCCTCGCTCCGTCGACGGCGCGGGCTGCTGGCGTGGTGGACCGCTCATCCGGCCCGGTCGGGTGGCGTCTCCGGAAGGGCGGCCCGGCCGGCATAGGCAACGAGATCGTCGAGCACGGACGCGTGGGCGGCGGCGGCTCTCGCCCAGTCGTAGAGGGTCGCGCAGGCCGCGGCGCGGGCCTCGGCGGCGGCGGGATCGTCGGCCCGGGCGATGCAGGCGACGAGAGCGGCCTCGAAGGCGGCGGCGGTTCGCCCGGGATCGTCCACGGTGACCGGCAGGCCGGTGACGAGCCGGGAGAGCCCCTCGTCGGCCGCCGCGCTCTCGGCACCGCACAGGACCGGCAGGCCGCAGGCGAGCGCCTCCTGCACGACCAGCGGCAGGCCCTCCCCGCAGCTCGGCAGCACGAAGATGTCGCTCGCCTGATAGAGCCGCGCGAGATCCGCTCCGGCGAGATCGCGCCGGACATGCACGTTCGGCAGCGTCCAGGCGGCGGGATCGAGCGGCCCCCGGCCGGCGAAGGCGAAGGTGATCTCCGGCCGGGCCCGGGCGAGGCGCTCCAGTACCGCCAATCCCTTCTTCTCCACGAAGCGGCCCACGAACAGGGCGATCGGACGCTCCGGAGGGAGTCCCAGCGCCCGCCGCAAGGCCGCGCGCGGCAGGTCGCGGGGGCGCGGCCGGAAGATCCCGGCATCGACGCCGTTGGTGATGAAGCCGGGCGCGCGACGCAAGCGCAGGGAGGCGAAATGCGCCGCGCTGGTGCGGCTGATGAAGACCACGCGGTCGGCGGAGGCCAGCACCGGTCGGGCCACGCAGCGGTTCGCCACGGCCATCAGCAGGCGCAGCAGGCGGCTGCGATAGGGCACGGCGCCGATGTGCTGCACCACGACCACGGGCTTGGCCCGCAGGCGGGCCGCGATCAGGATCGCGACGTTCGTAGGATAGAGGCTGTCATGCAGTTGGACCACGTCCGCCCGGCCGACCGCGCGCCAGATCCGCCCGAAGGCGGCCGGCAACGGGAGCGGCATCGGCAGACCGGACCGGCGTTCGAGGATGGTGCTGGCGGGCAGCGGCACCGCCTCGCCGCATGCCGCCGGGGGCGACGGGTCGGCGTCGCTCGCCAGCCACGTGACCGCGATGCCGCGCTGCCGGAACTGACGGGCGAGTTGGCCGGCCACGATCTCGATGCCGCCGCGGCGGCTCTCGAAATAGTGGGTGCCGATGAGGACGCGCATCGCCCGTCAGGCCGCCGGACGCTGCGCGTCGGACCCGGCCTCCTCGGCCGCGATCGCCGCGGGCTCGCGCCGGGGCTCGCTTGGCCGGCGCAGGAACGCGGCCTCGTTGCCGTTCAGGACGGCGAGCAGGAAGCCGCCGAGGGCGTTCTGCGTGCCGATCACCAGGAGGGAGGTGCCAAGAACGGCCGGCAGCACGCTGCCGATCGGCCCGAAGCCCTGGAGCGACCAGTATCCGACGACGAGCCCGAGCAGGGTGAGACCGGCCAGCACGGCTGCGAGACCGGCCGCGAGCATCGTTTCCAGGGAGACGATGCGGGACAGGCGTGCCAGGCCCCGCCCCGCCGTCCGGTAACCCTCCCGCACGCCGTAGAGCTGCGCCGCGACGGCGAGGAGCGCCGCGTTGTGGCCGAGCCCCAGCATCGCCCCGGCCAGGATGATCCAATAGTTGCCGATGAAGCCCGGCGCCGCGCCGCGGGTGAGCGCGGCCAGGATCAGCAGGGCGAGACCGCCGCCGGCGAGGAGCAGGGCCGGCAGCGCGAACAGCCAAGCCGGGCTCAGCATCAGCAGGAAGCGCAGGTGCCGCCAGCCGTCGCGCCAGGGCCGCAGATGGGGCGGGCGGCCGCGCAGGTCTGGCGACAAGCGGGCCGGCACCTCGGCGATCCGCTCGCCCTTGAGGGCGGCCTTGATGATCATCTCGCTGGCGAATTCCATCCCGGTGCCGTTCAGGCGCAGCCGCTTGAGGCAGCCCTTGGTGAGAGCCCGGATGCCGCAATGGGCGTCGCTCACCCCGGCGCGGAACAGCAGGTTGAGGATCCCGGTCAGGACCGGGTTGCCGATGTAGCGGTTCTTCCAGGGCATGGCGCCCCGGGCGATCGCGCCCCGGAAGCGCGAGCCGAGGCAGAGATCGGCCCCCGCCCGCAGGCTCTCGACCATCGCCACCGCGTCGCGGAAATCGTAGGAGCCGTCCGCATCGCCCATCACGAGGTAGCGGCCCCGCGCCGCCGCGAAGCCTCCCATCAGGGCGGTGCCGTAACCCCGTTCGGCCACCGGGACGACGCGGGCGCCGAGGCGCTCGGCGATCTCGCGGCTGGCATCGGTGCTGCCGTTATCCGCGATCAGGATCTCGCCCACGAGGCCGTGCCGCTGCCGCAGGAGGGCGAGCGCCGCCTGCGCGGTCGCGATCGCCGCCGGCAGGGCCCGCGCCTCGTCGAGGCAGGGCATCACGATCGAGACGTCGATGGCGTTGCCAGGGCCTGCGGACGAGATACCGCTCTTCTCGCTCATCATCCGCCGATGCCCCGTCCCGGCGCATGGTTAAGAAACGCGGCTTGCGATCGCGTTAACACCTGGATGGCGAACGGGCCTGCCCCCGATCTACGGCGGAGGGGTGCAGGTCGATCGAGCCGCGACGAGCGGAGGCCGGGGTGACGCCGGAGCATCGGACCGCGCGGCCGTCCCGGCAATGCAGGATCCGGACTTTCGGCGGCTCCATGCGGGGGATTGCCCGCCATGATCGTCTTGGGATCAGTAAACGGCTCGCGAGCGTGAAGCAGCCCTGGGCTCGCAGCCTCCGCGCAGGCTACGGGCATCCGCCGCGCGCGAGGCGAGAACGGTCGATTATTCCAGCGGAGCCGCGATCAGCATCAGACGATCTTGGCACCAACGCAGACATACACTCAAGTATGACTAATCCAGAAACACGCACGGCTCCGGTATGTCTGATGTGGGCGGCGCTTGCCATTCACCATTCACTCGACTAGATTGCGCGGCGTCATGTCTCATAACGACACCGCGCGAGACGCACTGACGGCGCAAGTCGAATCGGCGCGTTCAAGCGTCAGAAAAAGACGAGTCGATCTGCACGTCTTGATAACCGGCGCGGTGCTCGCGTTCGGATTGTCGATCACGATCGCATGGATCGGCTTCTGCGGGTGGGCGGCCTTTCACCTGCTGAAATTCGTGCTCGGCGTCTTGTTCTAAGGATGCCAAGGAAGCTCCGGCGCACGATCGACTGCATCCAGAACGATGGCCGCGCAGGCCAGATATCCGATCATCATCCAGATCATGATTGTATCAGCCCTCGTTCCGCTTGAACGCGGCTGGAGCGGCTGCCTCCCGTTATTGTTCAACGAGAGTAACCACGCGCGGAACGCGCCGCCAGTCCCCTTTCGGGCTTAACCCGCCGGCATTGATTATTGATTTTTGTTTGAATGGGCACGGACAGAATGCCCGGATCGGCGTTTTGCTTGGACCTTTTCAAGGCGCGGCGGGATCATCGCGCCTTCATTTACCGGACCGGGATGGCGGGAATCGTCAGCGGAATCCGCGCGAGGCCCGCCACAGGCGAAGGACCCGCCGCCACCGGGGCAGCTCGATCACGCTGCGCAGCGGATCGTAGCCCGGGCGCTCCATCGCCCGCAGGTAGTCGGTCGCGAGGGAGGCCGGCAGGTAGGCCGCAGCCGTGGCCGGAGCGATGGCGCCGCGCGCCTCGTGGAAGGCCTCGAGATGGCGCCGGGCGAGCGCGCGCAGATCCGCGCAGGCCCCCGCGAGGCCGGGCCCGCCGCGACCGCTGACGATATCCTCCCGGGTGACGCCGTGCGACGCCAGGGTGTCGGCCGGTAGGAAGACCTGCCCCCGCCGCGCGTGCCAGGGCAAGGCGCGCAGGAGCCCGGTCACCGCCTGCGCAACGCCCGCATGCCCCGCCGCCGCGGCTCCGCCCGGCTCCCCGCCCTCCGCTAGGACCAAGGCCCCGAGGCGGATCAGGCTGGAGGCGGTCTCGCCGCAATAGCCCTCCAGATCACCCGCGGAGGGCATCAGATCGTCGTAGAGATCGAACACCCGGGCGTCGATCAGATCGACCAGCGGCTGGCGGGGCAGACGTCGGCGCACGATGGTGTCGTCGAGGGCCGCGACCACCGGGTTCGCCCGCACGTCGCCGCGCGCCTCGCCCTGGAGAACGTCGCGCCACCATTGCAGGCGGATCTCCCCGGGCATCGGGCTCGACACCGCATCGCGCACCCGCGCCACCTCCAGGCTGAAGGCTGAGAGGGCGAAGAGGTGCCGGCGCCCCGCCGCCGGAGCGAAGAGCGCGGAGAAGTAGCGGTCCGGGTCGCCGTCGCGGACCAGCGCTTCGCAATGCGCATAGGCCCAATCGAGCCCGCCGCGGGCCGCCTGGGTCAGGTCCGTGGTCATGACACCGCGATCAACGCCGCCGCGACCTTGCGGTTCTCCGCCGCCAGGATGTTGTAGGTGCGGGCCGCCGCCCCGGTCTGCATCACGTCGAGACCGATGCCAGCCGCCTTGAGGCGCTGGCGCAGGGCATCCGGCAGGAAGACGATCTCAAGGCCGGTGCCGATCAGCAGGAGGTCCACCTCCTTCGCCGCCGCGAGCACGGGCGCGAGGCTCGCCGCCGTGATGGCGCCGGGCTCGGCGACGTCCCAGGCGTGGATGCCGGAGGGCAGCGCCAGGATCGAGCCGCGATGCGACATCTCGGCGAAGCGGAAGCCGCCGCTCCCATAGGCGTCGATGAGGTGGCGCCCGGGAACGAACCCTTCGTGGATGCGGCCCTCGCCGCTCATTCGGCCGCCTGTGGCAGGGCGGCGGAGTCGCGGCCCGTTGCCCGCATCCCGCTCCCCGTCTGCAGGCCGATATAGATCAGGAAGGGCGAGGACACGAAGATCGCCGAGTAGGTGCAGATCACCACGCCGATCAGCATCACCACCGAGAAGCCCTTGATCGCCTCGCCGCCGAACAGCACCAGCGCCACCAGCGACAGGGCGGTCGAGGTCGCGGTCATCACGGTGCGCGACATGGTGGTGTTGATCGACAGGTTGAGGAGTTCCTCGGTCGGCATGGTCTTGTAGCGCCGCATCAGCTCGCGCGTGCGGTCGAACACTACCACCGTCTCGTTCAGCGAGTAGCCGACGATGGTGAGGATGGCGGCGATCGAGGTCATGTTGAACTCGATGCGCGAGATCACGAAGACGCCCACCGTGAGCACGATGTCGTGCAGGGTGCCGACAATGGCGCCGAGCGCCAGTTCCCGCTCGAACCGGAACCACAGGTAGAGCAGCACCGCCACGACGGAGAGCACCACGCCGATGGTGCCGGACTGGACGAGTTCGCCCGAGACGCGAGGGCCGACGGTCTCGACGCGATCGAAGACGTAATCCTTGTCGAAGGCCGCATGCGCCTTCTGCATCACCAGGGTCTGGCCGGTCTCGCCGCCCGCCTGAAGCGGGAAGCGGATCGAGATCGAGCCCTGGTTGCCGAATTCCTGCACCTCCGTCTCGCCGAAGCCGAAGCTGTTGGCGGTGTGGCGGACGGCGGCGACGTCGGACTGCCCGGCCTTCGGTCGCAGCTCGATCAGGGTGCCGCCCTTGAAGTCGATGCCGAAATTCAGCCCGATCATCAGGAACAGCACCACCGTTCCCACCGAGATCAGCGCCGAGAGCGGGAAGCTGATGCGCCGGAAGCGCATGAAGTCGAAATGGGATTCGTCGGGCCAGAGGCGGAGGAGGCGCATCGCGGGTCCTGAGGGATTCGTCGGGCGGGGCGGGCTCACGCCCCGGCGGGCGCCGCCGGAGCGGCGCGGGCGAGGATCAGATCGGCAGCACCTTCGGGCGGAAGCGGCTGTACCAGACCGCGATCATCATCCGGGTCAGCGTCACGGCCGTGATCACGGTCGTCAGGATGCCGAGGATGAACACCACCGCGAAGCCGCGCACCGGACCCGATCCGAGGAAGAACAGGATGATGGCGGCAATGGCCATGGTCGAGTTCGAGTCGACGATGGTGGCGAAGGCCCGGTCGAAGCCCGCCTGGAGGGCCGAGGGGATCGAGCGGCCGGCCCGCACCTCCTCGCGCACGCGCTCGTAGATCAGCACGTTCGAATCGACCGCGGTGCCGATGGTGAGCACGATGCCGGCAATGCCGGGCAGCGTCATCGTCGCCTCCAGCACCGACATCAGGCCGAGGATGAGGCCGACATGGACCATGAGGGCGATGTTGGCGAAGAGGCCGAACACGCCGTAGCAGGCGAACATCATCGTGATCACCAGCACGGTGGCCGCGATGGTGGCGAGCTTGCCGGCCTCGATCGAATCGCGGCCGAGGCCCGGGCCGACCGTGCGGCGCTCGATGATGTTGAGCTTGGCCGGCAGCGCGCCGGCCCGCAGCAGCACCGAGAGGTCGTTGGCCTGCTGGACCGTGAAGCGGCCCGAGATCTGGCCCTGACCGCCGGTGATCGGCTGGAGGATGCGCGGCGCGGAGACCACCTCGTTGTCGAGGACGATGGCCATCGGCCGGCCGACATTCTCGCTCGTCGCCTGGCCGAAGCGCTGGGCGCCGCGCAGGTTGAACTTGAAGTTGACGATCGGCTCGTTGGTCTTCTGGTCGAAGCCGGGCTGGGCGTCGGTGAGGTCGGCACCGTCCGCCATCACGCGGCGCTCCACCGGAACCTTCTGGCCGGCGGAATCGCGGGAGGGCAGCATGTCGACGTCGCCGGCCGGGCTGTCGGCCAGCATGCGGAATTCGAGCTTGGCGGTCTTGCCGAGCTGCTCCTCCAGGCGCTGCGGATCCTGAAGACCCGGCACCTGGACGAGGATGCGGTCGGCGCCCTGCTGCTGGATCGAGGGCTCGGTGGTGCCGCCGAGGTCGACGCGGCGGCGCACCACCTCGATCGCCTGCGAGACGGCGCGGCGGACGCGGGCGTTGATGCCGGCCTCCGTGAAGGCGAGCTGGATCGTCCCGTTCGGCTCGTCGCGCACGTCCAGGGTACGGGCACCGGTCTGGCCGAGCACCGCGTCGGTCACCGGCTGCGACAGGGCCTGGAGCTTCGGCATGGCCTTGGCGCGGGCGGCCGCGTCGCCGATGCGCAACTGCACGCCGCGGGGCGTGAGCTGGATGCCGCCATCGGCCTGGACGCCCTCCTCGCGCAGGGCCCGGCGCACGTCGTCGCGCAGCTGCTGCGACATGGTGCGCTGCAGGTCGGAGCGATCGACCTCCAGCACGATCTGCGAACCGCCCTGCAGGTCGAGGCCGAGCACGATCGCCCGGGTCGGGACGATCGCGGTCAACCAGGAGGGCGCGGAGGCCACGAAGGCCTTGCGCTGCTCGGGGGAGAAGAAGCTCGGGATCGCGAGGGCGAGACCGATGATGATCACCGCCAGCGTGCCGACGATCTTCGAGGTGGAGAAACGGAGCATCGGCGCGATCCTACCCGTGCGTCTGGCAATGAGGGCTCGGCGGTCAGGCCGCCTTGACCGGCTCGCCCTTGGCGCGGACTTCCGAGATCATGGTGCGGACCACCTTGACGCGAACGCCCTCGGCGATCTCGACCTCGATCTCGCTCGCCTCGTCGGTCACTTTGGACACGCGGCCGACGATACCCCCGGTTGTGACGACGGTGTCGCCCCGGCGGACGTTCTTGACCATGTCCTGATGCTCGCGCGCGCGCTTCTGCTGCGGGCGCAGGATCAGGAAGTACATGATCACGAAGATGAGGACGAAGGGGACCACCTGCAAGATGACGTCCATGCCGCCGGCGGCGGCCCCCGTTCCCTGCGCGAAGGCGGGCGTGATCACTCTGGCGGTCTCCCGTACAAGACGAAAACGGGCCGCGCGGGCACCCGGCGGCCTTGCAAAAGCGCGCGGACTATAGCCAGGGGCGACCCGAAAGCAACGGCGGCGAGGGACCCGCGACGGATTGGCCGCGGTTGCGCCGGGACGCGAAATCCGAGGGAATGCCCTGCCTTGGCGGGGCTTCTGCTGGGAGCGCGCTTCTGCTAGCTCGCCCCCATGACCGCCGCCGACCCGACCCTCACCGCCCTCCTGCCGCTCCTCACCCGGATCGCCGCCGCGCTGGAGCGCGCCGCGCCCGCGCCCGCGGGTGCCCCGGATCTCAGCGTGGCCGACGCCTTCGTGTGGCTCGCGGAGCGGCGCCTCCAGCCCGTGCCGAAGGTGAACCGGGTGGCGATGGGGCTGCTGCGCGGCATCGACCGCATGCGCGACACGCTGTTCGACAACACCGACCGCTTCGCCCGGGGCCTGCCCGCCAACAACGCCCTGCTCTGGGGTGCCCGCGGCATGGGCAAGTCCTCGCTCGTCAAGGCGGTGCATGCGGAGATCAACGCGCGCCGCGCCGGGGGCACCCGTCCCCTCAAGCTGGTGGAGATCCACCGGGAGGACATCGAGGGGCTGCCGGAGCTGATGGGCCAGCTGCGGGCCGATCCGCACCGCTTCATCGTGTTCTGCGACGACCTCTCCTTCGATGGGCAGGACACCTCGTACAAGTCGCTGAAGGCCGCCCTCGACGGCGGCATCGAGGGCCGGCCGGACAACGTGCTGTTCTACGCCACCTCCAACCGCCGCCACCTGCTCGCCCGCGAGATGGTGGAGAACGAGCGCTCCACGGCGATCAATCCGGGCGAGGCGGTGGAGGAGAAGGTCTCGCTCTCCGACCGCTTCGGCCTGTGGCTCGGCTTCCACAAGTGCTCGCAGGACGAGTACCTGGCGATGATCGACGCCTACGTGACCCGCTACGGCCTGGACCTCGACGCGGCGCAGCTGCGGGCCGAGGCGCTCGAATGGGCGACGACCCGCGGCTCACGCTCGGGCCGCACGGCGTTCCAGTACATCCAGGATCTGGCCGGGCGGCTCGGCAAGCGGCTGGACGACGAGGTCTGAACCGGCGCTGCGGGCGCGGGGCCCCCGCTCCCGCACGCACGGCTCGCGGAGTTGCGCTTCGCCGCGCGGGTCACCATCCCGAGGCGGGACGCGCGCCTTCGTCCGATCCTCTGTCGATGGCATCCGCTGCGCGCCACCTCGGCATGCGGAGCGGTGCAGCCTCCGGGGCCGGCGCGAGGGAGCGCTCAGATCCAGAGCTTGAGAGTCCGCCCCCGATGGCACCGCGATCGGGCGCGACGCCGGCCTCACTCCGCGGCGGCCTCGCTGCGCGCGCGGCGCTTCTCCATCATGCGGACGGAGATCACCGAGGCCTCGTAGAGGATCAGCATCGGCACCGCCAGGGAGAGCTGGCTGATCACGTCGGGCGGGGTCAGCACGGCGGCGGCCACGAAGACCAGCACGATCGCGTAGCGCCGCCGCTCGGCCAGGAACTTCGCGTCGATCAGCCCGATCTGCCCCAGCAGGGTCAGGATCACCGGCATCTGAAAGGCGATGCCGAAGGCGAAGATCAGGGTCATGATCAGCGAGAGATACTCGTCCACCTTCGGCAGCAACTCGATGGTGGCCTCGCCCGGCTGGCCGATCTGCTGCAGGCTGACCGAGAACTTGATCAGGATCGGCATCGCCACGAAGAAGACGACGAGGGCGCCGAGCACGAAGAAGATCGGCGTGGCGATCAGGTAGGGCAGGAAGGCCCGGCGCTCGTTGCGGTAGAGGCCCGGCGCCACGAAGGCGTAGATCTGCGTGGCGACGATCGGGAAGGACAGGAAGCCCGCCCCGAACACGCTTAGCTTGATGTTGGTGAAGACCTGCTCGAGGAAGTGCGTCGCGATCAGCCGCGCCTTCTCGGCCCCCACGACCTGCACGTAGGGATAGACAAGCACGTTGTAGATGTGCTGGGAGAAGAAGAAGCAGACGAAGAACATCACCCCGAAGGCGAGGAGCGACTTGATCAGCCGCGCCCGCAACTCGATGAGGTGGTCGATCAGGGGTGCGCGCGAGGCCTCGATCTCGGCTTCGTCGGCCTCGGTGGTCATGGTGTCTGGCCTGTGGTGGATGGGCTCGGCGCGGCGGGAGCCGGGGTCTCGCTCGGGCGGGGTTCCGCCGCCCCGTCCGGCAGGGTCTCGCCCGCAGCGCTGTCGGTCTCGTGACCGGTGATCGCGGACGCGGCGTCCTTGGGCGGCAAGGCGGGCGAGGCCGCAGCCTCCGCCTGGAGCTGGGCGGTCGCGGCCGCGAGCGTCTCGTTGGAGGGCGGCGGGGCCGGCGGGGTCTCGACGGCGCTGCGGATCTCGTCGCGGATCGACTGGATCGGATTGAAGGACCCGGTCGCCGACGAGACGGAGCGGTTGAGGCCGTCCACCTCGCGGCGAACCTCGTCGAGTTCCGCCTCGCGCATGGCCTCGTTGAACTGGGCCTGGAACTCGCCGGCCATCCGCTTGAGCCGGGCCGTCATCTGGCCGACCGTGCGCAGTGCCCGGGGCAGGTCCTTCGGGCCGATGACGATCAGCGCGACGCCGCCGATCAGCATCACCTCGCCCCAACTCATATCGAACATGGCGTCACGGCCCTGCAGCTTGCGCGACGGCCCGGCCCGGGCGCGGCGCAGCGGGCTCTCTCAAGCACGGATCGCAGCGCGACGCCACGGCCCCGGGCCGAGATCACCTCGATCCCCGCACTCACTCTCCGGCGCTCGCGCGCCGCTGCCGGCCCCCGGGGCGGATCAGCCGACCTTGCGGTCCACCGGCGTGGTGGAGGCCTGGACCGGCTCGCCCGGATGCGGGGGAAGGGTCCGGACCGGCTCGGTCGCCGACACGGGCGGAGGCGGCGATTGGTTGGCGACGGGCGCCTGGGGCTGATCCTCGTCCGCCATGCCCTTCTTGAAGGCCTTGATGCCCTTGGCCACGTCGCCCATCAGCTCGGACACCTTGCCGCGTCCGAACAGCAGCATGACGATCACGCCGACGACGATCCAGTGCCAAATGCTTGCGCCACCCATGGCTGTCTCCTGCACCGCACCCGGTTGACGGCGCGGCGTGGTCTCTTGAAGCTGGCCGGAACCTAAGGACCGCCGGGAGTGAAAACAAGCGCTTCCTCGGACCGCCAACAACCGGAATCGCCGCTCAGGCCTCGTCGGCGGTGTCGCCGAGCGGATCCTCCTCCGCCCGCAGGGCGACGTCGTCGGAGGGCACCGGGATGCCGAAGCCGGCGGGCAGGCGCCCGTCCATCAGGCCGAGGCCCTTGAGTTCGTCGAGGCCTGGCAGGTCGGAGACCGCGTCGAGGCCGAAATGCTCGAGGAAGGCGGGCGTCGTCCCGTAGGTGACCGGGCGGCCCGGCGTGCGGCGGCGCCCGCGCAGGCGCACCCAGCCGGTTTCCAGGAGCAGGTCGAGAGAGCCCTTGGAGGTCGAGACCCCGCGGATCTCCTCGATCTCCGCCCGGGTCACCGGCTGGTGATAGGCGACGATCGCCAGCGTCTCGATGGCGGCGCGCGAGAGCTTGCGGGGTTCGGGGGCATCGCCGCGCAGGACAGCCGCGAGATCGGGCGCCGTGCGGAAGGCGTAGCCGCCCGCCACCCGCACGAGGTTGATGCCCCGCGGCAGATAGAGCCGCCGCAGCTCGGCCAGCACCGCCTCGACGTCGCTGCCGGGCGGCAGGCGCGCGGCCAGCGCCGCGGGTTCGAGCGGGCGGCTCGCCGCGAAGATCAGCGCCTCGGCGAGACGCATGGTCTCGGCGGCGGGCGCGGGGGCGGCCTCCGGCAGAAGGACGAGCGGGGTGCGCCGGGCCATCGGCTCAGCCGGCCTCGATCGGGCGCAGCCAGAGCGGCGCGAAGGGCGCGTCCTGGCGCAGGGCGATGCGGCCCTCGCGGGCGAGTTCGAGCACCGCCGAGAGCGACGAGGCCCGCACGCTCGCCCGCCGCCCGGGCTCGTCCAGATAGGCCGCAAGATAGGTGTCGAGGCTGGTCCAGTCGTCGCGCGGGCCGATCAGCCGCTCCAGCGCCGCGCGGGCCTCGACCAGGGACCAGACCTCGCGCCGGCGCACGGAGACGCGGGCGAGCGCCCGCTCCTGGCGCTGGCGCGCATAGGCGGCGAGCAGATCGTGCAGGGTCGCCGCGTAGGGGCCGGCGGTGGCGGGACGCGGGGCGGCCTCCGCCTCGCCGCGCGGAAAGATGTCGCGGCCGAGCTGGCCGCGGGCGAACAGCCGGTCGGCGGCGCCCCGGATCGCCTCAAGCCGGCGCAGGCGCAGGGCCAGCACGCCGGCGAGGTCGTCGGCGCTCGGCTCCGGGCCGCGGGGCGGCGCCGGCAGGAGCAGGCGCGACTTCAGGTAGGCGAGCCAGGCCGCCATCACGAGGTAATCGGCGGCGAGTTCGAGCCGCAGGCGCCGCGCCTCCTCCACGAAGGCGAGGTACTGCTCGACCAGGGCCAGGATCGGGATGCGGGCGAGGTCGATCGTCTGGCGGCGGGCGAGGTCGAGCAGCAGGTCGAGGGGACCCTCGAAGCCGTCGACGTCGATGACGAGCCTCGGCCCGTCCACGTCGTCGACGGCGCCCCCCTGCCCTGCGGCCATCGGCCGGGATCAGGCGGCCGAGCGCGCGAGGCCGGCCTCGAAACGGGCACGGGCCTCCGCGGCGTCGAAGCCGCCGGCCGGCCGCAGGCGCGCGAGGGCCGCCTCGGCCCGCCGCAGCGCCTCGCCCGCGAGAGCCGGCGTCCCCGAGACGACGCCCTCCATCTCCGCGCGGTCGCCGTTGCAATGCAGCGCCACGTCGATGCCGGCTCCGAACGCCGCCTCGGTGCGCTCGCGGAAGCTCCCGGTGAGGGCCTTCATCGAGAGGTCGTCGGTCATCAGCAGGCCGTCGAAGCCGATCGTCCCGCGCACCACCTCGCGGATCACCCGCGCCGAGGTCGTCGCCGGATGGTCGGGATCGAGGGCGGTGAAGACGATGTGGGCCGACATGGCGAGCGGCAGGTCGGCGAGGGCCCGGAAGGGGCGGAAATCGTGCGCGGCGAGGCTGGCGTAATCGGCTTCGACCACCGGGAGCGCGAGGTGACTGTCGGCATTGCCGCGGCCGTGGCCGGGCATGTGCTTCACCACGGGCAGCACGCCGCCCTCCATCAGGCCCTCGGCGACGGCGCGCCCGATCGCCGCCACATCCGCCGGATCGGTGCCGTAGGCGCGGTCGCCGATCACCGCGTTCGCCCCGGGAACCGGCACGTCGAGGACGGGCGCGCAATCGACGTTGATGCCGACGCTGGCGAGATCATGCGCCATCAGCCGGGCGCCGAGCCGGGCGAGCCCGGGGCCGTGCTCGCGGCCGCCCGCCCGCAGGTAGCTGCCGCCGGACGGGTAGGCGCGCCAGTGCGGCGGGCCCATGCGCTGCACGCGGCCGCCTTCCTGATCGATCAGGATCGGCGCGTCGGCGCGGCCCACGGTGTCGCGCAGGGCGGCCGTGAGCGCGCGCACCTGCTCGGGCGACACGACGTTGCGCTTGAACAGGATGAAGCCCCAGGGCCGCACGTCGCGGAAGAAGGCGGCCTCCTCCGCGCTCAGGGTCGGTCCGGCACAGCCGAGGATCAGGGCAAGGCTCGTCATCGACGGCGGTCTCGTCGTTCGCGGTGGATTCGGCACCGTCCGGAGAGGACGCGGCCCGGGCCGCGCCTCCGTCGAGGCTGGGATCCGCCCGGCATCGCCGGGCGGTCGGGATCACGCGCGGCGGATCAGTTCTTCGCCACGAAGCAGGTGCCGCCGGCCGCTTGCAGCTTGCTGCACAGGCCGTTGGCGCTCTCCTTCGACATCGGGCCGACGCGGACGCGGAAGATCGTCTTGCCGTTCACCTCGGCCTGCCGGATCAGCGGCGACTGGCCGGCGAGTTCGGCATGGTAGCGCTCCTGCGCCTGGACGAAGGCCGCGCGGGCCTCCCGCTCGGTCGCCCGCACCGAGAGCTGCACCGAGAAGCCGCCGACCGGCGCCTGGGTCTCGGGGGAGGCGGCGGGCGCGGGCTTGATCGGCGGCTGCTCCGCCGAGGCGACGCGCTGCGGGGCCGGCTTGGCCTTCGGCGCGCCGACGGTGGTCGAGGCGACGGTATCGGCGGCCTGCGGCTCGGGGGTCGCGACGGGAGCCGGAGCCGGCGTGGTCGCGGCCGAGCGGGCCGCCGAACGCGGCGTCGCGGCGGCCGGGGTCGGGTCGGGCAGCGTCATGGTCGGCACCGGCGCGGCCGGGGCCGGACCGCCCTGCGTGCCCTGCTGGGCGGCGCGCTGCGCCTCGAAGGGCGGCGGCTCGGGCCGCACGCTCACCGTGCGCACCCGGCGCGGCTCGCCCAGGGATTCGGTGAGGAGGCTCACCGGCGCGCCCGGCGGCGGCGCGGGTGTCCCGGCGGTCGGGGCCTCGCTGGTGAGCGCGCGGGCCGCCTGCTTGACGTCGAGGGGCTGCTCCTCGCGGTTGACGATCTTGATCTGACCGTCCTTGGCGTTGCGCTCGTAGATCTGCTTGTTCTGGTCCGGAATCTCGACGCCGCCGGCATTCTGCGGCGCGATCTTCAGCGGCGCCGGATCGGCCGCCACGACGATGGGAGCGCCCGAGCCGCGATGGGGATGCAGGGCCTTCCAGGTGAGCGCTCCGCCCGCCGCGACGGCCACGATCCCGAGCGCGCTGCCGACGAGGGCGAGGCGGCGGCGTCCGCGCGGAGCCTCCGGGGCGGGCTCGCCGACCGGCGCGGCCGGGGCTTCCGCCTGCGGCTCGAGGTCCGGCTCGGGCTCCGGCACCGCTTCCCGCTGCACCGCCGAGAGATACTGGTTGAAGGCGTCGAGCGACGGGCCGGAGCCGCGCTCGGTCTGCGCGCCCGCGTAATCCGGCACCTGCGGCTCGACCCGTCCGCGCGCCGCCTCCGCGGCGCCCGCCCGGCGCGTGTCCTTGGCGGCGAGCAGGGCCCGGAACGGGTCGTCCTGCCCGACGATGCGGGCGAGTTCGGCCAGCGGGTCGCTGCGCGCGGCATCGCCCTTGGCCTGGCTCTGGCGCTCGGCTGGCTGCTGCTGGTCCGGCTCGTACCCGTCGTAGTCGACGGGGATCCGGGAAGCGTTGGTCGTCATGGCAGCCCCATCCTGTTCACGCCTGCGTCACCTCGCCGCGATCCTTCGATCCCGGCGCGACGCCACAGGCCGCCGCTCCGCTCCGGGGTGGCGCATCCTACCACGCCGGCGGCAGGCCCGGCATCGCGGCGGGGAGCGCCTCCGGGTCACCGCATCTCGTCGGGTGCGGTGACACCGAGGATCCCGAGGCCGGAGGCGAGAACGCCCCGCAGCGCCGCGACGAGGGCCAGCCTCGACAGGGTCAACTTTCGGTCCGTCTGATTAACAAACCGTAATTGCGGCAAGTCTTTGCCCTTGTTCCAGAAACTATGGAAGGCGCTTGCCAGTTCGTAGAGGTAGAAGGCGAGCCGGTGCGGCTCATGGGCGCTGCCCGCCGTCTCGACCACGCGCGGATACTGGGCCACGAGCCGCATGATCTCCGCCTCCCCCGAATCGGAGAGCAGCGACAGGTCGGCCCCGGCGAGCGCCTCCGGCGACAGGTCGGCATCCGGGAACGCCTCGCGGGCCTGCCGGAACACCGAGGCCGCGCGGGCATGGGCGTACTGAACGTAGAAGACCGGATTGTCCTTCGACTGCTCCACCACCTTGGCGAGGTCGAAATCCAGGGTCGCGTCGTTCTTGCGGTAGAGCATCATGAAGCGGACGGGATCGCGCCCGACCTCGTCGATGACCTCCCGCAGGGTGACGAACTCGCCCGCCCGCTTGGACATCTTCACCGGCTCGCCGCCGCGCAGGAGCCGCACCAGCTGGCAGAGCTTGACGTCGAGTTCGGCGCGGCCGTTCGAGACGGCGCGCACCGCCGCCTGCATGCGCTTCACGTAGCCGCCGTGATCGGCGCCGAGGACGTCGATCAGCTCGTTGGCGCCGCGCGCCACCTTGGAGGCGTGGTAGGCGATGTCCGAGGCGAAGTAGGTGAAGGAGCCGTCCGACTTCAGCAGCGGCCGGTCGATGTCGTCGCCGTAGGCGGTGGAGCGGAACAGGGTCTGGTCGCGGTCCTCCCAATCCTCCGGGAGCTGGCCCTTCGGCGGGGGCAGCCTGCCCACATAGACGAGGTCGCGGGCGCGCAGCGCGTCGATCAGCCGCGCGACGGCGCCGCCGTTGCCGTCCTGAAGGGTGCGCTCGGAGAAGAACACGTCGTGCCGGATGCCGAGCGCCGCGAGATCCTCGCGGATGCGGTCCATCATGGCGTCGATCGCCGTGTCGCGCACGAGGGGCAGCCACTCGCGCTCGGACATGTCGAGGAGCGCGCGGCCGTGCCGCTCGGCGAGGAGCTGGCCCACGGGCTTCAGGTAGTCGCCCGGATAGAGGCCCTCCGGGATGGTGCCGATGTCCTCGCCTAGCGCCTCGCGGTAGCGCAGGAAGGCCGAGCGGGCGAGCACGTCCACCTGGGCCCCCGCATCGTTGATGTAGTACTCGCGCACCACGTCCCGGCCGGAGGCCGCGAGGAGGTTGGCGAGGGCGTCGCCGAACACGGCGCCGCGGCCGTGGCCGACATGCATCGGCCCGGTCGGGTTGGCCGAGACGTACTCGACGTTGACGAGGCCCGGGCGCTTGGCCCCGCGGCCGAAGGCGTCGCCGGCGCGGAGCGCCGCCCGCACCACGTCGCCGTAGACCTCCGGGGCGAGGCGCAGGTTGAGGAAGCCCGGCCCGGCGACGCTCGCCTCGGTGACGCGCGGATCCTGGCGCAGCTCGGCCGCCAGCACTTCGGCCAGCGCCTTCGGGTTGGCGCGTGCCTCCTTGGCGAGGACCAGGGCGGCGTTGGTCGCGAGGTCGCCGTGGCTCGGATCGCGCGGCGGCTCGACCACGACGCGGCCGAGATCCAGCCCCTCGGGCAGGTGCCCGGCGCGTGTGAGGGTGGCGAGCGCCTCGCCGATGCGCTCCTCGAAAGCGGCGAAGATGTTCATGGTGCGACCGAAGATGGGACCGGGCCGTGCCGGCGCGCGCGGGAAGACGCGGCGTCGGCGCCGAAGCCGGGCTCATCTCACGGGGCGGCCCCTTCCCGCAAGCGTGAGGGGACGGGGCATTTTGATGGCGCCTCGCTTCAGGCCCCGCGGCTCATCGCGCGCAGATGCCGGATGATGCCGGAGAAGTCGGTGCCGCCCTCGCCCGCCGCCTCGAAGGCCGCGTAGAGCGCCGCGGCCTCCGCCCCGAGCGGGGTCGCGGCGCCGGCGGTCGTGGCCGCCTCCTGCGACAGGCGCAGATCCTTCAGCATCAGGGCGGCGGCGAAGCCGGGCTTGTAGTCGTTGTTCGCCGGCGAGGCCGGCACCGGCCCCGGCACCGGGCAGTAGGTGGTGAGCGACCAGCACTGGCCCGAGGAGGTCGAGGCGACGTCGAACAGGGCCTGGTGCGACAGGCCGAGCTTCTCGGCGAGCACGAAGGCCTCGGCGACCCCGATCATCGAGATGCCGAGGATCATGTTGTTGCAGATCTTGGCCGCCTGCCCCGCCCCCGCCTCGCCGCAATGCACGGCCTTGCGGCCCATGGCGGCGAGGATCGGCTCGGCGCGGGCGAAGGCCGCGGCGCTGCCGCCGGCCATGAAGGTGAGCGTCGCCCCCCGGGCGCCGCCGACCCCGCCGGAGACCGGCGCGTCGAGGCTCGCCAAGCCCCGCTCCGCCGCCCGGTCATGGGCGGCGCGCGCGCTCGCCACGTCGATGGTCGAGCAATCGACGAGGAGGGCGCCGGCGGGGACCTGCGGCAGGATCTCGTCAAGCAGCGCGAGGACGTGGCGGCCGGCGGGGAGCATGGTGATCACGACCTCGGCGCCCGCGAGGGCCGCGACGGCGGATTCCGCCACGCGCACCCCCTCCGCCTGCGCGGCGTCGCGGGCCGCCGGAACGAGGTCGTAGCCGGATACGGCATGCCCGGCCTTCACGAGGTTGGCGGCCATCGGCCCGCCCATGTTGCCGAGGCCCAGGAAGGCGATCTGTGTCATGCTCGATCCTCCCCCGATCGATCGTCGGTGGTCTGGAATGTGAGATCCTTCGTTACGGCGTCGCAGGCCCTGCATCCGCGCTCACGGCTGCACCAGTCCCCGCGCCACGATGAGGCGCATGATCTCGTTGGTGCCTTCGAGGATCTGGTGGACGCGCAGGTCCCGCACGATCTTCTCGATTCCGTACTCGGCGAGGTAGCCGTAGCCGCCGTGGAGCTGGAGCGCCTCGTTGGCGACCTTGAAGCCGATATCGGTGGCGAAGCGCTTGGCCATGGCGGCGCGCTGGGTCGCGTCCGGCTCCTTGCGGTCGAGGCTGGCGGCCGCCGCGTAGATCATCAGCCGGGCCGCCTCCAGCTCCGTCGCCATGTCGGCGAGGCGGAATTGCAGGGCCTGGAACGCGTCGAGCCGCTTGCCGAAGGCGCGGCGCTCGCGGGTGTAGGCCAGGGCCTTGTCGAGGGCGCTCTGGGCGCCGCCGAGCGAGCAGGCGCCGATGTTGAGCCGCCCGCCATCGAGCCCCGCCATGGCGATCCTGAAGCCGATTCCCTCCTCGCCGAGGCGGTTCCCGACCGGCACCCGGCACTCCTCGAAGATCACCGGCCGGGTCGGCTGGGCGTTCCAGCCCATCTTGCGTTCGTTCGGCCCGAAGGAGAGGCCGGGCGCATCCGCCGGCACGACCAGCGTCGAGATCCCCCGTGGCCCCGGCTCGCCGGTGCGCACCATCGCCACGTAGAGGTCGACGGCGCCCGCCCCCGAGATGAACTGCTTGCTGCCGTTGAGGACGTAATCGTCCCCGTCGCGGCGGGCGCTGGTGCGCAGGGCGGCGGCATCCGAGCCCGAGCCCGGTTCGGTCAGGCAATAGGCGGCGAGGCTCCGCGCGCGGCAGAGATCCGGCAGCCATCGCGCGCGCTGCGCCTCCGACCCGAAGCGGTCGATCATCCAGGCCGCCATGTTGTGGATCGACAGGAAGGCCGAGACGGTGGGGCAGCCCGTCGCCAGCGCCTCGAAGATCAGGGTGGCGTCGAGGCGGGTCAGGCCGGACCCCCCGTGCTCCTCGCGCACGTAGATTCCGCCCATGCCGAGGTCTCCCGCCTCGCGCAGCACATCGACCGGGAAGTGCTTGTCGGCATCCCAGTCGAGGGCGCGGGGGGCGATCCGATCCGCCGCGAAGCCGCGCGCCATCTCGCGGATGGCGATCTGGTCATCGGGCAGCATGAACAGGCTCACGGCGGCCTCTCCTCGTCTGGCGTTTCCGTCCCGAATTGCCTTGGACGTCACCGCGCCGGTTCACCGGCGCTGGGCAATGGCCGTCCGGCGACAAGACCGGCACCGGGAACCCCTCTCCCGCTCGGGAGAGGGGAAGGGCTCCGTCTTTTCGCCCGGTCCGCAAGCCCGCGTGGGAGCGGGATGCGCCTCACTGCATGATCGGCATGGAGAACTGCGCGCCCTCCTTCACGCCCGAAGGCCAGCGCGCGGTCACGGTCTTGGTCTTGGTGTAGAACCGGATCGAATCCGGGCCGTGCTGGTTCAGGTCGCCGAAGCCCGAGCGTTTCCAGCCGCCGAAGGTGTAGTAGGCGAGCGGCACCGGGATCGGCACGTTGACGCCCACCATCCCGACATTGACCTTGGCGGCGAAGTCGCGGGCGGCGTCGCCGTCGCGGGTGAAGATCGCGACGCCGTTGCCGTATTCGTGCTCGGAGGGCAGCCGCAGCGCCTCGGCGTAATCCTTCGCGCGCACCACCGAGAGGACCGGTCCGAAGATCTCCTCCTTGTAGATGCGCATCTCCGGCGTGACGCGGTCGAACAGGCAGCCGCCGAGATAGAACCCGTTCTCGTAGCCCTGCATCGTGAAGCCGCGCCCGTCGACCACCAGATCGGCGCCCTCGCGCAAGCCGATCTCGACGTAGTTGCGCACCCGCTCCAGCGCCGCCCGGGTGACGAGGGGGCCGTAATCGGCGCTCGGATCGGTCGAGGGGCCGATCTTGAGGGATTCGACCCGCGGGATCAGCTTGCTCATCAGCAGGTCGGCGGTCTTCTCGCCCACCGGCACCGCCACGGACACGGCCATGCAGCGCTCGCCCGCCGAGCCGTAGCCGGCGCCCATCAGGGCGTCCACCGCCTGATCCATGTCGGCGTCGGGCATGATGATCATGTGGTTCTTGGCGCCGCCGAAGCACTGGGCGCGCTTCCCCGAGGCCGTGGCCCGGGCATAGACGTACTGGGCGATGTCGGAGGAGCCGACGAAGCCCACCGCCTGGATCAGGTCGTCGTCGAGGAGCGCGTCCACCGCCTCCTTGTCGCCGTTGACGACGTTGAGGATGCCGGCGGGCAGCCCCGCCTCGATCATCAGCTCGGCGAGCCGCATCGGCACGCCCGGATCGCGCTCCGAGGGCTTGAGGATGAAGGCGTTGCCGCAGGCGATGGCCGGCGCGAACTTCCACATCGGGATCATCGCCGGGAAGTTGAACGGCGTGATGCCGGCCACGACGCCGAGGGGCTGGCGCATCGAGAACATGTCGATGGCCGGGCCCGCCCCCTCCGTGTACTCGCCCTTGAGCAGGTGCGGGATGCCGCAGGCGAACTCCACCACCTCGACGCCGCGCTGGATGTCGCCCTTGGCGTCGGGGATCGTCTTGCCGTGCTCGCGGGCGAGCAGCTCGGCGAGGCTGTCGATCTCGCGGCCGATGAGGTCGAGGAAGCGCATCATCACCCGGGCGCGGCGCTGCGGGTTGGTGGCGGCCCAGGCCGGCTGGGCGCGGGCGGCGTTCTCGATGGCGGCCCGCACCTCGGCGGCGCTGGCGAGGGACAGACGCCCCACCACCTCACCGGTCATCGGCTGGAAGATCTCGGACTGGCGGCCGGAGCGGCCGGCCACGTGCTCGCCCCCGATGAAATGCCCGACCTCGCGCATCGCGCGTCCTCCCGTGGATCGTTGTTTGCACCGACCTTGCCCTGCTTTTATGCGGGGAGGAATGGGCAGACGCGCGGAACGGATGTGCGCAAATGCGGGAACCCGACGGCGGCCACTGGGACGATTACCGCTATGCCCTCGCCGTGGCCCGGACCGGGACGGTCTCGGCGGCGGCCCGCCAGCTCGGCGTCGACCACGCCACGGTGATCCGCCGCATCGACCGGCTGGAGAGGCAGCTCGGCGAGCGCCTGTTCCACCGCCGCGCCTCGGGCTACGTGCCGACCGAGGCGGGGCTGGCGGCGGCGGCGACGGCGGATGCGGTGGAATCGGCGATCATCAACGGCCAGACGATCATGGGCCGCTCGGCCGCGCGGCTCACCGGCACGGTGCGGATCGGCGCGCCGGACGGGTTCGGCAGCACGTTCCTCGCCCCGCGCCTCACCGGCCTCGTGGAGCGGCAGCCGGATCTCGACATCCAGCTCGTCGCCACCGCCCGCCTGTTCAGCCTGTCCAAGCGCGAGGCGGACATCGCCATCGGCCTCTCCCTGCCGCCGGAGGGGCGCATCGTCGGCCGCAAGCTCACCGATTACGAACTCAAGCTCTACGCCTCGCCGCTCTACCTTCGCCGGGCGCCGCTGATCGCGAGCCGGCGCGATCTCGCGCAGCACCGCTTCGTCGGATACATCGAGGAACTGCTCTACACGCCCGAACTCGACTACCTGAGCCAGGTCTCGCCGGAGATCGGCGCGCGGCTGCGCAGCGCCAACGTGAATGCGCAGCTCCAGGCGGTCGCCGCGGGGATCGGAATCGCGGTGCTGCCCTGCTTCATGGCGGCGGAGCGGCGGGACCTCGTCTGCGTGCTGCCCGACGAGGTGACGCTGACGCGCAGCTTCTGGCTGCTGATGCACGCCGACAGCCGCGATCTCGCCCGCATCCGGGCGGTGGCCGAGCACATCTACGCCGTGGTCGAGCGCGACCGGGCCGTGTTCTTCCACGGCCGGCGACCAGGTTGAGCCCGCCCCTTCCCTAGCAGGAGGCAGGCCGGCCGCGCCGGATCCCGGCCGGGCGCGTCGCGAGGGTTGCGCCTCCTGCGCGGGCGGTGCAGGACATCGCCAGGCGGAGGTGCAGCGGGGTGCGGCCACGCGCGCCGGGAGCGCCATGCAGGGGAGAACGCGGTGAGCGGGACGATTTCGGACGATCTCAAGAACGGCGCGCTGTTCTACCACCGCAACCCGCGGCCCGGTAAGCTGGAGATCCAGCCGACCAAGCCGCTCGGCAACCAGCGCGACCTCGCCCTCGCCTATTCCCCCGGCGTCGCCGCCGCCTGCGAGGCGATCGCCGCCGACCCGGAGGAGGCCGCCAACCTCACCTCCCGCCAGAACCTCGTGGCCGTGGTCTCGAACGGCACGGCGGTGCTCGGCCTCGGCGCCATCGGCCCGCTCGCCTCGAAGCCCGTGATGGAGGGCAAGGCGGTCCTGTTCAAGAAATTCGCCGGCATCGACGTCTTCGACATCGAGGTCGCCGAGACCAACGTGGCCAAGCTCGTCGACGTGGTGGCGGCGCTGGAGCCCACCTTCGGCGGGATCAACCTGGAGGACATCAAGGCGCCGGAATGCTTCGAGGTCGAGGAGCAGTGCCGGGCGCGGATGAACATCCCGGTCTTTCATGACGACCAGCACGGCACCGCGATCATCGTGGCCGCCGCGGTGCTGAACGCGCTGGAACTCGCCGGCAAGCAGCTCGCGGATGTCCGCATCGTCACCTCGGGGGCGGGCGCGGCGGCTCTGGCCTGCCTCAACCTCCTCGTCTCGCTGGGCGCGCGGCGCGAGAACATCACCGTCACCGACATTGAGGGCGTGGTCTACGAGGGCCGCGAGGCGCTGATGGACCGCTGGAAGGCGGTCTACGCGCAGAACACCGCGGCCCGCACCCTCGCGGAGGTCATTCCCGGGGCGGACATCTTCCTCGGCCTCTCGGCGGGCGGGGTGCTCAAGCCCGAATACCTCGACAAGATGGCCGAGAAGCCGCTGATCCTGGCGCTCGCCAACCCCTATCCGGAGATCATGCCGAACCTCGCCGAGGAGCGGCGACCGGACGCGATGATCTGCACCGGGCGGTCGGACTTCCCGAACCAAGTCAACAACGTCCTGTGCTTCCCCTACATCTTCCGGGGGGCGCTCGACGTGGGCGCGACGACGATCAACGAGGAGATGAAGGCGGCCGCCGTGAAGGCGATCGCCGGGCTCGCCCGCGAGACCCCCTCGGACGTGGTGGCGCGCGCCTATGGCGGCGAGGCCCGGCCCTTCGGCCCCCATTCGCTGATCCCGAGCCCCTTCGACCCGCGGCTGATCCTGCGCATCGCCCCCGCGGTCGCGAAGGCCGCGATGGAGACCGGCGTCGCCAAGCGGCCCCTGCCGGACATCCAGGCCTACGCCGAATCCCTCGACCGCTTCGTCCACCGCTCGGGCTTCATCATGAAGCCGGTCTTCACCCAGGCGAAGCAGGATCCCCGCCGCGTCGTCTACGCGGAGGGCGAGGACGAACGGGTGCTGCGCGCCGTGCAGGCCATCGTCGAGGAGGGGCTGGCGAAGCCGATCCTGGTCGGGCGCCCGAACGTGGTCGAGACGCGCCTGAAGCGCTTCGGCCTCTCGATCCGCCGGGACGTCGATTTCGAGCTGATCAACCCCGAGGACGATCCGCGCTACCGCCACTACGTCCAGACCTATCTGGACCTCGCCGGGCGCCGCGGCATCACCCCGGACGCCGCCCGCACGCTGGTGCGCACCAACACCACGGTGATCGGCGCCCTGATGGTGCAGCGGGGCGAGGCGGATGCGCTGATCTGCGGCCTGGAGGGCCGGTTCGAGAGCAAGCTGCGGGCGATCCGCGACATCATCGGCCTCGCGCCGGGCTCGAAGGACTTCGCGGCGCTGAGCCTGATCGTGACCGCACAGGGCGCCTACTTCCTCGCCGACACCCATGTGCGGCCGGATCCGGGCGTCGAGGAGATCGCGGACGTCGCCATCGCCTGCGGCGACACGGTGCGGCGCTTCGGCCTGGAACCCAAGATCGCCCTGGTGAGCCATTCCGATTTCGGCTCGTTCGACACACCCTCGTCGCGCAAGATGCGCAACGCCCTGGCGCTGATCCGCGAGCGCAAGCCCGATCTGGAGATCGACGGCGAGATGGGCGCCGATACCGCCCTGTCGCAGATGGTGCGCGACAAGGTGCTGCCGAACTCGCGCCTGAAGGGCGAGGCGAACGTCCTCATCATGCCGAACCTGGACGCGGCCAACATCGCCTTCCAGATGGCCAAGATGCTGGCGAACGCCCTGCCGGTCGGGCCCCTGCTGATCGGCCCGGCCAAGCCCGCCCACATCCTGACCCCCTCGGTGACGGCGCGCGGCATCGTCAACATCACGGCCGCCGCCGTGGTGGAGGCGCAGGCGAGCATCGGTGCGGCCCCCGCCCCGGCGGAGACCACCGCCGAGACCGGCACGGCGCTCACCTCGGGCTGACGGCTCGCTTCTCCGGCCTCCCGCTTGCATCCTCCCGTCGCCGATCTGGCGGCGGGAGGGAACGAGCATGTGCCGGGGCGACGATCCGAACTGCATCCACTACGAGGCGCATCGGCAGCGGTTCCGGGCCGCGCTGGAGCCCGAGCGGCGCGCCTTCCTGAAGAGCGGCTTCGTCGCCACCGGCGGGGCCGCGGCCCTGGCGGCCGGGGGCCTGTCCCTCGTCACGCCGGCCCTCGCCGAGACCGCGCAGAGGCGCCAGCCCGCGCGGCTCTCGCATTACCACCTCCCGGCCAGCGCCGAGACGGTGCATTGGGGCTTCTTCAGCCGGCTGCTGAAGCCTCAGGTCGAGGTCGAATCCGGCGATCTCGTCACCATCGAGACCCTGACCCATCACGCCAACGACGATGCCGAGCGGATGGTCGCGGGCGATCCCGGCGCGGAGAGCGTCTTTCTCTGGACCCGTGAGCGAAAGGGGGTCGACCGGCGCGGGGCCGGCCCGATGGACGCCAAGATCGGCGCCGGCGGCGGTCTCGGCGTGCATATCTGCACCGGTCCGGTGGCGATCCGGGGCGCCGAGCCGGGCGACGTCCTGGAGGTGCGCATCCTCGACGTGGCGCCGCGGCCCTGCGCGAATCCCAAGTTCAAGGGGCTCGCCTTCGGCAGCAATGCGGCCGCGAACTGGGGCTACCACTACAAGGACCTGCTGACCGGCGACAAACCCCGCGAGGTGGTGACGATCTACGAGATCGACGCCACCGGCGGCCGCGACTGGGCGCGGGCGGTCTACAATTTCCGCTGGCCGGGCGTCACCGATCCGTCCGGCGTGCATCACCCGATCATCGACTATCCGGGCGTCCCGGTGGATCACGCCAGGACGCAGCGCAACTTCGACGTCCTCAAGGGTATCCGGGTGCCGGTGCGACCGCATTTCGGCGTGATGGGCGTGGCGCCCAAGGAGGCCGACACGGTCAACAGCATCCCGCCGAGCTACACGGGCGGCAACATCGACAACTGGCGCATCGGCAAGGGCGCGACCCTCTACTATCCGGTGGCGGTCCCGGGCGCCCTGTTCTCGGTGGGGGATCCGCACGCCTCGCAGGGCGATTCCGAACTCTGCGGCACCGCCATCGAGTGCTCGCTCACCGGCACCTTCCAGCTCGTGCTGCACAAGGCCGCCGACCTACCGGGCACACCGCTGGAAGGGCTCGACTTCCCGATGATCGAGACGGCCCAGGATTGGGTGGTGCACGGTTTCAGCTACCCGAACTACCTGAAGGACCTCGGGCCCGAGGCGCAGTCCGAGATCTTCGCGAAATCCTCGGTCGACCTCGCCATGCGCGACGCCTTCCGGAAGATGCGCCGCTTCCTGATGACCGCGAAGGGCCTCACCGAGGACGAGGCGATCTCGCTGATGTCGGTGGCGGTGGATTTCGGCGTGACCCAGGTCGTGGACGGCAACTGGGGCGTCCACGCGGTGGTCCGGAAGAGCATCTTCCCGGCGCCAGCCTCCGCCTGACCGGGCTCATCGCCGGCGGCGGCGCCTCTACTCCGCCGTCGCCGTCACGTTGAGCCGCTCGAACACCTTGCCGGGGCTCGCGGCCGTGCTCACGTCGAGGAAGCCGAGCCCGCCCGGATCCTTGGCGGCGGCGGTGACGGTGAGGCGGCCGGGCTTCGTCACGAAGCGCGACACCGCCTGCCCGAGCGCCTTCGCGCCGGTGGAATTGCCGAGCACCGCCGGGATGCCGAGCAGGGCCGCCGCGCTGTATTCCTGCTGCAGCTCCGCCGGCTTCAGGCTCTGGGCCTTGGCCTGATCGGCCACGAAGCGCTCGAACAGGCCGCTGTTCTCCACGGTCAGCGCCAGCGCCTTGGCGGTCGCGCCGAGGAGCGCGAGGGAGGACACCGCCACGTCCGGGTTGAACAATTCGCTGCCGACCCCGCCGAGCGTCGCGGTGAGCCGCGCGCGGCCCATATCCTTGCCGGTGAGCGAGAACTCGCGCACCGACACCTCGCGGGTCTCCTCGTTCCAGCTCGAATCGAGCACGCCGGAGAGGTCGACCGCCGTGTAGCCGAGCCCAGCCAGGGCGGCGAGCGAGGGATCGCTGGCCGAGACCGGGAAGGCGAGGCCGTCGAGGTTGAGACGGGCCGCGGTCGGGATGCCGTCGCGCGGCGCGCTCATGTCGAGGGAGGCGGAGCGCAGGGCGACGTGGACCGGCGCCTCGGCCTTCAGCGGGTCCTTGGCCAGGGGCTTGCCAGGGTCCTTGGCCGGCGGGACGTCCACCTCCAGGCCATCGAGGGCGACGCGGCCGATCAGCGGCGCGTAGCGGCGCATCTCCGCCGGGTCGAGGGGCCCGGCCGCGCTGCGGCGCAGGCCCGCGAGGGTCGGCTTGAGGGACAGGCCCGAGAGGGTCAGCGTCTTGAGGCCGAAGCGCAGCTCCGGCCCGTCGAGGGCGAGCGCCTCCGTGCGCACCATGCCCGCCCCGCCATCGGGGCCGAAGGCGAGGCGCGCCAGGGTGAAGCGGGTCGGCGCGCCCTCCCCCGGATCCATCACCGAGAGATCGCGCAGCTCGACGGGACCGACCGAGACCGCATCGAGGAGATCGGCGGCGAGCGCCATCACCCGCGCCCGCTCCTCCGGCGAGGCCTTGGCGGGATCGCCCGCGGAGAGCCGGTTCGCGGCCTCGCCCCACGGCATCGCGGTCGGCCGCCCGCCGAAGTCGCGGCCCTCCAGATGGCCGATGCGGAAGGCCTCGCCCCGCGGCCCGCTCACCGCGATGTCGTCGATGGCGATGGAGCCGTAGACGCGCACATTCGGCGCCTCGGGCCCGCCGGCCTCGGTGAGGAGACGGGCGAGACCGGTGAGGTCGAGGTCGCGGGCGGCCATGCGGCCATAGGCGCCCGCCCCCGCATTCGCTCCGCCACTCCTGCCATCACCCTTGCCGCCGCCCTCGACGGTGAGCACCGCCCCGGCGACGTCGAGGCTGCCGATGCGGCCCTCCGTGAGGGAGCGGGCGACGAGGTCGCGATAGACCACGACCTGAACCGTGTCGCCGAGCGCCTGCTCGACCCGCAGCAGCGGGATCGCGAGGCTCTCGGCGGAGAGCCGCCGCAGCCGTGCAGGCCAGGGCTCCGCGCTCGCAGGATCGAGAATCGCCTGGAGATCGGCCCGCGAGAGTGCCGTGCCGCGCAGTTCGAGGCGCGGCACCTTCACCAGCGTCGCGCCGAAGCGGAACGAGAGGTCGTCGAGGGCGACCGTCCCGTCCTGCGCCAGGGCCGGCGCCACGAGGGTGGGAAGACCGGGTGCGGCGGCCGGGCCGAGCAGGGCGGCGCACAGCAGGGCTCGGGCCACGCCCGTTCGAGTGCAGCGGGTCATGACGTCGGTTCCTGCGCGAGGGCGGGCGGGATCAGAGCGAGAAGGAGGTGCCGCAGCCGCAGGATGCGGTGGCCTGCGGGTTCTCGATCTTGAAGGATTGGCCGATCAGGTCGTTCACGAAGTCGATGGTCGACCCGCGCATGTATTCCAGGGACAGCGGGTCGACCAGCACGGTCGCCCCGTCCCGCTCCACGGCGACGTCGTCGCCGGTGCGGTCCCGGGCGATGTCGAACGCGTACTGGAATCCGGAGCAGCCGCCGCCGTTCACGCTGATCCGCAGCATGGAACCGGGCGGCTCGGCGCCCATGATCTCGTTGATGCGCCGGGCGGCGCGCGGCGTAAGGGTGATCTCGGTCATCGACAGCCCTAGCTAAAAGGCCGGTTTGGTGCTTCGCAAGATAGGAACCGGGAGCCCCGGCCGCAACCGGAACCGTGCGGGGCATCGGCGGAGGGACTGATCGTGCGGGGACGGAACGGTGAGCGCTGGCGGGCCCCCTATGCCAGCGATCCGGCGGGGTCGCGCGGGCGCCTGATCGGCGAGCCGCCCTCGCCGACCCGATCGGATTTCCAGCGCGACCGCGACCGCGTGGTGCATTCGGCGGCGTTCCGGCGCCTCAAGCACAAGACCCAGGTCTTCGTGCACCACGAGGGCGACCATTACCGCACCCGCCTCACCCATACGCTGGAGGTGAGCCAGATCGCGCGGGCGCTGGCCCGGGCGCTCGGCCTCGACGAGGATCTGGCGGAGGCCCTGGCGCTGGCCCACGACCTCGGCCACACGCCCTTCGGCCATACGGGCGAGGACGCCCTGAAGACCTGCCTCGCGGGCCATGGCGGCTTCGACCACAACGCGCAGGCCCTGCGCCTCGTCACCCGCCTGGAACGGCGCTACGCGACCTTCGACGGGCTCAACCTGACCTGGGAAACCCTCGAGGGGCTCGTCAAGCACAACGGCCCGCTGCTCACCCCCGAGGGCCGGCCCATGCCCCGCTACGCCGCGAGCGGCGTGCCGGTGGCGATCCTCGAATACACCGCGATCCAGGACCTCGCCCTCGACACCTATCCGGGTCCGGAGGCGCAGGTGGCCTCGCTCGCCGACGACATCGCCTACAACGCCCACGATCTCGACGACGGCCTGCGCGCCGCGCTGTTCGACCTCGGCGACCTGCGCACGGTGCCGTTCCTGGCCGAACTCCTGGACGAGATCGACGCCCGCCACCCGGGCCTGGAACGCTCGCGCGTGGTGCACGAGCTGACCCGGCGGGTGATCACCCGCTTCGTCGAGGACGTGGTCGCCGAGACCGAGCGGCGGCTCGCCGCGCTCGCCCCCGCCGACGTCGCGGCGATCCGCGGAGCCGGCGCTCCCGTCGCGGCCTTCTCGGAGCCGATCGCGGCGGCCGACCGGGCGATCAAGGCCTTCCTGTTCGCCCGCATGTACCGGCATCCGGGGGTGATGGCGGTGCGGGCGCGGGCCGCGCAGATCCTGCACGACCTGTTCGCGGCCTTCACGGCCGATCCCTCCCGCATGCCCGAGGAGTGGCGGGCGACCTTGCACGGGCCCGGCGATCCGCGCACGCCCCGGCGCGTCGCCGACTTCATCGCCGGCATGACCGACAACTACGCGGTGAGCCAGCACCGGCGGCTGTTCGACCACACGCCGGACCTGCACTGGGTGATGTGGCCGGACGGGCCGGCGTGAGGCGGCGGCCTTACCCGGCCGGCCCGATCACCTTCTGGAGGCAGACGGTGCGGGTGTCGCGGTAGCCGAGGCGTTCGTAGAACCCCACGGCAGCGGCGTTGTCCGCCCGCACCAGGAGCTGCACCTTCCAGACGCCGCGGGCGGCGAGCCAGATCTCGGCCGCCTGCATGATCGCCCGGCCGAGCCCGGATTTCTGCCGTCCGGGCGCCACCGCGACGTAGTAGGTCCAGCCCCGGTGGCCGTCCTCGCCCACCATCGCCGAGGCGACGATGGCGCCGTCCGCCTCCGCCACCAGGATGGTCGCGTGCGGGCCGGAGCGCGCGAAGGCGATGTCCCGGTGCGGGTCGTTCCAGGGGCGCGAGACGCCGGCGGCGTGCCAGAGGGCGATCAGGCCCGGCTCGTCGCCGTCGCGGATCTCGCGGATGAGGCTGGGTTCGGTCATGCGCGCAGCGGGTTGGGACCGTCGCGGCGGTCCGGACGCGACGGTCCGACGGGTGCCGAGCGTCCGCGCAGGGCGGCGAGGGCTCCGGCGGCGGCGCCGCAATCGGCGGCGATCCGCTTGCGGTCGAAGGTCGGGAGGGCGATGAGCGCCCGCGCGGCATGCGTCGCGAGCAGGCTCGGCGCCGGATCCGGCAGGCCGTGCTTGCGGGCGACATAGGCCTGCGACCACGCGCGATGCCAGCTCAGCCGGTAGAGGAGGCTCGGCCGGGGACGATCGGGCCGCGCCCGCCGCACCACCGCCTCCGGCACGGCGATGCAGGCTCCGGCCCGCCGCGCCAGCCGGCGCCGGAGATCCTCCTCCTCGTGGAACTGCACGATCATCTCGTCGAAGCCGCCATGGGCGAGGAACAGGTCGCGCCGCGCCATCAGGCAGGTCCCGGGCCGCAGGACCGGATCCGGCGCGACGATGCGCGGCGCGAACAGGATCGCCTGAGGGTGCCGGGCTGCCGCGGCGAGCAACGCGTCGGCGGCACCGGGATCGAGGGTCGCGTCGGGCGGAACCAGCAGCACGAACCGGGCCCCTCGCGCCGCGCGCACCCCCGCATTGCAGGCCTGGGCGAACCCTTCGTGGCACGCGAGGCGGATCACCCGCGCGCCCTGCGCCTCGGCGACGGCCGCCGAGCCGTCGCGGCTCGCCGCATCGACGACGAGGGCCGGGACGTGGCTCGCCGCCAGCGCCCCGATGCAGGCCGGGAGCAGCGCGGCGCTGTCCTCGGCCACCACGACCGCGACGAGGCTCGGCACGGATCGACCGTCAGGCCTGCTTCTCGGGCAGGTTCAGGCGGATGTGCAGCTCGCGGAGCTGCTTGGGCGTCACCTCGGAGGGCGCACCCATCATCAGGTCCTCGGCCCGCTGGTTCATCGGGAAGAGCACGACCTCGCGGATGTTCGGCTCGTGGCAGAGCAGCATCACGATGCGGTCGACGCCCGGCGCGATGCCGCCGTGGGGCGGAGCCCCCATGCGCAGCGCGTTCAGCATGCCGCCGAACTTCTGCTCCAGCACCTCGCGGCCGTAGCCCGCGATGGCGAAGGCCTTCTCCATCACGTCCGGGCGATGGTTGCGGATCGCCCCCGAGGACAATTCGATGCCGTTGCAGACGATGTCGTACTGGAACGCCTTGATGTCGAGGATCGTGTCCGCATCGGCCGGGTCGAGGCCGAGGAACGCGTCGTGCGCGAAGTTCGGCATCGAGAACGGGTTGTGCGAGAAGTCGATCCGCTTCTCGTCCTCGTTCCACTCGTACATCGGGAAGTCGGTGATCCAGCAGAAGGCGAACTGGTCCTTGTCGCAGACGCCGAGATCGTCGCCGATGCGGATGCGCGCCTTGCCGGCGAGCCCGGCCGCCTTGGCCTCGGTGCCGGCCGAGAAGAACACCGCGTCGCCGGCCTTCAGCCCCGCCTTGGCGGCGATGGACGCCTGCACCTCGGCGGGCACGAACTTGGCGATCGGGCCGCGGCCGGAGAGCTGGCCGCCCTCCTCCTCGAACACGATGTAGCCGAGCCCCGGCGCGCCCTCGCCCCGGGCCCAGTCGTTGAGCTTGTCGAAGAAGGAGCGCGGCTGCGCCCCGGCGCCGGGCGCGGGAATCGCCCGCACCACGCCGCCCGCCTTGATCACGTTCTTGAAGGCGTTGAAGGTCACGGCCTCGGCCGAGAAGTCCTCCGTGACGTCGACGATGACCAGCGGGTTGCGCAGGTCCGGCTTGTCGACGCCGTATTTCAGCATCGCCTCGGCGTAGGGGATGCGCGGGAAGCTCGGGGTGACGCGCCAGCCCTGCGCGAATTCCTCGAACACGCCGCGCAGGACCGGCTCCACCGCCTGGAACACGTCCTCCTGGGTGACGAAGCTCATCTCGATGTCGAGCTGGTAGAACTCGCCCGGCGAGCGGTCGGCGCGGGCATCCTCGTCGCGGAAGCAGGGCGCGATCTGGAAGTAACGGTCGAAGCCCGCGATCATCGTGAGCTGCTTGAACTGCTGGGGCGCCTGCGGCAGGGCGTAGAACTTGCCCGGATGCAGCCGCGAGGGCACCAGGAAGTCGCGCGCGCCCTCCGGCGAGGAGGCGGTGAGGATCGGGGTCTGGAACTCGAAGAACCCGCCCTCGCGCATGCGGCGGCGCAGCGAATCGATGATCGCCCCGCGCTTCATGATGTTGGCGTGCAGCTTCTCTCGGCGCAGGTCGAGGAAGCGGTAGCGCAGCCGCGTCTCCTCCGGGTAGTCGAGATCGCCGAAGACCGGCATCGGCAGTTCGACCGCCTGCCCCAGCACCTCCAGATCGTCGATGTAGACCTCGACGGCGCCGGTCGGCAGCTCGGGGTTCTCGGTGCCGGCGGGCCGCTGGCGCACGCGGCCGTCGATGCGGATCACCCATTCCGAGCGCACCGTCTCGGCCGCCTTGAAGGCCGGGGAATCGGCGTCGACCACGCATTGCGTCAGGCCGTAATGGTCGCGCAGGTCGATGAACAGCACGCCGCCATGATCGCGGACGCGGTGGCACCAGCCGGAGAGCCGGACCGTCGAACCGACGTCGGACGGGCGGAGCGCGCCGCAGGTATGAGTACGATAGCGATGCATGGTTGGCTTCTTCGGGCGGTGTCTGGATCGAGTGCCGCGGGGGCGGCCGGCGACGGCCCCGCCCCCCGAACGGAGTCGGCGCACCCAGTCACGCGTGCCCGCGCAAGTCAAGCGCGGGCTGCCGCCGGAGCCCGCCCTGCGGATCCCCCTTCAGCGGCCGGACCCCGGCAGCCGGCTGGCCGCGATGCAACCGACGATGACGGCGAGGCACAGCACCTTGGTGATGGCGGCGGTCACGCCGAGGCCGATCGATCCGAGATTGAACAGGAGCGCCAGCAGCGCATAGGCGATCAGCAGCGCCAGGCTCGCGAGGACCGAGACGACGAGCGAGACGGCGAAGGTCGTGGCGGTGCGCAGCGGCGCCGCGGCCCGCGCGATGACGGTGTTCGACATGGGACAACCCCCGTGTTGGCTCGTCCGGTCATCGGCCTGCAGGACGGGAGGCGTCCTTGCGCTGAATCAAGGGCGGGCGTGGAACCGGCGAATGATCCTCCCTCGAGTTGGTGGTTCTCCCGCACTTTGCGTGGAACGGTCGCGGTGACGAAGCTGGCGCTGGCTGATTCACGGACGGGATGATCGTCCCCTCATCCCTGCCGGGCTGCGCCATCGAGAGCGTCACTCGGAGCGCTGATCACCTCGTCATCCTCGCCCATGTGCGCCGCGCTCATGCGCAATGTCCGGCCTGTGGCACGCTCAGTTCCGCCGTTCACAGCCGCTACGATCGCCGTCCCGCCGATCTGCCGAGCCTCGGCCAGCCCGTGACGCTGCGCCTGCGCATCCGACGCTTCTACTGCCGTCATCCCACCTGCTACCGCCGCACCTTCGCCGAGCCTCTCCCACGGCTGGTGCCCCCACGAGCCCGACGGACGCGCCGCCTCGCTCAGGCCCAGACCCGGATCGGGCTTGCAGCGGGCGCGGAGGCCGGTGCACGCCTGACCGGCCACCTGGGGATGCGGACCAGCCCCGATACGATGCTGCGCCTCTTGCACCGCCTCCCGCTGCCGCGTGCGGATCCACCACGAGCCGTCGGCATCGACGATTGGGCCATCCGCAAGGGACGGACTTACGGCACCCTCCTCGTTGACCTCGAACGCCGACGCCCGATCGACCTGCTGCCCGACCGCTCGGCTGTGACCGTCACCGCGTGGCTGCGTCGCCATCCCGGTATCCAGATCATCGCCCGCGACCGCTCGACCGAGTACGCCCGAGCGGCCACGGCGGGCGCCCCCGCTGCTCTCCAGGTCGCCGATCGATGGCACCTCCTCCTCAACATGCGCCAAGCCCTCGAACGCTGGCTTGGCCGTGCTCACGGCCGGCTGCGACAGCTTCCCGTCCTTCCCACAGGTGACGGCCGACAGCCGGGGGAACGCCCGCATGCCTATTGCCGCAGCGCGGCCGAGATTGCCATCAGCCGCGACAGCCGCGCTCGCCGGCTTGCAGCCTACGAGGACGTGCGCCGGCGTCATCTCGCCGGCGAGACGCTGCTGGCCATCGGGCGCGCGACGGGTCTGGCGCGTGCGACGGTACGCAAGTACGCCCAGGCCGAGAGCTTCCCGGAGCGCGCCAGGCGCCGACCCAATCCGTCTCGCCTCGACCGCTACCTCGCTCATCTGGAGCAGCGCATGGCTGAGGGGTGCGAGAACGCCATGGCGCTCTGGCGCGAGATCCGTGCCCAGGGCTTCGCGGGGACCCATCGGCAGGTGCACCGCTTCGTCGCCGAACGTCGCACGAGGCCGGCGCGGCGCACGGCCCGCAAATGGCTGTCGCAAACCGCCTCGACGAACGCCGAGGCGATCAGCGCCGTGCCAATCCCCTCTCCGAAGCAGCTGGCCTGGATCCTGGTGCAGCCCCTCGCGACACTGCAGCCGCGCGCCGCGGCTGACCTCGCCCGCATCCGGCAGGATCCTGAAGCCGCACGGATCGCCGATCTGGCGCAGCGGTTCACGATGCTCGTGCGGGCCTGTGGCCTGGGTGGCGACCGCCCGGCGGACCCTGCCGGCGAGTTCGACAGGTGGCTGCTCGACACCCAGACCTGCGGTGTCGCTGCGCTGGAGACCTTCGCGGCCGGTTTGACGCAGGATGGCGCGGCCGTTCGGGCCGCGCTAACGACGTCGTGGAGCAACGCTCAGGCGGAAGGGCAGATCAGTCGGCTCAAGATGCTCAAGCGCACCATGTACGGTCGCGCCAGCTTCGACCTACTGCGACGGCGCACCCTCATCGCGGCCTGATCCACGCAAAGTGCGGGAGAACCACCAACTCGAGGGAGGATCATACATCGAGGCCTTCAACGGCCGCCTGCGGGCGGAATGCCTGAATGCCTCATGGTTCCTGTCGCTGGCCGATGCCCGCGAGCGCATCGAAGAATGGAGGTGCCACTACAACGAAGACCGGCCTCATACGGTCCTCGGCGGCTTGACGCCCCGAGCCTTCGCCAACCAAGCTGTCACAGCCCGAGAACTTGCATAGGCCTTGGACCACAAACCGGGGCAGGACCACGTCGGCTCAGAGCCATACTTCAGGCCGGACCACTCCAATGGGGGCTGACCAATGTCACCGACCCAGAGCTGGTTGGGGCCTTCGGCTCGGAAGTTGCGGTCCACGAGGTCGGGGGCTGGTCGAGCGTCCTTGTCCCGCCGGGTGGTGATGATGCGGTCTCGCCGCCGGCTGGCGCCGACGAGGCCGCCTGCGCGCATCAGGCGCGCGACGCGCTTGCGCCCATGTGATCCTTCGGCTGCCAACTCTGCATGACCGCGTGGAGCCCCGTAGGCCTCGCCCGAGCCCGCGTGGATCGTGCGGATCCGCTTCAGCAGCGCGGTGTCGGCCTGCGCGTGGGCAGAGGGCTCCCGCTGCCGCCAAGCATGGTAGCCTGCTTCCGAGACGCCGAGCACGCGGGCCATGACGGCGATGGGAAAGGGGGCCTGGTTGGCGCTCATGAACCGGACGATCCCGACGGCACCGCGCCGATCTCCCGCGCGAACCAGGCCGCGGCTTTCGACAGGATATCCCGCTCCAGCCGCAGTTGGCGCACCTCGCGGCGCAGACGGGTTAGCTCTTCACGCTCGGCGGCCGTGAGGGTCTCGGCCTTTGCCGCACGGCCGCCCTCGGTCCGATCCGCCTGAGCAACCCAGTTCCGGATGGCCTGGGCCGAAGGCTCGAACTCACGGGCAAGGTCCCTGCGGGCAAGATCCCTGGGATCGCGTCCGGCGCGGACCAGTTCGACTATCTGACGGCGGAACTCAGCCAATTAGGGCGGACGTGTGTGGGGCATCGAAGGCACCGCGTGGGAAAGCCTGATGGGCTCCACGAGAGCGGGTCAACATCATTCAATCGACGTGCGATTTTTACGAGATCCAATCTCAACCCCCATCCTGATCAAGCAGCCGCTCTGCCGTTCGCTCATCGGTAACCAATACGGACGGCTTGATGATTCGGATGGCGGCCCGCACCGCTGCGAATTTTGACCAACCGCCCGAGGCAAGTATCACTTGCTTGGCGCGCTGCAGCTGGTCGGGATGAACCGCGAGCACCCGGTCATTGACCGAGTGGTCGAGGATGCGCCCCTCGGCGTCAATAAACCAGCACAGAATGTCTCCGATTGCGCCCGCTCGTTCCAGCGAAAGAAGATCAGCCCGATCAAGGAGTCCATACTGTGCAAAGATCGAATTCGGCGTAAGTTCGCCAACGCTCAGGAGGGCGAGGTCGAGCCGCTGCGTCCGCTGGAAGACCTCTGCGATGCCGCTGTGGTTCTTCAGCGTCTCGCGCGTGATGTGATCGGGGGCAAAGACCGGCCCAGCCAGCATGTAACAGTCACCGCCGAGGCGGTCGGCGAAGCGCCACGCAAATTCGGACGGGTTCGAGACACTGACATGCGTCAGCCCCCCAAGCATTGAGACAACGGTCGTCTGCGTCAACCGCATCTGCGACAGGACAGGCAGGCTGGCCGAGAGAGTGCGCCCCCAGCCGAGCCCGATCGTCATCCCGTCCTGCAGTATATCGGTGAGCAGGTGGCCGACCGCCGTGCCGATCAGGCGCGGGATCTGTGCCTCGTCCTGCGGCTGCGGCACCACCACCACGCGGTGCATGCCGAAGCGCGTGCGGACCGCGCGCTCCAACTCGACGCAGCGCGCGATCGGCGCGACGATGCGAATCTGAACAGTTCCATCCTCCCGGCCGGCGGCCAGCATGCGCAGAACCCGAGCCCGGGTTATGCCGAACACCTGAGCAATCTGGTCCTGCGTCAGCCCCTCCATGTAATAGAGCCATGCCACCCGTGTCTTGAGGTCATCCTCGACGCCCGACAACCCTGCTCGTCCTCCCGCTCGCTTGAGACCCCGTCATAAGTGGCGGCGGGCGCTCCTGTGAAGTAAATTCCGGCCGTGGTTCTTGGAGAGAAGCCGAATGAGAGCCGCCCTGCTGCGTGCGCCCAACGACCTCGTCCTCGCGGATATCCACGATCCAGCCCCCGAGCCGGGCGGGCTCGTCGTCCGCGTGCGTGCGGCGACCATCTGCGGGACGGACATCCGGATCCTCACCGGCCGCAAGACCGCAGGGGTGCGCTTCCCTTCGGTCCTCGGCCACGAATTCTCTGGCGTCGTCGCGGAGAGTCGCTCGGAGCGCTTCGTGAGAGGCGACCCGGTCTGCGTCAACCCGGCCATTGCCTGCGGCGCCTGCGAGGCTTGCCAGCGCGGGCGGGAAAACCTGTGCATGCGCCTCACCGCTATGGGCTACGAACTCGACGGTGCTTTCGCGGAACTCGTCAGCGTGCCGGCCCGCGCCGTCGCCGCGGGCAACGTGCTGCCACTGCCCGAGGGGCTCTCCTTTGCAGAGGCGGCTCTGGCCGAGCCCCTTGCCTGCGTCATCAACGGCCAGGAGAAGGTGTCCCTGGGCCGGGGGGACGGAGTCGTGGTGCTCGGGGCCGGACCGATCGGGCTCCTGCACGTCGCCCTGGCTCGGCATTCCGGCGCGCGCCGGATCGTGGTGTCGGAGCCGAACCCGGCGCGGCGCCGGGCCGCCCTGGACCTCGGCGCCGACGCGGTGATCGACCCGGGGGCGGAGGACGTCTCGGCCGCCGTGCGGGCACGGTGTGGCGGGTCCGGTGCCGATGTGATCATCGCGGCGATCGGGGTTCCTCACCTCGCCCAAGACGCGGTGCGCCTCGCCCGGCCGGGCGGCCGGGTCAGCCTCTTCGCCGGCTTCACGCGTGGCGAGACCGCAGCCCTCGACGTCAACGCGATCCATTACGGCGAGCTGATCGTCACCGGCGCCTTCGGGCTCATGCGCCGGCAGTTCGGCCAGGCGCTCGACCTGCTGGCGTCGGGCCGGATCGGGGCCGCTCCCCTCCTCAGCCACCGCTTCCCGCTCGACGGGGCGGCGGACGCCCTGCGGCTGGCCGCGTCCGGCGCAGCCCTCAAAGTCGCGATCGAGGGCTGAAGCGCTTTCTGGGCGACGCTGCTCGCACCACAGCTCACGAACCCGTGGGGACTACGTCCCGCGGGTTCGAGTGGCGCCGATGTCTGAACGGCGAGAGCGATCGTGTCCCGATCGCCCGACGCGCTCCGTGGGTCATCGCGCGACTCGACGCTTCAGGCACGGGCGAGTTCGGCCAGAAGCCGGGCAACTTCGGCCTTGCGCTCGAGCTGAGGCATGTGACCGACCTGCGGGAAAACGTGCAGTGCCACGGATCCGGGCAGGCCGAGGGCTTGGCGTGCGGGAACGATGCGATCCTCGCTGCCGACCACGACCTTGACCGGCATGGCGAATTGCGGGAACAGCGCGCGGGTCGAGAAGAGCTGCGTCCCCGGTGCGAACAGCGAGCGGGCGAGCCGCTCCTGCGCCGCGGTGAGCCGTCCGTCCGTCCGCGCCCGGGCCGCCGCACCGACGAGGCTGTCGGTGAGCACGGCCGGATCAGCCACCAGTTCGCCCATCCAGGCCCGCACGGCGCGCACGTCGGTCGCGGCGGCGAAGCCGTCGATGAAGGCGGTGTTGATCTCCGGTCCGAGACCCGCCGGCGCGAGGAGGAAGAGTGAGCGTGCCTCGATCGTACCACCGGCCGCGATCGCCGTCGCGACCGCGCCGCCGAGCGAATGCCCGACGAGGTGCGCGCAGGACACGCCCAGCGCCACGAGGGCCGTCTCGGCCGCAGTGACGAGATCGTCGAAGCCGAGGGCCGGCACGTCGACGGAGCCGCCGTGGCCGGGCAGGTCGAGGCCGAGGATCGGCACGGCGCGGTCGAAGGCAGTGAGCATCGGGCGCCAGCCCGCGAGGTCGGCGCCGAACCCGTGAAGCAGGACGACCGGGATGCCGCTGCCCTGGCGCAGCCAGACGGCATGGAGCGGGATCCCCGCGCCCAAGCCCGGCAGCGGAGATTGGGTCCCGGCGGGCTCGTACGGCGCCCGGCCGGTCAGGTCCGGAGACGGTTGCGCAACCGTGGGCGCGCGGCGGGATTTCGCCTCGACCGGGCGCGCGGAGGGAGCCTCCGCCGCGGGGGCCGGTGCGTGCGCCGCCGCCACGTGCCGCGCGGGAGCGGATTCGGGCCGCGCCGCCGCGAGATGCCGGTCGACGTCGCGGCGCTGGATCCGCCCCCGGGGCCCGGACCCGGCCAGGGACGGCAAGGCGATGCCGTTCATGCGGGCGAGCCGCCGCGCCAGCGGGGTCGCCCGCACCGGGGCATGGCCCGCGGCGGGTTCGGGTGTGAACTCCGCGGGGACCGGCTTGCTGCCGTTTGCGGAGGCCACCGCAGCGCCCTCCCCCTCCGCGGGATCCGCCTCCCGGCCGGCCGCCGCCGCCGCCGCCACCGTCTCGGCCTCGCCATCGGCGTAGATCCAGGCTACCGCCTGGCCGACCGGGATGTCGATGCCTTCCGCGCCGGAGACCCGGCGCAGTGTGCCGGTCGCCGGAGCTTCGACCTCCATCGCCGCCTTGTCCGTCTCGATCTCGAACAGGACTTCGCCCTTGCGGACCGGGTCGCCCTCCCGCGCGAGCCATCGCGAGATGCGGCCGGTCGCCATGTCCATGTCGACCTTGGGGAGAATGACTTCCATCGCCATGGCTCAGCGCTCCCGCGCGGCCAGGGAGCGGACCGCCGCGACGATGTCGGGCACCTGCGGAACCACGGCCTTCTCCAGCTCCGGGTTGTACGGGATCGGGCACTCGGCCCCGCCGAGGCGCACGATCGGTGCGTCGAGGTAGTCGAAGGCCTCGCTCTCGGCGATGAGCGCGCTGATCTCGGCACCGATGCCGAGTGTCTTGACTCCTTCGTAGACGCAGACCAGACGGCCGGTCTTCGCCACGCTCGCCACGAGGGTATCGCGGTCGAGAGGGCGGATGCTGCGCAAGTCGACGACCTCGACCGAAATGCCGTCCTCGCGCAGGGCCTCGGCGGCCGCGAGAGCCTTGTGCACCATGATGGCGGTCGCGACGATCGTCACGTCCTCGCCCTGCCGGCACACTCGCGCCTTGCCGATCGGCACCGTGTAGTGTCCCTCCGGCACCTCCCCCTTCATCTTGTAGAGCAGCTTGTGCTCGAAGATCATGACCGGATCGGGATCGGCGATCGCGGCGAGGAGAAGGCCCTTGGCGTCGTGCGGCGTGGCGGGCTGCACGACCTTCAGGCCCGGAACGTGGCCGAGCCACGCCTCGAGGCTCTGGCTATGCTGGGCCGCGGCGCCGGTGCCGGAGCCGGCCGGGAAGCGCATCACCAGCGGCACGGAGACCGCGCCGCCGAGCATGAAGCGGATCTTCGCCGCCTGGTTGACGATCTGCTCCATCGCGAGGGTCGCGAAGTCGGAGAACTGGAACTCGTAGATCGGGCGCATGCCGGTGAGCGCAGCGCCCACCGCGACGCCCGCCCCGCCGAGTTCGGCGATCGGCGTGTCGATCACCCGCTCGGCCCCGAACCGGTGAACGAGATCGCCCGTCACCTGGAAGGCGCCGCCATAGACCCCGATATCCTCGCCCATCACGAAGACGCGGGAATCGGCCTCCATGGCGAGTGCCATGGCCTCGTTGATCGCCTGAGCGTAGCTCAGTTCGCGCACGGTATCCCTCATGTCGTCTTGTCCATCTGATTGACGTCGGGCCGCGCGGCTCAATCCGTGTAGACGAAGCGGGTCGCTTCCTCAGGGCGCGGGGACGGGCTGTCCTTGGCGAAGGCGATGCCCTCGGCGATGGAGCGCTCGACCTCGTCGCGCAGGCGGGCGAGGCCGGCTTCGTCGATCACGCCGTATTCCTGCAGTTGCACCTCGAAGCGCACGATCGGATCCCGGCTGATCCAGTCCTCGATCTCTTCCTTGGTGCGATAACGGTTGCGGTCGCTTTTCGAATGCCCGCGATGACGGTAGGTCTTGCACTCGACGAGGCTAGGCCCTTCCCCTCGCCGCGCCCGCTGGACGGCGGTGACCGCAGCCTCGGCGACTGCCGAGAGGTCGTTGCCGTCCACCGTCACGCCCGGCATCGCGTACGCGGCGGCCCGCTCGGCGATGTTGCGCACCGCCGTCGAGCGCTCGGTCGAGACCGACATGCCGTACTGATTGTTCTCGCAGACGAACACGACCGGCAGCTTCCAGATCGCCGCCATGTTGAGCGCCTCGTGGAAGGCGCCCTCGTTGTTGGCGCCGTCGCCGAAGAACGACATCACCACGTCGGGCCGCCGCTGCATCTTCAGGGAGAGTGCGGCGCCGACCGCGATCGGGATGCCGCCGGCCACGATGCCGTTGGCGCCGAGATTGCCCTTCCGGACATCGGCGATGTGCATCGAGCCGCCGCGGCCGCGGCAATAACCGGTCTCCTTGCCGAAGAACTCGGCGAACATCCGCCCGACCTCCGCCCCCTTCGCGATGCAGTGGCCGTGCCCGCGATGGGTCGAGGTGATCTGGTCGGTGTCGGAGAGCGGCAGGCACATGCCGACCGCGCTGGCCTCCTGGCCGATCGAGAGGTGCATCGTGCCGTGGATGAGGCCGCGCATGTAGCTCTCCTCCGCTCCCTCCTCGAAGCGGCGGATCAGGTACATCTTGCGGAGGGCCTCGACGAGCACCGCCTCCGGGTAGGCCCGAAAGGCGAAGGGGCGGTTGTCGGCCATTCCGTCACGGGCGGGAGCGGCCGAGGGCGCAGCGTCGGACATGCCTGACTCCAGTCTTCAGGGGAGAGGGACGAGGGGAGCGCTCAGGCGCTCAGGCGGCGCTCGATCGGCCACTGGCGAGCATCGGCCTCGTCGAGGCGGCGTCGGATCTGCGTGACGAGCAGGCTCTCGTCGGGGGCGCAGTCGGCGTAGGTGAGCCGCTCGCCGGCCTTGACCGGGCGGACCACCTGGGCGCCCTCGGCGAGGCCGAGCGGCAGCGCACCTTCGCTGCGCGCGTCCTCCCAGGTCATGGCGAAGCCGCGGTAATCGGTCTCGCCGATCTTGCCGAGGCGATCGCCCGGGGCGAGGTCGCGCTTGGCGACCGTGACGCATTCCGCCACCGGCCGGTCGAGCGGCTCCATGTCGGGCGCCCCCGCGATGACGGCGCGGATCGCCGAGAGCGGCACCTCGAGGCTGGTGAGGTGGTAAGGCCGGAAGATCGTGTAGCACGGACCCGGCCCGACCTTCAGGTCGGTCATCCGCTCCAGCACGCGCGGGTGGCGCGGCTTCACGATGCAGAACACGCCCGGGGCCACCCCCTTGCCGATCGAGTAGTCGACGACGCCAGGCCGGCTGAGGATGCCGCCATCCGCCCGGGTGCAGAGCACCTGGGCGAGTTCATCGCGTGTCGCCGCCGGGCCGTGCATGCCCGGCACGTCCGGGACGAGGCCGGTGGCGTTGGCGACCGCCACCATCTCGATCATCGTCTTCGAGCCGTCGACGAACTCGACCAGCATCCGGGCGTTCATGTCGCGCCGCCGGGCCTCCTCCTCGTAGTCCGCCGGCACGGCATCGAACTTCAGCGGGTTGTTCTTGCCCTTGCCGGCCGCGATCACGTCGAAGCCGAGCGCCTGGGCGAAGCCGACGATCTCGATCGTCGCTGCCGGCTCGTCCCCGGCGGCGCCCGTATAGACGACCCCGGCCCGGCGTGCCTCCGCCATGAGGTGGCGCCCGATGCAGATGTCAGCCTCGACGTTCAGCATCACGACGTGCTTGCCGGAGCGGAAGGCCTCGAGAGCGACGAGCGTGCCGACATTCGGGTTGCCGGTCGCGTCAATCACGACGTCTATCCGGCCCGCCGCGCACAGGGCCTTGTAATCCTCGGTGAGCGCGACGCCGCCGCCCTCGATCGCCGCGTCTACGGCCGTGCCGGAGGAGGCCGGGACGCCTTGGCGGTCGACGAGAGCAAGGGCGCGGCTGGCCGCCGCGAGGTTGAGCTCGGACACGGCTCCGAGCCGGACGCCCGGCATCAGCGCCATCTGCACGATCATGTCCGTTCCCATCTGGCCGGCACCGGCGAGACCGACGGTCACCGGTCCGTGCTTCTGGGCGTGCGCGCGCAGGCTCGCGGCGAGTCCGACTGGGGCGATCGACATGAGAAGCTCCTCCCGATAGCCGCGCACGTTCTCAGCTCGTCGCGACGTTGGCGTCTGCATGCCGAACATTTGTCTCTCTGTCAACATAAATGTCTGGGATGGCGGAGCGTCGCACGCGCCGTGGCGGCGCGCCGTCGACCTGCCGTATATTCTGTCTGGACCCCTCCAGGAGCTTGCGCGCATGAATCCGCCATGAGATCATTGCCGCCGTGTGGCACGATCCAGCGCCCGATCCGCGGTGAATATAGTCAAGAAGCCGTGGCGCCTTCTGGTATTCTTCTTTCTAAGATCGCAGCAGTAAGTTTTTTGGTTCGGCAACCGATCCGGCGAAGCATCGATTTCTTACTTTGGGCCCTGCTTGAGCGGCCGGAAATACTCGCCCGATTCAACCAACATTGTGGAAACCAATAGAGACCAGCACGCACAAGTATTTATTAGTAAATAAGAACGCTAAAATAATCAGTTTTAGCATCATCTACAATATGTTCGGATATCAAGAAGCTTCCCATAGCAAAATGATGTCATCATGCCTCGCGTTCTGACACCGGCTAGAAGAATTAGCCTCGATTTTTCAAACTGCCTCAGCTCTTCAAAATCCCAATCCTTGCGCTGAGACGTTCAACATCGCCCCTCGATGAATAATATTTCGATCGATAGCCATTCCGCAGGAATGGCTATCGACTTCAAGAAGCCGGGACAGTGGTGGTATCGGAACACGGCACGGCTCGTCCCGCTAGGCATAACGGGTCCGTCACCGGCGGCGCCGTCAATGTCTGATCCGCCGCGCGAGGCCGCGGATCGCCGGGCGGTCGGCAGCGAGGCAAGGCATGTCCCAGTTCGGCTCAGCACCCACGAACAAGTCGAGGAAGCCGATCGCCCGCGTCGGGTCTTCGAGGACGTTCTCGCGAAACGACCACCACGTCGCCGTCTCGGCGATCAGCGGGCTGAGATGAATCGGCTCCTCTCCCTCCTGGGCTAGAACTGTATCCAGCGTCGTGAGGCAGTATCCCGTGTAGAGGAGACCCTCCGGCCAAAATACCTCCAATCGCTTGACTTCTCCCGCACTCGCCAGAACATGTCCTTGATGCTGAAGGTCGAGTGACGCAGGACGATGGCGGACGAGGTTATACAGCATCAGCGCCGAACTAAAAATCATATAGTCTCGGCGGTTAATATCCGCGACCCTGCTCTGTCCGAGGAACTCGTCCCTCCAGTCGAGAAACGCGCGGGTCAGCAGCACCGGATCGACGACCACGGAGAGGCCAAGGCGGCCGGCGATCGCGTCGGCGTAGCTGAAAAATCCCTCCCGGAAGAAGCCGAGCTTGCGAACCTGATGGGAGAGATCCGGGCTCGGCGCGATTCCTTCCGCAAGGAGGGTCTCTGCGAGGTTCAGGGGCATGGCGTTCACCGTGATGCCGACAATCTATGGTGACGTTGTAGTAGGTGGCAGGGCCGCGCAAGCGGCTGTGCGAAGCCGAGACGTACAAATTGACAGACAGTCGTTCAAGTGTTCATATGCCTGGAACGACGCCCGTCGGCGGAGGCGTGACGAGCGAACCGGGAGGGTAGCGTGATCGATTGGCGCATGGCGTTGGTCGCCCTTGGCATCGCGTGGGTCCTGCAGGGGCTCTGTGGATGGTTGCATCTGCGCCGGTGCCGCGCCGTGCTCGGGGAGCTCGCGGCGAGCCGACCGGACGGCTGGCTCGCCACGGGATCGGCGAGGGGACGCCTGGGCCGCCGCGCCGTCGCGGTTCTGGTCGCCGCGCCAGACGGAACGGTGGACCGCGCGATGGCGATGACGGGCTGGAGCAGCACGGCCGCTTTCCAACCCATTCCGGATCTTGCAGGCCGCGGCCTGACGGGCCTCGCGGCGGAGAGCGCCGCCGGCCTCGTGCAGCGGGCCGTCGTGGATGCGGCCCGCCGCGCTTGCCGCCTGCGCGAGGAGAACAAGACGGCCGGTCGCGGGGCGTCGGCCCCATCTGAGGCAAGCTCCTGGACAAGCTCCGCGCCTGGGGGCCGCCCTCCACAAGATCGGTGAAGTGACGGAGACCGCGTGCCATCGGAGCGGATGACGAGGCTGAAGCACCCCCGAATTTGGCCTGGCATCGGTATCGAAGGCGCAAGTCTTCGTCGTGGTGCATGCTGCCACGCGACTTAACAGAAACGATCTCACATATCGGAGCAGCGATACCGCGACGCGAGCGACGTCCTCCAAATAAAAGAGCAAAAAACGGAGGCAACAACTTGCTAGATTTACATTTCAGTGTCTTTAATTGATCGGCATGGCGGGTTTGTTGGAAGTCATTTCCTGGAACCCAGCCGTCGGTGCAAGCATCGGGATCGCCGCGGCAGTGATCGTGGCAGGGACTCCAACCCGCGGGACTTTTGTCCTGCGCAATCATAACTTGAGGTGAGGAACATGGCCCTGAGCATCATTGCCGCGCAAGGCTTGCTCGATTTTGTTCACAGTATCGCCGGCGCGCATGTCGCCACCGGCTTTGATCACGCGCCGGCACTGGCCGCATCTCACGCCTTCGCCGACATGAATGCGGCGACGCCCCACACCCTGGTCGCGGCAGCTCAGGACATGGTTCCTGGCGGCGCGGCGATCTCGTCCGACGATTACGCCAAGCGGGTGCAGCAGCTGTCCGCGGGCCAGCGCGAGGAGCAGCTGGGCTGGCTCGCCACCGCCGGCCGCCACTTCATCGGCGTGTTCCAGAAGGGCGGCGAGGTCTTCGTCAGCTTCATGACCGGCATCGTCCCGACGCTGATCGCCCTGATGACGGCGTTCTATGCCCTGACCGGCCTCGTCGGCGAGAAGCGGATCCAGGCCGTTGCCCGGTTTGCCGGCCGCACCGCCCTGACCCGCTACACGCTGCTCCCTCTCATGGCGGTGTTCTTCCTCACCAACCCGATGGCCTACACATTCGGCACCTTCCTCGAGGAGAAGCATAAGCCCGCCTTCTACGACTCGGCCGTATCGCTCGTGCACCCTATCCTGGGCCTGTTCCCCCACGCCAATCCTGGCGAGTATTTCGTCTGGGCCGGAGTGCTGGCGGCTCTTCTGGAACTTGAGAAGCGTGGCGCTATTCCTGGCGGATATCACATTACTTTGGCTATTTATTATATCGCGGTCGGCATTGTCGTCTGCTTCCTCAAAGGCGTCTTGACGGAAAGGATTACCGCGATCATGGCGCGCCGCGAAGGCGTGACGCTCTGAACCTGATCCGCCGGACCGGTCTTCGGTCCGGCGGATGATGCACGGCGACCCTAACGAGACTGATCTCGCCGAGATCGGCCAAGAAGAACTTGCCAAGGTACAGGAACGGTCCGATGAGCAGGCAGTACAAGGCAGTGCGCGTCAAGCAGGGATCCGGCGGCTGGGGCGGTCCTCTGGTGATCCAGCCGACGCCAGATCGGGATAAGATCGTCGCGGTGACGGGCGGCGGCGTCCCGCCGGTAGCCGCGCGCCTCGCCGAACTCACCGGAGCGACGGTGGTGGACGGCTTCCGCAACCCGCCGCTCGAGAGCGAGATCGCCGCGGTGGTGATCGATTGCGGCGGCACGGCGCGCTGCGGAGTCTACCCGCGCAAGCGCATCCCGACCATCAACATGACTCCGGTGGGGCAATCCGGTCCGCTCGCCCAGTTCATCACAGAGGACATCTACGTCTCGGGCGTCACGGCGAACGACCTCATCCCCTTGGATGCCGCGGCCGCGGCGGCGGTGGCGACTCCGGCGGCCGAGACCGTCGCGCCAAACGCTCCCGTGCAGGACAACGCGCCCACCTCCGGGTCGCGCGGCCTCGTCGGCATGGTCGCCGCCGTTGGGCGGGTGATGGGCCAGACGGTCAGCATTTTCTTCAATGCCGGCCGACGGACGATCGACACGGTCATCCGCAACGTCCTGCCGTTCATGGCCTTCGTGACCATGCTGATCGGGCTGATCCTCTATACGGGGATCGGCGACGTGCTGGCCGCCCCGATGGGGCCGCTCGCCAACACCATCACCGGCCTGCTCGTGCTCGCGGCCATCTGCTCGCTGCCGTTCCTGTCACCGGTCCTCAGCCCCGGGGCGGTGATCGCGCAGGTCGTGGGCGTCGCCATCATCGGGCCGCAGATCGCCAACGGCACCATCGCGCCCGCCATGGCCCTGCCGGCCCTGTTCGCCTACAACGCCCAGGCCGGATGCGATTTCGTCCCGGTCGGCCTCGCCCTTGGAGAAGCGAAGCCGAAGACGATCGAGATCGGCGTTCCCGCTATTCTCATCAGTCGCCAAATCATGGGCCCGGTGTCTGTGCTCCTGGCCTGGGGTGCGACTTTCTTTCTTTGATGAAGACATCAGATCGATTGGAGATCGTCATGACGATTCTGCTGCGCAGCCGCATCACCGAAGTCGGGCCGGACGCGGCCGAGATGATCAGCGGAGGCGTGCTGATCCTCTTCGCGGACGGCGCGCCGCCCGAGCTCGCCGAGATCTCGGTGCTGCACAAAGTCGAGGATGGCCCGAGCGAAGCCGCCCCCGCCCCCGGCGCCGAGCTGACCATCGGCGCGGTGGGGACCGTACTGACGGGGGTGGGCTCCCGTGCCTGGGCCAAGATCCGGGACATCGGCCACGTCGTGGTGAACTTCAACGGCGAGGACGTGCCGGAGCGTCCGGGAGACCTCTGCGCCGCGCCGGTGAATACCGAGGCCCTCCTCGCCGCCCTCAACTCTGGCGCCGAGATCCGCATCTCGGCCTGACACCGGTCGGGCGGTCCCGAACTCGCCGCAAGAATATCAGGGAGGATCCACATGCAGTGTGAGCGCATCGTGACGGTGGGAGTGCGGGACGGCCTCCACGCTCGCCCGGCCACACAATTCGTCAAGCTCGCCAAGCAGTTCGGCTCGACGATCGAAGTCGGCTGCCGCGGCGTCCGGGCGAATGCCAAGAGTTCCGTGAAGCTGATGCTGCTCGGCATCAAGGAGCGCGAGGAGATCACGCTGCACGCCGTGGGAGAGGACGCCGCCCACGCCGTCGAGCGGCTGGCGGCCTTCATCGTCACCGAGGATGCCGGCCTCGAGATTCAGCGCGACGCGGCCCCGCGCATGGCCGAGCCCGAGTCGGCGCCGCTCGCCCCGCCGCGCCCGCCCACCGCCCCCGCCGGCACGCCGGCGAGCCGGGGCACGGCCCTGGGTCCGGCCCATCCGTTCTTCCCCCCGCCGCTGACCGAGATGTCGCGCGCGATCGTCGGCGCAGAGATCGAGCAGCACGTCGAGGCCTATCGCGCCGCGGTCGTCGAGGTCGGGGAGATCCTCCAGCGGCGGCGCAACGGCCTTCACATGCATCCCGAAGATGCCGAGATCATCGAGGCCTTGATCGACGTCGCGCGCGACGTCGAACTCGCCCAGGCGACCGAGCAGCTGATCCGCTCGGGCCTCGACGCGACCGCCTCGGTGCTGCGGGCAGGGACGGAATTGAGCGACGCCTTCGCGGCAGTCGAGGATCCCTACATCCGCGCCCGCGCCGAGGACATCCGCACGATCACCCGCCGCATCGCCCTGCGGCTCCTCGGGCGCGAGGAAGCGACGCTGACCGGGCTCCCGCCGGGCGCGATCGTTCTCGCCGACGAGCTCGGCATCCTCGACCTGGCGGAGGCCGACCTGTCGGCGGTCGGCGGCATCGTTTGCCGCCAGGGCACCGTGAACTCGCACATCGCCATCATGGCCCGGGCGCACGGCATTCCCCTGGTGGTCGGCTGCACCATCGGCGCGGATCGCCTGAAGGAGGCGCGGCAGGTTGCCCTCGACGGTGCGACGGGGGACGTGCACATCGATCCCGAACCGGACCTGGTCGCACGGATCGAGAGCACGCTCGCGGACGAGCGGGACGAGCGGGTGCGGCTCGAGGCCTATCGTCTGGTCGAGCCGATGACGCGGACGGGCCGGCGCATCGAGGTCGCGGCCAATCTCGGCTCACCGAAGGAAATCGCGGCCGCCCAGGCAGCGGGCGCCATGGGGGTCGGCCTCCTGCGCACCGAGTTCCTGTTCATGGAGCGTCGGAGCCCGCCCGACGAAAACGAGCAGATGCAGGTCTACCGGCGCTTCGCCGAGGCCTTCGCGCCCCACCCGGTGATCGTGCGCACCCTCGACGTGGGCGGGGACAAGCCGGTGCCGGGCGTGCCCTTCCCCAAGGAGGAGAACCCGTTCCTCGGCTGGCGGGGCGTGCGGCTCTGCCTCGACCGACCGGAACTGTTCAAGCCGCAGATCCGCGCGCTCCTGCGCGCCGCCACCATCGGCAACATCAAGGTGATGGTGCCGATGATCAGCGATGTCGGGGAGGTCCACCGGGTCCGGCAGCTGATTGAGGAGTGCCGGGCGGAGCTGGACCGCGAGGGCCTCGCCCACGGCCGCTTCGACCTCGGCATCATGATGGAGACGCCGGCTTGCGCGCTTCTCGCCGACGAGCTCGCCGGTGAGGTCGCGTTCTTCTCGATCGGCACCAACGACCTCACGCAATACGTGATGGCGGCCGACCGGCTGAACCCGCGGGTGGCGGCACTCAACCGGGCGGATCACCCCGCAGTGCTCCGGGCGATCCGGTTGATCTGCGAGGCAGCCGGGAAGGCCGGGATCCCGGTCGGGATCTGCGGCGAGGCTGCAGCGAATCTGGACCTAATCCCGACCTTCATCGGCTTCGGCGTCACCGAACTCAGTATGAGCCCCGGCGCGATCCTGCGGGCCAAGAAGTGCGTGACGGAAATCGGATGAAGCGGTCCATCGACCTGATCATCTTCGATTGCGACGGCGTCCTCGTCGATAGCGAGCCGCTCGCCGCAGCCGCGATGGCGGAGGTGCTAGGCCGGGCCGGCCATGCCGTTCCGCCGTCGATCATCCTGCGCTCGGTCGGCCGCAAGCAGGACGACATCATCCGGGACGTCGAGGGCTTCCTCGGCAGCCCGGTCGCTCCCGCGGCGCTCGCCGACCTCTGGCCGGCGACGCGGGCGGCGTTTCGCGGCCGGCTCCAGCCGACATCCGGCATCACAGCCTTCCTGCGCGAACTCCGGACCGCGCGATGCGTCGCCTCCTCGTCCAGCCACCAGCGGATCGCCTTCAGCCTCGCCGAGACTGGGCTCGCCGAGTTCTGTCCCCCGGAGGTGGTGTTCAGCGGGCATGACGTCGCGCGCGGCAAACCGGCCCCGGACCTGTTCCTCCACGCCGCCGCCTGCATGGGCGTCGCGCCGGAACGCTGCCTCGTAATCGAGGATTCCCGCTACGGCGTGCAGGGGGCGGTCGCGGCAGGCGCCCTTGCCGTGGGGTATACCGGTGGCAGCCATGCCCCTGACGCTGCGGCCCTGCGGGCAGCGGGTGCGACCTGGGCGGCCGGGTCGTGGACGGACATGGCGCGGCAGCTGGCGGAATATGAACTTGGCTCGCCGCGCGGAAACGCCGGCGCCTGACACCGGGAGGACGGGATGGCGGGGCGGCAAGAATTGGAACTGTTGCTCGGGGACGGCGAGACCCTGGTCCGCGACGGCTATCGCGGGGCTCGCCTGCTGCTGCGCACCGGGACGCGCCTGCTGCCGGACGGCGTCCCCCTCGCCCGCGGCGTGTCCCGCTTGGCGCGCCGGGTCGACGAGACCATCACCCGCGCCGAGACGATCGCCCTGTCCGTGCTGCGCCCGCATGCCGGTCGCGAAGGGCTCGCCGAACTTCTGCACGCCCTCACGACCTGCGCCGCCGACCGAGCGGAATTCGCGCGGGTCTTCGTGGAAGTGCAGTACCTCCTGATCGAGTCGGTTCTCCGGCACTGGGGCGCGAAGAATGTCTACATCTCGGAGCACCTGATCCGCCTCGCTCTGCGCACCGTCGAAGCGCGGCATGCCAGTCTGGTCACGCGCCTGCGCGATGGTCGTGAGCCGGATCCCGCCCTGATCGGCACCTTCGCGACCGCTGCGGCGCTCGCGCTGATTGGACGGCAGCCGATCCTTTACGTCTCGGCGGAGGACGGACCAACGCAGCGGCCGATCACGGCGGAGAGCTGCAACGTCCCGTGTTTCCTGGCGGCCGCACTCGCTTTGACCGGATATGCGCGCGAACCGAGTTCCGACTTGGCCCCCTACGTCATGGCCGCCGCCGACATCATCGATGCGCGCCACGAGCGTTTCACTGACCTTTGCCGCCGACCCGAAGCCTTGAGCTTGCTGGACGCTGAATTTTCGAGCATCGCCTCCGCGATGCCCTGAGAGATCGCGCGCGGCGAGACTCGCCGGCGCTGCGCGCAGGCCATCGGGCCGATCAGTGCGGCCGAATCGGATGATATGTCATGGCGCGGGGCGATCCTGCTATCGAGCCAGGTTCTCGATCGGCATGGTGATGCGCATCGTCAGTCCCTCCGATGCCCAATCGTGCTGGATCGTGCCGCCGAGCTGACCGACCGTGCTGCGGGCCACCATCAAACTCCCGAAACCCCGCCGTTGCGGCTGTCCGGGAACGGTCGGGCCGCCGCGCTCCCGCCAGAGCAGCGACAGCGCCGCGCCTTCGCGTCGGCTGTGGATCTCCACCCGTCCCCCCGTGGCCGAGAGGGCGCCGTACTTCACGGCGTTCGTGGCCTGCTCGTGGACGATCAGCGCGAGCGCCGTCGCCGCCTGCTCGCCGATCTCGGCGTCGTCCCCCGCGATCGCGATGCGCTCCCGCCCCTGATCCGCGTAGGGGGCCAGCAGCGTGCGCAGGAGCCCCTGGACGGTCTGGCTCTCGGCGACCGGCCCGTGCGGGCGGACGTAGTCGTGAGCCCGGGCGAGGGCCTGAAGCCGTTTCAGGAAACCCTCGGCGTAGTCCTGTGCCGCCGCGTTGCCCCGCGCCGTCACCGCGGCCAGCCCGCCGACCACCGCGAAGATGTTCTTGATCCGGTGCGACAACTCGCGGGTCAGAAGCTCGCGCGCCTCCTCGCCCGCCCTGCGCTGCGTGATGTCCCGGTGAGCCCCGATCAGGCGCGCGGCGCGGCCATCGGCGTCGCGCTCGATCTGCGCGATCGCGGCGATCCAGCGGACCTCCCCGTCGCTCGGCCGGATGATGCGGTACTCGGCCCGGTAGTCGCGGTCGCCGTTGCGGATGGCGTCCTTGAAATGGCGCTCCGTGGCCTCCCGATCCTCGGGATGGATGCGGCGCACCCAGGCCTCGTGGCTCTCCTGGGCGGCCTCCGGAGGAAGCCCGTGGATCCGCAGGTATTGCGGCGAGCGCCGGTTCCGGAAGCCGTCGCGCAGGTCGACTTCGAGCCCGCCCACGCCCGCGATCTCCTGCACCCGCTCCAGCTCGGCCTCCCGCTGCGCCAGGACGGCCAGGAGCCGGCGATGCTCGAGCTGCGTCATCACCTGACGGGACAGGGCCTGCAGCACCTCGGCCTGTCCGGCGCCGAGGCCATCCGGGCGAGGGGCATGGTCGAGCACGCACAGCGTGCCCAGCGGAAGGCCCTCCGCCGATCGCAGCGGGACGCCGGCAAAGAAGCGCAGAGGCGGGGCACCGGTGACGAGCGGATTGCAGGCGAAGCGCGGATCCTCGGTGGTGTCGGGAACCATGAGGAGATCATGCTGCAGCATCGCATGCTTGCAGACCGAGCCGTCGAGCGGCGTCTCCCGAAGGCCCAGGCCGATCTCGGCCTTGAAGAACTGGCGCGTATCCTCGATCAGGGTGACGACGGCGACGGGCGCTCGACAAACATGGGCCGCGATCTTGCAGATGTCGTCGAAGGCCGGCTCGGGGGGCGTGTCGAGCACGGCGTAGGAGCGCAGAACCGCCAGTCGCTCCGTCTCCGACCAAGGGCACGGAGCCTGTTGACGATCGACGCCGGTGTCCACCATGGGCCACCTCCTTGCGATCCGAGCGGCGCGACCCTCGTACCTTAGCAGGTCCACCATCGGCAATCTCGGCAATGAATCCCGGCCGAGACCGGGCAGCCGGCTGGTTCACGGCGCGATCCGAAGCGACGGACGGCCCATCGCTCACAAAGACGGCGCGAACTTTAACCTGGGTGATGTCGTTGATGGAGCATGCCGCGAACCCCACCCACCGTACTGATCGTCGAGGATGATGGCTTGGTGCGCCTGATGGCCGCCGATATGCTGGAGGATGCGGGCTTCGCCGTGCTCGAAGCCACCAATGCCGACGAGGCCCTGGCCATCCTGGAGCGCCGAGGGGATATCGGCACCCTCTTCACCGACGTGGACATGCCCGGCTCGATGAACGGCTTCGCGCTCGCGCAGCGCGTCGCCGAGCGCTGGCCGCGGATCCGTCTGGTCATCACCTCCGGACGCTTCAGCCCGGATCCGAGCGACGGGCCCGACCACGGCCGCTTCGTCGCCAAACCGTATCGGGCGGCCAGCGTCCTGCAGGCCATCGAGAGCGCGGTCGAGCCACGCCGCCGCGCGTCCGGCCGCGACGCCGGCCGGTGATCCCGGTCATCCTCTCCGCGTCCCCGCCGCGCCGGGCCGCCATCCGTTCCCTGGATTCCCGATCGTGACGTGGCGCGCCGCTCATCCCGCCGGATCGGTCGCCTCATCAGGCCGGCAGGGATTTATGTAGGAAGTCGTACAAACAATTGATAAGCAGATACCGCTTCTGCACACCTTCCTGCGCCGCTCGATTTGTTTTCGAAATCAGTGTTGCGATCTTGCACTTGTACTGCATACTAAGGCCAAGCTTTCTTGGTGCTCCGCCCTGCTGGGAAGGGCGCAGACAGGATCGTTCGAATGCTAAAGAAGCTTCTGCTCGCCACGGCAGCAGCAACCGCCTTGACGGGCGCTGCTTCGGCTGCCGATCTTCCGCGCCGGGCCGAGCCCCCGCCGGTCTTCACGCCGGTGCCGCTCTTCACCTGGACCGGATTCTACGCCGGTTTCAACGCCGGCTATGGCTTCGACACCCGGGGTGACAGCGGCCCGACCGTTCTCGGCCTCGGCCCGCGCACCGGCCTCGTCGTCGTCCCGACGGTCGTCGCCTTCCGGAACGAGAACAATCTCGACGGATTCACCGGCGGTGGCCAGATCGGCTACAACTACCAGTTCACGCCGGGCTCGGGCGTGGTGATCGGCATCGAGGCCGATGCCCAATACGTCGATTTCGGCCGTGACCGGAACCGCTTCATCGCCACCGGCCCGCTGGCGGCGCAGACGGTGTTCAACCCGGCGGGGATTTCCGGTCTCGACTTCTTCGGCACCGTGCGCGGACGCCTCGGCTACGCCTTCGACCGCGTGCTGTTCTACGGCACCGGCGGCTTCGCCTACGGGGCGGGCGGCGGCCGCAACTTCGGCCTGCCGAACAACGACGACTTCCAGACCGGCTGGACCGCCGGCGGCGGCATCGAATACGCCCTGCCCACCGACTCGTTCCTGAACTTCTTCCGGTCGAGTTCGGTGACGCTGAAGGTCGAAGGTCTCTACGTGAACCTCGACCGCGGCCGGGGGCTGAACGGCGCCTTCGCGGTCAACAATGCCGGCACCCTGATCACGGTGCTGAGCCCGGATGTGGTCGTGGTGAATGCGGGCCAGGTCCGCCGCAACACCGAGTTCGCGGTGGTCCGCGCCGGCCTGAACTACAAGTTCGGCACCTGGTAGTCCGGTGGCCGGTCACGGTTCGGCTTGAGCGTCCCCAGACCCCGATCAACTCTGGCCGCTTGGCCGAACGGCGCCCCGGGGCTCGCACCCCGGGGCGTCTGCCGTCGAGGCGCCGGCGGATGCGGCGCCCGTCACGCCGCCCGGCCCCGCTCCGCGGGCGGCAGGTTGATCCAGATCAAGGCTCGCGGCCGATGCCCGCGAGAGGATTTGGATGACGGTCCGGCGCTGTCCCGCCGGATCAAGCGGGGCGTCGGCGGCTCCCCGAGACTGACGGCGACGCGGGTCCGGCGGCTGCGTCCGTCCGCATCGTCCTGCCCGGCCAGGAGTGCATCGCGTGGAGATCGCGACGAGAGATCAGGCGCAAGCCGCCTCCCGCCCGCACGAGAAGTACGACCGCCTGATCGCGGCAGCCCAGGCGCGTCCGCGGCTCACGGTCGCCGTCGTCCATCCCTGCGACGAGGCCTCGCTCGGTGCGGCGCTGGAGGCGGCCTCCCTCGGGCTCGTCACGCCGATCCTGGTAGGACCCCGGGGCCGGATCGCGGCCGCGGCCAGGGCGCTTGACACCGACATCGCGGATCTGCGCCTCGTCGATGCCGCCCACAGCCACGAATCCGCCGCCAAAGCGGTGGCGCTGGCGAATGCGGGCGAGGCCGAGGCGCTGATGAAGGGCAGCCTCCACACCGACGAGGTGATGGCCGCGGTGGTGCGCCGCGAGGGAGGCCTGCGGACCGCCCGCCGCGTCAGCCACTGCTTCGTGATGGACGTGCCGAGCCACGCGGTGCCGCTCATCGTCACGGACGCGGCCATCAACATCGCGCCCACCCTCGAGGAGAAGCGCGACATCGTCCAGAACGCCATCGACCTCGCCCACGCCCTCGGGGTCGCCACGGTGCGGGTGGCGATCGTCTCGGCGATGGAGACCGTCAACCCGAAGGTTCCCTCGACCCTCGACGCGGCGGCGCTCTGCAAGATGGCGGATCGCGGCCAGATCACCGGGGCGGTCCTCGACGGGCCGCTCGCCCTCGACAACGCCATCGACCTCGGCGCGGCGGCCATCAAGAAGATCCAGTCCCCGGTCGCGGGCCGGGCGAACGTGCTCGTCGTCCCCGACCTCGAGGCCGGCAACATGCTGGCGAAGAGCCTGACCTTCCTCGCCCACGCGGACGCGGCCGGAATCGTGCTCGGCGCCCGGGTCCCGATCATCCTGACGAGCCGGGCCGATTCGCGCCTGACGCGGCTCGCCTCCTGCGCCGTCGCCTCCCTGTTCGCCGCGGCGCAGCGGGCGGCCCGGCCCCTGCCGGAGGTCTAGTCATGATCCCGGCCCTGCTCGTGCTCAACGCGGGCTCGTCGAGCCTCAAGTTCCAGGTCTTCGAGTTCCAAGTCTCCGAGTTTCAAGTCTTCGAGCCGCAAGCCTCCGAGCCTCAAGTCCTCGAGTCCGCGGCGCGCGGCGCGCCGCACCGCCTGTTCCGGGGCCTGGTCGAGGATCTCGGCGGGTCGCCGCGCCTGACCGTCCGCGACCGCGCCGGCGCCGTGCTGGCGGATGAGCGCCTCGGCGCGGGTGCCGGGCACGAGGACGCCCTGCTGCACCTCGCCGGCTGGCTGCGCGCGCATCGCGGCGGGCACGCGCTCGCGGCGGTCGGGCACCGGGTGGTGCATGGCGGCCTCGCCTATGGAGGCCCCGTCCGGGTCGACGAGGCCGTGTTGCGGGAACTGGAGCGCCTCGTGCCCCTCGCCCCGCTCCACCAGCCGCACAACCTGGAGCCGATCCGCATCGTCCGGCGCCAGTTCCCGGACCTGCCGCAGGTCGCCTGCTTCGACACCGCCTTCCACCGCGACCAGCCCGAGGTGGCGCAACTCTTCGCGCTGCCGCAGGAGATGACGGCCCGGGGCGTGCGCCGCTACGGCTTCCACGGCCTGTCCTACGCCTACATCGCCTCCGTGCTCGGCGCGTACGGTCCCGCGCTCCCCCGCAGCCGCGTCGTGGCCGCCCATCTCGGCAACGGCGCCAGCCTCTGCGCCCTCGACGGGGGCCGCAGCGTCGCCACCACGATGGGTTTCTCGGCCCTCGACGGGCTGCCCATGGGCACGCGCGCGGGCAGCCTCGATGCCGGCGTCGTCTTCTACATGCTGCGCGAGATGGGGCTCGACCCGGACGAGGCGGAACAGCTGCTCTACACCCGCTCCGGCCTCCTCGGCGTCTCCGGCCTGTCCAACGACATGCGCACGCTCCGCGCCCGCGCGGCGACGCATCCGGGCGCCCGCCGCGCCATTGACCTGTTCGTCTACCGCATCGGGCGCGAGATCGGGTCCCTGGTGGCGGCGCTGGGCGGGATCGACGCCCTCGTCTTCACGGGGGGCATCGGCGAGAACGACGCGGCCACCCGGGCCGAGGTGCTGCGCGCCGCCGCCTGGGCGGGCTTCACCCTCGACGAGGCCGCCAACGCGGCGGGGGGCCCGCGCATCACCCGCGGCCCCGGCCCCGCGGCCTTCGTCATCCCCACCGACGAGGAAGCCATGATCGCGCGCGGGGTGTGCGCGGTGCTCGATGAGGCGCGCCAGCCGGCGCTGTGAGCCTGGATGCGCGCGAGGCCGTGCCCGAGGCTCCGCGGTTTTTGTCGCAGGGTCCGGTCGGAGCGGCGCGCGGCGCTCGTCCGACGCCTGCTGAGGAGGTCACGATGGAAACCCTGACGACCAAGCCCGCCGCGGAACTCGGGAACGAGCCCTTCATGTTCGCCGCCGACCTCGATGCCTACTCGACCCGGATGAAGGCCGCCAAGGCCGTCCGGGAAATGGAGGGCCAGGACCGGGCCGGGCAGGCACGGGCGGAACTGATCAAGCGACTCTCCGAGCCGGTCGCGGTCACGCCCGAGAAGGTGCACGAGATCACCCAGACGCTGCTGCACAAGCTGCGCATCGCCGCCGAGCAGGGCCAGAAGGAGCTGCTCGTGATGCGCTTCCCGAACCTGATGTGCAGCGACAAGGGCCGGGCCATCAACAACGCGGAGGCCGGCTGGCCCGAGACCCTGACCGGGCGCCCGCGCCAAGCCTACGAGTTCTGGCGGGAGCGCCTGCACCCGGCCGGCTACGGCCTGAAGGCGATGATCGTCGACTGGCCGGACGGCGTGCCGGGCGATGTCGGCCTCTTCCTCACCTGGGAGCCGAAGCGCGGCTGATCCGGTTTTCGGACGAGCCGTGCGGAAATCGGCTGCCTTGGCAACCGCCGGGCAAGCAATCGGAAATCGCATGAGCCACGGCCGGCGCGGGACGATCGTCATGACGGATCCTCACACCTCCCCGTCCCCGGTGGACGACGGCCCGCCCACGCTGGCGCGGCTCCACGCACGCATCGCCGAGGTCTACGGGCGCCGCTGCACCGCGGCCCTGGAGAGCTACCTCGACGCGACGGATGCGGCGAACCGCGCCTGGAGCGCGGCGATGACGCCCCGTGCGCCGGCCCAGGCCTGGGACGACGCGGTCACCTACTGGACCGACTTCGCCCAGCGCTCGCTGCTGTTCTGGGACACGATCCGGCGGCGCGGCAACAACTGGCTGGCGCACGAGGCGGCAGGCAAGCCGCCCCTCCTCGCCTTCGACTGGGAGATGGTGGCCGATGCCCGCCGCTTCGAGCGGCCGGCGAACTACGCCCTCGTGCGCATCCTGCCGCCGCCGGAGGTGCGGACGGATCCCGAGAAGCGCCCCTACGTGATCATCGATCCGCGGGCGGGGCACGGGCCCGGCATCGGCGGCTTCAAGCCGGATTCGGAGGTCGGCGTGGCCCTGCGCGCCGGGCACCCGGTCTACGTGGTGATCTTCTTCCCCGAGCCGGTCGCGGGCCAGACCCTCGCCGACGTGGCGCAGGCCGAGGCCGCGTTCCTGCGCCTCGTGCGCGAGCGCCATCCGACCCGCGGCAAGCCGGTCGTCGTCGGCAATTGCCAGGGCGGCTGGGCCGCCATGCTGGTGGGCGCCCTCGACCCGGACGGGGCCGGGCCCATCGTGGTGAACGGCGCCCCCATGTCCTACTGGGCGGGCAACGACGCCGAGAATCCGATGCGCTACGCGGGCGGCATGCTCGGCGGCTCCTGGACGGCCCTGCTCGCCAGCGACCTCGGCGGCGGCACCTTCGACGGTGCCTATCTGGTCGACAATTTCGAGGCCCTGAACCCGGCCAACACGTGGTTCGGCAAGTCCTACAACCTGTTCGCCAAGATCGACACCGAGCCGGAGCGCTACCTCGACTTCGAGCGCTGGTGGGGCGGCTACTTCCTGATGAACCGCGACGAGATCCAGTGGATCGTCGACAACCTGTTCGTCGGCAACCGCCTCGCCGCCGGCACCGCCGCCTGGACCGGCGGCCGGACCTTCGACCTCAAGGCGATCCGCTCGCCGATCATCCTGTTCGCCTCGCTCGGCGACAACATCACGCCACCGCAGCAGGCCTTCAACTGGGTCGCCGACCTCTATCCCACCACCGCGGAGCTGAAGGCGAACGGGCAGGTCATCGTGGGCCTGATGCACCGGAGCATCGGCCACCTCGGCATCTTCGTCTCGGGAAGCGTGGCGCGGCGCGAGCACACCCAGATCGTCGACCTTCTCGACTACATCGAGCATCTGCCGCCCGGCCTCTACGGCATGCGGATCGAGGAGGAGCGCGTCGACGGGAGCGTGCGCTACGACGCCGTGCTGCGCGAAGTCGAGGTCGAGGACCTGCAGAAGCTGCAGACCTACGCCCGCAAGGACGAGGTGCCGTTCTCGGCCGTGGACGCGGTCTCCGGCTGGAACGCCGCCCTCTACGAGGCCTTCGTCCATCCGGTGCTGCGCGCGGTCGTCCCGCCCGCGGTCGGCCCCGTGGTGCGGGCCCTGCACCCGCTCCGGATGCGGCGCTGGGCCCTGTCGGACCTCAACCCCGCCCTCGCCCCCCTGGGCGCGTGGGCGGAGGCCGCCAGGGCCCACCGCGTGCGGCGCGACGAGGCCGGCCCCTGGGTCGCGGCCGAGCACCGGGCCGCCGCCGGGATCATGGCGGGGTTGGATCTCTACCGGTCCCTGCGCGACGCCGCGGTCGAGAACCTGTTCTACACGGTCTACGGCACGATGAGCGTCGTCGCCCCGCATCGGGCGCCGCGGGCCGCTGCCGCCCGGGCGGTCGCGGCTCCCGACACCGCCGCCCTGGCGCGAATCGACGAGGGCGGGTTCACCGACGCGGCCGTGCGGGTGGGCCTCCTCATGGCGCGGGTCGGCCGCCACGAGGGGCGGCTCTCGACCTTCAAGCGCATCCGCACGCTCGTCGGCCGGGAGGTCGGGCTCCTCGCCCTGCCCGCCGCCGAGGCGAGCCGGATCGTGCGGCGGCAGGCCGTCCTCGTCGATCGCGCCCCCGAGGGCGCCATGGCCGCCCTGCCGGCCCTCCTGCCCACAACCGAGGAGCGCGGGCGCCTGCTCGACCTGCTCGACCGGCTGGCGGCCCAGCTCGACCTCACGCCGGAGCAGCGGGACCTGATCCCGCGGTTCCGGGATCTCCTGGCACCCGCCCCCGACGCCATCCTGGCCGCCGACGCGGCGGCTGCCACGCCCAAGCCGCTCCGGCGCAAGGCCGGCTGAGGTTCCGAAGGATCGACCGATGACTCAGATTCCCGACGGCAACGCGCTCGCCGGCAAGCGGGCCCTGGTGCTCGGCGTCGCGAACGAGCACTCGATCGCCTATGGCTGCGCCCGGGTCTTCCGCCGGCTCGGGGCCGAGATCGCCCTGACCTACCTCAACGAGAAGGCGAAGCCCTACGTCGAGCCCCTGGCGCGCGAGCTCGACGCGCCGATCCTCATGCCCTGCGACGTCCGGCAGGAGGGCGACCTCGAAGCGGTGTTCGGGCGGATCGCCGAGAGCTGGGGCCGCCTCGACATCGCCCTGCACGCCATCGCCTTCGCGCCCAAGGCCGACCTGCAGGGCCGCCTCGTCGACAGCTCCGCCGAGGGGTTCGCGATCGCGATGGACGTCTCCTGCCACTCCTTCATCCGCATGGCCCGCCTCGCCGCCCCGCTGATGCCGGAGGGCGGCACGCTGCTCACCATGAGCTATCACGGCGCCAACAAGGTGGTGCCGAACTACAACCTGATGGGCCCCGTGAAGGCGGCGCTGGAGAGCGCGGTGCGCTACCTCGCCTACGAACTGGGGGACCGCGACATCCGGGTCCACGCCGTGTCCCCCGGCCCGCTCAAGACGCGGGCCGCCTCGGGGCTGAAGGATTTCGACCTGCTCCTCGCCGAGGCGGTCTCGCGCGCGCCGATCGGCGAACTCGTCGACATCGACGATGTCGGCCTCACGGCCGCCTTCCTGACGACGCCCTACGCGGCGCGGCTGACCGGCATGACCGTCACCGTGGATGGCGGCCTCAGCATCATGGCGTGAGCGCGATGGCCCGCCTCTTCGCCGAGCTGGTCTCGCCCGGGCGCGTGGTGTTCGCCGGCGAGGTCCGCTGCGTGCTGGTCCCGGGCGTCGAGGGGGACCTGACGGTGCTTCCCGGCCACGCGCCCCTCCTCACGCTGCTCCATGCGGGCCTCGTCTTCGCCACGGATGCCGAGGGCACCGGGCGGCGCGCCTACCTGCGCGGCGGATTCGCCGAGGTGACCGGCACGCGGGTCACCATCCTGGCCGAGCACGTGCTGCCGGTGGAGGAACTGACCCGCGACCGGATCGACGCGGAGATCCTGCATCTCCGGATGGAGCGGGGCCGCACCGAGGATCCGGAGCGCCGGGCGCAATGCGAGGTCTCGGTCGGCCGGCTGGAGGAGTTCAAGGGCAGCCTGGGGCTGTAATACGCAATCCGCTTGATCGAAGCGGATTGCGTATTAGCAAGCCCGCGCGGCGCTTGAGCGAAGCCGATTTCCGCATTGCGAAGCAATCAACCGGAAATCGTATAACGGGGAGCCGCCGGCTCCCCCCGAGCGGCTCGGCGCGTCCGGGGTTCGCCGATCCGACGAGACCTCAATATCGCTCCGGCACGAAGCGGCGGTCGCGCAGGGTGTCGTCGTAGGCTTTGGCCTTGCTGCGCTTGGGCAGCTCCACCGGTTCCGCCGTCAGCTCCTTGTAGGGGATCAGGTGGAGGAGATGCGCGATGCAGTTGAGGCGGGCCCGCCGCTTGTCGTCCGAGCGGACGATGGACCAGGGCAGCCTGTCGCTGTCGGTCGCCGTCAGCATGGCGTCTCGCGCGCGCGAGTAATCGTACCAGCGCCGGTAGGATTCGAGGTCCATCGGGCTCAGCTTCCACTGCCGGAGCGGATCGTTGATGCGGGCCTCGAAGCGGCGGCGCTGCTCGTGCCGGCCGACCTCCAGCCAGAACTTGATCAGCTGGATGCCGGCGCCGACGATGAAGCCTTCCACCTGCGGGCAGAGGTCGAGGAAACGGTCCTGCTCCGCCTCGCTGCAGAAGCCCATCACCGTCTCGACGCCGGCGCGGTTGTACCAGCTGCGGTCGAAGATCACGATCTCGCCGGCGGCCGGGAAGTGCGCCATGTAGCGCTGCATGTAGAGCTGGCCCTTCTCCCGGTCGGAGGGCGCCGGCAGGGCGACCACCCGGAACACCCGGGGGCTGACCCGCTCGGTGAGCGCCCGGATGGTGCCGCCCTTGCCGGCCGCGTCGCGGCCCTCGAACACCACGATGATCCGCGCGCCCGTCGCCTTGACCCAGGCTTGCAGGTGGCAGAGCTGCACTTGGAGCTTGCGCAGCTCGCGCTCGTAGACCTTGCGCTTCAGCCGGCCCGCCTCCGCATCCGGGAGCGCATCGTCGGTGGAAGGCTCGGCCAGAAGGGCTTGGTCGGTGTCGTCCATGGCGGCTCTCCCCTCCCCGATCGAGCCGGCCGGATCACTCGGCCGGCAGATGCCCCGGTGCCCCGGCCGGCGCGCCGGGCCGCGTCGCCGGAGGCTCCTTCCGGCCGCTCATCAGCCGCCAGGCCCGCTCGCGCAGGCTCTGGAACACGACGTAGAGCGGCGGGATCACGAAGATGCCGATGAAGGACGCGGCGATCATGCCGCCGAAGACCGGCGTGCCGACGTTGCGCCGGGCGAGCTGCGAGGCCCCCGTCGCGATGACGAGCGGCAGCAGGCCGAGGATGAAGGCGAAGGAGGTCATCATCACCGGGCGGAAGCGCAGCCGCGCGCCCTCGGTCGCCGCCTCCCGCACGGGGACGCCCTTCTCCCGCTGCTCCTTGGCGAACTCGACGATGAGGATGCCGTTCTTGGCGGCGAGCCCGATCAGCACCACCATGCCGATCTGCGCGTAGAGATCGAGGGTGATCCGGCCCCACACCATCGCCGCGTAGGCGCCCAGGATGCCGACCGTCACCGACAGCAGCACCGGCACGGGAATCGTCCAGCTCTCGTAGAGGCCGACGAGGAACAGGAAGGCGAACAGCACCGCGAAGGCGAGGATGATCGCGGTCTTGCCCTCCGCCCGCTTCTCCTGGAAGGCGGTGTCGGTCCATTCGCCGCCGAAGCCGGTCGGCAAGGTCCGGGCCGCCACCGCCTCCATGGCGGCGAGCGCCTGCCCCGAGGAGACGCCGGGCGCCGGGGAGCCCTGCACCGTCACCGCGCGCAGGTTGTTGTAGCGGATCACCGCGGGCGGCCCGACCACGATCCGCACCTCGGCGAGGCTGCGCAGCGGCACCATCTGGCCGTCCCGGTTGCGCACGTTGATGCGGTAGATGTCGTCGATCTGGGCGCGGTCGGCCGCCTCGGCCTGCACCTGGACCTGCCACGTGCGCCCGAACAGGTTGATGTCGTTGACGTAGTAGCCGCCGAGCGAGGCCTGCAGGGCCTGGAACACCGAATCGAGCGACACCCCGAGGATCTGGACCTTGTTGCGGTCGATGTCGAGGAAGACGGAGGGGTTCGTCGCCGAGAAGGTGCTGAACACCCGGTTGAGCTTCGGCTCCTGGTTCGCCGCCACGACGAGGCCGCGCAGGACCTGGGCGAGTTCCTTCGGATCGGCCCCGCGCAGATCCTCCAGCACGTAGGCGAAGCCGCCGCCGGTGCCGAGCCCGATGATCGGCGGCGGCGCGAGCGGCACCACCGTGCCGCCCGGGATCTCGCGGAAGCGCTGGCCGAGCCGCGCGATGAGCGCCGCCGCCCCGTCGCCCGCTCCCTTGCGCTCCTCGAAGGGCTTGAGCGTCACGACCAGGAAGGCCGCGTTGCTCTGCGAGTAGTTGTCGATGAAGTTGAGCCCGACCACCGCCGTGGTGTCGGCCACCGCGGGCTCCTCGCGCAGGATCGCCTCGGCCTTCGCCGAGACCTCCGAGGTCCGCACCACCGAGGCGCCCTCGGGCAGCTGCACCACGACGAAGAAGGCGCCCTGGTCGTCCTCCGGCAGGAAGCCGGTCGGGGTGATCCGCGACAGGGCGACCGTGCCCCAGGCCGCCCCGAGGGCGAGGACGAGGCCGATCACCGACAGGCGCACGATGCGGGCGACCGCCGCGCCGTAGCCGTCGCGCACCGCATCGATGGAGCGCATCACCACGCCGATGATGCCCCGCCGCGGCCCGTGATGGGGCTTGAGCAGCACGCCGCAGAGAGCGGGCGAGAGGGTGAGGGCGTTGATGGCCGAGAGGAACATCGACACCGCCACCGCCACCGCGAACTGGCGGAAGAGCTCGCCCGAGATGCCCGGCACGAAGGCCACCGGCACGAAGACCGAGAGCAGGACGAGGGTGATCGCGATGATCGGCGCGGTGATCTCCGCCATGGCGCGCTTCGTCGCCTCGCGCGGCGTCAGCTCCGGGTGCTCCTCCATCACCCGCTCGACGTTCTCCACCACCACGATGGCGTCGTCGACCACGATGCCGATGGCGAGCACCATGGCGAGCAGCGAGACGGAATTGGCCGAGTAGCCCACGGCCTTGAGCGCGATGAAGGTGCCGATCAGGCTCACCGGCACGGCGAGCGTCGGGATCAGCGTCGCCCGCAGGCTGCCGAGGAACAGGAACACCACGATCACGACGAGCACGAAGGCCTCGATCAGGGTCTTCTGCACCTCGTGCACGGTCTCGGTGATGAAGGCGGTGGGATCGTAGGTGACCTTCCATTCCAGGCCCTCCGGGAAGGCCTTGGCGAGGGTGGAGACCCGGGCCGTGACCTCCCTGAGGGTCGCGAGCGCGTTGGCGCCGGGGGATTGGTAGATGGCGATGACCGTCGCCGGGCTGCCGTTGAGCCGGGTCTCGCGGTCGAGATTCGCCGCGCCGAGTTCGACCCGGGCGACGTCGCCGAGGCGCAGGAGCGACCCGTCCGGGTTGGTGCGCAGCACGACGTTCCGGAACTGCTCGGCCGAGGTGAGCCGCCCCTGCGTCTGGATGCTGAGCTGGAGCTGCTGCTCGTCGGAGATCGGACGGGCGCCGATCCGCCCGACCGGCGCCTGGACGTTCTGCGCCGCGATGGCGTTGATGACGTCGCCCGTGGTCAGGTTGAGGCCGGTGAGCTGGTCCGTGCGCACCCAGGCCCGCATGGCGTAGTCCTGCGGGCCCCACAGGGTCGCGTCGCCGACGCCCGGCGTGCTCTTGATCCGGTCGAGCAGGTTGATGGTGACGTAGTTCGAGATGAAGAGCGGGTCCTGGATCGCCTTGGGCGAGTAGACGGCGAGCACGCCGAGCAGGGCCGAGGATTTCTTCTTGACCGTGACGCCCTGCTTGCGGACGTCCTCGGGCAGTTTGGCGAGGGCGATCTGGACCCGGTTGTTGACGTTGACGGCGTTGATGTCGGGATCGGTGCCGAGTTCGAAGGAGGCGGTGAGCGTGTAGCTGCCGTCGTTGCCGCTCACGCTCTTCATGTAGATCATCTTGTCGACGCCGACGACCTGCGACTCGATGGACTGCGCGACGGTGGTTTCCACCACGTCGGCGGAGGCGCCCGGATAGGTCGTGGTCACCGAGACCTGGGGCGGGACGATGTCGGGATATTGCGCTACCGGGATGCTGAGGAGCGCGAGCGCCCCCGCGATCGCGGTGACGATCGCGATCACCACCGCGAGCCGCGGCCGGTCGACGAAGACGGCGGAGAGCATCGGGTCAGGTCCTGCTGGACAGGGTGGTGGCCGGGGTCGCCCGCACCAGCACGCCCGGCCGCACGCGCTGAAGCCCGTCCACGATGACGAGTTCGCCGCCCGAGAGCCCCTCCTCGATCACCGCGTCGGTGCCGCTGCCGCCCGAGGCCGGCTTCACGCGCCGGACCACGGCCCTGCCGTCCTCCACGACGAAGACGTAGACGCCGCCCTGGTCGGCGATGAGCGCGGCCTGCGGCACCACCACCTTCTCCTCGGGCGTGCCGGTCTGGAGCGCGACCTGCACGAGCTGGCCGTCGCGCAGGGTCCCGGCCGGGTTCGGCATGCTGGCGCGCACCAGCACGGTGTCGGTGGTGCGGTCGACGCTGATGTTCACGAAATCGACCCGCCCGACCTCGCCGTAGACCGATCCGTCCGGGAAGCGGATCCGCACCGCGATGCGGCTGCGGTCGAGATTCGCCTTGCTCTCCTGGGCGCGCAGGAACTCGCGCTGGCTCACCGGGAAGGTGACGTACATGGGGTCCTGGCTGACGATGGTGGTGAGCACCCCGCTGTCGGGACCGACCACGTTCCCCTTCGTCACGCTGGTGCGGCCGATCCGGCCGGCGATCGGAGAGGTGATCTTCGTGTAGCCGAGGTTGATCTGCGCGGTGCGCAGGCTCGCCTCGTCGCCCGTGACCGCGCCCTTGGACTGGTCGAGGGCGGCACGGGCCTGGTCGCGGGCGACCACCGTGCCGGCGGAGCGGTCGACGAGTTCCTGCGCCCGCTGGAGCTGGATCGCCGCGAGGGTCTGGGCGGCTTGGCTGCGCTGCAACGCGCCTTCCGCCTCCTGCACGGCGGCCTCGAACAGGTCGGGCTCGATGCTGTAGAGGGGCGCCCCCGCCTGGACCGGGTCGCCCTCCTTGAACAGCACCGCGTCGAGGAAGCCGGTGACCCGGGCGCGCACCTCGACCCGGCTCACCGCCTCGACGCGGCCGACGAAGTCGAGCGGCCTGTCGATGGGCTTCTTCTGGGCGGTGACGGTGCCGACGGGCAGGGCCGGAGCGGGCTCGGTCTGCGCGTGGGCCGCGCCGGACAACCCCGCCACGGCGAGGATGAGGAGGATTCGGGGACAGCGGACCATGATCGTCCCTCGCCCCGTCGCGGATCCGACGGGATGGTGCCTCCATCCTGGCAGTTCGGGTCCGCACGGCTTGATCGGACGAGACAGCCCGGCGCCGCTCAATCCCGCCCGGGCGGGCCCGTGCCCGAGACCATCAGGGCCCGGAGCCGCTCGCGGCCGAGCACGCGGCCGAGTTCCCGGTAGGTGAAGTAGGGAACGAGCGCGATGGCCATGATCAGCGTGATCACCACGGGTCCGCGGACGCCCCCGCCGCCGATGGCCGGCAGGCTCCCGGCCAGGGAATGCCCCTTCCAGAGGCCGAGGAGCACCTCCTCCACCGTGTAGGCGCAGACGAGGAGCACCGCGAAGCCGGATGCCCGCACGGCGATCGGGAGGATCAGCGGCCGGCCCTCCCAGCGGGGCCGGACATCCAGGCTCTCGGCCACCAGCATGACCTTGGCGAGGATCCAGGCATTGATGAAGGCGAAGCCGTAGAACCGGACATCAATGCCGTGACGGGACAGCACCGTCGATTCGTGCAGCACCAGGACGCCGAAGACGACCCACAGATAGGCGTAGATCGCGGCCATCCGCCGGATCTCCTCGCCGAGCCGCCGCCCGAGACGCCGCAGGCGGCCGTCCTCCGGGGGAATGCTCTCGGTCATCGGCTGGGCGTGCGGGCCGCTCATCGGCGCGTTCCCGGCAGCGGTCGGATCAGTCGCACAGAACCTGGCGGATCGTCGCGCGGCAGAGCCGCATGCGCCGGGCGCCGGCCCGCAGGAGCGCCCCCTCCGCCTCCAGCTGCGTGACCACCCGGGACACCGTCTCGATCGTCAGCCCGAGGTAATCGGCGATGTCGCGGCGGGTCATGGGCAGCGCGAACCAGCCGGCCTCGCCGGACCGCCGCTCGATCTCCGCCAGGAAGGCCGCCACGCGCTCCAGGGCCGAGCGGCGCCCGAGCAGGAGGACGTGGGCCTGCTTGTGCTCCAGCTGGCGCAGGGCCATGGACCACAGCTCGCAGGCGAGATGGGCGTTGCCCTGCGCGATCGCCTCGAACTGACGGCGCGGATAGACCATCACCCGGGTCTCGACGATCGCCTCGGCCGATTGATGATGGGCCGGCCGCGTCTCCAGGCCGAAGATGTCCCCCCGCAGGTGGAAGGCGTTGATCTGCCGCCGGCCGTCGCTCAGGACGCTGTAGCTGCGCACGGCGCCGCTGACCACGCGGTAGACGCGATCGGCCTCCTCGCCCTCGCCGAAGATCTCCTGCTTGCGCCCGTAGACGGACGGCGAGCCGCTCAGATCCGGCGCGCTCGCCAGGATCGGCAGATCGGGTCTGGGGCGGATGGCGGGCCCGGGAGAGACGGGCGGGATCGGGGAGCGTATCGCCGCGAGCGCCATGAGCGTCCTCCTCGCACGGTCGGACAGGGCCCCCGATCGTCACCGGCGCGACGCCCGCAACCTTTGCACGGCTGTCTTGCTTCGCGCCGCGCCTGCCGGCGCACATGCAGCCGTTCCGGCAAACCGTTACTTTCTATCCGCAAATCGCCAGGCTTTCAAGGTTGAGGAGGAATAATCTCCTCGACATGGCGATGGCGCATCAAAGGTCGGGATGTCGGTTTCCGTCGCGAATACAATCCGACAAGGGCGTCGCGGCCGGCCCGAGGATCATTCGGAGACGGCGTCCCGCGTCGTGCCGCGATCGCGGAAGAGCCCGCGGAAGGCGCGGCGGATCTGCGCGCGCGCCATGCGGCCGCCGGGGAGATGGCCGCGGAACAGCCGCCCCATGGCGAAGGCCGCCTGATCGTACTCCGCCTCGCAATTCTGGGCCCGCATCCGCGGGAGGGAACCGCCATCGACCAGATAGGCGAAGGCGCGCCGGTCGGCGCCGTAGGCGAGGCACAGCAGGTTGTAGAGGCGCTGGAGGGGCAGGCCGTGATCGTCGGCCAGCATCTCCTCGTCGATCCCCTCGTCGGCCGCGCGGCTCCGGAACAGATGCGTGCTGCCGTCGATCACGCGCCGCGCCTGGGCGGGCGGCAGTTGCAGGAGGACGAGGGCGGCGAACTGGTCGGCCGCATCCTCCTCCCGTCCGAGCAGCGGGACCGCGAGCAGGTCGAACAGGGCGTGCCCGGTCTCGTGAAGGAACACCTGCACGATGGGGCCGACGATGGCGTCCTGCCGGGCGCCCCCCGGCGCATCCGGCGGGGCGCGCTGCCGCAGATCCTGGATGTACTCGTAGCAGACGGTGACGGTCCGGTTCTCGGGCGCGTACCAGGCATTCGCCTCGCCGGCGCAGGCTCCCAGCCGCAGGGTGAGCGAGCGCGGCAGGCGCACGCCGCCGACGATCGCGCGGACCCCTTCGAGAAGGCGGCGCGCCTTCAAGGCCCGATGGATCTCGGATGCCTGTGCATCCCGCGGACGCTCGTAGGCGATGCGGATGCGGCTCTCCCGCGCGCCTTCGGCCCAGCCCGGCGCCGTGCACAGGATCGACGCCAGCACCGCCGCGAGACCCGCCGCCTTCCCCATGGCCCGATCCCGTGTCCCCGCTCGTCAGTGTAGGTCCACGGCGGGCCGCCGCTTGATCAAACGAGACCGCCCCGGGCCGCGGCGCGCGACGAATTCCGAGCGTGCTCGCGCCCGGAGAGCGCCGATGTTTGACGCAGATCAAAATTGTCCGATGCCAAACTTGGTAGTTCTTCACCAACGAAACCGAGGGAGGCGACGATGGATGCTGCTTATCGTCACCAGCAAACCCATCAGGCGAGAGGCCGTGCGGATCCGGCTGCCGGGCTCCTGTCGGCCGCCAATCCCATGACCAATGCCATGAGCGCCATTCCCCCGGGTGCCAAGGCGCTCGAACCGTCGCTGCGTCTCGCGGCCGAGATCCTGAGCTTCACCGGCCGGCGCCTGCTCGCGCAATCCGAGCACATGCTCGCTGCCAGCAAGTGCAGCTCGCTTCCCGAGCTGCACCGTCTCAACTCCCTCTACATGGCACAGTTGTTTTCCGATTATCAGTCGGGGATCTCCGAGATCACCAACAGAATATCCGACGCGAGCACGCCGCCGGCGCCCAAGGCCTCGACCTGATGCCTTCGACCTGATGCCTTCGGCCTGACCCGGCCGGTCGCAGCGCGCCGCCTCATCGCCGGTGATCCCATGGGTTGCGGCGCGGCCGCCCCCCGTTCCGTCCGGAGCGCAGCCCTGCACGACGCCGCATGGAGGCAGCGGAATGGCCTGCTCTGGTTTTCACGGGCGAGCATCCGCCTCGGGCGCGATGATCCGCCGCGACCGGATGGGAGATTGCCGGCACGCGAACCCGGTCGACTTCGTCCACATCCAGGCCGCTCAGGGGATCTGCGAGGCGCTCGCCGCGCTGGGCATCGATCCCGCCCCCCTCCTTGAGGAGACCGGGATCGGCGCGCCGCACCTCGACCCGACGGGCGCCATCAGCTTTTCCGCCCTCGGCCGCCTGACGGCGCTCGCCGCCATCCGCAGCGGCCGTCCCGATTTCGGGCTTCTCGCCGGCCAGCGCACCACGCTGGCATCGCTCGGCCTGCTCGGCGTGCTGATGCGGAATTCCGCGACCGTCGGCGATGCCCTGCTGGCGCTGGAGGCGCATCAGGGCCTGCTCAACCGCGGCGCGGTGATCGGCATCGCGGCGAACGGCGCCCTCGCCATCGTCAGCTACGCGCCCTACGAGCCCGGCGCCGAGGGGGTGGCGCTCCATTGCGAGCGCGCGCTCGCGGCGATCATGAGCGTGCTGCGGTCCCTGTGCGGCGGTGATTGCGCCCCCGAGGAGGTGCTGCTGGCGCGGCGCGCGCCCTCGGACACCGCGCCCTATACCGGCTTCTTCCGCGCGCCCGTCCGGTTCGAGCAGGAGATCGCGGCCCTGGTCTTCCCGAAGGCGCTCCTGCAATGCCCGATCGCGGATGGGAACCCGCTGCTGCGCCGGATCGTGGAGCGGCGTATCGGCCGGCTCGAATCGGAGATCCCCTCCGACGTCACCGACGCGCTGCGCCGGCGCCTGCGCGCCACCCTGACCCACAAGCAGCTCAGCGCGCAGCAGGTGGCGCAGACGATGGCGATCCACCGCCGCACCTTGAGCCGCCGCCTGAGGGCCGAGGGCACGAGCTTCCGGTCGGTGGCGACCGAGACCCGCCTCGGCGTCGCCAAGCAATTGCTGGCGGATACCGACCTGAGCCTCGCGCAGATCTCCGCGACGCTCGAATTCTCGGAGCCGGCCGCCTTCACCCACGCGTTCCGGCGCTGGACCGGGACGACGCCGAGCGCGTGGCGGCGGGAGAACCGGGCCTGAGCCTTGGCCCGGCCGGCGGCCGCCCCGTAACCGGAACGGCCCGCGGCGCCGACGCCGCGGGTCGTGTCGGTCGAGGCCGGGTTCAGCGCGTGCCGGCGAGAGCCCGGACCGCGGCGGGCGCCGCGACGAGGCCGGCGCGGGCGCCCCGGTTCTCCAGCACCGCGCGGGCGCTGTCGACGAGGACGAGCCAGGCTCCCGCCAGGAGCGCCACATCCTTGAGCACGAGCCGGCCGGCGCCCGAGAGATACGGGAAGCCGTGCTGCGCGTCGCCGAGCGCCGGGACCCAGGCCTCCGGGGTCGTCGCCAGGAAGGAGAGCGTGACGATCGGCGTGAGGAAGGCGAGCGTGGCGCCCGCGAGCCCGAGGCGGCGCGAGACGAGGCCGAGGAGGGTCAATCCGCCGATCAGCAGTTCCACCACGCCGAGCCCGTTCGAGAAGCGGTAGGTGCCGTTGGCCTCCTGCCACGCGCGCTCGTCCGGCTTCAGCTCGCCCTCGCGGGTCATGTGGGCCTTGTAGGCGTCGGGATGGGCGTAGAACATCCGCATCACCGGGTTGTTGGCCACGAAGGGCGTGATGCTGTCGGCCTCGTAGGCCGCGAACTTCACGCCGCCGATCCAGAGGAAGATGATCGCGATGGCGATCCGCATCCCGTGCAGGCCGATCCGCTCGGAGCGCGCGCTCGCCACGAGCCCCAGCACGGAGCGAAGGCTGAGATTCGTCATGACCGTGCCCTCCCCTCAGAGCGACGCCGAGGCGTCGTAGGCGTCGAGCGCCCGCGTCGAGTAGGTGACCGCGGCCCCCGCATTGACGCTGACCGCCACGCCGAGCGCCTCGGCGATCTCCTCCTTGGTCGCGCCGAGCCGGCGTGCCGCGTCCGTGTGCACGGTGATGCAGCCGTCGCAGCGCAGGCTGATCGCCACCGCCACCGCGATGAGCTCGCGGGTCTTGGCGTCGAGACGGCCGGTCTTCTGCCCGGCGCTGCTCAGGGCGCCGTAGCCGCGGACGGTCTCCGGACTCAGCTTGGCGAAGCCGCCGACGCCGTCCAGGAGCTGCTTGCGGTAGGTGTTCCAGTCGAACATGGGCATGGTTCGTGTCTCCGGCGGGGGCCGCGCGACCCCGGTGCCGGCGGCAGCCGGCAGGGTCGCGGCGCGAGGGTCTGAGGGCGGGGGCCGATCAGCAGATCGGGCAGGACCACCACTGGCCGGGGCGCAGCTCGCCGCGCGGCGCGACGGAAGCGGGCTCGGCCGGGGCCGGCGTCGCGGCGGCGGGCGCGAAGCGGACGTAGCCCCGCGACGGGCGGGAGAGGGCGCCGGTCGTCGGAACCGCCTCGGCCTGCGGCGCACCCGCGAACAGGCCGCCCGGGCCCTGGACGGGAACCCGGAAGTCCTGCCCCCAGGCATTGATCGTGCGCGTCACCGGGGCCGGGCCGGCATCCTGGGCCTGGGCCGAGGCGGTAACCCCGGCCAGCGCGGCCAGGGCGATCAGCAACGTGCGGGTCATGATGATCTCCATCGGATCGTTGGCGCTTCGATTGACTTGCGCTGATGGAGATATCTTAGCTTCAGGCTCTATTCTGGATATTATGGCCTGGTTTTATTTATGACATACTGTCGTTTAGGCGGATATACGAAGGTTTGTGGTTGCGGCCCGCTCACGGGCGAGCCGGATGGGCGGCAAGCCTCAGCGGCCGAGGGACTCGTCCAGGCAGCGGATGAGGTCGTCCGCCATGATCGGCTTGCGCAGCAGGTCGACGGCGCCGCCGGCCAGGGCGCGCCTGCGGATGGTCTCGTCGGTGAGCGCGGTCATCATGACGACCGGCAGAGCCGGATGCCGGGAGCGCAGGATGTGCTGCAGGTCGAGCCCGCTGAGGCCGGGCATGTTCACGTCCGTCAGCAGGCAGGCGACCTCGGCCTGGCCGTCGTACTCAGACCAACGTTCGGGGTCCCGCGGGGAAACCCGCCGCGGGGAAACCCGCCGCCGCGGTCAGCCCTGCGCGCGGGCCTTCAGCAGCTCGGCCTTGCGGACGAGGTCGGCGACCGATCCGGCCTTCATCTTGCGCATGACGTTGCCGCGATGGATCTTCACCGTGATCTCGGACAATCCGAGATCGTAGGCGATCTGCTTGTTGAGCAGGCCCTTGACCACGGCGGCCATGATCTCCGTCTCGCGCGGGGTCAGGGTCGCGGCGAGTTCGGCCACCTCGTCGGCAGCGGCCCCGGCGCGGCGGCGCGCCGCATCCCGCTCGATCGCGGCCGCGACCGCGTCCAGCATGTCCTGGTCGTTGAAGGGCTTCGTCAGGAAGTCCAGCGCGCCCGCCTTCATGGCCCGCACGCTCATCGGCACGTCGCCGTAGCCGGTCATGAAGATCACCGGCATCCGGTTGCCCATCGCGGCGAGCTTGGCCTGGAGGTCGAGGCCGCTCAGCCCGGGCAGGCGCACGTCGAGGACGAGGCAGCCCGGCCGGTCCGGCAGCGTCGCGGCGAGCAGCTCGGCGGTGCTGGCGAAGGCCCGGGTCTCGAGGCCCACGGAGGCGAGGAGGTCCCCCAGCCCGTCGCGCACGCCCGCGTCGTCCTCGACGATCAGCACCAGGGGCGCGGTGCCCGCGGCCGTCTCGGCCGGCTTGCGGGACGCACCCGGCGGCCGACGGTCGCTCGCTGCCGTTGCCATCCGCCCCGCCTCCCGCTCGATCCGACAGGCCATGCCCTCGAAGCATATCGGCGCTGTTTCGCCGACCTAACACGCGGCTTTGTCTCGAACAATCAGCCAAGCTAAGCACGGGCGCGGCGCGGAGCCCGGGATCCATCAATCCACGGCGAAGCGGCGGCCGGGAAAGACGCGGGACGGAGAGAATGCGGGCGATGACGGGGATTGTCGTGCGATCCGCCGGCGGGGCGCCGGGGGCCTCCGGGCGCAGGGACGGGGCGCGGGCGCGGGCGCCCGGGCAGACCACCGCGCGCGTGCTCCTGGCGAGCCTGATCGGCACGGCGGTCGAGTTCTACGACTTCTACATCTACGCCACGGCGGCGAGCCTCGTCTTCGGCCCGCTGTTCTTCCCCGCCTCGCTGCCCTCCGCCGAACTGATCGGCGCCTATGCGAGCTTCGGCATCGCCTTCATGGCCCGGCCTCTGGGCGGCGCAGTGTTCGGCCATTTCGGCGACCGGGTCGGCCGCAAGACGACGCTGGTCGCCTCGCTCCTGCTGATGGGCGCCTCGACCGCCGCCATCGGCTTCCTCCCCACCTTCGCGGTCGCCGGATGGCTCGCGCCGCTGCTCCTCTGCCTGCTGCGCTTCGGGCAGGGCCTCGCGCTCGGCGGCGAATGGACCGGGGCGGCGCTGCTCGCTCTCGAGAACGCGCCGGCCGGCTGGCGGGCGCGCTTCGCCATGTTCGCGCCGCTCGGCGCGCCGGTCGGCTTCATCCTGGCGAACGGCCTGTTCCTGCTCCTCACCGTCCTCCTCACCCCCGAGCAGTTCAAGGAGTGGGGCTGGCGCGTGCCGTTCCTGGCGAGCGCGCCCCTGGTCTGGATCGGGCTCTGGATCCGGCTCAACCTCGTCGAGACCGAAGAATTCGCCGCGGCGCTGGCCGAGGCGCAGCCGCCGCGCGTGCCGCTCATCGAACTCCTGCGGACCCATGCCGGCCAGGTGCTCGCCGGCACGTTCGGCGTGGTGGCGTGCTTCTCGCTCTACTACACAGCGACGGCCTTCGCCCTCGGCTACGGCACCTCGATCCTGGGCTATCCGCGCGCCGCCTTCCTCCTGATCGAACTCGGCGCCATCCTGTTCATGGCCGCCGCCATCGTGGCAGCGAGCTGGCTCTCCGACCGGCTCGATCCAGAGCGGATCCTCATCGTCGGCTGCGTCGGGACCATCCTCTCCGGCATCCTGCTCGCGCCGATGCTGGGGAGCGGGTCGCTGTTCGTGATCTTCCTGTTCCTCGCCTTCGCGCTCACGGTGATGGGCTTCGTCAACGGCCCCCTCGGCGCGTGGCTGCCAAGCCTGTTCCCGGCCCGGGTGCGCTACACGGGCACCTCCGTCGCCTTCAACATCGGCGGCATCCTGGGCGGCGCCTTCTCGCCGATGATCGCGCAGGCGCTGGCCGAGCGCAGCGGATTGCCGGCCGTCGGCTTCTACCTCGCGATCACGGGCGGGATCAGCCTCATCGCCTTCGACGTCAGCGCCCGCCGGCGCGCCCTCGGTGCGCTGGTGCAGAGCGAGCGGCGCTACCGCTCGCTGTTCGAGCAGACCCACGTCTCCCTCTGCGAGGTGGACCTCTCGCCCCTGCGCGAGATCCTCGCGGAGGGGACCGGCCGGCCGGACCTCCTGCCCGCCGCGGCGGCCCGGATCCGGCTCGTCGACGTCAACGACGCGACCGTCCGGCTCCTCGGTGGCACCGCGCGGGATCAGGTGCTCGGGCCCCTCGGCCGCTTCCTGCCGGACCGCGACGCGATCCTCCGGCCGATCATCGAGAGGATCCGGGCGGGCGGGGGCCGGTTCGAGACGCAGGTCCCGCTCACCACGCTCGGTGGGCAGTCCGTCACGGTGATCCTCGTCGCGGCCCTGCCGGAGGACGCGGCGGCCTTCGACCGGGTGGCGGTGGCGATGGTCGACGTCACCGCGCGCGAGCAGGCCAAGGAGGCGCTGCTCGCCGCGCAGGAGGAGCTCGCCCGCGCCGGACGCGTCTCGACGGTGGGGGCGGTCTCGGCCTCGATCGCCCACGAGGTGAACCAGCCGATCGGCGCCATGGTGATGAGCGCCCAGGCCTGCATGCGCTGGCTCCGGCGCGACCCGCCGAACATCGAGGCCGCCGCCACCGCCGCCGAGCGCGCGGTCCGGGACGGCCTGCGCGCGAGCCAGATCGTCCAGCGGACGCGCGAGCAGCTCCGGCAGCAGCGCCGGCACCCGGAGCGGGTGGATCTGCGCCACGCGGTCCAGGACGCCGTGGCCCTGCTCGACCGCGACCTGCTCCTCGCCGCGACCGCCGTCCAGCTGGATTTCGCGGCCGATCCGGCGCCGGTGATGGTCGACCGGGTCGAGATGCAGCAGGTGGTGGTCAACCTCGTGACGAACGCCGTGCACGCCATGGCCGGCCGGCCCGAGGCGGAGCGCCGGCTGTGGATCGGTCTCGACACGAGCGAGCCCGGCATGGTCCGGCTCGCGGTGCGCGACCACGGCAGCGGCATCGACCCGGAGCACCTCCCGAAGCTGTTCGACCCGTTCTTCACCACCAAGCGGGAGGGCATGGGAATCGGGCTCGCCATCTGCCGGACGATCGTCGAGGCGCATGGCGGGGCGCTGCGCGGGCGCAACCACGAGGCGGGCGGCGCCCTCTTCGAGGTCGAGCTGCCGGCGGCGGAGCCGCTAGCCGCGGAGCGGATGCCGGATCCGACCCCGGCCTGAAGCGGGCGGCGGCGATCGCCTCAGGCCGCCGCCGTGCTCCCGTAGCGGGCGGCCGGCCGCTTGTGGGAGAGGTTCGGGGCAAGGCGCAGGCGCGCCGCCTCGAAGGCCTGCCAGTCCGCCGCCTCCGGCAGCGAGGGGATCGTGACGAGTTCCCCCGCATCCAGCCCCGCCAGGGCCGCCCGCACGAGGTCGTCCGCCTCCATGATCATCGCCGCGGGGATCCCCGACAGGTCGGCGCCCGCGCGCTCGAAGATCTCCGTCCGGGTGATGCCGGGCAGCACCGCCTGGAACCGCACGCCCTTGCCGCCGACCTCGCTCGCCAGGGCCTGCGTGAGCGCCAGGACGTAGGCCTTGGTCGCCACGTAGGGCGCGTTGAAGCGCTCGGGCACCAGCGCCACCACCGAGCCGAGATTCACGATCGTGCCGCCGCCCCGCGCCGCGAAGGCCTCGGCCGCCGCAAGGGTGAGGTGCTGGAGCGCCACGACGTTGAGGGCGACCATGGCGTCGTAGCGCTCCGGCGCGCCGCCGAGTGCCGGGCCGGACGGGCCGAGCCCCGCCGCGTTGACGAGGAGCCGGATGGCCGCGTCCGCGGCGAGCCGCCGGCTCACGGCGTCGCGATCCGCCCCCAGGGTGAGGTCCGCCGGGAGGATCTCGACGCGGATGCCGGTCTCGCCCGAGAGCCGGGCCGCCGCATCCGCGAGGCGCGCGCGGTCGCGCGCCACCAGGATCAGGTCGTGCCCCCGGCGGGCGAGCGCGGCCGCGTAGGCGGCGCCGATGCCGGAGGAGGCACCCGTGACGAGGGCGGTGCCGTGCGGGGATGAGGTCATGACGGGCTCCGTTCCGATCGGAAATCGGCTTCGCTCAGGCGCCGGACAGCTTGGTGTTGGCGATCGGCAGGGCCCGCACGCGCTGGCCGGTGAGGGCCGCGACGGCGTTCGCCACGGCCGGGGGCACGCCGGGCAGGCCGGGCTCGCCCACCCCGCCCATCGGCGCCCCGCTCTCGACGATCCGCACGTGAACCGCCGGCATGTGCTCGCGGCGCAGGATCGGATAGGCGTCGAAGTTGCGCGCCTGCCGGACGCCGTCCTGGTAGACCACCTGCTCGAACAGGGCGGAGGACAGGCCGAGGGCGGCAGCCGATTCCACCTGCGCCTTGACGATGGCCGGGTTAACCACGCTGCCCGGATCGAAGGCGATCCAGAGATTGTGGACCCGCGCCTCGCCCTCCGCGACCGAGACCTCCGCGATGGTCGCGGTCTCCGAGCCGAAGGGCGAGGCCATGGCGACGCCGCGGGCGCGCCGGCCCCCTTCCGCCGCGTAGGGTCCCGGCTTCCAGCCCCCCGCGAGATCGGCCACCGCCTCCAAGAGCCGGCGATGGCGCGGCTGGTCCTTCAGCAGGGCCATCCGCAGGGCGAAGGGGTCGTGGCCGCCCGCCTGCGCGATCTCGTCGAGGAAGCCCTCGTAGAAGAAGTCGTTCATCGAGTGGCCGACCGAGCGCCAGAAGGCGATGTTCACCGGATGCGCGAGCTTGGTGAAGGTCATGCGCCGGTTCGGGATCGCGTAGGGCTTGGCGATGATGCCCTCGACCGCCGAGGAATCGACCGGGCTCTTGAACAGCGCACCGAACCAGCGGCCGATGGGGCCCTCGCCCACGGTGCGCACGGTGATCGCGGTCGGCTGCCCGTTCGCGTCGAGGGCGGCGCGGAAGCGGCTGGCGGAGAGCGGACGCAGGGCGTCGTTGAGGAACTCCTCCTCGCGCGACCACAGCACCTTGACGGGCCGGCCGGTCGCCTTGGCGAGGCGGATCGCCTGCGGATAGGGGTTGCCGGGTCCGTAGGCGAAGTGGCGGCCGAAGAAGCCGCCGAGCATCGGCGAGTGGATCCGCACGCGGTCGGGCGTCAGTCCGGCGGCCTGCGCGGAGAGCGCCTGGAACAGCTCCGGCATCTGGTTCGGGGTCCAGACGTCGAGGGTGCCGTCCGGGTTGAAGCGGGCGATGGCGGAGGGCGGCTCCAGCTGCGCATGGGCGAGATAGGGGGCGTGATACTCCGCCTCAATCACCCGGGCCGCCTGCGCGAAGGCCCCGGCCGGGTCGCCCTCCGCCTCCGCCACATGGGCCTCCCCTCCATGGGCCTCCCCCCCATGGGCCTCGGCCATCTCGGCCTTGAGGGCGGCGAGCATGCCCTCCGACGAGAAATCGGCCGCCACCGTGTCGAGGCCGCGGGGCTTGGGCGCGCTCCAGCGGACGCTCAGCGCCTCCACCGCCTTGCGGGCGCGCCACCAGCTGTCGGCCGCCACCGCGACGGCGCCGGGCAGGCGATGGACGGAATGCACGCCCGGCATCGCCCGCACCGCCGCCTCGTTCTCGAGGCCCTCCGGCTCCGTCCCGAAATGCGGCGCATGCTGCACGGCGGCGTAGAGCATGCCCTCGACCTTCTGGTCGATGGCGTAGACGACCCGCCCGGTCGACTTGTCGCGCACGTCGAGCCGCGCCACGGGCTGGCGGATGTAGCGGAAGGTCTTCGGATCGCGCAGCGCCGCGCTCTCGTTGGGCTTGAGCGCCAGGGCGTCGGCCGCGAGGTCGCCGTAGGGAATCGTGCGGCCGGAAGCGGCGTGCGCCACGCTTCCGTCGCGCGTGGTCAGCTCGGCCTCGCGCACCTTGAGGCGTGCGGCGGCGGCGCGGATCAGCATGTCGCGGGCGGTGGCGCCGAGCTGGCGCATCACCGCGTAGCTGGAGCGGGTGGAGAAGCTGCCCCCGGTCATGCGCAGGCCGTTCACCACGGCGTAATCGGGGCCCGGCGGCGCGCATTCGACCACGAAGCGGGCCGGGTTCACGTCGAGTTCCTCGCCGACGATCTGCGCCATGCCGGTGGCGATGCCCTGGCCGCCCTCGACGAAGGGGCTGAGCAGCCGCACGGTGCCGTCGCGGCGGATCTCCAGGAAGGCCGGCACCCGGGTGCCGGGCTTGGGCGCCACGGCGCCCGCTCCCTCGGCGGGTCCCTGCGCCTCGGCGCGCGGGCCGCGGATCGGCAGCGCCACGCCGAGCACCAGGGCGCCGGCGGCGGTGCCGAGGAAGCGCCGCCGCGAGAGGTTGGTGACGCCCGCGGGCGCCACGGCCGGGATCGGGGCGGCCGGAGAGGCGAGGTCGGAGCGCAGATGGTCCATCATGCCCGTCTCCCTCAGGCCGCCGCCTGCCGCACGGCAGCGGCGATGGCGTTGTAGGTGCCGCAGCGGCACAGGTTGGTCATCGCGGCGGCGATGTCCGCGTCGGTGGGCTTGGGCGTCTCCTTGAGGAGGGCGGTCGCCGCCATGACCTGCCCGGACTGGCAGTAGCCGCATTGCGGCACCTGCCCCGAGACCCAGGCTTCCACGACCTTGCGGCCGACCGGATCCTGCTCCACCGCCTCGATGGTCTCGACCTTGGCCGTCCCGACGCTGTCGATCGGCACCTGGCAGGAGCGCGTCGCCTGACCGTCGAGGAGGACCGTGCAGGCGCCGCACTGGGCGATCCCGCAGCCGTACTTGGTGCCGGTCAGGCCGAGCGTGTCGCGCAGCACCCACAGCAGCGGCGTGTCGGGCTCGACGTCGACGCGATGGTCGTGGCCGTTGATCGTGACCTGGAACATCGGATGCTCTCCAATCGTGCCGTCTGATGCCGCCTGATGACGAACGAAGACTATGACATGAGGCGCCGTTCGATAGTATGATCCGGTTTTTGCAAGATCATACTTTGTCTTCGGGTGCCCATACGAAGGTTTGTATGGCGGACCGTGCGGTCCGCGGTCAGGCGGTCCGGCGGTAGCGCGCGGCCGGCTCGGCACGGGAGAGGTTGGGCAGCATCGCTTGTCGGGCGGCCTCGTAGGCCTGCCACTGGGCGGCGTCGGGCAGGGCCGGGATGGTGACGACCTCGCCCGCGTCGAGGCCGGCGAGCGCCGCATCCACCATGTCGGTGGCGCGCATCACGATCTCGCCCGGCAGGTGCTCGACCGGGGTTCCGGCGATGCCCCAGAAATCGGTCGCGGTGGCGCCGGGCAGCACGGCCTGCACCCGCACGCCCTTCCCGGCCAGCTCGTGATGCAGCGACTGGCTGAAGGCGAGCACGAAGGCCTTGGCGCCGCCGTAGACGCCGTTGAGGATCTCCGGCCCGATCGCCGCGATCGAGGCGATGTTGACGATAGTCCCGCGGCCGCGCGCGGCGAAGGCGGGCGCCGCCGCGTAGGTCAGGCGCATCAGCGCCGTGACGTCGAGGTCGATCATCGCCTCCATGGCGTCGACATCGGCGGCGAGCAGCGGCGCGGTGGCGCCGACGCCGGCATTGTTGACCAGCATCGCGATACTCGCATCCTCCGCGAGCAGCCGCTCCACGGCGCGGAGGTCGGCCGCGTCGGCGAGGTCGGCCGCGACGATCTCGACCGAGCGCCCGGTGCGATCGGCGATGCCGGCGGCGAGGTCGGTGAGCTTGCCGCGGCTGCGGGCGACCAGGATCAGGTCGTGGCCGCGGGCGGCGAGGCGGTCGGCATAGACCGCGCCGATGCCGGAGGAGGCGCCGGTGACGAGGGCGGTGCCGTGGGGGGACAGGGTCATGGGACTGCTCCGCGGGGCGGGTCGGCGGGCTGCCGGTGCGGAGAGGGTTACGCTCCCTGGTTCATGGCTCATATGTCGTATATCCCTCGTTTCGGGACGGGCGACGAGAGGGCGCGATGCGGATCGGATTCGTGATCTTCCCGGGCTTCCAGATGATGAGCCTGGCCGCCGGCTCGGTGTTCGAGTTCGCCAATGTCTGCACCGGCAGGGCCGTGTACGACCTCGCGACCGTGTCCGAGCGGGGCGGCGCGGTGCCGAGTTCGACCGGCCCGGAGGTGAGCAGCCGGCCGATGGCCGGGGAGAGCTTCGACACGGTGCTGGTCGGGGGCGGGATCGACGTGCCGCAGCCGAGCGCGGGGCTGACGGCCTGGGTCGCGACCCGCCTGCCCGCGGTGCGCCGGCTCGGGGCGATCTGCACGGGCGCCTTCGTCCTCGCCGAGGCCGGCCAGCTCGACGGGCGGCGGGCGACGACGCACTGGGCCGTCGCGCGCGCCCTCCAGGGCCGCTTCCCGCGGGTGCAGGTGGAGGAGGACCGCATCTTCATCGTCGACGGCCCGGTCTGGACCTCGGCCGGGATGACGGCGGGCGTCGACCTCGCGCTGGCGATGGTGGAGAAGGATCTGGGCGGAGAAGTCGCGCGGTCGGTGGCGCGCAAGCTGGTGATGTATCACCGCCGGGCGGGCGGCCAGACCCAGCATTCCGAGCTGCTCGAACTCGCCCCCAAGTCGGACCGCATCCAGGCGGCCCTGAGCTTCGCCCGCCAGAACCTGCGGCGCCCCCTGTCGGTGGAGGAACTCGCCGCGGCGGCGGCGCTGAGCCCGCGCCAGTTCAGCCGCGCCTTCCGCGCCGAGACCGGCCAATCCCCCGCCAGGGCGGTGGAGCAGCTGCGCGTGGAGGCGGCGCGGCTGATGCTGGAGCAGACCCGCCACCCCGTCGAGATCGTGGCGCGGGAGACGGGCTTCTCCGACCCGGAGCGGATGCGCCGGGCCTTCCTGCGGGCCTTCGGCCAGCCGCCGCAGGGGCTGCGCCGGGCCGCCCGCCCGCTGGCCGCACCGGCCTGATCCTCAGCCGGGCCCGTCGCGGTCTCCGCGCCGCCACACTCCCGGGTGAGTCCTGCTCGGGCGATTCTTGCCCGCGCGAGTCTTGGCGGTGACTCCTGGCACCGCGGCGCATCCCGCGCCGTGCCATCACCGCCCTGACGGGCTTCCCCCATCCCGGAACGGCCATGCCTCAGCCTCGATCGTTGCCCCTGCGTCTTCTCCTCGGCCTCGCCGACATCACGGTCGCCGCCTTCGTCATCGGCGCGGAACTGGCGCGCCCGCTCTACCGCCCTCTCTACGAGGCGCTCTCGCGGCTCGCCCTGGTGCGGCGCCTGGAAGCGGGAATCGCCCGCCTGCCGCGCTTCGCGATCCTGGCCCTCCTCGCCGTGCCCTTCCTCGGCGTCGAGCCCCTGAAGGTCCTCGGCGTGATCTGGATGGCCGAGGGGCATCTGTGGCGCGGGCTGGCGCTTCTCGGCGGCGCCTATCTGGTGAGCTTCGTGCTGGTGGAGCGCATCTATCACGCCGGGCGCGACAAGCTCCTCACTATCCGGTGGCTCGCCGTCGCGATCGGCTTCTCCGTCCGGATCCGCGAGGCGCTGCTGGCTTACGCCCGCGCCACGCGCGCGTGGCAGACCGCCGTGGCGGTGGCTGGCCGGGCTCGCGCCCTTGTGCGGCGGCTGATCGCGCGCGCCGCCTGAGCGCGCCATGGCCCCGATCCGGTCGGTCCGTTCGGAATGACGGAATCGGGCTCCGCTCCAGCGGGCGCAGAGCCGTGCTCCGCGCCGCGCCTCATACGGTTTCCGGATGATCGCTTCGCGATGCGGAAACCGGCCTCGCTCAGGCGCCGCGCGGGCTCGTGATACGGTTTCCGAAAGTGATCGTCCGGAAACCGTATCAATCCTCCGGCTCGGTGCAGGATTTCAGGAAGGTGGCGCGGTCCTCGCCCCTCAGCCGCTTGCCGTCCGCCTCGGTCCGGCATTGCGCGAGCACGGCGGGATCGACGCCCGGCATCGCTTCCTCGGCGGCGGCCGGCCGGGCCGGCTCGGGGGATGGCTTGGTGACCGCCGGCCGCGGCGGATCCTTCGCGGCGGCGGGAAGCGATAGGCTTGCCAGGAGCGCGGTGGCTCCTGCCAGGAGAGCGTGTTTCATCGCCCGGCTCCGAACTGCTTGGCCGGCACTCGTCGGCTCTCTTCGTGGCGAAGGTTCGGCGCCCGCCGGTTACGGCCTCGCGATCCAGGCGATCTCGGATGCCGGCATCGTGCTCGCCTGTGCGGTGTTCCCTTGCGCCGTGCCTGCTGGCGCCGTGCTGCCTGGCGCCCGCGTCCTCGCCCGGCCGTCGCCCGCGGGCGTCGGCGGCGTGACCGCCATGAGCAGCACGCAGAACAGGCCGACGGCGGTGACGCCGAGAACGCCGCCGACGAGGTTGGCCCATCGCTCCAGCCGGGTGATGACGAACAGGCCGGCCGCGAAGACGGCGGTGACGATCAGCGGGAGCAGCGGAGACGACACCAGGCGAGACCTCCGAAAGCGAGAGGGAGCGTGGAAACGCCTCCGCCGGCTCGGGGATCCCGCCGGGCGACGATCTGACCTTATTCCGCCGCGAGGGCCGGGGCGTGGTCGCCCCCGGCGGCTTCCCGCGCGGCCCGCCGCTCCGCCGCCCGCTGGCTCCGGAACTGGCCGAGGCCGAGCGTCCGGGCGAGGTCGGAGCGCCGCTGCGCGTAGGTCTCGGCCACCATCGGATAGGTCGCGGGCAGCCCCCACTTCTCGCGGTACTGCTCCGGGATGAGCCCGCGGGCGGTGAGGTGCCGCTTGAGCGACTTGTAGGGCTTGCCGTCCTCCAGGCTGATGATGGCGTCCGGCGTCACCGTCTTGCGGATCGCGACCGGCGGCACGGGAAGGGCAGCCTCGGCGGGCGGCGGCACGGTGAGCCGCTCCAGCGCGGCATGCACGTTCCGCACGAGATCCGGCAGGTCCGCCACCGGCAATGCGTTGCTTTTCACGTAAGCCGATACGATGCCGGTGGTCAGATCGATCAGGGATCCGTCGCAGGATCGCGAAGGAGCGTCGCTTCTCGTATTCATTTCTGAGACCCCGCTTGCTCGTTGATTGTTTGCTCGGTGAATATCTCGACGTCAATGCTTGGGCGATCGAAACCGCGGCGACCATATCGATCGATCTAGTGATTTAGTCCGATCGATATAGATCGATTGTTCTTCTGGCGGTGGCCGCGGACAGTGCGCCCGGCGGCGCGCCGAGCCCGTGAAGCCAGGGGGCTTCGCGTCTCATACGGTTTCCGGATGATCGCTTCGCGATGCGGAAACCGGCCTCGCTCAGGCGCCGCGCGGGCTCGTGATACGGTTTCCGAAAGTGATCTTCCGGAAACCGTATCACCCCCCCTGCCGGCATGGCCGCCGCGATCCGGCATCGACACCGCTGCCGATGGGGCTCCTGCGCCCCCGCGGGCGCGGTGCCCGCGATCGGGGCGACGGCGTCCGGTGCAGGACGGTGCGGCCGCGCTCGGCCCGAAACAGCACCCGGCGCGACGTCCGGATCACCCGCTTGCCGGCGGCTGCGCCGGGCCGCGCGCCCCGTCCCCCAGCAGCCCGGCGAGGGCCGAGCCGAGCCGGGCATAGCCCGCCTCCGAGACGTGCAGGCGGTCCGCCAGCAGGGCACGGGCCGCTCCCGCCTCCCCGCCGAGCAGCCCGGCCGCATCGAGGAGACGGCCCTCGCGGGCGAGCCCGGCAATGCCGTGATTGACCGCGTTTCGGTCGGCGACCGGGCGCCCGGGGAGCGGCGCGCGCCAGGGCAGCGTCGCCATCACCAGCGTGGCGCCCGGCCAGAGGCCGTGCAGTTCCTCCGCGAGCGCCGCGAGCCCCGCGAGGATCGCCGCCACCGGATCGCCGTCGCCGAGATTGTTGGTGCCGACCCACAGCAGGGCCGCCCGCGGATGCAGGGCTGCGAGATCGACGCGGCGCAGGCGCCAGCGCGTGGTCTCGATGCGGTCGCCCGGCAGGCCGAAATTGAAGCTCGCCGCGGGGAGCCGCGCCGCGGGCCAGCCGGCCGCGAGGGAATCCCCGAGGAGGACGAGATCCGCGGCCGGCGGCAGGCTCGCGGCGAGCCGGGCGTGCCGGCGCAGCCCCGAGGGCTTGGCGGGCGGCGCGAGGCCGAGCGGATCGGTCACGGTGCCCCCGGCCGGCGCAATCCCAAGCTCTCGAGCACGAGGCGCCCGATCAGCGGCGTGTAATGCAGGTTGTCGAGCCAGAACGGCGTCGATCCGGCCTCGGGATCGAACGGATAGCGGGCGCCGAGTTCGGTCAGGTCGCGGACGCTCACCCCGTGCCGGGCGCCGACCGCGATCACCGCCGCCCGCCAGCGCTCGAAATCCTCGCGCAGCCCGAGATCGGCGAGAACCCGGCGCTGGGCGTCGTTCACCGGCGACAGGTAGGCGTCGATGCGCCGGCCCGCGAGCCGGTCGAGGACGCGGTCGAGGCTCTCCAGGGTCTCGGGCCGGAACGGGGCGGTGCTGCGGCGGCGCGCGGCGTCGTTCTCGCGCGTCAGGGCGGGGGGCAGCGGCGGCGTGACCCGGAACCCGTCCCGGGTCCAGTGGCCCGGATCCTCCGCGCCCGCCACGGCGTCGAGGCGGCTGTCCATCAGGGCGTAGCGGCCGAGCACGCTGCCCATCAGGGTGGTCAGCCGCCCGGTCGCGCTCGCGAGGGCGGGATCGAGATGCACCGGCACGCTCGGCCGCGAGAACATGTAGTAGTCGAGCCCGATCACCACCCGGGCGACGCCGCGGCGCGAGGCCACCACGCTCGCCACGAGCGGCAGTTCCTCGGCGATGATCGCCGAGATGCCGGCATTGAAGATCGGGCCGGGCGCATCCTCGACGTCGCGCGGATCGAGCCCGTGATAGACCGTCGAGCTGCCGATCAGCGCGGTGGCGTAGGGCCGGGTGAGGGCCTGGAGCACCTTGGCGCGCCGGGTCTGGCGGTCGAGGAGGCGGCTCGCCCCGCCCGTCGCCGCGCGCCAGGGTGGATCCTCCCGGAAGACCCAGTAGGCATCGAACCACACCACCCGCGCGGCGACGAGGGCGAGGAGCCCCGCGACGGTCAGCCCCGCCAGGGCGAGGAAGCGCCGGGCCGGCTCAGAACTGCGCATAGATGAAGGCCTGGTTGGCGTCGTTGCCGACTTGGAGCAGGAGCGCGGCGAGCAGGAGGGCGGTGGCCGCGGCGAGCGGGCCCGAGAGCCGCAGCCGCGCCGTGAGGTCGTGGGCCGTCGGCCCGGCCAGGGCGAGCGCGCCGGCGAGCGCCGCGAGGGGCCAGAAGTCCGGTGCCGCGCCGGCCGTCCCGCCGCCGAGGCCGAGGAGGCCGCGATAGACCGCGAGCGCCGTCGCGAAATCCGGCGCCCGGAACGGCACCCAGGCGAGGACCACGAAGGCGAAGGTGGCGACCCAGCCGGCCAGCGGCGGCAGGGCGAGGCCGGCGCGCCGCCACAGCACGTGGAGGCCGAGGGCGATCCCGTGCGCCGCCCCCCAGGCCACGAAGGTGAGCCCCGCCCCGTGCCAGAGGCCGCCCAGCGTCATGGTGGCGAGGAGCGCCCCGAGCTGGCGCGCCAGCCCGTGCCGGCTCCCGCCGAAGGGGATGTAGAGATAGTCGCGCAGGAAGACCGACAGGGTGATGTGCCAGCGCCGCCAGAAATCCTGGATCGACACCGCCCGGTAGGGCGCGCGGAAGTTTTCCGGCAGCCGGATGCCGAGCATCAGGGCGAGGCCGAGCGCCATGTCGGTGTAGCCCGAGAAGTCGAAATAGAGCTGGAAGGCGTAGCCGAGCACGGCCTGCGCGGCCGCCTCGGGCGCGAGTCCGGCTCCGGCCCCGGCCCAGAGCGGATCGATGGCGGCGGCGAGCCCGTCGCCGAGCACCACCTTCTTGGCCAGCCCCGCCGCGAACAGCAGGAGCCCGCGCGCGGCGAGATCGGCCCAGGGCGGATGCGCCTGCCATTGCGGCTGGATCTCGGCCGCCCGCACCAGCGGCCCGGCGATCACCCGCGGGAAGAAGGCGACGTAGAGGGCATAGTCGGTGAGCGTCATCGGCGGCGCCGTCCCGCGCCGGAGATCGACCAGATAGGCGATGTGCTGGAAGGTGAAGAACGAGATGCCGAGCGGCAGGACGAGGTCGGGCGCCGAGAATCCGGCCCCGGTCGCGGCATCGATCAGCCCGGCGAAGAAGCCCAGATACTTGAACAGCCCGAGGAGCCCGAGATCGAGCGCGAGCATGAGCGCGATCAGCGTGCCGCGCCCCGAGTGCCGGTAGGCCTCCCCCACCCACCAGTTCGCGCCGATCGAGGCGAGGAGCAGCGGCAGGGCGCGCCAGTCCCACCACGCGTAGTAGGCGAGCGAGAGGCCGGCGAGGAGCGGCACCCGCCAGACCGGGCGCCGCGCCACGCAGAGGGCGTGCAGCCCGAGGGCGAGCGGCCCGAACAGCAGCAGGAAGGTGAGCGCGTTGAAGGGCATCGCGGGCCGCTCCGGCATCCGCCGCGCATCTGGCGGTTCCCGGGCGGACCGGTCAACCGGCCCGAGGGAGCAGCACAGGAAGCGTGCGAACCAAGGGGCCATCGCTTCAGCGGCCGCCCGCGAGTGAACCATCCCATTGTCCGCGTGCGGCGTGTCGATTAGCGTCGCGTCCCGCGGATCCGGAGCCGCCGCCGAGCACGCGGACGAGCGGTCTCCCGCCGGGAGGACGAGAGTGATGACGAGCGAGCCCCGCCCGACCGAGGAAGCCGCTCCGCGGCGGCGCGTCGTCGAGTGGAGCGATCCGCGGATCACCGCACGCTCCGCACGCGGCCGCACGGGCCTCGACTTCCTGCGGGCACTGATGACGGACGACGTGCCCAAGCCCCCGATCGTCAGCCTGCTCGGCATGGAGATGGTCTCGGCCGAATCCGGTCAGGTGATCATGCGGATGGGCGCGGGCGAGCACCTCTACAACCCGATCGGCACCGTGCATGGCGGGGCGCTCGCCACGCTCCTCGACAGCGTGATGGGCTGCGCCGTGCATTCCGTGCTGCCGGAGGGGCGCGGCTACACAACCCTCGAGATCAAGGTGAACTACCTGCGGGCGGTCACGGAGGCGTCGGGCGTGGTCACGGCCGTCGGCGAGGTGGTGCATGCCGGACGCCAGCAGGCGGTGGCCGAGGGCCGCGTGACCGACGCGGAGGGCCGCCTCTGCGCGACGGCGAGCACCACCTGCCTGCTGTTCGACCTGCCCGAGACGCCGCGCCTCGTCACGGCCTGACCGGGCGCGCGTCGTCGCCGGCGTCGCGGACGATCCGGAGCCCGATCAGGCCGCCGGCTCCTTGCGGGGGCGGCCGCGGCGGCCAGCGGGCGCCGCCGCTTCCGCGGCGGCCCGCTGCTGCGCCGCGTGGTCGCGCCGCATCTGGCCGAGGCCGAGGCTCTTGGCGAGTTCGGAGCGCTGGGCCGCGTAAGTCGCCGCCACCATCGGGTAATCCGGCGGCAGGCCCCACTTCTCGCGGTACTGCTCCGGCGTCAGGCCCCGGCCCGACAGGTGCCGCTTGAGCGACTTGTAGGGCTTGCCGTCCTCCAGCGAGATGATCGCATCCGGCGACACCGTCTTCCGGATCGGAATCGGCGGAACCGGCTTCTCCGGCGCCGGCGGCGGCGGCGCGGTCAGGACGCTCAGCGTCTCGTACACGGTCCGCAGGACAGCGGGCAGTTCCGCACTCGCGACGCGATTGTTGGATACGTAAGCGGCGACGATGTCGCTCGCGAGTTCCGTCAGATTGGTCACGTTCTCGTCGCTCGTTGCACGCATGGGACTACCCTACCGCACCATCACGCAACCCTTCTCGCGGTCCTGCTGTCCCGTCAATCGATCGAACTCGCGTCTCTTGCAATAATCACAGCTCTGACGAATGATTTTCGCGTCAAATCGACCTATAGTTGCCGTTCGTTTTCCTGATCCCCGGCTTGCGTGCAGAATCTGATATAGAGCGGATATAGACATGCCATTGCGACACGGCCGGCAACGAGGGTGCCGACACGATGCCGCCGTGTCGTTACCGGGCCGGCCGCGAGTGATGCCCGCTCCGACCTGGAATCGCATGGGGCCCGGTTCCGTGCCGGGGGGGACGGCGTGCGACTTCGCCCTCCGGCCGGGGCCGGGCTTCGTTCGCCGAGGCGGTCACCGGCTCGGCGGCGACGATGATGCCGAAGGCATTCCCGCTCAGCCGCCCGGGCAGCCCTGCGTGTCGACGTAGAGGGCATAGAGCGACTGGCTCGCCGCCATGAACAGGCGGTTGCGGTGACGCCCGCCGAAGCAGAGGTTGGCGCAACGCTCCGGCAGGCGGATGCGGCCGATCGGGCGGCCGTCGGGGGCGAACACCATCACGCCGTCGAGATCCGCGTCCATGCCCCAGCCGCACCAGAGATTGCCGTCGACGTCGCAGCGCAGGCCGTCCGGCGCGCCCGGGCCCGCATCGATATGCACCCGCCGGTTGCCGAGCCGGCGCCCCTCCGCCACGTCGAAGGCGAGGATCCGCCGGGTCGGCTCCGCCCGCGATTCCACGAGGTAGAGGATGCGCTCGTCGGGGGAGAAGCAGAGGCCGTTCGGCCCCGCGAGATCCGTCGCCACCGCCTCCAGCTCGCCCGTCGCGCCGTCGATCCGGTAGAGGTTCTGGGGCAGTTCGGGCGCGGCCCGCTCGCCCTCGTAGAAGCCGCCGATGCCGAAGGGCGGATCGGTGAACCACACCGCTCCGTCCGAGGCCACCACCACGTCGTTGGGGGAGTTCAGGCGTTGGCCCGCGAACCGGTCGGCCAGCACGGTGATCGATCCGTCGTATTCCGTGCGCGTGACGCGCCGCCCGCCATGCTCGCAGGTGACGAGCCGGCCCTGCCGGTCGCGGGTGTTGCCGTTGGCGTTGTGCGAGGGTTGGCGGAAGACGCTCACCGCGCCGGTCTCCTCGTCCCAGCGCAGGATGCGGGCGTTCGGGATGTCGCTCCACAGGAGATAGCGCCCGTCCCCGAACCAGACCGGCCCTTCCGACCAGCGGCAGCCCGTGGCGAGCCGCTCGACGGCGGCGTTGAACACCCGGTAGCGGGCGAAGGCCGGATCGAGGATCTCGATGGCGGGATCGGGATAGGATGCGCTCGGCGTCCACACGGGGCAGGTCTCCTCGCCATTCGTCTCGTTGGACCTTGATCGTCGCTGGCGGAGGGCGCAGGGGCAAGGGCAAGGCAAGGGTGCTGGAGCAGGCGCGGAGGAAGACCATGGCCGGAATCGCGCTCTCGGGAGCGGGCGGGCAGATCGGGGGCGTGCTGCGGCCGCGCCTCCTCGCGGCGGGCCACGTCCTGCGCTCGGGCGCGGGCTTCGCGGTCCTCGCGCCCCTCTCCGAGGCCGAGACGGTGGTGCCCGGCGACCTGCGCGACCCGGACACCGTCGACCGCCTGCTCGCCGGCACCGAGGTGCTGGTGCACATGGCGGGCACCAGCGTCGAGCGGCCGCTCCCGGAGGTGGCCGAGAACAACCTCGCGGCGCTCCACGCGGTCTACGAGGGCGCCCGCCGCCACGGCCTGCGCCGGGTGGTGTTCGCGAGTTCCAACCACGCCTTCGGGATGTACCCGGTGACGGAGCGGCTCGGGGAGGACGCGCCCTTCCGGCCGGACGGGTTCTACGGCCTCAGCAAGGCCTGGGGCGAGGCGATGGGCCGGATGTACTGGGACAAGCACGGCATCGAGGGCGTGGCCCTGCGCATCGGCAGCGCCCTGCCCCGCCCCACCGAGCCGCGCCACCTCGCGACCTGGATCGGCCACGACGACCTCGCCGACTTGGTGCTCTGCGCGGCCACCGCGCCCCTGCGGGGCTACCGGGCGGTCTGGGGCGTGTCGGACAACAGCCGCTGCTACTGGGACACGAGCAGCGCCGCCGCGATCGGCTACCGGCCGCGGCAATCGGCGGATGCCTTCGCGGACGCGATCCTGGCGGGCGCCGACCCGCGCGACCCGGTGGCGCGCCGGTTCCAGGGCGGCAGCTTCGCGGCGATCGACTACACGCCCGAGGAGGAACGCCCCGGCGGCGCGCCGCCGGAGCGGGCGTGACGGCGCGCTCCCCTATCTGCGCAAGGGTCCGTCCCCGCTCCGGATCCGCATGGCCACCTTCTTCACCGCCGACACGCATTTCGGCGACGCGCGCATCCTGCGCCTGCGCCCCCGCTTCGCCTCCCTGGAGGAGCACGACGAGACGCTGATCCGCCTCTGGAACGAGGCCGTCTCGCCCGCGGACGAGATCTGGCATCTCGGCGACTTCGCCGCCGGGGCGAGCCGCGAGCGCTGCCGCGCCATCTTCGCCCGGCTCAACGGCACCAAGCGGCTGATCCGCGGCAACCACGACACCAACCGGGTGCTCTCGCTGCCCTGGGCCGAACCGCCCGCCGAGAGCGCCCGCCTGCGCCTCCCCGACGAGACCGGGGCCGAGTGCCGCTTCTTCCTCGCACATTACGCCCACCGGGCCTGGCCCGGCCTGTGGCGGGGCACGCGCCATCTCTACGGGCACACCCACGGCACCATCCCGGACACGCGCCGCTCCTGCGACGTCGGCGTCGATGCCTGGGCCGACCGGCCGGTCGGCATCGCGGCCCTCGTCGCCCGCCAGCAGGCCGCGCGGCTCCTGCCCGACGAGTTGCAGCGCGACGCGGCGCGTGCCCGCAATTCACGTCCCGAGATGCAGGAATGATGTTATATACATCACTCGTGATGCATGATACGGCTGTCACCCGCGAAGGAACCGAGATGATCACCGCCGCACAGATGCGCGCCGCTCGGGCGCTGCTCGGCATCGACCAGCGCCAGCTCGCCGAGATGTCGGGCGTGTCGCTGCCCACGATCCAGCGGATGGAGGCGAGCGAGGGCAACGTGCGCGGCGTCGTCGACACCCTCACCAAGGTGATCGAGGCGCTCAACCGGGCCGGGGTCGAACTCATCGGCGACAACGCGATCAGCCGGGAGGGCGGCCGCGGCGTGCGGCTCGTCAGCCCCAACCCGCCCGGGCCGCCGCGGTGAAGAGCGGCGCCCAACCCTGGAAGACCAGCCATGATCGCAGAGCGGCGCGCGCCCGGCTTCGCGGATCTCTATACCCCTAAGCTCGTCACCATCCTGCGCGAGCGCTACCGCCTCGCCGACCTCAAGGCCGATGCGGTGGCGGGCCTGACCGTCGCCATCGTGGCGCTGCCCCTCTCGATGGCGATCGCCATCGCCTCGGGGGTCACGCCGGATCGCGGCCTCTACGCGGCCATCGTGGGCGGTTTCGTGGTCTCGGCCCTGGGCGGCAGCCGCTTCCAGATCGGCGGCCCGGCCGGCGCCTTCATCGTGCTCGTCGCCGCCACCGTCGAGCGGCACGGGGTCGACGGGCTGCTGCTCGCCACCCTCCTGTCGGGGGTGATGCTGCTCGCCATCGGCTTCCTGCGGCTCGGCACCTTCATCAAGTACATCCCCTACCCCGTCACGGTCGGATTCACGGCGGGCATTGCCGTGATCATCTTCGCCAGCCAGATCAAGGATCTGCTCGGCCTGACGCTGGCCGGCAAGGAGCCGGGGCCGATCGTCCCGAAGGTCGAGGCGCTGGCCGCCGCCCTGCCGAGCCTCAACGGCGCCGCCCTCCTCGTCGCCGCCCTGGCGATCGGGTCGATCCTGGCCCTGCGCCGATTCCGGCCGCACTGGCCGGCCTTCCTCATCGCCGTGGCGGCGGCCTCGCTCCTCGCCTGGGCCCTGCACCTGCCGGTGGAGACGATCGGCAGCCGCTTCGGCGGCATCCCGCAATCGCTGCCGGCACCGCACCTGCCCGCCTTCTCGCTCGCGACCGTGACGGAGGTGCTGCCCGCCGCGCTCGCCTTCGCCCTGCTCGGCGGGATCGAGAGCCTGCTCTCGGCGGTGGTGGCCGATGCGATGAGTGGGCGCCGGCACCGCTCCAACTGCGAGCTGGTGGCGCAGGGCGTCGCCAACATCGCCTCGGCCCTGTTCGGGGGCATCTGCGTCACCGGCACCATCGCGCGCACCGCCACCAACGTGCGCTCGGGCGCGCGCGGGCCGGTCTCGGGCATGCTGCACGCGGTCTTCCTGCTCCTGTTCATGCTGGTCGCGGCCCCGCTCGCCAGCTTCATTCCCCTGCCGGCCCTCGCGGCGGTGCTGGTGGTGGTGGCCTGGAACATGGCCGAGAAGCACGAATTCGCGGTGCTCCTGCGCGCCTCGCCGGGCGATGCGGTGGTGCTGCTCGCGACCTTCGGGCTGGTGGTGTTCCGCGACCTGACGGAGGGAATCCTGGTCGGGTTCGGGCTCGCGGCGCTGCTGTTCCTGCACCGCATGGCGCAGGCGGTGGACGTGGAGCACCGGCCGCTCGTCGCCGAGGACGCGGCCGACGCAGCGGATGAGCGCGCGCCCTACGATGCCCGCCTCGCCAGCGACCCGGACGTGATCGTCTACCGGATCTCGGGGGCGTTCTTCTTCGGGGCGGCCGGGGCGGTGGGCGCCGCCCTCGACCGGCTCGGCGAGCGGCCGAAGGCCTACGTCATCGACCTCTCGGAAGTGCCCCTCCTCGACTCGACCGCCGCCGCGACCATCGCGGGCTTCGTCCGCAAGGCCGAGCGGCAGGGGGCGTCGGTCACCCTCGCGGGCGCCCGCCCGGCGATCCGGCGGGTGCTGCTGACCCACGGCGTGAGGCCGCCGCAGGTGCTTTTCGCGGCGAGCGTGGCGGAGGCCGCGCGGCCGGCCGCCTGAACTCCCGGCTCCCGCTATGACGCGCGTCCCGTCGCCGAACCGGGATTCACTTCGGCGGGACGCGCTCTATCCCCGCACGGCCGCCGCGATGGTGACCGCGGCCGGGGTGGTCGGCCGGCCGATCAGGCGGCTCAGGCTGTGCGAATCGTCGAACAGCGCGCCCGTCGCGGCTCCCGCATCGGAATCGGCAAGCAGGGAGGCGAAGGCCTCCGGCAGGCCCGCCTCGACCAGGGCCGCGCGGAAGGCCGCCTCCGGCAGGTCGCGGTAGGTCACCGGCTGCCCCGAGGCCCGGGCGATCTCGGCGGCGAACGCGGCCAGCGTGTAGGATTCGTCGCCCGCGAGTTCGTGGATGCCCGCCAGAGCCGTCCCGGCGCTCAGCACGGCGGCGGCGGCCTCCGCGTAATCGGCCCGGGCCGCCGAGGCGATGCGCCCCTCCCCGGCGCTGCCGAGGAGGACGCCGTGGGCGAGGGCCGCCGGGATCGAGGCGGCATAGTTCTCCGTGTACCAGCCGTTGCGCAGCACGGCGAAGGGCAGGCCGGATTCCCGCAGGAGCGCTTCCGTCGCCCGATGCTCCCCCGCCAGCCCGAGCGGCGAGGTCTCGGCGTGCAGGAGGCTCGTATAGGCGAGGAAGCCGATCCCCGCCGCCTTGGCCGCCGCGATGACGTTCGCGTGCTGCGCCACCCGCTGACCGATCTCGCTCGACGAGATCAGGAGCAGGCGGTCGATGCCGGCGAAGGCCGCGGCCAGCGTCTCCGGCCGCGCGTAATCGGCCCGGCGCACCTCGACGCCCTCGGCGCGTAGGGCCTCGCCCGCCTCGCCCTCGGGGCTGCGCAGGCCCGCGACGAGGTGCGCATCGGGCGCCCGGCGCCGCAGGGCGGCGATGACGCGGCGGCCGAGCTGGCCGCTGGCGCCGGTGACGAACAGGCGCGGCTGGGACGACGAGGCCATGCGATGGCTCCCCTGTGGGTCTCTTTCCGATACGTGGTACTTATGCGAGACCGATCATCGGCGGAAGGAGGCAGTTTCATGGGACAGGGTGACGTCGAGGGAACCGACCTGGGCGCCCGCACCGCCCTCGCGCAGGCCTTCGCGTCGTGGACCGAGGCCGCCCTCGACCCGGCCCGCTGCCCGGTCCGCGACGTGCTCGACCACATCGGCGACAAGTGGACGACGCTGATCCTGATCGCGCTCGCGGCCGCGCCGCGCCGCTTCAGCGAACTCGCCCGCAGCGTGCCCGACATCTCCAAGCGCATGCTCACCCAGACCCTGCGCGACCTGGAGCGGGACGGGTTCGTGACGCGCCACGTCTTCCCGACCAAGCCGCCGAGCGTGGAATACCGGCTGGCCCCCCTCGGCCTGTCCGTGCTGGAGCCCGTGGCCGCCCTGGTCGCCTGGGCCGAGCGCAGCCATCCGGCGATCCGCGAGGCCCGGAACCGCTTCGATGTGGGTGCGTGAGGGCGCGGCGCTTCCCATGCGTCAGAGAAGGGCGCACCTGCCCGGTTTTTGACCCAGTCGTGAGAGGATTTTGAGCACCGCACCGCTTGCGGCCCACCCCCCACGAAGGTACATCTCCGGCGTCCAAACACGCGATGCGGGAGAGATCGAGGGGCGTCACCGCCGCCTCGGCGCCGACGGAGCAACCGCCCCGGAAACTCTCAGGCACCAAGAACCGTGTCGCCAGGACGATCTGGAGAGAGGTGGCTGAAACAGGCCATCCACCGAAGGGGACGTTCGCCCACGCTCGCGCGTGGCGAATCAAGCTCTCAGGTACCGTGACAGATGGGGCGCAGGGACCGACCGGAATCGGCTCTCTGCCAACTCATGCTCACAGGACCAGATCGATGACCCATATCGCTGTGATCGGCGCCGGCATCACCGGCGTGACGACCGCCTATGCGCTGGCGGAGCGCGGCTACGACGTCACCGTCTTCGACCGCCAGCGCTACGCCGCGATGGAAACCTCCTTCGCCAATGGCGGGCAGCTCTCGGTCAGCAACGCCGAGGTCTGGAACAAGCTCTCCACCATCGTCCAGGGCTTGAAGTGGATGATGCGGCGTGACGCGCCGCTGCTCGTCAACCCGAAGCCGAGCTGGCACAAGTATTCGTGGATGGCGGAATTCGTGGGCCAGATCGGCCGGTACAAGGCCAACACGATCGAGACGGTGCGGCTGGCGCTGGCCTCGCGCGAGCACATGTTCGCCATCGCGGAGCGCGAGAAGATCGACTTCAACCTCGAGAAGCGCGGCATCCTGCATTTCTACCGGGACAAGGCCGGGTTCGAGAAGGCGATGACGGTCAACGCGCTGTTGCGCGAGGGTGGCCTCGAGCGCGACCCGATCACGCCCGAGGAGATCCGGCAGATCGAGCCGACGCTCCAGGGCGCCTATTACGGCGGCTTCTTCACCCCGTCCGACTCGACCGGCGACATCCACAAGTTCACCCGCGGCCTCGCCGAGGCCTGCGCCCGCAAGGGCGTCACGTTCCGCTACGACGCCGCCATCGCGGCGATCGTCCCGCAGGCGGAGGGCGGCTACCGGATCAGCTGGCAGCCGGCGGCGCGGGTCGACGGCGCCCCGGCGGCGGCCGCGGAATCGATGCCCGTCGACAGCGTGGTGATCTGCGCCGGCTGCGCGAGCCGCACGCTCGCCAGCGCGCTCGGCGACCGCGTCAACATCTACCCGGTGAAGGGCTACTCGATCACGGTGCACCTGCAGACGCCCGAGAGCCAGGACGCCGCTCCGACCGTCAGCATCCTCGACGACGCCACCAAGATCGTCACGAGCCGGCTCGGCCGCGACCGCTTCCGGGTGGCCGGCACCGCGGAGTTCAACGGCTTCAACCGCGACATCCGCCACGACCGCATCGAGCCGCTGGTGCGCTGGACCCGCGAGCAGTTCCCGGGCGTGGCGACCGACCGCGTGGTGGCCTGGAGCGGCCTGCGGCCGATGCTGCCGGGGATGCTGCCCCGCGTCGGCCCGGGTCGCCTGCCGGGCATCTTCTACAACACCGGCCACGGCCATCTCGGCTGGACGCTCTCGGCCGCCACCGCCCAGCTCGCCGCCGACGCCGTCGCCCTGAGCCTGCCCGCCGAGCGGCACTACCCGACGGCCCGCGCCGCCTGAGGCCCGCGCAGCCCGTTTCCCGTCAGGGGCGCGACCGGGGCCGATGGCCTCGGTCCGCGAGGGTCTTTGAAGTCCAAAGAGCCCCAACCGAAAGAGCCCCAACCGAACGCCTCTCCAAATCTTTCCGGATGAGGCGGCGGTCTCCTCTCCCCACGAGCGGGGCGAGGCGATGCTCACGACCCGACATGCCAATCCGAAAGCCGGAGCGGGAGAGGAGATCCCGCGTCCAGGCCGGAACTCGCGAGCCAGACCGCAAACCCGGCGATCGCCGGCCCGATCCTGCGCCGCGGGCCGGATCTGCCATGTCCGGAGAACGGAACGGTCGCCCGCGGACGTCCGTTGTGAGGGCCTGCCCGCTCGCGGGCACCCCGATACCGGAAGGGAGACCATCATGAAGCGTGCCTTGTCCGTCGCGACCGCCTTGGCGCTCCTCGGCACCGCCGCCGTGGCGCAGACCCGCGCGACGAACCCGCAGAACGAGCCGCCCGGCCAGCGGATGCAGGAGCGCGGCAGCGTCAAGGGGACCACCGGCGCCTCCGGCTACACCCCCGGCCACGAGATGCAGAGCACCGGCAGCGTGAAGGGGACGTCCGGGGCCTCGGGCTACGCGCCGGGCCACGATCCCGCCGCGTCGCGGAACACCGGCACCGGCCGCTGAGCACCCCGGAATGAGGCCGGGCGGGCGCATCCCGCCCGGCTCTCTCACCGCAGGGCGTTCTCGAAATAGACCTCGGGACCGCCGAGGGCCTCGACCAGCGCGGACCGGGCGCGGCTGACGCGGCTCTTCACCGTGCCGACCTGGCAGTGCATCAATTGGGCGGCGGCCTCGTAGGTCAGCCCCCGCACCGCCACGAGGAGCAGGGCCTCCCGCTGGAGCGGCGGCAGGCACGCCACCTGACCCCAGACCTCGCGCAGCGCGATCCCCTCCTCCTGATCCGGCAGGGCGATCATCCGCGCGGCCGCGGCATCGTCCACATCCTCCACCTCCCGGCGCCGCTTGCGCGCGACCGTGTAGAACTGGTTGCGCAGGATCGTGAACAGCCATGCCTTGAGGTTGGTGCCGGCCTCGAACCGGTGCTGGTTCTGCCAAGCCCGCAGCAGCGTCTCCTGCACGAGGTCGTCCGCCTGGGCGACGGTAGTGGTGAGCGACAGGGCGAAGGCGCGCAACGCCGGCAGCGTCGCGAGAAGCTCGTCGCGGAAGGAGAAGGCGGGCCTGAGCGCCGCCAGCGCCGCATCCAGGCGTCCGACGAGGTCGACGAGCGGCATCGGCTGCGGCTCGGCGAGCAAGGCCGCGTAGCAGGCCCGGAGATGCAGGCCGAGGTGGTCCCGCAGGAAGGGCGGCAGGTCCGGCCGCGCGTCGAGCGGGCCCTCGGTCGTCAGAAGCGCGGCGGCCCGGGCGGTGGTGGCGAGTCCATCCTCGATGGACGGAACGTGGCTGTCGGTTCGCAAGTGGCTCTACCCCCGGCTTTTGCGTCGGCCAAGCTGTTCGCCAGGAATGTCGTCAGACTGAAACCGTTCCAATCAGGATTGCCATTTTTTCCCGGGCAACCGGTCATATGCAGTCGATCTCCCATGCGGCGGAAGGCAACCGCAGAACTTGTTGTCATAAATGACAATTGACGCGGTCCGGGTGCTCGGGAGAGGGGTTCGATCACGCCGCATAGTCATTAAATTGTGCCCTATTTGATTGCCTTTATCCATCACGGAGCGACCGGAACTGGTCGCTCGGGGGTGGCGTTGAGGGGCCGTCTCTGAACACGACAAGGAGATCGACCGATGCGTCAGACCCTGCTCGCCCTCACCGCTCTCGCTGCCGTCACAGGAATTTCCTCCGTCGCCCTGGCCGAGGAGACCACGGTCATTCGCCGGGACGGTCCGGCGGACACGGTGGTGGACCGCTCCACCACCGGCACGGTCGAGAAGAAGACCGTGACCCGCTCCTCGGACGGCATGGGCTGCGGCTCGAAGACCGTTCACAAGGAGAACGACCTCGGCGAGTCCAAGACCGTGCACAAGGAAGGCTGCGACTGAGGCCCGGCCGCGCCGGCCCCGTCCGGCGGGCCGGCGCGGAACCAACCACGCGGCCTCCCGTTCCTGGCCTCTCCCGCAAGGAGGTCTGCAAGGAGGTCTGAATGCGTCTTGGACGCCTGCTCTTCGCCCTGATGTTGATCTGCGGCTTCGGCTCCGCTCTGCGGGCCGAGCCGATCGCCGACCGGGTCCCGGCGGCCGCTCCCACCGCCTGGACCGGCTGGCATGGCGGCCACGGGTGGCACGGCGGGCGCGGCTGGCACGGGCGCCACCTCGGCTGGCACCGGCACGGCTACGGCCGGCCCTTCGCCTCCCGCACCCTGCGCTACGGCTACCGCCCGGTCGGCTATTATCCGGCCCGCTACGGCTACCGGCACCGCCACTGGCGGCACTCCGGCTGGCACCATCGTCCGCATTGGCGGCACTACGGCTGGCATCACCGGCCGTCCTGGCGCCATGCCGGCTGGCGCCATCGCCACTTCGGCTGGCGCCACCATCACTGGCGGCATCACGGCTGGCATCGCGGCCATCACCACGGCTGGCGTCACGTCCGCTTCGGCTATTGATGCGGGAGCGGCCGGTCCGAGGGACCGGCCGCTGTCCGGTCGCCGGTACGGCTGCCTGGATTGCCGAGCCGGATCACCATGTTTCCATTGTGCGCGCATCGACCGTGCCATATCAGGGGCGGCGCATCGGGAAATGACCGCGGCAAGTCATGGTTCACAGGCAGAACGGCACGATCGTCTCCTTCAATCATGACGGGGAAACGATCCGTTTCTTTGTCAAGGACCCCGCTGAAGAGATCCAGAAATATCATTACCGGGGTGAGTTCTACGAACTCGACGAGCTCAGGATCATCGAGCGGTATTATGAGAGGGGAACCGTGTTCGCCGATATCGGCACGAACATCGGCAACCATGCGATCTTCGCCGAGCGGATCCTCAAGGCGCCGGAAGTGATCGTGTTCGAGCCGAATCCGGTCGCCATCGATTACATGAACATCAACTTCGCCCTCAACGAGTGCCGCAACATCAACCGGCAGTATCTCGGGCACCCGATCTCGGACGTGACCGGGAAGGCGATGCACATCACGCTGTCGCCGGAGAACAACCTTGGGAACACGGTGTTCGGCCTCGACGAGGAGGGGCCGTTCCGGACGATCACCGGCGACCATGCGCTCGCCAAGCGCCCCGTGGGCTTCATCAAGATCGACACGGAGTTGATGGAATTCGAGACCCTGCGGGGCCTCGAGCGCACGCTGGAGCGCTGGCGGCCGACGGTGTTCGTGGAGGTGATGGAGGAGCGCGAGGGCGAGCTCGCCGCCTGGGCGGCCGCGCGCGGCTACCGGATCGCCGAGAGCCAGAAGCGCTACCTGCTGCTGCGCAACTACGTCCTGGTGCCGGTCGATCCCCTCATCCGGCAGGTCCGGCAGCGCCGCCGCAAGGCCCGGATCGGCGCGGCGATGGCGCGGCTCCGCAAGCAGGCGCTGGCCCGGCTCCGGGGCTGAGCGCGCCTCAAGCCACCCCGGCGGGGGGCTTCAGCGTCGCGCCGATGCGCGAGGAGGCGATGACCGCCTGGGTGCGGCTCTCGACCCCGAGCTTCTGCAGGATCGCCGAGACGTGGGCCTTCACGGTGGCCTCGGAGACCGACAGCTCGTAGGCGATCTGCTTGTTGAGCAGCCCCTCGGACAGCATCATCAGCACCCGCACCTGCTGGGGCGTCAGGGTCGCGAGGCGGCGCATCAGGTCGGCGGTCTCCTTGTCCTCGGAGGCCGACAGCGCGATGTCGGGAGGCGACCACGTCCCGCCCGCCAGAACCTGCCGGATGGCCTCGCCGATCTCGTCGATGTCGAGGGATTTCGGGATGAAGCCCGCCGCGCCGAAATCGAGCGCCCGGCGGATCACCACCGGATCCTCGTTGGCCGAGACGATCACCACGGGAATCGCCGGGTGCTGCGCCCGCAGGTAGATCAAGCCGGAGAAGCCCTGCACGCCCGGCATGGTGAGGTCGAGCAGGATGAGATCGACCGCGTCGTCACGGTCGAGATGCGCCGTCAGCGCGTCGAGACCGTTCGCCTCGACGATCCGGGCGTCCGGCAGGATCGTGCCGACCGCCCCGCGCAGGGCGCCCCGGAACAGCGGATGGTCGTCGGCGATGACGATGGTGGTCTCGGAACTCAAAGCGGTACCTCCCGCCTCCGCGCGAAGGAGCCTCGAACCCGGCGACCGGCGGCCCTCTTTAGAAGGACCTTAAGACCTTGCGGCCCTGCCGACAATTTCGGCGCGCTGCGGATTCGTCGCTGTCCCGCCCGATCACGCGCCGAGACAATGCAGGATCACCTCGCGGCGATGCGCGCGGTCGCGGTGCTCGACCAGGTAGAGGCCCTGCCAGGTGCCGAGGACGAGGCGCCCTTCCGCCACCGGCACGGCGAGGCTCGCGTCGGTCAGCATGGTGCGGATATGGCCCGGCATGTCGTCCGGGCCCTCGGCATCGTGCACGTAGGCCGCGTGGCGCGGGGCGAGCCGGTCGAGGGCGGTGAGCAGGTCGGTGCGCACGTCCGGGTCGGCATTCTCCTGGATCGTCAGGGAGGCCGAGGTGTGGCGGCAGAACACGGTGAGCAGCCCGTGGGCGAGGCCGCTCTCGCGCACGAAGGCGGCGGCATCGGCGGTGATCTCGGTGAAGCCCGGCCCCTGCGTGGTGACGGTGAGCCGGCCCGTCGCCTGCCGCGTCACCGCCCCCTCCGCGATCCGCTCGATGCGCCTCATGACACCATCTCCCGTCCCGGCATCACCTCGCGCTCGCCGCGTGCCAGGATCTTCTCCAGGGTCTCGATCCGGTCGGCCTCGGCGGGGGGCTTGTCCCAGCGGATCCGGTTCACCCGGGGAAACCGCATCGCCACCCCCGACTTGTGCCGGGTCGAGCGTTGCAGCCCCTCGAAGGCGATCTCCAGCACCAGCCCGCGGACCGGGCCGTACTCCACCTCGCGCACCGGGCCGAAGCGCTTGACCGTGTGGTTGCGGACGTAGCGGTCGAGCTTCGCCAATTCCTCGTCGGTGAAGCCGTGATAGGCCTTGCCCACCGGAACCAGCTCCTCGCCGCCCTCCGGCGCCTCCCGCCAGACCCCGAACGTGTAGTCGGAATAGAAGGAGGAGCGCTTCCCGTGGCCGCGCTGGGCGTACATCATCACCGCGTCGACGAGGTAGGGCTCGCGCTTCCATTTCCACCACGGGCCCTTGGGCCGGCCGGGCACGTAGGCGCTGCTGCGGCGCTTGAGCATGATGCCCTCGATCGCGTCCGCATCCGCCCCCGCCCCGACCGCGGCCGGGTCGGCCCGGGCGGCGGCCAGCTCGGCCCAGTCGCGGAAGGGCACCAGGGGCGAGAGGTCGATCCGGGCATGGTCGAGCCCGCCCACGAAGGCTTCGAGCCGCGCCCGGCGCTCCGCGAAGGGCAGCGGGCGCAGATCCTCCCCGTCGAGGGCGAGGAGGTCGTAGGCCCGCACATGGGCGGGAAAATCCTGGAGCAGCTTCGGCGTCACCGCCTTCCGGTTCAGCCGCTGCTGGAGGACGTTGAAGCTCTGCACCCGCCCCTCCCGCAGGATCAGCAGCTCGCCGTCGAGGGCGCCCGCGAAGCCGATCGCCTCGGCGAGGTCGGGGAACGCGCCGGAGATGTCCTCGCCGGTGCGGGAATAGATCCGCGCGACCGGCTGGCCGGCGCGGTCGCGCCCGCCGACGAGCTGCACCCGGATGCCGTCCCACTTCCACTCGGCTGAGAAGGCTTCGGGGTCGAGCTTGGCGAAGTCGCTCTCCTCGTCGATCGGGTGCGAGAGCATGGCCGGCCGGAACGGGGCCGGGTTGAGGGTCTCGGGCCGCTCCGCCCGTCCCTCGACCCAGGCGAAGAGCGGCCGATAGGGGGCTTTCAGCCCGTGCCAGACCTCCTCGACCGCATCGGCCTCGAGCCCGCCGAGGCTTGCCACCGCGGTCTTGGCGAGCCGGGCCGAGACGCCGACGCGCAACTCGCCGGTGATGAGCTTGATCAGCGCCCAGCGGCCGGTCTCGTCGAGGACGTCGAGCCAGCCCGCGAGGCGCGCGGGCAGCTCGCCCTTGCCGATGGTGGCGAGCGCCTCCACCACCTCGCCGAGGCTCGGCACGCTGGGCGGGGGATTGTTGTGGCCGATTCCCCCGGCCTGCGGGGCCTCCGGCGCGGGCCAGATCAGCGCCGTCGTCTCGGCGAGGTCGCCCACGTAGTGGTAGGACATCCGGAACAGCACCGGATCGACCCGCTCCTCCACGAGGCCGCGGATCAGGTTGGGCTTGGCCTCCCGGAAGCTCAGCGCCCCCGTCATGGCGGCGAGTGCGTAGCCGCGGTCCGGATCCGGCGTATGGGCGAAGAAATCCTGCAGGAGCCTGAGCTTGGCGTTGCGGCGGGGCTCGTAGGCGAGGCGGTCGAGGAGATGGGCGAAGTCGTTCACGCGGCGCCCTCGGTCGCGGAGCTTCCCTCCGGCGCGGGCTCCCGGGCGGGCTCCTGCTCGGCCTCGCCCTCGTCGCCGTAGCCTAGCATGTGGAGCGGGCGGGCCGCGATGCCTTGCGTCGCGCACCAATGCACCAGAGCGTCCTCCTGGCCGTGGGTGACCCAGACCTCGCCCGCCCCGGTCTCCCGGATGGTGCGGCAGAGGTCGTCCCAGTCCGAGTGGTCGGAGACCACCAGGGGCAGCTCCACGCCCTTCTGGCGGGCGCGGGCGCGCACCCGCATCCAGCCCGACGCGAAGGCGGTGACCGGATCGGGAAACTTGCGCGACCACAGGTCCTGGATGGCGGAGGGCGGGCAGAGCACGATAGCCCCGCCGAGCTTCGGGCGGTCCGCGGCGGCCACCTTCGGCGTCTCGCCGAGGGGAATGCCTTCGCGCTTGTAGAGTTCGGTGAGCTTCTCGAGGGCGCCGTGCAGGTGGATCGGCGCGTCGTAGCCGGCCTGCCGCAGGAGCGCCATCACGCGCTGGGCCTTGCCGAGGCTGTAGGCGCCGACGATGTGGGTGCGCTCGGGGAAGAGCCGCACGGAATCGAGCAGGCGGGCGACCTCCGCCGCCGCGTCCGGGTGCCGGAAGACCGGCAGGCCGAAGGTCGCCTCGGTGATGAAGACGTCGCAGGGCACGACCTCAAAGGGCAGGCAGGTCGGGTCGGCGGCGCGCTTGTAGTCCCCCGAGACCACGATGCGGCGCCCCCCCGCCTCGATGGCGATCTGGGCCGAGCCGAGGACGTGGCCGGCGGGCGCGAAGCGCACCGTGACGGAGCCGGAGCCGGAGCCGAGGCGGATCGCCTCCCCGAGCCGCGCCTCCTGGCGGGCGCCGCAGAAATCCTCGCCGTAGCGCACCGCCATGATGCGCAGGGTCTCGGGCGTCGCCAGCACCCGTCCGTGGCCGGCGCGGGCATGGTCGGAATGGCCGTGGGTGATCAGCGCCCGCGGCACCGGGCGGACCGGATCGACGTGGAAGTCGCCGAGGGGGCAGTAGAGGCCCTCGCGGGTGAGGGTGAGGATGTCGCCGTCTGTGCGTGCCATGCTGGTCCGGGAAATGCGCGACACCGTATATAGGCGCCACGCGTCCCGCTTCCCGTTTCCGCAGCCACCCGATGTCCGTGCCCCTCCGCTCCTCCGGCGACCTCCTCGCCGACCGCCGCTACGTCTGGGCCGAGGCCGCCCTGGCCGAGGGCGACGCCGCCGCCGCCGCCGACCTCGCCGAGCAGGTGATCGAGCGCGTGCCCGGCTACGGGCCGGCCTGGCTGCTGCTCGGCCGCGCTCGCGAGATTCTGGCGGGCGACGACCCGGAGGCGCGCGCGGGGGCCCGGCACGCCTTCGCCCAGGCCCTCGACCTCGATCCGGACGACGCGCTGGGCGCGCGCCTGCGCCTCGCCCAGCTCGGGGCGCCGGACGACGCGGCGGCCCTCTCGCCGGCCTATGTGCGGGCCCTGTTCGATGCCTATGCGGGGCGCTTCGAGCGGCACCTCGTCGAGGGCCTGGGCTACCGCGCCCCGGCGATGATCCGCGCGGCCCTGCTCGCGGCGGCGCGGGGCCGCCCCCTGCCCTTCCGGCGCGCCCTCGATCTCGGCTGCGGCACCGGGCTCGCGGCCCGGGCGCTCGACGACCTCGCAGAGACGATCGAGGGGGTGGATCTCTCGCCCGGCATGCTGGCGCAAGCCCGCCGCCTCGGCCGCTATGCGGCCCTGCACGAGGGTGACCTGACTGCTTTCCTCGCCGGGCAGCCGGAGGGGAGCGCCGACCTCGTGGTGGCGGCGGACGTCTTCGTCTATGTCGGCGACCTCGGGCCCGCCTTCGCGGGCGTTGCCCGGGCCCTGAGCGCGGACGGGCTGTTCGCCTTCACGCTGCAGGCGCAGGCGGGCGAGGGCGCGGTGCTGGGGCCGGACGGGCGCTACGCCCACGCGGAGGCGCTGGTGCGCCGGGAGACCGCGGCGGCCGGGCTGGCCATCGTCACCCTGGAGGCCGCATCGACCCGGCGCGAGCGCGGCGAGGACGTGCCGGGCTGGCTCGCGGTGCTCGCCCCGGCGGCATGAGGCAAGTCTGCCCGGCATCCTGATGTCTGGCGTGTGCCGCGATCGCGATCGGGCGCGTCCGCGAGGCCGCGACGACGCTCCCGCGGATGGGGCGCGATCGCGCCTCGACGGGTCCGGGGTCGCGGGGTAGAACCCGCCCCGCATTCGATTCTTCGATTTCCCTGTCAGGAGGCTCCATGTCGGAGACCACGCCGTTTCGTCGCGTGCTCGTGAAGCTCTCCGGCGAGGCCCTGGCGGCCCCGGACGGCTACTGGCTGCATCCGCCGACGCTCGCGGCCCTCGCCGATGATATCGCCCGCACGGTCGCGGCGGGCTTTCAGGTCGCCCTCGTGGTCGGCGGCGGCAACGTGATCCGGGGCGCGCGGGTCTCCGCCGCGGGCTGGATCGACCGGGCGACCGGCGATTCCCTCGGCATGATCGCCACGGTGATGAACTCCCTCGCCCTGGAGACGGCGCTCAACGCCGCCGGCGTCACCGCCCGCACCATGTCGGCGGTGTCGATGCCGACGATCTGCGAGACCTATGCCCGCCAGCCGGCGCTCCATCACCTCGACAAGGGGCAGGTCGTGGTGCTGGCCGGCGGCACGGGCAACCCCTACTTCACCACCGACACCGCCGCGGTGCTGCGCGCCGCCGAGCTGCGATGCGACGCCGTGCTCAAGGCGACGCAGGTCGACGGCGTCTACTCGGCCGATCCCAAGACCCATCCGGACGCCGTGCGCTACGACCGCCTCACCCACGACGAGGCCATCGCTCGCGACCTCAAGGTGATGGACACCGCCGCCTTCGCGCTCGCCCGCGAGAGCCGGCTCTCCCTGGTGGTCGGCTCGGTCCATCCGCCGAGCTCCGTGACGGCGATCCTGACCGGGGAGGCGCCCGCCACCCGCGTGGTCCCCTGAACCATTTGTCGGCGGAGCCATTTGCGGCAGGTGCGGTTTTGGTCCATTGAAGCCCAAACGGGAGACGGGCTCGGGCGCCCGTCCCCCCGACGCATGGTCCGTCTCGGGAAGAGCAGGAATGGCCACCCCCACCTTCGATCTCGCCGACCTCAAGCGCCGCATGCAGGGCGCGGTGAATTCGCTCAAACACGACCTCGGCTCGCTGCGGACCGGTCGGGCGAGCCCCACCCTGCTCGACCCGATCCAGGTCGAGGCCTACGGCGCCGCGATGCCGATGACCCAGGTCGCGACGATCAGCGTGCCCGAGCCCCGGCTCCTCAGCGTCGCGGTCTGGGACCGCGGCATGGTGAGCGCCGTCGAGAAGGCGATCCGCGAATCCGACCTCGGCCTCAACCCGATGACCGAGGGCCAGACCATCCGGCTGCGCATCCCCGAGATGAACGAGCAGCGCCGCAAGGAGATGGTCAAGGTCGCGCATAAATACGCCGAGGAGGCCCGCGTCGCCGTGCGCCACGTGCGCCGCGACGGGCTCGACCTGCTCAAGAGGCTGGAGAAGGACGGCGCCATCAGTCAGGACGACGAGAAGCGCCAGGCGGATCAGGTGCAGAAGATCACCGATCAACACATCGCCGAGGTGGATCAGACCTTGGCAGCGAAGGAAAAGGAGATCATGCAGGTCTGACCCGGATCGGCATGATTCTTCGGGAGTGCAAGATTCTTCGGAGTCGCAAGATTCTTCAGAGTCGAGAGCAGCGCGGGCCCTGAGGCCCGCGCGCAGGTTTGGGGCCGGAATGGCGGGCGACAGCAAGACGGCACTCCTCGCGGGCGCGGCCAGCGCCGCCGGCTCCGAGCGCGGGATTCCCGCGCATGTCGCCATCATCATGGACGGCAACGGGCGCTGGGCCGCCCGCCGCGGGCTGCCGCGGGCGGAGGGACACCGCCGGGGCGTCGAGGCGGTGCGCCGGGCGGTGCGCGCGGCCATCGACCTCGGCGTGCAATACCTCACGGTCTACAGCTTCTCCTCGGAGAACTGGCGCCGGCCCGCCGCCGAGGTCGCAGACCTGATGGGGCTGCTCAAGCTCTTCGTGCGCCGCGACCTCGCCGACCTGCACGCCAACGGCGTGCGGGTGCGCATCATCGGCGAGCGGCGGGGACTCGCCGACGACATCGCCGCCCTCTTGCGCGAGGCCGAGGAACGCACCGCGCAGAACACGCGGCTCACCCTCGTGGTCGCGTTCAATTACGGCGGGCGCCAGGAGATCGTCCGCGCCGTGCAGGCGCTGGCCCGGGCGGTGCAGGAGGGGCGCCTCGCCCCCGAGGCCATCGACCTCGCCGCGGTGGGCACCGCCCTCGACACCCACGACATCCCCGATCCGGACCTCGTGATCCGCACCTCGGGCGAGCAGCGGGTGTCGAACTTCCTCACCTGGCAGACCGCCTACTCGGAATTCGTGTTCATCCCCGACCTGTGGCCGGACTTCGATCACGCCGCCTTCGCGGCGGCGGTCGGCGAGTACCGGAGCCGCGAGCGCCGCTTCGGCGGGCTCAGCGTGCAGGTCAGCTGATGGCGCCGCGCGGGGACGCCCCCGTCTCCGCCCCACCCGGGCGGCATGCCCCGCCGGAGCGGCGCCGGCCCTGGCCGGCGAGCGAACTCGGGATGCGGGCGGTGTCCGGCGTGGTGCTGGGCCTGCTCGTCCTGGCGGCGACCCTCACCGGCGGTTGGCTCTTCGCGCTGATCTGGCTCGCGGCCGGGCTCGCGGTGGTGGGCGAGTGGCTCGCCATCACCCGCACGGGGCCGCACCGGCTCCTCCTCGCGCTCGCCGGGCTGGTGCTGGCGGGCCTCGTCGCGGGGGCGCGCCTCGCCTATCCGGTGCTGCCGCTCCTGGGCCTCGGCCTCGGCGGCGCAATCCTGCTGGCGCTCCTGGCCCGGCCCCGGGCGGGGCGGCTCTGGGCTCCCTTGAGCCTCGGCTGCGCGGCGGTGGTCGCCCTGGTGCCGGTGCTGCTGCGGGACGATCCCCGCATCGGGCTCGCCGGCCCGCTCTGGCTGTTCGGCGTGGTCTGGACCACCGACATCGCCGCCTACTTCACCGGACGCACCCTCGGCGGCCCCAAGCTGTGGCCGGCGGTGAGCCCGAAGAAGACGTGGTCGGGCTTCGGCGGGGGCCTCCTCGGCGCGACCCTCGTCGGCGGCGCCGTGGCGGCGGGCGCCACGCATCTCGGTGCGGCGCAGAGCCTGCCGGTGGGCCCCGCCCTCCTCCTCTCCGCCCTCGGCTCCGTGCTGAGTCAGGGCGGCGACCTCGCCGAATCCGCCCTCAAGCGGGCCTACGGCGCGAAGGATTCGGGCCGCCTGATCCCCGGCCACGGCGGGGTGATGGACCGCCTCGACGGCTTCTTCGCCGCCGCCCTGCTCGCCGGGCTCCTGCTCGCCGCCGGGTTCTGAGCGCCTGGTCGGCGGCTCTCGGCAGCCCCCACATAATCCTCGTATCGAGCGCTTCGCGCAGGCAGGCGCCGCCGGTTTGGCGGGCCCCGCCGGCCGTCGCCCCGGCTGATCCGGGCCCGAGCGGGCGGCCGGGGGGCAATCCCGGCCGCCGCGCCCGTCACGCCGCCTGGATCTCGGCGAGGAACCGGTCCACCTCCTGCTTCACCGTGAGCGACTGGGTGGCGAGTTCGGCCGCCGCGGACAGGACCTGCCCGGCGGCGCTGCCGGTCTCGCCCGCGGAACTCAGCACGCGGGCCACGTTCGCCGAGACATCCACCGTGCCGCGGGCCGCCTCGCTGGCGTTGCGGGAGATCTCGTTCGTCGCCGCCGTCTGCTGCGCCACCGTCTCGGCGATCGCCCCGGTGATCTCGTTGACGGAGACGATGGTGCCGCCGATCTGCCGGATCGCCGCGGTCGCCTGACCCGTCGCCGCCTGGATCGCGGCGATCTGGCCGGCGATCTCGTCGGTGGCCTTGGCGGTCTGGGTGGCGAGTTCCTTGACCTCGGCCGCCACCACGGCGAAGCCCCGGCCCGCCTCGCCGGCCCGGGCCGCCTCGATCGTCGCGTTGAGCGCCAGCAGGTTCGTCTGGCCGGCGATCGAGGAGATCATCGTCACCGCCGTGCCGATGCGCTCCGCCGCCTCGCCGAGGCTGGTCATCGCCGCGTCGGTGGCCGCGGCCTCGCCCGCCGCCGTGTTCGCGACCTCGTTCGAGCGCACCACCTGCCGCTCGATCTCGCGGAGGGACGAGACCATCTCCTCGGCGGCCGTGGCGACGGTGCGGACATTGGCCGCCGTCTCCGCCGCGGCGGCGCTCGAGGCGGCGGCCTGATGGCTGGTGGTATCGGCCACGCTCGTCATCGACCGGGCGGTGGCGTCGAGCTCGGTCGCCGCCGAGGTGACGATGTCGAGGGAGCGGGCGACGGTCTGCTGGAAGCCGCGCACCAGCTGGTCGACCCGGTCCGCCCGGCGCTGGCGGGCGGATTGCTGCTCGGCCTGCGCGGCTTCGAGGGCGATGCGCGCGAGGGCGTTCTGACGGAAGACCTCGACCGCCCGGGCCATCCGGCCGATCTCGTCGGTGGCCTCCTGCGACGGCACTTCGACCGCGGTGTCGCCCTCCGCCAGCCGGCGCATCGCGGCCGTCATGCCGGAGACCGGGCCGATGATGCTGCGCGCGATCAGCATCGCGAAGGCCGCCCCGAGGAGGACGGCCGCGGCGATCATGGCGATCTGGACTGAGCGGGCGAAGGACACCACCGACGCCGTCTGCTCCGCGAGGCCCGCGGCGGCCTGCCGGCTCTTGCCGATGGCCTCCCGCGCCCCGGCCGAGATGGCGGCCGTCCGCGGCTTGATGCCGGTCTCGTACACGCCGCCGGCTTCGGCCAGCGCGCCGGTCGTCGCCTGGAAGGCCGCCACATAGGTGCCGAGCGCCTCCTCCACCGCCTTGATCGGCTCGGCGAACCGCCGCTCCGGATCGCGGGCGCGCAGGCTGCGCAGGGCGAGCTTGGCCTTGCCGGAATGGATCGCGAAGGTGGACGGCCCCTTGGCATCGAGCGTGGCGAGGTAGCGCCAGTTCGCCACGCGGGTCAGGAGCACCGCGGCTTCGACGAGCGCGCCCTGGGCGATCTGCGCCTCCTCGCCGTGCGCCCGGATCTCGCCGAGGAGCCCGTCGGTCGCCCGGGTGAGGTCGTCCCCGCCCTTGAACAGCAGCGCCCGCTCCGAGAGGATGGAGGCCCCGGCCGCCGCGAGGCGCTTCAGATCGCCTTCGAGCGCCCGGGCCTCGTCCCGCATGCGCTGGTAGATCGGCCGCCCCTCGGCCAGATTGGTCTCGACGAGCATCGTCTCGGCGATCGCCTCGGTGGCGCGGCGGACCTCCTCCATTTCGGCGACCGTCTCGGGGCTCCAGGTGCTCCGGTAGATCTCGGACAGGCCGGCGAGGCGGCTCGCCTGCCGGTCGGCATCCGCGACGATCGCCGCGCGGCGGTCGAATCCCGCCCGCTGCTCGAACTGCGCGGTGATGGAGGCCTGCTGGGTCAGCGCGAACCCGCCCAGACCCGCGGCGAGGAGAACCAAGCCACCGAAGCCGGCGTAGAGGCGAGCGCGAATTCCGATTCTCATCATGGCGTGTCCGTGGCTAGCACGGCCCGGCATGACACAGCACGACACCTAACATATCGTTAGTTCGCGAGGGTTATTTCGGTGATAAACTGAAACGACAGCCGGTCGTGCCGCCCTCACGGCCATCGAAGCCTTTCGGATGCTGCGGAAGGAGCGTGAAAAGACCTGCGTGATCGTGCCCAGAACTGAGGCGCGGTGCCCGTTCCGCAGGCAGGGCATGCCGGGCGGGTGGGCGCTCGCGCCGGGGCCGGACGGATTGCCCATCGCCCCCCGGCTTGGATATGGCTGGGCACGAACAACGAGGATTCTCGACTTTGACGTGCACCGTCACCGTGCTCGGAGCCACCGGCTCCATCGGGCGCTCCACCGCCGACCTCCTCGAGCAGCACCGCGACCGCTTCCGGGTGGCGGCCGTCGCCGGGGGCAGGGACGCCGCGGCGCTGGCCCGCGTCGCGCGCGAACTCGGCGCCGAATTCGCGGCGATCGCCGATCCGGATGGCGGTCCGGCTTTGCGGGACGCGCTCGCGGGCAGCGGCATCGCCTGCGGGGCCGGACCCGGGGCGGTGATCGAGGCGGCCAGCCGGGAGGCGGATCTCGTCGTCGCGGCGGTGAGCGGGGCGGCGGGCCTCGCCCCCACCCACGCGGCGATCCGCCTCGGGCGCACGGTGGCGCTCGCCAACAAGGAGAGCCTCGTCTGCGCGGGCGACGCCTTCATGCGCGACGCCGAGCGCCACGGCGCCCGCATCCTGCCGATGGATTCCGAGCACAACGCCCTCGCCCAGGCCATCGGCGAGGGCCGCATCGACGACATCACCCGCATGACCATCACGGCCTCGGGCGGGCCGTTCCGCACCGCGCCGCGCGAGCGGATCGCGGCGGCGAGCGCGGCCGAGGCCGCCGCGCATCCGACCTGGTCGATGGGGATGAAGATCAACATCGATTCGGCGACCCTGATGAACAAGGGCCTCGAACTGATCGAGGCGCATCACCTCTTCGCCATCGATGCGGGCCGGCTCGACGTGGTGGTGCATCCGCAATCCATCGTCCACGGCCTCGTCACCTGGCGCGACGGGGCGGTGACGGCCGGGCTCGCCATGCCGGACATGCGGGTGCCGATCGCCCATTGCCTCGGCATCGGCGAGCGGCTCAGCGTCGCGCGCGGCCGCCCGGTCGATCTCGCCGCCACCGGCAGCCTCACCTTCGAGCGGCCGGACGAGGAGCGCTTCCCCTGCCTGCGCATCGCCAAGGCGGCGCTGGCGGCGGGCGGTGCGCAGCCGACCGTGATGAACGCGGCGAACGAGATCGCGGTCGCCGCCTTCATCGCCGGGCGGATCGGCTTCTACGACATCGCCGCCCTGGTCGAGCGGGCCTGCGAGGCCTTCGCGCCCCGCTTCCCCGACGCCCCCGCCGATGTCGAGGAGGCGCTCGCCATGGACGACGAGGTGCGGCGCTGGAGCACCCGGGCGCTCGCCGCCTGAGGCCGGAGCGACCTGAGGCCAGAGTTAACCGAACCTGACCGCGGGACGGATGGCCCCACCTCCGCGCCCTGTCATCGGGCGCGGGCCCGCGCTATGACTGTCGGATGGCGTCCTGCGGCCGGACCGCGGCGCCCGAGAGGAACCGGCTTTCGCCGGACGAGACCGCGCATGACCTTTCTCAGCACCCTGACCGAGACGACCGGCAGTCTGCTCTATATCGTGCCGTCGTTCCTGTTCGTGCTGACCGTGGTGGTCTTCATCCACGAACTCGGCCACTTCCTGGTCGGCCGCTGGTGCGGCGTCGGGGTGACGAGCTTCTCGATCGGCTTCGGGCCCGAACTCGCCGGTTTCACCGACCGGCACGGCACCCGCTGGAAGCTCTCGGCCATCCCCCTCGGCGGCTACGTGAAATTCGTCGGCGACCAGAACGGCGCCAGCGTGCCGGATCCCGACAGCATCGCGCGGATGAGCGCGGCCGAGCGCGCGGTGAGCTTCCACACCCAGAACGTCTGGAAGCGCATCGCCATCGTGGCGGCCGGACCCATCGCCAACTTCCTCCTCGCCATCGCGGTCTTCGCGGGCTCGATCTACGCGGTCGGGCGCCACGAGGTGGCCCCGCGCGTCTCCGGCGTGCAGGCGGGCAGCGCCGCCGAGCGGGCCGGCTTCCAGGTCGGCGACGTGGTGCAGGCCATCAACGGCAGGGCGGTGACGAACTTCGCCGACATGCAGCGCATCGTCTCGGGGAGCGGGGGCGAGCGCCTGGTCATCCGGGTCGACCGCGGCGGCGCGCCGGCGACGATCGAGGCCGTGCCCGATACGGTGCAGGAGAAGACGCCCTTCGGCACCCATCGCCTGGGCCGCCTCGGCATCCAGGGCCCGCGCGACGCCGCCGACGTGAAGCTCGTGCGCTACGACGCCCTCGATTCCCTGCGCATCGGCACCGCCGAGACCTATTACGTGGTCGAGCGCACCTTCGACTACATCGGCAAGCTCGTCACCGGCCGCGAATCCGCCGACCAGCTCTCCGGCCCGATGGGCATCGCCCGCGTCTCGGGGCAGGCCGCCAAGGTCGGCGGCCTCGCCGCCGTGGTCGGCCTGATCGCGGTGCTCTCGGTGTCGATCGGATTGATCAACCTGTTCCCGGTGCCGCTCCTCGATGGCGGCCATCTGATGTTCTACGCGATCGAGATCCTGCGCGGGCGGCCGCTCAGCGAGCGCGCTCAGGAGATCGGCTTCCGCATCGGCCTCGCCCTCGTGCTGATGCTGATGCTGTTCGCCACCTGGAACGACATCGTGCAGATCGGCGCCTCCTGGACCCGCGGGACCTGAATCCCGCCCGCCGGATACAGTCAATTCGAGCGATCGGGTTCAGCCTTCCCGAACGGGTCCGGACATAAAACCGTCCGGATCCGCTGCATTCTCTTGCCGGAATCCCGATCTGGGCCTGCGCACGATCGTGCTCCTTCAGGGCTTGCTCACCCTGCCCTGTGAAAAGCCTGGGCGGAGCCCGTGACAGGAAGGCCACGTCCCCCCAAAATCCCCACCTGCCGCGAGCTTGGCGTTTGCTTCGTGGGGGATTCTCAGTAGAAGCGGGCGAGGACCAGATGGTCGCCGCCCCCTCTCGCGAGGGTCTCGGAGACCCGCGGGTGCGAACCCGGACCGATAATAATGAGACGGGCCTATTGATGATGTCGATGACAGGGAAGCGCGCGCGCGTGTCGGCCACTGGCGCCATCGTGGTGGCTGCCGGCCTGGTCGCGGGTAGCGCCCAGGCGCAGCAGGTCGTCGTGCAGGGCAACAGCCGCGTCGATGCCGACACGGTTCGGTCCTACGTGACGGGCGTCTCGCCCGAGGAGGCCCGGCGCAACCTGATCGCCAGCGGCATGTTCTCGGACGTGCGCGTCGCGCAGAGCGGCGGCCGCACGGTCGTGACGGTGCGCGAGAACAACACGATCAACCGCGTCGTCTTCGAGGGGAACAAGAAGGTCGAGAAGTCCACCCTCGAGAGCATCGTCGAGGCGAAGTCCCGGGCCGGCTTCAACCCGACCCTCATCCAGTCCGACGTCGAGCGGATCCGCGAGGTCTATCGCCGCTCCGGCCGCGGTCTCGCCAAGGTGACGTACCGCACGGTCGACCTGCCCAACGGCAGCGTCGACGTGATCTACGTCATCGATGAGGGCGACAAGACCGGCATCAAGGAGATCCACTTCGTCGGCAACGAGGCCTATTCCGAGAGCCGGCTCCGGGATCTGATGAGCTCGACGGAGATGAATCTCCTCAGCTTCATCAAGACCTCGGACGTCTACGATCCCGACCGGATCGCCAACGACCTCGACCTCGTGCGCCGCTACTACCTGAAGAACGGCTATGCCGACTTCCGGATCGTGTCCGCGGATGCGCGCTTCGACGAGGGCGCGGGCGGCTGGATCATCACCGTCACGGTCGAGGAAGGCCGCCAGTACCGCGTCGGCGCGGTGGCGGTGGATTCGCGGCTCGGCGGCGTCGACGGCGGCACCCTGCGCGGCGAGATCCGCACCGAGGTCGGCGACGTCTACAACGCCGAGGACGTGGAGAAGACGCTGACGGGCGTGACCACCGAGGTCGCCCGCCGCGGCTATCCCTTCGCGCAGGTGCGCCCGACCGGCGAGCGCGACCGCGCCTCCGGCACCGTGTCGCTCGGCTTCATCGTCGAGGACGGCCCGCGCGTCTACATCGAGCGCGTCAACGTCCGCGGCAACACCCGCACCCGCGACTACGTGGTGCGGCGCGAGCTCGATTTCTCCGAGGGCGACGCCTACAACCGCGTCCTCGTCGACCGGGCCGAGCGGCGCCTGAACGGCCTCGGCTTCTTCAAGAAGGTCCGCTTCTCGAACGAGCCCGGCTCCGCCCCCGACCGCGTCGTCGTCAACATCGACGTCGAGGATCAACCCACCGGCTCCTTCTCGGTAGCGGGCGGCTACTCGACGGCCGACGGCGTCATCGGCGAGGTCTCGGTCTCCGAGTCGAACTTCCTCGGCCGCGGCCAGTACGTGCGCCTCGGCGTCTCGGCGGGCCAGTACACCCGCGGCGTCGACTTCTCCTTCACCGAGCCCTACTTCCTCGGCTACCGGCTGGCGGCGGGCTTCGACGTCTTCAGCAAGTACAGCGACCTGACCCGCTACTCGCGCTACGTGACCGACGTGACCGGCGGCCAGCTCCGCCTCGGTCTGCCGATCACCGAGGAGTTCGGCCTGACGCTGCGCTACTCGATCTACAACACCGACCTGAAGATCCCGAACACCCTCAAGCGGCCCTACAACGACTGCTCGGTGCCGATCCCGGGCTACACCGAGACTTGGCCGGCCGGCACGGTCATCGGTGGGCAGAATGTCAGCGGCCTCGCCAAGTATCCGAACTGCGCCTATGACGGCGAGGCATCGATCGCGCTCAAGGAATCGGTCGGCTCGACGCTGACGTCGCTCGCCGGCGTCACCCTCGCCTACTCGACCCTCGACAACCTGCAGCTGCCCCGCAACGGCTTCTACGGCGAGCTGAAGCCCGAATTCGCCGGTCTCGGCGGCGACTCGAAGTTCTTCCGCGTCACCGGCGAGGCCCGCTACTACAAGGAGCTGTGGGAGGACGTCGTCGGCTTCGTGAAGGTCCAGGGCGGCCACATCATGCCGACCGAGGGCAACAGCCTGCGGATCACCGACCAGTTCTTCCTCGGCCCGTCGCTGGTGCGCGGCTTCGCCCCGAACGGCATCGGCCCGCGCGACGTCGGTTCGCAGGATTCCCGCTCGAACGCGCTCGGCGGCACCACCTATGTGGGCGGTACGGTCGAGGTGCAGTTCCCGATCTGGGGCCTGCCGCGCGACATCGGCCTGAAGGGCGCCGTCTTCGCCGATGCCGGCACGCTGTTCGGCTACAAGTCCAAGCGCGCCTTCGACGTGAACGGCGACAGCATCATCAACGGCTTCGGTCCCGGCGGCTGCAGCTTCAACACCTTCACGGTCGGCGTCGAGCCGGAATGCGTGAACGTGCGCGACAAGCCGACGATCCGCTCCTCGGTCGGCGCCTCGATCCTCTGGAACTCGCCGCTCGGTCCGATCCGGTTCGACTACGCCTACGCGCTCAGCCGCGACGAGGGCACCAAGGTCTTCGCCACGGACGGCACCTATCTGGGCAAGGTCGGCAAGGATCAGACCCAGGCCTTCCGCTTCTCGGGCGGCTCGCGCTTCTGACGGCGCGACCCTCGCGGGATCTTCAAGGCCGGCTCCTCACGGAGCCGGCTTTTTTCGTTTGTCCCCTCCCCCACGAGCGGTTAGGTCGGGCGCCCATCCAGGCGGCGGCGGGCTCGTCCCGGCCCGCCGCAGGTCCCGCGAGCGCCGAGCATGTCCGACCCGGTCTTCTTCCCCTCCGCCGGCCCGATCGCCCTGAGCGAGGTCGCGACCCTCGCGGGCGCGACCCTGCCCGAGGGCGCCGATCCGGACCTCGCGATCCGCGGCACCGCGCCCCTGGAGAGCGCGGGCCCGGAGGATCTCGCCTACATGGACAACGCGAAATACGCCGAGGCCCTCGGGCAGTCGCGGGCCCGGGCCTGCCTCGTCTCCCCGCGCTTCGCCGCCCGGGTGCCGGAGGGCACGCTCGCCCTCGTCACGCCCCAGCCCTACCGGGGCTTCGCCAAGGTGCTGGCCCGCCTTGTCCCGAGCGCCGCGCGCCCGGCCTCCCTGTTCGGGGCGACCGGGGTCTCGCCGGGCTCCTTCGTGCATCCGGAGGCCCGCCTGGAGCCGGGCGTGGTGGTCGATCCCGGCGTGGTGATCGGGCCGGGGGCCGAGATCGGCACCGGGACCGTGCTGGCGGCGGGCGCGGTGATCGGCCCGGGCACGCGGATCGGGCGGCACTGCGCGGTCGGCCCCGGCGCCTCGCTGCTGCACGCGCTGATCGGCAACCGGGTCATCATCCATGGCGGCGCGCGGATCGGCCAGGACGGCTTCGGCTTCGCCATGGGGGCGGGCGGGCACCTCAAGGTGCCGCAGGTCGGCCGGGTGATCATCCAGGACGATGTCGAGATCGGCGCCAACACCACCATCGACCGGGGCGCCAGTCGCGACACCATCGTCGGCGAGGGCACCAAGATCGACAATCTCGTGCAGATCGCCCACAACGTCGTCATCGGGCGCCACTGCGTGATCGTCGCGCAGGTCGGCATCTCCGGCTCGACCACGCTCGAGGATTACGTGGTGCTGGGCGGGCAGGTCGGCGTCGTCGGCCACCTGCGCATCGGCATGGGTGCGCAGATCGCGGGCTCCAGCAACATCAACAAGGACGTGCCCCCGGGCGCCCGCTGGGGCGGCACCCCGGCCAAGCCCGTCCGCGAGTGGTTCCGCGAGATGACCACCCTCAAGCGGATCGCCGCCCGCGAGCGCGGCGCGGAAGAGACGGCCGAGTAGCCACCGCCGCCGTGCTGCCGCAAATCCCTTGCATCGGCCCCCCGTCTCGCCAAAGACGAGATGACGACCGGTCCCTGCGCCGGCCGGCGACACCCTCTGCCCCTCCGGGCCGTGCATGGAGCCTGACGCGATGACCGAAACGCCCACCGAACTGGGCACGGCCGACATCATGCGGGTGATGGAGCTTCTGCCCCATCGCTATCCGTTCCTGCTGGTCGACCGCATCACCGCGATCAACGGCGACGAGAGCTGCATCGGCATCAAGAACGTCACCATCAACGAGCCGCAATTCACCGGGCATTTCCCGGCCATGCCGGTCTTCCCCGGCGTGCTGCTCGTCGAGGGCATGGCCCAGACCGCGGGCGCGATCTGCTGCGCCCACCGGCTCTCGCAGGACACCAAGCCGAACCGCGTCTACCTGATGACCATCGACAAGGTGAAGTTCCGCAAGCCGGTCGTGCCGGGCGACACCGTCGAGTATCACATGAAGAAGATGAGCAACCGTCGCTTCATGTGGTGGTTCCGCGGCGAGGCCAAGGTCAACGGGGCGCTGGTGGCGGAAGCCGAGATCGGCGCCATGCTGGTGACCGAATGACGACGCCGGCGGACCCGGCCGAGACCCGGATCCATCCGAGCGCGGTGGTCGAGGACGGCGCCGTGCTGGGCGCGGGCGTGCGGATCGGGCCGTTCTGTCACGTCGGGCCGGAGGCGAGCCTCGGCGACGGCGTCGAACTCGTCAGCCACGCGGTGGTGGCGGGCCGCACCCGCATCGGCGCGCGCACCCGGATCTTTCCCTTCGCTTCGATCGGCCATCCGCCGCAGGACCTCAAGTATCGCGGCGAGCCCTCGACCCTGGTGATCGGCGCGGATTGCCTGATCCGCGAGGGCGTGACCATGAACCCGGGCACCGCGGGCGGCGGCCTGGAGACGGTGGTCGGCGACCGCTGCGCCTTCCTGGCCAACAGCCATGTTGGGCACGATTGCCGCATCGGCAACAACGTCGTGTTCTCGAACAACGTGATGCTGGCGGGCCATTGCAGCGTCGGCGACTACGCGATCCTGGGCGGTGGCGCGGCCGTGATCCAGTTCGCCCGGGTCGGCGCGCACGCCTTCGTGGGCGGCCTCTCGGGGCTGGAGAACGACCTCATTCCCTACGGCATGGCGCTCGGCAACCGGGCCTACCTGTCGGGGCTCAACATCATCGGCCTGCAGCGCCGCGGCTTCTCGCGCGAGGACATCCACGCCCTGCGCCGGGCCTACCGGCTGCTCTTCGCCCAGGAGGGCACCTTGATGGAGCGCGTCGAGGACGTGGCGGCGGAATTCGAGACGCATCCCATCGTCCAGGAAATCCTCGCCTTCATCCGCCAGGGCGGCAAGCGCTCGGTCTGCACGCCGCGCGAGACGCCCGGACCGGCCTGAGGTCAGCGCGATGGCCGGCGGCACCGTGGCGATCGTGGCCGGGGCGGGACGTCTCCCGCTCCTCGTCGCGGCGGCCCTCGAAGCGGCGGGGCGCCCCTTCCGCATCCTGGCGATCCGCGGCTTCGCGGATCCGGCCACGCGGCGGCGCGCCCACGCCACCGTGGACCTCCTCGACGTGCGCGGGGCGCTGGCGCGGCTCGATGCGTGGCATCCCTCCGGGGTGACGCTGGCCGGCGCGGTAGCCCGGCCGAGCCCGGCGGCCCTCCTCAACACGCTCGCGGCCCTGCGCAACCGCGACGAGCTGCGCTCCCTCGCGCAGGGAGGGGACGACCACCTGCTGCGCGGCGTGCTGGCGCTGCTCGAAGAGCACGGCCATCACATCCTCGGCGTGCACGAACTCGCCCCCGACCTGATGGCGAAGACCGGCCTCCTCGGTTCCCGCCGCCCGGACGCGGCGGCCGAGGCCTCGATCGCCGCCGGGCGGGCGCTGCTCGCCAGCCTCGCGGTCCACGATGTCGGGCAGGCGGCCGTGGCGGCGAACCGGCGCGTGCTGGCGATCGAGGGCCCGGAGGGCACCGACCGCATGCTGGCCCGAGCGCGCGGCCTCGCCCGGCGGCCCCTCGGCCTCGGGCGCCCGCCCGCCGGCCTCGTGCTCGTGAAGCTCGCCAAGACCGGGCAGGACCTGCGGGTGGACCTGCCGGCGGTGGGCCCGCGCACCGTGCGGGCCGCGGCGGCGGCGGGCTGCGCCGGGATCGCGGTCGGGGCGGGCGACACCCTGATCCTCGACGCGCCCGAGACCGCCGCCCTCGCCGACCGGCTCGGCCTCTTCCTCCTCGGCCTGGAGGCCGCCGCGTGACCGAATCCCGATGGCCCGGCGGCACTCCGCTCAGCATCTGGCTCGTGGCCGGCGAGGAATCCGGCGACCAGCTCGGCGCCAAGCTGATCCGCTCCCTGCGCGGCGCCCATTCCGGGCCGCTCACGCTCGCCGGGGTCGGCGGCGACGCCATGGCGGCGGCGGGCCTGCCCTCGCTGTTTCCTCTCGAGGACGTGGCGGTGATGGGCTACCTCGCGGTGGCGGCCCGCCTGCGGCTGCTGATGCGGCGCATCCGCGAGACCGTGCAGGCCTGCGTGGCGGCCCGGCCCGACGTGCTGGTGATCATCGACAGTCCCGGCTTCACCCACGCGGTGGCGAGCCGGGTGCGCAAGCGCCTGCCCGGCCTGCCCGTCGTCGACTACGTGAGCCCGAGCGTCTGGGCGTGGCGGCCGTGGCGGGCGAAGAGCATGCGGGCCTATATCGACCACGTGCTGGCGCTCTTGCCCTTCGAGCCGGAGGCGCATCGCCGCCTCGGCGGCCCCGCCTGCACCTATGTGGGCCACCCGCTGATCGAGCGCCTCGCCGAGCTGCGCCCGGATGCCGGGGAGGCGCGGCTGCGCGAGGCGGAGGAGCCGGCGCTCGCCGTACTGCCGGGCTCGCGCCGCTCGGAGATCGAGCGGCTGATGCCGGTCTTCGGGGCGACGCTCGGGCGGTTGCGGGCGGAGGGCGCCCGCTTCACCGTGGAACTGCCGGCGGTGACGCGCCACCGGGCGCTGATCGGGCAGCTCGCCGCCGCGTGGCCGGTCCCGGTGCGCCTCGTCGAGGGCGAGGCGGACAAGCTCGCGACCTTCCGCCGGGCAAGGGCGGCGCTCGCCGCCTCCGGCACGGTGACGCTCGAACTCGCGCTCGCGGGCGTGCCGATGGTGGTGGCCTATCAGGTGCCGAAGATCGAGGAGGTGATCGTCCGCCGCCTGATCCAGGTGCCGACGATCGTGCTGCCGAACCTGATCCTGGGCGAGAACGCGATTCCCGAACTCATCCAGGCCGATTGCCGGCCGGACCGCCTCGCCGCCGCCCTCGGCCCGCTCGTCGCGGGCGGTGCGGCCCGGGAGGCGCAGGACCGGGCGCTGCGGCGGCTCGACGCCGCCATGCGGCTGCCGGACGGGGACGACCCGAGCCGCAGCGCCGCGCGCATCGTGCTGGCGGCCGCCCGCCGGGACGAGGCCGTCTTGCGCATGGATGGCGGCCCACGGGCCGCCGGCGCGAAGGGCTGAGGCTCGGGAGACGCCGTCGACCGCCGCACCGGACGATCGGCCTCCCTGCCCGCCTCGCGCCGCGGGCGGCATCCGCAGCGGATTGTCCCGAAAATTCCCCGCGCCCGAGGGAGGGCGCGGGGCTTTGCCAGCGTCGTGCCGTCAGCCCCGCTGGGACATCGACACGTAGTCGCGCTTGGCCGGGCCGACATAGAGCTGGCGCGGACGGCCGATCTTCTGCGACGGGTCCTCGATCATCTCGGCCCATTGCGCGATCCAGCCCACCGTGCGGGCCAGCGCGAACAGCACCGTGAACATCGAGGTCGGGAAGCCCATCGCCTTGAGGGTGATGCCCGAGTAGAAGTCGATGTTCGGGTAGAGCTTCTTCTCGACGAAGTACTCGTCCTTGAGGGCGATCTGCTCCAGCTCGATGGCCACGTCGAGCAGCGGGTCGTCCTTGATGCCGAGTTCGGCCAGCACCTCGTGGGTGGTCTTGGCCATGATGCGGGCGCGCGGGTCGTAGTTCTTGTAGACCCGGTGGCCGAAGCCCATCAGGCGGAACGGATCGTTCTTGTCCTTGGCCTTGGCGATGTATTCCGGGATGCGTTCGGGACGGCCGATCTCCTCCAGCATCTTCAGCGCCGCCTCGTTGGCGCCGCCATGGGCGGGGCCCCACAGGCAGGCGATGCCGGCCGCGATACAGGCGAAGGGGTTGGCGCCCGAGGAGCCCGCCAGACGCACCGTCGAGGTCGAGGCGTTCTGCTCGTGGTCCGCGTGCAGAATAAAGATGCGGTCGAGGGCGCGCGCCAGCACCGGATTGGCGTGGTACTCCTCGCACGGGACCGCGAAGCACATCCGCAGGAAGTTCGACGTGTAGTCGAGGTCGTTCTTCGGGTACACGAAGGGCTGGCCGATGGAGTACTTGTACGCCATCGCCGCCAGGGTCGGCATCTTGGCGATCATGCGCATGGAGGCGACCATGCGCTGCTTCTCGTCCGAGATGTCGGTGGAGTCGTGGTAGAAGGCCGAGAGGGCGCCGACGCAGGCCACCATGATGGCCATCGGGTGGGCGTCGCGGCGGAAGCCCTGGAAGAACCGGTTCATCTGGTCGTGCACCATGGTGTGGCGCGTGACCCGGTAGTCGAAATCGGCCTTCTGGGCCGCGGTCGGCAGCTCGCCGAACAGCAGGAGGTAGCAGGTCTCCAGGAAGTCGCCGTGCTCGGCGAGCTGCTCGATCGGATAGCCGCGGTAGAGGAGGATGCCCTCGTCGCCGTCGATGTAGGTGATCTTCGATTCGCAGGCGGCGGTCGAGGTGAAGCCGGGATCGTAGGTGAACATCCCGGTCTGGGCATAGAGCTTGCCGATGTCGACGACGCTCGGTCCGATCGTGCCGTCCTTCTGCGGCAGGTCCACCTGGCGGCCGTTCACCGTGAGGGTGCTGTTGGGGAAGCTCATGGGGTTTTGGACCCTTTCTTCAACGGAATGAGCGTCGGGGCACGGGGCCGGGAACCCGGCGCGGTTCGCGGGCGCGGGCGCTGCGGCGGGGGCTTTGCTGCAAGTGCTCACTCGCCGACCGGGTTAGCGGATCGACGCTGCGTCTTCAACTGGACCGCCCGAACCGGGTTACAAAATTCACGCTCTGTTCATAGTCCCCCCGGGGCCGGCCTGCGGCGAGCCGGGATTCGGGCGGGGCCGGCCCCGCCCGGACGGGCTTGTGCGCGATCAGGCCGCCTGATCGCGCAGGCGCCCCAGGCTCTCCTCGCGGCCGAGCACCGCCATCACGTCGAACAGGCCCGGCGAGGTGGCCCGGCCGGTGAGCGCGGCCCGGAGCGGCTGCGCCACCTGCCCGAGCTTCACGCCCGCGGCCTCCGCGAAGTCGCGCACCGCCTGCTCGGTGGCGGCGGCGCTCCACTCGGTGAGGGCCTCCAGGCGCGGCAGCACCCGGGCGAGGCGCTCGCGCCCGCCATTGCCGAGGAGCCCCGTGGCCTTCTCGTCGAGGGCGAGCGGGCGCGGGGCGTAGAGGTAATAGGCGCTGTCGAGGAGTTCGATCAGGGTCTTGGCCCGCTCCTTCAGTCCCGGCATCGCCGCGAGCAGGCGCGCGCGCAGGGCCGGATCGAGGCTCGTCGGCAGCCCGCGCGGCGGTCCCTGCACCGGCAGGATCGCCGCGATGGCGTCCACCAGCTCCGCATCCGGGGTCGACCGGATGTAGTGGCCGTTGAGGTTCTCGAGCTTGGCGAAATCGAAGCGCGCCGGCGAGCGGCCGATCTGCTTGAGGTCGAAGGCCCGGATCATCTCCTCGGTGGAGAAGATCTCCTGGTCGCCGTGGCTCCAGCCCAGCCGCACGAGGTAGTTGCGCAGCGCGCTCGGCAGGTAGCCGAGATCCCGGTAGGCATCGACCCCGAGCGCCCCGTGGCGCTTGGAGAGCTTCGCCCCGTCCGGCCCGTGGATGAGCGGGATGTGGGACATGCTCGGCACGCTCCAGCCCAGCGCCTGGTAGATCTGCGTCTGGCGCGCCGCGTTGGTGAGGTGGTCGTCGCCCCGGATGACGTGGGTGACGCCCATGTCGTGGTCGTCCACCACCACGGCCAGCATGTAGGTGGGCGTGCCGTCCGAGCGCAGCAGCACGAGGTCGTCGAGATCCTTGTTCTGCCAGACCACCCGGCCCTGAACCTCGTCCTCCACCACGGTCTCGCCCTCGGTGGGCGCGCGCAGGCGGATCACCGGCTTGACCCCGGCGGGGGCCTCGGCGGGATCGCGGTCGCGCCAGCGGCCGTCGTAGCGCAGGGGCCGGCCCTCGCGCCGGGCGGCCTCGCGCATCTCGGCGAGTTCCTCCGGCGTCGCGTAGCAGTGATAGGCCTTGCCCGCGGCGAGCAGGCTCTCGGCCACCTCCCGGTGCCGGGCGGCCCGGGCGAACTGGTAGATCACATCCCCGTCCCAATCGAGGCCGAGCCAGGACAGGCTGTCGAGGATCGCGTCGATGGCGGCTTGCGTCGAGCGTTCGCGGTCCGTGTCCTCGATGCGCAGCAGCATCCGGCCGCCGGCCTTGCGGGCATAGAGCCAGTTGAACAGCGCCGTGCGGCCTCCGCCGATGTGGAGGAAGCCCGTGGGCGACGGGGCGAAGCGCGTGACGACGGAGGACATCAGCAACGAGAACCGATCATTCAGGTGGGGACGGATGCCGGACTGGAGACACAGGCCCGGTCGACCCGCCGACGAGGCGTCCTGTAGCATGCGCGCGACCGGGCGTTAAGGAATCCGCAGGATCCCGCCATAGGACCCAGCCATGACGCGCGGAGAGGCAAGGCTCGCGGTGCGGGGAGCGGGCCTGCCGGCCCGGCTCGCCCCGCGCGCCCTCGCCCTCCATCTCGGGAGCGGCGCGGCCGCCTGCCTCGCGGAGGAGGCGGCGCAGCGCCGGCTCTTCCCCTGGCTCGCGGTCGCCTTCGGGGCGGGCATCCTGCTGTTCTTCGCCGGCGTCGACGGCCGGCCCTCCCTCGCCGCGCCGCTGGTGGCGGCCGGCCTCTGCGCCGGCGCGGCGGCGGCCTGCCGGGCCCGCCCGGGCGCCCGCGCCGCCGCGCTCGGCCTCGCCGCCCTGTTCCTCGGCTTCGCGGCGGCGACGTTCCGGGTCGCGGACGTCGCCGCCCCGGTCCTCGCGCGCATCACCATCGCTCCCCTCGAAGGCTTCGTGGAATCCCTCGACGAGCGCGAGGAGGGCGCGCGGATCGTGGTTCTGGTGCACCGCCTCGGGGACCTCGCCCCGGCCGAGCGCCCGGCGCGGGTGCGCGTCTCCTACCGCCGGGCCGCCCCCCTGCGGCCCGGCGACTTCGTCGCCGCCAAGGCGCGGCTGCTGCCGCCCCCGGAGCCTGCCCGGCCGGGCGGCTACGATTTCGCCCGCGACGCCTATTTCCGCGGGATCGGCGCGGTGGGCTCGCTCCTCGGCGCCGTCACGGTGCGGGCGCCCCCCGAGCCGCCGCCGCTCTCGATGCGGGTCGCCGCCGCCATCGACGATGCCCGCAACGGTCTCACCCGGCGCATCACCGACGCCAATGGCGGCCAGGCGGGCGCCGTCGCGGCGGCCCTCGTCACCGGCAAGCGGGGGCTCATCGATGCCACCACCAACGACACCCTGCGGGCGGCGGGCATCTACCACGTGGTCTCGATCTCCGGCCTCCACATGGTGCTGGCGGCGGGCGTGGTGTTCTGGATCGCCCGGGCGCTCCTCGCCCTGGTCCCCGGCCTCGCCGTATCCTGGCCGATCAAGAAGTTCGCCGCCGGCCTCGCGATGGTCGGAGTGACCGCCTATTGCGTGTTCTCCGGCTGGGACATCGCGGCGGAGCGCTCGCTGGTGATGACCCTGATCATGCTCGGCGCGATCCTGGTCGACCGGCCGGCGCTCAGCCTGCGCAACCTCGCGCTGGCGGCCCTGATCGCCCTCGCCCGCGAGCCCGAAGGGCTGCTCGGGCCGAGCTTCCAGATGTCCTTCGCGGCGGTGGCGGGGCTCATCGCCTGCGCGCGCCTCCTCGACGGCCGCGTGGTCCGGGCGGAGGGAGCGGGCCCGCTCGGCCGGGCCCTGGGCTGGGCGGCGGGCGCCCTTCTGGGCACGCTCGCCACCACCCTGGTGGCGCAGGTCGCCACCGCGCCCTTCGCCACCTACCACTTCCAGACCGTGCAGCCCTTCGGGGTGCTCGGCAACGCGCTGACCCTGCCCCTCGTCTCCGTGGTGGTGATGCCGGCGGCCGTGCTCGGCATCCTCGCCTATCCGTTCGCCCTCGACCGGCCGGTCTGGTGGGCGATGGGCCTCGCGGTGCGCGGCATGCTCGACATCTCCGCCTGGATCCGCGGCTTCGACCACGCGACCCTGGTGCTGCCGGCCTTCGGCAGCGGCGCGCTCCTCGTCCTCACCCTCGGCCTGCTCCCGCTGACGCTGTTCGCCTCGCGCCTGCGCTGGCTCGGCCTCGCACCGGTGCTCGCCGGCATCGCCCTCGCGGCCCACCCCCGGCGTCCGGACCTCTACGTCGACCGCGAGGGCGCGGGCGCGGCCCTGCGGGTGGCGGACGGGCGGCTCGCCACCCTCGGCCGGCCGCCGGCCTTCGGCCTGGAGCAATGGCTGAAGGCGGACGGCGACGGCCGCTCCCGGGGCGACCCCGATCTGGCCCGGGCCGAGCGCTGCGACGCCCTCGGCTGCGTCGCGACGGCGCGGAACGGCTGGCGCGTGGCGCTCGCCCGGGACAAGCGCGCCCTGGAGGCGGATTGCGCACGGGCGGACATCGTCATCACCCGCGCGGTGGCGCCGGCGCCCTGCGCGGCGCGGCTCGTCATCGACCGCGCCTTCCTCGCCGCCCACGGCGCCACCACGGTGCGGTTCGCCCCCGAGGGCCCGGCCGTCACCACCGCGCGCCGCCCCGGCGAGCGCCCCGCCTGGCGGCTCCCGCCTTCGGCCCCGCCCCCTGCACCGCCGGAAGCGGTGCCGCCGACCGAGCCCGACGGGGCGGAATGGGAGCCGTGACCCGTTTCGGGACGGTGTCCGGGATTTTTCCCTTGCAAAAATCACTCGGCCTGCCAACGGCATAGCTTGGCCCGGCGGCGGCGCGGCACGGCTCTGCCCGCCGCACGGGGTTGCTCCCCGGGCTCAAGCTGCTAAGCTTCCGTTCACCGTACCGTGAGCCCGCAGCCAGCGCGCGACCGGCGGCCGTCGCGCGGCCGTCCGGACGGCATCGGCCATTTGCACCACCGATCGTGGTGCGCACCACAAAACGTGGTGCCTGCCTCCCTGCACCCGGATCGGCGTGGGGAGCCCTTCTCCATCCTGTGCGTCGAGGGCAGGCCGTGGGAGCCGGCCCCGGCGCCGCTCAGACCGGATCGCGCGCGGGCCTCCAGCACCCGCGCCATCCCCTTTGCGCGAGAGGACACGCGATGATCGATCACGAACGCCGCCTGCTTAGCAAGGCCGCCCAGACCACCGAGGGCCGCATCTCGGTGAAACGCGACCCGGACCGGTCCTGGCCGGGCGACCACAGCCGGCTCTGCGCCCTGGAGAACGAGGGCCACCTGCTCTTCGTGGGCGAGCAGGCCGGCCCGCATATCGGCGGGACCTTCGCGATCTGGCAGATCACCGACAGCGGCCGTGCCGCCCTGCAGGTGAAGGAGGCGCGCCGCCGCGTCCCCCCCGCGACGCGGTGCCGTTTGGGGCCGCGGCGCAGGGGCGTTAACATGGAGGGGCCGTCCCTCGCCGGGGGCGGTCCTTCACCGCGGGGGAGCGATGGAATTCGTCTGCGACGCCGACGGCGGCAAGGCCTGGTTCCGCATCGAGACCGAGGCGGAGGCGATCCGCGAATCGGCCCTGATGGGGCACGCCGTCGAGAAGCATTTCCGGCAGGCGGAGGCGCGCGCGCGGGCCTCCTACGTGCCGCCGCCAGGCCCCTTCATCGAGCAGGAGATCGGCCTCAAGGGGCATGTCGAGCGCACGATGCCCCGCTTCTTCACCCTCCGCGACGCGGAGGGCGGGGGGCTTGCCACCGCCATGGTGCCGCTGCGCGAGGATGCCTGCCCGATCATCGTCGGGAGCGGCAACCAGGACCCCTACATCGCGCACGCGGCAGCGATCCGCGCGCTCGGCCACCATCTCGGCCGCGAGCTCGACCGCACGCGCTGCTATCCTTACGGCCGGGGCTGAGGGCCTCGGGCGGACCTGCATGAGTTGGGCGCCGCGGCTGCGTCGACCTTCGGATGACGGCCGCGGCGGCCTTGCCGATCGTCCTGACGGATCCGGCTCGCAAGTTCCGATCCGGGCGCGGGATCCCCTCTCCCGGGTGGGAGAGGCGGGCCGTGGCGGAGCGGCGAATGGATGCGCCGCGCGGCGTCTCTCCCTGCGGATGAGCACGATCAGAGAGCTGGCGCGGAGAGTTGGCGAAGCCGTCGAGTGAAGCGCTGTCGCAACCCGGCCGCGATCGGGCAGCACCTCGCCCGCATCCGGCGGGTGCGGCCTCATACGGTTTCCGGATGATCGCTTCGCGATGCGGAAACCGGCCTCGCTCAGGCGCCGCGCGGGCTCGTGATACGGTTTCCGAAAGTGATCGTCCGGAAACCGTATCAGCCCCCTCCGGCCCGCCCTCGGCGCCGAGGCGCCCATGCGCTACCCCGCCGCAGCCCTGCCCGGACCGCTTGCGAATTCTCGCCATGGGCCATAACTTATTGAAAGTGCTTTAGTTTTCAAAAGTTCTAATCTACGGAGGGTCGGGCGCCAGCGCCGGATGCTCCACGAACCGGGTGCCTCGATCCTCAGCATGATCGTCTGTTCCTGCAACGTCTTCTCCGACGGCCAAGTGCGCGCGTGCCTCCATCCGGGTCCGGGTTGCCCCCGCACGCCGGCCCAGGTCTATGCCTGCCTGGGCTGCAGCCCGAAATGCGGGCGCTGCGCGCGCACCATCCGCGGCATCCTCTCCCGGGCCCTCGCCGAGGCGCACGACAGCTGCACCACCGCCTGCAGCACCGCCTGCCCGCTGAGTGCGGAGCGCACGCATGGCGCAGAGCGCACGCATGGCGCGGAGCACAGGCACGGCGCGGAGCACGCGGCCGAGGCTGCCTGACCGGCTCCCCGCCCCTCGGCGGCTTTGCGGTGATCGCGTTAGGGGAACCGTAGGGAGGCGGTTCTAGGATCGGGGCGTCTCACCCCGGCCCGCCATGATCGCCACCCCGACCTTCCCGGACCTCTCCGCCCTGGTGGTCGATGAGAGCCTCTATCTCCGCCGCATCGTGCGCGACATGCTGATGCGGGTGGGGATCAAGCGGGTGCTCGAAGCGCCGGACGGCGCCGAGGCGCTCGGCGTGCTGGCCGAGAGCAAGCCCGATCTCGTCGTGCTGGACTGGGATCTCGCCATCCTCTCGGGCGAGGAGTTCATCCGCCTCGCGCGCACCCCCGCCACCTCCCCGGCGCCCACCGTGCCGATCATCCTGATGCTGGCCCAGCCCCGCCGCAACATCGTCGACCGGGCGGTCAACCTCGGGGTCAACGAGATCATCGCCAAGCCCTTCTCGCCCAAGATCCTGTGGTCGCGCCTCGACGAGGTGATCAACCGCCCGCGCCCGTTCTCGCAGGTCAAGAGCCTGCTGCGGCCGCTGCCGCGGGTCGCCTTGTCGATGAATCCCAAAGTGGTTGCCTGACATCCGGAATCGGGTGCAACGACGCATTGCGTTCCCAACCGGGCGACGTAAGCTTGGGTCATGACAGCGCTGCCCATGCAACCGTCATGGGCTGGAAGGATTGTTGGCGTCGTGAGGGACGAGACTGCCGCCCCCGTGCCGGCGCGCGCCGCGGAGCGGGCGGAGCCTGCGCGCCAGAGCGTGCTGCTGCGCGAGGCGCGGTCGGCCGGCTACGCCACGTCCCGTCCCGCCGCCGTGTCTCCCGCGCGCCGGCGCCCCTATGCGGCCCTCGACCTCGGCACGAACAATTGCCGGCTCCTGATCGCGGAGCCGGCGCCCTACGGCTTTCGCGTCGTCGACGCCTTCTCGCGCATCGTGCGGCTCGGCGAGGGCCTGGGCAGCACCGACCGCCTCAGCGACGAGGCCATCACGCGCACCGTCGAGGCGCTGAGCGTCTGCCGCGCCAAGATGGAGGCACGCGGCGTCCTCCGCTCCAAGGTCATCGCCACCGAGGCCTGCCGGCTGGCGGTGAACGGGCCGGATTTCGTGGCGCGGGTGCGGCGCGAGGTCGGGCTCGATCTCGAGATCGTCGACCGGCGCACGGAGGCCTATCTCGCGGTCACCGGCTGCGCGGCCCTCGCCGACCGGCAGGCGGAATCGGTGGTGATCTTCGACATCGGCGGCGGCTCGACGGAGATCGTCTGGCTGCACGGCAGCGCGGCGCTCGCCCGCAGCACCGACCCGACCCTGCGCATCCGCGCCTGGGATTCCCTGCCGGTGGGCGTGGTGACCCTGGCGGAACGCTACGGCGGCAGCGACGTCACCCCGGCGATCTTCGAGGGCATGGTCGAGGAGGTCTCGGCCAAGCTCACCAAGTTCGCCCTGATGGCCGGCGCGGCGGCCCACGCGCCGCATTTCCACCTGCTCGGCACCTCCGGCACGGTGACGACGCTGGCCGCCATGCATCTGCGCCTGCCCCGCTACGACCGGCGGCGCATCGACGGGCTCTGGATGAGCGACCGCGAGGTCTCGACGGCGATCGGCGACCTCCTCGACACGCGCCTCGCCGAGCGGGCGCGCAACCCCTGCATCGGGCGCGACCGGGCCGACCTCGTGCTGGCGGGCTGCGCCATCCTGGAGGCGATCCGCCGGGCCTTCCCCTCGGAGCGCCTGCGCATCGCCGACCGGGGCCTGCGCGAGGGCCTGCTCATGAACATGATGCGCGAGGACGGCGTCTGGCGCCGGGGCGGACGGGGTTGAGATCCGCATGACCCTTGCGGTGCCGGCCATTCGGCGTCATTGCCACGGGCAGGTGCGGGAGTGAGGCGATGAGCGATCGGCGGGGCGGGCCCCGGGGCGACCTGAAGCAGCGGGTGCGGACCGCCCGCGGCCGCACGGTCTCGTCCAAGCGCTGGCTGGAGCGGCAGCTCAACGATCCCTACGTGGCCCGCGCCAAGCGCGAGGGCTACCGCTCGCGGGCCGCCTACAAGCTCCTCGAGATGGACGAGCGCTTCCACATCCTGAAGCCCGGTCAGCGGGTTGTGGATCTCGGCGCGGCGCCCGGGGGCTGGTCGCAGGTGGCCGCCGCGAAGGTCGGCGCGCATCCCGGCGCGTCCGGGCCGCGCGGGCGCGTCGTCGGCATCGACCTCCTGGAGATCGAGCCGATGCCCGGCGTCGATTTCATCACCCTCGACTTCCTCGATGCGAGCGCGCCGGCCCGGCTGATCGAGCTGCTCGGCGGACCGGCCGACATCGTGATGTCCGACATGGCGGCGAACGCCACCGGGCACAAGAAGACCGATCACCTGCGCATCATGGGCCTCGCCGAGACGGCCGCCGCCTTCGCCCGCGAGGTGCTGGCCCCGGGGGGCGCCTACCTCGCCAAGGTGCTCCAGGGCGGCACCGAGGGCGGGCTGCTCGCCGACCTCAAGCGCGACTTCGCCACCGTGCGCCACGTGAAGCCGGCGGCGAGCCGGGCGGATTCGAGCGAGCTCTACGTGCTGGCCACCGGCTACCGGGGCGGGCCGGACGAGGCCGGGACGCCCGACGACGAGGAGCCGGAGGAGGATGCGGCGCCGGCTTGGCGGCCCTGACCGCCTGACGCCGCGGGCGGCGCGGGCCCTGGCGTGCGACCTGCTCGTGGGGCACGGCTTCGCGCCCGTGGCCGAGGGCGCGCGCAGCGGCAGCCTCTACCTGCGGGCGCCGGGCGGCCCGCATCAGGTTCGTATCGCCGATCACGCCCGCACGCCGAAGCGGCGGCAGCAATACCCGCAGGTGGTGGCGAGCCTCGTGATCGCGGATCCGCTCTCGGAGGCCGCGGTGCGGGAGCGGGTCGCGTCCGCGCTCCGCGCCGTGGCGGCGGCGGAGCGGGTGGAGGATCAGCCGGTATAGACGGAGGCGGCGACCGGGGTCGCGGGAACGCGGCCCGCATGGGTGCTGCTCCAGATCGCCCAGACGGCGAGCCCCGAGCAGGAGAGCATGACGAGGCCGCGGAGGTAACGGCCGCGATGGATGTCGCGCACCGCGTAGACCGGCAGCAGCATCGCCTTGGCGATGTTCCGCAGCGCCAGAACCATGAGGATCATCAGGAAGGCGGAAACCGTGCCGAGCATGCGTATCGCCCCTTGGATCTGATTCGCCGGACCGAGTGTGGACCCGCAACGCGGCGAAACGAAGTCGCGTCCCGGGGCCGGAGAGCGGCGGCGGATCCGGGCGCCGCCGTGCGTAAGGTTAACTCTGCGGCCGGGATGGTTAACGAATGGCTGCGCGGGGAGCCGCCTGCTTGCCGAATCCGCCGGGACCGCCGATCCTCAGTAGCCCCGCCCCCGGTCCACGGCGTGCGGGATCGGCTCCCCCGCCCGCAGGGCTGTGGCGGTGGCCCGCAACATCGCGGCGACCGCCTGCGGGCTCGCGTCGCAGGCCTCGTGGGGCGTGACCACGATCTTCGGATGCCGCCAGAACGGATGCGCCTCCGGCAGCGGCTCGACCGCGAACACGTCGAGGGCCGCCGCGCCGAGGGGGCCGTCGTCGAGGGCGGCGAGGAGATCGGCCTCGACCAGATGGGCGCCGCGCCCGACCTGCACGAGGGTCGCGCCGGGCTTGAGCCGCCGGAACAGCGACGCGTCGAGGATGCCCTTCGTCTCGGGCGTGAGCGGCAGCAGGTTCACCAGCACGTCGGTGCGCGCCAGCAGCGCCGCGAGGCCCTCCGCCCCGTGATGATGCGCGACCGCCGCCTCGGGCGGCCGCTCGCTCCGGCTCCAGGCCAGGACCGTGAAGCCGAGCGCCGCGAGATCGGCCGCGACCTGCGCCCCCATTCGCCCGTAGCCGAGGAGCCCCACGGTGATCTCGCCGGCCGGGCGCTGGCCCAGCGGCCGCCACGCGGCCCGCGCTTGGTTCTCCGCGTAGGTGCGGAAGCGCCGCTGGTGCCCGATCACGTGCCAGAGCACGAAGCAGGACATGGCCCGGGCCTGATCGGGATCGACCACGCGCACGACGGCGACGTCCGGCGGCAGGCCCGGGCAGGCGAGCAGGCTGTCGACCCCGGCGGCGATGGAGCAGACGGCCCGGAGGTTCGGATACTGCGCGAAGGCGTCCGCGGGCGGGAACCACGCGAGCGCCATCGGCACGTCCCCTGCCCCCTCCGCCACCGGGTGGGGCACGGCCTCGATGACGTCGGCGACCTCCGCGAGAACCGGGCCGAAATGGCGCGCGAGGTCGAGGGTCGTGCTGAGCAGCACGCAGCGCAGGGGCGTGGTCATGCGGCGCTGCGGGTCCGGCCCGGCACGGCGTCGAGGAGGGCGCGCGTGTAGGGGTGCTCGGGATGGGCGAAGAGGGCGGCGGCGGGCTTCAGCTCCACGATCTCGCCCCGGCGCATCACCGCGATGCGGTCGCAGATCTGGGCCGCCACCCGCAGGTCGTGGGTGATGAACAGCATCGAGAGGCCGAGCCGCCGCTTCAGGTCCTCCAGGAGCGCCAGCACCTGCGCCTGGACCGAGACGTCGAGGGCCGAGACCGCCTCGTCCGCCACCAGGATCTCGGGCTCCAGGGCGAGCGCCCGGGCGATGCCGATGCGCTGGCGCTGGCCGCCGGAGAATTCGTGCGGGAAGCGCTCGAAGGCGGACGGATCGAGCCCGACGAGGCTCAGGAGTTCCCGGGCGCGCGCCGTGGCCTCGGCCTCCGGCACGCCGTGGGCGCGGGGGCCGTCCGCGATGATGCGCCCGACGCTGCGCCGCGGGTTGAGCGACGCGAAGGGATCCTGGAACACCATCTGGATCCGGCGCCGGGCCCGGCGCAGGGCCTCGCCCGAGAGCCGGGTCAGGTCGGTGTCGCCGATCCGCACGCTGCCGGCATCGGGCTCGACGAGGCGCATCACCAGCTTGGCGATCGAGGACTTGCCGGAGCCCGATTCGCCGACGAGGCCGAGCGTCTCGCCCTTGTGGAGGGCGAAGGCGACCGCGCGCGCGGCCTCGACCCGGCGGGGCTTCTGCCACCAGCCGCCGCCCGTGACGTAGGTCTTGGAGAGGCCTGCCACCTCGACGGCCTTCGCGCCCGCGACCGGCGGCCGGGAGGGCGGATCCATCGAGGGCACGGCGGCGAGCAGGGTGCGGGTATAGGCCTGCTGCGGGCGCCCGAGCACGGCAGGGGCCGGGCCCTCCTCGACCACGCGGCCGTGGCGCAGAACCAGCACCCGGTCGGCGATCTCCGCCACCACGCCGAAATCGTGGGTGATGAACAGCACCGCCATGCCGTGGCGGCGTTGCAGGTCGCGGATCAGGCCGAGGATCTGCGCCTGGGTCGTCACGTCGAGGGCGGTGGTGGGCTCGTCGGCGACGAGCACCGCCGGTTCGAGGGCGAGCGCCATGGCGATCATCGCCCGCTGGCGCTGGCCGCCGGAGAGCTGGTGCGGATAGGCCCGCACGATGCGCTCCGGCTCCGGCAGCCCGACCTCCGTGGCGAGCGCCACCGCGCGGGCGCGGCGCTCGGCCGGGGTGAGGAGGCCGTGGGCCTCGTACATCTCGGCGATCTGGTCGCCGATGCGCATCAGCGGGTTCAGGGCCGTCATCGGCTCCTGGAAGATCATGCCGATGCGCCGGCCGCGGGTGTCGCGCCAGCCCGCCGCGTCCTGGCCGAGGAGGTCGGTCGCCCCGAAGCGGATCTCCCCGCCCACGGGCCGCACCGCCTTCGGCAGGAGGCCCATCAGGGCGTGGGCGCACATCGACTTGCCCGAGCCCGATTCGCCGACGAGGCAGAGGATCTCGCCCGCCGTGAGGTCGAAGGAGACCCCGTCGACCGCGTGTTCGCGGTCGGCGCCCGCCGGCAGGGCGAGCCGCAGGTTCCGGACGGAGACGACGGTGCTCATCTTCCCTCCCGGGACAGGCGCGGGTTGAGGGCGTCGTTGAGCCCCTCCCCGATCAGGTTGAGGGCGAGCACGGTGAGCAGGATCACGAGGCCCGGCAGGGCGGTGATCCACCACGCCTGCCGGATCACCGTGCGGCCGGCCCCGACCATGAAGCCCCAGGACATCCGGTTCGGATCGCCGAGCCCCAGGAAGGACAGCGAGGATTCGAGCAGGATCGCGGTGGCGACCATCAGCGAGGCCAGCACCACGATGGGCGAGAGGGTGTTGGGCAGGATCTCGCGCCGCAGGATGGTGAAGGTGGTCTGGCCGGTGACGACCGCCGCCTGCACGTAGTCGCGCGAGCGCAGGGAGAGCACCTCGCCGCGCACCAGCCGCGTCACCGGCGGCCAGCTCACCAGCGCGATGGCGAGGATCAGCGAGGACAGGGCCGGCTGCAGGATCGCCACCAGCACGATGGCGAGCGCGAAGCTCGGGATGGTCTGGAACAGCTCGGTGAAGCGCATCAGCGCGTCGTCGACCCGACCGCCGAAATAGCCGGCGAGCGCCCCGATCGGCACGCCGATCAGGAGGGCGGCCAGCGTCGAGACGAGACCGACCATCAGCGAGACGCCCGCCCCGTGCATCAGGCCCGCGGCGATGTCGCGCCCGAGCGCGTCGGTGCCGAGGGGCACCCGCTCCAGCGTGAAGGGCGGCACGAAGGGCCGCTGCACCATCCGCCAGGGCGAGGTCGGGTAGAGGACGGGCGCGAGGATCGCCGCCGCCACGACGAGGAGCAGGATCACGATCCCGATCACCGCGCCCGGGTGGCGCAGGAAGGTGGCGAGGGCGCCGCGTCTCATCGGGCGGCCTCGATGCGCGGATCGACCACGCGGTAGATCACGTCGGTGGCGAGGTTGAAGATCAGCACCATGGCGGAGGAGACCACGAAGACGCCGAGGAGCAGGTTGTAGTCGCGCTGGAGCAGAGCCTCGTACATGAGCCGGCCGATGCCCGGCCACGCGAACACCGTCTCGGTGAGGATCGCGCCGCCGACGAGGGTGCCCGCCTGGAGGCCGGCCAGGGTGACGACCGGCAGCAGGGCGTTGCGCAGCACGTGGCGGCGCTGGATGACGCCCTCCCGCAGGCCCTTGGCCCGGGCGGTCTTCACGAAGTCCTGGCCCGCCACCTCCAGCATCGAGGCGCGGGTCATGCGGACGTAGACCGCCATGAAGAACAGCCCGAGGGTCAGGGACGGCAGGACGAGGTGGAGGGCGATGTCGCCCGCGCGGGCGAGGCCCGTATAGCCCCCGCCCACCGTCTCGAAGCCGAAAGCCGGCAGCCAGTCGAGCCGCACCGAGAACACGATGATCGCCATCAGCGACACCCAGAACAGGGGCGTGGCGTAGAACAGGAGCGCGAGGCCCGTGATGGCGGTGTCCGACCAGCGCCCCGCCCGCCGCGCGGCGAGCGCCCCGAACAGCACGCCGAGGCCGAGCGAGACCAGGAAGGCGGTGCCGGTGAGGAGCAGGGTCGCCGGCAGCCGGTCGAGGATGAGCTGGCCCACCGGCATCTGCTGGCGCACGGAATAGCCGAGATCGAGGGTGAGGATGTTGCCGAGATAGAGCCCGAGCTGGGTCGGCAGCGATTGGTCGAGCCCGAACTTCTCCCGGAGCTGCGCCACGTAGGCCTGATCGCCCGCCCCGGCCTCGCCCGCCATCACCAGGGCGGGGTCGCCCGGGGCGAGGCGGATGAGGAAGAAGTTGAGGACCACGATGGCGAGGAGCACCAGGAGCCCCTTGCCGATGCGGCGCGCGAGGAAGAGGGCCACGCGTCAGCGCTCGATCCAGGCGTCGCGGAAGCCGTCGTTCACGCCGATGCCGGTGGTGACGAGGTCGTGCACCTTGCAGCGGGTGATCGTCGGGAACTGGAGTTCGAGCAGCCACGCCACCGGCGCGTCCTCGATCAGGGTCTTCTGCACGGTGTCGTAGATGGCCTGCCGGTCGGCGGCCTGGACCGCCACCGCGCCGTCCGCGAAGCCCTTGTCGACGGCGGGGTTGGAATAGCCCTCGACGTTGTTCCAGGGCGAGCCCTTGGCGATCTGCGAGGAGACGTAGTTGCGCGCGACGCCGAGCGCCGGGTCGCCGTACTGGTAGAGGTAGGTGAAGGCGATGTCGTAGTCCCAGTCGGCGGTCTTCTGGTTCCAGCCGGCGACGTCGGTGGCGACCAGCTCGGTCTTGATGCCGACATCCTCCAGGTTCTGCTTCACCGCCTCGGCCCAGCGCTGCCAGGTCTCGCCGTAGGGCAGCGGCAGCAGCCGCACGGTCTCGCCCTTGTAGCCGGACTCCTTCAGCAGGGCCTTGGCCTTGGCGGGATCGTAGGAGTACTTGGCGAGCTTGCCGTTGTGGAAGCGGGTCGACGAGGAGATCGGGCCGGTCGCCGGATTGCCGAGCCCGTTCCAGACCACGTCCTTGGCGAAGTCGCGGTCGAGGGCGTAGGACACCGCCTGCCGGAAGGCCTTGTTCGCGGTCGGGCCCTGGCGGTTGTTGAGCCACAGCCAGGAATGCGGGCCGAAGAACTCCCAGCCCTTGCCGGTCACGCAGGCGCCCTTCATCTTCGACAGGCGCGGCACGTCGAAGTTCTCGACCGAGCCGCCCGGCAGCACGTCGACCTTGCCGGTCTCGAAGGCCACCGCCCGCGACGCCGCGTCCGGGATCACGTGCCAGTAGATCTCGTCGAGGTAGGGCTTGCCCGCGACGTGGTAGTTCGGGTTCTTCACGAGCCGGATGTACGAACCCTTCTTCCATTCCTTGAACATGAAGGGGCCGGTGCCGACCGGCGTGTTGTTGGCCGGGTTGGTCTTGTAGTCCGTGCCCGCGTAGAGGTGCTTGGGGATCATCGGCAGCGAGCCGACCTCGAAGATGCCGAGGAAGGGCCCGAAGGGCTCGGAGAGCGAGAACACCACCGTGTGGGCGTCGGGGGCGGTGATGCTCGTCACCTTGGCCATGTTGGCCTTGGCGCGCGGATGGGTCTGGCGCAGGAACTCGACCGAGAACAGCACGTCGTCGGCGGTGAAGGGCTTGCCGTCGTGCCAGGTGGCGGTCTTGACGAGGTGGAAGGTGTAGGTCCTGCCGTCCGGGCTCGCCTCCCAGCTCTCGGCGAGGCCGGGCTGCGGGTCCAGGGCCTCGTTGTAGCGCAGCAGGCCCTCGTAGATGTTGCCCGCCACCATCTGGGTCGGGCCGTTCTGGAGCAGGCCCAGCATCAGCCCCGGGGGTTCGGGCTGGATGACCACGTTGGCGACGCCGCCGGGCTTCGGCGCCTGCGCGAAGGCCGCGCCCGCCAGGGTGAGAAGCAACGCCGTGCCCGCCGCGAACCGCCTGATCATCTGCACCCTCTCCGCCGCTTCGGTTGTTGTGCCAGCCATGGTCGTCATCGGGCGCGGGGGGGCTGCCCCGCGCCGTCCGGATCAGTTCCTGTAGTCGGGGTCGCTGCGCTCCAGCATCCGCTTGAACGCCTCCCATTCGGTGTCGGCCAGCGCGCCCGAGGCGACCTTCTCGCCGAAGGTGGCGTATTGGCCCGCCGTCTTGCGGGCGATGGCGGCGGAGGGCCGGACCAGGGGGGCGCCCGCCGCCTGGATCGCGAGCTGCGCCCGGCACGAGCGCTCCATGTTGTGCATCAGCTTGAACGCCTCGCCGACCGTGCGCCCGCAGGTGAGCAGGCCGTGGTTGCGCAGGATCATCACGAACTTGTCGCCGAGATCCGCCACCAGCCGCTCGCGCTCGTCGAGATCGAGGGCGATGCCCTCGTAGGCGTGGTAGGCGATGCGGTCCGTGAACTGCATGGACCACTGGTTGAGCGGCAGCAGCCCCTCCTCCTGGCAGGAGATTGCGACGCCCGCCACCGTGTGGGTGTGCAGGACGCAGGTCGCGTCCTCCCGCGCCGCGTGGATGGCGCTGTGGATGGTGAAGCCCGCCGGGTTGATGCCCTTGCCGTAGGGATCGTCGACCACCTTCCCGTCGAGGTCGACGGTGACGAGGTTGCCGGCCGTCACCTCCTCGAAGCGCAGACCGTAGGGATTGATGAGGAAGCGGTGCTCCGGTCCCGGCAGGCGGGCGGAGATGTGCGTGTAGATGCTGTCGTCGAGGCCGAGCCGGTGAATGAGCCTGTAGGCGGCCGCGAGGTCGGCGCGAATGGCGGCCTCTTCGGCGGTACGGGGTGACGGCATGGTCGAACCCTCCTTCGACGATCGGATGTCCGGAGAGTGACGCGGCCCCCGCACGGGATCAAGCCGAAACTGTCGACAATCGACGCTTACTCGGTGCACACTCTGCCGCCGGAGATGCCATGCGCCCGTTGTCCCCCCCCGTCGGCCTGCCCGTCCTGTCCGATAGCGATCTCGTGCGGCAGGTCGCCCGCCGCCTCACGGACGCGATCACCAGCGGCCGGCTCGCCCCCGGCTCCAAGGTGGTGGAAGCGGCGGTGGCGCGGGAACTCGGCATCAGCCGGGCGCCGGTGCGCGAGGCGGCCCGCCTGCTGGAGAGCCAGGGCCTGCTGCGCGCCTGCCCCCGGCGCGGCTTCTTCGTGCGCGAGATCTCGCCCGCGGATCTCGACGAGGTCTACGACCTGCGCCTCTGCGTCGAGCGCCACGCCGCCGTCGAGGCGTCCCGCCGGCTCACCCCGGCCGCCCGCGCGACCCTGCGCGGGCATCTCGACGCGCTCTACGCCGCGGCGGAGCGCGACGACGACGCCCACATCGTCGAGGCCGATTACCGATTCCACCGGGCGATCTGCGAGATCGCCGACAACGGCCGGCTGCTGCGGGTCTTCGACGGCCTCGCCTCGGAACTGCGGGTGGTGATCGGCCTGATCGGCCGGCTCTACGACGACCCCGACGAGATCGCCCGCACCCACGAGCCGGTGCTCGCCGCCATCGAGGCGGGGCACCCCGAGCGCATCGTCGCGCAGATCGACCACCACATCGGGGTGGCGTGGCGCGAGGTGGGCCGGCTGGCGCGCACTCTCTCCCCGAAACCGGAGGCCCCATGAAAGCCGTCTACACCGAGGATCACCGCAGCCACGATCCGCAGTTCTTCCTCGTGCGGGGGCGCGTCACGCGCACGACCGAGCAGCCCGAGCGGGCCGACCGCCTGCTCGCGGGCCTGCGCGCGGGCGGCCATTCCCTGGTCGCGCCGCAGACCTTCGGGCACGATGCCCGGGCGCGGGTGCACGGCCCGGACTACCTCGCCTTCCTGGCCGAGGCCTGGGATGCCTGGACGGCGCTCGGCGATCCGGCCCCCGAGATGGTGGCCAACATCCATCCGATGCGCGACGACGCGACCTATCCGGAGCACATCATCGGCCGGCTCGGCTGGCACACGGTGGACACCGCCTGCCCGATCGGCCCCGGCACCTACGCGGCGGCCTGCGCGGCCACCGACGTGGCGGCGAGCGCCGCGCAGCTCGTCCTCGACGGGGAGGATGCGGCCTACGCCCTGTGCCGTCCGCCGGGCCACCACGCCTATCGCGACCGGGCGGGCGGGTTCTGCTTCTTCAACAACAGCGCGGTGGCGGCGGCGCTGCTGCGCACGCGCCACGAGCGCGTCGCGATCCTCGACGTGGACGTCCACCACGGCAACGGCACGCAGGGCATCTTCTACGCCGATCCCACGGTGCTGACGGTGTCGATCCACGCCGACCCGGCGCGGTTCTACCCCTTCGTGTGGGGCTACGCGCACGAGCGCGGCGAGGGTGCGGGCCTGGGCGCCAACCGCAACCTGCCGCTGCCGCTGGGCACGGGCGACGACGGTTACCTGGCGACCCTGGACGAGGCGGGCCGGATCATCCGCAGCTTCGCGCCGGGGGCGCTCGTGGTGGCGCTCGGCCTCGACGCCTCGGTCCACGATCCGCTCGCGGGCCTCGCGGTCAGCACCGAGGGCTTCACCCGCATCGGCGCGGCGCTCGCCCGGTTCGGGCTGCCGACCGTGCTGGTGCAGGAGGGGGGCTACCTCTCCGAGCATCTCGGCCCCAACCTCGCGGCGGTGCTGGAGGGCTTCGAGGCGGCGCGCTGAGGCGCGCAGAGACGTCGGTGCGGTCCGGGGACAAGGCGGGATCGGGAACCCCCTCTCCCACTCGGGAGAGGGGAGGAGCTGCGTCTCAGGCGACGCGGGCCGTCGATTCCACCGTCGCCCGCTCGGCCTGGACCAGCACGTCGAGGGGACGCCAGGGCTTGCGCATGTAGACGGCGTGGTCGGGCAGCGGCTGCGTGCGGCCGTCCTCCGAGGTGACCACCACCCGCACCTCGGGCCATTCCCGATCCACCGTGCGGGCGAGCGTCGCCCCGTCCATCGCGCCTCCGAGCCGGACCTCCGTGAACACGAGCGCGACCTCGTCGGGATGCGCGCGAATCACGCTCAGAGCATCCTCGGCAGTCTCGCACGCGATCACGTCGAGGTCGGTTTCCTCGAGGATCGCGGCCGCGAAGTCGCGCGTGGACGCGTCGTCCTCCACCACCACGGCGATCGGACCGGGGGACGCAGCTCTGCCCATGATGCCTCCTGTCAAGTCATGAAAATATTCCACCGTCGCGGACGGCACGGCCAAGTTTCGGGAAGAGGAAGGGCCGTCGCGGCGGCGCATTGAAGGTCGGAAGACCGACCGGAATCAACGAGCCATTCGTCCGATTGATCCCGCCCCCCGCGCGCGAAAGCGCGGGCCGCCCGGATGCTGCCGTTTTCGGCGTCATGCTGCGGCGCATTAACGGGCTGTTCACCTTGGCAGCCGGAATGTTACGGTTCGATGAAGGCGTCCGGCGGCGCGGCGAGAAGCAGGCGCAGGGCGTCTCAACCCACGGGTGCTCGGGCGATGTGCCGTTTCCTCGCCTATCACGGCGAACCAGTCTATCTCGACGACCTCGTCTGCACGCCAGCCCATTCCCTGATCCACCAGTCGTTGCACGCCGCCGAGGCGGTGACCGGGACCAACGGCGACGGTTTCGGCATCGGCTGGTACGGCGAGCGCCCGGAGCCCGGCCTATTCCGCGACGTGCGGCCGGCCTGGTCCGACGAGAACCTGCGCAGCCTCACCCGGCAGATCCGCGCCCGCACCTTCATGGCCCATGTGCGCGCCTCCACGGGCACCGCGACGACGCGGGCGAACTGCCACCCCTTCGCGCATGGCCGGCTGCTGTTCATGCATAACGGCCAGATCGGCGGCTACGGCCGGATCAAGCGGCGCCTGGAGGCGCTGATCCCCGATCACCTCTACGAGGCCCGGGCCGGCTCGACGGATTCCGAAGCTCTGTTCCTGCTCGCCCTGGCGAACGGCCTTGAGGCGGACCCGGTCGGGGCGATGGCCGAGACGGCGAGGATCGTGCGGGACCTGATGCGGGCGGCCGCCATCGAGGAGCCCCTGCGGCTCACCGCGGTGCTGAGCGACGGCGAGAGCCTGACCGCCTTCCGCTGGGCCTGCGACGGGCACCCGCCGAGCCTCTACTGGCGCGAGACGCCGACCGGCGTCGTCGTCGTCTCCGAACCCATCGACGGCTGCCGCGAGGGCTGGACCGTGGTGCCGAAGGGCGGAACCCTGATGGCCCGGACCGGGGCGCCGACCCGGGTCATCGTTGCCGAGGCCGCTTCAGGCCGCATCGCCGCCTGAGGGGCTCGAGGCTACTCGACCGCCGGCTCGTCGCTCGTGAAGGCGAGGCGGCGCAGGCTGTGCAGGGCGCGGGCGAGTTCGCTCAGAGGCGGGGCCGCCAGGGCCATGCGGACCGCGTTCGGCGCATGGCCCGGCGTGACGGCGAAGGCGGAAGCCGGCGTGAGCGCGATGCCGCGCCTCAGCGCGGCCGCCACGTAGGCTTCGGCCCGCCACGTCTCGGGCAGCTCCATCCAGAGATGGTAGGCCCCCGCGTGGCCGCGGATGGGCAGGTCGCCCAGGCAGTCCCGTGCCACCGCCTGACGCGCCCGCGCATCGGCCCGCTTGGCCACGGCGAGCCGGTCGACCGTCCCATCGGTCATCCAGTGCAGGCCCGCCGCCAGCGGAACCCCGGTCGCGGACCATCCGCCCTGCCGGATGGAGGCGGCGAGCCGGTCGGTCCAGTCCGGAGGAGCGGCGATCAGCCCCAGCGTCAGGCCCGGCATGACGCGCTTCGACAGGCTGTCGACCAGGATGGTCCGGTCCGGCGCCCGGGCGGCGAGCGCCTCCTCGTCCGCCAGGACGCTGTAGACCGCATCCTCCACGGCCACGAGCCCGGTGGCCGCGAGCACCCGGGCGATCGCGCCGCGGCGGCCGGCCCCCATGGTCAGGCCGAGCGGGTTCTGCAGGGTCGGCTGGATGTAGAGCCCGCTCAGCGGCGCGGCGCGATGCGCCTGGAGGATGGCTTCCGGCAGGATCCCCTCGTCGTCGACCGCGAGCGGCACGAGGGCGATCCCCAGGCGGGCGGCGATTCCCTTCGCGACCGGATAGGTCAGCGGCTCGCAGCCGATCCGCTCGCCGGGCTTGGCCAGCGCCGCCAGGGCCGCGGCCAGGCCCTGGCGGCCATTGCCGGTGAAGAGGATGTCGTCGGGATCGGGCGCGCGGCCATGCCGGGCGAGGAAGCGCGCCGCCACCGCCCGCGCCCGCGGCGTTCCGTGGGGGCCCACTTGGTCCAGGGCCGTGCCCATGGCGCCGGTCCGGGCGAGGGCCGCCAGCGCGTCGGCCAGCGCCGCCTCCTGCTCCGGCAGGGCCGAGAGCGTCCGCTGGAGATCGATCGCGGATTGCGGCGGCTCCGGCAGGATCGGCACCGCGGCGCCGAGATCCGACCGCACGTAGGTTCCCCGCCCGACCTCGCCGAGCACCAATCCCCGGCGGGTCAGCTCGGTATAGACGCGGCTCGCCGTCGAGACGGCGATGCCGCGCGCATAGGCGAATTGCCGCTGCGGCGGCAGGCGCTCGCCGGGCTTGAGGTCCCCGGCCGCGATCTCGGCCGCGACGGCATCGGCGATGACGCGGTAGTCGGACATGGGCGAAATTGCTCCGAGTTCAATGTTCAGATTGCACTGAGTGGAGCCTCGGAGCAATGCTGCGCGGGCAATCCCGGCCGGACTGCCTCCTCTCCCTTCGGAACATCGACCATGGCCGTCGTCGTCCTTCGCGCGTCCCGCCGCTCCGCCGTCGCGCAACCCAGTCCGCCCCGTCCCGGGCGGCCCGCCATCTGGCGCCTCTGGCTCTGGCGCAGCCGGACCCGGCGCGAACTCGCGGATCTCAGCCCTGAGCAGCTGCGGGATGTCGGCCTGTCTCCCGCGGCCGTGCGCGCCGAGCTGCGCAAGCCCTTCTGGCGGCCGTAGGGCCGCGCCGGACCGGCGGCCGTGGGCCCCGTCCTCCCACGAGGGGGCGCGCTCAGTGCGCCTCCTGCCAGTTCGTCGCGGCCTTGGCCTCGACGGCGAGCGGCACCTTCAGCTCCACGGCCGGGTGGGGCGCCTCCTCCATCACCCGGGCGATGATCGGCAGCGCCCGCTCCACCTCGTCGTCGGGAGCCTCGAAGACGAGTTCGTCGTGCACTTGCAGCAGCATGCGGGTGGTGAGGCCCTCCGCCGCCAGGGCCCCTTCCATCCGCACCATCGCCCGCCGGATGATGTCGGCGGCCGAGCCCTGGATCGGCGCGTTGATCGCCTGACGCTCCACCGAGGCCCGCTCCTGCGGGTTGTTGGAGCGGATCTGCGGGTAGTGACAGACGCGCCCGAACAGGGTCGTCACGTAGCCCTTGTCCCGGCAGATCTTCTTGGTGTCGTCGATATAGGCGCGGATGCCGGGGAAGCGCTCGAAATACTGCTTGATGAAGGCCGAGGCCTCGCCCTGCGGGATGCCGAGCCGGTCGGCGAGGCCGAAGGCCGAGATGCCGTAGATGATGCCGAAATTGATGGTCTTGGCCCGGCGCCGCAGGTCCGGCGTCATCTGGTCGAGGGGCACGCCGAACATCGCCGAGGCGGTGGCCGCGTGGATGTCGATGCCGTCCGCGAAGGCTTGGCGCAGCTGCGGGATGTCGGCGATGTGGGCGAGCAGCCGCAGCTCGATCTGGCTGTAATCCGCCGAGATCAGCTTGTGCCCGGCATCCGCCACGAAGGCCTGCCGGATGCGCCGCCCCTCCTCGGTGCGGATCGGGATGTTCTGGAGATTCGGGTCCGAGGAGGAGAGCCGCCCGGTGGTGGTCGCGGCGAGCGCGAAGGAGGTGTGGACGCGGTCCGTCGCCCGGTCGGCATGCTCCTGCAGGCTGTCGGTGTAGGTGGATTTCAGCTTCGAGAGCTGACGCCACTCCAGGATCTTCTTCGGCAGCTCGTGGCCCTGGCCGGCGAGTTCGTCGAGGAGCGTCGCGGGCGTCGCCCACTGGCCCGAGGGCGTCTTCTTGGCCCCGGGCAGCCCGAGCTTGCCGAACAGGATGTCGCCGATCTGCTTCGGCGAGGAGACCGAGAAGGTCTCCCCCGCCATCTCCTGGATCTCGGCTTCCAGCCGCGCCAGCGACTGCGAGAAGTCGCCCGAGAGCCGGCTCAGCATCCCCCGGTCGACCCGGATGCCCTCGCGCTCCATGCGGGCGAGCACGGGGACGAGGGGCCGCTCCAGGGTCTCGTAGACCGTGGCGCGCCGCTCGGCGGCGAGCCGCGGCTTCATGAGGCGCCAGAGGCGTAAGGTCACGTCCGCGTCCTCGGCCGCGTAGGCGGTGGCCTTGTCGAGGGGCACCCGGTCGAAGGTGATCTTGGCGCGGCCGGTGCCGGCGACGTCCGCGAAGGTGATCGGCTGGTGGCCGAGATGGCGGCGCGCCAGTTCGTCCATGCCGTGCGAGCCCTTGCCGGCATCGAGCACGTAGGAGATCAGCATCGTGTCGTCGTAGGGGCGCACCTCGATGCCGTGGCGGGCGAGCACCAGCCAGTCGTACTTGATGTTCTGCCCGACCTTGAGCACGGCCGGGTCCTCGAGGAGCGGCTTCAGGGACGCCCGCACCGCTTCCCAGGGAAGCTGGTTCGGCAGCAGGCCCTCGCCGAACAGGTCCTCGCTGCCGCGATGGGTGAGCGGGATGTAGGCGGCCCGCCCCGGCCCCGTGGCGAGGGAGACGCCGACGAGGTCGGCCTTGTTCGCGTCGAGCGCGGTGGTCTCGGTATCGACCGCGACGACGCCGATCGCGGTGGCCTCCTCGACCCAGGCCGTCAGCCGCTCGAGGGTGGTGATCGTCTCGTAGGACCCGGTGTCGAAGGGCTTCACCGCCTCGGCGGCGCGGGCCGCGACCAGGCTCCCGGGCGTCGCCTCGGCGGGGCCGCGGGGCTTCGCGGGACCGCGGGACTCGGCGGGGGCGTCCGGCAGGCCGAGATCGGCGAAGGGATCGGCCTCGGGGGCGGGCGCGTCCGTCGCCGCGTCGCCGAAGAACGGCGTGGCGTCGCTGCCCCCCTTCTCGTTGGCGTAGGGCGCAGCGCCCCCCGGCAGCAGCGACGGATCCGGCCTCACCGCCTCGGGATCGACGTGGAGCAGCGAGGCGATGCGCCGCGTCAGGGTGTTGAACTCCATCGCCTTGAGGAAGCCGACGAGCCGCTCCGGATCGGGTCGGCGCAGGCGCAGCGCGTCGAGGGGCACCGGCACCGGCACCGCCTCGTCGAGGGTGACGAGCTGCCGCGACAGGCGCGCCTGATCGATGTTGGCGAGCAGCGTCTCGCGGCGCTTGGGCTGCTTGATCTCGGCGGCCCGCTCCAGAAGCGCCTCCAGGCTGCCGAACTCCTTGATCAAGGCCGCCGCGGTCTTGAGGCCGATGCCCGGCACGCCCGGCACGTTGTCCGAGGTGTCGCCGATCAGCGCGAGCGCGTCGCCGATCTGGGCCGGGGTCAGGCCCTCCCAGCGCTCCACGATGGCCGCGGCGTCGAGGTTGCGCTCGGGCCGGTAGCCGGGCTTGCCCTTCTGGCCCGACTCGAAGTCGTAGAACCGCACGAGGTCGCCGACGAGCTGCATCAGGTCCTTGTCGGAGGACACGATGATCACGCCCGCCCCCCGCGCCTCCGCCTGCCGGGCGTAGGTGGCGATCAGGTCGTCCGCCTCGTAGCGCTGCAATTCGATCGGTTCGAGGCCGAAGGCCCGCACCGCCTCGCGCATCAGCGGCATCTGCCGCTTGAGATCCTCCGGCGCGTCCGGCCGGTGGCCCTTGTAGTCCGGAAAGATCTCCTTGCGGAACGAGCCCTCGGACTTGTCGAAGACGATGCCGAGATGGCTCGGCGTCACCCCGGCCGCGCCCTCCTGCACGAACTGGGCGATCTTGGCGCAGAACAGCCGCACCGCGCCGGTCGGCATCCCGTCCGAGGGCCGGAAGTTGTAGCGCTCCGGCTGGTTGATCGACTGGAAATAGGCCCGGAAGATGAAGGAGGAGCCGTCGACCAGGAGCACCTGATCGCCGGGGCCGACGGGCTTCGTCTCGAGCGCGGAGGCCTCGGGGGCGGGATCGGCGGTCATGCGGGGCGGCTCGGTTCCTGACACGGCCGTCTTCCATAGAGCAGGTCCGGCCCCGACTGAAGCGAGGGCGATCCGCTGCGCCACCGCGGCGCGGTGTGGTGCCGGCACACCAGGGCGCCGGAAAGCGGCTGGCGGCGGCCGCGCCAGCTTGACTTGAGCCGGCCCGGCGGCTTCGTCTGGACCCCAAACGACGCTCTTCATCCGGAGCGCGCGGACTTCCCTCTTGGGAGAGGCCGGGCGCCCGCACCCCAAGGTCCGGCCATGCGCCCATCCGCTCTCCTCGCCTCGTTCCTCGCCGGCCTCGCCCTCTCCGCCGCGGTCTCGTCGGCCGAGGCCCGCTCGGCCCGCCAGGAGGTCACCCCGGCCGAGGAGCGCGAGTTCCCGTACGACGCCGACATCCCGGGCTGCCAGGATCCGGACATCCTGGCGAAGATGTCGTCGCAATTCGCCGAGAAGGAATCCAAGTTCTGGAATTCCTCGCTCACCATCCTGGGCTACGACCGGATCGAGCGGACGGCGTGGCGCCCCTGGGGTCTCGACTACGTGCCCCGCCGCTTCTGCACCGCGGTCGCCACCACCTCGGACGGCGTGCGCCGCCGGGTGGATTACTCGGTGCGCGAGAGCCTGGGCATCATCGGCTCGGTCTGGGGCGTCGAGTTCTGCGTGCAGGGCCTCGACCGCAACCTCGCCTACGCCTACGCCTCGGCCACGTCCTGCCGGGAGGCCCGGCCCTGATCCGGCGGGCGCTTCTCGCCGGGGCCCTCGCGCTCGCGGCCTGCGGTGCCGCCGCGCAGGATCGCGGCGGCACGCCTGGCCGCTTCGACTTCTACGTCCTCGCCCTGTCCTGGTCGCCGACCTTCTGCGCGCTCACCGGCGAGCGTCGGGGCGATGCGCAATGCGATCCGGGCCGCGGCCTCGGTTTCGTGGTGCACGGCCTCTGGCCGCAATACGACCGCGGCTATCCGAGCGAGTGCGGGGCCTTCCCCCGTGCCCCGTCGCGGCCGGCCCTCGCCGAGGCCGAGGGCGTCTTCCCCACCGAGGGGCTCGCCCGCTACCAGTGGCGCAAGCACGGCACCTGCTCGGGCGAGGATCCGGCGAGCTACTTCCGCCTCACCCGCCGCGCCCGCGAGGCGGTGAGCATCCCCGACCGCTTCAAGGCGGGCGCGGAGCAGCGCGTCGCGCCGATCGACGTCGCCCGGCTGTTCGTCGCGAGCAACCCGGGCCTGCGTCCCGACATGATGGCGGTGACCTGCCGCGCCGGGCGCCTGGAAGAGGTACGGATCTGCTTCGCGAAGGATCTCCGCTCCTTCACTTCCTGCCCCGAGGTCGCACGGCAGAACTGCCGGGCCGGCGAGGTCACGGTCGAAGCCGGGCGCTGACGCGCCGGGAACACCCGCACCTCCCCGGGCTTTGATCCCTCCCGAGGCCGGTCCGGCCCCGAGCAGGAGGGCATCCATGCCGAACGACCCCAGCGAGCGCGAAGCCCCGGTGCCCGGCGGCGGTGTCTCGCCTCAGACCGGAGCCGCGGGAGCGGGGCGCGGCGACGTGCTGACGCCGGAGGAGCGGCGCGCGCTCGATCAGCGCCTCGCCCGTCCGGAGGGACCGCGGGCCGATGCGGGCCGCGCACCCGATCCCGGCGACCTGCCGGGCGAGACCGACGACGTGCGCGCGGCGTTCGGCACGGCCGGTGCTCCGGCCGCTCCCGGCGGACACGGCTCCGGCGGCATGGGCGGCGACGGGACCGCGCATTCGGGGATCCTGAGCGCGCCGGGCGGCAGCGAGGCGAGGCCGGTGCGGGTCGACGACGTGCCGCCCTCCGAGCGGGGCAACCCGGACGAGCTCGCCGGCCGCGACGACGACCGGTCCCGCACCCCGCGCCGGCGCGAGGATACGGGGCCGGGCGGGCACACGGTGTTCTCGAACGCCGCCCGCCAGGGCAGCGAATCGCCGCGCGATCCGCTGCCCTCCCCGGCCGATCGGGCCGGCGCGAAGCGGGGGTGAGGAGGCCGCATCACGCCTCCGGCGGCGCATCGCCCCGCGGGCGGGCCTCCCGGCGCAGGCGCCAGAGCTGCCACGGGGCGAGACCCGGCGCGGCCCCGAAGACGAGCCCGGCATCGAGGACGGCGGACAGCGTCTCGCTCACGAGGGCGCAGGCCCCCCGACGCTCTCGCGCTCGCGCAGCACCGCGATGAGATCGAGGACCCGCACGGCCTGCCCGCCGAGATCCCACCAGGCCGGGAGCGGCAGGGGCGCCGTGCGGGCCGCCACCGCCTCGACCAGGAACGCCGCCTCGGGCAGGGGCGGTTGATCGACGGGGCGCCGCGATGGCGCGAGCACGGCGCGGGCGAGGAGCTGCGCCTTGCGCGAGCCCGCCACCCGGGCCCGGCGCGAGACCGGATCGAGCCCGTCCTGCTCGAGGGTCCGGCCGATCTCGGCGTAGATCAGCCGCGCCGCCCGGATGGCGGGCCGGCAGGAGGCGGGCAGGAGCGCGATGCCGCTCTCCGCCCGGGCGTAGAGGAGATCCGCCGCCGCCAGCAGCCGCGCCACCACGGCGGCGAGGGCGGGGCCCGGCGCGGGCCGGGCCAGGAAGGCGTCGGGATCGAGCCCCGCCTCGCGCAGCCAGGCCTCCGGCAGGTAGAGGCGGCCCGCCCGGGCATCCTCGCCGACGTCGCGGGCGATGTTGGTGAGCTGCATGGCGATGCCGAGGTCGCAGGCCCGGGCGAGCGCCTCGGGCGCGCGCACGCCCATCACGAGGGTCATCATGGCCCCGACCGAGCCGGCGACCCGGGCCGCGTAGGCGGCGAGGGCCGGCAGGTCGGCGTAGCGCCGTCCGGCGGCGTCCCAGGCGAGGCCGTCGAGGAGGGCCGCCGGCAGAGCCTCGGGGATCGCGTGGCGGGCGAGGATCTCGGCGAGGGCCCGGTCGGCGGGCGCGTCGAGGGGCCGGCCCGCATGGGCGCGCGCCAGCCGCTCGCGCAGCAGCGGCACCGCGTCGGCCGGCGCGCCGCCCCCGTCCACCGCGTCGTCCGAGAGCCGGCAGAAGGCGTAGAGCCCGTAGGCGTCCCGGCGCACCCGGCGGGGCAGCAGCCAGGAGGCGGCGTAGAAGCTGCGCGAGCCCGTGCGGATCGCGGCCCGGCAGGCGGCGTGATCGGCGCGGCCGGCGGGCGGCGCATCAGGCGAAGACAGCGGCATCCGGCACCACCCGATCGAGGATCTTCGAGGAGGAGAGCACGCCGGGCAGCCCCGCCCCCGGATGGGTGCCGGCGCCGACGAGATAGAGGTGGCGCACCGATCCGCTGCGGTTGTGCGGCCGGAAATAGGCGCTCTGCGTCAGGATCGGTTCGAGGCCGAAGCCGGAGCCGCGATGGGCCAGGAGGTCGTCGCGGAAGTCGCAAGGAGTCGTCACCCGCGAGGTGGCGAGGGCGCGCGACAGGCCCGGCAGCACGGTCGCCTCCAGATGGGCCGCGATGCGCTGGCGGTAGGGCTCGGCGAGGGCGGCCCAGTCCTGGCCGCCCGCGAGGTTCGGCACCGGCGACAGCACGTAGAAGGCGTCGCAGCCCGGCGGCGCGAGGCCCGGATCGGTGGCGGTGGGGCGGTGCAGGTAGAGGCTGAAATCCTCGGCCAGGACCTTGCGGACGAAGATGTCGGCGAGGAGGCCCCGGTAGCGCGGCCCGAGCAGGATCGTGTGGTGGGGCAGGTCCGGATAGGTGCGCCTCGTGCCGAAATACCACACGAACAGGCCCATGGAGGAATGCGCGCGGGCGAGCCGCCGCTCGCGCCAGCCGCGGGCGGAGGCGGGCAGGAGGTTGAGGGCGGTCCAGGCCGAATCGGCGTTCGACACCACCAAGGCGGCCGGGATGCGCGTGCCGTCCGCGAGTTCGACGCCGCGCGCGGTCCCCTCCTCCACGAGGATGCGGCTCACCGTGGCGTTGCAGCGGACGCGGCCGCCCTGACCCTCGATCAGCCGCACCAAGCCCTGCACGAGGCGCCCGGTGCCGCCCATCGCCGAATGCACGCCCCAGCGCCGCTCCAGGGCGGCGATCAGGCAGTAGATCGCGCTCGCCCGGAAGGGCGATCCGCCGATGAGCAGCGGGTGGAAGCTGAACACCGTGCGCAGGCGCTCGTCGCGGAAGAAGCGCGAGACCAGCCCGTACACGCTGCGGTGCCCGCCGAGCCGCAGCAGGTCGGGGGCGATGCGCAGCATGTCGGCGGCCCGGCCGAACGGGACGTGGCCGAGCTGCTCGAAGCCGATCCGGCAGATCTCGTCCGAAGCCGCCATGAAGCGGTCGTAGGCCCCGCCCTCGCCCGGGGCGAGCCGCTCGACCGCGGCGCGCATCGCCTCCGCGTCGCCGCTCACGTCGATGCTGGCGCCGTCGTGAAACCGGATGCGGTAGAAGGGCCGCATCGGCACGAGGGTGACGTCCTCGGCGAGGGTTCGGCCGCAGAGCGCCCACAATTCCTCGAACAGGAAGGGCGCGGTGACGATGGTCGGCCCGGCATCGAAGGTGAAGCCGTCCTGGCGGTGGACCCGCGCCCGCCCGCCCGGCTGCGCGAGGCGCTCCAGCACGCTCACCCGGTAGCCCCGCGCGCCGAGGCGCACCGCCGCCGCGAGCCCGCCGAAGCCGCTGCCGATCACCACCGCATGGGGCCTGCGCCCGGCCGGGACGGCCCGCGGCGGAGCGACGTCGAGTGTCAACATAGGTTGACACTATCGTCGCGTGCGATCCTCAACGCAAGAGCGATCCATCAAGCGCGATCGATCAAGAGCGATCCGGGGGGCGGGCGGCCCTGCCGTCAGTCGAGCGCACCCTCGCGCCGGGCCGCCGCCGTGATCAGCGCGGCCACGGCCTCCGGCCTTTCCTCGTGGGCGAGATGGCCGAGGCCGCGCAGCAGCTCCACCCGCGGCCGGCCGCCGAGCCGGTCCGCGACCCCGAACGAGACCTCGGGGACGATGGTGCGGTCCTCGGCGCCGACGACGAGCAGCAGCGGCACGGCGAGCCGGGGAAGGTCCCGGTCGAGGCCGGTGAGATCCCAGTTCGCCATCATGCCGAGGGCTCCGGCGATGTGGGCGGGCTTCCGGAACAGGCGACGGTAGAGATCGAGGCCGGGCCGGTCGATGGTCGAGCCGGTTCCGCGGATGAGCCGTTCGACGGAGCGGCGGTCGGCCGACCACGCGAAGACGCGCGGCGTGACGGGGTTGAGGAACAGCACCCGCGCCATGGCCGGGAAGATCAGCCCGGCCATGCCGGGGAAGGGTTTGAGCGCCGCGTTGAGCCCGACGAGGAGCCGGGGCGCGAGGGCGCCGTCGAGGCAGAGCCGCACCAGGATCGCCGCCCCGGCCGAGTGGCCGACCACCACCCGCGGCGCCGCACCGAGGCTTCCGAGCAGCCCGGCGAGGGCGCGGGCGATCCGGGGCAGCGAGGGGGTCGGCAGCGGGTCGGTGAAGCCGTGCCCCGGCAGGTCCGGCGCGAGGACGCGGAAGTCGCGGGCGAGGAGCGGCATCAGCCGGCGCCAGGAATGCGTCGCCGCCCCGGTGCCGTGGAGGAGGAGGAGCGTCGGCCCCTCCCCCGCCTCCTGCAGGTGCCAGGTCAGGCCGCCCGCGGTCACGAAGCGGCTCGCAGCCCGGTTCGGCCAGTCCCGGCCCTCCCGGTCGAAGACGGGCCTGTCGTCGGAGAGGAGCATGCGTCAGCCTCGCGGGCCGGCCTCCCGCACGGCCCGCGTCAGGCGCGCGGCGTCGGCCTGCGGCATCGGCAGGTAGCGCGCCGCCATGGCCTCGGCGAGGCGGCGGGCCTCCTCCTGGGGGCGGGCGGCGGTGTCGATCAGGAGGGCGCGGGTGCCCCCGGTTGCGAGTTCCCGTGCAGCGGCGAGGGCGTCGGCGGCGGCCTGCGCCCGGCCGGGCGCGCCCGAGCGCGCGACATTCGCCCGGCCATCCGTGAGCAGGAGCACGACCGGGGTGCGGCCGCCGCGGCGCTCCGCCGCCGCGAGACGTGCGGCCGCCTCGATGCCCGCCGCGAGCGGCGTGCCGCCGCCCCCGGGCAGGGCCGCGAGCGCTCGCTTGGCGCGCACCAGCGAGCGGGTCGGGGCGAGGAGCAGGTCCGCCCCGCAGCCCCGGAAGGCGAGGAGCGCCACCCGGTCGCGGCGCACGTAGCACTCGGCGAGGAGATGCTCGACCGCGCCCTTGGCCTCCGCCAGCCGCTCCAAGGCGGCGGAGCCCGAGGCGTCGACGGCGAAGATCGTCGTCGTCTCGCGCCGCTGGACGAGGCGGCGGATGCGGATGTCCCCGGGCGCGACGCGGATCCGGGCATCCGCCGCGTCCGGGCCCCGCCGCAGCCGCTGCCAGGGCGCGGCCTCCCGCAGGGTCTCGACGAGGGCGAGGCGGCCGCGCCGCGGATCGCCGGGCCGGGCACCGCAGGGGCGGCCGCGATGGCCCGGCGCGGCGGCTCCGGCCCGTCCATCCGTGGCGGCGCGGGCCCGCGGCTGCCGGCCCGCGCCCAGCCCGGCGAGCAGGCCGGGCGGCAGGGCCGCGGCCGCGGCGGCGAGGATCCGGTCCTGATCGGCCGCCGGGGCCTGCGCCTCCTCCGGGACGGCCTCTTCGGCGGGCTCGGCCGGGGCCGCCTCCGGCGGCGTCTCCGGCCAGACGGTCGCGCGCGGGGCGAGCACCAGGGCCGTCGCGAGGGCGAGGTCCTCCTCCTCCACGGCCGCCCGGCCGGCGAGCGAGGCGTGGAGCCGCGCGACCCGCAGCGCCAGGAGGGGTGCCCGCAGGGACGGGATGCCGAGCCGCGCGGCGATCCCGCAGAGCGCGTCGAGAGCCGCCTCGTCCGTGGCCGGGGAAGGGCGGTCACGGATCGCCGCGAGGTCCGGGAGCGGGGCCGAGCCGGCGAGCAGGCCGGGCGCGAGCGCGGCGAGGTCGAGATGCAAAGCCGCCCGGTCGGTGAGGGCGGCGGGGGGCGGCGGGTCGTCGTCCTCCCCCTCGTCGAGGAGCACGATGCCGAAGCGGGCGGGAAGCCGCATCGCGACGCCGTCCCGGGCCAGCGCGACCGCGCCGGTATCGAGGGCCTGCGCGATCCGCGCCGCCGCGCCCGCCCCGAGGCGCTCGGCCATCGGCACCACCACGACGCCACCGTCGGCGCGGGCGAGCAGGCCGGGCCGCAGCACCGGGCGCCCGGCCCGCAGGGTGGCCGGAAGGTCGAGGCCGCCGAGGAGCGCCTCGTCGGCGATGCCGGCCGGCAGGCGCAGGAGCGGGACGCCCGCCGGCAGCCCGACCCGCAGGCGATCGAGCCACGCCTCCCGCACCGGGCCCAGCCGGGCGCGCAGGACGACCCCGCCGATCCCCGCCGGATCGAGCGCCGCGAGGGCCGCCGCCCGGCAGGCGCGCGCCCAGGCTGCCGGCGCGGCGCTCACCCGAGCACCTCGGCGACGGCGCGGGCGACGCGGGCCTCGGAGCCGGCCTCGTCGAGGGGGTTGCGGCGCAGCCGGTGGCCGAGGGCGGCGGGGGCGATCCGGCGCAGGTGCTCCGGGGTCACGCGCCGCTCGCCGTCGAGGCTCGCGAGCGCCCGGGCGGTGCGCATCAGGGTGAGTTCGCCGCGCAGGCCGTCGGTGCCGAGGACGAGGCAGAGCCGCGCGGCCGCCTCCAGCACCGCGTCCGGAACGGCGACGCGGGCGAGCCGCGCGCGCGCCTCCAGGATCGTCCGGGCAAGCCGCGCCTCCTCGTCCGCCCAATCGGCCGCGAAGGCGGCGGGGTCGCGCTCGTAGGCGTCGCGCCGCCGTACGATGGCGATGCGCGCCGCGAGATCGGTGGGCGTCGTCACCGCGACGGCGAGGCCGAAACGGTCGAGGAGCTGCGGACGCAGCTCCCCCTCCTCCGGGTTGCCGCTGCCGACGAGCACGAACCGGGCCGGGTGCCGGATGCTGAGCCCCTCGCGCTCGACCGTGTTGATCCCGGAGGCCGCCACGTCGAGCAGGAGATCGACGAGGTGATCCTCCAGCAGGTTGACCTCGTCGATGTAGAGGAAGCCGCGGTTGGCGCGGGCGAGCAGCCCGGGCTCGAAGGCCTTCTCCCCCGCCGCGAGGGCGCGGCCGATGTCGAGGGCGCCGACGACCCGGTCCTCGGTGGCGCCGAGCGGCAGATCGACCACGGGCACCGGCACGGTCTGCGCGGTGAGGCCCTGCGGCAGGCGGCTGCGGCAGCCGGGGCAGAGCCCCGCCTCCTCGGCGGGGTCGCAGGCATAGGGGCAGCCCGCCACCGCCCGCATCGGCGGCAGCAGGGCGGCGAGCGCGCGCACGGCGGTGGATTTCCCGGTGCCGCGGTCGCCGAAGACCAGGACGCCGCCGACCGCGGGATCGACCGCGGCGACGAGGAGCGCGCGCCGCATCTCCTCCTGGCCGACGATGGCCGTGAACGGATAGGGCGCCCGGGCAGCGGGCACCGGCCGCACCGCCGACGGGAGCGGCACGGAACCCGGCTTCAGGGCCCGCCGGGACAGGGCCGAATCGGTGAGCGCCACGACGTCTCCTGAAGCCTGGAGGCCCGTATCCGGGCCGGGACCAGCATTCACCGGGACAAGCCGAATGTCCAATGAAAGTGACAATTTCGATGTCTGGTTTATTGGACGCTTCCGATCAGCGCCGACAGACGGCAGAGTGCGGGGACCCCTTCTCTCAGGAACCAGCGGATGCACGGGGTCGTGCGTCTCCTCGCCTCGCCAGCGGTCCGGCTGTGCAAGGAAGCGGTGGGGCGCCTCTCCCACTCGGGAGAGGGGAGAGGCGCCCGTATCGTCCCGGGCAGCCCTGCGTAACCGAGGCGAGAGACATCCGCGCCTCATCTGGCAAGGGGTGACGGTCTCAAGTCCGCGCGGGAGAGAGCCCCCTCATACGGTTTCCGGATGATCGCTTCGCGATGCGGAAACCGGCCTCGCTCAGGCGCCGCGCGGGCTCGTGATACGGTTTCCGAAAGTGATCTTCCGGAAACCGTATCACGCCGCCCGGGCGAGGCCGATCCGGGCCCAGATCGTCCCGAGCGCCGCCGCGAGATGCTCGATGTCGGCGTCGCTGTGCAGCGGCGAGGGGGTGACGCGCAGGCGCTCCGTGCCCCGCGCCACGGTCGGGTAGTTGATCGGCTGGACGTAGATGGCGAACTCGTCGAGCAGGGTGTCGCTGATCGCCTTGCACAGGACCGGATCGCCGACCATGACCGGGACGATGTGGCTGTCGTTGTCCATCACCGGGATGCCGGTGGCCGCGAGGCGGCGGCGCACGGCGGCGACGCGGTCCTGGTGGCGGGCGCGCTCGGCCCCGCTCGCCTTGAGGTGGCGGATGCTCGCGAGCGCCCCCGCGGCGATCGCGGGGGGCAGGGAGGTGGTGAAGATGAAGCCGGAGGCGAAGCTGCGCACGAAGTCGCACAGCGCCGCCGAACCGGCGATGTAGCCGCCCGACACCGCGAAGGCCTTGCCGAGGGTGCCCTCGATCACGGTGAGGCGGTGCATCAGCCCCTCCCGCTCGGCGATGCCCCCGCCGCGCGGCCCGTAGAGGCCCACCGCGTGCACCTCGTCGAGATAAGTCATGGCGCCGTGGGCCTCGGCGACCTCGCAGAGTTCGGCGATGGGCGCGATGTCGCCGTCCATCGAGTAGACCGACTCGAAGGCGACGAGCTTGGGCGCGGCGGGATCGGCGAGGCGCAGCTTGCGCTCCAGATCCGCGGGGTCGTTGTGGCGGAAGATGTGGCGCTCGGCCCGGCTGGAGCGGATGCCCTCGATCATCGAGGCGTGGTTGCCCTCGTCCGAGAACACCACACAGCCCGGCAGCTTGGCGGCGAGCGTGCCGAGGCCGGCCCAGTTCGAGACGTAACCGGAGGTGAAGAGCAGCGCCGCCTCCTTGCCGTGCAGGTCGGCGAGTTCCCCCTCCAGGCGCACGTGATCGTGGTTGGTGCCCGAGATGTTGCGGGTGCCGCCCGCCCCGGTGCCGCTGCGGTCGATCGCCTCGTGCATCGCCCGCATCACCGCCGGGTGCTGGCCCATCCCGAGATAGTCGTTCGAGCACCAGACCGTGACCTCGCGCGGGCCGCCCGCACCGTGGTGGAGCGCGCGCGGGAAGCGCCCGGCCTGCCGTTCGAGATCGGTGAAGACCCGGTAGCGGCCCTCGCGGCGCAGGCCCTGCAACGCGGCGGCGAAGAACGATTCGTAGTCCATGAGGCTTCCCCCTCGGGTGCGGCGGGTCGTCGGTCGTCCGCGGTCAGGGCGCCGTCGCGCGGTCGGTGTCGGGGGCGCTCCGGCGGGCGGGCAGGCCCCAGCCCCAGAGCGCGGCGGAGGGGAGCGGCAGCATCAGGAAGCCGTGCTCCAGGATGGCGAGCGCCATCAGGGTCGCCATCATCGTGTGGCCCGCCTGCTCGAAGGCGGAGGCGCTCTCGGCCACCGCCGGGTGCAGCAGCACCAGGAGGATGCCGGTGGCCAGGATCATCGCGACGGGGAAGAGCGGGTTCATCGGCGCGCGCCGGAAGAAGCTGCCGAGATAGCGCAGGTGCTCGGGCAGGAACTCGGCGTTGAGGTTGCGCACGCCGAGGAAGAGGTTGAGCCGGGCGCTGAGGTTCATCCCCCAGAGCACGAGATAGGTCCAGAGCGCGACCCGGTTCGGGCTTTCCGCCGTGAGCCACGCGACGACGAGGGCGCCGAGGATGATCGCCGCCTCGTGCCAGAGATTCGTCGCCGCCGCCGCCCCGAACCGGGCCAGTCCCCGCACGCTCGGCGCGCCGGGCGTGCGGCGCGGGCCGGCGAGGTAGCCCATGTAGAAGGCCATCTCCTGCCAGCCCCAGACCACCAGCGCCGCCGTGAAGGCCGCGTAGGCGCCGGCCTCGCTCCGCGCCCCGGCGCTCCAGGCGATGACCCAGAGGGCGCCGAGGAGCGCGAGGCTCGTCGCCCCGAAGCTCCAGGCATGCGTGCGCCGGGGCCGGTGGTTCAGCCAGAGGATCACCCCGGTGAGGAACCACCAGATCAGGACGGCATAGAGGATCGGGGCGGCGTAGGCGGACATGCGGCGCTACCAGGCGGGGCTGAGCCGGACCCGGGCGGGCATCCGGTTGGCCTTGGCCGGCAGCAGCATCAGGCGCCCGAAGGTGAGGGCCGCCCGCGCCGCGAGGCCCGCATGCCGCAGCCGGCCCGAGAGGCCGCCCCGGGCCTTGGCCTCCGCGATGCCGCGGGCGCAGGCGAGCAGCCGGTCGAGGCCGGCCTTGAAGCGGGGATCGTCGAGGTCGAGCGTGAGCGGGAAGACCTGCCGCGAGATCTCCGAGGTGATCCGGAACACCGTGAAGTCGTACTGCGTCGGATCGATCCCGAGCGCCGCGTGGAAGGCCGGCCGGCAATGGTCGCGCACGTACATGGTGCAGAACACCGCCAGCAGGAAGAACTTGATCCAGTAGGCGTTGATCCCGGAGAGCAGCTTCGGGTTGGCGCGCATCAGCAGCGCGAAGGCCTCGCCGTGGCGGAACTCGTCGTTGCACCACTTCTCGAACCACAGGAAGATCGGGTGGAAGCGGTGCTCGGGATGCCGCTCCAGCTCGCGGAAGATCGTGATGTAGCGCGCGTAGCCGATCTTCTCCGAGAGGTAGGTCGCGTAGAAGATGAATTTCGGCCGGAAATACGTGTACTTCTTGGCCCGCGTCAGGAAGCCGAGATCGACGCCGACGCCGAAATCCTTCAGGGTGTCGTTGATGAAGCCGGCGTGGCGGGCCTCGTCGCGGCTCATGAAGCCGAACAGCTCGCGGATGTCCTTGTTGCGGGCGCGCTTGCGCATCTCGGCATAGAGGACGCAGCCCGAGAACTCGGCGGTGATCGAGGAGACCAGGAAGTCGAGGAATTCCTTGCGCAGCTCCGGGTCGAGGCCCGAGAGATCCTGGTCGAACGCGTCGGTCCGCACGAAGTGGCGCCGGTTCGGGTCGCTGCGCATCTCGGCGATAAGCACGTCCCACTCGGCCCGCACCGGCTCGACATCCGTGCGGTCGAGCTCGTCGAAGTCGGTGGTGTAGAAGCGCGGGCTGAGGAAGGTGGTCGCCTGCGCGGAGCGGGTGCTCGCATTCTGCGTCGGGAGGGCCGTCGCGCTCATAGCCTCGTCCTTTCCGAGAAGCTGACCTCGTAGAGTTCGGTGAGTTCGAAATGCCCCGCGAGGCGCGTCCACAGCCGCTCGACGGCGCTCGCGCGCACCACGGTCGCGGTGCGGCGCACCACGATCCGCCCGCCATACGGGACCTCGGTGGGCGCGTCGTGCACCGTCACCTCGTCCCCCGGCCCGATGGCGAGCCCGCCATCGAGGGTGACGTGGGCATGCAGGCTCTCGGCCGTCTGCTCGATCTCGACCGTGCAGGGCACCTCGATGCGGGTCTTGCCGCCCAGCCAGCGTGTCACGATGCGCCCCTCCCCTGGTCGAGCAGCCGCGCGAAGGCGGCCGCGTTGGTGAAGCCGAAGGCTTCGAGGTTGACGCGCCGGCCCGACGCCACGTCGTCGAGCGACAGCGTGCCGTTGTCCCAGCGCACGAGCCGGAAGGGCGGATCGCGCGGCAGCCCCTCGCGCAGGCGCGCCTGGGCCATCACCCGCAGGGTCGCCCGCAGGAAGCCGTCCTCGCCCGGCCGCACCACGGCGACGAGGCGCCCGTCCCGCGCATCCGTGAGCGCGATCGCGCCATCGTCGCGGTCCTGCACCGCGAGGTCGAGGATCGCGACCGGCCGGGCCTCCGGCATGCGCGTGGTGCCGACGTCGCCGACCCGGCCGATCGCCACGGCGCCGATCGCGAAGGCAACGAGCAGGGCGGCGGCACGGATCTGTCCGCGGGGCACCGGGAGGTCGGGCTCGGACATCGGCATCGGCTCCTGAGGCGGGTTGCGGATGGCGTGGCTTGCGGTCGAACCGGTTCTTCAGCTCTGGCCCGCCGCCGCGAGGCGGCCGGGCAGGCTCGGGCGCGCCGCCGCGGGGGCGGGCGCGAGAGCGGGGGCGCTCTGCCCCTGCGCGGCGGCGAGCGCCGCGGCGATCCGGCCCGCGACCGCGTCGGCCTGCGGCAGCGCGCGCAGCATCGGCTCCGGCCGCGTGAGCCGCCAGGGGCGCACATGCGGCCACAGGTGCAGGTAGGCGAGCCGCGTGCCGGCGGTGAGGCGCAGCGGCAGGTCGCCGCTGCCGTCGCCGAAGCGGCGCAGGGAGGCGGCCTCGATCTCCCGCAGCGGCAGGTTCACGGTCACCGGCAGGGCGATGCCGATGCGCAGCATCAGGCGCCGGTCGGTGAGGCTGTAGACCGTGGTGCGGCGGGCGGCCCAGGCGAGGGCGACGAGGAGGACGAGGGCGAGCGCCCCGGCGCCCAGGACCGGCAGCGCCGCCGCGGGCCGGCCGGCGGAGAGGGCCGCCCCGAGGCCGAGCAGGCCGAAATAGGCCGCCACGAGGTCGGCGTGGAAGGCGCGTCGGGCGAGCCCGAGCAGGGCCGGGCGCCCCTGCCAGAGCAGGCGCTCGCCGGGCGGCAGCGGGCCGGGCAGGCCCGGCAGGAGGGGGGGCGTCACAGCAGCGGCTCCTGGCGGGCGGGCGTCGCGTAGAGGGTGCCGGCGCCGTAGAAGGCCACGATGCGGTCCTCCTCCCGGATGGTGACGCTGTCGGCCTCGCGCCGCGGCGGGACCTCCGCGAACTGCCGGGCGAGCAGCGCCTCGACCGCCACGGTGCGGTGGCTGCCCTGGACGTCCGCGAACACGACCGGCACCAGCACGCTCGTCCCGGGCCGGGCGGCGAGGTCCACCTCGTAGTAGCGGGGCAGCGACTCGCCGCGGTCGATCCAGATGTCGGTGACCGTGCCGGCGACCGCCTGATCGGCGCCCACCACCCGCATGCCGCGCGGATCGTGGTCGCGGTCCGAGACCACGAACTCGGTGGCGATCCGCATCGGCACGATGCGGTGCTTGCCCTCCCAGGTGAGGTCGGGCGTGTCGGTGCGCCGGGCCCAGGATCCGGGGCCGACGCCGTCGCCGAGGCGCGCGTCGGTGCGGGAGGTCGGCTCGAGGGGCGCGCCGGGCCAGATCTCGCGCTTCTCCGCCTTGAGCGGGCCGCTCGGCCCCTCCTCGGGACGCGGCACCAGGACCGTCTTGCCGTCCGCCATCACGAAGGCCTTGGGCGTGGGCAGGAACAGCCAGTCCCATCCCTTGAGGCCGCCGCGGGTCTCGGATTCGAGGGGATAGCCCTCCCGGCGGTCCTCCCGGCGCAGGTAGAAGACCAGCCCGGCGAAGAAGATCCAGAAGGCGTAGAGCACCAGCTGGGCGACGTCGATGTAGCTCGTGATGGCACCCTTGGGCATGGCGGCCTCCTTCAGGAGCATCGTCCGACGAAACGGATCCCGGTTCGTCGAAGACAATGCGGCAAAATCAAACACCTAGAGCCGCGCGACCGCCGCCGCTCTAGGAGAGGACCGGGCGGGCGGGGAGAGCGGGCAGATCGGGCCGCCGCACCAGCGGCCCGATGGCGATCAGGGTGGCGAAGAGCAGGGCGATCTCGATGTGGTAGACGACGAGGTAGCCGGTGGAGGCGTCGTTGAGCGCCTCGCCGAGGCGGCCCGCGACGGCGAGCGCGGAGCCCGCATCCCGCACGATGCCGCTCGCCGCGATGGCGAGGCCGGCCGCGCCCGCCTGGACGGCGCCCCAGGCGCCGAGGGCGAGGCCCGCCTGCTGCGGGCCGGCCCCGGCCATGGAGGCGGTGAGCGTGCCGTGGGCGAAGAGCCCGCCGCCGACGCCGATCAGCGCGACGCCGGCGGCGAACAGGCCGCCGGAGCCGAGGGGGGCGGCGAAGACCACCGCCGAGAAGGCCGCGATGCCGACCACCGCGCCCGCCGCCGCGACCCGGAACGGGTCTCCGCCGCGGTTGAGCCAGCGCGCAGCGGCGAGGAGGCCGGCGCCCCCGCCGACCGCGAGCACCGCCGTGAGCGCGGTCGTCGCCGCCACCGGCAGGCGCAGGATCTGCCCGCCATAGGGTTCGAGCAGGATGTCCTGCATGCTGAACCCCGCCGTTCCGAGGCCGGTGGCGAGGAGCCGCCGGCGGGCGCGGGGCTGCGCCGCGTAGGCCGCCCAGGCCCGGCCGAAGCCGTCGGCAGAATCCTGGACGGACGCGCCGGAGGGCCGGCGCGGCTCCTGCTTCCAGAGCGCCACGCCGTTGAGGACCAGGGTGGCGAGGGCGGCGCCCTGGATCACCTGGATCAGCCGGATGGCGGAGAAGTTCGCGAGCGCGAGACCGAACACCACCGCGCTCGCCATCATGCCGAGGAGCAGCATGGCGCAGAGCAGGGCCACCACCTTCGGCCGGGCATGGGCCGGCGCGAGGTCGGTGGCGAGCGCGAGGCCGACCGTCTGCGTGGTGTGGAGGCCCGCCCCCACCAGCACGAAGGCGAGCGCCGCCGCGCCCTGCCCGATCGCGACCGGGCCCGTCGTGTCCCCCGACAGGATCAGGAGGGCGAAGGGCATGATCGCGAAGCCGCCGAACTGCAGCAGCGTGCCGAACCACAGATAGGGCACCCGCCGCCAGCCCAGGACCGAGCGGTGCCGGTCCGAGCGGAAGCCGACGAGGGCCCGGAACGGCGCGGCGAGGAGCGGCAGCGACAGCATCACCGCGACGATCCAGGCCGGCACGCGCAACTCGACGATCATCACCCGGTTGAGCGTGCCGATCAGCAGCACCGCCGCCATCCCGACCGTCACCTGGAACAGGGACAGGCGCAGCAGCCGGCCGAGCGGCAGCTCCGCGCTCGCGGCATCCGCGAAGGGAAGGAGGCGGGGTCCGAGCCGCGTGAGCGCCCGGACGAGGCTGACGGCCTCGCTCATCGGCGCGCGAGCTCCAGGGCCTGCGAGAGATAGAAGCCGCGGGCGATCCGGCGCGACCGCGCGACCGCGAGGGGCGCCAGCGCCGCCTCGCGGGCGATGCGGCGGCGCAAGGACCCCTCGGCCACCGGCTCGATCGCAGGCGCGCGGTCGCCGCGGGGAAACAGCCGGCCGACCGCGTGCATCAGCGTCAGGAGCGGGGTGCGCGGGGCGACCGTGAACAGGAGCGAGCGGTCGGTGCGGGCGGCGAGCTGCGCCAGCGCCCGCACGATGTCGCCGCTGCGGTAGTGGATGAGCGAATCCATCGCCACCACGTGGTCGAAGCGGCCGAGCGCCGCGTCGAGCATGTCGCCGACCCGGAAGTCGAGGCGGCCGGGCAGCCCCGGATCCGCGGCCCGCGCACGGGCGAGCCCGATCAGCGTCGGCGAGACGTCGACCGCGACGACCTCGGCCCCCCGCCGCGCCGCCTCCAGGCTGAAGGCGCCGGTGCCGCAGCCCGCATCCAGGATGCGCCGCCCGGACAGGTCCTGCGGCAGCCAGGAGAGCAGCTCGGCCCGCATCGCCTCGCGTCCCGCCCGGACGGTGGCGCGGATGCGGCTCACGGGCGCGTCGGAGGTCAGGCGGGCCCAGGCCTCGACGGCGGTGCGGTCGAAATAGGTCTCGAGCTCGCTGCGGCGCGAGGCGTAGGTGGCGCTCGGCATCAGTCGAATCCCAGGAATTCGAACAGGTCGCGGTCCTTCATCGGCCGCGCGTCGAGGGGCTCGACCCCGGCCCAGAGCGCCTCGGCGAGGTGCAGGTACTCGGCCTGCACGGCGGCGAGTTCGGGCGAGGGCTCCATCTCGAACAGGGTCGCCTTCTTGAGGCGCGAGCGGCGCACCACGTCGAGGTCGCGGAAATGGGCGAGGCGCCGGAGGCCGGTGGCGGCGTTGAAGCGGTCGATCTCGTCGGTGGCCGCCGAGCGGTTGGCGATGACGCCGCCGAGGCGCACGCCGTAATTCTTCGCCTTGGCGTGGATCGCCGCGACGATGCGGTTCATGGCGAAGATCGAGTCGAAGTCGTTCGCCGCGACGATCAGCGCCCGGTCGGCGTGCTGGAGCGGCGAGGCGAACCCGCCGCAGACCACGTCGCCGAGCACGTCGAAGATCACCACGTCGGTGTCGTCGAGCAGGTGGTGCTCCTTGAGGAGCTTCACGGTCTGGCCGACGACGTAGCCGCCGCAGCCGGTGCCGGCGGGCGGTCCGCCCGCCTCGACGCAGCGCACGCCGTTGTAGCCCTCGACCACGAAATCCTCGACGCGCAGCTCCTCCGCGTGGAACTGCACCGCCTCCAGCGCATCGATGACGGTGGGCGCGAGGCGCTTGGTCAGCGTGAAGGTCGAATCGTGCTTGGGGTCGCAGCCGATCTGGAGCACGCGCTTGCCGAGCTTCGAGAAGGCGACCGAGAGGTTCGAGGAGGTCGTGCTCTTGCCGATCCCGCCCTTGCCGTAGACGGCGAAGACCTTCGCGGTCTCGATGCGGATGTCCGGATCGAGGGCCACTTGGACGCTTCCGTCCTGGCGCCCGTCGGGCACGGGCCTGGCTGCGACGGGGTTGCGGATCGCGATGGTCATGCGGCGGCCTCTGCGCTGATGCCTTCGAGCCGGTCCTCCAGGGCCTCCTCGGCCCGGTCGAGGGCGGCCCGCGTCTCGGGGTCCGGGTTCCAGAATCCGCGCTGGTGCGCCTCGATCAGCCGCTGGGCGACCTTGGCGGAGGCCGCGGGATTGAGGGCGGCCATGCGCTCGCGCATGGCGGCGTCGAGCACGTAGGTCTCGGTGATGCGCTGGTAGATCCAGGGGGCGACCTGATCGGTCGTCGCCGACCAGCCCACCGTGTTGGTGAGGTGCTGGTCGATCTGGCGCACGCCCTCGGAGCCGTGGCCGAGCATGCCCTCGACCCATTTGGGATTGAGCATGCGGGTGCGGGTCTCCAGCGCCACCTGCTCGGCGAGGGAGCGCACCCGGCCCTCGCCCCTCGTCTGGTCGCTGATGTAGACCGGGACCGACCCGCCCCGGGCGCGGGCCACCGCGCGGGCCATGCCGCCGAGCCCGTCGAAGTAGTGGTCGACGCTGGTGACGCCGACCTCCACCGAATCGAGGTTCTGGTAGGCGAGGTCGACGCCGGCCAGCACCGCCTGCATCAGGGCGCGCCGCGGCTGCGGCCGGCCGTTGCGGCCATAGGCGAAGCTCTTGCGCCGCGCGAAGGTCTCGCAGAGGTCGGCCTCGTCCTCCCAGCGCCCGCTCTCGACGAGGTGATTGAGATTCGCCCCGTAGGCCCCTTCGGCGTTGCTGAAGACGCGCAGGGACGCCGTCTCGAGATCGATGCCCTGCGCGGCCTGGAGGGCGAGGGCGTGCTTGCGCACGAAGTTGCGCTCCGGCGGCTCGTCGGCGCTGGCCGCGAGGTAGGCGGCCTCGGCGATCAGGCCCGTCTGGAGCGGCAGCAGGTCCCGGAAGATCCCCGAGAGGGTGGCCACCACGTCGATGCGCGGCCGCGCGAGGTCCGCGAGCGGGATCAGCGCCGCGCCGCAGAGCCGGCCGAACCCGTCGAAGCGCGGGACCGCGCCCATCAGGGCGAGGGCCTGCGCCACCGGGGCCCCCTCGCTCTTGAGGGTGTCGCTGCCCCACAGCACCAGCGCGACGCTCTCCGGCAGGGGGGCGCCGTCGGCCGCGTGGCGGGCGAGCAGCCGCTCCACCTGCGCGCGGCCGTCCGCGAGAGCGAAGGCGCTCGGGATCCGGTAGGGGTCGAAGCCGTGCAGGTTGCGGCCGGTGGGCAGGAGCGCGGGCGTGCGCAGCACGTCGCCCCCGGCCACGGGCGGGATGAAGCGCCCGTCGAGGGCGCGCAGCAGCGCGGGGATCTCGTGGTCCTCGGCGAGGAGCCGGTCCGTCTCGGCGAGCGCCCGGAAGGCGGCGCGGCTCGCGGCGTCGGCGGGAAGGCCCGCGGCGGCGATCGCCTCCTCGGGGGACGCGCCCGCGACCAGCCGCGCGATGCCCTCCCGCGCGGGCTTCAGCCCATGCGCCGCCTCGGCGAGGGCGAGGAGGAGGTCGGCGCGCTCGGGCGCCGGGGTCCCCTCCCCCACCACGTGCAGGCCGTGCGGGATCAGCGTGTGTTCGAGTTCGACGAGCCCCGCCGCGAGGCCGGCGATGGCGGCCTCCGCGTCCTCCCCCCATTCCGTCCCGGCCGGGACGAGGTCGAGGGCCTCGGCCTGCACGCGGATCAGGGCGCCGAGCCGGCCGCGCTCGGCCTCGTCCTCCGGCGGCAGGGCGCGCCAGCGCTCGACCGAGGCCTTGAGGTCGACGAGCCCGCGATAGAGCCCGGCCTGGGCGAGGCTGGGGGTGAGATAGCTCACGAGCGTCGCGGCGGCGCGGCGCTTGGCGAGAGCCCCCTCCGAGGGGTTGTTGGCGGCGTAGAGGTAGATGTTCGGCAACCCGCCGATCAGCCGCTCGGGCCAGCAGGCGGCGGAGAGCCCGGTCTGCTTGCCGGGCATGAATTCGAGGGCGCCGTGGGTGCCGAAATGCAGCACCGCGTCCGCGCCGAAATCCTCGCGCAGGTAGCGGTAGAAGGCCGAGAAGGCGTGGGTCGGCGCGAAGCCCGTCTCGAACAGCAGCCGCATCGGGTCGCCCTCGTAGCCGAAGGCGGGCTGGATCCCGACGAGGACGTTGCCGAAGCGGGCGCCGAGCATGAGGAGGGCGGAGCCGTCGCTCTGCTGGCGCCCCGGCGCCGGCCCCCATTGCGCCTCGATCTCGGCGAGGTGGGGCTCGCGCCGCACGTGCTCCTCCGCCGGGATGCGGTGGACGACGTTGGCCGGCGTGCCGAAGCGGGCGGCGTTGCCCTCGAGCACGCGGCGGCGCAGGGCCTCGGCGCTCTCCGGCACCTCGACGGAGTAGCCGTCGGCCGCCAAACCCGCGAGCACGCGCTGGAGCGATTCCCACACCGACAGGAAGGCGGCGGTGCCGGTCGCCCCCGCATTCGGGGGGAAGTTGAACAGCACCACGGCGATCCGCCGCTCCGCCCGGGGGCGCTCGCGCAGCCGCACGAGGCGCTCCACCCGCTCGGCGAGGCGGGCGGCGCGCTCGGGCTGCACGATCATGTCGCGGGCCGTCTCCGCGCCCGGCCGGCCGGAGCGCCCGCCGAACACCATCGGGGCGGTGGCCCCGTCGAGTTCGGGGATCGCCACCATCATGGTCGCCTCGACCGGCGACAGGCCGCGGTCGGAGGCCTCCCACTGCTCCAGGGTCTGGAACTCCACCGCCTGCGCGGCGAGGTAGGGCACGTCGAGGCGCGCCAGCAGGGCCGCGGCCGCGGCGGCGTCGTTGTAGGCCGGGCCTCCGACGAGGGAGAAGCCGGTGAGGGAGACGAGGGCGTCGATCGCCGGGCGGCCGTCGCGCAGGAAGTAGCGCTCCACCGCCGGGCGGTTGTCGAGCCCGCTCGCGAAGGCCGGCACCACCGCCAGCCCCCGCGCTTCGAGGGCCGCGATCACGCCGTCGTAATGCGCGGTGTTCCCCGCGAGCACGTAGGAGCGCATCAAGAGGAGGCCGATCCGCCCGCGCGCTCCCGCGGGCGCGGGCAGGCGCTCGGCCCGCTCGCCGACGCGCCCGGCGAGGCCCGGATGGTAGAGGCCGGTCTCCGGATAGGCGAGCGGCTCGGCGGCGGTCAGGCGCCCGCGCCAGGCCGCCCGGGGGCCCGCCGCGTAGCGGGCGGCGAGGAAGTGAACGAGGTTGACGACGTTCTCCTCCGAGCCCGCGAGCCAGTATTGCAGGGTGAGGAAATAGGCCCGCACGTCCTGGGCCGAGCCCGGGATGAAGCGCAGGATGCGGGGGATCTGGCGGATCAGCGCCATCTGGCGCGCGCCGCTGCCCTGCGGTCCGCCGCGGCCGCGCAGGCGCTTGAGGATGTCGAGGGCGCCGCGCTGCGTGCCGTCCATGGAGAAGCGGTTCATCCGGGTGGTGCGCACCACCTCGGCCGCCGAGAGGCAGCCGATCATCGCGTCGCAATGCGGGCGGCGCGCGAGGAGCGCCGGCAGCACCGCGCGCACGTGCTCGTCCATGAACAGCATGGCCGAGAGCACGATGTCGGCCCGGCCGATCTCGGCGAGGCAGGCCTCCCGCGCTTCAGGGTCGCCCTCCCACTCGGCCGCCGCATGGAAGCCGAGCACGAGGCCGGGCGCCGTGCGGGCCAACGTCCGGCGCGCCCGCTCGACCGCCCCGGCGAGGTGGTTGTCGAGGGTGACGATGACGACGCGCAGCTCCGGCAGCGCGGCCGCCGCCTCACCGGCTGAAATGCGCTTTGGCATCGTACAGGGTCTCGACGGTGATGTGTGCCAGCGCCCGCTCGCGGGCGAAGCGCTCGGTGTTGCTGCGGGCCTTGGCCCGCACGAAGAACGGCACCTTGCGGAGTTCGCGCTCGGCCTCCGCGGACCAGAGCGCCGCCTCCGCGGGCGGGGGCACGGGCGCGGGAGCCGCCCGCGGCCCGCCGCCGAGATGCGAGGGGGCCGCCCCGTCGTGGAATTCCGGATCGTCCCGGAACATCGCGAGCAGGTGCTCCTCCAGGCCCATCATCAGCGGGTGGACGAAGGTGTCGAACAGGACGTTGGCGCCCTCGAAGCCCATCTGCGGCGCGTGGCGGGCCGGCACGTCCTGCACGTGCATCGGCGCCGAGATCACCGCGCAGGGGATGCCGAGGCGCTTGGCGACGTGGCGCTCCATCTGGGTGCCGAGCACGAGGTCCGGCTGGGCCGCCGTGATCGCGGCCTCGACCGCCAGGGTGTCGTCGGTGATCAGGGCCTCGATCCCGTGCCCCTCCGCGGCGGCGCGCACCTCGCGGGCGGATTCGCGCGAATAGGTGCCGAGCCCGGCGAGGGTGAAGCCGATCTCGGCCGTGGCGACCCGGGCCGCCGCCACCGCATGGGTCGCGTCGCCGAAGACGAAGACGCGCTTGCCGGTGAGGTAGGTCGAATCCACCGAGCGCGAATACCAGGGCAGGCGCGAGCCTTCCGCGGCCAGGACCGGGGCCGGATCGACGCCGGCGAGCGCCGCCACCGCCTCCACGAAGGCGACGGTCGCCCGCACGCCGATGGGCGCGATCTCGACGAAGGGCTGGCGGTGCGTGCGCTCCAGCCACTGCGCGGCGGTGCGCGCCACCTCCGGGTAGAGCACGACGTTGAAGGCGGCCTGCCCCAGCCGCCCGAGATCCGCGGGCGCGGCGCCGAGGGGCGCCACCACGTTCACGGCGATGCCCAGCCGGTCGAGCAGGCCGCGCACCTCGCGCAGGTCGTCGCGGTGGCGGAAGCCGAGCGCGGTCGGCCCGAGGATGTTGCAGCGGGCGGCCTCGGCCGGACGCGGCGCGGGCGGGCCGGCGAGCGCCCGCACCAGCCGGTAGAAGGTCTCGGACGCCCCCCAGTTCTCCTTCTTCTGGTAGGCCGGGAGTTCGAGCGGGATCACCGGGATCGGCAGGCCGAGGGCGCGGGAGAGCCCGGCCGGATCGTCCTGGAGGAGTTCGGCGGTGCAGGAGGCGCCCACGATCATCGCCTGCGGGCGGAAGCGCGCATGGGCGGCGGCGACCGCCTCCTTGAAGAGCGCGGCGGTGTCCGCGCCGAGGTCGCGGGCCTGGAAGGTCGTGTAGGTCACCGGCGGGCGCGTGTCGCGCCGCTCGATCATGGTGAAGAGCAGATCGGCGTAGGTGTCGCCCTGGGGGGCGTGCAGCACGTAGTGCAGGCCCTGCATCGATGCGGCGATGCGCATCGCGCCGATATGGGGCGGTCCCTCGTAGGTCCAGAGCGTGAGCTGCATCGCCTCAGACCTCCAGCCGCGCGCGCCGCACGAGGGGGCGGGTGAACAGGGCGGCGAGGTCGCCGGCCTGCTCGTAGCCCTGGATCGGCGTGAAGATCAGCTCGATGGACCATTTGGTGGCGAGCGCCTCCGCCTCGAGCGGATTGGCGAGGCCGAGCCCGCAGATGGTGAGGTCGGGCCGCGCCGCCCGGCAGCGGTCGAGCTGGTCGTCGAGGCTCTGCCCCTCCGTCACCGCGACGCCGTCCGGCAGCAGGGCGAGATCCTCGGCGAGGTGGGCCCGGTGGAGATAGGGCGTGCCGACCTCGATCAGCGCCGCGCCCAGCTCCCGCGACAGGAAGCGGGCGAGCGGCACTTCGAGCTGCGAATCGGGGAAGACGAACACCCGCCGGCCGGCGAAGCGCTCGCGATGGGCCGCGAGGGCCCGGCCGGCCCGGGCGCGGGCCGGAGCGGTGACGGACGCGCTGCGCGCCGCGGGCACGCCGAAGGCGCGGGCGGCGGCGTCGAGCCAGAGCGTCGTCCCCTCCGCCCCGAGCGGGAAGGGCGCGGGGATGCGCCGGGCGCCGCGCTCGTCGAGGGCGCGGGCGGTCCCGGCCAGGAAGGGCTGGGCGAGGAGGTAGCGGGTCCGCGGGCCGACCGGCGCCTGCTCCGCCGCCCGCCGGCCCGGCAGGAACCGCACCGGCCCGATGCCGAGATCGGCGAAGAGCCGCGCGAACTGGTCCTCCACCACGTCGGCGAGGGCCCCGACGACGAGGAGCGAGGCGGCCTCGTCCCGCGGCAGCTCCGGCACCAGGGCGGCGAGGCAGGCATCCTCGCCCTCCGTGAAGGTCGTCTCGATGCCGCTGCCCGAGTAGCTCAGCACGCGCACTCCGGGGGCGAGGTCCGCCGACAGGCGGGCGGCCGCCCGCCCGAGATCGAGCTTGATCACCTCGGACGGGCAGGAGCCGACGAGGAACAGGAGCCGGATGTCCGGCCGGCGCTCCAGCAGCCGCCGCACCACGCGGTCGAGTTCCTCATGCGCGTCGGCGAGGCCCGCGAGGTCGCGCTCCTCGATGATCGCCGTGGCGAAGCGCGGCTCGGCGAAGATCATCACGCCGGCCGCCGACTGGACCAGATGCGCGCAGGTGCGCGAGCCGACCACGAGGAAGAAGGCGTCCCGGATCTTGCGGTGCAGCCAGACGATCCCGGTGAGTCCGCAGAACACCGCCCGCTGGCCGCGCTCCTGGCGCAGGACCGGCCCGCAGGGGACGGGGGCGGCGAGCGCGCTCATCGGGCCGCCCCGACGAGGCCTGCGGAGCCGCTCGGCCTCTCCGCCCGGGCGGCCCGCAGCTTGAGGAGGAACTGCGCGGCGTTGACGAGGTAGGCCGCGTAGGCCGCGAGCGCGAGCAGCATCAGGGCGGCGGTGCCCAGCGCCCCCGTCGCCAGGGCCGCCAGATAGGCCGTGTGCAGGGCCAGCACCACCATGCTGACCGCATCCTCCCGCGCGAAGGCGGGGGCGAACAGGTAGCGGCCGAAGACGTCCTTCTCCCACAGGGAGCCGGTGACCATGATCGCGTAGAGGGCGATGGTCTTGGCCACCACCGACGCGTTCGCCAGCGCCGCCCCCTCGCCCGTCGCGAGGGTGCGCAGGACCAGCCCGAGGCTGACGAGGAAGATCGCGAACTGGATGGGGGCCAGGATCCCCTGCACGAGGGTCCAGGGCGAGGCGTCCCGGCGCCGCCGCTCGGCCTCGCTGTACAGAACCGGCCGATCCGTGGACTTCGCCATCGCGTCCGCCCCGCCTGGTTTCCGCCCTGCGCCCCGCGGTGGCCGCAGGGTGTCGTTGGGGTCAGCCTAGGACCAGCGGCGCGCGAGTGTCAACTCATGTTGACACCAACTCAGGATGACATTCAGGGGATGACGATACGATTGTGACTTGCGGCAACGCGCCAGATGGGTATCTTGGCTAGAATTCGGGCCGCGTCGTCCCACGAGGGCGGTCCCAATTCAGAAGATGTTGCTGTAAGCGCAAGCAAATCCGAACTTCCTGCGCATCGGGGAGGTGCTGATGGGAGATCAAGCGCAACCCAGCGTCTTGCCCGGCAGCGTATCCGCGCCGCGGGAGTCCGCCCGCGGCGCCTGCGAGATCGGCCGGCGCGTGCGGTGGCGGGACGATCTCGCGAAGGTGGTCGAGGCGGAGATCATCCCCCGCCTGATGCTCGCCCATCGCGCCGGGCCCCCGCCGCGCCGGCTGCCCACCCGCCACCCCCGGGCCGAGGACATCGCCCGCCTCAGCGACCTGATGCTCGCATTGGGGGACGGCGACTCGATGGCGGAGATCCGCGGCCTGCTCGATGGCGGGCTGAGCCTGGAATCCCTGCTGATCGAGGTCCTCGCCCCGACCGCCCGGCACATCGGCCGCCTGTGGGAGGAGGACGAGTGCGACTTCGTTCAGGTGACGGTGGCGATGGCGCGCCTGCGCCGCATCGTCCACGACCTCGAGATGCTCTGCCTCGATGCGCGGCCGGTCGATCCGGCGAGCCGCCGCATCCTGCTGATGCCGGCGCCCGGCGAGACCCACACCTTCGGGCTGACGCTCGCGGCCCACTTCCTGTCGGAGGCGGGCTGGGACGTGGTGACGAGCCTCGACGGTCCCCTCTCCGAGGCGCTGGGGCGCCTGCGAGCCGAGTGGTTCGACGTCGTCGGCCTGTCCCTGTCCTGCAACGTCTATCTCGACGGGTTGGTCGAGGCCGTCCCGGTGATGCGGCGCGCCTCCCGCAACCGGGATCTCGGCATCCTCGTCGGCGGCCCCGCCTTCCTCGACCGGCCCGACCGGGTGCGCTGCGTCGGCGCCGATGCCGCGGTGATGGACGCCCGCGCCACGCCGGATATCGCACAAAGCTTGCTTGATCTGCGGGTTAGAGCCTGCTGAAGTTCTGTTCGGTGCGGTCGACGTGCAGTGGTGACCCTTGAACAGACCCCTGAGCCCTGCTGCGAAGGAATCTTTCGCGGTGCTTCGAGACGCCGTCTCCCGCCTCGACCCCCGGACGACGGGCGCCCTCCTCGCCGCGGCGAGCGACGTCTCGCTGGTGGTGGACGGCGACGGCGTGATCCGCGACGCCGCCTTCGGCGCGGAGGGGCTGGCCGCGGAAGCCGGCGAGCGCTGGCTCGGGCGGCCCTGGATCGACACGGTCACGGTGGAGAGCCGTCCGAAGATCGCGAGCCTCCTCGAAGATGCGACACCCGGGGCGGTGACCCGCTGGCGGCAGGTGAACCATCCCTCGGCCAACGGCGGCGCCGACGTGCCGATCCGCTACTCGGCCCTGCGCATCCCCGACGACGGCCGGATCATCGTGATCGGGCGCGACCTGCGCGCGCTGGCGGCCCTGCAGCAGCGCCTCGCGGAATCGCAGCAGGCCCTGGAGCGCGACTACGCGCGCCTGCGCAGCGCCGAGACCCGCTACCGGGTGCTGTTCCAGCTCGCGGGCGAATCGGTGCTGATCGTCGACGCGGCGACCCGGCGCATCAGCGAGATCAACCCGGCCGCGGCCCGGCTTCTCGGCCGTGCGGCCAAGCGCATCGTCGGGCGCGACCTCGTCGACCTGTTCGAGCCCGAGGCCGCGCGCGCCGTGCAGGCGCTCGTCGTCGGGCTGCGCCTGACCGGGCAGGCGGAGGATCTCACGGCCCGACTCGCCCATCGCCGCGGCGAGGCGCGCCTCGCCGTCGCCCTGTTCCGGGAGGATGCGGGCACGAACATCCTCGTGCGCCTCTCCCCCCTCGCCCCCGCGGCGGCGAGCCCGGCGGCGGCCCGCTCCGGCGCCCTCGACGTGATCGAGGCCATGCCCGAGGGCTTCGTCGTCACCGACCGCGACCGGCGCATCATCGGCGTCAACGCCGCCTTCCTCGACCTCGCGCAGCTCGCCACCGAGCACCAGGCGAAGGGCGAGACCCTCGACCGCTGGCTCGGCCGCGAGGGCACCGATCTCGGCGCCCTGTTCGGCACCCTGGTGGAGCACGGCTCGGTCCGCCACTTCGCCACCGTGATGCGCGGCGAGTTCGGGGCGGTGGAGGAGGTGGAGGTCGCGGCGGTCTCGGTGCCGGGCGGCGAGAAGCCCTGCTTCGGCTTCACCCTCCGCAGCCTGCCCCGGCGGGTCGCCACCGCCGCACCGGGCGGGCGCGAGCTGCCGCGCTCCGTCGAGCACATGACCGAACTCGTCGGGCGGGTCTCGATGAAGGCCCTGGTGCGCGAGACCACCGACCTGATCGAGCGCCTCTGCATCGAGGCGGCGCTGCGCATCACCAACGACAACCGCGCCTCCGCGGCCGAGATGCTGGGCCTCAGCCGCCAGGGCTTCTACGCCAAGCTGCGCCGCTACGGGCTCGGCGACCTCGACGGCACGGAGGAGGCCGAGGGCGGGGAGACCTGACGGGATCCCGCGCCCCGCTCTCGCGGCGCTGACGCAGGCGGACGCGGACGAATGCGTGAGCGGATCTCGCCCTCATCCACCCCACGTGTAAAGTTTACTTGACACTCGGAACGGCGCGTCCCACCCTCCTGGCATGACGACGACGCCCCTGGCGGTTCCCGCGCCCCGCGCGCTCCTGGAACTGCTCAAGCCGATCACGTGGTTCGCGCCGATGTGGGCCTTCGCCTGCGGGGTAGTGTCCTCGGGCGTCGGCCTTCAGGGGCGCTGGCCGCTGGCGCTCGCCGGGATCCTGCTCGCCGGCCCCCTGGTCTGCGCCACGAGCCAGGCGGTGAACGACTGGTTCGACCGGCACGTCGACGCCATCAACGAGCCGCAGCGGCCGATCCCTTCCGGCCGCATCCCGGGCCGCTGGGGGCTCTACGTGGCCGCGGGCTGGACGCTCGTCTCCCTGGCGGTCGCCGCCCTGCTGGGGCCCTGGATCCTCGGCGCGGCCCTGGTCGGGCTGGTCCTCGCCTGGATCTACAGCGCCCCGCCCCTGCGGCTGAAGCGGAACGGCTGGTGGGGCAACACCGCGGTCGGGCTCTGCTACGAGGGGCTGCCCTGGTTCACGGGCGCCGCCGTGATGGCCGCCGCCCTGCCGGACGCGCGGGTGATCCTGCTCGCCCTGCTCTACAGCCTCGGCGCCCACGGCATCATGACCCTCAACGACTTCAAGTCGGTGGAGGGAGACCGGCGCATGGGCATCCGCTCGCTGCCCGTGCAGCTCGGCACCGCGTCGGCGGCCCGCCTCGCCTGCCTCGTCATGGGCCTGCCGCAGGCCGCGGTCGCGGCGGCGCTCCTCGCCTGGGGCCGTCCCTGGCATGCCGGCCTCGTCGCGCTCCTGCTCGCGGGCCAGGGCCTGCTGATGCGCCGCTTCCTCGCCGATCCGCGCGGGCGGGCCGCGTGGTACAACGGCACCGGCACGCTTCTCTACGTCCTCGGCATGCTCGCCGCCGCCGTCGCGCTGCGGGGAGGCGGGGCATGAGCGCGCCCGCCGCCTTCGGCTGGGGCGCCATCCTGCGCCTCGGCCTCGTGCAGACCGCGCTCGGCGCCGTCGTCGTGCTGATGACCTCGACCCTCAACCGGGTGATGGTGGTGGAACTCGCCCTGCCGGCCGCGGTGCCGGGCGCCCTCGTGGCCCTGCACTACGCCGTGCAGGTGCTGCGGCCGCGCTGGGGGTACGGCTCGGACGTGGGCGGACGCCGCACGCCCTGGATCGTCGGCGGCATGGCCCTGCTCGCCCTCGGCGGGGTCGGCGCGGCGCTCGGCACGGCCCTCGTCGCGACCCATCCGGTCCCGGGCTTCGCGCTCGCGATCCTCGCCTTCCTGTGCGTCGGCATCGGGGTCGGCGCCGCCGGCACCTCGCTGCTCGTGCTCCTCTCCACCGGGGTCGCGCCCCGGCGCCGGGGGGCGGCCGCGACCATCGTCTGGATCATGATGATCGCCGGCTTCGCCGTCACGGCGCCGCTGGCGGGGCATTGGCTCGATCCGTTCTCGGGCGCGCGGCTCGTCGCGGTCTCGGGCGGGGTGTCGCTGATCGCCTTCGGGCTGGCGTTCGCCGCGATCCGAGGGGTCGAGCCGCCGCGGGTGGTCGCCGCCGGCCCGGACGCTCCCCGCCGGCCCTTCGGCCGCGTGCTGGCCGAGGTCTGGGCCGAGCCGGCGGCGCGCCGCTTCACGGTCTTCGTCTTCCTGGCGATGCTCGCCTACAGCGCCCAGGAGCTGATCCTCGAACCGTTCGCGGGCCTCGTCTTCGCGATGACGCCGGGGGCCACGACCAAGCTCGCCGGACTCCAGAACGGCGGCGTGCTCGCCGGGATGGTCCTCGTCGCCCTGGTGACCCAGGCGGCCCGGGGCTCACGGCTCGGCTCCCTGCGGGCCTGGACGGTGGCCGGCTGTGCCGGCTCGGCCGCGGCGCTGGCGGGAATCGCGGCCTGCGGCCTCGGCGGCTCCGGCATGCCGCTGCGGGCCTGCATCGCCGCGCTCGGCCTGTTCAACGGCATCTTCGCGGTCTCGGCCATCGGCTCGATGATGGCGCTCGCCGGAACCGGCGGAGCGCCGGACGGCGAGAGCCGCCACGGCACGCGGATGGGCGTCTGGGGCGCCGCCCAGGGCGTCGCCTTCGGGCTCGGCGGCTTCCTCGGGGCCGCGAGCGTCGATCTCGCCCGCCTCGCCCTCGGCGCCGTGGTGCCCGCCTACGTGACGGTGTTCCTCGCCGAGGCCGTGCTGTTCCTGCTCGCCGCGGGGCTGGCGCTGCGGATCGGGACGCCGGAACGCGGGGAGCCCCTCGGCCGCCTGTCGATGAGGCCCGCCTTGTAGGCCCCCTGAAGATCGGACGAGGACCGGGAGACACGGCCATGGACGAGGTCGATGCGGTGGTGGTGGGCGGCGGGCCGGCCGGGGCGACGGCGGCGACCGACCTCGCCCGGCGCGGACGCCGGGTGCTCCTCCTCGACTGGGCCGGGCGCATCAAGCCCTGCGGCGGCGCGATCCCGCCGCGCCTCATCCGCGACTTCGCGATTCCCGACGATCTGCTGGTGGCCCGCATCCGCGCGGCCCGCATGGTCTCGCCGAAGAACCGCGCGGTCGACATGCCGGTGGGCGAGGGCTTCGTCGGCATGGTCGATCGCGGGCCGTTCGACGAGTGGCTGCGCGCGCGCGCCGCGCGCGCGGGCGCCGAGCGGCGCACCGGCACCTTCCTGCGCCTGACCCGCGGGGGCGAGGGCGTCACGGTCCATTACCGCGGCGCGGACGGCGCGGCGGGTGCGGCGCGCACCCGCTTGGTCGTCGGGGCGGACGGCGCCGCCTCCACGGTCGGGCGCCAGGAGATCCCGGGCCATGCCCGCCTGCGGCAGGTCTTCGCCTATCACGAGATCGTCCGCGCGCCGGAGGCGGGCGCCTTCGACGGCGCGCGCTGCGACGTCTACTACCAGGGCGTCCTGTCGCCGGACTTCTACGCCTGGATCTTCCCGCACGGCGACACGCTCAGCATCGGCACGGGCAGCGCCCGGAAGGGGTTCTCGCTGCGGGGCGCGGTGGGGCGCCTGCGCGCCGCGACCGGGCTCGACGCGGGCGAGACCCTGCGCCGCGAGGGCGCTCCCCTCCCGCTCAAGCCCCTGCGCCGCTTCGACAACGGCCGCGACGTGCTGCTCACCGGCGACGCCGCGGGCCTCGTCGCCCCGGCCTCCGGCGAGGGCATCTACTACGCCATGCTGGGCGGGCGCCTCACGGCCGAGGCCGCCGACGCCTTCCTGGAGAGCGGCGATGCGCGGGCCCTGGCGAGCGCGCGCCGCCGCTTCCTGGCCGCGCATGGCCGGGTGTTCTGGATCCTGCGGCTGATGCAGACGGTCTGGTACCGCAACGATGCTCTGCGCGAGCGCTTCGTCAGCATCTGCCGCGACCCGGACGTGCAGTCGCTCACCTGGGACGCCTACATGAACAAGGAGCTGGTGCGGGCCAAGCCCGCCGCCCATGCGCGGATCTTCATGAAGGACCTCGCGCATCTGTTCGGGTGGGTGTCGCCGTGAGCGGCGGGCGCTGGGGTCCGGTGATCGTGGCGGCTGCCGCGGCGATCGTGGTGGCGGGAGCCGGCGCGTGGCTCACCGCCATCGGCCCCTGGTACCGGAGCCTGCGCGTGCCGCCCTGGAAGCCGCCCGACTGGGCGTTCGGGCCGGTCTGGACCGTGATCTACACCCTGACCGCCATTGCCGGGGTGCTCGCCTGGAACGCCGCGCCGGAGGGTCCGGAGCGCAGCTGGCTCCTCGTCGCGATCGGCGTGAACGCCGTTCTCAACATCGCCTGGAGCGGCCTGTTCTTCCGCCTCAGGCGGCCGGACTGGGCCTTCGTCGAGGCGCTGGCGCTCTGGCTCTCGGTGGCGGCGCTCCTGCTCGTGGTCGCACGGCACAGTAGCCTCGGCGCCCTCCTGCTCGTGCCGTACCTGCTGTGGGTGGGCCTCGCGGCCGCCCTCAACCGGGCGATCGTGACGCGCAACGGGCCGTTCGGGCCGCCGGTCGCGCGGGAGTGATACGGTTTCCGGAAGATCACTTTCGGAAACCGGATCACGAGCCCGCGCGGCGCCTGAGCGAGGCCGGGTTCCGCATCGCGAAGCGATCTTCCGGAAACCGTATGATGCCCGGGATCCTTGGCGGCCCGCGGGCGGGAGGACGGGACGCGTGTCGGATCTGTTCGCGGATGGCCGCATCGTCGATGCCGTGCTCCTCCTCGTGGCCGCCGAGGCGGTGGCGCTGGTCCTGTGGCGCCGCCGCGCCGGGCGCGGCCCGGGCACCGGGGCGCTGCTGGTCAATCTCGCGGCGGGCGCCTGTCTGATGCTCGCCCTGCGCGCCGCCCTCACCGGTGCCGCCTGGACATGGCTCGCCCTCGCGCTCGCTGCCGCCGGCGGCGCCCACGCAGCCGACCTCTGGCTGCGGCTCCGGCCGGACCGGTCCGCGCCGCCCTGATCCGTCCCGGCCGCGTCCCGCGGCAACCGGAGGAAGCCCCATGCGTCGCAGCACGGCCCTGGCCCTCGGGTCCAGCATGCTCGCGGCGACCGCCGCGTCCCTCGTGGCGGCCGGGGGCTCGCGGCAGCCCGGCCGAGCCCGGCAGGGATGTCGCGGGATTGCCCCACCCAACTCAAGCACCTCTCCAGGCCTGCACGGATTGGAGCGTCGGCGGAAGGAGATCCGGAGACCCAGCACAGGGACATGCCGCGCACCGGCGCCGTCTTTGGACCGTCGCGGACGAGCGGTCGCTTCGCGACCGTCCGTGCTGGGTCCCGGGTTGCATTGCGCTGACGCCGCATGCGCCCGGGAAAGAGGGAGGCGGGAGCGATCAGCGCGGCGGCACGGCCGGCCGCGACCTATCGCGGATCGATGCCCTGCTGCGGGCGCGGCGGGCCGCCGTGGTGATCCGTGAAGGTCGACCGCTCGCCGGTCTCCTTGGCCCGCTCGACCCGCATCCGCTGCCAGATGAGGACCAGTACCACGAGCGCGAAGGTCGTGAAGGCGAGCATGTAGATCAGGCCGGAATCGCCCATGGGGTTGCCTCCGTGTGGGCCGCGAGTGTCGGAGGCACCGCGGACGCTGCTTGCGAAACCGGCGGTCGCCCGGGCGAACCGGGCGCCGCCGCACTTGCAGAGCCAACTCGCGATGCTGCGCATTCGAGCGATGCGGCAAATCGCCGTTTCACCGATCGACGATCAGACCAAGCAGCGGAGCCGTGTCCGGCGGATCCGCTCCAATTGAGCGACAACAAACCGCCGGTGACGGGACCGGCGCCTCACGGCTTCGGCGCCGCCCCTCCGGCCAGTTCGGGATAGTCCTTGAGCATCGCGGCCCCGTCGAGCGGCTTGACGAGACCCTGGTGGCAGGTGGTGCAGTTGGCCTTGGGCGGGTCGCCCTCCGGACCGAGCCGCACCTCCGGCAGCACCGGGGTGAGGGGCTCGATGAAGTTGCCGTTGATGTCGCGCACCATGCGGATGCCGTGCCAGGCCGTCACGCGTTTGGGCGTGCTCTGGTCCCAGGCCGAGAAGGCGCGGCTGTTGTGGCAGTAGGTGCAGTTGACCCCGAGCGCCTCCGACATGTGGATCATCAGCGCGTAGGTCTTCTCCGTCGTCTGGAGCGGCTTGCCGGGGCCGGTCGGCAGCGCGGTGCGCGACGCGACGCGCACGGCGTTGCCGTCGACGTCCTTGTCGCCGAGCAGTTCCCGGTAGGGATCGTAGTTCATCGCGGTGAGGCCGGCCTGCAGGCTCGGGTGGTTCTGGCCGCCGTCCCGGGCGGCGAAGCCCATGGCGTGGGGCGGCCCGGGATTGTTGTGCCAGACGTTCAGCGGGACCGGGTTGCCGCGGTGGCAGGTGTAGCAGGTGACGCCGGTCTCGCCGACGTGGTTCTTCCAGGCGCCGTTGAGGTGGCGGACCATGCGCAGCATCGAGCGCGACACCGTCTTCGCGTAGACGCTGTCATCCGCCATGTTCTCGACGTTGTGGCAATAGGCGCAGCCCTGCTCGGGGGAGACCCATTCGGTCATCGAGACCATGAGGCGGTTGAACTGGTCCGTCGTGAGGTCGGTGAGCACCTGCACGTTCTGGTAGGTCTGCGTCGCCGGCTCCCCGTCCGCGGGGGCGGGATCCTGCGGGGCCGGGGCGACGTTCGCCGCGCGCCGGGCCGCGAGCGCGCGCGGGTCGTAGACCTGCTCCATGCCGGTGCCGCGGAACCCGACCTGCTCGGAGGTCACGGGCGGATGGGTCCAGCCCGCGCCGCCGAGCATCGCACCGGTGAGGAGCACGGCGACGACCACGCCGAGGAGTTGCAGGGCGAGTCTCATGGCGCACCTCCCGGCAGGGCCGCCGGATCGACCACCGGCCCGTAGATCAGCGGATATTGCGGGGCGACGCCGTGCTTGACGGCCCAGAGATACCAGTTGTCCACGACGGTGCCGGTGAGGAGGATGCCGATGCCGCCGGTGAGCGTGGTGAGCACCGCGAACCACCACGCCCAGCGGTGGACGGATTCCATGGTAGCGTTGAAGCCCATGGTCCAGCGCCAGAACAGGGCGGCGCGCTCCGTGGCGGTGCCGCGGTCCACGATCTGCTCGATCTCGCGCTCGGCGCCGTAGCGGCTCGTCGCCAGGATGGTGGCGCCGTGCATGGCGAACAGCAGCGTCGACCCGTACAGGAAGACGATCGAGAGCATGTGGAAGGGATTGTAGAACAGGTTGCCGTAGCGCAGCGAGAAGGCCGCGGTCCAGTCGAGATGCGGGAAGATGCCGAAGGGCACCGCCTCGCTCCAGCGCCCCATCAGGATCGGGCGGATGAAGCCGAGCACGAGGTAGAGCCAGATCGCCGAGGCGAAGGCCCAGGGCACGTGGTAGCCGAGGCCGAGGGCCTGGGCGCGCCGGAACATGCGCAGCCACCACAGCAGGATCGACGCGGTCAGGAAGAAGCCCGCGAGCAGCCACCAGCCGCCCTCGGCCAGCGGCGGCAGGATCTTGAGCCCGTATTCGGGGCGCGGCGGTTCGAGGGCGAGCCAGGGGAGCTGGCGCAGGAACTGGACCGGGTCCCAGTTCACCGAGGCCCACATGTTGAGGCCGATGATCTCGAAGGCGATGAACCCGCTCGCCAGCGACAGCGTGCCGAGGGTGCCGAGATAGATCGGCCCGACCTGCGCATTGCCGATCAGGCCCGCGAGGTAGCTGAAGCCGCCCCGGCCGACGCGCTTCTCGATCTGCGGGATCGTCACCCCGGGCTCGGGCCGGCGCGGATGGACCTGCACCTGCGTGTAGATGTTCTGGTAGTACCCCATGGCGGCGGATGCCTTCTGCAGGGTGGCGTCTCGATCGAGGGAACCGGCGTCAGCGCCAGACCGGCAGGTTGAGCCACCAGCCCCACCATTCGGGCCAGCCGCGGGTCCAGAACGGGCCGCTGATGACGATGCAGACCGCGCTCCAGAAGCCCGCCGAGAGGGCGAGGAACAGGCCGAGGCGGTGGATGCCGAGCGTGCCGATCGAGTAGCCGATCGTGTCGCGGAAGTAGGTGTCCTCGTGCTCGGGCGTCTTCACCACCTCCCCGGCGCCGGGATTGGTGGCGGACAGGATCAGCGAGCCGTGCAGCGCCAGCGCGAACGTCGTCGTGAAGAAGAACGACACGGCGAGCATGTGCGCCGGGTTGTAGTGGAAGTGGAGATACTGGTAGCCGACGTTCGATACCCAATCGAGGTGGCTGAGGATCCCGTAGGGAAAGCCGTGGCCCCAGGCGCCCATGAGCAGGGGGCGGACCACCACCAGGGTGACGTAGGCGAGGATCGCCACCGCGAAGGCGACCGGCACGTGGTAGCCGATGCCGAGCTTGCGGCAGATCTCGACCTCCCGCAGGGCCCAGGACACGAAGGCCCCGATGGCGCAGACGGTGATGAGCTGCCACAGCCCGCCCTCCCGCAGGGGTGCGAGCGCGAGCCCGTATTTGAGATCCGGCGGCGCGATGTTGATCTGCCAGATGTTCCAGGTCGGCCCGAGCGCCGCGCCCCAGACGATCAGCCCGGTGCCGAGCAGGCTGAAGAACAGCGTGGTGACGCCGAAGAAGCCGACGAAGAAGGGACCGACCCAGAAATCGAAGAGGTCGCCGCCGACGAGAGTGCCGCCGCGGATCCGATATTTCCGCTCGAAGTTCAGCATGGCCATGGGCGGCCCTCCCCGGTCCTCGGCAGGCGACGCAGCGTCGCGTTGTTCATCGGCCGGCGACGCGCAGCGTCGCGCCATTCGTCGGCCCGCGACGCGCAGCGTCGCATCATCCGCGGATCTCCGACGCGACCCGTCGCGTCTCCCGCGGGCGGTGCCCCGGTTCCCCGGGCCGCCGTCCGCGGTGTGGAGCGCGCGGCCGCGCTCCGGTGGGCCGTCAGGCCGGCAGCGCCCGCACGAGCGCGATCTCGGCCTTCTTCGCCACCGGTCCCTCCAGCCAGTTGAACCGGTTGGTGCTGAGCAGGATGAAGTGGATCAGCAGGGCGAGGACGAAGAGGAAGGTGAACAGCGCCACCAGCGTGCGGCGCGGATCGAACAGCAGCCAGATCTTGTGCATGACGAGACGTCCTTCCTCAGGCGATGAAGGGCAGGAGGCCGTGAGCGGCGTAGGAGACGCCGTCCGTCAGCGCGGAATAGCCGTTCGGCCCCGGCAGCCAGGGCCGCCACAGCCAGACGAGGAAGTGCGCGACGACCGCGATCGCCGTGAAGATGATGAAGCTGGTGACGAAGATTCCGTGGAATTCCTTCGCCTCCGCTTCGGTGAGCCCTGACAGGGTGCTGGGTTTGTCGAGTCCGTTGTCCATTGCCGAACCTCCGGATGCGGGGCCGCGCGGGGGGGTCCCGCGCGGCGGGGGCGCCCCGTCCCGCCGCGCGGCGGGACGGGACGGTCACTCCGTCGCCTTCCAGCGGCGGAACCTGTCCGCGCCTCAGCCCATGAAGGCGAAGGGGATGGCCGAGAGGGCCATCGCCCGCGCCTCGCCGAACACGGAGCGCCGCGGCCCGAGGGGGGCGGCGCGGCGGCCGGGATGGATGCGCTGGAGGACGGCCGCGGCCAGGAAGACCGGGTAGGTCGCCGCGAGGATGACGCGGAACTGGACCTGCTCCGAGCGAAACCGCGAGACCGTAGCGAACGGACGGGGCATGGCGTCTGGTCTCCTCCTCGCGCCGGATGGCGCGCATTCTGTCCAGGGGCCTTGGTCCGGAGCCTTGGCCCCGCGGCCCTCAGGCTGCCAAGGCGAGCGCGACCCGGGCGCGCTCGACGCAGAGTTCGGTGACGTGGTCGGATCCGGCCCGGCGGGCCTCGCGCTCGGCGGCGTCGCGCAGGCGCTTGGCGACGGAGATCCGCACCAGCACCGGGCTCGCCGCCACGGAGGCGTCGAGATGCGCGCGCGCCTGCGCATCCCAGGGCAATTCCCGGTGCGCCCGGGCCGGTGTCGCCTCGACGGCGTCGAGGTCGCGGGCGAGCGGCAGGACGTGGAAGAGCGCGTCGAAGAGCGCGTTGCAGACCTCCTGCACGAGGTAGGTCGCGCCGGAGAAGCCCATGAAGGGCGTGCCGGGATGGCGCCGCACCAGGGCGCCCGGGAAGGAGGCCGGGATGAAGGCCGCCCGTCCCCCGCTCTCGGCGAGGTACATGCGCTCGTTGAAGGAGCCGAACAGCACGAGCGGCGGCGTCTCGCGGATGGCCTTCTGCACGGCCGCGTTGTCGGGCTTGCACCCGGCCGTGCGCGCGACGCTGAAGCGGCAGGGCAGCCCCATCTCCTCCTCCAGGAAGTGGCGCAGGCCCCGCGCGTAGGTCTCGGTGGCGACGACGCCGAAGCTCGCCGAGGCGAAGAAATCCTGCGTCACCGAGCGCCAGAGGTCCCAGATCGGCTTCAGCGTCGTCTGCTTCTCCCGCGCGATGAACGGCTCGGGGTCGAGATCGAGGATCGCGCCGAGCGCCTGCAGGAACTTCGTGGTGCTGTGCACCCCGATCGGCGCCTGGAGGTAGGGCCGGTCGAGGGATTCGCAGAGGAGCCGGCCGAACTCGCGGTAGAGGCAGATATTGGCGTCGGCCTCGACGAGCCGCGGGATCTCGGAGAGGTGGCAGCCGAGCGGGAAGACGCAGTTGACCTCCGCCCCGATGCCCTCGACGAGGCGCCGGATCTCGGCGAGGTCGGAGGGCATGTTGAAGCTGCCATAGGCCGGCCCGATCAGGTTGACCCGCGGCTTCTCCCCCGGCCGGCGCGGCGGCCGGGGCGGGATCGCGCCCTTCCGGGCGGCCTTGCGCAATCCGTATTCCTGCCAGAGCCAGGACAGGGCGCGGTCGGCCGCCTGCCACTGGTCCTCGTCGATGGTGCGCGGCAGGAAGCGCTGGAGATTCGTGCCCTCGGGCGTCACCCCGCCGCCGATCATCTCGGCGATCGAGCCCGTGACGACGACGCTCGGCTGCGCGGGGTCGAGGGTGGCGTGGGCGCGCCGCAGGGCCGCCTCGGTGCCGTGGCGGCCGAGTTCCTCCTCGGCGAGGCCCGTGACCACGATCGGCAAGTCGTGCGGCGGCAGCGCGTCGGTGTAGTGCAGCACCGCGGTCACCGGCAGGTTCTCGCAGCCGACCGGGCCGTCGATGACGACCTGAAGGCCCTCCACCGCGGTGAAGACGTAGACGGCGCCCCAGTAGCCGCCGGCACGGTCGTGGTCGAGGACGAGCATCAGACCGTCTCCCCGGCCGGCGCGAGGCCCGCATCGCTACCGGCGAAGAACGCGCGCATCGCGGAGAACCGCTCCCGTTGCGCGAGGGCGGCGTTGATCACCTGCGCCAGCGACCCGGCACCGGCGACGCCCATCAGCGGGCGTGCCGAGATCAGGTTGGTGAAGTAGAGGGCGGGGATCGCCCGCTCCTTGGCCCTCTGCACGACGGGCGTCGTGCCGATCGCGAGATCGGGCCGGTACGCGTCGAGCGCCGCGAGGTCCTGTTCCAGGGAGGCGCGGAACTGCACCTGCACGCCGTGCGCCTCCAGCCAGTCGCGGTCCGCCTCCGAGAAGCGGGTGCGCGGGCAGGCGGTGCCGACATAGGGCAGCTCCGCCCCGCTCTCGACGAGGAGGCGCGCGACGAGGAGTTCCGAGCCCTCGTAGCCGGTGAGCGTGATCCGGCCGCGGATCGGATGGGCGGCCAGCGCCGCGCGGATGGCGGGCAGGATCCGGTTCTTGGCCGCCTCGACGGTGGGGCGCGCGACGCCGCAGGCCGCCCCCACCGCGTCGAGCCACGCGGCCGTGCCGTCGTGCCCCACGGGAGCGGAGCCGAAGACGGGCCGACCCGCCGCCTCGAACTCGCGGGTCGCAGAGATGTAGAAGGGATGGAGCGCCGCCACCGCGGCGCAATCGAGGGCGCCGTAGAGCTCCCGCCATTCCCGTGCCGGCACCACCGGCCCGGGGCTCAGGCCGAGGGGTTCGAGGAGCGCGCCGATCTGGACCGGATCGGCAGGGAAGATCTCGCCGAGCAGCGTCACGGTCGGGCGGCCGTCCCGCCCCTGGCGGGGCGCCGCGACCGGCCCCTGCTCGGCCTCCCGCCGCGCGACCCGCAGCATCGCGCCCGCGAGCACGTCCTTCGCCTCCGCATGGGTCGGCACGCCGAAGCCCGGCACGTCGATGCCGATGATGCGCACCCCGTCGATCTCCCGCGGCAGCAGACGCAGCGGCACGCCGGAGGCGGTTGGCACGCACAGGTTGATCACCACGACCGCGTCGTGCTGCGCGGGATCGGCGAGCGTCCGCACCGCCTCGCGGATGTCCTCGAACAGCCGGCCGGTGACGAGGGTCTCGGAATTGAAGGGCACGTAGCCGACCGTCCGGCGCGCGCCGTAGAAGTGCGCGGTGAAGGTCAGGCCGTAGACGCAGCAGGCGGAGCCCGACAGGATCGTCGCCGTGCGGCGCATGCGCAGGCCCACCCGCAGCGAGCCGAAGGCCGGGCACATGCTCTGGGGCTGGTCGTGGGGGCCGGCCGGGTAGTCGCGCTTGAGCGCCCGGACCGTCTCGCCGAGGCCCGCCACCGCGGCGGCCTCCTGCATCGCCGCCTTGCCCGCGTGGCAGCCGGTGCCCGGCGGGGGGGCCTCGCGGCGGGCGCGCAGCGCCCCGAGATCGAGGGAGGCAGCCATGGCTCAGACCGTGTCGTAGACGACTTCGAGGGAGGGCCGGGGCTGCGGGGCCGCGCCGCGCATGTCCGCCTCGCTCGCCGCCTCCAGCACCACGCCGCGGCCGACCGCCTCGCCCTTGAAGAGGCCGAGCAGCGCGTCCTGGCTCAGGGGCCGCGGCTGGTGCGGCAGGGCGCCCGCCACGTTCTCGGCGAGGCCGGCGAAGAGCGGCCCCCAGCGGTCGCCGGGCCGGCCGATGATCTCGTAATTCGCGCTCTTGCGCCGGATGTCGTCGTCGGCCGGGATCGCGGCGAGGACCGGGATGCCGACGCTCTCGGCGAAGGCCTGCGCCTCGCCCGTCCCGTCGTCCTTGTTGATGACGAGGCCGCCGACGCCGACATTGCCGCCGAGCTTGCGGAAATACTCCACCGCGGAGCAGACGTTGTTGGCGACGTAGAGGGATTGCAGGTCGTTCGAGCCGACCACGATGACCTTCTGGCACATGTCGCGGGCGATCGGCAGGCCGAAGCCGCCGCAGACCACGTCGCCGAGGAAGTCGAGCAGCACGTAGTCGAAGCCCCATTCGTGGAAGCCGAGCTTCTCCAGGAGTTCGAAGCCGTGGATGATGCCGCGCCCGCCGCAGCCGCGCCCGACCTCGGGCCCGCCGAGTTCCATGGCGAAGACGCCGTCGCGCTTGAAGCAGACGTCGCCGATGGCCACGGCCTCGCCCGCGAGCTTCTTCTTCGTCGAGGTCTCGATGATGGTCGGGCAGGCCCGGCCGCCGAACAGGAGCGAGGTGGTGTCGCTCTTCGGGTCGCAGCCGATCAGCAGCACGCGCCGGCCCTGCTGGGCCAGCATGTAGGAGAGGTTGGCGAGGGTGAAGCTCTTGCCGATGCCGCCCTTGCCGTAGATGGCGATCACCTGCGTCTCGCGGGTGGCGCCGGTCGGGACCGGGTCGGGCGGGATGGCGGCCTCGGCCCGCAGCAGGGCGGCGGCGAGGGGGAGCGCGGCTTCGCGCGTCGCGAGGGTCATGAGCGGGCGCTCCAGTCGAGGACCATCTTGAGGCAGGCGGGATCGCCGAAGGCGGTGCGGTAGGCCGCCTCGGCCTCCGCCGCCGGCCGCCGGTGAGTGATGAGCCCGCCGAGGTCGAGACTCCCGGCCGCTGCGAGTGCCGTGACCGCGTCGAGGTCGCCGGGCCGCCACTGCGCCGAGACCCGGATGCGCGCCTCGCGCAGGAAGGCGGGCGGGAAGGCGAAGCTGAGCGGCGCCGCGTAGAAGCCCGCGAGCACCACCTCGCCGCCGGGGGCGAGACGGGCGATGAGCGCGTCGAGGAGCCCGGCATCGCCGCTCGCATCGGTGATGCGGGCATAGGCCGTGCCCTCATCCGCGGCGGGGTCGAGCACCGCGTAGCCGTGCGCGCCGCTCCGGCGCGCCGGGTCGCGTTCCCAGACCACGGGCTCGGCTCCGGACAGGCGGGCGAGGCGGGCGATCAGCCGCCCGAGCACCCCGTGGCCGACGATGAGCTGGCGCCCGCCTCCCTCCTCGCCCGAGAGGGCGTGGTAGGCGGTGGCGGCGAGCGCCAGGAGCACCCCGCGCTCGCCCAGGGTGTCGGGAATCGGCAGGAGGCGCCGGCCCTCGACGACGAGGTGCGAGGCGGCGGCGCCGAACAGGCCGCGCACCGTGCCGAAGCAGCGGGCGCCGGGGACGAAGACGGTCTCGCCGACGCTCCGGCCGGAATCCGGCCCGGCCGCGATCACGCGCCCGACCGCCTCGTAGCCCGGCACGAGCGGGTAGCCCATGCCCGGGAAGTCCGGCATGCGGCCCGACCAGAGCAGGCGCTCGGTGCCGGCGCTGATGCCGCTCCAGGCCACCTCCACCACCGCGTCCGCCGCGCCGGGGGCGTCGAGCGCCAGCCGGTCGAGGCCGATCCGTTCGGGTCTGTCGAGGATCACGGCCAGCGCGTGCATGTGCGCCCCTCCCCCCGCGTCGGCGCGGGCCGGTGCCGTCTGGTGCGGCAGATGTCATCTTAGATGGACGCTCTTGTACGTCAAGTTGAGTTTACACTCGTGAGACGATTCCCGGGGCGGGCGCCCGCTCTGCCGTCAGGAGGCGGACGAGGAGGGGCCGCCGCGTCGGGCGCTCGCGGATCGCGACGAAGCCCGCCGCGGCGAGCAGGCCGCGCAGCTCGGCGGCGGTGCGGGGCCGCCCGCTGCCCATGGCGAGGAGGTAGAATCCGAAATAGGCGTCCCCGACCGGCTCCGCGCCCGGCGTGCCGGCCATCGGCTCGGCGAGGAGCAGGGTGCCGCCGGGCGGGAGCGCCGCGTGCGCGGCGCGGAGCAGAGCGGCGGCCGGCCCGTCGTCGTGGTCGTGGACGACCCGCACCAGGGAGAGCGCGTCGGCACCGCGCGGCAGCCCGTCGTGGAAGCTGCCGCCGAGCGTGGCGGCGCGCTCCGCCAGCCCCTCGGCCGCGAAGCGGCGGGCCGCCCGGGCCGCCACCGGCGGCAGGTCGAACAGGGTGACGCGGAGCTGCGGCGCGCGCCGCGCCGCCGCCACCGCGAAGGCCCCCTCCCCGCCGCCGACATCGAGGAGCCGCGCGTGCCGGGCCAGCGGATAGGCGTCGAGGATGTCTCCGGCGACGAGCGCCTGCGAGGCGTCCATCAATGCGCCGTAGGGAGCGACCGTCCCCTCGCCGAGGCCGGCGGGGTCGTCCGCTCCCGCATAGGCCCAGTAGGCCGACAGGCGGGTCGGCCCGGCCTCGCCGCGCAGGAGGGCGACCGGATCGCGCAGGTCGTCGTAGAGCATGGCGTGGTGGGCGACCATGGCGGCGACCGAGGGGTTGCCGAGGAGCGCCGCCCCGAGGTCGCCGAGGGCGAAGCGCCCGTCGCGCAGGGCGGTGAGGAGTTCGAGCGAGGCGGCGGCGCGCAGGAGGCAGCGTGCCCGCTCCGGCGGCAGGTCCAGGCGGCGGGCGAGGGCCTCGGGGGTGAGCGGCCCCGCGGCGAGCAGGGTGAACAGGTCGAGCCGGAGGCAGGCCGCCAGCACCTGCGCGTAGACGAACCCGGCGCAGAGGTCGAACAGCGCGCGGGTCCGGCGCCGCGCGAGGCCGCGGGTGAGGGGGAAGGCGGCGGCGGCCCGCTGGAAGCGCGGGCTCGCGACCAGGCGGTGGCGGAGCGCCAGCCAGCGCTCGCGCCAGCCGGCGGGGGGTGCGGGCAGGCTTCCGGGAGCGAGCTGCTCCACGGCCTCGCCCGAGCGGAACCGCCCCGCGCGATTCCGCCGATCATCCTGCTCCTGCATCGTCGTCTCCGCCGAACCGGTGACCCGTGCGGCGGAGGCTCAGGCCATCAGGCCCTGCTGCGCGATGCGGGCCGGCAGGAACAGGCGCGTCTGCGCCTGGATCTCGCCCCGCAGGCCCTGCGCGCCGGGACAATCCGGGATCACCGCCACGGCCTCGTGGGCGAGGTCGGCGAGGCGGCGCAGGGCCCCGTCCATCCCGAGCAGCGCCGCGGCGTTGGGCCGCCCGAGGGTGGCGTCGCGCCCGACCGGCTTGCCGACCTCCTCCTGGCGGCAGGCCACGTCGCGCAGGTCGTCGGCGACCTGATAGGCCTCGCCCAGATATTCGCCGAGGAGGCGCCAGGGCTTCGGCTCGGCGCCGGCCGCGGCGGCACCCGTGACCGTGGCGGCGGCGAAGAGCGCGCCGGTCTTGGCCTGCTGGTAGACCGAGAGCCCGACGCTCGGCTCCGATTCCCAGGCCTGCCCGGCGACGATGCCGGCCGGCGAGCCCGCCGCGCGGGCGACGAGCCCGACCAGGGCCGCGAGCCGCGCCGGCACCCGGGCGGCGCCCCGCGCCAGGGTCTCGAAGGCGAGCACGATCAGCGCGTCGCCGGCGAGCAGCGCGACCGGCTCCCCGAAGGCGACGTGGACCGAGGGTTTCTGGCGGCGCATCGCGGCGTCGTCGAAGCAGGGCAGGTCGTCATGGACCAGGGAGGCGCAGTGCAGGAGTTCGATGGCCGCCGCCGCCGCGTCGGACGCCGCCGGATCGTCGTCCCCGCAGGCGCGCGCCACCGCGAGGCAGAGGCGCGGGCGGATCCGGTGGCCGCCCGGGAAGACGGCGTAGCGGATCGCCTCCGCCAGGAGCGGGGGCGCGCCCGGCGCCTCCGCATGGGACACGGCCACGTCCAGGGCCTGCTCGATGCGCCGACCGTCGTCCATGCGTCTCTCCCAGGAACGTCATTTTGTTTGAACACTCGAAAGTGTCCACTATAATTGACACTATCGCGGCGGGAGATCAACGCGTGCCTCACGAGCGGGTGGTGGTGATCGGGGCGGGGATCGGCGGACTCGTGGCCGCGCTCGGTCTCGCCCGGGCCGGCCTGCCCGTCACCGTGGTCGAGAAGGCGTCCGCGCCCGGGGGCAAGATGCGGCAGGTGGCGGCCGGGCCCTGCCGCGTCGAGGCCGGCCCCACGGTCTTCACCATGCGCTGGGTGTTCGAGGAGATCTTCGCCGAGGCCGGCGCCGACCTCGCCGCCCGGGTGCGGCTCGCGCCGGCCGAGATCCTGGCGCGCCACGCCTGGAGCGGGTCCGAGCGCCTGGACCTGTTCGCGGACCCGGCCCGCTCCGAGGCCGCGATCGCGGATTTCGCGGGTCCCCGGGAGGCGGAGGGCTTCCGCCGTTTCCGCCTCGGCGCCGGCGAGGTCTACCGCACCCTCGAAGCGCCCTTCATCCGCGGGCAGCGCCCGAGCCCGGCCGGCCTCGCACGGCGGGTCGGCCTGCGGGGCCTCGGCGACCTCTGGCGCATCCGGCCCTTCGCGACCTTGTGGACGGCGCTCGGCGAACATTTCCGCGACCCGCGCCTGCGGCAGCTCTTCGGGCGCTACGCCACCTATTGCGGCGCCTCCCCCTTCGCGGCGCCCGCGACCCTGATGCTCGTCGCCCATGTGGAGCAGGCGGGCGTCTGGACCATCGCGGGCGGCCTGTCGCGGCTCGCCGCCGCGGTCGCGGATCTCGCGGCCGAGCACGGGGCCGACCTGCGCTACGGGGCCGAGGCGACGGGGATCGCCGTCGCGGGGGGCCGGGTCGCGGCGGTGACGCTCGCGGACGGCACGCGCCTGCCCGCGACCCGCATCGTCGCCAACGCGGATGCGGCGGCCCTCGGGGCGGGCCTGTTCGGGCCCGCGGCGGCCCGTGCGGTCGATCCGGTGCCGGAGGCCGCGCGCTCGCTCTCGGCCGTGACCTTCGCGGTGGCGGGACGGCCGGCGGGGTTCCCGCTCGTGCGGCACAACGTGTTCTTCTCGCCCGACTACGCGGACGAGTTCGCCGACCTCACCCGCCGGGGCCGCCTGCCGCGGGACCCGACCGTCTACGTCTGCGCCCAGGACCGCGGCGACGACGGCGTGGCGGCGGCCGCGCCCGAGGCCCTGCTCTGCCTCGTCAACGCGCCCGCCCGCGACCGCCCGATCCACCCCGAGGAGATCGCCCGATGCCACGCCTCGATGAGCCGACGCCTGTCCGCCTGCGGCCTGACGATCACCGAAGAGGCGCGGGAGACGACGGCGCCGCCGGATTTCGCGCGGCTGTTCCCGGCGACGGGCGGGGCGCTCTACGGCCGGGCCCCGCACGGCTGGATGGCCTCGTTCCGCCGGGCGGGGGCGCGCACGCGCCTGCCGGGCCTCTACCTGGCGGGGGGGAGCGTGCATCCGGGCCCGGGGGTGCCGATGGCGGCGCAGTCGGGCCGGCTCGCGGCGGCGAGCATCCTGCAGGACCTCGCTTCGACCTCGCCATCCCGCGCGGCGGCTACGCGTGGTGGTATGTCGACGGCGTGAGCGACGACGGGCGCCACGGCCTCACCGTCATCGCCTTCCTCGGGAGCGTGTTCTCGCCCTATTACGCCTGGAGCGGGCGCCGCGACCCGCTCGACCACAGCGCGATCAACGTGGTGCTCTACGGCGCGCCCGCGCGCTGGGCGATGACCGAGCGGCGGCGGCGCAGCGTCGCGCGCGACGCCACCTCCCTGGCCATCGGGCCGAGTTCCCTCGCCTGGGACGGCAGCGGGCTGACCATCCGGGTGAACGAGGTGACGGCTCCCCTGCCCTCGCGGATCGCCGGCACGATCCGGGTGCGGCCGGAGGGCATCACGCCCGAGTGCTTCGCGCTCGATGCGGAGGGCCGGCACCGCTGGTGGCCGATGGCGCCGACCGCGCGCATCGAGGTGGCGCTCGACCGCCCGGCCCTGCGCTGGCAGGGCCACGCCTATTGCGACACCAATGACGGCGACGTCGCCCTGGAGGATTCGTTCCGCAGCTGGACATGGTCGCGCTCGACCCTGCGGCGCGGCACGGCGATCCTCTACGACGTGCTGCGCCGGGACGGCAGCCGTCAGGACCTGTCCCTCCGCTTCGATCCGGACGGCACGCCGCGCCCCATCGATCCGCCGGTTCCCGCGCCGCTGCCGCGCACGCGCTGGCGCCTGCCGCGCGCCACCCGCAGCGACGACGGCGCGGCCGCGGTGATCCGCCGCTTCGAGGACGCCCCGTTCTACTCCCGCTCCCTGCTCTCGGCCCGGATCTGCGGCGAGGCGGTGCAGCCGGTGCACGAGGCGCTCTGCCTCGACCGCTTCAGCCACCCGCTCGTGCGCCTGATGCTGCCCTTCCGCATGCCCCGCGCCTTCGGATGAGGTGCGCCGCGCAACGGATCCGCAGGAGCAGGGAGGCGCCGCCTTGGCCGACGACGCGCAGGAGGGCGGACATCTCACCCGGCCATCCGCCGTCATCGTCCTCCTGCCGAGCACGCGAGCGAGTGGTCGCCGCAGAAGGAGGCACCGTTCCGCGCCTCGATGACCGAACTCGGCGTGCCCGCGCTGCTGACCATCACCATGGTGGTGTCGATCGTCCTGCTGCACCGCGCCCGCGACGACGACCGGCCGGCGGGGATCGAGGAGGACGCGCCCGCCCGTTCCGGGGCTCCATGCAACCGGCGGCGGATCGCGGCGGTTATGCTGTGTCGATCATCATCGGATACGGGAGTCTTGCTATGGGCTTGCTGTTCTTCCTGGTCTTCGTCTGCCCGTGGATGGCGGTCGCAGCCTATAGCGGCTTCGCTCAGGCGAAGGCGAAGCCCTTCTGACCCGCGGCAGGGCGGCCCGACGGATGCACATCTCGGGTCGTGAGCAGGCCCTCGCCTCGCATTCGGCGATCTCCGGCCGCCCGGTGAAGGCGCGGGCGGCCTTCGGCGCGCTCATCGCCGCCCCGGTGCGGAACTGCTGAAGCGGGTCCGCTCCGCCGGGGCGAGGCCCAGCGGAGCAGCGCGGCGCGTTCGACCTCCGGCAGGGTCGGCAGGTCCGGACCATGGTCCGATCCGGTTTGCGGAGGATCGACTCCGGCAGCCGGAATTCACGCGCAGGATCCGATGAGTTCAGCGCCCATGGCACCCCGCCCGCTCCTCAGGGCGGCGACCCCGGGGCGCCGCCTTCCGGCTCCCGCGGCTCGCCTCCGTCCAGTTCCGGCGCCGGCGGGAGCTTGGGCGGCGGAACGCGCCCGGGACTCGGCGGCGTCGGCAATCCCGCATCCTCGTCGGCGGGCGGGAGCGGCTCGTCTGGTCCGGGCATCGTCGTCTCCCTCGATCGGGCGCGCCGGGCGGCGTCGCCGTGCCACGTGTCAGCGCCCCAGGTGCCTGTCGAAGAACCAAGCGATCTCCTCGAACACCTTGCGGGTCTCCGGAGCGGTGTCGTCGCGGATATAGTGGGCGTGCGACTGGCCCTCGCCCACCTGGAGATACGCCTCGACGCCCGCATCCCGCAGCCGGCGGTGCACCCGGACGGTGTTCGAGAGCAGCAGGTCGCGCGTGCCGGTGGTCAGGATGGTCGGCGGGAAGCCGCGCAGGTCGCCGTAGACCGGAGAGAGCATCGGATCCCGGAGGTCGTGCCCGGCGGCGTAGACCTTGGCGCCGTCGTCGCAGAAGCCGTCCGGCGAGACGAGCACGTTGTCGAGCATGGCGTTGGTCACGAAGCTGTCGCCGACCTTCGTGGTGTCCGACATCGGCGTGCCGGGGGCGATCGCGGCCGGGAGCGGGAGACCCTCCTGCTTGGCGCGCAGCACCATCGCGAGCGTGAGCGCGCCGCCCGCCGAGGTGCCGAAGATCCCCATCTTCCTCGGATCGGCCATCCGCGTGGCCGCCTTCCAGACGGTCACGGCGTCGTCGTGCGCGGCCGGGTAATAGGCTTCGGGCGGCATGCGGTAATCGACCGAGATCACCTTGAAGCGACCGAAGCCGGCCATGAAGATCGCTTCCGGCAGGCCGGCCTCGCCCGGATTGAGCACGTAGCAGCCGCCGTGGACGTGCACGAGCAGCCGGTCGCGGTTCTCCGGCGGGATCGTCTCGGGCGTCAGGATGAACGCCCGCACCCCGTCGATCGTCGTGCGCTCCGCCCTGACGTGCAGGCGTTCCAGCATGCCGGGCACCAGCTTGCCGAGGGCGGCCGCACCCGCCTCGGCCACGGGCTTCCATTCCTCGCCGGTCTTCGGATGGATGTTCCAGTTGGCGCGCAGCGGGGCGCCGATGATCTTCGCCATCTGCGGGCTGACATCGGCCGGCACCGGCACGCTCTTGGCCGGCACCTGGAGCGCAGGCGCCTCCTGAGCACCTGCGGACTCGCGGGCGGCCGTGGCGCCGATCAGCGCCCCCAAGAGCGCGCAACTCCAGCGGCCGAGCCGGCGTGAACCAGCGAGCATGAGCGTCTCCTCTCCCGTATCCCGCCCCTGGTTGTGATGATGCGAGGCGGCTCGATCAGTGTAGGGCGCTCGTCGCCGAAGGGGATGCCGGCTCCCCGTGAGGAGAGCGCGGCGGATCGGGCGCGTGGAAGCCGCGGGCGGCCTCGGTCAGGATCGGGAGGCGGGCCGGTTCCGCTCCCGCCGCGCCAGATGGGCCGCCATCAGGCCCGTGGCGCCGGCGGTGCGGGCGGTCGATCGCATCATTTCGACACGAAGTTCCGCCAGTGAGACGTGGACGCCGTTCGCGGACAGGTCGGCCTGAACACGCTCCAGCAGAGCGTCGTCGTCGCCCATGTTCCCGATCATGTCGGCGATCAGTACGCGCGCGTACGCTTCAGATGTTTGACCGTCGACGCCGAGCTTGCTCATCGCATAGCTCGCGAGAGAGCGGACGGCATAGCAATGCGCCGCGAAACGCATTTCTTCAGCTCTGACAAAAAGAAACTCGGCTGCTCTCTCTCGCTCCTCGAACACTTTCAGCATATCTATCCTCCCGGAATGAGGCATAGGTTCCGGCGAGGAACGACTTGATCGCAATGACATTTGTTATGTCGTCGTCCGGCTCGACCCGGGACGGCGCCGTCGTCAGCTTGATGGCGACGGGCCGGTCGGTTCGGCGGATCTTGGGCCCGTCGACCGGCGGCACGCGATGAAGGGGGATCCGCCCCGACCGAGGCTCAGCGGCCGACCGCGTAGGCCTGCATCAGCCGGGGCGTCGCCGCCGCCACGATGAAGCCGTCGCGCAGGCCGGCCGCGCAGACGCGGCCCAGCGACCAGGGCGGCTCGATGCCGAGGTCGTGGCCGCGCCGGCGCAGATCGGCGAGCGCATCCGCGCCCAGCCTTTCCTCCACGAGCAGCCGGGCGGGCTCGAACAGGCGCGGATAGAAGCTCTGCGGGAAGTGCTTGCTCGTGAAGAGCGGCAGGTCGATCGATGCCTGCAGGTCGAGACCGTGATGGAGGTGGCGCAGCAGCACCGCGAGGGTCCACTGGTCCTGCTGGTCGCCGCCCGGCGTGCCCATCGCCAGGTAGCCCGCGCCGTCGCGGGTGACGAGGGTCGGCGTCAGCGTGGTGCGCGGCCGCGCCCCGGGCCGCAGCGTCGAGGGATGACCGGGTTCGAGCCAGCACATCTGGCCGCGCGTGGTGATCGCGAAGCCGAGGCCCGGCACGGTGGGCGAACTCTGCAGCCAGCCGCCGGAGGGCGTCGCCGAGACCATGTTGCCGTGCCGGTCGACCACGTCGAGGTGGACGGTGTCGCCCCACTCCACCGGGAGCGGCGCGAAGGTCGGCTCGCCGTGGCCGATCCCGACCGGCGTCTCACGGCCCGCCATGGCGAGCACGCGGGCGATCCGCTCCCGCGCTCCGGGCAGGTCGCCCGGCACGAGGTCGCGCGAGGCCTGCTCGGTCACGAGCCGGCGGCGCTCGTCCGCGTAGGCGTCCGACAGGAGCGTGCCGAGGGGAACGTCCACGAAGTCCGGATCGCCGTAGAAGGCCTCGCGGTCCGCATAGGCGAGCTTCATGCACTCGACCAGGGTGTGGACGAAGGCGGGCCCGGCCGGGTCCATCGCGCCGAGATCGAAGCCTTCGAGCAGCGCGAGGGTTTCGAGCAGGGCCGGCCCCTGCCCCCACGGCCCCGTCTTGTGCACCGTGACGCCGTGGTAATCGCGCGAGACCGTCTTCTCCTCGCGCGCCGCGAAGCGGGCGAGATCGTCCCCGGTGAGGAGGCCACCGTGGTGCCGGCCGCTCGAATCGATCAACTCGGCCGTGCGGTAGAACCGGTCGACGGCCTCGGCCACGAAGCCGCGGTAGAAGGCGTCCCGCGCGGCCTCGATCTGCCGCTCGCGGCTGCCGCCCGCCGCCTCGGCCTCCGCGACGATCCGGCGATAGGTCGCCGCGATGTCCGGCGAGCACAGCCGCGCGCGGGGGCGCGGCACCGCGCCGCCGGGCAGCCAGGCGGCGGCCGAACTCGGCCACTCGGTCGCGAACAGGGTCTCGGCCGCCAGGATCGAGGAGGCGACGCGCGGCAGGACCGGAAAGCCGTTCTCCGCGTAGCCGATCGCCGCTTCGAGCACCGCGCCGACGCTCCAGGTGCCGTAGTCGCGCAGCAGCAGCATCCAGGCGTCGAAGGCGCCCGGCACCACCGCCGGCAGGAGCCCGGTGCCCGGCACCTGTGCGAGGCCGAGCGCGGCGAAGCGCTCGAGCGTCGCCGCCATCGGGAAGCCGCCCTGGCCGCAGATGACCACCGGCTCCGGAGCCGCGGCCGGCTTGAGGATGATCGGCACCTCGCCGCCCGGCCCGTTCAGGTGCGGCTCGACGATCTGGAGCACGAAGCCGGTCGCCACGGCGGCATCGACGGCATTGCCGCCCCGCTCCAGCACCGACATGCCGACGGCACTCGCGATCCAATGCGTGCTCGCGACGGCCCCGAAGGTGCCGCGCAGTTCCGGGCGGGTGGTGAACATCGGGGCGTCCAGGTGGCGGGAGCGGGGATGCGGCGCTCGTGCCGCAGGGTGCATGCTTAAGCCAGTCCCGGCCGGGACGCGACCGGCGGGGTCCCATCCCCGCGCAGGGCTGCCGGTCGGCCGGCGCGGCCCTCCGGCCGCCTCGCCTCGCTATAAGGACGGGACGAACAGGAGCGAGCATGTCCGCACCGTCCCCGGCCGGTCCCTCCGCGTGGCGCGTCGCGCCGGATGCCTATCTGGCGCAGCGCCCGCCCGGCTTCGCCCTGCCGGCGCGGCCGGACTCCCGCTACGTCGCGATGCGCGACGGCTGCCGCCTCGCGGTGGACGTCCACCTGCCGCAGCCGCTCCCCGGCGCGAGCAGGCCCGAGCGATTCCCGACCATCCTGCTCTTCACGCCCTATTACCGCCGCTTCCGGCTGCGGGCCGGCGCGACCGGCGAGGCGAACCCGAACTCGGGCAAGTTCCGCGACCTGTTCGTACCGCGCGGCTACGCGGTGGTGATCGTGGACGTGCGCGGGACGGGGGCGAGCTTCGGCACCCGCGACAGCTTCCGCTCGCCGAAGGAGCGGGAGGACAGCCGCGAGATCGCCGACTGGGTCGTGGCCCAGCCCTGGTCGAACGGGCGCGTCGGCGCCACGGGGGTGTCGTATCTCGGTGCCGCGGCCGACTTCCTCGCCAGCACCGGCCATCCGGCCGTGAAGGCGATCGCGCCGCTCTTCTCCGTCTGGGACACCTACAGCGACAACTACTTTCCGGGCGGCATCGCGCTCAAGGAGCTGACGCGGGTCTACGACGAGCTGATGGTCGGCCTCGACCACGACCGGCGCGAGCTCCTGAAGAACTACGTCTACTACGCCAATCCGGATTTCGAGGGCCCGCAACCGGTGGACGAGGATCCGGACGGGGTCCTGCTCGCCGAGGCGATCCGCGAGCATCTCGGCAATTTCCGTCAGACCGAGTTCATGCCCGAGTTCCGGTTCCGCGAGGAGCCGCTGCCCTACGACCCGGATTTCAGCTCGGCCTCCTTCAGCCCGTACTCGGTCTCGGGCGGCGTCCGGCCCGACGTGGCGATCCTGTCCGTCTCGGGCTGGATGGACGGGGCCGGCTACATGAACGGCGCGATCGCCCGCTTCCTCACCCTCGACCGCAACCCGCGCCATCTCCTGCTCGGGCCGTGGGATCACGGTGCGCGCATCGACGTCTCGCCCTGGCGGCGATCGCAGGAGGCAAGCTTCCCGTATCTCGGCGAGGTGCTGCGCTTCTTCGATCACTACCTCGCCGAGCGCGACACCGGCCTCGACGCCGAGGCGCCGGTCCACGTCTACGCGATGCATGCGGAGGAGTGGCGCGCCGCCACGTCCTGGCCGCCGGTTCCGGAGACGACGGTGCTGCACCTCGCGGCCGGGGCCCGGCTCCTGTCGGCCCCCGGCGCGGCGGGCACGGCCGAGCACCGGGCCGACTTCTCGGCCGGGACCGGCCACGGGACGCGCTACGAGCGCATCGCGGGGATCAACAGCACGCTCTACTACGCGGATTGGGCGGGGCGTACCGACCGCATGCTGAGCTTCACCTCGGAGCCGCTGACGGCGGATCGCGATCTCGTCGGCCATCCCCTCGCCGATCTGTGGCTCGCGAGTTCGGAGCCGGATGCCGGGCTGTTCGTCTACCTGACGGAGATCGAGGCGGACGGTGCGGAGCGCTACGTCACCGAGGGGCTGCTGCGCGCCCTGCACCGCAAGGAGGCTCGGGCACCCGAGACCTACCGGACGACCTGGCCGTTCCGGAGCTTCCGGCGCGAGGACGCGGCCCCTCTGGTGCCGGGCCGGGTGGAGCGGATCCGCATCCCGCTCCTGCCGACCGCGTGGCGCTTCAAGGCCGGCAGCCGCATCCGGATCTCGCTCGCGGGCGCCGATGCCGACCATTGCGGGCAGATCCCGCACGGCCGCCCGCCCCGCCTGAGCCTGTCCTTCGGGCCGGACGCGCCCTCGCGGATCGAGCTGCCGCTCGCGGCGGGCTGATCGTCTTCAGCCGCCCGCCCGCTCCCGCCGGTGGGCCTCCGCCAGCGCCGCCATGCTGGTGAAGCGCAGGTCGTAGCGGGGCGTCCGACCGGGATCCATCGTGGCGCCGAAACCCTCCTCGGCGTGGCGGCGGTGGATCCAGCACGAGGCGAGGCCGATCGCGTTCGCCGGACCGTGGTCGTGGAACAGGCTCTCGGCCGTGTGCAGGATCGACTCCTTGCCGATGCCCCGGGCCGCGAGCTTGTCCAGCATGTAGTGGAAGCCCGACAGACTCGGCTTGTAGGCGCCCGTATCCTCGGCCGTGAAGACGGCGTCGAACACGATGCCGAGCCGGCGGTTGCTCGCCGCGAAGGATTGGTTGTCGACGTTCGACAGGATGACGAGCGTGTAGTGCTGCTTGAGGTAGGCGAGCGCCTCGGGCGTGTCCGGGAAGGCCGGCCAGTCGCCGACGGAGAGTCCGTAGCGCAGACACTCGTCCCAGGTGGCGGGCACGCCCCATTCCTCCGCGAGGCGCTTGTACACCACCGCCAGGAGGTCCCGGTACGGCTTGGCGGGCGTCTGGCGCTGCTGCTCGGATTCGTGCCGCGCATGCGCCTGCAGGATCGCGTTGCGCGACAGCGGCGCGGGGAGCCGGTCGGTCAGCGGCGTCAGCGCCGCGATCATCCCGCTCTCCCAGTCGATCAGGGTGCCGTAGCAGTCGAAGGTGAGGGTCGTGACGTCGGACAGCTTCATCGTCGGCCTCGCATCAGCGCCTGTTCGATCGGACGATCCCGCCCGCGCCCTCGGGACGGGGCGCGGGCGGGAGCCGTCGCATCCCGCCACGATGCGCCGAACGGGCTCAGGCGGCGAGGTCGTTCTTCACGAACCGCCCGGCCATCATGATCGCCGGCATGTGCCGGCCCTGGCCGGTGAGGAGCGACAGGTCCGCGAGCGGGTCGCCGTCCACCACGATCAGGTCCGCATGCGCCCCGGGCGCCACGATTCCGACCTTGCCCTCCAGGCGCACGACCTTGGCGGCGTTGACGGTCGCCGAGCGGATCACCTCGATGGCCGGCAGGGCGCGGCCGCGGATCACGAACTCCTCCGACTGGTGCCGGTGCATCTCGCCGAGGAGGTCGGTGCCGTAGGCCATCATCACCCCGGCCTCGCGCAGGGTCTCCAGGGCGGCGAGGCCGGCCTCGCGCACGTCCTCGATCTTGGCGACCGAGGCCGGCGGCAGGCCGAGCGAGGCGCCCTCCTTGGCGAGCGCGTCGAAGGTCACGTTGGTGGGCACCACGAAGGCGCCCTTCTCCCGGATGAGCCGGGCCGTCGCGGGCGTCACGAGGTTGCCGTGCTCCACCGAGAGCACGCCGCACTCCACCGCCCGGCGGATCGCCTCGTCGGTGTAGAGGTGCCCCGCCACGTAGGTCTGGGCGTTGTTCGCCTCCTCGACGATGGCGCGGATCTCCTCGACCGAGTAGCCGAGCGAGGCGATCGGATCGGTGGGCGAGGAGACGCCGCCATTCGCCATGATCTTGATGAAGTCGGCGCCGGCCTTGATCTCCTCGCGGGCGACCCGGCGCACGGCGTCGACGCCGTCGCAGACCCGGCCCATCGCGCCGAGCTTGGTGGCGTAGTGGCCGACGTCCCGGGAATGGTAGCGGCCGCGGTAATCCGTGTGGCCGCCCGTCTGCGACAGCGCCTTGCCGCAGATGACGAGGCGCGGGCCGGCTATCAGCCCCTCCTCGACCGCCATCACCAGCCCGTAATCGGCCCCGCCGAGGTCGCGCACCGTCGTGAAGCCGCGCATCAGCATGCCGCGCATGATCTTCGCCGCGCGCAGGGCCACCAGGGCGTCGGGCAAGTCGGCATTGGCCCCGAGATCGGGGATCGTGGCGATCACGTGCACGTGGCAGTCGATCAGGCCCGGCATCAGCGTGCGGCCGGCGAGGTCGACCACCCGGGCCGAGGCGGCGGTGAGCGGGCGCTCCGAGACCTCGCGGATCGTGCCGCCCTCCACGAGCACGTCGTGCCCGTCGAGGCCCGTGTCATGGCGGCCATCCAGCACGCGCGCGTTGCGGAACAGGACGAGGTCGGCGCTCATGGGGATGTCTTTCCGTTCGTGGGATTTGGGGGCGGGCCGCCCCCACGCCGTTCGTTGGGATTGGGGGCGGGCCGCCCCACGCCGTTCGGTCGGAGGGGGCGGAGGCGCCCCCGCGGGCGCTCAGGCGGCGTTCTGGCGGTGCCAATCGTCGAGCCACGCGAGCACGGTGGCAAGGTCGGTGACGTCGACGTAGCGGCGCCCGAGATCGCGCAGGTTGTCGCGATGCGGCCCCTCCTCGATGTCGCCGACGCAATCCTCCGGCACGATCGTCCGGTAGCGATAGCTGAAGCTGTCGATGGAGGTCGCCCGGATGCAGCCGCTCGTGTTGCAGCCGGTGACGATCACGGTGTCGACCCGCTCCTTGGTGAAGTAATCGGCCACGCCCGTGCCGAAGAAGATCGACGGCCCCTTCTTGGTGACCGCGAGATCGTAGTCCGCCCGGTAGATGCGGGTATCGAGTTCCACGCTCGGATGGTCGTGCAGGAAGGTCTCGCGCACCGCCGTGATCTTCCAGTACGGCATCTCGCGCTGGTTCATGTAGGCCGTGTTGCAGACCGCGACCGGCACGTCGTAGCGGCGGGCCACCTCCAGGAGCTTCGCCGTGTTCTCCACCGCCCGCGCCACCAGCGGGGCGCCGCCGAGGGGATATTGCGGATCGGTGAAGCCGACCTGGAAATCGACGACGACGATTCCGGGCTTGCGGCCGAAGCCGACCGGGATCTCGCCGTAGCTGCGGTTCGCGTAGTCGTCCATCCGGCCCTCCCACAGGGTGTGCATCGCAGGCCGGGCCAGACTGGACAACGCTAAAAAAACAGGCAAGCTTGTTTTTATAACAGGCGCAGCCGGCGCCGGGAGCGGTCGAGGGGGCGGTGTCGCAGGCGGGACGTCAGCAGCAGGCCAGGAGCGTGGCGACGCGCGACCGGCTGATCCGGGCGGCCCTCGACGAGATCTTCGAGGTCGGCTACCACGCGGCCACCACGCACCAGATCGCCGAGCGCGCCAGCGTCTCCCGCGGCGCCCTGCTGCACCACTTCCCGGCGCGGGCCGACATCATCCTGGCCGCGATGGAGACCCTGCTGGAGGGCGGCACGGCCGAGATCAAGGCCGCCTCGCGGCAGGTCCAGGCCGGGACGCTGCCCCTGTCCGACTTCGTCGAATTCCTCTGGCAGCTCTTCTCCGGCCGCTTCTTCTACCTGTCGATGGAGATGATCATCGAGGCCCGCAACGATTCGGCGCTGAGGGACCGGCTGATCCCGGTGGTCCAGCGCTTCCACGCCGCGCTCGACGCGATCTGGGTCGAGTTCTGCGATGCCGAGACGCGGCCGCCCCGCGAGGCGCGGATCATCCTGAACCTCACCGTCAACCTCATGCGCGGCATGGGCGTCCAGACGGTGCTGCGGCCCGACCCCGACTATTTCCGCGACATGATCGAGGCCTGGAAGGCCGTGCTGCCGCTTCTCATCGGGGGACCGGCCGGCGATGCGGCCTTCGCGGCGCCGCGTTTCCGCGCGCGGCCCGAGGCTGTATCATGACCCGCAGCCCCGGCCCGATGTCCCGGCCCCTGACCGGCGCCCGTCCTGCGGCTGGCATCCATTTTGCGGAAGGCGCGGCATTCCCATGAGCGTCGTGTCCCTCTCCCCCGCCTCCGTCCCGGCCGAGACCTCGAAGCCGGGCCTGTCCGTCGCGATCGGCCGCATGGCCTTCCGCGCCGCCGTGGCGCTGGCCTATGCGATCATCTTCGCGCCGATCGTGATGGTGATCGTGATCTCCTTCTTCGATCAGGAGATCGTCTCGTTCCCGCCGGGCGCGCTGACCCTGCGCTGGTACGTCAATGCCTGGGCGCAGCGCGACTTCGCCCGCGGCTTCGTCACCTCGCTCCAGATCGCGCTGGCCGCGACCGCGATCGGCGTGCCGGTCGGAACCGCCGCCGCGCTGGCGCTCGTGCGCGCCAAGCTGCCCGGGCGGGGCCTCGTCAACACCTTCCTGCTCGCGCCCCTCGCCGTCCCGGCGATCGTCGCGGGCTCGGCCCTCTACATGTTCTATCTGCGGGCCGAGGATTGGCTCGACATGGACATCAAGGCCACGTTCGGCGGCCTCGTCGCCGCCAACGTGCTGATCACCATCCCGTGGACGGTCCGCCTCGTCAGCGCGAGCCTGTCGGGCCTCGACCGGGCGGCCGAGGAGGCGGCGGCCAATCTCGGCGCGCGGCCGCTCACGGTGTTCCGCCGCATCACCCTGCCGATGATGCGCCCCGGCATCGTGGCGGCGGCCCTGTTCTCCTTCGTGTCGAGCTTCGAGAATCTCGAACTCAACCTGCTCCTCGTCGGGCCGGGCCGCACGACCCTGCCCGTCGCCATGCTGAGCTACCTGGAATTCCGCATGGACCCGACCCTCGCGGCGGTGGCGACCGCCCAGATCCTGATGGTGACGATCCTGATGCTGGTGACCGACCGTTTCGTGAAGCTGTCGCGGATCGTCTGATGGGCACGCTCCTCCTCGACGGCCTCTCCAAGCGCTACGGCGAGGCGACGGCGGTCCAGCGCGTCGACCTCTCCATCCCCCAGGGCGAACTCGTCGCGCTGCTCGGCCCCTCGGGCTGCGGCAAGACCACGACCCTGCGGATGGTCGCGGGCTTCATCGAGCCGAGCGCGGGCCGGGTGGTGATCGGCGGGCGCGACGTGACGCGGCTGCCGCCCTACGCCCGCGACACCGGCATGGTGTTCCAGTCCTACGCGCTCTTTCCCCACATGAGCGTCGCCGACAATGTCGGCTTCGGGCTCGAGATGCGGAAGGTGGGACGCGCCGAGCGCGACCGCCGCATCGCCGAGGCCCTGCGCCTCGTGCGGCTCGACGCCCTCGCCGACCGGCTGCCCCGGCAGCTCTCGGGCGGGCAGCAGCAGCGCGTCGCGCTCGCCCGGGCGCTGGTGGTCAGCCCGGCCGTGTTCCTGCTCGACGAGCCGCTGTCGAACCTCGACGCGAAGCTGCGCGCCGAGGTGGGGCTCGAGATCCGCGACCTCCAGAAGCGCCTCGGCCTCACCACGCTGATGGTCACGCACGACCAGGACGAGGCGCTCACCATGGCCGACCGGCTCGTCGTCATGGAGCAGGGCCGCGTGCTGCAGGTGGGCAGCGCCGAGGATCTCTACGAGCGCCCGGCCAACAGCTTCGTGGCGGGCTTCGTCGGCCGCTGCAACCTCCTGCACGGGGCGGTCGAGGGGGCCGGCACGTTCCGGCTGAAGAGCGGCGCGGCGGTGCCCTGCGAACCGGACGGCGCCCATCGCAGCGGCGTGCTGGCGGTGCGCCCCGAGCGGGTCGCCATCTCGCCGGGCCTCGACGGCGACGGCTCGCCCGGGGCGCTCAAGGCCGTGACCTATCTGGGCGCGCTCACCGAGTATCACCTCGATCTCGGCGGCGAGACGATCGTCGCCGTGGCCCCCACCCCGCCCGCCGCCGATCCGCGTCGGCGCCTCGCCGCCGGCGATGCCGTGCGCATCAGCTGGTCGGCCGATGCGGCGCGCGTCATTCCCCCCGATACCGCAGGAGTCCCCGCCTGATGATCACCCGTCGCACCATGCTGGCCGGAGGCGGGGCGCTCGCCCTGGCCGGCACCCGTTCGCTCCCGGCACGGGCCGCCTCGTCCTCCATCGTGGTCGGCACCTGGGGCGGCGATTACGGCGCGCTCCTCCAGCAGAACATCGACATCCCGCTCCTGAAGCCCCTCGGCATCGAGGTCTCGCAGGACATCGCCAACAACGATCCGCGCCGCACCAAGCTGATCTCCGAGAAGGCCAGCCGGCGCGGCAGCATGGACGTCGCCTGCATCAACGACATCGACAGCTACGTGCTGAACCAGCTCGGCGTGCTGGAGACCGTCCCGGCGAGCGAGGTGCCGCGGCTCTCGGAGGTGCTGGACGTCTTCAAGAAGCCGCACTCGATCCCGCACATCTACTCGGCCCTGGTCGTCCTCTACAATCCGAGCAAGGTCACCACGCCGCCCAAGCGCTACGCCGACATCTTCGACCCCAAGTACAAGGGCCGGGTCGGCTTCTCGGACATCCTCTACAGCTACAACATGGCGGGCGCGAATATCGGCGCCGGCGGCACGATGGGCGACTTCGCCAAGGGCAAGGCGGCCCTGATGGACCTGAAGAAGCTCGACCCGAAGGTCTATCCCTCGAACGAGGCGCTGGCGGCGGCGCTGAAATCCGAGGAGGTGTGGATCTCGACGATGTGGCTGGCGCGCGGCTTCATGTGGAAGCAGGCCGGCATCCCGGTCGAGATGGCGGTGCCGGAGGAAGGCGCGGTGCCGATCCTGTTCGAGGCCGGCGTGCCGAGGAACTCGCGCGCCAAGGACGGCGCCTTCAAGTACCTGAACGCCATGCTGGATCCGAAGGCCCAGATCGCCTTCGCGGCCAAGATGGGCTACGTGCCGACCGTCAAGGACGCCAAGCTGCCGGACGATCTCGCCGAGCAGATCAGCCTGACCGAGGCCCAGCAGGCCAAGCTCCACCCCCTCGATTACGGCTACATGCAGGCGCAGCAGGCGGCCTTCACGGACTTCTGGAACAAGGAGTTCAAGGCGTGACGACGGACGCCCGGCCGTGACCGCCCTCGTCCTGCCGGCGGTGCTCGTCGTCACGGCCCTGCTGGTCGGGCCGATGGTGCTGCTCGCGCGCATCTCGCTCAACGAGTACAGCCCGACGCAGCTGATGATCGAGGCGACGACGGCGCAGAACTACATCAACGCCGTCGCCGATCCCTATTACCGCACCGTGATGGCGACGACCCTGGTCGTCGCCCTCGCCTGCACGGCGCTCACGCTGGCGCTCGGCTTCCCGGCGGCCTACCGGCTCGCCCGGATGGAGAGCCGGTGGAAGAGCCTCGTCACCGTCCTGACCCTGATCCCGCTCCTCGTCGGCAACGTCGTGCGGGCGGCGGGATGGATGGGGCTGCTCGGCAATGACGGTCTCATCAACGCCACGCTGATGGGGCTGCGCATCACCGCGGAGCCGCTGAAGCTGCTCTACACGCCGGGCGCGGTGGTGGTCGGCACGGTGGCGGTGGTGCTGCCCTACATGATCCTGACCCTGTCCTCCGTGATCGAGAGCATCCCGCGCGCGGTCGAGGAGGCGGCGGCGAATCTGGGGGCGAGCGCCATCACGGTGTTCCGCCGGGTCGTGTGGCCGCTCGCGCTGCCCGGCACGGTGGCGGGCTGCGTCCTCGTCTTCATCCTGTGCATGAATACCTACGCGACCGCCGTGCTACTCGGCGGCTCGCAGTTCAAGATGATGGCGCCCGCCGTCTACGACCAGTTCTCGAAGGGCATGAACTGGCCGTTCGGCGCCGCCCTCGCCTTCATCCTGCTGGCCGCGACCCTGGTCCTGACGGTGGTCGGCACCGCGCTGCTCGGCCGCCGCTACGCCCGATGAGACTCCTGTAGGCCCGCTGAGACCCCTGTGAGGACATGATGAGCGACGAGGTGATCCCGGCGGGCGTCGAGCCCGGCAACGAACTCGCCGTCGAGCGGGCCAAGGCGGGCCAGCCGCCCCTCGTCCCGGCGACGTCGCGCGACCGGGGGCTCGGCCCCTACAAGCGCTTGGTGCTGCGCGGCGCGACCGTCATCGACGGCACCGGCGCGCCGCCGATCGGCCCCACCGACATCGTGGTCGAGGACGGCCGCATCACCCTCCTGAAGAAGGTGACGGGCAACCTCGCCACCGGCGCCAACCGGCCCGGCCCCGGCGACCACGAGATCGATTGCCGGGGCAAGTGGGTCACGCCTGGCTTCGTCGATTGCCACGCGCATGCGGGCGTCGCCTATCACGCGGCGAACGGCTGGGTGCCGCCGGTCGAGTACGTCTACAAGCTCTGGCTCGCCCACGGCGTCACCACGGTGCGCGAGATGGGCTCGTTCAACGGCCTCGACTGGATGCTCGACCAGAAGAAGCGCTCGGCCGAGAACACCATCGCGGCGCCGCGGCTCCTGGCCTACAGCTACTTCCCGGCCGTCAACGACATGCTGAAGCTCGTCCACACTCCCGAGGAGGGGCGGGCATGGCTGCGCCGGCTGAAGGCGCGCGGCGCGGACGGGGTGAAGTTCTTCGGCGCGCCGCCCGCCATCATGGAGGCGGCCCTCGACGAGTGCCGCAAGCTCGGGCTGAAGTCGGGCTGCCACCACGCCCAGATGGCGGTGACGCGCATGAACGCGCTCACCACCGCGCAATGGGGTCTCACCAGCGCCGAGCACTATTACGGCCTGCCCGAGTCCCTGTTCGAGGACCGCGTGGTCCAGAACTTCCCGCTCGATTACGACTACAACGACGAGTATTTCCGCTTCTCGGTCTCCGGCCAGATGTTCCGGCAAGGGGCGGAGCCGGGCTCGAAGAAGTGGAACGAGGTGCTGGAGCGGTTCCTCGAACTCGGCTTCACCTTCGTGCCGACCTTCACGATCTACGACGCCAACCGCGACCTGATGCGGGCGCGCCAAGCCGACTGGCACAAGGAATACACCTGGAAGTCCATGTGGGACTACTTCACGCCGCAGCGCGGCGGGCACGGCTCGTACTGGTATCGCTGGTCGACCCAGAACGAGATCGAGTGGAAGGAGAACTACCGGCTCTGGATGGCCTTCATCAACGAGTACAAGAATCGCGGCGGCCGGGTCTGCACCGGCTCGGATTCCGGCTTCATCTACCAGATCTTCGGTTTCGGCTACATCCGCGAACTGGAGCTTCTGCAGGAGGCGGGCTTCCACCCGCTGGAGGTGATCCGCTCGGCGACCGCGCAGGGCGCCGCCCTGTGCGGGCTGGAGGACGAGATCGGCACGGTCGAGGTGGGCAAGCGCGCCGACCTCCTCGTCCACGACCACAACCCGCTCACCGATTTCAAGCTGCTCTACGGGACCGGCGCGATGCGGCTCGACGAGGCGACGAACAGGGCCACCTGGGAGCGCGGGCTCAAATACACGATCAAGGACGGGGTGATCTACGACACCGCCGAATTGCTCGCCGATGTCCGGGCCCTCGTGAAGGCGACCTGGGAGGAGGAGGTCCCGGGCCAGTACGCGCAGCCGGCGGCGGCCTCGTGACGGAGGCGCTCGACTTCGTCGTCCTGACGGGCTTCCTCGGCTCGGGCAAGACCACGCTGCTGCGCGATTTCCTCGGCCGCCCGGAGGCGGCCGACACCGCCGTCATCGTCAACGAGGCCGGCGAGATCGGGCTCGACGGGATGATCCTGCGGGAGACCGGCGGCGACGTGCCCATGACCATGCTGTCGAACGGCTGCGTGTGCTGCCAGATGACGAGCGACCTCGCGCGGACCGTCGAGGCCCTGCTCGCCGCCGAGCGGCCGGAGGCGACCGGGCCGCTGCGCCGCATCGTCCTGGAGACGAGCGGGCTCTCGAAGCCGGGTCCGGTGCTGCGCCAGCTCGCGAGCCTCGCCGCGCACCGGATGCGGGTGGCGGTGGTGGCCACCTACGATGCCGTGCGGGGGATGGAGATCGCGTCCTTCGCGGAGGCCGCGGCGCAATGGGCCGCCGCCCACCGCATCGTCCTGACGAAGGTCGATGCGGCGCCCCCGGAGCGCCTCGCAGCCGCGCGGACCGAGATCGCCGGCCTCAACCCGCTCGCCGAGACGGTGGGCGATCCCGACCGGAGCGCCGCCGTCGCGGCGGCCTTCGCGCCGCTCTCCGGTGGGCCGGGCCTGATGCCGCCGCCGACGGACGGCACGGCGCATCCGCGCGTGGCGGTGCGGCTCGCGCGCCCGGCCGGTCCGCTCGCCTACGACGACCTCGCCGCGTGGCTCGACAACCTCGCGGGGCGGCTCGGCGAGCGGCTGCTGCGGCTGAAGGGGCTGGTGCGGGTCACCGGGAGCGACCGTCCGGTGCTGGTGGAGAGCGTCGGCACGCTGTTCTCGCCGCCCCGCCCGTTCGGGCGTCCCGGCGAGGCCGGATCGCCCTTCGTCGTGATCATCGCCCGCGACCTCGTCGCCGCCGAACTCGACGACGTCGCGCCCGCCGGCCTGTTCCGGTTCTCGCGGTGGACGGAGGGGGATCCGTTCCGACGTGCGGTGCCCTCCGGTCCCGTGCGGGCCGAGCAGGTCGGGCCCTGAACCTGCGTGGATTGGCGCCGGGCGGACATCGCGCCCCCGGCTCCTTCGGATCGGGCTCGCCGCTGCGCGGTCGAGATGTGAGCGAAGCGCGGCGCCGGGCGTTGTGGTGGCACCGGACGGGAGCGAGGCGTGCCATGATCCACCACGTGTCATTCGGAACCAGCGACATCGCGAGGGCGGCCGCCTTCTACGATGCCGTCCTCGCGGTGCTGGGCTTGCGGCGGATCAAGCAGGATGACGGCGGCATCCACTACGGCACGAGCGACATCCTGTTCAGCGTCGTGACACCCGTCGACGGGCAGGCCGCGTCGCCGGGAAACGGGGTGCACGTGGCCTTCCAGGCGAGGGACCAGGGCATGGTCCGGGCGTTTCACCGAACCGCCCTCCTGCACGGAGGGAGCGAGGACGGAGCGCCCGGGCTCAGGCCGGAATACAACGCCAACTACTACGGTGCCTTCGTCCGCGATCCGGACGGCAACAAGATCGAGGCGGTCACCCATTCCGCTGCGTAGCCGGTCGGTGATCGTCGGCGGAGCCGGCCGATTCCGGAGCCGCATCTCGACCAGCTCGGCTGTCCTCAGGCGCGCGCCCTGCTCTCGGCTGTGCCGCTCATTGCTTCGCCAGCCAGGTTTTCAGATCGGCGATCTCGCGGTCCTGCGCGGCGACGATCGCCTGGGCCATGCTGCGGAGCATCGGGTCGCGGCCGTGTCGCAACTCGACCTTGGCCATGGCGACGGCACCGGCGTGATGCGGGATCATCATGGTCGCGAAATCCCGGTCGGCGTCGCCGCTCATCGGCGCGCTCATGTCCCGGCTCATGCGCTCCAGGCCGAACGCGTAGGCTTGCGCGGCCGGGCTGGCGACATGGCCGCCGGACATGCCCGGCATCGCGGGCCCCGCCTGTGCGCCCAGGGTCATGGCCAGCATCCACAGCGCCATGGCAACCATCATCACGTTCTCGGTCAGCGACACGAACCCGAGCGGGACGCTGCTGCCGCCGCCCACACAGGCGCACTTCAACTCCCGCCGCTCGATATAGACGGCCTTGACCACCGACGCCGCGCCGACCGTGCCGATGAACAGGGCGATGGGAATGCTGAGCCAGTTCAGCGCGCCCGCGATCATCAGCACGCCGGCCAATCCCTCGGCGAAGGGATAGATGTAGGAGTATGGCACCCAGCGCTTCGCCAGCAGGTCGTAGCTCAGGAACATCGTGGCGAAGCTCTCGACGTTCTGGAGCTTCAGCAGCGCGAGCACGGCCATGCTGAAGGCGATGAACCACTCGGCCGCGCGGACCGTGAAGGGCGCGCCGTAAGCGGCGGAGCTGGCGGCGAGCGCCATCAGCGCCGTCATGCCGAACAGCGCGATGACGGGCTTGTAGGTGGTGGCCTTCGGGTCGGCGACGGCCTTCCCGAAATGCCGCCGCAGGTCGTCGTAGCCGCCGATGCGCGCGCCGTTGATGAAGGTCTGCGGGGTCGTCCTGACGCCATGCTCGGCCTTGAACGCGTCGGTAGCCTCCCGGGTCGTCAGCCACTTGTCGTCGACCGTGAAGCCCTGGCGTTGCAGCAGGTCTTTGGCTTTCAGGCCATAGGGGCAGACGTGCTCGTCCATGACCATGCGGTAGAGCGTGGCCTGTCGGGATAAGGCTGAAGAAGCCATGACGGCAGCTTTCCTGTTGGATTGGTCTTGGTGCTGCCGCTGGTATAGAGTCCGTACCATGGTACGGAGTCAAGCCGTGCAGGAGATGACCATCGCGGGTCTCGCCCGCGCAGGGGGTGTCGGCGTGGAAACGGTCCGCTACTACCAGCGGCGCGGGCTGCTGGAGACGCCGGAACGCCCCGACAGCGGGGGGCACGGCGGCAGCGTCCGGCGCTACGGTGAGCAGGATGTGCGCCGGTTGCGCTTCATCCGTTCCGCGCAGGGGGCGGGGTTCACGCTGGAGCAGATCGCCGAGCTGATCGCCTTGGATGCAACGGATGACCGAGCGCGTGCCCGGGAGCTTGCGATGGAGCGCATCGGCGCGCTGGATGCGAAGATCGCCGAGCTGAAGGCTGCGCGGGAAGCCCTGTCGCGCCTCGCGCGGGAGTGCGGCAGCGGGTCGGCCGGGCCCTGCCCCATCATCACGGCATTCGCCGGCCCGTAGGCCGGGGCGCCCGCGCGAGGTCCGTTTCAGGCGTGGGAGGGGCGGATTGCCGCCGGTTCCGTGGACGCCGGTCGACGCGCATCCCGGGCGCGGATCACGGCATGACCGGCGAGCGGGTGACCAGTGCCGTGGCGCCTGCGGAGGATTCACGAGCGGCGTGAGCCCGTCCGGTCTGATCCGCCATCCGCTTTGATCGGGCGGATGGCGGATCAGCAAGCCCGCGCGGCGCCTGGGCGAAGTCCAAATCTGCCATCCGGCAGCGGTGGCGTTCGCAATCGCCGAGGGATCACGCGGATTTGGTATGATACGGTTTCCGGACGATCACTTTCGGAAACCGTATCACGAGCCCGCGCGGCGCCTGAGCGAGGCCGGTTTCCGCATCGCGAAGCGATCATCCGGAAACCGTATGAGGCATGACTCGGACCGTCTGGGTGATTCCGAGTGCCGGCGATCCGGCGTCGGCCGGCATCGCGTCCGTCGTCACGATCAGCGGGTAGCTCGCCCTGGCCGTGCAGTCTCGGCATCTGCGTGGGAATAAATGATCCTCCGCCGCGGTCCTTGTCGATGAGGGCGCCCTCTGCCGCCCTCGCGACGCGAGGACTTCGCGATGACCCAGCACATCGACCGCCATGAGCCCGTCCGCGACGCGGACGGCATCGACCGGCGCGGCTTCCTGGAGTGCATGACCTGGGCGGGAACCGGCCTCCTGTGGTCCGCCGCGGGCGGCCTGCCGCGCGCGATCGGCCTGTCCCAGGCCCTTGCCGCCGAGGCGCCGGCATCCGGCCTCGCCTTCCTCCAGATCAGCGACAGCCATGTCGGCTTCGACAAGGCCGCCAATCCCGACGCTCTCGGCACGCTGCGCGAAGCGGTCGCGCGGATCGGCCTGCTGCCGGTGAAGCCCGCCTTCATTCTGCATACCGGCGACATCAGCCACCTCTCGAAGGACCGCGAGTTCGACGATGCCGATCAGATCCTGAAGGAGACCGGGATTCCGGTGTTCTTCGTGCCCGGGGAGCACGACCTGCTCGATGACGGGCGCGCCTATCTCGACCGCTACGGCCGCGGCACGCGCGGCGCGGGCTGGTACAGCTTCGACCGCGACGGCGTCCACTTCGTCGGCCTCGTCAACGTCGTCGACCTGCGGGCGGGGGGCCTGGGCAACCTCGGCGCGGAGCAGCTCGCGTGGCTGGAGGGCGACGTCGCGGGGCTGTCCTCCTCGACCCCGGTCGTGGTGTTCGCCCACATCCCGCTCTGGAGCGTGTATCCCGAATGGGGCTGGGGCACGGAGGACGGCGCCCGGGCGCTGGGCTATCTGCGGCGCTTCGGCTCGGTGACCGTGCTCAACGGCCACATCCATCAGGTCATGCAGAAGGTCGAGGGAACGGTGGCCTTCCACACCGCCCGCTCGACGGCCTTTCCGCAGCCGGCCCCGGGCATGGCGGCCTCGCCGGGCCCGATGAAGGTCCCGGCGCATGACCTGCGCCGCCACCTCGGCATCGCCAGCGTCGCCTTCGTTCAGGGCAGCCAGCCGCTGGCGATCATCGACACGCCCCTGCAAGCCTGAGCCGGATGGGAGCGCGTCATGATCAGCCCGTTCCCACGGCATCGACCGCCCGGCCGCATCCCGCGCGCCGTCGCCGCCGTGCTCCTCATCGGTCCGGCCATCGCTCCGTCCCCCGCCCGCGCGGCCGAGCCGCCCGCGGCGGAGATCCGGATCGACAACTTCACCTTCTCGCCCGCGACGATCACCGTCGCCGCCGGCACGCAGGTGACATGGATCAACGGCGACGACATCCCGCACACCGTCGTCGCCGATGATCGAAGCTTCCGCTCCCGGACGCTCGACACGGAGGACCGCGTCAGCATCACCTTCAGGACGGCGGGCACCTACCGCTACTTCTGTTCGCTGCACCCTCACATGGTGGGCACGGTGGTGGTGCAGGCCGCGCCCGATGCCCCGGCGGGGCCGGCCCCGTGAGGCCCCGGCCGCGGAGCCCGCGCGCGGGCTGGTCGGCGGGCAGTGCGTCGTCCTACCATCCGGGCAACCACGTCGTGTCGCGCGCCGACGCCGTCGCGGGTCTCGTGTTCTACGCGTGCCTGCTCGGGGCCCTCGCGGCCATGCCGGGGCGGGCCGCCCCGCTCGCGACGGCGACGATCCGCGAGGTCCCGGCATCGCCTCCTGGCGGAGGCGCGGGGAAGCGGGAGGCTGGGTGCTGATGGCGGATGCGGCAGCCCGGTTCGAGGAGGTGGTGCTGCCGCACCTCGACGCGGCCTACAATGTCGCGTGCTTCCTCGCGCGCGACCGGAACGTCGCCGAGGACATCGTTCAGGAGGCTGTCCTGCGGGCGTTGCGCGGCTTCGATGGCTATGCGGGCGGCGCCCCGCGGGCGTGGTTGATCGCCATCGTGCGCAACTGCTTCCTGACCTGGGCGGCGGCGCAGCCGGGATCCGGGCGCGCCCGCCACTCGCATCGTTGCCATGACGGGCCGGAGGACGAGCCGCCCGGCGACCCCTGGGACCGCGAGCCCGAGACGCCGGAGGCCGCCCTGCTCCAGCACGACGAAACCGCCGCCGTGCGCAGACTCGTCGAGGAGCTTCCGGAACCGTTCCGGGAAGCCCTCGTCCTGCGCGAGATGGAGGATCTCTCCTATCGTCAGATCGCCGAGATCACGGGTGTGCCGGTCGGCACGGTGATGTCGCGCCTCTCGCGAGCCCGCAGCCTGTTCGAGGTGTCGTGGCGCCGCCGCTTCGGGGAGGCGGCCGCCGAACCTGATGCGCGGAAGGAGCGCGAGTTGCGATGACGACACCCGCGATCCGCGAACCCTGCGCCGATCAGGACCTCCTGCTGCACGGGCTCCTCGACGGCGAACTCGACGCGTCGAACACCCTGCGCGCGGAGGCGCATCTCAGGGAGTGCCGCGCCTGCGCGGCATTCTACGAGCGGCTGAAGGCGGGCCGGCAGCGGAGGACGAGCGGGGTCCGGCACCGCGCATCCGACGCCTTGCGCGAGCGGGTGCGGGCCGCCCTCGCGGCGGAGGTCGCCTCCGGGGCGGAGCCGGCCTGCGCGGCGATCCCGTCTCCCCCCGCCGAGGCGGTTCCCGTCCCGGCCCGGCGCCGAAGGATGGTGGAGCGCTGGCCGGTGGCCCTCGCGCTGGCCGCATGTCTGGCCATGGCCGCGATCCTGCCGCGGGTCGGCGACCGCGCTGGATCGGCACTGCCCGACGAACTCGTGTCGGGCCATGTGCGCTCGCTCCTCGCCAGCCACCTGACCGACGTGACGACCTCCGACCAGCACGGCGTCAAGCCGTGGTTCTCGGGCAAGATCAGCTTCGCGCCGCCGGTGGTCGACCTCTCGGAGCGGGGCTTCGCCCTCGTCGGCGGACGGCTCGACTATCTCGGCGGTCGGGTGGTGGCGGCGCTCGTGTACAAGCGGCGCGAGCACGTCATCAACCTGTTCATCTGGCCGGAGACGCCCGCGCAGGATGGTGACCGATCGGTCCGCATGTCCCGCGAGGGCTACAGCCTGCTCCGCTGGACGCAGGCCGGACTGACCTTCTGGGCGGTGTCGGACCTGAATCCCACGGAGTTGCAGGAATTCGAGCAGGACTTCGCGGACCGGGTGCCGTCCTGATCGCGATCGGATGGTGGATAACCCCGGCGCCCGCTCACGCAGGCGCGGCTCCGCCATTCGCTCTCGCCATGGCCTTCCCGTCGCCCCGGTCCGAGAATGCCGGCAGGCTCAGGGAGGAGGAGCGGCCATGCGCGAAGCGGAGATCGGCGGAGACCGGGGCCCGACCCCGGCGGTCGTCGTGGTGATGGGCGTATCGGGTTCGGGCAAGACCACGGTGGCGAGTCTGCTCGCTGGCCGCCTCGGCTGGGAGTTCGCGGACGGCGACGACTTCCACCCGGAAGCCAACGTCGCGAAGATGCACGGCGGCACGCCGTTGACCGATGAGGACCGCCGGCCCTGGCTCGAAGCCATCGCCGCCTGGATCGACCGCACCCGGGCGGGCGGCGGGCGGGGCGTGGTGACCTGCTCGGCGTTGAAGCGGGCCTACCGGGCGATCCTGATCGGCGGCCGGCCCGACGTGCGCCTCGTCTATCTCCAGGGCGACCGCGACCTGATCGGCCGACGCATGGCGGCCCGCCATGACCACTTCATGCCGGCGCGCCTGCTCGACAGCCAGTTCGCGACCCTGGAGGAGCCGATGCCCGACGAGAACCCGATCGTGCTCTCGGTCGGCGCGACGCCGCAGGCCATCGTGGCCGAGGTCGTGGTGGCGCTCGGGACGCCGGTCCGACCCTCAGAACCGATTTGAGGGCTTTCGCCGCCCCTCATCCCACCCTCGGCCCCAGGATGAGGCCGAGGATGGAATGACTGCAAAGCCGGCACGCAGGCTCCCGGAGAAGCCAGCCGGCCCTGCCCGCTCGCAGAACACCTCGATCCGACTCTGCGCCAACCAGCCCCGCGCCAACGGTCGAGTTTGCGCCGACAACAAATGATGATTTGAATTGCACAACTCAATCGAAGCATAATATTAGTATTCGCATTGACGACGACCCCTGTCACGGTTACCGTGAAGTTGTCTGAATAAAGCAGGCCTCTTGCCGATGGAGGTGTGCTTGCGGAAGCTCGCGCCTCGCAGGGCTCCGGGACGGTGGCGTCCAGGCCTGCTCTTGACCGTTCCGCTCGCGGCGCTGGGGGCGGGCTGCGACGCGCCGCCTCCCGCGGGGCCGCCGGCGCCGCGCGTCACCGCCGCCCCGCCGCTCGCCGCGCCACTTCAGGACGGCATCGTCCTGACCGGCCAGACGGCGGCCGTCGCGACGGTGGACCTCGTCGCCCGCGTGCCCGGCTTCCTGCGCGAGGTCGGGTTCGCCGACGGCGCCGACGTGCAGAAGGGGCAAGTCCTGTTCCGGATCGAGGACGAGCCCTATGCCGCGCAGGTCGATCTCGCGCAGGCGGCCCTCGATCAGCAGCAGGCCAGCCTCAGGAATACCGAGGCCGAGTTCTCGCGCCAGGATGCCCTGCGCAAGCAATACGTCGCGACGCAGACGAATTACGACAACGCCCTCGCCGCCCGGGACACGGGGCGCGGGGCCGTCTCGGCCGCGCAGGCGAACCTGAAGACGGCGCAGATCAACCTCGCCTACACGCGGATCGAGGCGCCGTTCACGGGCCGGATGGGGCGCCGCCTCGTCGATCCCGGCAACCTCGTGGGAGCGGGCACGCCGACCAAGCTCGGCACCCTGTCCCAGATCGACGCGCTCTACGCGACCGTCACCATCAACGAGCGCGACCTGCGCCGCCTCCGGGCGGCCGTGCGGGAGCGCGGCATGACCCGCGAGGCGCTGCGGCGCGTGCCGGTCCAGGCCGGCCTGTCGGACGAGCCGGACCTGCCGCATCCCGGCCACCTCGACTTCATCGATTCCGGGCTCGATGCGACCACCGGCACGCTCCAGGCCCGCGCCGTCCTCGACAATCCCGGCCGGCAGCTCGCCCCGGGATTGTTCGTGCGCGTGCGGATCCCCCTCGGGCCGCCGAAGCCCGCCCTGTGGGTGCCGGCCGCCGCGATCGGCGTCGATCAGGCCGGACCGACCCTGCTCGTGGTGGACGAGGCCGGGAGCGTGGCCCTGCGCCGGGTCGAGCTCGGTCCGGTGCGGGAGGGCCTTCAGGTGATCACGGCGGGCCTGCGGCCGGCCGACCGGGTCGTGACCGAGGGCGTCCAGCACGCCGTGCCGGGGCGCCCCGTCGCGGTGTCGCCCGGCGCGATCACCGCGCCGGCCGCCTGGGCCCGGGCCGATTGAGGGCGCGCGCATGAACACCGCCACCTTCATCGAGCGGCCGATCCTCGCCAACGTGATCGCGGTCCTCGTCTGCGTGGCCGGGCTCGTGGCGATCCTGTTCCTGCCCGTCGCGCAGTATCCGCCGATCACGCCCCCCACCGTGCAGGTCACGGCGCGGTTTCCGGGCGCCGACGCGCAGACGGTGATCGACACCGTGGCCCTGCCGATCGAGCAGCAGGTCAACGGCGTCGAGAACATGCTCTACATGCAATCGACCTCGGCGAATGACGGCAGCTACACGCTGATCGTCACTTTCGCGGTCGGCACCGACCTCGACCAGGCGCAGGTCCAGGTCCAGAATCGTCTCTCCGCCGCCATCGCCCTCCTGCCCCAGGCCGTGCAGGCCCAGGGGGTGACGAGCAAGAAGAAGAGCACGGCGATCCTGCAGATCGTCACGCTCACCTCGCCCGACCGCTCCCGCGACGGCCTCTTCCTGAGCAACTACGCGGCGATCAGCCTCAAGGACCGGCTCGCCCGCATTCCGGGCGTCGCCGACGCCTCGGTGTTCGGCGCGGGCCAGTACGGCATGCGGATCTGGCTCGACGCCGATGCCATGCGGGCGCGCGGGCTGATGCCGGGCGACGCCGTCGCGGCGGTCCAGCAGCAGAGCCAGGCGGTGGCCGCCGGGCAGGTGGGGGCCCCGCCCGCTCCCGCGACGCAGCCGTTCCAAGTGACCCTGGACCTGCGGGGCCGCTTCGCCGAGGTGGCCGAGTTCGAGGCCATCGCCCTCAAGACCGCGCCGGGCGGCGCCATCACCCGCATCCGGGACGTCGGGCGGGTCGAACTCGGCGCGCAGACCTACAGCCAGTTCCTCACGCTCGACGGCGCGCCCGCGGCCGGCATCGCGATCTTCCAGCTGCCGGATGCCAACGCGCTCGCGGTGGCGGCTGCGGTGCGGGCGGAGATGGCACGACTCTCGGCCGGGTTCCCGGCCGGCATCGCCGCCGGCATCCCCTTCGACACCACCCGCTTCGTCGAGGCCTCGATCCACGAGGTCTATTGGACGCTCGCCGAGGCGGCCGTGCTCGTCCTCCTGGTGATCCTCGTGTTCCTGCACGATTGGCGCGCCACCCTGGTCCCGGCCACCACCGTCCCGGTCACCATCATCGGCGCCTTCGCGGGCCTCGCGCTCCTCGGCTTCAGCATCAACCTGCTCACGCTGTTCGGGCTCGTCCTCGCCATCGGCATCGTGGTCGACGACGCCATCATGGTGGTGGAGGCCGCTGCCCACCACGTCGAGGCCGGGCGGCCGCCCAGGCAGGCCGCCATCGCGGCGATGGGCGAGCTGTTCCGGCCGATCCTCGCCATCACCCTGGTGCTGCTCAGCGTCTTCCTGCCGGCCGCGCTCCTGCCCGGCATCGTCGGCCAGCTCTACCGGCAATTCGCGCTCGTCATCGCGGTGACGGCGGTCCTCAGCGCCATCAACGCGGCGACGCTGAAGCCGGTCCAGTGCGCCCGCTGGCTCCGGCCCCGCCCCGCCGAGCGGGATGCCGGCACCGGGAGCGCCTTCCGCCGTGGCTTCGAGGCGGCCTATGGGCGGCTGGAGGCGGCCTATCTGGGGATGACGGCGCGCCTCGTCCGGCATGCCCTCCCCTCCTGCCTCGCGGCCCTCGCCCTGGTGGCGCTGGCGGTTTGGGGCCTCACCCGCCTGCCCACCGCCTTCATCCCGACCGAGGACCAGGGCTACCTGATGGTGGCGGTCCAGCTCCCCGACGGCGCCTCGCTGGAGCGCACCGCCCGGGTCATGGATCAGGCGACGCAGGCGGCCAAGGAGGTTCCGGGCGTCGAGCGCGTCGTCGCCATCGGGGGCGTCTCGCTCCTCGACAACAACGCCTCCCTCGCCAATGCGGGCGTCGCCTACGTGATCCTGCGGGACTGGAGCCGACGCGGCGCAGGCGAGACTCTCCGCTCGATCTATGCCGGCCTGCAGGCGCGTCTGGCCGCCCTGCCGCAGGCCCGCTTCACCGTGGTGCCGCCGCCGCCGATCCAGGGGCTCGGCCTCGCCGGCGGCTTCCAGATGCAGGTGCAGCTCGCCGATGGCAGCTTCGGCTACCGCCGGCTCCAGCAGGAGGCGGACCTTCTGGTGGCGGAGGCGGGCGCGCAGCCGGGCCTCGTGCGCGTGATGACCCCGTTCCGGGCCGGCGCCCCGCACCTGCGGGTCGATCTCGACCGGCGCAAGGCCGAGACCCTCGGGGTCAATGTCGGCGACGCGCTCCAGACCATCCAGACCTATGTCGGCTCGACCTATGCGGGCCAGATCACCCGCTTCGGCCACACCTTCCCGATCTTCGTCCAGGCCGACGCGGCCTACCGCCTCTCGCCCGAGGCCGTGGGCAACCTGACCGTGCGCAATGCGGGCGGCGGCGCGGTGCCGATCGGCGTGCTCGCCGCGCTCACCCCCGGCCTCGGCCCGGCCCTGGTGCCGCTGTTCAACCTCGCGCCCTCGGCGACGATCAGCGGGGCGGCCGCACCCGGCACCAGCTCGGGCCAGGCCCTCGCCCTGATGGCCCGGCTGGCGGAGAGCAGCCTGCCCCCGGGCATGCGCCACGACTGGGCCGGCATCTCCGACCAGGAGGCGCGGCTCGGCCATCAGGCCTACGGCGTGTTCGGCCTCGCCCTGCTCCTCGTCTTCCTGGTGCTGGCCGGCCAGTACGAGAGCTGGACGGCGCCGCTCGCGGTGATCCTGGCGGTGCCGATGGCGCTCCTCGGCACCGTGGCGGCCCTCGCCCTCGCGGGGGCGGACAACAACATCTACACGCAGGTCGGTCTCGTGCTGCTGATCGCCCTCGCCGCCAAGAACGCCATCCTGGTGGTCGCCTTCGCACGCGACCTGCGGCTGAGCCAGGGGCTTGCCATCGAGGAGGCGGCGCTCGCGGCGGCGCGCCTGCGCCTGCGCCCGATCCTGATGACCTCGCTCGCCTTCATCCTCGGCGTCCTGCCGCTCGTCTTCGCCACCGGGGCGGGGGCGGCGGCCCGGCGCTCGATCGGCATCACCGTGTGCAGCGGGATGACGGCCTCGACCTTCGTGGCGGTGTTGTTCGTGCCGCCGCTCTTCGTGGTGCTCCAGCGCTGGTCCGAGCGCGGGCGCAGGGCCGCCGGGCCCGCTTCGGCGCTGCCGGCGGAAGGCTGACCGCACCGGCCCTCAAGGCCGGTGCGGGGAACGACACGGGAGGACGCCGCGATGAGACGACACGCCCTGTCGGCCGGGCTCCTGGCCGCCTTCCTGAGCGGGAGCGCCGTCCCGGCCGCCGCGCAGGACCCCGGCCCGGCGATCGAGCCGGCCGCGCTCGCGCTGCTGCGGGGGGCCGGCGCGGCCCTCGCACAGGCGCAGAGCCTGAGCTTCACCGCCACCGCCCTGCACGACGTGCCGAACGCGGAGGGCCAGTCGGTGCTCTACACCGTGCAGAGCCGTGTCGCCCTGCGCCGCCCGGACCGGCTGCGCGTCGACACGGCGGGTGACGGCGCGCCGGCGACCTTCGTCAGCGACGGCCGGACCATGACCCTGTTCCGGCCGCTCGCCCGCACGGTCGCGACGGCGCCGGCGCCCTCCGGCATCGAGGCGGTGCTGAAGGCCGAGATCGCCGCCGCGGGGCAGAGCCAGGCCTTCGCCGACATGCTGCTCGCCGATCCCGGCCAGAGCCTCACGGCCGGGCTGACCCGGGCCTTCGTGGTCGGCCGCTCGACCCTGGTGGGCGGGGTCGAGACCGAGGTGGTCGCCTTCGCGGGACCGGACGCGCAGGGGCAGATCTGGATCGGTGCGCAGGACCGGCTGCCGCGCCAGCTCTGGGTGACCGAGACCGGCGCGCCCGGCCGGCCCCGCAGCGGCGTGACCTTCAGCGACTGGCGCCTCGATCCGCCCCTCGACGAGCGGACCTTCTCGGCCGCCGACACGGAGGGCGCCGCCCCGGTGCCCTTCGCCAAACCTGCCCTCTGATGCGGTTTCCGGACGATCCGTCCGGAAACCGCATCGGAAGCCCGCGCGGCGCCGGGCAAGGCTCCGCGCACGGCCGAGCGGTGCGGGAACCGTATGACCAAGCCTGACTCTGACCGAGGGAGGATGCGATGAGACGGATCGGCGTGAGCCTGCTGGCGGCAACGATCGGCATCGGGGCCGCCTGGCCCGCGGACGCGTTCTGGATCGCGCGCGGCTGGCGCGGCGTGGCGGTCGGCGGGGTCCGGGCGCCCCTCGTCGCCCGCGAGGCCTTCCTGGCGCGCTGCTGGCGCTGCGCACCGGCGCTGGCGGCCGCCGCCGGTGTGGTCGGTGCGGGCGCCGTCGCGGCGGCTCCGGCTGCCCCCGCGGCGGCCGCCCCGGCCGGGGGCGCACCCGACACGACGGGCTCGGCGAACAAGCCCGCCGCGCCCGATCCCGCCGCGCCCATGCAGGTCGCCCAGGCGAACAGCGCCTCGACGCATTGCGCCGCCGGCCTGCCGGCGGATTCGAAGATGATCTACGACGCCGCGCTCCGGAACATGAAGAGCCTGGAGACGCTGCGCGACACCGTCGTCGCCGAGACGCGCTCCCTCGTGGAAGCGGGCCGGCTCAACGAGGCCGAGGCCCGCCCGGCCGCCGAGAAGGCCGGCACCTGCCTGCGCCTCCTCGCCCACCCGTGACCCCCATCGGACAAGGACATCTGTCATGACACAGATTCGGATCCTGCCGCACGTGCTGCTCCTCGCCGGCCTCGTCGCCGGCTTCGTCGCCCTGACGCCGAGCCCGGCCGATGCCGTGGTCTGCGCCCGGGGCGTCTACCGGGCCGGCTGCGTCGGCCCGCGCGGCGCGGTCGGCGTCCGCCGGGGCGTCGTCGCCCCGCGGCGCGTGGTGGTGCGGCGGGGCTATGGGCCGCGTACGGTGGTGGTCCGGCGCGGCTACCGCCGCTGGTGAGGCGGGGCCGCCGTGCTTCTCCGGGCGACCGCGGGGCTCTTCGGTCTCGCGGGGCTGGCCGTGGCGGCGCTCTATGTCGGGCTCACCCATGCGGAGCTGCGCGTCACCACGGGCCCGCCCGGCAGCGCCCTCCACCGCCTGATCGCGACCTTCGCGACGGCGAATGCCCGGCTGCATCCGCGGGTTCGGCTCGTCCTGGTGGAGGAGCCGAGCCTCGCGGCGAATGCCGAGGCCCTGGAGGCGGGGCGGGTCGACCTCGCGGTCATCCGCAGCGACCTGTCCCCGCCCGCGAACGGCCAGACCGTGGCGATCCTGCGCCGCGACGTGGTCGCCGTGGTGCTGCCGCCGCACAGTCCCGTCACAAGCCTCGGCCACCTCGCCGGCCGGGCGGTGGCGATCCCGACGGGGCCGTTCCAGGACGACGATTCCCGGCTGCTCGACACCCTGCTCGACTATGTGGGCGTGCCGGCCGCCCGGGTGGAGCGGCTCTTCCTCGATCCCGCCGCCCTCGGCCCGGCGATCCGGGAACACAGAGCGGCGGCGGCGTTCGCGGTCGGGCCGATCGGTCCCGGGGCGGCGGTCGATGCGGTGGCGGCCGTCGCGCGGGCGACCCGGGGCACGCCGACGCTCCTCGCCTTCGACGAGGGCGAGGCGATCCACCGCCGCCATCCGGGCCTGGAGACCATCGAGGTGCCGGTGGGCGCTTTCCGGGGGCAGCCCGCGGTGCCGGCCGACAGCGTCAACAGCCTCGTCGTGACCTACCGGCTCGTCGTCGGGCGGGGCATGCTCGACATCGTGGCGGCGGCGGTCGCCCGCTCCGTCTTCACCGCGCGCTCCACGCTGACCGCCGCAACCCCCTTCGCCGGCCAGATCGAGGCGCCGGATCTCGACGAGAAGGCGCCGCTGGTGCCGGTCCACCCGGGGGTCGCGGCCTATCTCAACAACGGCGACCAGAGCTTCTTCGACACCTCGCAGAACTACCTCTATCTCGGCGGCATCGGCCTCAGCCTCGCCGGGTCGGCGCTGGCGCTGGCGGTGAGCCATGGCCATCGCCGCCGGGCGGCGCGGGAGCGGCGCGTGATCAAGCGCCTCGTCGAGATCGCGGACGCCGCCGGCAGCGCGGACCAGGCCGGGCTCGACGCCCTGTCCCGCGACCTGCGGGGCCTCGTCGGCGCGGCGCTGCGGGAGCAGATCCTCGCCGATGGCGGCTCGGCCTCCCTGATGGGCACCGCCGTCGCCCATGCCCGCGAGGCGATCCGGGACCGGCACGGGGAACTCCGATCGGCACCTTGAGTGCTACTCGAACAGGTGGGGATGCTCGGCCTCGATCCGGGGCAGGGCGCGCAGGATCTCCGAGAGATGATGCTGCATCGACCCGGCGGCCGCGTCCGGATCGCCCGCATCGATCGCCGCGACGATGGCCCGGTGCTGCGCGACGAGGGGCAGCATCGCGGCGGCGTTCGGCAGGGTGAGCTGGCAGGCGCGGTCGAGATGCGCCTTGACGTCCTGCACGGCCTCCCAGGCCAGGGCGCATCCGGCCCCCTCGGCGAGGGCGGCATGGAACAGCGCGTCCGCCCGGCGGAAGCCCGTGTGGTCGCCGCGGGCGGCGGTCTCGGCCTGCAAGGCGAGCAGCTCGTCGAGCCGGCGGCGGATCGTCGGATCGAACATCGTGCAGGCGCGGCGGACCACGGCGGTCTCGATCGCCTCCCGGACGAAGCGGGCCTGCATCAGCCGCGACACCGAGATCTTCGAGACCACGGTTCCCCGCTGCGGCCGCACCTCCACGAGCCGCATGCGCGAGAGGCCGATGAAGGCCTCGCGCACCGGCTGGCGCGAGACGCCGTGCCGGGCCGCGATCTCCTGCTCGGACAGGCGCGTCCCGGGCGGGACCTCCAGGGCGATGATCGAGCGCCGGAGCGCCGTCTCCACCCGCTCCGCCGCGGAGCCGACCGGCTCCGTCGCCACCTCAAGCATCTTTCATCCTTCACAGCCCCGGCGAGTTGTGCATACACTACCATACCAGCCTGATGCCCCACCAGAAGGGCACGGGCCGATCGTGGAGGAAACAGCTGTGATTCAGGCTCGCCCCACCCGCCGCGCCGTCGCGCTGGGCCTCGGCTCCCTCGGAGCCGGCTTGGCCCTTCGCCCCGCCGCCGCCGCACCCGTGACGCTCCGCCTGTCGTCCTCCCTGCCGGCGGACCCGAACTCCGCCCATTGGCTCTGGTACGACCGGTTCGCCGCGAGCCTGAAGGCCAAGGCGGGCGACGCGGTGCAGGTGCGCTACTTCCCCGACAACCAGCTCGGCAAGGAATCCGATGTCGTCGGCTCGGTGAAGCTCGGCGTCGTCGACATGATGATCTCCGGCAGCTCGATCTGGTCGACGCTGGCGCCGGAGATCGGCGTGCTCGACCTCGGCTACGTGTTTCCGACCATGGACAGCGCCGGCCGGGTCCTCGACGGGCCCGCGGGGGCGCAGCTCGGGCGGCTGTTCGCCGACCGCATCGGCGTGAAGGTGCTGAGCTGGGGTTACAGCCTCGGGGCCCGCAACGTGACGGCCCGCGATTCCGCCGAGAGCCCGGCGGCCCTGCGCGGCAAGAAGATCCGCGTGCTGCCGGTGGCGAATTTCGTCGCCACCCTGCGGGCCATGGGAGCCTCGCCGACCCCGATGTCGCTGGGCGAGGTCTACACCGCGCTCCAGACCGGCGTGATCGACGGCCTGGAGCACGACGCGCCCACCATCCTGGCTCTGAAGGCCTACGAGGTCGCCCGGCACGTCTCGCTCACGCAGCACATCTGCAACCCGCAGACCATCGTGATCGGCAACCGCGCCTTCAACAAGATCCCGGCCGAGCACCGCGACGCCGTCCTGGCCGCCGCCGCCGAGGCGACGGAGTTCCAGCGCAGCCAAGCCGCCACCATCGAGGCCAAGGCCCTCGCCACCCTGAAGGCCAACGGCGTCGGCGTTCACGAATGCGACCGGGCCGCCTTCCGGACGCTGGTCACGCCGCTCTGGGACGAGTTCGTCAAGGCCTACCCGGTCACGAAGCCGATCCTGTCCGCGATCACTCAGGCCTGAGGTGCTCCGGTGCTGGCTGAAACCCGCCCGGCGGTGTCCGGAACCGCCCTCCCCTCCCCTCCGCCCCTGCTGACGGCCGCCACGGCGAGCCTCCTGCGTACCGTGCAGGTGCTGGCGGCGGCGGCCCTCGCCGCCGACCTCGTCGTCGTCGCCGCGGCGGTGCTCTGGCGCTTCGCCTTCCGCGATTCCCTCGAATGGGCCGACGAGGTGGCCCGCATGCTCCTGACCGTGGTGGCCTTCCTGGGCGGCGCCGCGGCGGTGGCGCATGGCCAGCATGTCGGGATCCGCATCGTCCGCGATGCGGTGCCGGAGCGCGCGCGCCGGCTGCTCGAGGCCGGGGGCCTGATCGTCGAGTTCGGGGTCTCGGCGGCGCTCGCCGCCTGCGCGGTGTCCTACGCGGCCACGGCGGCCACGCAGGTCACGCCCTTCGGCCTGCCGCAGAACCTGTTCATCTATCCCGTCGTGATGGGCGGCGCCTGCATGGCGGCTTTCATCGCCGCGCGGCTCGCCGCGTGCCGGGCCCCCGACGTGGCCGGGGCGGCCCTGGGCCTCGCCCTCCTCGCGGGCGGGGTCTGGGGCTGGTCGGCGGCCCTGCCCGGCCTCGCCCCGAGCCCGCTCGCGCTGCTGATCCTCGGCTTCGCCCTGGCGCTCGGCTCCGGCATCCCGATCGCCTTCTCGCTCTCGGCGGGGGCGCTGATCTTCCTGACGGCGGACGGCTCCATCGACCTCGCGGTCTTCTCCCAGCAGGCGTCGAGCGGCATCGACAATTTCGTCCTCCTCGCCATCCCGTTCTTCGTGCTCACCGGCCTCGCCATGGAGGTGAACGGGATGTCGGTGCGCCTGATCGAGCTGCTGCGCCGGGCGATCGGCGAGCGCCGGGGCGGGCTCGGCATCGTCACGATCCTCGCCATGGTGCTGTTCTCGGGCATCTCGGGCTCGAAGCTGGCCGACGTGACGGCGGTGGGCACCGTGACCATCCCGGCCATGCGGCGGTCCAACCAGGATCCCGCGGACGGCGTGGCCCTGCTCGCCGCGAGCGCCGTGATGGCGGAGACGATCCCGCCCTGCATCAACCTCATCATCCTCGGCTACGTGGCCAACCTGTCGATCGGAGGGCTGTTCGCCGCCGGCATCCTGCCGGCCGTGCTGATGGCGGCGGCCCTGATCCTCGGCGTCGTGGTCTTCTCGGCCCGCGCGAAGCCCGCGCCGGTCGAGCGCTCGCACCACTCGCTGCGCCACCTCCTGTGGTCCGGCGCCGTCAGCCTCGGCGTCATCGTGATCATCTTCGGCGGCTACCGGTCGGGCTTCGCGACCGCCACCGAGATCGGCGCCTTCGCGGTGGTCTACGCGCTCGTGGTCGGCCTCCTGTGCTTCCGCGAACTCGACGGGCGCGCCCTGGTCGCGCTGTTCGTGCGCTCGGCGACGCTCGCGGGCATGATCCTGTTCGTGGTGGCGGCGTCGCAGACCGTCGCCTTCTCGCTCACCATCGATCAGGTGCCCCACGCCCTCGCCGAGGCGATGATCGCCCTCAGCCATGGCGGCGGCGCCTGGATCTTCCTCCTCGTCTCGATCGCCCTGCTGATTGTGATGGGGGCGGCGCTGGAGGGCGCGCCGGCGCTGATCATCTTCGGCCCGTTGCTGCTCCCGGTGGCGCAGGGCTTCGGCATCGCGCCGCTGCATTACGGGATCGTGCTGATCATCGCCATGGGGCTCGGCCTGTTCGCGCCCCCGCTCGGCCTCGGGCTCTACACGAGCTGCGCGGTGGGCGGCGTCTCGCTCGAATCGACCGTGCGGCCGATCGGCAAGTACCTGCTGCTGCTGTTCGGCTGCCTCGTGCTGATCGCCTTCGTGCCGGAGATCACCCTGGCGCTGCCCCGCGGCCTCGGCTTCGTGAAGTAAGGACACCCCACCATGTCGCGACGCGGACAGATCTTCACCCGGGGCGCCGCCTCGCCCTGGGAGCCGGCGGGCGAGGGCGTGCGCCGTCAGGTCCTGTCGTACGACACGGGCGTGATGCTCGTGCGGGTGGCCTTCGAGGCCGGCGCGGTCGGGCCGGCCCATTCCCACCCGCACCTGCAATGCACGCTCGTCGAGAGCGGCGTGTTCGACGTCACGATCGCAGGCGAGACGGCCCGCCTCGTCGCCGGGGACAGCTTCCTGGTTCCCTCGGGCGCGGTCCATTCCGCCGTCGCGGTCGAGGCGGGGGCCCTCACCGACGTGTTCACGCCGATGCGCGAGGATTTCGTCTGAACAGGGGGACAAGCGGTCCACACCGCCGGAACCCGATCGGGAGCGCGAGTCGATGAGGATCCTGCTGACCGCGACCCCGGCCATGCGCGAGAACTACTACGGCGCCCGCGCCCTCGCCCGACTCCGGGAGATCGCGGAGGTCATCCTGCACGAGGATGCGGCACCGCTGACGGCGGACGGGCTCGTCGCGGCGGCCGCCGACGTCGCGGCGATCGTCACCGACCGCCTGACGCCGGTCCCGGCCGGGATCTTCTCCCGGCTGCCGCGTCTGACGGCCGTCCTGCGCTGCGCGGTCGACATCCGCAGCATCGACGTCGCGGCGGCGAGCGCGGCCGGCGTGCTGGTGACGCGGGCGCAGCCCGGCTTCGTGGACGCCGTCAGCGAGCTGGCGCTCGGCCTCCTGATCGACCTGTTCCGGGGTGTCTCGGATGCGACGGGCGCGTACCGGGCCGGGCGCGTGCCGGAGGCGCGGATGGGGCGGCAGCTCGCGGGCAGCACCATCGGCATCGTCGGCTACGGCGCGATCGGCCGCCGCCTCGCCGACCTCGCCCATCATCTGCGGATGACGGTTCTGGTCGCGGATCCCCACGTGACCGTCGCGGATGCCCGCCTGCGCCAAGTTCCCTTGCCGGTCCTCCTGGCGCAGGCCGATGCCGTGGTGTGCCTGGCCGTGGCGAGCGCGGAGACCGAGAACCTGATCGACGCGGCGGCGCTGGCCCGCATGCGGCGCGATGCGGTCTTCATCAACCTGTCCCGCGGCGATCTCGTGGACGAGGGCGCCCTCGCCGACGCCCTCCGGGCCGGACGCATCGCCGGCGCGGCCCTTGATGTCGGCCGCGCCCCCGATCAGATGCCCTCGCCTCCCCTGGCGCGGCTGCCGAACGTGATCGCGACGCCGCATATCGGCGGCCTGACGCCAGCCGCGATCGAGGCGCAGGCCCTGGAGACCGTCGAGCAGGTGCGCGCCATTCTGACGGGCGCCGTGCCGATCGGCGCGGTGAACGCGGACAGCTGGTCCCGCCGCCCCCGCGCGTGAGGCCGGCGGCCGCGACGGTGCGGCCCCCCTCCCCTCTCCGGCGGTGCCCGGTGCCGGCTACGCTTCGTCGTCGTGCCGGTCGCGATATCCGGCCGGCATGTCATGGCGTCCGGACGATCCATCGCGGCAACCCGGCGTCGGGCATGAATCGATCGGCACAGCGTTCATGGCTTCCCCCTCAGCATGAGGAGCGATGCGGCGTCGCGGCCGTCACGACCGGCAACCCTGACCCCCTCGAACGGCAACCGTATCAGTCGCGATGCCCGCGCCCTCACCTCGTCGGTCGCCGGAACCAAGACCATGGCCGAAGGCGAATCGCGCCCCACCGGGCGCGTCGCAGCACGCCGCAATCCGGCGATTCCCGGCCGGAGACGCGCATCGCCAAGCCAATGAGCAGCTTCCGTAACGTCGCGCGGGCACCGGATCCGCAACCCGCACGGCACGCATTGACAGCCGTGCAGATCGGAAAAAAGGGCATTGATGGCAGCGTGTTGCAGCCATCTGGCCTGCCTCGCCGGCACGCGCCGAGTCGGCGGGCTGCACCGCCGAAACCGCTTGCTCAAGCTTGTGAATCATCCATAATTCCCGCTTGGAATCGGGAATGGTCCCAAAAAGCGTTATTCGGGATTCGCAGATGGATGTGGCGGCGGCCGAGGACATGCAGGCGTTCAGCTTCCATGAGACGATCCTCGAACAGGGAGGATTGATCTCCGACAAGCTGAACATGCTGCGGCTTGAGCATTATCCGCCCAACGCCACGAAAGGCCTGCGCCAGTTCCCGCTGGCCGAGGTCGCCTACTTCCTCGGGGTCACGCCGTCGAACGTCAAGAAACTCCATCTCGACGGCAAGGGGCCGACGCCGACCACCTCGCCCTCGGGGCGACGGACCTACACCGCCGAGCAGATGCTGGAGCTGCGGCACTATCTCGACCGCCACGGGCGCTCGGAGGTGAAGCGCTATGTCCCCCATCGCCGGGCCGGGGAGCCGATGCAGATCATCTCCTGCGTCAACTTCAAGGGCGGCAGCGGCAAGACCACCACCACGGCCCATCTGGCGCAGTACCTCGCCCTGACCGGCCACCGGGTGCTCGCCATCGACCTCGATCCGCAGGCCTCGCTCTCGGCACTGCACGGCATCCAGCCCGAACTGGACAAGGCACCGTCCATCTACGAGGCGCTGCGATACGACGAGAAGAAGCGCCCGCTCTCCGCGGTGATCCGGCCGACGAATTTCCCCGGCCTCGACATCGTGCCGGCCAGCCTCGACCTGCAGGAATACGAGTACGACACGCCGCTCGCCGCCTCGAACAGGAACCCGGAGGGGCGGACCTTCTTCACGCGCATCACGAACGCGCTGAAGGAGGTCGACGACCGCTACGACATCGTGGTGATCGATTGCCCGCCGCAGCTCGGCTACCTGACCCTGACGGCCCTCACCGCATCGACCTCCGTCATCATCACGGTGCATCCGCAGATGCTGGACGTGATGTCGATGAGCCAGTTCCTGCAGATGCTGGGCGGGATCCTGAAGTCGGTGGCGGATGCCGGTGCCGCGGTGAACATGCGTTGGTTCCGCTACCTCGTCACCCGCTACGAGCCGACGGACGGGCCGCAGGCCCAGATGGTCGGGTTCATGCACGTCCTGTTCCCGAAACAGATGCTCAAGCACCAGATGCTGAAATCCACCGCCATCTCGGATGCGGGGATCACCAACCAATCCCTCTACGAGATCGAGCGCGGCCAGATGATCCGGTCGACCTACGATCGCGCCATCGAGTCGGTGAATGCCGTGAACGAGGAGATCACCAGCCTGATCCACCAGGCCTGGGGGAGGCGGGTTTGACAGCCGTGCAGAACGCCGAATTGACTTCGTAACTCAACGGGATAGCCGGGATGCGCAAGAATCTGCTCGCCAATGTCCTCGATGCGCCGAGCGAGGCGCGGCCGAACCCGCCGCGGCGCGGGGCCTACGGGTCGATGATCGCGTCGATCGAGGAGATGGCGGAGAACTCCAAGCGGATGATCGAGGGCGAGGCGATCGTCAGCCTCGATCCCGCCCTGGTCGACGCCTCCTTCGTGTCCGACCGGATCGACGAGGACGAGGAGGAGTTCGCCCAGCTCAAGGCCGCGATCGCCGCCACCGGCCAAGCGACGCCGATCCTGGTCCGCCCGAAAGGCGACCGCTACATGGTCGTGTTCGGGCACCGGCGGTTGCGCGCCTGCCGGGAACTCGGGCGCCCGGTCAAGGCCGTCATCCGCAACCTCGAGGACATTGCCCACATCCTCGCCCAGGGCCAGGAGAACACGGCGCGTGCGAACCTGTCCTTCATCGAGAAGGCGCTGTTCGCCCGGAAGCTGCTCGACATGGGGCAGTCGAAGGAGACGGTCAAATCCGCCCTGACCGTCGACGATACCCTGCTGTCGCGCATGGTCTCCGTCGTGGAGGGCGTGCCGATGCCCGTCATCCAGGCCATCGGCGCCGCCAAGACGGTCGGCCGCGACCGCTGGGAGGATCTCAAGAAGCTCCTCGCCCATCCGGCGAAGGCCGCCCTGGCGCTCGACATCGTCCGGTCCGAGGAGTTCCTGAGCCAGGAAGGGGCAGGGCGCTTCACGCACCTCCTCGCCCAGGTGAAGGCCGGCCGGAGGCCTGCACGCCGCAGCGCGACCCCGGAGCGCTGGGCGCGGGAGGGCATCGACGCGAGCTTCCGGAACACCGGCAAGACCTTCACCCTGTCGCTGAGCGCGAAGGATGCGGGAGCGTTCGGGTCCTATCTCTCGTCCAATCTCGATCGCCTGTACGAGGCGTTCAAGGCCGGTCAGGGGAGGGGAGACGCATAGGACGGCTCGCACCCGCGCTCACCCGAAGACGAAGAACCACTCCAAGACGATACGGCAAAAGAAAAAGGCCCCCAGAACGTTACGTCCCGGAAGCCCTTCTCCAGTTTGGCGACCAGAGAATCGCACTTCCGCCCGTGACCGTCAAGAGTCGGACGCCGTTCTGGCGAGCGGATTTCCTTTGCCTGCAGCAGGGCAAAGAGGATGGAGCAGCACAAACCGACGACGCCCTTCGGGCGGCGGCCGCTGGCGCTCGCCCATGTGGCGAGCGAGGCGGTTGCGAACGCGCGTCCGCCCGAGAAGGCGGCGCATAAATGGGACGTCTTCCGGGCGATCTGCGCGGCGCGGGAGCGCATCGGCGTGTCCGCGCGCGCCCTCGCCGTGCTGGACGCGCTGTTGAGCTTCCACCCCGAGACCGTCCTGACGGGCGAGAGCCTCGTGGTGTGGCCGTCCAACCGGCAGCTCGCCCTCCGGGCGCACGGCATGGCGCCGGCGACGCTCCGGCGTCACCTCGCGGCCCTGGTCGAGGCCGGGCTGATCCTCCGTCGCGACAGCCCCAACGGCAAGCGCTACGCCCGCAAGAACCGGGGAGGGGAGGTCGCCCTCGCCTTCGGCTTCGATCTCGGGCCGCTCGTCGCCCGGGCCGAAGCGTTCGAAGCCTTGGCGGCGGAGGTGGAGGCGGAGGCGCGGGCCCTGCGGCTGCTGCGCGAACGCATCTCGCTGTGCCGCCGGGACATCGCGAAGATGATCGCGACCGGGATCGAGGAGGGGATCTCCGCCCGCCGCCCCGCCGGCTGGGCCGAGATCGACGCGCTCTATCGCGGCCTTGTGGGGAGGATTCCGCGCTCGGCCGACCGCGCCGCCCTCGAGCCGATCGCGGAGGATCTCTCCGGGTTGGCGGGCGAAGTGCTGAACCTGTTGAAGGATCACGCGAAAACACGGTTCTTGGGCGCCAGTGAGTCCCAGGATGAGCGCCACAAACAGAATTCAGACTCCGAATCTCCGGTTGAATCGGAACCGGGCTGTCGGGGCGGGCGGGTCCGTGAGCCGCATCCGCGTGGTCCGGCGGCCGGGATGCCGGAGCGGAGCTATCCGCTCGACTTGGTGCTGTGCGCCTGCCCGGACATCGCCACCTATGCCAAGGGCGGGATCGGCACCTGGCGCGACCTCGCCGCGGCGGTGGCGCTCGTGCGGCCCATGCTGGGGTCAGCGCCGATGCCTGGGACGAGGCGCGGGCCGTCATGGGCGACACGGCCGCCGCGATCACGGTCGCGGCCATCCTGCAGCGCGGCAGCGAGATCGGGTCGGCCGGCGGCTACCTGCGCGCCCTGTCCCGCAAAGCCCGGACCGGTGAGTTCTCGCTCGGGCCCGTGCTCGTGGCGCTGGTCGGCCGGCACATGCGGGCGGAGGTCGGGCGGGCGGCATCGCCCCGACCCGCCGGGACGAGATCGGGATAGGCGATCGGACGGTGGGGCGACGTGTGAGCCAAGCCCGGGTTTCCCTCTCGCGAGGAGAGGGGAGGGGAAGCCCGCGGCCACTCTGGCAGGCGCGGCGCGGAAGGGCGGATAGCGGCGCTTGCATCGTTTAATGAACGCGTATACTAAACTAGTACAGTGAATGGAGGCCGCATGCCGCGCCAAGCCCTGAGCGATGTGCAACTCGCCGAGACCCGGGCCCGCATCGTCGCGGAAGCCGGCCGGATCGTGCTGAGGGAGGGCTACGCCGCGCTCTCGATGCGCAGCCTCGCCAAGGCGGTCGGCCTCACCGCCGGCGCGCTCTACCGCTACTTCCCGACCAAGCAGCACGTCCTGATGGGCTATTGCGCCGACGCGCTCGACGCGCTGACGGAGCAGCTCCGCCGGATCGAGACCGAGGAGGGGGAGCCGCTGCGCGCCATCGAGCGGATGATGGTCGAGTACGGCACCTTCGCCCTCTCCGATCCCGACCGCTTCCGCGTGGTCTTCCTCGATCCCGAGGTCGGCAGGATCGAGCTCACCGATCCGAAGACCCTCGACGGCTACCGCGTGCTCCAGGCCGCGGTCGACCGGGCGCAGGGCGCGGGCCTGTTCCGCCCCATGGCGGCCGACGACATCGCGCGCCTGCTCATCGCCAGCGTCCACGGCATCGTCGTGATGGCGGTCACCATCCGCGAGATCGACTTCAGCGATGCCGGGACCCTCGTCGCCGCCGCCGCGCGCACGATGCTGCGCGGCCTCGCCGTCGCTCCCGACGAGGTCGGACGATGACCCGCCGGTCGGGCCCCGCGCCGCTCTGGGCCGGCATCCTCGGGGTCCTGGTGGCCCTGGGCGGCTGCAAGGAGGAGGAGCGCAAGGCCGAGGCGCCGCGCCCGGTCCGGACCATCCTCGCCAAGCCCGCCGCCATCGGCGAGGAGGTCGTGCAGACCGGCGAGATCCAGCCCCACATCGAGACGGATCTCGGCTTCCGCATCGACGGGCGCGTCGCGAGCCGGACCGTCGAGGTCGGCGCCCTCGTCGAGAAGGGGCAGCTCCTCGCGACCCTGAATCCCGAGGACGTGCAGAACGAGGTCCGGGCCGTGGAGGCCGACCTCAAGAGCGCCGAGGCGGCGGAGGCGCTGGCCAAGTCGACCCTCGACCGGCAGCGGATGCTCTTCGAGCGGGAGATCGTGGCGCTGGCCCGGGTCGAGGAGGTCGAGGCCAACTGGCGCAGCGCGAGCGCCCGCCGCCGGGCGGTCCAGGCGAATCTGGAAACCGTGCGCAACAAGCTGAACTACACCGCGCTGCGCGCGCCCGATGACGGCATCGTCGGCGCTGTCGGCGTCAATCCCGGCCAAGTCGTCAATGCCGGCCAGATGGCGGTGAAGCTGGCCTCGACCCGCGAGAAGGACGCCGTCTTCAACGTCTCCGAGCGGCTGATGAACGCGCTTCCCGCGGATGCCCGGGTCGAGGTCGCCCTGACCTCCAACCCGGCGGTCAGGATCGCCGGCCCGGTCCGCGACGTCAGCCCGATCGCGGATGCGACGACCCGGTCCTACCGCGTCCGCATCGCGCTGCCGGGCGCGCCACCCGCCATGGCCTTCGGGGCCACGGTCACCGGGCGGCTCGTGGTCTCCGGCGCCCCGCTGATCGCCCTGCCGGCCTCGGCGGTGACGAGCGAGGGTGAGCGGCCGGCGGTGTTCGTGGTCGATCCCGCGCGGCAGGAACTCGTGCGCAAGCCGGTCGTCGTCGCCCGCTACAGCGCGGCGCAGGTGCTGGTCGCCTCCGGCATCGCCGAGGGGGACGCGGTGGTCACCGCCGGGATCAGCAAGCTGCGCCCGGGCCAGAAGGTCGCCTCCGGCACCGGCGGCGAGGCAAGCGCCCGATGAGCCCGCGGAACCGCACTCCCGAGGCCGCGGGCGGCTTCAACCTCTCGGCCTGGGCGCTCGCCCAGAAGCCCCTGATCCTCTTCCTGATGCTGGTGACCCTCGCGGGGGGCGTCCTGAGCTACGCGCGGCTCAGCCGCAACGAGGATCCGCCCTTCACCATCAGGACCATGGTGGTCTCGGCCCTGTGGCCCGGAGCCACGGTCGCCGACACCACGAAGCTCCTCACGGACCGGCTCGAGCGCAAGCTGGAGGAGGTGCCCCATCTCGACCGTCTCGACAGCTACACCCGTGCGGGCGAGACCGTCATCATGGTCAACCTGCGGGACGATGCGCCCGCCCAGGCGGTCGGCAATGCGTGGTATCAGGTCCGCAAGAAGGCGGCCGACATCGTCGCGACCCTGCCGAGCGGCGTCCAGGGCCCGTTCTTCGACGACGAGTTCGGCGATACCTTCGGCCAGATCTACGGCTTCACCGCCGAGGGATTCTCCGAACGCGAGCTGCGCGACCACCTCGACCGGGTGCGCGCCGAGATCCTGCGCGTGCCCGATGTCGGCAAGGTGCAGCTCCTCGGCGTGCAGGAGGAGCAGATCGTCATCGAGTTCTCGCCGGGCCGGCTCGCCGCCTACGGCCTCGACGAGCAGGCGGTGCTCCAGTCGCTCAAGGCGCAGAACGCGGTCGAGCCCTCCGGCACGATCCGCCTGCCCGGCGAGCGGATCGCGCTGCGGGTGAGCGGCGCCTTCGCCTCCGAGGCGGCGCTCAAGGGCGTGACGCTGCGCGCGGGCGGCCGCTTCGTGCCCCTGACCGAACTCGCCAGCATCCACCGCCGTCCGGTCGATCCGCCGGCCCCGCTCTTCCGCGTGAACGGCGAAGCCGCGATGGGGCTCGCCATCTCCATGGCGCCCACCGGCAACCTGCTCAGCTTCGGCCAGGCCGTGAAGGCGCGCATGGCCGAGGTCGAGGCGACGCTGCCGCACGGCATCACGATCACGCCGGTCGCCGATCAGTCGACCGTGGTCAGGGAGGCGGTCGACGGCTTCGTGAAGGTGCTCCTCGAAGCCATCGCCATCGTGCTCGGCGTGTCCTTCCTGTCGCTCGGCCTGCGGGCGGGGCTGGTCGTCAGCGTCTCCATCCCCTTCGTCCTGGCGATGACCTTCATCGGGATGGACCTGACCGGGATCGGCCTGCAGCGCATCTCGCTCGGCGCGCTCATCATCGCGCTCGGCCTTCTCGTCGACGACGCCATGATCACGGTCGAGGCGATGGTGGGCAAGCTGGAGCAGGGCTGGGACCTGAGGCGCGCGGCGAGCTTCGCCTACGAATCGACCGCCTTCCCGATGCTGACCGGCACGCTGGTGATGATCGCGGGCTTCATCCCGATCGGCTTCGCCCAGTCGAGCTCGGGGGAATACTGCTACTCGATGTTCATGGTGGTGCTGATCTCGCTGTCGGCCTCGTGGATCGTCGCCGTGCTGTTCTCGCCGCTGCTCGGCACCCTGATCCTGCCGAAGGCGCTGCCGCATCACGGCCCCGGCAAGGGCCGGATCATGCGGGCCTACGAGGCCGTGCTGTCCTGGGTCCTCGGCCATCGCCGGGCGACGGTGGCCGCGGCGCTCGCCGCGCTCGCCGCCGCCGTCTGGCTGTCCTCCTACCTGGAGGAGCAGTTCTTCCCACCCTCCGACCGGCCCGACCTGCTGGTGAGCCTGACGCTGCCGCAGAACGCCTCCCTGGAGGCGACCCGGCGCGAGGCCGCCCGGCTCGAAGCGCTGCTCAAGGACGATCCCTCGATCGAGCGCTTCTCGACCTATGTCGGCTCGGGCGCGATCCGCTTCTACCTGCCGATGGACGTGCTCCTCGCCAACGAGAACGTCACCCAGACCGTCGTCGTGACCAAGGGGCTGAGGGAGCGCGACGCCCTGCGCGCGCGGCTCGAAGCGGCGTTCCGCACGGAGTTTCCGGACCTGATCGCCCGGGCGACGCCGCTCGAACTCGGGCCGCCCGTGGGCTGGCCGCTGAAGTACCGCGTGACCGGGCCCGATCCGGCCCGGGTCCGCGACGTCGCCGGGCGCCTCGCCAACATCGTCGCCGCGAACCCGGAGGCGCGCGACGTCCACCTGAATGCCGGCGATCCCGAGCGCAGCGTCGAGGTGAAGCTGGACCAGACCCAGGCGCGTGCGCTCGGCCTGTCCTCGCAGGACGTTGCCAGCGCCATGGCGGCCATCTTCTCCGGGATCACGGTGACGAGCGTGCGCGACCAGGACCGGCTCGTGGACGTGGTGGCGCGGGCCGCGACCGGCGAGCGGACGGACCTCGCCACGCTCGCCAATCTTCAGATCCGCGGGCCGGAGGGGCGCAGCGTGCCCCTGCGCCAGATCGCGGATCTCGATTACGGCGTGCAGGAGCCCATCGTCTGGCGGCGCCAGCGCCTCGCGCTGATCACCGTGCAGGCCGACATCCGCGAGGGCGTGCAGCCCGCCACCGTCGTCGCGGCGCTCGACCCGGCCGTGACCGCCTTCGCGGCGGGCCTGCCGACCGGCTACCGGGTCGAGGTCGGCGGCGCGGTGGAGGAGGCGGCCAAGGGCAACGCCTCGATCATCGCGGTCCTGCCCTTGACGCTCCTCGTGATGCTGGCGCTGCTGATGGTGCAGCTGCGCAGCTTCTCCCGGATGGCCCTCGCCCTCGCGATGGCGCCGTTCGGCCTGATCGGCGTGGTGGCGGCGATGCTGCCGACCGGCACGCCGATGGGCTTCGTCGCCCAGCTCGGCGTGATCGCCCTCGCCGGCATGATCATCCGCAACGCGGTCATCCTGATCGAGGAGGTCGACGCCAACGTGGCGGCAGGGGAGGGCGCCCGCGCGGCGATCGTCCACGCCGCGACGCACCGCGCGCGGCCCATCATGCTGACCGCCTGCGCGGCCGTTCTCGGCATGATCCCCATCGCGCCGCAGGTGTTCTGGGGGCCGATGGCCTACGCCATCATCGGCGGGCTCACGGCCGCCACCGCGCTCACCCTGACCGTGCTGCCCTGCGCGATCTCCCTGCTGCTGCAACTGGAAGAACGACGCGAAGCCACCGCGCATGACGCGGCGGTCTCCGGGTAGCGACCCGTTTCCGGGGGCGGCTTCCGGACCCGCCCCCGACCGGATGCCGGTTCCATCGCCTCCACCCCCTGGGAGACGGCGCCGGCCGACCCGCCAAGCAAACCGCTTGGCGGGTCCCCCCGATCGCAAGGCCGCGCGACCGAACGACATCCGATGCCGTCCCGCTTTCCGCACGAGGCGCGCCGCCTCGCGGTCGAGACCTTCATCAGCATCCATCTCGACCGCATCGAGGAGGCCCGCCAACGGGTGGTGAGCCACCAGCGTCCGATCTTCACCCCGTCGCCGGGCTCGCGCGCGGGCGTGCTCGCGCTCCCCGGCGCTTTTCGGGGCACGGGGCGCGGCCTTCGATGCGCTCCATGGGGTGCTCGGCGCGGCGCTCCTGTCGGCCCTGGCTCCCCATGAGGCCGCCACCGACGCCGCATCGGTCCTGCGGAACCCCTTCCCCAATGCCGCCGCCGCAATCGACGGAATAATCCGGGACGACGACATCGACGAGAATGGGATCCGGCCGAATCTCTACCGGGTGCCGGGGATGCGCCTGGAGCGGCAGCCGATGCCCGGGGCCGGCTCGCCCGCCGGCACGGCGCTGCCGATCCTCGGCATCCTGACCGCGGGCTGCTCGTTCCGCGCGTGAGGCGCCGCCGACGCGGGGGCGATGCACCCGTTCTCCCGCTCCGGGCCTCCATGATGGCATCGTTCCATCAACGCGCCCGCTTGCCGAAACATCATCCCAAAGGTCATTTCATGTCGTCGGCAGTGATGGTCCGCTCCCGAAAGAACGAATTTCCGAGCGGCTGAATTCTGGCAGAACCTGCCGCTTGCGCATTGCACAAAAGAATTCTCATCCACTTGCTCCGACGGGACCCGGATGCAAGTCTGCCTTGGCGGTTTCGGCGCTGATCGCCGCGAAATCATCGACATTTCACGAAGGTTCCCACGACATGCGGACGGCGACGTCGGCACCAGCCGATCCTGCGGCAGCGCAACAGCCGGGGAGACGCTCCCCGATCCTCATCGGTCTCGCGGCCGCGCTGGCGTGGTCGGCGGCAGCGATCTCGGCCGTCGCCTGGGCGGATGTCGGCGACTGGGTCGAGACGGGCAGCTTCGCGGTCGGCACCGCGATCCTCGCGGCGACCTGCGCGGTTCTCCCCCTGCTCGGGCGCTGGCTGCCGCGCGGCGCGGCCCGGATCGGCCAGGCCGGGCCCTGGCTGATCGTCTCCGGACTGTTCCTGACCGCGTGGCAGCTGGGTTCGGCCAAGTTCGGCTGGCTGCCCCTGCCGTTCTTCCCGCCACCGCAGGCGCTCCTCGAAGTCTACGTCGACGACTTCGCGCCGCTCGGCCAGCATCTCCTGGCTTCCGCCCGGCTGCTGATCACCGGCTTCGGGCTCGGCGCCGGTTTCGGCTTCCTCGCCGGCGTCGCGATCGGCTGGTCGCGGCGGGCCGGCTACTGGGTGCACCCGGTGCTGCGCTTCATCGGCCCGCTGCCCGCGACGGCGTGGCTGCCGATCGCCTTCTTCGCCTTCCCGTCGAGCTGGAGCGCCAGCGTCTTCCTGATCGCGCTGGCGAGCGGCTTCCCGGTGACCGTGCTGACGTGGTCGGGCGTGGCGAGCGTCAACGGCGCCTATTACGACGTCGCCCGGACGCTCGGCGCCAAGCCGTCCTTCCTGATCCTCCGGGTCGCGATCCCGGCCGCGCTGCCGCACGTCTTCGTGGGCCTGTTCATGGCGCTCGGCACCTCGTTCTCGGTGCTGATGGTGGCCGAACTCATCGGCGTGAAGGCCGGGATCGGGTTCTACATGCAATGGGCCCAGGGCTGGGCCTCCTACGGCAACGTCTACGCGGCGCTCGTGGTGCTCGCCCTGCTGTGCTCGGGCTCGATCACCCTGCTCTTCAAGATCCGCGACCGCGTTCTCTCCTGGCAGAAAGGTCTCGTCGCATGGTAGCCGTCGCCACCCGGCCGGAGGCGCTCGCCCCCGCCGCCGGAGCCTCCCTCGACATCGAGGCCGTGAGCCATGCCTTCGATCTCGACGGCGCCCTGCTCGACGTCCTCGACGGGATCAGCCTGCGGGTGGAGCCCGGGGAGTTCGTCGCCCTGCTCGGCCCCTCGGGCTGCGGGAAATCGACCCTGCTGCGCCTGATCGCCGGGCTGGAGCGTCCGCGGCGCGGCCTCCTGAAGGAGGACGGACGGCCCATCACCGGCCCGCATCCCTCCCGCGTGGTGGTGTTCCAGGATCCGACCCTGTTCCCCTGGCGCACCGTCCGGGACAACGTGGCCCTCGGGCCGGCGGCGCAGGGCACGCTGAGGCAGCAGCGCGCGCGCATCGACGCGGCGCTCGACCTCGTGGGGCTGGCCAAGTTCGCCAACGCCTATCCGCACCAGCTCTCGGGCGGCATGGCGCAGCGCGTCGCCCTGGCGCGGGCGCTCGTCAACGATCCGGACATCCTGATCCTCGACGAGCCCCTGGGGAAGCTCGATTCCCTGACGCGCCTGACCATGCAGTCGGAACTCGCCGCCCTGTGGCGCGACAAGGGCTTCACCGCGATCCTGGTGACGCATGACGTCGAGGAGGCGCTCTTCCTCGCGACCCGCGTGGTGGTGTTCAGCGACCGGCCGGCCCGGATCAAGGCCGATTTCAAGGTCGACCTGCCCTTTCCGCGCCATCGCGGCGACCCGCATCTGGCCGACCTGCGCCGCCGAAGCCTCGGCCTGCTCGGCCTCGACGCGAGCTGGTAGCGCCCACGCCCCATCCCCCCAAGGAGTCAACACCATGTCAGACGCGAACGACGCTGCCCCGCTTCTCTCCCGCCGCGCCGTGCTCGGCGGCGCCTCCGCGCTCGCGCTCGGCGCGCCCCTCGGCCTCGCGCTCCCCTCCCTGGCCCAGCCCGCCGCCGGGGCGCAGAAGCTCCGGCTCGGCTGGAGCGGCACCGGCATCTGCCTGATCTCCGTGCCCGTGGCGCAGGAGAAGGGCTTCTTCACCAAGCACGGGCTCGACGTGGAGATCGTCAAGTTCGGCTCGAACTTCGACGGCAGCCTGGAGGCGGTCGCCTCCGGCAAGATCGACGCCACCGTCAACTTCATCCTGCGCTTCCTCAAGCCGCTGGAGCAGGGCGTCAACATCCGCTTCACCGGCGCCCTGCACGGCGGCTGCATCCGGGTGATCTCGGCCACCGGCTCCGCCGAGGCCGACTACGCGTCGCTCAAGGGCAAGTCGATCGGCGTGGTCGACATGGCGAGCGCGGGCAAGAACTTCCTGTCGGTGCAGCTGTACAAGGCCGGCATCAACCCGGCGAACGAGGTCGACTGGAAGGTCTATCCCGTCGATCTCCTCGGCGAGGCGATCCGGAAGGGCGAGATCCAGGCGGCGGTGGACGCCGATCCCGGCATCTACCTCGTGCTCAAGAACAACGAAGGCAGGCTTCGCGAGATCGGCGGCCTGATGAGCGGGGTCTACAAGGACCTGTCCTGCTGCGGGATCGCCGTGCGCAAGGACTTCGCCGAGGGCAACCGCTCCGCCAGCGCCGCCCTGACCCGCGCGCTCCTCGATGCGGCGGAGTGGGTGCAGCACAATCCGGACGAGTCGGCGCAGATCTTCACCGCCTACAGCCCGATCGCGCGGCCGATCCTGGCCGAGATCATCCGCAGCCACACGCACGAGCACCATTTCGGCACCGGCGCGCGGCTGAAGCAGGAGGTCTCGCTCTACACCGAGGATCTGCGCTCGGTCGGCATCATCCGGCCGCGCACCGACCCGAAGGCGCTCGCCGAGCGCGTCGTCGTCGACGTGCTGAGCTGAGGCCACCCCCGCCCCGCCCTGCCTGCTCCGGCCGGCGCCCGAACCCGAGGTATCGAGGTTGAGTCATCCTGCAATCGCCCGGTCCGGGGCGGATTTCCGGCCCGCCGCGCCCCGCGGCGTCGCGGTCGTCCCCCGGGAGGACCTGCGTCTCGTCTCCGCCGCCCTCGCCTGGGGAGCCGCGGGCGCCATCACCCTGTTCTGGCCGAATCTCCGGGCGGCGCCCTTCACCGCCGATCTCGCGGTGGGCCAATGGGGAATCGGCCTCCTGCTGCTCTGCGCCTTCGGCCTGAACGTCCGACTGGGCGGGGTCTGGCGCTGGCTGCGGGCGAACGGCCCCTGGCTGATCGCCCTGCCGGTGATCCTGTCGGTCTGGCAGGTCGCCTCGGCCAAGACCGGCCTGTGGCCGCAGCCGTACTTTCCGCCCCCGCAGGGCCTGATCGAGGCCTACGCCACCGACACCCGGCGGCTCGCGGAGAGCGTCGGCGCCTCGCTGGTCCTGCTCGGCGCCGGGGTCGCGCTCGGCGCCCTCGCGGGCTTCCTGACCGGGCTCGCGACCGGCTGGTCGCCGGGCATCGCCTATTGGACGAAGCCGGTCCTGCGCCTGATCGGACCCGTGCCGACGACGGCACTGATCCCGCTGGTGCTGTTCCTGTTCCCCTCGAGCTTCAGCGGCGGCGTCTTCCTGGTCGCGCTCGCCACGTGGTTTCCGGTCGCGATCCTGACGTGGTCGGGCGTGGCGGGCGTCGACAAGGCCTATTACGACGTCGCCCGGACGCTCGGCGGGAGCGAGCGCTTCCTCCTCCTCCGGGTGGCGGTCCCGGCCTCGCTGCCGCACGTCTTCGTCGGCCTGTTCATGGGGCTCGGGCACGGCATCGCCGTGCTGGTCGTGGCGGAGATGATCGGGGTCAAGGCCGGCCTCGGCTACTACGTCGAATGGGCCCGGGGCTGGACCGCCTACGGCCACCTCTATGCCGGGCTGGTCGTCATGGCCCTGCTGTTCTCCCTCCTGACGACGCTGCTGTTCCGGATCCGGGACCGCGTCCTGACTTGGCAGAAAGGTGTCGTGCAATGGTGATGGGTCGGACGATGCACGGGGTCGCGGGCCTCGCGCTCCTCACGCTCGCCGGGATCGGCCCGGCCTCGGCCCACGCGCATCTGGCCTCGGCGGTACCCGCCGTCGACGGAACGGTGCGCAGCGCGCCGGCGGAGGTCAGCCTCGCCTTCACCGAGAAGCTGGAGGAGACGCTGTCCCGGATCGTAGTGCGCGACGCCGCCGGCCGGCAGGTCGACAAGGGCGACACCCACTTCGTGGGGCGCGACCCCAAATCCCTCGCCGTCGGCCTCGGCGCCCTGGTGCCGGGCACCTACACGGTGACGTGGACGGCGCGCTCGGTCGACACCCATCAGACGACCGGGACCTTCACCTTCATCGTCAAGCCGTGAGCGGCCGGGCCGGGCGGGATGGACGGAGGGCTCCTGCTGCTGCGCCTGCTGCGCGGCGGCGAACTCGCGGCGTCGCTCGCGCTCTTCGGCACGCTGCTCGTCGCGGCGCTGATCGTGCTGCCCCTGGCACGGACAGGGGAGGGCTCCCGCCCGGCCTGCCTGAGGCTGATCCGCGCGGCCCTCGCCCTGAAGCTCGCCGCGACGCTGGCGTGGCTGCCCGCGCAGGCGGCGCGGATGGCGGCTCCCGACGAGATCCGGGGGCTGCCCGAGCTTCTGGCCCTGGTCGCGGGCGGCACGACCTTCGGGCAGAGCCTGCTCCTGCGCACGGCCCTGTTCGCCGGCGCCGTCTGGCTGGCGGGTGGGGTGACGGCGAGGCCGCGGGTGGCGGCGGCGGCCCTGCTCGCTGCGGCGGCGCTCGGCCTCCAGCCCTGGCTCGGCCATGCGGCGGCGGATGGCGGAGCCCGGTTACCGCTCCTCGTCGCACTCCACGTCCTCGCCGCCGGGGCGTGGCTCGGCGGGCTCGTGCCGCTCGCGCTCCTGATCCGGAATGCGTCGGGCGCCGTGGCGCAGGCCGCCGCGCGGCGCTTCTCCTGGATCGGGCTCGTCGCCATCCTGACCCTCACGGCGACGGCGTGGCTCCAGTCCCTCGACCTGATCGGCGATGTGGGCGGCTGGTTCGGCACGCCCTACGGGCTCATCGCCCTCGCCAAGACCGGCGGGCTCGTCGCGCTCGCGGCGATCGCCGCGCTCAACAAGTTCGTGCTGACGCCGCGCCTGCAGGGGATCCGAGCCCGGCGGGCGCTCGGAATCAGCATCGGGATCGAGACCGCGATCGGCCTCGCCGTCGCCGCGGCGGCGGTCGCTCTGGCCACAATGCCGCCGGCCGCCCACGAGCAGGCGGTCTGGCCCTTCGCCTGGCAGCCCGATCTCGCCCGGATCGCGGAGCCCTACTACGCCAAGGAACTCTGGCGCGCCGCCGCGCTGGTGGGGGCGGGGGTCCTCGGGACGGCGGCCTTGCTGTGGCGTCGCACCCGGCTCCTGGGGCCGCTCGCGGCCGCGGCCGCGATCGGGTTGCTGCCGGGTCCCAACCTGCGCCTGCTCACCAAGCCGGCCTCGCCGACGAGCTTCCAGCGCTCCGAGACCGGCTTCACCGTCGCGTCGATCGCCCGCGGCGAGGCGCTGGTGCGCGCCCTCTGCACGCCGGACTGCTTCCGGCCGGACGACGACCCGTCGGATCTGACGCCCTACGCCGTCTGGACGCGGCCGGACGGCGACTTCTACGGCTGGCTCACCGACGTCCTCGACCGGATCGGGCACAGCCCATTCCCCTACGGCACGATCGCGCGGCTCCCGCCGCGGCAGCGCTGGCAGCTGATCGATTATGTCCGGGCGCGGGCGGCGGGCAGCGCGGTCCGGCGCACCGGGACGTGGCACTCCCCCGTGCTGGCGCCGGAGGTGGTGCTCGATTGCCCTTCGGGCCGAAGGCCGCTCTCCGACTTCAGGGGGCAGGTCGTCGAGGTGATCGCCGGCGGCGCGGCTGCGCCCGCCGAGCCGCCCGTCGCCACCGTGCTGCTCACGCGCGAGGCGGCGGCCGGGGATGCACGCCCCACCTGCCGGACCGCCCTGCCGGATGCCTGGACCGCCTTCGCCCTGATGGCCGGGCTCGATCCGGAGCGCCTCGATGGCACCCGCTTCCTCATCGACGCCAATGGCTGGCTGCGCAGTCGCCTCCTTCCCGAGACTTCCTCCGCCGAAGGCGGCCTCGCGCGCGTGCGGCGCGAGGAGCTGACCCGCATCGCGGCGGCGCCCTTCGCTGCGGCCGGCATCGGCACCCACCGGCACTGACCCTGCCCGCCCAGCCGCCTGGTGCCGCCAGCGCAAAAAATCATATACTCCATAAAAATACTGTATTATGACGCGCCATCCATCGGCTTCGAGACTGGCCTGACGGATCGTCGCACCCCCGGGGTGCAACCTGAGAAGAGTGACCCCTTGGACGCCATCGACCTGAAGATCCTCGCGCTCCTCCAGACCGACGCGACACTCTCGATCGCCTCCATCGGCGAGCAGATCGGGCTGTCGCAGACGCCGTGCTGGAAGCGCATCCAGCGGCTCGAGGCCGAGGGCGTGATCGACCGCCGCGTGGCCGTGCTCGATCCGGACAAGCTCGGGCTCGGTCTCACGGTCTTCGTCTCGATCGAGACCGCGGACCATTCCAAGGACTGGCTCGGGCGCTTCGCGGAGCAGATCGCGGCGATGCCGGAGGTGCTGGAACTGTACCGGATGGCCGGCGACGTCGACTACATGCTGCGCGTCGTCGTCGCCGACATGGCCGCCTACGACACGTTCTACAAGACGCTGACCGCGGCGCTGCCGCTCAAGAACGTGACCTCGCGTTTCGCCATGCAGAAGGTGAAATCGACCACGATCCTGCCCCTCCCGGCTCCCCCGCCCCGCAAGCGGCCCCCACGGCTCGCCGCGGTCGGGCAATAGGAAGCGGCCTGCGCGCAGGATCGCGGCCGCCTCGGCGTTCCCGGATTCCGGGCGCGCCGCGGGCACTCACTCATCAAGGCCGAGGACTTGGAAGCTGGTGCGCAGCTCGTCCGACATCGGCACGTTGAGCCGCGTCCCGTTCGGCAGGCGCTTGAGGAACCACTTCTCGTAGGTCCAGCGCAGTTCCCGGTTCTCGGCGAGGCGCGCGAAGGTCGCGTTGACCACGCCGGCGAGAGCCGGGTCGTCCTTGCGGAACATGATGCCGTAGGGCTCGAAGGAGAGCTTGTCGGGAAGCACGGTGAAGCCCCGGCCCGCCTCGCCCGCACTCGCGATCAGCCCGTAGAGCAGCACGTCGTCGAGGGCGAAGGCGTCGGCGCGGCCGTCGCGGACCATGGCGAAGGATTCGGCGTGATCGCGCCCGGTCAGGATCTGGGCTTCGAGCTTGAGGCGCGCGAGGAGCCCGCGCAGGGCCGCCTCGTTCGTGGTTCCGGCCGTGACCACCACGCGCTTGCCCGCGAGGTCCCGGTAGGAGGCGATCGCGGAGCCGCGCGGCACGAGGAGCTTGGTCGCGCTCACGAAGGTGACCGGCGAGAAGGCGACGCTCCGCCGCCGCTCCGCATTCGCGGTGGTCGAGCCGCATTCGAGATCGATCTGTCCGGAGACCACCGCCGGGATGCGGTTCTCCGAGGTGACGGGCTCGTAGCGGATCCCGAGGTCGTCGCGGCCGATCGCCTTGCCGATGTCGTCGACGATCTCCAGGCAGAGGTCGATGGCGTAGCCGATCGGGTGCCCGTCGCCCCGCCCCTCCTCCACGTAGGAGAAGGGGATCGAACTCGTCCGGTAGCCGATGACGACCGTGCCGCTCGCGGCCGCCTTCCGGAGCGTGCCGGTCAGCACCTCGACGGCGCCGGCCGGGGTGGCGGGCGAGGCGGCGGCAAGGAGCGCCGCGAGGAGCGCCGCGAGGGCGGGACCGCGCACCGGGCCCATGGCTACTCGGCCGGTTCGGGGAGGGGGCTGACGTCCCGGTCGAGGCGCTGGTCGGTCATGGTGAGCTGGCCCTCCCACTTGGCCACCGCGACCGTGGCGACGCTGTTGCCGAGCACGTTCGTGGCCGAGCGGCCCATGTCGAGGAACTGGTCGATGCCGATGATCAGGAGCAGGCCGGCCTCCGGGATGTGGAAGGTCGACAGGGTCGCCGAGATCACCACCAGCGAGGCGCGCGGCACGCCCGCCATGCCCTTCGAGGTCACCATCAGCAGGAGCAGCATGGTGAGCTGCTGGCTCCAGGTGAGCGGGATGTTGTAGGCCTGCGCGATGAACATCACCGCGAAGGTGCAGTACATCATCGAGCCGTCGAGGTTGAACGAGTAGCCCATCGGCAGCACGAAGCTGGTGATGCGGTTGGGCACGCCGAAGCGCTCGAGATTCGAGAGGGTCTTCGGGTAGGCCGCCTCGCTCGACGCGGTCGAGAAGGCGAGGACGAAGGGCTCCTTGATGAGGTTGAGGAGGCGCCGGATCCCGCCGCCGCCGACGAGGGCGAAGCCCGCGAGCACGAGGAGCCCCCAGAGCACCGCGAGGCTCAGATAGAACTCCACCATGAACTTGCCGTAGGTGACGAGGACGCCGAGGCCCTGGGTGGTGATGGTGGCGGCGATGGCCGCGAAGACCGCCACGGGGGCGAACATCATCACGTAGCCGGTGATCTTCAGCATCACGTCGGCGAGGCTCTCGACGCCGTGGGCGAGCGCATGGCCCTTCTCGCCCAGCGCCGCCAGCGCCACGCCGAAGAAGATCGAGAACACCACGATCTGCAGGATCTCGTTGTTGGCCATCGCCTCGATGGCGCTCTTCGGCACGAGGTGGGTGACGAATTCCTTGAGCGAGAGCGAACTCGCCTTGAGATTGGTGGCGGCTCCCGCATCCGGCAACGGCAGGTTCAGGGCGTCGCCCGGGCGCAGCAGGTTGACCATGACGAGGCCGAGCAGCAGCGAGCACAGCGAGGCGCCCACGAACCAGAGCAGGGCCTTGCCGCCGACGCGGCCCACCGATGCCGTATCACCCATGTGGGCGATGCCGACGACGAGGGTCGAGAACACCAGCGGCGCGATGATCATCTTGATGAGCCGGAGGAAAATGTCGCTGATGAGCGAGATATAGCCTGCGATCTCCTTCGAGGTCTGGGGGTCCGGCCAAGCGACGCTGCACAGATAACCGACCACGATGCCGAGCAGCATGCCGATGAAGATGAACGTCGTCAGGCGTGAGGATCGCATCGGGCCCCTCCGCTGCCGCCAGAGCGCGGCGCATCGCGTTACTTCAACAGAGAGTTGAAGCACAAAATAAGCCGGCCGCAAACGGCGGTACTCCTTGGCGCCGCCGCCGGCCCGCCGGCCTCGCCATTCCGGCCCGCGGGCGCGGGACCGGGACCGGCGCAGGCACCCGGGCGGGGCGGGCCGGGCGGTCCCCGGATGATCTTCCAATCATCCGGCCGCCCGGTATCGTCACTGAATTGTTCGCCCCAATGCGCGGACCATCCGCGCCCAAACCTCTATTATCGCCACCGCATTTAGGAATTTTGCAGAACACATCGTGATATTTGATAGCGATAGTCTCTTGAACTCCTCCAAATGACGCCGAAACGTCGAGGAAAGGGGTTGCCTGACGCGCAATATCATCTACGTTGCGCGACCCGAGAGACCGCCCGATGGAACAGGACTGCTCGCTTCGCATGAGCCTGACCACTGCCCAGATCCTCGATCTCGCGCCCGATGCGCCGAGCCGCAAGGCCGGGCAGGATCAGGCGAAACCGGCGAAATGGAGCGGCCTCGGCCGCACCGGCACCGTGATCTGGGGAGAGATCAAGGGAAGCGGGGCGAGCCCCTACCGGACGGTGGCCGACCTGTCCGGGCCCGCCTCGAAATGCACCTGCCCGAGCCCGAAATTCCCCTGCAAGCACGCGCTGGGCCTGATGCTGGTGGATGCGGCCTCGTCCCTGCCCGCGGGCGAGCCGCCGGATTGGGCGGCCGCCTGGTCCAGGGGCCGGGAAGCCCGCGCCGCCGCGGCCGAGACGCGGGCGCGGGAGCCTGCCAAGCCCGTCGACGAGAAGGCGCAGGCCAAGCGCCGGCAGGCCCGCGAGGACCGCGTCTCCGCCGCCCTCGACGAACTCGACCTCTGGCTGCGTGACCTGATGCGGCGCGGGCTCGCGACGGCGCGGGGCGAGCCCGACGCCTTCTGGGACCGCATGGCTGGCCGCCTGGTCGACGGGCAGGCCGCCGGCCTCGCCCGCCGGGTGCGGGCGCTGCCTGGCCTCGTCGCGGTCTGGGCGGCCGCGGCAGGCATCGCGGCCGTACCGGCCGATGGCGGCCGGCCTCCGGCGTGACGGTGCTGCGGGCGGCCACTGGCGGACGCTGCGCGGGCGGGTGCGAGGTAACGTCATATCGGCCGTCGAGGCGCGGCCATGCCGTCATTCCAAACCAGCGGAGCGGGTCTCGTGAGGTCTCCGGCGGCCACGATGCCCCGCGCCCGGCTCATCATCCGGCGCGTGTATTGGGATGGACGGAAGCGATCGGCCTAACTCCGATGAGCGATACGATCCCTACCATCGATGAGCTTCCCGGCAATCGATGGGATCTGATAGCTTGACCGTCCGCGGTGTGAGGCAGCTCCATCGGCACCGACAAGGATCGCCGGGAACGATAAGGATGGGGCCTACTTGGTGCGCAAGTGAATCGTCGTCTTGCTTATTGGGACGTTTTGATAAAAAATATTTGACCCGACTCTCTTGGAGGCGACCGAATGCCCGATGTTTTCGTCCGGAAGTTGGGGCACATCAGCGAACTGATGGATGATGATATTGCGCGGCTCTCCGAACTTACATCGTGCACTCAAATCATCAAGCCGCACACTGTGCTTATCCAAGAAGGAGAGTCTTGTAGAAGCGCGCAGATTTTGCTGAGCGGATTTGCATGTTGCTATAAGCGCCTGCACGACCGTGGACGACAGATCGTCGCCTACCGGGTGCCGGGCGATGCGGAAGGTCTCCATGGCGGACCTGCCCGCGTGGCCGATTATTCTCTCGTCACGGTGACGCCCTGTATCGGGGCAACCATCGACCGCGAGACGATCGACGACTTGATCGAGCATCATCCCCGCATCGCGCGGTCTTTCTGGCAATCCGTCCTGGATGAAAGGAGGCTGCTCTGCGAATGGCTGATGAATGTCGGACAGCGCCCCGCTCCGCAGCGCGTGGCGTATCTGATCCATGAGTTGTTCGAGCGCCTTGAGACGGTCGACCTGACCCGCGGCAGCAGCGTCGAGCTACCTCTGACCCAGCAGGATCTGGCCGATACGGCGGGCCTGTCTCACGTCCACGTGAATCGCGTACTGCATAGTTTGAAACATTCCAGGATGATCGACTTCAACGGCAGGACGATCATCATCCACGACGCGGCCCGTCTTAAGCGCTTTGCCGACAGCTGCGCCTCGTTTCCGAGCAGACCCGCCGCCTGACATCGGCAGATCGACTTTCATTCAGTTTTGGACTTTCATTGGTCTCTTGTGTTTTTGAATGTCGTAAAGTGTCGCAGGGCCTGTCATCAGTTTTGCAATTTAGCGCCCGTGCTACATAATCGGTCGAAACGAGGCGGCGCACGAAGCAACCGGACGCGAGAGCGGCCGGTGCGGAACAATTTAAGCATGTATTTTCCCGCCAGAACCCAATCCGTCACCGTCAACACAGGAAGTGGGGGAGAAGACGGCGTCCTCGTGTTCGTCGAGGACCAGTTGGTTGCGGTCCTCGTCGAGATCATTGACCGGCAGGATGCCGGAGACGAGCCTTCACGCCCCTGGTTCCTTGAGGCGGGTTTCGGTCCGTGCAGGGACTGGAACAAGGGACAGACATTCCGCAGCCAGGATGAGGCCATCGCTTGGGTGGTCGACAAAATCTCCCAAGACGAGGTGGCTTTCGCCTGACGTGCAACGTCCCGGACCGGCTGGCGCTGCGACCATCACGCCGCGATCTGCACGACTTGCGCGGAGCGGATCATGCATCCCCGAACGGAGCGCCCCGGCCGGAGAGTTGGCCGGGGCGCTCCGCCGGGCGCGCCTCAATACGCGGTGCCGTAATAGGCATTCTCGCAATAGGCCGGCAACGGCAGGCCGTAGCTGATCCGGTACGCGCAATCGTCGGCGCCCTCGTCATAGCTGCCCAGCCCGTAACCCGTCGCGAGCCCGAGACCCACGCCCAGAGCGCCGTAGCCGACCGCCCGGCCGTAGCCGCGATGACGGCCATAGCCCCCCGCGACACCGTCGCGACCGTGGAAGCCGCGTCCGATGGTCGGCCCGCGGTTCGCCCCGGCAGCCAAGCCCGCACCGCTCCCGATGCCCGCACCGCGGAAACCGCCCGCGCCGACGCCCGCCGCCGGAACGGCACGATTGCCCAGGCCGGCCGCACCGCCCATCCCGGTCCGGGCCCCGCCGACGCCGAGGCCAGCTCCGCGGAAGCCGCCGCCGGAGAAGCCGGCGGATCCTGCTCCCGGCCCGCGGAAGCCGCCGCCGCCGAACTGGCCGGCTCCGAGGCCGCCGCCCCGGAAGCCGCCACCGCCGAATCCGGCACCGCCGCCGCGAAAGCCGCCGCCCCCGAGGCCGCGAGCCTCGGCGGCGATGGGCGCCAGGGCGAAGGCGGCAACCAGCGCACCCGACAGCAGAGTCAGCTTGGTCATCCCATTCACTCCGAGGTTGCTTGGTGCGAATCGTGAATGGTTAACGATGCTCGCGGCCCGCCCGTTCGACCGGGTCCGGTGCGGCAGCGTCGCATGCCCGCCGCGGCGCCCGGGACCGGCCCGTCAGCGCGGGGGAGGGGGGCGTGTCCGGCGTCCGGGCGCCCGCGGACCCCTGCGATCGCGAGAGGGCGCAACCCGGGCCGCGGTGGGAGTCCGGGCGGGCGTGGCGGCCGGCGGCGGGGACGGTTGCGCGCCGACGATGCCGCTCGGCTGGCCGACCGTGCTGCCGGGCCCGAACGGATTGCCGATCGCCGTCTGGGCCGCTGCCGGCAGCGCGAGCGTGGCCACCATGGTCATCACGGCCAAGCAGGATTGCCCGATGCAAGTCTGCTTGGCTTCCCGGTTCCGCATCGGTGTCGCTGCCGAACCGGTGACCACCTCAGTGAAGGATGCCAAGCGCATGGCAGGTGCCTCCGGTGGGCGCCCGGACGGAGCCGGGCGGGTTTCGCGGGCGAAACGCCTGTCGTTTTGCCGGTCTACTTGCCGCCGGCGCCGCCCCCGGCGGAGTTCGAGGTCGGCTTGTTGTTCTCCTCGGCATTGCTCGCGGCTCCGGCCGAGCTGTTGGCCGGACGGCCCTGCGCCAGGGCCGGGCCGGCCAGAACGATCAGTGCGGCCGTCAGGGCTGCGGCTTTCCTCATGGCGATCTCCCATCCGTCGCCGGCCCCGGGCCGGCTCTTCACGACGGGAGCAACGTATGTCCGGGCGAAATTGTTCGATGATCGCGCGTCGCCTGCCACCCTTCATTCGACGACCGCGTCGGCCTGCGCGAGAATCGAGGCCGGGACGGAGAGACCGAGCGACCGCGCGGTCGCCAGGTTGACGACGAGTTCGAGCTTGTCGGATTGCTGCACCATCGGCAGATCCGAGACTTTCGCGCCGGACAAGATCCGCCCCACATAGATGCCGACCTGGTGGAATGCGCCGGACAGGCTCGAGCCGTAGCTGATCAGGCCGCCGATCAGGACGAAGTCCTTGAAGAAGTACGTCGTCGGCAGCCCGTGGCGGGCGACCGCCGATGTGATCAGCTGCTGGCGGGCCAGGAAGTAGGGATCGCCCGCGATGACGAGGGCACCGGCCGCGGCCCGGGCGCTCCGGAGGGCGGCTTCGATGCCATCGTCGTCACTGGCCTCGACCAGGAGCAGATCCAGGCCGAGGGCGCGCGCCGCGGCCTGCATCTCGTGGGTCTGAACCGAGACGTTCGGGCGGCGCGGATTGTTGAGGAAGGCGATGACCCGCGCCTGCGGAACGACGTCATGCATCAATTCCAGCCGCTTGCCGACGAGGGCCACCACCAGCTGGACGACGCCCGTGAAGTTCCCGTCGGGCCGGCTGATGCTGCCGGACAGGCCGAGCGCGGGGGGCGACCGAAGCATGCCTCAACGCGGCTTCGCGGTGGGCGGCGGGCCGGGCAGTGAATGGGGGCTGATCCCGGCCCGCCGGTGATGCTGGCAGCGAGGTAAGCCGCAGAAATCGCTGTCGGCATCACGGGTTCACTATGTCGGCGCCCGGCCTCGGGCTCCACGGCGCTTCCGGGCTACCGCTGCGGTTCTTCCGGTTCGCCGCCGGCCGAGCCGGTTCAGTTGAGGCGCCGGCGCCGATCCGTCCGTGCCAGCCGGCTCAGCTCCCGGCCGAGCTCCAGCAGCAGCATGTCGGTGAGCTTCACCAGAAAGGGCCGGCCGGCCTCGAGGATCGCCTCGCGCGCCGACAGGCAGAGGTCGGCCGCATGTTCCAGCTGTTCCAGCGGGTGGCCGGCCCGCGGCGTCAACTCGCCGGCGAAGCCGTGCCCATCGAGCTTGCGGTTGGTGATGTCGACCATGATGCCCCAGCTGCGGATCGGCCGGCCGGCCGCGTCGTGGTAGAATTGTCCGCGCGCCAAGACCCAGCGCACATCGCCGTCGCGCGGGCAGGTGCGGTATTCCGCAATCCACAACCCGGATTGTTTGATGGCGTTGGCAACGTACGGCAGCAGCCACTCGCGATCCTGCGGATGAATGCTCGCGGCGTACTGCTCGAACGGGAGCCCGGTTTTAGCCTGATCCAAGTCGACGCCGTACAGGCGCGCCAGCACGTCATCGATGTAGAGGCGGTTGGCCTGGATATCCCAATCCCAGGTGCCGATTGCATCCGACGACATCAGCTCGCTGAGCGAGCCAGATCCCGCGTCGAGTGTGTGATCCGAGCCCGGCATACATGATCCTTCGATCTCGCCTTGGCTCAACCGCGGATCGTCTCGATGCGTTCACGAGCTTGACCATCATCGCCGATGCGCGAGTTCGTTAAATAGCTTTGCATAAAAGCCATCTCGGATCCTGCCACGCCACACCAATGTTATCGAGGCCGGACCCGCTGCGGACTAGCCTGGACGCGATGGGGAGACAACAATGACCAAGCGCGAGCGTTTCCCGGGCATGCAGGACCGCCAGTTCGGTGCAGCCGCCCAGGACGATCAGCCGTTGCTCAAGACGCATCCCGCGGACCGGCAGCGGCGCATCGAGGAGGTGCTGGGCGTCCGGATCGGCTCCCATTCCGCCGAGGCGCCGACGGGCGGCGCGGCATCCCCCATGAGCTTGGAGCTGCAATCCGTCGAACTCGTGCGCGCCTTCGGCCGGATTCGCGATGCGGAGATGCGCCAGCAGCTGCTCGATCTGGTCGCGGCCACGGCCGAGCGGCTCGACGGGCGGGACTGAGCATCGATCGCCGGATACCGGGCACCCGGCCGGGCCCTGCCTGGTCCGGTCGCGGCCGGCCTCGGCTTCCTCCCCGCGCCGCGTCGGCGAATCCTCAGGCCCTGCGGCCGAATTCCGCGGTCTCGCGGGTCCAGGCCCGGGCCTGCTCGCTCATGCTCACGCCGAGGCCCGGACGGGTCGGCACGATCATGCGGCCCGCCGCGAGTTCCAGGCGCTCGTTGAACAGCGGTTCGAGCCACTCGAAATGCTCGACCCACGGCTCGCGCTGCATCGCCGCCGCGAGGTGGATGTGCAGCTCCATCGAGAAGTGCGGGGCGATCGTGAGCCCGGCGAACTCGGCGAGCGCGGCGACCTTCAGGAAGGGCGTGATGCCGCCGACCCGCGGCGCGTCCGGCATCAGGTAATCGGCGCCGTTCTGGCGGATGAAGTCCCAGTGTTCCGCCACGCTCGTCAGCATCTCGCCCGTGGCGATCGGCGTGTCGAGCTGCGCGGCCAGGGCGGCATGGCCGGCCGCGTCATGGCAATCGAGCGGCTCCTCGATCCAGACGAGGTTGAACGGCTCGAAGATGCGGCCCATCCGCTGCGCGGTCGGGCGGTCCCATTGCTGATTGGCATCGACCATCAGCGGGAAGGCATCGCCGAGATGCTCGCGCACCGCCGTCACGCGCTTGACGTCGAGCGCCCAGTCCGGCTGCCCGACCTTGAGCTTGATGCCGCCGATCCCCGTCTCGCGGGAGCGCGTCGTGTTGACGAGAACCTCGTCGAGGGGCGTGTGCAGGAAGCCGCCGGAGGTGTTGTAGCAGCGCACGGAATCGCGGTGCGCGCCCAGGAGCTTGGCGAGGGACAGCCCGGCCCGCTTGGCCTTCAGGTCCCAGAGGGCGACGTCGAAGGCGCCGATCGCCTGAACGGCGAGGCCGCTGCGGCCGACCGAGGCGCCCGCCCAGCACAGCCTGTCCCAGGCCTTGGCGATGTCGTTCGGATCCTCCCCGAGCAGGGCCGGGGCGATCTCCCGGGCATGCGCGAACTGCCCTGGCCCGCCCGCTCGCTTCGCGTAGCTGAGCCCGAGGCCCCGGTGCCCGGCGCTGGTCTCGACCTCGCAGAACAGGATGGCGATCTCGGTCATCGGCTTCTGGCGGCCGGTGAGCACCTTGGCGTCGCTGATCGGCGTCCTCAGCGGCAGATCAACCGCGTGCAGCTTGATCCAGCTGATCGTCTCTGTCGGGTTCGGCATCGTCGTCTCCGGCGGGGTAGGGGGTGGGCGGAGGCGCCGTTCCCACGCGGTCGTCGGCGGGAGCGGCGGCCGGAGGCGGCTCAGGTCGGAAGGGCGGCGACCTTGGGGGCGTGGCGCACGCGGGACGGCACCGTCACCAGGGCGAGCAGCGCCGAGGCGACCGCGCAGGCCGTGAGGAAGCCGAGGGCGGCCCCGAACCCGCCGGTCACATCCCGGATCCAGCCGACCACGAAGGGGCCGACGAAGCCGCCGAGATTGCCGATCGAGTTGATCATGGCGATGCCGCCCGCGGCCGCCGTGCCGGTGAGGAACTCGCTCGGCATCGTCCAGAAGGCCGGCTTGCACCCGTAGAGCCCGATCGAGGCGATGGCGATTGCCACCACGGCCATCATGGTGCTGCCGAGGAATCCCGCGACGGCGAGGCCGCCCGCCCCGAGCAGGCAGGCCACGATGTAGTGCCACTTGCGCTCGCGCATGCGGTCGGACGACCAGCTCCACACGAGCAGCCCGATCGTGCCGACCGTGTAGGGTGCGGCGCTGATCAGGCCGACCTGGAGATCGGAGCCGCTGAACCCCTTGACGATCTGCGGCAGGAAATAGGTGATGCCGTAGGTCGCCGTCACGATCGTGAAGTACATCAGGGCGAGCGACAGCACCCGGGCGTCCGTGAAGACGCGGCCCAGGGTCATGTGCCCGCGCTCCTGTTGCAGCAGCTCCTGCCGCTCCTTCTCGATGGTGGCGCAGAGCCACGCCTTCTCGTCAGGCGCCAGCCAGTCGGCGACGGCGGGCGTGTCCGTGAGGTAGCGCAGCACGACGAAGGCGAGGAGCACGGCCGGGGCCGCCTCGATGAGGAAGAGCCACTGCCAGCCCGCGAGACCGAGCAGGCCGTCGAGGCCGAGCAGCACGCCGGAGAGGGCCGCGGTCACCGCATTGGCCACCGGAACCGCGACGTAGAGCGAGGCCAGGACCCGGCTGCGATAGGATTTGGGGAACCAGTAGGTGAAGTAGAGGATCACGCCCGGGAAGAAGCCCGCCTCCGCCACGCCGAGCAGGAAGCGCATGACGACGAAGCTGGTCGGCCCCCCGACGAAGGCCATCGCCCCCGCGACGATCCCCCACGAGATCATGATCCGGGCGATCCAGCGCCGGGCCCCGGCCTTCTCCAGCAGCAGATTGCTCGGGACCTCGAACAGGAAGTAGCCGAGGAAGAAGATGCCGGCACCGAAACCGAAGTCCTTCGCGGACAGGCCGAGCGCACTCGACATCCCGCCCGTCGCCGCGAAGCCGACATTCGTCCGGTCGATATACGCGACCAGGTAGATGACGACGATGAGCGGCAGGATCCGCCAACAGACTTTGCGGATCGTCCTGGATTGCAGTTCCATATCGGCGTGATTCATCGTTTCCTCCTCGTTGGAAACAGGAGATCTGTTTTTGTGGTTGTCTGTCTTCGCGGAGCCGGCAGGGTGCCGGCTCAGGTCACCGGGGCCGGGTTGAACAGCGTGAGGTCGTTGTAGAGGCCCCAGTGGTCCGACCACGGCTTCCTGCGCCCGCTCGCCACGTCGAGGATCAGCCGGAACAGCTCCCAGCCCATCTCCTCGATCGTCGCCTCGCCCGTGGCGACCCGGCCCGCATCGAGATCGATGAGGTCCGACCAGCGCTCGGCCAGCTCCGTGCGGGTCGCCACCTTGATCACCGGCGCCTCGGCGAGGCCGTAGGGCGTGCCGCGACCCGTCGAGAAGACCTGCAGCGTGATGCCCGAGGCGAGTTGCAGCGTGCCGCAGACGAAGTCGCTGGCCGGGGTCGCGGCGAAGATCAGGCCCTTCCCGCGCACCCGCTCGCCCGGCGCCAGCACGCCCCGGATCGCGCTGGTGCCCGACTTCGCCACCGAGCCGAGCGCCTTCTCGACGATGTTGTTGAGCCCGCCCTTCTTGTTGCCGGGAGAGGGGTTCGCGCTGCGGTCGGCCTCGCCGCGGGCCAGATAGGCGTCGTACCACGCCATCTCGCGGATGAGCGCGCGGGCCACCTCCTCGCTCTCCGCCCGGGGGGTGAGGAGGTGGATGGCGTCGCGCACCTCCGTGACCTCGGAGAACATCACGGTCGCGCCGGCGCGCACCAGGAGGTCGGCGGCGTAGCCGAGCGCCGGGTTGGCGGTGACGCCCGAGAAGGCGTCGCTGCCGCCGCATTGCAGGCCCACCACCAGATCGGCGGCCGGACAGGTCTCGCGCCGCCGCCGGTTCAGCACCGCGAGCCGCGCCTCGGCCATGGCCATGATGCTGTCGAGCATCATGCCGAAGCCCTGGTGGCGCTCGTCCTGGAGGCGCACCACGCCCCCGCTCTGCCCGTCCGGCAGCAGGCGCTCGGAGACGAGCTTCTCGCAGCCGAGGCCCACCACCATCACCTCGCCGCCGAAATTCGGGTTCTGCGCGAGGCTCTGGAGGGTGCGGATCGGGATCACCGCCTCGGGGGCGTTGATGGCGACGCCGCAGCCATAGGCGTGGGTGAGGCCGACCACGTCGTCGACGTTGGGGTAGCGCGGCAGCAGCTCCGCGCGGATGCGCCGGATGGCGACGTCGAGGGTGCCCGCGACGCATTGCACGCTGGTGGAGATGGCCAGGATGTTGCGGGTGCCGACCGAGCCGTCGGGGTTGCGGTAGCCCTCGAACGTGTGGCCGTCGAGGGGCGGCAGCGGCGCGGGCACCCGGGTGGCGAGTTCCAGAGCGTCGAGGGACGGGGCGGGCGGGGTGCGCACGCGGGTTTCCTCGACCCAGCCGCCGCGCGGGATGTCCACGAGGGCGACGCCGATGACCTCGCCGTAGCGGCGGATGATCCCGCCGGCGGGGATGTCGGCGAGCGCCACCTTGTGGCCCTGGGGCACGAACTCGGTGAGCACCAGTCCGTCCGGAAACACGGTGCCGGCCGGCAGCCCGAAGGCGTTCACCACGATCGCGACGTTGTCCGCGTCATGGACCCGGATGGTGCGGGGCACGTCGCCGGTTCGGTTCAGGTCGGTCCTTGCCTCTACGAGCACCGAATCCTCCCATGGGGTGACTGGCAGTCTCGGACCATGATCCCGCAGGTCGATGCTAGGAGCTGATGGACCGCCTTCTCGGCGCGGGCAGTTGCCCGGCCTTATTTTGTGTCAGTCGTACCCGCTCAACTCATCCAAGACCAACACTTTGTCGGCATTGATCGATGCGGGAATTGGATCGACGGACCGGCAGCGCACGGGATGGGCTTGTCGCAAACGCGAGCGTGCCGTCGTTCGCGGGTCGTTACGCGGAACCGCCCGGCTTGCCGTCCCCGCCACGGAGCCGGCCCATGATCCTCAACGCCCTCGCCCGCACGCGGAAGCGACAGGCCCCGCCTGCGCCGGTTCCGCAAGCCGCACGGCGCTCGCCGGGAACCCGCAAGGAGGGCCTGTTGCCACGCACGCCCATCCACCCCGTCACCAAGCACATGCCGCAGGGGATCGAGAGCGACCATTTCGGCGTGAAACGGCCGATGCCACGGGCGGGCGGGTTCCGGTCGTTCAACACGGCGCGGTGCAGGATCCAGGGCTTCGAGGCCATGCTCTGGTTGCGCAGGGGCTTTGGCCTCTCACGGACGTGGACCGTCCGAGAGCAGAAACCAGCTGCTCGCCTGCTGCTTGGGACTTCCCGTCGCGAACACGGCGTGAAAGCGGGGCGTGAAAGCGGGGACGGAGAGCCCATTCTGCGGACTGCTCCTCAGTTCGCGACCCGCCCTCCTGCCGGGCCCGGCGATCTGCGGTCAATCCGCCGCGGCGGGCCCGGTTCCGCGAGCCCCGGCCCCTCGGCCCGATCAGCCACGAGATCGGCCGCGTGCCGATCAGATCAGCGCCCGTGCATCGATCGACGTAACAAGCATTGATTTGACGTCGGCCGATTTACTTGCTTTCATTCACCGGCGTGATCAAGAACCGGCTCTTGTGGACTTTCCTGCGGTCGAGGCGGCGGCACCCTGGATGCGTGCTCCGCGCGGACGGGAGGCGGCCATGAGCAACGAGATTCAACCGCATAATGCCAAGCCGGCCAGTATCTGGAATTCCGGCGGCGGCCGCTACAACGAGGTCAGCCGGGGCATCGCCGACAGCATCGAGCATTGCGTGCTGCGCCTCGACCCGCAACCGGGCGAGCGGATCCTCGACCTCGCCACGGGGACCGGCTGGACCTCCCGCGTGGTCGCCCGGCGCGGGGCGCGGGTGACCGGCGTGGATATCGGTCCCGACCTGCTCGCCTTCGCGGCCGAGCAGGCCAGGGCCGAGAACCTCGCCATCGACTACCGGCTGGGCGATGCCGAGAGCCTGCCCTTCGCCGACGGCGCGTTCGATGCGGTGATCTCCACCTGCGGCGTGATGTTCGCCAGCCGGCCGGAGGCCGCCGCCGCCGAGCTGGCGCGGGTCTGCCGCACAGGGGGGCGCATCGCGCTCACCACCTGGCTGGCCGACAGCAACCTGTTCAAGATGTTCATGGTGATGAAGCCCTACATGCCGCCACCGCCCAGCCCGGCCCCACCCTCGCCGTTCGAGTGGGGCCGCACGGAGCGGATCACGGACTTGCTGGGCCGGGACTTCGATCTCGCCTTCGAGAAGGGCGTCTCGTTCTACCGCGAGCCGAGCGCGGAGGCCGCCTGGGAGACGTTCTCGACCGGCTACGGCCCGACCAAGGCCCTGGCCGCCTCGCTCGACGCGGACCGCCGGGCCGATCTGCGCCGCGACTTCATCGCCTTCCACGCGCAGTTCCCGACGCCGCTCGGGATCTGCGTGCCGCGCGAATACTGGGTGACGCGCGGCATCCGCCGCTGAGGCCGCGGGCGGTTGGATCGCAGCGTCGTGGAAGGACGCATCCGGACGCCGATTCAACCGACAACCGATGGAATCCGCGCCGCTGCCGATCGAAGGCGTCTCCAACTCTTTGATTGGACCCGCCATCAGGAAGCGGCGCCACGTCGTGCATCGCCGGTCGGACGGCACGCCCCATAGTGCAGTCCCGGACCGGATCGTCCGCGGTCACGCCCCGAAGCGGCTGACGCTGTAGGGTGCCGGATCGATCGGGGCCGGGCGCCGCGCGACGAGGGCCGCCACCAGACGCCCGCTCGGCGGGCCCGCGGTCATGCCGTAATGGCCGTGCCCGAAGGCGAGGTGCAGCCCGGGCCGGGACGGCACCGGGCCGAGCACCGGGAGCGTGTCGGGGAAGGAGGGGCGGAACCCCATCCACAGCCGCGGCTCGCCGTGGGTGAGGCCGGGGAAGAGCGCGCGGGCATGCTCGGCCAGGAGCTTCGCCCGGGTCTCGTCCGGCGGGGCGTCGAGCCCGGCGAACTCGACCGTCCCGGCCGCGCGCAGGCCGCCCTCCATCGGCGTCACGCCGAAGCCGCGCGACTTGTAGCTGATCGTGTAGCGCGGCTCGATGGAGGGCGAGGGCAGCATGGCGTGGTAGCCCCGCTCGGTCTCCAGCGGCACGCGCACGCCGAGCGGATCGAGCAGCGCCTTCGACCAAGCCCCGCCCGCGACCACGACGTGGTCGGCCGTCCGGTTCGCCACGTTGGTCCAGACCATGAAGCCGCCGCCCTCGCGCGGCACGAGCGTCATGGCCCGCTCGGCCACGATCGTGCCGCCCTCCTCGCGCAGCCGCTCCGCCAGGGCGCCGACGAGCCGGGCCGGGCTGACCGTGTAGCCGTTGCCGGGCACGAGGAGCGCGCGCCTCACCGAGCGCGCGATGCCGGGCAGCATCTGCTGGAGGTCGTCGGCGCCGAGCACCTGCGCCTCGATCCCGTGCCGCTCCCGGATCAGCCGCTCGACGGCGGCGCCGCGGCTCTCGCCGTCACCGTCCCAGACCTGGATCTGGCCGCTGCGCCGGACGAGGTCGCCGAAGAGGCGCGGTCCGACGAGATCCTGCCAGCAGGCGAAGGAATCCTTGTGCAGGGCCCGCAGCGCGTCCGAGATCGCGAGGACGCGGTCCATCCGGCCCTCCCGGATCCAGCGCAGGAGCCAGGGGAGGGCGGCCGGAAAGTAGGACGGGCTGACGACGAGCGGCCCCTTCCGGTCGCGGAGCCAGCCCGGCACTTGCCGCAGCATGCCGGGGATCGCGATCGGCGAGGCCGTGTCGGCGCTGATCATGCCGGCATTGCCGAAGGAGGCGCCGCCGCCGGGCGGCAGCGGATCGATCACGGTCACGTCCCGGCCGGCCCGCCGGAGATAGAGGGCGGTCGACAGGCCGACCACGCCCGCCCCGAGCACGATCGCGGTGGTCTCGGTGCTCATGTGGCGTCTCCGGCACTCAACAGGGTTCGGGGCGTCCGGGTCAGGATCTCGGGACCGGATTCGGTGACGAGGACGGTCTCGCTGAACGAGACCCCGGCGGCGGACGCGTAGATGTGGAACACCATGCCGGGTTCGAGCCGCCACGCGGCCTCCGGATGGAAGATGCGGGTGAAGTCGCTCGTATGCGTGGTCGCGTGCGAGTAGAAGCCGAGCGTGTAGCCGGTGATGTTGTCGAAGCGCTCGCGCAGCCCCGCCGCGACGACGCCCTCGCGCAGGATCCGGTCGACATCGCGGGCGACGGCCCCGGGCCGCATGGCGGCGATCTGGCGGTCCTGCAGGGCCGCGAGCGTCGCGGCGGCCTCCGCCAGCGCCGGCGCGGGCTCGCCCACGGCGACGCAGCGCATGATCCGGGCCGAGTAGCCGAGCACGCGCGGGATCAGCTCGATATGCACCACGTCCCCGGGGGCGAGCGCCGCCTCGGTCATGTGGCCGTGGAGGAAGTCCCATCCGCGGCCCGCCGAGATCGGGCCGGGAGCGCCCGGCTCGGCTCCGAGCTCGATGAAGGCGGCCGTGGCGGCCAAGGCCGCGTCGCGCTGCGATCCGCCCGCCCGGCACGCGGCGGCGGCGCGGCGGAGCGCCGCGTCGGCGATGCCCGCGGCGGTCCGGATGAGGGCGATCTCGGCGGCGGACTTGATCAGCCGCAGTTCGGCCACGAGCGGCCCGAGATCGGTGATCCGGGCCCGCGGCAGCGCGGCCTGGGCCTGGGCGAAGCGCCGCGCCGTGAAGGAGGGCGAGCCGTAATCGAAGCCGACCGGCCCCTCGGCCCATCCGCGCTCGGCGAGCATCCGGGCGAGGATCGGGAGGGGTGCCTCCCAGTCGAGGAAGGTCCCGATCTCGGTCACCGCGCTGCGCTCGCGGCAGGGCGCCGCGTCGAGCGCCCGGATCAGGATGAACGGCTCGCCCTCGACCGGCACGACGACGCAGCGCCACCGGTTCTCCGAATTGCCGTAGCCGGTGAGCCACGCCATCGACTCGCATTCGTCGAAGATCCCGACCGCGACGCCCCGGGCGGCGAGCGCGGCGCGCGTCCGCCGCAGGCGGTCGGCGAATTCCGCCGGGGCGAAGGCAGGATGGGCACCCATGGCGGTCACACTCCCCGGCGGCGGCGAAGCAGCGCGTCGGCCGCGAGGACGAGGCCGGTCACGCCGATCAGGAAGGTGCTGACGGCCGCGATCGTCGGCTCGACCTGAAGATGCAGGCTGTTCCAGATGCGCACGGGCAGGGTCTGGCTCGCGGCGTTGGTCAGGAAGAGCGAGATCACGAGTTCGTCGAAGGAGGTGAGGAACGCGAACAGGGCGGCCGAGACGATGCCCGGCGCGGCGATCGGCACGACCACGGTGCGGAGCGTCCGGGCGCGGCTGGCGCCGAGGCTCAGCGCCGCCCGTTCGAGGCCGGGATCGACGGATTGCAGCGCCGACAGCAGGATCAGGAGCACGACCGGGAAGGCGATCACGGCGTGGCAGAGCCCGACCCAGACGACGTTGCCGACCAGCTTGAGCTGCGCGGACGCGTAGTACATCGCGATCGCCGTGACGACGGTGGGCGAGACGATCGGCAGGAGCGACAGGGACAGGATCAGCTTCTTGGCCGGGAAGGCGCCGCGCACGAGCGCGTAGGCCGCGAAGAAGCCGACGCTCGTCGCCACCACGCAGGCGATCAGCCCGATCGCGAGGCTGGACCAGAGCGCGGCGCGCCATTGCTCGTCGCCGAGGAACGCCGCGAACCAGCGCAGCGACAGGCTCTCGGGCGGGAAGCGGAGGAAGGTGCCCCCGCTGAACCCGAGCACCACCACGATGGCGATCGGCATGATGAGCAGGAAGCAGGCGAGCCCGACGAAGAGCGGCAGCGCGACCCGCATCGTCAACCCCCCATCATCCGGCGCATGTCCGTCACCCGGCCGTAGACCGAGAAGAGGATCAGGGTCGCGGCGAGCAGGACCACCGACATCACGGCGGCGCTCGGCCAGTCGATCAGGATCTCGATCGCCCGCTCGATGAGCATCGCGACCGTCACGTCGCCGGGGCCGCCCATCAGTGCGGGCGTGATGAAGAAGCCGAGCGCCAGGATCAGGACGATCAGCGAGCCCGACACGATCCCCGGCCAGGACAGCGGGAGATAGACGCGCCGGAACAGGTAGGGGCCGCTCGCCCCGAGCGCGCGGCCGGCCCGGAGCAGCGTGGGGTCGATCCCCTTCATGGTCGCGAACAGGGTCAGCACCATGTAGGGCAGCAGCACGTAGGTCATGCCGACCACGATCGCGAAGGTGTTGTAGAGGAGCGGCAGCGGCGCCCCGATGAGTCCCACGGCACGCAAGCTCTCGTTGACGATTCCGGCCCTGCCGAGCAGCACGGTCAGCGAGTAGGTCCTGACGATGACGCTGGTGAAATAGGGCACGATCACGCAGAACACGACGAGCGCGGCGCGCAAGCCGCGGCGGTTGGCCAAGTAGAAGGCGATCGGGTAGCCGATCGCCAGCGTCGCGAGCGTGACGAGGACGGAGATCCAGAGCGTCGTGAGCGCCGCGACCTGCATCGGCCGCGAGGTGAGGACATCGACGAAGAGATCCGGCACCTCGGCGGGGGCGGTCTCGACGAAGAGGGTCCGGACCAGGAACCAGATCAGCGGCGCGACGAAGAGACCCCCGAGCATGCCGAGCGCGGGCAGGAGCAGGAGCCATGTCCGGTCCCGCCGCATCAGGGCGCGTCCGGCGGCAGGATGGCGGTGTCGGCCGGGGACCACGCGATCAGCGCGCGCTCGCCGGGCTCGGGATGGTGGCGCGCCGACATGTTCGGGGCATCGACCGTCACGAGGGCCCCGCCCGGCGTCTCGACCGCGTAGCGCACGACGTTGCCGAGGAAGGAGGTGCGCCGCACCGTGCCGGTGAGACGGTTCATGCCCTCGCCCGGCGGATCATCCTCCCGCCGCAGGGTCAGCTTCTCGGGCCGGACGAAGAGCTGGCCGCTGCCCGCCGCGCGCGGGCCCGGCCGCCCGGTGCGCAGCAGCGTCCCCTCCGCCAGCCGGAACGCGGCGCCATCCGCCTGCGCCGTCACCACCTCGCCCGGCAGCAGGTTCGCCTCGCCGAGGAAGCGGGCCGTGAAGGCATTCGCCGGGTGCTCGTAGACGTCGCGCGGCGCGCCGACCTGCTCGATCCGGCCGCGGCTCATGATCGCCACGCGATCGGACAGGTTCATCGCCTCCTCCTGGTCGTGGGTGACGTAGAGGACCGTCATGCCGAGGCGCTGCTGGATCTCCTTGATCTCGACCTGCATCTCGTAGCGGAGATTCTTGTCGAGGGCCCCCAGCGGCTCGTCCATCAGCACGACCGGCGGCTGGAACACGATCGCGCGGGCGATGGCCACGCGCTGCTGCTGCCCGCCCGAGAGCTCGCGGCTGTAGCGCTCGGCCAGGTGGCCGAGCCGGACGAGGTCGAGGGCGGCCGCGACCTTCTCCCGGACCAGAGCCTTCGGCGCGCCCCGCGCCCGCAGCGGAAACGCCACGTTCTCGAACACGTTCAGGTGCGGGAAGATGGCGTAGTTCTGGAAGACCATCCCGAAGCCGCGCCGCTCCGGCGGCACGGCGGCGAGGTCGGTGCCGTCGACCAGGAGCTGACCCGCATCGATCGCGGCGAAGCCCGCCACCATCATCAGCGTCGTGGTCTTGCCCGAGCCCGACGGGCCGAGGAGGGAGAAGAACTCGCCGGCCCCGATCAGGGCCCTGAAATCCTGAACGACCGTCTCCGATCCGTAGATCTTCGTGAGGCCCCGGAGATCCAGCGCCCGTCCGGCCGGTCCGGTCCTGCCCGGCGAGGCGTGGTCGCGCACGGCGCTCATCGCGTGCGCGGTCATTCGATCCAGGCCTGAGCCTGAAGCTCGATGCGCGCCTTGCCGCCGATGAGTTCCTTCACCACCACGGTGGCCCGCGTCGGGTAGGGCTCGGCGAAGTATTCGCGGTAGACCGCATTCATCGCCTCGAACTCGGACGCATCGGTCAGGAAGATCAGGACCGACACGACGTCCTTGAGCGAGCCGCCCGCCGCCGCCAGCGCCATCGTCAGGTTGTCGAACAGCCGGCGTGCCTGGACGTCCATGCTGCCCTCGACGATCTCGCCGGTCGTCGGGTCCTTCGGCACATGGGTCGTGAACACCCGGCTCCCGGCCTTCACGGTTCCGTTCACCGGCGCCTTCGAGCGCGCGATCCCGGCATCGATCACCTCGAACATGGCGATATGGCCTCGCTGTATCGGTTCAGAGCGCGCCCCGCCGAAGGGGATTCCGGTTTAGCCGGACGCGGTCGATCAAAGACTGAGAACCGCGCCCGATCGCAACGCGATCGGACGTTGCCCTAGAGGACCCAGTTCGACCAGGCGCGGCTCACCTTGGTGCGGTTGGCCGACCACCAGTTGATGTCGTTCATGAAGCCCTTCGACACCGTCCAGGGCGTGCCCGTGGCCGGGTCGATCAGGAGCTTGGAGGTGTGCGGATAGACCTTCTTGTTGACCGGGATGGCCTTGTACTCGGCGAGCCAGCGCTTCTGCACCTCCTCGCTGATCGAGTAGTCGATGAACTTGAGCGCGGCCGCGGGCGCCTTGGAGCCCTTCGGGATGGCGTAGGACTGCACCAGGATCTGGTTCTGGTTCCACTGGATCCCGAGCGGCGCGCCGCCGTCGATGGACGCCTGGGCGCGCGTGTTCCAGAGCACGCCGAGCACGGCCTCCTTGTCGGCCATCATCTGCGCCGAGAGGGCGCCCGTGTCCCAGAACTTGGAGACCGCGGGCTTGATGCGGCTCATCGACTTGAAGGCGCGGTCGATATCGACCGGATAGACCTTGTCCATCGGCACGCCGTCCGCGATGAGCGCGATCTCGAGATTCGGCGAGCCCGATTCCATCCCGGCCAGCGTGCGCGGCCCGGGAAAGGCCTTGGTGTCCCAGAACTCCGCCCAGTTCTTCGGCTCCGAGCCGGGCCGGAACACGTCGGTCCGGTAGCAGAGCACGAAGGCGTAGACGAAGGAGCCGACCTGATACGGCAGCTTCAGGCTGGGCTCGATGTCCTCGACCTTCGTGTACCGGAAGGCGCCGTAATCGAGCGGCACCAGGGCGCCCGCCTCCTCCAGCATCAGGTTGCCGTCGTTGCCGGTGTCGATGCAGTCGATCTCGACCTGCCCGGCTTTGTACATGGCGAGCAGCTTGCCGAGCGTGCTCGGGACGGGGACGATCTCGATCCCGGTCTCCTTCAGGAACGGGTCGTAGACGGTCCGGCGCTTGATCTCGTCGAAGGCGCCGCCCGGAGTTCTCACGCGAAGCTGCGTGGCGCTCCGCGCCGGGTTCGTGATGACGGCCGGCGCCGCGAGGAACGCCGCGCCTCCGGCGACGAAACCGCGTCGCGTCGATGTCGTGAACAGCTTCGTCATCGCGGGCTCCGTCAGCAGGTGGTCGAAGCTTAACCGTTCCGGTTTCGGCTTGGCCAGTCGAAACGATGTGCATCCACGACATCATTTGCGGCGTCGTGCTTACGAGGCGGCTCTTCCTCCGGCCCTGATTGGTCGGAAGCCGGTGATACCGGCCGGCTCTCCAGTCTGCCCCGGGTGAAGGGCCGCCGATAGACGCTGAAACGCATCCCGATCACCCGCGGTGTTCATGCATCGTCATCGTGCATCGCCACCGGAAGCCGGGGCCCCGGACGTGCCGCCGCACGCGTGACGTCCGAATCGCGATATATCTTGATACCCGATATATCGTGACTTATATCCGACGGCATGACGCACAGAGACCACGGCAGGCCAGACGGCCTGCATGACCCGGCGGGCGCCGTCGAGCACCGCCACCCTCATCATCACGGCCGGCACCACCCCCACCGGCGCGGCCGGCCCGGCGGACGCCTGTTCGATTACGGCGAATTGCGCCTGCTGGTCCTCGCGATGATCGCCGAGCAGCCGCGCCACGGCTACGAGCTGATGCGGGCGCTCGATGAGCGGACGGGCGGCAGCTACAGCCCCAGCCCCGGGGTCATCTACCCGACCCTCGCGTGGCTGGACGACATGGGCTACGCCTCCGTCGAGACCGAAGGCGGCACCCGCAAGTCCTACCGCATCACGCCCGAAGGCGAAGCCTTCCAGGCCGCCAACCGCGCGGCGATCGACGACCTGTTCGCCCGCATCGACGCCACCGGCGGCGGGCGCCACGAGGGCGTCCCGGCCCCGGTGCTGCGCGGGATGGAGAACCTCAAGCTCGCGCTCCGCCTGCGCCTCCGGAACGGGCCGATCGACCGCACGACGGCCGAGACCATCGCCGCCGCGCTCGATGCCGCGGCCCAGGCCGTGGAGCGCAGTTGACGACCGCGACCTGAGGGCGCGCGAACCCGCCCTACAGGATCGCGTAGATGTCGTAGACCGGCCCGGTCGGCGGGCGCTGCCCCACGCCGACCGCGAGCAGGCGGTTGAGCCACGCGAACTCGGCCGCGCCGGTCTCGAACCGCACCGCCGTGCGGAAGTAATACGCCGCCGGGTCCACCGTCCCGCCCTGGGCGAGACGCTGCATCACCTCGGCCGAGCCGGCGCGCAGGCCGGTATACTGGCAGAAGATCAGCCCGCCCGCGCGCTCCCGCAATGTCAGGCGGACGTCGAGATGCGTCGTGCCGTCGGGCTCCACCCGCAGCCAGTCGCCCGCGCCGCCCCCGAGCACCTCGCCCCTCAGGCGCGGGCCCTCGAAGGTCCCGCCCGTGACGGGCACGATGCGCAGGGCGCCGCTGCGGGTCGGGCCGACCAGCTGCGGCTCGCCGACCGACAGGCTCAGGCGGAGCAGGAACTCGGTTCTCAGCGGAAGGGGCGCGTCCATGACGGATCTCCGGGCCGCCCGGCATCGCGCCGGACCGGAACCATAAAGGGGGCGCGAGCGTGCTCGCGACCAGGGGCGCCACGCTCGCGCCGATGTCGCTGCCGCCGAGGCCGCCTCTCCGCCGGCCTCGACAGCCCCGAGGACGAGGGGCGTCGCGGCCCAGCTCAGCGTTCCGCGCGTCGGTGGGCGAAGGCTTGCACCCGCACCGTCCCGGGTCGCCGGGTCGTCCCGCAGGGCATCGTCGGCCGGCTCCTTCTCCCGGCCCGCCAAGCGGGCCCGAGCCGCTCCGGATCGTCCATGGTAGAGGACGACGCACCGGCCCGGGAGTCCAGCCGCGCCACCCGCGCGGCCTTCATGCGCCGGGCGGAAGGCTGACTGCCGGGGAATGCGTCTTCGCGCGCGCCGCCCGGTGGCGTACCCGATGGGCACCGGCCGCCCGAGAGGACATGGTCATGACCGCTTCCACCGACACCCGCATCCTCGACCTGTTCGGCATCGACCTCCCGATCATCCAGGCGCCGATGGCGGGCGCCACCACGCCCGAGATGGTCGTCGCGGTGAGCGAGGCCGGGGGGCTCGGATCCCTGCCGGCGGCCCAGTACACCGCCGCGGAGTTCCGCGCGGCGGTCGAGACCGTGCGGGCCGGCACCGCCAAGCCTTTCAATCTCAACTTCTTCTGCCACGCCGTTCCGGCGCCCGACCCGGCGCGGCAGGCGGCATGGCTCGCCCGGCTCGCGCCCTATTACGAGGCGGCGGGCCTCGATCCGGCCGAGGCCGGCGCCGGCAGCGGCCGGGCGCCCTTCGACGACGCGTTCTGCCGGATCGTCGAGGAGGTCCGGCCCGCGGTGGTGAGCTTCCATTTCGGGCTGCCGGACGCGGCGCTCCTCGCCCGCGTGAAGGCGTGCGGCGCGCGCGTGATCTCGTCCGCGACCACCGTGGCGGAGGCGCGCTGGCTCGCCGAGCGGGGGGTGGACGCGGTCATCGCCATGGGCCTCGAAGCGGGGGGCCATCGCGGCAACTTCCTGACCCACGACATGGCGAGCCAAGTCGGCACGATGGCGCTGGTGCCGCAGGTGGTCGACGCGGTCGGCGTGCCGGTGATCGCGGCCGGCGGGATCGCCGACGCGCGGGGCGTGCGCGCGGCCTTCATGCTCGGCGCGGCGGCGGTGCAGGTCGGGACGGCCTACCTGTTCACGCCGGAGGCCGGGATCTCGTCCTTGCACCGCGCCGCCCTCGGCCGCGCGGCGGAGGAGGGCACCGCCCTCACCAATCTCTTCACGGGCCGTCCGGCCCGCGGCGTGATGAACCGCCTGATGCGCGAGGCGGGCCCCCTGTCGGACGCGGCCCCCGCCTTCCCGACGGCCGGCGGCGCCCTCGCGCCGCTGCGCCGGCACGCCGAGGGCCTGGGCCGCGACGACTTCACCAACCTGTGGTCGGGGCAGGCCGCCCCCCTCGCCGAGCCGATGGGGGCGGCGGACCTGACCCGCCGCCTCGCCCAGACCGCGGCCTGAAGGGGGCGCACCGTCCGGCCGCCCAGGGACGATCCGATCTTGCGAAAGCCTCATCGCCGATGGGCTCGCCGACCGGCGCGGTTCCGTGGGATGCTGGCTCGGCACCGCAGGGGAGGACGCCGCGATGGTCACGAGGCCGACGACATCCGCCCTCGCCGTCATCGGAGCGCTGGTCGCCTCCGCGGCCGCCGCGCAGCCGTCCCCGCCGCAGGCCGCCGGAACCGAGATGGGGCGGCGGATCGGGACGGAGACGGCAGCGATGGCGCAGGTTTCGTATCGGACCGTCGCGGTCGACGGCCTCACCGTCTTCTACCGCGAGGCCGGCCCGCGCGACGCGCCGATTCTCCTGCTCCTGCACGGGTTCCCGTCCTCGTCCCGCATGTACGAGCCCTTGCTGCGGCGGATGGCCAGGTCGCACCGGCTGATCGCGCCCGACTTCATCGGCTTCGGCCACAGCAGCGCCCCCGATCCCCGGTCCTTCGCCTACACCTTCGACCGGCTGGCCGAGGTGGTCGACGGCTTCACCGCCGCGCTCGGCCTGCGGCGCTACAGCCTCTATCTGCAGGATTACGGGGGACCGGTGGGCTTCCGGCTCGCGCTGGCCCACCCCGAGCGGGTGGAGGCCATCGTCGTGCAGAACGCCGTCGCCCACGAGGACGGCCTCGGCCCGCTCTGGGCGACGCGGCGCGCCTTCTGGGCGGACCGGGCGGCGCACGAGGCGGCGTTGCGGGAGAACTTCCTGTCGCTCGCGGCGACCCGGTTGCGGCACGTGGGGACCGATCCGGACACGGCCGCCTACGACCCCGACCTGTGGACGGACGAGTTCGCCTTTCTCAGCCGGCCCGGTCAGGGCGACATCCAGGCCGATCTGTTCTACGATTACCGGACCAACGTCGCGCGCTATCCGGTCTGGCAGGATTGGCTCCGCCGCCGCAAGCCGCCGCTCCTCGTGCTGTGGGGCCGCTACGATCCGTCGTTCCAGACCGCCGAAGCCGAGGCCTACCGCCGCGACCTACCTGACGCGGAGGTCCATATTCTCGATGCCGGCCACTTCGCGCTCGATGTCAGGGCGGACGAGATCGCAGCCCTCACCACGGCGTTCCTGTCACGCCATGCGGGCCCCGCGCCGCGGAGGGACTGATCCGCTCCGATCGATCATACGGTTTCCGGATGATCGCTTCGCGATGCGGAAACCGGCCTCGCTCAGGCGCCGCGCGGGCTCGTGATACGGTTTCCGAAAGTGATCTTCCGGAAACCGTATCACACCCCCCTTTCCCGGGGGAGCGTGATCGGAGTCCGCTGCGTTTCCCCGCCTCGGCACGCCCGCGGAACCGGCTCAGCGCAGCAGGGCGATGAGCGCGTAGGCGCCGGCGGCGATCGCGGCGGCCGCCGGCAGGGTGATCACCCACGCCACCACAATGTTGCCCGCCACGCCCCAGCGCACGGCGGAGGTGCGCCGGGCGGCGCCCACCCCGATGATCGCCCCGGTGATCGTGTGCGTGGTCGAGACCGGCACGCCGAGCCAGGTGGCGGCGAACAGCGTCAGGGCGCCGCCCGTCTCGGCGCAGAAGCCCTGCATCGGCGTCAGCCGCGTGATGCGCGAGCCCATCGTGTGCACGATGCGCCAGCCGCCGAGCAGCGTGCCCGCCGCCATCGCGGCCTGGCAGGCCAGCACCACCCAGAGCGGCACGTGGAAGTCGCCCCCGAGATGGCCCTGGCTGTAGAGGAGCACGGCGATGATCCCCATGGTCTTCTGGGCATCGTTGCCCCCGTGCCCGAGCGAGTAGAGCGAGGCGGACACGAATTGCAGCGTGCGGAAGGTGCTGTCGACCGCGAAGGGCGTCGCCCGCACGAACAGCCAGGACACGATCAGCACCAGCAGCAGGGCGAGGAAGAAGCCGAGGAGGGGCGAGAGCACGATGGCGGCGGCGGTCTTGCCGAGCCCGCCCCAGACCACCGCCTGCCAGCCCGCCTTGGCGAGACCCGCCCCGACGAGGCCGCCCACCAGCGCGTGCGAGCTGCTCGACGGCAGCCCCAGCATCCAAGTGAGCACGTTCCAGACGATCGCCCCCACCAGCGCCCCGAAGATCACCTGCGCGTCGACGAGGCTCGCGTCGATGATGCCGGTGCCGAGCGTCTGGGCCACGTGCAGGCCGAAGAACAGGAAGGCGATGAAGTTGAAGAACGCCGCCCAGAACACGGCGTATTGGGGCCGCAGCACCCGGGTCGAGACGATGGTGGCGATCGAGTTCGCCGCGTCGTGCAGGCCGTTGAGGAAATCGAACAGCAGCGCGACGGCGATGAGGCCGGCGAGGACCGGGAGCGCGAGGGCGGCGTCTGACATCTCCGCTCCTACACGTTCTCGATCATGATGCCGCTGATCTCGTTGGCGACATCCTCGAAGCGGTCGACCGCGTCCTCCAGATGGCCGAGGATCTCGCTGCCGATGATGTAGGCCATGGGATCGCTGCGCCCGTGCGTCTGGTAGAGGGCCTTGAGGCCCTGCTCGTGCAGCACGTCGGAGCGGCCCTCCACCCGCACCATCTGCTCGGTGAGGGCCGAGAGGCGGGCCGCGTGCGGACCCACCTTGTTGAGCAGCGGCACCGCCTCGGCCGTGAGCTGGGCGGCTTCGAGGATCGTGTCCCCCATGTCGCGCATGATCGGGTCGAAGGAGCGCAGCTCGAACAGGGCGATCGTCTTGGCCGTGCGGTGCATCTGGTCGATCGCATCGTCCATCGACTGGATCAGGTCCTTGATGTCGCTGCGGTCGAAGGGGGTGATGAAGCTGCGGCGCACCGCGAGCAGCACCTCGCGGGAGATCTCGTCGGCGTCGTGCTCCCGCTCGGCGATGATCTGGCAGTAATGGGGCACCGCCTCGCCCCCCTTGAGCAGTTCCTGCAAGGCCTCCGCGCCCGCCACCAGGGTATGGGAATGGCGCTCGAAGAGATCGAAGAAGCGATCTTCCCTCGGCATCAGGGCCCGGAACCAGTTCAACATCCTGTGACACGCCTCATCGGATCGCGCGTAGGCGATAGCATGAAAGCCGGCTAACTTCTCAAGCGGCGTCGCGTTCGCACCGGAATCGAATTGGCGGCCGCCCGCAGGAGGATGGCCCGTGCTGAGCAACGTCGAGATCATCGCCCGCCTCGCCCTCTCGGCCCTGCTGGGGAGTCTCGTCGGGCTGGAGCGGGAGCGCCTGTTGTGGGCGGCGGGCCTGCGCACGCACATGCTGGTCTGCGTCGGCGCCTGCCTGATCATGATCGTGTCGGCCTTTGGCTTCTCCGATATCCTCGGCGCCAAGAACGTGGTGCTGGATCCCTCGCGCGTCGCCGCCCAGGTCGTTTCCGGCATCGGATTCCTCGGTGCCGGCACGATCCTGCTCCGGGGAGAGGTGGTGCGGGGGCTCACCACCGCCGCGAGCCTGTGGGCGGTGGCCGCGGTCGGGCTGGCGATCGGGGGCGGCCTCTACGTGGCGGCGGTCGCCGCGACCCTGATCGTGCTCATCATCCTGGCCGGCGTGAAGCCGATCGAGGAGCATTACCGCGAGCGGATGCGGACGCGCCCGCTGCGGCTCGTCGCCCGCGCGGGCGAGATGTCGATCGACGTGCTTCAGGAGGTCTCGGGCGAGCGCTCGTCGCGCATCAAGCAGTTCGTGGTGCGCCAGTCCGGTTCGGACGGGCTGGACGAGGTGACGGTCACCTTCGTGCGCCTGTCCCAGCGCAGCGTCGAGGCGATCGCCGAGCGCCTGCGGCGCCATCCCGGGATCGTCAGCGTCGAGACCGATGCCGGCTGATGGGCCCTCCGCTCGGGCGAAGCCCCAATCCGCCATCCGGCGGCGATTGCGGCTTCGGCGATTGCGGCTTCGGCACGAGACCGCCCGCAACCTCATCCGACGACCCGCTCCAAGCAGACCTGCGGCGGCACGCCGCCGCTGACGCGAACCATGCTCAGGCGCCCGCTTGCCGCAGGGCGCGACGCGCGACCGCCAGCGATAGGAGGACGTTCAGCACGGCGATGCCGAGCATCAGGCCCAAGACGGCGTCGAGGCCGAGCCATTCCGTGATGGAGCCGCAGGCGAGGGGCGTCACCGCCTGCCCGAGGAGCGGCAGGCGCGCGAGGCGGCCCATCACGGTCGCGTAGTCGTGCCGGCCGTAGAGGGCGAGCGGCAGGGTTCCGCGGACGACGGTGCGCATCCCGTTGCCGGCGCCGTAGAGGACGATGGCGAGCCACGCGACGCCCGGCGCGAGCGCCAGGAGCAGGAGGCCGGCCGCGACGCTCCCGCTCGACACCAGGAGGGCCCAGATCGGATGGGCGTTGCGCCCGAAGGCGAGTTCGAGGATGCGGGCGCCGACCTGCGATGGACCGATCAGCGCGCTCAGCGCGACGGCCGTCGCCGCCGGCACGCCCTGCGCCTGGAGGAGCAGGAGCAGTTGCACGGAGACGGCCGTCATCAGGATCGCCGCCGTGGTGAAGGTGGCGGCGAGGAGCGGCTCGCCCGGCAGCCGGGCCCGCTCGGCCGGCCGGGCCGCACCGGCTCCCGCGGCGGGCGGCGGGACGATCGCCGCTCCGGCGGACCGGTCGTGGCGGGGCAGCGCCCAGGCGTAGAGCGGGGCCACGATTCCGGCCGACAGCGCCGCGTAGACGAGGCAGGTCCCGCGCCAGCCGACCTGATCCACGAGGACGCTCGTGGCCGGCCAGCACAGGGTGATGGCGAAGCCCGAGGCGATCGCGATCTGGGTCATCGCCCCGCGGGCGGCCGTCCCGTAGGCTTGGCCGATCGCCGCGAACAGCGGATCGTACAGCGCTCCGGCCATGCCGATGCCGATGACGACCCAAGCGAGGAGAAAGACGGGCAGGCTCGGCGACAGGGCCATCAGCACCTGGCCCGCCGCGATCACCAGGGAGCCGGCGACGAGGACGGACCGGCCGCCATGGCGCCGGATCATCCGGCCGATCCAGGGAGAGAGCAGGCCCGACACGAGGATCGCCAGCGACAGGGCCCCGACGACGACGCCCTGCGGCCAGCCCGTCGACCGGACGATCGGGCCGGCCACCACGGCGGTCAGGAAGAACGAGCCGCCCCACAGGACGATCTGCGTGAAGCCGAGCGCCGCGTTGCCGCCGATCGTGGGAATGCCGGAGCCTCCCGACGGGACCGTGCGGCGCTCGGGAGGAATTCGGGACAAGGCGTTGCTCCGCAGGTGGACGGCCGGCGCTCGCCGGCTCGCGGCCGGAATAGTCGGGCGCGTCCGGTTCCGGGAGCGACGCCGGCTCAAACCCGCCCTGCAGCCGACGCCGCCTCAGGGTTGCCGGCGCCTCAGGCCGCACCCGGCTCGCCCGGCCGGGCGGGGCGGCGCTCGTGGGAGAGCAGGGAGAGGCCCGAGGCCGCCACCACCGCGCCGCCGATCAGGGTCCAGCGGTCGGGCAGGTCGCCGAAGACGACGAATCCGAGGAGGATGGCCCAGAGCAGATGCGCATAGGCGAAGGGCGCCAGGGTCGAGGCCGGAGCACGCCGGTGGGCCAGGATCAACAGCCAGTGCCCGAAGGCGCCGAAGAAGCCGATCGTCCCGATTCCGAGCCACAGCCAGGGATCGGACGGCGTCTCCCAGACGAAGGGCAGGACCGGGAGCATCAGCAGGGAGCCGACAAGGCTGGTGTACAGCATCGTCGTCTCGGGCGGGTCGTGGCTGGCGAGGAGCCGCGTCACCGCGATGTAGAGGCCGTTGACGCAGGCCGTCACCACGGCGAGGCCGGCGGCCGGATGCATGCCGCCGAGGCCGGGACGGCTGACGATGAGGACGCCGCAGAACCCCACGAGCACCGCCGCCGCGCGGCGCCAGCCGACCGTCTCGCCGAGCAGGGGCCCGGCGATCAGCGCCACCACCAGCGGGGAGGCGAAGGTGATCGAGGTCACCTGCGCCAGCGGCAGGTAGCGCAGGGCGACGACGGTGCAGAGCGTCGCGATGACGAGGCAGAGCGAGCGCAGCACCTGGAGCAGCGGCCGGCGGGTCCGCAGCAGCCCGGCATCGGCCCGCGGCGCGAGCACGGCCGCGACCACGACGAGACTGCCGACATAGCGGATCGCCACGATCAGGGGCGGGTCCATCACGCGGTTGAGGAATTTGGCCGACGTGTCGATGCAGGCGAAGCCCGCGACGGCGCCGATCATCAAGGCAATCCCGATCAGCGTGTTCCGCTGGCCCGTCCCGCGCATCCCTGGCTCCCGGCTGCCGACGATGCGCATCTAAGCAGAATTGCGGGAGACGATACGGTTCGGCTTCCTGTTTCCCATCGGGTCCGCAGGCCGGACCGGTGATCGCTTCGGCGGCCGCTCCGACCGGTGAGGACCGGAGCGGCCGTCCAAGCGGGTTCGCGCAACCCGTCAGGGATAGTAGCAGAAGCGCGGATGGCCCCATCCGTAGCCGCACCAGTCGGGATACCCGCCGAAGCGGACGAACCGATGGTGGCCATGGTGGTGGAAGCCGCCGTGGAAACCGCCACGGTGGAACCCACCGCCATGGAAGCCGCCCCCGTGGAAGCCCCCGCCGTGGAAACCGCCTCCGCGGAATCCTCCCCCGCCGAAGCCGCGGGCTTCCGCGGAGCCGGCCAGCGAGACGATGGCGACGCCGGCGACGATGGCCGCACTGAGAACCGATCTGATCATTGCCTGCTCCTGTCTGTTCGAGGCAGGGTCAGGATGAAGGCTCGGGAGCGCGGCTTCTGTGATGCCCATCACACTCGGCCGGCCGTGGTCCGGGCCCAGCGATAGGCCACGGTGAGCGTCCGCGCCCGGCCCCGGATCGTCACCACGCGGCGTCCCTCGAAGCCGGCGGCGGCCACCGCCGGCTCGCCCGCCGCGCGGAGGAGATCCTCGCTGACGGTCAGCGCCGCGCCGAGCGTCTTGCCGACCTCCATCAGGCGGCTCGCGGTGTTCACGCTGTCGCCCGTGGCGGTGATGTGCTGGTGCTCCGCCGAGCCGAGGCGCGACACGACGATCTCCCCGTGATGCACGCCCACCCGCAGGTCGATCCCGTGCGCGCGCCCCGCCGATCCGGCGAGCCAGCTCCGGACGGCCGGGATGAGGGCGAGCGCCGCGGCGAGGGCGTGCCGCGCGTCGTCCGCTCCGGGTTCGGCCAGGCCGAACACGCACATCGCGCCGTCGCCCATGAAGCTCATGACGAGACCGTCGTGGCGGCCGATGCGGTCCTCGACGAGGGCGTGGAAGTCCTTGAGGAACGCCTGGGTCGCGCGCGCGCCGAGCCGCTCGCTCAGGCCGGTGAAGCCGGACAGGTCGAGGAACAGGATCGCCGCGTCCTGCACCAGCGGCTCGGCGAGGAACTGCGGCTCGTGCGCGATGCGCGCGGCCAGGCGCGGCGGGTGGAAGGCGCGCAGCGCCCGCTCCGCCCGGGCCAGGGCCCGCGCGTCGCGCCGGTCGAGGAGGAGCCGGCCGCCGAGGCCGAACGCGACGACCGGCGCCAGAGCCGCGAGCGGGAGGGCGGCCGCGAACCAGTAGCCGGCCGCGAAGGCCGCCGTGGTCGCCGCGAGCCAGCCCGCGGCCGCCAGGACGATCAGGCCCGCGGCGAGAGCGGGCGGCGTCAGCACCAGGAGCAGCAGGGCCGCGCCGAGGCCGAACCCGGCCACCACGCCCGCATCGAGACGCCGGACGGCAGCATCGCGCATGAGGCCGTCGCCGGCGGTGAGATGGGCGAGGCCGGTCGCGAGCACCTCGACCCCGGGCAGGATGGGATCGTACGGGGTGGCGAAGGTGTCCGCCGCCCCGGGCGCGGTGGCACCGACGAGGACGATGCACCCGCTCAGCGCCTGCGGGTCGGTCTCGTTCCGGAGCAGGGCGGCGGCGCTGACGGTGCGCAGGCTCCCGCGCGGGCCGTAGAAGCGCAGCGGCAGGCTGAAACCGAGATCGAGCCGTGAGGTCACCGTCCCGACCGTGAGGGTCTGCGCGTCGAGCACGGGCTCGCCCCCGGCGGCCCTGGCGGCGAGGCGCAGCACCAGGGCGGGCAGCAGCGTGCCGCCATCGGCGATCAGCAGGGGCAGGTGGCGCGGCGTGCCGTTGCGGTCGCTCGCGACGTTGACGAGGCCGAAGCCCGTGCCGGACCCGAAACGGTCGAGCGGCCGCAGCACGCGTTCGGCGACGGGGATGCCGGCCGGCCCCTCCCGTGCGGGCTCCTCGCGCGCGGCCTGGGACGGAACGCGCGCGAACACGGCCGCCCCCGCCAGCACCGTCCCGGTCTCGCGCAGGGCCGCTTCGAGCACGGCATCGGCCTCCTCCCGCCCCCGGTCGAGGAGGAGAACGTCGAGGCCGATCGCGCGCGGATGCTGCCCGGCGATCGCCCGCACGAGGCGCGCGAGCTCGGCGCGCGGCAGCGGATAGGTCCCGGCCTCGCGGATCGCCTCGTCGTCGAGCGCCACGACGACGACGTCCCGGGGCGCCGGCCGGGGCCCGACGAGCAGGAAGCGCGCGTCGAGGAGAGGGACCTCGAGGCGGTCGAACACGACCTCGCGGCCGTCGAGATGCCAGGCCGCCAGGAGACCGGACCAGAGGGCCGCCAGCCCCAGCAGCAGACCGGTATGGACCGCCCTCGCCGTGAGCGACGGCATCCGCACGCGTCAGCGGCCGAAGCGGGCCAGGAGCGCCGCCGCGCGGGCCGGCGCCCAGCGCACGACCCTGAGCGGCCCCGTGCCGCGCTTCACGTCGACGCCGTCGCCCTCCGCGAGCAGCACCGCCGGGCCGCCGGGCCGGCGCACCGCGACGCGTCCCCGCTCGACGAAGACGGAGGTCTGCCCGGCCGAGACATCGACCGCCCAGATCGTCCCGCGCACGGCGGCGATCGCGTGCGGCGTCAGAACCTGGAATCCGCCCTGGCCGGGCGGCAGCGCGATCAGCGCGCCCTTGGCCCTGAGCCTGGCGCCCTCGGGCCGCCCGTCCCGGTTGCGGTCGATCAGGCCGAGCGCGGTCCCCGGCTCGGTGCGGATCGTGAGCCCGCCGCCGCAGGTCAGCACCTGCCCGGGCGGGTCGGACCGGGCCTCGATCGTGCATCCGGCGGTCTGCGCCCCGGCCGGTGCCGCGAGGCCGGCCGTGAGCGCCGCGGCCAAGGCCAATCGGACGCGCATCGGCCGGCCGCGCGCCACGGCCCGCAGCACCCCGCGGCCGAGACCGGCGAAGACGGGATCGGCGGCCAAGAGCCTCGCGGGTTGCACGGGTTCGGACATCGCGGCACCTCCGGCCTCGGCGTAGGCATGCACCCGCAACGGCGTCTGTGATCCAGGACACATCCCGGGAGCGATCCTGCCGGGAGCGATCCTGCCGGGAGCGATCCTGCCCGCGACGATTACCGCTCCGTCCATCGCGCCGCGCCTCGCCGCTGCCCTCACGCGACGCCGGGATGCAGGAAGCCGTGGATCGCCTGGACGACCACCGAGCCTTCCCCGACGCCCGAGGCGACCCGCTTCACCGATCCGGCCCGCACGTCGCCCACCGCGTAGACGCCCGCCGTCGTGGTGGCGAAGGGCGACGAGAGGGCCTGCCCCGCCGCGTCGCGGCCCGTCGTCACGAAGCCCTTCGGGTCGAGCGGCAGGCAGCCGGACAGCCATTCCGTGTTCGGCGCCGCCCCGATCATCACGAACAGGGCGCCGATCTCCCGGGTCTCGGCCGTGCCGGTCCGGCCGTCGCGCCAGGAGACCGTGCGCAGGAAGGTGTCGCCGTCGAGCCCCGTCACCTCGGTGAAGGGATGCACGGTGATCCGCGCCGCCGTCGTGATCCGCTGCACGAGGTAGTCCGACATCGTGGCCGCCAAGCCCGGTCCGCGCACCAGGATGTGGACGTGGCGGGCCGTGGCGGAGAGGAACATCGCCGCCTGCCCGGCGGAATTGCCGCCGCCCACCACGACGACCTCCTGGCTCTCGCAGAGCTGCGCCTCCATGCCGGTGGCGGCGTAGTAGATGCCCTGGCCCTCGAACCGGTCGTAATGCGCGACGTCGAGCTTGCGGTAGCGCGCGCCCGTGGCCACCACCACGACGCGCGCCCGCACCGTGCGGCCGTCCTCCAGGGCGACGCCGAACGGCCGCTCCCGGCAATCGAGCCCGCAGGCCGCCCGGGAGATGGCCAGATGGGCGCCGAACTTCTGCGCCTGCGCCTGGGCGCGTCCGGCGAGCGCCTGACCCGAGATGCCGGTCGGGAAGCCGAGATAGTTCTCGATCTTGGAGGAGGTGCCGGCCTGGCCGCCGGGCGCCTCCTGCTCGACCACGATGGTGGAGAGCCCCTCGGAGGCGGCATAGACCGCGGCGGCGAGCCCCGCCGGCCCCGCCCCCACCACGGCGACGTCGAACACACGATCCGCATCCAGGGGCTCGGTGAGGCCGATGCGGTCCGCCAGCTCCCAGTTCGACGGGTTGCGCAGGATCACCGGACCCGGCGCGACCACCGCCGGCAGGTCGTCCGCGCCGAGGCCGAAGCGGCGCATCGTCTCGTCCGCGTCCGGATCGAGGTCGGTGTCGACGACCCGGTGCGGATAGGCGTTGCGGGTCATGAAGCGTTGCAGGCGCAGCGTGTCCGCGCCGTGGCTGCTCCCCACCAGCGTGACCCCGCCGTGCCTGTGGCGGAGAAAGCCCACGCGGCGCAGGATGAAGGCGCGCATGACGATCTCGGACAGGTCGGGCTCGGCGGCCAGCAGGCGGCGGAAATCGGCTCTCGCGATCCGGACCACCCGGGTGTCCCGGCAGGCCTGACTGCTCACCAGGGATTCGCGGCCGTTGAGGAAGTTGGTCTCGCCCGTGAACTGTCCGGCGCGGTGGACCGTGAAGACGTGGCGCTCGCCCTCCGGCCCCTCGTCGAAGGTCTCCACCTCGCCGTCGAGGACGACGAAGAAATCGGCGCCGCGGTCGCCCCGGCGGTAGAGGAACCGGCCGGCCGGGATGGTCTCCTCGGCTCCGTAGGCGCGGATGCGCGCGATCACCGCGGCGTCGAGGTGCGGGAAGGTCTGGGCTTCGCGCTGGTAGGGGTCGGTCGGGTCGAGGGCGGACGGGACCATGCACGGCTCCTCGGGACGGCGGTATGGCTCACGGTGCGGACGGCTCACGGATACTCGCCGTCCGCCCGCACCTTGCCGCGGAAGATGAAGTAGACCGCGCCCGTATAGGCGAGGGTGAGGGGCAGCACGAACACGCCCGCGCCCCAGAACAGGAAGCGCAGGGACGTCTCGGGAGCGGCGGCCGCCGCGATCGTGACCGTGAACGGCACGATGTAGGGCAGGAACGAGACCGCGAGCGTCGCGAAGGCCGCGGCGAAGATGGCCGCCCCGGCGGGAAACAGCAGCCGCTCGTCGCCGCGGCGCAGGCCCAGCGCCATCACCGCGAAGGCGAGGAGCCCGATCAGCGGAAACAGGACGAGGACCGGCCGCTCGACCCAGCGCCGGAGCACGGGCAGGTCGAGGATGGCCGCATGCGCGAAGACGGCGACGAGGAAGACGACCAGCGCCGCCATCAGTCCGGGCAGCACCCTCAGGCTGAAGCGGCGGATGTCGGGCGCCCCCTTGCCGGCGAGCCAGCAGGCGCCGATCAGCGCGTAGCCGATGCAGAGGCCGAAGCCGCACAGGAGCGCGAAGGGCGAGGCCCAGGCGAAGGGGCCGCCCGCATAGCGCCCGTTCTCGACCGCGAGCCCCTCGACGACGGCGCCGACCGCGGTGCCCTGGATGAAGCCGGCCGCGTAGGAACCCGCGACGAAGCCCGCGTCCCAGAGCGGCCGCAGCCGTCCACCCTTGTCGCGGAACTCGAACGCCACCCCGCGCAGGATCAGGCCGGCCAGCATCACGAGGAGCGGCAGGTAGAAGGCCGAGAGCAGGAGCGCGTAGACGAGGGGGAAGGCCCCGAACAGGATCGCGGCGGCGACCACGAGCCAGGTCTCGTTGCCGTCCCAGACCGGGGCGATCGCCGCCAGCATCTGCCGCCGGCCGGCCTCGCCCGGCGCGAAGGGGAACAGCATGCCGACCCCGAGGTCGAAGCCGTCGAGCAGGACGTAGAGGAGGATCGCGAGGGCGAGCGCCCCGGCCCAGAAATCCACCAGGGTCATTCGCCGGCCTCCAGGGTTGCGGGCGCGCCGGGGCTCGATCCGGAGAGGGACAGCGGGCGCTTCGGGTTGGTGGCGTGGCCCGCCGGATCGGGGGCCGGGTTCGGCCCGGCCCGGAGCTGGCGGTAGATGTAGAAGGTGCCGAAGCTGAAGATCAGCGCGTAGACGGCCGCGAACACCGCGAGGCTGGTGGCGACCTGGGGCGAGGTCAGCAGGGGCGTGACCGCATCGGCGGTGCGCAGCTGCCCGTAGACCACCCAGGGCTGCCGGCCCACCTCCGCGGTGAACCAGCCGGTGAGGGTGGCGACGAAGCCGAGCGGGAAGGACAGGAACGTCGCCCACAGGAACAGGCGGGCCTGTCCGAGGCGCGCGCCCAGGCTCAGCCACGCGCCGGCCCAGGCGATCCCCAGCATCAGGAGGCCGCAGCCGACCATCACCCGGAAGGCGAGGAACGGGATGAGGACCGGCGGGCGCTGATCGGGCGGGAAGCTCTTGAGGCCGACCTCCTTCGAGGTCAGGCTCATCGAGCCGATGAGGCTGCCGAGATAGGGGATCGCCACCGCGAATCGGTTCGCCTCCGCGGCCTCGTCCGGCCACGCGATCAGGATCTCGGAGGCCGGCTGCTCGTCCTCCCAGCGCCCCTCGATGGCGGCGAACTTCGCCGGCTGCTTGTCGTGGACGTAGTCGCCGACGAGGTGGCCGAAGCCGATCTGGAGCGGCACCAGGATCGCGGCGAGGCGCAGCGCCATGGCGAGCATCACCCGGCCCTCGTCGGCGCCGTTTCCGCGCAGCATGTACCACGCCCCGGTGGCCGCGACGCAGAAGGCGGAGGTGACGTAGGCGGCGAGGATCATGTGCGGGAAGCGCACCCACACGACCTCGTTCATCACGATGGCCCACCAATCCACCGGGACGAAGACGCCGTCCTCACCCATCGCGAAGCCGGTCGGCCACTGCATCCAGGTGTTGTTGACCAGGATCCAGAACGCCGAGAGGCTGGTGCCGAGCGTCACCATCAGGCAGGCGACGAAGTACACGGCGCGCGGGACCCGGTCGCGGCCGAACATCAGCACGCCGAAGAAGGCCGCTTCGAGGGCGAAGGCCGTGAAGCTCTCGTAGCCGAGGAGCGGGCCCTGGATCGGCCCGGTGCGGCGCGACAGCTCGCTCCAGTTGGTGCCGAACTGAAACGCCATCACGATCCCCGAGACCACCCCGAGGCCGAAGGCGACCGCGAAGATCCTGAGCCAGAAATCGGACAGGCGGCGGTAGATGGGCCGGCCGGTGACCAGCCCGCAGCCCTCCAGGAAGGTGAGCCACGCCGCCAGGCCGATCGTGAAGGCCGGGAAGATGATGTGGAACGAGATCGTGAAGGCGAACTGGATGCGCGACAGCATCAGCGGCGAGACGTCCATGGCCCGGCCTTTCGCTGGAAGAGGGGAGGGGCGGCGTCCCGCCGGTTCGTCATCGCGCCGCGGCGGACCGGGCCGTCATGCGCCGCCCCATCCGCCGGAGCCTTGAGGCGGATCGCGCGGTTTTGATGATCGCGCCGGCCCGGTTTCCTGTCGGCATCGTCTCGCTCCCGCTCAGCATCGGGTCCGCCGGATGGCAGCCGGACCGGATCTACGTCACGGGCGGGCGAGGGACTTGAAGGATCGCGCCGGGACTTGGACGAATCCTCGGCCGTGGCTCCGGCAGGGGGCTCGCGCGGTCAGGGAGCGGGGAACCCTGCGAGCATCTGCCCGAGAACCTGGACGCCCCTCCGGATGGCGCCGGCGTCGAGGCCCGCATAGCCGAGCACCAGGCCGGCCATCGGCGGGCGGGGGCCGGCCGGGTCGTAGAGCGGCGCGATCGGGTAGGTTCCGACGCCCGCCGCCCGGGCGGCGGCGATGACGGCGCCCTCCCGGCCGGCCGCCACGCGGTCGAGCCACGCGACGAGATGCAGGCCCGCCTCGGCCCCCGCGACCGTGACCGCGCCGGCGCAATCCGCCGCGAGCGCCGCCAGCAGCGCCGCGCGGCGCTCGCCGTTCCGCCGCCGCGTGGTGCGGACGTGCCTTTCGTAGGCGCCGCTCGCCAGGAGATCGGCCAGGGCCTCCTGCTCCGGCAGGGAGGTGTGACGGTCGGTCAGGCGCTTCGCCTCGGCGAAGGGCCGGCAGAAGGCCTCCGGGACCACGAGGTAGCCGAGCCGCAGGGTCGGCGAGAGGGTCTTCGAGACCGTGCCGACATAGATCACCTGCTCCGGCCCGAGGGTCTGGAGCGGCGGGATCGGCGCGATGTCGTAGCGGTACTCGCCATCGTAATCGTCCTCGATCACGGTGGCGCCGGTCCGCGCCGCCCAGGCGAGGAGCGCCCGGCGCCGCGACGCCGACAGGACGCTCCCGAGCGGGAACTGATGCGAGGGCGTGACGTAGGCGAGCCGCGCATCGGGCAGGGCATCCACCCGCATCCCCTCGCCGTCGACCGGCGTGGGGACGGCCTCGCCGCCCGCCGCCAGCAAGGCGCGCCGCGCCAGGGCGTAGCCGGGATTCTCGATGACGAAGCGGTCGCCGGGATCGAGGAGCAGCCGCGCGCACAGGTCGAGCCCCTGCTGCGAGCCGTTCACGACGACGATCTGGTCCGGGCCGCAGCGGATGCCGCGCGCCCGCCACAGGTAGCCCTGGAGGGCGAGGCGCAGCGCCGAGGCGCCCTGCGGCTCGCCGTAGCGCAGCCGCCCCGACCGCCGCAGGCTCGCCGCCCCGATCGCCCGGCGCCACGCGAGCGCGGGGAAATCCGCCGCACTGAGATCGCCGTAGCGGAAATCAGCGATCCGGCCCGGCTCCTCGCCCGTGCCGGCGGGCAGGTCGAGGATGCGCCGGCCGAAGGCCGAGAGGCGGGGCGGGGCCGCCGCCGCGGCGGGCGCCTGCGGCGCCGGGTCCCGGATGCCCGCGGCGACGATCGCGCGCGCGCCCTGGTGCGTCTCCAGGTAGCCCTCGGCGATGAGCTGCCCGTAGGCGGCTGTCACGGTGGTGCGCGACACGCCCCATTCCGCCGCGAGGGCCCGCGTCGAGGGCAGGCGGTCGCCCGGCCCGTAGGCGCCGTCGTGGATCTGCGCCTTGATCGACGCCACGATGCGCCGCGTGATCCCCTCCTGCGCCAACTGGTCCATCGCGATCGCCCGGAACTGGTCATTCCCGCAGGGCCAGAGTGCGGGCATCGATGGCGGCGCACAAGGAGAGACGCCGTGTACACGCCGCCCGCCTTCAAGGACGAGGACACCGCCCGCATCCGCGCGACGATGCGCGAGGCGCGGCTGGCGACCCTCGTCACCGCGACGCAGGACGGCCCCTTCGCCACCCCGCTCCCCCTGTTCCTCGACGAGAGCGAGGGCGAGCACGGCGTCCTCTACGGGCACCTCGCCAAGGCGAACCCGCACTGGCGCGCCGCGCCCTTCGGCGAGAGCCTCGCCATCTTCATGGGGCCCGACGCCTACGTGACGCCGAGCTGGTACGCGACCAAGGCGGAGACCGGGAAGGTCGTGCCGACCTGGAACTACGTCGCCGTGCACGCCCACGGGCCGGTCGAGTTCTTCCACGACGCCGACCGGCTCCTCGAGGTGGTCACGCGGCTGACGGACCGGCACGAGCGGCCGCGAGCGGCCCCCTGGGCGGTGAGCGACGCACCACCCGACTTCGTCGCGGCGCAGCTGCGCGGCATCGTCGGCCTGCGCCTGCCGATCACCCGCCTCGACGCCAAGCGGAAGATGAGCCAGAATCGGACCCTGACCGACCGTCAGGGCGTCGCCGCCGGCCTGTCGCGGAGCGAGCGCGCCACGGACCGCACCGTGGCCACCCTCATCCCGGAATAGGGCGGAGCGCCTCGACATCGCGGATCCGGCCCCTAGAAATGATCATCCGAGCGCCTGAGCAACAGGCCCGGCCGGTCCGGCGACACGGCGAGCCTCCCGATGGGCTGCCCCTGCCTTCGCTTCCGGCGCGACACGGGGAGGATGGTCTCATGCAGAAGGGATCCGACCTTCTGGTCCAGGCGCTCGAGAACGAAGGCGTCGAGCGGATCTTCGGCATCCCGGGCGAGGAGAATCTCGACGTCGTCGAGAGCCTGCGCACCTCCCGCATCGAACTCGTGCTCACGCGCCACGAGCAGGCCGCCGCCTTCATGGCCGCCACCCACGGGCGCCTCACCGGCCGGCCGGGCGTCTGCCTCTCCACCCTCGGGCCCGGCGCCCTCAACTTCACCACCGGGGCGGCCTACGCCCATCTCGGCGCCATGCCGATGCTGATGATCACCGGCCAGAAGCCGATCCTCAGCGCCCGCCAAGCCCGGTTCCAGATCGTCGACATCATCGGGACGATGCGCCCGCTCACCAAGATGACCCGCCAGATCGTCTCGGCGGCCTCGATCCCGACGCTGGTGCGCGACGCCTTCCGGGTCGCCACCGAGGAACGTCCCGGCCCGGTCCATCTCGAACTGCCCGAGGACATCGCGGCCGAGATGGCCGACGTCGCCCTGGTGCCCTCGCACCCGATCGATCGGCCGGTGGCCGCCCCCGCCGCCATCGAGCGCGCCGCCGCGCTGATCCTGGCCGCGAAGCGCCCGCTGATCATGATCGGCGCGGCGGGCAACCGGCCGCGGCTGGTCGAGCCGCTCTCCGCCTTCGTGCGGCGGACCCGAATCCCGTTCTTCAACACGCAGATGGGCAAGGGCGCGGTCACGGGCGGCTCGAAATTCTATCTCGGCACCGCCGCCCTGTCCGAGCGCGACTACGTCCATCAGGCGATCGACAAGGCGGACCTGATCATCTCGATCGGCCACGACACGGTGGAGAAGCCCCCCTTCCTGATGGGACAGGTCGCGGGCGGCCCCAAGGTCATCCACATCGGCTACGTGTCGGCGAGCGTCGAGCAGGTCTTCCACCCGGATGCCGAGGTGGTGGGGGATATCGGCGCCACCGTGACGGCACTCGCCGACCGCCTCGGCGGCCGGCTCGATCCCGATCCCGGCCTGCTCGACCTGCGCCGCACGATCCTGGAGCACGTCAACGCGCGGTCCGACGCGGAGACCTTCCCGGTGACGCCGCAGCGCCTCGTCGCCGACGTGCGGGCGGTGATGCCGGAGGACGGCATCGTCTGCCTCGACAACGGCATGTACAAGATCTGGTTCGCCCGCAACTACCGCACGCATGTGGCGAACACGCTGCTGCTCGACAACGCGCTCGCGACGATGGGCGCGGGCCTGCCCTCCGCCATGACGGCCAAGCTGCTCAACCCCGGCCGGCGCGTGCTGGCGGTGTGCGGCGACGGCGGCTTCATGATGAACTCGCAGGAGCTGGAGACCGCGGTCCGGCTCGGCCTCGATCTCGTGGTGGTGATCCTGGAGGATTCGGCCTACGGCATGATCCGCTGGAAGCAGGCGGTGGACGCCTTCCCGGATTACGGTATGACCTTTGGTAACCCGGATTTCGTCGCCTATGCCAAGTCCTACGGCGCCAGCGGGCACCGGATCGGCGCGGTGGCGGATCTGGTCCCGACCCTGGAAGCCGCCTTCGCGGCGGGCGGGGTCCATCTGGTGGCCGTCCCGATCGACTATTCCGAGAACACCCGCGTCCTCATCGAAGAGCTTCAGCACGGGATCGGCGGTCCCGAGCCCACCGAACAGCCCGCGTCCCTGGCGCGGCGCGACAGCCCTGGAGACATCCCATGACCGTGATGACCGTTGAGGATCGCTCGCTCTCCCTGCGCCGGACCGATCTCCTGCGCCAGCAGGCCTATATCGACGGGGCCTTCGTGGATGCCGATGGCGGCGGGACCATCGCGGTCGACAACCCGGCGACGGGCCGCACCCTCGGCACGGTCCCGAAGATGGGCGCCGCCGAGACCGAGCGCGCCATCGCGGCCGCCGAGGCGGCGCTCCCCGGCTGGCGGGCGCGCACCGCGAAGGAGCGCGCCGGCATCCTGCGCCGCTGGTTCACCCTGATCATGGAGAACCAGGAGGATCTCGCGGCGATCATGACCGCCGAGCAGGGCAAGCCGCTCGCCGAGAGCCGCGGCGAGATCGCCTATGCGGCCTCCTTCATCGAGTGGTTCGGCGAGGAGGCCAAGCGCGTCTACGGCGACGTGATCCCCGGCCACGGCCCCGACAAGCGCATCGTCGTCCTCAAGCAGCCGATCGGCGTCTGCGCGGCGATCACGCCCTGGAACTTCCCGGCCGCGATGATCACCCGCAAGGCGGGCCCGGCCCTCGCCGCCGGCTGCACCATGGTGCTCAAGCCCGCGAGCCAGACGCCGTTCTCGGCGCTCGCGCTCTGCGTGCTCGCCGAGGAGGCCGGGATCCCGAAGGGCGTGCTCTCCTGCGTCACCGGCTCGGCCCAGGCGATCGGCGGGGCGATGACCGGCAGCCCGATCGTGCGCAAGCTCTCCTTCACGGGCTCGACCGAGATCGGCCGCGAACTGCTCGCGCAATGCGCCCGGACCGTCAAGAAGACCTCGATGGAACTCGGCGGGAACGCGCCCTTCATCGTCTTCGACGACGCGGACCTCGATCTGGCGGTGAAGGGCGCGATCGCCTCGAAATACCGCAACGCCGGCCAGACCTGCGTCTGCGCCAACCGCATCCTGGTGCAGGACGGGGTCTACGACGCCTTCGCGGAGCGCCTCGCCCGGGCCGTGCAGGCCATGGCGGTGGGCGACGGCTTCGCGGAGGGCACGGTGATCGGCCCGCTGATCGACGCCAAGGCGGTGGCCAAGGTCGAGGAGCACGTCTCCGACGCGGTCGAGAACGGCGCGCGCATCGTCACGGGCGGGCGGCGTCACGCCCTCGGCGGCCACTTCTACGAGCCGACGGTGCTCGCCGACACGACGCCGGCCATGAAGATCTTCCGGGAGGAGACGTTCGGGCCGGTGGCGCCGCTGTTCCGCTTCAAGACCGAGGCGGAGGCGGTGGCGCTCGCCAACGACACCGAGTTCGGGCTGGCCTCCTACTTCTACGGGCGCGACATCGGGCGCGTGTGGCGGGTGGCCGAGGCGCTCGAATACGGCATCGTCGGCATCAACGAGGGGATCATCTCGACCGAGGTGGCGCCCTTCGGCGGCATCAAGGAGAGCGGGCTCGGCCGGGAGGGCTCCCTCTACGGCATCGATGATTATCTGGAGATCAAATATCTCTGCATGGGCGGCATCTGAGCGCTCGCCCTGGCGCGGATCTCCCTCGGCATCATTCGCCGAAAGGGTCACCGGTTCGGCGGCGAATATGATGTGATACGGTTTCCGGACGATCACTTTCGGAAACCGTATCACGAGCCCGCGCGGCGCCTGAGCGAGGCCGGTTTCCGCATCGCGAAGCGATCATCCGGAAACCGTATGAAACCAAGGATCCAAGCAGAATCGCCATGCAATTCTGCTTGGAAGATCCGGATGTGCCCCGCGTCGATCGCTGACGATCCGCGGCCGGGGGGGCGGGTTGCGGGCGCGCTCAGGCCGCCCGGGGCGGGGCGTGCAGCTGGCAGGGCCGCCCGGCCTTCGCGACCTGCCCGGGCACGTCGTGGCCGATGAGGGCCGGCAGGCCGCGCGAGAGGCCGATCAGGGCGTCGAGGTCGAGCCCCGTCCCGATCCCCATCTCGTGGCACATGTTGACCAAGTCCTCGGTGCAGATGTTGCCCGTCGCGCCGGGGGCGAAGGGGCAGCCGCCGAGGCCGCCGAGGGCGGCGTCGAAGCGCAGGGCGCCCGCGTCGCGGGCCGCGAGCACGTTGGCGAGGCCGAGGCCGCGGGTGTTGTGGAAGTGCAGGGTCAGCCGCCCGGCCGGCACGCGGGCGAGGGCCCGCGTCACCAGGGCATGGACCTGGCGCGGATTGGCCATCCCGGTCGTGTCGGCGAGGGTGACGCCCTCGATGCCGAGGGCGAGGTAGCGCTCCACGAGGGCGAGGACGCGCTCGGGGGCCTGGGCGCCCTCGAAGGGGCAGCCGAAGGCCGTCGCCACGGTGGCGTTGAGGCTCGCCCGGGTGCCGCGCGCGGCCTCGACGATCCGGGCGAAGCCGTCGAGCGAGGCGTCGCAGGTCTGGCCCATATTGGCGCGGTTGTGCGTCTCGCTCACCGACATGACGAGGTTGAGCTCGTCCGCCTCGGCGGCGAGCGCCCGCTCGGCCCCCTTCAGGTTGGGCACCAGCGCCACGTAGACCGTGCCGGGCCGCCGGGTGATCCGCGCCAGCACCTCGGCCGCGTCGCGCAGGGCCGGCACCGCCTTCGGCGAGACGAAGGAGGTCGCCTCGATGCGGGTGAACCCGGCCCGCGCGAGGGCGTCGATCAGCGCGACCTTGTCGGCGGTCTCGATGAAGCGGGGTTCGATCTGGAAGCCGTCGCGCGGAGCGACCTCCTGGACGATCAGCCGGTCGGGGACGCTCATGGTGGGCGCGCTCATGGTAGGCGTGCTCATGCCACCGCTCCCGCCTTGCGCAGGGCGGCGATCGCCGCGGCGTCGAATCCGAGGTCTTCGAGCACCGCATCGGTGTGTGCGCCGAGCGCCGGCCCGGACCAGCGCACCTCCCCGGGCGTCTCCGAGAGCTTCGGCACGATGCCCGGCATCTTCACCGGCGTGCCGTCCGGCAGGTCGGCGGTGAGGATCATGTCGCGGGCCGCGTAGTGCGGATCGGCCACGATGTCGGCGACCGAGTAGATGCGCCCGGCTGGCACCTCGGCGGCGTCGAGCACCGCCAGGACCTCCGCGACGCTCCGGCCCCGCGACCAGTCCGCGATCACCGCGTCGAGCATGGCGGCCCTGGCGCTGCGGCCCTCGTTGGTGCGCAGGTCCGGATCGGCGGCGAGGTCGGGCCGGCCGATCGCGGTCATCAGGCGGCGGAAGATCGGGTCGCTGTTGCCGGCGATGACGACGTAGCCGCCGTCGCCGGTCGGATAGGTGTTCGACGGCGTGATGCCGGGGAGCGCGCCGCCGGTGCGCGTGCGGACCTCGCCCAGGAGGTCGTATTCCGGCACGAGGCTCTCCATCACGTTGAACACGCTCTCGACCAGCGAGACGTCGACCACCTGGCCGCGGCCCTGGCCGGTCTTCACCCGCAGCACCGCCATCAGGGCGCCGATGACGCCGTGCAGCGAGGCGAGCGTGTCGCCGATGCTGACGCCGACGCGGGCGGGCGGGTGGTCGGGATCGCCCGTCGTGTAGCGGATGCCGCCCATCGCCTCGCCGATCGCGCCGAAGCCCGGCCGGTCGCGGTAGGGGCCGGTCTGGCCGTAGCCCGAGATGCGGACCATCACGAGGTTCGGGTTGACCGCCGAGAGCTGCTCCCAGCCGAGGCCGAGCTTCTCCAGCCCGCCCGGCCGGAAGTTCTCGATCACCACGTCGGCGCTCGCGGCGAGCGCCTTCACGATGGCCGCGCCGTCCGGGCTCTTCAGGTTGACGGCGATCGACTTCTTGTTGCGGGATTGCAGGTACCACCAGAGCGAGGTGCCCTTGTGGAGCTTGCGCCACTTGCGCAGCGGGTCGCCGTCCTCGGGCGTCTCGACCTTGATCACCTCCGCGCCGAACTCCGCCATCATCCGCGCGGCGAAGGGGGCGGCGATCAGCTGGCCGAGTTCGAGCACACGGATTCCGTCCAGCGGCCCGGGCATGAGCGTCTCCTCGTATTACGTGGTTGATCGTTCCATACACGAGGACGCCGGAGCCGATCCAACCGTCTTTCGATCAGCACCCTTCGCGAGAGGAGAACGCTTCATACGGTTTCCGGATGATCGCTTCGCGATGCGGAAACCGGCCTCGCTCAGGCGCCGCGCGGGCTCCTGATACGGTTTCCGAAGGTGATCTTCCGGAAACCGTATCACTCCCCCTGCGCGAGATGGTCACGAACAGGCGCAGCGTCGTCAGGTCGAGCCGGCGCAGAAGATTCGGTGAGAGCATCGCCTGTCCGAAGGCCCGGCCCCGCGCGAGCGCGTCCTCTGGACCCGCGCCCGGCGCGACACAAGTATGAGCCGGCTAATCATGCGTGGTCCGCAACACAGGCTCGCGGCCGGAGGAGATCCCCATGCGACGCGTCCTCATCCCCCTCGTCCTCGCCGCGGCCGGCCCGTTCGTCGGCGTCGCGCTCGCGGATACGCCCCTCCCGCCCGAGCAGCACGCCAAGGTCGAGGCCCTGCTCCGGCAGCAGGGCTTCACGACCTGGAAGGAGATCGAGCTCGACGACGGCATGATCGAGGTCGAGGATGCGGTCGATGCCAGCGGAAAGAAGGTCGACCTGAAGCTCGATCCCGCGACCCTCGAGATCAAGAGCCGCAAGACCGATTAGCCTCCGGCTCCGTGAGGGCCGCACGGCGCCCGGCCTGCATCCTTCGCCGAAGGATGCAGAAACAGGAAGCTGAGCAGGATGGCCCATGCAATTCTGCTTGGGCGAGGTCGCAATGCCATCAATCGAGAAGCCCGGCTTCTGCACGCTCTGCCGGTCGCGCTGCGGGACGATCTCCGTCATCGAGAACGACCGGCTGGTGTCCGTGCGTCCGAACCCCGCGCATCCGACCGGCCGGGCGATGTGCCCGAAGGGGCGCGCCGCGCCGGAGATCGCCCATTCGGCCCGCCGCCTGACGACGCCCCTGCGCCGGAGCACCCCCAAGGGGGCCGAGGATCCCGGCTTCGTGCCGATCTCCTGGGACGAGGCGCTCGCCGAGATCGCCGACAAGCTCGGCCGCTACCGGGCCGAGACCGGACCGGAATCGGTCGCCTTCGCCGTGACCTCGGGTGCGTCCTCCTCGATCTCCGACAGCGTGGACTGGATCCAGCGCCTCATCCGCGGATTCGGCAGTCCGAACACCGTCTACTCGACCGAGATCTGCAACTGGCACAAGGACTACGCCCACGTCTTCACCTTCGGCTGCGCGCTGCCGATGGCGGATTACCGCAATGCCGACCTGATCCTGCTGTGGGGCCACAACCCTGCCAATGTCTGGCTCGCCCAGGCCGAGGCGATCGGGGCGGCGCGGGCCCGCGGCGCGCGGCTCGCCGTGATCGATCCCCGGCGCGCGGGCTCGGCCCGCGACGCGGATCTCTGGCTGCGCATCCGCCCGGGCACGGATGCGGCGCTGGCCCTCGGCCTCGCCCGCTGGCTCATCGCCGAATCCGCCTACGACGCCGACTTCGTGCGGCACTGGACCAACGCGGCCTACCTGGTGCGCGACGATACCGGCCTGTTCCTGCGCCCCGGCGACCTCGGGGCGGAAGGCGAGGGCTTCCTCGTCCGGGATGCGCGCACGGGGCAGGCCGTCCCGGCGGCGACCGGGCTCGCCGGGGCCCTGCTCGAAGGCCGCGTCACGGTGGCCGGGCGCGACGGCCCGATCGCCTGCCGGACCGCCTTCGACCATTACGCCGAGGCGGCGCGGCCCTACGATCCGGCCACCGTCGCGCACATCACCGGCATTCCGGCCGCCGAGGTCGAGCACCTCGCCCGCGCGATCGCGACGGCCAAGTCCGTCTGCTACCACGGCTGGACGGGCATCGGGCAGCACACGAACGCGGCGCAGACCGAGCGGGCGATCGCCACGCTCTACGCCCTCACCGGCCATTTCGACGCCCCCGGCGGCAATGTCCGCATGCCGGCCCTGCCGGTGCCCGCCCTGCACGCGATCACGATGATCCCGCCCGAGACGCGCGCGCGGGCGCTGGGCCTCGCCGAGCGCCCGATCGGCCCGCCGGCCGAGGGCTGGATCACCTCCACCGACTTCTACGATGCGGCGCTCACCGGCCGTCCCTACCGGGTGCGGGCCCTCGTCGCCTTCGGCTCGAACCTGCTCGTCTCGCATCCGGCGCCGGAGCGCGGCCGCGCGGCCCTGCAGGCGCTCGACTTCCAGGTCCATTGCGACCTGTTCCTCAACCCGACGGCGGAGATGGCGGACATCGTCCTGCCGGTCTGCGGCCCCTGGGAGCACGAGGCGCTCCGGATCGGATTCGACGTCTCCCCGGAGGCGCAGGAACTGGTCCAGCTGCGCCCGCCGATGATCCCGCGCCGGGGCGAGGCGCGCTCGGACCTCTGGATCGTCTTCCAGCTCGCCCGCCGCCTCGGCCTCGGCGATCTGTTCTTCGACAGCGACATCGAGAAGGGCTTCTCGCATCTGCTCGCCCCGCTCGGCCTCGATCTCGCGACCCTGCGGGCCCATCCCGAGGGCGTGCGCGTGGCCCTCGCCCACGCGCACCACAAGTATCGCCGGACGGGTTTCGCCACGCAGACCGGCAAGGCGGAACTCTATTCCGAGCTGCTCCACCGCCACGGCTACCCGCCGGTGCCGCGCCACGCGCCGCCGGCAGACGCGCCGGGCCCGTCCTTCCCGCTGACCCTGTTCTCGGCGAATAACGGCTATTTCTGCCACAGCCAGCATCGCGGCATCACCCAGCTGCGCCGCCGCCGCGAGGAGCCGCTGGCGGAGATCCATCCCGCGCTCGCGCGCCGCAAGGGCATCGCCGCGGGGGATTGGATGCTCATCCGCACCCGCCACGGGCGGATCCGCATGCGCGCCGCACTGAACGAGGCGCTCGCCGAGGACGTGGTCGCCAGCGATTACGGCTGGTGGCAGCCCGCCCCGGATCTCGGCCTGCCGGGCTACCGTCCGGGGCCCGGCGCGGCGATCGGCTCGGGCTTCAACGCCATCATCGCCGAGCGTGAGCGGGACCCGCTGAGCGGCTCGCTCGCCCTGCGCTCCTCCGCCTGCGACGTGGAGCGGCTGGGCGCGGCCGGCTGGGAGGGCTGGCGCTCCTTCGTCGTGACCGAGCGGCGGGAGGAGGGGAGGGAGGCCGTCGCGCTCACCCTCGCGCCCGAGGACGGCGCGCCGCTGCCGGCCTTCCGGCCGGGCCAGTCGATCGGCCTGCGCCTGGGGGACGCGGTGCGCTCCTACTCCCTGACCGGTCCCGCCACGGCGGCGGACACCTACCGGATCGCCGTCCGGACGATCGCGGGCGGCCGCGTCTCCGGCGCGGTGCGGCGCGAGCTGGTGCCCGGCGCGGTCGTCGCGCTCCAGGCGCCGCGGGGCCGTTTCGTCCTGCCGCTCCGCAACGAGTTCCCGGTGGTGCTGATCGCCGGCGGCATCGGGATCACGCCCTTCCTCTCCTATCTCGAGACGCTGGAGGGCCGCCCCGGCGAGCCGGAGGTCACGCTCCATCACGGCTGCCGCGACGGCGACCACCAGCCCTTCCGGGAGATGCTGGAGCGGCTGCGCCGGCGCCTGCCGAACCTGACCGTGGTGACGCATCTGAGCCGGCCCGGGCCCGGCGACCGCTTCGACCGGCGCGGCCGGTTCGGCATCGCGGATCTCGCGCCGGACCTGGTGGCGCGCCGCGCCCGGTTCTACCTGTGCGCCGGCGAGGCGATGATGGCGGAGGTGACGGCCGCCCTGCGCGCGGCGGGCGTGCCGCCCTTCGAGATCTTCACCGAGCGCTTCCGCTCGCCCCCGCCGCCGATGGCGGACGACCTCGCCCCCCGCCGGGTGGTCTTCGCCCGCTCGGGCCGGACGCTCACCTGGCGGCCCGGCGGGGACCCGCCCGGGATCCTCGCCGCCGCCGAGCGGGCGGGCGTGCCGCTCCCGAGCGGCTGCCGGGTCGGCCAGTGCGAGAGCTGCGCCGTTCCCGTGAAGGCGGGGCTGGTCCGCCATCTCGTTGCTTGCGACGACCTCGACGAGGGGCAGTGCCTCACCTGCCAGGCGGTCCCGCTGACCGATCTCGTCCTCGACGCCTGAGCGGGAGGAGGTTCCTGCTCCTCCGGTCGGGCAGACCCCGATAGGATGCCGGCACGGTCCGCATCGCGGCGGAGCGCATTCCGCGCGGGTGGCCCGTCCGGCCTCCCGAAGCGTCGCATGCGTCCAAGCCAATCCCTGGATTTTCGCGGCATGAGGGCGCAGACGCTCAAGCGCCACCCAGGATCAGCAGGCCCGTCATGCCGACCGCTCCGCATTCCGCCGCCGCCACCGCCCGCTACGACGTCATCGTGGTCGGGGTCGGGGGGATGGGCAGCGCCGCCCTCTGGCAGCTCGCGCGCCGGGGCCAGCGCGTGCTCGGCCTGGAACGCTACGACATTCCGCACGCCATGGGCTCGTCCCACGGGATCAGCCGGATCATCCGGCTGCCCTACTACGAGGATCCCGCCTACGTGCCGCTGCTGCGCCGGGCCTACGCCCTGTGGCGCGAGATCGAGGCCGCGAGCGGCGACGAGATCCTCGTCATCACCGGTTCGATCGATGCCAGCCCGGAGGACGACGAGGTGTTCCAGGGGGCGCTCGCCTCCGCGCGGCTGCACGACCTGCCGCACGAGGTGCTGAGCGCCGCGGAGGTGAACGCGCGCTTCCCCGCCTACCGGCTCCCGCAGAAGATCCGGGCGGTCTACCAGCCCCAGGGCGGGCTCGTGGCGAGCGAGCGGGCGATCGTCGCCCATGTGCGCGCCGCGCAGGCGCACGGCGCCGAGGTCCACGCCCGCGAGCGCGTCCTCGACTGGCAGGTCGCCTCGGACCGCGGCGGGGTCGTGGTGACGACCGACCGCGGGCGCTACGAGGCCGAGCGGCTGGTCCTGACGGCCGGCGCCTGGGCGAGCGATCTCGCCGCGCCCCTCGCCGGGCTCGCGGTGCCGGAGCGCCAAGTGCTGGCCTGGCTCCAGCCGCAGCAGCCGGAGTGGTTCACGCCGGTCCGCTTCCCGGTGTTCAACCTTCAGGTCGCGGAGGGCCGCTACTACGGGCTGCCCGTCTACGAGGTGCCGGGCTTCAAGTTCGGCCGCTACCACCACCAGGGCGAGACGGGCGCCCCGGACGCCCTGCGGCGCGAGCCCGACGCCGCCGACGAGCGCCTGCTGCGCGACTTCGCCGAGCGCTACTTCCCGGCGGGGAGCGGCCCCACCATGGCGCTGCGGGACTGCATGTTCACCAACACGCCCGACGAGCACTTCATCCTGGACCATCACCCCGAGCACCCGCAGGTGGTCCTGGCGTCGCCCTGCTCGGGCCACGGCTACAAGTTCTGCTCGGTGATCGGCGAGATCCTGGCCGATCTCGCCACCGGCGACGGCACCACCCGGCACGAGATCGGCTTCCTGCGCCTCGACCGGCCCGCCCTGCGGCCGCAGGGGTGAGCGCCGCGGCGACCAGCGCCGGCAGGCCGGCTCCGCCTTGCGCGATCCGGCCGACTCACCTGACGGAACTCGCCGGCCTGCCGCGGCATCCGGACCATCGGGATCCCTTCGATCATCTGCCGATCGCGCAGGCGATCGCGGAGGGCGCGACCCTCGCGTCCGAGGATCGGCAGGCCTCCCGTCATCCGGTGCCGCTCGTCGCCTGCGCGGATCCACCGGGACCCATTCCGCCGCCGTGACGGGCGCCCCCGCCGCGGCGCGGTCCTCGACAGAACCGATCCGCTGCCTGCACTCTACCCGCCCTGGCTCCCCTGACCGGCGGCACGCGCTCGATCCATGGCCTCCTCCGCCCCTCCCGCCGGACAAGCCCGGCCCTTCGGCCGCAAGCTCTCCGTCGGCTTCGTCCTTCTGCCGCGCTTCACCCTGGTGGCGTTCGCGTCCTTGGTCGACATCCTGCGGCTCGCCGCCGACGAGGGGGACCGCAGCCGTCCGGAGCGCTGCTCCTGGAGCGTGCTCGCCCCCGATCTCGCCCCGGTGACGGCGAGTTGCGGCATTCAGGTGGTGCCCTGGGAGACCTATTCCGATCCGGCCCGCTTCGATTACGTCGTGGTGGTCGGCGGCCTCCTCGGGCGCGCGCCCACCGATCCGCGCATCCTCGCCTTCCTGCGCGAAGCCCATGCGGCGGGCGGGCGTCTCGTCGGGATCTGCACCGGCGGCATCGCGCTGGCGGAGGCCGGGCTGATGCGCGGCCGGCGCTGCTGCGTGAGCTGGTACCACTTCACCGACCTGATCGAGCGCTGCGAGGACGTGGTGCCGGTGGCCGACCAGCTCTTCGTGGAGGACGGTCCCTTCATCACCTGCGCGGGCGGGCTCGCCAGTCTCGATCTCGGCGCCTGGCTGATCGACCGGCATCTCGGCCCCGGCCATGCGCAGAAGAGCCTGCACATCATGGTGACCGACCGCGCCCGCCCCGCCGCCGGCGCCCAGCCGCAGCCGCCGAGCGCCGGCATGGTCGAGGACAACCGCGTGCGGCGGGCCATGCTGCTGATCGAGCAGAATCTCAGCACGCCGCAACGGGTCGAGACGATCGCCCGGACCGTCGGCCTGTCGAAGCGGCAGCTCGAACGCATGTTCCGCACGCTCGTCGGCAAGAGCGTGCAGGAATATTCGCGCGATCGGCGCACGCTCTACGGGTTGTGGCAGCTCGCGCACTCGTCGCGGACGATCACCGAGGTGGCGACCGAGAGCGGGTTCGCGGACATCTCGCACTTCAACCGGATCTTTCGGCGGGCCTTCGGGTGCTCGCCCTCGGCGATGCGGCGCAGCGGCAGCCGGGAGATCGCCGCGGCGCTGAGCGCCTGGGAGAGCCGCTGCGCCATCCGCCCGGGAACGCTCGCGGCGCTCTCCGAGCGGCACCGGACGCCGCCAGCGGGTCCCGACGACCGCGCCGCCCTCGCGACGGACGCGTTCCTGCGTCGGGAGCGGCGCCCCTACGCGTCGTGACGATCATTCGCCGAAGCGGGCCCGCTTCGGCGCGGAACATGATGCGCGAACGAGAAGACAAGCGGACTCATACGGTTTCCGGATGATCGCTTCGCGATGCGGAAACCGGCCTCGCTCAGGCGCCGCGCGGGCTCGTGATCCGGTTTCCGAAAGTGATCGTCCGGAAACCGTATCACACCCTCCCATCCTCGACCTCAGGATGAGGCCGGGGGCAGGACCGATCGCTGCGATCGATGACGGTGAAGAGCCGACGCATCGCCTAATACACGGCCGGGGACACGACCCAGAAGAAGTCGACCGCCTCGTCGCCGACGCACCAGTAGCGATGGGGCGTCGTCGCCTCGAAGGCGAAGGAATCGCCCGCGTGGATCAGGTGCACCACGCCGGCCAGATCGAGCGCGAGCGTGCCGGACAGCACGGTGCCGCATTTCGCCCCGGCCTCGTTGCGCGTGGACTCGCCCGAACCGCCGCCGGGCCTGATCACCATCCGCATCATCTGGATACCCGAGACCGCATCGGGCGACATCAGCTCCTTGCGCAGCCCCTTCGGGCCGAGGTCCAGCGTGCGGCGGGCGCCGGCGCGCACCACCACATCGTCGTGCTCGGAGGCCGGGACGTCGAACAGCCAGCCCACCGGCATGTCGAGCGCCGCGCAGACCTGGCGGAGCGAGCGCAGCGACGGCGCCGTGAGGCCGCGCTCGATCTGGCTGAGAAGCCCGACCGAGATCTCCGCCCGCTCCGCCACCTGTTGCAGCGAGAGCCCCTTGATCATCCGGCGCTGGCGCAGCTTGCGGCCGGTGCCGTCGCTGCGGTCCATCGCGATATCCGGGATCGCGTCGCGGTCCCCTGCCATTCTCGTGCTCCTGACATGCCCCGCCGGGCGGCAGTTTCCGCACTTCGGGTGAAATTTCCGGCAAATTTTTTCAACCCCATTGCAATCCTAGCGGGGCCCTGCTTTCATGTCCACGAGGACGGAGATCGCAGCATGCGGGTCGGGATCGAAGTCGGGGGAACGTTCACGGACCTCGTCGCCGTGGACGGCGCGCGGGTCGAGGTCGTGAAGGTGCCGAGCACGCCGGCGAGCCCGGACGAGGGCGCCTTCGCATCGCTCGCGGCGGCGGGAATCGATCCGGCCGCGGTCACCGACCTCGTGCACGGCTCGACGGTCGCCACCAATGCCATCCTGGAGCGCAAGGGCGCCGCGGTCGCCTTCGTGACCACGCGCGGCTTCCGGGACGTCCTGTTCTTCCAGCGCCACGGCCGCCGCAACATCTACGACCTGCGCTACGCCAAGCCGGCGCCGCCCCTGCGGCGGAAGGATTGCTTCGAGGTCACCGAGCGCCTCGATGCGTCGGGCGCCGTGGTGACGCCTCTCGACGAGGCCGAGATCCTGGCCTCCCTCGTCCCCGCGCTGGCGGCGGGCGGCTACGGGGCGGTGGCGATCTGCCTCCTCTCGGCCTACGCGGCGCCGGTGCACGAGGCGCGGCTGCGCGATCTCCTCGCCGAGCGGCTGCCGGGCGTGCGGATCGCCTGCTCGCACGAGATCGCCCGCGAGTTCCGCGAGTTCGAGCGCGCCTCGACCACGGTGCTGTCGGCCTATGTCCAGCCGGTGATCGACGGCTATCTCGACCGCTTCGAGGCGACGCTGGCGGCGGCCGGGTTCAAGGGCGGGTTCAGCGTCATGCAGTCGAACGGCGGGCGCCTGCCCGCCGCCGCGATGCGCCGCAACTCCATCACCGCCCTGTTCAGCGGCCCGGCGGCCGGGGTCGTCGGCGCGATCCGGCAGGCGGGGCGGTCGGGCCGCAAGAACCTGATCACCTTCGACATGGGCGGCACCTCCACCGACGTCTGCCTCGTCGTGGACGGCGAGCCCTCGGTCTCCCCCGAGACGGAGGTCGACGGGCTGCCGATCCGCACCCCCGTCCTCGACATCGTGACGGTGGGGGCGGGGGGCGGCTCCCTCGTCTGGATCGACGACGGCGGCATGCTCCGGGTCGGGCCCCGCAGCGCGGGCGCGGTGCCGGGGCCGGCCTGCTACGGCCGCGGCGGCACCGAGCCGACCGTGACCGACGCGCATCTGGTGCGGGGCACCATCCGGCCGGACGCCTTCCTCGGCGGCACCATGCGGCTCGATCCCGACGCGGCGCACCGGGCCTTCGAGCCGATCGCCGGCCGCCTCGGCCTGTCGATCCGGGACGCGGCCGCGGCCACGATCCGGCTCGCCGTCGCCAACATCGTGCGGGCGATCCAGCTCGTCTCGACCCAGCGCGGGCACGACCCGCGCCACTACGCCCTGCTGCCCTTCGGCGGGGCGGGCCCGCTCCTCGCGGCCGAGATCGCCGAGGAACTCGGCATCACCGAGGTGCTGGTGCCGCCCAATCCCGGGGTGGTCTCGGCCCTCGGCCTCCTCTCGGCCGATTACGTCAAGGTCTCGGGGCTGACCCGCCGCATGGGCCTGTCCGCGGAGGCGCCCAGGGTGCTCGCCGAGGAATTCGCGCGCTTCCGCGCCGATGCGGAGAGCGAGTTCCGCGCGCTGGGCCTCACCGGCCCCCTCGATTTCGACCTCACCGCCGACATGCGCTTCGTGGGGCAGGCCTTCGAGATCCCGGTCGCGGTCGATCCGGCCCGCCTGTCCGGCCTCGGCGCCGGCGATCTGGCCCGGGATTTCGACGCCGCGCACCGCCGCATCTACTTCCACGGCGGCGAGCCGGGGCGGGCGGTCGAGATCGTGGGCCTGCGCTTCGGCGTGCGCCGCCGCCTCGACGCCCTGCCGGAGAACCGCGAGCGCCCGGCCCGCGCCGCCGCCCGGGATTCCATCACGGTGTGGACGCCCGCCGGCTCCGTCTCGGCCAAGCTCGTCGATGCCTCCGCGATCGCGCCCGGCCGCACCGTGGAGGGCAGCGCCCTGGTCGAGGGCTACAGCTCCACCCTGTGGCTGCCCCCGTCCTGGCGGGCGGCGCGCGACGACGCCGGCAACCTCCTCATGACCCGGATCCCCGCATGAGCGCCTCGTCCCTCGATCCCGTCGACTACGCCGTCATCAGCCAGTCGATCGTCTCGGCCGCGCGCGAGATGGGCGCCAAGCTGGTGCGCTCCGCCTATTCCACCGTGCTGCGCGAGGCGCAGGACGGCTCGGCCGCCCTGCTCGACGCGGACGGCAACACCATCGCCCAGGCCGAGCTGATCCCCATGCAGCTCGGCACGATCGGCCACGTCATCCAGCCGGCGCTCGCCCTCTACCCGAAGGAGACCCTCGTCGAGGGCGACTTCTTCGTGATGAACGACCCCTATTCGGGTGGCCAGCACCTGCAGGACGTGTTCTTCTTCCACCCGATCTTCTTCCGGGGCGAGGTGCTGGGCTTCTCGGCCTCGGTGGCGCACCATCTCGACATCTCGGGGGGCGATCCCGGCCTGAACACCGCGGCAACCGACGTCTACTCGGAAGGGTTGATCATCCCGCCGGTGAAGCTCAACATGGCGCGCGACTGGCACGGCGGCGCCTTCCAGCGGATCCTGCGCGCCAACGTGCGGGTGCCCCACCAGACCATGGGGGATTTCGACGCCCAGATCGCCGCGAACGCGATCGGCGCGGCGCGGCTCACCGAACTCGCCGAGCGCTACGGCGTCGCGACGCTGCGGGCCGTGATGGCGGCCCTGCTCGACTATTCCGAGACGCGCATGCGGGCGGCGATCCGCACGGTGCCGGACGGCGTCTATCACGGCGAGGACGCGGTCGACGACGACGGCATCTCGGACGCGCCGCTCCCCGTGAGGGCCACCGTGACCGTCCGGGGCGACAGCATCGCCATCGACTTCACCGGAACGGCGCCGCAGGTGCGGCGCAACCTCAACGTCCCGTTCGCCGCCACCGTCTCGGCCAGCCTGTCCTGCGTGAAGGGCGTGCTGACGAGCCCCGACATCCCGTTCAACGCGGGTTCCGCCCGCCCGGTCACGGTCACGGCCCCGAAGGGCAGCATCCTCAACCCCCACCACCCCGCCCCGGTGCGCGCCCGCATGGAGGCGAGCTTCCGGGCCTGGAACGCCGTCATGAAGGCGCTGGCCCAGGCGGTCCCCGACAAGGTCATCGCCTGCGGCTTCGACACCACCACGGTCGGGGTGCTCTCGCATCTCGGCGACAGGGGCTGGTCAGTCTATCTCGAGATCTTCGGGGGCGGCTACGGGGCCGCGGTCGATGCGGATGGCTGCGACGCCGTCGATTCCCCCCTCTCGAACTGCACCAACACGCCGGTCGAGGCCCTCGATCAGGATTTCCCCTTCTTCCGGGTGGTGGAATATGCCCTGCGGCAGGACAGCTGCGGCAGCGGTGCGCACCGGGGCGGGCTCGGCTTCCAGCGCCGCTACGAGATCCTGCGGGAGGGCGTGCGGCTCTCCCTCTACAGCGACCGCTTCAGGCGGGCCCCCGACGGGCTGTTCGGCGGCGGCCCGGGCACGACCGGCTTCTGCGAGGTGCGCCGCGGCGGCGAGGTCATCGCGCTTCCCTCGAAGACCGCCCTCGACCTCCTGCCCGGCGACGTCGTGACGATCGCGGTCGGCGGGGGCGGGGGCTACGGCGACCCGGCCCGGCGCCCGGCGGCGCGCATCCGGCAGGACGAGGAGGACGGCATCATCTCGGCGGCCCGGGCCGCCGCGTGGTCCGCCGCTCCGGCCGCGTAGGGGACGCGCCATGGGTTCCTCCGCCGACAGCCATCGCCGTTCGCTCTGGTCGGCCACGGCCGGCGAGGCGCCCCTCGATGCCGCCCCCCTGGCCGGGGAGGCCCGGATCGACCTCGCGGTGATCGGCGGCGGGATCACCGGCTGCACGGCGGCGCTCACCGCCGCCGAGGCGGGCGCCTCGGTGATCCTCCTGGAAGGGCGCACGATCGGCTGGGGCGCCTCGGGCCGCAACGGCGGGCAGGTCATCCCCGGCCTGAAATACGACCCCTCCGAGATGCGCGCCAAGTACGGCGAGGAGGCCGGGCGCCGCCTGACCGCGGCGGCGGGGGCCGCGGCCGGCACGGTCTTCGACCGGATCGCCAAGCACGCCATCGCCTGCGACGCGAAGCGCGAGGGCTGGATCCAGGCCGCCCACGCGGCGCCGGCGCTCGCCCGCGTGCACCAGCGCGCGCAGGATTGGGAGGCCGAGGGCGCGCCCGTCGAACGCCTCGACGCCGCCGGGGTCGCGCGGCTGACCGGCGCGCGCGGCTATGTCGGCGGCTGGATCGACCGGCGCGCCGGCACGCTCCAGCCCCTGGCCTATACCCGCGGCCTCGCCCGCGCGGCGCGGGAGGCGGGGGCCGCCCTGCACGAGACCACCCCGGTCGAGCGCCTGGAGCCGGACGGCGGGGGCTGGCGGATCGCCACTCCCGGCGGCACCGTCCACGCCCGCCGGGTGATCGTCGGGACGGACGCCTATTCGACGCCCCTCGTCCCCGGCTTCACGGAGGCGATGCTGCTCGTCCAGAGCGTCCAGATCGCCACGGAGCCGCTGCCCGAGCGGATCCTCGCCCGCCTGCTGCCGGAGGGGCGCTGCTGCTCCGAGACGCGGCGCCTCGCCTTCTATTTCCGCCGCTCGCCGGACGGCCGGCTGCTGTTCGGCGGGCGCGGGGCGATCGGCGACGCCGAGAACCCGGTCTTCCGGCGGGCCCTCGTCGCGGCGATGCACCGGATCTTCCCGGACACCGCCGGGGTGCCGGTCGCGGCGAGCTGGTCCGGGCAGGTCGGCCTGACCCTCGACGGGCTGCCGCGGGTGCAGGAGCCGGCGCCCAATCTCCATCTGGGCTACGGCTACAACGGCCGCGGCGTCGCGATGGCGACCGTGATGGGCGGCTGGCTCGCCCGCAAGGCCCTGCACGGGGAGGCGCCGCCGCTCCCCGCCACGCCCCTGAATCCCATCCGCTGGCATCGCCTGCGCCGTCCGGCCCTCTCGGCCGGGATCGCCTGGGCATGGCTGCGCGACCGTGTAGGCTTGGCCGGATGACACAGCCGCATCTCTTCGCCCCGCTGACGCTGCGCGGGGTCACGCTCCCGAACCGGATCGTGGTCTCGCCGATGCAGCAATACATGGCGGAGGATGACGGCCGGCCGGCCGCCTTCCACCGCCAGCATTACGGCCGCCTCGCCCTCGGCGGCGCGGGCCTGCTCATCACGGAAGCGCTCGCCGTCCAGCCCGAGGGCCGGGTGACCCGCCACGATCTCGGCCTGTGGTCGGACGATCAGGTGCCGCCGCTCGCGGAAGTGGTCGAGGAGATCGCGCGCTTCGGCGCCGTGCCGGGCACGCAGCTGATCCATGCCGGCCGCAAGGGGAGCGTGTCGCGCCCCTGGGAGGGCTATGCGCCCCTGAACGATGCGGGGGGCGACCGGCCCTGGACGACGCTGGCGGCGAGCGCGCTGCCCGCCAATCCGGGCTGGCACGTGCCGGAGGCGCTCGATGCGGACGGCATCGCCCGCCTGCTGGAGGATTACGCCGCCGCCGCCCGGCGCGCCGCCGCGGCGGGGTTCCAGGTCCTCAACATCCATGCGGCGCACGGCTACCTGCTGCACAGCTTCCTCTCGCCCCTCGCCAATCACCGCACCGACGCCTGGGGCGGCGATTTCGAGGGCCGCATCCGCCTGCCGATGCAGGTGGTGGAGGCGGTGCGCTCCGCCTGGCCCGCGGACAAGCCGCTCATGGTCCGGCTCTCCTGCGTGGACGACCAGCCGGGCGGCTGGACGCTCGACGATTCCGTCGCCCTCGCCCGCCGGCTCGGCCAAGCGGGGGTGGACGTGGTCGATTGCTCCTCGGGCGGCCTCGGCGAACGCACGACGACCCGGATGGTCCGCCGTCCCGAAGGCTACCAAGTGCCTTACGCCGAGCGGATCCGGGCGGAGAGCGGCGTTCCCACCATGGCGGTCGGCCTGATCACGACGCCGGCCTTCGCGGACGAGGTGGTGCGCGCGGGCCGCGCCGACCTCGTGGCCATCGGCCGGGAGGCCCTGCACGATCCGCACTGGCCGCTGCGGGCCGCCCGCGCGCTCGGGGCGGACGACCGCTTCGGGCGCTGGCCGCCGTCCTGGGGCTGGTGGCTCGACAAGCGCGACCGGGCCGCCAGGGCCGGCGCGGCATCGGATTCGACTGGAGGAGGGCAAGGCTGATGGTGAACCGCAGACAGATCCTGACCGGCTTGGCCGCGGCGCCCCTCTCGCTCGCCGCACCCGGCATCATCCGCCGCGCCAACGCCCAGAGCGTCCTCGACGTGGCCGCCGTCTATTCCCTGTCCGGCACCTTCGCCAATGTCGGCGCGTCGCTGAACGACGGCTCGAAATGGGCCTTCGAGCAGTACGGCACGGCGGCCGGCAACAAGCTGAACTACCTCCTGCTCGACGACCGGGGCGACGCCGCCGAGGCGGTGCGCAAGGTGCAGGACGCCATGACCCAGCGGAGCGTGCGGCACGTCATCGGCTGCACCAACTCGGCCATCGCGCTCGCCGTGCAGAAGGAGGTCTACAACCGCAAGGGCATCTACGTGAACGAGGCCGGCGCGGACGAGGCGACCGGCAAGGATTGCAACAAGTCGAGCTTCCGCTGGCCCGTCGCCTCCTACAGCGCCGTCAACGCCACCGTGCGGCCGCTCATCGAGCAGTTCCCCAAGGCGAAGCGCTGGTACACCATCACCGGCCAATACGTGTTCGGCGACAGCCTGCTCTCCAACTGCAAGGACGTCTTCAAGGAGAAGGGCATCGAGCACGTCGGGAACAGCTACCACTCGCTGTCGGACCGCGAATATTCCGGCTACATCGCCAACGCCCTGGCGGCGAACCCGGACGTGCTGGCGATCTGCAACTTCGGCAACCAGACCGTCGACGTGGTGCGCCAAGCGATCAGCTACGGCATGAAGCGCAACACCAAGATCCTGGCGGTGTGGTCGACCGGGCTCGACCAGTTCCAGGCGCTCGGCCCCGAGAATTGCGAGGGCGTGTATTTCGGCGCCAATTTCTGGCACGGGGTCGATACCCCGGGCGGCCGGCGCGTGGCCGAGATCGTCAAGAAGAAGACCGGCGACGTGCCGAACTACCTGCATGCCTGCGGCTACGCCGTCTCCCAGGTGCTGATCGAGGGCATCACCAAGGCGAACTCGACCGACGTGCCGGCGATCATCAAGGCCCTGGAGGGGCTGAGCTACGAGGGGCCGACCGGGACCGAGACGATCCGGGCCGAGGACCATCAGGTCATCAAGGATTACTACCTGATGCTCGGCAAGCCCAAGAGCGCCATGAAGGACAAGAACGACCTCATCGACATCGTCGCGGCGACCAAGGCCTTCCTGCCGCCGGAGAAGACCGGCTGCAAGATGGCCGCCTCGCTCTGACCGCATCCTCTCAAGACGGCGAGACGCATTCCGGCATGTCGGCCCAGCTGCTCCTGTTCCAGGTCCTGAACGGGACCGGCATCGGCATGATCTACTTCCTGCTGTCGGTCGGCCTGACGCTGATCTTCGGCCTGCTGCGCTTCGTGAACTTCGCCCACGGCGCCTTCTACCTCGCGGCCGCGTACATCGCCTACGCGGTCGTGCTCTGGACCGGCACCTTCTGGTGGGCGCTGCTGATCGGCCCGGTCCTCGTCGCCGGCCTCGCCCTCGTCGTGGAGCGGACCCTTCTGCGGCACACCTACGCGCTGCCGCACGAATCCCAGATCCTCATCACCTTCGCGGTGGCGCTGATCATCCAGGAGGGGGTCATCCTGCTGTTCTCGCCGCTCGGCCACAACGTGCCGGTGCCCCCGGCGCTGAGCGGCATCGTGTTCCTCGGGCCCTACGTCTATCCGGCCTACCGCCTCGCGGTGGTGGGCGCGGCGATCCTCGTCGCCCTGGTGCTCTGGGTCGCCATCGAGCGCACCCGGCTCGGCTCGATCCTGCGGGCCGGCTCGGAGAGCGCCGAGATGGTCGGGCTTCTCGGCATCAACGTCGACCGGGTCTTCATGGCGACCTTCGCGCTCGGCGCGGCGCTCGCCGGCCTCGCGGGCGTGCTCGCGGCGCCCTTGCGCGGCGTCGAGCCCTTCATGAGCGCGGAGGCGCTCGGCATCGCCTTCGTGGTCGTGGTGGTGGGCGGCCTCGGCACGCTCTCGGGCGCGCTGGTGGGCGGCCTGCTGATCGGCCTCATCCAGTCGCTGATGAGCACGCTCTGGCCGGAGGGGGCGCAGCTCATGATCTACGCCGCCATGGCGCTCGTCATCCTCCTGCGGCCGACCGGCCTGCTCGGACGCATCTGATGCGCAGCCTGCCCCGCTTCCCCGATCTCGCGAGCGCCGTCGTCCTCGCCGGGCTTCTCCTGCTGCCCTTCGTGGTGCCGGTGACGCTCGCGGCGCAGATCGCGATCTTCGCCACCGGCACCCTGTCGGTGACGCTGCTCCTCGGCTCGGTCGGCCTCCTGTCCTTCGGCCAGGGCCTCTATCTGGGGCTCGGCGCCTATGTGGGCGGTCTGCTCCTGCGCGACGCCGGGTTCGGGCTGGTGCCCTCCCTCGCCCTCGCGACGCTCGCGGGGGCCGGGCTCGCCGGGCTTCTCGGCAGCGTGATCGTGCGGCGCCACGGCGTCTACTTCGTGATGCTCACCCTGGCCTTCGCGCAGATGGGGCATTTCGCGACCCTGGCCTTCAAGGACATCACCGGCGGCGAGAACGGGCTCTCCGGCCTGCCGCGCCAGTTCAGCCTGCTCGGCCTGCCGATCGAGGGGCCGCTCTCCCTCTACGGCCTCGCCGCGGGGGCCTTCCTCGTCGTCTTCCTCCTGGTCCAGCGCCTGATCGCCTCCCCGTTCGGGAGCGTGCTCGCGGCCATCCGCGAGAACGAGCCGCGCTGCGCGGTGCTCGGCTATCCGGTCGCCCGCTACAAGACCGCGGCGGTGGCGCTCGCCGGGGGGATCGCGGGGCTCGCGGGCGCCCTCCACGTCGTCTTCCTCGGCTTCGTGCCCCCGAGCGACAGCGACCTTGAGATGAGCCAGCGGCTTCTCGTGATGGCGCTGATCGGGGGCGTCGGCTCCCCGGGCGGGGCGCTCGCGGGCGCGGCCTTCTACATGATCGCCGCGGAGGCGCTCTCGGAGATCTGGCCGCGCTGGATGGCGCTGATCGCGCTCCTGCTCATCGGCCTCGTCCTGTTCCTGCCGGGCGGCCTGTGGAGCCTCGGGCAGCGCCTCGCGGCCCTGCGCGACCGGGAGGCCGCCCGTGGCTGAGCCGATCCTGGTCGCCGAGGCGATCGACGTCCGCTTCGGCGACTTCCAGGCCCTGTCGGGCTTCTCCCTGTCGGTGCAGCCGGGCACGATCCACGCGCTGATCGGCCCGAACGGCGCCGGCAAGACCACCCTGTTCAACGCCCTCACCGGCGTGCGCCGCCCGAGCGGCGGGCGCATCGTGTTCGACGGCCACACCGTGACGCGCGCGCCGGTCCACCGGCGCATCCATTACGGCATGAGCCGCTCCTTCCAGGTGACGGCCCTGTTCGCGGGGCTCACCGTCGCCGAGAACCTGCGCCTCGCGGTGCAGGCCCGCGAGGCGCGCGAGGGCTGGGTGTTCTGGCGCAGCCCGGGCCGGCGCGCCGACATCCGCGCGGAGGTCGAGGGCCTGCTCGCGCGGATCGGCCTCGCCGACCGCGCCGAGGAGCGGGCCGGCGGCCTCTCCCACGGCGCCCAGCGCTCGCTGGAGATCGGCATGGCGCTCGCCGGACGGCCCAAGCTGATCTTCCTCGACGAACCGCTCGCCGGCATGGGCATCGACGACGTCCACCGCACCAAGGAGCTGATCGTCTCCTTGCGCGAGCGCATGGCGGTGCTGCTCATCGAGCACAACATGAGCGTGGTGCTCGACATCTCCGACCGGGTCACCGTGATGGCCCGCGGCCGCAAGATCGCCGAGGACGGCCCGGCCGGGATCCGCCTCCATCCGGAGGTGCGCGCCGCCTATCTCGGGAGCACCGCATGAGCGCCGTCCCGATGCTCGCCGTGACGCGGCTCCAGGGCTGGTACGGCAAGAGCCACATCCTGCAGGGCATCGACCTCACGGTCGGCGACGGGGAACTCGTCGCCCTGCTCGGCCGCAACGGCGTCGGCAAGACCACCACCATGCGCGCCGTCGCGGGCATCCTCGGACGGGCGGAGGGCGAGGTGCGGCTCGCCGGCGCGCCGATCCTGGGCCTGCCCTCCCACGCCATCGCCCGCCGGGGCCTGTCGCTGGTGCCGGAGCACCGGGGCATCTTCGGCACGCTCACCGTCGAGGAGAACCTCACCCTCGCGGCGCGGCGCGGCTCGCCCTGGCCGGTCGAGCGGATCTGGACGCTGTTTCCGTCCCTCGCCGCCCGCCGCCGGACCGCGGGGGGCAAGCTCTCGGGGGGCGAGCAGCAGATGCTGGCGATCGGCCGGGCGCTGGTCACCGGACCGACGCTGCTCCTCCTCGACGAGCCGACCGAGGGGCTCGCGCCGGTGATCGTCGATCAGCTGGTGGAGATCCTGCGGGGGCTGAAGGCGACCGGGCTGTCGATCCTCCTGGTGGAGCAGAGCCTCGCCGTCTGCACCGCCGTCGCCGACCGCCTCGCCATCCTCGATTCCGGCCGCATCGTCTGGACCGGGGACGCCGCCGCCCTGGCCGCCGCGGAGGACGTGCGCGCGCGCCACCTGACGCTGGAACACGCCTGACGCCGCCGTCAGCCGCCGGCGACCCGCTCACGCGCCCGGGCATTTCCCCTTGGTCTTGTGGTGGAGCATGTCGACGAAGGCCGTGACCTTGCGCGGACGAAAGCGGCCGGCGGGATAGACGATGTAGACCCCGCCGCGCGGGAGGCTCCAGTCGGGCAGGAGATGGACGAGCCGGCCGGCGGCGAGATCGCCCGCGATCAGGAAGTCGGGCAGGACGCAGAACCCGCCGCCCGCGCGGGCCGCGGCCAGGGCGGCCGGGGTCGTGTTGGCGCTGATCGTCGGCGTCGCGCTCACCGCGACCGTCTCCCCCTCGCCGCGCGTGAAGTGCAGGGAGGAGGATTCCCGCAGGGCCGTGTTGGCCACGAACGGCCATGACGACAGGTCGTCCGGACGCGCGGCCGCCAAGCGCCCGGCCAGGGGGGCCGCCGCGACCGGCAGTTGCCGGAACGATCCGATCTTGCGCGCCAGGGCGCTCGAATCGTCGAGCCAGCCGACGCGGATCGACAGGTCGACCTGGTTCTCGATCAGGTCGAGCTTGGCGTCGGCGACGATCAACTCCACCCGGCAGGCCGGATAGCGGGCCGTGAAGGCGGCCGCGAGCGGCGCGATGACCTCGGCGCCGAAATCGTTCGGCGCGGTGATCCGCAGGAGCCCGCGCGGCTCGCTGCTCGATTGGGAGAGCTCGCCGAAGGCGGCCTCCGCCTCCCGCAGGATCAGCGTGCAGCGGGCATGGAGCGCGTGGCCGGCCTCCGTCGGCTGGACGCGCCGCGTGGTGCGAATCAGCAGGGCCGATCCGGTCTCCGCCTCCAGCCGCGCGACCTGCTGGCTGACCACGGTCTTGGTGACGCCCAGCCGCTCCGCCGCGCGGGTGAACGAGCCGGCGTCCACGACCGCCGCGAAATAGGCGAGGCGATTCAGATTCACGTCCAAGGAGTAGTCCTGCCGATTGTCAGCCTGCGGCGCACAGTCTGTCCGGATCCGTCGGATTTTCCAACCATCGCGAGACGCTTATCGTCAGGCTGACACGACGTCGGGCCGACATCCGGCGCAGCGAGCCTCCATGTCCCACGTGACGTACCTCTTCGATCCCCTCTGCGGGTGGCGCTACGGCGCCGCCCCAGCGCTCGCCGCGCTCCGGGCCGCGCCCGGCAGCGTCGGAGAGGGGGAGGAGCGCAGCCCCCTGCGCGCCGACGCGGTGTTCCGCGGCCTGCCCCCATTGCTCGCCACCCTCGGGCCGGACTGAGGCGGCCGTCGCGCGCCACGCCTCCCGACCCTCCCAGCCGATCGCGCGGATCCTCCGCGCGGATCGAGGCCGCACGCCTGCCTCGGCGCGGCCCGCCTTCACCGCAGGACAATCACCATGAAGATCCTTCAGATCAATTCCAGCGCGCGCGCCAGCGCGTCCGCCTCCACCAGGCTGGCCGATTCCATCGTGGCGCAGCTCGGAACGGCGCATCCCGCCGCGCAGGTCGAGGTGCTGAACCTCGCCACGCATCCGGTCGCGCCGCTCGACGAGGTGGCGGTGGAAGCCCGCTTCACCCCGCCCGACGCGCGCAGCCCGGAGCAGGCCGCCCGGGCCGCCCAGGACGACGGCCTCGTCGCCCAGCTCCTCGCCGCGGACGTCATCGTCGTCGGCGCGCCGATGTACAACTTCAACATCCCGGCACAGCTCAAGAACTGGATCGACGCGGTCACCCGGCCGGGCGCGACCTTCCGCTACACCGAGACCGGACCGGTCGGCCTGGTCGAGGGCAAGACGGTCTACGTCGCGCTGACCCGCGGCGGGTTCTACCGCGACACGCCGACCGATACGCCGGCGCAGTACCTCAAGTTCATGTTCGGATTCCTCGGCATCACGGACGTGCGCTTCGTCTATGCCGAAGGCATGGGGCGCGGTCCCGAGATGGTCGAGCAGGCCTTCCGCGACGCGGGCGAGCAGATCGCCCGGCTCGTCGCCTAAGCCCCTTCATCGCCGGGTCTCCCGGTCGATGGCGGCGTGAAGGCCTGATCGACCGGTCCGGCGACACCGATGCAGGAACAGGCGCCGAGCCGGACTTGCCTGATGCAGTCCGGTCCGGAGCCTGTTCGGCTCGATCCTCACGATCGGCTGAGGATTGGTACACCACCCGCAATCTCACCTTGAGGTGCGAGGGTGGGAGAGACCGCAGGATCGATCAAGCCGGCTCTCATACGGTTTCCGGATGATCGCTTCGCGATGCGGAAACCGGCCTCGCTCAGGCGCCGCGCGGGCTCGTGATACGGTTTCCGAAAGTGATCTTCCGGAAACCGTATCAGGTCATCACAAGCCCGCCATCGACGTGCAGCACTTGGCCGGTGACGAAGCGGCTCCAGTCGCTGGCGAGGAAGAGCACTGGGCCGGCCACGTCGTCGGGCGTCGCGAGGCGCCGCAGCGGCGTCTGCGCGACGAGCATCTCGCGCACCTCCTCCTTGGTCGAGAGGCTGCTTTCCGTCGGATGGACGAGGCCGGGGGCGACGCAGTTGACCCGGATGCCGAGCGGACCGAGTTCCGCCGCGAGATTGCGGCTGAACCCGACGAGGGCCGACTTCGCGGTGGTGTAGTCGTGATAGGGAATGCTCGGCCGCGTGACGAGATCGCTCGCGAGATTGACGATGCTCGCGCCGCTGCGCCGCGTGAGCAGCGGCAGGTGCGCCTGAACCACCGTGTAGGCCGCCTTCACCGCGCCCTCGAACTGCTGCTGGTAGGCGGACCACGGCGTCTGCGGGAAGCGGGCGCGCCGGTCGGGATCGAAGCGGTAGGGCGCGAAGGCGTTGTTGACGACGGCGTCGAGCCGTCCGACCTCCTGCCCGATCCGCTCCGCCATCGCCGCCACCGCCGCGGGGGCGGTCACGTCCGCCGCGATGGCGAGCGCCGCGCCGCCGCGGGCGTGGCACGCCTCCGCCACCGCGGCCGCGGCGGCGGCGTTCTCGCGGTAATTGACGATCACGGTGCCGCCCTCGGCTGCGAAGGCGGTGGCGATGGCCGCGCCGATGCCGCGGCTGGCGCCGGTGACGAGGATGGCCCGGTCGCGGAATCTCATGGAGTGCCGTCCTTGGGGGTGCCGTCCGCGGGGGTGCCTTCCTTGGGCGGGATCAGGTCGGTCCGGACCACCTGCCCCATGTCGAGGGGGCGGCGGATCAGCCCGAGGCTCAGGAAGGTGTCCGCCCCCTTCTGCATCACGTCGGGGTCGAACTGCCCGAGGCCGTCACGCTCCGTCGTCGGCGAGACGCTGGAGCGGTTGCGTAGCCGGATGACCGCGAGGTTGACCGCCTCGTCGCGCCCGTTGATCGCCCGCGTCACGGCGAGGCGGGCCGCCTCGGCCGGGTTCGCGATCATCCAGGCGGCCGAGTCGCGATAGGCGGCGAGGAAGCGCTTCAGGAGCGGCTTCCTCGCCTCGTAGGCGGCCTGCGTGACCACGAAGATGTCGCTCGGCAGGTTGAGATGGTCGCGGACCTCGATCACCTCGACCTCGCCGAGCCCCCTGGCCCGGCCGACGAGGAGGCCCGTATCGGTCGCCGCGGTGGCGTCGACCTGGCCCTGGATCAGCGGCGCGAAGTTCAGGAGGCCGGTGACCTCGATCGTCAGGTCCGTCTCGCGCAGGCCGACCTGGTGCAGCAGCAGCGCCAGGTTCTGGCGCGTGCCGCTCGACAGGCTGTAGACGCCGACCCGCTTGCCCTTGAGATCGGCGGCGGTGCGGATGCCGCGGCCCTTCGGCGCCACGACGTTGAACACGTTCTGCGGGTAGATGTTGTAGATCGCGACCAGCTTCTCGCCCCTGTCGAGGGCGAGGTAGAACGAGGCCGGATCGGTGAAGGCGATGTCGGCCTGCCCCGCGAGCAGGGTCTGGATCGCCGAGCCGCCCCCCGTCCCCGGCACGTAGTCGAGGGCGATCCCCCTCGCCTTGAACAGCCCGTGATCCGGCTCCGCCAGGAGATTGGTGATCTCGCTGATTGGCTGGCTCCAGCCGGCCACCGTGACCCTGTCGGGAGGCCTGACGGGGTCCTGGGCGGCGGCCGGACGGCTCGCCAGCCAGGGCAGAACCAGGAACGACAGCGCAAGGAACAAGGCCGGGAGCGGTGGGCGGTGCCGGGGAGCCATGGTCTAGCCTTTCGAGTAGCGCCGCAGGACGAGCCGCTCCAGTCCGCGCACGGCTTCGTAGACGATCATGCCGAGGAGCGTGATCACGGCGAAGAGCGCGAAGATCAGGCTCGAATCCATCACGCTCTGGGCGGCGATGATCGAGGCGCCGAGCCCGATCCGCCCGCCGACGAACTCGCCGACCACCGCGCCGACGAGGGCGAGCACGATCGCGACGCGCAAACCCGCCATGATGACGGGCAGGGCCGAGGGCAGCTTGAGGCGCAGCAGGGTCTGGAGGCGGCTCGCCCCCAGCATGCGGAACAGGTCGCGCCGGGCCGGCTCGACCTCGCCGAGGCCGGTCAGGGTGTTTTCGAGCAGCGGGAAGAAGCAGATCAGCGCCGTGATCACGACGGTCGGCGTCAGCCCGAAGCCGAACCAGATGATCAGCAGCGGGCCGAGGGCGAGCTTGGGCACGAGCTGGCTCGCCAGCACGTAGGGGCGCAGCACCCGGTTCAGCCAGGGGATCTCCGCGAGCAGGATGCCCGCGCCGAGCCCGACCGCCGCGCCGATGATAAGGCCGAGCCCCATCTCGGTCATCGTGACGGCGAGGTGGGGCCAGAGCCGGCCGCTCGCGATCTCCCCCCACAGCGTCGCGGCGACGGCGGAGGGCGGCGGCAGGATCAGCGCCGGTACCCGGGCCGCCCGGCACCACGCCTCCCAGCCGGCGAGGAGGGCGAGGAAGAGGAGGCCGGAGATCAGCCGCGGCCTCATGCGGCCCGTCCCTCGGGCGCGGCCCGGCCATCCATGGCGTCGCGCAGGGCCCGGCAGGCCGCTCCGAAGGCGGGGTCGTAGCGGATGGAGCGCGGCCGGGGGCGGGGCAGGGCGATGGGCGCCGCGTGGATGAGGCGGCCCGCCGCCATCACGGCGACCCGGTCGCCGAGATAGACCGCCTCGGCGATGTCGTGGGTGACGAACAGGGCCGCGGTCCCGCGCAAGGAGCAGAGCCGCAGCAGGTCGTCCTGCAGGTCCTCGCGGGTGAGCGCGTCGAGGGCCGCGAAGGGCTCGTCGAGGAGCAGCAGGTCCGGCTCGCCGATCAGCGCCCGGGCGACCGCGACGCGGCTCTGCTGCCCGCCGGACAGGGCGGCCGGCCGGCGGTCCGCGCAATCGGCAAGCCCCATCAGGCCGAGGAGATCGCGGGCGGCGGCGCGGTCGGTCCGGCTCGGGCGGCGCTTCAGGGAGAGCGGCAGCAGCACGTTGTCGAGGGCGCTCAGCCAGTCGAGCAGGGTCGGCGCCTGGAACACGAAGCCGGCGCGCGCGGCCGGGCCGCGCAGCACCTCGCCGCCGAGGCGGACCTCGCCCTCGCTCGGGAGCAAAAGCCCGGCGGCGAGCTTGAGCAGCGTGGTCTTGCCGCAGCCGCTGCGGCCGAGGAGGCAGTGGATCGCCCCGCGCGGGATCGTCCAGTCGACCCCATCGACGATCGCGGGCGCCGCCGGATCGTAGCGGTAGCGCACCCGCGCCAGGGTGACGAAGCCGGACGGGTCAGTCGACATAGGGCGCGAACCCTTCCGCCGCGGCCTCGGCGCCCTGCTCGATCTCGGTCAGGGTGACGAGATCGAGCAGGCTGAAACGGCCGTCATGGTGCCAGCCGGCCTCGGGCGCGGTCATCCGGCCGAGCGCCGTGATCCGGGTGACGCCGACCTCGCCGAGGCGGGCGGCGAGCCGGAAGAGGTTGTCCGGCGAGGCCGCGATCCCGGCGGTCTGCAGGAAGACGCGATGGGGCGCGACGAGCGCCGGGATCGCATCGAGGCTGTCGACGGGGACGAGCGTGATCGTGCGGTTGAGGCCCGTGGGGCTCAGCGCCTCGGCCGCCCCGGCATGGACGACGCTCCAGGGATCGGCCGGATCGCCGAGGATCTCGGCCGTCCCGCCGAGGGAGCGCATCTCCTGCGCGCCCCGCCACGCGGCGACGGCGGCGGCCTCGGCGGGGGAGAGCGAGCGCCGCGGATGGCGGCTCGCCAGCGCGGCGAGTTCGTGGGCGAGGTGGCGGGCGAACTCGCCCGGCGTGACCGGGCCGCCGCGCTCGACGAACAGCATCTGCGGCGAGTAGCAGCCCTGCTGCTCGTAGCGCGCGATGTCGTGGGCGGCGAGCCGGGCGAGCGCGACGGCGCGGCGGCTGTCCAGGGCCTCCCGGGCGACGATGCCGAAGCCGATCCGGTGGCCGTAGGGCAGGAAGCGGGTGGTGACCGGCAGCTTCGCCCGCAGGGCGGCGAGGGTCGGGTTGCCGCCATAGGCGAGGACCGTGTCGGCCTCGCGCAGGAAGGCGGCCTCGCAGCCCTCCGACCCGCCCTTCCACCACACCGCGGCGAGGCACTCGGCGAGGTCGGGATCGCTCTCGGCGATCAGGCCCGCGAACCACCCGGCCGTCAGCGGCTCGGCCGAGGGAAGCTTGCCGACCGTGCCGGCCTTGACGAGGAGCCCGCAGACGAGGCTCCAGAGCGACAGGGCGGGCACGTTGCCGGCCCAGACATGCAGCAGCAGGTCCGGCCCGTGGGCCCGGACGAAGCCGCCCTTGGCCGCCGGCTGGAAGCCGTCGAGCATTCCGGGATTGGCGAAATCCTCGGCGAGGAAGCGCAGGAGCTGCGGCCGCCGGAAGGTCTTGAGGAGGCTGGTGAGGCCGAGGCGGACCGTCTCGCGGTCGTAGCCGGTGACGACGGGCAGGAGCGCCTCGGCCTTGCGGCGCAGCGGGTGCTGCCGGTCGAGCAGGCAGGCGGTCGCCCGGTCGATGGCCGCCACGATGCGGGCGACCTCCATCCGCTTGAGCGAGGCCCGCGCCCGCGTGCGGATCCGGTCGCAGAGTGCCCGCGCCTGCGCGTCGCTCAATTCCGGCAGCGCGACTTCGACGCTCTCGCCCCAGGCCGCGAAGCGGGTGGGGCGCCAGCCGATCTCGTCCCTGGCGAAGCCCGGCAGGTAGCCGGCGAACTCGGCCACGCCTCTAGCCCTGCGCCGCCGCGAGGAACTCGGCCACGGCCAACGAGCAGCCTTTCGAGGCCTCGCCGTCGACCCGGCCGAGCAGGCGGAAGCCCCCCGGCGCGATCTCCCCCGCATCCTCGGTCAGGATCGCCGAGACGGCGTTGAAATGGGCGAGGTCGTGATGGACGAGGACGCCCCGCTCGCCCTCCGGCAGGTCCGCCCCGGTGAGGGGATCGACCACGCGGCTGCGGATCCAGTGCGGACCGGATTTGAGCGAGGGGCAGGTCGCGTTGCCGTCGTCGTAGAACTGCGTGCTGAGTTCCGTCATGCCGTACATGTTGAGGCAGGCGGCGCGGGGCACGCCGAACCCCGCCGACAGCGCGTCGTAGAACTCGTCCGGATCGAGTTCGCGCGACTGCCCCTTGAAGCCGCCGGTATCGAGGATGAAGCTGCCCTCCGGCAGGGCGAAGCGGCGGCCGCGCGCCGCGAGCGCGTCGAGCACGGGCACGAAGGCGTAGCTCGCGCCGAGCAGGGCGTAGGGCTCGGCCTCCGCCTCGGCCCGGGCCAGCGCGGCGAGGAGGGCGTCGCGGTCGAGCCCCGCCGCGCCGACGAGGACCGCGCTCTCCGGCGTGCCGAACTCCCGCCGGGCCAGGGTCAGGTAGCGGGCCAGCGACGAGTTCGGGAGCGCCGCCTCGTCGGGGAACAGGATGCCCATGCGGATCCGCCCGCGCCCGCGCATGACGCGCCGCCGGAAGGTGTCCAGCATCGAGCGGTCCCAGACGGCCAGGGTCGGGTGGTAGCTGCGGCCGCGGCCGGCCTGGGTCGTGCCGCTCGTCATGAAGACGCGCTCGGCCGCCTCCGGCGGGCAGCAGCTCAGCGTCAGGTCCTTGAAGGCCTTGATCGGGACCGGCGGGATGTCGCGCCAGCGCCGCACCGTGAGCGGCGTGCGGCCGCGCCGGAGGGCGAAGCGCCGGTAGGGCTCGTTGTGGCGGAACTGGTAGCCGAAGAGCCGCAGCGCCATCGCCTCGAACTCGGCCTCGCTCGCGCCGGGCTGCCCGAGGAAGGCCATCAGGGCGTCGATGATCTCGGCTTGCGCCATCTCGGCTTGCGCCATGTCAGCCACCTCTCGCGTCCGCCTCGCCGGGGCAGGCGGGCGGCCGATCCCGATGGGCACCATGCGCGGAGGACGGATTCGCGGCTCCGGGAGGCCACCAGTCCCGCATCCCTACGCCGGCATGATCCGGATCAGGTTCATCGGGTCACCACGTTGCCCGGACCGGATCCGGGCGGGTGGTATCTCAGCCTCCTCGCGAGGCTCCCCTGGGAATGCGGGGGTGTGACGGGCGCGCCGGGCGGTGTCAAGCCGGGTCCGGGCGCGGCGGAGGGCGATCGCCCTGCGAACCCGGCCCTGGTTGCGCGCGACGGCGGCATCGAGACCGGCTATGCTGGCCCTGCCACGTCGGCCCAAAATCGGAATCCCATCGGCTTGACCGCGTGCGAAGGTCGGCTCGGGATGGAAAGCGGCCTCCCGCGGCACGACTGAATCGGGCTCCTCCACACTCCTGCGTCCGTCGATCCCCGAATGCCGTTCCACTCGCCGACAATCCGTGCGGTCGCCGCTCTGTCGGTGACGCAGATCATCGGCTGGGGCGCCACGTTCTGGCTGCCCGCGGTCATCGGACCTGCCGTCGCCGGCGAGCTGAACTTGGCCCTGCCCATGGTCATGGCAGGACCGACGGTGATGCTCGTCGTCATGGCCATGGTGTCCTGGCCGATGAGCATCATCTTCGAGCGCCACGGGACGCGCCCGGTCATGGTGGTGGGATCGGTCCTGGGCGGAGCCGGCCTTCTGGCGATGAGCGTGGCCGATGGCATGGCGTCCTATCTCCTGTCGTGGACCATCCTCGGCCTCGCCGGTGCCGGCATGCTGACGACACCCGCGCAGATCGCGGTGACCGAGATCGCCGGCGGCAAGGCGCGCCAGGCGCTCGGCGTGTTGGTTCTCGCCGGCGGGCTGACGTCGACCATCGTCTGGCCGCTGACGGGCCTCCTGCAAGCCCGCTGGGGCTGGCGCACAACGACACTGATCTATGCCGTCCTGATGCTGCTCGTCTGCATGCCGCTTCACTGGGCGACGCTCGCCCGCCGGGCGGCTGAAAAAGCCACCGCGACGACGACAGCCGAGCCTGTTCTCATCGACCGGCCACGCTTCGCGCTGCTTGCCATGAGCTTCGCCGCGAACGGGTTCTTCACCTGGGGCTTCGCCCTGACCATCATCATCCTGTTCGAGACGGCGGGCCTCGACCACGCCAGTGCCCTGACGGCCGCGGCCTTCATTGGCATCGCTCAATGGGCAGGACGCATGGTCGACCTGGTCGGGAGCCGGCGCTGGTCGGGCTTCGTCCCAGGGCTGGCGGCCTCGGCCCTGTTTCCGCTGAGCTTCATCGTTCTTCTGCTGACCGACACCTTCGTCGGCGCGATGCTGTTCGCGACGCTGTACGGTGTCGCCAACGGCGTCACCGCCGTCACGCGCGCCACGCTGCCGCTGGAGGTTTTTCCCGCCGGAGCTTATGCCCGCGCCTCGGCACGGCTTGCGGTGCCGCTCAATCTCTCGTTCGCCGTCGCACCGCCGGTCTTCGCCGCCCTCATGACCTCCGCCGGTCCGCACTCGGTTCTATGGCTGGCCTTCGCGATCTCGATCTTTGCATTCTGCGCCCTTCTCAGCCTTCTGTTGCTGCATCGCAGAATGATCCCAAGTCATACGGTTTCCGGATGATCGCTTCGCGATGCGGAAACCGGCCTCGCTCGGCGCCGCGCGGGCTCGTGATACGGTTTCCGGATGATCGCTCGGCGATGGCTGCGCAGTCGCGTCGCGATGCGGAAACCGTACGAGAACCCGCCGCCCTGCGGCGGCGGGTGCCGGGGCGGTCAGCCGATCGACATCAGGCTCGCATTCCCGCCGGCGGCCGCCGTGTTGGTCGAGATCGAGCACTCCTCCAGGAGCCTGTTGAGGTCGTAGTCGTCGCCGCTCTCGCGGGCAGCCGCGGTGGTGGCCTGGACGGGCACGATGGGGCCCTCCCGCGCCGCGACCGCCCGGGTGATCCGGAGCAGGCCGTCGCGCTCACCCTCGAACAGCACCGCCCGCAGGTCCGGCGCCGCCCGCCAGTCGGGCACGATCTCGACGCGCGGACGCACCTCCTTGGGCAGGCCGTCGAGCACCGCGCGCACCGGGCTGCCCGCGTCGAGGACGGCGACGTTCCCGGTCGCCAGGATCGCCCCCACCTGAACCAGCAGGCCCTCCGCCGTCTCGGCCAGGGCGGCCACGCGCCCCCGGGGCCGGAGGGCGTAGACGTTCCGCTCCCCCACCGGCCCGGGCAACGCGATGCGGGCGCCCAGCGACGAACGCGAGACCTGCCCGACGATCCGCTCCGCCGGCTCGCCGAAGCCCCGCGCGCGCAGCCAGTCGGCATAGGTCCGCGCCACCGCCAGGGCGGTGGGCGCCGCATCGAGGCCGGGCAGGGCCGTCTGCGGCGGGATGCGCATCAGGCGGCCGAGATAGAGCGGGCCGCCGGCCTTCGGACCCGTGCCCGAGAGCCCCGAGCCGCCGAAGGGCTGGACCCCGACCACCGCCCCGATGATGTTGCGGTTGACGTAGACGTTGCCGGCCTCGACCCGGTTGACGACGCGGGAGATGGTCTCGTCGATCCGGGTGTGGAGCCCGAAGGTCAGCCCGTAGCCGGTCGCGTTGATGTCGTCGATCAGCCGGTCGAGGCCGGCGCGCGGGAAGCGCAGGACGTGGAGGACGGGGCCGAACACCTCCTGCTCGACATCGGCGATCCGCCCGATCTCGATGATCGTCGGCGCGACGAAGGTCCCGTGCGCCGTCTCCGGTCCGAGCGGCAGCCGGACGACCCGGTGGCCGCGGGCCTCCATCGCGGCGACGTGGCGCTCGATCCCGTCCCTGGCCTCGGCGGTGATGACGGGCCCGACATCGACCGACAGGTCGCCGGGATTGCCGACCGAGAGTTCGTCCATCGCCCCGCGCAGCATCGTCAGGATGCGGTCGGCGACCTCCTCCTGCAGGCAGAGGATGCGCAGGGCCGAGCAGCGCTGGCCGGCGCTGTCGAAGGCCGAGGCGATCACGTCCCCCACCACCTGCTCGGCCAGGGCGGAGGAATCCACCACGAGGGCGTTCTGCCCGCCGGTCTCGGCGATGAAGGGGACCGGCTGGCCCGAGGCGGTCAGCCGGTCGGCGAGCTGGCGCTGGATCAGCCGGGCGACCGCGGTCGAGCCCGTGAACATCACGCCCATCACGCGGGGATCCGCCACCAGGGCGGCACCGACAGCGCCCGCCCCGGGCACGAGCTGCAGGACGTCGCCGGGGATGCCGGCCTCGTGCAGGAGGCGCACCGCCTCGGCGGCGATCAGCGGCGTCTCCTCCGCGGGCTTGGCGAGGACCGCGTTGCCGGCCGCCAGCGCCGCGGCGACCTGCCCGGTGAAGATCGCCAGCGGGAAGTTCCAGGGCGAGATGCAGACGACCGGACCCAGGGCCGGGAGCCGGTCGGATCCCGCGATTCGCACGACCTCGGCCGCGTAGTAGCGCAGGAAATCGACCGCCTCGCGGACCTCCGCCACCGCGTTCGGGACGGACTTGCCGGCCTCCCGCACGATGAGGCCGATCAGGACGCCCATGCGCGCTTCCATCAGCTCCGCCGCGCGGCGGAGCGCGGCCGCGCGCTCGCCGGCCGGCATGCCCGCCCACCCGGCCGCGGCCCGCGCCGCGGCATCGAGGGCCCCGGCGATCTCGGCCTCGCTCGCCTCCCGCCAGCGGCCGACGACGTCGCGGCGGTCGGCGGGGTTGCGGATCTCGCTCAGGGGCGCCGAGGCCGCGGCCCGCGCCGGCAGGGCCTGCCACTCCTGCGCGGCGCTCCGCCGCAGGTCGCCCGCCAGGGCGGCGAGCCGCTCCTCGTTCGACAGGTCGAGGCCGGCGGAGTTCTCCCGCTCCGGGCCGAGGAGGCGGCGCGGCAGCGCGATCCGCTCGTGGGGCTCGCCCGCGGGGTTCGTGGCGCGCACGAGGGCGACCGGATCGGCGATCAGGTCGGCCACCGGCACCGCCGCGTCGGCGATGCGGTTGACGAACGAGGAATTGGCCCCGTTCTCCAGGAGCCTGCGCACGAGATAGGCGAGCAGCGTCTCGTGGGTGCCGACCGGCGCGTAGATCCGGCAGGGCCGGTTCAGCTTGTCCGGGCCCACCACCTCCTCGTAGAGCGGCTCGCCCATGCCGTGCAGGCACTGGAACTCGTACTGGCCGCGATAGAAGTTCGGGCCCGCCATCGTCATGATCGCGGCGAGCGTCTGCGCGTTGTGGGTCGCGAATTGCGGGAAGACCGCATCCGGCGCCGCCAGGAGCTTGCGCGCGCAGGCGAGGTAGGACACGTCCGTGTGGACCTTGCGGGTGAAGACCGGGAAATCCTCCAGGCCGTCGGTCTGGGCCCGCTTGATCTCGGAATCCCAGTAGGCGCCCTTGACCAGCCGCACCATGATCCGCCGGTTCGCCCGGCGCGCGAGGTCGACGAGCCAGTCGATCACGAACGGGCAGCGCTTGCCGTAGGCCTGGATCACGAAGCCGATGCCGTTCCAGCCCGACAGGTCCGGGTCGAGGGCCAGGGCCTCCAGGAGATCGAGGGAGATCTCCAGCCGGTCGGCCTCCTCGGCGTCGATGTTCAGGCCGATGTCGTAGCCCTTCGCGAGCCGGGCGAGGCCCTTCACCCGGGGCAGCAGCTCGCTCATCACGCGCCCGATCTTGGCGCGGCTGTAGCGCGGGTGCAGGGCGGACAGCTTGATGGAGATCCCCGGCCCCTCGTAGATGCCGCGCCCCTGCGCCGCCCGGCCGATGGCGTGGATCGCGCCCTCGTAATCGGCGAGGTAGCGGGCGGCATCCGCCGCCGTCGTCGCCGCCTCGCCGAGCATGTCGTAGGAGTAGCGGAACCCCTTGGCCTCCATCCGCCGGCTGTTCGCCAGCGCCTCGGCGATGGTCTGGCCGGTGACGAACTGCTCGCCCATCATCCGCATGGCGAGATCGGTGCCCCGGCGGATCAGGGGCTCGCCGCCCCGGGCGATGAGGCGGGCGAGGGAGGCCGACAGGCTCGATTCGCTCGTGGTGGCGGTGAGCTTGCCGGTGACGACGAGGCCCCAGGTCGCCGCGTTGACGAACAGGGACGGGGACTGGCCGACATGGCTCTTCCAGTCGCCGTTCGCGATCTTGTCGCGGATCAGGGCGTCGCGGGTGGCGTCGTCGGGGATGCGCAGCAGCGCCTCGGCGAGGCACATCAGCGCCACGCCCTCCTGGCTGGAGAGGGCGTATTCGTGGATCAGGCCCTCCACGCCGCCGGAGCGCTGCTTGTCCCGCAGCGCCCGCACCAGCCGCTCCGCCGTGCCGGCGACCGCCCGTGCCTGCGCCTCCGGCAGGGCGGCGAGGGGCAGGAGGGCGCGCACGCATTCGCCCTCGGGACGGCGATAGGCGGCGGTCACCGCCTCCCGCAGCGGGGCTTGGTTGCGCGTCCCTGCGATGAAGCTCTCGAAAACGTCGGGGCGGTCCACGGCACTCTCTCGCGCATCGGTGACGGTCAGCGATCGCGGGCCGCGCCGACGCACGCGGATCCCGGTTCGCCCTGACGCTAGACCGGAGGGTGGCGCGCAAAAAGACTGGAAAAATCCAGGATCATGGCGGAAAACACGGCAATGATGGCATTCCGAAGGGATTTCCGGTGCTCGACGCGAAGGACCGTCATATTCTCCGCATCCTCCAGCAGGAGGGGCGCATCGCGACGGTCGAGCTGGCGGAGCGGTGCGGCCTGTCGCCGACCGCGACCAGCGAGCGGTTCAAGCGGCTCCTGCGCGAGGGCTACGTCACCGGGTTCGGGGCGCGGGTCGATCCGCACAAGCTGGAGCGCGGCCTCCTGATCTTCGTCGAGGTCTCGCTCGACAAGACGACGCCGGACGTGTTCGACCGCTTCGCCGAGGCGGTCCGGCGCGTTCCCGACATCCTCGAATGCCACATGGTGGCGGGCGGGTTCGACTATCTCGTCAAGGCACGGGTCCTCGACATGCCGGCCTACCGGCGCTTCCTCGGCGACATCCTGCTGACGCTGCCGGGCGTCGCCGAGACGCGCACCTATCCGGTGATGGAGGAGGTCAAGGCCGAGGCGGCGCTGCCGGTCTGAGCTTCGTCGACGGGGCTCGGCGACAGTATTCATCCAACACTCCGTCCCGCCTTCGCCCTCGGGATGAGGGCGGGAGAGGCCGACATACCAGTCAACCGCACTCCGGAATCGCGGCGCGATTTCCGCGCCGGCGCCCGGCAGCAGGAGATCCGCCGCCAAGCCTGTTCCGTGACACGCAGAACTGGTAGACTGCGCCTCCGCGATCGCGCCTCTTCGGGTGTTCCGCGATGCCGTCGCACAGACCGTTCGATCGAAGGCCGGCATTCGTCCCGCGGCGGCGCGAGGTGCTCGGCTGGCTCGGGGGCCTCGTGGCCGCGACGCGGCCGGCCCGGGCGCTCGATCCGTCCGTGCCGGTCATCGGCTATCTCGGCCTCGAATCCCCCGAGGCCTATGCGAGCCGCCTCGTCGCCTTCCGCGAGGGCCTGGCCGAGGCGGGATACGACGAGGGCCGGAACGTCGCGCTCGAATTCCGCTGGGCCGAGGGGCAGTACGACCGGCTGCCGGAACTCGCCGAGGACCTGCTCCGGCACCGAATCGCCGTGCTGGCGGCGCCGGGCGGCGCGCCGGTCGCGCTCGCCGCCAAGGCGGCCACCGCGACCGTCCCGATCATCTTCGAGATGGGCGGCGATCCGGTGGCGCTCGGCGTCGTCGACGACCTCGCGCGGCCCCGCGGGAACATCACGGGCGTGTCGAGCCTGAGCGTGGAGGTGTCCCGCAAGCGGCTCGAATTCATGCACGAGGTGGTGCCGGCCGCCTCGCCCCTGACCGTGATCGTCAACCCGACCAGCCCGACCGCGCAGTCGCAGCTGGCCTCCCTGCGCGGCGCGGCCGAGACGCTCGGCGTCGGGCTCCACGTCGTGCCCGTCAGCCGCGAGCAGGACTTCGATCCGCTCTTCGCCGGCGGGACCGGCCGGCGGATCGGCGGAATGGTCTTCACCTCCGATCCCTACTTCGCCAACCGCAGCCGGCGGCTCGCCGCCCTGGCCCTCGCCCATGCGGTGCCGGCCATCACGCAGTCGCGGGACTTCGCCCTCGCGGGCGGGCTGATGAGCTACGGCGGCGACTTCACGCAGTCGCACCGGCAGGCCGGCCTCTATGCCGGGCGGATCCTCAAGGGCGAGCGGCCCTCCGAGCTTCCGGTCCAGCTCGTCACCAAGGTCGAGCTGTTCGTCAACCTGAAGACGGCGCGGACGCTCGGCCTGACCGTGCCGGAGGCGCTTCTCAGCGGCGCCGACACGGTGATCGAATGAGGCCGGCGGGCCGCCTCACGGCGCCGCGGGCGCGCCGCAGGCGACGCAGAAGACCGGCACCGCGGCGGGCAGCCCCTTCAGCGATCGCGCGCCGAGCGAGGTGACGGCCGTGCCGCCGGGGACGGCCTCGGCCAGGACGGCGTCGATCAGGATCTGCCGGTCCTCGGCGGCGGAGCAGAGCCGGGCGGCGAGGTTCACGACGGGACCGATCGCCGTGTAGTCGCAGCGGCTCGCATAGCCGATGCGCCCGACGGTCGCCGGGCCCATCGCGGCGCCGACGCCGAACCCGATCGTGTATCCGCGGGCGCGCCACGTCGCGATGAGCGACTGGACGAGGGCCTGCATGTCGACGGCGAGCGCGACGGCGGCGCGGGCGGGGTCCGGGCAGCGCATGGGGGCGTTGACGAGGACCATGAGGCCGTCGCCGGAAAACGAGATCAGGGTGGCGCCGTGGGCGGTGATGACCCGGCCGAGCCCCTCGAAATACTCCGACAGGACCTCCATCACCGCCTCGGGGGGCGTGCCGGCCGAGAAGGCGGTGAAGCCGCGCAGATCGCCGAAGATCACCGCGACCTCGACGCGCCGCCCGTCGAGGACCCCGTCGTCCCCGCTGCTGTCGACGAGTTCGGCGACCTGGGGGGCGAGGAAGCGCCGGAGGCGGGCGATCCGCTCCTGGCGCTCCTGGGAGAGGGCGAGTTCGCCCGCCATGGCGTTGAACTGCGCGGCGAGCCGGCCGAGTTCGTCGGCCGAGTCGATCGCGATCCGGTGGTCGAAATGCCCTGCGCCGATCTGCCGGGTGCCCTGTTCGAGCAGGCGGATCGGACCGGTCATCCGCCGGGCGAGCCAGAAGGCGAGGAGGGCGGCGAACAGGGCGCCGAGGAACAGGAAGACGCCGGTGCGGACGAGCGACCGGATGATCGGCCCGAACGCCTCCAGGAGCGGCTGCATCACCACCACCGTCCAGTCGACGCCCGGGACGGCCGCCATCGCGGCGATCACCCGCTGGCCCGAGGCGTCCCGGCCCGTCGCGGTGCCGCCGGAGGTGCGGATCTCGTCGCGCAACGTCGCGAGAGAGCGGGCCGCCGCATCGGTGGTGCCCCGCAGCACCAGGCTGATATCCGGGTGCGCGATGAGCCGGCCCGGCCCGTCGAGCACGAAGGCCTGCCCGGTCCGGCCGACGCGGATGGACGCGATCACGTCCCAGATCAGCTTGAGGTTGATCTCCGCGATGGCGATGCCGGCCGAGGGGCGGTTGCCCGCGACCGCGATGGTCATGAAGGGCTCGGAGCCCCGGTGCGAGGTCACCGGCCCGTACCAGACGCGGGCGGCCCTGGCGCCCGCGACGGCGGGATCGCCCGACCAGTCGGTGCCGCTGCCCGCGCGGTTGAGGCTGACGCGCGAGACGTGCAGCCGCTCCTTGCCGTCCCCGTCGACCAGGGTGAGATGCGCGACGGCGGGCACCTGCCGCAGCAGGCGCTGGGCGTCGAGCCTCTGGCGGTCCTCCGTGGCCGCCGTCCAGGGCAGCTGGACCATCCAGCCGAGCTGCGCGCGGATGGTGTCGATGAAGGCCTGGATGCGGAACGCCGCGGCCCGCGCCTCCAGCCCGAGATGCTCGTGCAGCTGCTCGCGCTGGTCGCGGTAGCTGAACCACGCCTCCAGGCCGCCGTTGGAGAACAGGGGGATCGCCACGGCCGAGAACAGGACGATGAAGTACTTCGTGAAGAGCGAGCGGCGCGGCCGGACCCAGGATCGGATCATCGCCGAACGGACGGCCGAGTGGATCTTGGCCGTGTGGATCTTGGCCGAGTGAATCATGGCCGAGCGAATCATGGCCTGCCCATCACCGGCTGGGTGTTCGCCTCCACGGGTGCGCTCAGCGCTCCTCCGTGCCGGCCGCCTCCAGGAGCAGCGTCCGGACGTCGTTGATCACCAGCGCGGGCTCGAAGAAGTCGAGGCTGTAGATGTTGCGGATGCGCCCGTCGCGATCGATCAGGAAGGCGCGGAAGACGTGGTTCAGCGGTCCGCCCGCAGCGCCCGGCCGGGCGTCGACGCGCTGGCCGTAGGCCGCGAGGATCGGCGCCAGCGCGTTCCGGTCGGGCGCCGTGAGGAAGCGCCACGCGGGGGCGCCGGGATCGGACGAGCGCCACGTCGCGGCGTAATCCCGCATCACCGCGGGCGTGTCGTGCTCGGGGTCGAAGCTCAGCGTGACGAGATGCAGGCGGCGCGAGAGCGGCGCGTCCTTCGCCGCGAGATCCTGCAGGCGGGCCATGTCGGCGCTGGCCACCGGGCAGACGTCGCCGCAGCGGGTGTAGATCAGCGCGAGCACGGTCAGCCGGCCGAGCAGCGCGTCGCGCCGCAGATCCTGCGGCCGGCCGGTCTCGTCGAGCACGGCCCCACCCGCGGCCGGCTTGATCGGCGGCAGGCGGTAGCTGCCCGGCGCCGCGATCGGAAAGGCGGGGCCGCCCGCCGCCGGGGGCGGATGCGCCTCGTGGGCGAGGGCGGCGGTGGCGGCGAGCGCCGCGGCCGCGGAGAGGAGCGCCCGCCGCATGGCGCTCAGTTCGTGAAGAGCGAGGCCGCGCCGAACGCCATCATGTGGGGGCGCCCGAGCCGCTCGGCCGTGAAGTCGATGGCGAAGCGCGGCGCCAGCGCCCGGCCGTCCCAGGTATAGGCCTTGAGGAACTGCTCGTTGTCCGCGCCGGCCTTGTCCCAGTTCGCCAGGAGCGAGCTGGTGTAGTAGATCCGCTTCCCGTCCCAGCTCTGCGAGACCATGTTGAGCTGCGCGCCGATCTTCTTCTCGTAGATCTGCTTCGGCCGATGGGGGTCCGAGACGTCGAAGACGCGCGTGGTGCCGTCCATGAAGGTGTCGACGAACAAGGTCCGGTCGTCCGCCGAGAGGCTGATGTCGACCGGCACCGGCAGCGCCGCGGGATCGCCGATATCCGCCACCGCGCTCGCCTGCCACGCGCCGTTCGCGTCCTCGTGGACGAGCCAGATCTTCGCGGTGAGGGCGGTGGTGGTGAAGGCGTAGGAATGGTGCGGCCCCCAGGCCCAGCGGATCTCCAGGGGCACGCCGGGGACGTGCAGCACGGTGCGGGGCTGGCGGGCGTGGAAATCCCACAGCACCATGGTTTCGCCGAAGCGCTTCATCGCCTCGCCGTCCTTCATCAGCGCGCCGAGGGGCCGCATGTAGTTCTCGAGGCCGGTGAAGGACGAGGTCAGCATCACGTTGCGGCGCGGCAGCACGCGGGCGTCGTAGCCGTAGCCGTCCGCCTTCGCCTCGATCCGGGCGCCGTTCGGGGCCGCGTCCGTGGGCAGCCAGTGCGTCGCGATGTAGTCGCCGTCGTTGGAATACTCGACGAGGGCCGCCCGCCCGGTGCCGTCCTTGTTCGACAGGCTCGGGATCAGCATGCGGCCCGGCAGCGCGTAGGCGCCGTGCGGGCCGGCCGCGCCGCCGCTCTTCTGGATGAAGTCGTCGATGACCTTGACGAGCCGCGGCTGCGCGGGATCGGTCGCGACGTCGAAGATGAAGATCCGGCTGTCCGACAGGCCCGCCGCCCAGAACTGCCGCCGGTCGTCGGTGAAGCCCCCGTGATGGGCCTCGTGCCGGCCGCCCACCGAGGCCGCATGGATCGGCTTGCCGAAGGTCGCGGAGCCTTCGCGCGCGTCGACGGTGACGAGCTTGTCCGACCCGTCGCCCAGCCCCTCTACGCCGAGGGTCCAGACGTAGACGAAGTCCTCGATGCCGGTGATCTTGGCCATGTAGGGCGACTGGCAGGTCTCGTCGGCGCGCGCCGCCCCCGCCGTGAGGAGCGCCGCGACGCCGCAGGACAAAGCTGCGAGCCGACCGGACGCCTTGGCGCGGATCTCTGTCATGGACGTCTCCTCCCGCCCTCGGACGGTCGCCCGGCCGATGTGTCCCGGCTCGGACGGATCGCTCTCGGCCGGTCTCGCGCGTTCGGAAGCGGCGTCGCGGCGAGCCGAGGCGGTTCATGCTTCGCCTATTCGGCCAGGGTGTCAATCGGCCGCGCCGGTTCTCGCAGGGCAATCGCTTCAGCCTTGGAGTGGGTTTGGGCTGCGCGACGAGGAGGATCGTGATTCATCGGGGGCCTGGCGTTCTGCGAGGCTCCCATGCCGTCATCGCTTTCGATCCTCGCCCACTTCTCAGCCCTGGAGGATCCGCGCCAGCACTGGCGGGTGATCTACCCGCTCCCTGAGATCCTGCTGCTGGTGCTGTGCGCCACGCTGTGCGGCATGGACGACTTCGTCGAGATCCGGCTGTGGGGCGAGCAGCGCCTCGACTTCCTGCGCCGCTTCCTGCCCTACGCGCGCGGCCTGCCTGCCCACGATACCCTCAACGACGTCGTCAACGCGCTCGACGCCAACCTCTTCAAGGACTGCTTCACGGCCTGGGTCGCGAGCCTGCGCGAGGCCGAACCCGACCTCATCGCCATCGACGGCAAGACCTCCCGGCGCTGCCACGCCAAGACCAAAGGCCGGGCTGCCCTGCACACCGTCTCGGCCTGGGCCGCTCGCCAGCGCCTCGTGCTCGGCCAGGAGGCCGTCGCCGACAAGAACAACGAGATCACCGCCATCCCATGCCTTCTGGAACGGCTCGAACTCCGGGGCGCCCTCGTCACCATCGATGCGATGGGCACCCAGACCGCCATCGCCGAGACCATCGTGAACCGAGGCGGCGACTATCTGCTGGCGCTCAAGGCCAACCGCCCCGCCACCCACCACGACGTCGTGCGCTTCTTTGCCGATCCAGGCGACGGAATCGCGGACACCCACGAGATCCTCGACAACGACCATGGCCGCCTCGAACGCCGCCGTGCCAGCGTGTGCCATGACGTCAGCTGGCTCACCTCGGATCGCCGCTACCCCGATGAGCCACACATGCCCCACTTGGCGATGATCGGCATGATCGAGACAAGGGTCGAACGCGCCGGCAAGATCGAACGCGAGCAACGCTACTATCTCTCCTCGGCCAAGCTCGACGCCAAGACCTTTGCAGCCGCCGTGCGCGCGCACTGGCAGATCGAGAACCGTCTGCACTGGGTGCTCGACGTCGTCTTCCACGACGACCTCGTGCGGCTGCGGACCGGATCGGGCCCGCAGAACATGGCGGTGGTGCGCCACATGGCCGTCAACCTCGTGCGTGAACCCCACGATCGCCACAGCCTCAAGACCCGCAGAAAGCTCGCCAATCTCAACCCCGACTACCTCGAAGCCCTCCTCCGACGCACACCCGCAAACCCATCAAAAAGCTGAAGCGATTCCCCTGCCGGTTCTCGTCACATGAGACGCAGGTCCGGGATCGTACCAACGGGGTGCGATGCCGGTGGATATCCACCACCTCTTTCCCGTGCGGCTGGAACGCCGTGGAAGGAGATCCGCGACAGGGGCGGTTCGATCGACCGGTCGCGAGCGGGATAACCTTTCGATCGAACCCTAATCCTGCTGGTTCGTCCGGATGAGACGCACCGGGATGCTCTTCGAGGACGGCGTCCCGCTCTGCGGATCGCGGGCGTAGAGCGGCACGAGCGGGTTCGTCTCCGGGTAATAGGCGGCGCAGCAGCCGTCCGGGACCCGGTAGGGCACCACCTTCAGCCCCCCGACCCGGCGCGTCACCCCGTCCGTCGAGACCGTCTCCAGGGCGACGCTCTCGCCGATGCCGAGCCCGCGCCGCTTCATCTCCTCGGGGCTGAGGAACACCACCATGCGCTGGTTGAACACGCCGCGATAGCGGTCGGAGAGCGAATAGAGCGTGGTGTTGTACTGGTCGTGGCTGCGCAGGGTGGTCAGCCGCAACACCTCCGCATCGTCGCCCGGCGCGCCCTCGCCGAGCCCCGGATAGACCGAGAACTGCGCCTTGCCGCTCGGCGTCGCCCAGATGCGCTCCCGGGCGAGCGAGGTCAGGTGGAACCCGCCCGGCACCCGGATGCGGGCGTTGTAGCCCTGGAAGATCGGGAAGACCCGCTCGATCGCCGCGCGGATGCGGTCGTAATCGGCGATCATCTCCGCCCACGGAATCGAAGGGGTCTCTCCCAGGGTGGCCCGGGCGAGCCCGGCGATGATCGCGGGCTCGCTCAGGAGATGCGGCGAGGCGGGGTCGTTGCGGCCCGCCGAGGCGTGCACCATCGACATCGAATCCTCGACCGTGATGGATTGCGGACCGCCCGCCTGCACGTCGCTCTCGGAGCGGGCGAGGCACGGCAGGATGAAGGCCTCGCGCCCATGCACGAGGTGGCCGCGGTTGAGCTTGGTCGAGATCTGCACGGTGAGATCGAGCCGGCGCAAAGCCGCCTGGGTGACGGCGGTGTCCGGGGTCGCGGCGGCGAAGTTGCCGCCGAGCCCGATGAAGACGCGCGCCTCTCCGGCGATCATCGCCTCGATCGCCCGCACCACGTCGTGCCCGTGGGCCCGCGGCGGCGCGAAGCCGAAGACGTCGCGCAGGCGGTCGAGGAAGGCCGGATCGGGCTTCTCGGTGATGCCGACGGTGCGGTCGCCCTGGACGTTCGAGTGGCCGCGCACCGGGCAGACGCCCGCCCCCGGCCGGCCGACATTGCCGCGCAGGAGAGCGAGATCGGTGAGCAGGCGGACGGTCTCGGTGCCCCGGCTGTGCTGCGTCAAACCCATCCCGTAGACCAGGATGGCGGCCTTCGCCTCGCGGTAGAGGCGCGCGGCCTCTTCGATCGTGCCGCGCGGCAGGCCCGAGACGCGCGCGATGTCCGGCCAGGCGGTGGCGCGGATATCCGCCGCCAGGGCATCGAAGCCGATCGTGTGGCCGCGGATGAAGTCCCAGTCGAGGACGGGCGCCGCATCGGCCGCCCGCGCGGCGGCATCGGCCTCCAGGCAGCTCTTGATCATCCCCTTGAGCACGGCGGCATCGCCCCCGACCCGGACCTGGAGATAGAGCGAGGAGATCGGCGTCGCGGTGAGGGTCGCCATCTCCACCGGGTTCTGCGGCGCCTGGAAGCGCTCCAGCGCCCGCTCGCGCAGCGGGTTGACGCTCACGATCGCGGCGCCGCGCCGGGCGGCGGCGCGCAGGGAAGTCAGCATGCGCGGGCTGTTCGTGCCCGGGTTCTGGCCGAACAGGAAGATCGCGTCCGCGTGGTCGAAATCCTCCAACAGCACCGTGGCCTTGCCGACGCCGAGGCTCTGCGGCAGGCCGACGCTCGTCGCCTCGTGGCACATGTTGGAACAATCGGGGAAGTTGTTGGTGCCGTAGGCGCGCGCGAAGAGCTGGTAGAGGAAGGCGGCCTCGTTCGAGGCCCGGCCCGAGGTGTAGAACTCGACCCGGTTCGGATCGTCCTGGGCGCGCAGGATCGCGCCGATCCGCCCGAAGGCCTCCTCCCAGCTCACCGGGACGTACCGGTCCGAGGCGGGCTCGTAGGCCATCGGGTGGGTGAGCCGGCCCAGCATCTCCAGATCGTAATCGGCCCAGGTCGCGAGTTCCGCGACCGTGTGGGCGGCCAGGACCTCGGGCGTGCAGCGCTTCTCCGTCGCCTCCCAGGCCATCGCCTTGGCGCCGTTCTCGCAGAACTCGAAGGCGCTGGTGTGGTCCGGATCGGGCCATGCGCAGCCCGGGCAGTCGAAGCCCGCCGGCTGGTTCATGCGCAGCAGGGTCGCGCTGCCGCGGGCGAGGATGCCTTGTTCGGCGAGCGCCTTGGCGGTCGCCGCGAGGGCACCCCAGCCGCCCGCCGGCTGGGTGTAGGAGCTGACACGGGGCTTCGCCATGGCCTCGGGATTCCTTCTCGCGGGAGCCGGGATCAGGCCGGGACGAGGCCGGGCCGGTTGTGGGGGAAGCGGGCGAGCACGGCGGGATCGATGTTGAGGTGCTGCGCCACCAGGGCCGGCGGCGTGCGCGCCAGCCAGTCGGACAGGCTGATCTCCTGGTACTCGGCGGTCCGGAACACCGCGAGGAAGATCAGGTCCGTCGTGCCGGTGTTCTTGACGTAATGGCCGTTGCTCTTCTTGACGTAGCCGAGGTCGCCGGCGCGGAAATCGGCGGTCTGGGCCCGCGGCCCGGCCCCGAACACCGTCATGCGGCCCTCGCCCTGGATGTAGTATTGCCACTCGTCGGCATTCGGGTGCCAGTGCATCTCCCGCATCGCGCCCGGCCGGATCACCTCGATGGCGGCCGCGATGGTCTTCGAGGCCTTGAAGGTCCGGCTGTCGGCCATCTGCAGGCGCCCGGAGCGGTTCTCCCGCACGGGCGTGGTCGTCGCGAGCGAGAAGGTGACGGGCTCCGCCGGGGCGCCGGCCGCGGCGATCCGGGCCTGGTCCTCGGCGAGCGGGCCCGGCTCGCGGCCCTGGAAGATCCAGAGATCGTCGAGCGGGATCGACCGGAAGGTGTCCGCCGGGACGCCGAAATTGAGGGCGAGATCCTCCGGCGGCGTGTGCGCGAGCCAGTCGGTGACGAGGAGCGTGCCGAATTCCGACTGGCTGCCGTCGTCGAACACGATCAGGAACTCGCATCCCTCCGGGCCCAGGCCCTGCAGCGAGTGCGGCATGCCGGCCGGGAAATACCAGAGGTCGCCCTTGGCGACGTCCTGCACCGAGGCGTGGCCCTCGGCATCCAGATAGGTGATGCGGCAGCGCCCGTTGGTCATGTAGGCCCACTCGGCCGCGAGGTGCCAGTGCATCTCCCGGACGCCGCCCGCGTCGAGCCGCATGTTCACGCCCGACACCGCGGTCGAGATCGGGAAATCGGCCTGCGTGACCTGGCGGGCCCAGCCGCCGGCCTGGATGCGCCGGTGCGCCGTGTTGAAGGACGACCAGAAGGTCTGCATGTCGCCGACATCGGTCGCGGGCGGATTCTGCGCCGAGGGGAACTGCCCGGCGAGGGGCGGGCTCTGCGGGCCGGGATCGCGCACAGCCTCGGGGCTCGCATTGATCGCGCCCTGGGGCGGGCGGTCGGGATTGCCGAACCCGGCCGCGCGGCCGGGCGTGGCGGCCGCGATGCTCCCGGTGGCGGCGAGGGCGAGGAGGCTGCGGCGGGAGAAGGCGTCCATCGGTGCGATCCTTCCGGAATGAGCGCGCAGGGGCGCAGAAATCCCCGCGGGCCGGTGGACCGGCCCGCGGTGTCGGAAACCGCTCGCCGGATCACTCCGGGATCAGCGCGTCCGCCGGGCCGCCCGCGTGGCTGCCGGAATAGCGGTAGGCGGGATCGACGACCCGGCGCAGGGTCGGCGCCGACGTGCCGTCCGGGATCAGCGCATCCGCCGGGCCCCCGGCATGGCTGCCCGCATATTCGTAGGGGCCAGTCACGGCACGGTGCGTGATCGGGCGCGGGGTGCCGTCGGGGATGAGCGCGTCGGCGGGTCCGCCCGCATGGCTGCCGGAATAGCGGTAGGGATTCGGGGCGTCCTGGGCCAGCGCCGCACCGGTCGACACCGCGAACACCAGGATCGGAAGCATATGCCGCATCATCATGGCCGGTTCCTCATCGTCGAGTGAGATCCAAGATCTCCGTCCGGAGATGTCATCGTTATAAGTTCTCGATCGAATGCCGGCATTCACGCCTAGATCTGCTTGGCGCATGACAAGAGATGGCGCGATCATACGCGGGTATGAGGTGCGTGCCGGCAGCGCTGGCCGGAACGCAGCGGGAAGCGCCCGGCACGACTTGGCGACCGGCTTCGGCGCCCCCCCGACGTCAGCCGGGCGCAGGGGACCGCAGGGGCCCCGTTCGTTGCAGCGCACAGGGCCGCCATGCGGCGTGGACCGGCACAGCGAGGCGGCGCACGGCGCGGGCAGCGGAGAAGAAGCAACCAAGAGCCGGTGCCGATCCATGATCGTGTGTTCGGATGGGCAGCCTCGATCAGGATCTCATTCCACGGCGCCGGATCGACTGTCGAGCCACGCGACCGTGACGATGCCGGCGCCGGAGAATCCCCTGGATATTCATGCCGCCGCAGAGAATATTCGGCATGTGACGAATTCACGACGGGGATGATGAAGGCCGGCACGATGCCGCAGCGGAATGGGCCGCGCGGCAACATCTCGAAAACTGTTCAACCCGCCGCACCATCTTCCATGAAGAAATGAGGAATTATCATATGCTTTGCAGCCTTCGTGCTGGCAGCGTTGCCATCGACGCCGTGATGGACCGTAATCCTCGGACGAGCGAGGCTTCGATGATCAGATATGGCTCAGGAAAGGATTGTGCATTGCAGCAAATCCAGGCTGATCACGACCTCATCTGCCGAGCGGGTGGTATCCGCGGCTGAAAAGAGAGGAAAAATGGAGCAAGGGGGCCAGCTGAGCACTTGGAACTGACCCTGAAGGATCGTAGATACGATCCGTCAACGGAACCGGGCCTCGGGATGCTGTACGTCTGTGTCGCCACTCTGGGATGTGCTGCGGGGCTGAGCGTCCGCTGGCCGGGCCTTGTGGTCCTCGCCGGCATTCTCGCACTGGCGACATGCCTCGCGGGGGCTCTCTACGCGCAGTCGCTCTCCGTCACGCTGATGAAATTCGCCGTCATGGCGGGAGCGCTGAACGCCGGTTACTCCGTTCCACTCGTCGTCTCGGCCCTCCTGAGCTGGCAGCGCGTACCGCGCCACTGACATCGGCGTGCGCATCCGCCGAGGCGCGCGGCCGGCCGTCCTATGCTACGGTCCGCGGGAGATGACGGTCGGACAGCGCAACGAAGCCCGCGCGGCGCGGCGGGAGCCCTGAGGTGGGGTGGGTCTCATCCCTTCCGGCGCGGATCGGGACGACGGGCGTCCCGTTCGGCCTGCGTACCGTGCTCGCCGCCCTGATCGCCCTGTGGCTCGCGATGTGGCTCGAACTCGACACCCCGCGCTGGGCCGCCTGGACCGTCATGTCGCTGGCGCTGCCGACGCGCGGGCAGGTGGGCCTCAAGGGGCTGTGGCGGGTCGCCGGGACCGTGCTCGGGCTCGTCGCCGCCATCGTCGCGGTGGCGCTGTTCGCGCAATCCCCGATCCTGATGGGAATCTTCATCGCGGGCTGGTGCGGGCTCAACTCGTATGTGGGCGGCCGGCTGCCCGGCCTCGCCTCCTACGGCGCGGGGCTGTCGAGCCTGACGGCGGCCCTGGTGGTGGTCCTGAGCGCGACCGTGCCGCTCTCGGTCTTCGAGATCGCGCTCGCGCGCGGCGTCGAGATCATCCTCGGGGTCGCCTGCGCCTATGCGGCGAGCGCCCTCGCGGAGGCCATGCAGGGCCCGCGTCCCGGGCCGGCCTTTCCGCCCGGCCCCGTGCCGGGGCATCCCGTGATCGTCGCCAACGCCATCCGGGCCTTCCTGGTGGTGGGCGCCGGCTGGGCGCTGTGGGTCGCCACCGCGTGGCCCTCGGGCGGGATCTTCGTCACCTTCGCGGGCGTCACCGCGGTGATCTTCTCGACCATGCCCGACGCGGATCGCCGCGCCCGGGCCTATCTCGGGGGCGTCGTCATCGGGCAGGTGATCGGGCTCATCGTGCGCTACAGCCTCCTCACCGCGCCCTCCGCGTTCGGGCTCCTCGCCGTCGTGCTGTTTCCGTTCCTGTTCATCGGGGCGGTCGGGATGACGGATCCGCGCACGACCGGCCCCGCCCTCGGCTACAATCTCGCCTTCCTCACCGCCGTGGATCCGCTCAACCCGATGCAGTACGACCTCGCGGCCTCCCTGAACGAAGCCGCCGCCATCCTCGGGGGCATCGCCTTCGGGACGGCCGCCTACGATCTGGTCCTGCCCGACCGCGTGTGGAGGCTGGCGCGATGATTCTCCCGCTGCGCGAGATCGACCTCATGGGAGTGTTCGTGTCGCCCTTCGCGCTCTGCCTGCCGGCCGCCGCCGCGGGCACCTGGGCGGCGCTCGCCGCATTGCGGCGGGTCCGGCCGACCCGGGCGTCGGTGCCGGGCGCGGTCCTGGAACTGGCGCTGTTCACCTCGCTCCTGTCCGGCCTCGTCCTCCTCCTGGGGCGGCTCTGAGCCATGGTGAAGAACGAGTCGTCCGGTGCGGCGGGCAGCCCGGGCGCGGTGCCGCCGACGACGCCCTCCCAGCCGGTGCCGGCGGTCCCCTCCGCCTTCGGGCTGTTCGTGATCGCGGCGGTGCTCGCCGCCTCCGGCTTCCTGGCCTGGGCGGCCTGGGACTATTATTTCGGCACGCCCTGGACGCGGGACGGCACCGTGCGCGTCTACACGGCGCAGGTCGCCCCCGAGGTCTCGGGCCGGGTCACGGCGGTCCGGGTCGCCGACAACCAGTTCGTGCGCAAGGGCGACGTGCTGTTCCAGATCGACGACCGGGACTACCGGATCGCGGTGAAGCGCGCCGAGGCCGCCCTCGCGCAGGCGCGGGCCCAGGCGCAGAACAGCCGCGCCGAGGCGGACCGCCGCAACCAGCTGAGCGACCTCGCGGTGAGCGCGGAGGCCCGCCAGACCTACGAGAGCGCCGCGGATGCCGCCCAGGCCGCTGCCGAGGCCGCCTCGGCCAATCTCGACAACGCCAAGCTCAACCTGGAGCGGGTCGAGATCCGCTCGCCCGTGAACGGCTACGTCAGCAACCTGCTCCTGCAGGCCGGGACCTACGCCACGGCCGGCCAGGCCGCGATGACCCTCGTCGATACGGACAGCTTCTGGGTGGCGGGCTATTTCGAGGAGACGCATCTGCGGGCGATCCAGGTCGGCGCCCCCGCCCGCATCGTCCTCATGGGCTACACCGACCGTCCGATCGCCGGACGTGTGGACAGCCTCGCGCGCGGCATCATGGACCCGAACGCCGCCCCCGGCGTCGCCGGGCTGCCCAACGTCAATCCGGTCTTCACCTGGGTGCGCCTCGCCCAGCGCATCCCGGTCCGGATCCGGATCGAGCGCCTGCCGGACGGCGTGCATCTGGCGGCCGGGATGACGGCCACGATCCAGGTTCTCGACCAAGCCGGGACGGCCCCGACCCCATAGCCGGCCTCCCGGCTCACGGTCGCGGCCCGGCGGGCCCGAGGATCGCCGACGCCCCGGCCGCGACCGCCACCGCGCTCACGCAGGCGGCCGGCACGATCAGGGCGTGAACCGTCACCGTCGCGTAGGCGGCGGCCCCGGCGACCGCCCCGCTCACGAGGGCGAGCCAGGCGGCGGCCTCGCGCCACCAGCCCAGGGCCGGGCCGGTCCCGGTCAGCGCCCGGGCGAGACCCTGGCCGAGGCTGAACAGGGTCCCGGTGACGAAGGTGGTGCCGCCGCGGAAGCCCTGCACGGCGGCGATCGCCGCGTTCTGCGCGCCCATCGCGAGCGCCATCAGCAGGGCGCTGAGGTCGAGCGCCGGCGTGGCGAGCCCGATGGCGAGGGCGCCGAGGAGGAGAAGGGCCTCGAAGGCGAGCACCACCCCCGTCCGCCACCGGGACGGCGCCACGATCGACAGGAGCGTGCCGAGGGTCGCGCCGGCGAGAAACAGGCCGATCAGGCCCGCCGGCATCAGCGCCTGCCCGAAGGAGGCCTGACCGAGGGAGACCTGACCAAGGGAGACCTGACCAAGGGAGGCTTGGCCCAGCGCGACGCCGAGCTGCGTGGTGTTGCCGCTCATGAAGGACGGGTAGAGCCCGCCGAGCCACGTGAAGCCGAGCCCGTCGACGTAGCCCGCCAGCGCCGTGAGGAGGAGGCCGGCGGATTGCGCCCCGCCGGACGGACCCCGCAGGGCGCCGAGGAGGGCGGCCACGAGGCCGGCGAAGGCGGCCGCGAGGCCCGCAGCGAGGAGAAGGCCGGCGGTCTCATGGCAAGGTCCCATCGCAGGGTCGGGCGCGCTCCGGGGCGGACGCGGCGGATGATGGACCATGCGGACGCCCGCGGCGAGCGCCCGGCGGCGCATGGCGCCCCAACGCCGGCTTTCGTCCCGGCGCGGGATCGGCCGATCGGCCAGGTCTCATACGGTTTCCGGATGATCGCTTCGCGATGCGGAAACCGGCCTCGCTCAGGCGCCGCGCGGGCTCGTGATACGGTTTCCGAAAGTGATCTTCCGGAAACCGTATCAGAAGAAGCCGAGGCCGGGCAGCTCGGTGCCGTGCAGCTCGAAGGCACCCACCGCCAGCGCCTTGTAGCTCGCCGGGTTGTGCGAGGAGAGGGTGCGGGCGTTGCGCCAGTGCCGGTCGAGATTCTGCCGCAGCGTCGCGGCCGAGGCGCCGCCGACATCGAACAAGGCGGTCGCCGAGCGCAGCACGAACTCGTCCACCACCACCTTCGTCTTCGCGGCGGCGACCGAGGCGTCGTGGGAGAGGCGCGTCAGCCGGTCGTCGCCCTCCCGCTCCGCACGGGCGCGCGCCACCCGGTCGAGGCTGTCCCCCACCGCCAGGAGGGCGAGTTCGGCGACGTGCGCCTCGCTCGCGATCCGCCCGACGAGCTGCTGCAGGATCGGGTCCTCCGCTGGGACGGGAGAGGGCGCGAAGTAGAAGTTGCGCGTGCGGGACAACAGCAGGGCCTTGGCGTCCCGCAGCACGGCCCGCAGCACGCCGACATTCGCCGCCGTGACGATGGTCTGCGCGATGGTGCTGGCGAAGGCCATGATATAGGGCGCCGGATCGCGGATGATCTCGTCGGCCTCGACGCGCACCTCGTGGAAGTTCGTCGTGCCGGTGCCGGTGACGCGCTGGCCGATGCCGTCCCAATCGTCGAGGCGCTCGACGCCCGCGCGGTCGGTCGGGATGATCAGCGAGACGTCCTCTCCCTCGGGAGAGATCGCGCGCACCAGCGTCCAGTCCGCGTAGAGGGTGCCGGTGCTGTAGAACTTGGTGCCGTTGAGGCGGAAGCCGTCCCCGTCCAGGCGCAGCACGGTCTTGAGGTCGCCGCGCCCGCCCGTCTGCTTGCGGTCGAGCTCGGTGGTGGCGAGCCCGATCAGGCCGCCCTCGGCGACGGAGCGGCGCCACTTCGGGTTGTAGCCGGGCTCCCGGCCGGTGACGAAGCGTTCCGTCACGAAGAGGTGGTTGCGGAAGATGTGGGCGACGCTGGAATCGGCCTCGGCGAGGCGGACGACCGCCCCCAGCACCTCACGCCAGGAGGCGCCGGCGCCGCCATCCTCCACCGGCAGGCGCAAGGCGCCGAACCGCGCCGCACGCAGCTTGGCGAGCAGCTCCCACGGGTGCTCGCGGCGGCTGTCGCGGGCGGAGGCGCCGGCGGCGATCTCGGCGAAGAGCGCTTCGAGCTCGCGCGGCCGGGCGGCCTCCGGCAGCGACAGGGCGATCTCGGACATGGAAGGACGGGCTCCTTGGGTGTTCCCGGGACGAGGCGGCGCTCTCCCGGACGGGTGGACAAGCGGCCGTGGTCAGGCGCTGCGCCGCGCGGCCTCGGCGTAGCGGCTCGCGGGCCGCGGCAGGCCGAAACGCTCGCGAAGGGTGGTCTCGCGGTACTCCGTCCGGAAGATTCCGCGCCTCTGCAGGATCGGCACGACGTGATCGACGAAGGCTTCGAGGCCGTCCGGCAGCACGTCCGGCATCAGGTTGAAGCCGTCCGCCGCGCCGTTGCGGAACCACGCTTCGATGTCCGCCGCGACGGCCTCGGGCGTGCCGGCGATGACGCGGTGGCCGATGCCGCCGCCGAGCTTGTGGATCAGCTGGCGGACGGTGAGGCCGCCCTGGCGCGCGAAGGTGAGCGTGGCGCGCGCGAAGGTCGTGCTGCCGTTCTGCGGAATGGGCAGGTCGGGGAAGGGAGCGTCGAGGTCGAGATGCTCCAGGTTCTGCCCGAAGGTCTGCCCCAGCCGCGTGACCGCGTAGTCGAGGGGGATCAGGGCGGCGAGGTCCTCCTCGCGGCGGCGCACCTCCGCCTCGGTCGAGCCGAGGATCGTCGCCAGCCCCGGCAGGGCGACGATCGAGCGGGGATCGCGGCCCTGCGCGGCCGTGCGCCGCCGCAGGTCGCCGATATAGGCCCGCGACAAATCCTGATCCTCGCCGACGCTGAAGACGGCGTCCGCGTAGCGCGCGGCGAAGTCGCGCCCGTCCTCGGAGCCGCCGGCCTGGACCACGATCGGCCGCCCCTGTGGCGAGCGGGGCAGGCTGAGCGGCCCCGCGACCCGGAAGAACGCGCCGGCATGGTCGATGCGGTGGATCTTCGCCTTGTCGAGCAGCCGCCCGCTCGCCTTGTCGCCCAGATAGGCGTCGTCCTCCCAGCTGTCCCAGAGCTTGAGCAGGACCTCGGCGAACTCGCTCCCCCGCGCGTAGCGCCGGCCGTGCTCCATCAGCTCCTGGCCGAAATTGGCGGAAGCCGCGCCGCTCGCGGTGGTCACGAGGTTGACGCCCACGCGTCCGCCGCTGAGCAGGTCGAGGGAGGCGAAGCGCCGGGCGATGTTGTAGGGCTCGTTGTAGGTCGTGGAGACCGTCGCGATCAGCCCGAGATGGTGGGTCGCCCCCGCCACCGCCGCCAGCGTGATGCTCGGCTCCAGCCCGTTGAAGCTGCGCTGCTCGGCCTTGTCCTCCAGCACCGGGACGTCGGCCAGGAAGATCGCGTCGAGCTTGCCGCGCTCGGCGATCCGGGCCGTGCGGACGTAGTGGCCTGGATCGAAGCTTGCCCGCGGGTCGGATTGCGGGGCGCGCCACGCGGAGACGTAGAAGCCGCCGTGGAGGATGTTGACGTTGAGGTGGAGCTGTCTGGGCTGTGTCATCGCTGTCTCCGACCGGAGGCTATGGGACGGGGCTTGATAGTCAAGTAAATATATAGACTATTATTTCACGACGCGGCGGAAGATTGTTTTCCCGCGCGGCCCCGCGGCGATGAGGTGCTTTTCAAGTGGCCCGGGTGGGTGCGGCCGGGCCCTCCGGCGCCGGATCCCGGGCCGGCCGCAGGAGCGCCTGCGCGCCCATGCCGGCGAGCATGGCGAGCACGAAGACCACGACCGGCACGGCCCCGGTGGAGAGCGCCGCCACGGCCGGCCCCGGGCAGAACCCCGCCAGTCCCCAGCCGATCCCGAACAGGGCCGCCCCGCCGAGAAGCCGCGCATCGATCCGCCGCTGGGTGGGCAGGGCGAAGCGCTCGTCGAGCAGGGGCCGGTCCATGCGGCGGCGGATCACCTGCCCGAGGGCCGCCACCGCGACGGCGCCGGCCAGCACCGCCATCAGGCTCGGATCCCAGGCGCCGGTCACGTCGAGAAAGCCCCGCACCCGCACCGGATCGAGCATCCCGGACAGCGACAAGCCGAGCCCGAACACCACGCCGGCGGCCAGGGCCGCGCCCGCCCGCAGCCACGCCCTCACGCGCCGAGCCCCCGCATCAGCGCCACCGTCGCCATGCCGCTCGCCAGGAAGGTGAGCACGGCGGCGATCGAGCGCGGCGACAGCCGGGACAGGCCCGCCACCCCGTGCCCGCTGGTGCAGCCGGACCCGAGCCGCGTGCCGAATCCGACGAGGAGGCCCGCCGCGGCGAGGAGCGGCAGGGAGGCCTCGATCCGCATCACCGGCCACGCGCCCGTGATGCCGGCGAAGAGCGGCGGCCCGAGCATCAGGCCGGCGACGAAGGCGGCGTTGGCGAGGCGCCGTTCGCCCCGCTCGGCGGCGAGCCCGGCGACGAGGCCGCTGATGCCGGCGATGCGGCCGTTCACGAGAAGGAACATCGTCACCGAAAGGCCGATCAGAAGCCCCCCGGCGAGGGCCCCCGGCAAGGAACTCGTCTGCACCGCATCCTCCGCTCCGCGCGCCCCGCGGCGCGGCTCGACCCTAGGGCATCCGCAGCCGGCAGGCCAAGTCGTTTCTCGGCCCTTCCCTCGATCGGCGCGCCACCCGCCACATCTCTCTTGTAAATCTCACGTCACCCCACCATACTCACGCGATGAAACGGGGCGCGTGAGAGGTTTATTCTTCATATCCACTCCGGATAAGAAGCGTTCATCTCTCGATCGACCTCCAGGGAGAAGGTTCTGTCGGAGCGGCCCGCGAGCGGGCCGGTCTGGGAACCTTGGAGGAGCGCGGTTCCGCGGCATGGACGCCGCCCCGTCCGGGGCGGCGTCCGCGTCTGTCCTCGGAGGCACCCATGGTTCCAGGAGATCAGGTCGTGTTCGCGAGACTCGACGTCGCCGAGGCCCTCGGCATCTGGCGTCACGCCACCGGCGAGGTGGTGGGCATTGAGGAGGTGTCGGACGGGCTCTTCGCCCTCGACGTGCAGTTCGACGGGCACGAATTGCTGCGCGGCTACGTCTCGGCCCTGTTCCGGCGCGTCGCGCACTGAACCATGGGCGCGTCTCCGTCCCCGACCGCGCCGCCCCTGCGCGAGACGAGCCGCAGCAGCGCGGTCGCCGAGGTCTGGCGCGATCTGCGCGCCGAGGCGGAGGCCGCCCTCATCGAGGAGCCGCTCTACGCGGGCATCCTGCAGGCGACGATCCTCGACCAGCCGAGCCTCGTCCACGCCTTCGCCTACCGGGTCGCCCACCGGCTCGGGGACGGCGACCTCGCGCGGCTCGCCATGCGGGACCTCTGCCTCTCGGCCTTCGAGGCCGACCCGCAGGCCGGCGCCCACGCGGTGCGCGACCTCGTCGCCATCCGCGAGCGCGACCCGACCTGCCGCCGCTACCTCGATCCGTTTCTGTTCTACAAGGGCCTCGCCGCCCTCGAAGCCTACCGGGTCGCCCACTGGCTCTGGCACCAGGGCCGGGCCACGCTCAGCCTTCACGTGCAGAGCCGGATGTCGGAGGTGTTCGGGGCCGACATCCACCCGGCCGCCCGGATCGGCTCGGGCGTGTTCATCGATCACGCCACCGGCGTCGTCATCGGCGAGACCGCGGTGATCGCCGACGACGTCTCGATCCTCCAGTCGGTCACGCTGGGCGGCAACGGCAAGGACACCGGCGACCGCCATCCCAAGATCAGCCGCGGCGTGCTGCTCAGCGTCGGCGCCAAGGTGCTCGGCAACATCCGGGTCGGGGAAGGCGCCAAGGTGGCGGCCGCGGCTGTGGTGCTGCACGACGTCCCGCCCCACACGACGGTGGCGGGCGTGCCCGCCCGGGTGATCAGCCGCACGCCCCGGGGCGAGGATCCGGCCCTGAGCATGGACCAGTTCTTCGGCGACGGCATCTGAGCGCGCCGCGCTCCCGCGCGGCCCGGATCCCGGCCCGAGAAAAAGCCACTCCCGGCAAATCCTGCTCCCCTCGCCGCGGCGGGCATGCACGCGGAAAATATCGTTCTCCATGAGCCAGAAATGAGAGACATATCTTCCCCGATATCGGCGATAGAGGGTGAGAACATGTTGCCTGCGCCCACAAATAAGGAAGATACTTCCATTGACGCCGGCCGCAACGCAGCGTTAGACGGAATCCGCGCCACAGCATCGGCAAGTCGTCCGCTGAAGCGCACCACGTCTTTGGTTCATATTGACGACGTGTTTTCGAACAGAAGCTAGAATGCCACTACGGAAGACTTGGGGCCGATTCGCTCGTCCTCGCCGTGCATCCGTCCCCTCTCTTGAAGGAGTCTCCCGGCCATGAGTGGTCCAGGTCTGAGCGTGAGCGCCGCCGCGGCACGCAATCTCGCGACCGCCACCGTCACGGCGGTCCAGAACAGCGCCAACACCCCGCGCTTCCTTCTGCGCCTCCTGCCCTTCGTGAACGTGTCGGGCGGCGTCTACCGGGTGAACCGGCGCGCCGTCGTGCTCGCCAAGCCCGGCCGGGTCGACCTGACGAGCGAGGGCGGGGCGCGCGGCGTCCACTCCGGTTCCCTGCGCGCGGTCCCGCTGTTCAGCCGGCTCGGCGATGCCGAACTCGCCGCGCTCGCCGGACGCTTCCGCGAGAGCCAGCACAAGGCCGGCGACGTCATCCTGGAGGAGGGCGCGGCCCGCGGCCTCACCATCGTGGCGGACGGCACCGTCGAGCTGACCCTCTCGGGCCCCTTCAAGGGCCGCCTGCGCCAGGGGCTGGCGACCCGGGGCGACTTCCTCGGCGACGAGGGCCTGACCGGCGGCGCCGCCCCGGCCCCCGCCGTCAAGGCGCTCTCCAGCGTCACCCTCCTCACCCTCGATCCGGCGGCGCTGGAGGACGAGGGCATCCGCACCCGCATCGCCCAGGCCGCCGAGGAGCGGGCCGGCCTCAAGGACCGCACCAACGCCTACGGCGAGCAGGGCATCGACCTCCTCTCGGTCCATGCCGGGGCGCCGCGCCTGCCGACCACCTTCGTCGCCTACGAGGAGGAGGCGCGCGAGTACCAGCTCTCGACCATCCAGACGATCCTCAACACCCACACCCGGGTCACCGACCTCTACTCCAACGAGATCGACCAGCTCCGCGAGCAGATCCGCCTCACGGTCGATGCCGTGAAGGAACGCGAGGAGTGGGAGCTGCTCAACAATTCCGGCTTCGGCCTCCTCAACGAGGTGGCGCCGCGCCAGCGCATCCCGACCCGCGGCGGCCCGCCGACCCCGGACGACCTCGACGAGCTCCTCACCCTGGTCTGGAAGAAGCCCGCCTTCTTCGTCGCGCATCCGCGCACCATCGCGGCCTTCGGCCGGGAGGCGACGCGCCGCGGCGTGCCGCCGGTGGTCATCCACCTGTTCGGCGCCCCGTTCATCACCTGGCGCGGGGTACCGCTGGTTCCCAGCGACAAGCTGCCGATCGACACCGACCCGGTCACGGGCGCGCAGACCACCTCGATCCTGCTGCTGCGCGTCGGCGAGGGCGAGCAGGGCGTGGTCGGGCTGCAGAAGTCGGGGGTGACCGGCGAGATCGAGCCGGGCCTGTCGGTGCGCTACATGGGCACCAACGACCACTCGATCGCCTCGCATCTCGTGACGCGCTACTTCTCGGCCGCCGTGCTGGTCGAGGACGCGATCGCCCGCCTCGATAACGTGCTGCTCGGCCACTACCATGACTACGCCTGAGGCCGGCTTCCACCAGAGCCCGGTCTCGCCCGCGGCGCTCCCCGGCGAGGCGGCGCATGCCGACCTCGTCGCGCGGCTCGCCCGCGAGATCTACGGGCAGGGGCAGGCGTTGAGCCGGCCCCTCACCCCGGCGCTGCCGGGACCCGCCCCGCATCCGAGCGTCGCGCCGCCGGCCCCGCCGCTGCCCGGTCTCGACGGCGCCGCGCTCGCCGCCCTGATCCCGGGCGGCCCCGATCTCCTGCGCACCATCGCGCAGGACCACCCGCGGGCCGCCGCCTTCGCGCAGGCGCTCGCCCCCGGCCTGGTGCCGGCGGCCCCCGCCGCGCCGGCCCCAGCCGGCGCGGCACCTGAGACACCGGACTACTACTTCCTGCCCCCTGACCCCCGCGGCGCCCCGGCGCTGCCGGTCGCCACGGCCTTCGACGTCGAGCGGGTGCGGAAGGACTTCCCGGCCCTGCACCAGAGCGTGAACGGCCACCGGCTGGTCTGGCTCGACAACGCGGCGACGACGCACAAGCCGCAGAGCGTCATCGACGCGACGAGCCGCTTCTACGCGCACGACAATTCGAACATCCACCGGGCCGCCCACACCCTGGCGGCCCGGGCGACCGACGCCTTCGAGGGCGGCCGCGAGGCGGTGCGGCGCTTCCTCAACGCCCGCTCCACCGACGAGATCGTCTTCCTGCGCGGCACCACCGAGGCCATCAACCTCGTGGCGAACAGCTTCGGCCGGGCGAATCTCGGGCCGGGCGACGAGATCATCGTCTCGACGATCGAGCACCACGCCAACATCGTGCCCTGGCAGATGGTGACGCAGGCGACCGGCGCGACCCTGCGGGTGATCCCGGTCAACGACCGGGGCGAGCTGATGCTCGATCAGTTCGCCGCCCTGCTCTCGGGGCGGACCAAGATCGTCTCGGTGACGCAGGTCGCCAACGCCCTCGGCACGGTGAACCCGATCCCCGAGATCATCGGGCTCTCCCACGCCTACGGGGTGCCGGTGCTGGTGGATGCGGCGCAATCCTCGCCGCACATGCCGCTCGACGTGCAGGCCCTCGATGCGGACTTCCTGGTCTTCTCCGGCCACAAGGTGTTCGGGCCGACCGGGATCGGCGCGCTCTACGGCAAGAAGCACCTGCTCGAGGCGATGCCGCCCTGGCAGGGCGGCGGCCACATGATCGAGGACGTGACCTTCGCGCGCACGGTCTACCGGGGCGTGCCGGAGAAGTTCGAGGCGGGCACCCCGGACATCGCCGGGGCGGTGGGGCTCGGGGCCGCCCTCGACTACCTGCAGGGCGTCGGCCTGCCGGCGATCGCGGCCTACGAGCACGACCTCCTCGACTACGCGCAAGGGGGCCTCGCCGAGATCAGGGGCCTGCGGCTCCTCGGCACGGCGCGCCACAAGGCGAGCGTGATGTCCTTCGTGATCGAGGGGCAGGAGAACGCGGCGGTCGCCCAGCACCTCGACCGGCACGGGATCGCGGTGCGGGCGGGCCATCACTGCGCCCTGCCGGCGCTGCGGCGCTTCGGGGTGAGCGAGTCGGTGCGCGCCTCGCTCGCCTTCTACAACACGCGGGAGGATGTCGACGTCTTCCTGCACGCGCTGCGGACCCTGCCGCGGCGCTGAGGACGGCGCAGCCGAGCGGAACGGCCTCGGGCGGTTCCGCTCGGCTTCCCGCGTCAGCGGTGCGGGGCGGCGTCGAGGGCTTGCGCGAGGTCGGCCAGCAGGTCGCCCTCGGCTTCGAGCCCGACCGAGAGCCGCAGCAGGCCGTCGCCGACGCCCGCGATCCGGCGCGCCTCGGGATCCATGGCCGCATGCGTCATGCTCACCGGGTGCGCGATCAGGCTCTCGACCCCGCCGAGCGATTCGGCGAGGGTGAAGATCCGGAGCCGCTCGACCGCCGCGCGGACGGCCTCGCGCCCGCCCGCGAGCTCGACGCTCAGCATCGCGCCGAAGCCGCTCTGCTGGGCCTTGGCGATCGCGTGGCCCGGATGATCGGGAAGGCCCGGATAATGGACGCGGGCCACCGCCGGATGCGCGGCCAGGAAGGCCGCGATGGCGGCCGCGTTCTGCTGCTGGCGCTCCAGCCGCGCGAACAGCGTGCGGATGCCGCGCAGGGTCAGGTAGGCGTCGAAGGGCGAGCCCGTGACGCCGATCGTGTTCGCCCAGGCCGCCAGCTCCTCGCCGAGGACGGCCTCGGCGGCCACCACGGCGCCGCCGATGACGTCCGAATGGCCGTTGAGGAACTTCGTGGTGGAATGCACGACGAGGTCGGCCCCCAGCGCGATCGGCTGCTGCAGGGCCGGGGACAGGAAGGTGTTGTCGACCACGAAGAGGGCGCCCGCCGCCTTGGCGAGGGCGGCCGTGCGCCGGACGTCCACGATCCGCATCAGCGGGTTGCTCGGCGTCTCGGTGAGGACGATGCGGGGCCGCTCCGCCAGGGCCTCCGCCAGGGCGGCCTCGTCGGTCTGGTCCAAGAAGGCGACGCGGTAATGGCCCCGGGCCGCGCGCATGGAGAGCAGCCGGTGCGTGCCCCCGTAACAATCGTGCGGGGCCACCAGCAGGTCGCCGGGCCTGAGGGGCGAGAGGGCGAGATCGAGGGCGGCCATGCCGCTCGCCACCACGACGGCGCGGGCGCCGCCTTCGAGCTTGGCGATGGTGTCGGCGAGCTGGTCGCGGGTCGGGTTGCCGAGCCGGGCGTAATCGTAGTCCCGCGCCTTCTCGAACCCCGCGAAGGTGTAGGTCGTCGAGAGATAGAGCGGCGGGTTGACGGCGCCGAAGGCCGTGTCGGTCCCGATGCCGTTCGCAGCCGCGATCGTTTGTGCCGCCTTGCGATGTGCCACGACCGACCCCTTCCTCGCCCGAGCGCCGCGACCAGCCGCGGCCCACTCCCCGGACGCTTCGTTCCGTATACAGGACTCGTTCTATAGACAGAACGAGGCGAACTGACAACGGAACGATCCCGCTCCCCGTGCGGACCGCCGGAGCGGGGCACAGCCCTGCGGCCCGCGCAGGGGACCAACGCGCGGGGGAGGTTGGCGGACATCCGGCGGTGAACTTAGATGGCCCGGATCGGGCAACCGCGCGGGCATCGATCCTGCCGAGAAGCCGGCTTCCGTGTCATCGCCGCCGAGCCGGCGACCATCGCGGCGGATGATGCGCGACAGGCGCGGGTCCTGGTCACGGACGCGCATCCACGACGGAAAGGGACCACCATGGCGCAGCCCCGCAGGCTTCACCTCGGCGCCTTCATGCGGCCGGTCGGCATCCACACCGCGTGGTGGCGCTACCCGGGCGGCTACCCGGATGCCAACTTCAACTTCGCCCACCTCGCCCGCTTCGCGCAGACCTTGGAGGCGGCGAAGTTCGACGCCTTCTTCATGGCCGACCACCTCGCGGTCCTGAACATGCCGATCGAGGCGCTCAAGCGCTCCGCCACCGTCACCTCCTTCGACCCGCTCACGCTGCTGCCGGCCCTCGCGGTGGTGACGCAGCGCATCGGGCTCATCGCCACCGCCTCCACCACCTACGACCAGCCCTTCCACATCGCCCGCAAGTTCGCCTCCCTCGATCACCTGAGCGGCGGCCGGGCCGGCTGGAACGTGGTCACCACCTCGAACCCGGACGCCGCCCGGAACTTCGGCCTGGAGCATCACCCCGAGCACGCCGACCGCTACGACCGCGCGCACGAATTCGTCTCGGTGGTGAAGGGCCTGTGGGATTCCTTCGCGGACGACGCCTTCCTGCGCGACACCGAGACGGGCGTCTTCTTCGATCCCGACAAGATGCACGTCCTCGATCACAAGGGGCCGCATCTCTCGGTGCGCGGTCCCCTCAACGTCGCCCGTCCGGTCCAGGGCTGGCCGGTGATCGTGCAGGCGGGGGCCTCGGGGGCCGGGCGGCAGCTCGCGGCCGAGACCGCCGAGGTGATCTTCGGCGCCGCGTCGAGCCTGGAGGACGGGCGCCGCTTCGCCGAGGACGTGCGCGGCCGGATGGCGGCGGTCGGACGCGATCCCGCTCACCTGAAGATCCTGCCCGCCTGCTTCGTCGTGGTGGGCGACACCGACGAGGAGGCGCGCGAGAAGCGGGCGCGGCTCGACGGCCTGGTGCACGAGGCGAGTGCCATCGCGGCGCTCTCGATCGCGCTCGGCGTCGATGCGGGCGCCTTCGACCCGGACGGCCCCCTGCCCGAGATCCCGGAGACCAACCAATCGAAGACCGGGCGGGAACGGGCGATCGCGCTGGCGCGCCGCGAGGGGCTGACCGTCCGCCAGCTCGCGCAGCGGCTCGGCGGCTATGCGGGCCTCGCCATGGTCGGCACGCCGCGGCGCATCGCCGACGAGATGCAGGCCTGGCTGGAGGCCGGCGCGAGCGACGGCTTCAACATCATGGTCTCGGACGTGCCGCAGGGGCTGGAGGATTTCACCGGCAAGGTCGTCCCGGAACTTCAGCGCCGGGGCCTGTTCCGCACCGAGTACGAGGGCACGACGCTGCGCGAGCATCTCGGCCTGCCGCGCCCGGAGAACCGCTTCTTCGCCGGGCCGGCCGCCCGGGCGTGAGGCGGGTGCGGGCAGCCGAGGAACGATCTTCCTCCGTATCGCGGATGATTGGAAAAATCTTCCGTGATACGGCGATTGCAAGCGACGATCATCTTCTTGCGGCCGAGTTCTTGCGCATTTGCGAAAGGATGTTCTAAGGCGGCGGCGTTCTCTCATCCCGGCGGCCCGCCATGACCTTCACACGACGCACTCTCCTTGGGGCAGGCCCGATCCTCGGAGCCGGCGCGGCTTTCGGCCTCGCGGCGGGAGCCCGGGCGCAGGGCCGCGCGGCGCCGTTGCGGGTCGGGGTGATCCCGATCCTCGCCGCCGCCCCGATCTTCGTCGCCGAGCGGGAGGGCTGGCTCAAGGAGGCGGGGCTCAGCCTCGCCGTGACCACCTTCGAATCCGGCCCCAACATGATCCAGGCCCTGGCCTCGGGCACCCTCGACGTCTACGTGGCGGGCGTGGCGCCGCTCGGCGTCGCCCGGGCGCGCGGCATCGACGTCAAGGTCGTGACCGCGACGGCGGTCGAGGAGAACGTCTTCGTCGCCGGCCCGAAGCTCGCCGGCCATTTCAAGCCCGGAATCGCGCCGGCCGAGGCGTTCCGCCGTTTCCGGGCGGCGGCCGGCGCGCCCGCCCGGCTCGCCACCCAGCCCCTCGGCTCGGTGCCCAACACCACGCTCCAGCACTGGCTCTGGGAGGTGGCGAAGGCCGACCCGAAGGACGTCAGCATCGTGTCGATGGGGATCGACGCCACCCAGCAGGCGGTCCTGGCGGGCGCCGTCGAGGGCGGCACCCTGCGCGAGCCGGCGGTCTCGATCGTCACGGGACGCAACCCGGCGATCCGCCTCGTCGGCCTCGGCGGCGAGATGTTCCCCGACCAGCCCGGCACCGTCGTCGCCCTGACGCGCGCGCTCCTCGACCGGGAGCCCGAGACCGCGCAGGCGGTGGTGTCCGGGATCGTGCGGGCCGTCGACCTGCTCGGGCGCGACCCGGACCGCGTCGCGCCCACCGTCGAGGCCTCCCTCGGCAAGGGGCTCGTCGACCTCGCCACGATCCGCCGGGCGCTCGGCTCGCCGGCCACCCGGTTCTCCGCCGATCCGCGCGCCATCGTGGAGGCCACCGCCGCCATGCAGCGCTATCAGGTGAGGATCGGCGCCCTCGACCGCGAGGTGCCCCTCGACGGCCTGTTCGAGCCGCGCCTCTACGAGCGCGCGGTGGCGGGCCGGTGAGGCCCCGCCGCGGCGCCGCGCTGCTCCCCCTCGTCGGGCTCGCCGCCTTCTTCGCGCTCTGGGAGGCGGTGCCGCGGGCGGGGCTGGTCAACCCGGCCTTCCTGCCCCCGCCCTCGGTCCTGCCGGAGGCGTTCCTGCGGGAACTGCGCTCCGGCCAGTGGCTCGCCGCGATCGGCGGCAGCCTCGGCCATTACGCGGCCGGCCTCGTCATCGGGGTCGGCCTCGGCATCGCGGCCGGCACCCTCACGGGCCTGTTCCGGACGGCCGAGGCCTTGAGCGCCTGGGTGGTGCGGGTGCTGCGCCCGGTGCCCGGCCTCGCCTGGGTGCCCTTCGCCATCATCTGGTTCGGGGTCAGCCCGGCCGCCGCCCTGTTCATCATCGCGGTCGGGGTGTTCTGGATCGTCTACTTCGCGAGCCACGGGGCGATCCGCGGCGTCGACCGCGACCTCGTCGAGGTGGCGGAGGCCTTCGGCTTCCGCTCCGCACCGGAGCGCCTCCTCAAGGTGGTCTGGCCCGCCGCGACCCCGGGCATCCTGGTCGGCGTGCGCACCGCCCTCGGGCAGGCCTGGATGGCGGTGGTGGCGGCCGAGATCTTCGGCGTCCCCGGCCTCGGCCAGCGGATGATGCAGGCCTCGACCCTGCTCGCGACCGACATCGTGGTCGTCTACATGCTCACCATGGCCCTGCTCTACGGCCTGCTCGACGCCGCCTTCACCGCCCTCCAGCGCCGGATGCTCAGATGGCGGGCCTGATCGGCATCCAGGGCCTCGCCCTGACCTTCGCCCGCGACGGCACCCGCACGACGGTGCTCGAAGGCCTCGACCTCGACATCGCGCCCGGCGAGTTCCTGGCTATCGTGGGCGCCTCCGGGGTCGGCAAGTCGACGCTCCTGCGGGTGATCGCCGACCTCGTGCGCCCGAGCGCGGGCATCGTGACGGTGAGCCCGCCGGCGCCGGGCCGCCGGGCGGTCGCCCTGGTGTTCCAGGATGCCCGCCTGCTGCCCTGGCGGCGGATCCTCGACAACGTCGCCTTCGGGCTGGAGAAGCTGCGGATTCCCCGCGCCGAGCGGCGGCGCCGGGCCGCGGAGGCGCTCGCCCGGGTCGGCCTCGCCGACCTCGCCGGCCGCTGGCCGTTCCAGCTCTCCGGCGGCCAGCGCCAACGCGTCGCGCTCGCCCGGGCGCTCGCCGTCGAGCCGCACGTGCTCCTGATGGACGAGCCGTTCTCGGCCCTCGACGCCCTGACCCGCGAGACCCTGCAGGACGAACTCGCCCGCCTCTGCCGCGCCTCCGGCCAGACCGTGCTGTTCGTCACCCACGACATCGAGGAGGCGGTCTACCTCGCCGACCGGGTCGTGGTGCTGGCGGGGGCGCCGGGCCGGATCGTGGCCGCGCACGCCGTGACGGCGCCGCAGCCGCGCGACCGTGCGGCGCCGGACCTGCAGGAGACGGCGCAGCGGATCCGCCGGGACCTGATGGCGCCGGAGCGCGTCCCGGCCTGAGCGGCCATCAGTCCAGCTCGCCCCGCCGCCGCTTCTCGGCGTCGTCCCAGGCCGTCAGAGGCTGGTAGTCGGGGACGAAGCCGAGACCCTTGCGGGCATCGGAGGAGACGGCGGTCTGCGAGGTCGCGACGTCGATGAGGGCCGGCGCGTTCGCGAACGCCCGCTCCAGGGCGGCCGGCAGGTCCTCGGGGCGCTCGACCCGCTCGCCATGGGCGCCGAGCGCCCGCGCCATGCCCGCATAGTCGGAATCGGCCAGCAGCGTTCCGACGACCCGGCCGCCGTAATTGGTCTCCTGATCGTAGCGCTCGATGTTCCAGGCGGCGTTGTTCGAGACCACGATCACCGGCTTCGCCCCGTGACGGACCGCGGTGTCGATCTCCATGGCATTGATGCCGAACGCCCCGTCGCCGGTGACGCAGATGACCTGCCGCTCCGGATAGGCGAGGGAGGCCGCGATGGCGAAGGGCACGCCGACGCCGAGGCAGCCGAAGGCGCCCGCATCCATGTAGGTGCGCGCCTCCAGCCCGATCCGGGCGAAGCTGAGGAGGTCGCCGCCATCGGCCACCGCGACGTAGTCCGGATCGGCCACCTGACGGATGGCCTCGAAGATCGCGTTCGGGTGGACGCGCCCGTCCGAGCCGACCAGGGTCTTGGATCCGCCGCCCCGCATCCGCTCGCGGTGGCGCCGGCGCAGGCCGTCGGCCCAGGCGCGGTCGAGGGCGGGCTCGCGGTTGCCCGCCGCCGCCACGATGGCGGCGAGGGCGAGGGCGGGGGTGGCCAGGAGTTCCGGCTCGCCGCGCCGGTTGTCGACGAGTTCGCCCGCCGTGTCGGCGATGCGCACGAACCGCGCCTGCGGAAACACCGCGGGCGAGCCGTAGCCGAGCTGGTAGTCGAGCTTGCGCCCGATCACCAGCACGACGTCGGCCTCGCTCATGGCGGCGGCGCGCATGGCGCCCACCGTCGCCGGATGATCGGCCGGCACGAGGCCGCGGCTCTCCTGGGTGTCGAGATGGACCGCGCCGAGCGCGTCGAGCAGCCGGACCAGCGCGGCGCCCGCCGGCCGCGCGCCGCGGCCGGTGATCACGAGGGGGCGCTTGGCGGACCAGAGGATGTCGGCGGCCGCCGCCACGGCTTCCGGGTCCGGCGGCAGGAGGCGGGGCGGCTTGGGGCGCATCCAGTCGTCCAGCACGAGCCCGGACGGCACGTGCGCCCGCAGCACGTCGGTGGGGATCTCCACATAGACCGGCCCCGGCTCGCCGAGATCGCCCATGGCGCGGCTCACGGCCTCGTCGAGTTCCCGGATCACCTGCTCGGCCACGCGCGCCGTGCGCGACTGCCGGGTGACCGGCCGCAGGATCTCGACATGGGGAATGTCCTGCAGCGGCCCGAGATTGGCCTGCGGGCGCGAGGTGCAGCCCCCGATCAGCAGGACCGGCACCCGCGCCAGCGAGGCGTTGGCGATGCCGGTGACGCAGTTGGTGACCCCGGGCCCGGCGGTGGCCATGGCGACGCCGAGTTCCCCGGTCAGCTCCGCATGGGCGTGGGCCATGTGCACGGCCGCGCCCTCGTCGCGCACGTCGACGATGCGGATGCCGAGGCGGGCGGCGTGGTCCCAGATCGGCTGGATGTGCCCGCCCTGCAAGCCGAAGATCCGCGCGACGCCGCGCGCCTTCAGGAACCGGGCGATCCAGGCCGCGCAGGATTGATCGTCCGCATTGAGGTCCATGACCGGCTGTGCCGACTGGCTCATCTCGTCCCTCCCTAAGCAGGTTCCGCAACAATGGTCGCCGGTTTTGCGACAAGACCTGCGACGCATCAGGAATCGAAGCGGACGAAGCGTTGGCGCGCCAACGCAAGTCTGCTGCGCGTTGGAGCGGCGGCGCGGGGCTCAGGCGCCCTCGCCGACGAGCCGCTCCTTGAGCTTGCGATGCAGGGTCTTGCCGGTCGCGGTGCGCGGCATGTCGGCGTCGGCGAGGAACGAGACCGAGCGGGGGCGCTTGTGGCCGGCGAGCCGCTCCCGGGTCCATTCGAGGATCTGCGCCGCGTCCGCCGTCGCGCCCTCGCGCAGCACGATGACGGCGTGGACGCGCTCGCCCCAGGTCTCGTCGGGCAGGCCCACCACCGCGACGTCGTGCACGGCCGGGTGGCCGCCGAGCAGGGCCTCGACCTCGGAGGGATAGACGTTCTCGCCCCCCGAGATGATCATGTTGCTCTTGCGGTCGACGAGGTGGATGTAGCCGTCCGGGTCGCGGCGGGCCATGTCGCCCACCGTGCAATAGGCGCCGCGGAAGGCCTCGCTGGTCTTGCCCGGCAGCTTCCAGTAGCCGTCGAAGAGGTAGGGGTTGCTGGCGTAGAGTTCGCCCGCCTCGCCGTCCGGCACCTCGTTCCCGTCCGCGTCGAGGAGCCGGATCGGGGCGGAGCCGACGCATTCGCGCCCGACCGAGCCGAGCTTGGTGAACTGCTCGTCGGGATGCAGCATGGTCACCCAGCCGGTCTCGGTGGAGCCGTAGAGTTCGAACAGGCCCGAACTCGGGAACATCTCCATCACCGCCCGCTTGGTGTCGGGCCGCGCGGGCGCCGAGGAGATCATCAGGCGGGTGACGCGGCTCAGATCCTGCTGCCGGCGGATGGCGGCGGGCAGGCCGAGCATCATGGCGTAGTGCGTCGGCACCAGGGAGGTGAAGCTGGCGCCGCTCTGCGCCAGCACCCGCACGCAATGCTCCGGGTCGAAGCTCTTGCGCGAGTACACGCTCGTCACGCCGCCGCAATAGCTGAACGCGCCGAAGAAGTAGAGCGAGTTCGCGTGGCACAGCGGCATGACGAGGAGCGCCGAATCGTGACGGTGGATGCCGAGTTCGATCTCGGTGACGAGCGCCAGCATCGCGGCCCCGCGATGGCTGCGGATCGCGCCCTTCGGGCGGCCGGTCGTGCCCGAGGTGTACATCAGCATCCAGGGATCGGCGGGATCGACCGCCGTACCGGGCTCGGCCTCGCTCGCGCCCGCGATCAGATCCTCGTAGGCCGGGCAGCCGGCCGGGCCGGGCGCGGCGCCGAACCAGACCAGCCGCGCGGGGGACAGGGGGAGATCGGCGCCGATCTCCTCGACGGTCCCGGCGAGCTGATCCTGCACGATGAGGGCCGAGACCTCGGCATCCTCCAGGATGTAGCGGACCTCGGCGCCGACGAGCCGGAAGTTGACCGGCACCACGACGAGGCCCGCTTTGGCCGCCGCCGCGTAGATCTCCAGCCATTCGACGCAGTTATAGGCGAGCACGGCGACCCGGTCGCCCTTGGCGAGGCCCAGGCCGAGAAGCCCGTTGGCGAGGCGGCAGGCGCGGGCGTTCCACTGGCGGAAGGTCATCGCGCGCTCAAGGTCGCGCGCGCCGATCCGGTCGGGCTGCAGGCGCGCCTGGACGGCGAGCATTTGCCCGTGCGTGAGCACATCTCTCATCGGTCGCTCCTGATGGATCCGTCGCGTCGGCGATGCGGGCGGCCGCACGGGCCGCCTTGGCCGCACGGGCCGCCTTGGCCGCGCCGTCAGCCGATGTCGCCGGCGTATTTCTGCACGAGCGCCCAGGCCTCGGCGCCGAACTTCTCGCGCCACTGGGTGTAGAACTTCGTCCTGCGCAGGGCCGCCTGGAAGGCGCCCGGATCCACGCCGTTGAAGACGAGGCCCTTGGCTTCCAGCTCCTTCCGGAGGTCGATATTGGCCCTGGCGATGTCCCCGCGCTCCTTGAGCGCCGCGGCGTTGAGGTGCTTGGTCATGATCTGCTGCACGTCGGCCGGGATGCTGCGCCAGACCCGCCCGTTCGCCATCATCCAGAAGCCGTCCCAGGCATGGTTGGTGAGGGAGCAGTATCGCTGGACCTCGTAGAACTTGGCGAAGTTGATCAGGGCGAGCGGGTTCTCCTGGCCGTCCGCGATCTTGGTCTGGAGCGAGGAATAGGCCTCGCTGAGCGGGATGCTCACCGGCGCCGCGCCGAGGGCTGCGAACATCGACACCCAGAGCGGCACCACCGGCACGCGGATCTTGAAGCCCTTGAGATCGGCCGGCGTCTGGATCGGCTTGGTGCTGGTCGTGATCTGGCGGAAGCCGTTGTCCCAGGTCGCCTCGAACGGCACGAGATTCGTCTTCTCGATGGCCCGCCGGATGTAGCCGCCGACGTCGCCGTCCATGGCGGCCCAGACCGTGTCGTAGCTCGGGAAGGCGAAGCCCAGCCCGGTGAGGGAGGTCGCCGGCACCAGGGTCGAGACCACGGTGCCCGGGAAGGTCGCCAGTTCGAGGGCGCCCGAGCGGATCTGGGACAGCATGTCCGAATCGCTGCCGAGCTGGTTCGACGGGAACAGCGCGATCTCGACCGCCCCGTTCGTCTCCTGTGCGATCGCCGCGATCGCCTCCTTGAGGCGGACATTGACCGGGTGCGGCACCGGAAGGTCGGTGCCGAGCTTGAAGCTGAGCTTCTGCCCCTGCGCCAAGGCCGGGCGCGGCAGCCCGCCGCATGCCGTGGCGGCCGCCGCGCCGAGACCCGACGCCAGCAGGCGCCGCCGAGTGAGCCCCGTCATCGTTTCTCTCCCTCGCGTTGAATTCCGCGCCGCCGGCCCGGTTGTCCGGGTCCTGGCTCTTTGAATTCGGAATTCGAATTTGGAATTCGCTATTGCACGAAAGGCCGCTTTGCGCAACACGCGGTCCATGGTTTGTCGCGAAGGGGTTCCGGCCATGGCCGGTCCGTTACCGCAGCGCCTTCGAACGGCCTCCGGCGCTCATGCGCCGGACGCCTTGCCGGCGACGCATCGCCGGCAAGGCGCGATGGCATGATGGAGAGTCGCACGCCGATGACGCGCCACCGGCTCGTGGAGCAGGTCTACGACGCGATCTTCAACGAGATCACCGAGGGACGCTTGGCGCCGAACGCGCGGCTGATCCAGGACGAGCTCGCGGAGGCCTACGGCGTCTCGCGCCAGCCGGTGCAGCAGGCGCTGCTGCTGCTGCGCAACCACGGCATCGTGCGCGACGCGCCGCGCCGCGGGCTGGTGGTGGCGCCGCTCGAAGCCGGCTTCGTGCACAACCTCTACGAGGTGCGCGGCGTGCTGGAGGGGCTGACGAGCCGTCTCGCGGCGGAGCGCGGCGCGGCGCGCGCGGCGCGCGAGGGGCCGGCCCTGATCGCGGCGGGCCGCGCGGCCGTCGAGAGCGGCACGGTCTCGCAGCTCATCGCGGCGGACATCGCCTTCCACCGCTTCCTCGGCGAGATCTCGGGCAACCCGATCATCGTCGAGACGGTCGCCCCGCACTTCAACCACCTCCAGCGGATCATGGGCGAGGTGCTGCGCGAGGACGAGGCAATGCCCCACCGCATCTGGGAGGAGCACGCCGCCATCCTGGAGGCCATCACGGCGGGGGACGGGGCGCGGGCCGACCGGCTCTCGCAGGAGCACATCGCCCGGGCCGCCACGGTGTTCGTCGCGCGCCTCCAGGCGCAGGAGGATGCCTCGGCCGCGGAGAGCCGCCGCCGCCGGGTCCATCGCTGAGCCGGGCCCGCAGCGCCCGCCATTCCCGGAGACGATGCCAGGGCCGCCTCAATTCACCCGGGGGCCGGCCGTCCCGGGCCCCGAATCTCTGCTTGTCTTTTCTCCGGCATCACACCTAAGAGTTGTATCTGGGTGCAATCTGGAGCCTTCGATGAGCGACAAGGAAAGAGTCCCCTCCAACGGGATCGCGCTGGCTGCGGAGATCGTCTCGGCCTATGTCTCGCGCAACAACGTTCCGCCGGGTGAGCTGCCGGCCCTGATCCGAAGCGTGCACGACCAGATCGAGAAGCTCGGCCGGCCGGTCGAGCCGGAAGCTCCGAAGTTCACGCCTCCGCTTCCGCTCCGGAAGACGATCACGCCCGACTACATCGTCAGCCTGGAGGACGGGCGTCACTATAGGTCGCTGAAGCGGCATCTCGCCAAGCACGACCTGACGCCCGAGCAGTACCGCCAGAAATGGGGCCTGCCGCCGGATTATCCGATGATCGCGGCGAACTACGCGGCCATGCGCTCCGAACTCGCCAAGGCGAGCGGATTGGGCCGGTCGCGGCCCCCTGCCGCCTCGTCCCGCAGGGCCGCCGCGAAGTAGGATTCCTGCCGGCATGCAGGACCGCCGGCCCGGGATTGCCCGGCCGGCGACGTGGCGCTCGGCGCCGGGTCAGGCTGCGGCGAACCGATCGAGCCGGACCTGCTCGCTGACCCAGGCCACAGCCTCGTCCTGAGAGGTGAACACCGAGCCCTTGCTCCAATCCTGGCACGGGCCGAAACCGGCCTCCAGAAACCATTTCCCTTGCAGATCGCGGTCGTTGTCCTCGCTCTCGTCGAGCTGCACCAGGACCGCGACGAGTTTCCCTCCGACGAAAACGAGCGATCCGGGCTCTCCGCCCGCCCCGGTATTGACGAACACAGGCTGGCATTGTGCTTCAAGTGTCATCGTCACAGCCGAATCGATTTCTGGTATACCAATTTCGGTTAATTACCGCGTCACGACGCGACAAGTAAAACTTTGGTCCGATGCCAAAGAATGGCCAAGGCGGCGGCAGAGACTGACCGGTCGGCGTCCCGCGGCACCCGGGCGGGGGGAAATCACGGATCGGCGCACCTCTTGCACCGCCGCCCCTTGCACGGAGCACCGCCGGGCCGGGCCAGAAATCGCGGCCCCTGCGGCAATGCAAGTGCACCAAAGTATCCCATCCCGCGCAGGATAATTCTAAATTAACGCACCACGGTTGCGTTCAATGCATACCTCTCTCGCATATTCGTCCTCATCCCTTCGCATTTGCGAGATGCTATATCGATCGGCGTCGGACCACGCGGATCATGGGCGCCCTTGGACGCCGAGATCCGGCAGTCCGGATGTTTCCTCGATGCCGGCCGCGCGCCCGGATTGCCGGGCGGCGCGGCAGGCTTTCTCCAGCACGTCGGATCCCGAAGTCTCGCGATGGACAGCACCGTTCCGTCTCCCAAGCGCTCGTCCGCAGCCGGCGGCTGGGGCGCGTTGAAGAGCTGCGGCAAGCACCTGCTCGGCAGCCGCGCGCCCCTCTCCGGCGCCCGCGCCATGCTCAGCGCCAACCAGCCCGACGGTTTCGACTGTCCCGGTTGCGCCTGGGGCGACCCGGCCCACGGCTCCTCGTTCGAGTTCTGCGAGAACGGCGTCAAGGCGGTGGCCTGGGAGGCGACCGACAAGCGCGCCACCCCGCGCTTCTTCGCCAAGCACACGGTGAGCGCCCTGCGCGGCTGGACCGACTACGCCCTGGAGAGCGAGGGCCGCCTCACGCATCCGATGCGCTACGACGCCGCGAGCGACACCTATCGCCCGGTCGCCTGGGAGGAGGCCTTCGCGGAGATCGGCGCGGCCCTGCGGGCGCTGCCCACGCCGGATGCCGCCGAGTTCTACACCTCGGGCCGGGCCTCGAACGAGGCCGCCTTCCTCTACCAGCTCTTCGCGCGGGCCTACGGCACCAACAACTTCCCCGATTGTTCCAACATGTGCCACGAGGCGAGCGGCATCGCGCTCACCGAGGCGATCGGGATCGGCAAGGGCACGGTGCTGTTGGAGGATTTCGAGAAGGCGGACGCGATCTTCGTCGTCGGCCAGAATCCCGGCACCAACCATCCGCGCATGCTGGGCGACCTGCGCCGGGCCGCCGAGCGCGGCGCCCGCGTCGTGGTGCTCAACCCCGTGCGCGAGCGCGGCCTGGAGCGCTTCGCCGACCCGCAGAACAGCGTCGAGATGCTGCGCGGCGCGAGCCGTCCGATCGCCAGCCACTACTACCAGCCGCGCCTCGGCGGCGACATGGCCGCCTTCCGCGGGATCGCCAAGGCGGTGTTCGCCCGCGACGAGTCCGAGCGCGCCGCCGGCCGGCCCTCGCTCCTCGACCGCGCCTTCCTGGCCCGCCACGCCTCCGGCTTCGAGGCCTACCGCGCGGCGGTCGACGCCACCGCCTGGGAGGCGATCCTCGACCAGTCCGGCCTCACCCGCGCCCAGATCGAGGAGGCGGCCGAGGTCTATCTCGGGGCGGACCGGGTCATCGCGACCTGGGCGATGGGCGTCACCCAGCACCGGCACTCGGTCGCCACGATCCGCGAGATCGCCAACGTGCTGCTCCTGCGCGGCCATGTCGGCCGGCCCGGCGCGGGCCTGTGCCCGGTGCGCGGCCACTCGAACGTGCAGGGCGACCGCACGGTCGGCATCACCGAGAAGCCGCCGGCGGCGCTCCTCGACGCGCTGGAGCGCGAGTTCGGCGTCGTGGTGCCGCGCCGGCACGGCCACAACGTGCTCGCGGCGATCGGCGCGATGCTCGACGGCTCGGCCAAGGCCTTCATCGGGCTCGGCGGCAACTTCGCCCGCGCCACGCCCGACAGCGCGCTCGTCGCCAAGGCGCTCGCGTCCTGCGACCTCACCGTCCAGATCGCCACGAAGCTCAACCACTCGCACCTGCTGCCGGGCCGCGTCGCCTACCTGCTGCCCTGCCTCGGGCGCACGGAGATCGACCGCAACCCGCAGGGCAAGATCCAGATCGTGACCGTCGAGGATTCGATGAGCATGGTCCACGGCTCGGGCGGCATCAACAAGCCGGCCTCGCCGCATCTGCGCTCGGAGGTCGCGATCATCGCCGGCATGGCCGCCGCGACGGTCGGCTCGGAGACGATCGACTGGGCGTGGCTCGCCGCGGATTACGACCGCATCCGCGACCGGATCGCGGCGACGATCCCCGGCTTCGCGGATTTCAACCTCCGCGTGCGCCGCCCGCGCGGCTTCCAGCTGCGCAATCTCGCCGCCGAGCGCGTGTTCGAGACGCGCTCCGGCAAGGCCGACTTCGCCGCGGGCCCGCTCCCGCTGGCGACCGAGCATCAGCGCGCGGCCGTGAGCGAGGACACCTTCGTCCTCCAGACCTTCCGCAGCCACGACCAGTACAACACCACGATCTACGGCCTCGACGACCGTTACCGCGGCGTCTACGGCGAGCGTCGCGTGGTCTTCGCCCATCCGGACGACCTCGCGGCCTTGCGGGCGCGGGCCGGCGACCGGGTCGATCTCGTCGGCGTGCACGAGGACGGGATCGCGCGCATCGCCGAGGATTTCCGGCTCGTGCCCTTCGACATGCCGCGCGGCTGTCTCGCGGGCTACTACCCCGAACTCAACGTGCTGGTGCCGCTGTCGAGCTTCGGCGAGCGCTCCGACACGCCGACCTCGAAATCGGTGCTGGTGCGGGTGCGGGCCCGCGCGCGGGCGGAGGCGGCGTGAGCGAGCCTCCGGCCGATGCCGAGACCTTCCTCGCCGCGACCGACACGGTCGCGGCGATGCGCTCCGACCTGAGCCTGCTGGAGGCGGGCATCCTCGCCGGGCTGCACCTGCGCTTGGCCGAGGACAGCCGCAGCTTCGCGCGCATCTTCGGCCTCGAGCACGCCCTGGTCCTGCGCGCCGTCGAGACCCTCTCCGGGCACGGGCTCGTCGCGGCGACCGAGCGCAACCCGCGCACCCAGCGCACCCGCTACGCGGCCAGCCCCGAGGGCGCGGCCTTGCTGCGGTCCATCCTCAGCTCGTGAGGGGACGCGCCTCCCCGCGTCGAGGCGGCATCCCCGTCCACGCACGAGGCAGCAGCGGGCCTCCCCGCGGAAGCGCCCCCTGTGCTGCGATCCAAGGTTAAGAAGCCGGCCAGATCGACTCTGCCGCAGGCGTCGTTCGGCCCTGCCCAGACACTTCGGCAATCCGCCGGTCCATACATTTGACCGCACATCGGGTATGCATCTGCGCTACCATATGGGCAGACCGGCGGCGTTCCGTCCGGCTACGATCCTCTACGGTCACCGGGAGACAGGACGTGCCGCTCTTCTACTTCCACCTGAAGAACGGAGATGCCATCGATCGTGATGAGGTGGGGACCGAGTGCCCGAGCCTGGAGGCTGCCTATCTGGAAGCCTGTCGCGCCCTCGTGGGCATGGCCATCGACATGATCCGCGCGCGCGAGGACCCGATGCGACTGGGCTTCGAGATCACCGACGCGCGGGGTCAGGCCTTGATGGAGGTGCCGCTCAGCGATGCGCTGAAACGGGGACGCAGGCCGTGCCGGCCTCCCTCGCCGGCTGCGGCGCTGGGGATGCGGGCTCAAGGGGACCGGACGGCCCGCCTGATCGGCGAGCTCACGCGACAGCAGGCCGTCCTGCAGGGCACGCTCGCCGAAACGCAGCGGCTCCTGGCCCAGATGCGCCGCTGAACCGTCTCCGCGTCCGGCTCTCCCTTCCGAGAGCCGCGCCCTCCTCGGCCCGGGATCTCTCCGACGGCTCGCAGGCCAAGAGCGCGGACCATGGGCGCGGACCACGGGCGCGGACGCAAGCTGCCGCTTCAGTGGACCGCCTCCGCGCGCGGGGCGTGGGCGGCGGGCGGCGTCCCGCCGTGGTGCCGCAGGGGCCGGTTGCCGGTGAGCTGGCGCAGCAGCACGTAGAAGACGGGCGTCAGGAACAGGCCGAACGCCGTCACCCCGATCATCCCGGAGAAGACGGCCACGCCCATCGCCCGCCGCATCTCCGACCCGGCGCCGGTCGCGGTCACGAGCGGCAGGACGCCCATGATGAATGCCATCGAGGTCATCAGGATCGGGCGCAGCCGCAGCCGGCTCGCCTCGATCGCCGCCGCGAGCGGCCGGCGGCCGGCGAATTCCAGCTCGCGGGCGAATTCGACGATCAGGATGGCGTTCTTGGCCGACAGCCCCACCAGGACGATCAGGCCGATCTGCGTGAAGACGTTGTTGTCGCCGGCCGAGAGCCAGACGCCGGTCATGGCGGCGAGGAGCCCCATCGGCACGATCAGCAGGATCGCCAGCGGCAGGGTCAGGCTCTCGTACTGGGCGGCGAGCACGAGGAAGACGAGCAGGATCGCCAGCGGGAAGACCCAGACGCCCGAATTGCCGGCGATGAACTCCTGATAGGTGAGGTCGGTCCACTCGAAGGCGAAGCCCTTCGGCAGCGTCTCGGCGGCGATGCGGGTGGCGGCCGCCTGGGCTTGGCCCGACGAGAAGCCGGGCGCGGCGCCCGCGTTGATGTCGGCCGACAGGAACCCGTTGTAGCGCATCGCCCGCTCGGGCCCGGAGGTCTGCCGGACGCGCAGCAGCGCCGCGAGCGGCACCATCTCCCCCGAGGCGGCCCGGACCTTGAGGAGCCCGACATCGTCCGCCCGGGCGCGGAAGGGGGCGTCGGCCTGGACCCGGACCGAGTAGGTGCGCCCGAACTTGTTGAAATCGTTGACGTAGAGCGAACCGAGATAGATCTGCAGCGTGTCGAACACGTCCGTCACCGGGATCCCGAGCTGGCGGGCCTTGGTCCGGTCGAGGTCGGCGAAGAGCTGCGGCACGTTCATCTGGAAGCTCGAGAACAGGCCGGCCAGTTCCGGCGCCTGCGCGGCCTTCGCCAGGAAGGCCTTGGTCGCCTCGTTCAGGGCCTCGTAGCCGAGGCCCGCCCGGTCCTCGATCTGGAGCTTGAACCCGCCGATCGTGCCGAGGCCGTTGACCGGCGGCGGCGGGAACATGGCGATGAAGGCGTCCTGGATCCCGGCATATTTCCGGTTCAGGGATTGGGCGATCGCCGCCCCGCTCAGGGCGGGGTCCCGGCGCTCCGCGAACGGCTTCAGGGTGGAGAAGACGATCCCCGCATTCGAGCTGTTGGTGAAGCCGTTGATCGAGAGGCCCGGGAAGGCGACGGCGCTCTCGACGCCGGGCTCCTTCAGGGCGATCTCGCTCATGCGGCGGATCACCTCCTCGGTCCGGTCGAGGGTGGCCCCGTCGGGAAGCTGGGCGAAGCCGACCAGATACTGCTTGTCCTGGCCCGGCACGAAGCCGCCCGGCACCTGCCGGAACAGCACCACGGTCAGGCCGACGAGGACGAGGTAGAGCCCCATCATCGCGGATTTGCGCGAGACGACCCTTCCGACGCCGTGTCCGTAGCCGGCGGAGGCCCGCCCGAAGGCCCGGTTGAAGCGGCGGAAGAACCAGCCGAGCAGCGTGTCGAGGGCGCGGGTCAGCCGGTCCGGCGGGGCGTCGTGCCCGCGCAGGAGGAGGGCCGAGAGGGCCGGCGAGAGGGTGAGGGAATTGACCGCCGAGATCACCGTCGAGATCGCGATCGTCAGGGCGAACTGCTTGTAGAACTGGCCCGTCAGGCCGCTGATGAAGGCGAGGGGCACGAACACCGCGACGAGGACGAGGGCGATCGCGATGATCGGGCCCGACACCTCGCGCATGGCCTGGTAGCTCGCCTCCCGCGGCGACAGCCCGGCCTCGATGTTGCGCTCCACGTTCTCCACCACCACGATGGCGTCGTCGACCACGATGCCGATGGCGAGCACGAGGCCGAACAGGCTCAGCGCGTTGATGGAGAACCCGAAGACGTGCATCACCGCGAAGGTGCCGACGATCGAGACCGGCACGGCGAGCAGCGGGATGATCGAGGCGCGCCACGTCTGCAGGAACAGGATCACGACCAGCACCACGAGGGCGACCGCTTCGAGGAGCGTGTGGATCACCGCCTCGATCGAGGCGCGCACGAACTGCGTCGGGTCGTAGACGATCTGGTAATCGATGCCGTCCGGCATGGTCGCCTTGATCTCGGCCATGGTCCGGCGGACCTCGTCCGAGATCTGGATGGCGTTCGAGCCCGGCGACTGGGAGATCGGGATCGCGACCGCCGACTTGTTGTCGAGGAGCGAGCGCAGGGCGTAGTCGGACGCCCCGAGCTCGATGCGGGCGATGTCGCGCAGCCGCGTGATCGCGCCGTCCGCGCCGGTCTTGACGACGATGTCGCCGAACTGCTCCTCGCTGGTGAGGCGTCCCTCGGCGTTGAGCGAGAGCTGGAGGTCGAGGCCCGGCACCGCCGGCGAGGCGCCGACGACGCCCGCCGCCGCCTCGACGTTCTGGGCCTGGATCTCGCGGACGACATCCCCGGCCGAGAGGCCGTGCTCGGCCACCTTCTGCGGGTCGAGCCAGATCCGCATCGCGTAGTCGCCCGAGCCGAAGAGCTGCACCTGCCCCACGCCGTCGAGGCGCGCGAGGCGGTCCTTGACGTTGAGCACCGCGTAGTTGCGCAGGTAGGTCATGTCGTAGCGGCCGTTCGGCGAGACGAGGTGCACGACCATGGTCAGGTCGGGCGAACTCTTCACCGTGACGATGCCGAGCTGGCGCACCACCGCGGGCAGGCGCGGCTCGGCCTGCGAGACGCGGTTCTGGACCAGCTGCTGGGCCTTGTCGGGATCGGTGCCGAGCCGGAAGGTGACGGTCAGCGTCATGATGCCGTCCGTCGTCGCCTGGCTCGACATGTAGAGCATGCCCTCGACGCCGTTGATCTGCTCCTCGATCGGCGTCGCCACGGTCTCGGCGATGACCTTCGGATTGGCGCCCGGATAGGTGGCCCGCACCACGACGGACGGGGGCACGACGTCCGGATACTCGGAGATCGGCATCGCGAAGAGCGCGATGAGGCCCCCGAGGAAGACGAGCACCGAGAGCACGCCCGCGAAGATCGGGCGGTCGATGAAGAACTTGGAGAGGTTCATGCCGCCCTCCTGGGCGAGCCGGATCGCGGCCGCGCGGGAGCGCGGCGGGAGAATCGGGCCGGCGGGATGCCGGCGGGTCGGGACCGGTTGGCTCTGGCTCCGCCGGGATCCGGGCTGCTTGCCTGTTCACCCCCCTTTGCCGGATCGCCCGCCGCTCTCGCTTCAGGCGTCCGGGAAAGGGGGCGATGACTTGAGTGGTCCTGCGTTCGATCGATCCGGCAGCGGATGGCCGGAGCGTCGGACTCAGCGCTGCGCGAGCCGGCCCGCGGCGGCCGGGCCACCGGGCCGCGCACCCATGGCGACCGTCTCGGCCCGCACCAGGGCGCCGGGGCGGACGCGCTGGAGGCCGTTCACCACGATCCGGTCCCCGCTCGTCAGGCCCGTTTCCACCACGCGCAGGCCGTCCACGGCTCGGCCGAGGGTGACGGCGCGGTACTCCGCCCGGTTGTCGGCACCGACGGCGAGGACGAACTTCTTGTCCTGGTCGGTGCCGATGGCGCGCTCGTCCACGAGCAGCAGCCGGCCGGGCTTCGCTTGGCCGAGCCGCATGCGCGCGAACTGGCCGGGGATGAGGCGCCCGTCGCGATTCTCGAACACGGCCCGGACCCGGACCGTCCCGCTGCGGGCATCGACCTTGTTGTCGATGAACTGGAGATGGCCCGCGGACCGCGCTCCCTCCGCCGTCGTCATCTCGACCGGGATGCGGTCGAGCCGCCCGCGGGCGCCCGAGGGCTCGGCGATCGAGGCGAGGGCGCGCAGCACGATCCCCTCGTCCGCGTCGAAGCTGGCATAGATCGGATCGACCGACACCAGCGTCGTCAGGACCGGCGCGCCCGCGCCCACCGCCACGAGGTTGCCCACCGTGACCTCCCGGCGCCCGACCCGCCCGCCGACCGCCGCGCGCACCTGCGTGTAGCCGAGGTTCAGCCGCGCGGCCTCCAGCGCCGCCTTGGTGGCGTCGAGGGTCGCCTTGGCCTCCTTGTAGGCGTTCGAGCGGGAATCGAGGTCGCGCGCGGTGACGATGCGCTGGTCCCAGAGGCGCTGGCCGCGGTCGAGATCGCTCGCGGTCAGGGCGAGGCGCGCCTCGGCCCCCGTGACCTGCGCCTCGAGGCGCTGGGCCTCCGCCGCGTAGGGCGCGGGATCGATCGTCACCAGGACGTCTCCGGCCTTGACCAGTTCCCCTTCGGCGAAGTGGATCGCCTGGATCGCGCCGCCGACCCGGGCGCGCACCTCCACGCGCTCGATCGCCTCCAGCCGGCCGGAGAACTCGTCCCACAGGACGACCTCGCGCGGCTCCACCGTCGCGACCGACACCGGCACGGCCTCCTCGGACGCGGCCGCCGCGGCCGGTCCCGCCTGGACGAAAGCGCGCGGCAGGACCGCGGAGGCCGCTCCCGCCAGGAGGCCGGCCGCCAGGGCGATTCCGGATGCCCGCCGCAGCAGGAAGCGGGTAAGGGAGGCGTCACGCTCTGGGCTCACGGCCAGCTCCGACATCTGTATGGTTCGCTACAGATGTCGGAGTGGACGCCGCGCGTCAAGAGACTTATCTATTGCTCGATACAAAAGTGGGAGCCCGCAGGCAATGGCGATGGGTCGGCCTCGGTCCTTCGACAGGGACAAGGCCTTGGACGAGGCGATGGAGGTGTTCTGGCGCCACGGCTACGACGGCGCCACGCTCGCCGAGCTGACCAAGGCGATGGGCATCAAGCCGCCGAGCCTCTATGCCGCCTTCGGCAGCAAGGAGGGGCTTCTGAAGGCCGCCCTCGACCGCTACGCGCAGAAGCGCTCGCAGCACATGGGTTACGTGCTCAGCGGCCGGACGGCGCGCGAGGTCGCGGAGCGGATGCTGCTCAGCATCGTGGAGAGCCACACGGATCCGGCCAATCCGCCCGGCTGCCTCCTGGTCCAGGGGGGACTCGCCTGCGGCGCGGGCTCCGAGAACATCCCGTTCGAGCTGGCCGCGCGCCGCGCGCAGACCGAGGCCGAACTCCGCGACCGCTTCGTCCAGGCCAGGGAGGAGGGCGACCTGCCGGCGAGCGCCGATCCGGCGGCGCTGGCGCGCTTCCTGTCGAGCGTCATCGCGGGGATGGGCGTGATGGCGTCGTCCGGCTCGGACCGCGAGGCCCTGCGCGAGGTGGCGCAGGTCGCGCTCCAAGCCTTCCCGGAGCCTCCCGGCCGCGTCCCGCCGGCCGTGTCCTGACGGCGGAGCGGCGAGGCCGACCGGCCTCGGGCGCGATGAGCGAGACGGTCCCGTCATGGTCGGCAGCTTCCAGGGATGGCGAGGTTGTCCAAGCGGACGGTCCCGGGCCGTCCTATCCTCGGAATCGTCGGGCTGGGCATCGCCCCCTCACCAGTCCGGCACGCGGGCCGGATCGTCGCCTGAGCGCGCTCGGTCCGGCCCGCATGGCCGTCTCGGCAGAGCGGCCTGACCTCCGCCGCGCCGGCCACGCACGGGTCGTGCCCGCATCGCGTGCGATTCCGCAGGTTGGAGCAAAAGGATAGCAGGACCGGACAAGCCGCCGGCCGGGCGATACGCTATGCCGCGAGCGATTCGGGTCCGTGGAGAGGCAGGACGACCATGCCGGTGGCCGGCGTCACGTGTTCCGGTTCAGCGTCTCCGGGAAGCGATGGGGTAGCGGCATCCGGGACGGCGAGCGCGGCGCCTCTCCGGCGGATCGGCGCGCGGGCGGGGCCGCCCCGGCCCCGGGGGCCCGTCCTCGCCGCGGCGGGCCTGGCGGCCGCGATCTTCGCGCTCGACAGCTTCACCCCCATGACCATCGCGATCGCGGTGATGTACGGGCTGGTCGTGCTCATCGCCGCTCCGGCCCTCACCCGGCGCGGCGTGCTGCGGACGGCCGGCGCCTGCGCGGCGCTGACGGTCGTGGCCTACCTGATCACGCATGGGGGCGAGGCGCCGGGCATGGCGCTGCTCCGGTGCGGCGTCAGCCTGGCCGCCCTCGGCCTGACGACGCTGCTGGTACACCGCATGAAGGCGGCCCTCGACGCGGTCGCCCGCAGCGAGCGGCGCTACCGCGCGATCTTCGAATCCACCGAGGCGGCCCTCTGGGAGGAGGATTACACCGGGGTCGCCGCCGCCCTGGCGGAGGCGGGCTGCCGGAGCGCGCGCGACGTCGAGCAACTGGCCGCCCGGGAGCCGGACACGGTCCTGCGCATGATGCGCCGCATCCGGACGCTCGACGTCAACGAGACGGCGGTGCGGCTCGTGGGCGCGCGCGACAAGGCGCAGCTGCGGGCCGATCTCGGCGCCATCTTCGGCCCCGAAGCCCTGCCCCTTGTGACGGGGCTGCTCGGGGCCATCCTGGCGCGCCGGCCGTCCTTCCAGGGCGAGGCCGAGCTGCGCCGATTCGACGGCGCGCGGCGGATCGTGCTCGTGAACGCCCGCTTCGGCCTGGACGGCGAGGCCGGCCGCGTGGTCGTCTCGGCGGTGGACGTCACGGAGCGCGCGCGCACCGAGGAGGCCCTGAGCCAAGCCCGGACCGAGCTCGCCCATGTCAGCCGCGTGAGCATGCTCGGCGAACTGGCGGCCTCTCTCGCGCACGAGGTCAACCAGCCTCTGGCGGCGGTCGTCACCAACGGGGAAGCCTGCCTGCGCTGGCTGGCGCGGCCCCAGCCCGATCTCGACGAGGCGCGCACCTGCGTCGCGAACGCCGTCCGGGCGGGCCGGCGGGCCGCCGATGTCGTGCAGCGGCTGAGGGCGATGATCCGGAACGGCGAGACCGAATCCGTGGTCCTCGACATCAACCAGGTGGCCCGCGAGAGCGTGGCCCTGCTGGAGCCGGAGATGAAGGGCCAGGGCGTCGCCCTCGCGCTCGACCTCGCGCCGGGGCGGCTCGCGGTGATGGGCGACCGCATCCAGTTGCAGCAGGTCCTCGTCAACCTGCTGCTCAACGCCCTGCAGGCGATGCACGCGACCGCGCCGAAGGCCGTGCGCGTCGAGAGCCGGGGCGAGGCCGGCGGCGGCCTGATCTGCGTGCGCGATTGCGGGCCGGGCCTCGACGAGACGGCGATGGCGCGCCTGTTCACGCCGTTCTTCACGACGAAGCGGACCGGCCTCGGGGTGGGCTTGTCGATCTGCCGCTCCCTCGTGAGCGCGCATGGCGGGCGGATCTGGGCGGACAGCACGCCGGGGGAGGGCGCGGCCTTCTTCGTCTGGCTGCCCGGAGAGGGCGCGGACCCGGCCTGACCGCGGGATCTCGCCGCGGGTACGGCGGGATGCTTCCGGGCAAGCGGATTTCGTGACAGCCGCCGCCGCCGATCGCCGGTATCGGAGGGTGGACCGCAGCACGGCCCGCGCGAGCGCGGGCCGTGCACCTCGGGAGGAGCCCGGATGCGTGAGAGCCTGACCTCGTCCCTGCGTGCGAATATCGGATCCTGTGCCGTCATCGGGGCCGTGGTGACGGCGCTCGCCGGCGCCTTCGCCGCGACGGCGGGGTGGCTGTCCCCCGGCCGGCTCACGCCGACGAAGATCGTCGATGCGCTGGCGCCCGCGGGCGGTCCCGCGCTCGGACACCGCCGCAACCACGCCAAGGGCATCTGCTTCACGGGCGTCTTCGAATCGAACGGCCGGGGAGCCGCCTATTCGCGGGCCACCGTCTTCGCCCCGGGCGCCTTCGCGGCCCTCGGCCGCTTCAATCTCGGCACCGCCGACCCGAACGCGCCCGACGCGACCGTCCGCGTGCGCGGGCTCGGCCTCCAGATCACGGCGGCGGACGGCGCGGTCTGGCGCAGCGCGATGATCGACCCGCCGTTCTTCCCGGTCTCGACCCCGCAGGCCTTCTACGACCTGCTCCTGGCCTCCCGCAGCAAGGACCCGGAGGCCATGAAGGCCTTCGCCGCCGCTCATCCGGAATTCAAGACCTTCGGAGCCTGGGCGGCGAGCGCGCCCTGGACCGCGAGCTACGCGGAGGAGCGCTACAACGGCCTCAACGCATTCCTGTTCGTCGATGCGTCGGGGGCCGAGCGCCCGGTCCGGTGGTCGTTCGTGCCTCAGGCCCCGGTGGTGCCGATCAGCAGCCAGGACCTCGCCAAGCTCGGCCCCGACCATCTCGAGCGGGAGATCGCCGAACGGGTCGCCCGGGCGCCGCAGCGTTGGACCGCGCAGGTGACGCTGGCCGAGCCGGGCGACGCCACCGCGGATCCGAGCCAAGCCTGGCCCGCGACGCGCACCACCGTCGAGATCGGCACCCTGGTCGTGCAGGCGATCGAGGCCGAGGCCGACGGCCCGTGCCGCGAGATCAATTTCGATCCGACCGTGCTGCCGGACGGCATCCGCGTCTCCGACGATCCGTTCCCGGCCGCGCGCTCCGCCGCCTACGCCCGGTCGTACGACCTGCGCACCGCCGAGGCGAAGCACTATCCCGCCCGCGCGGCTTCCAAGGGGGAGTGACGCCGATGAGCAGCCCGTCCCGGACCTTCACGGCGTTGCAGCGCGCCCTCCATTGGCTGATGGCGGCCGGCATCATCGCGATGCTGTTCATCGGCGTCGGCATGGTCTCCACTATCGGGCCGGCCTACCCGTCGCTGATCACGACGCACAAGACGCTCGGCCTCGCGATCCTGCTCCTCGCCCTGATCCGTCTCGGGATCCGGCTGCGCTCCGGCGCGCCGCCGCTTCCGGCGGATCTCCCGGCCCCGATGAGGCTGGCGGCCGCGGGCTCGCATTACGCGCTCTACGCGCTGATGATCGGGCTTCCGCTGATCGGCTGGGGAATGCTGTCGGCCAGCGCCTATCCGGTCGTCCTGTTCGGCTCCATCCGGCTGCCCGCGATCCTGCCGCAGAGCGACGCGGTGCGGACCGTCCTGTGGTACGCGCACGTCACCCTCGCCTTCGCGTTCTTCGGCCTGATCCTGCTCCACCTGGCCGCGGCGCTGTTCCACGGGCTGGTGCGGCGGGACGGCGTCCTGGCGAGCATGGCGCCGGTCTTCGGCCGCCGCACCACGCCGCGGAGCTGATGAGCGCGGCGGGACAGACGGCGCTGACGCGGCCGCCCCGGTGATCACCGCCGGTCGTCGGAGAGGCCCGGCTGTTGAACGCCCGATCCCTGCCCGCCCCTTTCCGGGCCCGTTCGGGCCTGCACGACCGGAACGTAAGGGGACCCGGGAAGGGGTGGAGCGGTGATCGCCGGCAGAACCTCACCATGAGGAGAATGATACGGTTTCCGGAAGATCACTTTCGGAAACCGTATCACGCGCCCGCGCGGCGCCTGAGCGAGGCCGGTTTCCGCATCGCGAAGCGATCATCCGGAAACCGTATGACGGCCTCAAGGTCGCGCCCGGGAGCCGGGGCCGGCCGCCGGATCATACCTCGGTATAGGGTTACCAGCCCGAACGGTTGGCGCCGCTCAATCTAAGCACGATGTCACCGCCGCGCTCCTTCAGCAAATCTCCCCGTGGATCTTGCAACCCCTGCGGATGATCGGGAACGGAGGCGAGGATGAGCATCGGCCAAAGCCGCCACGAGATTTCATCGACGGCCGCGCCCGGCGGCCTGATTGCCGCCCTCCTGCTCGAAGCCCGGGAGACGCTCGAGATCGACCGCGCGGCGGCGCGGCGCCTCGCCCTGCAGGCCGTCGCGATGCTCGACGGCGCCACCGCGAGCGCGCCGACCGGCGGCCTGGCGCCGTGGCAGATGCGGCGGGTGGATGCCCATATCGCGGAGAACATCGGCCGGACCATCGCGCTCGGCCATCTCGCCGCCTGCGCGAAGCTCAGCGCGAGCCATTTCGGCCGGGCGTTCAAGACGAGCTTCGGCGAGACGCCGCACGCCTACATCCTGCGCAAGCGGATCGAGCGCGCCCGCCGGCTGATGCTGGAGACCGCCGCACCCCTCGCCGCCATCGCGCTCGATTGCGGCATGGCGGACCAGAGCCATTTCAGCCGCGTCTTCCGGCAGTTCACCGGCATGAGCCCGCATGCGTGGCGCCGCTCCATGATGCCGGCCTGACCGGCTCCGGCACGCATCGGGACGCCCACCGCCGGCACGCCGTCAACCCTCCCTTCACCAGCCGCGGATAGCCTCGGATCCGAGGTGAGAGGCCATGGTGGACGTCGTCCGGATCATCGGCGCAGCAGCGATCCTGATCGGCCTGAGCTGCGTCGCGCCCGCCGTGTCGAATCGCGGCATCCAGCCCTATGATGCGGTGGACAAGCCGCGGGACGCCGCGGCGACGGCCGCGGCCTGCCCCCGCATGCCGGCCGTGCTGCCGGGCGCCGGGCGCCCGCGCTGCGAGTAGCGGAGCCGCGGCGGCGGCGAGAGGACGGTCCGATGAGGGCGCTCGACGACGTGTTCGCGCGGCTCCCGCGATCGGCGTTCCGGCGGCGGTTCGCGCTCGGGCCCTCGGAGCGCGCCTCCCTCGGCGAGAAGGGGTGGCCGGTCGTCCTGGCCCATGCCCGGGACCTCGTGGCCCGGCGCCTCGCCCCGGCCCTGCCGGCCCATGACGGCAAGCAGACGCCGCTTCGCGGCCATCCGGTCTTCGTGGCCCAGCACGCCACCGCGACCTGCTGCCGGGGCTGCCTCGCCAAGTGGCACGGCATCCCCGCGGGCCGGGCGCTGAGCGCGGCCGAGCAGGATCACGTCGTCGCGGCGATCGCCCGCTGGCTCCGGCCGCAGGTGCCGGAGGGCGCACGGCCCGCACCGCCGCGCCAGCTTTCCCTGTTCGAGCCGTAGGATGCGCCACCCGCCCATCGCCGGTCCGACACTCGATGATCCACCGATCAGGAGACCGCGCGCATGGCGACCGTGAAACTCTGGAACGATGCCGAGGCCGAGGCCGATCCCCGCGTCAAAGCCGTGTTCGCCGAGATCCGGGCGACGCGGAAATCCGATTTCATCAACAATTTCTGGCGCGGTCTCGCCAACCAGCCGGCCGTTCTGGAGCGGACCTGGGCGAGCCTGAAGCAGGTGATGGCCGCCGACGGCGCCCTCGACCCGCTGACCAAGGAGCTGATCTACATCGCCGTCTCGACGGCGAATGGTTGCAGCTACTGCATCCACTCGCACACCGCCGCGGCCCGGGCCAAGGGCATGAGCGACGCTCAGCACGGCGAGCTGCTCGCCGTGATCGGCATGGCCGCCGAGACCAACGCCCTCGTCACCGCGCTGCAGATCCCGGTGGATCCGGAATTCCAGATCTGACGGCGGCCGCACGCGGGCGGCAGGCCGTGCCGCGGCGTGACCGCCTGGATCGCCATGGACAGCGGGCCGAGGACGTCGATCCCCGGCAGGTCCCCGCATGCGCCGATCTGCCCCGCGATCGACCTCGCCGCATCGGCGGGATCTCCCGACAGGCCGCGAACGACCGCGCCGAACCGGTTTGACAGATCGCCCCCTCTTCGCAATTATCCACATTGCGAACGAAATGTCCATAATATGGACGGGAGGAGATCCATGAGCGAGACCAAGCCGGCGTCCGATCCGGCCGCGGGGCTCGATGCGGCGACGCTCAAGCGCATGCCCTATCAGTTCGGCCAGCCGAAGGAGACGCTGCCCGACCTCGTGGTCGCGCCGGCGATCCCGCAGGACGACCGCATCTGGGTGCCGCAGGCCGAGAACGTCTGGTTCCGCCCGCTCTGCCTCAACCGCTCCTCCGGCTACTGGATGAACCTGCTGAAGGTCCGCAAATCCGGCATCCTCAGCCGGCACCGCCATCCCGGCCCGGTCCACGCCTTCGTGCTGAAGGGGAGCTGGCGCTACCTGGAGCACGACTGGATCGCCACGGAGGGCTCCTACGCCTTCGAGCCGCCGGGAGAGACCCACACCCTCGTGGTGGACGAGGGCGTCGAGGAGATGATCACGTATTTCCAAGTCAACGGCTGCATGTACTACGTCGATCCGTGGGGCCGTCACACCGGCTACGAGGACGTCTTCACCAAGATCGACATGTGCCGGGCGCATTACGAGGCGGTCGGCCTCGGCGCCGACTACGCCGATCAGTTCATCCGCTGATGGGCGCGGCGCAGTTCGATCTCGCGGGCCGGGTCGCGATCGTGACCGGCGGCGCGCGGGGCATCGGGGCGGCGATCGCGGCGGCGCTCGGCCGCTGCGGGGCTGCCGTCGCGGTCTGGGACCGCGATCCGCTGCCCGGGGACGCGCATGGCCTCGCGGTGGACGTGACGCAGCCGGATTCGATCGCCGCCGCCCTGGCGGAGACGCGGGCACGGTACGGCCGGGTCGACATCCTGGTGAACAATGCCGGCTATGCGGGGCTCACCACCCCGGTCTCGCTCTATCCGCCGGACGAGTGGCGCCGCATCCTGGAGGTGAACCTCACCGCCACCTTCCTGGTCTGCCAGGCCGTGGTGCCGGCGCTGGTCGAGAACGGCTGGGGCCGCATCGTCAACGTGGCCTCGCTCGCCGGCAAGGAGGGCACGCCCGATGCCAGCGCCTACAGCGCCGCGAAGGCCGGGGTGCTGGCCCTCACCAAGTCGCTCGGCAAGGAGCTGGCGCAGACCGGCGTCCTCGTCAACGCCATCGCTCCGGCGGCGGTGCGGACCTCGCTCCTCGACCAGATGAGCCCCGAGCACGTCCGCACGATGATCGGCAAGAGCCCGATGGGCCGGCTCGGCGAGCCGGCGGAGGTGGCGGAGCTGGCCCTGTTCCTCGCCTCCGAGAGTTGCAGCTTCAGCACCGGCGCGGTCTTCGACCTGTCCGGCGGGCGGGCGACCTACTGATACGGTTTCCGGACGATCACTTTCGGAAACCGTATCACGAGCCCGCGCGGCGCCTGAGCGAGGCCGGTTTCCGCATCGCGAAGCGATCAACCGGAAACCGTATGAGACGATCCAGACCAACGAACATCCCAGGGAGGACGGAATCGGCATGTCGGCCGGAAAGTCACCGCGGCTTCGCCGCATCCAGTGGGTCGCCGTCGCGTTCCTGACGGCGGCCGGCATCATCAACTACGTCGACCGCTCCGCCCTCTCGATCGCCAACACGGCGATCCGGGAGGAGATGAGCCTGAGCCCGGCGCAGATGGGCTGGCTCCTGTCGGCCTTCTCGCTCGCCTACGCCTTCTCGCAGCTGCCGGTGGGCGCGCTCCTCGACCGGTTCGGCTCGCGCATCATGCTCGGCGCCGGCATGTTCTTCTGGTCGCTGGCGCAGCTGGTCTCCGGCTTCGTCACCAGCTTCCAGCAATTCGTCGTGGCGCGCGCGGTGCTCGGCCTCGGCGAGGCGCCGCAATTCCCGGCCGGCGCCAAGACGGTGAGCGAGTGGTTCAGCGTGCGCGAGCGCGGCACCCCGACCGGCATCTTCGTCGCCTCGTCCTGCATCGGCCCCTGCATCGCCCCGCCGCTGCTGACCGCGCTGATGCTGCTCTTCGGCTGGCGCTGGATGTTCGTCCTCACGGGGCTCGCCGGCATCATCGTCGCGGTGGGCTGGTACCTCGTCTACCGCAACCGCGGCGAGGTCGCCCTCGATCCGGCCGAGATCGCCCATCTCGACGAGGGCGCGACGCCCGGCGACACCCGCAGCATGACCTTCGCGGAGTGGCGCGGCCTGTTCGCCCACGCCACGACCTGGGGCATGATCCTGGGTTTCATGGGCGTCATCTACATGGTCTGGCTCTACCTGACCTGGCTGCCCTCCTATCTGGAGCACGAGCGGGGCCTGAGCGTCGCCCGCACCGGCTGGGTGGTGGCGATCCCCTACATCTTCGGCACGCTCGGCATGCTCTGCGCCGGCCAGGTCGCCGACCGGCTGCTCGCCCGCGGCCTCAGCATCGTCAACAGCCGCAAGTGGCCGGTCTGCATCGGCCTGCTCGGCGGCGCCGCCTTCACGGTGCCGGCGGCCTACACGCCGAGCGTCACGCTGGCGGTGGTCTACATCTGCCTCGCGATGTTCTTCATCAACCTCGCCAGCGCCGCGGCCTGGACCATGGTCAGCGTCGCGGTGCCCAAGCGTCAGGTGGCCTCCCTCGGCAGCATCCAGAACTTCGGCGGCTACTTCGCCGGTTCCTTCGCCCCGGTGATCACCGGCTACATCGTCGAGGCCACCGGCTCCTACGTCAACGCGCTGCTCGCCGCCGCCCTGGTCGCGGTGGTGGCCGCCGCCGCCTACCTGCTCCTCGTGCGCAAGCCCCTGGAGGGGAGCGAGACCCTGTCGCTGAAGGAGCGCCTGGCATGACCCGCGACCTCACCTTCGCCCCCGACCTCCTCGCGGGCCGGACGGCGATCGTCACCGGCGGCACCACCGGCATCGGCGCCGGCGTCGCCGAGGCGCTCGCCCGCCTCGGCGCCCGGGTGGTGGCGGCCGGCCTCGGGGCGGAGGCCGTGCGCGTCCCCGCGGGGCTCGCCATCGCTCCCCGCGAACTCGACGTGACCGACGCGGCCGGCGTCGCGGACCTGGTCGAATCCTGCGAGCGGATCGACATCGTGGTGAACTGCGCCGGCGTCATCCGGCGCGTGGAGGAGCACCAGCTCGACGTGTTCGAGCGGGTGCTGGCGATCAACCTGACCGGCACGATGCGGGTCTGCACGGCGGCGCGCCCCAAGCTCGCGGCGAGCGGCGGCGCGATCGTCAACACGGCCTCGATGCTGTCCTTCTTCGGCGGCAGCCTCGTGCCCGCCTACACGGCGAGCAAGGGCGGCGTCGCCCAGCTCACCAAGTCGCTGGCGCTCGCCTACGCGCCCGACGGCATCCGGGTGAACGCCGTGGCGCCGGGCTGGATCGCCACGCCGCTGACCCAGGCCCTCCAGGACGATCCGGCCCGCGCGCAGCCGATCCTGGCGCGCACCCCGCTCGGCCGCTGGGGCACGCCGGACGACGTGGCGCAGGCGGTGACCTTCCTCGTGAGCCCGGCGGCGAGCTTCATGACGGGGGTGATCCTGCCGGTCGATGGCGGCTACCTCATTGCCTAAGCGGAGTTGGCCTAAGCGGAGTTGGCCTAAGCGGAGTTGCGTCGGCAGGCCAACGCGACTCCGCTTAGGTTCTTGGTGTGCCGCAGGTTCTTGCCGCAAAACCGGTGGCCACTTTTGCGAAACCTGCTTAGAACCCGGGGATGCTCTCCGGGACGCCCGACGACACAGGCATCCGGCCCGAGGTTCCGGGCACGGCGGCCTTCACCAAGTTCATGCGGGTGCTCCAGGCGGTGGCCGACCGGCCGGACGACGCGACGGTGGCGCGGCTCTGCCGCAGCACGGGGCTGCCGCGCCCGACCGTGCACCGCATCGCCGCCGCCCTGGTGGCGGAGGGGATGCTGTCGGAGGGGGAGGGGGGACGGCTGCATCTCGGCCCGCGGCTGATCAGCCTCGCCTTCCGCTCCTGGGACGGTTCGATCCTGCGGCAGGTGGCGCAGGAGCATCTCCTGCGCCTGCGCGACCGTCTCGACGAGACCGTGCATCTCGCGGTGCACGACCGCGGCGAGATGGTCTACATCGACAAGCTGGAGAGCCAGCGCACCGTGCGCATGGCCTCCCGCATCGGCACCCGCGTGTCGCTGCATTCGAGTTCGGTGGGCAAGGCGTGGCTGGCGACCCTGGCCGAGGACGCCCTGGAGCCCCTCCTCGCCCGCGCCACCCTGGTGGCCCACACGCCCCACAGCATCACCAGCCTCGACCGGCTGCGGGAGGAGATCGCCGAGACCCGCCGCCGCGGCCACGCCCTCGACCTGCAGGAGAACGAACTCGACATCTGCTGCTACGGCCAGGCGCTGCGGGGGGCGCACGGCGCGGTGCTGGGCTGCATCAGCGTGAGCCTGCCGCGCTACCGCTTCGAGACCCTGCCGCGCGAGACGGTGCTGGAGGCCATGCAGGCGTGCGTGGATGGGGTCGCGGGGCGGCGGGCGGCGGGGTGAGGGGCGGATGTTGCGCCGGCAGTATGCGTGACATCTCCCTGTCCCACTGCCTCAACAGTCCATATCGACAGAATTGTCCATTCTTTCGGCAAGGCAATCAGCAAGAAAAGTCATCTTTTCAGTAGAGATCATCGCGCGTCGGCATGTAATATCTCGGAGGCGGTGCAAGCCTTGACGGTCACGGATCGGCATGGTCGGCCGATCGATCAGCGGGGCGCCCGGTTGGCGCTGCCGGCACGCGGCAACAAGCAGGGAGGATCAACATGGATCTGGGATTGTCCGGCCGGAATGCCGTGGTGTGCGCGTCGAGCCAGGGCCTGGGGCGGGCCTGCGCCCTGGAGCTGGCGCGGGCGGGGTGCCGGGTCGTCATCAACGGGCGCGACGCCGCTGCCTTGGAGGCCGCCGCGGCGGAGATCCGGGCGGAGACCGGCGCCGAGGTGATCCCGGTCGCCGCCGATCTCGACACGCCCGAGGGACAGCAGGCGCTCCTCGCCGCCGTCCCGCAGGTCGACATCCTGGTCAACAACAACGGCGGACCGCCCTTCCGCGATTTCCGGCAGGTCGATCAGGCGGCCATGGTGGCCGGGCTGACCGCCAACATGATCACGCCGATCACGCTGCTTCAGCGCGTCATCGACGGCATGGTCGAACGCCGCTTCGGGCGGATCGTCAACATCACGTCGAGCTCCGTGAAGATGCCGCTGCCCGGGCTCGACCTGTCGAGCGGCGCCCGGGCCGGCCTGACGGGCTTCCTCGCAGGCGTGGCGCGCTCCGTGGTGCACGCCAACGTCACCATCAACTTCCTGCTCCCCGGCGCCTTCGACACCCGCCGCCTCCAGTCCGGCCAGGAGGCCGCGGCCCGGCAGCAGGGCGTCGATGTGGGCGTCGTGCGCGCGCAGCGGCGCGACGCCATCCCGGCCAAGCGCTTCGGCGAGCCGTCCGAGTTCGGGGCGGCCTGCGCGTTCCTGTGCTCGGCCCAGGCGGGCTACATCACCGGGCAGAGCCTGCTCATCGACGGCGGGGCCTATCCGGGCATCCTGTAGGCGGCGCCCGCCTCAGCGCGGCGTCTCCGCCAGGATCGACTCCACCACCGAGGTCCGGGCCGGCGTCCAGCCGAGTTCCGCCCGGGCCTTGTCGGCGCGCACGCGGCTGTTCGAACTCAGGCCGAACACCGCGAGTTCGCGGCCCCAGCGCGCGATCGCCGCGGCCGGATCCCAGTCCTGCGACGGACCGAGCCCGAGGGCCTGCCCGATCGCGTCGGTGATGGCCTTGAACGACGCCTCGCCGTTCTCCACGAAGTAGAAGCTGCCGGCCGGGGCCTTCTCCAGCGCCAGGGCGTAGAGGTCGGCGACGTCGGCGATGTGGACGTTCGACCAGCGATTGAGCCCGCGCCCGATATGCCGGGCGGTGCCGCTCTCCCGGGCCTGATCGACGAGGGGCGGGATCTGCACGCTGCGCGAGCGCGGCCCGAGCGGGGCGCCGTAGATCATGGTGTTGCACAGGACGACGCTGCGCACCCCCGGCGCGGCCGCGCGGACGAGATCGTTGATCGCGATGCGCGCGACCTTGTCGGGCGCCGGCACGATGGGCGTGTCCTCGGTGAAGATCGCGTCGGACGGCTCGCCGAGCGCCTCGTCCCCGACGAGGCTGCTGCCGCTGGTGTGGAGGAACGGCTTGCCCGACCCGGCGAGGCCGGCGAGCAGCGCCTCGACCGCGCCGCGGTGATCGCTGTCGGCGGCGTTGACGACGGCTTCCGCGCGCCGCGCCTCGGCGGTGAGCAGGGCCGCGTCGTCGAGGGAGCCGATCACGGGCTCGATGCCGAAGCCGCGCAGCTCCTCCGCGCGGGCGGGGTTGCGGATGAGACCGCGAACCGGATGGCCCGCCGCCGCGAAGCGCGCGGCGAGCGACCCGCCGATGAAGCCGCTCGCGCCGGTGACGAAGATCCTCATGTCGTAACCCTCTCGATCCGTGGAGGCGCCGGACGACCGTGTGCCGCCACCGTGGCGGGGCGTCCCTGCCGTGAGGCGCAAGATGGCGGGCGGGCCCGCACGGGAGAACCGGTGCGGCCTCCACAGCACTCGTGAAGCCACTTCACAAATCCGGCGGACGGGCCGATAGCTCCGGCCTCGGGGAGCGCCGCATGGACAACCGGATCGGCGAGATGCAGGTGTTCCTGCGCGTGGTCGAGACCCTCAGCTTCTCGGAGGCCGCGCGCTCGCTGCGGATGACCCCCTCGACGGTGAGCAAGCTGATCGCGCGCCTGGAGGCGCGGCTCGGCGTGAAGCTGATCGAGCGGTCGACCCGCCGGCTCGCCCTGACCGACGAGGGCCGCCTGTTCCACGAGCGCGCGGGCGCGCTCCTGGCCGATCTCGACGCGTTCGAGCGCGAACTCGCCGCGGGTGCCGGCACGCCCGACGGCACCATCCGGGTCAACGCCTCGGTGGCGTTCGGCACCCTGGGGCTGGAGCCGCTGCTGCCGGCCTTCTGGCAGGCCTATCCCCGCATCGTGGTCGATCTCTCGCTGTCGGACGAGATCGTCGACCTCTATCTCGACCGCACCGACGTGGCGTTCCGGGTCGGCCGCCTGTCCGATTCCAACCTGGTCGCGCGGCGGGTCGGCGTGGCGCCGCGCAAGATCGTGGCCGCGCCGGATTATCTCGCCCGGCGGGGAACGCCCCGGTCGATCGACGACCTCGACGGGCACAATTGTCTGGGCTTCAACTTCCGCCGCTCCGCGCCGGTCTGGCCGATCCGCTCAGGGGGACGGATCGTCGACCGGATGGTGACGGGCACGCTGCTCGCCAACAACGGCGAGACCGTGCGGCGCATGGCGGTGGCGGGCGCCGGCTTGGCGCGGCTGGGCGAGTATCACGCCCGCGCCGACATCGCGGCCGGGCGCTTGGTCGAGGTGCTGGCCGGGACCGGCGACGCGGAGGAGATCCACGCGCTCCATCTCGGTGGCCCGCTGGTGCCGCTGCGCGTGCGCGCGTTCCTCGATTTCGTGCTGCCGCGCCTCCAGGCCTTCCTCAGGGCGGGGCCGGCGGGATGAGGCCGGCGCCGCAGCCCATCTCGCCGGACCCGAGGCCGCGCGTCGCGGATCCTCCGGACGCCTCTCGCCTCACCTGCGCGCCTTCCGCCTGAGCCGGCCGGCGGGACAGGGGATCCCGAGCATCGCCGGAACCGCGTCCGCGCGCACGGGCGGGCTGATGAGGAAGCCCTGAACCTCGGTGCAGCCGGCCTCGCGCAGGTGCCGCAGCTGCTCGGGCGTCTCGACTCCCTCGCCGGTCGTGGTGATGCCGAGGCTGGTGCCGAGGCTCGTCACCGCGCGCACGATGGCGACCGCGTCGGGCCGTTCGGTCAGGTCGGCCACGAAGGAGCGGTCGATCTTGAGCTTGTCGAAGCGGAAGGCCCGCAGGTAGCTGAGCGACGAGTAGCCGGTGCCGAAATCGTCCATCGCGATCCGAACGCCCTGCCGCTGCAGGTCGTGCAGGATGGCGAGCGTCGCCGCGCTGTCCTGAAGGAGCACGCTCTCGGTGATCTCCAGTTCGAGCCGGCGCGGATCGAGGCCGGTCTCGGCGAGGATCGCGAGGACCGCCTGGGCGAGCGCGGCGTCGCGGAACTGCACCGGGGAGAGGTTGACCGAGACGCGGATGTCGTCGGGCCAGCGCACCGCCTGGCGGCAGGCGTCCCGCAGCACCCATTCGCCGAGCGGGACGATGAGGCCGGTCTCCTCGGCCACCGGGATGAACTCCGAGGGCGGGATCAGGCCGCGGACCGGATGGCGCCAGCGCACCAGGGCCTCGAAACCGGCGATCCGCTGCGTGGCGAGGGCCAGGACGGGCTGGAAGTGCAGCTCGAATTGCGGAGCGGCCACGGCCAGCCGCAGGTCGAGTTCGAGCGCCCGGCGCGCCTGGATGGCGGTTTCCATCTCGGCAGCGAAGAAGCAGCAGGTGCCGCGCCCGGCCGCCTTCGCGCGGTAGAGCGCCATGTCGGCCGCCCGCAGCAGCGTCGCCGGATCCGTCCCGTCGTCCGGCCCCAGGGCGATGCCGATGCTGAGCCCCACGCTGACGCGCTTGCCGTCGATGTCGTAATCGGGCCTGACCGCATCGATCAGGATCCGCCCGAGGTCGCCCGCCCGGCCGCGGGAGGTCTGCCGAAGGATCAGCGCGAACTCGTCGCCGCCGAGGCGGGCGAGGAGCGCCGTGCCGGCGGGCGCCGCGCGCGCGATCGCGCCGGTGAGCCGCGCCGCCACCTGCTTCAGGAGGAGGTCGCCGACCGCGTGGCCGAGCGTGTCGTTGACGGCCTTGAAGCGGTCGAGATCGAGGCAGAGGACGGCGGTCGCGCCGCCGGCCTGCCCGCAGGCCTCGGACAGGCCCTCGTGGAACAGGGCCCGGTTCGGCAGGCCCGTCAGCGCGTCGTGGCGGGCCATGTGGACGATCTGCGCCTCGGCCCGCTTGTGGGCGCTCACGTCCTCGTGCACCGTGACGAAGCCGCCATCCGGCGTCGGCGCGTGGGTGATGGCGATCGTCCGGCCGTCGCTGAGCGTCTGATCCAGCCGGTAGCAGACGCGGCTCATCAGACGCTTCGACACCTGGGCCCAGACCTCGTCCGGCTCCAGGCCGGGAAAGTTGCCGGCGGCGACGCGCTCGCGGATCAGCTGCTCTGCCGTGATGCCGGGCCGGACCGTCCCGGGCGACAGGCCATGGAGATCGAGGAACTGCCGGTTGACCACGGTGACCCGGTGGTCGGCGTCGAACAGGACGAGGCCGTGCGACATGTGCCGCAAGGCCGTATCGAGACGCCGGTTCTGCTCCGCCAGGCGGGCATCGGTGCGCTTGCGATCGGTGACGTCCTCGTAGAGGGCGAGGGTGCCGCCAGCCGGGATCGGGGCGAGGGTCCGGACCACCGCCCGGCCGCTGGGCAGGATCCGCTCGCGGCGAGCCGGCTCGCGGCGCGCCAACGCGGCCGCCTCCGACGCCCAGGCCTCGTCGGCCGTCATCCCCGGATAATTGCCGAGCGCGGCGCTCGCCCGGACCAGCGTCTCGGCCGTCATGCCGATCTGGAGGGCGTCCTGCGGCAGGTCATGGAGGTCGACGAACCGCCGGTTGAAGGCCGTGACGCGCAGCTCCGCATCCAGCACGACCAGCCCCTCGGCCATGTGGGCCAGCACGGTCTCGATGGACGGCCCGCCACCCGCGCCCTGCGGAAGGCCGCCCCCCTCCGCTTCCGGTGCGCCAGCCGCCGCGGCGCCAGCCGCCGTGATGTCGACGCAGACCCCCTGGAAGCCCAGGAACAGGCCCTCCGGCGAGAGCAGCGGCGCCCCGCCGAAGCGGAACCGCCGGGTTTGCCCGTCCGGGTGCCGGTGAGGCAGGACGATGTCGCGAAACGGCCGCCGGGCCGCGAGCGGGCCCGGATCGGGCGGGCCGGCGCCGAAGCCGGGCCAGGGCTGTCCCAGGCGATCATCGGGGCGCAGGCCGGTCAGTTCCTCGAAAGACCCATGCAGCCGGGTCAGGCAATCCCGGACATCGGTCTGCCAGCACCAATCCGCGGCGACTGAAGCAGGATCGTCGAGAAGCATGGACCGGTCTTCCGTGCGCAACGGAAGGCTGCCACCGATTTCCTGAGATTTCCTTGCTCGCCGAGGGCGGAATGAGCGCAACCCGTCCGCCGGAGCGGACGGGTGCCGGCGGGGCGTCACCAGCGGTAGGTGACCGAGCCGGTGACGCGCCGTCCCTCGCCGTAATTGCAGCCGACGAAGCCGATCTGCTGCGAGCAGGTGCCCACATAGACCCGGTCGAGCAGGTTGGTGGCCGCGACCTGGAAGCGCCAGTTCTCGTACTGGTAGCGGATCGAGGCATCGACCAGGAAGTAGTCGGGCACGCGGATCGTGTTCTGGGGATCGCCGAAGCTGTCCCCGATGTAGCGGAAGCCGGCGCCGAAGCCGAGGCCGCGCAGCGGCCCGCTCTGCACCGTATAGTCGGCCCAGGTCGCCGCGGTGAAGTTCGGCACCTGGATCGGACGTCGGCCCACGGCGCTCGGGAACCCGCTCGGCGGGCTGTCCTTCGTCACCTCGGCGCTGAGGACGGTCACCGAGGAGATCAGCTTGAATCCGGTCGTCAGGTCGACCGTCGCCTCGGCCTCGAAGCCCTTCACCGAGACCTCGCCGACTTGGTAGAAGGCCTGCTGCAGCGGGTCGCTCGGATCGAAGGTCAGGGCGTTGGTCTTCTTGGAATCGAAGACCGCGAACAGCACCGAGGTCGCCGCGCCCGGCGGCTGGAACTTCACGCCCGCCTCGATCGTCTCGCCCTTCTCGGGCTTGGCCGGCAGGATGTTGTAGGCGACCGGGACCGGGCCGATGCCCGGAACGTCCAGCGACGTGCTCTGCTGCACGTAGACCGGCAGCACGTTGAAGGATTGCGCCGCCGAGACGTAGGGGGTCAGGCCGTTGTCGAAGAGATAGGACAGACCGACCCGGCCGCTGAAGGCCTGGGCGTCCTGCTTGGCGCCGAAGGTGGTCGGGATGGCGTTGGGGATGCCGAAGGCGTCGAGCTGCTGGCGCACGGCGTCGATGGCCGGGTTGAGCGAGTTCGTCTTCGTCGTCACCCAATCGTAGCGGCCGTTGAGGCTGAGCACCCAGCGGTCCTCGAGCTTGATCTGGTCCTGGGCGTAGATGCCCACCTGTTCCTGATCGATGCGCGCGAAGCGCGTGCGCGGCAGCGGCACGATGCCCTGGCCGTAGACCGGGTTCAGCACGTTCAGCGGGCCGACGAGGCTCGAATAGCCGAGGAACGCCGAGGTGGGCCCGCCGAACTGATCGCTCTTGTTGTCGATCTTGCTGTAATCGACCCCGACCAGGGCGGTGTTCTTGACGATGCCGAACTGCGAATCGTGCTGGAGCTGCGTATCGACGGTGAAGACGCCGTATTGCTCGAGCCAGGTCTGGGCCGAGCGGCCGATGATGTTGGGCGTCGCCGGATCGCCGCTGGTCGCGTAGACGGCGTTGTAATCCGTCGCGACGTGGGCGTAGCGCAGGTTCTGGCGCACGGTCCAGGCATCGTCGAAGCGGTGCGAGAACAGGTAGCCGCCCTCGAAATGCTCGGCGAGGAAGCGCGAGAAATCGGGCTCGCCGAGGAAGCGGCTGCGCAGCTGCGCCCGGTAGGGGCTGCCGCCGTTGGTGTAGTCGCGCGGGATCGCCCGGAAGGTGTCGCCGGTGCGGTCCTTCTGGTAGTTGCCGAGCAGCGTCAGGCTCGTATCGGTGGACGGCACGAAGGTGATCGCCGGGGCGAAGTAGATCCGGTCCAGCGGCGTGTGATCGACTTGCGTGCCGCCCTCGCGCACGAGGCCGGTGAGGCGGTAGAGGATCGTCTTCTCCGGGTTGGCCGGGCCGCTCAGATCGAAGCCGAACTGCTTGCGATCGAAGCTGCCGTAGGAGCCGAAGACCTCGCGCAGCTCGATCGGCAGCGGCTTCTTGGTGACGAAGTTGACGAGCCCGCCCGGATCGTTGAGACCGTAGAGACCCGAGGTCGGGCCGCGCAGGATGTCGATCCGCTCGACCCCGTAGGGCTCGATGGGAAAGCCCGAGAAGCTCGTCTGCGGCAGGCGCATCCCGTCCTTGTAGATGCCGCGCTGCGTCTGGTCGAAACCGCGGATGATCAGCTGGTCGAAGCGCCCGTCCTGGCCCTGCGGAGCGGCGACGATGCCGGCGCTGTAGCCCAGGGCGTCGGAGAGGTTCTGGACGCCGCGATCCTCGATCTGCTTGGCGGTCACGATCGAGATCGATTGCGGGATCTCGCGCAGCGGCGTGTTGGTCTTGGTGCCGGTGCTGGAATCCGGCACCACGTAGGAGTTCTCCGCCGTGACCCCGCTGAGGTTGAAGCTGGCACCCGGCCCCGCACCCGGCCCGGCGCCCGCTCCGGCGACCGAGATGGTGTCGAGCGCGATCGTGCCGCCCCCGCCCGCATTCTGCGCCCGCGCCGGCCCGCTGCCGAGACCGGGCGCCAGGATGACCAGGGCCAGCGCCGAGACGCTCGTCGCCGCAGCCCGCGCGAGCCGTGCCGTCCGGGCACGGGCGGTGACGTCATGCTCTCCTGGGGGCTGCATGTCCTCGATCATGGGCGGCTTTCCGAAGGTCGGGTTTCAACGAACAGGGCGGCGGGGCCGGCGGGTTCCCGTGGGAGAACGACATGGCGGACGCGCTCCGGAAGTCCGGACCGCGTCCGCCATCGCTCTTCACTCTGCGTTGTCCTTCGTACACCGTCGGGCTGACGCAGCAATCCGACTGAGGTTTGCGGAGGCAGACTCTGGGGAATAGTTGCGGAGTCAGCACACAGCTTGATTATAATAACTAAAAATCGGAGCCCGCTCTTCGGCGGAGGAGCTGCATCATCAGGTAAGGTGCGCCGACGAGCGCCGCCACGAGGCCGGCCGGCAGCTGGTAGGGGAAGAACGCCATCCGGCCGGCGAAATCCGCCGCCACCATGATCGCGGCGCCCATCAGGGCGGATCCGAGGAGGTGCGGCCCGGCCCGGGAGAGTCCGGCGAGCCGCGCCATCTGCGGCGCCACGAGGCCGACGAAGCTCAAGGGACCGGCGACCAGGGTCCCGCCCGCGGTGAGGATGGCGGCGATCGTCAGGATCGCGAGCCGGCTCCGGGCGAGCCCGAGCCCGAGGGCCCGGCCGACGGGATCGCCGAGCGTCAGCAGATCGAGCCAGCGGAGCAGCGGCGGCAGGCCGACTGCCGCGAACGCCAGGACGGCCAGCGCCGCCCAGGCATCCTCCGGCGTGACCCGGGCCGTGGAGCCGGCGGCCCAGCCCCGCAGCATCACGATCGAGGGATCGCCGCTGACCATCAGGATGGTCAGGATCGCGCCGAAGCCCGTGGTGAGGGCGACGCCCGTGAGCAGCATCTGCTCGGGCACGAGCACCGCCCGCCGCCCGAGGGCGAGGATCGCGGCAAGCGTCAGCACGGCGCCGAGGCTGCCGGCGGCGAGCAGGATCGCGCGATCCGGCACGGGGATCGCGAGACTCGCCGCGATGAGGCCGAGCGCGGCGCCGGCGCCGATGCCCAGCATCTCGGGACTCGCCAGGGGGTTGCCGCTGAGGCGCTGGACCAGGGCTCCGGCCAGGGCCAGCATGGCCCCCGCGGCGAGGGAGGCGGCGACGCGCGGCAGGCGCCAGGGCATCGCCGCGTCGAACCGATCCCCGAGGCTGAGATGCCATCCGGCGGCGTCCTGGCCGAGGACGAGGGCGGCCCCCGCGATCAGGGCGAGAAGCGCTGCGCCCGTCAGGACGAGCCGCCAGGGCCGGGCGGAGCGGATCTCGGGCGCGCCGGCCGGCCGCGGGCTGCCGACGCCGCGCAACCGTGGCAGCAGCCAGAGCAGCAGCGGCACGCCGAGCAGGGAGGCGAAGGCGCCCGTCGGCAGCTGCACGAGGGGACTCAGCGCCTGCACGGCCGCATCCGTGAGCCAGAGCATCGTGCCGCCGAGGAGGGGCGCCGCCACGAGCCGGTCGCGCAGGCGCCGCGTGCCGGTGAGGCGCACGAGCACCGGTGCGGCAAAGCCGATGAAGCCGATGACGCCGACCCCGCTCACCACGAAGCCGCCGAGGGCCACCGCGACGGCGACGGCCATGAGCCGCACCGGCCCGAGGGCGAGCCCGAGGCTGCGCGCGCTCGCCCCGTCGAGATCGAGGAGGGCGAGGGGGCGCACCATCAGGGCGATGAGCCCGGCGGCGAGGGCGAGGCGCGGCGCCAGATAGGCCGGCGCGCTCCAGTCGTTCATGGCGAGCGAGCCGGCGCCCCAGACGAAGAGGCCGAACAGGCGCTCCTGATGCAGGACCACCAGCAGCGTCTCCACGGATCCGCAGAACAGCTCGACGACCAGGCCGGCGAGCAGCAGGCCGAGCGGGGCGAAGTCGCGGCCGCGGTTCAAGGCGAGCACGACGAGCACCGCCCCGGCGGCGCCGGCGAGCGCCACCGCCTCGCGCCCCTGCGCGAACAGGCCCGGCGCGAACAGCGAGGCGAGCGCCAGGGCGAGCTGCGCCCCGGCCGAGATCCCGAGCGTCGAGGGCGAGGCGAGGGGGTTGCGCAGCACCTGCTGCAGCACGGTGCCGGCGAGGGCGAGCGCCGCCCCCGCGAGCCACGCGGTGACGGCCCGCGGCAGCAGGCTCTCGTGCAGGATCACCTGGCGAAGATCGGCCCAGTCCGGGTTCCACAGGGCGGGGAGCGCCTGCGAGAGCGGAAGCAGCCCGGCGACCGCGTGCAGGCTGAGCAGGGAGGCGAGCAGCACGAGGCCGCCGACGAGGAGCGCCGTGCCTCCGGCGCGGCGGGGGGCGGACGGCACGGCCAGGGCTGCCTCACTCATGCGGGCAATCCTTCGTTCGCAGGTCGGCCATCAGGGTCGCGAAGCGCGCGATGGCGGGCAGGCCGCCATAGAACCAGACCGCCGGGATCGCGGCGAAGCGGTGCTCGCGCACGGCCGGCAGGCTCCGCCACAGCCGGCTCGCCGCGAGCGCCCGGGCGGCGTCCGACTGGATCGGCCCGACATGGACGATGTCGGCCCCGGCCCGGCCGGCGGCGAGCTGCTCGACCCCGATCACCGAGAAGCCGTAGGCGTTGCTGGGACCGCTCCAGGCATTCTCGACGCCGAGGCGGTCGAGCACCGTCTGGAACAGGCTGGTGCGGCCGTAGACCACGAGGTTGCGGTGGTCGATGATCCAGACGAGGTAGACCGGCCGCCGGTCGCCCGGGCAGGCGCGGGCGGCCGCGCGATCGAGCACGGCCTCGGTGCGCGCCTCCAGGGCCCGCGCAGACTCGGCGCGGCCGAGCCGCGTGGCGATCCGCATGGTCTCGGCCCGGGCCTGCGCATCGGGATGGCCGGACTGGGAATAGATCGACACCGCCTCCGTGGGCGCGATCCGCCGGAGGGAATCGCCCTGCGCCGCCACCTGGAGCGGGTTGGCCAGGATCAGGTCCGGCTTGAGGCTCGCCAGCAATTCGAGGTTGGGTTCGACCACGAGGCCGAGATCCACCACGCCCGCGGGCAGGGCGGGCTCGATCACGGCGCGGTTGTAGCCGTCCGGCTGCGTCACGGCGACCGGCACGATCCCGAGGCCGAGCAGCAATTCGGCAGCGCCCCAGTCGATGGCCGCGACGCGGGGCTGCGCCGGAGCGTCCGCCGCCCGAGCCGGCAGGGCGGCGAGGAGCGCGAACAGGAGCAGGCCGGCGAGCCGCCCCGTCCGAGGGCCCCATCCTCTAGCGCGCATCGGCGCTCACCAGCGCGGCGCCGGGGGCGGCGACCGTCTCCGGAGCGAGGCTCGCCCGGCGCAGGCTCGGCACCAACCCCGCGAAGGCGGCGGTGCCGAGGAGGGCGAGACCGCCGCCGGCCACCATGGCGAAGCGGGGCGAGGTCCAGTGCGCGGTCGCCCCCGCCTGCATGCCGCCGAGCGCCGGCCCGATCGATTCCTCGAGCACCCACAGGCTCGACACCCGGCCGAGCACCGCATCGGGGGTCGCGCGCTGGATCAGGGCCGCCCGCAGGATGCCCGCGAGGCTCGCCGCCGCCCCGAGGAGCGCGAGGCAGAGGAGCGCCTCGGCGAGGCCCCGGCTGAGGCCGAGGCCGAGGCAGGCGAGCGCCCAGACCGCCACGCAGACGAGGAGCCAGCGCCCCGCATGGGGGCTCGCGCCGGCCCGGCCCGAGCCGAGGGCGCCGATCAGCGCCCCGACCGAGGGAGCGGCGTAGAGGAGGCCGATGCCGTCGATGCCGGATCCCAGGTCCTGCGCGGCGAATTCCGGCAGCAGCACGTAGGGCACCGCCAGGACCAGGGCGACGAGATCGATGAGGAGCAGGCCGAGCACCAGGGGCGAGGCGGCGAGGAAGCGCCAGCCCTCGGCAGCCCCCGCGGGCGCGGCGGCCTCTCCGGATGGGGACGCGGCGGGCGGAAGGGGCGGCAGCAGGGCGAGGAAGACCGGCGGCAGGGCCGAGAGGGCGGCGACCACGCCGTAGGACGCCGTCAGGCCCGCCCGCGCGGTGATCGCGCCGGCGAGGAAGGGGCCCGCGATGGCGCCGATCTGGGCGGCCACCGCCGTCAGGGCGGCGGCGCCCGCGAGATGCGCCCGCCCGACGAGGACCGGGGTGACGGCCATCATCGCCGGCATGCCGAAGCCGAAGGTCGCGCCCCCGACCACGGCCGCCGCGTAGATCGGCCCGATCCCCGGCTCCGCGCGGGCGGCGTTGCCGGCCAGGATCAGGCTGGCGAGGAGATGGACGCCGCGGGACCAGACCATCACCGCCCGCCGGTCGAACCGGTCGGCGAGCCAGCCGCCCACGATCAGGGCGAGCGCCAGCGGCGCGGCGACGGCGGCGTTCAGCAGCGCCACCTGAAGGGAGGATTCGGTGAGCGTGTACATCTGCACGCTGACGGCGACGCCCAGGATCCCGAAGGCGAGGAACGAGGCCGCCCGGGCCGCGTAGAGCAGGCGGAAGCCCCGGCTCGCCCGCAGGGGCGTCAGGTCGATCAATCCGAAGGCGGCGCTCAATCGTGCTCCTCGTCCTCGCTCGCGCCGCGCCGCCAATAGGCCACGGCGAGGTGCCGGTCGCGCGGGAGGCCGCAGGTCCGGCGCCAATGCGCCCGCAGGGCCTTGAAGGTCTCGAATTCCGCCCCGGCCCAGGCGAAGACCGTGCGGTCGACGGGAAGCGGGATCGCCCGCACCGCGTCGGCGAGGAGCGTCGTGGTGCCGGGCGCCGCCCCGTTGCGGTGGAGCCAGCGCAGGGCGACGCCCTCGGGATGCACGAGGGCCTGCTCGTCGGCGGCGTCCTCCACCTCGATCACCGCCACCCCGGCGGCGGTGGCGGGCAGCCGGGCGAGGATCCGGCCGATGGCGGGCAGCGCGGTCTCGTCGCCGGCCAGGAGATACCATTCCGCTTGCCCGACGCTGCGCCCGCCGGGGCCGAGCAGCGCCACCACGTCGCCCGGGCGGGCCCGGTTCGCGAAGGCGGCGCCCGGACCGGCATCGGCGTGCATGACGAAATCGATGTCGATCTCGCCCGCCGCGACGTCGACCCGCCGGATCGTGTAGGTGCGCATGGCGGGAGCCGCCGGCCCCTGCGGCCAGACCGGGATGCCGTTCGCCCCCGGGACCGGCCATTGCGGCGGCTGGCCCTCCGGCGGGATCAGCAGATGGACGTGCATGTCGGCCGCGTCATAGCGCGCCAGATCCTCGCCGCCGAGGGTGATCCGGCGCAGGCGCGGGGTGATGTCGGCGACGCGGCGCACGCGCATCTCGCGCAGGCTCGGCAGGGTGGTGGCGCCGCAGCCGTCCCCCGTCCAGACGATCGCCGCCTCGGCGGCTCCCGGCTGCTCCTGGAGGTGCGAGGCGAGCATGAACTTGATCGCCGCGAGCGCGGTCTCGTCGGCCGCTTCCGCGCGCAGGACCAGCCGGTCGGCGGCCGCATCGAGGAGGCCGGTGCCGATGTCGAAGGCGATCCGCCCGCGTCCCGGGGCTTGATCGACCGGGAAATCGTGCTCGCGGAAATGCGCGCAGAGGTCGTCGACGTAGCGCGCGGCCTCGGCGAGGCGGATCTCGGCTTCGGACGCCAGGGCTGTCACGGCGGACACCTCCAGGTTCTCGCAGCGGACGGCAGGCCGGATCCCGCCGATCACGGCCGCGCCATAGCCGACCGGCCAGCGTTCGACAACCAATCAATCTGATTTTTTATTTATTCTAATCAGCGACATGTTGCGTAACGCTGCGTTCATGCCGGACAAAAGACCGATTTTCGACCGCGCTCTTGTCCGATCGCCGCGGCGGACATATCGGCAATTCGTTCCCGTCCGCCGCCGTCAGAGCCGAGACCGCCCTTGCCGCCCGCGTCCGCCCCCCGGCCGTCCCCGCTCGTCTTCGGGCGCCGTCCCCGCAACCCGGCCGCCGCCGTTCGGCTCGTCTGCCTCCCCTTCGCGGGCGGGAGCGCCACGGCCTATGCCGGAATCGAGGCCGCGCTCGCGGATGTCGCCGAGGTCCGCACGGCGGAGCTGCCGGGGCGCGGGATGCGCTTCGGCGAGGCCTTCGCCACCGACCTCACCGTCCTGGCCGCGCAGATCGCCGCCGCGGTCCTGGCGATGCCGGATCCCGGCAAACCGCTCGTCCTGTTCGGCCATTCGATGGGGGCGCTCCTCGCCCACGAGATCGCGCGGGCGCTGGCGCGGCAGGAGAACCCGCCGCGCCATCTCGTCCTCAGCGGCGCCCCGGCGCCCCAGCGCCGCTCCGCCGCCGCGCGACGGGCGCTGGCGGAGGAGACGCGGACCGATGCCGGGCTGGTGGCGCGCATGCGGCGCCTCGGCGGCACGCCGCCCGAGATCTTCGCGCAGCCCGACCTCCTCGCGCTCGTCCTGCCGGTGCTGCGGGCCGATTACGCGCTCGTCGCCGGCTACGCCCCGCCGGCCCTGCCGCCCCTGGCGGTGCCCGCCACCCTCCTCGGCGGCACCGAGGATGCGGAGACGCCGCCCGCGGACCTCGTCGCCTGGGCCGATGGGCTCGCGGGCTCCGTCGCGGTGGAGTTCTGGCCGGGCGGCCACTTCTTCATCCGGCCGAACGAGGCACGGCTCGCGGCCCTCCTGCGCGCCGCGATCCGGACGGCGGCCGGGGGGCCGTGAGACGTCTCATACGGTTTCCGGATGATCGCTTCGCGATGCGGAAACCGGCCTCGCTCAGGCGCCGCGCGGGCTCGTGATACGGTTTCCGAAAGTGATCGTCCGGAAACCGGATCAGGCGGCGGCGGCGCGGCACAAAGCCGTCCCGTCGCGGATCATGACGTTCACCAGGGTCGGCGAGACGCCGATCTCGCGGGCGAGTTCCTTCTGCGGCACGCCGTCGATGCGGTGCGCGAGCAGGACGCGCCGCGTCCGGGCCGGGGTCGCCGAGAGGGCGGCCATCACGGCGCGCAGCGCCTCGCATTGCTCCAGGCGCTCCTGCGGGCAGGTGCAGGGCGCGATCACCGCATCGGCCTCGTCCGTGAAGCGGCAGCCCTCGCGGGCGGTGCGGCGGGCGCAATCGATGGCGGCGTTGCGCACCATGCGGCGCAGGTAGTGGAGCGGGGCGCCGATCCCGCCGCCGCCGCGCGCCTCGCAGAGCTTCACGGCGACCTCCTGAACCACATCCTCGGCGGAGGCCCGGTCCCTCAGGATCCGTGCCGCGTAGTCGACGAGGGTTCTCTGCTCGCGCACCAACGCGGCGAGCAGAGACGCGTCCTCCGGGACGGAGCCAGTCGAAGCGACTGTGCGTGTCATGAGCGGTCTTTCTCGGGCAGTCGGTCTCGTCGGTCGTGGACCGCGGCGATCGCGCCCCGTCTCCCGGCACCGAAAGCACGCGGGATGAGGCCGATTCCGATGGAGCGCCGGACCATGACGCTGACCCGCCATGAATATCAAGGGAAATCTCTAGATTTGATTCTATATTAGAGGAATTAAAATGTCATATTGATGTATTCACATCGTGTCTCGGCCAACTATGTGCATCCCCGACAAGCAAAACGGCCCTGTTGCCGGCGCATCACGAATGAAATCTCCTCCAAAAGGACGAGGGACGGCATGAGACGGTTCGCGTTCGCGGAATTGCTCGAGACCCATCTCCGGGTGCAGGCGGGCTGCTACGTCTCCGGCGTCGAGGCCGGGCCGGCGGGAGCGCGCTACCTGTGGTCGGGCAGGATCGCGGAGCCCGGCCTCAACCTCGCGGTCGGGACGGGCGATCTGGGCTGGGTCCGGGCGGTGGCGGGGCGACACGGCCGTCAGCCCGCCATCCTGGCGGCCGATGCCGCGGAGGCCGGGCGTTTCGACGGACACCCGGCCCTGCGGGCCGCCGTCCCGACCCGCTGGATGATCCGGCCCTGCGCGCCGGCCGGGGCGGCCGCTCTGCCGGGCGGCATGGCTGTCACGGTGGAGTGCGGCCCGGCGCCGGGCGAAGCCTACCTGTCCGTCTGCCGCGCGCTCTATCCGGACCCCGCGATCAACGCCGCAGCCGAGGCGGTCTACCTCCCGGTGCTGCGGGAGGCCCGCGCGGTCGAGGGCGTCGAGACGCACCACCTCACCCTGAGCCGGAACGGCCGGCCGGTGGCCTGCGCCTCGGTCTACCGGAGGGGCGATCTCGCGGGCCTCTACAATGTCGGCACCCGGGCGGAGGAGCAGGGGCGCGGCCTCGGCGCCCTCGCGACCCGCCTCGCGGTCCGGATCGCCGGGGCGGCCGGGGCCGCGGCGCTGATGCTGCAATGCCGAGCCGGCACGCATGTGGAGCGGCTCTATGCCGGGCTCGGCTTCACGGTGGCGGAAAGCCCGAGCCTTCTCGTCTTCGCGGCGGATCGGGAGCCGGAGGAGGGCTGATACGGTTTCCGGACGATCACTTTCGGAAACCGGATCACGAGCCCGCGCGGCGCCTGAGCGAGGCCGGTTTCCGCATCGCGAAGCGATCATCCGGAAACCGTATGAGGCGCCGGCGGGGGCGTCCGGGCGCTCGGCCCGGACCTCACGCCGCCCGGTCCGGCCGCCCGGCCGGTGCCGCCAGACGGGCCGCGAAGCTGTCGTGGAACTGCGCCGAATCGACGATGGCCCGGTGGCTCACGCCGGGGATCACGTCGGTGCTGAGCACGCGCCGCGAGTAGCGCGTCCAGTCGACGTGATTGAGCCCGCGGGCGATCGATTCTCCCGCCAGCCAGACCCGGATCGGGCAGTCGAACGGCTCGGCCCGGTAGCGTCGGTACAGGATCGTGTTGTCGACGAAGGTCCAGAGTTCGTATTCCTTGCTGCCGATGGCGGGGCCGTCGGCGGGCAGCGGGCCGGTCGCCTTCACGTAGGCGAGGAACTGCGCCTCCAGCTCCGCGTCCATGCGGCGGAAGAGATCCTCCCAATCGGCCCGCATGGGCGAGCGTTCGAGCCAGGCCGCCACCGTCTCCTGCAGGTGGCGCGTCTCGCCGGGCGACAGGCCGGGCAGCGCGCCGACCGCGAAGGTCGTGTCGAGGGCGCAGACATCGAGCATGCCGACGAAGCCGAGGTCGATCTCGCTCCCCAGCATCCGGGCCGCCTCGTAGGCGAGGACCCCACCCCAGGACCAGCCGAGCAGGGTGCAGGGCCGGCCCCGGCACTCGTCGCGGATGGTCTCCGCGTAGCGGGCCGCGATGGCCTCCACCGACACGAAGCTCTTGCGGGCCTCCGTCAGCGAGTAGCAGACGAAGCCCGTCACCGGCTGGTCCGGCCCGAGACGGCGCACGAGCGGCGCGTATTCGCGGGTGTTCACCATCAGGCCGGGGAAGCAGTAGAGCATGGGCCGCTCCCCGCTGCGGCTCAGGCGCACCACCTGCGCCGTCCCGACATCGTCCGCCGTGAGGGCCGCGGCCAGGGTCTCGACGGTCTGGTTGTTGAACAGGTCGGCGATGGTGGGGCTGCGGTCCGGAAAGGCGGCGGAGAGGGCGCCGAGAACCCGCAGCGCCAGGAGCGAGTTGGCGCCGGCCTCGAAGACATTCCGGTCGGGCGCGATGGAGGTCAGCCCCAGCGCCTCCGCCCAGATCCTCGCGACCACCGCCTCCGTCGCGCTCAACGCGCGCTGCCCCACCCCCGCATCCTCTTCCCCGGACGGATCCGGCAGCGCTGACCGGTCCAGCTTCCCGTTCGCCGTCAGCGGCAGGCCATCCAAAGCCACGATCCGCCACGGAACCATGTAGTCCGGCAGGCGCCGCGCCAGCTCCGCCCGCAGCGCCCCCGCATCAACCCGCGCCCCCGCCGCCGCCACCACGTACCCCACCAGACGGCCCCCGCCCGGGCCCGCCTTCACCGCAGCCGCCGCTCCCGACACCGTCTCCTGCGCCAGAAGCGCCGCCTCGACCTCCCCCAGCTCGATCCGGAACCCCCGCAGCTTCACCTGCGCGTCCGCCCGCCCCAGATACTCAACCGTCCCGTCCCCCCGCCACCGCGCCAGGTCCCCGGTCCGGTACAGCCGCGACCCCGGCGCCCCGTACGGGTCCGGCAGGAACCGCGCCGCCGTCTGGCCCGGCCCGCCCAGGTAGCCCCGCGCCAGACCCGTCCCCGCGAGGTACAGCTCCCCCGTCACCCCCACCGGCACCGGTTCGAGCCAGGCGTCCAGGATCAGCGCCCGCCGCGACCCCACCGCCCGGCCGATCGGCGCATAGGCGCCCTCCACCGCCGCTTCCGGTCCCACCTTCCAGACCAGGGGCGAGATCACCGTCTCGGTCGGGCCGTAGCCGTTGATCAGGAAGCGCGGCGACAATGCCCGGCTCACCAGCGCCAGGCTCTCGCGCGAGAGCGCCTCCCCGCCGCAGGCATAGGAGCGCGGCGACGGCGCCGGGCCGGCGGCGGCCTCCAGCGCCAGCGCGTGCATGTAGGCGGTGGGAAAGCCCGCATGGGTGACGCCGTGGCGCTCCATGGCGGCGAGCGCCTCGCGGGGCGACCACAGCCCGTCGGGCTTGAGCACGACGGCGCCCCCGAAGGCGAGCGGCACCATCCAGCGCTCGTGGGCGCCGTCGAAGCTCATCGACAGGACGTGCAGCTCGCGGGTTCCGGGTCCGGTCTCGTAGACGGCGCCGGTGGCGCGGACATGCATGGCCAGCGGCCCGTGCGGGACGGCGACGCCCTTGGGCGCGCCGGTCGAGCCGGAGGTGAAGATGACGTAGGCGAGCTGGTCGGGGTGGAGGGGGATGGCGGGTGCGGTGGCGGGCTCGGCGGCGAGGTCGAGGGTGTCGAGTTCGAGGATCTCGGGCCCGTCGGGCAGGCGGGGCCGGGTGGCGGTGTCGGTGAGGAGGAGGGGGGCGCTCGCTTGATCGATGAGGGCGCGGAGACGGGCCTGGGGGAGGGCGGGATCGAGGGGGAGGAAGGCGGCGCCGGCGCGCAGGACGGCGAGGAAGGCGGCGATCTGGGTGGCGGAGCGGGGGAGGGCGACGGCGATGCGGGTCTCCGGGGGGAGGCCGCGGCGGGCGATGATGTGGGCGATGCGGTTGGCGCGGGCGTCGAGGTCGGCGAAGGAGGTGGTGTGGTCGCCGGCGATGATGGCGGGGGCGTGGGGATCGGCGGCGGCGGCCCGGGCGATGAGGTCGGGCAGGAGGGCGTCGGCGAGGGGGAGGGGGCCGGGATGGGGGGCCGAGAGGCGGGTGCGCGCCTCGGCCGGAACCAGCGGCAGCGTCGCGAGGGGGCGGGACGGATCGGCGATGGCTCCGGACACGAGGAGCAGGAACCCGTCGCGCAGGCGCTCCATCGTCGCGCGCTGGAACAGGTCGCGGGCGTAGCCGAAGGTGCCGTGCAGCCCGCCCTCGGCCGTCTCCACCGTCTCGAGGACGAGATCGAACTGGATCCCCCCGGTCTCGCGGCCGAACGGCTCCACCGACAGCCCGGCCACAAGGCGGGGCGAGGGGCCGTCGATCCGGTGGCTGTGCATGACCTGGACGAGGGGCGTGTGGCTGACGCTGCGGCGGGTCTGCAGGGCCTCGACGAGGCGCTCGAAGGGCAGATCCTGGTGCGCCTGCGCGTCGATCATGGCCGCGCGCACCGCGCGAACGAGATCGAGGATGCTCGCCGCCGGATCGACCGCGACCCGGATCGCCAGGGTGTTCACGAACAGCCCGACGAGGTGCTCGGTCTCGGGCCGGTTGCGGTTGGCCACCGGGACGCCGATGCGCAGGTCCCGCTCCCCGGTCAGGCGCTGGAGCAGCAGGGCGAGGGCGGCGAACAGCACCATGGCGGTGGTGGCGCCGGCCGCCTGCGCGAGGGCGCGCAGGCCGGAGGCCAGGGCGGGCTCCACCGCGAAGGAGACGGCCGCACCGCGAAAGCTCTGCACCGCGGGCCGCGGCCGGTCGGTGGGCAGCGGGATCACCGGATCGCCCGTGCCGAGGCGCGCGCGCCAGCCGTCGAGCTGGCGCTCGCCCTCGCCCGCCTCCAGCCAGTCGCGCTGCCAGCGGGCGTAATCCGGATAGGCGATGGGAAGAGGCGGCAGTTCGGCCGCCGGCCCCTCGGCGTAGAGCCGCATCAGGTCGGACAGCAGGATCTCGACGGAGCGCCCATCCGAGATCAGGTGGTGCATGGTGATGAGCAGGACGTGGCTATCCGCGGCGAGGCGGACGAGCCGCACGCGCAGGAGCGGCGGCGCGGCGAGATCGAAGGGCGCCCGCGCCTCCTCGCGCGAGAGCGCCGCCAAACGCTCCTCCTGCGCTCCGGCCGGCAGATCGCCGAGATCGTCCATCCGCAGCGGCGTCGCGACGGCCGCCCGCGTGACCGCCTCGACCCGCTCGCCATCCCCGGCGCGGAACCCCGTGCGCAGGCTCGGATGCCGGGCGACGAGGGCGGCGAGCGCCCGCTCCAGGGCGGCGCGGTCGAGGGGGCCGGCGAGGCGCAGGCCGCCCGCGATATGGAGGAGGGCCGGATCGCCCCCCATCCGACCGATCGTCCAGAGGCGGTCCTGGGCATAGGAGAGCGGGGAGGCCCCATCCTCCGCGGGAACGATCGGCAGGCGCGCGAAATCGATCCCGCGCTCGGCGAGCGCGGCGAGGAAGAGCCGGCGCTTCTCCGGCGGCAGGCGGCTGAAGCGGCGGCTGAGGTCGGCGGCTTGATCGGTCACGCGAGCGTTCACTCAGGTCTCCAGATCGGCGAGGAGATCGTCCATGGCGGCGAGGTCGGCGGCCCGGCTCTCGTCGGCCCCCGTCTCCGGGACGGCGATGGCCTGGGCGAGCCCGCGCAGGGTCTGCGCCTCGAACAGGGTGCGGATCGGCACGCTCGTCCCGAGGCGCTGGCTCGCCCGCATGGCGACCTGCGCCGCCGTGAGGGAATGGCCGCCGAGGGCGAAGAAGTTGTCGTCCCGGCCGATGGCGGGGATGTCCAGCACCTCCCGCCAGATCGCCGCCAGAGCCTGCTCCACCGGCCCCTCGGGGGGGGCGGAGCCGGCCTCCGGCCCCGCCACCGGCGCCGGCAGGGCGGCCGCGTCGAGCTTGCCGTTGGGGGTGAGCGGCAGGTGAGGCACCGCCACCACATGGGCCGGGACCATGTGCTCGGGCAGGCGCCGCGCGAGGGCCCGGCGCAGGGCCGCGCCGTCGAGCCCGGTGCCGACCGCGTAGGCGACGAGCTGCCTGCCCCCCGCGCCATTCCGCAGGAGGACGGCGGCATCCGCCACGCCCGGCTCGGCGCGGAGCGCCGCGGCGATCTCGCCGGTCTCGATCCGGAAGCCGCGCAGCTTCACCTGCCCGTCCGCCCGGCCCAGATAGGCGAGGCTGCCGTCCGGCCGGCGCAGGGCGAGGTCGCCGCTGCGGTAGAGCCGCGCCCCCGGCGGGCCGAAGGGATCGGGCACGAAGCGCGCCGCCGTGAGGCCGGGGCGCCCGAGATAGCCCTGCGCGAGGCCCGCCCCGCCGACATGGATCTCCCCCGGGACGCCGTCCGGCACGGGATCGAGATTCGCGTCGAGGAGGTGCAGGACGAGGTCGGGCAGGGCCTCGCCGATGGGGCTCACCGCCGCGGCGGCATCGGACGCGGCGAGGGGCCGGAGCGTCACGTGCACGGTCGTCTCGGTGATGCCGTACATGTTGACGAGGCGGGGCGCCGCATCGCCGAACCGGGCGAACCAGGGCGCCAGCGCGGCAACATCCAGGGCCTCGCCGCCGAAGATGACCGCGCGCAGGCGCAGGTCCGGCGCCCGGCGCCGGCCGAGGGCGGCTTGCATCAGCGGCCGGAAGGCGGAGGGCGTCTGGTTGAGGATCGTGACCTCCTCGGCGACGAGGAGGTCGAGGAAGGCGTCGGCGGTGCGGGCGACGTCGCGCGGCACGACGACGAGCCGCCCGCCATGGCAGAGCGCGCCGAAGATCTCCCAGACGGAGAAGTCGAAGCCGTAGGCGTGGAAGAGCGTCCAGACGTCGGCCGCGCCGAAGCGGAAGGCCGCTTCCGTCGTCGTCAGGAGCCGGGCCACGTTGGCGTGCGTGACGACGACGCCCTTCGGCCGCCCGGTGGAGCCGGAGGTGTAGATCACGTAGGCCGGCTGATCGGGATGGGGCGCGTCCGGCAGGGCGACGATCTCGGTCTCGTCCGGGAGCGGCCCGTCGAGCCGGATCGCCCGCGGAACCCCCGACGCGGGAGCGGGCAGGAGATCGTGCAGGCCCGCCGCGACCAACACGTGCCGGGCTCCCGAATCCGCCAGCATGAAGGCCAGCCGCTCGGCCGGGTAGCCCGGATCGAGGGGCAGGTAGCCGGCCCCGCTCTCGAGGATGGCGAGCAGGCCCACCACGAGGTCGATGGAGCGCTCGGCGCAGATTCCGACGAGGTCGCCGGGCCGCACGCCCTCGCGCACGAGGCGGCGGGCGAGGCGCGCGGCGCGGGATGCGAGCTCCGCGTAGGTGATCCGCTCGGTCCCGCAGGTCACCGCGACGGCATCGGGGCGGCGGCGCGCCTGCTCGGCGATCCGCCGGTGGATCGCCGGCTCGGCCGGCGCGGGACGAACGGCGCGAGCGCGGGCGCGGGACGCCGCGACCTCCTCCGGCAGGGCGAGACCGAGGGCGCCGAGGGGGTCCCCGGCCCCGCTCACGAGGGCGTCGAGCGCGTGCAGCATCTGCGCGGCGAGCCGCGCCACCTCGGAGCCCGCGATCAGCGCCCGGTCCGCGCTCCAGCTCAGGCGGGGCGCGTCGTCGAGGAGGACCGAGAGCGTCAGCGGGACGTCGGTGGCCTCCAGCGTGGTGACCGGGCCGAGGCGCAGCCCCCCGAGCCTGCGCTCGCGGACGATCGCGTCGAGGGGGTAGTTCTCCACCACCAGCAGGCTGTCGAAGAGCGGCTGCCCGCTGCGTCCCGCCCAGGCCTGGATGTCGACGAGCGGCGCGAGGCCGTGCTCGCGCAACGCCGCCGCCTCGGCCTGAAGGCCGCGCAGCCAGTCGCCCAGATCCGCCTGTCCGGGCAGCGCGACGCGGCGCGGCACGGTGTTGATGAACAGGCCGAGCACCGCGTGCATGTCCCGATCCTCGGGCGGGCGGCCCGAGACCGTGATCCCGAACGCGACGTCCGCGCGGCCGGTGAAGCGACCGAGGGTGAGGGCCCAGGCCGCCTCGAACAGGGTCGCGACGGTCACCCGCTCACGGCGGGCGAGAGCGTGCAGGCGTTCCGCCCGCGCCGCGCCGAGATCCGTCTCGATGACCGCGTGCCCCCTTGCCCCCGCCTCGCCGGAGAGGGCGGGGACGAGGAGGGTCGGCGCGTCGAGGGAGGCGAGGCTGGCGGTCCAGAACGCCGCATCGGCGGTGCGGTCGCGCTGGCTCAGCGCCGCGACGTGGTCGCGGAACAGGCGGGCCGGCGGCGCTACCGCCTCGCCCGCGTAGGTGCGCAGCACCTCGGAGACGAGACGGGCATTGCTCCAGCCGTCGAGCAGGAGGTGGTGGCAGGTCCAGATCAGGTGATGGCGCCCGCGCCCGAGATCCACGAGCAGGAGCCGCATCAGGGGCGGTGCCGCGAGGTCGAAGCCGCGCGCCCGCTCGGTCGCGGCGAGCCGCGCGAGATCCGGCTCGGCCGCGTCCGGGCGAGCGAGCCGGGTGACCGGCAGCTCGGCCGCGGCGTGCACCACCTGGAGCGGCGCGTCGAGGTCGCCGGTCCACAGGAAGCCCGTGCGCAGGATCGGGTGGCGCGCCACGGCCGCCCGCCACGCCGCGAGGAAACGGTCCGGGTCGAGCCCCTCGATGGCGACGCTCAGCTGGTTGACGTAGAGGCCGGATTCCGGCGCGGCGAGGGCGTGGAACAGGATGCCGGCCTGCGTCGGCGTCGGCGGATAGAGGTCGCTCACCGCACGCGGGTCGAGCCGCAACCCGTCGAGCCGGGCCGGGTCGAGGCCGGCGAGCGGCACGTCGGACGGGGTGAGCGCCCCGGCTCCGGGAGCGTCGCCGTGATCGGCCAGGGCGACGAGTTCCGCCCGCAGCCCCTCGGCGAAGGCCGCCATGGTCTCGGGGCGGAAGCGCGCGCCGCTGTAGCTCAGGCGCAGGCTCAGCGCGCCGTCACGGACGAGGCTGTCGATGGTGAGTGCGGCGCCGAGCGGCGCCTCCGGATCGGCACAGAGGCGCATCGCCTCCGCATCGAGCGCGAACAGGCCGCCCGCCCCCGTCCCGGCGACGCTGCCGAGATGGTTGAAGGTGACCGGCGGCACCGGCAGGGCGGCGAGCCGCGCCCGCGCAGCCTCCGGGCCGCCCTGGCGCAGGAGGCCGAAATCCCGCCCGTCGCCGGGCAGCGCGCGCAGCGCCTCCTTCACCGCCTTGCAATCCCCGGCGAGGTCGCCCGCGGTTTCGAGGCGCACCGGCACCAGCGTGGTGAACCAGCCGATCGCCCGGTCGAGGGGCAGGGCCGCGTCGTCGCGGCCGTGGCGCTCCACGGTGACGGACAGCGCCCGCTCCCCCGTCCAGGCCGCGACCGCCCGGGCGAGGCCGGTCAGCAGCATGGCGTCGAGGCGCATGCGATAGGCCGCGCAGGTCCGCTCCAGCCGGGCCGTCAGGCCGGCGTCGAGGTGCAGGCGGATCTCCCGCGCGACGCGGTGCGTGGCGGCGCCGTCGGGATCGTCGGCGGGAAGGAGCGCGCCGGGCCCCGCGAGGGATGCGGCCCACCGCCCGGCGGCCTCCTCCGGCAGGCGCGCCGCGCGTGCAGCGAGGTGCTGCGCCCAGGCCCGGAAGGGCGTCGCGGGGGGCAGCTCCGCCCGCGCATCGGCGTAGAGGCGTTCGAGATCCGCCACCAGGATGCGCCAGGACACGGCATCGACCACGAGGTGATGCGCCGTGAGAAGGAGGCGCGGAGCCGCCCCCGGCACGTGCGCCGCCACGGCGGCGAAGACCCGGCCGCTCGCCAGATCCAGGCTCGCCTCGGCCGCCCGGAAGCGCGCGCGCATCTCGGCCTCCGAGGCCGCCTCGACGAGGCTCAGCGGATCGGGCAGGCCGTCCAGCGGGACCGGGGCCTGCTGCCAGGTCCCGTGCCCGTCGCGGGTGAAGGCGAGGCGCAACGCCTCGTGATGCCCGATCAGGCGCCGCAGCGCTTCGGCCAGCCGGGCGGAATCGAGGGGCGCCGTGGTCGTCAGCTCGATGGACTGGTTCCAATGGTCGCGCCGCGGCACGGACGTGCCCATGAACCAGGCCTGGATCGGCGTCAGCGGCGCCGGCCCCTCCGGCGCGGGCAGGGCGGCGGCTCCCGCGACGGGCCGCAGCACGCGGGCGAGGGCGGCCACGGTCTGGTGCTCGAAGATCTCGCGCGGGCTTGCGGAAAGGCCCGCCTCGCGCAGCCGCGCGACGATCTGGAGGCTGAGGATCGAGTCGCCCCCGGCCTCGAAGAAGTTCCGGTCGGGCGCGATGGAGGTCAGCCCCAGCGCCTCCGCCCAGATCCTCGCGACCACCGCCTCCGTCGCGCTCAACGCGCGCTGCCCCACCCCCGCATCCTCTTCCCCGGACGGATCCGGCAGCGCTGACCGGTCCAGCTTTCCGTTCGCCGTCAGCGGCAGGCCATCCAAAGCCACGATCCGCCACGGAACCATGTAGTCCGGCAGGCGCCGCGCCAGCTCCGCCCGCAGCGCCCCCGCATCCACCCGCGCCCCCGCCGCCGCCACCACGTACCCCACCAGACGGCCCCCGCCCGGGCCCGCCTTCACCGCAGCCGCCGCTCCCGACACCGTCTCCTGCGCCAGAAGCGCCGCCTCGACCTCCCCCAGCTCGATCCGGAACCCCCGCAGCTTCACCTGCGCGTCCGCCCGCCCCAGATACTCAACCGTCCCGTCCCCCCGCCACCGCGCCAGGTCCCCGGTCCGGTACAGCCGCGATCCCGGCGCCCCGTACGGGTCCGGCAGGAACCGCGCCGCCGTCTGGCCCGGCCCGGCCAGGTAGCCCCGCGCCAGACCCGTCCCCGCGAGGTACAGCTCCCCCGTCACCCCCACCGGCACCGGTTCGAGCCAGGCATCCAGGATCAGCGCCCGCCGCGACCCCACCGCCCGGCCGATCGGCGCATAGGCGCCCTCCACCGCTGCCTCCGGTCCCACCTTCCAGACCAGGGGCGAGATCACCGTCTCGGTCGGGCCGTAGCCGTTGATCAGGAAGCGCGGCGACAATGCCCGGCTCACCAGCGCCAGGCTCTCGCGCGAGAGCGCCTCCCCGCCGCAGGCATAGGAGCGCGGCGACGGCGCCGGGCCGGCGGCGGCCTCCAGCGCCAGCGCGTGCATGTAGGCGGTGGGAAAGCCCGCATGGGTGACGCCGTGGCGCTCCATGGCGGCGAGCGCCTCGCGGGGCGACCACAGCCCGTCGGGCTTGAGCACGACGGCGCCCCCGAAGGCGAGCGGCACCATCCAGCGCTCGTGGGCGCCGTCGAAGCTCATCGACAGGACGTGCAGCTCGCGGGTTCCGGGTCCGGTCTCGTAGACGGCGCCGGTGGCGCGGACATGCATGGCCAGCGGCCCGTGCGGGACGGCGACGCCCTTGGGCGCGCCGGTCGAGCCGGAGGTGAAGATGACGTAGGCGAGCTGGTCGGGGTGGAGGGGGATGGCGGGTGCGGTGGCGGGCTCGGCGGCGAGGTCGAGGGTGTCGAGTTCGAGGATCTCGGGCCCGTCGGGCAGGCGGGGCCGGGTGGCGGTGTCGGTGAGGAGGAGGGGGGCGCTCGCTTGATCGATGAGGGCGCGGAGACGGGCCTGGGGGAGGGCGGGATCGAGGGGGAGGAAGGCGGCGCCGGCGCGCAGGACGGCGAGGAAGGCGGCGATCTGGGTGGCGGAGCGGGGGAGGGCGACGGCGATGCGGGTCTCCGGGGGGAGGCCGCGGCGGGCGATGATGTGGGCGATGCGGTTGGCGCGGGCGTCGAGGTCGGCGAAGGAGGTGGTGTGGTCGCCGGCGATGATGGCGGGGGCGTGGGGATCGGCGGCGGCGGCCCGGGCGATGAGGTCGGGCAGGAGGGCGTCGGCGAGGGGGAGGGGACCGGGATGGGGGGCCGAGAGGCGGGTGCGCGCCTCGGCCGGAACCAGCGGCAGCGTCGCGAGGGGGCGCTCGCCATCCCCGGCGAGACCGGCGAGCAGCGCCCGGAAGCCCTCCTCGAAGCGCGCGATGGTCTCGCGATCGAACAAGGCCTCGGCATACGCGAAGGTGCCCGCGAGCGCGCCGTCCTCCTCGGCGACCTCCAGCACGAGGTCGTAGGGCGGTTCGCCGGTATCCTGGCCGAAGGCCTCCAGGGCGAGCCCCGCCGCGTGGCCGAGCGCGCCGAGCCCGGCCGGCTGCTGGCTGATCATGACCTGTGCGAAGGGAGCGCGCCCGGCGACGCGCTCCGGCTGGAGCGCCTCGACGAGGCGCTCGAAGGGGAGATCCTGGCGCGCCTGCACCGCGGTGAGGGCGGTCCAGACCTCCCCCAGGAAGTCCCGCCCGCTCCGCGCCGGATCGACGCGCAGCGGCACCACCAGCGTGTTGACGAAGACGCCGACCAGATCCTCGGTCCCCGGCCGGTGGCGGCCGGCCACCGGCATGGCGATGCGCAGGTCGCGCGCACCGCCGAACCGGTGCAGAACCAGCGCGAAGGCCGCGAAGAGCACCGCGAAGGGCGAGGCGCCGCGGGCGCGCGCCTCCTCCCGCACCCGGCGGCTCATCTCCGCGCCGATGGCGAAGCGGTGGCGCAGCACCCGCCCGCCCGGCGCGCGGGGGCGGTCGCTCAGGGCGAGGTCCGGCTGCGGCCCGCCGAGGCGCTCCCGCCACCACGCGAGATCCTCCGGCGCCTCCGCCTCGGCACGCTGGCGGATCGCGAGGTCCGCGGGCTGGATGGTGAGCGCCGGCAGGGCGGCCTCCCGTCCCTCGGCGGCGGCGGCGTAGAGGGCGGGCCACTCGCGCAGCAGCACCCGCATCGACCAGCCGTCCGAGACGATGTGGTGCATCGTCACGAACAGGACGTGGCGCTCCGCCGCGAGCCGGACCAGCCGGAAGCGCGCCAGGGCGCCGCCGTCGAGATCGAAGGGCTGCGCGGCTTCGTCCCGGCCGATCCCGGCGAGCGCCGCCGCGCGCTCCTCCTCGGCGAGGTCCGCGAGGTCGGTGACGGGCAGGTCCAGATCCGCGGCCGGCGCGATCCGCTGCTCGGCCCGTCCATCGGCGCGCCGCCGCAGCCGCGTGCGGAACGCCTCGTGCCGGGCGACCAGCCCTGCGAGGGCGACGGCGAGGGCGGCGCGGTCGAGGGGGCCGTCGAGGCGAAGGCCGCCGGCGATGTGGTGCCGGACGCCGTCGCCGAACTCCGCCTCGAACCACAGGCGCTCCTGGCTGAAGGACAGAGGCAGCGCCCCGTCCCGGGAGGCGGCCGGGCTGCCGATGGCGTCGGGGGCGGAAGCCGCGAGGCGGTCGACCGCCGCGGCCAGCTCGCCGAGGCGCGGATGGGCGAAGAGCGTCGGGGCCGGCACGACCCGCCCCGTCGCGGCGCGGATCGCCGCGATGAGCCGGATCGCCGCGACGGAATCGCCGCCCAGCGCGAAGAAATGGCTCTCCCGGCCCGGCGCCTCGGAACCCAGGATCTCGGTCCAGAGGCGGGCGAGCAGGGCCTCGGTCGGCGTGAGCGCCGCCGCCGGGACGGGCGCCGGAGCGGGCCCGCCGACGAGCCGGCCGTCCTCGATCACCGCGTAGGAATCGAGGGAGCCGGCCTCCCAGCCGCGCCGGGTCGCCGCGCGCTGGATCTTGCCGCTCGACGTGCGCGGCAGCCCGCCCGGGTTGAGCAGCACGACCACGCGGGCGGTCTCGAGGAAGGCCTCCGCCACCGACTCGGCCACCAGGGCGGCGAGGGCGCGCGGCTCCACCAGCTTCTGGACGGCGCGCGAGACCTCCACGGCGACGCCGATGCCCTCGCGCCCGTCGCGCTCCACCGCGAAGGCGGCGATGCGGCCCTGGCGCAGGATCTCGACGCCCGCCTCGACGGCGGCCTCGACGTCCTGCGGATACACGTTCTGGCCGCGCAGGATGATCAGGTCCTTGGCGCGCCCGACCAGGAACAGCCGGCCCGCATGCAGGAAGCCGAGATCCCCGGTCCGCAGGGTGCGCCGGCCGTCGACGGTCACGAAGGCCGCCTCGGTCGCCGCCGGGTTGCGCCAGTAGCCGCGGGCGAGGCTCGGCCCGGAGACCAGCACCTCGCCGATGGTGCCGTCGGGCAGCGGGCCGCCGTCCGGGGCGGCGATGCGGATCGGGTGGTCGGGCTGCGCGACGCCGCAATCCACGAGGCGGGTGCCCGCCTGCGCCGGCACCGCCCGGCCCCGCGCCAGCGTCGCGGGGTCGAGATCGAGGCTCAGCATCCCCTCGCCGCGCCGGCCCGTCGACACGAACAGGGTCGCCTCGGCGAGGCCGTAGCAGGGCCTGAGCGCGCGCGCGTCGAGGCCGGCGGCGGCGAAGCGCCCGGCGAAGGCGGCCATCGTGCCCGCGCGCACCATCTCGGAGCCCGCGAAGGCGAGCTGCCAGCACGACAGGTCGAGGCGGTCCGCCGCCGCGTCGTCGATCCGGTCGAGGCAGAGGCGGAACGCGAAATCGGGGCCGCCGCTCACCGTGCCGCGGAAGCGGTCGACCGCCTCCAGCCAGCGGATCGGCCGGCCGAGGAAGTGCTTGGGCGACATCAGCACGGCGGGGAAGCCGGTATGGATCGGCTGGAGCAGGCCGCCGATCAGGCCCATGTCGTGGTAGAGCGGCAGCCAGCTCACCATGACGTCGCGGGGCCCGAGGCCGAAGCCGTCGCGGATCAGGCGCTCGTTGGCGATCAGGTTGGCGTGCGTGACCACGACGCCCTTCGGGCTGGCGGTGGAGCCCGACGTGTATTGCAGGAAGGCCGCCGCCTCCGGATCCGGCGCCGTCTCGCGCCACGCCGCCGCCTCCGCGGTGGCGATCGCCTCGACGGCGAGGATGTGCGCCGGGCCGGCGGCCGGCACGCCCGCGACGCCGTCGCGATGCGCGAGGATCACCGCCGGCTCGGCATCGGCGATGACCGCGGCGATCCGGGCCTGATGCTGGGCGCGGCGCGGCTCGGGCGGGAACAGGGGCACGGCGATCAGCCCGGCATAGAGGCAGCCGAAGAAGCCGGCGACGTAGTCGAGTCCGGTCTCCAGCATCAGGCAGACCCGGTCGCCGGGCGCGGCCAGGGCTTGCAGGCGGGCGGCGATGGCCCGGCTGCGCCGGTCCAGGGCCGCGTAGTCGAGCTGCACCTCGCCGGCTTCCGGATCGTCGAGGAAGCGCAGGGCCGGCACCGCGGGATGGTTCGCGGCGAGCCAGCGCAGATGGCGGACGAAGTCCGTCGCGGTCGGGGCCTCGATCGGCTCGCGCTGCACTCCGTCGGTCATCGGGCGTCCTGTCTCGGCTTCGGTCTCGGATGCGGGGCGGGGCGGGCGGTCAGGCCCGCGCGTCGGCGGCGAGGGCGCGCCGCAGGGAGGCCGGGCGCATGTCGGTCCAGACCTCGTCGACATGGGCGAGGCACGCGTCCTTGGGGCCGGAGAAGCCGGTCGCGGTCCAGCCCTCCGGCACCGGGCGGAAGGCCGGCCAGATCGCGTATTGCTCCTCGCCGTTGATGACGACGAGGAAGGTCGTCTCGCTGTCGTCGATCGCCATCGTCTGCTGCTCCCTGCGGGATCGGGTCTCGGAGGGCAGGACGGATCGGGCGGGCGGAAATTTAGGGGTGCGCCGCAAAAAAATTCGGCGCTGCCCCTGAATCGGCGGGCCGCGCCAGCGTCCTGACGGGCAGAAGGCTCCTCCGCTCCCGGGCGGGGAGGGCTCGCGCCAGGGATGACGAGGCCGATGGTGATGAGAGATCCGTTCCGCAGCGGGGAGGCGCCCGGCTGTCCCGTCGAGGTGTTTCGCGACGGCGACCGGCTGAGCGTCGTGTCCGATGGCCGCGTCGGCCTGCGCCTGCGCCTCGGCGAGCAGAAGGGCCGGCCGCGCCTCGTCATCGAGGAGGCGGGCGAGGCCGCCCCGGCCGGTTTCCCGTTCGGGATCGCCGCGGCGCTGGAGGCGCTGACCGCGACGCAGGACGGAGCCGAGCGCATCGACCTCGACCCGGTGAGCTTCGCGAGCCTGGCGCCGCCCCTCTGCGAGCGCGGCTTGGCGCTGCGCGATGCGGACGGGGGGCTGTTCGTCCATTCCGGCATGCTCTGGCAGCGCCCGGAGCCGTGGCTGTCGCACCTCGCCCGCCGGGACTATCCGGCCCTGCCGGTGATGACCGAGGGGCGCCGCCACCCGCGCCGGCCCCCGAAGCCGACCGGCACGCTGTATTCCCGCTTCCTCCCCTGGCTCGGGCTGTCGATCGCCTTCCGGGCGGCGAGCCTCGCCGATCTCGACCAGCTGCACCGCTGGATGAACGATCCCCGCGTCGACGCGGTCTGGGGCGAGGCGGGCCCGCGCGAGAAGCACGCGGCCTATCTGGCGGGCCTGATCGCCGACCCGCACATGATCCCGCTCATCGGCAGCTTCGGAGGCGAGCCCTTCGGCTATTTCGAGATCTACTGGGCCAAGGAGAACCGCCTCGCGCCCTTCTACGACGCCCACGACTACGACCGCGGCTGGCACGTGCTGATCGGGGAGGAGCGGTTCCGCGGCCGGCCCTACGTCTCGGCCTGGCTGCCCTCCCTGATGCACGCGCTGTTCCTCGACGATCCCCGCACCGACCGGATCGTCGGCGAGCCCCGGGCCGACCACGCCCAGCAGTTGCGCAACCTCGAACGCTCCGGCTTCGCCCGGATCAAGACCTTCGATTTCCCGCACAAGCGCGCGGCCCTGGTGACGCTCTCGCGCGAGCGCTTCTTCGGCGAGCGGCTGTGGGCGCCGAACCCAGCCCAGGTCCGGCCTGCGGCCGAGGAACCGGCCCGGCCTGCGGCCGAGGAATCCGGAGCGGCGGCATGACGGACGTGTTCGACAGGGTCGTGCGGCCCTCCCGCCGGCACGAGAGCCCCCCGGCGGATGACGGGCTGCCGGCGGCGCGGGCGCCCCGGCCGGGGCTGGTCCACGACGTCATCGGCATCGGCTTCGGGCCCTCCAACCTCGCCCTCGCCATCGCCCTCGAAGCGGCCGGGCGCGAGGAGGGGCGCCCGCTGCGCGTGCGCTTCCTCGAACGCCAGCCCGAATTCCTCTGGCACGGCGGCATGCTCCTGCCCGACAGCGGCATGCAGATCTCCTTCCTCAAGGATCTCGTGACGCTGCGCGATCCGACCAGCCCCTACAGCTTCATCAACTACCTGCACGTCCACGGCCGCCTGAGCGACTACATCAACCGCAAGTCGTTCTACCCGAGCCGGATCGAGTTCAACGACTATCTGCGCTGGGTGGCGGGCCACTTCGCGGCGCAGTGCGACTACGGGGAGACCGTGGTCGCGGTGGAGCCCGAGGGCGGCGGCGAGGCCGTCCGTCATCTCGTGGTGCGCTCGGTGAACGCGGCCGGCGAGGCGCAGACCCGGCTCACGCGCGCCGTGGTGCTCGCCACCGGCGGCGAGCCGCGCATCCCCGATGCCTTCGCGGCCCTGCGCGACAGCCCGCGGGTGTTCCACTCGGCCTCCTACCTCGCCCGCATCGGCGCGGTGCCGTGGCCGGAGCGGAGCCCGACGCGCGTCGCGGTGATCGGCGCCGGCCAGACGGCGGCCGAACTCTTCCTCGACCTGCAGAGCCGGCTCCCGGACGTCTCGGTCGACATGATCTTCCGCGGCCACGCCCTGAAGCCCGCCGACGACAGCCCCTTCGTGAACGAGATCTTCAATCCCGCCTTCACCGACTTCGTCTACGGGCGGCCGGAGACCGGGCGCAGCGCGATCCTGGAGGAGTTCCGCGGCACCAACTACTCGGTGATCGACGGCGCGCTGCTCACGCGGATCTACGACATCCTCTACCAGCAGAAGGTGTCGGGCCAGCGCCGCCACGCCCTCCATCCGCGCACGACGGTGCGGGCCGTCGAGGAATCCGGGGATCAGGTCCGACTCGACCTCACGGACGCCACCGACGGCAGCACCCGCTCGGCGCGCTACGACGCGGTGATCCTCGCCACGGGCTACCGCCGCGACCGGCTTCACACCCTGATGCCGGACCTGACGCCCCATCTGGCGGAGCGCGGCATCGGCCGGGACTACCGCCTCGCCACCCGTCCGGGCTTCGAGCCCGCGATCTACTCGCAGGGCTTCAGCGAGGAGAGCCACGGCCTCAGCGACACCCTCCTGTCCATCCTGGTTGTCAGAGGGCACGAAATCGCGCAATCGATCCTCCGCCGGGCGGGCGAGCCGCGTGCCTCCCTCTGAGGCTTCGCGTCCGGGAGGGTCGATGATGCGACATGCGCAACCCGAGGCGATCCGCCCGGAGGAGAGCGACGGGGCGAGCTACGCGCTCGACGGCGTCTCCTTCACGGTGGCGGGCCGCACCCTGCTCGCGCCGCTGAGCCTGACCCTGCCGGCGGGGCGCGTGATCGCCCTGATCGGCCATAACGGCTCGGGCAAGTCCACGCTGATCAAGCTCCTGGCCCGCCAGCAGCGCGCCAGCACGGGCGAGATCCGCTTCCGCGGCCGCGCCATCGAGGCCTGGGGCGACCGCGCCTTCGCGCGCGAGGTCGCCTACCTGCCCCAGGCCACCCCGGCGGCGCCCGGCATGCTGGTGCGCGAACTCGTCGCCATGGGGCGCTATCCCTGGCACGGGGCGCTCGGCCGCGTCGGGCCCGAGGGCCACCGGCTCATCGCCGAGGCGATGGCGCTGACCGATGTGCTGCCCTTCGCCGACCGGCTCGTCGACACCCTGTCGGGAGGCGAGCGCCAGCGGGTCTGGCTCGCGATGCTGGTGGCGCAGGATGCGCGCTGCCTCCTGCTCGACGAGCCGATCTCCGCCCTCGACGTCGCCCACCAGATCGAGGTGCTCGCCCTCGTGCGCCGCCTCGCCGACGAGCGCGGCCTCACCGTGGTCGTGGTCCTGCACGACGTGAACGTGGCGGCCCGGTTCTGCGACGAGATCCTGGCGCTCCACCGCGGCCAGCTCATCCGGCGCGGGCCACCCGAGGCGATTCTCACCGAGACGAGCCTGGAGACCATCTACGGGATCCGCATGGGCGTCTTCCGGCATCCCGACACGGGGCAGCCGGTCAGCTTCGTGCGCTGACCGGGGCTGCTCCGTCGTAGACACCGTCAAGTCGTGGACACCGTCAACAGGAGAGTGCGTCCCGGTGGCGGGTCGAGCGTGGCTGCGGTAGCCTCCGCTTCACCAAGCACCCTGCAAGGCTTGGTCTCCGATCCGAGCCCGACCGAGGAGGAAGGATGCCGATCCGTCCCGAGCATCGCTTCTTCTACCCCATCGACTGGCCCCAGCTCTCCGAGGCGATCCGCTTCCGCCGGGCGCGCGGGCGGTGCGAGGCCTGCGCGCGCCCGCATCTTCAGCGGGTCTGCCACCTCGGCGACGGGCGCTGGTGGGATGCCGAGATCGGCGCGTGGCGGGACGGAACGGGGCGGCGGCTGCGCGGCCGTCCGAAGATCGGGGACCTGATCGACCGCGTCCGCACCACCCGGGTGGTGCTCGCGACGACCCACCGGGACCACGATTCGTCGAACAACGCGGACGACAACCTCGCGGCCTTCTGCCAGCGCTGCCACATGCTGCATGTCCGCGAGGAGCATCGGCGCCGGCGGTCGCGGACGCTGTTCCGGTGCCGGGCGGTGGGCGACCTGTTCCAGGGGAGATATCCCGAGGCCGTTTGGCATTGAGGCTTTCGGTCTGCGGGGCCCGCAGGCATCACCGCGATGGTGGCGCTCCCTGCGACCGTCACGGCCCCCGGCGGGCCATCGCGAGCCTGCGGAGAGAGGCGGCTGCGGTGGCCGTTCGGCCCTGGCGAGAGCCTGAGCGCGGAGGGCGGCGACCCGGTCGCGCAGGGGCCCGGTCCGCTCGTCTCCGCGCGATGGAGGCCCCTCGATCCCGGACGCCGCGCATGACGACAACCCACTCCGGAATGCCGTGATGATCAGGGGCGCGTCGCCGTCCTGCAGATCCCGGCGGCATCCCGCTTCCGCTGGCCGGGTCTGGTGGCCGTTCGCGGCGAGCGCGAACGGCCGCGGCGTCGTGGAACGAGCCGCTCGGAAGCCGCGCCGCCCGACGGATGGAAAGCTTCTCAAGCTCTTCGATTTTGCTCGACCACGCGAGGCGGTGCCGCTCGGCATATCGATCGGTCGCTCGGGCACGGTGACCCCCTCTCCCGAGTGGGAGAGGGGGGAGCAGCCCACGGTCACCCTGTCCGGCCAGGGACGACGGATGGTCGGGACCTCACCCTTCGACCGTCCAGGTCGTCGTCCCGTCCTTGTTGTCCTTGAGCGTCACGCCCATCGCCGCGAGCGCGTCGCGCAGGCGATCGGATTCCGCCCAGTTCCTGGCCGTGCGGGCGGCCTTGCGCTCGGCGATCAGCGCCTCGACGGCGGCAACGTCGACCCCGGAGGCCGCCACCGCTGCCTGCGCGCGCTCCGACCGGGTGGAGCCGAGGAGTCCCATCAGCCGGGCGCCCGCCTTCAGGGCGGCCGGATCGTCGAGCCGGTGCAGTTCGCCGAGCGCCGCCGGCGTGTTGAGATCGTCGAGCAGCGCGTCGCGCACCCCTTCCGGCACCGCATCGGCCGGGCCGGCGTCGCCCACGGTCTCGTACCAGCGCTCCACCGTGCGGCCAGATTCCTCCAGGGCGCGCAGGGTCCAGTCGATCGGCTGGCGGTAATGCGTGCGCAGCATCGCGAGCCGCACCACCTCGCCCGGCCAGTCCGCCAGCACCTCGCGCAGGGTCACGAAGTTGCCGAGGGACTTCGACATCTTCTCGCCCTCGACCTGCAGAAAGCCGTTGTGGAGCCAGACATGGGCCATCACCGGCGTGCCGAAGCAGCAGCGCGACTGCGCCACCTCGTTCTCGTGGTGCGGGAAGACGAGGTCGATGCCGCCCGCATGGATGTCGAAGGTCTCGCCGAGATGCTTCCACGACATCGCCGAGCACTCGATGTGCCAGCCCGGCCGGCCCGGGGCGGCGATCCCGCACGGGGAGGGCCAAGCCGGCTCGCCCGGCTTCGCGGGCTTCCAGAGCACGAAGTCGAGGGGCGAGCGCTTGTAGGGCGCCACGTCGACCCGCGCGCCCGCCTCCATCTCGTCGAGCGGGCGCTTCGAGAGTGTGCCGTAATCGGGCATCGAGGGCACGTCGAAGAGGACGTGCTCCTCGGCGACGTAGGCGTGGCCGGAGGCGACCAGCCGCTCGATCATCGCCGCCATCTCGGCGATGTGGTCGGTGGCGCGCGGCTCGATGAAGACCGGCCGCTGCCCCGGCCGGTTCACGTCCGCCGGCATCAGCACGCCGAGCCGGCGCAGGTCCGCGTGGAAGGCGGCCAGCGTTTCGTCGGTGAGGGCACGGATCGTGATCCCCCGCTCGGCCGCCCGGGCGTTGATCTTGTCGTCCACGTCCGTGACGTTGCGGACGTAGGTGACGGCGGCCTCGCCGTAGAGATGACGCAGCAGGCGGAACAGCAGGTCGAAGACGATGATCGGCCGGCCGTTGCCGATATGGGCCGCGTCGTAGACCGTCGGCCCGCAGGCATAGATCCGCACGTTGCCCGCATCGATCGGCGCGAACGGCTCCTTGGCCCGGGTGAGCGTGTTGTAGAGGCGCAACAACGGGGCCATGAAACACCTTCTCGCTCTGGCGGCGGGGCGGCGCTGCCACGCTGTCCCGCCACGCTTCTAACGCGTTGAGCCGCCGCGGATCCCCGCATCCGATCGCACCCGGAGGACGCCCCTGGCCGGGGCGACCGTTTCGGCCCGGTGTTGCAACCGCGAGACGCCGCGGACGGCGGATCCGGGTTAGCCCAATTCGGCGCGGTTTTCGAGGATTCGGAGCGGGCGGTCGCCCTCGCGGGGGCAAGTCCTTCCGCTCGAAGCCGTTTCGGGGCCGCGCGCCGCCTCCGTTGAGGTTTTGTTTACCGACGCCACCCAGTGTCGGTCCCAAAAGCGTTTTGATCCAGAAGGCAGTCCCATGCGACGCTCCCTCGCCGCTCTCGCCCTCGCCGGTCTCGGCATCATCGGCCCCCTCGCGTCGGCGGCTCCCGCTCTGGCGGCGGAACCGACCGCGGCCGGCGTGGAGAAGACCTTCCTGATCCCCTCGAGCGACGGCTACGGCGTGGCCGAGTGCCTGAGCAGCGGCACCGGCGAGTGCGGCAAGGTCGTCGCCGACGCGTGGTGCGAGTCCCAGGGCTATGCCAAGTCGGCCTCGTTCGGCGTCGCCGCGCAGGACGAGTACACGGGCGCCATCGACGCTCCGCCCGCGCCCGCCTCCCGTCCCGCCGACCGGCCGATCCGCATCACCTGCAGCGACTGATCGCAGCGTCCGGCCTTCAGCCCTTGAGGAAATCGCCGCATTTCGGCGGCGGTTCGGTCCCCCAGGGCATCAGCGGCACGGTCGAGGTGGAGTTCTTCGGCGAGCCCTCGATCACCTTGTCGGAATACACCATGTAGATGAGGGTGTTGCGCTTGGCGTCGCAGCCCCGCACGATCTGCATGCTCTTGAAGATCAGCGAGCGCCGCTCGCTGAAGACCACCTCGCCCTGGGACAGCTTGCGCTTGAACTGCACCGGCCCGATCTGCCGGCAGGACAGCGAGATGTCGGAAACCTGCTCGGCCAGACCGAGGGTGCCCTTGATGCCGCCCTTCTCCGGCAACGTGTAGTGGCAGGCCACGCCGGCCACGTCCGGATCATCGATTCCGTACACGACGAGCTTGTCGTTCGGCGTCAGCGGACGCCACACGGTCGACTTGTCGAAGATCCGGTCGGGCTCCTCGGCCAGGGCCGCCGTGCCGAAACCTGCGCACAGCCCCACCACCAGCCCCGCCCACCTGAGACGCCGACGCCACACCATTCCGCGATCCCCGTCAAAACATCGTTAACGTATGTAGGGAGGCTGTCGCGGAACAGCGAGGGCAGGTAGAACGGCCAAGTCCCGCGGCGTCGATGCGGGGCTCCGCCGGCCCGCCGCCCCCGCGGCCGCCTCGTACCAGACCATCGCCGGAACGCCATGACGCTGTCCCGCCTGCTCGCCCGGTGCTTCGCCGGTCTCGCCGCTGCGGTCGCCCTCGTTCAGGGCGCCGCGGCGGAGCCGAACCCGGCTGCGTGCCAGCGCTACCGGGCCGAACTCGCCAACCTGCAGCGGGAGTCGAACCGGGGGCAGGTCGAGGAGATCCAGCGCCTCGTCGCCTACCGCAATTCCATCGGCTGCGAGGGCGGGAAGTTCCTGTTCTTCGACATGCGCCCGCCGCAATGCGCGCAGGTGGAGCAGCGCATCCGCGCCCTGAACAGCGGCTACGGAGCGGGAAACACCCAGGTGGCGGATGCCCGGCGCGAGCAGCTCGTCGCGGCCGTGAAGGATTCCTGCTCCGGCCTGCCGACCACGCCCGCGAAGACGCTCGACGGCTACGCCCGCGGCGGCGGCCAGGTGATCTGCGTGCGGATGTGCGACGGCGCCTATTTCCCGATGCCGAACCTGCCGGACGGCCGCGAGGGCGCCGACGAGATGTGCAAGGCGCTCTGCCCCGGCACGGAGGCGGCCGCCTACTCGATGCCCGCCACCGACAACGGCCTGCACCAGGCCGCCGCGGTCCAGACCAAGCGCGCCTACACGGCCCTGCCGAACGCCTTCAAGTTCCAGAAAGCCTTCGTGCCGAACTGCTCCTGCAAGGGCGGCCAGACCTGGGCCGAGGCGCTGGTGAAGGCCGAGAGCATGCTGGTGCGCCACAAGGGCGACATCTTCGTCACCCCGGCCCAGGCCGAGGCGCTGTCGCGGCCGAAGGTGCGCCTCACCCTGGTCGGCCGGGCCGACCGCTCGGCCGCGACGGTCGCGGCCTCGGCCGCCGCCCGCAACGGCCTGGAGGAGCCGCCCGGCACCGAGGTTCCGGTGACGGCCGCGCATCCGGCCGGACCCGACGAGCGGCCGGCGGTGCGGATCATCGCCCCGACCATCATCCCGGTGCCGCAGCAGGCCCGGATCGATGGCCCACAGGCGGCCACACCGGCCGCGGCCGCGGCTCAGCCGGTCGCGACGCCCTGAAGGTCGTGACCCGCCATCCCGGCACGCCTTCCCGAAAGACCGGGGAGTGATACGGTTTCCGGAAGATCACTTTCGGAAACCGTATCACGAGCCCGCGCGGCGCCTGAGCGAGGCCGGTTTCCGCATCGCGAAGCGATTATCCGGAAACCGTATGAAGTGGAAGGAGATCCGGGAAGGAGAGGAAGCGGATCGCGATCTGTTCCGCGCGATGCGCGGAGCCGCCCCATCATCAAGGCGATGGTCTGATCAAGGCGATGGTCCTGGCCCCTCTCCGGCGAGGCTCGTCATCGGGTTGAGCTGCGGGTCGATCGCCGGGAAGCTGCGGGTGCGCTTGCCCATCCACAGATCCGCCACGGCCCCGATGTCGATCACCACGGCGCCGGAACGCTTGAGCTTGGCGCCGTAGATCTTGCCGAGGATGCCCGCCGCGACGAGCCAGATCTGGCCATGGCGGTCGCCCCGATCGAGTTCCGCGCAGATCGCCTCGTAGCGATCCGGCCAGTGCCGGCCCTGCGCGGCGGCCGGCCCGAGGGTGTCGGCGTGGATCTGCTCGCCCGGCACCTTGATGAACGCCATCTCGGCGATGCCGTAATGGCGCTGCAACGCCGGAGCGAGTTCGCCGTGGCAGCTGATCAGCCCCGCCGCGCGCCGGCCCTGCAGGATGCGCCCGAGCGCGCCGCTCACGAGCAGGTGCTGGTGGATGTGGACGTCGCAGACGAGGGTGCGGCGCGCGGCATCCGGATCCCGGTCGGCGAATTGGTGGAGCTTGCGCAGGGTGTTGACCATCCAGGTGACCACCATGGGGGTCGTCATCCGGTAGGCGTGATCGATCAGCGCGTCGTTGACGGCACCGATGCAATCGGCATCCGCGATGGCCGCGTTGAAGGTCGCGATCGTCGTGCGGTAGCGCGGATCGTCGAGCAGCGCCGGATCCCGATACCAGACATTGACCATCTCGCGCCGGTTCTGCCGGTAGATCGCGGCGAAGTCCTCCTCGTCCTGCGGATCGAGCACGATGTGCGACGCCTCGCCGTCGCCGAGCCGCACGACGAAGAAGGGGCGGCCCGCATCCGCATGGGCGATGATCGCCCGCTCCACATCCTCCGTCCCGGCTTGGCGGAAGCGGGAGCGGACCGCGTGCAGCAGCCGCACAGCCTCCGGCTTGCCGTAGGCGTCGATCATGCGCACGAACTGACGGGTGACGGCGGCCTCCGCCTCCAGGCCCGGATCGGTTTCCACCGCCTCCGCGATCAGGGCGAGGGCGTCGGCGGCCCGTCCGCAATGGGCGTATTGGACGGCGGCGAACAGCTTCAGATTGTTGCGGATGCTCTCGTGCTGCCGGGTGAGGTCGATGCACTCCGCCGCCGCCGCGTGCCGGCCCGCATAGGCGCAGAGGGACAGGAGTTCGTACAGGGCCGGCACGCGCAGTTGCGGATCGTCGAGGCAGGCGCGCAACGCCTCCTCGGCCGCCCGCTCGTGGCCCGCCTGGCGCAGGAAGACGCCGATCCGGTGCAGGAGCAGGACCTCGCCGGATCGCCGCGCGCGCTGCCGCAGCTCGGCCAGCCTCGCCGTGCGGGCGGCGTCGTCCGCCGCGGCCCAGGCGGTCGCCAGCGAAGCGACGGCAGCCTCGGAGAGGAAGAACGACGGATGCGTGCGCGCAGTGAACACGCAGCCCGGGTTGAGCCGGACCACGATCCTGTCGATGTCGATGGTCTCGCCGCCGGTCTCGGCCGTCAGCACGAAGCCGGTGATGCTCCTGTCCTGCCCGTGCGCGGCCACGACATCCAGCCGCTCGCTGGTCCGAAGCGACAGGGCCAGACGACGTCCGTCGTGGAGGATCTCGGGCGAGAGATGGTTCGCCCAGCCGGCAATCGTCAGCCGTCCGGGCACAAGATCGATCGCGTCGATATGGCCGAGACAACGGGCGCGACCGTCAGGTTGTCCCGCCAGCGCCCGCAGCCCGCGGCGGAAAAGCCTGAACATTCGTGATCCGGATCCAGGAATACAGGGATGCGGCAGGGTAGGAACGCGGCGGGAGCCTGTCAATTTCGCCGCGCGGCGCGGTCCGCCGGACCGGGGCCGGCCGGGCGGGCGGGAGCCGCGAGTTCCGGCTCCGGCGCTGCGGTCGCCCCGCCGGGGCGCCGCAGGAAGTCCGGCACCGCCTCGCCGAACACCGCCTCCGCCGCCGCCCTGTCGTTCTCCGCCACGGCCGCGTGCAGGCGGGCGAGCCAGCGGTCGAGCTGCGCCCGGTCGGCGAAGATGGGCTTGGCCGCCATCACCCCGTCGATCCCGTCGAGATTCACCATCGGCTCGTCGCGGGCGAACAGGATCTCGTTGAGGCGCTCCCCCGGCCGCGCGCCGGTGACGGCGACCTCGATATCGGTGCCCGGCTCGAAGCCGGCGAGCCGGATCATCCGCTCGGCCAAGTCGCGGATGCGCACCGGCTGGCCCATCTTGAGCACGTAGACGGCGGCGCGCTGCTCGTCCCCCGCCGGGGCGCGGCCCTCGCGGTCGGCGTGCGAGGCGGCGGTGAGCACGAGGTCGCAGGCCTCGCGCACCGTCATGAAGTAGCGCACCATGTCCGGATGCGTGACGGTGACGGGGCCGCCCCGGGCGATCTGCGCCTTGAACACCGGCACCACCGAGCCCACCGAGCCGAGCACGTTGCCGAAGCGCACGGCCACGAGCCGGGCCGCGCCGCCCGCGGCATCGAGGGCCTGGGCATACATCTCGGCGAAGCGCTTGGTGACGCCGAGCTGCGAGACCGGCTCGATCGCCTTGTCGGTGGAGATCATCACCAGCGCCCGCGCCCCGGCCGCGAGGGCGGCGTCGGCCACGTTCACCGAGCCGAACACGTTGGTCTTGATGCCCTCGGTCCAGTCCCGTTCGAGATAGGGCACCTGCTTGAGGGCCGCCGCGTGGAAGACCGCGTCCGGCCGGAACTCGCGCAGGACCGCGAAGAGCCGCTCGCGGTCGCGGATGTCGGCGATGACGCCGCGCACCTCCGCGTCGCTCTCGGCCAGCGCCGGGCGGGTCAGGACGCCGTGCAGGGCCGGCTCCGAATTCTCCACCACGAGGAGGGCGGAGGCCCCGAAGGCCACGGCCCGGGCGCAGATCTCCGAGCCGATCGAGCCGCCGCCGCCCGTGACCACGATGCGCTGGCCGGTCAGGAAGCGCTCCAGGCGCGGCCGGTCGATGGGCACGGTGGGGCGCAGCAGCAGATCCTCGATCTCGAGGGGCGCCAGTTCCGCGTCGCGCAGGCCCTCGCCGAGGGCGGTGACGCGGGCGAGCGGCAGGCCGAGGCGCCGGGCCTGCGCCAGCAGGGTGTCCGGATCGGCCTCGGGCGCCAGCGCGCTCGGCGTCGCGACGAGGCGGCGCACCGGCACGCCGCGGGCGGCGAGGTCGCCCACCACGCGCTCCAGGTCGCGCAGGCCGCCGAGCACCGGCACGCCGCGCAGCGTCTGGCCCTGCTCCTCGGCCCGGGGCGAGAGGATGCCCTCCGCCGAGAGCTTGCGCATGGTCCCGGCCTCGATGGCGCGCAGCACCACCTCGATGTCGTGGCCCCGCCCGAGCAGCAGCGCCGGGGTCGTGGCCGCCCGGGCGTGGTTCTGGCGCGAGCGGCTGTATTTCAGATAGCGGAAGGCGAGGCGCGGGCCACCGAGCAGGAAGAGTTGCAGGACGAAGTAGAGGCCGATGGCGATCTTGCCGAAGTAGTAGACCCCGAACAGGACCGGCGAGACCACCACGTAGTCGAGCAGCAGGAGCGTCAGCGTCAGCACCGCCACCGCCCGCACGATGCTGGCGAGGTCGGGCAGGGAGGCGAAGCGCCACTTGGACCGGTAGAGCCCGAACCAGCGATAGACGAAGCCGGCGAAGACCACGAAGGGCGGCAGCAGCACCGGCAGATGCGCGACGCGCTCGGCCAGCATCGCGCCGTCGAAGCGGATCAGGAAGGTGAGGATGACGGCGAGCGCCGTCGCCACGAGGTCGTGGGCGACGATCACCGCGCTCTTGAGGGTGGGTCTGCGCATGGGGAAGCCGGCGCGGGTATCGGCCGGGCTTTCCCGGGTGTCAACGCGCCGGTCCGGCAGAGGTGGCCGTCACGCCCCCTCCCGCTCCGGCTTGCCCGCCAGCGCGACGTAGAAGCCGAGGCCGTCCTGGGCCGGCAGGGTCTGGAGCCGGTCGACCCAGCCGCGGCGCTTGGCCTCCAGCAGCAGCCGGCCGATGGGCTGGAACAGCGTCTCGCCGCCGCCCGGAACCGGCGCGTCGAAGCGCACCGCCACCGTCTTGCCCTTCGCGAAGCGGCTGCGCTCCAGCATGTCGGTGAGCGAGGCCTCGGCCTTGGGGCGCGGGGTGCCGCGCAGGTCGAGAACGGATTCGGCATCCGTCACCCCGAGCGTGCCGCGCAGCTTGTTGGCGTAGAATTCGTCGAAATGAGGCAAGGGCGGACCCGCGATCAGGTGTGGAGACCGGCATGGAGGGATGCGACCGGCACGCGGCCGGCGAGATCCGGCAGGTCGATGACGTCGTCGAGGCCGAGCGCGCGGAGCGTCCAGTTCGGGCCGTTGCCGCGCGGCCAGACCTCCACGCGCGGCTCGTCCCGATCGACGATCAGGAAGGACCGCAGGGTCTGGAGCGACGGGTCGAGGGCGGCCTTGCGCCCGCGGTCGTCGTGCAGGGCGGAGGGCGACAGCACCTCCGCCGCCAGGAGCGGGTCGCCGGCGGAACCATCGGCGAGGAGCGGTCCGCAGCGCACCACGGGATCGGGAATCGGCGCATCATCGTCCACGAACTCGTTGCGCGAACCGAGACCGGGCAGCGCCCGGCAGCCGAGCCGGCCGGCGAGAGAACCGATCCGCCGGATGAGGGTGCTGACGATCTGCCGGTGGCGCTCGCCCTGCGGCGCCATCGGGACGGGCTCGCCGTCGAGCAGCTTCCAGCGCTCCTCGTCGGGGCGCGCCCGGGTCATGGCGAGGAAATCGGCGAACCGCAGGCGCGGCTCGCGGCGCAGGGCGAGGGACATCGCAGCTCCGGTCCGTCGCGCGATCGTAGCACCGGAGGACCAAGCGGGACAGCCTGCGACGCCCCTGCGGCGCTGCGGCAAGATTGGGCGCGGCGCTCACCCGGAGCGCCGCGCCCCGCTTCTCGTCCGGTTTCCGAACGGATCGTCCGGCAACCGTATCAGTTGTGCACCAGCACGTTCCGGAACTGCCAGGGATCGCTCTCGTCGATGTCCTCCGGGAACAGGCCGGGGCGGCCGGAGAGCGGCGTCCAGTCCGTGTAGACCCCGACCACCGGGCCGAGATACGGGGTCTGGACCTCCAGGCAGCGGCGGAAGTCGATCTCGTCGGCCTCGACGATGCCGGCCTCCGGGTTCTCCAGCGCCCAGACCATGCCGGCGAGCACGGCCGAGGTCACCTGCAGACCGGTGGCGTTCTGGTAGGGAGCGATCTCCCGCGTCTCCTCGATGGAGAGCTGCGAGCCGTACCAGTAGGCGTTCTTCGCGTGCCCGTAGAGGAGCACGCCGAGTTCGTCGATGCCGTCGACGATCTCGTTCTCGTCGAGGATGTGCTGCTTCTCCTGCACCTGGCCGGCCTTGCCCCACATCTCGTGCAGCGACAGCACGGCGTCGTTGGCCGGGTGGTAGGCGTAGTGGCAGGTCGGGCGGTAGACCGCCTCGCCGTTCTCGCGGACCGTGTAATAGTCCGAGATCGAGATCGCCTCGTTGTGGGTCACGAGGAAGCCGAACTGCGCCTGCGCGGTCGGCACCCAGGTGCGCACGCGGGTGTCGGCGCCGGGCTGGAGCAGGTAGATCGCGCAGCGCGAGCCCTTCTCCTGCTGGCGGGCATTCTCCGGCATCCAGGTCTCGTGCGTGCCCCAGCCGAGCTCGGCCGGCTGGTTGCCCTCGGACACGAAGCCCTCGACCGACCACGTGTTGACGAACACGCCCATCGGCTTGGGGTACTTGGCGCGCTGGGTGTCGCGCTCGGCGATGTGGATGCCCTTGACGCCGAGTTCGCGCATCAGCGCGGCCCAGTCCTCGCGGGTTTTCGGCTCCGGCGTGGTCGAGCCGGTGTCCTTCGCGATGTTGAGGAGCGCCTGCTTGACGAACCACGACACCATGCCGGGATTGGCGCCGCAGCAGGACACCGCGGTCGGGCCGCCCGGCGCGGCCCGGCGCGCCGCGAGGATGTTCTCGCGCAGGGCGTAGTTGGTGCGGTCGGCCTGGCCCAGGGACTTGTCGAAGTAGAAGCCGGCCCAGGGCTCGGCCACCGTGTCGATGTAGAGCGCGCCGAGTTCGCGGCAGAGTTCCAGGATGTCGCGCGAGGAGGTGTCGACCGACAGGTTCACGCAGAAGCCCTGGCCGCCGCCCTCGGTGAGGAGGGGGGTGAGCACCGCGCGGTAGTTCTCGGCGGTCAGCGCCACCTGCTCGAAGCGCAGGCCGTGCTTCTCCGCGAGAGCCTTGTGGGCGTCCGAGGGCTCGACCACCGTGAAGCGCTTCTTGTCATAGGTGAAGTGGCGCTCGATCAGGGGCAGGGTGCCCCGTCCGATCGACCCGAAGCCGATCATCACGATGGGGCCGCTGATGTGGCCGTGGACGGGCCAGTCGGTCATGGAACATGCCTCCGTTCGAGAGAAATTGCGCGTCGTTAGCCGAACACGGTGACGGGTTGGCGACGGCTGATTGGTGGGGCCGGTCCGCGGCGTCAACCGGCGGATGGCGGTGAACGAAACCTTGCCGCGGCCATGCTGCACCCGCATGGCTCCGCTGCGGCCGGAGCTCTTTGTGTGCGGTGCATTACACACCATATTGCGTTGCAACAAGACCAATGGAAACGCCCGCGCGCACAACTCTCGTAGGAGTTCACCATGCTCGCGGTACTCAGCCACACCCTGTCCGCCTCCACCCCCTCCGTGTCCGAATCCGAGCCCGGCTTCTTCGCGCTCGTGAGCCGCATCGTGCAGGCCGTGCATGCCGAGCGGATGCGCCGTCGCGATGAGCAGATCGGCGTCTTCATCGAAGCCCGCGGCGGTCGCATCACGGACGACCTGGAGCGGAAGATCGGTTCCTTCTTCTGCTGATCCGGTCCGCACCACCCGCCGGTGCGCCGGATGAACAAAGGCCCGCCCTCCCCACCGGGAGGGCGGGCCTTTGCTTTGGTCTCGCTGCTACGCCGCCAGGGCGAGCGGACGGGCGGCCTCGGCGGCCGCGAGATCCGGCACCGGTGCGGGCCGGCCGGTCGCCTGGACGAGGCCGTCGGCGCCCGCCAGCGCCCCCGGGACCAGTTCCAGCCCCTGGAAGCGGTCGCGGGCATAGGGGCCCGGCAGACACAGGGTGCCGACCGCCTCCGTCGTGAAGCCGAAACGGGCGTAGTAGGGCGCATCGCCCACCAGGATGACCGAGCGGTGGCCGAGGGCCGCCGCGCGCGCCAGCGCCGCGCGCATCAGCCTGCCGCCGACGCCGTGCCCCTGGAGGTCCGGCTCGACCGCGAGCGGCCCGAGCATCAGGGAGGGGCGGTCCGGGCCGGCGGCGACGTTCCACAGCCGCACGGTGCCGACGACGCGCCCGTCCAGCTCGGCCACGAGGGCGAGCCCCTCGGCCGGCAGGCGGCCCTCGCGCAGGCGCTCGCAGGTCTTGGTGAAGCGCGCCTCGCCGAAGCAGGTGTCGAGAAGCCGCTCGCGGGCGGCGAGGTCGGCGATGGTCTCTTCGCGAATCTGGATCACGGCCGTGCCCTCCCGAAGCCAAAGGGGAAGAAACAGCCCTCGCACCCGCGGGCGCTGGCGCGCCGCAGGCCGTCCGGGACCGATGGGGTGGTGCGGGACGCCCCGGCCCTCAGCCGAGCGAGGCTGGTGGCCGGCGCGAGGATCGCGGCGCCCTCGGCGGCACCGCGCGGGCGCCTCCCGGCGCCGTGATCGTCAGATCACGTAGGACTGGAGGGGCGGGAAGCCGTTGAACGCCACCGCCGCGTAGGTGGTGGTGTAGGCCCCGGCCCCCTCGATCAGCACCTTGTCGCCGATGGAGAGCGACACGGGCAGCGGGTAGGGGGACTTCTCGTAGAGCACGTCCGCCGAGTCGCAGGTCGGGCCGGCGAGCACGCAGGGGACCTTGCGGTCCTCGTCGTGGTCGGTGCGGATGGCGTAGCGGATCGACTCGTCCATCGTCTCGGCGAGGCCGCCGAACTTGCCGATGTCGAGATAGACCCAGCGCACCTCGTCGGCGGCGTCGGACTTCTTCGAGACGAGGACGACCTCGGCCTCGATGACGCCCGCGTTGCCGACCATGCCGCGGCCCGGCTCGATGATCGTCTCCGGCATCCGGTTGCCGAAGTGCTTGGTGAGCGCCCGGAAGATCGCGTTGCCGTAGGATTCCACGCCCGGCACCTCCTTGAGGTACTTGGTCGGGAAGCCGCCGCCGAGGTTGACCATCGACAGGCTGATGCCGCGCTCCGCGCATTCGCGGAAGATCATCGCCGCCGAGGCCAGCGCCCCGTCCCAGGCCTCGGTGTTGCCCTGCTGCGAGCCGACGTGGAAGGACACGCCGTAGGCGCGCAGGCCCTGCCGGTGCGCGTGCTCCAGCACGTCCACCGCCATCTCGGGCACGCAGCCGAACTTGCGCGAGAGCGGCCACTCGGCGCCGGCGCCGTCGCAGAGGATGCGGCAGAACACCTGCACGTCCTCGGCCGCGACGCCGGCCGCCTCGGCCGCGCGGGCGATCTTCTCGACCTCGGCCTGGCAATCCACCGCGAACAGGCGTACGCCGAGTTCGAGGGCGCGGGTGATGCAGCGCTCCTTCTTGATGGTGTTGCCGAAGGAGATGCGATCGGCGGTGGCGCCCGCCGCGAGGGCGAGCTGGATCTCGACCACCGAGGCGGTGTCGAAGCAGGAGCCGAGGGAGGCGAGCAGGCCCAGCACCTCCGGCGCCGGGTTCGCCTTCACCGCGTAGAACACGCGGGTGTCGGGAAGCGCGCGGGCGAAGGCATCGTAATTGTCGCGGACCACGTCGAGGTCGAGGACCATGACCGGACCCTCGTCCCGGCCCAGGTCACGGCGCGCGCGCAGGAAATCGCGGATGCGATCGGTCATGATCATCCCCACCAAAGGCTCAAGGGGGCCCCGCGCGGGAACCCGATGTCGAAAGATCAGACGGCGCGAGGGCCGTCCGGCGTCAGGGGGCGATGCGACGCGCCGCGGGCGAGCTGTGGAGACACGCCGCGCGGCACGGGCGCAGAGCACCCGGAAGCTGCCTTGGATTGGAACGGGATGACCCGAACCGCACATGGGGCAAGGAGAAACAAGCCTCTTCGGTGTCGACCTTTGGAGGGCCGACGAGACCAAAAAAGCCCGTTCGTCGTTGCTTTAAGCTGCGTCCCCCGTGGAGAGCGGGGTTCGCCGGTTTCGCCTCCGGCTGCCGGTTGTTGTCGGGGTCCGGTGTCGCCACCTGGATGCCGGCCGGAGGGATCCACCCTTTCCGACCATCGATCCTTTAAGACCCCTGGCGGCTGTCCGGCCTCTTGTCCGGATGCCCACCAACCGGCACGCGGCCACAGGCACGTGCGAAATTGGGCAAGGCGGTAGATACGGACGACGCCCCCGGATCGCAACCCCGAAATTGCGGATTCCAGCGGAATTCGGGCCGGGTGGCGGATCGGCCACGCCGTCGCGCGGCGCCCGCACGCGAGCCCCCTTCTCAAGCCGCCGGGAAGCGTTCATTCACCGGGTCCCGACGGAAAGGAAACTTGAGCACGATGCCGATCGACCCTTCGCGCCGCGCGCTGCTGGCGGGCCTGCTCGCGGGCACCGCCTTTCCCGCGTCGTCCGCGCGGGCCCAGGTCGGGCCGACCCAGCCGGGCCCGAGCGCCCTGCCGGCGGCGCCGCCCGCCGGCCCCACGCCGTTCCGGTTCGACGACGTGGTCCGCCGCGCCCGCGACCTCGCCGCGGCGCCGTTCGATGCCGGCCTGCCGGCGCTGCCGCCGGCCCTGGCCGATCTCGATTACGACGGCTGGCGCGACATCCGCTTCCGGCCCGACAAGGCGCTGCTCGGCGACCAGGGCGGGCCGTTCCGCCTCCAGCTCTTCCATCTCGGCTTCCTGTTCAAGCGGCCGGTGACCGTGAACGTGGTGCGCGAGGGCGTGCCGACGCCGGTCCCCTACCAGACCAGCCTGTTCGATTTCGGCCGCACCAAGCTCGGCGGGCCGCTGCCGCTCAATCTCGGCTTCGCGGGCTTCCGCCTGCACTATCCCCTCAACAAGCCCTCCGTCCTCGACGAGCTGATCGCCTTCCTGGGCGCCAGCTACTTCCGCTTCCTCGGGCGCGACCAGCTCTACGGGCTCTCGGCGCGGGGGCTCGCCGTGAACGTCGAGGCCGCGGGCGGTCCCGAGGAATTCCCCTTCTTCCGCGAGTTCTGGATCGAGCTGCCGCCCAAGCACGCCGACCGGGCGGTGATCTACGGCCTTCTCGACAGCGCCGCCTGCACGGGGGCCTTCCAGTTCCTGGTCTATCCTGGGGACGAGACGGTGGTGGACGTCCGGGTCTCGCTGCATCCGCGGCGGGAGGTGGCGGGGATCGGGATCGCGCCACTCACCTCGATGTTCTTCATCGGCGAGAACGACCGGCACCGCTCGGACGATTACCGGCCCGAGCTGCACGATTCGGACGGGCTGCTGATGCAGTCGGGCGGAGGGGAGTGGATCTGGCGGCCCTTGCGCAACCCGAAGGAGCGCTGGATCTCCTCCTTCCAGGACCGCGACCCGAAGGGCTTCGGCCTGATGCAGCGCGACCGGGTGTTCGAGAACTACCAGGATCTCGAAGCCTTCTACCACCGCCGCCCGAGCTACTGGGTGGAGCCGCAGGGCGGCTGGGGCGAGGGGGCGGTGCACCTCGTGGAGCTGCCCACCGGCAACGAGACCCACGACAACGTGGTCGCCTACTGGCAGCCGCGCACGCCCTACGCGCCGGGCCAGCCGGTCGAACTCTCCTATACCCTGCGGGCGCTCGGCGAGAGCGAGGGCCTGCATCCGGGTGCCCGGGTGGTGAACACCTACGTGGCGCGCAGCGCGGCGAGCGGCGGCTCGGGCGAGGCCCCGGACCCGCTGGCCCGGCGCTTCCTCATCGACTTCTCGGGCGGCGACCTCGCCTACTGGCTGTCCGACCCGAAGGCGGTGGAGATCGTGCCCTCGGCCACGCAGGGCCGCATCGTCGCGACCTCGCTGGTGCCGAACCTGCACGTGAAGGGCTTCCGCGCCGCCCTCGACGTGGTGCTCGACCAGCCGGGCCAGTCGACGGATCTGCGGGCCTTCCTGCGCGCCGGCGGGCGCACGCTCTCCGAGACCTGGACCTTCCCGTGGACGGCCGCGTGAGCGCGGCCCTCTCCGATCCGGCCGCGCGGGTGGCGATCCGCCCCGCGACGCGCGCCGATCTCGACGCCCTCGTCGCCCTGGAGGCGGCGGCCTTCGCCGGCGACCGGGCGGAGCGCCGGGCGATCCGCCACGCCATCGATTCGCCGACCATGTCGGTGCTGGTGGCCCTCGACGGGGCCGTGCTGGTCGGGGCCGCGACGATCGAGCGGCGGCGCACCAGCCGGGTCGCGCGGCTGAGCTCGATCGCGGTGGCGCCGAGCCGGGGAGGGACCGGGCTCGGCCGCATCCTGCTCGACGCCGTCGAGGCCGAGGCGCGCCGCCACGGCTGCGCGCGCCTGCGCCTGGAAGTGCGCGAGGACAACGGCCCCGGCATCCGCCTCTACGAGCGGGCGGGCTATCGGCGCTTCGCCACCGTTCCCCGCTATTATGAGGACGGCACCACGGCGTGGCGCTACGAGAAGGCGCTCGGCGGCGAGGCCGGGTGATCCGGTTTCCGGATGATCAGTGCGCGAACCGCATGATACGGTTTCCGGAAGATCACTTTCGGAAGCCGTATCACGAGCCCGCGCGGCGCCTGAGCGAGGCCGGTTTCCCGCATCGCGAAGCGATCATCCGGAAACCGCATGACATCCTCCCTCCCATCCTGACGGGCCATCGGCGATGCGCATCCTCCTCACCGGATCCTCCGGCTGGCTCGGCCGCGCCCTGGCGCCCCGCCTGCGCGCCGCCGGCCACGCGGTCACCGGTCTCGACGTCGCACCCGGTCCCGGGACGCAGGCGGTCGGCTCCGTCTGCGACCGGGCGCTCGTCGCCCGCACCCTCGCGGGCGAGGGCATCGAGGCCATCATCCACGCGGGGGCCCTGCATAAGCCCGACATCGCGCGGGTCGGGCCCCAGGCCTTCCTCGACGTGAACGTCACCGGGACGCTCACCCTGCTGGAGGCGGCGGTCGCGGCCGGCCACGACCGTTTCGTCCTCACCTCCACCACCTCGCTGATGATCTCGGAGGCGATCCGCGCGCGGGCGGGTGGTGCGGCCGTCTGGCTCGACGAGGAGGCCGGCCCGCTCGCGCCCCGCAACATCTACGGGGTGACGAAGCTCGCCGCCGAGGGCCTCTGCCGCCTGTTCGCGCGCGAGCACGGGCTCGGCTGCGTGGTGCTCCGCACCGGCCGCTTCTTCCCCGAGGAGGACGACAGCGACCACGCCCTGCCGGGGCCGAACCTCAAGGCCAACGAGTTCCTGCACCGGCGCCTCACCGTCGAGGACGCGGCCGCGGCGCATCTCGCCGCCCTGGAGCGCGCCCCGTTCCTCGGCTTCGGCCTCTTCCTCGTCTCGGCGCCGACGCCCTTCCGCCGGGACGATGCGGCGGCGCTCGGGGAGGATGCCGCCTCCGTGGTGGCGCGCCTGTTCCCCGATGCGCCGGATCTCTACGCGGCGCGGGGCTGGCAGCTCCCGCGCCGGATCGGCCGCGTCTACGATGCGGGCTTGGCCGAGCGCGTCCTCGGCTTCCGATGCCGGACCGATTTCGCGGCGATCCTGGACGCCCTGCGCGAAGGGCGGGATCCGCCCTTCGCGCATGATCCGGCCTACGCGTCGCCCTGGGCCTCGCGCGGCGCGATCGGCGCCGGCGCGCTGCCGCTCACTCCCGGGGGACGAGCCGGCCCGTAAAGCTCAGGGCGATGCAGAGGGCGCCGAGGGCGAATTGCCAGCGGCGGATGTCGCCGCCGATCGAGGCGACGACCGCCTGGCCGATCAGGACGACGCCGATGAGCGGCGGCAGGACCGTCAGGGCGAGGCGCAGCGGCGTGCGCCAAGTCATGGGCAGGTCATGGGCAGGTCATGGGCAAGTCGCGGGCAGGTCGCGGGAGCGGCTCAGCGCTGGGTGTTCGTGGCCGTCTGGCCGAACATGATCTGCTTGGCCTCGTCGGACATCGTCGGCTGCTGGTTGATCTCCGCCGCCCGGGCGTAGGCGGCCTTGGTGGCCGGGCGCTCGGCGACGGCCTGGAACCAGCGCTTCAGGTTGGGATGATCGTCGAGGTTCTGGCGCTGCCGCTCGTGGGGCACGATCCAGGGATAGATCGCCATGTCGGCGATGCCGTAGGCCTCGCCCGCCACGAAGGGCCGGTCGGCGAGGCGCCGGTCGAGGACGCCGTAGAGCCGGTTGGTCTCGTTCACGTAGCGGTTGATCGCGTAGGGGATCTGCTCCGGCGCGTACTGGACGAAGTGATGGTTCTGGCCGGCCATCGGACCGAGGCCGCCCATCTGCCAGAACAGCCATTGCAGAACCTCGGCCCGGCCGCGCAGGTCGGCGGGGATGAAGCGCCCGGTCTTCTCGGCCAGATAGAGCAGGATCGCCCCGGACTCGAACAGCGACACCGGTGCGCCGCCGCCCGCGGGCTCGTGATCGACGATGGCCGGGATGCGGTTGTTGGGGGCGATCTTGAGGAAGTCGGGCTGGAACTGCTCGCCCTTGCCGATGTTCACGGGCTTGATCGCGTAGGGCAGGCCCGCCTCTTCCAGGAACATCGTCACCTTGTGACCGTTCGGCGTCGTCCAGTAGTAGAGGTCGATCATCCTTGGCTCCGCGGCTTCCGTCCGGGTCGGGACGCCGCGGAAGTGGTGTGCGGTGCGGCCGGGGTCAAGCTCGCGGCCGCCGGCTCCGGCACGGCTCAGAGATAGCGCGTGATGAAGCGCTCCCAGGCCAGGCCGATCAGGATCATGCTGCCGCCGACCACGAACACGTAGAGGGCCGACGCTTCCGTGGCGTATTCCGGATAATAGGCCGCCCGGAACAGCATGATCGAGTTGGAGACCGGATTCCACAGCATCGCGTGGTAGACTTCGGCCGGCATCCCCTCGGGCAGGAAGAACACGCCGCTCAGGCCGTAGAACAGGATGACGAAGAGGGCGAACCCGATCTGGAACGGCGGAAAGACGACGACGATGTTGCAGGCGATGAGGCCGGTGCCGAAGGCGAAGACGACCGCGGTGAGGAAGGCGACGAGCGCAGCGAAGTTGTCGTCCGGGAACGGGTCGGCGCCGAAGGCGAGCAGGATGGCCATCACGATGACCGTGCTCATGCAGGCGTTCAGCACTTCGATGATGCCGCGCGACAGGCAGACATCGAGGAGCTTGACGTCGGGGAAGGATAGCAGCGGCTTGTTCATGCCGACCCCCTCCATCATCTTGCGCGCCAGATAGATGAAGACCAGCATCGGCATCATGCCGGTGAAGATGAACCGGGCGAGGCTGTCCCCGATCGCCGCCGGCATGTGACGCACGGTGAAGATGGTGATCAGGACGAAGAGGTGCGCACAGGGCCAGAGCACCACGATCGCGTAGCCCCACATGGTGCGGCCGAAGCGGGTGCGGATGTCGCGCAGGATGAGCGCGTGCAGGACCTGGAACTGCACCTGCAGCGCGGATTGCTTGCGAAGCGCGACGGTTTGATCGGCGAAGAGGGACAAGGTCGGGGCTCCGGAGGTCCAGCCGCGGTGACCGCGCGCGGGATCTGCCCTGGCATTGCGGCGAGCGAGAGGCGGCGATCCGCTTGCGGCTCCGGCCCGGAACCGGTACAGCACCAGGGCCGTAGCCGGCGTCGGGGCGTAGCGCAGTCTGGTAGCGCATCTGGTTTGGGACCAGAGGGTCGCTGGTTCGAATCCGGCCGCCCCGACCAGCGGCTTGCCCAGGAACAGACACCGCATGGCCAGCGCCCGCATCTACAAGCCCGCGAAGGATCCCTCGCAATCCGGCATGGCCCGGACCAAGCAGTGGGTGCTGGAATTCGACCAGACCGCCCCGCGCGAGACGGATCCGCTGATGGGCTGGACCTCGTCCTCCGACATGCTCCAGCAGGTGCGGCTCGAATTCGACACCAAGGAGGAGGCGGTGGCCTACGCGGCGCGCGAGGGCATCGCCTACCGGATCGAGGAGCCGAAGCCGCCCCTGCGCAAGGGCCTCTCCTACGCGGACAACTTCAAGTTCAACCGCTCCGCGCCCTGGACCCACTGAACCGGATTCAGAAGGCGTAGCGCACCCGGCAATACGGGAGTTCCTCCGCCAGGAGGCGGCGGAACCGGTCGAGCCAGCGGCCCTTCCAGCCGCTGCGGTAGCGCAGGTTCTCCTGGCCGCCCTCCGAGCGCTTGCTCTCCTGGATGTCCGGCCGCCAGAGCCACTCCTCGGCCCGCGGATGCCAGCGCAGGTTCACCGCGTGCAGGCCGGCATTGTGGGTGAGGAAGATGATCTCCGCCGCGAACTGGGCCCGGGCGGGCGCGCCGATGCCCGCATCGAGGCTGCGGAAGAGGTCGCGCCAATCCGCCTCCCAGCCCTCGTAGAGGATCACCGGCGAGAAGTTGACGTGGACCTCGTAGCCGGCCCGGACGAAGTCGTCGATCGCGGCGATGCGCGCGGGGACCGGTGAGGTCCGCACATCCACCACCTTCGCGACCCGCTCCGGCATCAGCGAGAAGCGGATCCGCGTCCGGCCCTGCGGCGCGTAGGCGAGGAGGTCGGGATTGACGAACTTCGTGGCGAAGGAGCCCTTGGCGTTGGGCAGGCCGCGGAAGAGGGCGACGAGGTCGCGCACGCTGTCGCAGACCAGCGCATCCACCGAGAGGTCGCCGTTCTCGCCGATATCGTAGACCCAGGCGCCCTCGTCGATCTGGTCCGGCGCGGGAAGCGGCCCCTGCCGTGCGGCGTGCCGGGTGATGGCGCGGCCGATCTCCCCGGTATTGGCGAAGAGCGTGATCGGGTTGGCGTAGCCCTTGCGGCGCGGCACGTAGCAATAGGCGCAGGCCATCGCGCAGCCGTTGGAACTCGACGGGGCGATGAAATGCGCGCTGCGCCCGTTGGGCCGCAGGCCCAGACCCTTCTTCACGCCGAGAACGAGGGTGGAGCGCTTGATCCGCAGCCAATCCTCGGCCGATCCGGCATTGCCGTGCAGCTCCGGGATGTTCCAGTGCGAGGCGACCGGGATGCGCCGCGCCTGCGGGAAGCGCGCGAGGATCTCCTGCCCGCGCGGAAGGGTCCCGGCGGCGGGTTCGAGATAGATGGTGTCGATGGCGAGCGGCGAGGGGGACAGGGCGAAGGCTCACGGGTGGGAGGTGCCCCACCCGATATGGAGCGCCGGAGCCGCGGCCGGGCAGCGCCCTAAAGCCGCGCCAGCAGCTCGCTCTTCTTGGCCGCGAACTCGGCCTCGCTCACCACGCCCTTGCGGTGAAGCTCCGCGAGGCGCTCCAGGATGCCGAGGACGTCCTCGGCCGGGGCCGGAGCTGGGGCCGGGGCCGGAGCTGGGGAGAAGGCCGGGGCCGGCACCTCCGCGGGAGCCGGCGGCGGGGCGACGGGCGACGGGGCGAAGGACGGCGCGGGAGGAGCGGCATGGCCCGCGCCCGACACGACGGTCAGGCTCTCCAGCGGCACCGCGCCGTACTGGCTCGTCAGCAGCAGGCTCTGCCCGGACCCCTGCTGCTGCGACACGCCGCCGATCAGGTGGTCGCCGGTGTCGTAGACGGTGAGCCGGCCGGCCGATTCGACGGCGAGCCGCCGGGTCTCCGGAAAGACGGCGTAGCGCATGGCGTTCTGGGCGCCCGCCGAGGAGGGCCGCCCGAGCTCCGCCGGCCACCAGCCGCCCGAGGCGGTGCCGCCCCCCGCGCCGGCCGTTCCGGCCAGCGGCGCGAGTTCGGCGCAGAGCGCCGCCACCCGCGCCTGGAGGCCGGTGTTGAACATATCGCCGATCATGATCATGCCGCCCGACCACTGCCCCATCCCGCCGAGTTCCGGATGGTTGAACTGGGCCTGCGTGCCGCCGCCGAGCGCGAGGGCGTCGAGCAGATGGCGGGCGGCTTCCACGGAGAAGCCATGGCGGGCGGCGATGGTGGCGAGGTCGGACATCGGGGCGTTCCGGTCAGGCGATGGATTTGCGCAGCAGCACCGCGAGCGCGAAGGCCACGGCGGCCCCCGCCACCACGCAGCCGATCCACAGGCTGCGCAGGGGACGCTGCGCCGATTGCGGCAGGATCGGCTCCACCACGACGCTGAAGAACTCGATCTGGCGGTCGGCGATCATCCGGGCGCGCTCCCGCGCGGCGATGACGAGCCCGTAGAAGGTCTGGGCGTTCTTGCGGTCGACGTCGAGCTGCTCGAAGCGCGTGAGGGCGTCCGCCAGCGCCCGCCGCTGGTTCGGGTCCTGGGTCGTCGCCTCGCGCTCCAGGCGGGCGATGGTGCCGTCGAGCTGGGCGATCTGCGCCTTCAGGTCCTGGATGCTGCGCGCATCGTCCTTGAGGTCGCGCTGCAGGAGCGTCAGCTTCACCGCGAGGTTGATGCGCTGCTCGCGCACCTGCGCGACCATCTTGACGTTGGCCTCGTTGGTCTTCTGGGCGTCGAGCACGCCGTCGCGGTTGCGCAGGTCGCGCACCGCGAGCTGGAGGTCCATCAGGCGCGCCTCGGCGCGCTTCAGCTCGCGCTCGCTCTCGGCGAGGGCGTCCTGCCGGGCCTTGGCGGTGAGATCGTTCACCATCCGCTCGCTCTCGGCGAGGATCGCCTTGTTGATCGCCACGGATTCCTGCGGGTCGAACGCGTTCACGGTCACCGAGAGGATGCCGGACGTGCCCTCGATCTTCACCTCGACCCGGCTCCGCCAGTAGCGCACGAGCTTCTCGATCGGCTTCTCCGGGTCGAAGCGCGAGAAGAAGTCGATGCTATCGCGGGAGAACATCTCGCGCAAGGGAAGCTTGCGCTCGATCGCCTCCACCATCGGCCGGCTCATGATGTATTCGGAGACCAGGAGCGTGTCCTGGGCGATCATCTCCTTGGGGATGCCGGCCGAGGTGCCGACATTGTCCTTGGCGGTGTTCTCGGCGGCGCCGATGGCCGGGCGGATCGCGAAATGCGCCTCGGTCAGGTAGCGGTCCGACAGGTAGAACCCGAACAGGGCGACGCCCATCAGGGACGGGACCACGAACAGGGCCACGAACAGCACCGGCGTGAGGATGTCCCGGCGCCGGAGCGCGCGCGCCTCGCGCAGCTGCTGGCGCGGGTCGTTGTAGCGCGACACGCGCGCCATCTGGCGCAGGGATTCCGAGATCAGGCGCGAGCGCTCCGCCGGGTTCAGCGGCTGGCCTGTCGGGTTGCGGGCGTCGACCGTCATGCGGGGGTGATTCCGTTCATGCTCGAAGCGCGGGGCGGCGGGGCCGGCCTACTGGTTCAAGCGCTGGTAGACCTCGATGGCGTCGTTGATGTCCGAATAGATCACCGCCCGCCCGTTCGCCAGCACGATCCCTTCGCTGCTGTACTGGCGCAGCACGTCCATGTTGTGCGAGCACATGATGATGTCGGCATTCGCCCGGCGCTTGCTCCACACTTCCTCGCAGCGCGCCTGGAAGCGCGCATCGCCCACCGAGGTGATCTCGTCGATGAGGTAGGTGTCGAACGGTATCGCCATGCTCATGCCGAAGTTGAAGCGGGACGACATGCCGGACGAATACGTGCGGATCGGCACGTTGATGTAGTCGCCGATCTCCGCGAAGTCGGTGACGAAGTCGAGCACCTTGCGCGGATCCTCGCCGTAGACGCGGGCCACGAAGATCGCGTTCTCCTTGCCGGTCATCATCGGGTGGAAGCCGCCCGCGAAGCCGAGCGGCCAGGACACCCGCGAGGTGCGGATGATCCGGCCCTTGGTCAGGCCCTCGGCGCCGGCCATCATCCGGATCATCGTGGACTTGCCGGCGCCGTTGATGCCGAGGATGCCGTAGCTGACGCCCGAGCGCATGGTGAAGGACGCCCGGTCGAGGACGGTGCGGCGGTGGCCGCTCGTCTTGTAGACCTTGGTGACGTTCTCGAAGCGGATCATGGTTCGACGGTCGGTGAATCCGGGCGGCAGGGAAGCGCCGCCGGCCGGCGGCATGCACCCACGCTTCCGCCTAGGGGGGGAAAGCGGCGAATCTGAGAAGCACGCCGGCCTTCGTCCTTCGCAGGCCCGGCATAGTTTCGACTTGTTATAAAGAAGGTTCGCTTCGAAATGCCGGCTTCTCGAAGGCCGGTCGATGGATTAAGAGCGCGCACCTGTCGTAACACCGTACGGGTTTCCGATCGTGCTCATCGCTTTCCTGATCATGCTGCGCGAGGGGATCGAGGCGGCGCTGATCGTCGGCATCATCGCCGGATACCTCGCTCAGACCGGCCGGCGCGCGTGGATGCCGGCCGTCTGGGCCGGCGTCGGGCTCGCGGCCGTCCTGTGCCTCGGCCTCGGTCTCGCCCTCGACGCGATCGGCGCGGAATTCCCCCAGAAGCAGCAGGAGCTCGTCGAGGGGACGATCGCGCTCCTCGCCGCCGGCATGCTGACCGGGATGGTGTTCTGGATGCGCAAGGCCGCCCGCTCCGTGAAGGCGGACCTGCATGGCGCCGTCGACGCGGCCCTGAACCGGGGCGGCTTCGGGCTCGCCGTCATGGCCTTCCTGGCGGTCGGGCGCGAGGGGCTCGAATCGGTGTTCTTCCTCCTCGCCACGGTCCAGCAGGACGTGGGCTGGGGCGTGCCGGCGGGCGCCGCGCTCGGCATCGCCGCCTCGGTGCTGGTGGGGTGGGGCATCGCCCGCGGGGCGGTGCGCCTCGACCTGCGGCGCTTCTTCCGCTGGACCGGGGTGTTCATCCTGTTCGTGGCGGCGGGCCTCCTCGCGAGCGCGCTGCGCGCCTTCCACGAGGCCGGGCTCTGGAACCACCTCCAGGCGACGGCCTTCGATCTCAGCGGCGTCATCCCGGCCGACACGCTCCTCGGCACGCTCCTCACCGGCATCTTCGGCTACCAGGAGGCCCCGGCCTGGGGCGAGGTGCTGCTCTACCTCGCCTTCCTGATCCCCGGCCTCTGGCTCTTCCTCGGCGCGGCGCGCGCGCCCGTCGCCGCGCCCCGGCCCGAATCCCTTCACGCCTGACCTGCGATGGACCTCGCCTCCATGACGCCCCGCCTCGCGCCTCTCGCCGCGCTCCTAGCCCTGACCGGGAGCGCCCTCGCGGCCTCCGATCCCGTCGCCGTGACGGTGACGGACAAGGGCTGCGAGCCGGCGAGCCTGACCGTCCCGGCGGGCAGATCGGTCTTCCGCATCCGCAACCAGAGCCGGCGGGTGCTGGAATGGGAGATCCTGCAGGGCACGATGATCGTGGAGGAGCGGGAGAACATCATCCCGGGCTTCGTGCAGTCGCTCACCGCGACGCTGCAGCCGGGCGCCTATGAGATGACCTGCGGCCTCCTCAGCAACCCGAAGGGCACGCTCACCGTGCTCGCCGCCGCCGGGCCCGCCGCGGCCGGCGGGCCCCCGGACCCGATGGCCCTCGTCGGGCCGCTCGCCGCCTACAAGCACTACGTCTCGGGCCAGGTCGACCTCTTCGTGGAGCGCACGCGCGCCTTCACGGCGGCGGTGAAGGCCGGCCAGATCGCCGAGGCGAAGGCCCTCTTCGCCGCCGCCCGCCAGCCCTACGAGCGGATCGAGCCCGTCGCCTCGCTGTTCAACGACCTCGACAAGAGCATGGACGTGCGGGCGGACGATTTCGAGCTGAAGGAGGCCGATCCGGGCTTCATCGGCTTCCACCGCATCGAGAAGGGGCTGTGGGCCGACGCCAGCACGGAGGGCCTCGGCCCCCATGCCGACAAGCTCATGGCCGATGCCGAGGAGCTGAAGCGCCGCATCGCCGAACTCACCATCCCGCCCTCCAAGATGGTGGGCGGGGCCGCCGCCCTGATCGAGGAGGTCGCCGCCACCAAGATCTCCGGCGAGGAGGACCGCTACAGCCGCACCGACCTCTCGGATTTCCACGCCAACGTCGAGGGGTCGCGCAAGATCTTCGACCTGCTGCGGCCCCTGGTCGAGAAGCAGGATCCCGAGTTCATCGCCCGCACCGACAAGAACTTCGCCCGGGTCGATGCCCTGCTGATGAAGTATCGGGCCGAGGACGGCAGCTTCGCGCCCTACGACAAGCTCAGCGACCGCGACCGGCAGGCCCTCAAGGGGCCGATCACGGTGCTGGCCGAGGATCTCTCGACCCTGCGCGGCAAGCTCGGTCTCGATTGAGGGCAGTGCCATGACGCTCGGCTCCCCCTCCCGCCGCACCCTGCTGCGCGGGCTCGCCGCCGGCGGCGGTGCCGCCGCGCTCGCGCCCGCGCCCGGCCGCGCGGCCTCCCTCGAGGAGGCGGACGGCACCAACGACCGCCAGCCCTTCCACGGTCTCCATCAGGCCGGCATCGTCACGCCGCAGCCCGCCTCGGCCCTGTTCGTCGCCTTCGACGTGCTGGCGGAGGATCGCGGCGAACTCGCCCGCCTGTTCCGCATCCTCACCGACCGCTTCGCCTATCTGACGGTGGGCGGCCGGGTGCCGGATCTCGACCCGCGCCTGCCGCCGGCCGATTCCGGGATCCTCGGTCCCGAGGTCCGGCCCGACAACCTGACGGCGACGCTCGCGGTCGGCGCGAGCCTGTTCGACGAGCGCTACGGGCTCGCCGCGCGCAAACCGCGCCGGCTGCGGCCGATGGACCGGTTCCCGAACGATTCCCTCGACGCCAAGCTCTGCCACGGCGACCTGCTGCTGCAGCTCTGCGCCAACACCGCCGACACCGCCATCCACGCCCTGCGGGACGTCATCCGCACCACGCCGGGCCTGCTCGCCCTGCGCTGGAAGCACGAGGGCTTCCTGCCGCCGCACGTGGTCAAGCGCGCGGGGCAGGACACCGTGCGCAACATGCTGGGCTTCAAGGACGGCACTGCCAATCTCGACACCCGGGACGCCGAGCTGATGCGCGCCCAGGTCTGGGTGGGGCCGGAGGACGGCGAGCCGGCCTGGGCGACGAACGGCTCCTATCAGGTGCTCCGCCTCGTGCGGAACCTCGTCGAGCGCTGGGACCGCACGCCGCTGCGCGAGCAGGAGCAGATCATGGGCCGCCACAAGGAGACGGGCGCCCCCCTCGGCGAGACGCGCGAGCACGCGATTCCCGACTACGCCTCGGACCCGAAGGGCGAGCGCACGCCCCTCGACGCGCATATCCGGCTCGCCAACCCGCGCACGGCCGAGACGGCGCGCAACCGGATCCTGCGCCGCGGCTACAACTACTCCGCCGGGATCTCGGCCTCCGGCCAGCTCGACATGGGCCTGATCTTCGTGTCGTTCCAGCGCGACCTCGACGCGGGCTTCGTGGCGGTGCAGAAGCGCCTCGATGGCGAGCCGCTGGAGGAATACATCAAGCCGGTCGGCGGCGGCTATTTCTTCGCCCTGCCGGGCGTCTCCGCACCGGACGGGTTCCTCGGTCAGAGCCTCCTGGTCGACGCGTAGGGCCGAGCGGCTCGGCGCGGGATCGCTCATCCCGCGCCCTGTCTCGGGGCGTCCGCGCAGCATCTCCCCGCGCGGCGTCCGCTCAGCCGAGATTGAGCCGGTCCACCTGCGCCCCCGGACCGCGCAGGGTCTCCGGAAGCGACGCGTAATCCGCGTAGCCCGCCTCGCGCGCCATGGCGTCGAGGGCCTGCTGCTCGTTCTCCGCCCCACCGGTCCACAGCACGGCGCCGGTGGCCGTGTGCCTGATCTGGAAGATGGTCATCCGCGTTTCCTCGAAGGGTCGATATTTCTGACACCACAACGCCGCGCCCGAGCGTGGGTTGCCCGGCGGATCTTGCGGGACGCGCGCGTCCGGAGTAGAGAATGAACGTTCATTCTCATCCCCGTCGCCGGAACGCCGTGTCGGTCCATCCCGCCCTTGACCGATCCGATCCCGCCGAGGAGCGGCGGAGCCGCATCCTCGACGCCGCCGAGCGCTGCTTCGTGCGCACGGGATTCCACCGCACGACCATGCAGGACGTGGCGGCGGAGGCCGGCATGAGCCCCGGCAACCTCTACCGCTACTTCCCGTCGAAGGACGCGATCGTCGCCGGCCTCGCCGAGCGCGACCGGGGTACGGTGTCGGTGGATTTCGCGGCCCTGCCGACGGGGGCCGACCTGATCGGCGCCTTCTTCGGGCTGGCGCGGCGCCACCTCGTGGACGAGCCCGCCGCCAAGGCGATCCTCTGCATCGAGATGTGGTCGGAGGCGACCCGCAACCCCGCCCTGGCGGCGATCTGCCGGGATTTCGAGCGGGAGATGCGCGGGATGATCGCCGGCATCTTCCGCGAGGCCGGCGGCCCGGGCCTCGATGCCGAGGCGCTGACGCAGGTCGTGATGGTGATGGCGGACGGCATCATCGTGCGCCGGGCGCTCGTCCCCGATTTCGACCCCGGCCCCATTCTCGACGCCATGTCGCGGCTGATTGAAGCCGCGCTGGCGGGGCGATTCGATCCGACCCGGGCGCTCGCGCCCGCGACTGCCAATCAGGATACCCCGTGATGTCCCGCCTCCGCCTCCTCGCCGGGTCGCTCGCCGCGCTGCTCCTGCTGCCGCCGGCGGCCGGGGCGACCCAGACCGACGTGCCGGTGCCCGCCGTCACGGTGGTGGTCGCGGCCGAGCGCGAGATCGTGGAGCGCGCCGTCGTCACCGGCACCCTGGTGCCGCGCGACGAGATCATGGTCTCCCCCGAGATCGAGGGCTGCCGCATCATCGAGCTCCTGGTGGAGGAGGGCGACCGGGTGGCGCGGGGCGCGGTGCTCGCCCGCCTCTCCCGCGAGCTGCTCGACACCCAGCTCGCCCAGAACGCCGCCGCCATCGCCCGGGCGGAGGCGGCGATCGAGCAGGCGCGCAGCACCATCGTGCAGGCGGAGGCCGCGCAGGTGGAGGCCACCCTCGCCCTCGACCGCACCCGCACCCTGATGAAGACCGGCAACGCCACCGAGGTGCTGATGGAGCAGCGCACCTCCGCGGCGCGCTCGGCGGACGGCCGGCTCGCGGCGGCCCGCAACGGCCTGTCCATCGCCGAGGCGGAGCTGCTGCAGGCCAAGGCCCAGCGCAAGGAGCTCGACCTGAAGCTCGCCCGCACCGAGATCCGCGCCCCCGAGGGCGGCATCGTCAGCCGCCGCACCGCCCGCGTGGGCGCGACGGCGAGCGCCACGGCCGAGCCGCTCTTCCGCCTGATCGCCCGCGGGGAGATCGAGCTGGAGGGCGAGGTGACCGAGACCGGCATGCCGCGTCTGAGGACGGACGCGCCCGCGCAGCTCGACCTCGACACCCCGGAGGGACCGGTGGTGGTGCCGGGGCGCGTGCGCGCGGTCTATCCGGAGATCGACAAGGCGACGCGGCTCGGCAAGGTCCGCATCCGTCTCCAGCCCGATCCGCGCCTGCGCATCGGCGCCTTCGCCCGCGGCAGCGTCGAGGTGGCGCGCCGCACCGGCGTCGCCGTGCCGGTGGCCTCGGTGGTCTACGGCAATGGCGGCGCCACCGTGCTGGTGGTGGCCGACGACCGCGTCGAGGCACGCGCCGTCCGCACCGGCCTCTCGGCGGCGGGCCAGATCGAGATCCGCGACGGGGTGAAGGCGGGCGAAGCCGTCGTCGCCCGGGCCGGCAGCTTCCTGCGCGATGGAGACCGGGTTCGCCCCGTCTTTCCCGCGCAGGCCGCGACCGCCGATGCCCTCCCGCGCCCCTGATCCCCGCGCCTCCGATTCCCTCGTGCCGGCGCCCTGAGCGCCGAGGATCCGAACGATGCGCCTCAACGTCTCCGCCTGGGCGATCCGCAAGCCGATCCCCTCGGTCGTGCTGTTCCTGGTGCTCGGGCTCCTCGGGCTCGTGAGCTTCCGCAGCCTGCCGGTCACCCGCTTCCCCAACATCGACCTGCCGATCGTCTCGGTGTCGATCAACCAGCCGGGCGCGGCGCCCTCCGAACTCCAGACCCAGGTGACCAAGTGGGTCGAGGACGCGGTGGCGGGCGTGAAGGGCGTCAAGCACATCACCTCGGCGATCACCGAGGGCAATTCGGCGACGACGGTGGAATTCCGCCTGGAGGTCAACACCGACCGGGCCGTGAACGACGTCAAGGACGCGATCGCCAAGATCCGCATGAACCTGCCGCGGACGATCGAGGAGCCGATCATCAACCGCGTCGAGATCGCGGGCCTGCCGATCATGGTCTACGGCGCCACGGCGCCCGCCATGACGCCCGAGGACCTGTCGTGGTTCGTGGACGACGTGGTGGCGCGCCAGATCCAGGGCCTGCGCGGGGTCGGCGGCGTGGAGCGGCTCGGCGGCGTCGCCCGCGAGGTGCGCGTCACCCTCAAGCCCGACCGGCTGCTCTCGCTCGGCATCACCGCCGCCGACGTGAACCGCCAGCTGCGCCTTACCAGCGCCGACATGGCAGGCGGACGGGCCGAACTCGGCGGCCAGGAGCAGTCGATCCGCACGCTCGCCGCCTCGGCGAATCTCGACACGCTCGCCGCGACCTCGATCGTGCTGCCGGGCGGGCGCAAGGTGCGCCTCGACGACCTCGCGACCCTGAGCGACGGGGCCGAGGAGCCGCGCACCTTCGCGCGGCTGAACGGCGAGCCGGTGGTCGCCTTCGCGATCTCCCGCGCCAGCGGCGCCAGCGACGCCTCGGTGGCGGAGGTGGTGGCCAGGAAGATCGACGAGCTGCGCACAGCCTATCCGAACGTGCGCTTCGACCTCATCGACACCTCGGTCACCAACACGATCGGCAACTACGAATCGGCCATGCACGGCCTGATGGAGGGTGCCGCCCTCGCGGTGCTGGTGGTGTTCCTGTTCCTGCGCGACTGGCGCGCGACGCTCATCGCCGCGGTGGCCCTGCCGCTCTCGGTGCTGCCGACCTTCTGGGCGATGAGCGCCATGGGCTTCTCGCTCAACGCCGTGAGCCTGCTCGCCATTACCCTCGTCACCGGCATCCTGGTGGACGACGCGATCGTGGAGATCGAGAACATCGTCCGCCACATCCGGCTCGGCAAGTCGCCCTACCGGGCGGCGATCGAGGGCGCCGACGAGATCGGCCTCGCGGTGATCGCCATCACCGCGACCCTGGTGGCGATCTTCGCGCCGGTCTCGTTCATGGGCGGCATCGCCGGCCAGTACTTCAAGCAGTTCGGCCTCACCATCGCGGCGGCGGTGTTCATGTCGCTGCTGGTGGCGCGCCTGATCACGCCGATGATGGCGGCCTACTTCATGCGCGACCACGGCCACGCGGAGGAGACGCCCGGCCCGGTGCTGCGCACCTATACCCGCGTGGTGGCGTGGTCGGTGCGGCACAAGTACATCACGCTGGTGGTGGGCCTCGCCCTCTTCGCCGGCTCCCTGATGTCGACCCGCCTCCTGCCGGCCGGCTTCCTGCCCAAGGAGGACGCGGCCCGCACGCTCGTGGTGCTGGAACTGCCGCCCGGGGCCAAGCTCGACGACACCATCGCGGTCTCGGACCGCGTCGCGGACAAGATCCGCTCCCTGCCCGAGGTGCGCTCGGTCTTCGTCGATGGCGGGCGCCAGCTGCCGGGCAAGAAGGAGATCCGGCTCGCCACGCTCACCGTCAATCTCACCCCCAAGAACGCCCGCGCGCGCAAGCAGGCGGATGTCGAGGCGGCGATCATGGCGCTGCTGCGCGAGGAGCCCGACATCCGCTACTGGTCCCTGCGCGACGGCGGCCAGCGCGACTTCGCCCTCATCGTCGCCGGCCCCGACATCGCGGTGGTGAAGGACGTGGCCGAGCGAATGCAGCGCGAGGTCGCCCAGGTCCCCAACCTCGTCAACGTGATGTCGACGGCGCCCCTCGACCGCACCGAGGTGCGCATCCGCCCGAAACCCGCGGTCGCCGCCGATCTCGGCGTCTCGACCGACACCATCGCCGAGACGGTGCGGGTCGGCACGATCGGCGACATCGGCGCCAACCTCGCCAAGTTCAACGCCGTCGACCGGCAGATCCCGATCCGGGTCCAGCTCCCGGTCGAGACCCGCGGCGACCTGGAGACGCTGGAGACCCTCAAGGTGCCGACGAAGAGCGGCGCCGCGGTGCCGCTGACGGCGGTGGCCGATATCAGCCTCGGCCGCGGCCCCACCGCCATCGACCGCTACGACCGGGCGGTGCGCGTGGCGCTGGAGGCCAATCTCCAGGGCTCGGACGCGCTGGCGGAGGCGATCAAGGCGGCGCTCGCGACGCCCGCCGCCCGGAACCTGCCGCCCGGGGTGGAGCTGCGCCAGACCGGCGACGCCGAGGTGATGGGCGAGGTCTTCGAGGGCTTCGCCATGGCGATGGGCGCCGGCCTGATGATGGTGCTCGGCGTGCTGATCCTGCTGTTCGGCTCCTTCCTGCAGCCGCTCACCATCCTGTTCTCGCTGCCGCTCTCCATCGGCGGGGCGATCCTCGGCCTCCTGATCTTCAACCGGCCGATCTCGATGCCGGTGGTGATCGGCATCCTGATGCTGCTCGGCGTGGTGACGAAGAACGCCATCATGCTGGTGGATTTCGCGGTCGAGGAGATGGCCCGCGGGGTCGACCGGGCCACCGCGATCATCGATGCGGGCCGCAAGCGCGCCCGGCCGATCGTGATGACGACGATCGCCATGGCGGCCGGCATGGTGCCCTCCGCGATGGCGCTCGGCATCGGCGGCGAGTTCCGCTCGCCGATGGCGATCGCGGTGATCTCGGGCCTGATCGTCTCGACGCTGCTCTCGCTGCTCTTCGTGCCGGCGATCTTCGTGCTGATGGACGACCTCTCGCGGCTGTTCGGCCGCCTGTTCGGGCGCTTCATCGGCCCCGTCGACGAGCCGGAGCCGCAGGCGCCGCCCGCCGCCTACCCGGCCCCGCCGCGGATCGCCGCGGAATAGGCAGGAAACTCAGGGCAGGAGCCTTGCCGCCGCGGCCTCGGCCACGAGGCCGATCGCGACGCCCGCCACCACGTCCGCGGGGTAATGCGCGCCCCGCGGCAGCTGCGCGAGGGCCACCGCGGCCGCGGCGAGGTCGGCGGCCGGCCGCAGGCCCGGGCGGGTCCGGCCGAGGGAGCGGGCCACCGCCACGCTGACCGCGGCGTGGCCGGAGGGAAAGGATTGCAGCGGGCCGTGGCGGATGCCGCCCGGCGCGAAGACGTAATCGCCCGTATCCATGAATTCGTTCGGCCGCGTGCGCCGGACGAGGCGCTTGATCCCGGTCTTGATCCCGCTCGCCACCCCGTGAGCGACGAGCGCGTGGAGCCCGGCGCGACGGGCCCTCGGATCGCCCGTGGCGAGGCCGTAGGCCAGGATCCCGCCGCAGAGGGCGAGGAGCGCCTGCTGGCTGCCCGCCTCGCTCAGGGCGGCGATCCCCCGCACGGCCGGATGGTCCTTGGCGGCGGCGAGCCGCAGGGCGAGCGCGACGTCGGCGGCTTCGACGCGGGCGAGAGGATCGGCGCGGCGGAGGCGGCCGGGCGAAAGGTGGCGGTTCGGCATCCCCGACAACGCAGCGCCCGGCCAAGCGTCGCAAGCGATGGCCGGGAAATCCGCGCTGGAGCGGTGGAGGCTCCGCCGCCGGAACCGTTCCGCCACCCTCGCCGTTCTCAAATCCTCGAATCCACCGACGATCGGAGGAGATCATGGACAAGGATCGGATCGAAGGCGCCGCCACCAACACGGGCGGGAAGATCAAGGAAGGCCTCGGAAACCTGACCGGCGACGAGAAGCTGCGCAGCGAAGGGCTGGCCGACCAGATCAAGGGCAAGATCCAGAACACCGTCGGCGCGGTCAAGGACGCCTTCAAGGGCCGCTGAGGCACCGATACCCCATGGCGGGCCGGTTTTCGGCCGGCCCGCTCAGGTGCTCGGGGTCGGCGCGATCAGCGTCTCGGTCGCGCCGGCGGGATCCATGCCGACGCGGCCCCAGCCCGGGAGCTTCAGGGCCGGGCGGCGCAGGTCGAGGCCGGCCACGGCACCGAGCAGGTTGATCTCGATCCCCTCGACGAGCCCGACGCTCAGCCCGGCATAGCCCCGCAGCGAGAGCTGGATGCCGGTGCGGCTCGGCGTCGGCGCGAGGATCCGCTCGGAGAAATCCTTCCCCAGGGCCGTGGGCGGCAGCGCCGCCTGCACCGCCGGCACGGCCCGCAGGAGATGGGCCACGAAGGTGTTCGAGTTCGGCCCCGGCCACGCGCTGTAGGTGCCCGCCGCCCGGTAGGGGTAGGTCGCGACGGCCGCCCGGATCTTCGGCACCGCGCGGGCCGCCTCCTCGCCGTCAAGGGCGAGCACCACCTGGGGCGGGTTGCCGAACCAGCGCCCGTCCGCCGGATAGGCATCCTGGCGCACCGGCAGGCCCCAGCCGACCACGTCGAAGCGCGTGTAGCGCGGGGCACCCGCCTCCTTGATCACGACCCAGGTGTGATGGGCGAAGATGCCCCGCCAGCGCCCGACCCGGGCCGCGTAGATGCGCACCACCGCCCCGGGCGCCGCGGCGGCGGGCGGGAGCAGGCGCGCGCTCGACCAATCCGCCGTCGCCCAGTCGGGCGCCTTGTCGTCGCGCGACCACCACCAGAGGGCATGGGCGGCGAGGGGGACGAGGAACAGCAGGAGGAGGGCGAGGATGGCGGAGAGGACGAGGCGCAGGCACGCCAGCAGGACCAGCATGCCCGGAAGATGGTTGAAGCTGCGGTGCAGTGCAACATGAGGCGGCATCAGGCCGCGATCGAACTGGACGGGCGCCTTCGCCGTTGTGGCGGCGACGATGCTGCGAAGGAGGCCCGCATGGCCGATACGAGACAACTGGTCGATGCCCTGGTGCGGTCCCGCCGGAGCGGGCCGGGCGGGCTGGTGGCGAGCGTGGCCCTCGGCGGCCTCGCCCTCATCGCCGGCCTCGGCTATCGTGCGCTGAACCGCCAGGAGGCGGAGGCTCCGCCGGCCGAGGCGGCCCGGCAGCCCTTCGAGGCGGGCGAGGTCAGCGATGACGAAGCGTCCCTGTTCCTGCGCGCGATGGTGGCGGCGACCCTGGCGGATGGCATGATCGACGCGCAGGAGCGGGCCCGGCTCGACGCCGCCCTCGCCGAGGCCGGCCTCGACGAGACGGGCCGGCGCGGGTTCGAGGACCTGCTGCGCGATCCCCCCGACATCGACGAGATCGCCGACCGGGTCTCGGACCCCGAGACGGCGGCCCGGGTCTACGCGGCGGCGCGCCTCGCCATCGATCCCGATACGGTTCAGGAGCGGGACTTCCTCAACCGCCTCGCCGCGGCGCTCGACGTCGAACCCGACGCGATCGCCCGGGTCGAGGCGGAGGTGGGAGCCTGACAGCCACCCATGCGTGAGCGCCGCCCACCCCTCCTCGAGATCCTGGCCCGGGCCGGCTACGGCGCCCGCGGCCTGACCTACTGCCTCGTCGGCGGCCTCGCTCTGCTCGCCGCCCTGGGCGGGGGCGGGCGGACCGGCGGCAGCCGCAGCGCCCTGATGGTGCTCCTCGACAAGCCCTTCGGCCGCCTGATGCTCGGCGTGGTGGCGGCCGGGCTCGCGGGCTTCGCCCTTTGGCGCTGGATCGAGGCGGCGACCGATGCCGACCGGCACGGACGTTCGGCGAAGGGCCTCGCGGTGCGGGCCGGGCACGGGATCAGCGGGTTCCTCTACGGCTCGCTCGCCCTCTCGGTGGCCCGCGCGGCCCTCGGGCAGGGCGGCGGCGGTCCGGAGGACGCGACCGCCCGGGACTGGACCGCGTGGCTCCTGCGGGAGCCCTTCGGGGCCGTGGCGGTGGGGCTCGCGGGCGCGGCGGTGATCGGGGCCGGCTGCGCCTTCCTGCTCAAGGGCTGGCGTGGGGATGTCACGCGCTCCCTCGCCCTGCCGGTGGATGCGCGCCACTGGGCGACGCTGGCGGGCCGGTTCGGCTACGCCGCGCGCGGGGTCGTGTTCTGGCTGATCGGCGGCTTCCTGGTCGTCGCGGCGGTGGAGAGCCGGTCGAGCGCCGTGACCGGCCTCGGCGGCGCCCTTCGCACGCTGCGAGACCAGCCCTACGGCCCGGTGCTCCTCGGCCTCACGGCGGCGGGGCTCGCCGCCTTCGGCGCCTTCGGCCTCGTCCAGGCCCGCTACCGCCGCATCGACCCGCCCGATCTCGAGGATCTCGCGCCCAAGCGCCGCCCCTGAGCGCGGGGCCCGCGGCTCAGCGCGGGTTCCGGGCCAGGAACTCGCCCATCCGCTCCAGTGCCCGCAGGATGTTCTCGGCGGAATTGGCGTAGGAGAGGCGCAGGTAGCCCTCGCCGTGGACCCCGAAATCCGGCCCGCCGATGGTGGCGACTCCCGCCTCCTCCAAGAGGGCGGAGGCCAGGGCCTTGGCCTTCCAGCCGGTCCGCGCGATGTTCGGGAAGGCGTAGAAGGCGCCCTTCGGCGTGATGCAAGAGACCCCCGGTAGCCGGTTCAGGCCCTCCACCACGAGGAGCCGGCGGCGGTCGAACTCCGCCATCATGGCGGTGACCGCATCCTGCGGGCCGTCGAGGGCGGCGATGCCCGCCCATTGCGTCGCCGCGTTGACGCAGGAGAAGGAGTTCACCGCGAGCTTGCGGGCCGCCTCGTAGAACGGCACCGGCCAGACCGACCAGCCGAGCCGCCAGCCGGTCATCGCGTAGGTCTTCGAGGCGCCGTCGAGGTAGATCAGCCGGTCGCGGATCTCCGGATAGGCGAGCAGCGTGTGGTGGCGCTCGCCGTCATAGGTCATGGTGCCGTAGATCTCGTCCGAGAGCACGGCGACGTCGGGATGCGCGCTCAGGCCGGCGACGAGCCGGTCGATCTCGGCCTTCGGGGTCACGCCGCCAGTGGGGTTGGCGGGCGAGTTGAGGATCACGAGCCGGGTGCGGGGCGTGATCAGCGCCAGGGTCTCCTCGGCCGAGAAGGCGAAGCCGTTCTCCTCCCGGATCGGGATCGGCACCGGGGTCGCGCCCGTGAACTCGATCATCGAGCGGTAGATCGGGAAGCCCGGATCCGGATAGAGGATCTCCGCCCCCGGCTCGCCGAACATCAGGATGGCGGCGAACATCGTGACCTTGCCGCCCGGCATGATCATGACGCTCTCGGGCGAGACCTCCACCGCGAGACGGCGGTGGAGGTCGCGAGCCACCGCCTCGCGCAGGGGCAGGATGCCGGTGGCGGGCGTGTAGCCGTGATGCCCGTCGCGCAGGGCCTGGACCGCCGCCTCCACCACGTGGGGCGGGGTCGGCATGTCGGGCTGGCCGATGCCGAGATTGATCACGTCCCGCCCGGCCTGCGCGAGCGCCGTGGCGCGCGCCAGGACCGCGAAGGCGTTCTCTTCGCCGATGCGCCCGAAGGCGGGGACGGGTTTCGGCATCGCCACGCGACCTCGACTAACCGTTCTCAACGGGAGCATTTTCCGACGAAGTGGATCCCGGTTCGTCGCGGAAAATGCGGCAAGATCAAAGACCGAGAGCGGCGTCCGCTGGCAACGTGATCGGGCGCTGCTCTGGCCGTTCCCAACTAGCCGTTCCCAACTAGCCGTTCTTGGCCGCGAGCCGGCTCACGCCGAAGGACAGGGCGCCGCCGATCACGATGAGCAGGATCCCGATCTTGACCGCGGCCCACAGCAGCGAGCGCTCGATGCCCTCGTCGGTCAGCATCAGCACGAGGCAGGCGAGCACGGGCAGCGACACCACGATGCCGATCGGCAGGAGGGGGTTGGTGGTCTTCTCGCTCATGAAATCCGGCCTCGACGGTGACAATGCGCCGGCGTCATAGCACCCCCTCGCGCGCGAGGGGACACCCCATGGGGCGAAATTCGTGCTCCTGCGACGACGCGCACGCGAGGCAGTCTGGAACCGCTCGTGTCTGTTGCCTTCCCGCATCGGGCGGGTCCAATGTCCGGCCGTCGCATAAGGAGGAACGCCGCATGGCCCCGACGCCCCGCCCCCGCATCGACCCGAGCCGTCTGCGGTCGCGGCTCTGGTTCGACAACCCCGACAATCCCGGCATGACCGCGCTCTACCTGGAGCGCTACCTGAACTACGGCCTCACCCTGACCGAACTGCAGGCGGGCAAGCCGCTGATCGGCATCGCGCAGACCGGCTCGGACCTGTCGCCCTGCAACCGTCACCACATGGACCTCGCCAAGCGGGTGCGCGACGGCATCACGGCGGCGGGCGGCGTCGCCTTCGAGTTCCCCTGCCACCCGATCCAGGAGACCGGCAAGCGCCCGACCGCGGCGCTCGACCGCAACCTCGCCTATCTGTCGCTGGTGGAGGTGCTCTACGGCTATCCCCTCGACGGCGTGGTGCTGCTGACCGGCTGCGACAAGACCATGCCGGCCTGCCTGATGGCGGCCGCCACCGTGAACATCCCGGCGATCTCGCTCAATGTCGGGCCGATGCTGAACGGCTGGAGCCGCGGCGAGCGCACCGGCTCGGGCACCATCGTCTGGAAGGCGCGCGAGCGCCACGCGGCGGGCGACATCGACTACCAGCAGTTCCTCGACATCGTGGCCTCCTCGGCCCCCTCGACGGGGCACTGCAACACGATGGGCACCGCCTCGACCATGAACGCCCTCGCCGAGGCCCTCGGCATGGCGCTGCCCGGCTCGGCGGCGATCCCCGCGCCCTACCGCGAGCGGGGGCAGGCCGCCTACGCCACCGGCCAGCGCATCGTCGACATGGTGTGGGAGGATCTGAAGCCCTCCGACATCCTCACCCGCGAGGCCTTCGAGAACGCCATCGTGGCCAACACCGCCATCGGCGGCTCGACCAACGCGCCGATCCACATCAACGCCATCGCCAAGCACATCGGCGTGCCGCTGACCTGCGACGACTGGGAGCGCGTCGGCTACGACATCCCGCTCCTGGTCAACATGCAGCCGGCCGGCGCCTATCTGGGCGAGGAATATTATCGCGCCGGCGGCCTGCCGGCGGTGCTCGCGGAGCTGATCGAGGCCGGCAAGATCCACGCGGACGCACTCACCTGCAACGGCCGCACCATCGGCGAGAACTGCCGCGAGGCGAAGACCTGGGACCGCGAGGTCATCAAGACCTACGCCGAACCCCTGCGCGAGCGGGCGGGCTTCCTCAACCTCAAGGGGACGCTGTTCGACTCGGCGATCATGAAGACGAGCGTGATCAGCCGCGAGTTCTACGACCGCTACCTGTCGAACCCGGACGACCCCTACGCCTTCGAGGGCCGGGTCGTGGTGTTCGACGGGCCGGAGGATTACCACCACCGGATCGACGATGCCTCCCTGGACATCGACGAGAACACCGTCCTGATCATGCGCGGGGCCGGGCCGATCGGCTATCCGGGCGCGGCCGAGGTGGTGAACATGCAGCCGCCGGGCGCGCTGATCCGCCGGGGCGTGCTCTCGCTGCCCTGCATCGGCGACGGGCGGCAATCGGGCACCTCGGGCACGCCCTCGATCCTCAACGCCTCGCCGGAGGCGGCGGCGGGCGGCGGCCTCGCGCTGCTGCAGAACGGCGACCGCATCCGCATCGACCTCAACAAGCGCCGGGCGGACATCCTGCTCTCGGAGGAGGAGCTGGCGCGGCGGCGCGAGGATCTGGCGGCCCGGGGCGGCTACCCGTTCCCGGCGAGCCAGACGCCCTGGCAGGCGATCCAGCGGGCGATGGTGGAGCAGCTCGCCGACGGCATGATCCTGCGGGGCGCCGACGCCTTCCAGAAGGTCGCCCAGACCATGGGCCCGCCGCGCGACAACCACTGAGGGCCGTAGCAAACAAGAAGCCCCCTCTCCCGTGCGGGAAAGGGGGCTTTTCTCGGTCGATCGGCCGTTCGGGGTGCCGAGACGCGTCAGGCCGCCCGGGCGAGGCTCTCGAACAGGCCGCGCCCGTCCGTCCCGCCGACCAGATCCTCGACGAAGTTCTCCGGGTGCGGCATCAGGCCGAGCACGTTGCGGGTCTCGGAATAGATGCCGGCGATGGAGTTCAGCGAGCCGTTGCGGTTCGCCTCGACGGTGAGGTTGCCGGCCGCGTCGCAGTAGCGGAAGGCGACCCGGCCCTCGCCCTCGATGCGGGCGATGGTCTCGGGATCGGCGTAGTAGTTGCCCTCGCCATGCGCCACGCAGACGTCGATGACCTGCTTCTCGGCATAGGCGCGGGTGAAGGCGGTGTCCGTGCGCTCCACCCGCAGCGTCTGCCGGTGGCAGATGAAGCGGCGGTTCACGTTGCGCATCAGCACGCCCGGCAGCAGCCCCGACTCGCACAGGATCTGGAAACCGTTGCAGATGCCGAGCACGAGACCGCCCCGGGCCGCATGGGCCCGCACCGCGTCCATGGCGTTGGCGCGGCCCGCGATGGCGCCGCAGCGCAGGTAGTCGCCGTAGGAGAAGCCGCCCGGCAGCACCGCGAGGTCGGTGCCCGCGGGCAGCGCGGTGTCGGCGTGCCAGACCTTCGTCACCTCGGCGCCGGCGAGCCGCAGGGCCCGCATGACGTCCGCCTCGCGGTTCGAGCCCGGGAAGACGACGATCGCGGCCTTCATCGGGCGATCTCGACCCGGTAGTTCTCCACCACCGTGTTGGCAAGGAGCTTGTCGCAGGCGGCCTTCACCGCCGCCTCGGCGGCGGCGGGATCGCTGCCCTCCACCTCGACCTCGAAGAACTTGCCCTGGCGCACGCTCGCGATGCCGGCGATGCCGAGCGAGCGCAGCGCCCCCTCGATGGCCTTGCCCTGCGGGTCGAGGACGCCGGTCTTCAGGGTGACGGTGACGCGCGCTTTCATCGGCAGACCTTCGGCTGCGGGGCTCCAAGGCCCTCCGATAGTGCGGATCCGCCAGGGAGGCAACGGCCGGGCTGCCGGGGCTTGCCCTCGGGACCGGGCGAACCAAGTCGCCCGGGACCGCGGCCGGACGGAGGAGACGGGATGACGCGCACCGAGAAGCAGAAGATGCTGGCCGGCGACCTCTACTGCGCCGACGACCCGGAGCTGGCGGCCGATCTCGCCCGCACGGCCGAGTGGCTCGCCCGCTACAACAGGCCCGCCGCCCTGGCGCCCTCGGAGCGGCTCGCGATGCTGCGCGAGCATGTCGGCGCGGTGGCGGACGGGGTGGTGATCCGCCCGCCCTTCTTCTGCGACTACGGCTTCAACATCCGGCTCGGCCGCAACGTCTTCCTCAACTTCAACTGCGTCATCCTCGACGTGGTGGCGGTGGAGATCGGCGACCTGACGCAGATCGGGCCCGGGGTGCAGATCCTGGCGGCCGATCACCCGCGCGATCCGGAGCAGCGCCGCGCGCTGCTCGAGAACGGCCGGCCCGTGCGGATCGGCCGCAACTGCTGGATCGGCGCGGGAGCGCTGATCCTGCCGGGCGTCACGGTCGGGGACGATGCGATCATCGGCGCGGGCAGCGTCGTCACGCGGGACGTTCCGGCGGGCGCGACCGTGGTGGGCAATCCGGCCCGGCCGGTACGCGGTTCCGCCTGAGCGGCCGACGGAACGAGGCTCAGGGGCGTCTCATACGGTTTCCGGATGATCGCTTCGCGATGCGGAAACCGGCTTCGCTCAGGCGCCGCGCCACCAGATCACGCCCATGATCACCACGATGGCGATGAATTGCAGCAGCACGCGCAGGCGCATCAGGCGCTGCGAGAGGTTGGCGCTGCCGCCCCGCAGCATGTTGACGAGGCCGAAGAGCAGCACGACCGCGACGGCGAGACAGGCGATGAGGACGAGGGTGTCGGCAGACATGGGGGCGGCGATCCGGGAGAAAGGGCGCCTCTTCTAGATGGGAATCGGGAGCCCGGCGAGCGACCGGGCGGACCCGGTCAATTCCGCCGCAGCAGCCGCTCGAAGTAATCCAGCTCCTCGCGGGCGCGGTTGGGGTCGCCGAGCTTGCGGCGCAGTTCCTCCAGGATGCGCCGCGCGCGCTCGACGCCGGATTCCTCGGCGGTCGGCACCCGCACGCGCCCGTCCGAGTAATCGCGGCTGCGGGTGGGCCGGCCGAGGGGGTCGTTGTCGCGGGCGCCCTGGCGGCCCTGCTGGCCGGGCTGGCCGTTGCTCTGCTGGCCCTCGCCGGGCTGCTCGGCCTGGCCGTCCTGGCCCATCTGCTGCATCTGCTGGGCCATGCCCTGGGTGCCGCGCTGGAGCCCCTCCAGGGCGCGACCCTGCGCGTCGACCGCGCTGCCGTCCTGACCCTGGCCGATCGCCTGCTCGGCCTCGCGCATCGCCTGCTCGGCATCGGCGAGGCCCTGCTCGCCCTGCATCCCGAGATCCTTCATCCGGCGCTGCAGCTCCTCCAGGCGCTCCCGCAGGGCCTGCTGGCGCTCGCCGAGGCCCTGCTGGCCCTGGCCCTGCTGCCCCTTCTGGCCTTGCTGGCCCTGCTCGCCTTCGCCGGGCTGCTGGCCGGGCTGGCGCTGGCCCTGACGGTTCCGCTGGCCCTGCTGCGCGCGCGGCTCGCCCTGCTGCCCGGGCTGCGATGGCTGGCCGTTGCGGCCGAAGCGCCGCTCCTGGCCCTGCCGGAAGGTCTCGTCGCGCAGGCCCTGCTGCTCGCGGGCCATGTTCTCCAGCTCCTGCATCGAGCGGTTCATCTCGCGCGTGGCCGGGTCGGACATCCGCGAGCCGGGCTGGGCCATCTGCAGGTTCTCCAGGATGCCCCGGAGCTGGTCGAGCAGGCGCTGGGCCTCCGCCACGTCGCCGCGCTTCATCGCCTCCTGCATCTGCTGGAGCATGCGGTCGAGGTCGTCGGGCGTCACGGTCCGGTCGGCCTGCTGCTGGCGCGGCTCGCCGGATTGCGGGTTCTGCTGCTGGCGCTGGGCGAATTCCTTCAGGAACCGGTCCATCGCCTGGCGCAGGTCCTCGGTGAGCTTCTTGATCTCCTCCTCGGAGGCGCCGCGGTCGAGGGCGTCCTTCAGGCGGTCCTGGGCGGCGCGCAGGGCCTTCTCGGCATCCGTGAGGTCGCCCTCCTCGATCTGGAGGGCCATGGCCCAGAGGAGATCCGCCACCGCGACGAGGTCCTCGTCGGTGCGGGCGGCGGCGAGGCGCCGGGAGGCCTCCCTCAGGCCGAGGAAGACGCCCCATTGCGGCGTGAAGCGCTCGGGCGCGATGAGGAGCGCGTCGAGGGAGGTCTGCACCCGGGCCCGCCCGCCATCGGGCTCGAGGACGAGGCGGCGGCGCTCCTCCGCCAGGGCCCGCGCCAGGGGCTGCGTGAACACCCGGCCCGGCAGCGTGACCGCCATCGGGGGGCTGCGGCCCTCCTGGCCGGCCTCGTCCCGGGCCACCAGGGTCATGCTCACCCGGGCGCCCGCCCAGGGATTGTCGGTGAGGTCGATGAGCGTGCGGGTGTCGCCGCCGCCCTGCGCCTCCGCCGGCAGACTGAGCGCGAGGCGCGGCGGCGACACCAGGGTGCGGCCGCGCGTCTGGGGCTCCACCTGCGCCTCCGCCGAGGCGATGCCGTAATCGTCCTTGGCCCGGTAGGCGATGGTGAAGGTGCCGCGCCCGTTCGCCTCGGGCGGTCCCGCGAAGGCGATCTCCGGCGGCTTGTCCGGAATGGTCTCGACGGTGAGGCGGTGGCCGCGGGAGAGCCCGGTCTGCACCGACAGGTCGGCCGGCCCGCCCGTGAGGGTGAAGCGCTCCTCGCGCAGCTGCTCCGGCCGGGGCGCGTTCGCCGGGGCGACGGGCTTGAGCCCGCTGCCGGGGGTCACCGTCGCCTCGGCGGCGCCCGCGATGCGGATCACCAGGGTGGAGTTCACCGGCGCGCGCAGGTGCTGGTCGGCCTCGCCGATGGCGACGATCAGCGGCGGCATGCGGGTGTAGAGCGGCGGGTCGATCCAGCCGTCGATCCGGAAGGCCGGACCCGGCAGCGGCGGCCCGCGCCAGTCGAAGGCGGCCCTGATGCGCTCGCCGGCCTCCGGCCCCGCCACGAAGGCCCCCGCCACCGCGGCGAGGAGGACGCCGGCCCGCAGGGCATAGGGGTCGCGCCGGACCATGCCGGGCTTCGGCGCCGAGACCCTGAGGCGGCCGAGGGCCTGCGCGGCGCGGCGGCGGTGCAGCTCCCAGAGCGCCTGCGTCGCCGGATCCTGGGTGCCGATGGCGAGCGTGTCCTCGAGGGCGCGGGCCGGCCCGTGGCGCAGGCCCGCATCCCGGTCGATGCGCGCCAGCGCCTGCGGGCGGGTGAGAGGCCGCAGGCGCAGGAGCGGGAACAGGGCAGCGAGGAGGGCAACGGCGAACAGGGCGAGGCCGGCCATGCGCCAGGTCGGCGGCGCATCGAGCCAGAGGCCGAACCACGACGCGGCGAGGAAGACGAGGGCGACGGCGAGCCCGCGCCACAGGATCGGCCACGCCCGCTCCCAGGCGGTGACGCGCCCGGCCCGGACGACGAGCCGGTCGAGGCCCGCGCGCAGGTCGCGCGGATCGGTCGCGGTCCGCTCAGAGGGGCGTCCGGCGCGCTCCGGCTCGGGATCGGTCATCCGCTGCTCCCGCTCGCTCGCGCCGGGGCTCATCCGCCGGGCGAAGGCGGGAGGCTAGCAACGGAGGCTGCGGAGGGCCAGCGGGTCAAATCCGCTCAGGCGGCCGGGTCGGCTCGCGCGGGGGCGAGCCCTCCCGCAGGCTCTGCCGGACGGCCGCGAGGAGCGCCTGATGCTCCTCGGCGAGGCGGCGCGCCCGCGCGACGGCGGCCTCGGCGCGGGCGGTGAGGGGGCGGTGTTCGGACATGACGGGCCTCGTGAAGACCCGCGGAATATCGCCGCCCCCCGTGGCGGTCGCGTTTCGCGGATCCGTCGCATTTGAGCGACCGGATCGATTGCAGGGTGATGTCATACGGTGTCCGGCTGATCGCTCGGCGATGGCCGAGGCCATCGCCGAGCGATGCGGAAACCGGCTCCGCTCAGGCGGCGCGCAGGCTCATGATCCGATATCCGGACGCGATCGTCCGGAAACCGGATCAGGCGCGCAGCCAGTCGGGTACCCGGTCGAGACCAATCAGCTCCTCGTAGGTCTGGCGCGGGCGCACCACGGCCCGCTCGGATCCGCGCACCAGCACCTCCGGCACGAGGCGGCGGGTGTTGTAGGTGCCCGCCTGCACGGCGCCGTAGGCCCCCGCCGTCATCACCGCCAGCAGATCCCCGGGCGCGACCGCATTCATCTCGCGGCCGAGCGCGAGATAGTCCCCGCTCTCGCAGACCGGGCCGACCACGTCGGCGGTCAGGCGCGGCGCCTCCGGGTCCGGCTCGGCCACCGGGCGTATGGCGTGATAGGCCTCGTAGAGCGTCGGCCGGATCAGGTCGTTCATCGCCGCGTCGACGATCACGAAGATGCGGCCCTCGCCCTGCTTCACGTAGACGACGCGGGTGACGAGGATGCCCGCATTGCCCGCGATCATCCGGCCGATCTCGAAGACCGGCCGCAGGCCGAGCGGCTTGAAGTGGGGGCGCAGCACCGCGGCGAGAGCCGCGGGGTCCGGCGGGGGCGCGTTGTCGTCCCGGTAGGGAATGCCGAGACCGCCGCCGAAATCGATGTGGTGGAGCCGGTGCCCCGCCGCCATCAGGTCGCGGGCGAGTTCGGCGAGGAGCGCCGCCGCGTTGTCGAAGGGCGCCAGATCGGTGATCTGGCTGCCGATATGCATGTCGACCCCGGTCAGCGCGAGCCCCGGCAGGGCGGCGGCCCGGGCATAGACCTCCCGGGCGCGGGAGATCGGGATGCCGAACTTGTTCTCCGACTTGCCCGTGGAGATCTTCGCGTGGGTGCGCGCGTCGACGTCGGGGTTCACCCGGATCGAGACCGGCGCGGACAGGCCGAGCCCCTGCGCCACCTCCGAGAGGGCGACGAGCTCCGGCTCGCTCTCGACGTTGAAGCAGAGGATTCCGGCCTTGAGGGCGGCCGCCATCTCCTCCCGGGTCTTGGCGACGCCCGAGAACACGATGCGCTCGCCCGGCACGCCCGCGGCGAGCACCCGGCGCAGCTCGCCCTCCGACACGATGTCCATGCCCGCGCCGAGCGCGGCGAGCGTGGCGAGCACGGCCTGGTTCGCGTTCGCCTTCACGGCGTAGCAGACCAGGGCGTCGTCGCCCGCGAAGGCCTCGGCGAAGACCCGGTAATGCCGCTCCAGGGTGGCGGAGGCGTAGCAGTAGAACGGCGTGCCGATCTCCGCGGCGAGATCCGCGAGATCGACCTCCTCCGCGTGGAGCGTGCCGTTCCGGTAGGTGAAGTGATGCATCGTGGTCTCGACCGCTGTGGTTCCGCCGCCTCGGACGATCGCGGGATGAGCTTCCGGGAAATCGGATGGCGCGGGATCCCCTCTCCGGTGCGGGCCGCGGCCGTCACGGATCGCCGGAGGAGACGCCCCCACCGCGACGCGTGCATCCGAGAACCCGCACGGGGAGAGGGCTTCCCCGCGCCGGGATCGTCACGCGGCGAGCCCTTAGCACGAAAGGCGTCCTCTCCGCGCGCCCGGGCGAGGTTCACAGCAGCGGATCGAGGGGAAAGGGCCCCGGGGGCACGGTGTAGCGCTTGCGGACGCTGGCCGAGGATTGGGTGGAAGGCAGGGCGACCCCGGGCGTGTCCGGCGTTTCGGGAAGGGCCGGATCGTCGCCATCGGCGCTGGGCTCGGTCGCCCGCGCGACCGCCGCCGGCTGGCCGGTGCGCGGCGCGGTGGGAGCGGCGCCCGTGGGCGCTTCGAGCGGCCCACGCCGGCCGCAGGCTCCGCAGAGCGCGATCAGGCCGAGGACGAGGAGGAGGCGGAACAGGGGCATTCGGGATCCGAAGCGTGGCCGCGGCACCATAACGGCGGAGCGGCGGCGAGGCGAGCCCGGTTTCCTTGGCGGCGGGGCCGCGCGGATCGGTCCGTAAACGTCGCTCGCCATCGCGGGGCCGAACGGTTAAGCTTTGTGTCGTCCGCGGGGCGGCTCGCCGCCGCACTGAGAGGGAGACCCGTGAGCCTCTCGACGGTGCGCCTGCACCAACTCCTTGTCGCCGCTGCCTTCCTGGTTCCGTGCGTGGTTCTCGTCGGGGCCGCGTGGTGGAACCGGGCCGAGGTGTTGCGGGAGGCGGACGGGGCGATCCAGCGGACCGCCGCGGTGATGCACGAGCACGCCTCCAAGGTGTTCGACACCGCCGAACTCGCCATGGACCGGGTGGACGATTACGTCTTCGACCGCTCCTGGACGCAGATCGGCGCGCCCGCGACCAGCGCCTTCCTGTCGACCCTCAAGGCCCCGCTCGCCCAGGCGGTGGCGGTCTGGGTGGTGGATCCGCAGGGCGTGGTGCGGGCGAGCAGCCGCGAGGGCGATCTCGGCACCGGCGTGGCGCACCGCGACATCTTCGCCGTGCACCGGGCGCGCGACATCGGCATCTATGTCGGGCCCTCCGTGCGCGAGGGGGACCAGCAGACCTTCGCGGTGAGCCGGCGCCGCTCCACCGAGGACGGCCGCTTCGACGGCGTCATCGTGATCGCCCTCGGCACCAGCTATTTCGCCCGTTTCTACGCGGAGGTGGCGGCCCCCGTCGCCCACGAGGCGCTGCTGCTGCGCGCCGACGGGGTGGTGCTGGTGCGCGAGCCCGAGGGTCTCGGCGCCGAGCCCCGCCTGCCCGCCGCCGATCCGCTGATGCGCGCCATCCATGCGCGGCCGCAGGCGGGCTTCGCCACCGTCGCGGCGCCCGGCCTGCCCGAGGAGCGCACCGCCTGGCGCCGGGTCGGCGACTATCCCGTGCAGGTCGCCTACGCGCTCCAGACCCGGGTGGCCGAGGAGCGCTGGCACGAGAACCTGCAGCTCTATGGCGCGGTGGCCGCGGTGTCGGCGCTGACCCTGGTGCTGATGGCGTGGCTCGCCCTGCGCCGCGCCCGCGCGGAGGAGGAGGCGCTGGCGAGCCTCACCCGCGAGACCGCCCAGCGCGCCGCTGCCGAGGAGCAGCTGCGTCAGTCGCAGAAGATGGAGGCGGTGGGCCAGCTCACCGGCGGCATCGCCCATGATTTCAACAACCTGCTCGCGGTGATCACCGGATCGCTGGAGGTGCTCCAGCGGCGGATCGCCCGGGGCGACACGGACGTGACGCGCTTCATCGATGGGGCCCTGGACGGGGCCGACCGCGCCGCGAAGCTCACCCACCGGCTCCTCGCCTTCGCCCGCCAGCAGCCCCTGGAGCCGCGCCCCACCGATCCGAACGACCTGATCACCGGCATGGTCGACCTGCTGCGGCGCACCCTGGGCGAGACGGTCACGGTGGAGACGCGCCTCGCGGTCGCGGCCCCGCCGATCTTCGTGGACCGGAACCAGCTCGAGAACGCGATCCTCAACCTCGCGGTGAATGCCCGCGACGCGATGCCGGGCGGCGGGCGCCTGACGCTGGAGACCGCCCGCGAGACGGCGGAGGGCGGACGCCCGGTCATCGCCGTCACGGTGCGCGACACCGGCACCGGCATGCCGCCCGAGGTGGTGGCCCGGGCCTTCGAGCCGTTCTTCACGACGAAGCCGCAGGGCCGCGGCACCGGCCTCGGCCTCAGCCAGGTCTACGGCTTCGTGACGCAGTCCGGCGGGACGGTGCGGATCGACAGCAAGCCGGGGCTCGGCACCGCGATCGTGCTGGTGCTGCCGGTCTATGATGGCGACGCGCCGGTCGAGACGAGCGGGCGCGGCCGTTTCGGCGGGCCGGCCCCTGAGCGCCGCGCCCGCACCGTGCTGGTGGTCGAGGACGACGCGATGGTGCGCCGCGCCAGCGCCGAGACCATCGGCGAACTCGGCTACCGGACGCTGACGGCGCCGGACGGGCAGGCGGCGCTCGCCTGCCTGGACAGCAACCGGGACGTCAGCGTGCTGTTCACCGACGTGGTGATGCCCGGGCTCGACGGGCCGACGCTCGCGGCCGAGGCCCGGCGGCGGCGCCCCGGGCTGAAGGTGGTGTTCGCGACCGGCCACGGCCGGGACGAGGAGCGGGACGGGCCGCTCCCGGGCCCCGACGAGACCGTCCTGCGCAAGCCGTTCTCGATCGAGGATCTGGCGGCGGCGCTGCAGGCGGTGTCCCGCGAGGAGGCCTCCGCCTGATCCGGCGGGAGCCGCTTGCGCCGGATCATACGGCTTCCGATTGATCGCTCGGCGATCGCCGCGCCATCGCTTTCGCGATGCGCAAACCGGCTTCGCTCAGGCGTGCGCGGAGCCTTGCTCCGCGCCGCGCGGGCGTCCGATACGGTTTCAGGAAGTGATCGTCCCGACGCCGTATCAGTTCCGGCTGCTCCTGTGGCTCTTCTTCTGGTTCTGGCCCTCTTCGTAAGCGTCGATCGCCAGTTTGCAGTTGGTCGAGATCTTCGACATGTTCTTCTCGAAGCAGCGATCGACCTCGGGGCTCTCGGGCGGGAGATTGCCGCAATACGTCAGATAATCGCCCGTGCAGTACTTCTTGAGGGTCGGGTCGTCGCGCTGCGCCGCGGCCGGGCCGGCGATCAGCGAGGCGCCGGCGAGCAGAAGAGCGAACGACGTCAGCTTGACCGTCATGGCGTTGAGCCTCGCAGCTTGTGAGGGAATGGCGCCGAGATGACCCGAAACGGACCATCTGGCAAGGGCGGGGGCCGAGGCCGGGGGCCGCCGGGTGCGCCGCGGCACCTCTCGGACGGCGTCCGGATTCATCCGGCGGAGCGGGCGGCGGAGAGGGGCGTGGCCGGGGGCAGGCGCGGCTCCGGCCGGGGGCCGGCGGGGCGCGCCTGGGCCATGAGCGCGTCCGCCACCTCGGCGATCCGCCGCTCGAGGAGGGCGTTCTCGGCCAGCAGCCGCTCGTTCGAGGGCCCCCGTGTCTCGGCCTCGGCGAGCGCCTGCCGCGCGCCCGCAAGCCCCTCCAGCGCCGCCGCATGGGCGGGCCGCAGCTCGGCGAGTTCCTGCTCGACGGCGGCGTGACGGGCGGTGAGGTCCGCGAGGGCATCCTCGAGCGCCTGGACCTGGGCGCGGGCGCCCGCGGCGACGCTCTCGCCGATGGCGGCGAGCCCCTCGCGGGCCTCGCGCGCCTGCTCCTCGGCGAGGCCGCGGGCGGTCTCGGCCTCGGTGAGGGCGCGGCGCGCCTCCTCCAGCGCGGTGCGCGTCGCGTCGAGGTCGCCGAGCGCCTGCTGGTGCGGGCCTTCGAGGGCGCGCAAGGCCTCCTCGGCGGCCGCGCGGGCGAGGCGCAGCTCGTCGCGCTCGGTCTCGGCGGCGGCGAGGCGGGCCCGGGTCCCGGCGAGGTCCCGCTCCAGCACGGCGAGGCGGGCCTCGCGCTGCTCCAGCTCGGTGGCGAGCGTCCCGATCCGCACCGCCCGCCGGCCGAGTTCCTCCATCTCATCCCGCCGCTCGGCCCGCGCCTCCTCGACCTTGCGTTCGAGCTGGCGCTGGAGCACGGCGAATTCGGCGCGCAGATGATCCTTCTCGGCGGTCAGCTCGGCGATGGACAGCGGGAACTGGGTCTCGAGCCGGCGCCGCGCCAGCCGCTCGGCGCGGGCGTTGAGGGCCGGGAGGACGAGCAACGCGCAGAGGCCCGCGCTGAGCACGCCCAGCGCGAAGATCATCACGGATTCGATCACGCGGGCAATACTCTCATCGGGGCGCTCGGGACGGGACCAGGACCGACGGACCCTGCCACGGGACCGGGGCCGGGGCCAAGAGGCTGGTGTCCGGGGCTGGTGTCCGGGGACCCGGCGGCCGGGCCCTCAGGGAAGCGCCGAGGTCAGAACGGGTTCCAAGTCGGCTCGTTCGTGAACTTGAGGTAGCCGATATTGATCCCGAAGCGGGCGCCGACGCCGGTGCGGATCGGCACCACCACGATGTTGTCGGCCGTCGCGGCCGACATGCCGACGCCGCCGACCACGTAGGCCGAGCCGTCCATGCCGACGAAGCGGCGATAGAGCCCGCGCACCGAGGGCAGGTTGTAGATGAGCATCATGGTGCGGGCACCGTCGCCGCCCACGTCGAAGCCGAGGGACGGCCCCTGCCAGTAGACGCGGCGCTGCCCGGCATTGCGGGTGTAGAGCGTGCCCTCGCCGAACCGCACGCCGCCGATCACGGCGCCCGAGGCTTCCTGCCCGAGGATGTAGCCGTTCGGCTCGCCCCAGCGCCGCGCCGCCTCCTGGACGGCCAGGGCCAGCCCGCGCGAGGTGGCGCCGAAGAAGCGGTGGCCCGAATCGATGATCTCCCGGGAATCGAAGGTCTCGGGGTTCGGGTCCTGGGCTCGGGCCCGGCCCGCCACCGGGAGCGCCCCCGCGCAGAGGAGGGCGCCCGCACGGAGCAGCGCCCGGCGCGTCGGACGACGCTCGGGATCCCGTCCGGAAGAAGCGAAGATCATCTGTTAGCTCCCCGGCGCTAAGCATCGTTCGCGCGATCCGCGGATGCGGGCGATGCTGAACCAACGGCTCCGGCTCCGTCGCGGCAGGGCGCGGATCGGGCCGGGTGCAGGACAGGATGGGCGGGATATGGGCAACAACGCGTTAACGCGGCGCGGCCTGCTGTCGCTGGGCCTCGCGCTCCCCCTCGCCGCCTCCGGCGAGGAGGCCGGCTCGCGCGCATTCCAGCCACCCCTCTACGCGGTCGATCCCCTCTCGGGCTTGGCCTTGCACGGCTACGATGCCGTGTCCTACGCCCTGGGCGAGCGGCCGCTGCCGGGCCGGGCCGACCATGAAAGCGTCTGGGCCGGCCTGACCTGGCGCTTCGCGGGCCCAGCCAACCGGGTGGCCTTCACCCGCGACCCGGAGGCCTATGCCCCGCGCCTCGGGGGCTTCGACCCGCTGGGGATCGCCGAGGGCCGCCTCGTCGATGCCGATCCGCTCGTGGCCCTGCACCGGGACGGCCGCCTCTATCTGTTCCGGAGCGAGGCACGCCGCGCCGCGGCCGACGCACCGCTGATCGCCGCCGCGGAGGCGCGCTGGCCCGCCCTCCGGCGGCACCTCGGCGGCTGATGTGAGGCGTCAGGCCGCCGGCAGCACCACGCGGCCCGCATAGGCCGGGTCGCCCAGTGCCGCGAAGGGCCCGTTGCGGTAGTGCCGGGCCGCGCGCCCGTAGCGGAACGGCCGCCCCTCGGGATCGACGACGCAGCCGCCGGCCTGGGTCAGGATGTGGTCGCCCGCCGCCGTGTCCCACTCCATCGTGGGGCCGCTGCGCACGTAGAGATCGGCGTCGCCCGCCGCGATGAGGCCGAACTTGAGCGCCGAGGAGGCCGGCCGCCGATGGCCGACCGGCAGCCCGGCGAGGCAGGCCTCGTCCGCCGGGTTCCCGTGCAGGCGGCTCACCAGGGCGGTCATGCCGTCGCGGGGCGTCGGCCGGACCGCGATCGCCACCGCCGGGCCGGGCCGGCCATCCACGATCGGCGCTTGGAACGCCCGCGCCCCGGCGCTCCAGACGCGGCCGAGGGCCGGAGCGGCGAGGGCCGCCGCGACGGGGCGCCCGCCCGCGATCAGCGCCACGTTGACGCTGTACTCGCCGCTGCCCCGCAGGAATTCCCGGGTGCCGTCGAGGGGATCGACGAGGAAGAACAGGGGCGCGCCGCCGCAGCTCCCGGCACTCTCCTCGGCGACGACCGGGATGGCGGGCCAGCGCGCCCGCAAGGCCGCCACGATGCTGTCCTCGGCCGCGACGTCGGCATCCGTCGTCGGCGACCCGTCCTCCTTGACGCGGTGGGAGCAGGGGCCGGTCTCGTAGCGGCGCAGGATCACGCCGGCCGCGCAGGCGATCTCGGCGAGGGCGGCGGCGACCGCGTCGCGCTCGGCGGCGTCCGGAACGCGGTCCTGGGTCAGCATCACGGGAGTCGGCATCGCGGGCATGGCGAAGTCTTGCCCCGGACTTCCGGGTTTGTCGATGCGGCGGGCGGGGGCCTCTCCGGAAGAGCCCGCCCGCAAGGGCCCGCCTGCAAGGGCCCGCCTGCAAGGGGCCGCCTGCAAGGGGCCGGGAAGGCCCGCGCTTTCCAAACCGCCGCGGTGCCGCTATCGCTGCCGCTCCAGAGCCGGCGATTCGCGCGTCGGATGCCGCCCGGACCGGGCCCCGGAGTCCCTCATGATCACCGTCACCCTCGACGCCCTCGACCTCTCCGCGCTGCTCTGCTCCCGGGTCTGCCACGACGTGATCAGTCCGGTGGGCGCCATCGTGAACGGCCTGGAGGTGCTGGAGGACGAGGACGACGCGGGGATGCGCGACTTCGCCATCGACCTCATCCGCAAGAGCGCCAAGCAGGCCTCCGCGCGGCTGCAATTCGCCCGCATCGCCTTCGGGGCGGCGGGCTCGGCCGGGGCGACCATCGACCTCGCGGATGCGGAGGGCGTGGCGCGCGGCCTGTTCGGCGACGAGAAGACCAAGCTCACCTGGAGCGCGCCCCGCGCCCTGTTCCCGAAGAACAAGGTGAAGCTGCTCCTGAACCTCGTGGTCATCGCCGTGACCACCATTCCGCGGGGCGGCGTCATCGACGTCGACGTCACGGGCGAGGCCGAGGCGCCGGTCTTCATCCTCACCTGCAAGGGCAGCCACGCGCGCATCCCAGCCCATGTCGAGGCGCTGATCGCGGGTGCCCCGGAGAGCGGCACCGTCGATGCGCACGGCGTCCAGCCCTACTATGCCGGCCTCGTGGCGCGCGCCGCGGGGATGGGTGTGTCCTTCGCGATCGACGGCGACACCGTGACGATCCGCGCCGAGGCCGTGCCGGCCTGAGTACCGTCCCGGGCTTGCGGCCCGCGCTCCGGGCCGTGAGCCTCGCATGCGGGGCGGGGAGACACCCGCGCCTCCTCCGGCGACGTGGGGATGCCGTAGCCGCAGCGGAGAACGGAAACCCGCGTTCCCTCAGCAAAACGCTCGCGGCGGCCCCATGAATCCACCAGCCTCTGCCGCGACGAGGGGCTTTCCGGCACCGATCAGCACGGGCCGGCCCTCGATGCGGCGTGAACTCTTGCCGCTGAGGAACGAGGCGGGGCGGTCCTCCGATGCCCCAGGAGCATCAGTGCAGGTGCGGCTCCTCGGTGGAACGACCTAGTCCATAACGGCTCAGCGCCCGCAAAGGGCGGCGTGCGGCCGCTGAGCCGGCCTCTCGGCGGCCGCAGGACTTCGCGCCACTCGGCGAGATCGGCCGCGGTCGCGGGAGATGACCTGACTGTCCTGCGATTCCGCCGGATTCCGCGAGTGCCGCCATCCGCGGAAACGGATCATCAACGCCCCGGTGTCAGTCTCGGTCAGCGCAGAGGTCCTGCGACGATCGACGAGTAGCCGAAATGGACGATTTGCTGCGTGAATTCCTGACCGAGACCGGTGAACACCTGGATACGGTCGACCTGGAACTCGTCCGCTTCGAGCAGGATCCGAACAACCAGACGATCCTGCGCAACATCTTTCGCCTCGTCCACACCATCAAGGGGACCTGCGGATTCCTCGGCCTGCCGCGCCTGGAGGCGCTGGCGCATGCCGCCGAGACCCTGATGGGCAAGTTCCGTGACGGCATGACCGTCACCAGCGAGGCGGTGACGCTCATCCTGCAGACCCTCGATCGCATCAAGGAGATCGTGGCGGAGCTGGAGCGCACCGCCGCCGAGCCGACCGGCACGGACGAGGATCTGATCGGCGCCCTCGATCGCATGTCCGAGGGCGAGATCCCCGCGCCCGCCGCCCCACCGCCCGCTCCCGTGATGACGCTGGGCTCGCTGGTGCCTCAGACCCTGGAGCGCGCGCTGAAACCCGGCGAGGTGTCGCTGGACGATCTGGAGCGCGCCTTCCGCGAGACCGCCGCCGATCCGCAATCCGCCGCGCTGACGCTGGGCTCGCTGGTGCCCCAGACCCTGGAGCGCGCGCTGAAGCCCGGCGAGGTGTCGCTGGACGATCTGGAGCGCGCCTTCCGCGAGACCGCCGCCGATCCGCAGATCGAATCCGTGAAGGAAGCGCCCAAGGAAGTCGCGAAGGAGGCGCCCAAGGCTCCGGCTCCGAAGGCTCCGGCTCCGGAGGCGCCGAAGCCCGTCGCCGCGGCCCCGAAGGCCGAGGCGGCCCCGGCCGAGGGCGAGGGCAACGCCATCAACAAGGTGCAGACGATCCGCGTGAACGTCGACACCCTCGAGCACCTGATGACCATGGTCTCGGAGCTGGTGCTGACCCGCAACCAGCTCCTCGAGATCGCCCGCCACCACGAGGACAACAGCTACAAGGTGCCGCTGCAGCGGCTCTCCAACGTCACGGCCGAGCTGCAGGAGGGGGTCATGAAGACCCGCATGCAGCCGATCGGCTCGGCGTGGCAGAAGCTGCCGCGGGTGGTGCGCGACCTCTCGTCGGAACTCGGCAAGAAGATCGACCTCGTGATGCAGGGCGCCGAGACGGAACTCGACCGTCAGGTGCTGGAGGTGATCAAGGACCCGCTCACCCACATGGTGCGCAACTCCGCCGATCACGGCATCGAGTCGGCGGCCGAACGCAAGGCGGCGGGCAAGCCCGAGAAGGGCACGATCCGCCTCAACGCCTTCCACGAGGGCGGCACCATCACCATCGAGATCGCCGACGACGGCAAGGGTCTCGACCTCGGCACCATCCGCCGCAAGGCCGTGGAGCGCGGCATCGCCACCGAGGCGGAAGTCGAGCGGATGACCGACGCGCAGGTCGCGAAGTTCATCTTCCACGCCGGCTTCTCGACCGCCAAGGCCATCACCTCGGTCTCCGGCCGCGGCGTCGGCATGGACGTGGTGAAGACCAACATCGAGCTGATCGGCGGCACGGTCGACATCCGCACCCAGCTCGGCCAGGGCACCACCTTCACGATCAAGATCCCGCTGACGCTCGCCATCGTCGCGGCGCTGATCGTCTCGGCCCGCGACCACCGCTTCGCGATCCCGCAGGTCTCGGTGCTCGAACTGGTGCGTGTGCAGCCGGGCAGCGACCACACGGTGGAGCGCATCAACGGCTCGCCGGTGCTGCGCCTGCGCGACCGCCTGCTGCCGATCGTGCCGATCGCCGGCATGCTCGGCCTCGACAAGGATCCCTCCACCGCCTCCTCGGACGAGGGCTTCGTGGTGGTGAGCCAGGTCGGGCGCCAGCGCTTCGGCATCCTGGTCGACGGCGTCTTCCACACGGAAGAGATCGTCGTGAAGCCGATGTCGACGAAGCTGCGGCACATCCCGCTCTTCTCGGGCAACACCATCCTGGGCGACGGCGCGGTCGTCCTCATCATCGATCCCAACGGCGTCGCCCGCATGGTCGGCTCCGGCACCGGCACCGGCCAGCCCGGCGAGACGGATGCGGAGAGCGAGGAGGTGTCGGCCACCGATCAGGCGGTCACGCTGCTCGTCTTCAAGGGCGGCGGCGAGGCGCTCAAGGCGGTGCCGCTCTCGCTGGTGACGCGCCTGGAGGAGGTCGATGCCGCGAAGGTCGAGTGGGTGGGCGGGCGACCGCTGATCCAGTACCGCGGCCGGCTCATGCCCCTCGTCCCGGTCGATCCCGATCAGGTGCTGCGGCGCGAGGGCTCGCAGGCGCTGGTGGTGTTCTCGGACGGCGAGCGCTCGATGGGCCTCGCGGTGGACGAGATCGTCGACATCGTCGACGAGGTGCTCGACGTGGAACTCGCGGCGGACCGCTCCGACCTGATCGGCTCGGCGGTGGTGCGCGGGCGGGCGACGGAGATCGTCAACATCGCCCATTACCTGCCGCTCGCCCACGACGACTGGGCGCGGGCGCCGCGGCGCAAGGAGCCGGAGGTGCCGCGCCTCCTCCTCGTCGACGACTCGGACTTCTTCCGCGAGATGCTCACCCCGGTGCTGAAGGCCGCGGGCTACAAGGTGACCGCCGCGGCGAGCGCCGAGGAGGCCCTCGGCATCCTGCTGGGCGAGACCCGCGTCGACATCGTGGTGAGCGACCTCGACATGCCGGGCCGCTCCGGCTTCGACCTGATCGAGGCGATGCGCCGGTCCTCCCCGCGCCTCGCGGCACTCCCGGTGATCGCCCTGTCGGCGAGCGTGGCCCCCGAGATTCTCGAGCGCGCCCGCTCGCTCGGCGTCGCCGATTTCGTGGCGAAGTTCGACCGCAGCGGCCTCGTGGCCGCGCTGAACGAGGTCGCCGTCCCGACCCTCGAAGCGGCCTGACGGCCGTCCGTCCCGCTCTCGAAGCGGCCTGACGGCCGCCTGTCCCACCGCAGCCAAGCCACGGGGCGGCCTGAGAGCCGCCTCCCTCGCCGAACAAGGAGCCGCGCGACGCCCATGATGGCCGCCAACAGCAACGTCGCCCGCCCGGGCGAGACCGCCGCCCCGGTCGGGGAGACCATCGACTACGTCACCGTCACCCTCGGGGACGAGATGTTCGGTCTGCCCATCGACCGGGTGCACGACGTCTTCATCGCCACCAACCTCACCGACGTCCCGCTGGCGCCGCCGGAGATCAAGGGCCTCCTGAACCTGCGCGGCCGGGTCGTCACGGCGATCTGCCTGCGCCGCCGCCTCGGCCTGCCCGACCGCGACGCGGAGGGACGCAACATGGCGGTGGGACTCGAACTCGGCGGCGAGGCCTACGGCCTCCTGGTCGATCAGGTCGGCGAGGTCATGAAGCTCTCCGCCGACACCTACGGCCCCAACCCCGTGCACATGGATGCCCGCTGGCGCAGCGTGTCGCGCGGCGTGCACCGGCTCGACGGGCGCCTGCTGATCATCCTCGACGTCGATGCCGTGCTGGCCTTCGGCGACGAGCGGGCGGCGGCCTCGGCGGCCTGAGGGCGGGCGATGAGAACCTGCCTGGTGGTCGACGATTCCGCCGTCATCCGGAAGGTGGCCCGGCGGATCCTGGAGGGCATCGGGTTTCGCGTGGCCGAGGCCGAGGACGGCACCGACGCCCTGGACCTCTGCCGCGAGACGATGCCGGAGGCGATCCTGCTCGACTGGCGGATGCCCCAGATGGACGGCTACGAGTTCCTCCGCGAGCTGCGGCGCATGCCGGAGGGCGGGCGGCCGAAGGTGGTGTTCTGCACCACGGAGAACGACGTGGCCTCCATCGCCCGCGCCCTGCAGGCGGGGGCCGACGAATACATCATGAAGCCCTTCGACAAGGACATCATGACCGCCAAGCTGCAGGAGGTCGGGCTGGCCTGACCCCCGAGCAGGCTGGCGGAGAGAGGCTCCGGCCCTCGGCCGCCAACCGGCCGGCACCGCCCGGCCCCGATCCGCGTCCCCGGTGCGGGGGCGCCACGCTCACCCGAAGACACGTATCCCGAGACGCCCCGAGGTTCCGTTCGCCATGGTCGCTGCCGCCGCGCCGTCCCCCTCCTCGCCCGCCGCCCCCCGCATCAAGGTCCTGGTCGCGGACGATTCCGCGGTGGTGCGGGGCCTCGTGTCGCGCTGGCTGGAGGAGGCGGGATGCGAGGTGGTGGCGACGGCCTCGAACGGCCGCATCGCCGTCGAGACCCTCGACCGCGTGAGCCCGGACATCGTGCTCCTCGACATCGAGATGCCGGAACTCGACGGCACCCAGGCCCTGCCGCGGATGCTGGCCAAGCGGCCGGGCCTCCAGATCGTGATGATGTCGACGCTCACCCAGCGCAACGCGGAGATCTCGCTGCGCTGTCTCGCGCTCGGCGCCATCGACTACCTGCCGAAGCCCGAGGGCAACCGCGGCGTCACCACCACCGCGACGTTCCGCGAGGACCTGATCCAGAAGATCCGGATGCTCGGGGCGGCGCTGCGCTCCCGCACCGGCCCGCTGCGGCGCAGCCTGCCCGAGCGGATCGGCGCTCCCGAGCGCGCGAGCCCGGCCCCGGCGCCCGCCGCGCGCCCGGCCGCTCCGGTGACGCTGCGCCCCCGGCTCGGCCGCACGCCGCCGCGGGTGCTGCTCGTCGGCGCCTCCACGGGCGGGCCGCGGGCGGTGGGCGAGATGCTCGAAGGGATCGGGGCGGCGGCCCTGCGGCGCCTGCCGATCCTCATCGTCCAGCACATGCCCCCGGTCTTCACCGGGGTCTTCGCCGAGCATCTCGGCACCCGCACCGGCCTGCCGGCCGCGGAGGGCAAGCACGGGGAGGGCCTGCGCCCCGGCACCATCTACGTGGCCCCGGGCGGCCGCCACATGGGCCTGACGGGGCAGGGCTCCGACATCACGATCCGCCTCGACGACGGACCGCCGGTGAATTTCTGCCGGCCCGCGGTGGACGTGCTGTTCCGGGACGCCGCGGAGCTGTTCGGCGCCGCGACCCTCTCGGTGGTGCTCACCGGCATGGGCTCGGACGGAACCCACGGCGCCAAGGCGCTGGTGGATGCCGGCGGCACCATGCTGGTGCAGAACGAGGCCTCCTCGACGGTCTGGGGCATGCCCGGCAGCATCGCCAAGGCCGGCTACGCCCACGAGATCCTGCCCCTCGCGACGATCGGATCCGCGCTCCGGACCCAGATCGCCGGCGGACAGCCCTGATGCCCGACTTGCGTGGCGATGCCGGGAAGGGCGCGCAGCGATGACCGAGTCCGAGTTCGAGTTCCTGCGCGGCTATCTCAAGCAGCGCTCCGGCCTCGCCCTGACGCCCGAGAAGCGCTACCTGATCGAGAGCCGGCTGACGCCGGTCTGCCGGCGCTTCGGCATCGCCACGCTCACGGAACTCGTGGGAGCCCTGCGCCTCGCGCGCACGAGCACGATCGAGAAGGCGGTGGTCGAGGCGATGACCACCAACGAGACCTTCTTCTTCCGCGACCGGGTGCCGTTCGACCTGTTCCGCGACGTGCTGCTGCCGCAGGCGATCGCCGCCCGGACGGCGACGCGGCGGCTGCGGATCTGGTGCGCGGCGGCCTCCACGGGCCAGGAGCCGTATTCCCTGGCGATGCTCCTGAACGAGGCCGCGCCGCTCCTCGCGGGCTGGCGGGTCGAGCTGATCGGCACGGACCTCTCGACCGAGGTGCTGGAGAAGGCGCGGCTCGGCCTCTACAACCAGTTCGAGGTCCAGCGCGGCCTGCCCGTGCAGCTCATGCTCAAGTATTTCGAGCAGGTGGGCGAGCAGTGGCGGATCAGCGCGTCCCTGCGCCAGATGGTGGATTTCCGCCCGCTCAACCTGCTCGACCGGTTCGACCAGCTCGGCACCTTCGACATCGTGTATTGCCGCAACGTGCTGATCTACTTCGACGCGCCGACGAAGGCGGACGTGCTCGGACGCATCGCCGCCCAGCTCGCCCCCGACGGGGCGGTCCTGCTCGGCGCCGCCGAGACGGTGATCGGCATCACCGACGCGCTGAGCCCCGATCCGCGCCATCGCGGCCTCTACCGTCACGGCGCCGCCAAGGCCGCGGCACCGGCTGCCCCGGCGGCGGCGCCCGCGCCGCTCAGCCTGCCGCGCTTCGCCGTGCGCTGAGGCCGCACCGCCGCGTTTCGACGCAGCCGAGCGCGACCATTCCTGTTGCCCCGCGCCCGTGGTCTGCTACACGGGCCGTCCTGACCACCAGCGCGCCCGGAGGCTTCCGGAACCCGTCTGGGCTGCGCGGTGGAAGGGCCGGCGATGACGGGATGGGGCGGACCAGTTCTCTGCAACCCATTCCTGTGAGGCTCAGTGGGCCGAGTAGTCGCAGGAGCGTTACGGGTTCGGGGAACAGGAACCGCGACCCTGGCGCATGGCCCACCTCTCTTCCGCCCGTATGATACGCAATCCGCTTGATCGAAGCGGATTGCGTATCAGCAAGCCCGCGCGGCGCTTGAGCGAAGCCGATTTCCGCATTGCGAAGCAATCAACCGGAAATCGTATGATACGGTTTCCGGAAGATCACTTTCGGAAACCGTATCACGAGCCCGCGCGGCGCCTGAGCGAGGCCGGTTTCCGCATCGCGAAGCGATCATCCGGAAACCGTATGACACCCTTGTTAACGGGTGTGGCCTAGAATGGGCCGATCGACGAAACAGACGGGTCTCCGGCGATGTGGCGCCTCCTGATCGGTGGAATCAAGGCGATCCTGGCGATCGGAGCGCTCGCAGTGGTTGCCGACTGGGCTTCCCGCCCCGCGGCGATGAAGAACCCGGCCTTCGCCTCGACCTTGCGCGACCCGGCCACGACCGGGGCGATCGCGACGCGGCGCAAGCCCGCCGCCCTCAACCAACGCGGCCTGGACCAGCGCGGCCTGAACCGGCTGGTCACGGACAGCGCCGGGCGCGCGCAGCCCTGACGGGCCGCCGCTACAGCGACAGGACCAGCCGCCCCCGCGCCCGCGACACGCAGGGCGCGAGCCGCTCCCCGCGCTCGGAGGCCGGCACGACGGAATCCCGATGGATGACCGTCCCCCCGCGGTAGCCGCAGAGGCAGGAGCCGCACAGGCCGGTCTCGCAGGAGGAGGGGAGGGGGAAACCTTCCGCCCGCAGGGCGGCGAGCAGCGAGGTCTCGGCCGGCACCCGGATCACCTGCCCGGTGGAGGCGATCACCGCGTCGAACGGCTCCGGCACGAAGGTCTCGTCGGATTCGGGTGCGAAGCGCTCCAGGTGGCGTTGCGCGGGCGGCCAGCCCTTCGCCGCGGTGGCGGCCTCGACGGCCGCGATCAGGCCCGGCGGCCCGCAGACGTAGAGATGCGTCCCCGGTTCCGGCTCCGGGAGCCCGGCCGGATCGAACCGGCGCCCCTCGGCCGAGAGGTAGAGAAGCAGGCGCTCGCCGCAGGCCGCCCGCAGCGCCCCGAGCAGGGGGGCGGTATCGGCCGAGCGCGCGCAGAGATGCACCGCGAAATCCGCGCCCTCCGCGGCGAGCGTGCGGGTCATGGCGAGGATGGGGGTCGCACCGATGCCGCCGGCCACCAGGATGTGCCGCCGCGCGCCCGCCGCCAGCGGGAAGGCGTTGCGGGGCGCCGAGACATGCGCCAGCGCGCCCGGGCCGAGATGGCCGTGCGCCCAGAGCGAGCCGCCGCGCCCCGCCTCCTCGCGCTTGATCGCGATCTCGTAGCGGCTCCGGTCGGCGGGGTCGCCGCAGAGCGAGTATTGCCGCACCCGGCCGTCCGGCAGGCGCAGGTCGATATGCGCCCCGGCCTCCCAGGCCGGCAGCGCGGGCCGCTGCGGATGGACCAGGACGAGATGGAGCACCTCGGGGGTCGTCGGCTCCGCCGCCGCGACCTGCAGCTTCATGATGAGGCGGGGCGCCATCGCCTCACTCCAGCATCTCGATCGGATCGCCCGGCCGGATGATTCCGCCCTGCTCGATACCGCAATTCAGGCCCGAGCGGTTGTAGAGCGGCAGGTAGACCGGCAGGCCGAGAAGCTCCTCCAGGTACTTGCAGGGAAAGTTGAGCCGGCCGCCGCGCAGGATCACCGCACCGACGCGGAAGCGGCGGCCCACCAGATGGTTCAGCGGCACGCCGCGGACCGTGAGGTTGCGCCTGTGGTCGCCCGGCAGGAGCGTCAGCGGCCCCTGCTGCAGCGGCGGGTCGTTGCGGGCGAGGGCGTCGAGGGCTTCCTGCTCGATCAGCGTGACCTCGCGGACGTCGGGCTTGGCCGAGTAGCTGCCGGAGCCGGCGAAGTAGCGGTCGCCCTCGATGCCGCGGCCGGCGACACAGGTCGCCTCGGCCAGTTCCTCCATCTCGTAGCTCGCCGCGGGAGCGACGTGGATGTGCAGCAGCACGCCGCGCCATCCCGTGGCACCGCCCGGGGTCGCCGCCGCGGCGGCCCCGGCCGGATGCGAGAAGGCGGGGACCATCCGCGGTGCAGGCATGTCCGTCATGATGAGTGTCTCCGAGGGGGGATGGGAGCGCCTCAGTCGATGGGGCGGCGCGCGGTCTCCGGGGCGGCGAAGGTCGCGGCGAGCGTCACGCAGGCCAGGGCGATCAGGTAGACCGAGATCGGCCAGGTCGCGCCGCCGCCGGCGCCCAGGAGCGCGGCGCAGATCAGCGGGGTGAAGCCGCCGCTGAGGGCCGCGCCGGCCTGGAAGCCGAGGGAGGCGCCGCTGTAGCGCAAGCGCGCGTCGAAGAGTTCCGACATCCAAGCGGCCCCGGTGCCGAACATGATGCCCTGGCCGAAGCTCACCGCCACCGCGACGGTGAGCGTGATGATCAGCGGATCGCGCGTGCCGAGGAGCTGGAACAGCGGGAAGGCGAAGGCGATCGAGAACAGGCAGGCGGCGGTGAACAGGGTGCGCCGCCCGTACCGGTCCGACAGCCAGCCGAAGGCCGGGATGGTGAAGAGTTCGATGATCGCGGCGATCAGGATGCCGTTCAGGATCACGCTGCGGGGCAGGCCGAGATGCCCCGTGACGTAGGAGATGCCGAACACCGTGACGACGCTCACATAGGCGATCTCCGAGACCTTGAGCCCGACCGCGGTCAGGAAGGTGCGCGGATGCTCGGTGAGGATCTCCAGCACCGGCAGCCGGGCGACCGCCGCCTGCCGCTTGACGCGCTGGAAGGAAGGGGTCTCGTGCAGGCGCAGGCGGATGAACAGGCCGATGCCGATCAGCGGCGCGCTCGCCAGGAAGGGCAGCCGCCAGCCCCAGGACAGGAACTCCGGCTCGGGCAGGAGGCCGGCCAGGGCGAAGGCGCCGATCGAGCTGATCACCCCGAGCGGGTAGCCGAGCTGGACGATGCTGCCGAAGAAACCGCGCCGCTCCGGGGGCACGCTCTCCACCACCATCAGGACGGCCCCGCCCCACTCGCCGCCGATCCCGATGCCCTGCACCAGCCGCAGGAAGACGAGCAGGATCGGCGCCCAGATCCCGGCCTGGGCGTAGGTCGGCAGGCAGCCGATCAGGAAGGTGCCGAGCCCCATGATGATGATGGTCAGGGACAGCATGGCCTTGCGGCCGATCTTGTCGCCGTAATGACCGAACACGATGCCGCCGAGCGGCCGGGCCAGGAAGCCGACCGCGTAGGAGCCGAAGGCCGCGATCGTGCCGACGAGTGGATCGAAGCTCGGGAAGAACAGCTTGTTGAAGACGAGCGCGCTCGCCGTTCCGTAGATCAGGAAGTCGTACCACTCGACGGTGGTGCCGATCACGCTCGACCAGACGATCTGGCGCCGGTCCGCCGATGGCACCCCCTCGTCCACGACGACCGCACCGGCATCGATCGGCAACGCTGCATCGACCATGGTCCGCCCCATCCACTGCCTTGGAGGAATTTCCACGACAGTGGAGGCAAACGATGTGCCAACCACGGGGCAACCGGGTGAAACCCGATTGTCGCTCCTGCGGGCGCGAAGAGCGCTCCGCTTAAGCGTCCGAGAGGACATCCGTCCTCTCGGACGCTTAAGCGGAGCGAAGCCAAGGCCGCGGAGGCGGCCGCCGGCGTTCGAGGCCAAGCAAGAAACCCAGGGCGATCGGGTTCATCCGATCGCCCTGGTGCCAAGCATGGTTCCGGTTGACGTGCGCGCGCGCGCGGAGGCAGGGGAAGCTCCCCGAAGGCGCCGCGCCGACGAGAGGTTCGCTTCGCATGAATTCCACCGACACGGTGCCGCCGCAGGACGAGGACGCCGCGCCGTTGTTGACGCCGGCCCGGACCTACATGTCCGAGGAGATCCGGCGCCTGCGCCGGGAGCAGGATCTCTCGCTCGAAGCCCTGGCCCTGCGCTCGGGGGTCAGCCGGTCGATGATCTCGAAGGTCGAGCGTGCCGAGGCGGTTCCCTCGACGGTGGTGCTCTCGCGCCTCGCGGAGGCGCTCGGGGTGACGGCGGCGCGCCTGATGGCGCCCACCACCGAGCAGGAGGTGCTGCTGATCCCGGCGGCCCGTCAGCCGGTGCTGCGCGACGAGAGTTCGGGCTTCCTGCGCCGCTTCCTGTCGCCCGTGCTGCCGGGCCGCGGCATCGACTTCGTGCTCAATACGCTGCCGCCCGGGGAGGGCACGGGCGAGTTCGTCGCCCATCGCCGCGGCGTCTCGGAATACATCTACGTGCTCAAGGGGCGGCTGCGCGCGGAGATCGGCGGCCGGGCCGTCGTGGTCGAGGCCGGCGACAGCCTCTATTTCGAGGCCGATGCCGGGCACGCCTTCACCAATATCGGGGCGGAGATCTGCGAGTACCTGCTGGTGATCGACCCGTCCCGGGCGCGGTGAGCAGAGGCCGGTTCGGCCCGCGCAACGAAAAAGGCCGGAGACGGGCGGAAACCCGTCTCCGGCCTTTAGCCCTCCCGCGGAAGGGGACGGGGTTCAGCCCTTGACCGCCGCCGCGACCTCGGCGGCGAAGTCCGGAGCCTCTTCCTTCTCGATGCCCTCGCCGAGCGCGTAGCGCACGAAGCCCACGAGCTTCACCGGACCGCCGGCCTTGCCCTCGGACTCCTTCAGCACCTGCGACACCGTCTTCGAGGTGTCGTGCACGAAGGGCTGCTCCAGGAGGGTGACCTCCTTGTAGTAGCTCTTCAGGCCGCTCTCGACGATCTTGGCGAGCACGTGGTCCGGCTTGCCGGCGTTCTTCTCGCGCAGGATGTTGCTCTCGCGCTCGACCGTGGCCTGATCGACGCCCGAGGCGTCGAGCGCCACCGGGTTCGTCGCGGCGACGTGCATGGCGATCTGGCGGCCGAGCGTGCTCAGGACGCCGACATCACCCGCCGATTCCAGCGCCACGAGCACGCCGATCTTGCCGAGGCCCTCGCTGACCTGGCCGTGCACGTAGCTGGCGATCACGCCCTTCTCGACCGCGAGCGTCGCCACGCGGCGCAGCGTCATGTTCTCGCCGATGGTGGCGATGAGCGCCTGCAGGCGGTCCTTCACGGTCGTCTGCGAGCCCGGGAAATGCGCGGCCTCCAGCGCCTCGACGCTGCCGGCGGTGTTGAGGGCGATCTTGGCGGCCTCGCGCACGAAAGCCTGGAAGCTGTCGTTGCGGGCGACGAAGTCGGTCTCGGAATTCACCTCGACCACCGCAGCGTGATGGCCGGAGGACTCCACCGCCACCAGGCCCTCCGCCGCGACGCGGCCGGCCTTCTTGGCGGCCTTGGCGAGGCCCTTCTTGCGCAGCCAGTCCACGGCGGCCTCGATGTCGCCCGCCGTCTCGTTCAGGGCCGCCTTGCAGTCCATCATGCCCGCGCCGGTCTTCTCGCGCAGGTCCTTGACCATCGCTGCCGTGATGTTGGCCATGGGACGTCCTTTCCACTCAACCGGATAAAGGGAGCCCGGCGCTGTGCCAGCGCCGGGCTGAACTCTCGTCACGCTGTCGGGGGCACCCGGAGGTGCCCGGCCGCTCACGCGGCGGCGGCGGCCTCGACGAAGGCGCGGGCCTGGTTGATCCAGCCGTCGCGCTCGATGCGGCCGTTGAGCTTCAGCTCGCCGTCGACCTTGGCCACGTCCTCCGGGGTCATCGCGGCCACCTGCCAGTAGTGGTAGATGCCGGCGTCGTTCAGCTTCTGCACGAGCTGCGGGCCCACGCCCGTGAGCTTGGTCAGGTCGTCGGGCGCGCCGCGCGGGGCGGCGAGCAGCTCGAAGGGCTCACCCACGTAGGGCTCCGTGATGTCGACCTGCGCCACCTCGGGCTCGTTGATGTTCGCCGGCAGCTCCTCGGCCATCGGATCGTCCGAGGCGCCGAGGTCGACGCCGAGCGCGCCCTGGCCGCGGGAGATGCCGTCGATCGCCGCGCGGGCGATGAGATCGCAGTAGAGCGCGATGGCGCGGCCCGCATCGTCGTTGGCCGGGACCACGTAGGTGATGCCGTCCGGGTCGCAGTTGGTGTCGACGATGGCCGCCACCGGGATCCCGAGGCGCTTGGCCTCCTTGATCGCCAGCTGCTCCTTGTTGGTGTCGATCACGAACAGCAGGTCGGGCACGCCGCCCATGTCCTTGATGCCGCCGAGCGCCTTCTCGAGCTTGTCCTTCTCGCGGGACAGCATCAGGCGCTCCTTCTTGGTGAGGCCCTGGCCGCCGCCGGCGAGGATCTCATCGACCTTGCGCAGGCGCTGGATCGAGCCCGAGATGGTCTTCCAGTTGGTGAGCGTGCCGCCGAGCCAGCGGGAGTTCACGAAGTACTGGGCCGAGCGCCGGGCGGAATCCGCCACCACGTCCGCGGCCTGCCGCTTGGTGCCGACGAAGAGCACGCGGCCGCCCTTGGCGACGGTGTCGCTCACCGCCTGCAGCGCCTGGTAGAGCGCCGGCACGGTCTGGGCGAGGTCGATGATGTGGATGTTGTTGCGGGTGCCGAAGATGTACGACTGCATCTTCGGGTTCCAGCGGTGCGACTGGTGACCGAAATGCGCGCCGGCCTCGAGGAGCTGACGCATCGAGAAATCGGGAAGGGCCATGGTTGTGTTCTCTCCGGTTCTATCCGCCGCGGAGGAAGCGACCGGCCGCGCGGCCAGCCACCGGAAACGCCTCATTCAGGCATGAGGCCGGCTCCGCGTGTGGGATGGCGGGCCCTTTATCGGATCGCACCCCGAATGGCAAGGTGACCCCTCGATGGCGGTGCCTTGATCTGGCCTCCGGGCCGGCCGAGCGTGGCGGCGGCGCCGAATCGGACGGCGGCCGGAGATCGCCCGCATGACCTTGGACCGCGTCACGCTCTACCACTCGCCCAACACCCGCTCGTCGGGGGCACTCCTGCTCCTGGAGGAGCTCGGTGTCCCCTACGATCTGCAGGTGCTCGACATGAAGGCCGGCGAGAACCGGCAGCCGGCCTATCTGGCGGTCAACCCGATGGGCAAGGTCCCGGCGATCCGCCACGGCGACGCCCTCGTGACCGAGCAGCCCGCGGTCTACCTCTACCTCGCCGATCTCTATCCGCAGGCGGGCCTCGCCCCCGCGCTCGGCGACCCGCTGCGCGGCCCCTACCTGCGCTGGATGGTGTTCTACGGCAGCAGCTTCGAGCCGGCCGTGGTGGACAAGGCGCAGGGCCACGAGGCCGGCCGGCCCTCCACCTCGCCCTATGGCAGCTTCGAGACGGTGCTGGCGGTGATCAACGAGCGGTTGCGCCGCGGTCCCTACCTGCTCGGCGAGCGCTTCACCGCCGCCGACATCCTCTGGGGTGCGGCGCTCACCTGGACGACGATGTTCAAGCTGGTGCCCGAAACCCCCGAGATCGCCGCCTACGTCGCCCGCCATCAGGCGCGCCCGGCGGTGGCCCGGGTGCGGGAGAAGGATGCGGCGCTCGCGGCGGCCCAGGGGGCCGGGGCCTGACGGCCCGACGGTCTCATACGGTTTCCGGATGATCGCTTCGCGATGCGGAAACCGGCCTCGCTCAGGCGCCGCGCGGGCTCGTGATACGGTTTCCGAAAGTGATCGTCCGGAAACCGTATCAGCCGGGATCGTGGATGGCGTTCGCCCGCATCCGCCGATCCCGCAGCGCCGTCGAACGGACTCGTTCGACGGCGCAAGGCAAGCCCGAACGGGAGCCGGTTCATCGAACGCCGGAGCGGGCAGGGAGCCGGCTCCGGCGGTGGCGTCAGGCGCGCTGCGCGCCGGCCGGCAGGATCCCCGCCTCGGTCTCGGCGGTCTCGGCCGCGAGCACCTTGCCGCGCGGGCCGACCCAGCGGCCGACCCAATGGCGCGACCACAGGGTGAGGCAGCCGAGCACGATCGCCGTGAACACCGCGTAGAACACGAAGCCCGCCGCGAAGCCGCCCGTGTACTGCTTGGACAGGCCCATCGCGTTCGGCAGGATCGCGCCGCCCAGGGCCCCGATCTCGCCGATCATCGAGCCCGCCACCGCGGTGTTGGTGGGCCAGCGCAGGGGCACGAGCTGGAACAAAGCCCCGTTGCCCGCGCCGAGCGCCGCGAAGCAGAACATGAACAGGATCGTGGTGAGGAGCAGCGGCGGCGAGGCGGTCAGCAGCAGGAACGAGCCCACCGCCGCGAGCAGCACCACCGTCAGCACCAGGATGCCGCCGATGCGGTCGGCGAAGTAGCCGCCCGCCACCCGGATCCCCGAGCCCATCAGCGCCGCCAGCATGGTCAGCCGCCCGGCCTCGACCTTGGTCACGGCGAACTGCTCGTAGAAGAAGGTCGGCAGGAAGTTCGACAGGCCGATGAAGCCGCCGAAGGTGATCACGTAGATCAGGTTGAAGGCCCAGCCGTCCTTCTCGAACAGGCAGGAGACGTGCTCGCGGAAGGTCTGGTGCTCGCGGTCCGGCGGCTCCTTGGCGAAGACGATCATCACCGCGAGCGGCAGGGCCATGACGAGGCCGGCGAAGCCGTAGACCGCCTGCCAGCCATAGGCCTGGGCCAGCGGCGGCGCGAACAGCACGGCGAGCACCGTGCCCGAATTGCCGGCGCCCGCGATGCCCATGGCGAGCCCCTTGTGCTCCGGCGGGAACCAGCCCGAGCCGAGCGAGAGCGCGACGCCGAAGGAGGCGCCCGCGATGCCGAGCAGCACGCCCATGGCGAGCACGTCGCCGTAGGTCGACACGGCGAAGAAGCCGTAGGCCATCGCCAGGATGATCAGCGACATCTCGGTGATGGCGGCGTTCTTGCGGCCGATATACTGCGCGAGCACGCCGAGCGGGAAGCGCATGATCGCGCCCGCCAGAATCGGCAGCGAGATCATGAAGCCGGTCTGGGCCGGGGTGAGCTTGTAGGTTTCGGTGATGAACGGCCCCATGGCGCCGTTGAGCACCCAGATCGCGAAGCAGAAATCGAAGTACAGGAAGGCGGCGAACAGGGTCGGGGGATGACCCGATTTCATCACGGTCTTGAAGTCGGCCATGGGTTGAGCCTCACGCAGAGCCCCCGCGGGGGGTAGAGTCGCGCTGTCGGGAAGGGGCGCGGGCAGCCGGCCTGCGCGACCGCTGCGTCACCCCATCGGTATCGGACAACCCTGTCCAAGGCTCGGGCATCTTTGCCCCGGCCGTCGCCGGCCAGCCTGCGCGTCTCCCTCAGCACGAATCGTGCCAAGGCCTTCCTCTTCGGCGCGGGCGTTCGCGGCGCGCCGGACGGCGCACCGGGAAGGCAGCCCTGCTCAAGCGTGAGGCAGTGGGCTCCCTGCTCAGCCGGCGAGCACCGCCACGCGAGCCAGGGCCGCGGCGAAGCCCGCGAGCGGCACCGTGATGGTCTCCGCCTCGCCGTTCGGCTTGGTGCCGGTGACCCGCAGGGAGACGGCCGTCTTCATGGCGTCGGTGGCGACGGTGGGGAAGCTGATCGGCACCACGCAGCCGGCCGCGACGCAGGTGGTGTAGAACGCCCCCTTGCCGAGGGTCGCGTCGTCGAGCTTGAAGCTGATGCCGGGCTCGATGGAGAGCCCGAGCGGCATCAGCACCACCCCCTCGCTGCGGCCGTTCTCCGGCGGGCGCAGCTCGATGCTGAAGCGGCGCCGGCCGGTCTGCGCCTCACCTTGCGCCTGCGACAGGGCGCAGCGCCGCGCCTCGTTCTCGCGGGTGCAGTTGACCGTCCAGTCGCCGTAGACCTCGCTCACCGCACTCGCTCCGGGAGGCCAGCCCACCGCCGCCGCCGGTGCAGCGGCCGCCGGGGCGGGGGCGGGCTTGCGCGGCGGCGGGGCGGGGCGGCGGGCCGGCTTGGCGGGGGCGGGGGCCGGCTCCGCCGCCGGCGCCTCGCCCTCCTGGCCGAGCACGGGCGCTGCGGCGAGCGCGAGGGCGAGCGTCAGGGCAAGGCGGAACGAACGGCGGGACGGCATGCGATATCCTCGGGCAGCCCTGCGGGGGAGGGCCCTCGCGGGTCCCTCTAGTGCGGCCGGCGCCGGAAGGGAAGCCGCCGCCGCGGGTTCCTATGTCGTTGATAAGACTTGGAGTTGTTCGAAACTGCGACGGTACGGCACGGCGCGATGGCGCGGGTGCGGCGCAAGGACCACGCAATCTTCGACGGAATACGGCGGCAACGCGACAGCGGCAAAGCTGATGGCCACGCTGAACCGGGCGGCCGGGCCGCCCCTCACCTTCGGAGTGTCGCCATGCGGTCGATCGTCATCGCCCTTTCGCTCGCCGGTCTCGCCTTCGCGGCGAGCGTGGTCGCGGCCCGCACGCATGCGGTCGGCACGCATGCGGTCGGGATGCGCCCCGCCGGCACCCTCACCTGCATCACCAGCCCGCATGTCGGGCTCGTCTTCGGCACCACCCGGGCGGCGACCTGCACCGTCGTCGGCAGCGCGGATGGCACGCGCCAGGCTTACGGCGCGCTGTTCCCCCGCGCCGGGCGCGACCGGGACGGGTCCCGCAGCGAGACCCTGGCGTGGCGCGTCCTCACCGCCGACGGGATCCTGCGGCCGGGCGAACTCGCCGGGCCGTTCACGGGCGATCCGGCCGCCGCGCTGCCGTCCTTCCGGGCGGAGCGCCGCTCCATCCGCCTGGAGCCGCTCCGCCCCGCCGCGGAGACCGGCCTCGATTTCGACGGAGGGACGCCGCGCCTCCTCCTCGGCGCGAGGCCGGCAGCCTACTGACCGACATCCTCGTGCCAGGTGCGGCCGTCGCGCTCGATCAGCGCGATCGCCGCCGTCGGCCCCCAGGTGCCGGCCGGATAGGGCCGCGGCGGCTCGGGCCGGTCGGCCCAGGCCTGGAGCACCCCGTCCGCCCAGGCCCAGGCCGCCTCGACCTCGTCGCGGCGCATGAACAGGGTGGCGTTGCCCCGCACCACGTCCATCAGCAGCCGCTCGTAGGCGTCCGGATAGCGCTGGTTGAAGGTCTGCTCGAAGCTGATGTCGAGGCCCGTCGCCCGCAGCCGCATGCCCCCGGGGCCCGGCTCCTTGGTCATGACCTCGAGCTTGATGCCCTCCTCGGGCTGGAGCCGGATCACCAGCCGGTTCGGCTCGCGGGCGAAGGATTCGGGCGGGAAGATGCTGAAGGGCGAGGAGCGGAACTGCACCACGATCTCCGACATCTTCTGCGGCAGCCGCTTGCCCGTGCGCAGGTAGAACGGCACGCCGGCCCAGCGCGGCGTCATCAGTTCGAGCTTCAGCGCCACGAAGGTCTCGGTGGGGCTGCGCGTCTCGCCCCCGAGATCCGCGAGGTAGCCGGGCACCGGCTTGCCGCCGATGGCGCCGGCCACGTACTGGCCCCGCACGGTCTGGTGCGGGATCTCGTGCGGCGCGATCGGCTTGAGGGCCCGCAGCACCTTGAGCTTCTCGTCGCGCACCGCGTCCGGATCGAGGGAGAGCGGGCTCTCCATGGCGGTGAGGCAGAGCAGCTGGAGCATGTGGTTCTGCAGCATGTCGCGCAGCGCCCCCGAGGTGTCGTAGTAGCCGCCGCGCCCCTCGACCCCCACCGTCTCCGCCACCGTGATCTGCACGTGATCGATCACGTCGGCGTTCCACAGCCGCTCGAAGATCGTGTTGGCGAAGCGCAGCGCCAGCAGGTTCTGCACCGTCTCCTTGCCGAGATAATGGTCGATGCGGAAGATCTGCTTCTCGGGGAAGACCTCGCCGACCTGATCGTTGATGGCCCGGGCGGAGGCGAGGTCGTGGCCGATCGGCTTCTCCAGCACCACGCGCGACTTCGGGCCGATCAGGCCATGCGCGCTCAGGTTGCGGCAGATCGAGCCGTAGAGACTCGGCGAGGTGGCGAGATAATAGGAGCGCACCTGATCGGGCCGCTCGTCGAGGAGCTGCGCGAGGGCGGGCCAGCCCTCCTGCCCGAGCCCGTCGACGGCGACGTAGGAGAGGTGGGCGAGGAAGCCCTCGACCGTGTCCGGGTCGAGGTCGCCCGCCGGCACGTGCCGCTTCAGCGCGGCGGCGGCCATCTCGCGGTACTCCGCATCGGAATGGTGGCTGCGCGCCGCCGCGATGATGCGGCTCGTCAGCGGGATCTGCTGGTCGCGGAAGCGGTAATAGAGCGCCGGCAGCAGCTTGCGCATGGTCAGGTCGCCGGTCGCGCCGAACACGACGCCGTCGAAGGACGCGACGGGAATGATCTTGGGCATGCGGCCTGAAGTCTCCGGATTTCGTGCGGTACCGCGAAGGCAACCATCCCTGCAAGGATACCGCCAACCGCAGGGGGCGGCGCCCCCTGCACCCCTGCCGAAGGGCCTGACGGCCCTTCGGAATCCCCTTCTTCCAACGGCCCGAGAGGCTGACGCGTCGGGCCGTGCGCTATTCAGCGGTCATTGACGCTGACCGCTGATATCATTCCTGCATGAAGGCCGCGAAGGCGTCCTTGTGGTCCGGGTGCCAGCGCGACAGGGCCGGGCGGTTGCGGATGATGTCCTCGGCCGCCCAGCGCATGCGCTTCTCGTCCTGTGCCCGGGTGGTCTCGTTGTCGGGGCACAGGATGTAGAAGTCGCCCGCGGCGATCCCCTCCGCCATCATCGCCACCGTCTGGTCGGGCGTCCAGGCCCCCGCCGGCTTCTCGGTCGCGCCGCGGGCCCGCGTCAGCCCCGTATAGACGAAGCCCGGGATCAGCAGATGGGCGGTGACGGGGGCGCCCCGCTCGCGCAGTTCGTGGGCCAGCGCCTCGGTCACCACCTTCACGCCGGCCTTGCTGACGTTGTAGGGCGTGTTGCCCGGCGGGGTGGTGATGCCCTGCTTGGAGCCCGTCACCACCACGGCGGCGGGCGCCCCGGCCTCGATCAGCCCCGGCACGAAGACCTGCAGCGCGTTGATCACGCCCCAGAGATTCGTGTCGAGGATGCGGTGCCAGGTGGCGTCGTCGGAGAAGAAGCGGCCGCCCGCCTCGATCCCCGCATTCGCCATCAGGAAGGAGACCGGGCCGAGGGCGGCGGCGGCGCTCCGCAGGGCCTCCACCGCCTCCCGGCGCGCCACGTCGGTCGGCACCGCCCGCACCGCAGCGGCGCCCGCGGCCGCCACCTCCCGGGCCGCGGCGTCGAGGGCCTCGCCCGGGAGATCCGCCAGCACCACGCTCATGCGGCGGCCCGCGCAATGGCGGGCGGCGGCGAGACCGATGCCGCTCGCCCCGCCGGTGATGACGGCGACCCGGCCGGGCGCCAAGGCAGGATGATCTGTCATGCGGTGTCTCCTCGCTGGCCCCGATGGCTCCGCGCGCGAAGTAGGGCGCCGCCGCCGTCCGGACACCCGGGGATGACCTCCGGGCATCCGGATCGGCCGGGGCCGATTCCCGCTAGGGTGGCATGGATCTTGGACATCCGGAGGGGAGGCGGGTCTTTCGCGCGGGGCAGCCGGACGCGTGAACAAGGTCAGCCGGGGAGACGACCATGCTGCGGGTGACGACGATGCAGGCGGGGCCGGATCGGCCCTCCGCCACCGAGACGCTGCTGGCGGATCTGCGTCTCGCCGCCGAGCGCGACCTCGTGCCCCTCGTGCGGCGCATCGACGAGGAGGGGCTCTATCCGGAGGCGGCCCTGCGCGCCTTCGGAGCGGCGGGGGCCTACGCGGCGCATCTGCCGGCGGGGGGGCCGCACGGGGCGGCGGACCTGCGCGGTGCGATCCAGGCCGCCGCGGAAGCGGCCGAGCATTGCGTCTCCGCCGCCTTCTGCATGACCTGCCAAGCGACCCTGGCCTGGATGGTCGCCTGCTCGGACAACGCCCCGCTCCGGGCCGGGCTCGGGCCGCAGATCGCCTCCGGCACGATCCTCGGCGGCGCCGGCTTCGCGAATCCGATGAAGACCTACATGGGCCTGGAGCGCATCCGGCTCGACGGCCTGCGCGTCGTCGGGGGCTACCGGGTCGACGGAACCCTGCCGTGGGTCTCGAATCTGGGGCCGGATTCGGTTCTCGCGGCCGTGTTCGGCCGGCCCGAGGGGCGCTACGCCATGGCGGTCGTGCGTTGCGGCGCCGAGGGTGTGCGGCTGAACGAGCCGGGCCGCCTCCTCGCCCTCAACGGCACGCACACCCGCGCGGTCGAGTTCCGGGACGTCTTCATCCCCGACGAGGATCTGCTGGCCGATCCGATCGAGGGCTACTTCAAGCGCGTCCGGGCGGGGGTCGTGCTGCTGCAGACCGGGATGGCGATCGGCCACGGACGCGCCTGCCTGCGCCTGATGCACGACGTCGCCCGGCCGCTCGCGGCGGCGAACCGCTCCCTCGACGTCCAGCCCCGCGAGATCTCCGACCGGCTCGACGCCCTGGAGGAGGAGGTCGAGCGGCTCGGCGGCACGCCCTTCGAGGCCGAGCCGGCCTATTGGCGCTGTGTCCTCGAGGCGCGGCTGGCGGCGAGCGACCTCGCCCTCTGCGCGGCCCAGAACGCCCTGCTGCATTGCGGCGGCCAGGGCTTCCTGGCCGGGGCCGAGGCGCAGCGCCGCCTGCGCGAGGCGGCCTTCATCGCCCTCGTCACCCCGGCGATCAAGCATCTCAAGCGGATGCTGGCCGAGCTGCAACATTGAGCGCGGGCGGGACGGGAGCCCCCGCGCCGCGCCCGATCCGGGTTCACCCAGGGAGACACCCCGATGAAGCGTGAAGACCTCACCGAGAAGCTGCTCGACATCAAGCGCGAGAAGGGCTGGACCTGGAAACACATCCAGGACGCGATCGGCGGCCTCTCGCCGATCCTGATCACCGCGGCCTGCATGGGCCAGATGAAGCTGCCGAAGGCGCAGGCCCGGAAGGCCGCCGAGCTGTTCGGCCTCTCCGCGGCCGAGGAGCGGATGCTGAACGAGGCGCCCTATCGCGGCTCGATCCCGTCCCTGCCGCCGACCGATCCGCTGATCTACCGCTTCTACGAGCTGGTCATGGTCTACGGCACCACCTGGAAGGAGCTGATCCAGGAGGAGTTCGGCGACGGCATCATGTCGGCGATCGACTTCAACATGACCATGGAGCGCGAGCCCAACAACAAGGGCGATCGGGTGAAACTGTCGATGTCGGGCAAGTTCCTGCCCTACAAGTATTACGGCAACGAGGAGGGCGTGCCGGAATACGGCTTCAAGGAGCCGTGAGGCGCTCGGCCTCGCCAACGAGGCCGAGCCCGTCCTGAACCACGCAGGCGAAGGTCAGCACGTCCACCGCCGCCGCCCCGCCGCGCAGGAGCGCCCGGGCGGCGGCGTTCGCCGTGGCCCCGGTGGTCATCACGTCGTCGACGAGAAGGACGCGCCGGCCGAGGAGGAGCGGCTTTCCTCCGTCCGGCACCCGGAAGGCTCCTTGCAGGTTCTCGGCGCGGGCGCCCCGGCTGAGCCCCACCTGCGGCCGGGTGCGCTTCACGCGGGCGAGGAGGCGGGGATTGAGCGGAACCCCGCTGCCGCGCACCGCGTGGCGGGCGAGCAGCGCGGCTTGGTTGAAGCGGCGCCACCACAGACGCCAGCGCCAGAGCGGCACCGGCACCGCGACGTCGGCCTCGGCCAGGAGCTCGCGGCCCGCCCGCGCCATCATCCCGCCCATGGCGGCGGCGAGGTCGAGGCGATCCTCGTATTTGAGCCGGTGGACGAGGCGGCGGGCGGTGTCGTCGTAGCGCGCCGCCGCCCGCGCCCGGGCGAAGACCGGCGGGTGCGCCATCGCGCCGGGCGAGAGCAGCCCCGGCACCCCGAGATCCACCGCGAAGGGCGTGCCGAGCCGCTCGCAATAGGGCCGCTCGATGAAGCGCATGCCGCGCCAGCAGGCCGGGCAGAGGGCGTGCGGCGTCCCGGTCGCCGCCCCGCAGGCGATGCAGCTCGGCGGGTAGATCAGGCCGACCAGGGCGTCGAGCGCCGGGGCGAGCCTGGGAAGGACGGGCGGCATGAGCCTGTTCGGAGGAGGCGGCCTCGCGCCGCGAGGCCATCCTTCCCGCGGGCGCGCCGATGCGCAAGCGCATTCGGGCGCCGGCGTTGAACCCGCGTCCCGCCTCTGGTCTAAGCCCGCTCGCGGGCGGATCGGCCACCGTCGCGGCGATCGGAAGGACCGGGGAATGAACGCGCTCAAGCGTCTGGTGATGATCGTCCGGCAGCGGATTCCGGCGGGCATCCGGCCCTTCTTCAAGGTCCTGAAGCTCCTGACGGTGAAGGGCGCGACCTCGCCGCAGATCCCCGCCCACCTGCTGACCGATTGCCGGCTGCTCGCCACGCGCCAGGATCTCGCGCGGGCGCTCGGGGGAGGCCGCGTCGCCGAGATCGGCACGCAGCACGGCCGCTTCGCCCGCTTCATCCTCGACGAGGTCCGGCCCGAGCGCCTGCACGTGGTCGATCTCGACGTCAGCCGCACCGACCGCTCCGTGCTGGAGGATCCGCGCGTCGCGGTGCATGTCGGCTTCTCGACCGCGGTGCTGTCGTCCTTCGAGGATGCGAGCTTCGACTGGATCTACATCGACGCCGACCACTCCTACGAGGGGGTGCGGGCCGATGCCGAGGCGGCGCGCAGCAAGGTGAAGCCCGGCGGCTACATCGTCTTCAACGACTTCGCGCATGCCGATCCGTTCCTCGGCGTCTACGGGGTCCACCGGGCCGCCACCGAGTTCCTGGTCCGGCATCAATGGCCGGTCCGGTTCATGTCCTACGATCCCAACGCCCTCTACGACATCGCGGTCCAGCGCCCGGCCCGATGAGGGTCGGCCCTGGCGCGCCGCCGCCTCACGCGCCATCTACTGGCGACATGTCGACTCCGCCGCCCCTCTTCGATGCCGCCCTGATCCGCAAGCGCCTCGCCCGCGCCCATGCGACCGGTTTCGCGGATTTCCTGGTTGCCCGCGCCTGCGAGGATCTGGGCGAGCGCCTCGGCACGGTGCTGCGCAGCTTCGAGCGGGCGCTCGATTGCGGCACGCCGACCCCGCAGGCCGCCGCGTGGCTGCGCGGGAGCGGGCGGGCGGGCGCGGTGGTGCGCCTCGCGCCCCTGCCCGAGCCGGCCCTGCCCGGCATCGCGGGCGTGGTCGGCGATCCCGAGGCGCTGCCCTTCGGCGAGGGCCGCTTCGACCTCGCCCTCTCGCTCCTCGCGCTCCAGCACGTCAACGACCTGCCGGGCGCCCTGATCCAGATCCGCCGGGCGCTGCGGCCGGACGGGCTCTTCGTCGGCTGCCTGATGGGCGGGCGCTCGCTCACCGAGCTGCGGCAGGTGCTGGCCGAGGCCGAGAGCGAGGTCGAGGGCGGGGTCAGCCCCCGCGTCGCGCCCTTCGCCGAGGTGCGCGACCTCGGCGCGCTCCTCCAGCGGGCGGGCTTCGCCCTGCCGGTCACCGACGTGGAAACCCTGCCGGTGCGCTACGCGACGCCGTTCGGGCTGATGCGGGACCTGCGGGCGATGGGGCTGACCAACGCCCTGCGGGAGCGCCGCGGCCGCCTGCGCCGCGAGACCCTGCTGCGGGCCGCCGCGCTCTACGCCGAGCGCTTCGCGGATGCGGACGGGCGGGTCCGCGCGACCTTCGAGCTGATCTGGCTGTCGGGCTGGGTGCCGCACGAAAGCCAGCAGAAGCCCCTCCGGCCCGGCAGCGCGCAGATGCGCCTCGCCGATGCGTTGGGCACCACCGAGCACAGGAGTTGAGCATGAAGGAGCCCGGCCCCGATCACCCGATCACCATCACGCCGAACCCGCACCGCATCCGCGTGGTGCTGGGCGGCGTCATCGTCGCGGAGACGACCCGGGCGCTGACGCTGAAGGAGGCCGGCCTGCCGCCGGTGCAGTACATCCCGCGCGCGGACGCGGAATGGGACCTGTTCGAGAAGACGAACCATACCACCCACTGCCCCTACAAGGGCGACGCGAGCTACTACGCGCTCACGGCGGGCGGCGTGGAGCGGGCGAACGCGGTGTGGAGCTACGAGGATCCGTACCCGGCGGTGGCCGCCATCAAGGACCACCTCGCCTTCTATCCGAACAAGGTCGACGCGATCGAGGAGTTCACGGATTAGGGCCCAAGCAGGTCGACGATCGCCGGCAGCAGCGGCAGGTCGGCCGGGGGCATCGGGTAGCGGGCGAGATCGCGCGGGCGCACCCATTTGAGGGCCTGCCCCTCGCGCGCCTGCACCGAGCCCTCCCAGCGGCGGCAGATGTAGAGCGGCATCAGGAGGTGGAAGTGCTCGTAGGCGTGGCTCGCGAAGGTGAGCGGCGCGAGGCAGGGCTCCTTCACGGCGATGCCGAGTTCCTCCGCGAGTTCGCGGATCAGCGTCTCTTCCGGCCGCTCGCCGGGCTCGATCTTGCCGCCGGGGAACTCCCACAGGCCCGCCAGCGTCTTGCCGGGCGGGCGCTGCGCCAGCAGCACGCGGCCGTCGGTGTCCACCAGCGCGACGGCGACGACGAGGAGGAGCTTGAGCGGATCGGCCATGCCCCGCCGTTAGCCCGCCGCCGCCGGTTTGGGAAGGCCGGAGCGCCTATTGCGCGATCACCCAGGTGATCTCGACCGTGGCGCCGACCTCCACGGTGCCGGCCTCCACCGGCACGCTCGGCGCCCGCGCCTTCGCCGCGAAGGCGCGTCCGGCATAGACCGGGACCTCGCTGCGGGCCGGCGACACGATGCGCTCGATGCGGCCGAGGCGCAGCCCCGCCGCCTCCGCCAGGGTCTCGGCCTGCCGGATCGCATCCTTCACGGCGGCGGCGCGCGCCTCGCCCTCGGCCTTGGCCGCGTCGCGCAGCCCGAAGGTCACGCCGCCGATCCGGTCGGCGCCGCCGTCGAGGGTGCGGCGCATCAGCTCGCCGAGGCGGCCGAGATCCGCGAGGCGGATCTGCACCGCGTTGCTCGCTTGGTAGCCGTCCGGAACTTCCGCCCCGTTCGGGTCGCGGGAGGGGCGCGTCACCGGGCGCAGCGTCACCGCGGTGGTGGCGACCTCCGCGCCGAACTCCTTGGCGAAGGCCGCGACCTTGCGGGCGGCCTCGGAGTTGCGGTCGAGAGCGGCGGCGGCACTCGGCGCCCGCCGCTCCACCGCGATCTCGACCGAGGCGGTGTCCGCCGGCACCTCGGCGCTCGCGCGGCCGATCACGCTGATCCGCCCGGGCTCGTCGGCGGCGGCCGGGCCGGCGGCGAGGAGCCCGAGGGCGAGCCCGGCCGCGAGGAACGCGGCCCTCACGAGCGGTAATCCCCGTTGATCTCGACATAGGCCTTGGTGAGGTCGCAGGTCCACACCCGGGCCGTGCCCGCGCCCAGGCCGAGATCGACGCGGATCGTCACCTCCTGCTCGCGCATCACGGCGCTCGCCGCCGCCTCGCTGTAGGCCGGGTCGCGGGCGCCCTCGACGGCGACCCGCACGTCGCCGAACCAGATCGCGAGGCGGTCGCGCTCGGCGGGCTCGCCCGCCTTGCCCACCGCCATCACCACGCGGCCCCAATTCGCGTCCTCGCCCGCCACCGCGGTCTTCACGAGGGGCGAGTTGGCGATCGAGAAGGCGATGCGGCGCGCCGAGGCGTCGTCCGTCGCGCCCTCGACCCGCACCGTCACGAACTTGCGCGCGCCCTCGCCGTCGCGGGCGACGAGCTGCGCGAGTTCGATCAGGAGATCGTCGAGGGCCGCCGCGAAATCCGCGAGACGCGGGTCGTCCGCCGCCGTCAGGGGGGCGTTGCCGGCCCGGCCCGTCGCGAAGAGCAGCAGCGTGTCGGAGGTCGAGGTGTCGCCGTCGACGGTGACGCAGTTGAAGCTGCGCTCGGCCCCGTCGCGCAGGAGGCCCTGCAGCACCGGGGCGTCGATCGCCGCGTCGGTGAACACGAAGGAGAGCATGGTCGCCATGTCGGGGGCGATCATGCCCGCGCCCTTGGCCATGCCGTTGATCGTCACCTCCGTGTCGCCGAGCCGCACGCGGCGGGTGGCGAGCTTCGGGAAGGTGTCGGTGGTCATGATGGCCCGCGCGGCCTCGGCCCAGCGTTCCGCATCCGGGCCGGCGCGGCCCGCGCAATCCGCGAGCACGCCCTCGAACTTCGTGGCGTCCAGCGGCTCGCCGATCACGCCCGTCGAGGCGATGTAGATCCGGTCGGGCGTGCAGCCCGCGGCGGCGGCGGCGATCTCCGCCGTGAGCGCCACCGCCTGCCGGCCCTTCAGGCCCGTGAAGGCGTTGGCGTTGCCGGAATTGACCACCACGGCCCGGGCCTCGCGGGCGGGGAGCTGCTCGCGGCACCAATCCACCGCCGCCGAGGGACATTTCGAGCGCGTGAACACGCCCGCGACCTGCGTGCCGGGATCGAGCAGCACGAACAGCACGTCGGTGCGGCCCTTGTAGCGGATCCCCGCCTGGGCGGTGGCGAGCCGCACGCCGGCGATCGGCGGCAGGTCGGGCGTGTGGGCCGGGGCGAGCGGCGAGACGGGATGGGACATGCGGAACTCCGGAATTCCGCCGACCCCAGGGCCGGCGCGGCGGTGTTGCCCGGCGGCTGCCGCCCCGTCAACCGGCTCGCGGCCGGTTCGGGGGCAGCCGCCGGAACGAAGCGGCATCATGGAAAGATGAATTCCATCATTGCGATGACGGTTGGGCCGGAACCGGAAAAATCTTATCTAGAGTTGAAATATCCTACCTAGAGAGGCAGTATCCTCCGGCATGACGTTAGGTCTGCATGCCATCCCGGAGGTTCGCGTGGCCCACCCGCAAGTGCTGCGAGACATGGCCCTGTTCGTCGAGGTGGCCAAGCGCAAGAGTTTCAGCCAGGCCGCGGCCGCTCTCGACGTGCCGATCTCCTCGCTGTCGCGGCGGATCACGCAGTTCGAGGCCGCGATCGGGCTGCGCCTTCTCGACCGCACCACGCGGAAGCTGGCGCTGACGCCCCATGGCGAGGCCTATTACGCCCAGGCGATCCGGCTGGTGGAGGAGGCGCAGCGCAGCTTCGACGACTTGGTCGCGCAGGCGCGCGGGCCGAGCGGCCTGCTGCGGATCAGCGCACCGCCCGAAGCCTGGGTGCTGCGGCACCTGCCGGACGTGATCGGCACCTTCCTGAAGACGCATGATCAGGTGAGCATTCATGTCGAGTTGCGGATGGCGAATGCCGAATCCGCGGCCGATGGCTGCGACCTCGCGATCACGACGGAGGAGCCGAGAGAGACGGCGATGATCGCGCGGCGGCTCGGGCACCTGCGGACCGGCCTGTTCGCGGCGCCCGCCTATCTCGCCCGGGCCGGGACGCCCCGGCACCCGGACGACCTCCGGGCACCGCACGTGCTGCTTGCGGCGGCCCCCGGCACCGCGCTCACCCTCGAGCGGGACGGCGAGCAGGTCGCCGTCGCGCCGGAGGGAGCGCTGTCCTGCAACAGCCTCGCGCTCGTCCGGCGCTTCGCGGCGGCGGCGCAGGGCCTCGCGCTGCTCCCCGAGATCGACGGGGAGGCGGAGGAGCCGGCCTTGCAGCGGGTGCTGCCGGATTGGAGCGGCCCGTCCCTGCCGGTGGTCATCGTCACGGCCTCGCGCCTGGTCCCCGCCAAGGCGCGCGCCTTCATCGACGTCGCGGGGCGTCACTTGGCGACCCTGCTGTCGCCGCGCGGCGCGGAGGGCGACGAGGCGCCGGACCTCGCCCCGGCCTATGCGCGGAGCGCCTGACGCTTCGGCGGAACGGCGTGAGCGTTTCTGCCGAGGCTCCCGGCTCTGCATCGTTTTCGCCGCCGGACCGGTGACCGGCTCTGCGAGACCTGCTTAGCTCCTTCGCGGCGACGGGCCTGACGGGAGATGGGTGTGGAATTCGCGGGAGTGCCGGTGACGCTTGCGGATATCGGGCCGGCCCGTCTCGGGGCGGGCGCCGCCTTCGTGCTGGTCGCGCGGGCGGATGCGGTGATCGCCGGGCTCGCGCCCGCGCGCCGGGCACTGCCGCCGGACGAGGCCGCCCGGATCGCCCGCTTCCTCCAGCCGCAGGACCGGCACGAGCGCGAGGCCGCTCACGGCCTCCTGCGCCATCTCCTCGGGGCCGAACTCGACCGCCCGCCGGAGTGTCTCGTGCTGTCGCGCGACGCCTATGACCGCCCGTTCCTGCCCGAGGCGCATGACCTCGATCTCAACCTCAGCCACGGTGCCGGCTGGGTGGCGGTGGGGCTCGCCCGGGCCGGGCGGATCGGCGTCGACGTGGAGGGAGCCGACCGACCCGTCGATTGGGACGCGGTGGCCCGGCAGTTCCTGCATCCGGCCGAACTCGCGGCCTACCGGTCGATGCCGGCCGCGCATCGACCCGCGCGGGCGCTCGAACTCTGGTCGGTGAAGGAGGCCTTCGTGAAGGCGAGCGGGGAGGGTTTCTCGGCCGCCCCGCGGACGCTGTGCCTCACGGAGGAGGCCGGGACGTGGTCCCTGGCGCATCGCGGCCGGCAGCTCCGGGCGTGGTCGACGCGCCTCCCGGACGGTGCCCGCTTCGCCTGGGCCGGAGAGGCCCATATGCGGTTCCGGGTCGTGGCGGCCCGCGGCTAGGCCTCCGCCGCCCGGTTTCCGCGACCGGTCCGCCGCGATCGACGATCGCCCGCGGAGGCTCCGGTCAGACGAAGGCGCTCATCCCGCTGGCGGGCTGCTGGGGGAAGCGCTCGGCGAGCGCCCGGCGGAGCTTCTCGAGGGCGCGGTTCTCGATCTGGCGCACGCGCTCCTTGGAGATGCCGAGCCGGTGCCCGAGGGCTTCGAGGGTCGCCTGATCCTCCGACAGCCGCCGCTCGTGCAGGATCCGCAACTCGCGCTCGGAGAGCACCGTGAGGGCCTGCCGGAGCCAGGTCAGGCGCCGCTCGCCGTCGACAGCGTCCGATACGGCCTCGTCGGGCAGCGGGGAGGTGTCGACCAGGAAGTCGACCCGCTCGGCCGAGGCGTCGCCCTCGTCGGTGATGGGCGCGTTCAGCGACATGTCGGGGCCGGAGAGGCGGGCATCCATCAGCGCCACGTCCTCGCGCGACACGCCGATGGCGGTGGCGATGCGGCTGTGGATCTCGTCGCCGACCCGCTCGTCGGTCGATTGCATCAGCCGGGCGCGCAGGCGGCGCAGGTTGAAGAACAGGGCCTTCTGGGCCGAGGAGGTACCGCCGCGGACGATCGACCAGTTGCGCAGGATGTAGTCCTGGATCGAGGCCCGGATCCACCACGTGGCATAGGTGGAGAAGCGGACGTCCCGTTCCGGCTCGAAACGGGCGGCGGCCTCCATGAGGCCGACATGCCCCTCCTGGACGAGGTCGGCCATGGGCAGGCCGTAATGCCGGAACCGGCCCGCCAGGGCGATGACGAGGCGCATATGGGCCGAGATCAGGCGGTGCAGGGCCCGTTCGTCGCGTTCGTCCTTCCAGCGCACCGCGAGACCGCGCTCCTCTTCCCGCTCCAGGAAAGGCGCGTCCATCGCCATACGCACGAACTGCCGACGAATCCCTGCGATTTCCGCCATTCCCGCCTCCGCCAGCACGCCCATGACCACCCGCGCGACGAGACGCATGACGACGCGCGCAACCGATCGTCGTCCCCACGGGCCTGCGACAACGGCCCATGCCCGGGTTTGGTTCCGCACTGCGGAAGCGACGAGACGGCTCCGGGCGGCGCCTGTGGCATTGATGCAACGAAAAAGCCCGGCGCGAGGCCGGGCTTTCGAAAGGGCGGGAAAAGGGCCGGATCAGGCCGCTTCGGCCTCGTCCTGCATGTCCTCGGCGTCGGACTCGCCCTCCGCATCGGCGCTCTTGGTCCGCCGCGGCGACTTGGCGAGGCTCTGCTCGATGAGCTTCAGCGATTCCGTGTCCGTGATCCTGTTGACCGCGGCAATCTCGCGCACCACCCGGTCGAGGGCCGCCTCGTAGAGCTGGCGCTCGGAATAGGACTGCTCGGGCTGGGCCTCCGAGCGATAGAGGTCGCGCACCACCTCGGTCACCGCGATGAGGTCGCCCGAGTTGATCTTCGCCTCGTATTCCTGGGCCCGGCGCGACCACATGGTGCGCTTCACCCGGGCGCGGCCGGTCAGCACGTCCAGCGCCTTCTTCACCAGCTCCGGCTCGGCCAGCTTGCGCATGCCGACCGCGTTCGCCTTGGCGGTCGGGACCCGAAGAACCATCTTGTCCTTCTCGAACGACACCACGAACAGCTCGAGCTTGTAGCCGGCGATCTCCTGCTCCTCGATGGCCGTGATGCGGCCGACGCCATGGGCCGGGTACACGATCGCTTCGCCGGTCTTGAAGCCCTGCCGGGCAGCTGTCGTCTTCTTGGCGGTCGTCATGCGGGGGTGGCCTCCAGATCGCCGTCCACGGTCTTCTCGCCGCGGGCGGGTCATTCGTCCGGGTCAGGGTGCCCGGCTGAAAATACATGCCAGTCGGACGCCCGCGAAGACGCCCGCCAGTCCCTGTCAACCGATAGCTAAGGAACGTTCGACCGGACCGCGGATCGGGAAAAGCCCTCCACGGCTGATCTCATGCGGCAACCCCTTCGAGAAATTGTCCCGGTCGGCGGGCGGTGCCGCATGTCGAACGTAAGCGACGGCGATCAGGACCCTAGCATGGAGGGCCCTAAAAATCAAAAAAAATCAGGCGCGCGGCGCGCATGGCAGCGCACCGTGCACCGTGCACCGTGCACCGTATTGCTACAGCTTCTCGTGGCCGCGTCCACAGCCCCGTTGCCGGATTGCGGCGGAGCTTTCTCAGTCCCCCGAGCCGGGATTGGCCGAGAAATGCGCCTCGAGCTTGCCCGCGACGCCGTCCCACTCCTTGGCATCGGCCGGCGCCGTCTTCTTCTGGGTGATGTTGGGCCAGGTCTTGGCGTAATCGGCGTTCAGCTTGAGCCACGACTCCAGGCCCGGCTCGGTATCGGGCTTGATCGCCTCGGCGGGGCATTCGGGCTCGCAGACGCCGCAATCGATGCACTCGTCGGGGTGGATGACGAGCATGTTCTCACCCTCGTAGAAGCAGTCGACCGGGCACACTTCCACGCAGTCCATGTACTTGCACTTGATGCAATTGTCGGTGACGACGTAGGTCATGAGCCGATCGGTCCTTGAGGATGTCGGGCGCGGCCTCCGGGGCTTCGCGCGTTCCGCCGGGCTCTAGCTCCTGCCCGGGATGGTGGCAAGCACCCGAAGGGGCGCAATCGCTCCCTTGTGGCGCGGCGTCACTCGGGTGTCACGCCGCCCGTGGCGTCGGCGTAGAGCAGGCGGGCTTCCGGCGCCGGGCCGCGGCGCTCGCCGAGCGCCAGCACCCGCACCGCCATGGTCGCGTGGGCGGCCGCGACGGTGATCACGTCGCCCACCGCGATCGCCTTGGAGGCGGCCTCCGCGCGCTCGCCGTTCACGCGGACGTACCCCTCCGCGATGAGGCGCGCCGCGAGGCTGCGCGTCTTGGCGAAGCGGGCGAACCACAGCCACTTGTCGAGGCGCTGCCGATCCGCCCGCATCGGTCAGGTCAGCGCTTGTCGCCGTCCCGCGCCTCCATCTGCGCCTTCAGGGCGAGCAGCTTGGCGAAGGGCGAATCCGGATCCGGCGCGCGCTCGCGGCGGGGGGGACGGTTCTCCTGCTGGCCGCGATGATGGTCGCGGCGCTCCTGCGGCGGGCGTCCACCGCCGCGCTCGCCCTCCGCTCCGCGGCCGTTCTGCGGCCCGCGCGGCGGGCGGCCCTCGGCCCGGGCCCCCTCCGACCGCTCGCCCCAGCGCTCCTGGCGGTCGCCCCAGCGCTGACCGGGCCGACCCTGCGGCCGCGGGCGCTCGCCGCCCGGGGCCTGCTGATCGTCGCGGCGGGGCGGGCGCCCGTCGGCGTGGCGGGCCTGGGCGCCGGCCGGCGGACGGCCGCGGCCCTGGTGGCGGGCGGCGTTGCCGCGCGGATGGCGGTGCATCCGCCAGACCTCGATCAGGATCGGCTCGGCCGGCGCCGCGTCCGCGGCAGGTTCGGCCGCGGGGGCGGCGCCGTCCTCGGCGGTCGCGGCGGCCTCAACCTCCGCAGCCGGCTCCTCCAGGGCGGCCGGTTCGTCCGCGGCGGCCTGTTCGTCCGTGGCGAACTCTTCGGGCGCCGGCTCGGCGGCGGCCTCTGCGACGGGGACCTCCGCGACGGGTGCCGCGGGTGCCGCGACCGCCTCCGGCTCCGCAACGGCGTCCGGCCCGGTCACGGGCTCCGGCTCGGAGACCTCCGCGGCGACGGGCTCCGGGGTCTCCGGCGCGTCCGGCGCGGCGTCCTCGGCAGCCGCCAGGGTGTCGGGCTCCGCCTCCGCTTCGGCCGGCGCCGCCGGATCGCCCGCCGCCTCCGCCTCGGCGGATGCGTCCGCGGCGGATTCCTCCGCGGCGGATGTCTCCGCAGGGGCGGCCGGGACCGGCTGGACCGGCACGGTCGGTGCGGCCGGGCGCAGCGGCACCGTGATGGCGGGGCCGGCGCGGCGGTCCATCACGTAGCCGAGCGATTTCAGGATCGAGGCGAAATCCTCGCCCGAGCAGCCGACCAGGGAGGTCATGCCGACGGTGGGCACGAAGCCGTCGCGGTCGGCGGTGCCGGGCGGGGGCTCGCCGGGGGTGGTCCCCGGCACGTAGGCGATGGCCGGACGGATCAGGTCGGCGAGGCGCTCCAGGATGTCGACGCGCACGGCGCGGCCGCCGCAGACCCGGAAGCCCGCCGCCCGGTAGAGGCCCTTGGCGATCTCGGTGTCGACCGGCATCGAGGTGCGGCCGGAGCCCGCCAGATGCGCGATCTCGTCGAGACCGCGCTGGTCGAGGCCGCCGTTCTGAAGTGCCCAGAGCTGCGCCGCCAGGGTGCGGGGCGCGGGCTTGAGCAAGGCCGGCATGTAGATGTGGTAGGCGCCGAAGCGCACGCCGCGCTTGCGCAGGGCCGCGCGGCCCTCCTGATCGAGGCTGCGCATCTCGTTGAGGACGCGCGCGCGCTCCAGGACGCCGAGCGCCTCGGAGACCTGGAAGCCGATGCCGCGGGCGAGGCCCGCGAGGTCCTCGGCGGTCTCCAGCTCCAGGGCCGGGCCGAGCAGGCGCACGATATGGGCCTTGAGCCACGCGGTGAGGCGTCCCTCGACCTTGTCGCGGGCCGGGCCGGTGAGCTGCTCGTCCGCCAGGACGCGCAGGCCCGGCGCGTAGAGCTTGTCCCCCGGGACGAGCTTGGCGACCGGGTCGCCGGTCCAGCGGATGGTGCCGTCGTTCGACAGGACCAGGGCCGCATCCGCGGCAGCGGCGAAACGGTCGGCCCGGGCCTCGATCTCGCTCGCGAGCGCCTTCTCGGCGACGCTGCGGAGGGTCTTGGCTTCCTGGCCCTCCGCGCCAGGGTCCGGCACGAACTGGAACCCGTGCAGGTGGCCGACGTGCTGGCCCTCGACCGTCACGTCGCCGCCTGCGGTGATCTCAGCTTCCAACATGGTGTTCTCTCTCAGGCGCCGCATCAGGACGCTGGTGCGCCGATCCACGAAACGGCTCGCCAGCCGTTCGTGAAGCGCGTCGGACAGCCTGTCCTCTACCCGACGCGTCTCGCCCTGCCAATGCTCCGGGTCCTGCAGCCAGTCGGGTCGGTTCGCCACGAAAGTCCATGTCCGCACCTGGGCGATGCGCTGGGAGAGGGTGTCGATGTCCCCATCGATGCGGTCGACCATGGCCACGTGCTTGGCGAACCAGTCCGCCGGGATGCGCCCGGCCATGCCCTTCATCAGGAAGCGGTAGAGCTGCGCGACGAGGTCCGCATGGGTCTGGATCGGCGTCTTGCGGTAGTCGGGCACGCCGCAGACCGCCCAGAGCCGCTCCACGGCGCCGCCCCGGCCCGCGGCCATGTCGCGGATGTCGTCCTCGCGGGCGAGGAGGTCGAGGGCGGCCTCGTCGTCCCCGCGCGGGGCGCGCACGAGGCCGCGCTCGCTCGGATGCTCGGCGAGGCTCGCCTGGAGCGCCACCACGGAGAAGAAGTCGAGGTCGGGGTTGCGCCATTGCAGCACCCGGGTCGGCTCGAAGGTGTGGCTCTCCAGGGCCTCCACCATCTCGGGTTCGAGGGGCGGGCAGCGCCCGGTGGAGCCGAAGGTGCCGTCGCGCAGGTGGCGGCCGGCGCGGCCGGCGATCTGCGCCATCTCGGCCGGGGAGAGGCCGCGGAAGCGGGTGCCGTCGAACTTGCGGTTCGACGCGAAGGCGACGTGGTCGACGTCGAGGTTGAGGCCCATGCCGACCGCGTCGGTGGCCACCAGATAGTCGACGTCACCCGATTGGTAGAGTTCGACCTGCGCGTTGCGGGTGCGGGGCGAGAGGGCGCCGAGCACCACCGCGGCCCCGCCGCGCTGGCGGCGCAGCAATTCGGCGATGGCGTAGACCTCCTCGGCCGAGAAGGCCACGATGGCGGTGCGGTGGGGCAGGCGCGAGAGGCGCTTCTCGCCCGCGAAGGAGAGCTGGGAGAGGCGCGGCCGGGTGGTGACGTGGACGCCCGGGATCAGCGCCTGCACCAGCGGCCCCATCGTGCCCGAGCCGATGAGCAGGGTCTCCTCGCGCCCGCGCTGGTAGAGCAGCCGGTCGGTGAAGGTGTGGCCGCGGTCCATGTCGGCGCCGAGCTGGATCTCGTCCACGGCCACGAAATCGACGCTGCGGTCGCGCGGCATCGCCTCGGCGGTGCAGATCCAGTAGCTCGGCCGGTCGGGCTTGATCTTCTCCTCGCCGGTGACGAGGGCGACCCGCTCGGGGCCGACCCGATCGACCACCCGGTGATAGACCTCGCGGGCGAGGAGCCGCAGCGGCAGGCCGATCATCCCGGTCGGATGGGCGAGCATCCGCTCGATAGCGAGGTGGGTCTTGCCGGTGTTGGTGGGGCCGAGCACCGCCGTGACGCCGCGCGCACGGACCTGCGGGGGAAGGGAACGGCGGGTCGTCAAGGTCGTGGGGATCCTCGGGGGCTTGTCGCCCGGCGGTGCGGACGGGGGCCGGGATCGGCTAGCGGCTCCCGTCGCCGCGGCGGCGCGGGCCGATGCGCGGCTCTCGCCCGTCATATGGGGTTGCGGATCCCGTCCCGCCATCCGCCCCGTCGAGGGGCGCGTAGAGGTCGAGGCGCAGGCGCGGGCGCGTCGTGTCGGAGAGGTCGGCGCAGAGGGTGTCGGGCACGCTCGTGAGGGGGCCGGGCCGGCTCGGACGGCCCTCCGCGACGACGGCCGAGGAGACGGCGTCGCCGCCGCAATCCGCCCCGTTGGCGAGGGCGGGCAGGGGCGCGAGGAGGCAGGCAAGGAGGCGGACGGACATCGCGGCGGGCCCCGGTGGCGGGATGGACGGGCAGGATGAGCCCGCGGCCGTTACCGATTGATGCGCGAAACCGCGGCGCCTCCTCACCCCGGCAGGAACGCGCGCGCACCGGTGGTCTCGTTCCGCACCACCTCGATCGGCGCTCCGTAGAGTTCCTCCAGCCGGCCGGCCTCCAGCACCTCCGCCACCGGCCCCTCGGCGAGGCGCCTGCCCGCCCGCAGCAGCAGCGCGCGGTCGGCGTAGCGGGCCGCCTGGTTCGGGTCGTGCGTCGTGAACACCACGCCGAGCCCGTCCGCGCGCAGCCGCGCGATCTCCCGCATCACCTTGCCCTGATTGCCGAAATCGAGGCTCGCGGTGGGCTCGTCGAGGATCACCAGCCGCGGTTCCTGGGCGAGCGCGCGGGCGATCAGCACGAGCTGCCGCTCGCCGCCCGAGATGCGGGTGATCGGCCGGTCGGCGAGGTGGGGCACGCCCAGACGCGCCAGGGCCGCCTCCGCCGCCGCGTGGTCGGCCCGGGACGGGGCCGAGAACAGGCCCGTATGGGCGCTGCGTCCCATCAGCACCACCGCCCGGGCCGTGAAGGCGAAGGCGCTGCCCGCGCTCTGGGGCACGTAGGCCATCGCCTTGGCGCGGGCGCGGGCCGGCAGGGCCGCCAGGGGCCGGCCCTCGACCGCCACCGTCCCGGCGAGCGGCGCGAGCAGCCCGAGCAGCGTCTTGAGCAGCGTGGTCTTGCCGCCGCCGTTGGGGCCGAGCAGCGCCAGCACCTCGCCGCCCGCGACCGAGAGGTCGATGCCGCGGCCGATCTCCCGGCCCGGATAGCCGAAGGCGAGCCCCCGGGCGGTGAGCAGACCCGTGGGCGGGCTGACGAGCGGGTTCATGGCCAATCCCGCTCGGCGCCCGCCAGCAGCCACAGGAAGACCGGCGTGCCGACCACTGCCGTCAGGATGCCGAGGGGCACCTCCACGGAGGCGAGGGTGCGCGCCAGCGTGTCGATGACGAGGAGATAGCCAGCGCCGAGGAGCGCCGCCGCCGGGATCAGGCGGGCGAAGCCCGGGCCCACGAGGAAGCGGGCGAGATGGGGCACCACGAGGCCGACCCAGCCGACGATGCCCGCCGCCGCCACGCTCGCCGCCGTCACCAGGGTCGCGGCGGCGACGACCGCGAGGCGCAGGGGGCCGGTGGCGAGGCCGAGCGCCCGCGCCTCCTCGTCCGGCAGCGAGAGCGCGTCGAGCCGCCAGCGCAGCAGCAGGAGCGCGCCCGTGCCCGCCAGGACCGGGAGGCTGAGCGCCGCCAGGTCGAGCGCGTGGGTCGCCGACAGGCTCCCGAGCAGCCAGAAGGTCATGGCGGGGAGCTGGTTGTAGGGATCGGCGAGGTACTTCACCAGGCCGACCCCGGCGCCGAGGAGCGAGCCGATCACCACGCCGGCCAGCACCAGGACCAGCACGGGGTCCCGCCGCGCCAGCACCGCCCCGATCCCGTAGACGGCGCCCACGGCGAGGAGCCCGCCCGCGAAGGCCAGCGCCTCGATGGCGAGCACCCCGAGGGAGAGCCAGATCCCGAGCACCGCCCCGAAGGCCGCCCCCGAGGAGGCGCCGAGGATGTCGGGCGAGACCAGGGGGTTGCGGAACAGCCCCTGGAAGGCCGCCCCCGCCACCGAGAGCGCCGCCCCGATCAGGAGCGCCGCCAGGATGCGCGGGCCCCGGATCTGCAGCACCACCGCCTCGACGGGGGCGGACACGCCCGAGGCGCCGCCGGCGAGCTTGGCGGCGAGCACCTGCGCCACCTCGCCGAGACCGACCGGATAGCGCCCGACCCCGAAGGCGAGGGCGACCGCGAGCCCCACCGCGCCCAGCGCCAGCCCGAGACCGAGCCGCGGGCCGAGGCGCCCCCCGGGGCGGCTCTCCGCCCGGGCCCGCGGGCCGCTCACGCCGCCCCCGCGAGGACGCGGTCGAGGGCCGCCTCCTCCGGCACCACGTGGTAGAAGTCCCGGTGGAAGTCGCGGGCGAGACCGCGCAGATCCTCCGGGAACCGCTCCGGGTAGAGCGCCTTGCCGAGCCACCACAGGCCGGGGAAGCGGTTCACGGAGGGCGGGAAGTCGACCCAGCCGAAGGGCAGGGCGGGGGCGAGGTGGATCCGGCCGCTCCGCACCGCCGGCACGCCCTGCCAGAGCGGGTCGGTCCGCGCGGCCACCACGAAGGCCGGATCGAGGGCGATGATCACCTCGGGCGCCCAGGCGAGCACGTCCTCGGGCGAGACCCGGGCGAGGCCGCCGCCCGCGCCCGCGACGTTGATCGCGCCCAGGAGGTCCAGGCTCTCCGCGTTGATCGCGCCCTGCCGGGCGGTCTCGAGGCCGCGCGGGCCGCGGGCGAGGTAGACGCGCGGGCGCTCGCCCTCCGGCACCGCCGCGACCCGCCCGCGCACCGTCCGCAGGATGTGCTCGCAGATCCCGGCCAGCCGCTCGCCCGCATCGGCCCGGCCGATCAGCGCGCCGAGCCGGCGGTAGGTTTCCGGCGTCGCGGGGAGGCGCCCGTCGAAGAGCAGGGCCGGAATCCCGGTCTGCTGCTGCACCCGGTCGGCCAGCGCGCGGTAGGTCTCGCCGGTGTCGCCGGTATCGACGATGAGGTCGGGCCTCAGGGCCAGCACCGTCTCGAGATTCGCGGTGTTGCCGCGCCCGGTCAGGCGGCCGAGCTCCGGCAAAGCCGCCGCCTCCGGCAGGAGATAGGGCGCCTCGGCCGGACGGAGCGCCCGCGGCCAGCCGGCGAGCAGGTCCGGCGCCAGCGTGTAGAGCAGGATCGCGGCCGGCGGGCCGGCGGGGAAGATCCGCCGCACCGGCGAGGCGAGGGCGGGCAGGGGGCGCCCGGCATCGTCCTGCGCGGCCGCCCGGGCCGGATCGGCGCCGAAGCCCGCGGCCCCGAGACCGGCGAGCCCGCGGAGGAGCGTGCGGCGATCGAGCGTCATGGATGTCCCGTGCGCGCGGCCCGGCGCGGTCCGCCCGGCCTCAGATAGGACGGGGACACGGGCAGGGGGAGCGTCGCCGCGGCGCCGAAACCAAGCCGGGCCTCGCCGGTTGTCCCGCAGTTTCGCACGTCGCCGCCCCGCCGCGTCCATCCGGACGGGGTGCGGCGGCCAACCGACGAGGGAGATCCATGCATCAGGGCAGCCATCGCGACCATGAGGGCGCGCAGAAACTCTTCAGCCTGATCAAGGACGTCAAGGTCGCCATGATGACGACCGTGGATGCCGACGGGCAGCTGCGCAGCCGGCCGATGTGGAGCCAGGAGGCCGACGACAAGGGCGATCTCTGGTTCTTCACCAAGATCGACGCGCCGGTGACCGGCGAGATCAGCCGCGATTCGCAGATCAACCTCGCCTATTCGGACCCGTCGAACCAGAACTACGTCTCGGTCTCGGGCAAGGCGGAGATCGTGCGCGACAAGGCGACGATCGATTCCAAGTGGAACGAGAGCCTGAAGACGTGGTTTCCCAAGGGCAAGGACGATCCCTCGGTGACGCTGATCCGCGTCCACCCGGAGAAGGGCGAATACTGGGACAGCCCCAACGCCACCATGCTGCACCTCTACGGCTACGTGAAGGCAGCGGTGACGGGCGAGTCGCCCAAGACCGAGAAGAAGGCGGTTGATCTCGCCGCCCGCTGAGGGCGCGGCGCTCCCGTTCCGGGCCCTCGCAGGGCCCGGGATGCTCTCTGACGCCGGCTTGACTTCGGCGGCTGAACCGTGCGGGGTTCGCACCCCGCCCGGGTCTGCCGGGTCAGTCAGGCACGGGTGATGCTCGACCTCGCCACCAGGGTCTACAACCACACCTGGAAGATCGATCCGATCATCCGCTCGGTGCTCGACACCGATTTCTACAAGCTCCTGATGGCGCAGACGATCTTCCGGCGCCACCGGGACGTCGACGTCACCTTCGGCATCCAGAACCGCACCCATCGCGTCCGCCTCGCCGACCTCATCGACGAGGGCGAGCTGCGCGAGCAGCTCGATCATTGCCGCTCCCTGCGCCTGACCCGCGGCGAGTCGACCTGGCTGCGCGGCAACACCTTCTACGGCCAGCGGCAGATGTTCTCGCCGGACTTCATGGACTGGCTGGAAAGCTTCCGCTTCCCCGAATACCTGCTGGAGAAGCAGGATGGGCAATACGTGCTCACCTTCCACGGACCGTGGATCGAAACCACGATGTGGGAGGTGCCGGCGCTCGCCATCCTCAACGAGCTGCGCTCGCGCGGGGTCCTGCGCGGGATGGGCAAGTTCGATCTCCAGATCCTCTATGCCCGGGCGATGACCCGGATCTGGGAGAAGATCGAGCGGCTGAAGGTGCTGCCGGGCCTCTCGATCGCGGATTTCGGCACCCGCCGCCGCCACGGCTTCCTGTGGCAGGACTGGTGCGTGGAGGCGATGATCGAGGGCCTCGGCCCCGCCTTCCTCGGCACCTCGAACTGCCTGATCGCGCTGCGCCACGACATCGAGGCGGTGGGCACCAACGCCCACGAGCTGCCGATGGTCTACGCGGCGCTCGCCGAGGACGACGCAGCGCTCGCCGCCGCCCCCTACGCCGTGCTCGCCGACTGGCAGCAGGATTACGCGGGCAACCTCCTCGTCATCCTGCCCGACACCTACGGGACGACCGGCTTCCTCGCCAACGGCCCGGCCTGGATGGCCGACTGGACCGGCATCCGCATCGATTCGAAGGATCCGATCATCGGCGGCGAGGAGGCGATCGCGTGGTGGCGCGAGCGCGGCCGCAACCCGCGCGAGAAGCTGGCGATCTTCTCGGACGGGCTCGACATCGACACGATCGAGACCATCCATCACCGCTTCCACGGCCGCCTGCGCATCGGCTACGGCTGGGGCACGCTGCTGACCAACGATTTCCGCGGGTTGGCGCCGGACGGGCGCCTCGACCCGATCTCGATCGTCTGCAAGGTGATCTCGGCCGATGGCCGCCCGACCGTGAAGCTCTCCGACAACCCGACCAAGGCGCTCGGGCCGGAGGAGGAGGTGGAGCGCTACAAGCGCGTGTTCGCGGTGGGCGCCCAGGTGGCCCAGCCGGTGACGGTGTGAGTTTGCCGGCGCGCGAGCCGCGCTCCGGCCTCGCAGGGTGGGAAAGACGGGCCGAACAGGCGTCTCAGCGCAGGTCGAGGAGGACGCTGCGGAAGCTGCGCGGCGCCTTGCTCTGGCAATCGCCCCCGTCGTCGCTGAGCAGGCGCACGCGGCTGCCGTCCGGGGCGACGAGCAGCCCCTCCGGCTGGAAGTTCGGGATCGCGGCCAGCGCCTCCGAGGCCCCCGGCACCCGGGCCGGCGCCGCGCCGGGCTCGCCCGACCAGCGGTAGAGGTCGAAGGCCTCGCCCCCGCTGCCCGAGCCGCCCGCGACGACGAGATAGACCTTGGCCTGCGGCGCGTAGGCGATGTCGCGGATGCCGCGGCCCTTGAGGTCGAGGCCGATGGGCTTGCCGAGCCGGGGGGCCGCGCCGCCCGCCAGCACCTCGGCCGGATTCTCGAACGGCACCACGATGGCGTCGTTGTCCGCGTTGAGCGGGTTGCGCAGGCCGATCAGCAGCGAGCGCCCGTCCGGCCCCGGGGCCAGCCCCTCGATGGTGAGGCCGCGCTGCTTGGCGCTGAGATCCGCCCGCTTCGGCACGTCGAGGGCGATGCGCTCCGCCAGACGCGGGTCGAGGTCCGAGAGCGCCTTGGCGAGGCCGTGGAAGGCGCCGTCCTTCTGCGCGACCGTCACGGTGCCGCCCGTGGAATCGGCGACCGAGACGGCGGTGAACTGTCGGCGCTGCTCGCGCAGCTCGCCCTTGTCGTTGCGGCCGTGGGAGCCGATCAGCACGAGTTCGTTGCCGAGCCAGGCCGTCGCCTCGAGATCGGCCTTCTGCGCGTCCTTGCCCGTCCCGAGCCCGAAGGATTCCCCGAGATCCGCGCCCTTGAGCGCGAGCGGCGGCCCGCTCTCCTCGGACCTGTAGAGGCGCAGCACGTTGTCCTCGTCGTTCACCACGAGGAAGCGGTCGCCGAAGCTTCCGGCCGGGAAGGGCGCTGCGCCGGAAGCCTCGCACAGGCCCCAATGAACCAGGACGGGCCCGGTCTTGACCTGTGCGAAGGCGGCGGTCGTCGGCAGGCTGATGGCGAGCGCGGACACCAGCGTCGACAGACGTCTCATGGCAATCCTCCCCGAATCCGGCCTCGTGGGTTCAGGCCGGTGACGACGTAGATCGTGCGGGCGCCAAGTCCTTCAACGGGCCAAGTCCTTCAACGGGCCAAGTCCTTCAACGGGCCAAAGCCTTCGGGCCAAGCCCTTCAACGGGCCAGAGCCTTCGACGGGCCGCGCCGTGGCGCGGCCCGGGACCGGCGCGTCAGGCCGCGGCGGCGCGGCGCGCGGTCCGCAACGCCGCGAAGATGCTGGCGGGCGTCGCGGGCATGTCGATGTCGCGCACGCCCGCGCCCCGGTCGAGGGCGTCGACGACCGCGTTCATCACGGCCGGGCAGGAGCCGATCGAGCCCGCCTCGCCGGCCCCCTTGATGCCCAAGGGGTTCGTGGTCGAGGGCACGTTGCGCGTCTCGAAGTGGAAGAACGGCACGTCCGCGGCCCGCGGCAGGGCGTAATCCATGAAGCTCGCCGTGAGCAGCTGCCCGTCCGCGTCGTAGACGGTCCGCTCGTGCAGCGCCTGGCCGATGCCCTGGGCCACCCCGCCATGCACTTGGCCGGCGAGGAGGAGCGGGTTCACGATCATCCCGAAATCGTCGCACACCGTGTAGCGCACGACCTGCGTGGTGCCGGTCTCCGGGTCGATCTCGACCTCGGCGACGTGGGTGCCGTTGGGATAGGTCGCGCTCGGCGGCACGAAGTCGCCCTGGCCGGTGAGCCGCTCCTCCGTGGCGCGCGGGAGCGCGGCGAGCGTCGCGAAGTCGATGGCCCGGTCGGTGCCGGCGACGCGCACGGCGCCCTCCGCGATCTCGAGGTCGCCCGTGCCGGCCTCGAGTTCCTCCGCGGCGAGGTCCTTGAGCTTGCCCGCGAGGTCCTTGGAGGCGGCGTGGACCGAGACGCCGCCGACCGGGATCGAGCGCGAGCCGCCGGTGCCGGCGCCGGTCGCGACCCGCGCCGTATCGCCCTGCACCACCCGGATCCGGTCGAGGGGGAGGTCGAGCTGCTCGGCCGCGAACTGCGCATAGGCCGTGGCGTGCCCCTGCCCGTTCGACTGGGTGCCGACATAGACGGTGGCGCCGCCGTCGCGATCGAGGGTGATCCGCACGTCCTCGCCCTCGCCCCAGGCCGTGCACTCGATGTAGGTCGCGAGCCCGATGCCGCGCAGGCGGCCGGCCCGGAGGGATTCGGCGTGGCGCGCCGGGAACCCCGCCCAGTCCGACGCCTCGATGGCGCGGCCCATATGCGCCGCGAAGTCGCCGGTGTCGTAGGTCCGGTCGCCGATCGGCGTGGTGTACGGCATGGCGCTCGGCGGAATGAAGTTGCGCCGGCGGATCTCGTCCGGCGTCAGGCCGGTCTCGCGGGCCGCCCGATCCACCAGCCGCTCGACCAGATAGGCCGCCTCGGGCCGCCCGGCCCCGCGATAGGCATCGACCGGAACCGTGTTGGTGTAGAGGCCGCGCACCCGCACATGCACCAGGGGCGTGCGGTACACGCCGGTGAGCATGGTCGCCCCCAGATACGGGATGTAGGGGCCGAACTGCGACAGGTAGGCGCCGAGATCGCCGACCACGTCGAAGCGCATGGCGAGGAAGCGGCCCTCGCCGTCGAGCGCCACCTCGCCCACCGAGAGGTTGTCGCGCCCCTGCGAGCAGGCGACGAAGTGCTCGCCCCGCTCCGAGACCCACTTCACCGGCCGCCCGAGCCGGCGCGCCGCCTCGGCCGCGAGCGGATATTCGCGGTAGGTGAAGGTCTTGGTCCCGAAGCCGCCCCCGACATCGCCGGTGATCACGCGAAGCTGGTCCTTCGCGATGCCGAGCACGCCCGCGATGGTGTCGCGCAGGCCGTGCACGCCCTGGCTCGGGATGGTGAGCGTCAGCCCCTCCGTCGCCCCGTCGTACTCGGCGACGACGCTGCGCGTCTCCATGTAGTTCGTCACGACGCGCTGGTTCTCGACCTCGATGCGCACGACCCGGTCCGCCGCGGCAAAGGCCGCGTCGGTGGCCGCCTTGTCGCCCATGCTGGAATCGTAGGCGACGTTGTCCCGCGCCTCGTCCCAGACGGCGGGCGCGCCGGGCGCCAGGGCGTTGCGGATGCCGATGGCGGCGGGCAGGACCTCGTAGTCGATGCCGATCGCCTCGACGGCGTCCCGGGCCTGCGCGAGGGTCTCGGCCACCACGAAGGCGATGGCGTCGCCGATATGCTTCGCCGTGTCCTTCGCGAGCACCGGGATATGCGCCAGGTGATTCTGGCTCCCGTCGTCGTTGGGGAGCGGCGCCTGGCACTTGATCTCGCCCAGATCCGCGACCTCGGCGGCGGTGAGCACGAGCTGCACGCCGGGCATGGCGCGGGCGGCGCTCAGGTCCGTGATCCGGAACCGGGCATGGGCGTGCGGGCTGCGCAGCACGGCCGCGTGCAGGCAGCCGTCCGGCGCGTGGTCGTCGCCGTACCGTCCCCCGCCCGTGACGAGGCGGCGATCCTCGACCCGTCGCAGCGGCTGACCGATACCGAACTTGGTGACTGTCATGAGAACCTCGGCGGATGACGCAAGGGTTGCAGTCTGCAGGCAATGCTCGGAACTGATGAGGCCGCTCCCGGACGCCGGGCCGCGCGCGGAGCCCGGCCGGGCGCGGCGGGCTCCATCGGGCCGGGGGACCACCCTCGCGGGCGGGCGCGCTCGGGCAGCAGGGCTCCATCCATGGATCCGTCGTCCTCCCGGACCGGCCGAACCTGCGGGCCGGTCATTTTTGGAGCAGCCTAGCATGGTCGGACAAGAGGCGTCTCGGCCTCCGAGGCCTGGCATCGCGACGCGGCCGGGATCAACGGTCCGATCGCGTCTATCAACCCCACGTTGCGCTCAGCGAGGCCGCCCCGCGACCGGCCTGGCGGATGCCGGGGAATCGGCGCGGCGCGAACCAAGGCCCTTGACGTCCGGGAGCGGACCGTTACCCTCGATTGTAATCCCATCGCCTCGGCGCGTCGTCTCAGCCGCATCGTCTGAGCCGCACCGTCTTGGCAATGCATAAAAATGCCCGGGAGGAAGTCTATGCCGGGATCTGGTGCAGGTGACCGCCTCCATGCGGCCGGGATCGGCTGATGGATCGGTCCGTTCTCTGGCCCGTACGGCGTCCTGTCCTAGTGTTGCTCGCGTTGCTCGGTGCCACGTCGGTCTGCCACGCGGGCGACGTCGAAATCGTGGGCGCGTGGATCGCGCCGGCGGAGAAGCCGGGTTTGGACGTGCCGCTCCAGATGGCCGTCCTCAACCGCGCGGCCGAGGCCGACGCGCTCCTGCGCCTGCGCTGCCCCTTCGCGAATTTCAGCGAGAAGGTGACGGTCGACCGCGGCGGCGAAGGACCGCCCGCCCGGCGCGCGATTCCCACCATCGCGATCAAGGCGGCGGGCGAGACGGTGCTGACCGCCGAGGGCGCCCACGTCATGCTGCTGCAGACCCGCCAGCCGCTCGCGGAAGGCGAGCGCTTCGTCTGCGCGGCGAGCTTCCGAAAAGCAGGCCCGGTGGATGTCGCGGTGGATGTCCGCCGCGGCCCACCCGCACGGTGACGGGACGTCCCGGGCCCTGCGCCGGATCGCCCTGCCCGAGGCTGCCCGGGGCGGGGTGACGACCAGACAGAACGGCAGCCGCCTGGAGGAGACATCGCGATGATCGAACCCAGCACGCCGTGGTCGCGCCACGCCCTCGCTGCCGCCGCGTTCCTGACCCTCGCCGCCGCCCCGGCGCTCGCCGCCGACACCGTCACGCAGGACCGCCTCCTCAACGCCGACAAGGAGGAGGGCAACTGGATCCACCACCACCGGACCTTCGCGGGGCACCGCTTCTCGCCCCTGACGCAGCTCAACCGCGCCACCGTCAAGAACCTCAAGGTCGCCTGGACGCTGCAGCTCGGCGGCATCGAGGGCGGCGGCATCTGGAGCCATGGCGGGCTCGAGGGCACGCCCATCGTCGAGAACGGCTTCATGTACGTCACCGACGGCTGGGGCTCGGTCTACAAGATCGACACCCATGGCGGCGCCGGGAAGTTGCTCTGGAAGATGGATCCCAAGACCGACAAGGAATGGGCCGGCGCGGTGGCCTGCTGCGGCGTGAACAACCGCGGCGTCGCGCTCTGGGGCGACCTCATCATCAGCCACACCCTCGACGGGCGCCTCATCGCCACCAACAAGGAGACCGGCCAGGTCGCCTGGCAGCGGCAGGTGGCCGATCCCGACAAGAGCGAGACCATCACGGGCGCCCCGCTCATCGTGAAGGACATGGCGATCAGCGGCGTCGGCGGGGCGGAATACGGCATCCGCGGCTGGATCGCGGCCACCGATCTCAAGACCGAGAAGGAGGTCTGGCGCACCCACACGATCCCGGGCAAGGGCGAGCCGGGCGCCGAGACCTGGAAGGGCCCCAACGACGCCGCGGTGAGCGGCGGCGGCTCCACCTGGGTGACCGGCACCTACGACCCGGCCACCGAGACGATCGTCTGGGGCGTCGGCAACCCGGGCCCGGACTGGGACAACGCCTACCGGCCGGGAGACAACCTCTACACCGACTCGACGCTCGGCCTCGACGCCGCGACCGGCAAGATCAAGTGGCACTTCCAGCACACGCCGAACGATCCCTACGATTACGACAGCGTCTCGGAGAACCTCCTGGTCGACGCTGCCGGGCGCAAGCTCGCGGTGGAGGCGGACCGCAACGGCTTCGCCTACGCGGTGGACCGCACCAACGGCCAGTTCGTCTGGGCGACGCCCTTCGTCAAGAAGGTCACCTGGACCCGGGGCATCAATCCCGACACCGGCAAGCCCTTCGAGTACGATCCCAACAAGGACGTGCAGACCTACATCGCCGCGAACACGCCGAGCGCCCAGAACAAGAACGCGGATTTCTGCCCCGGCAACATGGGCGGCAAGAACTGGCCGCCCACCGCCTACAATCCGAATCTCCAGCTCTGGTACATACCGGTCATCGAGAGCTGCAACCGGGTCACGCACGAGGAGATGACCACGGCGAGCCTCAAGCCGCGCGAGTTCTTCACCGGCGGGGGACCGACCAACCCGTTCCGCATCACGGGCAGCGTCACCGCCATCGACGTGACGACCGGCAAGGTCGCGGGCAAGCACGAGACGACGTTCCCGCTCCTGGGCGGCATGCTGGCGACGCCGGAACTCGTCTTCACCGGGGAACCCTCCGGCGGGGTGATGGCGCTCGACGCCAAGACCCTGGAGAAGCTGTGGGAGTTCCGCACCGGCGGCGGCGTCAACGCGCCCCCGATGACCTTCATGGTGGACGGCAAGCAGTACGTGGCGATCCTGGTCGGCCTGGGCGGGGCCTGGGACAAGTGGTTCATCGACTCGACGCCCGAGTTGAAGAGCATCCAGCCCGGATCGACCCTCTACGTCTTCGCGCTCTGAGCCATCCCGCATCGGGCGGGGCCCGCGGGCCCCGCCCCCGGAGGAGATCGCCGCATGATGAAACGGCTGGGCGTAGTCCTGCTGGGCGCGGTCCTGGCGGCCGCGCTCGTCCCGGCCTCGGGCCGGGCGCAGAGCGCGCGGGGGGGCGCCGACGAGTTGCAAGTGTTCAAGAAGGCCTGCGCGGGCTGCCACAAGTGGCATGGCGGCGGCGGCGGCGGTTACGGCGGCGACGCCCTGTCGCTGCGCCGAACGGAACTCACCAAGGAGCAGATCGTCGAGGTCGTGCGGTGCGGCCGGCCCGGCACGGGCATGCCGTCCCACGAGCGCGGCGCCTACGACACCGTGCGGTGCTACGATTCCCTGCGCGCCGACATGGGATCGAACCTGCCGCCGGAGGCGGCCGCCTTCCTGCGGCCGGCCGAGATCGAGGCCGTGGCGACCTACGCGGTCGAGCGGCTGAAGGGGAAGGGCGAGCCGACGCTCGCGGAATGCACGGCCTTCTTCGGCACCACGTCCCGGGCCTGCGACATCTACCGCAAGAAGGAGGCGAGCGATGGCGGCGAGACCGCTTCGCACTGAGATCGCGGCCGTGCTCCTCGCGGGGCTGGCCACCGCCGCCGCCGCGGCGCCGGAGCCCAGCGATCTGCGCGACCTGCGGGTCGGCATGCCGGTCGCCGAGATCGCGCCCAACGGCTACGCCGACTTGGTCTGCCGCGACGGCCCGCCGCGCAAGCTTGCCACCTGGGGCGAGTGGCGCAGCTGCCCGGCCGACGCCGCCGGGCACCACGCCATCGGCTTCGCCTATGCGGACGGGACGACGCGCAACGGCACCCGGGTCGGCGGCCACCCGGCCCTGCTGACGCTCCTCGTCGGCGAGGATGCCCGGGTCGACGGCCTCGTGATCGAGACCGACGACGGGGTCCCGCTCTACCTGCGCAAGAAGGGTCATCTCCTCGGCCTTCAGGCGCGCAGCCACTGGGGCGCGGAGGGCTGGACCTGCGCCGAGCAGAAGGCGGCCGGCGACGAATCGCCCCTCGGCGACACCTTCGTGAAGGAGGAGTGCCGCAAGCAGCTGCCCGATCGCACGGTCACGGTGCGCCGCGAACTCTTCCACCATGCCGGCCGGGACCCGCGGGCCTTCGTGAGCCGCACGCGGATCACCGTCGCGGCCCTGCGGTGAGGCTTCGCGGGCTGCGAACCCGCATGGCTCGGCGATGGCAACCGGGACGAGACCGTCGCGGCCGAGCCGAGCCGGACCCGAGCCGGTCAGGCCCGGCGCGGGGCGGCGTGAGCCGCCCTTCGGCCGGGCCGGTCGTCGGCGAGGATCGCGGCCGGACCGTCAGCCGTGGTTGAACACGGTCGTCTTCGTCCTGCTGAAGTCGTGGAGCGCCGCGAAGCCCTTCTCGCGCCCGTGGCCGCTCTTGCCCGAGCCGCCGAAGGGCAATTCGATGCCCGCGCCCGCGCCGTAGCAGTTGACGAACATCTGGCCGGTGCGGACGCGCTTGGCGAGGCGCATCTGGCGGCCGCCGTCGCGGGTCCAGATCGCGGCGACGAGGCCGTAATCGGTGCCGTTGGCGAGGGCCACGGCATCCTCCTCGTCGTCGAAGGGCAGGGCGATCAGGACCGGCCCGAAGACCTCCTCGCGGGCGATGGCGTTGTCGCGCGGGGTCGGCCCGAACAGGGTCGGGCGCACGTAGTAGCCGCCGGCCGGCGCCCCCTCGGCGATCTCGGCCTGCGCCAGGATTGGGATCCCGTCCGCGATGGCGCGGTCGATGAAGCCCTGGACCCGCCGGCGCTGCTTCTCCGTGATGATCGGGCCGCAATCGGGATCCATCTCGGGCGGGCCGACCCGGACCGCCGCGAAGGCGCGGCCCAGCCGGTCGACCACCGCGTCGTAGGCGCTGCGCTCGATCAGCACGCGGCTGCCGGCCGAGCAGGTCTGGCCGCTGTTCTGGATGATCGCCTTCACGATCACCGGGATGGCCGCGTCGAGATCGGCATCGGCGAAGACGATCTGCGGCGACTTGCCCCCGAGTTCGAGCGTGCAGGTGATGAAGTGGTCCGCGCAGAGCTTCTGGATGATCTGCCCCACCTCCGGCGAACCGGTGAAGGACACGAAGTCGACGCCCGCATGCGCCGCGAGCGCGGCGCCCGCGACGGCCCCGCGGCCGGTCACGATGTTGACGGCGCCCGGGGGGAAGCCCGCCTCGGTCACGAGGTCGGCGAGCGCGAGCGCCGTCGCGCAGGCATCCTCGGCGGGCTTCAGCACCGTGGCGTTGCCGGCCGCGAGGGCGGGAGCGAGCGTGCGCCCGAACATCTGGGCGGGATAGTTCCAGGGCAGGATGTGGCCCGTCACCCCGTGCGGCTCATGCGTGACCGAGACGAAGTAGCCGTTGAGGTAGGGGATGGTCTCGCCGTGCAGCTTGTCGGCGGCCCCGCCGTAGAACTCGAAGTAGCGCGCCAGCGCGACGATGTCGGCCCTGGCGACGCTGGCGGGCTTGCCCGTGTCCCGGGCCTCGATCCGGGCCAGCCGGTCGGTGTCGCGCTGGATCAGCGTGCCGAGGCGGGTCAGCAGGCGGCCGCGGTCGAGCGCCGAGGTCCGGCCCCAGGCCCCGTGGTCGAACGCCTCCCGGGCCGCCGAGACGGCGCGGTCGACATCCTCCGGCGTGCCGTCGGCGATCGTCCCGATCACCGCACCGGTGGCGGGTTCGACCACGTCGAGGGTGGCCCCGCCGGAGGAGGCGGTCCACTCGCCACCGATGAAGTTCAGGGGTCGGGAGATGGCAGGGGACATCGGGGCAGGGGACATGGGTGCAGACGGCATCGGGGGCGTGCTCCTCGGGCGGGAGAGCGGCCCGACGGCCCGCACCGGCGGACCCGGGGACGGGTCCGCCGCGGTGAGGTTTCCTCCCGGTGCCGGCGGCGGCGGCGCTCTTGGGGCGGACCATAGCCCCTGCGGCCGGGAGCGTCGAATGGGGCGTTCGCTCCCGCCGCGGGGGGCCGCAGCGCCGCCGCTGTTGAATCTCGCGACGGCCCAGTCATTGATGTTGTGCGCGAACGGCGCGATGACAAAGACCAAGACCGCGCGGTCCCGAGCCGCGTGAAGACAAGACAAGGGGAGGATACCATGGTGGGTTGCGGTGATGGCGCGCGCGCATCGCTGACGCGGCGGGCCGCCCTCGGGGCGATCGGCATCGGCGGCCTCGCGCTCTCCGGCCGGACGGTCCAGGCGCAAGGAGCAAAGCCTCAGGAGATCAAGGTCGGCATCGCCACCTACCTGTCGGGACCCGCCAGCGTGTTCGGCGTTCCCGGCCGGCAGACCGCCGAGATGCTCTTCGACGAGATCAACGCGGGCGGCGGCATCGCCGGCATCAAGGTGCGCCCGATCTTCGTCGACGAGGGGCCGGGGGTCGATCACGTGGTCGGCGAGTACCGCCGCCTCGTCCAGAGCGAGGGCGTGCACGTCGTCTTCGCGGCGATCTCGTCGGCCGACTGCATCGCCTGCGCGCCGCTCGCCGACGAGCTGAAGCGGCCGACCCTGCTGTGGGATTGCGGCACCCAGCGCATCTTCGAGGAGAACCGCTACGCCTTCGCCTTCCGCACCCAGGCCAACGCGACGCCCGAGATCCTCGCGGCGCTCCTCTACCTCCTCAAGGTGAAGCCCGACTTCAAGTCGATCGCCGTCATCAACCAGGATTACGCCTGGGGCCGCGATTCCTGGGACATCTTCCGCACCGCCCTCAACACCTTGAAGCCGGGGGTGAAGGTCGCGGCCGAGCTGTTTCCGCGCTTCGGCGCCACGGATTTCTCGACCGAGATCACCCGGGTGCTGGCCCTGCGGCCGGAGGTCGTCCTGTCCACCTCCTGGGGCGGCGACCTCGACGCGCTGATCCGGCAATCCTCCGACCGCAAGCTGTTCGAGCGCTCCACCTTCGTGATGCCGCTCGCCGAATCCTCCCTGCAGCGGGTCGGCAAGGCGCTGCCGGCCGGCCATATCGTGGGCGCGCGCGGCGACCACTGGTTCCTGCATCCCTCGCCCGACGATCCGGAGCGCCTGAAGCGCTTCACCGAGAGCTACCGCGCCCGCTTCAACGCCTACCCGATCTACCCCTGCTTCCACATGGCCCAGGCGGTCTCGGCCATGAAGGCCGGCCTCGAGAAGGCCGTGGCCGCCAAGGGCGGCGGCTGGCCCACCGACGCCGAGATCGCCGCCGCCTTCACGGGCCTGGAATTCCCCTCGCCCACCGCGAGCGTGCGCATCCGGGAGGACGGGCAGGGGCTGGAGAACCAGCTCATCGGCACCACCCTGCACAGCGAGCGCTACCCCTTCCCGGTGCTCACCGACATGGTGGTGTTCCCCGCCGACAGCGTCACCACGCCGGTCGGCCGCAAGAGCGCGGACTGGCTGAAGACGCTCACCCCCGACCTCGTGGCCAGGGTGCCGCCGGCGCAGGCCTTCCGGTAGGCCGCGGCCCGTGTCCTGGCTCTCCGAGAACGGCCTCCTCGTCGGCCTCGCCCTCCTCGACGGGCTGTCCTACGCCGCCGCCGTGTTCATGGTGGCGGTGGGGCTGAACCTCGTCTTCGGAGTGTTGCGGGTGCTCAACGTGGCGCATGGCAGCCTCTACGCCATCGGCGGCTACGCGGCGGCCTCGCTCGGGCTGTTCCTCGCCTCGCTCGGGGCGCCGCCCTGGGCCGGGCTGCCGGTGCTGCTCGCGGCGGCGATCCTGGTCGGGGTGATCCTCGGGCCGCTGATCGAGCGGCTGCTGCTGCGGCGGATGCAGGACCAGGAGCCGGTGCTCCAGCTCCTCGTCACCTTCGCGCTGTTCATGATCCTGGAGGATCTGCAGAAGCTGGTCTGGGGCGTGCAGCCGGTGGTGTTCGACGCGCCCCTGAAGTGGCTCGGCACCGTCGACGTGCCCTTCGGGACCGACACGATCCCGTTCACGGCCTACCAGCTCTACGTCCTGCCGGGCGTCGCCCTCGCGACGCTCGCCCTCCTCGCCGCCGTGCTGCGCTACACGCTCGTCGGGCGCATGGTGGTCGCGGTGACGGTGGACCGGGAGGCCGCGCGGGCGCTCGGCATCGACGCGGCCAAGGTGACGCTCCTCACCTTCACGGCGGGGGCGGGCCTCGCCGCGCTCGGAGGCGCGCTCGCCGCGCCGACCGTCTCGCTGGTGCCGGGGGTCGGGGCCTCCACCATCGTGCTCTCCTTCGCGGTGGTGGCGACGGCGGGGCTCGGCCAGATCGAGGGGGCGGCGGTCGCGGCCCTCCTCATCGGGCTCGGCCGCTCCTTCGCGGTCTACGTCGCCCCCGAATTCGAGGTGGTGGTGCCCTACGCCATCATGGTGACGGTGCTGCTGTTCCGGCCGCAGGGCCTGTTCGGCGTGGCGGAGACCCGACGCATATGAGCCCCCGTCGCGAAACCCTCCTCGCCCTCGCCGGCGCCGCCCTGGTGCTCGGCCTCGCCTACGCGGTGCCCTGGCTGCGCTTCGTGCTGACGATCGCGCTGGCCAAGGGCCTCGCCGTGCTCGGCATCCTGCTCCTCCTGCGCGCGGGCCAGGTCAGCTTCGGCCACGCCCTCTACCTCGCGCTCGCGGCCTACACGGCGGCCTTCGCCGCCCCGTTCGTGCCGGAGGCGCTGCTGCTCGTCCCGCTCGGGGCGCTCGTCGCCGGCCTCGTCGGCCTCGTGATCGGGCTGTTCGTGGTGCGCTACCGCGAGATCTTCTTCGGCATGCTCAACCTCGCGCTGAGCATGGTGTTCTACTCGGTGCTCGAGAAGTTCTACGCGATCACCCACGGGGCCGACGGCATCCGGCTCGGCCCCGTCACGTTCCTCGGCCAGCGCCTCTCGGGCGAGGCGGCGGAATGGGCGGTGCTCGGCCTCGCCCTCGTGCTGGTGCTCGGCTTCGGGGCCCTCGTGCGGGTCACGCTGCACGCCCCCTGGGGCGAGGCGCTCGCGGGGATCAAGACCCGCGAGACCCGTCTCGACTTCATGGGCGTCTCGCCCCGGCGCGTGCTCCTCGTCGCCTACGCGGCCTCGGCCGTGATGGCGGGCTGCGCGGGCACGCTCATCGCGCTCACCACCCGCCACGTCACGCCGGCGCTCGCCTACTGGACCACCTCGGGCGAACTCGTCTTCATCGCCATCCTCGGCGGGGCCGGCAGCGTGCTGGGTCCGTTCCTCGGAGCCGCGGCCTACGAGCTGACCCGCGTCTACGCGGCGGCGCTCGTCGCCCATGCGTGGCAGGCGGTGCTCGGCCTCGTGCTCCTCGCCGTCATCGTGTTCGCGCCCGGCGGCCTGTGGGGCCTGATCGCGCGCCGGGGGAGGGCCGCATGAGCGCGCTCCTCTCGGCCCGGGATCTGCGCCTCGCCTTCGGCGGCCTCAAGGCGGCGGACGGCATCGACCTCGACGTCGAGGGCGGCGAGTTCCTGGCGATCATCGGCCCGAACGGGGCGGGCAAGACCACCTTCATCAACATGACGACCGGCTACCTCAAGCCGCAGGGCGGGAGCATCCGCTTCGACGGGCAGCCGATCCTCGGCCTCTCGCCGCGGCGCATCGTGGCCCTCGGGGTCGCCCGCAGCTTCCAGCTCCCGCAGCTCTTCTCCGGGCACACGGTGCTGCAGAACGTGGCCCTCGCGGTGGCCGCCCGGGAGGGAAGGCTCGCGCTCCTGGCGCCGCTCCTGCGCCCCGCCTTCCGCGACGAGGCGGCGGAGCTGATCGACCGCTTCGGCCTCTCGGGGGTCGCCGGCCTGCGCGCCGACGCCCTCAACGAGGGCACGCGCAAGCTCGTCGACATCGCCATGGCGGTCGCCCTGCGCCCGCGCCTGATCATGATGGACGAGCCGACGAGCGGCGTCGCGGCGGCCGAGAAGATGGCCATCGTCGAGACCCTGGTGCGGGTGCTGCGCGGGGCGGGCGTGACGGCGGTGTTCGTGGAGCACGACATGGACGTCGTCGGCCGCTTCGCCGACCGCGTGGCGGTGTGGGGCCAGGGGCGCATCGCGGCGCTCGGGCCGCCGCGGGAGATCCTCAACGACCCCGAGGTGCAGCGCACCGTCATCGGCATCGTCCCGGCGGGAGGCGCCCATGCTTCGCCTTGAACAGGCCGCGGTCGAGATCGCCGGGGTGCCGGTGCTGCGCGGGGTGTCCTTCGCGATCCCGCCGGGCGGGCGCGTCGCCCTGATCGGGCGCAACGGCGCGGGCAAGACCACGACCCTGCGCACGCTGATGGGCCTCCTGCCGCTGCGGGCCGGGCGGGTCGTCCTCGACGGGCGAGATGCCGGCGCGATCCCGGCCCACCACCGGGCGCGGCTCGGCATCGGCTACGCCCCGGAGGAGCGCAGGCTCTTCGGCAGCTTCACCGTGCGCGACAACCTGCTGCTGCCGGTGCAGGTGCTCGGCCTGCCCCGGGCCGAGATCCTGCGCCGGCTGGACGCGGTCTACGGCCTCCTGCCCGAGATCCGGGAATTCGGCCCCCGCAAGGCCGCGGGCCTCTCGGGCGGGCAGGGCAAGATGGTGGCGCTCGGGCGGGCGCTGATGGTGGGCACGCGGGCCGTGCTCCTCGACGAGCCCTTCCAGGGCCTCGCCCCGGCGCTCGCCCTGCGCTACGCCGAGGCGCTGGCGCGGCTGCGCACGGCGCTCCCCGACGTCGCGATCCTGATCACCGAGAGCAGCCCCGACCTGCTGCGGGCGCTCGTCGACAGCACCATCGAGATCGAGCGCGGCGAAGTCTCGGCGGCGTGAGCGGCGGGACGCCCGGGGCCGGCGCCCGGGCGACGGCGATCGGCGCGCGTGCCGCCAGGGACGCGTGACCAACGGTCATTGACAATGACCGTTGGTGCCGTTCTCGGATTTTCGCCAAGTCTCTGATCAAGTCCCTGACCAAGTCTCCGATTGGGTGTCGAAAGTTCGAGTTGGTCCAACGGCCCCGTCGATCTCGGGCAGGCCCGAGATCGAGAGAGGACGCGTCAGCATCGGGGGCCGCTGGGATCAGCCGCTTGCGGTGAAGCGGCTGTCGGGCTCCCCGCCGGCGGCTGTCCGCGACCTCATACGGTTTCCGGATGATCGCTTCGCGATGCGGAAACCGGCCTCGCTCAGGCGCCGCGCGGGCTCGTGATACGGTTTCCGAAAGTGATCTTCCGGAAACCGTATCACGCCGGCCCGTAGAGGTGGCAGGCCACCAGCCGCCCGGGCGCGGCCTCGCGCAGGGCGGGCGCCTCGGTCCGGCAGCGCGCGACGGCGTGCGGGCAGCGGGGATGGAAGTGGCAGCCCGCCGGCGGGTTCAGGGGCGAGGGCGGCTCGCCCTCCTGGAACCGCATCGCCACCGGCTGCTCCGGATCCGGCACCGGCGAGGAGGCCTTGAGGAGCTGGGTGTAGGGATGGAGCGGCTCCCCGAAGAGCGAGCCGACCGGGCCGCTCTCCACCACCCGGCCGAGATACATCACCGTCACCCGCTGGCAGAAATGCCGGACCACGCCGAGATCGTGGGAGATGAACACGAAGGCGAGGTTGCGGGCCTGCCGCAGGGATTCGAGCAGGCGCAGGATCTGCGCCTGGACGCTGACGTCGAGGGCCGAGACCGGCTCGTCGGCGAAGATCAGGTCGGGGCCGAGAGCGAGCGCCCGGGCAATGCCGATGCGCTGGCGCTGCCCGCCCGAGAATTCGTGCGGGAATCGGGCCGCCGCGCTCGCCGGCAGGCCGACCTCGGCGAGGAGCCCGGCGACGCGCTCCGCGAGGGCGGCCCCGCGGGCGAGACCGTGGACCCGCAGGGGCTCGCCCAGCGCCTGGCCGATGCGCTGGCGCGGATCGAGGGAGGAGGCCGGATCCTGGAAGACGATCTGCATCCGCCGCCGCAGGCCGCGCATCGCCCCGGCGCGCGCCGCCAGCACGTCCTGCCCGTCGAAGCGCACGAGGCCGCCATCGGCCTCCGTCAGGCGCAGGGCGACCCGGGCGGTGGTGGACTTGCCGCAGCCCGATTCGCCGACGATGCCGAGGGCCTCCCCGCGCGCGACCGAGAACGACACCCGGTCGAGAGCCCGCACCAGGACCGTGCGGGTGACCGGGAAGCCGCGCCGGATGAGGAAGGTCTTCGACAGGTCGCGGACCTCGAGGAGGGGAGCGCCGGTCATGCGGCCCTCACCCAGCAGCGCACCGCGTGCTCCGGCTCGCCCGGCAGGGGGACGAGGGGCGGCCGCTCGCGGCAGCGCTCGATCCGCAGGGGGCAGCGGGACTGGAAGCGGCAGCCCGCCGGCATCTCGGGCAGGGTCGGCACCTGGCCCGGGATCGCCGCGAGGTCCTGCACCCGGTCGACCCGGGGCATCGCCCGGAGGAGCCCCTCCGCGTAGGGGTGGGTGGGGCGGGCGAAGAACGCGCGCACGGGCGCGCTCTCCACGACGTCGCCGCCATACATCACCATCACCCGGTCGGCCACCGAGGCGACGACGCCGAGATTGTGGGTGATGAGCAGCACCGCCAACGCCTCCCGCCGCTGGATGTCGGCCAGCAGCGCCAGGACCTGCGCCTGGATGGTGACGTCGAGGGCGGTGGTGGGCTCGTCCGCGATGAGCACCCGCGGGCCGCAGGCGAGCGCCATCGCGATCATCACCCGCTGGCGCATGCCGCCGGAGAACTGGTGCGGATAGGCATCGATGCGCTCCGCCGCCGAGGGCACGCGCACCCGGTCGAGGAGGGCGATCGCCCGCTCCCGGGCCGCCGCCCGCGACAGGCCGCGGTGGCGCCGTAGGGCCTCGGCGATCTGGAAGCCGATGGTCAGGACCGGGTTGAGCGAGGTCATCGGCTCCTGGAAGATCATCGCGAGCCGGTCGCCCCGCATCGCCTCCCGCTCGCGCTCCGAGGCGGCGAGCATGTCGGTACCGTCGACCACGATGCGCCCGGCGGCGACGCGCCCGACCTTCGGGGCGAGGAGGCCCATCACCGAGAGGGCGGTGAGGCTCTTGCCGCAGCCCGATTCGCCGACGAGGGCGAGGGTCTCGGCCCCGCGGACCGCGAAGGAGACCTCCCGCACCGCGTCGTGCCACGTGCCGCCGACGCGGATCTGGGTGGTGAGCCCCTCCACCCGCAGGAGTTCGGCCCCGGCCGGGGCGGCCGTGCCCCCGCTCGTCGTCCGGGCCCGCGTCGTCGTCGCGGTCATGGCGCCCCCCGCGGGTCGGTGGCGTCGCGCAGGCCGTCGCCGACGAGGTTGAGGCCCACCATCACGGCGAGGATCGCGAGGCTGGGGAAGATCGAGAGCCAGGGCGCATCGAGGAGGTTGTCGAAACCCTCCCGCACGATGCTGCCCCAGGTGGCGGTGGGCGGCGGCACCCCGAGGCCGATGAAGGCGAGGGTGGATTCGGTGCGGATCGCGGTGGCGAGCCAGAGCGAGGCGAGCACCACCACCTCGTCGAGGATGTTCGGCAGGATGTGGCCGAACATGATCCGCAGGTCCGAATAGCCCAGCGCCCGGCAGGCATCGACGAAGTCGCGCTGGCGCATGGCGAGGGTCGAGCCGCGGGCGATGCGGATGAAGGCCGGCACCGCCGTGACCGCGATGGCGAGGATCAGGTTGCCGAGGCTCGGGCCCAGCACCGCCACCAGCATCAGGCCCATGATGAGCTGCGGGAAGCTCAGGAGCACGTCGGTGGCGGCGGTGATGAGCCGGTCGGTCCAGCCGCCGAAATAGCCCGCGGCGATCCCGATCACCGCGCCGAGCACCACCCCGGCGGCGGTGGCGAGGAAGCCCACCGAGAGCGAGATCCGCGCCCCCCAGATCACCCGCGACAGCACGTCCCGGCCGAAGAAGTCGGTGCCGAACCAGTGCTCGGCGGAGGGCGGCGCCAGGGCCGCGAGCGGGTCCTGCTCGTTGGGATCGAAGGGGGCGATCCACGGCGCCAGCAGGGCGAGGGCCACCGCGGCGAGCGCCGTGACGAGGCCGATGACGAGGCCCGGCGAGCGGGTGGCCCGGCGCCACGCGCTCGGGGCGGCGGAGGCGGAGGCGGCGCTCATGGGGGCGCTCATGGAGCCGAGACCCGCGGATCGACGAGGCCGTAGGTGATGTCGGTGAGCACGTTGGCGACCACGATGGCGAAGGCGGAGACCACCATCAGGCCCTGGAGCAGGCTGTAGTCGCGCTGGGTCAGGGCCGTGACGATCAGCTTGCCGAGACCCGGGCGGTTGAAGACAATCTCGGTGAGGACCGCGTTGCCGATCAGCACGCCGAGATAGAGCCCGACCACCGTGACGACCGGGACCAGCACGTTGCGCAGGGCATGGCGCCAGACCACGACCCGCCCCGGCATGCCCTTGGCCCGCGCGGTGCGCACGTAATCCTCGCCGAGCGCCTTCAGCATGCCCGAGCGCGTCACCCGGGTGATGGTGGCGACCATCAGGAGCCCGAGATTGAGCGCCGGCAGCACCAGCGCGCCGAGCCGGTCGAGCAGGCCGCCGGTGCGCGGGGTCGAGATCACCGGAAACCAGCGCAGCTGCACCGCGAAGACGATGAGCAGGAGGATGCCGGAGACGAAGGCCGGGAACGAGACCCCGGCGAGGGACACGATGCGGGCGATCCAGTCGGCGAGCCCGTCCCGCCGCCGCGCCGCCACCACGCCGAGCGGCACGCCGACCCCGACGCCGATCGCGACGGCGGCCAGCGTCAGTTCGATCGTGTAGGGCAGGACGTGGGCGACGTCCTCCAGCACCGGCCGGTTGGTGGTGAGGGAGCGGCCGATATCGCCGGTGGCGACCTGCCTCATGAAGGCGAGGTACTGCGCGAGGATCGGCTGATCGAGGCCGAGCTTTGCCCGCAGGTCGGCCCGGGCCGCCTCGCTCGCCTGATCGCCCAGGATCACGATGGTGGGGTCTCCCGGCACCACCCGCACGAGCACGAACACCACGGTCAGCACCGCCGCGAGCGTCGGCACCGCGAGCAGGAAGCGCTTGAGGATGAACGGGATCATCGGCGTGCCGGGGTTGGGGCGGGCCTCGTTCCCTTCTCCCGGATGGGAGAGGGGCTCGGAATGGAGGATCTCGCGTGGAGACGCGACGGTCCAGGGTGGCGTCGTGCGGGCGGCGGGACGGTGCGATCCCCCGATCCCTCCGCGATGCGGGCTCCGGCACCGGATTCTGTTTCTCCGGCAGGGATTTCCGGGCATCCGTTAAGGCGCGGGGGAAACCCTCTCCCGTGAGGGAGAGGGAATCCGCACGCGTGAACCACGACCTTCGGATGCCGCCACAAGACGCTGCTGCCCTTGCGTCTTTCCCGGAGACGAGCGATGCGCGTCACTTCTTGTCGGTCGCTTCCGTGATCACCGGGCCGAGATGGATCGCGCCCTTGAAATCGTAGCCGTAATCGACCGTCTTCTTGTGGGCCCAGACCTGGAGGCCCTCGGAGAGCGGGACCGCGCAGACCTGATCGATGATCTTGGCCTGGGCCTGCTTCCAGAGCGCCTTCTGCGCCTCCGGATCCGCCTCCGTGCGGGCCTTGGTGATCTCCGCGTCGGCGGCGTTGCAGTGGGAGAAGTTCGTCACCGCGCCGGGCTTGCCCACCGTCGAGGCCGAATCGAAGAACTGCGTCAGGTAGGTGTCGGCGACGGGAAAGCGGGCGGCGGCGTAGTAGACCGCGTCCGAGAGGTCCTTGCGGATCTGGGCGTGGAAGGTCTGGTGGTCGACGACGTCGAGCTTCAGCTCGATCCCGGCCTTCTTGAGCTGGCCCTGCACGATCTGCATCGCGGTCAGCATGGTGGGCAGGCTGGTCTGGATCGCCGTGATGGTGATGCCGTTCGGATAGCCCGCCTCCGCCAGCAGGGCCTTGGCCTTGGCGGGATCGTAGGCGGGGAGCGGCGCCTTCTCGTCGGTGCCGAGATAGCCCTTGGGGATGATCGAGACCGCCGGCTCGGTGACGGTCGGGCCCTTGAACTGCACGATCTGCGCCTGGCTGATCGCGTGGGCGACGGCCCGGCGCACGCGCACGTCGTCGAGCGGCTTGTGGGTCAGGTTCAGGTGCAGGAGCGCCAGCTCCGCCGGGCGCACGATGTCGACCGAGACGTCGGGCTCGCGGCCGAAGCGCTCGGCCCAGCGCTGGTCCTGGCGGCCGTAGACGATGTCGAGCTCGCCCGAGGTGAAGGCGAGGTCGCGGGCGGCGTCGGCCGGGATCAGCCGGTAGAGGACGCCGTCGAGCTTCGGCTTGCCGCGGAAGTAATCCGGGTTGGCGGTGAGCCGCACGCTCTCGTTCGGCTTGTACTCGGCGAAGGCGAAGGGCCCGGTGCCGACCGGCTTCAGCCGGAAGTCGTTGCCGAGCGCCTCGACCGCCTTGCGGCTCAGCACGTTGCCGCCGTGGTAGTTCGCCACGAGGCCGAGCAGCGAGGGCACCGGGTGCTTGAGGGTGATCCGCACCGTGTGGGGATCGAGCGCCTCGACCGTGTCGAAGGCCGCGTAGTCGGTGGAGAAGGACGAGGTCTTCGGGTCGGCGGCGCGCTTGAGCGAGAACACCACGTCGTCGGCGGTCATCTCGCCGTAGCCGCCGTGAAACGTCACCCCCTTGCGCAGGGCGAAGGTCCAGGTGCGGCCGTCCTCCGAGCGGGTCCAGCTCTCGGCGAGGTCCGGCTCCAGGGTCTCGAGGCTGGTCGAGCCCGGCTTGAAGCGCACGAGGCCGTTGAAGATCCAGGAGACGACCGGCTTGTCCTGGGTGGTGGTGGCGCGGAAGGGATCGAGCTGGCTCACGTCGGCGGCGGCCATGCCGATGGTGAGCGTCTTGGCCGATGCCGGGGCCGCGAGGAGGGTGAGGGCCGCCGCGGCGAAGAAGAGACGTCTCATCGTGGTGATCCCCTGGTTGCGTGGCGGCGTGTCGCGTCGCCGGTCAGTGCTCGATCTCGCCCTCCGACCGGGGCGGACCGCCCTGCCATCCGGCGAAGCGCTCGATGCGGAACGGGTGGAGGGGCGAGGCGGAGCGGCCTTGCGTCGCCAGCTCGGCCAGAATCTCGCCGACGACCGGGCCGAGCTGGAAACCGTGGCCGGAGAAGCCGAAGGCATGAAGCAGGCCAGGGGTGGTGGCGGAGGGGCCGATGACCGGGATGTGGTCCGGCATCTCGCCGTCGAGGCCGCTCCAGGTGCGGATGACCTGGGCGTGGGCGAGGTCGGGGACCAGGGTGAGCGTGCGGCCCATGGCGCCGAGCGAGGTCGCGGCCACCGGGCGGGCAAGCCCGTCGGCGACATCCGCGGTGCCGCGCCCGCCGCCGAGGACGACGTTGCCGCGCCGGGTCTGGCGCAGGTAGACGTCGCCGCCCACGACCCCGATCGAGCGGGTCACCAGGATGGGCAGGGGCTCGGTCACCACCATGTTGGGGGCGAGCGGCGCCACCGGCGCGGCCTCGCCGAACCAGCCGGCCACCGTGCCGGCGAAGGCGCCGGCCGCGTTGACGAGGATGCGGCTGCGCACCGCGACGCCCTCGGCCTCGACGGCGAAGCCTGCGCCGTCGTGGAGGGCGTGGCGCACGGGGGCGTGCTCGCGCACCTGCGCGCCGCGGCGGCGGGCGAGGCGCGCATAGGCCGGCCCGACGACGCGCGGATTGGCCTGCCCGTCCGTCGGGGAGAGCGAGGCGCCGACGACCGCCGGGCCGAGCCACGGCATCTCGGCCCGCAGGGCGTTCGGCCCGAGGAGCTGGAGGTCGAGCCCGTGCGCGGCGGCGTCCCGGGCATAGGCCTCCAGCACCGCCATGTCCGCCTCGGACCGGGCGAGCTTGATGTGGCCGGTGGCCTCGAACTCGACGGCCTCGCCGAGCTTGGCGTCGAGGCCGTCCCAGAGGGCGCGGGCGCGGCGGGAGAGGGGCAGCTCCGCGAGGTCGCGGCCCTGCTGGCGGACGCCGCCGAAATTGACCCCGCTCGCCCCCGCGCCGCACAGGCGCTTCTCCAGTACGGCGACCGTGAGACCGGCCTCCCGCAGGGCGACGGCGGCGGCGCAGGCCGCGGTCCCGCCGCCGATGATCGCCACATCGACCTTGAGAGTCTCGACCGCGGGCCGCTCCATCACGCCGGCTCCCGCAGGGGGATCGGCTTGATCGGCGCCTGTCCGCGCAGGCGTCCGACGCGATCGACCGGCAGATCGAGGGCGCGGGCCAGGATCTCGGCGGCGGCGTGGCCGCAGACGCGGCCCTGGCAGCGCCCCATCCCGATCCGGGTCAGGGCCTTGAGGCGGTTCACCTCGCGGGCGTCGCGGTCCCGGGCGGCCGATCGCAGCGCCCCGGCGGTGATGCCCTCGCAGCGGCAGACGATCTCGTCGTCGCGGATCCGGGCGACGAGGTGGTGGGGATAGGGATAGGCGGCTTCGAGGGCGGCCCGGAAGCGGATCTGCCGGGCGAGGCCGCGGTCGAGCCGCGCCTCGCGCGCCGCATCGCGCGGATGGCCGAGATCGGCGAGCAAAGCCCGCGCGGCCCGCTCGCCCAGGAGTTCGGCCATGTCGGCCCCGCCGATGCCGCTGCCGTCGCCCGCGAGGTAGACGCGCGGGTGCGAGGAGCGCCCCTCGGGCGTGCGCTCGGGCTGCCATTGCCGCGTCACGGCATCGAACACGAAGCGGCAGCCGGCGAGATCGGCGGCCTGCGCCTCGCTGCGCAGGCCGAACGAGGCCGCGACCGCGTCGCACGCCACCCGGTGCCGGCGGCCCCGCGCATCCCGCCACGCGATCGCTTCGACCCGGCCCGCGCCCTCGACGGCCAGGTCCCGGACGCCGCCGCGCACGGGCGTGCCGCGCAGGAGGCCCCGCAGCGTGTACCAGAGGCCCTTGGCGAGGGTGGCCGGGATGGCGGCGAGGCCCGGCGCCGCGGCGAGCTTCGCCGCGAGCGGGGTGACGTCGAGCACGGCGGCGAGGCGGATGCCGGCCTTGGCGTATTGATGGGCGAGGAGGGGCAGGAGCGGCCCGGCGCCGACCAGGGCGACGCGGCTCCCGATCGCCATGCCCTGCGCCTTCAGGGCGATCTGCGCCGCCCCGAGGGTGAACACGCCCGGCAGGGTCCAGCCCGGGAAGGGCAGCACCCGGTCCATCGCGCCGGTGGCGAGGATCAGGCGGTCGACGCCGAGACGAGCCTGTCCCTCCGGGCCGAGGCAGTCGAGGGCGAATCCGCCGCCGTCGAGCGGCGCGATTCCCCACACCAGGGTGCCCGCGCGGTAATCGACCCGCGGCGCCAGCGCGGCGGCGAGGCCGTGCAGCGCCCGCGCCCGCCCGGCCTCGAAGCCGTAGAGGTCGGCGGCGGGCCGCTCGGCGCCCGGGGGCGGCTGGCGGTAGATCTGGCCGCCCGCCCGCGCGCCCTCGTCGATCAGGAGCGGGCGCAGCCCGGCCTCGGCGAGGGCCTGCGCGGCCCGCAAGCCGGCGGGACCGGCCCCGAGGATGGCGATGACGGGCTCAGCCACCGGCCTCTCCCGTGATCACGGCCATGCCGGGCTCGACCAGGGTGGTGCAGGCCCGCAGGCGGCGCCCATCCGCGAGACGGACCCAGCAATCCTGGCAGGCGCCCATCAGGCAGAAGCCCGCCCGGGCGCCGGGGCCGAACTCGAACCGGCGCAGGGCCGTGCGGTGCAGCAGGATCGCCCCGATCAGCAGGTCGCCCGGCCGCGCCTCCGCCGGGGCACCGTCGATGGTGAAGGGGATCGGCGCACCGGCGCGGGGTGTCAGGCGACGGAAGAGGCCGGTCACAGCATGTCCTCGTGCCGGCAATTGAGCAGCAGCTCGGCCACGCTCGCCGTGTTGGGCAGGCGCACCAGGGTCTCGACCACGGCCGCGAGGTCCTCCGGCCGGGACATCAGTTGCCGGGGCTGCTTGGTGACGTGGGCGGTCATGTCGGTGTCGACGAAGCCCGGGCAGAGGGCGGTGGCCCGGATGCCGTGGTCCCAGCCCTCGCGCCGCACCGCGTGGGTGAGAGCGACGAGGGCGGACTTCGTCATGGCGTAGCCGGTATTGTCGTTGCGCACCCGCTTGCCCGACAGGGAGGCGAGATTGACGATGCGCCCCTCGCCGCAGGCGGCGAGATGGGGCCACGCGGCCCGGATCACCCGCATCGGCGCCTTGGCGTTCACCGCCCAGAGGGCATCGAGGGCGGTCTCGTCCGGATCGAGGAAGTTCGCCTTCGGGTTGATGCCGGCGGCGTTCACCAGCACGTCCACCCGGCCGAGACGCCCCACCGTCTCGGCCACCCAGGCCTCGGCGCTGCCCGGATCCTGCGCCTCGTAGCGGCAGGCGAGCCAGTCCGTCCCCGCGGGAAGCCGCCGCGGATCGCGCAGTCCCGCGCTGATCCGGTAGCCGGCGCCGGCCAGCCGCTCGGCCACCGCCCGCCCGATGCCCCGCGCGGCCCCCGACACCATGGCGACGCGTCCGGCCGTCTCAAGCATCGCTGCCCCGATCCTTCCGCAACCGCCGCATGGGTGAACGCTCCCCGCCAATGCGGGGCGAAGGATTGATCGACGCCGTGTTTCGAGCAACACCAATTTCAATGAGCGAAGGTTTTTGAGCTCGTTTTTTCATTCAGTGAAAAGAGCGATGTCGAACGGCATGCCGGGCGCGGACGGAGCGAAAACAGCGGAGAGATCGGCACCGGCGCGCATCGCGGGCCTGCTGCGTCATCTCGGGGCGGCGGGGGCGGGCGGCGCGCGCCTGAGCGCGCTCGCCGAGGCCTCGGGTCTTCCGGCCCCGACGGCCCTGCGCCTGCTGCGGGCCCTGGTGGCCGAGGGGCTGGTCGATCTCGATGCGGCGGCCAAGACCTACCGGCTCGGCCTCGGGCTGTTCCGCCTCGCCGCGCAGGCCGGCAACCCGCTCGGCCTGCGCGACCTCGCCCGTCCCGCCCTCCTGCGGCTGACGGGGGCGCTCGGCGAGACGATCTTCCTTCTCGTGCGCAGCGGCTACGACGCGGTCTGCATCGAGCGCACCGCCGGGCCGCTGCCGATCCGCTCCTTCACCGGCGACATCGGCGGCACGGTGATGCTCGGCCTCGGGCAGGGCGCGATGGCGATCCTCGCGCATCTCTCGGAGGAGGAGCAGGAGGCGGTGATCCGCTACAACCTGCCCCGGATCCGCGAGGCGACGAGCCTCGACGAGGCCTATCTGCGCACCGAGATCACGCGGACGCGGGATCTCGGCTACTGCGCGGCCTCCTCCGGCCTGATCCCCGGCATGGCCGGGCTCGGCGTGCCGATCCTCGGCCCGGACGGAACCGCCGTGGCGGCGCTCAGCGTCGGCAGCACCGTCGACCGCCTCACCGGCGAGCGCAGCACCGCGATCGCCGGCATGCTGATGCGCGAGGCCGCCGGAATCGCGGCGCACCTCAACCCGTTCGACGCCACCCTGCGCCGTGCCGGCGCCGCGATGGAACGGCCCTGAGGCCAGCCCGCACCGTCCCGGCGGACACGGTCCGGGAGCCGTGCTGCGCGATCTCGGCCTCCCCGAAGCTCACCGTCCGGGTGGGAGCTCCCGGATGATTTTTTATTACTGAGATTGTGTTTGAGACATGCTTCGATGTGGGGGAACGTGTGTGAAATAGCGGGTCCGGATGCGGGAATGCCGGAGGTTGCGCCCTCATCGATCGCCCGAACGGCACGGCGTAACAACCAGTGATTACAATTCATACGTTCACAAGTTGTATATTGCCGCATGACGGACACCCCGCCGGGCGGCGTCGCAGCCGCCGTGCGGGCCCGGCGCTCGTCGTGCCGGAGGCGGCCTTCGCGGTTCCCGATCGGCTTCGCCCCTTCCGGACCGGTCACCTCTGCGGCGGGAGGCGCTCTCGGCGGGCTTGGATTCCGTGCATCGCCGTGTCCCGGCGGATCACGGGGCGCGGATCTGAAGCCGCGAGCCGCTCAGTCCGCGGATGATGGAACCCGCACCGCCCTTCATGCCGCGGTGGCCGGCATCGCGGCCCTCGCCGCACGCCCGGGCGATGATCCACTGCTCCGGCGCCCGGGAGCAGCGATCCGGCGTGCATGCCGCCTGCGCTGGCCGGAGGGCGCCTCGCGCTATTTCGGCATGGGAGCGGGGCGCTTGCCACGGGTGTTGTGCCGATCGAGCAGCACGCCCGGATGCTGCGGCGTCCGATCGTCGCTTCGCAATGCCGGCGGTCATACGGTTTCCGGATGATCGCTTCGCGATGCGGAAACCGGCCTCGCTCAGGCGCCGCGCGGGCTCGTGATACGGTTTCCGAAAGTGATCTTCCGGAAACCGTATCAGACCCGCTCGATAAGCACGGAGCGATGTTCCCGGCCACCGGGCAGCCGGGCCGGCATCGGCGCGCGCCGCCGCGGCTCCGGTGACCCGGGCCAGCCGAAGCGACTGGGGCCCTCGCCGGATCAGTTGAGATGCTGGCGCCGCTCTGCCACGAGCTTGCTCAGATCCCGGCCGAGTTCCAAGAGCAGCATGTCGGCGAGCTTGAGCAGGAAGGGGCGTCTCGTCTCGGCGATCGCCTCGCGGGCCGACAGGAACAGGTCGGCGGCGCGTTCGAGCGGGTGATGGGGCGGGGTGACCGGGCCGGCATCGCCATCGTCCTCCCACTTGCGCTCGGTGATCTCCATGATCACGCCGCGGCTGCGCGAGGGACGGCCGGACCTGTCGAGGTAGAACCGGCCGCGAGCCAGCACCCAGCACACGCCGCGCTGCCGCGGGCATGTGCGGTACCGTGCCACGTACGGGCCGGCGCGCCTCGCGGCATCGCCGATGGTCGTGGCGACCCGCTCGCGGTCGTGCGGGTGGATGCCGGCGGCGTAATCCTCGAACGGCAGGCCGGTCCTGGCCTGTTCCGGGTCGAGGCCGAACAGATGCGCCAGGACATCATCGGTGTAGAGACGGTTGGCCGGAATGTCCCAGTCCCAGGTGCCGAGGGCTTCCGAGAGCTCCAGCTCGCCAAGCGGACCCGCTTCTGCATAGGTTGTGCGATACGAGCCCGGCACCGGCGTCTCCCCTCACCCTGCCATGACACAATCATACATGGTGCGATATCGTTGCCGGCAATCGTAAATTGGTACTACCAATTGATGACCGACATCCGGTCCGGATTTCCATGCAAGTTGATGGATCGGGTCCGGGGCTCTCCCGCTCCGGCCTTGACGCCGAGGCCGCCCCGGATGCGGGCGCGTGAACCGGTCGTCCGGTTTCGGCAGTGCGATGCCCGAATGGAATCGATCGGAACGCCTCGCCCCGCGGCGGGGCGTGAGTCATGATGCGGTTGCCCGCGTCCGGCACAGCTGCGGATCCCGGACGAGATGCTGCCCGACCGGCGGCGCGGCCGGCTCCGGGTGGGTCGGACGCCCGGGCGCGCGACGGCAATAGACCCACAGGGCAGCCACAACCGTAAGTCCGCTTGCCCCGAACGGCGCGGCCGCGAGCGCGATCAAGGGACCGGCCGGCTCCCACAGGCCGACCGCTGTCAGGAGGCCGCCGAGCCAAGCGGCAAAGGCATAGAACAGCACCATACGAGCCTCAGCCAAGCATCTGCGTGTGTTGCAAGACAACGCCCCTGCCGCTGGTCCGGCAAACGTGCATTTCGGAAAGCTGTTTTCCGCGAAACGCAGTTGATGCCCTTGCGGGTGGCCACGATCGTCATCGATCGGTCCGCCGCGTCTCCGGATTTCCACCGCGCGCACGCATCGGAAGGGGTCGATGCTCATGCCGCGATCGTAGCGCTGGCGATGCTTTTGTGACGGCTGCGAGACCGGGAAGGACTGCACGAACTCAATAAAATCTACCGAACATTCACCATAAAGCGTGCCGAAAAACCACTCCGATGTGGAAAATGCCGGGGACGTATGGCGGTGTCTCTACCTCAGGTTGTTAAACCGAGCCCGGCAAGGTACTCCCCCTGAGGATATGTCCGCGAGAGAACAGCCGCTCGATGCCGCATACCCAGGTTTTGCGCGACATGGCTCTCTTCGTCGAAGTGGCCAAGCGGAAGAGTTTCAGCCAGGCCGCGGCCGCCCTCGACATGCCGGTCTCCTCGCTCTCGCGCCGCATCACGCAGTTCGAAGCCGCGGTGGGGCTGCGGCTCCTCGACCGGACCACCCGCAAGCTCGCGCTCACGGCCTATGGCGAGGCCTATCTCGCCGAGGCGACGCGCGTGGTGGAGGAGGCCCAGCGCAGCTTCGATGAACTGGTCGCGCAGGCGCGAGGGCCGAGCGGCTTGCTGAAGGTGGCGGCGCCCACGGATTTCTGGGCGGTGCAGCACCTGCCGGACATCGTGTCCGCCTTCACCGAGCGGCACGAGCACCTCCATGTTCACTTGGACTTGCGAACCTCGCAGATCGATCTGGTGCGCGAGGATTACGACCTTGCCATCTGCACCGAATTGCCGCGGGAGGCCTCGCTGATCGTGCGCAAGATCGGCTCGATCGAGATCGGGCTCTTCGCCGCGCCGGCCTACCTGCTGGCGCAGGGCCGGCCCGAGCACCCGGCCGACCTGGGCGAGCACGAGGTTCTCCTGCCGGTCCCGGCGGCGAGCGCGACGTGGCGGTTCAGCCGCGGCGGCGAGACCGTCTCGGCGGTCGTGGGCGGCCGCTTCTCCTGCAACAGCCTCAGCATCGCGCGGCGCCTCGCCATCACCGGGCGCGGCATCGCCGCGCTGAGCGTGATCGACGTCGAGCGCGATCTCCACCGGGGCCGCCTGGAGCCGGTGCTGACCGACTGGCTCGTCCCGCCGATGGACGTCTACATCGTCACGACCTCCCGCCTCGTGCCGACGAAGGTGCGGCACTTCATCGATTTCCTCACGCAGCGCCTGAGCACGGTCTTCTCCGAGGGCCCGAGCCTCGCGCGCTGGGTCGCGGAGGAGGGCAGCCTCGATCCGATCGCGCTGAAACCGCGATCGCGTGCCCGCGTCTGACCGCGCCGCCCAAGCAGAGCCGCCCAAGCAGAGCCGCCCAAGCAGAGCCGCCCAAGCAGAGCCGCCCAAGCAGAACTCCGCAGCGCGATTCCGCCGAGGTCCTTGTCGTCGCATCATCGTCGCCGCCGAACCGGTGACCATTTCGGCGAATGAGGCCGAGCGACGATCCGGCTGACACCTGCCGACTGATACGGTTTCCGGACGATCACTTTCGGAAACCGGATCACGAGCCCGCGCGGCGCCTGAGCGAGGCCGGTTTCCGCATCGCGAAGCGATCATCCGGAAACCGTATGACACCTGCCGATGCGGCCGCAGCGCCTGCCCCTCCGCGAGGGCCACGCCGAACCGCGGGGCCGACGGGCACCGCCTGCGCATCAGGTCCGGGCCCCTCATCGTCATTGCTTCCATCACCGCGCGTGCGGGCGGCGGGCGGTTCCGGCCGGCGGCGGATGCCCGCGCCCGCCGCCCGGGACGGTTCTGCCGGTGAAGGATCATCGCGGTCGCCCGACGCGGAATGGTTCCGCATCGATCGTGGAAAAGACCTTTCCATCCTGGCTTCTACCGAACGGACAAGCCGTGCGCCAAAACATCCGGCAACGTTTGTAGTCGCTCATCAGGATATTCGTGAGAAAAGTCCTAACGCGACGCAGCAGCACCGTTCCCGCTCCGTGGTCGGAGCCTTCAAATTCTGGACAAAGGCGCGCTGATGGCTACGCAGACATTTGACGATTCGCTTGGCGCTACGGGCAATCCGCTGACGATCGGTGGCTACGTCTACGCATTGCGCGACGATGCGGGTGCCGCCGCCGGCACGCTGCGCGTCGAGCGGGAGCTGCTCAGCGACGCCGCCCTCGGCGTGAGCTCCGGATTGAGCTCCACCACCGGATATCTCTCGATCTCGCAGGTCTCGGGCACCGCCTTCAACCTGGAACGCCTGACGGTCAACCGGGACATCGCCGTCCTGAGCGGCGCCACCTTCGTCGGCTACCGGAACGGCACGCCCGTGGCCACGCGGACGGTCGACAGCCTGCTCACGATCGGCGACCAGCAGATCGGCTTCTCCGGCAGCAACTGGCAGAACCTCACCGAGGTCCGGATCTTCTCGGGCGATCTCCTCGCCGTGAATCTCGGCGTCGGCTTCGCGATCGACGACGTCGTCACAACGGACACCACGGCCCCGCTCGCGCCGACGCTCAGCGCGGGCACGGGTGCCACCACGGACAACACGCCGACGCTGACGGGCACGGCGGAGATCGGCAGCACGGTCACGATCTACAACGGCTCCGCGCAGCTCGGCACCACGACGGCGGGCGCCGACGGGACCTTCAGCTTCACCCCGGCGGCCCCGCTGGCGGACGGGACCTACAACCTGACCGCCCAGGCCGCCGATGCGAGCGGCAACACCAGCGCTCCTTCGGCGGCGGTCGGCCTTCAGATCGACGCCACCGCCCCGGGGGCCCCGGTCTTCACGGCCGGCGGCGGCCTCACCAACGACACCACGCCGACCCTGTCGGGGCAGGCCGAGGCCGGCAGCACGGTGACCGTCTATGACGGCACCGCCGTGCTCGGCACGGCGATCGCGGGATCGGACGGGCGCTTCAGCGTCACGCCGACCACCGCCCTGGGCCAGGGCAGCTACAGCCTGACGGCCACCGCCACGGACGCGCTCGGCAACACCTCGCCGGTCTCGGCGGCGCTCGCGCTGACGCTCGACCTCACCGCGCCCGGCGCTCCGATCCTGGCGCCGCTCGGAGTCACCAACGACACCACGCCGGTGATCACCGGCACGGCGGATGCCGGCACCACCGTCACGATCCGCAACGGCGAGACGGTGCTCGGCACCGCCGTGGCCGATGCCGGCGGCGCCTTCGCCTTCACGCCGACCACCGACCTCCCGGCCGGCCTCCTGAGCCTGACCGCGACCGCCACGGACGCCGCCGGCAACGTCTCGCCGGCCTCGGCAGTTGTGGCGCTCACCATCGACACGGCGGCCCCGACAGCGCCGACGATCACGCCGCTGGCTCCGACCAACGACACCACGCCGACCATCACCGGCACGGCGGAAGCCGGGGCCACCGTCACCCTGCTCGACGGCGCGACCGTTCTCGGCACCACGATCGCCGCGCCGGATGGCCGCTTCTCGCTCACGCCCGCGGCGGCGCTGCCGACCGGCACGCTGAACCTGACCGCGACCGCCACGGATGCCGCCGGCAACGTCTCGCCGGCCGCCGCCGTCGCGCTCACCATCGACACGGCGGTGCCGACCGTGCCGGTCCTGGCGCCGCTCGGGGCCACCAACGACACCACGCCGGTGATCACCGGCACGGCGGATGCCGGCACCACCGTCACGATCCGCAACGGCGAGACGGTGCTGGGCACCGCCGTGGCCGATGCCGGCGGCACCTTCGTCTTCACGCCGTCCACCGCCCTTCCGGACGGCACCCTGAACCTGACCGCGACCGCCACGGATGCCGCCGGCAACGTCTCGGGCGCCTCCACGGCGCTCGCGCTGACGATCGACACCGCCGCTCCCGGCGCCCCGGTCCTCGATCCGCCCGGCACGACCGCCGACAGCACGCCCACCGTGACCGGCACGGCGGAGGCCGGCGCCACCGTCACCCTCCTCAACGGCACCGCGGTGCTCGGCAGCGCGGTCGCGGACGGCACCGGCGCCTTCGCCATCACCCCCACGGTTCCGCTGCCGGACGGCGCCCTCCAGCTGACGGCGACCGCGCGGGACCCGGCCGGCAACCTCTCGCCCGTCTCGAGTGCCGTCTCGCTCACCATCGACACGAGCGTGCCCGGGGCCCCCAGCCTCGCCTACGTGCCGCCGACGAGCGACACCACGCCGGTCATCACCGGCACGGCGGGGGCGAACGACACGATCACCATCGCCAACGGCGCGACCATCGTCGGCAGCGGGGTCGCCGGTCCGAGCGGCGCCTTCTCGATCGAACTCACCACGCCGCTCGCCGAGGGCAGCAACGCCCTCACGGTGACGGCCACGAGCCCCGGCGGCACGGTCTCCCCGGCCGCGCCGCTGGCCGTGCTGGTCGACACCATCGATCCGCTTGTGCCGACGCTCACGGCCTTCCCGAGCCCCACCAACGACGCGACGCCGGCCATCACCGGCACTGCCGAGGCCGGCACCACCGTCACGATCCGCAACGGCGAGGCGGTGCTCGGCTCCGTCGTGGCGGACGTCACCGGCAGCTTCGTCTTCACGCCCGCGTCTCCGCTCGGGGACGGCGCCGCGACGCTCACGGCCCAGGCGCAGGACGCCGCCGGCAACCTCTCGCCGGTCTCCGCCCCCGTCACGCTCGTCGTCGACACGGCCCTTCCGGGCGTGCCGACCCTTACCGTGCCGGCCGCGACGAACGACACCACGCCGGTCGTCACCGGCACCGCCGAGGCGGGCAGCACGGTGACGATCCTCAACGGCAGCGCGGCCGTCGGGACGGTGGTCGCCGGCAGCGACGGGACCTACGCGGTCACCCTGACCACCCCGCTCGCGGATGGGCCGGTCACCCTGACGGCACAGGCGCGGGACGCCGCCGGCAACGTGGCGACCTCCGCCGCGGCCACGCTGGTGGTCGACACCGCCGCACCGGGCGCCCCGACCCTGGCCGACCTCCCGGACGTGATCGGATCGGCGAGGCCGACCATCACCGGCACGGCGGAAGCCGGCGCCACCGTCACGGTCAGCAACGGCGACACGGTGCTGGGCACGGCGATGGCGGATGCGAGCGGCGCCTTCAGCCTGACGCCGACGATCCCGCTGCCGGACGGCGGCGCCTCGCTCACCGCGACCGCTTGGGACGCGGCCGGCAACGGTTCGCCGGTCTCCGCCGCCCTCGCCGTCGTGGTCGACACCACCGCGCCGGCCGCACCGGTGATCACCACGGCGTCCGGCACCACACCCGACAACACGCCCGATCTCGCCGGCACGGCGGAGGCCGGTGCCACCGTCACCATCCTGGATGACGGGGCGGTGCTGGGCGCGGTGCAGGCGGATGCCCAGGGCAACTGGTCGTTCACGCCGGGGACCGCCCTCGCCGAGGGCGTGAACCTCATCACCGCGACCGCGACGGACGCGGTCGGCAACACCAGCCCGGCCTCGGCCGGCGTCAGCCTGACGGTCAATTCGGGCGCGCCGCCCGCTCCCGTCCTGTCGGGGTCCGGCGGACCGACCAACGACAACACGCCGAGCGTCGCGGGCACGGCCGCGCCCGGCACCACGGTCACCATCCGGAATGGCGACACGGTCATCGGTACGGCGGTGGCGGATGCGAGCGGCGCCTTCACCGTCACGCCGGACGCGCCGCTGGGCGACGGCAGCTACGACCTCACCGCCACGGCCACCGATGGCGTGGGCCGGACCAGCACGCCTTCTGCGCCGCTGAGCCTGACCATCGACACGGCGCCGCCCGGGACCGCGACCCTCACCGGCGGGGGCGGAGCGACCTCCGATTCCACGCCGGAGATCACCGGCACGGGCGAGCCCGGCACAACCGTGACGCTGCTCGACGGCACCACGCCCGTCGGCTCGTCCACGGTCGGGCCGGACGGCACCTTCGCGGTCAGCCCGACCGATCCGCTCGCTGAGGGAGCGCACGATCTCACCGTGCGGCTCACCGATCCGGCCGGCAATGTCGGTGCGCCCTCCGATCCGATCCGCGTCGTCGTCGGCGCCGATCCGGGGGCCGGTCCGTCCACGGGAGGCGTGCCGGATGAACCGACCGGCGTCGTCGTCGGCACCCCCTCGCCGCTGCCGGACGTCACGGTGTCCGGCTCCACCCCCGACCTGACCGTGACCCTCATCGGCACCGGCGGCACGATCGGCGGCCTGACCGACGCGGACGGCGATCCGGCGAACGGAATCCAGCTCACCGGAACGCCGGAGGCCATCAACGGCGCGCTCGCCGGGGCGACCTTCACGGCGACCGGTCCCGGGGCGGCTTCGGTCACGATCGTGGTCGATGACGGCGTGCGCCCGCCGGTCCGCACCGAGCTGCCGATCCTGGCCGCCGCCCCGTTCATGTTCACGGAGGGAGACGACACCTACACCGACATCGATGCGGGCCGCGATCTCGCCGGGCTCGGCGGGAACGACACCATCGACGGGGCCGGGGGCAGCGACCGGATCTCGGGCGAGGCCAGCGACGACCGCCTGCTGGGCGGCCTGGGCGACGACACCGTCTGGGGCGGCAGCGGCGTCGACACGATCTTCGGCGAACTCGGCGACGACGTGCTGTTCGGCCAGGACGACGACGACTTCATCGGCGCCGGCGCCGGCAACGACTTCGCGTCGGGCGGCTACGGCAACGACGAGGTGCACGGCGAGGCCGGCAACGACCTCCTGTTCGGCGACGAGGGCCGGGACGGCGTCTACGGCGAGGACGGCGACGATCTCGTGTATGGCGGCAGCGGCGACGACTTCGTCACGGGCGATGCCGGCAACGACCAGGTCTTCGGTCAGAGCGGCAACGACCACGTCTCGGGCGGGGACGGCAACGACTTCGTCTCGGGAGGGGAGGGTGACGATGCGGTGTTCGGCGATGCCGGCGAGGATCTGATCTTCGGCGACACCGGCAACGACCGGATCAATGCCGGATCGGGTCACGACCTCGCCTATGGCGGCGAGGGCCAGGACGTGCTGTTCGGCGAGGACGGCAACGACGCCCTCTACGGCCAGGAGGACAACGACTTCCTGGGCGGGGGTGCCGGCGACGATCTCCTGTCGGGTGGGGCGGGCATCGACTCGCTCTACGGCGAGGATGGCAACGACGTCCTGTTCGGCAATGCCGGCGACGACGAACTCGTCGGCGGGGCGGGAGCGGACGTCTTCGCCTTCGGACGCGGCGACGGCCACGATCTGGTCCGCGACTTCGTGACGGGCACGGACGTGATCGCGTTCAATGGAGGCGTGTTCACCGCGTTCGCGGAGGTGCAGGCGGCCACGCAGCAGGTCGGGGCCGATACGGTCATCACCTATGGCGCGGGCGACACGATCACGCTCCAGAACAACCAGGCATCGAACCTCACGGCCAACAGCTTCACCTTCAGCTGAGGCTTCGATCCCGGGGGCGGGCGCCTCGCGTGCCCGTCCCCAGCGCAGAACCGCTCGATCCTGTCATCCCGCTTCCGACCTCCCGACGAGGCCGGCGGCGGGATCAACCGATTCGATGGGCTGCCGATCCCCGCCGGAGATCCTTCGGGGAAACCGTATCAGTTTCCCCGCCGCCCCGATCGCGCGGGCGTGGCGGCGCGGCGCCGGGTGCCGTCGCGGGGGGCCTTGTCCGTGCTGCCGGCCGCCTCGGCCTCCACGAAGGCCAGGCAGCGCTTGCGGGTCTCGGGATCATCGATCTGGATGAAGGCCCGCAGCAAAGCCGAGGCCTCGACCAAGCTCGCCTGCCCGTCCCATCCCATCGGGGGCGGCACCGCGCCCCGGTGCAGCACGGCCGCCGTGACGTTCAGGGCGTCGGCGATCTCGTCGAGCGTCCGCTGGGCCGGCTCCGGGAGCTTCGGCGACGTGCGGGGCTCAGCCTCTGCCTGCGGTCCGCCCAGGACGCGGCCTCTCGCGCGATAAGATGGATCGGAATAGCCCATGACCCGTATTCCCTGCGGCCCGCTCGGCCGCACGCCGTCGGCCTGCGCTCGAAACGGCAAGCCCGCAGCACATTGTATGCCACAGATCCGCACCGGGCTCATCGGGCGGTCGGATTTCCTGTCATCACGATGAAGATTTTCCGCCCGCTCTTGCTCCTGGGTGACGGTAGACGAGACTTCTCCTCGGCCCTGCCCGGATTTGCCCGGTGCAGCGGCTCACGAATCGCGTGCTCGATTGCCCGGACGGAACCGCAGGGAGCGATTCTGTTGAGGATCTCGGTTCCGCATCGTTCTCGCGGCCGAACCGGCAGCCATGTCGGTCCCCGATGCGGCGGCCTCCGCGGTTCGCCCCGCGTGCCGGTCGTCATGTCAGGCGCCGGCGGCGCATCGCCAGAAGCTCGGCCTCCGGACGATAGCGGCCCTCCGCGGAGAGGCGCACGAGGCGCCGGAAATAGCCGCCCGGGTTGTGGATCCGGTCCTGGCCCGAGGAGACGTCGTCGTCGTGCAGCTGCGCGACGATGAGCACCAGAAGGGCCGCCCGCACCGGTCCCAGCGTCGTGCAGGCCTCGGCCCAGGCGCTCTGATGCGCGCCGATCGAAGCCCGCAGCAATCGCCCTGCGCTGAGGATGTCGTGCTCGCCACGCAGGTCCCCGCCCATGAGATCGCGGACCACCGGGCAGGCCTGCGTGATCAGCGCGGGTTCGACACCCGCAGGTGGATGGTCGGTGGGGCGGTCCGGTCCGGCAATCCCCGCCGAGCCCTTGCTCCAAGACTCCCTGGGAGAGTCGTGATCTGTTTCATTATGGCGGCAAATGCTGCCGTCATACCCGGCTGCGTAGAAGCGTTCCTCGGTCATCTGGCGCAGCTCGGCCCAGGCGGCGAGCACCCGTTCCGGGTCGCCGGCACCGCGGCGCCGGGGTGAGGCGGCGTCGAGACCCGCCTGCGCCTCGACGAGGTCGGCGATCGGTGTCTCCGGGTAGCGGTCCGCCAGCGCCCGCAAGGCTTCGGCGACCGCGCGCTGGTGGGCGGTCAGCAGATCGAAGGCGAGCCGCCGCCGTTCGAGCGTCTCGGCGCGCGCCCGGATCGCGCTCGCCCATTCCCCGCGCCGGGCATGGAGCGGGGTCAGGTCGAACCCGAAGGCGTCGACGATCGCGCCGCTCCGGGCCCGGACGGCGTAGCGCTTGCCGTTGGCCGAGTCCTTGGGCGTGATGAGCTCCATGGCGACGAGGTCGCGCAGGGCGTAGCGCACCGCCCGCTCGGACAGGCCCGTCCGCGTGACCAGGTACTCGTTCGAGGGCCACACGATCAGGCGCGCCCATTCCTGCTCGCCCCACACGGCGACGAGTTCGGAGAGCACGAGGCGCAGCGACGGCCGCAGGGCGAGTGCCTTGCCGGCCTCCCTGGCGGATGCGGACAGTTCCTTGCGCGTCACCGTGCGCCCGTCGTTGAGGACGCGTCTCCTCCCTGCGAGAGCGGCACGCGTGAGCGGCCGGCTCCCGGTCTGAACCATCTCCATCCTACCTCCTTGAAGGAGGCAAAGCGGGACCGTTCGCCCGAGCGGGCGTCATTGACGATGCAGGAGGGAGGGGCTAGAAGGAGGGTGCTAATCCGGTCTTCTAGGTGCTCCCCAGCACCCTATGAGATCCAAAAGGCCTCGAGGTCCCCACCTTGAGGCCTTTTTGCTTTGCCGCCGTCTCTACATTTTCCGCTCCGAGAAGGTCTGCTCCAGGGCGTGGATGATCGCCAAGCGCCGATTCGGGAATTGTCCCGCCTCGACGGCCCGGTCGATCGCAGCCTGGATGTGCGCCGGCACCCACACGTTCGTCTCACGCTCGCCGAGGGCTTTGCGGGCCTCCCGCAGCTTCTTCACGCGCGCTTGAGACAGAGGGTCAGCCATACACACCCGCTCCACGACTCGTAGCGCTACGAGTCCTGTCATGACTCCGCGGAGAAGGGCAATGCTGCCCGGGAATTGGCCGGTGGATGCAACCTCGGCGCACGAATTCGGAGCGATTCGCAGCTATCGCGTGCGGGATTCCGGGCCGGAACGAAGCCCGAATCCTCCCGGCTCAGCTCGGATGACGGAATTCAATTGCGAATCCGCCTGAATCAACAGGATCACCGCGAATCGTGACGAGCCGGGACTTCCGCGGGCATCGGGATCACGGGTCCCGGGTGAGCGCGACGGAGTGGACGAAGCGGCCGGTCTGGGGCGTGTTCACGGCTCAGGACGGCGACGCCCGCAGCCACGCGATGAAGCGGTCGAGCGCCGTGTTCGGCCGGCGCAGGCTCGGCCAGACCAGGTAGTAGCGCCCGGGCGTCGCCACGGCCTGCGGGAAGGCCCGGATGAGCCGCCCCGCGGCGATCTCCTTCTCGGCCAGGAAGTCCGGCAGGAGCGCGACGCCGAGACCGAGCGCGGCGGCCTCGGCCATGGTGGTGAACTGGTCGAACAGCATGCCGCGCAGGTCGTCGGCGCGGCAGCCCTGCGCCTCGAACCACTCCTCCCAGGCGCCGGGACGGCTGTCGAGATGCAGGAGCGGCAGGCGCAGCAGCGCCGCCGGATCGGACGCCGCCTGCGCCAGGAGCCCCGGCGCGCAGGCCGGGACGACGCGCTCCTGCGCCAGTTCGAGATACGCGACGCCCGGCCAGTCGCGGGCGCCGTAATGGATGGCCGCGTCGAACTTCTCCTGCGCGAAGTCGAAGGGGGCGAGGCGCGTGCTCAGATGGACCACCACCTCCGGATGCCGCCCGGCGAAGCGGGCGAGCCGCGGGCCGAGCCAGTGCGTGCCGAAGGCCGGGAGGATCGCGAGGCTCAGGGCGTCCTGCGACCCGCTCGCCCGGAGCTTCAGGCTCGCCCTGGCGAGATCCTGCAGGCAGGCGCGCACCGCCCGGGCGTAATCGGCGCCGGCCGGGGTCAGCGTGAGATGGCGGCCCTGCCGGACCAGCAGGGCGACGCCGATCTGCTCCTCCAGGACCTTGAGCTGGCGGCTCACGGCCGAATGGGTCAGCGACAAGTCCTGCGCCGCCGCGCTCGCCCCGCCGAGCCGATCGACCGCTTCGAGCGCCAGCAGCGAGCGGATCGAGGGTAGGAACCGGCGCGGCGCGATCATGTGCGTTTTCCTCCAGGGCAGGCGAGAATCTTTCGCTTATGGCAGGCCACGGGCGCGCGTACCCTGTCCATCACCGAACACGAGCCGGCGAGAGCCGCGGCCGATCCCGGAGCGTTCCATGAGTCACCTGGATGTCCTCGCCGCCGCGGGCCTGACCCCCGAGGACCTGACCGGCGGCCACCTCGTCGTCCGCTCCCCGATCGACGGGGCCGAGCTGGCGCAGGTGCGCGAGACGGACGCTTCGGCCATGCCGGCGGTGATCGCCCGCGCCAGGACGGCGTTCAAGGCGTGGCGGATGGTGCCGGCGCCGCGCCGGGGCGAGTTCGTGCGCCTGCTCGGCGAGGAGCTGCGCGCCGCCAAGACCGCGCTCGGTGCGCTGGTGACGCTGGAGGTCGGCAAGATCACCTCGGAGGGCCTGGGCGAGGTCCAGGAGATGATCGACATCTGCGACTTCGCCGTCGGCCTGTCGCGCCAGCTGCACGGGCTCACCATCGCCTCGGAGCGGCCCGGCCACCGCATGAGCGAGACGTGGCACCCGCTGGGGCCGTGCGGCGTCATCTCGGCCTTCAACTTCCCGGTCGCGGTCTGGAGCTGGAACGCGGCCCTCGCGCTGGTCTGCGGCGATCCGGTGATCTGGAAGCCGTCCGAGAAGACGCCGCTCACCGCGCTCGCCACCCACCGCATCGTGCAGCGGGCGCTCGCCCGCTTCGGCAAGGACGCGCCCGAGGGGCTGTGCCAGCTCGTCATCGGCGGGGCGGCGATCGGCGAGGCGCTGGTCGCCTCGCCCGACGTGCCGATCCTGTCGGCGACGGGATCGACCCGCATGGGCGCGCGCGTCGGTCCGGCGGTCATGGCCCGCTGGGGCCGGCCGATCCTCGAACTCGGCGGCAACAACGCCATGATCGTCGCCCCCTCGGCCGATCTCGACATGGCGGTGCGTGCCATCCTGTTCTCGGCGGTCGGCACTGCCGGCCAGCGCTGCACCAGCCTGCGCCGCCTCATCGTCCACCGCTCGATCAAGGACGCCCTCGTCGCCCGCCTCGCCGAGGCCTATCGCAGCCTGACGGTCGGCGATCCGCGCGAGCCGGGCGTGCTGGTCGGCCCGCTGATCGACCGGGACGCCCTCTGCGCCATGCAGCGCGCGCTCGATGCGGCCCGGGCCGAAGGCGGGATCGTGCAGGGCGGCGCGGCCGTCACCGAGGGGGTGCCCGGGGGCGCCTACGCGGCCCCGGCGATCGTCCTGATGCCGGGCCAGACCGCGACGGTGCGCATCGAGACCTTCGCGCCCATCCTCTACGTGATGGGCTACGACACGCTGGAGGAGGCGATCGATCTCCAGAACGACGTGCCGCAGGGCCTGTCCTCCTGCATCTTCACCCTCGATCTGCGCGAGGCGGAGACCTTCCTGTCGGCGGCGGGCTCGGATTGCGGCATCGCCAACGTCAATATCGGGCCCTCGGGCGCCGAGATCGGCGGTGCCTTCGGCGGCGAGAAGGAGACCGGCGGGGGCCGCGAATCCGGCTCCGACGCCTGGAAGGGCTACATGCGCCGCCAGACCGCCACGGTGAACTATTCCACGCAGCTCCCGCTCGCCCAGGGGGTGAGGTTTGACCTCTGAGCCCCGCTCCAACCTCTGGCGCGCCAGCAGCCGGGAGACCGTGACGGCTCCAGCTCTCGACCGCGACCGGACGGTCGATCTGGCGATCATCGGGGGCGGCTTCACGGGCTGCGCCGCCGCCCTCGAGGCGCGCCGGCGGGGCGCCTCCGTCTGCCTCCTCGAGGCGGAGAGTTTCGGCCATGGCGGCTCGGGGCGGAATGTCGGCCTCGTCAATGCCGGCCTGTGGCTGCCGCCCGAGGCGGTCCTCGCCCGGATGGGCGAGCGCGACGGCACCCGCCTGATCGCGCTCCTCGGCGAGGCGCCCGCCCGCGTCTTCGCCCTGATCGCGCGCGCGGGCATCGCCTGCGAGGCGACCCGGGCGGGCACGCTGCACTGCGCCCATTCCGCGGCCGGGCTCGCGGACCTGCGCGAGCGCCACCGCCAGGGCAACCGCTTCGGCGCCCCGCTGCAGCTCCTCGACGCCGCCGAGACGGCGCGCCGCACCGGGACCACCCGCTTCCACGGGGCGCTCTTCGATCCGCGCGCCGGCACGATCCAGCCGCTCGCCTATTGCCGCGGCCTCGCCCGGGCGGCCATCGCCGCGGGGGCGGTGCTCTGCGAGCGCTCGCCCGTCACCGGCCTGACGCGCCGGGACGACGCCTGGCTCCTCGCGAGCCGGGGCCGCACGGTGCGGGCCCGCTCCCTGCTGGTCGCGACCAACGCCTACCATCTCGGGATCGCGGCGCCGTTCAAGCCCGACTACATCCCGGTGAGCTACTGCCAGTTCGCCACCGCGCCGATGCCGCAGGCCGCGCGCGCCCGCATCCTGCCGGGCGGCGAGGGGTGCTGGGACACCGCGCCCGTCATGTCCTCGTTCCGCATCGACCAAGCGGGCCGCCTCCTCGTCGGCGGCATCGGCAACAGCGAGGGGCCGGGGGCTCCCATCCACGCGGCCTGGGCCCGGCGCAAGCTCCGGAGCCTGTTCCCCGACCTCGCCGATCTGCCCTTCGCGCATGCGTGGCGCGGCCGGATCGCGATGACGGGCGACCACGTTCCGAAGATCGTCGCCTTCGGCCCCCGCGCCTATGCCTGTTTCGGCTATTCCGGCCGCGGCATCGGGGCGGGCACCGTGTTCGGCACGCAGGCGGCCGTCGCGCTCCTCGACGAGGACCCCGACGCGCTGCCGATCACGCCGATCGCGCACCACGCCGAGCGCTTCGCGGGCCTGCGGGCGGCCTATTACGAACTCGGCGCGACGCTCACCCACGCGGTCTCGCCCCCGCCGTTCGGCGGCGTCCCGTCCCGGACCTCCCCCCGCTGACGCTCCCGCCGTGCAGGCCCGGAGGCGATCGGACCGGGACACATCCGGTCCGATCGCCTCAGCCGGCGCGGCGCAGGTTGGTGAACAGCGGCAGGCCGGTGAGCATGCCGGTGAGGTTGCTGCGATAGGCGGTCGGCTGCACGTAGCGGCCGCAGGGGATGTAGGCGCCCACGTCGAGGGCCCGGGCCTGGATCTTGGCGGCGATCGCCTGCTGGGCCGGCAGGTCGGGGGCCTCGAACCACGCGTCTCGGAGGCTCTCGAGGGGCGCATCGGTGAGCCAGCTCGGGATGCCGGCCCGCCCGATGCCCCGGGTGGCGAGGTGGTAGGCCGGCGAAAGCTGGTCGAGCCCGCCCGAGAAGATGCCGAACAGGCTCCAGCCGCCCTGATCGAGCGGTTTCGGGTTGAGGATGCGCTGGTTGACCGTCCCCCAATCGGTGGCGACGTAGTCGAGGTTCACGTCGAGGCGGCGGCAGACCTCCGCCATGACCTCGCACACGGCGTTGATGCGCGGCACGTCCGCCCCCGCGAGCAGGACGACCTTCTCGCCGCGATAGCCGGCGGCCGCGAGCTCGCGCTTGCTCCGCGCGATGTCGCGCGGCCGGGTGAGCACCGCCATCCCGGCCTCGGAGGCCATCGGGCCGCCCGGGGTGAAGATGCCGGCGGGCCCGCGCTGGATGGCCGGATCGGTGCCGGCCACCGCGTCCATCATCTCGGTCTGGTCCACGGCCCCGAGGAAGGCCCGGCAGATCGCCGGGTTGTCGAAGGGCGGCTGGAGGTGGTTGAAGCGGATCTGCCCGATGAGGCCGGCGGGCTCGACCACGCCGACCGTGACGCCGCGCGAGCGCGCGAGCTGCGGCACGAGGTCGATGTTGGGCTGCTCGATCCAGTCGACCTCGCCGGCCCGCAGGGCGCTCGCGGCCGTGGAGGGATCGGGCATGGTGCGCCATTCGACCCGGTCGAAATGCGCGATGCGCGGTCCGGCCGTGAAGCTCGCCTCGCCGTCCTCGCGCGGCCGATACCCGGCGAAGCGCTGGTAGACCGCGAGCGAGCCGGGCACGCGCTCCTCGGCGACGAAGCGGTAGGGCCCGCTGCCCACCATCTCCTTCACGGCACTCGTCGGCGGCGTCGCGGCGAGGCGCTCCGGCATGATCACCGGGACGTAGGAGGTCGGCTTGGCGAGCGCGCTCGGCAGGAGCGGGAAGGGCCGCTTCATGCGGAACTGCACGACGCGGTCGGAGGGCGCGGCGATGTCGTCCACGGCCGCGAACAGGGCGCCGCCGAAGGAATCCCGCGCCGCCCAGCGCTTCAGGCTCGCCACCACGTCGCGGGCGAGCACGGGGGTGCCGTCATGGAACAGGAGGCCCTCGCGCAGGGTCAGGCGCCAGAGCCGGCCGTCCTCCTCCATGGCGTGGCCCGCCACCATCTGCGGGTGCGCGCGGTACTGCGCGTCGAGCCCGTACAGGGTGTCGAAGACGAGGAGCGCGTGGGTGCGCGTGACGTAATTCGTGGTGATGATCGGATCGAGGAGCGCGAGATCGGCGTAAGGCACGAATCTCAGCGTCGTCTCGGCCGCCGCACGGGCGATCGCCGGATAGGCCAGGGCTCCCGCCCCGAGTTTCAGAACATCGCGCCGCTTCATGAGCGTCCTCCCGCCGACGGGCGCCCTGCAAATGGAGGGCCAGATGCGGGCGGCGTTCCGGGGCGCCCACGACCCGGGCAGTGTAGCCGTCGCGTCCTGGCTGAGAACCCGCCCCGGTCCGGGATGCCGTGGATTGATGGCGGGACCGCGCCGACGGGTTCACAGCCACTGGTTACTTGGGACACGCGCCCGACACCTTGATGCGGGTGATCCCGCGTGAGATGATAGGCCGTCCCGGACGCCCGATCAGACCAGCAACGGCTGGTCTTCTCTCGCGCCCCTGCTTTGGATCCGTTCGCCGGCCAATCGCGGGAGGTCGCCATGACTGTCGCGATCGATCCGACCCTGTTGCCGTTCCGCGAGCCCGACCGCCGTCACGCGCGATCGAGGCTCTCCTGTGACGAGCCGGACCGGCGGGACCTGCTCTGCGGCGGCGGGACCGCCCTCCTCGGCCTGCTCCTGGCGGGCCTCCTCGGGCAGGCCCGCCCGGCGCTCGCCGACGCCGTGACCGGATCCGTGCCGGAACTCGACGCCGTCGCGGTCCGCATCGTCACCGACAGCTACCAGTTCGCCGTCGCCCCGGGCCGGACGGTCGAGGGGCTTGCCGTCGAGCATTTCGGCTGGGGGATCGCGCCGGACCATCCGCCGGGTCCGACCCTGAACAGCGAGTTCGGCCTCTCGATGCATGTCAGCTCGCGCCGTGGCGAGGAGACACGCCGCATCCTGGTCGATTTCGGCTTCACGCCCGAGGCGCTCAACAACAACCTGCGGCTCCTGGGCGTGCAGCCCGCCGAGATCGACGCGCTCGTGCTGAGCCACGGCCATTACGACCATTTCGGCGGATTGGCGGGCTTCCTGGCGCAGCACCGGGAGCGCTTGAAGCAGGGGCTGGCCTTCCATGTCGGCGGCGAGGACTGCTTCTGCGCCCGCGAATGGACGGCCCCGCCGGCGAAGGGCGATTTCGGCGTCATCGACCGCGGGGCCCTCGAAGCCGCGAACCTGACCGTCACCTCGACCGAACGCCCCGCGCTCGTCGCGGGGCACGGCTTCACCTCGGGCCAGATCGACCAGCGCAGCTTCGAGACCCTCCTGTCCCCCAGTGCGATGAGGCCCGGCCTGACGCAGGGCTCCGGCTGCGACCCAGCCCGGCTCTCGCCGATGGACCGGAGCCAGGGCCTTGTCCCCGACCAGTTCCGGCACGAGATCGCCACCGCCTTCAACCTGAAGGGCCGCGGGCTCGTGATCCTGACCTCCTGCAGCCACCGGGGCGTCGTGAACGCGATCCGGCAGGCGCAGGCGGTCTCGGGGGTCGAGAAGGTCCACGCCGTGATCGGCGGATTCCATCTGGCGCCCTACCAGCCCGATTACGTCCGCCGGACGATCGCGGCCCTCAAGGAGATCGGCCCGGACTTCGTGGTGCCGCTCCATTGCTCGGGCGAGACGTTCTTCGAGATCGCCAAGGCCGAGATGCCGGCCAAGCTGATCCGGGCCTATACGGGCACGCGCTTGGCCTTCACGGCTTCGGCCTCCTGAGGCGGGACGGCTCGGCCGTCACGCGCGGTTCTGCAGCGTCGCGAGCTTGCGGGCCGCCCCGCGCTGCGCCCTGAGGCGCTCGCCGTAGCGGGCCGGCATGGCGGGCGTCTTCCACGAACCCGCCTGCATGACCTCGAGCAGCTCGAACCCGGCCGCGAACATGTCCTGCGTCGCCCCGACCCGGGTCGAATGCCCGGAGGGCGGGCGGGCGAGCTTCACGCCGGCCGCCGCCGCGATCGCGCGGTAGATCCGGTAGACCTCGGCATCGCCGAGCGCCGCCTCGCCCGCCCGGCCGCCCTTCGTCACCGGCCGGAACAGCGGCCCCTGCTGCTGCGCGAGCCCCGCCGCGGCGAGCCACGCCTCCACATGCGCGATCGTGTCCGGCGCCAGATACTTGACCGCGCCTTCCCCCTCCTGGTCGGTCTTGGTGCGCCGCACCAGGATCGTGCCGGACCCGTCCTGGGCCCGCTCCAGATCCTCGATGCGCAGGGACACCAGCTCGGAGCGCCGCAGCAGCGTGTCGTAGGCCACGGCCACGAGCGCGGCGTTGCGCAGGGCGATCAGCGGCACTGCGCGCCCGGCCTCCGCCACCCGCCGGTGCAGGCGCTCGGTCGCCTTGACGGTCAGCATGCGGTCGATGCTCGGCCGGTTGAGCGGCTCCGCCTGCTTCTGGCGGCGGCCCTTGGCGCGGCTCATGCGCTTCATGGCCAAGCGCACCAGCTCGTCCGTGCAGGGATTGGCCAAGCCGGCCGCGCGGTGAAGCATGGCGATGGAGGAGCGGTAGCGCTCGACGGTGGCGCGGGACTTCGCCTCCGCCTGTGCATCGATGAAGTCGGCGACCGTCGCAGGGCTCGCGGGCAGCATCGTGAGGCCGTTGGCCCGGCACCAATCCGAGAAGATCCGGCCGTCGGCGGCGAGCGCCCGGACGGTGTTCGGCGCGAAGGCCCCGCGCGCCGCGCGGGCATAGGCCTCCAGCCGTTCGATCCCGTCGAGGCCGGGCGGCAGCGCCGCGGCGGCCGGGGCGGGGAGGGCGGCCGACGTTTCGTCAAGCGGCCCGGGGCTGGGATCGGCGGGATCGAGCTCCATGCCGGGATCGTATCCGCCGAGGTCCTAACGCGTCCTCAACTCCCGGCGGCGGGGCTCTCCGGGCGGGTTGGGGGCGCCACGCTCCTGCCGCAGGGGCACCGCGCCCCTGCCGCCGGGGCGCCAGGCCCCTGCCGCATGGCAGGCCCGTGAGGCCCGGGTCTTGCGCGCCGTGGCACGTCCCGGGAACCTGGGTCCCCACCGCCCGCAGCGCCCGGCGGGCCCTCGAGCAGGAGCCGAACGATCATGGCAGATGCCCCCTCACTTGAGCCCTGGCAGTGGAGCGAAGCGGAGTGGCGCCGGCGGGTCGGCCAGGTCCGCGCGGGCCGCTCCTACCGCCCGGCCCGCTGGAAGGACGGCGCGCGTTGCGCCGTCGCCCTGTCGTTCGATTCCGATCACGAGACCAACGAGCTGCGCGAGGGCGGCAAGTCCATCGGCCGGATGTCCTGGGGCCAGTACGGCAACCGGGTCGGCGTGCCGCGGATCGAGGCGCTCCTCGACCGGCACGGGATCAAGGCGACCTTCTACGTGCCCGCGGTGGTGGCGCTGCTCTATCCCGACGAGCAGCGACGCCTCGTGGCGCAGGGGCACGAGATCGGCATCCACGGCTGGATCCACGAACTCAACTCGGTCCTGCCGGGGGAGGCGGAGCGCGACCTGATGCTGCGCTCGGCCGACGCCCTGGAGACCATCACCGGCGTGCGCCCGGTGGGGCTGCGCACCCCCTCCTGGGACTTCAGCCCCAACACGCTGTCCATCGAGACGGAGATGGGGCTCGCCTACGATTCCTCGCTGATGGCCGACGAGGATTGCTACGAACTCCTGCTGCACGGCGAGCCCACCGGCATCGTGGAGCTGCCGGTCGAGTGGGTGCGCGACGATGCGGTCTACTTCATGATGCATCGCTTCCAGTCGCTGCGGCCCTACACGCCGCCGAGCGACGTCCTCGACGTCTTCCGGCGCGAATTCGACGCGGCCTATGCGGAGGGCGGGCTGTTCCAGCTCACCATGCACCCGCACATCATCGGCTACCGCTCGCGGATCTGGATCCTCGAGGAGGTCATCCGCCACGCCAAGGCCAGGGGCGACGTCTGGTTCGCCACCCATGCGGAGATCGCCGCCTACGCCAAGGCCCATGGTTGACGACGACGGTCCGGCGATGAGGGGCTGACAACCGGAGCTTGAGATTCCTGCTGCGCGAATCGGCAGGTGCACCGCTCCGGGCCCATGAAATGGGCTTTACGCTCTGGGGTGCCGATGCAAAGATCTTTGCATCGGCACCCCCGGTTCCCGCGGGTGCCCGTCTCCTCCCTGATGGAGCGATCCCGTGCCCGAGCATCCGCCAGCAGCCATCGTGACCGGCGGAGCGCGCGGCATCGGCCTCGCGACGGCCCTGGCGCTCGCCCACAAGGGCTACCGCATCGCCCTGTCCGATCTCGACGGGCCGGATCTCGCCGCCGCCGTGGAGCGGGTCGCGGCGACCGGAATCGAGGTCCTGGCGCTGCCGGGCGACGTCAGCGCCTTCGCCCTGGTCGGCGGGCACGCGGCCGCCTGCCTCGACCGCTTCGGGCGCATCGACGTGCTCGTGAACAATGCCGGCATCTCGCAGCCGAAATCCCTGGTCGAGATCTCCGAGGACGAGTGGGACCGCACCATCGCGGTCAACCTCAAGAGCTGCTTCAACTGGTGCAAGGCGGTGGCGCCGGCGATGCTGGCGGCCGGGCGCGGGCGCATCGTCAACATCTCGTCGGTGAGCGCCCATACCGGCGGCGCGCGCTCGGCGGTGAGCAAGTTCGCCTATTGCACCGCCAAGGCGGGCATCCTGGGAATGACCCGGGCGCTCGCCAAGGAACTCGCCCCCGCGGTCAGCGTCAACGCGGTCTGCCCGGGCTCGATCGAGACGGCGCTGACCGCAGGCCTGATCGCCGCCAACCGCGAGGCGATCACCGGCACCATCCCGCTCGGCCGCATCGGCACGCCCGAGGACGTCGCCGTGGTGGTGGCCTTCCTCGCCACCGTCGAGCCGAACTACCTCACCGGGGAGATCATCGATGTCGATGGCGGTCAGTGGATTAACTGACGCGCCGGCCGAGGCCGCGCCGCCGCGGCGTGCCTTGCGCCGGCCGGCCCTCGGCCTCGGGCTGCTGCTCGGGCCGGGGCTCCTGATCCTCGCGGCCGGGCTCGTCTGGCCGGTCCTGATGATGCTCCAGGTCTCGTTCCAGGACCGCTTCCCCGATCCGACCGGCTACACGCTGGAGCATTACCGGACCGTCCTCACCGACCCGTACTTCCTGCGCATCATCGGCCGGACCTTCCTGCTCGCCGTCGTGGTCACGCTGATCACCGCGGTCGCCGGCTATCCGGTCGCGTGGTACCTCGCGCGCTCCTCCTCCCGGCGCAAGCACCTGATCTTCCTCGGGGTGATCGCGCCGCTCCTCGTCAGCATCATCGTGCGCACGCTGGGCTGGACCATCATCCTCGGCAACGAGGGGCTGGTGAACGCGATCCTGCACGGGCTCGGGGTGATCGACGAGCCGCTCCGGCTGATGCAGGGCTTCTGGAGCGTGGTGCTCGGGATGGTCCACATCCTGCTGCCGTTCATGATCCTCTCGGTGGCGGCGGTGGTCGGCAAGATCGACCGCAGCTGCATCGAGGCGGCCGCCGTGCTCGGCGCCGATCCGGTCCGCAGCTTCCTCAAGGTCGCCCTGCCGCTCTCGGTGCAGGGCATCGCCTCGGGCTCGGTGATCGTGTTCTGCCTCACGGTCGGCGCCTTCGTCACCCCGGTGATGCTGGGGCGCGGGCAGGTGAGCGTGCTGGCGATCACCATCCACGAGCAGATGGTGGTGCTGGTCGATTGGCCGACCGGCGCCGCCGCCGCGATGATCCTGACGGTCGGAACGCTCGTGGTGCTGGCCGCCTACGGCCTGTTCCTGCGCCGCCATGCCCGCCGCTGAGGAGCCGACCATGGATGCCTCCCCCGCCCGGCCCGTCCCGCTCGGCGAGCGCCTGCTCGCGGCCTATGTCGGCCTCGTCGTGCTGTTCCTCGCCCTGCCGGTGCTGATCGTGGTGCCGCTCGCCTTCAGCAACGACGTCTCGCTCACCTTCCCGCCGCGCGGCTTCTCCCTGCGCTGGTTCGCCAACATCTGGGCGCGGCCGGAATTCATCAGCGCCTTCTGGCTCAGCGCCGCGGTGGCGCTCGTCGCCACCGCGATCTCGACGGTGGCGGGCGTGCTCGCCGCCATCGCGTTCGTGCGCCACACCTTCCCCGGCCGCGAGGCCCTGCTGACGGTGTTCCTCACCCCGCTGGTCTTCCCGGCGATCGTGCTCGCCGCCGCGCTCGCCCTGGTGATGACGCCGCTCGGCCTGTTGCGCAGCTTCTGGGGCCTCGCGCTGGCGCATGTGGTGCTGACGCTGCCCTACATCCTGCGCACCGCGGTCGCGACCCTGCGGGAGATCGACCGCAGCTATCAGGAGGCGGCCCACACCCTCGGGGCCGACCGCTGGCAGGCCTTCCGCCACGTGACGCTGCCGATGCTGCGCCCGGGGCTTCTGGCGGGCGCCACCTTCGCGCTGATCATCTCGTTCGACGAGTTCACGGTGTCGATGTTCCTCGTCGGCCCCGGCCTGATGACCCTGCCGCTCGAGATGTACAATTACAGCGAGTTCACCCTCGATCCGACGCTCGCCGCGATCTCGACGGTGCTGCTCCTGATGACCACGATCGCCATCCTGACCATCGAGAAGCTGGTCGGGCTCGGCCGACAATTCGGCGGGTGAGCTGGTCGCCCGCGGATCCATCCACACCATCAGGGGCTGCACATGGCTGAGACCGACGACCTCCTCGCCGCCTTCGCGGGCCATCCGCACCGTCGCGGGCTCCTCAAGGGCCTGGTGGCGGCGGGTGCCGCGGGCACCTCGCTCCTGCACTTCGCCGAGGCCCTGGCGCAGGCCCCCGCCGCGGAGGTCGCCAAGCTGGTGATCCTGTCCCAGCCCGGCATCGTCCCGGAGATCCTGCGCGACGTCACCGTGCCGGCCTTCCGCAAGGATCACCCGAAGACCGAGGTGAGCTTCGAGGCGGCCTCGAACGCCGTCGCCTATCCGAAGATGCTGGCCCAGCGCGCCAACCCGGTGGTCAGCGGCGCCATGGTCAACGACCTCTTCGCCCAGCGCGGTCTCAACGACAAGATGTGGGCGAAGTTCGACCCCGCCCTGGTCCCGAACGCCGCCGCCCTGCCCGAGGGCCTGTCGACGCCCGGCGGCTTCGGCATCCCGTTCCACCTGACGCCCTGGGGGATCATGTACAACCCCGACAAGGTGGAGGAGCCGAAATCCTGGACCGACCTCTGGAACCCGAAATACAAGGGCCGGGTGTCGATGTGGGACGTCTATTACGACGCCTACATCATGGCGGGCGTCGTCACCGGCAAGGGGCCGAGCGTCGAGGAGGGCATCAAGGCCTGGGCGCCCCACAAGGCGAATATCGGCGCCTGGGTGAACTCGCCGACCATGGAGGAGGATCTCGTCCACCGCGGCGAGATCTGGCTCGCGCCGCATTGGGGCTCGTGGACCGCCATGGCCAAGTCCCAGGGCAAGAACGTCGCCTTCACCATCCCCAAGGAGGGGGCGGTGCAATGGACCGGCCACATGCAGGTCTGCGCCGGCTTCTCGCCCGCCGTCACCGAGCTGACCCAGCGCTACCTCAACACCTGGCTCTCCGACGCGTGCCAGCGGGCCTGGATCGAGCGCGGCTTCTACTCGCCGGCGAGCAGCCGGGTGGCGATCCCCGAGGCGATGAAATCCAACCCCGCCATCGTCTCGGCGGCGGACGCGGTGGCCAAGCTCGTGCGGCCGGACTTCGTCAAGCTCGGCGCCGAGATGCCGCGGCTGAAGACCCTGATCGACCGCACCCTGAAGTCCTGAGGCCCTGCGATGAGCGTTTCCCTGACCGCGGAGGCCGTCGGCGTCGAGCTGCGCGGTGTGAAGAAGTGGTACGGCCCGGTCCAGGCGGTCCGGGACGTGTCCCTGGCGATCCGGCCGGGGGAGATCGTGAGCTTCCTCGGGCCCTCGGGCTGCGGCAAGACCACGACCCTGCGGATGATCGCCGGGCTCGAACAGCCCGATGCGGGCGAGATCCGCATCGGAGGCGCGCTCGTCACCGCGCTCGCGCCCTGGAAGCGCAACATCGGGATGGTGTTCCAGAACTACGCCCTGTTCCCGCACATGAGCGTGGCCGAGAACGTCGCCTTCGGCCTCGCCATGCGGCGCGAAGCGCGCGCCGAGATCGACGCCAAGGTCGCGGCCGCCATGGCGCAGGTGCGCCTGTCGCACCTCGCCGACCGCCGGCCCTCGCAGCTCTCGGGCGGCCAGCGCCAGCGGGTGGCGCTCGCCCGCGCCATCGTGACGAGGCCGAGCGTGCTCCTCCTCGACGAGCCGCTCGCCGCCCTCGACCGCAAGCTGCGCGAGCAGATGCAGGTCGAGATCAAGCAGCTCCAGCGCGAGGTCGGCATCACCACGGTCTTCGTCACCCACGATCAGGAGGAGGCGCTCACCCTCTCGGACCGGATCGTGGTGATGGAGGAGGGGCGGGTGGTCCAGCTCGGCACCCCGGCCGAGGTCTACGAGCGCCCGCGCAGCCGCTTCGTGTCGGACTTCATCGGTTTCACCAACGCGGTGCGCGGCCGGGTCGAGACCGTGGAGGGGGGCACCGCCACGGTGGCGATGGCCTCCGGCCAGATCGTCCGGGTCGCCGCGGAGCCGGACCTCGCCCCCGCCCAGGCGGTGGATCTCGTGGTCCGGCCGGAGAAGGTCGAGGTGAATCCCGGGGCGGATCTCGCCCCCGGCCGCACCCTCGTCGCCGGCACCCTGCGCCACAGCGTCTATACGGGCGCGGTGACCTATCACCACGTCGATATCGGCGGGGGCGAGACCCTGATCGCCATGACGCCGAACGGGGACGGGGAGGAGGCGCCCCCCATGCTCGGCAGCCCCGTCACCCTCGGCTTCCGGCCGGAGAACGTTCTGGTCTTCGCCAGCCGGCCGTGATTTCTGCCGTGATGTCTGCGAGGACGCGCACCATGACGCTGAACGACCGCGAGCGCGCGGTGCTCGACTGGCTCGGCCTCCGGCACGAGGCCATGGTGGCGCTGCTCGCCGAGATCGTGAGCCTCGACAGCGGCAGCACCGACAAGGCCGGCATCGACCGGGTCGGGGCGGCGCTGCGGCGGCACCTGAGCACGGCCGGCATCGCCACGAGGACGGTTCCCCATGCCGCGCACGGGGACAACCTCGTCGCGGATCTGCCGGGGGACGCGCCGGGCGGGCACGCCCTGCTCCTCGGGCACATGGACACGGTTTTCCCCGCCGGCACCGCGGCCGAGCGCCCGTTCCGGGTCGCGGACGGCATCGCCACCGGCCCGGGCGTCGCCGACATGAAGGCGGGGCTCGTCATGAACGTCTTCGTGGCGGAGGCCTTCGCCGCCGCGGGCGGCGCGCCGATGCCGCTGCGGCTCCTCTGCACCGGCGACGAGGAGATCGCCTCGCCCGCCTCGCGGCCGGTGATCGAGGAAGCGGCGCGGGGCGCCCGCCTCGTCCTCAACGCGGAGCCGGGGCGCGCCTCCGGCAACGTGGTGACCGCCCGCAAGGGCGCCCTGTTCCTCGCCATCGCCATCGAGGGGCGGGCGGCCCATGCGGGGGTCGAGCCCGGCAAGGGGGCGAGCGCCATCGAGGCCATGGCCCGCAAGATCCTGCGCCTGCACGCCCTCCAGGACCTCGACGCCGGCACCACGGTCAATGTCGGCCTCGTCCGGGGCGGCACCACGGTCAACACGGTGGCGCCGCATGCGAGCCTGGAGGTCGACGTGCGGTTTCGCGACCACGCCGCCATGGCGGCGGCGCAGGAGGCCATCGCGGCCATCGTGGCGGAGGCGGATCCCCCCGGCACGCGCGCCCGGATCCTGCGCGAGGGCCGCTTCCTGCCGCTCACCGGGAGCGAGGCTGGCTTGGCCCTGTTTCAGGACTACGCCGCCTGCGCGCGGGAGATCGGCTTCCCGGTCGAGGGCGAGTTCACCGGCGGCTCGGCCGATAGCGGCTTCACGGCCTCGGTCGGCGCGCCGACGCTCTGCGCCACCGGTCCGGTCGGCGGCGGCGCCCACTCGCCCGACGAGTATTGCCGGCTCGACACCCTGGTGCCGCGCGCCCAGGCCGCGGCGCTGACGATCCTGCGCCGGGCCGCCCGGCCGTGACGCGGCCGATCCCCGCCGAGACGCCGACCCTGCTCGCCCGGCTGGAGGCGGCCCAGGCGGCGCTGACGGTGCGGGAGACCGAGATCGCCCGCTACCTCGTCGCGCATTACCCGCAGGCCTGCCTCGACAGCGCCTCGGCCATCGCCCGGGCGACGGGGGTCAGCCCCGCCACCGTGGTGCGGCTCTTCGCCAAGCTCGGCTACGAGAGCTTCCAGGCGGTGCAGCAGGAGGTGCGCCGCGACGTCTCGCGCAAGCTGCACTCGCCGGCCGAGCGCGCGCGCCTGCCCGACGACGCCGAGGCCTCGCTCGCGGAGATCATGGCCCGCACCTGCGAGACCGAGATCGCCAACATCCGCGGGACCTTCGCGGCCATCCCGGAGGGCGAGATCGAGGCCATCGTCGAGCGCCTCTGCGCCGGGCGCGGCAAGATCTACGTGATCGGCGAGAAGAACAGCTTCCCGATCGCCTACTACATCCAGACCCACCTGAATTTCAGCCTGCCCGACGTGGTGCTGCTCGATACCGGCGAGGCGCGGATCGCCGACCGGCTGCTCTGGCTCAGCCCCGACGATCTCCTGATCGGGATCAGCATCCGCCGCTACTCGCCCAACACCACGCGGGCCGCGGCCCATCTGCGCGGGCTCGGCGGCGAGGTCGTCGCGCTCACCGACAGCCCGCTCTCGCCGCTCTGCCCGCACGCGACCCACCGCCTGATGATCCAGACGGGCAGCCAGTCGGTGTTCGATTCCTTCACGGCCGCCATGAGCCTCGCGGGCCTCCTCGTCGGCGCGGTCGCCCGGCGCCGCCGCGCGGCGATGCTGGAGGCCCTGCGCCGGGGCGAGCAGCTCTACGCGACCTTCGGCACCTTCCTGGGGCAGTGATACGGTTTCCGGAGGATGGCTTGCGGAAGCCGTCGGGCGCGGGACGGGGCAGGCCGGCCATCGCTCCACCTCTCATACGGTTTCCGGATGATCGCTTCGCGATGCGGAAACCGGCCTCGCTCAGGCGCCGCGCGGGCGCGTGATACGGTTTCCGAAAGTGATCGTCCGGAAACCGTATCACGCCGCCGTCAGCTTCTCGATCCCGTAGACCCGGTCGGTGACGAGGAGCGCCACCACGGCGATCAGCATCTGCACGGTGCTGACCGCGGCGATCGAGGGATCGAACTGGTTCTCCATGTAGCTCAGCATCACCACGGGCAACGTGCTGGTGTTGGCACTGCCGAAGAAGAACGACAGCGGCAGGTTGTCGAGGGAGGTCAGGACCGCGAACAGGCCGCCCGCGAAGATGCCGGGCCGGATCAGCGGCAGGGTGGTGTGGCGGAAGGTCTGCCAGCGCGTCGCCCCGAGCACCGCGGAGGCCTCCTCGAGATCCGGCGGCAGGGCGCGGTAGACGGCGAGCACCGTGCGGGTGACGTAGGGAATGCCCGCCACCGTGTGGGCGATCAGCAGCGCCACGAAGGACAGGCCGAGCGACAGGCTCGCCAGGAAATAGAGCAGGGCGAGGCCGAGCACGATCGCCGGCACGGTGATCGGCGCGAGCAGCAGGTTCGCCACGACGGCCGCGAGGGCGCCGCGGGCGCGGGCGAGCGCGAGCGCCGCCGGCACCCCGAGCAGGGCGGCGAGCAGGGTCGAGGCGACGGCGATCTCGATCGAGACCAGCATCGCGTCGACGAAGGGGCGGTACTCGACGATGCGCCAGTACCAGCGCAAGGTCAGGCCCGGGATCGGGAAGGTGATGAAGGAGGCCGAGGAGAACGACACCATCACCACCGCGGCGATCGGCGCCACGATGAAGCCGAGGAAGACCACCACGTAGGCGCCGAGCGCGATCGCCGCGCCGTTCACGCGCCGCCGCCGGCGGGGCAGGGCGGCCAGGGTCGCGTCCTCGCTCATGACTTCACTCCCTGGCGGCGCAGGAACCGCGCCTGGAGGGCGAGGCAGACGAGGGCGATGAACAGCAGCACGTTCCCCATCGCGGCCGCGAAGCCGGTGTCCCGGGCGACGTTGAACTGCTGGTAGATCAGCACCGACAGGGTCGTGACCTTGCCGCCGCCGAGGAGCAGCATGGTGAGGAAGCTGCCGTTGGTGATGACGAAGACCAGGATGCAGCCGGTGGCGATGCCGTCGAGGCTGAGCGGCAGGGTGATGCGCAGGAAGGTGGTCAGCGGGCCGGCGCCGAGCACCCGCGAGGATTCCTCCAGCCGCACGTCCACCTGCTGGAGCACCGCCACGATCGACAGCACCATGAAGGGCACCAGCACGTGCACCAGGGCGACGTAGACCGCGATCGGGTCGTCCGCGAGATTGACCGGCCGCGCGATCAGCCCCCAATCGTGCAGGAGGAGCGTCAGCGCCCCCTTGCGGGCGAGCAGCACCCGCCAGCCGAAGGTGCGCATGATGATCGAGGTCAGGAGCGGCGCGATCAGCAGGAAGACGATGAGCCCGTTCCAGCGCCCGGCATACCGCACCATGAAGTAGGCGACCGGGTAGCCGATGATCAGGCTCGCGAGCGTCGCCACCACCCCGACCTTCACGGTCTCGACGAGAACCCCGGCGTAATAGGCGTCGCCCACGAGCCGCGTGTAGAAGACGAGGGCGCCCTGCGTCAGCGCCTCGCCGGTGGCGAGGCTGCGCCAGAGATTGGCCCCGAGGGGGATCACGAAGAAGAACCCGAGGAAGACCAGGACCGGCACCGTCCAGCTCGACCGGGCGAGGCGATAGGGATCGCCCCGGCGCCGGGCGGGAGCGGGAGCCGCCACCGCGGCGGCGTCCTCGACGGTGGCGGTCATGGCGCGTCCTGCAGGATGATGGCGCCCTCGGCCGGCCAGGTCAGGCCCACCAGCCCGTCCGCCGGCACCGCCTCGCGCGCCTGGGCGTAGGCGAAGACCGGCCCGTCCTGGCCCGGCACGGCGAGCTCGTAGGCGAAGTAGCTGCCGCGGAAGACCACGTCCTGCACGCGCGCCCGGATCTCGCCCGCCTCCGGCGGGCCGATCCGCAGGCGCTCCGGCCGGACCGCGAGCAGCACCCGGCGCCCGGCCGAGAGAGGCTCCTCCGACTGCACGCGGCTGCGGGGCGCTTGGTCGAGATCGAGGGTGACGGTGAAGTCCCGCGGGCCGGCCCGGTCCGCGATCGTGCCGGAGAAGATGTTGGCCGTGCCGAGGAACTCGGACACGAAGCGGGTGCGCGGGCGCTCGTAGACCTCGGTCGGCGCACCGACCTGGACGATGCGCCCCTCCGCCATCACGGCGACGCGGTCGCTCATCGTCAGCGCCTCCTCCTGGTCGTGGGTGACGATGATCGAGGTGATCCCGAGCCGGCGCTGGATCTCGCGCAGCTCGAACTGCATGCGCTCGCGCAGGTTCTTGTCGAGGGCGCCGAGCGGCTCGTCGAGGAGCAGCACGGAGGGGTTGGTGACGAGCGAGCGGGCCAGGGCCACGCGCTGCTGCTGGCCGCCGGAGAGCTGGTGGATCTGGCGGTCCTCGTGCTGGCCGAGGCGCACGAGGTCGAGCATCCGCCGCACCCGGACCCGCCGCTCCGCCGCGGGCACGCCGCGCATGGCGAGGCCGTAGGCGACGTTCTCCCCCACGCTCATGTGCGGGAACAGGCTGTAGTTCTGGAACACCATGCCGAGGCCGCGCCGGTTCGGCGGCAGGTCGGTGACGTCCTGCCCGCCGATCAGCACCTGGCCGGTATCGGGCGTCTCGAAGCCGGCGATGATCCGCAGCGTGGTGGTCTTCCCGCAGCCCGAGGGGCCGAGCAGGGCGAGCATCTCGCCCCCGGCGATGGTGAGCGTCAGGGGTTTGAGGGCTTGAAGGGCCCCGAAGCGTTTGCTGACATCGGCCAGCTTCAGCGGCACGGCGCTCGTCATCGGCACCTCCGGCTCTCCGCGGGTCGCCCGCCCGCACGGTCATCACATTCGATAGAATGAATACACGGGACTCCGCAACCTCGGATCACTCAGCTTCACGAAAACTCGAAAATTCAGTTCTGAGTTTGAGTTCTATGTGTGCACATGGTGCCTTTGTGGGCAACGGTGATTTTTCCGGTTTACAAGGGGCAGCTCCGTATTCACGATAGTGAATGAACAGAGCGCCGCACACCCGCGGGGAGCCGGTCCATGCGCGTCATCCATCATGCACCATTCCGGGCGGCCGTCGCCGCCGCCGCGGTCCTGGCGAGTTCGGCGGCCGGAGCGGCCGACCTCGTGGTCGGCTCGTTCGGGGGCGTCTGGGAACAGAGCCTGCGGCGCTGCGTGGTCGAGCCGTTCCAGAAGAAGACCGGCAAGACCGTCGACGTGGTGCTCGGCGCGCCGATCCAGTGGCTGAACCAGATCGCCGCGAGCCCGGGCAAGCCCCCGCTCGACATCGTCTACAACCCGTCCGAGACGGCCTACGACGCGATCAACCGCGGCCTCGTCGACCGCCTCACCCCCGACAAGGTCCCGAATCTCGCCAAGCTGGGGCCGCGCTTCAAGGGGCTCGGCGACGGCTACGGGGCGCCGCACAATTACGGCGGCATGGGGATCATCTACAATTCCGAGACGGTGACGGACCCGCCCAAGGACTGGAAGGCCTTCGTGGAGGGCACGGTCGCGGGCAAGTGGAAGGCCGCGATCCCGAACGTGAACTATCCGAGCGGCGGGCTCACGGTCTCGATCTGGAGCTTCGCCACGCTCTACGGCGGCGGCATCGACGACGTCGCGCCCGGCATCGCGCAGGTCAGGCGCATGCAGAAGAGCGGCAATCTCAGCCTCTGGACCGATCCCAACAGCGTCCTCAACGGGATGAAGAGCGGCGACCTCGACATCGCGATGTACTGGGACGGCCGCGCCTGGGCCTTCATCGACGACAAGAATCCGGAGTTCAAGTACGCCACGCCGGAGCCGGGCGTGATCGTGGGCGTGACCTGGATCCAGAAGGTCAAGAACAGCAGCGATCTCGGCTACGCCTTCGCGGACATGTCGCTGAGCGCCGAGGCCCAGTCCTGCTTCGGCAGCGCGATCCGCTACGGCGTGGTCAACGCGGATGCCAAGTTCGATCCCAAGATCGCGCACGAGATCACCGCGCCCGAGCGCCTGATCTTCCCGCCCTTCCAGGATATCCCGCCCCGCCAGGCGAAGTGGGTCGAGACCTGGAACAAGGAAGTGGGACGCTGACCGGGCCGCACGGCCCTTCGGCGAGAGGCGGTGACGAGGAGAGGCCGGGCCGCGCCCGGCCGGGAGGCAGCAGCATGGGTTACCGGGTAGGCGTCGATATCGGCGGGTCGTTCACCGATTTCGCCCTGTTCGACGAGGCGACGCAGAGCCTCAGGAGCCTCAAGGTGTTCTCGCGCCCGGACGAGCCGGGTGCCGAGGTCATCGCGGGCATCAGGCTCGCGGGCGAGCGCTACGGGATCAGCCCGGCCGACATCGCCTATTTCACCCACGGCACCACGGTCGGCATCAACACGGTGATCCAGCGCAAGGGCCTGCGGCTCGCGCTGTTCACCACCGAGCATTTCCGCGACGTGCTGGAGATCGCCCGGCTCAAGATCCCGGACATGTACAACCTGCTCTCGAAGCGTGCGGCGCCGCTGATCCCCCGCGACCGGGTCTTCGGCGTGACCGGCCGGCTCGACGCCGAGGGCAACGAGCTGACGCCCCTGGATCCGGACAGCCTCGCCGCGGCGGTCGCGGGCGCCAGGGCCGCGGGCGCCGAGGGCATCGTCGTCTCCTTCCTGCACGCCTATCGCAACCCGGTCCACGAGCAGGCCGCCCGGGCGGCGATCGGGCGCCTCGCGCCCGAGATCCCGGTCTTCCTGTCGAGCGAGACCTGGCCGATCATCCGCGAGTACGAGCGCACCATCACGGCGGCGATCGGCGCCTACGTGCAGCCGCGGGTCGCGCATTACCTCGGCTCGCTCCAGGCCGCCCTGACCTCGATCGGCGTCTCGCCCGAGCCGCGGCTCACCAAGTCCAACGGCGGCATCATGACCGCCGAGCAGGGCAAGAGCGAGTGCGTGCAGATGATCCTCTCGGGCACCGCCTCGGGGGTGATCGGCGCGAGCTACGTCGCCGAGACCTGCGGCATTCCCCGCTGCATGAGCCTCGACATCGGCGGCACCTCGGCGGACGTCGCCATCATCGTCGACGGCCAGCCGCAATACGGCGTCGGCGAGCAGATCGGCGACTTCCAGATCTACATCCCCTCCGTCTCGGTCTCGTCGATCGGCGAGGGCGGCGGCTCGATCGCCTGGATCGACGGGCAGGGCGTGCTGAAGGTCGGGCCGGAGAGCGCGGGCTCCCGGCCGGGCCCCGCCTGCTACGGGCGCGGCGGAACCCGGGCCACGATCACCGACGCCTTCGCGGCGCTCGGCCTCGTCGGCCTCGCCGAGATCGGCTACGCGGCGGTGACGATCGACCGGGAGCGGGCCCGCGCCGCCGTCGCCGACCTCGCCGGCCCGCTCGGGCGCACGATCGAGGAGACCGCCGAGGCGATCATCCGCATCGCGGTGTCGGGCATGTACACGGATGTGAGCGCCCTGGTCTCCCGCTTCGGCATCGACCCGCGCGAATTCGCCTGCCTCGCCTTCGGGGGCGCCGGGCCGATGATGGCCTGCTTCCTCGCCCGGGAACTCGGCATGCGCGAGGTGGTGGTGCCGCTCACGCCCGGCGTGCTCTCCGCCCTCGGCGGCCTCATCGCCGACCTGAAGAACGACTTCATCAAGACCCTCTACGCCGACCTGACCCCCGATCTCGGCTCCACGATCCGGGAATCCTGCGCGCTGCTGAAGGCGGGCGCGCTGACGTGGCTGCACACCGACCAGGGCTATGACGGGGAGGCCGTCATCACCTGCTCGGCGGAGATGCGCTATCGCGGCCAGTCCTTCGAGATCGACACCCCGATCGGCCTCGCGGTCGCCGAGGCCGGCGACGTGGCGGCGATCGCGGCGGCCTTCCACGCCGAGCACGAGCGGGTCTACGGCCATGCCGACCGCCACGCCCCCCTGCAACTGGTCTCGCTGCGCCTCGTGATCAGCGGCCGCACCGCCAAGCCGAGCCTGCCGCGCCACGACCTCCGGCCGGGTCCGGCTCCCGTCGTCCGCACGGCCCGGGCCTGGCTCGACGGCGCGGATCGCGACGTCGCGGTCTACCGCCGCGCCGATCTCGTCCCCGGCCAGACCTTCGCCGGACCCGCCATCGTCACCCAGGACGATTGCACCACCGTGATCCCGCCGGGCCTCGCGGCCCGGGTCGACGAATACGCCAACCTGCGCATCAGCCCGGAGGTCGCCCGGTGACCCTCGACAGCACGACCCTCCAGGTCCTCGCCAATTACTGCGCCGCCGCCGCCGAGAGCATGGGCTGGACGCTCATGCGCACGGCCCATTCCACCTTCGTCAAGGAGACCGAGGACTTCTCCTGCCAGGTGCTCACGCCGGAGGGCCTGACCGTCGCCTCGCCGAAGACCTTCGGGGCGACGTGGTACACCGGCCTCGATTACGGCGATGTGATCAAGCTCTTCGACTACCGCGAGGGCGACATCTGCCTCACCAGCGACCCCTATGCGGGCTACGTCGCCACCCACACCCCCGACATCCACATCTGGAAGCCGGTGTTCCGCGACGGCGAGATCGTCTGCTTCGTCGGCTGCCACATCCACAACACCGATGTGGGCGGCGCCGTGCCGGCGACCCTGTCGCGCAGCCTGACCGAGATCCATCAGGAGGGCCTGCGCATCCCGCCGATGCGGCTGATGCGCGACGGCGTGATGAACGAGGATCTGCTGCGGCTCATCGCCAACAACGTCCGGCTGCCCGAGCAGAACTGGGGCGACCTCAACGCCCAGATCGCCTGCGTCAACGTCGGCGAGCGCAAGATCCACGAGATCATCGACCGCTTCGGCAAGGACTCGTTCCGCACCGGCCTCCCGGCCCTGCTGGACTACGCCGAGCGCCAGGCGCGGGCGGTGATCGCGAAGATCCCGGACGGGGAATACTTCTTCGCCGACTATGCCGACGAGGATCAGGCCGGCGGCTACCCGGTGCGCGTCGCCGTGACCCTGCGGGTCCACGGCGACGCCCTGACGGTCGACTTCACCGGCAGCGACCCGCAGCTCGCCTCCTCGCTCAACATGCCGACGGGCGGCAAGGAGCGGCACGCGCTCGCCATGGTGGGCGTGGTCTACGCCCTCTACGCGCAGGACCGCACCGCGATGCTGAATGCCGGCTTCGTGCGGCCGGCCCGGGCGATCCTGCCCGAGGGCTCGGTGATGAACGCCGTGATGCCGGCGGCGGTGGGCATGCGCAGCCTGATGTGCAACCTCGCCCAGACCGTGGTGCTCGGCGCCTTCTGCCGCGCCCTGCCGGACCGGATGCCGGCCTCGCCCGGCAGCGGCATGAGCCTGATGAACGTCAAGACCACGACCCGGACCGGGCGCTCGGTGATGGCCTCGATCGGCCCGGTCGGGGGCGGCGGCGGCGGCAGCCCGGGGGCGGACGGCGCCGAGGGCTGCGGCGCCAACATGTCCTACCTCAAGAACACCCCGGTCGAGATCAACGAGGCTGAGGTGCCGGTGCGGATCCTGCGCTACGGCCTCGTGCCGGATTCCGGCGGGGCCGGGCGCTGGCGCGGCGGCTCGGCGCTGGAGATGGAGTTCCAGCTCTTCGCGCCCCAATCGATGGTGACGGCCCGCAACCGCGACCGCTCGGTGTTCTCCGCCTGGGGACTGAACGGGGGCCTCTCGGGGGCGCCCTCGCGCTTCGCGAAGAACCCGGGCACCGGGGCCTGCGTCGAACTCGGCTCCACCGACATCGTGCCCTGCGATCCGGGCGACGTGATCCTGATCCAGGGCCCGGGGGCGGGGGGCTACGGCGACCCGCTGGAGCGGCCGCCGGAGGCGGTGATCGCCGATGTGCGCCGCGGCTTCGTCTCGGCGGCGCGGGCGCGGGAGGATTACGGGGTCGTGCTGACGCCCGACCTCGCCCTCGACGCCTCCGCCACCGCGCGGCTGCGGGGCGAGACGGCCCGGCGGCGCGGCTCCCGGGACTTCGGCCACGGCCCGGGCCGGGTCGCCTTCGAGCGGGTCTGGACGCCCGAGCGCTACGAGACCCTCACCCGCATCCTCGCGAGCGTGCCGGTGACGTGGCGCTTCTTCGTCAAGCACCAGGTCTTCGGCGCCCTGAAGGGCCGCGAGGCGCCGGCCGGGGGCGGGGCCGCGGATGTCGAGGCCGCCTACGAGGTCCTGTGCGACCGCTTCGGCGACCTGCCCCGGCTGGCCGAGATCCGCACGCCGTCCATGGCGGCCGAGTAGGGGAGGACGCGATGCCGGATTCCAGCCTGCTGTTCAGCCCGTTCCGCCTGCGCGAGGTCACGTTCCCCAACCGGATCGTGATCGCCCCGATGCAGATGTACAAGGCGCGGCCGGACGGCCTCGCCACCGACTGGCACTTCCAGCACCTCGCCAAATACGCGGTCGCCGGGGCCGGCACGGTGATGACCGAGGCCCTGATCGTCGATCCGGTCGGGCGCAACACCTACGGCGACCTCGGCCTCTGGTGCGACGAGCAGATCCCGCCGCTCGCGCGCATCGCGGGCTTCGTCCAGGAGCAGGGCAGCCTCGCGGCGGCCCAGCTCCACCATGCCGGCCCCAAATCCTCCCGCCAGCGCCCCTGGGAGGGCCTCGGGCCCCTCGGGGAGGCCGAGGCGGCCCGGGGCGAGGCGCCCTGGCAGCCGGTGGCGGCCTCGGCCGGGCGCAGCGTCGCGGGCTGGCACCAGCCCCGGGCGATGACCACGGACGAGATCGCCCGGCTCGTCGCGGATTACGGCCTCGCGGCGGCGCGCGCCGCCAAGGCCGGCTTCGACGTCCTCGATATCCACGCCGCCCACGGCTACCTGATCCACTCCTTCCTCTCGCCGGTCTCGAACACCCGTGAGGACGCCTATGGCGGCGACCGGGCCGGGCGGATGCGCTTCGCCCTCGAAGTCGCCGAGAGCGTGCGGGCGCACTGGCCCGCGGGCAGGCCGCTCCTCTTCCGCATCTCCTGCGTCGACTGGCGCCAGGACCTCGACGACCGCACCGACGGCTGGACCATCGCGGACAGCATCGTGCTGGCGCGCGAACTCGCGGCCCGCGGGGTCGACGTGATCGACTGCTCGTCCGGGGGCATCCGGGCCGAGAACTCGATGATGGACTTCGCGAAGAAGCGCACCCCGCTCAGGCGCGGCCATCAGGTGCCCTACGCGGAGGCGATCCGGCGCGAGACCGGCATCCCGACCATGGCGGTGGGCGTGATCCTCGACGGGCCGCAGGCGGAGGCGATCCTGCGGGCGGGGCAGGCGGATCTGATCGCCATCGGCCGCGAGGCGCTGACCGACCCGCATTGGGCGCTCCACGCCGCCCAGGCCCTCGGGGTCGATCCGGGCTGGCGGCACTGGCCGCCCTCCTACGGCTGGTGGCTGGAACTGCGCGAGCGCATCGGCATCTCGGCCTGACGGGAGGAACGGCATGGATCTCCGCCTCGACGGGCGCGTGGTGCTGGTGACCGGCGCCGCGCAGGGCATCGGGCGCGCCATCGCGCTGGCCTTCCGGGAGGCCGGCGCCCGGGTGCGCCTCACCGACCTCGACCGCGACGGCGTCGAGGCGGCGGGGCGCGACCTCGGCGTGCCGGCCCATGCGGGCGACCTCTCCGACCGGGAGGTGGCGCACGAGCTCGTGCGCACGATCCTCGCCGAGGAGGGGCGCCTCGACGTGCTGGCGCTCGCGGCCGGGGGCGTGCGCGGACAGGCCGGCCGGCCGGTCGAGGAGATCACCGAGGCGGCGTGGCGGGCGCTGTTCCAGGCCAATGTCGATGCCGCCTTCTGGGTGGCGCAGGCCGCCGCCCCGCATCTGCGGCAGGCCGGCTGGGGCCGCATCGTCGCCATCGCGTCGAGCGCGGGCCTGCGGCCGAGCCTCACCGGCATCCAGGCCTACGCGGCCGCCAAGCACGCCCTCGTGGGGGTGGTGCGCCAGCTCTCCTGGGAACTCGGCCCGCACGGGACGACGGTCAACGCGGTGGCGCCCGGCCTCATCCTCACCAACCCGGCGACGCACGCGCAATGGGAGGCCTACGGCGAGGCCGGGCGCCAGCGGGTGCTCGAGTCGCTCCACACCCGCCGCCTCGGCCGGGCCGAGGACATCGCGGCCGCGGCCCTGTTCCTGGCGAGCGAGCAGGCGGGCTGGATCAGCGGGCAGATCCTCGCCGTCGACGGCGGCCGGCTCTGACGCGACATGAAGGGCATCAAGGGAGAGACGACGCCATGACCGAGCGCGATGCTTATTGGTGGCAGGCGGCGCCCCTGGCCTCGGAGCCGCAGCGGCCGGTCGCGCCGTCTTGCGACGTGGTGGTGGTCGGGGCCGGCTATACGGGCCTCAGCGCCGCCATGACGCTCGCCCGCGCCGGGCGCTCGGTGCAGGTCTTCGACCGGCTGCGGCCGGGGGAGGGGGCCTCGACCCGCAACGGCGGCATCACCAGCGGCAACCTGCGCCTGAGCCGGGCCGAGATGGTCCGCCGCTTCGGCGAGGCGCGGGCCGACGCGGTGCTGGCCGAGGCCAAGGCCGCCCGGGAGGATCTCTACGCCTTCATCGACCGCGAGGGCATCGACTGCGACTTCGCGCTCACCGGCCGCTTCGCGGGCGCCGCGACGCCGGGCGACTACGACGGGCTCGCCCGCGAGGCCGAGCACCTGCACCGCAGCCTCGGCATCGAGGCCCATGCCGTGTCGCGGGCCGAGCAGCGGCGCTACATCGGCACCGACTACTATCACGGCGGCAACGTCCGCATGGATATCGGCGGCCTGCACCCCGCCAAGTTCCACGCCGGGATGCTGCGGGTGGCGCAGGCGGCGGGCGCCACCATCCACGGCGAGACGGCGGTGCTCGGCATCCGGGCCGAGGGCGGCGGCTACGAGGTCTCGACCGCCCGCGGCACCGTGCGGGCGGGCCACGTCATCGTCGGGACCAACGGCTACACGGATACGGCGGACCGCTGGCTGCGGCGGCGGCTGGTGCCGGTGCGCAGCCGCATCATCGCGACCGCGGCGCTCTCGCCCAACCTGATGGGCGAATTGATGCCGACCCGGATGATGTACACGGAGACGCGCCGCCTCCACTACTACTACCGGCCCTCGCCGGACGGGACGCGGATCCTGTTCGGCGGCCGCGACGGGACGGTGGCGGGCGATCCGGACTGGCCGACCGCCAACCTGCGCCGCGCTCTGGCCGACATCTTCCCGACCCTGGCGGATGTCGATCTCACCCAGAGCTGGTACGGCTACGTCGCCATGAACCGCGACATGATCCCCCGCCTGTTCACCCGGCGGGGCGTGCGCTACGCCGCGGGCTATTGCGGCTCGGGCGTCGTCTGGGCGCGCTGGGCCGGCCAGAAGGCGGCGTTGCAGGTCATGGGCGACCAGGCCGGCGCCTCGGCCCTCGATTTCCGCGCGCCGGGCTTCGTGCCGCTCCTGAACGGCAAGGCGTGGTTCATGCCCGGCGTCTTCGCGTGGCTGAGCCTCCAGGACCGTCTCGCGGCCCGCCGGGCGGCGTGATCCAAGGCGCCGGGCCGCGGATGGCATCCCTCATCCCGGCTGACCTGCCCGTGAGTTCGTCTGCCCTTCCGCAGGGAATCCTGCGCAGGGGACCCTGCCTCCGGGATCGCCCGGTTGAGCAAGTCCCGGCCGTCAGATTATGGGACGGCCTTGCAGGGCGGGAGGCACACCGCCGGAGAACGACCCCATGGATCCCACCACGACGGAGCCCGCCGAGGCCGACGGCTCCCTCGACACCGCGGCGATGGGCGCGCGGATCCGCGGCCTGCGCCATCGCGCCGGCCTCTCCACCGCCGAACTCGCCCTCAAGGCGGGCGTGTCGGCCGGGGTCATCAGCCAGATCGAGCGCGGCCTCGGCAATCCGAGCCTCAAGACCCTGGAGCGGCTGCGCATCGCCCTCGACGTCCCGCTGATGACGCTGATCGAGGGCGCGGCGGCCGCGGGCGCCGATCCGGCCTTCGTCCGGCGGCGCGGGGCCCGGCCGCACCTCACCGTCGGCCCGGCCGGCATCGACAAGGCGATCCTGTCGCCGCCCGCCACCGAGGACCTGCGCTTCCTCCTCGTCAGCATGCCGCCGGGCTCGCAGCTCGACGAGATGATCCGGGACAAGGGGCAGAAGGCCGGGCTCGTGCTGCGCGGCGCGGTCCGGCTCGCCGTGGGGGAGGAGGCCTGCGTGCTCACCGAGGGCGACAGCTTCCAGTTCAGCGGCGAGCTGCCCCACCACCTCTCGAACGAGGGCGGCCGCACCGCCGAACTCGTCTGGATCATGGCCGGCCCCGCCTACGCGACGCCCGATTGATCGCGGCCCGCGCTCGCGACGGCGCTCATCGGCCCGGCCGCGATCGAGCGCAGCAGCGTGGCGCGCGCCGTGCGCAGATGCGCGCGGCAGGTGGTGTCGATCCGCTCGAGATCGCGCGAGCGCAGCGCCGCGATATAGGCGAGATGCTCGTTGATCGCGACGATGTTGCGCTCCTTCTCGTCCGATTTGTTCCACTGGTAGTGGTAGTGGAAGATCAGTGAGATCACGTCGTAGAACTCGCGGATGAAGCGGTTGCGCGACGATTCCAGGATGAGGCGGTGCAGGCGCTCGTCCAGGGGCGAGAAGTCGCCGTAGCGGCGGTCGATGTCGGAGAGGAGCGCGTGGTGCTCCGCCTCGATGCCGTCGAGCTGCCCCCAGGCCGGCGCGTGGGGCGGCAGCGCGACGAAGCGGTGCGCCGAGGTCAGCTCGAACATCTCGCGGATCTCGTAGATCTCGGCGGCGAAGTCGGGGGTGACGCCCGCGAAGATCCAGCTGCTGTTCTCGCGCCGCTCGAGCAGCCCGAAGCGGCTGAAATGGGTCAGGAACTCGCGCACGGCCGTGGTCGAGACCCCGAAGGAGCGGGCGAGTTCGGCGGTGTTGATCACCTGCCCGGGCTGGCGATCCCCCTGCAGCACCCATTGCATGAACTTCCGCTCGACCTGATGGGCGACCGTCTCGGTCTGCATGTCGGGGAAGTAGTCGGCCTGCGCCGGATGCCGGACGAGGTGGCGCCGCCCCCGGCTCGCCTGAACGATGCCGGCATCGGCGAGCGTCGCCAGGACCGCCCGCACGGTGGTGCGGCTCACGTCGAGCGCCTCGGCCACCTCCGCCTCGGAGGCCGGCCAGTCCCCGAGCGGGCGGGCCGCGAGGAGCGACAAGCATTGGTTGTAGGCCCGCTTGTAGACCGTGTTCGCCTTCATGGACCGCCCCCCCTCCGCCCTGCCCCGGACGAGGGTGGCACATCCGCGCCGCTCGCCCACCCCTGTTCCTTGAACACAAAAAACCGATTGATACCGCCGCGCTTATGAACTGATCTGTTTCAGGTAGGGGTAGGCGCAGAGGGACTTGATGCGGCCGGTCTCTGCCGCGAGCGCATTCCAGGCCCGGCAGCACGCCTCGACGACGGCCTCGTAGTCGGCCAGAAGCCGGTGGGAGAGGTAGCGCTCGCGCAGGTAGAGCCAGACACGCTCGACCGGGTTCAGCTCGGGACTGTAGGGCGGCAGCGGCACGAGGGTGAGGTTGGGCGGGAGCGTCACCGCGCGCGGATCGTGCCAGCCCGCACCGTCCAGCACCATCACAGCGTGGGTGTCGGCTGGGATGCTGGCCGCAAAGTCGGCCAGGAAGCGATCCATGGCCTGAGTGCAGACCCGCGGCAGCACGAGGGCGAACTCCTCGCCTGTGGCGGGCCGCACGGCTGCGAAGATGTAGGCTGAGGCGAAGCGCTTGTCGCACAGCCCTGGTGGGCGTTGGCCGCGCACCCACCAGCGATGGCCGGTCCGGCCCTTCTGGCCCACGCGCGCCTCGTCCATGAACCAGAGCGCGATCGTCTTGCCCGGATGGGCTTGGGCCGCCGCCGCTACGGCGGTGCGAAGCCCCCTTTGGCGAAAGCGGCCGCCGCACGGGCGTTCCGCTTCGGGTGAACGGGCCTGGCCTTCTGCTTCGACAGCCCGAGCCGACGCACGACCCGCGACATGGATTGCGGGCACATCGTCTTGTCGAACCGCTCCTCGATGAAACGGCAGAGGTCCGGCAGCGTCCAACTCGACGGCTCCCCTTGCTCGGGATCTGGCCCAACCAGGATCCGATGCACCAGAACTGCTTGCTCACCCTCGCTGAGGATCTCTCGCCTGTGGCCGTGCGGACGATCCACCAGCCCGGCCAACCCCTCGGCATTGAACCGGATCACCGCATCGCGCAGAGCTTGGCGCTCCATCCCGGCCGCCCGTGCCGCCTCGGCGCGGCTCATGCCTTCCAGCGCATTGGCGATCGCCAGCATCCGCTGCGCTGTCGAACGGCGAGGCTCTTTCCTGGCCCGCCGCCTCAACTCAGTCGGCGTCGCGACATCCTCCCGGATTGGCAAACCGCGTCCCATTCCGACCTCCCGCTCAGGCAGGAGCCAATTGAATCAGCTGCTTCCTTCCCGGGGAACACCCATCCGAGTCACCTCAATCGCGCGCCGGTATGACACCACGGCCGGACTCGGTTTTTTATGCATCATAATACAAATTCCAGGTCTGGAGGGAACGCGCCGATGAACCATCCTTCGTGCTCGTCCGGCCGTTCTCGGCTCTAGCGCCATGAGCCGGCGCATTCTTCAGTTCGGCACCAGCCGCTTCCTTCAGGCCCATGTCGCGCTGTTCGTGCATGAGGCGCGCCTCGCCGGGCAGGAGGTCGGACCGATCACGGTGGTCCAGATTTCGGGGTCGGCCGATCGGGCCGGCCGGATCGCCGCCTTCGGCGCGCCGGAGGGCTATCCGGTCGTCATCCGCGGCATGACGGAGGGAGCGCCCGTCGCGCGCACCCTCCAGGTCCGGAGCGTCGCGGGGGGCCTGTCGGCGGCTGCCGACTGGGAGGCGCTGGCCGCGCTCTTCTGCGGCGATACCGGCTTCGTCGTCTCGAACACGGGTGATTCGGGCTACGCCGTCGCCGCGGCGGATCACGGCCCGGCGCTCCTCGCCGGCCCGCCGCCCCTGTCCTTCCCGGGCAAGCTCACGGCGCTGCTCCACCGCCGCTGGCGGGCGGGGGCGCCGGGCCTCGTCGTCCTGCCCTGCGAACTCGTCAACCGGAACGGCCGCGTCCTCGAAGGCCTCGTCGCCGACCTCGCCGAGCGGGCGGGCGCGCCCGCGGCGTTCCGGGACTGGCTCGCCCGGGAGGTGGTCTTCGCCGACACGCTGGTCGATCGCATCGTCTCCGAGCCGATCGATCCGGTCGGGGCCGTCGCCGAGCCCTACGCCCTCTGGGCGATCGAGCGCCGTCCCGGCCTCGTGCTGCCCTGCGAGCATCCCGCCATCGTGGTCGCGGACGACCTCGAGCCCTTCGAGCGGCTGAAGCTCCACATCCTGAATCTCGGCCACACCGTGCTGGCCGAGATCTGGATGCGGGAGGGACGGGCCGCCGCCGAGACCGTCCGGGAGATCCTGGCGGATCCGGGGATCCGCGCCCGCCTCGACGCGCTCTACCGCGACGAGGTCGTGCCGGGCTTCGCCGCCCGCGGCATGGGACCGGCGGCCGAGGCCTACGTGGCGACGACCATGGACCGCTTCCTGAACCCCTTCCTGAACCACCGCATCGCCGACATCGCCCAGAACCACGCCGTGAAGGTGGAGCGCCGGATCGACGCCTTCCTGGCCTGGGCGGCCGTCGACGGGGCCGCTCTGCCGGCGCCGGTCCTGCGGGAGATCGCGGCGCGCCAGCGCACGGACGCGGCCGCATGACCTACCAGTTCGACTTCGCGGCCCTGCTGCCGTTCTGGCGCGACTTCGCGGCCGGCGTGCTCCTGACGCTGCAGCTCTCGGCCTTCGCGACGGTGCTCGGCTTCGTGGGCGGCGCCCTCTGCGCCATCGCCCGCGCGGACGGGCCGCCCTGGCTGAAGCGGATCGTCGGCGCCTACGTGGAGCTCATCCGCAACACCCCGCTCCTGGTGCAGATCTTCCTCGTCTATTTCGGCATCGCCGTGCTCGGCGTGCGGATCGACGCCAACCTCGCCGCGGTGATCGCCCTCGTCGTCAACGTCGTCGCCTATACCTGCGAGATCATGCGCGCCGGGATCGAGAGCGTGCACAAGGCGCAGATCGAGGCCGGCGAATGCCTCGGGTTGAGCCGGACGCAGATCTACTGGCACGTCGTGCTGCGCCCGGCGATCGAGCGGGTCTATCCCGCCCTGGTCAGCCAGTACGTGCTGCTGATGCTCGCCTCCTCGATCTGCTCGCAGATCTCGGCCGAGGAACTCACCGCGGTGGCGAACCGCATCCAGTCCGACACCTTCCGCAGCTTCGAGACCTACATCGCGGTCGGGCTGATCTACCTCGCCCTGTCCTTCGTGGTGCGCTGGGCCTTCTGGGGCTTCGGCCTCGTGGTCTTCACGCGCCGCCGCCGGCTCGGCACCGCGCTGTAAGGGGGGAGCGCCATGGCCACCTTCGGACCGCAGCACCTCTGGTTCCTCCTCACCGCCGCCGGCTGGACGCTCGCCCTCTCGGCCATCGCCTTCCTGGGCGGCGGTCTCCTGGGCTTCGCCGTCGCGCTCGCCCGGATCTCCGACAGCCGGGCCCTGCGCGGGCTCGCCACCGCCTACGTGCAGGTGGTGCAGGGCACGCCGCTCCTGATCCTGCTGTTCATGATCTATTTCGGCCTCGCCATCGCGGGCTTCGACCAGCTCCCGGCCCTGATCGCCGCGGGCGCCGGGCTCACGGTCTACGCCTCGGGCTTCCTCGGCGAGATCTGGCGCGGCTGCATCGAATCGGTGCCGAAGACCCAGTGGGAGGCTGCCGAATGCCTCGCCCTGTCGCGCTGGCAGCGGATGACCCGGGTGATCCTGCCCCAGGCCATGCGGCTCGCCACCGCCCCGACGGTCGGGTTCCTGGTTCAGATCGTCAAGAACACCTCGCTGGCATCGGTGGTCGGCTTCGTCGAACTCTCCCAGGCCGGCAAGCTCATCAACAACTCGATCTTCCAGCCCTTCATCATCTTCGTCACCGTCGCAGGGTTCTACTTCGTCATCTGCTATCCGCTCTCGGCCTGGAGCCGCGGGCTGGAGAGGAGGCTCAATGTCGGCCGTCGTTAAGCTTGCCAACGTCCACAAGAGCTTCGGTCCCCAGAAGGTCCTCGACGGCATCTCCTTCGAGGTCGGCCGCGGCGAGGTGGTGGCGATGATCGGTCAGTCGGGCTCGGGCAAGTCCACGGCCCTGCGCTGCATCAACGCCCTGGAGACGATCGAGCAGGGCGCGATCGAGGTCTGCGGCCACGCGATCCACAGCCCGGACCTCGACAAGCGCGCCCTGCGGCTCGCGGTCGGGATCGTCTTCCAGAGCTACAACCTCTTCCCGCACCTCACGGCGCTCCAGAACATCATGCTGGCGCCCACCTGCGTGAAGGGGCTCAAGGCCAGGGAGGCTCGGGCGCTCGCCATGGACAGCCTCGCGCGGGTCGGGCTCGCCGAGAAGGCGGAGCACTATCCCGAGCAGCTCTCGGGGGGCCAGCAGCAGCGCGTCGCCATCGCCCGCTCGCTCGCCATGCAGCCGCAGGTGATGCTCTTCGACGAGGTCACCTCCGCCCTCGATCCCCAGCTCACCGGCGAGGTGCTGAAGGTGATGGAGGATCTCGCCCGCGGCGGCATGACCATGATCCTCGTCACCCACGAGATGGCCTTCGCCCGCAAGGTCGCGAGCACGGTGATCTACATGCGCCAGGGCCGGGTCTGGGAGATGCTGCCCGGCCACGCCCTGGCCGATCCCCGGACCGAGGAGCTGCGCGACTTCGTCGGCAGCGGCCTCTGACATTCAACACGACAGGCAACACGATAGGGAGCACAGGGATGAAGCGCAGGACCTTCCTGGCGGGCGGGCTGTCCGCCGTGGCGGCCTCCGGCCTGGCGATGCCGGCGCTGGCCGACACGCTGGACACGATCCGCAGCCGCAAGAAGCTGATGGTCGCCCTCGACCTCGGCTCGCCCCCCTTCGGCATGACGGATGGCAGCATGCAGCCGACCGGCTCGGACGTGGAGACCGCCCGGCTCCTCGCCGCCGACTGGGAGCTGCCCCTCGACATCGTGCAGGTGACGAGCCCCAACCGCGTGCCGTTCCTGCTGACGGGGAAGGCCGACATGGTCATCGCCAGCTTCAGCGTGAACGAGGAGCGGCAGAAGGTGATCGATTTCTCGGATCCCTACGGGGTGATCCAGGCGGTGGTCGCCGGGCCGAAGAACCGCGAGGTCAAGGATTACGCCGCGGTCGCCGGCAAGCGGCTCGGCACCACCCGCGGCAGCACCAACGACAAGGAGGCGACCGCCCGCGCCCAGGGCGCCCAGATGGTGCGCTACGACGACGACGCGACCCTCATCACCGCGATGATCGCCGGCCAGGTCGATCTCGTGGCGACCTCGCCGCAGGTGATGAACGCCGCCAACGGCCGCAATCCGCCGGTGCCCTTCGAGACCAAGATCGTGATGCGGACCTTCCCCTACGCGATCGGCATCCGCAAGGGCGAGACCAAGCTCCAGACCGCCCTGAACGAGTGGGTGCGCAAGAACCTGCGCAACGGCAAGCTCAACGCGATCTACAAGACGTACCACGGCGTCGATCTGCCGGCCGAGATGCTGGCCTGACCGCGCATACCGGGGGCGGCTCCTCTCGCGGAGCCGCCCGGTTCCCTGCATTCATCCTGCGAAAGACGAGATCATGAAGGCGCTCATCTGCGACGAGCCCGGCCGGCTGCGACTGGTCGAGCGGCCGGAGCCGGTGCCGGCCGCGGGCGAGGCGCTGGTGCGCGTCCGGCGCGTCGGCATCTGCGGAACGGACTTCCACATCTTCCAGGGCAAGCACCCGTTCCTGCAATATCCGCGGGTGATGGGCCATGAACTGTCCGGCACCGTCGAGCGGGCGCCGGCCGGCAGCGGTCTCGAACCGGGGCAGACCGTCTACATCGTGCCCTACCTGTCCTGCGGACGCTGCGTCGCCTGCCGCAAGGGCGTGACCAATGCCTGCCAGGCGATCAGCGTGCTCGGCGTGCATTGCGACGGCGGCATGGCGGAGCTGATCAGCGTGCCGGCGGGGAACGTCGTGCCGGTGGGCGACACGCCCCTCGACGACGCCGCCATGATCGAGTTCCTCGCCATCGGCGCCCACGGGGTGAAGCGCGGAGGCATCGGGGCGGCCGACCGCGTCCTCGTGGTCGGCTCGGGGCCGATCGGCATGTCGGCGGTGATCTTCGCCAAGGCGCGCGGCGCCCACGTCACCGTGATGGACCTGCGCGAGGACCGCCTCGACTTCACGCGCGCCGAACTCGGGGCGGACGCGCTCCTCCTCGCCGATGCCGAGGCCGAGAGCCGGGCGGAGGCCGCCACGGACGGGGATTTCTACGATTGCGTCATCGACTGCACCGGCAACCGGGCGGCGATGCAGCGCGGCTTCGGCTTCGTCGGCCATGGCGGGCGCTACGTGCTGGTGAGCGTGGTGCGCGACGACATCGTCTTCTCGGACCCCGAGTTCCACAAGCGCGAGACCTCGCTCTTCGCGAGCCGCAACGCGCAGCCGGACGACTTCGCCGAGGTGGTGGCGCAGATGCGGGCCGGCCGGGTGCCGACGCGGGCCCTGCGCACCCATCGCGGCCCCCTCGCCGAGGGGCCCGACCTCTTCCGCGACTGGCTGCGGCCGGAGGCGGGCGTCATCAAGGCGATCCTGGAGATCTGACGCGCGATGGCTCCCCGCATCCTGCGCCTGCACGAGGCCGACAACGTCGTCATCGCGGTCGAGGCGATCGCCTCCGGCGCGGTCCTGCCCGGGGGCCTCACCGTGGCCGAGCGCGTGCCCAAGGGCCACAAGCTCGCGACGGACGGGATCCGGCCCGGCGAGCCCGTCCGCAAGTTCGGCCAGGTCATCGGCTTCGCGAGCCGGCCGATCCCGCCGGGCACCTGGGTGCACGAGCACAACGTGGCGGTGCAGGATTTCGACCGCGACCACGCCTTCGCCAGCGAGGCCCGGGAGGACCGCGCCTTGCGCCCCGGCGAGGTGCCGGCGCATTTCGACGGCTTCCGGCGCCCGGGCGGCCGGGTCGGCACGCGCAACTACATCGGCATCCTGAGTTCGGTGAACTGCTCGGCGACGGTGATCGACTTCATCGCCGACGAGGTCGCCCGCTCCGGCATCCTGGCGGATCATCCCGACATCGACGGCGTCGTGCCCTTCACCCACGGCACCGGCTGCGGCATGGGCGCCAAGGGCGAGGAATTCGACCTCCTGGCCCGCACCCAGTGGGGCTATGCCAGCCACCCGAACTTCGCGGCCGTGCTGGTCGTCGGGCTCGGCTGCGAGGTGTTCCAGATCGCCCGGCTGAAGCAGGACTACGGCCTCACCGAGGGCGACCACTTCCAGAGCCTCACGATCCAGGAGACCGGCGGCACCCGCAAGGCCATCGCGGCCGGCGTCTCCCGGATCCGCGAGATGCTGCCGGCGGCGAGCCGCGTCGCCCGCGAGCCGGTGCCGGCCTCGGAACTGATCCTGGCGCTCCAGTGCGGCGGCTCGGACGGCTATTCGGGCCTCACCGCGAATCCGGCCCTCGGCGCGGCGGCGGATTGCCTCGTGCGCCAGGGCGGCACCGCGATCCTCTCCGAGACGCCCGAGATCTACGGCGCCGAGCACCTGCTCACCCGCCGGGCCGAGACTCCCGCGGTCGGGCGGAAGATCGTCGACCTGATCGAGTGGTGGAAGGCCTACGCGGCCCGGGGCGGGGGCGAACTCAACAACAACCCCTCGCCCGGCAACAAGGCCGGCGGGCTGACCACCATCCTGGAGAAGTCGCTCGGCGCCGCCGCCAAGGGCGGGACCGCGACGCTGCGGGAGGTCTACCGCTACGCCGAGCCGGTCACCGCCAAGGGCCTCGTGTTCATGGACACGCCGGGCTACGACCCGGTGGCGGCGACCGGGCAGGTGGCCGGGGGCGCCAACGTGCTCTGCTTCACGACGGGCCGGGGCTCGGCCTATGGCTGCAAGCCCACGCCCTCGATCAAGCTCGCGACGAATTCCGACCTCTACCGGCGCATGCAGGACGACATGGATCTCGATTGCGGCGACGTGCTCGACGGCGTGTCGATCGAGGAGAAGGGCCGCGAGATCTTCGAGATGATCCTGCGCGTAGCCTCCGGCGAGCGCTCGAAATCCGAGCAGCTGGGCTACGGCCGCAACGAGTTCGTGCCCTGGCAGATCGGCGCGACGATGTAGCGGGCCCGGGCGGGGCCGCCCTGGTCCGGCCATCGCGGGGGGGCGGGGCGGCGAGGGGGCCCGACGTCGGCCCGCTCTCGACAAGGCCGGCGACTTCAAGAGCCGCGGCGGGATCCTCTCTCCCGTCGCGGCATGGGACGGGCCGATGTCGGTGCGATCCGGCCTCGGCGACCGATCGGACGGCGGAACCGGCCGTCGCGGTTCAAGCCGGGCGCACCTGTCCGGGTCCGACCTGAAACCTGCTCTGGGCAGTTTTTCGAGGAATATAAAGCCGTTCTCTCATCGAATAGAGGTGCGAAGCCCCACGATGGCGTCACTTTTGACTCGATACCGTGGGCTGATCCTTGAGTCTGGAATCGTGGACAAGCTTCAGGACGACCCTGCGTATATGGGTCCGGACCTGGGACGGCGATTCGTCGCGAGGGAGAATTTCGGTCGAGGCGAGTAAATTTCCGACGTAAGACATAGCGTTTCGCTCCTCATCCTCTACGCACACTTTCCAGATTCACCTCGTCTTCTACCGGCCTCCGTAACGCACCATTCGGGACGGGATCGCCGTTGCTGCCCGAGGAGGGGGGACCGGAACCTCGAGTGTCATACAGCAACGACCTATTATGGTTTCACTGTACACCTGTCGTGTGGCAGAGATCAAGCCTCAATCCCGCTCCATCCCTCAATTCCGGGATGATCAGGCTCCGACGTCGCGGCGCCCGTTGCAATGGATCCGTGCGATCGATGTCAACGGGCGCCGGTCATGCCGCCATGATCAGTGAAGCTCCAGATGATGCGGCATCGCATGATCCTGAGCGATACCGACGAGTCCCACTTCCGGGTGGAGTTCTGCATCCTGCGGTGCATGGCCCGGTGCAGGCGGCACCGAGGATCCGGTCGGTGAGGATCCGGTCGGTGCGGAGAAGACGAGATTGCCGTCCGGGCCGATCGCGGCGTGCATGGCGCCCGGTTCGGCTTTCGCCGTGGCGTCTTGAGCCGGCGGGCCGCCCTGCACGGCCGGTGCCGGGGCGGACGGAGGGGCGCCCGCCGGCGGCACGGGCGCAGGGCCCGGCGTCTCCGTCACTCCACCCGGAGCGGCAGGCTGGGTTGCGGCCGCCGGGCCGTGATCCGCACCGGCGTCGGGCGCCTGCGGCTGGCTCGCATCGGCCGCCTTGGCCCCGATGCTCGCCGCTCCCGGCGAGGCCTCCGTTCCGGTGCCATGACCGGCGGCGCTCCCGCTCTCCGGGGCGCTGCCCTCCGCCGTGGACATGGCGACGGTCGCGGGCTGACTGGCAGCCGCGCCGTCCGCTGGCGCGTGGCTGACCGCCGAGGCCGTGGTTTCGCCGGCCGCCTCGCTCGATGGGGGCGGAGAGGCCGCGGCCGTCGCGCCGTGGCTGCCGGTGCTGTCCACGGCCGCCGCGGCCGCGCTCTGGAGGTGATCCGGGGCGGCGCTGTCCGCGTGTGAGGAACTCGCCTCCGCGCCGGCTCCGGGGCTGGCCGGGCCGTGGATGTCGGGGCCGGCGCCCTCCGCCGGGGCGGTGGGGCCGGTGACCGCGGCAGCGCTCGGGCTCTGGCCGGACGCTGCCGTGTCCGCCGGGGCGTGGCTCGCGTCCGGAGCGGGGATCTCCGCGCCCGCGTGGCTTGGTGCGTCCGAAGAGGGCGCCGTCGAACTGCTGCCCGGGCTGGTGCTCTCCAGGGGCGTCGAGGTGCTCTCGACCGCGGGCTGGCTTGGGCCCTGGCCGGACGCGACCGGATCCGCTGGCGTGTGGTTCGCCTCCGAGACAGGGGCCGCGGCGCCCCCCGGGGCAGCCGAGGATGCCGCCTCGGGGCCGTGTGTGCCAGAGCCGGTGTTCTCCACCGGGGAGTGAGCGCCGCTGCCAGCAGGCTGGCTCTGGCTCGGGCCGGACGCAGCCGCATCCGGGGAATGGCTCGCCTCCGGCGTGACGATCCCGGAACTCGCCGGCGTCGCCGGTGGGGCCGCCGGACCGTGACCGCTCGAGCCGGCGTTCTCCACCGCTGCCGAGGTGCCGCTGACCGTCGATTGGCCGTGGCTCTGACCGGAGGCGGCTGCATCCGCCGCCGTATGGCTCGTAGCCGGGGCGCTCGGTTCGATGCCGGCCGGGTTCGGCGCCGGCGCAGTGACGGCCGGGCCGGGCCTGTCGGCGCTCACGCTCTCCACCGAAGTGGGCGTGCCGTCGAGCGCGGATGGGCCCTGACCCGCCGCTGCCCTGTCCGCCGCTGCGTGGTTCGCCTCCGGCGCGCTCGCGTCGCTGCCGGCGGGGCTGTGCGGTGCCGCCGCCGCTGCCGGGCTGGCGCCGGCACTCGCTACCGACCCGTGGCTCCCCTCCGCGGCGCTGGTCGCGGCGCTGGCTTGGCTCGGCGTTGCCGAGGCCGGCGGATTGCTGGTGTTGCCCGAACTGGCGCTCTCCACCGGCGTGGCGGCGCTGCCGATCGCGGGTTGGCCCTGACTGGCCGCCGCCGTGTCCGTCGACGCGTGATTCGCCCCCGGCGCGTCGCTCACCGGGCTCGCGGCGGACGATGAAGCCGCCGGGGTGGCGGCGCTGCCGGCTGCGGAGGGGCCTTGGCTCTGGCCCGCCGCGGTCGTGTCGGCCGGTGTGTGGCTCGCCTCCGCGCCGGTCGCGGCGCTCGTCGGGCTCGCGGCGGACGATGAGTCCGCCGGGGCGGCCGCGCTGCTGACGGAGCCTTGGCTCTGGCCCGCCGCGGCCGTGTCGGCCGGCATGTGGCTCGCCTCTGCGCTGGTCGCGGGGCCCGCCGGGCTCGGCGTCGGCGCGGTGGCCGCCGGGCTGCTGGTGCTGGACGTGGTGCTCTCCACCGGCGGGGCGGCGCTGCCGGTCGCGGCCGGGCTTGAGCTGGACGCCGTCGTGTCCGTCGACGCGTGGCCCGTCTCCGCGGCGCTGGTCGCGGGGCTCGCCGTGGACGACGAAGCGGTCGACGGGCTGCTGCCGGCGCTGTCCGTCGGCGCGGCGGTGCTCGCGGGTGCGGGCTGGCTCTGCCCGGAGGTCGCGCCGTCCGCGGCCGGCTGGCTCGCGGGCGATGCCGTGGCTTCGGCGGCCGCCGCACTCGACGGCTGCGAAGAGGCGGCCGTCGCCTCGTGGGTGACCGAGCCGGCGGCGTTCGCGGGCTTTGCCGCGACGGCGGCCTTGGCGTGGTCCGGGGCGGCGCTGGTGCCGGTGCTCGCCGGGGACGCGGAGACCGTCGCCGGGCCGTCGTTGCCCGAGCCGGCGCCCGTCGCCGCCGCGGACGCGACCGCGCTCGGGCCGTGATCCGCTGTCGCGGCGTCCGCCTTCGGGGCGCTCGCCTCGGACAGGGAGGCGGTCGTCTGGATCGGCGTCGCCGAGGACACGGACGCCACCAGGACGAGGGCCTTCGAGACGGCGGCGGAGGCCGTCTCGGCCAAGCCGACGACCCCGCTCTGGCTCGTGCCCGAACTGCCGGCGGGCGACGCGGCGCCGGTCCCCTGAAGGCTGCTCGCTTCCGCGACGGCACTCGACGGCAGGGCCGGGAGGCTCGCCTTCATCGGGGCGGAACCATCGAGGCCGGTGGCCGATGCATCGCTCTTGGCGGCGCCGGAATCGGCCGGACTGACGACCTCGACGCTCTTGCTCTCGGACACGACGGGCAGCTTGACCTTATCGAGGCGCGCATCGGCCGCGATCGCCATGATCGGTGTCGCGGTGACCTGGATCGCCGATTGCGTGGTCACCGTATGCTGGAGCTTGGATACCGCGTCGTCGTCCGAGACGGTCGATGGGGATGTCGCCGACGGCGAGGCCGTCGTCGTGGAGGCCACCGTCGCGGAGGCCGTCGTCGTCGAGGCCGCCGATGGGGACGGGGCGGACGCCGACGCGGCTGACGAGGCCGAGGACGTCGATGAAGCCGACGAGGCCGAAGGAGCCGACGCGGTGGATGACGCCGAGGCGCCGGCCTGCTTCACCTCGCTGCTGCCGTCCGAGGCGACCGACGACGTTTCCTCGGGGCGGCGCTCGCTCGACGGGTGGTCGGACGTCGAGCGGGCGTGTCCCGTCTCGACGTTCCTGAAGTGCCTGGCACCGTCGAGCCTCAGGCCTGCGAGCTGCTCGGCCGCGGGCAGCTTCAGGGATTCGAACCCCTCGAAGCCGGAATCGGGCCGGCTCTGGTGGATCGCCCCGGCGTGATCCGTCCCTTGGGGCATCGCGTCCTTCGGCCCCTGACGCTCCATGGCGGGGGGGGCGGGGGAGGCGGGCTGAGCGGACGGCTCCGCCGCGCGGCCGCTGCCCGCGGCCGGAACCGCCGGCAGCACGACGTCCCCCTGCGTCATGTGGTCCGCCGTGTGGCTCATCGGCCCGGTCGGGGGCAGGTCGGGATCCGTCCGCAGGCCCAGCTCGTCGACCGCGGCCGTGTGCGCGGCGAACAGCATCGCCGAGAGCACGATCGCCTCGACCTGCCGGCGATGGTCGCCCTGCTCGTGCGCCTCGCCCGAACTGCGCGGCTCCACCATCCGCACGGGGGCCGCCGGCCCGGCCTGACCGCCGCCGGCCGCGGGCATCGGCGGCACGGGTCCGCTCGGCTCCATCGAATCGACCGCCCTGGCGAAGGCGTCCTCGGGAGACAGGTTCAGCGCCGCGGCCGCGACCAGCGCGGTCAGCAGGGCGGCCGGATGCAGAACGAGCTTGCCGCGCGCGCCGGTCTCGGCCTGCGGGATGGGCAGGAGCGTCGGGTACTGGGTCGAGATCTGATTGAGGAGGCTGCGGAAGTCGGGACCGCGCATCGGATGGTCCAGCGCCTCGGAGGCCACGACGTAGCTGCCGTCGATCCGGGCGAAATGCATGATCGTGTCGCCGTCCGGCCGGCAGAACACGAACCAGGGATCGCCCTCGTCGCTCAGGCCCTGCTCGGTGGTGACCCGCATCCCGGCCCGGATCAGGGCGGCCTCCACCCGGTAGAATTCGGCAAGCTCCTGCTGCGACCAGTCTCCCTGGGTCGTCGGAGCAGGGCGGAAGAAGGAGATGACCGCACCCATATCAACCTTCCTCCCCTGGATCCGCGTGATCACTCGGCGGGCGTGCCGCGGCGCGGGATCCGCGCCTCCTGCTGTCGATGGGCCGCGGATTCCCGCCGGGGCACCGCAGGGCCTGCTCGCGCGATCGGCTCAGCGCTCATGGAAGGCCCGTCCCATGGCGTCGAAGAAGGGCGAGACCATGTAGTCGACCACCGTCCGCTCGCCCGCGGAGACGATGATCTCGGCCGGCAGCCCCGCCAGCAGGCGGTGCTTGACCTCCGCCGGGACCTGGCGCTCGTCGATCTCGACGATCCCGGCGAAGTAGGCCTGCTTGGTGGTGTCGTCGATCAGCCGGTCCCGGGACACCGTCTTGAGCGTCCCGAGGATCGTCGGGGTCCGGCGCGTCTGGAAGGTCGGGAACTTGACCTCCGCCTTCATCCCCGCATGGACGGCCTCCAGGTCGTTGGGCGAGAACTGGACGCTGACCACGAGCCTGTCGTTGGTCGGGACGATCTCCATCAGCGCCTCGCCCGACCGGATCACCTGCCCGATCGTATAGACCTTCAGCCCCTGGACGACACCGCTATGCGAGGCGCGGATCTCGTGCCGCCGCAGCACGTCCTGCGCGACGAGGAGCTTCTCGCGCAGTTCCGCGATCTTCTGGCGCGTCTCCAGGAGCTGGGCGCTGACGGTCTCCTGCAGCTTCTGCTTGATCTGCGTGATCTGCATCCCGGCTTCGCCGATGGCGTTCTCGGCCTTGGCCGTCTCCGCGACCGAGCGTCCGATCACGCCCTGGAGCCGCGTGCGCTCGCGCTCCATGACGAGCAGCCGCGAGAGCGGGATCAGGTTCTTCTCGCGCAGGCTGCGCAGGCCGCCGAGTTCCTCGTCGATGAACGCCACCTGCGCCTCGACCGAGGCCTTCTCGACCGCGAGCCCCACCATCTCGGTCTGCATCTGCTTGACGCGCGCCGCGATGAGGTCGAGCTGGGATTGCAGGGACTTGCGCCGCTCCGCGAGCTGGTTGGTCTGGTCCCGGATGGTGCGGGCGATCGCCGGCTCCTCGCGCCGCGCCACGATGTCCGGCGGCAGCTCCAGCTCGCTCGTCAGGTCCTGCTCGGCGCGCAGGCGCGCCTCCAGGATGAGGGCGGCGTCGAGCTGGGTTCTGAACAGATCCGCGCTCGCGCGGGATTGCAGGGGATCGATGCGCAGGAGGACGTCGCCCTCGCGGACGCTCTGGCCATCCCGCACCAGCACCTCCGAGACCATCCCGCCCTCGAAATGCTGGACGACCTTCCGGCTGTTCTCCGCAATGATGATTCCGGGGCTGATGACGGCGCGATCCAGGCGAATGACGCAGGCCCAGCTGCCCATGACCCCGAAGGTCGCGGCGATGAGCGCGTAGCCCGCGATCGCGTATCGCCGCCAGCCGGTCAGCTCGGCCACGTCCCGCCGTCCGGCATCCGCGCGCGGCTCTCCGAGGTGGGGCGGCAGGGCGGCCGGCAGGGTTCTGAGGGATCCCGTCGCCATGGCTCAACCCGCTGCGGCGCGCGGCCGGTCGAGGAGCCGGCGGTCGACGGCCGCGTCCGAACCCGCCGCCGGCCCGGCGGGCGGGACGGGCCTCGGGCCGGTCACCTGCGCCAGGATCTGCTCCGCCGTGCCGAAGGCCTGGACGCAGCCGCCATTCATCACCAGCACGTGGTCGGCTTCGGCGAGGATGCTGAGCTTGTGGGTGACGAGGACCACCGTCGCTCCCTGCCGCCGCAGCTCCGACACCGCGTCCATCAGGGCGGCCTCGCCGGCTTGGTCGAGGCTCGCATTGGGCTCGTCGAGCACGACGAGGCTCGGGTTGCCGTACATGGCCCGGGCGAGCGCGATGCGCTGCCGCTGCCCGCCCGACAGGCCGTGCCCGCCGGGCCCGATCCGGGTGTTGTAGCCGTCCGGCAGGCCCTGGATGAGCGCGTGGCAGCCGGCCCGCTGCGCCACCGCGATGATCGCGGCCTCGTCCTCGACGGCGAAGCGCGCGATGTTCTGCGCCACGGTGCCGTCGAACAGTTCCACGTCCTGCGGCAGGTATCCGACATGGCGGCCGAGCGCCTGCGGGTCCCAGTGCCCGAGCTCGGAGCCGTCGATCCGCACCGTGCCGCCGAGGAGCGGCCACACCCCCGTGAGCGCCCGCGCCAGGGTCGATTTCCCCGCCGCGCTGGGACCGATCACGCCGACGACGCTTCCCGGCTCCAGCCGCAGGCTGACGCCGTGCAGGATCGGCGCCGTGCTGCCGGGCGCCGCCACGACCACGTTCTCGGCCTCGATCCGCCCCTGCGGCCGCGGGAGATCCATCCGGTGCGGCTCGGACCCGGCGACCGAGACCAGATCGGCCAGGCGGCGATAGCTGGCGCGGGCCGCGGTGAAGCCCTTCCAGTTCGCGATCATCAGCTCGATGGGCGCCAGCGCGCGGCCGATGATGATCGAGGCGGCGATCATCGACCCCGCGGAGATCTCCCGGTGGATGGCCAGATAGGCGCCGAGGCCCAGGATCATCGTCTGCAGGAAGGTGCGGACGAACTTCGTCGTGGCGACGATCATGCTGGCCCGGTCGCTCGCATGGGCCTGGAGCAGCAGCACCTCGTCGTGGCGCCGCCGCCAGAGCGCGCGCAGGGCGGCGTGCATGCCCATGGACCGGACCACGTCGGCGTTCCGGACGCTCGCGCGCGCCTGCTGGCCGGCGGCGGCGGAGGCCCGGCCCGCCGCATCGAGCGCGCGGCGCGTCGCGACCTCGTTGACGAGGGTCAGCCCGAGGATCACCGACCCGCCCGCCACCGCCATCCACCCGAACCAGGGATGCAGGACGAAGCAGGCGAGGAGGAAGATCGGGGTCCAGGGCGCGTCGCAGAAGGCCAGGAGGCCGCTGCCCGTCAGGAATTCGCGCAGGGTCTCCACGTCGCGCAGGGCCGTCTCCTGGCCCGTGGCGGGCCGGCGCAGGAGGCTGCGATGCAGCGCGTCGTAGATCGGCCCCGCGATCCGCTGGTCGAAGACCATGCCGCTGCGGACCAGGATGCGCGAGCGCAGCATCTCGAGGACGGCGTAGACGGCGAGGGCGAAGGCGGCGATGAGGGTGATGCCGAACAGGGTCGCCTCGTTCCGGCTCGACAGCACCCTGTCGTAAATCTGCAGCATGTAAAGGGGACTAACAAAAAGCAGAATATTGATGAAGAAGCTGAATATGAAGGCGGTGGCGAGCATCGGCCGCATCGACCGAATGCCATTTTGAAGTGTGGACGAGGCTCCGCTGCCGGTCATGAGCATGTCTCGCCATGGGATTGCCGCTGGGGCAACAACACCCAATCATATTGGAGCATTCCAGGATACCCCTATATTGATTCTGCAGCAACCCTATTGCCGATCTAGCGCTCGTCGACGGACTCGTTCAGATCATCGTGGTGCAATTTCAGATTTCGTGCGGCGTGCTCCTCGGCGGTGAGCCGCATCGGCTCCGGCATGGCGCAGCCGATGATAAGGCATATTAGATTCAATCCAAGCGATGCTATACCGATGAGCGCGGTTGTCTCATCCGAATGTTGTAGACACGGCCCGGCCGATCGGCCTATATGCATGTTGCTGTATAGGCCGGAAACAGGCCGTGCGAGCTCGCAGGAGGGCGCCGTCATCGTGTATGCCCATCACCAGCGCTTGGACTCGGAGGAAGTCCAGGAACTGCGCCGAGAAGGCGGGCGGTACCTGAAGGAGTTGCGCGAAGCGCGCGGCCTCTCCCAGCGACAGCTCGCGGCCTTGATCGGAGCCGAGTACTACACCTTCATCTCCCAGCTCGAGACCGGCCGCGGCCGCATTCCGCCGGACCGGTATCGCGTCTGGGCGGAGGCGTTGGATGTCGACGTCCGGCTTTTCGTCCAGACCCTGATGCGCTTCTACGATCCGATGACGCACGAGATCCTGTTCGAGACGGAGACGGCCGCGGAAGCCTGACATCGCGCGGGGGCCCCGGGCGCCCGATCCGGAGCATCGTCCGAGACGACCGTTCGTGTCGGCCTCGACCCTCGGTCGGAGGGCCGCCGAGACGATCGGATCGCGCGGTCTCCGGGAGCCCGTCCGACGGCTCTCGGCCCTTGGACGCTCTCCATCCCGTCCTCGACCTCATCCTGACGGGCTGGGCGATCGACGCTCGCGCGGCCTCTCATACGGTTTCCGGATGATCGCTTCGCGATGCGGAAACCGGCCTCGCTCAGGCGCCGCGCGGGCTCGTGATACGGTTTCCGAAAGTGATCGTCCGGAAACCGTATCAGGAGGGCTCCCGACGTCTCCGTGCTTTCCGGAGACCGGGGTGGAGGACGGGCCGAGAGGGCTCCGGCGGGCCCGTGACCGGCCGGAATCCTCCCTCGAAATTGCCACCGATAATGGCAGTTATCGTCCGGAATATCCGACCCGGGGCGGCGCTCACCGGGCCCGCTGGAGCCGGACGACGGCCCGGTCGAGCGCTCCCAGGAAGGCCGACCGGTCCTTGGCGGCGAAGGGCCTGGAGCCGCCCGTGACGAGCCCGGCCTCGCGCAGATCCTGCATCAGGTTGCGGGTCGCGAGCGCCATCCCGATCGAGGCCTCCGAGAATGCCTTGCCCGTGGGGCCGAGCACCGTCGCGCCCGCCTTCACGCAGCGGCTGGCCAGGGGCACGTCGGCCGTGACGACGATCGCCCGCGGTCCCGCCCGCTCGGCGATCCAGTCATCCGCCGCATCGAAGCTGCCGGGAACCACGACGCGCTCGATCCAGCTCTCCCGCGGCAGGTTCATGAAGGCGTTGGCGACCACGAGGACGTGCAGCCCGTAGCGCCCTGCGACCCGGTAGACCTCGTCCTTCACCGGGCAGGCATCGGCGTCGATGAAGATGGTGATCGGGTCGGGCTGGCTCATGGGGTCCGTCTTACGGGTCGGCCGGGTCGTGCGCCAGCCGGCCGCTCACCCCGGGACGAGGGAGCTGACGCGGCGGTGCCGGGCAGGCTATGAGCGGGACCCGACAATGTCTTCCATCGGTATGCCGCATCCTCCCCCGCCGTTCGACGGTCCCGAGACTGATCCTGCAAGCGCATCGGGGGCCGGTGCCTTCCTCGACCCGCCTCCGGTGGACGGTTTCGACGATATCGTTCGGTTGGCCACCCGGCTCTGTGCCGCGCCGATGGCGCAGGTCGCCTTGATCGAAGGCGGCTGGGTGGAGGCCGGGCGGGACGGCGCCGGCGCGGCGGACGATCTGCTGGTGGTGCCTGATCTCGGCCGCGACCCGCGCACGCGGAGCCACCCGCGCGTCGCCGGGGAGCCGCGCCTGCGCTTCTATGCGGGGGCGGCCCTGCGCATGCCCGAGGGGCCGGTGATCGGGCGCCTGGGTGTGTTCGACACCGCGCCCCGGCCCCAGGGACTGACGGCGGCCGAGGCGAGCGGCTTGCGGGCGCTCGCCCGCCAGGTGGTGGGCCAGCTCGAGATCCGCCGCGCCATCGCGGCGCGCGACGCGGCCGGGGGCAGCCCGGTCCGCCGGCAGGGCGTGCGGGAGCCCCTCGACCCCTCCCCATCGGGCGGCACGGGCGAGGCCCTGCGCGCGGCCGAGGCCGACCTGCGCCGGGCCCAGGAGGCCGGCGGCATCGGCCTGTTCTCGGTCGGCATCGACGACGGCATCCTCGTCCCGACGCCGGAATTCTGCCGCCTCTACGGCATGCCCGAGCGGGCGAGCTACCCGGCCGCCGTCTTCGAGCGGCTGGTCATCCCCGAGGATCGCCACTTGGTCTCGACGGCGGAATCCCGCCGCCGCGGCGAGCCGCCCCGCGACGTCGCCTACCGCATCCGCCGTCCCGATACCGGCGCGGTGCGCTGGATCGCCCGCAAGGGCGAGATCGAGCGGGATGCGCAGGGGCGCCCGGTCCGGTTCGTGGGCGTGGCGCGCGACATCACGGCGGAGCGGCAGGCGGGGGACGCGCTCGCCCGCAGCGAGCAGCGCTACCGCGCCCTGTTCGAGGCCATCGACGACGGCTTCTGCATCATCGAGTTCCTGGACGGCCCGCACGGTCCCTTGAGCGACTACGTGCATGTCGAGGCCAATCCGGGCTACGCGCGGCACACCGGCATCCCGGACATCGTCGGCCGGCGGCTGCGGGAGATCGCCCCCCTGGAGGCGGACGGGTGGGCCGAGCTCTACGGCGGCGTGCTGCGCACCGGCACGCCCATCCGGTTCGAGCGCGACTTCATCGCCGCGGGGCGCTGCATCGAGGTCTCCGCCGCGCGGATCGAGCCCCCGAGCCGGCGCCAGGTCTCCGTGCTGTTCCGGGACATCACGGCGCGTAAGGCGGCGGAGGCCGCCCTGCGCGCGAGCGAGGAGCAGTTCCGCGTCTTCGCCCAAGTGGTGCCGAGCCATGTCTGGGCGGCGCGGCCGGACGGCCGCCTGTACTGGTTCAACGCGCAGGTCCACGCCTATACCGGCCTCGATGCGGGCGACCTCGACGGGGCGACGACCTGGGGCCGGGTCGTGCATCCCGACGACCTGCCGGCGGCGTTGGCGGCGTGGTCCCGCTCGCTGGGGAGCGGGGCGGTCTACGAGGTCGAGTTCCGCATCCGCCGCACGGACGGCGTCTATCGCTGGTTCCTCGTCCGGGCGGAGCCCATCCGAGACGCGGACGGCGCGGTCACCGGCTGGGTCGGCACCAACACCGACATCGAGGAGCGCAGGCAGCAGGCCGCCTTCCTGGAGGCGGAGGTGGAGCGGCGCACGCGCGACCGCGACCGGATCTGGCGGCTCTCCACCGACGTGATGCTCGTTGCCGATTTCGAGGGGCGGATCACGGCGCTCAATCCCGCCTGGACCTCCCTGCTCGGCTGGCCGGCCGAGGCGATGCTCGGCGAGAACTTCCTCGATCTCGTCCATCCCGAGGATGGTGCGGCGACCCTCGCGGAGGTCGGCAAGCTCGCTGCCGGGCAGACGACCCTGCGCTTCGAGAACCGCTACCGGCATAGGGACGGCAGCTACCGCTGGCTGTCCTGGACGGCGGTTCCGCACGAGCAGCTCATCCACGCGATCGGCCGCGACGTGCAGGGCGAGAAGGAGGCCGCCGAGGCCCTCGCCAAGACCGAGGAGGCGTTGCGGCAGGCGCAGAAGATGGAGGCGGTGGGCCAGCTCACCGGCGGCATCGCCCACGACTTCAACAACCTGCTCACCGGCATCATCGGCAGCCTGGAGCTTCTGAGCACGCGCATCGCCCAGGGGCGGCTCAAGGATGTCGAGCGCTACACCACCGCCGCGCAGGGGGCAGCCAGGCGGGCGGCCGCCCTCACCCACCGCCTGCTGGCCTTCTCGCGCCGGCAGACCCTCGACCCGAAGCCCACCGACGTGAACCGGCTGGTCGCCGGCATGGAGGATCTGATCCGCCGCACGGTCGGCCCCGAGGTCGCCATCGAGGTGGTCGGCACCGCGGGCCTGTGGCCGACGCTGGTCGATCCCAACCAGCTCGAGAACGCGCTCCTCAACCTGTGCATCAATGCCCGCGACGCGATGCCGGAGGGCGGGCGCATCACCATCGAGACCGCCAACCGCTGGTTCGAGCCGCGGATCGCCCGGGAGCGGGACCTGGAGCCCGGCCAGTACGTGTCCCTCTGCGTGTCCGATACCGGCACCGGCATGACGTCCGAGGTGATCGCCAAGGCCTTCGAGCCGTTCTTCACCACCAAACCCCTCGGCGAGGGCACCGGGCTCGGCCTGTCGATGATCTACGGCTTCGTCCGCCAGTCGGGCGGGCAGGTGCGGATCTATTCCGAGGTCGGCCAGGGCACGAATGTCTGCCTCTATCTGCCGCGCCATCTCGGCGAGGCCCCGCCCGCCGACCCGTCCCAGGACCTTGCCGAGGCGCCCCGCGCCGTGGTGGGCGAGACCGTCCTGGTCGTGGACGACGAGCCCACCGTGCGCATGCTGGTGGGCGAGGTGCTGGAGGAACTCGGCTACGCTGCGATCGAGGCGGTCGACGGCGCCTCCGGCCTGACGATCCTGCAATCCGACGTGCGGATCGATCTCCTGGTCACCGATGTGGGCCTGCCCGGCGGCATGAACGGCCGCCAGATGGCCGATGCCGCCCGCGTGAGCCGGCCGGATCTGAAGGTGCTGTTCATCACCGGCTACGCCGAGAACGCGGTGGTCAGCCACGGGCATCTCGCGCCGGGGATGCACGTGATGACCAAGCCCTTCGCGATGGAGGCGCTCGCCGTGCGCATCCGCGACCTCATCGCCGGGCCCTGAACGGCGAGGCGCTCCGTCACCCGCGGGCCGCCCCGGCTTGTCCACATCGCCGCGCCCGTCATCCGGCAGAGCGGTGATCGAAAAGCCACAATCGCAAGCGCTGATCATCAATCGAAAAAAGGCCGAAAAGGTCATGTCTTTAAATTAGAATAATAAAAATTCCGAAACAAAGCGCTTGCATTCACTCTATCAATGTAGCCATTCGGACAACGGACATAGGCCGATCGATCTAGCCTTTCGGCCGCAGCCTCATCCGAAGTGAGCAATACAATGCAATGCGCCGCGTCACTGCGTTCCGGACGTAACGGCAACCGTCATGCCTGGTTGTATACGACGGCAGTGACAAGTCTCTTCCTCATCTCCGGACATAGCCTGCCCGCCGGGGCGCAAGACGCGAGCGAGGTCGCGCTCGACACGATCAACGTCGAGGGAGCCGAGCTGAAGCCCAATGCGGCGGGCACGCAGCTGGGCGGCGCCCGCGGCCCGGTGCCGGGCTACGTGGCGTCCCGGAGCGTGGTCGGTACCAAGACCGATACGCCGCTCATCGAGACGGCCCAGTCGATCTCCGTGATCGGCCGCCAGCAGATCGAGGACCAGAACGCGCTCACGATCAACCAGGCGCTGCGCTACACGCCGAGCGTCACGACGGAACAGCGCGGCGGCGCGGGCGCCTCCCGCCTCGAGCAGTTCTTGATCCGCGGCTTCACCGCGCCGGTCTACGTCGACGGCCTGCGCCTGCCCACCAGCCGCGACGCCTTCCCCTCCGTCGACCCGTACCGGATCGAGCGCATCGACGTCATCAAGGGCCCGGCTTCGGTCCTGTACGGGCAGGCCGGTCCGGGCGGCATCGTCAATCTCGTCTCCAAGGTCCCGCAATTCGTCCGCCACGGCGAGGTCTTCGTCCAGGGCGGCGGCTACGGCGAGGTGCGCGGCGGCTTCGACATCGGCGGCCCGATCGCCACGGAGGCGGAACTGCCCGGGAGCGAGCAATTCGCCTACCGCCTGGTCGGGTTCGGCTGGAACGGCGACGCCCAGGCCGTGACGACGCGGGTCGAGCGGGCCTTCATCGCGCCGAGCCTCACGTGGCGGCCCTCCGCCGACACCTCGCTCACCCTGCTCGGCGTCTACCAGCGCGATCCGTTCTCGGGCTTCTACGGCGGCTTCCCGGCGGTCGGCACCCTGTTCCCGCGCAATTTCGGCAATGGCCGCATCGGCTTCCTGCCGTCGAACTTCTACGACGGCGACCGCAGCACCGAGCAGTCGGACCGGACGCAGGCCTCGATCACCTACATCTTCGACCACCGCTTCAACGACAGCTTCCGGTTCCACTCCGCCGGCCGCTACCTGAGTTCCGACGGGCAGTACCGGAGCGTCTACAGCGCCTTCAACGCCAGCAACGGTCCTTTCGCCACCGGCCCGCTGCTCTCCCGCTCGCGCGGCGGCTCGGACGTCGAGATCGACGCCTTCACGATCGACAACTACTTCGAGGCCAAGTTCGACACCGGCATCTTCAGCCACACGGCGCTCCTGGGCGTCGACCACCAGACCATCCGCACGCGGACCTTCGCGACCCCGTTCCCGAGCGCGCCCTCGCTCAACATCCTGGCGCCGAACTACGACATGAACATCGGGATTCCGGCCTATACGTCGGAGGCCCGCATCAGCGCCGAGCAGACCGGCGTCTACCTGCAGGATCAGGTGAAGTTCGACCGCCTCGTCCTGACGCTGGGCGGACGCTACGACGTCGCCCGCCAGTCGGGCCCGACCCGCACCCTCGCGACCGGCGCCGTCGCGACGCAGGACGTCCCCGCCGATGCCATGACCTATCGGGCGAGCCTGCTCTACCTGTTCGACAGCGGCGTCGCCCCCTACGTGTCCTACAGCGAGGCCTTCGAGCCGATCACCAACAGCCGCATCTTCGATCCCGCCTTCGGGAGCACGGGGCGCATCCCCGACCCGATCTCCAGCCGGCAATACGAGGCGGGCATCAAGTACCAGCCCCCCGGCACCGACATCCTGCTCACCGCGGCGGCCTTCGACATCAAGCGCTCGAACGCCCTGAACGCGGATCCGGCCAATCCCGGCTTCAGCCTCCAGACCGGCGAGGTCGGCGTGCAGGGCGTCGAGTTCGAGGCGCGCGCCACCCTGGCCGAGGGGCTGAGCCTGGTCGGCGGCGTCTCCTTCCTCGACGCCCGCAACACCCGCGACGCCAGCACGACGCTGAACGCGCTCACCAACCAGCCGGTGCCGCTCGTCGGCCGCGGCCCGATCCAGGTGCCGGACAAGACCGCCTCGCTGTTCGTCGATTACCGCATCCAGTCGGGCCCCCTTCTCGGCCTCGGCCTGGGCGGCGGCCTGCGCTATCTCGGGTCCTCCTGGGGCGATCCGGCCAACACCTTCCGGGTGCCCGAGAGCCTGCTCGTCGACGCCATGGTGCGCTACGACCTCAAGCACCTCGACGCCTCGCTCACCGGCTTCGATCTCCAGATCAATGCCCAGAACCTGCTCGACGAGCGCTACGTGACCGGCTGCCTCGACTATTCGGGCTGCTATTACGGCCCGTCGCGCACGGTCTATGCGACGCTGCGCTATCGCTGGTAGGGATCGGGCATGACCGACCAAGCCTCCACCCGGGCGGATCTCCGCGCCTGCGCCGCCGTGGCGGGACGGATCCTGCTCGCCGCCGGCGGCGGCTACGGGATCGCCGCCCTGGCGACGGCGCTCCTGTCGCTCACCCTTCCGCTCGCCCGGGCGGAGGCGGTCACGGCGGCGACGCTGCTCAGCTTCGCCGTCATGATCGGGGTGGTGGTGTTCGTCTTCGCGGCGCGCTCGCTCCTGCGGGCATTCGTCGGGGTTGGGGCGGCCGGCCTCGTCCTCGGCGCGCTCCTCTGGATCGTCATGTCCGACGCGACGGGGATCGCCGCATGAGGAAGGGGTTCCGCCAATCCATGGCCTGGCTGCACACGTGGTCGGGCCTCGTCGTCGGCTGGGTGCTGTTCTCGGTGTTCGTCACCGGCACGGCGAGCTACTACCGGCCCGAGATCAACCGCTGGATGCAGCCCGAGCTGCGGCAGGAGGCGGCGATCGGGCCGGAGGCCCTCGCGAAGGCGGCCGACCTCGCCGTCGCCCACCTGCAGGCGCAGGCCGGCGCGGCGCGCACGTGGTTCATCACCCTGCCCCAGCCCGAGCGGCCGCTGATCGAGCTGTTCTGGCGCACGCGGCCCGGCACGCCCCCGGGCCGGGCGGTGCTCGATCCGAACACCGGCGAGCCGGCCGCCCTGCGCGACACCAAGGGCGGCGACTTCTTCTACCGGTTCCACTTCGAGCTGCACCTGCCCCCCCTCTGGGGACGCTGGATCGTCGGCATCTGCGCGATGATCATGCTGATCGCGCTCGTGAGCGGCATCATCACCCACCGGCGCATCATCGCGGACTTCTTCACCCTGCGCCGGGACAAGGCGGCGCAGCGCGGCTGGCTCGACGCGCACAACGTCGCCGGCGTGCTGGGTCTGCCGTTCCACCTGATGATCACCTACACGGGCGTCGTCACCCTCGCCCTGATGTACATGCCCTGGGGCGTCACCGCCGCCTACAAGGGCGACATGCAGACCTTCTTCGCCGAATCCGGCCAAGTCACCCGGCCGCGCCCGCCCGCCGGCCGCCCCGGCACCCTGGCGCCGGTCGGGCCGATGGTGCGGCAGGCGATCGCGACGATCCCGCAGCCCCTCGAACGGCTGACCATCGTCAACCCGCGGGACGCGAACGCCACCGTGGTGGCCGTGTTCGAGGAGCCGCACGGCCTCTCGCACGAGCACCCGCAGGTCGCCTTCGACGGGACGACCGGCGCGGTCGTCGAGGTGCGCGCAGGGGGCCTGCGCCCCGCCGCCAAGACCTTCACCACCATGGTCGGCCTGCACGAGGCGCATTTCGCCGGTCCCGCCCTGCGCGTGCTGTTCTTCCTGTGCGGGCTGATGGGCTGCGCCATGGTGGCGAGCGGCCTCGTGCTCTGGACGGTCGCGCGGCTGCCGAAGGCCGGGCAGGCGCCGGGCCCGGGATGGCGCCTCGTCCACAGCCTGAACGTCGGCACCGTGGCCGGCCTGCCGGCCTCGGTGGCGGCCTATTTCCTGGCGAACCGGCTCCTGCCGCTCGATCTCGCCGGGCGGGCGGAATGGGAGATCTGGGCCTTCTTCGGCACCTGGATCGCCACCACCCTGGCGGCGGGCCTGCCGCCGCCGCGGCAGGCCTGGAGCGGGGCGATGCGCCTCGTAGCCGCCCTCTTCGCCGCCGCCGCGGTGGCGGATGTCGCGCTGGTCGGGGCCTCCTCCGCCGAGCCCCTCCGGTATCTCGCCTTCGATGCCGCGCTCCTGGCCCTGGCCGCGGCCTTCGCCGTCATCGCCCGCAAGGTCGCCCGCTACGAAGGGCCCCGCCGGCGTCGCGGCGAGGCCTCCCGCCCGATCCTCGACCCGGCCCCGCACCGGGACGACACCGGACATTTCGGACGCGCATGACCCCCGTCGTTCTCCTCGCGAATCTCGGCCTGGGCTTCCTCGGCCTGAGCGCGCTGTGCTTCAGCATGGGCCGGCACCACGCCGCCGCCTTCGAGCGCCCCCTCGATCCGCGGCGGGCCCTGCGGCTGCGGGCCCTCGGCTGGGGCCTGATCGCCCTCTCGCTCGCGGCGGCGATCCTGTTCGAGGGTTGGAATTTCGGCCCGGTCCAGTGGCTCGGCTCGCTGAGCGGCGCCGGTCTCGCCCTGATCGTCACCCTGTCCTACCGGCCGCGCGCGCCCTGGTGCGCCGCCGTGCTCGACGCGCTGCTGCGGCTCACCGCCCTTCCCCCGCTCCGGGCGGAGCGGCGGGCGGGGCGGGCTTGCGACCAGCTCACCCGCCCGTCGTAGGGGCGGGGAAGCGCTTGGCGAACCAGTCCCGCAGGAGCGCGCGCTCGTAATACAGGCCGCCGCCCGAGAAGCGCGGGTTGGCGCCGAGCAGGAAGTTGATGTCGCTGATCGTCTCCTCCCCCTGCCGGACAACCTGCCGGCCGCGCCGCAGCCCATAGGCGAGGCGGATGCGGGGCGGCGTCGCGTCCGTGACGACGCGGATCCCCGTCGGCGCGCCGAGGCCCGGCCGCTCGAAGCCGGCGAGGTCGATGTCGAGGACGGTCAGGTCGAGGCTCTCGCCCGGGCGCAGGCGGGCCCGTCCGAGTTCCTCCAGGATGCGGGTCATCTCGGCGAGCGTCGCCCGCAGCGACAGGCCGGAGCCGAACATGGTCTGGGCATCGGTGAAGCGCTCGGGCGCGACGTAGCGCACCCGGACCTGCTGCGCGGCGGCGGGGCCGGCGCCGAGAAGCCCAGCGGCGACCGCCAGGCACCGGACGGCGTGCAGAGTTCCGATCATGGAGCCCCCTCGGTGATCATCCCCGGGGAGATAGGGCGGCGCGGGTCCGGCTCCTCTCCGGACATCCGGGCGCGCTTGCGCCACAGCTTCCTGTCTGGATTGACAGACAGGAAGCTGTGCGCATAACCATACAGGAGACGGTCCTGTCCCGGTGATGCGCGCCTCGGCCGAGGCGAGGGCCGAGGCAAGACGCGAGCCAGGGAGCACGGGATGGCGGCGGCCATCGAACCCCACAAGGCGCGCCGGCTCTACCTCCTGCTGCGGGACCGCATCGCAGGGGGACGGCTCGCGCTGGGGGCGCGCCTGCCGGGCGAGCCGGCGCTCGCCGCCGAGCACGGGCTCTCGCGGGCCACCGTGCGGCGCGCCCTCGACCTCCTGGCGAGCGAGGGGCTGGTCGAGCGGCGAGCGGGGTCGGGCACCTTCGTGCGCGAGGCGGGCGCGGCCCGGCCCGTGGTCGCCGACCTGCCCAACCTCCTTTCCGGCCTGATCCAGATGGGCCGCGCCACCGGCGTGAAGCTGCTGTCCTTCGCCTACGAGCCGGCCTCCCCGGCGATCGCCGAGGCGCTGGTGCTGGAGCCGGGCGAGCGGGTGCAGCGCTCCGTGCGCGTGCGCCTCATCGACGGGAAGCCGTTCTCCTATCTCACGACGCACGTGCCCGAGCGGGTCGGCCTGTCCTACTCGGAGGCGGACCTCGCGGCGACGCCGCTGCTCGAACTCATGGAGCGCTCCGGCGTCGTCGCCGCGCGGGCCACCCAGGCCATCACCGCGACGCTCGCCGGCCCCGAGGCCGCCTCCGCCCTCGGCCTCGATCTCGGCGCGCCGGTCATCGACCTCACCCGGGTCGTCTACGACCCGGCCGGGCGGGGCGTGGAGCACCTGCACGCCCTCTACCGGCCCGACCGCTACGCCCTGCGCATGGACCTCGTCCGCACCGGCGAGGCGGGCGAGCGGCACTGGGCGCCCGCCGCGCCACCGCCCTCGCCGCCCGGGACCGCCCGCGCGGCCACCCAGAGGAGATCCGCCCGATGACGTCGCCCGCCCTCGCGCCCACCCGCCGCAGCCTGCTCGCGGGCGGAGCGGCCGCCGTCTCCCTCGTGGCGAGGCCGGCGGTCCTGCGGGCGGAAGGACCGGTGGTGAAGCTCGGCATCATCCAGCCGCTGACCGGGGCGCTCGCCAATGACGGCGATCTCGGGCGGCTCGGCGCGGAACTCGCCATCGCGGACATCAACGCGGCCGGGGGCCTGAAGGCCCTCGGCGGCGCCCGGATCGAGGCGGTGATCGCCGACAACCGCTCGAACCCGGAGGCCGCCGCCCAGGAGACCGAGCGGCTGGCGGGCGAGGGCGTCGCGGCGGTGGTGGGCGGCTTCGGCAGCGGGCTCTGCGCCACCGCCACCCAGGCCGCCGCCCGCTACGACCTGCCCTACATGATCGACGTGGGCGTCGCCGACCAGCTCACCCAGCGGGGCCTGAAGAACACCTTCCGGTTCGCCCCGAGCTTCAGCATGGTGACGCGGAGCGCCCTCGACCGCCTCGTCGCCCTCAACGCCGGGGCCGGCAAGCCCGCCCGCACCGTCGTCATCGTGCACGAGGACGGCCTGTTCGGCTCCGGCCTCGCCAAGCTGCTGCAGGCCGAGCTGCCCAAGCTCGGCTTCGAGATCCTGGAGACCATCGCGCATCCGACGCCCGCGCGCGACATGGCGAACGTGGTGCTGCGCATCCGCTCGCTCCAGCCCGACCTCGTGATCCCGTCGCATTACTACGGCGAGTTCGTGCTGATGGCCCGCACGCTCCTCCAGCAGCGGGTGAGGCCGAAGGGCATCTACGCGATCCTCGGCGGGGCCGCGTCGAGCCTGCGCTTCGTCAAGGAGTTCCCGCAGGCCGCCGAGGGCGTGATGGACTGCAACCACTGGCCCGATCCGAGGAACCCGCTCTCGGCGGAGCTGCGCCGCCGCACCGAGGGCACCGGCCGCGCCTTCGCCTACAACGTGCCGCTCAACTACTCGGCGGTGCGCCTGATCGCCGAGGCGATCGAGCAGGCCGGCGCGCCCGACCGCCGCAGGATCATCGACGTGCTCGCGACGGGGGAGTTCGGCAGCGGCGTCATGCCCTACGGCCGGTCGCGCTTCGCGGACGGGCAGAACGCCAGCGCCCTGCCCCTCAACACCCAGGTCCAGGGCGGCGACGTGAAGGTGATCGCGCCCGACGCCTTCGCCGAGGCGAAGCCCGTCTTCCCGCTCAAGGCCTGAGACCCCGTGTACGCGCCCCAGATCCTGATCGAGGCGGCCCTGAACGGGCTGATGACGGGAGCGGTCTACGCCCTCGTCGCGCTGGGGCTCACCCTCGTCTACGGGGTCTTGCACATCATCAACTTCGCCCACGGGGCGCTCCTCACCTGCGCGATGTTCGCGGTCTGGGGCGCCTTCGCGTGGTTCGGCGTGAACCCCTACGCGGCGATGCTCGCCGTGGTGCCGCTGATGTTCGCGGCCGGCTACGGGCTCCAGCGGGCGGTGATCGGCCCGGCGAGCCACGGGCGCGACGACAACATCCTGCTCGTCACGCTCGGCCTCTCGATCATCCTGGAGAACGGGCTGCTCGCCATCTTCCGCTCGGACACCCGCACGCTCGATTCGGCGGCGGCCCTCGACGTGGTGGAGGTCGGCCCGCTCCTCCTCTCCGCGCCGCGGCTCATCGGCTTCGTCACCGCGCTCGCCGTCACGGCCCTGCTCTGGCTCCTCCTCAACCGGACGGATCTCGGCCGGGCGATCCGGGCCGTCGCCCGGGAGAAGCTCGGCAGCCGCCTCGTCGGCATCGACGTCGACCATGTCTACGCCGTCACCTTCGGGCTCGGCTGCGCCTGCCTCGGCGTCGCGGCCTGCCTCCTGATGCCGACCTTCTACGTCACGCCGCGCTCGGGGGCGGCCTTCGTCCTCGTCGCCTTCACCATCGTCGTCCTCGGCGGCATGGGCTCGATCGGCGGCGCCCTCGTCGGCGGGCTCCTCATCGGCGTGGTCGAGAGCCTGTCCGGCCTCTTCCTCGGCGACAGCCTCGGCCAGCTCGGCATCTTCCTGATCTTCATCCTGGTCCTGCTGGTGCGCCCGACCGGCCTGTTCGGAGGGCGCGGATGAGCCTGCGCGATCTCGCACCCCTGGCCGCCGTGCTCGGCCTGCTCGCCGCCCTGCCCTTCCTGGTGCTGCCGGGCAGCGCCCTCAACTTCCTCGTCACGACGCTGATCATCGCGCTCGCCGGCCTCGGCTGGAACGTGCTCGGCGGCTTCGGCGGCCAGTTCTCCTTCGGGCACGCCGCCTTCTTCGGCACCGGCGCCTACGCCACCGCGGTGCTCCAGACGACCTTCGGCTGGAACGCCTGGGCCGCGGCGGGGGCGGGGATCGGCCTCGGCACCCTCGCCGGCCTCGTCATCGGGGCCCTGAGCTTCCGGGCGGGCCTGCGCGGCTCCTACTTCGCCCTGGTGACGCTCGCCTTCGCGGAGGTGCTGCGCATCCTGGCGAACGCCGCCGATCTCACGGGGGGCGCCGCGGGGCTGCTGCTGCGCCTCCAGCCCGGCGTCGCCCATCTCCAGTTCGCCGACCGGCGCCACTTCTACCTCCTCGTCGTGGCGGTCCTGGGCCTCGCCCTCCTCGCTTGCCGCTGGCTCGAACGCTCGCGCTTCGGCGCCCATCTGGTGGCCGTGCGCGAGAACGAGGAGGCGGCCCGGGCCCTCGGCGTCGACGCGCTCAAGGTCAAGCTCGGCGCCATCGCGCTCTCGGCGGCGATCACGGCCGCCGCAGGCTGCCTCTACGTGCAGTATTTCCTCTACGTCGATGCGGGCGTCGCCTACGGCACCTGGATCTCCGTCGAGGCGCTGCTCGCCCCGATCGTCGGGGGCATCGGCACCGCCTTCGGGCCGCTCATCGGCGCCCTCGCCCTCCAGGGTCTCGGCGAGGCGACCAAGGGGATCGCGGGTGGCGTGCCGGGCGTCGATCTCGTGGCCTTCGGGGCCTGCCTCGTCGCGGTCATCGCCTTCGCGCCGCAGGGGCTGATCGGGCTGGCGCGGCGGCGCCCCGCCCGGAAGCGGGCGACGAAGCCGGCGGGAGCCTGACGATGCTCGCGGTCGAGGCCGTCACCAAGCGCTTCTCCGGGCTCGTCGCCGTGCGCGAGGCCTCCCTGTCCGTCCCCGCCGGGACGATCACCGGGCTGATCGGCCCCAACGGTGCCGGCAAGACGACGCTCTTCGCGATGATCTCCGGCTTCCAGGCGCCGAGCGCCGGCCGGATCCTGTTCGAGGGCACCGACATCACGGGCGAGGCGCCGGACCGGCGGGCGCGCCGCGGCATCGCGCGCACCTTCCAGATCGTGCAGCCCTTCGCGGGCCTCACCGTCTGCGAGAACATCGCGGTCGGCGCCTATCTGCGGCATCCGCGCCGCGCCGAGGCCCTCGCCCGGGCGCGGGCGGTCGGGACCCGGGTCGGCCTCGGCGACTGGCTCGACGCGCCGGCCGCGACCCTCACGGTGGCCGGGCGCAAGCGCCTGGAGGTCGCCCGCGCGCTCGCCACCGAGCCGCGGCTCCTCCTGCTCGACGAGGTGCTGGCCGGCCTCAACCCGTCGGAGATCCGCGACATCCTGCCGGTGATCCGCGCCATCCGCGACGAGGGCGTCACCATCCTGATGATCGAGCACATCATGCAGGCGGTGATGAGCCTGTGCGAGACCGTGCACGTCCTCGCCGAGGGCCGCATCGTCGCGGCCGGGGCGCCCCAGGCGGTCTGCCGCGACCCGCGCGTGATCGAGGCCTATCTCGGCAAGGGCGCGGCGGCCCGGATGCAGGAGGCCGCCGATGCTTGAGGTGCGCGGCCTTCGCGCCGGCTACGGGGGCACCGAGGTGCTGCGCGGCGTCGACCTCGACGTCGGCCCCGGCGAGATCGTGGCGGTGCTCGGCGCCAACGGCGTCGGCAAGACCACCCTCAACAAGGCCCTGTCGGGGATCGTCCCCCCGGCGGCGGGCGAGATCCGCTTCGAGGGCCGGCCGATCACCGCGGCCGCACCCGACGCCATCGTGGCGGCCGGCCTGATCCACGTGCCGGAGGGCCGCAAGATCTTCCCGAACCTCAGCGTGCACGAGAACCTCGTGCTCGGCAGCTACCGGCGCGGCCGGGCGCGGCGGGCGGCGAACCTGGAGCGGGTCTTCTCCACCTTCCCGCGCCTCAGGGAGCGCCGCGCGCAGGGGGCGGGCACGCTCTCGGGCGGCGAGCAGCAGATGCTCGCCATCGGCCGCGGGCTGATGGCGGAGCCGCGCCTCCTCATCCTCGACGAGCCCTCGCTCGGCCTCTCGCCGCTCCTCGTCGAGGAGATGTTCGGCCTCATCCAGCGCCTCAACCGGGAGGGACTGCCGATCATGCTGGTGGAGCAGAACGTGGTGCAGTCGCTCGACCTCGCGACCCGCGCCTACATCCTGGAGAACGGCAGCGTCGCCCTCTCGGGCGAGGCCCGCCGCCTCGCCGCCGACCCGGCCCTGCGCCGGGCCTATCTGGGGCTGTGAGGATGTCCTCTCCCGCGAAGGAGCCCCCCGCTTTTCGCCGGCCGGCCCCGACGAGGCCGGGCCCGATTCAGACAGGTTTCGCGTCATGTCCCTGAAAACCCGCCTCGCCGAGGACCGCGTCCTCGTCGCCCCGGGCGTCTTCGACGCCCTCACGGCCTCGATCGCGACCGATGCGGGCTTCGAGGCCCTGTATCTGTCGGGGGCCGCCATCGCCTATACGCGGCTCGGCCGGCCCGATATCGGCCTCGTCTCGATGAGCGAGGTCGCCGAGACGATCGCGCTGGTGCGCGACCGGGTGGCGACACCCCTCGTGGTCGATGCCGACAACGGCTACGGCAACGCCCTCAACGTCCAGCGCACCGTGCGGCTGTTCGAGCGGGCGGGCGCCGCGGCGATCCAGCTCGAGGACCAGAGCTACCCGAAGCGCTGCGGCCACCTGCAGGACAAGGCGCTGATCGGCGCGCAGGCGATGGCGGGCAAGATCCGCGCCGCCCTCGACGCGCGCCGCAGCCCCGACACGCTGATCATCGCCCGCACCGACGCGGTCGCCGTGGAGGGGTTCGAGCGGGCCCTCGACCGGGCGCGGCTCTACGCCGAGGCCGGGGCCGACCTGCTGTTCGTCGAGGCGCCGCGCTCCCGCGACCAGCTCGCCGCCGTCACCCGGGCGCTCGGGGCCACGCGCCCCCTGATGGCCAACATGGTCGAGGGCGGCGACACCCCGCTCGCCGAGGCGGACGATCTCGGCCGCCTCGGCTTCCGGCTCGTCATCTTCCCGGGCGGCATCGTGCGGGCCCTCGCGCGCACCGCGCAGGCCTACTACGCCTCGCTGCGCGCGGCCGGCACCACGGCGCCCTTCCGCGACCGGATGTTCGACTTCACCGAACTCAACGCCCTCATCGGAACGCCCGAGATGCTGGCACGCGGCCAAGCCTACGCCGCCGACGGGGAGGATGCCGCGTGAGCCCGATCGACCCCGTCACCCTCGCGGTCCTCAAGGGCCGCCTGGAGCAGATCGCGGACGAGATGGACGCGACGCTCTACCGCTCGGCCTTCAACCCGATCATCGCGGAGGCGCGGGACGCCTGCCACGGCCTCTACCACGCCGAGACCGGCGACACCCTGGTGCAGGGCACCAAGGGCCTGCCGATCTTCGTCGGCGCCATGGCCTTCGCGGTGAAGGCCGTGATCGCCAAGGTCGCGCGGGAGGGCGGCCTCGATCCGGGCGACGTGTTCCTGTTCAACGACCCCTATGACGGCGGCACGCATCTCAACGATTTCCGGCTGGTGCGCCCGGTCTTCCGCCAGGGGCGCCTGTTCTGCTGGCTCGCCTCGGTGGGCCACTGGCTCGACATCGGCGGCAACGTGCCGGGGGGCTACAACCCCAAGGCCACGGAGAGCTTCCAGGAGGGCGTGCGGATCCCGCCCGTGAAGCTCGTCGTGGCGGGCCGCCTCAACCAGGACCTGATCGACATCCTCTCCGCCAATTCGCGGGTGCCGGCCTCGAACTGGGGCGACCTCAACGGGCAGCTCAACGCCCTCGATCTCGGCCAGCGCCGCTTCGAGGCGCTGCTCGACGAGGTCGGCGAGGCGACCGTGGCGGCGGCCTTCGAGGCCTTCTCGGACCGGGCCGAGGCGCTGATGCGCGCCGCCATCCGCGCCCTGCCGGACGGGCGCTACGCCTTCGCGGACGTGCTCGACAACGACGGCATCGTCGACGAGCCGCTGACCATCGCCCTCGATCTCACGATCGAGGGCGACCGCATGAGCCTCGACTTCTCGCGCTCCTCGGCCCCGGCGCGCGGGCCGGTCAACATCGCGCGGGCGACCACGGTCGCGGCCTGCTACGTGGCGCTCAAGCACGTCTTCACCGACGTGCCGGCCAATGCGGGCTGCCTGCGGCCGATCGCCTTCACCATCCCCGACACCACGCTGCTGGGCGCCACGGCGCCCAAGCCCGTGGCGGGCTACACCGAGACCATCCTGCGCCTGATCGGCGTGGTGTTCGCCGCCCTGGCCGAGGCCGATCCGGACCGCGCCACCGCGGGGCCCTTCGGCACCATCAACGCCCTCTCGCTCGCCGGCCACCGGCCGGACGGCAGCCGCTTCGTGATGTTCTCCTTCTTCGGCGGCGGCCTTGGCGGCAGCCCGGCCTCGGACGGCCTGAGCCACGCCAACAACCCGATCTCCACCGCGACGATCCCGCCGGTGGAGATCCTGGAGGCGGCCTATCCGGTCCTGTTCACCCAATGGGCCCTGCGCCCCGACAGCGCCGGGGCCGGGCGGCACCGGGGCGGGCTCGGGGCGGTCTACGAGATCGAGGCGCTGACGGAGACGGACGTGTTCCTGCTCGGCGAGCGCGGCAAGGCCGCGCCCTTCGGCGTCGCGGGCGGAGGCCCCGCCGCCCTCAACCGCTTCGCATGGCAGACGGAAACCGGCTGGGAGAGCCCGCCCATGGTCTCGAAGGTCACCGACGTCCGGCTGAGGCCCGGCCAGAGGCTGCGCCTGGAGACGCCCGGCGGGGGTGGCTGGGGCCCCCCGGCCGAGCGCGATCCCGAGGCGCTGCGGCGGGACCTGCGCCTCGGCTACGTCACGGAGGCGGGATGGCGCGACGGCGTCGCACGGCAGACGGAGCCGCGCGATGCCGTCATCGCGCCGGAGGCCTCCCGATGAGCGGGCATCCCCGCGCCGTCGTCGGCGTCGATGTCGGCGGCACCTTCACGGACCTGTTCCTGTACGACGAGGCGGCGCGCCGCTTCCGCACCGCCAAGGTGCCGTCGAACCGGGGCGACGAGGCGGTGGGCTTCCTCGCCGGCCTGCGGGGCTTCGGCCCGGTGGCGGATCTCGCCTCGGTGGTGCACGGCACCACGGTCGGCACCAACGCGCTCCTGGAGCGGAAGGGGGCCCGCGTCGGCCTCATCACCACGAGGGGCTTCCGCGACGTGCTGGAGATGCGCCGCCGCGACCGGCGCCACACCTGGGGCCTGTGGGGCGATTTCGTGCCCGTGGTCGAGCGCGACCTGCGCGCCGAGGTGGACGAGCGCACCCTCGCGGACGGGAGCATCCGCACGCCCGTCGATCCGGACGAGGTGGCGGCGGTCGCCCGCGCCCTCCTGGACCAGGGCGCCGAGGCCCTCGCGATCTGCTTCGTCAACGCCTACGCCAACCCGCGGAACGAGCGCGCCGCCCTGGCCGCCGCCGCCGCGATCTGGCCGAACGGGGACCTCGCCTGCTCGTCGGGCATCCTGCCGGAGATCCGCGAGTTCGAGCGCACCTCCACCACGGTGCTCAACGCCTACCTGCAACCCGTGGTCGGCCGCTATCTGGAGAAGCTCGACGCGGCCCTCGCCGCGGACGGCTTTGCCGGCCGCTTCCACATCGTGCAGTCGAACGGCGGGGTGATGTCCACCGACACCGCCCGCCGCCTGCCGGTGCGCACCGCCCTGTCGGGACCGGCGGCGGGCGTGATCGCCGCCGCGGCCATCGCCGGGGCGGCGGGCTTCCCGAACGTGATCACGGGCGATCTCGGCGGCACCTCCTTCGACGTCTCCCTCGTGGTCGCGGGCGAGACCGCGCTCGCGGCCCAGACCACGATCGATTTCGGCCTCGTGATCCGCACGCCGATGATCGAGATCTCGACCATCGGGGCGGGGGGCGGCTCGATCGCCGCGGTCGATGCGGGCGGCCTGCTGCAGGTGGGACCCGAGAGTGCGGGCTCGCGGCCCGGCCCGGTCTGCTACGGCCAGGGCAACACCCGCCCGACCCTCACCGACGCCAACGTCGTGCTCGGCCGCATCAACGCGCGGCAGCCGATCGGCGGCGCGCTCAAGGCCCTCGACGTGGAGGCGGCCCGGGCGGCGATCCGGCGCCACGTGGGCGAGCCCCTCGGCCTCGACGTGATGGCGGCGGCCGAGGCGATCGTGCGGGTCGCGGACGCAAGGATGGCGGGCGCCATCCGCCTCGTCTCGATCGAGCGCGGGCACGACCCCTCGCACTTCGCCGCGGTGCCGTTCGGCGGCGGCGGGGCCCTGCATGTGGGCGCGCTCATCAAGGATGTCGGGCTCAAGGGCGCCCTGGTGCCGCGCTTCCCCGGCGTGACCTCGGCCCTCGGCTGCGTCATCGCCGATATCCGGCACGATCAGGTGCAGACGCTCAACCTCGCCCTCGACGGGCTCGACGCCGAGGCCCTCGACCGGCGCATGGTGGCGGAGGCGGAGGCCGCCCGCGCGGTGGTCGAGGAGGCCGGCCTCACGGTGGAGCGCATCGACGTGCTGTTCGAACTCGACATGCACTATGTCGGCCAGACCCACACGGTGGCGGTGCCGCTCTCCGTGGCGGTGCGCGACGGGGGCACCGGCGTCACGGCGGCGCTCATCGCCGAGGCCTTCGAGGCCGCCTACCGCACCTCCTTCAGCCGGCTGCTACCGGGGGTGCCGGCCCGGATCGTCAACCTGCGCACCGCCGCGATCGGGCGCCGGCCGCCTTTCGACCTCGCCGCCCTCGCGCCCGGCCCCGAGGCCTCCCTGGAGGCGGCCCGGCTCGGCACGCGCCCGGTCTGGTTCGCCGGAGGCTGGCACGAGGCCGCGATCCATGCCCGCCTGCTCCTGCCGGTCGGGGCCGAGATCCCGGGCCCGGCGGTGCTGGAGCAGCCGGACGCCACCACCGTGATCGACCCCGACCTCGTCGCGCGGGTCGACCGCCTCGGCAACGTGATCGTGCAGCGGAGGGACGCGGCATGACGGCTTCCATCCCGGTCGCGCGCACCGCGCTGCTGATCTGCGACCTGCAGAACGACTTCCTGCACCCGGACGGCGCCTATGGCCGCGCCGGCCGGGCCGCCCCGGAGATCGCGGCGATCCCCGAACGGGTGAAGCCCCTCGCCGACCTGCTGCGGGCCAAGGGCGGCTGGATCGTCTCGACCCACTTCACCCTGGTGCCGGGCAAGGGCGGCGAGCCGATCATCGCGCCGCATCTGCGGGAATTGCGGCCCTTCCTCGCCCGCGGGGACTTCCTGCCGGGGACCTGGGGCCACGCCCTGGTGGACGCGTTGCAGCCCGCCGACCTCTCGGTCGAGAAGGTCGCCTACTCGGCCTTCTACATGACCCGGCTCGAATGGGTGCTGCGCAAGGCCGGGATCGAGCGGCTCCTCGTCGCCGGCATCGTGACGAATGGCGGCGTCGCCTCGACGGTGCGCGACGCCCATGTGCGCGAGTTCTCCGTGACGCTGATCGAGGATGCCTGCGCGGCCTTCTCTCCCGAGGTCCACGCCACCGCCGTCGCGGCGCTCCGGCCGGTCTGCCGGGTGGTCCGGGTGGCGGATCTGCTGACCGAGCTCGGCCGGTGAGGATCGCCCCGCCCGAGGCGGCGCGCTTCGGCGCCGCGGTGCCGGTGGCGGTGATCGGCGCGGGCGCGGCGGGCCTCGTCGCCGCCCTCTCCGCGCAGGAGGCGGGCGCCGAGGTGCTGGTGATCGAGCGCGACCCCGTCCCGCGCGGCTCGACGGCCCTGTCGGCGGGGCTGATCCCGGCGCCTGGCACCTGCTGGCAGCGCGAGGCCGGCATCGCCGACACGCCCGGGGCCTTCGCGGCCGACATCCTCGCCAAGGCCGGGGGCGAGCCGGATCCCGACCTCGTGCGCCTCCTTGCCGGCTGCATCGGCCCGACGCTGGCGTGGCTCGCCGAGGCGCACGGCCTGCCCTTCTCGCTCGTCACCGATTTCCGCTATCCGGGCCATTCGGCGAACCGGATGCACGGCCTGCCCTCCCGCTCCGGCGAGGAACTGATCGACCGCCTGCGCGGGGCCGCCGAGGGCGCCGGCATCCCGATCCTGTGCGAGGCCCGGGCCGACACGTTGTTCGCGGAGGCGGACGGGACCGTGCGCGGCCTCGGCTTGACCCGGCCGGACGGCAGCCGCGAGGAGGTCGCCTGCGATGCCCTCGTGCTCGCCTGCAACGGCTATGGCGGCAACCGGGCGCTCGTCGCCGCGCACGTGCCGGACCTCGCCGGGGCCTTGTATTTCGGGCATCCGGGCAATCAGGGCGACGCGCTCCTCTGGGGCGAGGCGCTCGGGGCCGCGACGCGCCATCTCGGCGGCCACCAGGGGCACGGCTCGGTGGCCCATCCGCACGGGATCCTGATCACCTGGGCCACCATCACGGAGGGCGGGTTCCAGGTGAGCCTCGAGGGCCGGCGCTTCTCCGACGAGAGCCGCGGCTATTCCGAGCAGGCCGCCGCGGTGCTGCGCCAGCCGGACGGGGTGGCCTGGACGGTGTTCGACGCCCGCATCGCCGGCATCGCCCGCCAGTTCGAGGATTTCCGGCGGGCCGAGGCGGCCGGCGCGATCGTGGCGGCCGAGAGCGTGGCGGATCTCGCCGGGCGCCTGCGCGTGCCGGAGGCGGCGCTCGCCGCGACGCTCGCCGAGGTCGAGGCGCTGAAGCGGCTGGGCGGCACCGACGCCGTGGGGCGCTCGTTCTCGGGCGTCGCGCCCCTGACCGCGCCCTACCGGGCGGTGCGGGTCACGGGCGCGCTGTTCCACACCCAGGGCGGCCTCGTCGTCGACGGCGAGGGCCGGGTCCGGCGGCGCGGCGGCGGCGCCTTCCCGAACCTGTTCGCGGCGGGGGGCGCGGCCTGCGGCGTGTCGGGATCGGGGGCGGCGGGCTATCTTTCCGGCAACGGCCTCCTCGCCGCCTTCGGCCTCGGGCGCATCGCCGGCATTGCGGCGGGCGCGCAGGCCGCCGGCTGAGCGAACCCCATCTCCACGAGGATAGGCCCGAGGACGGATCCATGACGCCATCCCCCCGTACCCTCTTCGACAAGGTCTGGGACGCGCACGTCATGGCGACCCGGTCGGACGGGCAGGCCCTGCTCGCCATCGACCGGCACCTCCTGCACGAGGGCTCGTTCCACGCCTTCGGGATGATCGACCATGCGGGGCGCCGCGTGCGCCGGCCCGACCTCACCGTCGCGATCGCCGACCATTACGTGCCCTCGCGCGGGCGCGACCGGCCGATCCCCGACCCGGAGATCGCCGCGATGGTCTCCGGCCTCGCCGAGAACGCGCGCCGCCACGGCATCCGGCATTTCGGCCTCGACGACCCGGGCCAGGGCATCGTCCACGTCCTCGCCCCCGAGCAGGGGCTGACGCTGCCGGGCCTCACCGTCGTGTGCGGCGATTCCCACACCTCGACGCACGGCGCCTTCGGAGCGCTCGGCTTCGGCATCGGCGCGACCGAGGTCGCCCACGTGCTCGCCACCCAGGCCCTCTGGCAGCGCCGCCCGAAGACGCTGCGGGTGGGCATCGACGGGCGGCTCGGCCCCCACGTCGCCGCCAAGGACGTGATCCTCGCCATCATCGGGCGGATCGGGGCGGGGGGCGCGGTCGGCCACGTGCTCGAATATGCCGGCAGCGCGATCCGCGGCCTCTCGATGGAGGGCCGGCTGACGATCTGCAACATGTCGATCGAGGCGGGCGCCCGCGCCGGCATGATCGCGCCCGACGAGACCACCTTCGCCTTCCTCGAAGGCCGCCCCTTCGCGCCGAAGGGCGATCTTTTCGCCCGCGCCGTCGCCGCCTGGCGGACCCTGCCGAGCGATCCGGGCGCGCGCTTCGACCGCGAGGAGATCCTCGACGCGCAGGCCATCGCCCCGGCCGTGACCTGGGGCACCAGCCCCGAGACGGCGGTGCCGGTCACCGCCCGGGTGCCCGATCCCGCCGGGGAGCCCGAGGCGGGCCGCGCCGCGCAGATGCGCGCGATGCTCGACTACATGGGGCTCTCCCCCGGCACGCCCCTCGAGGCGGTGGCGATCGACCGGGTGTTCATCGGCTCCTGCACCAATTCGCGCATCGAGGATCTGCGGGCGGCGGCCGGCGTGCTGCGGGGCCGGCGCGCCGCCGTGCCGGGCCTCGTGGTGCCGGGATCCGGCCCGGTGCGCCGCCAGGCCGAGGCCGAGGGGCTCGACGCGGTGTTCCGGGCGGCGGGCCTCGAATGGGGCGAGCCGGGCTGCTCGATGTGCGTCGGCATCAACGGCGACCTCGTGCCGCCGGGCGAGCGCTGCGCCTCGACCACCAACCGCAACTTCCCGGGCCGCCAGGGGCCCAATGCCCGCACCCATCTGATGAGCCCGGCCATGGTGGCGGCCGCCGCCGTCGCCGGCCGCCTGACCGACGTGCGCCGCTTCGGGGAGCCCTGAGATGCAGCCCTTCACCACGGTGACCGCCGTCGCGGTGCCCCTGTCCGCCGCCAATATCGACACCGACCAGATCCTGCCCGCGCGCTTCCTCAAGAAGCCGCGCAGCGCCGGCTATGGCGGCTTCCTGTTCCACGACGAGCGCCGCCGGAGCGCCGCCTTCCCGCTCGACGCGCCGGCCTCCCGGGGGGCCGGGATCCTGGTGGCCGACCGCAATTTCGGCTGCGGCTCCTCGCGGGAAGGGGCGGTCTACGCCCTGGTCGATGGCGGGATCCGCTGCGTGATCGCTCCGAGCTTCGGCGACATCTTCGCGTCGAACGCGGCCAAGAACGGGCTCCTCACGGTCACGCTGCCGGAGGCGATCGTGGCGGCGCTGCGGGCCAGCCTCGCCGCCGCGCCGGGGACCGCCCTCACGGTCGATCTGCCGGCCGAGACCGTGACCGGCCCGGATGGCGGCGTCATCCGCTTCGCCATCGATCCGTTCCGCAAGCGCTGCCTCGTCGAGGGCCTGGACGACATCGACCTCACCCTCGAACACGCGGAGGCGATCGCCGCCTACGAGGCGAGGGCCGAGCGCGAGACGCCCTGGCGGCAGCCGGCGGCGTGACGCCCCGCCGCGGCCGCGGCCGTTCCTCGCGGCTCGCTACGCACCAGCCGCCGCCGTAATCCCCTCAGGGACGATCGGCCGCGCTTCGCCGGGCGGGGTTCGGGCGTTGATGCCCGCCGGGGCGGCCGGAAGCGGCCGCGTCAGCCGGCAGCGATCGGACGAAGGCTCATGATGGGTGCGAACGGGAACCTGGACCGGGATGCGCGCAAGGCGGTGCTGGAGCGGCAGCGGACCCTCAAGATGGCGAAATCGGCCCACGCCTATGTCCGCGGCAACACCCTGAAGTTCTACGAGTGGCTGGACGGCCTCGCGCGCGGCTCCCTGCCCGAGGGGCCGCCGGTCTGGATCTGCGGCGACTGTCATCTCGGCAATCTCGGCCCCCTCGCCGATGCGGACGGGCGGGTCGACATCCAGATCCGGGATCTCGACCAGACGGTCGTGGGCAACCCGACGCACGACCTCGTTCGCCTCGGGCTCTCCCTCGCGAGTGCCGCGCGCGGCTCAAACCTGCCCGGCGTCGTCACCGCCCGGATGCTGGAGGAGATGCTGCGCGGCTACGCTCTCGGCCTCGGCGTGCCGGAGGCGAACGAGCCCCCGCCGGAGCCGGACGTGGTCCGCACCATCCGCCGCCGGGCCCTCGGCCGGCATTGGAAGCACCTCGCCCGCGAGCGCCTGAACGACATCGAGCCGTCGATCCCCCTCGGCCGCCGGTTCTGGGCGCTCGACGACGAGGAGCGCGCCGCTATCGGCCGCCTGTTCGAGGAGGAGGGCGTGCGCAGCCTCGTGCTGGCGCTCAACGGCCGCGGCGAGCGGGCCGCGGCGCGTCTCGTCGATGCCGCCTACTGGATGAAGGGGTGCAGTTCGCTGGGCTTCCTGCGCTACGCGGCGCTCCTGCGCATTACCGAGCCCGACCGCAAGGGCCGCTTGGCGCTCGTCGACCTCAAGGAGGCGGTGGCGGCCGCGGCCCCCGCCGCGCCGGGCGCGGCGATGCCCGCGGACCCGGCCGAGCGGGTCGTCGCCGGCGCCCGGGCCCTCTCGCCGAATCTCGGCGAGCGCATGCTGCCGGTGCGCCTCCTCGGCAAGCCGGTGGTCATGCGCGAGCTGCTCCCGCAGGACCTCAAGCTCGACGTCGACCAGTTCAGCCGCCAGGAGGCGGTCCAGGCGGCGCATTACCTCGCCTTCGTGGTCGGCCAGGCGCATGGGCGGCAGATGGACGAGCCGTCGCGCGCGGCGTGGCGGCGCGAGGTCACGCGGCGGGACCGGCACGGCGCCGAGGGCGCTCCCTCCTGGCTCTGGTCGAGCGTCGTCCACCTCGCCGGCTGGCACGAGGTCGGCTACCTGGAGCATTGCCGCCTCTACGCGGATACCGAGGCCGCCTGACCGGCCCTCATACGGTTTCCGGAAGATCACTTTCGGAAACCGTATCACGAGCCCGCGCGGCGCCTGAGCGAGGCCGGTTTCCGCATCGCGAAGCGATCATCCGGAAACCGTATCAGAGGTGCCGGAGCCCGAAATCCTCGAGGAGCGGCAGCAGGGCGTCGCGGGCGCGGATGCGATGCTGGCGCGCGTGATGGTGCGCGCCCGCCGGATCGGCGTCGCGGATCGCCGCGATGATGCTCTTGTGCTCCGCCACCGAGGCGTCGAGCTCCCGCCTGAGCTTGAGGGTCAGCATCCGGGCCCGGTGCGACTGGTCGTTGATGGTCTGCATGATCCGGATCATGCGGCGGTTGCCGGCCTGCTCCACGAGGATGCGGTGGAAGACCTCGTCCGCCCTGCCCCAGGCCGGGAGATCGCCGCGCTCCTGCGCCTGGGCCATCGCGTCGGTCTCCGCCGCGAGGAGCGCCGCGACGCGCCCCCGCTCGGCCTCCGGCAGCGCGGCCAGGATCTCGGCCGCGCGGCCCTCGATCGCGACGATCACGTCGTAGATCTCGCGCAGGTCCCCGGGCGCGATGGCGCAGATCAGGATGCCGCGCCGGGGCAGCACCCGCACGAGGCCGTCCTCCTGCAGGCGGATGGCCGCCTCGTGCACGGGGGTGCGGCTCATGCCGAGCCGCAGGGCGATCTCCTGCTCCGACGCCTGGTAGCCCGGGGCGAATTCGGAGTTCCGGATCGCCTCCTTCATGGCCGCGTAGGCGTCGTCGACCAGCGAGGGCCGCCGCTCGCCGTCCTGGTCCCGCACCGGCTTCGTCCGCGTCATCGCTCCCGCCTCCCCGGACAGGCTTACGCGATCGCGCATCTTGCATGCAAGCTGAGATGGATGGGTTGACAGCCTCCTCCCGCCGCGCGTAAGCAATACCAACTTGCATGGAAGCTGGCGCGAAAGCTGGCGCATCTGCAGGCGGTTCACGGAGGAAACGATGGACGGCTCGCTCGAGCAGGCCACCATGCGCCGCGTCGCGTGGCGCCTGGTCCCCTTTATCTGCCTTCTCTACTTCATCGCCTTCATCGACCGCGTGAACATCGGCTTCGCGGCCCTGACGATGAACAAGGATCTCGGCTTCTCGTCGGCCGTGTTCGGTTTCGGGGCCGGGGTGTTCTTCTTCGGTTACTTCCTGTTCGAGGTGCCCTCGAACATCATCCTCGAGAAGGTCGGCGCGCGTCTCTGGATCGCCCGCGTGATGATCACCTGGGGCATCATCTCGGGCGCCTTCGCCTTCATCACGGGTGAGACGAGCTTCTACATCCTGCGGTTCCTGCTCGGCGCGGCGGAGGCGGGGTTCTTTCCCGGCATCATTCTCTACCTGAGCTACTGGTTCCCGGCCCGCTACCGCGCCGGTGTCGTCTCGCTGTTCATGGCGGCGGCGCCGATCTCGGTGGTGCTCGGCTCGCCGATCTCCAGTGCCCTGCTCGAGATGGACGGGATCCTGGGCCTCAAGGGCTGGCAGTGGATGTTCATCATCGAAGCCATCCCGGCGGTCGTGCTCGGCGTCGTCGTGCTGTTCTACATGACCGACCGCCCCGAGAAGGCGAAGTGGCTGCCGGACGACCAGCGGGACTGGCTCGTCGCGCAGATGAGCGAGGAGCGCGCCCTCAAGCAGCCGACCGCCAAGCACGGCCTCGTGAGCGGGCTCGCCGACATCCGCGTGCTGGCGCTCGCGCTCGTCTATTTCGGCACCTCGGCCGGCCTCTACACGCTCGGCATCTGGGCGCCGCAGATCATCAAGAGCTTCGGCCTGTCCACGATGACGGTCGGCCTCCTCAACGCCGTGCCGCCGACCATCGCGGTGATCGCGATGATCTGGTGGGCGCGCCATTCCGACAGGACGGGCGAACGCACCTGGCACGTGGTCATCGCCTGTCTCGCCGCCGCCGTGGGGCTGGTGCTGGCCGGCGGCGCGTCCTCGGTCGCTGCGGTGATCGCCGCGCTCAGCCTCGTCAATGTCGGGATCAGCGCGGCCAAGCCGCCGCTCTGGGCCATGCCGACGATGTTCCTGTCCGGCTCGGCCGCGGCGGTGGGCATCGCCACGATCAACTCGGTCGGCAATCTCGGCGGCTTCGTCGGCCCCTGGATGATCGGCTGGATCAAGGACCGCACGGGCGGCTTCACCGGCGGCCTGATCGTCGTGGCCGCGCTGCTCGTCCTGTCCGCCGTCGTCAGCCTCGTCGTCGCCCGCTCGGGGCGGCGCGCCGAGGATGGACGCGCCGTCGCGCGCTGAACCACCGCCCTCGTTCTCACGGAGACCCGTCATGAAGACCTACACCATCGCCGCCATCCCGGGCGACGGCATCGGCAAGGAAGTCATCGCCGCCGGCATCGAGGTGCTGAACGTCCTCGCCGAGCGGGACGGCCGCTTCCGCTTCGCCTTCGATCACTTCGATTGGGGCTCGGACTACTACAAGCAGCACGGCGTGATGATGCCGGAGGACGGGCGCGATCAGATCAGGAACCACGACGCGATCTACTTCGGCGCCGTGGGCGCGCCCGACGTGCCCGACCACATCACCCTGTGGGGCCTGCGGCTCGCGATCTGTCAGCCCTTCGACCAATACGCCAACGTGCGCCCGACCCGGGTTCTGCCCGGCATCACCAGCCCGCTGCGCCACGTCTCGGGCCCGGAACTGGACTGGGTGATCGTGCGCGAGAACTCGGAGGGCGAGTATGCGGGCGTCGGCGGCCGGGTCCATCGCGGGCTGCCCGAGGAGGTGGCCACCGACGTCTCGATGATGACGCGCACGGGCGTCGCGCGGATCATCCGCTACGCCTTCCAGCTGGCGCAGTCGCGTCCGCGCAAGCTGCTCACGGTGGTCACCAAGTCCAACGCCCAGCGCCACGCCATGGTGATGTGGGACGAGATCGCCGCCGAGGTCGCGGCCGAATTCCCCGACGTGACCTGGGACAAGATGCTGGTCGACGCCATGACCATGCGCATGGTGATGAAGCCGGCCACGCTCGACACCATCGTCGCCACCAACCTGCATGCCGACATCCTGTCGGATCTCGCCGCGGCGCTCGCCGGCTCGCTCGGCATCGCGCCGACCGCGAACATCAACCCGGAGCGCCGATTCCCCTCGATGTTCGAGCCGATCCACGGCTCGGCCTTCGACATCACCGGCATGGGCATCGCCAACCCGGTCGCGACCTTCTGGACCGCCTGCCAGATGCTGGAGCACCTCGGCGAGCCGGCCGCGGCCGAGCGCCTGATGCGGGCGGTCGAGCGGGTCACCGCCGATCCGAACCTGCACACGCCGGATCTCGGCGGGACCGCGACGACCCGGCAGGTCACCGACGCCGTCATCGCGGCGATCCGGGGCGACAACGCGTGAGGCCGCGCCCACGCGGCGGATATCCTCACGGTTTTTGCGCTGCGAGGGCTTGCGTTGTGCGGCGCAGCATGCGAAAACGTTTTCAGTGCCGGCGCGATGGCGTCGCGGCGGTGCTTGCCCTCTTTGGGCGTTTCCTCCCTAGACTTCGGGCCGCTCGCAAGAGCGGCCTTTTTCTTGGCCCCGTCCGCGGCCGCCCCCGGGGCGCGAGCGCGTCGGAAGCGGCCGCCCGCAGGCGGGCGCTGGCCTCCGCGATCGCACAGTTTTGCTCAAGTATCATTGCAGTATAATTAAGTTGACCTAATGCGCGATGGCCTTAACGTTGGCGGCGACCACGCGGCGTCTGCGTCCGGTTCCCAGGACGGACGGTGATGTCGTCGCAGGATCGCCGCCCGTGTCCGAGGGCCGGATAAGTCACCCTGCCGCCCATCGCGCGGCCGCAGCGATGGAAGTGGTCCAGTCCGGACGGATCGAAGAAGGGATCTCATGTCCATCCTCCACGACGGATACTTCACGCAGGGCCTCGACGCCGATCCCGAACTCGCGGCGGCGATCCGCGGCGAACTCGCCCGGCAGCAGGACGGCATCGAGCTGATCGCTTCCGAGAACATCGTCTCGAAGCTCGTGCTCGAGGCGCAGGGCTCGGTGATGACCAACAAGACCGTCGAGGGCTTCGCCTATGCCCGCTACTACGGCGGCGCGCAGTTCGCGGACGCGGTCGAGGCGCTCGCCATCGCGCGCGCCAAGGCGCTGTTCGGCTGCCGCTTCGTCAACGTGCAGGCCCATTCCGGATCGAACGCGAATAACGGCGTCTTCCTCGGCCTGCTGAAGCCCGGCGACACCATCCTGTCGATGAAGACCGCCGCGGGCGGGCACATCAGCCACGGCCACCCGGCGACGCTGACGGGGCGCGACTACGCCATCGTCCATTACGGCGTCAGCCGCGAGACCGAGCGGGTCGATCTCGACGAGGTCCGCGCCCTCGCCCGCGCGCACCGGCCGCGGATGATCGTCGCGGGCGGCTCGGCCTATGCCTGGACGCTCGATTTCGCCGGATTCCGGGCCGTCGCCGACGAGGTGGGCGCCTACCTCATGGTCGACATGGCGCATTTCGCCGGCCTGGTGGCGGCGGGCCTCTACCCGCACCCGTTCCCGCATGCCCACGTGGTGACGACGACGACGAACAAGTCGCTGCGCGGCGCGCGCGGCGCGATGGCCCTGTGGAACGACGAGGCTTTGAGCGACGGCATCAACTACGGCATCTTCCCGGGCGTGCAGGGCTCCGTGATGCTGCACATCGTGGCCGCCAAGGCGGCCTGCTTCGGCGAGGCCCTGAAGCCGGAATTCAAGGCCTACAACGCGGCCGCGCTCGAGAACGCGCAGGCCCTTGCCGAGACCCTCGCCGGGCGGGGCATGCGGCTGGTGGCCGGAGGGACGAATACCAGCCTGATGCTGGTCGACCTCGTGAACCAGGGCGTGACGGGCGACATCGCCGCGACGGCCCTGGAGGCGGCCGGGATCGCCGTCAACAAGAACCTGATCCCGTTCGACACCTGCCCGCCCGAGGCGCCCTCGGGCCTGCGGCTCTCCAGCAGCGCGGGCACCACGCGGGGCTTCGGCCCGGCCGAGTTCCGCCAGGTCGGCGACTGGATCGTCCGCGCCATCGCGGCGCGCGACGACGCGGCGGCGCTCGCCGCGATCCACGACGACGTCCGGGCGCTGTGCCGCCGCTTCCCGATCTACGACGCCGCCTGACGCATCCCCGTCGATCGACGGCCGGGAATCGGACGGCTCCCGGCCGGCGCAACCCCTCCGGTCGGAGCGACGGGCGTCGGCACGCTCACGCAGGCCCTCCGATCGCGCCCGCCCGCGCCGTCAGGTCGCTCACGAAGGCCCGGATGGCGGGGTTTCTCCCCTCCCCGGCCCGATACGCCACCGAGATGCTGCGCCGGATGGTTGGCCGGATCGCCTTGAAGACCAGGCCGTCGGCGCCGTTGCGCAGGTGCAGGCCCGGCTGGATCGAGATCGAGCACCCCGCGACGATCAGGGCCCGCACCACCTCGAAGCCGTGGCACTTGCCGTTGATGATCGGCTCGAAGCCCGCCTGCCGGCAGGCCCGCACGATCACGCCCGAGTAATCGTCGATGCTGGTATCGAGCGCGAAGCGCTGGTCGCTCAGTTCCGGCAGGGTGACGAAGGGGCGCTCCGCCAGCGGATGCGACGGCGGCATCAGCACGTAGAGGGTGTCGTCGAGGAGATGCACCATCTCGACGCTCGGCCCCGGCGGCATGGTCTCGGTGGTGAGATCGTCCACGATGGCGAGATCCGTCTGCCACGCCCGCAGGGCCGCCAGCCCCTCGGCGGGTTCGAGTTCGACGAAGGTGGTCCGCAAAGCCGGGTAGGCCGCGGCCATCGACACGATCGTCGGGGGGATCAGCGAGGCCGCCGCCGAGGGGAAGGCCGCGACCCGCAGCTCTCCGGCCACGATCCGCTTGAGTTCGGCGAGGTCCGTCTTCGCCTCCTCGACGATCGCGATGATGCGGCTGGCATGCTCGACGAGGCGCTCGCCGGCCGGCGTCAGCGAGACCCCGCGCCCCCTGCGCTCGACCAGCTCGATCCCGACCTCGGCTTCGAGGAGGGCGATCTGCTGCGACACCGCCGAGGGCGAGATCAGCAGCGCGTCGGCGACGGATGCCATCGTTTTCCGCAGTGACAGCTCACGCAAGGTGCGAAGACGCGCGAAATCCAAGGCCCGGCCCCCGTCTCTCTGCCCCTGTTGCCACGGCCATGCCGCGACACGGCGTTCTCGCGAATTCCGCCTCCGCTGCCGATGCCGAGCGCGCAGGTCTCGGGCGGCCCATCGGGCAGACCGGCGGCGAGGCCATGCGCGAGGGGTGCTCAGCCGGAGGCCGGCCATGCCCAGGCGTGGCCGTCCGCGCCCGTATGGGTGGCGAGCCAGAGGACGTGGCGGCGGCGGCCCGCACCGTCGACCGGGACCCGGACCTCCTCCACCGCGAAGCCGGCATTGCGCAAGCGCGCCTTGAACCGCCGATCCGGCCCGCCGGACCACACGCCCAGGATGCCGCCGGGGCGCAGGGCGTAGCGCGCGCGCTTCAGGCCCCAGCGGTCGTAGAGCCGGTCGTTCTCGCCCCGGGTCAGCCCCGCCGGCCCGTTGTCGACGTCGAGCAGGATGGCGTCGTAGCCGGACGGCGCCTGCTGGATGACGCGCTTCACGTCGGCCTCCCGCACCTCGACGCGGGGATCGTCGAGGATGCCGGCGAACAGGTGAGCCAGCGGCCCGCGCGCCCAGGCCACGACCGCGGGCACCAGCTCCGCCACCACGATCCGCGCATCCGGTCCGAGCGCCGCCAGCGCGGCGCGCAGGGTGAAGCCCATGCCGAGCCCGCCGATCAGGACCCTCGGCTGCGGGCGGTCCCGCAACCGGGCGCAGGCGAGGTCGGCGAGCGCCGCTTCCGAGACGCAGGAGCCGCTGTTCATCAGCTCGAGCGGGCCGACGCAGATCGTGAACGCCTCGCCCTGTTGCATCAGGCGCATCGGCTCGCGCTCGCCGGGGATGACGGCGGCGGCAACTTCCATCCATTGCGTCACGGAATCGGGGTCTCCAGGGGTCGTGCCGGGTGGCTGGCGGGCCGCGCGACGCGGCGGTCGGCCCGAGCCCACCATAGCGGGCCGCCCGAAGGGGGAAACCCGCCTCGCCGTCCATCGCGCGGGAGCGGCATTGGCCAGGGCGGCCGATCGTGCGATATGCTTCGCCCAATGAGCGACGACAACCTGCACCCTTACACGATCGAAGTTGCACCGCTTGCCAAGCCGAAAGGCTTCTTCGGCTGGTCGGTGCGCAAGCACGGCAAGCTGCTGGAGCGGTCGGACCGGCCGCACGAGAGCGAGGCCAAGGCCCATACCAGCGCGCTCGCCGCGGTGGAGCGGGCCTTCCGCGCCGGGACCGAGACGCGGCGGCGCTGAGCCGCCGGAGGGCGGGACGCGCCCTCGACCCCCGGACCCTCACCCCGCCGCGAGGCGCTCGCGGCGGCTCAATGCGCGGACGGGCGGCGTCGGCGCGGGGATTTCGGCGGCTCGGGCTCCAGCTCGGTGAAGGGCACCGTGAACAGCAGGCGGTGCGCCGCATCGGTGACCGAGAACCGGTAGCGGGCGAGCTGCGGATTGCGGGCGCAATCCTCATGGGACGTGAACCCGGCGCCGTGCTTGGCGACCGCCAGCGCCGCGGTGTCGTCCCGGCACTCCAGCCCCTGGAAATCCGCGCAGATCAGGCCTGATCCGGACTGCACGTCGAAGAAGTATCGTGGCATCGCGCGCTCCGCGTTTGCCTCCCCGCGATCCGCGGTCGTCGGGCGCCCCGGATCCCCCCTACCCTGCCCGCCTCGCACGCCCTTGTCACGCGGCAACCTGCGGTCCGCGCTCCTTCCGGGGACGATGGCCGGGCCTTCGCGACCCAGCACGCCGCGATGAGCTGGGCCGAGGCGCGGACGCGGCCGGCCCGATCACCCCGCCGCCGCCGCCCTGCGGTGGCGCGGGCCTGGGACCGGTGCGCTTCCTCTGCCGCATCTGCGGGGATGCGGCGCACGGCTTTCGCGGGCCGGGCGTCTGCGTGCTCAGGCTCGAGCGCCGCGGCCTGCGGGCCGCCTGCCGCTCCGGGGCTCGCCTGGATTCGGCGACGCTCTGCCCGGGCCTGCGCGGCCACCTCTCGCGGTCGATCGTCCCCACGCGCCTGCCGGACGACCCTCATCTCCCGCCTTTCGGATGCATCGGGCTGGCGGATCCCGACGCTTGAGAGCGCGAGGAGTGCCGAGCCCCCTGTGATACGGTTTCCGGAAGATCACTTTCGGAAACCGTATCACGAGCCCGCGCGGCGCCTGAGCGAGGCCGGTTTCCGCATCGCGAAGCGATCATCCGGAAACCGTATGATCCCCATCCGGCCCCCGGCGTGCCGCGATCTTCACGAGACACTTATGCGATCGGCTCGGCTCTCGCCTCGAACCCTTATGCGAAAGGGCACAGATTTCGGGCGCGGTCCTGCGAGGACCGTGCGAACCCCTCGACATCCCATGTCACCCTCCCTTCCCGTGTCACCCTCCCTTCAGCCGGCCGTCATCCACTCCGAGGCGCCGGCCGCCAGCCTCCCCCGCTTCATCATCGGCCAGGACCATCTCGGCCGCTGGGTCGCCATCGAGACGCACGGGCTCGCCGGCGGCCTGTTCCGCAGCCGGAAGGACGCCGTCCACTACGCCGCCGAGGTGACCGGCGGCCGGCCCGGCGCCGTCGCCTTCCCGGCAGAGCGGATCGAATTCCGGGTGTAGGATGCAGGGTGACCGGCGGAGCGGCCCCGGCGGCCGCCCCGCCGGTGCGCGGGGCCGGAGCCGTCATCCGCGCGCCGAGCCATCAGGCCCCGAGCCATGAGGCCCCGAACCATGAGGGATCCGATGCCGCTCGCGCCTTCCGAGACGGAGATGCTGGGCCTCGCTCTGGCGGAGGCCCGCCGCACCGGGCAGGTCAGCGCCCTGCCCGAGCTGGGGCGCCTGTCCGACCCCGACGACGCCGACGCCGTGCTGGCGGCGGCCCTGCGCCATCATGGCGGCGGCCTCGCCGGCTACGCGCTCGCCGCGACGAGCCCGCTCAGCGCCAGGCTCCTGTGCAGCGAGCAGCCCGTTGCCGCCCCGCTCCTGCGGGAGGCGCTCCTGGAGGACGGCGCGACCCTGCGCCTGCCCCAGGGCGTCATCGGCGTCGGCGCCGGCTTCCTGATGCGGCTCGGGCGGCCCTTCCCGGAGGATGGCGAGGCGATCACCGGGGAGCACGCCGCCTCGGCCTGCGTCTCCTGCCACCTCGACCTGCACCTCCTCGGCCGGCGGGTTCCGAACGGCACGCCGCTCAACGCCTGGGCCGCCGTCGCCGATTTCGGCCTCGACGTGGCGCATGTCCGCGGTCCCCGCGTCACCGCCTGGGACGAGGGCCTCCTGCGCGAGGCGGCCGTGTCGCTGCGCGTCGACGGCCACGAACTCGCCCGCGGGCGCGGCTGCGACACTCTCGGATCGCCGCTCGCTGCCGTGGCGTGGCTCGCCCGCCGCCTCGCCGAGCGGGATCTCGGCCTCGATGCCGGGGACGTCGTCGCCACCGGCACCTGCACGGGTCTCACCCAGGTCCTGCCCGGCCAGACGGTTTCGGCCGAGTACGGGCCGCTGGGCCGCGTCGCGCTCACGCTCGCGTGAGGGCCCCGGCCGCGCAGGCCACGGCGTAGAGACCCTGCGCGTCGCGGCAGGCGCGCAGGGCGTTCGCCACCTGCGGGTCGCGCAGCCGGCGGGCGGCGCAGGCCAGGGCGTTCCGATGCGCGCCCTGCGCCTCCGTGGGGAGCAGCAGCAGGCAGACGAGGTCGACCGGCCCGTCATCCACCGCCTCGTAGTCGATGGGCGCCCGCAGGGTCGCGAGCAGGCCGAAGGGCCGTGCGAGCCCGGCGAAGCGGGCATGCGGCAGCGCGACGCCGGCCCCGACCCCGGTCGAGCCCAGGGCCTCCCGCTTCACCAGCGCCGACAGGATCGCGGCGCCCCCGAGCCCGGCGGCGGAGGCGGCGCGCCGGGCCAGCTCCGCCAGCAGGGCGTGCTTGCGACGGGCGCGCAGGCCCGCCACCACGCGGTCGGGGGACAGGAGGTCGTCGAGCATCATGGCAGGCGGCCGGGGCGGGCGCTGGGAAGGCGGGGCACGACCGTCACTCCGGGCCGGTGCCGGCCCGCCGCGCGAGGGGGCCGGGATCGTCGTCGGCCACCCGCAGGCGGTAGCCCACGCCGGTCTCGGTGAGCAGGATGCGCGGCCGCTCGGGATCGGCCTCGAGCTTCTGGCGCAGCTGGCGCATGTAGACCCGCAGGTATTGCGGATCGGACGAGACGCAGACCTCGCTCATGAGCTGGGCATGGGTCATCGCCTTGCCGGCATGCTGCACCAGCACGCGGAGGAAGTCGTATTCCCGGCCGGTCAGCTTCACCTCGACCCCGTTGACCCGCACGATCCGGCGGACGAGGTCGACGCTGAGGCCGTCCACCACGAACACGGCCCGCTCGCCGCGCTGGGCGAGCTGATGGCGCAGGGCCGTGCGGATGCGCGCGAGCAGCTCGCCCATGCCGAAGGGCTTGGTGACGTAGTCGTCCGCCCCGAGATCGAGGGCCTCGACCTTGCCGGTCTCGTCCGTACGGCTCGACAGGACCACCACCGGCAGGTCGCGGTGGCTCTCGCGGATGCGGCGCAGGAGGTCGTGGCCGCGCATGTCCGGCAGGCCGAGATCGAGGAGGACGAGGGCGACGCGCTCCCGATCGAGCCCATCGAGGGCGGCGCGGCCGTTCGGCGCTTCCAGCACCGCGTAGCCCTGGGTCTCGAGGCCCGTGCGCAGCAGCTTGCGGATCGGCGGCTCGTCGTCGACGACGAGGATCTGGATGCTCATGCGGCGATGTCCGATGCGCCGCGGTCCGGGGCCGGCACCGGCAGCGACAGGGTGAAGACGGCGCCCATGCGATCGGTGCGGTTGGCGGCCGTGAGCGTGCCGCCCATCGCCTCGATGAAACCGCGGGCGATGGACAGCCCGAGCCCCGTTCCGGCCCGGACCCGGTCGCCCTTGCGGACGCGGTGGAACTTGTCGAAGACCCGCTCCACCTCGTCCTCGGGCAGTCCCTCGCCCTCGTCGAGCACCTGCAGCCGGACGCGGCGGCCCTCCCGCCGTCCGCGGATGGTCACGGTCGATCCCGCGGGGGCGTATTTCGCGGCGTTGTCGAGGAGGTTGACCAGCACCTGCTCGAACAGGACGGGGTCGAGGCGGAGCAGCGGCAGGTCGTCCGGCAGGTCGAGCACGGTGCGATGGCCGGACAGGACCGTCTCGGTGCGGCGCAGGGCGGTGCCGACCGTCTCGCCGACATCCTGCGGCGCGAGGTTCGGCACCACCGCGCCGGCCTCCAGCCGCGTCATGTCGAGCAGGTTGGCGATGAAGCGGTTGAGCCGCTCGGATTCCTCGATGATGGTGGCCAGGAGCTCGCCCTTGGCCGGCGGCGTCAGGGCCTGGTCGAGGTCGCGCAGGGTCGTGGCGGCGCCGAGCACCGAGGCGAGCGGCGTGCGCAGGTCGTGGCTGATCGAGGTGAGGAGCGCCTGGCGCAGGCGGTCGGTCTCGGCGGCGCGCTCGGCCCGGTCGAGATCCTCCACGAGGCGCACGCGCTCGATGGCGAGGGCCCCCATGTCGGCGAGGGCGTCGAGGAGCCGCCGCCCTTCGGGGGTGAGGATCGGGCCTTTGCCGTCCGCGTCGAGCCCGATCACCCCGATCGTGCCGCGGCCGGTGCGCATCGGCAGGAACAGCCGGCGCGCGCCCGGCAGGGTGTCGGCTCCCCGGCCGGCCGCCCGGTCGTTGTCGAAGGCCCATTTGGCGGCGGCCACGTCGGCCTCGTCGAGCCTGTCCTCCGGCGGGTAGCCGGCCTGCACGCCGAGACCCTCCCGGTCCGGCAGGAGCAGCACGACGCGCACCCGCAGCATGGCCGCCACCTGGGCGCAGGTCGCCCAGAGCACGTCGTCCAGGGTGCCGCAGCCGGCGAGCTTGCGCGAGAAGCCGTAGAGGCGCTCGGTGGAGCGGGCGCGGGCCTGCGACACGGCGGCCACCTGCTGGGCGCGGGCGGCGAGGTTCGACACCAGCACCGCCACCAGGGTGAACAGCACGAAGGCCGCCACGTTGGTCGGATCGGCGATGGTGAGGGTGTAGACCGGCGGCAGGAAGAAGAAGTTGTAGGAGAGCGAGGCGGCGACGACCGCGAGCAGCGAGGGGCCGAGTCCGGCGCGCACCGCCACCGCGACCACCGAGGAGAGCAGGAACAGGTCGGCGTTCTCGATGCCGAAGTAAGGCTGTCCCACGAGCGCCACCCCGAGGGATGCCGCCACCGCGAGCAGGGCGGCGAGGTAGGCCCGCGGGCTCCAGGCCGGCGTGGCCGGCGCCGTGGCCGTGGTCTTGCGCGGCACGGCGGCCGTCTCGACGGCCTCCCCCGCCACCACGTGCACGCTGATGGGCCCGCTGCGACGCAGGAGGTCGTGCACCACCGAGCCGTGCATCAGCTCGAACAGCCGCGAGCGCTGCGACTTGCCGAGGACGATGTGGTTGACGTTGGCCGAGCGGGCATAGGCCAGGACGTCGTCGGCGATCCGCCGCCCGCCCGGGATGGTGACGGCGTCGCCCCCGAGCCGGTCGGCGAGCCGCAGCGTGTCGGCGATGCGGTCGCGCTCGGCCTCGCTCAGGGACAGGCTGCGCGGCCCCTCGACGGCGAGCGCGGTCCAGGGCGCGTGCAGCCGGTCGGCGAGGCGCTTGGCGGTGCGCACGAGCCCGGCGGAGCGCGGATCCTCGCTCACGCAGACCAGCACGCGCTCGCCCGCGCCCCAGGGCCCCGCGATGGCGTTCGCCCGCATGTGGCTGAGGAGTTCGTCGTCGACCCGGTCGGCGGTGCGGCGGAGCGCCAGCTCGCGCAGGGCCGTCAGGTTGCCGCGCGAGAAGTAGTGCCGCAGCGCCCGCTCGGCATTGTGCGGCACGTAGACCTTGCCGTCCTTGAGCCGCTGGATCAGGTCGTCCGGGTTGAGATCCACCACCTCGATGTCGTCGGCTTGGTCGAGGACCGAATCCGGCACCGTCTCCCGCACCCGGATGCGGGTGATCGAGGCCACCACGTCGTTGAGGCTCTCGACGTGCTGGATGTTGAGGGTGGTGAGCACGTCGATGCCGGCATCGAGCAGCTCCTCCACGTCCTGGTAGCGCTTCGGGTGGCGCGAGCCCGGCGCGTTGGTGTGGGCGAGTTCGTCGACGAGCGCCACGGCCGGCTTCCGGGCGAGGAGAGCGTCGAGGTCCATCTCCTCGAGAACGGTGCCGTGATACGGCACGCGGCGGCGCGGGATCGCCGCGAAGCCGTCGAGCAGGGCCTCCGTCTCGGCGCGGCCATGGGTCTCGACCACCCCCACCACCACGTCCGCGCCCGCCCGCTGCCGGGCGCGGCCGATGGTGAGCATCTCGTAGGTCTTGCCGACCCCGGGCGCCGCCCCGAGGAAGACCTTGAGCCGCCCGCGCCGGCCTTCCTCCCGGCGGGCGGCGGCGAGCAGCGCGTCGGGCGAGGGACGGGGCGGGTCGCGGGTCGGCTCCGGCATGACGACGGCTTAGCGGACGGCCGGTTTGCCGGCGAGGCCGTCGAGGGCGAGATTGAGGGCGAGCACGTTCACCCGCGGCTCGCCGAGGAGGCCGAGGGTGCGGCCCTGGACCTGCGCGGCGACGAGGTCGCGCAGCCGCGCCTCCGGCAGGGCGCGCGCCCTGGCGACGCGGGGCACCTGGAACAGGGCGGCCTCGGGCGAGATGTCGGGGTCGAGCCCCGAGCCGCTCGTGGTGACGAGGTCGACCGGCACCGGCGCCCCCGGATTCTCGGCCCTGAGCCGCTCGACATCGGCCTTGACCCGCTCGGCCAGGGCCGCGCTGGTCGGCCCGAGGTTGGAGCCGCCGGAACCGGCGGCGTTGTAGGGCGCCGCGACGGTCTTCGTGGCATCGGCCGGATCCGGCGCCGTGGTGGCCGAGGGCCGGCCCCGGAAGTAGCCGGCGCCGGCGAAGCTCTGGCCGATCAGGCGCGAGCCGATCACGACGCCGTCGCGCTCGATCAGGCTGCCGGCGGCCTGGGCCGGGAAGAGCAGGCCGGCCATGCCGGTCATGGCGAGCGGATAGGCGAGGCCCGTGACCAGGGTCAGGACGGCCCCGAGGACCAGGGTGGGACGGAGATGGTTCCACATGACAGGTCTCGTTCGGTTGAGGCTCAGGCGAGGTGCAGGGCGCTGACCGCGAGGTCGATGAGCTTGATGCCCGCGAAGGGCACCAGGACGCCGCCGAGCCCGTAGATCAGCAGGTTGCGGCGCAGGAGCGAGGCCGCACCCACCGCCCGGTAGCGCACGCCCTTGAGCGCGAGCGGGATCAGCGCCACGATGATCAGCGCGTTGAAGATGATCGCCGAGAGGATCGCGCTCTGCGGCGAGGCCAGCCCCATCACGTTGAGGGCCTGGAGCTGCGGGTAGAGGGTGACGAACATCGCCGGGATGATGGCGAAGTACTTCGCCACGTCGTTGGCGATGGAGAAGGTGGTGAGCGCGCCGCGGGTCATCAGCAGCTGCTTGCCGATCCCGACGATCTCGATGAGCTTGGTCGGGTCGGAATCGAGGTCGACCATGTTGCCGGCCTCGCGGGCCGCCACCGTGCCGGTGTTCATGGCGACGCCCACATCCGCCTGGGCGAGGGCCGGCGCGTCGTTGGTGCCGTCGCCGCACATGGCGACGAGCTTGCCCTCGGCCTGCTCCCTGCGGATGAGCGCGAGCTTGTCCTCCGGCGTGGCCTGGGCGAGGAAGTCGTCGACGCCCGCCTCCGCGGCGATCGCCGCCGCGGTCATCGGGTTGTCGCCCGTGATCATCACCGTGCGGATGCCCATGCGGCGCAATTCCGCGAACCGCTCCCGGATGCCGCCCTTCACGATGTCCTTGAGGGCGATCACCCCGAGGAGGCGCCCGTCGCGGGCGACGGCGAGCGGCGTGCCGCCGGCCTTGGCGATCTCCTCGGCGATGGCGCGGATCTCGGCGACCGTCTCGCCGCCGGGCTCCGCCTGGTCGGCGAGCGCCGCGTTGGAGCCCCGGACCGCCGCCGGCTGCATCGTGACCGAGGCGATGACGGCCTCAACCGCGCCCTTGCGGATGGTCGAGCCGTCGAGATCGACGCCGCTCATCCGCGACTGCGCCGTGAAGGGCACGAAGCTGGCGTTGAGGCTCGCCATGTCGCGGGCGCGGATGCCGACCTTCTCCTTGGCCAGCACCACGATGGAGCGGCCCTCCGGCGTCTCGTCGGCGAGGGAGGCGAGCTGGGCGGCGTCCGCGAGGTCCTGCTCGCTCACGCCGTGCACCGGGCGGAACTCCGTGGCCTGCCGGTTGCCGAGGGTGATGGTGCCGGTCTTGTCGAGGAGCAGCGTGTCGACGTCGCCCGCCGCCTCGACGGCGCGGCCGGACATGGCGAGCACGTTGAAGCGCACCAGCCGGTCCATGCCCGCGATGCCGATGGCCGAGAGGAGCGCCCCGATGGTGGTCGGGATCAGCGTGACGAAGAGGGCGACGAGGACGATGAGCGGGATGGCGCCGCCCGCGTAGGAGGCGAAGCTCGGGATCGAGGCCACCGCGAAGACGAAGATGATGGTGAGGCCGGCGAGCAGGATGTTGAGCGCGATCTCGTTCGGCGTCTTCTGGCGCGCCGCGCCCTCGACCAGGGCGATCATCCGGTCGACGAAGGTGGAGCCGGCCGCGGCGGTGATGCGCACGCGGATCCAGTCCGAGAGCACCTGCGTGCCGCCGGTCACCGCCGAGCGGTCGCCGCCGGATTCGCGGATGACCGGGGCGGATTCGCCGGTGATCGCGGCCTCGTTGACCGAGGCGACGCCCTCGATCACCTCGCCGTCGGAGGGGATGAGGTCGCCGGCCTCGACCAGCACCACATCGCCGACCTTCAGGCTCGTGCCGGGTACCACCCGGTGGGCGGTGCGCGGGCCGCCCACCGCCGCGGCGGGGCCGGTGAGGAGCTTGGCGGTCATCTCCGTGCGGGTGCGCCGCAGGGAATCGGCCTGCGCCTTGCCGCGGCCCTCCGCGATGGCCTCGGCGAAGTTGGCGAACAGGACGGTGAACCACAGCCAGAGGATGATCTGGCCCGAGAAGGCGAGGTTCTCGCCGCCGACGGCGACGTCGCGCAGGAACAGCATTGTGGTGAGGGCGGCGACCACCTCGACCACGAACATCACGGGATTCCTGACGAGGATGCGCGGGTCGAGCTTGCGCACCGCGCCGACGAGCGCGGGCCCGGCGAGGGCGGCGCTGAGCAGGGAGGAAGACTGGCGAGCCATGGAAGGGTGTCCGCGAGGGTGGACGATTGCGGGGCCGGCGCGGCGCGCCGGTCCCGGATGGGGGCGTGAGCGGGTTCAGTGCTGCGCGAGGCCGCGGCCGATGAGGTCGATGCCGGCCATGAGCGCGAAGCCCCCCAGAAGGGTCACGCCCACGAGGGCGAGGACGAGGTCGGAGGCTCTCCAGCCGCCCCGCGGGGCCATCCGGCTCCAGGCCGGCGGGCGGGGACGGTGAAGGGAGAGCCCCCGGCGCAGGGCCGCGCGCCGCTGCGCGGCCTTGAACGAGGCGGATTCGCGCATCTCAGCCCCCCGTCGCGAAGGTCTGGCCGGCCGCGCCGGCGAGGTGCTCGACCACCGGCCCGAGCGCGAGCGCCGGGAAGAAGGTCAGGCCGCCGATGATGATGATCACCCCGACGAGCAGGCCGACGAACAGGCCGCCATGGGTCGGGAAGGTGCCGGCGGAGGCCGGCACGGTCTTCTTGGCGGCGAGCGAGCCGGCGATGGCGAGCGCCGGGATCTTCACGAAGAAGCGCCCGACCAGCATGCCGACCGCCAGGGTCGAGTTGTAGAACAGGGTGTTGGCCGAGAGTCCCCCGAAGGCCGAGCCGTTGTTGGCCGCCGCCGAGGTGTAGGCGTAGAGGATCTCCGAGAAGCCGTGCGGCCCCGCATTGGCGATCCCGGCGAGCCCGGCGGGCAGCACGGTGGCCAGCGCCGTGAGGCCCAGCATCATCAGGGGCAGGCAGAGGATGCCGAGCATCGCCATCTTCACCTCCTTGGCCTCGATCTTCTTGCCGAGGTATTCGGGGGTGCGCCCGACCATCAGGCCGGCGACGAAGATCGCCACCACGACGAAGATCAGCATGCCGTAGAGGCCGGCCCCGACGCCACCGATGATGATCTCGCCGAGCTGCATGTTGATCAGCGGGATCATGCCGCCGAGCGCCGTGAAGCTGTCGTGCATGGCGTTGACCGCCCCGCAGGAGGCCGCCGTGGTGACGACCGCGAACAGCGCCGAGGCGGCGATGCCGAAGCGGACCTCCTTGCCCTCCATGTTGCCGCCGGACAGGCCGAGGGTGGTGAGGACGGAACTGCCGCTCGCCTCGGCCCAGTAGGTCACGAGGACGCCCGCCAGGAACAGGACGCCCATGGCCGCGAGGATCGCCCAGCCCTGGCGCTCGTCGCCGACCATGCGGCCGAAGACGTTGGTGAACGCCGCGCCGATGGCGAAGATCGAGACCATCTGCACGACGTTCGACAGGGCGGTCGGGTTCTCGAAGGGATGGGCCGCGTTGGCGTTGAAGAAGCCGCCGCCGTTGGTGCCCAGCATCTTGATGGCGATCTGGCTCGCCACCGGGCCGAGCGCGATGGTTTGCTTGCCCCCCTCCAGGGTGGTGGCCTCGACGGAGGCGCCGAGCGTCTGCGGGATGCCCTGCCAGACCAGGAACAGCGTGGCGGCGACGCAGATCGGCAGGAGGACGTAGAGGGTGGCCCGGGTGAGATCGACCCAGAACGAGCCGAGGGTGTGCGTCGAGGCGCGGGCGAAGCCGCGGATCAGCGCCACCGCCACCGCCATGCCGGCGGCGGCCGAGAGGAAGTTCTGGTGCGTCAGGCCCAGCATCTGCGACAGGTACGAGAGCGTGGTCTCGCCGCCGTAGGATTGCCAGTTGGTGTTGGTGAGGAAGCTCGTCGTCGTGTTGAAGGCGAGGTCCGGTGCCACCGCCGCCTGATCGGCCGGGTTGAGGGGCAGGACGGCCTGCAGGCGCAGGATGCCGTAGAGCACCAGGAAGCCGAAGACGTGGAAGACGATCAGCGCGCCCGCATAGCCGAGCCAGGTCTGCTCCTGGCGCGCGTCGAGCCCGGCCGCGCGGTAGAGCCCGCGCTCGACGGGGGCGAGCACGGGCGAGAGGACGGTTCGTTCGCCGTTGAAGACGCGCGTCATGTAGCCGCCGAGCGGCCGGACGAGCGCCAGCACGACCGCGCCGTAGAGCGCGATCTGCAGCCAGCCATTGAGTGTCATGGGTTTCGGGTCCTTCAGAACCGCTCGGGGCGGACGAGGGCGTAAGTGAGGTAGACGAGGAGCCCCGCGGTCACGAGGGCGCCGAGGGTGAGATCGAGGGTGAGATCGAGGGTCATGGGGCGGCGTCCCTCACAGCCGATCGCACAGGACGATGTAGCCGACCGAGGCGGCGAAGAACGCCACGCCTGCGGCGATGAAGACGGTGTCGAGCATGGTTGGTCCGATCAGTCCGGGCAGGACACCGGCGGAATTCAAGTCTCCGCAGGGTGCTGCCGGGGGTCAGGATGCTCGGGAACGGCGTTAGGAATCGAGATGGACCGCGGGTTCATCTTATAAAGAAGGCATAAGGATTCGGGCCGGCCCGATCCCCAGGGCGTCGCGACGGCGCGGATGGTCCTGCCAGCCCCGGGCATCCCCGGCCTCGGCCTGCTCCTGCCGGCCGGCATGCCGCTGCCGGCTCGCCGGGCTTCCCGGCTGTCGCGACGATGCCCGCCGGGGCCGCCGCCTGGCGGGGCCTTCCGATCCGCCGGTTCGGAGCCTGGCTGACCGGTATTGCCGTCATCCCACCCTCAGGATGAGGGTGATACGGTTTCCGGACGATCACTTTCGGAAACCGTATCACGAGCCCGCGCGGCGCCTGAGCGAGGCCGGTTTCCGCATCGCGAAGCGATCATCCGGAAACCGTATGAGACCAGGACACAGGGTTTTCCGAAGGCGGTCGCCGAGAACCGTCGAACGGGCTCTCAGCCCGCCGTGCGGGTCACCCCGCTCACCGCATGCCCGCCCTCCGCATGGCGGAGGCCCGCGATGCCGAGCCAGCCGGTGTAGAGGCCGACGAGCACGATCAGCACCGCCGAGGCATAGGGGGCCCGCCGCGCCACCGTGCCGAAGCCCGGCCAGCGGGTCGCGACGTGCCGGACGCTCAGCGCGGCGAGGATTCCGGCCGAGACCAGCGTGAGCGCCAGGCCGATGCTGAAGCAGACGACGAGGGCGAAGCCGAGGCTGAACTGCTTGAGCTGGATGCACAGGAGCAGGACCGTGATCGCCGCCGGGCACGGGATCAGGCCGCCGGTGAGGCCGAACAGGACGATCTGGCCGGTCGTGACGCTGCGCCCGGAGAAGCGGCGCCGGATGTCCTCGGCATGCGCCCGGGCATGGGCGTCCTCCGCCTCGCCCGCGTGCGGGAAGGCGTGGTCGTGCTCCGCGCAGACGACCGCGTGCGTCTCCGTGCCGTCGCGGCGCCTGAGGTGGAGGCGGGCCGTGAAGGCGTGCGGCTCGGGGATCGCGTCCAGGCTCTCCAGGTAGCCGGGGCGGGCGGCGAACCGGAAGTCCTGCCGGGCGCCGTCCGGCCGCACCGTCTCCACCGTCACGGCCTCCGCCGCCGGGAGGGGGCAGCTCTCGGCGCTCACGCGCCAGCGCGGCGGCCCGCCGTCCTCGAACACGGCGAGTGCCAGCCGTCCGTCCGCCGTGGCGACCGAATGCTGCTCGTCGTGATGGTGATGATGGCGGTGGCCGTGCTGCTCGCGCCAGGTGCGCCACGCCATCCAGAGGGCGATGCCCACGATGAGCGCCGCGGAGGCGAGCTGGAAATACGGCTCGCTCGCCTCGCCGCCCCATTCGCGGCCGAGCGCCTGCCCGCCGAGCGCGATGATCCACACCACCGCCGTGTGCGACAGCGTGGCCGCCAGCCCCAGCAGCACCGCCTGGGTCACCGTGCCGCGCACGGCGATGATGAAGGCGGCCATCATGGTCTTCGAATGGCCGGGTTCGAGCCCGTGCAGGGCGCCGAGCAGGATCGCGCTCGGCACGAACAGCCACGCATGCGCGGCACCCTGCTGAAGCAGGTCGGGCAGGGAGGTCATGGGCGATGCCTTCCGTTACTTGAGGTAGGTGCGCACGACGTCGATCAGCTCGGCCGCGCCCTTGGCGCGGTCGGCATCCGGCTCGCTGTCGGGGTTCACGACGTGATGGCGGATGTGATCCTCCATCAGCTCGGCGGTGAGGCCGTTGATGGCGCCCCGCATCGAGGCGACCAGCATCAGCACGTCGGTGCAGCCGATCTCCGCCTCCAGGGCGCGCTCCACCGCCTCCGCCTGTCCTTTGATCCGCCGGATGCGTCCGAGCAGCTTCGCCTTGTCCTTGACCGTGTGCGACACCGGCACCTCCCTCCGATAAGATAGGGGGATACCCTATAGTACCGGCGAGGCGCCTGCGACCCTCCGCCGCCGGAGGCCGGGCCGCGCCTCAGGGCAGCGTGAGGGTCGCGCAGAGGCCGCCGCCCTCGCGGTTGCGCAGCGTCAGCGTCGCGCCGATCGCCCCCGCGAGCTGGTGGGCGATGGCGAGGCCGAGCCCGGTGCCGCCGGTCTCGCGGTTGCGCGACGGTTCCAGGCGGACGAAAGGCAGCAGGACGGCGTCGAGCCGGTCGGGCGGGATGCCCGGTCCGCGGTCGAGGATCGCGATCGCGGTCCGCCCTCCGGACGCCTCCACGGCGACCTCGGCCCGGCCGGCGAACTTGAGGGCGTTGTCGATCAGGTTGGTGAGGATGCGGCGCAGGGCCTGCGGGCGCGTCACCACGGTCGCCCGCGCCAGCCCCAAGGGCGCGACGTTCCGGCCGGTATCCTGGTAGTCGAACACGAGGCTTTCGACGAAGGCGCGCAGATCGAGGCGGGCCGGCGCCTCCGCGTCGCCGTGGACGCTGCGCGCATAGGCGATGCCCTCGCGGACCAGCGCCCCGATCGCGTCGAGGTCGCGCAGCAGGTGCTGCCGCGCCGGGCTCTCGTCCTGCGTCTCGGCGCGCAGGCGCAGGCGCGTCAGCGGCGTCTGGAGATCGTGCGAGATCGCGGCCAGGATCTCGACCCGCTCGTCGCTATGGCGGGCGATCCGGTCCTGCATGGCGTTGAAGGCCCGGGCCGCATGGACCACCTCGGCGGGGCCGCGCTCGGGGAAGCGCGCCGGGCGCCGGGCCGGATCGTAGGCGTTCGCCGCGTCGGCGAGCTGCGCCACCGGCCGGATCGCGAGCCGCACCGCGAGCCAGATGCAGACGAGCAGCAGGACGAGCTGCGCGAGCAGCACGGCGGGAAGCCAGGAGGCGAGCGGCATCGGCGACGGCGTGACCGTGATCGTCACCGGCGCGCCGTCGCCGAGGACGACATGGGCCTGGAGCCGCTCCGGCGTCCCCGGAACGGCGTCGATCCGCACGCCCCGCCCCCCGATGGCTTGGCGGATCTCCCCGGCGATGGCCTCGCCGCGGGCGGAGAGGTCCGGGCGGCCGGGGCGGCCGGGACCGAGGCCGTAGCGGTAGGTCCGCCGGTCGAGGAGCGGGATCCAGTCGGGGCGCTCGGCGGCCGGCAGCCGGTCGAGGAGCGCGACGCCGACCGCGACGTCGCGCTGCAACGTGGTCAGCATCACCGCGCGGGCCGAGAGGTCGCGCTCCAGGAAGAGAACCGCGAAGGAGAGGGCCTGCGCCACGACGAGGCCGGCGAGCAGGATCAGGAACAGCCGGGCGCGCAGGCTCCGCGCCCAGGTCGCAAGGGATCGGGCCATCCCCAGGGTCCTCATGCGCGCGCCGTCACGATCGTGACCGGCACGGCGAGGACGTAGCCCTCGCTGCGCACCGTCTTGATGCAGGTCGGCTCGCGCGCGTCGTCCTTCAGCCGCTGGCGCAGGCGGCTGACCAGGAGGTCGATGGAGCGGTCGAACAGGTCGGCCTCGCGGCCCTGCGTCAGGTTGAGGAGCTGGTCGCGCGACAGGACCCGCTGGGGATGGTCGAGGAAGACCCGCAGCAGCCGGTACTCCGCGCCGCTGAGCGCGACGACCGTCCCCGTCTCGTCGATCAGGTGCCGGGCGGTGGTGTCGAGCCGCCACGCCCCGAAGGCCAAGAGCTGGCCGACCTCGGTGACCTGAAGATTCGGCGGCAGCATCCGGGTGCGGCGCAGGACGGCCTTGATGCGGGCGAGCAGCTCGCGCGCCGCGAAGGGCTTCACGAGGTAGTCGTCCGCGCCCATCTCCAGCCCGACGATCCGGTCCGTCTCGTCGCCGCGCGCCGTCAGCATCAGGATCGGCGTCGCCCTGTGTTTGCCCACGCGCAGCTCCCGGCAGAGCACGAGGCCGTCGTCCCCCGGCATCATCACGTCGAGGACGATGAGGTCGACGCGGTCGGCCTCGAGGAAGGCCCGCATCTGGCGCCCGTCCGCGGCGACGCTCACGCGCAGGCCGTTCTTCCTCAGATAGGCCGAGAGCAGATCGCGGATCTCGCGGTCGTCGTCGACGATCAGGACATGGTCGATCTCGGTCATCGGAACGGGTCTCGGCGTCGCGTGTCCGGACACGGTACACGACGGCGTGGGGGCCGTGCTGAACCGGCGGATCGGCCGTCGCCAGCTCCTCCCCCTTTCCCGGACGACTGAAGCGCCAGCGGAAGGAGGTCCGGGAAGGGGGCTGACGATGCACGATCGGCTTGTTCAGGACGGCCGCCCCGCCCCGCCGCGTCGCGTGATGCCCAGATGGCGGCGCGGCCTGCGGACCGGTGCGGGACGGGATATTTCGTATCGCAGTGTAACCGGCCGGCCGGCACGCGAAGGAGGGGCCGACAGAGCGATACAGAGCGGCGCGGTCCGGAAAACACGGCGGATACGTCCGGCGGGCTCTCAAGGACCCGCATCCACGGGCAGCCCGAGGCCGCCATGACCCTGTTCCTCCTCGCCTACCTCGCCGGCGGGCTGACGATCCTCAGCCCCTGCATCCTTCCCGTCCTGCCGGTCGTCCTCGCCCGCGCGGGGCGGCCGTTCTCCGGGAGCACGCTGCCGGTCCTCGCCGGGCTCGTCGCGGCCTTCGCCGGGGTCGCGACGCTCGCCGCCATCGGGGGCGGCTGGGCAGTCCGCCTCAACGAGGCCGGCCGGGCCGCCGCCCTGGCGCTCCTCGCCCTGTTCGCCGTGACGCTGCTGTCGCGGCGGGCCGCCGCCCGCCTCCACGCGCCCCTGGTGCGGCTCGGCGGCGCCCTGTCGGACCGGGCCCGCGCGCGCGATCCGGCGGGCGTGCCGGCCGGGCTGGCGCTCGGCTTCGCCACCGGGCTCCTCTGGTCCCCCTGCGCGGGGCCGATCCTCGGCCTCGTCCTGACCGGCGCGGCCCTGAACGGTCCCTCGCTGCACACGACGCTCCTGCTCGCCACCTACGCGGCGGGTGCCGCCACCGCGCTGGCCGGAGCCGCCCTCGTTGGCCGCCCGCTCCTTGCCGCGGCGAGGCGCCGGCCCGGCCTCGGCGAGCGCCTGCGCCAGGGACTCGGTGCGGCCATCCTGGCCCTCGTCGCGACGAGCGCGCTCGGCCTCGAATCCGGCTCCCTCGCGGGCCTGTCCGATCCGGGCACCGCCGCCCTCGAACGCGCCCTCGTCGCGGGCCTTCGGGGAGAGGGCACCTCCGGCGCCGAGCCCGCGGCGCCCCGGAGCCGCCTGCCGGTCGAGGGCCACCTCCCGTCCCTCGACGGCGCCGCGCCGTGGCTGAACGGCGAGCCGGTCACCGCTGCGCAGCTCCGCGGCAAGGTGGTCCTCGTCCATGTCTGGACCTATTCCTGCATCAACTGCATCCGCACCATCCCGTATGTCCGGGCCTGGGCGGCGCGCTACCGGGACCAGGGCCTCGCCGTGATCGGCGTCCACGCGCCCGAATTCGCCTTCGAGCGCGACGCCGGCAACGTGGCGCGGGCGGTCCGGCGGCTCGGGCTGACCTATCCGGTCGCGCTCGACAACGACTTCACGCTCTGGCGCGCGCTGCGCAACAGCGTCTGGCCCGCCCTGTACATCGCCGATGCGGAGGGCCGGATCCGGCATCACCAGTTCGGCGAGGGCGGCTATGCGCGCGCGGAGGCCGCCATCCGCGACCTCCTCGCCGAGGGCGCGGGACGGCGGGAGGCCGGGGCGCTCCCGACCGTGCCCGACGCGACGGGTCCCGAGGTCGCGCCCGACCTGCGGCATCTTGCATCCGGCGAGGCCTATCTCGGATCCACGAAGGCCGAGGGTTTCGTCTCGCCGGAAGGTCTCGGGGCGGGGGCCGCGCGGGACTACACGCCGGGACGGCCGCGGCTCAACCAATGGGGGCTTGCCGGCAACTGGACCATCCTGCCCGAACAGGCGCGGCTCAACCGCGCGGGCGGGGCGATCACCTGTCGCTTCCGGGCGCGGGACCTTCACCTCGTGCTCGGTCCCGGGCCCGGCGGCCGGCCGATCCGCTTCGCGGTGACGCTGGACGGGGCGGCGCCGGGCGCGGACCACGGGGCGGATACCGATGCCGGCGGTGAGGGCACCGTCACGGAGACGCGGCTCTACCAGCTCGTGCGCCAAGCGGGTGCGGTCGGCGAGCGCACCTTCGAGATCCGCTTCCTCGATCCCGGGCCCGAGGCCTTCGCCTTCACCTTCGGCTGAGCACCGCCCCCGGCAGCCGCCCTGCGGACGTCTTGGACCCGGACGTCTTGGACGAGACCGCGGTGACGGGCCCGCGATCGGGACAAGCCGGCCCGGCTCCGTCGATGCACCATCGAGACGACAGGAGAACCTCCCATGAGCGAAACGATCGATCTTCACCGCCGCCGGCTGGTCGGGGCCGGGGCCGCCATCCTGGCGGCGGCGCCGCTCGGGCTCGCGAGCCCGGCCGTCGCGCAAACCCGCGACGGCGCCCCCGCGAGCCCGCCCGACCCGATCCGCGGCACGCAGCCCGGGTTCGGCCCCCTGAAGCAGGTGGCGGCCGGCGACCTCGATATCGGCTATGCCGAACTCGGCCCGGCGGGCGGGACGCCGGTGCTCCTGCTCCACGGCTGGCCCTACGACATCCACAGCTACGTCGACGTCGCCCCGGCGCTCGCGCGCGCGGGCTACCGCGTACTCGTCCCGTCTCTGCGCGGCTACGGCAGCACGCGCTTCCTGTCCGCCGCGACGCCGCGGAACGGCCAGCAGGCGGCGCTCGCCGTCGACGCGCTGCGCTTCCTCGACGCGCTCGGGATCGCCCGGACCATCGTCGCGGGCTACGATTGGGGGGCGCGGACCGCCGACATCCTGGCGGCGCTCTGGCCCGAGCGCTGCAAGGCCCTGGTCTCGGTGAGCGGCTACCTGATCGGCAGCCAGGCCCTCAACGCCAAGCCCCTGCCGCCCCGGGCCGAGCTCCAGTGGTGGTATCAGTTCTACTTCGCGACCGAGCGCGGCCGGGAAGGCTACGCCCGCAACACCCGCGACTTCGTCCGGCTGATCTGGGAGCTGGCCTCGCCGCAATGGCGCTTCGACGACGCCACCTTCGACCGCTCGGCCCCCGCCTTCGACAATCCGGACCACGTCGCCATCACGATCCACAATTACCGCTGGCGGCTCGGCCTCGCGGAGGGCGAGGCGCGCTATGCCGAGCTGGAGACGCGGCTCGCCGCCCTCCCCCCCATCGCCGTGCCGACGATCACGCTCGAGGGCGATGCCAACGGGGCGCCGCATCCGGATCCGGCCGTCTACGCGAAGAAGTTCACGGGCCGCTACGCGCACCGGCTCATCACCGGCGGCATCGGCCACAACCTTCCCCAGGAGGCCCCGCAGGCCTTCGTCCAGGCGGTGGTCGACGTCGATGGCTTCTGATCGCTGCTCTCGCATCCGCCGGCGCGCGCCCTGGCTCGTGGCCGTCCCGGTCCTGCTGGCCGCGGCCTCCGGCGCCGGCACGGAGGCGGTCCCGGCGGCCTCGCCGATCTTCGGCGTGACCATTCCGGCGGGCTACCGCGACTGGCCGCTCGTCGCCCCGGCCCTGGAGGGCGAGCCGCTGAACGAGCTGCGGGCGGTGCTGGGAAACGAGACCGCCCTGCGGGCCTACCGGGCGGGGACGCTGCCCTTCCCGGACGGCATGATCCTCGTGAAGCTCGCTTGGCGCCACGTCCCCTCGCCCGAGTTCGAGCCGGCGACGATCCCCGGCGCCGCCACCACCGTGCAGGTGATGGTGAAGGATGCCGCGCGCTACCCGGAGACGGGCGGCTGGGGCTTCGGGCGCTTCGTCGACGGCAAGCCCGTGGACGCGGCGCAGCACCAGACCTGCTTTGCCTGCCACGCGGCGCGGGTGAGCGAGCGCGACTTCGTCTTCACCCGGTACGCGCGGTGAATCACGGCGGCGCGGTGCATGAACCGGCCGGCGGGGTGGTGTATCAGGGGGCGATGCGATCGTTCCGGCCCGACGTCTGGATCGCCGCGCCCGTCGTGGGGGCGCTGGCGGGTCTCCTCTACGCCGCCATCTTCGATGTCGGCCTCCTGCGGGACTCGGCCGTGCGGGGCGCCTTCATCGGCTCGCCCATCCTGTTCTACGAGCGCGGCCTGCTGATGCCGGACTGGCGCGACCGGATCCGCCGGGCCGCCACGCCCCTCTTCGCCGCGGCGACGGTCGCGACCTACGTGGCCCTGATCGTCCTCGGCAACGCGGCCGCCGGAACCCTGCTGCACCACCTGTTCGGCTCGATGCCGAATGCCCGCGCGGCGATGATGATGTCGGAATCGGGCTTCCTCTACGCGCTCGGGATCTCGGCGGCGATCGCCTTCGTGTTCCGGGTGCGGGACCTGATCGGGCCGCGCGTCTTCACCAACCTGCTGCTCGGCCGCTACCACCGGCCGATCAGCGAGGAGCGCATCTTCCTGTTCCTCGACGTCGCCGGCTCGACGCGCTTCGCCGAGCAGCACGGCGACCTCGCGGCCCAGCAATATCTCGGCGAGGTGTTCAGCGCCCTCGCCCTGCCGGTGCACCGCTCGGGCGGCTCGATCGACGATTACGTCGGCGACATGGCGCTGGTGAGCTGGACCATCGCCCGGGGCACCCGGAACGCCGCCTGCCTGCGCTGCGTGTTCGACTTCGCCGCCACGCTCCAGGCGGAGGCCGCCACCTGGGAGGCCCGGTTCGGGCAGGTGCCGGGCTTTCGCGCGGCCCTGCATTGCGGCTCGGTCGTCACCGCCGAGATCGGGCTCGAACGCCACAAGATCGCGTATTTCGGCGACACCGTGAACACCACGAGCCGCCTCGAATCCCTCGCCAAGGACCTGGGGGCTTCGGTGCTGGTCTCCGCCGATCTCCTCGGCCGCCTCGGGGACCTGCCGCCCGATCTGGCGGCCGAGGATCTGGGATCGCACGCCATCCGCGGCCGCAACGAGCCGCTCCGGATCGCGGCGATCCGCCGGCGGACCGAGCCGGCTGCCTCCGCGCGCGCGTGACTCACCGCGCGCGCGTGAGTTCCGCGGGCCGCGGCGCCCCTCACCGCGTGCGCCACGCCGGAGGATTGTGCGAGAAGGAATCGTCCAGGAACCTCAGGAAGACCTGGATGCGCTGGCTGAGGTGCCGCCGGCTCCGGTAGAGCGCGTAGATCGGATCCTCCGCCCCGGTATGGTGGTCCGGCAGCACCTCGACCAGCCGGCCCGAGCGCAGATCGTCCGCGATGTGGAACTCGGCCAGCCGCACGATGCCCGCGCCGGCCCGGGCCATGGCCAGGAGCATCTGGCCCGTATTGGCCGCCACGTGGCCGTTCGGCTTGAGCCGCTGGCGGGCGCCCGCCTCGTCGCGCAGGCTCCACAGGCTCCAGGGCGCGGTCGAGGGGAAGTTCAGGCATTCATGCGCGGCGAGGTCCGCCGGGCATCGCGGCGTGCCGCGCTCGGCGAGGTAGGCGGGGGCCGCGCAGATGATCCAGCGGGTGCTGGCGAAGCGGCGCGCCACCAGCGAGGAATCGGCGAGTTCGCCGACATGGATCGCCACGTCGATGCCCCCGTCGAGCAGGTTGCCCGGCTCCATGCTGAGCACGAAATCGAGCCGCAGGGCCGGGTGCAGGCGGCGGAAGACCGGGATCAGCGGCGCGAGCTGATGGGTCGCGAAGGTCGGCATCGAGCGGATGCGCAGCGTGCCCTGCGCCGCCCGGCCGCCGAACACCGAGGCCTCCGCCTCCTCCACCGCCTCGATCGCCCGCAGGGCCGAGGTGTAGAACGCCTCGCCCTCGGCCGTCAGCGTGACGGTGCGGGCGGCCCGGTTGAACAGCGCCACGCCGAGCCGGTTCTCCAGGCGCCCGATCAGCTTGCTCACCGCCGAGGGCGTCATGGTCAGGCTGCGCCCGGCGGCGGAGAAGCCGCCATCCTCCACCGCCCTCACGAAGACGAGCATTTCCCCGAAGCGGTTCACGACCGATCCTGTGAATGTTTTTCACATGTGGTTCGCAGTATGGGAAATGGATGCCGCCCCGGCAACGCGTTAGCCTCCCTCATCGTCGGTGCCGAACACGGCCCGCAAGCCGCAGCGGTCACGCCATGATCCGCGGCGAGACGAGCCGGTGCGCCCGCACGGGTGGACCGCGCCACGCGAGAACGAGACGGACCGCGCATCCGCCGGATGCGACGCGTCCGACCAGGGAGAGAGGACGCCATGGGGAATCCGCGCGCGGAGACCATCGAGGCCGGGTCCGTTCGTCGCTACGACGCGATCGTCGTCGGTGCCGGCTTCTCGGGCCTGTACCAGCTCCACCTCCTGCGCGATCGGCTCGGGTTGTCGGTGCGGGTGCTGGAGGCGGCCGACGGGATCGGCGGCACGTGGTACTGGAACCGCTATCCGGGCGCGCGCTGCGATTCCGAGAGCTACTACTATTCCTACTCGTTCTCGCGTGAGCTGGAGGAGGAGTGGGAGTGGACCGAGCGCTACCCCGAGCACGGCGAGATCCGGCGCTACCTCGACCACGTCGCCGACCGCTTCGACCTGCGGCGCGACATCCAGCTCGAAACCCGCGTGACCGGGGCGAGCTACGACGCGGCGGCGAACCGCTGGACCATCGAGACCCGGAGCGGCGAGCGCTTCGAGGCGCAATTCCTGATCACCGCCGTCGGTTGCCTCTCCACCGCCAACGTCCCCGCCATCCCGGGCCTCGAGAGCTTCGCGGGGCAGTGGTACCACACCGGGCGCTGGCCGCATGAGGGTGTCGACTTCACGGGCAAGCGGGTCGGGCTGATCGGCACCGGCTCGACCGGCATCCAGGCGGCCCCGGTCATCGCCGAGCAGGCGGCCCATCTCACGGTCTTCCAGCGCACCGCCAATTACAGCGTGCCGGCCCGCAACGGCCCGATGGATGCGCAGTTCAAGGCCTGGGTCCGGGAGAACGCGGCCGACTTGCGCCGCAAGGCCCGCGAGGCCACGAACGGCCATCCGTTCGACGTCTCCGAGCGCTCCGCCCTCGACGTCTCGCCGCAGGAGCGGGAGGCGATCTACGAGGCCGCCTGGGAGCGGGGGGGCCTGCGCTTCCGCGCCGCCTTCCGGGACATCCTCCTCGACCGGAACGCCAACGAGACGGCCTCCGACTTCATCCGCGCCAAGATCCGCAGCATCGTCAAGGATCCGGCGGTGGCCGAGGCGCTCACCCCCCGCGACCACCTCTTCGCCACCAAGCGCCCGCCGATCGACACCAACTACTTCGAGACGTTCAACCGCGACAACGTCCGGCTGGTCGATCTCAAGGCGGCGCCGATCGAGGCGATCACGCCGGAGGGTGTGCGCACCCGCGACGCCACCTATCCCCTCGACATCATCGTGTTCGCCACGGGCTTCGACGCGCTGACCGGCCCGCTCCTCGCGCTCAACATCCGCGGCCGCGACGGGCTTCCCCTCCAGGAGACCTGGGCGGCCGGACCGCGCAGCTATCTGGGCCTGCAGATTCCGGGCTTCCCGAACCTCTTCACCATCACCGGGCCGGGCAGCCCCTCGGTGCTGACCAACATGCCGGTCGCCATCGAGCAGCACGCGGAATGGATCGCGCGGTGCATCGCGCATCTGCGCGAGCACGGGCTCGACCGGATCGAGGCGACGCCGGAGGCGACGGAGGCCTGGGTCGCGCATGTCAACGAGGCCGCCTCGGCCACGCTGCTGCCGATGGCGAGCAGCTCCTGGTATCTGGGCGCCAACGTGCCGGGCAAGCCGCGGGTGTTCATGCCCTACGCGGGCGGCATGGCCCATTACCGGAGCATCTGCGACCGGGTCGCAGCGCAGGGCTACGACGGCTTCGTCCTGCGCTGAGCGCGGCATCGGGGTCTCTTGAGAGGGAGAGCGGGATGCCGGCGATGCACCCGGACGTCGTGGCCCTGGTGCGGGCGATCCGGGAATCGGGCCGCCCGCCCTTCGAGGCGCTGGCGCCGGAGGCGGCGCGCGAGGCCTACAGCGCCGGGCGCGCGGCGCTCCAGCCGCCCCCCGATCCGGTGGCGGAGATCCGCGACCTCGCGGCGCACGGCGAGGCCGGCCCGATCCCGCTGCGGCTCTACCGCGGCGCCGGCACGGAACGGGACGCGGTGCTGCCCTGCCTCCTCTACCTGCACGGGGGCGGCTGGATGCTCGGCGATCTCACCTCCCATGACGGGATCTGCCGGCGGCTCGCCAACGGGGCGCGGGCCTGCGTGATCGCGGTCGATTACCGGCTCGCCCCCGAGCATCCCTTTCCGGCGGCTCTGCGCGACGCGGCCGCCGCCCTCGCCTACGTGGCGGCCGAGGCGCAGGCCCTGCGCATCGATCCCGCCCGCCTCGCGGTCGGCGGCGACAGCGCGGGCGGCAACCTCGCGGCCGTCCTCGCCCTGATGGGCCGCGACGGGGACCTGCCGCGCAGCGTCTTCCAGGTCCTGCTCTATCCCGTCACCGACCTCGCCATGACCGGCGAGAGCTACGCGCGCGTCACCGCCGGGGTGCCGATCACGGCCGCGACCATGCGCTACTTCGTCGACCACTACGCCCCCGACCCGGATACCCGCACCCACTGGCACGCCTCGCCGGCCCGGGCGCCGAGCCTCGCAGGGGCGCCGCCCGCCCTGGTGCTCACCTGCACCCACGACCCGCTCTGCGACGAGGGCCGCGACTACGCGCAGCGCCTCGAGGCGGCGGGCGTGCCGGTGACGGCGCTGCATCTCGGTGACCAGATGCACGGCATCCTGACGATGGGACGGGCGATCGGGGCCACCGCGCCGGTCCTCGACTTCACCGCCGCGGCCCTGCGCGAGGCGTGGCGGAGCGCGGCGGGCGAACCGGTGCCGTGAGCACCGCCATCCATTGACTCTCTCCTGGCCTTGCCGGAGGATCGACAGGTCTAACAGCAAGAAAATACAGCACAACCGACGCGAGCCCAGGGCGAAAACGCTCGGGACACAAGACTAGGGACGGAAAACAGATGGGCACGAAGACGCAGAGCCGCCGCGCGCCATCGCGCCGGCAGGTGTTGGGCGGGTTGGCGGCGGGCGCCGCGATCACGGGCTTCCCGCACATCGCGGGCGCCCAGGCGAAGACCATCCGGATCGGCATGCCGACGATCCTGTCCGGGCGCGTCGCGATCCTCGGCACGTCGAGCCGGGCCGCGGTGCAGCTCGCCTTCCGGCAGATCAACGAGGCCGGCGGCATCGGCGGGCGCACCCTGGAGCTGATCGACCGCGATTCCAAGGGCCGGCCCGACGAGGCCGCCAAGGTCACCCGCGACCTCATCAACAACGACGGCTGCGAGATCATCATCGACGGCGAGGCCTCCTCCGGCGCCTTCGCGGTGCACGAGGTGATCCGCGACCTGCCCGTCCTGTGCCTGCACACCTGCTCGGAGACGTCCTCGCTCTCCGCCGACCCGAAGCTGCACGTCAAGACCGCCTTCCGCTGCGCCCGCCAGGGCATCCACGACGCGGTGGCGGGCGGCACCTACGCGGCGCGCATCGCCAAGGAGAAGGGGCTGAAGCGCTGGATGACGTGCTCGCCCGACTACGCCTACGGCCGCGACAACACCGCCGAGTTCCTCGAATTCGCGAAGATGTTCGAGCCCTCGATCGAGACCGTCGATCAAGTCTGGCCGAAGCTGTTCGCCCCGGACTACACCGAGAGCATCACCAAGATCCTGCAGACGAAGCCGCAGGCGGTCTATTCGGCGCTGTGGGGCGGCGACCTCGTGGCCTTCATCGAGCAGAGCAACCTCTACCGGCTGTTCGGCACCATCGCGATGTTCTCGAGCAGCCTCGGCGATCCGCCGGTGCTGACTGCGATCAAGCAGCTGCCGCCGGGCCTCAACACCGCCTATCGCTACAACCGCAACTATCCGGCGAAGCCCGTCAACGTCGCCTTCGCGGACGCGTTCGCCAAGGTCGCCGGCCACGAGCCCACCAACTGGGCGTGGCAGACCTATCTCGGCTGCCTGTTCATCGGCGAGGCGCTCAAGCGCACGAACGGCCGCACCGAGGGCGCCAAGCTCGCCTCCGAGCTGAAGGGCATGGCGGTCGCCGCCCCCTTCGCGGTGGGCGACACGATCACCATGCGCGACAGCGACCACACGATCATCGGCTACCCGGTCGCCTGGGGCCGCACCGTGCCGAAGGCGCCGTTCGTCGAGAACTTCTCCGACGTCGACTGGGCCAGGATCGTCGAACTCGAGACGCAGTGGAAGAAGGGCAAGGGCTACGCCTGACACCCGCCGCGGCGGGGGCGCCCCGCTCCCGCCGCCCCGCCCTCATCTCCGAGGAGAACGGCCTTGAACCTCGAGGCTCTCGTCGACTGCCTGTCGTCGGCATCCTGCGCGGTCACCCAGGTCTCGACCGGGCTGATCGTCGGGATGCTCCTGTTCCTCGTCACCTCGGGCCTGTCCCTGATCTTCGGGGTGCTCGGCATCATCAACTTCACCCACGGCGCCTTCTACATGCTGGGCGCCTACTTCGCCTTCACGGCCTACGCGCTCACCGGGAGCTTCCTCGCCGCGATGGCGGCGGGCGCGGTCGGGGTCGGGCTGTTCGGAATGCTGTTCGAGCGGCTGATCATGAGCCGCGTCTACGGGCGGGACATCCTGATGCAGCTCCTCGTCTGCTACGCGATGATCCTGATCCTCGACGACGGGGTGAAGCTCCTCTACGGCGGCGAGTACCGCATGATGGGCATGCCCGACCTCTTCGCGCTGCCCCCGGTCGAGATCGCCGGCGGCTTCGTGCCGGGCTACTACCTGTTCATGGTGGGCATCGCGCTCGCGGCGGGCCTCGTCCTCTGGCTCGGCATCAACCGCACGCGGCTCGGCAAGATCGTGCGGGCGCTCGCCATCAACCCGCAGATGGTCGGCGCGCTCGGCATCAACACCACGCTCCTCTACGCGGGCGTGTTCGGCCTCGGCAGCCTGCTCGCCGGCCTCGCCGGGGCGCTCGCGGCGCCGATCCGCACGCTCACCCCGGGCATGGGCCTGTCGATCCTGATCGAGAGCTTCATCGTCACGGTGATCGGCGGCATGGGCTCCATCGCCGGGGCCTTCCTGGCCGCCCTGCTCATCGGCTTCACGCGCGCCTTCGGGGCGATCGGCTTCCCGCTCTTCGTCGACGGGATGATGTTCGCCCTAATGGCCCTGGTGCTCATCGTCAAGCCGAGCGGCCTGCTCGGCCGGGAGGCTGCCTGACATGCGTGCCGGTCTCGTCCGCGATCTCGCCGTCGCCTTCGGCGGCCTCGGCCTGCTCCTGGCCCTGCCGATGGCCTTTCCCCAGCCGGCCCTGCGCGACTTCCTGATCTATTTCTTCGCCTACGGCCTGCTCGCGATGTCGCTGAACCTGCTCGTCGGGCTCACCGGCCTCGTGTCCTTCGGGCACGCCGCCTACTTCGCCTCCGGCGCCTACGCGTTCGGGCTGCTCATGCAATCCGGCCGGGTCTCGATCCCGGTGGCGGTGCTGGCCGCGGTCGGCGGCACGGCGCTCATCGCGCTGATCATCGGGGCGATCTGCGTGCGGCTGAAGGAGATCTACTTCTCCTTCATCACGCTGGCCTTCCAGATGTTCATCCACAGCGTCATCGTGACCTGGGTGAGCCTGACCGGCGGCGACCAGGGCCTGCGCGGCGGCATCCCGCGCCCGCCCATCCTCGGCCTCGACCTCAACGACGCCCGGGTGCTCTACGGCGCCTGCGCGGTGGTGTTCGTGCTCTGCATCCTCGCCATGCGGCAGGTGTCGCAATCGCCCTTCGGCTACACGCTGCGGATGATCCGCGACAACCCGGCGAGGGCGAACTTCCTCGGCGTCGACGTGACGGCGATGAAGCTCGGCATCTTCGTCTTCGCGGCGGCGATGGCGAGCGTCGGCGGCCTGATCCTGGCGCTGTTCGTCTCGGGCGCCTACCCGGAATTCGCCTTCTGGACGACCTCGGGCGAGGCGATCTTCATGATCATGCTGGGCGGCATGAAGCTGTTCCTCGGCCCCCTGGTCGGCACGCTGCTGCTCCAGACCCTCAACCACTACGTGACGATCTACACCGAGTATCACGGCCTCGTGCTGGGGACCGTCATCCTCGTCATCGTGCTCGGGCTGCGCCGCGGTCTCGCCGACTTCCTGCACGACGGACTGCAGGCCCGCCGCGCCCGCCGGGCCGCCTCCATCGCCGCGGCGAAGCCGGCGCCCGGGACCTCCGAGGCCGCCCCCTTCGCCCAGGGTTCCTTGACCCAGGGACGCTTCGTCAAGAGCAGGACGGTGTGATGCTGCGCGTCGAGCACCTCTCGAAGTCCTTCGGCGGCGTGCGCGCCACGCGGGACGTCTCGATCGACTTCCCCACGGGCTCGCTGACGGCGATCATCGGGCCGAACGGCGCCGGCAAGACCACCTTCTTCAACCTGATCTCCGGCCATGTCCGGCCGGACGAGGGCCGGGTGCTGTTCGACGGCGCCGACATCGTCGGGCTCTCCAGCCTGGAGGTGGTGCGGCGCGGCATGGCCCGGGCCTTCCAGGTCGCCTCGCTGTTCCCGAGCCTCACCGTCCGCGAGGCGCTCACCGCGGCGGTCGTCTCGCATCAGCGCGGCTCGGGCCGCGTGCTCTCGCGCTTTCCCGTGGCCACGGCCGGCCGCCGGGCGGACGAGATCATGGACCTCCTCGGGCTCGGCCCCAAGGCGGAGATCCTCTCGGCCAACCTCTCGCACGGCGACCAGAAGCTCCTCGACATCGGGCTCGCCCTCGCGATGGACCCGAAGGTGCTCCTTCTCGACGAGCCCACCGCCGGCATGGGCCCCGAGGAGCGCTGGCGGATGATCGGCAAGGTCCACACGCTGTGGGAGGTCACGGGCATGACCGTGCTGTTCATCGAGCACGACATGGGCATCGTCTTCAAGATCGCGCAGACGATCCACGTCCTGAAATACGGCGCCGTCCTGGCGCAGGGCAGCCCGGACGAGATCCGGCGCAATCAGGAGGTGATCGACGCCTATCTGGGCACCGATCACCGCCTCTCCGAGACGGTCGGGGAGGCCTGAGCATGACCGTCCCGATGCTCGAAATGCGCGGCGCCGACGTCTATTACGGCACCAGCCAGATCCTGTTCAACCTCGACCTCAGCGTCGAGAAGGGCCAGACGATGGCGCTGCTCGGCCGCAACGGTGCCGGCAAGAGCACCACCTTCAAGGCCATCGCGGGCATCGCCCCGCCCCGGCGGGGCGAGGTGGTGCTCTCGGGCGAGACCGTCTCGGGCCGGGCACCCTACCGCATCGCCCGGGCCGGCATCGGCTACGTGCCGGAGGACCGCCAGGTCTTTCCCGAGCACAGCGTCGAGGACAACCTGATCGTCGGCGCCAAGCGCGGGCGGCGGGGCGAGGCGCATTGGACGCTGACGCGCATCTACGAGGTCTTCCCGATCCTCGCCGGCATGCGCACGCGGATGGCCGGGCGCCTCTCGGGCGGCGAGCAGCAGATGCTGACCATCGCCCGCGCGCTGATGGGCAATCCCGACGTGCTGCTCCTCGACGAGCCGAGCGAGGGGCTGGCGCCGATCATCGTCCAGGCGATCGGCGGCCTGATCCGGACCCTGCGCGACATGGGCGTCACCATCCTGCTCGCCGAGCAGAACATGCATTTCTGCCTCGACATCGCCACCCACGCGACGGTGGTGGACAAGGGGCAGGTCGTCTACCGCGCGCCGATCGCGGAGCTGCGCGGCAACACCGCGATCACGCAGCGCTACCTCGCGGTGTAGGGCGCCGTCCTCCGTGCCGGCTCGCGACGGTCCGATGCCGCCGTCTGAACGCAGGCCTCGCGGTGAAGCGCGCCGCCCTGAGAACCGTGGTGCAGGTGAAGACGATCAGCCGGCGCTCTTCGAGAGAGACCAATCAACACCATAGACGACACGACAGGAGACGCAGATGGAGCGGGACGAGGGACGCGGCCGGGTTGCCCTGGTGACGGGCGGTGCGAGCGGGATCGGGCTCGCCATCGCCGGCGTGCTGGCGGAGCGCGGCTGGCGCACCGTCATCTCGGACATCGACGCGACGCGCGCCCGGGAGGTGGCCGGATCGATCGGCGCCGAGGCGGTGCCCTTCGACGTGGTGGACGAGGCGGCGACGGACGCGGCCTTCGCGGAAATCGAGGAGCGGATCGGGCCGGTCGAGGCGCTGATCGCCAATGCCGGCCTGATCCAGCCGGGGGGCCGGCCCGAGGATCAGCCGCTCGCCGAGTTCGACCGCATCATCGCGGTCAACCTGCGCGGCGTCTACGTGTCGTGCCTCGCGGCCGGCACCCGCATGGCCAAGCGCGGCCGCGGCGGCATCGTGATCACCGGCTCGGTCACCGCGTGGCGCACGGCGCCGCTCCACGCCTACGCGCCCTCGAAGGCGGCGGTGGTGCACATGGCGGCCTGCCTCGCCGCCGAATGGGGCCGCTCGGGAGTGCGGGTCAACGCCGTCTCGCCGGGCTACGTCGCCACCCCGCCGCTCCAGGCCGCCATCGACCGCGGCCAGCGGGATCCCCGCCTGCTCACCGAGGCGGCCGCCCTCGGCCGCCTCGTCGAGCCCGCCGAGATCGGGCGCGGGGTCGCCTTCCTGCTCTCGGACGATGCCGCGGCCGTCACCGGCATCAACCTGCCGGTGGATGCGGGCTGGCTCGCGGGGGCGCATCTCACGACCTATGGCGGCCTGCGCCCGGCCCGCTGACGCCCCTGACGGGAGGGCCCACGCATCATGACGTCTCCGGAGACCTCACCCTTCGACCTCACGGACCGGCGCATCGTGATCTCGGGGGCCGCCGGCGGGATCGGCAGCGCGACGGCGCGGCTCTGCGCCCGGCAGGGCGCGCGCCTCGTCCTGATCGACCGCGTGCCGGCCGGGGAGATCCGCGACCGCGTCGGCGCCGCGGTCGCGGATTCCGCCGCGATCCACAGCCTCGACACCGGCTGCCGGCGGGCGGTCACCGCGATGGCGGAGGCGGTCGGCCCGGTCTACGGGCTCGTCGACACCGCCGCCATCGCGCCCTTCGACGACTGGATGGCCGAGGATTGGGACGAGGCGCTCGATCAGGTCATCCGGGCCAACATCAAGGGGCCGATCAACCTCGCCCGGGCTTTCCTGCCCGGGATGACGGCGCGGGGGGAGGGCCGCATCGTCCTGTGCGGCTCCGTGGCCGGCTGGATGGGGGGCATCCGCTCGGGGCCGCATTACGCCTTCTCGAAGGGCGGGCTTCACGCCTTCGTGCGCTGGCTGTCGCGCCAGGGCGCCCCGCACAACGTGCTGGTGAACGGCATCGCCCCGGGCCCGGTCGAGACCGGGATGACGGCCGGCAAGGGCTATGATCCGCAGCTCTATCCCCTGCGGCGCATGGCCAAGCCCGAGGAGATCGCCGCGACGGCGGCGTTCCTGTGCGGCGCAGGGGCGGGCTACGCCTCCGGGGCGATCTTCGACATCAACGGCGGGACGCACTTCCACTGACGGGGTGTGGCGCCCGTCAGGCTGGCGCCTCAGCAGAACTGCACCGAGCAATTCTGCTGGGGTCCTTGTTCCCGCATCCTCTTCGCCGCCGAACCGGTGACCGCTTCGGCGCATGATGCCTGGAGCGGTGTCCGACGGAGTGGATACCGGTTCGTCGCAGACAGTGCTCTAAAATCAAGGACCCAGAGCAGCGCCCGATTGCAGCGTGACCGGGCGCTGCTCTAGCCTCGTCAGGCGGGCAGCTCCGAGCGCTTCATCTCCTCCTCGAGCCACCGCACCAGACATTTCAGGTCGTGGCGCGATTGCAGGTGCTCGGCGATCCACAGTTCCAGGCGATGGGGGCCGGGCGTGAAGCCGAACGGCGCCACCAGATGCCCGCTGCGGATCTCGCTCTCGACCAGCAGGCGCGGCGCCAGGGCGAGGCCGAGCCCGCAGGCCGCCGCCTGGATGACGAGGTAGAAGTGGCCGTAGCTCTCGTGCGGGACGATGCCGAGGTCCCGCCACCCGATCGCCGCGGCCCATTCGCTCCAGGCGTTCGGCCGCGTCGCCGTCGCCAGGATCCGCGCCCGCTCCAGATCCGTGGGGGATCGCAGGTCCAGCCGGGCCGCGTAATCCGGGTGGCAGACGGGGCCGATCTCCTCGGTGATCAGCCGCCTCGCCCGCGCCGTCGCGGGCGGGCGATACATGCTGTTGCGGATCGCCACGCTGATCTCGTCGCGGATGAAGTCCACCTCGCCGTAGCTGATGTTGAGCCGCAGCTCGATCGCCGGGTTGGCCTGCTTGAACGTCTCCAGGCGCGGGATCAGCCAGTACATCATGATGGTGGCCGAGCACGACAGGGTGAGCGGCCCGGGCTGGACCCGCGAGACCGCGAGATGGATCTGGTCGAAGGCCTCCGCGAGGCTGGCGGCGAGCTGCGCGCCCTCCTGGGTCGGCGCCACCGCGCGCGGCTGGCGCTCCAGCAGCGGCAGGCCGAACTGGGCTTCGAGCGCCTTGATGTGGCGGCTCACCGCCCCATGCGTGACGCCGAGTTCGGCAGCCGCGGCGCTCATGCTGCCGAGGCGGGCGGTGACCTCGAAGGCGCGAAGCGCGTTCAGCGGCAGGCGGGACAGCGGCACGGCGGAGCCCTTTCGGTGGGAGCCGGCAGCGGGGCGCCGGTCGGCGGGAGCTGTGAGCTTTCATCACGGATCGGTGCGCCGAAGTCGAGTTTCCGCGGGGCGCGACTCGTGTAACCTGTACCCAGAACCAAAACGGTCAGGGCAGGAAACCAGCGAGGGCATCACGGCGCGCGGCGGCCTTGCATCCGCAACCGCATCGCCCGGATCGCATCCTCATTGCCATCGGCAGCACCGCTCCGCAGGTGCGGCGGCGACCCGGCCCGGGCGCCTCCCACGGCGGCGCGGGAATCCGCTCCCTGATCATCGATCCGCGCCCTCCAAGGGCGTGGACGTGATGAACAGGGAGGTGCGCAATGTCTGCGATGGCATCCGCGAGCGAGCCGAGCGCGTCCGTGGCCGACCGATCGCCCAGCGCCGCCGGGCGCTGGCTCGGGCTGCTGGACCGGGGGATCGGCCTTCTCGTCGAGGGGCCGGCGGCCGTTCTCGTCGCGGTCGAGGTCGTGGTGCTGCTCGTCGGCGTCTGCTCCCGCTACGTGTTCCACAGCCCGGTCGTCTGGTCGGACGAACTCGCCTCGATCCTGTTCCTGTGGCTCGCGATGCTGGGCTCCGTCGTCGCCTACCGGCGCGCCGAGCACATGCGCATGACCGCCCTCGTGGCCATGGTGCGCCCGGGCTTGCGCCCCTATTTCGACGCCCTCGCCATCGCGGTCAGCCTCGCCTTCCTCGGCCTCACCATCGAGCCCGCCCTCGAATTCGCCCTCGAGGAGCAGTTCATCACCACCCCGGCGCTCGAGATCTCGAATGCCTGGCGCGCCGCCGCCCTGCCGGTCGGGATCGGCCTGATGCTCGTGATCGGGCTGCTGCGGCTCCTGGCGAGCCGCGACCGCAAGGCCGCCGTGGCGGCCGTCGCGACGGTGCTGGTGCTTGGGGGCCTCCTCGTCCTCGCCGGGCCCCTGTTCCGCCCGCTCGGCAACCTCAACCTGCTGCTGTTCTTCGTCGGCCTCGTGGGGGCGCTGGTCTTCGCGGGCGTGCCGATCGCCTTCACCTTCGGCACCGCGACCTTCGCCTATCTGGCCCTCGCGACGCGGCTGCCGACGCTCGTGCTGATCGGACGGATGGACGAGGGCATGAGCCACCTCATCCTGCTCGCCGTGCCGCTCTTCGTGTTCCTCGGTCTCCTCATCGAGGCGACCGGCATGGCGCGCGCCATGGTGGGCTTCCTCGCCTCCCTTCTCGGCCACGTGCGCGGCGGCCTCTCCTACGTGCTGGTCGGCGCCATGTACCTCGTGTCCGGCATCTCGGGCTCGAAGGCCGCCGACATGGCGGCGGTGGCCCCGGTGCTGTTCCCCGAGATGAAGGCGCGGGGTGCCAAGGAGGGCGACCTCGTGGCGCTGCTCGCCGCCACCGGCGCGCAGACCGAGACCATCCCGCCCTCGATCGTGCTGATCACCATCGGCTCGGTCACCGGCGTGTCGATCTCGGCCCTGTTCACCGGCGGCCTGCTGCCCGGCCTCGTCCTCGGCATCACGCTCTGCGCCCTGGTCTGGTGGCGCTACCGCGGCGAGGATCTGAGCGCCGTGTCCCGGCCCTCCGGCCGCGCCATCGGCCGCGCCCTCGTCATCGCGATCCCGGCCCTGGCGCTGCCCTTCGTGATCCGGGCGGCGGTGGTGGAGGGCGTGGCGACGGCCACCGAGGTCTCGACCATCGGCATCGTCTACGCGGGGCTCGCCGGCCTGCTGATCTACCGCCAGTTCCCGCTGCGCCGGCTCTACCCGATGCTGGTGACCACGGCCTCGCTGTCGGGGGCGATCCTGCTGATCATCGGGGCGGCCACCGGCATGGCCTGGGCGCTCACCCAGTCCGGCTTCTCCGGCACCCTCGCGACGCTGATGAAGGCCCTGCCGGGCGGCGCGCCGGTCTTCCTCATCGTCTCGGCCCTGGCCTTCATCGTGCTGGGCTCGGTGCTGGAGGGCATCCCCGCCATCGTGCTGTTCGGCCCGCTGATGTTCCCGATCGCCCGCCAGGTCGGCGTACACGAGGTGCACTACGCGATGGTGGTGATCCTCGCCATGGGCATCGGCCTGTTCGCCCCGCCCTTCGGCGTCGGCTACTACGCGGCCTGCGCCATCAGCCGGATCCACCCCGACGCCGGCATGCGGCCGATCGTCGGCTACATCGCCGCCCTCGTGATCGGCCTCGCCGTCGTGATCGCCGTCCCGTGGATCTCGATCGGCTTCCTCTGATCGCCTCAGCCCCACGCCACCGGGAGGTGTCGCCATGTCCCGCCTGACCCGCCGCAGCCTGATCGCCGCCGGGGCGGCCGGCCTCGCCGCGCCGTTCGTCGCCCGGGCCGCCGAGCCGGATTTCCGGCTCAAGTTCGGCAACATCGTCTCGGGCGACCATCCGCTCAACATCGCCATGGGCCGGGTCCGCGACCGGGTCGCCCGCGAGACCGACGGACGGGTGCTGATCGAGCTGTTCCCGAAGAACCAGCTCGGCTCGGACGCGGACATGCTGAGCCAGCTGCGCTCCGGCGCCCTCGAACTCTTCGCCCAGACCGGCGTGCTGATGTCGACCCTGGTGCCGGTCGCCTCGATCAGCGGCATCGGCTTCGCCTTCCCGAGCTACGACAAGGTCTGGGAGGCCCTCGACGGGCCGCTCGGCCAGCACATCCGGGCCGCCTTCGAGAAGGCCAACCTTGTCTGCATGGAGAAGTCCTACAACCACGGCTTCCGGCAGACGACCTCCGCGACGCGGCCGATCCGCACCCCCGACGACTTCAACGGCTTCAAGATCCGGGTGCCGCCCTCGCCGCTCTGGACCTCGATGTTCAAGGCGTTCGGTGCCGCCCCGGTCTCGATCCCCTGGGCCGAGACCTACTCGGCGATGCAGACCCGGATCGCGGACGGGCTGGAGCAGCCGCTCATCGGGCTCCTCGTCGACAAGATGTACGAGGTGCAGAAGTCCTGCTCGCTCACCAACCACATGTGGGACGGCTTCTGGGTGCTGGCCAACCGCCGGTTCTGGGACCGCATGCCCGCGCCGCTGCGCGACATCGTCCAGCGCAACATCAACCAGGAAGCCCTGGTTCAGCGCGGCGAGGTCGAGCACATGAACGCGACGCTGCAGCAGAAGCTGCAATCGCTCGGCCTCCAGTTCTACGAGGTCAACAACGCCGACTTCCGGCAGCGGCTCGTGACCTCCGGCTTCTACCAGGATTGGCAGAAGCGCTACGGCGACGAGGCCTGGGCGCTGCTCGAATCGACCACCGGCAAGCTCGGTTGAGCCGGCCTTCCTCCCCCCGCGACAAACTCGGATCTCTCTCATGCGTCTTCAGGACAAGGTTGCGCTCGTCTTCGGTGCCGGCTCGGTCGGCCCCGGCTGGGGCAACGGCAAGGCCACCGCCGCCCTGTTCGCCCGCAACGGCGCGCACGTCGTCTGCATCGACATCAACCGCGAGGCCGCCGAGGAGACGGTGGGGATCATCGCCGGCGAGGGCGGCCGCGCCACCGCCGCGACCTGCGACGTCACCGATTCCGCCTCCATCAAGGCGGTGGTGGACGCGGTGATCGAGCGGCACGGCCGCATCGACATCCTGCACAACAACGTCGGCTACGCGACGATGGGCGGGCCGATCGAACTCGACGAGGCGGGTTGGCACCGCACCCTCGACCTCAACGTCACGAGCTGCTTCCTCACCTGCAAGCATGTGCTGCCGCACATGCTGGCCCGGAAGTCCGGCGCCATCGTCAACGTCTCGTCGATCGCGGCGGTGCGCTATACCGGCTACCCTTACGCCGCCTACTACGCGGCGAAGGCCGCGGTGAACAACTTCACCATGGGGCTCGCGCTGCAATACGCCCGCGACGGAATCCGGGTGAACGCGATCATGCCCGGCCTGATGAACACGCCGCTGATCTTCCAGCAGATCTCCGGCCAGTACGCGGATGCCGAGGCCATGGTGAAGGCCCGCGACGCCGCCTGCCCCACCGGCCGGATGGGCACCGCCTGGGACATCGCCAAGGCGGCCCTGTTCCTCGCCTCGGACGACGCCGCCTACATCACCGGCGTGAGCCTGCCGGTCGATGGCGGCCTCTCCTGCCGGGCCGCGTGAGAGCCGCCATGCAGCACCCGATTCCCCCCGTGCCGCTGCGGATCGAGGCCGATTACCTGCTGGAGACCGTGATCGACCCGCGCCGCGCCGCCGAGATCATGGCGGGCGAGCAGTCGAGCGGCACCTTCGTGCCCGTGCCCGGCGAGACGCCCGAGCTGAAGGAGCGCTCGGCGGCCCGCGTCGAGCGCCTCGACCTCCTCGACGAGGCGGCCGGTGCGCCGAGCCTGCCCTCGGCCGGGATCGACCCCGCGGCGACGGCGCGGCGCGCCCGCGTCACCCTGTCCTGGCCCCTCGACAATCTCGGCCCCTCGCTGCCGAACCTGCTCGCCACGGTGGCCGGCAACCTGTTCGAGCTGAAGCCGGTCACGGGCCTGCGCCTCCTCGACATCCGCCTGCCGGCGGCCTTCGCGCAGGCCTATCCGGGCCCGCGCTTCGGCATCGCCGGGACCCGCCGCCTCGCCGGCGTCGAGGGCCGGCCCCTGATCGGGACGATCATCAAGCCGAGCGTCGGCTTCGGGCCCCAGGAGACGGCCGCCCTCGTCGCCGATCTCTGCGCGGGCGGCATCGACTTCATCAAGGACGACGAGTTGCAGGCGGACGGGCCGCACTGCCCCTTCGACGGGCGCGTGCGCGCCGTGATGCGGGTGGTGAACGCCCACGCGGACCGCACCGGCAAGAAGGTGATGGTCGCCTTCAACCTCACCGGCGACCTCGACCAGATGCGCCGCCGCCACGACCTTCTCGTCCAGGAGGGCGCCACCTGCCTGATGGCGAGCCTGAACTCGGTCGGCCTCGTCGGCATGATCGAACTCGGCCGCTTCAGCGCGCTGCCGATCCACGCCCACCGCAACGGCTGGGGCGCCCTCGCCCGCCACCCGCTGCTCGGCTGGTCCTACGTGGCGTGGCAGAAGATCTGGCGGCTCGCGGGAGCCGACCACATGCACGTGAACGGCCTCGCCAACAAGTTCGCCGAGGACGATGCGAGCGTCGTCGCCTCGGCGCGCACCTGCCTCACGCCGCTCTTCCCGGACAAACCCTGCCTCGCCATGCCGGTCTTCTCCTCCGGCCAGGGGGTGCGGCAGGCGCCCGGCACCTACGCGGCGCTCGGCTCCACCGACCTGATCGTCACGGCGGGCGGGGGCATCATGGCGCATCCGGGCGGGCCGGCGGCGGGCGTCGCCGCCCTGCGGGAGGCCTGGGAGGCGGCCGTCTCCGGCATCCCCCTCGACACCTACGCGGGCGAGCGCCCGGACCTGCGGGCGGCGCTGGGAGCCGCCGCATGAGCGCCGCGCGCGCGGCGAGCGCGCCGCAACCCTTGCCGGCGGGTCCCCTCGTCGCCTTCTACGGCGACGACCTCACCGGCTCCTCGGCCGCCATGGAGGTGCTGGCCTTCGCGGGGCTCGAGACGGTGCTGTTCCTCCAGCCGCCCTCCCCCGAGCGGCTCGGCGCCTTCCCGGCCGCCAGGGCGGTGGGCATCGCCGGCATGGCCCGCTCGCAGCCGCCGGACTGGATGGACCGCGCATTGCCGCCGGTCTTCCGGCTCCTCGCCGGGCTCGGGGCGCCCGTCCTCCACTACAAGGTCTGTTCGACCTTCGATTCCGCGCCCCATATCGGCTCGATCGGGCGCGCGGCGGAGATCGGCGCGGCGCTCCTCGATCCGGCCTGGATCCCCATGGTGGTGGCCGATCCGGGCATGGGCCGCTACCAGAGCTTCGGCAACCTGTTCGCGATGGACGGCGCGACCGGCCACCGCCTCGACCGCCACCCGACGATGGCGCGCCACCCGATCACGCCGATGGACGAGGCGGATCTCGGCCGTCACCTCGCGCGCCAGACCGCCCTGCGCACCGGCCTCGTCGACTTCGTGGCGATGAAGCGGGGCGAGGCGGCGCACCGCCTCGACCGCGAGCGCGCGGCGGGCGCCCGGATCGTCTCCCTCGACGTCCTCGATCCCGAGACCCTGGCCGAGGCCGGGCGGCTGATCTGGGAGCAAGGCGGCCGGCCGGTCTTCGGCATCGGCTCGCAGGGCTTCGAGGCGGCCCTGGTGGCCCATTGGCGCGCGGCCGGGCTTCTCCCCGCGGAGGCCGCCCTGCCCCGCCCGCCCGCGGTGGCGCGCATCGCCTGCGTGTCCGGCTCGGTCTCGCCGGTCACGGCGGGGCAGATCGCCTTCGCCCTCGATCACGGCTTCGCGGGGATTCCGCTCGACCCGGCCCGCGCCGTCGACGCGGTGGAGTGGGAACGCGAAACGGGGCGTGCGGCGGAGCGCGCGCTCGCCGCCCTCGGCGAGGGCCGCGATCCCCTGGTCTACACCGCCGCGGGCCCCGACGATCCCGCGGTGGCGGCCCTGCGCGCCGCCTTGCCGGGGGCGGGGCTCTCGGGCGACGCGATCAACGACCGGATCGGCGCCGGGCTCGGCACGATCCTGAACCGGGTCGTGCGGGAGGGGCGCCTCACCCGCGCGGTGATCTCCGGCGGCGACACCTCGGGCCGGGCCGCCGCGCGGCTCGGCATCGACGCGCTCACCGCCCTCGCCCCGGTGGCGCCGGGCTCCCCCCTCTGCCGCGCCCACGGGGCGGCGGACGCCCCCGCGGGGCTGGAACTCGCCCTCAAGGGCGGCCAGGTCGGCCGGCCCGACTTCTTCCACGCGGTCAAGCGCGGCGCCTGATCGCTCTCCAACCGGACGGACAGCACGATGAACCAGAGACTTGCGTCCAAGGTCGCCGTCGTCACGGGCAGCGCGCGCGGCATCGGGCTCGCGGTGGCGAAGGCCTTCGCCCGCGAGGGCGCCGCGGTGGTGATCGCCGACGTGAACGCGGGCAGCGCCGAGGAGGCCGCCGCCGGGCTCCGCCGCGACGGCGGGGACGCCATGGCGGTGGCCGTCGACGTCGCCGATCCCGCCTCGATCGCGGCCATGATCGAGGCGATCCTGGCCCGCCACGGGCGCCTCGACATCCTCGTCAACAATGCCGGGGTCGGGGGCAACACGCCCTTCCTGGAGACGCGCCTGGAGGATTGGAACCGCATCATCGGCATCAACCTGACCGGCGCCTTCCTGGTGGCGCAGGCCTGCGCGCGCGAGATGGTCAAGGGCGGCGGCGGCAAGATCGTCAACATCGCCTCGCTGTCGGGCCAGCGCGGCGGCAACGGGCGCGCCGCCTACGGCTCCGCCAAGGCCGGCCTCGAACTGCTCACCAAGGTGATGGCGGTCGAACTCGCCGAGCACAACATCAACGTCAACAACATCGCGCCCGGCGCGATCGAGACCGAGATGGCGAAGTTCGCGCACGACGCCGCGACGCGGGCCGCCTACGGCTACCTGATTCCGATGACGCGCTACGGCACGCCGGAGGAGATCGCCGACGCGGCGGTGTTCCTGTGCTCCGACGAGGCCCGCTACGTCCAGGGCCACACCCTCAACGTCGATGGCGGCTTCCGGGCGGCGGGGCTGATGTTCAAGCGCGACGCGCCCCCGGCCGCCTGAGCCCCCTGCCCTGCGATTGAGGATGCCGAGGATGACCGACATCGCGAGCCGTTTCGCCGACCTCGACGGCGCGACCCTGCACTATCTCGACGCCGGCGCGGGCGATGCGGTCGTTCTCGTGCACGGCATTCCGCAGACCTCGCACGAGTGGCGCCACGTGATGCCGCGGCTCGCGGAGCGCTACCGGGTGATCGCGCCGGACCTGCGGGGCCTCGGCGATTCCTCCCGGCCGGCGACCGGCTACGACAAGAAGACGCTCGCCGACGATCTCTGGCAGCTCCTGCGCGGTCATCTCGGCATCGAGCGCTTCTTCCTGGTCGGGCACGATTGGGGCGGGCCGGTGGCCTTCTCGCTCGCCGCCCAGCACCCGGACGCCGTCGCCCGCCTCGCCATCCTCGACGTGGTCATCCCCGGCGACGGCGCCGATTTCTCGCAGGGCGGGCGGCGCTGGCACCACGCCTTCTTCCGCACCCTCGACCTGCCGGAAGCGCTCTGCGCGGGCCGCGAGGACCTCGTGGTGCGCTGGCTGTTCGACCATTACGGCCACCGGCCGACCAGCATCCCGGAAGCCGATCAGCGCGAGTACCTGCGCACCTACACGACCTTCGGCGCCTTCCGGGCGATGCTGGCCTTCTACCGGGCCCTGCCGGTGGATGCCGAGGACAACCGGGCCCTCATCGCCCGCGGCGGCAAGCTGCGGATGCCGGTGCTGGCGCTCGGCGGCGAGAAGAGCTTCGGGCGCGGAATGGAGTGCATCGAATCCCTGCGGCGGGTGGCCGAGGACGTGCGCGGCGGCATCGTCGAGGATTGCGGCCACTGGATTCCGGAGGAGCAGCCGGAGGTCCTCCTCGACGAACTCTTCCGCTTCTTTGCCGAGGAGGCGGGGTGACCCCGCCCCCGTTCCCGGATCTCCTTCCGCTTCGCGTCATACGGTTTCCGGATGATCGCTTCGCGATGCGGAAACCGGCCTCGCTCAGGCGCCGCGCGGGCTCGTGATACGGTTTCCGAAAGTGATCTTCCGGAAACCGTATCAGTCGTCCGGGAACGGGGTGGCGATGAGCGAGGCGAGTCCTCAGGCGGACCCGAGCGCCTGCCGGATCTCCGCCGCCGTCGCGGGGCGTCCGCCCTCCAGGGCGACCAGCGTCGCCATCTCCTCGACCAGGGCGGCGTTGCTCGTCTGCGTGCCGAAGGGCGCGTCCTCCAGCCCGACCCGCAGGTGCCCGCCCCGCGCGACCGCGAGGGGAACCAGCGGCCGGATGTCGACGCCGAGACCCGCCACCATCCAGGGGCTCCCCGGCGTGGTCGCCTCCATGAGCCGCAGATAGGCCTCGAGGGCGTAGGGCGCCGGCGGGAAGCCGAAGGTGAAGTGGTCCGAGAACATGAAGCGGTAGAGCGGCGGCGGGCAGCCCGGCAGGCTGCGCGCCAGCGCCGCCCCCAGGCGCAGGAAGCCCGGCTCGTAGACGGCGTAGCTCGGCACGAAGCGGTGTTCGACGGCGAGTCGGAGGCCGCGCAGCACGTGCTCGCCCGGGTTGAGATAGACCGAGCCCGGCTCGGCCCGCGCCGCTTCCGCGACGGTCACGAGGTTCGTCGAGCCCGGATCGACCACCGCCCATTCGAGCAGGCCGCGACGGCCCAGCACCTCGACGGCGGCGTAGCGCGCCTCCAGGGCGCCCGGCCGGAAGGCCTCGGCGGATTGCACGAAGGGCAGCGTCGGATAGACGATGACGTCCGCGGCGGCGCGGATGCCCTCGATGATCGCCGCGTAGGTGTCCGGATCGTCGTTCTGCCGGCCCGTGGCCGGGTCGTAGGCGTGGACGTGGATCACGGCGGCCCCAGCCTGCGCGCAGGCGACGCCCTCCGCCACGATCTCCGCGACGGTGAGCGGCATGCGCGGCTGGCGGGCCCGTGTCCAGGGCCCGTTCAGCGCGGCCTCGATCCAGACCTGCATGGGCTCGCTCCCGCGACATCGTCAGGCGCAGTCATGACACCCTTCCGGGGCCGGTCCAAGGTCCGGAACTCGGACCCTCAGCGGCGCTCGGGACGGGGCCCGCCCGCCTCAGCGGGTGTCGCCCGCGATGCCGCCCGCCGGGCCGCCCGTGCCGGGCGGGCCGGCGGTGGGGCTGCCGCCGATCCAGACGCCCGGATTGCTGCCCGGAACCGAATTGCTGCTGGGATGTCCGGGCAGGTTGCGCGGCGGGCGCGAGACGGAGCCGGTCTCGCCCGGTCCCTCGACCCGGCCGCCGCCCGTCCCCGGTCCCGGCGCGCCGAGGGCATCGCTCGGCGGGGGAAGCCGCGCGGTCTGGGCCTCGGCCGCCCCGGCGAGCATCAGGCCGAGGCCCGCGGCGAGGGCGAGCGTGAGACGCGTCATGGGAGTGTCCTGTGCGGTTGCGGTCGGACCCACAACCCCCGGACCCGCCCTCGGGTTCGGCCCCGGCCGGAGACGGGACGGGCGCACCGGCTCCCGGTCCCGGCCCACGCTCACCGTCCCCGCGATCCGGGCCCGGCGCGGCCCGGTCGGGCCGACGGCCGTGTCCGCCCGGTCAGTAGCCGCGGGCGAGATCGACGGTGGGCGGCAAGGTCCCGGTCTCCCGGTAGCGCGCGATGTTCTGCGCCACGATGCCCGCCGCCGTCTCCATGTTGGTGGGCGCGGAGATGTGGGGCAGGACCGTCACCTTCGGATGGTCCCAGTACGGGTCCGAGGCCGGCAGGGGCTCCGTGTCGAACACGTCGAGCACCGCATGCGTGAGCGGGCCGCGATCGAGCGCCGCGATCAGGTCGTCCCGCACGACGATCGGCCCGCGGCCGAAATTGATCAGCGCGGCGCCGGCCCGCATCCGGCCGAAGGCCTCGCCGTCGAGGAGCCCGCGGGTCTGCGGCGTCAGGGGCAGCAGGCAGACGAGGATGTCGGCGGCGCCGAGAACCGATCGGAGCCCGTCCTCGCCGGACGCCGTCTCGATGCCCGCCACGCGCTTCTCGCTGCGGCTCCAGCCGACGACCCGGAAGCCCGCGTGGCGGAGACGCTCGGCCGCGGCGGTGCCGAGTTCGCCGAGCCCGAGGAGGCCGATCGTGGTCTCGCCGGGACGCCGGCAGGGCAGCTGCCGCCAGAGGCGCTGCCGCTGCTGCGCCGCATAGGCCGGCATGTCGCGGAACAGGTAGTAGGTCCAGGCGAGGACCGCCTCCGCCATCGTCCGGCTCAGCTCGGGATCGACGAGGCGCACCAGGGGCAGCCGGGTGACGGCCGGATTGCCCACCAGCCGCTCGACGCCCGCCCAGACGCTGTGGATCCAGCGCAGGCCGGGAAGCTGCCCCAGTTCGTCCGGAGACGGATTGGCGACCACCGCGATGTCGACGGCGGCCCGCGCGCCGGGCGGGATCTCCCGCAGGGCGGCGATGGCCTCGCCGGGCATGGCCGCCCGCAGCGCGCCGAGCCACGGCGCCTCCTCGTCCGGCGCGAGTTGCGAGACGAAAGCGATCCGGCTGCTCATCGTGAGTCCCTTGGTGAAGCCCTCGCCCCGGGGCGCTCCGCGCCGGCACGGTCGGGGCGTTCCGTCCTGCACCGATCCGGACCGGCACGCCATCGTCAAGACGGGCCCGGCCGTGCCGGCGCGGATCGCGGGGAGGCATGCCGCCGCGGTGCTCGACAACCGGGGCGTTCCGCGCACCATGGCGGTCATGCGCGACCGGAGCGGTCGCCGCTTCATGGAGAGCCCATCCCGATGATCGTCGATCTCAACTGCGACATGGGCGAGGGCTTCGGCGTCTACCGCCTCGGCGACGACGCCGAGATGCTGACCATCGCCACCTCGGCCAACATCGCCTGCGGCTTCCACGCGGGCGATCCGCTGGTGATGCACGAGACCCTGAGCCTCGCGGCCCGCAACGGCGTGCAGGCCGGCGCGCATCCGGGCTTCCTCGACCTCTGGGGGTTCGGGCGGCGCCCGATCCATGGCGAGCGCCCGGCCGATGTCGAGAAGCTGATCCTCTACCAGGTCGGCGCGCTGCTCGCCCTGGCGCAGGATGCCGGCTGCCCGGTGCGGCACGTGAAGACGCACGGCGCCCTCGGCAACATGGCGAACGAGGATGCCGACCTCGCCCTCGCGGTGGCGCGGGCGATCCGCACCCTCGACCGCGACCTGATCTTCGTGGTGATGCCGGGCCTGGAGACCGAGCGGGCCGGCGAGGCCCTCGGGCTGACGCTGGTGCGGGAGATCTACGCCGACCGCGCCTACGCGGATAACGGCAACCTCGTCTCGCGCAAGCTCCCCGGGGCGGTGCTGCACGAGCCCGCCATGGTCTCGGAGCGGATCCTGCGGATGCTCGACGACGGGGCCATCACCTGCCTGTCGGGGCGGCGCATCCCGACCCGCATCGATTCGATCTGCGTCCACGGCGATTCCCCCGGCGCCGTCGCGATGGGGGCCCGCCTGCGGTCGGACCTCGCCGCGCGGGGCGTCGCCCTGCGGCCGATGGCCGAGGTCGTCGGTGCCTGAGCCGCCGTCCCGTCGCCCGGTGAGCCGCGCCAGCAACGGCCGCCGATGCGATCGCGTGCGATGAGAGCGTCCGCCGTCGAATATTGTACAACTGGAAATATCGGCGTCCCGAAAGAGCGCGACAGGACCGGTATCGAGTGATAAGATCTTTCACGTCACATTCGAAAGCTTGGCTTTGCGAAGTGGTGATTGGTCGAATTCACGGCCATGTCGCGGGGCTGAGTCTTCCGAGCGGAGGGCCGAGCGATGGCGATGCTGCATGCTGCCACTCCCCATCAGGCGATGGCGCCCCCGCACCTGCGCAGGATCACGGTGCAGGACATCCGGGCCGCCCTGAGGGAGGGGCTCGACGATTTCATGGCGATGCCGACCCACGTGCTGTTCCTGGTCGTCATCTATCCGATCGCCGGCCTGATCATCGCGACGCTGACCTTCGACAACGACCTCATTCCGGTGCTCTTCCCCCTCGCCTCGGGCTTCGCGCTGATCGGGCCCTTCGCGGCGATCGGCCTCTACGAGCTGAGCCGGCGGCGCGAGCAGGGCCTCGACACCGCCTGGACCCACGCCTACGAACTCCTGACCGGCCGGCATGCCGGGGCGATCGCGGCGGTGGGCTTCGTCCTGACGCTGATCTTCGTCGCCTGGATCGTTGCGGCGATGGGGCTGTACTGGGCGCTCTACGGCAGCACCACGCATGATTCGGTGCTCGCCTTCGTCGCGGAGGTGCTCACCACGCCGCGAGGCTGGATGCTGATCCTGTTCGGCAACCTCGTCGGCGCCGCCTTCTCGCTGGTCGCGCTCGCGGTCAGCGCCGTGTCCTTCCCGCTGATCATCGACCGGGGCGCCGATGCCGGCACGGCGATCGAGACCTCGGTCGCGCTGCTGCGGGAGAACCCGCGCACGATGCTCACCTGGGGCCTCGTCGTCGCGGGCCTGCTGGTCGTCGGCATGCTGCCGCTCTTCGTCGGGCTCGCCCTCGTGCTGCCGATCCTCGGCCACGCGACGTGGCACCTCTACCGGCGGGCCGTGGCGCCCTGAGAGAGCCGCCGCCGTCTCGCGAGGCGGCGACCACCGTGACCAGAGTGGAGCGCAGGGGACGGCCATGCCGCTCATCCTCGTGCTGATCGCCTTCGGTTCCGTCGCCTTCCATCTCCTCAGCCCGTGGTGGTGGACGCCGATCGCGTCGAACTGGGGCACGATCGACGTCACGCTCATCATCACGTTCTGGATCACCGGCGCCGTCTTCACGGTGATCCTGCTGTTCATGGCCTATTGCCTCGCCCGCTTCCGGCACCGTCCCGGGCAGCGTGCGGCCTACGAGCCCGAGAGCCGGCGCCTGGAGGGCTGGCTCACCGCGGTCACGGCGCTCGGCGTCGCGGCGATGCTGGCCCCGGGGCTCGCCGTCTGGGCGCAGTTCGTGCGGCCCCCGGCCGAGGCCTCCGCGGTGGAGATCGTCGCCCAGCAATGGCGCTGGAGCTACCGCCTGCCCGGGGCCGACGGGCGCCTCGGCGCCGTCGGCATCGAGTACGTCAGCGACGAGAACCCCCTCGGCCTCGATCCGAAGGATCCGGCCGGGCGGGACGACGTCATCGTCGATGGCGGCGATCTGCACCTCCCGCTCGGGCGGCCCGTGAAGGTGCTGCTGCGCGCCTTCGACGTGGTGCACAATTTCTACGTGCCCGAGTTCCGGGCCAAGATGGACGCCATCCCCGGCATGGTGACCTCGGTCTGGTTCACGCCGACCCGGACGGGCACCTTCGAGGCGATCTGCAACGAGGTCTGCGGGGTCAACCACTACGCCATGCGCGGGCGCGTGGTGGTGGATGCGGAGCCCGCCTACCGCTCCTGGCTCGACCAGCAGAAGACTTTCTCGACCTTCGCCGCCCGCCCGCTGCCGGCGCCGCGCGATGCCGGCCTGCGGCGGCGGCTGGCCGAGGACCGCTGAGAGGACACATCATGGTCGATACGCCCATCGGAACGGCCGCTCCTTTCCCCGGTTCGGAGACGGACGACGCCGAACTGTATCATCCCCACAGCTGGCTGACGCGCTACGTCTTCAGCCAGGACGCCAAGGTCATCGCCATCCAGTATGCCGGCACCGCCCTGGCGATCGGCTTCGTCGCCCTCGTCCTGTCCTGGCTGATCCGGCTCCAGCTCGGCTTCCCGGGCGTCTTCTCGTTCATCGGCCCGTCCGAATACTACCAGTTCATCACCATGCACGGGATGATCATGGTGGTCTACCTGCTGACCGCGGTGTTCCTCGGCGGCTTCGGCAATTACCTGATCCCGCTGATGCTCGGCGCTCGGGACATGGTGTTTCCCTACGTCAACATGCTGAGCTACTGGATCTACCTGCTCGCCGTGATCGTGCTGGTGGCGAGCTTCTTCGCGCCGGGCGGGCCCACTGGCGCCGGCTGGACGCTCTACCCGCCCCAGGCGATCCTGGCGGGCACGCCCGGGCAGGAATGGGGCATCGTCCTGATGCTCGTCTCGCTCATCCTGTTCATCATCGGCTTCACCATGGGCGGGGTGAACTACGTCGTCACGGTGCTGCAGGCCCGGGCGCCGGGCATGACGCTGATGCGCATGCCGCTCACCATCTGGGGCATCTTCACCGCAACGGTCCTGGCGCTGCTCGCCTTCCCGGCCCTGTTCGTCGGCGCCGTGATGATGCTCCTCGACCGGCTGCTCGGCACCAGCTTCTTCATGCCCGCGATCATCGAGGCCGGGCAGCGCCTGAAATACGGGGGCGGCACGCCGATCCTGTTCCAGCACCTGTTCTGGTTCTTCGGCCATCCCGAGGTCTACATCGTCGCGCTGCCCGCCTTCGGCATCGTCTCGGACCTCATCAGCACCCACGCCCGCAAGAACATCTTCGGCTACCGGATGATGGTCTGGGCGATCATCGCGATCGGGGCGCTCAGCTTCGTGGTCTGGGCGCACCACATGTACGTCAGCGGCATGAATCCGTATTTCGGATTCTTCTTCGCCACCACGACGCTGATCATCGCGATCCCGACCGCCATCAAGGTCTACAACTGGGTCCTGACGCTCTGGCGCGGCGACATCCACCTGACGGTGCCGATGCTGTTCGCGATCGGCTTCATCGTGACCTTCCTCAATGGCGGCCTCACCGGCCTGTTCCTCGGCAACGTCGTGGTCGACGTGCCGCTCTCCGACACGATGTTCGTGGTCGCGCATTTCCACATGGTGATGGGCGTCGCCCCGATCCTCGTGATCTTCGGCGGGATCTACCACTGGTATCCGAAGGTCACCGGGCGGATGCTCGACGAGCGCCTCGGCCGGCTGCATTTCTGGGTCACCTTCCTCGGCGCCTACGCGATCTTCTTCCCGATGCACTATCTCGGGCTGCTCGGCGTGCCGCGGCGCTACTTCGAGATCTCGGGTCTCGACTTCATCCCGGCCTCCGTCTCGCCCCTCAACGCCTTCATCAGCGTGGTGGCCTTCGTGGTCGGGGCCGCGCAGGTCGCCTTCCTGGCCAACCTGATCCACAGCATCCGGCACGGCGTGCCGGCCGGCGGCAATCCCTGGCGCGCCACCACGCTCGAATGGCAGACGCCCGAGACGCCGCCGGCCCACGGCAACTGGGGCGCCCACCGGCCCGTCGTCTACCGCTGGCCCTACGATTACAGCGTGCCCGGCGCGGCCGAGGATTTCGTGCCGCAGAACCAGCCCGGGCTGGTGCCGGCGGGGGCGTCGCCGTGAGCCTCGTCCTCCTCTACCTCGCGGCCCTCGCGATCGTGTCGGCGCGCTGGCTCGCGCGCCAGCACCTGACCGCCAAGCCCTGGCTGGGCGCGGGCCCGCCCGCCGCCGTGGCGGGGCCGGAGCGGGGGCCTGCGCCCGCCATGCTCGGCCTCGCGGTGTTCCTGGCGGCCGTGGGCCTGCTGTTCGCGCTGCTCACCGCCTCCTACGGCATGCGGGTGCCGCCGGGCGGCCGCATCGCCCTCGACCCGCGGCTCCTCTGGATCACCACGGGCGCCCTCGCGGTCGCCAGCGTGGCGCTCCACCTCGCCTCTGCGGCGGTCCGGCGCGGCGAGCCGGGCGAGGCGCTGGGCGGGCTCCTCCTCGCGGGCGCCGGCAGCCTCGTCTTCCTCGGCGGGCAGGGGCTCGCGTGGCGGCGGCTCTGGGCGGCGGAGGCCGGCCGCACGGCGGACGCGGCCGGGTCCTTCTTCTACCTGATCACGGTGCTCCACGCCCTGCATCTCGCGGGCGGTCTCGTCGCCCTCGCGCGGACGACGCGCCGCGCCGCCCGGGCGGAGCCGCCCGCGCCGCTGGGCCGGAGCATCGCCCTCTGCACCCTCTACTGGGACGCGCTCCTGGCGATCTGGCTCGTCGTCTTCGGCCTCCTGTTCCGGACGCCGTGGTCGGGGCTGGTCGACGCCCTGTGCCGGCCCGCCTGATCGCCGCGAGGCTCGCATGACCGAGACCGTCTTTCGCCCGCTGCCCTCCACGGATCGGCCCCCGGCCCGGCCGCCGACCCGGTGGCGGCGCCTCTCGGGCGAGTGGGCCGCCGACCGCCAGGCCTTCGCGGGCGCCTCCTGGCGCAAGGCCATGATGTGGATCTTCCTCCTCAGCGACACCTTCGTGTTCGGCTGCTTCCTGATCGGCTACATGACGGTGCGGATGTCGACGGAGGTGCCCTGGCCGAATGCCAGCGAGGTGTTCTCGCTCGAGATCGCCGGCACCAAGCTGCCCCTGATCCTGATCGCCATCATGACCTTCGTGCTGATCTCCAGCAGCGGCACGATGGCGATGGCGGTGGCCTTCGGCTACCGGCACGCCCGGCGCCGGACGGCGCTGCTGATGCTCGTCACTGCGCTCCTCGGCGCCACCTTCGTGGGCATGCAGGCCTTCGAGTGGACGAAGCTGATCCACGAGGGCGTCCGGCCCTGGACGAATCCGTGGGGGGCGCACCAGTTCGGCTCGGCCTTCTTCATGATCACCGGGTTCCACGGCACCCACGTGACCATCGGGGTCATCCTCCTCCTGGTCGTGGCCCGCAAGGTCTGGCGGGGGGATTTCGAGACCGGCCGGCGCGGCTTCTTCACGAGCCAGCGCGGGCGCTACGAGAACGTCGAGATCGCGGGCCTCTACTGGCACTTCGTCGATCTCGTCTGGGTCTTCATCTTCGCCCTGTTCTATCTCTGGTAGGAGGGATCGGATGCACGCGGTCGCGGGCCACGGGCCGACCGAGAGCCACTCGACGGGCGAGAGCCACTCGGTCCGGCTCTATCTCCTCGTCTGGGGCTGGCTGTTCGTGCTGAGCGCCTGCTCCTACCTCGTCGATTTCTTCCACCTCCAGGGCGCCCTGCGCTGGAGCCTCATCCTGCTGTTCATGATCGTGAAGGCGGGGCTGATCGTGGCGGTGTTCATGCACCTCGCCTGGGAACGGCTCGCCCTGATCTACGCGATCCTCGTGCCCCCGGTGGCGATCCTGATCTTCGTCGTCATCATGGCCGCCGAGGCGGATTACACGCTGCTCACCCGGATCGCCTTCTTCGGCGGGCCCTGATCCGCGCGGCCCGGCCGTCACGCCGGCAGGGGCAGCGGCCGGCCGACGGCGAAGCCGCCATCCTGCCAGAGCAGCGGATCGACCGCGGGGGCGACGGCCGCCCCGGCCAGCCGGCCGACGAACAGGGTGTGGCTGCCGTAGGACAATTCGGCATCGACCGCGCAGACGAGGCTCGCCTGCGCGTCCGCCAGGAGCGGCAGCCCCTCCGGCCCGCTCCGCCACCGGCCCTCGGCGAAGCGCTCGGCCGGGGCGCGGGTGAAGGCCAGTGCGAGCGCGTCGTGATGGCTGCGCAGCAGGTTCACGCCGAAGAGCCGCGTGCGCCGGATCGGGTCGTGGATGCTGGCGGACCGGTTCACGCCGACCGTCAGCGCGGGCGGCTCCAGGGAGGCGGCGGCGACGGAGGTCGCGACCATGCCGAACCACGCCCCCTCCTCCGCGCAGGTGAGGATGCAGACGGTCGCGGCGAGGCGGCGCATCGACAGCCGGAAGTCGTCGGCGAGGGAATCGGCCATGACGGGTCCCCCTTCTACCGGACCGGGCGGGCGAGGCCGAGACGGTCGCGCAAGGTCGTGCCCGCGTAGTCCCGGCGAAACAGCCCGCGCTCCTGGAGCCGCGGCACCACGAGATCGACGAAGTCGGAGAAGCCCTCGTGGAAATAGGGCGGCATCACGTTGAAACCGTCGGCGGCTCCGGTCTCGAACCAGTGCTGGAGCGTGTCGGCGACGGTGTCGGCGGAGCCGCACAGCACCCAGTGGCCGCGGGCCGCGGCGGTGAGGTTGTAGAGGTCGCGCAGGGTCATGCCGTCCCGGCGGGCCTTGGCCAGCATCACCCGGGCGAAGCTGTGGTAGCTGTCGGGCAGGGCGATGTCCGGGATCGGCCCGTCGAGGTCGTAGGCCGACATGTCCTGGCCGAGGCGGTCGGAGAGCAGCGCGAGGGCGTTCTGCCCGCTGACGAAGCCCTGGAGCACCGCGAGCTTGTCGAAGGCCTCCCGCTCGGTGCGCCCGACCACCGGCATCACGCCGGGCAGCACGGTCACGTCCTCCGGGCGCCGCCCGTGGCGGGGCAGGCGGGCCTTCAGGCTCGCATAGGCGGCGCGGGCCTCGTCGAGATCCTGCACCACGGAGAAGACCACGTCGGCGGTGCGCGCGGCGAGGTCCTGGCCCGCCTCCGAGCCGCCGGCCTGGAGCACCACCGGGTGACCCTGCGGCGAGCGGCCGATGTTGAGCGGCCCCTTGACCGTGAAGAACGGGCCGTCGTGATCGAGGGCGCGCAGCTTGGCCGGGTCGATGTAGAGGCCGGTTCCGCGGTCGGCCACCACGGCGTCGTCGGCCCAGCAATCCCACAGGCCCCTCACCACGTCGAGGAACTCGCCCGCCCGCTCGTAGCGGCGGGCATGGTCCGGGTGGGTGGTGCCGAAATTGGCGGCGGTGGCCGGGTTCGCCGTGGTCACGGCGTTCCAGGCGGCCCGGCCGCCGCTCAGGTGGTCGAGGGAGGCGAAGGCCCGCGCCACCGTGAACGGGTCGGCGTAGGTGGTCGAGACCGTGGCGCCGAGCCCGATGTGGCGCGTCGTGACCGCGAGCGCCGAGAGCAGGGTCAGGGGTTCGAAGCGCAGGGTGTAGGAGGGGTGCGCCGCCGGATCGGCGTAGAGGTTGTCGCCGATGAAGATCAGGTCGAAGCAGCCGCGCTCGGCGGTGCGGGCGATCTCCTGGATCGCGGCCAGGTCCTGGAAGCTGTCGACGGCGCCGGGATAGCGCCAGCCGGCGACGTGGCTGCCCGTGCCGAGGAGGAACAGGCCGAGATGCATCTGGCGGGGCTGGGTCATGCGGCTTTCCAGAACAGCAGGCGGCGCTCGGCGAGGCTGACGAGGCCGAAGAAGGCGAGGCTCGCGGCGGAGGCGACGACGATCGCCGACCACACCTGCACGAAGTCGATCTGCAGCACCGCCTGGTAGATCACCCAGCCGAGGCCGCCATAGGCGCCGAGCATCTCGGTGACGATCGCCACGATGATGCTGCGCACCGTCGAGACCCGCAGGCCCGCGAGGATCAGCGGCAGGGCGGTGGGCAGGCGCAGGCGCCAGAGCAGGGCGAGGCGCCCGGCCCCGAAGCTGCGCATCAGGTCGACGCTGCGGCGGTCGACCCGGTCGAGCCCGGCGAGGGTCGAGAGGAACACCGTGAAGCTGACGGTGAAGGCCACCATCACCACCTTCGAGGCGACGCCGATGCCGAACCACAGCAGGATCAGCGGCGAATAGGCCACCACCGGCACCGAGTTCACCGCCGTCACCGCCGCGACCACGCCGCCGCGGACCTGCGGCAGCAGCGAGAGGCCGACCGCGAGCCCGATGCCGATCAGGCTGCCGAGGACGTAGCCGAGGAGCGCCTCGGACAGGGTGTAGGCGGCGGCCTCGGTGAGGAGCGCGCGCTGGGACCAGACGCCGGCGAGCACGTCGCTCATCGCCGGCAGCATGTAGGCCGGCAGGGCGAAGCCGCGGGCGACGCCCTCCCACAGGCCCATCAGCAGCAGCGCGCCGAGGATGCCGCGCTGCACGGCGCGGGACGGGGCGGCGCTCATTGCTCGGCTCCCCAGAACACGAGGCGGCGCTCGAGGAACGCCACCGCGGCGTAGAAGCCGGTGCCCAGCAGCGCGCAGACCAGCAGGGCGGCCCAGATCGCCACCACGTTCTCGGTGTACATCGCCTGGAGCAGCAGCACGCCGAGGCCGGTCGTGTCGCCGAACCACTCGCCGACGATGGCGCCGACGAGGCTGAGCGAGGCGGCGAGCCGGAGCGCGACGAAGATCTGCGGCAGGGCGCTCGGCAGTTGCAGCCGCAGCAGGATCTGGCGCGGGGAGGCGCCGAAGCTGCGCATCAGGGCGATCTGGCGCGGATCGACGGATTCGAGGCCGATCAGCGCGTTCACGGTCACGGGGAAGAAGGTGAGGTAGAAGGCGATCACCGCCTTGGCGAGGAGCGTGTTGCCGAACCACAGCACCACCAGCGCCCCGAAGGCGATGACCGGAATGGTCTGCGACACCACGAAGAGCGGGAAGACGAGTTCGCGCACGGTGCGCATCCGCAGGAAGGCGAGGCCGATCAGCACCCCGAAGGCGCCGCCGGCCACGAAGCCGATCAGGGTCTCGGCGAGCGTGCGCAGGAAGCCCGCGGCGTAGGCCCCCGGTGTCGCCGCGATGGCGGCGAGCACGCTCGACAGGCGCGGCAGGTAGAACGGCCGGATGCCGAGGAGGAGCACCAGCCCCTCCCAGGCGAGCGCCACCGCGAGGAGGGCGAGCACCCGCCCGCCGATCCGCCGGGCGAGGAGGCCGCCGCCGGCCGGCGGCGCGACGGCCGCGAGGGCGGGGGCGGCGCTCACAGCTGGCGGTCCGCGGCGGCGAGGCCGTCGATGATGCGGGCGTCGAAGGCCGCCTTGAGATCGACCGGCTTGGCGATGACCTTGGCCTGGAGCAGGAGGTCGTGGGCCTTGGCGATCGCATCCGGGTCGATGGCGAACAGGCCCTTCTCCTTGGCGGCGCCGGCGGTCATCAGGCGCTTCACCTCGGTGAGCATGAAGTCCTGATGCGCCCGGTCGAGGGTCGGGGCGATCGCCATCACGGTGTCGACCGCGCCCTTGGGATCGGCGAAGGCGTCCCTCCAGCCCCTGATCGAGGCGCGCAGGAAGCCCTTCACCAGATCGGGCTTGTCCTTCAGGGTCGCCTCGGAGACGATCAGCGTGTCGCGCGGGAAGGTGATGCCGTAATCCTCGGGCACGAAGGTGCGCAGGTTGTCCCGGCCGACGCGGCTCTGGATCGTGTAGAGTTCGTTGTAGTAGGTGGCGGTGGCGACATCGACGGCCCCGTCCACGAACGGGGTGACGCTGACCTGCTGGGGCTGGATCTTCACCTCGTCGGGCCTGATGCCCTCCTTGGCCAGGACGGCGTTGAGGACGTGGTTGGCCCCCGTGAACCACGTGGTGACGGTGCGGCCCTTGAAGTCGGGAAGCGTCTTCACCGGCCCGTCCTTGCGGGCGACGAAGACGAAGGCCGTGATCTGGTGCGCGACGCCGATGCAGACCACCGGCAGGCCCTTGTCGCGGGAGGCGAGCACGCTGTCGCTGCCGCCCGAGAGGCCGAAGGTGTCGGCCCCGGTGGCGACGAGGTTCTCGGCGAGCAGGTTCGGCCCGCCCGGGTTGATGGTGAGGTCGATCCCCTCCGCCTTGTAGTAGCCTTTCTGGACTGCGACGTAGAACCCGGCGAACTGGGCCTGCGGCAGCCATTTGAGGCGCAGCGACGCCTTGACCGGCTCGGCGGCGGCGGCGGGGCCGGCCAGCATCAGGGCGGCGCAGGCGGCGAGGAGGTGGCGGCGCTTCAGCATCGGGGCTCTCCGGGTCGGTCAGTGGCGGTAGGAGGGATCGGTGCGGTCGAGCTGGCGCATCAGCGCCGGCCATTCGCGCTCGCCGGGGATCAGGATGTCGCCCTTCAGCTCCCAGAACTGGCGGGCGGCCCGCTCGCAGACCTCGTGCGGCGGGATCACCAGGGCGGCGCCGGCCGCGGCCGCGGCCTGCATGGCGAGCTGGATGCGGGCGGCGCGCTCGAAGTAGTAGAGCAGCATGAACGCCTCGCCGGGCGTGCGGCCCACGGTCAGGATGCCGTGGTTGCGCATCAGCATGACCTTGTGGGGCCCGAGATCGCGCACGAGGCGCGTCTGCTCGTCGAGGTCGATCGCCACGCCCTCGTAGTCGTGGAAGGCCTGCCGGTCGTAGAACCGCATGGCGAACTGGCTCAGGGGCAGCAGGCCCTTCTCCTGGCCCGAGACCGCGACGCTCGCATCCGAATGGGTGTGCAGCACGCAGGCCGCGTCGTGGCTCGACTTGTGGATCGCCGCGTGGATCACGAAGGCGGCGAGGTTCACCGTGTGCGGCGTCTCGTCGAGGATCTTGCCGTCGACGTCGATCTTCACGAGGCTCGACGCGGTGATCTCGTCGAACAGGAGGCCGTAGGGGTTGATCAGGAACGCGCCGTCCTGCCCCGGCACGCGCGCCGAGATGTGGTTGTAGATCAGGTCGTCCATCCCGAGCTTCGCCACCATGCGGTAGCAGGCGGCAAGCGCCACCCGGGCTTCCCACTCGGCGGGGGCGCAGCGGCGCGCGGCATCGGACGGGCGGAGGTCGAGACCGGCACTCATCGGGCCTTCTCCTGCGGCATCTGGAAGGATTTCATGCTCTCCTCCTCGATGGCTTCGAGGAGGGTGCGCTTGAGGCGGATGAATTCGGGGGCGGTGACGAGGTCCGCCCGGCGCGGGCGCGGCAGGTCGATGCGCTGTTCGAGCTTCACCGCGCCCGGCCGGGCGGTCATCACCAGCACCCGGTCGCCGAGGAAGATCGCCTCGTCCACGTCGTGGGTGATGAACAGGATGGTGCGGCGGTGGCGCTGCCAGACGTCGAGCAGCCAGCGCTGCATCATCGTGCGGGTGAGCGCGTCGAGCGCGCCGAACGGCTCGTCGAGCAGCATCAGGTCGCGGCGGAACAGGAAGGTGCGCATCAGCGCCACCCGCTGGCGCATGCCGCCGGACAATTGGTGCGGGTACTGCCCCTCGAACCCGGCGAGGCCGAATTCCGGCAGGAGCCGCAGGGCCTCGGCGCGGGCCGCCTTGCGGGGCGTCCCCTCGACCTCCAGGGCCAGGATCGCGTTGTCGATCACCGTGCGCCAGGGCAGCAGCAGGTCGCGCTGGGGCATGAACGAGACCTGCCCCAGGAGGTCGGCGGCGTGGCAGCTCCGCCCCTCGAAGCGCAGCGCTCCGCCGGGATCCGGCTCCTCCAGCCCCGCCACGATGTTGAACAGGGTGCTCTTGCCGCAGCCGCTCGGTCCCACGACGGTGACGAACTCGCCCCGCCCGACCGTGGCCGAGAAGCCCGAGAGCGCCTTGACCGGCCCGAAGGTCTTGCCGACGGCCTTGAGCTCGATCAGCGGCGCGGCCCCGGCCGCCGGGGGCGGCTCGGCGATCAGCGCGTCGTCCTTGTGTCGCAGCATGGCCCGCACGAGAGGCACCTTTCCGCTTCTTGTATAACGAGGGCCGCTTCAGGCATGCCTGACGGGCGGCCGTGCTGGCGCTGTCTCTGCAACGGATGTGCCAGGATGGGGAAAGACGGGCGCGGTACGGTTCTGGCTAGGCGTCCTCGGCGGCCCGCAAGGGCGCGCAAGGGCGGTGGCGGGGGCGGAGACGATCCGGTGATGGCTCCTATGTATACAAACACTGACATAAGAGATGCATGATATGGCACCGCGTGCACAAAATGGCGCCATCCGGATCGAGGAGGGGCGCCAGCCGGCGGCTCCGGTCCCGGGCCTGACCCTGGCCGAGAGCCTGCGCCAGCAGCTCGAAGCCGCCATCGCGGCCGGGCATCTCGAACCCGGCAGCCGCCTCGACGAGCAGGAGATCGCCCTGCGCCACGGGGTGTCGCGCACGCCGGTGCGGGAGGCGTTCCGGCTGCTCGCCGCCAGCAACCTCGTCGAGCTGCGCGGGCGGCAAGGCGCGGTGGTGCGCACCATCGGGGCGCACGCGCTCATCGAGATGTTCCAGGTCATGGCGGAGCTGGAGGGCCTGTGCGCCCGGCTCGCCGCGCGGCGCGTGGCGCCCGGCTGGCGGTCGACGATCGAGCCGATCCATCAACGGCTTGCCGCCCTGGTGGACGGGCAGGACGCCGACGCCTTCTACGACGTGAACCAGGAGTTCCACGAGGCGATCTACGAGGCCTCCCGCAACGCCTTCCTGGCCGACCAGACCCGGCGCCTGCGCAACCAGGTCGCCGCCTATCGCCGCCGCGTCACGCGGATGCCGAACCGGATGGGCGACACGATCCGCGAGCACGAGGCGATCATGCGGGCGATCCTCGCCCACGATCCCGAAGCCGCCCACAAGGCGATGCGCGATCACGTCGCCCTGCTCGGCGACAACCTCCTCGACTTCCTGGCGGCCTTCGAGTGACCGGCGGCACGGTTGGTATGCAAATTGCTGATCTTTGCATACCGAACTCGCGCCCCGGGAGACCCGCGTGCATCTCGACCTCACCGACAAGACCGCCCTGATCACCGGCGCCTCGAAGGGCATCGGCCTCGCCGTCGCCCGGGTGCTCGCCGCGGAGGGGTGTCACCTCCACCTCGCGGCCCGCAACGGCGCCGCCATGGAGGAGGCCAAGCGCGCGCTGGAGGCCGAGCACGGCGTCCGCGTCACCGTCCACGCCCTCGACCTCTCCAGCACGGCGGCGATGGAGGATCTCGCCGCCGCCGTGGGCGACATCGACATCCTGATCAACAATGCCGGCGACATCCCGGCCGGCTCGCTCGAGGTGCTGGACGACGCCGCGTGGCGGCGGGGCTTCGACCTCAAGGTCTTCGGCTACATCACGCTGTCGCGCCTGTACTATCCGCGCCTGAAGGGCCGCGGCGGCGTGATCCTCAACGTGATCGGCAATTCGGGCGAGAACTGGGACGCGAGCTACATCGCCGGCTCCACCGGCAACGCGGCCCTGATGTCCTTCACCAAGGCGCTCGGTGGCCGCAGCCTCGACCACGGCGTGCGCGTGGTGGCGGTCAATCCCGGCCCGGTCGCCACCGACCGCATGCTCAAGATCATGAAGCGCAAGGCGATCGACATGCTCGGCGACGAGGCGCGCTGGCAGGAACTGTTCGACAAGTATCCGGGCAAGCGCCCCGCCACCTCCGAGGAGGTCGCCGACCTCTGCGCCTTCCTGGCCTCGCCGCGGGCCGCCTACATCACCGGCACGGTGGTCACCATCGACGGCGGCATCGCCGCCCGCGGCTCGGTGATCTGAGGGATTCCCGCCGATGTCCGCCGCGCTCACCCGCAACCGCTACTTCGACGCCCTCTCGGCGACGCCCGGCCTGATCTGGCTCGGGCAGAACACCAACCACATCGAGGCCCATCCGGCGGTGCGCGCCGCGATGATCGGGGCGATCGAGGAGGGCGCCTTCAACGCCTACGCGCCGCCCCTCGGCTTCGAGGCCCTGCGCGCCGCGATCGTCGCCGATCTCGGCACGCCCGGGGCCGAGGCCCTGGTCACCGAGGGCGGCGTGAACGCGCTTGCGATGGTCTGCCGGGCCCGCTGCCGCCCCGGCACCACCTTCGTCACCACCGACCCGACCTGGAAATGGCCCTGCCTGTTCGCCGAGCAGCAGGGCGCCACGGTGATCGAGATCCCGATCTACGATCCCGCCTGCAACTACCGGCTCACGCCCGAGGCCCTGCGGGCCAACGTCGATGAGCGCACCGCGATCATCTACCTCGTCGATCCCAACAACCCGCTCGGCATCCGCTACACCCGCGAGGAGATCGAGGCCTTCGCGGCCATCGCCCGCGATTGCGGCGCGCTCCTCGTCCACGACTGCACCTATCGCGACTTCGCCGACGGCCATCATCCGGCGCTCCATGCGGCGCCGGAGGGCGCGGTGGTCTCCTTGAGCTTCTCGAAGTGGCTCGGCCTCGCGGGCCTGCGCATCGGCGCCCTCGTCGCGGCGCCGGCCCTGTTCGAGGAGATCGCCGGGCGCACGACGAGCGTGCTCGGCGCGAGCGTGATCGCCCAGCGCGCCGCCGCGGCGGGGCTCGCGGTGAAGTCCGACTGGATGACCGAGGTGCGCCGCGTCGACCGCGCCAACAAGGCGATGATCCGCGAGGCGGCGGCCCGGGTCGAGGGCTTGGCCCTGCCGGTCTTCCCCTCGCACGGCAACTTCCTGGTGCTGGAGACGGTGGGCGCCGGCATCCGGCCCGAGGCCCTGGTCGAGTGCTACCGCCGCCACGGCATCATGATCCGGCAGGGCACCTATCACACGGCCCGCTTCGGCGACCGCTTCGTGAAGGTCTCGACCTCGGTGCCGACGCCGTGGGTGGAGAAGTTCTGCGATCTCCTGCCCGCGCTCGCGGCCGAGGCCCGCACCCTCAACGACCTGCCACCCCAGTTTTGACGGACCCAGACGACCCATGATCATCACGACCCGGGACGGCGTGGCGCTCCACGTCGAGGAGGCGGGGGAAGGCACCCCGATCCTGTTCATCCACGAATTCGGGGGCAACCACGCGAGCTGGGAGCCGCAATTGCGCTTCTTCAGCCGCCGGCACCGCTGCATCACCTACGCGGCGCGGGGCTATCCGCCGTCCGGCGTGCCGGAGAGCCTGGATTCCTACTCGCAGGCCATCGCCGCCGACGACGCGGTGGCGGTGCTCGACGGGCTCGGCATCGAGAAGGCGCACATCGTCGGCCTCTCGATGGGCGGGTTCTGCACCGTGCATGTCGGCCTGCGCACCCCCGAGCGGGCGCTCTCGCTCACCGTGGCGGGCGCCGGCTACGGCTGCGAGAAGGAGTTCGAGGCGTATTTCCGCGGCGTCTCCCTGGAGGTGGCGGAGAATTTCGAGCGCCGGGGCGCCAAGGAGTTCTCCAAGATCTACGCCCTCGGGGCGAGCCGGGTGCAGTTCCAGAACAAGGACCCGCGCGGCTGGCAGGACTTCGCCGAGCGCCTCGCCACCCACTCGGATCGGGGCGCGGCCCTGACCATGCGCGGCGTCCAGGCCCGCCGGCCCTCGTTCTACGATCTGGAGGACGCGCTGAAGCGCATGGCGGTGCCGACCCTGGTGGTGGTGGGCGACGAGGACGACCACTGCCTCCAGCCCGGCATCTTCCTGAAGAAGACGATTCCCGCCTGCGGCCTCTCGGTCTTCCCCAAGACCGGCCATACCCTGAACCTCGAGGAGCCCGCCGCCTTCAACGCGCTCCTGGCCGAGTTCATCGCCCAGGTCGAGGCCGGGCGCTGGCTGCCGCGCGACCCCCGGGCCCTGCCCGGGCAGATCATGCGGACCGCCTGATGGCGCCCGCGATCGATCCGGACCGGCTCTGGCGGCGCCTGATGGCGCTCGCCGAGATCGGCGCCATCCCGGGCGGCGGCGTCGACCGCCAGGCCCTGACCCCGGGCGAGATCGCGGCGTGGCGCCGGGTGATCGGCTGGGGAGGCGAGGCCGGGCTGGAGCCGGCGACGGATGCGGCCGGCAACCTGTTCCTGACGCTCCCCGGCCGCGACCGGGCGGCCGCCCCGGTGCTCGTCGGCAGCCACCTCGACACCCAGCCGACCGGCGGGCGCTTCGACGGGGCGGCCGGGGTGCTCGCGGCCCTCGAAGCCGCGACGGTGCTGGCGCAAGCCGGCGAACGGCCGGCCCGCGACGTCTCGGTCGTGGCCTGGATGAACGAGGAGGGCAGCCGCTTCGCCCCCGGCATGATGGGTTCGGAGGTGTTCTGCGGAGCGCGCAGCCTCGACGCGATCCGGGCGGTCCGGGACGCGGAGGGAATCAGCGTCGGCGAGGATCTCGACCGGCTCCTCGCCGCCTTCCCCGACCTCCCCCGCCGCCCCTTCGGATCGGCCGGGGCCTATCTCGAACTCCACATCGAGCAGGGGCCGCTTCTCGAGGCCGCCGCCTGCCCGGTCGGGATCGTCACCGGCATCCAGGGCAAGAAGACCTATGTGGTGCGCCTCTCCGGCGCCGAGGGCCATGCCGGCACCCTGCCGATGGCCGAGCGCCGGGACGCGGTCGCGGCCTTCGCCCGCTGCGCGAGCGCCCTCGACCGCGCGGTCGGCGGGATCGACCCGGCGGTCAAGTTCACCATCGGGCGGGTGCAGGTCGCGCCGAACGCTCCCTCGGTGGTGGCCGGCGAGGTGCGCTTCAGCATCGACCTGCGCCACCCGGACAATGCCGTGCTCGCCGCCGCCGGGGCCCGGATCGCGCCGCTCTGCACGCGGGAGGCCGCTCCTTGCGAGGCCGCGGTGACGCCGCTCGTCGATGCGCCCTCGAACGGGTTCGATCCGGCGCTCCAGGCCCGGATCGGGCAGGCGGCCCGGGATCTCGGCATCCGGGCGATGCCGATCCTCTCCGCCGCCGGCCACGATGCCCGCCACCTCGCCGGCCTCTGCCCGAGCGCGATGATCTTCATCCCCTGCCGGGACGGGATCAGCCACGCCCCGGCCGAATGGACCGAGCCCGCCGACCTCGCCGCGGGGGCCGCGGTGCTCGGGCGGGTGCTCGCCGATCTCGCCTTCGCCGACACGCTTCCCCTCGCCGCTTCCGATGGAGCCGCCCGATGACCGCCTCCCCCGCGATCCGCGCCGCCGCGCCGATCGACATGGCCGACCTGCCCGTGCAGCACCCGGCTTCGCCCGCCGGTCCGGCGCAGGCGCGGGCGCGCTTCTTCAACTCGGGCAACGCCTTCAACATCAAGCTGCCGCCGGTGCCCGGCCGGGTCTTCACCGACGAGGCGGCCCGGGCCCTCGCCCCGGACGCGCCGACCGGCTTCATCGCCTGCGACCAGTCGGCGGCGATGGCGAGCCCCTTCCCGGCCACGACGCCGCTGATGCTCGCGCGCTACGCCGCGATCGCGGCGGGCGACGACCTCACCTGCGCCTGGGCCGCGACGGGCTCGATCTGGTTCGTCATCGCCGGAACCGGCGAGACCCGCGTCGGCGGCGAGGTGCTGCGCTGGGGCGCGGGCGACGTGCTGCTGCTGCCCGGCGGCGTCCCGGTGGTGCACGCGGCCGGAACCCGGGCGGTCCTGTGGGTGGTCAGCAACGAGCCGCAGCTCGCCCACGACGCCTCGCAGGCCCCCCGCGCCCCGGTGGCGCCGGTGCATTACCCGGCCGCCGAGATCGAGCGCCAGCTCGCCCTGATCGTCTCCGCGACCGCCAATGCCTCGACCTCGGGCCACGCGCTGATCTTCTCGACGGATGGGCTGGAGGCGAGCCGCAACCTGCTGCCGACCCTCACCCTGTCGCTGAACACGCTGCCGGGCGGCACGCATCAGCGCGCGCACCGGCACAATTCGGCGGCGATCACCCTGGCGGTGGCGGGCGAACGCTGCTTCTCCACCGTCGACGGCGTCCGCTGCGACTGGAGCCCCTGGGCGACGCTGGTCACGCCGCCGGGCGCACCGCATTCCCACCACAACGCGGGCGGCGGCCTCGCCCGGTTCCTGATCGTGCAGGATGGCGGCCTGTACTATCACGCCCGCACGATGGGATTTGCGTTCCTGGAGGAGTGACGAGCTTCCGAAAGGCCGGTTCCGGACGCCGGATCGTCAGGCCCATGGCGCAGGATCGGGCACCGCGCGCTCGAGCGACGCCGAACTCCGCAATCGCGGAGCGTCGATCGGGCATCATAGCGTCCGGGCGTGATGCCCGATCGGCACGGTGCCCCCGGCATCCGCCTCGCTCCTCGATCGAACGCGTCTCCGGCACTTCGATGTTGCTCAGCGACACGTGGCCGTGCCGCGTGGCGCCCGGATCGGACGTCACGGGCCGGACCCATCAGGAAGCCCACGCGCAGCACCATGTTCCGCGCCCGCGCCGGCTTCCCGGAGCCGCCGCGCGCGGATGATGAGCCGCCTCCCGCCCGTTATCCCCAGCTGTTTTTAGAACCGTTCCTCGACCAGCGCATCGGCCTCCGGACGGGCCGGCGCCCGGCGCGCGGCGTCGGTGAGGAGGGGCACGACGTCCTCGGGCTTCTGCGCCACCAGGTAGTGCGGATCGAGCCCCTCGCGGATGAAGCCGGTCTCCCGCATGTGGTCGAGGAGCGCCAGGAACGGCGTCCAGAATCCCGCCACCGACAGGAGCAGGATCGGCTTGGTGTGCTGGCCGAGCTGCGCCCAGGTCATCTGCTCGACGAGTTCCTCCAGGGTGCCGATGCCGCCCGGCAGGGCCACGAAGGCGTCGGAGCGCTCGAACATCAGGCGCTTGCGGGTGTGCATGTCGTGCACGACGATCGTCTCCTGCACGTCGTCGAGCATCCGCTCGCGCGACTTCAGGAAGTCCGGGATGATGCCCGTGACGTGGCCGCCGCCGTCGAGCACCGCGCGGGCCACGGTGCCCATCAGCCCGACATTGCCGCCGCCGTAGACGAGGCCGATGCCGGCCGCGGCGAGGGAGTGGCCGAGCGCCGTCGCGGCATCCCGGAAGATCGGATCGGCGCCGAAGCCCGAGCCGCAATACACGCAAACCGTCCGCATCAATGCTCCGCGCCGTTCCGCTGCGTCCCCCGTCCCCGGCCCGTCCGGAGCGGGACGTCCGCACGGCGCAAGATCCGGTCCAAGGATGAGGGGCACCGCAGTTTGGTGTCTTCTGGACATGCCTGATAATATGGCGGGGATCGACCGAGGTTGTCGACCAGGAGGCGAATGGCCGCGCGCGGGTCCCCCGGATCCGCGCGTTCAGGAGTGGAACGCCATGACGGCGGAGTTGCAGCGGGGCGTGTTCCTCGCGGGCGTCGGGCTCGTGAGCGGTGTGGTGCTCATCGGGGTCGTCACGAGCGGGACCCGCCTCCTGTCCATCGGGACGGCCCCCGCGCCGGCCGCGGTTTCGAAACCGGCCCCGCCGGCCTCGCAGCGCGCGGCCTTGCCCGCGAGTCCCGCGGCGCCGGCCGAACCGGCCCGCGCGCCGAGCTTCGACGTGATCCGGGTGGAGCCGGCGGGCGACAGCGTCGTCGCAGGCCGCGCCGCGCCCGGCACCGAGGTCGAGCTTCTGCGCAACGGCGAGGTCTTCGCCCGCACCACGGCCGACCTGGCGGGCCAGTTCGTGCTGGTGCCCCCGCTCCTGCCGGTGGGCAGCCAGGAGATCAGCCTGCGCAGCGTCGCGCCGGACGGCACCCGCGTGACGGGGCCGGAGAGCGCCGTGGTCTCGGTCTCGCCCGAGCGCACCACCAAGCCGCTGGTGGCGGTGAGCGCGCCGGGCAGGGCGACGGCGGTGTTGTCGCAGCCCGAGGCGGCGGAGGCGGCGAAGCCGCCCATGCCGGTTCCTGAGGCGGTCCCCGCGGTCGCGGTCGTGCCCCCCGCCGCGACGCCGATCCGCATCGCCAGCGTCGACGCCGAGGCCGGCGGCAAGCTCTACGTCAGCGCCCAGGGCGCACCGCAGGCCAATCTGCGGCTCTACCTCAACGACACGCTGGTCGCGCCGGGCCAGGCGGGCGCCGACGGCCGCATCGCCTTCGCGATCGGGCGCGGCGTGCGCCCGGGCGATTACCGGGTGCGGATCGATCAGGTCGATCCGGCGACCGGGACGGTGAAGACCCGCTCGGAGGTCACCTTCGCGGTCCCGTCGACCCTCGACACCGCGCCCGCGGCGGCGGCCGAGGTCAGGAAGGCGCCGCGGGGCTCCGTCGCCACGGTGGCGGCGGCGACGCGCGAGGCCTCGGCGGTCCCCGCCGCGACGACGCCCGCCGTCGATGGAGCCCTCGCCCCGCCGGCCCCGAAGCCGCAGGTCCCCGTCGTCGCGGCGGGCCGCCCCGAACCGACTCAGGGCCCCAGCACGGTGTTCGTGTCCGCGGTGAACACCGCCACCGTCGTGCGCGGCGACAATCTCTGGACCATCAGCCGGAAGGCCTATGGGCGGGGCACGCGCTACACGCTGATCTTCGGCGCCAACCACGCCCAGATCCGCAACCCGAACCGGATCTACCCGGGCCAGATCTTCGTGCTGCCGGGGGAAGCCCCGCCGGCCGCGGGGGCGCCCAAGCGCGGGTAGGGCCGCGGCGGGCTCGGCGGGTCTCCGGAGCCGCCACTCAGAGCGCGAACACCCGGCCCCAGCGGGCGAGCGGCGCCGGATCGGCCCCGGCGCAGCGCAGGGCCGCCCACAGCGTCACGGCGATCGAATCGTAGACGGGGATGCCGAGTTCGGCTTCGAGCGCGGGCGCGAGCGCCGTCCCGTCGACGTTGGTGCAGACGATCGCGGCCGCCTCCGCGCCCTCCCGGGCCACCGCCCGCACCATCTCGGCGACGGCGGCCTCGGGCCATTCCGCGAAGGAGAAATTGTCCTCCCGCCCCGCATGCCGCTCGGCCGTGCAGTCGAATCCGTCCGCGGCCCAGTTCGCCTGGATGCGGGCCTGCACGTCGCCGCGATAGGGCGTCACGAGGCCGATGCGGCGATGGCCGGCCCGGCGGAAGACGTCGCGGAACCCCAGTACCGCCGTGCAGGCCGGGACGCCCGTCGCCGCCGCGATGGCGGCGCAGAGCGCCTCGTCCCGCGCGAAGCCGAGCCACGCCGCCGAGGTTCCGTTCCAGGCGATGGCGTCGACCTTGGCATCGGCGAGCAGGCTCGCCGCCTGGACCACGGGCGCCTCGTCGAACTGGCCGAGATGGGCCTCCGCCAGGGAGATCGCGGTGACGCGGAAGCGCGAGAAATGCGCCGTGACGCCGGGCAGGTCGCCCAGCATCGCCGCCGTCGCCGGTTCGAGCCGGGTGTTCGACGACGGCGTCAGCATGCCGAGCCGCATCAGGCGGCCTGCTTCAGACGGGCCGATCCCTCGCGGATCAGGCCGAGGACGTGGCGCTTCATGTCGTTGAAATCGGGGGCCGTCACGTCCCGGGGCCGGGATGCGTCGAAGGGCAGGATCTCGCGGATCCGGCCCGGCCGGCGGCTCATCACGGCGATGCGGGTGCCGAGCACCAGGGCCTCGTCCACCGCGTGGGTGACGAAGATCACGGTGGCCTTCACCCGCTCCCAGATCGCCACCAGCTCCTCCTGCATCTCGCTCTTGGTCTGAGCGTCGAGGGCCGCGAAGGGCTCGTCCATCAGGATCACGGCCGGGTTCATCAGGAGGGCCCGGGCGATGCCGACCCGCTGGCTCATGCCGCCGGAGAGCTCCGCCGGGTAATGCCGCTCGAAGCCCCTGAGGCCGACGAGGTCGACGTAGTGCTGCGCCCGCTCGCGCCGCTCCGCCTTGGCGACGCCCTTGAGCTTGAGGTGGAAGGCGACGTTGTCGAGGACGGTGAGCCAGGGCATCAGCGTCGGCTGCTGGAACACCACGCCGCGGTCGGCCCCGGGTCGCTCCACGCGCTGGCCCGCCACCCGGATCTCGCCGGAGGTCGGCGCCTCGAACCCGGCGATCAGGTTGAGGAGCGTGGACTTGCCGCAGCCGGAGGGGCCGAGCAGGCAGAGGAACTCGCCCGTCTCGATGGTCATCCGGGTGCGCTCCAGCGCCACGAGGTCGGCGCCCTCGCGATCGCGATAAACCTTGCGGGCGTCGAGGAGTTCGATCGCGCTCATGGCTCAACGCCCCTGCACGGTGGTGGCGCGCTGCCAGTGCAGCACGGAGGCGGCCACGGCCTTGAGGCCGAGATCCGAGAGGTAGCCGAGCAGCCCGATCGAGATCATGGCGGCGAGCACGATGTCGTAGCGCAGGAAGTAGTAGGAATCCCACAGCACGTAGCCGAGGCCGCTCTTCACCGCGACCATCTCGGCGGTGACGGTGAGCATCCAGGCCGAGCCGATGGCGATGCGCAGCCCCGAGACGATCGAGGGCAGTGCGGCCGGGAGCACGATGGCGGTGAGGAGCTGGCGCTCGCTCGCGCCCATCATGGCGCCGGCCCGGATCAGGTTGCGGTCGACCGAGCGCACCCCGTGGATGGCGTTCATCAGGATCGGAAAGAAGGCGCCGAGGAAGACCAGGAAGATCGCCGGCTTGTCGGCGATGCCGAACCAGATGATGGCGAGGGGGATCCACGAGACCGGCGGGATCGGCCGCAGCATCTGCAGGGTCGGCTCCACCGTGCGCTCGATCAGGCGCGACCAGCCGATGGCGACCCCGAGCCCGATCCCCGCGAACGCCGCGATGGCGTAGCCGGCGAGCACCCGCGACAGGCTGGCGAGCGCGTCCTGCAGCCAGTGCCCCGAATAGCTCTGGGTGCTCTCGTCGAAGCCGCCGACCCAGTCGGCCAGCGCGTGCAGCACCGCGGAGGGGGCCGGCAGCAGGGCGGGGGGCAGGGCGCCGGAGCGCGCGAAGGCCTCCCAGCCGGCGACGAGGAGGAGCGGCAGGGCCGCCCGCTCGGCGAAGCCCGTGAGCCGGCGCCGCAGGGCGGACGCGGCCGGCAGGGGCAGGGCGGCGGGCCGCGTCACATCAGTAGCCGAGGCCATCGCGGGTCTTCTTGGTGGCGGCTTCGAGGAAGGAGAAGTCCATGTTCGCCTCGACCTCCTTGGAGACGTCGCGGCTGATGTACTTGAGGTCGCGCATCATCTCGGCGATGGCGAGGGTCTTGGCGCGGTACATGCGGTAATCCGGCTCGGCGTTCTTGAGCGCCTCGGCGGCGACGTCCCGCGACAGGCCGGTCTTCTGGTTGATGACGTCGATCCACACGCTCTTGTCGGCGTCGAGCTTGGCGACGAGGGCGACGTCGGCATCGACCACCGCCTGCACGGCCGCGCGGCGGTTCTTGATCACGTCCGAGCGGGTGACGATCAGGTTCGTCAGCTTGCCGGCCGCTTGGTCGTAGGGGAGGACGAAGTGGTTGGCCGCTCCCGCGAGGCGGATCTGCGAGGCGAAGGGCTCCACCGAGCAGACGAGGTCGACCTCGCCCCGCTGCATCGCCGCGAGGTGGTCGGACGGGTTCGGGATGTTGACGAACTGGATGTCCTTGTTCGGGTTGATGCCGTGCTTGAGCAGGGCGCCGCGCATGTGGATGTCCTGCGCGTTGCCGCGCGAGGCCGCGACCTTGAGCGGCGTGCCCGCGCCCTTGCGGGATTCGACCAGGGACTTGAAGCCCGCCCAATCCTCGGCCGCGAGGGTGAGGCCCTTGGCCGAGAGGCATTCGGAGCCGCCATTCACCTCGCCCGCCACCGCGACCACGTCGAAACCCTTGTCGAGGGCGGTGACGTAGTGGAGGTAGGTCACCTGCGCCACGTCGATGCTCTTCGAGACCAGGGCCGTGAGCACGTCGTTGCCGGAATTGAAGCCGGTCGCGTCGACCGTCACGCCCTTGGCGAGGCCCGGGATCAGGGCCACCGGCAGGCAATGGGCGCATTTGGCGTAGCCGAGCTTCACGGGCGCCGGATCCTGCTGCGCGAGGGCCGGGGAAGCGCCCGCTCCCGCCCACAGGGACGCCGCAAGCACGAGCGCGAATCGATGCCGGATCACGGGACACCTCGGAGCTGCCGCAACGGCTGATCCGCTGCTCCGCAAAGCCTGCGGCGGTCCGCGGAGCCTTGCAATGCATTTTTCCGGCATTGCATGCAATTCGTGCTAAATGACGATGCGGGCGTCAGAACATGCCCGCAATTGGTGCGCCCGCCCGGCACGGCGAGCGGCTATGCTCCTCAGCGGACCTGCGTTGGCGTGCCACCGCTTCGTCCGCGTCGATTCCTGATGTGTCGCAGGTTCTTGTCGCGAAACCGGGGGCCGCCTTCGCGAACCCTGCTTGGAGCCTTGTCCGACGAAGTGGATCCCGGTTCGTCGCGGACAATGCGGTAAAATCAAAGACCGAGAGCGGCGCGCGATCGCCACCTGATCGGGCGCCGCTCTCGCCACCCCAGTCGCGAGATCGCTCATGGATCAGGTTCGGCGCCCGCGCGGACGCCCTCGCAAACCCGTCCTCGTCATGCCCGAGGGCGGCGGCCGGCTCGGCCTGCACGAGCAGGCGATGCGCCGGCTGCGCGACCTCATCGTGGACGGCACCCTGCCGGCGGGCGCGCCTCTCGTGGAGACGGACCTGTCCGAGCGGCTCGGAGTGTCGCGCACGCCGCTGCGGGAGGCGGTGAAGCTGCTCGCGGTCGAGGGTCTGGTGGAGCTGCGGCCCAACCGCTCGCCCCGCGTCGCCGCCCTCGACCCCGCGACGGTGGCGGCCCTGTTCGAGGCCCTGTCCTGGATCGAGCGGGCGAGCGCCGAACTCGCCGCCGCCCGCATGACCGGCGCGGAACTGGAGCGGCTGCGGGCCCTGCAGGAGGCGATCGAGACCCATCACGATGCCGGGGAGCTCGCCCCCTACTTCGCGCTGAACCAGCAGATCCACGCCCTGATCGTCGCCGCCGCCCGCAACGGGCCCCTGCGCGAGGCGCACGAGGGCTTGCACGCGCGGGCCGAGCTGGCCCGGCGGCGGGCGCTCGGCAGCCGGGCGCGCTGGGACGAATCGGTGCAGGAGCACCGGGCGATCCTCGCCGCCCTCGACGCCCGGGACGGCGCCCGCGCCGGGCTGCTCCTCGCCGAGCACGTCGCCCATACGGGCGCGGCGCTCCTCGCCGCCCCTCCCCGCTCCGACGCCGCCTGAACCGCTCCTGGGACCGATAACAACTCTTGGGACCGAAACTCGTGGGACCGAAACTTTTGGGACCGATGCGCCTCCTCCTCCTCAATCCGAACACGACCGAAGCGGTCACGGCCCTGATGCGCGAGAGCGCCGCCGCGGTCGCGGCACCCGGCACCGAGATCCTGACCGCGACGGCGTCCCGGGGCGTGCCCTACATCGCCACCCGGGCGGAGGCGCAGATCGGTGGCGCCATCGCGCTCGAGATGCTGGCGGAGGCGCCCCGGATCGACGCGGCGATCCTGGCGGCCTTCGGGGATCCGGGTCTGCTCGGCGCGCGCGAATTGTTCGACTTCCCGGTGATCGGCCTCGCCGAGGCCGCCATGCTGAGCGCCTGCCTGCTCGGCGGGCGCTTCGGCATCGTCACCTTCGCGCAGGCGCTGGTGCCCTGGTATCGGGAATGCGTGGCGATGCACGGGCTGGAGGCGCGCTGCGCCGCGATCCGCGCCCTCGACGGCCGCTTCGCCTCCCTGGCCGAGGTGCAGGCCGAGAAGGAGGACCAGCTCGTCGCCCTCGCCGAGGCGACGGTGCGGGAGGACGGCGCCGACGTGCTGATCTTCGCGGGGGCGCCGCTCTCGGGCCTCGGCCCGCGGGTGCGCGAGCGGGTGCCCGTGCCGGTGGTCGATCAGGTGGCGGCCGCGGTGAAGCTCGCCGAGGCGGTGGTGGCCCTGCGCCCGCGCAAGGCCACGGCCGGCACCCTGCGCCGCCCCGCCCCGAAGCCGAGCCGCGGCCTGCCGGAGGCGCTCGCGGCCCGGATCGCGCACACGGACTGATTACGGATCGATCCGCCGGAGGCCCGCGGCGTAGCGGCGGCCATTGGCGACGTAACGCTCGGCGGAGAGCCGCAGGCTCTCGACGGCCTTGTCGTCGAGGCTGCGCGCCACCTTGGCGGGCGCGCCGACGATCAGGCTGTTGTCGGGAAATTCCTTGCCCTCGGTGACGAGGGCGTTCGCGCCGACGAGGCAGTTCCGGCCGATCCGGGCGCCGTTGAGGATCGTCGCCCCCATTCCGACCAGGGTGTTCGCTCCGATCGTGCAGCCATGCACGATGGCGCCGTGGCCGACGGTGACGCCCTCGCCGAGATCGAGCGGGAAGCCCGGATCGGTGTGGAGGACGGCCCCGTCCTGAATGTTGGTGCGCGCGCCGAGCCGGATCGGCTCGTTGTCGCCCCGGAGCACCGCTGCGAACCAGATGCTGACATCGGGGCCGATCTCGACCTGCCCGATCACGTGGGCATCGGGCGCGATCCAGACGCGGTCCGGGTCGGCGAGGCGGGGGCGGTGATCGTCGAGGGTGTAGAGCGGCATGGTCAACTCGCGGGAGGGCATCCGTCCGTGACATAGCGCGGATCGCGCGCGGGGCCGACCCGGACCTGCCGGCATGAGGTCCGCTTTGCCGGACGGACGCCGCGGTCAGCGGATGCGCCCCTCACGCCGCCGCCGGGACCAGCCCGCCGAAGCGCCGCTCGCGACCGGAGAAGTCGCGCAGGGCCGCCGCGAGATCCTCGGGCCCGAAATCGGGCCACATCCGGTCGCTGAAATGCAGCTCGGCATAGGCGCATTCCCAGAGCAGGAAGTCCGAGAGCCGTTTCTCCCCGCCGGAGCGGATCAGCAGGTCCACGTCCGGCACCCCGCCCGACAGGCTCCGCCCGAAGGCCTCGCGGCTCGCGGGGATTCCGGCGGCGGCCGCCGCCAGGATGGCGTCGCGGGCCGAGTAATCGACCGCGATGCGCAGGTGCAGCCGCTCCCCGCCCGCCGTCTCCGCCTCGGCCCGGGCCAGGGCGTCGGGCAGGCCCCGGGGCAGCCGGTCGCGGCGGCCGATCACCGTGAGGCGGGTGCCCGTGCGGGCGAGGCGCCCGGTCTCGTGGCGCAGGTAGCGGCGCAGCAGGCTCATCAGTCCCGCCACCTCGGCGGGCGGGCGGCGCCAGTTATCCGCCGAGAAGGCGAAGAGCGTCAGCGCGCCGACCCCGAGGTCGGGTGCCGCCTCCGCCACCCGGCGGATCGCCTCGACCCCCGCCCGGTGCCCCGCCGTGCGCGGCAGGCCGCGGGCGGTGGCCCAGCGCCCGTTGCCGTCCATGATCGCGGCGACATGCAGGCCCGTGGGGGTCTTGCTGGAACTTTGCATCACAAAGCCTCCGGACGGAACGCCCCGAATCAGGGCGCCGTGGGTGAGCACTGGTCAGGATCGCGCGGGATCGAGGATGGCCGGGGTCTCGTCCGCCGTCTGGGCGGCGTCGCGGACCACCTGTTCGAGGACCGCGAGGTAGTCGAGGAAGCGGCGGCGGCCGCTCGGGGTCAGGTGGCAGACCGTCTGCGGCCGGTTCCGGGCGCTGCCCTTGCGCAGCTCGACGAGGCCGGCCTCCTGCAGCACCTGCAGGTGCCGGCTGAGATTGCCGTCGGTGAGGCCGCAGAGCTGCTTCAGGTCGCCGAAGAGCAGCCCGTGCGGATGGGTGGCCAGGGAGGTCAGCACGCTCAGGCGCGCCCGCTCGTGGATCACCCGATCGAGTCCCTCGTAGGAGTAGCGTCCGCTCGGCTCAGACATCGGCGTCCCGCCGGGAGCGATGCAGGATGAGGGCGAGCAGCACCTGCCCGATGCCGAAGGGCAGGCCCATCGCCCAGGGCGAGAGGGTCCGCGCCTCGGCCGCGAGGACGATCCCGGCGAGGCCCGCGAGCAGGTACCACGCCCCGGCGAGCGACACGGCGCGCGGCAGCGTGCGCATCGCCGCGAACAGGCCGAGGCTCACGAAGACCTGCCACAGGCCCGGGAGTAGCCAGAGGCCGTCCGGCGCGACCCGGGCCAGCACCAGACCCACGAGGGCGCCGGCCGCGAGCGCGGGCAGCACCTGCTCCACGGCCGAGACGATCATCGCGTCGGCGAGGCCGGAATGCAGCCGCCGCGAGCGCGTCACCGCCTCGCCGCCGATCAGCAGCACCGCGAGCGCCGCGACGGCGATCCAGAACATGAAGTAGTCGAAGGCCGCATCCCGCGCGACGCCCATGGCCTGGAGGGAGGCGGCCGCGAGGGCGAGGCCGCCCGTCAGCGCGATCGTCGCCGGGCCGAGGCCGCAGAAATGCGTGTCGCGGGCGATCTGGCTGCGGATCGCCACGATGTCGGCGAGCGCCCGATCGAGGTCCCGGTCAGACTGGAGCGGCATCGCGCGGCACGGCCCTGGTCAGGTCCGCCGACGATGCCCGCGAACTTTGCCATGCAAAGTAAGCAGGGAATCGAGACCGGCGCAAGAGTACCGCAGAGCAGGAGTACCGCAGAGCAAGGGCAGCGCGGAGCGGGGCTAGAGCGGCATCCGATCAGGTTGCGTCGTAGCCAGCAGCGGCGAAGTAGGCTCGACACTCAGCCCGGGCGAAGCGCTGCAGGCTGCGCCGAATGGCGTCCCAGAGGTCTGGGATCGTTCGCGCCGCCGCGCTGCGCAGCAGAGCTTTCAGCTTCGCGAAGGCTAGCTCGATGGGGTTGAAGTCAGGCGAGTACGCCGGGAGGTAGAGGAGCTGGGCTCCTGCGGCCTCGATGCGCTCGCGGACACCGCTGACCTTGTGAGCCGGCAGGTTGTCCATGACGACCGTGTCACCGGGCTGGAGGGTGGGGGCGAGCACGTCCGCCACGTAGGTGCGGAAGGCTTGCCCGTTCATCGCGCCGTCGAGCAGCCAGGGTGCGGTGATGCCGCTGGTGCGCAAGCCCGCCGTGATGGTGGTGGTTTTCCAATGACCCCGCGGCACGCTCATCCGGCAGCGCTCGCCGCGCGGCGCGCGCCCGTAGCGGCGGGCCATGGCGGTACTGGCTGCGGTCTCGTCGATGAACACGAGGCGATCCGGATCGAGGTCGAGTTGGCCCTCGAACCACGCCTCGCGCGCGGCCCTCACATCCGGCCGCTCCTGCTCGGCGGCGTGGCCGGTGCTTTTTTTCGCGAGATGCCGTGGCGCTTGAAGAAGCGCGAGAGGCTGCTCTGGGCCACGCCAACGCCGTGCTCGGCCAGAGCCGCACGGAGCTCATGCAGGTAGATGCCGGGCTTCGCCTCGTAGAGCGACAGGATCAGGTCGGCCTGCGCCTCGATCCGGTGCGAGCGCTGATCTCCGCCCATCGGCTTAGGGGCGACGTGACCCTCACGGGCGAACTGCCCGCACCAACGGCTCGCGCTCGCCAGACTGACCCCGAAGCGTTCGGCTGCCTGGTGTCGGGACGCGCCGGCCTCGACGGCATGGACCACGCGCTGACGCAGATCGACGGACAGGGCTGAGGACATCGGCGCTCTCCTTCGCCGACCAACCCATCACCCCGCCAGCTGTTTCAGCCCGCTCGGATAGCGCTCTAGCACAGAAAAAGCCCCGCCGGCGGGGGCACGGCAGGGCTGATCGAAGTTTCGCTTGTGAAGCGCCAGCATGCTACTCCGCACGGGCGTCTTGTCCAGCCTCATCGTGCGGGCGAGGGCAGCGCGGTTCGCGCCCGCGGCCGCTCCCCGTCGATCAGGGTCCAGTGGGCGATCACGGCCGCGAGTTCGGCCTGCTTGAAGGGCTTGGCGATCACGTCGTCCATCCCCGCCTCGCGGCAGGCTTCCAGGTGATGGGACATGACGTTGCCGGTCATGGCGACGATCGGGACGCGGCCGAAGGGGCCTTCCATCTCGCGGATCCGCCGGGTGGCCGTCAGCCCGTCCATGGTCGGCATCTCCACGTCCATCAGGACGAGGCGGTAGGGGCCCGAGCGGATCATCGCCACCGCCTCGGCGCCGTTCGAGGCGGTGTCGACCCCGTAGCCCTCCTCCTCCAGGATCAAGCGCACGAGTTCCTGGTTGGCCGGGGCGTCCTCCACCAGCAGGATGCGGGGCGCCGTCAGGAAATTCTCGGGCGCCGCCCGCGGCGGCGGCGACGGCTCGGCCGGGGCGGCGACCGCGTCGAGGTCGAGGCGGACCCAGAAGGTCGAGCCCTCCCCCACCTGGCTCTCGAAGCCGATCTCGCCGCCCATCAGCGCGACGAGCTTGCGGCAGATCACGAGGCCGAGCCCCGATCCGCCGATCCGGGGGAAACGGGTGCCCTCCCCCGCTTCCGGCCGCAGGAGTGTCGCCTGGCGTCCGGCCGGGATGCCGGCGCCGGTGTCCTTCACCGCGATGGTGATGCGCGCCCGCCCGCTGACCGCCTCCTCGCGGCGCAGCGTCAGCGACACGGAGCCGGCGCTCGTGAACCGGATCGCGTTGCCGAGGAGGTTGAGCAGGATCTGCCGGATGCGATCCTCGTCGCCGCGCACCCGGGCGGGCAGATCGGGGGCGATCTCGGCCGAGAGCGCCAGCCCCTTGCCCTCGGCGAAGGGCCGGACCGCGGCGAGAACCGTCTCGACGAAGTCGCGCAGGCCGAAGGGCTCGTTGTGCAGGGCGGCTTCGCCGCCCGCGATGCGCGAGAAATCGACGATGTCGTCGACGACCGCGAGCAGCGAGGCGCCGGACATCCGGATGATGTCGAGCTTGCGGCGCTCCTCGGGGGTGCGGTTCGCCTCGCCGAGCAGCAGGTCGGTGTAGCCCAGGATGCTGTTGAGCGGGGTGCGGATGTCGTGGCTGATCCGGGCGAGGAACGCGCCCTTGGCGGCGCTCGCGGCCTCGGCCGCGTCGCGCTCGCGGATGCGGGCTCTCAGCTCCCGCCGGACCTGCTGCAGGTCGGCCGGGCTCGGCAGCCGGGCCACGGCCGGCCATTCCCGCCACAGCACCACGGCCGCGGCCGCCGCGGCCAGCGCGGTCGCCAGCTCGACGCCCGCCTCGACCACCTCACGGCCATCCCCGGGCGCCCAGACGGCGAGGCCATGCGTCGCGCCGCAGCCGAGGAGAAAGATCGCGAGGAGCCGGAGGGTGCCGCGAAACGGAAGGTCCCAGCGCCGGATCAGGACGAGCGCGCACGCGGCCGCCATCGCGATGCAGGAGATCCCGATGAGCGCGTCGGCGACGCCATGCGTCCAGACCAGCTCCGCCTGCGAGAGCAGCCCGCCCCCGCGCTGAGCCACGCTGCCGCTCCCCGGGACGCTCCCGAGACCATCCACCATCGCCGTATCCCCGGCACCCGCCGGTCGTGGCAAGTTGCGGCTGGCCGGCCCGCAGGCGCCGGTTGGACAACGCGAGCGGCGGCCAGCGCGCTCAACTTGACTGAACTTCCCGGAAAAGCAACCAGTGCGTGTTGACCGCAGACTTTGCGTTTCCGCAAGCCGAGGCCGCCTCGGCGATGCGGCCGGATCGCGGCGTGTCCGGGTCCGTGGGAGGGGCGCGGTGGCGTGGAGACCTGTGTGTGGCGGCGCACACCCCCCTTGCGCACAGCGTGGCCGTGCGCGCTTGATCCCCCTCCTGCGGCTTCCTACGTTGCCCTCACGCGGGATGAGGCCGGGTCTGCCGCGTCCCGGAAGGAAAGGGTTTTGCGATGGCAACCGTGAAGGTGACCGACGCGAGCTTCAAGCAGGACGTCCTCGACGCCGCCGAGCCCGTCGTGGTCGATTTCTGGGCCGAATGGTGCGGCCCCTGTCGGGCGATCGGCCCGGCTCTGGAGGAGATCGCGACCGAGATGCAGGGCCGCGTGAAGATCGCCAAGGTCAATGTGGACGAGAACCCCGGCATCGCCTCGGAATACGGAATCCGCTCGATCCCGACGCTGATGATCTTCAAGGACGGCAAGCTCGCCAGCCAGAAGGTCGGCGCCGCTCCGAAGGGCGATCTCTCGCGCTGGATCCAGTCGGCGAGCGTCTGACCGCAGCCTCCGCCCGACGTTCGAGAACCCGGCCTCAGTGCCGGGTTTTTTCATGGGATGCGCCCCGAGGGATCCGGCTGGATGACGGCGGGAGGAGCAGCGCTCGCCCCATGATCCCGTGCCGCATGCCGGGTGACCCTCTCATCCGGTTTCCGGATGATCGCTTCGCGATGCGGAAACCGGCCTCGCTCAGGCGCCGCGCGGGCTGGCGATCCGGTGTCCGGACGTGATCGTCCGGAAACCGTATCAAAGCAGAAAAGCCCGGCCTTGCGGCCGGGCTTCTCCGTCACTTGGCTTGCGCCAGGATCCTACCAGGTGCCGAACTTGTAGTTCAGGCCGGCGCGGACTACCGCGAACTCGGTATCGCGACGGGTCTGGCCCGCGTTCACGACGACCACGCCCGGGTTGGCCGTGGTGATGATCGCGCCCGCGTTGTTCACCGCGAAGGCGCCGTTCAGGCCGTTGCCGCGATCGAGGTTCACGTACAGGCCTTCGACCTTCAGCGTCACCGCGCTCGACCGGAAGAAGTTCAGGAACGAGTCGGTGGGCAGGGCGTACTCGACGCCGCCGCCGGCGGTCCAGCCGGTCTGGAAGTCGTCACGGTTGGCCGTGCCGAAGTCGCGACCGCCGCCGCCGCCGTAGGCGAAGCCGCCGGTGCCGTAGAACAGCACGCGGTCGAAGGCGTAGCCGATGCGGCCGCGCACGGTGCCGAAGTAGTCGAGACCCGAGATGCCGGTCGGGTTGAACACCGCCTGGGCGGCCAGCGGGCCGGTGGCCAGGAAGCGGTTCCGGTCACGGCCGAAATCGGCGTACTGGGCGTCGGCCTCGATGCCGATCACCACGCCCGAGCCCGGCGTGAACTGGTAGTTGTAGCCGATCTGGCCGCCGCCGACGAATCCGTCGGTGCTGTTGCGGTTCTGGAAGGCGATCACGGTCGGCGCGAAGACCAGACCGGTGGCCGGGCCGACGCCGAGAACGGTCGGGCCGCTGTTGCTACCGGTGTCGAAGCCGTAGCCGGCGTTGAAACCGGCGTAGAAGCCGGTCCAGGTGAAGACCGGAACCGGCGCGATCACCGGAGGAGCAACGCGACGCGGCAGGTCGGCGGCCGAAGCAGCCGCCGTCAAGGCAGTAAAGGCAGCAAACGCACTCAGAAGCTTCTTCATGATGGTCCCCAGCAGGTTCCCCGATCGCCCGCAAGCTAGACCATTTCGGCCGGTCCTGATGTAGCACATGCGCCACAGGATCGCCCGAATGCCACAACTTCGAGGATCAGCGGGCGCGGCCGGCGATCCCGACAGCGGGCGGGTTTCGCAGGAGTGCTGCGCCGTTTTGCGTCGAAAACCTGCGGTCCATCAAGATGCTGAGCGGGTGGAGCACCGGGTTGCCCACGCGGATCCGCCGGGGCGGATCATCCCGGTCCGGCCCGGAATGCTCCGATCGCAGGTTGCAAAGGCCCCGTCAGACCGGCGGCGTGTCGTTGGCGGAGAGCACCGCGCCCGCGAGGTAGAGCGAGCCGCAGATCAGCACCCGGGGCGGGCGCTCCCAGGCCCGATCCTGCAGCGAGACGAGGGCGGCCTCGACGCTCGGCGCCGTCTCGGCCGGCAGGCCGACCCCGGCGGCGATGGCGGCGACCTCCTCGGCCGGGCGGGCGGCGATCTGGCCGCCGATCGGCACCGCCACGACCGCGCGGGCGAGGCCGACGAAGTTCTTCAGGAAGCCTTCGGCGTCCTTGGTGCCGAGGAGGCCGGTGACGAGGACGAGGGGCGCGTCGCCGCGCTCCTGCAGGTCCGCCATGGCGGCCGCGAGGATCCGCCCGCCATCGACGTTGTGGCCGCCGTCGAGCCAGAGTTCGCTGCCCGCCGGCATCAGCCCGGCGAGGCGGCCCCGGCCGAGGCGTTGCAGGCGCCCCGGCCAGTCGACCTGGGTCAGCCCGGCCTCGAAGGCGGCGGTGCCGAGATCGGCGAAGCCGGCCGCCCGCAGGGCCGCGATGGCGGTGCCCGCATTGACGATCTGGTGGCGCCCGGCGAGGCGCGGCCGCGGCAGGTCGAGGAGACCCTCCTCGTCCTGGTAGACGAGCCGGCCGCGCTCCTCGTGCGCGGAGAAATCCTGATTGCCGACGAGGATCGGAGCCGCCCGCACGGCCTCCGCGCGGGCGCAGAGCACCCGGTCGGCCTCCGGGTAGTCCTGCGGCGCGATCACCGCCGGGCAGCCGCGCTTGAAGATGCCGGCCTTCTCGGTCGCCACCGCCTCGACCGTGTCGCCGAGATACTCGGCATGATCGCGGCCGATGGGCGTCACCACCGCGGCGGCCGGACGGTCGATCACGTTGGTGGCATCGACCCGGCCGCCGAGCCCGACCTCCAGGAGCAGCACGTCCGCCGGGCTCTCGGCGAAGAGCAGCAGGGCGGCGGCGGTGGTGATCTCGAAGACGGTGATCGGCTCGCCGCCATTCGCCGCCTCGCAGCGCGCGAAGGCGTCGGCGAGCCGGTCCTCGGCGACGAAGCGCCCGCCGCCCACCTGCCCGAGCCGGATGCGCTCGTGGAAGCGCACGAGGTGGGGCGAGGTGTAGACATGCGCGGAGAGGCCGCCCGCCTCCAGGATCGCCCGCATGGTGGCGATGGTCGAGCCCTTGCCGTTCGTGCCCGCCACGTGGATGACCGGCGGCAGCCGCCGCTCGGGATGGCCGAGCGCCGCGAGCAGGCGCTCGATCCGCCCGAGGGACAGGTCGATCGTGCGCGGGTGCAGGGCCAGGAAGCGCGCCATCAGCGCGTCGGAGGACTCCATCGGGCGGTCAATCTCGTGTGCGGATCGATGACGAGCGCTATCGGCCTGATCGCGGATCAGGTCCAGAGACGAACCACGCCCAAGCCGTCCCAAGCCGCTTCGAGCGACACCACGGCGAGGGATTCGATCAGGGCCTGCGCAACGATCATGCGATCGAGGGGATCAGAGTTGCCGAAATCCAGCAAGCCCGACTTAAGGGCATGAGCGGCGGAGATCGGCAATTCGGTCATGTGAAAGTGAGACACAATCGCGAACCAGTTCAGAATCAGTTATTCCCCCTGAGGGAGCTTGCCTTTCCGATACTTCGCGGCGATCTCCCAGGCGCGCTGACCAGAACATCGTTGCTGGGGCCGGCGATGATGTCGCGAGCCCGCTGCGGCAGGCGGGAATCGCCGAGCGAGAACCACAGAAGGGCCTGGATGTCGAGCAGGAGCCTCAACGCCCCTCCCATGCGCGCAGGTCCTCCGCGGGGAGCGGTTCGAATAAGTCGTCGCTCACGCCGAACCGTCCGGCGAAGGCCCCGAAGGGACGCGGGGCGGGTCGGCGGGCCGGTGCCGCGACCTGCGGATCGGCCAGGTCATGCCGCACCGCGGCCGTTCCCTGAGCGATGTCGTGCATCGCGACGGCGATCAGGGCGGCTGCCTGATCCTCGCCGGGCCGGGCATCCGCGGCCCTGGCAGCCGATTCCGCGATGCGTTGCCTGTGCCGCGCGATCGCATCCCACTGCGAGCCGGACGCGTCGTCGGAATGAGCGAGATGGTTCTCGTGCATCATCGGCACATCCTGCGCAGGCCTGGGGCGGTTTGCAACGCTCGCCCCCCGGATGCGTCACGCCGGCTGCGGCTCGGCCTCCTCCGGCACCGGGGCGGCGACCGGCGCGGGCGCCTGCATCAGCAGGCCGCAGAGCCGGGCGATCGTCGTCTTCAGCGCCCGCCGATGCACCACTTGGTCGAGCATGCCGTGCTCGCGCAGGTACTCGGAGCGCTGGAAGCCGTCCGGCAGCTTCTCGCGGATGGTCTGCTCGATGACGCGGGGCCCCGCGAAGCCGATCAGCGCCCCCGGCTCGGCGAGGTGGATGTCGCCGAGCATGGCGTAGGACGCCGTCACGCCGCCCGTGGTCGGGTTCGTCATCACCACGATGTAGGGCAGGCGCGCCCGGTTGAGGCGGCGCACCGCCACCGTGGTGCGGGGCATCTGCATCAGCGAGAGGATGCCCTCCTGCATCCGCGCGCCGCCGGAGGCCGCGAACAGCACGTAGGGGGTGCGCTTGTCGAGGGCCGTCTCCGCCCCGCGCACGAAGGCCTCGCCCGCCGCCATGCCGAGCGAGCCGCCCATGAAGCCGAAATCCTGCACCGCCAGGGTCATCGGCAGGCCGCCGACCCGGCCGAACCCGACCTTGAAGGCGTCGGTCATGCCGGTCTTGGCGCGGGCGTCCTTGAGGCGGTCGAGGTAGCGCTTCTCGTCGCGGAACTTCAGCGGATCGACCGGCACCTCGGGGAGCGGCACGTCGAGCCACGTGCCCTCGTCGAACATCATCTTCAGCCGCTGCTGGGCGGTCATGCGCAGATGGTGCTCGGAGCCCGGGATCACGAAGTCGTTGGCCTCCACCTCCTTGTGGAAGACCATCTGCCCGGTCTCCGGGCACTTCACCCAGAGGTTCTCGGGCGTCTCGCGCTTGAACAGGGTCTTGATCCGGGGCCGGACGACCTCCGAGATCCAGTTCATCGTCTCGACCTTCATGGTCCTTCTCCGATCAGGCCCCGGCCGCGGAGCGGATGCCCGCCGCGAGGTCGCGCACCAGGGCGGCGACCGCGGGCACGCTCTGCGGGGTGGCGCGGCCCTCGCCGTCGAGGGTGCGGGCGAGCGCGTCGACCAGGGCGGAGCCCACCACGACCCCGTCCGCGTTGCGGGCGATCGCGGCCGCGTGCTCGCCGGTCTTCACGCCGAAGCCGACCACCACGGGCAGCGCCGTCTGCGCCCGGATGCGACCGACCGCGCCCGCCACCACGCCGAAATCCGGCGTCGCCGACCCGGTGATGCCGGTGATCGACACATAATAGACGAAGCCCGCGGTGTTCGCGAGCACGGCCGGCAGGCGCTTCTCGTCGGTGGTCGGCGTGGCGAGCCGGATGAAGGCGAGGCCCGCCGCCTGCGCCGGCAGGCAGAGCTCGTCGTCCTCCTCCGGCGGCAGGTCGACGACGATGAGCCCGTCGATCCCGGCCGCCGAAGCATCCGCCAGGAAGCGCGCGACGCCGTACGTGTAGATGGGGTTGTAGTAGCCCATCAGGATCACGGGGGTGCGCGGATCCTCGGCGCGGAAGCGGCGCACGAGATCGAGCGTCCTCGTCACGCTCTGGCCGGCCTTGAGGGCGCGCAGGCCCGCCGCCTGGATCGCCGGGCCGTCCGCCATCGGATCGGTGAAGGGCAGCCCGAATTCCACGATGTCGGCCCCGGAGGCCGGCAGGGCGCGCAGCACCGCGAGCGAGGTCTCGGGATCGGGATCGCCCGCCATCACGTAGGTGACGAGGGCGGCGCGGCCCTCCGCGCGGCAGCGGGCGAAGGTGTCGTCGAGGCGGGTCGTCATGCGGTCTCTCGGGCCTCCGGGAGCGGCGGGCAGCGTCTCCGTCACCCTCGGGCTCAGGGCGGGGGCGAAGCCGTCGCGCTACACCATCAGGGGGCGCAGGTGAAGCCACCGGCCGCATCGACCGCGGCCGCCCGCAGGGAGGCGAGCGTCACCGTTCCCTCCCCGGCGAGCGCGACCCGCTCGGCATCCGCCGCGAGCAGGAGGCCGAGCGCGTCCCGCAGGGAGGCGCCTTCGGGCAGGCGCGGGGCGCCCTCGGCGGCGACGGGCTCGCGGGCCGCCGCGGCCGGGATCAGCGCGAGGCGCTTCAGCCAGCGGTCGGAGCCCACGAAGGCCTCCGCGAAGGCGTCGGCCGGCCGGGCGAGCAGGCGCTCGGGCGCGTCGACCTGCACGAGCCGGCCCTCCCGCATCAGCGCGATCCGGTCGCCGAGGCGCAGCGCCTCGTCGATGTCGTGGGTGACGAGCAGCACCGTCTTGCCGAGGCGCCGGAGGATGGCGCCGATCTCCCCCTGCAGCCGCCCCCGCTCCAGGGGATCCACCGCCCCGAAGGGCTCGTCCATCAGCAGCACCGGGGGATCGGCCGCGAGCGCCCGGGCGACGCCGACGCGCTGGCGCTGGCCGCCCGAGAGGGAATCCGGCCGGCGGTCGCGGAAGCGGCCGGCATCGAGCCCGACGAGGTCGAGCATGGCGTCGACCCGTTCGGCGATCCGGCGGCGCGGCCAGCCGAGCAGTTCCGGCACGGTGGCGACGTTCTGGGCGACGCTGCGATGGGGAAACAGCCCGATGCCCTGCAGCACGTAGCCGGTGCGCCGCCGCAGGGCGATCGGGTCGAGGTCCGCCACGTCCGCGCCACCCACGCGCACGCGGCCTTCGCTCGGGGTGACGAGGCGGTTGACCATCCGCAGGGTGGTCGACTTGCCGCAGCCCGAGGGGCCGATCAGGACGCAGGTGGTCCCCTCCGGAACCGCGAGGTCGAGGCCGTCCACGACCGGCCGCGCCTGGCCCGGATAGGTCTTGCCCGCATTCTCGAAGCGGATCATCCGCCGACGGTCAGCAGCCTTTGCAGATCGAGCCGAGGGTGCGCTTCATCCGGGAATCCCAGGCCTTGTCGCGGGCCGCCGCCTTCCGGGTGGCCTCGTCGGGGCTCGGCAGCTTCCCGGCCTCGGACTTGGCCTCGGGCTTGGCATCAGGCTTGGCCAGCGCATCGGGCCGGGGCTGGCGGTGCCCCGGCACCCCGGGAGCGGGCTGGGCGAGGCCGGCCGGGCTCGCCGGCGTCGGCTGCTGGGCGAGGGCGAGGTCCGGCAGGACCGCGAGGCCCAGAGCTGCCGTGGCACGAAGTGCCTTGCCGATGAGGATGCGCATGCGATGTCTTCGACGCTGGAGAATCCGCGGGGCCGTACAGGCTCTTGATCCTAACGGGCGAACCGGCCCGGGGCCAGCCGGTCCGGCGACATCCGCTCGCGCGCGCCGCGGGATCGGCGCCTTGCTCAGCCGTCCGCCCCGGTCGCGGCGACCAGGCCCTCGATCCAGGCCGCCACCGCCCGCACCGGCGGCGCGGCCTCGTCCTCCGGATGCCCGAGCAGGAATACGGGGCGGGTGCAGACCGGGGTGTCGCCGAGGCGCACGAGCGTCGGGTCCCCCGCCGCCATGATGTCCGGCAGCACCGTTCGCACGGCACCGGCCCGTGCGAGCCGCAGCAGCGTCTCCAGCCGCGCGGCCCGCAGGCGCGGCCCGGCGCGCCCTGCCGCCCGCTCGGCGGCGCGCACCTCGGGCAGGTGGGCCATCGCCCCGTCGAGGGCGCCCCAGGGCAGTTCCTCCGCCGCCGTCCCGGCCGCCGCGTAGATGCCGTAGGCGAGCCGCCCGATCTCGCGGGCCGGGGCGCCCCGGCCCGCCGGCGGCCCGAGCCTGAGGGCGAGATCCGCCTCGCGCCGGGTCAGGCTGAGATTGCGGTCGTCGGCGATCAGATCGAGGCCGAGCGCGGGCCGCCCGGCGAGGAGCGCCGGGACGGCCGGGGCGAGGAGATGGTCGCACAGGGCCGCGACCGCCGTGACCCGGACCGTCCGCCATGCGGGCCGTCCGCCTTCCGGGCCGGCGAGGCCGGCTCCGACGCCGCGCAGCGCCCGCTCGGCCGCTTCGAGCTGCGGCATCAGGTCGAGGCAGGCCCGGGTCGGGACGAGATACCCGTCCCGGCGCATGAGCAGCGCCCGGCCGCTCTCCGCCTCCAGCCGCCGCACGCGCCGTCCGGCGGTGGTCGGATCGATGCCGAGCCGCTCGGCCGCCGCCGCGAGGCGTCCGGTCCGCACCACCGCGAGCAGGGTCTGCCACGCGTCCCAGCTCTCCATCCGCCCGCCCTCCATGCGCCCGCTCTCCATCCGCTTCGCCCTCATGCTGCATGGACGCAGCTTTCGGACGGTCTTTTGCCGCTGGTCTGGCGGCGATGCACGTGCGACGCCAGGGATGTCGCGGAGGGCGGCGCCCGCCCGGAGGATGGACACGATGAGCGCACCCAGAACCCTGATGCAGATGGCGGGCCTCGCGCCGGTTCCCGCCCGGATCGAGGAGGCGGTCCTCCTGATCATCGATGCGCAGGCCGAATACGCGGCGGGCGGCGGCCTGCCGCTCGACGGGCTCGACGCGGCGCTGGCCCGGCTCGGCGCCCTCCTCGCGGCGGCGCGGGCGGCGGGCGCGCCGGTGATCCACGTCGCGCATCGCGGGCAGCCCGGCCGCCTGTTCGACCCGGAGGCCGGCGGCGCCATCCTGCCCGCGGCCGCGCCCGCCCCGGGCGAGCCGGTGGTCGAGAAGACCCTCCCGAACGCCTTCACGCGGACCGATCTCGCCGCGCGCCTCGCCGGACTCGGAGGCCGGGACCTGCTGGTGGCCGGCTTCATGACCCATAACTGCGTCAGCGCGACGGCTCGGGCGGGGCTCGATCTCGGATACCGCGTCACGGTCGCGGGGGATGCCACGGCGACGCGTGCCCTGCCCGATCCCCTCGGCGGCGCGGCGCTCGATGCGGCGAGCATCCAGCGCGCCGCCCTGGCGGCGCTGGCGGACCGCACGGCGACCGTCGCGTCCACCGCCGTCATCCTGCGGGACGGGGGGGCCTGAGCGGAGCCGCTCCTGCGCGGTCGCCGCGGACGGCCGCACCGGCCCCCTCAAGCGGAAGCCGTATGATAGGAGAGGGCGACGCGCAGGAGACCCCGCATGAGCGCACGCAGACAGCCAGGCCCCGCGCCTCGCCACGGGCTCGACCGCCGCGCGATGGTGGCGGATGCCCTCGCGCGGCTCGCGCCGCGCGTGCCGGATTTCGAATCCGAGGCGATCGTCGACCGGGCCCTCGCGAGTTCCGGCCTGCGGGGGGCGGCGCCCGAGACGGCGGCGTGGCTCGCCATGGTGGCCTATGCGCGCCACGTCTTCACCGAATACGACGCCCTCCTGGAGGACGGCTACGACCAGGACAGCGCCCGCCACTTCATCCTCGACGATCTCAATGCCGTGCTGGGGGAATGGGGCGTGAAGCGCCGGATCAGCGAGGAGCCGGACGAAGCGTGAGGGCCGGGCAAACCGGCTCGGCCGCCCCTATATTCCGGTTTCGTTCCCCGGAGCCCAGCCCAGCGCGATGAGTGCCGCGACCGCCGACGTCCTGATCCCGCTCGCCCTCGACACGGCCTACAGCTACGCCGTGCCGGCCGGGCTCGACCTCGCCGAGGGCGACGTGGTGCAGATCCCGCTCGGGCCGCGCGAGACGGTCGGCGTGGTCTGGTCCCTGCGCGAGGGCGCCTCGGGGGGCAACCTCAAGCGGGTCAGCGCCAAGATCGCGGATGCCGGCATGAAGCCGCCGCTGCGCCGGCTGGTGGACTGGATCGCCCGCTACACGCTGGCGCCGAAGGGCCTCGCCCTCGCCATGGCGCTGCGCCTGCCCGACGAGGGCCCGCGCACGGAGGTGGCGCGCATCGGCGTGCGCGCCACCGGGATGCCGCCGAGCCGGGCGACGCCGGCCCGCGCCAAGGTGCTGGCGGTGGCCGCCGACGGGGCGGTGCGCGGCAAGCGGGCGCTCAGCCTGGAGGCGGGAGTGAGCGCGAGCGTGGTCGACGGGCTCATCGACGACGGCGTGCTGGAGACGGTGGCGCTGGCCCCCGAGCCCGTCGCCGAGAGGCCCGATCCCGACCATCCGCACGCGGTGCTCTCCGGCCCGCAGGCCGAGGCGGCCCGGGCGCTCATCGCCACCCTGACCGTGCCGCCCCGCGACGGCGGGCCCGCCGGCGAGGGCGGCGTGACGCTTCTCGAAGGCGTCACCGGCTCGGGCAAGACCGAGGTCTATTTCGAGGCGGTGGCGGAGGCGATGCGCCGGGGCGTCCAGTCCCTGGTGCTGATGCCCGAGATCGCGCTCACCGCGCAGTTCCTCGACCGCTTCGCGGCGCGCTTCGGCGTGCGGCCCGCCGCTTGGCATTCCGGGGTCGGCGGACGGCGGCGCGAGCGCATCCGCGCGGGCGTCGCGGCGGGCGAGATCCCCGTGGTGGTCGGTGCGCGCTCGGCCCTGTTCCTGCCCTTCGGGACGCTCGGCCTCATCGTGGTCGATGAGGAGCACGAGGCCGCCTACAAGCAGGAGGACGGCGTCTGCTACCACGCCCGCGACATGGCGGTGGTGCGCGCCAAGCTGGAGAACGCCGCCGTCGTGCTGGCCTCGGCCACCCCGTCGATCGAGACGCGGGTCAACGCCGCGCGGGGCCGCTACCGGCGGGTGGTGATGCCCGAGCGCTTCGGCGGCCGGCGCCTGCCGGAGATCCAGGCCATCGACATGCGCCGGGAGACGATCCCGCGCGGGCGCTACCTCTCGCCGAGCCTCACCGCCGCGGTCGCGGAGACCAACGGGCGCGGCGAGCAGGCGCTCCTGTTCCTCAACCGCCGGGGCTACGCGCCCCTCACCCTCTGCCGGGCCTGCGGCCACCGCTACCAATGCCCGAACTGCTCGACCTGGCTCGTGGAGCACCGCTTCCGCCGGGCCCTGGTCTGCCATCATTGCGGGCATGCGGAGCGGCGGCCGGAGGCCTGCGTGGCCTGCGGCACCTTCGACAACCTCACGGCCTGCGGTCCGGGGGTCGAGCGCATCGCGGAGGAGGTGGCGGCGACCTTCCCCGACCGGCGGGTGATCGTGCTGTCCAGCGACTTCCCCGGCGGCGCCGAGCGCCTGCGGGCCGAACTCCAGACCGTGGCGGAGGGCGGCTGCGACATCGTCGTGGGCACGCAGCTCGTGGCCAAGGGCCACAACTTTCCGCACCTGACGCTGGTGGGCGTGCTCGACGCCGATATCGGGCTCGCCTCGGGCGATCCGCGGGCGGCGGAGCGCACCTTCCAGCTCCTGCAGCAGGTGACCGGCCGGGCCGGCCGCGGCGAGAAGCCGGGCCGCGCCCTCGTGCAGACCTACCAGCCGGAGCACCCGGTGATCGCGGCCCTGATCTCGGGGGATGCGGAGCGCTTCTACGAGGAGGAGACGGCGGCCCGCGAGGTGGCGGGGCTGCCGCCCTTCGGGCGCTTGGCCGCCCTCATCGTCTCGGCCGCCGAGCGGGAGGCGGCGGAGGCGCACGGACGGGCGCTGGCGCAGGTGGCCGATCCGCCGCCGGGCGTGATGGTGCTCGGCCCGGCCGAGGCGCCCCTCGCCCTGGTGCGCGGCCGCCACCGCTTCCGGCTGCTCGTCAAGACCGAGCGCGAGATCGACATCCAGAGCTACCTGCGCGACTGGCTCGCCCGGGGGCCGAAGCCCCGCGGCAGCGTGCGCGTCGGCATCGACGTCGACCCGCAGAGCTTCCTGTAGGACCCGGTGGACGGTCGCAGGTCTCGCCGACATCGCCGGCCTGTCACGGTCGAGCTTCGCGGAGCGCTTCCGCGCGGTCGTGGGCCGGTCGCCGCTGGATTACCTCGGCGCTTGGCGCATGGCGATCGCCGCCGATCGCCGCCGTCGCGGAGGCGGTCGGCTACGGGTCGGAAGCCGCGTTCGGCACCCGCTTCCGGCGCCGAATGGGGTATCCGCCCGGCCAGTACCGGAACTGGGGCGGGTGATCCGGTGTCCGGACGATCCGTTCGGACATCGAATCGCCAACCGGCGCGGCCAGCCGGCGCAGACCAAAGCTCTGCGCCGGCTGGCAATCCGGCTTCCGGGACCCGTCGTTCGGAAAGCGAATCACTCCGCGAGCGGGCGCGCCTCCTCCGGCAGCATGATCGGGATGCCGTCGCGGATCGGGTAGGCGAGCTTGGCCGAGCGGCTGATCAGCTCCTGGCGGGCGGAATCGTATTCGAGCCGGCCCTTGGTGAGCGGGCAGACCAAGAGTTCGAGGAGCTTGGGGTCGATGCGGGTCGGTTCGACGGAGGGCGTGTCGGCCATGGGGTGATCCTCGGTGAGGTCGTCGCCCCTCCCTAGAGCAGCGCCCGATCGCGTTGCAATCGGCCGCAGCTCGAGATCTCGGAGTGAACGCGCGTCCTTGCCGAACCGGGATCCGCTTCCGCGGGACCGGGCGCGGCCCCGCCCACGCCGGCCCGATCGCGACAATTGCGCGGATTTCCGGAAAGCGGCCTTAGGCGGCGGAGCCTTATCAACGTTGCCGCAGAGGAATTGTCCTCTGGACGGATCTCCGGCACGCTGCCACCTATCGCGGACTTGCCCGCCTTGCCCGTTCCCGAATCCCGCGCCACCTTCCCTCGACGGAGCATCGGACGATGACCAGCCTGATCACGAACGGCGCGGCGATTGCCACGCTCCAGACCTTGCGATCCGGCACCCGGGACACGGACAAGACCCGGACGCGCGTTGTCGGCGGCAGGACCGTCGTGGCCCGCACGGGCACCGCCGAGAGCGCCGTCCCGGCGATGGCCGACGCGGATGCGGCCGGAGCGGCGGCGGAGATCCTCGACGCCGGGTCGGCGAACCGGAAGGCCCACGAGGTCAAGCTGCAACTCGCCGAGCAGAGCCTCCCGATCGCCAATGCCGGCTCGGGCGAGAGCCTCGCCTCCCTGCTCTCGGCCTGATCCGGCAGGCGGCGTCAGCGCGTCGGGATCGTCGCCAAAGCCGCGGCGCAGTCGGCCTCGCTCAGGCGCCGGATCACCGGCCCGGTGGTCCAGACGAGGAGCGGCACCACCCGGCGCTCCGGATGGATGCGCGCGAGGAGGGCGGCATAGAGCGCGACCTGCGCGGCCATGCCCGCGGGGACCGGCGCGTCGGCCCCGGGCGGACGCCCGGTCTTGAAGTCGCAGAGCCAGACCGTGTCGTCCGTCACCGCGAGCCGGTCGATCCGGCCGTGCACCGGCCATTCGCCGCCGCGCAGCGCGATCCGCCCGGCGATGGTCACCTCGGCCCGCGCCTGCGCCCCGAACAAAACCGCGAGATCCGGATCGGCGAGGAGGCGCATCACCGCGGCCACGATGGCGGCCCGATCGGGCGCGGGCAGGCCCGGGGCGCGGGCCGCCACGAAGGCCGTCGCCGCCGCCTCGCGCCGCTCCGGCGCCACCGCCGGCAGGTGTTCCAGCAGGGCGTGGATCAGCACGCCGCGGCGGCGGGCCGCCGGATCGCTGGAGCGCGCGTCCGAGCGCCGCGGCTCGTCGGCGGCGCCGAGGCCCGAGGGGCGCAGGGGCGGCAGCGGCTCGGCCTCGGGCGCCACCGGCCGGAACAGCCAGCCCGGCGCCTCCGCGGCCTCCGGCGTCGGGACGGGAGCGGCCGGGGCGGCGGGCAAGGCCGCGCCCTCGCGCCAGGTCTCGGCCGGGCCGTAGGGCATCTCGGCCAGCTCGACGCCGCCGAAGGCCGCGACGAGGCCGCGGCGCACCATCTCGCACCACGCCTCCGGGGTCTCTTTCTCGCTGCCCCGGTAGGGGGCGATGACGAGGCGGTCCTTGGCCCGCGTCATGGCGACGTAGAGCAGGCGGTTGTGCTCCTGGCGGGCGCGCTCGTGCAGGGCGTCGCGGGCCGCCGCGAGGGTCGGGCAATCGTGCCCCTTCGATGGGGACCAGACCGGGATCACGCCGTCCTCGACCGGCACGGGCAGCAGCGGCGGGTCGTTGCGGCCGAGGGGCTCGCAGCCGTCGATCAGCACGACGAGGCCGGCCTCCAGGCCCTTGGCCCCGTGCACGGTCATCACCCGCACCTCGTCGCGGACCGATTCGAGGTCGCGCTTCACCGTGTGGCCGCCCGCATCCCGCCCGCCGCTCGGCGCATAGCGGGACAGGAAGCCGGTGAGCGAGGGCGCGTCCGGGCCCTGCTCGGCCTGGGCGGCGGCGGTGAGGAAGACGTCGATGGCGTCCCCCGCCTCGCCGCCGAGGCGCGCCACCAGCCGCGTGCGTCCGCCCCGCGGCCCGAGCAGGTCCGCGTAGAAGCCGAACGGGCCGGTGGCCCGCGCGAGGGCCCGCCATTCCGCCAGGGCCGCGGCCCCCCGCCGCGCCGCCGGATCGCCGGCCTCGGCATGGCGGGCGAGGGCCGCGGCGAGGGATTCGCCCTCCTCGCGCCGGGCGGCGAGGCGCACCAGATCCTCGTCCGACAGGCCGATCAGGGGCGTCTTGAGGGCGGTGGCGAGGGTGAGGTCGTCCTCGGGCAGCAGCGCCGCGCGCCCCGCCGCCACGAGGTCCATCACCGCGATGTGGGCGGCGATGTCGAGCCGGTCCTGGCCGGCCACCGGCACGCCCTCGGCCTTGAGGGCGCGGATCACCCCCTCGAAGGCCGCCGAGCGCTTGCGCACCAGGATCAGGATCTCGCCCGGCCGCCAGACCCTGCCTGATTCGTCGCCCCGCGTGGTCCAGCACCGCACCGCCCGGGCGACCCGGCGGGCCACCACCAGGGCCGGCGCCCCGGCCTCGACGGCGTCCACCGGCTGCACCCAGGCGTCGGGCTCCGGCTCCGGCGAGGGCGTCTCGGCCGGCCACAGCTCCACCTGCCCGGGCGCGCCGAGGCGCACCGTCTCGTGCACGGTGCCGACCGCCTCGTCCCCGAAGGACAATCCGCGAAAATGCTCCGCCAGCGCGAAGGTGGCGTCGACCCCCCGCAGCACGCCCTTGGCGGAGCGGAACGACAGGGTGAGCCCGACATCCTCGAAGGCGAGCCCGGCCCCGAGCGCCGCCCTGCGCCACGCCTGCCGGGTGGTCTCGAACTGCTCGGGCGCCGCGCCCTGGAAGCTGTAGATCGACTGTTTGGGATCACCGACCGCGAAGCGGGTGCGGGGCAGGTCCCCGATCCGCGCGCCCTCGCCGGCGCAGAAATCCTCGGTGATCCGGCGCAGGATCTCCCACTGCTCGGGATTGGTGTCCTGCGCCTCGTCGATCAGGACGTGGTCGACGCCGCGGTCGAGCTTGTAGAGCACCCAGGCCGAATCGACCCGGGTGAGCAGGTCGAGGGTCTTGTGGATCAGGTCGTCGAAGTCGAGGGCGCCGAGGCGGGCCTTCTGCAGCTCGACCCGCCGGTGGATCTCGGCCCCCAGGGTGAACAGGGCGCAGGTGCGGGCATAGGCGCGGGCGGCCTTCAGCCGCTCGCGGAGCCCGAGGAGCCGCGCCTGCTCGTCGAGGAGCGCCCGCTTGGCCGCCTCCGGCACGGATTTGGTGCCGAGCGTCGCGGCGGCATACGGATCCCCCTCCCCCTCGTCCTTGAAGAACACCCCGAGATAGAGCGGCAGGCGCTGGGGCATCTCCGCCGCGGCGGCGAGCGCGAGGGCGTCGGCGCGCTTCTCGTCGGTGGCCTTGCCGGTGCGCAGGGACGCGGCGAGACCGGCCCAATCCGCCGGCCCCTCCGCCAGCATCCGCGCCTCGATGCCGGGGACGGTCTCGCCGGGCGCGAGGCCGAGGGCCTCGCGCAGGCGTTCCAGCCGCGCGAGCGGCCCGTCCGGATGGCCGATGAGCGCGCGCGCGCGCACCGCCTCGCCGATCGCCCGGCGCAGGGCCTCGCCCGCGGCCTCGGGGGCGACGAGGGCGAGCGCCTCGGCGAGATGCGGATGGCCGCCATCGACCGCGGCCGCCAGCACGTTGTCGATGGTGGCGTCCACCGCCTCGCGGCTCTGCGCCTCGTCGAGCACGACGAAGCGGGCCGGCACGTTCGCCTCGAAGGGCACGAGGTGGAGCAGCCGCTCGCAGAGGGCGTGCAGGGTCTCGATCTTGAGCCCGCCCGGCGTCTCGACCGCGCGGGCGAAGAGGCGACGCGCCCGGCGCAGGGTGGCGGCATCCGGCCGCTCGCCTTCGAGCAGGGTCAGCTCGGCGCGCAGCTCGTCCTCCGGCAGGGTCACCCAGCGCCCGAGCCGCTCGAAGACCCGGATCGCCATGTTGGCGGCGGCGGCCTTGGTGAAGGTGAGGCAGAGGATCTTCGCGGGCGCCGCCCCGTGCAGCAGCAGCCGCACGACCCGGTCGGTGAGGACCTTGGTCTTGCCCGCGCCGGCATTGGCGGACACCCAGGCCGAGGCGCGCGGATCCGCGGCGCGGCGCTGCGCGCTCTGCGTGATCGCATCGACCACGAACCCCTCGATCCCCATCCGGCCCCGCTCCCCTCGTCCGCCCGGCGCGAGGCGGCGACGATGGGGCATTGTGCCTGCCGGAAGCTTGCGCCGGATCAAGGCCGGCGGCGCGGGGCGCGGCTTATTCACAGGGAAAGTGGCGCCGGGGCAACGCGTCAGCGGCGCTCCGGCCGGGCCGCGGCGCGTTCGGGCTGGCGCTCAGTTTAGAATCATTCTATGTAGATCCCCCGATCACAGGAGGCATTCATGGCGAGCCCCGCGGCCTCGGGCCCCGAAGACGCTCTGGTCCGCTACGACGCGACCACGATCGCGCTGCACTGGCTGACCGCGGTCCTGGTGGCCGCGCTCTGGATCCTCGGCCAGACCAGCGACTGGTGGCCGCGCGGCCCGCTGCGGAGCAATCTCTGGTCGCTCCACGTGCTTCTCGGCTTCGCCCTCGCGGTGACGCTGGCGACCCGGGTGATCTGGCGCATCGGCCCTGGCCGGGCCCTGCCCTCCGTCCATGACGGGGTGCTGCGGCTGGTGGCCCGTGCCACTCATACGGGCCTCTATCTGCTGCTGCTCCTGGTGGTGGGGCTCGGGCTCGCCGACGCGCTGGTGCGCGGCTTCGTGCTGTTCGGCGTGGTGCCCCTGCCGCAGCTCGGCGACCGGGCGCTGCGCGGACCGATCAACCACTGGCACGAGCTGGCGGCCAACGCCGTGATCGCCGTGGCGGGGCTGCACGCGGCAGCGGGGCTCTTCCACCATTCCGTGCGCCGGGACGGCGTGCTGCGGCGGATGTGGCGGGCGTCGTGAGGGATCGCCCGAACCGCAACACAGCCCGGGCGCAACCGCCTCAAGTTCGCACCGCCTCGATCCGATCGAGTTCCGCTGACAGGATACGATAGGCCGCCTCGACGGTCGGGGGAGCGGCCGGCGCAGACCAGCGCTCGCCATGCGCCAGGAAGTCCCTGTAGGAGACGACGTCCCATACGTCCCTCCTCGGATCGATTGCGCTCGCTGATGATGCGGCGAGCAGGCGCCTGTATCCGCCGAGGTTCGAGAAGTCGTCGGTCGTTCTCGTCAGATCCTGTCGATGCGCGGCAAAGGGATATCCTGTGCCATAATGCTCATTGAGGATGTGACGAGCTTGACTGGTCGCCATGCGGAGCGAGCGGAAGAGGTCGGCTTCGAAGGAGGAGACGAGATCGACGAAGCCTTGACGGCGAATCTGTCGCCCTACGCGCTCGAAATGTTCGAGAAGCGTCTTCCGGCGGTCAGCCGACATCGTTCCGATGATCTCGCCCAAACCGAGCTGGGTGAGGAGTTCGACCGATACCGTCTTCCGGAGCGCGGCCTGCTTCGCATAGCCGTGAGCCCCGATCTGGACCCGAAAGGCACCGTAGGAATCGTCGAGCCGGCGTGTGCTCACATCGCGCTTCCCGCTCGCAGGCCATATTCCTCCAGCAATCCTTCGAGCGCGGCCTCGAGGCTCTCCTTCGTGAGGGGCGTGAGCCGCGTCCGGGAGGTGCGATCCACGAGGTGCCACGCGGGAGCCGCCTCATCGCCCGTCAGGACCAGCACGCGGGGGTCGCCGCTCCCGAGATGCGACATGTCGATCCGGCCGCGCGCGCCGATGACCATCGTGCCTTGCGGGTCCAGTCGCACGATCTCGCGACCGACAACGATATCGAGCTGATCGATCTCGTAGGAGCCCAGGCTCTCCTCGCTGGCGGCCTTCGCATGGCGCTCCAGCTGGATGCCGCCGTCGTCCGTATAGGGCAGAAGCCATTCGGCGATGTCGTCGTAGAGGCGAGACACCTCGGCCCGCCACGCGGAGACGAGATCCGCAGATCGCATCGGCTCGGTTCGCTCCCTCCGCAGCCGTTCCACCGTGTCCCTGAAGGCCATCCGACGCCTCGCACCCGTTGCCGCCGGACGGATCCTACCGCGGCCCGGGAGGCCGACAAGCTCACTCATCGCGCGGCGCGCGACGGGCAGCGGAGCGCGCCCTACACCCCCTCCCCCTCCACCAGCGACCATTCCTTCACCCGCGCCAGATGATCGTAGGCCGAGTAGGCCTTGGCGTATTTCGGATAGGGCCGCGACAGGAAGGCGGCCTCGCCCTGGAGGAAGCGGGCGATCAGGGCCTGGAAGCGGCGGGCATGCTCGTCGACGAGGTCGGCCACCGAGCGCGCCTCGCCCCGCGGCGGCTTGAGGGGCACGGGGTCGAGGGGCACCTTGCCGCCGCCCGCCCGCACGTAGAGGAGGTCCGGCATCTCCGCGCCCGCGGCGATGTCCCGGAAGCCGCCGGCCCGCAGCATGGCGGCCTCCAGGGTGAGCTGCGGGGCGAAGCCGGCGAAGACCTCCCGGGCGCTCGGCGGCTGGCCGGTCTTGAAGTCGATGATGACGGGGCCGCCGCCGCGCCGCACCTCGATCCGGTCGGCGCGGGCGCGCAGCACGAAATCCTCGGCCGGGCCGATCGGAATCGACCAGCGCCCGAAGGTCTCGGCATGGACCCGCCGGAGGCCGGGGCGGCGCTCGGCCTCCCAGGCGAGGAAGGCGCCCGCCATCCGCTCGAAGCGCGGCCACCACTCGGCGTAGAGTTCCGGATAGGCGTCGCTGATCCGCGCGAAGGCGTTGACCGCGAGGTCCATGAGCGGCGCCAGCGGCTCGGCCGGCAGCGCCTCGGGGAAACGCTGCGCGAAGCCGCCGAGCACGTCGTGCACGATGGTGCCGCGGTCGCTGGCGCTCGGCTGCAACGCCACCGGCTCCAGCGGATCGAGGCCGAGCACGTGGCGGGCGAAGACCGCGTAGGGATCGCGCACCAGGGTCTCGACCTCGGTGACGCTGAGCGTGCGCGGGAACAGGGCGGGATCAGGCTTCGGCGCCGGGCGGGCGAGGCGCGGCGGCACCGGCTCGGTGCCGCGGTCGAGAAGGGCCGCCAGGACGCGGAGGCGCTCGCCGGCCTTCACGCGCTCGGCGAAGGCCGCCTCGCCCATGAAGGCGCGCAGGCGCTGCAGGAAACGCGAGGGCACCATCGGCGAGCCCTCGCGCTTGTGGGCGCGGGTGATCACCGCGTCCGGGCAGCCGAGGGCCTGCACGAAGTCGTGGGCGGTCTGGCCGAGCCGGCGCTCGGGGGGCGAGAGGCCCACCGCCCCCCGCATCGGCCGGTTGAGGAAGGCGTCGGTCTCGGCCTTGGGCGGCCAGACGCCCTCGTCGAGCCCGGCGAGCACCACCCGGTCCACCGAGAGCAGGCGCGCTTCGAGGAGGCCGAGGATGCGCAGGCGCGGATGCGGGCTCTCCCGCCGTTCCGCCACCACGCGCTCGCGGGCGAGGGCCGTGAAGAAGGCCGGGTAATCCGAGAAGCGCCCCGCCAGCAGGCCGGTCTCGGCCAGCGCGAGATCGTCGAACAGGCCGTCGAGCACCGCCACCGAGGCGTCCTCCTCGTCGGCATCGGGCCCGGCGAGCAGGAGGTCGCAGGCGGCGCGGTGGTCCTGCGCCAGCGCGACGAGGTCGCGCACGGCGTCGTCCTCGTCGATGAAGAAGTCGCGGAACGTCACCGCGAGCCGCTCCACGAGGTCGGCGGCGGCGTCCCAATCCGCCCCGGTCAGCCGGCGGCGCGGGCGCGGATCGTGGCGGCGCTCCTGGCTCCGGGCGACGCGCAGGGCCTCGGCGATCCCCGCGAAACCCTTGGCGGGGGCGGGGCCGCGCAGGACGCCGATCTCCAGGGCGGCGGCGGCCCGCACCACCTCGGCCCGGCTCAGGCCGAGGCGCACCAGCGGATGGGCGAGGAGCGCCAGCACCCGCTCGGGCTTGGCGTCGAGATGAGCCACGTCGGCGGCGAGCCGGGCGAGCCGGCCGGCGGGGGCCAGCGCCAGCGGCTGCCCGGCGGTGTCGTCCGCCACGATGTCCCAGCGCTTGAGTTCCGCCGCGACGCGGCGGGCGAGCGTCCGGTCCGGGGTGATCAGCGCGGCCGTGCGGCCCGGCTGCTCCAAGGTCTCGCGCAGGGCGGCCGCCACCGCGAGCGCCTCCTCGCGCTCGTCCGCCGCCTCGACGAGGCTCAGGCCCGCCCCGCCCGCCCGGGCGAGGGCCTCGCGCAGGGCGGGGTCGAGATCCGCCCAGGCATCCGTGGTCTCGGCCGGCCGCAGGGCGTGCGAGAGCAGGAGCGCCCGCGCCTCGGCCGCGGCGGAGGGCGCGCCGAGGGGCCGCACCGCGGCCCGCTCGCAGGCGAGCGCGCCGGGGCCGAGGAGCCGGTGCATCACCGCCTGCGGATGGCCGTGGGCCACCGTGTCGCCGCTCTCGATGGCCTCCCAGCCGCCCGCGTCGAGGGCGAGGTCGAGGCCCGGCAGCACCACGGCCCCGCGCGGCAGGCCGGCGATGGCGGCGATCAGGGTCGCGGTGGCGGGGATCGAGCCCGTCGAGCCCGCTACGATGACGGGATCTGCCGGCGGATCGCGGCGCAGGCGGGCGGCCTCGGCCAGCACCAGGGCGCGGCCCCGCGCCACCGGGTCGCTCACCCCCCGCTCGGCCAGGATCACCGGCCAGTGCTCGGCGGCGATCCGCACGAAGTCGAGGGTGAGGGAGAAGTAGCGCGAATACTCGGCCTCGACCGCCTGCGCGATCTGCTCCCAGGGCAGGCCCTCGACCGTGAGGGCGTCCATCAGCCCTTCGAGATCGGCCGCGAGCCCGACCGCGTCGGCCGGCGAGGAGGGCACCCGGAAGGGCACCTCCGCCTCCATCGGCAGGAGCTGCCGGTCGATGCCGGCGGCCCAGGCCTGGACGAGGCGGGCGAGGATCAGCCGCCGTTCGAGCGCCGGGATCGGCGGATGCAGCACCGCCTCCTGGCGCTCCCCGAAGGGCGCGGCGGCGAGGTCGAGTTCCGCCTCGTCGGCCTCGCCGAGGGGGACCATGCGCGGCAGCAGGGCGGCCGGGCCGCAGCGTTCGGCCAGGAGCGCCGCGAGCGCCCGGGTGGCCCGGCGGGTCGGCAGGTAGAGCGTGACGGTCGAGAGCCCGAGCGGGTCCTGCCCGACCGGGCCGACGAGGGTGCCGTCGAGGAGCGCGTCGGCGAGCGTCGCCAGGAAGGGCACGCCGGGCGGGATGGTGAAGACGCCGCTCATCGGACGCCGCGCGCGGTCACGGCTGCGTGGCGCTGGTGCGCACGCGCTCCTCGGCGGCCTGGAGCGCCTCGGGCGTGCCGACATGCAGCCACTGCCCGTCGAGGCGCAGCCCGTGCAGCCGGCCCTGGGCGGCGGCGCGGTCGAACAGCAGGTTCAGGGAGAAGGAGCCGTCCGGCGTGTCGGCGAAGAAGCTCGGCTGGACGACCGCCACCCCGGCATAGACGAAGGGCGAGACCTCCCGCTCGGCCCGGCGCACGAGGCGGCCGTCCTTGTCCATGTGGAAGTCGCCGAGCCCGTCATAGCCGAGGCTCGTCGCCGTCGAGGCGACGAGGAGCAGCATGTCCATCGCGGCCGGGTCCCAGGCCGCGACGAGCCGCCCGAGATTGGGGCGCGGCCCCTCCAGCCAGAAGGAATCCGAGTTGAGGATCAGGAACGGCGCCCCGCCGAGGAGCGGCAGGGCCTTCCGGGCGCCGCCGCCGGTCTCCAGCAGGCGGTCGCGCTCGTCCGAGATGACGATCCGCGGCGGTCCCTTGCGGCGCTCCAGATGCGCCTCCATCAGGTCGGCGAGGTAGTGGACGTTGACCACCACCTCGGCGATGCCGGCCTCGGCCAGCCGGTCGAGGGCGTGGTCCACGAGGGCGCGCCCCCCGACCTCCACCAGGGGCTTGGGCATCGTGGCGGTGATCGGGCGCATGCGCTTGCCGAGCCCTGCGGCCAGCACGAAGGCGCGGGTGATGGCGGAGCTCGGAGAGGTGTGGCTCATCGGCAGGGTTCGGGCAGCGGGCGCAGGGTCAGACGGCGGGAACGAGGCGCGGCAGGCAGGTCTCGTACCAGGCCCGGACGCCCGCGAGCGCCGGGTGGGCGAGGTTGCGGTGGAGGTAGCCCTCGATCCGCGGCAGGTGGGCGAGGTAGCCGGGCTTGCCGTCGCGGCGGTCGAGGCGGGCGAAGATGCCGAGGATCTTGGTGGCCCGCTGGGCCGCCAGCACCGCATAGGCCCGGGCGAAGCCCTGCATGTCGAAATCCGGCTCGCGCAGCTTGCGCTCGCGGGCGTAGAGGCCGAGGAGCCGCAACTCGAACTCCGCCGAGGCGTCGACCCGGGCATCCTGGAGGAGCGAGGCGACGTCGTAGGCGGGGTGTCCCATCACCGCGTCCTGGAAGTCGATGAGGCCGATCCGCTCAATCCCGTCGCGCTCCGGCAGCCAGATCAGGTTCGGCGAGTGGTAGTCGCGCAGGACCCAGGTCGGCCGCTCCGGCGCGATGCCGTCGAGGGCCTCGCTCCAGGCCGCCACGAAGGCGCCGCGCTGCGCCTCCGAGAGCGGCGTGCCGGCGATGTGCGGGGCGTACCAGTCCACCAGGAGTTCGGTCTCGAACAGCAGCGCCTCGCGGTCGTAGGGCGGCAGCTCGTAGTCGCGGCCCTCCGCCACCGGCAGCACGCCGGGCAGGGTGGTGCCGTGCAGCCGGGCCAGGACCTTGACGGCCTCGGCGTAGCGCTCCGGCCGCGGCCCGTTCGCGTCGACCACCGGCTCGGAGCCGAGATCCTCCAGGATCAGGAGGCCCGCATCCAGATCCTCGCCGAGGATCCTGGGCGCGCTCAGGCCGAGCGCCCGCAGGCCCCGGTCCATGGCCACGAAGGCATGCACGCTCTCGGCGAGCTTCACGATCGCGCTGTAGGGCTTGCCGTCGCGCACCGGCGGCCCGTCCGGCCGCGGCGGCGCGATCATCAGCACGGCCTTCGTGCCGTCGGCCTGGGTGAGGCGCTCGTAGGCGCGGCTCGACGCGTCGCCCTGCATGGGCGTGCGCTCCGCCTCGCCCCAGCCGCTGCGGTCGAGGAGGGCGCGCAGCGCGCGGGCCCGCTGCAGCCGCTCGTGCAGGCCGCCGCCGCCGATCAGCCGGGCGAGGCGGGCGGTGTCGCCGAATTCGGGCTTGAGCGCGAGGTCGATGGCGAGCGTCGGGCCGCTGCGCGGCGGCAGCCGGTCGGGCCATTCCACCAGCGCGATCGCCCGCTCGGTCAGCTCGTCGAAGCCGAGTTCCACCAACTCGTCGGGACCGCGCAGGCGGTAGAGGTCGGCATGGACCAGGGGCACGCCGCCCCGCCCCTCGTAGGGCTGGATCAGCGTGAAGGTCGGGCTCGGCACGTCGAGATCGGGATCGCCCGTCATCTCGCGGATCAGGGCGCGGGCGAGCGTGGTCTTGCCGCCGCCGAGCCCGCCCGAGAGGGCCACGAGGTCGCCGGGCCGCAGCAGCTCGGCGAGGAAGCGCCCGAGATCCTCGGTCGCGGTCTCGTCGGGCAGCACGATCTCCCAGGGTGTGCGCGCGTCCATCGCCTCCCGGTCCACTCCGGCATCCCCCCGCCCTCGCGGGCCCAGGGAACCGTCATAAACGAGGAACCTTAATCGAACCACGCCTTCGGAAGGGGGAGTCATCCCGCCCGGCCCGGGATCGGGAGCCCCCTACTCCGCCGCCGCGAGGTTGGGCTCGCTGCCGCCGATCGGGAAGGTGCAGGTGACCTTGGTCCCCTGCCCCGGGGCCGAGGCGATCTCGATGCGCCCGCCATGCAGCTCCACGAAGGAGCGCACGATCGACAGGCCGAGACCCACGCCCCGGTGGCGGGTGCCCAGCGTTTGGCTCTCGAAGCGGTCGAAGACCCGGGCCACCACCTCGGGAGGCATGCCGCGGCCCTGGTCGATGACCGAGAAGCTGATCTCGCGGTCGGTCTTGCGGGCCTGGACCACCACGGTCTGGCCGGGGGCCGAGAAGCCGATGGCGTTCGACAGGAGGTTGAACAGGATCTGGCGGATGCGCTTGCCGTCCGCGACGAAGCCGCCGATGTCGGCCGGCACGTCCCGGTCGAGGGTGATCGCGGCCTCGGCGAGGCGGTCCTCGACGCCCCGCACCGCCGCGGCGATCGTCACCTGCACGTCCACCACCTCGCGCGTCAGCTCCATCGAGCCGGCATCGATCGAGGCGAGGTCGAGGATGTCGTTGATGATGACGAGGAGCGCCGCCGAGGAGCGCATGATGTGGTCGGCGTATTCGCGCTGGCGGGTGTTGAGCGCGCCCACGGTCTCGTCGCCGAGGAGTTCCGTGAAGCCGATGATGTTGGTGAGCGGCGAGCGCAGCTCGTAGGAGACGTGGTGCACGAACTCGTCGCGCAGGCGCGCGGTGCGCTCCAGCGCCTCGTTCTTCTCGGTGAGGGCGCGCTCGACGTTCACGCTCGCGGTGACGTCGATGTGGGTGAGCAGCGTCGCGCCGTCCGGCAGCGGCTGGGCCGCGCAGTCGAGCACCGTGCCGTCCTTGAGTTCGAGCCGGCAGGCGAGGGCGTGGCGCACGTCCATCAGGCCGGTCACGGCGCCGCGGATCTCGGTCCAGGGCTCCTCGGCGAGGCTGAGCGGCCGGCAGAGGGTGATGACCTCGTCGATGTGGGGCTGGCTGCCGAGGAGGTCCGGCCCGATGCGCCAGATCGCCATGAAGGCCCGGTTGGCGAGCTTCAGGCGCCCGTCCGAGCCGAACACCGCCACCGGCTCCTTGAGAGTGTCGAGGGTCTCGCTCTGCACCCGCATCAGGGCGTTGTAGCGGGATTCGAGGTGCACGCGCTCGGAGACGTCGTCGAACAGGTAGGTGAGGCCGCCCTGCGGGTTGGGATCGGCGACGACGCGCAGCGTGCGCCCGTCGGGCAGGTGCCACCAGTTCTCCTGGGCCTCGGCGGCCCGGTAGGCCGAGAGCACGTCGGTCTTCCAGGAGCGGAAATCCGCCTGCTCGGGCAGCTTGCGGGCGTTGCGCAGGGCGTCCAGCACCTCGCCGTCGAGGGGATTCCCGTCGAGGAAGGCCGGGTCGAGATCCCAGAGCTGGCGGTAGGCGGCGTTGTGGAAGATCAGGCGCTGGCGCGCGTCGAAGATCGCCACCGCGGTCGGCAGCTGGTCGAGGGTGCGGACGTTGGCCTCCATCTGCCGTTGCAGATCGGCCCGCACGCTCTCGAGTTCCGACACGTCGACCGCGATGCCGACGCTGCCGCTCTCCACCGCCGCCTCGGTCACGTCGAGGGTGCGCCGGGACCCCGCCATCACGGCCGAGACCCTGAGCGCCCCGCCCTGCCCCTTCGCGCGGCGCCGCTCCGCCTCCTCGCGGGCGGCGCGGTCGAGCAGCTCCGTTCCCTCGGTCAGCGCCCGCTCGCGGTCGCCCGCCTCGACCGCCGCCACGTAGGCGGCGTTGGCCCAGAGCAGCCGGCCGTCCCGGCTCCGGCGCCAGATCGGCTGCGGGATCGCGTCGAGGAGGGTGGCGAGGACCGAGAGGCTGCTGCGGGCCTCCAGCAGGGTCGCGCGCAGTTCCAGCAGTTCCTGGCGCTCGCCGGTGATCTCGCGCAGGCGCAGGAGCGCCCGGCCGCCCACCGCCTGGCCCTGCGCCTCGACGGTGCGCCCGCCGAGCGTCCGCACGGTGAGGCGGAAGCGCTCGCCGCGGCTGCGCAGGGTGTCCACCGCCGCGTCGAGGGCGGCGGCGTCGGAGGCTGGGAGCCAGGTGCCGAAGGCCAGCACCCGCCGCGGCGAGGCGGTGCGCGTGCCGTCCATGGCGAGGCTCGCATCCCCCTCGATCAGCGGCTCGTCGCGCCCGCACCACGTGACGATGATCTGCCGCTCGGAGCCGAGCAGCAGGGCCGCCCGGTCGTGGGCCCCGCGCAGGTCGGCGAGTTCGGTGACGAGGTCGTGCTCGCGCCGCGCCCAGCGCCCGCGCTCACGGATGTGCAGCAGCGACAGGATGGTGGAGAAGACGATCAACCCGATCAGCAGCGCGAGCGCCATCGCGTTGTGCGCGAACGCGCCCGTGGCGGGCACGAGGGCCTGCGCCGCGAAAGCCGCCCCCGGCACCATCGAGACCGCGGCCGAAACCGCCCATGCGCCCGCGACCGCGCCGGCCGACGGCCGGCGGCGCAGCGTCCGTCCTACCCCCATAATCCGTCCCGTTCCCGCGGGGATGCACCGCGCCGCGGCGCCCCGTGTCCCCGACCCCGCCGCGGGGTCTCCCAACCAGAATCACCACGACTGTAGCGCGGTCCCGAATCCGGCCGGAAGCGAAATCGCGGGGGCATTCCGGCCGCCCGGCGCGTCCCTCGCGACCGGGCACAGAAATGCCACACCTGCGGCGGAACAGGGGTGGAACAAAGGCATGGACACGCGACGAGCCCGGCCGTGGGGCCGGGCTCGCTGCTGGCGCGTCCGCAATCCGGTCCGCCCGGCGCGTGCCGGGCGGCGCGGGATCAGTAGCGGTAGTGGTCGGGCTTGAACGGCCCCTGCTCGCTCACGCCGATATAGGCGGCCTGGTCGGGGCGCAGCTTGGTGAGCTTCACGCCGATCTTCTCCAGGTGCAGGGCCGCGACCTTCTCGTCGAGGGCCTTGGGCAAGGTGTAGACCTGCCGGTCGTACTTGCCCTGGTTGGTCCAGAGCTCGATCTGGGCGAGCGTCTGGTTGGTGAAGGAGGCCGACATCACGAAGGAGGGGTGCCCCATCGCGTTGCCGAGGTTCACGAGGCGGCCCTCCGACAGGAGGATGATGCGGTGGCCGTCGGCGAACTCGATCTCGTCCACCTGCGGCTTGATGTTCTGCCACTTCAGGTTCTTGAGACCCGCGACCTGGATCTCGTTGTCGAAGTGGCCGATGTTGCAGACGATGGCCCGGTCCTTCATCGCCCGCATGTGGTCGAGGGTGATGACGTCCTTGTTGCCGGTGGCGGTCACGAAGATGTCGGCGCGCGGCGCCGCGTCCTCCATGGTGGTGACCTCGTAGCCCTCCATGGCGGCCTGGAGCGCGCAGATCGGGTCGACCTCGGAAACCAGCACCCGGCAGCCCGCGTTGCGCAGGGACGCGGCCGAGCCCTTGCCGACGTCGCCGAAGCCCGCGACCATGGCGACCTTGCCGGCCATCATCACGTCGGTGCCGCGGCGGATGCCGTCGACCAGGGATTCGCGGCAGCCGTAGAGGTTGTCGAACTTCGACTTCGTGACCGAGTCGTTCACGTTGATCGCCGGGAAGAGCAGCTTGCCCTCCTTGGCGAGGATGTAGAGGCGGTGCACGCCCGTGGTCGTCTCCTCGGAGACGCCCTTGATCGACTCGGCGAGGCCGGCGAACCAGCCCTTCGGCTTCTCCTTCAGCGTGCGCTTGACGAGCGCGAAGAAGATCTCCTCCTCCTCGGAGCCCGGCGCGTCGAGGAAGGCGGTGTCGCCGCGCTCGGCGCGCAGGCCGGCATGCACGAACATCGTCGCGTCGCCGCCGTCGTCGAGGATCATGTTCGGCATGCCGCCGTCATGCCACTCGAACAGCTTGGCGGTGTAGTCCCAGTACTCGGTGAGGGTCTCGCCCTTCACGGCGAAGACCGGGATGCCGGCGGCCGCGATGGCGGCGGCGGCGTGGTCCTGGGTCGAGTAGATGTTGCAGGACACCCAGCGCAGGTCGGCGCCGAGCGCCTTCAGCGTCTCGATCAGCACCGCGGTCTGGATCGTCATGTGCAGCGAGCCGGCGATCTTGGCGCCCTTGAGGGGCTGGCGCGCGGCGTATTCCTCGCGCACGGCCATCAGGCCGGGCATCTCGGTCTCGGCGATCGCGATTTCCTTGCGGCCGAAATCGGCCAGCCCGATGTCCTTGACGATGTAGTCCTGCGTGCTCGGCATCCTGATGCTCCCTGGCGGCTGCTCGGGCGGGCCTATAGCAGGGGGCGGCGGGACAGGCAATCAAAGATATAAAGATGTCTTTATGCGATCGGGCCGGGCGATCCAGGCTGGACCTTGATCCTGCCGTCCCCCCCTCTGCATCGGCGTGGGAACGACAGCGTCGCCCCGCCGCAGGCCGCCCTTTGGCATGTTGCATACAACTTGCAGAGGGCCGGACGCCAATCACGGCGGCCGGTCAAGGCCGCGTCACTCGGGGTCTTCGATGAGTCAGTTCTCCCTGTCCCGCCGCCAGTTCGTGGCCGGTGCCGCGGCGCTCGCCGCGATGGGACCGACCGGATCCGTGCTCGCCGCGGGCCCGGGCGCGGCAGGCGCGCCCTCCGGCAGCCTGACCTACGGCATCTCGATGTTCGACCTGCCGCTCACCACCGGCCAGCCGGACCGGGGCGCGGGCGGCTACCAGTTCACCGGGCTCACCCTCTACGACCCGCTGGTCGCCTGGGAACTCGACGTCGCCGACCGGCCCGGCAAGCTGATCCCGGGCCTCGCCACGGCCTGGGAGAGCGATCCCGCCGACCGCAGGAACTGGATCTTCCGGCTGCGCGACGGCGTGAGGTTCCACGACGGCTCCGCCTTCGACGCGGATGCGGTGATCTGGAACTTCGACAAGGTGCTGAACGACAAGGCCGCGCATTACGACCAGCGGCAGGCCTCGCAGGTGCGCCCGCGCCTGCCCTCGGTCGCGTCCTACAGGAAGCTCGACGCCATGACCGTGCAGGTCACCACCAAGGCGGTCGACGCGCTCTTCCCCTACCAGATGCTGTGGTTCCTGATCTCCTCGCCCGCGCAGTACGAGGCGGTGGGCCGCGACTGGACCAAGTTCGCCTTCCAGCCCTCGGGCACCGGCCCCTACCGCATCGGCCAGCTCGTGCCCCGGGTGCGGCTCGAACTGGTGCCGAACGCGGGCTACTGGAACCCGAAGCGGATGCCGAAGCTCGCCAAGCTGACGCTCACCTGCATCCCCGACAGCCTCGCCCGCACCAACGCGCTGCTCAGCGGCGAGGTCGACCTCATCGAGACGCCCGCCTCCGACGCGGTGCCGCGCCTCAAGGCGGCGGGCATGCGGGTCACCGGCAACGACACGCCGCATGTCTGGAATTATCACCTGTCGATGCTGGAGGGCAGCCCGTGGCGGGACCTGCGCCTGCGCAGGGCGGCGAACCTCGCCATCGACCGCGACGGCGTGGTCGAGCTCATGGGCGGCCTCGCCACCCCGGCGGTGGGGCAGGTGCAGCCGTCGAGCCCCTGGTTCGGCAAGCCGAGCTTCAAGATCGGCACCGACATCGACGCGGCCCGCAAGCTGGTGCAGGAGGCGGGCTACTCGGCCCGGAATCCCGTGCGCACCAAGTTCATCATCCCGACCGGCGGCTCGGGCCAGATGCTGTCGCTGCCGATCAACGAGTTCGTGCAGCAGAGTTGGGCCGAGGTCGGCATCGCGGTGGAGTTCCAGCCGGTGGAGCTGGAGGTGGCCTACACAGCATGGCGCCAGGGCGCGGCCGACCCGTCGCTCAAGGGCGTCACGGGCAGCAACATCGCCTACGTCACCTCGGACCCGCTCTACGCGATCCTGCGCTTCTACAGTTCGAAGCAGATCGCCCCGACCGGCGTGAACTGGAGCCACTACCGGAACCCGGAGGTGGATGCGCTCTGCGACAAGATCCAGGCGAGCTTCGACCCCGCCGAGCAGGACCGCCTGCTCGCCCGCGTTCACGAGATCGTGGTGGACGACGCGGTGCAGGTCTGGGTGGTGCACGACACCAACCCGCACGCCCTCTCGGCCAAGGTGAAGGGCTACACCCAGGCCCAGCACTGGTTTCAGGACCTCACCGCCCTGAGCTGAGGGCCTGCGCCGGCCGGCGGTCCCGCACCGCCGGCCGGGCTCCCACGGGCTGCATCACGCCCCCGCGCCACTCCGCCCGGATCGCCGGCGATGCGGGTTGCGCCACGGCATCGGGACGCCTGCCGGACGCCCGTCAGGCGGCTTGGCGCTGCCGCAGGCTGCGGTAGAGGGCGGTTTCGAACGCGAGATCGCCGTCGAGGGAGGCCGCATCGCCGAAGGGCAGGATCTGCGTGGCCCAGAAGCCGCCGAGTCCGTTCTCCCGATCGATCCAGTAGAACAGGTTCGCCAGCCCGGCCCAGCCGAGCGCCCCGGCCGGGCGTCCGGTCGGCGCCTCGGCGTCGTTGATCATGAAGCTCAGCCCCCAGGATTTGGGGAGGCCGGGGAAGAACTCGGCGTCGTTGGACAGGGCGGGGATCACGCCGGGCAGCATCGTCACCCGCTGCCCGTCGAGATGGTTCCGGGCCGCCATGCGGACGGTTTCGGGCTCGAGCACGCGTCCGTGCTCCCCCTTCCCGTCGTTCAGCCACATGCGGATGAACCGCATGTAGTCGCCCACCGTGCCGTAGAGGCCGTGACCGCCCATCTCCACCTCGGGATCGGCCGGCAGCTCGAACGCCATCGGCGTCAGGGTGCCGTCGGCGCCCCGTGCGTGCATCCCCGCGAGCCGCTCCCGCATCGGGCCGGACAGCGAGAAGGCCGTGTCCGCCATGCCGAGCGGCTCGAAGATCCGGTCCCGGACCACCGCGCCGAGCCGGCGCCCGGTGATCGCCTCGATCACCTGCCCGCACCAGTCGAGATTGCTGCCGTACTCCCAGCGCTCCCCCGGATCGAACAGGAGCGGCGTCGCCAGCGCCGCCCGGGAGCCGGTGATGATGCTGGGCTGCCCCCTCTCCTCGGCCAGGCGCCGGTAGGTCGGATTGAAGATGTCGTAGCCGAGGCCCGCGGTGTGAAGCAGCAGCATGCGGGTGGTGATCGCGCGCCGCGGTGCGCGCAGCCGCGGCGCGCCATCCTCGCCGAACCCCTCGATGACCTGAAGGCGGCCGATCTCGGGCAGATAGGTCCGGGCGGGGGCGTCGAGGTCGAGCCGGCCCTCCTCGACCAGCTGCAGGGCCGCGGTGCCGGTGATCGCCTTGGTGGTCGAGAAGATCGCGAAGACCGTGTCGGGCGTCATCGCCGCGTCGCGGTCGATCCGGCGCCGGCCGGCGGCGCCCTCGTAGAACGTCCGGTGGCGGTCCGTCGCCATCGCGACGACCCCGGCCACGCCCGGATCCGACGAGACGGCCTCCTGCAGGATCGCGTCGGCCGCCGCGGTGAAATCCTCCGTCATCCTGTCCTCCTCAGTGACGCGAGGGCATGGCGGCATCCGCCGGCCCTTCGGGGTGGGCGCGGCCGTCAGCGCATCGTGAAGCCGGGATAGCCTCGGGCGGCGACCTCCTCGCATTTCTGCCGATAGGTTCCGACGCCGCCGATATAGGACAGGAGCCGTCGCGGCTTACCCGCAACGTTCGATCCCATGTACCAGGAATCGGTCTTCGCCACGAGCGTGGCGTTGGCCAGGGCATCGTGATGGGCGACCCATTCGTCCTGACCGTCGCGCGTGGCCTCGATGACTCTCAGACCGCGCCCGCGCAGGTGGGCGATGCAGTCGCTGATCCATTCCGTCTGCTGCTGGAGGCAGGTCGTCATGTTGCACAGGGCGGCGGAGGGGGCGAGGGGCGCCGCGGTCATGAACAGGTTGGGATAGCCGTGGACCTGGAGCCCCATGGCGGTGCGGATGTCGCGGCCCCACTCCTCGGTCAGGCTGCGCCCGTCCCGGCCGCGGATGTCGATCCGCGTCAGGGCGCCGGTGCCCGCGTCGAAGCCGGTGGCGAGGATGAGGATGTCGAGGGGGTGCTCCGTCCCATCCGCGAGCCGGATTCCGGCCGGCGTGATGCGGACGATCGGATTGTCCCGGACGCCGACCAGCGAGACGTTCGGCCGGTGGAAGACCTCCAGGAAGTTCACCTCCAGCGGCACGCGGCGGGTGCCGAAGCCGTAATCGGCGGGGATCAGGATCTCGCACAGGCGCGGATCCTTCAGCCGCGCGCGCATCGTCTCGCGCACGAAATCCGAGATCTCGGCGCTCGCCGCCTCGTCGAAGAAGATCTCGGCGAAGGAGGCCAGCCAGAGCTTCAGCGAGCCGTCCTCCCAGATCTCCTCCAGGATGGCGCGCCGCTCCTCCGGCATGCGCTCGGCCCAGGCCCCGTTCTCGAAGTCGTACGCGAAGCCGCTGAACGTCCGCGGCAGGCGCTCCGCCAGCCAGGGGAACTTGGCCTTGTAGCTCTCCTGGTCGGACGGCGTGTAGCGGAGGTTCTTCATCGGCAGCACGTATTGCGGCGTGCGGGCGAAGACCGTGAGGTGGCCGACCGCCTCGGCGATGGTCTGGATCACCTGGATGCCGGTGGCGCCGATCCCCACCACGCCGACCCGCCTGCCCGCGAGGTCGACGGGCTCCTTCGGCCAGCGCGCGGTGTGGAAGAGCGGCCCCGCGAAACTCTCCTGCCCCGGGAACACGGAGGTCAGGGGCGCCGACAGCATCCCGCAGCAGGTGATCAGGAACTGAGCGTCGATCTCCTGCCCCCGGCCGGTGGCGATCCGCCAGCGCCCGGCCGTCTCGTCGAACTGCGCGCGCTCGATCGTGGTCTCGAACTGGATGTCCCTGCGCAGATCGAGCCGATCGGCGACGTAGTGCATCCAGCGCTCGATTTCCGGTTGGCCCGGAAATTTCTCGCTCCAGCTCCAGCCCTTGTAGAGTTCATCGGAGAACAGATACTGGTAGATATAGGCTTCCGAATCGAAGCGTGCGCCGGGGTAGCGGTTCCAATACCAGGTTCCGCCGACGTCGGCAGCAGAGTCGAACGCCCTGACGGAGAGGCCCTGCTTGCGCAGCTGATGGAGCTGGTAGAGGCCGGCGACGCCCGCGCCGATCACGACCGCATCCAGCTTCAGCGTTCCGGCCGAGCCGTCGGCCGCGGTTCCGGACATCATGGCATTGGCCATCTGTTTCCTCTCCGAGGATGCGGTGTTCTGTTGATGATTATAGAGACTCCCGATGGTTATAGGGACTGCCGTCAGCCTGCGAACAGGCCGGCCGGGCGGATGGCGCGCGGCCTTGCCCGAGAGGCGTCCCATGCGCCTCCTCTCCGTCTCGTTGCGGCCGCCGACCGGGGCGCGGCCGAGGCGGAGACCTTGCGGGTATCCGGGCCGGAGATCTCGAACGGAAGCGGGCCTCGTGGTGTCCGGACTGGCTGCGGGCCGGGCCCGGGCGCCCCGCGCGGTCAGCCGACCGCCTGCCGGCGGTACTCGGCCGGCGTCACGCCGAGAAGGCGCCGGAACAAGCGCGTCATGTGGCTCTGATCCGCGAAGCCGCATTGCGCGGCGACGACCTTGAGCGGGATCCCGGGCCGCGCCAGCAGCCGCTTGGCGGAGGCGAGGCGCCGCTGCACCACGTAGACGTGGGGCGGGCAACCGAACGCGCACCGGAAGGCCCGCGTGAAGTGGAACAGGCTGAGCCCCGCCACCCCGGCGAGGTCGGCGAGCGACAGGGAGCGGTCGAGATTCTCGTCCACGTAGTCCGCCACTAGCCGGCGCTGTCCGGGCGAGAGGCCGCCGCGCGGCTTCGCCTCGGGAAAGCGCACGTCGGCATAATGGCGCAGGATGTGCGTGCAGGCGAAGGTCGTCAGGGATTCCACGTAGAGCCGGCTGCCGGGTCCATCCTGCCGGGCCTCCTGCACGAGGCAGGTGACGATGCCGGCGAGGACGGAATCGTCGGCGCGCAGCACGTCGCGCAGGTCCACACCGTGCACCGCGCGCTCGTAGATCTCCGCCGCGGTCGCCGCCACCGCCGCGGGCGAGAGGTAGAGATGCACCACCTCGATGGCCTCGCTCCAGCGCCAGTGGGAGGGGGCCGCGTGGGTGAGGAGGGAGATGCTGCCGGGCCGCACCTGCTCGCTGCGCCAGTCCCCGTTGCAGCGACGGTACATCGGCGTGGCGCCCTCCCTGTAGATGACGAGCATGTAGTCCTTCAGCGCCGGCACCGGCACGTCCGACGGCGCATAGCGGTAGCCGCGGAGGCGGATGCTCTCCCAGCGTCGGTCCGTACTGTCCAGGGTCAAATCCCCGGGAACCCACCGGGGCAGTTCATCCGGCGTGATCAGCGCGCCCATCGGGTGTCTCTCCCTGCAACCGGAACCGAACCCCTGCGGCCTTAACCGGCCGTTTCTTCAGGAAGGTTCCTCCACCGGATGGGGGCATCTGTGCGCACCTTGGGTCATCCGGTGAGTGCGCGATCGTACGCGCGTCCGTGGAACTGTCCATCCGTTCGGTCAGGCGGTCGCGCAGCCCGCGGCCCGGGTCGCCGCAGCCGGATTCCTCCGGGATCCTTGCGCGGCGGCCTCCGTTAGAGACAGGACAGCAGAGCCGCGGGCCGCGCCCGGGCGCGGCGTCTCAGGGAACCGGGACCGGATGAGCACTGAGGGAGCCAGCCCCCGCTACGTCGACCTCGATGCCTGGGAGAGCCTCGACGTTCTGAAGGCCCTCTGGGAAGGGCAGCTCGCCGCCGTGGCGGCGGTGGGGCCGGCCCTGCCGGCGCTCGCGGCGGCGGCGGAGGCGGCGGAGGCGGCCCTGCGCCGGGACGGGCGCATCGTCTATGCGGGCGCGGGCACCTCGGGGCGCATCGGCGTTCAGGACGGGGCCGAGCTGCCCCCGACCTTCGACTGGCCGGACGAGCGGCTCGGCTTCGCCATCGCGGGGGGGCACGGCGCCCTCCTGCAGGCGGTGGAGGATGCCGAGGATTCCACCGCCGACGGGGCGGCCTGGATCGCGGGGGCCGGCATCGGCCCCGCGGACGTGGTGATCGGCCTCTCGGCGAGCGGCACCACCCCGTTCACCGTCTCCGCCCTGCGGGCCGCCCGGGGGCGCGGGGCCGTGACGATCGGCATCGCCAACAATCCCGGCACGCCCGTGCTCCAGACCTGCGATCATCCGATCCTGGTGGCGACGGGCGAGGAGGCGGTGGCCGGCTCGACCCGGCTCAAGGCGGGCACGGCCCAGAAGGCCGTCCTCAACCTCCTCTCCACGCTGATCATGGTGCGGCTCGGCCGGGTCTACCGGGGCCGCATGGTCGCGATGCGGGCGACGAACCGCAAGCTGCGCGCCCGCGGCGTCGCCATGGTGGCCGAACTCGCCGGCTGCGACCCCGAGGCCGCCGCCCGGGCGCTGGCGGAATCGGGCGGCGACATCAAGCTCGCGGTGCTGCTCGGCTGCGGCGCGAGCCGCGACGCGGCCGAGCAGGCGCTGGCGCGCCACGGGGGCAGCCTGCGCCGCGCGCTCGCCGCGGAGGCGGCCCGATGACCCGCCCGACGAGCCTGATGGCGGCGGAGATCACCGAGATCCCGACCGTCGCCGCGCCTCTCTGCGCGCCGGCCGGCGAGGCCGCCCGGATCGGCACCGCGCTGGCGCGGCGGCGCTTCCCCTTCGTGGTGGTGTGCGGCCGGGGCAGTTCGGGCCATGCGGGGGTGCATCTGCGCTACCTCATCGAGACCCGGCTCGGGCTCGCGGTCTCGGCGGCGGCGCCCTCGGTGATCACCGGCTACGGGCGCCCGCCCCAGGTCGAGGGCGCCCTGTTCGTGGTGATCTCGCAATCGGGCCGCTCCCCGGATCTCGTCGCGGCCACCCAGGCCGCCCGCGAGGGCGGCGCCCTCACCCTCGCCCTCGTCAACGACGCGGGCTCGCCCGTCGCCGAGGCGGCGAACCTCGTGCTGCCGCTCGAAGCGGGGCCGGAGCGCGCCGTGGCGGCGACGAAGACGGTGGTGACCTCGCTCGTGGCCGGGGCCGCGGTGGTGGCGGCCTGGGCGGAGGACCGCGCCCTCGCCCAGGGCCTCGCCGCCCTCCCGGACCGGCTCGGGGCGGCGCTCACCCTCGACTGGTCGGCCTGGGGCGCGGATCTCGCGGCGGAGGCGAGCGCCGCCTTCGTCACCGGGCGCGGCCACGGGCTCGGGCCGGTGCGCGAGATCGCCCTCAAGCTCTCCGAGACCCTGCGCCTGCCCGCCCTCGGCTACAGCGCGGCGGAGCTGCGGCACGGGCCGCGTGCCGCCCTCTCACGCCACACCCCCGTGCTCGCCCTGCGGCAGGCCGATCCCTTGGCCCGCGGCGTCGACGACCTCGTGCGGGAGTTGCGCGGCGACCGGGTGCCGGTGCAGGCTTGCGGGGGACCGGCCGGCTCCCTGCCCTGGCTCGGAGACGGGCATCCCGCCTGCGACCCGATCCTGATGCTGGTGCCGGCCTACCGGGCGATCGAGGCGGAGGCGCGCCGCCGGGGCTTCGACCCGGATGCGCCCCCCGGTCTCACCAAGGTCACGGAGACGCTGTGAGCGACAGCCCCGATCGGGTCATCACCGCCGAGCGGGTGTTCGACGGCGAGCGCTTCCTCGGCGCGCGTGCCGTGGTGCTGCGCGGCGGCCGGATCGCCGACCTCGCCGAGGCGCCGCCCCCCGGCCTCCCGCTCCTGCGCCTGCCGCCGGGGGCGATCCTCGCGCCGGGCTTCGTCGATCTCCAGGTCAATGGCGGCGGCGGGGTGCTCCTCAACGACGATCCGAGCCCGGCCGCCATCGCCCGGATCGCCGCGGCGCACCGGAGCGGCGGCACCACCGCCCTGCTGCCGACCCTGATCAGCGACCATCGCCCGGTGATCCGCGCGGCGGTCGCGGCGGTGGCGGAGGCGATCGCGCAGGGCGTGCCCGGCATCCTCGGCATCCATCTCGAAGGGCCGTTCCTCAGCCCGCGCCGGCCGGGCATTCACGACCCGGCCCGGCTCGCGGTCTTCACTGAGGGCGACGTCGCGCTGCTCACCGGCCTCGGCGACCGGGGCGTCACGCTGGTGACCCTCGCCCCCGAGGTCGCGCCGCCCGGCACCGTGGCGGCGCTGGTCGCCCGCGGCGCCAGGGTCAGCGCCGGCCACACGGCGGATGACGGCAGCGCCTTCCGGGCCGCCCTCGACGAGGGGCTGAGCGGCGCCACCCACCTGTTCAACGCCATGTCGCAGCTCACGGCCCGCGAGGAGGGCGCGGTCGGGGTGGCGCTCGGCGATCCGCGGGTCTTCGCCGGCATCATCGCGGACGGACACCATGTCGGCGACACGGCGCTCGGCATCGCCCGCAGGCTTCTGGGACCGGACCGGCTGATGCTCGTCACCGACGCGATGGCGCCGGTCGGCGATCCGGCCGGCAACGCGACCTTCACGCTGTTCGGCCGCGCGATCACGCGCCGGGGCGACCGGCTCACGGGCCCGGACGGGACGCTGGCGGGCTCGGCGCTCACCATGGCCGGTGCGGTGCGCCACATGGCCTCGCGCGGCGGCGCCTCCCTGGCGGAGGCGCTCACCATGGCCGCGCTGACGCCCGCCCGCTGGCTCGGGCTTGACGACCGCATCGGCCGCATCGCGCCCGGCTTCGCGGCGGATCTGGTGATGCTCGACCGGGATCTCGGCGTGCACGGCACCTGCGTGCGGGGGGACGTGATGATGCGGGGCGGGTGAACACCCTGCCCTCTCCGATCACCCACCCCTGTCCCGGACGACCGAAGCGCCAGCGGACGGAGATCCGGGATCCCGCATGGCGAGATACCGCGGGGCGGCTCAATACCCTCGTACCAAACCCGCATCGTCACGCCGGGTTGCGCCGTGAACCCGGGGGTCAGGCGCGGCTGGTGCTCATTCGCCCCACTCCTGCGCCGCCTCCAGCGCCCGCAGGAACCGCAAAGCGAGCCGCCCGCAGGCGGCCGGATCGGCGCAGGGGCGGCTGAGCACCAGCCGGTCGCCGCGGCGGGTCACGCCCTCCACCGCCCGCGCCACCGCCTCCACCCGGCCGGGGGCGAAATCCGCGGCGAGCCCCTGCGGGCCGGCGCTGAGATGCACGATGCCGAGATCCCGGCAGGTCGCCCGCAGCCGCGCCAGCGTCAGCAGGGTATCCACCTCGGGCGGCAGCGGGCCGAAGCGGTCCTTGATCTCGTCGCGCAGGGCGCCCGCCTCCTCCGCGCTCCGCAGCCGCGCGATCCGCGCGCAGAGGCCGAAGCGCAGCTCCGGCTCGGGCAGATAGGCCTCCGGGATGCGGCCCGCGAGCCCGAGCCGGATCTCGGGCGGCGGCGGCTCGTCGGGCTCGCCCCGGGCGGCCCGCAGCGCCCGCTCCAGGAGGTCGCGGTAGAGCCCGAGCCCGATCAGCTTGACGTGCCCGGCCTGATCCTCGCCGAAGAGGTCGCCCGCCCCGCGCAGGTCGAGATCGCGGGCGCTCAGCGCGAAGCCGGCGCCGAGCCGGTCGAGGGCCGCCAGGGTGCGCAGGCGCTTCTCGCTCGCGGCCGGCAGCGGCGTCTCCGGATCGGTGAGCAGATAGGCCGCCGCCCGCCGCTGCCCGCGGCCGACCCGCCCGCGCAGCTGGTGCAGCTGCGCGAGGCCGAACCGCTCCGGGTGCCAGACCAGCATGGTGTTGGCGCGCGGCACGTCGAGGCCGCTCTCGATGATGTTGGTGGCGAGCAGCACGTCCCCCTCCCCGCCCGCGAAGCGCACCATGGCGTCGTCCATCCGCTCGGGCGGCAGCTCGCCATGCGCCACCGCGACGGTCAGCTCGGGCACGATGGCGGCGAGCCGCGCGGCCATCGGCGCGATGTCGGCGATGCGCGGACAGACGACGAAGCTCTGGCCGCCGCGGCGGTGCTCGCGCATCAGCGCCGCCCGCACCGTGTCGGGCGCGAAGGGCGCGATCACGGTGCGGATCGGCTGGCGCACCACCGGCGGCGTCGCGATCACGCTGAGGTCCTGCAGGCCGACCAGCGCCGTCTGCAGGGTGCGGGGGATCGGGGTGGCGGTGAGGGTGAGCACGTGGGCGCCGGCCGCCGCCCCGCGCAGCCGCTCCTTCTGGGCGGCGCCGAAGCGCTGCTCCTCGTCGATGATCACGAGCCCGAGTTCGGGCAGGCGCACCCCGCGGCCGGCGAGCGCGTGGGTGCCGATGACGAGCCGCACCGAGCCGTCGGCGAGGCCCGCCTTCACGCGCTTGGCCTCGGCCGGCGGCGTCAGCCGCGAGAGCTGCGCCGGCACGATGCCGAAGCGCTTGAAGCGGCGCCTGAAGGTCTCGACGTGCTGGCGCACCAGCACGGTGGTGGGCGCGGCGAGCGCCACCTGCTTGCCGGCGAACAAGGCCGCCGCCGCCGCCCGCAGCGCCACCTCGGTCTTGCCGAAGCCGACATCGCCGCAGACGAGGCGGTCCATCGGCCGGCCAGCGGCGAGGTCGTCGAGCACCGCATCGATCGCCGCCGCCTGATCGGGGGTGAGCGAGAAGCCGAACCCGGCGCAGAAGCGCTCCATCTGCCGGCCGGGGGGCACGAGGCACGCGGCCGTCGCGGTGCGGCGCGCCTCGGCGAGGTCGAGCATGCGCCGGGCCGTGGCGGCGACCGAGAGCGCGACCGCCGCCCGCCGCTTCTCCCAGGTGCCGCCGTCGAGCCGGTCGAGAGTCACGGCCTCGGCGGCTGCGCCGTAGCGCCAGATCCGGTCGGCCTGCGTCACGGGGACGAGGAGCACGCCGTCGTCGGCGAAGCGCAGCCGCGCCGCCTCCCCGGCCGCGCCGCCGGATTCGAGCGGCTCCAGCCCCTCGAAGACGCAGAGGCCGTGATCCTCGTGGATCGCGACGTCGCCGCGATGCAGGTCGACCTCGCCGAAGGGCAGCACGGCCGGGTCGCCCAGGGCGGGCGCCGCCCGCAGGCCGAGGAGATCCGCGGCCGCCACCACGGTGACGCCCGCCTCCGGCACCCGGAAGCCGGCGGCGATCGGCGCCTCCAGCACCGCCACCTGCCCGGGCTCCGCCGCGCGGATGGAGGCGAAGCTCTGCGCCCGCCGGAGCTTGTGCCCGAGCCGCGACACGGCCTCGGCGGCGAGCCGGCGCAGGGGGCCGCGCGGGCCGGTGAGCAGGATGCGGTCCCCCGCCTGCTTGCGGGCCGTCAGGAACCGGCCGAAGGCGGCGGCCGGGTGCCGCTCGCGGGCGAAGGCCGGCACCGCCCCATCCGCCACCGTCTCGGCGGCGGCGAAGCGGTGGCGCGCGAGGAGGGCCTCCCACTCCTCGGGCGTGAGATGGAGGCGGGCATCCGCGGGATGCGCCTCCCCGGCGGCGCGCCCCTCCGCCACCTGCTCGAAGAAGGCCGCGGCGCGCCCCTCCGCGCCGGCCTCGATCACGAGCCGCGCCCCGGGCAGGGAGTCGAGGAGGGTCGCGAGGCGGGGATAGAACCGGGGCAGCCGGTGCTCCTGGCCCGTGAAGGGCCGCAGGGGCTCGGGCGCGTCCGCGCCGAGGATCAGCTCGGTGGCCGGATCGATGAGCAGCTCCTCGGCATCGGTGACCGAGCGCTGGGTGACCGGATCGTAGGAGCGGATCGCGGTGATGCGCCCGTCCGCGTGCTCGATGCGGCAGGGCCGCGGCGCGGCGGCCGGGAAGACCTCCAGGGTCCGCCCGCGCACCGCGATCTCGCCCGGCTCGTCGACCCGCTCGTCCAGGATGTAGCCGAGGCGGGTGAGCGCGGCGGTGAGGCTCTCGGCCTCGAACCGGTCGCCGACCCGCAGGGCGACGCGCGCGTCGGCCCAGGTCCCGGGCGGCGGCACCCGCTGGATCAGGGCCGGGGCCGTGGTGAGGACGATGTCCGGCCGGTTGTTCGCGTCGGTCAGCCAGCGCAGCACGCCGGCCCGCGCGCCCATGGTGCCGCGGGACGGCGAGGTGCGGTCGCCCGGCAGGCAGTCCCATTCCGGATAGACCGCCACCCGGCGCCCGGGGTCGAGGGCGCGCAGGATCGCGGCGATCTCGTCGAGCCGCCGGACGTCGCGGGCGAGGAGGACCAGGGGCGCCGCCGACTCAGCGAGCCCGAGGAGGGCGACCGCGAGCGCGCCCGGGGGAACCGCCGGGGCGACGATCTCCGCAGGGGGCCGCTCGGCCGCGACACGTTGCTTGCGCTTCGCCATACCCCACCACGTCTGGCCTCACACCGGGCGCGGACAACGCCCCGCGAACCGGTGCGGTTCGCCGCGGCCTGTGCACAACGGCGCAGGAACACCGGGCCCGTGCCTGATGTTCTCCGCGCCATGACGCTCGACCAGATCCTCGCCGTCTCGCTCATCGGCGCCACCATGGCGCTCTTCCTGTGGGGGCGGCTGCGCTACGACGTGGTGGCGGGCCTCGCCCTCGTCGCCGGCCTCGCGCTCGGGCTGGTGCCGGCCAAGGAGGCCTTCGGCGGCTTCTCGGACGACATCGTGATCGTCGTGGCGAGCGCCCTCGTCGTCAGCGCCGCCATCGCCCGCTCGGGGGTGATCGAGGCCGTGCTGCGGCCGCTGGCGCCCCGCCTGCGCAGCGCCCAGGCGCAGGTGGTCGTCCTCGTCACCATCGTCGCGGTGCTCTCCGCCTTCATCAAGAACATCGGCGCGCTCGCCATGATGCTGCCGATCGCCTACCAGCTCGCCCGCAAGGGCGACCGCTCGCCCTCGCTGTTCCTGATGCCGATGGCCTTCGGGGCCCTGCTCGGCGGCCTCGTGACCGAGATCGGCACCTCGCCCAACATCATCGTGGCGCGGCTGCGGGGCGAACTCACCGGCGAGCCCTTCCGCATGTTCGATTTCGCGCCGGTGGGGCTCGGCCTCGCGGTGGCGGGCGTCGCCTTCCTCGGCGTGGGCTACCGGCTCCTGCCCCGCGACCGCCGCGGCACGGCCGGGCTCGACGCGGCGGTGGCGATCACCGACTACGCCACCGAGGCGCGCATCCCCGCGGATTCCGCCCTGGTGGGCCGCACCCTGGCCGACCTCCGCGCGGAGGCCGGATCCGAGGTGAGCGTGACCGGGCTGGTGCGCGAGAAGACCCGGCGCATGGCGCCGCTGCCCGACGCCGTGCTGCAGCCCCGGGACCGCCTGATCCTGCGCGGCGACCCCGCCTCCCTCGACCGCCTCGTCGGCGCCGCGGGCCTGCTCCTCGACGGGGAGGACCGCCGGCCGCGGACCGGGGACGGGGCCGAGGACGAGGTCGGCACCGTGGAGGCGGTGATCGGGCCGACCTCGCTCCTGGTCGGCCAGACGGCCGGCGGCCTCGCCCTGCACGCGCGCTTCGAGGTGACGCTCCTGGCGGTGAGCCGGGCGGGCAAGCGCTTCACCGAGCGCCTGCGCGACATCCGGCTGCGGGCGGGCGACGTCATCGTGCTGCAGGGCCGCGAGGCCGGCCTGCCCGCGCGGCTGCGCGACCTCGGGGCGCTGCCCCTCGCCTCGCGCGCCCTGCCCCTCGGGAGCGTGCGGCGGGGCTGGATCACCGTGGCGATCCTCGCCGCGACCATCGCCGCGGTGGCGACCGGCCTCGTGCCGGTGGCGGTGGCCTTCTTCGCCGCCGCCCTCGGCATGGTGGTGTTCCGCACCCTGCCGGCCCGGGAAGCCTACGAGGCGGTGGAATGGCCGATCCTCGTGATGCTCGCCGCCCTGATCCCGGTGAGCGACGCCCTGCGCCGCACCGGCACCACCGACCTCCTGGCCGGATGGCTGTCGGAGGCCGGGGTGCTGCTGCCCGGCTGGGGCGCCGTGGCGCTGATCATGGTCGCCACCATGGCTGTGACGCCCTTCCTGAACAACGCCGCCACCGTGCTGGTGATGGCGCCCCTCGCCGCGAGCTTCGCCCGGACGCTCGGCTACCGGCCCGACGCCTTCCTGATGGCGGTGGCGATCGGCGCGGCCTGCGACTTCCTCACCCCGATCGGCCATCAGTGCAACACCCTGGTGATGGGCCCGGGCGGCTACCGTTTCGGCGACTACGCGCGCCTTGGCGCGCCCCTCTCGCTCCTCGTCCTCGTCGCGGGCGTGCCGCTGATCCTCCTCGTCTGGCCGCTCGCCTGAGACGGGGCCGCGCGGTCCAGTCACGCCTCAAAGGAGATCCGGGCATCGACAATATTCATCTGCATTGCATCGATTCGCATCAGCAGAGACGTCAGTGCACGGGAACAGCGGCGTATCGTCATTGTTGGTCACACCGGATCTCTCGACGCCGGAGACGGGACGCCAAGCCTGCATGCCATTGCCATCGAACGTGACGAACCAGCTCGCGACCGCGATCCACGAGCGCCGTGCAATCCTGTTCGCGGGTGCCGGATTATCGATCTCGGTGGGCCTGCCGTCCTGGCGGGAACTGATCGTCCACATGGCGGAGGAGCTGGGCCTCGGCCACGAGGTCGGGCCGCAGCACGGCATCAGCTATCACACCCTCGCCGAATATTACCGCATCTCCACCGGCAGCATCGGCCCGCTGCGCAGCTGGATGGACCGGAACTGGAAGATCTCCGAGAGCGCGATCCGCAACTCGCGGCTGCACGAACTCATCATCGGCCTCGACTTCCCGCTCATCTACACGACGAACTACGACCGCAACATCGAATCCGCCTACGAGGCGCACGGCCTCGCCTACGTGAAGGTGTCGAATGCCCGCGACATCGCCCACACCAACGATCGGATGACGCAGATCGTGAAGTTCCACGGTGACTTCGAGGACGACCAATCCCTCGTCATCACCGAGACCGATTACTTCAATCGGCTGGAATTCGACTCGCCCCTCGACATCAAGTTCCGCTCGGACGCGCTCGGCAAGACCGTGCTGTTCATCGGCTACAGCATGAACGACATGAACATCCGGCTCCTGCTGCACAAGCTGTGGCGGACGTGGCAGATATCGGGCTACGAGCGCAGCCGGCCGCGCTCCTTCGTCTTCATGTCCCGGGCCGATCCGATCCAGGAGGCGGTGCTCGCCCAATGGGGGCTGACCGCGGTGACGGGCGAATCCGACGATCCGGAGGTCTCCCTCACGGCCTTCCTGACCGAGCTGCACGAACAGGTCTCCCGCCTGCGCCGGCCGGAGGATCACGGCGCACCGGCCTGAGCGCCTCACGGCGTCAGGCGGATCCGGGCGGCTCGACGCATTCGTGCGCGAGCCGGCGCAGCAGGGCGCGCAGCCAGCGATGGGCCGGGTCGTCGTCGTAGGAAGCGTGCCAGAGCATCGACATGGCGACGTCATCCAGCGCCACCGGCGCGGGGCTGACGGTGAGGCCGAGCGCATCCGCGAAGAAATGCGCCAGGCGGGCATGCATGGTGGTGAGAACCGGCGCCTTGCGCACCAGGAAGGGCACCGCGAGGAAGCGCGGCGAGGTGACGGCGAGGATGCGGCGGCGGCCGAGCTTGGCGAGCGCGTCGTCCACCACCCCGTGCGCGGTCTCCCTCAGGCTCGTGAGCACGTGGGGGAAGCGCAGGTAGTCGTCGAGGGAGATCGGCGGCGTCAGCCCGACCAGGGCGGCGTTGAACAGGCAGACGTAGCTGTCGCGGTAGAGCAGGCTCTGCTTGTGGTGCAGCTGCCCGCGGAAGGACAGGTCGACGGCGAGATCGACCCGGTCGGCGTCGATCGCCTCCAGGATATGGGCGCGGTCGATGGAGCGCAGGAGCAGGCTGATGCCCGGCGCCTCCGCGCGCAGATAGGCGAGGAGCGTCGGCCCGAGCAGCACCTCGGTCGAATCCGGCAGGCTGATGGTGAAGGTGCGCTCCACGGTGCGCGGGTCGAAGACCTCGTCGCGCCGCACCAGGACCTGCACCTGCCGCAGCATGGTGCGCACCGGCTCGGCCAGCGCCAGCGCCCGCGGCGTCGGGCGCATGCCCTCGGGGGCCCGTGTCAGCAGCTCGTCCCCGAACAGGGCCCGCAGCCGGGCGAGGCTGCTGCTCATCGCCGATTGCCCGACCCCGGTGCGGGCCGCCGCCCGGGTGACGCTGCGCTCGGACAGGAGCGCGTCGAGGGCGACCAGCAGGTTCAGGTCGATCCGGGCAAGATCGATATGATCAATAGCCATTATCGATGCAATCTGTTTGATCCATGCTGCGCCGCACCGCATATGGGCGACAGACGCGGGGCCGGAATGGTCCCGTCCAGCCGGAAAGACAGCCCATCATGATCCTTCGCACGACGCTCCTGGCGGCGCTCGCCGCCTCGTCCCTCATCGGCTCGGCCGCGGCCGATGCCGTCAAGCCCGCCCGGGCGACCAGCATCGATCTCGGCCCGCTGGCCGGGGTCGCCTACTATACCGTGGAGCCCAAGGGCTATCACGTGGTGGTGACGCTGGCCCCCCGGGCCGCCGCCCCGGCCCTGCGGTTCGAGGCGGTGCTGGCCGAAGGCCAGGGCGTGACCGTCTCGACGCCCCGGCAGACGGGCGCCGAGGCCCGCTCGGTCGCGATCCGCCGCGACGGCGACGCCGTTTCGGTGACCGCCGACGAGAGCCGGGAAGCCGAAATCCAGGAGACGGCCTCCGTCCGGTGAGGAACCGGTGCCCGGGGGGCGGACAAGGGGAGGAGCGGACAAGGGGAGCGGTGGGGTCCGGCGCGGCCGGGCCCCGCCGCGCGGTTCGTCTTCAGGCCGCGCGGGACAGGTCGCCCTCCAGGGTCGCGATCGCCTGCTCCAGGGCCGCGAAGCAATCCGGATCGAAGGCCGTGCCCAGCTCCGCCCGCATGACGGCGAGGGCCTTGGGGACCGGCATCGCGGCCCGGTAGGGGCGATGAGCGGTGAGCGCATCGAACACGTCCGCCACGGAGACGATCCGCGTCTCCGGCGCGATCGCGCCGCCCGAGAGGCCGCGGGGATAGCCCTTGCCGTCGAGGCGCTCGTGATGGGCGCCGCCGATGCGGGCCATCTCGCGGAACGCGGCCACGCGCGCGAGGATGCTCTCGGACAGGGCGGCGTGGTTGCGCATGGCGCGCCACTCCGTGTCGTCGAGCTGGCCGTTCTTGTCGAGGATGGCGTTCGACACGCCGAGCTTGCCGATATCGTGGAGCAGCGCCGCCCGCCGGAGCCGGCGCCGCCGCTCGGGGCCGTAGCCGAGCTGCGCCGCGATCATGTCGGCATAGACCGCCACCCGCTCGGAATGGCCGGAGGTGAAGGGGCTCTTGGCATCGATCACCTGGGCGAAGGCGCGGGCGATGTCGTCGAGATAATCCTCGTCGACGACGATCATGCGCCGGGCCGGCTCCAGGGCCGCGACCGCATCGGCGATTCCGTCGGAGGCGAGCATGTCCCAGAAGCCGGGGATGCGGGCCGCGCGCTCCAGGCAGGCGACCGCGTGCGGGTCGAACCACGTCCCGGCGCGGCGGCGAGCCTCGGCGAGGGCCGCCGCGCGCCCGGCGCCGGTGTGGAACACGTCCACGACCTGCGCCAGCAGGGCGATGCGGGCATAGAGCGGGATGGCCGGCCCGGCGCGCCGGTCGGGCCGGCCCTTGCCGTTCCAGTGCTCGTCGAGGGCGTGGATGGCCTCGCAGACCGCGGGCGGGAAGCGCAGCCGCGCGGCGATCTCGGCGCCGCGCTGGCAGCGGGTCTGGATCAGGTCGTCGACGATCTCCCCGCCGTTCTGGAGGATGGTGAGGATCGCCTTGAGGCGTCCGGCCAAGCCGGCGTTCAGCCCGGTATGCGAGAACACGAAGCCCAGCACCTGGGGCAGGCTGTCGCTCACGGTCTTGAAGTCGCGCTTGAAGCCGAGATCGTCGGAGAGATAGAGTTCGCAGATGCGGGCGGCGTTGCTGGAGCAGCCGAGGTCCTTGAGCATCACCGTGTAGTAGAGTTCCCACAGCTGCGGTTCCGGCAGGCCCATCTCCCGGCCGATCTGCATGCCGATCCAGGTGGCGCGCACGCAATGCCCGACCGGCTGCCCCTCGGTGAGGTCGAGCGCGTGACTGAGCGCGCCGAGAAGCTCGGACAGGAGGAGGCCCGGGCGCGGGACATCCGTGTCTGCGACAATGCTCGACGACATCTCACCGGCCTTCCCTGATCGCCGCCACGGTAACATCGGATAGCGCCGGGGCTGTTAACGCCGCCGGGAGGGCGGCGGGGTGGTTAAGAACCTCCATCGCCGCGGCGGAAACCGCGGGGCCGGCCAGCCGTTGCGCCGACCATGAGCCGCCCCCGCGGCGGTTCTCAAGAGGCGGATGAATCGCTGCCCGCACCGCGCCATGCTGTCCTTCGTCGTTCAGAAGCACGCCGCACGCCGGCTCCACGACGATGTCCCGCTCGAACTCGGCGGCGTGCTGACGAGCTGGGCGGTGACGCCGGGCCGAGCCTGATCGCAGGACGTCCTGGACGAATGCCCGCTCTCCGTCGTCTCCGGCCGCTCGATCGAGGATGTGGCGGCCGCCGGACCCAGCTGAGGGCATGGACCGCCCCGCTGCCCGGGGCCGCGTCATCCGAAAGAGAACCCGGATCGGCGGCGCCCTCTGTTGACGGGTGTGCGGACGCGCTTCCCTGGGGCCGCAAACCCGCTCAAGCTGGCGGCCACGCCGGGAGATCGCGAGGCGGGGGCGCGGTGATGCTCAAGCGATGGTTGTTGCCGGCGGTCGCGTCGGCTTGCTCCGCATCCCCGGCTCTCGCCGAGATGCAGATCCTGGCCGCCAAGATCACGGCCGGCGAACTCTGGGTGCTCGGCTCCATCGACGAGCCGGATGAGGACATCGTGCTGGACGACCGCTTCTCGACCCGGGCCGACGGCAAGGGCCGGTTCGAGTTCCGCCTCGTCTACCATCCGCCCACCTGCATCGTGACCCTGCGGACGAAGCGCCAGGACCGCCGCGCCGTCGTCGGCGAGTGCGGGCAGCAGGGCCTCGCGGGAGCGCCGGGCGCGGCCGGACCACCGGGCCCTCCGGGAGACACCGGCGCGGCCGGACCGGCGGCGAGCATCGGCCCGCCCGGACCTGCCGGTCCTCCGGGTCCGGCCGGACCTCCGGGGCCGGTTGGTCCTGCGGGGCCGGTTGGTCCTGCGGGGCCGGTTGGTGCTGCGGGGCCGGTCGGCCCTGCGGGCCCGGTCGGGCCTGCGGGAGCGCCCGGTCCCGCCGGCCCTCGCGGTGACGTCGGTCCAGCCGGGCCGCCGGGCCCTCCGGGGGATACCGGCCCCGTGGGAGCGCCCGGGCCGCAGGGGGAAGCGGGCTCGATCGGACCGGCGGGCCCTGCGGGGCCGACCGGCACGGCGGGTCCCCCGGGTCCGCCGGGCCTCCCGGGGCTGAAGGGTTCCGAGGGAGAGGCGGGGCCGCTCGGCCCGCGCGGCCCTGCGGGCGAAGCCGGGCCCATCGGACCTCCGGGTCCGCCCGGCGAGCGCGGGGCGCCCGGCCTTCCCGGGAAGGTCGGACCGCGCGGTCCCGCAGGACCACCCGGCCCCAGGGGGCCGGCGGGGCCCGCCCCCGCAGCGCGAAGTTCGCCCGGCTCCCCCGCGCGGCCGGCCGCCGGACGCGAGCCCCTTCCGATCCAGCCCGCTCCCGAGACGCAGGTCCCCTACTGAAGCGGCCCGCCCGGGCGGATGCGAAAGTGGGCCCCGCCCGAGGATCCGTCACCGGGTCCCGTCGAAAAAATTTGGCGGGCAACGCTGCTCGGCGGCAGCGGGCGAGTGCGCTCGCCATCCGTCCGGAGCTATGCCGGACCAGCCGTTGAGGTCGAGAGCGCCTCATCCAGCACTCTCGCGATTCGACGCCCGCCGACATATGCTGAGGCGACGCAACCGGAGGTCGACGCTATGCCTTCGTTCGTGGTGTCCCAGACGGTCTTCGAAGAGGGCAAGGCCGCGAAAGCCGCTGGCAAGCCCTATACGGATGATCCCTATCGCGCCGGGTCTCAGGACAGCGCCGATTGGCTTGCCGGCTATACGGCCGATGAGGCCGAGCCCAGCGCGGCGGGGCCGGACGAAGCCGTCGATCCTTCAGCGGTGAAGGTTGCGGCCGGCAGAGAGCCGTAGCGGGCCTCAGCACAGGATTGCGAATCACGGGGAGCGCGCGGCGGCGGACAAGCGCGCGCAGACCGGCCTTGTCCCAGGCCGCGGACACGCAAGAACGCCCACGTCTCGGCAGGAGCCGTGCTGGACCGTCCGGGAAACATCCTTCCGGCAACGATGACGCCGTGCCGACAAGACTCGGCAGGGATGATGTCGTTCCAATAAGCAATCGATAGGCATTTTAGGGTTTTCTCTTAAAAATATAATCTTATACTCTCTGGGCGGCCGTATTTTACCCATCTCGGCGGATTGATTTGGGATGTATCTGCGCTTATCAAGCGCAGGAACGCCAGGATCAATCTGGATCAATGATAACCCAGCGAGGGAGGAATGTTTTGGTGAAATCCATCGGTGCCCTGCTTCTCATGATGGGCAGTCTGCACCCGTTTCATGCGACAGCTGAAGAGGGCGCCCCTCAGCCGACGTCGATGCAGAACAAGGCAGCTAAGCTCGCGGGGCTCGCAGGGTTCGTGAACATGTCCTGCCCTGAGATCCGCGCGGACAAGGACCGGTTTCGCGCAGCTGTTCAAGCCATGAAGATCGATCCGGACGAGCTTGAGCAGGGGCAGTTGCGGCTGACGGCCCAATCATACATCGCCGCCTACCAGAAGGATGCGGCCACGAGCTGCCGCCGCGCCGCCGAGCTTTTCGGTCGAAATGGCAGTGTCATCTCTGGTGTGTTTGTTTCGCGGTGACGAGCGAACTGGACGGATCGGCGACAATGAGCGGACGGACGACTGTCCGGCAATCACGCGAGCGTGATCCGCCCGGATAAGGAAGGGTTTGCTATCTGCGCTTCGGCAGGCGAAGCAGGCACGTTGAGAGGCTCCGCAGAGGGCCATCGAGTGAGGAAGCCAACGATGCATGACTGGAACGGCTATCGTGCCGATTTGGCAAACACGCTGGGGCAGATCGGGCAGATCAGCCCCGACCTCATCAAGGCGCACGATCTCATCGCTTCGGCCACGCCGAAGGAGCCGCAGCTCGATGCCAAGACCCGTGAACTGATCGCTCTGGCCGTGGCCGTGACCACGCGCTGCGACGGGTGCATTGCGTTCCACACCGAGGCCGCGCGCAAGGCGGGTGCGACCAAGGAGGAAATGGTCGAGGCGCTGGGGGTTGCGATCGCGCTGAACACGGGCGCGGCCCTCGTCTACACGGCCCGCGCCTTCGACGCGTTCACGAAGGCCGAAGGCGCGCCGTAAGCGCGCCGCTCGCACCTCCTGCGCTGAGCCTCACGACCGCCGCGACGAGGGCCTGCGCCGACGATGGCGCGGTGGGTCTGACCTGAACGCTCGGGCCGATTCCGGGCGGATGGGTGCCGTCGGAGATGCCGGCTCTCCTGCCGCATGCGCACCATCGGGCGTGACCCGAAATCGGTCGGCAGCGCCACCGGCATCCCGTCGATCCGGATGGGGCTCCCCGCGCAAGGGCCCGTCCGACGAGCCCGAGCATGGCGCAGGGCACGAGACCCGCGGACGACGGGAACAGGCAGCCGAGCCCACTCTCACTTGAGCTGCAACCGAGTCGGGAATATTCGGCAATCAATCTAGGAAGATTCGGCAATCATTCCCGCCGCATGGCGTAGAGTTGGACAAAAGTCCACCATGCCAAGGCACTGCCTGTGTATCAGAAAAATCACATTACTTTTGAAAAGACTGGGATACGATCGACCGCAGTTCATGGCGGCGATCCCCGCTGCCCCAGGCCCTTTACGGGTCGTGCTGACGCTTGATACGAAATTGCAAGACGATCGGTGGATTTGAATTGAAGAGCAGCGTCCAAGCTCTTCATTCGGCTTGCCGTGTCGGTCATCGAAGCAAGCTGGGGAGGAATTTACAATGGCGATTGTCTTTAACAACACGGTATACGGAGCCGGATTTGTTGGATCCGACGATGGCGCTCCGTCTGCGGGGTTTGGCATCGACGATGTTTCGACGGCGAACATCACTGTCAGCGGCACGGTCAATGCCGCCGGCGATACCGTGCAAGCGACTGGTATATTCCCCGGGGATAGCGCGTCTTCAACCAAGACCCTGTTTGCGACGCAGTACGACTCGTCGAGCATGATCCAGTTCACGGACAGCACGACCACGCCCACAACCCGGTACGTCTTGTCTAATACACCGCTTGCTGCCCGCCAGCGCGTGACTTTCGACAGCAACAATACGCCGACCGATTACGCAGTGGTCTGCTTCGTCACCGGCACACGCATTCGCGTGGCCCGCAACAGGGGTGAGGCGGAGGTCCCGGTCGAGGAGCTGCGCGTGGGCGACGGCGTCGTGACCGCGTCCGGGGAGCACCGCCCGGTCCGCTGGATCGGCCATCGCACCGTCGCGTGCACCACCTCTGCCGATCCGAATGACGCCTGGCCGGTGCGCATCAAGGCCGGCGCCATCGCCACGGGGGTTCCCGCGCGCGACCTGCTCGTCTCGCCCGACCACTGCCTCCTGTTCGACGACGTGCTCATCCCCGCCAAGCACCTCGTCAATGCGGCGACGATCGTCCGGCAGCCCGTGGAGTCGGTCGGCTACTGGCACATCGAACTCGACAGCCACGAGGCCCTGCTCGCCGAGGGCACCCCCGCCGAGAGCTACCGCGACTGCGGCATGCACGCCTTCTTCGAGGGTGGGCAGGGCTGGGGCACGCGCCCTGCGGACGCTGCAACCCCGCCGCTCCTCGCGCCCCACGCGCTGTCGGGCCCGCGCCTGCATGCCGTGAAGGCTTGGCTCATCGCGCGCGCCAAGCACCTCGGCGCCCAGCGCCACGACGATCCCGATCTCGAACTCGTTGCCGACGGGCGGGTGGTCGCGCCGTCCGCGGTCGAGAACCGCCGCTTCACGTTCGCGGTGCCCGCGGGGACGCAGACGCTGATCCTGCGCTCCCGCAGCTCGGTGCCGGCGCACTGGATCGCCGACAACGAGGATCCCCGCCTGCTGGGCGTTCGGGTGTCCGACCTGCGCATCGACGGGGCGGAGATCGCCATGAGCGACGCGAGCCTGTCCGACGGCTGGAACGCGGTCGAGCCGAATGGTCGGGAGCGCTGGACGAACGGCAATGCCAGCCTGCCGCCCTGCCGCAGCCTCTCCTTCGCGGCCGATTGGTTCCTGGGCTACCCTGCCGCCGAGGTGAAGGCTCAACCGGCCCGGATCGCCGAACCTGCCGCGGTTCCCGCGCTGCGCCTCGTCGCCAACGGGTGAGCCTAGCACTACCTGGGCACTTTAGCGGAGTTGAGAGGTTGCTTCCCTGATGATGCGGGAGGCTGCGATGCCTGACGCTTGCGATCAGCTCCCGGAGCTTGATACGTGGCTGGCGCCCTTCCTGGCCGCCACCGGCCGCAAGACACGGCGGCGCTGGGCCCCCTTCTACCTGCGGGGCCTGCTCGGTCCTGGTGAGCGCAAGAGCTTGCAGCCGATGGCAGCCCGCCTCGGCTTATCCGGACACGACCAGTTGCAGCACTTCATCGCGAGCTCGGCCTGGGACGATCGCGCCCTCTGGACGGTGTTGGCCCGCGAAGCGGACCGGCTGGTGGGTGGATCAGAGGCCTGCCTCGTGATCGACGACACCGGTTTGCCGAAGAAGGGTACGCTGTCAGTGGGTGTCGCGCGCCAGTACTGTGGCGCGCTGGGCAAGAAGGCGAACTGTCAGGCGCTCGTCTCGCTCACCCTGGCGCGCGACGAGGTCCCCGTGCCGGTCGCCCTGCGCCTGTTCCTGCCGGACGAATGGACGTGCCGGCCGGAGCGATGCACGCAAGCCGGCGTGCCTGAGGCAGCAGTTGCCCCGCGGACCAAGGGTGAGATCGCGCTGGCGGAGCTTGACCGCCTGCGGGCGCAGAACCTGCGCTTTGGTGTGGTGCTGGCCGATGCAGGCTATGGCGGCAGCGCCGTCTTCCGCCACGGCCTCGAGGCTCGCGGGCTGAGCTGGGCGGTCGGCATCCCCAGGAACCAGAAGGTCTACGCCGCCGACGTGCAGCTGGTGTCGCCGACAGGCCGCGCTCGCAAGCCCGTGCCGGACCAGGAGCCGCGCGACGCCGAGACGGTCCTGGCGGAGCTTGCTTGGCGGCGCGTGACGTGGCGCCAGGGCACGAAAGGCAAGCTTGCGGCCCGGTTCGCCATGGTTCGCGTGCGGGTGGGCGACGGTCCGGTCCGGGCCAACAACCGGCATCTACCGGGCGCCGAGGTCTGGCTCGTGGGCGAGTGGCGCCTCTCGGGCGAGCGCAAGTACTACCTCTCCAACCTGCCGCCCCAGACGACGCGGCGGGCGCTGGCCGGCCCGATCAAGGCACGCTGGATCTGCAAGCAGGCCCATCAGCAGATGAAGGAGGAGCTTGGCCTCGACCACTTCGAGGGCCGCTCCTGGACAGGCTTGCACCGGCACGCACTCATGACGTGCATCGCCTATGCCTACCTGCAGCACGTGCGCCTGTCCGAACATCATCGGGCGGGAGGGGGGAAAAATGGCGTCCCACCGACCGGGTCCGCCACCCTCACCGAGCTTGCCCACCGTGCGGAAGGCCATCATCGGACGCCTCTTCGCAGCTCTAATCCCGCCGGTGCGATGTCCACACTGCCAGAGGCGCTTCCGGCTGCCTTCTGACATCAAAGTGCCCAGGTAGTGCTAGAGAGTGTTATGGACTGCTGCGAAGTCGGCGGCCCTGCGAAGAAGCGGGACGCTGAAGGCGACGAGGTGCAGTCCGGCCAGAGTGGTGGGCAAGCGTTCGTAGTCGCGGGCCAACCGACGGAAGCGGGCCATCCAGGCGAAGGTCCGCTCGACCACCCACCGACGTGGCAACAGGACGAAGCCGCGCTTGGCCGCGGGCAGCTTCACCACTTCCAGGGTGATGCCGCGATCGGCAGCTGCCTTCGCCGCGCGCTCGCCCGTATAGCCCTGATCCACATAGGCGAGGTCCACGCTGTCGCCGGTTGCCTCCTGCACGGCATCCACCAGCGTGGCCACGGCGGCGCGATCATCGGCATCGGCGGGCGTGACGTGCAGCGCCAGCACTTGGCCGAGCGTATCGACCGCCGCGTGCAGCTTCGACCCGCGGGTGCGCTTGTGGCCATCCCAGGCGGCGCGAGCGCCACTCTCGGGCGTCGAGCGCAAGGTGCGGCTGTCGAGCACGACGGCCGAGGGCTCCTCGGCACGACCCGAGGCCAAGCGCAACACGGCGCGCAGGTCATGAACCAAGCTCTCAAAGCAGCCAGCCCGCAGCCAGCGTTGCGCCTGGTCGTACACGGCGTGCCAGGGCGGCAGGTCGTGCGGCATGGCGCGCCAGGCCACGCCGTACCGAACCACCTAGCGCAGACCGTTGAATACCTCCCGCAGGCTATGCTCCCGCTGGGCAGCGGTCTCGGGCAGCAACGTCAGGTAGGGGGCGACCAGCGCCCATTCTTCATCACTGACATCGGAGGGGTAGGAGCACCGCGAGTGCATTCCCCTGAAACTGGCGCACCCACAGGTCCATAACACTCTCTAGCACTACCTGGGCACTTTGATGTCAGAAGGCAGCCGGAAGCGCCTCTGGCAGTGTGGACATCGCACCGGCGGGATTAGAGCTGCGAAGAGGCGTCCGATGATGGCCTTCCGCACGGTGGGCAAGCTCGGTGAGGGTGGCGGACCCGGTCGGTGGGACGCCATTTTTCCCCCCTCCCGCCCGATGATGTTCGGACAGGCGCACGTGCTGCAGGTAGGCATAGGCGATGCACGTCATGAGTGCGTGCCGGTGCAAGCCTGTCCAGGAGCGGCCCTCGAAGTGGTCGAGGCCAAGCTCCTCCTTCATCTGCTGATGGGCCTGCTTGCAGATCCAGCGTGCCTTGATCGGGCCGGCCAGCGCCCGCCGCGTCGTCTGGGGCGGCAGGTTGGAGAGGTAGTACTTGCGCTCGCCCGAGAGGCGCCACTCGCCCACGAGCCAGACCTCGGCGCCCGGTAGATGCCGGTTGTTGGCCCGGACCGGACCGTCGCCCACCCGCACGCGAACCATGGCGAACCGGGCCGCAAGCTTGCCTTTCGTGCCCTGGCGCCACGTCACGCGCCGCCAAGCAAGCTCCGCCAGGACCGTCTCGGCGTCGCGCGGCTCCTGGTCCGGCACGGGCTTGCGAGCGCGGCCTGTCGGCGACACCAGCTGCACGTCGGCGGCGTAGACCTTCTGGTTCCTGGGGATGCCGACCGCCCAGCTCAGCCCGCGAGCCTCGAGGCCGTGGCGGAAGACGGCGCTGCCGCCATAGCCTGCATCGGCCAGCACCACACCAAAGCGCAGGTTCTGCGCCCGCAGGCGGTCAAGCTCCGCCAGCGCGATCTCACCCTTGGTCCGCGGGGCAACTGCTGCCTCAGGCACGCCGGCTTGCGTGCATCGCTCCGGCCGGCACGTCCATTCGTCCGGCAGGAACAGGCGCAGGGCGACCGGCACGGGGACCTCGTCGCGCGCCAGGGTGAGCGAGACGAGCGCCTGACAGTTCGCCTTCTTGCCCAGCGCGCCACAGTACTGGCGCGCGACACCCACTGACAGCGTACCCTTCTTCGGCAAACCGGTGTCGTCGATCACGAGGCAGGCCTCTGATCCACCCACCAGCCGGTCCGCTTCGCGGGCCAACACCGTCCAGAGGGCGCGATCGTCCCAGGCCGAGCTCGCGATGAAGTGCTGCAACTGGTCGTGTCCGGATAAGCCGAGGCGGGCTGCCATCGGCTGCAAGCTCTTGCGCTCACCAGGACCGAGCAGGCCCCGCAGGTAGAAGGGGGCCCAGCGCCGCCGTGTCTTGCGGCCGGTGGCGGCCAGGAAGGGCGCCAGCCACGTATCAAGCTCCGGGAGCTGATCGCAAGCGTCAGGCATCGCAGCCTCCCGCATCATCAGGGAAGCAACCTCTCAACTCCGCTAAAGTGCCCAGGTAGTGCTAGATGTTCGGTCCCGGCATGTGGTGTGATACCGCCGCACTTATGAACTGATCTGTTTCAGGTAGGGGTAGGCGCAGAGGGACTTGATGCGGCCGGTCTCTGCCGCGAGCGCAGTCCAGGCCCGGCAGCACGCCTCGACGACGGCCTCGTCGTCGGCCAGGAGCCGATGGGAGAGGTAGCGCTCGCGCAGGTAGAGCCAGACACGCTCGACCGGGTTCAGCTCGGGACTGTAGGGCGGCAGCGGCACGAGGGTGAGGTTGGGCGGGAGCGTCACCGCGCGCGGATCGTGCCAGCCCGCACCGTCCAGCACCATCACAGCGTGGGTGTCGGCTGGGATGCTGGCCGCAAAGTCGGCCAGGAAGCGATCCATGGCCTGAGTGCAGACCCGCGGCAGCACGAGGGCGAACTCCTCGCCTGTGGCGGGCCGCACGGCTGCGAAGATGTAAGCTGAGGCGAAGCGCTTGTCGCACAGCCCTGGCGGGCGTTGGCCGCGCACCCACCAGCGATGGCCGGTCCGGCCCTTCTGGCCCACGCGCGCCTCGTCCATGAACCAGAGCGCGATCGTCTTGTCCGGATAGGCTTGGGCCGCCGCCGCTACGGCCGTGCGAAGCCCCCTTTGGCGAAAGCGGCCGCCGCACGGGCGTTCCGCTTCGGGTGAACGGGCCTGGCCTTCTGCTTCGACAGCCCGAGCCGACGCACGACCCGCGACATGGATTGCGGGCACATCGTCTTGTCGAACCGCTCCTCGATGAAACGGCAGAGGTCCGGCAGCGTCCAACTCGACGGCTCCCCTTGCTCGGGATCTGGCCCAACCAGGATCCGATGCACCAGAACTGCTTGCTCACCCTCGCTGAGGATCTCTCGCCTGTGGCCGTGCGGACGATCCACCAGCCCGGCCAGCCCCTCGGCATTGAACCGGATCACCGCATCGCGCAGAGCTTGGCGCTCCATCCCGGCCGCCCGCGCCGCCTCGGCGCGGCTCATGCCTTCCAGCGCATTGGCGATCGCCAGCATCCGCTGCGCTGTCGAACGGCGAGGCTCTTTCCTGGCCCGCCGCCTCAACTCAGTCGGCGTCGCGACATCCTCCCGGATTGGCAAACCGCGTCCCATTCCGACCTCCCGCTCAGGCAGGAGCCAATTGAATCAGCTGCTTCCTTCCCGGGGAACACCCATCCGAGCCACCTCAATCGCGCGCCGGTATCAGTAAAAACTTTACTGTGCCTGATTTAATGAGATGCTGCCGTAAAGATCGACGGCCGCATGTTAATATTAGGATTTTAAGTTTGAGTTATAACAGAATGCCACGGCCAGTCAGTATACTTATCGCCGATTTGCCGTACGTGCGTATAGCGCTGTAGGCTCTGCCATGACCGATGGCCGCTCACCGACGCGGCCAGGGGGACTGTCTTCCCCATCTCGAACAATCGCGAGACGCCGTCGTGGCGAAGGTCGTGGAAGTGCAAGTCCTCGATCCCGAGGAACGCGCAGGCACGTGTGAACGCCGCGCCGATCGCGTCGGTGGTGTAGGGGAAAATCCGGTCACCGGATCTCGACTGCGCCAACGCGACGGCCAATGCCTCCGGTGGCAGCTCGCACCAGACGTCGTTGCCGATCTTCTCGCCTGGGTTCTTCATGTCGCGCACCATGACGCGCGAGCCGGCCTCGTCGAGGTCGGACCAGACGAGGCGCGTGATCTCCTCCTGCCGGCGCGTCGAGAAGATTGCGAAGGCGATCACCGCCTGCATCGGCACCGACGAGGGGCGTCGCCGCCGAACCTCACCGAAGTGGGTCATCAACCGGTCAAGCTCGGCGAGTGTCGGCCGGCGATCCCGCGCCTTCGGCTTCCCCGTCAGCCCGAGGCGACGGGCGACCTGTTGCGCGGCCTCCATCTGAGCCCGGTCCAGCGGATAGCTCCATGCGGGCTGCGCGACGGTGAACACGGAGCTGAGATGCGCGAGGTAGTTCGCAACCGTTTGCGGCTGCCGCCCTCGTGCGAGATCCTGGGCGAAGGCTACGATGTCCGCGCTGTCGATCTCTGAGCAGCGCCGGCCGGCGATCTCATAGGTGGCGATGGACCGGAGCACCTGCGCTTTCGTCTTCCCGATCACCTTCCGGGACTCGCGGACGTAACGGTCGATCACCTCGGAGAGCGTCGGATCGCCCGTCTTGCTCCTAGCCTGCTCCAGGGCACCAAGCTGGCGGAGTTCCTTCTCCCGCTTCTTGATCCAGGCCAGCGCGGCCGGCTTGCGATCGAAGGTCTTGGTTTCACGATGGACGCGCCCATCTCTTTGGACTGCGATTTGAGCGTGGTAACCGGACGTGCCGTCCTTGCGCTTGCGCTCCAGGATGGTGCCCACGGCGTCCTCATGACAGCTACAGCATGAGAGCGCGATCTACAGCATCTGCTGTAGGTGGGGCGACAGAATGCCCCGAAACGTACGCCCTGGCACGGAAACCTACAGCACGGAACGAGGACCAAGTGACCGCACAGGCTGAAACATTCGACGCTCTCAGCGGGTGGCGGTTCTCCGTGGCGCCCATGATGGATTGGACGGATCGCCATTGCCGGGCCTTCCACCGCGTCCTGTCGGCGCGGGCGCGTCTGTACACCGAGATGGTCACGACCGGGGCCGTGCTGCACGGGCCCCGCGAGCGGCTGATCGGCTTCGATCCCGCAGAGCATCCGGTCGCGATCCAGCTCGGCGGGTCGGAGCCGGGCGACCTCGCCGCCGCGGCGCGGATCGCGGAGGAATACGGCTACGCCGAGGTGAACCTCAATGTCGGCTGTCCCTCCGACCGGGTGCAGGACGGGCGCTTCGGTGCCTGCCTGATGCGCGAGCCGGCGCTGGTCGGTGATTGCGTCGCCGCCATGAAGGCGGCGGTCGCCATTCCGGTCACCGTGAAGTGCCGGATCGGCGTGGACGACCAAGATCCCGAGGCGGCCCTCGACGCGCTCGCCGCGGCCGTGCGCGCGGCCGGGGTCGATGGTCTCATCGTGCATGCCCGCAAGGCGTGGCTTCAGGGCCTGTCGCCCAAGGAGAACCGGGACGTCCCGCCCCTCGACTATCCGCGGGTGCACCGGCTCAAGGCGGCGCATCCGGACCTGCCGCTGGCGATCAATGGCGGCCTGCGCAGCCTCGCCGAGGCTCGCGAGCAACTGGCCCATGTCGACGGGGTCATGCTGGGCCGGGCGGCCTATGCGGAGCCGGCGCTGCTCCTCGGCGTCGATCCGGAGCTGTTCGGATGCGCGGCCCGGGTGGCCGATCCCTTCGCGGCGGTCGAGGCGTACCAGCCCTACATCGCCGCCCGGCTCGCCGAGGGGATCCGGCTGCACGCCATGACCCGGCACATGCTGGGCCTGTTCAACGGCCGCCCCGGCGCGCGCGCCTTCCGGCGTCATCTCTCCACCGAGGCCATGCGGGCGGGCGCCGGCCTGGGCGTCCTGCGGGAAGCCGTCTCCCTGGTCTCGCGCGAGGTCGCGGACGCGGCCTGACCGGGTCCGCCGGGCCGCAGCGATCGGGGCGAGGCGGTCTTCAGCCGCGACGATGACGCCCATCCAAGCGTCCACGGCCGCGTCCGACCGAATGTCGGACCGGCGACCCCGGCCGGGCCTGCTCGTTCAGGCTGCATCAGGAGCGCATGGAGACGGCCGGCACGGCGGCTGCCAAGCTCGACCGGGCCGCCCGGGCGATGAACGGGGTGGTCGACGCGATCATCGCGATCGCCGAACAGGTCGACCTGCTCGCCCCCGACGCCACGATCGAGGCGGCCCGCGCGGGGCGGCGGGCCGCGGCTTCGCGGTCATCGCCTCGGAGGTCGAGACCTTGGCCGGACAGGCGCAGACGGCGACGGGGCGGATCTCCGGCGAGATCGGAGCAGGGCACGCCGCCCTGCATCGTCCCCGACATCTCCGGCTCCGGCGCCAAGCTCGCGCTCCGGGCGGATCTGCGCCTGCCGGATACGGTGGTGCTGCATATCGGCGGCCGGCCGCCCCGGACCTGCCGCGTCGTGAGACAGACCGCGGAGGAGGTCGGCGTCCGCTTCCTCTGAGCGCCGCTCCGATCGGGAGCCGAGTTGCGGCTACCCCTGCGTCCGGGGCCGGGATGCGGCGCGGCGGCACGCCCCGAAGTGCCGCCGCGCGAGGGCAGGATCCGATCACGCCGCAATCGGATCCTGCTCTAGGTCTCTGTTCTTGCCGCATTTTCCGCGGCGGACCGGCATCCCCTTCGTCGGACGGTGCTCGAGAACATCACGCGCCGCGCACCGATCCGCCCACGCGCGGCAGGAAGACCGCCAGCAGGCCGATCGCCGGCAGGAAGGCGCAGAGCGTGTAGACGGTTTCGATGCTGGTGCGGTCGGCGAGTTCGCCGAGCACCGCCGCGCCGAGGCCGCCCATGCCGAAGGCGAAGCCGAAGAACAGCCCGCCGACCAGCCCGACCCGGCCGGGCAGCAATTCCTGCGCGTAGACCAGGATCGCCGGCATCGCGGAGGCGAGGATCAGGCCAATCGGCACGGTGAGGACGACGGTCCAGAACAGGTTCGCGTGCGGCAGCGCCAGCGTGAAGGGCAGCACGCCCACGATCGAACCCCAGATCACCGGCTTGCGGCCGAAGCGGTCGCCGATCGGGCCGCCGATCACGGTGCCGACCGCCACCGCGCCGAGGAAGACGAAGAGCAGCACCTGCGATTCCTGCACCGAGACGCCGAACCGGTGCAGCAGGTAGAACGTGAAGTAGGACGTGAAGCTCGCCATGTAGAAGTACTTGGAGAAGATCAGCACCAGCAGGATCGCCACCGTCGCGACGACCCGCGGGCGCGACGGCGCCGGGCCCGCCCCCGCCGCCCGGCGGGGGCGCGTGGCCGCGAGCGCGAGCCGCGCCCGGTACCAGCGGCCGACGAGGCTCAGGACCACGAAGCCGGCGAGCGCCGCGACGGCGAAGAATGCGATGCTGGATTGCCCGTGCGGCACCACGATGAAGGCGGCCAGGAGCGGGCCGATCGCCGTTCCGGCATTGCCGCCGACCTGGAACACCGATTGCGCGAGGCCGTACCGGCCGCCGGAGGCGAGACGCGCGACGCGGGAGGCCTCCGGATGGAAGATCGCCGAGCCGGTGCCCACGAGGCCGGCCGCGACGAGGAGGCTCGCGAAGCTCGATGCCCGCGACAGCATGAGCAGGCCGGCGAGCGAGAGCAGCATGCCCGCCGCGAGGGAGAAGGGCTGAGGCCGCCTGTCGGTGGAGAGGCCCACCACGGGCTGGAGCAGGGACGAGGTCAGCTGGAAGGCCAGCGTGAGCAGACCGATCTGTCCGAAATCGAGATGGTAGGTCTGTTTCAGGAGCGGGTAGATCGCCGGCAGCAGCGACTGGATCAGGTCGTTGAGGAGATGCGAGAGGCTCAGGCCCGCGAGGACCGCGACGGTGGGCCCCGCCGGACGCGCGGCCGCCGCGGCCGCCAATCCGCCCTCGCTCGCGCGCGCATCCATGATCGTTCCTCCCGGTCGTCGCCCGGTCTTCTAGCACCCTCCCGCCCGCGGGGATCCGGCGCGCCCGCAAGGCCGGGTTGCGTCAGCGGGACAGGTCGGGGCGGCCTGCGCCTTGCTCGGTGACGCCTGTTCCTCCGGAGCGGGCCGCGCAGCGTCTCATTCCGGTACGGAATGCCCCGTGAGATCGACCCGACGAGGGACCATCCCGCCCTCTCGGCCTCAAGCCGGAATTGTCGTCCGCATGCGCCACGAACGGTTCGTCACCGAAGGAGCCTCGAACCCGGCCCGCCGCGCGCGGCGCGCGATCTGGGCGGCCCTGCTGCCGCGCCGCAGCCGCTCGGCGATGCGGCTCGCCATCGGCGCCGGGGCGGCCCTGGCGGAGTTCCTCGCCGTGCTTCTCACGGTGCTCGCCGTTCAGGCCATCTACCACGCGGCGGCGCTGCACGCCCCGATGCCGCTCGCCTCGGCGTTGCAGGTCGGCCTGCTGCTCGCCCTGTTCGTCATCCTGCCGAACATCGCGCGCGGCGAATACAGCATCGAGAACTACCTCGCGGGCGGGCCGCATCTGCGGCGGAGCGCCAGCCTGTGGCTGGGCGCCTGGGCGCTGCTCCTGCTGATCGGCTTCCTCACCAAGACCATCGGCGAGGTCTCTCGCGTGACGGCGGTCGCCGCCTTCCTGGCCGGGCTCCCGGTGCTCCTGGCGACGCGGTCGGCGTCCCTCGCGCTGGTGCGGCGGCTGGCCACCACCCGCTTGGCCTCGGCGCGCCGCGTCCATCTCATCGGCTATGACGCCGACATCGCGAGCTTCTATGCCGGCCAGGACACGGATGCGCTCGGCGTCCGGGTGATCGGAACGAGCTACCTGCGATCCGTCCCGCTGGGGGCGGGGGCGGAGGAGCGGCGGCGCCAGCTCGGGGAGGATCTCGACCTCGCCGTCTCGGTGGTGCGCTTCCTGCGGCCGGACGACGTCTTCGTCCTCGTGCCATGGACCGATGCCGAGGACGTCGCGCTGTGCACCGATGCCTTCCTGCGGGTGCCGGCCGCCCTCCATCTGCGGCCCGCGCAGGTGATGGACCGCTTCAAGGACATGCGCCTTGCCCGGGTCGGCCGCCTCACCGGCATCAATGTCGGCCGCGAGCCCCTGTCGCCGATCGAGGTCGCCCTCAAGCGCAGCTTCGACATCGTGGTGGCGGGCGTCGCGCTCGTCGTGCTCTCGCCGCTCCTCGCGACGATCGCCCTGCTGATCCGCCTCGACAGTCCCGGCCCGAGCCTGTTCCGGCAGAAGCGCTACGGCTTCAACCAGGAGGCGTTCTCGGTCTACAAGTTCCGCAGCATGCGGGCGGCGCCCGAGGGCGCCTTCCGGCAGGCGACCCGCAACGACGACCGCATCACGCGCATCGGCCGCGTGCTGCGCCGCACCAATCTCGACGAGCTGCCGCAGCTCATCAACGTCCTGCGGGGGGACATGTCGCTCGTCGGGCCGCGGCCGCACGCGCTCGCCCACGACCGGAGCTTCGAGCGCCGGATCGCCCTCTATGCGCGCCGCCACAACGTGCGGCCGGGCATCACCGGTTGGGCGCAGGCCAACGGCCTGCGCGGCGAGACGCTGACCGATGCCGACATGCAGCGCCGCGTCGAGCACGACCTCCACTACATCGACAACTGGTCGTTCTGGTTCGATCTCCAGATCCTGGTGATGACCGTCCTCGCCCGCAGGGCGTTCCGCAACGCCTATTGACGAAGCGTCAGCCGAGGAGACGCGGCGGGGGACGCTCCGTCCCGTCCGGGGGCGTCAGGCGTGGGCGCGGCCGCACGAAGCTGCGCCGCCCGCGCTTCATCCCGAACAGCGGCGGGGCGAGGGTGCTCACCGCCTCCGCCGCGTCCCGCGCGTCGAGGACGACGAGATCGGCGCTGCAGCCCGGGGCGATGCCGTAATCGCCCTGCCGCAGGATCCGCGCCGCCGAGCCGGTGACGAGATCGAGGCAGGTGGCGAGATCGGCGGGCGCCGCCACCTGCGCGACGTTCGCGTAGAGGTTCGCGATGCGCAGGAGCGAGCCGTCCCCGTAGGGCGTGAAGGGGTTCAGCACGTTGTTGGTGGCGATCGAGCAGAGCACGCCGTGCCGGGCGAGGCGATGCGCGGCCGAGACGCCGCGGGGCACGTTGCGGTCGGCCTCGCGCCCCATCAGGAACAGGTCGGTGGCCGGCAGCACCGTGACCGCCACGCCCGCCGCGGCGAGGCGCTCCGCCGCCGCCGCGAAGGCCTCGGGCGCGAGGGCCGACAGCTTGGTGACATGGCCGATCGCCACCCGCCCGCCCCAGCCGGTGCGCTCGGTCCAGCGGCAGACCGCGTCGAGGCGCAACCAGGACGGGTCGAGGTCGAAATCGAGGTGGAGGTCGATGTCGACGTCGAAGCGCCGCGCGATCTCGAAGATGCGCGCCACATGGCCATCGGCGTCGCGATCGACATAGGGCGCGCCGCCGACGAGATCGGCGCCCTGTTCGAGGGCCGCGACCAGCACCGCCTCGCAGCCGGGATCGTCGAGCAATCCTTCCTGCGGGAAGGCGCAGAGTTCGAGATCGACCGCCCAGGCGTAATCGGCCTTGAGCTGCTTCAGCGCCCGCAGGCTGGTGAGCCCGACCCGCGGATCCACCTCCACATGGGTGCGCAGGCGGGTCGTGCCCTGCGCGATCGCCTGTTCCAGCACCCGCCGGGCGCGCTCGTAGACGTCTTCCTCGGTGAAGCCGCGCTTGGCCCGCGCCACCGACGCGATGGCGTCCTGCAGGCTGCCGCCGCAATCGCAGCGCCCGACGAGGCAGGCCTTGTCGAGGTGGATATGCGTCTCGACGAAGCCCGGCACCACGAGCCGCCCGCCCAGATCCTCGACCGGGCCGTTGCGCGGCAGGTCCGCCGCGACGGCGACGAAGCGGCCATCGCGCACCGCGATGTCGGTGTCGGTCTCGCGCCCGGGCAGGCGCGCATGGGTGAAGAGGTGATCGAAATCCATGGGCGTCAGGCGCCGAGGCTCGGATCGAGGATGCGCTCGGCGCTGTCGTTCCAGACCTCGTGGGAGACGATCACGCCGCCGCGCACCACGAAGCGGTCGACGTAGCGGTTGCCCTCGAACGGGGTGCCGTCCGGCCATTCCCCGTAGAGGGTGCCGAGATTGTAGACGATCGTCTCCTCGGATCCCGGCACGACGTCGTTGCGCAGGATGCGCTTCTTCACCCAGCGGTAGCGGTTGGCGTTGAAGGCCGTCGTCTCGGACGGATGGCCGAAGACGCGTCCGCCCGTGAACACGATGCGCACGTCCGGCGCCATGAACGCGGCGGCGGCCACCGGATCCGGCCGCATCGAGGCCTCCAGGAAGGCATCGACGATGCGGGCGGCCTCGGCGGCCGCCTGGGCGGGATCGGATTGCGTCATGGCGGGTCTCCTGCGCGGCGGAACTGTAACCGGCGGATCGCCCGGGTTGTAGACCGTTCGCGAGGCGGATCGTGCCTCGCTCCCGGTGCGGCCGCGAGCCGGGCGGGCGGCAGCGGATCGTTAACGATCGGCCCCTTAGGGTGAAGGTTGTCTCAACGAGCGGGAGGCGGCCATGGCCCTGCGTCTCAACCTCGCCATCGGTGTCGTCGCGGTTCTGGGCTTCGGCACGGTCTGCGCCGTGTCGGCGGTGAACCTCGACCGTCTGCCCTCGGCCGAGGCGCCGGTGCCTCAGGTCGCCGCCGTGCGCGCGGCTCCCGAGGAGCCGGCCGTGACCGGCGCCCTCATACCGGCTCCGGTTCCGGTCGCGCCGAAGCCGCGCGCCAAATCCGCCAAGGCCGAGACCGCGCGCGACCCCGCCTTCGATTCCGAGCGTCTCGCCCAGCTCCTGAGCGCCGCCGCCGCCGGCACCGCCCGGCCGATCGACCGCTAGTGGCTTGTCTGGGCTGATTTGATGAGTTGCGCGTTGGTGGGGAGCGATCCCGGGAGGCGCGCGATGAAGAAGTACGTTGTGACGCTCACGGCGGCGGAGCGGGATGAGCTTTCTGGGCTGGTGTCGCGCGGCAAGGCCGAGGTGCGCCGTCTCAAGCACGCGCAGGTGTTGCTCAAGGCTGACGCGAGCGCCGCGGGACCGGGCTGGCCCGACGAGCGGATCGCCGCAGGGGTCGGGGTCGGAACGGCGAGCGTGGAGCGGGTGCGACGGCGCTTCGTCGAGGAGGGGCTGGAGCGGGCGCTGAGCCCCTACCGCAAGGGCCAGCGCCTCTACGCCCGCGCGCTCGACGGCGAAGCGGAGGCTCACCTGATCGCCCTGGCCTGTTCATCGCCGCCTCAAGGACGGGCGCGCTGAACGCTGCGCCTGTTGGCCAGCCGCATGGTCGAACTGCAGCCCGTGCCGGGCGTGTCTCACGAGACGGTGCGTCAGACACTCAAAAAAACACTCTCAAGCCGCACCTGAGGAAGATGTGGTGTATCCCGCCCAAGCACTCGGCGGAGTTCGTCTTCCACATGGAGGACGTGCTGGAGGTCTACTGCCGACCCTATGATCCGCGTCGGCCGGTGGTGTGCCTGGACGAGAGCTTCAAGCAACTGATCGGTGAGACCCGCCCGGCGCTGCCTCCGCGCCGCGGGGCGGTGGCGCGCCACGATCACGTCTACGTGCGCAACGGCGTGGCGAGCCTGTTCCTCGCCTGTGAGCCGCTGGCGGGCTGGCGGCACGTGGCCGTCACCGCCCAGCGACGCCGCGTGGACTGGGCGCGCGTCGTGCGCGACCTGCTCGACGGCCGCTATCGCGAGGCCGAGCGGGTGGTGCTGGTGATGGATCAACTCAACACTCATGCCCTGGCCAGCCTGTACGAGGCCTTCCCAGCCGCCGAGGCGCGCCGCCTGGCCGAGCGCATCGAGCTTCATCACACGCCCAAGCACGGCTCGTGGCTTAACATGGCCGAGATCGAGTTGAGCGCGCTGGGGCAGCAATGTTTGGCCCGGCGCATCGCCCAGGTGGACACGCTCACTCAACAGCTGGCCCGCTGGGAGGAGGCCCGCAACGCCGGGCAGACCAAGGTGGACTGGCACTTCACCGCCGGTCAAGCTCGCGACAAGCTGCGCAGTCTCTACCCATCAATTGATCCCTGACAAGGTACTAGAGGTGAGCGCTCGGCAAGTCGTGGAGGCGTAGGAGGTGCTGCCCCACCCGGACCAGCGCTCCACGGCCGCCTGCGGCGCCGTGCGTGGCGTTGAGGGCGCCGGAGCGCCCGTAGAGACGCACACAAGGCGTTCGACCTGCTCTGGAGGGAATGGCTCCTCGAACGCGATACCGCCTACCCGCGCCTCGCTCAGGAGTTCGGGATGGACCCGGAGCAGGCGCATAGGGGCCGGATGGACGCGGAGACGGCGCGTCGAGTGCGGAGAGCCGTGACGGCGATCCGAGCCTGATCGCGGGCAAGAGGCCGCCCTCGTAGCTGATGAGGACGTCCGTCGCTGCGCGACCTTGCTGCCTGCGAAGGGTGATGGGGTTGTCAGCGGACCCTTTTCCTTCTACGTTTCGATTACCATTGAAACGTTGGAATTATGATGGACGAACGGCAAGCCCTCGCTTCCTTCTCAGCCCTGTCTCAGGAGCACCGCCTGCGCATCGTGCGCCATCTCGTGACGGCGGGACCTCAGGGCGTGGCTGCCGGTGCCCTTGCTACGGCCATGGGCGTGCCATCCTCCAACGTGTCGTTCCACCTCAAGGAACTGGCCCACGCGGGCCTAGTGGGCTCGCGACGTGAGGGTCGTTCGATCATCTACAGCGCGGACTATTCGGCCCTGTCCGGCCTGATCCAGTTCCTGATGAAGGATTGCTGCGGCGGCCACCCAGAGGTCTGCACCCCAGCGATCACGACACTCGCCGCCTGCTGCATTCCCGAGGAGACGACGACCCATGCCTGAGCCGATGGATGTCGTGATCTACCACAACCCGGCCTGCGGCACGTCCCGCAACGCCCTGGCGATGATCCGCAACGCCGGCATCGAGCCACACATCATCGAGTATCTGAAGACCCCGCCGACACGGGCACTGCTGGTGCAACTCCTGGCGCGGGCTGGTCTCAGCGTGCGCGACGTGCTGCGCGAGAAGGGCACGCCCTTCGTTGAACTCGGCCTCGGTGATCCGTCGCTCAGCGAGGACCAGCTGCTCGACGCGATCACGGCGAATCCGGTTCTCCTCAACAGGCCGCTGGTGGTGAGCCCGAAAGGCGTGCGCCTGTGCCGCCCCTCCGAAGCCGTGCTGGACCTGCTCCCCATGCAGCACGGCGAGTTCGTGAAGGAGGACGGTGAGCGCGTCGTCGACGAGCACGGCCGGCCGGTCGCCTTGGCCTGAGGACATCATGAGCACCTTCGAGCGCTATCTGACCCTCTGGGTCGCCCTCTGCATCGTGGCCGGTGTCGCCCTCGGCCACGTCATGCCCAGTGTCTTCCACGCGATCGGCGCGGCCGAGATCGCCAAGGTCAATCTGCCGGTGGCGGTGCTGATCTGGCTCATGGTCATCCCCATGCTGCTGAAGATCGACTTCGCCGCCCTCGGGCAGGTCGGCCGGCATTGGCGCGGCATCGGCGTGACCCTGCTGGTCAACTGGGCGGTCAAACCGTTCTCGATGGCCGTGCTCGGCTGGCTGTTCGTGGGCTGGCTGTTCCGGCCACTCCTGCCGGCGGACCAGATCAACAGTTACGTCGCCGGCCTGATCATCCTGGCGGCCGCGCCCTGCACGGCGATGGTGTTCGTGTGGTCGAACCTGACGAAGGGCGAGCCGCATTTCACCCTCTCACAGGTAGCGCTCAACGACAGCATCATGGTGGTGGCCTTCGCCCCCATCGTTGGCGTGCTGCTCGGTCTCTCCTCGATCATGGTCCCGTGGAGCACGCTGGTGCTCGCGGTGGTGCTCTACATCATCGTGCCGGTGATCGTGGCGCAGCTCGTGCGCCGGAGTCTGCTGGCGACAGGTGGGCAAGTCGCCCTCGACAGGCTGCTGAAAGCCCTCGGCCCCGTGTCGCTGGTTGCGCTGCTCGCCACGCTGGTGCTGCTGTTCGGCTTCCAGGGTGAACAGATCCTGGCGCAGCCGCTGGTCATCGGTCTGTTGGCGGTGCCGATTCTGATCCAGGTCTACTTCAACGCCGGACTTGCCTACCTCCTGAACCGTCTGGCCGGCGAGCAGCACTGCGTGGCAGGGCCGTCCGCCCTGATTGGCGCCTCGAACTTCTTCGAGCTGGCCGTGGCCGCCGCAATCAGCCTGTTCGGGTTCAACTCGGGGGCGGCGCTCGCCACGGTGGTCGGGGTGCTGATCGAGGTACCCGTGATGCTCTCGGTGGTCTGGATCGTGAACCGCAGCGAGGGCTGGTACGAACGCGGTGCCGCGACCCGGACGGCGCTCAGGCCGGCCAGCCAGGGAGGGTGAGAGAGGCTTGCCCTCAACGAGGCAGCCTTGCCCGTGGCGCTTGGTTTAGCTGCGGCGACTCATGTTGGAGGCCATTCCCTCACAGCAGCAGCCGCCCTTCCTGCCCTTCATACCCGCGTGGTTCATCACCTTGCCGCACATCGCCGCTTTGCCCTTGCCGCTGCCGCAGCAGCTCATTGCGAGCACCGGTGAAGCACTCGTCAGCATCAAAGCCACGATAGCAAATCCAAATGTCCTCATGGGTGCTGCCTCATCTGCTCAGAGCCGCGAGTTCCGGGCCTGTCCACACTCGTCGAGTCGGTTCAGAAGCCATGGGTAAAGGGTTGCCCCTGCAAAGACGACCATTCATGCGATTTCCATGAATCTCGAACAAGCTGCCAGACAGCTCGAAGCCCTTGGCAACCCGACCCGGCTGCGGGTCTACCGCGCGCTGGTGCGCTCCGGGCATGCTGGCCTGCCGGTCCGCCAGCTGCAGGAGCGGGTCGGGATCGCCGCGGCCTCGACCCTGTCTCACCACCTCCACCGCCTGATCCTGACCGGCTTGGTCTCGCAGGAGCGCCAGGCCACCACCCTGATCTGCCGGGCGATCTACCCGGCCATGGACGCCCTGCTGGGCTTCCTGACGGACGAGTGCTGCGCCGACGCTGGCTGCGCCGGCAAGGACGCCGCCTGACTTTCTGGGCCTTTTATTTCGATAGTTCTGGAACAAACGGAGGAGCCCATGAGCGAGAGCGTTTCCCGGCTGCCGGTTGCGGTGATCGGCGCCGGTCCCGTCGGTCTGGCCGCCGCCGCCCACTTGGTCGCGCGCGGCCTGCCCGTGATCGTCTACGAGGCCGGCGATACGGTTGGCGCCCATGTGCGCGCCTGGGGGCACGTCCAGCTGTTCTCGCCGTGGGAATTCAACATTGATCCGGCCGCGAGGGCGTTCCTGGAGATCCAGGGCTGGGAGATGCCGCCCTCCCAGGAGTATCCGACCGGGCACGAGCTGGTGGACCGCTACCTGGTCCCGCTCGCCGCGACGCCTGAGCTGGCCCGGGTGATCGAGACCGGCGCTTGGGTCACGGCCTTGAGCCGGAAGAACGCCGACAAGGTCGCCAGCCGCGATCGGAAGAAGCGGCCGTTCGTACTGACGGTTCGGGACAAGGACGGGCGCATCCGGCGTGATCTGGCCCGCGCCGTAATCGACGCCTCCGGCACCTGGGCGACGCCCAACCCGCTCGGCGCCGACGGCCTGCCGGCTGATGGCGAGGTCGCCCTGACCGATCGGATCACCACCGGCATTCCGGACGTGCTGGGCCGCCATCGGGGCAGCTACGCTGGGCGCACCACCCTGGTCGTCGGGGCCGGCCACTCGGCCGCCAACGTACTCCTCGACCTCGCGCAGTTGGCCGAGGAGGTCGAGGGCACCACCCTGCTCTGGGCCACCCGCGGCACGGACCTGTCGCGCGTCTACGGCGGCGGGGCGGCCGACCAGCTGGCCGCGCGCGGTGATCTTGGTCTCCGCCTCCAGGCGCTGGTCGAGAGCGGACGGGTGCGTCTGATACAGGGCTTCGCGGTCACGGCTGTGCGCGCGGACGAGATCGGTCTCCGGGTCAATGGCGAGACGGCGTGCGGACCGCACACCCTCGGCCCAGTCGACCGCATCGTGACCGCTACGGGGCAGCGGCCAGACCTGTCCCTGACGCGCGAACTGCGCCTGGAACTCGACCCCTGGCTGGAGAGCGTGCGTGCGCTCGGCCCGCTGATCGACCCGAACTTGCACTCCTGCGGCTCGGTCCCACCGCACGGTCACCGAGAGTTGGCACACCCGGAGCCGGGCTTCTACACGGCCGGGATCAAGAGCTACGGGCGGGCCCCGACCTTCCTGATGATGACCGGCTACGAGCAGGTCCGCTCGATCGCAGCAGCCCTGGCGGGAGATCTGGTCGCGGCTGATGCCGTGCAGCTGGTCCTCCCCGAGACCGGCGTCTGCTCGACCTCACGCGGCACCGAGAGCGGCTCAGGCGCCTGCTGCGGTGGTCCGGCCCTCTCCGGAGTCGATGCCTGCTGCGCCGACGACGCAACGGCGAAGGCCGCGACCGGCATGGGCTGTGCTTGTTCTCCAACGCCTAAACCGGAGCCGAAGACATCGTCCTGCTGCGGCCGAGCGGCATGACTGATCGTCCCCAACTGACGGTCATCAGCGCTCTGGGCGTCGTGCAGATCCTGACCTGGGGCACCTCCTACTACCTGCTGACCGTGCTCGCGCCACCGATCGCGGCTGACACGGGCTGGCCGCTGCCGTGGATCGTCGGCGGCTTGTCGGCCGGCCTGCTGGTCTCCGGCCTGATCTCCCCTCGAGTCGGACGCGCGATCGGGCACTACGGAGGCCGGCCGGTGCTCGCGCTCGCCACGGTGGTCTTGGCGCTCGGGCTCGTGGTGATCGGTCTCGCGCCGGCGCTGCCGGTGTTCTTCCTCGGCTGGCTCGTGCTCGGCGCCGGCATGGGAGCCGGGCTATACGACGCCGCCTTCGCCACGCTCGGCCGCCTCTACGGCGCCAGCGCTCGGCCAGCGATCACGACGCTGACCCTCTGGGGCGGCTTCGCCAGCACGGTCTGCTGGCCGCTCTCGGCCTTCCTGGTCGAGCACCTGGGCTGGCGCGGCACCTGCGTCACCTACGCCGGCCTGCTGCTCGTCGTGGCACTGCCGCTGGTCCTGCTCGTTCTGCCCGCGTCAGCGCCGCTGCCGACGTCCGGTCTCAGGTCTCGCTCAGTCGGAACTGAACCACTCACCGGGCGTGAACGTCGGGCGTTTCTGCTCCTCGCCGGCATCCTGACCTTGGGCGGAGCAACAACGGCGATCGTCTCTGTTCACCTGCTGAACCTGCTACAAGCACAGGGCGCGTCCCTCACAGCTGCGGTTTCGTTGGGCGCACTGGTCGGACCGTCCCAGGTCGTCGCGCGCGTGATCGAGATGGCCAACAAGGGCCGGCACCATCCGATCTGGACGCTGACTGCGGCGATGGCCCTGATCGCCCTTGGTCTCGTCCTGCTCTGGGCAGGGTTCCCGGTCCTCGCCGTCGCGCTGGTGCTCTATGGAGCGGGCAACGGCATCTACTCGATCGCACGGGGCACCCTGCCGCTCGCGCTGTTCGGGCCGGAGCGCTACGCGCCGCTGCTCGGCCGGCTGGCACTGCCGAACCTCGTCGCCCAGGCTCTCGCCCCGTCGCTGGGTGCCGTCATCCTCGCTGGTGAGGGAGCGCATACCACTCTCGCGGTGCTTGCCGGCTTGGCGGTGATCAACCTGCTGCTCGTGGGTGCTCTGTGGCGCGAGCGACATGCCGCACCTGCTTGAGAGCAGCACAAGTCTCGGCTCTCGCGCTTTCTCGAGGCGCTCATGAGCTCACAGGAGCGCGCTGCGTCTCGTCTGCTTACCCCACCGGACAGAGGCGCCAAGGCCGTCAGCGAAGCTTCTATGCGTCCCTAAGAGCATCCAGATCGACAAGGGCCGCACCGCCACGGACCGGGCCGGGATGGTCGTGGGCGCAGAAGGCATCCCCCACGCGCAGGGTCGGATTTTCTAGGACTTCGTGTTCCGCGCCGCCGCCGCAAGGCATGGGTCCGGAAGGACGCCGAGCACATCCACCCGCGGATCGGGCTAGGTCGTGAGCACGATCTCTACGCCCGGATCGCCGCCCCCGGCCCGATGCGGACCAATTCTGCCGCGGACGATCTTACAAAATCGCAAGCAGATCTCATGAATATCCAAGTCATTGAGGGAATGATGAGCGAACCAAGCACCGGCTGTACGGGTCTTCCGCCTTCGGATGGCAATGCTCTATCCAGCTGAGCTACGGGTACTGACCGCGAAGCCTCAGCAGCGCAAGCCGTCGCGGGACGCAACGGGGTCCGGATCATCGACTCCCCCCGACGGGATCCATGCGAGGGCTCCGAAGGCCACACGGTCGAAGCGGGTCGGGTGCGCCGGGGGAGGGGAGGCCGAGCCTCTGGGAGCCAAGATCGCGCCTCGGATGCGGACGGTGGGCGGCGCGGCTAGAGCGGCGCCCGATCACGTTGCAATCAGGCGCCGCTCTAGATCTTTGATTTTACCGCATTTTCTGCGACGAACCGGGATCCACTTCGTCGGAAAATGCCCTAATGCCGCGTGCCGCTGGCGTGCCGGCGGCGCCTCACTTGATCCGTCTGCTGTTCCCTCGTGCCCGGACCACGGGCGTTCCCGCTGGGAGACCAGCCTCCTGCATCAGGGCCTCGACGACCGCGTCGGGCACCTCCGCCGCAGCAACGACGGTCGGGCTCCGCATCCGAATGTCATCCGCGTAGAGCGATGCCGCCAACGAGGCTCGCAGCGGCAGGCGCGCGCCGCGGGCCGCCGCCGCAGTGCAGAACGCGAGCAGATCCTCCCGGGGTTCGACGACGATGCCGAAGCCGGCATAGAACGGGCCGGCATCGAACAGCCTCATCCCAATCACGAGATTCTCGGGCGCCGAGGCTTCGAGGCCCTCGTCAAGAAGCCAGAGCCGGCGACCCGAGCAGAGCAGGTCCTCAAGCCACACGCCGGCGTGCTCGTGCCAGTCGGCCACCCGGAAGAGTGAGACGAATGCGCTGCCCATCCTGCCGGCGACGTGCTGCTCGGATGGCGCCAGAGAGGCAAGGCGGTCGCGGAGGAAGCCGTCGAACACCCGCCGTCCGCGCTGGTTTGGCTCGAACAGCGCGACGTCGCACAGCATGTCGAAGACCGTCTCGTCTTCGAGCAGCGCGTCGTCGACGAGGCCGAGCTGCTTGGCGGCCCGATCGAGATCGGATTTCTTGCAGGAGCGAACGGCCTGCGCGAGGACGGCCTGTATTGATCGCCGGATCGGTCGATACTGAGCAAGGATCGCGTCTCGCGTCGTCGCACTCTCACCGGTCATGATCTTCCTCCATCCGCCAGGAGATAGGTCGAATGAGCAGCATCCGGGAGCGGCTCCAGGGCCGCTGGCGCATCACCGAGACCGGGACCTGGGACAACGACTATCTCGACCTCGTCGAGCCGGCCTTCATCGCCTTCGAGCCGAACGGAGCGGGTGAGTTCCGCTTCGGGGCGATCGTCGCGGCTCTCGACTGCGCCTACAGCCAGACCGATGTCGGCTTCCGGTTCGAGGGCTCGGACGAGGGAGACGAGATCTGGGGTGACGGCTGGGCAGAGTTCGACGGACCCGACACCATCCACGGCGAGATCGCGTTCGAGAACAGCGACGAGACCACCTTTAAGGCTCGTCGCTGGCCGAGATCATGACGCGGCCGGGCGGCGCTTGGTGGCACGACACGCAGCCGCCAAGCTGCTTGGCACCACCACCGAGTGCCTGCAGTGGGGAAAAATATCTGGAAATCATCAGGCAGTTGCATCGTTCGTCTGGCTGGCCTCCGATCGCCTTCGCGGCAACTACAGGCAGTTCGGGCATGGCTGGGCGACCCTGACCTTCGCGTTTCCGCGCCGTCCCGACTGCGAGCTTGAGCCAACGGAAGCCGCAAATCTAGCCGAGATCAAACCGAAATCTGTGACGGCCTCAAAGATAAGCAAATTATACATCTGAAATTAAAGTAAAATGGCATATCTTTGCAGCAGAACTTCGTCGCCCGGCTCAACCGTCTTGCCGATAACCGGATATCCTACTAGGTGACCGAGAAGCCTACGCGCATCGACATTCCCCGAGAAGGCCGACAAGGCCGCGATGGGCATCGCTTTCGAGGAGCTAATCCTGACGAAGCCCGGCAGCGTGCGACCATCGATGAGCCGACGGCCGGCACCGGCGGCCTGCTGCCGATCGCAGGCGAATGTCTCGCACGATCCGCGGAGCCACCTGGCCATGTTCGGCCAGGAGCCGAACCCGGAACCCTACGCGATCGGCAAGGCGGAGATGCTCATCAAGGGGCGCCTACGGGTTTGCCGGCCGGAATGACCCGTGGCGCCTCGGCGGCCGGTGTGCGAGCCGTGATGCGCTCGCCCGCCCCTCGTCGAAGCAGACGAGCGGCGCCTATGGTAACCGGCCCTCTGTCACCCGAGATTGATTCGTGTCCCTGATCCAGATCACCCACCACGATCTCGACGGCTACGGAGCCTCGACCATCGTCGCATCCTTCGCCCATCCGGACCGCATCGTGCACGTGCCCCGCTACGGCGACGTGGGACCCGTGGTGAACGTCGAGCTGAAGCGGCTGAGCCGCGCGCCCTCCGCCGAGACGCTGCTCCTCACGGATCTCGGGCTTGAGGAGGCGACGATCGCGTTCCTCCGTCGCTTCGCGGCTCTGAACCGGCGTCGCGAACCAGGCCAAGCTCACCGTCTGATCGTGCTCGACCACCACGCGTCGTCGATCGAGCAACTCCAACGCCAGGGCCTGGAACATCACTGCGATCCGGAGCGTCCGGCTCTGCGCCGGTTCGACTTCGACGATCCGAACCTCGTCGTGCTGATCGACGAGGCCTCAAGCGCGACGCGGATGGCTCATGAGCACCGTGCTCTGTTCGCGGGCCAGGAGGCGGAACCGGATCACGCCGCCGACCTCGCCACTCTCGTCGGCGCCGTGGACGCACTCGATCTATGGCGCAAGGGTGATCCGCTCTTTCCGAGCGGGTTGGCGCTCGACGAGATGTTCTGGGACAACGTGGCGACGCTGGTGCCGGCCGGGCATCCCGATCACGACCGCTTCATCGCGCGCCTGCTCATCGACGCGAGCGCAGCCATTCGCGGCGGCGCGACACCGGCCGAACTCGAACGTCTGGTCCCGCAGATCCGTCGCCGCATCGTCGATGATCTGATGGCCGGCGCGTCTGAGGACGACCCATCGCTGACGACCCGCATGCGCGTGGCCCGCCTGCTGGCACGCTCCGATGCGCTGTTCCATGCACTCCCGGACGGCACGCTGCTCTCGTTCGGCCTCGATCCCGGCACGTTCCAGCGCGTGTCCGACCTGATCATGGCCGAGGGTCGGGCACCGCGGCTGGTCAACGTGCAGCGCACCGGCACCTTGTCCTTCCGCTCGAACAACGGCACGGCGCTGGCCGGAGCGCGGCTGTTTCACGGTGGCGGCCACCGGGACGCCGCCGGCGGCAAGCTGCCGAGCGGGTCGGCCTTCTCGCTTCAGGACGCTGTGAGCCAAGTCGAGCCCGTCCTGGTGCCGCCCAAGTCAGCCCCGGAGGACAGCCCCTTCGCGGCGCTTCGAAGCTGGAAGGGCTGAGGTGACGGCCTCAAGCGGATCCGCCGTCGGTCCGATCCTCGATCGTGCGCTCCAGAGCTTCGGGAAAGGGGTCGCAACGTTCTGCAGCCCGTGCGGGTTCTCTGGCGGAGCGGGGCCGCGAGCGTGCTCACGCACCGCGATGGGCCTTTCAACGGGAGGGCAAGGTGAGCGCCAAGATCCTGGACGTCCACTTCGTGCATGAGGGCTGGAGCCGGTTCGGGATCGCGAAGGTTCGGCTGGCCGACGGCGCGGAGGTCACTCGGGAGATCGAGGATCACGGCAACTCCGTCGGCGTGCTGCCCTACGACCCCGACCGGCGTGTGGCCGTGCTCGTGCGGGAGCTTCGTGTGCCGGCCCTCTACACCGCGGGAAGTCAGATGCAGCTGGAAGCGCCTGCCGGCATCGTCGATGATGGGACGCCCGAGGAGAACGCCCGGCGCGAGGTGCTGGAGGAGGTGGGGCTTCGGCTGCACGAGCTGGAGCCCGTCGGGACGACCTACTCGTGCGCGGGCATCTCGACGGAGCGGATCCATCTCTTCCTCGCCGCCTACGGAAACGGGGATCGCGTCGGCCGAGGGGGAGGAGCGCCGGGAGAGCACGAGAACATCAAGGTCGTGGAGATGTCGCTGCACGAGCTGGGCGGTCTGGTGGATCGCGGCGAGCTGACCGACCTGAAGACGCTGGCTCTGGCGCTTGCACTCCGCTCGAGACACCCCGACCTGTTCCGTCCCTGATGAGCACCGGGTCGTGACCTCCGTGGCCTCCACGAACCCGGCCCTGGCCTCGATCGAGCCGAGCCGGCAGCGCGCCCGCTCCAAGGCCGGCTGGCACTCCCGCGAGCTGGAGCAGCGCCCGATCACGCCGCAATCGGTCCCTGTTACAAGTCTTTGATTTTAGGGATTTTTCAGACGAACCGGCATCCCCTTCGTCGGGACATGCTCTGTGCCGCACGACGTCGCGGTGCCGATGCCCGAGAAGGTCATCGCGGTGCGGGCGGGCGCAGGCTGGCTGGCGCGGCTCCGAGCCTGGCGACGCCGTCCGGGACGGACATACCGGCTCGCCGCGTCGCCCTCGGGCGTGGAGATTGCGCCGTGTGCGCCACGGGCCGCATCGCCAAGGATCGGGCCGGGCTCGTCGTGAGCACAGAAGGCGCCTCGAAGCGCGTCGAGCCGCGTGGACGCAGGCACGCCGCCGAGCCGTGATCTGGTCCTCGCCGACCGAAGCGAGGGTCAGGTCCGTGCTCCATCGTGTCCACCGTCTCAGGGACGATCATGCCGCCGTGGTCGTGCGGATCGCTTGGCGAAGGGAGAAGCGGGTCGGCTCATGGTCACGACCTCCCGCCGAAGGCCGGAGCCGCGCGCCTCCAGGGTGGTGCTCGATGCAGAACCCGTCAGCACCACAGAGCCGCGACCTTGCCACGCACGAGCGATCGGGAGAACGGCATCCACTCGCTGTGAACGGATGCCGCCTCCGATCCTCGATTTCATGGACCTTCCGCAACGAAGCGGAAGCCGCCTCGTTCGGCTCAGAGCCTGTTTGAGGTCTTGAACTCATGCGGGATTGTTGAGGGCGTTGGCGGCCAGGAGGCTGGCGACGCAGGCGAGCCTTCCGGTGGCAACGTCGAGGCGACCGGCGCGCTCACGGTGCAAGCCGCCCCAGTGGCTGAGCCAGCCGAAGGTCCGCTCCACGAGCCAGCGCCGCTCCAGAACGACGAAGCCCTTCTGGTGCGGATCCTTGTCGACGACACGGTGGCGCATGCCGTGGAGGTTGCACCACTCCCGGCAGCGTTCGGCCGTGAAGGCGCCGTCGAGAAGGGCCAGACGCAGGCTGGGCCACTTCTCCTTACCATCGTCCAGCGCTGGCCGCGTGTCGCGATCCTGCACGTTGGCCGGTACGACGGCCAGCGCCAGGATGTGCCCGTCGGCATCCACCAGCGCCACGCGTTTGCGGAGCTATGCGGGACTTTGGGTGACGGAGGCGGTCAGGCGGCGCGGTGATCTGGGCTGGCGACGACCTCGGTCCCATCCCGGAAGATGACGCCCGCCACCATCTTCGGCAACTGGTTCTCGCCCTTCAGTCGCCGCCAGGTCTTCGCGGCCGCCATGACGAGCTTGAACACCATCAGCTTGGCGGTCGTGGGCGAGAGCGCCCCCTTGGTGCGCACCGTGCGGTGGCGGACCGTGGCGAACACGCTCTCGATCGGGTTCGTGGTCCGAAGGTGATCCCAATGCTCGGCGGGCATGTCGTAGAAGGCCAGCAGGGCGTCGCGGTCCTTCGTCAGGCACTCGCTCGCGCGGGCATACTTGGCCCCGTACTTCTCGACGAAGACGTCCAGGGCCGCCTCGGCCTTGGCCCGGGTGGGCGCGCCGGAGATCTCGCGCAAGTCCTCCTTCATCGCCGACTGCAGCGACTTCGGCACCTTGTTGAGGGCGTTGGCGGTCTTGTGCTGTCAGCAGCGCTGATGGCGCGTGCCCGGTAACCCCTCGTCGAGCGCCTTCCAGAAGCCCCATGCCCCGTCGCCCACCGCGATCTTCGGCGCGATCGACAGCCCGCGCCGCTTCACGTCCACCAGCAACTCCCGCCAGCTCTGGGCACTCTCGCGCACCCCGACCTGGAAACCGACCAGTTCCTTCTTGCCCTCCGGCGTGGCGCCGATCAGGACCAGCATGCACTCGGCCTGCTCCTCCATCCGGGTCTGCAGGTAGACGCCGTCAGCCCAGACGTAGACGGAGTGACGGGCCGCGAGCTCACGGGCCTGCCAGCGGGCGTACTCGTCCGCCCAGCTCGCCGTCAGCCGGGCGATGACGGCCGGCGAGAGGTTCGGGGCGTCCTTACCCAGGAGGGCGGCGAGCGCCTCCTGGAAGTCGCCGGTGGAGATCCCGCGCAGGTAGAGGACCGACAGCAGGGCATCCAGGCTGCGGGTGCGCCGCGCCCACTTCGGCAGGAGGGCCGAGGAGAACCGGATCCGTTCTACGGGGCTCGTCGCGCCGCGATCCCGGATGCGCACCCGTGCGACCGGCACCGGGCCGATGCCGGTCTGGATCGCGCGCTCGGGGCCGTACCCATGGCGCACCAAGCGGGCGCGTCCGTCCGGCAGCCGCAGGTCCTGCATGGCCGCGAGGAAGGCCTCGGCCTCCAGCTCGACCGCCTGGGCGAGCAGGCGGCGGGCGCCGGCCCGCAACACCTCGGTCAGGGGATCGTCGATCTCATCCGGCTGACGAAGCCGCACGATGTTGGTAGGGCTGTTCATGGCGTATCGCTCTCTCTTGAGAGGTTCTGGCAGGCTCGACACCCGCCTCGATACGCCGCCTTCACACCCAGCGCGTCACCCAATCTCCCGCATTGCTCCCTGGACGAAAGAGCCCGAACGCTTCAGACTCGATCCGTCATACCGGCGCGCGATTGAGGTGACTCGGCTGGGTGTTCCCCGGGAACGAAGCAGCTGATTCAATTGGCTCCTGCCTGAGCGGGAGGTCGGAATGGGACGCGGTTTGCCAATCCGGGAGGATGTCGCGACGCCGACTGAGTTGAGGCGGCGGGCCAGGAAAGAGCCTCGCCGTTCGACAGCGCAGCGGATGCTGGCGATCGCCAATGCGCTGGAAGGCATGAGCCGCGCCGAGGCGGCGCGGGCGGCCGGGATGGAGCGCCAAGCTCTGCGCGATGCGGTGATCCGGTTCAATGCCGAGGGGCTGGCCGGGCTGGTGGATCGTCCGCACGGCCACAGGCGAGAGATCCTCAGCGAGGGTGAGCAAGCAGTTCTGGTGCATCGGATCCTGGTTGGGCCAGATCCCGAGCAAGGGGAGCCGTCGAGTTGGACGCTGCCGGACCTCTGCCGTTTCATCGAGGAGCGGTTCGACAAGACGATGTGCCCGCAATCCATGTCGCGGGTCGTGCGTCGGCTCGGGCTGTCGAAGCAGAAGGCCAGGCCCGTTCACCCGAAGCGGAACGCCCGTGCGGCGGCCGCTTTCGCCAAAGGGGGCTTCGCACCGCCGTAGCGGCGGCGGCCCAAGCCCATCCGGACAAGACGATCGCGCTCTGGTTCATGGACGAGGCGCGCGTGGGCCAGAAGGGCCGGACCGGCCATCGCTGGTGGGTGCGCGGCCAACGCCCACCAGGGCTGTGCGACAAGCGCCTCGCCTCAGCCTACATCTTCGCAGCCGTGCGGCCCGCCACAGGCGAGGAGTTCGCCCTCGTGCTGCCGCGGGTCTGCACTCAGGCCATGGATCGCTTCCTGGCCGACTTTGCGGCCAGCATCCCAGCCGACACCCACGCTGTGATGGTGCGGGACGGTGCGGGCTGGCACGATCCGCGCGCGGTGACGCTCCCGCCCAACCTCACCCTCGTGCCGCTGCCGCCCTACAGTCCCGAGCTGAACCCGGTCGAGCGTGTCTGGCTCTACCTGCGCGAGCGCTACCTCTCCCATCGGCTCCTCGCCGACGACGAGGCCGTCGTCGAGGCGTGCTGCCGGGCCTGGACTGCGCTCGCGGCAGAGACCGGCCGCATCAAGTCCCTCTGCGCCTACCCCTACCTGAAACAGATCAGTTCATAAGCGCGGCGGTATCACATCCTCCTCTACTTCGAGCATCGGTACACCTCAGCGTATATCGAGCGGCTGAACGGCTTGATCCGAAAGATGAACGTCCAGGGTGCGGGCTATGACTTCAGCACCTTGCGCGCCAAGGCGCTCTTGAAGCACCGGCGGGTCGAGCGCGATGTGGAGGGCCAGAAGCTCACCAACCGCCTCGCACGCACCCTTCCTCTTGGGCCCAGATTGATCCCCGTCTACGGACCCTGGCGCTACTACGGGATGCCGCTATCAACCCTGGAGGCCGATTTGGAGGCGGGGCTGCTGTAGGCCCCCATCAACCCCGAATGACGAAGAACCAAAAAAACTTCGCCGCGACGCTGACCGCCCCTCTCGCCAGGGTCGGCTCTGACAAACCCGTCGAGATCTGGTTCCAGGACGAGATGCGCTTGGGCCAGAAGAACGGCCTCGTGCGGGTCTGGGCGCGACGGGGATCGCGGCCGCGCCAGCCGGCTGACCAGCGCGACGAGAGGGCGTACCTGTTTGGAGCGGTCTGTCCAGCCCGCGGCACTGGAGCGGCCCTGGTCATGCCCCATGCCGATCTTGCCCCATGCCGATCTGGGGGCCATGCAGCATCACCGCGACGAGATCGCCCGCACGGTGGCGCGCGGCGCCCATGCGGTGCTGCTACTCGACCGCGCCGGCTGGCACACGAGCGCTCAGCTCGTCGTGCCCGCGACCCTGACGCTGATCTTCCTGCCCTCACGGGCACCTGAGCTCAATCCGGTGGAGACGATCTGGTTGTATCTGCGCCAGAACTGGCTCTCCAACCGAGTGTTCGACGGCTACGAGGCGATCGTCGAGGCCGCCTGTGACGCCTGGAACAAGCTCCTCGCGCAACCCGCAACCATCACCAGCATTGGCCGGCACGACTGGGCTTAATTCGGTCAAACCTAAAGGCCGTTGGTATAAGCGGGGCGGTATGATGAGACCTGTGCGCGAAGTGCTCGAAACACAACATCTTGGGTGTACCTGAGCCAAAACGATACCAGGGATGGTAGCTCCCCGGGCTCGCGCACAGGTCTCATGAGATATCCCATACGTCTTCGTTGGTATGGAGGCCGGCACAGCAGCGGCACGCGCCGACAACGGTGCCGCAAACCGTTCGCACCCGGGGCGCAATGCCGATCACCGCCAGCCCCATCTCCCCTCCCCCGGCGCACCCGACACGATTCGACCATGTGACCTTTGCCTTCAGAGCCCTTGCATGGATCCCGTTGGGGGGACTCGATGATCCAGGGGAATCGCTTCAGCTTTTTGATGGGTTTGCGGGTGTGCGTCGGAGGAGGGCTTCGAGGTAGTCGGGGTTGAGATTGGCGAGCTTTCTGCGGGTCTTGAGGCTGTGGCGATCGTGGGGTTCACGCACGAGGTTGACGGCCATGTGGCGCACCACCGCCATGTTCTGCGGGCCCGATCCGGTCCGCAGCCGCACGAGGTCGTCGTGGAAGACGACGTCGAGCACCCAGTGCAGACGGTTCTCGATCTGCCAGTGCGCGCGCACGGCGGCTGCAAAGGTCTTGGCGTCGAGCTTGGCCGAGGAGAGATAGTAGCGTTGCTCGCGTTCGATCTTGCCGGCGCGTTCGACCCTTGTCTCGATCATGCCGATCATCGCCAAGTGGGGCATGTGTGGCTCATCGGGGTAGCGGCGATCCGAGGTGAGCCAGCTGACGTCATGGCACACGCTGGCACGGCGGCGTTCGAGGCGGCCATGGTCGTTGTCGAGGATCTCGTGGGTGTCCGCGATTCCGTCGCCTGGATCGGCAAAGAAGCGCACGACGTCGTGGTGGGTGGCGGGGCGGTTGGCCTTGAGCGCCAGCAGATAGTCGCCGCCTCGGTTCACGATGGTCTCGGCGATGGCGGTCTGGGTGCCCATCGCATCGATGGTGACGAGGGCGCCCCGGAGTTCGAGCCGTTCCAGAAGGCATGGGATGGCGGTGATCTCGTTGTTCTTGTCGGCGACGGCCTCCTGGCCGAGCACGAGGCGCTGGCGAGCGGCCCAGGCCGAGACGGTGTGCAGGGCAGCCCGGCCTTTGGTCTTGGCGTGGCAGCGCCGGGAGGTCTTGCCGTCGATGGCGATGAGGTCGGGTTCGGCCTCGCGCAGGCTCGCGACCCAGGCCGTGAAGCAGTCCTTGAAGAGGTTGGCGTCGAGCGCGTTGACGACGTCGTTGAGGGTATCGTGGGCAGGCAGGCCGCGCGCGTAGGGCAGGAAGCGGCGCAGGAAGTCGAGGCGCTGCTCGCCCCACAGCCGGATCTCGACGAAGTCGTCCATGCCGCACAGCGTGGCGCACAGCACCAGCAGCAGGATCTCAGGGAGCGGGTAGATCACCCGCCAGTGCTGGCGCGGATCCTCCAGGGCTGAGAAGTGGGCGAGGATCGAAAGCGATGACGGCATGGGAGCCTCGCAGAACGCCAGGCCCCCGATGAATCACGATCCTCCTCGTCGCGCAGCCCAAACCCACTCCAAGGCTGAAGCGATTGCCCTGCTCGATGATCCAGACCCCGTTGCGTCCCGCGACGGCTTGCGCTACTGAGGCTTCGCGATCAGCACCCGTAGCTCAGCTGGATAGAGCGTTGCCCTCCGAAGGCAAAGGTCACACGTTCGAATCGTGTCGGGTGCGCCAACAACCTCAATGACTTAGCTTAGGTTGTAGGCTTGGTGATCGGTAGAACCGGAAGCACACCGGAAGCAGCTGCCACTCTCAGACGTTTTCCCCGCCGCGTGGTCGCCTTGGCGCAGAAGCGAATGGTGGTGCGGATTGCGATCCTGTTGGCGCGGCCAACTTGAGGCTGCACTGCGCGAAAAACCCCCAGGGACTGTCCGGAATTTCGTGTGGGGGCGGCGGGTTGAACATTAGGCCGCCATGGCCCGGGTGAAGCGCTCGCCGAAGATGACGGCGAACTGCGCCTTGGCCATGACCCACTCACGCGGTCCCATCTTCCACGCCTTCTCGGAGCGGTTCAAGACCAGGAAGAGCAGCTTCAGCGCAGCCTCGTCGGTTGGGAAGTGCCCGCGGGCGCGTACAGCCCGGCGCAGGGTGGCGTTCAGAGCCTCGATGGCATTCGTGGTGTAGAGGATCCGCCGAACCTCGCTGGGGAAGGCGTAGAACGGGATCACCTCGCCCCAGGCCCGTCGCCAGCTTTGGGCGATGGCCGGGTAGCGCCGACCCCACTCGCTCGCTTCGAAGGCCGCCAAGGCCGCCTCGCCGGCGGCGGCATCCAGGGCTCGATAGATCTCCTTCAGCGCGGCCGCCACGAGCTTGCGGTCCTTGTAGGAGACGAAGTCGAGGCTGTGGCGCAGGAGGTGGACGATGCAGGTCTGAACCAGCGCCTCGGGGAACACCGCCCGGATCGCATCGGGGAAGCTCTTCAGGCCGTCGAGCACGGCAAGCAGCACGTCCTCGACGCTGCGGTTCCTGAGTTCGTTCATGACCCGCAACCAGAACTTGGCGCCCTCGTTCTGCTCCAGCCACAGCCCGAGGATCTCTTTCGATCCGTCGGCGCGCACGCCGAGCGCGATGTGGACGGCCTTGTTCCGGACCACGCCCTCGTCACGCACCTTGATCCGTAGGGCGTCGAAGAACACGATCGGGTAGACCGGCTCCAGCGGCCGGGCCTGCCAGGCGGCGACCTCCTCCAGGACCGCGTCCGTTACCGCGCTGATCAGGTCGGGTGAGACCTCAATACCGTAGAGCTCGCGCAGGTGCGCGACGATCTCCCGAGTGCTCATGCCGCAGGCGTACATCGACACGATCTTGTCGTCGAAGCCGGGAAAGCGGCGCTGATACCGGGCGATCAGCTGCGGATCGAACGTCGCCTGCCGATCGCGCGGGATCGCCAGCGCGATCCGGCCGGTCTCGGTCGTGACCGTCTTGCGACCGTAGCCGTTGCGTGTGTTGCCGGCGTCCTCGCCCGCCAGATGATGGTCCATCTCGGCGTTGAGCGCTCGCTCGGCCAGGGCCTTCTTCAGCTCGTCCAGCAGGCCATCGGCCTCGAAAGCCGTCTTCGGATCAGCCCCGGCTAGGAGCTGGTCCAGGATAGCGTCAGGGATGTGGGGAGCTTTACGTCGTGCCATTGGGAACCTCCTTCGGGTCCACTATGGCAGCACCCACACGGAATTCCTGACAGTCCCAAACCCCCATCACTACGATCACGTTTTCACCGAAGAGGCCGTTCAGCTGGCGGCCATGTAGTCGGCCAGGGTCGTAGTGGTGTTGATCAGGCAGCGGGTCGAGGGGTAGCAGCCTGTAACCGCCACACCCGCCGTCCCCGCACTTTCGCGACCTCGAACCGGCTATCCTTGGACAGGCTGGACGAGAGGCTCGACTCGGGATGGTTCAGGCTGACGCGCGCACCCTTCGCCCGCACCGGCTCGACGAGGTCGATCGTCCGCATCGGCTTACCGTGCTCGCGCAGCACCTCCGCAGCGGCATCGGCTTGGCTGATCGTCCGCGCCGGGAGCGCCGCCGGCACGTGGGCCTCCTCGGCGAACAGGCCTTCCTCGATGGGTGTTTCCTGCAATCTCCTGAGCGCCCGGATGGCCTGCTCGTAGACGCCGATCCGAACGAAATCGGGGTTCTGCCTGAGCCGGTTCTCGGCCGCCTCTTTGAGGCGGATCAGCGTCTCAAGCTCGTTCCCTAGATGTTCGGTCCCGGCATGTGATGGTACAACTGCTGCCGCATGGAGGGACGCGCTATGGGACAGGTTCTCCACGGCAGCGCCACAACGACTGAGGCAGTCCGTCGGGCAATCCAAGCTCGTCAAGAGAGCGTGAGAGCCGCCGCCAAGCGCTACGGGGTCAGCCCGACCACCGTGCAGAAGTGGCGCTCCCGCCAGACCAGCACGGATACGCGAATGGGCCCGAAGGAGCCCCGCTCCAGCGTGCTGAGCCTGGAGGACGAGGCGGTCATCGTCGCCTTCCGGCGGCATACCCTGCTGCCGCTGGACGACTGCCTCTACGCGCTTCAGCCGACCCTTCCGCATCTCACTCGCTCGTCACTGCACCGCTGCCTGCAGCGTCACGGCATCAGCCGCCTGCCGGATGTCGACGGCGACAAGCCCAAGCGGTCGCGCTTCAAGGCCTACCCTATCGGCTACTTTCACATAGTCGCCGCCGTGCCTTACACGATCCACACGGTGCTGACTGATAACGGCATCCAGTTCACCGACAACCACCCGGTGAACGAGGAGGCCGAAGCCAAGGCTGCCGCCTATTGGGCAGAGCACGACTAGGGCGTCTCTGCAAAGGGGTTCACACGGTCGGGCCGAGCCCCCACGTGATCGGGATGCGACGCTTTGAACTGACCGACGCGCAGTGGGAGCAGATCGCCCCGCTGCTTCCGCCGCAGAAGCCGCGCACCGGCCGTCCTGCGGTGGATCACCGCCAGGTGCTCAACGGCATGCTCTGGATCCTGCGCACGGGCGCGCCCTGGGAGGACCTGCCGGCGCGCTACGGGGCGGTCGGAACCGTCTCGAGCCGGTTCTACCGCTGGTGCAAGGCCGGCGTATTTGACCGGGTACTGCAGCGCCTGCAGGCGCAGGCGGATGCCCGCGGCGACCTTGACTGGGACCTGCACTTCGTGGACGCGACGGTGGTGCGCGCCCACCAGCACGCCGCCGGCGCACGCCGGTCCGGCGCCATCGGGGGGTGAGGGGACGGTCGAGGGTGCGGGCGAGGCGCTCGGGCGTAGCCAGGGTGGGTTCTCGACCAAGCTGCATCTGCGTGCCGAGGGCGGGGGCAAGCCGATGGCGGCCGTCCTGACGGCTGGCGAGCGGCACGAGCAGTTTGCGCTGGACGCGCTGATGGACAAGGGCGCGGTGCGGCGGCCGGGGCGTGGCCGGCCCCGCCTGCGTCCGCGCCGGGCGGCCGGCGACAGAGGCTACTCCAGCCCATCCGCCCGCCGCCGGCTCAGGCAGCGGCGGGTCGAGCCGGTGATCCCGACCCGCAAGGATCAGCCGCGTCAGCCCGACTTCGACAAGGCCGCCTACCGGGAACGCAACAGGGGCGAGCGGCTGATCAACCGGCTCAAACAGTATCGCCGCATCGCCACCCGCTACGAGAAGCGGGCCACCAACTACCTCGCTATGGTCACCCTCGGCATGACAATGCTCTGGCTCACATGAGTTTGCAGAGACGCCCTAGCCGCGCATCTACCGCTGGCATTCCTTCGAATGGGCCTGCGAGCAGACCAAGATCGAACATCGCCTGACCAAGCCGCGCTGCCCGTGGACGAATGGTCAAGTTGAGCGCATGAACCGCACCATCAAGGACGCGACGGTCAAGCGCTACCATTGCACCAGCCACGACGAGCTGCGGCACCACATGCAGCTATTCGTGGAAGCCTACAATTACGGTCGTCGGCTCAAGACCCTGCGCGGCCTCACGCCCTACGAGTTCATCTGTCAGAGCCTGTTTGAACTCCTCCGCCGGGCGTTCCCATCTGTCTCATGTGCCAACACAACTTCCGCCTGGCAGGGCGGAGTGGAGAGCAGATGTGGACGGACCGACATCGGACGCGCCATGAAACGCGCCTGAAGGAGATGGTGCTGCAGGTGGGGCTGGACGAGGTGGCCCGCTTTCTGGAGCGAGGCGATCCGCCGAGCCGAGCGGATGCGACCCCGGCCCGCCACGTGTCGGCCGGGATCGCCTGGCACCTGCGGACGGGCGGCGGGCGCTGCCGGCCGGCTTTCCGCCCTGGCGCACGGTCTACGGCTGGTTCCGGCGATGGATCGCGAAGGGGAGCTATGCGGGACTTTGGGTGACGGAGGCGGTCAGGCGGCGCGGTGATCTGGGCTGGCGACGACCTCGGTCCCATCCCGGAAGATGACGCCCGCCACCATCTTCGGCAACTGGTTCTCGCCCTTCAGTCGCCGCCAGGTCTTCGCGGCCGCCATGACGAGCTTGAACACCATCAGCTTGGCGGTCGTGGGCGAGAGCGCCCCCTTGGTGCGCACCGTGCGGTGGCGGACCGTGGCGAACACGCTCTCGATCGGGTTCGTGGTCCGAAGGTGATCCCAATGCTCGGCGGGCATGTCGTAGAAGGCCAGCAGGGCGTCGCGGTCCTTCGTCAGGCACTCGCTCGCGCGGGCATACTTGGCCCCGTACTTCTCGACGAAGACGTCCAGGGCCGCCTCGGCCTTGGCCCGGGTGGGCGCGCCGGAGATCTCGCGCAAGTCCTCCTTCATCGCCGACTGCAGCGACTTCGGCACCTTGTTGAGGGCGTTGGCGGTCTTGTGCTGTCAGCAGCGCTGATGGCGCGTGCCCGGTAACCCCTCGTCGAGCGCCTTCCAGAAGCCCCATGCCCCGTCGCCCACCGCGATCTTCGGCGCGATCGACAGCCCGCGCCGCTTCACGTCCACCAGCAACTCCCGCCAGCTCTGGGCACTCTCGTGCACCCCGACCTGGAAACCGACCAGTTCCTTCTTGCCCTCCGGCGTGGCGCCGATCAGGACCAGCATGCACTCGGCCTGCTCCTCCATCCGGGTCTGCAGGTAGACGCCGTCAGCCCAGACGTAGACGGAGTGACGGGCCGCGAGCTCACGGGCCTGCCAGCGGGCGTACTCGTCCGCCCAGCTCGCCGTCAGCCGGGCGATGACGGCCGGCGAGAGGTTCGGGGCGTCCTTACCCAGGAGGGCGGCGAGCGCCTCCTGGAAGTCGCCGGTGGAGATCCCGCGCAGGTAGAGGACCGACAGCAGGGCATCCAGGCTGCGGGTGCGCCGCGCCCACTTCGGCAGGAGGGCCGAGGAGAACCGGATCCGTTCTACGGGGCTCGTCGCGCCGCGATCCCGGATGCGCACCCGTGCGACCGGCACCGGGCCGATGCCGGTCTGGATCGCGCGCTCGGGGCCGTACCCATGGCGCACCAAGCGGGCGCGTCCGTCCGGCAGCCGCAGGTCCTGCATGGCCGCGAGGAAGGCCTCGGCCTCCAGCTCGACCGCCTGGGCGAGCAGGCGGCGGGCGCCGGCCCGCAACACCTCGGTCAGGGGATCGTCGATCTCATCCGGCTGACGAAGCCGCACGATGTTGGTAGGGCTGTTCATGGCGTATCGCTCTCTCTTGAGAGGTTCTGGCAGGCTCGACACCCGCCTCGATACGCCGCCTTCACACCCAGCGCGTCACCCAATCTCCCGCATTGCTCCCTGGACGAAAGAGCCCGAACGCTTCAGACTCGATCCGTCATACCGGCGCGCGATTGAGGTGACTCGGCTGGGTGTTCCCCGGGAACGAAGCAGCTGATTCAATTGGCTCCTGCCTGAGCGGGAGGTCGGAATGGGACGCGGTTTGCCAATCCGGGAGGATGTCGCGACGCCGACTGAGTTGAGGCGGCGGGCCAGGAAAGAGCCTCGCCGTTCGACAGCGCAGCGGATGCTGGCGATCGCCAATGCGCTGGAAGGCATGAGCCGCGCCGAGGCGGCGCGGGCGGCCGGGATGGAGCGCCAAGCTCTGCGCGATGCGGTGATCCGGTTCAATGCCGAGGGGCTGGCCGGGCTGGTGGATCGTCCGCATGGCCACAGGCGAGAGATCCTCAGCGAGGGTGAGCAAGCAGTTCTGGTGCATCGGATCCTGGTTGGGCCAGATCCCGAGCAAGGGGAGCCGTCGAGTTGGACGCTGCCGGACCTCTGCCGTTTCATCGAGGAGCGGTTCGACAAGACGATGTGCCCGCAATCCATGTCGCGGGTCGTGCGTCGGCTCGGGCTGTCGAAGCAGAAGGCCAGGCCCGTTCACCCGAAGCGGAACGCCCGTGCGGCGGCCGCTTTCGCCAAAGGGGGCTTCGCACCGCCGTAGCGGCGGCGGCCCAAGCCCATCCGGACAAGACGATCGCGCTCTGGTTCATGGACGAGGCGCGCGTGGGCCAGAAGGGCCGGACCGGCCATCGCTGGTGGGTGCGCGGCCAACGCCCACCAGGGCTGTGCGACAAGCGCTTCGCCTCAGCCTACATCTTCGCAGCCGTGCGGCCCGCCACAGGCGAGGAGTTCGCCCTCGTGCTGCCGCGGGTCTGCACTCAGGCCATGGATCGCTTCCTGGCCGACTTTGCGGCCAGCATCCCAGCCGACACCCACGCTGTGATGGTGCTGGACGGTGCGGGCTGGCACGATCCGCGCGCGGTGACGCTCCCGCCCAACCTCACCCTCGTGCCGCTGCCGCCCTACAGTCCCGAGCTGAACCCGGTCGAGCGTGTCTGGCTCTACCTGCGCGAGCGCTACCTCTCCCATCGGCTCCTGGCCGACTACGAGGCCGTCGTCGAGGCGTGCTGCCGGGCCTGGACTGCGCTCGCGGCAGAGACCGGCCGCATCAAGTCCCTCTGCGCCTACCCCTACCTGCAACAGATCAGTTCATAAGCGCGGCGGTATGACGCGCCAGAAATCCGGCGAATTGAGCATGCCTCCGCAAGGTCGTTTTTACAGCGTCACAAATCGATGATGGCATTGTTCCATCAGGAGAAAATGCCTTCAATTCAACGATCGCATTAGGCGGGCTCGTTGGGCTTCTATCAACCAAAACATCCGATCGGACCTGCGAATGCGTTGATTTTATTTCTTGCTCGTGAGCAGCACTAGGGCCTGTCGTCACTTGATCCAGTCGAGAGTGGCGGCCAGACAAAGGATGCCCATGAAGCTGACGGCGGTCTTTTCGTAGCGGGTGGCGACGGCGCGCCACTCCTTGAGCCGGGCCCGGAGCCGCTCGACAATGTTGCGGTTGCTGTAGATCCACTCAGGACAGGCGAGCGGGGCCTCGTTGCCCTTGGTCGGGATCGCTGGCCGTGCACCGGCGGTCCAGATCGCCTCGCGAAAACGGTGGCTGGAGTAGCCGCGGTCACCCACCACCCACTGCGGCACGCCGGGCAGCTGATCGAGCAACGGGAGAGCGTGCGGCAGTTCATGCGCCTGGCCGGGCGCGAGGCGGAACGCGATCGCGCGTCCTCGCCCGTCGGCGATCACGCAGGCCTTGGTGCCATAGCCGCCACGCGAACGGCCAAGAGCTTCACGATGGTCTCGCTCGGCTCCAGATCCCCCCTTTTGGCCGCGCCCGCCGCCTTCTGGTGAGCCCGAATGCTCGTGGCGTCGAGAAACACCATGCCGAGCGCGACGCCGCGGGTCTGCACGAGGTCGAGCAGCCGCTCCCAGACACCGGCGCGCGCCCAGCGGATGAAGACCTGGGCGGCTTGCCACCAGGGACCCAGCTCGGCCGGGATGGCGCGCCAGGAGGCGCCGTTGTGATGCCGCCAAAGGATGGCTGAGATCGTGCGGCGCAGTTCAAGGGGCGGCGTCTTGCCTTTGGGCCGGCAGGCTTCCACCAGCGGCTCCAACTCGGCCCACTGGGCGTCCGTCAGCATCGCGTCTCCTCACTCAAAGCGGAGAAACGATCAACCACGCAATGAGTTCAAGCGACAACAGGCCCTAGCCGCCATGGCCGAGGCCGAGCGCGACATCATCACCGAGCGCACCAAGGGTGGGCGCGTGATGAAGGCCGGCCGCGGCGGCATCGCCTGCGGGCGGCCACCCTACGGCTACGTCATCGACCGTGAGGGCGGGCTGCAGGTCGTGCCGGAGCAGGCCGCGGTGGTGCGCCGGATCTTCGCCGAGCGCGAGGCCGGCCGGATCTTGCAGCAGATCGCCGACGGCTTGAACGCGGACCAAGTCCCCTCCCCTCGCGGGCGCGCCTAGCGCACGGGGCAGGTTAGCTACATCGTCAACAACCCGAAGTATCGGGGCGTCGTCGAATATCTCTTCTTCAACGGATCTGGCGAGACCTACGTCAAGACGGACAGTCTTCACGTCGCGATCGTCGATCATCCTCGCAAATCCGGACGCAAGAGAGCGCGATGAGCAACGACGCCGAAGCGTAAGGTGCGCACGAGCTGCCGCGTCGTGGCGGCCATCCTCGACCGCAAGCGCGTGCCGTGCATCTGCCCCGCTCAGCATGACGTGCGGGATGCGCGCGGCCGGCCGATCCGCGGGACGGGCGCTGTCGCCCGGACCACGGCTTTCAGCCTGGTGCGGGGCCGGCTGCACGAGCGGGCCGCCTGCGAGCGTTGCGCCCAGTGCTGGACGCGCATCAATGCCTGAGGTGGCTGAGATCGACGCGATCGACGCGCGGCTTGAGGAGCTGCGCCGGCAGCGGGCCGCTCTGGAGTACGTCGACGACTTCACCTTCTGGGGTGCGCAGAGCCGGGCGATCGATGCCGAGGTGCGCCGCCTGCAGGGCCGGCGCGTGGAGCTGAACGCCACCATCGAGCAGCGCCAGCACGTCCAGGGCTCGCCCTCCGAGATCGCGGGCTCCGTGGAGCGGACCGATGTCCGGCGAGGCTGACATCGCAACCCTGCTCCAGCTGCAGGCCTACGCCTGGGAGATCTGGTGGCGCGCCGCGTGGCAGGTTCCGGCCGCGCTGGTGCGTGAGGCCCGTCCTGGGTTGCGCGATGAAGCCTGACACGCTGTTCCGGCTCGTCCGCCTCGCCAAGGCGGCCCGGACCGCATAGAGTCCTCTCGCTCTGTAAAGAGGCGGGAGCCGGGGTGGGTTCAGCACCCCGAACCGCGAGGTGGTGGCCTCGCATGACCGCAGCCGGCCGGACAACGGTCACCCCGCCACCGCGCGCAGCGGCCGGGGCACCCTGCATCAGGTTATGCCCGAACACCATTCCGAGGCCGTGAAAAACCGGCCGAACCGCGACGTGCCAGCTCCCGGCGCGTCCCGGTGCCCCGCACCGGCCCTCCCTGGCCGGTGCGGGGCTGCCCTTGCTCACTTCCGCGAGGTGGTCCGCATCGGGTCGGCGACGCTGATCCGGGCGGACGCGCCCGACGTCCTGGCGGCCCTCGCCGCGCAGGCGCCGGGCACGATCGGCGGCGTGCTCGCCGATCCGCCCTATTGCAGCGGCGGCACCGCGGCCCGCGACCGAACATCTAGACGCTCTACGGGATGAGAGCGTCTTTGTAGAGGACACCGCCCTTCATGATGATGAGGAAGTGCTTGGCCGGGTCCGCCACAAGCGCGATGTCTTCGACGGGGTTGCCGTCGACGAGCAACAGATCGGCAAGAGCCCCTTCTTCAACCACTCCGAGTTTGCCCGGATAGGGGTTGCGCGGACCGGATAGTGCAAGGAGGTCGGCGTTGGTACCGGTCGCCATGCGTAGGATCGCGGCGTTGCCGTACCAACGGGCCAGGTGGGTCAGCATGGTTCCCTGTCGCACCGTCAGCGTGTCGGAGAACAGCAGGTCCGACCCAAACGCCGTCCTGACGCCGTGCGTCTTCGCCAGCCGGTACGCGGTGTCCGTGCCGGCGAAGACCTCGAGCAACTTGGCGCGACTCGGTCCCGTCAGCGGGACCGAGTCCTCGTCCCCGAGGAATGGCTGGATGCTCAGCCAGATGCCCCTCTCCGCCATGAGTGCGGCCGTCGCATCATCCATCAGATGCGCATGCTCGATACACCGCGCGCCGGCGGCGATCGCCCGCTGGATCGTCCGCGGCGTGTAGGCGTGCACGGCCACGTAGGTGTTCCAGTCCTCAGCGACCGCGACCGCTGCGCGCAGATCGTCCAAGCTGAACGTCGTCATGTCCAGCGGACTGCGCGGCGAGGAAACGCCGCCGCCGCCCACGACCTTGATCTGCGAGGCACCCTGCATGAGTTGCTCGCGCGCGCGAAGCCGGAGATCGGCGGCAGCGTCGGCAATTGCGGCAGCACCGGTCCGCTCCAGCGCGCTCACGGGGCCACCGGCACTCCTCGGCAGGTCGGATAACGGCCGCATGTCGCCGTGCCCGCCGGTCGTGGTCAGCATGGCGCCCGATGGATAGATGCGAGGGCCGACCGCCAATCCTTGGTCGATCGCCTGCTGCAGCGGGAAGGCAGGGCCGCCAAGGTCTCGGACCGTCGTGAAGCCCCGCATCAAGGTGCGCCGGGCCTCCGCGGCGGCGGCCAGGACGATGTAGCCGGGGTCTGCTGCCACTGCGGTCGCCAGAGGCAATCCAGCGAACAGGCAGTGCCAATGCGCGTCGATCAGGCCCGGCATCAGGACCCGGCCCCCACAATCGATCACGCGCGCGTCGTCCGGGGCGGGTTGGTTGCCGCTTGCGACAGCCTTGATCCTGTCCTTCTCGACGAGGACCTGGAGCCCGTCCCGCAATGCGTCCGACTGGCCATCAAACACGCGGGCATTCGTGAACAGGATGGGCGGCTGAGGCCGTGCCAGCGCTGGCTGTGCGAGGGCGGGACTGGGCAAGCCAGCAACCGAGACCGCAGCGGCCATGCCCGTGACGAAGCCGCGGCGCGACAGGCCCGCGCCGATCCGCCGCGCGAGGAACCGGATCTCTGGCCGATGGCAGAGGCACCCGAGGGGGAGGACTGGACCGGTCTCGCTGCCCGACGTGCATGACAGCATGTCGACCTCGCGCTTTGCCCGATGCGGCTGCGTCGCTGCACCTTATCCCATCGCTTCAGCGGCCGGACCAGCAGGATTACAGCGCGCTTCATCACACGCCTGTCGCCGTGACGTCATCCGCGCCGGGCTGCCTCGATCGCCGCGACGTCGTTCTTGCGCATGGTCATCGTTCTTGCGCATGGTCATCATGGCCGGATCGGCGCGTTTCGCCTCCTCGCCGCCCACGCGGCGGCGAGCCCACGCGGAGATAGTACCCCAGCGATCGTGCGGCCGAAGGCGCTATCCTGTGCGCCATTGCTGACGATCGCGTTCCCATTGATGGGCCCTTGCACCCCAGCGGCAATCCCGCGCCGCACCCGCGCGGCCGCGCCGGCGGATGCGCGCGCGGCCGCGGCAGCGGGGCCGATCGCCCGGTCAGATGCCGCCCGCGAGGTAGCCGCCATCCACGTTCAGCACCGTCCCGGTGGTGAAGCCCGCGGCCGTCGAGGCGAGGTAGACGGCCGCGCCCACCAGCTCCTGCAACTCGCCGAAGCGGCCGGCGGGCGAGCGCAGCAGGGCCGCGTCCTTGCGGGCCTGGGGCATCTTCTCGCGGTTGAGTTCGGTCATGAAGAAGCCGGGCGAGATCGCATTGACCCGCACTCCGTGCCGCGCCCATTCGGCAGCGAGCGAGGTGGTGAGACCGACGATGCCGTGCTTGGCCACCGCATAGGGGCAGGCGTTCGGCCAGCCGCGATGCGCAGCGAGCGAGGCGATGTTGATGATCGTGCCCGCACCCCGCGCCACCATCGCCCGCCCGAAGGCTTGGCAGGAATGAAACACGCTGGTGAGGTTCGTGTCGATCACCTGCCCGAACTCGTCCGGCGTGAAGTCGAGGGCGGGCTTGATGATCGTCATGCCCTGGCAGTTCATCAGCCCGTCGACCGTGCCGAGATCCGCCAGCACGGCGTCGGCCAAAGCCGCCACGGCGCCGGGCGCGGTCACGTCGACCTCATAGGCGCGCGCCTCGGGACAGAGGCGCTTGAGGCGCGCCAGCGCCGCGTCGAGCTTCTCCGGGCGTCGCGCCGCGATGGCGACGCGGGCGCCGGCCTGCGCGAAGCCGTGGGCCGCGGCCTCGCCGATGCCGCTGGAGCCGCCGATCACCAGGATCGTCATGCCGGCGAGGGAGAGGGAGGTCGAGCCGACGGGGAGCATGGTCAATCCTTCACTGCGGAACCGGCAAAGCCCTGCACGAGGTAGCGCTGCAGGACGACGTACAGGCACGAGGGAATCGCGGTCGCCACCAGGGTGGCGGCCATGATCTGCGCCCACTCGACCCGGAACTGCCCGAACATCTTGAGCACGCCCAGGGTCATCGGCTGCCGGGCCTGGTCCTGGATCAGGCAGAGCGCCCAGAGCACGTCGCCCCAGGCGAGCAGGAAGGCGAAGGTGACCGTGGCGACCAAGCCGGGCATCACGTTCGGCAGGATCACCCGCGTGAGCACCTGCAGCCGCGAGGCGCCGTCGAGCATCGCCGCCTGGTCGATCTCCACCGGGAGCGTGTCGATGTAGCCCTTCAGCATCCAGACGCTGAAGGGGAGCGTGATCGTCGACAGCGCGAGGACGAGGCCGAGGCGCGTGTCGTAGAGGCCCGCCCGGCTCAGCAGCTCGAAATAGGGCCCGACCAGCAGGACGCCCGGCAGCATCTGGCTGGTGAGGAGGATGGCCATCAGGGCGAGCTTGCCCCGGAAGGCGAAGCGCGAGAAGCCGTAGGCCGCGAACACGCCCACCAGCGACGAGACCAGCGCCGTACCCGAGGAGGTGATCAGACTGTTCAGGAAATAAACCGGGAATCCCTCCTGCTGCCAGATCTTGCGGTAGGCCTCGACGGTGGCCTGCCGCGGCCACAGCGTCGCCGGAAAGTCGATCACCTCGAGCGGCGGCTTCAGCGAGGACGAGATCACCCAGTAGAACGGGGCGAGGTTGTAGAGGAGCATCAGCCCCAGGATCAGGACCACGAAGGGCCGGCGCAGGCGGGGCATCGTCAGGCGTTCCTCGACATCGTGACCCGCAGGTAGGGGATCGCGACGATCAGCATGGCGAGCGCCAGCACGACTGCCATCGCCGAGGCGTAGGCCGGATTGAAGAACTCGAAATATTGCTTGAACGTCATGGTGGAGATGAGCTGCGTCGCGTCGCCCGGCCCGCCGCCGGTCATGCCGTAGACGGTACCGAACAGGCGCGCCTCCCAGATGAGGTCGAGCACCAGGGCGATGATGAGCATGTTGCGCAGGCCGGGCAGCGTCACGTAGCGGAACGACTGCCACGCCCCGGCCCCGTCGATCGCCGCGGCCTCGTAGAGGTGGCCGGGAATGGCCTGCAGCCCGGCGAGCAGGATCAGCATGACGAACGGGTAGCCGCGCCAGACCTCGGCCGTGACGACGCCGAAGAAGGCGAGCGACGGCGTGCCGAGCCAGTCGACCGGCTGGTCGATGGCGCCGAGCTGGAGCAGGACCGCGTTCGCCATCCCGGGCAGCGTGTCGAAGACGAAGCGCCAGATGATGCCGCCGATCACGTCCGGCACGGTCCAGGGCAGGATCGCGGCGACCCGGAACAGCCACTGCGCCGGCAATTCCGCGTTCAGCGCCAGGGCGACCGCGAGCCCGATGGCGAGATGGAGCGAGACGACGAGGCCGACATAGAGGAGCGTGGTCCAGAGCGTGGCGCCGAACTGGGGATCGGTCGCGAGCTGTCGGTAGGCGTCGAGGGAGAAGCCCGGCTCGCGGACCCAGACCAGGTTGAAGCTCTGAAGCACCGCGGTCACGGCCGGGAGGCCGAGGACCAGCAGCAGTAGCAGGATCGCCGGCCCGACGAACAGGAAGGGGAGCCAGCGCTCCCCCCGGCCGGCGGCATCCGCACCGGGAGATGGCCGCATCGCCTGGCTCAAGTCTTGCGCTGCAGGATCGCCTCGACCTGCTTGTGCGCGTCGGCGAGCGCCTGGTCCGGCGTCTTCGACCGCGTCACGGCCGCGTGCAGGCTCTGGCGGAAGGTCTCGTTGATCTCCGGCCATTGCGGAATCAGGGGCATGAAGGCGGCGTGGTCGAGTTCCTGCGCCATCAGCTTGGCCGAGGCGCTCGCCTGGATCTTCGGGAATTCCGCGTTCACGGCCCGCCGGGGCGAGAGCAGGTTGTTGTCGAGGTACCACTTCTCCGCCCTCTGCCGGTCGGTGAGGAAGCGCACGAGCCGCCAAGCCGCCTCGGCATTCGGGGTCTTCGGGTTGATGTGGAGGGACTTCATGTTGAGCGTCGTGCGGATGTGGTCCGCGGCGGGATCCTTCATCGGCACCGGGGCGACCTGGAGCGTGTTCCAGGCGTCGAGATCCTTGTTCATCTCGGCAGTGATCGGGTAGGCCCAGGCCGCCTCGAAGGCCATGCCGATCCGCTTGGTCGCCAGGAGCTGGCGGGCGGCATTGGCGTCGACCTGCAGCACGCCGGGCGGCATCACCTTGTCGTCGTTGATCAGGCCGACCACGAAGCCGAACGCCTCGCGCGCCGCCGGCTCGTCGAGGCGCGAGCGGGTGTAGTCGGGGTTGAGGATGTCGCCGCCGAAGCCGCGCAGCACCACCGGGAAGCGCAGGTCGAAGCCGCCCTGGCCCAGCACCATGGTGGTGCCCCAGCGGTCGACCTGCCCGCCGGGCCGGCTCGGCGCCGTCAGCCGCCTGGCGGCGTCGCGGAACTCCGTCCAGGTGCCCGGCGCGGCCGTCACCCCGACGCTCTCCAGCATCGGCCGGTTGTAGAACAGGACGATCGGCACGTAGGTCTGCGGCGCGCCGAAGAGGCCGCCTTTCTCGCCCACCACCTTGATCGCGGGCTCGTAGAACTGGCTCGCCCAGGCGGCCGCGCCCCCGTCCTTCTCCAGGAACGGGGTCAGGTCCATGAGCCAGCCCTCGCGGATGAACTGCTTGACCGGGTTGGAATCGAGCGAGAACACGTCCGGCCCCCGCCCGCCGCGGAAGGCCGTGGCGTAGCGCACGTCGCGCTGGCCGTAGGCCACCGGCTCGGGCCTGATCTTCACGTCCGGGTTCTCGCTCTCGAACTGAGCGAAGGCCTCGGCAAGGGAGCGTCCCCAGACCGGCTCGGCCAGGTGCCAGTCGGAATAGGTCAACGTAACCGGTGCGGCGGCGCGCACGACGGCCGGCGCCGCGAGCGCCCCGGCCACGAGCCCGAGCGCGTGGCGGCGCGTCAGCGTCCCTGGATCTCTCATCGCGTCCTCCCTGGGCCCGGTCCCGCGCGCCCACCCGAGCGCCACGGCGCTCCTCCCGGCCTTGTTGGCTGGTGTATACATTGACCAATCGCATCTCAGCAGAGCGCGGCGGTCCTGACAAGCGCGATCGTGCTGCCGGCGGCGATTCGGTCAGCCGGCGGGCGCCGGCATGCGCAGCCCGTGGGCGGCGGCGAGCGCGGCGAGCGCGTCCAGCGTCGCCGGATCGACCGGGATGCCGTCGCGGTCGCGGCGCTCGGCCTCGGCCCATTCGCGGTCGCCAGGCGCCATCACCGGACCGCCCGCCGCCGACGAGCCGCGCAGGGCCGCCAGGTAGCGCGCCATCCCGTCCCGGAAGACGTCCGGATCGATGAAGGCCGCCGGGCGCAGGGCCAGCACGAAGGCGCCCATCTCGCGCGGGCGCGTGAAGTCCGGGCCGGCCATCGGAGCGATCTCGTGGCTCAGGCGCATGCCCGACAGGACCGCGCTCAGGATCTCGGCGAGGCCCGCGAGCCCCGCGCCCTTGAAGCCGAAGGCGGCGCCGAGGGGGGCGAGCATCTCCGCCCGCTCTGCATCCGTGGTGTCGCGCCCCTGCGCGTCCGACGCGGTGGCCTCCGGCAGCGCCCATCCCAGGCTGCGGTAGAGCAGCACGCGATTGTAGGGGATCGCGCTCGTCGCCATGTCGAGCAGCCAGGGGCGGCCGCCCGCGACCGGGACCGCAACGGCGAGCGGGTTCGTGCCGTGGAACCGCTCGGCGCCGTCGTGCAAGCGCACGACGCTGTCCGAGTTGCAGGTCGCGAGCCCGATGCAGCCCGCCTCGGCGGCGGCGAGCGCGAAGGCACCCGCCGCCCCGAAATGCGACCCGTTGCGGATGGTCACGGCGCCGATGCCGAAGCGGCCCGCGAGATCGACGGCGCGGTCCATCGCCGCGTAGGCGGCCCGGGCGCCCTGCGCGTGGTCGGCGTCGAGCTGCGCGACCGCCCCCGCCTCCGCGAAGCGCAGATGCGGATGCCCGTTCACCCGGCCGCCCCGGATCGCGGTCTCGTAATGCGGCAGCAGACGGATGCCGTGGCTGTCGATGCCGAGCCGCGAGGCGTGCACCATGGCCCGCGTGGCCGCCGCCGCGCTCGCCTCGTCGGCTCCGGCCGCCGCCAGGGCCGCGTGCGCGAACGCGGCCAGATCCGCCATCGCCAAGCGCGGCCCGGCGGGGGACGGCCCCGATGCCGGCGCGGTCACGGCCGACACCCTCCGCGGAGCGGCCCGATCCCGGCCGCGGGGCATCCCGCAGGTTGACCCGCCATCCCTTCCTCCCGATCCATGTCTGATGCATGCATTCGACATTGCATCACACCGCACCGCGAGGATCTTGGCAATCCTCCCCGGGACGGCGAAGCTGGCGGGGACGGCTTGGGACCTGAGGAGCGCGCCATCACCCCGGTCGACGATGTGCGGCGGCAGGACCCCTCGCGGACGGTTGCGGGCGGGGCGGCGCGGCTTCACAGCCAAGCCTTCGAGATTCTGGCCGGGCGCGTGCGCTCGGGGAGCCTCCCGGCGGGCACGCGCCTCCTCGAATCGCGGGTCGCCGCCGAGTTCGGGATCAGCCGGGCCCCGGTGCGCCAAGCCCTCACGGCCCTCGCCGAGGCCGGGCTCGTCGCCCGCGGCGAGGGCCGCGGTTACGTCGTGCGCGGCCGCGACGGCGAGGCCGCGCCGGCGCGCGACGCACCCGCGCCGGTGCGACTCCGCTCGCAGGCGAGCTGGGAGGGAATCTACGGCGACGTCGAGATGAACATCGTGTCGCGCACGGCCCTGTGCGCGTGGCGGGTGGTCGAGGCCGATCTCGCCAAGCATCACGGCGTCAGCCGCACCGTCGCCCGCGAGGTGGTGGCCCGCCTCCACCAGCGCGGCGTGATCCGCAAGGACGCCCGCTCGCGCTGGTACGCGCCCGGCCTGACGCCGGACTACGTCGCCGAACTCTACGAGATGCGCTGGACGCTCGAACCCCTCGCCCTCGCGAAGGCCGCTCCCCTGGTCCCGCGCGACGTCGTGGCCGGGGCGCGCGCGCGGATCGCGGTGGCGGTGGCGCAGGCCGGCACGCTGGACGGACCCGCCCTCGACGCCCTCGAAGCGGATCTGCACGACGTGATCCTGGGCTATTGTCCGCACCGCACCCTGCTCGAAGCAGTCCGCCTGTACCAGTCGCTCCTGGTCGCCCACCGCTTCCTCTACCGGTGGAACCCGGCGCTCTACCCGACCGAGCCGTTCCTGCCGGAGCACCTGCAGGTTCTGTGCGCCCTCGACGCCGGCGACGCCGCGCACGCGGCGGTGGCGCTCGAAGCGCATCTGCGCGCCTCCCTCGCCCGCGCCAATGCCCGGCTTCAGGCGGTGAAGCGGGGATCGCGGCCGGAGCCCCTCCCCTACCTCAAGCCGCTCCCGGGATGAGGCCGGCCGCGGCGGGCACCCGCGGGGCGGGCCCGGGTTCCCGCTGGTCGCCCGCTCGTGGAGCAGCGCCCGATCACGCTGCAATCGGGCGCTGCTCCAGGTTTTTGATGTTGCCGCATTGTCTGCGACGAACCGGGATCCCTTCGTCGGAAAATGCTCTCGCCGTCGGCGGCGGACGCGGTGGTTTGAAGCCCATCCAAGGTCGCCGTGTCGCCCCCGGGCATTCCGCCCGGCGCGAACACGCCGGCAGGCGTCAGAGGAATCCGGTGGAGAACCAGGGCACGAAGGTCAGCACCAGCAATCCCAGGAACAGCGCCCCGAGATAGATCCAGATCCGCCGCATCCCGGATTCCGGCGAGACCTGCCCGATGATGCAAGCCGCGTAGTAGCAGAGGCCGAAGGGCGGCGCGAACAGGCCGAGCCCCATTGCGAGGATCACCACCATGCTGTAATGCACCTCGTGGATGCCGAACTGGTGGGCGATCGGGAAGAGCAGCGGCCCGAACAGCACGATGGCCGGGATGCCCTCCAGCAGGCTGCCCAGCACCATGAAGGCGACGACCGAGATCAGCAGGAAGCCGACCTGCCCGCCGGGCACCGCGGCCATCGCCCGGGCGAGATCGTGCGAGAACCCCGACTGGGTCAGCGCCCAGGCCATGGCGCTCGCCGCGCCGACGATGAACAGGATGGCGCCCGAGAGCGACGCGGTGCGCGTCAGCATGGGCAGCACCATCCCCCAGCGCAGGCCGCCCCGGTAGACGAGGAGCCCGAGCAGGAGCGAGTAGGCGATGCCGATGGTCGAGACCTCGGTGGCCGTCGCCACGCCCTCCACCACCGCCGTGCGGATGAGGAACGGCAGCAGCAGGGCCGGCAGCGCGACGAGCAGCGTGCGGCCCACCACGGAGGCGGGCGCCCGCGCCACCGTGACCGCATCCTCCTCGGTCCCGGCGCGGTAGCGGGCGACGACCGCCAGCACCAGGGCGAGCACCAGGGCGGGCAGGATGCCGGCGGTGAACAGCGCCGCGATCGACACCCCCGTGACCGAGGCGATGGCGATGAGGACGATGGAGGGCGGGATCGTCTCGCTCATCGCGCCCGAGGCCGCGAGCAGCGAGAGCAGCTCGCCGTCCTTCATGCCGCGGCGGCGCATCTCGGGAAACAGCACCGGGGCGACCGCCGCCATGTCCGCCGTCTTGGAGCCGGAGATGCCGGAGACGAGCAGCATCGCCCCCAGCAGCACGTAGGACATGCCCGCCTTCACGTGGCCGAGCAGCGAGGCCAGGAACTCCACCATCACGCGCGCCATGCCGGTGACCTCGACGAGCTGCCCGAGCAGCACGAAGAGCGGGATGGCGAGCAGGATCAGGCCGCTCATTCCCTCGTCCATGCGGCCGACCACGATGGTCAGCGGCGTCGACGTGACGGTGAGCAGGTAGGCGGAGGTGGCGAGCGCGAAGGAGAACGCGATCGGCACTCCCGCGAGGATGCCGAGGCCGAGGAGCCCGACGAAGAAGACGAGGAGGGCCCCGTTGCCCATGCCCGTCAGGAGCGGTGCGCCGAGGGCGAAGAGAGCGACGATCCCGGCGAGGACCAGCGCGACGCCGACGAGGTCGGCGAGGCCGTGGCGGGCGAGGCGCAGGGAGCAGCTCAGGAGCGCCGCCACGAAGCCGACCGGCACCGCGAGGGCGCGGATCGTCCCCGGCCAGCCGAGGGCCGGCGTCTCCACGAAGGACTGGTCCTCGGTGTAGTCGTAGGCCGCGTGCAGCAGCAGGACCAGGAAGACGAACACCGTTCCGACGGCGAGCGCCTCGCACCACGCCTGCACGCGCGGGGAGAGCTTGCCGACCACGAAGGTGAGCCGCATGTGCTCGCCGCGCTGGATCGCCACGACGGAGCCCAGCATCGCGAGCCACAGGAACAGGATCGAGGCGAGTTCGTCGCTCCAGATGATCGGGTGGCCGAGGGCCCGCGCGACGATGCCGGCGAACAGGATCACGACCTCGGCGGCGACGAGGAGGGCCGCCGGCACCGCGACGGCGCCGCGCAGGGCCCGCTCGGCGAGGGCGAGCCAGTCGGATGAGGAGGCGCAGGCCGCCCGGACCCCGCCCGGCAGGTCGGCCGCGGCGCTCATGCCAGGGCTCCCGTGACGGATTCGAGGGCCTTCCAGGCCTCGGGCCCGAACTTCGCCTTCCAGTCGCGGTAGAAGCCGGTCTGGGTGAGGCTCCGGCGGAACGCCTCCTTGTCGGCGCTCTCGAAGACCAGCCCCTTGGCGGTGAGCTGCGTCTTCAGGGTGCCGTTCAGCCGCGCAACGTCCTCGCGCTGCTCCATCGCGGCCCGGTCGAGTTCGCGCCGCACGATTTCCTGAAGGCCCTCGGGCAGGCGTCCGAAGGCGCGCCGGTTCGCCACGATCCAGAACGGGTCCCAGATGTGGTTCGTCTCGGAGACGTATTTCTGCACCTCGTAGAGCTTGCCGGCATCGATCGCCACGAGCCCGTTCTCCTGGCCGTCGACCAGCCGGGTCTGCAAGGCGGTGTAGAGCTCGTTGAAGTTGATCGAGGTCGGGCTCGCCCCGAGCGCCGAGAACAGCGAGGTGAAGATCGGCGAGACCGGGACGCGGATGCGGTAGCCCTTGAGATCCTCCGGCGTCCGGATCGGCTTTGCGGCCGAGGTGATCTGCCGGAAGCTGTTGTCGGCGGCCTTGGCGGCGATGACGAGACCGGCCTTCTCGATCTGGACGCGGACGTACTCGCCGATCGGCCCGTCCGCCCCGCGCCACGCCTGATCGTAATCCGCGAAGGCGAAGCCGACATTGGTGATCGCGGCCCCGGCCGCGACGGTCGAGATCACCGAGCCGGCGATGTTGAGGAACTCGATCCCGCCCGTGCGCACCTGCGTGATCAGGTCGGTGTCGGAGCCGAGCTGGCTCGCGGGGAAGAACTTCAGCTCCAGGCGGCCGCCGGAGGCCTCGCGGATGCGCTGCGTCGCCTGGTCGAGGCGGGCGTTGATCGGCTGGGTGAGGGATTGCCCGGTCGCGAGCTTGTAGGTGAACTCGGCGGCGAGCGCCGGCCGCGTGCGGACCGCGACCAGCGGGACGGCGGCGGCCGCGGTCAGGAAGCTGCGGCGCGACAGGGCGCCGCCCGGCTTGGATTCCGTCTCGTTCGACATGGTGTTTCCTCCGGCGCGCCGTCATCCGCCGAGGGGGCGGTGCGGCATCGTTTCTGTGCGGGGTCGGGGCCGCGGGCCGGTTTCGGCTCGGCGGCACGGGATCGGCGGGCGGTGCCGCCCTCGCGGAACGCGGCCGCGCGCTCCTCGTCCTCCCTGTCGGCGCCCCATGGCGAGGGGGCTCTTGTCGTTTCCTGCCCGACACTAGGAAGGGCGTTCATGTAGGACAATCCAGATTGTTTGCGCGTTCGTGTAGCGCAGCTAAACTGTCGGGATGCTGGTCCCTCTCCGCTCGATCATGGTCTTCCACGCGGTCGCCCGCTCGGGGAGCATCACCCGGGCGGCGGAGGAGCTCGGCGTGACGCCCTCCGCGGTGAGCCAGCAGATCCAGACCCTGGAGGTCGGCCTCGGCACCGCGCTGATCGGCAAGGCCGGCCGCAACGTCGTCCTGACCGAGGCGGGCGAGCGCTACTTCGAGATGATCGGCGGCGAGATCGACCGGATCGTCGAGGCGACGCAGCGCATCCAGGGCTTCCGGTCCGTCACCACGCTCACCGTGCGGGCGACGCCGAGCCTCTCGACGCAGTGGCTGCTGCCGCGCCTCGCCCGCTTCCTGGACGCGCATCCCGACATCGAGCTGCGCCTCGACGGCACCAACGAGCCGACCGCCTTCCAGCGCGAGAGCGTGGACATCGAGATCCGGCACGGCACCGGGGGCTGGCCGGGCCTCTACGCGGAGGGGCTGGTGGAGGAGAGCTTCCGGCCGGTCTGCGCCCCCGCGCTGGCGGGGGCCGGCAGCCTCGCGCCGGAGGATCTCGCCCGGCACCGGCTCATCCACTCGGTGAAGTCGCAGATGCAGTGGCCGCACTGGTTCAAGCTCGCGGGCGTCGCCCCGGCGCGCTGGCGGCGGCTGCTCTTCGACCGCACCCACATGGCCATCGACGCCGCCACCCGCGGGCTCGGCATCGCCCTCGAGAGCGACCTGATGCTGTGGGGGGCGCTGCGCGAGGGGCGCCTCGTCTGCCCGGTGCGCGAACCGCCCCGGATCACCCTGGTGACCCAGTGGGTCACCTGCCCGCCCGAATACCTGCGCCACCGGAAGGTCCGGGTCTTCCTCGACTGGATCCGGCAGGAGCGGGACGCCTGGGCGGAGGAGCGGGCGGCGACCCTTTAGCCGAGCTACACGATGCGCTCGGAAATCTGGATTGTCCTTCAAGAAGCGCGCTTCTAGCGTCCCCCCGTCACGACCTCGCCGCGCGGCGCCAGAGACCCGCCGAGGTTGCATCGAGGACCACCCCGCCGCACGGGCGCCGCTCCGGCCGCCCAGGCGCCGCGGCGGATAACCATCCGGTCCTCGCGGAGGAGGAACGCATGAACCTGTCCACCCTGCTCACCGCCCGCGCCTCGGCCGGACGGCCGGTCCGCGTCGGCCTGATCGGCGCCGGCAAGTTCGGCTCGATGGTGCTGGCCCAGGCCCAGCGCATCGAGGGGCTGCACGTCGTCGGCGTCGCGGATCTCAACGTCGGCCGCGCCCGGGACTCCCTCGCGCGGGTCGGCTGGCCCGCGGAGCGCTACGCCGCTCCCAGCCTCGGCGACGCGGTGCGCAGTGGCCGGACCTGCGTGCTCGAGGATGCGGGCGCCCTCAGCGCCTGCGACGAGATCGAGTGCATCATCGAGGCGACCGGGCACCCGATCGCCGGCATCCGGCACGGGCTCCAGGCCATCGAGGCCGGCAAGCACGTCGTCATGGTCAATGTCGAGGCCGACGTGCTCTGCGGCCCGCTGCTGGCCGAGCGGGCGCGCCAGAAGGGCGTCGTCTATTCCATGGCCTATGGCGACCAGCCGGCCATCATCTGCGAACTCGTGGACTGGGCGCGCTCCTGCGGCTTCGAGCTGACCTCCGCCGGCAAGGGCATGAACTTCGAGCCGCGCTACCGCTACTCCACGCCCGACACGGTCTGGGGCTTCTTCGGCTGGTCCGAGGAAGAGGTGCGCAAGGGGGATTTCAACCCCAAGATGTACAACTCGTTCACCGACGGCACCAAGGCGGCGATCGAGATGGCGGCGGTCGCCAACGGCACCGGGCTCGATTGCCCGGATGACGGCCTCGCCTTCCCGCCCACCGGCCTGCACGACCTCGCCCGCGTGTTCCGCCCGGTGGCGGATGGCGGCCGCCTGCCGCGCAGCGGCCTCGTCGACATCGCGGCGAGCCAGGAGCCGGACGGGCGCGAGGTGTTCAACAACATCCGCTACGGCGTCTTCGTCACCTTCAAGGCCACCAGCGAGTACACCCGGGCCTGCTTCCGCCAGTACGGCCTGCTCACCGATCCGTCCGGCTGGTACGGCTCGATGTGGCGGCCCTTCCACATGATCGGGCTGGAGACGAGCGTGAGCGTGCTCTCGGCGGTGCTGCGCCACGAGCCCACCGGCTGCTCGAAGGAGTTCCGCGGCGACGCGGTGGCCACCGCCAAGCGCGACCTCAAGCCCGGCGAGATGCTCGACGGCGAGGGCGGCTACGCCGTCTGGGCCAACGCCATCCCGGCCACGAAGAGCCTGGACCTGGGGGCGCTGCCGATCGGGCTCGCGCACAACGTCAAGCTCAAGCGCCCGGTCGGCAAGGACCAGGTGGTGCGCTTCGACGACGTCGAGCTGGAGAGCGATCTCGACGTGGTGGCTCTGCGCCGCCAGATGGAGGACGCCGTCCGCCAGGCGCCCTCGAAGGCGGCCTGACGCAAGACCGGGGGATCCCGGCTCCCCGGCATCCCCCGGCGCCGGACGAGGCACGGGCTTCCCCTCGCCCCGCAAGCGGGGCGAGGATACTCGCCACCCGGCAGGTGACTCCGCCGTCTCGATCTCCGGAACCCGCCCCGCTGCCCCCGCCATCCGACGCAGGACCAGCCCCATGCCCGCTCCCCATCCCGGACCCTTCGTCGTCATCGCCGAGTTCAAGGTGAAGCCCGGCGCCCTGAGCGACTTCCTCGCCCTCGCGCAGGACGATGCCCGCTCCTCGGTCGCCCATGAGCCGGGCTGCCGCTGCTTCGACGTGGCGGTGAGCAGCGACGACCCGCAGACGGTGGTGTTCTACGAGGTCTACGACGACCGCGCCGCCTTCGACGCGCATCTCGAAACCCCGCATCTCGCCCGCTTCCGGGACGGGTTCCCGGCGCTCGTCGCCGAGGAGCGGCCGGTGCGCTTCCTCCATCGCTCCTGCTGCGGCGCGGAGACGGCCTGATGGCACCCGCCGCGATCGGTTTTCTCGGCACCGGCATCATGGGCGCACCGATGGCGCGCCATCTCTGCCGGGCCGGTCACGCGGTCCGGGTCTGGAACCGGTCGGCGGACAAGGCCGCTCCCCTCGCAACGGACGGCGCCGTGCTCGCAGCGGATCCGCGTGCGGCGGTGCGGGAGGCCGAGGCGGTGATCTGCATGCTGAGCTCCGGCCCGGTCTGCGGCGAGGTCCTGCTCGGGCCGGAGGGCGCGCTCGCCGCCATGCGGCCGGGCAGCCTGCTCGTGGTGATGAGTTCGATCCCGGTCGAGACCGCGCGCCAGCAGGCGGAGATCGCCGCGGAAGCCGGCATCCTCTACGTCGATGCCCCGGTCTCGGGCGGCGAGGCGGGGGCGGTCGCCGGAACCCTCGCCATCATGGCCGGCGGCAGCCCGGATGCCGTCGCGCAGGCACGCCCGATCCTAGCCGCGATGGGCCGCCCGACCCATGTCGGCCCGGCCGGCAGCGGGCAACTTGCCAAGCTTGCCAACCAGGTCATCGTGGCCTCCACGCTCGTCACTGTGGCGGAGGCAGTCACCTTCGCGGAGCGCGGCGGCGCGGATTCCGCGAAGGTGCGCGAGGCCCTGCTCGGAGGCTTCGCCGACTCGACGATCCTTAAGCAGCACGCGTTGCGCATGATCGCGCGCGACTTCACGCCCGGCGGTCCGGCGAAGTACCAGCTCAAGGACACCGGCACGGCCCTCGCCCACGCGGAGAGCCTCGGCCTGAGCCTGCCGCTGCTGTCGCTGGTCGATCGCCTGTTCGCTGACCTCGTCGAACACGGCGACGGTGACCTTGACCACAGCGCCATCATCCGTGAGCTGTGGCGTCGCAACGACCTGCTCGGTTCAGTTTGACGGGCTGCTCGTCGCGTGTGACAGCGAATGCGGGGCGGGCCGCATGAGCGTGAACCCGAACGTGTCCGGGTGCACCTCCGACGCCGGGACGGCCTCTGACCGATCTCCGTCGTTGGCCCGATACCACGCTCGGCTCACATCGTCTTGCCTCGAGGCATATTTGCATCAAGGGCACTGATGTGAGCCGGCCTTTTCAGTGCGCCGCACAACGACACCAGCCAGCGGATGGGCCATATCGCCCGCAGGGTGCAGACGGAGAGAACGGCCAGGCAATCGAGTGATTGCGCCTCACAACAGCCGATCAACATCGACACTCTATCGGGGCTCCAATTAATTGCTGGATTGTTCGGACGATTGGGATTTTCTCCCGCAACCGCGGGCGTACCGTCATCGGAACTGATTCCATGCGCGAGCCACATGCGAAACGGCGGCGTGGGCAGAGGTGTTCGCCGAGTTCAAAAGGTTCGCTATCGGGTGACAAGCAGCCATTCCGCTGGCCCGTCTGCGTTCCTCGACCGGACAGGACGTCTGCGACTGTGAAGGCTGGGAGTTCCGGTCGGAAGATGCCCTGAGCGTGCAGGTCGGTCCGGCGAATCGCGAAAATCCGTTCCCCTCAATGTCACATCGCCTCGGCAAGCCTCGTCATGCCCCTGAAAGCTCATCGGGGGACGGGGTGATGACCAGCGCTGTTCCGGTGTTTGCCGGACTCTTCGGGGCGGGATTGGCCGCGAATGGGATCATGATGCTCTCGGCTCCAGAGGCATGGTACTTCGCCGTGCCGGGCGTGACATCGACAGGACCTTTCAACCAGCACTTCCTGCGGGACATCGGACTGATCTTCGTGCTGCTCGGCGCGACCTTTGCCCTCGGCGCTGCACGTCCCGAGACCCGGACGCTGCTCTGGAGTATGGCTGCCATCTGGCTCTCGGGTCACGCCTTGTTTCACTTCTGGGAGGTTGCTGTCGGCATCTGCGGACCGGAGGTACTTCCACGCGACTTTCCGGCAGTGACCCTGCCCGCGCTGATCGCGATCGCACTCAGCCTCTGGAGTGTCCGCCATGTCGAACGCTGACGATCCGACTGACGTCTTCGAGGCGGAGCGCCCGCGGCTCGTCCGACTCGCCTATCGCATGCTCGGATCGCTCAGCGAGGCGGAAGACATCGTCCAAGACGCCTGGCTCCGCTGGCGCAAGGTCGATCATGCGTCCGTCACCTCGCCAAGCTCCTTCCTGTCTCGTACCGTCACCAGGCTTTGCCTCGACGTCATGAAATCCGCCCGAGCGCGGCGCGAAACCTATTTCGGGACTTGGCTTCCCGAGCCCGTCGACCTGTCGTTCGATCAGGATCCGCAGGACGACCTCACCCTGACCTTGATGCTGGCGCTCGAACGTCTCTCCCCCCTGGAGCGTGCAGCCTTCCTTCTCCACGACGTGTTCGGCGTCCCGCTCGACGAGGTGGCGGAGACGATCGAACGGGAGGCCGCCGCCGTGCGCCAGCTCGCCTCCCGGGCGAGGAAGCATGTTCAGGCCGCTCGGCCGCGGTTCCCGGTGGACCCGAAAGAGGGCATGCGGATCGCGAAAGCCTTCTTCGAGGCGTCCTCGACTGGCGATGTTGCGGCGCTCCGAACCCTGCTTGCCGATGCCGTCGTCGTTCGCTCCGACGGCGGTGGCAAGGCACACGCCTTCCCGCAGCCGATCGCCGGGATCGACCGCGTGATTCGCCTCTATCAAGGCATGAAGCGCAAGGCGTGGATCCAGAAGGCGCAGAAGCTCCAGGATCTCTGGATCGACGGGCTGCCGGGCTACTTCAGCTTGGAACCCGGCGGAACATATCAAACCGTTGCCCTCGAGATCGAGGACGGTCTCGTTGTCGGCGTCTACTTCACGCGCAACCCGGACAAGCTGCGTCGGCTTGTGGACGTTTTCGGCGGCCGTGCTGCGACACCGACCGCTCACTGAGGGTCAGCGCCGCGCGATCGCGAGTTCGGTGCGGCAAGCGTTCGAGAACGCGCAGAGCGGGTCGAGTTCGCCCGCGTGGCGGATATCTGCGAACGCGGACAGATCCTTGTTCGGCGAGAAGTAGGTCTCGCCGATGCGATGCATGACGCGCTCGGCCTCGTCCAGCGTGCATGGATCGCCGAACAGCCTGATCGTGTTGACGATCGCGTAGAGGTTCACGAGCTTTGCCGGGTCGTCGAGCTCGTTCCGGAAGGCATCGGCGAACAGCTTGGATGCCTCCCGAATGAACTCGCCGTAGAGTGCCTCGCGACGAGCGCGGTCCTGTACGAGCTGCGTCGCCCTTTGTTGGGCATGCTGCGTCATCCAGGTCGACGCGAACGACGCCAACGCGCCGATGGCGGAGCCCGCGAGAGCCGCGAGGGCCGAGACATAGCCCGCATCCACTGGCGCGTTCCTTCTCAGGCGGAGCGCTTCGGCTGCGATGCGAGCCAATCGCCGAAGCGCTCGACAGTGATTCGAGCGCCGTCAGCGGGGGTCAGCGAGCGATCGTCGATGACGACACCGAAGTAGGGTGCCGTGTCGTCGGTCAGAACCTCCCGCTCTTCGCCCTTGCTCTGGAAGTAGCGCCTGACGAGTTCGGCGAGCGGCAACCGCTCCGGACCGGCGACCTCGACCATGGCATTCAGAGGCCGAGCCAGGGCAGCTTCCGCTACTCTTGCCGCCACATCAGCGGAAGCGACGGGCTGGATCGCGGCGGAGGTCGCGCGGGTCACACCATCCACGGTCGCTGCGCCGGCGATCGCGCCGACGAACTCGAAGAACTGGGTCGCACGCACAAGGGTCCAGGGAATACCGGCCGATGCGACCAGCTCTTCCTGAGCGAGCTTTGCCCGGAAATACCCGCTGTTCTGCAGACGTTCCGTCCCGACCACCGAGAGCGCAACGTGATGCGCGACCCCCGCGGTCTTCTCGGCCGCGGCGAGGTTGCGGCCGGATCGCGTGAAGAACTCCATCGCGGGCTCGCTCTCGAAGGAGGGCGAGTTCGCAACGTCGACCACCACTCTTGCGCCCCTCAGCGCGTCCGCGAGTCCTTCGCCCGTCACGGCGTTGACGCCGGTATTGGGCGAGGCGGCGAGGACCTCGTGGCCCTTGCTCTTCAAGTCGGCCACGACCTGCGATCCGATCAGTCCGGTTCCTCCGATGACAACGATCTTCATGTAGCCCTCCGTGCCCTGACTCGGCTCCGACCGGAGCGAACATGGGCCATGACGAGGAAGCCCCCGCGCCGTGTGACGTCGGCTTCGAGAAACCTGCGCACCGGCGGATCGGAGGCGGCATCAACACGAGTGGAAGTCTCAGGTCCGCGCGATCGCGCCCGTCGGAAATCGTTGGCAGCCGTGTCACAGGCGCTCCCGCCGACATCGTCCTGCTCGCATGGCGCGCATGTTGTTGTTCGGACAGGCCGGGCACCTGCGCCATGCAAAGGACTGAATATGACGAACATGGCGATCAGGGGCGCTGAGCCGGGAACGGCAAGGCCTCGGCGTCAGGGACCGGACGAGCTGGTTCCATCGCGCTACGCGCTGCGCATCGGCGAGATCGACGTGCTGGTGGTCAGCGACGGGGTGCTGCCGCTCCCAACCGCGATGCTGGCGCACAACGCAGACCCGGCCGTGCGGGCGGCTTGGCTGAACGACATGTTCCTGCCGGCGGACGCCTTCGACTGGCCGCTGAACGTCGTCGTGGTGCGCAGTGGCGGGCAGACCGTCCTCCTCGACGCTGGTCTCGGTCTGGACCCGAACTTGGATCTGCCGCGGGCCGGGCAGGTCGCCAAACGCCTGGAAGCCGCCGGCATCGATCTCGCCTCCGTGACCGACGTGGTGCTGACCCACATGCACATGGACCACATCGGCGGGCTGCTCGTTGACGGGGTGAAGGCCAGGCTGCGGCCGGACCTGCGGATCCACGTGGCGGCCGCCGAGGTCGAGTTCTGGGAGGCTCCCGACTTTTCCCACACCTCCATGCCGCCGGGTTTCCCGACCGCGCTTCGGTCGTCCGCCACGCGCTTCATGCATGAGTATCGCGGGTACCTGCGACCGTTCGAGGAAGAGGCCGAGGTGGCACCGGGCGTCGTCGTCCATCGCACCGGCGGCCATACTCCTGGGCACAGCGTGGTCCGTCTGGCGTCGGGCAATGACCGGCTGACCTTCGCGGGTGACGCCGTGTTCCCGGTCGGGTTCGAGCAACCCGAATGGCATAACGGTTTCGAGCACGACCCAGAGGAGGCCGCGCGCGTTCGGATCCGCCTTCTGCGGGAACTCGCCACGACCGGCGAGACACTGGTGGCCACGCATCTGCCATTCCCCTCCGTTGGCCGGGTGGCAAGGGACGGCGACGCCTTTCGGTGGGTGCCGGCCTTCTGGGACTACTGATCAGCTGCGAGGTTCGGTCCGAATGAGCGGGGCTACTGGAAACCCGCGCGTGGTGTTCAAAGGAGATCGGCATCCCCGGGACGATCCCGGGGATTGCCCCTGACGCAGCAAGCCGGTCCGAACTGGACACCCATCGCTCAGGCATCCTGATCCAAGAAGGGGGCACCGGCAGGCGACATGGCGCGAACCGAGCCGTTGCGCATGACAGCGCCCACCCGCGGTTCGGTTCCCGACGTCGGAGGAGCCCGCTCCGCCGTGCACGTGGCGCGCGAACGCCTGACCCGAAGCGGCCACACGCGGCGCCTCGGGCCGATGTCCGGTTCGGCGAGAGGCACTTCCTGAATACGATCCCCGAAATCCGTCCGGGTGACACCGGGATCTCACCGGTCCTGACACATCAATCCTGATCCTCCGCCAGGCGCGGCCGACAGCCTGACAGGCACGGCACCTAAGGGTCGTCCCGTGCCTGCAGCAAGCCGCTGGCGAGACAGCGGAAGGCTTCGATGGCCTTGGCGAGGACGGCGCGGGGGTCATCGGATGCTGCAACCCACAGGGCGGCGTTGAGTGCCGCTCCGTTGATCAAGCGGGCGGCGGCCTCGGCGTCCACCGGCCGCACCGTTCTCGCCTCGATGAGGGCCTGGATCGTCTCCGTCGTCGTGCGAAGACAGGCATTCTGGCCCGGCCACTGCGAGGGGTCGCCGAGGACCGCAGGTCCGTCCAGCAGCATGATCCGCTGGATCTCGGGCTCCAGCGCCAACTCGATATAGGCGACCCCTTCCTCCATAAAGCCGAGCCAGGGAGTCGCCGCCCGGTCCCGTACGGCACGCGCCTTGGCCAGCATCTCCGCGTCGAGCTCCTCGATCACGGCGCGCAGCAGACCCTTCTTGTCGCCGAAGTTGTGATAGAGCGCGCCGCGGGTCAGCCCGGCGGCGGCAGTCAAGTCGTCCATCGACGCCGCCGCGTAGCCCTTCGCGGCGAAGGCCGCCCGCGCCGCCCGGATCAGCTTGGCCCGGGTCTCCTCCATCTTCAGCGCACGCCGGCCCGCCGCCATCCCTGCCTCCGATGAAGCCCATACGGCGCGGATGTGAATTGACATACGCACCGTATGCTGAAATCCTCTCACATACGCGCCGTATACGACAGAGGCCCGGGTGCTGGAAAGGGCGGCACGGTGCGGATTGACCAGGAGACAGATCATGGCAAAGCGCGACGCAATCGTTCCGCCCGGTCGGCAGGCGCTCTACGAGAAGCATCGCTACTCCGCCGCGATCCGCTCAGGCGACCTGCTCTTCGTCTCCGGACAGGTCGGCAGCCGCGAGGACGGCTCACCCGAGCCGGATTTCACGAGGCAGGTCCGGTTGGCCTTCGACCGGCTGAGCGTCGTCCTGAAGGCGGCCGGCTGCAGCTTTGACGACGTGGTGGACGTGACCACCTTCCATACCGACCCGGAGACGCAATTCGAGACGGTGATGGCCGTGCGCGCCTCGGCGATCGGCGAACCGCCCTATCCCAACTGGACGGCCGTGGGTGTGACGTGGCTCGCCGGCTTCGACTTCGAGATCAAGGTCATCGCCCGCATTCCCGAGCTGATCTGATCGGGGATATGCAGGAGCCACTCTTGTGTGGTCCGGACGGGAGACGCGCTCGATCTGACGGCCGGCGAAAGCACGCGCCGATAGAATTCCGGCGACCCGGACGGTGTTGCACATGACGGTCGCCGCGGTTGCGGCGCCGGCGCACCCTCGTCTGAAACGACGACGGCACCGGCAATGCTCGTTGCGGTAGAGATTCGCGTCGGTCTCGCCCGCGCGATCCAGCCAGGCGTCGACTTCCGCGGCCAGCGCCGGCTCGGCGAGCTTCCTCCGCCCGTCGCCGAATGCCGTGTGGCGCGAGGCGTGCGCCTTCAGCGTGGTGCCGTCCACCGCCACGTGAGCGAACGGGACCAGTCCGGCCGCCCGCTCCTGGCGCAGCACCCGCACGAACAGGTCCGACAGGGCCAGGCGGTGGCGCTTGCGGGACTCGGCGATGGTGCGGGGAAGTCCGGTCGGTTCAGCCCGGTCACCGCCATGAGGTCGACGCGCTCCTCGCAGGCGCGGGCGCGCCGGCGCGAGGAGTACGGGCCCCGGCTGTCGCCGTAGAGCAGCAGGGCCACCATCATGCCCGGATGGCAGGGCGGGTAGCCGCGCTCTTGCAGGCCGGTGTCGAGGATGGCCGAGAGGTCGAGCGCCTCCCGCTCGCGGACGCCTCTGGTCTCATGCGCCCCAAGGTTGGCTTCGACAGGTTCACCGACCCACCCTGCTGACCCACCCCGCGTCCGATCCTGGGCCGGCTGGACCTGGAGACGCGACGCGTCGGCGGGATCGTGTCGAACGTCCCGCCGGCCGCGGTCTGCAAGATCGCGCGGCGCAAGCCTCTGCCGGGTGCCTGACCGACCTTCCCGGATGGCTCGCGCCCCACCCTGCCCTGCCCTGCTGCGAAGGCGCCAAGACGGGATGAGGGAGCCTGACCGCTTCAAGCTCGATCCGTCACCCACATACCGGCCCCCTCCCCCTGCACCAGACCTCGGTGCGTGGCCGCTCTTTTTGGAGCGTGGTTGATGGCCGGCTCTGCGGATGAAGTGCCGAGCGGGCTTGCCGTCAGGAGGCCGGCGAGGTGCCCGCCGCGCTCACGCTGGCGAGGGTCCGCGTTGTCTGGCGCTGCGACCGCAGCGGTCAGAAGACGGAGACGACGCGGATCCCGTACAGCTTCCATGGTTGGCAGCTGCCAATGATCCTCCTTGCCATGCCGGCGGCTCGGCCGAACGCCTTCACGACCGGCTGCAGGTCACCGGAGCGTGCCCGAGCACGGATTCACCATGATCCCAGTCTGGGCGAGTGGGATCGCATGCGCTCCGCCGGCATGGCTGGGATCCTGTGCAGCCGGCTTGGTTGGTAGCTGCCAACCGCCCTCCCCTTCACCTCGATGGCTCGGCCGCACGCTGCCTGGATCCCGCGGCCAGGACAGCGCGCCGTCGCGCCAAGTCGAACCGGCTCTGCCGCACATGGGACGCCTCATCAGCGTGAGCTGGTGATCCACGCCCCGGTCCGGCCGCTACTCCGCCGCGTGGTTTGCGTGGGCCATGCCGACAGCCCTTCGTGTCCGAGACCTGAAGCGAAAGCTTCGCCTGCGCGACTCCAGCACGCGCCCAACCCGAGCATGACGCGGGCATCGCGCAAAGCTCGAGCATTGTCCAACGACGTGGATCCCGGTGCGTCGCAGGACATGCGGCGAAATCAAAGACCCGGAGCAGCGTCCGGTTGCAACGTGATCGGGCGCTCTCTCGGCGCGGCTCTCTCGCCAGAGCCGCACGGCGTTCTCCGGCAGCCGCGGTCATGCGCCAGTTGAAGGACGATCCGGATCGAACAACCTTCGCCCCGAACCTTGGTGGCTCGCGTGACGAAGGAGTCGAGGAGGGCGCTCTTCCACCCCATCCGGAGGGCTAGCCTCGCTCCCCCCGCGACGTTTGAGAGCACGGCGCCATCTTGCGTCGCTGGCACATCTCCTCGTGCGGGTCCTGCCCGGCTCGCCCCCGACACGGCTCTGTGCGACGGTGCGGACGGGTGCCCTTCCTTTATCCCGGCGCGGGGCGGTCGTTGGGAGCGACGTCGGCGAGCGGCCCGGCCAAGCCCGAGCCTCGTGCCATCGGCACTTGGCGGCTCGGCGCAGGTTCATCATCACGCGCCAGCGATCCGACACCTGCTGGACCTCCGAAGCGTCCTGTATGCCTCCATCGATCGCATCGGTCGAACGATCCCGGGACGTCATGGTGGCACCCTGGCTGACGCCCAAGCCACGCGGCGAACGCGGACGCGCCCGTGGCATGGGCGACGCACGCGATCGTCCGCTCTCAGGGTGCCCAGCGCGTCGGGGGGCGGACCAGACATCCGCCGCCGGAGCCTGCCGGCACGTGCCGTCATGGCACAAGGGGCAGCCGGCGCGGCCTGGGCTCGCGCCGGCGCCAAGCATCGCAGGTATCCGGCCTCGATGGCGGCAAGCGCCCCGGGGTCTCGGTGAAGGTCTGTCGCGGCCAGTGCGGGTGGCAGCCGGACAGGCCGCGGAGCCGCGAGGCCGTCGGCGCGGTCCGTCCCGGCCCGGCAGGTCCACGCGGGGAGCGGCCATGAACGGGCGCGCGGCGGCGCAGCATCCCGGGACATCAGGTGCGAGGATGGCGGGCGTGGGCAACGATGATGACCCACTCAACGCACCGACGACGGATCCGGATCGCGACATGGACAGGCTCGGGCCGTCCTGAAGCAGCACACCGCCCCGTCTCCCTGCGGTTTCCGATGCAACGAGCGGGAGAGCCACGTTGCTTCACCGCTCACGCGCTTACCCCTTAAGCCTTGCCATTCGCAGCCGAATCTGGCCTCTTCACGGAATCTGGCAGGATAGGGTGCAAAATCCGTGACGAACGCCGCCACCGTGCGAAAGACTCGGCACCGTTCCACCGAGTCTGTCAGCGCCGCAATCGGTGCGCATGCCGACAGCCTGAGCTCCCAGCTTCAGGCTTTGTCGGAAGCGCTCTTCCCGCCCGTATCCCAGAAGACCCTTCGCCGATTCACGTCCGGCGAGGCCGCGAAGCTCCTGAAGGTGTCCGACTCGACGCTTCGGAAGATGACGCTGGCGGGCGAGGGCCCCATCCCGGAAACGACTCCCGCCGGGCGCAGGCTCTACACCCTGGCGCAGATCAACGAACTCCGCCGGCACCTTGCCACCGGGGTCCGTGGCCGGGAACCGCATGAGTTCCTCCCGCGCCGCGGCCGGGAGGACCATCTTCAGGTCATTTCCATCACGAACTTCAAGGGTGGCAGCGCCAAGACGACGACCTCGGCACATCTCGCCCAATATCTCGCGCTGCAGGGCTTTCGCGTCCTCGCCGTCGATCTGGATCCACAGGCCAGCATGTCGGCGCTGTTCGGCATCACGCCCGAAGCCGATGTGAAAGCCAACGAGACGCTGTACGCGGCGGTCCGCTACGACGAGCACCGTCGCCCCATGGCAGAGGTCATCCGCCAGACCTACTTCGATGGTCTCGACCTTGTCCCGGGCAACCTCGAGCTGATGGAATTCGAGCACGCGACGCCGATGGCGCTGCGGAGCAAGGGCACGCACGACATCTTCTACACCCGGATCTCGGCGGCATTGGACGAGGTCGCGGACGCGTACGACGTCGTGGTGATCGACTGCCCGCCGCATATGGGCTTCCTGACCTTGAGCGGCTTGTGCGCGTCGACGTCGATGATCGTGACGGTCCATCCGCAGATGCTCGACGTGTCGTCGATGAGCCAGTTTCTCCTGATGACCAACGATCTTCTCTCAGTCGTGGACGAGGCCGGCGGCGGTCTTCAATACGATTTCATTCGCTACCTCGTGACCCGCTACGAGCCGCAAGACGGCCCGCAGACCAAGGTGGTCGCCCTGCTTCGCAACCTCTTCGGCGACTACGTGATGACCAGTCCCATGGTGAAGTCGGCGGCGATCTCGGATGCCGGTCTGACGAAGCAGACCTTGTACGAGATCGGCCGGGAGAACATGACCCGCTCGACCTACGACCGGGCCATGGAGTCCCTCGACGCCGTGAACGGGGAGATCGCAAGCCTCATCAACGAGGCGTGGGGTCGCTGAATGTTGGTAGCTGCCAACCGGAGCACGGGACATTGAGCCGCAAAGCCACCATCGACAATCTCTTCATCCAGAAGCCGGCGACGCCGACAGGGTCTGTGGCCTCATCCCCGGATCGCGTCCGTACGGGCGCGATATCCGCCATGGGATCGTCGCTGAAGGAACTGACGGAAGGCGCGCGTGCCGCGACACGGCTGCAGGAACAGCTCGCCGCCGGCACTGCCGTCATCGAGATCGACCCGAAAGACATTGCTGGCTCGTTCGTGGCGGATCGCATTGCGACCGATGCCGATCCCCATTTCGATGAGCTGGTCGACAGCTTGCGGATGTCGGGACAGCAGGTGCCGATCTTGGTTCGTCCGATGGAGGGCGGGCGGTTCCAGATCGCCTATGGCCATCGCAGGGTGCGCGCCTGTGCCAAGCTCGGCATCAAGGTCAAAGCCGTCGTCCGCGACCTGACCAACGACGAGCTGGTGGTCGCTCAGGGCAAGGAGAACCTCGATCGCAAGGACCTGTCCTTCATCGAGAAGGCGTTGTTCGCGCGCCGCCTGGAGGATCAGGGCTTCGACCGCGCGGTCATCATGGCCGCATTGTCGACGGAGAAGGGCAATCTCAGCCGCTACATCACCGTCGCCCGTGCGATCCCGGAGAAGCTCGTGCAGGCCATCGGTCCTGCCGGAAAAGCGGGGAGGGCGCGCTGGACGATTCTCGCCGAACGGCTTCCCGGCCGGGAGCATCTGGCCGATGCCGCGACTGAAGCCCCGGAATTCACATCGCTCGACAGCGACGGCCGCTTCGCTGCCGTGCTGCGCGCGCTCAGTCAGCCCGGGCAGAAGGCGACGTCCTGGGCCTGCGGCAAGGCGGCCCGGATCGATCGCCGAGACGACAGAACCGTTCTGACGATCGACGAATCGATCGCGCCCGAATTCGGAGCGTACCTCGCCGATCGGCTGGAGGACCTGTTCCGCGATTATGTGAAGAGGAGAGACGAAGCCATCTGATCGGCGCCGGCACCGCCAGCTCGTAGCGGAGATCAATCCGGCAAAAGAAAAAGGCCCCCAGAACGTTAGTCCCGAAAGCCCTTCTCGACGTTTGGCGACTCAGAGAATCGCACTTCCGAACATGGCCGTCAAGAGTCGGACGCCGTTTTGGCGAGCGGATTTCCTTTGCCCGAACGAAGGCAAGGAACATGGCACACCCGACGGCGCCGTTTCGGCGTCGAACGATACCGCTTGGCCGGATGACGGCCCGAGCGACGGCCGTCGCATGCCCGGATAGTAATCCGGCCTGCGGGCGGAGGCCCTTCAGGCCGCTCGCAAGGCGCGACGATCCATCCCGCGCTTCCGGCTGCCCATGGCCGGCTGCGAGGGCGCTTCCCCTCCTCAAGCCCGGCCCTGCGGAAGCGCAGGGATCGGGTCCCGCCGCAGCCAAGTCAGACCGGCGGCACTCGCCCCCGGTGCTTGGCATGGCAGCCTCTGCCCTCCGGTCGCACCTCGGTGGCGCGGCGCAGACCACGCATCGGATCGAGCACAGCGCCCGGAATGGCGAACGCCATCGTCGGAACAATCAGGGTCGTCGGCTCGCGCCGGTGCCCGGCTTCGGACCCTCGTCGTCCGCGCACGCCCATGCCTCTGCCAACGCTGCCGGTCGACGTCCCCGCCCATCGCAGCGCCGGCTTGATGCGCGTCCCAGCCAGGGAGCGGGCCGATGATCACGCATGCGGTATCCGAACTGCTCCGGGACAGGCTCGTGCGGGCGGCTGGCAGGATCCAAGGCCGTGGCTGGCTCGTCTGTCTCGACGAACTGAACGCCCACGCGATTCAGGCGTACGGGGCGGGTCAGCTTCTCGACGAACATGCCGACCAGGTTTTTCAGGCCATCCAGAGCCGCAAGGAGCGGATGGCCGCATCCACGGCGGCGCATCGGTCCCGGAATAGGGCAGGGGGGGTCAAGGGCTGCGTCACGCCGCTGGGTGCCTTCGCTTACGACACGCTGGCGACGATGAGAGCGTCCCCGTCGTCCTCGCCGCAGACCGAGCCTCGCGGCGACCGCCCGACCGAGCCGCCAGGGACCGTCTCGGTCCCGTCGGTCCCGCGCAAGCGCCGGTTGCGGGTCTCCCACGAGGAGCGTCTCCAGCATCAGGCGCAAACCCGGCGCCGCTACTACAATGGCCACCGGCCTCCCTGGCCTGGAACTGTCAAGCAGGACTTCCACCCCGCGGAACTCAGCGCGATCGGCATCATCTTCCGCGACATCCAGGAGCATGACGTCTGCGACCTCGCCCTCGGGACGATCGCGGCACGTGCCCGTTGCTGCCGCCGCACGGTCCAGAGTGCCATCCGGTGGGCGGCTCATCGCGGCCATCTCTCGATCGAGGAGCGGGTGAAGGACACCCATCGCATCCGCCTCGCGAGCGATGCCATCCGTGCGTGGCTCGCTCGAGTGCGTCCGCTCGGTAGCGGAAATCGCAAAGAGACAGACGATCTTAATGTCCCTGACAAGGTGGCAGCCGCCCCCCGGCTTCCAGCGGACGACGTCCCGGAACGCCCACGGGAGGCCGCCTCGCCTGTGCTGCCGGCCATGACGAGATCGGCCGAAACAGCCTCCGCGCCCGCCCCTCGCCAGGACACCGCGGTGCCATCAGGATCTCCGGATCAGCCGCCCCGGCTTGACGCGATCATCGCCCGGTGGCGTGAGGCGATCGCGTGCAGGAAGTCCGAACGGACCGCCCGTGATCTGGCGCCGCTTGAGCCCGATGCGGTGCTCCAACCCGGCTAGTACCTTGTCAAGGATCAATTGATGGGTAGAGACTGCGCAGCTTGTCGCGAGCTTGACCGGCGGTGAAGTGCCAGTCCACCTTGGTCTGCCCGGCGTTGCGGGCCTCCTCCCAGCGGGCCAGCTGTTGAGTGAGCGTGTCCACCTGGGCGATGCGCCGGGCCAAACATTGCTGCCCCAGCGCGCTCAACTCGATCTCGGCCATGTTAAGCCACGAGCCGTGCTTGGGCGTGTGATGAAGCTCGATGCGCTCGGCCAGGCGGCGCGCCTCGGCGGCTGGGAAGGCCTCGTACAGGCTGGCCAGGGCATGAGTGTTGAGTTGATCCATCACCAGCACCACCCGCTCGGCCTCGCGATAGCGGCCGTCGAGCAGGTCGCGCACGACGCGCGCCCAGTCCACGCGGCGTCGCTGGGCGGTGACGGCCACGTGCCGCCAGCCCGCCAGCGGCTCACAGGCGAGGAACAGGCTCGCCACGCCGTTGCGCACGTAGACGTGATCGTGGCGCGCCACCGCCCCGCGGCGCGGGGGCAGCGCCGGGCGGGTCTCACCGATCAGTTGCTTGAAGCTCTCGTCCAGGCACACCACCGGCCGACGCGGATCATAGGGTCGGCAGTAGACCTCCAGCACGTCCTCCATGTGGAAGACGAACTCCGCCGAGTGCTTGGGCGGGATACACCACATCTTCCTCAGGTGCGGCTTGAGAGTGTTTTTTTGAGTGTCTGACGCACCGTCTCGTGAGACACGCCCGGCACGGGCTGCAGTTCGACCATGCGGCTGGCCAACAGGCGCAGCGTCCAGCGCGCCCGTCCTTGAGGCGGCGATGAACAGGCCAGGGCGATCAGGTGAGCCTCCGCTTCGCCGTCGAGCGCGCGGGCGTAGAGGCGCTGGCCCTTGCGGTAGGGGCTCAGCGCCCGCTCCAGCCCCTCCTCGACGAAGCGCCGTCGCACCCGCTCCACGCTCGCCGTTCCGACCCCGACCCCTGCGGCGATCCGCTCGTCGGGCCAGCCCGGTCCCGCGGCGCTCGCGTCAGCCTTGAGCAACACCTGCGCGTGCTTGAGACGGCGCACCTCGGCCTTGCCGCGCGACACCAGCCCAGAAAGCTCATCCCGCTCCGCCGCCGTGAGCGTCACAACGTACTTCTTCATCGCGCGCCTCCCGGGATCGCTCCCCACCAACGCGCAACTCATCAAATCAGCCCAGACAAGCCACTAGAGCGGCGCCCGATCACGCTGCGATCGGATTCGGGTGGCGATGCGGATCCCGACATGCCACTCGACCCGCTTCACGCATCGAGTGCCTCTACTTCACGCTGTCCGGGCTTGGTGCGATGGAAGGCCGTTCCGGCGGCGCGAGGCACGTTCGGATTCGGAATGACCGCGTAACGTCTGCGCACGGGGCAGTCTTCCGCCTGCGGACGAGCGGTCACAGGCGTCCCGGCGCGGTCGACGCCTCGTCGGGCGGCTCGCCGTAGGTGGTCGGATCGTAGCACATGCGGTAGCGCATCGACCGCGAGTCGATCGGCTGCCGGCACGCGCTGCAGACGACGACCGGCGTGAAATCCCGTCCGCAGGTCCGGTGCGTGAGCAGAAGCGGCGGCTCGTCGCCGGCGAGCCAGCGGTCGCCCCAAGCCATCATCATGATCATCGGCCCGTAGAGATCGCGTCCCATCTCGGTGAGCCGGTATTCGAACCGCTCCGGGCTCTCCTGGTACTTGTGCCGCTCGAACACGCCGCTCCCGACCAGGCGCGCCAGCCGGTCCGTCAGGATGTTGGGCGCGATGTTGAGCTCGGTCTGCAGTTTGTCGTAGCGCCGGCGCCCGAAGAAGGCTTCACGAATGACGAGGAAGCTCCAGCGATCGCCGATGATCTGCAGGGCCTTGGACACGGAACTCGGGCGCCCACGGTCGAACTGCGCGGGATCCGAGGCGCGGCGCGACCGCCGCGAGCCGTCGACGGGCGTCTTGCCGGCGCCCGGGCCGTCCCGATAGGCAACCTCCCGGACGCGGACCGGCTCCGAGCAGGCCGAGCAGGCCACGTACGGCCTCGACTCGCAGCCGCATCCCGCATGGATCAGGCGCAGGGGCGGACCCTCGGCACCGGCGAGCCAGCGGTCGCCGAACTGCATCAGGGCGATGAAGCTCGGGTAGAGGTCGAGCCCGGCCCGGGTCAGCCGGTACTCGAACCGCGTCGCCGCGTCCCCTGCCTGCACCTGGCGGAACACGCCGTCGCGCGTGAGCGCCTTCAGGCGCTCGGTCAGCGTGGCCCGCGGCATGTCGAGGGCAGCCCGGAAGGTCTCGAACCGCCGCGCGCCGAAGAAGGCCTCCCGGATGATCAGGAAGGCCCAGGCATCCGAGAGGATGCGGACCGTCCGAGCCACCGAGCAGTTGCGCTCGCGCAGGGTGGACGCGCTGCGCGTCTCCGCCCGCACGGGCTTCGCACGGCGTCCTTCCGGTTCCGGGGCGTCGTCCAGCACGCTCGCACTCCTCGCTCCGCCCGCCGCCTCGGGCGATCCTGCCCGGTCGCCGGGTCCTGCCGCCATCCCGGCGCGGGGCCGGAATCCCTCGCTTACGGCATCTTGGGTGCCGGCGCACGGTTGCACGGCCGCGCAGGGCCTATTGACGCCCTCCGCAAAATCAGTTCAGTTATGCAAGTTACGATCAGCGAGCCGATCCGAAACGGCGGCGCGGAGAGCCTTGCACAGGCCGGCTGACGATCAGGGAGGTGAACGATGGGACGGTTGGGTGCGTCCGTGTTCGCGCTGGCGCTCGTCTGGGCCGCGGGCCCGGCATCCGCAGAGCAGGCCGGGATCTCCGACGGCGTCGTGCGGATCGGGGTCCTCACCGACATGTCGGGGCAGTTCTCCCACGAATCCGGCGAGGGCTCGGTGACCGCCGTGCGCATGGCGATCGAGGATTTCGGCGGCAAGGTCCTGGGCAAGCCGATCGAGCTATTGACCGCGGATCACCAGAACAAGACCGACGTCGCTTCGTCGAAGGCGCGGCAATGGTACGATGTCGATAGGGTCGACATGATCGCGAACCTGATCAATTCGGGCGTGGCGCTGTCGGTCGTCAACGTCGCGAAGGAGAAGAACCGGATCGCCATCGTGAACGGCTCGGGCTCGTCGCGCCTCACCGGCGACGCCTGCACGCCCAACAGCATCCACTACGCCTACGACACCTATGCGCTGGCGAAGGGCACGGGCAGTGCCATGGCCAAGCAGGGCGGCGACAGCTGGTTCTTCCTCACCGCGGATTACGCTTTCGGCCACGCCCTGGAGGCGGACACATCGAGCGTCGTGAAATCGCTCGGCGGCAGGGTCGTCGGCAGCGTCCGGTATCCGGTCACCACCCTCGATCAATCGGCCTTCCTGCTCCAAGCCCAGAGCTCCGGCGCCAAGGTCGTGGCGCTGGCCGGGTCCGGAACGGTCTTCGTCAACGCCGTCAAGGCCGCGCACGAATTCGGCCTGACGCAGGGCACGGGTCAGTCCCTCGCGGGCCTGCTCGTCTGGATCACCGACATCCGCGAGCTGGGTCTCGAGACCGCGCAGGGACTCATCCTGACCAACGCCTTCTACTGGGACAGGGACGACGAGACGCGGGCATGGTCGAAGCGCTTCTTCGCCCGCATGAACCGCATGCCTCACATGGGCGATGCCGGCGACTACTCGTCGACGATGCATTACCTGCGCGCGATCGAGGCCGCTGGCACCGACACGGCGGGCGCCGTCATGGCCAAGATGCGCGAGCTGCCGATCAACGACTTCTTCGCCAAGGGCGGCCGCATCCGCGAGGACGGGCGCATGGTCCACGACATGTACGTCTACGAGGTCAAGTCGCCGGCCGAGTCGAAGGGCGAGTGGGATTATTACAAGCTGCGGGAGATCGTTCCCGGAGAGCAGGCCTTCCGGCCGCTGCGCGACAGCACCTGCCCGCTCGTTCAGAAAACGAACTGAGAACGCAGTCTCGTTCTGCAAGCGAGTGGGCCTGCCGGCCCCGTGACCCGGCGGCCGGATGCGTTCGCCGGGCCTCCCTGACACCATCGGATCCGCGTCATGCAGGGTTTCACCTTCCAGACGACCCCTTCGGTCCTCCTCGAGGCAGGCGCCTCCGCGAAGCTCGGGCCGCTGTTCCGGGATCTTGGATGTCGCGCGATCCTGCTGGTCTCCGACCCGGGCATCGCGCGGGCCGGCCTCCTCGACCAAGCGCTCGCCAGCCTGCGCGAGGCCGGGATCGAAGCGACGGTCTTCACCGATGTCGAGGCCGATCCGCCGGAGACGGTGATCGAGGCGGCGGTCGCGGCCGCTCGCGACGCCCGTGCCGACGGCATCGCCGGCCTCGGGGGCGGCTCCTCTCTCGACGCCGCCAAGCTCGTGGCGCTGCTCGCGCGCGGCGGTCAGGCCCTCGACGAAGCCTACGGCGTCGGGCTCGCCAAGGGCCCCCGCCTGCCCCTGATCCTCGCACCGACGACCGCCGGCACCGGCTCGGAGGTGACGCCGATCGCGATCGTGACGACGCGCTCGGGCGAGAAGAAAGGCGTCGTCGCGCCGCCGCTGCTGCCGGACTGGGCGGTGCTTGATCCGGACCTCACGCTCGGCCTGCCGCCGCACGTGACGGCCGCCACGGGCATCGATGCGATGGTGCATGCCATCGAGGCCTATACCAGCCGGCACCGGAAGAACCCGGTCTCCGACGCGCTCGCGCGCGAGGCCCTGCGGCTCCTCGCCGGCAACATCCGGGAGGTGTGCCGGAACGGGCAGAACCGGGACGCGCGGACCGCGATGCTGCTCGGCGCGATGCTGGCCGGCATGGCCTTCGCGAATGCTCCGGTCGCCGCCGTGCACGCGCTCGCCTACCCGGTCGGGGCGCAGTTCCACGTTCCCCACGGCCTCTCGAACGCCATGGTCCTGCCGGCCGTGATCCGGTTCAACGCGCCGGCCGCGGAAGACCTCTACGCCGAGCTGGCGGGGATCGTCGTTCCGTCCGCTCGCGGCTCGGCCGGGGAGCGGACCGCCTTCCTGGTGCAGGCCCTGTCCGACCTTGCGCCCGCCCTCGGCCTCGACGCCTCGCTGCGGTCGGCCGGCATCACGTCGGACCACCTGCCGCGCCTCGCCGAGGACGCGATGAAGCAGACCCGCCTCCTCGTGAACAACCCCCGCGCGCTGACCTACGACGACGCCCTCACGATCTACGGTGAATCGCTGTGAGCGCGCGCGCCTCGCCCCGGAGCCGCGCCGCCTTCAGGGCGTTCCGCGCGATCACGACCCGCTGGATGGACAACGACGTCTACGGGCACGTCAACAACGTGATCTACTACTCGTATTTCGATACGGCGGTGAACCAGTACTTGATCGAGGAAGGCGCGCTCGACATCGCGTCGAGTGCGGTGATCGGGCTCGTGGTCGAGACGCAGTGCCGCTACGCCCGGCCGATCAGCTTCCCGGACCGGGTGACGGCGGGGATCCGGGTCGGCCGCCTCGGGACGTCGAGCGTCCGCTACGAGATCGGGCTGTTCCGCAACCACGAGGACGTGGCCTCGGCGGAGGGACACTTCGTCCACGTCTACGTCGACCGCGCGACGACGCGGCCGGTGCCGCTGCCGGACGACCTGCGCCGCGCCCTCGCCCCGCTCGCCGATTGAGCATCCAGTCAGGGAGATTTCATCATGGAGATGTCGGGCGAGCGCCGCATCGAGGCCCCGCAGGAAGCAGTCTGGCGGGCTCTGAACGATCCGGAGGTCCTGAAGGCCGCGATCCCGGGATGCGACAGCCTGGAGAGGGTCTCGGACACCGCCTTCGCCGCGAAGGTCACGACCAAGCTCGGGCCGATCAAGGCGACGTTCAGCGGCCAGGTCAGCCTCTCCGACATCGTGCCGCCGAGGGGCTACCGCATCGCGGGCGAGGGGCAGGGCGGCGTCGCGGGCTTCGCCAGGGGCGGCGCGACGGTCGCGCTCGCGCCGGACGGCGACGCCACCATCCTGCGCTACAGCGTCGATGCGGCGGTCGGGGGCAAGATCGCCCAGCTCGGGGCGCGGCTGATCGATACCACCGCGCGCAAGCTCGCCGACCAGTTCTTCGCGCGCTTCGCCGCGATCGTGTCCGGCCCGGACGCGGGCGCGCCCCGGCAGGTCGCGTGACCCGGGGCCGGCCATGAGCGACATCGAGATCGGGATCGCGGACCGTGTCGCGACCGTGACGATCAACCGGCCGCAGCAGCGCAACGCCATGACGCTCGCCATGTGGCGGGAGATGGCCCGGCTCTTCGGCCGGCTGTCCGCCGACGCGCAGGTGCGCGGCATCATCCTCACGGGGGCCGGAGCGGACTTCTCGACCGGCGCCGACATCGCGGAGTTCGATCAGGTCCGCGGCGACGCCCGGCAGGCCGAGGCCTACGAGGTGGCGGTGGATGCCTGCAGCGACGCGATCCAGGCCGCCCGGCAGCCGACCATCGCGGCCCTGCACGGCTACTGCCTGGGCGGCGCCAACCACATGGCGATGGCCTGCGACTTCCGGGTGGCGGACGCGAGCGCGCGGATCGGCATCCCGGCCGCCCGCCTCTCGATCGTCTACGGCGTGCGCTCGACGCAGCGGCTGCTCGCGCTGGTGGGGCTTCCCGCGGCCAAGCGCCTGCTGTTCGGCGCCGAGCGGATCGACGCCGAGGAGGCATTCCGGCTCGGGCTCGTGGACCGCGTCGGCGCCGAGGCCGGCATCGAGGCGCGGGCGCTCGCCGCCACCATGGCGGAGAACGCGCCGCTCTCGATCGCCGGCGCGAAGGCGATCCTGAACGGTCTGGCGATGGGAACGGGGTCGCTCGACCTCGGTCACGCGGAGGCGCTGATCGCCGAGGCCGCTGATAGCCGCGACTACCGCGAGGGGCGCGACGCCTTCGCGCAGAAGCGCAAGCCCGCCTTCAGGGGGTGCTGAGGTGAAGCCCGCCGCGTTCGACTACCTCCGCCCCGCGAGCCTCGACGAAGCGGTCTTGCTCCTGGCACGACACGGGAGCGATGCGAAGATCCTGGCCGGCGGGCAGAGCCTGGTGCCGCTCCTCAACTTCCGCATGCTGCGGCCCTCCATCCTCGTCGACATCAATCGCGTCGCGGAACTGTCCTTCCTTCGCGCGGAGGGAGCGGGCCTGCGGATCGGCGCGCTCACGCGGCACCACGCCCTGGAGACCTCGCCGCTGGTGCGCGAGCGCTTCCCCGTCCTCACCGCCGCCATGGGGCACGTGGCGCACCTCGCGATCCGCAACCGCGGCACGACGGGAGGGAGCCTCTCCCACGCGGATCCCGCCGCCGAGCTGCCGATGATGGCGATGCTGCTCGACGCCGCCATCCACACCCGCTCGGCGGGGCAGGAGCGCGTCCACGCGGCGGAGGCGTTCTTCCTCGGTCCGCTGACGAGCGCGCTCGAGGAGAACGAGGTCGTCACCGAGATCGTCCTGCCGGGCCTCGCAGCCGGGACCGGCTGGGCGTTCGAGGAATTCGCTCAGCGCTCGGGCGACTTCGCGATCGCGGCCGTCGCCGCGACGATCCGCCTGGAACGGGGCCGGATCGCGGAAGCGCGCCTTGCGCTCATGGGCGTCGACGAGACGCCGGTCCGCCTGCGGGGGGTCGAGGCGGATCTGGCCGGCCAGGCTCCCTCGGCGGATCTCGCGCGGCACGCCGCCGAGGCCGCCCGCGACGCCGTCCGCCCCAACACCGACCTCAAGGCCTCGGCGGAGTACCGCCGGCACCTCGTCGCGGGCCTTGTCGAGCGCGCGCTCGCGACGGCCGTCGACCGGGCCAGGAACGCGCCACGATGAGCAACACCCGCGCCATCACCGTCACGGTCAACGGCCGTGTCCACCAGCGGAGCGTCGAGCCACGGCTCCTCCTGCACGATTTCCTGAGGCAGGATCTCGGGCTGACCGGAACCCATGCGGGATGCGAGCACGGCGTCTGCGGGGCCTGCACGATCCTCCTCGACGGCCATAGCGCGCGCGCCTGCCTGACCCTCGCCGTCCAGGCGGACGGGACGAGCGTCGAGACCGTTGAGAGCCTCGGCGGCCCGGAGGCGCTCTCGCCGCTGCAGGAGGCGTTCCGCGAGTTCCACGCGCTCCAGTGCGGGTTCTGCACGCCCGGCATGCTGATGACCTGCGTCGATCTCCTGCGGAAGTACCCGCTCGCCACCGACGACGAGATCCGCGAGGGCCTGTCCGGGAATCTCTGCCGCTGCACGGGCTACCAGCACATCGTCGAGGCGGTCCGGGCCGTCGTCGCGCGCCACGAGGAGATCCGTCGATGAAGATGCACGCCCTCTCGGGCGGCCGCCTCCGGATGCGCAGGAGCATCTTCGAGCCGGGCGCCGACCGCAGCGAGACGATCGAGCTTCCCGTCTCGGCCTTCCTGATGCGGCATCCGCAGGGAAACGTGCTGTTCGACTCGGGCTGCCATCCCTCGGTCGCCGAGAATGCCGAGGCACGCTGGGGCGGGATGGCGAAGCTGATGACGCCGGTCGCGCCGAAGGGCGACACCGTGATCGAGAACCTGCGCTGCGTTGGTCTCGGTCCCGACGACATCGACGTGGTGGTGTGCTCCCACCTGCATTCCGATCATTGCGGCTGCAACAGCTTCTTCCGGAAGGCGACGGCGATCTGCCACGCGCGGGAACTCGCCGCGGCACGGGCGCCGGACGCGCCGCAGATGGGCTACGTGCCGGCCGACTGGGATCCCACGCTCACCTTCCAGGAGATCGAGACTCAACACGACGTGTGCGGGGACGGACGCATCGTGCTCGTCCCGGTGCCGGGCCACACGCCCGGAACCATCGCCGCCCTCGTCAACCTCGACCGCGACGGCAGCTTCCTGCTCGCCTCCGACGCCGTGAGCGTGATGGCGACGCTCGAGCGGGAGGTCATCCCGAGGAACACGTGGAGCACCGAGGAGGCGCTCGCCTCGCTGGCCGAGATCCGGCGCATCGCGGCCGGCGGCGCCACGGTGCTGTGCGGCCACGACGACACGCAGTGGCGGACGCTCAGGAAGGGGGCCGACGCCTATGAGTGACCGCGCCCGGACAGGCCCGGATCTCCACGCGGAAGGCCTGCGGCCCCGCAACGTCGGCGCCCGCGTCAGGCGCGTCGAGGATCCCCGCCTCCTGACCGGCCAGGGCAGCTACACGGACGACCGGGTCGTCCCGCATGCCCTCCACGTCGCCTTCCGGCGCAGCGATCGCGCCCACGCCCGCATCCGGGCGATCGACACGCAGGCCGCCGCCATGATGCCCGGCGTCGCGGCCGTCGTCACGGCCGCCGATCTCGGCGACCTCGATCCGGTGCGCGCCGTCTCGCGCATGCAGGATTACCACGCGACAGCCCTGTACCCCCTCGCGAAGGACAAGGTCCGTTACGTCGGCGAGCCCGTCGTGGCGGTCCTGGCCGAGAGCCGCTACCTCGCCGAGGACGCCCTCGAACAGGTCGAGATCGATTACGAGGAACTCGGCACCGTGATCGACCCCCTGGCGGCGGCCCGGGACGACGCACCGCTCCTCCACGAGGAGGCCGGGACCAACGTGCTGGTCCGGCGCAGCTTCGGGCGGGGCGACGTCGACGCCGCGATGGCCGCCGCCCCGATCCGGGTTGGCGGCTGTTTCCGGATGCACCGCAAGACCCCGGTCGCCATGGAGAACCGCAGCTACCTCGCCGAGTACGACCGCGGCCGGCGGCAGATCATCCTGACCTCCTCGACCCAGATCCCCGGCATCGTGCGCGACCTCCTCGCCGAGCTCCTGGCGCTTCCGGCGCACGGCGTGCGCGTGGTGGCACCGGATGTCGGCGGCGGCTTCGGCGGCAAGGGATCCCTCTATCAGGAGGAGATCCTGCTCGCCGTGCTGGCGCGGCGCCTCGGACGCCCGGTGCGCTGGACGAGCGACCGGCTCGAGGACCTGATCTCGACGAGCCACGGCTTCGACGAGCGCGTGGAGGCCGAGCTCGGCCTCGATCGCGACGGGCGCATCCTCGCCCTGACGGCCGACGTGATCGGCGATACCGGGGCCTACTCGATCTATCCCTGGACGGCCGCGATCGAGCCGGTCCAGGTCGCGAGTTTCCTGCCCGGCCCCTACAAGGTGCCGGCCTATCGCGGATGCACGCGCGCCGTCTGCACCTCCAAGGCCCCGACCGGCCCTTATCGGGGCGTCGGGCGGCCGATCTCGACCTTCGTGATGGAGCGGCTGATCGACATGGCCGCGCGTCGGCTCGGCCTCGACCCGGCCGAGATCCGGCGCCGGAATCTCGTCCAGCCGGACGAGTTTCCCTACAAGATGGCGAGCGGCATCGTCTGGGACCGCTCGGCCTTCACCGAGAGCCTCGCGGCAGCCCTGGAGGCCGCGGATTACGAGGGCCTGCGGGCTGCGCAGGCCGCGGCCCGGGCCGAGGGCCGTCTCGTCGGGATCGGGCTCGCGACCTATGCCGAGCTGACCGGGATCGGCTCGCGCATCTCGGCCGCGCCCGGCATGCCGATCAACACCGGCACCGAGCAGGCGACCATCCGCCTCGACTCGACCGGCGCGGTGACGGCTGCCTTCGGGGTCGCCTCGCACGGGCAGGGCCTGGAGACGACGCTGGCCCAGGTGATCGCGGACGAGCTCGGCTGCCGGATCGAGGACGTGCAGGTCCTGCAGGGCGACAGCGCGGTCGTGGCGCACGGGACCGGCACCTATGCGAGCCGCAGCGCGGTCCTGGCGGGCGGCGCGGCGACGCTGGCCTCCCGCGACCTCAAGCTCAAGCTCCTGCGCGCTGCCTCCCACTTGCTGGAGGCCGGGGTCGAGGATCTCGACGCGCGCGACGGCGTGATCCGGGTGGCGGGGACCGACCGGAGCGCGAGCTTCCGGCAGGTCGCCAAGGCGGTCTATTCGGAGATGGGCCGTCTGCCGCGGGAGGCCCGCGAGGAACTCGAGAGCACGAAGGTCTACGACCCGTTCTTCGGCACGGCCACCTCGGCCACGCATCTCTGCCTGCTCGAGATCGATCCGGTCACCTTCAAGGTGCGCCTCGACCGCTTCGTGGTGGCGGAGGATTGCGGGCGGATCATCAACCCGATGATCGTCGACGGGCAGGTCCACGGCGCCGTCGCGCAGGGGATCGGGGCGGCCCTCTCCGAGGAGGTCGTCTACGACGAGAGCGGCCAGGTTCTGACTGCGAGCCTCGCCGACTACGTCATCCCGGGCGCCAGCGAGATCCCGCCGATCGCCATCGTGCATCTCGAAGCCGAACTGCCCGCCACGATGGGCGGATTCCGCGGCATGGGGGAGGGCGGGACGATCGGCGCGCCCGCCGCCATCGCCAACGCGCTCGCCGATGCGCTGTCCCACCTGCGCGTCGAGATCGATGCGCTTCCGGTCACGCCGGAACGGCTGTTCCGGCTCATCACGACCGCACAATCCCGGGGAGACTAGAATGGACCTGAACCTGAACGGACGCGTCGCTCTCGTCACCGGCGGCGCGAACGGCGTCGGCCGGGAGATCGCCCTGGCGCTCGCCGCCGAGGGCGCCGCGATCGCTCTGAACTACCGCTCTTCTGCCGAGGACGCCCGCACAGTCGCGGCGGAGATCGAGGCGGCGGGCGGTCGCGTGCAGACCTACGCGGCGGACGTCGCGGACCACGAGGCGGTCAAGGGAATGGTCGCGCAGATCGTCTCCGACTTCGGCTCCCTCGGCATCGTCGTCAACAATGCGGGCCTCGCCCTGCGCAACCGCTTCGTCGACACCACGCCGGACGAGTGGAAGCGCCAGATCGACACCTGCCTGTATGGGGCTATCCACACGGCCCACGCGGCCGCCGCCCATCTCGAGAGGAGCGGCCACGGACGGATCGTCAGCCTGATCGGGGATTCCTCGCGCGTCGGCGAATCCGGCCTGTCGATCGTCGCCGCGGCGCGAGCCGGCGTGATCGGCCTGATGAAATCCCTGGCGCGCGAGATGGGCCGCTCCGGCGTGACGGCCAACACCGTGTCCCTTGGCCTGGTCGAGACCGCGCACGACAAGGCCTGGGTCGACGCCAACCGCGAGAAGCTCGTCAAGTTCTATCCGACGCGCCGCCTCGGCCAGCCCGCCGACATCGCCCCGACCGTCGCGCTGCTCGCCTCCGACCACGGCGCCTGGATCACCGGGCAGGTCGTCAGCATCAGCGGCGGCTTCAGCATGGTCTGAGCGGCGGCGAACGAACCAACGGTCACGGGAGGATTCCATGCTGCGAACCGACCTGATCGCCCCGGTGCCCGAGCTGCTGAGACGGCAGGCGGAGGCACGGGGCGACAAGACGGCGTTCAGCGACGCGCGCGGGTCCATCAGCTACGGTGAACTGGAGGTGACCACCGCGCGTCTCGCCGGCCATCTCCAGGGATTCGGCGTTCAGCCGGGCGACACGGTCGGGATGATGCTTCCGAATTCGGTGGCGTGGGTCCAGGGCTGCTGCGCGACCCTGCGGGCCGGCGCGACCAGCGTCCCGATCAGCTACGAGGCGGCCGAGCCCGAGATCGCCTACCGTCTTGCCGATGCGGGGTGCGGGACGGTGATCACCACCGACGAGCGGGCGGAGACGGTGCTCCGCGCCGCGGCCGGGCGCCCGACCCGCCTGATCCTGGTCGACCGGGGGGCGGAGCGCCGCGACGGGATCCGCTTCGCAGACCTCGTCGGGACCGCGCCCGCCGAGGCCGTGCGCGACCCCGCGGCGATGCTCGACCCGTCCTTCATCATCTACACGTCGGGCACGACGGGCCGCGCCAAGGGCGTGAAGCTGTCGCAGCACAGCATGCTCTGGGTGACCGCCGCCTGCTGGGCGCCCATCGCCGGCCTTTCGGCCGAGGACGTGGTGCTCTCGCCGCTGCCCCTGTTCCATTCCTACGCGCTCAACCTGTCGGTCCTGAGCATCCTGGCGAGCGGCGCGACGGAGCATCTCTGCGAGAAGTTCTCGACCCAGGAGACGCTCCGGATGCTGGGGGAGGGGCGCTTCAGCCTCATGCCGGGCGTGCCGACGATGTTCAACTACCTCCTTCAGGCGTCCGGGCCGGACATCGCGGCCCTGCCCGGCCTGCGCCTGTGCGTCTCGGCCGGCGCCATCATGCCGGCGGCCCTCAATCGCGAGTTCGAGGCCCGCTTCGGGGTTCCGCTGCTCGACGGCTACGGGATCACCGAAACCTCCACCATGGTGACCATGAACTGGCCGACGGGCGGGCGCGTGCCCGGCTCGTGCGGGCTCCCGATCCCGGGCCTCGCCGTGCGGATCGTCGACGCGGTCGAGAATCGCGATGTGCCCATCGGCCAGGAGGGCGAGCTGATCGTCCGCGGGCCGAACCTGATGCTGGGCTATCACAACAAGGCGGACGAGACCGCGGCCGTCCTGCGCGAGGGCTGGTACCACACCGGCGACCTTGCGCGCAGCGACCTGAACGGCTTCCTGACGATCACGGGTCGGCTCAAGGAGCTCGTGATCCGCGGCGGGCAGAACATCGCCCCGGCGGAGATCGAGGAAGCGGCCGGCCTCTTCGAAGGGGTCGGCGATTGCGCGGTGGTCGGCATCCCCCACGACAGCCTCGGGGAGGTGCCGGTCCTGTTCATCGTCGTCAAGGAGGGGCACGACTTCGCGCTGCAGGAGCTGCACGACCACTGCCGGCAGCGGCTCTCCTCCTACAAGGTGCCGGAGGCGATCCACGTCGTCGACGAGATCCCGCGGACCGGATCGGGGAAGGTCATGCGCTTCCGGTTGCGCGAGCAGCTCACCTAGGAGCTCGCCCGCGCGGAGCGCTTCGACTGCCCTCGCGATCAGGCTCGGCTCGGCGGCAGCACCTGCGCCTGATCGAGGCGCGGACTGCGTGTTAACCTCGGCCCTGGATCAGAGTCGAGGCTCCCTCATGCGAATGGCTTTCGCTGCGCTGACCTTTGCCCTCGTGGCTACGACGGCCCCGCATGCTGCGGACGACCCAATCCTCACCGCAGCGGCCGACCTTGCCGGAGAGGTCATGTTCCGGGAATCGGGGGCTCCCGGCATGGTCCTGGTCGTCGTCCGCGGCGATCAGGTGCTGATCCGCGGCTACGGTGAGAGCGAAAAGGGGAAGGGTGCCAAGCCGGATGGCGCGAGCCTCGTGCGGCTCAACTCGATCGCCAAGGTTTTCACGACAGAAGTACTCGCCTCGCTTGCGGCCGAGAGAAAGCTCGCGCTGAGCGACCCTTTGCAGACCTTCGCCGGCGACGTGCGCGTGCCCGCCTTCAACGATCGGCCAATCACCTTGCTCGATCTGGCGACCTACTCGGCAAGCCTGCCACGCGAGATGGGCGATGCACCCGATGGAGCCAATCCCCGGGCCTGGCCGACCTCCGCCGACCGTTGGGCGTGGCTACCGAGCTATCGACTGCCATGGGCACCGGGCACCATCACCTCCTACTCGAACATCGGCTTCGACCTTCTGGCGGATGCCCTCGGGAAAGCCGGTGGCACTTCATATGCCAATCTGCTGCGACGCCACGTCACCGAGCCACTCGGCATGGCCGATACCGGGCTGGCCCCGACGCCCGAGCAATGCTCACGCCTGATGATCGGCTCGGGTCTCGGAGGGGCGGCGAGCTGCATCGATACGCAGGCCACCGGCGGGAGCGGCGGCCTGTACAGCACGGGCAACGACATGGCTCGCTGGCTGCGCCACAACCTCGACCCCACGAACGCGACGCTGGTCGTCAGCCACGCCGTCTACCGGCAGCGTCAATCGATGCCCGCCGCAATCGGCTTTGACGAGGGAGCGCCGATGGCTGGCCTCGGGCTCGGCTGGGTCGCCGTGGCAGCACGAGGTCTTGAACCGATGCTTCTCACCAAGAGCGGTGGCGGCGTTGGTTTCATGAGCTACTTAGCCTTTGCTCCCGGTCGAAACGCTGGCGTGTTCGTTGTTGTCAATCGCGCCGACTTCGGGATGTTTTCGCCCTTGACGGATGCTGCCAACAAGTTGGTCTCCAGCCTCGTCACGCGCTGATCGTCGAGGCCGGCCGCCGGCACGGCCGCTCTCCAACCGATAGCAGCCCTTGGAAGCGCGCCGATCGAGCCCGTAGCTGGTCGGCGCCTCGCCATATCGAGCCAAGCGAAGAGACCCTCGGCCGCTCAGCCTCAGAGACGAACAGCCTGACTTCTCAAGGCGCCGACACCCTTGGCTGGAGCTGCTGTCCGGCAGCGCCGGCCCTCGACTGTTGGGCCAGTGCGCGGTCGAGTTCGTGCAGAACCCAGCACTTCGCCCGTGCTTCGCGTGAGCGTTTCATGGCCGGCCCCCATGTAGGGTTGGAGCGCGGATGGGGAATGATAACGGCCGGGACCGGCTTCAGTTCACGGCGCGCAGCCGGAACCCAGATCCTCGCCTGCGTGCCGGCATCGCAATCGAAGACCATGCAGGTCATCGGTCCGTCCCTGCGACCGGAGAGCGAGGCCGCCTGATCCCGATGATATGCACTCATGGCCGAAGGCGTCTCCGCAAGGCCGCTCGCGAAGATCCTGGGCGCAGCAGGGGTGCGGTCAGCAGGGCGCTGAACGCCAAGCGGATCGAGCGCCGGCCGAGCTGATCCCGAGGGCGCGGCAGCGTGATCGGGCCGGTTCCGGCTCCTACGGGCGCTTGGCGATCCGCGATCCGTGCGACAGGAGCCGGCTCAGGGTCGCCGCCGCCTTGTCCAGGCTGGCGATGCGGACCGGCAGGTCGTCGTTGAAGACGCGCTGGACGGGGCCGGTCAGGCCGATGCTGTAGAGGACCGAGCCGTCGTCGAGGCGCACCGGAAAGCCGAGCGCCCCCAGCCCCTCGTCGATCTCCGAGATGCAGGTTCCGTAGCCCTTCGCGCGGACCCCGGCATAGTCCGCGAGGATCGCTTCGCGCGCCGTCCGGGTCTGGCTCGTCAGCGCGGTGAGGTCCCGCTCCAGCGCCCGCCGGATCAGGGCCTGATCCTGAAAGGCCAGGATCGCCTTCGCGGTCGCCGCGGCGTGCGGCGGCATCTCCAGGCCGGGCTGAACGTAGCTCCGCCACTGCACCTCGGGCGAGACGCTGAACACGACCCGCACCCCGTGCCCGATGAGCCGGGTGAGATAGCAGGTCTCGCCCCGCTCCGCCGTGAGCGCTTCGAGGGTCGGGCGCGCCAGCGCGATGATCCAGCCATCCTCCGCCGAGGTGTGCAGGAGCCGCACCAGACGGGTGCCGAGGCTGTAGGTGCGGTGCCGGCCCCCGCCCTCGATGAGCCCGGCCCGGAGCAGGCCCGCGAGCAGGCGGTGGGCGCTCGTCTTCGGCAGATCGAGGAGCGTGCAGACGTCGCTCATGGTGATCGCGTCCGGGAAGGTCGCGACCAGCTCCAGCACCGTCATGTAGCGGTCGAGTGGTCCGGCGCCGCTCGGCACCTCTTCCGTCCCGGTCTCCACGGCGGTCCGGATCCCGGACGGTGCGGCCAAATCGGGCAAACTGCCTGCCGAAGCGCGATTGACAATCTTCCGGGGCATCGTACCCTCAAACCGAAATACGGAACTAATTCCCGTTTATCGGAACTTATAGACCGGATCACCGGTCGTGTGAAGCTGCCGGGAGGGCGGATCATGGCTCAGACACGCAGGACGGCGCTCGCGCTCGCCGCCGCATTCCTCGCCGCCAACGCCGTCCGGGCCGCGGAGGAGCCGATCGCGATCGGCGCGACCGTTCCGACGACCGGGCCGCTCTCCCTCACGGGCAAGCTCTACTTCAACACGCTGACCATGGCGGCGGAGGACATCAACAAGGCCGGCGGCATCAAGGGACGGCCGATCAAGCTCGTGATCGAGGATGCGGGCGCCTCGAACAGCACCGCCGTGTCGGCCTTCGTGAAGCTCGTGCAGGAGACGAAGCCGCCCTTCGCCTTCCTGACGAGCTATTCCACGCAGAACCTCGCCGTCGCCCCCGAAGTCGCCAAGGCGGCGATCCCGGTGATGTATTCCGGCGGCGCGGACGCGGTCGCGGAGAACGGCAATCCCTGGATGTTCCGCATCCGGCCGACGGACAGCATCGCGGCCCGGGCGATGGTCCAGTTCATGACCGCCCGGCTCAAGGCGACGAAGCCCGGCATCCTCTCCATCCAGAACGATTTCGGCCAGGGCGGCGCCCAGGTCGCGGCGAAGCGGCTGGAGGATGCCGGCCTGACGGTGGCGGCGCGCGAGGCCTACGGCCAGAACGACAAGGACTTCTCCGCCCAGCTCCTGCGCCTGCGCTCGGCCGGGGCCGACGTGATCTTCGTGTTCTGCTACCCGGCGGACGGCGCGCTCCTGCTGCGCCAAGCCAAGGCGCTCGGCCTGAAGATGCCGATCGTCGCCTCCTCGGCGGCCTTCGTTCCGGCCGCCCTCCAGCTCCTCTCCCCGGCCGATCTCGACAACGTCTGGGGCGTGGTCGACGCCTTCGTCGATCCGAGCGTCGGCGGGCGCATGAAGGACTTCGCCGAGCGCTACAAGGCCAAGTTCGGCACCGACGCCGACGCCTACGGGCTCGCCTACTACGACGGCGCGATGCTGATGGCGGACGGGATGCGCGAGGTCGGCACCGATCCCAAGGCCCTGCGCGACTGGCTCGCCGGGGTGAAGACTTGGCCGGGCATCGGCCACGCCTACGCCTTCGACGCCAAGGGCAACGGGGTGCGCGACGTCGCGGTGGTCAAGGCGAAGCCCGGCAGCAAGACCCTCGAGGCGATCACCAGCGTCAAGCTCGATTGACGATGTCCGGAGGGCGGCGACGCGCGGCAGCGGCTCATGGCTGATCTCATCCAACTCATGACGAACGGGCTGGCTCTCGGCAGCGTCTACGCGCTCGCGGCGATCGGCTTCGTGATCGTGTACTCCGCCACGGGGGTCGTGAACTTCGCGGCCGGCCAGTTCGTCATGCTGGGCACCTTCGCGGGCGTGGCGACCCTGGTGAATGCGGGCTGGCCGCTGCCGGTCGGCTATCTCGGGGCGCTCGCCGTGATGGCGCTGTTCGGCCTCCTGTTCTACGCCGCGGTCTACCTGCCCCTGAGCCGCAGCCCGGTCGTCACCATCATCATCGGCACGGTGGCGATCGGCATCACGCTCCAGAACGCGGCCCTCCTCACCTTCGGCTCCTGGCCGTTCCGCCTCACGTCGCCCGTCGAGGGGATGATGCTGGAGGTCGGCGGCGCGGTGATCCCGCTCCACGCGGTCGCGGTCGTGGTCGCGACGGCGCTGCTGATCGGGCTGCTCTGGCTCCTTCTCAACCGCACCGCCCTCGGGATCGCCATGCGGGCCGTCGCGCAGGACGCCCGGACGGCCCGCCTGATGGGCCTGCGGGTCAACGCCCTCCTCGCCTTCACCTGGGTGCTGGCGGCCGTGCTCGCCGGGATCGCCGGGCTGATGCTCGGGCCGATGTGGTTCGCCGACGTCAACATGGGCGACCCGATCGCGCTGAAGGCCTTCGCGGCGACGATCATCGGCGGCTTCGGCAGCCTGCCGGGCGCCATCGCGGGCGGGCTGTTCGTCGGCCTCGCCGAGGTTCTGGGGGCCTCCTACATCTCGTCGGCCTACAAGGACCTGATCGCCTTCGGGGCCATGATCCTGTTCCTGCTCGTGCGCCCGCAAGGGGTGTTCGGCGAGCGCATCCAGGACCGGGGGTGAGGCTCGTGCGCTCCGTCCTCGCCCTCGCCGCGCTGATCCTCGCCGGCCTCGTCCTCTCCTTCACCGTCTCGGAATACACGCTGCGGCTCCTCAACATGGCGGTCATCGCCGCCGTCGCGGTGATCGGGCTGAACTTCGCCTTCGGCTATGCCGGGCTGATCTCGCTCGGTCATTCCGCCTTCGTGGGCCTCGGCGCCTACGGGCTCGCGATCCTGACCACCCGGGCCGGCTGGTCGCCCTGGCTCGCCGCCGTCCCGGCGGTCGCCGGCACCGGCCTCGTCGCCGCGGCCCTCGGCTATCCGCTCCTGCGCCTCAAGGGGCATTACCTCGCCCTGGCGACCCTGGGGCTCAACGTCAGCTTCAGCATCGTCGCGGCGAACTGGATCGAGCTGACCGGGGGCACGAACGGCATCGCCCAGATCCCGGGCCTGAGCCTCGCCGGCCACGCCCTGGACGGGGAGCGGACCTTCCTGTGGTTCGGGCTCGCGGCCCTCGCGCTGCTGGCCCTCGCCGCCCTCGCGATCCACGCCTCCCGCCTCGGCCGGGCGATGATGGCGGTCCGCGACGACGAGACCGCCGCCGCGATGACGGGGGTCAACGTGACGGGCGTGAGCGTCACCGCCTTCGCGCTGTCGGCGGTCTACGCGGCCATCGCCGGCTGCCTGTTCGCGGTCCACGTCCACTTCGTCTCGCCGGACGACTTCAACTACGCCCACGCGATCACCTTCCTGTCGATGCTGATCGTCGGGGGCGAGGGCACGGTGGCGGGCGCCATCATCGGGGCGGCCCTCCTCACCTTCCTGCCGGAATGGCTGCGCGTCCTCGGCGAGGGCTACCTCGCCTTCTTCGGCCTGATGATGCTGGCGATCCTGGTCTTCCTGCCGACCGGCATCGTCGGCCTCCTGCGGCGCTGGCGCCGCCCCGTCCGCCCGCCGGAGCCCGCGGCCGCCGGCCTCGACGGAGTCGTCCGGCCATGATGATGCCCGCCGGCACGAGCGCCCTCGACGCGACCGGGATCACCAAGCGGTTCGGCGGCCTCGTCGCCCTGGCCGAGGTCGATCTCAGGGTCGGGAGCGGCGAGTTCGTCGCCCTGATCGGCCCGAACGGCGCCGGCAAGTCGACGCTCCTGAACGTCCTCACCGGGCTCTCCGTCCCCACGGCCGGGCGCATCCTGCTGGAGGGGCGGGACGTCACCCGCCTGCCGACCCATCACCGCATCCGCGCCGGCCTCGGGCGGACCTTCCAGCACGGGCGCCTGTTCCCGCGCCTCAGCGTGGTCGAGAACATCATGGTCGGGGCCGCCAACCGGAAGGGGCGCAGCGAGGCGGCCCTGCGGGAGCACGCGCTCGCCCAGCTCCGCCGCATGGGGCTCGAACGCCTGGCCGAGCAGCCGGTCTCGGCCCTGTCCTACGGCAACCGGCGCATGGTGGAGCTGACGCGGGTGCTCGCCTGCGAGCCCCGGGTGCTGCTCCTCGACGAGCCGGCGGCGGGGCTCAACCTCGGCGAGGTCGAGGACCTGATGGCGCGCCTGCGGGCGATCCGCAGCGAGGACCGCAGCGCCATCGTTCTCATCGAGCACAACATGGGCATGGTCATGCGGCTCGCCGAGCGCGTCGTCGTGCTGAATTTCGGCCGCAAGATCGCCGAGGGCACGCCGGCCGCGGTGCAGGCCGACCCGGCGGTGCTCGCCGCCTATCTCGGCGAGGGGGCTGCCCATGCTGGCCGTTGAGGACCTCTCGGTCGCCTACGGTGACATCGTCGCCCTGCACGGCGTCAGCCTGGAGGTGGGAGCCGGCGAGACGGTGGCGCTGATCGGCGCGAACGGCGCCGGCAAGACGACGCTGCTCCAGACGATCTCGGGACTGAACGCGATCCGCGGCGGGGACATCCGCCTCGCGGGGGCATCCCTCGGGAGCGTCTCCTGCGAGAAGCGCGTCCGGCTCGGCATCGCGCACGCGCCCGAGGGCCGGCGCATCTTCCCCGGCCTCACCGTCGAGGAGAACCTCGTCGTCGCCACCGCGCCCTGGCGCCGGCCCGGCGGCTCCTACGCGGACGAACTCGCCTTCGCGTTCGACCTCTTCCCCCGCCTCAAGGAGCGGCGGCGCCAGCTCGGCTGGTCCCTGTCCGGCGGCGAGCAGCAGATGCTCGCCATCGGCCGCGCCCTGATGGCGCGCCCGAAGCTCCTCCTCCTCGATGAGCCCTCCCTCGGCCTCGCGCCGCGCCTCGCCGAGGAGGTCTACGAGCGCGTCGGGCGCATCCGGGCGAGCGGCCTCACCATCCTCGTGGTGGAGCAGAACACCGTGCTGGCCCTCGCGGTCGCCGACCGCGGCTACGTCCTCGAGACCGGCCGCGTGGTCCTCTCCGGCCCGGCGGCGGATCTGCGGAGCGATGCCCGGGTGCGCGAGGCCTATCTCGGCCGCTGACCCCTGCCGGACCGAGCGGCACCGCCCCGCGGCGATCCGGTTCCCATCCCGCCCGCCCGCCCGGCGCAGGCGCCAGGTCCAGGAGCTGACCCATGACCTATCCCGATCCGGCATCGCGCTCGAAGGCGATGCACGACCGCGCCCGCGCGAGCCTGCCAGGCGGGAACACGCGCACCACCGTGTTCATGAAGCCCTACCAGCTCTACGCCGAGCGCGGCGAGGGCTGCCGCGTGATCGATCTCGACGGCGTCGCCCGCATCGACTGCATCAACAACTTCACCTCGCTGATCCACGGCCACGCGCATCCGGTCGTGGTCGAGGCGGCGTGCAGCCAGATGCGCCTCGGCAGCGCCCCGGGGCTGCCGACCCTGTCGGAGGTCGAACTCGCCGAGCTGCTCTGCGGGCGCGTCGCCTCGGTGGAGCGGATCCGCTTCAGCAATTCCGGCACCGAGGCGGTGATGAACGCGCTGAAGGCCGCCCGCGCCTTCACCGGGCGGCCGAAGATCGCCAAGTGCGAGGGGGCCTATCACGGCTCCTACGATTATGCCGAGGTCAGCCTGGAGACGCGTCCGGAGACCTGGACCCAGGCGCCGCCGGCCTCTGTCGCCTATGCGCGCGGCACCCCGCAGGGCGTCCTCGACGACGTGATCACGATTCCCTTCAACGACATCGACGGCGCCGTCAGCCTCATCCGCGCCCACGGCCCCGACCTCGCCTGCGTGCTGGTCGATCCGATGCCGAACCGCGCCGGCCTCGTCCCGGCGGACCGGGCCTACATCCAGGCCCTGCGCGAGGTCACCCGCGAGGTCGGCGCGCTCCTCGCCTTCGACGAGGTGATCACGTTCCGCCTCGGCCACGGCGGCGCCCAGCCGCATTGGGGCGTCGAGGCCGACCTCACGACCTTCGGCAAGATCATGGGCGGCGGCTTCCCGGTCGGCGCCACCGGGGGCCGGGCCGAGGTGATGGCGGTGTTCGACCCGAGCGACGGCAAGCCCGCGCTTCCCGCCGGCGGCACCTTCTCGGCGAACCCGGTGACCATGCGGGCGGGTCTCGCCGCGATGGAGCTGCTCGACGAGGCCGCCTTCGCCCGGCTCGACGCCATGGGCGAGCGCGTCCGCACCGGCATCGACGAGGCCTTCCGGCGGAGCGGGGTGCCGGGCGGCGCCACCGGCCTCGGCTCGCTCCTGAAGATCCACTTCACGGACCGCCCGGTCCGCGACTACCGCTCCGCCCATGCGGGGCCCGCCGAGGCGGCGCGGCAGGCGGCCTTCTTCCGCGCGCTCCTCAACGAGGGCGTGCTGATGGCGAGCTACGGCCTGATGGCCCTCTCGACCCCGATGACCGACGACGACCTCGCGGCGATCCTCTCCGCGGTCTCCGCCGCCCTCGGCCGCGCCGCCGCGGCCTGACCGGCCCCCGTCCCGCCCCGGAAGACCGCCATGCCGCGTCCCGTCGATCCCATCACCCGCTCGGTCGTCGAGCACCGCCTCTCCTCCATCGTCACCGAGATGGGGGAGGCGATGCTCCGGACCTCCTACTCGCAGATCCTGAACTCGAGCCGCGACTTCTCGATCGGCATCACCGACACGCAGGGGCGGCTCGTCGCCCAGGCCGACCACATCCCGGTGCATGTCGGCGCGCTGCCCTGGGCGACCCGCGCCGTCGAGGACCGCTTCCGGGACGTGGTGCCCGGGGACGTGATCCTGATGAACGATCCCTATCACGGCGGGTCGCACCTGCCGGATCTCACCGCCTTCGTGCCGGTCTTCGACGGGGGCGAGCGCCTGTTCTGGACCGTGGTGCGCGCGCACCAGAGCGACATCGGCGGCTCGACCTACGGCGCCTACAACCCGGATGCCCGGGACATCTGGACGGAGGGGCTGCGGGTCCCGCCGATCCGGCTCGCCGAGGCCGGCCGCCTGCGCGAGGACCTCGTCGACCTCCTGGCGCTCAACACGCGCAACGGCCACGATTTCCGCGGCGACCTCGCCGCGATGGTCGGCGCCGCAACCCTCGGCGAGCGCCGGATGAAGAAGCTCTTCGCCGAGTTCGGCGGGCCGGTCGTCGTGCGGGCGGTGGAGGGGCTGTTCGATGCCGCCGAGCAGCGCGCCCGCGCGATCGTGTCGACGTGGAAGGACGGCGTGTACGAGGGCGAGGCGTTCCTCGACGACGACGGGCACGGCCGCCAGGACATCCGCATCCATGCCCGGGTGACCAAGCGCGGGAGCGACGTCGCGGTCGATCTCTCCGCCTCGGACCCGCAGACCACCAGCTTCGTCAATTCCTCGCACGCCAACATGCAGTCGGCCTGCGCGATGGCCTTCGCCTACCTGCTCGATCCGGACGTTCCCAAGAACGCGGGCGCGTTCCGGCCCCTCACGGTCAAGGCGCGCGAGGGCACCATCGTGTGGGCCGAGCCGGGCCGGCCGGTGACGATGTGCACGAGCCACCCCTCCGACGAGATCGTGGAGGCGATCGTCAAGGCGCTCTCGGGCGCCTGCCCCGAGCGGGCGATGGCGGGCTGGGGCCGGCGCTTCCGCATCGCGCTCCAGGGCGAGGATCCGCGCACCGGGCGCGGGTTCATCTGGCACATGTTCCACGCCCGGCCCGGGGGCGGCGCCTCCGCGGGCGGCGACGGCTGGTCCTCCGCCGGCGAGTGGCACACGGTCGGCGGCCTCAAGTTCGGCAGCGTCGAGTTCGCCGAGGTCCGCTTCCCCCTGCATTTCCGCCGCCACGAGTTCCTGCCCGATTCCGGCGGCGAGGGGCAGTTCCGCGGCGGTCTCGGCGCGGCCCTCGACCTCGTGGTCGAAACGGCCGGGCCGGCGCTCGCCAACACCGCCGGCGACGGCGTCCGCTACGGCGCCTGCGGCATGCAGGGCGGCCGGGACGCCGCCCCGCACGCCTACCGGCTCCTCTCGGAGGGGCGCGAGCCCCGGGTGCTCAGGACCAAGGAGACCGGCATCCCGGTCCGGCCCGGGGACGTCTTCGAGGTCCGCTCGGGCGGCGGCGGCGGCTGGGGCCCCCCGGAGGCCCGCGAGCCGGCCGCCCGGCAGCGGGACCTGGCCGAGGGATTGGTGAGCGCGCAGGGAGGCCGCTGAGGTGACGGAGTTCAGGATCGGGATCGACGTCGGCGGGACCTTCACGGATCTCGTGGCGATCGACCGCACCGGCAAGACCGTGTTCGCCAAGTCTCCGTCCACCCCCGCCGACCAGTCGCTCGGCGTGCTGGCCGGCCTGGAGGAGCTGGCCCGGCGCCTCGGCCTGCCGCTCCGGGAGATGCTGGGGCGGACCGAGCGGATCGTGCACGGGACGACGGTCGCCACCAACGCGCTCCTCGAGCGCAAGGGCGCCAGGGTGGCCCTCCTCACCACGGAAGGGCACCGGGACGTGCTGGAGATGCGGGAGGGCCTGAAGGACGACCGCTACGACCTTCGCTCGCCCCCGCCCGAGCCGCTCGTGCCGCGCTCCCTGCGCATCGGCGTCCGGGAGCGCCTGCGGGCGGACGGCTCGGTCGCGATCCCCCTCGACGAGGCATCCCTGGCCGAGGCGGTCGCCCGGGTGCGCGCCTCCGGGGCGACCGCCGTCGCGGTGTGCTACCTGCACGCCTACCGCAACCCGGCCCACGAGATCGCCACGGTCGAGCGGCTGGCGCACGAGCTGCCGGACCTCTACGTCTCGCGCTCCAGCGACGTGCTGCCCCAGATCAAGGAATACGAGCGCGTCTCGACGACGGTCGTGAACGCCTATGTGGGACCGGGCGTTCAGCGCTACCTCACCAATCTGGAGCGGCGCCTGCGCGAGGGCGGGCTCGCCGGCTCCCTGTTCATCATCCTGTCGCATGGCGGCATGGCCCCGGTCGAGGAGGCCGGGCGGCTCGCGGCGGCGACCGTGCTGTCGGGGCCGGCGGGCGGCGTGGCGGGGGCGCGGCGCTGCGCGGCGATGCTGGGGATCCCCGACCTGATCCCCTTCGACGTGGGCGGGACCTCGACCGACATCTCGCTGATCGTGGACGGGCAGGCGGCCCTGTCGAGCGCCCGCGGGCTGGCCGGCGAGCGGATCGCCCTGCGCTCCCTCGACATCGCCTCGGTCGCGGCCGGGGGCGGCTCGCTCGCGAGCTTCGGGGGCGGCCGCTTCCAGGTGGGTCCCGAGAGCGCGGGTGCCATCCCGGGGCCGGCCTGCTACGGCAATGGCGGCGCCGAGCCCGCGGTGACGGATGCCAACCTGCTCCTCGGCTACCTCGACGCCGCGACCTTCCTCGGCGGCCGCAAGCGGCTCGACCTCGCGGCCGCGCAGGACGCGGTCGACCGCCTCGCACCGCGGCTCGGCCTCTCCCGCGAGGAGACGGTGCTCGGCATCCACCGGCTGATCAACCTGAAGATGGCCGACGGCATCCGGCTCATGACCCTGCGCCGGGGCGTCGATCCCCGGCGCTTCGCGCTCCTGTCCTTCGGGGGCGCCGCCGGGCTGCACGCGGTGGAGGTGGCGCGCGAACTGGAGATCCCGCGGGTCATCGTGCCGACCGTCGCCTCGGTCCTCTCGGCCTGGGGCATGCTGGCGAGCGACCTGCGCTACGAGGTGAGCCGCACCCATGTCGGCGAGCGGGCGGCGGTGGACGACGACGGGCTGCGGGCGATCTTCGCCGGGCTGGAGGCCCAGGCGGCCGCCCGCATGCGCGAGTGGTTCGACGGGCCCCTGCGCGTCGAGCGCTCGGCGGAGATGCGCTACGGCGAGCAGGTCTTCGAGGTCGATGTGTCGCTCGACGACCTCGACTGGGAGGCGCCGGACCTCGTGGCCCGGGTCCACGAGCGCTTCCACGCCCGGCACGAGGAGCTGTTCACCTACGCCTCCCGGGACCAGGAGGTCGTCTTCGTCAACGCCCGCGTCGCGGTGGTGGGAGCGGTGCCCGCGGCGCCCGCCGAGCCGGCCGCGCCCTCGGCCGCGCCCGCATCCCCGGTCACCGAGCGCCTCGCCTCCCTCGGCGGGTGGCGCTCGGTGCCCGTCTACCGGATCGAGACCCTCGAGCCGGGCATGACCGTCACGGGACCGGCGATCTTCGAGGCGGAAACCACCACCGTCGTCGCCGGCGAGGGCGACGTCGTCACCGTCGACCGGTACGGCTGGCTCGACATCGCCCTGCGCCGCGAGGCCCCGGAGCCGGCCTGACCGGACGCCGCCCGGGCATCCGCTCGCTCGCGCCTCGCTCCGGCCGAGCGAGCGGATCGCCGTGCGGTAGACCTCCGCCGCGCGCAGGGGATCCTCCACCGTTCCGGTGGTTCTCCCGCACTCTGCGTGGATCAGGCAGCCAGGAGGATGCGGCGACGGAGGAGCGCGAAGCCGGCGCGGCCATACACGGTGCGCTTGAGCATCTTCAGTCGGCTGATCTGCCCTTCCGCTTGAGCGTTGCTCGACAGCGGCAGCGCCGCCCGGACCGCTGCCCCGCCCTGCGCCAGGCCGGCCGCGAAAGCCTCTCACGCAGCGACGCCGCAGGTCCGGGTTTCGCGCAACCATCTGTCGAACTCGCCGGCAGGGTCCGCCGGCCGGTCGCCGCCGAGTGCGTGTTACGAGCTGATTGACGCGTATGGCGTTCAGGGGGATGCCTTGCGATCGCCCCGCCTGCCCGTCCGACGTGTCCGATGAGGAATGGGCGCTGGTGGCGCCCTATCTGGCGCTGCTGCGGGAGGACTCGGCCCAGCGCGATCACGAACCCCGGACACATCTTGAGGCCGCGGCCGAGGCGTTCACCTCCAACCGAGCGCTGGAGCGACGTGCTTCAGAACGGCTTCGATGACATGGGCGTTGTAGGTCACGCCCAGCTGGTTCGGCACCGTCAAGAGGAGGGTATCGGCCTCCGCGATGGCTTCATCGGTCTTGAGTTCCTCGATCAGGTGCTCAGGCTCCGCAGCGTAGGACCGGCCGAACACGGCCCGCATGTTGTCGATGATGCCGATCTGGTCGCTGCTCTCGCCGCGCCCGAAATAGGCGCGGTCGAGATCGCTGATGAGCGGGAAGATGGATCGCGACACGGAGACCCGCGGCTCACGCTCATGCCCCGCCTCCGTCCACGCTTGCCGATAGCGGCGGATCTGCCGGGCCTGCTGGATGTGGAAGGGTTCGCCCGTCTCGTCCGCCTTGAGGGTCGAGCTCTGCAGGTTCATACCCTGCCGCGCGGCCCACACCGCGGTGGCATCGGACGCCGAGCCCCACCAGATCCGCTCGCGCAGCCCCTCCGAATGGGGTTCGAGGCGTAGCAGTCCGGGCGGGTTGGGAAACATCGGTCGCGGATGAGGCTGGGCGAAGCCCGTCCCCTTCAACAAGTCGAGAAACACCGTGGCATGCCGGCGTCCCATGTCGGCGTCACTCTCGCCATCGCGCGGGGCGTAGCCGAAGTGTCGCCAGCCATCGACGACCTGCTCGGGCGAGCCTCGACTGAGGCCGAGCTGCAGGCGGCCGCCGGAGATCAGATCCGCCGCCCCGGCGTCTTCGGCCATGTAGAACGGGTTCTCGTAGCGCATGTCGATGACACCCGTGCCGATCTCGATGCGCCTGGTCCTGGCGCCGATCGCGGCGAGGAGCGGGAACGGTGAGGCCAGCTGACGGGCGAAGTGGTGAACCCGGAAGTAGGCGCCGTCCGCGCCGAGTTCCTCTGCCGCGACCGCGAGGTCGATCGACTGCAGCAGGGTATCGCCTGCCGAACGGGTCTCCGACCGCGTCGTCGGCGACCAATGTCCGAACGACAGAAATCCGATTCTCTTCATCGTCGCAGCCGTGTTCCTGTTGGGCGAGGCGGGCGGTGCTCAGCCGAGGTCGCGTTGGGCGAAGGCTCGTCAGCCGCCGACCCGGGCATCCCACCCCAGCATCGTGAGATGGGCGACGGCCTCCAATGCCTCGCGGCTCGCACCATCGCGGGCCTGGAGCGACATCCCGTTCTGCACCGTGAGCACGAAGCGGGCGAGCGCGGGAACGTCGACCGAGGCACCGAACTCGCCCTCCGCGACCGCGCGATCAAGGCGGTCCTCGACCCGCTTGAGCCCCTGGGCGCGGGCCGTCCGCACGATCTCGCCGAGTTCCGCGTGCCCCTCGCTGCCGGCCGCCGAGAGCGTCACCATGCAGCCGAGCGGCTCTCCGCGTCCACATGATCCCGTCAACGCGGCGGCCGAGTCCATCAGGAGCGCCATGACGGCCTCGCGAGCGGTCCCGGCCGCCGCGAAGTTGGCCCAGACGGACGCCTCGTACTGCTCGCCGTAGTGGCGCAAAGCCTCGGCATAGAGAGCCTCCTTCGAGCCGAACGCCGCATAGAGGCTCGGCGAGCTGATCCCCATCGCGGCCGTGAGATCCGAGATGGACGTCGCGGCAAAGCCCCTGCTCCAGAACAGGCGCATCGCCTGTCCCAGAGCCAGGGCGCGGTCGAACGCGCGGGGCCGTCCGCGACCACGAGGCTGCGATGCCTCCGGCGGGCACGATGCGGGCGGAGAATTCTGCATCGATCGATATATAAACCGCTTGACCCCGACTCACAACGCGCCTAGCCATTTTTGTGTCGATCGTTACATAAAGGCTGGACCATGACCGATCTCGCAGGCAAGCGCGCCCTCGTGACGGGTGCTTCCCGAGGTATCGGCGCCGCCATAGCTCTGGCGCTCGCGGAGAAGGGGGCCGACATCGCCATCACCTACGAGCGCTCCGCCGACCGGGCGGCTGAGGTCGTCCGCGCCATCGAGGCGAAGGGCCGCCGTGCTGTTGCCATCCGGGCCGACAGCGCCGACGCAGCGGCCGTGAGGCGCTCGGTCGACGAAGCGGCCGAGAGGCTCGGGGGGCTCGACATCCTCGTGAACAACGCCGGCATCGCCCGGGGCGGCCCGGTGGCGGAGATGAGCCTCACCGACATCGACGCCATCCTCGACGTGAACGTCCGCTCGGTCGTGCTGGCCTCGCAGGCCGCCATCCCGCACCTCAAGGAAGGCGGCCGGATCGTCTCGATCGGCTCATGCCTCGGAGAGCGGGTCCCGTTCGCCGGGGTGACCGTCTACTCCATGTCGAAATCCGCCCTGCTCTCGTTCACGCGGGGGCTGGCGCGCGAGCTTGGTCCGCGTGGCATCACCGTGAACCTCGTGCAGCCGGGATCGACCGACACCGACATGAACCCGGCGGATGGCGCGCAATCGGACATGCAGCGGGCGATGACCGCCCTCGGCCATTACGGAAAGCCTGAGGACGTCGCAGCCTCGGTGGCCTTCCTGGCGAGCCCGGCTGCGCGCCAGATCACCGGCACCACCATCACGGTGGACGGTGGGGCGAACGCATGACCCTCTTCATCGGGCCCGGATCGACGCCAAGCTCCGCCGCGCGAGTCACCGCTCCGCCCTTCGACGGAGCGGTTCTCGTGCTCGGTCATGCGAGGCGCGCCGAGATCGACAGACCAATGCGGGGCTCGTCTGCCGGCCCGCTGAGTGGAGATGGCCAATCCGCGTGGAATTCACGGAACGCCGCCCGCACAACAGCCTGATATCGGCACCGCAGCGACCGGCTTCGCACCACGTCCGGACCTTCGATCAGGGCGACCGGAAGGGCTGCTCATCATCCGGCAGCGGACCTCCTGAAGCTGCGTCGATGGAGCGTCCATCGACGCACTCGCAGTCGAACCCCCGCGCGGTCGAAGGCGAAGCGTTCTGCAAAAATCGCTTCTTCCCGGACAGGCGCTTAGACGGGAAGGATCAGTCCGCGCTATTCAGGTAGGTATCGATTGGCCGGAGGATCTCGCCGCGCTCAATCGGTATGCAGGAGGCGGGGAATTCCTGCGTGAAGCTGGCGCCGCGGTCCTTGGCGAGAGTGAGGAAGCGATCGAGCTTGTTCATCGCGCCCGTCGCGATGTCGTGCAGCACGATCAGCGTCTCGGGCTGCGAGAAGCATTGCTGGAGCGCGCGCTCGACCCATTCCTCGGGGCGCGCCCAATCCTCCGGGATCGCGTTCCACAGGACGCAGGTGAAGCCGCCCCGGACCAGGACCTCGACCGCCTCCGGGTTCAGCAACCGTTTGTCGAGCAGGCCGCCGCCGCCGAAGGGCCGGAAGAACTTCCGCTCATGCGCGAGGTCGCCGATCAGCTCCTGCGTGCGCGCGATCTCGAACGTCGAGGTTCCCGCCGCGCGGCTCATCCCGAGCGGCACGAGGTGATTGTCGGTGTGGTTGCCGATCGCGTGGCCCTCGCCGTGCGCCCGCTCGCACAGGTAGCGGCGCTCGCGCAGCTTGTCGCCCAGCACGAAGAAGGTCGTCCGGATGTCGTGGCGACGCAGGATCTCCAGCACTTGCGGCGTCACGTCGGGATCGGGGCCGTTGTCGAACGAGAGCGTGATCTGAGTCATCGACCGATGTTCCTGAACGTCGTCACCCCGGCGAGGCGGTGTCAGCCCGCCTCGCCGGAGCGCGTCGCGAAGCGCCAATGCGCGGTAGAGCACGGTCGGCAGCGCGGCGGGCAACAGCACCCGCGCGATCGTCTGCAGCCGCGAGGCCCGCATGCTGCGGGCGACCGTGAGGTACTGGCGGTCGATGGTCTGGATGCCGGCCATCGTGCCGAGCAGGCAGGGAAGCGGTCGGCTGCTTCGGGAGACGTCCAGAACGCGTCTTGCAGGCTCACGTCGCCCACGGGGCGCTGTGGATCCGCGCGCACACGTTCGGCTTGCAGAAGGTGGGATCGAAATGCTCTATGTATTCGAAGTTGACCGTCCCGAACGTCGTCTGCGGCTTCTTCAAGGCCGACCGAAGCTGATCCTGAACGAATTCGTTCTTGAAGTTGCCCCGCGGCAAGGCGGCGATGGTCCGGGCCCGCTGCTCGGGCGTGTAGGCGTCATATCCAATGCCGAGCACATCCATCACGACGCCCGCCTTGGTGAGGGCGATCTCCGGCCGCATGTATTCGGGCACTCCGGGCGTCGTATGCAGGGCGATCGCTTCCCAGACGAGATCCGCCTTCGGCTCGGGAAGCCCGCGGCTCCTGAGGAATTCGCGGGCGGCGTCGGCGCCGTCGACCTCGAACCGCTTCGTGTCGGTGTGGTAGGCGTCGACAAGGCCCATGTCGTGGAACAACGAAGCGACATAGAGCAGTTCGGGGTCGAACTTCAGACCGTCACGAACGCCCTTCATCGCGCCGAAGACGTAGACCCGGACGGAGTGGTTGAACAGCATCTCCGATTCATGCTGCCGCACCAGTTCGGCGGCTTCGCGCGCGATCTTGCTGTCGGGGATCCTTATCCCGGAAATCTCGCTGATCATTGTCGAACTCCCATCCCTGCATCCACGATCTGACCTCTCCCTGCTGCAGCCGGAGGGACGCCGGGCGACAGCTCAGATCGCGGCGACCGGACCCCGTCTTCGGTGGTGACCGGCCGCATCCGCAATCTACCTCCCTCCATCGTCTCCGGAACCCGGGAGGGGCCTGCTTGGCGGGAAAGCCCTGCAAAGTGGCGGGAAAAGGCCGGTGACGGTGATTGGCTCGACGAGAAGCATCCGGCGCTGATCCCATCGATCTCCGACGATCACCGCCACGGTCTCATCCGGCATCGGCAGCATCGGTTGATGATGCGTGTCGAGGATCGACGTACGGATCGCGGGGTCCCGCCTGCATCTCCCGGAGACGCGGCATGACGGGTGACGGGTTGGGGCGGGCGCACACGACATCGGCGAGCGGCATGTCGGGGCGCGTCTTCAGCGCCTTGACCGCCTGGAAGAAGGTCCGCCAGAGCCAATTGTCCGAAATCTTCGTTGCAGGCGCAATCGGCGGCACGCTCGATCCATACCCGGACGGACAAGGCCGAGTGCCGTCTACTCGGCGGCTCTGAACGTGTCCGATCGCATGCGGAAGCTGTCGCGGTATTGCGCGGGCGAAACACCCAGCCGCCGGCAGAAGACCGCCCGCATCCGTTCGGGATTGCCGAAGCCGCAATCATAGGCGATGACCTTGAGGGGCGTCTCGCTGCCCTCCAGCAGGTTGCGCGCGGCGTCCACCCGCGCTCCCTCGACGAAGTCGTGCGGCGTCAGGCCGACGTCCTTGAACAGCCGCCACAATGATCGCTCGCTGGTCTGCGCGACGGTGGCGAGTTGCCGGACCGAGAGCGTCTCGCCGAGATGCTCCAGCACGTGCTGCTGCACTCTGGCGAGCGGCGAACCTGCGTCGGCAGGCGCCGCCAGGAAGGGGCTGAACTGCGACTGGCCGCCCTGCCGCTGGGCGATCACAAGGAGCCGCTTGGCCACGGCCTGAGCGATCACCGCACCGTGATCCTGTGCGACCAAGGCCAGAGCGAGATCGATCCCCGCCGTGACACCGGCCGAGGTGATGAGGCGGCCGTCGCGCAGATAGATCCGGTCGGGATCGATCCTCGCCTGCGGGAAGAGGGCGGCGAGATGCTGGGCGATCTGCCAGTGCGTCGTCGCCGCCCGCCCATCGAGCAGCCCGGCATGCCCGAGCGCGAAGGCGCCTGTGCAGACCGAGCCGTAGAGGTCCGCCTGTGCGGCGGCTTTCCTCAACCAGGCCGAGAGTTCCTCATCGGGCGGCGCGGCTGGAAGCTCTGGTCCGCCGGCGACGAGCACGATGGAGAAGGGCTGTTGCGCGTCCTCGAGGCTGTGGTCGGGGAGCAGGCGCATGCCGTTCGACGCGGTGACGGGCTCGCGCGTCCGCGCCACCAGCACGGTCCGGTAGGTCGCGCGCCCGCCCAGGACGCCGTTCGCCTCGGCGAAGACGTCCCCCGGGCCTGCCACGTCGAGCGCTTGCACGCCGTCATGGATCACGATCGCTGCTCTACGGTCGGGCATGGCCACCTCCGAGATCGCAGGCGTTTAGCACCCCCTCCCATGGCGTTGCGCCCGCATGGCGGGAAAGGCCGGGTGGTTGGCGGATATCACAGGGTCTGCCGCATTGCGTGGGACAGATCACCGACCCACGATTCGATGCAGGGCAATTCTCTGCATTCCGGTGCGACCGTTCAAGCATTGCACAGCAAACAGGAACAAACGATGTCGGCAAGTCTCTCACAGCATGCAGAGATGCGCGCATGCTGCCCTTCACGGCCGCCGCCATCTGATCCGGATAGTTGGCTCGATCGAACGCTCGCCGGCAGCGTCCCGGCCGGCGATCCTCCCGCGTCTCAGCGGTTCGGCCGAACCTGCCGCGACGGGAGCGACGCCGAGATGATCGACGGCAAGCGGCTCGGGCCGCTTCTCAGCGAACGGAGCCGCAAGCGATGATCGGGAGAGCATCATGACTTCGAAGACGAGGCGCATCTTGGCCAACGCTGCGGCGGTCGCGGCCGTGTTGGCCTCGGCATCGCTCGGGTCGCCGCCCGGACACGCGCACGAGCGCGAGACGGTCGAGCCGGCCTTCGAGCACGCGCTTCCCAACGTGCCGGGCAAGAGCCTGATCGCGGTGGTCGTCACCTATCCGCCGGGCGGCCGGTCGCCGCCCCATCGGCACGCCCGCTCGGCCTTCATCTACGCGCACGTCCTGACGGGCGCAGTTCGCAGCCGCGTGGGCGACGAACCTGCCAGGGTCTATCGCGCCGGCGAGAGCTTCTTCGAGGAGCCCGGCGCCCATCACCGGGTCAGCGAGAACGCGAGCGACAGCGAAGCCGCCAGCCTCCTGGCCGTGTTCATCGTCGACGCACAGGACAAGCCGCTGACCGTTCCTGATCCGGGAGCGGCGACAACGCCGTAGATCCAGGTCGGGCACAGGGGCAACCGACGACAGAGGGAGCGCCGCATGACACCCGAGAGTTCTGACCGTGATGCGGATCATCCAACGATGTTGGCGTGGCGGGTGCACGCGTTCGGCCCGCCGACGGTGATGAGCTTCGAGCCCGTGCCCCGGCCCGAGCCGGGAGCGGGCGAGGTGCTCGTCAGAGTGCACGCGGCAGGCGTCGGACCGTGGGATGGATGGATCAGAGCGGGGCGAAGTGTCCTGCCGCAACCCCTTCCCCTGACCCTGGGCTCGGATCTGTCGGGCGTCGTCGAGGCCGTCGGCCCGGGGGTGACCGCGTACGCTGCCGGCGACGAAGTCTTCGGCGTGACGAACCCCAGGTTCGTCGGAGCCTATGCCGAGTACGCCGTGGCCTCTGCCGCGATGCTGTCCGGAAAGCCGCGGTCGCTCACGCATGTCCAGGCAGCTTCCGTCCCCGTGATCGCCGTCACGGCCTGGCAGGGATTGTTCGAGCACGCCCAGCTCCAATCGGGCCAGACCGTGCTCGTTCATGGTGCGGCCGGCAATGTCGGGGCCTACGCCGTGCAACTCGCCCGCCGGGCCGGCCTTCACACGATCGCGACAGCCGGGGCGGCCGATCTCGCCTCCGTGAAGGATCTCGGCGCCGATCGGGTCGTGGACTACCGCGCACAACGGTTCGAGGACGAGGTGCACGAGGCCGACGCCGTTCTCGATCTGGTCGGTGGCGAGACGCAAGCCCGCTCGTTCGCGGTCCTGCGCCGCGGCGGCCGGCTGGTGTCCGCAGTCGCCCAGCCTGACCGGGCGCGTGCCGAGCGGCACGGCGTCAGGGCGGAGTTCTTCCTGGTGCGGGTGACGGCCGCGCATCTCTCCTCCCTCGCTGCGCTTCTCAATAGGGGAGAGCTCAAGACACGGGTCGGGGCAGTCCTTCCGTTGGCGAGGGCCCGCGAAGCCCACCTCATGCTGGACGGTGAGCAGGCGACACCCAAGGGCAAGATCGTGCTGGAGGTGGTGCCGGACTGAGCGGCCACCGATCGCACCGCAGCCGCAGGGCTCAGATCGCGCCGAACAGGAGGCGGCGCGTCGCCGCGGTCACGTCCGTTTCGCGCATCAGGCTCTCGCCGACCAGCACCGCGTTCAAGCCGCTCTCGCCGAGGCGGACCACGTCCGCGTGGCCGGCGATGCCGCTCTCGGCCACGGGAATGCGATCCTTCGGGATGCCCGGCGCGAGCCGGATCGCGGTCTCGAACGAGACCTCGAATGTCTTCAGGTTGCGGTTGTTGTTGCCAATCAGCCGCGTGCCGAGGGGGATGGCCCGTGCCAGCTCCTCGGCGTCGTGCACCTCGACCAGCACGTCCATGCCGAGATCGTGCGCGGCCTCGACGATCGCCGCCGCCTCCTCGTCGTCGAGGCAGGCCATGATCGCGAGCACGCAATCGGCGCCCCAGGCCCGCGCCTCGAGCACTTGGTAGGGCTCGAACATGAAGTCCTTGCGCAACACCGGCAGGGAGCAGGCGGCGCGCGCCTCCGCGAGATCGTCCAGCCGGCCCTGGAAGGAGGGCTCGTCGGTCAGCACCGAGAGGCAGGTCGCGCCGCCGGCCTCGTAGGCAGCGGCGAGCGTCGCGGGATCGAAACCGGCCCGGATCAGCCCCTTCGAGGGCGAAGCCTTCTTCACCTCCGCGATGAGGGCGGACCGTCCGGCAGCGATCTGCGCAGCGATGGCGTCGGCGAAGCGGCGCGGTGGGGATTGCGCCGCGGCACGCTTCTCCAAGGTTGCCGACGGCTGCCGTGCCTTGGCTTCCGCGATCTCGCGCCGCTTGTAGGTCTCGATGCGGTCGAGCACCGTCTGGGCGGTTCGGGCCGTCACAGGCATGGGAGTCCTCTGGACGTTCGAGACGACGAGGCCACCGCGCGTCGCCAAAGTCGCGACGGCTTGTTGTAATGGCCCTCGCCCGGGTGCCGTCCTTGTCGCGCGCACTCGCTACGGCAGTGTTTCAGCTCCGCAACTTCCTCGGGTTTTTTGCAATCCGCAGACATCCTCCTGCAACAGGACCTCCCGAGATCATGAGAAGATCACTCGCGGCCGGCCCGGGGAAGGGGATCTTCGCAGAACTGGCCTCACAGAGGATTCCGCGGACGATGATCAACGTTCCACTCCCTGAGCACGACGACCCCATCGCCGACACGAGGCCGCGGATCTCATTCGCCTCCCTCTCCGCCGGAGACGGCCATTGCGCGATCCCATCGATGGTCCCCGGCCAGTGATCCCGGTCCACAGCCAGCCCGATCGAGACACGCTCTCCGTCATCGGTGGCCGGCTGGCGGACCTCCTCGGCAGCGCTTGGCAGACCTTCGGGCCCCGCCGCGTCATCGCCGTGCCCGGTGGCGTGCCGCACGCGCCCGTCACCGGCCCGGTCCGGGCCTTCCGCCTACCCATGGCCGCTGCCATGCAGTAGCCTCGCCACCGGCCCGGTCCACAATACCGGTCAGATCACAAGAGCCCGCCAGCCTCATCACCGACGTGCAGAGGCCCGAGATGACCGCTCCCGAACTGCCGCAAGGCCTGATTGCCGAGGGGCGTTGCACCCCGGTGATCGTCGTCCCGGCGGCCGGCGCCAGCGGCGTCCCGCCCAAAATTCCGCGACTGCGCGATGATCGCCTGCTGCCCGCAGGAGACCCTGGGCGGGGAGGGACCGTGATCAAGATCTCGGTGGGCGGCGTCGAGATCAGCATGCTTCCGGCGGGAGGACCGCATCCGTGGCCCATCGTCCGGCAGCGGAGGTAATGGACCATGTTCGACAGCGAAATGGCAGCTCGGGTCTCAGGACAGGGCTTCTTCGCCGCACTCGACCAGAGTGGAGGATCCACCCCGGGCGCGCTGCGCCTCTACGGCATCCCCGACGACGCCTATCACGGCGAGGCCGAGATGTTCGCTCTGATCCACGAGATGCGGATGCGCGTCATGACGGCGCCCGCGTTCACGGGTTCCAAGGTGGTGGGTGCCATCCTGTTCGAGAGAACGATGGATGCGACCGCGGCAGGCAAGCCCATTCCAAGCTATCTCTGGCAGGATCGCGGCGTGGTCCCGTTCCTCAAGGTCGACAAAGGCCTCGCCGTGGAGGCGAATGGGGTTCGCCTCATGAAACCGATATCGGATCTTGAGCCGCTCCTCGTGCGCGCCGCCGCACTCGGCGTATTCGGCACGAAGATGCGCTCGGTCATCACCTTGCCCGACCGCGACGGGATCGCATCCGTGGTGAGACAGCAGTTCGACATCGCCCTTCAAATCGCCTCGCACGGCCTCATGCCGATCGTGGAGCCAGAAATCCTGATCGGGAGCCCCGACAAGCGACGTGCGGAAGCGATCCTCCTGGAGGAACTGACGACTGCTCTCGACGCGATCCCTGCCGGGACGCCGGTCATGTTGAAGCTCACCCTTCCCGACGTCCCGGACCTGTTTGCGCCGCTGACCGTCCATCCGCGGGTCGCGCGGGTGTTGGCTCTGTCGGGCGGCTACTCACGAGCCGAGGCCTGCCGGCGGCTTGCTGCCAATCATGGGGTGATCGCGAGCTTCTCGCGCGCGTTGATCGAGGACTTGACCGCCTCGATGAGCGATGCCGAGTTCGATGCGGCACTCACGAAGGCGATCGACGAAATTTACACGGCATCGGTGGAGAAGGCGTAGCGTCTGGAACCTGCCCTTATACTGAAAACTGCTTAATGCAGCTCCCTTCCTCGCGGCCTGGTCTCGGCCGCGAGCGGCCGAGTCGAAGCCCGCTGCCCCGGATGCCGAGGACGGTCTGCTGGCGCGCATGGAATTCGCAGTTCCAATCCCGCCTGAAATCTCGGGCAAGCATGATGATGCAGACTCCGGTATTCGGGCTCAGGCTTGACGAGAGGCACTGGCGACCGAGGTGGTTCGCGACCAAACAGGCCGCATCAGCGGTTCTGGCCCCCGCATCCGTGGACGTGCTGCGCCTCCCCTGGCGGCCGCCGCGAACAGGGGCTCGAAAACTCCGGGCTTGCGGACGCCGCCTTCCGGGGAAGCAGAATGCGACGCACCGCGCGGATCTCGGCTCTCCACAAGCAGGAGCGGCCTGTGTCGGGCGGCGCGCAGCACCGGAAGGCAGTCATACGGTTTCCGGATGATCGCTTTTCGCGATGCGGAAACCGGCCTCGCTCAGGCGCCGCGCGGGCTCGTGATACGGTTTCCGAAAGTGATCTTCCGGAAACCGTATCACATCGGACGAATAGCTGCCGCGTGAAACTTCGACGGGAAAGCTGCCCGCTCGTGGTTCGCGCAACAAGATGGCGGCCTCGATCGCACGGTCATTTCACGCGGTATGCGGATCTGAATTCTTCAGGAGAGTACTTGCGCCCCGAGGGATCCTTTATCGCGACATCATCGAATTTTTGCCTGCGCAAATAATTCGCTCTGTCCAGAGCCTCACCAACCGTCTCGCAGGGCGTTGCGATTCCACCTACGGGGGCTCGGGCTGTCACCAGGAAATACATCGACGCCTCCACCATGCCGGTGTAGATCGATGCATCTTCTCACGTGATGTTCCCTGAATGCGCGAACCATTTCGGGTTACATGAGCCGGCCGCGCCAGCCGGATCACCGCCCGGCAGAGTTGAAGGGCGGCGATCCTTCGGCTCCTGTGACGAGGGAGTGATGGATTTACTGGCCGCCGCCGTCCTCGCCGCCACCGCCGCCGAGGTTGGGGATGCCCCGCTCAGTGCTGTTGGAGTTCGAGGTGATCGCCGTGTCGGTCGCGAAATTGTCGGCGCCGAGGCCGCTTTGCTCCACAACCTCATCGGCGCCCGGGCCGGAATTCTCGGGGCTCCCTGGCACTCCCTGGACAATTTTCTCCTGACCGAAGAAGGGAGTGGTAACTCTATGCGGCCCAATCTCGCGGATTGGGGCAGGATTGTCTCCTGATTGCGCGACAGCGGGAACGATAAGCGCCAGCGCGAAACCAGCCAGAAACAGGTATTTCATCTGCATCTCCGGGTCCAATTCCGCCAGCCTTAGGTCTGAGCGGGCATCATCAACCTAGATCTACATGGCGAATTGACGACATGAGTCGCAACTTCGTGATGATCGTCCGTATTCAAACGTCATGCTGGCCTCGCCAGCAGGATCGCGGTCCGCCCCGCCATGCGCATCCGGGCGCCGATCACGACGCCTTTCGCGATCGACAGCATCCGGGCATGGGGTCGTTCGGGCACGCGGTGACGGCGGTGTTCCGCTCGTCGCCGGAGACCTGCTTGCGCTCGTCCGGTTCGCCGATCGTGGGCGTGCCGGGCATGCCGGCACTCGAGCCTCGGGGGCCGGCAACCGGGAAGGGCAGCGGGCCGGGGACGGTGGAATGACGGGAGGCCCGGCCCGCTGGTGATGGTGCGTGTATCCTCTGAGCATCGTGGAGGCACACAGCGACACGCGCCCTGTATGGTGCCAGCCGGACCGGTCGTCGTTCACTCAGGTGGAGCGTGGCTCGACGCCATCAACGCCACCCCCGCCCGAACTCCCATACCGCCACGCCTCGTCCGCGCCCTGGCTCGTTCCGCGGGCACCTCCACGGATGCACCCGCAGGGGCTCGGACGTGACTTCGTACACCGAGACGAGCCCGACGGGTTGCAGTCGCGATGCGCAAGCCGCGCGCTCGGGCGGCGTGGGAGCGGAGGGCGAGCGCGGCGATTCCAGCCCGGCGCGTCGCCGGGCGCAAGCGCCACGCGCTGGCCGACACGGAGGGCCGTCTGCTCCTGGCCGGGGTCTCGCGGCTGACCCGCACGACAGCCAGAGCGGTGTCGCGTTACTGCGCCCGGAGGAACTCGGTGCCGCTGAGCGTCACATCGAACCAGGCCTCGACCGCCTCACCGCTCATGACGCGTCGCTGTCTCGGATGCGCCCACCGACCGGGCCGTCAGCCGCCTGGACGCGGCCTCGGCACACCCATCACGGTTGGGCGACCCTGTTCTGGTACACCGTGAGGTGCGCGTAGGCAGCCGCGAGCAGGGGGGTGGTGACCCCGGCCTCCGCGGCGGAGCGCACGAGGTCGCCGATGATGGTCTCGACCTCGATCAGCCGCCCCTTCTGAAGGTCGCGGTACATCGACGAGGTCAGGGGCGAGGCCTTCGCGGTCAGTTGGTCGCGCGCAGCCGACAGAAATTCTTCGGATGGAGCGGTGCCAACCGCCCGCACCGTCGCGACGGCCTCGTCGATGACCGCGAGCGCGAAGGCTGGGCCGCCGGGCGCGACCTCAATCTCCCCGATCGATCCCCGCATCAGGCACGTGATGGCCCCGAGGGACGCCAGCAGGATCCACTTCTCCCACATCTCGCGCCGGATCTCACCAGACAGCCTCGGCGCGAGACCTCCCCCATGCATGAAGTCGTGGAGCGCCCGGATGCGAGGCGTGTCGCGGCCGTCGAGTTCCCCATAGGCGAGGTCCTGGAGCGGCGTAAGCTGGACCACGCGTCCCTCCTCATCGAGGATCGTCGCAATCTTGAGGGCGCAGCCGACCACGTTCTCAGGGGAGAAGCGCTGCGCCAGGGTCTCCATGTGGCGCATGCCGTTCAGCACAGGCAGGATCATCGTCTGCGGCCCGACCGCCGGGCGCAGGTCGCTCAGCGCCGCGTCGAGCTGATAGCCCTTGACCGACAACAGGACGGCGTCGAAGGGCGCATCGATCGTATCGGCCGTCGCGAGTTGTGGTTCGAGCGTCGCGTCGCCGTGCGGGCTCACGATCCTCAGCCCCGTCTGCCGGAGCTGACCGGCGCGCGCCGGGCGGACCAGGAAGGTGACGTCCCGCCCGGCTTGAGCCAGCCGGCCTCCGATGTACCCGCCGGTCGAGCCGGCCCCAACGACGAGCAAGCGCATGCTGGTCTCCTGCTGCGAGTAGGCGGGTTCGCGCTCTGACGCCGGCTGTCCGGGCGCAGGCCGGTGCGTGACGAAGCGAGGCGCCGCCGCACGCGATTTAAGGGCAATTGCCCATAAATGGCAATTCCGGTCAGCGATGCGCTTGGCCAGACGCCTCCGACGCCGGGTTTGTGGTGGATCTGAGTTCGATGGCCGTGACTTGGCGCATCACGGCCCGCAGCGTGGCCGCCTCGTCGTGGCCGAAGCGTGTTCGGAACCGGTCCTCGGCAGTTTTCCAGAGAGGCCTCGCCGAAGCGAGGAGCACGTTGCCCTCCGGGGTGAGCGCCACGACGCGCTTGCGGCCATCCTTCTTCGACACGCGGATCGTCACGAGACCGCGCTGCTCCAGCGGACGCACGAGGTGCCCGAGCGTTGAGCGATCCATCACAAGGAGGCTCGCAAGATCCTGGATCGGCAGTTCCCCGTTCCGATCGAGCTTGGCCAGGATAGAATACTGATTGAGGCCGAGGCCGACTGGCGCCAGAACCTCATCATAGAGACGAGTGAGGTGCCGGGCGGCCTGCCGCAGAGCGGAGCAACTGCAGATCTCCGGCAGTGCGTTCATTCCTACTCCTCTCCCATTGACGGCCTGTCTCGCGAATCCCGCAAGATGAGGGCAATTACCCCTGGAAGCAAGAGATCGAGATCCGCACGTTATCCCGACGAGCATGGACATCTCGGCTGGCGCTGACTCGCGACGGGACGCTCCCGGCTTCGTTCAGGCGCCGGCGTGACAGAGATAGATGTGCGCCGCCGCGCGCGGCGGCGGCCAGTGCGAGGTCGCGCGGCGCCACGCCGCGGACCGGGAATGGGGCGCCCGCTTCGTCGGCAGCGTGCGTGACGGCGACATGCCCGTCGATCGGCAGTCCGAGACGACCGGCGTCGGGGCGCTCGCCCCCGCCTATCAGGGCGAGCGCTTCCGGGCATGGCTCGATCTGCCGGCGCAGGCCGACCGCTTGATTCCTGATCTGCCGCAGGTTCTTGTCGCAAAACCGGCGACCGCCTTTGCGAACCCTGCTCGAAAACCGAGACGGGGAGAAGGACGGCGCGGCGGTCCCGATTCGACTCGGGGACCGGCCTTGCCGGCCGAAACCCGATGCGAGAGGGGCGGGGGCGGGCTCACGGTTCAGCCGCCGCCTCGGTCGGGTCTGCAACCGGTGAAGGCTTGGCGCGGGCATCGATCAGGTGCCGGATCCATCCGCCGACAGGGCCACGAGCTCGAAGGCCGGGACCTCGCGCCGGAAGCCCTTGAGCGTGAGGTTTCCCAGGGGTCTCGCCTCGGCGACGGCTTCGACGGCACTCAGCACGGGCCGGCTCACCACGATCTGCCCCGCCTGGGCCGCGCCGCAGAGACGGGAGGCCAGATTGGTGACGCTGCCGACGGCCCCGTACTCGAAGCGCCCCTCGAACCCGATCTGACCCAGCGTCGCATAGCCCCTGGCCAGGCCGAGCCCGACGCCGATCGTGTGACCGCGCGCCTCCCACTGCTCGGACAGCAGACCGACCTTCTCGCGCAGCGCGAAGGCCATCCGCACCGCGCGCTCGGTATGGTCCGGGCAGGGGCATGGATCGTTGAAGAAGACCATGATGCCGTCGCCGGCGAAATGCTCCAAGGTTCCCTCGTAGCGGAACACGGTCTCGCCGACGGTCGCGTGATACTCGCGCAGGACCTGGAACACCTCCTCGGGGGCGGCCGAATCCGTGAAGGCCGTGAAGCCGCGCAGGTCGCAGAACACCACCGTGATCTCACGCCGGTGCGCCGCCAGGAGCGCGTGGCCGTCGCGGTCGGCGGCCACGAGATCGGCGATCTGAGGCGAGAGGAAGCGCCGCAGCCGCCCGATCCGCTGGAGTTCGGCGGCCTTCACGGCGACCTGGCTCTCGAGGCTGCGGTTCACCTCGGCGAGGGCCGCTTTCTGCGCCGCAAGCTCGCGCGACTGCGCCCGCACCGTATCGGTCAGCGCCTTGAGGCGCAGCATCGAGCGGACCCGCGCCATCAGGGCCGCGTGCTCGTAGGGCTTGGTCAGGTACTCGTCCGCGCCGGCATCGAGGCCCTCGACCAGGTCGCGCGTCTCCGCACGGGCGGTGAGCAGCACGACGGGCACGTAGCGCAGCGCGTCATCGGCCTTGAGGCGGCGCAGGACATCCAGCCCGCTGAGGCGGGGCATCATCACGTCGAGGAGGATGAGGTCCGGCGGATGGGCGGCCGCCTGCGCGAGGGCCGTCTCGCCGTCCGGCGCCGTCCCGACATGGTAGCCCTGCGCCTCCAGGCGGACGCGCAGGATCTCCAGATTCTCAAGGCTGTCGTCGACCGCCAGGATGTGCGCCGGCACGGCCATCCGCTCCGCGTCAGGCTTCGACGAGCATCTGGCGCACGAGGCTCAGCACCTTGCGCGGGCTGAACGGCTTGGCGACGTAGCCGTCGCAGCCCGCCGCCAGCGCCCGATCCTCGTCCCCCGACAGGGCGTAGGAGGTCACGGCGACGACCGGGATGTGGCGGGTGGCGGGATCCGCCTTCAGGCGGCGCGCGGCCTCGTAGCCGTCGATCACCGGGAGCTGGATGTCCATCAGGATGAGGTCGGGCTGCTCGGTCTGGGCCGCCTCGACGCCGCGCCGCCCATCCGGGGCCTCGACGATGCCGTAGCCGGCGGCGGTGAGAAGGTCGCGCAGGATGCGCCGGTTGTCCTCCGTGTCCTCGACGATCAGGATCCGTTTCATCAGGCCGCCTCCCTCTCGATCTGCGTGCGGATCGGGAGGGTCACCCGGAAGACCGCGCCCTGTCCGACTTCCGATTGGACCTCGATCCGGCCGCCATGCAGGAGGACGAGCCGGCGCGCGATCGAGAGACCGAGCCCCGTGCCGCCCTGCTGGCGCGTGCTTGAACTGTCGACCTGCTGGAACTCGTCGAAGATGCGCGCCTGATCGGCGGGCGAGATGCCGGGCCCGGTGTCGGACACCGTGATGACGAAGCTCGCATCCACGGCCCGGGCGGCGATCTCGACGGAGCCGGATTGCGTGAACTTGATGGCGTTCCCCACGAGATTCATGAGCACCTGCGTGAGGCGCCGCTCGTCGCCCTGTCCGATCGGCAGGGTCTGCGGGATGTCGAGCTTCAGCGCGAGCCCCTTCGCCTCGGCGAGCGAGGCCGCGGCCAAGTTCACCGACTCGATCAGGGCGCCGAGCGCGTAGTCCTGAACGTTGAGGACCAGGAGACCGGCCTCGATCTTCGTGAAATCGAGGACGTCGTTGATCAGGCTCAGCAGGTGGCGGCCGTTGATCTGGATCCGCTCCAGGGCTTCGCTGGCCTTCTCGCTCAGCGGTCCGTAGAGGCCGTCGGCGAGGAGTTCCGAGTAGCCCAGCACCGCGTTGAGCGGCGTGCGGAGTTCATGGCTCATATTGGCGAAGAACTGCGTCTTGTGGAGGTCGGCTGCGGCGAGCTGCCGGCCCTTCTCGTCCACCTCCCGGAAGAGGCGCGCGTTGCGGATCGCGAGGGCGGCCTGATGCGCGAAGGTATGCAGGACGTGGTCCGAACTCCGCGGGGGAGCGGCGCCGTCGCGGGCCAGCAGCAGGAGGAAACCGAGACGGCCGTCGCTGTCGGCGAGGGTGATCAGCGTGGCCGCGCAAAATCCGTCCGCCACCCTCGCCGGAAATCCGCCGATCATGGTCAGATCGCGGATGCGGACGACCTCACCGGTGTCGTCGCCGGTCCCCGCGAGGGCATTCTCGGGCAGCGTCCCGCTGATCGCGCCGGCAGGCAGGCCATGGCTGCCGGCGAGGCGGAACGCGTTGTCGGGGCCCTCGACGAGGTAGACCGCGCTGGCCTCGGACCCCGCGAGGGCGGCGGCCCGCGCGGTGATCGCCTTGACGACGTCGTCGATCTGCAACGAGGCGACGATGGCCCGGCCGGTTTCCTCGAGGGCGCGCAGCTCGTTGACCGACTGGGCGAGATCGTGCGTCTGACGCCGGATCTCGCTCTCGAGGCGCGCGTAGGAGGTCGAGAGCGCATCCGCCATGTCGTTGAAGCGCGTCGCCAGCGCCTCGAACTCGTCGCCCGTGCGCACGGCGATGCGGTGCTCGAAGCGGTTCGCCGCGAAGTGCTCGGCCCCGGCATGGAGCGCGCGGATCGGCACCAGCATGCGGCGGGCCAAGAGCAGGCTGGCGCAGATCGCCACGATCAGGCCGACCGCGAGAAGCCAGACGAGACGGATCAGGAGGTCGCGCAGGGGGGCGAGCGCCTCGTTGAGGGGCTGCTCGACGATGAGCGAGGCCGGCAGCACGCCGAGATCGTGCTGCGTGGCCAGGACCGGCCGGCCCGCCGCATCATAGGCATAGGTCGCCGGACCGGGGGCCAGCAGCGTGAGCCGGTCGCCCACCGCATGGGGGCTGCCCTCCGAACGGGCGACGACGAACCCGTCCCGCGTGACGAGATCGGCGTAGCTCCCGGCCCCCGCGGTGGAGGCGGGGAGGCTCTCCGCCAGGGCGGCGAGCCTGACGCGCGCAAGCGTGGCGCCGGTTCCCGCGGCCGGGTGGGGCAGCAGGAGATTCGCATAGATCTCGCCGCCGACGATCTGGAGGTCCTGGAAACCGCGCCGCTGCGGCGCGGACCCGAAATCGCTCGGAACCGCGTGTCCCGGGCTGTTCGCCCGCCGGGCCCGGACGCGCTCGCGGCCCTCGTCGTCGATGAAGGCGAGCGCGAGGACGATCGGCGTCTGGTCGAGGAGCGCGATGTAGTCCTCACGGTGCTGAGCCAAGCTCTGGGCGCTCGCGCGCGTGACCCAGCCCACCTGCCGCTCGATCTCGGCGAGCCGCTCCTCGACGGAAGCGGCCGCCTGGGCCGCGTAGGCCGACTGGACATGGGCGACACGCGCGACGGTCTCCCGGTACAAGAACCATGTCTCGACGGCCGCATTGATCGCCAGAACCAGGGCGACGAGGCTGACGAGCGTGAGCACGTACTTGCGGAACAGGCTGCCCTGCCAGGACAGGCTCGGCGCCGACGAGAGGACGCCCTGCGCCCGCATCAGCAGGCTCCGCAAGGCCGGGCCGGCATCGACGGCCGGCACCGGCCGCGGATGACGCGGGCCACGATCGAACAGGTCAGAACGAACATTTGTTAATCGCAACCATGCGGCAATCGCGATCAAGAATTTGCACAGTAACCGAGTTTCGCGCGAGAATCTGCCTCTCTCCTGGGCTAGGGATCGCGATCATGTCCAACGGCTCCGGTTTCGGTCTGCTCCTGCGCTTGAATCCCCTGTTCTCCGACCTCGGGCCCGCGGTGATCGACTGCCTCGCAGGGCTGACGACCACGCGCACGGTCCGGGCCGGCGAGATCCTGTTCCAGGTCGGCGATCCCGGTGACGCCCTCTACGGCGTCCGGCGCGGCGAGGTCCGCATCGAGACGGGAACCGAGTCCGGACGGCGGATCGTGCTCAACAGCCTCGGCGCCGGAGACCTGTTCGGCGAGATCGCGCTTCTCGACGGGCGCGAGCGCACGGCCGATGCGGTAGCCTCGGTGGCGAGCGAGGTCTACGTCCTGCGGCGCTCGGACCTTCTCGCCTATCTCGCGCGCGAGCCCGACGTGGCCATCCGGCTGATCGGCCTGCTCTGCAACCGGATCCGCTACATCGCCGGACAGATGACCGAGATGGCGACGCTCTCGCTCGGCGCGCGGCTCGCCCGCCGCCTGACCGTCCTGGCCGAGGATTTCGGCAACGAGATCCAGATCTCGCAGGAGCAACTGGGGGCCTATGTGGGCGGCACCCGCGAGAGCGTGAACCGCCAATTGCAGGTCTGGCGCCGCGCCGGTCTGCTCGATCTCCGCCGCGGATGCGTCGTCCTGCGCGATGCCGAGGCGCTGGCCCGGGCGGCGCAGGAATCCCCCTGCGCGTGACCGGCCTCACGGCACCGTGCGCACCACCCGGAAGCCGTTGGCGAAGTAGCGGACATCGGCGTCGTAGCGGAAGCGCGCGGCGGGCTTCACGTAGGCGGCGGCGCTGTCGAACGAGCCGCCGCGCAGGACGCGCTGGCTGCACGTCCCGGTCAGCCAGGCCGAACCGTCCTGCGGGGCGCCCCGGTAGGATTCGTTCCAGCAATCCTCGACCCATTCGGCCGCGTTGCCGGCCATGTCGAAGAGCCCGAAGCCGTTCGGAGGAAAGCTCGCGACGCCGGTCGGCCCCCGGCCCGCAACCCGGCTGCATTCCCGGCAATTGGCCTTGCCCTCACCGACCTGAGCCCCCCAGGGGAAGGCGGTGTTCGCGCCGCCGCGGGCCGCGTATTCCCATTCGGCCTCGCTCGGCAGGCGGTAGGTCTGGTGCGTTCTCGCGCTGAGCCACGCCACGTATTCCTTGGCGTCGAACCAGCTCACATTCGTGATCGGGTGCGTGCCGGACTGCTCCTCCGCCGGGTTCGGCCGGTACTTGCAGGCCCCGGCCTCGACGCAGCTGCGCCACTCGTCGACGCTCGTCTCCCGGCGGGCGATCGCGAACGGGCGGGGGATGGTCACCCGGTGCACGGGGCGATCGAACGGGGACGAAGCCGCGCCCATCTCGAAGGTCCCGGCCCGCACGACGACGAGTTCGGGGCAGCTCTCGCAGTCCCGCAGGCTTTGCCCGACCGGCTGACCGCTCTCCGGCGCCGGCGCCGGGGCCCGGGGGGGCGCCGGGGGCGGCAAGGCCGCGACGGAAGGCGACGCGGCCGCGGGCGGCGGTGTGGGCGGGGGCGGCTGCACGACGGGATCGGCCGGTGGGCGGCGCGCCGGCCGGGCAGGCTCGACCGGGCCGGCGCGGTCCGCCGGGGCGGGGGACGGTGCTGCGGGCGGCGCGACGGCGAAGCGGAACTCCTCGATCAGGGAGGAGGAGATCCAGGGAACGCGCTCCGCCTTCGAGGCGCGCGACACGCCGATCCGGGTATGCGCGAAGGCCTCCTCGGCGGTGATGTTCGGCGCACGCAACTCCTTCCCGAGTTCGCTCACGAACAGGCTGACATCGCCGTCATCCTCGCGCACCACCTTTCCGGGCGGGGCCGAGAACAGGACCAGGCTGCCCTCGGGCGCGTCGACCGGAGCGAGGCCGGCGGACGAGGCGCGGAAGCGGCGCTCGAACGGGTTCTGCCGGGCCGCGTCGACCACGGCGATCTTCACGCGCGCGCCGCGCCGGTTCATCTCGCCCAGGATCGCATCGAGGCTGATGCCGTCCCGGCGAACTTCCGTCTCGGACCAGATCTGCGCATTCACCGGGATCAGGAAGCTCTGGCGCCCGACCTGGATGCCGTAACCACCGAAATAGAACAGTGCGGCGGCGCCCGCGTTGAGCTTGGCGTAGAACGTGTCGAGAGCCGCCTGGACGTCCTCGCGCCGCAAATTCTCGCGCAGATCGACATCGAAGCCGCCACGCCGCAATTCCTCGGCGAGGAGCCGCCCGTCCTTCACGATCGTCGGCAAGGGTCCTTGCGCATCGGGGTAGCGGCTGTTGGCGACGAGGAGAGCGAATCGCCGTCCCGCGCCGATCGGGTTCTCGGCTTGCCCGGGCCGCCCGCCGTGGATCCAGGCGACGAGCGCGAAGAGCGCGAGCAGGACGCGCAGGGCGCCGCCGCGGATGCGGCCGGGCGACCCCTCCCGAGGCTGCGGCTCCGGAGTGTTCCGAGCATCGATTCGTCCCGGCATGAACGATGACCTGCACGCATGTGAACGGACGACCGAGGATTACGGCACATGTGGAATTGATCCGCCCACAACAATCATTCAACCCATGTCCTCGCGCAATTCAAGCCCGGATCCAACGATCACGGGCCAATAATACTTTTTTTCCAATTGCTGCTCCTTCACCATCATCGTACGGATGCTGCACTCGTCCTGCTCGAACCGGACCGGCATCGCCCCCTTCGGGGAGTGCGGGCTCTGATCAGCCCGTGAGCGCGGGAGGCATCGTGACTGATCCGGGGAATCCACTCGCATACGGCTTGGCCGGGGCGGCGCTCGCTCTGCTGCTCACCGCGGGCGCCGTCTGTGCGCAGGAGCGCAAGGGAGGCCCGACGCCGGCCCCACCGGGGGCCGTCGTCTACTTCATCGACCTGAAGGACGGCAGTACGATCCCGCCGAAGGCGACGATCCATTTCGGCCTGCGGAACATGGGAGTGGCGCCGGCGGGCTCCGACCGTCCCAATTCCGGGCACCATCATCTTCTCATCGACGTGCCGATGCCGGCGCCCGACCGGCCGATTCCGAACGACTTCAGCCATGTGCATTTCGGCGCCGGCCAGACCGAGGCCGAGGTCGACCTGGCCCCGGGCGAGCACACGCTGCAACTCCTGCTCGCCGACAAGGACCATATCCCGCACAGCCCGCCGGTCGCGTCCGAGGTGATCAAGGTCCGGGTCGCCGCGCAGCCCGCCGCAGCGCCCGCCGCAGCGGTGAGCGGCCCCGTCCAGCAGCGTTCCTCGCCGCCCGGAGCCCGCGTGTACTTCGTTCAGCCGCGCAACGGCGCGGTCGTGGCGCGCAAGACGCTCATCCGCTTCGGCCTGACCGGAATGGGCGTGGCACCGGCTGGCTTCGACAAGGCGAATACGGGCCACCATCACCTGCTGATCGACACCACCCTGCGCTCACTCAACACCCGGATCCCGAACGATTTCGAGCATCTGCATTTCGGCCTCGGTCAGACGGAGGCGCTGGTGACGCTCCCCCTCGGCACGCACAGCCTGCAACTCGTCCTGGCCGATGCCGACCACGTCCCGCATGCGCCGCCGGTGATGTCCGAGGTGATCCGGGTGACCGTCACGCGGACCGGCCGCAAGCCGCGCGCCCACCGCCATCACGGCCGCTAGAGCATCTTCCGACGCAGTGGATCCCGGTTCGTCGCAGACAAGGCGGCAAAATCAAGGACCGAGAGCAGCGTCCGATTGCGATGTGATCGGGCGCTGCTCCAGGCGTCCGCCCGGGCGGTGCATGGCTGTCCGGGGACGAGAAGGGGGCCTCCCGCCTCGTCCGAGGCTCCAAGTGGCTGTTGCGCCAAGTAGCTGTTGCGCCAAGTAGCTGTTGCGCCAAGTGGCTGTTGCGCCTGTGCAAGCCGGAGCCGCAGACAGGAATCCTCGGCAGGAAGGACGACAGGCGTCGCGTCCGATCGGAGGCATTCTCTGCCGCTCCTCATGCTGAGGAGCGGTGTGCCCTCCGGCTCTCTCCCGCCCTCCTCCTGAAGTGCGGGCGAGCGAGGATCGAGGAGCGAAGCGCCCTCGAAGCGGAGGAGGGGAAGTCGGCACGGCCCCCTTGAATCTCTCCCCGGCCCATCGGGACCGGCTCACGGCGCTGGCGCCTCTCGCGGCCCGCTGGCCTCGGGCGCACGTCCGTCATGGGCAGGCACCCGCCGGGGCGGCGGGCGCCGCGCCGTCCTCACTTCTCACGCCACGCCTTGGCGATCTGCTCCATCAGCGGCTTCGTCAGGTAGGACAGGACCGTGCGGTCGCCGGTCTTGAGGAACGCGTCGACCGGCATGCCCGGAACCAGGCGGAGGTCGCCCAGCCGCGCCCGCTCGGCCTCCGGCACCCGGATGCGCGCCTTGTAGAAGCTCTGCCCCGTCTTCTGATCCTGCGTCACGTCCGCCGCCACGCGATCCACGACACCGCTGATCTCGGGCGTCGTGCGCAGGCTGAAGGCCGAGAAGCGCAGGATCGCCGCCTGATCGATGTGGACATGGTCGATGTCCTTGGGCTGGATCCGCACCTCGACGGCGAGTTCGTCGGCCTCCGGCACGATCAGCATCGCCGGCTCGGTCGGCGTGACGAGCCCGCCCACCGTATGCACCGTCATCTGGTGGACGATGCCGTCCTGAGGCGCGCGCAGATCGGTGCGGCGCAGCTGGTCCAGGGCGGCGGTCTGCTTCTCCTCGTATTCCTGCCACTTGCTGCGGATCTCGGCCAGGTCCTTGCTGACCTCGTTGCGCATGTCCTCGTCGATCTGGATGATCTGGAGCTGAACCTCGTTGATCTTGCCCCTGGCCTGCGCCATCGAGGCGTGGAGCTTGCCCCGGTCGCCGTCGAGCCGGGCGGCCTCGCGCTCCAGGTTCGTCAGGCGGGAGATCTGGACGAGGTTCTTCTCCCACAGCTCCCGGATGCCCTGAAGCTCGCGGGTCACGGCCGCGACCTCCCGCGCCTTGGCGGCCATCTGCTCCGTGGTGCCGGCGATCTCCTGCTCGAGCTGCGTGATCCGCTCGCGCAATTGCGACTTCTGGACCTGACGCGTCTTCGCCCGGGCCATGAACAGCCGGGTCTCGCTGTCGATCAGACGGGCCACCGCCTCGTCCGAGGCCCCCCGGGCCTGGAAGTCGGACGGAAAGCTCAGGGCCATGTCGCCGTCGCGCTCGGCCTCCTCGCGGGTCCGCTTGGCGGTCAGGGCGTCGAGGGCGCGCAGCACGATGTCGAGGTTGGCGCGCAGCTGCGTCTCGTCGAGGCGGATCAGGATGTCGCCGGCCTTGACGCGGTCGCCCTCGCGCACCCGCAGCTCGCCGACCGTGCCGCCGATCGGATGCTGGACCTTCTTGACGTCGCTCTCGACGACGAGCTGGCCCGAGGACACGACCGCACCGCCGATCTCGGTGAAGGTCGCCCAGCCACCGATCCCGCCGACCAGGACCGCGCCGATGAGAGCGGTCCAGCGGGCCTGCCGCCGGATCGCCGCGTGAGCCGGATCCGTCCGGGTGGGCGGCGCGGCGGACCGGGCGGAGCTCATCGAGAGGGTGGTCGGCATCACGCGGTCTCCTGTTCTTGATCGTGTTCTTGGGCGTCGTCTTCGGGCGTGATGAGACCTTAGGACGGACAGCCCGCCGCGAACCGTGACGCGCGTCACACTCGCGGGCGCTCGGGCGGGCGCCCCGATGGGGAGGCGGGTCCGGCTCAAGGACGCGCGTGCCGGTTGTAGAAACGCAGCAAGAACAACGATCTAGGGGGGCGGCAGGCGCACGGAGAAGCTGTGCTCGGCGACGCTTCTTCCGGCGCGCAGCAGGCTGAAGGTCGCGACGTAGGTTCCCGCCGGCCAGCCCCCGGCCGGACGCTTCTTGCCCACGAACATCAGAGATTGCGCACGCGGCTTGGCCAGCGGCGGCTGCCGGCCCGCCGAGAGGACGCGGCCGTCGGGCGTTCTGACGACGAGGCTCTGCACGTCGCCGGTATCGAGCCCGATCACCCGCACCCAGGCGACCAGGGCATCGGCCTGCGCGCCGGCCGTTCCGGTCGTCTCCGCCTCGACGGCCGCCATGCTCACCGGCCCGTCGGAGAAGCCGGCGTTGAGGATGGTGCCGGCCTGGTAGGCGAGCGGCCCGCGGAGGGCCTCGTCCCAGAGGCTGTCTCCCGCTCCCGTCCCCGGGCCTTCGGGTGCGAACGGGTCGAGAATCCGTCCGGCGCGGCGGACCGTGAAGTGCAGGTGCGGGAACTCGCTCGCGCCCGAGAGCCCGACCTGGCCGATCTCCTGGCCGGCCGCGACCGCCTCGCCGGGCCGGACCCTGAGGCTGCCCCGGGCGAGGTGGCAATATTGGGTCTCGTAGCCGTCCGGATGGGCCACGACGAGGCCGTTGCCGCACTCGACGCCCTCGACCGACGCGATTCCGCTCTCGCGCACCGAGACGTCCGGCGCATCGTTGCGGATGCGCAGGACGGTGCCGGCCGCCGCGGCCCGCACGCGGCCGAGCGGGCTTGCGGCCGCGACGCCCGAGGTCAGGCGGAAATCGGTCCCGTCGTGCCGGTCGTAGGTCCGCGGTCCGCCCGCGTAGTCGCGCGCCTCGGGACCGGGATCGTGGTCGACATGATGCTGGACGAAGCAGGTCCGGCCGGGCTCGCAGGCGAGCGGCAGCTGCAGGCGGAACGCCTCCGCCCGGACTTCGAGCGAAGCCAGGACGAGGCCGGAGGCGATGAGAAGGATGCGGCGGGCTTGCATGGTTCTGGACCTCGTTCGCGTGTCGTCGGGAGGAAGTGGCCGGGAGGAACTGCGCCGGCCCGCCATCCCGGATCCGGGGAACGCCGGATCTCGGGGGAGGCGGGGCGGCCGGGGAGAGGAGCCTCAGGCGCTCTGCGCGATGGGGGCGGGCACCGGGCGAACGGGCCGGGGCATGGCCGGAGCGTCGGCGCCGCCGGGCCGGCGCAGGACCGCGTCCTTGGGACCGAAGGCCTGCACTTGGCCGTCCTCCATCTTGAGCACCAGGTCGACCCCGGCGAGCGCGCTCATCCGGTGCGCCACCACGATCACCACGCCGCCGCGCGCCCGGATGCCGAGGATCGCCTGCGTCAGGGCCGCGTCGCCCTCGCTGTCGAGGTTGGCGTTCGGCTCGTCGAGCACGACGAGGAACGGCTCGCCGTAGAGGGCGCGGGCCAGGCCGACCCGCTGCCGCTGCCCGCCCGAGAGCCCGCTGCCGCCCTCGCCGAGTTCGGTGTCGTAGCCCTCGGGCAGGCGCTCGATGACGTCGTGGATCCCCGCGGCCTTCGCGGCCGCTTCCACGAGCGCCGGCGTCGCATCCGGGGCGAAACGGGCGATGTTCTCCGCGATCGTGCCGGCGAACAGCGTCACCTCCTGGGGCAGATACCCGATGTGGCGGCCGAGATCGTCCTGCGGCCATTGCTCGATCGAGGTCCCGTCGAGTTCGACCGCGCCCCGCAGCAGCGGCCACACGCCGATCAGGCCGCGGATGAGCGTCGACTTGCCCGATCCGCTCGGGCCGATCACGGCGACGGCCTGTCCGGCCTTCAGGCCGAAGCTGGCGTTGCGGACCGTCGGGCGCTGCGTGCCGCGCGGAGCGATGCTGACGCCGGTCACCTTGAAGACGTGGCACGGCGCGGGCCGGCCGGCCTTGCGGGGCGCGGCGGCCCCCTGCGTGGCCAGGGCCGTCAGCCGCTTCCAGGATTGCTGCGTCGCGACGACCGCCTTCCAGTTCGCGATCGTCGCATCGAGCGGCGCCAGGGCCCGTCCGAGCAGCAGCGAGGAGGCGAGCAGGATGCCGGTGCTGCCGTCGCCGCTGATGACGAGCAGGGCGCTGACGGCGAGCACGCCGGATTGCAGGGCCATGCGCGAGATCTTGGAGAGCGATCCCATGGCCCCGCCGACGTCCGAGACGCGCTGCTGGGCCATCAGGTAGTTCCGGTTGGCCTCGTTCCAGCGGGCGGCGAAATGCGTCTCCATGCCCATGGCGAGGATGACGTCGGCGTTGCGGCAGCCGGCATCCGTGACGACGCTGCGGCGCATGGCGTGGTCGCTCACCACCTTCAGGGGCTTCCGGGTGAGCCGGTCGGCCAGCAGGGTGACCCCGACGAGGAACAGGGCGCCGGTGAGAGCGGTCACGCCGATCAGCGGATGGAAGAGGAAGCAGAGCGCGAAGTAGAGGGGCATCCAGGGCAGGTCGCAGAGCGCGATCGGCGCGGGGCTCGAGAGGAAGCTGCGCAGCTGGTCGAGATCGTGCATCGGCAGATAGCTGCCGCCCGGCGCGGCCCCTTCGCGAGGGCCGTGCACCATGACCTTGAAGACGTGCGGGCTCAGGCCATCGTCCAGGACGGCGGCGAAGCGGGTCAGGATGCGACCGCGCATCGTCTCGAGAACGCCCTGGAAGGCGTAGAGCATCATGGCGAGCACGACGAGCCCGACGAGGGAGGGGACGGAGCGGCTCGGGATGACGTTGTCGCTCACCACCAGCATGAACAGCGAGCCGGTGAGGTAGAGCAGGTTCACGAGGCCGCTGGTCACCAACAGGCTGACGAAGCCCGAGCGGCAGCCCGCGAGCACGGATCCGACGTCTTGAGGGGCGGTCTTCATGGCGTCACTCCGTGCTGAGCTGGATGGGCCTCGGCACCCTCACCGGGCATCGGAACTGTATCGAACCGCCTCCGGCGTTCCGTGATGGGCATCACACGGGAGCCGTCGGGCCGCCGGACCGGTGATCCCATCGGCGCAGGAGGCCGGGTGCCGATCCCGCAGCGGCGGGCCGGATCGAGGCGGACGCTCCGGCGAACGGATCGGCAGACGATGAAAATCCCGCCGGCTCGGCACCGGCGGGACTGTTTCGTGCGGTTCTGCCGATGACCGGCCGCGGTCTCTCAGTAGAACGAGATGTCGCCGTGGGGGTCGCCGCCCTTGACGACGATGTCGTGGAAACCGCTGTCGGTGGAGGAGTTGTAGGTCACGACGAAGTCGCCGTCCTTCTGCCAGATGCTGTACTGGCCCTCGCCCGGTGCGCTGGTGTCGCCGGCATAGGTGTAGTTGCCCTTCAGGAAGATCTGGTCGGCATCGCTGAAGTCCGTGATCGTGTCGGCCTGGCCGGCATAGACGTCCCCGGTGTCGCCGGTCTCGAACTTGAACCAGTCCGCGCCCTCGCCACCCGTCATGGTGTCGACGCCCTTGCCGCCGTACAGATCGTCGTAGCTGCCGCCGCCCGAGAGCGTGTCGTTCCCGTCGCCGCCGTAGAGCTGGTCGTAGCCGTTCTCGCCGGCGAGGTAGTCGTTGCCGGTGCCGCCGTAGATCTTGTCGTTGCCGTCGTAGCCCAGGAGGGTGTCGTTGCCGGCGCCGCCGCTCATGTAGTCGTCACCCGTCCACCCATCGAGGTAGTCGTTGCCGCTCTCGCCGTACATGGAGTCGTTGCCGGCGCCGCCGTCGAGATGGTCGTTGCCGTCGTAGCCCAGGAGGGTGTCGTTCCCGTCCCCGCCATAGAGCTTGTCGTCACCCGTCCAGCCGTCGAGATAGTCGTTGCCGCTCTCGCCGTAGAGCTTGTCGTCACCGGCGCCGCCGTCGAGATGGTCGTTGCCGTTCCAGCCCAGGATGGTGTCGTTGCCGCCCTGCCCATAGGCGGTGTCGTCGCTGTTGCCCTGGCTGATGAAGTCGATGTAGTCGTTTCCGGCCGTTCCGAACTTCGTGGACATGATGAATTCTCCATCTTCTCGATAGATTGATCGGTCTTTGCGAAGGCCCCCAAACTGACGATGACGAACAATGACGTAGAGCGTGTCCTTGCAGGCTCTGGTGTTGTTCGGTCTCGCCTCTCTGCTTGAAGACGAGACATTGATTACGCCAGGGGGTGGATGAGGACTGTGATCGGCATCACACTCGGGGACCAAGCCAAGAGATCCGCTCTTGGGATCCGCTTGTGGGATCCGCTTTTGGGACCGCCCTTGGGCCGCGTGCCTGGACCGGTGCGTGGTCCTTCTGTCCCGAAGGGGTTCCCCGATCGGCCGGCGCCGATGGGTGATGGCGGCGATCCGAGACCGGACGGCGTCCGATCGAAGTCGCGTGAGAACGTGACCGCCACCCGCGCCGCGCGCACCCCGCCCCGGATGATACGGTTTCCGGAAGATCACTTTCGGAAACCGTATCACGAGCCCGCGCGGCGCCTGAGCGAGGCCGGTTTCCGCATCGCGAAGCGATCATCCGGAAACCGTATGATACCGCCGCGCTTTGGCGTTGACTCGAACGTGAGTTGGTTGTGCAGCGCGTCTGTGCTGGCCTGCGGCCTGTGCAGCAGGAGGCCGCGATGGCACGACCGGGCCTGACGATCCGCACCGATCTCGCCAGCGCCGCCGAGTTGCGTCGCCTGGCCCGGCGCGAGCCCCGCCGACGCACGATGCAGCGCCTCCTAGCCGTCGCCAACGCGCTGGAGGGCATGAGCCGCGCCGAGGCGGCGCGGGCGGCCGGAATGGAGCGCCAAGCCCTGCGCGATGCGGTGATCCGGTTCAATGCCGAGGGGTTGGCCGGGCTGGTGGATCGTCCGCACGGCCACAGGCGAGAGATCCTCAGCGAGGGTGAGCAAGCAGTTCTGGTGCATCGGATCCTGGTTGGGCCAGATCCCGAGCAAGGGGAGCCGTCGAGTTGGACGCTGCCGGACCTCTGCCGTTTCATCGAGGAGCGGTTCGACAAGACGATGTGCCCGCAATCCATGTCGCGGGTCGTGCGTCGGCTCGGGCTGTCGAAGCAGAAGGCCAGGCCCGTTCACCCGAAGCGGAACGCCCGTGCGGCGGCCGCTTTCGCCAAAGGGGGCTTCGCACCGCCGTAGCGGCGGCGGCCCAAGCCCATCCGGACAAGACGATCGCGCTCTGGTTCATGGACGAGGCGCGCGTGGGCCAGAAGGGCCGGACCGGCCATCGCTGGTGGGTGCGCGGCCAACGCCCACCAGGGCTGTGCGACAAGCGCTTCGCCTCAGCCTACATCTTCGCAGCCGTGCGGCCCGCCACAGGCGAGGAGTTCGCCCTCGTGCTGCCGCGGGTCTGCACTCAGGCCATGGATCGCTTCCTGGCCGACTTTGCGGCCAGCATCCCAGCCGACACCCACGCTGTGATGGTGCGGGACGGTGCGGGCTGGCACGATCCGCGCGCGGTGACGCTCCCGCCCAACCTCACCCTCGTGCCGCTGCCGCCCTACAGTCCCGAGCTGAACCCGGTCGAGCGTGTCTGGCTCTACCTGCGCGAGCGCTACCTCTCCCATCGGCTCCTCGCCGACGACGAGGCCGTCGTCGAGGCGTGCTGCCGGGCCTGGACTGCGCTCGCGGCAGAGACCGGCCGCATCAAGTCCCTCTGCGCCTATCCCTACTTGGAACAGATCAGTTCATAAGCGCGGCGGTATGAGAGCCTGTTTGACAGGGGTTGCAGCCTCTCCCACCCCAGCGGCGCTGGGCGACCGTCGATCGCCGGATCTCAGGATAAGGCTGGGAATGGGATGGAGTTTTTTCTAAAAATTATCGCCAATCCATATCAAAAATCGCCAGATATTTGAATTGGCAAATCCCTGATGATAGTCTCTCCAATCAAGACAATATAGTTAGCATCCCTATTCCTTGGGACGCGCGCGAAACTGCGTCACCGGCCCGTGCGGAGCATTCACCAGCTCCGCCATGCGAGCGTCGGCTCGGCGGAGCCGCCGGCAGAGCTCGCGGTTGATGTTCTGCATCACCATCGCGTATGCGTAGATGTCGGCCTTGTAATACGTGTACAGGTTCCGAGCCGTGAGTTCATACACAACGACGGAACTCTCGGCGATCAGGGTGGCCGACCGGTTCTGGACCTCGATGAGGGTCATTTCACCGAAAAAGTCCCCGGGTCCGAGACGATTGATATCGATCACGCATCCCGAATGTCCAAGCTTGCTCACCAGCAGATTTCCGGAGCGTACGATGTACATCGATCGCCCCGGTTCTCCCTCGGCGATCACCGTGGCGCCTGCCTCGAAGTGTCGTTCGACCAGCATCGAGATCAGGAGAGCCAGGCTCGCATCCGAGAGGCCGCCGAAGAAGGGCGTCTCGATCAAGAACGCCTTCAGCTCGGGCGAACCGGCAGCCATCAGCGGATCACCCCCGCGACGGGAACTCGGCCGCGCCGCATTGTCATGGCCCCTCGATCCGGAACGGCTCGTGGACGACCAGCGGACGCCCGCACTCCAATCCTCGCAGCCGGTCGGCCCTGCATCTCGCGGAGGCTCCCGACCGAGACGTCGTCGTGAGAGGGGCCGTGCGCGCAGCGATCCGGCACGTGCGGGGTCTCCTGGTTCCGCGCAGCGCCTCCTCTGGACCCACAGGGACGCGCATCGTTCAAGTTTACGGAAGGTGATCTCCGGAACACGAAGGGAAACCCTACCACGCAGGTTGGGTCCTGCCCAGCGCGTCAGCCAGTCGAGCCACCGTGTCCGGATATCCGGAGTGGAATCGACTCTCCGGAAAACGCTCGCAACCGGACATTCGCCCGGCGCCTCGCGATGGGCCGGTTCGGGTCAAGGCCCTTCCATTCAGCGATGACGCTGCCGGCGACGATTCGTCAGGATATCGTGACGCTGCAGAGAAGCAGGGGAGGGGGCCGACAGGTCGCCATGCGCCCCGCGGGTCCCGCTCATCGGTATCCAGGTGCCACGCGGGAGAGCCGCGCGGCGAAGAACTCGGCCAGGGCCTCCACCTTCGCGGGCCGCGCCTGCGCGCTCGGCGTCACGAAGGAGAGCGCCCCGCCCGGCAGGCACCACTCGGGCAGCAGCGCCTCCAGGCGTCCATCCGCGAGATACTCGGCCGCGATGAAGTCCGGCAGTTCCGCCACGCCGAGGCCATCGAGCAGCGTCGGCAGCAGCGCGTCGGCATTCGTCACCCGAAGTGGGCCGGACGGGACCACGGTCACCTCCTCGCCGCCCTCGCCCCTGAACCGCCAGACGCCCCGCCGGGCACGGTAGGCATAGCCGAGGCAATGCTCCGGCTTCAGGTCGGCCGGATGCGACGGCCGGCCGTGCCGCGCGAGATAGCCCGGCGCCGCGACGACCAGCGGCGCGACGGGCATGAGCCGCCGGGCGACCAGCGCGGAATCGGGCAGAGCCGCGATGCGCAACGCCGCGTCGAAGCCCTCGCCGACCAGATCGACCCTGGCGTCGGAGAGATGCAGATCGACCGCGATGTCCGGATAGAGCCGGAACAGCTCCGGCAGCAGCGGCGCGACCCAGCGCAGGCCGAAGGACATCGGCACCGCAAGCCGCACCGTGCCGCGCGGCCGGCTCGACAGCTCGCGCGCGGCGTCCTCCGCGGCCTCGGCCTCGCGGTAGGAGCGGGCGGCGCCCTCGACGACGCGCAGGCCGAACTCGGTGAGCGCGAGTTGGCGCGAGCTGCGGTTGAACAGGCGCCCGCCGAGCCGCTCCTCCAGCCGGCTCACCGCGCGCGAGACGGTGGCGACCGACACGCCGACGGCGCGCGCGGCGCCCGCATAGGAGCGCTCCTCCGCGACCTTGGCGAAGAGGGCCAACCCCTCGAAATCCGGCAGTTTCGACATCGACAAATCTGCAACGATGGTTTGCAGACGTTTCCCTATCGCAACCACGGCCGTGACGCCATCCTCCGCTCACCACCCGAACGGGAGTGCCCCGACCATGACCCAGAAGCTCACCGACAAGATCGCCGTCGTGACCGGCGGCACCAGCGGCATCGGCCTCGCCACCGCCAAGCGCTTCGCCCGGGAGGGCGCCCGCGTCTTCATCACCGGCCGGCGCCAAGCGGCGCTCGACAAGGCCGTGGTCGAGATCGGCCCGGCCGCCACCGGCGTGCGGGCGGACGCCTCGAAGCTCGCCGACCTCGACCACCTCTACGGGCAGGTGAAGGCCGAGGCCGGGCGCGTCGACGTGCTGTTCGTGAATGCCGGCGGCGGTTCGATGCTGCCGCTCGGCGAGATCACGGAGGCGCAATACGAGGACACCTTCGGCCGCAACGTGAAGGGCGTGCTGTTCACCGTGCAGAAGGCGCTGCCGCTGCTGGCGCCGGGCGCCTCGGTGATCCTGACCGGCTCGACGGCGGGCACCGAGGGCACGCAGGCCTTCAGCGTCTACGCGGCTTCGAAGGCGGCGGTGCGGTCGTTCGCCCGCAACTGGATCCTCGACCTGAAAGGCCGCGGCATCCGGGTGAACACGCTCAGCCCCGGCGCGACCCGCACCCCGGGCTTGGTCGAACTCGCCGGCCCGGACGCTGCCCAGCAGCAGGGCCTGCTCGACTTTCTGGCCTCCCGGATCCCGATGGGCCGGGTCGGCGAGGCGGACGAGATCGCCAAGGCGGCCGTGTTCCTGGCCTCGGACGATGCGAGCTTCGTCAACGGCATCGAGCTCTTCGTCGATGGTGGCCAAGCCCAGATCTGAGCCCGCTCACCCGCCGCGCCGAACGACCCGCCATCAGCGGGCGCCGAACAGCCACGGTGCGCGGACCGAAGCCCGCCGCTTCCCTGCGTCCAGCCGGATGGTCCTGCCGACGGCCTCGGTTCGCCCCCGCGAATCGAGGCCAACCCGCACGCTCATGGAGACAGGTCATCGTCACCGCATCCCATGACACCGCATCCCATGACGGAGACCGGCTCGCCCGATCTCCGCCGCGGCTCACCCGCTCGATCCGCTCCGAACGAACCATGAACATGACAGGAGGCTTGCCGTCTCGGCCGAAACCACGCGAGCTGTGCGGGACTGTGGATAACGCCTTTGCTCCCGTGCGCCAGCACACGGTCACCCGCGCAGCTTGGCCATAATACCCATTCGACAGCAAGGATATCCGCTGTTCATCGCCCTGCATCCGCCGTCGACGACGTATCGTCGACGCATCGCGGGAAGGCAGTCGAACCGCGATGAAATCAGGACAGGGCGATGGGCAAGTTCTGGATGATCTGTGTCGTGGCGGCCGCCGCATCGGCCGCACTGGTCGGAGCGCCCGGTCAGGCGGCGCAGCCGATCGGCGATTCACGCGAGGACGTGCGGGTGGATTTCGACCGATCAGCCGCGCAGATCGCGACGGACAAACCCGCGACGCACGAACAGCCTGCGCGCATGGTCCGGGTCGTCTACCCGTCGCCCTTCTCCGGGCAGCGACCGACGCTCGGTTCGATTCGGCCTTAAGGCTTCGGTAGCCTCCGGCGCATAGCCTGCGGGCCGCCTCCTCGCACCCGCCGCCTCTCATGGATGCGCCCAGCACCGCCCGCGTGACCGCGATCGTGACCCGGGTCAGCCTCCGGGCGGGCATGGAGGAGGCGTTTGCGGGCTGGCAGGCCGCGCTGACCCGGGTGGCTTGCGCGGCCCCGGGCTTCGTCAGCATCGAGGTCGTCCCGGTCGCCCCGCAGGCACCGGACTGGCACGTCGTTCAGCGCTTCCGCACGGCGGCGGCGCTCGATGCCTGGCGCCGCGGAGAGGCCCGGGCGGCGTGCCTCACGACGCTCCAGCCCCTGCTTCACCCTGACCACCCCGCCGCACCGGACGAGGCCGCGCCCGATTTCCACGCGCTGGCCAGCGTGACCGAGGTGATCGCGACCCGGGTGGAGCCCGGCCGGGAGCAGGCCTTCCGCGTCTGGGCCGAGGCCGCGCAGGCCGCGCAGGCGCGCTTCCCCGGCTACGCGGGCACGCTCGTCCAGGCGCCCCTGCCGCCGCGGATCCCGTACTGGACGGCGCTCGTGCGCTTTGCCACGCCGGGCCAGCTCGATGCGTGGCTCGGCTCGCCCGAGCGGCAGGCGCTGCTCCGGCGGGCCGACCCGGCGGTCGCGACCTGGACCAGCCGGCGGCTCGACGGCCCGTTCGCAGGCTGGTTTCCGGAGGAGCCGGGCGCCGCGCCGCCGGCCTGGAAGCAGACCGCCCTGGTCCTGCTGGTGCTGTTCCCGGTGGTGATGCTGGAGATCCGCTTCCTCAGCCCGCTCACCGCCGGCCTGCCGCCAGCGGTGGCCACGTTCGTCGGCAACGCGATCAGCGTGGCGCTCGTATCCTGGCCCCTGATGCGGATCGCAGCCGCCGGGCTCGGCTGGTGGCTCCACCCGGACCCGGGCCGTCGGCGGCGGATTGAGATCCGCGGCGCCTGCGTCATGCTGGGGCTTTACGCGGCCGAACTCACCATCTTCACCCTCTTGGCCTGAGACGAAAGCTTGGCCTGAGACGAAAGGATCTTCTGGATGACGGACGACGACAAGGACTTCATGGCCCGCGCCATCGCGCTGTCGGAGCAGACCTCGCTCGTGGAGAGCGCCGGCGGGGTGTTCGGCTGCGTGATCGTCCAAGACGGCAAGATCCTGGCGGAGGGCGCCAACCGGGTGGTCGCCGAGAACGATCCGACCTGGCACGGCGAGATGGAGGCGATCCGCAAGGCCTGCAAGGCGCAGGGCAGCTTCAAGCTGCGCGACGCCGTCCTCTACACCAGCGCGGAGCCCTGCCCGATGTGCATGGCGGCGGCCTACTGGGCCGGCATCAAGGCCATCTATTACGCCTCCACCAACGAGGACGCGCTCCGTTACGGCGATTTCGACGACAGCATGATCTACGGGGAGCTGAAGAAGCCGGTGGGCGAGCGCTCGATCCCGACCCGCCAGATCATGCGGGCCGAGGCGGTCGAGGTCTGGAAGAAGTATCACGCGAAGGCCGACCGGGTGCCGTACTAGGGCGTCTCTGCAAAGGGGTTCACACGGTCGGGCCGAGCCCCCACGTGATCGGGATGCGACGCTTTGAACTGACCGACGCGCAGTGGGAGCAGATCGCCCCGCTGCTTCCGCCGCAGAAGCCGCGCACCGGCCGTCCTGCGGTGGATCACCGCCAGGTGCTCAACGGCATGCTCTGGATCCTGCGCACGGGCGCGCCCTGGGAGGACCTGCCGGCGCGCTACGGGGCGGTCGGAACCGTCTCGAGCCGGTTCTACCGCTGGTGCAAGGCCGGCGTATTTGACCGGGTACTGCAGCGCCTGCAGGCGCAGGCGGATGCCCGCGGCGACCTTGACTGGGACCTGCACTTCGTGGACGCGACGGTGGTGCGCGCCCACCAGCACGCCGCCGGCGCACGCCGGTCCGGCGCCATCGGGGGGTGAGGGGACGGTCGAGGGTGCGGGCGAGGCGCTCGGGCGTAGCCAGGGTGGGTTCTCGACCAAGCTGCATCTGCGTGCCGAGGGCGGGGGCAAGCCGATGGCGGCCGTCCTGACGGCTGGCGAGCGGCACGAGCAGTTTGCGCTGGACGCGCTGATGGACAAGGGCGCGGTGCGGCGGCCGGGGCGTGGCCGGCCCCGCCTGCGTCCGCGCCGGGCGGCCGGCGACAGAGGCTACTCCAGCCCATCCGCCCGCCGCCGGCTCAGGCAGCGGCGGGTCGAGCCGGTGATCCCGACCCGCAAGGATCAGCCGCGTCAGCCCGACTTCGACAAGGCCGCCTACCGGGAACGCAACAGGGGCGAGCGGCTGATCAACCGGCTCAAACAGTATCGCCGCATCGCCACCCGCTACGAGAAGCGGGCCACCAACTACCTCGCTATGGTCACCCTCGGCATGACAATGCTCTGGCTCACATGAGTTTGCAGAGACGCCCTAGAGCGCTTCGGCAGGACCGGCGCGCCGCGGTGGTCCGGTCAGGCCTTCACGGCGGTCCGGCCGTCGTCAGCGCCGCGGCGGCCGTCGTCAGCAGGATCACCCGGGGGATCGGCACGGCACCCTCGGGCGTGTCGAGAAGTCGGACCGCCCCCGGGGTTTCGTACCAGCTGGCCGCCCGTTCGGTCTTCGCGTCGATGTAGCGCGCGCGGAACCCGTCCGAGGCGTATCCACCCGCCGGCCGTCCTGACCATGACGGGGCGGCGCGTGGGAGCGGCCATCCGGCGCGGCTTGGCACCGATGGCGATCGCGGCGCTCCGCGGGCCGGGTCGCGGCGCGCCGGGTTGCGGCCGTGCGGAAGCCAGGTCCGCGGAAGCCAGGTCCGGCGGAGGCCCGCCTACGCGCCGGCACCGGCGGACGGGGAAGCGGGATCCGCGCCGCTGAGGCGCACGACCACGTCGAGCAGCACATTGGCGCCGGCCACGAGATCGGCGTCGGCCGTCCGCTCGCGCGGATTGTGGCTGATGCCGCCGATACTCGGGACGAAGATCATCGCCGCCGGGCAGATCCGGGCCATCATCTGCGCGTCGTGTCCGGCCCCCGAGGTCATGCGCCGCGTCGACAGGCCCCGCGCCCCGGCCGCCGCCTCGATCGCCCGGACGATGCCGGGATCGAAGGCGACCGGATCGAACCGGGCCAGGCGCCGGACCGTCGCCGTCACCTGCTCGGCCCGCGCAACCGCAGCGAGCCGCGCCGCGAAATCCGCTTCGAGCGCCGACAGGCGCGCCGCGTCGGGGTCGCGCAGGTCGACCGTGAATACGGCACGGGCCGGGATCACGTTGATGGCATCCGGCTCCAGGCGCAGACGTCCCACGGTCGCGACGCTCCTTCCGTTGCCGGCCCTCGCACGCTCGCGCAGCCACGTCACGACCTGCGCGGCCGCCACGCCCGCGTCCCGCCGCATCGCCATGGGCGTCGTCCCGGCGTGGTTGGCCGCGCCCGCGATGGTCACCTCCTGCCAGGAGATGCCCTGGAGATCCTCGACCGCGCCGATCGCGATCCCCTCCCGCTCCAGCACGGGTCCCTGCTCGACATGCAGCTCGACATAGGCGTGCGGCCGCAGGAAGCCGGGCTCGTGCGGGCCGGCATAGCCGATGCGCGCGAGTTCCTCGCCGAGGATCGTGCCGTCCGTGCCGACCGTCGCGAGCGCCTCCTCGACGGCGAGGCCGCCCGCGGCGACGAGCGAGCCCAGCATGTCCGGCGCGTAGCGCACGCCCTCCTCGTTCGTGAAGGCCGCGACGGCCAGCGGCCGCGCCGGCTCCCGGCCCGCCGCCCGCATCGTCTCGACGACGGCGAGCCCGGCGAGGACGCCGGTGCAGCCATCATAGGCGCCGGCATCGATGACGGTGTCGATGTGCGAGCCCATCATCACGGGCGCTCCATCGCGGCCGCCGGGGCGCCAGAGCCCGATCAGATTGCCGATCCGGTCGACCATCACCTCCAGGCCGGCCTCCCGCATCCAGGCGGCGAGGGCGTCGCGGCCGGCCCGGTCCGCGTCCGAAGCGGCGAGGCGGGTCAGCCGCCCCTGCGCGTCACGGCCGATCCGGGCGAGCGACCCGAGGCGACCGAGGAAGCGCGCGGCGTCGATGGAGAGGGGCGGGGTCACGGTTCGCTCCGTCGCTCACGGGTGCGGAGGCAGGCCGGCGGGGTTCCCCCGCTCAGGCCGCCAGCGCGCCCTCGGTCACGAGGACGAGGATGCGGCTCTCCCGGTCGAGCCCGAGCTCCCGGGCCAAGCCCGGATCCGCGAGGGCGGTGAGCGCACCCGCGAGGCCCGCCGCGCCGGACGGCGTCGTCGGCGGGCCGCCGTGCTCCGCCAGGATCCCGGGCGCCGCCGTCAGGCCGGGCTCGGACACGGTCACGACCCGGGCGCCGTGGCGGCGCAGGACGGTGAGGGCGGGCGCGCTGGCCTCGCCGCAGGACAGCATCTCGGCGGCGGTGTGAAGCGCGCCGGGCACCCGCACGGGTCGGTCCGCCGCGAGCGCGGCCGGCAGGCAAGCCGCCGCTGTGGGCTCGACGGCCACCACGAGGCCCGGCGGGGCCAGCCAGCCCGCGAGACCGTCGGCCACCGCCGCGGCCAGCCCGCCGACGCCGGCCTGGACGAACAGATGCGTGGGTCGCGCAGGCCCGGCGGCGGCCGCCTGGTCACGGATCTCGGCCGCCAGGACGCCGTACCCGGCCATGACGTCGCGCACGACCGGATCGCCCGGATCGTCGGTCGTGTCCGCGACGAGGATGGCGCCGCCCTCGCGCGCCGCCGCCGCGGCCGCATCCACCGCGTCGTCGTAGGTGCCTGCCACCCACGTGATCGCGGCGCCCTGATCGGCGATGCGGCGGGCCCGTGCCGCGGGGACGCCCTCGTGCAGGAACACCCGCGCCGGTGCCCCGGCGAACCGGGCCGCCGCCGCGACCGCTAGCCCGTGATTGCCGTCGCTCGCGCAGACGAGGGCCGGCTGGCCGCCCGGCCGCCGCGCGAGGAGATCGGGAAGATCCATGCCCGCGGCCCGCGCCAGGGCCTTCAGGCCCGCATAGGTGCCGCCCAGCGACTTGAAGCTGCCGAGCATGCGCGGACTCTCGTCCTTGGCGAGAAGCTGCGCCACGCCGAGCCGGGCCGCGAGGCCCGGCAGATCGCGGAGAGGCGTCGGCGCATAGGCCGGGTCGAGGGGCCGCAGCACGGCGGCGATCGCGTGGGGAGAGGCGGCGTTCGTCATGGCCCCATGATGTCCGGACGGAATGACGGATGGCGCCGATTGCCGGCGGTGCTACGCTTGTTTCCGGCATTCTTCGGAGTCCCGCGCTGGAAACCGTCACCCTCGACGCCTTCGATCGAGCCCTGCTCGCCGAGGTTCAGATCGACAACCAAGTGCCGGCGCGGGTGCTCGCCGAGCGGGTCGGCCTGTCCGAGAGCGCGGTCCTGCGGCGGTTGCGGCGCCTGCGGCGGGACGGGATCATCGTCGCGGACCGCGCGGTGGTGCATCCCGCCGTGCTCGGCACGCCGCTCACGGTCCACGTGCTCGTGTCGCTGGAGCGCGAGACATCCGACCTCCTCGATGCCTTCGTGCGCCGCCTGCGGAGCCGGCCCGAGGTGAGGGAGGCATGGTACGTCACCGGCGAGGTGGATTTCGTCCTGCAGCTCCGGCTCTCGGGCATGGAAGCCTACGAGGCCTTCACGCGCGAGGTCTTCCACGACGAACCGAACGTGCGCAGCTTCCGCACGATCATCGCCATGCGCCAGATCGTCGGCCCCTGACGGTCCGAGTCCCTTCCGCGCCGAGAGATTCCGCATCCTGCCATCGCGAGAAGATCCCGCGAGAAGATCCACATCGGATCGGGACGCATAACTGCGAATCCATTTCCTCGGTCGCAAGATAAACAGAAAACGAATCGCATTGACTCCGCAATGCAGCAAGGTCAGTTTTTCATGCGTGCGATCTTCTTTCCCCTGTGCACGATCGCGCCGCGAGGCGGGATCGATCTCGCCGAACTGCGTGCAGTTCGGCCGACATCATCCGTGCACGGGCCGGGAGAAGCGACCGCACGTCCCCGTCCCACCCCGCGGATCCCGCGGATCCGTCATCGCCAACCGCCCGGATCGCCCATGCTCACCCTCGCCAGACGGACCCTGATCGCAGTTGCGGCGCTCGCCGCGCTCGCCGGCTCCGCCACCGCGGCGCCGTTGCGCGTCGTCGCATCCTCCGTGCCCCACGCCGAGATCCTGCGGTTCGTGACGCAGAAGCTCGCACCCGATCTCGACGTCGCGATCATCGAGATCTCCGGCGACATCCGCCCCAACGCCCTCGTACTCAACGGCGACGCCGACGCGAACTTCTTCCAGCACGGGCCCTACCTGCGCAGCGAGGAGAAGCAGCTCGGAACGACGTTCGCCGTCACGGCGGCCACGCATATCGAGCCGCTTGGCATCTATTCGCGCAAGATCGGAAAGCTCTCCGAGGTGCCGGCCGGCGCCACCGTGGCGGTGCCGAACAACGTCACGAATCTCAGCCGCGCCCTGAACCTGCTGCAGGCCAGCGGCCTCATCACGCTGAAGTCCGGCCTCGCCGATGGCCAGCTCGCGACGCCCTCCGACATCGCCGACAATCCGAAGGCGATCAGCATCGTCCAGGTCGCCCCGCCGCAGCTGCCGCGGTCGATCGACGACGTCACGCTCGCCGTCATCAACGGCAATTACGCGCTCGAAGCCGGCCTGACCCCGGCGACCGACGCCCTGGCCCTGGAGAAGGCCGAGAACAATCCCTACGCCAACATCTTCGTCACGACCCCGGCGCTCGCGACGGACCCGCGGGTGCAGCGCCTCTCCGCCCTTCTCGCCTCGCCCGAGGTGGCGGCGTTCATCCGCGAGACGTATCGCGGCTCGGTCATCGCGGTTCACGGGGGTTGAGCGCCGCCGGCCCGGCTCGCGGTCACCGCCGGACGGTCGCGCCGGACGCGTCGAAGGCGCGGCGGGCCGCCTCGACCTTGTCGAGGTTCTCCTCGGCCCAGATCCAGACCCCGCAGAACGCGGCCCCCAGGCTCGCCCCGAGTTCGGTGAGCCGGTAGTCGACGCGCGGCGGGATGACCGGGTGGACGGTGCGCGTGACCATGCCGTCCCGCTCCATCTGGCGCAAAGTCTGGGTCAGCATCTTCTGGCTGATGCCCTCCACCTGCCGTGCCAGCTGCGTGAAGCGCAGCTCGCCGTGCTGATGCAGAACCTCCAGGATCAGCATGGTCCATTTGTCGGCCACACGGCCGATCAGCTCGGTGACGAGCGCCTCCACCTTGGGATCGGTCTCGGCCGGGGGCGTCCGCTGGGCGATGCGCCGGGCCTCGCGGAGCGTGCGCTCATCGAAGGGCAAGCCCGTCATCCCGTCACTCTCCCGCCGGATCGTCACTCTCCGCCTGGTCAGTATAAATCTTTCCGGTGCCTTCTTCCTAGGAGGAAGAGACCGCCCGATCATCAGGAGGTCACCCGAGCGAGGAACGGCGCACGATGAAACCAACGGGCAACACGATCCTGATCACCGGGGGTGGATCAGGCATCGGTGAGGCACTCGCCCACCGCTTCCACGATCTCGGCAACACCGTGATCGTCGCCGGGCGGCGCAAGGACGCCCTGGATCGGGTCGTGGCCGGCCATGCGCGGATGAGCGCGATGCCGCTGGACGTCGAGAATGCGGACGACATCGCAGCCTTCGCGGAGCAGGTGACCGCCGCGCACCCGGCGCTGAACGTGCTGATCAACAACGCCGGCATCATGCGCTCGGAGGTTCTCGACGCGCAGCGCGATCTCGGCGACGCCGAGGCGACCATCGCGACCAACCTTCTCGGCCCGATCCGGATGACGAACGCGCTCATCGACCACCTGACCCGCCGGGGGGACGGGGCGATCGTCAACGTCTCCTCGGGACTGGGCTTCGTGCCGCTGATCACGGCGCCCACCTACTCGGCCACCAAGGCGGCGATCCATTCCTACACGATCGCTCTGAGGGAGGCGCTCAGGGGCCGGGTCGAGGTGATCGAGCTCGTCCCGCCGGCGGTCCAGACCAACCTGACGCCCGGCCAAGCGACGCGCCCCGGCTATCAACCGCTCGACGCGTTCATGACCGAGGTGATGGCCCTCTTCGCGCAGGAGCCCACGCCGCCGGAGATTCTCGTGCAGCGCGTCGGCTTCCAGCGCTTCGCCGAGGCCGAGAACCGCTTCGACCAGACGCTCGCGACGATGAACGCGTTCGTGCGCCGCGCCCGCGGCGGGGAGCCGGGATAGCGGGGAGGGGGGCGGTCGTTCGCGCCCGAAGCCCGCCGGACCGGCCGTCAGCGCGCGGATTGCCGGCGCGTCTGCTTCCCGGCGGCGAGGGCGGCCGCCTTGCCGGCCGCGGCGTAGAGGTTCAGCCGCGAATAGACGCCGAAGCCCGAGCCGTCGTTCAGGAAGCCGCCGCCCGGTCCCTGGGTCTCGGTGAGGATGGCATTGGCCTCCTCCAGGCTCAGCGCCGGGAATGCGGCGGTCAGCAGGTAGCCCGCCTCGGGTGCGAGCCGGCCCACATCCTCGACCGCGTGGGCGGTCCTGGCATGGACCACCGGCAGGCCGTAGGTCTGGGTGGCGTTGACCAGCGCCTCGTTGGCCGCCGCGTCCCGGAACCGGCCCTCGTCGCTCGCCGCGCAGGCCGCGATCGTGCCGCCGCATCCATCCCGCAGGAAGGCCGTCAGGTCGGCCCGGGCCGCATCCAGGGCCGCGCGGTAGTCGGTCACGGCAACCGCATCGTTGGTGGCCTGGCTCATCTCGTTGATGACCGCCGGGTTCTTGCGGATCTGCCCCACATAGGTCGGATCGTTGGCCAGCAGGTGGGCGACCGCGTGCAGGGCCACGGCGCGTCCGCCGAGCACGTCCATCGCGTAATGGGCGCCGACGACGATCCGGTTGTTGCCGTACTCGGCCGCGCGCGCGATCATCTGCTGGTAGCGCTCCGGCACCAGGATCGCGAGGATCAGGGACTCGGTGTAGCCGTAGGTCGTGTGGCCGCTCGGGTAGGAGGGGCTGTTCGTCAGGTCCTGGTTCGGCCCCCGCAGCCAGTCCAGGCTGTGGGAGGGCCGTCCGAAATAGTCGGCGCCCCGGTAGGCGAAGAGGTGCGGCAGGGTCTGGAACGGCCGGGAATTGCCGGAGGCGTCGGCGCCCTGGCTGCCGGCCGGACGCTCGTAGGCCTTGCCGAACACGTCGGCCGTGCCGTCGCGCGCGGTGAAGATGGCCGCTGCGGCCTCCGAGACCGCGACCTTGCCGTTCGTGGTCCCGTTGCCGAAGAAGTACTTGCCCGAATTCGAATCCGACTTGGTGACGTTGTTCGTGTACCCGATCAGGTCGGCCACCGACTGCGCCACATTGGTGAAAGTTTTGAAATCCGCGTAATGCGCCTTGGCCTGGTAGATGCCCGCGAGCTTGCTGCCGAGCCCGTCGGCCAGCTCGGTGGCGTTGCCGTCCGTGATGAAACAGTCGCGCAGGGCGAGCTGGCGCTGTTCGGCGTACGGCAGCAGGAGCGGCTGCTTGAGGGCGCCGGACTGGATGTCGCCGGTCACCTGCAGGTTGGCGGTCAGCGCCGCCCGCCCCTCGGCGGTCCGGGAGAGCGCGCTGACCGGCGCCAATCCCTGCAGCGCGGTGAGATTCGTCGCGGTCTGCGCCCCGGCCCGGAGGGGCAGCAGCGCGCAGAAAACCACGATCCCGCAGACCATTGCCTTGCGCACGGGCGTCTCCTCCGGCGGTTGTCATCGGCGGCGCCAGAAGACGACGAAGACCACCGGAAGTCCAGAGCGCGCGGCCCGGCCCCGGAGGCCCGCCCGCCGCCGCGGGTCCGTGCGCATGCACGGATCCTCAGGATGAGAAGGGGAGTGAGATCAACCGGATCGGCGAAACCGCTGGAACGCGTCGAACAGTCTCTCATACGGTTTCCGGATGATCGCTTCGCGATGCGGAAACCGGCCTCGCTCAGGCGCCGCGCGGGCTCGTGATACGGTTTCCGAAAGTGATCGTCCGGAAACCGTATCACCCCATCGAGGTTTTGGCCGAACTTACCTTAGCAGACCGGCTCGTGATGGTGATCGCTCGACTGCGCGCTTCGGTCGGGCGATCGCATGCAGGCGCAGATCAGAACGAACGCGGTCGCGAGACTGCTGCCGAGCGGCGCTGCGACGAGCGTCTTCAGGCCGAGAACGGGCTCGGTCAGACCGAGCGTGAGCGCACCGCTGAGAAGCGCGGATCCCATGAGAGCGATGACCATGCGCCTGGCGCCTTCCCGCATCGGGCGCATGCGGGGACCCGTCGTCCCGTCCGTCATGCACCGCCATGCCCACGAATAGATTGAACACAAATCGTTAGCAATCGATCTTCTAGAGCTAGTCCGTTTGGATGATCGCGCGGGGTGAGACGCTGCCACAGCCGCATACTCAATCTCTGGTTGTGATACTCGCGCAACCCGGCTCGCCGAAGCTGCGGGCGTTCATTTCTGGCCGTGAGACTGGACCCCGAAGCCTTGGTCCCAGCGCACCGCGAAGCAGCCGAGCACCTGATGCTCGATCTCCTGAAGGATGCCTACGCGGGTCTGGCCTCGCGCCTGATCGGCATGAACGGAAGCGCCGCACGCAGCTGGTCGCGGTTGCCTGGGGCCCGCCATCCCTCCGTTCCGGGACGGGACGAACCCTCACGGCCCTACGGCAGCGCGGGATCCCCCGGAAGCGGCCGGCCGCCGACAGGCGGGCCGGGTTCGGCCGCATCGAGCCAGGGGACGAGCGCCCCGATGCGCGGCCTGGCCTGACGCTCGAGAATGTCCCGGGACAGGGCGGCGATCCGGGGCGCGAGCAGCGGGATCTCGCCGCGCAGGGTGACGAGGAGAAGGTCGCGCGAGATAGCGGGACCGGGCAGCGGCAGAACCGCGATGCCGGCCGCGTGCGCGATGCCCTGGAGCAGGCACAAGGGCGTGGTGATCGCGATGCCCATCCCCGTCGCCACCATGGCGACGAGTGCGTCCGAGGTGTCGAACTCGAAGGCCCGCGGCGGCCGCAGGCCGAGGCGGCCGAGATGACGCTCGATCTGCAGGCCGACGCAGGAGCGCTCGCTGTGCCGGACCAGCCGATGGCGCGCGAGGATCTCGCGCAGGCTCATCCGGGCGAGATCGGGCCCGAGCCCCCGCGGCACGGCCAGCAGGTAGGGTTCGCGGAAGACCGGGTAGCGCTCGACATCCGACAACCCGTCCATCGGATCGCAGGTGATGGCCGCGTCGATCGCCCGGCGCATCAGCGCCTCGGTGTGGGAGAAGGCCAGTCCCGACCAGGCCGTGAGCGTCAGCGCGCTCGCGCCCTCGATCAGCTCCTTGACGAGGTGAGCCCCCACCGTCCCGGCGAAGGAATCGACGAGGCCGAGGCGCAGGTCGATCCGCTCGGGCTGCGCCGCCACGGCGCGCAGGGCGGCGAAGAGAGCATCGACGTCGCGGTTGAGGTCGGCGACGCGGCTCATGAGGAGCCGGCCCGCCGCGGTCGGCGTCAGCGGGCGCCGCTGACGGTCGAACAGGGCGGTGCCGATCGCGGCTTCCGCCCGCCGCACCGCCTGGGAGACCGCCGACTGGGTCAGGCCGCAGCGCTGCGCGGCCTCGGTCATGCTGCCGGATTCGGCCACGGCGCAGACCAGCTGGAGCGTCTTGAGATCGGGGAGCGGATCCATCGGCGGCCATCATAAGCAGCACTCATGCATGCCATCAATCTTGCTTCAAAAGGCTCGGCGGGATTGCCTCCCAGCCCAGGTCTTGGGCAATTCTCCTGCTGCGCAAGGTCTGGGCAGAGCGAGCGGAACGATGAGCGAGCGGGCGGATGTCGTGGTGGTCGGACTCGGTGCGATGGGAAGCGCCGTCCTCGACCAGCTGGCCGGGCGCGGGGCCCGGGTGATCGGCATCGACCGCTTCGCCCCGCCCCATACGATGGGATCGAGCCACGGCGAGACCCGCATCACCCGGCAGGCGGTCGGGGAGGGGCGCGACTACGTTCCCTTCGTGGTCGAGGCGCACCGGATCTGGCGCGAGCTCGAGGCCGAGACCGGCGAGAGGCTGCTGAACGCCTGCGGCGTCCTCGTGATGGGGCCGGGGCAGGGGACGACCTCGCACCACGGCAAGCCGGATTTCGTCGGCCGGACGATCGACGCGGCCCGCAGCTTCGCGATTCCGCACGAGGTGCTCACCGGCGCGGACGTCGCCCGGCGCTGTCCCCAGTTCCTCAACCTCGCCGGGGACGAGAAGGCCTATTTCGAGCCCGGCGGCGGCTACGTCCTGCCCGAGCGCTGCATCGCCGCGCAGCTCGGGCGCGCCGCGGCGCGCGGGGCCGCCATCCGCACCGGCCTCGCGGTGCTCGGGATCGAGCAGGACGGGGCGGGGGTCGCGGTGCGGACCGCGCACGGCACGATCCGCGCCGACCGGGCGGTCGTCGCGGCCGGAGCCTGGACGGCGCCGCTGCTCGGGCCGCGCTTCGAGCGCCTGCTCACCGTCAACCGGCAGCTGCTGCACTGGTTCGCCCTCGACGAGGCCGGCGCCTACGGCCCCACGGCCCCGGTCTTCATCTGGATGCATGGATCGGGCGACAGCGACTATCTCTACGGCTTCCCGCCGCTGCCGGGCGACGCCCGCCTGAAGGTCGCGACGGAGCAGTACGAGACGCACACCACCGCGGATTCCATCGACCGCGCGGTCGCGCCGGAGGAATCGGCCGAGATGTACCGCCGCCACGTGGCGGGCCGCCTGGCCGGGGTGGCGCCGCGGGCGGTTCAGGCCGCGGCCTGCCTCTACACGGTGACGCCCGACCGCGGCTTCATCATCGACCGTCACCCCGATCAGGATCGGGTCCTCGTCGTGTCCGCCTGCTCGGGCCACGGCTTCAAGCATTCCGCGGGGATCGGCAGCGCGGTGGCGGAGTTCCTCGCCGAGGGCCGCAGCCGCATCGACCTGGCGCCCTTCGGCCTCGCGCGGTTCGACTGACCGCGTGGCGTGGCGCTTGCTTTCCCCGGCCCGGGCCGGCCCCGCCCCTGCGAAGATTCCGGTCGACACCACCGCGCGGGCAGCGTCACGCCGTTGACCGCCCGCCGCCCCTCCCGTCTCCTCACCGACAGCCAAAGAGGTGCGATCCCATGCGACAGACAATTCGTGCGCTGGCCCTGGCGGCGACCGCCCTGGCGGCGATCTCCGGCGCGAGTGCGGCGGAGGGCGTCGACGCGATCAAGCAGCGGGGCAAGCTGATCGTCGGCGTGAAGGCGGATTACAAGCCCTTCGGCTTCCGCGACCCGAGCGGCCGGATCATCGGCCTCGAACCCGATCTCGCGGCCGACGTCGCCAAGCGCCTCGGCGTGGAACTCGAATTGGTGCCGGTGGTGTCCTCCAACCGCATCGAGTTCCTGCAGCAGGGGAAGGTCGACCTCCTGATCGCGACGATCTCCGACAAGCCGGAGCGCCGCCGCGTCGTGCAGGCCATCGATCCGCAATATTATTCGGACTACGTCAACGTGCTGATCCCCAAGAAGGCCGGGATCACGGATTGGAGCCAGCTCAAGGGCAAGCCGGTCTGCGCCACCTCGGGCGCGTGGTACAACAAGGACGTCGCGCGCACCTACGGCGCGGAGATCGCCGCCTTCGACGGCTCCGAGAAGCCGCTCTTCGCGCTCAAGCAGGGCAACTGCGTCGGCTATCTCTACGACCAGACCTTCATTCAGGGCCGTCTCACCGACGACGAGTGGAAGACCGACTACGCCATGCCGCTCAAGGGCATCCTCGACGCGCCCTGGATCATGGCGGTGGCGACCGGCAACACCAGCCTCCAGACCCTGATGGAAGCCACCACCAAGGACTGGATGAAGTCCGGCTTCATCGTCGAGGAAGAGAAGAAGTGGGGCATCACCCCGACCGACTACTCCCGGGCGATGCACGACAAGTACAGGAACGCCACCAACTGACCGGACCGGGCGAGGCCCCCGTCGTCATCGGGCGATCTCCCCCCGTCCCGAGGCGCCCACCCGGCGGGCCCCCTGGGCTGCCGCACGCGGCGGCCCCTCGGGATCAGGTCCGGGGGCATCGGTCGACCGTCAAGGCTGTCGAGATGAGGCAGGCTCTCAAGGCATGAGCGGCATCGCGGACTGGTTCCAGCGTCTCTACGAGACGACGGGTTTCAACTTCACGGTCTTCTACGATCCGTACGACTGGGGCCGCTACCTCGGCGGCTTACGGATGACGCTGCTCCTCAGCGTCTCCACGATCCTGCTCAGCCTCGTCCTCGGAGCGCTGGGGGCGCTCCTGCAGAACGGCCCGTCGCGGCTGCTGCGGGGCCTCGTGCACGGCTTCGTGGTGGCGTTCCGCAACACGCCGCCGCTGGTGCAGATCTTCTTCTTCTACTTCGGCCTCGGCACCCTCCTGCCGGCGACCGAGACGGCCTCGGGCCTGCGCGAGCCGATCCTCGGCAACGTGCAATGGGCGATCCTCGCGCTGTCGCTGTTCGCCGGCGCCTTCAACGTCGAGATCTTCCGCTCGGGAATCGAGGCGGTGCCGCGCACCACGATCGAGGCCGCCGAGGCGCTCGGCTACACCCGCACCAAGGCCTACCTGTACGTCGTCCTGCCGCTCGCCCTGCGCATCTGCCTGCCGGCGCTCAACAACAACCTCATCAACCTGCTGAAGACGACCACGCTCGCCTACGCCATCGCCGTGCCGGAGACGCTCTACGCGGTGAAGCAGATCTGGTCGGAATCGCAGAACGTGCTGGAGATGATGCTCGTGCTGCTGGCGACCTACGGGGGCCTGGTCGGGCTCCTGGTGTGGATCATGCACCGGTGGGAGCGGGCGCTGCGCATCCCGGGATATGGCGGATGAGCGCCTCGCGCGAGCCCGGGGGCGTCCTGCCCGTCCTGCTGCCCGTCCGGCCCGTCCCCGGCCCGCGGATGCGCCTGCGCCCGGTGCACGGGCTGATGATCGGGCTTGGCGCGGCGCTCCTCTCGGGCGCCGCCGCCGCCCAGCAGGCCGGCCCGGCCGCGCTCGCGCCGCTCGAGGTCGTGGTGAAGTGGGCGCCGCTCCTCCTCACCGGCTTCATCTTCAACATCGCCATCTCGCTCATGGCGATGCTGCTCGGCACCGCGGCGGGCCTGTGGCTCGGGCTCGGGCTGATCGCGGTGCAGCCCCTCCTGCGCGGCGCCTCCTGGTTCGCGACCCAGGTGTTCCGCAACGCACCCTGGCTCGTGCTGCTGTTCTTCGTGATGTTCCTGCTGCCCTTCCAGGTGACGGTGTTCGGCCTGCGCATCCCGTTGCCCGACTGGGTGAAGGCGACCGGCGGCTTCGCCCTGCCGGTGATGGCCAACGTCGCGGAGATCGTCCGGGGCGCCGTGCGCTCCATCCCGAACACGCAGTGGGAGGCCGCCGAGGCGCTCGCCTTCACGCGCCGCCAGACCCTGTGGCGGATCATCCTGCCGCAATGCCTCAAGCGCATGCTGCCGCCCTGGATGAACCTCTACGCCCTCGTGGCCATGGCCACCGTCCAGGCCTCGATCGTCGGCGTCTCCGAGATGCTGACCCTCACCGCGCAGGTGCATGCCGCCGAGGGCGGGCGGCCCGAGCTGTTCGCGCCGCTCTACGGCTTCGCCCTCCTGTGCTTCTTCCTCTACTGCTACCCGATCGACCGCTGGACGGCCCGCCTGGAGCGGCGCTTCCAGATCGCCTGAGAATTCCCGTGATGGCCAACGCCTGGACTCCCGATCAGCCGATCGTGCAGCTCATCGACGTGCGCAAGTCGTTCGGCGCGCTGGAGGTGCTCAAGGGCATCAGCCTGGACGTGCGCAAGGGCGAGGTGATCTGCATCATCGGCCCCTCCGGCTCGGGCAAGTCGACCCTGATCCGCTGCATCAACGCCCTGGTGCCGATCACCTCGGGCACGATCCGGGTGGAGGGCATCGAGGTGGCCGACCCGAAGCTCGACAAGCTGGCGCTGCGCCGCAAGGTCGGCATGGTGTTCCAGCAGTACAACCTGTTCCCGCACAAGACGGCTTTGCAGAACGTGATGATGGCGCCGATCCACGTGCTCGGCCAGGACCGGCGCGAGGTGGAGGAGCGGGCCCGCACCCTGCTGCGGAAGGTCCGGCTCTCCGGCAAGGAGGGCAGCTATCCGGGCGAGCTCTCGGGCGGGCAGCAGCAGCGCGTCGCCATCGCCCGCTCGCTGGCCATGCGGCCGGACGTGATGCTGTTCGACGAGGTCACCGCCGCCCTCGACCCCGAGACCGTCAAGGAGGTGCTGGTCACGATCCGCGAACTCGCCGAGGAGGGCATGACCTGCCTGCTCGTGACCCACGAGATGGCCTTCGCCCGCGAGGTCGCGGATCACGTCTACTTCACCGACCGCGGCGTGATCGTGGAGCACGGGCCGCCCGCGACCTTCTTCTCCGCGCCGCGCGACCCGCGCACGCAGAGCTTCCTCTCGCAGATCCTGTGAGGGCGCCCGTGCCGTCGCTCCTCGAACAGGCCGCCTCGTTCCTGACGGCCTCCCGGGCCGGAGCGCTCGACGCCGCCACGGTCGCGGCGGCGCAGGAGGCGCTCATCGACTACGTGGGGGTCGCGCTCGCGGGCTCGCGCGAGCCGGTCGCCCGCCGCATCAGGGCCTGGGCGGCGGCGAGGAGCGTCTCCCGCGCGGCCTCGCTCGTCGGGGCGGGGGAGCGGCTCGATCCGGAGAACGCGGCCCTGTGCAACGCCGTGTCGGGTCATGCCCTCGATTTCGACGACACGAGCTGGACCACGATCGGCCACCCGACCACCGTGGTGGCGCCCGCCGCCCTGGCGGTGGCGGAGAGCTGCGGCGCGTCCGGGGCCGAGGCGCTCGGCGCCTATCTGGCGGGGGTCGAGGTGGCGCACCGCCTCGCCGAGCGCGTGATGCCGGAGGCGTCGCGGAACGGCTGGCACACCACCGGCGCGCTCTACACGGTCGGGGCCGCCGCCGCGGCCTGCGCGCTCCTGCGCCCCGCACCCGAGACGATCGTCCACGCCCTGGCACTCGCCCTCTCGCGGGCGGGCGGCATCCGGGCGAATTTCGGCACGCAGGCCAAGCCCTACCATGCCGGCATGGCGGCGCAGGCCGGGCTGGAGGCCGCCTCCCTGGCGATGGCCGGCATCACCGCCTCCGCGCAGGCCTTCGAGGGCACGGACGGGTTCCTCGACTGCTTCGCGGGCCCCGCCGCGCGCCAGCGGGCCCTCGACGAGCCGCTGGTCTTCGGCCGGCCCTTCGACCTCGTCGGGCGGGGGATCGCCTTCAAGCGCTATCCCTGCTGCAGCGGCGCCCATCCGGCCCTCGACCTCGTCCTCGATCTCGCGCGGGAGCACGCGATCGTGGCGGAGCAGGTGGCGGAGATCCGCGTCGGCACCAGCCTGCTCGCCGAGCGGGAACTGGTCTGCCACGATCCGCGCACCCCCGCCGAGGCCCGCTTCTCGATGGAATTCGCCCTGGCGGCGGCCCTGGTGCAGGGCGGCGTCACCCTCGACAGCTTCACGGCGGAGATTCTCTCCGCGCCGGCGATCCGGCGGCTGATGGGGCGGGTGCGGATGGCCCTCTGTCCCGAACTCGCCGAGCTCGGCTTCATCGGCACCGCCCCGGTGCGGCTCGAGATCGTGCTCGCGGACGGGCGGGTGATCGCGGGCGCCCGCGACCTCGCGGTCGGCAATCCCGAGCGGCCCTTCGGCGAGGCGGATCGCCGGGCGAAGTTCGTCGCCTGCGCCGGCCGCGTGATGGCGCCGGCCGTGGTGGAGGACGCCTACGGCCTGCTGGGCGGCTTCGCGGCCCTGCCCGATCTCGGCGCCCTGTCCGCCGTGCTGTCGATCAGCGCCGAATCCTGACCTGATACGGTTTCCGGAAGATCACTTTCGGAAACCGTATCACGAGCCCGCGCGGCGCCTGAGCGAGGCCGGTTTCCGCATCGCGAAGCGATCATCCGGAAACCGTATGATCCGCTTCCTGGCTCCCCATCGTTCGCCGGAGGGAGACCGCTTCGGCGAACGCTGCTCAAGCGTCCCGCTCCGCTTCCCGGTCGGCCGCAGCCTCGATCATCTCCAGACACATCCGCCGGGTCTGCGGGTCGGAGATCCGGCTGAAGGCGCGCACCAGCGCGAGGGTCTGGCTCTCGGATGCGGCGGCATCCGGCTCCGCGCGTTGCACGGTTTCAACACCTTGTTCGAGGAACGCTGTGGATGACATCCCCAGCGCCTGCGCAATTCTGCGTTGTACCCGTTCGGCCGGTCCCCCCGGCAACGTCAGATGGGCGAAGTCCGCGGCAAGCGGATCAGAGACGGGAGCGTGCGGTTGAGCTGCCGTGTCTTCGCCGTCGGCATCGGATCCGCTGCGTTCACGGGCGTGAAACGGGGTGGAACAGCCGGTCTTGTCTTTCATTCTGTCCTCCCGTCGCTCGGCCTCTCTATCAGGCGTGACGGACGCGGCAACCATGCGGGCTCCGCTCAGCCGCGCGCGTCCCGGATACCCTCTTGATGTATCCGCAAAGCTCCCTCTATCAGTCTGGAATAGTTCGGATGTTCGCCTTGGAGGCTATGGTGGGCAGGTCTGCGGCGCGCACAATATCCCCGGTTCGCTTTCATCCAAAGGCAACTGTTCCCTTGGGCGAGGGAGTGGGGTCCTGGGAGTGGGATATCCATGCAGATCGCCTGCGCGCGAACGACGCCGTCGCCGAAATGCTGTGCGTTGCTCCGGAACAGGTGACGAGCGGGATCTCGCTGGCGCGCTTCGCCGACTGCATCCATCCCGACGACCGCGACGAAGTGATGAGGCGGATGCGGCAGAATGCGGCCGACGGCGCGTCCGTCGTCGCCGAGTTCCGCCTCATCGCGCGCGACGGTACGGAACGGTGGGTGCTCGTCCGCGGCCGCTACGACCTCGATGAGGCCGGCCGGCCGATCCGCGGTCAGGGCATCCTGGTCGACATGACGGGAAGCCGGCTGAGCGACAGGCCCTACGGTCGGCAGATCGGGTCGGCTTCCGCTCATCCGCTGGAGAGGGCGGTGGACCATTGCCTGTCGGCGCGCGACGCCATCGCCGAGACGGATGAGCGCTTCCTGATGAAGCTCGTCGACATGCTGCTTCTGGAACTCGGGCGCCAGTTGACCAAGCTCATCCAGAAGGAGCGCCGCCAGCGCCTGAGCTGACCTCGCGGACGATTCCGGCGGTCCCGGACCTGCTCCTTCGATCCCCGCGTCAGGCGGGAGCGTCGATCAGGTTCCCGATCCTGCCCCGGAGAGCCTGGAGGCTGCGATAGCCCACGCAGGCCGCGACCTGGCGCGGCGCCTGACCGTCCGCCAGGAGCGCCAGGGCCCGCACCACCCGGGCCCGGGCCCGCCACTGCCCGAAGCTGAGGCCCGTCTCGTGACGGAACCCGCGCGTCAGCGTGCGGCGGCTGACCCCGGCCTGATCGGCCCAGGCGTCGAGGTCCAGATCCAGGGCCGGGTCGTCGATCAGGCCGATGCAGATCCGCCGGAGGCGCGCATCGCCCGGCAGGGGCAGCGTCAGCGGGGTCTCGGGGGCCCGGCCGATCTCGTCGAGCACCAGCGCCGCCAGATGGCCGCCGCGCCCGGCCTCGTCGTAGAGGACGGGCTCCCGCGTCAGCGCGGCCAGTGCGGCGGCGAGCAGGGCGGAGACCTCGACGACGCGCGCCCGGGCGGGGAAGCCGGTGATGGCCTCGAGGGCGAGATAGGCCGAGCACATCGAGACATCGCCGTGCATCGCCACGGCGTGGGGCAGGCCCGGCGGGATCCAGAGGGCATGGCCCTCCGGCACGACCCAGGTGCCGTCCTCGGCCGTCGCCACCATCAGGCCCGCCGTCGCGTAGAGGAGCTGCGCGCGGGGATGGGTGTGGCGGCCCGTCCGGCTGCCGGCCGCGTAGGTCTTGGGCATCACCGCGACGGCGCGCGGCACGGTCTGGTAATCCTCGGCCTGGATCGAGCGCATCGCACCTCCTTGGCCCGATCGCGTACACCTTCGGCCCGACAGCGTTCAACGGGTCAGATAGACAGGGATGCGAACCCGCGGAGACGCCTGCCCGATGGACGCCGAGACCCTCTCCCGCCGCACGCTGCGCTTCGTCAACGTGGCGCACGCCCTCGACCATTTCGTGCTGCTGATCTACCCGACCGCCGTCATCGCCATCGCGGCGCAGACCGGCCTCGGCTACGGGGAGCTGATCGGGCTCGCCACCGGCGCCTTCGTCGCCTTCGGCCTCTGCTCGCTGCCGATGGGCTGGCTCGCCGACCGGTTCGGGCGGCGGACCATGCTGGCGATCTTCTTCCTCGGCTACGGCCTGTCCTGCCTCGGCGTGGCGAGCGCGGCGAGCCCGACCGCCTTCGCCCTGTGGCTCTGCGTGCTGGGGCTCGCATCCGCGATCTACCATCCGGTCGGCTCGACCATGCTGGTCACCCACGCGCGCCGCCTCGGCCGCGATCTCGGCGTGAACGGGGTGTGGGGCAATCTCGGCGCGGCCACCGCCTCGGGGGTCACGGCGCTCCTGGCGGCGGGACTCGGCTGGCAGGCGGCCTTCATCGTGCCCGGCCTGTTCTGTCTCGCCTGCGGGATCGCCTTCCTGGCCCTCGTCCCGGGCGACGGGGACGGGACCCGCGGCCAGGCCGGGAGCGCCCCCGTCATCGCGGTCTCGCGCCCGCTCCCGCTCCTCGTGGTCTTCGGCATCGCCATCGTGGCGGGCGGAATGACCTTCAACATCACCACCATCGCCCTGCCCAAGGTCGTGCACGAGCGCGTCGGCGAGGGATTGCCGCTCGCCCTGATCGGGTCGGTTGCCACCCTCGTGTTCGTGTTCGGCGCCCTGACCCAGTTGCTGATGGGGCGCCTCATCGACCGCTACAGCCTGCCGACGCTCTTCGTCGCCCTGGCCGTGCTGCAACCGGTCGGTCTCGGCATCGCGGCGGTGAGTTCCGGCCTTCCGCTCCTGCTCGGACTCGTCCTGACGATGGCGGCCCTCTACGGGCAGGTCGTCATCAACGACGCGATGGTGGCCCACTACGTGCCGCCCGCCTACCGCGCCCGGGCCTACAGCGTGCGCTACTTCCTCGGCTTCACCGTGAGCGGCCTCGTGGTGCCGATGATCGCCGTCCTGCACGATCACGGCGGCTTCGGGCTCGTGCTCGGGATCGCCGCGGCCTTCGGTGCGGTCATCGTCGCCGCAGCGCTCGGATTCTTCGGGCTGACGCGGCAGGACGGATCCCGTCCGCTCGCCGCCGCGGAGTAGCCGCCGCTCGAATGCCCGCGAGGAGCCATGAGCCCTTCGGTCGATCCTGAAGCGGCGCGTCTCAGGGCGGTCGTCGGCAACGTCCACCGCCTCATCAGCCCGGCATTCACACTTGTGGTTTACGAGAGATTAGCTCCGACGCGTCGACGAATACCGAAGCTTGGCCCGTTTTTCCCCTGACTGCATCGATTTCCCGCATTGACGCTACCAAGAAACGGCGCCAGCCTGCTGAGGATAACTCGGGAAAACGCATGACCGACGTGCCTGCGGCTGCTCATCTCGCGCTGGTGAGCGATATCGTCTCGGCCTACGTGTCGAAGAACAACGTACCGGCCAGTGAGCTGTCGGCTCTGATCCAGAGCGTGTCCCAGAGCCTCGGCAGCCTCGGCAAGCCCACCGGGCCCGAACCCGTCAAGCTCACGCCGCCGGTGCCGATCCGGCGAAGCGTCACGCCGGACGCGATCATCTCGCTGGAGGACGGCAAGCCCTACAAGTCTCTCAAGCGGCACCTGTCGGGCCGGGGCCTGACGCCGGAGCAGTATCGCGAGAAGTGGGGCCTGCCGCCGGATTACCCGATGGTGGCGGCGAACTACGCGGCCCAGCGCTCCGAACTCGCCAAGAGCCTCGGCCTCGGTCAGACCCGCCGCGCGCGCGCGGCTGCCGGGGAGCAAACCGTCGTGGAGGAGCCGGTGAGGCCGCCCGCCGAGCCGAAGCAGGGACGCGGACGTCCGAAGAAGGCCAGCGCGTCGGAGTGAGCCGGAGCGGGCACGGTCCTTGCCCGGGCTCTCGCCGCCCCCGCAACGGCGAAGGCTCTCTGCCGAGCGGTCCTGCGCGATTGAAAGCGGGCCGGGCTTCACGATCGAGAAGAGAGGCCCGGCCCGCTCGTGACCCTGACCGAGTGCCGCATCCGCGTGGACAAGGCCAGGGTGACCGACCGCTGATAGGCCTGTCCGAGACATGTGGCACTCACCTGGATCATCAATGGCCGTGATCGTCATGATGATCCGCATTCTCTGTTTGGTGCGATACCCGACATTTCTCGGGCGTCCCCGCCAAGGTCGTAGCCAATTCGCTCGGCTCCCGGGCTTGAACTTCATGATGAAGCGAAGCCGCAAGCTCGGGCACGAGGATCCCAAGGTGAAGCCGGTTCAGGCACGAATCCTCTCCCTCCTCGAAAGCCCCTGCGCAGCCTCACCCGATTGGGCCGGGCCGGCCGATCCCGCGCTGGTGGCCCGAGGCGATCGTCACGTCAGGCGCCTTCGGCGCATCGCGAGAAGCTCGGCTTCCGGGTTGTAGCGTCCCTCTCCCGTCAGCCGCACGAGGCGCCGGAAGTAGCCGCCCGGATTGCGGATCCGGTCCTGGCCCGAGGTGACGTCGTCGTCGTGGAGCTGGGCAACGATGAGCACCAGCACGGCGGCCTGCAAGGGCCCCAGGATGCGGCAGGCCTCTGCCCAGGCGGATTGATGCGCCCCGATCGAGGCTCGCAATTGCCGCCCGGCGTCGAGGATGTCGTGCTCCTCGCGGAGTTCGCCACGCACCAGGTCGCGGACCACGGGGCAGGCCGCCGCGACGAGCGCGGGTTGCGGACCCAAGGCCGGTCGCTCGATGGGGCGGACGGCCCCAACCGGTCCCGGTGAGCCCTTGCTCCAAGACTCACTCGGAGATCCATTGTCTGTTTCTATGTGGCGGCAATTCCTGCCGTCATCGCCGGCTGTGTAGAAGCGCTCCTCCACCATATGGCGCAGTTCGGCCCAGGCTTCGAGGAGGATCTCCGGATCGCCGGAGCCGCGCCGGCCCGGCGTCGTGCTCTCGAGGCTGGCCTGAGCCGCCGTCAGGTCGGCAATCGGCGTCTCGGGATAGCGCAGGCCGAGCGCGTGCAGGGCTTCGGCCACGGCGCGCCGATGGATCGTCAGGAGGTCGAAGGCGCGTTTGCGCCGCTCCTGTCTGTCGGCCCGGGCCTTGATCATCGCCGCCCATTTGCCGCGTCGCGCATAGACCGGGGTCAGATCGAACCCGAAGGCGTCGACGATCGTCCCGTCCGGCGCCCGGATCGCGTAGCGCTTGCCGTTGGCCGAGTCCTTGGGCGTGATGAGTTCCATGGCGACGAGGTCGCGCAGGGCGTAGCGCACCGCGCGCTCCGAGAGCCCGGTCCGCGAGACCAGGTGCTCGTTCGAGGGCCACACGATCGGGCGCGCCCATGCCTGTTCGCCCCACACGGCCGCGAGTTCGGACAGCACGACGCGCAGGGCCGCACGCAGGTCGAGCGCCTTCGCGGCCTCCCTGGCCGCAGCCGACAATTCCTTGCGCGACACGCTGCGCCCGTCGTCGAGGACGCGTCTCCTCCCGGCGAGAGCGGCGCGCGTGAGCGGCCGGCTCCCGGTCTGAACCATCTCCATCCTACCTCCTCGACGGAGGCAAAGCGGGACCGTTCGCCCGAGCGGGCGTCATTGACGATGCGGGAGGGAGGCGCTCGTAGGTCGCCGTGATCGGCATCGCCGTGCTCGCGAACGCGGCCTTCGCCCTCAATCCCGTCCCGGGGGTGATCGTCCTGATCGCCGCCGTCGTCATCGCGGCGCGCCGGCTCATCCGCCGGTGGCGGAACCGGCGGCGCTGACTGATCGGGCAGCCCTCCGCCCTATTCGCGGCTGAAGGCGCTCACGTGCTTCCAGGCCCGGTGCGTGTTGGCGATGATGCTCTCGATCGAGGATGCCATGTCCGCCAGGCGGCTTCGGTGGAAGTCGCGCTTGATGGCTTCCGCGTGAAGAATGACGGCGGTGAAGGCGTTGATGGTTTCGGCGGCAGGGTCGGGGCCGCCCGGCGTCCGGACCCCGTCGGGACGCCCGTTCTCCAGGGTCAGCGTCCAGGCCGCGGCGGGCTCTCCGTCACGCTCGAAGGCGATGTGCACGGCCGAGATCGTCTCGTCGCGGTGGCGTTGCAGGCGCACCTGCGCGCGCAGCCGCACCGAGAGCCGGTTGCGCACGCGCACCGCCTGCTCGATCTCGCAATCGGCCCCCTGCCGGAACGCCTCGTCGACGGCTTGCCGCACGAGGTCCAGTTCGCGCGCGTGAAGCGGTGTTCCGTCCGGCCCCCCGACCTCGCCGGGATCCGGTGCGTTCGATGCCATGCGGCTCTCCCGATCAAACCTTCTCTCGTGGCCCCGGGATAGCGAAGGCGCGGGCGGTCCGGGTGCAAATTACTGCAAAATCTGTCACGCCCGTTGATGATGGAGCGGCCCGCGCAGCGACAGGCCGAACAGGATCGTGGCGGCCGCGACCGTGACGATTGCCGCGCCGATCAGCACCTGCGGGCCCAGCGGATAGAGCAGCCCGCCGATCGCGGGGCCGGTCGACAGGCCGAGCTTGGAGGCGAAGCCGGCCAGAACCGAGGACCGCCCGCTCGCGTCGCCCGCGGCGCAGAGCGCGAAGGCATAGGGCAGCGCCATCGCCATGGTCAGGAAGATCGCCGAGACGGCGACGGCGAAGACCACCGGATCATGGCCGATCCCGACCAGCACCTTGCTGAGGCCGGCCGCGAGCATGACCGGGATCATCGGCCGCCAGCCGAAGGCGCCGCTGAGCCGGAGCATCGCGATCGCGCCGAGGGTGCCGGCCCCCAATCCGAGGCCGACGGCGAAGCTCGCGAAGGCCGGGGCATGGCCGAGATCGGCGCCGAGGCCGATCAGGAAGGCGCCGAGCCCGAGATTGGCCGCCTGGAACAGGAACAGGCCGGCGATCCGCGCGAGGCCGCTGCCGCGGGGCCGGTCGATCGCCCGTGCCGCTCGCGCGCTTCGCCCGGGCTGCGTGAAGGCGGGCAGGAGCGGCACGACGAACAGGGCGAGGAGATCGAAGGCGGCGAGGATGAGGAAGACGATTCCGTGGCTCATCAGCGGCGCGAGGAAGACGGAGACGAGAACGCCGATCCCGCCGAAGCCGAAATGGAATACGAAGAGGATGCCGAAACCCTGGCGGGGATCGCGCAGCTGCGCGATCAGCGAGTAGGCGAGGCCCACGAGAAGGCCGCCGACGATGCCGTGGACCGCCCGCAGGCCGATCAGCGCTTCGTAGCTTCGCGCGGCCGTGGTCGCGACATCCGCCGCGGCGAGCGCGAGGAGAAGGGCGGTCGCCAGGAGGCCCCAGGGCAGCCGTGGCACGACGAACAGCGCGAGCAGCGCACCGGCGGTCGACCCGTAGCCGTTGGCCGCGGCGACGAAGCCGGCCTGCGTCGCGCTCAGCCCGAACTCGGCGCGCAATGCCGCCACGATGGAGGGCATGATGTCGATGTAGAGAGGACCCGCCATCGCCACCATGGCCAGCAGCACGCAGGCGAGCACGCCGCCCGGCTCCCTCGTCCCTTTGGCCGCTTGCATCGCGGTGATGGTGGATTCCATGACGGCAGCCGCTCCGTTCGCCAGATCGGCCGAATCTAGGCGGTTTTACGTCGGCCGGCCATCGATCGATCAGTTCAGGGTCTTGGTCCGATGCAGGTTTTCGATGACGAAACCGCGTGGCACCGTCCTTGAATGATGATGGCGGACATCGTAGGCGCGGCAGGCTATCGCGGAACGCCCATGGCATCCTCCACTCGCGCGGCGCTGTTCGGCCCGTTCCGGCTCGTCCTCGCCTCGAAGCAGCTGCTGAAGGACGGCGCCGTGGTCCCGATGGGCGGGCGGGCCCTCGAGCTGCTGGTCGCGCTCGTCGAGCGGCCGGGCGAGGTCGTCAGCAAGCAGGAACTCCTGGCGAGCGCTTGGCCGGACCTCTTCGTCGAGGAGGCCAATCTCCGGGTCCAGATGACGGCCCTGCGGCGCATCCTCGGCGACGGCCAGGACGGGCGGCAATACATCGTCAACGTCGCGCGCCGCGGCTACAGCTTCGTCGCGGACGTCGCCTTCACCGACGTGCAGGAGCGCGGCTCCGCGCCGCCCCGCGGCGCGCGGCAGAACCTGCCGCTCAACCTGACATCGGTGCTGGGGCGGGCGGAGGCCGTGGCCGCGATCGGCGAGGAACTCGCCCGGCACCGGTTCGTGAGCGTCGTCGGTCCGGGCGGGGTCGGCAAGACCACCGTCGCCCTCGAAGCCGCCCGGACCGCCCTGGCCGGCGAGGGGGCGGAGGCGCCCGATGCCGTGATCCTCGTCGAACTCGCGCCGATCACCGATCCGGCCCTCGTCGAGGCCGCCATCGTGTCCGCCATCGGCATGACTCTCGGGACCGGCGGGCCGGGGCTCGGGGACCGCCTGCCGGCCGACCGTGCGCTGCTGATCCTGGACAATTGCGAGCAGGTGGTGGCCGCCGCCGCCCGGGCGGCCGAGCAGCTGCTCCTCGCCAACCCCGATCTGCGGTTGCTGGTCACCAGCCGGGAGCCGCTGCGCGCGAAGGGCGAGCACGTCCTGCGTCTGCCGGGCCTCGCCTTGCCGCCGACGGACCAGGAGGCCCAGGCCGCCGATGCGCTGACCTCCCCGGCCGTCCGGCTCTTCATCGAGCGCGCCGCCTCCACCCTCGGCCGCTACGAGGTGCCGCCCGACGACGTGCCCGCCATCGTTCGCATCTGCCGCCGCCTGGACGGGATCCCGCTGGGGATCGAACTCGCCGCCGGACGGGTCGACGCCTTCGGCGTCCAGGGCGTGGCCCTGCGGCTCGACGACGTGTTCCGCGTCCTGGTCGCTGGGCGGCGCACCGCGCTCGCCCGCCACCAGACCCTGCAGGCGACGCTGACCTGGAGCTACGACCACCTGAGCCCCGGAGAGAAGGTCACGCTCTGCCGGCTCTCGGTGTTCAGCGGCCATTTCTCGCTCGAGGCGGCGACCGCGGTCACCGCGATCGAGGAGCCGAGCTGGGACACGATCGACCACCTGACCAATCTCGTCTCCAAATCCCTCGTCAGTGCCGACTTCACGCAGGCGCTTCCGCGCTACCGGCTGCTGGAGATCACGCGGGCCTACGCGCTCCAGAAGCTGCGCGAGCGCGGCGAGTTCGACCGGCTGAGCCGCCGCCACGCCCTCTGCATCAAGGAGTTCATGGCGGCGGCCGAAGAGGAATCGTCGCGCCTGCCGGCGGCCGAATGGGCCGCCACCTATGCCAGCCAGCTGGACAACGTGCGGGCGGCGCTCGACTGGTGCTTCGGGCCGAACGGCGACCGCGCACTCGGGGCCGAACTCACCATCTCCTCGGCCGTCCTGTGGTTCCAGCTGTCCCTGGTCGACGAGTGCCGGGCCCGCTTCGAGCGGGCCGTGGCCAGCCTGCGGACCGGCGCACTCGATCCGGCGCGCGAGGTCTCGCTCCTGGCCTCGCTCGGGACGGCCCTGATCTACACGATCGGGCCCGTCCGGGAGGCGTCGGTCCCGTGGACCTGCGCCGACCGGATCGCGCGGGCTTCCGGCAGCGTGGAGCTGCGGCTGCGGGCGCTCTGGGGCCTGTGGCTGACCGAGCTGAGCGCCGGCCGCTACGCCGCCTCCCTCGCGACCGCCCATGATTTCGAGCGGCTGGCGCGATCCCCCGACGAGGCCGGGAACGAGGCGAACCTCCTGATCGCGCACCGGATCCTCGGCATCTCCCAGCTCTTCCTCGGACGCGCCGACGGCGCGCGCGCTTCGCTCGCCGCCGCGATTCAGGAGGATCGCATCTCGTCGAGCGCGATCGTGCGGATGCAATATGATCAGGAGTTGAACGCGCGCGCCTTCTATTCCGCGGCCCTGCTGTTCCTGGGCTTCCAGGACCAAGCCTCGGCGCTGGCGGCGCGCAACGTCGCCGAGGCGCGCGAGCGCGGTCATGCCACCACGCTCTCGCTCGTTCTGGTCGAATCCGGTTGTCCGGTCGCGTATTATTGCGGGGACCTCGCCGCCTTCGGGGAGCGGCTCGACCTGCTGGGCGACGTGTCCGGCCGGCACGCGTTCGGTCCCTGGCGCGCCTGGAACCAGTGCTTCCGGGGCTCCCTGCATCTGGCCCGCGGCGCGTATTCCGACGCAGTCGAGACGTTGACGGCGGGGATCGCCGCCTTGGAGCGGACACGCTGGCCGATCCGGCGCGTCCTTTTCCTCGGCCATCTCGCCCAGGCCCTGCACGGCGATCAGCGACCGGACGCGGCGCTTCCCGTGATCGACCAAGCCATCGAGTCCGGCCTGACCGCCGGCGAGGGCTGGATCCTCCCGGAATTGCTGCGCATCAAGGGCGAGATCCTCGCGGGCGACCGGCCCCGGGATGCGATGGCCTGCCTCGATGAGGGCTTCGCGATCGGGGCGCGTGCCGACATGAAGTTCTGGATGCTCCGATGCGCCGCAACGGCGGCGCGTCTGATGCCCGGATCCCGGCAGGTTGTATTCCGGTTGCGGCAGGTCGTCGACAGCCTGACCGAGGGGCACGACAAGCCCGATGCCCGCGCCGCCCTGCGGATCCTCGCGAGCGCGGAGGGCGATCACCGTCGTTATGGCGGGTCCATGGGATGATCATCATCAGGCGCGGTTCACGGCTCGACACGGCGATGCGCAACAACCGCCTTCATCTCGCATTCTCCCCCTTTCCGGGGCCGGAAAGGGGGAGAATGCGGCTCCACCGAGCCGGGAGCGATCTCTCGGCAGCCGGATCCCCCGGGCCCACCCAATTGAATCGACCGCGTTGAGACAACCCTGGATGGAGCTCTTCTCGTCCCTGCCGCGCCAACGTCTATCGCGGCTCGGAAATGGGATTTACAGTTCATAAGTCTGAATCCGGCGCGCTGTTTTCTGAAAATTCCCTGGCGGATATCGATTTTTGTTAACCGTCGCAACCTAACTTTTAAGTCCGAAAGCCGCCCAGTGCCTTGGTGAGCGGCATTCGGAAGAGGTTGCCCGTGTCTCTCGGAAGCTTGTCGATCCGCACCAAGTTGATTGCGGCTTTTTCGCTCCTGACCGTTTTCATCGTCGGCCTGGGCGTGCTGGGGTTGATCAGCACGCAACGGATGCGCGATCAGGAACTCGATATCGAGATGAACCGGCTTCCCGGCATGCGGGTGCTCGGCGAGATCGCGACCTTCACGGCCCGCAACACCAGCCTCCTCCTGAGGCATACCCAGGCCGCGGACACCGATCTGGTGACCGAAATCGAGCAGGAGATGAAGAGCCTCGCCCAGGTGATCGGCGACAGGAAGGCCCATTACGAGGCGATGATCTCCACTCCCGAGGAGCGCGCCCTCTACAATGTCTTCATCCAGGAGACGCGCAAGTTCGAGGAGGTCCGCCAAGCCATCCTCGACCTGTCGCGGAATGGGCAGAAGGTGCCGGCCTTCGAACTCTTCGAGTATAACAGCCTGTCGTCGCGGCTCGCGGCGGCCGAAGCGCTCGAGAAGCTGATCGTCCTGAACAACGACGGCGCGGCGCAGGCCCAGGCGCGCAGCAAGGCCGTCTTCGAGAGCGCCCGCGCCATCGGACTCTCCGCCATCTTCCTCGGGCTCATCCTCTCGGCCGTGTCCGCCACCCTGATCGTCCGGGGCGTGACGCGCGGCATCCGCTCGGTCGTGCAGCCCATGCAGGCGCTGGCCGCGGGCGATCTCTCGGTCGAGATTCCGCACCAGGGTGCGAGGACCGAGATCGGGACGATCGCGGATGCCGTCCAGATCTTCAAGACCGGCCTCGTGCGGATGCGGACGCTGGAGGACGAATCGGCCCTGGCCCGGGCGGGCGCCGAGGAACAGCGCAGGGTCGCGATGCATGACCTCGCCAACGGCCTCGAACGGGCCGTCGGGAGCATCGTCGGATTGGTGTCCTCCTCCGCCACCGCGTTGCAGGCCACGGCGCAGACGATGACCGCCACGGCCACCGAGACGGCGAGCCAGTCCACCACCGTGGCGGCCGCGGCGGAGAAGGCGGCCTCGAACGTCAACACGGTGGCGGCTGCCGCCGAGGAGCTGGGCGCCTCCGTGCAGGAGATCGGCCGGCAGGTCGGCGGATCGACGGCGCTCGCGCAGGCGGCCGTCGCGGAGGCGAGCCAGACGGCGGCCTTCGTGCAGGAGCTGAACGCGGCGGTGGCCAAGATCGGCGACGTGGTCGGGCTGATCTCCTCCATCGCTGGCCAGACGAACCTGCTGGCCTTGAACGCCACCATCGAGGCGGCGCGGGCCGGGGAGGCGGGGCGCGGCTTCGCGGTCGTCGCCGCCGAGGTCAAGGAACTCGCCACCCAGACCGCCAAGGCGACGGAGGAGATCGGCGGCCAGATCGCCCGCATCCAGGGATCGACCGGGCAGGCCGTGTCCGCCATCGACGCCATCGCGGCACGCATCCGCGAGATCAGCGGGGTGGCGAACTCGATCGCGGCCGCCGTGCAGGAGCAGGGCGCGGCCACCCAGGAGATCGTGCGCAACGTGGCCCATGCCGCGGCGGGCACGGGCGAGGTGACGAGCAACATCGCCGGCGTCGCGGGCGCCGCCGAGGAGACCGGGGCCGCGGCGAGCCAGGTGCTGGCCTCGGCCTCGGAGCTGTCGCGGCAGGCCGAGCACCTCGGCGGCGAGGTCGCCCGCTTCCTCGCGACCCTGCGCGCCGCCTGAGGACCGCCGCGTCCCCGCTCCGGGGCGGGGACCCAGGACGATCAGGCGTGCGCCGCGAAGGGCTTCGGCACGGCGTCGAGCAGGCTGCGCGTATAGGCGTGGGCGGGCCGGACGAGGACATCGTCGACGGGCCCGTCCTCGACCACCCGGCCGTCGCTCAGCACCAGCACGCGGTCGGCCACGTGTTGCACGAGGCCGATATCGTGGGAGATGAACAGGAGCGCGGTGCCGAGACGCGCTTGCAGCTCGCCGATCAGGTCGACCACCTGCGCCTGGACGCCGATATCGAGGGCCGAGACCGGCTCGTCGCAGACGACGAGCGCCGGCTCGGCCGCGAGCGCGCGGGCGATCGCCACCCGCTGGCGCTGTCCGCCGGACATGGCGCGCGGGAAACGGTCCAGCAGGCCCGCATCGAGGCCGACCTGATCGAGGAGCAGGCACACGCGTTCCTCGATCCCCCGCCGCGGCACCCCCGCGAGATTCTCGGCGATGATGTCGCGCACCCGGTAGCGCGGATCGAAGCTGCTCAGGGGATCCTGCGGGATGTACTGGAGCCGGGGCCGCAGCGGCCGGCGCGCGCGCTCGGTCAGGCCCGACCAGGGCTGGCCGAGGAGGCGGACGCGGCCGGCATCGGGCTCCAGCAGACCGAGGACGATCTTGGCGCAGGTGGACTTGCCCGAGCCGGACTCGCCGACGAGCCCGACCACTTCCCCGGCGCCGACGGTGAACGAGACGTCGTCGAGGGCGAGGAGGTCGCCATGGCCGCCCCGGCGGCGGTAGCGCTTGGTGAGGCCCTCCGCCTCCAGCACCGTCCGGCCGGTCGCGGCCGGTCGTGGCGGCAGCCGCTCGCGCAGGATGCGGACGGTGCCGGGCCCGGCCCCCGGGCGGGAGACGCCCTCCGGCGCGGCCTCGATCCGCGCCGAGGCGAGGCGGCAGCCCCGGGAGGCGGCCGAGGGAACGGCGGCGAGGAGCCGGCGCGTGTAGGGATGGCGCGGGCGCGCCAGCACCGCGCGGGTCGGGCCGGCATCCACCACCCGGCCCGCGCGCATCACCTGGACGCGGTCGGCGATCTCCGCCACCACCGCGAGGTCGTGGCTGATCAGGAGAAGCCCGGCCCCCTCGTCCCGCACCCGGCGCGAGAGCACCGCCAGAACCTGCTTCTGCACCGTGGCGTCGAGGGCGGTGGTGGGCTCGTCGGCGATCACCAGCCGCGGGCCGCCCGCGATGGCCGCCGCGATGAGGGCGCGCTGGCGCAGGCCGCCGGAGAGCTGATGGGCGTATTGCCCGGCCCGGACCGCGGGATCGGGGATCCCGACGCGGGCGAGCGTCTCGACGACCCGCTCCGCGACCGCGCCGCGCCCGCGCACGAGCCCGTGGACGGCGACCCCCTCGCCCACCTCCTGGCCGATGGTGCGCAAGGGATCGAGCGAGACCAGCGCGTCCTGCATGACGAGGCCCGCGAAGGTCCCGCGCAGGCGCCGCCACCGGGCCGCGTCGAACCGCGACGCGTCCGCGCCGTCGATCAGGAAGCGCCGGGCCGAGACGCGGGCGCCCGGTCCCGCGAGATCGAGGAGGCAGCGGGCGGTCACGCTCTTGCCCGAGCCGGATTCGCCCACCAGCGCCACGCATTCGCCGGGGCGGATCAGCAGGTCCACGTCGTCCACCACCGGGCGTCCGCCGTTCACGCCGTCGAACGTCACCCGAAGGCCGGCGAGATCCACCAGGGGGGCTGCGGAGGCGGCCGTGCGCGGGGGGCTCATGGCGCGCGCCCCTCGAAGCGGCGTTGCAGATGGCTGCCGGCCACCGTGAAGGCGATCACCGTGAGGGTGATGGCGGCGCCGGGAAACACGCTCGGCCACCACGCGACGCGCAGCACGTCCCGGCCCTCGGCCAGCATCACGCCCCATTCCGGCGTCGGCGGCTGGGGGCCGAGGCCGAGGAAGCTCAGCCCGGACACCGCCAGGATGGTCGATCCCACGTAGATCGTGGCGGTCACCGGCACCGCCACCAGCACGTTCGGCAGGACGTGCCGCAGGAAGATCTCGCCGCGCCCGCGCCCGTAGATGGCGGCCTGCGTCACGTAATCCGCGTCCCGCACGAGCTGGGTCTGGGCCCGCACCACCCGGCCGAATTTCGGAATGCCGGCGAGCCCGACCGCGATGGCGATGTTCATCATGCCCTGGCCGAGGAACGTCACCACCATCATGGCGAGGAGGACGCCGGGGAAGGAGGAGACGACGTCGAACAGGCGCGAGATGCCCTCGTCCAGGAGCCGGTTCCTCTGGCCGGCGACGAGCCCGAGCAGCACGCCGAGCCCCACCGAGAGCGCCGCGCTGCCGAGCCCGATTCCGAGCGAGGTGCGGGCCCCGTGCACGGTGCGGGCGAAGACATCGCGCCCGAGCCGGTCGGTGCCGAAGGGATGGGCGAGGCTCGGCGGCGCCAGCACCGCCAGGACATCCCCCTCCAGCGGATCGGCGCGGGCGATCAGCGCGGGCGCCGCCGCGGCGAGGAGGAGCACGGCGATGAAGATGCCCGCCGCCACGACGCCGAGGGGCGGCAGGCGTCGCCGCGGGGCACGCGCGCTCGCCGCCGCATCGGCTTCGTCCCGGGTCCCGGCGGGCTCGACCAGGGCGACGGGCTCGACCAGGGCGATGGGCTCGACCAGGGGAGGAGCGGAGTGCGTCATGACGCCTTGAGCCTCGGATCGATGAGCAGGGTGAGGATGTCGAGGAGCGTGGACGCCGCCACGTGGACGAAGGCGGCGAGCAGCACCACGGCGAGCACCACCGGCACGTCGTGCGACAGCACCGCGTTCAGGGTCACCGTGCCGAGGCCGGGCCGGCCGAACACCTTCTCGGTGATGACGGCGCCCCCGAGGAGCCCGCCGATGATCCATCCGCCGAGCGTCGCGACCGGCAGGGCGGCGTGGCGCAGCACGTGGCGCACCCGGATCAGCGTCTCGCCGAGCCCGCGGGCGCGCACCGTCACGACGAAGGGCTGCTCCAGGGTCTTCTCCATGGCCTCCCGCAGCACCTGCGCGAGCAGGCCCGCCGTGGGCAGCGCCAGGGTGACGGCCGGCAGGACGAGCGCCGACCAGCCCTCCGCCCCCGAGACCGGGAACCAGCGCAGGCTGAACGAGAAGGCCATCAGGAGCAGGATGCCGAGCCAGAACACCGGCATCGAAGCGAACACGAGTTCCAGGAAGGCGGCGAGGCTCCGGGCGATCGGGCCCCGGCCGGCGGTGAGCACCGCGACGGCGACCGCGAGGAGCGCGGCCAGGATGCCGGCCGCCGCCGCGAGCTGCGTGGTGGGCAGGAGCTGCGAGGCGACGATCTCCGTCACCGGCTGGCGCAGCGCGTAGGAGGTGCCGAAATTGCCGCTCGCGATGCGCAGCAGGAAGTCGAGGTATTGCGCCGGCAGGCTGCGGTCGAGACCCCATTCGGCGGCGATCGCCTCGCGCAGGCCCGGATAGTCGAGGTCGCCCGCGAGGATGTCCTCGACTTGGCCGGGCAGCGCGTGCAGGGCGAGAAAGGCGGCGGTGAGGCTGCCCCAGGCCACGAGGAGGCCGGTGCCGAGCCGCGCGATCACGGGACGCCACATGGCTTCCCTCACTTCTTCGCCAGCCACACGTCGTAGAAGTTCGACGGGGAATCGAGCTGCGTCTCGAAGGAGAGCCCCCGCACGGACTCCTTCGCCGCGAGCTGGTAGTTGGCGGAGAAGAGCGGCACGATGAACGCTTGGTCGATCGCACGCTTCTGGGCCGCGTCGACCAGCGTCTTCTTCGCGTCGAGGTCGGTGGAGGCCAGGGCCTCGTTGATCAGGCGGAAGAGTTCCTTGTCGCCCTTGTCGGCGACGGCCCGGATGAAGCCCGATTCGCCGATATTGCCCTGCAGCTCCTGGGCGGCATCGGCCGGCAGGTAGGTGTTGGGGTAGATGGTCCAGGTGCCCTTCTGCGTCTGCTGGGCCCATTCGCCGGCGCTGATGAAGCGCAGCTTCAGGTCGAGGCCGATATTCCTGCGCAGCTGCGCCTGGAGGGCCTGGATCAGCACCTCCCGGTTGTCGCGGACGAAGGGCTGGGGATAGCCGACCTCGATCGACAGGCGCTCGCCGTCCTTGGTGCGGAAGCCCTGGGCATCGCGCCCCGTCCAGCCGGCCTCGTCGAGGAGCCGGTTGGCGCCCGCCGCGTCGTTGCCCCAGCTGCGCTCCAGGGCCTTGTTGGAGAAGAAGTTGTCGCGGCCGATGTTGGACCATGCGCGCGGATAGGTGCCGAGATAGACGCTCCTGACGATGGCGTCGATATCCGCGCCGTCCCGCAGCGCCCGGCGCACGCGCAGGTCGGTGGCCGGCGGGATCGTATAGTTGATGTTGAGGGTGAAGGAGGTCTGGGCCCCGGACGGGCCGACGAGGAACTGGAATCCGGGCTGGTCCTTGAAGAGGCCGATATCGGTCGGCTGGACGCCCTCGATCACGTCCACCTGGCCGGAGGTGAGGGCGCCGGCGCGCACCGCGTATTCGGGCAGGAAGCGGACGGTGAGCCGGTCGAGATGGGCCGGGCCCTGGTGGGCGGCGTAGCCCGGTCCCCATTGGTACGCCGTGTTCCGCACGAAGCTCGCCGACTGGCCGCGCGTGTAGTTCTCGAAGACGAAGGGACCGGTGCCGGCCAGGGCCGGACCGCCGGAGCAGAGCCCGTCCCCCGCTTGCAGCGATTTCGGCGAGACGATGCCGAGCCGGACGCTCGCGATGGATTCGAGCAGGGCGGAATCGGGACGGTTCAGGGTGAGCTTCACCTCGGCCGGCGAGACCGCCTCGACGCTCTCCACCGCCTTGAGCAATTCGCCGGCGGCGTTGGTGTTCCTGGCATCGCGGATGAAGTCGAAGTTGAACTTGACCGCCTGCGCATCGAGCACGCCGCCATCGTGGAACCTGACCCCGTCGCGCAGCCGGAAGAGGTAGGTCTTGCCGTCCGGCGAGATCGACCACGCGGTGGCCAGCCAGGGCAGGAACTTGCCGCCCTCGCCCTTGGCGACGAGCGAGTCGATGTAGTTGCGGATGATGATGTACGAGTTCTGCTGGACCGAGCGGTGGGGATTGAAGCAGGCCGGGTCGGTGGTGACCCCGAACACGATCGATCCGCCCCGGACCGGCGTGTCCGCGACCGCGGGCGCCGCGCTGATCGCGCCGAGGGCCAGCGCGGCGAGGGCGCGGCTTGCGAGGGACGGCGAACGGCTCTTCGACATGAACACGACTTCTCCTTGACTGAAGCGCGGCATCGCGCTCGTCCGCTGTGGAATGCGGGGCGGCGGCGCCCCGCTCAGGACGGCGGTGGCGGCTCCACGCCCGCGGCCGACAGGGCGGCCTCCAGCCGTCGGACCTCCTCGCAGCCGTCCGGGTGGCAGAGCAGGCGCAGGAGCTTGAGATTGTTGCGGGCGTGGTCGAGGTCGCCCACCGCGAGGAACAGCTCGCCCTGGTATTCGAGCGCCGGGCGGTGGGTCGGGTCGTAGAACAACGCCTCCTTGTACCAGCGCGCCGCCTCGTCGTAGCGCTTCAGCTTGCGCAGCGCGAAGGCGAGCAGGTTGTAGAGATCGGCGTGCCGCACGGTCGCGGTGAGTGCGCCCAGTTCGGCGGCCGCGGCCTCGTATTCCTCCGCGTAGATCCTGGCGCGGGCGGCCGAGAGGTCCGGGAGATCGGTGGACGGCGCCGTATCCATGGCCGCGGCCGCCGTCGCGAGCCCGCAGGCGAGGGAGGCCGCGACGAGGCTCCGCCGCAGCCGCTCGGGCGGCCGGAGCAGCCGCTCGGGCGGCCGGAGCCGCTCAGGCGGCATCGCGGTGGCCGAGATCATCGCCCATGGCCTCGAGGATGCGGCGCTTGATGGCGACGAAGGCCGCGCCGGCCCGGTCGCGGGCGCCGTCGCGGTCGATCGCGATGCGCTCGGCCACCCGGCCGGGGCCCGGGCTCATCACGACCACCTCGTCGCTGAGGAAGATCGCCTCGTCCACGTCGTGGGTCACGAGGACCATGGTGACCTTCTCGACCCGCCAGATGCGCTGCAGCTCACCCTGGAGCCGCACCCGTGTGAGGGCGTCGAGGGCGCCGAGGGGCTCGTCCATCAGCAGGATCTCCGGCCGGCTGGCGAGCCCGCGGGCGATCGCCGCGCGCTGGGCCATGCCGCCCGAGAGCTGGTGCGGATAGGCCTGCTCGAAGCCGCGCAGGCCGACGAGCCCGATATGCTCGCGCACCGTCCGCGCCTTCTCGGCCGCGGGCCAGCCGGAATTCTCGAGGCTGAGCGCCACGTTCTGCTCCAGCGTCAGCCACGGCAGCAGCCGGTGATCCTGGAAGACGATGCCGCGGCTGAGGGCCGGGCCGGCGATCCGCTTCCCATCGACGAGAATGTCGCCCTCGTAATCGGAATCGAGGCCGAGGATCAGGCGCAGCAGCGTGGACTTGCCGCAGCCCGAGGGGCCGAGCAGCGAGACGAACGAGCCCGCGGCCACCTCGAAGCCGACATGGGACAGCACGGTGAGCGAAGGGCGGCCCTCGACCGGATAGGTCTTGGAGACGTCGCGGATGTCGAGGCGGCCAGCGGCGGCCATGGGAGCGCTCCTTGGTGAGAGGGGGCCGGCGGGCCGCGTTCAGCCCTCGAAGCCCTGTTTCCAGCGCAGCAGGCGCCGTTGCACCAGGGCCATGCCGCGGTCGATGGAGAAGCCGATGAGGCCGATGACGACCATGCAGACCATGAGCTGGTCGGTGAGCAGCAGCCCCTGCGCCCGGAAGATGAGGAAGCCGAGCCCTTCGAGCCCGCTCAGGCCCTCCGCCACCACCACCAGGGCCCAGGCGAGGCCGGCGGCATAGCGCAGCGAGATCAGGATGCTCGGCAGCGCCGACGGCAGCACCACGCGGCGCACCAACTGCCAGCGCGTGAGGGTGAGCGCCCGGGCGAGCTCGATATGGTTCTTGTCGACGTTCCGGATGCCCTGGAGCGTGTTCAGGAAGACCGGGAAGAACACGGATTTCGCGATCACCAGCACCTTCGCGGGGGCGCCGATGCCGAGCCACAGCACGATGAGCGGAAGCCACGCGATGCCGGGAATGTGCCGGATCGTGTCGAAGGTCGGACCGAAGAACGCCTCGACCCGCCGCGACAAGCCGGCGGCGATCCCGAGAAGGATCGCGGCGGCGGAGCCGTACAGGAAGGCTTGGCCGACGATCGAGATGCTGGCGAGGAAGTCGAGTGCGAGGTTCTGGGCGGTCAGCATCATCCAGAAGGCCGTCGCCACCCGCTGCGGCGCGGGCAGGAAGACGGGATCGATCCAGCGGAAGCTGGCGGAGGCCTCCCACAGAACCAGGATGGCGAGGGGCAGGATGAGGCCCGTGAGGCCGAAGCCGCGGCGCCGCGGCTGCACGGCGCGGGCGGCCCGCCGCACCGGCGCCGGATCCACGAAGCGCGCCCCGGCAACCGTATTCGCGGTGTCGCTCATGATCGCAATCAGGTCCCGTTCAAGTGCCCGGAAACGACGCGGCTCCGGTCGTTGCCCCTGCGGCGACGCCGGAGCCGTCGCGTTCAGTTGTAGATCGAGTATTGGCCGCCGACGAAGAATCGCCCGTCGATGAAGGCGTTGATCTGCTCGTCGGAGAGCTTGCGCTCGGACAGGATGTCGTCGCCGTGGGCGATGTACCAAGCCTGGAAGGTCTTGATGGCGTTGCGGGCGCGGTCGGCATTGGGCTCGCCGGCCATGAATTCCCATTCGCCGGCATGCGAGATCTGGAACTTGGCGACCTCGACGGGCACGCGGGTCTCCCGGGCGACGATCTCGGCCGCCTCGTCCACGTGGTCGGCGGTCCATTCGCGGGTGCGCTCGCGGGCGGCGAGGAAGGCCTTCACCACCTCCGGATACTTGTTCACGAAGTCGCGGCGGGCGAAGTACGTCACCCGGCCGGCGTTGTTGACGTAGACGCCATCGTCGGGCGAACGGCCGACCACCTTGAGCTTGCCCGAGAGCCAGGCGCCCGCGAAGGCGCCGGCGGCGAGATGCGCTGTGGTGGCGTCGGTCGCGCCCGACAGCACCGAGGAGATCGCCACGGCGGGATTGTCGATCGAGGTGTAGCGCACGCGGCCCTGCTTCTCGCGGGAATCGAAGGGCAGCCCGGCCTTCTCCAGGATCTCGAAGGGCGACGACCAGTAGCAGCTGATGCGGCTCGACCCGAACTTCTTGCCTTCGAGATCCGCCACCGTCTTGATGGCGTCGTTGTCCGCGCGGGCGAGGATCGGCGCGCGGTAGCGGTTCGACGGCTCGGAGGCCCAGATCACCACCCCGTCGAGCCCGTTGGCCCGGTGCACGGTCGCCGGATAGATCATGCGCTGGGCGATGGCGATGGCGCCGCCGCCCACCGCCGCGGCCTCGGCGCCGAGCAGCTCGGCCGCGCCGGAGGCGATCAGGTTGACCTGCGTCGTGCCGATCCGGTCGAACTCGTCTTTGAAGAAGCCCTTCTTGCGGGCCACCACGGTCCAGGGGGTGAGCTGGAGATTGATCGCGGGGAGCGTCTCGGCGCGCGATGGCGTCGCCCCGCCGAGGACGCCGAGCGCGACGGCACCGAGCGCCGCGAGCGCCGACACGAGAGAATGATGGTGGCCCATGATGGTGGTCCCCTGGCAGCGCTGCCGCGGTTCGACGCAAGCAGGCTATAAAATCCATATTTTTTGTATACTAATGCCCGGACCGCCGCAAGCGCCTTGTCGGCGGGATCCCGTGAGCCGGAGAGGAGCCGTGATACCGCCATGACGATGACCGTCCGCAGCCTGACCGCCGCCGTCCTGGTGGCCCTGACGCTGAGCGCCGCGCCGGCGGCCGGGCCGGGCGGTCATCGGTCCGGCGCCGAGGGGAGGGGGCTCACCCTCGCCGCCGCCTATGTTCCGCCGCCCGACGCGCCGGACGGGCGAATCTACTACGAGGAGGGATTCGAGCCCGATCTCGCCCGCCTCCTCGGCGAGAGCCTCGGCAGCCCGGTGCGCCTCGTCGCGGCTCCGGACGGGGCGGCGGCGCCGGAGAGCGGCGCGGTGGACGGCGTCTTCGTCCGCCTGAGGCCGGACGATCCGCGGCTCGCCTCCGGCGAGGCCGTGCCGCTCGGCTACCGCTCGGGCCTCAGCGTCGCCATGCGCGCGGACACCGCGATCCGCCGGTGGGAGGACCTCGCGGGCCGGACGGTCTGCGCCTCGGAAGCGAACCTGGCCGGCCAGCGCGTCGCCCGCAGCTTCGGCGCCCGGGTCGTCGTGGTGCGGGCGCCGGCCCCGGCCCTGATGCGGGTGCGCAGCGGCGAATGCGACGCCGCCATCCATGACCGGGCGCTCCTCGATGAATTGTTCACCTCCCGCGCCTGGACCAAGTTCTCCGCCACCCTGCCGCCGGTCGAGCCGACCGTGCTGGCGCTCCTCCCGGCGCAGAGCCCGGCCGGCGCCGCCCTCCGGCGGGCGGCGGCCTCGGTGTCGGGCGCGGGGGGGTGGCGCGAGCGACGGATGCGCTGGGCCTCGACCGTCGCGTTCGAGGTCTATCGCGACCAGGTGGCGGGCGATTGCCATTGAGGCAGGGACGGCGCCTTCTTCGCGCCGCCCTCGGCTTCGCTGCGATGGTCGCGGCCGGGGCGGAGGGCGGGCCGGCGCCGGATACGGCGGCCGACCTGCGCCGGGCTTATGCGGGACCGCCGGAGCGCTGGCCCGCGGCCTGGATCGAGCCCGGGGTGGCCTTCGTGGAACTCGGCGCCCGGCTCCCGCTCCCGCGTCCCGACCCGGCGGGGCAGCGCCGCGCCGCCCTCGGCGCGCGGCTGTTCCACGATCCGACCCTCTCGGTGGACGGGCGCCTCGCCTGCGCCGGCTGCCACGATCCGGCGCAGGGCTGGACCGTTCCCACCCCGACCGCGCGCGGCCATCGGGACCGGCTCGGCCGCCGCAATCCGCCCGGCCTGCGGACCGCTGCGGCGCGCAGCCGCTGGGGCTGGGACGGCCGGCATTCGGCTCTCGCCCGGCAGGTGCTGGCGCCGTTGACGGACCCGGACGAGATGGCGAATGCCGCCCTCGACCCGGTTCTCGGGCGGCTCGCGGCCGATCCCGGTTCCGCGGCGCGTTTCGCCGAGGCCTTCCCGGGAGCGGGGATCTCGGCGGACACGCTCTCGGCCGCCCTCGTCGCCTATCTGGCCGGACTCGACGGGCCGACCCGCTTCGACCGCTTCGCCGCCGGGGATTCCGCGGCCCTGTCCGACCGGGAGATCGCGGGCCTGCACCTGTTCCGCACCAAGGCGCGCTGCGCCAATTGCCATTTCGGCCCGCTGCTCACGGACGAGCGCTTCCACAACCTCAGGCTCTCCGCCTTCGGCGAGCCCGCGCAGGATCTCGGCCGCTTCGCGGTCACCGGCGAGCCGGAGGATGCCGGGCGCTTCCGCACCCCGAGCCTGCGTCACGTGGGCGAGACCGCGCCCTACGGCCATGCCGGGCTGCTCGCGACGCTGGCGGGGATCGTCAATCTCTACGACCGCGGCGGCGGCGAGGTCTGGGCCCGCAACGCCGCCGAGGCAGCCCGCCCGCTTCACGCGCCGGCCGCGCGGCTCTCGCCCCTGATCCGGCCGCTCGGCCTGACCCGCGACGAGAAGGCGGCGCTCGTCGCCTTCCTCGGAACGCTCTGATACGGTTTCCGGACGATCACTTTCGGAAACCGTATCACGAGCCCGCGCGGCGCCTGAGCGAGGCCGGTTTCCGCATCGCGAAGCGATCATCCGGAAACCGTATGACGCCTCCGGGCGGGGGAGCCGGCCGCGTCAGTGAGCCTCGATCGGGCCCGCGGCCCGCTGCGGCTTCTTCAGGATCGCCACCACGCCGAGGCTGAGCACGAGGCTGACCCCGACGAGCCAGAACCCGTCCGCATAGGCCATGACATAGGCCTCGCAGCGGACTTGGCTCGCCAGCATGCCGAGGGCGGCGGCCTTCGCGGCGGCCTGATCGGCGATGTGACCGTGCAGGCCCGCGGCCAGCGCCGCGAGACGCTCCGGCGTACGGGTCGCGTTCACCGTGACGGCTTCGGCCAGCACCGAGAAGTGCATGTGCTCGCGCCGGTCGATCATCGTCGAGAGCATCGCGATGCCGATCGCGCCGCCGAGGTTGCGCATCATGTTCGACAGCGCCGAGGCATCCGCCGTGTCGCGCGGCGCCAAGCCGGCCGTCGAGAGCTGCGAGAGCGGGATGGTGAAGAGCGGCTGGCCGATCGCCCGCATCAGCTGCGGCAGGATGAGCTGGTCCATGCCGACATCGTGCGTCAGGCCAACATGGATCCAGCAGCTCGCGATGAAGAACAGCGTGCCGGAGCTGACGGCCGGGCCGCGGCTCCGCCGCCACCGGGTCTCGCCGCCGCGCATTCCCGATGGCGACCGTCCGCGCCGAAGCCCGTCGGCGCGACGGCCTACCAGTCGGCGAGCGGAAACGGCCAACGCATCCGCGCCTTCATCTGGCCGTGCGGATCGGGCTTCGCGCCCCGCATGCCGACGGCCATGGTGATGCTGACCGCCTCCTCGCGCCTCGTCAGGTCCGGCTTGCGGATCTGGATCCAGGATTCCGGCAGCGTGTCCCCGCACCAGTCGAGGAAGGTCTCCGCGCTGTCGCCCGCCGGCCACTCGCAGCCGGCGAGGTGCTCCATCAGGCCCGCGCGGTTCGTCACTTTGATCGCCAGACCGGGCCACCGGCGCGGATGCCCGTGGCGGGCGTCGTCGCGCAGCTCGCGGATCACCAAGCGGACGGATACCATGGCGGCAGGGTGTCCTGCCGCCCCTTGCGATTCGGTTACGCGGCGCGCTCAGCCGAGCGTCCCGGCCGCGGCTTCGAGGAGGCCCATCGCCTCGTCCCCGAACTTCTTGCGCCACTCGGCGTAGAAGCCGCTCTTGCGGAGTTCCTCCTTGAAGGGGGCCGGATCGACGTCGTTGAAGGCGAGCCCCTTCGCGGTCAGCTCCTCGCGCAGGTTGGCATTGAGGTGCGCGACGTCCTTGCGCTCCTCCAGGCAGGCCGCGTTGACGTTCCTGGCGAAGACGTCCTTCAGGTCCGCCGGCAGCTGGGCCCAGGCGCGGCGGTTGATCAGGAACCACCAGCCGTCCCACATGTGGTTCGTCACGGAGCAGTACTTCTGCACCTCGTAGATCTTGGCGGTGTTGATGATGACGGGCGGATTCTCCTGCCCGTCGACCACCCTGGTCTGCAGGGACGAGTAGACTTCCGCGAAGTTGAGACCGGTCGGCGCGGCCCCGAGCGACTTGAACAGCGAGGTCCACAAGGCGCTGACGGGAACCCGGATCTTGAGCCCCTGGAGGTCCTTCGGCTCCCTGATCGGCCGCACGCTGTTGGTGATCTGCCGGAAGCCGTTATCCCAGATCCTCTCCATCACGACGAAGCCGGCCTTCTCGATCTGGCCCCGCAGGTGCTGGCCGAGCGGCCCGTCCATGCCGCGCCAGACCGCCTCGTAGTTCGGGAAGGCGAAGCCGAGACCGTAGATCGACGAGGTCGGGATGAGCGTCGAGAGCACGTTCACGCCCGAGAGGGCGAAGCATTCGAGCGCGCCGGAGCGCAGCTGCGAGAGCATGTCGCTCTGACCGCCGAGCTGGTTGTTCGAGAAGATCTGAAGCTCGACCCGTCCGTTCGTCTGCTCCTTGATCGCGTCCGCGGCCTTGCGTGCGTGGACGTTGATCGGATGGGCTTCGGGCACGTCCGTGCCGAGCTTGAAGACGTACTCGGCCGCGCGGGCGTAGCGCAGCGGGACGGCCGAACCGACCAGGCCGGCGCCGATCGTGCCGGCGATGAGCGCGCGCCGCGAGATGAGGGTGCTCGACATCGTTCCTCCTGAAATCTTGTCGTTGGCTGCGGGTCCGGGGATGCCGCGAGGGGCGGCTTCCCCGAGGGGCCGTCAGCGGATGATGAAGGGGTTGGCCGGGACCTCCGTCGCGGTGGAGGTCCACACGCTCTTGGTCTCGAGATACTCGCGCACCGCGTCGAGCCCGCTCCCGCGCCCGAGGCCGGACTGCTTCATGCCGCCGAAGGGCATCATGTAGCTGGTCGCCCGATAGGTGTTCACCCAGACGGTGCCGGCGCGCAGCCTCTTCGGCACGCGGACGGCCCCGCATCGACAGACGCCCCGTCGATGAACAGCTGGAATGTCTTCATGTCGCCTCTCCTCCCGACATCGAATTTATTGATGTTTATTCGGCATCAAAGTTCGATGATCGGCTTGATCTCCTCGAAGTTCTTCATCCGGGTCAAGGCCGTATTGACGTCGTCGAGCTTGTAGCGATTGGTGACCATGCGGTCGAACGGCACCTCGTGCAGGTGCTTCGAGACGAATTCCAGCGCCTTCCAGTAGGCCTTGGCCTGCCCGGAGAAGGATCCGAGCACCCGGAGGTTCTTGCTGACGATGGTCGAGGGCTTGATCGTGGTCGTGCCCTGGCCGAGCTGTCCCACCACGACGTAGCTCGCGCCGCGGCGGGCGAGGTCGAGCCCCTCGCCGAAGGCGTCCGGATGGCCGGTGAACTCCATCACCACGTCCGCGCCGCGTCCGTCGGTCAGCGCCCGGACCCGGTCGAGCCGCTCCTCATGCGTCGTCTGCTCGACGGACATCACCGCGTCGGCGCCGAACTCGCGGGCGAGTGCGAGCCGCGGCTCGGGGGCGCCGAGGGTGACGACCCGGCGGGCGCCCGAGATCTTGGCGACGGCGGTGGCGAGCAGCCCGAGCGGACCCGCCCCCTGGACGACCACGGTGTCGGTCGGGTCGATCCGCCCGAGCACGTCGAAGGCGTTCATCACCGACCGGAACGCGCAGCTCGCCATGCTGGCGAGTTCGTTCGGCACGTTGTCGGGCACCCTCACCCGGCCGGAATCGGGCAGCACGTAGCCGTATTCGGAGAAGCCGCCCAGCAGGTACGGAGCGACATCCATCCGCTCGTACATGTACTTGCGGCTGTACTGGCAGAGGGTCGGCTCGCGCGCGACCGTGCAGAAGTAGCAGCGCCCGCAGGCCGTGTGCGTCCAGGTGATGCGGTCGCCGACGCGGAGCGGCTGACCGACCGAGTCGCGCTCCGTCCCGGCGCCCATGGCGACGATCCGGCCGACCATCTCGTGGCCGATGATGACGGGCAGATCGACCTTGAGGGCGAGGGAGCCCTGCCAGAGATGGACATCCGTGCCGCAGACCGAGCAGGTCTCGATCCGGGTCAGGATGGTGCCGGGCTCCAGCTCCTTGGGGATCGGCACCTCCTCGATGCAGACCGGGGCCTTGAACGCGCGCACCACGGCGGCGCGGCTGCTGGTGGGAAAACGCATCATCGTCCGGTTCCTCAGCATCGTTCGCCGAAGTGATCGCCGAAGTGATCGCCGAAGTGATCGCCGGTTCGGCGGCGAACGCGATGCGGCAACGGCAAGCTCGGCAGAATTGCCATGTCGTTCTTCCCAAGCGAACTTGCCAAGCAAACCTGCGTCGGAAGGCTGCGCTTCATCCGCTTGGGATTCCGATGCATTGCAGATTTTGTCACAAAACCGGTGACCAGATCGTGCGAAGCCCGTTTAGCCCACCGGTTGGGTCGCGTCGGGCGAGATCGCGAGCACGCGGCGGGCGAGCTTCAGATGGGCGATGTCGATCATCTTGCCGTCGAGCGTGGCGACCCCCGCCCCGTTCCCCTCCAGGAGCCGGACCACCGCGGTCGCCCACGCGACGCGCTCCGGCGGCGGCGTGAAGGCGGCCGCCACCGCCTCGAGCTGATTGGGATGGATGCAGAGCTTGCCCGAGAAGCCGTCCGCCGCGCCGGCCTGCGCCTCGGCGCCAAGGCCGGCCGGGTCGCGCGGATCGGGGAAGGGCGTGTCGATCGCCGCCACGCCGGCGGCGGCCGCCGCGATCAGCAGCCGGTCGCGGGCCGCCGCGATCGGGGCCGCGAGCGTCCCGTCGCCGCGGCGCGGCACGATGCCGAGATCGGCCGACAGGTCCTCGGCCCCGAAGCAGAGGGCGCGCAGCCGCGGCGACACGCCGGCGTAATCCATGCGCTGCAGGGAGGCCGCCGTCTCCGTCGCGAGGAGGAGCACGGCGACGCTCCCCGCCGCGAGGCCGCCCACCGCCTCCAGGACGTCGATCTGCCCCGAGAGCACCGAGAGGTCGGCCGGCCCGGCGCATTTCGGCAGCAGGATCGCGGCCGGCCGCGCCGGCACGATCGCCGCGAGGTCGTCGAGGTGCCAGGCCGTCTCGCGCGGGTTGATCCGGACGATCAGGTGATCGGGCCGGGCCCGCAGCGCCGCCACGGCCGCCTCGCGCGCGGCCGCCTTGCCGGCGGGGGCGACGCTGTCCTCGAGATCGAGGATGACGCGATCGGCCCCCGATGCGACCGCCTTCTCGACCTTGCGCGGGGAATCGGCCGGGGCGAACAGGAGGGAGCGCATCCTCACCGCACGTCCTCCCGCCCGAGTTCGGCTTCCACGTCGCCCTCGTCCTGCCCGAGCCGCGGCGCGAGGCGCCGGATCCGGCCCGGCGTGCGCGACAGCCGCGGGAAGGGGGCGTGCATCGGGACCGGACCGAGATCCGGATCCTCGACCTCCACCAGCACGCCGCGGCCCTGCACGTGGGGGTCGAGCGCGAAGCCCGCCGGGTCGTAGACCGGGCCGACCGTCACCTCCGCCTGCGCGAAATAGGCGAGGTTCTCGGCGAGGTCGCGCTGGGCGATGAAGCCGCCCACGATCGCGTCGACCTCGTCGACGTTGTCGAGCCGGGCGGAGTTCGTGGCGAAGCGCGGGTCGCCGATCATGTCCGGACGGCCGATGGCCCCGAAGAGCCGCGCGGCCATGTCCTGCGTCGAGGCCGACAGGGCGATCCACTCGCCGTCGCGGGTCCGGTAGACGTTCCGGGGCGCGGTGATGCTGACCCGGTTGCCGATGCGGGAGGGCGAGCGGCCCGTCAGCCGGTGGATCGCGGCGTCCGGGCCCAGCGTCGCGTGCAGGGGCTCCAGCAGCGACAGATCGACGACCTGCCCGAGGCCGTCCGGCCGCTCGGCGACCCGGAGGGCGGCCAGGGTCGCGAAGGCGCCCGACAGGCCGGCCACCATGTCCGCGAGCGCGAGGTTCGGCAGGGCGGGCGGCTTGTCGGCGAAGCCGTTCTTGGCCGCAAAGCCGCTCATGGCCTCGATGAGGGAGCCGAAGCCCGGCCGCTGGGCGTAGGGCCCCGTCTGGCCGAAGCCGCTGATCCGGACGATCACGAGCTTCGGGTTGAGGCCGAGCAGGATGTCGGGACCGAAGCCCGCGGCCTCCATGACGCCGGGGCGGAAGCCCTCGACCAGAACCTGGGCCGTCGTCACCAGCCGGCGCAAGGTGGCCTTGCCCTCGGCGCTCTTCAGGTCGAGCCGGATCGAGCGCTTGTTGCGGCTGTAGACCTTCCACCAGGCCGAGATGCCGTTCTCCTGCCAGTGGCGCAGCGGATCGCCCTTGCCCGGTTCGAGCTTGATCACGTCGGCGCCGAAATCGGCCAGTTGCAGGCTCAGCATGTTGCCGGCCACGAGGCGCGACAGATCGAGCACCCGGATGCCGGAGAGCGGTCCGTCCGCCATCATCGAGGACATCGTGCTCATGATCCGCTCCGGCCGGAGCGTACCCGCGTGCGAGGGCGCGACGTGCGGACCATTGTGCCTCCCCGGCGCTTCTTGTTGATCGCGTGTGAGGGGCATCCTGACCGACCCGGCTATGCGGATCGAGAAGGATTTTACGGGGTGGCCATCGTGAAAACTTATGGCTCCGCGAGGACGGCTCCGCCCCATGCCCCGCTCTCGACCAGACGGCGCATCTCCGCGACCATCAGGTCGGCCACGAGCGCGGTGGGACCGACGAAGGGCTGGTCGGCCGCGTAGCACAGCCCGAGCGGCCGGGTGATGGCGGGCTCCACGATGCGGATCATGGCCGGGCGCTGCGCGTCGTCGATCCCCGACAGGGCCGAGACCGGCAGGATGGTGGCGGCGAGACCGGAGGCGGCCACCTTGCGCATGGTGGGCAGGCTGTCGACATCCGCGATCACGTTGAGCGCGAACCCCTCCTGCGCGAAGGCCGCCTCGATCATCGTCCGCAGCGTGTGGGTCGGGCTCGGCATCACCAGCGGAAGCTGGGAGACCGCCCGCATGGTGATGGACGCGGCGGGCATCGACCCTGCCTTCGTCACGAGGAACAATTCCTCGCGGAGGATCGGCCGCACCGTCAATCCGGGACTGGAACGGTCGCGGTACAGGACCGCGAGTTCGAGCCGATGCCGGGCGATCAACTCGTGGAGGTAGCCGGAGAGACTCTCGAACAGCTCCGGCCGGATGCCCGGATACCGGTTGAGGATCGCGCCCAGCAGGGGATGCGCCAGGATGGTGGCGACGCTCGTCGGGAGCCCGATCGCCACGCGCCCGATGACCTTGACCGGTCCCGTGAGATCGGCGACCGCTCCCTCCACCTGGCGCAGGATCGTGCGCGCGTGGCGATAGAAGCGGTCACCGGCCTCGGTCGGGTAAACCCCCCGGGGCGTCCGGGTGAGAAGCTCGTTCCTCAGGCTGGCTTCGAGCTGGGCGATCTGCTGGCTCAGGGCCGGCTGCGCGACGTTCAGGTGGGATGCCGCCCGGGACAAGCTGCCCCAATCGACCGCGGCGACGAAGAAGCGGAGCTGCTTCAGGGTTGGTGTGGACATCACGAGAGGCCGATCGGCAATCGATCGGCACCCTAACCGCTCCGATACAGCTCCGAAAGGCAAGCCACGATCATCGATCCGGGGTGTTGTTCATCGGCTGCCATCCGCTTGATTGATCGAAACTGCATTGCGGGTGATGACCGGCCCGAGGGATCGACGGCAGCCCTCCCGGTGCCGCCCGCGATGAACATCTCGGCGAGCCCCGTCGAGGCGGGGCGGATCGTCCGCGCGTCCCGCGGCCCGCGCGTTGCGCACCAGCCAGGGTCGCGGGCAGGCGGCCTGGCATCCCGTGCAGCCCGACGGCTCTCCGGTGAGGCGCGGCCGGTCCGCGGGGATCGTCCGACGGAGCGGATCCCGGTTCGTCGCGGACGATGCGGTGACATCAAAAACCGAGGGCAGCGCCCGATCGCCGCGTGATCGGGCGCTGCCCTAGCGGCGCGAGGTCCTGGACAGATCGAGCGGCAGCCGCAGCTCCGCATCGAGGCTGGAGGCGAGCCGCCGCGCCTGCTCGGGATTCAACCCGCGAACGAGCGGCTGCTCGCCGCGGAACAAGGTGAAGGTGCCGTCTGCGCTGGCCTGAAGACGGATCTTTTCCATCGGCAGCTCCCTGGCCGTCCTGCGGCGAAATTTAACTTAGATTGCATCTGCGCCGTCAAACCGTGGATACCCGATCGGCTCACGCGGGCGTGAGCCCGCATTGCGAATCGTCGCTCGTGCTTTGGTGCAAAGCGTTGCGCTGGCAGCGGGCGCCTCCACGGGCCGCATGGCACCGCGGGCCGGCCGGGGAGGGGACAAGGTTCTTGTCGGAGGGGATGCCATGGCCGATAGAGGGCGCCATGACCGCAGCTCACCCCTCCGAAACGCCGCCCGCCCCGCAAACCAGCTTCGACACCTTTCTTGCGGTCGACATCCGCGTCGGCACGATCATCGCGGCGGAACCCTACCCCGAGGCCCGCAAGCCGGCCCTCAAGCTCGTGATCGACTTCGGTCCGGTCATCGGACACAAGCGGACGAGCGCGCAGATCACCACGCACTACCAGCCGGACGCGCTGATCGGGCGGCAGGTGGCAGGCGTGGTCAATTTCCCGTCCCGGCAGATCGGCAAGTTCAAGTCCGAAGTGCTGACGCTCGGTTTTCCCGACGAGGCGGGCGCCGTGGTGCTCGTCACGCCGGACCGCCCCGTACCGAATGGCAGCCGCCTCTTCTGATACGGTTTCCGGAAGATCACTTTCGGAAACCGTATCACGAGCCCGCGCGGCGCCTGAGCGAGGCCGGTTTCCGCATCGCGAAGCGATCATCCGGAAACCGTATGAGGGCCTGTTTGACGGCTCCCGGCAATCGCGGCCGGCAAGACCCTTCGTCTCATACCGGCGCGCGATTGAGGTGACTCGGATGGGTGTTCCCCGGGAAGGAAGCAGCTGATTCAATTGGCTCCTGCCTGAGCGGGAGGTCGGAATGGGACGCGGTTTGCCAATCCGGGAGGATGTCGCGACGCCGACTGAGTTGAGGCGGCGGGCCAGGAAAGAGCCTCGCCGTTCGACAGCGCAGCGGATGCTGGCGATCGCCAATGCGCTGGAAGGCATGAGCCGCGCCGAGGCGGCACGGGCGGCCGGGATGGAGCGCCAAGCTCTGCGCGATGCGGTGATCCGGTTCAATGCCGAGGGGCTGGCCGGGCTGGTGGATCGTCCGCACGGCCACAGGCGAGAGATCCTCAGCGAGGGTGAGCAAGCAGTTCTGGTGCATCGGATCCTGGTTGGGCCAGATCCCGAGCAAGGGGAGCCGTCGAGTTGGACGCTGCCGGACCTCTGCCGTTTCATCGAGGAGCGGTTCGACAAGACGATGTGCCCGCAATCCATGTCGCGGGTCGTGCGTCGGCTCGGGCTGTCGAAGCAGAAGGCCAGGCCCGTTCACCCGAAGCGGAACGCCCGTGCGGCGGCCGCTTTCGCCAAAGGGGGCTTCGCACCGCCGTAGCGGCGGCGGCCCAAGCCCATCCGGACAAGACGATCGCGCTCTGGTTCATGGACGAGGCGCGCGTGGGCCAGAAGGGCCGGACCGGCCATCGCTGGTGGGTGCGCGGCCAACGCCCGCCAGGGCTGTGCGACAAGCGCTTCGCCTCAGCCTACATCTTCGCAGCCGTGCGGCCCGCCACAGGCGAGGAGTTCGCCCTCGTGCTGCCGCGGGTCTGCACTCAGGCCATGGATCGCTTCCTGGCCGACTTTGCGGCCAGCATCCCAGCCGACACCCACGCTGTGATGGTGCTGGACGGTGCGGGCTGGCACGATCCGCGCGCGGTGACGCTCCCGCCCAACCTCACCCTCGTGCCGCTGCCGCCCTACAGTCCCGAGCTGAACCCGGTCGAGCGTGTCTGGCTCTACCTGCGCGAGCGCTACCTCTCCCATCGGCTCCTCGCCGACGACGAGGCCGTCGTCGAGGCGTGCTGCCGGGCCTGGACTGCGCTCGCGGCAGAGACCGGCCGCATCAAGTCCCTCTGCGCCTACCCCTACCTGAAACAGATCAGTTCATAAGCGCGGCGGTATCACGCGCGCTCATTCCGAGGGTGAGCGTGGGAGAGGCTGCGCCATCAACCGGACGGGCGCTGTGCGTTCGCCGAAGTCCCGCTCGGCTCGATGTCCAATGGCGCGAACACCCTGGCGCGCCCCGGATCTCCCGCCTCGGTTGCCGATGGCTGCAGCCGAGTCCGCCCCGTGGCGCCAAGTCGCCGACGAGCGTCGGACTCGGTCATCTCCGGGCAGTAAAATAATCATCTCCTTCTGCGCAATAAGAAAATATAAAATACTATTTCTCGACGGCAATTTGGAATTGCGCGGAGTCGATGCTGCGGGATAACCAGTTGGCCGACGATCGTCGGCCCGGATCTCTGCAGCATGCCAGATCTGAGGATTTCCGTGTTCTTTGTACGTCCCGTCGCCTGTGATGCCGGCCGCGCGCATCCGGCTCGCGAGCGGAGGCCGGGAGAACATGGCGTCCGGGCGGGCGATCCGATCGGGCGACGCCTTCGCAAGGGGCTGCTCACCCCGGGGCCGCTTGCCGGTGCCGATCCTCTCCGTTTTCCTGCAACGAGACTGAATTCATGACTTCGCGTTTCCTCGCCGGCATCGTTCTCGCTTTCGTCGGCCTCGCCTCCCCCGCCCTGGCGCAGGGGATCAAGGTCGGCGTCGTGCCCGGCGTCTACGCCGATTCCGTCATCGCCGCGGCCGAGGAGGCCAAGGCCCAGGGGCTCGACGTGCAGGTGGTCGAGTTCTCCGACTGGACGACGCCGAACGTCGCGCTCGCGGCGGGCGACCTCGACCTGAACTACTTCCAGAACAAGCTCTTCGCCGAGAATGCCAGCCGCCAGCGCGGCTATCGCTTCGCCGAGATCGGCCTCGGCACCCTGCTCAATGTCGGGCTCTACTCGCTGAAGCACAAATCCTTCGAGGAGATCCCCAGCCGCGGCACGGTCGCGGTCCCGAACGATCCCGTGAACCAGGGCCGGGCCCTGCTGCTCCTCGCCAAGGCCGGGCTGATCCGGCTGAAGGACGGGGTCGGCGCCATGGGGACCCTCGACGACATCACCGGGAACCCGAAGAGGCTGACCTTTCGGGAGGTCGAAGGGCCGCAGCTCGCCCGCGTGACCGGCGACGTCGACCTCGCGGTCGGCTACCCGCACTTCATCATCGCCTCCAGGGCCTTCGATCCCGGCAGCGCGCTCCTCTTCTCGGGGCTCGACGACGTGGATTACGCCGTCCGCTTCTATGCCAACCGGGACCGGGCCGAAGACCCGAGATTCCAGAAGTTCGTCAGGATCTACCAGACCTCGCCGAAGGTGCGGGCCGCCATCTCGAAGGGGTTTGCCGACAACCCGAAGCTCTACTCGATCGTCTGGAAGAACTGAGCGGCATTCCGGACAGGAGGGCACCATGGTCGGGCAAACCATCGCGCTCGCGCGCCGCAGCCTCTTCCCGGCCGCGGCGGACCGCGCCGTCTCCCGGGTGCGCGGGGCGGCCGGGGCGAGGCCCGCCCCACGCCGGGCGGGCTCCGTGCGCTTCGAGGGGGTCGGCAAGACCTATCGGTCGGCGGCCGGGGAGGTTCGGGCGCTCGCGGGCATCGACGTCGCGGTGCCGGAGGGCGGCATCTTCGGCATCATCGGCCGCTCGGGGGCGGGCAAGTCGAGCCTGCTGCGCCTCGTCAACCGGCTGGAGAGCCCGACCGAGGGCCGGGTCTTGGTCGATGGCGAGGACGTCGCGACCTTCGACGGGGAGGCGCTGATCGCCCTGCGCCGCCGCGTCGGGATGATCTTCCAGCACTTCAACCTGCTGTCGGCGAAGACGGTGCGCGACAACGTCGCCCTGCCGCTGCGCGTCTCGGGGGTTCCGGGCCCCGAGATCGCCCGGCGCGTGGACGACGTGCTGCGCCTCGTCGGCCTGGAGGGCAAGCACGATGCGCATCCGTCGCGCCTGTCCGGCGGGCAGAAGCAGCGCGTCGGCATCGCCCGCGCCCTCGTCAGCGGGCCGGAGATCCTGCTCTGCGACGAGGCGACCTCGGCCCTCGATCCCGAGACGACGCTGCAGATCCTCACGCTCCTCAAGGACATCAACCGCCGTCTCGGGCTGACCATCGTGCTGATCACCCACGAGATGAGCGTCATCCGGGAGATCTGCGACCACGTGCTCGTGCTCGACCGCGGGCGTGTGGCGGAGACCGGCCCGGTCTGGCAGGTCTTCGGCGATCCGCGCCACGACGCCACCAGGGCCCTGCTCCAGCCCCTCGCGCGGGGGCTGCCGGAGGATCTGGCCGGCCGGCTGCGTCCGGACCGCCGGCTCGCGCAGGCCGAAGAGGCGGTGATCGCCCTGCGCTTCACGGGCGCCACGGAGCCCGACCTCGCGGCGCTCGCCGGACGCTTCGGGGGCGCCCTGCGCCTCCTGGATGCCACCCTCGACCGGATCGACGGCCACAGCCAGGGCCGCCTGCTCGTCGCCGCACGCCTCGCACCGGGGGAGCCGCTCGGCGACCTCTCGGCCCTCGCCCAGGAAACACGGGTTCTCGGCTATGTCTGACGCGATGCTCGCCCGCCTGGGACAGGCGTTCCTCGACACGATCGCGATGGTCGGCGTCTCCGCCGGCATCGCGCTCCTCGCCGGCATACCCCTGGCGCTCTTCCTCGTCCTGTCGAGCCCCGGCGGCATCGTCGCCGCGCCCGCCGCCCACCGGGCGGTCGCCGCCGTCGTCAACGGGTTCCGCGCCACGCCCTTCATCGTCCTGCTCGTGGCCCTGCTGCCGCTGACGCGGCTCCTCACCGGCACGACGATCGGCGTCTGGGCCGCGATCGTGCCGCTCTCGGTCTCCGCGACGCCCTTCTTCGCCCGCATCGCCGAGGTGTCGCTGCGCGAGGTCGATGCCGGCCTCATCGAAGCCGCCCAGGCGATGGGGTGCCGGCGCCGGCACATCGTGCGCCACGTGCTGCTGCCCGAGGCCCTGCCGGGGCTCGTCGGCGGCTTCACCATCACCCTCGTCAGCATGATCGGCGCCTCGGCCATGGCCGGCGCGGTCGGCGCCGGCGGGCTCGGCGACCTCGCGATCCGCTACGGCTACCAGCGCTTCGACACCACGGTGATGGCGATCGTCATCGCCGTCCTCGTGGCGCTCGTCTGCCTCGTCCAGTTCGCCGGCGACGCCGCCGTCCGGCGCCTGCGCGTGCGGTGAGCGCCCCTCCACCCGTTCCGTTCCGGCCGTGAGCGTCCCGTATGAATACCCGCAAAGACATCCTGCTCAACGCCTTCACGATGAACTGCGTCGGCCACATCAATCACGGCCTGTGGACGCATCCCCGCGACCGGTCCCACGAATACACGCGGCTCGATTACTGGATCGAGACGGCGAGGATCCTTGAGGAGGGATTGTTCGATGCCGTCTTCATCGCCGATATCATCGGCGTCTACGACGTCTACCGGAACTCGATCGATCTCACGGCGCGGGAGAGCATCCAGCTCCCGGTCAACGACCCGACCTTGCTCGTGCCCGCCATGGCGGCGGCGACGCGCCATCTCGGTTTCGGCGTCACCGTCAACGTCGCGGTCGAGCATCCCTACACCTTCGCCCGCCGCGTCTCGACCCTCGACCATCTGACGAACGGGCGGGTCGGCTGGAACGTGGTGACGGGCTATCTCGACAGCGCTGCCCGCGCCGTCGGGCAGGCGGCCATGGCCGAGCACGACGCGCGCTACGACCGGGCCGACGATTATCTCGACCTCCTCTACAAGCTCTGGGAAACGAGCTGGGAGGATGGGGCGGTGCGGCGGGACCGTGCGGCCCGGCTCTATGCCGACCCGGGAAAGATCCACCCGATCCGCCATGACGGGCCGTTCTACGCCTCGCAGGGTTACCATCTCGCCGAGCCGTCGCCGCAGCGCACGCCCGTCCTCTATCAGGCCGGCACCTCCGGGCGCGGCCAGCGGTTCGCGGCGCGTCACGCCGAATGCGTGTTCATCATGGCGTCCGATCCGGAGAGCGCCCGCAAGACCTCGCGCCAGCTGCGCGAGGCGGTGGTGGCGGCCGGGCGCCGGCCCGACGACATCCGCATCCTCGCCGGCCTCACCGTGGTGACCGGCGAGACGGATGCCGTCGCCGCCGACCGCCTCGCGGAGTACCTCGCCTACGCCAACCCCGAGGCGGGGCTGGCCCATTTCGCCTCCGGCAGCGGCATCGACTTCTCCCGCTACGGGCTCGACGACGCGATCACCTACGGGCCGACCAACGGCATCCAATCGACCACGGCCGCCGCCCGGCAGCGCCGGCTGACCAAGCGCCAGCTTCTGGACGGGCTCGCGCTCGGCGGCCGCTATCCGCTGATCGTCGGCAGCGGCGAGAGCGTGGCGGCCGAGATGCAGCGCTGGGTGGAGGAGGGCGAGATCGACGGCTTCAATCTCACCCGCACCGTCGCCCCCGAGAGCTGGCGGGACTTCATCCGCTGGGTGGTGCCGGCGCTGCAGGAGCGCGGCCTCTACAAGACGGCCTATCGTGAGGGCACCCTGCGCCGCCGGATCTTCGGGGAGGGCGACCATCTGCCGGAACGGCACAGAGGCAGGCAGCTCCGCGAGGCCGCCCGCATCGCGGCCGCCTGAGCGGGGCCTGCCCGCCCCTGTGCGCCGCGTCAGGTCCGGGGATGGTCGGGAGCCAGCCGGCAGATCGCGCCGGCCACCGCGTAGGCCGTCTCGAAGGCCGGGACCGGCAGGCATTCGTAGCGCGAGTGGAAGTTCAGGCCGCCCGTGAAGAAGTTCGGCGTGGGCAGGCCGCGCGCGGAGAGCGCCGACCCGTCCGTGCCGCCCCGCATCGCGAGGGGCTTGGGCGTGACGCCGACCTCCGCCAGGGCCGCGAAGAGCAGATCCACGCAGCGACGATCGCCGCCGAGGCTGTCGGCGATGTTGCCGTAGGTGTCGCTGATCCGGCAGGCGACGCGCCCGGTGGGATAGCGGGCCGCGATCTCCTCGGCGACGGCGGCGAGCCGCCGCTTGCGCGCCGCGAAGCTCTCCCGGTCGAAGTCGCGCACCATCGCCGTGAGGCGCGCCTGCGCAGCCTGCGCGACGAGGTCGTGGAACCAGACGTAGCCCTCGCGGCCCGCCGTGCGCTCGGGCGTCTCGGCCCGGTCGAAGGCGGCGATGAAGTCGTGGGCCATGAGAAGCGGGTTGACCATCACGCCCTTGGCCGACATCGGGTGCGCGGTCACGCCCGTGAAGACGATCTCGGCCGAGGCGGCGTTGAAGGTCTCGGTGACGACCTCCCCCACCTCGGTCGCGTCGATCGTGTAGGCGAAGTCGCAGGGGAAACGGGCGAGGTCGAGCGCCTTCGCCCCGCGCAGCCCGATCTCCTCGTCGGGCACGAAGGCGACGTGAATGTCGCCGTGGCGATCCTCCGGGCCGAGATCGGCCAGCAGCGTCATGATGATGGCGATCGCGGCCTTGTCGTCGGCACCGAGCACGCTGGTCCCGTCGCTGAAGATCACGTCGGCGCCGACCCAGGGGTCGAGTTCGGGATGCTCGGCCGCGCGCAGCCAGATGTCCTGCTCCGGGTTGAGGCAGAGATCCGCCCCCTCGTAGCGCCGCAGCTGCGGATGCACGACCGGCGAGAGGCCCACATCCACGGTGTCGAGATGGGCGATGAAGCCGATGCGGGGAGCGCCCGGCACGGTCCCGGGCTTCTTCGCGGTGACGGTGGCGCAGGCGTCGATCACGACGTCGGCGAGGCCGAGATCGCGCAGGTCCGCCGCGAGCAGCGCGGCGAGGCGCTGCTGGCCCGGCGTGCTCGGCAGCGCCGTCGCGCGGGCATCGCTCTGGCTCTCGACCGCCACGTAGCGCAGGAAGCGCTCGATCAGCTGCGCACGAATGTCCATCGGGTCGGATGCTCCGTTCCTGCCGCCGCGTGCTTGCGCATACGACCGCGGAGGCCGATTGTCATACGGTTTCCGGATGATCGCTTCGCGATGCGGAAACCGGCCTCGCTCAGGCGCCGCGCGGGCTCGTGATACGGTTTCCGAAAGTGATCTTCCGGAAACCGTATCACAGGCCGATGAGACGGATGGGCGTCGATCCCGCGCGGGACGTTGCGCCGGTGCGACAGCACGGATCGCCGCGCCCACCATGCCGGCTCCGGTGCGGGCCGCGGAGCGGATCCTGCCGGAGGGTCTGGCGGGCAGGATGCGACGATGGGACAAGGCATCCATGCGCCACCGGAGACCTGCGCCGTGACAGCCCCCTTCGACCCGGCCGCGGCCGGTTGGCACACCGTCGAGATGTCCGAATTCATGGACCTGATCGGACCGGTCTGGCAGCGCCGCAGCGATGACGGCATGCTCTACGGCCTGCTCGTCGCGGAGAAGCACCGGAACCGCAACGGGGTCGCCCATGGCGGCGTGATGGCGACGCTCCTCGACATGGCGATCGGCCGCACCGCGTCGGACGCCCAGGGCGGTCGCAAGCAGGCGACCATCGGCCTCGACGTGCAGTTCCTGGCTCCCGTGCAGGTCGGCGATTTCCTCGTCGCCGCGTGCCGCACGGTGCGGGCCACGCGCACGATCATGTTCATGCATGGGGAGTTGCGCGTCGGGGATCGCGTCTGCGCCGTCGCGCAGGGGACCTGGAAGATCCTGGGTGCCTGAGCGGAACCGCCTGATGCGATCCCGCCCGGGTCCCCGGGTTCGCGTCATCCGCCGAAGCGGCGGCCCTCCCGGCGGACGAGGCTTGAGCCCGGGCCCATCCCCGGCCGCCGGTCGCTGGATCAGCGCTCCCTGGCGAGCGCGTCGAGCGCCGGGCCGAGCCCGCGGAACGAGACCGGGATCCCCAACTCCCGCCCCGCCGCGTCCTTGAACGCGAGCCGGCCCGTCCCCACGCCGTCCCGCCAGCGCTTCAGCGCCTCATCCTCGGCCGGCCCGTCCGCGAGGCAGCCCCCCGGCACGCAGCGCCGCCACGCGAGGTCCAGCGCCCCGGCCTCCTTGCCGTCCTTGTCGTCGCCCGACACCCGCACCCCCGAGGGGAAGCTCACGCTCACCGGCAGCAGCGCCGTCACGCGCAAGCCCGTCTCGCCCGCCGGGCGTCCGATCGCGACCTGCGCGATCGGCGCGGCCTGACCCTGGATCTGCATCGCCTGCGACGCCTCGCACAGGCGCACCGGCTTCTCACCCTCGGCCAGGCGCTGGCAGCGCAGTACCCAATCCCCGAAGCTCGCCGTGGTCAGCCCCGGCTCGGCCGATACCGCCGGAGGGCTCGCCGGGGCGGCCGCGGGCCTGGTCGGACCCGGCTGCGCCGCGGCGGCGCCCGCGAGGAGGCCGAGGGCGGCGAGGGCCGTCCGGCCGGGGATCATCGCGATCGACATCAGGCGCCGGCTTCGAGCGGGGCCGCAGGCGAGGACGGCTGTCCCGGCACCGCGAAGGTCAGGGTGAAGTCGGCTACCGTCTGCAGGCTGACCAGATGCGCGTAGACCGCCGCCAGGACGCCCTCCCGGCGCAGACGCGCGACGCCCTCCTCCGGCAGGGCGCCGAGCGCCGCCTCGTCGACGCCCATGACCCCGTGCAGGGTGTGCCCCTCGCCCGTCGCCGGGTCCTGGCCCTGGACGGTCAGGGCGCGCAGCAGCCCGAGATCCTGCAGCGTCCGCCCGAACGCCGTGGTGCGCCGGGCAGCCTCGGCATACTCGACCACGAGGCGCACCCGCTCCTGCAGCAGCGGCGTGTCGCTGCCGTCCGCGGCGAAGAGGGGCTGGCGGCCGCTCTCCTCCGCGTCGGAGGCGGGGCCGACCAGCGCCGCGTCGGCATCGTCCAGGCAGATGACGGGCGGGGCGCCCTCGGTCTCGCCGAGGATGAAGGGGTAGCGGCGCAGATAGGCCGGCAGGTAGCGGCCGGTCCAGGCGCCCTCGCCGTCGATCAGCGCGGAGCGGCCGGGGACGAGACCGGTGAGGAAGACCGGGGTTGGGCCGAGGCTCTCGGGCAGGAACAGGATGGGAAGATGACGGCAGGCGGCGGCGAACTCGTCGACGACGGCCGGGACGAGGTGGCTGGCCCGCGCGAAGGCGAAACGCTGCGGGTTGGCGAGGCTCCAGGTGCGGTGGGCGTCGCGGTCGAGGGGCACGACCGAGCGGTAGAACAGGGGCAGGGTGCTCATCGGATGATCCGGGTGCGAGGGGCGGAGCCGCAATCACGGCGCGGGCGGGTTTGCGGCGGCCTGGGGCCGGCTGGGGCGACGAAGCAGGAGCCGGTGCCGGTGAGGCAGGCGGCGGGGCTGTCGACGCGCGGATCGCTGAAGGACGCTCCGCTCGCCCCGGGCTCGCCGACTGCCACATCGCCGCCGGCGGGGGAAGCGGCGTCGGGTCGGCCTGGATGGCCTGCGTGATCGTGCTGTCCGGGATCGGCGCGAGGCTGTCGCCGTTCACCAGGCCCTGGCTGCCGATCGTGTCGGTCAGGTCCGCGCCGCGGCACCTCACCGCATGGTGGGCCGAGGCCGCCATCGGGCGAGGCCGGCCTCGCACTTCTGGAACTCCGGCCGGGCGCCGAGCCGCGGGAGCGGCTCCGGGCCGTCGATCCCGAAGCCGGCACTGAGGCGGCCGGAGATCACGCCGTCGGTGGGCAGGAGCCGGACGAAGTCGTCACCGGTGCGGGCGATGGGCGGGGAGAGGCGTTCGCCGGGGTCGAGGGGCACACAGCGGAACCAGTTGCGGGGGACGGCCGACATGATGCCTTGTCGCTGCACCACCCCCGCGGCACGATCCGCCCCTCTTCAGGAAAGGCTCGAACAGATGCGTCGACCGATCGCGGCTCGGAGGACCTGGATGTTCGTGGCGGGCGCCGACGAGGCGGCCTTGCACGCCGCAGCCCGGTCGGGAGCCGACGTGCTCATCCAGGATCTGGAGGATTTCACGCCCGCCCATCTCAAGGTCAGGGCGCGGCTCCTCTGCCGGCCGACCGTTCAGGCTTGGCGTGACGCGGGTGCGATCCCGGCCGTTCGCGTCAACCCGCTCGAACATGTCGGCTACGAGGATCTCGCCGCGGCCATGCAGGCCGGGGCCCAGGCGATCCTGCTGGCCAAGACCGCCAGCCCCGACCAGATCCTCGCCCTCGACCGCCAGATCACCCGGCATGAGCGCGATCACGGCATTCCGGTCGGGTCGACCGAGATCATCCCCAACATCGAGACCGCGGCAGCTCTGATCCGTGTGGTGCCTCTCGCCGAGGCCAGCTCCCGTGTCACGGCGATGCTGATGGCGAGCGAGGACATGGCGGCCGATCTCGGCGTCGCGCGCACCCCCGGCTCCGAAGAGCTGGCTTATCCGAGGTCTCGGTTCCTCGTGGAATGCATCGCGGCCCAGGTGCTGGCCATCGACTGCCCGTTCACCTTTTCCCGCCGCGAGGACATCGAGCGGGATCTCGACTTCGCCGTCGCGCGGGGGTTCAAGGCGAAGGCCCTGGTCGATCCCGGCCAAGTCGGCCTCGTCAACGCCCGGCTGACCCCGTCGGAGCAGCAGATCGAGGAGGCCCTTCGCCTGATCGCGGTGTTCGAGAAGGCCCGCGCCGAGGGAGCCCGGCAGCCCGAACTGGATGGCCATCGCATCGAGGTGCCCAGCTACAAGGCCGCTCAACGTCTCCTGGATCGGGCCGCCCTGTTCGGATTGCGGCCCGCGGCCACCTGAGCGAGCCGGGCGGCCTGCGCGGAATTCGGCATCGGATCGCGAGAGGGCGGGGTCCGACCTTCCCCCGCCGACGCTTCAGCCTCCACGCCGTCGCAACGTCGGCGCCGAACCGGCGACCTCTTCGGCGCGCGGCGCTCAGGGCCGTCTCGACAATTCCGTGACGGCAGCCCCATCGCCGCCGTTGCGCCAATCATCGGCCGGTCGCCCGGTGATTCTCGTCACGTAGTCCCGCGTTTCCCTGGGCAGGGCCGAGCGGCCTTGCAGCCAATCGCGTACGCGGCGGGGCCCCGCGTTGTAAGCCGCCGCGGCCAATCCGAGGCTGCCGAACCGCGTCCGGTATTCCTTCAGGAGTTCCGCCGATTTCGGGATCGCTTCGAACGGGTTGAACGGATCCAAGAGCCCGCGCTCGCCAGCCGTCGCCGGCATGAACTGCGCAACGCCCTGCGCCCCCGCCCGGCTGACCGCCTGATGGTTCAGGCCGCTCTCCTGCTTCAGAAGCCGGAGCAGGAAGTCCGCCGGGATGTCGTTGGCTGCCGCGGATCGCTCGATGAAATCCGTCATACGCTGCCGGTCGCCGAAGAAGGCGGCCGACCAGGCATCCTCGATCGTGGGGACGCTCAGCCGCCCGGCGATTACCGCGTCTCCGATTCCGGCGGCCCGGCTCGCATAGGAATGTGCGGCGCCGCCCGGCATCGAATCCGCGACGATGCGCGGGATGACCACGTCCGGAATGCTCGGCGTCGCAATGACCGCCGCATCCGAAGATCCGCCGCCACGATCCGTTGGGAACAGCCCCACCGGGGCCAGCAACATCAACACGGCCCAACCGGCCGGACGCAGGGCAGCCCGGCTCGGCACCGCGCCGACGGCCATCCGCCTCAAGACGCACCGAGCAACGCCGGCCCGGTATTCCTGCACACTTCTCTGCCGCAGAGCGCGCATGATGAGCTCCAGGCTGAATTGATCAGCTGAAGAAGCGGACGGAAGCCTCTCATGCCAAGCTTGCATGCCCGATGTGCTGGTACAAGTGAGGGCAATGGGTTGAACACACCCGATGTCGTCAGCCCGCCGAGGAGTCCCACGCGATGGGTTGACCGCGGCGCCCGAGGCGGTTGTCCTCTGAACTGCGTGAGTTCATGAACTTGTAACCTTGAAAGAGCGGAAACGCCCCGGCGATCATGATCACGGCACCGGTCGCCAACAGCACCTCCATCCCACAGCCTCCTGCTTGTCGCCCGCTCATCCCGGCGGTTGGTCCAGGCACAGTGAGGCAGAGGGGCCTCGCGCAAGTTTTCATTTGTTAAGAAACACTTGAGCCGCGCACGAACGCCAAGCGTTGTAGCGCAGGTGCCACACGGTCGAATCGCCGCCGGGTCCGGACTGCCGGCACCATCGCGGCGGGGGCGAGCATCCGGGCATCATCCGCCGCAGCGGTCGCCGGTCCGGAGAATGGTGCAGGAACAAGAACACCATCAGAATTCATGTGTTCAATTCCGCCTGACGCATGATCCGAGCGCGTTGCGGCCGGATCACGCGTCAGGTTGATGCTTGCGCCGCATTCCCAGGGGTGATGCGGCATCCGCTTCGTCGGGCGCTGCTCTAGCGGTCGTCCAGCCGGAAGCCGACCTTCAGCGTGACTTGAAAATGGGCGATCTTGCCGTCATCGACGTGTCCGCGCGTCTCGACGACCTGGAACCAGCCGATATGGCGCAGGGTCTTGGCCGCGTCCGCGACGGCATTTCTGATGGCATCATCCGAACTCGTGGCGGATGTGCCGACAACCTCCACGACGCGATAGGTATGCTCCGACATGATGCGTCCTTCCTGGTGTCACCGAGGGGCGCTCTGGACGAGCGGGGTGGTCTGCGAGCCGGCACCGGAGACGCTCAGGCCTTCACGGCGTGGGAGCACCGCGCCGGGATCGAGAGCGAGCGGTTGGGCGGACGGGCTCCGACGACCACGGGCATGGTACAACTCCGGCGGCGGACCGGGAGGGCAGTGCCGTGCGGGACGTGCGATCACCATCATCCTCGGATGCTAGCGTGATCGTGCGGGGCGGGCTCCGGCCATGTCCCGAGCTTAGGCGGAATCCGTGTCGGCGCTCAATGGTATACTCATCCAATATACTATCGAGCGGGAGCATGTCGTCCCGCTTCCTCCGGCCGCCCCCTCCGGTCAGCCCGCGGCTGCCGGCCGGGACGACAGGATTCGTCGCGCGAGGAGGCCGGCGGCGCTCATCGCGATGATGACCGCCGCATAGACGTCGGCCGTGGCCGCGTAGCCGATCTCGCGCACGAGGTAGCCGGCGAGGATCGCGGGCAGGCTGAAGGCCAGGTAGCTCTGAAGATAATAGGCCGACAGGAGTTCGGCCCGCTCGGCCGGCTTCGCGAGCGGCATGATGGTCCCCATCGATCCGAGGAAGCTCGTTCCGAAGCCGGCTCCGCCGAGCATCGTCCCGCCGATCAGGACCGGCACGGCCCCGCCATGCATGCCCGCAAGCACGATGACGAGGCCGGACGCCATGGCGAGCGTCCCGACCGTGAGATTGGCCGCGGCGGGCTTGGTCCGCCGCGCGGCGATCGCGACGGCACCGGCCAGCATGAGGACCGACACGACCGCACCGCCCGTCAGCGGCGTCCGGCTCCCCGTCGCGGCGACGACCAGCGCGGGGACGAGGGAGAGATAGAAGCCGCCGAGCATCCAGGTCGCCACGTTGATCGGCGTGACCGCGGCGAGGGGCCGCCTGGCCTGCGGCGGCACCACGATGCGCGGCTTCAGGGAGCGCAGGATCCCGGCCCGGCGCTCGCCGGTCTCGGGCGTCAGCCAGAGGATGGCCGCCTGGGCGGCGAACACGGCCCCCAGCATCGCGTAGACGAGGTGGAGCGGATGCGGTCCGTACTGCACGAGGGCGCTCGTGCCGAGGGCGCCCATCGCCATGCCGAGAAGCGGCGCGAGCGCGTTGACGAGCTGCCCGCGCCCGCGGTCGATGTCGACGAGGGCGGCACCCAGCGAACTCGCCGCGATGCCGGTCGCGAAGCCCTGGACGAGACGCGCCGCGAAGAGCCATCCGGCTCCGTCCGCCGCCGCGAAGAGCGCCATTGCCACCAGCTCCAGCAGGAGGGCTGCGAAGATCACGGGCCGTCGTCCGAGATGATCCGAGACGGAGCCGGCGACGAGCAGCGCCTTCAGGAGCGCCAGGGCATAGACCGCGAACACCGCGGTCGTGAGGACGGGAGAGAGGGCGAAGGTCTCCTGATAGATCCGATACAAGGGGGTTGGAGCGGAGGAGGCGGCGAGAAAGGTGCCGAGGACGACCGCGTGGAAGGAGAGCGCATGGCGGGCCGCGACGGGCGCGCCCCTGGATTCGCCGCCGATGATCATCTAAGCCTCGTAAGGCTAATGCGTTGCGTTAAGCGGATAGCGCCTGAGCGCGACAAAAGCAAATTATTTGCGTTTGCGGCGGGCATGAGCGGCAGGGTTGCGAGATGACCGGGAGGCAGGGTCCGCGTCCGGGCGGACGCAGCGCGCGAGTCCAGGCTTCGGTTCAGGCAGCGGTGCGCGAGCTCCTGGCGAAGACCGATCGTGCGGAGGTCACGGTGCCGCTGATCGCGGCGGCGGCCGGGGTGACGCCGTCCACCATCTACCGGCGATGGGGCAATCTCGGGGAACTCCTGGCCGACGTCGCGGTCGAGCGGCTCCGCCCGGATGCCGAGCCGGTCGACACCGGCAACGGACGGACCGACCTGGAACTGTGGGCGGAGCAATACGCGGACGAGATGTCGTCGGCCCCCGGACGCGCGCTGATCCGGGACGTCCTGGCGGCGGCGGACACGCATTGCGCGCAGCGATGCTGCACGTTCTCCCGCGACCAGATCGCGATTATCGCCGGACGCGCCGCGGCCCGGGGCGAGGATTTTCCGGATCCGGAGGCCGTGCTGGACGGGGTCGTGTCGCCCATCGTCTACCGGATCCTGTTCGGCGACGTGCCGAGCCGCGAGCGGATCCGCGACCTCGTGAGCCGCACGCTGGCGGCCGGCCGGTCGACGTGACGCGCACGGGCCCGGCGCCTCCGGCCCCGCCGGCTTGGGGAGCGTCCGGCCGCGTCATCCGGCCGATGACGAAGGCGGATCGCGCCGGCTTCCGGAGGGCCGGCCAAGCGAGGGCGGCCGGATCTTCGACGGGCGCGGGCGGAGGACCGGGCCGGAGCCCGGCCTCCCCGTGCCTCAATCGGCGATCGCACCGTAGACGAGCTGCTTGATCTCCCGGCGGTAATAGGCGCGGCTCGGCCCCGGGGCCTGGGTCATCATCACGACGGCGAGGTCCTCCTTCGGGTCGACCCAGAAGAAGGTCCCGGCGTAGCCGGCCCACATGAACTCCCCCTTCGAGCCCGGCACCCCGGCGATGCCGGCCTCCTTGCGGACCATGAAGCCGAGGCCGAACGTGTAGCCGGGCACCCCCATCAGGAGCTCGCCGGGCGTGGTCACCGGCCGGATGCGGTCGCCGAGCTGGTCGGCGGTCATCAGCTCGACCGTGGTCCGGCTCAGGACCCGTGCTCCGTCGAGAACCCCGCCGTCGAGCATGGCCTGAGCGAAGCGCAGGTAGTCAGCGGCGGTGCCGTAGCCGCCGGCGCCGCCGGAATCGTTCTTGGGGACCGCCCCGTCGATGAGCCGGTTCGGGGCCCCCGTGGCGGGATCGGTGGGGAGGGGCAGGGCGATCCGGTCCGTCTTGTCGGCCGGAACCGAGAAGCCGGTCTCGGTCATCCTGAGGGGCCGGAACACCCGCTCCTCCAGATAGGCGCCGAGCCGCTGGCCGGATGCCTTCTCCACGACGCGGCCGAGCACGTCGACCGCGAGGCTGTACTGCCAGACCGTGCCGGGCTGGTAGGCGAGCGGCGCGCCCGCGAGGCGGCTGGTGAATTCCTCGGGCGAAAGGTCGGTGGTGTTGTAGTCGAAGTCGGGCTTGTACAGGCCGGCCTTGGCATAGGCCGCCTTCACGGCCGGGTTCGTGGTGATCTCGCCGTAGGCGAAGCCTGCGGTGTGGCGCAGGAGGTCCTGGACGGTCGGGGCCCGCTCGGCCGCCACGAGTTCCACGCCCTGTTCCCCCAGCGCGTTGGGGCGGGGGGCCGCGACCTTCAGGTCCTTGAACTCGGGCAGGTATTTCGAGACCGGATCGGTCAGCTGGATCCGGCCGTCCTCGACCAGCGTCATGGCGCCGACCGAAGCCAGCGGCTTCGTCATGGAATAGATGCGGAAGATCGCGTCCCTGGCGAGGGGCGCGTTCGCGGCCTTGTCGCGGAAGCCGAAGCTCTCCGCGTAGGCGAGCCGGCCGCGGCGGGCGATCATCACGACGGCCCCGGGCAGCCGGCCGGCCGCGACCTCCTCGTCCATGACGCGCTTGATGGTGGCGAGCTTGGCCGATGAGAGCCCGACCTCCTCGGGGCGCGCCGCCGACAGGGTCTCGCCTGCGGCGCGCGGGCGGGGGCCCATATCCGCGAGGGCCACGCTGCTCGCCGTGGCGACGAGCGCCGCTCCGAAGCAGGACATCGCGAACCGGCGGGATATGGGCGCACGCCCTCCCTCGCTCCACCGCATGGCGTCTCTCTCCCGATCTCGTGCCGGACCTCTGGCGTGCCCGTGGCTCGAAGCTACGCCGTCCCCTGCCGGCCCGCCAGTCCGGCTTCGACGGAACGCCTGTCCGAGAGTTCACGGGCACATCCCGATCGGCTTGAGCCTGGGAACGGCTGTGGAGGGTGGTTTCGGATCTCGGTAGCATGGTCGAGCCGGGCGGATGTCGACCCTTGGCTCTCAAGGATGGCCGCGAGCGTGGGTGGCCATGCGGCCGGCGATGCCAGCAAGGCGACCGGCACCTTCGATGAAGGCTGAATTGCTCCGTCGCGCGCACGCGTCGATCCGCGATCCGTTCGCAATCCCAATCATTGTTAATGAAAACCGTTGCTCACGGGCAACAAGTCCAGATTCCGGCTCCGAATCCCCGCAATTGTTGTTTTCGGAAAGCGCTGCCAAGCGGCCGTCTCGCGGTGGGACCGCCCACGGAAGCTTGGCTTATGGGATCTTCTCTCGAACGATCATCTTGCCGCGGTTGGCATTGCGCAGGCCGTCCCGGGCCTGCGGGCGTGAACGGCGCAGCTCCGCAGGGGCGCCGGGCCGGCGCTTGGCGGGCCGTTCCGCACCGTGCTCGCGGCCGTCACGGAGATCGGCGATGACCGCCCGGCGGGAGGGGCGGGTCTACCTCGTGGCCGTGGGAACCCACGGAGACGTCCTTCCCATCATCGCGCTCGGGGTCGCCCTCGCGAAGCGCGGCCTCGCGGTGACGCTTGCGGCTCCGGCGCCGTTCTGTGCGCTCGCAGAGCGCGCCGGACTGGCCTGCCACGCGCTCGGCACGCAGGACGAGTTCTCGGAGGTCGTCCGTGCGGCGCCGCTCTGGCGGCCGATCCGGGGCGCGCGATCGCTGTTCTCCGCCGTCGCCCGCGCCGCCGAGCCCACCTTCCGGTGGCTCGAAGCGAATTGTCGGCCCGGCGTGGACGTCGTCGTGGCGTCGTCGCTCGCGGTCGGCGCCCGCGTGGCGCAGGACCGCCTGGGTCTCTCGGTCGTCACGCTCCACCTCATGCCCATGCTCATCGAGAGCCGGCTCGCCCCGCCGCGCCTGCCGGGCCTGCCGCTCCCCGACATGCTGCCCGCGCGCCTGCGCGCGTGGCTGGGCCGCGGCGCCGACCCGCTGGTGATCGGGCCGGCCGCGCTCCCGGGCCTGAACGCCTTCCGCGGGCGCCTCGGCCTGCCGCCGGTCAGGCGGCTGCGGCACTGGTGGAACAGCCCGCAACGGGTGCTGCTGGCAACGCCCAGCTGGTACGCGGCCCCTCAGCCCGATTGGCCGGAGCAGCTGGTGCAGATCGGCTTCCCCCTCGCCGATCTCTACGGCGACACCGACGGGCTCACCCAGGACGTCGCGGGCTTCCTGGCGGCGGGCACGCCGCCGCTGGTCTTCACCTACGGCTCGGCGATGAGCCAAGCCCGCCGCTTCTTCGCGACGGCGGTGGAGACCTGCCGGCGCACGGGGCGGCGGGGCATCCTTCTCACCGGCCGGCCGGATCAGGTCCCGCCCGACCTGCCGGCCGGCGTGCACCACGCCGCCTATGCCCCGCTGAGCCGTCTCCTGCCCTCCTGTGCGGCGCTGATCCATCACGGCGGCGTCGGCACGGTGGCGCAGGCGCTGGCGGCGGGCTGTCCTCAGCTGATCGTGCCCGTCGCCTTCGACCATGCGGATGAGGGGCGACGCGTCGAGCGACTGGGCGTCGGGGCCACCCTGCGCCGTCGGCGGTTCACGCCGGCCCGGGCCGGCCGTGTCATCGGACGGCTGATGTCGTCGCAATCCGTGGCGAAGGCGTGCTCCGATGTGCGGGCGCGGATGCGGTGCCAGGACGGCATCGCGCGGGGCTGCGACGAGATCGAGCGGATGCTCTGACCCTCCGCCTCTCGACGCCCGTGGGAATCAGCGGTCCTTGCGGCTCGGATCGTCCTTGGGATTGATGTAGTTGAGATCGCGGCGGAGCCTCCGCTCGAGACGCTGCTCCCGCTGCAGGTTCGGACCACTCGGCCACTCAACCTTGGCTGAGTGGCACGATTTCCGTGCTGGCCCACAAGTTAGCTATCGAACGGAGATACCTTCTCTGAAGACCCGCGACGTCGATCGGCTAACCAATGGAATGGCCTACGGCTTTCGGATTCGTACTCGCGCAGCTCAAGCAGCCGGAGCGGCCCGCACAGGGTCGGCTCGTTAACGGAAGAAGACGAGGCGGCATGACCCGCGGCCGCAGCCATTGGTCCGCTCAGCCGTTGGACATCGGTTGTGGTCTCGACGGCGTGAGTGGGTGGCGGTGAATATGAGCCGATGGCGGTCTCGTCTGGGCCTGGGCTTGGGGCTGGCAGTCCTGCCGGCCGTCGCGCAGGAGCCGGATCCGCCCGCCCCGCTTCCGGCATGGTCCTTCCGCACCGGCTCGCCCGGCGGGCATACGGGCGCGCCCCTCGCGGCAGGCGGCCGCCTCTTCGTGCCGACGCCGTTCCCGCACGCGCTCCACGCCCTCGACGCCGCGAGTGGCCGGGTGCTGTGGACCTTCCGGCCGCGGCCCGACCCGATGGCGGAGGGCTACGCCGCCGGCGGGCCGGTGAGCACGGCCCCCGTGGAGGCTGGGGGGCGGCTCTACCTCAACACCCTCGACGGGCACACGCTGGCGCTGGATGCCGCCACCGGCACGGTGATCTGGGACGTGGCGACCGCGCGCGTGGCGGCGGGCGAGACCCTCGCCTCCGCGCCGCTCGTCGCCCGCGGGCGGGTGCTGGTCGGTGGCGGCGGGGACGATTTCGGGGCGCGCGGCTTCATCGCCGCCCTCGACGCCGCCAGCGGGCGCGAGCTGTGGCGCCGTTTCTCGACCGGGCCGGACGCGGAGGTGGGCATCGGGCCGGATTTCCGGGGGCCGGGGGGCGCGGATCTCGGCATCCGCACCTGGCCGCCCGCGGCGTGGCAGCAGGGCGGGGGCGCGGTCTCGGGGCCGCTGCTCTACGACCCCGACGCCGACCTCGTCTTCCACGGCACCGGCCATCCGGCGCCCTGGAACCCCGACCAGCGGCCCGGCGACAACCGCTGGACCTCCGGCCTGTTCGCGCGCGACCTCGATACCGGGGCGGCGCGCTGGTTCGTGCCGCTCAACCCGCACGATCTCTACGCGCTCGGGGGCACGGCTCCGAGCCTCCTCGTCGACCGCGACTGGCAGGGCGCGCCGCGCAAGCTGCTGATCCATCCCGACGCCAACGGCATCCTCTACGTGCTCGACCGGCTCACCGGAGAGATCCTCTCGGCCGAGCCCTTCGCGAGCGTGAACGCCACCACCGGCGTCGATCGCGCGACCGGCGCCCTGAAGCGCGATCCGTCCAAGGCCACGCGGTTCCAGGTGATGGCGCGCAGCGTCTGCCCCGCCTGGATCGGCGCGGCCGGCGGCACGCCCGCCCTCTCGCCCGACGCGGCGCTGATCTACCTGCCGGTGCGCACCCTCTGCATGGATATCGAGGCGCGCAACGCGAGCTACGTGGCCGGCACGGCCTTCGTCGGGGCGAATGTGCGGGTGAAAGCGGCGGCCGGCGTGCCGCGCGGCGCCCTCGTCGCCTGGGACCTCGCCGCGGGCAAGCCCGCCTGGAGCGTGCCGGAGACCTTCCCGCTCGGCGGCGGCGTGCGGGCGATCGACGGCGGGCTCGTCGTCTACGGGACGCTCGACGGCGTGCTCAAGGCGGTGGATGCGCGGAGCGGCCGGCCGGTCTGGCAGCATCGGCTCCCGTCCGGCGTGGTCGGCGACCCGGCCGTGGTCGCCGGGCCGGACGGAAGCCGCCTCCTCGCCGTGCTGGCCGGGCTCGGCGGTCCGCTCGGGCAGGCGGCGCGCGCGGGCATCGACCGGCGCGATGCCACCGCGGCCCGCGGCATGGCGAATGCGCTGCCCGACCTGCCCCGGCCCGAGGAGGAGGGCGGCGTGCTCGCCGTGTTCCGCCTGCCATGAGACGCGCCCTCGTCCTCGGCGTCTGCCTCTGCGCGCTCGCGGGCTGCAAGCGCGAGGAGCGGCAGCTGCGGCTCGATCCCCCGGTCGCCGAGGCGCTCGACGGCTTCGCCCTGATGCCGAACCGCATCGGCGGCGCCCCGCCCGATATTTATCCTGTGCAGGGCGAGCCCTATGCGGCGAACGCCTATAACCTGGGTCAAGGCAAGCGCCTCTACGAAGGGCTCAACTGCAAGGGCTGCCACGCGGATGGCGGCGGCGTCTCCGGCCCGGCCTTCCTGGACGGCTGGTGGCGCTACGGCCCCGACATCGTCTCGATCGTGGCGACCCTGCGCGACGGGCGCCCGAACGGGATGCCCGCCTACAGGGACAGGATGACCCTCGAACAGATCTGGCAGCTCGCCGGCTACGTGCAGACGGTCGGCGCCTACTCGGCCAAGACCGCCGCCCCCAGCCGGTCGGATGCGATGCAGTCCCGCCCGGCCGAGAACCGCGCGCCCGCCGCGTCCGGCGCGCCATCCCCGCCGAGCCGCTAGATGCTCCAGGGCTGGCAATCCGCCCTCGACGCGCACGGTTCGCAGGCCCTGCATCTGCGCGATCTCACCGGCCTGCTGACGCTCGTCTGCGGGCTGGTCTGGGTCGTGGTGGTCGCGGTGCTGATCGGGGCGGTGCTGCGGCGGCGCCCGGGCGCCGGCCTCGTGCCCGAGCCGGACCGGGCGCGCGAGGCGCGCATCGGCCGGGTCGTGGGCGGCGGCGTCATCGCCACCGCCGCGATCATCACCGGGCTCACCGTCGCGAGCTTCCTCACCACCCGCAACCTCGCCGATGCCGATCCCGAGGCGCTGCTGATCCGCGTGCGCGGCTACCAATGGTGGTGGGAGGTCGCCTATCTCGATCCGAGGCCCGACCGCGTGCTGCTCACCGCGAACGAGATCCACGTGCCGGTCGGCCGCCCGGTTCGCCTGCAACTCGTCGGCGCGGACGTGATCCACTCCTTCTGGGTGCCGAGCCTCGCCGGCAAGATGGACATGATCCCGGGGCGCGACAACGAACTCTCCTTCACGGCCGAGCGCCCCGGCACCTATCGCGGCCAATGCGCGGAGTTCTGCGGGTTGCAGCACGCCCATATGGCGGTCCTCGTCGTCGCCGAGCCGCCCGACCGCTTCGCGGCATGGCGCCGGGCCCAGCTCGGCGCGGCGGCGAGCCGGGAGGGCGAGGCGGGGCGCGGGCGCGCGGTCTTCCTGTCGAAGCCCTGCGCGGCCTGCCACACGGTGCGGGGCACGCCCGCCGCCGGCACGCTGGGGCCCGACCTCACCCATGTGGCGAGCCGCCGGACCATCGCGGCGGGCCTGCTCCCGACGACCCCGGGCGCGCTCGCCGCCTGGGTCGCCGACCCGCAGACGATCAAGCCCGGCAGCACCATGCCGATGGTGTCCCTGTCGCCCGAGGAGCTGCGTGCCGTGACGGCCTATCTCGCGAGCCTGCGATGATCCCCGCCGCGACGCCCGACACGCGCGACACGGATCTCGCGCGCGACGCCCTCGAGCGCCAGCTCGACCGGATCTGGCGCACGCCGCAGGGCCTGTGGGGAGCGCTGACCACCGTCGATCACAAGATCATCGGGCGGCGCTACATCGTCACCGCCTTCGTGTTCCTGCTGCTCGGCGGCGTGCTGGCGCTGGCGATGCGCTGGCAGCTCGCGCAGCCGGAGAGCCGCCTCCTCGGGCCGGACCGCTACAACCAAGTCTTCACCATGCACGGCGCGACCATGATGTTCCTGTTCGCCGTGCCGGTGATGGAGGCGATGGGCGTCTTTCTCGTGCCGCTGATGGTCGGCACCCGCAACATCGCCTTCCCGCGGCTCAACGCCTTCTCGTACTGGGTCTATCTCTTCGGCGGCCTGCTGCTCTGGGGCGCCTTCCTGGTCGATATGGGGCCGGATGTCGGCTGGTTCGGCTACGTGCCGCTCTCCGGCCCGCAATACGCTCCCGGCAAGCGGGCCGACATCTGGGCGCAGATGATCACCTTCACGGAGGTCGCGGCCCTCGCCGTCGCGGTCGAGATCGTGGTGACGGTGTTCAAGCAGCGCGCGCCGGGCATGTCCCTCGACCGCATCCCGCTCTTCGTCTGGGGGGCGCTCGTCACCGCCTTCCTGGTGATCATGGCGATGCCGGCGATCATGGTGGCCTCCACCGCCCTCATCCTCGATCGGCTGGTGGGCACGCACTTCTTCAACCCGGCCGAGGGCGGGGACGTGCTGCTGTTCCAGCACCTGTTCTGGTTCTTCGGCCATCCGGAGGTCTACATCATCTTCCTGCCCGCGACCGGGATGGTGTCCTCGATCCTGCCGACCTTCGCGCGCCGGCCGGTCTTCGGCTACCTGCCGCTGGTGCTCGCGCTGATCACGATCGGCATCCTCTCCTTCGGCCTGTGGGTGCACCACATGTTCGCGACCGGGCTGCCGCGGCTCGGCGAGAGCTTCTTCACCGCCTCCTCAATGGCGATCGCGGTGCCGGCGGGCGTGCAGATCTTCTGCTGGCTCGCCACGCTCTGGGACGGGCGGCCGGTCTGGCGCGTGCCGCTCCTGTTCGTCCTGGCCTTCATCGTCACCTTCGTGCTCGGCGGCCTCACCGGCGTGATGGTGGCCTCGGTGCCCTTCGACACGCAGGTGCACGACACCTACTTCGTCGTCGCGCATTTCCACTACGTGCTGATCGGCGGCGCGGTCTTCCCCTTGCTCGGGGCGGTGTATTACTGGTTCCCGAAGATGACCGGCCGGATGATGAGCGAGCGGCTCGGGCGCTGGGTGGTGGGGCTCATCTTCCTCGGCTTCAACCTCGCCTTCTTCCCGATGCACCTGCTCGGCCTCGCCGGCATGCCGCGGCGGGTCTACACCTATCAGGCGGAGATGGGCTGGGGCGCCGCCAACCTGTTCGTCAGCCTCAGCGCCGTGATGCTGGCGGCCGGCTTCCTGCTCTTCGTCGTCGATGCCCTGCGCAGCGCCCGGTGGGGCGAGCCCGCCGGCGACAATCCCTGGGACGCGCCCACCCTCGAATGGGCCACCAGCTCGCCGCCGCCGCCCTACAACTTCGCCCGGATCCCCTTCGTGACCGGGGCGAACCCGCTCTGGCAGGAGCGCGACGGCCTGCCCGTGGTCACGGGCCTCCGGGTCGAGCGGCGCGAACTCATCGTCTCGTCGGTCGGCGACGCGCGGCCCGAGGCGCGCGAGGCCTCGCCGCGCGACTCGATCTGGCCGCTCCTCGCCGCCATCGCCACGAGCGTGATGCTGATCGGGTCGATCGTCTCGCCCTGGGCGGTGGTCTGGGGGTCGGGTCCCGTGGCGGTCACGCTGATCGGCTGGTTCTGGCCCAAGGGCTCGCCGGAGGACGAATCGTGAAGGAGCGCGCGGTCCTCGACGTCTCCCGCCTGCCGCTCCACGGCATGGGTTCGGCGAGCGTGACATGGTGGGGCACCCTCGGCTTCATGCTGCTGGAGGGGACCGGCTTCGCGCTCGTCGTCGCGATCTACCTCTATCTCTACGGGCTCGCCCCGGAATGGCCCCTCGGGGCGCCGCTCCCGGATCTCGGCCCCGGCACCTGGCTCACCGGGATCCTGCTCGCGAGCCTGGTGCCGAACTCCCTCGTCAACCGCTGGGCCGGGCAGGAGGACCTGCGCAAGGTCCGCATCGGCATCCTGATCATGACCGCCTTCGGCATCGCGCCGCTCGTGGTGCGGATCTACGAGTTCCCGGCCCTGCACGTCTGGTGGGACGCCAATGCCTACGGCTCCATCACCTGGGTGATGCTCGGCCTGCACACCACGCACCTGATCACCGACCTCGCCGACACGCTGGTGCTCGCCGCGATCATGTTCTCGCGGCACGGTCGCAACAAGCGCCGCTTCGGCGACGTTCAGGACAATGCGCTCTACTGGACCTTCGTCGTGCTGACCTGGCTGCCGCTCTACGCCTGCCTCTACTGGGTGCCCCGGCTGTGACGGCGCGGGCGGGCCAGCCGCCGCCGGGCCTTCTGGCGCCCGCCGGCTTCGTGGTCGGCCCCGTGCTCTGGGCCGTGACCACGCAGCTCGGCCTGATCCTGCCCGAGGCGACCTGCGGCGCGCCGCTGCGCCTGCCGGCGCTCGCCGCCTTCCCGGCGGCCCTCCTGTCGCTCGCGGCCTCCTGGCTGTCCTGGCGCGCCGCCCGGCCCGGCATCGCGCCCCGGGCCGAGCCTTCGGGCTATCCCGCCGCCTTCCCGTTCGTCGGCCGCGCCGCCGCGCTCGCGGGTCTCGTCTTCGCCTACGCGCTCGCGCTCCAGGGCCTCGCCGCCCTGGTGCTCTCGGGATGCGAGCGGTGAGGGCGCTCGCTCTCCCGGCGGCCGCCGGGGGCACCGCCCTCGCGCTCGCCACCGGCGCCCGGCTGGCGGACGCGTCTCCCCTCGGGCCGCTCTGCGGACCGGCCGGCTCCGCCTGGACCCTCGATGCCTGGGTGACGGTGCCGCTCGCGGTCTCGCTCGCGCTCTACGCGACCGGCGCCCTCCGCCTGCGGGCGCGGGCCGGCCGCGGGCGGGAGCATCTCGGTCGGCGCGTCGCCGCCTTCGGGCTCGGCTGGCTGGCGCTCGCGGGGGCGCTCGTCTCCCCGCTCCACCGCTGGGGCGAGGGGCTGTTCACCGCCCACATGATCGAGCACGAGATCGTCATGGCGGTGGCCGCGCCGCTCCTCGTGCTGGCGCGGCCCTGGCCGGTCCTCCTGTGGGCCCTGCCGCGGGCCGGGCGCCGGCCCACCGCGCGGGCCGTGCGGGCGCGGCTCCCGCGCGCGGCCTGGGCCGTCCTCACGCAGCCCGCCGTCGCGAGCCTCCTCCACGCGGTGGCGATCTGGGCCTGGCACGCGCCGGCGCTGTTCGACGCGGCGGTCCTGAACCTCGCGCTCCATCGGGCGCAGCACCTCGCCTTCCTCGTCACCGCGCTGCTGTTCTGGTGGTCGCTGGTGCGCCGCGACCGGCCCGGGGCGGCGACCGGCACCCTCGCGCTGACCATGCTGCATACGAGCCTGCTCGGGGCGCTCCTGGCGCTCTCGCCGCGCCTCCTCTACCCGGGCCAGACGGCGGGAGCGGGCGCCTGGGGCCTGAGCCCGCTCGAAGACCAGCAGCTCGCCGGGCTCGTCATGTGGATTCCGGCCGGAACCATCTACGCGGCGGCCGCGCTCGCCTTCGCGGCGCATTGGATCCGGCGCTCCGGCGCGACCTGGAAGGGGAGCGATGCGGTCACGCAGGTCTAGAGCCTTGTCCGACGAAGGGGATCCCGGTTCGTCGCAGACAATGCGGCACAATCAAAGGCCGAAAGCAGCACCCGATCGCAGTGGGATCGGGTGCTGCTTGAGCGGCGTGGGCTTCGTCCTGACGCTCCTCGCCCTCGGGGCGGGCGGTGTCCTCGCCCGCGGCGTCGCGCGACGCCCGGCTCCGGCCGTCCCGCCCCCCGGATCCGCCGATCCCCTGCCGGGCCTGCGCTACCGTCCGCCCGTGCCGCTCGGCGTCGCGGCCGGCACCATCGCGCTCCTCATCCTCGCGGGCCTCTATCTCGGCTGGACGGCCTACGCGTCGATGAGCGAAGCCCGCGCCATCGCGGTGGCGCTCACCGGGGGAGATCCGGCGCGGGCACCCGCGCTCATTACCCGCTACGGGTGCGGCGGCTGCCACACCATCCCGGGCGCCCCGGGCGCCGACGGCAAGGTCGCCGCCCCGCTCGACGGCTTGCGCCAGCGCGTCTATCTCGGCGGCGTCCTGCGCAACACCGCCCCGAACCTCGTCGCCTGGATCGTGGACCCGCCCGCCCATGCGCCGCGCACCGCCATGCCGGTCACCGGGATCACGCCGGACGAGGCCCGGGACGTGGCCGCCTACCTCTACGCGCAGTGAGCGCTCACGGCGTCGCGGTCGGCCGCGGCGGCAGCGACGTGACGTAGATCGCGATGGCGCGCCGGTCGCTCTCGGGCAGCGTCGCGGTGTTCGTCACCACGTCCGCCATGGTGGCGCCGACGAAGCGGAAGGCGCGCGTCTCGCCGGTGGTGAGGAGGCGCACGAGTTCGTCCTCCGAGTAGCGCCCGCGGCCCTCCGGCGCGAGGTTCGGTGCGAAGCCGATCCCCTCCGGGTTCGGCCCTCCGGCGAATTTCCGGCTCGCCTTCACCGCGTAGGCGAGGTTGCGGCCCGAATGGCATTCCGCGCAATGCGCCACGGCCTCGACGAGGTAGCGCCCGCGATTCCAGGCCTCGCTCCGCGACGGGTCGGGCACGATCGGGGCACGGTCGAGGAAGAGCCGCTTCCACAGCCCGATCCCGCGCCGGATCGTGAACGGGAAGGGCAGGTCGTGCGGCGGGGGCCGTCCGCTCACCGCCGGCAAGCTGCGCAGATAGGCCATCAGGTCGCGCAGATCGGCCGCATCCATGCGCGCGTAGCTCGGATAGGGCAGGGCCGGGTAGTAATGCTGCCCGCCCGGCGAGACGCCCGACAGGAGCGCGTTCGCGAGGTCGATGCCGCGCCAGCGCCCGATGCCGTCCACGGGGTCCGGCGAGATGTTCGGCGGCCGGAAGGTGCCGAAGGGGGAGGCGAGGGCCTGCCCGCCGCCGAGGCGCAGCCGGTCCGCCTGCCCCGGCGAGGCATGGCAGGAGGCGCAATCCCCCGCCGCGAAGACGAGCCGCCCGCGGGCCGGATCCCCGCCTTCGAGGCTCGCGGCCTGATCCTCCGAGAAGGCCGGGCGCGGTGCCGACAGGATCCAGGCTCCGGCCGCCCCGGCGATGGCGAGACTGAGACCGAGCCCGATCCACGCGCGCATCGTGTCGCCTTACCCCATGCTCGACCGCCTGCGGCGACGGTCCGCGGGAGCAGCGCCCGATCACGGTGCACTCGGGCGCTGCTCCAGGTCTTTGATGCTATCGCATCGTCTGCGACGAACCGGGATCCCCTTCGTCGGACAAGGCTCTAGACGGAAGCGGTTTCGGCGGACGCCATGATGCGAACCGGGACCGCCTTGGCGGCCGGCGTCTTCGACTGCTCATCATGGTGCGAGATCGGGATGAGCGGGTTCATCTCGGGATAATAGGCGCCGAGACATCCGTCCGGCAGCGAGAAGGGGACGACCTTCAGGCCGGACACCGCCCGCGCCACGCCATCCTCCGCGTCGCTCACCAGGGACACGATCTGCCCCTCGTGCAGGTCCGCCCGCTTCATCTCGTCGGGATTGATCAGCAGCACGTCCCGGGTGCCCTCGATGCCGCGCAGGCGGTCGCTGTAGCCGTAGATCGTCGTGTTGAACTGATCGTTCGAGCGCAGCGTCATCAGGCGATACCGGCCCGGCACGTCGCTGAAGCCGGTCGCGCTCATCGTCTTCGGCGCCGTGAACTCCGCCTTGCCGCTCTGCGTCTTCCAGATCCGCTCCCGCGCCGCGTTGCCCCGGTAGAAGCCGCCGGGCGTCCACAGGCGCTCGTTGAAGCCGTGGAACTCCTCCGGATAGGTCTCGGCGATCTGGTCGCGGATCAGGGCGTAGTCGCCCACCCACTCGTCCCACCTGACCTTCGGATTGGCCGGGAGCGTCGCCTTGGCGATGCCGGCCACGATGGCGACCTCGGACTTCAGATGCTCGCTGGCCGGCTCGCGACGGCCCAGGGAGCCGTAGATGCAGCTGAACGTATCCTCGATGCTGACGGCCTGCGGACCGCTCGCCTGCCTGTCCTCTTCGGTCCGGCCGCGGCAGGGAAGGAGGAAGGCCACCTCGCCGTTGACGAGGTGGCTGCGGTTGAGCTTGGTGGCGACCTGCACCGTGAGGCGCATGGCCGTCCAGGCCTTCTCCATCCGGCCGCGCTCGGGGATGGCGCGCACGAAGTTGCCGCCGAGCCCGAAGAAGCTCTTCACCCGGCCCGACAGGATGCCCTCGCAGGTCTCCACCGTGTTCAGGCCCTTGTCGCGGGGCGGTTCGAAGCCGAACTGGGCGGCGAGCTTGTCGAGGGGCACGAGTTCGGGCTTCTCGGAGATGCCGACCGTGCGTTGGCCCTGCACGTTCGAGTGCCCGCGCACGGGCGAGATGCCGGTGCCGTCGCGGCCGATATTGCCCTTGAGCAGCAGCAGGTTGACCAGGCAGACAACGTTCTCGAAGCCGTGCACGTGCTGGGTCAGGCCCATGCCGTAGAAGGCGCAGACCCGGTCCGCCTCGACATAGACCTGGGCGGCGGCCTCGATGTCCTGCCGCCTGAGCCCGGACTGGATCTCGATCTCCTCCCAGGACGTGGCGCGGACCTGGGCCTCGAAGGCCTCCAGGCCGGTCGTGTGCTGCGCGATGAAATCGACGTCGAGCACGCGCTTGCCCTGCGTCTTCGCCGCGTCGTCGGCGGCGAAGACGTGCTTGCACAGGCCCATCAGCACCGCGATGTCGCCACCGGGGCGGACTTGGTGGTACTGCGTGCTGATCCGGGTCTCCTTGCCCGTCAGCATCTCGACCGGGCTCTGCGGGTTGGTGAAGACCTCCAGGCCGCGCTCACGGATCGGGTTGAAGGTGACGATCTTCACGCCGCGCCTGGCCGCCTCCTGCAAGGGGTGCAGGAAGCGGGGCGAGTTCGAGCCGGTGTTCTGGCCGAAGAAGAACATCGCGTCGCAACTGGACAGATCGTCGAACACCACCGTGCCGACGCTCGCGCCGATCACCGTCTTGAGCGCCACGGAGGTGGTCTCGTGGCACATGTTGGACGAATCCGGCAGGTTGTTGTTGCCGTACATCCGTGCGAACAGCGCGTAGAGGTAGGACGTCTCCAGGCTCGCGCGCCCCGACGAGTAGAAGACGACGGATTTCGGATCGAGCAGCCGCAGTTCGGAGCCGATGTCCCGGAAGGCCTCGTCCCAGTCGCAGGGAACGTAGGTGTCCGTCGCCGGATCGTAGCGCATCGGATGGGTGAGGCGCCCCTGCTGCTCCAGATCGTAATCCGTCCACCCGCGCAACTCCGTGACGGTGTGCTTGGCGAAGAAGTCGGGCGTACAGCGGCGGCTCGTCAGCTCCCAGAGGGTCGCCTTGGCGCCGTTCTCGCAGAACTCGAAGGGGTGGTGGTTGGCCGGCTTGGCCCACGAGCACGAGACGCACATGAAGCCCTTGGGCTTGTTCTGGCGGAACAGCGTCTCGGTGGCGAGGGGCGTCGACCATTCCTTGCCGAAGATCCGCGCGATGCCGCGCACCGAGCCCCAGCCGCCGGACGGGCCGTCATAATGGGCCACATTCTCTTCCCTGGGCATACTCGCTCCTCGATCCCGGACCCGGCGGGCACGGTCCGCTTGGAGGAGTAACCTTCGGTGACTGGTTCGGTTCGCCCGCGACATCTGCGTCGGCTTCGCGGACGGTCCGCGCCTGGAGCGGCGGCCGATCACGTTGCAAGCGGGTGCTGCTCCAGGTCTTTGATGTCACCGCCTTTCCTGCGACGAACCGGGATCCACTTCGTCGGACAAGGCTCTAATGCGCCCCGCCTGATTCCACGAACTTGAACAGGAACAGGGCCGCGATCACCCAGACGATCGGCTTCACGTCCCGCGCCCGGCCGGTGAGGAGCTTCAGCGCCGCGTAGGTGATGAAGCCGAAGGCGACGCCGTTGGCGATCGAGTAGGTGAAGGGCATCAGCAGCGCCGTGACGCAGGCCGGGATCACCTCCGTCAGGTCGTCCCAGTCGAGGCCCACGAGGTCGTGGAGCATCAGGCAGGCGACGTAGAACAGGGCCGGCGCGGTGGCGTAGGGCGGCACCGAGCCGGCGAGCGGCGCGAAGAACAGGCAGGCGAGGAACAACACCGCCACGGTCACGGCGGTGAGCCCCGTGCGGCCGCCCTCCTCGACGCCGGACGCGCTCTCCAGATAGGCGGTGGTGCTCGACGTGCCGAGAAGCGAGCCGATGAAGATCGCGCCGCTATCGGCCATCAGGGCCCGGTTGAGCCGGGTCATCTTGCCGTCGACGAGGAGGCCCGCCCGGCTCGCCACGCCCATCAGCGTGCCGGTGGCGTCGAACAGCTCGACCAGGAACAGCACCAGCACCACGTTGAGCAGTCCCGCCGAGAGGGCGCCCGACAGATCGAGGGCGAACAGGGTCGGGGCGATCGAGGGCGGCATCGACACCACGCCCTGGAAGCCGTTGCCCGCGACGAGGAAGCTCAGCACCGTGACGCTGAGGATGCTGGCGAGCAGCGCCCCCTTCACCTTGCGCACCGACAGCACCGCCACCAGGATGAAGCCGAGCACCGCCAGCACCGTGCTCGGCTTGTGCAGGTCGCCCAGCGTCACGAAGGTGGCGGGGCTCGCCGCCACCACGCCCGCGTTCTTCAGCGCGATGATCGCCAGGAACAGCCCGATGCCCACCGTGATGGCGATCCGCATCGAGCGCGGGATGCCCTCGACGATGAGGCTGCGCAGGCCCGTGAGCGTGACGATCAGGAAGCACACGCCCGAGATGAACACCGCGCCCAAAGCGGCCTGCCACGTGTAGCCCATCTGGAGCACGACCACGTAGGCGAAATAGGCGTTGAGCCCCATGCCGGGCGCCATCGCGATCGGGTAATTGGCGAGGAAGGCCATGATCAGCGAGCCGATGGCCGCGACGAGGCAGGTCGCCACGAACACCGCCCCCTTGGGCATCCCGGCATCGGCCAGGATGCTCGGGTTGATGAAGACGATGTAGGCCATCGTCAGGAAGGTGGTGAGGCCGGCGAGCAGCTCCGTGCGCACGGTGGTGCCGTGCGCCTTCAGCGCGAAGAGCCGCTCCAGCAGGCCGTCCGGATGAGCCGCGGCGTCACGCTTCATGTCCATCGGGGAGTCTCTCGGCTTGGTGGGAGGTCTGGCTCGCCGCCATCACGGCGCGGTAGATCCGGTCCGGCGCGAAGGGCGTCTCGGTGAGCCGCGCGCCCGTCGCCGCCCGGATCGCGTTGGCGAGCGCCGGCACCACCGGGTTGTAGGGGCTCTCGCTCATTGATTTCGCGCCGAGCGGGCCGATCCGGTCGTGCGTGTCGGCGAACAGCACCGTGGTGCGGGGCAGGTCGGCGAAGGCCGGGATGTGGTAGGTCCGGAAGGTCGGGGTGACGACCCGGCCGGCCTCGTCGAGGCGCAGAGCCTCGTAGAGCGCCGCGCCGAGCGCCTGGGCGACGCCGCCCTCGATCTGTCCGCGGCACTGCATCGGGTTGATCACCCGGCCCGCATCCGCCGCGTGGACGCTGCGCAGGATCCGGACCTCGCCGGTCTCCGGCCGCACCGCCACCCGGAAGGCCTGGACGTTGAAGGCGACCGAGCGCGGCGTGCCGTCCGCGCGGCCCTGTCCGGAGAGGGGCCCGAGATCGGCGAGCGGCACCGGGCCCGCCGGCGTCTCCACCGCCCCGTCCGCGAGCCGGCAGGCGGCCGGATCGCTGCCGGTGCGGGCGGCGGCGGCCGTCCGGATCGCGTCCGCGAGGGCTTGCGCGGCGCGCAGCACCGCCTGCCCCGCCACCACCGTGCCGGTGCTGCCATAGGCGCCGGTGTCGTGGGGCACCGCGTCGGTATCCGCTTGCCGGATGGCGATGCGGCCGGGCGCGGTGCCGAGCACGGAGGCCGCGATCTGGCCGTGCACCGTGGTGGTGCCGTTGCCGAACTCCGCGGTGCCGACCGCGAGGGCGTAGCGTCCCTCCGCATCCAGGCTCGCCCGCGCATCGGCGAAATGGCCGCGGGGCGGGATCGTGTCGATCATCGCCATCGCCATGCCCTCGCCGACGCGCCAATCCGGCCCCGGCGGCGGCGCGCCGCCCGGCTCCCGCATGGCGGCCTCCGCGAGCGCGAGGCACTGGTCGAGCCCGTAGGAGCCGTACTGCACGTCGTGCGGCTCCAGGCTGGTGGAGACGAGCGGGTCGCCCGGCCGCACGGCGTTGCGGCGGCGCATCTCGTAAGGGTCGATGCCGCAGTCCCGGGCGAGATCGTCCAGGGCCGATTCGAGCGCGAAGATCGTCTGGCTGAGGCCGTAGCCGCGGAAGGCGCCCGCCGGCAGGGTGTGCGTGTAGACGGCGTAGCCGTCGACGCGCTTGTTCGGGCAGCGATAGGCGCTGATCACCTCGTTGCAGCCGTGATGCAGCACGCCGCCCGCGTGGTTGGCATAGGCGCCGGTCTCGGACAGCACGTCGAGGGCGATCGCCGTCAGGGTGCCGTCGCGCCGCGCGCCGAGCTTCACCCGCACCCGCATCGGGTGGCGGGTGGTGGCGCCGACGAACTGCTCGCTACGGGTGAACTCCCACTTCACCGGCCGCCCGAGGCGCAGCACCGCGAGGGCGACCAGATCCTCGGTGAGCATCTCCTGCTTGCCGCCGAAGCCGCCGCCGACCCGTCCGCAGACCACCTGCACGCGCTCGCGGTCGAGCCCGAGCAGGGCGGCGAGGGCGTCGCGCGTGAGGAAGGGCACCTGCGAGCTGGTGCGGATGACGAGCCGGCCATCCGCGTCGAGCCAGCCGGCGGCGCCGTGGGTCTCCAGATGGGCGTGCTGGATCCGCTGCGAGCGGTAGGTGCCCTCGACCACATGGTCGGCCTCGGCGAAGCCGGCCGTGGCGTCGCCGATGCAGCCATGCACCTCGGCCGCGAGGTTGGGATGGGCGTGGAGCGGCGGCGCGTCCTCGCCGGGCCGGTCGCGCCCGTCATGGACGAGGGGGGCATCCCCGTCGAGGGCCCGCTCGGGATCGAGGAGGGCGGGGCGCAGCGCGTAATCCACCGCGAGGGCGCGGATCCCCGCCTCGGCCGCCGCCTCGCTCTCGGCGACCACGGCCGCCACGCGCTGGCCGACGAAGCGCACCACGCGGTCGAGCATCCGGGTGTCGGGCGCGTCGTCCCGCGGGTCCTGATGGCGCCCGGTGGAGAAGCGCGTCCGCGGCACGTCCTCGTGCGTGAGGATCGCGACCACACCCGGCACCGCAAGGGCGGCGCTGCGGTCGATGCCGCGGATCTCCGCATGGGCGTGGGACGAGCGCAGCACCCGGAGGTGCAGCACGCCCGCGAGCGGCAGGTCGAAGGTGTAGCGGGCGCGCCCGCTCACCACGGCCGGGCCGGCCGGGGCGGGGAGGCTGCGGCCGCACGGATCGCCCTCCGGCGTCTCGGCTTCTGCCACGCCCGCGATGGCGTCCGCGATCGCCCGGTAGCCGGTGCAGCGGCAGAGATTGCCCTTGAGCGCCGCGCCGAGATCCTGCTTCTGGCCCTGGTCGAGGGCCGCGGCGGTCATCACCATGCCGGGGGTGCAGAAGCCGCATTGGTAGCCCTGGGCGGCCAGGAAGGCCTCCTGCACCGGATGGAGATCGGCCGGCACCTCCGCGCCGGGCCGGCAGGGGCCCGACAGCCCCTCGATCGTCGTCACGCTGCGCCCTTCGGCCCGGACGGCCGGCACCAGGCAGCTATGGACCGGCTCGCCGTCGAGATGGATCGTGCAGGCGCCGCAATCGCCCGCGTCGCAGCCCTTCTTCACGCCGAACCAGCCGAGGTCGCGCAGGAGCGTGCGCAGGCACTGGCCGGGGCGGGGCTCCGCGCTCTGGTCGAGCCCGTTCACCGTGAGGATCATGGGCCCGGGTCTCCGTCGAGGGCGCGCCGGATCTCCTCGGCGAGGAGGTGGGTCACGTGGCGGCGCCAGTCGGGCGCGCCGTGGACGTCGTCGTAGTAGAGGTCGTTCGGGATCGCCGCCGCGAGCCGTGCCGCGAGCGTGGCGGCGTCCGGCAGGGTGGGCCAGGCGAGCCGCACCGGCCGGCGGGTCGCGGCCGTCACGGTGAGCGCGGCGCTCCCGTCGGGATCGCGCGTGCCGATCAGGAGCGCGCCCGAGCGGCCGTTGGGGCTGAGCGAGATGCGCCGAAAGGCCGGGCGCCGCCGCAGGGCCGCTGCCGGCAGGTCGATCCGGCGCAGCACCTCGCCGGGCGCCAGCGCCGTCTCCTGCGGCCCGCGCACGAAATCGATCACCGGCAGCCGCCGCTCGCCGCCGTCCTGCCGCCAGATCAGGCAAGTCCCGTCGAGGGCGGCGGCGAGCGCGATCAGCGGGCCGGCGGGGAGCGCCATGCACAGGTTGCCGCCCACCGTCGCCGTGTTCCAGATCTTGAAGGAGCCGAGGAGTGCCCGGCAGCACTGGCCGATCAGCGGCGCCGCGGTCCAGCCGGCCGGACACTCGACCCGGTCGAGCTGCGCGATGGTGCAGGTGGCGGCGATCCGCAGGCCGTCCGCGTCGATCTCGACGGGTGCCCAGCCGAGGCGCGAGAGGTCCTGAAGCCGGGCGAGTCCGGGCTGCGGCTCGGAAAACAGCCAAGTCCCGCCCGCGAGCCACGCGTCCCCCTCCCGCCACGCGGCCAGATCCTCCCGGCTGCGGGGCGTCAGCACGGCCGTGATCGTGTCGAGGTCCATCCCGTCTCCCGATCCGCGTCGGTGCTCAGGCCGACGCAAGATTTCGTCCAACCGCCACGCTGGGTCGATCCGCCGCGATCATGGCCCGGCCCGCCGGCCACGGCGAGAGGGGAATGCGGGGCTGGCGTCGGTCGGAGGGGGCGTGACGGCGCGGGATCGGCTGACCGGAACCCGTCCCGTCACCCGGGTCTCGGGTCCGTTCGTGGGTCGGCAGAGGCCAACGACGACAATGATGCGTGAAGCTTCCTGAAGAGCTGTGGCTCACGGCCCGCTGTGGGACGACCGCGCCCTCTCATACGGTTTCCGGATGATCGCTTCGCGATGCGGAAACCGGCCTCGCTGAGGCGCCGCGCGGGCTCGTGATACGGTTTCCGAAAGTGATCGTCCGGAAACCGTATCATCCCGCGGTAGGGCGAGGAGATCGGCATGCCCGATCACCGCGGCGCAGCCCGGGGCCGCGCGCGCCGTCCGCCATGCCTCCACCTGTCCCTCCGGGGCGAGCCCCGTCGCGCGAACGGCGGCCGCCTTGCCCTCCGCCAGCGCGTCGAGGAGGGGACCGGCAACGATCCGCCAGGGGCTCTCCGCCCGCGTGGTCGCGTAGCCCGACCGGGCGAAGGCGCGGTCCAGGATGTCGGTCGCCCGCGGTCCCGCGGCCGGGCCGAAGCCCTTGTCGCGGGCCTGATGCGCGAGGAAGGCGGCCTGGAGCGCCGCATCGGCCGGATGCGGCGGCGTCCAGGCCTCGCGGCCGTCATAGGTCAGTGCGGTGTAGAAGGCCGCGCCGGCCGCCGCCACCGCCCGCGAGGCCGCCGCGATCCAGTCTTCCGAGACGAGATCGAACAGGGCCGCCGCCGTGACGAGATCCGGCAGAGCGGCCGGATCCAGGGGCAGGCCGGCGGCGAGGTCGTGCACCCGGCACCGCACCCGCAGCACGCGCCCGTCCCGCCGCAGGACCAGATCGTCCCCGTCTCCGGCCGCGTGGTCGGCCCAGTCCGCGAGGGCCGCGCGGGCGGCGGTGAGGAGCGCCGGGTCGTGATCGACGAGGCACCAATGCTGCTCCGCCGGCAGGTGCGGGGCGAGGGCGCGCAGGTTCGAGCCCGTGCCGCAGCCGAGATCGACCACGCGGAGCGGCCCGGGCCGCTCCGCGAGGGCGCGGCCGAGGGCGGCCATCAGGCCGGGGTCGCGCGCGGCGTGGTCGGCCGGCTCGCGCAGGGCGAGCCAGGCGGCGCTAAATCCCGTCACGGGCGCGCCTCCCGCAGGCAGCGCGCGATGGTCTGCGCGGTGTCGGCCCAGCGCGGCAGGCGCCGGCCTGCCGCCCAGGACGCGTCCGCCGCGGCGCGGCGCGCCCGCGGATCGGCGATGAGCGGGTGCAGCGCCGTCCGCAGGGCGCCGACATCCCCCGGCGGCACCTTGGCGGCGGCGGCATCCGGCACCGTGTCGGCCGCAGCACCACCCGTGCTCGCCACGAGGGGCAGGCCCCGGGCCAAGCCCTCGGTCAGCGCCATGCCGTAGCCCTCGAAGAGCGAGGCCGAGACGAGGACGTCCGTCTCCGTGTAGAGCCGATCCAGTTCCGCGCGCGTCACCGCCCCGATGAGCCGCACGCGCTCGCCGAGCGCCCGCTCGGCCACGGTCCGCCGCAACGCCGCGGCGCAGGCCGGGTCGCGGTCGAGGGCGCCCGCGATGGTCAGGCGCCAGTCGAGGTTGCCGAGGCCGGCGAGGGCCTCCACCAGCAGGTGATGGGCCTTGCGCGGGATCACCGTGCCGACCGAGAGCAGGGACACGGTCCCGGTGGTCCGGACGGGCACCCGCGCGGCGGGCGCCGTGCCGGGCTCCGCCACCACGATCGCCTGCGCCGCCACGCCGAAGTCCCGCATCAGGAGCGCGCGGGTGAAGGGGCTCGTCGCGACGATGCGATGCGCCAGGGCGAGGGCGGCGCGCTCGCTCGCCACGAGGGCTTCGGCCCGTGCCGGGGCGAGGCCGGCCTCGAGGCCGAGCGGATGATGCACCAGGGCGACGAGCGGCCGCTCCCCCGCCGCCCGGATCACCGGGGCGGGGAGGGCGCCGTAGGCGAGTCCGTCCACCAGGAGCGCGGCCCCGGCGGGCAGCCGCGCGAAGGCGGCCTCCGTCACCGCCAGATCCTCCGCCGAGGGCTCCGGGAAGGAGCCGGGCAGGGGCAGATGCGTCACCCGCAGCGGCCCGGCCGACCATTCCGCGAGCACGTGGCGGGCATAGGCGTAGCCGCCGGTCGGGGTGGCGAGATCGCCGGGGATCGCGAAGACGGCATCGGTCACGGGGCGAGCGGTCCCTCGAACCACGCGCGGGCCACGTGCGATTCGTGCAGGGTGACGCGCAGGCGCGACACGCCCTCGCCGCCCGGCCCGAGATCGCCCGCCCGCACGGCCTCCGCCATCGCCCGGTGGATGTGGCCGCACAGGAACTCGGTGGTGGTGTTGCGGCCCGCGAAGTCCGGCACCGTGTCGAGGTTGCGGTAGTTGAGCGGCGCCAGGATGCGCTCGAGCGCCTCGGTGGCCCGCCCGATATCGACCACGACCCCGTCCGGCGTCAGCGTCTCGCGGAAGAACGCCACGTCCACCACGAAGGTCGCGCCGTGCAGCGCCTGGGCGGGGCCGAACAGGTCGCCCCGGAAGCTGTGGGCGATCATCACGTGGTCGCGGACTTCGACGGCGTACATCAGGGCTCCTCAGGGGCGTAGCGGATGGCGGTGCAGAGGCCGGGCGCGCCGCGGCCGAGCAGGCGCGGCAGGGCGGCCGGGAGATCCGCGAAGGCGATCTCCTCGGTGATCAGGGCGTCGAGGCGGGGATCGCGCAGGAGGTCGAGGGCCTTGAGCAGGCGGCGGCGGTGGCTCCAGCGCGGGCGTCGCTCGGGCGGCAACTGCCCCACCTGGCTCGACACCAGATGCAGGCGGCGCGGGTGGAAGGCGCCCCCGAGCGGCACCGGCACGGGGCCGCTGCCGTGCCAGCTCAGCTCGACCACGCGCGCCTCCTCGCCCGCGAGCGCGAGCGCCGACGCCAGCCCTTCGGCGCTGCCGCTCGCGTGGATGACGACGTCCGACGCCCCCTCCGCCCCGGGTCGGTTGCGGAACGGCACGCCGAGCGCGGCGGCCGGCGCGGCGCGGGCCTCGTCGGGATCGATCAGGCAGACCTCGGCCCCGGGCAGGCCTGCGGCGAGATAGGCCGCGAGCAGGCCGACCACGCCGCCGCCGACCACCGCGATCCGGTCGCCCGGTCCGGCTCCCGAATCCCAGATCCCGTTGAGGGCCGTCTCCATGTTGGCGGCCAGCACGGCGCGCCGCGGCGGCACGCCAGCGGGCAGGGGACACAGCGCCTCCGGCAAAGCCGCGAAGGCCTCCTCGTGCGGGTGCAGGGCGAAGACCAGCTTTCCGTCCCCCGCGATGCGCCCGACCGCGCAGTAGCCATACTTGACCGGAAACGGGAAATCGCCCTCTTGGGCGGGGGCGCGCATCCGCTCGCGGATCGGCTCCGGCACCCGTCCCTCGAAGACGAGGCGCTCGGTGCCGCGGCTGAGCGCACTCCACAGGGTGCGGACCCGGACCTCGCCGGGGCGAAGAGGGAGCAATGTCTGGCGTCGCAACTCCGCCCGGCCGGGCGCCGTGTACCACAGCGCGGATGCCGTCCCGTCCGCCTCGTCCGCGCCGCCGGATCCCGAGCGATGCCGCACGCTGATTCTCCGGTGCCGGCCGGCGATGGCGCGGCCGTGCCTGCTCCTCTCACGACACCGGCGGGCCTGCAACCCGTCGCGGTCCTGCGCCGCCGCCGCCGGGCGCTGCTGGCGCTCTGCCTCGCGACGCTCGCGGGCTTCGCCGCCGGCCTCGCCCGCGTGCTCGGCGCGGGCGGCTGGGACGCGATCGACGGCATCCTGTTCGCCTGCTGCTGTATCGCCCTGCCCTGGACCGTCCTCGGCTTCTGGAACGCGGTGATCGGCCTGTGGCTGCTGTGCGCGGGGCCGCGGGGCCTCGCCGCGGCCGCTCCCTTCGCGGCGGCGGGGGACCGGACCGATCCGCCGCGCCTGCGCACCGCCGTCGTGATGACCCTGCGCAACGAGGAGCCGGAGCGGGCCTTGGCGCGGCTGCGCCTCGTGCAGGAGAGCCTGGAGCGCACGGGCCACGGCGCGGGGTTCAGCCTCCACATCCTCAGCGACACCGACCGGCCGGCGCTGATCGCCCGCGAGGAGGCGGCCTTCGCCGCGTGGCGCGCCGGCCTCGACCCCGTCCGGGCCGCGCGGCTGCATTACCGGCGCCGGGCGGCGAATACGGGCTTCAAGGCCGGCAACCTTCAGGATTTCTGCGCCCGCGCGGACGAGGACTTCATGCTGCCGCTCGATGCGGACAGCCTGATGACCGGCGAGGCGATCCTGCGGCTCGTGCGCATCGCCGAGGCCCATCCGCGCATCGGCATCCTGCAAGGGCTCGTGGTCGGCGCCCCGGCCGCGAGCCCCTTCGCGCGGCTGTTCCAGTTCGGCATGCGCCACGGCATGCGGCCCTACACCCTCGCCATGGCATGGTGGACGGGGGATTGCGGCCCGTTCTGGGGCCACAACGCGCTCGTGCGCATCGCGCCCTTCGCGGAGCATTGCCGGCTGCCGGGGCTCGCCCCGGGACGGTTCGGCGGCCCGATCCTGTCGCACGATCAGGTCGAGGCGGTGCTGATGCGCCGGGCCGGCTACGAGGTGCGGGTGCTGCCCATCGAGGGCGGCAGCTACGAGGAGAACCCGCCGACCCTCCTCGAACACCTCACCCGCGACGCCCGCTGGTGCCACGGCAACCTGCAATATGTCCGCCTGCTGCGCCTGCCCGGCCTGCTTCCGGTCAGCCGCTTCCAGCTCGTCTGGGCGATCCTGATGTTCCTCGGCGCCCCCGCGACCGCCCTGGCGCTGCTCGTCCTGCCGCTCCGCCTCCTCGACCTTCCGGCGGAGACGCCGGTGGGGCTCGCCGCGGCGCTCTATGGCGGCTGGCTCGCCTTCTCGCTCGCGCCGAAATATGCCGGCTACGCCGATCTGCTGCGGCGCGCCCCCCGCGCCCATGGCGGGGTCCGGCGCATCCTCGCCGGCATCGCGGCCGAGACGGTGTTCTCGTTCCTGCTCTACGGGATCGCCACCGTGCGGCTCAGCCTCGTCATGGCCGGGCTCCTCGTCGGCCGCCGGGTGGCCTGGGCCGGGCAGCAGCGGGACGCGGCGGGCGTGTCCGTCGCCGCCGCCCTCCGGGCCCTGCCGGACGTGACCCTGTTCGGCGTCGCCGTGAGCGGCGCCCTCGCCCTCGTCGCCCCCGGGATCCTGCCCTGGCTGGGGCCGCTCCTCCTCGGGCCGCTCGTCGCCGTGCCGCTCGCGGTCGCCACCGCCTCACCGCGCCTCGGCCGGCTCATGCGCCGCCACCGGCTCTGCGCCGTGCCCGAGGAGATCCGGCCCGTGCCCGAGATCGGGGCGATGCAGGCTGGCGCGGATCCTGCTCTCGTCCGGCACCCGGCCTGACGCGGCGTCGTTTCACCCCCGCACCCAAGGAGATCGCTCGTGCAGGAACTCAAGATCAAGGCCGGTCCCTACGACCTCGTCGGCCGGCTCGAACTGGAGAAGGCCCCCCAGACCTGCGCGGCCTTCATCAAGGCGCTGCCCTTCGTGAGCGAGATCGTGCATGTGCGCTGGAGCGGCGAGGGCGTGTGGATGCCCCTCGGCGAGCTCGATTTCGGCGTCGGCTACGAGAACCACACCAGCTATCCGGCGCCGGGGCAGATGATCCTGTATCCGGGCGGGATCAGCGAGACCGAGATCCTGCTCGCCTATGGCGGGGTGCACTTCGCCAGCAAGGTCGGGCAGCTCGCCGGCAACCACTTCCTCACCATCACCACCGGTATCGAGCACGTCTACGACCTCGGCCGGATGACGCTCTACAAGGGCGCGCAGCCGATCCGCTTCGATCCGGCCTAATACGGTTTCCGAAAGATCACTTTCGGAAACCGTATCACGAGCCCGCGCGGCGCCTGAGCGAGGCCGGTTTCCGGATCGCGAAGCGATCATCCGGAAACCGTATGACACGGCGGCGCAGAGGCCGCCCCGCCCGCGGGGCCCGGAGACGCCTCCGGCCCGCGGGCTTCGCGCCCTGAGCGCGCCCGGCCCCGGGGGCGGGCGCGCCTCTCCGGCGCTCTCAGCGCCCCTGAAGCAGCTTGTCCACCAGGGGCATCAGGGCATCGACGCAGGCCTTCGTGCTGTCGTCCGCGGCGCATTTGAAGTCGATGCCGGTCTCCCCGCGACGGAAGCGCAGGTGGCCGCCCTTCATCATGGCACCCATCATCGGGTGGGGACGCCAGCCGCCCTCGCGCTCGCCATCGGGCGGGCCGCGGCGCGGGCCCTCGGGCCGCCCGCCGTCGCTGGCGGACGGCGGCGGAGGCGGGCCGGGAGGGGCGCCCGGAGGCGTCTGGGCCAAGCTCGCGCTGCTCGTTGCCAGGGCGGCGGTGACGATGATGCCGGCGATCATGCGCTTCATGGCAGATGTGCTCCTTGTCCTCCCCCGGGACGGGAGAGCGGTAGACCCGACGCGTTTCCGAGGTTTGAAGGGCTGGTATCGGCTTGGTGTCCGGTCAGGCCCGACGATGGACCCGGCCGGTCTCGGCGCCGCGATGCTCGCCACGCTCAGGTTCGCCCCTGCACGCCGACCGGCGAGGTCATACGGTTTCCGGATGATCGCTTCGCGATGCGGAAACCGGCCTCGCTCAGGCGCCGCGCGGGCTCGTGATACGGTTTCCGAAAGTGATCTTCCGGAAACCGTATCACAGGGCACGTGGGCCTCGTGGTGCCGGAAACCGATGATGACCCTGCGGGTTGATGACGTAGAGCCTGCTCGACTTGCCGTGACCTGCTTCTGAACCACATCATCGCATTCCGGTCCTCGACCCGAGGTGGAGGATGAGCGAGCCTCGCAGGAGGAGCCGGGGAGGGCCGCGGGACCCGAGTTTGTCCTCCGGGGCCGATTCGCGTCAGGCCAGGGTGAGATCGAGGATCGTGTAACGAGAGTCGAGGCGCCTCACGAATCATCGATCGCATTTGCGGAGGGCGGATGTTCTTCGTGATTGCAGCAGCTCTGAGTGGCGGTGCCGCAGCCATTGTGCTGCTTCACACGCAGGGATGGCTCCTTGCCATCTTGGCGGCCCCGGTCGGCGGCAGCCTCGCGGCGGTCGTCGCCTGCCTGGTCCTCGCTTGGCTGCGCGACCCGGATCCGGAGGAGAGCGACGGCTCGGTCCCGATCGACGAGGCCATCGCGGCCCTGCGCAGCGCCGGGGCAACCGAAAGCAGCTCGGCCCCGGACAAGCCCGACGAGCACCCCAAACAGCGCCCCGGGGCGGCCTGACCTACCCCTGCCGCCCGGCAGCGGGCCCGAATGCAGCCGCGATCTGACGACGATATGCACCCTTGAGATGGGCTTGCATGCCGCGACCATGCTCATGCATCTGCTTTTGGCATCGATGCTGCGCATCCCGCTTCACTTGGGCGATTGGCGTCCCCATCCGGGAGTTCGGTGTCGATGTGGCACAGCGTTATCGGTCTGATCAGCCATCGTTGAGCCCCATACTCCGCGAAATCCGAGCCTGCCCGGTGACCTGCCGGGCAGGCTTTGTCATTTCAGGCTGTAGGCGCTCACGCCGCAACGGCGACTAGTCTAAGACGCGGATCGGACGCGGCTGGCTCTCCGCTGTTTGCGGCTGATCCGCTGGGTGGCTCCTGCCAGCGCAACAAGCTGCCACCACCAAGCTCCAGGCGCAGGAAGAACTCGCCCTGACAGTCCTCCCACAGCGTGCGAGGGAGAACTGCCCGCCCATTCGTCCAACGGTGCTGATCAGCGTCCTTGCCCTCCAAGTCGTAGAACCCGTCTCGCAGGCGTGCGTCGCCGAGGTCGATGTCTCGCTGCACAGACAATCCGTCGTTGATCGTAACCCGTTGCAGATCGACACCAAGCTGGCGCCCGTCGCCGCTGTCATCGACCTGAGCCGGTACACTCGCTCCGGAAATCAGGCGAACATCCTCGCAGCCTGCGGGCAGCAAGAAGCGCGCGACATGACCATTAAGGGTCGGCTGAACAACCTGACCGTCAGCCACAATGTGAAGCCCAGCGAAGCGATCAGGCTTGAGCGACCAGCCCATATCGATCGCCCGGGCTCTCAGCCTCTCACGCGCGGCCTCGACGACCTTGCCGTTGCAGAGGAAGGGGCGGCAGAAGTCCGCGTGAGTGGGAACAGGGGTATCAGGAGCGGCGGCTGCGTCGCCGTTCGCTGCTGCGAAGAACGCTCGATTGCCCATCTCGAGGTAGCTCTCAGCGGGAAGGCCGTCGGCGATGAGGATGTCGTGGCCGTCGAGTTCGACGTGCCAGTAGGTGACCTCGTCGACCTCCACCTGGGCGATGGTAGCGCCGTTGACGACGGAAGAGGCGGGGATCAGCACCTCGCCGAGCAGGTCCAGACAGACGGCGTGACCGGGCGAGACGAAGAGATCCCGCTCGGGCTTGCCGAGGCCGAATGCGTTCTTGAGGATGCGGACGGGGTGCACTTCGTGCGGCTTGGGATGTCTGCGGCAATTCAGTTTCCGGTGACCGATCCAGCGGATGGAGCGGTGCTCACCAGAGGCCGTTACCGCGAGATCACCTACTTGAAGGTGCTCGACCGCTATTTCACCACGCGCTGTCTTGATATGCGTTCCGCTGACGAAACAAACGGGAGACGCGTTGATAACTAGATCACCGCTCGGTGATAAGCCTCCTGACGAAGTGCCGCCAGCCTGGATGTAGTACGTTTGACCGGCAACAGCATCAAATCTGATTACCGATGTCCTGGCGGCAGCCCCGGCATCTGGACTGACATCATCGTTCTCATCGAGTTGAGTGAGATTTGCGTATGAAACCGGCGCAGAGGGGTCAGTGAGAGCATATGCCTGAAGCGTCGTATCGAAATTCGAGCCGAGCGAATTGATCTCGACCGGCCCAGTGGTGGCGGCTGTATATTTGAACCATACCGTATTGCTGACATCCGCGGCCGTGTCTGCTACGATATCTTCGCCGGGTGCCGTGCCTGCATTTGACGTGTTCTGAGAGCTGGTTGGAGACAAAATCTCAGTAGCGTTAACGATGTCGTCATTCATGACGCCGGCAGCCATCGTTATCTCCTCCCTCGTGGCCAAATGCTACATGAGCATACCACCATCAATGAGGCGAGATGTGACGAAACTGCATCAATGAAGTCCGTAATGGGGCTATCGAAAAGGCAAAACCCTTTGACATATGTTACGTATGTCGATCCCGTTTAATCCATCTCATCGTCGCCCTGGAAGCGTTGTGTTGTTTCAGGGCGTCCGATCCAACGAAAAAGCCGGATGAGGCTTGCGGCCCCACCCAGCTTGATCCGCGCCCTCGTGAGAGGGCGACCGCCTCCGAAAGGGAGTGTGACCAGCGAATTCGGGTTTCAATCCGCGCCCCCGCGAAGAGGGCGACAGTTCGAGAGCGTCTCCACCCAGTCCTCCGGCCGGAAGCCGGGACGCGGCACCCGGCCCCGCGACAGGCTGGCGAGCCCGCGGGACCATTCGAGGACGGTGGGAGAGGCGCCGTACTCAGATGTTGTGCTCATGCCCTTGGCCGATCGGGCGCGTGAGCGGGAGCCAGCACGGATGAGAAACGAGCCGCGGTAGCGTCCACGGTAACGAGCCTGAGAGATCAGGCTAAGAAGCACCACTTAAGTTATTGAAGGATAAGTGGTGCCCAGGGGCGGAATCGAACCACCGACACTGCGATTTTCAGTCGCATGCTCTACCAACTGAGCTACCTGGGCTCGCCGGGCTGCGCTGCAGCGGCGATGGCGGGGGTATAGTCAGGGAGAGGCCGGCTGTCCAGCCTCTCTTGAGGCTTCTTGGCGGTTTTTGAAGCCGCCGAAGAAGCGGGCCTCAGCCCCGGCGCTTGCTGGGGCGGCGGGGCAGGTCTGGGACCGCGTCGAGGGCCTCGATCTGGAGGTCGGCGGAGCCGGTGCGGCCGAAGCTGTCGACGAAGCGCTCCGCGGCGCCGCCGCGGATCTCGAACTTCGTCTCGCGCTCGAAGATGCGGATCGCCCCGATCTCGTCGCGCGTCACCCCGCCCCGGCGGCACAGCATCGGCAGCAGGCGGCGCGGATCGGCGTTGTCGCGCCGGCCGACATTGAGGCGGAACCACACGCTCGGGCCGAGCGGCGGGCGCGGACCGTCCCGGCGCGCCGTCGCCGGTGCGGACCGGCCGGTGGGGAAGCCCGGATCGGTGACCTCCTCGGGGGCGGGGAGGCGCGCCCGGTAGGCGCGCACCAGGGCGGCAGCAAGATCCTCCGCCGACCGACGCTCCAGGAGCGCCTGCGCCATCGCCCGGTCCTCCTCGCTCGTCTCGTCGGTGAGGAGCGGGTCGGTGAGCAGCCGCTCCTGATCGAGGGCGCGGATCTCGTCGGCCGGCGGCGGGCCGGACCAGATCGGCACCACGCCGGCGCGCGCCATCAACTCCTCGGCCTTGCGGCGGCGGGAGGGCGGCACGAGGAGGACGCTGATGCCCTTCTGCCCCGCGCGGCCGGTGCGGCCCGAGCGGTGCTGGAGCACCTCGGCATCGTGCGGCAGCTCGGCATGGATGACGAGGCCGAGGCCCGGCAGGTCGATGCCGCGGGCCGCGACGTCCGTCGCCACGCAGACGCGGGCGCGCCCGTCGCGCAAGGCCTGCAGGGCGGCGTTGCGCTCGCCCTGGCCGAGTTCGCCGGAGAGCGCCACCGCGGTGAAGCCGCGCTCGGTGAGCACCGCCTGGAGGTGGCGCACGGCGTTGCGGGTGTTGCAGAACACGATCGCCGTGCGCGCCTCGACCAGCCGCAGGGTGTTGACCACCACGAGCTCGGTCTCGCGCGGCAGGATCCGCAGCGCCCGGTACTCGATGTCGGCGTGGCCGCGGGTCTCGCCCGCCACCGCGATGCGCAGGGCCTCGCGCTGGTAATGCTCGGCCAGGGCCACGATGCCCTTCGGCAGCGTCGCGGAGAACAGCAGCGTCCGGCGCTCGGCCGGGGTCGCGCCGAGGATGAATTCCAGATCCTCGCGGAAGCCGAGATCCAGCATCTCGTCGGCCTCGTCGAGGACGACGGCCCGGAGCCCGCTCGGATCGAGGTTGCTCCGCTCCAGATGGTCGCGCAGGCGGCCCGGCGTGCCGACCACGATGTGGACGCCCTCGGCGAGCAGGCGGCTCTCCCGGCGCGGATCCATGCCGCCGACGCAGGCGGCCACCCGCGCCCCGGCCGCTCCGTAGAGCCAGGACAATTCACGGTGCACTTGAAGCGCGAGTTCGCGCGTCGGCGCGATCACGAGGGCGAGGGGCGCGCCCGGGGCGGGCAGCGTCTCGGCCTCGCCGAGGAGCGTGCCGGCCATGGCGAGACCGTAGGCCACGGTCTTGCCCGAGCCGGTCTGGGCCGAGACCAGGAGGTCGCGGCCGGTGACGGCGGGTTCGAGGACGGCGGCCTGGACCGGCGTCGGATCGGCGTAGCCCCGCGCCTCGAGAGAGCGGGCGAGCGGAGCGGGAACGGGAGGAAAGGCCAAGAACGAAAATCCCAGGAGGCGACGCGCGGGCAGGGGGCTCTGGGGCTCGGACGCACATTCGTCGCGGGCCCGACCGCCGAAGCGGTCCCGACCAGCGCGCACAGTCCCACGGGTCATGATGTGAGGGCGGGCTCGTAGCGCGTCCGGCGCCGCGGGTCCAGCCCCGGGCCCGGAATGGTTTACTCGACATTAACCTTAATGGGGTCTGATCGGCCCGAACCCCGCTCAGGAGATCCGGCGTGTCCGAACCCGCGTACAAGACCCCGACCAGCGCGGCCCGCCAGCCCGCCGGACCGTTGCGGGACTGGCTCGCGACCCTGTCGCGGATCGACGGAACCGAATCGCCGCGCGCCGCGCCGCAGGCCCAGCTTGACCCGTCGCGCGGAGCCCCGCGTCCCCAGCCCGAGGCGCGCCGCGCCCCCGAGGCGGCGCCCGCCTGGGAACCGCGGATCGTGCCGCAGCCCGCGGCCCCGGCGCCTGCCGAGCCCGCCGCGGAGGCGGACGACATCGCCGCGCTGATGGCCGAGAATCTGGTGCTGAAGGCGCGCCTGCGCACCGAGACCGACCGCTACGAGACCCTGCAGGCGATCGTCGCGGAGGAGCTGCGGGCCCTGCGCAGCCACGTCGAGGCGGAGATCCACCGCGCCGACGATCTGCGCGTCGAGCGCGACCTGTGGATGGCCCGCGCCGAGGCCCTCGCCCAGCCGCTGTTCCAGAAGCGCTGAGCGGTGAGATGCGGCGGGCCGGAGCCCGCCGCCCGCGAGGTCACGCGGTGCCCGGCGCCGGGAGCGCCGCCCGGACCTTCTCCGCATGGGCGGCGAGCACGGCCGGATCGGCCATGCCGCGCCCGTGCTGGCGCAGGGGCACGCCCTCGTACCGGGGGATGACGTGCACGTGCAGATGGAACACCGTCTGCCCCCCGGCCGGCTCGTTGAACTGCGTGATCACCAGCCCGTCCGCCGCGAAGGCGGTCTTCACGGCGCCGGCCACTTTCTGCACCGCGGTGAAGAGCGGGCCGAGCACGGCCGGATCGGCATCGAGCAGGCCGCGGCTCGCAGCCTTGGGCACCACGAGCGTGTGCCCGTCCGCCTGGGGCATCACGTCCATGAAGGCGATCACGTGCGCGTCCTCGTAGACCCGGTGCGAGGGGATTTCCCCGCGCAGGATCTTGGCGAAGATGTTGTTCGGGTCGTAGGCGGGAATCGTCATGGGACCTCCGGTCGGGGGTGTCACAGGCCGGCGGCCGAGCGGCGCTCGACCAGCCGGGCCAGATAGGCGCTGCCGAGCGGGATGATGCTGTCGTCGAAGTCGTAGGCGGCGTTGTGGAGCGCGGCGCCGGCCTTCTGCCCGAGCCACGCATAGGCTCCCGGCACGGCGAGCAGCATGTCGGCGAAATCCTCGCTGCCCATCTTCGGATCGGGGTCGGTCTCGACCTTCTCGGCCCCGAACAGCTCGGTGGCGACCGCGATGGCGGCCGCGGTCTGCGCGTCGCTGTTGCGCAGCACCGAGAACACGTCCTGGATCTCCACCGCGATCTCGGCGCCGAAGGTGGCGGCGATGCCCGCGCAGGTCTCGCGCAGGCGCCGGCTCACCATCGCCCGCACGCCGTCGTCGAAGGTGCGGATGGTGCCGGCGAGGTGGGCCTCCTCCGGGATGACGTTGTAGGCGGCACCGGCCTGGACCCGGGTGATCGACAGCACCGCGGCCTGGACCGGATCGGTGTTGCGGCTCACCACCGTCTGCAGGGCCTGGACCAGGGCGGCCTGGACCACCACCGGGTCGATGCCGCGGTTCGGCTGCGCCGCGTGGGCGCCGCGCCCGGTGATGCGGATGTCGAAGAAGTCGGCCGCCGCCATGGCCGGGCCGCGCCGGAGGGACAGCCTTCCGTGCTGTCCGTTCGGCTGGTTGTGCAGGCCGTAGACCTCGTCGCAGGGGAAGCGCTCGAACAGCTTGTCGGCCAGCATGGCGCGGGCGCCGCCGAGACCCTCCTCGGCGGGCTGGAAGATGAACACCGCGGTGCCGTCGAAATCCCGGGTCCGGCTCAGGTAGCGGGCCGCGCCGAGGAGCATCGTGGTGTGCCCGTCATGCCCGCAGGCATGCATGGTGCCGGGCCTGGTCGAGCGGTAGGGAAGGTTGGTCGCCTCCGCGATGGGCAGCGCGTCCATGTCGGCGCGCAGGCCGATGCGGCGGCGGCTGGTGCCGCGGCCGGCGAGCACGCCGACGACGCCGGTGCGGCCGATGCCGCGATGCACCTCGATGCCCCAGGCTTCGAGCCGCTCCGCCACGATGGCGCTCGTCCGCGTCTCCTCGAAGCCGATCTCCGGATGGGCGTGCAGGTCGCGGCGGATCGCCACGAGTTCATCGGCGTCGGCGGCAATGCGGTCGAGGATGGACATGCGGCGGGACCCTCGCGGTGACGCCCGGGCGGGCGAAAGGCGGCGCATCCTTTCGCCGCGGATCCCGGCTGTCCAGAGGGTCGCGCGACGCCGCGCCCTGCGGGAGCGTCACGGCTCCGGCGGAAGCGCGGTGGCTTCGAGGGTGCGGGCCGGCCGGATGCCCGGAAAGAGCAGGGCCCGCAGGCGCGGGGCCGCGTCGGGTTCCGCGAGGGCGTGGCCGAGCGCGTCGCGCAAGCCCCGGCAGCCGGCATGGCGGGTGAGGCCGGGCAGGCCCCGCGGGTGGGCGGGCGGGTCGGTCGCCGGGCCGCCGCGTCCGGACAGGGCCCGCGCGACGAGCGCCCGCGCCCGCGCCGGCGCGCGCGGGTCCCGGCGGCCCAGGATCTCGGCGGCCCCCGCGAGATCGGCCTCGCGGCCGATCGCGATGCAGTCGCCCGCCTCGTCGGGGCCCGCGGCCTCCATGGCGGCGGCGAGGAGGCGGCCGAGATCGACCACGACCGCGTCCGGAGCCCCCGCCAGGATGGCGGCGAGCGCGCGGGCGGCATCGGTCCGGATCACGTCGAGGCCGTGCGCCTCGCTGCGTCCCTGCCGGTAGGACTCGAGATAGGCGGCGGCGACGGCGTCGAGCCGGTCCGGGGCGTGCTCCGCGACATCCCGCATCAGGTCGACCGCGCGGATCACCGCGGCGCGGGCGCCCGCCAGGGTCGGATCGTCGTCGAGGGTGGAATCCGGCATCCGGTCCGATCCCACCACCTCGGTGATCGCGCCCGCCGCCCGCAGGCGCTCGGGCGGGGGCGACCACAGGTCCTTGGCGCGCACGCGCAGCACCGCGTCCACGAAGTCGGGGGACAGCCCGGCGGCGAGGTAGGCCCGGCGCTCGGGCGTGCTGTCGACCTCGATCGTCTCGCCGAACAGGCCGGTCTCGTAGGGCGAGTGGAAGCCGAGCCGCGCCTCGGCCATCAGCACCCGCTCGCGCCCGCGCAGGAAGGCCAGGGTGCAGGCGGAGATGCAGTAATCCGGCACGTAGGTGACGAGGCGGTGCGCCGCCACCACCGCGCCGATGGCGGTCCCCTCGTCCACGAGGCCGCCGTCGCTGGTGAGGTGGAGCCGCGTGACCTGCGGGTTTTCGGCGAGCAGCGCGTCGAGCCGCTCGGCGGCGCCCGGCGTCAGCGTGCCGGACAGGCGCACGTCGCCTCCGCCCGGCCCGAGGGCGATCAGGGTGTCGGGGGTGGTGTCCGCCGGGCCGAGCCGCGCCGCGAGGGCGGGCGACAGCGAGGGATAGACCGCCGTGGCGAGGCCGAGGCCGGCGGCGAGCCCGAGGGTGAGGGCGGCGGCGAGCGCGCGGGGGCGGCGCGCCGGGCGGAGGCTGCGCAGGAGGGCCGTGAGGGCCAGCGCGAAGGCGCCGGCGAGGAGCAGCCCGGCCGCGCTCTCCACGGCCAAGCCGGCATCGCTCGCCGCTCCGTCCGCGCCGAGCGCCGTGTGGCACCCGGCGCCGAGCGCCACGCACAGGGTTCCGAACGGGAGGCCTCCCGCCCGCCCGGTCCACTCAGACAGCCCCATCGGCCCGGCTCCGCCGTCTTCTTCGTCAGGCGCTCATCATCAACGCCCGTTTCTGGATGAGAAGAAGGCAAGTTTCCGACCAGAGTCGGGCCGCCCGCGCGGGGTGCCGCCGCGGGGAACGGATGCCGTGGCCAAGCTCCGCCGCCGGGATGATCCATCCGCGCGAGGCGCGTGATGCAGATGAAACCGGCCGGATGATGCGCCACTCGGTCGCGGCGCCGGCGGAGCGCGGGATCGACGGGTCAGGATCGGAGGCGCGCCCGCGGATCACCGGGGATGCGATGGATGATCCGCCGCCTCACGCTTTCAGCGGATCGTGGCCCCAGTTCATCAGCGCGTAGCGCCAGCGCGAGGTTTCCTTGTCGTGCTCCGGCCCACCCTGCGCGAGGTGGCGGCGGACATAGCCGACGACCTTGCGCATGTGGCCATAGTCCTCGTCGGTGAGATCGGCCTTGCGGCGGTGCTTGATCGCGACGATGCGGCGGCCCTCGCGATGGCCGACGGATTCGCCCTCGCCGTCGCCGCTCCAGCCGACCGACCGGCTCTCCTCGGTTGCGAGCCAGCGTTCGAGTTCGGCGGGGGCCATGTTCACGGCCTCGCCGAACTCCTTCCATATCGTCTCGTGATCCGGCTGGCTCATCGGGCCGTCTCCCCTCGCAACAATCGAGGGGCAACGCACGGGGAGGCCGCCCGTTCTCCAGCGTCAGCCGATGATCTTGTCGATGGTGATCGGGATCTCGCGCATCCGCTTGCCGGTGGCATGGAACACCGCGTTCGCCACCGCGGCGGCGGCGCCCACGATGCCGATCTCGCCGAGACCCTTCACGCCGATCGGGCTCACCTTGTCGTCGTGCTCATCGACGAAGATGACGTCGATGTCGTGGATGTCGGCGTTCACCGGCACGTGGTACTCGCCGAAATTGTGGTTCATGAAGCGCCCGAGATTGTGGTCGAGCATCGATTCCTCTTCGAGGGCCGCGCCGATCCCCATGACGACGCCGCCCAGGATCTGGCTGCGCGCGGTCTTGAGGTTGAGGATCTTGCCGGCCGCGACCGCACTCACCACGCGGGTCACCCGCGCCACGCCGAGATCCTCGTCGATCCGCACCTCGGCGAACACGGCGGAATGCGTGTAGGCCGAGTAGCGCAGGTTGGTGAGCAGGCTCGGCTTCACGGTCTCGGTGGCCTCGACCGTATCGACGCCGCCCGCCCGCATCGCGTCGGCCACCGTCACCTTGCGCGATGGCTCGCCCGCGAGACGGATCTCCCCGTCCACGAAGGTCACGTGGGCGAGATCGGCATTGGCGAGCGGCGACTCGTCGATCCGGCGGGCGAAGCCGAGGAGCTGCTCGGCCACCGCGCGGCAGGCCATCTCCACCGCCGCGCCCGACGAGGCCGCGGTCCAGGAGCCGCCCGCGAGGGGCGCCTCCGGCAGCGCGGTGTCGCCGAGACGCGTGCGCACGCGGGGGAGCGGGACGCCGAGCGCATCGGCGCCGATCTGGCTCAGGATCGTGTAGGTGCCGGTGCCGAGATCGGCGGTGGAGCAGGCGATCTCGAGGCTGCCGTCCGCCGAGAGCCGGGCCCGGGCGCTCGACTTCATCATGTAGGCTTCCCAGACGCCCGTGGCGAGGCCCCAGCCGACCAGCTCGCGGCCCTCGCGCATGGAACGCGGCGCGGCGCTGCGGCGCGACCAGCCGAAGCGGGCCGCCCCCTCCTCGTAGCAGGCGCGCAGGGCCTTGGAGGTGAATTCCTTGTTCTCGCCCTCGTCGCGCTCCGCGTAGTTGCGCAGGCGCAGTTCCAGCGGATCGACCCCGGTCGCGTAGGCGAGTTCGTCCATGGCGACTTCGAGGGCGAAGACGCCCGTCACCGCTCCCGGCGCCCGCATGTCGGCCGGCGTGTAGGTGTCGATCTTGGCGAGCTTGTAGCCGAGTTTGACGTTCGGGCAGTGATAGAGGAGGCCGGACCAGTTGACGACCGATTCCTGATAGTCCTCGAAGGTCGAGGTGCCGGCGATGGCCTCGTGCATCAGCGCCTGGAGGCGGCCGTCCGGGCCGGATCCGAGCGCGACGGTCTGGATCGTCTCGGGCCGGTAGCCCATCGTGAACATCTGGTCGCGGCTGAGGACCACGCGCACCGAGCGCTTCAGATCGAGGGCGGCGGCCACCGCCAGGAAGAGCTGGTATTGCGGGCGAAGCCCCGAGCCGAAGGCGCCGCCGATATAGGGCGAGATCACCCGCACGTCGTCGGGCTTCAGGTTGAACACGCTGCAGACGTAGCCCTGCGTGTTGTTCACGCCCTGGATCTTGTCGTGGATGGTGAGCTTGCCCTCGCCCTCCCAGACCACCGTGGTGGCGTGGGGCTCCATCGGGTTGTGGTGCTCGACGGATTGCTTGTATTCCTGCCGCACCTGGATGGGGGCGCTGTCGAGCGCCCCTTCGGGATCGCCGCGCGGATCCGGCGGCGGCTTGATGCCGGAGCGCTTCTTCGGCGGCACGTAGGCGGCGTCGCGGTTGCGCTCGAGATCGGTGTTGGGCACCTCCTCGGCGTAGATCACGCGGATCAGCGAGGCGCCGTAGCGCGCGAGTTCGAAGCTCTCGGCGACGACGAGCGCCACCGGCTGGCCGCCGAAGCTGATCTCCGGCCCGTTCAGCGCCCGGAAGGGCGAGCCGGGCGGGGCGACCTGGTCGCGGTAATTGTAGTCGAGCCAGGCGGTGCGGGGCCGGTTCTCGTGGGTGAAGACCTGGATCACCCCGGGCACCGCGAGGGCCGCCGCGGTGTCGATGGCGGTGACGCGGCCCCGGGTGATGGCGCTCGACACCACGACCCCGTAGGCGAGGTCGGCGGCCTTGAACTCGGCGGCGTATCTCGCCGCGCCCGTCACCTTGGCGGGACCGTCGACCCGGCTCTGCGCGGTGCCGACGTAGAGGTTGGTGGTGGCCATGCGGCAAGTCCTGCTGGATGCGCCTACTGGATGCGCTTGTCGGTCTGCGATTGCGGCGTGCCGGCGGCGGCCTGGGACAGGCCGCGCACGATCGCGCGCCGCGCGAGTTCGATCTTGAAGGCGTTGTGCGCGTAGGGCTTCGCCTCGGCCAGGATCAGGTCCGCCGCCGCCCGGAAGGTCTCCGGGGTCGCGGGCTGGCCTTCGAGGCGCGCCTCCGCCTCGCGGTTGCGCCAGGGCTTGTGCGCGACGCCGCCGAGGGCGAGGCGCGCGGTGCGGATGGTCCCGCCGTCGAGCGCCAGGGCCGCGGCCACCGAGACGAGGGCGAAGGCGTAGGAGAGGCGGTCGCGCAGCTTCAGGTAGGTGTAGTGGCGGGGGAAGGATTCCGCCGGCAGGTCCACCGAGAGCACGATCTCGTCCGGGGCGAGCGTGGTGTCGCGCTCGGGCCTGTCGCCCGGCAGGCGGTGGAAATCGCCGATCGGGATGGCGCGGGCGCCGCTCGGCCCCTCGACCTGCACGGTGGCGTCGAGGGCCGCCAGGGCCACGCACATGTCGGAGGGGTGCGTGGCGATGCAGTGATCGGAGGTGCCGAGGATCGCGTGGATGCGGTTGACGCCGGTGATCGCCGGGCAGCCGCTGCCGGGCACCCGTTTGTTGCAGGGCGTGCCCTCGTCGTAGAAATAGTAGCAGCGCGTGCGCTGGAGCAGGTTGCCGCCGGTCGAGGCGGCGTTGCGCAGCTGCGGCGAGGCCCCGGCCAGGATCGCGCTCGCCAGGAGCGGATAGCGGGCAACCACCTGACCGTCATAGGCGACGTCGCTGTTGGGCGCGAGCGCGCCGATGCGCAACCCGCCCGCCTGTTCGGTGATGCCGGACAGGGGCAGCCGCGTGATGTCGACGAGCCGGCCGGGCCGCTCGACATTGTACTTCATCAGGTCGACGAGGTTGGTGCCGCCGGCGATGATCTTGGCGGCCGGATCGGCCGCGAGCGTCCGGACGGCCTCGGCCACCGTGCCGGCGCGGGTATAGGCGAAGCGGTTCATTCCGCGGCCTCCTGGCTGGGGAGGCTCCGCGCGGCGAGCACGTCCTCGATGGCATCGACGATGTTCGTGTAGGCGCCGCAGCGGCAGAGATTGCCGCTCATGTATTCGCGGATCTCCTCGCGGGTGCGGGCGCGGCCCTCCGCGATGAGGGCGACCGCGGACATGATCTGCCCGGGCGTGCAGTAGCCGCACTGGAAGGCGTCGTGCTCCACGAAGGCGGCCTGGAGCGGGTGCAGGGTGCCCGAGGAGAGGCCCTCGATGGTGGTCACCGCGGCGCCGTCCCGCATCACCGCGAGGGCGAGGCAGGCATTCACCCGCTTGCCGTCCACGATCACCGTGCAGGCGCCGCACTGGCCGTGGTCGCAGCCCTTCTTGGTGCCGGTGAGGTCGAGTTCCTCCCGCAGGAGGTCGAGCAGGCTGGTCCAGGGCTCGACCTGAAGCTGCCGCTGCTCGCCGTTGATCGTCAGGGTGATGGCGATCCTCTCGCCGGCCCCGCTGGTGCCGCTCTCGCTCAGCATCGGTGTTCCTGGTCGTCGGGCCGGGCGGACCCGGCGGCGGATGTGAGCCCCGGCCTCCTGTCGGCGCGCGGGGGCGCGGCAAGGCCCGGGCGAGACCCCGGGGCGGGGCGGTCGACCTCATAACGGTTCCAACCTGACGACGTTCCCCTGCGGAGCCCGTCTCCCCCGGGGTATGATGGCGCGGAGCCGCGTCCGCCGGGAGCATCGCGGGGGTTCATGCCGCGGTGAGTCTGGGTTACGCCTGCGCCGGTTCTCACGGAGACGCCGCATGTCCGCGCTTGACCCGATCCTCGCCGATATCGACCGCGACCTCGACACCTCGCTCGAGCGGCTGTTCGCCTTCCTGCGGATCCGGTCGATCTCGACCGATCCGGCCTACGCGGCGGAATGCCGGCAGGCGGCCGAGTGGCTGCGCGGCGATCTCGCGGCGATGGGCTTCGAGGCGTCGCTGCGCGAGACCGGCGGCCATCCGGTGGTGCTCGCCCATGCGCCGAAGCCGGGTGCGCCGCACGTCCTGTTCTACGGCCATTACGACGTGCAGCCGGTCGACCCCGAGAACCTCTGGGACGCGCCGCCCTTCGAGCCGCGCCTGATCACCCTCCCGGATGGCCGCCGCGCGATCAGCGCCCGCGGCGCCTGCGACGACAAGGGGCAGGTGATGACCTTCATCGAGGCCTGCCGGGCCTGGAAGGCGATCCACGGCGAGCTGCCGGTCGGCGTGACCCTGCTGATCGAGGGGGCCGAGGAGGACGGTTCCAAGCACCTGCCGGAATGGGTCGCGGCGAACCGCGCGGAACTGAAGGCCGACATCGCCCTCGTCTGCGACACCGGCATGTGGGACAGCGCCACCCCGGCCATCACCACCTCGCTGCGCGGGCTCGCCTATTTCGAGGTCTTCGTGACCTGCGCCGACCGCGACCTGCATTCGGGCCTGTTCGGCGGCGCGGCGGCGAACCCGATCCACGTGCTCTCGCGGATCATCGCCGACCTGCACGACGACCAGGGCCGCGTCACCCTGCCGGGCTTCTACGACGCGGTGCGCGAGCCGCCCGCCGCGGTGCTGGAACGCTGGCGCGCCCTCAACCTCACGCCGGAGAACTTCCTGGGGCCGATCGGCCTCGCGCGATCGGCCGGCGAGCGCGACCGCATGCTGATCGAGCAGGTGCAGTCGCGCCCGACCTGCGACGCCAACGGCATCGTCGGCGGCTATACGGGCGAGGGCACCAAGACCGTCATCGCGAGCCGGGCGAGCGCCAAGATCTCCTTCCGCCTCGTGGAGGACCAGGATCCGGACGCGGTGGCGAGGAGCTTCGACGCCTTCGTCCGCGCCCGGGTGCCGGCGGATTGCAAGGTCGAGATCGTGACCCACAAGGGCTCGCGCGCCCTCGGGCTGCCCTTCGACATGCCGGCCCTCGGCGCGGCCCGCGCCGCCCTCGAGGCCGAGTGGGGCGTGGCGCCCGTGACCATCGGCTCGGGCGGCTCGATCCCGATCGTCGGCGATTTCAAGCGGGTGCTCGGCCTCGACACCCTGCTCATCGGCTTCGGCCTCGACGACGACCGCGTCCACTCGCCGAACGAGAAGTACGACCTCACGAGCTTCCACAAGGGAACCCGCAGCTGGGCGCGTATTCTCGCGGCCCTGGCGGGCTGATCCGGCCGCTCGGCGCGTGACGGCGCGGCGGCCCGCGACTACCATCGCGGGCCGCCATCGGGACGGCGGATCGAGGTCGCATCATGACTGTGAAGCTGCGTCCGCTGGAACGCGAGGACCTGCTCTTCGTGCACCAGCTCAACAACAATGACAGCATCATGCGCTATTGGTTCGAGGAGGCCTACGAGTCCTTCGCGGAGCTGGCGCAACTCTACGAACGCAATATCCACAACCAGACCGAGCGGCGCTTCATCATCGGGTCGCCCGATGCCGAGCGGGCCGGCATGGTGGAGCTCGTGGAGATCAACCACCTGCACCGGCGCTGCGAGTTCCAGATCGCCGTGCATCCCGCCTTCCAGGGCCGCGGCTACGCCTCGCAGGCGACGCGCATCGCCATCGACTACGCCTTCAGCGTCCTCAACATCCACAAGCTCTACCTGCACGTGGACAAGGACAACCGCCGGGCGGTCGGCCTCTACGAGCATTGCGGCTTCGTGACCGAGGGCGTGCTCAAGGACGAGTTCTTCGTCAACGGCCGCTACCGGGACGCGGTGCGGATGTGCCTGTTCCAGCCCGCCTATCTGGCGCGGCGGGGCGGCGGCGACGTGGGCGAGCCGGTCCTCAAGACCTGACGCGCGCCCCCTGACGAACTCCCCCTGGCGCGCCCGCGCGGGCTTGCGTATGGAGGGCCCCCTCCGAGGAGCCCGGCCGTTGCGCGAGACCTTTCACATCGAGATCACCGGCCCGGACGGCCTCGTGCAGCGGGCCTCGGTCCGGGTGGCCGGCCTGGAGGCGGTGCGGGAGCGGGCGCTGCGGCTCTTCCGCCGCGCCCGGGTGCCGCAGCGCCTGGGACCCGCGGCCGAGGCGGTGCGCGTCGTCGACGGGGCCGGGCGCGAGGTCTTCGCCTGGAGCATGTGGGACGAGGGCGGCCTGCGGACCCGGTGAGCCGGCCGGGCCGCCCCGGATCCTCAGGCCTCGCTCGTCCTCAGGCCTTGCTCTTCTTGGCGCGCTCGATCCCCTCGCCGATCAGGCGCTGCGCCTCGGCCTTGTCGCCCCAGCGCACGATCTTCACCCATTTGCCGGGCTCGAGATCCTTGTAGTGCTCGAAGAAGTGCTGGATCTGATGGAGCGTGATGTCCGGCAGATCGGTGTAGTTGTCGATGCGGTCGTAGCGCTTGGTGAGGTGGCGCGACGGCACCGCGATGATCTTCTCGTCCTCGCCGGCATTGTCCTCCATCACGAGGACGCCGACCGGCCGCACGCTCATGATCGCGCCCGGGGCGATCGCCCGGGTGTTGGCGACCAGCACATCGCAGGGATCGCCGTCGCCCGACAACGTGTGGGGGATGAAGCCGTAATTCCCCGGATAATGCATCGCCGTGTAGAGGAACCGGTCGACGACCAGCGTGCCGGCGTCCTTGTCCATCTCGTACTTGATCGGCTCGCCGCCGAGCGGCACCTCGATGACGACGTTGACGTCCTCGGGCGGATTCTTGCCGATGGAAACGGCATCGAGACGCATGAGGGCACTCCTCGCAAGCGGGGCGGTACGCCCCGGGATCGCCCGGTGCTTAGAGACCCGCGCGGATCAACACAAGCGTATTGCGTGTGAGCTCGGGAGACCAGGACGATCCCGTTACGCGAACAGGTAAGCGACCTTCGAGAGGCGCGCACCCGCGATGCGGTCGGTCGCCTGCGCCACGACCTGGCCGCCCAGATGCTCGTAGAAGTCGCGCGCGCGGTGGTTGTCGGCCAGCGACCAGACCGCGATCCGTGCCACGTCCCGGTCCCGCAGGTCGTTGCGCACCGCGTTGAACAGGCGCCGGCCGTAGCCGAGCCCCTGATAGGACGGTGCGAGGTAGATCTCGTCGATCTCGCCCTCGGCCTTCAGCGCGCGGTCGCGGCAGCGGCCGTAGGAGACGTAGCCGACCACGGCCTCGCCCACCTCCAGCACGACGAGGGGACGGTTGCGCCCGGCGGTGGAGCGCCACCAAGCCGGCCCGCGCCGGGCCAGCATGCGGTCCAGGGCCACGCCCGGGATGATGCCCTGGTAGGCTTCCCGCCACGCGGCGTCGAAGACCTCCGACAGCATCTCGGCATCGTCCTGGCGCGCCCGGCGGATGCTGACGACCTGTGTGCTCACGGCTTCCTCCTTACCGCCTCCGACCCTGCGTTGCCCCCTGACGGCAACCGAGCTTGAGCGCCCGCAGGATGCGGCACGGAGCCGAGCAAGCGCAATGCCATGCTCGTGAGCCGGCTTGCATCTTGTCCGATCGTTGCGGAACCGACACGCGGCTGCTACATGCCGCGTCTGTTTCAGGATGACCGGCGGGTTAGGCGGGCTCGCCGCGGCTCCGTTCCCCGGACGGCCTGGGGCCCCTCTGGCAACGATCGTTCCCGCGTGTTCAACCGCTTCCTTCCGCCCGAGACCCGCTACGCCCGCCGCATGGCGCGCATCGCCCGCTGGGAGAAGCCGATCGCCGGCCGCCGCAACCGGCTGCGCGCCTGGATGAACATGCTGCTCGTCGACCACGGCGTGCTGCGGCTGGCCTATCTCAACCGGCACCGCATCGGGCGCGGCCTGCTGTGGCGCTCGGCCCAGCCCGCTCCCCACGACCTCGCGTGGTTCAAGCGGCAGGGCGTGCGCACCATCATCTCCCTGCGCGGCGGGCGCGAGCACGGCTCCTGGCAACTCCAGCGCGAGGCCTGCGAGCGCGAGGGCTTGGTGCTGCGCGAATTCGTGGTGCGCTCGCGCGAGGCGCCGGACCGCGCCATGCTGCTCGCCGCCCGGGACTTCTTCGCCGAGATCGAGTACCCGGCGCTGATGCACTGCAAGTCGGGCGCGGACCGGGCCGGCTTCGCGGCCGCCCTCTACCTCATCCTGCACGAGGGCCGCCCGGTGACCGAGGCCGCCCGCCAGCTCTCGCCGCGCTACGGGCATTTCCGCTTCGCCAAGACCGGCATCCTCGACGCCTTCTTCGACCGCTACCGCGCCGAGGCCGAGACGAAGGGCCTGAGCTTCCTCGACTGGGTCGAGCACCACTACGACCCGGAGGCGCTGCGGCGGGATTTCCAGGCCGGGTTCTGGTCCGACATCCTGGTGGACCGCCTGCTCAAGCGCGAGTGATACGGTTTCCGGACGATCACTTTCGGAAACCGTATCACGAGCCCGCGCGGCGCCTGAGCGAGGCCGGTTTCCGCATCGCGAAGCGATCATCCGGAAACCGTATGATACGCAATCCGCTTGATCCAAGCGGATTGCGTATCAGCAAGCCCGCGCGGCGCTTGAGCGAAGCCGATTTCCGCATTGCGAAGCAATCAACCGGAAATCGTATGATACGGTTTCCGCGGGCGAGGCCCCCGGCCCTCAGCCGCGGGTGGTGAGGAGCACGCCGAGGCCGATCGCCGCGACGGCGAGCGCGCTCGCGAGGCTTGGGATCTCGCCGAGCACCGGGATCGCCAGGAGCGTCGCGATGACCGGGACCAGGGCCGTGAAGGCCGGGGTGCGCCGGCCGATCAGCGCCAGCGAGCGGTTGAAGGCGATGAGGCCGACCACGCTCACCAGCACGCCCTGATAGGCGACCTGCAGCGCCACCTCTCCCAGCGGCGCCGCCGCGATGTGGGACAGGCCGAGCGCGAGATAGGCCGGGACGTAGCCGACCAGCGAGACGACGCAGATCAGCGCCGTCGCCTCCACCGGCCGCAGGGCCGAGCGGCGCATCCGCACCGTGCCGATCGCCCAGAGCAGGGCGGCGGTGAGGAACAGGCCGTAGCCGAGGGCTTCCTCCCGCGTCTCGGCCGCCCCGGCGAGCGCGAGCGCCCCGGCGAGGATCAGTGCGAGGCCCGCCAGCGCCGTGCGGCCCGGCCGGTCCCCGAGGACGAGCATGCCGAGGACCGCCGCCATCAGCGGCATGGTGCCGGGGGTGAGGGCGGCGCCGTGGCCGGCCGGTGCGTAGCGCAGGGCGATCGAGATCAGGAGCGCGAAGGGCGCGCCCTGGCCCAGGATGAGCCACGCGGCGTCGATCCCGTCGCGGCGGGTGAGGCGGCGCAGGCGCAGCGCCACCGGCAGCAGGATGAGCCCGCCGCAGCCGAACCGGATCGCCACGAGGTCGGCGGGGCCGAGCGCGCTGCCGCTGCCCACGGTGCGGCGCGTCACCACGAACCAGCCGCCCCAGATGGTGACGGCGAGGAGGGCCCAGCCGACACCGGCCAGGAACGAGCGGTCGCGGGTCGACGGCCCCTGCGCCGCCGGCGAGGACAGGGACGTCACGGGGCGGCGGGGCCCGTCGCGGGCCTCGCGAATCGCGTTCTCCGCGCCATTCCGGCGTCTCCTCCACTCGGCGTTGCGGAGGCGCTATCATGGAAGCCCGGGCCGCGGCAACGCGCGGCCGGGGAGCCTCAGGGCGACACCAGCACGTAGCGGCGGTGCAGCTTCTGGATCGGCCGCGCATTCATCGGGTACAGGGCGGTGAAGCGCTGGATGTCCTCCGGGGCCACCTCGATCGGATCGACGCAGACCCGCCAATCCACCGTCTCGCTGCACGGGGGCGTCGTCAGCGATCCCTCGTAGGCGAAGTAGCGCAGCGAGGCCGGCAGCAGCGCCTTCATGTCGATCCCGGCCGGGAGCGTCGCGGCCGCTCCGGCCTGCCCGGGCATCGCGTCCATCAGCGCCTTGAAGGCCGGGTTCGCCCGGCCCGGGTTCATGAACACGCCGAGCACGCCGAGAGCGCCCGATTGCGGGTCCTTGTGGACGAAATGCACCTCCATCGGGAAGGAGCGCCCCTCGATGCGGTGCTCGCTCGGGGCGTGGAAGTGGAACTGCACCAGCTCGTAATGCGCCCCGCCCACCGCCATGGTGCTGCCGGAGGCCGGATCGACCTGAATGGTATGACCGTTGTTCACGATGCGGCCGGCGAGCGGCTTCCAGGCAAGCTCGACCCGGGGCAGGCTCGCCGAGGTGCTCCCGACGATGTCCAGGGGCGATTGCTGGCCGCCGACGGAGCAGACGCTCGCGGCCGGATCCATCGTGCCCCAGTGCTCGGGCCCGGTCTCGCCGGCATAGCTCCAGGGGACATGCTCCGCCGCGACGCTTGCGCGGCTCGTGCACAGCGCACAGCCCAGCGCGCCGCCGAGCCCGGTCAGAAATGCTCTCCGCTTCATGGTCACCGCCCCCGTCGCACCAGCCGGTTCGCCCGCCACCCGGCCGCCGACGAGCCGATGCGCCCCGCCGTCCCGGCATCCGGGATCGGGCTTCGGCCGTCTTGGCCAACCGGGAGGGCAGGAGGGCGTGCAGCGCCCCTCGCCGGCGTCACGGCTTTATCATGCTCGCCGTTACGAAAGCGATAATCGGGAACTTGCATAGACCATAGGATATAGATCGAGCGATCGGCGCATTGCGGTGGAATCTTGGGTATCCTCCCCGAGGAGGCGCCAATACTCGGCCAGGTCCGGACGCGATCGATCGCCGTCGCCAGCGAAGACCGGTTGCCCGGGGAATGATCCGCTCGGAGCCGTGCGCGAGCGCGCGTCCCGCCGGAGGGGATCCCGGTTCCGCGCGCGGAACCGCGTCATGCGATTTCCGATTGATGGCTCGGCGATTGCCAAGGCAATCGCGTCGCAAGGCGGAAATCGGCGTCGCTCAGTCGCCGGGCGGGCTCGTGATCCGTGTTCCGGACGATTGCTTCCAGAACACGGATGACGATCGAGAGCGGAGATCGCGTGCGGCGGACGGGCGGTCAGTGCCAGCCCTGTCCGAACCGCCCCGTGGAATGCATCAGGGTGTGGCCGCATTCCAGGCAGATGTAGCGGGTTTCGATGCCGCCGCCGAAGGCCTCGACCACCGGCGTGGAGGCCACGACCATCAGGCGGGCATGCGGCCGCGTCTCGGAGGACGACCGCATCTGTCCGTGGCACGCTCGGCAGGCTGCGTCGTCCGCACTCATCAGCCGGCGCGAGGCCGGCCGGAAACTGGCAGCGCGCTGCGCCATGTCCTTGCCTTGAGCGGCGAACCGCGATCCCGTCCGGATCTGATCGAACTGGATTCGGGGCGTCAAGCCCGCGGCACCTGCGTGAGGATCAATCCTCATCGGCGGGCGCCGCGGGCATCCGCTCCGGCCCATGACGAGGCGCCCATCATCGCGCCAGCGGCTGCCGTGAAATTGAGCGGAGCGGCCGCGTTTCCGAGCCTGAGAACAGGGCCCGCCGCGCCGGTCCCGGTCGCACGGCCCATCGCCGAGGCGGATATGTAATAATGTTGCATTCCCGTTCCGGCCCGCTAAGGTGCGCGCCGTCATGGAGGCGGGACCTTATGGGCAGGTGGAGCATTGCGGCGCTCGCGCTGGCGTCGGTGTTGTCGGGGACCGGGCCGGCTCTGGCCGAGCCGCTGAGGACGGTGGCCAGCTTCTCGATCCTGGGCGATCTCGTGCATCAGGTTGGCGGCGACCGGGTCGAGGTCGCCGTGCTGGTCGGTGCGAACGGCGACGCCCACACCTTCTCGCCCTCGCCGAGCGATGCCCGCAGGCTCACCGGGGCCCGGCTCGTGGTGATCAACGGCCTCGGCTTCGAGGGCTGGATCGAGCGGCTGGTGAAGGCCTCCGGCACCAAGGCTCCCGTGGTGGTCGCCTCGGCCGGCGTGACGCCGATCCGCGAGGAGGAGCACGCCCATGCCGGGCATGAGGGGCACCCGATCGACCCGCATGCGTGGCAGAGCATCGCCAATGCCAAGCGCTACGTGACGGCGATCCGCGACGGGCTGATCGGCGTCGACCCGGAGGGGCGGTCCGCCTACGAGGCGAATGCAGGCGCCTACCTCGCCAAGCTCGACGCCCTGGAGACCGAGGTGCGCGGGGCCGTCGCGTCGATCCCGGAGGAGCGGCGGCGGGTGATCACCACGCACGACGCCTTCGGCTACTTCGCCAAGACCTACGGCATGCGCTTCATCGCGCCTCAGGGCGTGTCGAGCGACACCGAGGCGACGGCCAAGGACGTGGCCCGGATCATCACCCAGGTGAAGCGCGAGAAGATCCCGGCGGTCTTCCTCGAGAACATCAGCGATCCCCGCCTGATGATGCAGATCGCCCGGGAGACCGGGGCGAAGGCGGGGGGGCGGATCTTCTCCGACGCCCTCTCGGAGCCGGGGGGCCCGGCCCCGACCTACATCGACATGATGCGCCACAACATCCGCGAGTTCACCGCGGCCCTGCGCGGCTGACGGCTCGCGGGACGGGCGGTCCTCAGCCGCCCGTCATCGGCGGGAAGAAGGCCACCTCGCGGGCCCCCGCCACCGGCGTCCCGGGCTTGGCGTGCACCCGGTCCACCGCGGCCCGCACCACGCCCTCGTTCTCGAAGGCGTAGGCGTATTCCTCGCCGCGGCCCTTCAGCCAGCGCACGAGATCGCCCACGGTCGCCACCGTCTCCGGCGGCTCGACGGTCTCGTCCGGGCGGCCGATCCGCTCGCGGACCCAGGCGAAGTAGACGAGCTTCATCGGGAGTCGTCTTCGATCATGTGGCGCAGGCCCGCCCGCAGGTAGTCCCAGCCCGTGTAGAGGGTGAGCGCCGCCGAGATCCACAGCAGCGTGATCCCGATCATCATGGTGCCCGGCAGGATGAGTTCGCCGGCCGGTCCCGCGATCAGGAAGCCGAGCGAGACGAGCTGCGCCGCGGTCTTCCACTTGGCGACCCGGCTCACCGGCACCCCGACCTTCAGCTCGGCGAGGTATTCGCGCAGGCCCGAGACCAGGATCTCGCGGCAGAGGATCACGATGGCGGCCCAGAGCGACCAGCCCGGGATCGAGCCGTCGGCTGCCAGCATCAGCAGGCAGGCGGCGACCAGGAGCTTGTCGGCGATCGGATCGAGCATCCGCCCGAGGGCTGAACTCTGCGAATAGGTCCGGGCGACGTAGCCGTCGAGATAGTCGGTGATCGCCGCCGCGATGAAGACCGCGAGCGCGGCGAAGCGCGCCGCCGGATCCTGCGGCCAGAACAGGAAACCCGCCACCACCGGAACCGCGACCACGCGGCCGTAGGTCAGGAGGTTCGCGAGGTTGAAGGCGACCGACCGGCGCCGGGGTACGACCATGGTCATCGCGGCCGGACAAACCACGGGGGCGAAGGGCCGTCAACCGCGACTCCGGTCCGCTCAGCCATTCGCATGGAAGAAGTCGTAGACCGCCCGTGCGGTGGCGGCGTTGACGCCCGGCGTCCGGGCGAGGTCCTCCAGGGCGGCACGCTCGATCGCCTTCACGGTGCCGAAGTGATGCAGGAGCGCCCGCTTGCGGGTCGGGCCGATGCCCGGGATCTCGTCGAGGGGGTTCTTCACCAGCTCGCGCTTGCGCTTGGCCCGGTGCGCGCCGATGGCGAAGCGGTGCGCCTCGTCGCGCAGGCGCTGCACGAAATAGAGGGTGGGATCGCGCGGCGGCAGCTTGAAGGGCGCCTGGCCCGGGATGAAGAAGGTCTCGCGGCCCGCATCCCGGTCGCGGCCCTTGGCGATGCCGACGAGGGGCACGTCGGTGACGCCGACCTCGGAGAGCGCCGTCCGGGCGGCGTCGAGCTGGCCCTTGCCGCCGTCGATCAGCACGAGATCCGGCCAGGCCGGGAAGGCGTCCGCATCCGCCGGCTCCGCGCCGTCGCCGGAGCGCGGCGCCTCCTTGACCAACCGGCTGAAGCGGCGCTGGAGCACCTCGCGCATCATCCCGTAATCGTCGCCGGGCTTCACCTCCGGCGACTTGATGGTGAAGGTGCGGTAATGCGTCTTCATGAAGCCGGTCGGGCCCGCGACGATCATCGCGCCGACCGCGTTCGTGCCCATGATGTGGGAATTGTCGTAGACCTCGACCCGCCGCGGCACCCTCGGCAGGCCGAAGGCTTGGCCGAGCGCCCCGAGCAGCTTGCCCTGCGAGGCGGTGTCGGCGAGGCGCCGGCCGAGGGCCTCCTTGGCGTTGCGCGCCGCGTAGTCGATCAGGTTCTTGCGCTCGCCGCGCTTGGGGGCGTGGATCTCGACGCGGCTCTCGGTCCGGGTCGAGAGGGCCGCGGCGAGGAGTTCGGCATCCTCGATGGCGTGCGAGACCAGGATCAGGCGCGGCGCCGGCTTGTCGTCGTAGAACTGGCCGATGAAGGAGCCGAGCACCTCCGAGGCGGTCATGCTGCGATCCGCCTTCGGGAAATAGGCGCGGTTGCCCCAGTTCTGCCAGTTGCGGAAGAAGAACACCTCGATGCAGAACTGCCCGGCCTGCTCGTCGAGGGCGAAGACGTCCGCCTCCTCGATGTCCTGGGTGTTGACGCCCTGCACGCCCTGGATGGCGGCGAGCGCGGCGATGCGGTCGCGGTAGCGCGCCGCCTTCTCGAATTCCCAGGTCTCCGCCGCCGCCTGCATGTCGGCGGCGAGGCGCTCCTTCACGCTGTTCGACTTGCCCGACAGGAACAGCCGGGCCTCCTCGGCGAGCGCCGCGTAGTCCTGCGGCGCGATCTCGCCCGTGCAGGGGCCCGAGCAGCGCTTGATCTGGAACAGCAGGCAGGGCCGGGTGCGGTTCTCGTAGTAGCTGTCCGAGCAGGAGCGCAGCAGGAAGGCCCGCTGGAGCGCGTTCACCGTGCGGTTCACCGCCCAGACCGAGGCGAAGGGCCCGAAATAGTGGCCGGGCCGGCGCCGGGCGCCGCGATGCTTGACGAGCTGCGGCGCCGCGGTATCGGCGGTGAGCAGGATGTAGGGCAGGGACTTGTCGTCCCGCATCAGCACGTTGTAGCGGGGCTTGAGCTGCTTGATCAGGTTGGCTTCGAGCAGCAGGGCCTCGGTCTCGGTCGCCGTGGTGACGAACTCCATCGAGGCCGTCTCGGCGATCATCCGGGCGATGCGGTTGGAATGCGCCTGGCCGCGGGCGTAGGAGCCGACGCGGTTCTTCAGGTTCTTGGCCTTGCCGACGTAGAGCACGTCGCCCTTGGCATCGAACATGCGGTAGACGCCGGGCGAGGGCGGCAGGGTCGACCAGAACCGGCGGATCACCTCCGTGCCGGCCCGCACGAGGCCGGCGCCGGTCTCGGGGTCGAAATCGATCTCGGGCGCGTCGTCGCGGGCATCGACCGCGGCATCGCCGCCCTCGTCGTCGAGGTCGAGGGCGTCCGGCGGTACGTCGTTCCCGGGAGTGCGTGTCATCGCCCTCGATGTAGGCGAGGGCGCGATGGGAGGGAAGGGCGCCTCAGCGCCGCGTCACCACCCAGACCGCGTGGATCAGGCCCGGGATGTAGCCGAACAGGGTCAGGATCACGTTGATGAAGAACTGAAGTCCCAGCCCGACCGTGAACAGCACGCCCACCGGCGGGATGATCACGAGCAGGATGATGCGGATGAGGTCGCCCATGGTGGTCTCCGCGCAAGGATGAAAGGTCAAGCTTGCCGAGAGAACGGCCGCCCGCCCGAACGGTTCCCTGGCGTCAGGCGGTCGGGCATCGGGGTCTGGCATGCTGCTCGAACTCTTCCACTACGTGGTCACGCCGGCCCCCCGGGCGCATCGCCGCCTCGGCTACCTGCGCGACACGATCTCGCTCGGCTCCCGCGCCGGCCGCTGCCGGAGGGCCTGGGCGCCGCACCTCGCGGCGACCCGCGACACCATCCGGGCGGCCATCGCCGGCTGTGCGGGCCGCGGGACGGCGGTGGTGCTGGGCTCCGGCTACTGCCACGACGTGCCGCTCGCCGATCTCGCGGCCGCCTTCCGGCGGGTGGTGCTGGTCGATGCCGTGCATCCCTGGGCGACCCGCCTGCGGGCCCGGCGGCATCCGAACGTGGCGCTGCTGACGGCGGATCTGAGCGGGAGCCTGGACCTGCTGCTCGGCCGCGCCGCCGATCTCGGTCCGGGCCTGCCGCCGGTCTGTGCGGCGGAGGGGACCGACCTCGTGGTGTCGGTGAATCTGCTCTCGCAGCTGCCGATCCTGCCGGGGGAGCGCCGGGGCGGGGCCGCTGCGGCGGATCTCGGCCGCCGCATCGTGGGACGGCACCTCGCCGAACTGGCGGCGCTGCGGGCGCGGATCTGCCTCGTCACCGATGTCGAGGCGATCATGGAGGACCGCGGCGGGCGGGTGACCGACCGGCTCGACCTGCTCCACGGCCACGATCCCGGCGCGCCGGATCGGCACTGGGCGTGGGATCTCGCGCCCTTCGGCGAGGCGGCCCGCCACCATCGCATCCGGCACCGCGTCGTCGCCTTCGCGGATTGGCGGGGGGCGCCGGCGACCGCTTCAGCCTCCCCGCTCGCCCGGGTCGCGGTCCGCGATGCCGTCCTGCCCCTTACCCCGCCAGGAACCGCCGCGCCGCCTCCCCCAGCACGCGCACGCCGAGCGCCAGATCCGCCTCGTCCGTGTCCTCCGCCCAGTGATGGCTGATGCCGCCGATCGAGGGCACGAACAGCATCGCGGCCGGCATCACCCGGGCCATGTTCTGCGCGTCGTGGCCGGCGCCCGAGGGCATCGCCTGCCAGCCGCCGGGGCAGAGCGTCTCCGCCGCCTCCGACAGGGCCCGCATCAGCCCGGGATCGCACAGGGCCGGCACGGCCCGCGACACCGCGATCAGCTCCGCCGGGCAGCGCTCCCGCCGGTTGCTCTCGCGGACCAGCGCCTGCAATTCCGCTTCCATGCGCTCCAGCACCGCGACCGAGACGTCGCGGAACTGGAACAGCACGTCGGCCCGCCCCGGGATGATGCTCGGTGCACCCGGATCGAGGCTGATGCGCCCGGTCGTCCAGGTGCTGCGCTCGCCGCAGACGCGCGGAAAGGCGGCATCGATCGCCGCGAGGAGCCGCACCGCGGTGAGCCCGGCGTCGCGGCGCTCGGCCATGGTGGTGCCGCCCGCATGGTCCTGCTGGCCCTCGATCACGATCCGGTACTGCCAGATGGCGACGATGCCCGTGACCACGCCGAGATGCAGGCCCTGGCGTTCGAGCTCAGTGCCCTGCTCGATGTGCATCTCCAGGAAGCCGCGGTAGCGGGCGGGGTCGAGCCGCAGCCGCGGCAGCCCGGCGAGGCCGGCCTGCGCCAGGGCCTCGCGCAGGGGCGTTCCGTCGGTGCGGTTGCGGGCGCCGTCGATCTCCGCCTCGGTGACGTCGCCGATGGCCGAGCGGCTGCCGAGGAAGCCGACGTCGAAATGCCCCTCCTCGTCCGCGAAGGCGCAGACATCGACCGGCAGCCCGGCCCGCGCCAGCGCGATCCCCGCGACGACGCCGAGCGCCCCGTCGAGCCAGCCCGCCTCGTTCTGGCTCTCGATGTGGCTCCCGACGAGGAGATGCGGTCCCGGCCCGCGATGCCGCCCGAGCACGGTGCCGACGCCGTCCATGGTGACGTCGAGGCCGCAGGATTCCAGCCGCTCCATGAGCCAGCGGCGGGCCTGCATGTCGGGGGGCGAATAGGTCGGGCGGTGGACGCCGGTCCTGAAGCGCCCGATGGCGCGCAGCGCATGCAGGTCCTGCAGGAAGGCGTCGGTGTCGATCTCTGTCATCGGAAGGGGCACTCGCTGGGGCGGGCGTGATTCTCGTTGGAATGGCCCGCGTCCGGCGCGCCGGTGCAAGTTCCGTGCGGCCGTGAGGGTCCCGGGCGGCGGCGCCCGCGCCGCCCTCCGGCCCCCGATTGTACTGGCATGTTCGGTGCCTGACGCCGGCCCATTGCCCGGTCCTACCCGCGGGCGGGTGCCGCGCATGCGTCCGCCGCCGGAGGGTGGTGCATTGGTCGACGTTGCGCCAAGCCGCTTCGTGGCGCAGCACGGCTCGTCAGCCGAGTGAAGGACGACACTCCATGAGGAATTTCTCGCGGCCCGGGCGCTCGCCCGTCTACGCCGCCAACGCCGCGGTCGCGACCTCGCATCCGCTCTCGACGCTGGCGGCCATCGAGGTGCTGCGCTCCGGCGGCAACGCGGTCGACGCGGCCATCGCGGCGGTGGCGGTGCAGGGCGTGGTCGACCCGCTGATGACCGGCATCGGCGGCGACTGCTTCGCCCTCTACCTGCCGAAGGGCGCGGACCGGCCGATCGCCCTCAACGGCTCCGGGCGCAGCCCGGCTGCGGCGCAGGACGCGTGGTATCTGGAGCGCGGCCTCACGATCACCCCGACCTCGCCGCATGCGGTGACGGTTCCCGGCGCGGTGGCGGCCTGGAGCTGGCTCGTCGAGCGCCACGGCACGCGCCCGCTCGGCGAATTGCTGCGGCCGGCGATCGGCTACGCCGAGGACGGCTACGCGGTTCAGCCGCGCGTCGCCTGGGACTGGGCGCGCAACACCGAGCGCGTGGCCGGCGACCCGGCGGCGGCGGCCGCCTACCTCATCGACGGCAAGGCCCCGGCGGCCGGGACGATCATGCGTCACCCGGCCCTTGCGCGCACCCTGCGGCGGATCGCGGCCGAGGGGCCGAAGGGATTCTACGAGGGGCCGGTGGCGGAGGACATCGTCGGACGGCTGCGGGCGCTCGGCGGACTGCACACCCTCGACGATGTCGCGACGGCGGCCCCCGAGGAGGTGGTGCCGGTCACGACGCGCTACCGCGGCTACGACGTCTACGAATGTCCGCCGAGCGGCCAGGGCCTCGCGGCGTTGATGATGCTCAACGTGCTGTCGCATTTCGACGTCGGCGCCCTGTCCGAGGCGGATCGGGTGCATCTCTTCGCGGAGGCCTGCAAGCAGGCCTATCACCATCGCGACGCGCTCTTCGCCGATCCGGTGGTGGCCCGCGTGCCGGTGGAGCACCTGCTGTCGGAGGCGTGGCGGGCGAGCGCCCACGGCGCCATCGACATGACCCGCGCCCGGGAGCCGGTCCTCTGGCCGGAGATCGCGCACAAGGACACGGTCTATCTCTGCGTGGTCGACCGGGACGGCAACGCCATCTCGCTGATCAACTCGATCTTCCAGGGCTTCGGCAGCGGCATCCTGGCGCCGGAGAGCGGCGTGCTGCTGCACAACCGGGGCTTCTCGTTCCGGGTCGAGCCCGGCCATCCGAATACGATCGGGCCGCGCAAGCGCCCGATGCACACCATCATCCCGGGCTTCCTGATGCGGGAGGGGAGGGCGGTGGCGCCGTTCGGCGTCATGGGCGGCCATTACCAGGCGATGGGCCACGTGGAGCTGCTCACCGGCCTGATCGACCGCGGCCTCGACGTGCAGGAGGCGCTTGACGCCCCCCGCAGCTTCGCCTTCGGCGGCGGCGTCGAACTCGAGGACGGATTCTCCGCCGGGCTCGCGGAGGCGCTCGAAGCGCGCGGCCACCGGATCATCCCGGCCGCCGGACCGATCGGCGGCGGACAGGTGATCTGGATCGATCACGCGCGCGGCGTGCTCAGCGCCGGCTCCGATCCGCGCAAGGACGGCAGCGCGCTCGGCTACTGAGGCGCGCCCTGCCCCGGCGACCGGCGGCGCCGCGGCGTCTTCGGTCGCCAGCGGGTGCAGGCCCAGAGGGCGAGGGCAGTGCCGCTGAACCCCGCGCCGAGCAGCGCGACGCCCGCCCAGCCGGCATGAGCATAGGCGATGGTGGAGGCGAGCGCGCCGAGTCCGCTGCCGAGCGAGTAGAACACCATGTAGCCCCCGATGAGCCGGCTGTGCGAGTCCGGGAAGCGCGCGACGATGAGGCTCTGGTTCGTCACGTGCACGGCCTGGACCGCGAGGTCGAGCATGAGGACACCGACGAGGAGCGCCGCCAGGGAAACCGGCAGCAGGGCGATCAATCCCCAGGACGCGAGGAGAAGCAGGAGAGCGGCACCGGTCGTCGCGGGGCCGAGCCCTTGGTCTGCGAGCCGCCCCGCCCCTCTCGCGGCCAGGGCTCCGACGAGGCCGACGAGGCCGAAGAGGCCGATCACGCCGTGCGGGAAGGCATGGGGCGCCGCGGAGAGCGGCAGGACGAGGGATGTCCAGAAGGTGCTGAACGCGGCGAAGATCAGGAGCGCGAGCAGGGCGCGCATCCGCAGGAGCGGCTGTTCCGCGAACAGCACGGGGATGGAGCGGAGGATCGCCGCGTAGCTCTCGTCCGGCATCCGCCGGCCCTCTCGCGGCAGCACGCGCCAGAGGATTCCGGTCATCACGAGCATCAGCACGGCGGAGACTCCATAGACCATCCGCCAGCCGGCAAGATCGGCGATCGCCCCGGCCGCGACGCGGGAAGCCAGAATGCCGATCACCACGCCGCTGGTGACGAGCCCGATCGCGCGACCGCGCTCGGCAGGGGCGGCGAGCGTCGCCGCGAAGGCGACGAGAACCTGCACCACGACCGACAGCAGGCCCAGCGCCACCATGCCGACGAGAAGGACGGCGGGCGTCGGCGCGCTTGCGACGACGATCAGCGCCGGAACCGAGAGCCCGACCTGCCCGAGGATCAAGCGCCGCCGGTCGAGGCGGTCACCGAGCGGGACGATGGCAACGAGGCCGATCGCGTAGCCAAGCTGGGTGAGCGTGACGACGAGACCGATGGAAGCCGGGTCGATGGCGACGCTCTCCGCGATCGCGTCGAGCAGCGGCTGGGCGTAGTAGACGTTGGCGACGCTGATGCCACAGGCCGCCGCAAAGATCAGGGCAAGCGGTCGCGAGAGGCGGCGCGCACCCGCGTCCGCGCAAGGTGAAGAGGGCTGCGCGACGCAATCCTCCGTGAGCGCGCTGGTCATGGATCCATCCTCAGGTCTTAGGTCTCATGATAGGACCACTTGAGGCGCGGTCGTTCCAGTTCTAAATCAGGACCAGTTAGGACGTGCGAGGGGGCGGGCGATGGTCAAGCGGGTCAGTCTGGCCGGAGCCGATTGTCCGGTCGCCCGCGCGCTGGATGTGATCGGCGACTGGTGGTCGCTCCTGATCATTCGCGACGCCTTCGACGGCATTTGCCGGTTCAGCGCGTTCCAGGCCAATCTCGGCATCGCCAAGGGAATGCTCTCCGCCCGGCTGAAGGATCTCATCGAGAAGGACATCTTCGAGACGGTGCCCGCCTCCGATGGCAGCGCCTACCGGGAATATGTGCTGACCGGGAAGGGGCGCGGTCTCTTCCTCGTGATCGTCGCTCTGCGCCAGTGGGGAGAGGATTGTCTTTACGGGCCGGATGAAGCTCATTCGGTCCTGGTGGACCGACGGATGGGCCGGCCGGTCGACCGTCTCGCGCTCCGGTCGGAGACCGGTGCCGTGCTCGGCTGGGAAGCGACCGAGGTGATGAAGACGGGCTGACCCGGCCTCTCAGGGCGTCGGGCACATGCGAAGAACCCCGGTCCATCTGGACCGGGGTTCTTGCTGTTGGGAATCTGGTTGCGGGGACAGGATTTGAACCTGTGATACCGGCGCGCGATTGAGGTGACTCGGATGGGTGTTCCCCGGGAAGGAAGCAGCTGATTCAATTGGCTCCTGCCTGAGCGGGAGGTCGGAATGGGACGCGGTTTGCCAATCCGGGAGGATGTCGCGACGCCGACTGAGTTGAGGCGGCGGGCCAGGAAAGAGCCTCGCCGTTCGACAGCGCAGCGGATGCTGGCGATCGCCAATGCGCTGGAAGGCATGAGCCGCGCCGAGGCGGCACGGGCGGCCGGGATGGAGCGCCAAGCTCTGCGCGATGCGGTGATCCGGTTCAATGCCGAGGGGTTGGCCGGGCTGGTGGATCGTCCGCACGGCCACAGGCGAGAGATCCTCAGCGAGGGTGAGCAAGCAGTTCTGGTGCATCGGATCCTGGTTGGGCCAGATCCCGAGCAAGGGGAGCCGTCGAGTTGGACGCTGCCGGACCTCTGCCGTTTCATCGAGGAGCG
>NZ_JBHZEO010000001.1:2592500-2920000 GCF_042748905.1 Methylobacterium carpenticola
GGAGATCTCTCCCCATAGCACGCCATGTCAAGGGATGGTAAGGTTCTGCGCGTTGCTTCGAATTAAACCACATGCTCCACCGCTTGTGCGGGCCCCCGTCAATTCCTTTGAGTTTTAATCTTGCGACCGTACTCCCCAGGCGGAATGCTTAATGCGTTAGCGGCGCCACTGAGGTGCATGCACCCCAACGGCTAGCATTCATCGTTTACAGCGTGGACTACCAGGGTATCTAATCCTGTTTGCTCCCCACGCTTTCGCGCCTCAGCGTCAGAACCGGACCAGACAGCCGCCTTCGCCACTGGTGTTCTTGCGAATATCTACGAATTTCACCTCTACACTCGCAGTTCCGCTGTCCTCTTCCGGTCTCAAGCCTGCCAGTATCGAAGGCCATTCCGTGGTTGAGCCACGGGCTTTCACCCCCGACTTGGCAAGCCGCCTACGCGCCCTTTACGCCCAGTGATTCCGAGCAACGCTAGCCCCCTTCGTATTACCGCGGCTGCTGGCACGAAGTTAGCCGGGGCTTATTCCTCCGGTACCGTCATTATCGTCCCGGATAAAAGAGCTTTACAACCCTAAGGCCGTCATCACTCACGCGGCATGGCTGGATCAGGCTTGCGCCCATTGTCCAATATTCCCCACTGCTGCCTCCCGTAGGAGTCTGGGCCGTGTCTCAGTCCCAGTGTGGCTGATCATCCTCTCAGACCAGCTACTGATCGTCGCCTTGGTGAGCCGTTACCTCACCAACAAGCTAATCAGACGCGGGCCGATCCTTCGGCAGATAAACCTTTCCCCAAAAGGGCGTATCCGGTATTAGCTCAAGTTTCCCTGAGTTATTCCGAACCAAAGGGTACGTTCCCACGTGTTACTCACCCGTCTGCCGCTGACCCCGAAGGGCCCGCTCGACTTGCATGTGTTAAGCCTGCCGCCAGCGTTCGCTCTGAGCCAGGATCAAACTCTCAAGTTGAAGAGCTGATCAGGCACTCGATCACAACATTGACAGGGCACACTCAGATCAGGTTTCCCCGACCCGGTGAGCTCCTGAGAAACGTCAGACCAAGCGCTATCCTTCTCCGCCAGGGCTCAAAGCCCCAGCCGCAAGGACTGCGCCGTCCACGCTTCTCTTTCTCCGATCAACTTGTCAAAGAGCAGATCCGGTCTTCACCGGAAGTTCCCGTCTTCAGAACTTGCCGTCTTCTATACCGAAGCACCGGAAGCTGGCAAGTTCATTTTTTCTAACCTTTTTTCGTCTTCGGCTTTAGGTCCGCATTGCTGTGGCCCCGCCGAAGGAGGCGCCCGTATAGGCGGCTCACCAAACCCTGTCAACCGCCCCGAACCGCACGACGCGCGATCGTCCCCGGCTGGGGCATGCGCTTCCGGTCGCGGCGGGGGAGGGGAGGGCCCGGCCATGGCCGCGGCGCCCGACCTCAGATGGGGGCGAGGGCGGGGGCTTTCAAGGCGTGCCGGCCGGCTCCGCGGCCTCAGCCGTGGAAGACGACCGTGCGCTCGCCGTTGATCAGCACCCGGTCCTGGAGGAACAGGCGCACCGCGCGCGACAGCACGCGCCGCTCGATGTCGCGGCCCTTGCGGACGAGGTCGTCGGGCGTGTCGCGGTGCGAGACGCGCTCCACGTCCTGTTCGATGATCGGGCCCTCGTCGAGATCCGCGGTCACGAAATGCGCGGTCGCGCCGATCAGCTTCACGCCCCGCGCATGCGCCTGATGGTAGGGCTTGGCGCCCTTGAACCCGGGCAGGAAGCTGTGGTGGATGTTGATGCACCGCCCGGACAGCGCCGCCGCGAGGGCGTTCGAGAGGATCTGCATGTAGCGCGCGAGCACCACGAGATCGGCCCCCGTCCCGGCGATGAGGCCGCGGATCCGCGCCTCCTGCTCGGCCTTCGTGTCCCGCGTGATCGGCAGATGATGGTAGGGGACGCCGTCCGGCAGCGTGATGCTGAGCGCCTCGCGCGGATGGTTGCCGATGATCCCGACCACCTCCATGTCGAGTTCGCCGATGCGCTGCTGATAGAGCAGGTCGGCGAGGCAGTGGTCGAACTTCGAGACGAGCAGCAGGACCTTCTTGCGCAGGGCGCGGTCGCGCAGGAGCCACGTCATCGAGAACCGCTCCGCCACCGGGGCGAAGGCCTCCCGCAGCGCCTCGACCGCGGCCGCTGCCGTGAACTCGACGCGCATGAAGAACCGGCCGCTCGCCTCGTCCTCGAATTGCCCGGCCTCGACGATGTTGCCACCCTTCTCGAAGATGAACGAGGAGACCTGCAGCACGATCCCCGCCACGTCCGGACAGGAGAGCAACAGGATGTAGCGGTGCGCGGTCGTGTCCGGTCGGCTCTGCAACGGGATCTCCTCTTGCCCATCGATGGGCGCATGGCGGCCGGGCCGGCTGCGCCGGGGGCCTCTGCGTCAGCGTCGTGGCTGCTCACTAGCCGCTGCCACGGTCCGTTGTACATCTGCGCGGGTGCCGCGGCGGGATGCCGGATCTGTCCGGAGCGCGAGGCGGTGCCCCTGACGCTCCCCCGGACCGCTGCGATCCGGCGATCCCGGTCAGGCGGCGTCCTGGGTTCCGTCCCCGCGCGGCGAAGGGGGACTCGTCTCGACGCGGTTGCGGCCGTTGCGCTTGCTCCGGTAGAGCGCCGTGTCGGCCCGCGTCACGAGCGCGTCGGCGCCCTCGCCCTCCTGCCACGCGGCGACGCCGAAGGAGCAGGTCCGCATGCCGACGATCGGCAGCGCCGTCGTCTCGATGCGCCGGCGCAGCCCCTCCGCCAGACCCGCCGCGGTGGCGAGATCGGTGCCCGGGCAGATCAGCATGAATTCCTCGCCGCCCCAGCGCCCCAGGGTGTCGCCGGGCCGCCCGCCCGCGCGCAGGACCTCCGCGAAGGCCACCAGCACGGCGTCGCCGGCCTTGTGGCCGTGGCGGTCGTTGATCGACTTGAAGTGGTCCACGTCGCCGACGATGACGGACACCGTGCTCCGCTCCCGGCAGGACCGCGCGATCTCCGCGTCGAGCGCCTCGTCGAGCTTGCGGCGGTTGAACAGGCCCGTCAGCAGATCGGTCTTGGCCAGCACCTCCAGCTCCCGCGTCCGCTCGCTCACCCGGCTCTGCAGCGTCGCGTTCATCTCGCGCAGGTCGTTGAGCAGGGCCGCGTTGTCCTCGAAGGCGCGGCGCAGGCGGTGGACCATGGTGTTGAGGGTGGTGGCGAGCGCGTGCAGCTCGTGACGGCCCTCCGCCTCGATCACCAGCGGCTGCGTGCCGAGATTCTCCGCATCGAGCTCGCGCATGAAGGTGCTGATCCGCGCCAGCGGCCGACCGATCATCCGGCCGATCACGAACGAGAAGATCAGCCACAGCATCAGCGACTTGATCGTGGAGTTGATCAGGATGATGATGAGGGTGTTCTTGACCTGATTGATGGCGATGCTGTCGTTCGAGTAGACCGTCCAGGAGCCGACCGGGTAGCGGACGCCGTTCTGGTCGACATGCACGAGATCGAAGGTGCGGCTGAAGGGCGTGCCGAAATCGTGCGTGGCCGCGGTGAGATCTCCCCTGGCGCCGACATGCCACGCCTGCCCGGCCGCGTCGCTGATGGTCCCGATCGCCTGCACGCGGGTCCCGCGTTCGTTGCGGATCTCGACGCCGACGACGACCGGGATCTCCTTCATGCCGGTCAGGATCCCGGTCAGCACCTCGGTGTTGAAGCGCCACATGGCGTCCTCGATGCCGGGGCTGAAGGTGCGCTGGAGCGCCGCCACGTCGTCGGTCAGGCGCTGGCTCGCGAAGCGGTACTCGACCGCCATCTGGACGGCGGTGAGCGCGACGGCGACCACCAGATAGCAGCCGAACATCACCCGCATCAGCCGCACGGCCAGCACACGGCCGCGCGCACGCTCGGACCCGCCGTGATCCTGGGCGTGGTCGGCCGTCGGGGATGAGCTGGGCCGCGGCGGCATCCGGGGTCACTCGCTCGTCAGGAAGACGCCGTCGTAGACCGCCTGGATCTTCGTCAGATCCTCCGGACCCGACCATGCGCCGACGATGCGCCGGTATTCGGGCGTGGACCGCTCGACGCGCAGGATGGCGTCGACCCGTTCCACCAGCGCCCGGCCCCAGGGGGTCCGGGCGCACATCACGCGGGAGAAGACGGGCTCCGGGCTCTCCGCGAAGGGCAGCCCGACGAACGCCTCCTCGCTGCCGAATTCCCGGGCGTAGTAGGCGCCGATATTGGCGTAATCCACCAGGTAGTCGAGGCGGTCGCTCTGCAGCATCAGGAAGGCTTCGCGGAAGTCCGAATGCACCTGCCGGGCCGGGTGCTGATGGAACAGGGCATCCAGCGCCGGGGTCAGGGCCCGGTTGCGCAGGGTGCTGGTGCGCAATTCGGGATGCTCTACCAGCAGGTCGCGCAGGGACAGCGGGCCGAGCGCGTCGAACCGCGCCCGCCGATCGGCCCGCACGATGATCCGCAGCGGGTAGAACATCGCCACCGGCAGCGAGAAATAGGCGAAGGATTCCCGCTCGAGCGTCCTGACGCCGCCGATGAAGCACCAGGGCGCCCCGTCCTTGAGCGCGCTCACGATGCGCGGGAACGGAGCCGAGACGGTGCGGTAGGTGATGCCCTTCAGCCGTGCGTCGAGGAAGTGGCGGATCTGGTCGAACACACCCTGCTCGCGGTCGGGTCCCGCCGTGATCATGAAGGGCGCCGCGTCGTAGACCGCCCAGGTCACGTCCTTGCTCGCCGCCGCGTCGACGTCCTGGCCGCCATCCCCCGCGGTCGCCTGGCCCTGCGCGCGGGCCACCGGGGCGGCGGCGAGCGCCGCGAGGACGAGGATGCGCAGCCCGCGCCCGCCGCGCCGCCGGACAGGTCGGATCCACCGCATGGCGCTACTCGGCCGCGCTCGACAGGTCCGAGAGCGGAATGCTCTGCGGGAAGCGGAACAGGTTGTCCGGATCGTACTTGCGCTTGACGGCGCAGAGGCGCGGCAGGTTCTCGCCGTAATAGGCGAGCTTCCAGTTCGGCAGGTCGCGGCTCGGGAAGTTCACGTAGGATTGCGGGATCACGAAGCGCTGCATGGCCTCGAAATATTCCGCCAGCCAAGCGAGCTGGCGGGCGACGACCTCCGGCGTGTCGATGGCGCCCCAGGCGGTCTCCATCTCGAAGATGAAATCCGCCTGCCGGTGGACGTAGGCGGTGTCGGTCGGCCGCTTCTCCTTCACCTTGCCGCCGATGGCGAACAGGATGCCCATGTTGTCCTGGCGCACCGATCCGCCCGGCCAGCGCGTCATCCAGGTCAGCATGGTCTCCAGGGCCTCGCCGCTGAGGCCCCGCTCCACGTAGCGCGAGCGGATGTCGTACATGCCCAGCGGATCGTCGGTGACGAGGTAGTCGCGGGCGGCCCAGTAGCTCATCCCGGTGATCTCGGCGACCCCCGGCGCGGCGAGGGTGAAGGCCGGCGCCATCACCTCCCGCAACGCGGCGGGCGATCCCCAGTAGAGGCCGTAGGTCTGCACCTTGAGGTCGCCCCGCGTCGGCACGCCCGCCCGGGCCGGCGCCACCTTGGTGCGGGTCGAGAGGGTGGTGGGGTTGCCGAGCTGGATCGCCTGCAGCGCGAGCATCAGCTCGACCTGCCGCTCCGCCGGCCAGACGATGTTGAAGGTGGTGACGTCGCTCACCTCGTGCAGCCGGAAGGTGAAGGCGGTGTGGACGCCGAAATTCCCGCCGCCGCCGCCCCGCGCCGCCCAGAACAGGTCGTCGGTGCCTCCCGGCCCGTCCTGCGCCACCCGCGTCCGGGCATCGGCGGTCACCACCGCGGTCGAGACGAGGCTGTCGCAGGTGAGGCCGGCCTTGGTCGCCGCGAAGCCCCAGCCGCCGCCGAGAACGAGGCCGCTCGTCCCCACCGTCGGGCAGCGCCCGCTCGGAACCGCGAAGCCGGTGCCCCGCAGGGCATCGGCCATGTCCTGGTTGCTGGTGCCGGCGGCGGCGGTGACGAGGCCGTTCTTCGCGTCGATGGTGACGCCGTTCATCGCCTTCACGTCGATGAGCAGCCCGTCCGTGGTCGAGAAGCCCGCGTAGTTGTGGCCGCCGGAGCGGATCGCGAAGGGAATCCCGGTCTCGCGCGCCAGCGTGATGCAGGCGCGCACGTCGCTCTCGCTGGCGCACATCACGATCGCCCGCGGATGGACATCCGCCCAGCGGGCGTTGTTGGGCCAGGCCGCATAGGCGTAGCCGGGATCGCCCGGGAGGACGATCCGGCCGCGCAGGTCGCTCGCCAGGGCCTTCAGGTCCCGGTCGAACGAGCCCGACCGGCCGGAGGCGGCCGCGAGGCCCGGGAGCGGATCGCCGGCTCCCACGGCTGCCGCTGCACCGACCTGCAAGAGGCGCCGTCGACTCAGACCCATCGTTCCGCTCCCAACCAACATGAGCGCGGACAAGTTGGGGCGGGGTGTTCAAGATTACGTTAAGCCATGCGCCCGAGGACGGCGACGACGAGCCACCTAAGCCGGGTTCGTCTCGTCGATCGGGAGGATGCCGCGCATGATTGCTGGAGAAAGGTGCGACGGCTGCCGAACCGGAGCGCGCTGATCCGAGAATATCGGCCGAGCGGCTCGGTTCAGGCCGCGACGCCCAGTCCAGCCCGATCGAGCGGCAAGGCATTCGGACCTCTTGCCCGGGTGGCGACGCACGGCGAACCGGCTTCTGAATTGCCGCGATCTCGTCATCGTCGGCAATGCTGGAAATTGTTCAGCCTGAAGTTCTGCTTGAATATTGTCGATCGCCGGCGCTCACGCGCTCGGGCCCGCGGTCCCGGTCTGCGGCCGGAACTCGGATGGTCTGCGGGCGGAGCCCTCCGACTTCGCCGTGCGCAGGCGGCTGTCGAGCAGGTCGCCGCTGCTGCGCAGGATCGGGTAGGCGGCGGCGGCCACGATGTGGTCGTTGATCCGCTTGCAGTCGCGCAGGAGATCGAGGTCGATCCCCCGCGAGGCGGCGTCGGCCGGTCCGCCGCGCAGGGAGGCGACGTGGGCGGCGATGCGCTCGTCCTCCAGGGCCCGGAAGCGGCGCTTCTCGCTGGCGAGAAGCCGGGCGGCGGGGCCGTCCTCGGTCACGAGGAGGGCGGCGGCCGTGCGCAGGTTGGCCGTCAGCCGGCCGAGGAGGTCGTGGAGATCGACCGTGCCCTCCCCCTCCGCCGCGAGCTTGCGCCGCCGGACGATCTGCGGGGCGAGGGTGCGGGCGAGCACGTCGCCCGCATGCCCGATCTGGATCGTGAAGCTCACCAGGGTGGCGTGGCGCCGCTCCTCGGCCTCGGCCAGGGCCCCGGGATCGAGCCCGGCGAGGAAGCGCTGCACCTGCCCGCCCGTCTGCTCCAGGCTGCGCTCCCCGAGGCGGATCCGCTCCTGGGTCTCCTCGCCGCGGAGCAGGCGCGCGGCGTCGCGCAGCATCGTCTCCAGGTCGTCGGCCATGCGCAGGGCGTGGCGGGAGGCGAGGCCCAGCGCGACGGCCGGCGCCGCGGCGAGGCCGGCCTCGAAGGTCAGGGCCGGGACGGCGCCGGGCTCCTCCCGGTCCGGCAGCAGCCGGTGCAGCAGCCGGGCCAGCGGGTGCAGCAGGGGCAGGCCGGCGAGGGCGAGGACGAGGTTGAACAGCACGTGGAGATCGGCCACGGCCTCGCGCGGGGTCTGCGCCACCAGGGACAGGCCGGAGGCGGCCGGGGCGAGCCAGGGCAGGGCGAGGGCGCAGCCCGCGAGCCGCAGCAGGAGGTTGCCGAGGGCGACGCGCCGGCCCGCCGTCTCCCGGCAGGCCACCAGCGGGTTGACCGCGCTGCCGAGATTGGCGCCGAGCACGAGGGCGAGCGCGGTGGCGAGCGGCACGATGCCCTGCTGGGCGAGCGCGGCGACCACGAGCACCACCGCGACGCTCGAATGCGCGGCCCAGGCGAAGAGCGCGGCGAGCAGCAGGGCGATCACCGGATCGGCGGAGAGCGCGCCGAGCAGGACCTGCATCCCCGGCGCGTCGCCGAGGGGCGCCAGCGTCTCCACGAGGTGGAACAGGGCGAGGAGGACGAGGCCGAGCCCGATGGCGATGCGCCCGAGGGCCCGGCCCTTGGCCCCCCCGGCCCGCCCGAAGGCGACGGCGCCCACCAGGATCAGCACCGGCGCGGCCTTGGCGACGTCGAAGGACAGGGCCTTGACGATGAGCGCCGTGCCGACATTGGCGCCGAGCATCACGGCCAGCGCCGGCACCAGGGCGATCAGCCCGCCCGACACGAAGGCGGTCGCCATCATGCCGGTGGCGGTGCTGCTCTGGAGGAGCAGGGTCACGCCGAGCCCGGCCAGGAAGGCCTTGAGCGGGTGGTGCAGGTTCTCCCCGAGCCAGCGGCGCAGATCCGCTCCCCAGGCGCGCTGGACGCCGGTGCGGATCATGTGGATGCCCCAGAGCAGCAGCGCGACGAAGCCGGCGAGGTCGAGAAGAACGATCGTCCCAGTCATGGATCCCGCGCCGCGCCCGCCTCCGCGATGGCCCCCGCGAGGACAACCAGCGCCGCGTCCATCTGCTCCCGGGTGACGATGAGCGGGGGCGTCAGGGTCAGCACGTTGCCCATGGTGGTCTTGAACGAGAGCCCCGCATCGAGGGCCCGGTAGAGCACCGCCTCGGCGAGGTCGGGATCGGGCTCGCGGGAGTCGCGGTCGCGCACGAGTTCGATGCCGAGCAGGCAGCCGCGCCCGCGCACGTCGCCGATGGCGGGCAGCCGCGCCTTCATGTCCTCCAGCCGCTCCAGGGCGTAGGCGCCGACCGCCGCCGCGTTCTCGACGAGGCCCTCCTCCTCGATGATCGCGATCGTCTCCAGGGCGGCGCGGGCGGTGACCGGGTTCTTCTCGTGCGTGTAGTGGCCGAAGGCCCAGTCGCCGCCGACGTCGAGGCGCGGATCCGCCACCACGGCGGCGATGGGCAGGATGCCCCCGCCGAGCCCCTTGCCGAGCACCAGGATGTCGGGCGCGACGCCGTCATGCTCGCAGGAGAACATCCGGCCGGTCTTGCCGAGCCCGGTCGGGATCTCGTCGAAGATCAGGAGCACGCCGTGGCGGTCGCAGATCGCCCGCACCTCGGCCCAGAAGCCCGGCGGCGGCAGGTAGGGCACCGCCCGGGTCGGCTCGGCCACGAGGGCGGCGACGTCCCGGTCGCGGGTCAGCACGTAGTCGATCATCCGGGCGCAGGCCCGGCCGCTCGCCGCCGCGCTGTCGGTGCCGTAGGGGCAGCGATAGCCGCCGAAGGGCGCCACGTGCAGGGCGCCGGCCACCAGCGGACCGGCGGGGCCGGAGCGGAACAGCATCTCGCCCGACAGCGCGGAGGCGCCGGTGCCCGCGCCGTGGAAGGCGTCCCAGAACGACAGGGTCTTGTGGCGGCCGGTGGCCGCGCGGGCGACCTTCACGGCGACCTCGATCGCGTCCGAGCCGCCGGTGGTGAACAGCACCTTGGCAAGGGGGCCCGGCGTGATCCGCCCCAGCGTCTCGGCGAGCGCCAGCGCCGTCTCGCAGGCGTAGCGGCGCGGCGCGAAGGGCAGGGCATCCATCTGCGCGGCGATGGCCCGCTTGAGGCGCGGATGCCCGTAGCCGACGTGGTGGACGTTGTTGCCGTGGAAATCCATGGTGCGTCGCCCGGCCGTGTCCTCGATCCAGATGCCCTCGGCGCGGACGATGCCGTTGAGGCAGGGGGTCGAGACCGACTGGTGCAGGAAGGCCGCCGCGTCGCGGGCGAGGAGGTCGCGGGTCGGGCCGTCGAGCCGGCGCGCCTGCCAGGCGGCGCGCCGGTCGGTGCGGTTGGTGTCGCCCTCGGATTCGGCGATGCCCGTCATGCGAGGGTCTCCCGGCGGCGCCAGCCCTGCAGGCGGGTGACGAGCAGGCGGTTGGCGAGGGCGAGGCACAGGCGGGCGCCGAGCGCGGTCGCCATGATCACGCTCGCCATGGCGGCGGCGGAGGCGGTGGTGCCGGCCTCGTCCATGTGCACGATGGCGACGGAGGCGAGCTTGGTGTCGGGGCCGTACAGGAAGATCACCGCCGAGACCGTCGTCATGGCGTTGACGAACAGGTAGACGGCGAGTTCGAGCACGGTCGGCAGGCAGATCGGCAGGGTGACCCGCCGCAGGGTCTGCCAGAACGGCACCTGGAGCGAGGCCGAGACCGCCTCGAATTCGGGGTCGATCTGCTTGATGGCGGTGGTCGCGGTGACGTGGGCGACCGTGTAGTAATGGGCGAGCGTGTTGACGGCGAGCAGCGCGAGGCTGCCGTAGAGGGCGTTCAGCGGGTTCCAGGGCGCGTTGAAGAAGAACACGTAGCCGAGGCCGAGCACGAGGCCCGGCACCGCCAGCGGCAGCATGGCGAGGAGCTGCGCCAGCCCCCGCCCGAGGCGAAACGCCTTCAGCCGCTCGATCAGGTAGGCGCCGGTGAACACCACGACCGTGCCGACGACCGCCACCGCGAGCGCCATCGCCAGGGAGTTCCGGTAGGGGGCCCAGCCATCCGCGTCGGTGGCGGCGAAATCGTAGTGGTCGAGGGTCAGGGCGAGGTTGTAGGGCCAGTAGCGGATGAAGGAGGCCCAGACCGCAACCCCGTAGGCCGCCACGATGAGGCCGGCGAGGAGGCCCGCATAGGCGAGCGCCAGCCGGTCGCGGGCGGGGCGCTCTGCCGGCGCGTACGGGACCGAGCGGGCCGAGAGCAGCGCGGATTGGCGCCGCTGCACCAGCCGGTCGACCCCGAAGGCGAGGATCGCCGGCACTAGCATCAGGAGGCCGACCACCGCGCCCATCGGGAAGTTCTGCTGGCCCACCACCTGCCGGTAGGCATCGGTGGCGAGCACGGAATATTGCCCGCCGATCACCTTCGGGATGCCGAAATCCGTGACGACGAGGGTGAAGACCACGAAGGCGGCGCTGACGATGCCGTAGCGGGCGCCCGGCAGGGTCACGGTGGCGAAGACGCGCCAGCGGGGGGTGCCCATGGCGGCGGCGGCCTCGTAGAGGCGCCCGTCCGCCAGGGACAGGGCCGTCACCAGGATGATGAGCGCGTGCGGGAAGGCGTAGAGGCATTCGGCAACGACGATGCCGATCGGCCCGTAGACCGAGTGGCCGAGGAGGAGCCCGCGCAGGAGGCCCTGGTTGCCCAGGATGTAGGTGAGCGCGATGCCCGACAGGAGCGAGGGGGCGAAGATCGGCAGCAGCGCCGCGGCGAGGAGCAGGCCCTTGCCCGCCACGCGGGTGCGGGTGAGCGCGTAAGCGTAGCCGAAGGCGAGGGGCACCACGACGAGCACCGTCAGCCCAGCGATGGTCAGGCTGTTGAGGAGCGCGCCGACGAGGGTCGGCGTGCCGAAATAGGTGCGGAAGTTGTCGAGGCCCGCGAAGCCGCCCGCGGGTGCCTCCAGGCTCTTGAGCAGCAGCGTGCCGAGGGGGAGCGCGATGATCAGGAGGAGGAGGCCGCAGAGGCCCGCGACCAGAGCCGCGGCGATGGCGGCCTCCGGCACGCGGCGGGCGGGACGGGCGGCGTCCCGCGGCAGGGGCAGGGGCAGGGTCGCGGTCTCGGTCATGGCCATCCTCCGGGCCCTCAGGCGGCGGGCGCGACCGGGAAGGCCTTCAGGGCCCCCGGCGGCAGGCTGACATGCAGGTATTGCCCCTCGGCGAGGCCGAGATCGCCGCGCAGGTTCGCCGAGACGTCGGCGACGAGCGGCCCGCCGAGGTCGCGGCTCGGCTCCAGCCGGGCCCGGTAGAAGGAGCCGAGGAATTCGAGGCTGCGCACCCTGACCTCGACGGCGTTGACGTCGGTGGGCGCGACGTTGCCGACGCGGATCTCCTCCGGCCGGAAGCCGAGGCGGACCGGGCTCCCGGGCACGAAGCCGCGCCCGCCCTCGCAGACGAGATCGACCGCGCCGACCCGCAGGGCGCCCTCCGCCGAGACGGTGGCGTCGAGGAAGGTCATCGCCCCGATGAAATCGGCGACGAAGGCGGTGGCGGGCGCCCGGTAGATCTCCTGGGGCGTGCCGACCTGCTCGATGCCGCCGCTCCTCATCACCACGACCCGGTCGGCCATGGCGAGGGCCTCCTCCTGGTCGTGGGTGACCATGATGGTGGTGATGCCGAGCCGCTTCTGGAGCTGGCGGATCTCCTCGCGCAGGCGGACGCGCACCTTGGCGTCGAGGGCCGAAAGGGGCTCGTCGAGGAGGAGGAGCGAGGGCGAGGTGGCGAGCGCGCGGGCGAGCGCCACCCGCTGCTGCTGGCCGCCCGAGAGCTGCACCGGATATTTGCGCGCCTGGTCGTCGAGGCCGACGAGGGCGAGGAGCTCGGCCGCCCGCGCCCGGATCCGGTCCCGCTTCATGCGCCGGTTGACGAGGCCGTAGGCCACGTTCTCGGCCACCGTGAGGTTCGGGAACAGGGCGTAGGACTGGAACACGATGCCGAAGTCGCGCTCGGCGGGCGGCGCGGTCGAGACGTCGACGCCGCCGAGCCGGATGCGGCCGGTATCCTGCCGGTCGAGCCCGGCGATCATCCGCAGCAGGGTGGTCTTGCCGCAGCCCGAGGGGCCGAGGAAGCAGACGAACTCGCCCCTGGCGATGGCGAGGTCGATTCCCGCCAGGGCCTGGAACGGGCCGAAGCGCTTCGACAGGCCTTCGATCGCCAGGAAGGTGTTGGGGGAATTCGCGCCCGTCATGGTGGCGTCCTCGTCAGTCCGGGGAAGCGGAAGCCAGTCCCGCGCCAGTTCTTTCGCGGCCTTCGTGCTGGACGGGCGCGTGGAGGTGGCGCGCGGGATCCCCTCGCCCGGGTGGGAGAAGGGAAATGCGCTCAAGTTCCAAGCCCGCCCTACTTCTTGGCGGCCTTGGCCTCGTAGCGGCGCGACCATTCGGCGAGGATGCGTTCGCGGTTCTCGGCCATCCAGGCGAGGTCGTTCTTGATCATCCCGGCCTCGGCATTGGCCGGATAGTTCGGCGGCGTGCTGGCGACGCCCGGATAGGCAACGATGGCGTAGCTCTTCGCGTAGATCTCGTTCGCGGCCCTGCTGGCGCCCCAGTCGGCGACCTTGCGGGCGAGGTCCTGGTGCTTGGAGGCGGCGACCACCGCGAAGGCCTCCTCCTCCCAGCCGGTGCCGTCCGCCGGCACGATCACCGCGATCGGCGCGCCCTTGGTCTTCTCGGAGGCGCCGCGCATGTCGAGGGCGAGCCCCGCCACCCGCTCGCCGCGGGCCGCCTGCACGCAGGGCGCCGAGCCCGAATGCAGATAGGCGGCGATGTTCTCGTGCAGCTTGTCCATGAAGGCCCAGCCCGCCTCCTCGCCCATGCTCTGGAGCCAGCCCGCCACCATCAGGTAGCCGGTGCCCGAGGAGGCCGGGTGGGGCATCACGACCTTGCCCTTGAGGGCCGGGTCGGTGAGGTCGGCCCAGCGCGCGGGCGTCCTGATCCCGTCGCGGCCGGCCTCGGCGGTGTTGAAGCAGACGACCCCGAGATAGGCGTCCATGCCGGTCCAGCTATAGGGCGCGGTCGGATCGCGGAAGGCGGGCTTCAGGGCCTCGATGCCCTTCGGCGTGTAGGCGGCGAGGAGGCCGGCCTTCTCGAACATCAGCAGGCTCGAGGCCGCGAGCCCGATCACGAGGTCGGCGCGCGGATTGTCCTTCTCGGCGAGGAAGCGGGCGGTGATGACGCCCGTCGAGTCGCGCACCCAGACCACCTCGGCCTCGGGCACCGCCTTCTCGATGCCGGCCTTGAAGGGGGCGAGCTGGTCGTTCTCCAGGGCGGTGTAGATGGTGAGCTTGGTGCGCTCCGCCGCCTCAGCCGCCGATCCCGCGAGCATCAGAGCAGCCGCAAGGATACCGAGAAACTTCATGTCCGGGACTCCGCATTCGTTCTGGAATGGATTCGTTAAAAGCTTGTATCAAGACAGTAGAATGACAATCCGATCGCGGGGCAAGAAACTTGTTTTCGCAGAGAGTGCTTATTTGTTGGGCGTAATATACTGATCAATACGCGCGCGTCCGCGACCGCCCGCCAGGTTCGATCTGTCGGGACGATCGCGGTGCGGGTCCCGGCCGGCCCGCGACGGCCGGCCGCGATCAGCAGGATTGCGGCATGCGGCCGGCGGCGAGCAGGCCCTCGATGTCCTCGATGACGGCGGGGAGGTCGGCGATGGTGTCGATGAGGAAGTGCGGGCGGCTGTCGGCGAAGAGCGCGCCGATGCGCGCCCGCTCCGCGGTGAGACGCTCGGGCGGCAGGGCCCGGAACGCCGCGTGGGTGAGGCCGAGCGCGTTGCCCGAGCAGGTCAGCGCCACGGTCCACATCCCGGCCCGGCGCCCTTCGAGGATGCCCGGCACGGTATCGTCCACCTTCACGCAGGCGGCGACGTCGTCGATGCCGAGCGCGATCACGTTGGCGAGCGCCTGGGCGGGCCAGGGCCGGCCGTTCGGCACCTCGTCGGTGGCGACGACGTGGTCGACCACGTAGCCGTTCCGGCGGGCGAGCGCCACCACCCGCTCCATCACCCGGGCCGGGTAGCCCGAGCAGGAGCCGATCTTCATCCCGCGCGCCCGCAGGGCCGCGATGGCGTCGAGCGCGCCGGGGATCAGGGCCGAGTGCGCGCCGATCTTCTCGATCTGGAGCGGCATGAAGCGCTCGTAGATCGCGGTGACGTCGGCATCCGTGGGCGCGCGCCCGAACCGCTCCGCGAAGCGCGCCGCGATGCCGGGATCGTTGCAGAGGGTGCGGATGTGGTCCCACTTGCCCATGCCCATCGGGCCGCGGGCTTCCGCGAGACTCACCGCCACGCCGAACTCGGCGAAGGCCTCGACGAAGATCTGGGTCGGGGCGAAGGAGCCGAAATCGACCACCGTCCCGGCCCAGTCCAGGATCGCCGCCTGGAGCTTGCGGGGTGTCTCGTAGGGCATGGGATTCGTCCTCGGCGGCGGGTCAGAGGGTCTCGATGCGCAATTCGCGGAACGTCTCGGCCACCGCCGCGACGGCGCGCTCCATGTCGGCGGGCGTCACCGCGCCGATGCAGCCGACCCGGAAGGTCTCGAGCTTGGTGAGCTTGCCCGGGTAGAGGATGAAGCCCTTGGCCCGCACCGCCCGGTAGAAGTCGGGGAAGCGGTAGCGGCCGTCGCGCGGGGCGTGGAAGGTGACGATGATCGGCGCCTGGATCTCGGGCGCCAGGAAGGAGCGCAGGCCGAGCCCGGTCATGCCGCCGATCAGGGCCTCGCAATTCGCCGCGTAGCGGGCGTGGCGGGCGGGCAGGCCGCCCTCCTCGTCGTACTGCGCCAACGCCGCGTCGAGGGCCGCCACCACGTGGGTCGGCGGGGTGAAGCGCCACTGCCCGGTGCGCTGCATGTAGAGGTGCTGGTCGCGCAGATCGAGGGCGAGCGAGGCGGTGTTGCCCTCGGCGGCGAGGAGCGCCTCGGTGCGGGCGATCACGAAGCCCATCCCCGGCACCCCCTCCAGGCACTTGCCGGAGGCCGCGATCAGCGCCTCGAAGGGCACCCGCGCCGCGTCGATCGGCAGCGCGCCGAAGGAACTCATCGCGTCCACGATCAGGCGCCGGCCGCGGGCGGCCACCACGGCGGCGATCGCCTCCAGCGGATTGAGGATGCCCGTCGAGGTCTCGCAGTGGATCAGCCCCACATGGGTGATGGCCGGATCCGCGGCGAGGAGCCCGTCCACCGCCTCCGGCGTCGTCGGGACGTCGTCGTCGGTCTCGTAGACCGTGAAGGCGCGCCCGAGCCGCTCGCAGATCGTCGCCAGGCGCTTGCCGTAGGCGCCGTTGACGAGGACCAGCACCTTGCCGGTGCGGGGCACGAAGCTGCCGACCGCCGCCTCGACCGCGAAGGTGCCGCTGCCCTGGAGCGGCACGCAGCTGTGGCTGCCGGTGCCCCCCGCGATGCCGACGAGCGCGTCGCAGACCCGGGCGGTGAGCGCGTTGAAGCTCCCGTCCCAGGAGCCCCAGTCGGTGAGCATCGCGGCGCGGGTGCGCGCGGAGGTGGTCAGCGGGCCGGGCGTCAGGAGGATCGGAGCGGATGCGGTCATGGTCGTCTCGGCCGGGGGCGGAGCGCCGGGGCGCTGCGGGATGGGCGGATCTTGCGTTCGGCCGAGCCATCAGATCAAATCGGTTGTCATGATGCTCGCCATCAGCCGGACCTATGGGACGCCATGAACCTGTTCCAGCTCCGCGCCTTCGACGCGGTCTCGCGGGAGGGCAGCTTCACCCGGGCGGCCAAGCGCCTGTGCATCACCCAGCCGGCGGTGACCGGGCACATCAAGGCGCTGGAGGAGCGCTACGACCTCGTGCTGTTCCGCCGCACGCCGCGCAGCGCCGAGCTGACGCCGGAGGGCGAGGCGCTGGCCGCCCTGACGCGCCCCCTGTTCGGCCTCGTGGAGCAGGCCGAGGACCTGCTGCTGGCCAACCGTGCCCTCCTCAGCGGCCGGATCGAGATCGCGGTGGATTCGCCCCACATCGTGATGCCGCTCCTGGCGCGCCTGCGCGCGCGCTACCCGGGCATCACCGTGAGCCTGAGCCTCGGCAACGCCGCCGAGACCCGGGAGGCGCTGCTCGCCGAGCGGGCGAGCATCGGCGTCATCACCGAGGCCGAGCCGCATCCCGACCTGTTCGTGACCGACATCGCCACCTCGCGCCTCTGCGCGGTGATGGCCCGCGACCACGCCCTCGCGGCCGGGCCGGCGATCGCGCTTCCCGCTCTGGAGGGCGCCGCGATGGTGCTGCGCGAGCCGACCTCGGTGACCCGCAGGACCTTCGACGCCGCCTGTCGCCGGGGCGGGGTGAGGCCCTCGGTGCTGATGGAACTCGACAGCCGCGAGGCGGTGATCGAGGCCGCCGCGGCGGGCCTCGGCATCGGCATCGTCTCCTCGCTCGAATGCGGGGCGGACGCGCGCATCCGCGCGCTGCCGATCGAGGGGCCGGACCTCGTCAACCGGCATTCCATCGCCTGCCTCGCCCGGCGGCGCCAGCTGCGGCTGATCCGGGCGGTGTTCGATCTCGCGGCGGCTGACGCGGTGGCGGCCGACGCCGTCATGGCCGACGCGGCGCCGGGCCGGCCATGACGGCCCGCGAGCCCCGCGCGCTGGCGGCGCGCCGCCACGACGAGATCCTGCGCCAGCTCGCCGCCGACGGCACGGTGAGCGTCGAGGCGATGGCCCGGCACTTCGCCGTCTCGCGCGAGACGATCCGGCGCGACCTCAAGCTCCTCGCCGAGCGCGGCCATCTCGCCATCGTGCATGGCGGCGCCACGCGCCGGGCCGACGAGCCGGCGCTCGCCGTGCGCCGGGGCGACAACCCGCGGGGCAAGGCGGCGATCGGCCGGGCGGCCGCCCGCCTCGTCGAGGACGGGATGGTGGTGCTGCTCGATTCGGGCGCCACCACGCTCGCCATCGCGACGGCGCTCGCGGGCGCCGACCCGCTCGCCCCGGAGCGCCGCGCCTTCACCGGGCTCACGGTCTGCACCAACAGCCTGCCGGTGGCGGTGGCGCTCTGCCGGGTGCCCGGCATCCGCCTCCACCTGCTCGGCGGCGAGGTGAACGCGGCCGACGAGGCCGCCTTCGGGACCGAGGCCGTCGAGGCCTTGGCGCGCTTCCGGGCCGACCTCGCCTTCGTGGGGGCCGGGGGGCTCTCGCCCACGGGCGACGTCACCGATTTCGCGCTGCTGCCCACCGCCCTGCGCGTGCGCATGCTGGCCCTGGCCTCGCGGGCCTACATCGTGGCCGATCGCAGCAAGTTCGGCCGCCTCACCCCGATCCGCCTGCAGCCGATCCCGCCCGGGACCGGCCTGATCGTCGACGCGGCCCCGCCCGCGCCGATGGCGGAGGCGCTGGCCCGCCGCGGGCTTGAGGTGATCGTCGCCGGGTGATGTGGCTTTTTGTGGTTTTTTGTTGCGACTTCCGGCGATTCTCCGCTAAGGCCCTGAGGGTCGCGGGAGACCCCATCCGATGGCCGGTTCAGACTTTCCCACCCAGGCGCGCATCGTGATCATCGGCGGCGGGATCGTCGGCACGTCGATCGCCTATCACCTCGCCGGCCTGGGCGAGCGGGACGTGGTGCTCGTGGAGCAGGACCGCCTGTCGAGCGGCACCACATGGCACGCCGCCGGCCTCGTCGGGCAGCTGCGCCAGCAGGCGGGCCTGACGCGGATGATCCGCTACTCGACGGAACTCTACGCCCGGCTCGAAGCCGAGACCGGGCAGGCCACCGGCTGGAAACGCTGCGGCTCGCTCACCGTGGCGCGCACGCCCGAGCGGATGACGGTGCTCGCCCGCAACATCGCCCTCGCGCGCGGGCAGGGGGTCGAGATCGAGCCCCTGTCCCCGGAGGAGGCCGGGCGGCTCTGGGCGCCGATGCGTCGCGACGACCTCCTCGGCGCGGTCTGGCTGCCGGGGGACGGCAAGGCCAACCCCTCCGACGTCACCGCGGCGCTCGCCCGCGGGGCGCGGGCCGGCGGGGCGCGCCTGTTCGAGCGGACCCGGCTGCGCGCCATCGAGACCGTGTCCGGCCGGGCCGCCGCGGTGGTGACGGATCGCGGCCGGATCGCCTGCGAGACCGTGGTGATCGCCGCCGGGCAATGGTCGCGGCAGGTGGGCGCCCTGTGCGGCGTGACCGTGCCGCTGCATTCCGCCGAGCACATGTACGTCGTCACCGAGGCGATCCCCGGCGTCACCCCGGACCTGCCGGTGATGCGCGACCCGGACGGCTACATCTACTTCAAGGAGGAGGTGGGCGGCCTCGTCATGGGCGGGTTCGAGCCGCAGGCCAAGCCCTGGGGCATGGACGGCATCCCGGAGGATTTCGCCTTCCAACTCCTGCCCGACGACTGGGAGCAGTTCGAGATCCTGATGGAGAACGCGATCCGGCGGGTGCCGGCCCTGGAGCGCGCGCCGGTCAAGCTGTTCCTCAACGGCCCGGAGAGCTTCACGCCGGACAACAACTGCCTGCTCGGGCCGGCGCCCGACTGCGCGGGCGTCTACGTGGCGGCGGGCTTCAACTCGGCGGGCATCGCGCTCGGCGGCGGCGCGGGCCGGGCGCTGGCGGAATGGATCGTCGCGGGCGAGCCCACCGACGACCTCTGGGCGGTGGACATCCGCCGCTTCGGCCGCTTCCACGCCAATCCGGCCTTCCTGCACGACCGGGTGAAGGAGGTGCTGGGCCTGCACTACGCCATGCCCTGGCCGAACCGGGAGCTCGAATCCGCCCGCTTCCTGCGCCGCTCGCCCCTGCACGACCGCCTCGCCGCCAAGGGCGCGGTGTTCGGCGCCAAGATGGGCTGGGAGCGCCCGAACCTGTTCGACGCGCGGCTCGCCCGGGAGGGGCTGAGCCCCGGCTTCGGCCGCGGCGCGTGGTCCGAGGCGGTCGCGGCCGAGCAGCGGGCCCTGCGCGAGGGGGTCGGGCTCGTCGACATGACGAGCCTCGGCAAGCTCCTCGTCCAGGGGCGCGACGCCCTCGCGGTGCTGCAGGCGGCCTGCGCGGCCGACCTCGCGCTGCCCGTCGGCCAGACCCGCTACAGCCCGATCCTCAACGCCCGCGGCGGGATCGCGAGCGAGGTGACGGTGGCGCGCCTCGCCGCGGACGCCTTCCTGATCGTCACCGGCTCGGGCCAGACCGTCCGCGACCTGCATCTCCTGCGCGGGCGCATCCCGGCCGAGGCCCATGCGGTGATCACCGACGTGACCTCGGCCTTCGCGGTGCTGGCGCTGGCGGGGCCGCGGGCGCCGGATCTGCTCGCCCGGGTGAGCCGCGCCCCGGTCGCGGACCTCGCTCTGGAGGCGATGCGCGAGATCGATGTCGGTCCCGCGACGCTCCAGGCGGTGCGGCGGGCCTATGCGGGCACGGACGGCTACGAACTCCTCGTGCCCACCGAATTCGCGGCGGGGGTCTACGACACGCTCCAGGCGGCGGGCGCGCCGTTCGGCCTGCGCGATGTCGGGCTCTACGCGGTCGAAGCGGCCCGCATCGCCCTCGGGCATCCGGCCTGGGGGCGCGACACCGGTCCCGACCTGACCCCGGCGGAGGCCGGGCTCGGGCACGCGGTCGCTCTCTCCAAGCCCGCCTTCGTCGGCCGCGAGGCGCTGTGCGATGCAGCGCCCGGGCGCCGGCTGGTGACCCTCCTCGCCGACCTGCCGGACGACCTGATGGCCTGGGGCGGCGAGCTGATCCTGGCGGAGGGGCGCCCGGTCGGCACCGTCACCTCGGCGGCCCTCGCCGAGCCCTACGGCGACCTCGTGGCCATCGGCCGGCTCTCCGAGCCCGCGACCCCGGCCCTCCTCGCCGGACGCATCGCCATCGAGGTGGCGGGGCGCCGCGTGCCGGCCCGGCTCGGCCTCGCGCCCTTCGGCGCCGCGGATCGCCCGGGACGCGCCGCATGAGCCTGCCGGTCTTCGCGGCGGTGCTCGCCGCCGCCTTCATGCACGCGGCCTGGAACGCGCTGGTGAAGCTGCGCCTCGAACCGATCCTGACCATGGCGCTGATCACCGCCTCGGCGGGCGTGATCGCCCTGCCGGCCCTGGCGCTCACCGGGCTGCCGCCCGTCGCGGCCTGGCCCTGGCTCCTCGGCTCGATCCTGCTGCATCTCGGCTATTACATCGCCCTGACCGATGCCTACCGGCACGCCGATATGGGGCAGGTCTATCCGATCGCTCGCGGCAGCGCCCCGCTCCTCACCACGATCGTCACGGTCGCGGTGCTGCGCGAGCCGGTGGCGCCGCAGGCCATCGCCGGAATCGGAATCCTGTGCGGCGGCATCGCGCTCATGGCCTTCAGCCGCGGGCGGGCGGGCGGGCCGCAGCCGCGGGCGCTGGCCTCGGCGGCGGTCACGGCAGCGCTGATCAGCGGCTACACCCTGGTCGACGGCATCGGCGCCCGCGTGGCGGGGAGCGCCCACGCCTATTCGGCGGCCCTGTTCGTGGTGGATGGCGTCCCGCTCCTCGCCTTCGTGCTCTGGCGCCGCGGCCGTGCCGCGCTGGCGCCCATGCGCGCGGCGGCGGGGCCGGGCCTCCTCGGCGGCCTGTTCTCCCTCGGCTCCTACTGGATCGCGATCTGGGCGATGACCGTGGCGCCGATCCCGCTCGTGGCCGCGACGCGCGAGAGCAGCGTCCTCTTCGCCACGCTGATCGCCGTCACGGTGCTGAAGGAGCCGCTGCTCCCCGCCCGCGCCGCCGCCGCGCTGGTGATCATCGCCGGCATCGCGGCCATGCGGCTGACCTGACCGAAAGAATGCGGTAGCCCGGCCGCCTAGCCTTTTCGGATGAGGCCGGGCCCCGATCCCGCGCCGCCCGGACGACCGGCCGGTCGCGCTGAACGCACGAGGATCCGGGTCGGCAAGCCCGGCCGTCATGGATATGCGCCGGCTCATCGCCCGTTCAGTCCCGGCCACGGGTCACGGCGAGCCCTGTCGACGCCCCTTGCGGGGCGCGTCCGCGCGCAGGTCAGGCTTCGTTTCGGTTGTGTGACCCGACGTGTGGCGATCCGGAAATCAGCTCAAATCCCCACGTGGCTGACGAACGCCGTCTTACTGCGCTCTTTTATGATTTTTCGCGACAATCAGCTTGTGAATAATCTTTGCAATATGGTCCCGGATCTTTTCATTCTGCTCGGGAGGCTCTTCTCGATCGCGATCAATCTGAATTCTTGAAAACACAAGCATGGCTCCGGCCTCCAAGATCGAGTGCGGTTGCTCTCGTCAGATCATCGGACTACGCCATATCGGTGATGCGTGTCGGTGCGGTTTCGCATATCGCGACCTACCTACTAGTAGGCTACCACCCATCCAAAAGAACAACAACTGGGCGCCAACCGCTGTGCTAGGGCTGATTGCGCACAAAGAAAGTAAGTCGCGTTTGACGTAAGTCAGGGAGGGCCTGTGGTTGACTACGTAGGGAGACCGCTCCAGGCTAGCCCCGTGATCCGTACCGTGAGGGGCTACGTGGCACAACGCTTCTACTTCGACCTCACTGATGGATTCACCACCATCCGCGACGAGGAAGGCGTTGAGGCCGAGGATCTGGCCGACGCGTTGGAGCAAGCCGAAGCCGCGTTGGACGAGATGGGCGTTGCCGGCGAACTCGCCGGGCTCGAAGAGGGGTGGCGGCTCGTCATCCGCATGGATACCGAGACGGTGCTGGCGACCATTCCGGTCGGCTGATCGGGCGGGCGCGGCCTGCGCCCGCTCAAGGCAGGGTTCGGACCGGTGCCGCCCGGTCCTCCGCCAAGACGCAGGGATTCATCGACGAGCGAGACGGGTGCGGCGTTGGCCTGCCACCGCGACCCGGCTCAGCGTGTTCCGTGCCGAGATGGAGGCTGGTTCGGCGTCAGAGCGCGCGGGATCGGACCTGAGAGCCGCCCCCGTTTCGACCGAGGCGGGCGCGGCGCCGGGCTGGATTCGTCGTGGCACGCCAAAGCCTCACCGGCCGAGATCCCGATCGACGCAGGCTCGGCCGGACCGGCAGGGCGCTCGTTCGAAGCCTGCTCGCGCGCGGGGAGGGACCGCGATGATCGTCCTCTTGCTGCGATGGTTGCGGGCCGGCTCGCGCGTCCACTGATCGCGGCGCGGGGCTGACGCCCGGCCCGATGTCCACGCATCGCGGCGTGCGCATCTCCAAGCGGGGCGAGGACGACGCCGCGCCTCGTCCGGCGGCGCGTTCATGTCGGAGCCCGTCGAGGCAGGGCCCGCATCCGCCTCGGGCGGCGTCGTTCCGGATCACCGACATCAGAGGGGAGGGAGTCCGCCGCCGGCGGAGCGCATGCCGGGCGTCGGGCGCGCGAATCCGCGCCCCGCTGTCGCGCGCGGAGGTTCAGGAGATCCGGGTCAGCAGGCTTCGGGACGCGCAGGCGGCTTCGCCATGGAAGCCTGCGACGGAAGCGAGGAGCCGAGCGCGCGCGGCCGCGGGCGCGGCCTTGGTCGCGGTCCTGGCCCGCCGCGCAGAACCGCTCACGGCTGGCGGGCGTAGGCGGCGAGCCAGGCGGGGGTCAGAATGAGCCCGTCCGAGGTCGTGATCCAGGGCGCCAAGCCCGGCATCGTGAGGACTTTTTGCGCCTCGCTGAGCGCTGCTCTCAATGTTGTGAATGCGACGGGCTCAACAGCTTTGGATGATCGCGGCCCGACGCACCACACGGTCAAGTCAGCAGGCGCATCAAGATTGGCAATCTGCACACTCTCCCTCCCTATCGGGTCGCCTGAGATTGGTCATTCTCCCGACAAAAAGGACTCTGCTGGGGATCGCCTTCAATCGTCATTAACTTTTGTCGAGGCCGGGCGGTCCACTCCACGGATTCGCCGGCCCGATCGCGCCACATCCCGCACCGAGGGCGCAGTGCGGGGGGCCGGCCCTCAGAGGGCGAGGCCGAGAACCATCATGGTGACGCGCAGCAGGGCCTCGCCGGCCGCTCTCAGGCCCGGGAGGCCGGTGGCCGGCAGGCGGTTATCGTTGGCCGGCACCGGCAGGCGCTGCGGCCAGCGGCGCCACTTCCACACCGCGGACGGGACCGAGAGGATCTGGGCGTCGGAGACGGCGGCGGAATGGTGGCGGCACGACATCAGCGGCCTCGCGGGCAGGGCACCCAAGGGAAGATAGGGCGCGCCCGCGGCCGGCGGCAACATGGTTGCGGCACGCGCCGCGTGGCTCCGACGGAGTATCGGGCAAGATGCCGTCCGCGCTTCTCCGGCGGGCGGCGGCGCGATGCCTGGCCGGATTGTCTCGCCAACCGGATCGGCCATGCCGGAAGATCGTGCGGATCTCGCAGGCACCGCCCCAGGGCCGGTCGACAAGCTTGGCCGCAACGAGCCCGCGGCGGGGGATGAGGACCCGATGCCGCACAGAAAAAAGGCCGCCCTTGCGGAGCGGCCCGAAGTCTAGGGAGGAAACGCCCATAGAGGGCAGGCACTGCCGCGACGCCATCGCGGCGGTGCACGGCGGTGTCTTCCCACGCTGCAGCGCACAATTCAACAGACTTGAGCGTAGGGCAGCTATGCGCCCGAAGCTTGTCTGGCGTGCCACCGGATCCGTGCGGCCCGTCCGCTCTGCGGCCCTGGCGGGCGTTTCCGCCTGCGGGCCCGCCTGGATCAGCGGATCAGCTTGGTCAGGGCGCGGCCGACCGGCGTCGACAGCTCCTTGGCGTCGATCGTCCCGTCCTTGTCCGGGTTGGCCGCATTGAAATACGCCTCCACCAGGGCGAGGTACTCGTCCTCGTCGAGGGTGCCGTCGTTGTCCGGATCGGCCGCCTTGAGCTGCTCGAGCGAGACGCGGCCCTTGAGTTCCTTGGCGTCGAGGGTGCCGTCCTTGTCGGGATCGAGCGAGTTGAACACCGCCTTCGCGGCAGCCTTCACTTCGGCGAGATCGAGGGTGCCGTCGTTGTCCGGATCCAGCGCCTTGATCACGGCGGCCGGCTTGGCCGCGAGGGCCGGACCGGCGGACAGGGTGCCCATCAGGGCGGCGAGAACGGCGGCTTTCCGCAGAACGGGGGTCATCGACATCTCCAATCGCTGGGGCGCGCAGTGCGTCCCGGAGGAAAAACGACCGGCGAGCCCGGGTCCGCCGGCCTCGGCCCGAAGGGCCTCGCGCGACGGCGAAAGTACTGGCGCGGTCTGACCCTGATGACGTCACGGCCTCGCTTGAGCAAGCGCATTGATGCGTCCGGCGCATACGATGCGGGGATGACCGACATGCTGCGCTGCGGTGGCATCCGCCGGCAGAGAGGCGCGGCGCGGGCGCATCGGCGTTCCGGAAAGCCCGGTGGCCGGCCTGCGTCCGCGCCTGCACGCCCTGGTCTCGTGCCCCGCATGCGCTAAGACGGCCTGCGTGACCATGCACCCCACCACGTCCGGCCGTCCCGGCTTCGACCCGCACGATCCGCACCGCCTCGCGGCCCTCCGGTCCTACGGGATTCTCGGGACGCCGCCGGAGCGCGCCTTCGACGACATTGCGGAGATGGCCGCGCAGGCCTGCGGCACGCCGATGGCGCAGATCGCCTTCGCGGATGCCGGGCGGCAATGGATCAAGGCCGCCTTCGGGCACGAGATCCGGGAGATGCCCCTGCGCAGGGAGATCTGCGCCAGGGCCGCCGCCGGGGACGGCCTCGTCGTCCTGCCCGACCTCGCGGCCGAGCCGGAACTGGCCGACAGTCCCCTCGTGACCGGGGCGCCGCATCTGCGCTTCTTCGCCGGCGTCCCGCTGGTGACGCCGGAGGGGCACATCATCGGCGCCCTTGGCGTTCTCGACCGCGCGCCGCGCACGCTGACCGAGCCGCAGGCCTGCATCCTGAAGGCGCTCGCGCGCACCGTGATGGCGCAGCTCGAGAGCCGCCGGTCGGCGGCGGCGCTGCGGGCGCGCGAGGCCGAGCTGCGCCTGGTGGCGGACGCGATGCCGGTGCTGATCGGCTTCATCGATCGCAGCCTGATCTACCGCTTCGCCAACGCGGCCTACCGGAGCTGGATGGGGCTGACGCCCGAGGAGGTCGTCGGCCGGAGCGTGCTCGCCGTCACCGGCCCCGAGGCCTTCGCGGCGCCATCGAGCGGGCGCTCGCCGGGGAGGAGGTCCATTTCGAGCAGGACTGGACCTGTCCGGATGGTCAGCAGCGCATCGCCGACACCCGCTACCTGCCGCGCCTGACGCTCGGCGGGGCTCCCGACGGCTTCTACGTCTTCGTGCACGACGTGACCGACCGCAAACGCGTCGAGGAGCTGCTGCAGTCGCGGGCCGAGCGCCTGGAGGCGCAGGTCGCCCTGCAGGCGCGCGACCGCGACCGCGTCTGGGCCCTGTCCCCGGTGCTCAAGATCGTCGTCACGCCTGCGGGTGCGATCCAGGCGGTGAATCCATCCTGGGAGCGGCTGCTGGGCTGGCCGCAGGAGCGCATGGTGGGCGGCCTCCTCCTCGATTTCATCGTCCCGGAGGAGCACGGGATCGCCGCGGCGACGCTGGAGCGGCTCGGCGCGGGCGCCGTGGTGGACGCTGTGGAGATGACTTGCAGGACCCCGGAGGACGGCCGGCGCCGCATCCTGTGGACCATCGTGCCGGAGAACGGGCTGTTCTACGGCTTCGGCCGCGACGTCACCGAGCAGCGTCAGGCCGAGGAGGCTCTGCGCCAGTCGCAGAAGCTGGAGGCCATCGGCCAGCTCACCGGGGGCGTGGCGCACGATTTCAACAACCTGCTCACCATCATCCGCTCCTCGGTGGAGTTCCTGCGCCGGCCCGATCTCGCGGAGGAGCGGCGGCGGCGCTACCTCGACGCGGTGTCGGACACCGTGGACCGCGCGGCCAAGCTCACCGGCCAGCTCCTCGCCTTCGCGCGGCGCCAGGCGCTCAACCCGGAGGTCTTCGATGTCGGCCTCCGCCTGCGCGCGATCGCGGACATGCTCGATTCGGTCACCGGCGCGCGCATCAGCGTCGTCACCGAGCTGCCGGAGGCTCCCTGCCACGTGCGGGCGGATGCGAGCCAGTTCGAGACGGCGCTCGTGAACATGGCGGTCAACGCCCGCGACGCGATGCAGGGGGAGGGCACGCTGACGCTCCGCCTCGCGGGGGGCTGCCCGATGCCGCCGATCCGCGGGCATGCCGGCGCGCAGGGGCCCTTCATTGCGGTCTCCGTCCGGGATACCGGCTCGGGCATCGCGCCGGACGCGATCGGGCGCATCTTCGAGCCGTTCTTCACCACCAAGGAGGTGGGCAAGGGGACCGGCCTCGGCCTCAGCCAGGTCATCGGCTTCGCCAAGCAGTCGGGCGGCGACGTCGCCGTGCGCAGCCTGCCGGGCGAGGGCACCACCTTCACCCTCTACCTGCCGCAGGTGGAGGCGCCCGCCGCGGGCGCGGACGATGACGGGGAGGCCGCGCCCGCGGAGCCCGAGGGCGGTCTCTGCATCCTCGTCGTCGAGGACAACCTCGAGGTCGGCCGGTTCTGCACGCAGATCCTGGAGGATCTCGGCCACGGGGCGGTCTGGGCGGAGAACGCGGAACTCGCCCTCGCCGAGATCGAGCGCGGGCCGATGCGCTTCGACGCGGTGTTCTCGGACGTGGTCATGCCCGGCATGGGCGGCATCGCCCTGGCCCAGCACCTGCGCGAGGCCCATCCCGGCTTGCCGGTCGTCCTCACCTCCGGCTACAGCCACGTCCTCGCTCAGGACGACGCCCACGGCTTCGAGGTGCTGCGCAAGCCCTACTCGACCGAAGAGCTGGCCCGCGTGCTCCGCGATGCGGTGCGGCGGGGGCGTCACGGGATGCCGCTGCGCTGACCGCCGCGGCGGCGTCACGGGCTGTATCAGATAGGACTGACCGAAGCGCTGGTGTATGATCCGGCCCAACGATTATATCCCGACCCTCGTCATGGACGCCCTCGGTCTATCCTTCTCCTCCAGCGAATTCCTGCGGATGATCGAGAGCCATGGTCTGACCGGCTCTTGGGCATGGGCGTTCAGGGCAGACGAGCATTACTGGTCGCCGGGATTCTTCCGGCTGCTCGGGCTGGAAGCGCTCGGCGTCGCACCGAGCTACGCGCTGTTCTACAGCCTGGTCCACCCGGAGGATCAGGGCCGGATGGCCACCACCGCGCAGATGATGCAGGGCGGCATCCTGGCCGACTACACCTTCCGGGTGATTCGCCCCGACCGGACGATCCGCATCCTGCTCAGCCGCAACGAGATGCATCTCGCGCCGGACGGCCGGCCCCGCGGCGCCTCCGGCGTCGTGCTCGACGTGACCGATCGCGAGCGGCTGGTCCAGGCGCGCAAGGAGGAGCAGCGGCAGCGGCGGCTGGTGTTCGAGGAGACCCTGTCCTTCACCTGGGCGATCCCGCGGATCCCGGTCACCAACCATCCGGTCGAGCTGTCGCACCTCACCGGCCTGCCCCTCGAGGAACTCAACGCCGGCGACTACTCGTTCAAGCCGCCCGAGGAGCGGGCGGGCTGGACCGAGCTGTTCCAGGCCCGGGCCCTGGAGCGCAAGCCCTTCGACATCCGGCCCACGCTCATCCTGGCGGACCGCTCGCGCCTGCGGTTCCGGGTGAACTTCGTGCCGCTCTTCGACGACGCGGCCCTGGTCGGCTGGGCCGGGATGACGACGCCCGCGGAGGCGGGGCTTCAGCCCGCCTCCCTCCTGATGCGCCAGGGCCTGCGTCAGGCGGTCCTCGGCCATCACCTGCGCGCCGCCCGCGGTCTCCTCGACTGGTCGATGACCGACCTCGCTCAGGCGAGCGGCCTGTCCCTCTCGACGATCCGGCGGCTGGAGCAGGAAGCCGAATCGCCCGCAGCCCCCTCCCGCCAGCGGGTGATCGAGGCCCTGCGCCGGGCCGGCATCCGCTTCTGCCTGCTCGACGACGGCGTCATCGCGGTGGCGCGGGCCTGAGAGCCGGGTGCGCGGCCCCGGATCCGGCCGGGGCCGAGGTCAGGCCTCTTGCGCACGCATCTTGCCTTCGGCGATCCTTGTGCACCGCAACAGGGACCGCCGGGCCACCATGACAGCCTCACGCCTCACCGGACCGATCCGCCGCCATGTCCGAGCGCTCCTCTTGGGGGCGCTCGCCGCCGGCCTCCTCGGGACCGGCCCGGCCGCCGCCGCCGAGAAGGAGCTGACCTTCGCGCATCAGGACATGGTGGTGCCCCTGCGCCTGCTGATGGCGGACGGCGAGATCGAGAAGGCGACCGGCTACAAGATCAACTGGCGCAAGTTCGGCGGCGGTGGCGACGTCGTGCGCGCCATGGCCTCGGGCAACGTCCAGATGGGCGAGGCCGGATCGAGCGCGATCGCCACCGCGGCCTCGCAAGGGCTCGACATCCAGCTCGTCTGGATCCTCGACGACATCGCCGATGCCGAGCAACTCGTCGCCCGCACCGGCAGCGGCGTGAAGACCATCGCCGACCTGAAGGGCAGGACCGTCGCAGTCCCCTTCGTCTCGACCTCGCACTACCAGCTCATCGCGGCCCTCGCCGAGGCGGGCCTGACCCAGAAGGACGTCAAGATCCTCAACATGCGCCCGCCCGAGATCGCGGCGGCCTGGGAGCGTGGCGACATCGACGCCACCTTCGTCTGGGACCCGGTTCTCGCCCGGATCAAGCCGACCGGCACCGTGATCACGTCGGCGGGCGAGATCTCGAAGAAGGGGCACGCCACCTTCGACGGCATCGTGGTCTCGCGCGAATGGGCGGCGGCCAACAAGCCCTTCCTCGTGCAGTTCGTGAAGATGCTCGCCGCCAAGGATGCCGAGTACAAGGCCAAGGCCGCCGCCTGGGGCCCGGCCTCGCCCGAGGCCAAGGCGATCGGCAAGATCAGCGGCTCGGCGCCCGAGGACGTCCCGGCGAGCCTCGCCGCCTACCGCTTCCTGACCCTGGAGGAGCAGGCCTCCGCCGCGTGGCTCGGCGGGACCGCCGCCAAGGCGCTCGCCGCCACGGCGGCCTTCCTGAAGGAGCAGGGCCGGGTCCAGGCCGTGGCGCCGGATTACGCCCCCTTCGTCACCAAGGACTACGTCGAGGCCGCGACGAGATAGGCCCGGACCGGAGATCCCGTCCATGCTCGCGATCAACGACCTCAGCGTGCATTACGGCGAGGGGGAGGCGGGCGTGATCGCCCTCTCCCACGTCGACCTGACGATCCGGCCCGGCGAGTTCGTGGTGGCGCTCGGCGCCTCGGGCTGCGGCAAGACCACCCTGCTCTCGGCGATCGCGGGCTTCCTGCGGCCGACCACGGGCGAGATCCTGCTCGACGGGGAGCCGGTGACCGGCCCGGGGGCCGACCGGGGCGTGGTCTTCCAGCGCCACGCGCTGATGCCCTGGCTCGATGTCGCCGAGAACGTCGCCTTCGGCCTCAAGATGCGCGGGGTGCCCCGCGCCGAGCGCCGCCGCCTCGCCCTCGAGACCCTGCGCCTCGTCGGCCTCGCGGATTTCGCCGGCCGCAAGACCTACGAGCTCTCGGGCGGGATGCAGCAGCGGGTCGGCCTCGCCCGGGCGCTCGCCAGCGACCCGCGCGCCCTCCTGATGGACGAGCCCCTCGGGGCGCTGGACGCCTTCACGCGCGAGCAGGTGCAGGAGCTGATCCTCGACGTCTGGGACCGCACCGGCAAGATGGCCTTCTTCATCACCCACGACGTCGAGGAGGCGGTCTTCCTCGCCACCAAGCTCGTGATCATGAGCCCGCGCCCGGGCCGGATCGTCGAGACGATCGACCTGCCCTTCGCGCGCGCCTTCCTGGCGGGCCGCGATGCCCGGGCGGTGAAGTCGCATCCGGATTTCATCGCCATGCGCGAGCGGGTGCTCGCGACGATCCATCACCGCACCGCGCCGGCCGGAGACTGACCGCCATGGACGCCGCTTCCCCGCTCGCCGCCGCTCCGGTCCGCCGCGCGCTCCGTGCCCTGCCGAGGGCGGGCGCGGCGCGCCCGATGCTGATTCCCGTGGTGAGCGCCGCCACCGTGCTCGGGCTGCTCATCCTGTGGGCGCTCGCCACCCATCTCGGCCTGATCAAGCCGCTGTTCCTGCCGCCACCCGAGGCGATCCTCGCCGCCCTCGGCCAAGCCTGGAACGGCGATCTCGACGGGGCCACGCTCGGCACCCACGTGCGCGACAGCCTCGGGCGGGTGATGAGCGCCTTCGGGCTCGCGGCGCTGCTCGGCATCCCGGCGGGCCTCGCCATGGGCACGAACCGGATCGCGCGGGGCATGCTCGATCCGGTGATCGAGTTCTACCGGCCCCTGCCGCCGCTCGCCTACCTGCCGCTGATGATCATCTGGTTCGGCATCGGCGAACTCTCGAAGGTGCTGCTGATCTTCCTCGCCTGCTTCGCGCCGGTGGCGCTCGCCACGCGCTCGGGCGTGCTCTCGGCCTCGCAGGACCAGATCAACGCGGCCCGCTCGCTCGGGGCGAGCCGCTGGCAGGTGATCCGCCACGTGATCCTGCCGGCCTCCCTGCCGGAGATCCTGATCGGGCTGCGCATCGGCATGGGGGTGGGCTGGACCACCCTCGTGGCCGCCGAGATGGTGGCGGCGACCGCGGGGCTGGGCCAGCTCGTCCTCAACGCCTCGAACTTCCTGCGCACCGACGTGGTGATCATGGGCATCCTCCTGATCGGGCTGTTCGCGAGCCTGTTCGAGATCGCCATGCGCTGGATCGAGCGGACGCTGGTGCCCTGGAAGGGGAAGGCCTGAGCCCGCGAGGTTCTCATACGGCTTCCGGATGATCGCTTCGCGATGCGGAAACCGGCCTCGCTCAGGCGCCTCGCGGGCTCGTGATACGGTTTCCGAAAGTGATCTTCCGGAAACCGTATCAGCGGATGCCGGCGCGCATGAAGGATTGCACGAACTGCCGTTGGAACAGCAGGAAGGCGAGGAGCAGGGGGGCGGCGGTGAGGAGCGTCGCGGCGCTGATGATCGCCCAGTCGATGCCCTGATCGGCGGAGGAGAACACCGCGAGGCCGACGGTCAGGGGCCGGGTCTCGACGGAGTTGGTGACCACCAGCGGCCACAGGAAGTTGTTCCAGTGGTAGGAGACCGAGGTGAGGCCGTAGGCGAGGTAGGTCGGCCGCGCCAGCGGCACGTAGACCCGCCACAGGATCCCGAGGGTGCCGCAGCCCTCGACCCGCGCCGCCTCCTCCAGCTCCCGCGGGACCTGCATGAAGGTCTGGCGCAGGAGGAAGATGCCGAAGCCGGAGGCCACGTAGGGCAGGCCGATGCCGAGGATCGTGTCCACCAGCCCGAGCTGGCGCATGCTGCGGTAGTTCTCGACGATCAGCATGTCCGGCATGATCATCAACTGCACCAGCACCAGGGCGAAGAGCAGCCCCATCCCGCGCGCGGTGCTGCGGGCGAACACGAAGGCGGCGAGCGTGCACAGCACGAATTGCGCGCCGGTGACGAAGGTCACCAGCAGGACGGTGTTGAGGAGGTAGCGCGGGAAGGGCGCGGCCCGCCACGCCGTGACGAAGTTGTCGAGGGTCAGCGGCGCGAGCGGATCGAAGCGCGTGGCGTAGCCGGTGGGGTGGAAGGCCGCCCAGAGCGCGTAGAGCACCGGGGCGGCCCAGATCACGGCGAGGAGCCACGCCGCCGCCCGTTCCAGCGACAGGGCGAGGCGGCCGGGCAGGCCGGTGGGGTCGCTCGGGCTCACCGGTAGTGGGTCCTGCGGCCCATCAGGAGGAATTGCACGGCCGCGATCAGGCTGAGGATCCCGAGCAGCACGGCGGTGAGGGCGCTCGCCTGTCCGGTGTCCCAGAACTTGAAGCCGAGGTCGTAGATGGCGGTGAGGAGCAGCGCGGTGGCGTTGTCCGGCCCGCCCTGCGTCATCACGATGATGTGGTCCACCAGCCGGAAGCTGTTGATGACCGCGTTCACGGCGATGAACAGCGTGGTCGGCCCGAGGAGCGGCAGCGTCACGCGCCGGAAGGTGGTGGCGCGGGAAGCGCCCTCCACGGCGGCGGCCTCGTAGAGCACCGGCGGGATCGCCTGGAGCGCGGCGAGGTAGAAGATCATGAAGAAGCCCGCCTCCTTCCAGACCGCGATCGCCATCATGGCGCCGAGCGCGGTCTCGCGCGAGCCGATCCAGTTGGTCGGCCCCCAGCCGAGGAGCGCGTGGGTGATGCGGTCGAGGAGGCCGTAATCCGGCGTGTAGAAGAACAGCCAGAGATTGGCGACGGCGATCATCGGCAGCACGGTCGGGGTGAAGTAGGCCACCCGCAGGGCGGCGGTGCCGCGCAGGCGCCCGTTCACCCACAGGGCCATGAGGAGCGCGAGGCCGATCGAGAGCGGCACCGTGCCGAGCGCGTAGATCAGGTTGTTGGCGAGCGCCCGCAGCACGATCGGGTCGGCGGCGAGCGCGGCGTAGTTGTCGAGGCCCACGAAGCGCGCGGGGCGCGCGCCCCGCGGCGTCGAGAACAGGGACGACCACAGGGTCGCCAGCGCCGGATAATGGGTGAAGGCGGCGAGCAGGATCACCGCCGGGCCCAGCATCAGCGCGGCCGTGAGGGCCGCGCGGGTGCGGCCGGACCCGGCGGGCGTCATCAGCCGCGGTAGCCGCGCAGGATGCGCTCGGCATCCGCCTGCGCGGCCGCGAGGGCGGGGGCCGGCTGGCTGCGGCCGGTGAGCACCGCCTGCAGGGCGTCGTTCAGGGCCTTGGTGACGCGCTGGTTCTCGTGCGTCGACAGCTCGGCCACCGAATCCGGCAGCTGGTCGCGGGCGATCGCGGCCGCCGGGAAGCCCGCCACGTAGGCCTTCATCTTCGCCGTGTCCCAGGCGGCGGGGCCGGTGGCCACGTAGCCGGTGTCGATGCCCCACTGCGCGGCGCGCTCCGGCTCGGTGAGGAAGCGGGCGAATTTCACCGCCGCCTCCTGCTGCGCCGGGCTCGCGGACTTGAAGACGTAGAGGTTGCCGCCCCCGGTCGGGCTGCCGCGGCGGCGGCCGGCCGGCAGCTTCGCGACGCCGAAGGGGAAGCGGGCATTGTCCTTCACGTTGGTGAGGTTGCCGGTGGTGGTCCAGATCATCGCCACCTTGCGCTCGAAGAAGTCGCGCGGGGTGGTCCCCCACTCGACCACGCCGGCCGGGTGGACCTTGTGCGTCCGCGACAGGTCCAGCCAGTATTGCAGCGCCTCGGCCACCTTGGGGTCGTCGAAGGCGGTGCGGTCGCCGGCCTCGTTCATCAGGCGCACGTCGTTCTGCGTCGTGAGCGCCTGGAACAGCCAGTAGGGGAAGCCCGAGGAGGGGATCTGGATGCCCCACTGGCTCACGGCGTCGCCCTGGCGCCTCGTCAGTTTCTCGGCGAAGGCGGCCTGCTCGGCCCAGCTCCGCGGCGGGGTCTCGGGATCGAGGCCCGCCTCCTTGAAGGCGTCCTTGTTGTAGTAGAGCACGATGGTCGAGCGCTGGAACGGGATGCCCCAGGTCCTGCCCCCCGTACGGCTGTTCTCCATGAAGGCCGGGTAGAAGCCGTCCGTCCAGCTCGGCTCGACGCCGGGCAGCCCGTCCCAGGGTAGGATCACGCCCTCGTCGATCAGCGTGAACATGTCGGTGGAGAGCAGGCAGGCCACCTGCGGAGCGTCGCCGCCGCGCGCCGCGGTGAGCGCCTTGGTGATCGAGTCCTGATAGGTGCCCGTATAGACGGGGCGGACGCGGATGCCCGGATGGGCGCGCTCGAAATCGGCGCAGTAGCCGTCGATCACCGTGGTGATCGGACCGCCGACCGCGACCGGGTAGTTGAAGGTGAGCTGCACGGGCGCTTGCGCCCGCACCGCGGGAGCGGCGAGGAGCGGCGCGGCGGCGAACGCCCCGAGGGCGCCGCGGCGGGTGATCGACGGGGTGATCGGCATGGGCTGGTCCTCGGTGTTCAGGCCGGACGCGGCAGGCGCCGGCCGGTCGCGGGATCGAAGAGATGGACGGGGGGCGGCAGGCGCAGCCGGATCGGGCTGCCGGCCGCGAGCGCGTGGTGGCCGGGCACGCGGGCCTGGAGCGTCTCGCCGCCCGTGCCGACCGCGCAGGCCAGCACGGTCTCGGCTCCCAGGAACTCCACTCCGGTGATGCGGGCGGGCAAGCCCTCGCCCTCGGTGGGCGCCACCTGCTCCGGGCGCAGCCCGAGCAGGGCGCCCGCCGCGGCGGGGGCGGCGACCGGGTGCTCGGGCGCCCCGGCGATCACGGCCCCGCCGGGCCCGGCCTCCAGCCGCAGCAGCGCCATCGGCGGCGTGCCGATGAAGCCCGCCGCGAAGGTGCTGGCGGGCTCCGCGTAGAGGGCGGCGGGCGTCGCGTCCTGCTCGATGCGCCCCTCGCGCATCAGCACCACCTGATCGGCCATGCTCATGGCCTCGACCTGATCGTGCGTGACGTAGACCATGGTCAGGCCGAGCCGCTGCTGCAGGGCGCGGATCTCGCGGCGCATCTCGGCGCGCAGCTTGGCATCGAGGTTGGAGAGCGGCTCGTCCATCAGGCAGATCGGGGCCTCGGCCACCACCGCGCGGGCGAGGGCCACGCGCTGCTGCTGCCCGCCGGAGAGCTGGGCCGGGCGCCGGTCGAGGAGCTTGGCGAGACCGAGCATCCCGGCGGCCCGCTCCAGCCGCGCCGCCCGCTCGGCCCGCTCCACCCGGCGGGCGCGCAGGCCGAACAGGATGTTCTCGGCCACCGTGAGATGGGGGAACAGGGCGTAGGACTGGAACACCATCGAGAGGCCGCGCGCACCCGGCGGCAGTCCCGTGACGTCGCGCCCGTTCAGGCGGACGTGGCCGCCGCTTGCCGGCTCCAGCCCGGCGAGCACGCGCAGCAGCGTGGACTTGCCGCAGCCGGAGGGGCCGAGCAGCACCACGAGCGATCCGGGCGCGGCCGTGAGGCTGATGTCGTCGAGGGCCCGCGTCTCGCCGAACTGCTTGCGCACGGCGTCGAGCTGGATGGCGGCCTGCGGTCCGGAGGCAGAGGGCATGAGCGGGGCTGTTAGGAGCCCTCTGCTGCCGCCGAATGACGACGGGATGACGGTTCGATGACGGACTGACAGGGGGGAAGCGGGCTGCCCCTTGGTCCTCCGTCACGCGATCATCGCTTATTTTCTTGGGATGGTGCCGAGGCCGGGATGGTGCCGAGGCCGCGCATGATCGTCCCCGTGTTCGCCGAGGGTGGGACCGTGCCGGTCTGGGCTTTGAGGCAGGCGAAGCCCCCGCTCAGCCCGTGCCGCAGCCGGAGCCCGCGTGGGGATGATGCTCCGGCAGCGTCAGCCCGAAATGCGTGACCAGATCCGCCACCTGGGCCGGCGTCAGCTGGCGCGGGTTGAGGTTGCGCAGGAGCAGGTACAGCTTGGCGGTCTCCTCCAGCTCCTCCGTCGCGAACACCGCCGCCTCCAGGGTGTCGCCGGCCACCACCGGGCCGTGATTGGCGAGCAGCACCGAGGAATAGGCTCCCGCGAGGCCCCGGATCGCGTCCGCGACGGCCGGGTCGCCGGGGCGGTAATAGGGCACCAGCGCCACCGCCCCTGCCCGCATCACGCCGTAGGCGGTGAGCGGCGGCAGCACCGCGCGGGGGTCGATCTCCGGCAGCATCGAGACCGCGACCGCGTGCGTCGAGTGCAGGTGCACGATGGCGCGGGCGGTATTCCGCGAATCGTAGAGCGCCCCATGCAACGGGATCTCCTTGGTCGGCGGATCGCCCGAGAGGAGGCGGCCGTCCCGGTCGAGGCGGGAGATCCGGGCCGGGTCGAGGAAGCCGAGGGAGGCGTTCGTCGGCGTCACCAGCCAGCCGCCGTCGTCGAGCCGCACCGAGATGTTGCCCGAGGAGCCGGGCGTCAGCCCGCGCTCGAACAGCGAGCGCCCGAACCGGCAGATCGCCTCGCGCAGGTCGCTCTCGCTCATCGGCCGTCCTCCCTCACGCCGTCGCGCCGGTGATCAGCTCGAAGCCGAGATCCACCACCGTGGCGGGGGCGTCGTTGCACAGGAGCCTTGCTGCCGTCGCCCCCGCCTCCACCCGCGGCGTGCGGATGGTGGTGAGCGGCTGCGGCGTCAGCCGGCCCACGTCGAGGCCGTTATAGCCGAACAGGGCCAGCCGGTCCGGCACCGTGAGGCCGCGCGACAGGCAGTGGAAATAGCCGCCGAGCGCCATGTCGTCGTTGGAGAAGTAGACCGCGTCGCAATCCGGCGAGCGGGCGAGCAGGGCCGCGAGCCCGTCGCGGCCCGCCTCCACCGAGGACGGGGTCGCGATGCGCTCCTCGTCGTGGAGGGGCCGGCCGGCCTCGGCGAGGGCCGCCCGGAACCCCGCGTAGCGCTTGCCCGCGCGCCGGTCCCGCGTGAGGTCGTGGCCCAGATAGGCGATGCGCCGGTAGCCCCGGCCGATCAGGTAGCGGGCGCTCGTCTCGCCGGCCGACCGGTTGGAATAGCCGACCACGATGTCGAGGCCCGGCCCGTCCACGTCGAGGAGTTCGGCCACGCGCACCCCGCTCGCGGTGAGCCGCCGCACGGCGCCCGGCGTGTGTTCGAGGCCGGTGACGAGGAGCCCGGCCGGCCGCCAGCTCAGGAGCGAGGCGACGAGCGCCTCCTCCCGCTCCTCGTCGTAATCCGTCACCGCGATGACCGACTGGAACCCCTCCGCGTCGAGCGCCCCCGTGGCCCCGCGCAGCAGGTCCGGGAACACGATGTTCGAGAGGGACGGGATGACGATGCCGATCAGCCGCGACCCCGTGGAGGCGAGGGTTCCGGCGATGCGGTTGGGCACGTAGCCGAGCCGCGCCACCGCCGCCTCGACCTGCGCCCGGGTCCGTTCCGAGAAGGAGCCGTGGCTGCGCAGCACCCGCGAGACCGTGCTCTCGCCGACGCGCGCCTCCCGCGCCACGTCCGCGAGCGTCACGGGACGGCGCGCCGCGCTCTCGCGGCCCAGCGGCGACCCCTCCGCGGAGCCGCTCCGCCCCTCGTGGTCCTCCATGCATCCTCCCGTCCGGATCGGCCCCGCCAGGGCGCCATTCTCCGGCCGCCCACGATGTCACGTCTACCGGCCCCGCTCAACGCACCCGAGAGGCGAAGATCCTGGAGATTGGCAGCGCTGCCAAAGCTTGTTAGACCAGGGATACGGCCGGACGTCGCCGTCTTGAGACTGGTCAGGCGCCGGAGCCGTGTCACAGTGCAGGGACGCGCCGCAGCCCGGACGGGCCAAGACGACGCGCCAGGGAGGAGAAGCATCGCCATGACCGCAGGGTCCGCGCGTGCGGCCGTGATCGGCCTCGGCTCCATGGGCTACGGGATGGCGCAGTCGCTGCGCCGCGCCGGGCTCGACGTGGTGGGATTCGACCTCGACCCGGCGGTGATGGCACGCCTCGCGGGCGAGGGGGCCGGGCAGGCCGAGAGCCCGGCCGCCGCGGCGGCGGGGGCCGACATCGTCGTCTGCGTCGTCGTGAACGCGGCCCAGACCGAGGGCGTGCTGTTCGGCCGCGACGGCGCGGCCGGCGTCGCGGAGGCCATGCCGGAGGGTGCGGTGTTCGTGTCCTGCGCCACCATGGATCCGGACATCGCCCGCAGGCTCGCCGCCCGGCTCGAAGGGCAGGGCCGGCACTACCTCGACGCGCCGATCAGCGGCGGGGCGCAGCGCGCCGCCGAGGGGGCGCTGACCATCCTGGCCTCCGGCAGCGCGGAGGCCTTCGCGCGGGCCAAGCCCGCCCTCGACGCCATGGCGGCGACGGTCTACGCGCTCGGCGACGCGCCCGGCCAGGGCGCCGCCTTCAAGATGATCAACCAGCTGCTCGCGGGCGTGCACATCGCGGCGGCGAGCGAGGCGATGGCCTTCGCGGCCCGCCAGGGCCTCGACCTCGCCAAGGTCTACGAGGTCATCACCGCCTCGGCGGGCAATTCGTGGATGTTCGAGAACCGCATGCCGCGGGTTCTGACCGGCGACTACGCTGCCCGCAGCGCCGTCGACATCTTCGTCAAGGATCTCGGCATCGTGCAGGACATGGCCCGCGCCCAGCGCTTCCCGGTGCCCGTGGCGGCCGCCGCCCTGCAGATGTTCCTGATGGCCTCCGCCGCCGGCATGGGACGCGACGACGATTCCTCCGTCGCCCGGCTCTACGCGCAGGTCACCGGCACGACGCTGCCCTGAGATCGCACGACAGGAGGGAAGGAGCCATGCCGCGCTTCGCCGCCAACCTCACGCTGATGTTCACCGAGCGCCCGTTCCTCGACCGCTTCGCGGCGGCAGCAGGGGCCGGCTTCACCGCGGTGGAGTTCCTGTTTCCCTACGAGCATCCGCCCGCTGCCATCGGCGAGCGCCTGCGCCGCCACGGCCTGACCCAGGCCCTGTTCAACCTGCCGCCGGGCGACTGGGCGGCGGGGGAGCGGGGCCTCGCGGCGCTGCCCGAGCGCTTCGACGAGCTGACGGCGGGGGTCGAGACCGCGCTCGCCTACGCGGCCGAGACCGGCGTGCGGCGCCTCCACCTGATGGCCGGCATGGCCGACCGGGCGGACCCGCGGGCGCGGGACGCCTATCGCCGCGCGGTCGCCTGGACCGCCGAACGCCTCGGCCGCGAGGGACTCGACCTCGTGCTGGAGCCGATCAACGCCCGCAACATGCCGGGCTACTTCCTCAACGATTTCGGCGCCGCCGCCGATCTCATCCGCGACCTCGCCCTGCCGAACCTGAAGCTGCAGTTCGACCTCTACCATTGCCAGATCCTGCACGGCGACGTGACCATGCGGCTGCGGGCGCTGATGCCGATGATCGGCCACGTCCAGACCGCGAGCGTGCCCGACCGCCACGAGCCCGGCACCGGCGAGATGAACGACGCCTTCCTGTTCGCGGAACTCGACCGGCTCGGCTACGACGGCTTCGTCGGCTGCGAGTACAACCCGAAGGCCGGGACCGAGGCCGGCCTCGGCTGGTTCGCACCCTACCGGGGAGCGCGCGCATGACCCTCGCCCTTGGCTGCATCGCCGACGACTACACGGGCGCCTCCGACCTCGCCAACACCCTGACCCGGGCGGGCCTGCGCACGGTCCAGACCATCGGGGTGCCGGGGCCCGACCTCGCCCTGCCGGACATCGACGCCGTGGTGGTGTCGCTGAAGAGCCGCTCGATCCCCGCCGCCGACGCGGTGACCCGGTCCCGCGAGGCGGAGGCGTGGCTGCGCGCCCGGGGCGCCGGCCACGTGATGTTCAAGGTCTGCTCGACCTTCGATTCCACCGATGCGGGCAATATCGGCCCGGTCACGGACGCCCTGCGACGGGATGCGGGAGCCGGGATCGCCCTCGTGACCCCGGCCTTCCCGGAGACCGGGCGCACCGTCTATCAGGGCCATCTCTTCGTCGGCTCCGTCCCGCTGAACGAGAGCCCGCTCAAGGACCATCCCCTCAACCCGATGCGGGATTCGAACCTCGTGCGGGTGCTGGGCCGCCAGAGCCGGCACCCCGTCGGGCTGATCGACCTCGCTACGGTGGCGAAGGGCCCGCAGGCCGTCCGCGCCCGCCTCGACGCGCTCGCGGCCGAGGGCAAGGGCGCGGCCATCGCCGATGCGGTCTTCGATGCCGATCTCGCCGTGCTCGGGGCGGCCTGCCTGACCGATCCGGTCTCGACGGGGGCCTCGGGCCTCGGCCTCGGCCTCGCCCAGGCGCTGGTGGCGAGCGGTCGCGTGCGGGCGGCCTCCGCGGCGGAGGGGCTCGGCGGCCCGGTGGGCGGGCCGGCGGCCTGCCTCGCGGGCAGCTGCTCGCAGGCGACTCTCGGGCAGGTCGCGGCCGCCGAGGCGGTGATGCCAGTGTGCCGCCTCGACCCCGAGCGGCTGCTCGCCGGCCCGGAGGAAGCGGAGGCCGCCCTCGCCTGGGCGGCGGAGCGCATCGGGGCGGGGCCGGTGCTGATCGCGTCGAGCGCGAGCCCGGATTCCGTCGCCGCCCTCCAGGCCCGCCACGGCCGCGAGGCGGCGGGCCACGCCATCGAGGCGGCTCTCGCCGCGATCGCCGCGGGTCTGGTCGCCCGTGGGGTGCGCCGGCTCGTCGTCGCGGGGGGCGAGACCTCGGGGGCCGTGGTCGATGCGCTTCGGCTGCGGGCCTTCCGGGTCGGACCCGAGATCGCGCCCGGCGTGCCCGTGCTCGGCACGGTCGACGGCGCCATGCGGCTCGCGCTCAAGTCCGGGAATTTCGGCGGGCGGGACTTCTTCGCCGACGCGCTCGCCTTGATGCCCTGAGCGGGCCCGCGCCGGCCCGCAGCGGGCCGACGCCGAGGGGGCGGGCTGCGGCGTGGCCGACGGGGCGGCTCTCACCCCGGGGCCGCGACCGGCCTCTCCCATCCCGCAGGACTGCGAGCCTCCCGAGGACCTGCGTCGAGGCTTGGGAACCGGGAGCTCGGTGCCTGTCGCTGACGAAGCGACGAACGCCGGACAGGCACAATCGCTGCCATTCTCGAGTATCAACATTTGTTTATTTCAGATAAATTTCCGTAAAACGATAGGAATATTTTGTTATCTGTCACGTTTCCTGATCGAAGTTTCGAGACAATCGCGATGCATGGTTTGAATATTTCCAGTTGATTGCATGGTGCAAAATCGCCACGCTGCGGTTCTTTGTCAATTTCAGCCGGCCGTTGGAGCCGGCATTTCTTGAGTTCAGCTTGCCGTCTCGCGTTGCGTCAGGCCAGACAGAGGGCTGCCGCGCGCGAGAGACGAAGTGATTCGCCCGCGCGCCGATGGTCGGGGGCTGGTGCTGATGCTGAACGGGCGAGTGGGTGCAGGGCACGGCGTGTCCCCGCGCGGCGAGGCGACGCGTCAGCGCTCCGGCTGGACCCTCGCGCTCCTCGCCTCCACGGCGCTCGTGGCCGTGCCGCTGCCGCTCATCGGCTCGCGCGCCTCCGCGCAGGCCCCGACGCCGATCGACAGCCTGGCAGGCGGCCAGGGCGGCTACGGCAACTCGAGCATCAACTACAATGCCTCGGGCGGCGGCGGTGGCGGCGGGGCCGGCGGCGGCGGCGGCGCCGCGGGCGGCAACAAGTACCAGGAAATCGGCACCGGCGGCAGCGCCGGGTACGGCGGCACGTCGGTCAGGGGGCAGCCCGGCACCCGCTTCAATGGCCAGGGCGGCATGGGTGGCGGCACCAGTGCCACCGGCGGCGTCGGCTCCGGCGGCAACGGGAGCGGCGGGGCCGGCGGCATCACGCCGGGCGGGGCCGGCGCGGCCGGCGGGGATGGAGCGTCCGTCACCATGGGCGGCGGCGGCGGCGGCGGCGGCGGTCACGGCTACATGGGAACCGTCCTCCCGACCGGCCCGGCGACGGGCGGCGCGGGCGGCGCCGGTGGCGCGGGCATCGGCATCGCGGACCAAGCCGGATCGGGCGGCGGCGGCGGCGGCGGCGGCTTCGGTGCCGTCGTCAGGGCCGACGGAACGCTCGGGACGCTCTCGGCGACGCTCCAGGGCGGCAAGGGCGGCAACGGCGGAGCCAGCAGCCAGAAGTCGGGGCGGGGCGGCAGCGGCGGCGGCGGGCTGTATCTCGGGAGTTCGGCCACGACCGACCTGATCATCGCCGGGGCCGTGTCCGGCGGCGATGGCGGCCGGGGACCCGTCGCGAGCGGCAGCGGCGGCAGCGGCGTCTTCGCCGTCAACACCGGGGGCACCACCACCCTGACCCTGGCCAATACGGCCGTCGTGAAGGGCGGCGTGGGCGGGGCCATCTCCGGCGGGTCCGGCTGGGGGGAGGGCGGCATCGGGATCGGCGGGTCGAACCTCTCCGTCATCCTTCAGCCCGGCGCCTCGGTGACCGGCAACACGTCGAGCAACGGCTATCGCTCGTTCGGGATCCAGTTCACCGGCGGCACCAACGTGCTGGAGCTGGTCGGCAATGGCGGCAGCTCGGGGCAGACCTACGCCACCATCCTCGGCAGCGTGGTGGGGGCGACCGGGGCGGGGACCTCCAACACGCTGAAGCTCAGCGGCGCGGGCGGCGTCTTCGACGCGTCCATGCTCATCAACACGACTCAGTCCAGCACGGCGCAGCAATACAGGAACATCACCGCCCTCGACGTGAACACCTCGGGCACGTGGATCGTGAGCGGCACGGCGTCCGCGACCAACGCCGCGACGACGGTGAGGGCCGGCACGCTCCAGCTCGGCCTCACGAACGGCCCGGGCAAGCTGCCCGGAGGGGCGACGGTGAAGGCCGGCGCCGTCCTGACCAGCGGGACGTTCAGCGCAGCGAGCGGCGGTGCCGTCACGGTGGAGAGCGGGGGTGTGCTCCGGCTGACGCCGCGGACGGGGATGGCGATCTTCAGCGCCGGCGGCGACCTGAACGTGCAGACGGGCGCGACGCTCGATCTCACCTTGCGCGCGCCGACGACCACCGGGGTCATCAGCGTCGCGGGCAACGCGTCCCTCGCCGGCACGCTGCGCATCACCGATGGCGGCATGGCGGAGGGGACCTACCGGCTCGTCGACGTGACCGGCAGCGCCACCTCCAGCCTCACCATCGGCCCGGCCCCATCGGCCTACGAATACGCGATCGACACCAGCACGGCGCGGCAGGTGAACCTCCTCGTCACCGAGGTCGGCCTCTCGTGGAACGGTGCGACGACGGCCAGCCCGGGTCCGGCGACGGGCGGCAGCGGCACGTGGACCGCGGCGGCCGGCGGCGTGAGGAACTGGATCGATTCGGACGGGATCACCAACGTGGTCTCGGATGGCGGCCGGATCGCCCTCTTCGGGGGGACGGCCGGCACCGTCACGGTCGATAACGGCAGCGGCGCCGTCCAGGCCAAGGGATTGCGGTTCCTGACCTCCGACTACGCGATCACCGGCGGCACGCTGACCCTGGCGACGCCCTCGGGGGCGCCGAAGGTCAGCGTGGACGGGGCCGCGACGGTCGCGACGATCGCGTCCGTGGTGGCCGGCACGCAGGGCCTGACCAAGACCGGCGCCGGCACGCTGGTGCTCGCGGGCGAGAACAGCTACGCGGGCGCCACGGTGGTCTCGGCCGGCACGCTGCAGATCGGCGGCGGCGGCTCCTCGGGGTCGGTCGCGGGGGTGATCGCCAACAGCGGCGCGCTGGTCTTCGACCGCTCCGACACCGTGACCTACGGGGGCATCGTCTCCGGCTCCGGCACGCTGGAGAAGCGGGGAGCGGGCACGCTCATCCTCACCGGCGCCAATACCTACACGGGCACCACCACGATCTCGGCCGGCACGCTGCAGATCGGGGCCGGCGGGACGACCGGCGTGCTGCCCGGTGCCGTGACCAACAACGCGGCGCTGGTCTTCAACCGCTCCGACGTCACGGCCTACAACCGCGTGATCGCGGGCACGGGCACGCTGGAGCAGGCGGGCGGCAGCGCCAGCCGGCTGACCTTGACCGGCGCCAACACCTACACGGGTGCCACGACGGTCTCCTCGGGCATCCTGGAGATCACGAACATCGCGGCGCTCGGCGCCGATTCCGCCGGCACGACCGTCGCGTCCGGGGCGGCGCTGAGGATCGGTGCGGCCGGGACCCTGACCGAGCCGCTCACGCTGTCGGGGAGCGGAACGGGCAGTGGGTTCGGGGCCGGCGCGCTCGTCACGGGCGCCGTCACGCTGGCGGGACCGATCACCCTGGCCTCCGACGCGACGGTCGCCGGCGGCTCGATCACGATCACGGGCCCGGTCACCGGCGCGGGCGGGACGCTGACGCTCCTCAGCGGGAGCGGCACGATCTCGGGCGCCATCGCCACCGGCGCGGGCGGGCTCGTCAAGGCAGGGACCGGCATCTGGACGCTGAGCGGCGCCAACACCTATGACGGCCCGACCACCGTCTCGGCCGGCACCCTCGTGGCGAGATCCGCCTTTGCCCTCGGCAGCATCGCGGCGGGCACGACCGTCGCCGCGGGCGCGAGCCTTCAGCTGGCGAACGGCGTCCAGATCGGCGCCGAGGCCCTGACGCTGTCCGGGACGGGGGCCGGCGGCGCCGGCGCCCTGCGCGACGACGGCACGCCGACCGCCTTCGCCGGCCCGATCACCCTGGCGGCGGACAGCCTCGTCACGCTCAGCGGCTCCGCCATCCTGTCCGGCGGGATCACCGGATCGGACCGGAGCCTGACGCTCAATGCCACGGGCGTCACGATGATCCCGGGCGTGATCGCCCTCGGCGCGGGCGGGCTGACCAAGACCGGGACCGGCACGCTGATCCTGAGCGGCGCGAACACCTACCAGGGTGCGACGACGGTCTCCGGCGGCACCCTCGTCGCCGCCCACGACGCCGCGCTCGGCGGCGCGGCCGGCGCCACCACGGTGGCGGCGGGGGCGGCCCTCCAGCTCGCGGGGAACGTCGCGATCGGTCCCGAGGCGCTCACGCTCTCGGGCGCCGGGCCCTCGAATCTCGGCGCGCTGCAGACCGCCTCCGGCACCGGCAGCCTCGCGGGGGCCGTCACGCTCGCGGCCGACAGCGTCATCGCCTCCGACGGGACCCTCTACCTGCTCGGCGGCATCGGCGGCACCAACACCAACCTGACGCTGAAGGGCGGCGGGAGCGGCATCGTCGTCGGCGCGATCAATCTCGGCTCGGGCGGGATCACCAAGAGCGGCGCCGGCGAGTGGTCGCTGGGCGCCGCCAACGCCTATGACGGGGCGACGACGATCGCGGGCGGCACGCTCGCGATCAGCAACGCCGCTTCCCTCGGCAGCACGGCCGGCGGCACCACGGTCTCCCCGGGGGGGAGCCTCCGGCTCTCCGGCGGCATCGCGGTCGGGGCCGAGGCCCTGACGCTCGCCGGCACCGGCGCGGGCGGCCGGGGCGCGCTGGACAACGACGGCGTGACCAGCTTCGCCGGCCCGATCACCCTGTCGGCCGACGCCGTGATCGGCTCGACGGCCGGTACGCTCACCCTGTCGGGCGACATCGGGGGCGCCTACAACCTGACGCTCGGCGGCGCGGGCAACGGCACGATCCGGGGCGCGATCACCGCCAATTCCCTGACCAAGGCCGACGCCGGCACCTGGACCCTGGCGGGTGCGGGCGCCTATGCGGGCAGCGCCACGATCTCGGCGGGCACGCTCCAGATCGGCGACGGCGGCACCGCCGGGGCGGTGACCGGCCCCATCGTCAACGACGGCACCCTCGCCTTCAACCGCTCCGACAGCGTGACCCATGCCGGCGTCATCTCCGGCCTCGGCGCGCTGGAACAGCGGGGCGCGGGCACCCTCATCCTCACCGGGACCAACACCTACGCGGGCGCCACCACGGTCTCGGCCGGCACGCTCCAGATCGGCGATGCGAGCACCGCCGGCGTGATTTCCGGCTCCGCCACGGTCCAGCCGGGCGCCGTCCTCGGCAGCGGGGCGGCCGGCGGCACGATCAACGGCACCCTGACGGTGAACGGCGGCACCCTGCAACTCGCCGCCCGCCCGAACAATCCGGCCCTCGCCGCCGGCGCCCTGGTCCTGCAGGGCGGCGCCACCCTCGCCGTCACGCTGGGCGCGCCCACCGCCACGCCGCTCATCGCGGTGACGACCAGCGCCACCCTCGCCGGCACGCTGACCATCGCCAATGGCGGCGGCCTGGCGGAGGGCACCTACCGGCTGGTCGACCTGAACGGCACGGCCAGCGCGGCCGGCCTCGTCGTCGGCGCAGGACCGTCGGACTACGAATACACCCTCGATGTGAGCACCGCGAACCAAGTGAACCTCTCGGTTCTCTCGGGCGCACTCTACTGGAACGGCACCACGACGACGGGCAATACCGGTCCGATCGTCGGCGGCGGCGGCACCTGGACGGCTTCGGCCAGCGCGCTCAACTGGACCAACTCGGCCGGAACCAGCCGTGTGGCCTCCTCCGGCAGCAAGGCGGTGGCCTTCGCCGGCGCGGCCGGCACCGTCACGGTGGATGCCGTCACCGCGGGCGCGGTCGAGGCCAAGAGCCTGAAATTCGTCACCTCCGGCTACACGATCGCCGGCGATCCGCTGGTCCTCGCGGCGACGTCCGGCGCGCCCCGGATCGACGTGGTCGGGGCCGCGACGCAGGCCACCATCGCCGCCCCGCTCGCCGGCACGCAGGGCCTGGAGAAGGTGGGCGCCGGCACCCTGGTCCTCTCCGCCGACAACACCTACACGGGCGGCACCACGATCGCGGCCGGCACGCTCCAGATCGGCAGCGGCGGCGCCGCCGGCTCGGTCCCGGGCGACATCGTCAACGGCGGCGCGCTGGTGATCGACCGGGCGGGCGCGCTGACCTACGCGGGGGTGATCTCCGGCGCGGGCACCCTGGAAAAGCGGGGGGCGGGCACCCTCACCCTGACCGGTGCCAGCACCCTCACGGGCGGCACCACGGTCACCGCCGGCACGCTCGCGATCGGCGATGGCGGCACCGGCGGCGCGCTCGCGGGCGCCATCGTCAACGACGCGGCGCTGGTCTTCGACCGTGCGGATTCCGTGACGGTCTCCGGCGTCGTGTCCGGTTCCGGCACGGTCGAGCAGAGGGGCGGCGGCACGCTGACGCTCGCGGGCGCGAACACCCACACGGGCGCGACGACGGTGACCTCGGGCATCCTCGAGGTGACGAACCAGTCGGCGCTCGGCGCGGCTGCCGCGGGCACCACGGTCGCGTCCGGGGCGACCCTGCGGCTGCTCGCGGGCGGGGTCCTGGCCGAGCCGCTGACCCTGTCGGGGGCGGGGGCCGGCGGCGCTTCCGGAACGGGCGCCCTGGTTGCCGGGATCGCGGCGACCACCCTGTCGGGACCGCTCACCCTCGCGGCCGACGCGACGATCGACGGCGGCAACGTGCTGATCGTCGCGGGCGAGATCGGCGGCGCCGGCCGGACGCTGACCCTGACGGGAGCGGGCGGCAGCATCGCGGGGCGCGTCGCCACCGGGAGCGGCGGGCTCGTCGTGGCGGGCGGCGATTGGGAGATCGCGGGGAGCAACACCTACACGGGCGGGACGCTGATCCAGGGGGGCCGCCTGCTCGCCAGGAGCGCGGGCGCGCTCGGCGGCACGGCCGGCGGCACCACGGTCGCCTCCGGCGCGGCGCTCCACCTGGTCGGCAGCCCCGCCGGGGTGGCGATCGGGGCGGAGCCCCTGACCCTGTCCGGCGCCGGGGTGGGCTCCTCCGGCGCCCTCGCCAGCTCGCTGGGCGCCAACAGCTACGCGGGCGCCATCACCCTGGCGGCGGACAGCACGATCGGCGTCGCGGACGGCTCCCTGGACCTGACGGGCAATGTCTCGGGATCGGGCCGGACCCTGACCCTGCGGGGCGGCGGCGCGGGCACGCTCTCCGGCGTGATCGCCACCGGGAGCGGCGGCCTCGTCAAGGACGATGTCGGTTTGTGGACGCTGAGCGGCGCCAACACCTATGACGGCCCGACCTCGGTGTTCGGCACGCTCGTGATCACCGACGCCGCGGCGCTCGGCTCCGCGGCCGGGGGCACCACGATCCTCTCGGGCGGCACCCTCCAGCTCTCGGGTGGGATCGCAGTCGGCGCCGAGGCGCTGACGCTCTCCGGCAGCGGCTGGCTCGGCGCGGGAGCACTGCGCGGCACCGGCGGCGCGAACAGCCTCGCCGGGCCGGTCACGCTGGCGGACCGCAGCAGCATCGTCTCCGCGAGCGGCACGCTCACGCTCACCGGCCGCGTCGATGGAAGGGACGTCTTCCTCGATCTCCAGGGCGCGGGCGACGGCGCGGTCACGGGCCCGATCGCCCTGCAGGCGGGGGGCATCACCAAGACCGGCAGCGGCACCTGGACGCTCGGCGGCGCCAACACCTATGCGGGCATCACCACCATCTCGGCCGGCACCCTCGCGATCACCAACGCGGCGGCGCTCGGCACGACGGCGGGCGGCACCCGGGTCGCCGCGGGGGCGGCCCTCCAGCTCTCCGGCGGGATCGCGGTCGGCGCCGAGGCGCTGACGCTCTCCGGCAGCGGTGCGAACGGCACCGGCGCGCTGCGCAGCCTCGGCGCGAACAGCCTCGCCGGCCCGGTCACGCTGACCGGCGACACGAGGATCACGGCGGAGGCCGGGTCGCTCACGCTGTCGGGGGGCATCGGCGGCACCAATACGGCGCTCGTCCTGGGGGGCGCCGCCGGCGGCACGATCGCGGGCGCGATCGCCACCGGGACCGGGTCGCTGGTCAAGGACGATGCCGGCACCTGGACCCTGACGGGGGCGAACACCTACACGGGCGGCACCACGGTCGCGGCCGGCACCCTGCGGATCGGCGACGGCGGCACGGCGGGCGCGATCCAGGGCGCCGTGTCGGCGCAGGCAGGGGGGACGCTCGCCTTCGACCGCGCCGACGATCTCGCCTTCGGCGGCACGATCACCGGCGCCGGCACGCTGGTGAAGCAGGGTGCCGGCACGCTCACCCTGTCGGCGGGGAGCAGCACGGTCTCGACCGTCTCGGTCCTCGGCGGGACGCTGGCGCTCGCCGGCAATGCCAGCCTCGCCTCGACGGTCACGGTCGCCCCGGGCGCCACGCTGCGGGGGCCGACCGACGGCGTGGGCATCGCCGTGGCCGGCGGGGCGAATACCAGCCTGACGGTGCAGGGCGGCGGCCGGATCGTCGCCGCGCCGAGCAACCTCACCGACGGCCTCTCCGCCGACACGCTGGTGATGCAGCCGGGCGCCGCGATGACGGTGGTGCTCGACGGCCTCAAGGCGAATGCCGCGCTCTCCGCCAACAATGCGACGCTCAACGGCGTCCTCGACGTGACCGATGCCGGCGGCCTGGCGAGCGGCACCTACCGGATCATCCAGTACCGCGGCACCGCGTCGGGCAGCGGCCTGACCCTGGGGAGCGTGCCGGTCGGCTCCGAGTTCACCCTCGGCACGACGGCCGTATCGCCGGCCTCGAACGCGCTGGTTCTGTCCGTCACGGCCGGCCAGTGGTGGAACGGCGCCACGAGCACGGGCAGCGCCGGCCCCGTCCAGGGCGGGGGCGGCACCTGGGCTCTCGGCGCCACCAACTGGACCAACACGGCGGGAACCGCGCGCCGCGGCTGGAGCAACGGCGGCCTCGCGGTGTTCGGCGGCAGCGGCGGCACGGTCGCGGTCGATGCGACGGGCGGCGCTCCCTCCGTGAGCGGGATGCAGTTCCTCGTCGACGGCTATCAGCTGGACGGGGGCTCGCTCGTCCTGGCGGCCTCCTCCGGTCGGGCCCGGATCCGGGTCGGGGACGACGGCCCGGGCGCGAGCGCGACGGTCACGACCATCGGTTCGGGCCTCGTCGGCGTCCGCGGCCTGGAGAAGACCGGCACCGGCACGCTGATCCTGACGGGGGCGAACACCTATACGGGCGGCACCGCGATCACGGCCGGCACGCTGCGGATCGGCAGCGGCGGCAGCATCGCCGGCGCCATCGTCAACAACGCCGCCCTCGTCTTCGCGCCCGGGCCGGCCGCCGCCTTCAACGGCGCCATCTCGGGCACCGGCACCCTGGAGAAGGCGGGTCCCGGCCAGCTCACCCTGGCCGGCACCAACACCTATACGGGGGCCACCACCGTCTCGGGCGGGCGGCTCACCGTCTCGGGCGAGCTTGCCAGCAGCACGATCGCCGTCGCGGCGGGTGCCGAGTTCGAACTCGCCCGCTCCAGCAGCGCGACCTTCGCGGGCACGATCGCCGGCGCCGGCACGCTGATCAAGTCCGGCCCCGATACGCTGACCCTGACGGGCAGCGCGGCGCCCGGCGGCACCAGCATCACCCGCGGCACGCTGGCGGTCGGCAACGGCGGCAGCGCCGGCGCGCTCACCGGCAATGTGGTGATCGGCCCGGACGGCACCCTGTCCTTCAACCGCTCGGCCGCCACGACCTTTGCCGGCACCATCACCGGCAGCGGCGCCCTGGCGCAGCGCGGCACCGGCACGCTGATCCTCACCGGCACCAACACCCGCACCGGCTCCACCTCCATCGCGGCGGGCGCGGTGCTCCAGATCGGCGATGGCGGCGCCACCGGCTCCTTCGGCAGCGGCGATGTCGCCAATGGCGGCACGCTGGTCTTCAACCGCACCGGCACGACGAACTATGCCGGCTTCATCTCGGGCGGCAAGCTGCGGGTCGAGGGCGGCGGCACGCTCGAACTCTCCGGCACCAGCACCCTCCGGGGCGCTCCCGACACCGTCACCGTCGCGGCGGGCAGCACCCTCGCGCTGGTCGGCTGGGGCGCGATCAACGGCAGCGAGATCGGCGTCGTCAACGACGGCACCGTCACCTTCGCCATCGGCGGCTCGCCCAGCTTCGGCTACACCGATGCCAGCTCCTATTCCGGCGCGGGCAAGCTCGTGAACGCCGGCACCGGCAACTTCGTGGTGCTGACCGGCGACGTGAACCTCGCCGGCGGCATCGTGGTCGATGCCGGCTCGCTGATCATCGCCAACGGGCCGAGCGGCTCGCTGACCGGCAACGTGCTGATCAACGGCGGCAGCTTCTCGATCGCGCGCAGCAACGCCTACACCTATGCCGGCGACGTGAGCCATACGGGCGCGGGCGGCCTCATGGGCGTCGGCACGACGGGCGGCTCCATCGCCACCGTCACCACCGTGCTGGGCCACCTCGATCCCGGCCAGGGGACGGTGATCTCGGGCGGCACGCTGCAACTCGGCGACGGCACCTCCATGGCCGGCAGCCTCGCCGGGCCGGTGATCACCTCGCTCGCCGGGAACGGCGCGGGCCAGCTCGCCTTCCGCCACGCGACCGACGAGACCTTCGCGGGCGTCATCTCGGGCAGCGGCTTCGTCCGCCAGATGGGCGGCACGGGGCAGCACCCGGTGACGGTGACGCTGACGGGCGCCAACACGTGGTCGGGCGGGACGCTGATCGACGCGGGCGCGGTGCTGCGAATCGGCGACGGGACGGTCAACGGCGCGGTGGACGGCGTCGGCGCGCTCGGGGCGGTGACGAACGAGGGAGCGCTGGTCTTCGACCAGCCGGGCGCCTTCACGCTGGACGGGGCGGTGAGCGGCGCGGGCCGCCTGACGAAGCAGGGAGCCGGCACGCTGACGCTGACCGGGGCCAGCACCTATACGGGCGGCACCACGATCGCGGCGGGCACGCTGCGGATCGGCGACGGCGTCTCGACGGTGGCCGGGATCACCGGCGACATCGTGGACGATGCGGCGCTGGTCTACGACCTCGTCGGCGCCTCGACGCTGGCGGGCAGCATCTCCGGCAGCGGCACGGTGACCAAGCGCGGCGCCGGGACGCTGACCGTGACCGGCGATGTCGGCACGCTGGGCACCAAGATCGTGCAGGCGGGCACGCTCCAGGTCGGCGACGGCGTGACGGCGGGCAGGGGCTCGGTGACGGGCAACATCGCCGTCGCCGCCGACGCCACCCTGGCCTTCGACCGGCCGGACGCGGTCTACCGATACGGCGACGTGATCTCCGGCGCCGGCGGCGTGGCGCTGCTCGGCGGCGGTACGGTGACCTTCACCAACGCCAACACCTATACGGGCGCGACCACGCTCGCGGAGGGCGGCACGCTGGTGATCGGCGGCGCCGCGGGATCCCTGGCGAGCGACGTCGCGACCGGCGGCGGCGCCACCGCCGGCACGCTGGTCTTCGACCGCGCGGGTTCCGCGACCTACGCGGGCGCGCTCTCGGGCGGCGGCCGCCTGGAGCAGCGGGGTGCGGGCACCCTCGTCCTCGCCGGCGCCAACAGCTGGACCGGCGGCACCGCGATCGCGGCCGGGAGCACGCTCCAGGTCGGCACCGGCACGGCGAACGGCGCCGCGCCGTCCGCCCCCGGCGTGATGGGCGACATCGCCGATGCCGGCGCGCTGATCGTCAACCAGCCGGGCGACCTCGCCCTGGCGGGCGTGATCTCCGGCGCGGGCACGCTGACCAAGGCCGGCACGGGCACGCTGACCCTGTCGGGCACCAACACCTTCACGGGCCCGACACTCGTGAGCGGCGGCACCCTGTCCCTGGTCGGCGGCCGGGCGATCGGCGACCTGAACGCGGTGACGGTGGCGGCCGGGGCGGCCCTGGCCGTGGCGAATCCGGCCGGGGGCGAGGCGATCGGCTCCCTCTCGGGCGCCGGCACGGTGACGCTCGCCCTGTCCGGCGGCAGCCTGTCGGTCGGCGGCAACAACGCGTCGACGACCTATGCGGGCGCCATCGGCGGGACCGGCGGCCTCACCAAGGCCGGCACGGGCGACCTGACGCTGAGCGGCGCCAACACCTATGCGGGGACGACCACGGTCGAGGCCGGGCGACTGCGCCTCGCCGGCGGGGCCGCCCTGCCGGATGCCTCGAGCCTGATCCTGTCCGGCACCCTGGTGCTGACGAATGCGGATGAGACCATCGGGGGCCTCACCAGCAGCGGCGCCGGCGCGCGGGTCGAACTCGGCAGCCACGTCCTCACGGTCGGCGGCGCCTCGTCCGCGGGGAGCTTCCGCGGCGAGATCACCGGCACCGGCGGCCTGACCAAGATCGGCACCGGGACGCAGCAGCTGACGGATACGGGCGGCTTCACCGGCCCGGTGCGGGTGGTGGGCGGCACCCTCGATCTCGCCGGAGGCCGCGCCCTGGCGGACGGCGTCGCGGTGACGGTGGAGGCTGCCGGCACCCTGCGTCTGTCCAGCTCGGAGACGATCGGCTCCCTGGCCGGCAGCGGCGGCGTGACCACGGCCGGCTCGGGGAGGGTGACGCTGACCACCGGCGGCAGCAATGCCAGCACGGCGATGGCGGGCACGCTCGGCGAGGGGGCGGGCACGCAGCTCGCCCTCGTGAAGGCGGGGACGGGCACGCTGACCCTGTCGGGGGCGAACACCTATACGGGCGGCACCACGATCGCGGCGGGCACCCTCCAGATCGGCAATGGCGGCACCGCCGGGTCGATCGCCGGATCGGTCGCCAATGCCGGCATCCTCGCCTTCAACCGCTCGAACGCCGCGAGCTTCGGGGGCGCGATCTCGGGCAACGGCGCGCTCATGCAGCGCGGCAGCGGCACGCTGACCCTGACCGGGGCGAACACCTATACGGGCGGCACCACGATCGCGGCGGGCACCCTCCAGATCGGCAGCGGCGGCACCGCCGGGTCGATCACCGGCGACGTGGTGAATGCCGGCACCCTCGCCTTCAACCGTTCGAACGCGGTGAGCTTCGCGGGCGCGATCGCGGGCACGGGTGCGCTTGCGCAGCGCGGCACCGGCACGCTGACCCTGACGGGGGCCAGTACCTTCACGGGCGGCACCACGATCTCCGCGGGCACGCTTCAGATCGGCAGCGGCGGCATCGCCGGGTCGATCACCGGACCGGTCGCCAACAGCGGCACGCTCGCCTTCAACCGCAGCGACGCGATCACCGCCCCGGGCGCCATCACCGGCACCGGCGCCCTCGTCCAGCGCGGCACCGGCACCCTGACCCTGGTCGGCGCCAACAGCGCCGCGGCGGGCACCACCGTCGAGACCGGCACGCTCGCGATCCTCAGCGGCGTCCAGCTCGCCAGCGACGTCACCGTGCGCGCGGGCGCCACCCTCAGGGGCGAGACCAGCGGCACCGCCGCGGCCGTGCTGGACGGTGGGGTCACGGTGCAGAACGGCGGCACGCTCCTCGCCGCGCCCACCGCCACCGCCGGCAGCTACGGCCTGTCGATGACCCGGCTCACGCTGGCCAACGACGCCAATCTCTCGGTCGTGCTCGGCTCCAACACCGGCAACGCCGCGGTCTCGGCCGGCACCCTGGCGCTCGGCGGCGTGCTGAACGTCACCGATGCGGGCGGCATGGCGCTCGGCGTCTACCGCATCCTCGACTACACCACCCTCGCCGCCGATGGCGGGCTGCGGCTCGGCACGACGCCGCTGGCCCATGCGTACGAGATCCAGCGGCAGCCGGGGCAGGTGAACCTCGCCGTGATCGACGGCGACATCCTGTTCTGGAACGGCACGCGCACCGCGCCGGACGGCCGGGTGCATGGCGGCTCCGGCACCTGGAGCAGCGATCCGGCCCGGATGAACTGGACCACGACGCCCGCCAACCAGTCGCGGGCCTGGAACGGCAGCTTCGCGGTGTTCGGCGGCAGCGCGGGCACGGTGACGATCGACGGCCCGGTCGCGGCGACCGGCCTGCAATTCATGGTCGACGGCTACACCCTGGGTGGCGATTCCCTCGCACTCGCCGCATCCGGCGGGCGCACGCCCGTGCGCGTGGGCGACGGCACGCCGTCCGGCGCCGCCTTCCGGGCGACCATCGCCTCGGCCCTGACCGGCGGCACCGGCCTGGAGAAGACCGATCTCGGCACGCTGGTCCTGACCGGGGCCAACACCTATGCGGGCGGGACCGTCATCCGCCAGGGCACGCTGCAACTGGGCGATGGCGGGCGCTCGGGGGCGATCCCGGGGGATGTCCTCAACGAGGGCACGCTGGCCTTCGACCGCGGCGACGACATCCGGTTCGACGGCGTGATCGCGGGCACGGGCGCGCTGATCAAGGCGGGCGCGGGCACGCTGACCCTGACCGGGCGCAACGGCTTCAGCGGCATCACGACGGTGAGCCAGGGGCGCCTGCTGATCGCGGGCGGGGCCTCGCTCTCGGACACGGCCGCCACGATCGTGGCCGGCGGGGCGAGCCTCGCCCTGACGGATGCCGACGAGCTGATCGGCGGCATCGACGGGGCGGGCGCGGTGGCGCTGAACGGCCACTGCCTGACGGTGGCGGGCGGCGGGTCCTTCGCCGGCAGCCTCGGCGGCGGCTGCCTGGTGAAGACCGGCGCGGGCACGCTGACGCTCACCGGCAGCAACACCCACACGGCCACCACCGTGGCGGAGGGCACGATCCAGGTCGCGGCGGCCGCGGCGCTCGGCAGCGGCCCGCTCGCGCTCCAGGGCGCCGGTACGCTCCAGGCGAGCGCCAGCTTCACGGATGGCCGCGCGGTCTCGCTGACGCCGGTGGCCGGCAGCGGCGGCGGCATCGTCTCGGTCGACGACGCGCAGACCCTCACCCTGACGGGCGCGATCACGGGCGCGGGCGGCCTTGCCAAGGCGGGCAGCGGCACCCTGGTGCTCGGCGGCGCCAACAGCTTCGACGGGCCCACCATGGTGACGGCCGGGACGCTGGTGGCGGCGGGCGGCCAGGCGCTCAGTGACGCGAGCGCGGTGAACGTGGCGGGCGGGGCGCAGCTCGTGCTCCGCGCCAGCGAGACCGTGGGCTCCATCGCCGGGGCGGGCGGTGTGGTTCTGGACGGGGCGAGCCTGACCGCGGGCGGGGACGATGCCAGCACCACCCTCGCGGGGGCGGTCAGCGGCACGGGCGGCCTGATCAAGGCCGGCCGCGGCACCCTGACCCTCACCGGCGCCAACACCTATACGGGGGACACGCGGGTGACGGGCGGCGGCCTCGTCGTGGCCGGCCGCGTCGGCGGTGCCATCTCCGTCGAGAGCCGCGCCGCGCTCTCGGGCGGCGGCAGCGTCGCCGGGATCGTGCGCGTGCGCGACGGCGGCACGCTCGCCGGAAGCCAGGCCACCGGCCTGACCATGGGCGGGCTCGACCTCGCGCCCGCCGCCACACTGGCGGTGACGCTGGGCGCGCCGAGCAGCGCGGCGGTCTTCCAGGTCAACGGCAACGTGACGCTCGGCGGCACGCTCGCCGTCGCGCCGACGCCCGGCTTCGGCCTCGGAATCTACCGGGTCCTGTCCTACACCGGCACGCTGACCGATCCGGGCATGGGCGTCAGCGGCCTGCCGGGCGGGCTCGTGGGCGGGGTGCAGTCCTCGATCCCGAACCAAGTCAACCTGTTCGTGGAAGATCCCAACAGCCCGGTCGCCTTCTGGAACGGGTCGCACACGGCACCGACGCAGGCGGTGCTCGGCGGCAGCGGGGCGTGGTCGGCGGATGGGCGCAGCAACTGGATCAACGCCAACGGCACCATCGTCCGGCCCTGGAGCGGCGGCTTCGCGGTGTTCCAGAGCGCGCCGGGCACGGTGACGCTGGACGGTCCGGTGGCGGCCGCGGGCCTGCAATTCGCGGTGAGCGGCTACGTGGTGAACGGCGGAGAGCTCACCCTGACGGGGAGCGCGCCGACGATCCGGGTGGGCGACGGCACGGCGGCGGGCGCCGGCACGGTGGCGACGATCGGGGCGGTGCTGGCGGGCGGCGCCGGGCTGGCGAAGGGCGATCTCGGCACGCTGGTCCTGACGGGGGCCAACACATACGCGGGCGGCACCACCATCGCGGCAGGGACGCTGCAACTCGGCAATGGCGGCACTTCCGGCGCGGTCGCGGGCGACATCGTCAACGACGGCACGCTGGTGGTGAACCGCTCCGACAGCCTGACGCTGTCAGGCGCGATCGCGGGTCGCGGCAGGCTCGTTCAGGCCGGCTCCGGCACGACCGTGCTCACCGGGGCCAACACCCACGCGGGCGGCACCACGATCGCGGCGGGCACGCTCCAGATCGGCGACGGCGGCACTGCGGGCTCGCTCGGGGGCGACATCGTCAACGACGCCACCCTGGCGTTCAACCGCAGCGATGTGCTGACCGTGGCGGGCACGATCTCGGGCAGCGGCAGGCTCATCCAGGCCGGCCGCGGCACGACCGTGCTCACCGGCACCAACACCTATGGCGGCGGCACGACGATCGCGGCGGGTACGCTTCAGCTCGGCACCGGCGGCACCTCCGGCGCAATCATGGGCGACGTCGCCACCAACGGCACATTGGTGGTGAACCGCTCCGACAGCGTGACGCTGTCGGGGGCGATCGCGGGCAGCGGCACGCTGGTGCAGGCCGGTTCCGGCACCACGATGCTCACCGGGGCCAACACCTACACCGGGGGCACGACCATCGCGGCGGGCACGCTGCAACTCGGCAATGGCGGCACTTCCGGCGCGATCACGGGCGACGTCGCCAACGGCGGCACCCTGGTGGTGAACCGCTCCGACAGCCTGACGCTGTCGGGGGCGATCGCGGGCCGCGGCAAGCTGGTGCAGGCCGGCTCCGGCACCACGGTGCTGACCGGAGCCAACACCCACACGGGCGGCACCACGATCGCGGCGGGCACCCTCCAGATCGGCACCGGTGGCACCTCCGGCGCGATCTCGGGCGATATCGTCAACGACGCCACCCTGGCGCTCAATCGCAGCGACGCGCTGACCGTGGCAGGCGCGATCTCGGGTCGCGGCAGGCTCGTCCAGGCCGGGACCGGCACCACCATCCTGACCGGGACCAACAGCTACGCGGGCGGCACCACGATCGCGGCGGGCACGCTCCAAGTTGGCAGCGGCGGCACCTCCGGCGCGATCGCCGGCGACGTGATCAACAACGGCACGCTGGCCTTCAACCGCAGCGATGCGGTGACCTTCGGGGGCGTGGTCTCGGGCCGCGGCAAGCTGGTGCAGGCCGGCTCCGGCACCACGGTCCTGACTGGCGCGAACACCTATACGGGCGGCACCACGATCGCGGCGGGCACCCTCCAGATCGGCAACGGCGGCACCTCCGGCGCGATCTCGGGCGAGGTCGTCAACGACGCCACCCTGGCGTTCAACCGGAGCGACGCGCTGACCGTAGCGGGGGCGATCTCGGGCCGCGGCAAGCTGGTCCAGGCCGGCTCCGGCACCACGGTGCTGACCGGGGCGAACACCTACACGGGCGGCACCACCATCGCGGCGGGCGCGCTCCAGATCGGCAATGGCGGCACCTCCGGAGCGATCGCCGGACCCGTCCTGAACAACGCGGCGCTGGTGATCGACCGCCTCGACGATCTCACCCTCGCGGGAGCGATCGCGGGCAACGGCGCCCTGCGCCAGCAAGGGGCGGGCACGCTCGCCCTGCGCGGCGCCAACACCTATGCGGGCGGCACCACCGTCGCGGCCGGCACCCTCGATGTCGCCGCCCGCGCCCATCTCGGCACCGGCGGCCTGACTTTGGCCGGCGGCACTCTGCGCAGCAGCGGCGCTTTCACCTATGACGGCCCGGTGAGCCTCGCGGCCACCGCCGCCATCGATACCCGCCAGGACCTCACCCTGTCGGGCGTCGTCTCGGGGCCGGGCGGGCTGCTCAAGCAGGGCGCGGGCCTGTTGAGCCTGACCGGGGACAACACCTACGCGGGCGGCACCCGCATCCAGGGCGGCCTGCTGCGGGTGGGCGGCGATCAGACCCTCGGCGCCGCCGCCTCGGGCGTGACCCTCGACGGCGGCGGCCTGTCCGCCGCGGCGAGCTTCACCACCGGCCGCGCCATGGCGCTGGGCGCCGCCGGCGGCACGTTCGACGTCACCGCGGCCGCCGACACGCTCACCCTCGCGGGCGCGGTCACGGGCGCGGGCGGCCTCACCAAGACCGGGGCCGGCACCCTCCTGATGCTCGCCGACAACACCTATGCGGGCCTCACCACCGTCGATGCCGGGACGCTCCAGATCGGCAACGGCGGCACCGCGGGCTCGATCACCGGCAACGTGATCAACAACGCCAAGCTGGTCTTCAACCGCTCCGACACTTACGCCTTCCAGGGCAACATCACCGGCCCGGGCGACGTGACCTTCGTGGGCGGCGGCCGGGTGCTGTTCACCGGCACCGACGCCTATACGGGGCGCGTCACCGTGGACGAGACGGTGGTGCGGCTCGATCCGGGCTCGGCCACCTCCTCGCCCTTCACGGTCAACGCGGGCGGCACCATCGGCGGCACCGCCAGCATCGGCGGGCTCACCGTGAACGGCGGCGGCACGGCGGCGCCCGGCTACTCGCCCGGCACGCTGACGGTGACCGGCCCGGTGGCCTTCAACGCCGGCTCGCTCTACGCGGTCGACGTGACACCCACCGGCGAGCACGACCTGATCGTGGCGAGCGGCCCGGTGACGCTCTCGCCCGATGCGCGCGTGCAGGTGGCGGCGGTGCCCGGCCGCTACAGCCCGACCGCGAAATACGCGATCCTGACCACGTCGGACGCGATCAGCGGCCGCTTCGGCACGGTCTCGTCGAACTTCGCCTTCCTGAACCCGGAGCTGAGCTACGACGCGCAGAACGTCTATCTGGGCCTGACCTATACGGGGAAGGAATTCGCGGACTTCGCGCGGACCCGCAACCAGATCGCGGTGGCGGGCGCCGCGCAGCGGCTCCAGGCGGGCAGCCCGGTCTACGATGCGCTGGTGGTGCTGTCCGACAATCAGGTCGCGCCGGCCTTCGACCAGCTCGGCGGCGAGGCCTACGCCTCGACGCGGACCGTGATCCAGCAGCAGGCGGGCTACCTGCGCGACGCGGTCGGGGCGCGGCTGCGGCAGGCCACCGGCGCGGCGGGCGATCCGCTCGCCGTCGCCGCCCAGGCGGCCGGCCCCGCCACGCTGAACTTCGCGGCGGACGTGATGCCGACCGTGTGGATGCAGGCCTTCGGCGGCTTCGGCCACACGCTGGGCAACGGCAACGCGGCCTCCATCTCCAACACGGATGCGGGCCTGTTCGCCGGCCTCGACGTGAAGCCCCTCGACACGCTGCGGGTCGGCGTGGTGGCGGGCTTCAGCCGCTCCACCTTCGACGTGAACGCCCGCTCCTCGACCGGGGTGATGAGCAACTACGACATCGGGCTCTATGCCGGGTGGTCGCTCGGAGGCTTCAGCCTGCGGGGCGGGGTGGCGCAGAGCTGGCACGAGATCACGGCCTCGCGCCGGGTGGCGTTCGCGGGCTTCTCCGGCTCGAACAGCGAGCGGTTGACCACGGGCGTGACGCAGGTGTTCGGCGAGGCGGGCTACGACCTGACCCTCGGGGACACCACGGTCCAGCCCTTCGCGGGGCTGGCCTACGTGGCGGCGGGCGGCAACACGATCCGCGAACTCGGGAGCGCCTCGGCGCTGACGGGCCGGATCCGCGGCCAGGAGGTGACCTACGCGACGCTGGGCGTGCGGGCGGCGACGAGCATCATGCTGGGCGACCGGCTGGTGACGCCGAGCCTGACGCTGGGCTGGCAGCACGCCTTCGGGGATCTGACGCCGACCGCGCGCCTGCTGTTCCCGGGCGGGACGCTGCCCTTCCTGAGCGCCGGGGTGCCGGTGGTGAAGGACATGGCGGTGGTGGGCCTGGGCCTCGCCTACGAGGTGTCGGAGCGGGAGCGGATCCAGGTCACCTATACGGGCCAGGTGGGCGTGCGGGCGATGCAGAACGCCTTCACGGCCCAGTACTCGCTGCGGTTCTGACCGCGGCCCGGGCTCGTCCCGGCGGCGATACCGCGCGGACCGGCCCCGGCCCGCGCGCTCCGGATGCTCCGGCCGGCTCCCGGGCCGCCGGACTCCTTCCTTTCGGTTCAGGTGGTTGAGAGACATGACGACAGACGGCTCGAAGCGCGGCGTCACCCGGATCGGCGCGGCTTGGTGCGGCACGCTGATCGCGGCGCTCGTCGCGGGCGGGGCTGCCGGTGCGGCGCGGGCCGAGGCGCAGAAGGCCGTGGCGCAGGCCACCCCCGCGCCGGGCAAGGCCGCTCCGGCGGCGGCCGCCCCGCAGGGCGGGGCCGGCTCCGCCGCGGCGGAGCCCGAGGTGACCACGGCGACCTATCAGGATTGGCTGGTGCGCTGCGTGACGCCGCCCTCGGCGGCGAAGCTCTGCGAGGCGACGCAGACGATCCAGGTGCAGGGGCAGGCCGGCCCGATCGCCATGATCGCGGTGGGCAGGCTCGCCGCGGACGGCCCGCTGCGGGTGGCGGTGCAACTGCCGGCCGGGATCTGGCTGCCGGCGGGGGCGAAGCTCCAGGCGGGCGAGAAGGCGGCGCCGGTGGCCTTGGAGTTCAAGCGCTGCCTGCAGGGCTGCTTCGCCGAGGCGGAGGTGGACAAGGCCCTGGAGCAGACGCTGCGGACGGCGTCGGGCTCCGGCAGCCTGGCCTTCGAGGACGGCGCGCGCCGGCCCGTGACGGTGCCGTTCTCCTTCCGCGGCTTCGTCCCCGCCCTCGACGCCGCGGTGAAGGCGCGCTGACGCGCGCCGCACCCCGGCGCGCGCCTCCGTCATCGGCCCGCGCCAGCGCCCGGGCGAGAAGATGGACCGCGATATAGGCGGCCTCCGTATCGGCGGAGGGTGTCGGCCCCTCGGGGAAGCGCGTCGCATAGGCCGCCGTGAAGGCCCGGTTGCGGGGGCTGTCGATGGACGAGAAGTAGACGCTGGAGCTGATGTGTCCGTCGACCGCCTCCGGCCCGATCGCCTCCAGCTCGGGCTCGGCCAGGCTGCAGCTCGCCACTGGGATCTCTCGCGGTTGATCGATGCCGCGCTCCCGGCAGGCGCGGCGGAACGCCCGGAAGAACGCGTAGGCCGAGACGCCGATCAGTGTATTGAAGACGAAATCCGGCCGCACGGCCAGGATCGCTGCGATCACTTGGCCGAACTCGGTCTCGCCGACCGCGAAGTAGCGCTCCGCCGCGACGCGCCCGCCCGCGAGCGCGAGGGCTTCACGGAGGATGCGGTTGTTCTCCCAGGCCCAGATGTAGTTGGCCCCGACGCAGAACGCCGTCCGGCCGCCGCGGGCGAGCAGGTGCTGCACCAGGGGCACGATGTGCTGGTTCGGGGAGGCGCCGGTATAGACGACGTTCTCGGATGTCTCGAAGACCTCATAATGCGACGGATACCAGAGAAGGCCATCCATCTTCTCGAAGATCGGGATGATCTCCTTGCGGCTCGACGATGTGTAGCAGCCGACGACGTGGCGGTGGCCGGTGCGCAGCAGCCGGTCCGCACCTGCGGCATAGCCGGCGATCTCCCCTTCAGGATCGACGATCGTGGGGACGAGCGCGACGCCGGCGGCCGTCTCGTTCACCTCCTCCACGGCAAGACGGGCGCCGTTCTGCATGGCGCGCCCGACGAGCCCGTAGGGGCCGGCGGTGGAGAACAGGAAGCCGATACAGTGGCGCTGCTGGGTCATGAGCCTTTGAACGCAAATAGCCCGCCAGCGCGGTAAGCGCTGCGGGCTGCATTGCCGAAAGAGGTTTGACCGGATTGGCGCGAGCCTGGGCATCTTTGCCCCGCGCCTGAAAATCAGGCTCCTCGGTTACGGCAGCAATGTCAAGCCCGATCTGCTGCGCTGTCGCGAGCAGGCCGGCCCCCAGCCGAGCCGAGCCGTCCCAAGCGGGCCGGCATCCGGACAGCAGGGCGTTCGGCAGCCCGCAAATCTCATCTCCAGCCTTCCTCTCCTTGGCGGACGGGCAAAGTGCTGATCGAGACTGGCTCCTTCGGCAGGATCGGGTGGGTAACGCGAGTGGAACAACAGAGATCGTGCCAATAAAATTGACAGTCTGCATTTCATGATACTAGGATTGCGGCTCGGGCGCCCTATCGCCTGCCGCGATGACCGGGGCATTGCGGAGACTGGCGCCGTCAAAACAGCTCCGGCGCCGATGGCTGAGAGGTCGTTGAATCCACTCCAAGTTAATGCGGGACCCGATCCTGGGGGATAGGAGGGATGATCGGTCGGGGAGATGGGCCGGATCTGGCCGAGGCTGGATCAAGGCGGAAGAGCCGTGAGTTCCGCCCGCGAGCGTCGTCCCCCCTCGACAACCTCGTGCATGGCGGAGGAACCGCCTGCATGCCGATCCAACGCAGGAGCAACGGGCCCGTCTCAGCATCCTTCGCCGAAGCGGCCGTCGGTTCGGTGGCGGAAACGATGCGACAGCAAGGACTTCAACGGAATGGCGTCGGGCAGTTCCGTTGAGGCCGAATCGACGCGAGGGAGACTCCGGATGGCGATGGACCAGGTTCAAGGGCCGCTCCCCTCCTCGACGCCGATCGAGCGCGACGCCCGCCTGGTGTCCACGGATCACAGGGTCGCCCCGAGCGAGATCGCCATCGGCGTCATCATCGGCCGCGCCGCCGAATACTTCGACTTCTTCGTCTTCGCCATCGCCTCGGTGGTGGTGTTCCCGAAGGTGTTCTTCCCCTTCGCGGAGCCGGTGACGGCGACGCTCTACGCCTTCGCCATGTTCTCGCTGGCCTTCATCGCTCGGCCGATCGGCTCGGTGGTGTTCACCGCGATCGACCGCCGGCACGGCCGCGGCGTCAAGCTGTCGATCGCGATGTTCCTGCTCGGCTTCTCCACCATGGCGATCTCGTTCCTGCCGAGCTACGCGCAGATCGGTGCCTGGTCGCTCTCCCTTCTGGGTGTTCTGCGGATCGGACAGGGCCTGGCCCTGGGCGGCGCCTGGGATGGGCTCGCCTCGCTCCTCGCGCTCAACGCGCCGATCGAGCGCCGGGGCTTCTACGCGGCCCTTCCGCAACTCGGAGCGCCGTTCGGCTTCATCGTGGCCGGCACCCTGTTCTCGTTCTTCCTCCTCAACCTGTCCGAGGCCGACTTCCTGGACTGGGGCTGGCGCTTTCCGTTCTTCTGTGCCTTCGCCATCAACGTCGTGGCCACGTTCGCGCGCCTGCGCCTCGTCGCAACCGAGGAATTCGCCAACCTGCTCGAACGGCGGCGGCTCGAGCCCTCACCGATCATCCCGCTGATCCGGGATCATGCGCGCGAACTCATCATCGGCGCGCTGATCCCGCTTGCGAGCTTCGCGCTGTTCCACCTCGTGACCGTGTTTCCCATCAGCTGGATCACGCTGTTCACCCACCGCTCGGCGGGTGAGTTCCTGATGGTGCAGTGTTCCGGCGCCTTCATCTGTGCGGGCGCGATCCTGGCATCGGGCCTGATCGCCGACCAGATCGGCCGCCGCATGCTCCTCCTGATCGCGGCGGGCCTGATCGCGGTCTTCGCGGTCGGCAGCATCATCGCCCCCCTCCTCTTCGAGGAGAACGCGATCGGCCAGACCATCTACGTCAATGCTGGCTTTGCGCTGCTCGGCCTCTCCTACGGGCAATCATCCGGCGCCGTGACGTCCCGGCTCGAACAGCGCTACCGCTACACCGGCGCGGCACTCACCAACGATCTTGCCTGGCTGCTCGGCGCGGGCTTCGCACCGCTGATCGTCCTGTTCCTCTCGGCCCGCTACGGACTGGCCTGCGTCGGTCTCTACCTGCTGTCGGGGGCGGTCACGACCTTGGTGGTGCTCGGCATGTCCCGCTCGGAGATCCGCCAGGTTTGAGCCGCGCGGACATCGCCGTGTCCGCTCCACCCATTCGCACCTCGCTGCCCGCGGCGGTGCGGGATCACGGAGTGACTGCCCTGGCCATGGTCCTCACCCGCCCGCCCGCCCACCGCCCGCGCGGATCCTGGCCCCGCCGAGCCCTGCGCGGCGGCGCGCCGCTCGCCGCCACGGGGCTGCTCGCCGGCTGCAACCTGGTGGTGCTCAATCCCGCGGGCGACGTCGCGGTTCAGCAGCGCAATCTCCTCGTCGCCTCGACCGCGCTGATGCTGCTCGTCATCGTGCCGGTGATCGCGCTCACGTTCCTGTTCGCATGGCGCTACCGGGCAACGAACCGGGAGGCGACCTACGATCCCGACTGGCACCACTCGACACAGCTCGAAGTGGTGATCTGGACGGTGCCGCTGCTCATCATCATCGCGCTCGGCGCCATGACCTGGATCAGCACGCATACGCTCGACCCCTACCGGCCCCTCACCCGGATCGGCCCCAACAAGCCCGTGCCCGCGGACACGAAACCCCTGACCGTCCAGGTCGTCGCACTCGACTGGAAGTGGCTGTTCATCTACCCCGAGCACGGCGTCGCGAGCCTGAACGAGATGGCCGCGCCGATCGACGTGCCGATCTCCTTCAAGATCACGTCCTCCTCGGTTTGGAACACGTTCTACGTGCCAGCACTCGCCGGCATGGTCTACGCCATGCCGGGCATGCAGACTCAGCTTCACGCCGTGATGAACAAGGAAGGAACATTCACCGGCCAGTCGGCGCATTACAGCGGCTCGGGGTTCTCGCGAATGATCTTCGACTTCCGCGGCCTGTCCCGGCAGGGCTTCGACGAATGGGTGGCTCAGGCCAAGGGGTCGGGAACGCGTCTCGACCGCGAGGGCTATCTGAAACTCGAGAAGCCGAGTGAAGCCCTGCCGGTCGCGTATTACGGCACGGTCGAGAGCGGCCTCTTCGACGCGATTCTCGGCCTGTGCGTCGAGCCGGGCCAGATGTGCGTCGCGCAGATGCATCACATCGACAAGGCGGGTGGCGCGGGCAAGGAGGCCGAGGCGAACCGGGAGCGGCTCGAATATGACAGCCGCCGTGCCAGGAGCGGCGACGAATCGCCGGCCGCCACCTTCCCGGCATCGGGCCGCCCACCCCAGGGCTCCGTCCAGCCCGAGGGCATGATGCCCCGCGACCAGTCCCTGAGCCGCGGCGGCGTCAACGAGCGCGAGTCCGAGCCGGATCGGGGTCAGGGCAACGCGCTGCCCGGCGCCGGCCGGGGGACCGCGCCGGCTCAGTTGAACAACCGTCCCGTCGACCGCCACCAGCACTGACCCAAGCGAGTTTCGCATGTTCTCGAATCTCGAACTCAGGCAACTCGTCTTCGGAAGACTGACACTCGAAGCCATTCCCTACCACGAGCCCATCCTCGTCGGGACGTTCATCGTCGTGGCGATCGGCGGGGCGGCGCTTCTGGGCGCCGTCACATGGTACCGGCAGTGGGGTTATCTCTGGCGGGAGTGGTTCACCAGCGTCGATCACAAGAAGATCGGCATCATGTACGTCGTGCTGGCGATCGTGATGTTGCTGCGGGGCTTCGCCGACGCGGTCATGATGATCACGCAGAAGGCGCTCTCGGTCGGCGCGTCCGAGGGCTACCTGCCCCCGCATCATTACGATCAGGTCTTCACCGCCCACGGCATGATCATGATCTTCTTCATGGCGATGCCGTTCGTGACCGGCCTGATGAACTACGTCATGCCGTTGCAGATCGGCGCTCGCGACGTGGCCTTCCCCTTCCTGAACAACTTCAGCTTCTGGATGACGGCGGGCGGCGCCGCGCTCACCATGCTGTCCTTGTTCGTCGGCGAGTTCTCGCGGGCGACCTGGCTGGCCTACGCGCCGTTGTCGGGGGCGGCCTACAGTCCGGGCGTTGGCGTCGACTACTACATCTGGGGGCTCCAGATCGCGGGTGTCGGCACGACGCTGTCGGGCATCAATCTGATCGCCACGATCGCCAAGATGCGTGCCCCGGGCATGACGCTGATGAAGATGCCCGTCTTCTGCTGGACGACGCTCGCCAGCAACGCCCTCATCGTCACGATCTTCCCGGTTCTGACGGCGACCTTGGCGCTCCTGTCGCTCGACCGGTACGTGGGAACGCATTTCTTCACGAACGACTTCGGCGGCAATTCGATGCTGTACATGAACCTGATCTGGATCTGGGGGCATCCGGAGGTTTATGTCCTGATCCTGCCCGCCTTCGGCATCTATTCGGAGGTGACCTCGACCTTTTGCGGCAAGCGGCTGTTTGGCTACACGTCGATGGTCTATGCCACGATGGTGATCGCCGTGATCTCCTGGCTGGTTTGGCTGCACCACTTCTTCACCATGGGGGCCGGGCCCACCGTCAACGCCTTCTTCGGCATCGCGAGCATGATCATCTCGATTCCGACCGGCGCAAAGGTGTTCAACTGGCTGTTCACCATGTACCGGGGGCACATCCGCTTCGACGTGCCCTTCATCTGGGTGATGGGCTTCATCCCGACCTTCGTGATCGGAGGGCTGACGGGCGTTCTGCTCGCGGTGCCGCCTGCCGACTTCGTGGTGCACAACAGCCTGTTCCTGGTCGCCCACTTCCACAACGTCATCATCGGAGGCGTCGTATTCGGAGTGCTGGCCGGGCTTCAATACTGGTTTCCCAAGGCGTTCGGCTATAAACTCGACCCGTTCTGGGGCAAGGCCTCGTTCTGGTGCTGGCTGATCGGCTTCTGGACCGTATTCACGCCGCTTTACATCCTCGGCCTGATGGGCGTGACGCGCCGCACGCAGCACTTCAACGACCCGGACGTGCAGCCCTACCTGACGGTCGCGGCGATCGGCGTGCTCATCATCATGGCCGGTATCCTGGCGTTGCTGGTCCAGCTCGTGGTCAGCTACTTCCGGCGCGAGCGGTTGCGCGACCTGACGGGCGACCCTTGGGGCGGGCGGACGCTGGAATGGTCCACCTCCTCGCCTCCTCCGCCGTACAACTTCGCCTTCACGCCCGTCATCCATGATCTCGACGCGTGGTGGGACATGAAGAAGCGCGGCTACGATCGCCCGCTGGAGGATTTCGAACCCATCCACATGCCGAAGAACACCGGCGCGGGCGTGATCCTGGCCGGCCTCAGCACGGCCCTCGGCTTCGCCATGGTCTGGTACATCTGGTGGCTGGCTGCCGTGTCTTTCGCCGGCCTGATCGCGGCGGCCATCATCCACACCTTCAACTACAACCGCGACTATTATGTCCCGGCCGAATCCGTCTTGCGACTCGAAACGCAGAGAACGGCGCAGCTGGCGGGAGGGGTCTGAGCCGATGCACGAGGTGACTGCTCCGCCCGGCGCCACGGCCCCGGTCTTCTACGAACGTGAAGCGCACGCCCACGGCGACGGCGGCACTCTGATCGGCTTCTGGATCTACCTGATGGGGGACAGCCTCATCTTCGCGATCCTGTTCGCCACCTATGGCGTGCTCGGCCGCAACTATGCGGCGGGCCCGTCCGGGGCGGAGCTGTTCGATCTGCGGCTGGTCGCGGTCAACACGAGCCTCCTGCTCCTGTCGTCCATCACCTACGGCTTCGCCATGCTGGCGATGGACCGGGAGCGGCAGGCGACGACGCTCGGCTGGCTCGCCGTGACCGGCCTGTTCGGTGCGGCCTTTCTCGGGATCGAACTCTACGAGTTCACGCATCTGATCCGCGAGGGTGCCACGCCCCAGCGCAGCGCCTTCCTCTCCGCCTTCTTCACCCTGGTCGGCACGCACGGCCTGCACGTCACGGTCGGCATCATCTGGCTCGTCGTGCTGATGGTGCAGGTGCGTCAGCGCGGGTTGATCGCCGCGAACCAGAGGCGGCTGACGTGCCTGTCGATGTTCTGGCACTTCCTCGATGTGGTCTGGATCGGCGTCTTCACCTTCGTCTACCTGATGGGAGCCATGCGATGAGTGCGCTGACCGGGGCCGGCTTCGTGCGGAAGTCGCAGGACGATGGCGCCGGGCACGGGGCGCACGGCACGTTCCGAGGCTATATGACCGGCTTCGTGCTGTCGGCCATCCTCACCGCCGTGCCGTTCTGGCTGGTGATGGGAGACGTCCTGCAGGACACCTTCAAGACAAGCATCATCATCATGGCGTTCGCGGCCGTGCAGATCGTCGTTCACATGATCTACTTCCTGCACATGAATACAAAATCCGAAGGGGGCTGGACGTTCATGGCCCTGGCCTTCACTCTGACGCTGGTCGTCATTACGCTGGTCGGATCGATCTGGGTGATGTACCATCTGGATCAGAACATGATGCCGATGTCGCCTCATGAAGCGCTTCAGAAGCCCTGAGGCGGCCTTCCGGTTCCGCCGCACGCGCGGACGGCCGGGATAGCCCTGCAAGCGGAGATGCGCATCGGCCCATCATCGGAAGCGCGACGATCATCGGCCCTGCGACCGTCGGAGAGGCTGGCAGTCGATGAACTGGGTGAACTGCTTCACCTTCGCCTTTCTCGCCCCCGTCCCGCCGGACTGGTCGGGGCAGGACCGGCCTGATCCGCCAAGGGTGAACTGGTGGATCATCGCCCTGACGGGCTGGTTCCTGCTGGCGGTCTCGCTCACGCCGCTGAGCCTCGCCCTGGCCGAGCATTGGGCCGTCCAGCGCTTCGCATCGCGTTGCAAGATGTCCGGAGGCCACTTCACCCACATCGTCGGCGGTGGCAGGCACCCCTATCGCTGCGATCCCGTCCCTGTCGCGGCGAGGACCTCTCCCTGAGCGATGCGCGAGAGGGCGCGCAGGAGGCGTCGAGGGGTGGCGTGTCGGGACTGAGGGCCGAGCCTGCCAGAATCCCTCCAGCCAGGAGCGGGACACGGCATGATACGGTTTCCGGAAGATCACTTTCGGAAGCCGTATCACGAGCCCGCGCGGCGCCTGAGCGAGGCCGGTTTCCGCATCGCGAAGCGATCATCCGGAAACCGTATGACGCCGCCGATGCCCTGACGGATGGCGGCCTTGCCCACGGGCTGATGATCAAACCACGTCGATCGTCGCTGGATATGGGTGCCGTTTCGAAGGACGTGCCGATGATGTTGCCTGGATGGCGACCCGACTTGGAGCATTCTCCGGCGGAGTGGATCCCGGTTCGTCGCAGACAAGGCCGTACAATCGAAACCCTAGAGCGGCGCCCGATGGCCGCGTGATCGGGCGCCGCTCTTAGTTGCGGGTTTCCGCCGACGTCTCGGCAGCGTTCGTCTGCGCGATCGCCGTGCGCCCGGCTTGCCGCTCCGCCTTCAGCTCCCGCTCCGCCAGCAGCCACAACTCGATCTCGTGACCTTCCGGGCGGTGCAAGCGCTCCCACAGATCGTAGGCGCGTGCCCTGATGTCCTCGGGGGTGATTTCGATCTCGGCCTTCACCTGTCTGCTCCTGCCTCGCTGTTGCGGTGAGCCCTCGGACAATCTGGCCGCCCGGCCTGCTGGCCGCCGGGCGGGTTTGCAGGCGAGATGGTGGTCGGCGTCGACCGGGGCGCGTGCTCGTCGCCTCCTACCGGCCGCCCACCGCATGTTCAAGAACGATGAGCGCGGCAGCGCTGACGGCGCTGCAATCTATAATTCATGTTATAGACCTCCGGTTTCATCGATATTTTGCTGACGCCATGAGCAAAATCATCGCCTTACATCCGACCTTTGTCGGTCAGGCCGGCACGTTTGATCGTGACGGCTGCCTGGTTCTCGTGAATGAATCTCTTGTGTGCGTCCTGCTGCGGATGACGCGCAAGCGCAGCGAGCCCGAGCTGTGGCACAAGTGGTTCCTGGAGACCGGCTATGGTCCCTGCCGGCACTTGCCTCAGGAGCGGGTGTTCGAGAGCATCGACGCGGCCGCCGGCTGGGTCGCGACCCGGGTCGGCGGGAATCCTCGCGTGCAGGTCGATCCGCAGCTCTTGCGATGACGGCGACTTGCCGCGCCGTCTCGGCGGGCCGCGATCATGGCTCTTTGCGCACGATGGTGATGCCGCCCGTGTGCTCGATGATCGCCGATTGGACCTCGCTGAGATGCCGGATGCCGTTCTGGCGCATCTCGGCGACCACGTCGCGCTCATCGACCCGCAGGCGCCGCATCTGCTTCCGGTCCCATATGCCGTTCGCGTAGATCACCACGGGCGTGCCCTCGGCCACCATCCCGACCGCCGGCCACCATAGCTTCAGGCGCGACACCGCGAGGTGCATGCCGGCCACCGTGCAGATGGCGAGCAGCGCGCCCGTCACGGAACGGTCCTGACCAAGGATCGGCTGCACCGCCAATCCGCCGAACAGGAACACCACCGCCATGTCGAGCGGGGTGGCCGACCGCATGATGCGGCGCGTGGTCACCCGCAGCAGGACGAGCACGAGGCCGTACATCAGGGCTGCGGTCAGGACGGTGCTCATGGCCGGGCGCGGATCATGGATAGATCAGGAGGTGGAGCGTCGCACGGCCACCAAGGCTCGACACCACGGCGTCGACGGAGCCGTACCCGCGGGGCGAGAGCATGAAAGCGATACCGCCCTGGCGTTCGGGACCGAGCCGGAAGCGATAGGTGACGCCGGCGGGCGTGGCATCCACCGCCTCGGCGCGGGGCTGGGTCGCATCGACGGAGACGTGCTCCAGGAAGTCGGCATCGAGCCCGACCTCGACCTGATCCTGTGCCAGCGGCTGGGTCAGCACGACGGTCAGCCTTGCCGGTGCACCGGCCCGCATGAAACGCTCGTAGCGCAGCACGAGCGGCGTGCCCGGGACCGGCTGTCGGGCATGGGCGAGCGGGCCATCGCCGAACATCCCAGCCAAGCCGGCGGCGATCGCGAGGCCGATCAGGCCCTGGATGATGGCTTGCAGCCAGTTCCACTTCTCCTCGAAGCCGCGATGCGTCGTGATCTCGGTCGCGGCATCGTTCGCCCCGCTCATCATGGGCCGGCGCTCCTCACTGCGTGGTGATCGGCGGAGCAGGAGCCCGGGCTCGCCGTCCGGAATTGCGTCATCCTTCGCCCGCCCCCGGCGCGCACGCCCTCGTGCGAGAGGCGTGGCGCCGCTCCGACCCGGGCGCCGCGACCGGATGTTGCAGACGCCGGCCGCGGCGATCCATGGGTCCTCCCGATCCGGCTGCGTGAGCCGGCCTCGCGAACCACACCCCGACGCCATACTCAGTATGGGTATATGGCTTCCCGGCTCCAACGTTCGGGCCGCGATCTGGTTCGGATCGCGATCTGGTTCGGATCGACGGTGCGCCTGTGCGACCGAGGCCGGCCCAGACGCGCCGGCGGCCAAGCAAGGCGGAGTTCGCCGCTCGCATCCGGCCCGGCGGCGGCCCGGCCCGTGCGAGGGCTGCGCCGCGCGGCAGGGATCTCCTCGCGGATTGGCCGGTTGAGAGCGACGCGCCGGTGGCACCGATCCGCGGGACCTCGGCCGTGGAACGGGACTGCCTGAACCGATGGGGCCGCGCGTGGTCGCCTCTCACAAACCCGCCACCTGGTTCCGCGCCCGGCCTGATCCGACCCGCGGGCGAGTGGCCGCCTGCATCGCGGCCGTTGCTCTCGTCCTGGCGGCGGCCCGAACGCGGCGGATGGCCCGCGAGGCGGAGGAGGAGAATCCGCCGCTCGGGCGCTTCATCGAGGTCGACGGCGTGCGGCTGCACGTCATCGAACGCGGGCAGGGAACCCCTCTGGTCGTGCTGCATGGGAACGGCAGCCTCGCGCAGGAATTCCTGCTCGGAGGCTTCGTCGCTCTGGCGAGCCGGACGTACCGGGTCATCATCTTCGATCGCCCCGGCTACGGCTACAGCGCTCGTCCGCGCGGAAGGATCTTCTCACCCGGCGACCAGGCCCGTCTCTTCGCCCAGGCGCTCGAAACGCTCGGCGTGACGCGGCCCATCCTGCTCGGCCATTCCTGGGGCGCGTCCGTCGCAACCGCATGGGCCTTGCAGCGGCCGGGGGACGTGCGCGGGCTCGTGCTGGAAAGCGGCTACTACCATCCATCCCCGCGGCTCGATGTCTGGATGGCGGCCGCTCTCGGGCTTCCGGTCCTTGGCGACATCGTCCGGCAGACGGTTGCGGCATCGGTCGCCCGGTTGATGTGGCCGCGCATGCGGCGGAAGCTGTTCTGGCCCGCCCGCGTCCCGGACGCGTTCCTGAGCTTCCCGCTGTCGATGGCCCTGCGCCCCTCGCAGATCCGCGCGAGCGCAGCCGAGTCGGCCCTCATGATCCCGAGCGCGTTCGTCCTGAATCGGCGCTATGCCCGGCTGAGGGTTCCGGTCGCGCTGGTTGCGGGGGCCGGAGATCAGATGGTCGAGCCTCAGGCGCAATCGGTCATGCTCCACCGCCGCATCCCGCACAGCCTCCTCTGCGTGGTGCCCGGATGCGGTCACATGGTTCACCAGACCGCGCCATCGACCCTGCTTCGGGTGGTGGCCGAGCTTCATCGCCGCTCGGATTCCTGATCAGAATTGATCGTTCCCACGCCGTTCGGGCGGGACCGAGCGGGGAGAGGAGCGGCCGTGGCGCGCGCAACCGGCCGGCCCCCATCCACAGACGTCTGTCGGAAGCCGGCGCACTCCGGCCCTTGCCCGCGAACCCGGGCCCTGCTCAGGCGTTAGCGAGCCGCAAGGTACTGGCGCAGAGTATCAAAAGATACCGGTGCAGAGCATCAAAGAGACGGGAGATGTCCGGATCGCACCCAGGCGATCCCACCGGCCCACATCCGCCGTGCGACGAAGTCTCCCGGTGGGCCGTCCACGAACTCCGCACCGCCGTCGCGCATCGCGCGGCACCCGAAGAGAGGCCGCCCCATCGATGACGACGCCCCCAAGTCCAACCCTCGGGCTGAGCCCTGACAGGGATGCAGCGCTGCTCGACTTGATCGAGGCTGTTCGGGACACCGGCTATTCCTTCACCACCGTGACGCCGGCCACGCATGAGCGGGTCAACCGGCGGCCGGGCAATGCCGTCGCGCGCGATCTGCGCGACATATTCGGCTGGAGCCGGCCCTTCCCGGCCGAGATCCTGTCGCCGAGGCTGCTCGATTTGGTGCAGGCCGCCGGAGCCGCCGTCCCGGATGGCGGGCGATGGCGCCCGACGATCCGCCTGTCCAGTCTCGACGGCGAGGTGTTCGTGCATTCCGCATTCCCGCCGCTCGCGGCCGATGCGGTCTTCTTCGGCCCGGACACCGTCCGGTTCGTCCGCGCCGTCATGGCCCATCTCGCAACCCGCACCGCGCCGGTGCAGCGGGTCGTCGACATCGGATGCGGCACGGGGGCCGCCGGCATCCTTGTGGCCAAGCGCATCCCCGGCGCGGAAGTCGCGCTGGTCGACATCAACGAGGCCGCGCTCCGTGCGGCCTCCCTCAACGCCCGCTCGGCCGGCGTGGACACGGTCACCCCCCTCAAGAGCAACCTGCTCACCGCGGTGGATGGCAGCTTCGATCTGATCATCTCGAACCCCCCGTTCATGATCGATGCCGCCGGACGCGCCTACCGGGATGGCGGCGGCGTGCGCGGTTCGGGGCTGCCCCTCGCCGTCGTCGAGACGGCGACGCGTCGGCTCGCCCCTGGCGGCTCGCTGGTGCTCTTCACCGGGAGCGTGATCGTGGAGGGCGAGGACGAATTCCGCTCCGCAGCGGGGGAACTGTGCGCCGCCGCCGGGCTTCACTGGACCTATGACGAGGTGGATCCCGATGCCTACGGCGAGGAACTCGACGGTTGCGCCTATGCTGAGGCCGATCGCATCGCGCTCTCGGTCCTGACCGCAACGAGACCCGGGCGTTCCGCCAGATGAGCAGCACGACAGCCCCACCGCGCGAGCCGAGCGAAGCCGCCGCGTTCCTGCGCGACGCGCTGGCCTCCCTGTCGGCCGAGCCGAGAGCCCTGCCGGGCAAGTACCTGTGGGACGTGAAGGGCTCGACGCTCTTCGACCGGATCTGCGGCAGTCGTGACTATTATCCCACCGGCCGCGAGATGGCCCTGCTGCCCGCCGTCGCCACCGCCGTCGCCGCGCGCATCGGCGCGAACGCGACCGTGGTCGAGTACGGCAGCGGCGCGAGCCGCAAGATCCGGGTGCTTCTCGACGCGCTTCGCCAGCCCAAACGCTACATCGCGCTCGACATCTCCTGGGAGTTCCTCCTCGGCGCGATCAACCATCTGGCGCAGGATTATCCGAGCGTCGAGATGATCCCGGTTCATGCCGATTACTCGCAGCCGATCACGCTGCCGGTCGATCTCGCAGGCGATCGGGTGCTCGGCTTCTTTCCCGGCACCAGTATCAGCAACTTCTCGCCCGATCAGGCGATCGGCTTCATGGAGCGCGTGCGCGCGACCCTCGGGCCGAGCTGGTTCCTGATCGGCGTCGACCCGACCCGCGACGAGGACAGGCTCCTGCGCGCCTATGGCGGCAGCGACGGATTGATGGCCGCCCTCCACCTGAATCTGCTCGCGCGGGCCAACCGCGAGATCGGGGCCACCTTCGACCTCGATGCCTTCCGGCACGAGGCCCGCGTGCGCTCCGATCCGTTCCGGGTCGAAGCCCATCTGGTTGCGACGCGCGCGACCGAGTGCCGCCTGGGAGGCCGGATCTTCCGGTTCGAACCCGGCGGCAGCATTCATACCGACAATTCCTACAAGTACAAACCTGAGGAATTTCAGGAGATCGCCCGCCGAAGCGGATGGATTCCCCATGACGTCTGGCTCGATGAACACGGCGTGTTCAGCCTGCATCTCCTGCGCAGCGCATGAGCGCGATGAGGTCCGTCCAGGACGAGGTCCGCGGGTGCCGTTTGCCGTTACGGCTCGGCACCTGCTGCGAAGGCCGCCCGTAGTTTCCGCTGACTTGGTGCCGAGTGGTGATGCAACTGCCCAGAGACGACCGAGACCACCCGCGAGCCGCGGCCTTGCGCGCCTTCATCCGGGAGAGGGGATTTCCCTGCGTGGGGGCCAAATCGGCTCTGTCCAAGGGGCAGATGCGGATCGTGGTGGCGCGCGACATCACCTCGGCCTGGGACGACATGCGGATCTACCCCGCCCTGCTCGCCGTCGCGGCGCGCTATCGATGGCGGCCGGATCTGTTTCAGAGCTTCGCCGTCGTCTTCGAGGGGCCGGATCACCTGAGCGAGCTGGATTTCGAGCGCCATCTCTGGGACCGGATGCAGTCCTTGGCCGACAAGGATGCCTGGCTCGGGCACCCCTGGGACGCACGCGTCGCCGATGACCCCGACAACCCGCACTTCTCGCTGAGCTTCGCCGGCGAAGCCTTCTTCGTCGTCGGCTTGCATCCCGGTGCCAGCCGGCCGGCCCGGCGGTTCTCGTCGCCGGCTCTGGTGTTCAACCTCCATGCACAGTTCGAGCAGCTGCGCGAGGCGGGCCGCTACGAGACGCTGCGCTCGTCGATCCTGCGGCGCGACGAGGCGCTCGCCGGCTCGATCAACCCGATGCTGGCGCGGCACGGCGAGATCTCGGAGGCCCGTCAGTACAGCGGCCGGATCGTCGACGAGGGCTGGCGCTGTCCGTTCCAGGCCCGGCATTCGAGGGGCAGGCTCACCGATGTGCGCTGACGGTCCTCCCCACGAGATCGCGCCACGCTCCGGCGTCGCCTTCACGCTCGACAAGGGCGATCGCCTGATCGTCATCGATCCCTGCGGCGAGCAGGTGGCCGATCTCCTCGCCTTCAACCGCCACGACGTCGACGAGGTGATCTCGTCGGGGCGCACGCTCGATTACGCGAGCCGGATCTACCTGACGACGGGCGACCCGCTCTACTCGAACCGCTCCAACGTGCTGCTGCGCATCGTGGGGGACACGGTCGGGCGCCACGACTTCCTCCTGACGCCCTGCTCGTCCGACACCTTCCGCATCATCTATGGGGACGAGCACCCGCATCACGGCTGCTTCGGCAACCTGGCGGCGGCGCTCGCCCCGTACGGGATCGCGCCGGATCGCATCCCGGTGGCCTTCAACTGCTTCATGAACGTGACCGTCGATGGGGAGACGGGGATCCTCAGCGTGGAGCCGCCGCGCAGCCGAGCCGGTGACACGATCACCTTCGAGGCCGAGACGGACTTGATCATCGGCCTGACCGCCTGCTCGGCGCTGCAGTCGAACAACGGCAGCTTCAAGCCGATCCGCTACCGCATCGCGCGGGCGGAGTGACCGGTGATCGGGGGTTCCGGGTGGACGCCGCCCGTCATGGTCTTCATCGCGGTCCGGTGGTGCCGAACGGAGACCGGGCGTCGGCGGCCCGCCGATCGACGGCCGGGCGGGAGATCGCTGGCCCGGATCGAGCATCCGCACCGGACGCCATGGGCTCCCTGGGTATCGTTCACGTGTTGACATCGGACGGATCAGCAGCATCTCACCCGCGCATGCGTCAGACCATCCCCACGACCGCGTCGCTTGGCCCCGAGCTGCGCCCCTTCGTTGCCGAGCGGATCGCTTCAGGCCGGTTTGGCAGCGCCGGCGAGGTCGTGCGAGCCTCCCTTCGCCTTCTCCAGGAGGGGAGCGGACGAGACATGGCCGGGCTGCACGCTCACCCATGAGGATCGGACGGTGCCTCTCTCCTTCTTCTCGGGAGGTGGCGAGACTGGGGATCTGGTCCGCTCCTACGACTGGACCTCGACCTCGCTCGGCGCCGCCGAAAGCTGGCCTCAGAGCCTGAGGACCACCGTCAGCACCCTGCTGCTCTCGCCCGTGCCGATCGTGCTGCTCTGGGGCGAGGACGGCATCATGATCTACAACGACGCCTACTCGGTCTTCGCCGGCGGCAGGCACCCACGGCTTCTGGGCTCCAAGGTGCGCGAGGGCTGGCCCGAGGTCGCCGACTTCAACGACAACGTCATGCGGGTCGGGCTCGCCGGCGGGACGTTGGCCTACAAGGACCAGGAGCTCACCCTCTACCGGCACGGCAGGCCCGAGCAGGTCTGGATGAACCTCGACTACTCGCCCGTGCTCGACGAGGAGGGCGAACCCGCGGGCGTGCTGTGCATCCTGGCCGAGACGACGGAACGGGTGGCTGCCGAGCGCCGGCGGGCCGAAGCCGAGGCGGCGGTGCGCGAAAGCGAAGGCCGCTTCCGCGCTCTGGTCAACGCCAGCTCCGATGTCGTCTACCGGATGAGCCCGGACTGGACCGAGATGCGCCGGCTCGACGGCCGCGGTTTCCTCGCCGATACCGAGGAGCCGTCCGTCCTCTGGATCGAGCGATACATCTTCCCCGAGGATCGGCCGCGCGTCAGGGCGGCCATCGACGAGGCGGTCGGGACTCGTCGCGCGTTCGAACTCGAGCATCGGGTCCGGCGGATGGACGGCTCGGCCGGGTGGACGTTCTCGCGCGCCATCCCGGTGCTGGATGGCGGCGGACGCGTCGTCGAATGGTTCGGCGCGGCCAGCGACATCACCGAGCGGCGCAACGCCGAGGCGGCCCTGGCGGAGTTGAACGCCACTCTGGAAGTGCGCGTCGCCGAGCGCACCGCCGAGTTGCAGCGGGCCGAAGAGGCGCTGCGCCAATCGCAGAAGCTGGAGGCGATCGGGCAGCTCACCGGCGGCGTGGCGCACGACTTCAACAACCTGCTGACCGTCATCAAGTCCTCCACCGACCTGCTCAAGCGGCCCGATCTCGCGCCTGAGCGGCGGGAGCGCTACGTCGCGGCGATTTCCGACACGGTGGACCGCGCCGCCCGGCTCACGGGCCAACTGCTCGCCTTCGCGCGGCGGCAGGCCCTCAAGCCGGAGGTGTTCGCCGTCTGCGACAGCGTGCGGGCGCTGTTCGACATGATCGGCACGCTGACCGGCTCGCGGATCAGGATCATGACGCGACTGCCGCCGGCACCCTGCTTCGTGAGCGCCGATCCGAGCCAGTTCGACACCGCCCTCGTCAACATGGCGGTCAACGCGCGCGATGCCATGGACGGCGAGGGCGAGCTGACGATCAGCGTGGGGGCCGTCGATCAGATCCCCGCGCTGCGGGCTCATCCCGCCGTGCCGGGAGCCTTCGTGGCGGTGTCGATCGCGGATACCGGCAGCGGCATCCCGCGGGACCGGCTGGAGCAGATCTTCGAGCCGTTCTTCACCACCAAGGGCGTGGGCCAGGGGACCGGGCTCGGCTTGAGCCAGGTAATCGGCTTTGCCAAGCAGTCGGGGGGTGAGGTGATGGTGGAGAGCGAGGTCGGGCGCGGAACCACCTTCACGCTCTATCTTCCGCGCGTGGTCGACGGCGTGCGCCCCTCGGACGACAGCGCGCATGAGCCGTTGATGGATGGCCACGGCATGTGCGTGCTGGTGGTCGAGGACAACCCCGATGTGGGTACCTTCGCGGTTCAGACGTTGTCCGACCTCGGATATCGGACGGTGCTGGCGGCGACCGCGGAGGAGGCGCTCACCGAACTGGCGACAGATGCAGCCCGGTTCGACGTGGTGTTCTCGGACGTGGTGATGCCGGGCATGAACGGCATCGATCTCGCGCGGGAGATCCGCCGCCAGCACCACGACCTGCCGGTGCTGCTGGCATCCGGCTACAGTCACGTGCTGGCCCAGAACGGCACTTGCGGGTTCGAGCTGTTGCAGAAGCCGTACTCGGTCGAGCAGCTTTCGCGTCTGTTGCGCAAGGTGGCCACGTGGCAGCGGCGGGCACGCATCATGAGCCAATAAGCGCTCGATCGCGGCAGTGCCGGCGCCCGCCGGACACGACGTCGGCGCCAGAGCGGCTTGCGGCCCGAGGTTCCCCGCCACGCACGCATATTCACGCCTTCCACACCAGTTTCGAACAGATCTTTTTATGGACCCGCGGCATGGCTGGCACGTTCTCATGGACGAGCCGGCGCGCCTTCGCGATCGGCGAGCGGATTATGTGCAATCCAGGGGATTCCGTACATGGCGACGAAGCCGAAAACCTTGCAGGATGCATTTTACGAGACTCTCAAGGACGTGTATTACGCCGAAAGGCAGTCCGTGCGCGCGTTGAAGAAGTCGGCCAAGGCTGCCGAGCACGAGGAGCTGCGCCAAGCCTTCGAGACCCATGCCGAGGAGAGCGCCAACCAAGTCGAGCGCCTTCAGCAGGTGTTCGAGATCATCGGCAAGCCGGCGCGGGGGAAGACCTGCGAGGCGATGCAGGGTCTGACCGCCGAGATGGAGGAGGACCTGGAGGACTTCGGTGACAGTCCGGCGGCCGACGCCGTGCTGGCCGCCTGCGCCCAGGCTGTCGAGCATTACGAGATCGCGCGCTACGGCACGCTGAAGACCTGGGCGACCCAGCTCGGCTACACGGATGCCGCCAAGCTGCTCGACGAAACGCTGCAGGAGGAGAAGAAGACCGACGCGCTTCTCACCCGGCTCGCCGAGCAGATCAACGTCGAGGGCTCGGAAGAGGACGCCGAGGACGGCTCCGCCAAGGGCAAGGGCCCTCGCAAGGCGGCCTGAACTGCCAGCCGACGAGGGGCGCCACCCGGTGCCCCTTGTATCCTGCACCCGACGCCGGAGCGATGTCAGAGTCTGTTCGACGGCTCTCAACGAAGCTGTCGTCCCACCCTCGCTCTTCCGAACTGGACGGCCCGTCGAACAGGCCTCCGTCAGCCATGCTTGGACCGGAGCGGCAGAGCCTGACCGGACGGCTGCAGGGTCAGCGCCAGCGCACGGGCGAGATCCGCCTGTTCGAAGGGCTTGCCGAGGCGCACGAGGCCGGCGAGCCTGTCCTCGGGCAGCTCGGCATAGCCGCTGACCAGAATGACCGGTTGCTCGGCCTGCATCGTCCGGAGCGCTTCGATCAGCTGAAGACCGGTCATGCCCGGCATGATCTGGTCCGTGATCACCAGCTCGATGCTGCCCGCCGAGCGCCGCAGAACGCGCAGGGCCTGCTCGCCCGAGATTGCCTCCAGCACCGTGTGGCCGAGGTCCTCCAGCATCGCTGCCGTGTTCATCAGCACCAGCGGGTCATCATCCACCACCAGCACCGTCATGGGCTTCAGCGCCGGGAGGTCCGGTGCCGACGCCTCGGGCTGCGCACCGAGGAGACCCGTCTCCGCCACCGGCAGCCACAGCTCCGCGGTCGTCCCTTGGCCGAGGGTGCTCTTGAGCACCAGCCGTCCACCGGATTGCGCGGCGAAGCCGTGGATCATCGACAGGCCGAGACCCGTGCCCTTGCCGACGCCCTTGGTCGTGAAGAACGGCTCGGTCGCCCTGGCGAGCGTCTCTTCGTCCATGCCCACGCCCGTATCGCTCACCGAGAGGCAGACGTAATGGCCCGCAGCCAGCCCGGGGAACTCGTCGGCTCCGATTCGCGCCTCTCGGGCCACGATCGCGATCGTGCCGCCGTCGGGCATCGCGTCGCGGGCGTTGACGGTCAGGTTGAGCAGCGCCAGTTCCAGCTGTGTGGCATCGGCGAAAGCCGGGGGCAGCTGCAGCGGAAACTGCGTGCTGACCGGGATGTTCGAGCTGATCGAGCGTTGCAGCAGGTCGGCCATGCCTCGGACGAGTTCGGGCACGTCCACGGGACCGGTGGTCAGCTCCTGGCGGCGCGCGAAGGCGAGCATGCGCTTGGTCAGCGTTGCGCCGCGCTCGGCGGCCTGGATCGAGTTCTCGATCAGCTGCTGTAGTTTGCGATCGTTCGGCAGGCGCTTGCGGGCGAGTCCGAGGTTGCCGAGTACGACTGCCAGCAGGTTGTTGAAATCGTGGGCGACTCCGCCGGTGAGCTGGCCGATGGCCTCCATCTTCTGGGACTGGATGAAGCGGGCGCGGGTGGCCTCGAGTTCCTGCTGGGCGTTGCGGCGCTCGGTGATGTCGCGGGTGATCTTGGCAAAGCCCACCAGCTCGTCATGGTCGCCGCGGATCGGGTCGATGATGACGTGCGCCCAGAACCGCGTGCCGTCCTTGCGCACGCGCCAGCCTTCGGCCTCGAAGCGGCTTTCCGTGGCCGCGGTCCGCAAGGCCCGGGCCGGGAGCCCTGACGCGCGGTCCTCGTCGGTGTAGAACCGCGAGAAGTGCTGGCCGATGATCTCCTCGTCGGTGTAGCCCTTGAAGCGTTGCGCGCCCTTGTTCCAGCTCGTCACGTGGCCCTGCGGGTCGAGCATGTAGATGGCGTAGTCCTGAACGCCCTGGACGAGCAGGCGGAAGCGCTGCTCGCTCTGCCGGAGAGCGTCCTGAACGGCCTTTCGTTCACTCAGGTCACGGGTGATCTTGGCGTATCCGACCAGCGTTCCGTCGTCATTCCGGATCGGATCGATCAGCACATGCGCCCACATCAGGGAGCCGTCCTTGCGCACGCGCCAGCCCTCCTGCTCGAAGCGCCCCTCGGTCGCGGCGATGTGCAGCGCTCGGGCCGGGAGCCCTGACGCGCGGTCCTCGTCGGTGTAGAACCGCGAGAAGTGCTGGCCGATGATCTCCGCGTCGGTGTAGCCCTTGAAGCGTTGCGCGCCCTTGTTCCAGCTGATCACATTGCCGTGCAAGTCGATCATGTAGATCGCGTAATCAACAATCGAATCGACAAGTATCCGATAGCGATCGTCGACAATCGGCGTTGCCTCGATGTTTTTGGTTGCCGCCATGAGTTTGTCTTGTTGGTTTCTGGATCTGGATTGTTGAAGAAGCCTGCGAGGCAGCTTACCACGCATGATGCAGCGCGTCGGCCAGTTTGCAACTTGGCGCTGTGCCCCGGGGCTCCGGCTGCGCCATGCCGGCACACCGATGGAGGCCGCGCGGCGCGCAAGGCTCCCGCGGACGCGCCCTGCGCGTAGCGGCGGATGTCAGGCGATCGTGTCCGGGAATCGAAGGGCCGGCCTCTCACGCGCGGATCGTTCCCGCGCGTTGCGCGATGGGCCGCTTGGGGCCACCCGCTTCCCCGCGGCGCAACAGGTCGCGGGCCCGCGACGGCTGGCATTCCCCGTGGCGGCGGTCTCCGGAGAGCCGGCTCCCCCGATCGTGTCTGCGCCCGGACTGCCGGGCAGACCGGCCTCACCCTGGAAGGGACCTGAGATATGGGAAGGGCTCTGGGAGCGGTCCGCGCTCGACGGCCAGGCGCCGCGCGGATGCGCAGGGGGGCGAGGCTCGTCGATGCGCGTCGCGTGCTCCGGCGGTGTCCGGCGTCACGCCGCCGCATGCCGCTGATCCCGCATCAGCGAGGCGTTCCGCCGGAGCCCGCACGCGGCCGTGATGCGGGCGAAGGCGCCGGACACCGCCGGCGCTCGCAGGTCGATGCAAGCCGCCCCGGCGCTGAACGCGGTGCTTCCGGCGAAGTGGCTGTTCCGGGGCGCGCGATCCCGCCCCGGGACTTTGCCGATGCACGGGGCGGCAGCGAGCACGCCACCTTTCGGCCTACGGCATCACCGGTGGGACGTAGGTGAAGGTGGACATCAGATAGGACGCCAGGATCAGCACGATCGGAAAGTGGATGAAGAACTGCATCGATGTGTAGCCGATCAGATCTTTCGACTTGAGGCCGAGCACGCCGAGGAGCGGCAGCATCCAGAATGGATTGATGAAGTTCGGCAGCGTCTCGGCGATGTTGTAGACCATCACGGTCCAGCCGAGATGGGCGCCGATCTCGTTGGCAGCCTTCATGACATAGGGAGCCTCGATCACCCATTTGCCGCCGGCCGAGGGAATGAAGAAGCCGAGCGTCGCCGAGTACAGGCCGACGATCAGCGAGAAGGCGCCGGAATCGTGCGCGAGGCTCACGAACCAATGCGCGATCGTGTCCGACAGGGTGGCGCCGGCGCCGTTCTTCACCCGCGTCAGCATGTAGGCGATCCCGCCGTAGAACGGGAATTGCAGCAGGACGCCGGCAACGCTCGGCATCGCGTGCGAGAAGCTCGTCAGGAAGCTCCGCGGCCGCCAGTGCAGCAGCGCCCCAAGCAGCAGGAACACGAAGTTGTAGGTGTTGAGCCCCGACAGGGTGATGAGCGGGTTGCCCGCCTTGAAGGTCTCGAACAGCCATCCGGCAGCCAGCACCACCGTTAGGATCGTCAGGATGGGGCTGAACTCGAGATAGTCGCCGGGGCGCGTCGGACGCTGGTTCTCGGTCTTGGCGTCCACGAGGCTCACGCCCAGCTCGGCGGCGGTGACAGCGTTGGGGTCGGAGGGCGTGGTCGCGTAGCAGATGGCGGCCGACAGCAGCGTCCCGGTGACGAGCACCACCAGGTTCTGCCAGGTCAGGATCGTCTCGTAGAAGCTGATCACGCCGGTGATCGGCATGAGCGAGGCCGGGATGCTGGCGGGGGTGGCCTGGAGCTGGGCGGCGGACGAACTGATGCCGAGCGTGAACCCGAAGCCGAGGCCGAGATAGCCGGCCGCACCGGCCGCGCGGTAGTCGAGCCGGATGTCGCTGCGGCGCGCGATCTCGCGGACCAGCAGCCCTGAGAAGATCAGGCTCACGCCCCAGTTCACGAGCGACAGCAGGATGCTGACCACGCCCACGAAGACGACGGCCCCGCGGCCCGTCCGGGGGACGGCCGCCGCCCGTCGCATGAGCCGCGCCACCGGGGGCGATACCGCAACGACGTAACCGCCGACCGCCACGAGCGCCATCTGCATCGTGAACGGGATCAGGCTCCAGAAGCCGTCCCCGAAGGCCCGGCTGACGCCCGTGGCATCGCCCCCGTGCAGCAGGACCCCGACGGCGACCAGTGTCGCGGCGAGCAGCACGAAGATGTAGGCGTCGGGGAACCACCGCTCGGCGAAGGCCACCATCACCTGGGAGAGACGCACGAGAACGTTCTCCCGCGGCGGGGCCGTGGCGGAGGCGGGGGCGAGGGTCTGGCTCATAGAAGGCTCCTTCTCAAGCATCGAGCACGCAGTCGGCGAGCGGGACGGCGCGGCAGGTCAGGCAGTGGTCGGGGGGGCCGTCATAGGCGGCGAGATGCGCCACCGCCCCGGTGGCGAGCCTCACTTGGCAGCTCTCGCACTGGCCGGTGCGGCAGCCGCTCGGCAGAGGCAGGCCGGCCTTCTCGGCGGCGTCGAGCAGGGTTCCCGCGCCGGGCGACCAGAGAAAGCTCGCTCCGCTGCGGGCGAGGGAGACGGTCCGCGGGGCCAGGTCCGCCGGAACCTCCGCCTGTGCGGTGAACAGCTCGCTCGCGATGTCGAAGCGCGGCAGCCCCCAGGCGAGCAGACGTGAGGTCGCGTCCGCCACGAAAGCGCCCGGGCCGCAGATATAGGCGAGGGGGCGCTCGCCCGGAAACGGCGACGGCAGATCGGACAGGGCGGACCGTCCGCTCCGGTCGTAATCCCGGCCGGGATCATCATCCGGTGCCGGTCGTGTGAAGACATGCGTGGCGGCGAGTTCCGGCAGGCGGGTTGCAAGCGCCCGCAGCGTTGCGCCGAAGGGATGGGCCTGCCCGTCTCGGCAGACGTAGATGAGCCGGATCCCGGGCGGCCGAGGCGCTTCGCCGGCATCGGCGAGCGCTTCGAGGTAGCTCACGAAGGGCGTGATGCCGATGCCCGCGGCGAGCAGGATGACGGGACGGTCCCCGCTCAAGGGGGGCGTGAAGGTGCCCTGCGGCGCCTCCAGCAACACGGTCGCGCCGACCCCGATTCCGTGGAGACGGGACGACATCCGTCCGGGCGACGCCGTTCCGGTGCCGACCAGCTTCACGGCGATGTCGTAGCGGTCCGGGCAGCGATGCGGTCCGGTGAGCGAGTAGGCCCGCGCCAAGCCCGCATCCGTGGCCACGCGGACATGCTGCCCGGGACGGAAGCCGGCGAGGGGCCCGCCATCCGTGGGAGCCAGTGAGAGCGCCACGACATCCGCGGCTTCGCGTCGGACGGCCGCCACCGTGAAGGCGCGCTCGCCGCTCCACCAGCCTCGGCTGCGCACCTCGTCCAGGGTGATCTCGCAGGGGACCGCGCGAAGCGGGACCGAGCCGCTGACCGGATCCCGGCTCTCGTCCGAGAGCGCGGCGTTGACGTTCAGGGTGTCCGCGCCGGCACTTGGGGTGCGCGGCTGGCCGAGGGGCGGGCAATCCTCCCACCAGCCGAATTCCGCGATGACCGTGTCGTCCGCCAGGGCCGGATCGAGCCGGGCGCGCAGCCGCGCCGTCCCGTGCGCCGTGCGCAGCACGACCCAGTCGCCGGCCTGGATGTGACGGGCCGCCGCGGAAGCGGGGCTGATCTCGATCGATGGATCCGGTGCCTTCCGGCGCAGCGAGGCGACGTGCCGGTGCGAACTGTGAACGTACCAACCGGACTTCGCGGTCGAGAGCCACAGCGGCAGCGCCGGGTCCTCCCCGCCGGCGGGCGCGATGAAGGAGGGCAGGGGAGGATAGCCGTGGTCCAGCAGGCGCTCGGAGTAGAGCTCGGCCCGGCGCGTCGGCGTGGCGAAGCCCACCGGCGTCCCGTCCGCGCCGGGTGCGGTGTACTTGCGCTCCGGACAGGGTTGCGGGACGCGGATGCCGTCCGGGCGGGCGCGCAGGTCCGCCACGGTCAATCCGAGCGGCGCAAGCTGGTCGTTCCAGCCGGCCTCGACCGAACCACCGAAGAACGCATCCGCGTGGCCGAGCCGGCAGGCGAGATCGAACACGATCTCGTAATCCGCCCGCGTTTCGCCGAGGGGCGGGAGCATCGCCTGGCGCAGCTGCACCAGCTCGGCGGCCGCCTGAGTGATCTCGAAGCCGACCTTCAGCGCCTCGCGCTCCCAGGGCATGCTGGCCGGGAGCACGATGTCGGCGTTCTCCGCCGTCGGATTCATGAACATGTCGACGTGGACGTGGAAATCGAGCGCCTGCAGCGCGTCCCGGTTGCGTGCCGATGCCCCCTGCGACACGACGAGGTTGGAGCCGAAGCTCATCAGGGCCTCGACCCGGTAGGGCTCCCCCTCCAGCACCGCGCGGGCGAAGTCGCGGGCGGTGATCCAGCCCCTGGAGGGCGGGCCGAGCGGCAGCGCGTCGAGGCCGAGAGCCTTCTCGCGCTGGTCGGGCGCCAGCAATCCGTAATCGTTCACGCTCCGGGATGGGGGCGCCACGGTCCAGAGATTGCCGCCGGCCCGGTCGTTCGCTCCCGTCAGCGCGTAGAGGGTCGCGATCGCCCGCTCGGTCTGGGTCGCGTTGGTGTGCTGCCCGACCCCGGTCCAGGAATGATAGGCGAGGCGGGGCGCGTTCTCGAACAGCGCGTAGAACCGGGCGAGATCATCGGGATGAAGCCCGGTGATCCCTGCGACGGAGTCCGGTGTGTACGGAGCGGCTTCGCGTTCCAGCAACGTCAGCGCGGTTGCGCAGCGCAGACGGCGCCCATCCCCCGCCTGAAGATCGGCCTCGCCCTGCAGCAGGATCGCGGGATCATCGGGAGCGGAATCCGCCGGGAGCGGCCCTTCGGGGCCGAGAACCACCCACCGCGAGTCGGGGCTGCCGGGCCAGAGGTCGCCGGCCCGAACGAAGCGTCCCGTGTCGCGGTCGATCAGGAGCGGCGCGTTCGTCCAGCGCCGCACGAAGGGCGTGTCGTATCGGCGCGTCGCGATCAGGTGCCGGATGGCTCCCATGGCGAGGGCCGCGTCGGTGCCGGGACGAATGCGCAGCCACAGATCGGCATCCTCGCCCGAGCCGCCGCGCTTGGGATCGACCACGGCCACCGTCGCCCCGCGGCGGCGCGCCGCCGCGACGCGGGTCGCCTGGGCGAGCCAGGTCCGGGCCGGATTGTGCCCCCACAGCACGATCGCATCCGCCCGGTCGTAGTCGGCGGCGCCGATGCCGCGCCCGAACGTCAGGGCCTGCGCGTAATCCTTGTGCCAGCCGCAGACCTCGACGGCGTAGATCAGGTTCGGGCTGCCGAAGACCCGGATGAAGCGCTCCACCCACTCGAAGCTGTCCACCATCGGCGTGCCGCTCGGGGTGGTGACGGCGAAGGCGACCGCCTCGGCGCCCCGTCGCGCACGGGTCTCGCCGAGGCGGGACGCGATCTCGGCCAGCGCCTCGTCCCAGGAGATCGGCACGAAGCCGGGATCCGGGTGGTGGCGCGGCCGTGTGCGCTTGAGCGGGACGGTCAGCCGCCGCGGGCTGCCGACCATCTCGGGAGCGGCGCGCCCTTTGGCGCAGAGCGCGCTGCCGGTCGGATGGTCCGGGTTGGGCCGCACGGCCACGAGCCGGCCGCCCTCGACCTCGTTGAGGGAGCCGCACCGCGAGCGGCAGAGGGTGCAGTAGCCCGCCTTGACCTCACCCACCTCAGCCTCCCTCGGTTAGGTAGCGCGTGACGCGCTATATTGAAACGCGTGACGCGCTCCTGCAAGTCGGGATGAAGCTCGTATACTGGGCAGCGGGAGAGCGAAGAATGGTCAGCAATCAGAACGCCGCTCCGGTGCCGGTGGCGACGGAAGCCAATCTGCGCGAGCAGGTGCAGCAGCGACTGCGCCTCGGCATCGTGTCAGGGGAGATCGGGCCGGGCACCATCCTGTCCGTCCCGGCCCTGGCCCGGACGCTCGGCATTTCGACCACGCCCGTGCGGGAGGCGCTCCTGCAACTCTCCGCCGATGGCCTGCTGCAGCCGCTGCGCAACCGCGGTTTCTGCGTGGTCGAGCCGACGCTGGAGGAACTGCGCAACCTGTTCGAGGTCCGGCTGCAACTCGAAACGTCCGCTTTCGTGAAGCTGGTGCGATCCGGACTGAACGATGTCTCGCAGCTCACGGCGCACGCGGACGACATCGCCCGGGCGGTGCGCGCGGGCGACATCCAGCTCTACCTCGCCGCCGACCGCGCATTCCACAGGGAGTTGCTGTCCCGGGCCGGCAACGCCGTCCTGACCGGAATCGTGATGCGGTTACGGGATACGATGAGGCTCTACGGGATCAGCTCTGCCGCCGGGTTGGCGCGCCAAGAGGAGTCGGTCCCCGAGCACTACCGCATCATCGACATGCTGCGGCAGGGGGGCGAGCCCGAAGCCGCAGCGGCACTCATGCACAAGCACATCATGGATTGGGAGCCGATCTTCTCCGAAGTGCTCAGGGACGCCGATGGCGGCCAGCTCAGATGACGGGACGTCGGCCTTCCCTTTCCGCCAAGCTGCACGGCTGATACGGTTTCCGGAAGATCACTTTCGGAAACCGTATCACGAGCCCGCGCGGCGCCTGAGCGAGGCCGGTTTCCGCATCGCGAAGCGATCATCCGGAAACCGTATGACGCGGCCCGATCCCGCCTGGCCGATGACGGGCACCCGGCAGGTTTGCGCGTCCCCGCTCCGGCCGGGCAGGCGACGCGCCCGCTCCGGCCCTGTTGCGATGCTTCGGCTCTGGGATTACTCCGCCGCCGCGGCGTAGGACTCCACCGGGGGGCAGTTGCACACGAGGTTTCGGTCGCCATAGGCGTTGTCGACGCGGTTCACCGGGGGCCAGTACTTGTCCATCCCACGGGAGCCGGTCGGGAAGCAGGCCGCCTCCCGCGAGTAGGGGCGCTCCCAGGCGCCGATGAGATCCTGCACCGTGTGCGGGGCCTGCTTCAGCGGATTGTCGGCCCGGTCCGCCCGACCCTCCTCGATCGCCCGGATCTCCTCCCGGATCGACAGCATCGCGTCGCAGAACCGGTCGATCTCCGCCTTGGTCTCGGATTCGGTCGGCTCGATCATCAGGGTCCCGGCGACCGGCCAGCTCATCGTCGGCGGGTGGAAGCCGCAATCGATCAAGCGCTTGGCGATGTCATCGACGGTGATCCCGGCGCTCTTCTGGAAGGGGCGCACGTCCACGATGCATTCGTGTGCCACGCGCCCGTTGAGGCCCGTATAGACGATCGGATAGGCGCCCTTCAGCCGCTCGGCGATGTAGTTCGCGTTGAGGATCGCCACGCGGGTCGCCTGCGTGAGCCCGCGCCCGCCCATCATCAGGCAGTAGCTCCACGAGATCGGCAGGATCGAGGCCGACCCGAACGGCGCCGCCGAGACCGCGCCCGCCTCGCCCGTCCGCGGATCGGTCGGCAGGTAGGGGATCAGATGCGCCTTGACGCCGATCGGGCCCATGCCGGGACCGCCGCCGCCATGCGGGATGCAGAACGTCTTGTGCAGGTTGAGGTGGCTGACATCCGCGCCGATGTCACCCGGCCGGGCGAGGCCGACGAGGGCGTTGAGGTTCGCGCCGTCGAGATAGACCTGGCCGCCATGGGCGTGGACGATCTCGCAGATCTCGCGCACCCGCGTCTCGAACACGCCGTGGGTCGAGGGGTAGGTGAGCATGCAGGCCGCGAGCTTGTCGGCGTGCCGCTCCGCCTTCCGGCGGAAGTCGTCCACGTCGATGTTGCCCTGCGGGTCGGCCGCCACCACCACGACGGTCATGCCGCACATCTGCGCGGAAGCGGGGTTGGTTCCGTGGGCCGAGGACGGGATCAGGCAGACGTCGCGGTGCCCCTCGCCGCGGGCGTGATGGTAGCCGCGGATCGCGAGGAGCCCGGCATATTCCCCCTGCGCCCCCGAGTTCGGCTGCATCGAGATCGCGTCGTAGCCGGTGATGGCGCAGAGCTTCTTCGAGAGATCCTCGATCAGCTCGGCATAGCCCCGGGCCTGATCTTCCGGAACGAAGGGATGGATCTCCGAGAATTCCGGCCAGGAGATCGGCAGCATCTCGGCCGTGGCGTTGAGCTTCATGGTGCAGGAGCCGAGCGGGATCATGGTGCGGTCGAGCGCGAGATCCCGGTCGGCGAGCCGGCGCATGTAGCGCGTCATCTCGCTCTCGGCCCGGTTCATCTGGAAGATCGGGTGGGTGAGATAGGCGGAGGTGCGCGCAAGCCCGGCGGGCAGCCGCGCCGCGGGCCACGCCTCGTCGTAGGCGAGGTCCGTGCCCCCGAAGGCGCGCCACACGGCCTGGATGATGTCCGGCCGGGTGCGCTCGTCCACCGTGATGCCGATGCGGTCGTCGCCGATCTTGCGCAGGTTCACGCCGTTCTCGACGGCGCTCCTCAGGATCATGCCCTGGAACGGGCCGACCGCGACCGTCACCGTGTCGAAGAACGCCTCCGGTTCGACCGCGAAGCCCAGCCGCGTCAGGCCGTCGGCGAGGCGCACGGCGTCGCGGTGCACGCGCTGCGCGATGGCCTTCAGGCCCTCCGGCCCGTGATAGACCGCGTACATGGACGCCACGACGGCGAGCAGCACCTGGCTCGTGCAGATGTTCGAGGTCGCCTTCTCGCGGCGGATGTGCTGCTCGCGGGTCTGGAGCGCGAGGCGATAGGCGCGGTGTCCGCGGCTGTCGACGGAGACGCCGACGATGCGGCCGGGCATCGCCCGCTTGTAGGCGTCGCGGGCCGCCATGTAGGCGGCGTGCGGGCCGCCGTAGCCGACCGGCACGCCGTAGCGCTGCATGGAGCCGATCGCGATGTCGGCTCCCATCTCGCCGGGCGCCTTGAGGAGGGTGAGGGCCAGGGGATCGGCCGCCACCACGGCGATGGCCCCGGCCGCGTGCAGGCGCGCGATCGGGCTGCCGAAATCGTGAATGGCCCCGTTCACGCCCGGATACTGGAAGAGCGCGCCGAAGACCTGCTCCGGATCGAGGTCCCGGAAGGGATCGCCGACGATCACGCGCCAGCCGAACGGGGCGGCCCGCGTGCGCAGCACGGCGATCGTCTGCGGCAGGCAATCCTTGTCGACGAAGAAGGCGTCGGCCTTCGACGTCGCGACCCGCTGCGCCATGCCCATCGCCTCGGCCGCCGCCGTCGCCTCGTCGAGGAGCGAGGCGTTGGCGATGTCGAGGGCGGTCAGGTCGCAGACCAGCGTCTGGAAGTTCAGGAGCGCCTCGAGGCGGCCCTGGCTGATCTCCGGCTGATAGGGCGAGTAGGCCGTGTACCAGGCCGGGTTCTCGAAGATGTTGCGCTGGATCGCGGGCGGCATGGTGGTGCCGTGATAGCCCTGGCCGATCAGCGACACGAGGAGACGGTTCTTGTTGGCGACCGCGCGCATCCGCTCGATCACCCGGCGCTCGGTCAGCGGGCGGCCGAACTCGATCGGCTCGTGCTGCCGGATGTCGGGGGGCAGCGTCTCGTCGATCAGGGCGTCGAGGCTCGCAGCGCCGACCCGCTGCAGCATCTCGGACATCTCGCCGACGGTCGGGCCGATGTGCCGGCGGTTCGCAAAGTCGTACGGATCGTAGGCGGCCATGCGTCTCTCCGGGGCGGTCACTTCGGCAGAGCCGCGTAGGCGGCCTCGTCCATCAGGGCCTCCATGGCGGAGGGGTCCTTGAGCCGCATCCGGTAGAGCCAGCCCGCGCCTTGCGGATCGGCGTTCACGGTCTCCGGGGAGGTGACGACCGCGTCGTTGACCTCCGTCACCTCGCCGTCGAGCGGCGCGTAGACTTCGGAGGCCGCCTTGACCGATTCGACGACCGCCGCGGCCGATCCCTTCGTCAACGCGGCCCCGACCTTCGGCAGCTCGATGAAGACGAGGTCGCCGAGCTGCTCGGCGGCATGCTGGGTGATGCCGATCGTGGCGACCTCGCCCTCGAGCGTCAGCCACTCGTGTTCTTCCGTGAAACGCCGCATGGGACTTAACTCCGGCCTGTCAGGCGCGCTTGAAGGTGGCGGGAAGGAAAGGGAGAGGGGTCACGACGAGGGGCAGGGGCAGGCCGCGGACCTCCGCGAGGAGGCGCTGGCCCGCCTGCGCGTGGGCGGCCGCGACGTAGCCCATCGCCACGGGGGCACCGAGGCTCGGGCCGAAGCTCCCCGAGGTGACGCTGCCGAGGGATGTGCCATCCGCCTCGGAGCGGAGGGGGGCGCCGGCCCGCACCGGCGCGCGTCCCTCCGGCCTCAATCCGACGCGCCGCCGCGCGGTGCCCGTCTCCAGTTCATGCAGGATGCGGGTCTCGCCCGGGAAGCCTCCGGCGCGAGCTCCCCCCCGCCGCCGGACCTTGGGGATCGCGAAGGTCAGGCTCGCCTCGACGGGACTCGTGGTCAGGTCGATGTCGGCGCCGTGCAGGCAGAGGCCCGCTTCGAGCCGCAGCGTGTCGCGGGCGCCGAGGCCGACCGGCAGCACGCCCGGCTGCGCCAGCAGCGCCTCCGCCAGCGCCGCGGCGGCCTCCGCCGGGACCGAAATCTCGAAGCCGTCCTCGCCCGTGTAGCCGGAGCGGGCGACGAAGCCCCGCGCGCCGAGGAGGGTCACCTCCCGGACGTCGAGAAACCGCATCGTCGTCACCTCGGGTGCGAGCGCCGCCAGGGCCGGTTCCGCGGCCGGTCCCTGCAGGGCGATCAGCGCGGCGGGCTGCTCTTCGACCGATACCGCGGCGGGCAGAAACCGCCTCAGATGGGCGATGACCGCCCGCTTGTTCGCGGCGTTCACCACGACGACGAGGTGATCGTCGAAGCGCAGGACCATGAGGTCGTCCAGGATGCCGCCGGATTCGTGGGTGAGCAGCCCGTAGCGCTGGCGGCCGGGCCGGAGCCCGGCGAGATCGGCCGGGATCAGGCGCTCCAGTGCGAGCGCGATCCGGTCCGGATCGTCGCCGCGCAGCACCACCTGACCCATGTGGGAGACATCGAACAGCCCGGCGGCGGCGCGGGTATGCAGGTGCTCCTTGAGCTGGCCCGCCGGGTATTGCAGCGGCATGGCGTAGCCCGCGAAGGGCACCATGCGGGCATCCAGGCGCAGGTGGAGATCGTGCAGGGGCGTGGCTTCGAGAGCAACCGACTCGGCGGGCTGCACGGACATATCAGGGTCCTCCGCGACATACGGAACCGACGGCGCTCACGCACCACGGCTACCCCCATCTGTCACGGGTACCTGAGAGCTTCCCCCGCACGGGCGTGCGAGGTTTCTCCTTCGGTGGACGCCGGACGGCGCCTCTCTCCAGATCGTCCAACGATACGGTGATTGTGCCTGAGAGTTTCCGGGGGTGGTTGCTCCGTCGGCGCCATGCCAGGCTCATCGAGCCGGGCTGGGCTCTCCCGTATCGCCCTGTTCGGACGGTTGGACCAAAGCACAAGACCGCATGCCGCGCAACGTCGGGAGTGCCACTGCGCCGTGCGAGGTCCTGCCTGACCGCGGATCACGGCCTGGAGAGATGATCCGGACGTGTCGCGAGCCAGAGGACGTGACGACGCCCGCTTCGCCCGTTGGCATGCACCCGCACCTGGTCGACCTCGAAACCGGTGTTCCATAGGCGCGCTCTGAACTTGCGGTCGGGCTTATCCGACCACACGCTCAGGATGCCGCGCGGGCGCAGCGCCCGTTGGGCCTGCTTCAAGCCCTCGACGTCGTAGAGCCGGTCGTTCTCGAGCCGCGTCAGCCCCTCGGGCCCGTTGTCGACGTCGAGCAGGATGGCATCGTAGCAGGACGGCACCTGCTGAATGACACGCAGAACGTCGTCTTCCCGCAGATCGACGCGCGGATCATCGAGGATCCCGGCGAACAGATGGGCCAGAGGACCACGCGCCCAGGCCACAACCGCGGGCATCAGTTCCGCGACGACGATCCGCGCATCCGGGCCGAGGGCGTCGAGGGCTGCACGCAAGGTGAATCCCATGCCGAGCCCACCGATCAGCACCTTCGCCCGCGGACGGTCCCGCAAGCGGGCACAGGTGAGGGCGGCGAGCTCCGCCTCCGACTTGGAGGCGCGGTTGCTCATCAGCTCGATCGTGCCGACACAAATGGTGAAATCACCGCCGCGTTGCATCAGGCGCATCGGCTCGCGCTCGCCGGGAATGACGGCGGTGTCAAGTTGAACCCATGGAATCAAAGGACGGTACCTCCGGTCGTAGAACGGCAATAATCCGGCGCCCGGCTCCGCCGCCGCCGCGTGATGTTCACCAAGGAATCCAACCCTGCGCGGCCGGTTCGTGTCGCGCCCTCATCGATCGCCCGGATCGAACACGCATCTCCCGTAGCACCGTCTCGGGGCGTGGGAACCGGCCATGACGGCCCGATCGTGCGGTGGCCCGCGCGATACGGCCGATACCAGCCTGTACCCTTCCATCATCAAAAGATCACCGCTCGCCCCGGCCGAAGGCCAGTTCGGCTGGTCCAACCGCGAGAACGGCAAGCTCGTGGAGCGGTCGGACCGGCCGCATCGGAGCGAGGCCAACGCGCATCAGCGCGCATGCGGCCGTCGAGTGATTTTTCCGGATGCCAGCAGCCGCGCGGCGGTGTTGATCACAGAGGTGAATAGGCGCTCTGGAGCAGCGCCCGATCACGCGGCCATCGGGCGCCGCTCTAGCGCTACTCTGCCAGGTTACGGCATCTTATCTCTCGTTCGCTGAGGTGCACGGGAGGAGCGCGATGGATGAGGTCGGGTCGAAATCTTGGCTAGAACTATTGGAGGCATGGCTGGCTCCCATTCTGGCCGCCTTGTCCCGCGCCGAGCAGCGACGTTGGGCGCCGCTCTACCTGCGAGGTCTGCTCCTGCCCGGCGAGCGCAAGAGCGTCGAACCGATGGCAGCGCGCGTTGCGCCCGGCAACGTGCAGCAACTGCACCACTTCGTGTCCGCCTCGCCCTGGCCGCATGCACGGCTCGAGTGCGTGCTGGCCGAGCAGGCCGAGCAGCTCGTGGGCGGGCCGGAGGCCGTGCTGGTGGTCGACGACACTGCGCTGGTCAAGCAGGGGCGCCACTCCGTGGGCGTGCCGCGCCAGTACTGCGGTCAGCTCGGCAAAAAGGCGAACTGCCAGGCGCTGGTGTCGCTGACGCTGGCCCGAGGCGAGGTTCCGGTCCCGGTGTCGCTGCGGCTGTTCCTGCCTGACGGTTGGGCCTCCGATCCGGCGCGGCGACATACGGCGGGGGTGCCCGACGACATCTCCGGTCGGCCGAAGTGGCAGATCGCCTTGGACGAGATCGACCGGCTGGGCGACCAGGGCGTGCGCTTCGGGTGCGTGCTGGGCGATGCCGAGTACGGCAAGGTGGCTGCGTTAAGGTCGAGCGGCTGATCAATAGTCCGTGAGGCTACGCCATGAGGCGGGCTACCACGCAGTCCCCCATCGCCTCCGTTCCAATTCGTTGGGTGCCCGGCGTTACAATGTCGGCGGTCCGGTATCCATCCGCCAGGGTCCGAGCAACGGCGTCCTCGACCCGGACCGCGAGGTCCGGCCGCCGGAAGCTGTGGCGCAGCATCAGCGCCACCGAGAGGATGGAGGCGAGCGGGTTTGCCACATCTTGGCCGGCGATATCGGGGGCGCAGCCGTGGACGGGCTCGAAGAGCCCGCGCCGCCCCGCGCCGATCGAGGCCGATGGCAGCATGCCGATCGAACCTACCAGCATCGACGCCTCGTCCGAGAGAATGTCGCCGAAGAGGTTCGCGGTCACGATTACATCAAACTGCTTGGGGTAGCGCACGAGGGACATCGCAGCCGCATCAACGTAAAGGTGGGTCAGCTCGACGTCGGGATAATCGCGGCCTACGTCGGTCATGACCTCGCGCCACAGCTCCATGGTCTCAAGCACGTTGGCCTTGTCTACCGAGCAGACTTTGTGACGGCGGCCTCGCGCAGTGGCGAATGCGACGTGCGCGATGCGGCGGATCTCGCTCTCCGTGTAGCGCATCGTGTTGACGCCGACACGCTCGCCCCTTCCGTCGCGCTCGATGCCGCGCGGGCTCGCGAAGTAGATGTCGCTCGTCAGCTCGCGCAGGATCATCAAGTCGAGGCCCTCGACCACCTCTCGTTTGAGGGTCGAGGCCTCGATGAGTGCGGGGACGGAGACGATTGGCCGGAAGTTGGCGAAAAGGTCAAGTTCCTGGCGCAGGGTCAGGAGCGCGTCGCCGGGTCGGAGGCCACGCGGAAGGGTCTCGTACTCGAACCCGCCCTCGGCCCCGAACAGGATGGCGTCGGCCGCGCGCGCCAGCGCCAGCGTCGCCTCCGGCAGCGGGTGGCCACCTGCGTCGTAGGCGCAGCCCCCGATCAGAGCCGTCTCCATTTCGATAGCCAAGCCCTCACGGGCAAGGGCTTCGAGCACTTTGACGCCCTGACGGGTGACCTCTGGCCCAATCCCATCTCCGGACAGCACGGCAACCTTCATCTCAATTCCTCGGCTTCAGGATGTCGGAACGTCCCGGAAATCTCGCCCTCCCGGCGCGAGGCCGCCTCATAGGTGCGCACGTGCTCGATGAGCGTGAGTGTATAGTCGATCTCATCGAGCCCCTTGAGCAGGCATTCGCGCGCGAAGGGGTCCGTCACGAAGGCGTGGCGGCAGCCGGAGGGGTCGGTAAGCACTTCCGCCACGAGGTCCACGACGAGGCGCGGCGCTGAGGCATCCTCCAACAGCGCGCGGATCGCCGCCGTCTCCGCCTCGGGCAAAACCACGGGCAGCACGCCGTTCTTGAGGCAGTTCGTCTGGAAGATATCGCCGAAGCTCGGGGCGACGATGCAGCGGATGCCGAAGTCGGCGAGCGTGTAGACGGCCTGCTCTCGGGACGAGCCGCACCCGAAGTTTCGGTCTGCGACGATGATCCGGGGCGCTGGGTGGTCCAGCCGGTTGAGCACGAAGCCCGGGCGCGGGGTGCCGTCGGGCGCGAAGCGCACGTCGTGAAAGCAGTAGCGGCCGTAATCAACCCGCGGCTTGTGCATGAAGCGCGCCGGCAGGATCTGATCGGTGTCGATGTCGGCGCCGGTCATAGGGACTGCGACGGCGTCGAGGCGCGTGAACGGCTCCATGGGCTAGTGCCTTCCCAGCTGGCGGACGTCGGTGAGCCGGCCGGTCACGGCGGCGGCTGCGGCCATCGCCGGGCTCATGAGGTGGGTGCGGGCGCCAAGCCCTTGGCGGCCGACGAAGTTGCGGTTCGTGGTCGAGGCACAGCGCTCGCCCTCATTCACCGCGTCGCCATTGATTGCGAGACACATGGAGCAGCCAGCGTAGCGCCACTCACAGCCGGCCTCTCGGAAGATGCGGTCGAGCCCCTCGGCTTCGGCCTGCGCTTTCACGAGTCCGGAGCCCGGTACCACCACCGTCGGCACCACTGCCTTGCGCCCGCGCATCACGCGCGAGGCTTCACGCAGATCCTCGATGCGGCCGTTGGTGCAGGAGCCTATGAACACCCGCCCGATCGGTAAGCCTTCGAGCGTCGCGCCGGGGGCGAGTGCCATGTAGTCGAGCCCCTTGGCGATGCGGGCGCGCTTCTGCGGGTCCGGGATTGCGGCGAGGTCGGGCACCGCCCCGGTGATCGGGCTCGCGTCCTCCGGGCTCGTACCCCAGGACACCATGGGAGCGACCTCGGCGGCGTCGAACACGATCTCACGGTCGAAGACGGCGTCAGCATCGGAGGCGAGCCGCGACCATGCGCTCACCGCTGCATCCCAGGCGGTGCCTGCTGGAGCGTAGGGCCGACCCTTCAGGTAAGCGATGGTGGTAGCATCCGGCGCCACCATCCCGGCGCGAGCCCCGGCCTCGATCGACATGTTGCACAGGGTCATGCGGGCTTCGATCGAGAGGGCGCGGACAGCTGCCCCCGCGTATTCGATTACGTGGCGGGCAGCCCCCGCGACGCCGATGTGGGCGATCACCGCGAGGATCAGGTCCTTGGCCGTGACGCCGAGCCCAACCTCGCCCTCCATATGCACTCGCATGGTGCGCGGGCGGCGCTGCCAGAGGGTCTGAGTTGCGAAGACGTGGCTTACCTCGGAGGCACCGATGCCGAAGCCGAGCGCCCCGAGCGCTCCGTGGGTGGAGGTGTGGCTATCGCCGCACACGATCGTCATGCCCGGCAGGCTCAGACCCTGCTCGGGTCCAACCACGTGGACGATCCCCTGGCGCGCGTCTTCGAGCGGGAAGAGGGTGATGCCGTTCTCGTCGGTAAATCGCACCAAGCCCTCAATGAGCGACCGACGCTCAGCGTCCACCGTGTCGGCGAGGCTGCGCCCACGCGTAGAGACGTAGTGGTCTGGCACCGCGAAGCTGAGATCGGGCCGGCGGACCTTCAGGCCCTTGCGGCGCAGCGCCTCGAACGTGTCGAGCGGCAGGTCGTCGCCGATGTAGTGGCGGTCTATGAAGAGCAGGGTCTGCCCGTCAGAGCGCTCGTAGACCTTGTGTCGATCCCAGATCTTGTCGAACAGCGTGCCGGGCAAGGGACGGTCTCCTTGGCGCGGCGCGGGACGGCCGCGACCACCTGATCGCCGAGTTGGTGTCTAAGAAGGCCTGCGGGATGTCGGAAGCCGTGCTTCCTCGCCCCACCAACGCCAATCACGATGGGCGACGTGCCGGCGCGAGCGCAGCACTGATTGACGGAACTTTCGTCCCCTCGGGCTCGGGAGCGGCGGAGGGACGCCGCCAGGCCTGCGTGCGCGACACCGCGACCGTCGTCAGGGCAAATTGCACCAGCTTCACGCCGGCGGCCGTGACGAGCACCATGATCGCCATAGCCGCCGCCGCCGCGGTGTCTCCGGTATCGTCCATTTCGACGACAGCCACGGAGGCGAGCTTGGTCGCGGGCGCGTACAGGAACACGACCGCTCCGATTGTCGTCATCGCGTTAAGGAAGAAGTAGGTGGCGATGTCGATGACAGTCGGTACGCAGATCGGCAGCGTTACACGGAAGAAGGTCGTCCAGAACGGCACCCCCAGGGAGGCACCGGCCTCCTCGATCTCGCCGTCGAGCTGCTTGAGCGCCGTCACGGCCATGAGATGCGGAACCGTGTAGTAGTGCGCGACCGTCGCCATGACGAGGATCGAGAGGCCGCCGTAGACACCGTTGAGCGGATTCCCCGGTGCGTTGAAGAAGAAGATGTAGCCGAGCCCGAGGGCAAGGCCGGGCACGGCGAGCGGTAGCACTGCGACCGCGCGATAGAGGCTGCCGAGCCAAGCGTGCCCGCGCCCCTTCTCGACGAGGTACGCCCCTGAGAATGCGAGCAGCGTGCCTGCGAGCGCCGTGAGCGCTGCCATTTTCAGGCTGTTGGCGTAGGAAGACCATCCCGCAGCGTCATAGGCCGCGAAGTCGTAGTTTCCAAATGTCAGGGAGAGATCGTACGGCCAGAACTTGACGAATGATGCGAAGAGCGCCGTGGCGACGAGCGCGAGGATCAGCCCGCCGATGATGGCGACCACCGTCAGCATCGCTAGATCGAAGGCCCGGCTCGGCGTTGGCTTCAGCACCACCGAGCGGGCGCTGAGCAGGGATCGTTGGCGGCGTCGGACATAGAGGTCGACAGCGAAGGATAGGAGTGAGGGGACGAGTAGGATCACCCCGACGACGGCACCCATCTGGAAGTTCTGCTGCCCTATCACCTGCTTGTAGATGTCGATCGAGAGTACGTTGAACTGACCGCCGATGACCTTGGCGACGCCGAAATCCGTGACGGCGATGGTGAAGACGACGAAGGTCGCCCCCACGATGCCGAAACGGGCGGCCGGCACCGTGATGGTGCGGAACATGCGCGCCCGTGACGCACCGAGTGTCTCGGCCGCCTCGTAGAGCCGCGCGTCCGCGAGCGCCAGCGCGGTGCTCAGGATCAGGAAGGCGTGAGGAAAGCAGTAGAAGACTTGGCCTGCCACGATGCCTGGCAGGCCGTAGATCGACCCACCGCTGAGCCAGCTCTTCAGGAAGCCCTGATTGCCGAACAGGTAAGTCAACGCGATCGCGGGCAGGAGCGAGGGCGCGAGAATCGGCAGGAGCGCGATGCCCCCGAAGACGAACTTCCCCGGCAAGCAACTGCGGGTTAGCGCGTAGGCATAGGGAAAGGCGAGGAGCATTGTGATCGTAGTCGTCAGCCCTCCAAGGAGAAGGCTGTTGCCGATCGAGCGGGCCAGCGCCGGGTTGCTCGCGTAGGCGCGGAAGTTCGCGAGCCCGACGAGTTCACCGGTGGCGTTTTGGAGACTCTTCAGGAGAATCGCGCCGATCGGGCCAAGGATCAGCACGAGCGCGACCAGTGTTACGAAGCCGATGAGCGCAAGGCGCACGCCCGCCTCCGGCAGGCGTGGCGCGGCAATGAACCGGGCGGGAAGGCGCACGGGCGCCGAAGTGAGGCCGACCTCAGGCATCAACGGCACCCGCGAAGATGTGCAGCCGCTCCGGCCTCAGGGTGACGTCGAGGGGCGCGCCGGGCGTGAGGTCGAGCCCACTCGCGGGCCCCGCCGGCACGTCCGCGGTGATGCCGAGGTCGCCCCACTCAGGCGCGACCACCTGCACGCGGCAGAAGGCGCCCAGGAACTCCACCGCTGCGAGGCGCGCGCGGCTCGTGTTCGGGCCCTGGCCGGCCGCGAGTGGCGCGAGCGTCACGTCCTCTGGCCGAATGCAGACGGTCGCTGGCCCTCCGGCCGCGCCACCCGCGGGCAGCACGAGAATGCCCGCGGCGGCCTGCGGGGTGAAGACGTCGGCCGCGCTCACCCGGCCGGGTAGGAAGTTCATCCGGCCGACGAAATCGGCGACGAAGAGCGAGGCCGGCCGGCCGTAGACCTCCGACGGCGTCCCGATCTGCTCAATCGTGCCATGGTTCATGACAACGATCCGATCGGCCATCGCGAGGGCCTCCTCCTGATCGTGCGTCACCATCACCGTCGTCAGGCCGAGCCGGCGCTGGAGGTCGCGGATCTGCTGACGCAGGTGTACTCGCACCTTGGCGTCGAGCGCGCTCAGGGGTTCGTCGAGGAGAAGGAGTTTTGGCGCGGGTGCCAGGGCCCGCGCGAGCGCCACCCGCTGCTGCTGCCCACCGGACAGCTCGCCGGGATACTTGGCGGCGGCATTCGGCAAGCCGACAAGGTCGAGGAGTTCCGCCACGCGCGCCTTCGCCGTGCGACGGTCCGTCAAGCCGTACGCGACGTTGTCGGCCACCGTGAGGTTCGGGAACAGCGCATAGGACTGGAACAAGATCCCGAAGCCGCGCCGCGCTGCCGACAGCGCCGTAATGTCACGCCCTAGATGCAGGATCGAGCCGCTGCTCGGCCGCTCCAGCCCCGTGATGATGCGCAGGAGCGTCGACTTCCCGCACCCTGAAGGACCGAGGAAGGTCAGGAGTTCGCCCGCGCGGATGTCGAGGCTGACGTCTTCGAGGGCACGAAAACCGCCGAAGCGCTTGCCGACGTTGCGGACGTTGAGGAAGGGCACTGGATCGTCAAGGCGGGGGATCATCGGGGCCCTGCAAATCGCGAGCGGTGCCGGGCCGCTGAGTAAGAATGGCCCGGCGCTGGACGGTAGGATCGGAGGTCAGTTCGATTTCGGTTCGGACTTGCTGTCATAGCGCTTGACCCAGTCCTGCGTCAGCGCCTCGCGGTTGTCGGCGCTCGCGGTGAGGTTCTGGTCGGCCATTGCGGCCTCAGCGCCGGCGGGATAACCTCTTGGCGTCTCGAAAATCCCGGGATAGGCAACGATCGCCATGAACTTGTTGTACTGTTCGGCGGCCGCCTTTGTCACCGAGAAGTCCGCGAGCGCTTGGGCTGCCTTGAGGTGCTTCGTGCCCTTCATGATGGCGGTCGCCTCGATGTCCCATCCCGTCTTATCCTTGGGCAGGATGATCTCGATCGGCGCACCCTTCACCTTTAGCTGCGGCGCCGTAATATCGGTAGAAATTCCAATCACGTACTCGCCCGTTGCAGCCATCTTGCACGGCTTCGAGCCTGAGTGGGTGTAGAGCGCCATGTTGTCGTGCAGCGAATCCATGAAGGACTGCGCCTTGTCCCCCATCGACTGGCTCCAATGATTGATGGCCATGTAGCCGGTGTGGCTAGAGGCCGGATTCGGCATGGTGATCTGCCCCTTGTAGACGGGCTTGGCGAGGTCGGCCCAGCTCTCGGGAGCGGGGATGTTGCGTTTCTTCGCCTCCACGGTGTTGAAGCAGATCAGCGTCATCCAAGTGTCCATGCCGGTCCACGCCGGGGGGATCTTGTCATCGCGGAACCGGGCCTTCAGCGTCGCGTAGTCCTTGGGCGCGTACGGCTCGATCATGCCGAGCTTCTCGAGGCTGAGGAGGTGCATCAGCGGCACCCCCCAGAGCACGTCGGCCTTCGGGTTGTCCTTCTCGGCGAGGAGGCGGGCAAGAACGATGCCCGGGCTATCGCGCAACCATGCGATCTCGACGTTCGGATGGGCCTTCTCGAAGGCGGCCTTGTAGGGGCCGAGCTGCTCCTTCTCCAGCGTCGTGTAGACCGTGATGGTCTCACGGCCGGTCTGCGCTGCGGCGGGAAACGGGCTGAGGCCGGCGCACAAGAGGGCCGCCAGGCCGATGCGCCGCATCAAGCGCGTGGGGCGGGAGGAAGCCTTCGGTTGCATACGCGTCGTGCCTCTCGTCTCAGCCTGCAGGCCAGCAGACGAGGGAGCCTAGAACCGGTCCATTGAGGCTTGAAGGCGAAATCTGGCAGGGGGCCATCGTCAAAAGCGACGGCCGCGGTTCTCTGTCGGTGGCCGGGACTCTCTCTATCCGGCTGGGCGGACCGCAGTAGGATTGGCGCGATCTTCTCGCATGGGCGCGAAACCGTTAAGTCTCCGGTAACGCGAGCATTGGGCCCGCGCCTTTTGGTCCCAAGCCCCCGGGTAGTCGGACGCATGTCTCAAGTTCCACGGCGAAGCCTCGTCGGCCGCGTCGACCTGTTCACGCTGAAGCTCTTCGTCGCGGTAGTCGACGAGCACAGCATCGCGGCAGCTGCGGCTCGGGAGAACATCGCGACCTCCGCGGCGAGCAAGAGGCTGTCAGACCTCGAGCACGCGGTCGGCCTTCAGCTCGTGGTGCGGCACCACAAGGGCATCGAGGCGACGCCCGCTGGGAGAGCGGTACGCCAGCACGCCCTGACGATCCTGCGCAACCTATCCCTGCTTGAGGATGAGATGCAGGAATACGGGTCGGGCTTGCGCGGCCACGTCCGCGTCTTCGCCAACGAGTCCACAATCATCGGCTACCTTCCCGAGGAGCTGCGGCAGTTCCTCGAGGCCTACCCTCACGTTGAGGTCGAGCTTGAGGCGAAAGTAAGCACGAGCATCGTGCAGGCCGTGCGCGATGGCGAGGCGGATCTCGGGCTGTTCTCGGGGGACATCGTGACCGAGGGGCTCGCTGTGCACCCATATCATGGCGACTGCCTCGTGGTACTGGCGCCAGCGGGGCATGCCCTCGCCCACTGTCAGTCCGTCAGCGCGCTCGAGCTCCTCGACAGTCAGTTGATCGAGCAGGAGCGCGGCAGCTCAATCGACCTGATCCTCACGCGCATGGCAGCGGAGCATGGCCGCTCGGCCCGGGGTCGGATCCGGGTCAGCAGCTTCCACGCGATGGGCCGCATGGTGGAGGCCGGTCTCGGCCTGGGTGTCGTCCCTGAGCGTGTCGCGCGTCACATCGCGGTGCTGACCGACGTGCGGATCCTCTCGCTCGATGCCCCCTGGGCACGGCGTCAGCACCGGATCTGCGCGCGCGACGACGGCAGCCTCTCCAAGGCCGCGCAGCTTCTCCGGCGGCATCTCGCCGGTACTGGACGCTAGAGCCACGCCCGAGCGGGTTTGGACGGCTCGGGAGTTAGGACGTTGAGGGGTGAAGGAGGATGCCGATGCCTTCACCCTTGTCCGTGGATCTACGCCAGCGTGTCGTCTCTGCCGTTTCGGAGGGGGCGTCCTGTCATCAGGCGGCAGCTCGGTTCGGCGTCAGCGTGTCCAGTGCCAGCCGCTGGTCGGAACAGTTCCGCCAGGAGGGGCAGCTTGTGCCTAAGCCGTCGGGTCGTGATCACGCCTCGCACCGGATCGAGGCGCAGGCCGAGCTGATCCTGACAACCTACGAAGTGCGGCCCCCGATCTTCCTGCACGAGTTGCGCGACGCCCTGGCCCAGCACGGTTTACAGACCAGCACGAGCAGTCTGTCCCGCTTCTTCGCCCGGCACGACATCACCCGTAAAAAGGGGCGATCCACGCCGCCGAGCAGGCGCGCGAGGACGTAAGGGCCGCCCGCGAGGCTTGGTTCGAGAACCAGGACAGCCTCGATCCCGACAGACTGGTCTTCCTCGACGAGACCGCCGCGGCCACAGTTGACCCTGACCCCGCAAACTGGTCCGCACCCAGCGCAAGTTTTTCGGGCATCCTGATCCCTGAAGGAGGGTGGATGCCATGCCTTGCAAACGCTTCACGAACGAACAGATCGCCTTCGCCCTCCGTCAGGCGGAGAACGGCAGCACGGTGGACGAAGTCTGCCGGAAGATGGGCGTGTCCGAGCCGACCTTCTACCGCTGGAAGAAGCAGTTCGGCGCCATGGGCGTGCCGGAGATCCGGCGGTTGAAGCAGCTGGAGGAGGAGAACGGCAAGCTCAAGCGGCTGGTCGCCGATCTGACGCTGGATCGCTCGATGCTGCAGGACGTGCTCAAGCGAAAGTGGTGAGGCCCGCCGTTCGCCGCGAGGTCGCCGGTCACCTGCAGGCGGCCTACGGCATCAGCGAACGGCGGGCCTGCCAGGCGACCGGCTTCGGTCGCTCGTCCCAGCGCTACCGCCGGCGGTCGGATCCGCAGGTGGCGCTACGCATGCGGCTGAAGGAACTCGCCGCCGCTCGGGTGCGCTACGGCTACCGGCGGCTGCACATCCTGTTGCGACGGGAGGGCTGGGCCGTGAACCACAAGCGCACGTACCAGCTCTACCGGGACGAGGGCCTGTCGATCCGGCCCAAGCTGCCCAGGCGCAAACGGGCTTGGCGCTACCGGCAAGGACGTCCCGCCATCGGTGCTCCCAACGAGATCTGGGCGATGGACTTCATGGCCGACCGTCTCTTCGACGGACGTCCGTTCCGGATCCTGACGGTCGTGGACTGCCACACGCGAGAGGCGCTCTCGCTGGCGCCGAGAGCCAACTTCCGGGCCTACCAAGTGGTCGAGGCCCTCAACGCTCTGGTGAGGCTCCGCGGCCGGCCCAAGAGCCTGCCCCAAGAGCCTGCGGGTGGACAATGGGCCGGAATTTGCCGGTCGTATGCTGGATCAATGGGCCGACCTGAACGGGGTAGAGCTCGACTTCTCTCGGCCCGGAAAACCGACCGACAATGCCTACATCGAGGCCTTCAACGGCCGCCTGCGGGCGGAATGCCTGAATGCCTCATGGTTCCTGTCGCTGGCCGATGCCCGCGAGCGCATCGAAGAATGGAGGTCCACTACAACGAAGACCGGCCTCATACGGCCCTCGGCGGCTTGACGCCGCGAGCCTTCGCCAACCAAGCTGTCATACCGCCGCGCTTATGAACTGATCTGTTTCAGGTAGGGGTAGGCGCAGAGGGACTTGATGCGGCCGGTCTCTGCCGCGAGCGCATTCCAGGCCCGGCAGCACGCCTCGACGACGGCCTCGTAGTCGGCCAGAAGCCGGTGGGAGAGGTAGCGCTCGCGCAGGTAGAGCCAGACACGCTCGACCGGGTTCAGCTCGGGACTGTAGGGCGGCAGCGGCACGAGGGTGAGGTTGGGCGGGAGCGTCACCGCGCGCGGATCGTGCCAGCCCGCACCGTCCAGCACCATCACAGCGTGGGTGTCGGCTGGGATGCTGGCCGCAAAGTCGGCCAGGAAGCGATCCATGGCCTGAGTGCAGACCCGCGGCAGCACGAGGGCGAACTCCTCGCCTGTGGCGGGCCGCACGGCTGCGAAGATGTAGGCTGAGGCGAAGCGCTTGTCGCACAGCCCTGGTGGGCGTTGGCCGCGCACCCACCAGCGATGGCCGGTCCGGCCCTTCTGGCCCACGCGCGCCTCGTCCATGAACCAGAGCGCGATCGTCTTGCCCGGATGGGCTTGGGCCGCCGCCGCTACGGCGGTGCGAAGCCCCCTTTGGCGAAAGCGGCCGCCGCACGGGCGTTCCGCTTCGGGTGAACGGGCCTGGCCTTCTGCTTCGACAGCCCGAGCCGACGCACGACCCGCGACATGGATTGCGGGCACATCGTCTTGTCGAACCGCTCCTCGATGAAACGGCAGAGGTCCGGCAGCGTCCAACTCGACGGCTCCCCTTGCTCGGGATCTGGCCCAACCAGGATCCGATGCACCAGAACTGCTTGCTCACCCTCGCTGAGGATCTCTCGCCTGTGGCCGTGCGGACGATCCACCAGCCCGGCCAACCCCTCGGCATTGAACCGGATCACCGCATCGCGCAGAGCTTGGCGCTCCATCCCGGCCGCCCGTGCCGCCTCGGCGCGGCTCATGCCTTCCAGCGCATTGGCGATCGCCAGCATCCGCTGCGCTGTCGAACGGCGAGGCTCTTTCCTGGCCCGCCGCCTCAACTCAGTCGGCGTCGCGACATCCTCCCGGATTGGCAAACCGCGTCCCATTCCGACCTCCCGCTCAGGCAGGAGCCAATTGAATCAGCTGCTTCCTTCCCGGGGAACACCCATCCGAGTCACCTCAATCGCGCGCCGGTATCACAGCCCGAGAACTTGCATAGGCCTTGGACCACAAACCGGGGCAGGACCACATCGGCTCAAAGCCATACTTCAGGCCGGACCACTCCGATGGGGGCTGACCATCGACCGGGTTCCTGTGATTCGAGGCCAGCTGCAAACTTTCGTTCCCCGGCCCAATCTTCGAGCCACAATGTACGTCAAATGACTGATGCGGAGCGCTCTGGAGCGCTGCATCGTGGCGCCGGCTTTTATACCGCCGCACTTATGAACTGATCTGTTTCAGGTAGGGGTAGGCGCAGAGGGTCTTGATGCGGCCGGTCTCTGCCGCGAGCGCAGTCCAGGCCCGGCAGCACGCCTCGACGACGGCCTCGTCGTCGGCGAGGAGCCGATGGGAGAGGTAGCGCTCGCGCAGGTAGAGCCAGACACGCTCGACCGGGTTCAGCTCGGGACTGTAGGGCGGCAGCGGCACGAGGGTGAGGTTGGGCGGGAGCGTCACCGCGCGCGGATCGTGCCAGCCCGCACCGTCCAGCACCATCACAGCGTGGGTGTCGGCTGGGATGCTGGCCGCAAAGTCGGCCAGGAAGCGATCCATGGCCTGAGTGCAGACCCGCGGCAGCACGAGGGCGAACTCCTCGCCTGTGGCGGGCCGCACGGCTGCGAAGATGTAGGCTGAGGCGAAGCGCTTGTCGCACAGCCCTGGTGGGCGTTGGCCGCGCACCCACCAGCGATGGCCGGTCCGGCCCTTCTGGCCCACGCGCGCCTCGTCCATGAACCAGAGCGCGATCGTCTTGCCCGGATGGGCTTGGGCCGCCGCCGCTACGGCGGTGCGAAGCCCCCTTTGGCGAAAGCGGCCGCCGCACGGGCGTTCCGCTTCGGGTGAACGGGCCTGGCCTTCTGCTTCGACAGCCCGAGCCGACGCACGACCCGCGACATGGATTGCGGGCACATCGTCTTGTCGAACCGCTCCTCGATGAAACGGCAGAGGTCCGGCAGCGTCCAACTCGACGGCTCCCCTTGCTCGGGATCTGGCCCAACCAGGATCCGATGCACCAGAACTGCTTGCTCACCCTCGCTGAGGATCTCTCGCCTGTGGCCGTGCGGACGATCCACCAGCCCGGCCAGCCCCTCGGCATTGAACCGGATCACCGCATCGCGCAGAGCTTGGCGCTCCATCCCGGCCGCCCGCGCCGCCTCGGCGCGGCTCATGCCTTCCAGCGCATTGGCGATCGCCAGCATCCGCTGCGCTGTCGAACGGCGAGGCTCTTTCCTGGCCCGCCGCCTCAACTCAGTCGGCGTCGCGACATCCTCCCGGATTGGCAAACCGCGTCCCATTCCGACCTCCCGCTCAGGCAGGAGCCAATTGAATCAGCTGCTTCCTTCCCGGGGAACACCCAGCCGAGTCACCTCAATCGCGCGCCGGTATTAGACGCGACTTCCACCCCGCCCGGCACTGTCCTGGCGGGGCTTTTCGTTCAGGCCTCACTCCGAGGCTGATCCGATTGCGAACTCCATGCCTTGGCCGGGGCCCTGATCGGCGTAATCGATCAGTGTATAGCCGCGCTCCGACAGAGCCGCCTCCAGGCTGTCGCGGTGCTTGCGGAACATCTGACCGATCGCGAGGGGAGTAAGACAGCGATTGCCTTGCCGGAGCTGATCCACGCCGACCTGAAGCGGGACGCCTTCCCGGTCTGCGATCCGCACAAGCGCCGACGCCAACTCCGCAGCCTTGGTTTCGGAGGCTGACTTCGCCTTGAGCGCCATGGTGTAATCCTTGACCTGAATTCCGTTCGCCTCAGCCGCCCGCGATCTGCTCGGCGAAATCCTCCGGGATCTCCCCGAACCGCCCCAGGATCGAGACCCCGTCCAGCTCGCCGGTCTCGTCGTCGGCCACGATCTTGAGCGCCGCTGCGCCCGGCATCCGCGCGGCGATGGCCTCCGCCCGCTTCAGCGCTCCACTTTCGGTCGGCGCCACGTCGCGCGTGCCAGGGCGCAGCTTCTTACGGTGGATCTCAAACGTCTGAACCACGAACGTCGTCCGCATCGCCATTGCCGGCCTCCCGCGTGTTCTTTTTCCGTTCTAACAGCGGGACGGGCGGGAGTCTCGGGGGAGCGCGCGGAATCAGTGGGCGACGCCGTAGAAGACGATCCGCTCCATCGCTTCCTCGAAGGTCGGATGCGTGCCCTCGACCCGCACGTACAGGGCATTCTTCCAGCGTTCAGCGGTGAACCACTCGCGGGTCAACTCACCCGGCCTGGTCTCCTCCCACCGCCGCACGCGGCCGATGGAGTCGCCGTTGCGGTAGACCTGCCTCACGTGCGTTCGGCGATCGGCAGCCACGTGGCGTCGAAAGCGATCGGTATTCCTCCGCCTCCCGATTGCTTGAGACACCCCGTTAGCGGAGGGTCTCCGCGACAGGGGTGAGGACGATGAGCACGGACATCCGGGCGGATGCGGGTTCGGTCGGTCCGGGTCGCGGCGGGCGCATGTCCCGGCAACGCAAGCGGGATGCGGTGCTGCTGGAGGCCAAGATCGCCGCCCAGGAGGCGCGCCGCCCTGGCCCTTTGGTCCGCAGGAGGTTGCGGCCATGAGCCGGGCCGTCTCGCCGTCCAGCGGCGCAGGTTATGGGCTGGCCCGGCTGTGCCGGATCTGGGGCGTGTCGCGCGCCACCGTTCACCGCCACCTCTCTCCTGCCCGATCCGAACCGGCGCGGCGTCCCGGCCCAGTCGGGCCGATGCCGGATGCGGCGCTGCTCGACGAGATCCGCGCCACCCTCACCGGCAGTCCCTTCCACGGCGAGGGCCACCGCAAGGTCTGGGCGTGGCTGCGCCACACGGGCGTGCGCACCCCCAAGCGCCGCGTGCTGCGCCTGATGCGCGCCCATGATCCGCTCGCCCCCTCTCGCGTCGGTGCGCCGCGCGGTCCGCGCACGCACGACGGCACCATCGTCCCGGAGGCGGTGGCCACCATGTGGGGCACGGACCTGACCACCACCTGGACCGGCGAGGGTCAGGTCGCGGTGTTCGTCGCCCTCGACCACTGCTCGGCCGCGTGTGTCGGCATCCATGCGGCGCGACGGGCCACGCGCTTCGAGGCGCTGGAGCCGATCCGCCAGGGCGTGAGGCAGCGCTTCGAGGGCTTCGAGGCACGGGTGGCCCGTGGCCCGAGTGTCCGGCACGACCATGGCAGTCAGTCCATGTCGGATGATTTTCAGGCGGAACTGGGGTTTCTCGGCATCGCGAGTTCGCCCGCCTTCGTGCGTGCGCCGGAGGGGAATGGCTGCGCCGAGCGCTTCCTCCGCACGCTCAAGGAAAACCTGCTCTAGGTGGAGCACTTCGACACGGTCGAGGACCTGCGCCGCGCCCTGCTGGCGTTCCGGGAGATCTACAATGCGACGTGGCTGATCGAGCGGCACGGCTTCCGCCCACCGGTGGCTGTTCGGGCCGCGCGGCTTCCACCCGAGGCTCTGGCCGCGTAGGCTTCAGATCGGTGTCTCACAAACCGCGGGCGGTACACACCAGCGTGCGCCGGTTCTCGTAGCGGATCCGCATGGCATGGCCGCAGGCCGGGCAGGTCTGGCAAACCGGCGTGAGGATCTGTTCGCGATCGGGAACACGGACCTGAGTGCGGCACATGGCGCACCTCCCGACACGAAGCCTCAACCCGCGCCCGGTCACGCAGCACACTTCGCCATCCTAGAAAATTTCGGACGCAGCGCGTGAACCGTGTCATGATATCCACGGAAAAGACAGGCAGCGCCTATGACGGACCGCTCGATCGAACTGGACGAGCGGCGTGGGATGGCCGCTCAAAAAGCAACTAACCTTCGCCGCAAGCGTGCTGAAGTCGCGTCTCAGCACGCCGCGCTGGCCGAACGCCAGCACGACCTTGAGGAGCATCTTTTCGCAGCCGAGGCTGTGACCTGGCCCGAGGCCGCAGCCAAGGCGCGTTACCTGCTCGAACGGTTCGCAGCCTCCTTCGCCTGCGAGGACCCTCGCTTGCGGATGATGGTCGCCGCTGTGCTTGCCGATTTCACGCATCTTTCAAGGCCGACCAGGCCGGACGGGGAAGACGTGAAAACCACCGACATCTCACCGGAGAGGTCCTCATGAGCGATGATCGCAAACGCGGCAACCGCGAGGCCAAGAAGCCGAAGAAGGAGAAGCCGAAGACCATCGCGGCTGCCCCGAGCACCAAGGGCTTGCTCACGCCAGCGGCCAAGTCCGGCGCGAAACACTAATTCAATCAGGTCAGTACCGGTGTGGCGCGCAACCGTGCGCCTCGCCGGGGCTGGCTGCTGAACAAGGGCGTCCGAACCCCCGTTCGGCCGCGGCCAGGGCAGGGCGATGAGGTCTTTTCACCTCGGCGCCTTGCTATCGGGGCTGAAGCGGCCCATATCAGAGGTATCGAACTTTGGCCGGACCTCCGGGCCTCGGCGTCCTGCTCGGCGGGGCGCATGCTCTGGCACTCTCTCCAAATTCTATCGATAGGTTGGGCTTTGCGCTGCTGATCGCACGTTAAGCTCGCGTGTATATTTGCAAAACAAGGATACAGCCATGAGCACCGGCACCGTAAAGTGGTTCAACGTCCAGAAGGGCTTCGGTTTCATCCAGCCGGATGACGGCAGCAAGGACGTGTTCGTCCATATCTCCGCCGTTGAGCGGGCGGGTCTTCACTCCCTCTCCGAAGGCCAGAAGGTCTCGTACGAACTGGAGACCGATCGGCGTAGCGGCAAGCAGTCGGCCGGCAATCTCCGGGCGGCTTAGCGCGAACACAACGAGATGCGGGCATCCCGCCCGCATCTCGTTTCCTGCCCGCCTCGGGCAGGTATGAACTCGAACAGGTTATAATAGGTGATATTTACCTTTATCTCTAATAAAAACGCCAATTGCGCCCGCAATGAACGCCCGGTCTTTCATGTTCAGCAGATTTGGCGGCAGGTTGACGGCGAGCGTATCGACGTCAGCCATTTGATCGACCGGACATACGAATATCAGTCGGTGCGAGAGTTGCACTGGCATCTTGCCGACCGGTTCTTAAGTCCGGTGCGCTCCATCAGCCTGAGTCGGATGTAGCCATGGGCAGGTTCAAGGAAGCCCCGTTTGGCGACAGACTGAAATCGGCCGCCGAAGCAAGACGCACGACGCTGAGCCGCTTTCAGAGGCGGCCTACGGAAGCCGATCCGGCTCTCGCATCGCGTCGCGCAGAGCGACAGGCGATCATCCATGCACGCAACATTCGTCTGGCCGAGCGGGAGGCCGCTCGCCAGATGGAAACGGCTCGCGGAGAGGCCGAGCGGGCCCGCGCGCGCGCGCAGGAAGCGGCAGACCAAGCGCATGCCGAGGCTGAAACGGCCGCGCGTGCACTGGCGCGTCAGGCTGAACAGAAAGCCGCACGTGATGCACGGTATGCGGCGCGCAAGGCTCGTGCGCGCGCTTGAACGGGCGCTGCCGCGGTCGCAACCCGCCTGAAATCTCGGCCGCTTCGCTTGCGGCACAGGAGGACGTTTTATGTCTCACAAGTTCAAGCTTCGTCAGCAGGTGCGAATGCTTCAAAATGGGTTCTCCGACAAGCTGACGAGCAGCGGCGACATCTTTGAAATTGTGCAGCTGATGCCGGAGGACCGCAACGGAGAGGCGTCTTACCGCATTCGCTCTCGCATGGGAGAGCGGGCGGTGCGTGAGAGCGAGATCGCCTCGGTCGGTTGAGCGTCCGCACCAAGTCGGTGCGGCCCCGGCCGCAAGCCTAAATCTTCTCCCACGCTCAGCGGCGCCGTTCGTCTTGAATCTCGAATTCGGCTCGCCGGATGATATTGTCAGAACGTCCGTGTGATCGTCGACGAAATGTTTCTGGCTCGATGCCGGCCCGCTTGCTCCGCCGCGGGTCTCGGATCGAGCCGCCGAAAAGAGGCTGTCATGGCTAAGAGTTTCGTCACCGGAGCGGCCCGCGGTCCCTCCGACGAGGAGTTCAAGCAGCGCGTCGCGCGTCTTGCGCCCGTGCCCAGCGTCAAGCCGGCAGGCGCTTCCCGGGCTCCTCGGAACAAGCCGTTCCAGAAGGCCCCTCCCACCGAAGCGTCCAAGACGGACCCTTCCGAGACCTGACCTCTCGTCTCTTGCGGCTCAGGACGGTCGAACTCGACTGACAAGGATATAGGCTATGACGAATGTTATTCGGCCTAACTTCCGCTCGAATCGACCCGTCTCGGCTACTCTCATCTTCGATATTTTGCATGTATATGGTGAAGTCAACGACTGTCGCGTGTTGTTGATAAAAGATTGCGACGAGCCCGAAGGCGAAACGTATAAGATTGCCGTTGACGATAGTCGATACCGAGAAGTGGACATCGTCTCGATGATGCCATTCACGGACAACGGCAGGCTTGTTTCCGATCTCATCGGCGAAGCGATCGTTCGTACCCTCCACGCGAAGGAGCGGAACCGCTCGGGATCGACGTCCCCTGAGGAGTGACATCGCCGGAGTGGCGCGAGGCAGCCTGCAAGTCGTGCGGCAAGTATGACGCCGTCAAGCTGGCCGGAGGGCTCATCCCGATTTCCGGGCCGGTGATCCCGAGCGTTCGTCCTGCGATGGGGGCATGAACGAACCGGCCTCGGTCCGGAGGCTTCGTCTGGACGCGGGCCAGACGCACCTCGCCGGAATACCTCGGGATGCCCCCGACTCTCCCTCTCCACCCGTGCCGCGAGCGTCGCCGGCCGCACGGCCCGATCCGCATCGCAGAGGATGTCCGGAGTCGCGGCATCGCGCGCCCTCGTGAGCACTGGCCGGATCCCCCGCCGGACAAGCGGGCGTGAGTGCCGTCAGGTTTGCTTGTCTCGCCGGATCAAGTTGAGCGGAGTGCAGCAGGCTAAGCTGTCCGAGACATGCGCGGCTCAGGTCGCACGATGAACGTGGGCCGGACTGAGCGAGACACACCTCATCGGCGGGCGAGGGTGGGCCTCCGGTCATCGTGCCGGCCGACCCGGGCCTTCGGCGCGACCCGCATGAGGGGCAACGGAGGCAGCTATGGGTGTCACCAGACGGATCTTCGCCGCAGGCGCCGCCACGGTCCCGCTCATCGGGACCGGCCTTCCGCCTGCCTCGGCCCAGGATGCGGCTCAGGACGCGCTCCTCATCGGCAACAACGCCGTGTCGGATCCGCTGGAGCTGGCCACGGATGCCTACATCTACGGCTACCCGCTCGTCACCGTGGAGATGACCCGGCGCATCCTCACCAACGTGGTTGCGCCCGAAGGTAAAAATGCTCCTATGGGCCAGTTCGCCAATTTGCGGGAATACCCGGACGCCAAGTTCCGGGCCGTCACGGCCCCCAACGCGGACACGCTCTATTCCAGTGCCTTCCTCGACCTCGGCCGGGAGCCTTACATCCTCAGCATCCCGAACGAGGACGGGCGCTACTTCCTCATGCCGATGCTCAGTGCCTGGACGAACGTCTTCGCCGTGCCGGGTAAGCGCACGACCGGCACCGGCCCGCAGACCTACTTCATTGCAGGGCCCGGTTGGAGCGGCAGCGTCCCATCCGGCGCCAAGCTGATCCAGGCCCCAACCAACCTGATCTGGATCATCGGCCGAACGTACTGCACGGGCACGCCCGAGGATTACAAGGCGGTCCACGCCCTGCAGGACCAGTACCGCCTCGTCCCCGCCAGCGCGGCCGCGAACGCGTACACGCCTCCGGCGGGACGGGTCGATCCAGGCATCGACGGCAAGACGGCCGTGCGCGAGCAAGTCAACAATCTGGACGCGGCCACCTACTTCAACTTGCTCGCCGCGCTGATGAAGGATAACCCGCCCGCTCTCGCGGACGGGGTCGCGGTCGCCAAGATGGCCTCGCTCGGCATCGTGCCCGGGCGCCCCTTCGATCCGAGAGCCCTGACCCCATCGGTTCGGGATGCGGTCGAGCGGGCCCCGAAGCAGGCCATCGCCCGCATCATGGGACACATGAAGACGACGGGCCGGCACATCAACGGCTGGACCTTCACGACCGATGGCGGTGATTACGGCAAGGACTATCTGCAGCGCGCGTTGGTCACTGCGGTCGGACTCGGCTGCAATCTGCCCCAGGACGCGGTCTACCCCCTGACCACCGTCGATGCTGCGGGCCGGCGGCTGACCGGCACCGCGAAATACGTGATGCGCTTCCCCGCCGGCGAATTGCCGCCCGTCGACGGCTTCTGGTCGCTGACCATGTATGACGCGGACTTCTTCTTCGTCGACAACCCGCTCAACCGCTACACGGTCAGCCCGCGCAACAACCTGCAGGCCAATCCGGACGGCTCGGTCGATCTCTTCATCCAGACCGAGAGCCCCGGTGCTCAGCGCGAGTCGAACTGGCTGCCTGCCCCTCGCGGACCATTCGTCCTGATGCTGCGCACCTACTGGCCGAAGGACGCCTTGCTGAACGGCTCGTGGGCGCCGCCGCCCGTGACCCGCGCCTCCACTGCTGCGCTCTAGAGCAGCACGCGATCACGGTGCCATCGGGCGCTGCTCCAGGTCTTCGATCTTGCCGCATCGTCCGCGACGAACCGGGATCCACTTCGTCGGACGATGCCCGGGATGGTGGGGTGTGGAACGGTGCTGGCACTCGTCGGCGCGCGAAGGAGACCGTCACCGGCCGGGCCTGGACGTCGCCGGTGACGGCGCTCGGGAAGATCCGAGCCGGACGTCGCCGCGCCAGTGTGGCTCGATCGGTCTGCGTCGGCGGCGAGACATCACGATTGCTCCTGACGGGGCCGAATGCCGGTACGCCGATATTCCCGTGGCAAATCAGGGAAAGACGAACGGCGCCGCGAAAGGGCCGGGTCCTGATTGCATAAGGCTGCGCCTGGGAGCTGCCGTCGCAGGCGACGCGGGGCCGGCCTGACCGCGCCGTTACCACCTGGATCCGCCAGACGCTGGCTGAAGCTGCCCTGAGAGACCGTCATTGCGCAGAGGCGGCGAACGCCGCTGCGGGGACGAGCTTCGACAAGCCGAGCCATGACGCCATCAGGCGCAGCTCGTCCATCAGCCGTTCGAGCGTGCATCGCGGCGCACTCGGCTCAACGTGCATCCGCTGCACGATCAGCGTGCGGGCCTTGCGGTCCGCCTTCAGGTCCACGCGCGCCACGAGTGCGCCGTCCAGCAGAAACGGCAGAACGTAGTAACCGTGTTCGCGCTTATGCGCGGGCGTGTAGATCTCCAGCCGATAGCGGAACCCGAACACTCTCTCGGTCCGCGGGCGGTGCCAGATGAGCGGATCGAACGGCGACAGCAACGCCGCGCCTTCGATTTTGCGGCCCGCACGAGCGTCCTTGTGCAAGTAGGCCTGCTGCTGCCAGCCACGCACGCGCACGGGGATGATGGTCCCTTCCTCGGTCAACTGCTCGATTGGCAGTCGAACATCCGCCGCGGGGACGCGGTAGTAATCGCGCAGGTCGTCCGCCGTCGCAATTCCAAGCGCCCGCGCCGCCCGCGCGAGGAGCGCCCGCCGGGCATCGACGCCGTGAGGGGTGGGTCGCTCCAGAACCGCTTGAGGCAGAACACGTTCGGGCAGGTCGTACACCCGCTCGAAGCTGCCCCGACGGTGGGTCGCGGCGACCAGACCTGCCCAGAACAGCCATTCGAGCGCGTGCTTGGCGTCACTCCATACCCACATCCCTTTGGGAGCGCGGCGGCCTGCAACGTCGGACGCGGCCAGCGGCCCCTCGGCTCTGATGCGGTCGAGCAAGGCATCGGCCTCGGCGCGCTTCTCGCCCGCAAAGGGTTCGAGCTGACGCCAAACGCCCTTGCCGCGAAGCGCGCGGGCCATCCGCCACCGCAGCAGAGGCTGGCAGTCGACGGGCAGCAGCGATGCTTCATGCCCCCAATATTCGAAATAGTCCTTGGGCTTCGTCGCCACGAGCGCGTCCAGGAGCGCAGGATCGTACGAACCCAGACGCGAGAAAACCGGCAGGTAATGCGCGCGAACAAGAACGTTCACGCTGTCGATCTGAAGCAGGCCAAGCCGGCCGATCGATTGTCGCAGCTGTGCCGGGCCGACGATGCCGCCACGGATGCGGGCGTTGAAGCCCTGCGCCGTCAGGGCGATGCGACGGGCCTCGGAAGCGGAGAGTTCCGACCTCAGGACCGCTCTCCCGATATCGGGGCGATGAAGATCATACGATCAACCGGCATCAGATCCGGCTGATCCGAAGCAGAGAAATGACCGTCCGAAGTCATGGGGCTCCCATGCACGATGTCGCGGATCTTGCGGGTAAATGGGCGCGGCGCCGGCTCCGGCAAGCGAGGCGGGACCGGCCTGCCCCCGGCGAGCGGGCATTCGCCATTCTCCTCCTTCGCGGAGCCGGTTGTGCCGCATGCCGATGCAGCAACGGAGCCAGCACGGCCCGGTCGATTTCTGGCGTGCGTTCGGGCAGGGATTTGCGAAGAATGCTTGGCTGGAGAAGCCCGCTTGCCTCTCAGGGGCTCGCTCGGGAGGTGGCCCGCCATGTCGATCATCAATCCACGCCGAGGGGATATCGAGGCTGACCGGTCCAGCACGAAGCGGCGTTCGATCCTGTCACTGGCGGGCAACCTGCTCGCGGAAGTCAGCCTTCCGAAGCTCGCGGTCGCGTGGAGCCTGTTGATCGGCGTTCCGGGACTCGTGCTCGGCGCGGCGCCCCTGATCGTCTCCGCCTGGGTCGCCGGCGTCTCGTCCAAAGTGTCGGCCGTCCCGAGCGGCGCCTGGCCGGCCCTCCTGCTTCCGGTGCTCGCCGTCGTCGCGTGGTTGGGCGGCCGGCCATTGTTCCGCCTCGCGGAGTCCAGCTTCTGGTCGCTCAACGGGCTCGTGGTTCAGCCCGGCTATGCGCTCTGCCGCGAAACCTTGCGCCACCTCGCCGAAGGCCTGCTCCCGCCGGATGCGAGCCGGGCGACGATCGTCGCGCTGCGGGCCTCGCTGGCTGCCGTTTCCGGGCTGGCGATCGGCGCGATCGGGCTCGCGATCGTGGTGCTGGCTTGGCCGGAGACCCGCTGGACGGCCGGCCTGGCCGATCTCAACGCGCCGCATCACCTCGTGCGCCCGGCTCTGGCCAACGCCGTCGTGATGGTTGCCGGCTATTTCGGAGCGGCAGGCATCGTCTGGGGTGCGATCGATGCGGTGATGCCGCAACCCTGGGACCTCCGCTCCTTCCACGCTCCCCCCGCGGATGCGCGACGATGGCGCGTCGCCCACCTGTCCGACCTGCACGTCGTCGGGGAGCGGTACGGGTTCAGGATCGAGAGCGGCCGGTCGGGGCCTCAGGGGAACCAGAGAGTGCACGGCGTGCTCGCGCGGCTGGAGGCGATCCATGCGGCGGACCCGCTCGACGCCGTGCTCATCACGGGCGATCTCACCGATGCCGGCCTCGCAACCGAATGGGCGGAATTCTTCGATGCGCTGGCGCTCTACCCGACGCTGTCCGGTCTGATCGTCGCGCTCCCCGGCAACCATGACGTCAACGTCATCGACCGGACGAATCCGGCGCGGCTCGACCTGCCGACAAGCCCGAGAAAGCGGTTGCGCCAGTTGCGCACCCTCTCGGCCCTGGAGGCCCTGCAAGGAACGACGGTGCGGGTCGTCGACCGGGACGCGAACCGGCTCGGCGATCGTCTCTCGGATGCCCTCGCGCCGCATCATGGCGCGATCCGCCTGTTCTCGGACCGGGGGCGGCCCCGCCGGGCCGGAACCCTCGCCACGCTCTGGACCGACCTCTTCCCGCTGGTTCGGCCGCCCGCCTCCGCCGATGGTCTCGGCATCATCCTCCTGAACTCGAACGCCGATACGCATTTCTCCTTCACCAATGCGCTCGGGATCGTGTCGGCCGACCAAGCCCGCGCCGTCGAGATCGCCGTCCGCCAGTATCCCGCAGCCAGCTGGATCGTGGCGCTTCATCATCACCCGATGGAGTACCCGAAGCCCGCCAAGGTCCTGTCCGAGCGGATCGGAACCGCGCTCATCAACGGCAGCTGGTTCATCCGGAGATTGCAGCGCTTCGCCAACCACGCCGTGGTGATGCACGGCCATCGCCATGTGGACTGGATCGGCGAGTGCGGCGGATTGCTCATCGTGTCGGCTCCGTCGCCCGTCATGGGGACGGCGGACGGCGATGATCCCTACTTCTACGTCCACACCTTGGCGTCCGACGCGGATCACCGCCTGCGGTTGCTGGAACCGGAGCGCGTCGACATGCGCGCCCCCGGAGTCTCCGCCGGAGCCATCGCGGGCTGAGTCCGGTCCAGGCCTTGCCTCGGGCGTCGCGGCCTCACGCGCGATCCTCCATCCGATCGTCGCGGGACCCCACCAGCTCCGCCAGCCAGCGACCGGACGGATGCTCGTCGCACAGCGTCAGGACCGCGATCGCGATCGGCACGCCGATGAAGGCGCCCGTTATTCCCCACAGAAACGTCCAGAAGAAGACGGTGAACAGGATCACGAACGGCGAGATCGACAGAGCATTGCCTGCCACGCGCGGCTCGAGGTAACTCCCGACCAGGAACTGGATGAGGTTGAGGCCTGCGAAGATGATCAGGCCCGTCTGCCAGGAGGAGAATTGGGCGGTCGCATAGAGGGTGGGGAAGGTCGTCGCGATGAGCGGCCCGATCACCGGGATGTAGTTCAGGACGAAGGCGATGACGCCCCATTCCACGGCGAGCTCGACGCCCGCGAGGGCGGCGAACGCCCATACGAGAAATCCCGTCAGCGCGCTCATCAGGGTCCTGACGAGCATGAAGCGGCGAAGCTTGACAGCCGTCCTGGCGCCCCCGGCCAGCAGCACCGGCCCGATGTCTTGCCGGCGCGCGAGGCGGAGCTTTCGCGCCACGTCATCGACTTCGAGAAGCCCCAGGATGACGTAGATCAGGACGACGAACAGGAACGTGGCCGTTCCGCTCATCCGGTTGGTGACCTCCGGCAGCACCCGGATCAGCCAGCGCATGTTGAAGTGCTCAGCCCAGAGGCCAGCGAGCACGATGCCGTGGGTCTCCAGCCAATCCACCATCTGAGCGTAGATCGCCTGGATGCGTGCGGCGTCATTGATCACCGACCGGACCACCCTGCCGAAGCCCCACGCGATCAACGAGGCGAAAACCGTGATGATCACCGTCGTGACGGCGACGGTGATCAGGATGGCCACGATCTTCGGAAGGACCGTCTGAAGCCACCGCTGGAACGGCCACACGATGGCGATGACGAAGAGCGCGAAAGCGACCGGCGCAAACACCGCCCGGGCAAGCGACAACGCTGCACCGATGAGAACCGCGGCGCAGATGCCGATCAGGACGAGGCCGGCTGTCGGTTCGCGCATGCTGCTGTCTCCCCGTCACCGCGCTTGCCTCGTCACCGCACCTGCCGGCAGGGCCGCGATCCGCCTGTTGCGCGAGAGCAGGCTGTTCGGCCCCCCGGGGGCGGAATGCGCCGTGATCATGGTGCCGATGGCGTCAGGACGACGCCATGCATCGCCTCAGAAACCGGTTCCGGGCCGCGAACCGACGGCCGAAGCGTTGAAGCTTCGCCTTCTTGAGGCACTCCGCCTGTCGGGCGGAGCGCTCGGCCATCGGCTGCTCGGGCGTTCGAGCGCCTGCGCCGACCGGGCCGAGGACCCATGCGAGGATGAGCGCTCCGAGAAAAGCTTTCATCATCGTCTCCCGGCGCGCCGCGCGTCCGGCCTCCATCGCGAGACGGGGCCGAAGGATCGTCGTGGAATCAGATCTTGCTTGATGCTGATCATCATCAGCAATGCGACCGGCATACACTAACATGTGCGCTGGGATGGCGGTATCCCGTTTCCGGTTTCACGATCGGTGGGAAGGCCCCGCGCCGGCCCCGCGCCGGCAGTCGGACCGTGCACGATCTCATCGTTCCACGGTGCGCCGCCAAGCTTCAGGACATGACATGTCTGATGCCAGATAGGATTTTCTACCATTGATTGGTGTTCTTTCCGGATGAGCAACCTTTGTTATTGGTCACGTAATGCCGAGCTGTTATCACGTGCGCGCCCGCCATCCCGACATGCGCGAAGGTTGCACGATGCGCGTGCTCATTGCAGACGAGAACGATATCGTCAGGCGGGGCATCCGCTCTGTATTGGAAAAATCCACCTGTCATGAGATCTGCGCCGAAGCAGCTGATGCGGCTTCCACCATAGAGATCACGAAGACAATAAACCCCGACGTAGTCATACTGGATTATTTGCCGAACTATCTCGGCGGGGCGGCGATCGTATCCGATATCAGGTGCGCGCATCCGTACACTCAGATCATGATCCTCACGCAGTACGTCGAGAGGGATTTGATGCGCGAGACCTTGGAGGCCGGCGCGCGCGCCTACCTTCTGAAGAGTGAAGCCGTGGACCACATGCTCCTGGCCTTGGATGCCTTGGCAAGCGGCAGGACCTATTTCAGCACGACGGTTTCGACGTCGCTCATCGAGGAATGGGCGAGCGCCCCCTGAGGCGCTCGGTGCTGACACAGAGGGAGAGGCAGGTGATCCGCCTGATCGCGGAGGCGTGCAGCATCAAGGACATCGCCGAGAAGCTCGGCCTGAGTCCCAAGACCGTCGAGGCGCACAAGGCTTCGGCGATGCACAAGCTCAAGATCAGAACCATCGCGGAACTGGTCAGATACGCGATCCGGTGCAAGCTGGTCACCCCCTGAAGTTGCTCCTCCGACATGTCGCGGCCGCTGCGGCATCCGTCGCCGGGATGAGTTGGCGCGCCGGTCCGGTGGCGCGGCGTGAGATCGACGCAATCCGAGCGGCCGGGGGGATCCGGGATGAGCCAGAGCGTGGAGCCGCGTCCCCGGCAGCTGGTCGACCTCGCATTGCAGGGCGGCGGGTCGCACGGGGCGTTCACCTGGGGGGTTCTCGATCGTCTTCTCGAGGAGCCCTGGATCGAGATCGAGGGCATCTCGGGCACCTCGGCCGGTGCCATGAATGCCGCCGTGATGGTGGACGGCTACGCGCGCGCCGGGCGCGCCGGCGCGCGCGAGGCGCTGGCCCGGTTCTGGCAGCGGGTCGCGGAGGCCGCCGCGCTCAGCCCCCTGCAGCGAAGTCCGCTCGACGTTCTCCTGGGCCGCTGGACCCTCGACCACTCCCCGGTCTACCTCGCCCTCGACCTGATGGCGCGCGTGTTCTCGCCCTACGACCTCGGTGCGGCGAACCCGCTGGCGGAGATCCTCGCGGCGACGGTGGATTTCGACCGCTTGGCCCATGCGCCGATCAAGCTGTTCATCACCGCCACCAATGTGCGGACCGGCCGGCCGCGCGTGTTTCGCAACGCGGAACTCTCCCCGGAGGTCCTGATCGCCTCGGCCTGCCTTCCCACCCTGTTCCAGGCCGCGATGATCGCGGGCGAGGCGTATTGGGACGGCGGCTACGCGGGCAACCCGACCATCACGCCCCTGGTCAGGGAATGTGTGGCGGATGACATCATCCTCGTGGCCATCAACCCGGTCGAGCGGCCGGAACTGCCCCGCACGGCGCGCGACATCCTCAACCGCGTGAACGAGGTCTCGTTCAATGCGGTGCTGCTGAAGGAGCTGCGCATGATCGCGCTGCTTCGCCAAGTGGCTGATCCGGGCGGGGAGGAGACGGCGCATTGGGCTCGGATGCGCATCCATCTCGTCCGCAGCGATCGGCTGACGGAGTTCGGCGCCTCGTCGAAGCTCAACGCCGAGGCTGCCTTCCTGGCCCTGCTGCACCGGGAGGGGCGCCGCGCCGCCGACGCCTTCCTCGCCGAACGCGGCAGCGATCTCGGGCAGCGCTCGACCCTCGACATCGACCGCCTGCTGGACGGGGCGTGAGGGATGGGATTGCTCGGCATCATCCTCGCCCTCGCGCTGCTGGTCTGGCTGGCGTTCCGGGGCTGGAGCGTCCTGCTGCTCGCACCGCTGGCGGCCCTGCTGGCGGCGGCCTTCGCGGGCGAGCCGCTCCTGGCCCACTGGACGCAGACCTTCATGGGCAGCGCCGCCGGCTTCCTGGCGCAGTTCTTCCCCCTGTTCCTCCTCGGCGCCCTGTTCGGCAAGCTGATGGAGGACAGCGGCTCGGTGTCGGCCATCGCGCAGTGGCTGACCGGGCGGCTCGGCCCGCAACGGGCCGTGCTGGCGGTCGTGCTGGCGGGGGCCGTCGTCACCTATGGCGGCGTCAGCCTGTTCGTCGCCTTCTTCGTGCTCGCGCCGATGGCCGAAGCCCTGTTCCGCTCCGCCTCCATCCCGCGCCGGTTGATGCCGGCCGCGATCGCCCTGGGCACCTCGACATTCACCATGTCGGCGATGCCGGGCACGCCGGCGATCCAGAACGCGATTCCGATGCCGTTCTTCGGCACGACGCCCTTCGCCGCCCCAGGCCTCGGCATCCTGGCCTCGGCGATCATGCTGGGCTTCGGCTTGTGGTGGCTCGCACGCGCTGCCGCCGCGGCGCGCCGGCGCGACGAGGGCTTCGGCGAGGAGGCGCCGCCGATCCGGCCCGGAGAGGCGTCCCTCCTGCGGGAGCGGGCGGCCACGGCCTGCGCGTTCGATCCGCCCGAGGCCCTGAACGCGGCGCCGGCGCCGGTGCCCCTGCCGGTCCGGCTCGCGCTGCTCCCGCTCGCCGTCGTGATCGCCGTGAACCTGCTGATGTCGTTCGTGGTCCTGCCGCGGATGGACACCGGGTTCCTCGCGCAGCCGCGCTGGGGCGAGACGTCGCTCGCGGCGGTCGCGGGGGTCTGGTCGGTCGCGGTGGCGCTGACGGCGGCGATCCTCGTGCTCATCGGGGTGAGCGGGCGGCGCCTGCCGGCCCTGCGCGAGAGCGTGGATGCGGGTGCGAACGCGGCCGTGCTCCCGGCCTTCAGCGTCGCCAGCCTCGTCGGGTTCGGAGCGGTGATCGCGGCCCTGCCGGCCTTCGCGCTCGTCCGCGATTGGGTGGTCGGGATCGAGGGCGGCCCCCTGGTCTCCCTCGCGGTCGCCACCAACATCCTGTCCGCGCTCACGGGCTCGGCCTCCGGCGGCCTGACGATCGCGCTCGATGCCCTGGGACCGACCTACCTGCGGCTTGCCGCCGAGCACGGGATCGATCCGGGCCTCCTGCACCGCGTGGCGGTGATCGGCGCGGGCACGCTCGACAGCCTGCCGCACAACGGCGCCGTGGTCACGCTCCTGGCGGTGTGCGGCTCGACGCATGCGCGCAGCTACGTCGACATCGTGATGGTCAGCGTGGCGAGCGCGCTCGCCGCCCTCGTCGTGGTGATCGCGCTCGGCGGGGCCGTCGGCTCGTTCTGAGGACCGCGCAGGCCGATCGGTGCGGGCTCCCGCCGTGATCAAGCGGAGGATCGTCTCATACGGTTTCCGGATGATCGCTTCGCGATGCGGAAACCGGCCTCGCTCAGGCGCCGCGCGGGCTCGTGATACGGTTTCCGAAAGTGATCGTCCGGAAACCGTATCAATCGGGCGTCCGCCACGCTCGCGCCGCCACGGCCACGCAGATCGTCACGAGGCACGCGAGCGCCAGGAAGTCCCCCAGCAACCCGATGGCGCTGCCGAGCCGGCCCGCGACCGCGGACCCGATGGCGAGGCAGAGGTTGAAGAGCGCGAATTGCGCCGCGTAGAGGGCCGGCTTCTCCCCGGGCGATCCGGACCGGCGCAGCAGGTTTCCGGCCGGCGTGTGGGCGAGGCCGCAGGACAGGCCGAGCGCGAACCAGAGCGGCAGCAGCGTCGCGTAGCCGAGGATCAGCGGGGCGATGCCGAGCGCCGCGCCGGCGGCGCCCGCGCCCGCGAGCATCACGGTCCGGTCGGCGATCCGCCGCAGCAGGTGCGGCATGAGCAGCGCCCCGACCATCGAGCCCGTCCCGAAGCAGGTCAGGGCGATGGCCGTCTCGCGCTCGCCGAGCCCGAGCCGGTCCTGCACCAACACCACGGTGTTCACCGCCACCATGGCCGATGCGAGGGCGACCGCGAGGTTGAGGACGATCAGGGCGCGCAGCCGCGGCGTCCCGAGGAAGATGTGCCATCCCCGCGTCACGCGCTGTCGGAGGTCGGCAGCCGCGCGGCGGTCGGGCGAGGGCAGGGGGGCCGCCACGGTGACCGCCGCGGCCAGGACGAAGCCGAGGGCCGCTCCTCCGAACAATCCCCGCGCATCGACGATCAGCAGGAGGCTTGCCGCGAGCATCGGGCTCGCCACGGCCTCCAGCTCGCTGATCGTGCGGGACAGCGAGAGCGCGCGCAGATACGCGCCCTCGTCCGGGAGGAGGTCCGGGAGCGTCGCCTGATAGGCCGGGGTGAAGGCCGCGGAGGCGAGCTGAAACAGCACCACGATGAGATAGAGGTCCATCACCCGGGTCACGAAGGGCAGCATCAGGATGGCGGCGGCCCGCACGAGGTTGAGTGTCACGAACAGGCTCCGGCGCGGGAAGCGGCCGACGAAGGCCGCCATCAGCGGCGCGGCGAGCGCGTAGGTCAGCATCTTGATCGCGAGGGCGTTGCCGAGAACGACGCCCGCGTCGGCGCCCGCGAGGCTGAAGGCGAGGAGGGAGAGCGCGACGGTTGCGAGCCCCGTGCTGAGCAGTGCGAGCGCGTGCGCCGCGAGGAGGAGCGGATAGGCGCGTCGTCCCCGTGCGGCCGGCGGCGCGACGCAGCTCTCGGCCTCTCCCATCACGGCGCCTCCTCCATCACGGCGTGTCCTGCGCCGGCACGGCCCGACCGGCCTGCGGGACGGCCAGGGGCGGCTTGGGCTCCCGGGCGCGGAACCACGTCACGTAGAGCGTCGGCAGGAGGACCAGGGTGAGCAGGGACGCGACGAGCAGCCCGCCCATCACGGCGATCGCCATCGGCCCCCAGAACACCGTGGGGGCGATCGGGAGCATGCCCAGCACGGTGGAGCCGGCCGTGAGGAGGATGGGCCGGGCCCGCGACAGGCTCGCATTGACGACCGCGGTCCAGACGGCGTCGCCCTCCGCCCGGCAGGCCTCGATCTGGGTGAGCAGGATCACCGCGTTGCGGGCGACCATGCCGATCAGCGACAGGATTCCCAGGATGGCGACGAAGCCGAGCGGCTGGCGGAACACCAGCAGGGCCAGCACCACGCCGATCACGCTGAGGGGGACGACCGCGAGGACCAGGACGGTGCGCGCGAAGCTGCCGAGCTGGAACATCAGGATGGTCAGCGTCATGAGCAGCATGACGGGCACCACGGCCAGGACCGAGGCCCGCGACCGCGCGCTCTCCTCGGCGATCCCGCCGGTCTCCAGGCGATAGGGCGCGCGGAGACCGGCGCTCACCCCCTGCATGACCGGCGCGAGGTCGGACACCGCCGCCTCCGCCAGGACGCCCGGAGCGACGTCGGCCCGCACCGTCAGGGTCGGCAGCCGGTTGCGGCGCCAGACGAGCGGCATCTCCTGCGCGTAGCCGAACCGCGCGAACTGACTGAGCGCCACGGTCCGGCCGCCGGGCAGGGGCACCTGCAGACCCTGCAGCGATGCCACGGAGGCACGCTCCTCCCCCGTCGCGCGCGCCACCACGTCCACGAGGTAGATGTCGTCCCGGACCTGCGTGATCACCGCGCCGGCCACCGCCGCGTTCAGCGTCGCCGCGAGGCTCTCCGAACTCAGCCCGAGCAGGCGGGCCTGATCCTGATCGACCTCGATCCGGAACTGGCGGCGCGGCTCCATCCAGTCGAAATTGACGTTTCGCACCCCCGGATGGCCCGCGACCGCCTGCGCGACCCGCACGGCGATGGAGCGGACCGTCGTGATGTCCGGGCCGGTGACGCGGTACTGGATCGGCCAGCCGACCGGCGGGCCGAGTTCGAGCGGGTAGACCCGTGCGACCACCTCGGGCAGCTCCTCCGCCAGGAAGGCTTGGAGCCGCTCCCGCAAGCGGTCCCGCGCCGGCACGTCGCGCGCGACGATGACGGCCTGCGCGAAGAAGTCGTTCGGGAGCTGGACGTTGAGCGGCAGGTAGAAGCGGATCGCGCCGCGGCCCACATAGGTGCTCCAGCGCGCCACGTCCTCCGGGCGATCCTTGAGGAACCGGTCGAGGCGCTTGGCGGCATCGTCGCTCGCGTGGATGGACGCTCCCTGGGGCAGCGTGAGATCGACGACGAGTTCGGTCCGGTCGGAGGCCGGGAAGAACTGCTGGGGCACGAAGCGGACCGCCACGACCGCCGCCGCGAAGGCCGCGAGCGTGACGGCGATCGTCAGCCAGCGCCGCCGCATGGCGGCCCGCAGGAACGCGACGTAGAGGCGCGCGAGCCGCCCGGGCTCCGCATCCGCCGGCTGCCGCGGCGCCCGCACGATCGCGACCCCGATCAGCGGCGCGAAGATCACCGCCACGAACCACGACACGACCTGGGCGATCGCCACGACGGCGAAGATGGAGAAGGTGTACTCGCCCGCCGTGCTCCTCGCGAACCCGATCGGAACGAAGCCCGCGATGGTGACGAGCGTCCCGGCGAGCATCGGCGTGGCGAGCGTGCGGTAGGCGTAGGTCGCGGCGTCGTGGGAGGAATCCCCCGCCGCGAGGCGCCGCAGCATGGAATCCACCGTGGTCATCGCATCGTCGACGAGCAGCGTCAGCGCGATGATGAGGGCTCCCAGGGAGACGCGGTGCAGGTCGATCCCGGCCCACGCCATCAGGGGGAACACGATCGCGAGGGTGAGCGGGATCGAGCAGGCGACGACGGCGCCCGGCCCGAGGCCGAGGCTGATGAAGCTGACCACGATGATGATCAGGATCGATTGCCACAGCGAGGTCGTGAATTCGCCGATCGCCGTGCTGACCGTCCGGGCCTGATCGGCGACCAGGACCGGCTCGATCCCGACCGGCAGCCCGGCGGAGATCTCCCGCATCTCGCGCCCGAGCCCGCGCTTGAGGGCGAGGATGTCTCCGGCATCCCGCATCGCGATCGCGAGGCCGATCGCGGGCTGTCCGTTGACCCGGAAGAGCGGCTGCGGGGGATCGGCGTAGCTGCGCCGCACCTGCGCGACATCGGTGAGGCGGATCATCCGCCCGCCGGCCACGAGGTTGACGGCCTCGACATCCCCGACCGTCTCGAACGCCCCCGAAACCCGGACGGAGAGCTGCTCCTTGCCCGTCTCGATGGTTCCGGCCGGGCGCACGACGTTCTGGGCCCGCAGCATGGCGATGAGCGACGGGTAGTCGAGCCCGAGGGCGGCGAGGCGCTCGGTCGAGAACTCCAGGAAGATCCGCTCGTCCTGCGCGCCGAGCACCTCGATCTTCGAGACGTCCTCGACCAGGAGGAGACGCGAGCGGATGTCCTCGACGGTGTCGCGCAGCTCGCGATGGGTGAAACCGTCGGCCGTGAACCCGTAGATGATGCCGTAGGTATCGCCGAAATCGTCGTTGAAGCCCGGCCCGACGAGGCCGGCCGGCAGGGTGTGGCGGATGTCGCCGACGCGCTTGCGGACCTGATACCAGAGGTCCGGAACCCGCCCGGGCGGGGTGGAGCCCTTCAGGTCGACGAAGATCGTCGCCACGCCGGGCCGGGTGAAGCTGCGCACGGTATCGAGATGCGGGGTCTCCTGGACGGCGCGCTCGATCCGCTCGGTGACCTGCCGCAGCGTGTCCTCGATCGTGGCGCCCGGCCAGGCGGCCTGGACGATCATCGTGCGGAAGGTGAAGGCCGGGTCCTCGGACCGGCCGAGGCGCGCATAGGTGACGACGCCGGCGAGGATCGAGGCGAGCATCAGGTAGATCACGATCGAGGGGCGCCGGACCGACCACTCCGCGAGGTTGGGGCCGATCATGACGCCGCTCCGAGGAGGCGCACCTTCTGGCCGGGCCGCAGCGCGTGGACCCCGGCGGTCACGACGACATCGCCCGGTGCAAGGCCGCGGGCGACGAGGGCGCGGGACTGGTCGAAGCGGGCGAGCTCGACGGTGCGCAGGCCGACCGTCATGGTGGCCGGATCCACGATCCAGACGGCCGGGTGCTCCCCCTCCGACAGGAGCGCCGATGCGGGGATCTCCAGCCCGCCGTCGCGGCCGATCCGCATCCGGCCGGTCACGGCCGCGCCGAGCCGCATCTGCGGCGGCGGATCGGTCAGCCCGACCCGCACCTGGAATGTTCCCGTGACCGGATCCGCCCGCGGCGCGATCTCCCGCACACGGCCGCGGGCCGTGACCGCCGCGTCCATCGTCAGGGCCACCGTGATCGCGGGATCGGCCGGCGCCCGGTCCTTGATCGAGGCCGGCACGTCGAACACGGCGTCCTTCCCGTCCTGCCGGGCGATCTGCACGATCATCTGGCCCGCGCGGACGATCTCGCCCTGCTCGGCCCCGCGCTGCGTCACCGTCCCCGGCGCGTCGGCCCTGAGTTCGGTGTCGCCGGCGCGCTCCTCCGCGATGCGGAGCTGTGCCTCGGCGGCGTCGAGCTGGGCGCGCGTGGTGTTCTGAAGCTGAAGCGCCTGATCGTAGCGGACGCGCGTCGTCCAGCCGCCCGCGAGCAACTCGCGCTGCCGCTCATAGTTGTTCCGGGCCTCGTCGGACTGGCCCGTGGCCGCCACGACGGCAGCCTGGGCGGCCCGGACCGCGTTCCGCTCGTTCTCGGGATCGAGGCGGGCCACGATCTGGCCGGCCGTGACCCCGTCGCCCACCGAGACGCGGCGTTCGATCATCCGCCCGTCGATGCGGAAGGCGAGGTTGACCTCCACCTGCGGCTGGACGGTGCCGGTCAGGGACACGTCCTCGCCGTCGTTCCGCTGGTCCACCGTCACGACCCGGACCGGCCTGATCTCGCCGGTCGCCGGGGGGGCGGGGTCGTTGCACCCGCTGAGCAGCAGCAGCGCCGCGGCGGCCGGCGCCGGGAGCCGGTGGCGTTGCACGAGCATGGCCCTTCCCAACCCCATTCAGAACAGGTTCGTCGTCCCGGCTCCCCATCCCGCCCGGGATGGGGAGCGCCGGTGGCGCGGACGGGTGCAGGCTCGCGCCGACGTCAGGCCGGGTTGGCGATCGCGCCGGTCGGGGATTCCGCCGGGGCGGGCTCCGTCCCGGCCGCGCGCTCGGGCTCGCTGCCGGGGATCTCGCCGGGCCTGTAGGGAGGCAGGCGGCCAGCCGGAATGATCGACAGGAGCGACAGCGCCGCCATGATCAGGAAGCCGATCTTCAGCGCCCGCAGGCGCGCCTCCGTGTTGACCCGGACCGCCTCGTCGACCTGTTCCGGGGTCGCGGTCGTGGCGGCCATGACGCCGCGCAGCCGGTCGTTGCTCACGAAGGTGATGTTGTCGAGATCGACCTGCGACTGGAGCGCGGGCGGGAGCGTCGGGTGCTCCGCGAGGCTGCGCAGGACGGCGGTGCTGAGAAGCCCGACGAGCAGCGCCCCCGCCACGGCGGTGCCCACCGCTGCGGCGAGATTGTTGGTCGTTCCCCGCAGGGATCCGACGTCGCCGGCCAGTTCCTTGGGCGAAGCCGTCACGAGCACGTTGAAGACGAGCGTGACGAGCGACCCTTGCCCGATGCCGAACAGGACGAGGCCGATCAGCACCGGAAGCTCGCTCCAGTCGTTGAACACCACGAAGGCGAGCCACAGCAGCGCGACGCTGCACAGAATGAAGCCGGCGCGGCCGATCTGGCGCGGCGTGAACCGGTCGTACAGGCGGGTGATCAGCAGGGCCGCGAAGAACACCGACAAGTTGAACGGCAGCATCGCGATGGCCGTGGCGAGCGGCGTGCGGCCCTGCACGATCTGGATGTAGAGCGGGACCGAGAAATTGAGGGCCGCTTCGAGGGCCACGACCGAGAACATGGCGTAGACCGCGGCGCGCTCCTGCGGTGAATCGATCACTTGAAGCGCCAGCAGGGGCGTCCGCCCCGCCTCCTGGCGCCGATGCGTCCACGACAGGAAGATCTGGCCGAAGGCCAGCCCCAGCACGATCATGACCGGCGCCGGCGACAGGCCGAGAAGGGTGAAGGGCGCGCCTGGAAGGGCGAGGCCCAGACCCCAGCGGTTGAGATTGTTGAACCCGAAGCTGAGGAGGAGAACGGCCACCGCGGCGAGCACCACCCCGACCGTGTCGATGGCCACGTCCGGCCGGCCCCGCTCCGGATTGAGACGGAAGCTGAGGAGGACGACGATGGCGGACAGGACGATCAGGATCCCGAAGACCGGGCGCCAGCCGATATAGGTGCCGAGGATGCCGCCGATCAGGAAGGCCGCCACACCGGCCGCGGCCCGGGCGGAGCCGAGCGCGCCGAGGGCCGTCGCCTGCTGCCTGCCGCGGTACTCGTTGGCGATGAGCGCGACCAGGGACGGAACCAGCGCCGCCCCCGCCATGCCGCTGATCCCCTGCGCGGTGATCATCAGGGTGGCGGTGGGGCTGAACGTCATGAGAACCTGGGCGAGGCCGAACACGACCACCACGGCGCGAAAGACCCGCGGCGCCCCGTAGCGCTGGTTCAGCTTGGCGCCCAGCATCACGAGGCCGGCGACCGCCATCGAGTACATGACGATGGCGGTGGCGACCGTCGTCGGCGGGACGTTGAAGCTCTTCACCATGCCGCCCAGCGCCACCGGCAGGGATGCGACGTTGAACGACATCAGCATCTGGCCGAACGCGATGGTGATCATCGGCACCCACGACGCGTGTGGCTCCGCGCCAGAGGCGGACACGGAGCCCGGAGCCGCTTGTCGGAGCATGATCCCAGCCCTCCTGATTCGGCAGCCTCCCGGGCGGCGATCACGCCTCGGGCTTCGAGACGAACAGATCCATGCCGAGCCGCCGGGACAGGTGCCGGGCGACGAGCTGGCCCTTCACGCTGTTGCCGGCGCGGTCGAGGCGCGGCGCGAAGGTCCCGAGGCCGCCCTTTCCCGGGGATACGGTGACGATGCCGCCGCCGATGCCGCTCTTCCCGGGCAGCCCGATCTCGTAGAGCCAGTCCCCGGACGTCTCGTAGAGGCCAGCCGTGGCCATCACGACGAGGACGAAGTGGCAGGTCTCCGCATCGACGACCCGCTGGCGGGTGACCGGATTCACGCCGCCATCGGCGAGCGTCGCCCCCATCACCGCGAGATCCTGCGCGGTGACGTTCAGGGAGCATTGGCGCGTGTAGAGATCGGTCACCTCGGTCGGATCGCCCGCGATCCTGCCGAGGCTGCGCAGGAGGTGGGCGATGCCGCGGTTGCGGAAGTTCGTCTCGCAGGCGGAGGCGTAGACCTCCTCGTCGAGGTGAAGACGCCGGCCCGCGAACCGCGACAGGCCGTCCTGGATGGCGGCCCATTTCTCGGCGGCGTCGGCTCCCGGCACGAGCGCGGTGGTCGCGATGGCGCCCGCATTCACCATGGGATTGGTGCGGCCGTCCCCCCTCGACCGCACCGAGCGAGTTGAACGGCAGGCCGGTGGCATTCACGCCGAGCTGCCGCCGCGCAGCGATCGCCCCCAACGCGTCGCAGACCAGCGCGAACACGAATGGCTTCGAGACGCTCATGATCGAGAATTCGTGGGCCGTGTCGCCGACGGCGTACAATTCACCGTCCGTCCCGGCCACGCAGATGCCGAAGAGATCACCCCGAACCCGGGACAGGGCCGGGTATACCTGGGAGATTTCCCCATCCTCGTTCGACCTGTAGCGGTCATGGGCTTCCAGGATGAGCGCACGCATCGCATCGGAGGGCGGCAGATGCCCCGTCGAGACGTAGAGGGGAGCGTTCGACGCGGAGACCACATCGAGCGTGCTCATGAGCGCCTCCGTCATGCGAGTCCGGCGGGAGGCAGCCGATCTGACACGGACATGCCGTGCCGCGCCCGATCGCGATCGGCTCCTGCGCTGCCCGTTCGTCCCGATCGACCGGGCATCTTCGACGGCATCGGCTGACTTGCCGCCTGCGTCGATTCCCATACGAGGGCCGCTAGAGTGTCTCCCCTGAGCCGAGCGTCAAGCAGGGAATTTCCTCACGGTGCGATAGGGATTTTCCCGATCTGACGATCGGGAAAATCCCGAGCATGATCGATGCAGGCGAGGCAGATGACACGGTATATCCCGAGGCTTGACGCCGCCATTCTTTCGCGAATACGCTGCGCCACCATCATGAGGAGCAAGAAGAATCCTCATTGAGGCCGGCGGCTTCGTGCGATGTTCGCGCGTCGTCGCCGAACCCCGGATACGTCACCTGACTGCGCGGATCTTTGGTGCGCGGATCTTGGCGCGGATCTTGGGACGGCGGCACCTCGGTTGCCGTCCCACGGTCGTGTTCCGGGGCCATCGGCAAGCTCGTCCGGTCCCGGCCAACGGGGAGAGAGACGATGAGTGATCTCGTCTTCATCGCGTTTCCGTCCGAAGACAAGGCGGAACAGGTCCGGCGTCAGATCCTGGCGCTTCAGCGGGAATATCTCATCGAATTGGGCGATGCCGTGGTCGCCGTCAAAACGGCGGACGGTCAGATCAAGCTCAATCAGATGATGAACATGACCGCGGCCGGGGCGGCATCCGGCGGCCTGTGGGGCACACTCATCGGGTTCATCTTCCTTATGCCGCTGCTGGGCACGGCAGTCGGAGCCGCCTCCGGCGCGCTCGCGGGTCGATTGACGGATGTCGGCATCAACGATCAGTTCATGAAGGACGCGGCGGGCGCCCTGCAGCCCGGCACGGCCGGTCTGTTCCTCCTCGTGCGGCGGATGACCACCGACAAAGTGCTCGCCGACCTGCGTGGCGTCGGTGGTACGGTCATGCGCACGTCCTTCGACGAGACCAAGGAGGCCGCTCTTCGCGAGGCGCTCGCCGCATGCGCCACGGCCGCCACGCCCGTGGCGGCCCCGGCCGCCCCCGCGCCGGCATAGGTCGCGAGACGCAGGATCGCGTCCTGCCCGTGCCGTTCCGCCATCGCCAGACAGGAGCGTCGAGATGCCAGCGATGAACCGTCGCGCTCTGTTTCGAGGATCGGCCTGCTACGCAGCGGCAGGGGTGCTGGGCTGTGTCGTCCTCCCCGATGCCGCACGGGCCCTGCCGCCACCGGCTGCCGGCGCATGGCCTTCGCAACCCGACGACGGCTTGATTGAGCAGGCGCAGGTCGTGGTCGTGCCGCCCCGTCGCCGCCGCCGTCGCCGCCGGGTGTGCTGGTGGCGCAGGGGGCGCCGCGTGTGTACGTGGCGCTGAGCTTGCTGGCTGCCGGGCGCCGGGCCGGCTCACGGTCGAGGAAGCCGGGGGCGAGCCGCGCCGCGCCTCGTCCTACGGGATGCAGTTCCGGATGGCGGCCAAGGTCGCGGCCGGGACAGCCGTGTTCGTCGGGCTGCCCCAGGGCGTCGGGATCACGGCGTGTTGCGGCGGCAGGAACGGCAGGGAGGGGCTTGTCAGGAGGCCGTTGAGCACCGCGACCACCGCCCCTTTGGCGCAGTCGAGCACCGGTGCCCCGGAGGCGCCTCCGTTGAGAAGGAGGCGGTTGGACCCCTGGACCTCAATGAGAGCCAAGCCGGCATAGCGACCCGCGGCCTCGCCGGCCCGGCGCACGACGCCGCGCGCAGCCTGCATCCGTCCGTCCGCGTAGCCCAAGATCAGGACGGATGCGTTCTGTGCCGGGATCGTCAATTGCACGTCGAGCACGGCCGCATTCGGGAAGGGGTCGTCCAGTTCCATGATGGCCACGTCGTTCGCCAAGCCGGTGGGGCCCGGCCCGCGCCTGGGACCTTCGGAGATCTTGCCCTTGACGGCCACCCGGAGCCGGACCCGCGTCGCAGTCTCCGGCTCCCCCTCGCGGCCGGCCTGACGCAACTCGACCTCCTGCCAAGCCCCATCGGGGAGATCGTTCGCGAAGTGCGCGGCGGTCACCAGCAGCCGGGGCGAGGTGTAGAACCATGCCGTCGCCTGCTCCCCGACGACATCCCCGCCTGCCTCGTGCAGAGGCTCGGTGAAGTACCGGGAGACGCTGACGACGGCCCGGGTGGCCAGCGAAGGATCGACGCAGGAGCCAGTCTGCTCCTGGGTATCGGCACGAGCGGCGGCAGGTGGGCCGAGGCCGGCGATGGGCGGGATCAGCGCCAGGCCGAGGACGCACAGCCTTCTCCGGACCTGCCATGGTACGACCATGCACATCCCCATCTTCCGCAGCTGGAGCTGCGGAACATCGGAACGACGTAGACGGGCAGGTCCAGGTTTGCGCTCTCAACCCCGGGAAGCCGCCGGATGTTCCTGGCGGCTGGGCGCGCCGATTCGCGCGAGATCCCGGCTCGCCCCGTCGCCGGCGGAGCAAGGCGCCCCGCATCCGGCATCAAAACTTCGCCGCAACCGGCTTGGCTTCGGCCACCGGCTTCGGCGGCGCGACCCAGAGCGGCGCCGAGATCGTCAGGTAAGTGGCCGTCCCGGCGAAGCGATTCTTGACGTCGAACTCGCGGAAGAACCGGACGTTGGTGGAAACCGGGATCTCGCCCAGCTTGAACGTGTAGCCGATCTGTCCGCCAAGAGACGTCGTGCGCCCCTTGAACGGGCCGATCCGGTCGCCGGAGCCGCTGTCGCCGGTGAGCTGGTTGTAATAATAGCCGACGAGACCGACCGACAATTCCTTGGTCAGATACTTCGAGGCCGACCATTCCAGATGGAACTCGGTGCCGGTGAGGTATTGGGTCGCCGGGTTGATCCAGTTGAAGGTGACGCCCGGCACAACCGAGAGCTCGTAGCCCAGGACGGGATCGAGGTAGGTGAGCGCGCCGCTGAAATCGAGCGCCGGGCGATTGAGCGAGATGTTGGACAGCTGGCCGGTCTCGTAGGAGCCGGACGGCACGACGCCGAGGAGCGTGAAGCTCCAGTGGAAGTTGCCGGAGTGCCAGCCGACGAACGAGGAGAGATAGATGTCGCCGACGTTGAAGTTGGCGTCCCGCTCGTGCCCGGCGATGATGCGGTCGATGCGCGGGGAGAACAGGACCGTGCCGGCGCTCACGTTGGGCGTGCCGAACGGGATGGTTACGGAGAAGCCAAGGTTTCCGCCCAAAACCTCGACCGGCGTGACCCAGATCGGCGTCGCGAAGTTCGCGCTCATGTCGAGCTTGACGTTCGCGGCGACGACGCCGCCGCTCTGGAAGGCGCGCCCTCCGCCGAGATTGCCCGAATAGTAGTAGGTTTCGCTCTCGAAGTAGAAGCCGGGCGGCGGCGTCACGCCTGCGAGCGGACCACGATTGCCGAGCACGTAAACGCCCTGGGCCGACTCGGCGGCCTGAGCGCCCGGCGTGGCCAGTAGTCCCGTGGCGCAGGCAGCTGCGAAGCCAATCGTCCGCCAAGTTCCAGGCACGGCTGCGCCTCCAAAACCTATGAGGATGCTTCAGGATTCCACAACCTGGTTTAATTTGCAATGGCCAAGCTGGTCCAGTTGCGCGCCCGTTGCCTATCATTCTTTAATTTTCTTCGCCGATGCGGCCATGACCGCCTCCATCAGCTTGGGAATTGGCACGGAAAATTCCGCTGGTGTGTCACATGGGGTCAAGCATGGTGTCGGGGCGCTGATACCGTGACGCCGGCCGATCCGCAGCACTTCCGCGCGCCGAACGACGGCCGGCGCGACTGGCCCGTCACCCTCACCCCACCGACACGTCCATGAGCCACGGGGGCTTCCGGGCCCTCATCAGGGAGAGGATTCAGCCATGAGTAGCGACACGCACGAGGTGAACCAGGGGGCCTCCGGCGAGGGGCACGCTCTCAGCCGCCGCAACATTCTTCTCACCGGGTCGTCGGCCCTCGCGGCGGCCGCGTTGGTCTCGGCCGCCAGCACCACGGACACGCAGGCCCAGCCACAACCCCAGCAGCAACCGGCCGCCGGGCAACCGAACATCCTCGTCATCATGGGCGACGACATCGGCATCTGGAACATCGGCGCCTACCATCGCGGCATGATGGCCGGACGGACGCCCCATCTCGACCGGCTCGCCGCCGAGGGCATGCTGTTCACCGACTACTACGCGGAGGCGAGCTGCACGGCGGGGCGGGCGGCCTTCATCACCGGCGAGCTGCCGATCCGGACCGGCATGACGACGGTCGGCCAAGCCGGCGCCCCGATCGGCATTCCGGCGGAGGCCGTGACCATCGCCACCGCGCTGAAGGGCATGGGCTACGCCACGGGCCAGTTCGGCAAGAACCACCTGGGCGACAAGAACGAGTTCCTGCCGACGGTACACGGCTTCGACGAGTTCTTCGGCTATCTCTACCACCTCGACGCGATGGAGGACCCGGCCCATCCCGCCTATCCGCAGGAGCTGCTGAGCCGGGTCGGCCCGCGCAACATGGTTCATTCGTGGGCGACGAGCGTCGACGATCCCACCGAAGACCCGCGCTGGGGCAGGGTCGGCAAGCAGCGGATCGAGGATGCCGGCACCCTCTACCCGAAGCGGATGGAAACCGTGGACGAGGAGATCCGCGACCTGGCGCTCGGGTTCATCGACAAGGCCAAGGCCGACGGCAAGCCGTTCTTCGTCTGGCTCAACCCGACCCGCATGCACGTCACCACGCACCTGTCGCCGAAGTACCAGGGCATGCGCAACTCTCAGAACGGCTGGAGCATCCAGGAAGCCGGCATGGCGCAGCTCGACGACGTCGTCGGCGCGATGATGAAGAAATTGACGGATTTGGGGATCGACAACAACACCATCGTCGTCTTCACGACGGACAACGGTACGGAGGTCTTCACTTGGCCGGACGGCGGGCAGACACCGTTCGCGCAGTCCAAGGGCACGGTCATGGAGGGTGGCTTCCGCGCGCCGGCGATGATCCGCTGGCCGGGCAAGGTGCCGGCCGGAAAGGTCGAGAACGGCGTCATCTCCGGCCTCGACTGGTTCGCGACGCTCGTGGCGGCCGCAGGCAACCCGAACATCGCCGAGGAGCTGAAGAAGGGCAAGCAGATCGGCGATCGGACCTACAAGGTCCACTTGGACGGCTATAATCAACTGGACCTGATCACCGGCAAGGGTCCGTCGAAGCGCAACGAAGTCTGGTACTTCGGCGAGAGCGAACTGGGAGCCGTGCGGATCGGCGACTACAAGTACCGCTTCATCGATCAGCCCGACGGATGGTTGGGCGACAAGACGAAGCCTGACGTGCCCTACATCACCAATCTGCGGCTCGACCCCTTCGAGCGGACCGGCTGGCCCGACAACGGGACCAAGGCCGGAGCGCAGAACTACATGAGCTGGTTCCTGTACGAGTTCTGGCGCTTCGTCTTCGTCCAGCAGGAGGTGGAGAAGCTCGCCATGACCGCCGTCGAGTTCCCGCCGATGCAGAAGGGCGCGAGCTTCAACCTTGAAGCGGTCAAGGCGAAGATTCAGGCCGCCAGGTCTGCGATAGCGAAGTGACGGTCGGACGCGAGCGCGGAGGACGGGCGGCAAGCCCTCGACGTCCTCCGCGAGCGCCATCCGAGGCTGTCGGTCGATCCGCGCCCGAGCGACCGCTACGCCGACCTGAGTCACGGATTTCGGCGACGCGGTCGCGGCGGTGCCGGTTCGTTGCAGACAATGCGGCAAAATCAGTGACCGAGAGCAGCGCCCGATCGCACCGTGATCGGGCGCTGCTCCAAGGACGCGGGTTTCGGGCGAGGAGGGTCACGTCCTTGCCGTGCCCATGCGCGTGTTGTCGACGAAGCGCTCACCGGCCTCGTCGAGGGACGCCCGCCCCCTGCGGCCCTGCGGCGGGTGGACGTAGAGGGCCCTCGGGTCGACCTTCTCCGCCCGCTGCGCCGGGGGCGGCGCCATGAGGTAGCGCGCCTCCCGGCTGTGGTCGGCGAGTTGCAGGCGCGGGTCGTACACGCTGTCGAAGTTCCACAGCATGCGCACGTAGTTCGTCTGGCCACGCATCAGGTTGCGCATCCCGATCCCCGCATGCGTGACGAGTGCCCGCCAGCCGACATGCCTGCGATAGAGCGCTCTCTGTGTCTTGACGAGTTCGGCGTAGAACTCCGGCAGCGGCAGCTTGGTCGGCAGCACCGCGTGCTGGATGTCGTAGAGCCGGTAGTCGAGGCTCTGCAACGGGCGGGTCTCGGTGCGCCAAATCTCGGTCCCCGGATAGGGCGTGTTGACGCTGATGTTGACGATCTCGGGGATCTCCAGGCACCACTGCCGGATCGTCGCGAACCGCTCGCGGTCCCAGTCCGGGTCGGCGATCAGGTTGATCGCCACCATGATCCCGAGCGAGCGGGCGAATTCCAGCGCCTCGAAGTTCCTGTCCATCGCGATGCGCTTGCGGAACTTCTTCAGGCCCTCCTCGTCCACCGCCTCCAGGCCGATGAACATGTACTTGAGGCCGTTGCGGCTCCAGAACCGGAAGACGTCCCTGTTGCGCAGGAGCACGTCGCCGCGGGTCTCCAGGTAGTATTCCTTCTTGATGCCGCGCCGGGCCAAGCCCTCGCCGATGGCGAGCCCGTGCGCCTCGTGCACGAAGGCGACGTCGTCGACCAGGAAGATGCCGGGCTCCCGGATGCCGGCGACCTCCTCGACGGCGCGCTCCACCGACATGGCCCGGTAGGAGCGGCCGTAGAAGGTCCAGGCGGAGCAGAAGGTGCAATCCCAGGGGCAGCCACGGGCGAACTCGACCGAGGCGCAGGGGTCGAGGACCCCGATGAAGTACTTGCGCCGATGCCGCAGCAGATCGCGCGCCGGGCGGGACTCGTCGAGCGACGTGACGAAGCGGGGCGGCGGCCCCTCGCCATCGAGGGTCACGGCGCCCGGCACGCTGGTGACCGCCTCGCGGTCGGACGCGACGGCCTCCAGGAAGGCTGGCAGCACGGCCTCGCCCTCGCCCCTGAGCACGCAGTCGATCGCGCCCTCGCCGTGCTCCAGGAATTCCTGCGCGGTGAAGGAGGCGCTGTGGCCGCCGACGAAGACGTAGGACCGCGGCAGCGCCGCCTTGGCGGCCTTGGCGAGATCGATCACCTCGGGAACATTGGCGAGGTAGTTGCACGAGAAGGCGAGAACGTCGGGTTGGAAGGACCGCACGAGACGGTGGAAATCAGCGTGGCTCTCGACCTGAAGGTCGATGAGCCTGACCTCGTGCCCGGCCTCGCGCGCCTTCCCGGCAACGATCTCGAGACCCAGGGGCTCGAGCCGCAGGAAGACCTTGGTGAACATCAGGCCGCTCGGATGGATCGCAAGAACCTTCATGCCAGGTCCTCCTTCTCCGGTGCTGCAGGCCCGGTTCGAGCGACATCCCGGCTCGGTCTCTCTCAGCGGAACCGCATGGCGCAATTCTGCCGAGATCATCGGTTTCGCATCGTTCTTCGCCGAACCCGTGATCACTTCGGCGAAGGATGCTGAGAGCCGGGTGGTGACGCACCGCTCCTGCTGGACGCACCTGCCTCTCGACCGACATCTTGGCGGACAAGGCCGAGACGATGATGCCATCCTACGCCGGATCGCGACATTTCAAGACATCATGCGATGTGTTCCAGGGTCAGAACTGGCGCGTACCACTTCATCGCGGCGCGCTCGGCCGGCCCGCGATGTCGGTGGCCGGGCGGAGGCCGGAGATGCGCAGAGCGGCCCAGACCAGCGCGCCGCCCGCGACCAGGACGGGCAGGAACGAGATCCAGAGGACCACGTCCCAGCCGTAGCGCGACAGGAGACCGCCCGACGAGAACGAGCCCACCGCCATCGTGCCGAACACCACGAAGTCGTTGAGCGATTGCACGCGGGCCCTCTCCTCGGGACGGTGGCACTCCAACACCAGCGCGGAGGCGCCCACGAAACCGAAGTTCCAGCCCACGCCGAGCAGGATCAGCGTGATCCAGAAATGCGCGACGTCCACGCCGGCCAAGCCGACGGCGGCCGCGGCCGCGGTCAGCGCCAAGCCGGCCGCGACCACGCGCGGCGCGCCGAAGCGCGTGATCAGGCGCCCCGTGAAGAAGCTCGGCCCGTACATGGCGATCACGTGCCATTGCAGGCCGAGATTGGCGTCCTCCTGCGACAGGCCGCACAGGTGCATCGCCAACGGCGCCGACGTCATGAGGAAGTTCATCAGCAGGTAGGACACCACTCCGCAGATCACCGCCGTGATGAACCGGGGTTGGCCCGCGATGACGCCGAGCGGACGGCCGCCGGCCAGCTCCTGCGCCGTCGGCATCGGCAGCCGCACGCCGAGCAGGACGAGGGCCGAGACGGCGGCGACGGCGGCTTGCGCCAGGTACGTGGCCGCGAACAGGTGAGGCGGCCACAGGTTCATGGTGTGGGTGACGAGCTGCGGGCCGATGACCCCGGCGAAGACCCCGCCGGCCATGACGGCCGACAGCGCCCGCGGGCGTCGCTCCGGCGCGACGCAGTCGGCGGCGGCGAACCGGAACGAGAGGACCACCGCGGCGTAGGCGCCGCCGAAGAAGGTGCCGACGCTGAACAGCCAGAACGAGCCCAGCACGATGGCGAAGGCGGACAGCAGGCCGACGAGCACGCCGCAGGCCGTCCCGGCCAGGAACACGGCGCGACGGCCATGGCGGCGGGCGATGGCGCCGGCCGGCAAGGTGAAGGCGGCCATGCCGACCACGAAGATCGAGATCGGCAGCGTCGCCAGAACGGGGCTCGGCGCCAGCATGCTGCCGACGATCGCACCGGTTGCGTAGACGACCGTCGCATTCGCGCCGGCAAGCGCCTGGGCGACGGCCAGCCGGAGGACGTTGCCCGTCCCGGACCGCGCAGGGAGAGCGGGCGCGAGCCCGGGTGCCGGGCCGGCTGCGGCGTGGGACATGGGATCTCTCAGGCCGTGAGGAGGGTGTGCCAGCGCCTGTCGCGCGGGGACGGGCGGCGGTGCAGGCGGCGGTCGAGCAGGGCACGGGCCTTGGCGGCCTCGCCGCTGCGCATCAGCGCGACGAGCAGCGTGTCCTCGATGATCTCGCGCTGGGCGCCGCTGCCGCCGATCCGCGGCACCTCTGCCGTGACCGGCTCCAGGATGCGCACGCACCCTGAGTAATCCTCGTCCGCGAACGCCAGCACGGCCCGACAGATCGCGGGCACGACCGGCCCGGCCGCGAGGGTGCCGGCCGCCACGAGGTCGGTCAGGGCGTCGATGCGCGCCGCCGCCGCGGGCCTGTCGCCGGTCGCGGCCGCCAGCAGGCCCATATGCGCGTCGGCGAACGCGAAGCCGGCCTTGGTGAAGTACGGGCTCGCATAGGCCTTGGCCTCGTCCCAGAGCCTGGCCGGCACCGCGTAGCCGTAGGCCTGCATGCGCCAGAGCAGCGAGACCGTGTCCGAGACGACGTTGATGGGCAACCCTGCCGTCACCGAGGGCTGGACGTGCTCGGCGTAGATCCTCAAGGCGTGTTCGGGGTCGTCGCGCTCCAGGGCGGACAGCGCGGCGTGCCAGGCGATATGGCCGTGCAGGATGCCGGAGCGGTCATAGTCCGGCAGCCAGTGTGCGATCAGCGCCTCGGCCTCCTCGCCCGCGCCGTCCTCGAACAGGGTGTGCGACAGGGCGTGGGCCCCGTTGGCGTTGTTGCGCCGCAGCTCGAACCCCCGCTGCGCGAGGTCGCGCCCGACCTTCACCGCGCCGTTCTCGGCGTGGCACCAGCCCCGATAGGTCGCGAACCACCAGTCGTCGGGGGCGAAATGGGCCGCATGGCGCTCGCAGAGGTCGACGCGGGCCTGGTCGTGATCGGCGATGCCGGAGAACGCCAGCAGCCCGAACGCGCCCAAGGGCAGCGACAGGATCAGCACGTCACGCGGCCACGTGTCGGCATGGGCCAGCGCGCTGTCGAGCGCCTTGGCGGACTGCCCGGTGACGGCCAGGGCCAAGGCCGCCACGTGGCTCCGCTCGCGCGGGGTGCCGTTGCGGGTGACGATCCCGTGCGCCGTCTCGATGCGGGCGCGCGCCGCGGCGGCCTCGCCGCGGATCGCGTGCAGGCGGGCCCGCGCCGCATGCGCGAGGGCGAAATCCGGATCGGCCGCCACCGCCTCGTCCAGGGCCTCCGCCGCGCCCGGCCAAGCCGAGAGGAGGAGATCGACCCCCTCCCGGTAGCGCTCGGCGGCCCAGTCGGATGTGGTCGAGAGGGGCAGGCCGCGGCGGTCGAGGTGGGCCATGACGGGTTCCGGGGCTCAGTCGTGCATCGGCCACGGGTGGAAACCCACCCCGCCGTCAGGTGGGTCGGACCCGGCCGTGCATACCGGAGCGCCGGCTGTCTGTATTTCGATGAGATGCCATATTGTGTAGAAATCCAGCCAAACTGGAGGCCGGCATGCCGTGGGGAACGATCGAGGCGCCGCCCGGCCTCGCACCACCGCACCCGATGACGGTCCGTGTGCAGTCCATCCCGGCGCGCCACGCCTTCGCGGAGCACGCGCACCGCTGGAACCAAGTCGTCTACGCGATCTCCGGGGTGCTGACGGTGGCCGTGACGGGGCGCTCCTTCGTGATCTCGCCGGAGCAGGCCGTGTGGCTGCCGACCGGGCAGCGGCACCGGGTCGGATCTCTGCTCGGGGCCGAGTTCCGCAGCCTCTGGATCGCGGACGAAGCCGGTCGCGGCCTGCCGGAGCGCCCGACCGTGTTCGGCGTCTCGGCCCTGCTGCAGGCTCTCATCGTCGAGGCCGCCGCGATCGAGGGCGGGGAGGATCCTGACGGCTATGCCGACCGCATCACCGCCCTGATCCTCGACCAGCTCCGGCGCGCCCAGCCGCTCCCGGGAGCGCTTCCCTGGCCGCGCGAGGGCGCCCTGGTCGGCCTCTGCGAAGCCCTCTACGCGGAGCCGGCCGATCGCCGCGGACCCGAGGCCTGGGGCCGGGAACTCGGCCTGTCGGGGCGGAGCTTGGCCCGGCACTTCGAGGCGGAGCTGGGCATGAGCCTGCGCTCCTGGCGGCGACGCCTGCGGCTGTTCAAGGCGATCGAGCTGATGGGCGGGGGCTTGGGGGTCACGCAGACGGCGATGGAACTCGGCTACGGCTCGACCTCCGCCTTCGTGTACGCGTTCCGCACCGAGATGGGGTGCAGTCCGCAGGCCTATATGCGCGGACGGAAGGCGGATCCGTCCGTGCCACCCGATGCCGGGAATTTGGGGCAGGTCGGAGTGGCCGGCCGGTCCGGATCTCTCCGATCAGGTGGGCCCTGACGCCGCGGCGTCGAAGGCCCCGTGGCGCGGGTCCGGTGCGTCGCCGAGGAGGCGCCGGGCGGAGGAGATGACCTGCAGGGTCTGGGAGCTGAGCCGCTCCGTGCGGGCCCGGTGCTCGAACCGCCTCAGGCGGGCAATCAACTCCCCGTCGGTCCTGATCTTGCGGGCCACGCAGCCGATCACCGCATCCGTGATGCGCTCCCTCAGCAGAAATTCGAACAGATCATCCGTGTGCGGCCGGCTTTCAGCCATGGGGCATCTCCTTGTGCGAGGCGTGGCTCTTCTTGGAGGGTCCGCATTACGGGCCGATTTCAGGTGCGTTAAGGAATGACGTCACGAGCGCGGGACCTGGAGCGCGGGACTTGGAGCGCGGGACTTGGAGCGCGGGACTTGGAGCGCGGGACCTGGCGCCTGCGGCGCGGCCGAGCCGGGATCGGCCGCGCCGGACATCATCCGGTCGCGCCGGCCCCCGAGCTTCCGCGCGAGACGCGGCAGCGAGGAGACCCTCCGGGCGGGCATCACCGTCCCGACCCTGTCATACGGTTTCCGGATGATCGCTTCGCGATGCGGAAACCGGCCTCGCTCAGGCGCCGCGCGGGCTCGTGATACGGTTTCCGAAAGTGATCTTCCGGAAACCGTATCAGAGGCGGAATTGGAGGCCGACCCGCATGGCGTGTTCCGCGCCTGGCCGGCGCGATGCCGGTGCTGCGGGGACACAGCGGCATCCGGCGGATCGATGCCTTGCGTGGCGTGGTAGCGCCGCGGGCCCGCATTCCTCCCGGCGGCGACCGGGCGCCTGCCGGATTCCGACGCCTCGACCGGCGTGCCGCCCGCCACCCGGCGGTCCTCCCCGGCCGCAGCAGGCGGCATTGCAGCCGTAACCCTCACCGTCGCGATCCGCAGCCGCCCCGTAACGGGCGCCCTCCAGCCTCGCTCCTGGGACCGCCGCAGGCAGCGGCGCCCGCTCCCGACCATCACAAGGACGAGCGCATGAAGGTCCTCCTCTGTTCGACGCCCGCGACGGGCCACCTCAATCCCCTGCTCGCCATCGCGCGCATGCTGGCCGACCAGGGCCACGAGGTCGCGGTGCTGTCCGGCACCGGTTTTCGCGACCGCATCGAGGCGGCCGGCGCACGGTTCCTGGCCCTCACGGGGAAGGCGGATTTCGACGGGCGCGACCTCCTCACCGTCGCTCCCGAACTGACGACCACCCCGCCCGGACCGGATTGGCTGCGCATCGCCATGGAACGCGTCTTCGTCGACCGTGTCCCCGATCAGCATCGCAGCCTGCGGGACGCCCTCCGGGCCTTTCCGGCCGGGGTGGTGATCGGCGACGACATGTTCTTCGGGGTCCTGCCGGCGCTGCTCGGCCCGCGCGCGGAACGGCCCGCGATCGTCTTGTGCGGCACCTCCATCCTGCACTGCTCGCGCGAGGACAAGGCGCCCCCCTTCATCGGCCTCCATCCGGCGGGGACCCCCGGACAGCGGGCGGAGTACCAGCGGATCGCGCAGGAGCATGCCGCCGCCGTCGACGGGCCCGTCTCGCGCCGGCTCAACGGCGTCCTGGCGGAACTCGGGCTGCCGCCCCTGTCGACGACTCTGTTCGATTCGGTGGTGCGGCTCGCCGACGCCTATCTGCAGCTCTCCGTGCCGGGCTTCGAGTTCCCCTTCGTGCTGCCGCCCACCGTGAGGTTCGTCGGCGCGCTCCCGATCGTCCCGGATCAAGCGCCGCTGCCGCCCTGGGCGGACGACCTCGACGGCGGGCGGAAGGTGGTGCTCGTCACGCAGGGCACCGTGGCCAACCACGATTTCGGCCTCCTCGTCGGCCCGACCCTCGCGGCCCTCGCCGACGAGCCCGACATCCTGACCGTGGTGACGGCGGGCGGACGCGGGCTCGACGCCGTTCCGGGGCCGATCCCCGCCAATGCGCGGCTCGCCGCCTACCTGCCCTTCGAATGGGTGCTGCCCCGGATCGACGCCATGGTGACGAATGGCGGCTACGGCAGCGTCAACCAGGCGCTGAGCCACGGGGTACCCCTGGTCGCCGCGGGCTTGACCGAGGACAAGGCGGACGTGAACGCCCGCATCGCGTGGTCGGGCGCGGGCATCGACCTTCGGACGAACAACCCGGCGCCGGAGGCGATCCGGCGCGCCGTGCGCACCGTGCTCGACGCGCCCCGGCACCGGCTTCACGCGCGGCGCCTCGCCGCCGAGTTCGCGGCCCACGACGCGACAGCGGAGATCCTGCGGCTGCTGTCGCAGCAGGCCGGGTCCGCCCGCGGCCGGGTGCCGGACGCCGCCTGATCGCCCTCCAGAGTTCGGCACGTTCGATCGAGTTGAGCGGCACCCGGTCCCCTCGGACCGGGTGCCGTTCTCGCTCCTGCGGCTGTCGCGCGAGGATGGATCGCAGTGCGCGTGCGATCGGGCGGCAATGAAGATCCTCGTTAGTTTGCGGTTTTCCGCCGAATGTCCGCTGCAATCCGTTCGCCGCCGGCTCGAAATCGCTCCGACATGCCGTCCGCCCATCCCTGAGGCTGCATCAAACGGGGATATGCGACCATGACCCTCGATCGGAAGACGGCCGTCACGGCCGGTGCGCGCGCCATGCTCGGGACCCTTCTCCTGACCATGTCGGGGACGGGCGCGGCGCGGGCCGAGCCCGTTCAGCGGCTCGCCCACCGCGACGTCGCCACCGTCGGCTCGCTCGCCCGCTCCATCCCGTCGCCGGACGAGCGGGACCCGCGCCCGGCCAACGTGGTGCGCGAGCACCTCAAGGCTCAGCGGATCATCGACCGCGTATGCACGGGCTGCTGATGCGGGCGGTGTTCCTGACCGAGGCCGGGACGCAGAAGGCGGCCTCGCGCCGGCGGGTGGAAGGCTCAAGGCCGGCGAGCGCCGCTTCACCGCCGCGCGAGGCAGCGCGCGAGCGTCGCCGCCACCTCGGTCGCGACGAGGGGCCACTGCACGATCTCGGCGATACCCGCGCGCGCCAGCGCTGTGGCATCGATGGAGGCGGCCGAGCCGGCCGCGAGCACGACCGGCAGGGCACGCCCGCGGCCCGGCCCGTTGCGGAGGCGCAGCACGGGTTCGGCCCGCGCCGACGGTCCGACCAGCGCGGCGGCGAACCGCTCGGGCGCCTGCGCGTGCGCGGCGATGGCCCGCTCGACGCTGCTGAACCCGACCGGCTCGTAGCCGAGGGCCGCCAGCACCTCCTCGTCCCGCAGCAGCGCGACGGGATCCGGGTTGATCACCATGAGCGTCTCGCCCTGCCCGAGGGGCAGCCCGGGCTCGGCCGCGCCGTCGTCCGCGTCCGGTCCGACCATCGCGGGAAGCCAGACCTCGAAGCGGCTCCCCGCGCCGGGTTCGGTCGAGACGGCGAGCGCGCCGGCGTGCTCGCGCACGATCTCGCGCACGGTCGCGAGTCCGAGGCCGTTGCCCGCCGGGCGGGTGGTGAAGAAGGGCTCGAAGACTCGGGCGCGCGTCGCCTCGTCCATGCCGCGGCCGCGATCCTCGACGGCGATGCGGATATAGCGCCCCGGAGGCAGCCGGTCGGTGGTCTCGGGTGGCAGGCGGCCGACCTCGCGCAGATCGACGGCGACCGTGATCGGGCCCGCGTTGTCCATGGCCTGCGCGGCATTGTTGCAGAGGTTGAGCACCACCTGCTGCAACTGCGTCACCTCGCCCGAGACGGTGGCGCCCGGGGGCACGTCCTGCACGATGAGGTCGACGTCCGCGGTCAGGGACGCCCGCAGCAGCGAGGCGCATTCGGCGAGCAGCACCGCCACCCGGACCGGCCGGCGGCGCGCGTCGCGGCGGCGGCCGAAGGTGAGGATCTGATCGACGAGGTCGCGTGCCCGCTCGCCCGCGCGCCGGATTTCCCCGATCGCCCAGGCCGCCCGGCCCCCCGTCGCCACCTGAGCCTCGGCCATCTCCGCGTAGCCGAGGATCGCCCCGACGATGTTGTTGAAGTTGTGCGCGATCCCGCTCGTCAGCGCGCCCACCGTCTCCATCCGGCGGGCCTGCTGCAACCGGCCGGCGAGTTCCGCCCGGTCGCGCTCCAGCCGCTCGCGCCCGACCGCGTTGGCGAAGACGTCGAAGGCCATGCGCAACAGGCTGCGCTCGCCGTGCGGCAGCGTGAGGCGCGCCCGTACGGCATCGAAGCCCAGCAGGCCCGCCTCGCCCGTCCTGCGCACCACGCAGGCCCAGTCCCGCAGACCCGCCGCCGCGAGCGCGGCCCGGTCCGCCGCGTCCGGCAGGCTCCGCTCTGGCACGAGGTCGAGGAGTTCGCCCCCGCCGAGGACCGGGTTCCCGGCGAGCGCCAGCGCGCGCTCCGGCCAGCCCGCCGCCAGCGCCGTGCCGGCGCGGCACCATGAGACCTGGAGCGGGTCGCGGCCGGCGAGCAGGAAGTAGGCGCGGTCCGCGCCGATCTCGTCCGCGAGCGCGCCCAGGGCCGTCTCGATACGGACCGAGACCTCCTGGGGCGGCGCGTCGATGAAGCCGAGCGAGAGACTGGCGATGAGGTGTTCGAGCGCCGCGCGCCGCTGCAGCGCCCGCGCGCGGGCGCGCAGTTGCAGCCCGAGATGGACCAGGGCCGCGAGGAGCGCGAGGGAGATCACGTAGAGCAGGGTTCGGTAGCGCCGGGCGCTCTCGCGCGAGGTGCCCTGATGCGCGAGCACCATCGCGCGCAGGGACGACAGCTCCTCGCCGACGGGAAGCCCGAAGAGCGCGCTCAGCAGCCCGTCGAGCCTCGGCAGCAGGCGGTGCAGCATCCGCCCGTGCGCCAGCAGGGCCCTGATGTCCGGATGGTCGCGGTCCCCCGCCGCGGCGGCGAGCTGGCCGAGGCTCTCCTCCACCTCGCGCGCGGCCGGGGCGGAGGTGTCGAGCGTCAGGCGCAGCATCGCGGCGGCGAGGTCGCTCACCCCGGCCAGGATCGCGCCATCCCCGCCATGGGCCGTCATGCGCGCGCTGAACAGCCCGAAATAGGCGAGCGAGTTCTGCAGGAGCGCGTTCTCGCTCTTGAACTGCTCGACCAGGGCCTCCTGTCGGGCAAGGGCGTCCTCGAGCGCGTCGATCGTCGCGGCCGTGCGCGCTCCCTCGGACGCGATCTCCCGCAACCGCGCGTGGCCGTCGCCGAGCGCCGCGACCGCCTGCACGAGAGGATCGTAGTTGCGCAGCACGCCCGAGCGCGCCAGCAGGAGGTCGCGCTGCAGGGCGTTCTCGGTGACGGTGACGCCGTCGAGGGTCTGCAGAGCGCGATCGTACACCTCTGCATCGGCGTTCACCGCGTGGAACGACAGCCAGGTCAGCATCAGCAGGAGGAGCGGCACGGCGGGCGCCGCGAGGGCCGAGGTCCTCATCCCGGCGGCGGCGCGACGGGCCGGCCGCGATAGCGCCCGGTCAGGGTCTTCAGGAAGGCGGCGATCCGGTCGATCTCGTCGTCCGCGAGCCGCTGGTTGAGCTGGGCGAGCGCCATCCGGCGCACCGCCTCCCGCAGGGTCGGGGCGCTGCCGTCGTGGAAGTAGGGCGGGGTCTCGGCGACGTTGCGCAGGCTCGGCACGCGCAGGACCACTGGCTCGGGGGAGGCGAGGGGATGGAAGATCCCGTGCCGCTGCAACAAGTTGGCGCCGACGTTGACGCCCTGGTGGCAGGAGACGCAGCCGAGCGACCGGAACAGGTCGTAGCCCGCCCGCTCCTCGGGCGAGAGCGCCGTAGGATCGCCGCGCAGCCAGAGGTCGAAGCGGCTGTCGGGGGTGAGCAGCGAGCGCTCGTAGGTCGCGAGCGCGCGCAGGAGGCCGTCGCGGTCGGGCGCCCGCGCGAAGACCGCGTGGAAGTCCGCCACGGTCCCGGCATCGTCGCGCAGCCGGGCGAGCACGTCGTCGAGCCGGGCTCCCATCGAGGCGGGGCTCTCGATCGCCTCCCTGGCCTGCGCCTCCAATGTGCGGGTCTTGCCCTCCCATCCGAGCCGGTAGCTCAGCGCCGCGTTGAACACGGTGCTGACGTTGAGGGGCGGTTTCGCGGCGTCGTGGGACGGATTGCGCGTCTGCCGGTCCGCGCCGTTGCTGTGCACGTCGTGGCAGGAGGTGCAGGCGCGCGCGCCGTCGCCCGACAGGCGCGGATCGGCGAAGAGGCGCTCGCCCAGGGCCACTTCCCGCGGGTCCGCGGCGGGCGGCGGCGGGATCGGCGTGATCGGCTCGCGCGCTCCGGCCGGATCGGCGACCGGCACCGGGAGGTCGGGGGCACGGACGGGCGCGGTGCCCGCGAGGAGGAGCGCCGTGCCGAGCGCGCAGAGGCAGGCGGCCGCGGCGAGGGGCGCCCGCCTCACGTCCGGTCGATCCGCCGGGGCGCACCCGATCCGCCGTCCCCGGTCCGGGACACCGGCCAGCCGGGATGGAAGCCGCTCGCGCCCGCGAGGGCGAGGCCGGTGACGAAGTCCCGGCCGATCGCCCTCAACACCAGGCTGGCGCCCGCGCAGCCGCGGTTCCAGCCGCGCCCGGCGGCGCTCAGGCCACCGCGCAGGCGGGCGGATGCGCGGGCGTGAGGGGGATGATTGCGCCCATTCATGGCCGACCTCGTCCGTGACTCGAGGCCCGACCCTCGGCGGACGCGCCTACGGGGCGATGTCAGGGCAGGGGGAGTCGCGTTGCAGCCGCAACACGGGCGGCCGGCGCGGCTCACGCCACCTCCACCGGCAGGGCGAAGACGTAGCCGATCCCGCGCTCGGTCAGAATGATGCGCGGCTGGCTCGGATCGGCCTCCAGCTTGCGCCGCAGCCGCAGGATCTGGACGTCGATGCTGCGATCGAACACGTCCTCATGCACGCGGGTGGCCTGCAACAGGTGCTCGCGGCTCAGGGGCCGCTGCGGCGCCGACACGAAGGCCACGAGCAGCGCGTACTCGCCCTTGGTCAGCATCACCGCCTCGCCCGCGGGGTTGGTGAGCCGGCGCGACCGGGTGGAGAGCTGCCAGCCCTCGAAGCCGTAGACGGCCGCGCCGTCGCGCTGTGCGCTGCGCCATGCCTCCTGGCGGCGCAGCACCGTGCGGATGCGCGCGAGCAGCTCGCGGGGGCTGAAGGGCTTGGTCAGATAGTCGTCCGCCCCGAGTTCGAGCCCGATCACGCGGTCGATCTCGTCGCGGCGGTGGCCCGTGGTGATGATGACGGGCAGTTCCGAGCGGGCGCGGATCTCGCGCAGCAGCGCGAGGCCGTCATCCTGGCCGAGCCGCAGGTCGAGGATCACGAGATGCGGCTCGGCCGATCGCAGCCGCGCCGCCATCTCCTGCCGGCCCGCGGCCGTGGCGACCTCGACGTCGTGCTCGCCCAGGTAGTTCGCGAGCAGCTGCCGCATGGCCGGATCGTCGTCCACGACCAGGACGCGGATCGGCAATCCCGCCGCGCGCAGGCCGTGCTCCTGGACGAGGGGCGTTTCGTTCATGCGCATGCCTCGCGTCGTCTCGTGCCTCGCGCCGGGCCGCGGCGGGGCCACGTGGTTGCCGTGCGGCCTGTCGCGGCCGCATGATGCGGACCCGATCCTCCCTCCAGCGGCTCGCGGCCCAAGCTGCCGCACCGGTGGCTGCCGCCTGGACATGGCTCGCCGGCCCTCTTCTTTCAGACCAGACTGGCCGGGCATGTGCGGTCGCGCACGTTAGTCCCGCGTGAATGCAATTTTTTGGCTGGAAATATTGCAAATGTAGCTTCGTTGAGCAGCCCTGCCTGCGGACATGATCTCGATTTGCCTGGCGAGGTCGCACAGGAGGCTGATTGCGGCGGACTCGAAGACCACGACCGTGAAGGAACGCGGCCACCGCCAGCGGGCCGGGGCGGGAAGCGCATCACGGCTGGCCGCAGCCGCACCCCGGAGCATGCGCGCCGCCCGGCCACCGGGAGTTCCGGATCACGTTGCAGAAGTTGCCCCGCCGGAAGCCGGGCTCCTTGTCGGCGATGACGTCCGCCTTGACGTTTCCGAAGGTGGTCTCCGGCTTGTGCTTGATGCCGTCGTAGAAGGCCTGGATGATGTCGTCCTTGAAGTCCGGCGTGCGCGGGAAAGCGGACACGACGGCCGCTCGCTCCTCCTCCGAGTACTGGTCGTAGGTCAGGCCCAGCACGTCCATCTCGACGCCGGCGGTGACGAGCGCGACGACCGGGTGCATGTGGACCGGGATGCCGGGCGTCGTGTGCAGCGCGATGGCGGTCCAGACGGTGGACAGGTCAGCTTCGGATACCCCGTAGGACCTCAGGAAGTCCCGTGCGGCGTTCGCGCCGTCGACCTCGAAGCGCTCGTCGGCACTGCCGTAGTCCGGCATCAAGCCGAGGTCGTGGAACATGGCTCCGGCATAGAGCAGCTCGCGGTCGAAGGTCAGTCCTCGATGGACGCCGGCCAAGGCGCCGAAGTGGTAGACCCGGCTCGAATGGTTGAAGAGCAGGTCGGTCTCGTTGTCCCGGATGAATTCGGTGACCGCACGGGCGAGTCGACTGTCGGGAACGGCAGCCTCCGGACGGATGCTCATGGTCGTATCTCCTTGGCGTCAGGGCCGGGAATGAGGTACGAGCATCCGGGCTTGTCAGCAATCGTCTGAAACAGGCGTTTCCTGCCATCCGGCAGGCGAGGACGGACACGGGAGCCGGAACCATGGCCTACAGCGTTGCGGTGCTCGCCCTTCCCGGCGTGCAGCTTCTCGACGTCGCGGGTCCGTTGGATGTCTTCGCCGAGGCGAACAGCCAGGCCGGAACCACGATCTACGACCTCCACGTCGTCGGCATGGCCCCCGGGCCGATCGAGACCTCCTCGGGGCGACGCCTCCTGGCCGATCTCGCGGCGGCGGACGCCGAGGCTCGCGCCTTCGACACGCTTCTGGTCGCGGGGGCACCCCGCATGCACGAAGCCCCGGGGGATCGCGCGCTGCGTGCCTGGCTCGCCGCGATCGCATCCCGCACCCGGCGCTACGGCTCGGTCTGCAGCGGAGCGTTCCTGCTCGGGCAGGCCGGCCTCCTGGACGGGCGGCGGGTCGCGACGCACTGGGCCGTCGCCGAGGCCCTGGCTCGGCGCTATCCCGAAGCGCGGGTCGATGCCGACGCGATCTGCATCTTCGACGGCCCGCTGCGGACGGCGGCGGGTGTGACCGCCGGCCTCGACCTCGCGCTGGCGCTGGTGGAGGAGGATCTGGGGCCCGACCTCGCCCGCAAGGTCGCGGCGCAGCTGGTGATGTACTTCAAGCGCGGCGGCGGCCAGCTCCAGTTCAGCCGGCGCGGCCTCGGAGCCCCGGCCGGCCGCGCCGCCCTGCAGGAGGTGCAGCGCTGGGTGGCGGCTCATCCGGCGGAGGACCATGGCGTGGCGCAGCTCGCGCGGCGCGCCGGCATGAGCCCGCGCCATTTCGCGCGCCTGTTCCGAGCCGAGACGGGGCAGACGCCCGCCGCTTTCGTCGAGACCGTCCGCATCGAGGCGGCGCGCCGGCTGCTGGAGGACGGCCGCGTGGCCACCAAGCAGGTTGCAGGAGATTGCGGGTTCCGCGACGCCGACACCCTGCGGCGCGCCTTCTTGCGTCGCATCGGACTCACGCCCGGCGCGTACCGGCAGCGGCACTCATCCGGCGCGAGCCGCTGAGGTGCCGGCCGCGAAGAGCAGCCGGCGCGCCTGATGCCGAGAGCCCCGACGACCAGCGGCGCCGGAGCAGCGCCCGATCACCGTGCCATCGGGCGCTGCTCTCGGTCTTTGATTTTGCCGCATTGTCTGCGGCGAACCGGGATCCGCTGCGTCGGACGATGCTCCAACACGAGGCCCGTGCCCGGTTCAGGCGAAGGCCGGCTCGCGCACGTCGAGCACGGTCAGACGTTTGGCCACGCCGAGGCGCGTGGCCCAGTCGATCGACTGTCCCTTGCTCAGGCCGAGCAGGGCCGCGCCGACCGGCGTGAGCACCGAGATCCTGCCCTGGCCGATGTCGGCCTCGCCCGGGTAGACGAGGGTCACCGCCTGGACCTTGCCCGTCGTGTCGTCCCGGAAATCGACGTTGGAGCCCATCCGGACGAATCCGCTGGCGGCCTTCCCGGAGCGCACGACCTGCGCCCTGTCGAGTTCGTCCGCCAGGTAAGCCGCGACCTCCGGCATGCGGTCCATGGCGGCGGCGGCGAGTCCGGCCAGGCGCTCGTGGTCGAACGCCGTCACCTTGATAGCCGGCAGTCTCGTGCCGCCGGCGCTCTTCCCGGGTGTCGTGTCCATCTCGTGGATCCTCGCTCAGGCCGCCCGGGGGCCAGGGTCGTCGTCATCGCTCCCTGGTGCGGGAGGCTGGCTCTGCTGCGGCCTCCGCAGCGGGACGACCTTCCGATCGCGTGCGTCGTCGGCCGACGGTTCGGGGGTGGGGGACGGTTCGGAGATGTCGTCGGTCAAGGGTGCCTCCTGGGCGCCAAGGATGCCTCCTGGGCGCATTCAGGCCGCGACGCCGGGCGTCGCGGTAGCGCGGATGCGGGGCCCGGCGGCATCGGCTGCCGCTGGCGTGCATCTCATGGGTCGTCTGGGTTGGGTGCCGTCGAGCCTGTCGGCCGACCTTCGGGCGCTTCGCGGAAGCTCTCCCGATGACCCCGAGCGGGACGGGCGCAGGCGCGCCGTCGGCTCGGGGCTACTGGCCCGCGATCAGGTTACCTGCCCGGAGCAGGCCACGGTTGAGTGTCGTGCGATACGGCATAACGCGCTCAGGATCGGCCAAGCGGCAGCGGTTGTCAAACGCGCCCTGCCGAGCCTCGAACCAGCGACGACCCGACGCGACGCGAGGCGCCCGAGCGCGGCTCGACACCCTCGAGGGCAGTCCCGACCTTGGGCACGTCATGTCGAACCGCCTCAAGAGCCTCCGCCTTCTAACGTGATCGGGCAGCCTGCCAGCAGGCTCGTAGCCCTGGCGCTCGGCCGGCCGTTCGCAGGCCGCGGCCGAGGCTCGAGCGGCGCCCGATCACGGTTCTGCGACAACCGCCTCGGCACCCGGTCCGGCGCGGGTTGCGGGGGCTCGTCTGAGCATCCTTCGTCGGCGGGTTCGCCGGACAGCCGGGCAGCGGCTCGCATCCAGGCAGGGCCGATGGATGCGATCAAAACAGCGGTGCCTGTCCCGGGCGATCAAGCAGGATCTCAACTCGATCATAGCGTGACATTGTCGAGCGCACACGGAACCGCCGGGCGAAACCGTCGATCACATCGCAGGCGTGTTGCGGTCTGCCGGCTGTTCCCCTGCGCCGAGCCAGCGAGCGGCGCCGGTCGTCCCTTGCATGCGCCGCCAATCTGACGAGTCCGACTGCATCAGGAGGCATCCGATGTTTCGCTTCGCCGGCCTCGCGCTCATCCTGCTCACTCATTCGGCGGCCTGGGGCAGCGAACTGCCGCGCTACGACGTCGAGGCGACCTGCCGGGCGGCCCCGACCCTGCAAGGCAGCACCGGGAATACGGACCGGAACTGCGTCAGGGACGAAATGCAAGCCCGCATGCAACTGGGACAGCAATGGGCCGGATTCAGCGCCAGACGCCGGGACGAATGCCTCCAGGAGGCAAGCCTGGAAGGACCGCCGAGCTACGTCGCCCTGCTGACCTGCCTGCAGATGTGAGGGGGGAGGAACGGTCGGAGGCGACGGACAGTGATGCTCGGTCGCGGCCGGCAGGCCGCGTGGCGGCAGCCCCTGCTTCGAGGTCGGATGGGACTGCGCCGGCGCTGGGTCAAACCTGCCGATGGCGGGCGGCGGTGGGAGGACAGCACCCTGTGAAAGGCTTGAAGCTCCTCGGCCGACGAATGCTGGTTGTGGCCCTCGGCCTCGTGACGGTGTGGCTGATCCTGGTGCTGTTCTATGACGTTGCCGATCGCCGCCTTCCGCTCGTCCTGGCGCTGGCATCCACCTACGCCGCAGCGGCCTACCTGATCCTGCCGCGCGCGATCAGGCTCGGTGCGCGGATCCTCGACCGGGGCCGAGTCCCCTCCTACACGCTGACCGGCGATGGCCTGCCCGGCGATCCCGTGAATATCGTCCTGATCGGCACCTTCGACGAGTTGTGCCGCGCCTTCGGCCGGGCCGGTTGGGCGCAGGCGGATCCACTCGGCATCGGCAGCGCCTGGAGGATGGCCTGCGCCTTCGTCCTGAACCGGCCCTATCCGAGCGCCCCGTTCAGCACGCTCTAGAGCGGCATCCGATCAGGTTGCGTCGTAGCCAGCAGCGGCGAAGTAGGCTCGACACTCAGCCCGGGCGAAGCGCTGCAGGCTGCGCCGAATGGCGTCCCAGAGGTCTGGGATCGTTCGCGCCGCCGCGCTGCGCAGCAGAGCTTTCAGCTTCGCGAAGGCTAGCTCGATGGGGTTGAAGTCAGGCGAGTACGCCGGGAGGTAGAGGAGCTGGGCTCCTGCGGCCTCGATGCGCTCGCGGACACCGCTGACCTTGTGAGCCGGCAGGTTGTCCATGACGACCGTGTCACCGGGCTGGAGGGTGGGGGCGAGCACGTCCGCCACGTAGGTGCGGAAGGCTTGCCCGTTCATCGCGCCGTCGAGCAGCCAGGGTGCGGTGATGCCGCTGGTGCGCAAGCCCGCCGTGATGGTGGTGGTTTTCCAATGACCCCGCGGCACGCTCATCCGGCAGCGCTCGCCGCGCGGCGCGCGCCCGTAGCGGCGGGCCATGGCGGTACTGGCTGCGGTCTCGTCGATGAACACGAGGCGATCCGGATCGAGGTCGAGTTGGCCCTCGAACCACGCCTCGCGCGCGGCCCTCACATCCGGCCGCTCCTGCTCGGCGGCGTGGCCGGTGCTTTTTTTCGCGAGATGCCGTGGCGCTTGAAGAAGCGCGAGAGGCTGCTCTGGGCCACGCCAACGCCGTGCTCGGCCAGAGCCGCACGGAGCTCATGCAGGTAGATGCCGGGCTTCGCCTCGTAGAGCGACAGGATCAGGTCGGCCTGCGCCTCGATCCGGTGCGAGCGCTGATCTCCGCCCATCGGCTTAGGGGCGACGTGACCCTCACGGGCGAACTGCCCGCACCAACGGCTCGCGCTCGCCAGACTGACCCCGAAGCGTTCGGCTGCCTGGTGTCGGGACGCGCCGGCCTCGACGGCATGGACCACGCGCTGACGCAGATCGACGGACAGGGCTGAGGACATCGGCGCTCTCCTTCGCCGACCAACCCATCACCCCGCCAGCTGTTTCAGCCCGCTCGGATAGCGCTCTATCTCTTCGACCGGGGACAGGACGTCGGTTACCAGCGGTCGATCGACGACAGCCCGCGCAAGCGCCACCACGTTCGGTTCTGGGGCATCTCCATCGAGCGCGCGGAGAACACCCTCGACACCCTTGCCTTTTGGCTCGCGTCGCACCGCCCGGCCGATTCCGAGCGCGCCCTCTGGATCGGTGCCGCGACCAAAGATGTCGGGTTCTCCCTGACGCGCCTCAGCTTCCAGATCACCCACGCGACCGACGCCGATACCAACGCGGAGCGCGAGTTTCTCGTTCGAGAGCTGACGGAGCGCGGAGGAATCGGAATGGTGCATTACCATCGTCCTGGCGAGCGTCTGTCGATCGGTACGGTGAACCGCTATGTCAGCGACGGCTTGGTGGCCGTCGCCGAACTGCGCGAGCAATCCCGGTCACGCGCTTGGTCCTGATGGCTCGATTCCGAGACAACATCCGCGCGAAAAAACCTGCCGATCCGTGGCAGGGGGCAAGTTCTATCGGCAAAGCAAGTTCTATCAGCGAAGGGGGCGCGGCATGGCACTCATCCGGGCGCTTCTCGCGACGCAGCGCAGCTTATCCGCCGCGTCCCGGTATACGGCGATGAACGGCGTGATCTACCTCGCGGCCGGAGCGCTGCTCATGGCTTGTCCGGGCGCGACGCAGGCGGTGTTCCGGGAGCGGGCTTTCGTGGGAGACGAGCAGGGCCTGATCCGGGTGGTCGGGATGACGGTCGCCGTGATCGGTTGGCTCTACCTGTTCGGGGGGCGTTCGGGCGCACGGCAGATTGTTGCCGCGTCCGTGGTCGATCGGCTGGTGCTCGTTCCAGCCGTTCTCGTACCCTTGGCCGCTGCCGGCGTGTTCCCTCACCTGCTGGTGACGTTTGCTGTCCTCGACCCGGCACTGGCCCTCGGGGCGTGGATCCTCTTCGGTCGGAACACGGTCTCGGAGTGACCACGGGCGGCATCGGGGCAGGATCACGGCAGGCGCTACCATCCCCCGCCCTGCAGCCGGCAATACCCGCCGTTGTTCCGGTAGCCGGCCGGGCAGCGGCGCACGCAGGCGCCGGCCGCGAATTTGAGGGGCGGCGGACACGCGTTCCTGAAGCGCGGCTGCCTGTACTCGAAGGATTGCGCGGGGCTCTGCGCTGCAACCGGGCCGGCGGCGCCGACCGAGACCGAGACCGAGATCGCGACGAGGAGGCGGGCGAAACGCGGATGCATCGGACCCTCCGCTGTGCAAGCGGCCAAGTGATACGGTTTCCGGAAGATCACTTTCGGAAACCGTATCACGAGCCCGCGCGGCGCCTGAGCGAGGCCGGTTTCCGCATCGCGAAGCGATCATCCGGAAACCGTATGATACGCCTCGCTATCGCGGAGGCGGCCGTGAAGAACCTGGCCCATCGCGCATCCCTCGCAGCATGGTGGTCCAATGGACCACCACACCGCGGGATGAAACGCCCAGCCCTCACGGGCGAATGACGCGCACGATCCTGCGAGAGCCCAAGTCGACGATGACGGCCTTGTCGTCGGGAGAGATGAAGTAGCCGTAGTAGCCGGTCGGGTTCAGGCCTCCGACTGAGACGTTCTGAAATGAGCCGATCTGCACCCAGTCCGGGATCGGGCTGCCGACCCCGACTCTCGCGCCGCGCCCGTTCGCTTCGGTATAGCGGGGACCGGAATAGAACAGTGTTTCGACCGACCCGCTCTGGTTGCCCGACATGAGGAGGCCCTGGTCGGCGAGGTACGGATTGACCCGCACCACCAGAGGCTGGGCCAGCGCTGCGGCGGCCGTGAGAACACCTGCGATCGCGAGGCCCGCTCCACCGAACAGGCATGTCGTTGCTGTCTTGCGCGCCGAAGTGGGTGACATTTCTCCCTCCTAAGGATTTGCTCTACAGGCCGAGACGAGTGTGACCGCCGTTGCTGTAAACCATGTTGGCGAATTCGCTTGATCGCATGAGACGCTTCTCAATCCGGTCCTGAGGACGTGCGGAATTCGTGCGAATCTTCTCGGCCGATCGCGCTTCTCAGCCTCGCATTGCTGCGGGAAGCGAGACTGAGACTAGGAATTTAGTCCAATAGTTTGGGCGGGACGTGACATGCTCGCAGGCCGCCCGCGTTGCGCCGCCATGCGCTCCGCGGCGGCGCCGAGCCCACGCGCAAGCTTGCCGGCCTCGTCGTTGGCCCGGAAATGCATGAAGAACAGCCGCGGCTCGTCGTCGAGCATGTGGTTGTGCACGGCCGTGACCTCGATGCCGTTCTGGCGCCGGGCCTTGAGCACCGGATTCACAGTCGAGCTCTGGCCGCCGGACCCGAGCCAAGCGTGGTCCGATCAAGCTGAAGCGGGTTCAGGCCGATATGGCGGCGGCTTCAACTCTTGACGGCGCCGGCGGTCAGCCCCCCGACCATGTACCGCCTGAACACGTAGTAGATCGCTGCGGGCGGCAGGGCGTAGATCAGCCCCGTCGTCATCAGCAGTTCCCAAGGCGAGTCATCGGCCGCCAGGAAGCTTCCGAGCGCGACAGGCAGGGTCACGTCGGTGTCGCGGGACAGAAGCAGGAAGGCGAACAGGTACTCGTTCCAGGCGAGCAGGAGCGCGTAGACGCCGATCGCGACGAGCGACGGCGTCATCAGCGGCAGATAGACGAACCGGAAGAGCTGGGGCGGCGAGGCCCCGTCCATCACGGCCGCCTCGTCGAGTTCCAGCGGCAGCTTGTCGGACGCCTGCTTCAGGACCCAGATGGCGTAGGGGCTCGCGATCGTCACCATCGCGAGGATGAGCGCCCACTTGGTGTTGAGCAGCCCGTAGGCGCCCATCGTCTTGTACATCGGCACGGCAAGAAACGCCGCCGGGATGAAATAGGTGAAGAGCGCCAGGTTCATCACGGTTCGGCCGCCCTTGACCTTCAACCGGCTGATCGCGAAGGCGGCCATCGTTGCGATGAGGAGCGTCAGGACACCGGTCGAGAACGCGATGAAGGCGGAGTTCCAGAGCTGCTGCCAGAAGTGCGACAGGAAGTAATGCCGCTGCCCGAAGACGATCTCGAAGTTCCTGAGGGTCGGATGCTCGGGAAAGAGCGCTCCCGAGAGCGCGTCCTGCTTCGGCGAGATCGCAAACAGAACGAGGTGATAGATCGGGATCACGGTCCAGAGCAGGACCGGGATGCCGACGAGGAGAAGCTTCGCCTCGGTCCCGGCGGCTTTCAGCCAGTTCGAACGGGGGTGGGACACGACATGGGGGGCGCGCGCCGCATCGAGCGGCGCGCCGGCGATCCTGGCACTCATTTCGAGAGCCTCCGCATCAGCACGTAGACGAGGGGCAGAACGAAGGGCATCGCACACACGACCGCCGCCATCGAATGGTCGATCTGGTCGAGCCGCAGGTAACGGATGCCGAGCGTCGCGAGCACGTGGGTCAGGTCCGCGGGCCCACCGCCGGTGAGCAGATAGACGCTGTTGAAGTCGCCCAGTGTCCAGATCATCGAGAGGATCGTGCACGTCACGTAGAGCGTCCGCATGGATGGCCACGTGACATGCAGGAATTTCTGCCAGCGCGTCGCACCGTCGACGGACGCCGCCTCGTAGAGGTCGGCGGGGATGGAGAGGCGTCCGGCGAGGAGGATCAGCGTCCAGAACGGCAGCGATTTCCAGATGTGGACCGCGATGGCGAGCGTCAGCGCGAGTCGAGGATCGTTGAGCCAGTTGGGACCGTCGTCTCCGGTGAGCCGGAAGATGATCTGGTTCACGATCCCCCATTCGGGGTTGAGCATGAACCGAACGGAGAGGATCGTCGGGATCGACGGCACCGCCCAGGGCAGGATGAAGAGAACGGACAGCCAGCGGATCCAGCGCCGCTCATGGGTGAAGAAGCCCGACAGGAACAGCGCGATGGCCATCTTCACATTGATCCCGATGATCAGGAAGATCAGCGTGTTGACGACGGCGCGCGCGAAAATCGGATCGGCGGCGAGATGGGCGTAGCTCGCCGGGTTGCGCGCGAGCCAGAGCCCGTAGCCGACCGGGTAGATGACGAAGAGCAGGAACACCAGAAGGTAGGGCGCGATCAGGATCGCGCCCCAGGCCTGCCAGGCACTGAGGCGGAATGGCTGGGGCGCGGCCGGCGCGGCATCATCGACCGTCATAGCGCGCGTTCCCGACATCCTCGGTCTCCCTGATGAGGCACCGCCGCTCACCGGCGGCACCGGCCAGCCCCCTTACGGTGCAGCGATCTGTTTGATGCGGGTCAGCATCTCGTCGGCGGCCTTCTCGACCGGGACCTTCTCGCTCACGACCCGGTTCATCGCCTTGGCGAAGACGTTCTCGTTGTTGATCAACGTGAACTTGTAGTTCTTGACGTAATCGAACGGCTCGGTGCCCGACTTGAACTGATTGTAGACGGCCTTGCGGTGCTTGTCGGCCTGCCAGAACGGGCTCTCGATCGAGGCGTTCGTGACGGGGAACCAGCGGCCGATCGCACCCTCGACATAGGGGCGGAGGTTGTCCTCCTCCATGATGAACTTCACGAATTCCTTGGCGGCCGCCTTGTTCTTGGCGCCGGCGAAGACGACGCCGTGCTTGACGTCCGCGCGGTAGGTCATGGGCTTGCCGTCCGGCCTGTTCGGGAACGGCGCGGTGATGATCGTCTCCTCGTAGGCCTTCCTGGCGGCCTCGCGCTGCTCGGGAGTGGCACTCGGATTGACGCTGTCCTCGTACCATTTCGCGGCGATGGAGATCGTGAAGTTGTGCGTCATCACCGTGGTCCGATTGTGGAAAGCCACGTTGTTGTCGGGATCCTTCCAAGTCGTCGCGGACGGGGGGACGCATCCCTTCACATAGGGGTCGGTATAGTCCTTGAGCGCCTTGATCAGACCTTCGCGGTTCTTCGGATCGTCGACGAGGAGCTTGCCGTCGTTGTCGACGAGCTTGACGTCATAGGCGTCCATGAAGGCGTAGAAGGACTGGAAGCTGTCGGTCGATTCCACACCCATCGGCGCGCCGATCCCGTAGATGCGGGACCCCGACGCCTTGCGGTAGGCAGGCTGGACCTTGTCGCACCAGAAGGACCAGTATTCTGACCATTTCGTGGGGATATCGCTCTGCTTGAACCCCGCCTTCTCAAGCATGTCGCCCCAAATTTCCGTATGAAGCGTTTGCCGCTTTATCGGGAAACCGAAATACGCCTTCTTGTGCGTCTGGTCGTTGTAGAGCAGCACGTGCTCGATCGTCTGCGGCGCGAAGCGCGACATCATCGGTTGCAGGATGTCGGTGAGATCCTCGAGCTTGCCCTCGAAGGCCCACTTGCCGGCAGCCTGATTGTTGTAGGTGTCGGAATAGCCGACATCCGGCGGCGAACCGGAGTCGAGCGCCGCAACAGTCTTGGGGATCATGTCTTGAATCGCGTATTGCGACAGTTCGACCTTGATCCCAGTCTTCTGCTCGAACTTCTTGATGGTAGCCCAGAGGGACTCGTCTTCGGACCGGTAGAAGCCCTTGCTGAACCAGACAGTGAGCGTCTTCTCCTGCGCGATGGCTGGCATCGAGGCCATCACCCACGCGCCCAGCGACAACGCTCCCGCGATGCCTCGCCTCATCGGTTCCCTCCTGCCATCCGCCTCGTTCACCGGGCGGCTGACTGGTATTTCAGCACGGGACGAAGCCCGAGGCAATTCGGCGGGAGGCCGTGTCACCCGCGTAAGGATGCCAGGGCTATTCAGTCCAGCTGAATATCACCGTCTCCCGGTCGGACGTGGGAGCGGTGCCGCCGGAGATTTCGTCGATCGGGTCGAAATGATCCGGCCCGATGGCGTCCAGCCGGGCACCGATCTGTATTTTTGCAAACCGTCTCCGCTCCCCGCAATGTCCATCACTTCGCAAGCATAAAGGGTGGTTGTGTTGAGAACGCGACGCCGACCGCGCGCCCGGCGCCGACCGGGGCCCGCCCGACGGTGTTTCCTGTGGATCCAGCCCCGGTCAGCGCTGGTCTGCGTCGACGATCGAGGCGCCCGCCTTGCCGTCACGCGGCAGTGCTTCCCTCGGCGAAGGTGAAGGCCGGGCGGACATGCTGCCACGCGACGGCCGGCCGTGACGCGTCCAGCGCCGGCCCGGAACTGGACGCGTCACGACCGGCCGTTAGCTAAGGCGAGTCAATAGCAAGCCCTCGTTGGCGAGGTCGGCGATCGCTTCGCGCGATACGCCGCGTGAGAAGGGAGGAGCACCATGCCACGCATCGTTTCGCTGGAGCCCGGCTACTACCGCGTGCCTCTGGCGGTCACCCTCAGCGACAGCATGCACGGCGACATGCCGGCCTTCGAGCTCAACACGGTCCGGCTGCGCGATGCGGACGGCGCGGAGGGCGTCGGCTACACCTATACCTGCGGCCGCAACGGAGCGGCCATCGACGCCATCCTCCGGGTTGACGTCCTCGACCAGCTCATCGGGCAGGACGCCGACCTGATCGAGCGCCTGTGGCAGAGGATCTGGTGGGGTCAGCACTACGGCGGCCGCGGCGGCCCCACGATCCTCGCCCAATCGGCCGTGGACATGGCGCTGTGGGACCTGAAGGCCAAGCGCCTCGGGCAACCGCTCTGGACCCTGCTGGGCGGCAACGACCCTCGCGTCCCCTGCTATGCCGGCGGCATCGACCTCGACTTGCCGCTCGACAAGCTGCTCCGCCAGACCGACGACAACCTCAAGAAGGGCTTCCGCGCCATCAAGATGAAGGTGGGCCGCAAGCAGCTCTCCGAGGACGTCGAGCGCGTCAAGGCCATGCGCGCGCATCTCGGCGAGGGCTTCCCGCTCATGGTGGACGCCAACATGAAGTGGACAGCCGACGAGGCGATCCGCGCCGCGCGGGCGTTCCAGCCCTTCGACCTGATGTGGCTGGAAGAGCCCGTGATTCCCGATGACGTCGCGGGGCAGGCCCGCGTCGTGCGGGAGGGCGGCCTGCCGATCGCCGCCGGCGAGAACCTGCGCACGCTGTGGGACTTCAAGCAGCTGATCACCGCGGGCGGCGTCACCTACCCGGAGCCCGACGTCACGAATTGCGGCGGCGTGACGCCGTTCATGAAGATCGCGCACCTGGCCGAGGCCTTCAACCTGCCGGTCACTTCGCACGGCGCGCACGACGTCACGGTGCACCTGCTCGCCGCAGTGCCCAACCGCTCCTACCTGGAGGCGCACGGTTTCGGCCTCGACGGCTACATCGCCGAGCCGCTCACGATCGAGGACGGCTTCGCGGTCGCGCCGGCCCGGCCCGGCCACGGCATCGCGTTCGACTGGAAGAGCCTCGACTCCATCCGCGCCTGAGCCGTCGCCGCCACCCGCCGGGCCTTGTCATACGGTTTCCGGATGATCGCTTCGCGATGCGGAAACCGGCCTCGCTCAGGCGCCGCGCGGGCTCGTGATACGGTTTCCGAAAGTGATCGTCCGGAAACCGTATCAGAAGGCCATCCTGACCACCGCGGACGCGAGGTTTGACCCGCTTCGCGGGACGGTCCGATCCGTGTTCCGGACGATGGCTTCCGGAACACGGATCACGAGCCCGCCCGGCGATTGAGCGACGCCGATCTGCGCTTTGCGAAGCGATTGCCAAGGCAATCGCCGAGCAATCGATCCGAAATCGCGTGAATGCACGCCGTCCTCAGGCCGGCTCGTCGCGCAGGACGTGGTAGAGAAGGATGGCTGCGGCCGTCGCCGTGCCGATCCCGCCGAGCCGGAAATCCCCAACACTCATCGTGAAGTCCCCGGCCCCGAGCACGAGCGCCGTGCCGACCGTGAGCAGAGTTCGCGTTCGGGAGAAATCGACACCATTCTCGACGAAGATCCGTCCCGCCGTCGCCGTGATCAGCCCGAACACGACGATGGACAGGCCGCCGATCACCGGGCCCGGGATCACCAGGATCGCAGCGCCGAACTTCGGTGAGAGCCCGAAGAGGATTGCCACGACTCCCGCCGCCGCGAAGACGAGAGTCGAGTAGATGCGCGTGACCGCCATCACGCCCATGTTCTCGGCGTAGGTCGTCACGCCGGTGCCGCCCAGCGATCCTGACAGGATCGTGGCGAGTCCGTCACCCAGGAACGCGCGGCCGAGATAGGGGTCGAGGTTGCGGCCCGTCATCGCCCCGATCGCCTTCACGTGACCGAGATTCTCCGCGACGAGGACCACCGCGACCGGAGCGATCAGCCAGATCGCCTGCCACGCGAAGACCGGTGCAACGACGTGGGGCCACCCGAACCAGGGCGCTTCCGCCACCCGGGTGAAGTCGAGGGGCTTGGCGAGTCCGAGCCCGTTCGACAGCACGGCGTCGAGGATCGTGGCGGCGACGGCCCCGATCAGCAGCGGCAATCGCCGCGCCATCCCCGGCAGGAAGGAGGCCGCGAGAGCCACCGCCGCCACGGTGAACAGGCCCACACCCATGTCGAGGCTCGAGCCCGAGATGCCCTTGACGCCGATGGGCGCGAGATTGAGGCCGATCGCTCCGACGATGGCCCCCGTCACCGTGGGCGGCATCAGGCGGCCGATCCAGGCGTGGCCGGCCAGCATGACCCCTGCGCCGATCAGGGCATAGACCATCCCGGCGGCCACGATGCCGCCGAGGGCGACGGCCAGGTTCGGGTTCGGTCCGCTGCCATTGTAGCCGGTGGCTGCGATCACCACCGCGATGAAGGCGAAGCTGGATCCGAGATAGCTCGGCACCCGGCCGCCCACCACGACGAAGAACAGGAGCGTCGCGATCCCCGAGAACAGGACGGCAAGGTTGGGGTCGAAGCCCATCAACACGGGGGCGAGGGCGGTCGAGCCGAACATGGCGACGACGTGCTGAAGCGCGAGCACGAACACCTGCCCGAACGGCGGCCGTTCGTCGGGCTGGACCGGCGTTCCTCGCGTGAGCCGCCAGCGCGGGAAACGCGGCTCCGGACCCTGCCCCTGGTCGTTCGGCTCCATGCATCCCCTCCCGGCGCGCTGTTCTGCGGCATCGAGCCGGCCGCGATCCCGCCGTCCGCCCTCTCGTCCGAGCAGCGCCCGCTGTAGCACGCGCAGGCGCGAGCCGGGGATGCGGTGATGCGGGGTCGAGAGTAGAAATCGCGGCAGTCGGGCACGGCCCGAACGTGACAGAGGCGAACCGATGACGTCGATCGAGATCGAGGCCCTGACTAAGGCGCGTGAACAGCTCGCAAAAAACCGCCTCGCCCTGGCCAGAACCATCGCCGCGTCGGCCGATCTCGACCTGGGCACCATCGACGCTCTGACGACGGTGATCGCGGCCATCGAGAGCATCGACCGCGTGCTGTTGGATTCCGGGCATCCGTACATGCCGGGATCGCTGTTCCAGGAGACCGTGCGGTAGGATGCGGGCGGTCACCGAGCACCGGCGCGCGCCGGCGAGGGGGCGCTGCGGGGCCGGGCGACCCGGGGCGCGGCCCGCAGGTCGGCGGCGCGCCAGCCCGGACGGGGAGGGCGGTCATGGTGTTGCGGTGCGCTCCCGCGGTCGTCGCGCCATCCGCGACGACTACGGCCTATTCGGGAAGCACGCCGTGCTTCGTAAGTTCACGTCGCCGGACAAGGCCGTGATCACTGTTGGAAACAAGCTTTGAAACGCATAGTTGACGGAAACCTGGCTGAAACCTGCCAGATTCGCGCAGGAGGTCGAATTCAAGATCTCGATGGCGTCATCCGGCAGCGTGATCGACCATTTCTGTGCTTGAGCTTGGGCAAATCTCACCGATTTGGTGTGATCGTAGCTGCTATTGGTCGTGCAAGGGCCGGCCAGCAGCCCGACGCACCGGGCGCTGGCCGCGGTGACTTGCTCGAGAGCGTGGCGGGACCACGCCAGCCGCCCGACCTCGATGCAGCCGAACAGAAGCAGGCAGAAGGGGCCGATCACGATCGCAAACTCGACGGCGGTCGTGCCGGCCCGATCCTGCGACAGGCGGGGGACCTGCTTCCGGATCATTGGACCTGGACCACGGCCCGAGCGGCGATGCCGTCCCTCGGAACCAAGCCCCAGCTGGAGAACAGCGAGACGTAAGGCTTCGTGACGGTCAGGACGACGTACTTGCCCGCTGGCGTCCCGCCGGAGCAGCTCGCGCCGCAACTGACGCTCGCACCCCACGTGATTCCATCGGATCCTCGGCTCGGGCAATAGCAGCTATCCGCCTGCGCGTCGCTTCCGCTGCTCGACACGGTGCCGTTGCTTGAGGATACGATCGGACCGTTATTGACCGTGACGCGGGCCGTGAGGGCCGAAGCGTCGGTTCCGTTGGTCAGGATCTTGGACAATTTGTCCGCGAGATCTCTGCCGGATGTCGAATTGACCTTGTCGGGATTGACGATCGCGAACTGCGCCGCAGCCGATACCGTCGCGTCGAGGCGAAAACCGGTATACAGCATGCCCGACAGATCGGTCGCCGCGACCAGGACCAGCAGCATGAACGGCGCGACGATGCCGAACTCCACGGCCGCGCTACCCGATTCGCCCGATCCGGCGCCGCGGTGAGGGGGAACGCCCATGGTGTCCGACTTCCCTATTGGACGATCGAGACCGAGGCCCCGTTGCCCGACGTGCCACTGTCGGTGCAGGTCGAGCCGGCTGCCGTTCCGCCGGACAACGTGATCTGCGAGGCGACGATCTGCAGGCATTGCCCATTCGCATTGTTGATGCTGGAGCCACCGCTGAGAGAGAGCGGGCCGTTCGGGACGTAGAAGATGCCCGCCATGCTGAGCTTCGCCCCTCCGGAAAAGGCCGCGCCGGCCGTCGATCCGGTGGATTGCGGTCCGATGATCAGGAGGTGTGCGGTTGCGCCGGAACCCGGCGCGGTCAGGGCGGTGTTTCCGTAGCCACCGGAGGCGCAGAAGGCTTGTCCCGAACAGTTTCCGGAATTCGGGGTCGGATACCCGCCGACGACGAATGTGACATCCGTCGCCTTCAGGCCGACCTTGCTGCCGTTGCAGGTGGTGTCGCCCCCGCCATTCGCGCCCAGGCCGATGGCGCCGGTCACCGTATAGATCCCGGCGCCGAACACGTTGCCGCCGGCGGTCATCAGGCTGCCCTGGATGTCGTGCTGACCGGCCGCTCCGAGGATCAGGCACGATCCCCCTCCGCCGGTCACGTTGAGGTTTCCGATGAGCCGGAACAGGCTGTCGTAGCTCGTCGCCCCGCCCAGGGAGACGGTGCTGCCTCCTCGCAGAACCATCGCGTCGCCGCTGCTGCCCGCGCCGATTTCGAAGCTGTTGGCATCGCCCGTCCCCAGCGTCAGGGTGGCGCCGCCATTGACGAAGAGGCCGTTCGAGAGCTGAAACCGGCTCGGCCCGCCGAAGGTGAGGGTGTTGCCCTTGTGGCAGATGCTGTAGGTGGCCGAGCCATCGCAGCCTTGCGTGCCCTCTCCGATCTGGACCGTGCCGGATCCGAACTGGGTCGTGCTGCCGCCGCCCGTGTACAACCCTTTGGCGATCCTGAAAGTGCCCGGCCCGAAGGTCATGGAGCCGGTGTTCGTGATCGATCCGCTGAAGGTGTAGACCGTCCCCTCCGATCCATCGACGTTGAATTTCACGGATATGCCACCGCCCATGGTGACGGAGCCGAAATTCAGGGTTGCCCCGTGCGGACAGCTGAGGGTCCAGGTCGAACTTGAAAAGGCGGCGCTGCAACCGGCCTTCTGAGCTTGGCTCTGGGTCGCAGCGGTGTTGTAGCCGAAATCGATATCCGTCCCGGCCGGGACCGTCGGCGCCGCCGGGGCCTTCATCGCGCGGACGGTCGCCAGGCGGGCCGCGGCCTCCTGGATCCTCGGATGGGTTGCGAAAGGATCGGACGTGGCCGTCCGGCTGATCTTCGCCGCGCCCCCCGCTTGCGTCCGGATGCCGTTGCAGGGCTGGCTCGGCGGCGCGCCCGAATTGTAAGTGACGGCCGATGTCCTGATCTCGGTGCCGCACGGCACGGTGACGGTGGCGTTCGAGGCGACGGCACAGGATGGAGCCGACAGGCTCGTGCCGCCACTCAAGGTCAGACCGGATCCCGTCCCGCTGAGCGCCAGGATGCAGGCCGGTGCCCCGGCCTGCATCTCCGCATAGCTCATCGCCGTGACCGCCAACTGCCTGTCGATGCCGAGCACCGGCCCGAGAAAGACCTGCGCCGTCGTGGCGATGGCGACCGAGACGGCCTGGCTGCCGTTCCCCCGCGGAGACGGTTGAAGGGTCGCGGTCACCTTGTCCGCCGCGATCCCGTTGAGTTCGGCCACGGTCCCGGCGGCCGCCTTCATCGTGTCCGTCGAGCCGGTCGCGTTGTAGGCCAGCGCAGCGCTATAGGCGGCGAGATCGGAGACGCGCTGTCCCTGCTGGCGCACCAGCAGCGCATGCCCGAACTCGACCGCCAGGCAGCACACCCCGAGGATGAGCGGAAAGATCAGCGCCGCGAGGACGCTCACCGACCCCGCCCGGTCGTCGTGGAGCCATCGCGCTGACTGGTACCGCATATCCCAGCCTGCCCTTCCAAGACACTGCGTTCTCGAATCAGGTCGATCACGAATTCGCCATTCGCACCCGCTCATTTCGATCCAATTCACCAATCGAAAACCGGCAGAAATCGCCTGAAATCTCTACGATTTGCTGGGTGACTTGAGGAGATGTTGAGCATCACGCGAATCGAATAGAGTATCTTTATTGAAAAGTCATTAACAACTATTACTGGGCCATAGTATATCGGGAAGGCGAAGGTGCGTGACGGCGTTCGGTGCCGCCCTGCATCAGGTCCTGCGCCGCGTCGATGGTCGGGGTGAGGGCCGGCCTTGCGCCGATATCCTCGGGTTTCCGGAGCGGCGCACGGCCGAGGGCCGCCTCAGCAGGCACGATACCAAGGTATGATCCACCGGCACGAAGGCATCATTCGCGCATATCGACGTGCGATGACGAAGGATCTCCCGGATCGTCTAGAGATCGGCCGGAAGACCGCGGCCCCGGGCCGCATCGTCGACGGGAGATGTGCGATGGCAGCCCTCCGATACGGCGCCCTTGGCGTGATGCTGGCCATGGCCTCGACGGCGGCCCTGGCTCAGGCGGATGACGGTGCGCGGCGGGCCGGGCCCGCCGGCTCTTCCCTCAGGGCGCCCTACACCCGGACGAGCGGGCAGACCGTGCCCGTCGCCGGGGCGGCCGACCGCCGGCTCGACCGCGGCATTCGCCGGAGAACGCTGTCGGAACGACGCGACGACCGCATCGACATGAGCATCTGCTCGGGCTGCTGACGCGTCCGGGCGGTCCGGCCGCGATTGAGGGGATCGATATCGCGCCGCGATTGCACGAACCACCGTGACACTGATCCGCCGAGAGGGCGATCGTCGATGAAGCGCTTGTCCAGATTGGCCTTGGGCGGAGCGGTGCTGGCCGCCGTCGGTGCCGGCATCGCGCGCTACCGGGCCGAACCGGCGACGGACCCGCAGGCCATCCCCGCGGCGCCGGTTCCCGTCGTCACCGCCGCGGTCCAGCAGCACGACGTTCCGCTGATCCTCACCGGCATCGGCACGGTTCAGGCGCTCAACACGGCGTCCATTCGCAGCCAGGTCACGGGTATCCTCGAGAGCGTCGGCTTCACGGAAGGGCAGGCCGTCCGGCGCGGCGACGTGCTCGCGCGGATCGATCCGCGCCTCTACCAGGCCCAGCTCGATCAGGCCCGGGCCCAGCTCGCGCGCGATCAGGCCCTGCTCACCAACCAGCAGACCAACCTGCACCGCGACGAGCCGCTCCTGCAGCGCGGCTTCGCGACCGACGAGCAGGTGACGGGCGAGCGCGCCCGCATCGCCCAGACGCAGAGCACCATCGAGGCCGATCAGGCCCTGATCGCCCATGCGGCGACCCAGCTCGATTTCGCGACCCTGCGGGCGCCGTTCGACGGCATCACCGGCATCCGGCTGATCGACATCGGCAACGTGATCCACCCGACGGACCCGACCGGGGTCGTGATCCTCACCCAGTTGCAGCCCATCAGCGTGGTCTTCACCCTGCCGTCCGCGGACATCCCGGCCGTCCAGGCCGCGCTGGCGCGCGGGCCCGTTCAGACGATCGCGTACGACCAAGCCGGAACGCGCATCCTCGATACGGGCACCCTGCTCCTGATCAACAACCAGGCGGATGTGCGCTCGGGGACCGTGCAGCTCAAGGCGACGTTCCCCAACGCGCAGCGCCAGCTCTGGCCGGGCACCTTCGTGAACGTGCAGGTCACCACCGCGACCGTGCCGCAGGCGCTGACCGTGCCGACCGACGCGATCCAGCAGAACGACCGCGGCCCTTACGTCTTCGTCGTCGCCCGGGACCACACGGTCTCCCCGCGTCCGGTGCGCGTCGCGCAGCGCGTCCGCGGCACGGCTCTCGTCGCCGAGGGCCTGCAGGCGGGCGAGACCGTCGTGGTGCAGGGCCAGTACCGCCTGACGCCCGGCACGACGGTCGTCGCTGCCGAGCCCGGGCAGGTTCCCACCACCACCACGGCGAGCGCGGGAATGCTGCCATGACCCTCTCGGCCGGCTTCATCACCCGCCCGATCGCGACCTCGCTCCTGATGCTCGCCATCGTGGCGCTGGGCGCGATCAGCTACACGCTGCTGCCCGTGGCGGCGCTGCCCGCCATCGATACGCCGACCATCCAGGTCACGGCCCAGCTGCCGGGCGCCGATCCCGAGACGGTGGCCGCCTCGGTCGCCACGCAGCTCGAGCGGCAGTTCGGCCAGATTCCCGGGCTCACGCAGATGACGTCGAGCAGCGGCACCGGCTTCACCCAGATCACCCTGCAATTCGACCGCAGCCGCACCGTGGATTCCGCGGCCGGTGACGTTCAGGCCGCGATCAACGCCACGCAGGGGCAGCTTCCGGCCGCCCTTCTCAATCCGCCCACCTATCACAAGACCAATCCGGCCGACACGCCGATCCTGCTCATCGCGCTGACCTCGGACATCCTGCCGATCATGACGGTGAGCGACTACGCCAATTCCATCCTGGCGCAGAAAATCTCGCAGGTCCCCGGGGTCGGCCTGGTCGGGGTCGGCGGCCTGCAGAGTCCCGCTTTGCGCATCCAGGTCAATCCGGCGCAGCTCGCCGACGAGGATCTCGACTTCGAGACGGTGCGCGCCGCCCTGGCGAACCTGACGGTCCTGCAGCCCAAGGGGCAGCTCTACGGCCCGCAGCAGGCGGTGGCCCTGCAGACCAACGACCAGCTCACCACCGTCTCGGGCTTCGAGCAGGCGATCGTCGCCTACAGGAACGGCGCGCCGGTCCGCGTCCGCGACATCGGACGGGTGGTCAAGGCGCCCCAGGACACCACCCTGGCCGGCTGGCTGAACGAGAAGCCGGCGGTTCTCCTCGCCGTCCAGCGCCAGGCGGGCGCCAACGTCACCGCGACGGTGGCGGCGATCAAGGCCGCCCTGCCGCAGCTGCGCGCCTCGCTCCCGCCCGGCATCGACGTCCAGATCGTTTCCGACCGCACCCAGACCATCCAGGCCAGCCTCGACGACGTGCAGTTCACGCTGCTGCTCACGATCGCCCTGGTCGTGGCGGTGATCGCGCTGTTCCTGCGCCGGCTGTGGGCGACCGTGATCCCGGCGATCGCCGTGCCGATCTCGCTCGTGGGCACCTTCGCGGCGATGGGTGCGCTCGGCTACTCCCTCGACAACCTGTCGCTGATGGCGCTCACCATCGCGATCGGCTTCGTGGTCGACGACGCCATCGTCATGGTCGAGACCATCGTGCGCCACATCGAGGCGGGCGCGACCCCGCTCCGGGCCGCGCTCGACGGCGCGGGCGAGATCGGCTTCACCATCCTGTCGATCTCGCTCTCGCTCGTCGCGGTGTTCATGCCGCTGTTCCTGATGGGCGGCGTCGTGGGGCTGCTGTTCCGCGAGTTCGCCGTCACGGTGGCGGTGTCGATCCTCGTCTCGGTCCTGGTGTCGCTGACCTTCACGCCGATGCTGTGCGCGCGGCTGCTGCCGGCCGGTGACGACGCGCCCGGGTGGGTGTCGCGCCGGCTCGACGGGTTCTTCACGGCGCTGACCGAGGCCTACGGTCGCGGCCTGCGGGTCGCGATCCGCCATCGCGCCCTCACGCTCGCGGGCTTCCTCGCCACGGTGGCGCTCACCGGCTACCTGTTCGTGATCATCCCCAAGGGGTTCTTCCCCCAGCAGGATACCGGCCTGATCATCGGCATCAGCGAGGCGGCCCAGGACATCTCGCCGGAAGGCATGCGCCAGCGCCAGGAGGCGATCCTCGCCATCGCGGGCCGCGACCCGGCGGTCGCCTCCGCGGTCGGCTATATCGGGCCCGGCGGCCCGACCGTGACGGAGAACAACGGCCGCGTCTTCATCACCCTGAAGCCCAAGACCGAGCGGACCGCCACCGCGGACGAGATCATCGCGCGCCTCTCGGTGGCGCTCCGGCAGGTCCAGGGCATCACGCTCTACATGCAGGCGGCGCAGGACATCACCATCGGCAGCCGCCTCTCGAAGACGCAGTACCAGTTCACCCTCACCGACGTGAATCGCGATGAGCTGAACCGCTACGCGCCCCGGCTCCTCGCGGCCCTCACGGCGCTTCCGGAATTGACGGCGGTGGCGAGCGACCAGCAATCGGCCGCGCGCCGGCTCACCGTGGAGATCGACCGCACCACCGCCTCGCGGCTCGGGATCGATCCGGCGCTGGTGGACGCGACGCTCTACGACGCGTTCGGCCAGCGGCACGTGGCGCGGATCTATACGGCGCTCAACCAGTACTACGCGATCCTGGAGGTCGATCCCCGCTACCAGCTGGGGCCTGCCGCCCTGGACCGGATCTATGTCCGCTCGCAGAGCGGCACCGCCGTGCCGCTCGGCCAGATCGCGCGCGTCGTCCCGGGCGTCGCGCCGGCCTCGGTGAACCATCAGGGCCAGTTCCCGTCCGTGACGCTCAGCTTCAACCTCGCGCCGGGCGCGTCCATCGGTGCGGCGGTGGCCGCCGTGCAGAAGGCGACGGCCGACCTGCACCTGCCGCACGCGATCGCGACGAGTTTCCAGGGCAACGCGCAGGCCTTCCAGAGCTCGCTCGGCAGCACCCCGCCGCTGATCCTGGCGGCCCTGTTCGCGGTCTACATCATCCTCGGCATGCTCTACGAAAGCACGATCCATCCCCTGACCATCCTGTCGACGCTTCCCTCGGCGGGGCTCGGGGCGCTCGCGACGCTGATGCTGGTGGGCCGGCCGCTCGACCTGATCGGCATCATCGGGATCATCCTGCTCATCGGCATCGTCAAGAAGAACGGCATCATGCTGATCGATGTCGCCCTCGAGGGTCAGCGTGAGCGCCACCTCTCGGCCGAGGAGGCCGCTCACGAGGCCTGTCTGCTGCGCTTCCGGCCGATCCTCATGACGACGATGTGCGCGCTTCTCGGCGGCATTCCGCTGATGCTCGGAACGGGCACGGGGTCCGAGATCCGCCAGCCCCTCGGCTATGCCATCGTCGGCGGGCTGTTCGTGTCCCAGGTCCTGACGCTGTTCACCACGCCCGTCGTCTACATCTACATGGACAGGATCTCGGGCCTGGCAGGCTGGCGCCCTGCGCGGGTCGGCGCCTGAAAGATCCGTCGTGGTGGCTGTCGGGGAGAGGGCCTGTTTGACGGCTCCCGCCGATCGACAGGCCGTCTCGCGATCGGTCGCTTCAGCGGGTCCCGCCGACCGAACGCTCCGCGCGACCCGCGAACTCAGCCTGAGCCGACGCATCCGAGGCCATGACAGGTTCGGCGTCGGGACGTGCCACCGATCCGGGGAGACGGCAGGTGCCGCACTCCGCCCTGGAGCGCGGCTCTCCACGGCCTTGGCCATATCCCTGCGCGGCTCGTCCGCGGCGATCGAGCGGCGGCGCGCAGCATAGTATTTGTCCTACTCAGCCCCAGTACTCGCGCGCGACATGCGTAAGCTCAAGCTTCCCGGCCTCGACCGGCATCCTCATTTGTTAGAGCCAAGCTCGGCATCTTCATCGATTAATCCAAAGATCCGCAGGATCCTTCAAGAATGCCGAGGGAGCTCGGATTAGGTCGAGTGCGGCGCGTTCAGCAATCTCATCTTACCGCATGGAGGGACGATGGCGGCGAACGAAGCAGGCGGGACCCCGATCCTGCAGGACATCCCGATCGGCCTGTCGGAAACCGGCACGCGGGCGGAGTTCGACTCGATGGGCCAGGTCGATGTGCCGGCGGATCGCTACTGGGGTGCGCAGACGCAGCGCTCCCTCCATCATTTCGATATCGGCGGGGACCGGATGCCGAAGGCGGTCTACCACGCCTACGGCACGGTCAAGAAGGCCTGTGCCCTCGTCAACGCCGCGGCGGGCCGTCTGCCGGACTGGAAGCGCGACGCGATCGTCCGGGCGGCGGACGAGACCATCGCGGGCGACCTCGACGCGCATTACCCGCTATTCGTGTGGCAGACCGGGTCCGGCACCCAGTCCAACATGAACGTCAACGAGGTCATCGCCAACCGGGCGATCCAGCTCCTCGGCGGCACGCTCGGGACCCAGCAGCCGGTCGGCCCCAACGACGACGTCAACATGGGCCAGTCGTCGAACGACACCTTTCCGACTGCCATGCACATCGCCTCGGTCGCGGCGATCGACGCGCTCCTGCTGCCGCAGGTGACCCGGCTCGCGGAGACGATCGCGCGCAAGGCGGATGGCTGGATGGATGTCGTCAAGATCGGGCGCACCCATCTGGAGGATGCGGTTCCGCTGACCGTCGGCCAGGAATGGCACGGCTGGGCCGGCCAGATCCGCGCCGCGCTCGCCGAGATCGAGCGGAGCCGCGCGGGCCTCTACGAACTCGCGGTCGGCGGCACGGCCGTCGGCACCGGGCTGAACGCGCCCGAGGGCTTCGCCCGCGACGTGGCGGCGACGATCGCCGGCCTCACGGGCAAGCCCTTCGTGACGGCGCCGAACAAGTTCGCCGCACAGGGCTCCCTCGACCCGATGGTGCGGGCGCACGCGGCCCTGCGCGGCCTCGCCGTGGCGCTGATGAAGGTCGCCAACGACATGCGCTGGCTCGCCTCGGGCCCGCGCTGCGGCCTCGGCGAGCTGATCCTGCCCGCGAACGAGCCCGGCTCCTCGATCATGCCCGGCAAGGTCAACCCGACCCAGTGCGAGGCGATGGTGATGATCGCCATCCAGGTGATGGGGAACGACACCGCCGTGGCCTTCGCGGGCAGCCAGGGCAATTTCGAGCTGAACGCGATGCGTCCCGTCATCATCAACAATTTCCTCCACTCCGCGCGCATCCTGGCCGACGGCTGCGCCCGGTTCCGGGAATTCTCGGTCGAGGGCACGGAGCTCAACCGCGACAGGATCAAGGCCTATGTCGAGGGCAGCGTGATGCTGGTCACCGCGCTCTCGCCGGTGATCGGCTACCAGAACGCCGCCCACATCGCCGAGAAGGCGGTCGCCGAGGGCACTACGCTCAAGGCTGCGGCGCTCGCCTCCGGCAAGGTGGACGAAGCCCTCTTCGACAAGACCATCCGGCCGCTCGACATGGTCGGGCGCGGCCTCGCGGGCGCCTGACGGGGAGAGATGCGATGATCCGATGCGTCAGGATGTGGACCGGCCCGGACGGCGATTCGCTCTTCGAGGAGGGGACGATCACCCTCGGCGAGGGCGAGCGCGGCGATCTGATCGGCCAAGCCGTCGCCGCCCGGCAGATCTCCTTCCGGGAGACCGGCTCGGGCGGATCCTTCGCGTGGCACCAGGATCCGGTGCCGCGCTTCGTGATCACGCTGTCGGGCACGCTCGAATTCGAGACCAAGTCCGGCCGCACCTTCACCATCCGCCCCGGCGACGTTCTGCTCGCCCAGGACGACAGCGGCTCCGGCCATCGCTGGCGGCTGATCGGCGACGAGCCGTGGCGGCGCGCCTACGTCGTCTACGAGGCGGGGGCCGACCTCCCGTTCACGCCCGCGATCCGGCACGACTGAGCGCGAGGGGAACCGCACCATGGCACTTCGTCCGAACGACAGCCCCGACGTGGTCCTGATCGGGGCCGGGATCATGAGCGCGACCCTCGGCACCGTCCTCAAGGAACTCGACCCCTCCCTGACGGTCGCGCTGTTCGAGACGCTGGAGGATTGCGCCCAGGAGAGTTCCCAGGCCTGGAACAATGCCGGCACCGGCCACGCCGCCAATTGCGAGCTGAACTACACGCCGCAAGCGCCGGACGGCAGCGTCGACATCTCCAAGGCGCTGGAGGTCAACACCGAGTTCGACCTCTCGCGCCAGCTCTGGGCGCATCTCGTGCGCAAGGGCGCGATCCCCGACCCGCGCGCCTTCATCCATCCCTGCCCGCACATGAGCTTCGTGTGGGGCGAGGAGAACGTGGGCTTCCTGCGCGCCCGCTACCGGGAGATGTCCGCGCATCACTGCTACCACGGCATGGAGTACAGCGAGGACGGGGCGACGATCGCCGACTGGGCGCCCCTGATCATGGAGGGGCGCGATTCCGGCGAGCCGGTGGCGGCGACCCGGATCGTCACCGGCACCGACGTCGATTACGGCGCGCTCACGCATTGCCTCGTGGCGCAGCTCTCGGCACAGGCGGGATTCGCGGTCCACTACAACCGGCAGGTCGTCGGGCTCGACCGGGAGACGGACGGGCGCTGGCGGGTGACGGTGGCGGATACCTATGACGGCACCCGTGAAGCCGTCCGGGCGAAGTTCGTGTTCATCGGGGCGGGCGGCGCCTCCCTCGACCTGCTTCAGCGATCCGGCATCCCGGAGGGGCGGGGCTATGGCGGCTTCCCGGTCAGCGGAATCTGGCTGCGCTGCGATTCGGACACGGTTTCGCGGCGGCACCACGCCAAGGTCTACGGCAAGGCCGCGAGCGGCTCGCCGCCGATGTCGGTCCCGCACCTCGACACGCGGGTGATCGGGGGCAAGACCTCGCTCCTGTTCGGCCCCTATGCCGGGTTCTCGTCGAAGTTCCTGAAGCACGGCTCCCCGACCGACCTCTTCCGCTCGATCACGCCCGCCAACATCGTGCCCATGCTCGACGTGGCGAAGGACAACGTGGCGCTCACCGAGTACCTCATCGGTCAGGTGCTGCAGAGCGGGCACCACCAGTTCGCGACCCTGCAGCAGTTCTTCCCGACCGCCCGCCGGAGTGACTGGAAGGAGGCGGTGGCCGGCCAGCGGGTGCAGATCATCAAGCCCGACCCGGAGCGGGGCGGCGTGCTCGAATTCGGCACCGAGCTGGTCTCGGCCGCCGACCGCTCGCTCGTCGCGCTGCTCGGCGCCTCGCCGGGCGCCTCCACCGCGGCCTTCATCGCCATCGAGGTGCTGGAGCGCTGCTTCTCCGACCGGCTCACCGAGGCCGCGTGGCTGCCGGCCCTGACGCGCATGATCCCGACCTACGGCATCGATCTCAAGGTCGACGCGGCGGCCTGCCGGCAGACCCGGGCGGAGACGGCCGCGCTGCTCAAGATCGAGAACGTCTGAGCCGGGCGGCCGGCATGCTCTCCGCCGTGCCGGCCCTCGCGCCGGCCCGCCTCGACGAGGTCTCCCATCTCGGCCTGCGCGTCGGACGGCTCCTGCTCGCCTACGGTGCCGATGCGGACCACGCCATCGCACGGATCGAGAGCGTCGCGGCGCGCCTCGGCGTCGCCGCGCAGGTTTTCGTGAGCAGCGAGCGCCTCCTCCTCACGGTCGATGCCGGCGGGACCTTCCGCACCCGGGTCGGGCATATGCTCCAGGGGCTCGGGGTCGATATGGGGCGTCTCGGCGGGCTGGAGCGCATCCTGGACGCGCTCGCGGCCGGCGAGATCGACCTCGCCGAGGCCGGACGGCGGGTCGATGCGGTCGAGGCCGCGGGCCCGCGCTATCCCGGCTGGCTCGTCGTGACCGCGGTGGCGACCACGACCGCCTGCCTCGCCCGGCTGTTCGAGGCCGCGTGGGCTGTCGTCGCCGCCGCCTTCGTCGCCGGGCTCATCAACACGCTGCTGCGCCGCGCCTTCGCGGCGCGGCGGCTCAACCCGATCGCCGCCGCCTTCCTGACGGCCGGCGCGAGCGGACTCGTGGGCGCGCTCCTCCTGAAGCTCGCACCCGGCGCCTCGCCGGCGCTCTGCCTCGCGGCGGCCGGGATGATCCTGGTGCCGGGGGTGCCGCTGATCAACGGGATCGACGACCTCGCGCACGGCCATGCGGGGATCGGGGCCGCCCGGCTGGCAACCGGGGCCGTGACGATCCTGGCGATCGGGTTCGGGCTGTTCGCCGCCGCCGCGCTGGCCGGGGAGGCGCTGCCGGTGTCGTCCGGCCAGGGACATCTCGGCGTGCCGGAGGACGCCCTGGTCTCCGGCCTCGCCGCGATCGGCTACGCGCTGCTCTTCGCCGTGCCGCGCCGTGCCATCCTCGCCTGCGTGCTCTGCGGCATCGCCGGCCATGGCGGCCGGACGGCGCTCGGCGCCGCCGGCCTGGACATCGCGACCGCCACTCTGGCGGCATCGGCCGGCGTCGGCCTCCTCGCCGTCGCGATGGAGCGGCGTCTCGGGCTGCCCTGGACCACCTTCGCGTTCCCCGGCGTGGTCGCCATGATCCCCGGTTCCTACGCGTTCCACGCCGCGACCGGCGCCCTCCACGTGATGGCGCAGGGCGGCGCCTCGCCCCCGCGCCTCGTCGCCGAGACGCTCTCGCTCGCGATCGCCGCCGCGGTCATGACGGCCGCCGTCGGCAGCGGCCTCCTCCTCGCCGCCTCGGCCCGGCGGATCCTCGGGCCGGACGGCCCGGCCGTCCGCTCCTGAGCGGCGCCGTGGCGGCTCGGCGCATTCGCCGGCAACGCGCCGGCGACCGAGGCCGCTGAGGGCCTTTGGCGGACGTCACATCAAAAACGGAAACGATGCGTTTAGATCGTTTCTGTTCTCAAGCCGGCGATCCTGCTTCAGGATCCGCATTGCTGCATCCCCCCGGGACGACGTGAGAGGCCCCGCCGAAAGCGCGTCCCGGGCGCCCATCGCGGTGCGGAGCAGCCAGAGACGAGGAGTGAGGCGATGAGCTGGCACAGTGCGGATGATCCGATCCCGGGCGACCACTTCAGCTGCGATGCAATCCAGGCCCTGGTCGTCCCCCGGTCGCGCGACCTGGGTTCCTTCGCCGTGCGTCGCGCGCTGCCCTCGACGCAGTGCCGGATGGTCGGCCCGTTCATCTTCTTCGACCAGATGGGACCGTCCGAATTCCTGCTCGGCCAGGGAATGGATGTCCGGCCCCACCCCCATATCGGCCTCTCGACCGTCACCTACCTGTTCGACGGCGAGATCATGCACCGCGACAGCCTCGGCACGGAGCTGCCGATCCGCCCGGGCGAGCTGAACTGGATGACCGCCGGCCGCGGCATCACCCACTCGGAGCGCACCGGGTCCCATCTCCGCCAGACCGGCTCGAAGCTGTTCGGCATCCAGAGCTGGGTCGCCCTGGCGGCGCAGGACGAGGAGAGCGCCCCGGCCTTCGAGCACTACGAAGCCTCGGCGCTGCCGGTCCTCACGGGCGAGGGCAAGACCGTGCGCCTGATCGCCGGCGAAGCCTTCGGCGCCCGCTCGCCCGTGCGGACCTCGAGTCCGATGGTCTATGCCGACGTGGTGCTGGAATCGGGCTCGGTCCTGCCCCTCGACCCGACTTACGACGAGCGGGCGATCTACACGGTTGCGGGCGCAATCGAGATCGCGGGGGACGGCTTCGGACCCGGCCAGCTTCTGGTGTTCCGGCCCGGCGACCGCATCAGCGTGCGCGCGACGCAGGATGCCCGCTTCATGGTTCTGGGTGGTGAGCCGATGGACGGCCCGCGCCACCTGTGGTGGAACTTCGTGTCCTCGCGGCCGGAGCGCATCGCGCAGGCGAAGGAGGACTGGCGCCAGGGCCGGTTCGATACCGTCCCGAACGACGCCGAGTTCATCCCGCTGCCCGAGGATCCCCCGCCCGTCCGCTACCCGTGAGCGGCCCCACGACCCCGCCCTCCCGGCGCCCGATCGACGGCGCGCCCTCCCCATTCTCCAAAGGTGAGATCACACCATGGCTGTCGAAGCATCCGGGGCCGCGAGCGAACTCGTCCAGGTCGTATCCCTGCTGGCCGCGGGTGTCGTGGCGGTTCCGCTCTTCAAGCGGCTCGGACTCGGCTCGGTTCTCGGCTACCTCTCGGCCGGCCTGGCGATCGGGCCGTTCGGCCTCGGCCTGTTCACGGACGCGCATGCGATCCTTCACGTGGCCGAACTCGGCGTGGTGATGTTTCTCTTCATCATCGGGTTGGAGATGGAGCCGTCCCGCCTCTGGGGCATGCGGCGCGAGATCTTCGGCCTCGGTCTCGCGCAGGTCGGCGCCTGCATCGCCGCCCTCCTGCTCGTGGGCGTCGCCGTGGGGTTCCCGGTCACCGTGGCCTTCGTCGCCGGCACCGGCTTCGTGCTGACCTCGACCGCGATCGTCATGCAGCTCCTGGAGGAGCGCGGCTCGCTCTCGACCCCGAAAGGCCGGCGGATCGTCGCGATCCTGCTTCTGGAGGATCTCGCGATCGTGCCGCTGCTGGCCGCCGTCGCGCTTCTGGCACCCGGAGGGAGCGAGGCGAGCGGGATCGAGCGCGCCTCCGCGATCGGGATCGCGCTCGGATCGGTGGCGGCACTGGTGGTTGCGGGCCGCTGGCTGCTCAATCCGCTGTTTCGTCTGCTCGCCGCCGCCAAGGCCCGGGAGGTCATGACGGGGGCCGCACTCCTGGTCGTTCTCGGCTCGGCGCTCGCCATGCAGTTCGGCGGCCTCTCCATGGCCATGGGCGCCTTCCTGGCCGGCGTGCTGCTCTCGGAATCGAGCTTCCGTCATCAGCTCGAGGCCGATGTCGAGCCGTTCCGCGGCATCCTGCTCGGGCTGTTCTTCCTCGGCGTCGGCATGTCCCTCGACCTGGCGGTGATCGCCGCGAACGGGGGGCTGATCCTCCTCAGCGTGGCGGCCTACATGGTGGTGAAGAGCCTCGTCATCTACGGGGTGGCCCGCAGCTTGCGGGCTTCGCATTCCGAGGCGCTGGAGCGCGCGGCGCTGATGGCGCAGGGCGGCGAGTTCGCCTTCGTGCTCTACGCGGCCGCGACGGGCGTGGGCATCATCGATGGAACAACCAACGCGATCCTCACGGCGACCGTCATCCTGTCGATGGTCGTCACTCCCCTGACCGTCATCGCCTTCGACCGCTTCGGCCCCAAGGCCTCCGTGTCGAGGGACGGGGTCGAGGTTCCGGAGAACCTCGTCGGGAGCGCGTTGATCATCGGCTTCGGCCGCTTCGGGCAGATCGTCAGCCAGCCCCTGATCTCGCGCGGCTGCTCCGTCTCGATCATCGACACGAACGCCGACAACATCCGCCTCGCCGAGGGGTTCGGCTTCAAGGTCTATTACGGCGACGGAGCCCGGCTCGACATCCTGCGCGCGGCCGGGGCCGCCACGGCGCGGGCGATCCTGATCTGCGTCGACGACCGTGAGATGGCCAAGCGCATCGCCGAGATCGCGAAGGCGGAGTTCCCGCTGATCCCCGTTCTCGCCCGGGCGAGGGACCGGGAACACGCGGTCGCGCTGATCCACGCAGGCGTCGCCTATCAGATCCGCGAGACGGTCGAGTCGGCGTTGTCCCTGGGCGAGCAGGCGCTGCTGACGATCGGGGACGATCCGGAGGCGGCCAGGGAGGTCATGGCCGAGGTTCGCCGCCGTGACGCCGAGCGCCTCGAACTGGAGACCGTCGGCGGCATCTACGCGGGGCTCGAGCTGATCCGGGGGAACGCGGCAGCCCCGGCGCACAGGGCCGGCTGAGCGCCACGTCCGGACCGGCCGATCAGGCCATCCGGACGGCATCCTGCATCCCCGATGCCGTCCGGATCCTGACACAAGCCGAATTGCATGGACTTCGACGCCGCTCGGGCGGGCACGATTTTGCCTCAATGCCTTGACTGCATTGACGAATGGATGCGATCGCGGCTTTCGAGGTCGGGATCACGACAGTGGAGACGTGCAGCATCCTGCGCGCCGACACGGAACGTGGAGCGGCCGTGAAGGCCGAGGCCCTGCTTCGGAGAGTTCATGCGCGAGGCGAGCTGACCGGCCTCCGTGCCACGGGTCCGGACAGCCCTGCCGCCCTCGGGATCAAGCATGACCTGAACGACGTCATGGCCGAGGTCGAGCGGTCGGACGGCATCTGACGTCGGCGCACCCGGAGCGGCGGGCCGGATCAAGCCGCCGGTCCAAAGATCCTCGGTACGGCGCATCGCGACCCGAAACCCTCATGCCTTCCAGCCCGTTGTAGTCGGCACGATGACCGTCGATGCTCCGGTTCCCGTCTTCCGCTCGTCTGCCGTCCTCAACTGGTGGGGTGGTGAGCCGATGCCGTTCTCCGGGTCCGCCCACGCGCTCACCCAGGCAGCGTTGACGACCCATCTCGGGGCCTCCCGGACGCGCCGGCCGGCGCGGTGCGCAGGGGGGCCGGTCCGGGGGGCCGGGCATGCCTGATGCTCCGACGATCGGCGAGCTGTACAAGCTCGATCGCGTGACCGACGAGCAGATCGACGCGGCCGTGATGGACTACCTGAACGACCCGATGCCCGGCGAAAGCCTGCTCGCGGAGGGTATCGCGATCGACGTCTGTGCGATCATGGCGGCCAACCCTCACGCCCGCGAGGTGCTGGCCATGAGAGGATCCTCCGAGGATCAGATGCGCATGGCGGTGAGAACGGCGATCCTGCTGGCACGACCCACGTGGTATGCGCAGGCAGACGCGATGCCGGAGACGGGGCGGGCGTCTCCCGCCTCGAGGCGCCGCGGGTCGCTCCGCTGAGAGCGGCTGCGTGTCGCTCGCCGCCCGTTGCCGGCGGCCTCAACAGCCTGGGCCCCTGCTTGCGGCTTCCACAGCGAAGCGGGGAGAGGCTGCCTTCGGAAGGCTTCAGATCGCTATCCCGAGCAGAACGCTTCGTGCCGAGTTGAATCGGCCACAATCCGATAGGAACGATATCTTTTTTAATCGAAGCCGTTCTCATGGATCTATATTGCGTAGATTGCATATTCGTGGTGTGCTCAACCACACTGACGAAACGAGGGGAGGAACGACTATGCCCTCCGGTGTCTCGGCAGGTCACACCCAGAGTGGCGAGTCGCGCTCCTATCAATCGAAGAAGAGGTTCGATAGGAAATCCGCCCGATCGCAATCCATTCCCGTCGATTTCGTTCACATCCATGCAATTCAGTCGGTTTGCGACGTTCTGATCGAATTGAAGGCGTCTCCCGAGAGGATCCTCGAACAGGCCGGGATCGACGCGCAGATCTTCGACGCCGCCGGAGCGATCTCGTTCACGTCATTGGGCCGGTTGACCGCGCTGGCCGCCGACCAGACGCAGTGCCCCCATTTCGGTCTCCTTGTCGGTCAGCGCGTCACCCTGGCGTCTCTCGGCCTGCTCGGGACATTGATGCGCCACTCGGAGACGATCGGCGATGCGTTCAGGGCCGTGCAGGCCCACCACGATCTCCTGAACCGGGGCGCCGTGATCGAGATCGCGATCGATGGCGCCGTCGCGACCGTGAGCTACGCCCCGTACGAGCCCGATGTCGACGGGGTGGCTCTCCACTGCGAGAGGGCCATCGCCGCGCTGACCGCCGTGCTGCGGTCGCTGTGCGGCTCTCACTGGAACCCGGAAGAGGTGCTGCTGCCGCGTTCGGAGCCGCCGAACACCGCGCCCTATGCGAGCTTCTTTCGCGCTCCGATCCGGTTCGAGCAGGAGATCGCCGCCCTGGTGTTCCCGGCCCGGCTCATGAAGCGGTCGATCGAGGGCGCCGATCCGCTGGTTCGCGCGAGCGTGGAGCAGCGCATCCGGCAGCTCGAGGCCGTGATCCCGTCCGACGTCACCGACGAGGTCCGGCGGCTCGTGCGGTCGGTGGTGACCCGGAAGCGGATCCACAAGGGACAGGTCGCGCAATCGATGGCGATGCATCAGCGCACGCTGTGCCGCCGCCTGAAGGCCGAGGGGACGAGTTTCCGGTCCGTCGTGAACCAGACGCGGCTCGGGATCGCCAAGCAGTTGCTGGCCGACACCACCATGAGCCTGGCGCAGATCGCTGCGACCCTGGAATTCTCGGAGCCGGCCGCATTCACGCACGCCTTCCGGCGCTGGACCGGCACCACGCCGAGCGCGTGGCGGAAGGAGCGGTGGGCCAGCTGACGGCGACGGACCGATCCACGCCAACGACGCAGGCTCCGGGAGAAGACCGCGATGAGACTTGCAGGTTACATCGGTGCCGCCGGCCTGGCTCTCGGCCTCGTCGCGTCGGCCGGGGTGTCCGGCGCCCAGGCGGCGGAGGCTGGCCTGTCGGGCTACCAAGGCGCTTGGGTGCTGGGGGGGCGCGACTGTGCCGATGTGTATGCGTCCGCGGGAAAAGGACCATCGTTCAAGAAGCCGCTCGACATCTTTGCCCCCGCCTTCGTCGTCTCCGGCAATCGCCTGAGGACGCCGGCGGCGTCGTGTCGGATCAAGGCGGTCCGATCCATGAGCGATCGTCAGGTTCTCACCCTCGACTGCGCGAACCTGGTCGCAGCCAACGAGGTCAGGGTCATCATGGCAACGTCTCCGAACGGGGGACTGAAGCGTTACTACAGCGACCAGGATCCGACCGGGGTCGAGTATCAGCGCTGCTCGCGATGACGACCGGCGCGAGAACGCGCCCCGACGGTGTGCACCCTGTCGCTTCCGCGGTGAGTGACGACACGCGGGGCGAGGGCCGCCGACGGGCCGATCTCGGCGCTCCTCCGGCAAGCCGGACGGCGGCTTACTCCGGCGGGCGGAACCGGGCGGATGCGGGACCGTCGTAGAGCCGGCCATCGGGATCGATCGCTCCGGCGAAGGCGCGGCCGTCCGCCGCCTCCGCACAGACGAGGGCACCGCCGGCCGTCTCCGTCACCGCGCAGGCCGCGGTGGCCGCAAGCGCGCCGGGGACGAGCCGGAAGTCTCCCCGTTCGGGGGCCGCAAAGCCCGGGCTCCCGGTCCGTCCATGGATCTCGATCCCGCGCCGCTTGAGCGTGAGGGGAAAGCCGTTGCTGCTGACGTCGTGGTCGAAGGCGCTCGCGAGCGCGGGAAGGTCGTGCCCGCGCTCGTCGGCCGGCAGCCACCGGAAGCAGTCGAAGAACGGCAGCGTCCCGGTCTCGCCGAGATAGCGCGCCAAGTCGTCCCCCCGGACGAGACCGCGCCCGCAGGTGCCCGCGTTGAAGGTCTCGGGCCGGGCCCGGCACAGCTCTGCCTCGTAACCGGGCGTGCCGGGCTCGCAGAACATGAGGGCGTTGTTCCAATGCCTGAGATTCGCGGCGGCGCCGATCCCGGTCACCGGCGAGCGGAGATACCAGCTGTTGTTGAACACGTAGATCGGGCCGCGCTCCGCGTAGCGGTAGGTCCCGGGCTCCGCGTCCCGCGGCGGCAGGGCGAGCTTGATGACCCGGCCCTGGAGGCTCGCCTCGCAGGTCAGATCGAGGGGATCCATCCAGGCGATGTCGCCGGACGGGCCGACGCTCTCGACGCCGACGGCCAGCCAGCGGGCCCGGGCGAAATCGTAGCGGCGGTCGAGCTTCGGATCGAACGCCGCTGCCGCAGCCGGCTTCTCGACGGGGTGGCGCGTGCAGGGCGGAACGGAGGAGGGGCGGCCGGCACGCTCGATCGCCGGCATATCGTCGAACCAGCCGCGATTGCCGTAGATGTAGACCGGTCCACCCCCCATGTCATCGAACGAGAACCACGCGTGGGAATTGACGATCCGGTTGCGGAAGATGCGCACGTCCGAAGCCCAGGTCTCCAGTTCGACCGGGTTGTCGCGCACGTAAGCGAACAGGTTGTCGTAGATCCAGACATCGCGGTTGAACGGGCAGGTCGCCGGGGACAGATCCGAAGCCTTGAGATCCTCGCAGGTGGCCTTCAGCCGAATGCCGTTATAGGCCGAGAGGATGGTGTTGCGGCGGAAGACGATCGGGCCCTGCACGTCGGTGCCGCCCAGGAGCGCGCCGTTGAAATGGTCGTAGGCACCGTGGTGGGTCACGCCCCAGGGAACGCTCCGCCAGAGCAGGCCCGCGCAGCCATGCGCGCTGACCCGGCCATCGCCGCAGGGGAACGGCCCCTCGCGCGTCAGGGCGGCCGCGTCGAAGCCGCTCGCGTCCTGCACCCAGGTGACGTCCTCGACGGTGAGCGCCTCGGCGGGACGGCCCGGGCTGCCGCGCGCCGCGAGGCCGTAGCTGCTCCCGATCACCAGCGAGCGGCGCAGCGTGACGCGCCGGCTGTCGATCGCGCGGACCGCCGCGAGCCAGCAGCCCTGAAACGTCAGATCCTCGATCGTCACCCCGTCCAGACGGTCGAGGTCGAGGCAGGCCGCTTCGGCGAGCCGCCCGGCCCGTCCGATCGGCACGGCGAGCCGCGAGCGGCGGCTGCGGCCCGGCTTCTCCTCCGACGCCGCGACCCAGTTCGTCAGGGCGCCGAGAAGATCCGGCGCCTGCGGGGCGGCGAGCGCCGTCGCCAGATCGCCGCAGGGCTGCTCGACATCCTCCTCCGGCATCGGGCAGCCCCGGATCTCGTCGATCGACCGTCCGACGAGCCGCGTTCGTGGCCCGAGCCCCCGGATGAGGATCGCAGGCCCGTCCCGCGCATCCGGTCCGGACAGCACGACCCTGTGGCGGTAGAGGGTCACCGCGTCCGGGCCGTCGGCGAGAAGTTGCACCACATCCCCGGGTTTCAGCCCCCGCATCGCCTCCGTCGAGAAGGCCTGCGTGTGCGGGGCGACCATCCGGCCGTCGGCGCCGTATCCGGGGCCGCTCCCCGCGGGCGTGACGTAGATCATGCGCGCCGCGGCGGCCTGCGCCGTCAGGAGCAGCAGCCCCGCCGCAAGGATGCGCCAGCCGCCGCCCAACAGGGTTCGCACCAGTGCCGTCCGGTTCCGCGTTGCGCCCCGGGACAGCCGTGGATCCGCCGCGGTGTTCGCGCTCATCGATGGAACCCGCCTCCGGCGCCTCGATCGTCCCGGAACGGCCGGGGCCGCGCTCGGCCGGGTGCGGAGCCGGGCGGCCCCGCACCACGACGGCCGAGCCTCACTCGGCCGGGACGGGTTCGACCGTCTTGTCCGCCTCCGCCTTGGTCGCGCGCTTCGCCGCCTCGTAGGCATCCCGGTAGCCGCGGGCCACGGCCCGCACGCCCCGCCCGATATCGGCGTAGACCTCGTCGGGGAGATTGGCGAGGGAGACCCGCAGCGACCAGTCCGGCGCGTCGAAGCCCCCGCCGTTGAGCAGCACGATCCCGTGCACCTCGGCCAGCCGGAACGCGAGGTCGAGCGGGTGGACGTTGCGCTTCAGATACTCGACCGCCTCCTCGCCGAGGTTCTTGCGCGCCCAGAACTCGAAGTCGATCAGCCCATAATAGGCGTCGAAGTTCGGATTGGGCGTGAGGTGGAGGCCGAGGCCCTCGATCATCGACCAGGCGCGCCTGTTGACGATCTCCATGCAGGCATCCTGGTAGGCCTTCTTCTCGTCCATCAGCTCGGCGAGCGAGAACAGGCTCATCATCACCTGCTGCGGCAGGGAGAGACCGGCGGTGTGGTTGAGCGCGACGTCGCGGCTATCCGCCACGATGCGGTCGATGAACTTGAGCTTGCGCGGCTCCAGCGTCAGGGGGCCGTACCGCTTGTCGAGATCCGCGGTCACCTCGGCCGGGAGCTTCGCGATCATCGCGTCGAAGATGTTGTCCTCGTGGATCGCGATCGCGCCGAGCCGCCAGCCGGTGCAGCCGAAATACTTCGAGAAGGAGTAGACGCCGATGGTGTTGCGCGGCAGCTCGGCCATCAGCGAGCGGAAATCGTGCACGAACGTACCATAGACGTCGTCGGTCAGGATCATCAGGTCCGGGCGCTTGCTCTTGATCAGATCGGTGATCTTGGCGACCGTCTCCGGGCTCATGGCCATCCCGGTCGGGTTCCCGGGATTGACGACGAAGAACGCCTTGACCTTCGGGTCGAGAAGCTTGTTGATTTCCTCATCCGTGTATTGGAATTTGTTCTCCTGCGGGGCTTTGATGTGCACGACGTTGAGAGCGTAATCCTCGAGATGGGTCATCTCGAGATAGGGCGTGAAGATCGGCGTGCCGAGGGCGATCGTGTCGCCCGGCATCAGGAGCCGGTTGGCTTTGAGAGACTTGAACAGGTAGCACATCGCCGCCGTCCCGCCCTCGACGGCGTAGAGATCGAACCGGCCGGCCGGCTTGCGCTGACCGCACATCGCCCACATCAGGTATTCGTGCACGATGCGCTCGTTGTGGACGAGCATGCGGTCGGGCACCGGGTAATTGTCCCCGACGATCGAGTCGACGAGTTCATGCACGAAGGCATCCGGCTCGAAGGCGAACGTCTTCACGGCGTAGGGGACCATGGCGGTCAGGAAGGCGGCGCCGGGCTGACCGGAATGCTGCTCCAGCCACGCTCCGAGCCGGCCGGCGATCCCCGCGGCCTGCGGCATCCCGCCGAGCCCCGCGGGATGGTTCATCACGCGCCGGCTCTCGCTCATCGCGAACTGGCCGAGCAGGAAGAAGGCCTCGCGCGGCGTCGTCGCGACCCAGTTCGGATTGCCGCGTCCCGCATTGAGGAACGCCGACTGCGTCCGTCGGGACGTCGCCTTGGCGAGCTTGATCAACTCGTCCTTGATCTCGAACGGGCTGAGCGACTCGAAATTCTTCAGGTTCAAGACCTCGGTCATGATCGTCCTCCCAGATTTTCGAGTTGTTCACGAGAAGAGCAGCACGATCACCATGCCGTAGATGGTGAGAACGGTGTTGCCGATGGCGTAGGGCATGCCGTAGCCGAGAGCCGGGATCTTGCTCTTGGCCGCCTCCTGGATCATGCCGAGAGCCGCGGTGGTGGTCCGCACGCCCGCGCAGGCGCCGAACAGGATCGCGGGGTGAAACTTGAACACGTACCAGCCGATATAGACCGACAGCACCATCGGGATCGCCGTCGCCAGGGCACCCCAGAGGAAGAGGCTTAAGCCCACCGCCTTCACGCCCGCCACGAAGCCCGGCCCGGCGCTGATGCCGACGACGGCGATGAAGACGTTGAGGCCCAGCGTGTTCAGCAGCCACAGGGCAGGGCCCGGAATGCGTCCGAAGACCGGCCGGACCGTCCGCAGCCAGCCGAGGACCAGCCCGGCGAGGAGGGCGCCCCCGGTCGTCGACAGGCTGAGGGGGATGCCACCGACCTTGTAGCTCACCGCACCGACGAGGCCGCCGAGCACGATGCCCATGGCCAGGAAGGCGATGTCGGTGGTCTCCACCGTCCGGTCCGGGTAGCCGAGCTGCTTGATCGCCTGCTCGACGTGCCGCTGGCCGCCGGCGAGCGTCAGGATGTCGCCGCGCAGAATCTCCGTCCGGGGAAGCACCGGAATCTCGATCATGTGGCGCGTGATCTTGCGAAGGTACACGCCGCGCGCCCATTCGTTCGTCGCGATCTCCTCCAGCGTCTTTCCGGCGACGGCCCGGCTCGTGACGAAGACGTCGACCACCTCGGCCGGCACGTCGAGGAGTTCGCGGTCCTGCACCTCCTCCAGCATCGGGCTCAGGGCATCGACGAGGCGCTCGCGGCGGCCGGAGATCGCCGCGACGTCTCCCGGCTGCAAGACGGTCGTGCCGTCGGCCTCGAGAATCCGGTCGCCGCGCCGCACGCGCTCCACGAAGACCCGCAATCCCGGCCAGATCTCGCGAACCGGACGGCCGACGACGCCGGGATCGTCGGGGATCCGGTAGGCCCGCATTTCGATGGTCCGGTAGGCGGAGATCAGCCCGGCCTCGCTCGTCTGGCCGGCGCCCATCTTCTGCTCGTAGTCCTTGCAGGCCTTGACCAGATCGATGCCGATCAACTTCGGACCGATCTGCGCCAGGATGATCGCCGACCCGATCGTCCCGAAGATGTAGGTGACGGCGTAGCCGATCGGGATCTGATCGAGATAGGTCTTGGCCTGCTCGGCCGGCAGCCCGAGCCGCGCGATCTGATCGGAGGCGACGCCGATCGAGGCCGAGATCGTCTGTGAGCCGGCGTACAGCCCGGCCGCATAGCCGAGATCGAGGCCGGCGAGCTTGGCGCAGAGGAGGGGCGAGACCAGGCAGAGGATGAGGACGACGAGCGAGAAGCCGATCTGCCGCGGGCCCTCGGCCGTCAGGCCGGCGACGAATTGAGGACCGACACCGTAGCCGACCGCGAAGATGAACAGGATGAAGAAGGTCGATTTGACATTGGGCGAGATGGCGATCCCGAGCTGTCCGATCAAAACGGCTGCCAGCAGCGTTGCCGTCACGTTCCCGAGACTGAATCCTGCAACTTTACGTGGCCCGACCGCGAAGCCGATGGCCAACGACAAGAAGATTGCGAGCTCGGGATAGGCGCGAAGCGTGCTGACGATCCAGTCGGCCATGGGCGTCCTCCCTGAGTGGCTGCCGGACCGGAGCTCCGGTTCCCGAGGGCGCGCGGCTGAGCGCTGCGAGCCGCATGCCGGCTTTCAGCCGACTGCATTGCGGCCGGATGGCCCAGATGAGGCAGCGTTAACACAGGTGTTTAAGGTGCGCGGGCCGATGCGCTTGATCAAACGGGACATTCACCGACGCAGATGGGGTAAGATTCCCACCTGTTCTCCGGCTTAAAATCTTGTGCAGCGCGAGGATCGGCGGGGCGGCGGCGGGAAGGGCGATGCATCGCCACGTTGTCTTGGCCAGATATCTTTGATGTTGCGCTCACGCCGGGGCGGCGTGCGGGTCGGTCGTTCGCGGGAGAGGACGGCACCGCAGTCTCTGTCCGGTCCCGGCTTGCCCGGCCGTTTCCCGAAGCCTTATCATTCGCTCGTCGCTCGACCGGTCGGACAAGGCTCCCGGTGCCGATCCCGCGTCTCCCCCAGCGCGATGGGACGCGCCGCGTCGGGGATCGGGCGTGGCGGAGGTGGTGGCGACGAGGTCGGGCTCGCACGGGCCGGCTCACGAGCAGGAGCGCGGGCATGGCGTTGCGCATCCATAGCCGGACCATCCCTGCCGTCGTGCTGATGGTGATGGCTCTGGTGCCGGGCGCTCCCGTCCATGCGCGGTCCGATCCGCGGGACCGGGCGCGCGTCGCCGTGGTCTATGTGCCGCCGAGCGATCCCGCACATGGCGAGATCTACCGGGCCATGCGGCGTCAACGCGTGCTGGAGCGATTGGGCGACGTGGTCCGCCTCGTTCGGCTTCCGCGCCGCCTCACGTTCCGGCTGAAGGGATGCGGCGGCGAACCGAACGCGTGGTACGACCCGGCCAGCCGCTCCGTCACGATGTGTTACGAGATGGCCGCGGCCGTCGTGCGCCTCGCCCCGCGCACCACGTCTCCGGCCGGCGTCACGCGGGAGCAGGCGATCCGCGGGCCCATCGCGCAGATCCTCGTGCATGAGACCAGCCACGCCCTGTTCCATCTCCTGCGCGTCCCGATCTTCGGGCGCGAGGAGGACGCGGCCGACCAGCTGGCCTCCCTCCTCCTGCTGCACCTCGCGCCCCTCCACGCGCGGGACGTCGTGAGCGGGAGCGGGTACTTCTTCGCGACGCTCGGCCGCCAGGAGCCGGTCGACAAGGGCAGCTTTGCGGATGTGCACGGCCTGTCGTGGCAACGGTTCTACAACCTCGTCTGTCTGGCCTACGGCTCGAACCCGGCCCGCTACGCCCACATCGTCGCCAAGGGTTATCTGCCGAAGGAGCGGGCCGATACCTGCGTCGAGGAGTACGGGCAGGTCTCCTATGCCTTCGAAAGGCTCATCGTTCCGCACCTGTCCGCCCGTCCGCGGCGCGGCCAGCGCCTTCAGCGTGCATGGCGGGTGTATCGGCCTTGAGCAGGGATGGCGCGGAGAGTTGCGCGCCTGATCTTGAAAGAAGCCGAGTGTCCGGAGCCTGCTTGGCCGGGTTTACACGCGATCCCATCCGAGCCTCACGACGAGGTCGGGGTGGGATGAACGATGCAACCACCCGACCATACCGTGGCCCGGCGGGCCAGAGCAGCGCCCGATCGCGCGGCAACCGGGTGCTGCTCTCGGTGTTTGATCCTACTTCATCGTCTGCGACGAACCGGGATCCACTTCGCCGGAAACCGCTCTAATACGCGTATCCGGCGCGCACGCGCCGAGAGGCGTCGGGATCCGGCCACACCGGAACACCGACATACACGGCCGGAGGCGCGGGATTGTACGGCAGCACCGAGGCGCCGAAGGCGATGAAGCCGGCTGCGGTCCTGACGTCGTCGGGTTGGAACGGATCGCGGGAGATCCGATCCGCCTCCCGGACGAGGCGGACATTGCACCCGCGGGACGGGAGGCCGCCCACGGGGGTGCAGGCGTCGTGGCGTGCGCAGGCCGCATCAAGCGCGTCGACGGGTGGAAGCGGTGCCCGGCTTCCCAGGCCGCAATAGTTCCCGTGCACGAGCAGCTGCGGCGCCCGCGCATATCCGTCCGACTGCGCCTGCGCCGGCGAGATCAGCCACGCGGTGAGCAGGAGGGCAGTCGTTCTGGCGGACATGACGATTCCTCCACGGAGCCTTTGCACGGAGCCTTCGGCGTCGCGCCCGATCACGCCGGCATCGGGTCGTGTCTCTCCGGTTTCGACGGCGCGCACTCAGTACGGGCGGCACAGGCCCGCATAGGAGTCCCAGTAGCGATAGGGACCGCATCCGCCGGACGTGGCCCCGTAGTAGCCCGCTGCCGCCGCCGCCCCGACTGCGCCGGCCGCCAGCCCGTACCCGTAGGGACGATAGCGATAGCCGTAAGCACCGTAGCCGCGTCCGTACCGGCCATAGCCGTAGCGGCCGACCGCCCCGCCCCGGTAGGCGTAGCCGCCGCGATACCCGCCCCGCACGCCCGCCACCTGTCGCCCGTGGAACCCGCCACCGCGGACACCTGCGGCGCGGAAGCCGCCCCCATGAAAGCCGCCGCCCCGGAACCCTCCACCGCCGCGGAAGCCGCGTGCCTCGGCGGCGACGCTGGTCAGCATCAGGGCGGCCATGGCGGAGGCTGCGATGATGAAGCGCTTCATGATCATCTCCATCGCCCACGAACCGGCCAGTCCTGGCCATCCGCAAGCGAGTGCGGATGACATGGCCGTCGTCGCATCCACTCTTCAGGCCAGAACGATAATGTTCGGCTTCCCGGATGCTTGATTGAACAGGACAGATGGGATCGGGGCGCCGGCGCCGCCGTGCCGGGCCGTGCTGCACGCGTCGTCGACGGCCCTCAGCGCCTGTTTGCCTACCCGTGGATGGTCGAATGTTCTGCCCGGAACACGTTGGCCTGGAGGCCGGCGATCCATTGCCGTCCGCTCACGGTCACCTCCAGGTACTTGAGCGCGCCCTTCAGATGCGAGGACACGCTCTGCCAGAAGAATTCCGGGTAGCGCTCCACCAGATCGGCGGGCGACGTGTAGCCCAGGGCGGCGTTGGTGCCGGCCTCCTCGAATTCGTGGAAGAGCGCATTCGCCTTGCGGAGATACAGAGGGTCACCCATCTGCCCGATCAGATCCGCGGCCCGGACCAGGCAGACCTCATCCTCCGGATGGCTGCCGGGATTGCCGGGCTTGGCCGGGAAGCGGGTTTGCTCGATGGCGCGGATGATGCGGTCCGCGTCCAGCTGATCCGATTGGCCAATCCGGGCCGATACGAACAGCTTGGATCGGTCGACGTGATAGGCCGTCAATGCCGCGTCGGACGCGCCGCGTGGCAGCACGACACGATGGCCGGCGTCGTCGACGATGTATCCCTCCGCGGCGCTGTCGCCGCTCAGAATGCCCCGCACGTAGCCGATGTCGTGCATGAGGCAGGCAACCAGCAGGTGGGCCCAGTCCGCGGGGGTGACGGGTTCGAGCAAGGTCTTGCCACGCAGGATGTCGAGGCCGACCTGCGTGACGAGGAGCGTGTGCTCCATGTCGTGGTAGAGCGCGTCGGAATTCGCCAAGCATTCGAGAGCGAGCCGCGCCGCTGCGCCGACCTTCTCGGCGAGCGGCGCCTGACTGGAGCCGAACGTGCTCTGGAGTTCGGCGGTGAGATGATCGCCGAGCGCCCGCGAGGTGAGATGAGCGATCGTGATCATGCGGGGCACTCTCGCTCTCGGACGAGCCTCTCCGCGCTGCCGCCAGCTCGCCTCGTCCGGCTCATTCGAACGCCGGCGGCCGGCGCAAGCGCCCTTGCTCCCGGCGATGTCGGAGCGAGCCGGACCGATCCGCGAGCAGGGCGCCCCATCACCGTGCCGGATGTCGGCAGGCGTCCAAACCGGGCCGGCGCGCCGCGCCTCACGGCGCGATCGCGTCCGGGGCAGCATTCAGTAGGGCGTGCAGCCCCCCGCATACGCATCGTAATAGGCGTAAGGCCCGCAATCACCGTAAGGCGCCGCGTTGGTCAGGGCATATCCGGCAGCGGCGCCGACCCCGGCCGCGGCCAGCCCGTAGCCATAGGGGCGATAGCCGTATCCGTACCGGCCGTAGCCGCCATAGCCCCAGCCGGGCCGCCCCGCGATCGGCCGCCCCGCCCCCCAACCGGGCCGTCCCGCGATCGGTCCGGCGGCTCCCCAGCCCGGGCGTCCGATGCCACCCCGGACCCCGCCGAGGGAGCCGCCGCCGCGGAAGCCCGCCCCCTGGAATCCACCCCCGCGGAACCCGCCGCCACCGCCACGGAAGCCCCGGGCCTCCGCCACGACGCTGGTTGAGATCAGAGCGGCGATCGCTGCCGCCGACAAGATTAGCCGCTTCATGGATCGGCCTCCCAAACGGTCAATTGCAGTCGAAGTGAACGACCCTCTCTCGATGCAATGAAGGCAACTGCTCTCAAAACGAGAGAGACGGCCGTCCCGCCATCGCCATGCTAGTCCGTATCATCGATGCGGCTTGATCCGACGGGACAGCATGGCGGATGCAAGCTTGTCCGGCAGGCAGCGACAGGGCGTAGTCCGTTGGACGGAACGACAAGGGCGAAGCCGATCATGTATCGTAGCCGGCACGGAATGCCACCCTCGGGCGAGTGTCCGCCCCCGATGTGGAGGCGCCCCAGATGGAAGACCATGACTTGACGAAGCGAGGTTCACGGCCTCGTGTGCCGCCGGGGTTTCGCTTCGACCTCGTCGCAGGGCTCACCGCCGCCGCCATCGTCCTGCCCAAGGCAATGGCCTATGCGACCGTGGCCGGATTGCCGGTGGTGGTCGGCCTTTACACGGCCTTCGTCCCCGTCATCGTCTACGGCCTGCTGGGTTCGTCCCGCGTGCTGAGCGTGAGCTCGACGACCACGCTCGCGATCCTGACGGGCGCCGAACTCGGGATCGCCGCGCCGGGCGCCGATCCTGCGAAGCTTCCCGTCGTGGTGGCGACGCTGACGGCTCTCGTCGGTGCGCTGCTCCTCGCAGCACGGCTGATCAAGCTCGGCTTCGTCGCCAACTTCATCTCGGTGCCGGTTCTGACCGGTTTCAAGGCCGGGATCGGTCTCGTGATCCTGCTGGACCAGGTTCCCAAACTTCTCGGCCTTCACATCGTCAAGGAATCGTTCTTCGCCGACGCGGCGAGTATCGCCCGGCATCTCTCCGACACATCGCTGCCGACCTTGGCCGTCGGCGGGTGTACGCTGGCCGCGCTCGTCGGCATGGAGCGCCTCAGGCCCCACTCGCCAGCCCCGCTCATCACGGTCGCGGCCGCGATCGCCGCCTCGTGGCTCATCGGCCTGAATGCCCGGGGCGTCGCGATCGTGGGGAGCATTCCCTCCGGTCTTCCTGCCCTGACCGTGCCCGATCCCGCGCTCATCCAGGGACTCCTGCCCGGCGCCGTGGGCATCGCGCTCATGAGCTTCGCGGAGAGCATCGCCGCGGCGCGGGCCTTCGTGACGCCGGGTGATCCGCCCATCAATGCCAATCGCGAACTCGTCGCCACGGGAGCGGCCAACCTGGGGGGTGCCTTCCTGGGAGCCATGCCGGCCGGCGGCGGGACCTCCCAGACCGGCGTCGTCCGGGCCGCCGGAGGCCGCACCCAGATGGCTTCGCTCGTCACGGCGGCGGCAGCCCTCGCCACGATGATGGTTCTGGCGCCGGTCCTGGGCCTGCTGCCGCACGCGACCCTGGCGGCGGTGGTCATCGCGTATTCCGTCGGCCTGATCCAGCCGGCGGAGTTCCGGGCCATCCTGAAAGTCCGGCGGATGGAGTTCTGGTGGGCGATCATCGCGGCCGTCGGGGTGCTCGTCTTCGGCACGCTCCAGGGGATCGTCGTCGCGATCGCGCTCTCGCTGGCCGGACTCGCCCTCCAGACGGCGCAGCCCAGGGTCTCGGCGATCGGCCGCAAGCGCGGAGCGGACTTCCTGCGTCCGCTCTCGCCGGAGCACCCGGATGACGAGACGTTCGAGGGTCTTCTGATCATACGCCCCGAGGGGCGCCTCTATTTTGCCAACGCACAGAATGTCGGCGATCAAATCAGGATGCTCATCGCCAAGCACAAGCCGCGCGTGGTCGCCCTCGATCTCAGCCGTGTTCCGGATATCGAGTACTCGGCTCTGCACATGCTCCAGGAGGGCTCACGGCGCTCCAGCGTGACCTTTTGGCTGGTGGGCTTGAATCCGAGCGTGCTCGCCATGGTGAGGCGCTCGGGGTTCGATCAAGAACTCGGACCGGACCGGTTGCTGTTCAATGCTCGAGCGGCAATCGATCGTTTCAATAAACTTGAAGGGAAGCACAAGACCGATGCGGGCGGAGAGACTGTTTGATTGAGGATCGTTCGACGCCTCAGGACGAGGTCGGGAATGGGGCGTTTGATGGAAACAAGCGCCGGGATCAGTCAAACACGTTCTGAGATGATTGCAATATGGGGCTACTCGAATCGTCTCTGATCTGCCCTTCCCGAGATCGTCGGCGCGGCAGCGCCGCGTGACGGGCCGCTCGATGCCACCCTGACGCCATCCGGCGGGTGTGATAGGGGCCGCCATGGCCCACGTGAAGTCCACCTCGACCGTATCCGGTCCGCTTGGCTCGGGATCCGTCGCAACCGCCTACGCGCTCCTGACGGTCACGGCCATGATCTGGGCCGGCAATGCCGTCGCCAGCAAATGGGCGGTCGGCCAAGTATCTCCGTTCGCGCTGACGAGCCTGCGCTGGCTGGTGGCCTGCATCGTGCTCGTGCCGCTCGCCGCGCGACAGGTCACGCGCGAATGGCGCCTCATCCTGCCGAGCTGGCGCCTCATCCTGCTCATGGGCGGCTGCGGCTACACCGTGTTCAACGCCCTGTTCTACGTCGCGGGACGCTACACCAGCGCAACCAACCTCACGCTGATCCAGGGTGCGATCCCGGTCATCGTTCTGCTCGGCAGCTTCCTCGTGTACCGCATCCCCGTCGGGTGGATGCAAGGGGCCGGCGTGCTGGTCACGCTCCTCGGTGTGGCCGTGGCCGCCACCCACGGCGACCTGGCGGTGCTGTCCACGCTGGCCTTCAACCAGGGCGACCTTTTCATGCTCGTCGCGTGCCTGCTCTATGCGGGCTACACCGTGGCTCTGCGGGCGCGGCCCGCCGTGTCGGGGCTCACCTTCTTCGCCGCGATGGCCATCGCGGCGTTTCTGACCTCCCTGCCGCTCCTGGTGGTCGAGTGGCGGAGCGGTGGGTTAATCTGGCCCACCCCGGCGGGCTGGATGATCGTTGCGTATGTGGGGCTGGGTCCGTCGCTGGTCTCCCAGCTCTGCTTCCTGCGCGGCGTGGAACTGATCGGCCCCAACCGGGCGGGTCTGTTCGTGAATCTGCTTCCGGTCTTCGGCGCGTTTCTGGCTGTGGCCCTGGTCGGTGAGCCTTTCCGCCCGGACAATGCCGCCGCGCTCGCGCTCGTCCTGAGCGGGATCTTCATCGCCGAACGGCTGGGAAGGCCCAGGCCAGCGCTCTGAACATGCCCGCGGCGATGCGCGCTCGTGGTCGGGGATCAGGGTTGGCCGCCGATCCGTCGATCGCGATCTGCGGGATCAGGCGGTCCGCCAGAATCGTCGGCAGGCGTCCGCCGAGCACGATGGCCTGCGGGTCGAGGATCGCGGGGGCGGCCGAGGCGACGCGGGACAAGGGGGTCTGATACGGTTTCCGGAAGATCACTTTCGGAAACCGTATCACGAGCCCGCGCGGCGCCTGAGCGAGGCCGGTTTCCGCATCGCGAAGCGATCATTCGGAAACCGTATGACGCGCGTGATCCACTCGTCGACGGCCGGCCATTCCGATCGAGCTGGCTCAGGAGTTCGGAGACGTTGCCCGCGTCGATGCCCCGCGCGACGGCGAGCGTGCGGAGCAGTTCCAGCGTCGGCCGCTCGTCGCCCGGCGGCAGCGGGCCGGCGAACGCGCCGGCCTTGCCGCAGGTTCCGCTCCTCGCCCGCCTGGATGATGCCGCCGAAACCCGCCGCGATGTCGAGATGGGCGAAGTTCTGCGCCCAGCGCCCGACGCCGAACAGGCTCTCGCCCACCGCGGCCGCGTTGCCGTCGTTCTCCAGCCACGCCGGCAGCGGCGGGATGCGGATCACCCCCGCTCGTCGACTTGGTCGAGATAGGCGCCGTAACCCTCAGCTTCCATGTCGTCGCGGTGAATGAACCTCAACGAGGCCGAGTTGATGCAATAACGCAGGCCGCCGCGATCGATCGGCCCATCGGGAAAGACGTGCCCGAGATGGCTGTCGCCGTGCTTGGAGCGGACCTCGGTCCGAACCATTCCGTGGGTGGTGTCGCGCAGCTCCGCAATGTGTGCGGGCTCGATCGGCTTCGTGAAGCTCGGCCAGCCACATCCCGATTCGTATTTGTCGGACGATGCAAAGAGAGGCTCGCCCGATACGACATCGACATAAATCCCCGGCTCCTTGTTGCCTAAATACTCTCCGGTTCCGGGCCGCTCCGTGCCATTCTGCTGTGTGACGCGATACTGTTCCGGGGATAGCCTGGCGATGGCTGCGGCATTCCTCTCATAGGTCGGCATGTCTGGACCTTCGCGCTGTCGTTCGGGATGCGAATATAAGGTCTCCCCTCCGCGCCGGCGAGCGGGCCCGGTGAGGCCGAACCGCTCACGACGCACCGACTTGCCGTCCCCGATCCGGTGCGCCGGCATCCCTCCTGCGCGATCGCGTCCCCGCAAGCACCTCAACCGCAGCGCACCCATCTGTTGCCGCTGCGAGGTCAGGATAGCTCGCGCTCCTGGGCGGCCGGGTCCCGCGGCGGGAACCTCGCCAGCAGACGATCCCGCTCCCACAGCTCCAGCCCGTGCGGATTGCTCAGACGGGCCGCCATCGCCCTGGCCGTCTCGTCATCCTCCGCCTCCAAGATCAGGGCTGGCTGGACGCCGCCGCCCGGGGTGAGCCGATACGCCCGATAGACGGGCATCTCGAACGGCGGGGCGGCCCGCTGGATCATCCAGACCTCATCGCTGATGGTTGCGCCGGCTGCTGCGCCACCGTGGCCCCGCCGGTCAGAGCCTGCGTCGGCATGCAGGCCGGTCCTCCGCCCCCGAGGGGGCCGTGCGCCACCTGCGGAATTCCTGGGACCGCAGGGCGGATCGCGTCCCGGCTCACGGACGCGCCAACAACCGCAGGAGGACCGGCCGTCGGGCCGACGACATCGTCGTCCCCGGTCATCGGATCCTCCTGCTCGGGCTCGGAGGACGCATCAGGGCGCCGATGAGCGGATTGGCCAGGAGGCCGTGGTTCCGAGCGCCTGAACCAGGGTGGCGCGGGCACGGCTGACCCGGCTCTTCACGGTGCCGGGCTGGCAGCCCAGCAGGGCGGCCGCGGCGTCGTAGGTCAGGCCGTGGGTGGCGATCAGCAGCAGCGCCTCACGTTGCGCAGCCGGCAGCTTGCCCAGCTGTGCCCATACTTCGCGCAGCTCGACGCCGTGCTCCTGACTGGCCGGCGCGCTCAGCTGGGCGGCAGCGCTGCCGTCGACGTCCTCGACTTCACGGCGTCGGCGGCGGCTATGCGTGTAGAATTGATTGCGCAAGATCGTGAACAACCACGCCTTGAGATTGGTGCCGGCCGCGAACTGATGCTGGTTCTGCCAAGCGCGCAGCATGGTCTCCTGCACGAGATCGTCGGCCTGCGGGAGGTTCGTCGTGAGGGACACGGCAAAGCCGCGCAGGGCAGGCAGGGCGGCCAGCAGATCGTCACGGAAGCGCGACGATGCCTCGGTTTGCCCCGCCAACGCCGCCTCCAGGCGAGCCGTGAGGTCGAGCAGGGTCTGCGGCTGGGTGTCGGCAATGACCGCCGCGTAGGCCGCTTGCAGATGGCGGCCGAGATGGTCATGCACGAAGCGGGGTAGACGAGGGCGCGGATCACGGAGTGGCCCGGCGGCGGGTTCCGGGCCCGATGATGCCAGCAACTCGTTCTCAAGTGCCATGATGCCTCTTGCGCGCGTTCGCAGGCGATCGGATGCCGGATTCCGGCATGGGATCGTGCATGGGTCTGTCAAAACCATCCTGAACGCAGATTAAACAGGCGCCAGCGTCAAATCAGAAAATGTGCTTCCAGAGTGTTATGCTTCGGCGCAATTGATCGCTGACGCGTTTGATGAAGCAAGATACTTTATAGTAGATATTAAATTACGTCAGGAATTTTAGGAATATCTATAATCTGTGCAGGCCCAGGTGACGGAGCAGCAGCAAGAGCACTTCTTAATCGCTCTAATTTTGGGGCCTGTGGCAATATACATCCAGCATTTTTCCTCATGACGAATTCGTGATGTCGATCATTTTGGCGTAAATACAAGATATGCAATTCTATATGCCTTGCAGGATGTTGTATGATCCCAATCATCGAGATCGGTCCCGCCGGGGGTATTTTTGTGCCATGCTCAAATCCGTAGCCGTTACGGGAAAGGCGTTGGTATGTCAGATCGTCCTGCCGGCCGTTACACGATCGGTGCGCTCGCCGCTCATACAGGTGTGCACCTGGAGACCATTCGCTACTACGAGCGGATCGGGCTGGTGCCCCCGCCGGCACGCACGCCGGCCGGTCACCGACGCTATGATGGCGAGGCGGTGCGTCGGCTGACCTTCGTGCGCCGCTGCCGCGACCTCGGCTTTCCGATCGAGAGCATCGGCGCCATGCTGAGCTTGGTGGACCGCCATGCGGTCACCTGTTGCGAGGTGCAGGCCATCGTGGAGCACCATCTCGCGGAGGTGCGCACGAAGCTCGCCGACCTTCAGCGGCTCGACCGGGCGCTCAGTGGCATGCTGAGCACCTGTCCGGGCGACGCCCGGCCGGACTGCCCGATCCTCGACACCCTCATGGAGGACGCGCCGGAGGGCCGGCCCTGACCGGCCGCGTCGGAGAATGCGGAACGCTTCTCCCGTCGCCGTCGTTTCGAGGCCGTCAGCCCGCCTCCGCGCGGCCGATCCCGCTCCCGGGGCGTGCCGCCCGGGATTTCACGCCGCGCTCGAACGCTCCTGACAGGAATCCCGCATGACGGCTGAGCAGATCCGCCTGATGACCTTCCTCGATCTGGTCGGCGGCTGGGTGACGCTGTTCGAGCTGTCCGGCACGCGCGCGCTCGCCAAGGATGACGACCTGTTCGTGCCCAGCCTGGTGGCACGGGGCTGGGCCGACCACGATCCGGACGGGGCCGCGATTCGGATCTCGACCACGGGCCGTGAGGTGCTGGACAATCGGCTCGACGATCCGGAAGGCCATTGAGGCCTCACCGGCACAGGGGACGCCGGCCGAGAGCTGACCCGAACAGGAACGGCCGAGGGGCTGCCGCGACGGTGACCCGCGGCACACGTCGGTTCCGCGCCGGTGCGCCGAGCTCGATCCCCGCAGATGCGGCCGGCAGCGGGCAGGCGGCGAGGCCGCGCGGGCATCCCGTCATCGGATCTGCGCCGCCCGGCTCACCGGGCATCGTCCTTCGCCGCCGTGATCATCAGGGAGGCCCAGGTGGGCACCCCGGACAGCGTGGCGGGCCAGCTCCGGAAATGCGCGCTCGGATCGTCCGTGCCGTCCGGTGACGCCTCCCTTCGACCCCGGTCCTGATCCGCGGTCGTGCGTTCGGCATCCACGATGGCTTGAGCGATGCGAACCACGAGATCGTGGCACGCGTCCGAGACGGCCTGCGCGTCGCCGTCGCGAACGGTCTGCACCAGCCTTGTCCCGGCCTCCTCGACGATCCGGCGCGCGGTGCGGATCGCATCCGCATGAGGTTCGTGCGGTCGCGGCATCAGCAAGCCTCCTGGAGGAGTGATGGGAGAGCACGGCGCGGCGATGCGGCACTCTCCTCCGGCTGCGGTGAGTCGATCGGGCGAGCAACGTAGGCGCGCCCGACCGCCTTCCAAAAAGCATCGCGCTCGATCCAGCTCAGTCGTGCCAGCCGCCGGTTGAGATCCGTCAGCCCTCGCGCTGCGTAGATGGTTCGTTGCGCGGCTGAGAGCGCCTCTGCAGCTTGGGTCATTCGCCCTCCCGGTTTCGGGGAAGTGCGGCTTGCACCGACTGATTTCACGCCTCCGAGCGCGTCGTCGCGTCCGGATGTGGGCCTAGGAAGCTCCGAGGCGGCCAAATCGTTCCAAACGAAGATGGGCTGCCCCAGAGGCGGGTGGCGGCCGTCGCGCAACCAGACAGAAAAGCCCGGCGAGGAAGGATCCCTCGCCGGGCGTGGCACGCAGGACATGCGGGGCCTTGAAGAAGCCGGTGCTTCCCAGGATCTTGCGGTGCGATCGGCCGGCTAAACGGACTGGCGTCGGCAAGCCAGCGCTTCGTCCGCTTCGATTGCCGGCGTGCCGCAGGTCTTCGTCGTGAAATCTTCTCTTCGTCGTGAAATCCGCGGCCACTTTTGCGGAATCGGCTTAGTTGATGACCCCGACGATCCGCCGGCTATGCGGGTCCACCAGGACCGGCTCGTCGTTGACGATCGTGTAGCGATAGCCGGGACGCACATGGTACTCGGCCGGCACGTCGTAATAGGTCACGCCCGATGAGGGCAGCACGGCCCCGACCCGGACATCCTCGCCGTAGCGGTACGAGGGGTGATGCCGCTCGCGCACGTAGGACCGGAAGCGCGGACGCTCGTCCACGCCCAGGATGCCGCCGACCGTGCCGGTCGCCGCGCCCACGGCTCCGCCGACGATGCCGCCCACCGGACCGGCCGCGGCTGCGCCCGCCGCGGCGCCTTCCTGCGCCCCGCGGATCGTGCCCTGGGCCTGCGCGGCCATCGGCAGGCCGAGACAGGCGACCGTCGCGGCCGCGAGAACGAACGTGTGGGTCATGGGATCCTCCTTCCTGTCAGGTCGGCGATGAGGCTCGAACCGCCTCAGTTGCAGCCTTCCTTGTGGACGGTCTTGGAATTGCCCATGCCGTCCTCCTTGTGGATGGTCTTGGAGCCGCAATCGACGCTGCCGGTGGTGATGTCGCGGTGCTCGACCACGCCCCCGCGATGTTCGACGGTCACGCCCGGGGCGCGATCGCGATGAACCACCGTGGTCTCCTCGGCCATCGAGACCCCCGACAGGCTGGTCAGGACGGCGACGGTGAGGCTGACGGCGAGAATGGTGCGCATATGTCGATCTCCTGGTGAGGTTGTCTGCAATCCAAACTGGAACCATAATCCGCTTTCAGGCATCCGGTTCCAGATCATCCTCATATTTCTTTGAGCACGCGGCGCTCATATGGCGGATTAATTTCTGGAAATGCTCTATCCGGAAGGCGCAGAGAGCGATTCTTGCGAAAGCAAGCTCGATGATATTCTGATAAGTCTCTTCCCGGGTCATGGGATAGTCGCATAAACGACGAACCCCGCGAAACGGTTGCAGCCTGATTCACGCCTCAGGGCCTCTCGCACCGCATGGCGTCGGCCGCCTCCGCGACCGAGAGCGCTCGCCGCCGGATCTCCAGCGGAACGTCCGGCTGGTCCGAGACCAGTGCCGCCTCGCGCTTGAGCGTGCGGTTGCACGCACAGGATGGATGACCGGCTGCATCGTAGCAGGCGTCGTGGCGCTGGCAGGCGGCGTCGAGCACGTCGGTGGGTTCCAGGCCCTCGCCCCGTTGGCCGGCGCCGCAGTAATTGCCGTGGAAGAGGTCTTTGCCCTGCAGCACCGTCGCGAGATCGCCCCTGGGAGGGGCCGGGCCTTCGTCACGCCCGCTCGGGTTGAGGTCGTTCGCGGGGCCGCCCGCCTGGGAGCCGGACCTGCGCAGAACCTGCGGGATGGCCGTCCGGGCATCGAGTTCGTCCGCGCGTCCGGCCGTCCGGGCGTTTGGGTCGGACAGCTCCGGCATGGGGGGAGGCGGCCCGGGCCGCGGCTCCTCGACCACGACCGCAGCGCCTTCCGCGGCCAGGACGGCGGTTGCCGACGAGGAGGCGGCAAGGACCAGCAGAAAAAGGCCAGCACGTCTGTTCACGATGAGCGTCCAGGTTGTGATCCGGCGGCCTCAACCCGAACAATGCAGCTTCGTTCCAAGGCCGAACCGGTCTCGGTGACCAAGCCGGTCTCGGTCCGGCTTCTCTCGCCGTTGCCGAGCCCTCGGCGGCGATGCCGGAGCGGAGAAGGGACCACGCTCGGCCGAGCCTCAACCATGGCCGAGACGGCAACAGCGCTCGTGGTTGAGGACGCAGGAATGACCTGGACCCAGCAAGCGAGAACAGCCCCGGCAACCCCGATGCTCGTGCCACCGCCCTGGGTCCCGACAGTGCAGGCTCGCCTCGCGCACTCCCGCAGCGAGGTCCAACACCGAGCAACGCAGGTTCGCATCTGAAACGACGCCGCGTGAACGCAGTTGCACGCCGTTTATCCAGGCCGGAATTCACGCGGAACCGTTTCCGGGGAGTGGTCGTTTGGAGGTTCAGCATCTGAAACGGAGGCATGATCTTGAAGAAGATTGCCCTTGCCATCACCGCGACCGCTGCACTCGTCGGTGCGGCGTCGTCCGCTCAGGCTCATGAGTGGGGCAGCGGTTACAGCTACGGCCCGGGCTACGGCCACCGCCACGTCGAGGTCCGTGAAGGCTATCGTCCCGCCCGCTTCTACCGCCACTTCGAGGAGCGGCCCGCGATGCGCGCCTACGAGCACCGCTCCTACGGCTTCCGGCGGCATCATCACTGGGACTCCGACGACTGAGCCGACCCGGCAGGTCATCGAAAGGGCGCCTTCGGGCGCCCTTTCTCGTCTGTGCTGCCGGGAGCGACGCCTGCGACGGTCGTCCCCTGCGCAGGGCCGAGAAGGAAAGCCTGCAGTCGGCAAGCCCCCAAGGACGGTCGCGGCGTGGTGCTTTCGGACGGCGCGCCGCTCGCCTCGGTAGGCTTCCGCGCCGGGTCATGCGCCGATGCGAAGGTAAAGTCGGCAGCGCAACCGGCCGCACCACAATCGCGGCACCGATGCAAGGCGACCCGGAGACCAGTTCGGCCTTGCGGATGTCATTCCTCGCCACGGGTCGGCTCCGGTTCACTATGGAATGACCGGCCAACAACTCTTGCACGCGATCCCGGCCAAGGTTATCGAAGGCCCGCCCGTGGGAGCCGCGACGCCGATGAGACTGTCCCTGACCGCAATGCCGAACCGCCTTGCCGCCAGGGATCCCTCACCGCATGTCAGCACAACTCTCGCTCCTGAACGTCACGTGGTCCGCGCCTGACGGGCGCATCGTCCTCTCCGACATCTGTGCCAGCTTCGCACAGGAGCGGACCGGCCTCGTCGGCCGCAACGGTGTCGGCAAAAGCACGCTCCTGAACCTCATGGCGGGACGGCTGCGGCCGGCGAGCGGCAGCGTCACCGTCCGCGGACGGATCGCGCTGCTGCGTCAGTTCGCGAGCCTTCCGCCCGATGAGAGGGTCGCCGACCTGTTCGGCGCGACGGCCGGCCTCGCACTGCTCCGCCGCGCCGAAGCGGGGGCGGCCACGGCCGATGAGCTCGCCGAGGCCGATTGGACGCTGGAGGAGCGCCTGATGGAGGCGCTGGACCGGATGGGCGTGGCGGTGAGTCCCGAGACGCCCCTGTGTCGCCTGTCCGGCGGGCAGTGCGCTCGCGCGGCACTCGCGGCGGCGATCTTCGCAAGGCCGGATTTCCTGCTCCTCGACGAGCCGACCAACGATCTCGATCGCGACGGGCGGCAGGCGGTGCGCGAGGTCCTGCACGACTGGCGCGCGGGCGCGATCGTGGTCAGCCACGACCGCTCGTTGCTGGACGCGATGGACGCCATCGTGGAACTCGGGCCCTCGGGCGCGCGCCGCCACCAGGGCAACTTCGACGCGTACCGCCAAGCCAAGGCGGCACAGGTCGCTGCCGCCGAGCACGACCTCGCCGTGGCCGAGAGAAGGACGGTCGAACTCGCGCGCAGGACCCAACTGGCCGTCGAACGCCAGCAGCGCCGCGATGCGGCCGGACATCGTCGGGGTGCGCGCGGCGACCTGCCCCGGATCCTGGTCGGCGCCCGCAGGGACAATGCGGAGAAGACGGCCGGAGGCAGCGCCCGTGCCGCAGGGCGTCAGCACGCCGAAGCTCACGAGGGCCTGGAGGAGGCCCGGAGCCGGATCGAGGCGGTCAAGCCGGTATCCGTCGCCGTCCCGACGAGCGGGCTCCATGCGGAGAGGCGCGTTCTCTCGCTCGCGCGCGTGACCATCGGCTATCAGCCGGGACGGCCCGTTCTGACGGACGTGTCGCTCGCGCTGACCGGACCGGAGCGCGTCGCGATCTCCGGGCGCAACGGATCGGGAAAGTCGACCCTGCTCGACGTCGTCGCGGGCCGCCTCACCCCCTGGTCGGGGCAGGTGTCGGTCGCCGTGCGCCCGGCCCTGCTCGACCAGCGCCTCAAGATCATCGACCACGACCGGACCGTGGTCGAGAACTTCGCCCGCCTCAACCCGGAGGAGGACGCGAACGGGTGCCGGGCGGCCCTGGCGCGGTTCCAGTTCCGGTCCGCCGCCGCGGACCGTCCCGTCTCGGCGCTGAGCGGCGGACAACAGGTTCGGGCAGCGCTGGCTTGCGTGCTCGGCAACGCGGCTCCCCCGCAGCTCGTGATCCTCGACGAGCCGACGAATCACCTCGACCTGGAAGCCGTCGAGGCCATCGAGGCCGGGCTTGCGGGATACGATGGCGCTCTCCTCGTCGTCAGCCACGACGAGGCATTTCTCCGGGCGCTGCGGATCACGCGGTGGCTCTCCCTCGACGATCTCGTCGACAGATCAGGCTGATCATGGCTTCCGCGGCCGAGGAGGCGTCCCGCCCGGACGACGAACCAGCCCGAGAGCCCCGCTCGGGATCGGCGACGCCGGCCGGTTCGCCCGGATTGAACGAGCCGAAGTTTCAATCGATGCCTCTCGATGAGCCGCATCGGTTCATCGATCGCGGAGAAACCCGTCTCGCCCGCAGCACAATGGCTGCCTTCCGAAGCATGCGTCGCGCCAATACTTATAAAAATCCGCCGATTTCATCTCAGGTAAAAGACTATATTTGACCGTATGACGCCAATAACCTTGAGTACGGGAGCAGATTTAACCGAGCTTGTCGGAAGCGTTAATTAATCGTTAGCTATATTCCGCGAAATGTACCCGTACACGAACGGGCCGTTTCATGTGCGCGAACACGACAACCATGTCTCCTGAAATGCGGCGGTCGACCGGGCTCCTGCTGCGGGCGATCGTCAGGACCGGCGTCAGCCTCGCCGCCCTGACGGCCTATGCCCGGGCAGAGGACGTCGGCGGCACGCGCACATCCGTCGTCAAGGTCGAAACCGGGGCGGCGGCCGGACGGTTCGGGGGACGGCGAAACAACGAAAGGGCGGGACCGGCCGGGACCGGGCCGGATCTGAATGTCAGCCTGTCCGGAACGCTTCTCGGCGAGGCGTCGGGCCGGGCCGGCCCGACCGTTCAGATCGGTTCGATCGGCGGCGCGGGTGGCTATGCCGGCGGGGTCGGCCTGCTGGCGACCCCGGGCGGCCGGGGCGGCGCCGTCACCTTCCTGCAGAGCGGGAGCGTGCGGGAGGGCATCGACACCGGAGCGGCCGGTGCGATGATCGACCTGTCCTCGACCGGGGGTGCCGGCGGCACCGGCTTTCTGGGCCTCCGACTGAACGCGGATGCCGCGGATGGGGGCGCGGGCGGCCGGGTGACCGCCACGATCGCGCGCGAGACCGCCACGACGGCCGCCAAGCGGGCCGTGATCCAGGCCGTGAGCCAGGGCGGCGCCGCGGGCGGGCGTCAGCCGAACCGGCCCGACGATGTGGGGCGGGCCAAGGGGGGCGAGGCCGGCTCCGTCTCGGTGACCGTTTCGCCGGGAGGCGAACTCGCGACGACCGGGAGCAACGCCGCCGGCGCGATTCTGGAAGCACGAGGCGGGCGCGGCAGCGACGGCAACCGCCGCTTCGTCACGGGGGGCGACGGGGGCAGCGCGTCGGATGATCCGGCCGCGCCCTCGGTGACCTTCCTGAATGCCGGGACCGTCCTGACGGTCGGCGACAGTTCGCCCGGCGCCGTCCTGCTCAGCCAGGGGGGCGACGGCGGCAAGGGGCTCGGCGCCGGGTCGCGGGGCGGGCGGGGCGGCGCGGGAGGGCGCATCGCCGCCGACCAGACCGGCGACATCGGCACGACGGGCGAGTACGCCTACGGCATCCTGGCGCAATCCGTCGGCGGCGCCGGCGGCCGCGGCGGCAGCGGGATCATCGGCGGGGATGGCGGGGCCGGCGGCGGCGGCGGCACGGTCTCCATCACCAATACCGGGACGATCGCGACCATCGGCGACAATGCCGACGCCATCGTCGCACAGAGCGTCGGCGGCGGCCGGGCGACGGACGCCTTCGAGGCCCGCAGCATCGTGCCGGGTGGCATCACCGGCGGTGGCGACGGGGGAACCGGCCGGTTCCTCTTCTTCTCGACCGGCGGCGACGGCGGCTATGGCGGCTCGGGTGGGAAGGTCACGGTCCGCCAGGGCGGACGGATCCTGACCATCGGCGATGATGCGATCGGGGTCGTCGCGCAATCCATCGGTGGCGGGGGCGGCTCGGGCAACGGCAGCAAGAGCTACGGCGCGTTCCTGTCCGTCTCGCTCGGCGGCACCGGCGGCGGCGGCGGCAATGGCGGCCAGGTCGAGGTTCTCGGCGCGCCGGGCGGACGGGGCGCCATCACGACTTACGGCGACCGCTCCTACGGCATCCTGGCGCAATCCGTCGGCGGAACGGGCGGGGTCGGCGGCACCGCGGCCTCGAACGCGGCCGGCCTGTTCGGCACCGTCTCGCTCGCGGTCGGCGGGGCGGGCGGCAAGGGGGGCGACGGCGGCACGGTCACCGTCGAGAACGTCTCCGACATCGCCACCGCCGGGTTCCAGTCCTTCGGCATTCTCGCGCAGTCGGCCGGCGGCGGCGGCGGTGTCGCGGCCGAGGCGCGGGCCTATGCGATCACGACCTCGCTTCCCCAATGGCCGTCCGTCACCATGACGCTCGCGGTCGGCGGGAGCGGCGGCGATGGCGGCCAAGGCAAGGCCGTCAGCGTCACCAACGACGCCACGGTCGCCACGAGCGGAGCGGGCGCCTTCGGCATCGCGGCCGTGAGCATCGGCGGCGGCGGCGGCATCGGCGGAACCGCGCGGGCGACGACCGACCTCATCGGGACCTCGCTCGATTTCGCCACCACGGCCGGCGTCGGCGGCACGGGCGGCGGGGGCGGCCGCGGCAGCGACGTCACCGTCCTCAACCGCGGAACGGTCGAGACGCTGGGTGATTACGCGACCGCCATCACGGCGATGAGCATCGGCGGCGGCGGTGGCATCGGCGCGACCGGCCTGACGAGCGCCGCCACGGGGATCTCCTGGAGCGGGCATCTCGATTCGATCGTCAAGTCGGTCGAACTCGGCAAGTCGTTCACCTACAATCTCGGGATCGGCGGGGCCGGCGGCGGCGGCGGAAGCGGGGGCAGCGTCACCGTCACCAACGAGGCCGCGGTGAGGACGCAGGGCTCCAACGCGATCGCCATCGTCGCCCAGAGCGTCGGCGGCGGCGGCGGAAACGGCGGCGGGTTCGATGGCGGCGGTTCGGGCAATCTGTCGCTGACGATCAATACGGGCGGCCAGGGCGGCGATGGCGGTGCCGGCGGCAAGGTCAAGGTCGAGAACGGGGGCAACGCCACCATCGAGACCAGCCAAGCCGGATCGCACGGCATCCTGGCCCAGAGCATCGGTGGCGGGGGCGGCGTCGGCGGGAGCTTCGCAGGCGAGAAGAAGTCCTATCCCGACCTGATCGAAACGACGAAGCTGCTCTACGCCAAGTTGACCGGCCGACCGTCCTCGGACCTCACCAAGCAGGCCCTGGCGGAGGGGGGCGACGCGACGCCGAGCACCGGGACCTTGCTCGGGCAGTTGTTCCGGGATGGCTACGGCGCCTACAAGACGTATGACGGCGTCAAGACGCTCACATCCGCCGCCAAGCAGGACCCCGACGCGCGGGCCGGCTTCAAACTCACGAAGGAAGGCCTCAAGCCCTCCGACCGAACCTTCCTCGGCGGATTCAAGGCCGCCGCCTTCAAGATCTTCAAGGAACGCTTCAAGCTCTCCAGCGGAACCGTCCTCAACGGATACAAGGCCGCGACCGACAAGAATGTATCGACGGGAGAGAAGGTCGTCAACACGGGCGGCTACGTCGTGATCGGCGCCCTCCAGCAGATATTCATCGACAGGTTGAAAGAATTCAACCAGGATATACTGAAATCCAAGAAACAGCCGAATCCGCTCAACCTCGGTGTCACCGTGGGGGTCGGCGGGACCGGGGGCAAGGGCGGCGCGGGCGCGGCGGTCGAGGTCTCCAATGCCGGAACGATTTCGACGGAGGGCGACTCGTCGTTCGGCATCCTGGCCCAATCGATCGGCGGCGGCGGCGGAATCGGCGGGGCGAGCTACACGGCCGGCGCCAACATCCTGAACCTCAACGGGAGCGTCGGCGGCAGCGGCGCGATCGGCGGCGCGGGCGGGGCGGTGACCGTCACGAATACCGGCGCGATCGAAACCCGAGGGGCGACCTCCTACGGGATCTTCGCGCAGAGCGTCGGCGGTGGCGGCGGGATCGGCGGCGGCTCGGAGAACTCGAACGGCGTGTCGATCTCGGCGAATCTCGCGATCGGTGGCGCGGGGGGCGAGAGTTCGAACGGCGGCGCGGTCACGATCAAGAATCACGGCACCGTGACGACTTCCGGCGGCTCCTCGCACGGCATCGTCGCGCAGAGCGTCGGCGGCGGCGGCGGAACCTTCACGCTGCGGCGGGCGGAGCCCGGTGCGGCCCTGGACTTCGCGGTTCCGCCCACGGACGCCGACCTTGCGAACGCGGATGCGCTCGACGCGCTGATGAAGGCGCTCGGAATCTCCGCCAGCGGCGGGACCGCGGGCTACGACAACACCACGACCATTCTCCCGAAGCCGAGCCTCAACCTGTCGGTCGGCGGGAGCGGCGGCAAGGGCGGCAACGGCGGTGAGGTCATCGTCGACCAGCGTGGGAGGATCACGACCTCCGGCGATGCGGCGTTCGGCATCTTCGGGCAGTCGATCGGCGCCGGTGGCGGGTTCGGGGCGAACGGATCGGGAGCCGGCATCCTGCAACTCGGTGCCGGCATCGGCGGCAAGGGAGGTGTCGCCGGACATGGCGGCACGGTGACGATCACCGTCACGGGCGACAGCGCCATCGCGACGAGCGGCTTCGCCTCCCACGGCATCTTCGCCCAATCGATCGGCGGCGGGGGCGGCTACGGTGGCACCGGGGCGATCTCGCACGGATTGGGCAGCGCTCCGCGCTTCGTCCGGGACGACGCCACCAGCGGCAACGGCAACACGATCACCATCGCGACGCGGAACGGATCGCGGCTCGACATCGCCACGAGCGGCAAGGCGGCCCACGGCATCTTCGCCCAGAGCCTCGGCGGCGGCGGGGGAGCCGTCACGAACGCCGATGGGGAGGCCGTGCCCGTCGTCTCCTCGATCCGCGGCCGGATCGCCGCCGGGGGCGTCGGCGGCGACATCGGCATCGACGTCAAGGGCAACATCTCGGCCACGGGCGAGAACGCCGACGCGGTCCTTGCGCAATCCGGCGTGCAGAAGGCGGACGGAACCATCGACCTTGCCCGCATCAGCGGCGCCATCGACGTCGCGCTGAGTGGCGCCGTCCAAGGCGGCAGCGGCTCCGGCGCCGCCATTCGCCTGGACGGCAGCAAGGCCAAGACCCTCACGATCGCCGCCGGATCGACCGTCTCCGCGGTCTCGGGTCTCGCCGTTCAGATGACCGGGTCGAGCATCGCGAACAAGGGCCGGACCGGCAACACGCTGACCAACAACGGCGCCATCTTCGGCAACGTCGACATGAATATCGGCGGGGGGATGGGCCAGAACATCGTCTACAATGGTGTTGAGAGCGCGGATGCACGGATCGTGCTGGCGGACCGGGGCGCGATCGGCCTCGGCTCCGGCGGCCGGTTCGAGAATAGCGGCATTCTCGATCTCGGCGGCGTCGGCAAGGTTGCCCGGGCGGAGCTGACGGGGAACTTCGTTCAGATGCAGGCGGGCCGCCTGCTCGTCGACGTCGACCCCTTGGCGCCGGACGCCGCGCTGCGCAGCGATCATCTGACCGTCACCGGGACGGCCGACCTGGCGGGGACCGTGAAGCCGACCGTCATCCGGGGCCTGCTGCCCGGCGACTACACCTTCCTCACCGCCGGGAGCGTCCGGTCGGCGACGGCGGCGGCCCCGAACACCGCGATCCAATCCGACTCCGTGCCGGTATCCTGGGCCATCGTCCAGTCGGGAAACAGCCTGGCCCTCAGGCCGACGGCGAACTTCGTCTCCCCCCTCGGCATGTCGTTGACCGACGATCAGCGCAGCGCAGCGGAAGCCTTGCAGGAACTCTGGAACACCGGATCCCGAAACCAGGCCAGCGTGTTCTCCGACTTCCTGGCGGTCCGGAGCCGGTCCAGCTACTCGGCCGCCCTCGACGAACTGAACCCGGAATCCATCCAGGACGTCCTGCACGGCCGCGCGGCCGATGCCCGCGCGGGGCTCACGCGCGCGAACAGCTGTCCGGCCTTCGTCGGAACGGGCACGCTTCAGCAGGAGGGCGACTGCGTGTGGGGCCGCGTGGCCGCCGGCCACTCCGCCATGTTCGCGACGCCGGACGACGGCGCCTTCAAACAGAGCTCGTTGAGCTACCAGGGCGGCATGCAGACCGAGTTCGTCCCGAACTGGTTCCTCGGTCTGAGCGGAGCCTATACCCGCGCCGATCTGCGTGATGCGGACAAGGTGACGGGCTCGAAGACCGATGCCGCCGACGTCTCGCTCGCGCTCAAGCATCAAGCCGGACCGTGGCTGTTCGCCGTCTCGACGAACCTCGGCTACGCATGGTCGGACAACCTTCGCTCGATCGATATCGGCGGCAGCAACTGGCGAGCCCTCAGCAAATCCGAAGTGTTCACCGCGGCCGGCCGCCTGAGGGCCAGCTACCAGTTTCTCTTCGACGGCTGGTACATCAGGCCCTCCGCCGAACTGGACGTGCTGTACACGCATAGTCCGGCCTATTCGGAGACCGGAGCGCAGGCGCTCAACCTCGATATCCGCGAGCTGAACAAGACGATGTTCGCCTTCAGCCCGAATGTGGAGATCGGTGGCCGGATCGACCTCGATGATGGGCGGTGGATCCGCCCCTACGGCAAGTTCGGCCTGACGAAGTTCTCGGACGACCACTTCATGTCGCGGGCCAGCTTCCAAGGCAGCGGCGGCCTCGGCGTGTTCTCGACGGTGTCACGGATCCCGGATCTCGTCGGCGATGCGGGTCTTGGATTGCAGGCCCGCTTCGGGAACGGCCTTGAACTGGTGGGCGAGTATCAGGCGCAGATCGGCGACCGCTATCTCTCGCACATCGGCAGCGTTCGACTGCAAGCCAGGTTCTGAGCATCATTCTCGAACCGGCCGCTGCTCGGCTGCGCAGTGCGGCGCAAGCAAGACGCCAAGCGGATTTGCATGAGGCAAGCCTGCTCCGGGTCAGCGCCGCGTTGTGGGCGACGTCTGTGAGCGAAGGGCGTGCGGCTCGCGGCAGCGACCGCGGTGGCCAAGTCCTCCGGGAACCCCCGGGCGTTGGAGCGCGGGGCGCGAGTCCGGTCGTGGGCGATCGGCATCCGCGGAGGATCCCGCGGCGTCACGACGGTGAAGGCTGCGATGGCCGAGCGGCCATCACATGGCCTTCGGCAGCGTCCGTTCCGGGAGTTGGGGGGCCGTGTCGATCGGGGCGGCCGGGTCGAGACTGTGGCGCAAGCCGGCGAGGCCGAGCAGAGCCTCCTGACGGCCCGCACCCGAGAGGTCCCCGGCGACCGCCTCCAGCCCGGCATCGATCCGCGCCAGGAGGGCGGGCGACGGCTCCTCCTCCTGTCCCCGGAAGTGCTGCGCGACGCCATCCAGGACGCGATCGACGGCTGCGACCGCGCGCGCGTCGAGCCCGTGCCGCGCCCGCCGCAGGGCCATGAGGTTCATGCCCGTGCGCAGCTGGGCGAGGCCGTCCACCGACCGGATCGGACTGTCCGGCGCGGCCGCCGCAAGCCGCGGCACCAGCAGCGCGAGACGGTCCAGCATCAGGCCCGCGAAGGCGGCCCGGTCGCCGCGGCCGCGGTGCTGGGCCACCTGCACGAGCGTGGCGCGGCCGGCCCGCAACAGCCGCAGGGCGCTCTGCTCGGAGCCGATCGAGCGCACGAGGCGCATGATCAGGGCCGCGACCCACAGCCCGCCCACCAGCGCCGCGGCGGTGTTGGCGAAGGCGGCGAGGTCGCCCGTGTAGCGGTCCTGAAACGCGAGCAGGATCGCCCCGTTCATGGCCACGGCCACCCCGGCGCCGGCCGTGCGCGGCCGCGCCATCATCAGGCCGCATGCCAGGAGCGGCCCGGCGAGGACCAGCGCGAGCATCTCGAAGTCCTGAACCCGCGGCAGAACCCCGAATTGCAGCACCCCCGCCCCGAGCGCGGCGAGGCTCGACCAATGGGCGAAGGAGAGGATGGCGGGCGCGGGATCGTCCTGCTGGGCGAACAGGCAGCAGACCATCGCGGCCATCATCGTGGCCGTGGCCCCGTCCGGCCACGCGGTGACCACCCAGAAGGCCGCGCAGACCACGACCGTGAGCACCACGCCCGCAGCCGAGCGCAGGGCCATGGCGTGATCCCGGTGGCGGACCAGGACGTCGAACTCGCTTTTCCAGGCCAGCGGCCGCGTCAGGGCGCCTCCCCGTTCCAGCTGGGCCCTCAGGGTCCGGCAATCCGCCGCGATGTCCACGAAGGCGCGCAACCGCTCCAACAGGCTCGCGCGCATCACCTCGGTCCATGTCGGGAACCGTCCGAGCGGGCGCTCCGCCTGCCGGATGCGGGCGCGCAGCAGCTCGGCTCCCTCGGCCTGCGACGTCGCGGTGCCGGCCCACGCCTCGACGCTGCGCAGGAGGGCCTTCAGGTCGGGGGTCAGGCCCCCGCGCTCCTGCAGCAGCGCGATGCGGTCGGCCAGCGAGGAGAGGACCGGCAGCAGCATCAGCATGCGGGCCTGGAGCCGCCGCAACAGGGCCGCCGCCGCGCCGCCCGCGTCGAAGGCGAGGTGGGTCGCCAGGGCGTCGATCTCGGCGGCGTCGGCGGCCAGCCGCAGCCGCTGCGCCCGGACGGCCGGATCGGCGCCCGCGCCGGACAGGACCTCGCTGGCCCAGGCCGCGGCCTCCCGCAGCCACGCATCGGTCCGCGCTGCCGCGGCCTTGCCCACCGGCTGCGGCAGGACGAGGCTCGACACCAGGGTCGCGCAGGCGATGCCCAGGCAGATCTCCTCGGCGCGGGCGACCGCGGTGTCGAAGATGGAGGCCGGGTCGCTCACGGCCGGAAAACCGATCAGGGCGGTGGTGTAGCCCGCCAGCATGAAGAGGTAGGCCCGCGGCGTGCGGTCGAGGAGGGACAGGTAGAGGCAGAGCGCCGTCCATAGCGCGATGGCGAGCGTCAGCAGTTCCGGCGCGTCCACGAGCGCGGGCACGAGCGCCACCGCCACCACGACGCCGACAAGGGTGCCGCCGATCCGGTAGAAGGCCTTCGACCGCGTGGCCCCGGCGAGGGGCTGGGCGACGATCGTGACGGTCGCCACCGCCCAGTAGGGACGCGGCAGGTCGATCCAGAACGCGAGCAGGAGGGCGAGCAGGCACGCCGCACAGGTCTTCGCCGCGAAGACCCATTCTCGCCAGCCGAATATCGGCACGATCGGTCTCTCTCAGGATGCCCGGGGGTCGAGGCCGTGCGGAGGAGTCGCGCAGCCTCGGCCGGGATCTACGCCCGGAACGGCCATCCCGACGTGCGTTGTCGCACACGGTATGCAACACGATGGCGTAACCGCACGTTTTGCGTAAAATGCATGCTCAGGGCGCATATGCGCCACCAAGCCTGAGCAGTACTCGGCGGCCTGCGCGAGTGGCACAAGCCAGCCATGGAGGCCGCGCCGCCTGGGCAGAGCACCGGCATGTCCGGCCCTGGGAGGGGACGGCGTGGAGCGGCCGGCGCATGAACGGTCCGGCATGCGGCTACGAACATGAATAGGTTTCGCGTTTCGTCGAGAGACCCAGGCGCGTCCGCCGGAGGTGCCGGGCCTTGACCATGCGGGGAACGCCTCAACCGCCCGGGCCGGAGACCGCGGCGACGAGCGGCGCCTCCGCCGCCTCGCCGCGCCATCGGGCTCCGGCACAGGACCGCAGTGCCCGGACGGTGCGGCGGATCGAGGAGGCCGCATCCCGTTTGCTCGCGAGCGGCACGCTCCCGTCCGACCTCACGACGACGCGGATCGCGGCGGAGGCCGAACTGTCGGTGGGCGCGCTCTACCGCTTCTTTCCCGACCGGAGCGCCGTCTGCGCGGCGGTTGCGGCACGGCGGCTCCGGGAGTTCGAGGCGGCCCTGGTCGAGGAACTGGCGCCGCGCGTGGCCACCGCCAACGGGCCGGCGTTCCTGGCGCGCCTCATCCAAGCTTTCGTGGCCTTCCTCGACGCGCATCCGGACCTTCGCACCCTGGCGTATGGCGGCTGCGGGACCGGCCGCACCGTGCTGGCGGCGGATGTGCTGGCGGGCGCCACGGTCGGCCTCCTCAAGCGCTACATGGTCGAGGTGTTCGGACTTCCGGACACGCCGGATCTCGACCGGCGGCTGCGCATCGTGGCGGAAGCCGGAGACCGGCTCATCGGCGTGGCCTTCGCGCAGGCGAGGGAGGAGCGCGGCGCGATCATCGACGAGATGACGCGCCTCCTCTGCGCCTACCTCTTCGGATGATGGGGGCAGTCCCCGGGAGCGGAACATGGGACAGAACGGCCGTATCAGGAACGCAGCCCTCCTCGCCAAGGTGACGAGCGCGGAGCATGCCGCCAGCCTGATCGCTTCGGGCAGCACGGTGGGCATGAGCGGGTTCACGGGATCGGGATACCCGAAGGCCGTGCCGCTCGCACTCGCCCGGCGGATCGAGGCCGCCCGGGAACGGGGGACCCCGTTCCGCGTCTGCGTCTGGACGGGGGCCTCGACCGGTCCGGAACTCGACGGAGCGCTGGCCCGGGCCGACGGCATCTCCCTGCGCCTGCCCTACAACTCGGACCCGGTGGCCCGCGAGAGGATCAACCGCGGCGAGATGGACTATGCGGACCTCCATCTGAGCCAAGTGGCGCCGATGGCGTGGCAGGGCTTCCTGGGCGAGCTGGATACGGCCGTGATCGAGATCTCGGGCATTCGGCCCGACGGCTCCCTGGTTCCGTCCTCATCGGTCGGGAACAACAAGACGTGGCTCGACCGGGCACGTCAGGTGATCCTGGAGGTGAACCGCTGGCAGAGCGCGGCGCTGGAGGGCATGCACGACATCTATTACGGCACGGCACTGCCCCCCCACCGGGTGCCGATCCCGCTGCTGCGGCCGGAGGACCGCATCGGCGAGCCGACCTTCCGGTGCGACCCCGACAAGATCGTCGCCATCGTCGAGACCGACTCGCCCGACCGCAATCTTCCCTTCGCGGCCCCCGACGACGTCGCACGGAGCATCGCCGGCCATCTCTTGGAATTCCTCCGGCACGAGGTCGCTCGGGGCCGCCTGCCCGACTCGCTGCTGCCGATCCAGTCGGGCGTCGGCAACGTCGCGAACGCGGTGCTCTCGGGGCTCCTGCACGGCCCCTTCGAGGGGCTGACAGCCTACACGGAGGTGATCCAGGACGGCATGCTGGATCTGCTCGCGGCCGGCAAGCTGCGCGTCGCCTCCGCGACCGCCTTCTCGCTCAGTCCAGCGGCCGCGACGCGGCTGAACGCCGAGATGGCCCTTTTCCGCGACCGGATGATCCTGCGCCCGCAGGAGATCAGCAATCACCCGGAGGTGGTCCGGCGCCTCGGCTGCATCGCCATGAACGGGCTCATCGAGGCCGACATCTACGGCAACGTGAACTCCACGCACGTCATGGGGTCGCGCATCCAGAACGGCATCGGCGGCTCCGGCGATTTCGCCCGCAACGCCTTCCTGTCGATCTTCCTGACACCGTCCACGGCCAAGGGCGGCACCATCTCGGCCATCGTGCCGCAGGTCTCCCACGTCGATCACATCGCGCAGGACGTCCACGTCCTCGTGACCGAGCAGGGCTTGGCGGATCTGCGGGGGCTGTCCCCGAAGCAGCGGGCGGATCTGATCCTGGCGCGCTGCGCGCATCCCGACTACCGGCCGCTCTTGGAGGATTATTACGCCCGGGCACGGCGCGGCGCCTACGGCCTGCACGCGCCGTCTCTGCCCGGGGAGGCTTTGTCGTGGCACCAGCGCTTCATGGAGCAGGGGTCGATGCGACCCGCCGGCAACCGCAGCTGACATCTCCCCGAAGCCTCGGCTCGCGGCGGGGAGCACGGTGCCCACCCGCGCGATCGCTCCTCGGCCGCGCCGCCTTCGCTCCGCGTTTTCCGTCGGATGAGGACCGCCCGATGGCCGGCGGCTGACGAAACGACCATTGGGTTGCCCGCTTCGTCGTCCCCGCGCCGGGTCCGCCCCGGGCGGATTCGCGCGGCCCGCTCAGTCTCTCCTGGCGGCGTCGGGCATGGCCAGCGGCGCGTTCGCGCCGTCGAGGAACTCGACCGTCGTGAAGATCAGCTCGGTCTCGCCGATGTTCTCCAGATCGTGGATCATGAACTCACCGGCCGGGAAGCTATGATGCTTGGTATCGCCGGGCTCATACGAGACCTCGACGATCCGGCCATCGGCATAATGCGAGCGTGCTCTCCCTCCGGTGACGGCCGTCCAGAAGTAGTCGAGGACATGGCTGTGGAAGCCGATCCGCTCGCCGGGCTTCAAGCTCAGCGCCCAGACCCGGACACGCTCGGTCTCCGACACCAGGCGGCTGCCGACCTGTCCGCGGCCCGCGCCGTCGACGAAATCCCGGCGCAGATGCTCCGGCCAGTCGGCCGGCGGCGCCGGCCAGTGCGCGATGATCCGCTTTGCCATGATGCGTGTTCTCCTCGGTTCAATGCAGGGCGGTTCAATGCAGGGCGGCGGCTGCCGGCCGATCGAAGCCGGTCTGGGCTGTCACGTGCTGCGCCTCGAAAGCCGCGCGGACGGCCGCCGCGGCGTTGCTCCGGTCGAGCCGCGACACGGTCCAGGAGGTCAGGAAGGCGAGCGGGACCGAGAACAGGGCCGGATTGTCGTACGGGAAGGGAGCAGGCCCGAGCTTCAGGGTCACGCTCCACACGCTGGGGCTCAGCGCGACCAGAACGAGGGCCGAGGCCAAGCCCGCGAGGGAGCCGGAGACGGCGCCGCGGGTCGTGAGGCCGCGCCAGGACACGGACAGCAGGATCACGGGGAAGTTCGCGCTCGCCGCGATGGCGAAGACGAGGCCGACCATGAAGGCGATGTTCTGGTTCTCGAACAGGATGCCGAGTCCCATCGCCGCCAGGCTGATCACGACCGCGGCGGCCTTGGAGACGCGGATCTCCGCCTGCTCGCTCGTGCGGCCCCGGCGAAGGACGCGGGCATAGAGATCGTGGCTCGCCGCCGAGGCACCCGCGATGGTCAATCCCGAGACGACGGCCAGGATCGTCGCGAAGGCGACCGCCGAGATGAAGCCGAGCAGGACGGGGCCGCCGAGCTTGTCGGCGAGATGCAGCGCGACCATGTTGGGGCCGCCGATCACCCCGCCCGCCGCCGTCGCGTAGGTCGGGTCTCCGAGCACCAGCGCGACCGCGCCGAAGCCGAGCACGAACAGCAGCGTGTAGAACACGGTGATGAACCCGGTCGCGACCAGCACCGAGAACCGCGCCTGGCGAGCGTCGGCCACGGTGAAGAAGCGCATCAGGATGTGCGGCAGCCCGGCCGTGCCGAAGATCAGGGCCAGCCCCAGCGAGACCGCGGAAACCGGATCCTTGACCAGCCCGCCGGGCGCCATGATGGCCTGCCCCTTGGGATGGGCCGCGACCGCACGGGCGAAGAGGGCCTCCGGGCTGAAGCCGAAGCGGGCGAGGATCAGAGCCGACATCAGGGCGGATCCCGTCAGCAGCAGCACCGCCTTGATGATCTGCACCCAGGTGGTCGCGCGCATGCCGCCGAAAGCGACGTACGCCATCATCAGCATGCCGACGAGCGCGACCGCCGCCGCGTAGGGCAGCCCGAACAGCAGTTCGATCAGCTTGCCGGCCCCGACCATCTGGGCGATCAGGTAGAACAGCACGATCACGAGCGTGTTGAGACCGGCAACCAGCCGCACGGGGACTTCCGACAGCCGGTAGGCGGCCACGTCCGCGAAGGTGAAGCGGCCGAGATTGCGCAACGGCTCGGCGATGAGGAACAGGATCATCGGGAAGCCGACGAGGAAGCCGATCGCGTAGATCATGCCATCGTAGCCCGAGGTGTAGATCAACGCGGTGACGCCCAGGAAGGTCGCCGCCGACGTGTAGTCGCCCGCGATGGCGAGCCCGTTCTGGAAGCCGCTCAGGCCGCCACCGGCGGCGTAGTAGTCGCTGGCGGTCTTCGTGCCGCGGCGCGCCGCCCGGACCGTGATGACCAGGGTGACCGCGACGAAACCCAGGAACATGGCGATCGCCATCGGGTTCAGGGCTTGGCGCGCCACCGGCCCCGTCAGCGCGTCGGCCGAGGCCGCTCCCGTGACGAGGCTCGCCGCCGCGGCGGCGGCGAGGAGACGCAGGCGGCTCATCGCAGATCCTCCTGCAGGCGCCGGCTGAGGCCGTCGAGGCGGGTGTTGGCGACGAGCACGTAGATCGCGGTCAGCACGAAGCCGAAGCCGAGGAGCGCGGCGCCGACGAGAATGCCCCAGGTCGCCACCGATCCATTCCGGATCGGCGTTCCGAGAAGATCCGGCCGGAAGGCGACCGTCAGGATGTAGGCGAAGTAGGCCGCCGCCATCACGACGGCGAGGGATCCCCCGAGACAGCTGCGTTCGAAGCAGAGGCGTCGGTAGGCCGGATGGCTCGATATGCGCGCGTGGTTCACGGCGTCCTCCCTGGTATCGAAGTCGCAGGATCAGGCGGCGATGCCGGTCGCGACGGCGGTCTCCGCCATCACGGCTTCGGGATGGCGGTGCCGTTCGGCCAGCGCCCGCTCCTCGTCGGTCAGGATCTGCGCCTGCATGTACGCGCCGAGTTCGCGGGCGCGCCGGATCACGGCGGCGCCGTAGCGCAGGCGTTCGGTCTCGAAGGCCGGCAGGGCCTGATCGGGATCGCCCGGATGCCGGCGGAGCGCGGTCACGAGAGCCTGGGCGTCGCCGGCCGCCTTGGTCACGCCCATCCCGACATGGGGCCGCGCCACGAAGGCGGCGTCTCCGAGGATGACGACGCGGCGCCCGAGCACCATCCGGGGCGTCTCGAGGTCCTGGATGGCCTGGATGAAGGGCTGCGCCGTCTTCTCGACCACCTCGGCGAATTGAGGCGCGAGCAGGCGACGGGCATCCTCGCGCAGGGCGGCGGTCACCTCGGGCCGAATGCGGTTCGGCGGGATCGAGAGCGCGTGCGTGATGCCGTCGATATCGGTCAGCAGGCCGCGCAAGGCCCCGTCGGAAGCGGCCGGACGATACCAGACGAAGTTGAAGCGCCGCCGCCCCGGCTCCATCGCCTCGCCGGCCCCGGCGACCGGATAGCCCAGCATCTGTTCTCCGGGCGGGAGGGCGAAGGCGAAATGGTCAAGGAGGGCCGCGCGCGTCCCCGGCGACAGGTCCGCCTCGTCGACGAGACCGCGCCAGGCGATGTAACCGACGTAGCGCGGCGCGACCTCCGGCGCGAGCTGCGCCCGCACGGCCGACGAGATGCCGTCCGCTCCGATCAGCAGATCGCCGGCCGAGGACGAGCCGTTCTCGAAATGAGCGACGACCGTGTCGGCGCGCTCCTCGATCCGGTTCAGGCTACGACCGTGATGATAGCTCTCGGCCGGCAGGGCCGCGCGCAGCAGGCCGTAGAGGTGGCCCCACGACGTCAGGATCTGGGGCAGCGGCAGCGCACCGACGATCGAGCCGTCGGGGCCGAACACCCGTCGGCCGGCGACGGAGACGCCCACCGTCGCCGCCTCGCGGGCGATGCCGGCGCGCTGCAGGATCGCGAACAATTCCGCATGGGTGACGATGCCGGCCCCGCGGCCGGACAGCTCCGACCCGACGCGCTCGAACACGTCGACGTCCCAGCCGTCCCTCCTGAGGAGCAGCGCACAGAAGAGGCCGGCCATCGAGCCGCCGACGATGATCGCCTTCGGGCGCGCCGAGCGGCCCGATCTCCCATCCGATGTCATGATCGTTCCTCCTCGGCGGGAGCGCATCACCGCGCCGCGCCGTCGCGAGCGGCCGAGCCGACCCGTTTTTATCAGCTGATAAAATCTCGCGTCGCCCCGCGAGGATGTCAAGCGCTATTTATCGAACGATAACCTACTGACGGGGCGCATCAGCGTCGAGTGGCGGCTCGCGGGGTTCGGCACTGGATCGGGATTGGATCGGCGCGGCGAATTTGGTTATCGTTCGATCACACGAAAGCTCCCGCACCCGGCCGCGCATGCCCCGTATCTCGGACCAACCGACCGACCTCGAAGGGCCGCTCACGAGCGGGCGAACGCGAACGAAGGCTCGGGACGGCTTGCCTCGCCGGCTCTCATCCGCAGACCGGGAGCGGAGCATCGTCACGGCCGCCGTGACGTTCTTCGCCGAGCACGGGTTCGAAGGCCAGACGCGCGAGCTGGCAGCGATCCTCGGCATCACCCAGCCGCTGCTCTACCGGTACTTCCCCAGCAAGGACGCGTTGATCGAACGCGTCTACCAAGAGGTCTTCGTCGGGCGCTGGGATCCGTTCTGGGAGCAACTGATTGCGGACCGTGGAATCCCGCTCGAGGAACGGCTGATCCGCTTCTACCAGAGCTACGCCAAGATCATCCTCACGCCGGAATGGGTGCGCCTGTTCATGTTTGCCGGCCTGAAGGGACTCGACTTCAACGGCCGGTACTTACGGCTTCTGCGCGAGCGCGTCTTCGAGCGCATCGCCGAGGAACTCAGGATCGCCCTGCGTCGGCCATCGATCGCGGACGTGCCGGTCTCGAACCTCGAGATCGAGATGATCTGGGCCCTGCACGCATCGATCTTCTATCTCGGCGTGCGGCAGTTCATCTACCGCCTGCCGATCGACGGCAATGTGCACGACGTCATCGCGGCGCAGGTCCGGACCCTGTTGGGCGGCATCGCCGCGGTGCTTCCGGAGACGCCGTGACCGGCTTTCGGCCCGAGCCTCAGGCTGCTTCACGTCGGTGTCGGGACATCAAGGGGACTGTCGCGGGCGGGCAGGCATCGGGCCCCGGGCCGAGCCCCGTCCGAACCGCGCTCGCGGATTCCGGGGAGGACGGTCCGCTTCCCGTCGTTATGGCTCCGCGAGAGTTGGGGCCTCCGGGAGGCGCGGGGCGGTTCACCCATCCCTCTTCCCGACGGGAGGCGGCACGAGGTTGATCCACGGCGAACTCCAAGAAGCCGAGAGTCGTTGGACGACGTGGGCGGTGATGGTTCCAGACTCCGACAAGCACTGCCGTGCCGACACGCGGTGGCGGCCGACATGGCGACGGTCGGAATCACGGTTCGGCAACGACAGATCAGCCGAGAAACCTGTGATGACGGTCATCGGCCCGGCCCATCGAGATTCCATAGAGACAACCTGAAGTTGTATTTTGATGTTAAAGCAGGCAAGCACGTTCGCTGCGCCTCTGCAACTAAATCAATATTAAAAGCTTATTCAGACCTCATGACGACGCACAAGCGCCCAAAACAAGAACATTCGACTTTTATATGGAAATAAATCATAGCCAAATCCTGATTTCTTACATGAAAATGCTGCAAGACATTGAAACGAATCGGTCCCTCGTTTGTTATCAACGGCGTCGTGAGATGCGGACGGGGGAAGGCATGTTCTGGAATAGCCGGGCGGTGCGCATTCTCGTCGGAGTGCTGCTGCTGGGAGCGGCCGTTCTGGCGGTCCTGCCGAACGTCACCGGCTATACCAGCCTCGATGGGACGGTGAACGCCCGCTTCACCATCATCGCGGCGCCGATCGAGGGAGTCGTCTCGGCAACGCCTCCGAAAGTCGGCACTCCGGTTCCGGAGGGCGAGCCGCTTTACCGGATCAGAAACGAGCGGATCGCCCGAACGGCTGAAGCACAATTGGAGGCGGATCTCGGCGCCACCCGGGAGCGGTTGCGAGCTCTCGAAGGCCAGATTGCCTCTCTGACCGCCATCAGGAATGACCTCGCCGGACGGCTCAAGGAGTATCAGCAGGCCAGCATCACGGGCGTTCAGCAGGAGATCGTCATCCGTCAGCAGCGGATCAACGCCGCTCAGGCGCAGCAGATCTCCGCTCAGGCGGACCTCGCCCGCAAGACGACGCTCGGAGCAACCGGCGTCGTCGCCGGAAGCTCCGTCGAGCAGGCCCGCGCGGCCTTGGTCGCGGCAACGAGCGAGCAGGCGATTGCCAGGGCCGACTTGGAGCGCCTGACCCGGCAGCTCGAAGCCCTTCGGAAGGGCACCTTCGTGGGGGAGGGGCGCAATGACGTCCCGTATTCCCAGCAGCGCCAGGACGAGGTCGCGATCCAGCTTGCCAACGTGCAGATGCAGGCCCGCGCCGAGCGCGCCCGCATCCAGCAACTGGAGCGGCAGATCGCGTTGGAGAGCGAGCGCAATGACAAGCTCTCGACGGCCGTGGTGCGCGTGCCCTTCGAGGGCGTGATCTGGCGCAACAACGTGGTGGCCGGATCCAACGTGGTCGTGGGTAACGAACTCACACGCCTCCTCGATTGCCGGGACCTGTTCGTCGACATTCTCGTCAACGAAGCGGATTACGACAGCATCCGGCCGAACTCGCCTGCCGAGGTGCGCCTCCTCGGAGGCAGCCAGACCATCCGCGGCACCGTTCTCTCCGTCCGTGGGTCGAGTGCGGCCGTCGAGGAGGTGGTGCTCGCGGCGGTGCCACCGGAAAGTCGCGGCAAGACTGCGCGCATCCGCGTCGCGCTCGAACCGAACGACATGCAGCGCGACTTCGCGAATTTCTGTCAGGTCGGGCGCTCCGTGCAGGTCCGGATCGCACGCTCGACCAAGAAATACCCTCTCGTGAATTGGGTGAGGAGCCTGTGGTTCAGTATCTCATAGCCCTCGCCCCGACTCTCCTCGTTGCGGCCTTCTTCTTCATCTTCGCACTGAACTGGCCCCGCAAGGCGACGTGGTCGCGCGCCTTGACCTGCGCCTTCGTTCTTGCGGTAGCCGTGCGTTATATGATCTGGCGCTTCGTCTTTACCGTGCTTCCGTATCCGATGGATTGGAGCTTCGGACTTTTCTGGACTTGGTTCGTGTTTCTTGTCGAGGTCGGTGCTTTTGCGGACATTCTGCTGTTCTTGATCGCCATGAGCCGGTACGTGGACCGAAGCGCGGAGGCCGATCGGCTGGGGCAAAAATTCTTCGCCAAAGATCCCGAACGGCTGCCCAGTGTCGACATCTTCATCCCGACCTACAACGAGCCGCTCGACGTTCTGGAGCGCACCATCATCGGCGCGCTCGCGCTCGACTATCCGAAGGACAAGCTCAAAGTCTATGTTCTTGACGATAAACGGCGCGATTGGCTGAAAGATTATTGCAATCAAAAGGGTGCGGTGCACCTCACCAGGCCCGACAATTCGCACGCCAAAGCCGGAAACATGAACAATGGCTTGAAGTTCTCATCGGGGGAATTCATCGCCATTTTCGACGCCGATTTCGTGCCGTACCGCAACTTCCTTCGTCGCACGCTCCCGTTCTTCGAGGACACCACGATCGGCATCGTCCAGACGCCGCAGCACTTCTTCAACAAGGATCCGGTTCAATCCAATCTCAGCCTGGAGAAGGTCTGGCCGGACGAGCAGCGGCTGTTCTTCGACGAAATGGCCGCGAGCCGCGACGCCTGGGATGTCAGCTTCTGCTGCGGGTCCTGCTCGATTGCCCGGCGGTCGGCGATCGAGACGATCGGCGGCTTCCCGCACGACTCGATCACCGAGGACCTGCTCACCACGCTGGCGCTCCTCAACAAGGGTTACAAGACGCGCTACCTCAACGAGCGCCTCTCCATGGGCCTCGCGGCCGAGAACCTGAAAGGTTATTTCGTGCAGCGCGGCCGTTGGTGCCGGGGGGGCATCCAGACGATCTACCTTCACAACGGACCGCTGCGCGGCCCGGGCCTGAACCTGTTCCAGCGCTTCATGTTCCTGCCGCTATCCTGGCTCGTCCAGTACACGGTGCGCTTCGTGATCCTCGTGGTCCCGGCCGTCTATCTGTGGACCGGCGCCGCTCCGCTCTACTTCACAGGCACCGACGACATCGTCTGGTATCAGCTGCCCGTGCTGCTGGCCTATTTCCTGTTGATGGGCTGGCTGACGCCGACGCGCTACCTCCCTCTCGTGTCGTCGGCGGTGGGGGCCTTCGGCACCTTCCGCATGCTGCCGGTCGTCGTCTCCAGCCTGATCAAGCCGTTCGGCGTGCCGTTCAGAGTGACACCCAAGGGCTCGGGCAACGAAGAATCGGAATTCGACGCCTACACCTTCTTCTCGATCGCCTTCTGGATCGCCGTCACCGCGCTCGGGCTCATCGTCAACATCGTTCCCGAGTGGTCCCGGATCGGTGAAGGAGAGTTCTCGGTGGTTTCGGCGTATTGGGCCGCCATCAACATCCTGGTCTTGATGGTGGCGGCCCTGATCTGCTTCGAGAAGCCGCGGCCTCTCCTCGACAGCTTCGCGACCAACGAGAAGGCGAGGATCGCGTTCGAGGCGACGGCGCTCGCAGGCACGATCACCAGCCTGTCGCTCGAAGACGGAATCGCGGAGTTCGATGTCGAGCCGCGGGTCAAGCCGGGAGATCCGGTGATCGTCGAGATCGAGGGCTTCCCGCATCTGCGCTGCACGGTCGAGAAGGTCTCTCGCCTCAAGAAGCGCTGCTTTGCATTGAAGTTCAGTTATCGGCTGGATGGCGAGTGCCGCGACCGCATGATCGTGAAACTCTATACAGGAGAATACTCTCAGGACATTCACGAACTCGATAAATCGGCGATCGTGGGCGGCCTGTGGTCCCGGATGTTCGGCCGCACCACGCGTGCGCCCGCCTGAGGTCGGATTTGGCCAATCATGGCTGCCTGATCACCCTCGGCCGCGGCCGAGGGCGGCGCTCCTCCGCCCCGTCCGGGGACCCGCGCGTGGCGACCGGCATCATCCCAGCTTGCCACCGACCGTTCGAGCCAGGCGAGGCTGGATCGGGGCGAGCGAGTCATGAGCCCAACCCGCTCGCGCAGTTCTACCAGCGGAAGATCAGGCTGCCGATCACGGTTGCCGGCGCCCCGCGATAGCAGAAACCTGCCTGACAGGTCTTGTAGTCGCGGTCGAAGACATTGTAGCCGTTCACTTGAAACCGGACACCTTTGTAGCTCGGGTTGATTGCTCCGAAATCGTAGGCCACCAGCGCATCGACCAGCGTCACGGCCGGATTGCGTACCGTGTTCGCGTCGTCGGCAAAGCTGTTCGCGAAGAAGCGAACGCCACCGCCCAGGGTCAGGCCACGCAACACGGAATCCGTCGGAAACAGATAGCTCAGGAAGCTCGTGAAGGTGTCGCCGGGAATGCCGGACAAGTAATTGCCCTCGAGAGTTTGCCCGGCAAAGGCATTCTGTTTCAAATACTGCGCATTCAGATGGGTATAGGCCAGTGTCAGATTTGTGCCGGGCGCCAGATTCGCGATGGCTTCCATCTCGAACCCGCGCGACCGGACTGCGCCCGTGGCCACTTGGAAAGCCAGATTGTTGGGATCGGTCTGCAGCACGCTGCTCTGGACGATGTCGAAGCCCGCGATCCCCGCCTGGATGTTCGTTCCAGGAATGAGATACTTGACGCCGGCCTCGATCTGATCGCCCGTTGCCGGCCGGAACGCGCGGCCGTTGGCATCGGTGCCCGGCTGCGGGGTGAAGTTGGTGGCGTAGCTCGCATAGGGAGCGAGGCCGGGGGCCAGCAGGTAACTCAGCCCGACACGACCCGTGAACGCCTGATCGTTCTGCTGTGAGGCCGCACCGGACACCTCCGTGTTGTTCTGGAACACCCAATCGTAGCGGCCGGTCAGCGTGAGCACGAAACGATCCAGCTTGGCCTGCTCCTGAAGGTAGAGGCCGAGCTGGTCCTGCTTCTGGTAGCTGCGGGCGCCGAGCGCCGGCGTCGGGATGAATTGCTGCCCGTAATTCAGGGTGATGAGGTTGAGGTCCGGAGCGCCGCCGAAACCACTGCGTGTGCTGAAATCGTAATGCGCATAATCGAGGCCGCCCAGCACGGTGTGAGCGACGGGACCGGTCACGAACCGGCCTTCGAGCTGGTTGTCCAGCGTCACTTGGCTCAAGCGCTGCTTGAGAAAGGCCGCCGACCGGCGGGCGGTGGCGGCGTCTGGGTTGATCGCGTCGATCTGTGTGAACTGGTAGGATGTATCCAGATCGTAAAAGCGGAAATTCTGACGGAAGATCAGATCGTTGTCGAACCTATGCTCGAAGGCGTATCCAATCCGGCCTTGTTGCTGCTTGTAGTCGCCGAATGCAGGGTCTCCGGAGTAAAGTCTGGTTATGACGAAGCCGGGCGCGTTGTAGAAGGATGAATTCCCCGGAACCCTCTGATCCTGATACTCGCTCAGGAATGTGAACGTGGTATCGGCGGACGGTTTCCAGGTGAAGGCTGGCGCGATGTAAGTACGATCGTCCGTTCCACCCGGCAGGAAGCTGTTGGCCTGCCGGTGGATCCCGGTCAGGCGATAGGCCACCGTGCCGTCCGTGCCCTCGACGGGACCGCCGATGTCGAAATTGCCCTGGTAGCGGTCGTAATTGCCGATCTGCAACTGCACCTCGCCGAACGGCGTGAAGACCGGGCGCTTCGTGGTGACATCCAGAATGCCGCCCGGGGAGCCCAGGCCGTAAAGGCCGGATGCGGGGCCGCGCAGGATGGTTGCGGCCTCGATGCCGTAGGGCTCGATGCGGGGGACCGTCAGGCCGGAGGCGAGCTGGCGCAGGCCATCCCGGAAAATGCCATTGTAGGTCAGGCTGAAGCCACGCACGTAGAACGAGTCGTAGCGGGCATCGTAGCCGAACACGTTGGACGACACGCCAGCAACGTATCCAATCGCCTCGTTGACGGTCTGCACGTTGCGATCGTTCAGTTGCTCGCGCGTGACCACCGTCACCGATTGTGGCGTTTCGAGCAGAGGGGTATTGGTCTTGGTCGCGGTCGGACTGATTCGCGCGACATAGCCGGTCACGCCGCTTGGTCCGCCCCCGCCGCCACTGGTCGCTGCACTGTTCTGGCTCGTCGCAACGTTGGTGCCATTGAGGGACGCGCCGGTTCGGGCACCCTCCACCACCAGCTCATCCAGTTGGATCGTGGTGTCCTGCGCCCACACGGGTGCGGTCAGAGCGCTGGACGCGAGGAGAAGACCGGCGAGCCGGGTGCAGCGGGATCGAAGCATGAGACGCACGGGGTGATAACCTTGACCGTAATGGCCTGCACATGCCGTCTCCAAAAATCAAGACACATTGTCAGAAAAACCGCGCACTTCGGAATTAATAAAAAGAGAAAATATGGAAATCGACGCCTTTTCAACAGTTGCAGACCGACTGATTATTGGTTGTATCGAGAAGCAGGTTCGGAGTTGCAATGCCTGCCGACATATGCGCCCATGGCGCGCGCCGTCCTGCTGCCGTAGCCGATGGAGTCTGCAGCCGGAGCAGAGACTCACCGCCTCGGCGTTGAAACCAGAGCGGGGCATCCAGGTTCAAGTCCAGCCATGGCCGGCCGGCGCAGCGCGTCAGGTCATGGTCGGGAATCCTGCTTCATGTCTCACCGGCGTTCGGCATCCTGGTGGCCTTATACGCCTCGCAGGCCTCTCGACAGCGCCGAATGTCAACAAGCGACTATGCCTCATATGACCGATACGATGGTTGCAGACGTAAAAACTTGGGAAATAATTTACGGATCGCCAACCTGTACAGGCGATGGCGTATTCGTCCGGCCTGATGGACGCGGCGCGTGCCTGTTGCCACGGATCGCTGGAGGCGCAGCCTGATGGGGGCGATCCTATCGCGGCGCTCCTTCATGGGGCTCTCTGCTGGCACGTGGCTCCTGTCCGGAACGCCGACCCTCGCGACGATGACGAATCTCGACAAGCCCGCGCAGCTCACCGGCGCAACCAGCTTCGATCTCGGCGGCGGTCAGGGGCGTCCGCCCTGGCGCATCACGCTCTACGTCCCGCCCGGCCCGGCGCCTGCCGCCGGCTGGCCCATCCTCTATCTGCTCGACGGCAATGCCGTGACCGGAACTGCCATCGACATCGAGCGGGTGCAGGCGCCTTACCCGGGCAGCACCGGCATCGGCGCGCGGTTCGCCATCGTCGGGATCGGGTATCCAACGGAGGACGCCTATGACGGGATGCGCCGCTCATGGGACTATACCCCGCCACCGGGTCGATCCTATCCGCCGTACAAACCAGGCGGCCCACCGATTCGAACCGGCGGCAGCCCGGCTTTCCTCGATTTCATCATGACCGAGCTGAAGCCCGCGGTCGAACAACGATGTCAGGTCGATCGGGCGCGGCAAGCTTTATTTGGCCATTCCTTCGGCGGTTTATTCGTTCTCTATGCGCTGACCCAAGTTCCCGATGCTTTCTCGCACTGGATCGCAGCCAGCCCGAGCATCTATTGGGAAGATTCCGTGCTGCTGAAGAGCGTCGATGAGTTCGAGAAGGGGCCGCGCCCATGTGCCAACGTGCTGCTGCTGGCAGGTACTTACGAAGCCGAATTGGCGCCGTTTCAGCGTGATGCTCCAGACCGGGAAGAGCGCCTCGCCCGCCTGCAGCAATCCCGCACGGTGGATTTGGCGCGCCTCATGGCGGACCGACTCGGCAAGCTCCCTGGGCTCACGAGCATGTTCCAGGTCATTCCGAATCGAACTCACATGACATTACTGCCGGAAGCTCTCAACGAAGCGGTAGCGTTCTCTTTTTCTGGAACGACGAAATCGTGCGTGATAGCGAATCCTTGAAACTCGGAGTCATTTCTGAGGCTGATGGTCATAGAGGTGATTATCACTTGCACGTACGAGTTTGAGTTTCGGAAACTCCGTCCGTCGCGGGCGGAACAAGAGCGGGCGGCCACCGTTGCGATGGAACCGTAATCTGAGGGCAAGCGATGGTCGATCTCAACACGGCAACCGCTGAGGAACTGGACAGCGTGCCCGTCCTCAAAGGCCACGGCTTCGAGATCGTGCGCTATCGGGAGGAGCGTGGCCGGTTCACCAGCTTGCGGCAGCTCGATGAAGTGCCGGGCCTCAGCGGCAAGACGGACGGCGTCGCGGATCAGATCACGATCGCTGACACCTAGGCCGCTCCGCCGCCTCCCGCCCTGCAGACGTGGGCATCGAGAAACACCGTTCTTAGAGCAACTTCCGACGAAGCGGATCCCGGGTCGTCGCAGACAATGCGGTAAAATCAAAGACCTGGAGCGGCGCCCGATCGCAGCGTGATCGGGCGCCGCTCTACAGCCCGTCTGCAAAACCGATCGTGAGGTCGGGGCGAGCGCTCCTGGCTACATCTCGGCGATCGAGATTCGGCGGGCGGCTGCGCCGACAGCGCGTCGCCTGTCTCTCGGATGATCGTTGGTGGGATGCTGAAGCCGTATGGCGACATGGCCCGGGCCGGCCTCCGCGGCGCATCCCGGCGGCGGATCCATTGGCGGCGATCCGCACGATGCGAATGGGGCCGGCTCACCGCTAACCACGACACCTTCGGCAAACCGGACAGCAACCTCGCGGCAATCTGCCAGCGCTGTCGCAGGCTATCCGATCGGCTCAGGCACCGACGACGGCGCGGGCTGACTCTGTTCCCGTGCAACGCCGCAGGTGAGCCGTTCCGTGCGTCCTGCCGGCTTGCGCGCCTGACCGCATCGCGCAGACTGGCCCGGCGCAGGATCAGAGCCTGGCCGGGCGCGGTCGCATGTAAGGTCTTCAAAGAGCCATACGTCGGAGATCAGGTTTCACCTTTCCGTTGATGTCAAGGTTGGAACAGCCAAGGATCAACTATCCTAAGATACAATCCAGTGGCATCGCCCGGCTTGTCTTTTTGACGACAGGATGGCCGGAGTGACATGGGGACAAGGATTGACTGGTGGGCGGGTTCCATTCCCCGGCGGTGATTTCGTTTGTGCGCTGCATCAGCCGCTCTCCTGCTCGCCATCGAGGGGGTTGCCGGTTGCGCCCGACGAGCCATATGGCCGCCATGGCCGAGCCGAACGTGATCGTTTTCAAGCCCGTCTCGCCCCTCGACGGCGAGCCGATCCTTGATGCCGCAACGCGGGAGCGGCTGGGACGGGAGCTGCAAGCCCTCTATGCGCCCGTCCTCGACGAGGTGCTTGATCCCCGCTTGGCCGAACTGCTCGAGCAGCTGGCACTGGATCGTGCCGCCATACGTCGCGACTGATCGGTTGTCCGGACGATCGCTTCCGGACCACGGATCACAAGCCCGCGCGGCGATCGAGCGAAGCCGGTTTCCGCAGTGCGACGCGATGGCCTCATACGGTTTCCGGATGATCGCTTCGCGATGCGGAAACCGGCCTCGCTCAGGCGCCGCGCGGGCTCGTGATACGGTTTCCGAAAGTGGTCTTCCGGAAACCGTATCAGCCATCGCCGAGCCATCAATCGGACATCGGATGACGAGCCGGAACAGCGCGCGCCTCGCCCATCCTAAGATGGTCCGACCGTTGAGGCGCAGGACGTGACGCTCGTCGCGCGGGGGCTCGGCATCGGCCCCTTCGATCCATTCGGGGCCGCCACCCTGGGGGACCAGGGTTTCCCTGCGCTGGGCGAGCGCGATTCCGCGCCAGGGCCGATATCCGCATCCGCCGGCAAGGCTCTCCTGCGATGATCATCCGGCGGCTCGCGGGCCGAGAGGTCTACGCGCTCGCGTGCTCCGCCACGTAGCGGCCGAGCGCGCTTGCGGCGTTGAGCATGTGGGCGCGCATCCGCCGCGCCGCGGCGTCGCCGTCGCCCTCCGCGATCGCCCGCAGGATCTCGCCGTGCTCGGCATGCGAGCGCCGGATGCGCTCGCCGTGGCGCAACTGCGTGCGGCGGAAGGCCGACAGGCGCGCCCGGATGGTCAGCGCCTGCTCGGCCATGAAGCCGTTGTGGGTCGCGCGGTACAGGCCTTCGTGGAAGGCGCGGTTCTGGGCGTCGTAGGCGTCATAGTCCTGCGCGGCCACCGCCACGGCCGACTGCTCGTGCAGGTTCATGAGGGCGCTGAGTTCGAGCGGCGTCATCCGGTAGGTGGCCAGCCGCACGCAGAGCGCCTCGAACTCCGCCGTGGTCTCGAACATCTCCATGATCCGCTCAGGCGTCATGCGCGTGACCACGACCCCGCGCCGCGGCCGCACCTCGACGAGGCCGCTGGAGGCGAGCTGGCGCAAGGCCTCGCGCACCGGGGTGCGCGAGGCGCCGAAGCGGTCGGCGAGGTCCTGCTCGTCCAAGGCGACGCCCGCCGGGAGGGCGCCGGAGGCGATCTCGTCCGTCAGGGCGTTGCGGATCTGGTCGGAGAGGAGACCCCGCCCTTCGACACTGCCGTCCATGGCGTCACCATCGTTCGTCTCGCCGGGCGCACCCGCCCGGTCGAGTTCCGCCCCCGTCATCCCACGAGCGCCCGCACGATCAGGAACAGCAGCGAGGGGCCCACGAGGCAGCCGATGCCGGTGTGGAACGTCGCCGTCAACGCCCCGTAGGGAACGAGCTTCGGATCGGTGGCGGCGAGCCCGCCCGCGACGCCGCTCACCGTGCCCATCAGGCCGCCATAGGCCATCGCCGAGCGCGGATTGTCGAGGCCGATCAGCCGGGCGACCAGGGGCGTGCCCACCATCACCATCACGGCCTTGGTGACGCCCGTGGCGATCGAGAGGGCCATCACGGTCGAGTCGGCGCCGAGGGCCGCACCCGTCACCGGCCCGACGATGTAGGTGATGGCGCCCGCCCCGATCGTCGTGATCGAAACCGCGTCGTGGTAGCCGAAGGCCGCCGCCGTCAGCGTCCCGACGATGAAGGGCAGCACCGTGCCGAGGGCGAGCGCGACGACGCCGAGCAATCCCGCGCGGCGCGCCTCGATGACATCCACCTCGAAGGCGGTGGCGACGATCGCGAAGTCGCGCAGCATCGCCCCGCCCATCAGGCCGATCCCGGCGAAGGCCGGGATGTCGGCCAGGCCCCGCTTGCCGCCCGTGACGAGCCCGCCGAGATAGGCGAGCGCGAGGCCGAGCACGATGGCGATGGCCGAGCCGTGAACGCGCCCGCGCGTCACGCGTTTGCCGATCAGGTTCGACACCAGCATCAGGCCGCCGATGACCGCGAAGGCCGCCACGAGGCTCTGTTCGACGAAGACATGATCCAGCATGTGCAGCATGGGGGTCACCTCCGGGCCGGCGTGGGATAGGGCGCCTCGTCGGTGTCGCCCGCGATCACCGAGCCGCCGTGTTCGACCTCGGCGCTGTCCTTCGCCGGCTGGCCGCCGATCCGGCCGAGCAGAGCCGTCGCGGCGAAGCAGAGGAGCACGCTGCCGACCGCCGCGATGATCACGATCGGGCCGCCGCTCACCGCCGCGACGACGTTCTGCTGCGCGGCCATGGCCACCACGATCGGGATGTACATGGTCGCCCAGAACTCGACACCGAGCTGGGTGGCGTGGCCGAGCCGGCCGTGACGCACGAGCCAGACCCGGGCGGCGATCAGCAGCATCATGGCGATGCCGACGCCGCCGACATTCGCTTTCACGTTGAGCGCGATCCCGAGCAGGTCACCCAGGAACACCCCGATCAGGGTGCAGAGCGCGAGGAGCGCGACGCCGAGGATCGTCATCGGCCGTCCTCCCCGCGCGTTCCCGCCCGCACGGATCTGCGGCCCGGACAGGGCCCTGCGCATGCACTCGCCATGCGGCGCCTCCTTCCCGTATCCCTAGTTTTGTTCTGACCATCCATTCGTATACATGTTCTTGACGTCGACGCAAGATGGAATACAAAGAGGCCCCATCAAGGCGTTCTCGAATGCGGCCAAGGTCGAACAGCGAGAATGCGTATACGCAGGCACCCCAGCAGGGAGCGGACCGGATGAGCGGCTGGCATCAGGAGCGGACAGCCCGCGACGCGCGGATCGCGGCGGGCCGCGCCCACGCCACGGGCAAGGTCGTGGCGGCCGACAAGGCGGTCGAGCTGCTGGAGGCGGTGCTCCGGCCGGGCGACCGGGTCTGCCTGGAGGGCGACAACCAGAAGCAGGCGGACTGCCTCGCGCGGGCCCTGAGCCGGTGCGACCCGGCCCGCGTGCACGACCTGCACATGGTCCAGTCCGGCATCGTGCTACCGGAGCACCTCGACATCTTCGAGCAGGGGATCGCCAAGCGCCTCGATTATTCCTATTCGGGGCCGCAGGGCGGGCGCATCGCCCGCATGCTCTACGGCGGGCAGATCGAACTCGGGGCGGTGCACACCTACCTGGAGCTGTTCGCCCGCTACTTCGTCGACCTCACCCCGACCGTGGCGCTGATCGCGGGGGTCTCGGCCGACCGCGACGGCAACCTCTACACCGGGCCGAACACCGAGGACACGCCGACCGTCGTGGAGGCCACCGCCTTCAAGAACGGCGTCGTGGTGGCGCAGGTCAACGAGATCGTCGACCGCGTGCCGCGCGTCGACATTCCGGGCGACCGGGTCGACTTCGTGGTCGAGGCCGACGCGCCCTTCTACGTCGAGCCGCTGTTCACCCGCGATCCCGCGGCGATGACCGAGACGCAGATCCTGATGGCCATGATGGCGATCAAGGGCATCTACGCGGAGTACGGCATCCGCCGCCTCAACCACGGCATCGGCTTCGGCACCGCCGCGATCGAGCTGCTGCTGCCGACCTATGCCGAGCGGCTCGGGCTGAAAGGCAGGATCGCCACGCACTGGGCGCTCAATCCCCACCCGACCCTGATCCCGGCGATCGAGTCGGGCTGGGTCCGCCAGGTCCACTGCTTCGGCTCCGAAGTCGGCATGGACCGCTACATCCGCGAGCGCCCGGACGTGTTCTTCACCGGCAGCGACGGATCCTTGCGCTCCAACCGCGCCTTCTGCCAGACGGCCGGGCTCTACGCCTGCGACCTCTTCATCGGCTCGACCCTGCAGATCGACCTCATGGGTCACTCCTCGACGGTGACGCAGTCGCGCGTGGCCGGCTTCGGCGGCGCACCCAACATGGGCTCGGACCCGCACGGGCGGCGGCACCCCTCCGACACCTGGATGAAGGCGGGGCGGGAGGCGCAGGGCGCGGGCGATCCGGCCCTGAGACGCGGGCGCAAGCTCGTGGTGCAGATCGTCGAGACCTTCGGCGAGAAGCTCGTCCCGGCCTTCGTGGAGCGGCTCGACGCGCTCGAACTCGCCCGGAAGCTCGGGCTCGAACTCGCCCCCGTGATGGTCTACGCCGACGACGTCACCCACATCGTCACCGAGGAGGGCATCGCCAACCTCCTCCTCTGCCGCACGGCCGACGAGCGCGAGCAGGCGATCCGCGGGGTGGCGGGCTACACCGAGGTGGGTCGCGGGCGCGATCGCGCCATGGTCGAGCGCCTGCGGGAGCGGGGCATCGTGCGCCGCCCGGAGGATCTCGGCATCGAGCCCCTCGATGCCGACCGCTCCCTGCTGGCGGCGAAGTCGATCAAGGACCTCGTGCACTGGTCGGGCGGCCTCTACGAGCCGCCGGCGAAGTTCCGCAACTGGTGAGGCCGCGATGGAAAAGCTCAGCTTCCGATACACGACGCGCCGCGCGCTGCCGGGCGCCAAGGCGCAGGCCATCATCGGCGTGGTCGCCTCCGGCAACCTCGAAGTGCTCATGGAGCGCGTGCTGCCGCCGACCGACTGCACGGTCGAGATCGAGACCTCGATCCACGGCTACGGCGAGGTCTGGGCGGCGGTGGTGGCCGATTTCGTCGCCCGCGCCGAGCCCGGGGGCCTGCGCATCACCGTCAACGACGGAGGCGCGCGCCCCGACACCGTGTCCCTGCGCCTCCTCCAGGGCGCCCGACTGATGGAGGCCTGACGTGAGCGAGCGGATCACCGACCCCAAGGCCGCGAGCTGGTACGAGGCGAGCGCCCGCGCCCGCCTCGACGGACTCCTCGATGCAGGCAGCTTCCGCGAATTCATCGGCCCCGAGCAGCGCCGGATGAGCCCGCACCTGCCGCTGTTCGACCTCCCGCGCGCCTTCGACGACGGCATGATCGTCGGGGCGGGCCGCCTCGACGGAAAGCCCGTCCTCGCCGCCGCGCAGGAGGGCCGCTTCATGGGCGGCGCCTTCGGCGAGGTGCACGGCGCCAAGCTCGTCGGGCTGCTGCGCGCCGCCCTCGTCTCGACGCCCGCGGCGGTGCTGATCCTGTTCGATACCGGCGGCGTGCGCCTGCAGGAGGCCAATGCCGGCGAGACCGCGATCGCCGAGGTGATGCGTGCCATCACGGAGGTGCGCGCGGCCGGCGTGCCGGTGATCGGGCTGATCGGAGGCCGGGCCGGGGCCTATGGCGGGGGCGGGCTGATCGCGGCCACCTGCTCGCGGCTCGCGGTCTCGGAGGGCGGGCGCATCAGCGTCTCGGGGCCGGAGGTGATCGAGACGAACAAGGGGGCGGAGGAATTCGATTCCCGCGACCGCGCCCTCGTCTGGCGCACCATGGGCGGCAAGCACCGGCGCCTCACCGGTGGCGCGGACGCCTTCGCGGACGACACGGTCGCGGCCTTCCGGCAGGCGGCCCTCGCGCTGATGGCGCGCGCGCCGGCCTTCGACCTCGCGACGCTGGAGGCCGAGCAGGCGCGGCTCGAGGAGCGCCTCGCGCGCTTCGGCGCGTGCCGTGACGGCACCGAGATCTGGGCGCGGCTCGGGGTGAACGACCCGGCGGCGGTGCCCGGGATGACGACGGCCGAGTTCGACGCCCTGCTCGCCAACCTCGGGGAGACGACCCATGACGCTCGCTGAGATCCTGTCCTCGCTGTTCCCCGAGGGGCATGCCGTCACCGTGGCGGACGGTCTCGTGAGCGGGGAGGGACCGTTCCGGGGCGGCCGGCTCGTCGTCATCGGCATCGACGGCGACGCACCGCTCGGCGTCGAGGGGGCCTGCCGGCTCGCGGCCCATGTCCTCGATGAGGTGCGCCGGGGCGAGGGCACGCCGATTCTCGTCGCGATCGATTCCGACAGTCAGCGCATGAGCCGGCGCGACGAACTGCTCGGTCTCAACGAGTACCTCGCGCACCTTGCGAAGACGCTGCTGCTCGCCGACGCGAAGGGCCATCCGACGGTCGGGCTGATCTACGGGCACTCGGCGGCGGGGGCCTTCATCGCGACGGCGCTCGCGACCCGGGTCCTCGTCGGCCTGCCCGGGGCGAGCCCGAGCGTGATGGACCTGCCCTCGGTCGCCCGCGTGACGAAGCTGCCCCTCGACCGGTTGGAGGCGATGGCGCGGGACACGCCGGTCTTCGCGCCCGGCCTCGACAACATGGTGCGGACCGGCGCCGTCCAGGCGGTCCTCGACCCGGATCGTCCGCTGGCGCCCCAGCTCGCCGCCGTGATCGACGCGATGCCGGCCGAGGACGCCCGCGACCGCGCCGGGCGCGAGCGCGGGGGGCGGCCGGTGGCGGAAGAGATCGCCGCGCAGGTGGTGCGGGAGGCCGCCCTTGGCTGAGTCCTACCGGCGCCACGACCTCCTCGCCGTGGAGCCGGGGGCGTGGGCGGCCGTGCTGACCGGCCGACCGGACCTCGCGGGCGTCCCGCACGTTGCGGCATGGGCGGCGATGGGGCGGCCGGTCATCCTGCGCCGATCCCATCCGGGGGAGGAGGGGCGGGTTCCGGCCGGCCTGCCGCTGCCGCCGCGGGACGGCAAGCGCCGCATCGGCCTTTCCCTTCCGCCCGTTTCGGTCCGGCTGCGCGCCCCGGTCGCCCTGTCCGAGGCGCGCGGCGCCTGCCCGGGACCTTGGGCGGCGACGGTCTCGGAGGTCGTCGCCCTCGGCGAGGAGCACGGCCTCGCGCCGCGTCCGTTCGGAAGCCTGCTCTGGCAGAGCCTGACGGGGCTGCCCTACCTGTCCGAGACCTCCGACCTCGACCTGCTCTGGCCCGTCGCCGGGGCGGTCCCGCGCGGCCTCCTCGATGGCCTCGCGGCCATCGAGGCGCGGGCGCCGATGCGCCTCGACGGCGAGATCCTGCTGCCCGGCGGGGGCGGCGTGAACTGGCGCGAATTGCACGCCGCCGCCCCGGGCGACGCCGTGCTCGTCAAGCACCGCGACCGCCTCGGCCTGCGCGAGGCCGCCGCCGTTCTGGCGGGAGATCCCGAATGAGCGCGCGTCCCGCCATCCCGCCATGCGCGGGGGAGGAGGACCACCGCGTCGCGGCCGCGGCCGCGATCGCGAGAGCCGCCGCGGCCGCGTTGCGGTGCGAACTCGACACCTATCCCAAGCCCGGCCTCGTCAGCCCCGTCGATTCCGGCAGCCACGCGGACATGGATGCGGGGACGTTCCGGGCGAGCGCCGCGGCGATCACGCCCTTCTTCGCCGACCTCGCGCTCGCCGGGGCGGCAGCGGCGCCGATGCCGGCCCTGCGCCGCATCGGCCTCGACGCGGAGGCCGCGATGCGGGCGGCGACGGGCGGCGTGAACACGCATCGCGGCGCCATCTTCGGGCTCGGCCTTCTCTGCGCCGCGGCCGGCGCCCTGCCGGCCGCGGCGGCGGGGGCGCTGGGCCGGCTCGTCCGGGAGCGCTACGGCGAGGCGATCCTCGCCGGTCCGGTCCTGCTCCACGCGCCGGGTGCGCGGGCGCGTCGGCGCCACGGCGTCGGAGGGGCGCCGGCCGAGGCCGCCGCGGGCTTCCCCGCCCTCTACCGGGTCGGCCTGCCGGCCCTGCGCCGGGGCCGGCGGCTTCACCCCGGCGACCCGGACGCGGCGCGGGTCGAGACCTGCCTCGCCCTGATCGCGCATCTCGAGGACACGAACCTCCTGCACCGGGGCGGCCCCGAGGGCTACGCCTTCGCGCGGATGCAAGCCGCGCGATTCATCACGGACGGGGGTGTGGCCCAGCCCGATTGGCGCGACCGCGCCCAGGCGATCCACCATGCCTTCGTGGCCCGCAACCTCAGCCCCGGCGGCGCCGCGGACCTCCTCGCCATGACGCTGTTCGTCGACGGTTTCGAGGCGGCGCCGTGACCCTCGCGGTGCTCCTCTCCGGCCAGGGCGGCCAGCATCCCGCCATGTTCGACCTCACGGCGGACGTGCCGGCCGCCGAGCCGGTCTTCGCGGCAGCCGCGCACCTCCTCGGGCGCGACCCGCGGGCGCTCGTCAGGTCCGCAGGGGCGGACCTGCACGGCAACCGCACCGGGCAGATCCTCTGCTGCGCCGCCGCCCTGGCGGGGTGGACCGTCGTCGCGGCGGCCCGCCCGGCCCGCGCGATCGTGGCGGGCTACAGCATCGGCGACCTCGCGGCCTGGGGCTGCGCGGGCCGCCTCGATCCGGAGACCGTGCTGCGCCTCGCGGCCGCCCGCGCGGAGGCGATGGACGCGGCCTCGCCCGCGGGGGCGGGGCTCGCCGGCATCCGGGGCCTGAGCCTCGCGGCCATTGCGGGGCTCGCCGCGAAGCACGGTTGTCACTTGGCCATCCGCAACGCGGCCGACAGCGGGGTGGTCGGCGGCGCGGCGGGTGCGCTCGACGCCCTCTGCGGTGATGCCCTGGCGGACGGGGCGCGGCGCGCCGTGGTGCTGCCGGTGCACACGCCCTCGCATACGCCGCTCCTGGCGGAGGCGAGCCGGCGCTTCGAGGAGAGTCTCGCACGGGTGCACCCTCGGGCTCCGCCGCCGGGCGCCCCGCGGCTGATCAGCGGGCTCGACGGTGCGGCGGTCTTCGATGTCCGGTCGGGCTTGGCCAAGCTGGCGCGGCAGATCTCGCAGACGATCGACTGGGCCGGCTGCCTGGAGGCCTGCCGGGAATACGGGGCCGACACCGTGTTGGAACTCGGCCCCGGCCACGCGCTCGCCACCATGGCCCGGGACGCGATTCCCGGCGCCCGCGTGCACGCACTCGACGAGTTCCGCTCGGCATCCGGAATCGCCGACTGGATCAGGGGCGCCTGAGGAGACCCCCGGTCACCGCCGGCATGGGCCAGCGCGGCCTCGCCGAACCGGCGGACCGGCGAGAGCGGCGGCTGCATTCGATCGGGCGCAGCCGCCGCTCCTCCGGCCTGGAGGCTCAGCTGAAGGTGAAGTTGGCAGCCGTCAGGCTCGATGCCTGGAAGTTCTGGAGCGTGATCGTGTCGCCCGAGCCATAGGAGATGACCGTATCGGACCCGACTTGCTGTGTCGCCGCTTGAACACCCGCGAACGACGTGAACGCCCCGCCATTGAAGGCGATCACATCCTCGCCCGTCACGAAGTCGCGGACGAGGTCCTGGCCGTCACCCTGTCCGAAAGCAAAGATGTCGTTGCCTGCTCCGCCGACCAGCTCATCGTTGCCGGCATTGCCGAACAAGAGATCATTGCCCTCTTCACCGTAGAGGCTGTCGATTCCGGCTCCGCCCGACAGGTTGTCGTTGCCTTGGCCGGCACCGATAAAGTCGTTGCCGTCCTCTCCGAGCAACTCGTCGTTGCCGAATTCGCCGAACAGGACGTCGTTGCCCAGCCCGCCCAGTGCGCGGTCGTCATCGGCACCGGCGAAAATGCGATCATCGCCGGCATCGCCGTAGAGGACGTCGGTCCCGGCATCGCCGTAGAGCGAGTCGTTTCCCAGATCGCCGTCGACAAGGTCGTTCCCATTGCCGCCAAGCACCGTGTCGTTGTCGTCGCCGCCCGCGACGAAATCGTCACCGTCTTCGCCACTCACGAAATCGAAGCCGGCTTCACCGACGAAGAAGTCGTTGCCGGCACCACCATACAGGATATCGTCGCCGGGATTTCCCGCGGCGTAATCGTCGCCTTCGTTGCCGAAGATGGTGTCGTTGCCGGCTTCGCCGATCAGCTGGTCGTTGCCGCCCCGGCCATAAATGATGTCCGCACCGGGACCACCGGCTGCATAATCCGTGTCGTCACCCGTATCGATGATGTCGTCACCGGCCTGTCCGTCGATGCGGTCGAAACCAGGCCCGCCGTTGATCTCGTCATTGCCGAGCAGGCCGAGCAGAACGTCGTTGCCGGCGAGACCATTGATGCGGTCGGCATCATTCGTTCCGATGAGCTGATCCGGTCCAGGGGTGCCGTCGATGGTAGCCATGCTGCTCTCTCCCGTCCCTATGAGGGCGGCGACCAACCAGCGGCAATGGGCGGTGTTCCTTGTCGGATTCGAGAAAATGACCAATACAACATATGTTGTCGCCGCTTGAGCTGCGGTATCGTGTGCATAGCAGTATCATTTAAGTGACTGCTTGATTTGAATTATTTAGCGCCGAGTTGAATAGCTCAGCTCAATCGGGCGGCCTGAATTCCCGTTGGGAGTTTTCCTGTTCCTCACTCCCATGCTTTTGGGCCGGTCATCTCAACGAAGGCAGCTCGAATTATCGAATTCGCAAGCTTCATCCGAAGCAGATGGAGGTGAGATCGGCAGAAATTCCCAAAAATTTGTCGGGCGTCTCGCCAACATCCTCTTGGCTTGGCGGGATCGCTGCACCGCGGCATGCAGTGTTGAAGGGCAGGGCCGCACCAGGTTCGCGGTTGTATTGGTCTCCGCGGGCATGTCTCTCCCTAGACTTCGGCATGCACGACCAAGCAGCATTCTTTTTTGACATGGAGCGGCGTCTGCTCGTCTGGAGCTTGCCCTGTCTGCCCTGCCATCACGCCGGCCCTGCCGCTCTGCTTGGCCAGCGTCGCCTGCGGCTCGCCCGCTGGCACGCTCCAAGGCGCCTGATGAGGCCCCCCCCGCAGGGCAGACTGCCCGATGATGCGAGCCTCGGTACCGGAGGCCTTCCGGCGATCGGCTGGATTATTCCGTTAGACGCAATGATGAACTGCCGAGAACGCTCATTCCCGGTCCGAATGAGGGGCGGCACTCTCCGGGAAGGCCTCGGGACAGACCCGGCCACGGAGCGAGGACGGCGATCATGAAGCTCTACCACCATCCCCTGTCGGGCCACGCGCACCGGGCGCGCCTCTTCCTCTCGCTGGTGGGCGTGCCGCACGAGTTGATCGAGGTCGATCTGAAGGCTGGCGCCCACAAGAAGCCTGAGTTCCTCGCGCTCAATCCGTTCGGTCAGGTTCCGGTGCTCGATGACGACGGCACGGTGGTCTCGGACTCGAATGCCATTCTGGTCTACGTCGCCAAGACGCTGGGACGGACCGAGTGGCTGCCCGAGGATGCGCGCGGCTCGGCCGCCGTCCAGCGCTGGCTGTCGGTTGCCGCCGGCGAGGTGGCCTACGGCCCCGCGGCGGCGCGCCTCGTCACGGTGTTCGGCGCGAAATTCAACCCGGAGGAGGTGATCGGCCGGGCGCACACGCTCCTCGGCCGGCTCGAAGCCCATCTCGCCGGCCGCGACTGGCTCGTCGGCCACCGTCCGACCATCGCGGACGTCGCGGTCTACAGCTACGTGGCCCGGGCGCCCGAGGGCAATGTCGACCTGTCGGGCTACCCGGACGTCAACACCTTCCTGCGCCGGATCGAGGACCTGCCGGGCTTCGTCCCCTTCGCCCGGACGCCCGCCGGCCTCACCGCCGCCGCGTGATCAGCCCGGATGCGCCAACCGGCGCGCCCGACCGAACCGAGTGGAGGGCGAGGCGATGAGTGACGTTCCGGGCAGGTCCGTGCCGGCCATGTCCGTGCCGGCCATGCCGAAGCTGCCGACCTGGCACGCCGGCGAGAAGGCCATTCAGGAGCGGGTCGGCGTCGCCGACAAGATGGAGCAGGTCGGCCAGCGGGTGGTGCGGGACTACCTGCCCGACCAGCACCGCGAGTTCTACGCCCAGATCCCCTTCATCGTCCTGGGCAGCGTCGACCGCCATGGGGACGCCTGGGCCACGCTCCTGGCCGGCGGCGCCGGCTTCATCGCCTCCCCTTCGGCCCACGCCCTCGCCATGAGGGCGCGGCCCGACCCCAGCGATCCCGCGAGCGAGGGCACGCAGGACGGCGACGCCGTCGGCCTGCTCGGGATCGAGCTGCATACCCGCCGCCGCAACCGCGTGAACGGGATCGTCCGGGCGTCGGCCGGCGGCGCCATGCACGTCGCGGTCGATCAGAGCTTCGGCAACTGCCCCCAATACATCCAGTTACGCGACGTCGCGTTCGTCCGTGATCCGCGCGAGCCGTTCACGGGCGCCGTCGAGGAGAGTTCCGGACTCGACGAGGCGGCGCGCGGCCTGATCGAGGCGGCGGACACCTTTTTCGTGAGCTCCTACGCGGAGCGCGAGGACCGGCGCCAGGTCGATGTCTCGCACCGCGGCGGCAAGGCGGGCTTCGTACGCGTCGCCGGCGACGGCACCCTGACCATCCCGGATTTCGCCGGCAACCTGTTCTTCGCCACGCTCGGCAACATCCTCTCGAACGGCAAGGCGGGGCTGGTCTTCGCCGATTTCGAGACGGGGGATCTCCTGCAGATGACCGGCGAGGCCGAGGTGATCCTCGACTCGCCCGAGATCGCGGCCTTCCAGGGCGCCGAGCGTCTCTGGAGCTTCCGGCCGCGCCGGGTCGTGCGCAGACGGGGGGCCCTTCCGCTGCGCTGGTCCTTCCGGCCGGACGGCTGGTCGCCCAACTCGCTGATGACCGGCGACTGGGGGGAAGCCGCCGACCGCATCCGTGCCGCCGCGCTCGCGACGCGCTGGCGGCCCTTCAGGGTGACGGGGATCGTCGACGAAAGCCGCTCGATCCGCTCGTTTCACATGGTTCCCGACGACGGGGCGGGTCTCATCCCGCATCGCGCGGGGCAGCACCTGCCCATCCGCGTGACGCTTCCCGGATCGGACAAGCCGGTCATCCGGACCTATACGCTGTCGGTCGCACCCTCGGACGCGATCTACCGCATCAGCGTCAAGCGCGAGGGCGCGGTGTCGGGCCACCTGCACGACAAGATCCGGGTCGGCGACCTCATCGAGGCGCGGGCGCCGGAGGGCAGCTTCACCATCGATGCCCAGGCGAAGCGCCCGGCGGTCATGCTGGCGGGCGGCGTCGGGATCACGCCGCTCCTCGCGATGCTGCGGTATCTCGTCTACGACGGGCTGCGCACCCGTGGCATCCGCCCGACCACGCTCTTCCACGCCGCTCACGCGAAGCCCGACCGCCCCTTCGACAGGGAGCTGGCGGACCTCGCCGAGGCGGCGGAGGGCGCCGTGCGGATCGTGCGTGTGCTCAGCAACGACGAGGGCGCACAGGCAGGCGTCGACTACGATGCGGTGGGTCGCATCGACATGGCCCTGCTCACGCGCTTCCTGGCCTTCGCCGATTCCGACTTCTATCTCTGCGGGCCGCCCGCCTTCACTCAGGCGCTCTACGACGGCCTGCGCGCCGACAACGTCGCCGATGACCGGATCCACGCGGAAGCATTCGGTCCCTCCTCGCTGGTCCGGACCGTCGCGGCCACGGCCGCCGTTGCGTCGCGCCCGCCTCCGTCGGCCAAGCCTGTCCCCGTGGCCTTCGTCAACGCCGCCAAGGAGGCGCGCTGGACCCCGGAATCGGGCAGCCTGCTCGACTTGGCCGAAGCCCGAGGTCTCAGTCCCGAGTTCAGTTGCCGGGAGGGACGCTGCGGGACGTGCCGGACCAAGCTGCTGGCCGGAGCGGTGACCTACCTCAAGGAACCGACCGCGGCGGTCGCCGAGGACGAAGTGCTCATCTGCTCGGCGGCGCCGGCCGCGGGCGCGGACCGTGTTCAGCTCGCGCTCTGAGGATCAGCGCAGCTCACACGGTGATCCCGTCCGCGCTTTCGACATCCCGGGACCTTCGGTCGGGGCTCATCGTGCGTGGGCCGGCGCGGAGAGACCGCCCCGGCCGGAGGCCCGTTCGGCCGCCGGCCGGACGACCATCCGGGGCTCGGCCAGCTCGGCTTCTGAGCGCTCACTCCCGGGAGGTGCCGCCATGTCGTCCTTCACCCTCGACGCGCGCGTGCGGCTGGCCATCGCGCTCGCCTTGACCATCGGCGGCCGGGACCGGTTCCTCCCTCCGGACCAGGAGGCGGCGGCCCGCATGCTGGGCCTGAGCGGTGCCGAGATCGACGCCGCATGCCAGGGACGGAGCTTCGACCTGCGAACGTCGCGGGCCCTTGCCCTGGCCTTGGCGGTGCGCGCGCAGGACGGCGAGCGGCGCAACGAGGAGCGCGCGAGGGCGGTCAGGGTGGGCATCGCCGAAGAGGTCTGCAGCCAGATCGAGAGCTTCGCGGCGCGCCTCATGGCTCCCGAGCCCGCCTCCGAGACCAAGCCGGTGCATGCCGCCAGGAATTAGGCGACGCCGTCCTCGCGCGCAGTTTACCATCCCGGGGCAAGCCGGCGGCGTGGTGCCCGGAGCAGTTGTAATCGTCGGGGTCTATCGGCGGGAGCGAGGGGCCATGGATCGGTGGCAGGCCATGCGCATCTTCGCGAAGGTTGCGGAGACGGCGAGTTTTACCGAAACCGCGCGCCTGATGCACATGAGCCCGCCGGCCGTGACGCGCGCGGTGGCGGCGCTCGAAGACACCATCGGCGCCCGTCTCTTCGTGCGCACCACGCGATCGGTCAAGCTGACGGAGGCGGGCGGACGCTATTACGAGGATTGCCGGCGCATCCTGGCCGACATCGTCGAGGCCGAGGCCGCGGCGGCCGGCTCATATGCGACGCCGTCCGGAACGCTCGCGCTCACGGCGTCGGTCCTGTTCGGGCAGATGCACGTGCTGCCCATCGTGACCGATTATCTCGACACTTACCCGACCATGGCCGCGCGGACGCTCTTCGTCGACCGCCCGGTGAACATCGTCGAGGAGGGCATCGACGTTGCGATCCGCATCGGCCACCTCTCGGATTCCGGCTTCACGGCCGCCAGGGTCGGCTCGGTGCGCCGCGTCATCTGCGGGTCGCCCGCCTATTTCGAGAGGCATGGGGTTCCGACGACGCCTGCGGACCTGAAGGATCATCGCATCGCGGTCTCGACCGGTGCCTGGGCCTCGCCGGAATGGCGGTTCGGGCGCGACGAGCGCGTGACCATCCGTCCCGTCCTGCAGAGCAACACGAACGAGGCGCCCATCGCCGCTGCCCTTGCGGGCTGGGGTCTGACGCGGGTGCTGCACTATCAGATCGGCCCCGCCCTGATCGAGGGCCGCCTCCAGATCGTGCTCGCCGACCACGAGGAGCCGCCGCTGCCCATCCACGTGCTGTACCCCGAGGGACGGCACGCGCCGGCCAAGGTCAGGACGTTCGTCGACCTGGCCGTATCGCGCCTGCGTGCGAACCGGCTGCTGAACTGAGCGGGCGGCGGACCACCTCGAACCTTGCCGCTCCCGCGAGGCTTGGCGTGACCCATCGTCCGCAGCGCGGTGCGCCGGCAGGCCGTCGCCGCATTGTTCCGCGGGCGGCAACAATGCCTTTCCCATTCCATCGATTAACGTCTGCGGACAGAAGATCAATGATCTCTCGGACGGGCAACGAAACGTTCGGATGCCTCGCACCGGGAGAACACCCATGAAACATCTTCTGCTTTCCCTGATGCTCGCAACGGCCGGCGTCACCCTTTCTCCTCAGGCCAAGGCGGACCAAGCGCCGGCCGTCGCGGCCCGCGCGCCGGTGGTCGTCCATTATCGCTCCGCCACGATCGACGGCGTGAAGGTCTTCTATCGCGAGGCCGGCCCTGCCGACGGGCCGGTCGTGCTGCTCCTGCACGGCTTTCCCACATCCTCGCACATGTTCCGCGACCTGATCCCGACGCTGGCCGATCGCTACCGCGTCATCGCGCCGGACTATCCGGGGTTCGGCCAGAGCGACGCTCCCGACCACGCCACGTTCGCCTACGGCTTCGGACGCTACGCCGACATGGTGGATGGGCTGCTGGGCCAGATCGGCGCCAAGTCCTACGCCATGTACGTGATGGATTACGGCGCCCCCGTCGGATATCGGCTGGCGCTCAAGCATCCGGAACGGGTGACCGGCTTGATCATCCAGAACGGCAATGCCTACGACGAGGGCCTGCGGGAGTTCTGGGACCCGATCAAGACCTACTGGGCCGACGGCAGCACGAAGAGCCGCGAGGCCCTGGCAGGCCTCGTCACGCTCCCCACGACGATCTTCCAATACACGGACGGCGTGAAGGATGTGTCGCGCATCAGTCCCGACAACTGGGTCCACGACCAGGCTCTGCTCGACCGTCCGGGCAACAGGGACATCCAGCTCGACCTGTTCTACGACTACCGCACGAACGTGCCGCTCTATCCCCAGTTCCAGGCGTTCTTCCGCACGCGGAAGCCGCCGACGCTGATCGTCTGGGGCAAGAACGACAAGATCTTTCCTGAGGAGGGAGCGCACCCCTACCTGCGCGACCTCCCGGATGCGGAGCTGCACATCCTCGACACCGGCCACTTCGCGCTGGAGGACAAGCTCGACGAGATGGCGCCCCTCATCCGCACCTTCCTCGACAGGCAGGTGGCGAGGCGTTGACCGCTCCGGCAGCGGCTGCCGGGCCGGTCAGGTTTCCCACACCGCGACGGCGCGGAGCCGATGCCGTCCGCGCCACGCCAACGCACCTCATGAGGAGCACGTCATGGAAGCGGCGGTTCCCGAGCGACGTCGCTTCGGCGGGCCGCCGCGCGGGCCTGGCGGCTTCCCGCCCGGGTCGGAGAGGCGATCGACCTGACCGCCGGCGCGGTCTGGCTGAGCCTCGTCGTCCTGTCCCTTCTCAAGGCGCGGCTTCGTGGCTGGCGATGGAATCGGTGTTGCGCCATCGCCTCCTGACCGGACCCGCGACACCGGTTGCGCCGCGCCCGACGCTCGGCATCCAGCCGGCACCGGTCGGCGCGGTCGCCTACGGCGGCGATGTCAGACGATCGTCGAGATCGCGCCGGGCGGGTGCGCCAGCAATGTCGAGAGCAGGCTGAGACCGTAGCGCAGCGTCTCGCGATCGGGCGCGGCGCCGAGCGAGACACGGATCGCCTCCGGGGCCGGACCGACCGCGAAGGCATCGCTCAGGACGGTGGACAACCCGAGCTGGCGCGCATGCGCCCCGAACTCGCCGCGCCGCCAGGGCTCCGGAAGCGGCAGCCAGAGGTGGTGTCCGCACGGATGGGCTCGGACATCGAGGCCGCGCAAGCTGTCCCGGGCGACGGCTTGGCGAAGGCCGTTCTCCTGCCGGATGGCAGCGATGATCGCGTCGAGTTCGCCCCCGACGATCCACCGGGCGGCGAGCGCGGCCGTCAGCGGCGACGCCATCATGCTGATGGCGCGCAGTTCTGCGGCGAGCCGGACCGCCTCGTTCGTTCCAGGCACCGCGACATAGGCGATGCGCAGGCCGGGGCTGACGCATTTCGACAGCGTCGCGATGTGCCACGTGACGTCGGGAGCCAGGGCGGCGATGGGAGCCGGCGCATCGGGCGCAAGCACGCCGTAGGCGTCATCCTCGATGATCGTGACCCCGTGCGTGCGCGCGATCTCGGCGATCCGCCCACGGCGCGCCATCGGCAGCGTGGCGGTCGTCGGGTTGTCGAGGGTCGGCACCAGGTAGAGGACACGCGGCGGCTCCGTCCGGCAGCATGCGAGGAACGCCTCCGGGATCAGTCCCTCCTCGTCGCAGGCGACGGATACGAGCCGCGCGCCCCGTCGTTCGGCGGCCATCCGCAAACCCGGATAGGTCAGGGCCGGGACGCAGAGAGCGTCGCCGGGCTTGAGGAGAGCGGCGAGAGCGCCGGCGAGGGCCGCCTGCGCGCCTGCGGCCACGAGGACCCGCTGCACGGGCAGGAGGCCGAGCCGGCGGCCCAGCCATTGCGCCGCCGCTGCGCGATCGGCGAGGTTCCCCGCGCTATCCTGGTACTGCATCCGGTCCAGGAAGCCGGCCGTGCCGGCAAGGGCCGACAGGCCAGCCTCCACGCGTTCGGCCAACCTCGCTGCCGCCGGCCGGGGCGGCATGTTCATGCTGAGGTCGACGCTGCCGGAGGGGTCCGGCACGCGCGCAGCCACGGGCGGCCGCGCGGGGCCGCGAACGAAGCTTCCGCGACCGGTCGTGGCATCGATCAGGCCGCTCCTGCGCGCCTCGTTGAAGGCCCGCGTGACCGTGGTGAGATCCACCTTGAGGTGCTTGGCGAGGGTGCGCTGCGGCGGCAGGCGTGCGCCGGGAGGCAGGCGCCCCGTGCGAATGTCCTCGGCCAGCGCCTTGACGATGGCCAGGTATTTCGGGCCCGGATCGTCGGCAATTGTAGGGGTCCAGGATTCCATCGTTGACCCTCGCTCTCGCCCGGGTGTATGCATACAATGATCCTCAGGCAGGGCGGCGCCCGCCGGCCTTCCCACCGCCCTCCGAGCATCACGCTCGATGTCCGATTGTATGGTAAGATATCCCATACATTTGGGGCGCACAAGACATACTCCGCTGTCGGACATGGCGGGAGGTTCGGGATCGTTGGGCCATGCGAAGGATGACCGATCAATCGCTGCTGTCGGTCGGGCTGCGGTGCCGCTGCCCGCGTTGCGGGGACGGGGCCTTGTTCAACGGCTTCATCACCCTGAAGCCGCGCTGCGAAGCCTGCGGCCTCGACTACAGCTTCGCCGATCCGGCCGATGGGCCGGCCTTCTTCATCATGATGACGATGGCCTTCCCGGTCACCGCCTTCGGCATCTGGCTGGAGCTGGCCTACGAGCCGCCTCTGTGGATCCACGCGGTCGTCACGCTTCCGTTGCTGCTGCTGGCCTGCGTGCCGGTCATCCGGCCGCTGAAGGGGTTCTTCATCGCCAGCCAGTACATCAACAAGGCCGAGGAAGGGCGCTTCGCTGTCCTGAATGCGCCTGGTCCCGGAGCCGGGACCAGGAACTGACCGGGTTGCGCCATGTCGGGAGAGAATGCGGCCGCCGATCGCCGGACCGTGATCGGAACTCCCGGCCAGATCGGGAGGTCTGACGTTCAGCTCGGCAGCGGCAGCGGGACCGCGTCCTCCCGAAGATCCGGTCGGGGCGCCGGCATCCCTCGCGCGGACCGAAGGCGCGAGAGATCGGCCTGCGCGCGTGCGCGCCAGGACTCCGCTCCCATCTCGCGAGCGAGACCGATGGCGGCCTTCAGGAGGTGTTCGGCCTGCGCGGGCTGCCCTTGCCGCGCCCTGACACCCGCCTCGATCCGTCTCAGCTCGGGAACGATCCAGCGCTCCTGCTGCACCGCCGCGCGGGCAAGCGCGGTCTCGATCACGCGCTCGGCTTGCATGAGGCGTCCGGCTTCCCCGAGAGCGTCGGCGAGCATGCCCATATAGGCAGGGATGCGAAGGGAGGTGCCGGTGGCGGCGACGTCGAGGATGTCCCGCTGCAAACGCGCCAAGCCGCCCGCCTCACCGCGCCGTACGGCGAGGGCTGCGGCGGGGCAGCGTGCAAGTTGCGCCCACCAGCGCAATCCGCCCCCGGCGAACTGCTCCCGGAGCAGGTTCAGGTAGCGCTGCGCATCCTCCAGCCGTCCATCCAGCAAGGCGATCGTGAGAGCGTGCTGGACGAGGGCATTGCACAGGGAAACGGGATGCTCCGCGGCGATCGCCCCGGCGATCGTCCGCTCCGCGAGCCGCGCCGCGCCGGCCCGGTCGCCGGTCAGCCACGTGACCATGGCGAGCGTGGAGCCCGCCGCCAATCCGCGGTGGAGCTGGAACATCATCTTGCCGGACGGGCCGCCGCCGCGATCCCGCGTCGACAGCACACGCTCCAACCGCGCGGATGCGCTCGCGAGGTGCCCGAGATACATTTCGGCTGCGGCACGAAGCCGTTCGCCATCGGGCACGAGCGAAGGATCGGCCAGAGCCCGGCCCAACTGATCGAAGCGGCGCATTCGCTCGATCGTCCGTGCCGGTCGGCCGGCATGAAGGTCGTGCACCGCGCAGCCCCAGAGCGCGGTCATGACATCATCGGGCTGTCCGAATGTCTCGCTGAGCGTCAAAGCCCGTTGGAGGGCGGCGGCGGTTTGCCGAGTCAGGCCTCGGGCGTGGAACAGCGCCGTCGCGAGCGCCGTCTGCAAGCGGATCTCGGCCGCCGGGACCTCCGGCCCGCGCAGACGGCCTCTCTCGATCGCCATCCCGAGATACACGACGCTCTCGTCGAGCATCGAGAAGCTTTCCCACATCGGAATGGCCGAAATCGTCAGCCTGATGCCGAGCGGAATCGATCCGTCATCGCCCAAGGCCCAGGTCAGCGCACGGCGCACATCGGCCGCCCAGCGTGACGGATCCGCCTGCTCGTGCGCGCCGGATGCACGGTGCCACGCATCCTGTGCCCGTTCCAGCGACAGACAGACGTGCTCGGCGTGCCGTTGCTGAACGCGGCGACGAACAGGATCCGCTCGCAGCAGATCGGCGGCGAAGGCCCGCGTGCTTTCCAGGAGGCGGTACCGCGTCCCGTCCTCCCGCCCATCGGGGGAGAGCAGGGACTTCGAAATCAGGCTGGCGATGCTCTCGAGCGCCTCGACCGGCGCCACCTCCGTGGCCTGAGCGATCGCGAGGGCGTCCTCGATCGTGAAAGCGCGCGCGAAGACGGCCAGAGCCCGCAGGATCGCGGCCTCCTGCGGACGGAGGAAGGCGTAGCTCCATGCGAGCGTGGCACGAAGCGCGCGCTGGCGAGCGGGCTTCGCCGAATCATGCTCATCCAGGAGATCGAACCGGTCATCCAGCAAGCCCAACACCTCGGCCGGCGCGTAGGCGCCGCAGCGTGCCGCCGCGATTTCCAGAGCGAGCGGTATGCCGTCGAGCCGCCTGCATATCTCGGCCACGGCCGGGAGATCATCCGGCGCAACCGCATTCCCGGTCGCTTCCCGGGCACGCCGCGCGAAGAGTTCGACCGCCGGGAAGGCGAGTATCGCCTTCATGCCCAACGGAGGCATCGGACCCGGCGGGCAGGCGAGCGGCGCGATCCGGCGAACGCGTTCCCGCGTCAGGCGAAGAGGTTCGCGGCTGGTGGCGATGATCCGCGTGAGGGGCAGTGCCGCCGCGAGCCGGTCCGCCGCCGCCGCGACCGCCGGCAGGAGGTGCTCGCAATTGTCGAGAAGCAGGAGCCGGTGCTCGTCCCGGAGCGCGTGAATCACCGCGCCGAGCAGATCCCCGCTGTCCGAGCGTACACCGAGTTCGGCACTGATCGTCGCGACGAGATGCCTTTCGTCAGCGACGGATGCGAGGTCGATGAAACACGCTCCGGCCGCGAAGCGCGAGGCCATGCGATTCGCCGCGGCCAACGCGACGGCGGTCTTGCCGACGCCTCCCGTACCGGTGATCGTCACGAAGCTGTGGGCTTCCAGCTCGCGGCCGATCTCTTCGACATCGTCCGACCGGCCGACGAGCGCGGTCGCGACCGGAAGCGAGGCACACTGCACCGCGGACTTGTAGGTCACGGTCGGAGCAGTCTCCCGGCGCACGGGACAGACGAACCTGTATCCGCGCCCCGGCACGCTCACGATGTAGTCCTGGCGTGGATCGTGGGCCGCCAGCACGCGCCGCAGGTTCGCGACGTTGACCTTCAGGTTGCCTTCATGAACGAAGATGTTCGGCCAAGCCGCTGCGAGCAGGTCGCCCTTGCTGACGAGCGATCCGGCCTGCTCGACCAAGTGGGTCAGGATGCCGAGGGCGCGGCTGCCGACCGTGACCGGACTGCCGGCATGAACGAGAAGCTGCCGGGACGCGAGCAGTTCGAAAGCGCCGAACCGGTAGATCGTGTCACCCGTGCCGGGTGTCACGATGCGCATCGCGATAGCCGGGCGGACCCGCGAGTCGTGCATCCCTGATCGTCATCGCTCCTCCGGAGTTCATCGAATTTCCGGGCAGCACCGGATACCCGGTCCGGGCTCCACGACGGTGACAATCATGCGCCACCAAGGTGTGGATCCAAGTTGTAGCAACGTACATGCCCTGAGCGCCGGCGCATCTGCCGATCTTGCGGTTCCGCTTGCCGATCTTGCGCTGCTCCGTCCGGGCCGGCGAAGCCGGCTCCGATCGGGGAGATCGTCCGGCGGGGCTTCCTCTCGATCCGGGCCGGGGGCCTGCGGTGTCAGCGCCCGGAACGGGACAGCTGCCGAAACTCGCCGGGTGTCAGTCCGGTGCTTTTGCGGAACACTCTGATGAAGTTCTCCTGAGAGCCGAAGCCGGTCTTCGATGCGATCTCGAGGAGTGAGGATCGGTCGAGCGCCAGGGCCTCCCGGGCTGCGCGCACCCGGCGATCGGTGAGGTAGCGGTGCGGCGTGAGCCCGGTGGCCTTGCGGAACAACCGCGAGAAGTGGAACGGGCTGAGGCAGGCCTCGGCCGCGAGGCGGTCGAGGGAGATCGGCTCGGCGAAATGCGCATCGATGTAGTCGAGCACCCGCTTCAGCCGTCGCGTGTCGAGTCCTCGCGGTGCGGTCGACGGCTTCCAGCGGTCGATCGTGTAGTTGGCGATGAGGTGGGCCGCCAGCGCGGCCGTCAATCCGTCAACGAAGAGCTGGTCCGTGGGCCGATGGGGTCTGTCCATCAGGCCGTGAAAGGCTTGGGCGAAGCTCACGAGGAGCGGGTCGGCCAGCCCGCCGACGAAAGCAAGTTCGACCTGGGAAGGATCGATGCCGTAATCGGCGAGGGCGCTGTGCCGGAGCAGGGCCGGCGGCAGGCAGACATGAACACACGCGATCGCTTCCGAGAGTTCGGCCTGTTCGAGAAAGCCGACCGGTCCGGTCCATGCCGTTCCGGCCCCGGCCAGGCAGCTCTCGACCTGACCGTCGCCGGTGCGGCGCACGATCGCGCGGCCATCGAGCATCACGATGAGTTCATTACAGGGATAGGCCTGCTTGGGATGCGAGCCGGCTCCGTTCACGCGACGCTCGACGACCACCCGCGACCAGTGATCGAGCCGACCATGGACTTGGCAGGTGCTGCGCCGCTGATCCCCCATCGTCTCGAACGACATCAGAGCACCTCCGACGTGATCGGCCGAGCCGCATTCCGCGCGGCGATGAGCCGGCAGCCGCGACCGAAAGACGACGGCGCGAACCGCTCGGGCGGTTCACTGCCGCGCGTCCTCTGGCCGGCAGCTCACCCGCTCCCGGTCGAAGCTACAGCAGGATCACGGCGAAGTAACACGCTATTCCGGTCCGCGGCGCGCAAAGCCCGATCAGCAGGGCCGCCGATCCGCGCCCCATCCGACGAAGTGGATGCCGGTTCGTGGGAGACGATCATCGAGTCCGGCGGGCATCATCGTGGCGCCTCGCCGCGACCCGTAGCCGGCCGGCCGTGGCCCACCGCGATCAGGTCGCACGGTCACGGTTGGCGTACATGAGCTCGGTCGAGTGGGAATAGATCTCGATCAGGTTCCCCCACGGATCCTCGCAATAGACAGCCTTGAAAGGCTCCCCGTCGAACAGCGTCCAGATCTTCGAGCGCTGTTGTCCGCCCTTCTCCGCGATCCGTCGTGCCAGCCCCTCGATATCGGGATCGACCAGACAGAAATGGAAGACGCCCGTCTTCCAGTACAAGAAATTGTCGTCGGCCCGCTCCGACTCGGGCGTGACAAACTGGAACAGCTCGATCCCCACGCCATTTGCCGTCGCAAGATGAGAGACGAAACACTCCCCGAACCGGCCTCCGAAGATCCCCTTGAAGACCTCGCCGATATGGGAGCCATCGTGCTTCACATGCATCGGGCCGATGATATGCCGGCAGCTGAACGCCTCGGTATACCATCTCGTCGCGGCATGGATGTCGGTGACGGTCAAACCGACATGCGTCACGGGAACAGGGTGATAGGACATGAATCCTCCATTCCGCCGGGTTCAAGCGACGCTCGGCATCCTGTCCAGCATCTTGTCGAGCGTGATGGGGTAGTCTCGGACGCGGATCCCGGTCGCGTTGTAGACGGCGTTCGCGACGGCGGCGGCGACGCCGCACAGGCCGATCTCGCCGATGCCCTTGGCCTTCATCGGGGATGAGACCGCATCGGGATGGTCGAGGAAGACGACCTCCTGGTGGGGGATGTCGGCGTGGACCGGGACTTCGTAGCCGCCGAGGTCGTGGTTGATGAAGAAGCCGTGGCGCTTGTCGACGGCCAGAGCCTCCATCAGGGCGGAGCCCACGCCCATGGTCATGGCCCCGATCACCTGGCTGCGGGCGGTGAGCGGGTTGAGGATGCGGCCGGCATCGATGACGGCGAGCATGCGGCGGATGCGGGTCTCCCCGGTGAACCGGTTCACCGCGACTTCGGCGAACTGCGCCCCGAAGGTGGCCTGCACGAAGGTCTTGTCGAGGTCGCCGTACTGGATTCCGTCCTCACCCGTCAGGGGCCCGCCCTCTGCCGCCTCGGCGAGCGCCGCCCCGCGGCTCCCGTCCGTCACCATCCCGCCCGCGAAGGCGGCCCGTGCGGGATCGAGGCCGAGGCGCGCCGCGACGGCGTCCCGCAGCTTGAGGCAGGCGCAGTAGAGCCCCGAGGTCGCGTTGGTCGCGCCGAACTGGCCGCCGGATCCGGCCGCCTCCGGATAGGCCGAGTCGCCGAGCCGGACGGACACGGCCTCGACCGGCACGCCCATCATCTCCGCCGCGGTCTGGGCGAGGATCGTGTAGCTGCCCGTCCCGATATCCGTCATGCCGGTCTCGACCGTCAGCCGGCCGCCGCGCTCGAGCCGGATCCGCGCGGCCGACGGCATCGGGAGGTTGAGGCGGAAGCCCGCCGCCATGCCCATGCCGACGAGCCATCGGCCGTCGCGCATCGAACCCGGCTCGGGATTGCGGCGCGCCCAGCCGAAGCGCTCCGCCCCGGTTCGGAGGCACTCGGCCAAGTGGCGTTCGGAGAAGCGCCGCTGCGGGTTGCGCGGGTCGACCTGCGTGTCGTTCAGGATGCGGAAGGCCACGGGATCGAGCCCGAGCTTCTCAGCCATCTCGTCCATCGCGATCTCGAGGGCCATCAGCCCCGGCGCCTCGCCCGGCGCGCGCATGTCGTTGCCCTCGGCGAGATCGAGGACCGCGAGCTTCATCGAGAGTTCGCGGGTCGGCGCGCCGTAGAGGAGCCGGGTCGGCGCGATCGCCGCCTCCGCGAAGGCGCCCGGGAGGTTGCCGTTGATGCTGTGGTGGCCGATCGCGGTGAGCCGCCCGTCGCGGGTCGCCCCGAGGCGGATCCGCTGGATCGTGCCGGCCCGCCGCGTGCCGCCGTTGGCGATCAGCGGGCGCTGCAGGGCGATCTTGACCGGACGTCCGACCGCCTGGGCGCCGAGCGCCGCCAGGAGCGCGTCCGCCCGCATGATGAGCTTGGCTCCGAAGCCGCCGCCGATGAACGGCGATTCCAGGCGGACATTCTCCTTCGGGAGCCCGAGGGCCTGCGCGAGGCTGTTGCGGTGCCAGGACACGACCTGGGCCGAGGTCCAGACGGTCAGCCTGCCGCCGCTCCATGCAGCCGTGGTGGCGTGCGGCTCCATCATCGCGTGGGTATGGTCGGGCGTCGTGTAGGTCTCGTCGAGGCGGACCGGCGCGGCCGCCAGCGCCGCCTCGACATCGCCGATCCGGTCCACGATGGGATAATCCGGGCTGTCCCGATCCGCGACGGGTTCGGCCTTCGGTGCCTCGGCCGCGAGGTCGCAGCGCGACGAGGCGGCCTCGTACTCGACCCCGACCAGATGCGCGGCGGCGCGCGCCTCCTCGAACGTCTCCGCGACCACCAGCGCGACGGCCTGATGGTAGTGCCGCACCTCGGCCCCGCCGAACAGGTGGAGCGTAGTGCGGAATCCCGGCGGGGCGGCGTCGCGGTCGAGGGTCGACAGCACCGCGAGAACGCCGGGGGCCGCCTTCGCCGCGGCGGCGTCGATCCGCCGGACGCGACCCCGCGCGATCGTCGCGCCGAGGATCCAGCCATAGGCCGGGTTCGCCACGGCGTCGTGCCGCTCATACGCGTAGGCTGCCCTGCCCGTGACCTTCAGGGGGCCGTCGATGCGGGGAAGAGGGCGTCCGACGACCTCCAGGCGATCGATGGGGTTTCGGCCCGCGGGCGCGTCGTACTTCATGGCCTCACGCCCTCCCTTCCGCGATCACCCATGCCAGCGTGCGCTCGGCCAGCGGGATCTTGAACGCGTTGTCGGCCGTCGGCGTCGCCCCCTCGAAGGCGGCCTTCGCCACCGCGGCCGGCCCGCCCGGCAGGAGCGCATCCGCCGCCTCGACGCGCCAGGGCCGCGGCGCGACCCCGCCGAAGGCGACGCGCCCGGTTCCGTCCTTCTGGAGAATTGCGGCGACCGACACGATCGCGAAGGCGTAGGAGGCCCGGTCGCGGACCTTGCGGTAGTGATGCGTTCCGCCGAGCGGCTTCGGCAGGATCACCGCGGTGATCAGCTCGCCGGCCGCGAGCGGAAACTCGATCTCGGGCGTGTCGCCCGGCAGGCGATGGACGTCGCCGATCGGGATCGTGCGCCGGCTCCCGTCCGGCCTGACGGTCTCGACCGTGGCATCGAGCAGGCGCAGCGCGACCGCCATGTCGCCCGGGTTCTGGGCGATGCAGTGCCGGCTGGTACCGATCACGGCGAGCGCGCGCGAGATGCCGCCGACCGCCGAGCAGCCGGATCCCGGCGCGCGCTTGTTGCAGGGCAAGCTGGTCTCGTAGAAGTAGGGACAGCGGTTGCGTTGCAGGATGTTGCCGGCCGTCGTCGCCTTGTTGCGCAGCTGGCCCGTCGCCCCGGCCACGATCGCCCGGGCGAGCACGCCGTATTCCCGCTTCACCCGCGGATGGGAGGCGAGTTCGGTGTTGGTGGCGAGCGCTCCGATCCTGAGCCCGCCCTCCGCCGTGTCCTCGATGGCGCGCAGCGGCAGGTGCCGGATGTCCACGAGATGGGTCGGGGTCTCGATCTGGAACTTCATCAGATCGAGCAGGTTCGTTCCGCCCGCGATGAACATGGCGCCCGGCCGCGAGGCAACCGCCGCGGCGGCCGCCGCCGGGCTCTGCGCCCGCTCGTAGGTGAAGGGCTTCACGGCGTCCTCCCGGCGACGGTTGCGACGGCCTCCGCGATGTTGGCATAGGCGCCGCAGCGGCAGATGTTGCCACTCATGCGCTCGCGCAGTTCCGCGGTGTCGAGGGTCATCGGCGCCGTGAGGTCGCCGGTGACGTGGCTCGGCACGCCGGCTCCGATTTCGCCGAGCACGGCGACGGCCGAACAGATCTGGCCCGGCGTGCAGTAGCCGCACTGGAAGGCGTCGTGCGCGAGGAAGGCCGCCTGCATGGGGTGGAGCGCCCCGGGATGGCCGAGGCCCTCGATTGTCGTGACCCCGTCGCCCTCGTGCATCGCGGCGAGGCTCAGGCAGGCGTTGATGCGCGTCCCGTTCACGATCACCGTGCAGGCCCCGCAATGGCCGTGGTCGCAGCCCTTCTTCGTGCCGGTGAGATGCAGATGCTCGCGCAGGGCGTCGAGCAAGGTGACTCGCGTGTCCAGCGCGATCCGCCTCGCCTCGCCGTTGACCGTGAAGGAGACGGTGATGGAACTCGGCATCTCCGGGCTGGCGGCCTGAGCCGGGGAGAGAGACGGCAAGCCCGTGGCCGCAACGCCTGCGGTCGCTCCCGCGATGACCTCGCGGCGGTTGATGGCGGGTGGAATGGGAACGCTCATGGGCCGACCTCCCGTGCCGTCGAAAGCTGCGCGTGCCGAGGGAGCCCGCACCCATCGGCGGTCCCTGAGAAGCCGAACGGTGAAGAACCCGCAGATCGGATCGGCCCTCTGGAGACCAGATCCGGGTGCTTCGCCGCGAACGAGGGCGGTCCGTGTCCGTTCGTCCGGCTGCCGCGCAAGCAGCCGATGGGAAGTGTAGAGGCCCGCGTCCGGCACGTGGGTTAAATCTGGTAAAATCCCGCAGCCGACCCGCCGGACACGAACTCAGCCACCCGCGGGCGGCGGCCCGTAATTCACGACGACGTAAGCGACCGAGAAGCCGCTGCGCCCGTAGTTGCGGAACGAGGGCGGAGCCGGCCCCCGGCCGGCCGCGGACCGCGCGGTCTCGGCGACGAAGCCGCGCAGCCCGACGCCGATCCCGTCCGCCACCCGCGCCGCGATGAGCGCGCCTTGCGAGCCGCGTCCCCTGTGACTCGGCAGGGTCGTATCGAAGCCGAGCCAGCCGAGCCCGTCCGCGATGAACATGGCTCCGACGCCCGCGGGCGCCCCCCCGTCATAGGCCGCATAGACGCTCCAGCGCGAACGGCCCGCGAGCGCGGCAAACCACCTCCGGAGGACCGGCGGGAGCCCGAAGCCCTCGATCGCGACCCGGCCGAAATCCTCGGCCGCGCCGGTACCGAGCCGACGGACCTCGATATCGGTTCGTTGCGGCCGAACGGGGGGCGCGGCATCGCGAACGTGCTTGGCCCAGCCGCTCCCCGCGGGAGCGAGCCCTGCTTCGACGAGCCACCCTCGAATCGGGTTGGACAGAGCAGTGAGCGGCATCTGAAGCGCCCAGCCCGGTGCGCCGTGGGTGCGGAGCCACCGGACGATCCGGCCGAACTCGGCCTTCCCGAGGGGTTCGCCGAAACCCATGCCCCGGTTGAACTCCGTCCAACCGACGCCCGGCAACGCGATCAGCCCGACCCGTCCGATCCTTCCGGAACGGATCCGCAAGGCGGCGGCGTCCTCCGGGCTCGCTGCCTCGTAGAAATCGAGGAAGGCGTCCCGGGCGATCGCTTCGGCTCGCGCCGCGGAGGAGGGATCGGGAGGAAGCATCGATGGTCCCCTTCGGGCTCGCGTCTCGACCCCGCGCGTCTCGACCCCGCGCGTCAGCCCCGGCTGGCGATCATCTGACGACGCCGGTCCAACGCTTCCGCGAAGGTCCGCTTCACCGGATCGAGCACTTGGACGAATTCGAGCTGCTCGCCCTCCGGTCCCTTGCAGTAGATGAGGGACCAGCCGTTTGACTTACCGTCCCGGATCTTGATGGCGTTGGCGCTCGTCGGCGCCGCCCGTCGCTCCTCCTCGGTCCTGACTGCGACGGTGCGGTTGGCTTTCACCTGCGTCATGCCGCGCCGGGCGCATTCGGCTTCGAGGTCGGTGATGAAGCGGTCGAAATCCACGTCGTCACGGATGTAGAAGCAGATGTGCATCGAGCGCGGATAGGCCGGGCTCATGTGGTCGCGCGGCTCGGCCCAGCTGTCGCCCGTGCCCATCGGCTGGCCGGCGTCGCGGTATTGCAGGAGCTCGATGACGACGTTCTCGAACTGGACGAAGCGCACGTCGAGCCGCTGCGTTCCGCCGGCGAGGTCGGGCACGCCGATCGTGCGCGGATCGACCCTGCGCTCGTGCGCGTCGATCTCCTGGTCGGCCAGGATCGTGTAATGGATCGGCTCACCCTTGAAATCGCCGTCCCGCATCACCTCGGTTCCGCCGAGGACTTCCGTGTAGAACGCGAACGCCCTGTCCATGTTCTGGACGGTGACGCCGAAGTGCTGCACGCCCTGCAGGCGCGCTCCGAGGGGTGCGCTGTTCCGGTCATCCGCCCGTCCGGCTCCGGTCGTCGCTGCCAGCGTGGAAGAGGTTCCGACAACGCTGGCAGCCAACGATGCTCCGGCCGCTTGGAGGATCTCCCGGCGGTCCTTGTCGCCGGAATCGGCGGATTCACTCGGAGTCATACGGCCTCGCCTCGTCAGGTTAGCTGTCGGCGCCGAACGTAGACGGAATGAAATGGCGTGGCCGGTAAAATCGGGTAAAATCTTCCTGATCCAGCAAAGTAGGCAGCCGATCTGCTGGTTTGAGAGCGCGTATTCGACGTCTTTGTTTCGACGCTCGACTTCTGATCGGGTCCGGCGGCAATCCCGATGGTCGATGGACCCTGCGGGCGTCTCATCGGCGGCAGGAGCCGGTGGAACTGCCCCGAAGCGGACGAAGGTCCGCTTCGGGGCACGCGCCTCGATTCGCCGGCGGCACGCCGTCGGGGGTCCAGCGGGCTCACGCGTCGGGCCAGGCCGGACGCGCGAGACCGAGATGGTCGCGCAGGGTCCTGCCCTCGTACTCGGTACGGAACAGGCCGCGCTCCTGCAGGATCGGCACCACCTCGGCGACGAATTCCTGGAGGCCGCCGGGGAAGTAGGGCGGCATGACGTTGAAGCCGTCGGCCGCACCGTTCTCGAACCAAGTCTGCATGCGATCGGCGATGTCGGTCGCCGTTCCCACCACCATGTGATGGCCGCGGCCCGCGGCGACACGCAGGGCGAGCTGGCGGATCGTGAGCCCCTCGCGCCGGGCGAGTTCCGTCAGGAGTTCGGCGCGGCTGCGCAGCTGGTCGGACGCCGGCAGGTCCGGCAGCGGCCCGTCGAGGTCATAGCCGCTGAGGGAATGACCGATGCGCTCCTCGAGGAGCGGCATGGCGCTGGCGATGTCGGTCCAGCGGTCGAGCTCGCTGAGCTTCTCGCTCGCTTCCTTGAGCGTCCGCCCGACCACCGGCAGGAAGCCGGGCATGACCGCGACGGAGGCGGGATCGCGCCCGAAGCCGGCGACCCGGGCCTTGAGGCTGCGGTAGAAGCCTTGCGCCTCCGCCAGGCTCTGCTGTGCCGTGAAGACGATGTCGGCGGTGCGGGCGGCGAGATCCTGGCCCGGCCCGGAGGAGCCCGCCTGGATCAGGACCGGATGCCCCTGCGGCGGGCGGGGGATGTTGAGCGGGCCCTTGACCGAGAAATACGGCCCCGCGTGATCGAGCACCCGCACCTTGGCCGGATCGGCATAGACGCCGCGGGCCTTGTCCTTGAGGAAGGCGTCGTCGGCCCAGCTGTCCCACAGGCCGCGCACGACATCGACGAACTCCTCGGCGAGGGCGTAGCGGGCGTCATGCTCGGGATGGCTCTTGGAGAAGTTGTTGGCCGTGCGCGCGTAGGAGGTCGTCACGATGTTCCAGGCCGCGCGGCCGTGGCTCAGGTGATCGATCGACGCGAAGGCGCGGGCGAGGTGATAGGGCTCGCCATAGGTCGTGGACGCCGTCGCCGCGAGGCCGATCCGGTCGGTCACCATGGCGAGAGCCGCGAGCAGCGTCAGGGGTTCGAACCGCGCGATCATCGACGGATGGGCGTCGACGCCGCTGGTGAGGCCGTCCGCCAGGAACACCATGTCGAACTTCGCCGCTTCCGCCATCTGCGCGACCCGGCGCAGGAGGTCGAGGTTCTCGCTGCCCGACTCGGCCTCGGGGTGGCGCCAGCCGGAGACGTGGTGGCCGGCGCCCTGGAGGAAGAGCCCGAGATGGATGCGTCGCGTGGCGGTCATGGTCCGGCGTCTCTCAAGAGGGATCTGGTCACGGCTGGTCATCCGTCAGGACCGGGGCCGGCCGAGGCTGGCGAGAAGGCGGGCGAGGTCGGCGGCGTCCGTCATCGCGGCGACGAGGTCCGGGATTCCGGCGAAGGCGTCGGCGCCGCCGGTCGCATCGCGGAACTTCGGCCCGGCATCGGTCAGGCCCGGCAAACCCGCGACCCGGCGGGTCAGGATGCCGCCGTCGCGCAGGCCGATGTCGAGCCGCACGAAGCGCGTCGCCGGGTCGGCCGACAGGCGCGGCGCGGCCTCGTCGTGGCGCCGCGTCACCCGGCCGGCGAGGCCGGCGAGATCCGGCCGCACCGGCCGCTCGTCGAAATGCCCGATGCCGAGCGTGCCGTCGACGAGCGCCGCGGCGAAGACGTATTCCGGGCTGAAGCGCGCCTCGATCCCGGTATGCGGCCGGGAGACCACCAGGGCCGCATCGCCGCCGGGCGGGAAGGTGAGGGTGACGCTCGCGACGGCCTCCGCCCGCAGGCCGTCGGCATCGCGCAAGGCGAGGGCGCCGACCGCGACCGGATGGGCGGCGGTGCAGCAGGGGAACGCCTTCAGGGTCAGGCCCGGCGCCACGATCTGCCAGGGCCGGCCCCAGCCCTCGAGGAGGCGGCCGGGCGCCGCGGCCCCGAAGCCGAAGGCGGTGAGAAAGCCGATCGGGCTGTCGAGGAAGTCGGGGGCACCGGAGAAGCCGGCCGCGGCGAGGCGCGCCGCGGTCAGCCCGGAGCGCGCCGCGAGACCGGCATGCAGCGGCTTGGCGTCGTGGCCGAATTGCAGGCGCAGACCCGCCGCTTGCGTGGCGGCGAGGCCGAGCGCCACGGCGATCCGCTCCGGGGAGAGGCGCAGGAGATGCGCGATCGCCGCCGCCGCCCCGAGCGGCCCGAGGGTCGCGGTGGCGTGGAAGCCCGTCTCGTAATGCCGCGTGCCGAGGGCGAGGCCGAGCCGCGCCATCGTCTCGAGCCCGACGACGTAGGAGGCGACCAAGTCTTCCCCGGCGATGGACCGGGTCGCCGCGAGGGCGAAGAGGGCCGGCAGGATCACGGTCGTGGGATGGCCGCGCACGCTGGCATGCACGTCGTCGTAGTCGAGGACGTGCCCGCTATGGCCGTTCACCAGGGCGGCGGTGAACGGATCGGTGCGCTCGGCCCGGCCGATCAGCACCGCCGGTCCCGCCCCCGCTCCGAGGGTCTCGATCAGGAGGCGGGTCGAGCGGTCGTCGGCGCCGCCGAGCGCGCAGGCGAGGAAATCGACGATGGCGAGGCGCGCCGCCGTCATGGCGGCGGCGTCGGCCGCGGGGTCCGAGGCGGCCACGGCCTCGGCGAGGCCGCGCGTCAGGTCGGGGCTGGTCATGGTCGCGTCAGATCCCTTCGCCGGGCTGCACCGCCTCGCGGGCCCCGAGACCGCGCACGAACTGCCGGATGCGCGGATTGACGGAGTGGTGGAATATCCGGTCGGGCGGTCCTTCCTCCACGATCCGCCCGTTCTCGGTGAACACCACCTTGTCGCTGATCTCCTGCGCGAAGCGCATCTCGTGCGTGACGAGGAGGCTGGTCATGCCGTCCCGCACCAGCCCGCGGATCACCGCCAGGACCTCGCCCACCGTTTCCGGATCCAGGGCGGAGGTCACCTCGTCGAACAGCACGAGGTCCGGCCGCATGGCGAGCGCCCGGGCGATGGCGACCCGTTGCTGCTGCCCGCCCGAGAGCTGCCCCGGATAGGCCGCGACCTTGTCGGCGAGGCGCACCCGTTCGAGGAGTTCGCGGGCGTGGCGCTCGGCCGCCGCCCGCTTCTCCTTCAGGATGCGGACCGGCGCGATCGTGATGTTGTCGAGCACGGTGAGGTGCGGAAACAGGTTGTACTGCTGAAAGACGATGCCGATGCGCTTGCGCAGGGCGATGCGCTCGGCCTCGCTGCGCAGGGCATCGACCCGCACGCCGCTGACGGTGATGCGGCCGGCGCTCGGCGCCAGCAGCGCGTTGATGCAGCGCAGGATCGTGGATTTGCCCGAACCGGACGGGCCGATGATCGAGACGGCCTCGCCGCGGGCGACCGTCAGGTCGATGCCCTTCAGCACCTCGTTCGGGCCGAAGCTCAGATGCACGTCCTCGAGGGCGACGAGGGGAGTGGACAGCGCGGTCATGGCGGACCCTTCGGAACTCACCGGGCGAAGCGCCGCTCGAGCCGCTGCGTGAGGCGCGACACCGGATAGCAGAACAGGAAGAAGGCGATGAGCACCGTGACGTAGGTCAGGACGGTGAAGTCGGTGCGGCTCACCGCCGTGCTGGCATCGGTGGCGGCGTGGAGCAGCTCGTGCACCCCGACGAGCGAGGCCAGGGCCGTTCCCATGCAGATCGAGGCGTAGAGGTTCATCCAGGGCGGCAGCGCCCGGCGCAGGCACTGGGGCAGGATGATCCAGCGCAGCGCCTCGATGCGGGAGAAGCCGAGCCCCTTGGCGGCGTCCCATTGCGGGGTCGGGATCGACTGGATGGCGCCGCGGGTGATCTCGGCGGTGTGGGCGCTCGCCGGGATGGCGAGCCCGATCACCGCCTTCACCCAGTCCGGGAACGGGATGTAATGGCCGAAGGCGACGATCTCGAAGGGGAAGATGTAGGTCGTGGCGAAGATCAGCACGAGGTGCGGCGCGTTGCGGAACAGTTGCACGTAGGCGATGGCCGCGGCCCGGACCGGGCGGAGCGGGGCCAGCTCCATCGCGCCGAGGACGATGCCGGCGAGCGTGCCGAGCGCCATGGCGAGGAGGCTGATCCAGACGTTCATCGCGAAGCCGCGGGCGAGATAGGGCAGCCATTCCAGCAGCACGCGCCCGAGCGACGGATCGAGGGCGAGCCAGAGACCGACCGCAGCGCTCAGGCCCGCGGCCAGGACGACCGGTCCGGACCGCCGCGGCGAAGGGGCACCGGACGCCGTCATTGCCCGAATCCCGGGACCGCCAGCCGGCGCTCGATCCAGGCGCCGAGGCGCGCGACCGCGAGGTTGATCAGGCTGAAGAACAGGAGCAGCACGATCATCAGCTCGACCACGTTGTCGCGCTGGGTCCAGATCATCAGCGAGGCATAGGTGATCTCGTTGACCGCGACGGCGTAGCCGATCGTGGTCAGCTTCACCAGGTTGACGAGGTTGTTGACGATCGCCGGCAGGGCCGTGCGGAGCGCGAGCGGCAGTTCGACCACCCGCAGCACCTCGAGGCGCGAGAAGCCGAGCCCGCGCGCCGCCTCGACGGTCGCCGCCGGCACCGCCTCGATGCCGCCGCGCAGGGCCTCGGCGTGGAAGGCCGCGACATGGAGGCCGACGACCGAGACCAGCCAGAAGAAGGCCCCGAACGGGTTGTTCTGCGCGCCGCCGAGCGCCTTCGAGATCAGCATGTTGACCACCAGGACGGTGAACATGAGCTGCACCAGCGTCGGCGTGTTGCGGGTGAGCTCGACATAGGCCCGCGCGGGCCCGGAGAGCCAGGGCCGGCCGGAGGTCAGCGCCGCCGCCAGGGCGACGCCGCCGGCGAGGCTGAGCGGGATGGTGAGGGCGACGAGGACGAGCGTCGTCGCCATCCCGTCGAGCCACATCCGGACCTCGAACGGGCTCGTCAGGAAGTCGAAATTGAGCCCGACTTGGCTCGCCAGGGCGATGAAGCCCTGGATCACGGCGTCCCGCATCGGTGTCGGCTCCCTGGGCTCACGCCGCCGTCACCGGGCCGCCGAGAGCTTCTTCTGCTCCTCCTCGATGAAGGTCGTGTTGTGGAGCCGATTGGCCTTCGCGATCTCCAAGAGCTTGCCGGAGGCGATCAGCTCGCGCAGCGCCTTGTCGAGGGCGGCGGCGGTGTCCTTCTCGCCCTTGCGGATCCAGACCACCGAATCCGCCGGCACGATCTCGGTCGGGACGAGGATCGCGTAATCCTTCCACTCGTCGGCACGGTCCTCCAGCATCAGGGCGACCGTCGCGCCGGTATGGACGGCGACGACGCAGGTGCCGCCCTTCAGCGCCAGGAGCGATTCCGGCTGGCTCGGGAAGCCCTTCACCACGGCCCCGTACTGCTCGATCAGCGGCTGGGTGAAGTTCGAGCCCTGCGAGACGCAGACCGGCTTGCCCTTCAGGTCGGCCCAGTCCTTGATGCCGCTGTCCTTGCGCCCGACGGCGGCGCCGCCGGCGCGATCGAAGACGGTCGGCGGAAAGTCCATGATCTTCGCCCGCTCGTCGGTGACCTGCATGTTGGCGAGGAGGGCGTCCACCTTGCCCTGTTGCAGGAACTGCACGCGGTTCGGCGGCGTCACCGTGACGGTGGCGAGTTCGACGCCCAGCTTCTCGGCGAGCGCCTTGGCGAGATCGATGTTGAAGCCCTTCTGCTCCTGGGTCTTCGGATCGATGGAGCCGAACGGGGCACCCGACAGGATCACGCCGACGGTGAATTTCCCCCGCGCCTTGATGCGGTCGAGGGTGGCGTCGGCCGAGGCCGCGGAGAGACCGGCGATCATGCCGGCGACCAGCGTTGCGGCACGGAGGAGGTGGGTGTTCAGGGTCATCGCGATCGGCTGCTTGAGGGCTGGCGCAAGGGCCCGGGAGGCGGGTTCCTCCGGACCGTGCCATGCGGAAGGGGAGCGAGGGGCGTCTGGCGCATTCCGTGTTCGATCCGACGCAGTCGGAAGCGGGCCGGCCGGCGCGGCATATCCCAAATTCGATGGGTTTTGTAGATTTCATGCCGGGCGGACGCGGTGTCCCCCGGCGGGCTCCGGAGCGCGGAGGCGATCGTGACGGCCCCCGCGTCCCTGTCGCGGTGTGCCGCGACCGAGGGGTGCCGGGCATTTCGGACCGGCCGGAGCCGCACCTGATGCCGACCACCTGAGGCCGGGCCCGACAGGCAACCTGAGTGAACGACGACACGCCCGTCCGGTGCCATAAAGGGCGCGTGCCGGTGTGTGCGCTCTTCGAACGAGACCCCGAACGGCATGCGCAGCGGCACCAGCGGGTCGGGAACGGCCCCTCCAACGCACAACCCCGACCCGCTGCCATCCGTCGAGAACGGCCGCCGCGATCGTGGCCGAATGGCCGAGGCCGGCCTGGATTAAACCAAAGTTGAAGACAGCGGGCGGAATCCGGGACACAGCTGACGTGTGGCGCCCATCTCCTGCTGCCCGCAATAGAACGGCGTCATCGGCGGGTCAGGTTGCTGGCGAGTCGACCCCCCTCAGCAACCTGATCCGCTGCCCCTTCCGACCGCCGGCCCCTGAGGTGTCGGCAGGCGGGCCTCGAAGCCAGGCGCATAGGCTCCGGGGGTTCAGGCAGCCTCCGGCTTTGTGCCGGCAGCCTGGGTGACCTCGGCCATCGCCGCCGCGCGCGCGACCTGATCGGGAACATCCTCCTCGGAGCCCCACCAGATCGTCTCGCCGGTGCTCATCCGCGCGTAGCGGGCCTGCCCGTACGTGCCCAGCTCGATGATCCGTGCCGGCCGCCCGCTCTTGCTCACAGCGATCATCCGTCGGCTCCCTCACCACCCTCGTCCATGAACGAGGAGAATCGCACGAGGGTTCACGGACGCTTCATCATCTTACGGGGTAGCGGTCGGGGCGCAGATCATGGCCGCCGGTTCGTGTCGCATGGACGTGACATCGCAAGAACAGCCAAATCAATCACAAATCCAACAACGAAGACCGCCGATGCGGGCGCCCGGACGGCCGAGACCATTACTGGCGACATCAGCATTCCGTCGACTCTCGCGAGCTTGCGAATGGGCGCTCAAGGGGCGTTTCGCAGGCTCGGCCGCCACCGGCCCCTGACGCAGCCCACCCCTTGCGCTCCGGGTGCCGCGCGCCATTTCGCCGCGTTCGAGGAGGAGAGGCCCGATGGATCGTGAGCGCGACCGAGACGTGGCGGAAGAGCTGATCGACGATGCCAGGACGCTGACCGGCGGACGCGAGCCGATCCACCGGCCGGGGCAGGGAACGGACCAGCCGGGCGGCGACGAGAGCACCAGGACGCCGAAGGACTGAGGCCGCTCAGGCGGGTGGCCGGCATCCGCCGCGCCGGCAGGGTTCGGGCCTGAACTCAGCCAGCGTGACCGTCTCGGCCGCCTGCTCCCGGCCGGACTCGGACGGTGATCCGGGCCCCTTCAGGTCGGGTCGTGCGGAGGTTTTTCGGACGCCGGCCGTCTGTCTCCCACCCAACCCCAACCCGGGCGTCTGGGCCGGACATGAACCGCGGACGGGCCCGCGTTGTTGACGCCTTGTATGACTGCCGCGAAGCGTGGAGCGCCGGGGATGCGTCGTGACATGGCCGGAACCGTGGTTCTGGGCGCCGTTTTCCTTCTGGCCGCGGCGATGCCCGCCCGCTCGGCGGAAGCGGACTCGGCGGAAGCGGAGACGATCCAGCCCGGCCAGGCGAACGCCGCGATCCCGCCGTTCCTCCAGGGTCCTGAGCCGGGAACGCTGCGCGCCTCCAAGATCATCGGCGTCCCCGTGATCGGCATGGACCACGTGCGCGTCGGCCGGATCGAGGATGTGCTGGTCGATGGAAGCGGGCGCGTGCGAGCGGTCGTCATCGGCGTCGGCGGCTTTCTGGGCGTGGGCGAGAAGTCCGTCGCCGTCCCGTTCGATCAGCTTGCCTGGAACCTCAGCGACGTGCCGCTGACGGGTGGGCCGGGCGCGGTCGTCTCACCGCAGACCGCGCCGAGCGCCCAGGCGGCTGCCGAGGTCGCGCCGCACGCGATGCCGGGTGCGGGGACCACCCGGGACGTGCTCGCGGCGGTCCAGAACCAGCACAGCGGCCGCGTGACCGAGGCGACCGGTCCGGTCGAGCCGCAGCGCCCCGCTGCTGCCCCCGCGACGATCTTCGCCGGCGATACGCCGTGGCACGCCGAGATCCGCCTGACCAAGGCCCAGCTTCAGGACGCCCCGGCCTTCCGCTTCAAGGCGCCCCGCCCCTGAATATCATTCGCGTGCCCGTCCTGTCCGGAGGGAACCCCATGAGGAACGCCGTCGCCGCCAGCCTGGTCTGGGCCTCAAGCCTGCAGGGCGCGCTGGCCCAGCAGACGAATCCGGGACCACCGATCTCCGAAACGGGGCCCTCAGGATCGAGCTCCGGAGCGGCCACCGCCGCCGCGACCGACTTCAACTGGGTCTGGCTGAGCGCCCTGGTGGCTCTGGTCGTCCTGGCGCTCTGGTACGTGGCGCGCCGTCGCCAGTCCGGCCCGCCGCCGCGCTGAATGTCGTCGCCCGCGAGGCGGGCCGTCTCTCGGGACGAACACCGGCCCGCGGGGATCCGGTCGCGGATGCGTGCGAACCGCCCCGCAGGGGGGGTTGAACGGGCGTGGATTGCCGATGAGCCACCACCAGCAAGGCCGATCCCCATGACGATGCGCCTGTCCCGGATCCTCGGTCTGATCGCCGGCCTGCTCGTCGCCCTACCGGCCGTGGCCCAGATGCGCGGACATGGGGGGCCGGTGCGCGCGCTCGCCGTGAATCCCGACGGGCGCCTCGTGATCTCCGGCAGCTTCGACCAGTCGATCATCCTGTGGTCCCTCGACACGGGAGCGGCACTCGGCGTGCTGCGCTTCCACGACGGCGCGGTGAACGCGGTCGCGGCCCTGCCCGACGGGCGCTTCGCCAGCGCCTCGGAGGACGGGCGCGTCGCCCTGTGGCGGCTCGGACGCTCCGATCCGGAGCAGGTGCTCGACGCTCATTCGGGGCCAGTCGTCGGCCTCGCCGTCTCCCCGGACGGCACGGCTCTCGCCTCGGCCTCCTGGGACGGGACGGCGAGGCTCTGGCCGCTCGCCGGGGGTCCGGCCCAGGTGCTCGAAGGGCATCAGGGCAATGTGAACGCGGTCGCCTTCCTGCCCGATGGTCGGCCGGTCACCGTGGGCGCCGACGCCACCGTGCGGATCTGGCCGCGCGGCAACGCTCCGGTCACCACCGCGACGCTGCCGACGGCTCTCAGCGCGGTTGCCGTGACCGGGGACGGGGAGATCGTCGCGGCCGGCGCCGACGCGACCGTGCGCTTCCTGCGCCCGGACGGTGCGGTGCGTGCCGCCGTGGAGCTTGGCCCCGATCCCGTGATCGCGCTTGCGCCGTCGCCGGACGGCACGCGGATCGCGGCGGCGACGGCGGGCGGCACCGTGGCCATCATCGAGCGGGCGACGGGGCGGATCCTGCTGCGGCTCGTCGGACCCGGCCTGCCGATCTGGTCCGTGGCTTGGCGGCCGGATGGGACCGAACTCGTCACCGGCGGCGGCGACCGGCTGGTGCGGCGCTGGCAGGCGAGAAGCGGCGAGCCGGTCGGGACGCTCGCCATGGCGCGCCGGGACGATCCCCTCGCGGGCTTTCACGGTGACCGCGGCGCCGAAGTGTTCAGGGCCTGCATCGCCTGTCACACTCTGACGGCGGATGAGGGCAACCGGGCCGGGCCGACCCTCGCCGGAATCTTCGGCCGGCGGATCGCCAGCGTGGCGGGCTACCGCTATTCGGAGCCCTTGAAGCGGATGGATATCGTGTGGACGCCCGAGACGGTCGCGCGCCTCTTCGAGGTGGGCCCGTCCCGGTACACGCCCGGCACGAAGATGCCCGAGCAGACGATCGGCAGTGCCGTCGATCGGGAAGCGCTCGTGCGCTTCCTCGAGAAGGTCACCCGCTCGCCCTGAGCAGGGTCGCACCGGGCGGTTCTGCCCGACTTACGGCTTGCATGATGGTCTCCGCCGGTCCGGTGATCGCCTCGGCGGGAAGCGCCTCGGAGCAGCGTCCGATTGCAATGTGGTCGGGCGCGGCTCTAGCCGCCGGAGCGCTCGCGGATGTAATCCTCGCTCGTGCGCGGTTTCGTGCGCTCCGGCATCGCATGCGGGTCGAAGCCCTGATTGAGCGCGGCTTCGACGCGGCAATCCTCGCACATCATCAAGGAGCGGATGCGGTCCTCCCCGCCCGCGCCACTGAACATCCAGTGCTGCCCGCGCAATCGCTCGATCACACGCTCGATCGTCGCCCGCGTCCCGAACGGCTTCGCGCACTGGGTGCAGCAGAAGGGCTCCTCCTCCTTCATGATCCGGCGGGGGGCCGCCCATGCGCCGAAATCCACCTGCGGGCGCAGGGAGATCACGTCCTCCGGGCAGGTTGCGGCGCAGAGCCCGCACTGCACGCACAGGCTCTCGTTGAAGGCGAGAAGCGGCTTCTCGGTGCTGTCGGAGAGGGCCTGGGTCGGACAGGCGCCGACGCAGGCGAGGCACAGCGTGCAATCCTGCGAGCGGAAGTCGAGGCCGCCGAAGGGCGCGCCGGCCGGAAGCGGAACCCGCGCCACCGGGTCGGGCGCGGCGATGTGCATCTCCCGCAGAGCATGACGCAGCACGTCGCGCTTGGGCCCGTCCGGCACCAGCCCCGCCGGAGCCGAGGTGGGACGGCCGAGCGCCGCGGCGCGCAGCGCCTCCCCGAGCACGTCCGGATCGTCGGTCTCGATCGTCGCGACGACCGCGGCCCCGGTCTCCGGGCCGTAGCCGAGCGCCCGCGCCACCGCGTCGCCCAGGCCGATGGTGCCATGGAGGGGGGTCAGGTCGTGCTTGGGACGCGCCCGAACGAGCATCCGGATGGCGGCGGCTCCGTAGGCGAAGAGGGCCACGATCGCCTCGGGACCGATCTGGGTGACCTCGTTGACCTGCACCGGAAGCACGTGGGCCGGCAGTCCCTCGCCGGAGCGGCCGAGCGCATCGATCAGGGGCTCGCCGTGCTCGCCGTCGTGGAAGAGGACGAGCGCGCGCGCTCCACCGGCGGCCCGGTAGGCCCGCATCAGGCTCCGCAGCCGCCGCATCAGCGCATCGGCCGGCGGCAGCGCGTAGGCGGCGGCCCCGGTCGGGCAGACGGCCGCGCAACTGCCGCAGCCCGCGCAGACGAACGGGTCGATCGCCACGCTGTCGCCGGCCGGGGCGATGGCGCCGGTCGGGCAGACCTCCAGGCAGCGGGTGCAGCCGGTGATGCGCGAGCGCGAATGCGCGCAGAGCGCGCCGTGGAAGTCGATGAAGCGCGGCTTGTCGAACGCGCCGACGAGGTGGGAGGCCTCCGCCAGCGCGCGCTCGACCGCGGCCGGGTCACGCGGATCGGCCCGCAGATAACCGCTGCGCAGGTCGTGCGCGGGAAACAACGGCGGGTTCCCCGACAGGTCCAGCACGAGATCGCAGGTCGAGACGGCGCCGTCGCGTGCCGGCCCGAAGACCAGACGGTTGCGCGAGGACGGCGCCGGCAGGGCGTAGTCGTCGATGCGCAGCTCGAACGCGCCGAGATGGCCCTTCGCGCCCCGCACCCTGCCTTGCAGCACGGGGAAGGTGTTGCGGTGGAGGGGGGCGACCTCGCCGCCCGGCGTCAGCAGCACGGTCACGTCGAGATGCGCGGCGAGCCGTCGCCCGGCCTCGACCGCGGCCTCGTCGCGCCCGTAGATCAGAGCGACGCCGCGGCTCTCCAGCGGCACCGTTCCGGCGACCGGCACCGGCTCGCTCGCGGCCGCCAGCAGGGCCGCCATCTTGGGCCCCGCGGAGGCGGCCTCCGTCGACCAGCCGGCCGTCTCGCGGATCTTGGCGTAGGCGACGCGGTCCTCGGCCGCCATCTCCTCGGCGACCTCGTCGAAGAGCGGCGCCTGCAGGGTGCAGGAGACCGTGACGGGTCCGCCCGCCGCCAAGGCCTCGCGGAAGCGATCGAGCTCCCGGCCGCAGAGCTGGTCGGCGGTGACGAGGCGGCCGCCGCAGCCCTTGCCGATGGCGGCTGCGTCGAGGGACATCATCCGCTCGCAGGAGCAGGCGAAGACGAGACGGTCGGACACGGATGAACCCGGAACGAGGCGAGACACGCGGGTCCCTTCGCGCGAAGGGACGAAGCCCTTATAGTCGAACGGTTCGAGAGTACGATCCGACATGCGGGCGCAGGGTGCGACCGCCCCCTGCCTCCCCGACCACCTCATGCACGAGGCCATATGCACGAGGCCATGACGACGAGGCCATGACGTCCCGTCCCGTTTCATCCCCCCGTGCCGGGCTGGTCCTGCCGCCGGGCTTCAGCGAGCGCGTCGCGACCGGGGACGCCCATGCCGAGGCGTGCCGGCTTGCCGGCGCCGGCGAGGCCCCCGCGACCCTGGTGCTCGGCACGCGCAGCGACCTGATCGACCTCGCCGTGGTGCTCGCGCCCGACGAGCCGTTGCGCAGCGCGCGACGCGCCGTCTTTGCCGGCATGGCGGCTCTCGCCGATGCGGTCGGCGTCTTCGGACCGCCGGACATTCCGGTGCGGTTTCACTGGCCCGCCACCCTGATGTTCAACGGCGCGCGGCTCGGCGGCGGGCGCCTCGGCTGGCCGGCGACCTGCGCCGAGGACGCGGAGCCGGATTGGCTCGTCTTCTCCGCCATGCTCATCGTCTCGAAGGCCGCGTCCGGTGATCCCGGGCTGACGCCGGATTCGACGGCCCTGGAGGAGGAGGGCTTCCCGCCGGACCTCCACGGCCCCTTCGCCGAGAGCTTCGCGCGCCACCTCACCAAGACCTTCGAAATCTGGCGCGAGGACGGGTTCGGGCACGTCGCGGCCCGCTACCTCGCCCGGCTGGACGGCGAGTCCGGCCGGCGCGCCGCGCTCGACGACGCCGGCGATGCCCGGTTCTCGCACCCAGACGGCCGGACCGAACACGCGCCCTTGGCCCGCGCCCTCCTGGCGCCCGGCTGGCACGATCCTGAGACCGGAGCAGTTCGCCTGTGAGCCTGAAACTGCCGCGGACCCTCCGGCTCGACCCGTCTGACACATTCGTGTTCGAGCAGGCCGCCGAACCCGGCGAGTGGGCCGTGACGGGCTCGTTCCTGTTCATGGACGCCGACATCGCGGCGCTGTCCGGGAAGACGCGGGCCGCCTTCCGGTCCGGCTTCGTCGGCGTGCGATCGCTCGGCTTCTCGACGCTCGTCGTCGTGAGCGAGGCGAGCGAGGCCGAGCGCGACGCGGCGGTGGAGGCCTTGGCCGCCCACATCCACGCGCGCTTCGGCGCGCCGGACCGGGATGCGGCCCGCGCCGCGGCGCGCGAGGAGATCGACGTCGCCGCCTCTCTGTGCAAGGTGCCGGTCGGCAGCGTGGTGGCGATGCATCGCACGGCGGGTGACGGGGAGATCCGCGAGGATTTCCGCACCCTTCATCAGCGCCCGGGCGCGGAGCAGCGGCACGGGCGCGCCTTTCACCTCGTCGAGATCGACGAGGCCGGGCCGGAGGAGGAGGCCGACCTCGTCGGGCTCCTGCGCGACACGACGGCGGAACGCTGACGGGATGCTGACGGGATGACCGAGTTCTGGGTTTCGAGCGGCCATCATCTCACGCGGAGGACCGAGGGCGGCGGCTTGGCCGTCACGGACGAGCTGATCCTCGCCTATCTGGCGCGGCCGGAACTCGTGCCGCCGGCAGAGGCCTGCCCGGCCGAGCGGGCGCTCCACGCGGCGCTGATGGCGGCGCCGCGGCGGCGTGTGACACCCGGGGAGGTCGCCGCGATCGCCGACGCCGACGCCCGCGAGAACTGGGGCGTGATCCTCGCCTTCCGGGACCGCCTCCTCGCGGCGCGTTCGATCGAGGCGGCCTATCTGTCGCTCGTGCGTGGCAACCTGCAGGGCGTGCCCTCCTTGTTTCTGAACCAGCTCGTGCACCTGATCCTGCGCAACGGCCTCGACGGCTGCGACGACCCGTTCGTGCTGCGCGCAGCCGAGCTGTTCTTCCGGCCTCAGCGGGTGAGCGTCCACGAGGGCGCGGTGCTCCTCGCCGACGCCGAGGTGATCGCCGCGCGCGTGGGCGGCGCTCCGCTCTCGCCCCTCGTCGCGATGCTCGGCCGGGATCCGGCCGGCGAACTCGACGTGCTCACCGACGAGAACGCCTGGACCTACTGGAGCCGCTCGGACGCCTTCACCATGGCGCTCAATCTCGGCTCCGATCCGCGCAGCCGCGCGGGGCTGGCGCGGGCGATCGAGGTCTTCGTGCAGCATCTGCTCAATGTCCGCGTGCGGGTGACGCCGCTCGACCGGCTGGAGGATCCCGACTGGCGCTGGTTCGTCGGGCTCGATGCGGAGGGCACCCGCATCGGGAATGCGCTGTGGCACGGCGAGACGCTCGACGCGGCGGCGCGCGAGCGCCTGCTCGCCGCGTTCAGCCTCGTCTTCGACGATCCCGCGCAGGTGGAGCCCGCGGTCGGCACCCGGCCGGTCTATCTCCTGCTCGCCGCGTCGCCGGACCGGACCTTGCAGCTCAAGCCCCACAACCTCGTTGTCGGATTGCCCCTGGCCGGCAGCCGGGAGGCGGCCTGAGGTGGATGCAATGCCCGAGGATCGGTTCGAGGTCGGCATCATCGTCGCGCGCAGGCGCCTGAAGGGCCCCTGGGCGAGCCATGCCTGGCTGCCGGTCGGGGCGTTGCCGGCCGCCGCGGACGCGGCCCCCGGGACCACGCTGTCCGAGACCGAGGACGAAACGACCTTCTACGCCGGCTCCTACGAGGTGTCCCTCCACCCGGGCGCGACCGCGCATTACCGTGACAATCTCGTCTCCGGGCGCCCGTCCCTGTGGGTCGCGTTGCGGAGCACCGACGAGGATGCTTACGCCGTGGCGAGCGTCACGGCCGATCCTTACGAGGGCGAGGCCATGGCCGAGGGGATCGGCGAGATCGTCGAGGCCGTGCCGATGCCGCCCGAGGTGCAGGCCAAGCTGGTCGCCTTCTTCGAGGCCTTCCACGTCGAGCGCAAGTTCGAGAAGCGCAAGCGCGACCGCGCCGATCCCGAAGCGCTCGCCCGTCGTACGCCCGGGACCCGGGAGGGGCTGCCATGAGCGAGGACTTCCTTTCCCGCTGGGCGCGCCGCAAGCGCGCCGTCCGCGCCGCGGAGGAGGCCGAGCGCGCGACGGCCGCCGAGGACCAGACCGCCTCCGCCGTGGCGGCCAGCCCCGGAACCGAAGCGGCGGCCGGTGTCCCGGATCCGCTTTCGGATCCCGGCCCGCCGGAGCGGCCGGAGGCCGAGGATCCGCAGGTGGATCTGCCACCGCTCGAATCGCTGACGCCGGAGAGCGACCTCGCGCCGTTCCTGCGCGTCGGCGTGCCGGCGGTCCTGCGCAACGCCGCCCTCCGCCGGATGTGGTCCCTCGATCCCGCCATCCGCGACTTCGTCAGCGAGGCCCGGGAATACGCCTACGATTGGAACAGTCCCGGCGGCGTGCCCGGCCTCGGCCCGCTTCTGCCCAGCGACGACGTTCAGGCCATGCTGCGCCGGATCGTGGACGGCCCGCCGCAGGAGGCCCTGACGCCGGCCGACGGGTTGCCCCGCCTCGACGAGGACGAGGCGGCCTCTCCAGCGGCTCCCGCAACGGCGGAGCGGGCGATGGCCGAGGCCGCGGCGCCTCCGGCGGAGACGATGCCGACCGTCCAGCCCGCATCCGATGCGCCTTCGCAGCAGCCCGACGCGCGTTCTCCGGCCCGGGATCCTGCTCCCCGCTCCGAGGCGGCATCGAGGCCGCGGGTGCGGCGTCACGGCGGGGCGATGCCGGCGTGAAACACGCAAAGATTGAGTTGCGTGCAATGCGAATGCTTCTTAAGGTCGTTACAAAGTACGCGTCTCGGGGTGGGCTCGAGGAGATCGATGGGTTCGGTAGCGTCTGCGTTGGGAAGTCCGGCGGGCGAGGCGTCGGGGACAGGCGATCGCCCGGATGATGTCGATCTGCTGCGCGCCCGGCATTACGACCTTCTCGCCGTTCTCATGGGCCGCGCCCCGGAGCCATCCCTGCTCGACGGCCTCGCCGCCCTCGGGCCGGGGGACGGCATCCTGGGCCGCGCGGTCGCGGATCTGGGCCGGGCGGCCGCGCAGGCGACGGCTCCGGCCATCGAGCGCGAGTTCTTCGAGCTCTTCATCGGGGTCGGCCGGGGCGAGCTGCTGCCTTACGCCTCCTACTATCTCACCGGCTTCCTCAACGAGCGCCCGTTGGCGCGGGTCCGCCAGGATCTCGCGACGCTCGGGCTCGCCCGCGTCGAGGGGATGAGCGAGCCGGAGGATCATCTCGCGTTCCTCCTGGAGGTCATGGCCGGGCTGGCGGGCAGGCGTTTCGCGGCCGAAGGCGTGTCGCAGGCGCAGTTCTTCGCCCGTCACCTCGCTCCCTGGGCCCCCCGCTTCTTCGCCGACCTGGAACAGGCGAAGGCCGCGCGCTTCTATCGGGCCGTCGGTGGGCTCGGCCGCGCCTTCCTCGAGGTCGAGGCGGAAGCCTTCACGATGGATGCGTGAAAATCGCCGCGGGTCCGACGCCCGCGCTGCGACGAACAAGTTCGAGGCGTGTTGTCCTTGCGGGCGAGCGCTGCACGAGGAGATGGATCGATGCGCCAGGACCCGAAGCCGCTCGGTCGCCGCCAGTTCTTTCGGGCGCTCGGCGGCAGCACCGTGGCCGCGGCCGCCGCGGTCGCCACGCCCATGGGCGCGACCGAGGCGCAGGCCTACGACCCCGGCGACGCCGAGACGAAGGCACGCTACCGCGAGAGCGACCACGTCAAGGCGTTCTACCGCACCAACGGCTACGAGACGTTGCTGAAGAACCCCGATCCGGCGCCTGGGACGAAGTGAGGCGGCTATGCTGACGAAGCGCAAGAGCGGCGAGGCGAGCCGCAGCAAGCATCAGGCGATCGCCGCGGGCCTCGCGGCCGGCGTGCTCGACCGGCGCGCCTTCCTGCGCAAATCCGGGCTGACGGCCGGGGCGCTGGCCGCCGCCGGGTCGATCCAGCTCGGCGCGGTGCGCAAGGCGGAGGCCGCAGGCTCCTCGGCGGTCGGTCCCGAGACGGTGATCCGGAAGAACATCTGCACCCATTGCTCGGTCGGCTGCACGGTTACCGCCGAGGTCGTCAACGGCGTCTGGGTCGGTCAGGAGCCGTCCTGGGCGAGCCCGATCAACCGCGGCACGCATTGCGCCAAGGGCGCGGCGATCCGCGAGCTGGTCTCCTCCGACCGCCGCCTCAAATACCCGATGAAGCTCGAGGGCGGGCAGTGGAAGCGGGTCTCCTGGGACCAGGCGATCGACGAGATCGGCGACAAGCTCACCGCGATTCGCGAGAAGAACGGCGCCGATTCCGTCTACTGGCTCGGTTCGGCCAAGTTCACCAACGAGGCCGCTTACCTGCTGCGCAAGTTCGGCGCCTTCTGGGGCACCAACAATATCGATCATCAGGCGCGAATCTGCCACTCGACGACGGTTGCCGGCGTGGCCAATACCTGGGGTTACGGCGCCCAGACGAATTCCTACAACGACATCCGCAATTCCAAGACGATGATCATCATGGGCGGCAACCCCGCCGAGGCGCACCCGATCTCCATGCAGCACGTGCTGTCGGGCAAGGAGATCAACCGCGCCAACATGATCGTCATCGATCCCCGCTTCACCCGCACGGCGGCGCACGCCACCGAGTACGTGCGCATCCGGTCCGGGACGGACATCCCGGTGGCCTGGGGCATCCTCTGGCACATCTTCCAGAACGGCTGGGAGGACAAGGACTTCATCCGCCAACGCGTCTACGCCATGGACGACGTGCGCAAGGAGGTCGCCAAGTGGACGCCCGAGGAGGTCGAGCGCGTCTCGGGCGTCCCCGGCGAGCAGCTTCGTCGCGTGGCGGAGAAATTCGCGAAGGAGAAGCCGGCAACTCTGATCTGGTGCATGGGCAACACCCAGCACACGGTCGGCACCGCCAACGTGCGGGCGCTGTGCATCCTGTGCCTCGCCACCGGCAACGTCGGCAAGCCGGGCACGGGCGCCAACATCTTCCGCGGGCACACGAACGTGCAGGGCGCGACCGACCTCGGCCTCGATGTGACGACGCTGCCCCTGTATTACGGCCTCGTGGAGGGCGGCTGGCGGCACTGGGCCCGCGTCTGGGACGTGCCCTACGAGTGGCTGCAATCGCGCTTCGACGACGTGCCGGCGGCGGCCGGGCGGAAGGCCCGCTCCCGCAAGGAGAACATGGAGGCGCCGGGCATCACCTCGACCCGCTGGTTCGACGCGGTCAACCTGCCGGCCGAGCAGATCGACCAGAAGAACCCGCTCAAGGCGTTCATGATTTTCGGTCATGGCGGCAACACCGTCACGCGCCTGCCCGAGGCGATCGAGGGCATGAACAAGCTCGACCTTCTGGTCGTGGCCGACCCGCACCCGACGACCTTCGCGGCGCTCGATGCCCGGCAGGACAACACCTATCTCCTGCCGATCTGCACCTCGCTGGAGATGGACGGCTGCCGCACGGCCTCGAACCGGTCCCTGCAATGGGGCGAGCAGATCGTTAAGCCGGCCTTCGAGTCGAAGAACGACTACGAGGTGATGTACCGGCTGGCGCGGAAGCTCGGCTTCGCCGAGACGATGTTCAAGAACATCAAGGTCGAGAACGACGTGCCCGTGGCGGAGGATATCCTGCGGGAGATCAACCGCGGCGGCTGGTCCACGGGCTATTGCGGCCAGTCGCCCGAACGCCTGAAGGCGCATATGCGCAACCAGCACAAGTTCGATCTCGTCACGCTGCGGGCGCCGAAGGACGACCCGGAAGTCGGCGGCGACTATTACGGCCTGCCCTGGCCGTGCTGGGGCAAGCCCGAGATCCGCCATCCGGGCTCGGCGATCCTCTACAACACCGCGCTGCACGTGAAGGAAGGCGGCGGCACCTTCCGGGCCCGCTTCGGCACCGAGCGAAACGGAGAGACCCTGCTCGCCGAGGATTCGTTCTCGAACGGCTCGGACCTGACCGATGGATATCCCGAATTCACGCTTGGCGTGTTCAAGAAGCTCGGCTGGGACAAGGACCTGACCGCGGATGAGCTCGCCACGATCCTGAAGATCGGCGGGGACAAGCCCGATACCGTGAGCTGGGCGACCGACCTGTCGGGCGGGATCCAGCGTGTCTGCCTGGAGCACGGCGTCTCGCCCTTCGGCAACGGCAAGGCGCGCGCCAATGCCTGGAACCTGCCGGACCCGGTGCCCGTCCACCGCGAGCCGATCTACTCGCCGCGGCCCGATCTCGTCGCCAAGTACCCGACCCGGCCCGACGAGCGGCAGTTCCGGATCCCCAATATCGGCTTCACGGTCCAGAAGGCGGCGGTCGAGCGGGGCGTCGCCCGGGACTTCCCGATCATCCTCACCTCGGGTCGCCTCGTCGAGTACGAGGGCGGCGGCGAGGAGACGCGCTCGAACCCGTGGCTTGCCGAGTTGCAGCAGGACATGTTCGTCGAGATCAATACCGGCGACGCGGCCGAGCGCGGCATCAAGGACGGCCAGTGGGTCTGGGTGACCGGCGCAGAGAACAAGTCCAAGACCAAAGTGAAGGCGCTCGTCACCGATCGCGTCGGGAAGGGCGTGGCGTTCATGCCTTTCCATTTCTCTGGCTGGTACCAGGGCAAAGACATGCGTGATTTCTACCCCAAGGGCACGGATCCGGTCGTGCTCGGCGAAAGCGTGAACACCGTCACGACCTACGGCTTCGATCCCGTCACGGGCATGCAGGAGACGAAAGCCACCCTGTGTCAGATCCAGGCAGCCTGAGAGGAGCGACCCGACAATGGCCCGCATGAAGTTCCTCTGCGACTCGGATCGCTGCATCGAGTGCAATGCCTGCGTGACGGCCTGCAAGAACGAGCACGAGGTGCCATGGGGCATCAACCGGCGGCGTGTCGTGACCCTCAACGACGGCAAGCCCGGCGAGCGCTCGGTCTCGATGGCTTGCATGCACTGCACCGACGCACCGTGTGCGGCTGTCTGCCCGGTGAACTGCTTCTACACCACCGCCGACGCGGTGGTGCTGCACTCCAAGGACATCTGTATCGGTTGCGGCTACTGCTTCTACGCCTGCCCGTTCGGCGCGCCGCAATATCCCCGCGTCGGGAATTTCGGCTCCCGAGGCAAGATGGACAAATGCACCTACTGCTCGGGCGGGCCGGAGCCGGATTTCTCGACGGCCGAGTACGAGAAGTACGGCTCGAACCGCCTTGCCGAGGGCAAGCTGCCGCTCTGCGCCGAGATGTGCTCGACCAAGGCCTTGCTCGCCGGCGACGGTGAGATGATCGCCGAGATCTACAAGCAGCGGGTGATCAAGCGGGGCTACGGTTCGGGCGCGTGGGGCTGGAAGACCGCCTATCGCGAGACCATCGCACTCTGATCGCGGATGCACCTTGGCCGACGCGCAAGCCGGTCCGGCCAGGGGCGCACCGCACACCGGATCAGCGGGAAGCACCTGCGGCTTCCCCGACCGACCTGAAAGGAACGCCCATGCGGCGGGCATTGACGCTTCTCAGCACTCTTCTGGTGGCGGCGACGCTCTGGGCTCTGCCGAGCGCCGGCAGGGTTGCGCACGCGCAGAACCCGATCCAGGCCGACGGTCAGAACCCCATGGGCGCCAAGCCCACCGCCGACTCGGTCAACGAGGAGTTCCTGTTCAAGCAGAGCCCGACGATCAGCGGCCGCATCAGCATCCCGGACCGCAAGGCCGCCAACCTGATCCAGCCGCAGGGCCGCACGTATCAGATGTTCCGCGAGGGCTGGCTGCCTTGGATCGGGGGTCTCGTGATCCTCGGCATGCTCGGCGCGCTCGCGGTGTTCTTCCTCTGGCGCGGCCGGATCATCACCGAGCACAGCCAGGAATCCGGCAAGAAAATCCTCCGCTTCAACGCCTTCGAGCGCTTTACGCACTGGATGACGGCGGTGTGCTTCATCGTCCTGTCGTTGTCCGGCCTGAATTACATCTTCGGGAAGCGCCTTCTGATGCCGCTCATCGGCGCCGACGCGTTCGGTGCGCTGGCGCAGTGGGCGAAGTACAGCCACGTCTATCTGGCATGGCCGTTCATGCTGGGCGTGATTTTCATGGTGGTCGTCTGGATCAGGGACAACATCCCCAACCGGGTCGACTGGGAGTGGCTCAAGGCGGGCGGCGGCATCATCGGCAATCGGCACCCGCATGCCGGCCGCTTTAACGCAGGCCAGAAAGGCGTGTTCTGGATGGTGGCGGGGTTCGGCGCGGCGATGGGCGTCACCGGCCTGATGATGCTGTTCCCCTTCGCGCTGCTCGACGTCAACGGGATGCAGGTCATGCAGGTGATCCATGCTCTGATCGGCGTCGTGTTCATCGCCGGCATCCTGGCCCATATCTACATCGGCACTCTCGGCATGAAGGGCGCCTACGACGCGATGGGCAGCGGGGAGGTCGACCTTGCCTGGGCGCGCGCGCACCACGACCTGTGGGTCGAGCAGGAGCAGGCGCGCACCGCGAGCGGTCCGCAGCTCGGCACCCGGGCCGCACCGGCCGAGTGATGGACAGGGGAGGGCCGGTCGACGTCGCGTGCGCAGGGCCGAAGCGCGTCCCGCCGAAGCGGAAGCCGGTTCGGCGAAACGAAGCGCCTCCAATCAGGAGCTGAGAGCTGTGCCCGATCGGGAGCTGCAACGATGAAAGCGTTTATCGCCGGCGTGATCACCGCCGTCCTGCTCGGAGTCGGAGCCATGCTGGCGCTCACGAGCAATCAGAAATTCGCGTATCAGGCGTTCGCCACCTCGGGCGCACGGGTCTCCGAACCCGGGACCAATCTCGTCGGACCGCGATGGGATGGCGACCCGTCCCCCGACGAGTATGCGGGGGAGCCGCGCGGCAAGGCCGAGGGCGCAGCCTCCCGGCCGAAGCGCTCCTGAGATTCGCAGCGGATGAAGCGGCCATCCGGAGACGCATGTTTGAGGGAGCCTGACCGATGAAGCGCCCCGTGATCGATCTGCTGGCGGCAGCGAGCCTGGCGAGCATCCTCCTGGCCATCGGCGGTGCCGCCGCTCAGGAGGCCGGCGGACCGTCCAGGGCATCGAACCCGCCCGCCAATCTCTGTCACGAACTCCTCGCCTTCGTGAAGCAGCCGGAGCCGGCGAAACAGGCGGCCGTGACCCCGCCGCAGCAGGCGACGGCCGTTTCCAACCCCTCCGGTCAGAGCCAGGGCGCCCCCTCGTCCGCAGGTGGCGACGTCCAGCAGAAAGCCGGTCTGAGCGGCCCGACGACGGGTGATAAGCCGCTCGGAACGGGATCCAATCCCGAGCATGCGCGGGCGAACGCGGCTGCGAAGAACGCACCCGCAGCCGGTGTTCCCGCGCCCGCGCCACGGCCGGACGACGCCATGATCGCGCGGGTCGAGACCGCCGCCGCTGCCGACGATCAGCTCGGCTGCCGCGCGGCCGCGCGCGCGATGCGCGTCTCCGGGGTCGCGCTCCCACCCCCGCTCCTCGCGCTCGCGGCACTCGATCCCAAGTACTACGCCCGCTAGAATACGACGCCCGCTGGAACCGACGTTCCGGCAGCCGACACGGCGTCGCGGGTGAGAGGAGGCTGTAGCCAGTCCTCGAACAGGGTGAGGATGCCGACACCTGCGACCGCTGCGTCGACCGCGAGATCGGTGGCGGCGCCGACCCGCACGATGAGCGGGCCGCTGGGATCGATGCGAACGATCTCGCCGTCGCGCGGCCGGAATTCTCGCCGGTGCGCAGTGGCATGCGTCTGCGCCCTCGCCCCGCCGGCTTGTGGGTGAGGGGCACCGCGCAGGCGCGGGCCTATCCTATCACCTCCCCGAAGACGACGGAGATGATGGCCGGATCGCCGTCATCGGCGTGAAAGGGCCGGGCGCGGGAGTCACGACCGGCTCAGGTCAGCTCGGCCGACCGGATGACGCGCGTGCCCGGCAAGCCGGCCAGCGCGGCTTCCAGCGCGGCGCGCGCGATCCTCCGAGCCGGATTGATGCGCAAAGCCATCGGGAGGAGGGGGCGGAGCAGCCCCAGCACGGCGGATCCGGCGCGTTCGGCCGGACGCGGCTCGCTGCGCTCGCCACCGATCAGGGCGGGCCGCACGAGGGTGAGCGATCGCAACCCGAGCGCGGCCAAATCCCGCTCCACCTCACCCTTCACCCGGGAGTAGAAGAACCGTGAGGCCGGGTCGGCGCTCATCGCCGAGATCAGCACGAAGGTCGACGCGCCGCGAGCCTTCGCCGCGCGGGCGACGGCCAGCGGGTAATCGTGATCGACCTTTCGAAACGCCGCTCGCGACCCTGCTGCGCGGATGGTGGTGCCGAGCGCGCAGATGACCGCGTCGGCGCACCACCAGTCCGCGTCCGCAGGCAGGCGGTCGAAATCGACGACGGGGGCGGTGAGCTTCGGGTGCGCGGGGAGGGCGCGCCGCGCGGGGGCGATCACGGCCTCGACGCGCGCATCCTCCAGGGACAGCGCGAGGACGTGGCGCCCGACCAAGCCCGTCGCTCCCAGCACCAGCAGCTTCATGCGCGCTCTCCTGCGTTGCCCCATGGGCCTGTCGGGCACTCTCGTGCGCACGATCCTGGTCCTCATCGCCCGGATCCACCACGACCGGGACGCCGGGCTCTTCTTTAAATGACGAACATAATTTATATGAGGGCTGGAGCAGGCGAGGGCACGTCATGCCACGGGTTTCTCAGGAGCAGGCCAAGCGCAATCGGCAGCGGGTGGTCGAGGCCGCCGCGTCCCTGTTCCGCGAGCGCGGCCTGCACGGGGTCGGGGTGGCCGACATCATGGCGGCGGCCGGCCTGACGCATGGCGGCTTCTACGGGCAATTCGCCAACAAGGACGCGCTGGCGGGCGAGGCGTTCGACTGCGCGCTCGACCGGGACCGCCGCGGCGATTTCGAGAGCCTCGTGGCCGAGTACCTCTCCTCCGAGCACGTGGGCTCGCCCGGGGGCGGCTGTCCCATCGCCGCGCTCGCCAACGACGTGGCCCGGGAGGCGCCGGACAGCGCCGTGCGTCGCCGGTTCACGCAAGGCGTGCGGCGCTTCGCCGACCTGATCGGCAACCTCCTGCCGCCGGGTTCGGCCGAGCGACGACGCCAACGGGCGCTGGCCACCCTGTCGACCCTGGTCGGGGCTCTGATCCTGGCCCGGGCCATGGACGATGAGCAGCTCGTCGGAGAGCTGCTGGACGCGGCGCGCGCAACGCTGCGACAGCGGTGAGCGGACCGGAACCGGAGGAGCACAGGACGATGCCGGACATTCCCTACACCAACGCCCTCATCGTCGGAGCCGGGGCGGGCATCAGCGCGTCGCTCGCGCGGCAGCTCGCGGGCGCCGGGCTGAAGGTCGCACTGGCGGCCCGCAACACGACCAAGCTCACCGCCCTCGCGGCGGAAACGGGCGCCCTGACGGTTGCGGCCGATGCCGCCGACCCGGCCGCGATCCGGCAACTCTTCGAGACGCTCGACGAGCAGTTCGGGCCGCCGGACGTCGTGATCTACAACGCGAGCGGGCGCCTGCGCGGACCGCTGGCCGAACTTGATCCGGACGCGGTCCGCAAGGCCGTCGAGGTCACGGCCTTCGGCGCCTTCCTGACCGTGCAGCAGGCCGTCCGTCGCATGGTGCCGCAGGGCAGGGGCGCGATCCTGCTGACCGGGGCGACCGCGGGACTGAAGGGCTATGCCGGCTCGGCAGCCTTCGCGATGGGCAAGTTCGCGCTGCGGGGTCTCGCCCAGAGCGCCGCCCGCGAGTTGGGGCCGAAGGGCATCCACGTCGCGCACATCGTGGTGGATGGCGGCGTGCGCAGCGCCACTCGCCCGGACCCGGCCGAGAAGCCCGATTCCACCCTGTCGCCCGACGGCGTAGCGCAGGCCTATCTCGACCTGCTGCGCCAGCCCCGGGACGCTTGGACCTTCGAGCTCGACCTGCGCCCTTGGGTCGAGACCTTCTGACGGGAATCTGCATGTCTGTCTCCCTGTTCGACGCCTCCGTGCCGGTCTTCACGCGTGGGCTGACGATTCTCTCGACCCTGCTCGACAAAGCAGAGGCGCATGCGAGCGAGACCGGCGCCGCGCTCTCGACCTATGTCGAGGCGCGATTGGCTCCCGACATGCTGACGCTGGCCGGGCAGGTGCAGCGGGCCTCCGATACCGCGAAGTTCGGCGCGGCCCGGCTCACCGGCCTGCAGGCGCCGTCCTTCGCGGACGACGAGACGACGTTCGACCAGCTCCGGGAGCGCTGCGCGAAGACGATCGCCTATCTGAGCACGGTCGCACCGGAATCCTACGCTGGGAGCGAGGCCCGGACGGTGACGTTCGGCGGCGGCGCGAACAAGTGGACGCTGCGGGGCGACCGCTACCTCTTCCAGTTCGCGCTGCCGAACTTCTTCTTTCACGTCACGACCGCCTACGACATCCTGCGCCACAAGGGTGTGCCGGTTGGCAAGCGGGACTATCTCGGACCCTACGAAGGCGCTGGCGCGCGTTGAACAGCGGCGGCGCCGCGACGATCGTCGCGGACCGTGCTGGTGCGGACCGCAAGGGATCCGGACCCATGGGAACTCGCCGCCTGCGGCGTCGCAGCCGTCCCGAGACCGGCCTGCTCGGCTCGGGACCGTCCCGGTCGTCCGGCAGGCGCTCGTGCGCAACGGTTGGGGCTCAGTTACGACACCCGGGAATAGTTCGTCACAAACGTAAACTGCTCCGATGGCGGATCGGGCGCTTCAGGGGGCGCAGGAAGGAAGGTAGCACTCAATACACCACCTCGACATGGAAAATTACTCACAAAGATCTCTTTCATGACCTGACGTACCCACAACGAGGTATTTTGACGGCCAATCTGAAGTGTTACGGACCATGCAAAAGCCTGATTGGCTTAGCGCCTCGGGAGGTGTCGGCATGGCAACCATCTCGCTCTTCGATCTCGATGGCGCAAGCTCAGGCTTCAATGCTGCACGGTCATATCAGGAGAATGCCGCTGCCATCCTACTGGCGCCGAATGCCGTACTAACGGCTTCCGGCACTTTCAGTGGCCAAACCCTGACGGTGGCCGGCTTGCTGCCGGAAGTGCAGATCGGCTTCGCAACCGGTGTCTCAATCTCCGGAAACAATATCAGTGTTAGCAATGTTCTGATCGCTACGAAATCAGGCGGGAGCGGCGGATCGCCTCTCGTTTTCACGTTTAATTCCAATGCCACCGCGGCTTCAGTTCAGACGCTAGTCAGAAACCTGACCTATACGAACACGAGCGATGCCCCGACGGCAGCCCAGAATCTCTCGTTCGATCTGGCTGGGGTGATCCGTACCGAAGCCATAACGGTGACCGCCGTCAATGATGTGCCGACGATCGATCTGAATGGGAGCGCGTCCGGCAACACATCGACAGTTCGCTTCCTTGAGCAGATGTCGACCGTGGTCGCGCCGGATGCGATGCTGTCGGATCCAGACTCGACGCACTTTACGACGCTCACAGCGACATTGCTGTCTCGGCCGGATGGCAATGCGAACGAGTCGCTGGCTCTGAGCAGCGCCGCGGCAGCGGCGGCGGCCGGTGCGGGTCTGACGGTCGGCTACAATGCCGCCAATGGCGCATTGACGATCACCGGCACGGCGACCAAATCGACTTATCAAGATCTGCTTCGGGGGGTTATCTACAGCAACCGCAGAGATAATCCCACCATCACGGCCAGATCTGTCCGCATTACCGCGAGCGACGGAAGCGGGTCCAGCATTGCGCGCGACGCGCTCATCACCGTGGAGCCCATCAACGATGCGCCACTGATGGACCTCAATGGCACGGCCGCCGGCACCAGCATCGCGGTCGCCTATGTCCTGGGCGACCCGATGACCGAGATCGCTCCTGACGCGACGTTGGCAGATGGTGATTCGCCCAACTTCAATGGCGGCACGCTGCGCGTCGCCTTCACAGCGAACGGAACCACGAGTGATCAGCTGCGCATCGCAACCTATAACGGAGTGGCCCTGTCCGGAACCACAGTGAGCATCGATGGGGTTTCGATCGGCAGCGTTTCAGGCGGTGCCAACGGATCCGACCTCACCATCGCCTTCACCAACGCGAACGCGACGCTCGCGCGGGTACAGAAGCTGCTGCAGTATATCAGCTACGCGAATACCTCTGCGTCTCCATCCAGGCTGACGCGGCAAGTGACGTGGACGCTCAATGACGGAGATGGCACCGCCAATGGCGGCCAGCCCGTCGGGGCTGCGACGGCCACGATAACGTTTGGAGCGGTCACCAACAGCCCGCCGGTCCTGACCGGCGATCTGCAGGCCACCATCGCAGCCGGGGCAACCTACACGATCACCTCTGCCGATCTCTCCTACACCGATCCTGACGACACCGCCTCCGGGGTGACCTTCAGCATCAGCAATCAGGTCAACGGCAGCATCCTGGTCAACGGCACCGCCGCCGCGACCTTCACGGGGCAACAGCTCGCGGCCGGCCAAGTGGCCTTCCGTCACAACGGCGCCGCGACCACCTCGGCGTCCTTCTCGGTGAGCGTCGAGGACGGCAACGAGGACGGGTCGGTTCCGGTCGCGCGCAGCTTCGCGTTCTCGGTCGCTTCAACCCCGGCCGGAACCCCCTTGAGCTTTGCGACGGCAACCCGCGGCGTCTCCGTCGATCTCAGCGCCGGCGCGTGGTCCTCGGCCCAGACACTCATGCCCTTCGGAGACTCGATCACCAACGGCGATTCTCCGTCGGGTACGGATGAGCATGGATACCGCGGCTACTTCTGGTCGGACATGGTGGCCGCCGGGACGCTGTTCGACATGGTGGGCCCGAACTCCAACGGCAACGTCCCTGATCCCGACCACGCCGGCTTCCCAGGCGAAAGATCAACAGATCTTCACGAGATCCTCTCGGGCCTGCTGCCAAGCTACACGCTCGACGCCGTCTTGCTGATGGTCGGCACCAACGATGTCCTGCAATCGACCAATCCGCAGAATACGGTCGGCCCGGAACTCGCCGCGATGCTCGACGATATAACGGCGCGCAACTCGGCCACGCACGTCTACGTTGCCACCCTGTTGCCGGTCGCGGCCGATACGACAGGCAAGGTCAACGCCGTCAACAACGTGATCCGAGCGGATGTCTCGAATGCCATTGCGGACGGACAGAATGTCAGCTTGGTGGAAATGGCAGGATTTACGACTGCCGATCTCTTCGATGGCATTCACCCAAACGAACAGGCTTATCAAAGGATTGCCGGGATTTGGGCATCGGCAGTGAAGAACAATCCGCCAAATCCACCTCCGCTGAACACGATTGGCACGAGCGTGGTGGACGTAACTGGAAGTCCCAATAACGATTTGTTGCTTGGAGACAGCCGGAGCAATCAGCTGAGTGGAGGAAACGGATACGACTGGCTGAGCGGCGGTCAGGGCGATGATCGGCTCGATGGCGGTGGTGGTGACGATACCCTCGTCGGGGGAATCGGCAACGACGTTCTGATTACCGGCTCGGGGGCCGATAAAATAGAATTCCTGGCGGCCGATAGCGGGCACGACACGGTTCAGGATTTTACAGATAATATTGATAAGCTTGTATTTGGCCGATCCGGAACAGGCGTCGATTCGTTTTCCGATCTGGCCATCAGCCTTCAAAATGGGAGTGTGAGTATCGCCTGGGGCCCGTCGATTGGCTCAGGCACCACCGGAAATGGTAGTGTTGTCCTGCAAAATCTGACGAATCCGGCCTTGATCACGGCATCCGACATCCTGTTCATCGCTTGAGCGCCAGATATCTAGCAATCGATCATCCGGGCTTGAGTATGACTCGCTGAACAGGGAGGCGGCCGGACGGGGCGACGCAGGGAGTGAGGCCGGTGAAGGGATGGTGTTCCCCGTCAGTAGCGGCTGATGCCGAGGCTGTCGGCTCGCCTCACCGGGCTCATCCCTCGGCTTGAGCCCCCGTCCGCATATGGCGGCTGCGATGACGCGGATCGCCCTGACGGATCTCGGCAGCAGGGCCGGCGAGGGGGAAGAGGCGAGAGTCCGCGGCCTCGAATCCCGACTATAGGCGCGAAGCTGAAACCTCCGACTTGAGCCACCTCGGACTGACACATTTCCCCGTTGAGCCGGCCCCGTGAGATCGCCGTGGAATGAGTCGTGATGAGCGGCCGCTGAGAGCGTAGTGTACCGTGCGACGCGCGATCGATGGTATCACGATCCGTCGACATCTGGAGGTGCCATGTCGAAGAACCGCCGCTCTCTGGACCGCATCAGAACGTATGACAACGATTCGGGCGATCTCACCGTCATCATCGAGACGCCGAAGGATAGTCGCAGCAAGTACGCCTACGATCCGGAGATTGGAACCTTCACGCTGAAATTCGTACTGCCCAAGGGCATGACCTTTCCGGTCGACTTCGGCTTCGTGCCCTCGACACGCGGCGACGACGGCGATCCGCTCGACGCCATCGTTTTGCTGGACGAGACGCTCTCGGTGGGCACGAAAGTGACCGTGCGCCTTGTGGCTGCGATCGAGGCGGAGGAACGCGAGCAGGACGGAGAGTGGGAGCGAAACGATCGGCTGATCACGGTGCCGATCCACGCGCACGCCTACGAGAAGGCGCACGATCTCGACGATCTCGACGCCGGTCTGCTTACCAGGATCGAGGAGTTCTTCGAGCGCTACAACAAGCTGCACGGGAAGGAATTCAGGGTGAAGCAGCGCGTTGGCGCCAAGGCTGCCGGCAAGCTCATCAAGAAGGGAGTCGCCGCGTTTGAAAACACCTGACGCAACCGCCATGCTGACGCAACCGCCATGTATAAGCGGTCGCAGAGAGTTCATTAACAGCGGTCGCAGAGAGTTCATTAACCCGCGGATCATGAAAGATAAGCTCTCACCGTGAACACTCCGTGGGTCGAGTTTTTTATGAGAAGAACACCAGGATTCCGGAATCTGGTGACGGCCACGGCTGGGGAGACGTCCAGTCCAAGGGCAGGACCTCGTCGATCCGCCGGGCAGGGTGAGCACGCGGTCGGGCCAGCACGTCGGCCAGCCAAGCCCAGGGATCGACCGCGTCGGGCTTGACCGTTCGACCGGCATGTTCAGCGCCGCCGCGCGCCGGCCCAGCCACAATCCTGCCGCATCTCGAGCATGTTCCGACGAAGCGGATACCGGATCGTCGCAGAAACTGCCGCGAAATCAAAGGCCTAGAGCAGCGTCCGATTGCACCGTGATCGGGGGCCGCTCTCGCTCAGGATGATGCGATCGAACGTCCGGATGACAATGGCCGCCTCAGCTCCCATATAGGGCCTATGCAAGATAGCACGTTCACTCCCTACACGATCGAGATCTCGCCCATCGCCAAGCCGGCCGGGCAATTCCAGTGGGCCATCCGCAAGAATGGCAAGCTCGTCGAGCGCTCCGATCGTCCACACCCGACTGAAGCCAAGGCTGAAGCCAGCGCGCTCGCTGCCGTCGAGCGGAGTCTGCACTCCGTGGCGGGCGGGCGCTGGTAAGCACCAATCCCGTGATCTCATTGGCGGAGGCTGGGGGCCCCGCCAGTCGTTACCCCCCTTCCGGCCGGCTGCGCGGCGTCCGACGAGGAAGCGTCCGCGTGGCAAGGCCGGGCGGGCGCAGGGTCTGCCGTCTCCAGCGCAGAGCAGGGGGCGATCAGACCGTGAAGGCGTAACCGCCGCCCCGTCTCTCCACCCGGCCGCGGGCGGCCAGATGCATCCCGGCCACGGTCAGCCCCTCGGCCGCGGCGCGGTCGAAGATGCCTCGTCGCGTGGCCTCCGCTTGAGCCTTGTCGGCGTCCCAGATCACGGTCCAGTCGGGATGCGGGAACTGCAGGATGCGGGAATGGACCACATCGCCCCAGATCAGGAGGCGATCGGTCCCGTCCTCCAGCGTCACGCCTGCGTGGCCCGGCGTATGGCCGGGCAGTGGCAGGAAGGCCGCGCCCGGTGCGAGGACGGCTTCGCCGCGCACCCGACGCAACCGATCCGCATAGGCTGCGAGGACAGCCTGAGCCGTGTCGAAGAACAGCGCCATCTCGGCGGGTGCCCGCGCCCGTGAGGCGGGATCGCCCCAGTAGGCGGCCTCGGCCTCCTGCAGGACGAGTTCGGCGGCGGGAAAGCGGGCACGGCCCTCCGGCGTCAGGAGCCCGCCCGCATGGTCGGCATGCAGGTGGGTGAGCCACACCGCCTCGATGCGCGCCGGATCAATGCCCTCCGTGGCGAGCGCGCCGGCCACCCGGTCGAAGCCCGGCCCGAACACCGTGCCGCAGCCCGCGTCGAGCAGCCATGCCCGGTCCTGCTGGCGGACCAGGAAGGCGTTGACGGGCTCGGCCGAAGGGCCGGCCGGAGGAAGGCCGGCACGCGCCAGCAGCACCCGCCCTTCCTCACTCTCGGCGCCCGGGATCATCCGGGGTTCAAGGGGGAAGAGTCCATCCTGCAGCCGCTTCACCGTGAAGGAGCCGATGCGCAAGGGAGCGTCGTCTCCGGCGCGGGCCCGCGGTGCGAGCGCGAGGGCGGCGGTGCCGGCGAGGAGCGCGCGACGCGACGGCATGGGAGACATGGCAAATCTCTCGATGGGTACGGAGATCGCGAGCATTCCGGGTCGGGACTCGATGCGCCAGGGACGCCGTCCCGCGGGCAGCCGGGCATTCTTCCCGACCCGCAGCGGCATGGCTTGCGGAAGCGGCGGTGTGCAGGGCCAAGATGCGGATGTCCCGCCACGAAGCTGCGCCCCTGCGCATGAGCCTGCCCATGAGCCTCCCGACGCGCCTCGCCTGCCACGTCCTGCTCGCCGCGCTGCTCTGCCTGGCGGGCGGGATCGCCTGGATCGCGGTCGAGGTCCGGCAGGGCCTGCACGCCGATGTCGAGACCTCCGCCGCGAGGATCGCCGGGCAGCTCGGGCGGCAGCCCGGGCTCGGCAGCGCGGGCGCCTCTCCTGTGGCGCACCCCGCGGAAGGGGCGGCGCCTGCGATTCTGAGCCTGCTGCCGGGCATCTGCGCGGAGATCGCCCTCGCGGCCGAGGCGCCCCGGCGCGTCTGCGGCGGCTGGGAGGGGGGCGACGAGGCGCCGGCCTGGTTTCGCGCTGCCTTTCCGGCCGGCGTGGGCGCCACCTCCGCGCGCGCCATCGCCTATCGGGGGCGGAAAATCGGCACCGTGATGGCGTGGCCCGAGCCCGACGCTTCGGCCGCGCGGGCGTGGCGGCAGGTCCGCACCCTCGCCGGCACGGCGGCCGGGCTGGCCGGGGCGATGATGCTCCTCATCGGCCTCGCGGCGAGCCGGCTCCTCGCCCCGGCGGGGCGGATCGTGGAGGGCCTGCGGGCGCTGGAGGCCGGCCGCGCGGGCGCCCGGCTGCCGGCCTTCCGGATCGGCGAGTTCGACCGCATCGCTGCCGCCTTCAACGCCATGGCCGAGCGGCTGGCGCGCACGGAGGCGGAGCGCCGCGCCCTCACGCTGCAGCTGTTCCAGGTGCAGGAGGAGGAGCGCCGCGCGCTCGCCCGGGACCTGCACGATGAGTTCGGGCAGTGCCTCACCGCCACGGGAGCGCTGGCGGACGCGGTGGCCGCGGGGGCGGACGAGCGGCCGGACCTGCGCGCCGATGCGCTCGCCATCGGCCGCAACGCCGCCCGGATGATGGAAACCCTGCGCGGCGCCCTCGCGCGCTTGGAGCCGCCGGAGATCGAGGATCTCGGCCTGGAGGGCAGCCTGCGGGCGCTCGTGGCGGGCTGGACCGCGAAGGGCCGCCCGACGGAATTCCACATCGATGTGGCCGGCGACCTCACCGACCTGCCGCCCGCGACCGCGGTGAGCCTCTATCGGATCGCTCAGGAATTCCTCACCAACGCCGTCCGCCACGGGCGGCCGGGCCGGGTCTTCGTACGGGTGCGCCGCGCGGCGGGAGCCGGGGGCGGCGTCACGCTCGTCGTGGACGACGATGGAGGCGGTGATGCCGGGCGCGCCTGCACATCGCCCGGGCGCGGCCTCCTCGGCGTGCGCGAACGCCTCGCCGCCCTTGGCGGCTCCCTGAGCCTCGCCGGCACGGGGAGCGGATTGCGGGCCTGCGCAGTGATCCCGGCACCCGCCCGGGGGATGCCGTGAGCGCCACGATCCTGCTCGTCGACGATCACCCGGTGGTGCGCGAGGGCTACCGCCGCCTGCTGGAGCGCCAGCCCGGCCTCAGCGTCGTGGCGGAGGCCGACAGCGCCGCGGAGGCTTACCGCCTCTACAAGCTGCACGCGCCCAGCCTGGTGATTCTGGACCTGTCCTTGCCGGGGCCGGGCGGCATCGAGGCGATCCGGCACATCCGGCAATGGGACCGGCAGGCCCGCATTCTCGTGTTCACGATGCGCGAGAGCGCGGCGGTGGCCGCGAAGGCCTTCGCGGCGGGGGCGTCCGGCTACGTCACCAAGGCGAGCCCGCCGCGTGAGCTGATCGAGGCGGTCGCGGCGGTGCTGCACGGCGCGCGGGCGATGAGCGCCGACATCGCGCGCGCCCTCGCCGAAGCGCAGGCCTCGGGCGGGCGCTCGGCCCTCGACGGACTCTCCCCGCGCGAGGTGGAGATCCTGGCTCTCACGGCGGCCGGCGCGTCAGCCGGGGCGATCGCCGAGGCCCTCTGCCTCAGCCGCAAGACCATCCACAACACCCAGTCTCTGATCAAGGCGAAGCTCGGCGCACGCACCGATGCCCACTTGGTCTGGATCGCGGCCGGGGCCGGTCTGGTGGCGGCTCCGGATGCGGAGCCGTCCTCGTGAGGGTCGCGCGTCCATGCTGACGGCTGCGACGGGTGGATCGGCATCCAAAGCGTGGCGGCCCGCGTCGTCGGCTGGGTTGCCGGCCGCTGCGGCTCCGCCGGCCTCGACCGTTCCACCGCGCAGCAGGATCGGCAGGAGCCTCCGTCGTTCCGTCCCGGCGGCTTCGCCCGCACCGAAGCGGCGGCGTCGCGCCCTGGGGAACTCTTCCCGTGGACGTTCGGCCTTGCTCCGGTCGTGCTGTTCCCGCCGCCACCCACCGGAGCGCGCTCAAAGCCCAGCGTGAACCAGTTCGTCCATGTCGACCTTGTACAATCATTGACCGGGGACAGTACAAACACATCGGAACGACAGGCCCCAACCCATGTTATCTCGCTTGAAGCGCGGCCCTTCAAGGAACTCGGCATGATCCGTTCATTGGAGTGTCGGCTTGCGAACGATGGACCCTGGCATCTGGAACCAGACTAGAGAGCACCCGTTGGCCCGCATTGGATCGGGATCGCTCATGGCCGATGCCTGTCGCGTCATCATCCTCGGCGGGGGCTTCGCCGGCCTGGAGGCCGCCAAGGGGCTGGAACGCGTCCCTGTCGCGATTACGCTCCTCGATCGGCAGAACCATCACTGCTTCCAACCGCTGCTTTACCAAGTCGCGACAGCTGCTCTGACGCCGGCAGACGTCGCATGGCCGATCCGGGGGATCCTCTCAGGTCAGCGAAACGTCCGTGTGCTGATGACGAATGTCGACGGGATCGACACCGAGCGCCGCGTGGTGACCGCTGATGGCGGCTCGTTTCCCTACGATCAGCTGATCGTCGCGACCGGAGCCACTCACGCGTACTTTGGCCATGAAGAATGGGCGCCTTATGCCCCGGGGTTGAAGCGGATCGAGGATGCCACCGAGATCAGGCGCCGCATTCTGATCGCGTTCGAGCATGCCGAGCTGGAGATTGACGCCCAGCGTCGGGAGGCCCTCACCACGTTCGTGATCGTCGGTGGCGGCCCGACCGGGGTCGAGATGGCGGGAGCGATCGCGGACATGGCCCGTGACGCCCTGCCGCACGACTTTCGCAACATCGACCCGGCGCGAGCGCGCGTGCTCCTGGTCGAGGCAGGCCCGCGCATCCTTGCTGCGTTCCCGGAAGACCTCAGTCGGTATGCCAAAGATGCGTTGGAACGGCGCGGTGTCGAAGTTCTCACTGGCCGGGCGGTATCGGCCATCGGCCCGGAGGGTGTCTCCATCGGCGATCACGTGATCCGGGCCGGGGCGATCGTGTGGGCAGCCGGCGTTGCGGCCTCGGCTGCTGCCGATTGGCTCGGCGCAGACCGTGACCGGGCCGGTCGCGTCAAGGTGTTGCCCGATCTGTCCGTCCCAGGCTTTCCCGAGATCTTCGTCATCGGCGACACAGCCGCAGTTGCGGACGCAGATGGAAAATCCGTTCCGGGGATAGCACCGGCCGCCAAGCAGATGGGCCGCTACGCCGCTTCTGTGATCGCAGCCCGCGTCATGGGTGACCGTGCTCCGGGACCTTTTCAGTATCGGCATCACGGGGATCTTGCGACCATCGGCCGAAAGGCGGCGGTGGTCAAGCTGCGCTGGCTGACCCTGAGAGGCTTCCTGGGATGGCTCTTCTGGGGCGTCGCGCATGTGTACTTTCTGATAGGTCTGCGCAACCGCATTGCCGTCGCATTCAGCTGGATGTGGGACTACGTGACCTTCGGGCGCCGGTCTCGATTGATCACTCAACCAGCCAATGCAGGCCCGGCTGAGGCCGAACCAGCAGGGTCGTCGGGACGGCCATCGGCTGCCGCTCCTGCCGAGAACGCCGGGACCGCTCCTCAAAGAGGCGGCGTCTGGGGCTGAGGGGCGTGGCGCAACCGGTGTTCACGGGTCACCGGCCATGAGCCTCAACTCCCTTGTCCTCACGCTGAAGACGGAAGCCGGCCATCGAGCGCCGGCCATGCCGCTTCCGCAAGCCGCATTCCGGCACGAACAGCGCTCGCCGGTCCGGGATGGGTCCTGCGCATCGCTCAGCCGTCTCCGACGACCTCGAGCTCGGTCTACGAGGGCGGCCGGGCGCCCGAGGATAGAGCCTTGTCCGACGAAGCGGATACCGGTTCGTCGCAGAAAATGCCTTAGAATCAAAAGCCTGGAGCAGCGCCCGATTGCGCCGTGCTCGGGGCGCCGCTCTGGATCGTCATCCGATGCGGCGCGCACCCGGCACCGGCGCCGATCCGGCTCAATCCGAGCCTTCGTCGGGAATGTTGAGCAGGGTGCCGCAGGCCTTGCAGTGCACCGCATCCGGCTCGTGCCGCTGCAGGCCGCAGGTCGGGCACTGGAAGCGTACCTTGTAGGGCCGGAACAGGACTTGGGCGAGGCGCAGGAACAGCGTGACGCCGCAGATCATCACCACGACCGAGATCAGACGCCCTCCCGTCCCCTGCAGGGTCACGTCGCCGTAGCCCGTCGTCGTCAGCGAGGTCACGGTGAAGTACAGCGCATCGACGTAGTTGCCGATGTTCGGGTTGGAGTGGTGCTGGGTCGCGTAGACGATACTCGTCATGAGGAAGATGAACACCACGAGGTTCACCACTGCGATGATCACCTCCTCGTTGCGGCGGAAGAACGGAAAGTCCGCTCGCAGCCGGTCGAGGAGCTGGTAGGTCCGCAGCAGCCGCAGGGTGCGCAGGATGCGCAGGAAGCCCGCGCCTTCGCCGACGATGGGGGCCAGGAACGAGGCGATCGCCGCCAGATCCGCCCAAGTCGTCGGCCGCAGGAACTCTCGCGCCGGCCGTGGGCAGATCGCCAGCCGCGAGAGGAAGTCGGCAGCCACTGCGATACCGATCAGGACGTCGACACCCTCGACCATCGGCTGACGGGGCATGAAGGAGGACAGGACGATGAACAGAAGGGTGGCCAGATCGAAGGCGAGCAGGCCGTAACGGAATCGGTGAGCGCGGTCGCTGTCGCCCTCGTAAAGCTCCTGCAGCCTCTGCCTCAGACTTGCCATGTGCACACACGCTTCCGCCGCCCCGGGGTCCGGGAGCATGAACGTTCCTCGGGCGCGGCCCGATCCACCGCCGAGATGCCACGCGGCTGGGATGAGCGGGTCAGCCTCGATCAACAGCGCTGGTGAGGATCAGCGCGGGCGGAGAGCCCGGGTCGGGCCGGAAGTGAGCGTCGAAACCGGCACGCCGGGAGGGCTTCGTCCTTGGCACGAGAATTGGCACGAGAATTTGAATCCTGCTTGCGCGCCGGCTCCCGTAGGCTGTCAGCCCGCTGCTGCGGGGCCGATGGCAAGACATTGCGACGCTTGATGAAGTTTCTTCACACGATGGGGGCCATCGGCCTGATGGGCGCGATGGCGTCCCTCGTCGTGCTGTTGAGTGTCACTCCCCCGCCAACCGCTCTGGCCGGCTACGCACTCATGCGCCGAGCGATGGCCGCCGTCGCCACGTGGATCTTCCTCCCGTCGCTCGCACTTACGCTGGTGGCCGGCCTGTTAGCGATTGCGCTGAACCGCGCCTTCCACGATGCGGGCTGGGCTTGGGTGAAGCTCGCCAGCGGCATCCTGATGTTCGAGTACGGGTTCGTGGGCGTCCAGGGGCCGATGCAGCGGGAGGCCGATCACAGCGCTGGTGCGCTGGCGGGCCACGTTGATCCAGCGACGCTCGCCGGATCGCTCTGGGCTGAGCGGAGCACGTTGTGGGTGCTGCTCGCAGTCGCGACGTTCAACGTCGTGTTCGGCATCTGGCGACCGCGCCTCTCCCGGACGCGCAGGTAGCGGCTCCCCGTCAAAGCCAGCCAGCGTTTCGGGCTGGTGGCGTTCCCGGGCAACGGGATCTTGCGAGGATCTGGCCGACAAAGCGCGATCCATGGGCAGCGGGGCAGGCGCTTGAGCCCCGGCTCCGCACGGCGAGGGGGCCTGCCCATCTCGATCATCGCTCAAGGCCGCTCGGACCTGACACTTGCGCACGAGCGCCGCAGGTCGGCTGCATTCCATAATGTTGCTTATGCGAATCCTGGCTGTAGGCGCAAAGTTGGAATGTCCCACCTGAGCCAAGTCGGAATGGCACACTCCCCTGTCCACACGGCTGTGATGGCAGGTGAGCGGCTCACGCCCCCCTCTCACGAGGATGGTCGGCTTGACCTCCAGACCTGCCGCCTCGCCCGGGGCTTCGCGCCCCGCCGTGCGCCGCAAGCGCTGCGCTTTGCCGCGGCCCACCCGGCGGACCGTCCGCGGAGCCGTCGCGGCCGGCCCGGTCGCCCAGGGAGACTGCCCGTGATCCCGCTCTTCCCCACCCGGCGCACCGTGCTGGAGCCGGATCTCCCACGGATCGAAGGAATTGGCAGCCCGCATCCGCTCCGCCGGGCATTCGGCGTCCGCTGCTTCGCACTGGGGCGTCAGGTGGCGCGCTGCACGGAGGCACTCCGCGCCAGCGCAACCGTCATCCAAACGGCCGAGACCAGGACGTCGAAGGCACCGAATGCGGCGTAGGGGGTGACATCGGCGATCCCGACCGTGGGGGCACCGCCGGCCCTCTGGAGGAAGTGGGCTCCGGCGAGCGCCGGCTGCGCCCCGCTCAGGACCATCGCCCATTGGGCGCCTGCCTTCCAGCGACGCACACCGGTCGCAAGCTGCAGCAGGCCGGAGACGATCGCCCAGGCTCCGAAGACCGCCAGAACCGCATGCAGGCTCTGCCCGAGCGCACCGGCGACGGCGGCGGCCGTGAGGGAGCTGACCGCCACGTTGAGAGCTTGGCTCGGGTTCCTGGCAAAGCCGCCCCTTCCCCATGTCGCGCCGTCTCTTGGGAGGCTCTTCGGAAGACGCCACCGGCTGCTGCGAAGCGCTCTGAGGCCAAGCATCCCGGTGTCGGCTCGAGACGTGACGTCAAACCCGCCCGGCATCGTCCTGGCAGGGCTTTGCGCTCTCACGCTCTTGCACCTCCATGCCAACCGCATCGCCTTCTCGCCGCAGATCCCGGAGGCGAGCAGGACGCGCTGGGACGCCTCGGCGGCCGCCCCCCCCCACCGGCCGCCCAGTTCCACCGCGGCTAGGCCGCATCCAAAAATGCACTTTCAGATTGTAATTAGTCCATGAGACACACCCATAGTCTGTCTTCCTCCCTGAAGGCAGTCGAGCACGACCTCCGACCCGCCCGGCACCGCCGCGGCGGGCTTCTTTTCGCCACAAGCAAACGGCAGCCTTGGCTCTGCGATGAGACCCGTCGCAGAGAGAAACTGAGCCCGCCAGCTTCGGCTGAGCGGGCTCTTTTCGTTCCTTGTCCCAATCTTCGAGCCAGAATGTACGTCAAATGACCGATGCGGAGCGGCCCGGCCATGCGCATTCCGTTCATTGTAAAATTGCAAAAGAATGTGTCGATACGGGTAATTCATAGTGCTGCTTCACGGTTTCTTGCTCGCTCCGATTGAAGCCTCGGAACGCAGTGCCGCTCCGATCGGTTGTCGTCGAGGATTCGGGCAGTCGATCAGGTGGTGACGGCAATGGGTTTCATACTCTTCCTCATTCTCGCCTGCGGGCTGCCCGGGCTGATGCTGTATTCCATTCGCCAGCGCGTCCCGGAGGAGGCCTGGGCGCTGTCCCCCACGAGGCGCCCGGAGCCGATGCCGGTCGCCCGCGGGAGCGAACGCGCAGGCGATCTCGGAGAAGCGGAAGGTGGAGGTGGGACCAATCGACGGTTGGAGAACATCACAGCCATCCAGGGAGCCGACATCGAACACGGATTGACGAGCAACGCGGCCCGCATTGGCGGCACCGACCGCAGGGCGGACGGCACGCTCCCCATCGGAAGCGCCCCCGGCCACGGGCGGGATGGTGGCAGCCAAGCGGAGGAAGCACCGCGCAACGCGGCAGCCGCCGACGAACGGCCCGCGCAACAGGGCAACGATCCCTGATGGATGCCGTCCTCCCCGGAGGGATGCAGCCGTCGACCGGGGGATGCGGGGGCGATCGACCATCTCGGCCTCCGGCGGCGAGGCGCAGGTACGTTCAGCCTGATCCTGTGAGATTGCGCGTCTCGAAGCCAAGTTCCGGGGGCATCGGTCCTCGGCACAGGAGCGCGGCCGCGCCAGGCTTGAGGGCTGTCGGAGCGCGTGCTGGAGGGGACCGCCGCCGCCGGACCTCCCGGCAAGCCTCACCAAGCCAGGAGAGCTGCCGGGGCGGCAGAGAGTGACACCTCTCGCCGCACCGACCGTGCCACGGTCGCCGGCTAGGGCGGTGCCCGATCACGTTGCAATCAGGCGCCGCTCCAGGTCTTTGATTTTACCGCATTTTCTGCGACGAACCGGGATCCACTTCGTCGGAAAATGCTCTAAGCCTTGCCGGACCCGTCTCCCGTGGGCTGCCGTTGCTCGTCAGGCCGCTTGGCGTCCTGCTGCCCCGGCGTCCCGTGCCGGCTGCTCGTGACGGCCTCGTCGGCGTGGCTGCTGCCGTCCTTGATGCCGATGTTCTCCTCCCGCTCCATGGGATTGAGGGGCTTCTTCGTCTCGGCCATGCACGCCTCCTATCGCTGATGGCAGGCTGACAAGTCCCCCGGTGCCAGCGGGTTCGCGGAGCGATGCGATGTGCCGCGTCGGCGGCACATCGGGGTGCCGTCCATCGCCTGCCGACGGCCCCCGGGAGCGAATCCTAGGCCGCGGTCACGTCCTTGCGCAGCGGATTCAGCGCGATGTGTCGCTGGGCGATGGCCGCCATCGGTCGATCAAGCCAACATCTGGAGATCACCATCGATGGAGATGGCTTGGCCGGAGATCGTGCGTCCGCGGGGTGAGGCCAGAAAAAGGATCTGATCCGCAATCTGGCGCGCGGTGACGTATTCCTTGATCGAAGCATTCGCGAAGGCGCGTCGCTCCATATCGGCAAAGGTGGTTCCCAGTTGCTGCGCCTTCGCCTCAAGTACGCGGCGCTGACGGTCGCCGGATACGATCCCCGGGAGCACGGCATTCACGCGAACGCCGAACTCGCCGAGTTCCCTCGCCAGCGATTTCGTGAAGCCGATCACACCCCATTTCGCGCTCGCGTAGGGCGTGCGCATCGCGAAACCGAAACGCCCGGCGACCGACGACACGTTGATGATGGATCCATTGGCACTCGCTTTGAGAGCCGGCACCGCGAGACGAACGCAGTTGAATTGCCCCGTCAGACAAACGGCCAGACAGCGGTCCCAATCCTCCGGATTGATCTCCTCGACCGTTCCGGTGGGGCCCGCGATGCCGGCATTGTTGACGAGAACGTCGAGGCCGCCGAGCGCCGAACCGGCTTCGTCGAAGAGGCGCGCCACATCCGCTCGATCCGTCACGTCGGCCCGGGTCCACGACAGCCCGGGATGCATGGAGCCGAGTTCCGCAAGAGCGGCATCGTCGACATCGCAGACGTGAACGCGCGCACCCTCCTCATGGAAGGCCTTGGCAATCTCCAGCCCTATGCCGTTCGCGCCAGCCGTCACCAGCACGCGCAAGCCCGAAAGCTCCATGTCCATGTCACACCTCCCGTCACCGGCATAATCATCTATCACAGGGGCACGCCGGCCTCTCCCGAGGAGAGCGCCGCCGCGGCAGTCGGGGTGTCGCCAAGGGGCACCCGTCAGGGCGGCCGGAGCAACGCGTGGAGCGCCGAACCCGCCGCCCGACACATCCGCCCGGTCTGCCGGATCATCGAGGAGATGGGTTCGGGGGCGGGTACGCCGGACCAGCGAGGTGCCGCCCAGGAGCGGAGGGCCGCAACGAGGCCGACCCGAGCGGCCGCCGCAATCGTCGAGCTTGACGATGTCGGCTGGGTGGTACCTTCTGCCCCGAGAACAAGCGTATGTCGGGAGGCAACATCAATGAACCTGAAGCGATTGCTGCTGTCCGCCGGATGTCTGGCGCTATCGGTGGTACCCGGCTTGGCGCAGACCAGCGTCAAGGTCGGCGTCCTGAACGACATGTCTGGCGTCTATTCGGACATCGGCGGCAAAGGCTCCGTCGTTGCAGCGCAGCTTGCCGCCGAGGATTTCGCCGCCATCAGTAAGGATGTGCGCGTCGACATCGTATCCGCCGACCACCAGAACAAGCCGGATATCGGCGCCGGCATCGCACGGCAATGGTATGACAGGGAAGGCGTCGATGCGATCCTGGACGTGCCGACATCGTCGGTAGCGCTCGCAGTCAGCCAGATCACGCGTGAGAAAAACAAGATTTTCATCGACTCGGGTGCCGGCAGCACCGACCTGACCGGGGCGCAGTGCTCTCCCAACACCGTGCATTGGACCTATGACACCTACGCCCTCGCGAACGGCACCGGCAGTGCCATGATCAAGCGCGGCGGTGATACTTGGTTCTTCCTGACGGCAGATTACGCTTTCGGCCAATCGCTCCAGAACGAGACCGCCGCCGTCGTCACGCGGAACGGTGGCAAGGTCGTCGGCTCCGCCAAGGTGCCGTTTCCAGCCAGCGACTTCTCGTCCTTCCTGCTTCAGGCGCAGGGTTCCGGCGCCAAGGTGATCGGGCTCGCGAATGCGGGCGGCGACACGATCAATGCCGTTAAGCAGGCGCGCGAATTCGGCATCACACAGGGCGGGCAGAAGCTCGCGGCGCTGCTCTTCTACGTGCTCGATGCCAAGGCGCTCGGGCTTGAGACCGCGCAAGGCTTGGTGCTCACGGAATCCTTCTATTGGGACCTGAACGCGGGCACCCGGGCGTTCTCGGAACGCTTCGCGAAACGCGCGAACGGCAACATGCCGACCATGAACCAAGCCGGAGTGTATGCGGGGCTGCTGCATTACTTGAAAGCGGTTGCGGCGACGAAGTCGAAGGACGCGAAGGTCGTTATGGAATGGATGAAGGCCAATCCGACCGATGACCCGCTGTTCGGCAAGGGCTCCATCCGGGCGGACGGCCGCAAGATCCACGACATGTACTTATTCGAGGTCAAGGCTCCGGGCGACTCGAAAGGGCCGTGGGATCTCTACAACAAGCTCGCGACGATCCCCGGTGATCAGGCCTTCAAACCCATGAGCCAGGGGGGCTGCCCGCTCGTCGGGAAGTCCTGACGGCTCAAGGCGGTCCGGCACGGGATGGCACAGACGGTGCCGGGCCCTCCCTGCCGGCGCCGCCGGGCCCGGGACGCGGAACCCCTACGACGCCGTGCTGGCCCGCGATCGCTTGACCCGCCGCAAGGCGAGATCCCGGCAGGCCTGCGCGAGCAGGCGCGCGAGGCTGCCCGCGTCCACATAGGCCAAGTGGACCCGCATCAGCGGGCGCCCATTCGCGTGGCCCGCGGCCGCGAACGTTCGGGGCTCGGCGGCGACCAGCATCTCGCGTTCGTCCTCCCCGATCGGCACCACCAGCGATACGCCGTCCGCCGCGAGCCACGCGAGCCGCCGCCGGCCGACCCGGAAGACGGGTCCGTCCGCAGTCTCCTGCTCCGCGACACCGGGGAGCCCGCGGGCGGCTCGCCGGGCAACCTCGAACCAGATCGAGGGTTTCCGAGGCCTGATCTCCTTCCGCATGCACGCCCGCCTGCTCACCCCCGTGCCACACCGCGGCAAGCCCGGCGTGCCGCGTTCCGGCGCGACATCGCCGATGCGGCCCTGCTGCGAGGGACCGCGGCGGAGGGACCGCACCTCGCATGTCCGGTGGGGGTCCTCCCCGGCCCTCTCGACGCAGTCCGAACGCAGACCGCGCTGGCGGTCGCGGAGATCTTCGCCGCGGGCGGCGGCACGGTCGTGCCCGACGCGGCGTTCACGCTGCACGATCCCCGTCGTCCGGGGGGAGGCCGTCCGGCAGGAGAGCTGCCAGCAACTCCAGCGAGCGGCGGGCGGACCGGTGCAGGATGAACGTGCCGCCCGCCCTCTCCCAGAGGTGCCGATGCATGGGCGTGTCGTCGATCAGCACGTCGCCCGGGCGGCAATGGCGACGCTTGTCGACCGCCATGCAGGTGATGAGGCGCGTGCCGGGGAAGTGCTTGGCGGCCCAGCGCTCCTTCTGCGCCTGCGCCCAGTTCCCGCGCGGGCAGCCGGTCAGGATGATCGGGTCGAGCGCCCGTACGGCGCGGAACAGCGTCTCGGCATCCGGCAGGAGCGGGAGGCGGCCGTAGAAGTCGGGGGCGCGGGCGAGCGCCGCCCAGAACCGGGCGAGGCCGTGGCGGCGCTGATACTCGCGCGGTGGGCAGCCGAGCACCCGCGCCGCGCCCTCATCGAAATCCGCCAGCACGCCGTCGCAATCGAGATGGAGCTGCATCGCCCCGGCAACGCGCCCGGCCCGTCGCCGGATCCCCGGGCGGCGGGGCGCGTTGCCCCTCCCAGCAGCGGGAGCCGTCATGGACGCTTGGCCCGATCCCGATCTGTCCCTGGTCACCGCCTGCCTGGAACGGCGCGAGCAGGGCCGGATCGCGCGGCTGCCCGAGGCCACGCACTGGCGGCGTCACGGGGAGCCGGAGCGGGTGGCGACCGCGCCGACCGGTTTCCCGATCGGGTGATGCCGTGCCGGCGCGAGATCCTGGCGCTGCCCGCCCTCCTCCTCGCACGGGGAGCGTGGCCGCACCCGACCCACGAGAGGCCCATGACGCACGCGGTTCTGCTCGGTGATTCCGTCTTCGACAACGGCGCCTACGTGCGCGGCGGCCCCGACGTGGTCCGCCAGCTGCGCCCCCTGCTGCCGGGCGGCCACGCGACGCTGCTGGCCGTCGACGGGGCGGTGCTGACGGACGTGCCGCGCCAGCTCGCGCGATTGCCGGCGGAGGCCACCCATCTCGTGGTCAGCGCGGGCGGCAACGACGCCCTGCGGGCATCCGGCGTGCTCGACGGCCCGGCGCGATCGGTGACGGAGGTGCTCGATGCTCTCGCCACCGCGCAGGACCGCTTCCGGGCGGATTACCGGGCGATGCTGGACGCCGTGCTGGCGCACGGGCGCCCGACCGCGATCTGCACCATCTACGAGCCGCGCTATCCCGACCCCGCCCGGCGGCGCGTCGCCGCGACGGCACTGGCGGTCCTCAACGACGCGGTGACGCGCGAGGCCGCCGCGCGGGGCCTCGCGCTCCTCGATCTGCGGGTACTCTGCGACGAGGATGCGGATTTCGCCAATCCGATCGAGCCCTCGGTCAGGGGCGGCGAGAAGATCGCGGCAACGATCGCGGCGTTTTTGCGCGAGGCGGCGGGGCAGTCGCGCGGCCTCGTCTTCGTGCGGCCCTGAGGCGCCCCCGATGGACCCGCCACCTGATCCGGATCTCCTGTCCCTGCCGCCACGGATACGCCCCAAGAGCGCCCCATCAGGCAAGAGCGCCCACCAGACAAGAGCGCCCACCCAGATGGGGCGTTGCGCGCCGGGAGCTGACGCCTCGCCGGTACGGGATGGTGAGAGCCTTGCGGGCAGACCCAGGATACGGGCACCTGCCATGCTCTCAGCGACGCGGCATCGCTGAACGATTGTGGCGGCGGCCTTGCGCCTTGGCGGTGGACGCAAAACGCCGCGCACGGTGCCGAACTTCGAACGCGAATGCGGCCGCGCTCTGTGTCAGGCGGGGCACGCCGCACGGACAGGCAGCGGCATCGGACCGTTATGGCCGAGGGCGCGTCGCATAATGCGGCATCTCGACCAAATCGAGCCTGGGAACAAGGAGCCGTGGAAAGCGCTTGGTCGATTTCAGTCAAGCACAACAAGGATCTGCCATGGACTTGCCCAGCGATAAGCCCGAGAGAACAACCAACACTGTGCGTCCTGCATTGCTGGGGATTGCCCTCCTGGTGATCGTCATTGCTCTCGTCGGTTACGTCGGCTTCAGCTATTTCCCGCGCTGAAGCGGGATTCGAGTGGATCGAGGCTGGCCGGCATCATATCGTGATTTGGCACGCACGAGGACGTCCCCTGCTCCGGTGAGCCTCAAGCCTGAAACGGATACACAATGGATAGCTGGAAGCAGGATCTCGCGCCTGATGGTGCATTGATCTTGAAGTCTAGAATGAGTAATCATTTCGATTACACTCTTCGGGCGATCAGATCCTCCAAGTCCCTGCCCGACAATGAGATTTGTGCCAGGATCGATGAAATTATAAGAGAATTACCCCATGAAGCGAGTCACTTTCTTCGGCTTCTCAAGGCCGAAATCAACGAGAGATCCAGGCCGGCCTTCACTGTCGTAGACGGTGGGCGGCGGACCTGAGTTGATTGTCGTCGCCGGTGTCAGTTGTTGACTCATATACATGCCAGTCTGGTTGGCAGGATCGCAGTCTGAACCGCCATACGGTTCTGGGGCTCCGACGCGTCCTTGGCGAGCATCGCGCGGGCGTGGCGTTGCCGAGCATGAATGCTGTGGGGTTGGGCGCGGCGCTCTGTCCGGAGGCACCCGCCCGCCTGGTGGTTGGGCGCAAGCAGCCGACGGGCTGCTTGCTCTCGCGATAGGCCGTCGGCTCCGACGACCTTACCGAGACTGGCGCTTGCCGCCCCCTCTCAGGGGCGGCTCACCTCCCGTGGGATCGAAGGGAACGGCCGGGCCGCCGCAGCCGACACAGATCGAAGTGCCCAACCTGTTCAGGCGCTCGTCGCGCTTCTTGTCTTCCGCCTCACGTTTCCTGGCTGCCGCCTCGATCCTCGCTCGATCGGGCTTTGCCTTCGCCGCTTCGGCCCCGCTGGACTCGCTTGACGATGCTGTTGGAGCAGAGCGCGTCGCGGTGGGGCGCGCGGACGCACCTGACACATCGGCGACGAAACATACCGTGCAAATCACTATGACGTGAAGCGGCGACTTAGTCTTTCGGTCTTGCACTGAGAGATCCCTCAAAAATTACCCGTAACACACATTGAAGATCACATGACAATCGCCGAGATCCAGCGCACGCTCGTGGCGCGCGACCACGATCGGCGTCCGCCGGCGCCCATCGCCCCAGCCGAGACCGACGTCAGCGAGGAAGGGCGCTCGGGTTCGGAGCGGACCTTCCGCCTGCTAAGACGAGGCCTCGCTGCCCTGGTCGGACCATCGCCCGTCGCAGCCGCCTTGCCGTGGACGCGAGGTCTCGGACGCGACGCGGGCGGCACCTATGCGGGGGTGCGGAGCCTCTTTTCGGCATCCGGTCCGTCGCTGGGATGCGACGCATGTCCGCCTGCGCCGCCATGACCTGGGCGGCGTCGCGGGGGAGGAGGCGGGACGCTCCCATCCCGTCCGGCGCGCGCGCCGTCGCGACGGCCGCCGCCCTGGCCGAGATGGCGGGCGGCACGACGCCGGTCGCCCCGGACCACCGCATCCCACCCTCCTTCGCCTCTCCGGCTCGCGCTCGTCCGGGCCGACAGGGGCTCGCGCCCGGTGCTTGTCGGCAACGCCGCCTCGCTTCAACACCGGCACGGCATCTACGGCGACATCGCCGAGACGCGCGCGTTCCATCAAAGGCTGAGAGCCCTGCCCGATTGCAGCGCGCTCGGTCGCCGCTTCAGCGCGCTTCCAGGGCCGCCTCGATGAGGCCGAGGACCTCCTGCCAAGCCGGGGTGGACGGCGTGACCAGGTCGAAATGCCCGGCATCCGGGACGTTGACCAGCCTCGGCCCGGTCGCGGACTTGCCCTTGAGGGCGCGGGCATAGTCGTCGGCGACCCAGGGTGGCACGAGCCGATCGAGCACGCCGCTGACCATGACGACCGCCCCGGCGGACGGCATGAGAGCGGCAGGCGAGACCTCGGCGAGCTTGTCCGTCGGGGCGAGCCGCTCGACGATGCCGGGACCACAGAGCACCGGGACGAACCGGGCGAACGTCGCGAGATCGCCCACCCCGCCCAGGCTGATGACGGCGCGCGGTACGAACCGCGGTGACCCGTGCAGGGGGCTCGTGGCAGGGATGGAGCCGCGCGAGGCAGCCCACAGCGCGAGATGGCCGCCTGCCGAGTGCCCGGCAAGCACCACCCGCGAGAGATCCAGCCGGCGGGTGGGCGCATCCTCGGCGAGGCGATCGAGAGCCGCTCCGACGTCCCGGTAGGTGCCGGGATAGCCGCCGCCGGCCTCGTCGGCCCGACGATAGCCGAGGCTCCAGACGGCAATCCCGCGCCGCGCCAGTTCGGCTCCGATGTGCCGCATCTGCTCCCGCCCGGCGGTGACGGCGCTCCAGCAGCCGCCGTGAATGAGCACCGCCACCGGATACGGGCCAGGGCCAGCCGGCAGGAAAACGTCGACCTGCTGCGCGGGGGCCTCGCCATAGGCGACCTGCACGGTCGGCTCTGGCCGCGGCAGATCACGGAAGGCCGAGAGTTCCACCGGATCGGCTGCGGCCGGCCCGATTGACAGCGCCGTCGCCAGCACCAGGGCAGCGCATCGCTTCATGCCAACCTCCCGCCGGCCGCCCTCGGCCCGCGTCGCCGGATTGCGTTCGCGCCCACCCGATCCGGTGGGCGCCCTCGTCCGTCGGACCGAGGTCGATGGCGACGCGATTGCCCGGCGGCCGCTCGCCTCAATGCCCGAAATGGTGATGGTGGTGGTCCCGCTCGAAACGGCCGGGACGGTCGTAGCCGTGACGATCGCGGCGCTCGTAACCGTGCCCGTAGCCGTGCCCATGGTGATGGTGGCTCCAGTGATGATGGTGATGGTGCCGCGGGCCGTGCTCGTACCATTGCGCCGAGGCGGCGCCGGGGACGAGGACGAGGACCGCGGCGACCAGACCTGCGAGATGGGCCTTCATGGGATGACCTTCCGGTGCAAGGATGAAGGCAGTCTGGGCGCGCCGCATTGAACCGGTACTGAAGCCGGCGCACAGCTTCCGTTCAGCGCCGTCAGCCCGCCGCATCGGTCGCTGGTCCCGCCGCATGAACCGGCAACCGCGCGATGAACGACTCACATCTGGAGCACGTAGGTGCCGGGGGCGTCCTCCAAGGGCGGATGCTGCGCGCTGCCTTCGGGCGGCGGAGCGCCTGCGCCGCCTGACCGGGCGGCGAGCCACGCCGACCAATCCGGCCACCAGCTGCCGGCGTGCCGCGCGGCGCGCGCCCGCCACTCCTCCGGCGTGGCGGCCGGCCCCTCGGCCGTCCGGTACTCGCCCTTGCCGCCCGGCGGGTTGATGACGCCCGCGACGTGGCCGCTCGACGCCAGCACGTAGCGCACCGGCCCGCCGAAGAGCTGCGTGATGCGCCAGGCCGAGTCCCACGGCACGATGTGGTCCTTCTCGCAGCCGACCGCGTAGGTGTCGAGGCGGATCCGCCCGAGGTCGACCGCCTCCCCCTTCAGGCGGACCTTGCCCGGCACGATCAGGTTGTTCTCCACGTAGGTGTTGCGCAGGTACCAGCTGTGCGCCTCCCGCGTCATCCGGGTGCCGTCGGAGTTCCAGTACAGGAGGTCGAAGGCAGGCGGCTGGTTGCCGAGCAGGTAGTTGTTGACGACGTTCGACCAGATCAGGTCGTTGGAGCGCAGCAGGTTGAACATGTTGCTCATGGCGCGGCTGTCGAGGTAGCCACGCTCCATCATCTGCTGCTCGACGAGGTGGAGGCTCGGCTCATCCATGAACACCGCGGTGTCGCCGATGCGCGAGAAGTCCTGCGGTGAGACCATGAAGCTCGCCGAGGAGAACCGCGCGTCGCCCTTGGCCGCCAGCACCGCGAGCGTGAGGGTGAGCAGCACGCCGCCGATGCAGTAGCCCATCGCGTTCACGGTCCGGCTGCCGGTGATCTCGCGGATGACGTCGGTCGCCTCCAGCGGGCCCAGATCGACGTAATCCTCGATGCCGATGCCGTCCATCGCGGCGTCGGGGTTCCGCCACGAGATCAGGAACACCGTGAAGCCCTGGGACACCAGGAACTTCACCATGCTGTTGTTCGGGCGCATGTCGAGGATGTAGTACTTGTTGATCCAGGGCGGAATGATGAGCAGCGGCGTGCGGTGCACCTGCTCCGTCGCGGGCGCGTACTGGATGAGTTCCATCAGCGCGTTGCGGTGGACGACCTTGCCGGGCGTGAGTGCGAGGTTGCGCCCCGGCGCGAAGGCGTCGGCGTCGACCATGCTGAGGCGCCCCGCCGCGAGGTCGGCCATGAGGTTGCGCGCGCCGTCGGCGAGGCTGGCGCCGCCCGTCTCCACCGCCTTGCGCAGGGCGACGGGGTTCGCCATCAGCACGAGCGCCGGGCTCATCGCGTCGACGAACTGGCGCAGGTGGAAGATCAGGCGGTGCCGCTCGGCCGGGTCAAGTTCGTCGAGGTTGCCGCGCTCCAAGAGCCAGTCGGAGGCGAGGAGGTAGAGTTCCTTGAGGGCGACGTAGGTCGGGCTCGCCCGCCACTCGGGCGCGGAGAAGCGCCTGTCATCGCGCCTCGACGGGGGCGTCGGCGCGACCCCAACCAGGCCGAGCCACGACTGCCCCGCCTCCTCCCAGGCCGTGAACAGGGAGCGCCAGACGCCCTGACCGAGGTCGAGGAGCGCCGCGGCGGTCTCGGGCTTGGTCGCCGAGCGCAGCCAGACCGTTCGCAGCGCCCAGGCGACCCCGGCCCAGTCGACCGGCACGACCTCGTGCAGCGGATTGGCATTCCAAATCTGATCGATGGAGCGCAGGAGCGGATCGTCGGACAGGCGCTTGGCGAGCTGTTCCTCGGACAGCGGGAGGGGTGGGAAGGCCCCGGCGGCCGGAACGGCCTGCGTCGCGCCGGAGACCTGCTCCATCCAATCAGCCCACAGGCTCAGCATCAGGTCGGGGCCAGGCAGATCCGGGGCGCGGCCGCCCGTCTGATTCGCAAAGGATGACGTGGTTCCGGGGCCTGCGCTCTGATCGGCCATGGCGTTCCTCCGATGTGCTTGTTGTTGTATCAATGGTCGAGGCGCTGCTCAGTTGCGGGTGAGCGAGCGGTCACGCTCTCCCGTGATAACGGCCGGACGCACCGTCGGCCGGTCTCCGGACGGTTGGCCCCGATATTTGTTGAAGCGCCGGATCTCAGTTCGCGCGAGCGGCCGGTGGCTGCCACGCGACGCCGGGATGTTCGCGCACGTCTCCAGCGTTCGTGCCTGTATCCGCGTCGCTCACCCATTCCGCGGGCTCGGTGACGTCGAGCACGTCGTCCTCCGGATAGGCCGCCTCGACGAACAGCTTCGCCTCACCCTCGGCTGCGGCCCGCACCGTCACGAGGGGCCGATCGCCGGCTGGCCCGCGCACCCGCGCAATGAAGAGCTTCGTCATCCTCGTTCCTCCGGCAACGTGAGCGCCGGGATACCAACGGGCTCGGCCCGTCCTGGTCCCCTCCGAAAATCCCGAGTCCCCCATGCAGGCCGACGTGGACGACCTTGGACCGCATCCCCTCACCGCAAAGGTGGTTCCGCCGTGGCGCCGGTCTTCTGGGGGGCGAAGATCGTGATGTTGCTGTTGATCTGGTAGGCGGCGGTCGCGGGCGTGTTGGCGAAGCGCAGGCGAATCGGGCTCTCGCCCAGGATCGCTCCGAAGGCCGGCGTTACCCGCATCGGGAAGCAGCGCGACAGGGCATCGAAAGCCGCGTCCTCGAAGTGCTTCGCGGCGTCGCGATCGCCCGCGAGCCGGCGCGCGGTGACCAGGGGCTTGCCGCGCAGGCTCCCCGTCTTGTCGAGTCCGAACCGGAAGGCGATCAGCCACCCCTCCGTATCGGGTGGGGGGTGCCAGCACCCTGCGAGCGCGGCCCGCATTTCGGCCCAGTTGTTGACCGGCGCGGCTTCCCGCACGAGTTCAGCGCCCGCGGCGGCCCCTCCCAGGAGGCAGGCCACGGCGGGGGCCGATTTCTTGAGCCACTCCGGCATCCCCACGGCAGGCATCTCGGACTCGATGCCTGACCAACCTCCGAGCGCCCGTCGAGATCCGCCCTTGGCAAGCCCGGGTCCGGAAACCCCGATGCTGAAGGCGTGCAGGCGCGGATGCGGCGCCAGCACGCGATCGGCCGGCTCATGGCACAGGACCAGAGCGCATCCAGGGTGCGGGGCCGAGCCGGCCGGAAGCGCCGGCCGGCTCGGAATTGTCGGCGCGTGGGCTGCCGGGGACCAGTCCGGGGGCGAGCCCTCAGGTGCCCCTGGAGCGTGCGAGGGATCGCCCCCTCCTCCCGGCACGACCCGCAGACACCGCGCGGAGACGCACGGGGCAGCCTCGGGCCCGCCCTGCCGTCCGCTACCTGGTGATCTGGTGCGGCGAGATGGGGTCGCTGCTCGGGAAGGTCTCCTCCAGCGCCTCATCCAAAAGCCGGTCCTGGCGATGCCGGAGGTCTTCCCCGGCTACGCGGTTGCCGGGTGCGGAGGCTGCCGCCAAGTCGGCTCGTGGTTTGCCCCTGCCGATCCCTCCCGGCCGGTCCGTGCGTTCGGGCGAGAGGCGGCCGCCCGCCCTGCCCCGCAGAAGCCCGGAGCGCCACACGATCGCTGCGACGGCCGAAGCCGCGAGCCCGACCGCGAGGGCGCCGAACAGGCCACTTGAGGCGCCCTGCCGGGGCAGACCTCGCGAGCCCGACCGCAAGGCCCGGATCTTCGTGCGCATGAAAGCCTGGGTGGCGGTCTGCACCTCCCCTGCGGAGAGGAGATTGCGAGCCAGGGGAAACAGCTCGTGGGTGTGCCGGTAGAGGTGCCGATCCACGAGGTAGCTCACGTCCTCGAAGGTGTTCAGCCATCCTTGGCTGTCCTTCCCGTGACGCCTCGCAAGCTGGTCGAGCTGCTGCATCATCTGGTGGTGCTCACGGTGCAGCTCATCGAGCAAGGGACGACCCCGTCCATGAGCCCTGAGCCGCTCGAGCAAGCTCGCCTCGATGGCCTCCGAGTGGGCGTGCAGCTCGCCCATGAGGTCAGCAAGCAGACGCTCGCGGCTTCGCACCACTCCCGGTCCATTCAGCGCGTATGGGATCTCGCGGACGAGTGCGGTGATGTTGGCGTGGTCGCGTGCGGTCAGCTGCCAGATATCCATACTTGAACCCCTGTGACGATGCCTCTCGAAACTCACGTCAGCTCGGGGGTGTTCCCGGCGGGATTGGTCAGAGGACCCGGGAGGGAAGCGAGTGCTGCGCATGACGCTCGCCTGCCATCGGATCCTTTCGGCGCGGCCGTTCACAGGGCCGGCGGGTGTCATCGCCGAGGATGAGAGCGGGGCGGCTCTGTCGATGCCCGCCCCGCCCGCCGTCACGCGGCCTTCTGGTTGACCTTGCTCTCGGCCATGCTCGTCAGCTTGGCATCGGTCGCCTTCTCCTCGTCGAGAGTCTGCTGAAGCACGCTGGCGCAGTCGGATCGCCCAAGCTGCTTGGCCCAGGCGACGAGGGTGCCGTAGCGGGTGATCTCGTAGTGCTCCACGGCCTGCGCAGCCGCCAGCAGCGCCGCGTCGAGCACCTCCTTGTCGGCGATGTCGCCGGCGGTCTCGTTGGCCTCCTTGATGATGCCGTCGATGGCCGGGCAGTCGACCGCCTTCGGTGCGTGGCCGTGCATCTGGAACACCTGCTCCAGGCGCTTGATTTGGCCCTCCGTCTCGCGCAAGTGGGTCTCGAAGCCTTGCTTCAGCTGCGGATCGGTGGCCTTCGATATCATCTTGGGCAAAGCTTTGGTGATCTGGTTCTCGGCGTAGTAGATGTCCTGCAATGTGTGAACGAACAGATCGTCGAGGGTCTTGATGCTGGCTGTGAACAGGCCCATGGCGTCGTGCCTCCCGGAATGGCTCGCATCATGCGAGCCTTGTTCGGAAGAACGCCAGGACGGAGCCCAGGTTCGGCAGCTTGATGAATCGAAGCGCTACTTTGCGCGATTCGACGCGCCGCGTTGAGGCGGTCGCGGACAGCATGAGCGAGGCTGGTCCAGGCAGAACGCCTTGCTCTCCACGCCAGCATGACGGACTTGGCCGCTGCCGTGGCCCAGAGCGTGAAGGCGCGCGCGGAGGCCCCGCGCTCGCGTCGTGCGCACGCGGCACCTGCCGGCATGATCCCCGCGCCTTGCACACCAGGTGAGTCGCGGTAGGCTTTTGGCTCCCTCTGGGGAGAGGCTGCCTGTGCCGAAGCCGAAGAAGGTCTCATCGAAGAAGGCGAAACAGGCCCGGTCGGCGAAGTTGTTGCAGCAGTTGGCAGCCTTGCCGGTGCGACCAACGCCCGAGGGCGATCTGGAGGTGCTGCTGGTGACCTCGCGCGAGACCCGGCGTTGGATCGTGCCGAAGGGCTGGCCGATGAAAGGTCGCAAGCCCCACCGGTCCGCGGCTCTCGAGGCCTGCGAGGAGGCCGGCGTCATCGGCCGGATCGGCAAGACACCCGCCGGCTTCTACACCTACGCCAAGCGCCTGCCGGACGGCGGGGTGCTCCCCTGCCGCGTGGCCGTCTACTGCCTCACCGTCACCAAGCAGCTGGCCACCTGGCCTGAAAAGGGCCAGCGCGACGTGCAGTGGGTCAGCAGCGAGGCTGCCGCCGTGCTGGTCGATGAACCGGAATTGGCCGACCTCATCCGCGAGCTGGCCAGGGCGGCCGTTACGGCGCACGGGCAGGCGCCGCCGGCCGCCTCTTAGGAGCCGGGTCGGGGCGGACGGCATGAAGGCGCAGTCATCCTGGCTCGCGGGGTGCGGCCCGACGAACTCAGCCGTTCAACGTGTGGAACAAGTAGTAGCCGATGTATGCAGTTGCGTCTCGTGCAGCCTTGGGCTTGAAGCCGAACGGCGCACTATCGGCGCTGATCGTGCCCGCATATTCCCATGAGCCCCCGCAAACGAAATCAGGGACGGACCGGTCCTGCCTGATCGCGCATTGCAAGGCAGGCTTCTCTTTACGACGGAAGACGTTGTAGGCGTCGATCGATGTCATTCCACGCATCCCACAACGCTGGCATCGGCATAGATCTGGTCGCTCACGCGAGCGTCAATCTAGAGCAAAACAGCTAGCATCGACACAGTAGATTTTGAATTGTCGGGTACCGCACATTGTGCAAAGCACAAATCAGCGCGGGATTGTTGTGAGGATTAACCTGAGTTGTCGCCGCATGCCGAGCGGTTGCCTATCTCCGACCAGTTGCCCCGACCCTGTCCACCCGGAAGGCGCACACGGTCGGTGTCATGGGCGGGTCGGGCACCTCGCCTCGATCGGGGAGCCCGGCTCGCGTCATCGGCTCAAGGGATGCGATGGCGCATGGGGCGTCGTCGTTGAAATGGAGGCATCGCTTGTATGAGGGCAGGTAAGCCCAAGCTGGTAGCCTACACCGTCGCGGCGGGATCCGGCGACGGCGGCGAGCTGAGACTCTACGCCGTACTCGCGAACGATGGCCGGAGCGCCATCGAGACTGCCACACAAGGTGTTCCGGACCGTTCCAGCGTCGAGCTATGCGGCCATCTTTCCGAAAAGCTCGCAGCTCGGCTGAAGCTGAAGCCAGGACAAATCAAGCCGCTCTGACGGCGCATCGTCTGGTGCAGGTTGCCGGCCGGTCGAGATCCGGAATCGTCAGGGGCTTGCCCTTGCGCATGTCGGGCCGCAAGCGCCGATCTCCGGCAGCGTGCGGATGCCGTGGCCGATGATCATCGCGCCTCAACGATCGCTGCCGTGCGAGCCTACGGTCATTCGCAGGATTCATCAGAATAGTATGAGGCATTACGATCGATCGCGTTGGAAGCTATTGTACCTTTTGCCAGATCAAAGTTACTACACTCATTCGCCCATCTCCGCTAAATGGAGCGGGCCTCGTCTTATAAATCAACCGGTCACCCTGCCGTTCTACATCACGGATCTGCGTTGTTCCGGTCCAAACTTCATTCCATGATGTGTCGATCTTATGATCGACGCTCTTTCCGTCAAAAGAGTAGGTTCCACTATAAGCGAGGACGCTTTTGAACAGCCTGATGCGCTCCGCGTCGGTCATTTTTTCAATGCTTTCGGGCCTCGGGCGGCCCTCGTTGACAATTAGGGCCATCATGCGCCCACTTCGATCATAGTTGATCCAACCCGTCGGTCGCTCCCCGTATGTATTGATCTCCTCTCCGGTGTCGATGATTTTTCGCGTGCTGCTCACGAGCCTCCAAGTTCCGATTATATCCTCTTTGTCCAACGCCAGCGCCGGATTTGCGATTACGCCTGCAAGCAGCAATGCGGCAATTCTCAGCATGGCGCTCTCCGCCTTGTCAAAAACTTCGCGGTCAACACACCCTAAGCTGATGCGGCGCGACTTTGCAATCCAGACACGATCGTTGCGAGTGCAGAAGGACCGAGATGCAGGCAAGGAACAAGGGGTAGTCTATAAGAGCGGAGAGCCGGCGCGTTCCGTTTCCAAGCCGCCTCTGGATTGCCATCCGCGGCACGTCCGCCCATCGCCGACCTGATCCCAGAATCGGCGCACCCCACGAAACGATCGAAGCGCGAGGGCTTGAAGCTCACTCAGGATGGCGCGGACCGGGCGGCCGAGATCTCCGACCGAAGAAGGCCGATCAGCCGCTCGTATTCCCGCTCGGCCACCCCGTAGCTGTCCCCCGCCATCCGTTCCAGCGCCACCCGGTCCAAGACGGTGATCCTGCCGCGCTGTGCACGGATCATTCCCTCTCCCTCCAGGACTTGGGTTGCCAGGGTCACGCTCGTGCGCTGCACCCCGAGCATGATCGACAGAAACTCGTGCGTGAGGGGGAGGTCGTCGCCGTCGAGGCGGTCGTGCGCCATCAGCAGCCAGCGCGCGAGCCGCTCCTCGACCATGTAGGTTCCGTTCGAGAGCGCCGTCTGCGACAGGACCAGGAGAAAGGTCTGCACGTAGCGCATCAGCAGATCAGTCAGCGGCGGGCTCTGCCGCATCGCCGCTCTCAGCCGGTCCGCCTCGATGCGCAGCCACGTGCCCTCGACCTGCAAGAACGTCTCGTGCGGCGTGCGGTCGGCGCCGAGAACCAGCGCAGTGCTCAGCATGCCCTCGCGGCCGAACAGCCCGACTTCCAGACGCCGCCCATCGCTGGTGATGGACACCACCGACGCGAGCCCGCTCTCGGGGAAGTAGGCGTGCGAGAACGGCTTGTTGGGAGACACGACGACGTCGCCCTTCTTGAGCGGCACGGCTTCGAAGTGAGGCGTCAGCAGACCGAGGTCGTCGGGCGGCAAGGCCCGCAGAAGGCGGTTCTGAAACGACGGACTCATGACACCATCCCGGTTTACGCGTCGGGCCAGCGCCGGACCGCAAGCATCAGGGCGCCAGATCTTACACGGAACGGCCCATGCAGCTTTCGCCCAGGTAAACAGAGCTTCCGCCTCGGTACTCGGCTCAGAGCATTTTCCGACGAAGCGGATGCCGGTTCGCCGCAGAACATGCGCTCAAATCAAAGACCTGGGGCAGCGCCCGCTCGGAGACCAAGTCTTGTGCGGCCGCTACGAGGCGTCGTCGCTCGGCGGCAGGTCGAGGTCGTTCTCGTTGCCGACATAGACCGGGACGCCGCGCAGCACGCCCTGAAAATCCTCCAGTGGCGCGCCGATCGTCAGGCCGGACGAGCTGATGCGGTATTCACGGATCGTGTCCTCGTGCGTGCCGGTCCGCTTCTTCACCACCGAGATCGCCCGCCGAACTCGCCCGAGCGCCTCGAAGTAGCGCAACAGCACGACCGTATCGGCCAGGTAGGTGATATCGACCGGCGCCTTCATGTCGCCGACCAACCCGTGCTGGGCGACGGTCAAGAAGGTCGCCGCTCCTTGGCGGTTGAGGTACTGCAGCAACTCGTGGATGTGCAGGATCAGCGCGTTCTCCTGCGGCATCGCAGCCTGGTAGCCGTTGAGGCTGTCGATCACCACGGCCTTCACGCCGTTGCTGTCGACACAGTCACGAACCAAATGCGCGAACTCACCCGGCGACAGCTCGGCGGCATCAACCTGCTGGAGGAAGAGCAGCCCCTCGTCGCACAGCGCCTCGAGGTCGAAGCCAATCTGCCGGGTCCGATCCAACAGGATGCCCAATTCCTCGTCGAACACGAACATCGCAGCCTTGTCGCCGCGGGCGACGGCCGCGAGCACGTACTGGATCGTGAGAAGCGACTTGCCGGTGCCGGCCGGCCCCAGGATCAGGGTGCTCGACCCCTGCTCGATGCCGCCACCCAGGAGGGCGTCGAGTTCGCCGACGCCGCTCAGCAGCTTGGTGCGCGCGAAGGCAGTCTTGTGCTCCAGCGAGATCAGGCGGGGGAAGACCCGCACGCCGCCCGTCGCGATGGTGAAGTCGTGGTAGCCGCCCCGGAAGCGCTGGCCGCGGTACTTGGCGATGCGCAGGCGCCGCCGCTCGGCTCCGTATTCGGGCGCCATCTCCTCCAAGCGAATGACACCCTGCGCAACGCTGTGGACGGACTTGTCCATGACGTCGGCCGTGAGATCGTCGAGCATCAGCACGGTGGCCCCGTGGCCGGCGAAATAGTGCTTGAGCGCCAGGATCTGGCGGCGGTAGCGCAAGGTGCCGCCGGCGAGAAGCCGGATCTCCGACAGGCTATCGAGCACGATGCGGGCAGGCTTGCGCGTTCTGACTTCCTCAAGGATGGCGCGCGTGCTTTCGCCGAGTTCGAGGTCGGAGGTGTAGAGCAGGCTCTGCTGCTGGCTCTCCTCGAACAGGCTCTCGGGCGGAACGAGTTCGAACACGGCGATGTGCTCGTCGAGGTTCCAGCCATGCGCGGCAGCGTTGTCGCACAGCTCCTGCTTGGTTTCCGAGAGGGTGATGTAGAGGCCCACCTCGCCCGCTTTGGCGCCCTCGAGAAGGAATTGCAGCGCGATCGTGGTTTTGCCCGTTCCGGGGTCTCCCTCGAGCAGGTAGAGGCGATCACGGGTGAGGCCACCGCTCAGGATGTCATCGAGGCCGGCGATGCCGAAGCGGGCCTTCCTGCTCGGCTTGATGGACGCGGTCATGGAAGCCGATCCCGGTGAGTGGGTTGGTGGGCAAGGCTAACCGATGAGCGGATCCCTGCACATCGAGGATCTCACGATCCGCACGTCCGGACGGGTGCTGGTCGACCGCCATCAGCCGGCCTGCACATCGGTCAGGGGAAAGCCGTCGCCCTTGAACAGGAGCGGCACGCGATCGGTGCGAGCGCAGGCATAGGCGAAGCAATCCCCGAAGTTCAGCCCGGCCGGATGGCGGCCTGTGCCGTCGCGGTCGAAGGCATCGAGCGCGGCGTCGGCCGCCTTGGGCGGAACCGCAATCACCTGAATGCCCGCGAGCGCGCGGTGGTCCTGTACGCCCTGCTGCGCGTCCCCGAGCGGCAGATCCAGGATGCGAGCGAGGGCGACCGTGGTCTCCCAGCTCGCGTGAATGGCGGGCCATGGCCTGCGACCGCAGACGGAAAAATTCTTGGTGCGGCCGGAACCAGCTCACGCCGCCTGCGTTACGCGCGTGCGAGGCCCGTATGGGCTCGCGCGATGGGCGCCGGTCACGCGGTGTCCGGCGTCCCTCCTAGTCACGTTGCTCATTGGAGGATGTGGTTATGAGGACCTACGACGTTGCGCCCCTGTTCCGCTCGTCCGTCGGCTTCGACAGGCTCTTCGATCTGCTGAGCCAGGCCGAACGGGCCGAAGCGTCGGCCGCCTGGCCGCCCTACAATATCGAGAAGGTGGCCGAGGACGAGTACCGCATCACCATGGCGGTCGCCGGGTTCACGCCGGACGAGATCGAACTCACCCAGCACGACACCACGCTCCTCGTCTCGGGCCAGAAGAAGGGCCAGGAGGGCGAGCGCCAGTACCTGCACCGCGGCATCGCCGCCCGCACGTTCCGCCAGACCTTCAACCTGGCCGAGCACGTGAAGGTCACGGGTGCCTCCCTGGAGAACGGCCTGCTGACCGTGGATCTCAAGCGCGAGGTGCCGGAGGCGCTCAAGCCTCGCCGCATCGCCATCGGCGGCGTGCAGGCCGCCGTCGGGCAGGACGACGCCCCGGCCCGGATCGAAGGCAAGGCCAAGGCCGCCTGAGCGGTCGATCCGCGATCGATCGGAGTCGCGGGCGGAGCGGCCCGCGAGGACGCATGCGCTTTCAGAGCTGGTGCAAGGAGTTGTGCCATGAGTGTGAGAGATCTGCTTCCCTGGGGCCGCGGCGCCGGCGCGCCGATGCCGCCCGCGCCGGGCAACGAGCCGATGAGCCCCTTCCTGACGCTCCACCGCGAGATGAACCGCCTGTTCGACGACGTGTTCACCGGTCTCGGCGGCGGGATGCCGGGCCTCGCGGCGCGCGGCCTCGGCTGGCCGAGTGTCGAGATGGTCGAGACCGACCAGGGCCTGCGCGTCTCGGCCGAGCTGCCGGGCCTGGACGAGAAGGACGTCGAGCTCACGATCGACCAGGGCGTTCTGACGCTGCGGGGCGAGAAGCGGGCCGAGACCACCGACAAGGAGCGCGGCTACACGGAGCGCTCCTACGGTCGCTTCGAGCGCAGCCTCGCCCTCCCCTTCGCGGTCGAGGAGGACAAGGCCGAGGCCTCGTTCAAGAACGGCGTGCTCAGCGTGACGCTGCCCCGCTCGGCCAAGGCGCCGGAGCGCGGACGGCGCATCGCGATCAACGGCGGCACGCCGCGGACGGCGGGGCATTGAGGCGCCGTCTCCCGGCTCAGGGAGAGAACAGCGACTGACCGCATGACGCAGCGGACGGCGCGGACCGGCGGGTCGCGCCGCCCGCCCACCTTTGCTCAACCGAGGAGGGTCCCATGCAGCAGACCGAGACATCCGTCGAACGCCTCGGCCCGGTGGCCTCGGCCACGCTCCGGTCGGCCGCCGTGGACGCGTTCGAGGCCTTCGTGGCACCGGGCGACGTCTTCCGGCACCCACGCGAGGTGCTGGTCCATCCCAGCCTGTCGACGGCCGAGAAGCGGGCGATCCTGGCCTCCTGGGCCTCCGATGCCCGGGCGGTCGAATCCTGCCCGACCCTGCGCTGCCTGCCGGGCTGCCGCGCGGAGCCGGTGCCGCTCCACGAGGTCTTGGCCGCGCTGCAGGCGCTCGACGATGACGCGCCGATCTGGGCGACCAAGCAGGTTTCGCAGAAGTGGTCACCGGTTTTGCGACGAAAACCTGCGCCACATCAAAGGCCTGAGTGGATGAAGCATCGGCCCGCCAATGCAAGTCTGCTGAGCGGAGGGCGCCCGGGCGGCGGTTCCCGCTCGCTGTCGGACGTCGCCGGCCCCGCGATGGGGCGGCCCCTCAGCACGGCCTGACCTGAGACCGCACGATGCGCGACGGCGGCATTCCACGCGCTTCGGCGTGCAGGCCGCCGCGCGTTTCGGACCCCGTGGCGCCTGACCAAGCCGACGCGTTGAATCCGGAGACGATCATGCAGGAGCAAGTGATTGGAATCGGCCACAACAATCCGCCTTCGTTGACCGCCCCCGTGCCCTGGCTTGCCGGGAGACGAGCCCTCATCCGGCGCCGCGGACGGCCGGTCGAGACGGCGGGCCGCGCGCGGGCGGATGAGTGGGTTCTCACCTTCGAGCACGGCACGCCGCCCGAGATCGACGACATCATGGGCTGGACAGGCGGCGAGGACACCTTGGCGACGGAAGTTCGGCTCACCTTCGCCACGCAGGCGGAGGCCGTGGCCTACGCGGAGCGGCAGGGTCTCGACGTCGACGCCGCACCGGAGCCCGCACGAACCGCCACGGTCGCTGCGGTTCCGCCATGGCGGTGGAACAGGCGCCCTGCCGCATTCCTCGGGCGGCCTATCGACGCTTCGCCTCGGCCACAGGCCGTGGATGCCGCGGACGAGGAACCGATTGACCGAGGAGGATTGCCGGATCTGGAGCGCGCCTTCGTAAACCCGGCCGCCGTCTTCGCGATGCCGCGGGATGTCTTGGATCACCCGCGGCTGTTGCGCGGGTGCAAGCGCGAGATCCTGCGCCGCTGGGCGTGGGACGAGTACCTCAAGGAGGTGGCGGCTGCCGAAGGCATGGCGGAGGGAGAGGCTTCCCGGCTCGACGAGGTCAGGGCTGCCCTGCTGTGCCTCGAAGAGACGTGGCGGCCCAAGCCGTTCGCGCCGGCCGCGCGAGTTCCGCACCTGACCGGGGAGGCGGAACTCGCGGCCTGAACCGCGATGCCCGACGGTTTCCGCCGAAGGATGCGGCAGGCGCCGCCTGGGCCTGCATGGAGCGTCGGGGCTGTCGTCAGCGACCTTTGCTTCACAGAAGGAGGGTCAACGATGGGAAGAGATCGGAAGGAGCGACTCGCCGCGTTCAACCTTCTCAGCGGGGCCTTGGGACTTATCCTGGCCACGACACCGTGGATGCTCGATGAGGTCCTCGAACCGCTGGCGGTCTGGAGCGCGGTGTTCGGAGGCGCGCTGGTGATGCGGCTTGGGTTCTCGGCCGCCATGAGCTTTCGCGCCTGGAAGGCCTGGGGCCAAGCCGTCGTGGGGTCCTGGCTCCTGGCAGGACCCTGGCTTCTCCAGTGGGGCGGCCTGTCGAAAATGACCTTTGCGCACGTCGTCGTCGGGTTCGCCGTTGTCGCGATCGCGGCTGCGGGCATTCGGACCGGCAAGGCTGTCCCGATGTCGTCTCACGACGGCCCGCCCCGGGCGGCACAGCCATGCTGACCCGCTTCGTGCTCGCGAGCATCACCGTGGGCGGCTTGACCGTCATGTCCGCGCCCCTGGCCTTCCAGGGGCTGCTCGACCTTCGTTACCCGCCGCTTCGCAAGGGTGCCTCGTGCGAGCGGGAGATCCTGAGCATTGCAGGAGCAGGTGGGCCGGAATGGGGGATGAACCGGTGACCGAGGCCGCAGGCAGACCGGATCGGGGCAAGGGTCCGTCCTTCTTCTCCCGGCATGTCTCGTCCCGGCATGTCTCGGCTGCGGCGGACACGCTGCGAGACACGCGCAGGGCCTGGCCGGGCCTGAGCCTCTACGAGCGCTTCGAGGAGGTCGTCGTCGTGGTGCTCACCGGCCTGATCGGCCTGGTCATCATCGCGGCCATGATCAATCTCTGCTTCCGCGCGGTGCTGCTCGTGATCTTCGGCCTGCTCGACCCGGTCGAGCACAGCGTGTTCCAGGCCGTGTTCGGCATGATCTTCACGGTGCTGATCGCGCTGGAGTTCAACCACTCGATCCTGAGCGTGCTGCGCCGCCAGGAGAGCATCGTCCAGCTGCGGACCGTCATCCTGATCGCGCTGCTGGCGCTTGCGCGCAAGTTCATCATCTTGGACGCGAGCAAGACCGAGCCGCTGACCATCATCGGGTTGGCCGCGGCCGTCCTCGCGCTCGGGACCGTGCACTGGCTCGTGCGGGACCAAGACCGAAAGGACGCGCAGACGGCAGGCGACGCTCCCTCGTAGCGCGAGGGTCCGTGCCGTGGGCGGCGTGCGGCCCGGAGGACCCGCTGCGGCTCGTCGCAATCGACGTCGAAAGCGGCCGGCCGTCTTGCCGGCCCGCCTGGTTCAGGTCGATTGCGCCGGCTTGCGACGCCGGTATTCTGCGACCGGGAGCCCGCCGACACCCCAATTGTCCATCTCGACTTCCTCGATGACGACGAAGGTCGCGTCGAGCGGCTTGTTGAGGACGTCGAGCAGGAGCTGGCTCGCGCCCTTGATGAGCGCGGCCTTCTCCTTCGCCGTTACGGCGCCACGCTCCGGCGAGGAGCCTTCCCGTGTGACCTGGATGGTGACGATGGGCATATCCGCCTCCCTCCCCTCACCAATGGCCGGCGTTCTGGCCGCCGTCGACATGGAGGATCTCACCGGTGACGAAGCTCGCCGTCTCCAAGTAGAGGACGGCCTCCACGATGTCGCGAATCTCGCCCATCCGGCCGACCGGATGCAGCTTTCCGAGAACGTCGTGCGTGTCGGGCGCGTGCATCGGGGTCTTGATGATGCCCGGCGACACCGCGTTCACGCGGATGCCCTTGGGGGCATATTCGATGGCGAGCGACTTGGTGGCGGAGTTCAACCCGCCCTTGGTCAGGGACGCCAGCACCGAAGGCACCCCGGCGATCGGCTGATCGACCAAGCTGGTGGTGATGGTGACGACGTGACCCGAGCCCTGCTTCAGCATCTCCGCCACGGCGCGCTGGCTGATGTGGAAGAAGCCGGCCAGGTTGACCCCGAGGGCCATCGCGAAATCGTCGGCGGTGTAGTCGGTGAACGGCTTGGCGAGAAACACGCCGGCATTGTTGACGAGCGTGTCGACACGGCCGAACTGCGCGATCGTCTCGCCGATCAGGCGCTCGGCGACTTCGGCATCGGCGATGTCGCCGGGAATCGCCAGGATATCCGGATCGCCGGATGGCTTGATGGAGCGTGAATTCGCCACCACGCGGTAGTTCCGGTCGCGATAGGCCTGCGCCAGCGCAGCACCGATTCCTTGAGAGGCACCCGTGATGACCGCGACTTTCTGCTCTGCACCCATGGCACAACCTCATGTGACAGCAGCCGCTCACGCGCAGCGTCGGTCCGAAAACTAGGTTGCGTTGCAGATCGGTAGAATCGCTGTCGACCGGCAGGCACTCTTTCGCAGAGCGGATGGAATGCGTCAGCGCTCGGCGTGGGATGTGAGTCGGGTGAAGGCGGTGCGCAGGCGCGGCGTGGCGAAATCGACGAAGGCCCGCACCTTCGGTGCCGAGAGCCGCCGCTCGGGGGTGATGAGGTGAACCGGCAGGGGCGCATGCTCGTCGCCCCGCAGGACGATCTGCAACTCGCCGTCATGCACCTTTTCGGCCACGTGATAGGAGAACAGCCGCGTCACCCCCCGGCCCTCCGCCG
>NZ_JBHZEO010000001.1:2927500-3197500 GCF_042748905.1 Methylobacterium carpenticola
AGCTCCCGGGACATGCCCCCGGCGATAGGCGGGAGATCGGGCGAGATCGACCAGAGCGGCGCCCGCGAGCCTCTCCAGTTCCTCCGGCGCGATCGCCGGCCCCGCCGCGGGGCGGGACCGGACCGGCTCCGGCTGCGGGAAGGCGTCCGGAAGCGCCGCTCCCTCGGCGAGGACGAACACGTCCCACCCCATCTGGTACAGCCACGAGGCCGTCATGCGGGCCCGCACGCCGTCGTCGTCGTAGAGCACGACCCGGGCGCCGCGGACGCCGAGCCACTCGTCGGTCGCCTGGACCAGTTGCCCGCCCGGGGCGGAGACGAACCCCGCCGGATGGCCGAGGGCGTGCTCGGACGGGTCGCGCACGTCGAGGGTGTAGAGCGTGCGGGTCTCCGCCTCCGCGCGGAACCGGGCCAGCTCCTCCGCCCCGATCACCGGCACGCCCACATGCGCGGCCCAGCGGCCCGCGCGGTCGCGCGCCCAGGCGCGCGCCTCCGCGGACGGCGCGGCGACCCGCTCGGTGCGGCGCGTTGCCAGGGCGAGCCCCTCCAGCGTCCAGCCGATCGTGCCGTTGCGCAAAGCGACGACCCGGTTCGCCACGCCCGCGTTCACGAGGCTCTGCGTGCCGATGATGCTGCGCGTCCGGCCGGCGCAGTTGACCACGACGAGGGTCTCCGGCGAGGGAGCGATCTCCCGGATGCGATAGACGAGTTCGCCGCCCGGCAGGCTGCGGCCACCGGGGATGCTCATCGTGGTGAATTCCTCGAAGCGGCGGGCATCCACCACGACGACGTCCTCCTGCGCGTCGAGGATGCGCTTCACCTCGCGGGCCGGCAGGGACGGCGTGTGGCGGATGGCCTCGACCAGCTCGCCGAAGGCCTTGGAGGGCACGTTGACGTCGCGATAGACCTCGCCGACGCGGGCATAGGCCTGGAGCCCGCCCGCGAGGATCGCGACGTCGCGGTAGCCGAGCGCGGCGATGCGCGCAGCGGCCCGCTCCGCGTAGCCCTCGCCGGCATCGTAGACCGCGATCGGCGCCGCGAGGCGCGGCACGAGGCCCGGCAGCGCCGTCTCGATCTCGCTGACCGGCACGCTGAGGGCGAAGAGCGGATGCGCCTGCGCGAAGGAGCCCTCCTCGCGCACGTCGAGGAGCGCGATCTCCCGTCCCTCGGCCCAGAAGGCGCGCAGCTCCCGCGCCGTGATGATCTTGGTCATGCTCGCATCCCGGTGTGGCGACGGCAGGCTCGGCGGTCGCGGCGCGATGGGAATGGGGTCGGCCCGCCCGGCGGGCCCCCGGATCAGAAGAAGGCGCCCGTCGGCGGCAGGGCGCCGTTGAGGTAGTGATCGCCGACGACCCGCTCCTTGTAGATCCGCGGATTGTGCGAGGCGATGACCTTCAGGTTGCGCCAGTGGCGGTCGAGGGCGCTGGCGGTGGAGACCGCGCTGCCGCTGCCGACGTCGATGAGGAGGCTCGCGAGGCTGGCCGCGACCTCGTCCGTCACGACCTTGGCCTCGGCGGCCGCGATGCTGGCGGCGATCGACAGGGCCTCGGCGTCGGGGTGCCGCGCCTGCGCCCAGGCCAGGTCCAGGGCCGTGACGGCCCGATCCGTCACGGCGAGGATCGCGGCCCGGTAGGCGGCGATGCGGCCGATCACGGACTGGATCTCCGGCTCGTCGGCGGGGCGCTCGGCTAGCGCGTGGTAGAAGTTGCGCTTGCGCGCCCGCACCAGGCTCAATGCGTCCTGAAGGATGCGCGTGACGATCCCCGAGATCACGACGGTGAGATACACTTGGTGGAAGGTGTAGCCGTAGAGGTAGGGCTCGGTCCCGCCGCGTTCGGGGAGCGCGAAGAGATCCTCGGCCCGGACCGCCACCCCGTCGAAGATCGTGGTCCCCGACCCGGTGAGCTTCTGGCCGAAGCCGGTCCAGTCGTCGTCGAGGGTCACGCCCGGCGCGTCGGTCGCGACGAGGAACTGGGCGATCCGCCCCGTGCCTTCGTCGAGCGCCGAGGCGAAGAGGTGGTCGGCATACATGTTGCCGGTCGAGTAGATCTTCGCGCCGGAGACCCGGTAGGCCCCCTCCCCCGGCGAGCGCACCAGCCGCGCGCCGGGCACCTGACCGCGGCTGCCGGCGGGCCCTCCGCCGGCCTCCGAGACGGCGACGCCGAACATCCGCCCCTGCCCGGCGAGCGCGAGGATGCGGGCGGAGAACGGATCCTCCGGCGTCTCGAGGTGCTGCTCCACCGCGAAGAAGTGGTTGCGGAAGACGTGGGCGATGTTCGGATCGGCGCTCGCGAGGTCGCGGGCGAGGGCGAACAGCTCCGGCAGCGTCACGCCCTGGCCGCCGGCCTCGCGGGCCAGCCGCACGGCACAGAAGCCCCTGGCCTTGAGCGCCGCCGTCTCGTCGAAGATCGGCCGGCGCGCGACGTCGCGCGCCGCTGCTCCTTCGGCGAAGCCGGCGAACACGGCGTCGAGGCCGAGGCGGCGGGTGACGGGGCTCCAGTCCGGCCGGGTGGCGGCGGCCGGATCGACGCGTCGTCCCTGCAGCATGGACGGGCCTCCCTTCAGCGGCCGGTGCCGGTGCGGCGCAGCGGCTCGGCATCGCGCGGATCGACGTAGCGGGCCAAGCCCAGATGGTGGCGCAGCGTCTGGCCCGTGTACTCGCCCCGGAACCGCCCGGCCTTGCGCAGGAGCGGCAGCACCGCGTCGACGATGTCCGCGAGGCCGCTCGTCTGGACGTCGATGTTGAGGTTGAACCCGTCCGCCGCACCGGTGTCGAGCCAGTGCAGGATGTCGGCCGCGATCGCCTCGGGCGTGCCGACGATCATCCGGTGGCCGCCGACGATGTTGCTGAGCGCGGCTTGGCGCACCGTCCAGCCGTGCTCGACCGCCTCGGCGAGGATCTGCTTGCGCGGCCAGCGCGAGGCGATCGGCACCCGGGGCTCGGCCGCCGCGATCTTGTCGTAGGGCAGCGTCGCGTCGAGGGGCAGATCGTCCGGGTCGAGGGCGAAATGGCGGGCGAGTTCGCCGCGCAGGAAGTCGATGTCGAGACCGGCATCGAGGTCGGCCTTGCGCCGGAGCGCCTCCGCCTCCGTGCTGCCGACGATCGGGAACAGGCCGGGCATGACGAGAAGCTGGTCCGGATCGCGGCCGTTGGCGCGGGCGAGCGCCTTCACGTCGGCGTAGAACCGGCGCGCCGGCTCGATCAGGCGCTGTCCGGTGAAGAGCGCGTCGGCGTAGCGCGCCCCGAAGGCCTTGCTGTCCTCCGATTGCCCGGCCTGGAAGATGACCGGGCGCCCCTGCGGGCCGACCGGGGCCGACAAGGCCCCCCTGGCGCTGAAATGCCGCCCCGCGACCGCGACCGGCCGCACCAGGGCCTTGTCGACGAAGACGGTCCGGTCGCGGTCGGCGACGATGGCGGAGGCCGGGAGCGAGTCCCAGAGCCCGGTGACGATCTCCACGAATTCGGCGGCGCGCCGGTAGCGTTCCTCCTGGCCGAAGCCCTGCTCCAGCCCGAAGGCGGCGAGCGCCACCGGCGTCTGGCTGGTAATGATGTTCCAGGCCGCGCGGCCCTTGCTGATGTGGTCGAGCGAGGCGATCTGGCGGGCGACGATGGTGGGGTGGCCGAAGATCGTCGAGGTGGTGGCGACGAGACCGATATGGCTCGTCGCCTGCGAGAGGGCCGCGAGGAGCGTCACCGGATCGAGCGCACGCCACGGCCGGTGCAGCGCCTCATCGACCAAGCCGCCGGGGCCGTCGGCGAGGAAGAGCGCGTCGATCTTGCCGCGCTCCGCCACGGTCGCGATGCGGATGAAGGCATCGATGTCGGTCGGCAGGGTTTCCGGATCCGGCAGGGTCTTCCAGGCGGCATCGTGACGTCCCGAGGCGAGGACGTTGACACCCAGGCGAACGGGCTTGCGACCGGGATTGGCGGCGGGCATGGGCGCGCTCCGGATTGTGGCGAACGGCAGGGAGAGGCGCGGTCAGACCCGCACCGCGTAATCGGCCACCCGCACCCGCTGCGGCAGGATCGACCGGTCGGCGAGCCAGTCGGCCGCCTTCTGGAAATCGGCCAGGAAGGCCGCGTCGTCGGCCTCGTAGAACCGGTTCTGCCGCTTGTAGCCGGCGAGATGGTCGCGCACGGCGTCGCTGTACTTGCCTTCCTTCTGGGCGATGGTCTCGGCCGCGACGGGATTCTCGCTGATCCAGCGGCCTTCGCGCGCATAGGCGTCGATCACGGCGCGCACGAGCGCCGAATTCTTCGTCGCGAAATCGCGCAACGTCACCAGCGAGGAATAATCGATGAGGAAGTCGAGATCCGTCCCCTCGAAGAAGATGTCCTTGGCGCCGTACTGATCCCGCGCGATATCGACGGCCGGCGTCCACATCGACCACGCGTCGACCCGGCCCTGGCCGAAGGCCGGCGAGGCATCCGGCGGGTTGAGATACACGACCTCGACGGACGAGCGGTCGACGCCATGCTTCTCCAGGGCGGCGACGAGCAGGAATTCGCCGAGGCCCGAGCGGTTGACCGCAACCTTCTTGCCGACGAGGTCCTTGACCGAGTCGATGCCCGCGTTCTTCTTGACGATGATCGCCGTCGAGCGCGGCGAATAGACGTTGAAGTTCGTGAAGACGAGCGGCGAGCCGGCGATGATGGCGGCGAGCGCCGGCGTGGTGCTGCCCCAGAAGCCGAAATCCGCGCTGCCGCCCACCACGGCCTGCAGCGACGGCGCGTGGTTCGGGAAGGGGCCGACCCATTTGACCTTGATGCCCCGGTCGGCGAGGCTCTTCTCGAACTCGCCGCGCTCCCGGGCGATCAGCGGGAGGCCGCCCCGTCCCCAGCCGAGGCGGACGGTGTCGGTGTTGCGGGTGCCCTCCGTGTTACGGGCGGTCTGGGCGCGAGCCGGGCCCGCGCACAGGCCGAGCCCCGCCGCCGTGCTCCCGAGCGCGAGCCCCGCGCCCTGGAGGAGCCTGCGCCGGTCGATCCGGGGGATGTCTGAGCGTGTCATCGGAAGGTCCATTGAACGAAGGTCGTGGTCCGGCCGCGGGCCGGTGTCCCGGGGCGGCGGTCAGGCGGCGCGGTCGTGGACGGTGACGCCGAGTTCGCGGAGCAGCGTGCCGCGCAGGGCCTGCGGTCCCGCCGCATCCCGGCGCACGTCGTAGGTGGCCGCGATCCGTCCGCCCCGCATCACGAGGATGCGGTCGGCGATGGCGATCGCCTCGTCGACGTCGTGGGTGACGAGGAGGACGCCCGGCCGGTGGAGCGCGACGAGATCCTTGATCAAGTCGTGCATCTTGATGCGCGTCAGTGCGTCGAGGGCGGCGAAGGGCTCGTCGAGCAGGAGGAGCCTCGGCTCGCGCACCAGGGCGCGGGCGAGCGCCACGCGCTGGGCCTGGCCGCCCGAGAGGTTGCGCGGCCAGTCGTTCTCGCGTCCGCCGAGGCCGACCTCCCGGAGCGCGGCGATGGCCTGCTCCCGCGCGCCGGGCATCTCGATCCCCAGCGCGACGTTCTGCCAGAGCGGCGCCCAGGGCAGCAGGCGGTGCTCCTGAAAGACCACGGCCGGCTGGGAGGGGCCGTCGATTCGCCCGGCATCGATCGGATCGAGGCCCGCGAGGGCGCGCAGGAGCGTGGTCTTGCCGCAACCGCTCTCCCCCAGCATCGCGACGAACTCGCCGAGCCCGATCCGCAGATCCAGCCCCTCGATCACCACCCGCTCGCCGTACCGGCGGCGCAGGCCCCTGACGGTGACGGCGGCGCTCATCGGCGCTCTCCTCTGGCGTAGTTCGGATGCCAGGCCAGCAGGCGGCGTTCCAGGGCGCGGGCCAAGCTGTCGGCCGCGACCCCGATCGCGGCGTAGATGACGATGGTCAGCACGATGACGTTGGTCTGGAGGAACTCGCGGGCATCCATCGCCAGGAAGCCGATGCCCTTGGTGGTGGCGATCGTCTCGGCGATCACCAGCGCCAGCCAAGCCACGGCCAGGGCGTAGCGCACGCCCGTCAGGATCGACGGCATCGCGCCGGGCAGGATGATCTTGGTGATGCGCCCGCGCAGGTTCAGGCCGGTGACCTTGGCGACTTCGAGAAGCTTCGGATCCACCTGCCGGATGCCGAGCACCGTGTTGATGTAGATCGGGAACATGACGCCGAGCGAGACCAGAAAGATCTTGCCGGCCTCCTCGACGCCGAACCAGACGATCACGAGGGGCAGCAGGGCGAGGAACGGGATCGCCCGGATCATCTGGATCGTCCTGTCGAGCACGGCTTCGGCGAGGCGGGAGAAGCCGACGAGCAGCCCGAGGCCGAACCCGATACTGCCGCCGATGACGAAGCCGGCCGTGGCGCGCAGGAGGCTGTAGCCGAGATGCACGAAGAGCGAGCCGTCAGCCGCGAGCCTCCAGGCCGTCGCCAAGACCGCGCTCGGTGCCGGCATCACCTGCGAATTGACGTAGCCGATCCGGCAGAACAGCTCCCAGGCCAGCACGAAACCGAGCGGAGCGAGCCAAGATATCAAAAACAGATCCCGCGCCTTCCAAGAAATATTGCGTCGAACCGGTCTCGATCTATTTCGGAAAAATATATCGATCTCCTTGGATGATTTGGCTGATACGTCCATCGTCATCGCTCGAGGCTGTCGGTGTCCGGCGTGCCTGCCGGGCGTCGGCTGCGGGCCCGGCTGCATGCCGGGTGTCTATTTTAGTATATGGATTTTGTAAACTAATATCGCCTCGCGCTTCGGCACCGACAGCCTTCGCTCGCCCGCGGCAGCACGGATGCACGGCGACCGGGCCTTCGCGGAGGCGCGCGAGTTCGGGCAGCCCCCGATGGAGAGCGGGCTTGAGCCTCGCCATCCTGCCCGGCGTGACGGTGGCCGACATGAGCAAGGCCATCGCCCATCTCGGCTAGCCGCGGCCTCGCACGTCGCGGACCTTGGCGAGCGTCCACCGGGGTCAGCCGCAGGCATCCCCGGATCTGCCGGCGAGGACGTTCGCCGCTCGACGGAGCGTCTCGCAGATCGACAGGGGATAGGCCTCGTGGCGAGCGCGTTGCGCGAAACCGGTGAGAACCTGCACCGCCAAGCGCCCTGCTGGCATATGTCTCGGGCGGACGTGCTCGGTCAGAAGCGCGATCACCGGCTCCAACACCCGCCACCGGTCGAGGTCTGCCCCACGGGCGCATTGTCGTTCATGGCTGAACGATCGCCGATATGGTGGGTGATCCCTTGCCGTAGCCTGCGGCGAGCGAAGATCCAAGCCGAGTGGACGAGGCAGATCCCGGCTCTCCCATCGGCGATACTGGTCCAGCCGAGCTTCCCGTCGAGGAGAACGAGCGTGATCACGGTCGCTGTCGGCAGCGACCTCTCCGCGCGGTTGCAGTCGCAGGCACGCCGCGCCGGCGTCCATCAAATGTATGACGCCCTGCCGCTGCGAATAAATCATAACACCTGTCGCCCGACAGAAAGTTGTCGTGCGGAGTCAGTCTGTCCTTCGACGGGAACCGACGGCTTTTTCATGAACAAGGGAGGGGAACATGCGAGCAATGCTTCCGCTTGCGGCAGCATTCGCCGTTTCGCTCGGGGGTGTCAGCCTCGGTCAGGCTAAATGCGAGAGGGCCTTCCCGGTTCGGGTCGGGGCCGTGACCGGCAATCCCGAGAAGGACACGATCGGGCTCCATTGCGTGTCCCCCGACGTCCCGACGACCGGAGCGGTCGGCCGCAGGAAGCCCGGCACTCCGGCCGCGGTCGGCATCCACTCGGCCGATGCCGAGAAGGAGACCATCGGCTTCGTGGATCGTTAGAGCGCGTCCCACCCCAGGGGATGCCGGTTCGGCGCAAGGAACTGCACCACATCGGGACAGGCGAGCGACGCCCATCGTCCTCGGCGTGCGGATCATTCGCGCGGCTTGGCAAAGCGGCGTCATGACGTCGGGATCCGCCCCGACATGGATCCGCCCCGACAGGGGATCCGCCAGGGACGACCGCTTGATCCGGGTTCGGACGCGGATGCGGGAGGGCCCGGACGCCTTCGGCATCGACAATCATCAGCAAAATCAATAATTTGACGTCCGCACGCGCGCGGATGGCCGCTGCGCTGCCGGTTCCCGATGCGGCGGGTGGCGGCCGGTGCGCGATTGACACGATCGCCCACGCCATGAAATATAGCATGAGCTATATAGAATACGGCGTGCTCATCAAGTGTCTGCGATCTATATACCCCGCCGGGGCCGATCCGCCCGCTCGCCGCGATGGCTCCTCGCGGCCGGGCTGCTCATCGTCTCCGCGGCCGGCGTGCGGGCCCAGCCCGATGAACGCTCGCCGCTCGACGACCGGCCGCCGCAATCCGCGGTCGTCGAGCCGGATTCCGACACCGGCAAGCCACCCTCCATCCAATCCTCCCTCGGCCCCCTCGGAGATCCGGGCGGATTTCGCACCCGTCTGGAGAAATCCGGCATCACCTACAGAATGATCTACACGAATGAGGTTCTGGGCAATATTTCAGGCGGATTTCGCACGGGAGCGATCTATGCCGGAAAGCTCGAATCCTTGCTGGCCGTCGATTTCGAGAAACTGGCGGGGCTGAGCGGGCTGAGCCTGTTCGCCAACAGCTTCCAGATCCACGACACCGGCGGTCTGCGCGACCGGAGCTTCGGACGGCTCATCACCGTGAGCAACATCGAGGCTTACCCGACCACGCGCCTGTCGGAACTCTGGCTGGAGCAGAAGTGGGACGGCGACCGCTTCGGGCTCCGGATCGGCCAGATCACGGCGGACGGCGAGTTCTTCGCGGCCGATTACGGCAAGATCTTCCTCAGCAACGACTGGCCGACCATCACGGGTGCGAACCTGCCGAGCGGCGGCCCGGCCTATCCGCTCGCGACGCCCGGCCTGCGGCTGCGCTTCGATCCCGACGCCTCCACCTCGGCCCTCGTCGCCGTCTTCAACGGCAATCCCGGCGACCAGCGCTTCGTCAACCGGAACGGCACCAACTTCCGCCTGAACGATTCCCCGCTGGTCATGGCGGAGCTGCAATATCGCTTCAACCAGCAGAAGGATGCGCCCGGCCCGGCCGGAAGCGTCAAGCTCGGCGGCTACCATCATGCCGGCCGGTTCGAGGACCTGCGCTACGACACGGCCGGGCTCCCCCTCGCCGACCCGTTCGGCACCGGGATCGGCCGCCGCCTGTCCGGCACGGGCGGCCTCTACGGGGTGGCCGAGTTCCAGCTCTACCGTCCCCCGGGCGGCGGTCCCGAGGACGGCATCACGGCCTATACCCGGATCTCGGCCAGCCCGTCCGACCGGAGCCTGATCGATCGCTGGGCCGATGGCGGCATCGTGGTCTCGGGACTGGTGCCGGGCCGCCCCGACGACAAGTTCGGCATCAGCGTCATCTATGCCCGCATCGGTGCCGGTGCGCGCGGCTTCGATCGCGACCTGCGGCGGCTGACCGGAACCGTGCAGCCGATCCGCAGCTTCGAAGCCTCGCTCGAAGTCACTTATCAGGCGCAGGTCGCGCCGGGCTGGCTGGTCCAGCCGGATTTCCAATACGTGTTCAAGCCGGCCGGCGGCAGCGTCAGCCCCCTTGACCCGGCGGCACGGGTCAAGGGCGGCGCGTTGTTCGGTCTGCGCTCCACCCTCGTCTACTGAGCTTCATCCGCCGCAGTGGATCCCGGTTCGGCGAAAGGAAGCGCGGACACCGGGCACCGCGGCGCCCGAAATAGGCCCGTCGCTCCCGCTCCGCACGGACGACCGTCGCCCGCACTTGCAGAAGATCCTGGCGGGTGAGCAGGCCGACGAGGGCTCCCGTATCCGGATCCGTCACGGGGATGCGCCCCTGGTCGGTCGATGTCATCAGGTCGAGGGCGCGGGCCACCACGTCGTCCGGGTGCACGACCGCGAGCGAGGCGTCGGAGACCCGCTCCTCCAGGCGCTCGTCCTCGTGGCCGCCCTCCATCGTCCAGCCCAGGGCGTCGCCGCGGGAGACGAGCCCCACCGGCCGGCGCGCCCCGTCCACGACCGGATAGCTGTGGTGGCGCCCCTGCTCGATCGCCGCCACCGCCTCGGTCACGGGCAGGCTCGCGGCGAGGATATCGACCTCGCGGGTCATCACCTCCGACACCCGGGTCGGCTCGTAGGGATCCACGCCGTATTCGCGGGTGACGTGCTGCCCGCGCCGCGCGATCTTCTCGGTCAGGATCGAGCGCTTCAGCAACAGGACCGTGACGGCCTAGGCCGCCACGCTGGCGGCGAGCAGCGGCGCCAGGATATGCACGTGGCCCGTCAGTTACACCGCGAAGAGGGCGCCGGTCAGGGGCGCCCGCATGGTGCCGCCCAGCATGGCCGCCATGCCGAGGAGCGCCCAGAATCCCGGGGCGCCGGGCAGTGCCAGGCCGACCAGCCAGCCCATCGCACCGCGCAGGATCAGCAGCGGCGCCAGCACGCCGCCCGACGTGCCGGACGACAGCGCGGCGAGCCAGGTCACGGCCTTGACCAGCAGGATGATAAGGACCGCCCGCGGCAGCAGGTGGCCGGTCAGGAGATCGCCGATGGCGTCGTAGCCGACCCCGAGCGCGCGGGGCTCCGCCAGCCCGCCCAGACCCACGGCCACGCCCCCCAGGGCCGGCCACCACATCCAGTGGATCGGCAGGCGCTCGAACAGGTCCTCGAGCGTGCAGAGAAGCTTGGTCAGGAGCCCCGATTGCAGCCCTGCGGCCACCCCGAGGCCCGCGCAGGCGACCAGCCCCCACCCGGGCAGGGTCGGGTCGTCCGCGAAGGGAAACAGCGGGCCGGTCTCGAAGAGCACGGGACGCCAGCAGATCGCCGTCACGGCGGCACTGGCCACCGGGATGAAGCTGCGGGGCCGCCACGCGAACAGCAGCAGTTCCACCGCCAGCAGGACCGCCGCGATCGGGGTGCCGAAGATCGCCGTCATCCCCGCCGCCCCCGCCACCAGGAGGGTTTTCCGCTCCGCCGCACTCAGGTGGAAGAACTGGGCGAACAGCGAGCCGATGGCGCCGCCGGTCATGAGATCGGTCCCTCGGCCCCGAACGGGCCTCCCGTGCCGATCGCGAGGCCGCCCAGCACCGGGACCAGAACCATCCAGGGCGTGCGCGCCGCGTGGGCGAGCGAGACGGGCGTCGTGTCCAGCCGGCCGAACCACACGAGGTTCGTGACGAGAGCGATGAGCTTGACCAGGCCCTAGGCCGCGAGGGTGCCGGCGGTGCCGATCACCAGCGCCATGCCGATGAGCACCAGGACGCGCGGATCCGTCGTAAAGTCGGTGAGGGATCGCCGGTGCGGCCTGCCATGAGGCGTGCCGCGATGGGGCTTGAAGGCGTCGGGGCTGCGCTGATCCATGGAGCTCTCCGGCTGATGCGGGAGGTTGTATACTTCGTGATGCGAAATAATAGAGGCGCGTGGGACGGGACGCATGCGGTGACCGCGGAGCGCTCGGAGAAGCCCCTGAGCCGGGCTCAGTACGCCGCCATCGCGGCGTTCCGCTACCAGCTCCGGCGCTTCCTCGCCTTCAGCGAGGGCGCGGCGTTGCAGGCGGGCCTTCCGCCCCAGCAGCACCAAGCCCTTCTCGCCGTCGCGGGCCATCCGGATCACGAGCCGCCGACGGTGGGCTTCCTGGCCGAGCAGCTGCTGGTGGCGCCTCAGACGGCGACGGAGCTGGTGACGCGCATGGTCGAAGCCGGGCTGCTGACCAAGATGCGCGGCACGCAGGACCGGCGCCGCATGGAACTCGCGCTCACGCCCCGGGCCGAGACGCTGCTGGCGGCGCTGACGGCGGCCCATCTCGAGGAGCTCCGCACGATGGAGCCGGCTCTGGTTCGCGTGCTGGGGCGTCTCAAGCGCACGGGAGCGCCGGAGGAGTGACCCGGCCGCCACCGAGCGCCGTCATCGCGCTCTTGCCCGCCTCGCGCTCTTGCCTGGCCCGCGGCTTCCCGTGCATCCGCATATCCGGGCGCGCGATCGACTCCACGGGCGCCGCGGAGCCGGTGCGCCCGGTGAAGGAGCACGCATGACCACCGATCTCGCTCGATCCCGCTTCGATGCGGTTCTGCTCGACCTCGACGGCACCCTGGTCGACAGCGTGCGGGATCTCATGGATGCCCTCAACGCCGTGCTCCGCGACGAGGGGCTGCCTCCCGTCGATCCCGCCCAGACCCGCGCGATGGTCGGCGACGGCGCTCGCAAGCTGATCGAGCGCGCGTTGCAGGCCATGGGCGGAAACCCGGCCCGCGCGCCCGATCTCCTGCCGCGCTTCCTCGCCCATTACGAGCCGATCGCCTCCCGGCACACCCGCCCCTATCCGGGAGTCGTCGAGACGCTGCGCTCGCTCACCGGGGCGGGCTTCGCGCTGGCGGTGGTGACCAACAAGCCGGCCCAGGCCACCCGGCTCGTCCTCGACGGCCTGGACCTGTCGCCGCTGATCGCCGTGGTCGTCGGGGGCGATACCCTGGAGCAGCGCAAGCCCGACCCCGCTCCCGTGCGGGCGGCCCTGCGGCAGCTCGGCGCGACGGCCGACCGCGCCGTCATGGTGGGCGACAATCACCACGACGTGGAAGCGGCCCGCGCCGCCGGGGTGGCGGCGATCGCCGTGTCCTACGGCTATGCGCACCGCCCCGTCCACGATCTCGGAGCCGACGCCGTGATCGACGACTTCCGGGACCTGCCGGCGGCCCTCCGGGCGCTGCCGCGATGACGCGGCACCCGAGCGGCCTGGCGGAGGCTCAGGCCGCTTGCGTCCCCCGCGGGATCGCTCCGCGAAGCGCCGCGTAGCTCGTCATCAGGTTGCGGTAGTCGGGGATGTGATCCGAGAGCAGGGCCGCCAGCCCGTCGACGTCCCGGCGCCAGTCGCGCTGCAGCTCGCAGGCCACGGCGAACCAGTTCATCAGCTGCGCACCCGCCGCCGACATCCGGTTCCAGGCGGCGTCGCGCACCACCTCGTTGAAGGTGCCCGACGCGTCCGTGATCACGAAGACCTCGAAACCCTCGGCGATCGCCGACAGGGCCGGGAACGCGACGCAGACCTCGGTGACCACGCCCGCGATGATGAGCTGCCTGCGGCCGGTCGCCTTGATGGCCGCGACGAAATCGGGGTTGTCCCAGGCGTTGATCTGACCGGGCCGGGCGATGAAGGGGGCATCCGGGAACCTGGCCTTCAGCTCCGGCATGATCGGCCCGTTCGGCCCCTCCTCGAAGCTGGTGGTGAGGATGGTCGGGAGCCGGAAATAGGCGGCGAGATCGGCGACCGCCAGCACGTTGTTCTTGAAGCGGTCGGGATCGAAGTCGCGCACCAGGGACATCAATCCGGCCTGATGGTCGACCAGCAGGACGACGGCTTGGTCGAGGTCGAGGCGGCTGTAGGGCTTGCTCATCATCGTCTCCACGGGTGGACCTTGGCGGCGGCCTGTCGATGTCGAGACAATGCCAGCCGGCACTGCGCCTGAAAATGGAAACGATGGAAAGATATCGTTTCCAAGATTGCTGTGCAGCACCGCAGGATCGGCTGCGGCCCGGCGCGAACCGGGCCCGTGATCCAGGCGCCGGCTCGCGCCGTCGCGCGAAGGCAAAGCCCTGCCAGAACATCGCCGAACGAGCCTGGCACAGCTGCCCAAATCGGCAAAGGACGACAGGATTGCTCCGGCAGTTGAAGTGGTATCCTTCATACTATAGATTCATGAGCCGAGGTGGTGCCAAAAAAACCGCACATTGACGGGATTAAATGTCGGCGATGCTGCGCCGCAGAGCTTTGATATCGACAGATTTTGCTGGTCGAGCACACGCTTTGCAGAATTCGGCACATGTTGGGGCCCGCGGAATGCGTGCCTGCTCAGTCGATCGAGGAAATCCTTTCTCATCCGCGTGCGATGAAGGGCGGAGGTTGCGATGGACAGGTTCACGGTCACCGTAGAGACCCTTCTCGGACCGCTCTATCTCTGTCGAACGACGGCCGAGGCTGCGATCGAGACGGGCCGCCTTGTCCAGCAGGAAGGGGTCGGGCAGGTTTTCATCACCTCGCCCGGCGGAGTGCCGCTGCCGCTCGCGGATTTCACCACGCTGCTCCGGGCGGGTTCGGCCCGTCAGCCGCCGCGGGAGGGGCGCGTCCGCGCGCAGCATGATCGCGATCTGGTTCCCGGCCCCGTGCGCGGAGCCGCTTCATGATCCGAGGACCGGGGAGCGCCGACCGGCTTCGCCGTCGGTTCGCGGGGCGATCATCGCCGGCGAGGAGCGGCGCACGATCGGCGAGCGCCAGGCAGAGGCGGCGCAATCCCGAACGTCAGGGCGGCTGGGTGCCGTCCTTCACCGAACCGGTCGCGACAGGCGAAGCCTGACGGGCCGGGCCTGCGCGGCGTGCGGGCACTCGGCCCGGCAACGGGCCGACCCATGAAGCGCCGACACCGAGCCGTCGCCGATGGTCCGCGCCGCGTGCGCGGAGACGAGTGCGGCCGAGACCGTCGGCAGACCCGGCGCCCTCCGATGGCCGCGCACGCCGTCTCGCGCAGGCCGGCGAGAACCGCCTGCGTCCACCTCGTCAACGCCTGCCGCCTACCACCAAAGTTTGCAGGGCCTGGCGGGCGAAACGCCAAGCCGCCGCGGCACGTCGGCGATCAGCGCCGGGCTCTTCGTCGTGGCACGTCACGAAGTTGCAATGCCTGACGTTGGCAATCGTGCAACCAATAGGGCATCCGGGACGCGCCACACATCAATCGACGCATCGCGGACCTTTAATGTCATAACTTCTATTTACATAACTTTTGTTCTTCAATCTCGAAAATATGGCAACTGAAACCACCTCTCTCACGTCATCCGCGCCATGTCGGTTCACATATTACAAAGCGTTTTGATATGTTGAAGTAATTTCATATGAATGGCGCGCCGAACATTCCGAATCGTCCGATATCGATGCTGGCGTCTACAAAATTCCAGGGTTTTCTGAGAAATCAGATCTCGGGCTGGAGAACCATATCATCGACGAGCAGGCTTCTGACGACCTCAGAGGCGCGGACCCTCGCCGACCGGCGATCGGTGCGGTGCGCAGCATTGCCAGATCATCCCGGAGTGAAATTGAAATCATCCTACAGACTCGCCGTGCCGAGTGACGTACAAAAGCGAGCATCTTGAGCACAACTAAGCGACTCCTAAGACATATGAAGGGCAAATAATAAAAACATTTAAGAAGCTCACAGGATCTATGGAAGCCGAATGCTTCTCGATGCGCGACAATGAACTGCTCCTCGGCTGTGTGGCGGGGGCATGCAGATGGGAGACGCACATGCTGGGTAACATTGTGGCTCGCTGTCGAGCGGGAGTGTCGGCGGCTGCCCTGGCCGCCATGCTGCCGCTTGCCGGGACCGCGGCGCTCGCCAACGACAAGCTCGGGGAACTGTCGAAAAGCGACGACAACTGGGTGATGCCGGGCAAGAACTACGATTCCGACAATTACAGCAAGCTGAAGCAGATCACCGCCGAGAACGTCAAGAACCTGAAGGTGTCCTGGCAGTTCTCGACCGGGCTGCTCAACGGCCACGAGGGGGCCCCGCTCGTCGTCGACGGCAAGATGTACGTGCACACCTCGTTCCCGAACAACACCTTCGCGCTCGGCCTCGACGATCCGGGCAGGATCCTGTGGCAGGACAAGCCCAAGCAGAACCCGGCGGCGCGCTCGGTCGCCTGCTGCGACCTCGTCAACCGCGGCCTCGCCTACTGGCCGGGCGACGGCAAGACCCCGCCCCTGATCCTCAAGACGCTGCTCGACGGCCACGTCGCGGCCCTCAACGCGCAGACCGGCGAGACCGTCTGGAAGATCGAGAACTCGGATATCCGCGTCGGCTCGACGCTGACCATCGCCCCCTACGTCGTCAAGGACAAGGTGATCATCGGCTCCTCGGGCGCCGAACTCGGCGTGCGCGGCTATCTCACCGCCTACGACGTGCGCACCGGCGAGCAGAAATGGCGCGCCTACGCCACGGGGCCGGATTCCGACCTGCTGCTCGCCAAGGACTTCAACATCCACAACGCCCATTACGGCCAGAAGGGCCTCGGCACCTCGACCTGGGAGGGCGACGCCTGGAAGATCGGCGGCGGCACCAACTGGGGCTGGTACGCCTACGATCCGGGCACCAACATGATCTATTTCGGGACCGGCAACCCGGCGCCCTGGAACGAGACCATGCGTCCGGGCGACAACAAGTGGACGATGACCATCTTCGGCCGCGACGTCGACACGGGCGAGGCGAAGTTCGGCTATCAGAAGACGCCGCACGACGAGTGGGACTACGCGGGCGTCAACGTGATGATGCTCTCAACCCAGAAGGACCAGAGCGGCAAGGAGCGCAAGCTCCTTACGCATCCGGACCGCAACGGCATCGTCTACACGCTCGACCGCACCAACGGCGATCTCGTCTCCGCCCACAAGATCGACGACACCGTCAACGTCTTCAAGACCGTCGATCTCAAGTCCGGCCTGCCGGTGCGCGACCCGGAATACGGCACGCGGATGGACCATCTCGCCAAGGACATCTGTCCCTCGGCGATGGGCTACCACAACCAGGGCCACGATTCCTATGATCCGGAGCGCAAGCTCTTCTACATGGGCATCAACCACATCTGCATGGATTGGGAGCCCTTCATGCTGCCCTACCGGGCCGGGCAGTTCTTCGTCGGCGCGACGCTGAACATGTATCCCGGCCCGAAGGGCGACCGCCAGAACGCCGAAGGTCTCGGCCAGATCAAGGCCTACGACGCCATCTCGGGCAAGTTCAAGTGGGAGAAGATGGAGCGCTTCGCGGTGTGGGGCGGCACGCTCGCCACCGCCGGCAACCTCGTCTTCTACGGAACGCTCGACGGCTTCATCAAGGCGCGCAACTCCGACACCGGCGAATTGCTCTGGAAGGCGAAGCTGCCCTCGGGCGCGATCGGCTATCCGATCACCTACTCCCACAAGGGCACGCAATACGTGGCGATCTACTACGGCGTGGGCGGCTGGCCGGGCGTCGGCCTCGTCTTCGACCTGCAGGATCCCACCGCCGGTCTCGGCGCGGTCGGCGCCTTCAAGAAGCTCGCCAACTACACCCAGATGGGCGGCGGCGTGACGGTGTTCTCCCTCGACGGCAAGGGCCCGTACGACGACCCGAACACCGGCGAGTACGCGACGGCCAACTGATCAGCCGGGGCCGGGCCGCCATCGGCCCGGCCCCCTTCCCCGGCCCGATCCACGGATTGAGACCATGCTGAGATCCCTCGTCGGCGCGCTCGCCGGCCTGACGGCGCTGGCCGCGGCGCCGGCTCATGCCGCGCCCGCCCCGCCTGCCGGCCAGCCGGCCCTGCGCGTCTGCGCCGCCGCCAACCAGCCGCCCCTCTCGCTGCGCGACGGCAGCGGCCTCGAGAACAAGATCGCCTCCGCCGTGGCCGCCGCCATGGACCGCAAGGTCGAGTTCGTCTGGTCGGACAAGCCGGCGATCTACCTCGTGCGCGACTTCCTCGACAAGACGCTCTGCGACGTCATCGCGGGCCTCGACACCGGCGATCCGCGGGTGCTGACCACCAAGCCCTATTACCGCAGCGGCTACGTCTTCCTCAGCCGCCAGCAGGACGGGCTCGACGTCGCGTCCTGGAACGATCCGCGGCTCAAGGATGTGGGCCACGTGGCGGTGCCGTTCGGCTCCCCGAGCGAGACGATGCTCAAGCGCATCGGCCGCTACGAGGAGGACATGGCCTACCTCTACTCGCTGGTGAATTTCCGCTCCCCGCGCAACCAGTACACCCAGATCGATCCGGCCCGCCTCGTGGAGGAGGTCGCGAGCGGCAAGGCGGCCGTCGCCGCCCCCTTCGCGCCGGAGGTGGCGCGCTTCGTCAAGACCTCGCCCGTGCCGCTGCGCATGACGCTCGTGGCCGAGGAAGCGGTCGGCGACGGCGCCAAGGTCCCGATGCGGTTCGACCAGTCGATGGGCGTGCGCCGGGGCGACGCGGCGCTGCTGAAGGACCTGGAGGCCGGCCTCGCCAAGGCCAAGCCTGCCATCGAGGCGATCCTGAGGGAGGAAGGCGTGCCGACGCTGCCGACCGGCTCGTGACCGATCGAGCCCGCCTCCTCTCATCCGCCGCAAGCCCGCATCCGGCCATTCCACCATCCGGAAAGTCACCTGCATGATGAAGCGTTGGACCGCCCTGGGCGCAAGCCTCGGGCTCGTCGTCACCGTCACGGCGCTCGGCCCCCTCGCGGGCGGCCTCGCCCCGCGCGCCACCGCGCAGAGCAGCAGCGTCGACCTGCGCAGCGTCGTCACCGGCGAGAGGCTCGATCTCAACGAGGCCCTGCCCGAGGGCCGCGACACCGAGGGCGTCAAGCGCTTCCTCGCCACCGGCCGCAACCCCTACCTGTTCGACGCCTCCTGCCTGAAGAAGGGCGAGCAGACCTTCCTCGCCGCCTGCTCCGGCTGTCACGGCCATGTCGGCGAGGGCAAGATCGGCCCCGGGCTCAACGACAATTACTGGACCTACCCGCAGGGAACGACCGATGCGGGGCTGTTCTCGATCGTCTTCGGCGGCGCGCAGGCCCAGATGGGCCCGCAATCCCTCTCGCTCACCCTCGACGACATCCTCCAGGTCACGGCCTGGGTGCGCCACCTCTACACGGGACCGGCCCAGGATGCCGAGTGGCTGACCGACGAGCAGAAGGCATCCCTCAAGCCCTACAAGCTGGGCGAGACCTTCCCGGACGACGCCCCCGGGATGTGCCGCGGCACCGGCAAGTCGTGATGGCAAGCCGTGACAGCAAGTCGTGACAGCAAGTCGTGACGACCGGGTTCATGCCCGACCGTCGGAAGGTTCGCGCATCGGCGCGACGCGGGCGGCAGCGACCGCCGAACAAACCCCGAGGAGGAACACCTGATGCGCAAGACCCTCACAGCCGTGGCTCTCGTCGTCGGCGCCGCGCTCCCGGCGCTCGCCTATGACGGCACCAAGTGCAAGGCCGCGGGCGATTGCTGGGAGCCCAAGCCCGGCTTCCCCGACAAGATCGCCGGGACGAAGTACGATCCCAAGCACGACCCCAAGGAGCTGAACAAGCAATCGGAATCGATCAAGGCGATGGAGGAGCGCAACCGCAAGCGCGTCGAAGCCTTCAAGAAGACTGGGCGCTTCGAGTACGACGTCGCCAAGATCAGCCAGTAAAAGATCACCCCGTAGACCGCTCTCGCGGCGGCAGATCCTCCTGCCGTCCGCTCCTTGCCGTCGCCGGGTGCGGGCGCGCCGGTCCGGCCCGCCCCCGAGACGCGCGCAGGCCCGGCACCGACCCGCCTTCGGGGCGGCGCGGAGTTTCCGACCCATGAACGAGATCCGTCCCGCCGATCCGATGCTGACCGACTGGCGCGAGGCCGCCCTGCGCTTCGAGCGCGAGGTGGGGAAGGCCGTGATCGGCCAGGCGCGGGCGGTGCGCCTCGTCACCATCGCGATCTTCGCGCGCGGCCACGTCCTGCTCGAAGGCGATGTCGGCGTCGGCAAGACCACCCTGCTGCGGGCCGTCGCCCGGGCGCTCGGCGGCGCCTACGAGCGCATCGAGGGCACCGTCGACCTGATGCCGGCCGACCTGATCTACCACACCTTCCTGGCCGAGGACGGCCGCCCGCGGGTGGAGCCCGGCCCGGTGCTGCGCCGGGCCGGGGACCTCTCGGTGTTCTTCTTCAACGAGATCAACCGGGCGCGGCCCCAGGTCCACGCCCTGCTCCTGCGGCTGATGGCCGAGCGCAGCGTGCAGGCCTTCGACCGCGAGTACCGCTTCCCGCACCTGCTGGTCTTCGCCGACCGCAACCGGGTCGAGCGCGAGGAGACCTTCGAGCTGCCGGCCGCGGCCCGCGACCGCTTCCTCATGGAGATCGGCCTCGAAGCGCCCCGCGATCCGGACCTGCGCCGCCGCCTCGCCTTCGATCCGCGCTTCCACGACACCGACCGGCTCATCGGCGAGGTGGCCCCGGGAGTCCTCGACCACGCCCGGGTCGGGGGCCTCGCCGCCGCCATCCAGCACGGCATCCACGCGAGCCCGGATCTCGAAGCCTACGTGGTCGCCCTCTGGGCCGCCCTCCTCGATCCCGCGGGCGCGGGGATCCGCCTGCCCGGCATCGCCATGGAGGCCCTCGTCCAGGGTGGGGCGAGCCCGCGCGGCATCGCCTTCCTGATCCGGGCCGCCCGGGTGCGGGCGTGGCTCGAAGGCCGCGACGTGCTGGTGCCGGAGGACGTGCGCGCGGTCTTCCTCGAGACCATGGCGCACCGCGTCTTCCTGGAGCCGGTCTACGAGATGCGCCGGGAGCGCCTCGTCCCGGATCTCTGCCGGGCCGTCCTCGCCGCGGTGCCGGCCCCGTGAGCGAGTTCCCCGACATCCTCTACCGTCTGCGGGACCCGGCGGCCGGCCCCGGTCCCGGGGCGCACGGCGCCCGCGACACCGGCGGGCCCGGGATCTTCCGCGATCAGGTTCCGTTCTGGCGCCATCCCGACGCCCGGCGCATCGACCTGCGCGCCACCCTGCGCGACCCGGTCGGCACCACGATCGTGCGGCGCTTCGAGCAGCCCCGCGCGGTCGAGGTCTGGGTGCTGCTCGACCTCTCGGCCTCGATGCGCTTCCGCGGCCGGGCCGAACCCTGGCGGCTCGCGCGCGACCTCTGCGTGGCCCTCGCCCGGTCCGCGACGCGGATCGGCGACGCCTTCGGGCTCGTGGGCTGCGATGCCGATGCGCGCGAGGACGTGACCTTGCCGGCGACCCGGCGGCGCAGCGCCCCCGACCGCGTCGCCGCGATGCTCGACGCCGCGGCCCCGCGGGGCCGCGGGGCCGCCGGCCTGATCGCGGGTGCCGAGCGCCTCGCGGGACGCCGCCGGCTGGTGCTGGTGGTCTCGGACTTCCGGATGCCGAACGCGCAGGTGGCGGCCCTGTTCGACCGGCTCGCGCCGCACGATCTCGTCCCGGTCTTGGTGGACGACGACGCCCTCGGGGCGGATCTGCCGGATTTCGGCCTCCTCGCCCTCGACGATCTCGAAAGCGGCGGGCGGCGGCTGGTCTTGATGCGTCCGGCGCTGAAGGCCCGCTGGCTCGCCCGCGAGGCGGCGTTCCGCGCCGCGCTGCACCGGCTCGCCCTGGCGCGCGGACGTCCCCCCTACCGGCTCGCCGGCCGGCTCGATGCGGACGACCTGTCCCGCCATCTCCTCGGGGTGGCCGCATGACGTCCCGCGCCGCTCCCCTGCTCGCGCTCGTCGCAATCCTCGCGGCAGCGCCGGCCGCCGCGCAGGTCGGCGCCGTGGTGGTGCGCAGCCCGCGGCCGTTCGGCCTCTTCGTCGGCGACCTGTTCACCGCCGAGGTCGAGATCACCGCCGCGGACGGCTTCGCGATCGAGGCGGCCTCGCTGCCGAAGCCCGGGCCCCTGTCCGGCTGGCTCGACCTGCGGGCCATCTCGGCCGCGCCCGGCCCCCTGCGGGACGGCGAGCGCCGCTGGCGCCTGACGCTCACCTACCAGACCTTCTACGTCGCCCTCGACGCGCGCCAGCTCGACGTGCCGGGCTTCCCCGTCACCTTCGCGGCGCGGGCCCCTGCGGCGGTCACCACGGCGAGCGCCGCGGTGCCGGGCTGGTCCGTCGGCGTCTCGCCCCTGCGCGAGGTGCAGCCGGCGCCCGTGGACGATCCCGCCGACTTCATGCGCCCCCCCTCGCCCGCCCCGCGCCGCGATCCGGGGCCCGCGACCCAGGCGGCGCTCGGCCTGTCCGTCCTGGCCCTCGCCGCCCTCGGGCTCCTCGCCCATGACCGGGCCTGGTGGCCCTTCCGGCGCCGTCCGGCCCGGGCCTTCGCGGGGGCCCTGCGGCAGCTGCGCCGCCTCGCCCGCTCGCCGGATGCGGACGCGGCCTACAGGGGAGCGCTCCTCGCCCTGCACCGGGGCCTCGACCGGACCGACGGCCGCCGGGTGCTCGCCGAGGATCTCGGCGCCTTCCTCGACCGCCACCCCGCCTACCGGCCGCTGGGGCAGCCGCTGGCGCGGTTCTTCCAGGCCTCGCGCGAGACCTTCTTCGGGCGCGACCCGGCCGAGGCGCGGGCGGCCTGGCCCCTCGCCGAGGCCGTGGCCGTGGCGCGCCGGCTCGCCGCCGCGGAGCGGCGCGCATGAGCCTGCTCGCCCGCCTCGCCGCCACGGCGCCCGGCCTGCTCTGGCTCCTGCCGCTCGCCCTGCTGCCGCTCGCCGGTCCGGTGCTGCGCCGCCACCCGCTGCCCGCCGTCGCGATGGTTCCCGCCGACGGCCTGTCGCGCGCGCTCGGGCCCGGCCTCACGCTGGCCGGCATGGGGGCGATCGGCTTCACGGTCATCGCCCTGTCGGGGCCGTTCCTGCGCGGCGAGCGGCTCCACCGCACCGGTACGGGGGCGCAGGTCTCGCTCCTCATCGACCGCAGCGGCAGCATGAACGAGAGCTTCGCCGGCCGTCAGCCCTCCGGCGCGGAGGAAGCGAAGGCGGCCGCCGCGCGCCGGCTGCTCGGCGATTTCGTCGGCCGGCGCCCGCACGATCAGGTCGCCGTCTCGGTGTTCTCGACGGCGCCGATCGCCGTGCTGCCGATGACCGACCATTCCGAGGCGGTGCGGGCCGCCATCCGGGCCATCGACCGGCCGGGCCTCGATGCCACCAACGTCGCCCGGGGCCTCGGCCTCGCCCTGTCGCAGTTCGCTGCGGGCGGCAGCAGCGCCGCGCGGGTCCTGCTCCTCGTCTCCGACGGGGCGGCGGTGATCGACCGCCGGGCCCAGGACACGCTGCGGGCCGCCTTCGCGCGGCTGCACCCGACCCTCTACTGGCTGTTCCTGCGCACGGCGGGCTCGCCCGGGCTCGCCGACCGGCCGTCCGGGGAGGACACCCCGCAGGCCGCGCCCGAGCGCCACCTCGACCTGTTCTTCCGCGGCCTCGGCGTGCCCTACCGCGCCTTCGAGGCGGAGAGCCCGCAGGCGGTGGAGGAGGCGATCCGCGAGATCGACCGCCTCGAACGCCACCCGATCGCCCTCGTCGAGGAGCGGCCGCGGCGCGACCTGACCGGGCTCGCCTCCGGGCTCGCCGCCCTCTGCATCGGGATCCTGCTGCTCGCCAAGCTGATCGAGGCGGATCTCGCCGGTCCGCGCCGGGCGCCGCACGCCGCGGAACCCCGGCCGAATCCCGCCGTCGCGAGGCGCGCCGCGTGACCGCCCTCGGCCTCGCCGCCGTCCGGCGGCCGGATCCGCGGCGGGCATGGCGCCGTCTGCGCTCGCCCCTGTTCGTGCTCCTGCCGGGCCTCCTGGCCGCTGCGGCCCTCGGGGCGGCGGCCCTCTCCGTGCGGGACAGGGCGGCGAACCGCACCATCGCCGCCCTGGAGGCCGGCGAGGATGCGGCCGTCTCCCCCGGGGCGCTGCCCGAATTGCTGGCCGCCCGCATCCGCTTCCTCGCCCGGCGCGAGCGGTTCGAGGAGGCGGAGCCCCTCGCCGACGCCCTCGACCGGCGCGGCTCCGACCGGCTGCGGGGCGACGCCCAGCGCGTGCTCGGCGACGCCCGCCTGCGGCAGGCCTTCGGCCGCCTGGAGGCCGGGGACCTCGAGAAGGCCGGTCCGCTCGTCGTCCTCGCCCGCGAGGCCTATCGCCGGGCCCTCACCCTGAGGCCCGGCGACTGGGACGCCAAGTACAACCTCGACGTCGCGTCGCGCCTCGTCCGGGACTTCCCCGAGCGCGGGCGCAGCGAGGGCGAGGAGATGCCGGCGGATCCCAAGACGATCTGGACCGATATTCCCGGCCAACTGCGGGGGCTGCCGTGATCAAGCAGGTTTCGCAGCAATGGTCGCCGGTTTTGCGACAAGACCCTGCGGCCCATCAGGACCCTGAGCGGACGGCGCGGGGGCAGGCCGGCGCGGGTCTGCGGGGGCGCCGCGCCGCGCTCCTGCGGGCGGGGCTGCGCCGCCTGCGCGGCGACCCGCGCGGCCGGCTGCTCGCCGGGGCGGCCCTGCTCACCGGCCTCGCCCTCGCGATGCCCCCCCTGGCGCTGACCCGCAGCCGGGTGGAGGCGCTGCTGGTGGTGGACATCACCGGGAGCATGAACACCCGCGACTACGTGCAGGACGGCCGGCCGGCGAGCCGCCTGGAGGTCGCCAAGGCGGCCCTGCGCCGCATGGCGGCGGACCTGCCCTGCGGCTCCCGCCTCGGGCTCGGCCTGTTCAGCGAGCGGCGGGTCTTCCTGCTGTTCGAGCCCTTGGAGGTCTGCGCCGATTTCGCGCCGCTCGACGGTGCCCTGGCGGGCCTCGACTGGCGCATGGCCTGGGACGGGGACAGCCGGATCGCGGCCGGGCTCCATCGGGCGGTCGCGCTCGCGGGCGAACTCGGCAGCGACCTCGTCTTCGTCACCGACGGGCACGAGGCGCCGCCCCTGCCGGCGAGCGGTGCGCCGCCCTTCGAGGACCGCCCGGGGGCGGTGCGCGGCCTCATCGTCGGGACGGGCGGCTACGGCCTGTCGCCGATCCCCCGCTACGACGACCGCGGGCGCGAGACCGGCTTCTACGGCCCGGGCGACGTCCCGCACGAGAACCGCTTCGGCCCGCCTCCGCCCGACGCCGAGACGCGGGAGGGCTACAATCCCCGCAACGCGCCCTACGGCGCCCTGCCGGCGCAGGGCAACGAGCATCTCTCCTCGGTGCGCGAAGCCCATCTGCGGCGCCTCGCCGGGGAGACCGGTCTCGCCTACGCGCATCTCGCCGGTCCGGACGGGCTCGCCGGGCTCGTCACCGCCGCCGCGACCGCCCGGCCGGTCCGGGCCGTCATCGACCTGCGCCCGATCCCGGGCGCCCTCGCCCTCGCCTGCCTCGTCGCCCTCTACGGCCTGCTGCCGTGGCGCGACCGGCACCGTCTCCGGAAGGGAACAGCATGAGCATGCGTGTGTCCGCGGTGGCCCTGATCCTGGCCTGCCTCGTGACGGCGGCACCGGCGCACGGGCCGACGCCGCAGAAGATCGAGGCCACCGCCACCATCGCGGCGCCGCCCGGGAGGGTGTGGGGACTCGTGAGCGACTTCGCGGGGATCGAACGCTGGCACCCGGCGGTGGCGACGAGCGAGGGCAGCGGCGGAACCGCCAACGGCGCCACCCGCGCGGTGACGCTGAAGCGGGGCGGCGTGCTCCGGGAGAGCCTCGACGAGTACGACGCGGGACGGATGACCTACTCCTATCGCCTGTCCGAGCCCGATCTCGCGGCGCTGCCGGTCTCGTCCTACTCCGCCACCATCACGGTCACGCCGGACGGGGCCGGGGCGAAGGTGGCGTGGTTCGGCCGCTTCTACCGGGGCGACACCGGCAACGAGCCGCCCGAGGAGCTGAGCGACGCGGCCGGGCGCGCCGCCATGAAGGCCTATGTCGAGACCGGCCTCGCGGGCCTGAAGGCCAAGGCGGAGGGCGGCTCATGACGGGCCGGCGCGTCGCCATCCTCCTCGTCTCGATCCTCGCCGGCAGGCCGGCCGGGGCCGGGGACGCCTACGTGGTGAGCCAGGATGCCGGGATGGTCACGCGCATCGACGTGGTGGCCGGGCGGATCGGAGCGACGATCCCGGTCGGGCCCGGCCCTGCCGGGATCGCCGCGGGACCGGACGGGCGGCTCTATGTCACGCATCCGGACCATCGCCGGATCAGCGTGATCGATGCCGCGGCCGGGCGCGTGGTGGCGCGGCTCCCCCATGCGGGAACGCCGTTCGGCATCGCGGCGGCCCCGGCGGGCGACGTCCTGTTCGTGGGGGACTGGGTCCGGCACGAGGTGGCGCGGCTCGATGCGCGCAGCGGCGCCCCGCTCGGAGCCCCGGTCCCGGTGCGCGATCCCGCGGGTCTCGTCCTCGACCGGGCGGGCCGCCGCCTCTACGTGGCCGCGCGCGAGCAGCATGAGGTCGTGGTCATCGACGCCCTTGCCCTGCGGGTGATCGACACCGTCGCCACGGGCGAGGGCCCCTTCGCTCTCGCGCTCAGCCCGGACGAGACGCGCCTCTACGTCGCCAACGTGCGCAGCCGCGACCTCACCGTCATCGACACGGGCAGGCTCCGCCCGCTCGCCACCGTGGCGGTCGGCCCGATGCCCTACGGCGTCGCGCCGACGCCGGACGGACGCTTCGTCGTGGTCAGCAACCAGCATGCCGGGACGGTCTCGATCGTGGACGCGGCGACGCTCGCCGTCACCGGGGAGGTGGCGGTGGGCCGCTATCCCGAGGGCGTGCTCGCGGCAGGGGCGGACCGGGTCGCCGTGGCCAACTGGTTCTCGGGGGATCTCTCGATCATCGATCCATCGGCCCGCCGCGAGGTCGCGCGCCTCGGGCTGGCGGACGGACCGCGCAATCTGGCGGTCGCCCCGTGAGGTGCGGGGCGCCCCTCGCCGCGGCCTGCCTGCTCCTGTCCGCCTGCGGCGAGGCGGAGGACGGGGGCTCGCCACCGGCCGTCGTGATCGCCCGGCACGCGGCGGGTTCGGTTCCGGCGTGGCTCCCGCCCAACGACCGCAGCGATCCGGCGCTCTGGCTCGCGGCCCGCGCGGCCGGCCGGCCGGTCGCGGCGGGCGACCCGGCCGTGGCCCCGCTGCGCGCGGCCCTGGCGCGGGCGGCGCCGCGCTTCATCGAGGATCCCCGCATGATCGCCAACCGCACCGCGCAGGTGCTCGACATGCTGCACGCCGCCGGCCTCGGCGAGGAGCCCGCCCCGCTCCTGATCGACCTCGCGACCGTCGCCGCAGGCTCCGGCCGGCGGCAACTCTTCGGCGCGCTGTGCCAGCACTACCTCAACACGCGAACGGCCGGAGCGACGCACCGGGACGCTCTCGATCGCCTCGGCAGCAAATACGCGCCCCAGAACCCGAAGCAGCCATGAACAGAGCCGCCGTTCCAGCTCGGATGCGCCACGACCGATCGGCGCGGCCGCGGGAGATGACCATGTCCGGGAGCGTCCTGATCATCGACGATCATCCGGTCGTGCTGCAGGGATGCCGGATCGTCCTGGAGGATGCCGGCCTGTCCATCCACGTCGCCACCAGCGTGGAGGAGGGCTACCAGACCTTCTACCGCCACCGGCCGGGGCTGGTCGTGGCCGACCTGACCTTCCAGGCCTGCGGCCTCACCGGCCTCTCGCTGATCCGGCGCATCCGCGATCTCGAACCGGCGACCCGGATCCTCGTGTTCAGCATGCACGACGACCCCGTGATCGTCGCCCGCGCGCTGGAATGCGGCGCCATCGGCTATCTCCTCAAGGACACGCCCTCGATCGACTTCGCCACGGCCGTCAACCGGGTCCAGGCCGGCGAACCCTATATCGACCACCACCTCGCGACGAAGGTCGCCGTTCTCCAGAACAGCCAGCATCTCAACCCCTTGTCGTCGCTCTCAGGCCGCGAGCTGCAAATTCTCGCCCTGCTGTCTCTCGGCAAATCATACGAGACCATCGCCGAGGATCTCGACTTGAGCTACAAGACGGTCGCGAATGCCTGCTCGACCATGCGGCGCAGGCTAGGCTTTACGAGTCTGGCCGAACTCATACGCTTCGCGGTCACGCATAGCGACCATATGCATTAGAGCATTTTCCGACGAAGTGGATCCCGGTTCGTCGCAGAAAATGCGGTAAAATCAAAGACCTAGAGCGGCGCCTGATTGCAACGTGATCGAGCGCCGCTCTAGCGCGGTGTCGCGCATCTGGCGCGCCTTCGGTCCGCGGCCGCATCGCACCGACACCGTCACGCTCTCCGCGGATCCGGCGTTCGTCGAGAAGGTGCGTGACGTGGTCCGCCTGTATCTCGCACCGCCCGACCGCGCCCTGGTGCTGTGCGTCGATGAGAAGCCACGGATCCAGGCGATACAGGGCACGGCGCCGGCCTGCCCGCTGCGGCCGGGCCACGCCGAGCGGACCACTCACGACGATCGCCGGCATGGCACGCTCGACCTGTTTGCCGCCCTCGACGTCAAGGCCAGCACGGTCATCGGCCGGTGTGAGGGCCACCATCGCAATGCCGAGTTTCGCGCTTTCTTGGATCAGGTCGGGCAATCCGTTCGACGGCCGCTGCTTCGCGGCCTCGGATGCGAGCCTGGTGGCGCCGGTCGAGGCGCTGTCGAGCGCCGTCGCGCATGCCTCGGGCGGGGTCGTGGCCGCAGCGACCCGGCTGACGGAAGCGGTCCTGCCCTGGCTCGACGGGCCACTCCGCCGCCTGGCCCCCTCGGCCCCCCCCCCGCCGCGCCCGAACCGCCCTGCGACCCGGACCACGAGACATGACCGACATCCGCCCCGTCCTCGTCATCCATGGCGGGGCCGGAACGATCGCGCGGCCGGCCCCGGCGAGGCGCCCGACCAGCGGCCCTCGCCGCGATCCTCGCGGCGGGCGAGCGCTGCCTGTCCGAGGCGGGAGCGCCCTCGACGCGGTGAGCCTCGCGGTCGACCTCCTGGAGGAATGCCCCCTGTTCAATGCCCCCTGTTCAATGCGGGGCACGGCGCCGTCGCCGGCCGGGACGGCATCCATCGGCCCTCTCATCCGCGCACGACCGCCGCCGTGCTCGCCTCGCTCTTCGGCAGGGCCGCGAGTTCGCCGAGCGCGATCGGCTTCACCGGCGCGCGCAGGCGGTAGTAGCCGATCTCCTGCGGCGTCCGGCCCCGCGCCTCGGCCATCAGCTCCGTGACGGTCAGGCCGCAGAGCCGGCCCTGGCAGGGCCCCATGCCGGTGCGCCGATAGGCCTTCAGCTGGTTCGGGCCGGTCGCGCCCATGGCGACGGCATCGCGGATGTCCCGGGCGGTGACCTCCTCGCAGCGGCAGACGATCGTCTCGTCCGACGGGATGCGGAACCGCCGCGCCGGGCGGAAGAGCAGGTCCAGGAAGCGGCGGCCGCGTTCCGCACGGGCCAGCGCCGCCCGCACCGCGCCCATCGGCTCGAGCCGCGCGAGCGCGGCCGGGGCGAGCGCCTCGACCGCGGCCAGCGCGGCGATGCGGCCGCGCAGGACCGCCGCCTCGGCTCCGCCGATGCCGGCGCCGTCCCCGGCGACCGCGATCCCCGCGACGGAACTGGCGCCGTTCGGATCCAGCACCGGCGCCCAGCAGAGCTGGCCGTCGTCCCACCGGTGCTCGATGCCCGCCGCCATGGCGAGGTTGACGTGGGGCACGACACCCTGGTGCAGGAGCAGCAGCTCGGCCGGGAGCGTCTCGCGCCGGGATCCGGCCGCGTAGGCCACGCTCTCCAGGCGCCCCTCGCCGAGGGCGGCGAGTTCGGTGACGCCCTGCACCACCCGCACCCGGGCGCGCACCTCGCGCATCAGGGCGAGCCCCTTGCGGAAATAGGGCGAGGTCGCGAAGGCCGGCGCCTGCGGCAGGGCCGCGAGGATGTTCCTCCGCTCGGTCGTCTCGAGGATGCGGTCGATCCGCCCGCCGAGGCGCAGGATCTGTGCGGCCAGCAGCCAGAGGAGCGGCCCCTGCCCGGCGATGATCGTCGGCCCGTCCGGCACGAGGCCGGAGGATTTCAGCATCGTCTGGGCGGCGCCGGCGGTCATGACGCCCGGCAGCGTCCAACCGGGGATCGGGACGGGCCGCTCCAGCGCCCCCGTCGCCAGGATCACGCGGCGGGCCCCGACGAAGGCCGAGCCGCCGCCGACCGAGACGCCGATCGCGAGGCTCCCGTCGAGGCTCCAGACGGTGGCGCGCTGGATCACCTCGGCGCCGCTCGCGCGGACCGCCCGGACGAGTTCCTCGCCGGCCCAGAAATCCGCGCCGAGCGCCTCGCGCGCCGCGAGCGGGGTCGTGGTGACGGCGCGCCAGACCTGGCCGCCCGGGCCGGCATTCTCGTCGAGGAGCAGCACCGCGAGCCCGGCCCGGGCGGCCGTGGCGGTGGCGGCGAGCCCGGCGGGGCCGGCGCCGATCACGACGACGTCGTAGACGTCGCGCTGCGGAGCCCCGCTCATCGCCCGATCTCCCGCTTGCCCTTCTGGATCTCGATGCGCATGCCGTCGGCGACCGGCACGAGGCAGCCCTGGCGGTTGCCGATGCCGTCGATGGTGACGAGGCAGTCGAAGCACACGCCCATCATGCAGTAGGGCAGCCGCGGCGCCCCGCTGACGGCGGTCCTGCGGCGCGCGTCGAGGCCCGCGGCGAGGAGCGCGGCCGCCACGCTGTCGCCCTCGCGCGCCTCGATCGGCGTCCCCTCGACGACGAGGCGGACGGCTGGTCTCGTATCCTGTTCGGATCGCTTGAACATCGGCGTCTCCGGGCCGACCGGGCCCTGTTGCGTTGTCAGTAGTACCCGCTGCCGGTGCGGGCGTCGGCGCCCTCGAAGCGGCGGACCGAGAAGGCGCCGACGAGGGCCGGCTCCAGCGCGCCGGCCGCGACCATGCGGGCGATCTCGAAGGCGTGGTTGGAGGCGAGCGTCACGCCGGAATGGCAGCAGGCCACGAAGGCGCCCGGATGCGTCGCCGATTGGTCGTAGATCGGGAAGCCGTCCCGCGGCATGACGCGGATGCCGGACCACGTCCGGACGACGTTGAGCCGCGCGAGATGCGGGAAGGTGCGCTGGGCGCGGTCCGCCATCACGGCGGTGATGCCTGGATTCACCGCCCGGTCGTCGAGGGCGTCCTCCTTGCTGTCGCCGATCATCACCGTGCCCTCGTCGGTCTGGCGCAGGGTCGAGAGCGGATGCGGCAGGAAGGGCTCGGTGCGCTCGGTGACGATGATCTGGCCGCGCGTCGGTCCCATCGGCGCCGCGAGGCCGACCATCGGCGCGAGGGTCTGGTTGGCGTTGCCGGCGGCGAGCACGATCCTCTGGGCGCGAACCTCCCCCGCCGGGGTCGCCAGCCGGAACTCGCCGCCCTCCCGCGCGAGGGCCGAGACCGGCCGCTCGGGCAGGTAGTCGACGCCGAGGGCCCTCATGCCGGCATGGAAGGCGCGATAGGTCCTGAGCGAGTTCACGTGGCCATCGAGGGGGCAGAAGCTGCCGCCGGAGACCTCCGGGCCGACCCCCGGCAGCATCCGGCCGATCTCTGCGGCCGGGAGCATCTCCATCCGATGATCCGTGGCTCCGACCTGATTGTGCATGCGGGCGACGAGATCCGCACGCCGGCCGTACTCGGCCTCGCCGAGGGTGATGTGGAAGCCGCCATTCTGCTGGAGCCCGACATCGAGGCCGGTCTGGTCGCGCAGCTCGGCGGCGAGCCTGCCCCAGGCGGCGGCGGCGCGCACGGTCCAGGCGGTATAGGCCGGCAGGCCGAGCCCCTTGCTCTGCACCCAGACGAGAGCGAAGTTCGCCCGCGACGCACGCTTGACGATGTCGCCCTCGTCGAGGACGGCGACCGCCTTGCCGAGCCGGCCGAGGCCCCAGGCGATCGCCGAGCCGAGCAGGCCGCCGCCGACGACGGCGACGTCGTAATCCCTGGACATGCTGTCTCCTATCGCCCCGATGAGCGGCCGGGAACGCCCTTATCGACAGGATCGGCCTTGCCCGCGAGTCCGCCGCGGCGGGGCGCAGTCCTCGCCGGCGTGCACGCACAAGCCTTGACCCTGACCCCGCAAACTGGTCCGCACCCAGCGCAAGTTTTTCGGGCATCCTGATCCCTGAAGGAGGGTGGATGCCATGCCTTGCAAACGCTTCACGAACGAACAGATCGCCTTCGCCCTCCGTCAGGCGGAGAACGGCAGCACGGTGGACGAAGTCTGCCGGAAGATGGGCGTGTCCGAGCCGACCTTCTACCGCTGGAAGAAGCAGTTCGGCGCCATGGGCGTGCCGGAGATCCGGCGGTTGAAGCAGCTGGAGGAGGAGAACGGCAAGCTCAAGCGGCTGGTCGCCGATCTGACGCTGGATCGCTCGATGCTGCAGGACGTGCTCAAGCGAAAGTGGTGAGGCCCGCCGTTCGCCGCGAGGTCGCCGGTCACCTGCAGGCGGCCTACGGCATCAGCGAACGGCGGGCCTGCCAGGCGACCGGCTTCGGTCGCTCGTCCCAGCGCTACCGCCGGCGGTCGGATCCGCAGGTGGCGCTACGCATGCGGCTGAAGGAACTCGCCGCCGCTCGGGTGCGCTACGGCTACCGGCGGCTGCACATCCTGTTGCGACGGGAGGGCTGGGCCGTGAACCACAAGCGCACGTACCAGCTCTACCGGGACGAGGGCCTGTCGATCCGGCCCAAGCTGCCCAGGCGCAAACGGGCTTGGCGCTACCGGCAAGGACGTCCCGCCATCGGTGCTCCCAACGAGATCTGGGCGATGGACTTCATGGCCGACCGTCTCTTCGACGGACGTCCGTTCCGGATCCTGACGGTCGTGGACTGCCACACGCGAGAGGCGCTCTCGCTGGCGCCGAGAGCCAACTTCCGGGCCTACCAAGTGGTCGAGGCCCTCAACGCTCTGGTGAGGCTCCGCGGCCGGCCCAAGAGCCTGCCCCAAGAGCCTGCGGGTGGACAATGGGCCGGAATTTGCCGGTCGTATGCTGGATCAATGGGCCGACCTGAACGGGGTAGAGCTCGACTTCTCTCGGCCCGGAAAACCGACCGACAATGCCTACATCGAGGCCTTCAACGGCCGCCTGCGGGCGGAATGCCTGAATGCCTCATGGTTCCTGTCGCTGGCCGATGCCCGCGAGCGCATCGAAGAATGGAGGTCCACTACAACGAAGACCGGCCTCATACGGCCCTCGGCGGCTTGACGCCGCGAGCCTTCGCCAACCAAGCTGTCACAGCCCGAGAACTTGCATAGGCCTTGGACCACAAACCGGGGCAGGACCACATCGGCTCAAAGCCATACTTCAGGCCGGACCACTCCGATGGGGGCTGACCACTGCGGCCCGGATCATGCGCGACGCCAAGAACGACTACTGGAAGTCGCAGGAGGGGCTGCCGGCCGCCGGCGACATCGGGTTGGTGGTGCGCAACGGCAAGATCGTCTCGGAGAATTCCCCCGCCGGGGCGCCGATCCCGACCTCCGGGCGGGGCAAGGAATTCGACGATGCGTTGAACCGCCTGCGCGGCAACATGGGGAACCAGACGCTGATCGATCAGGCGAAGGCGGCCTCGAACGCGATGGTGCGGGTGGTGCGGCCCGACACGAGCAACCCGGACAAGACGAAAAAGCCCGCCACGAGCAGCAGCGGCGACTACGACCCGCTCGAGGCGATGATCGGGCAGATCGAGAAGTCCGCTGCCGCGATCAAGGCGGAGGTGGACGCCTACGCCAAGTCGAATGCCGAGAAGCTCACCGCCATCACCCTCGCCAAGGCCGAGGAGCAGGCCAAGCAGAAGGGCGTCACGCTCACCGACGCGCAGGTGCAGCGCATCCGGCAAGCCTCCGCCGCCACCGCGCAGTACAAGGACAAGCTCGCCGACCTGGAACAGGCCGAGCGCCAGGCCGCCGAGACGGCGCGGTCCTTCGGCGACGCGCTCGCCAACGGCCTCGCCGACGCGGTGCTGGAGGGGCGCAGCCTCGGCGATGTGCTGATGGGGCTGGAGAAGCAGCTCGCCCGCTCGGCACTGCAGGCGCTGTTCACCGGGCAGGGTCCGCTCGCCGGCATCCTCGGCACGGCGCCCGCCGCCAGCGCGGGCTCGAACGCTGTCGGCGGTCTGTTCGGTGAGGTGAGCAATCTGTTCCGGGCCAATGGCGGCGCCGTGCAGGCGGGCCGCGCCTACACGGTGGGCGAGCTGGGGAGCGAGCTGTTCGTGCCGGGCCAGGACGGCCGGGTGATCCCGATCGGCCGCTCCGCCAAAGCAGCGCAGGAGACCAACCAAAGCAGCCGCGCGCGGCCGATCCAGATCTCGGTCTCGATCGCCACGCCCGACGCGCCGAGCTTCGCGCGCTCGGAGGCGCAGATCACCGCCGCCCTCGCCCGGGCGGTGCAGCGCGGCCTGCGAGGAGCCTGAGATGCCCGCTTCCTTCCACGAGGTGCGCTTCCCGCTCGCGCTCTCCTACGGCTCGCGCGGCGGGCCCGAGCGGCGCACCGAGATCGTCACGCTGGGCTCCGGCGACGAGGAGCGCAACGCCCTCTGGCGCCACTCGCGGCGCGCCTACAATGCCGGGCCGGCCCTGCGCCGGGCCGAGGACATCGCCCTGCTGCTCGCCTTCTTCGAGGAGCGCCGCGGGCCGCTCTACGGCTTCCGCTGGCGCGACACCTTCGATCACGCCTCCTGCGCCCTGGGCCGGCAGCCCGCCGCCACCGACCAGCCGATCGGCACCGGCGACGGCAGCACCACCGTGTTCCAACTCGCCAAGACCTACGGGGCCGCCTTCGCTCCCTACGTCCGGCCGATCGTCAAGCCGGTGGCCGGCTCGGTGCGCGTGGCCGTCAACGGCGCCGAGCTGCCGGCCTCCGCCGTCACGGTCGATCCGACCACCGGCCGCGTCACCCTGGCCACGGCCCCCGCCGCGGGCGCGGCCGTCACCGCTGGCTTCCTGTTCGACGTGCCGGTGCGCTTCGCCACCGACCGCATCGAGATCGACCACCAGGCCGTGCTCGCCGGCGTGCTCGCCGACATCCCGATCCTGGAACTGCGCCGATGAGGACCCTGCCGCCCGCCCTCGCGCAGAGCCTCGCCAGCGGGGTCACCACCCTGTGCCGCTGCTGGATCCTCACCCGCACGGACGGGCTGCGGCTGGGCTTCACCGACCATGACGAGGACGTGCCCTGCGACGGCGTCACCTGCGCGGCCGAGACCGGCGCCACCGGCACGGCCATCGAGCAGGGGGCCGGCCTCGCGGTCGACAGCCTGGAGATCATGGGCGCGCTCACCAGCGGGCGGCTTGCGGAAGGCGAGCTGGCCCGCGGGCTCTACGACGGGGCGGCGGTGGCGGTGTGGTGGGTCGACTGGTCGGCGCCCGCCAATGCGGTTCTCATGCTCTCCGGTCACCTCGGCGAGGTCTCGCGCGGCAGCACCGGCTTCACCGCGGAGGTGCGGGGCCTGGCCGACCGCCTCGGCCAGCCGACCGGCCGGCTCTACCAGCGCTCCTGCGACGCCCTGTTCGGGGATGCCCGCTGCGGCATCGACGCGACCGGGCCGGCCTATCGCGGCACCGGCACTGTGACGGCCGTACGCTCGGCCCGTGCGCTCCTCGCCAGCGGCCTCGACGCCTACGTCCCCGGCTGGTTCACGGCCGGGCGCTTAGTCTGGACGACGGGGGCGAATGCGGGCGCGGTGATCGAGGTGCGGGCACACCTGCGCGCGGGAGGCGCGACGCTCCTCGACCTGTGGGAACCGGCTCCCGCCGCCCTGGCGATCGGCGATGCGTTCACGGTGACGGCCGGCTGCGACAAGGCGCTGCCGAGCTGCCGGGACAAGTTCGACAACGGGCTCAACTTCCGGGGCTTCCCGGACCTGCCGGGCAACGATTATGCGGTGTCCTCCGGCCGCGAGGAGGCCGGCAATGACGGCGGACGTCTCCGGTGAGCCGGCGAGGTCATGGTGCGCCGATTGTATGGGCCGCATTGGGTGGAAAGCCGTAATTGGGTTGCAGCTTGTTACCGGACGCTACTCATCGCCGATGCGCTTGGGGCGGTCAGACATGGCAACCGCCTGCAAGGTGCGCGAGAGCTGTTCGACCGAGTAGGGCTTCTGCAGAAGTTCGAATCCTTTGGTGCCAGTCTGCGCCAGAACGTGGCTGTAGCCGGAGGTCAGAATGACAGGCAGGCCGGGATGAAGCCGCTGGATCTCACGGGCGAGATCAACGCCGTTCATGCCGGGCATCATCACGTCTGTGAACACCACGTCGAACCGACCCGCGTCCTCGGCCAACTCCGCCAGAGCTTCCCCGGCATCGGCCGCCCAGACCGTAGCGAAGCCAAGTTCGGCAAGGGCCTGCGTAGCGAACGTGCCCACCTCGACGTTGTCCTCGACCACCAGCACGCAGGTGCCATGGCCATCCATCACGGGCGTCGGCTCGCCTCGTTCCGGCGCCTGGACCGCGCCGCCCACGCGGGGAAGATAGAGCGTGAAGGTCGTGCCTTGCCCGACCTCGCTCTCCACCACGACCTCGCCATGTGACTGCTTGGCGAAGCCGAACACCTGGCTCAGCCCAAGGCCGGTGCCTTGCCCGACCGCCTTGGTGGTGAAGAACGGCTCGAAGATCCGTCCCAGCGTCTCCTTCGTCATGCCGCTGCCGGTGTCGCTGATCGACACCGCCACGAACGGCCCATGCACCGCGGGGTGGGCGCGCACGGGCGGCATCCGCTCGACTGCCTCCACGCGAATGGTGAGTTGTCCCTCGCCCTCCATCGCGTCGCGAGCGTTCACGGCCATGTTCACCAGCGCCGTGTCAAACTGGTTCGGATCAGCGTTCACGAAGCAGGCGTTCTCCGGCAACTCGGTCACGACCGTGATGCGCGAGCCGGTGAGCGTGCCAAGCATTTCGGAGAGTGCCCGCACGCTGTCGCTGGCCGCGAACACCTTGGGTTGGAGTGTCTGCCGCCGTGCGAAGGCGAGGAGCTGGCCGGTCAGCTTCGCGGCGCGATCCACAGTGTCGGAGATCGCCTCGATGTAGCGGCCGCGCCGCCCCTCTGCGAGATCCGGCCGCTTCAGGAGGTCGGTGGACGACTTGATGACGGTGAGGAGGTTGTTGAAGTCGTGCGCCACGCCGCCGGTGAGCTGGCCGATAACCTCCAGCTTCTGCGACTGCCGCAGCACGTCCTGTGCGTCCTGAAGCTCAGCCTCCGCCCTGAGCCGTGCGCTGATGTCGTGGGCTTGGTGGAAGGCGCCAAATACCTTTCCCGCCGCGTCGCGCAGGGGGGTATAGCTGATCTCCCAGCACGGCTGGCCGAACTCGGCCCGGCCGAAGACGGCTTCGACCTTGTACGCCTCGCCGGCCAGCGCCCGGGCCATGTTGGCGCGCATCACGGCGGCTTGCTCGGGGATGAACAGGTCGGGGAAGACGTCCCCGACCTTCGTGTAGAAGCCGTTGACCCGGAAAAACTCGTCGTTGTGGGCCTTGTTGAAGGCGATCAGCCGGTACTCCGTGTCGAAGACGCAGATCGGCGCGGTGTCGGATTGGACGATGTTCTCGTACAGGTCGCGCTCGGCGGTGCGTGAGGCGAGGCGCTGGTTGGCATCGAGGTGGAAGCCGATCAGGTCGGCGAACATCTTGAACATGCCCACGACCGCAGGCGTGTTCAGCTTGGCGGGCTTGGGGTCGATGGCGCAGAGCGTGCCGAAGAACGTGCCGTCGGGCAGCACGATAGGCATCGAGATGTAGCTCTGGAAGCCGTAGTGGGCGGGCGTATGGTGCTCGCAGAAGGCGGGGTCCTCGGCGACGTGGTCGATGACGACCGCGGTGCCGCTCTGCCGGATCTCGTGGCAGATGGTCGTCTCAAGGCTCAACTCACCGCCAGGCTTGAGGCCGAAGGCGATGTCGTCCTTGACGGCGCAGGCCACCCAGCGGTCCTCGGTGACGCGCGCCACGGCGGCGAAGCCCATGCTGGTAGTTCGACACACCACGTCGAGGATTGTGGGCACGGCCGCGATGCTCTCGATCGCGACGACGTCGTTGAGGAAGTCCTGCGGGAGCGTCGGAGCAGCTCTGGGGTCGGTCATCGGATCAGCGGCCTGGACGATGGTCCGCACGGGCCCCTTCGTGGGCTGCCGGGCGCGCATTGGCAGTCAGCGCATGGTCACGCTCGATCAGAAGGCGCAGACCGGCTCGCACCACCCCGCTCGCGTTCGAGCTGTAACCCGATGCGACCTGAGCATTGATGTAGGCGGTCAATTCGGTCGTTAGGGAGACGTTGCGGGTCGGCGTGTTCGACATGCCAACGGTCTGTCACGCTCGGGCGGGACCGTCAAAGGTTGCCAACCACACCCCCGGATCTGGCAGGAGCACCGCGGCGGCATGGCCGCGAAGCGGACACCTCGAAGATCCGAGAAGCGTCGGCTCCCGACATAGGCGAGAGAATTGAATTCCGACCCCGGCGCGACCCGCGCCCGCGTCGTCGCGCTCGCGCGCGGCTGGCTCGGCACGCCCTACCACCACCAAGCCGCCCTCAAGGGGGTCGGCTGCGACTGCCTCGGCCTGGTGCGCGGCGTCTATGCCGAACTCACCGGCCACGCGCCCGAGGAGCCGCCACCCTACACGCCGAGCTGGGCGGAGGATCACGGCACCGAAACCCTGCGCGATGCCGCCCGCCGCCACCTCGTCGAGATCCCGATCCCGCACGCCCAGGCCGGCGACGTCCTGCTGTTCCGCTGGCGTGAGCGGCTGCCCGCCAAGCACTGCGCCATCCTCACCGCCCCCCTCGCGGGCGAGCGGCCCCGCATGATCCACGCCTATGACGGCCACGCCGTCCTGGAGAGCTTCGTCCCGCCGTCCTGGGCCCGCCGCGTCGCCCACGCCTTCCGGTTTCCCGACCCTTCGCCCGATCCTCCGCCGGACCCGCCCGCATGAGCTCCCTCGTCCTGTCCTATGCCGGCAAGGCCGCCGGCACCGCGCTGGGCGGGCCGATCGGCGGTTTTCTCGGCGGGGTCGTCGGCGTCGGCCTCGGCAGCGTCCTCGATCGCGCTCTGTTCGGCACCCGGCCCAAGCCGCAGATCAACACAGGGCCGCGCCTCGCCGACCTCTATGTCACCGCCTCCACCGAGGGCGCAGCCATCGCCCGCCTCTACGGCCGCGCCCGCCTCGCCGGTCAGATCATCTGGGCCACCAAGCTCAAGGAGGAGCAGCACGTCGAGAAGGTGAAGAGCCGCGGCGGCAAGGGAACGCCGACCCAGAAGACCTACACCGTCACCTACAGCTACAGCGTCAGCCTCGCGGTGGCTTTGTGCGAGGGGCCGATCACGGCGGTGGGCGCGGTCTATGCCGACGGCAAGCCGCTGCGGCTGTCGGACCACCAAGTCCGGATCTATCTCGGCAGCGAGACCCAGACGCCCGATCCCAAGATCGAGGCGGTGGAAGGCGCCGGCAACGCCCCGGCCTACCGGGGGCTCGCCTACCTGATGTTCGAGGACCTGCCGCTCGCCGCCTTCGGCAACCGCGTCCCGGTGATCACCGCCGAGGTCACCCGCCGCCCGCCGCGCGCCGACGCCCGGCCCGTGCTGGAGGAACTGGTCACCGCCGTGACCCTGATCCCAGGCATGGGCGAGTTCGTCTATGCCACCGCCCCGGTCACCGCCAACGACCGCGGCAGCCTGTCGGGCCAGAACACGGTCTCGGGCGGGGTCGACCTGATCAAGGCGCTCGATCAGCTCCAGGCCGAAGCGCCCACCTGCCGGCACGTCTCGCTGGTGGTGGCCTGGCACGGCACCGACCTGCGCCTGTCGGCTTGCCGCATCCTGCCCAAGGTGGAGACCGCCACCAAGACCACCGACCTGGCCTGGGCGGCGGGCGGGTTGACCCGGACGAGCGCCCAGGTGGTCAGCCACGATGCCGAGGGCCACCCGCTGCTCGGCGGGGCGCCCGCGGACCTGTCGGTGGTGCAGGCGATCGGCGAGCTGAAGCGGCGCGGGTTGTCGGTGACGCTCTACCCGTTCGTGATGATGGACATCGCTCCCGGCAACGGCCTGCCCGACCCGTATGGCGGGGCGGAGCAGCCGGCCTTCCCCTGGCGCGGGCGCATCGGCTGCGATCCGGCGATCGGCCGCCCGGGCAGCCCGGACAAGAGCGCGGCCGCCGCCGAGCAGGTCGCGGCCTTCTTCGGACAGACCCGACCGGAGGACCTCGCCTGGACGGGTCAGACGGTCACCAGCCAGCGGCCGGACGAGTGGAGCTTCCGGCGCTTCATCCTGCATTGCGCACGTCTCGCCGAGGCCGCCGGCGGGGTGGAGGCCTTCCTGATCGGATCGGAGATGGTCGGGCTCACCTCCCTGCGCTCCGGCCCCGCCACCTTCCCGGCCGTGGCGCAGCTGCGCGCGCTCGCTACCGACGTGCGGACCATCCTCGGGCCCGGCACGGCCCTCGGCTACGGGGCGGACTGGAGCGAGTACGCCAACTACCGCCCCGCCGACGGCTCGGGCGACGTGTTCTTCCACCTCGATCCGCTCTGGGCGGATCCCGCCATCAGCTTCATCGGCATCGACAACTACATGCCGCTCGCCGACTGGCGCGACGGCTTCGAGCACGCCGACGCCGCCACCTACGCCTCGCCCTACGATCCGGCCTACCTCGCCGGCAACGTCGCCGGGGGCGAGCTGTTCGACTGGTACTATCCGAGCGAGGCCGACCGCGACGCCCAGAACCGGGTGCCGATCACCGACACCGCCCACGACGAGCCCTGGGTGTTCCGTCTCAAGGATCTGCGCTCCTGGTGGTCGAACCCCCACCACGACCGGCCCGGTGGTGTCCGGCAGGCTGCCGCCACCGCCTGGGTGCCGCAATCGAAGCCGATCCGCTTCACCGAACTCGGCTGCCCGGCCGTCGACAAGGGCGCCAACCAGCCCAACGTCTTCCTCGACCCCAAATCCTCCGAGAGCTTCCTGCCCCACTACTCCAGCGGCCGGCAGGACCTGATGATGCAGCGCGCCTTCCTGGAGGCCGCCCTCACCACCTGGCGCAGTCCGCAGGCCAACCCGGTCTCGGCAGTCTATGGCGGGCGGATGGTGGATCCGGACCGGATCCATCTCTGGACCTGGGACGCCAGGCCCTACCCGGACTTCCCGCGTCAGGCCGGCGTGTGGAGCGACGCGCCCAACTACAGCCTCGGCCATTGGCTCAACGGCCGCCTCGGCCTCGCCGAGTTGCCCGACGTGGTGGCGGAGATCTGCCGCGAGGCCGGCGTGGCGGCCGACGTCGCAGCGCTGCACGGCGTGGTCTCCGGCTACGCGCTCACCGAGGTCCAGGCCCCGCGCGACAGCCTCGGGCCCCTGCGCACCGCCTCCTTCTTCGACGGCATCGAGAGCGGCGGGCTGATCCGCTTCCGCCCGCTCGCCCGGGCGCCGGTGGCCCGCTTCTCGGAAGCCGATCTCGTCGCCGCCGCCTCGGGCGCAGACTTCCGGCGCACCCGCACCGAGGAGACGGCGCTGCCGGCCTGCGTGGCGCTGACCTACCTCGACCCGGCCCGTGCCTACCAGAGCGCCGCCGTGGAGGCGCGCCGGCTCGCCGGCCGGGCCACGGCGGTGTCGCGGCTGAGCCTGCCGCTCTGCCTGGAGGAGGGCGCGGCGCGCGGGCTGGCGCAGGCGCTGCTCTACCAGGCGGTGGTCGAGCGCGAGGGCGTCAGCGCCACCCTGCCGCCCTCCGCGCTCGCCCTCGAGGTCGGCGACGTGGTCGCGCTGTCGCTCGCCGGCAGCACGGTCGAGGTGCGGCTGACCCGGCTCGGCCTGGAGGCGAGCCGGCCCTTCAGCGCGGTGCGGGCCGATGCCGGCGTGTTCGCCTACCGGGACGGCTCGGCCACCGGCCGCACCCCGGCCCCGCCGGCGACGGTCGGGGTCGGGCTGTTCCGCATCCTCGACCTGCCGCTGCTGCGGGCCGACGCGGTGGCGCACGCGCCCTCCTTCGCCGCCTACACCGCGCCCTGGTCGCCGGTGAGCGTGCTGCGCGCGCTCGCCGGCGGGTCGCCCGAGGCGGACGCGCTGGTGCAGGCCCGCTCGATCATCGGCGAGCTGGCGGCGCCGCTCCATCCCGGCCCGACCGGGCGCTGGGACCGGGTGAACGAGGCCGATGTCCAGGTTCCGCCCGGAGCGGAGCTGGTCTCGGCCTCCGCCCTCGCCGTGCTGAACGGTGCCAACGCGGCGGCCCTGCTCACGCCCTCGGGTGCATGGGAGGTGCTGCAATGGGCCAACGCGACCCTGCTCGGGGCCGGCCGCTACCGGCTGACCAGCCTGCTGCGCGGCCAGCTCGGGACCGAGTTCGCCATGGGCGCGCCGACCCCGGCCGGAGCGGCCTTCGTGGTGCTCTCGGACGCGCTGGTGCAATCGGGCATGCCGGCCTCGGCGCGGGCGCTGCCGCAGGTCTTCCGCTGGGGGCCGGCAGCGCGCCCGCCGGAGGACCCGACCTACGCCGCGGCCGATCTGACGATCGCGGGCGCCGGCCTGCGGCCCTATGCGCCGGTTCAGGCCCGGCTGCGGCGCCTGGCGGTCGGCGACCTGCAGCTGAGCTGGATCCGCCGCACCCGGATCGAGGGTGATGCCTGGGAGCAGGTCGAGGTGCCGCTGGCCGAGGAGAGCGAGGCCTACGCGGTCGACATCCTCGATGCGACCGGCGCGGTTCTGCGCTCCGTGCAGGTCGCCCGCCCGAGCCTGACCTACGCGGCGGCGGACCAGGTGGCGGATTTCGGCGGGCCGGTGACGCGCCTGGCGGTGGCGATCTGCCAGCTCTCGGCCGTCTTCGGCCGCGGCACTCCCCTGAGGACCACCCTGTATGTCTGAGGCGACCCCCATCCTGGCGCTGCCGCTGCTCGCTGCCGCGCAGGCGCAGAAGCACGTCACCCACAACGAGGCGCTGGTGCTGCTGGACACCCTCGTCCAGCTCGCCGTGCTCGACAAGGATCTCACCAGCCCACCCGCCAGCCCCGCCGAGGGCGACCGCTACCTGATCGCCGGGGCGAACCCGAGCGGCGCCTGGGCCGGCTGGGCGGGCCGCGTGGTGCGCTACCAGGACGGCGCCTGGACCTCCGCCGTGCCGCGGCCGGGCTGGCTGGCCTTCGTGCTGGATGAGGGCGAGCTCTACCTCTACGCGGCCGGCGCCTGGGTCAGCTACCGCACGACCCTCACCGTGCTGCAGAACCTCCAGCGCCTCGGCATCGGCACCACGGCCGACGCCGCCAATCCCTTCGCCGCCAAGCTCAACGCGGCGCTCTGGACCGCGCTCACCACCGCCGAAGGCGGCAGCGGCGACCTGCGCTATACCCTCAACAAGGAGGCGGCCGGCAACACGCTCTCGCTGCTGTTCCAGTCGGGCTGGTCGGGCCGGGCGGAGATCGGGCTCACCGGCGACGACGACCTGCACCTCAAGGTCTCGGCCGACGGCAGCAGCTGGACCGAGGCGCTGCGCCTCGACCGCACCACCGGCGGGGCGGATTTCCGGGTGGCGGAGGTGGCGGTCGCCTCCGCCGCGACGGTGGATCTCGGCGCCATCCCCGCGCTCGCCGTGACGATCACCGGCACCAGCGCGATCACCTCCTTCGGCAGCGCGCCGCGCTGCCTGCGGCTGCTGCGCTTTGCCGGCGCGCTGAGCCTGACCCACAACGCCGGAGCGCTGATCCTGCCGGGCGGGGCCAGCCTCACCACCGCGGCCGGCGACACCGGCCTCGCCCTCTCGGATGGGGCCGGCACCTGGCGGGTCATCGCCTACCAGCGGGCGAGCGGGAAGCCGGTGACCGGCCCGGCCGCGGCCGACATCACCAACGGCACGGCGACGGGCCGGTCCGTGCTGACGGCGGCCAGCGCGGCGGCGGGCGCGAGCGCGCTGGGGCTGGGCACGGGCAACACCCCGGTTTTCAACGGGCTGGTGCTCGGCGCGGCCGCAGGCAATTTCCGCACGATCTACTTCCAGTCGGGCAGCTCCAACCGCTGGACCGTGTTCGTGGATAACGGTGCCGAGAGCGGTGCGAATGCCGGCTCGAACCTCCGCATCAGCCGCTGGAGCGATGGCGGCACCTCCGCCGGCGATCCGCTGGTGATCAACCGGGCCTCCGGCCTGACCACCTTGAGCGCGCTGTCGGTCACGGGAGCGGCGAGCGTCGGCGGCCCGGTGAAGCTCGCCACCTACACGGTGGCGACGGTGCCCGCCGGAACGGCGGGCCAGCAGATCTACGTGAGCGACGCGCGCAAGGCGGGCGAGGCGAGCGGGTCGGGCACGGGGGTGCTGGCCTGCTACTCGAACGGGGCGTGGCGGCGGCTCTCGGACGACACGGCGATCGCGGCGTGAGGAGGTGAGGGATGAGCGAGGCGTTCCTGTACGAGTTCCTGTTCCGGGGGCGGGCCGCGGGTGATCCCGAGCCGCCGGCCTGGCACGTCATCCTCGGGCAGTTCGTGCGGCTGCCCGGGGCGCGGGAGGCGCAGTTCGTGGACAGCGGGGCGCTGACGCCGGCGCAGGCGGCGGCGGCGGGGTTCCCGCTGGAGCGGGTGCTGGCGGGGATCGAGGCGGCGGCCTTGGCGGACCGGGACGCGACGGCGGCGGCGCTCTCCGCGATGACGCGGGAGCGGGATGCGCTGCGGGAGGCGCTCACCGCCGTGACGGCCGAGCGGGACGCGCTCCGCTCCGCCGCGGCGCCTGACGCCCAACCCTGACGATCCCGCCCGGCGGACGATCTGCCGGACCACCGAGGCGTACAGCCTCGTCTGCTTGACTGACCGTCCTGAGCCGCCCGGCCGGACCTCGGCTCCCGCACTCCTCACAATCCGGAGATCCCCATGGCCGCGTCGTCCTTCGACCGGGTACTGTTGCTCGTCCTCGCCCACGAGGGCGGCTACGTCGATGACCCGCACGATCCCGGCGGCGCCACCAACCTCGGTGTCACCATCGGCAGCTTGAGCCTGTGGCTCGGCCGGCCGGCGACGAAGGCGGAGGTGAGGGCGCTGACGCGCGCCAGCGTCGCCCCGCTCTACCGCCGCCGCTACTGGGACGCGATCCAGGGCGACGCCCTGCCGGCGGGCCTCGACTACGGCCTGTTCGACTTCGCCGTGAACAGCGGCCCGAAGCGCGCCGTCATCGGCCTGCAGCGCCTGGTCGGCGTGGCGGATGACGGCCGCCTCGGGCCCGTCACCCTGCGGGCGATCGCCGCGCAGGACGCCGGGAGGCTGATCGGCGGCCTGTGCGACGCAAGGCTGGCGTTCCTGCGCCAGCTCTCGACCTGGGACCGCTACGGCAAGGGCTGGGCCCGGCGCGTCGCCGAGGTGCGGGCTGCCGCGCTCGCCCTGGCGAGCGCGCCCGTCACGCCGGCGGTCTGCCCGACCTGCGCCAAGCCGCTGGCGGCCTGACCTCCCGCGCGCCGCCGGGATTCGCGGCGCTCCCGATCCGGAGAGAGACGATGACGAAGTACCTGACGCCCGGCGTGGTGGCCGGCCTGCTCTCGGCCGCGGCGGTCGGCGCCGGGCTGGCCGGCAAGCCCGCGCTCGCCGCCTTCCTCAACGATCCGTCGACGGCCGCGAACCTGCTCTCGGCCGCCGGTGCCGTCGGCGCGCTGGTCGCCGGCGTCCTGAAGGGCGTGCGCTCCGCGTGAGCGCCCACCCGCTCCCCGGAGTCGAGGAGCGGGGTCCCTGCCGCGACTGGCGGCTACGGTGAGAGGGTGAGGATCCGATGAGCCAACCGACGAGCGAGCCGGCCGAGGGCGCGGTGATCCTGCCGCGGCGCGCCCCTCTGTGGGCGGCCGGGACCGTTCTGGTGAGCATCGCCGCGCAGCTCCTGTCCGCGGGTGCCTACTCGGCGAAGGTGGAGGCGCGCCTCGAGGAGCTGGCGGCGAGCGATGCGCGGATCCTCACCCGGCTGGACGAGCGCTACGCCGTGATCTCGGGGCGGGTGGAAAGCCTGGAGCGCGACCGCGACCGGCTGGTGCGGCTGGAGGAGCAGGTGCGGATCGCGACCGACCTGCTGCGGGAGATCCGCCAGGAGATGCGCCCGCCGTCGAGGCGCTGACGCGATTTACCCCCTCGGATAATGCGCCCCGGGCTCCGGCCCGGGGCGCTTTCGTCATTATCGCCATGCGTGCCGCCGCAAGCAGAAGCGCTGCGCCCATGAACATCAATGGCCATGGCCGCCGGATAGGTGAGTCGCAGCTCGGCGTCCCGCGTGACACGGATCCAAGTGGCCCCTTTCAGCACTCCAGACGATACAGCATTTGGTACAGCATGAAGCTTCCCGAGCTGCAAATTCAGAGAGAGAAACGGCCCCGATCCGTCCAATCCATCATGGGCGCCACGGAGAACCGCCACCCGCTGAGAGCGTCGAATGTTTCAGCCTGTGCGGTCACCGGGTCCTCGTCTCATCTGTGCGATCTGCCGCTATCCGCGCCGCGTCGAATGGGGCCGTGCCATCCCGCGCGCCGGAGACGGCGCGGGGATCTTGGCCGGGCACATGCGGAAAGATGGCCCTCGGATACCACGCGCGAACCGTCGTCAAAAGGGCGGCGCGCCGTCGCGAGACCGGCCCGACCTGCGACCGGATCCGAGCTGGAGCAGGCGCGCTGGCCTGGCAGCCGGCGCGGGAGAATGGGGTGCCGTCCGGGTGCCGCGGGTTCCGGACCCTGCCTCTCGCCATCGCCATGGCACGCGCGGCACGAACGGATGCGCAGGCGCAAGGACGCGCATCCAGCGTCGACATGACCTCCCGGGAGGCGACGCGGCTCGTCTGCACCGGCGGGGCGCTGCGGGGGACGGGCGGCGCGACCGTCGAGCGCTTCGTGCGCGACCGCGGCTATTGCGAGATCGCGGAAGTGGCGGCCCATGCCTTCGCGCCAACGCGGGACACCCCCCGATACCTTCTGGGATACCGCTGCATCGGGCCCGGCCGCGGCTCGTTCGGCGAGTAGATCGGCGAGGAACACGCGCAGCGTCCGGCCTCATACCCCGCACCGGCATCGAGTCTCGAAGACGAGACAAGATATAGTCAGGGGCTGTAGCCGGATGAGCGCGGACATGATCTTATCCCGCCGGTGGCCCGCCCTGCCGCGGGCCGAGAATTCGGGAGACTGTCATGCGGCGGGATCTGCGCCCAACTGGCAGGCCCCGAGCGGCGGAAGCGCTCGCCGGCCTGTCCGCACGCCCTCTCGAAGGCGACCTCGCCGCTTCGCTGATGCGCCGCCACGAGGTGGCGGCGGAGCGCCTGATCGGCTGGCTGCGCGTGGCGATCGGCCTCTGCATCTTGGTGACCGTGATCGCCGCCGACCACGTGCTGCACGTGTGGGTGAGCGTGTCCCTCGACCTGTTCACGCACAACGCCTGGATCGCCGCGTCCGGATTCCTGGCCACCGGCGCGGTGAGCATCGTGCTCGCCGTGCCGCAGCGCTGGCACCACGTCTTCGCCTACCTGTTCATGGCTCTGGATGTCGGGCTCGTCCTCGTCATCGCCTACTTCGCCGTCAGCGAGCGCGACCTGCCCGGGAACGCCCTGCCCTCCGCGCCGATCGTCTGGGCCGTGCCGTTGGTCCTCGCCGTCGGTGCCCTGCGCTACGACGTCAAGGTGCAGCTCTGCGCCATCGCCCTCCTGGCGGTCGGGCTCGTCGGGATCGCCGCCGCGCTCGACCACCGTCTCATCCTCGATCCGGCTGCCGAGAACGCACCGGCCTGGCACCTGCTGTTCACGATGCCGGTCAACGCGATGCGGTTCCTGCTGATCCTCCTCGCCGGGGCGGCGACGGCCTTCGGCATCATCCGCTCGCGCCGGCTCCTGTCATCCGCGGTCCGGGACGCGGTCGGACGCGCCAGCCTCGCACGCTTCCTGCCGGCCGAGATCGTGCCACGGGTCGCGGCGGGCGAGTTCGACCTGCGCCGCGGGCGTCGCCAGAGGGCCGTCATCGTCTTCGTCGACATTCGCGATTCGACCGGCATGGCCGAGGGCATGGATCCCGAGCGCCTGTCGCAGTTCTTCACCGCCTTTCGGACCCGGATCCTCGGCAGCGTGCGCAAGCACCACGGCTTCGTCGACAAGTTCATCGGTGACGGAGCGCTGATCCTGTTCGGCGTGCCGGACGAGGGCGACGACGATGCCGCGCGCGCCCTCGCCTTCGCGCGCGACCTCGTCCGGATCGTGGATGCCTGGAACGCCACCCACGAATTGCCGCATCCGGTGCGGATCGGCATCGGGATCCATGTCGGCGAGGTCTTCTGCGGCATCGTCGGCGACGAGGAGCGGATGGAGTTCACGGTGCTGGGAGACGCGGTGAACGTCGCCTCGCGCCTCGAACAGGCGACGAAGCGGTATGGCGAGATCATCCTCGCCTCGGGAGCCGCCATCGAAGGCTCGCTGGAGCACACCGCGTGGCGGGAGATCGGCCGGGAGCCCTTCGCCGGACGAAAGGAACCGGTCGCGATCTTCGCGCCGGTCGCCGCCGTGGCTGTCGGCGGCGGCTGACCGGCGAGCGTGACGCGCCCCGCCGACCGTTGCGGCCGGCGCGCAGGCTCCCAGATGACCGGGGACGAGGACGAAGCGCCGGGGTTCCGAGCGGATTGGCACGGGACGATTCCGCTCGGCTGCCTGCTGCATCGTTCTCGCCGCCGGATCGGCGACCACGTCGGCGAATGATGCCGAGCTGAGGAGCGCGCCCATGGTCAGATGGTCAACCCTGCTCGCCGCGGCGCTCCTGCTCTCGGGCGGCCACGGCGCGGATGCGCAGACCCGCTGGACCGATCCGCCGACCCGCACCGCCGATCCGGTCGGAGTGGAGGCGCCGCCGCGACCGGCCGCGGAGCAACGGACGGGTGTCGCGCCGAAGCCCGCCCGGCGGCAGGCGCGACGCGCGCCGGTCCGCAGCCGCGTCGCCGTGAGCCGGCCGCCGCGGGTGGCACGGCGCCCCGCGGCGACCGTCCGCCCGGCCCGGCTGGAACGGGCACGCCTGCCGCCGCCGCCGCGACCGGTCCTCTCGGCCCAGCGAAGCGGCCCCGTCATCCGCAGCCGCGCCGTCGCCCCATGGGCGGTCCGGGTGGGACCCTGGGCCGGCGACATCGACTGCTCGAGCCCCTACGCTCCCGCCGTCAGGCGCGGACTGTGCCCCTGGGCGCCGGATTGGCTTCCCGAGGGTGAAGAGTAGCGCGGAGCGGGTTCTCCCGGGCGCCGATGGTCAGTGGTCGTGGCCGTGATGGTGGTGGCCGTGGCCATGATCGTGGTGGTGATGATCGTGCCCGTGATCCTGGTGGTCGTGACCGTGATCATGGTGGTGGGCGTGATGGTCGTGCCCGCAGGCGCTGTGGTCGTGGGCCACCACCTCGCGCTCGGGCCGGAACGGCCGCTCGACCGGGGTCGCGGCGCAACCCTGGCCGCGGACCAGTTCCGCCACCACCGGATCCGCCTTCACGTAGAGCGCCTCGGCCGTCACCTCGACGAGGACGTGGTTGCTGCCGCATTGCCACGCGAGGCGGGTGAGGCGGGCCGGGTTCTCGGAGCGCACCTCGAGCAGCGCCTCGCTCGCGGCGGCGATGCGCACGAGCCGCCCGTCCTCCAGGCGCAATGCGTCGCCGTCCTCCAGGGTGGCGGCGCGGTCGAGGTCGAGCCGGAAGGCGAGGCCGCCCGCCGCCACGAGTTCTCCCTCGCGCCGAGCGCGGCCGGCATGGTCGAGGGTGACGGTGTCGGCGACCGCGTCCGGCCGGACGGCGGGCTTACGGACGATCGTGGTGGCGCGCAGCATGCGGGCTCCTCGGGCGGGTGTGAGCGTCGCTCTCCTCTACGCATCGGCGGGCCGGGTGTCACACGCTTTGGCGGCGCGTCCTGCGCCGCAACCGTGGCCGCGATGCCGCGCCCGGCCGATTTCGCCCCGCGCGCAGAGCCGATCCGGCCGGTGCTCATTTGGTGTTCAGCGACCGGACAGCTAGGCTGTTGGCAGCGGCGACCGGCGCTCGATCCGTCGCAAGACCGCGAAACGCACAAGGGAATTCGTCATGAAGAAGCTCATCGCAGCCACCCTCGCGAGCGCCATGGCGCTCTCGGTCGCGGCCTGCAACACGCCCGGCGACAGGGCCGCGGGCGGCGCGGCGCTCGGCGGCCTCACCGGCGCGGCGGTCGGTGCGGCGGCGACCGGCCGCGCGAGCGGCGCGGTCGCGGGCGGCCTGATCGGCGCGGCGGGCGGCGCCCTGGTGGGTGCGGCCACCGCCCCGCAATGCCCCTACGGCACCTACCGCGATCCCTACGGCAACATCTACTGCCGCTGAGACGTCTCCCGGACGTCGAGGCTCCGGCCTGCCGGGCGCGAGCGGCGTCGGGCAGGCCGACCCGCGCCCGGGCCGGGCGCGGCATCGGCATGGTTCCGCCCGGCGCGGTTCCGCCGTAAACACCGGGCGATGACGATCTCCCTGCCCTCACCACACCCGGCCGCCCCGGCAGCCTCCGGCTCCAGAGCGTCCGCCCCATGAGCAACGGCCTGTGGGGAAAGATCGGCGGCGCCGGACTCGGCCTCGCCGTGGGTGGGCCGCTGGGCGCCCTGATCGGCGCCGTGGCCGGGCATTTCCTCGTCGATCGCGAGGGATCCCTGTTCGGCCGCACGCCGCGGGAGGTGGTGTTCACCACGGGGCTCGTGGCGCTGGCCGCCAAGATGGCGAAATCCGACGGCGTGGTGACGCCCTCCGAGGTCGCGGCCTTCGAGGAGGTGGTGCGCGTGCCGGAGGACGAGCGTCCCGGCGTCACCCGGCTGTTCGACCTCGCCAAGTCGACGACGAGCGGCTTCGAGGCCTACGCGCAGCAGATCGCCGACACCTTCCACGACGAGCCCGGCCTCTTGGAGGACGTCCTCGACGGGCTCTTCCACATCGCCAAGGCGGATGGCGCCCTCCACGACAAGGAGGCGCAGTACCTGCGCGCCGTCGCCGGGATCTTCGGCTTCGACGCCGCCCGGTTCACCTGCATCGCGGCCCGCCACATCCGCCTCGCGGACGACCCCTACGAGGTGCTGGGCGCCGCCCGCACGCTCTCGGACGCGCAGCTGAAGGCGCGCTACCGCAGCCTCGTGGCCGAGAACCATCCGGACAAGGCGGTGGCTCGCGGCCTGCCCCCGGCGGCGGTCGCCATCGCCACCCGCCGTCTCGCGGCCATCAACGCCGCCTACGACCGCATCGCCGCCGAGCGCGGACTGACCTGAGCGAGCCATGAAGCCGACGCCCGAAAGTCCCGTCGCCACGACGGTCGTCCCCTCGCCCAATCACGGCGAGCGGCAGCGGCCCGTGGACATGCTGATCCTGCACTATACCGGGATGGACCAGGCGAGCGAGGCGCTGCTGCGCCTCGCCAATCCCCTCGCCGAGGTCTCCTGCCACTACTTCGTGTTCGAGGACGGGCGGGTGGTGCAGATGGTGCCGGAGGGCCGCCGCGCCTGGCACGCGGGCGTATCCGCCTGGGAGGGCGAGCGCGACACCAATTCCCGCTCGATCGGCATCGAGATCGCCCATCCGGGTCATGCGGGCGGCCTGCCGCCCTACCCCGAGGCGCAGATCGCGGCCGTGACCGCCCTCGCCCAGGACATTCTCGCCCGCTGGCCGATCCGGGCCGACCGGGTGCTCGCCCATTCCGACGTGGCGCCCGGGCGCAAGGAGGATCCGGGCGAGGGCTTCCCGTGGGAGCGCCTGCACCGGGCGGGGGTGGGCCATTGGGTGGCGCCCGCCCCGATCCGCGACGGGCGCTTCTTCGCCGAGGGCGATGCCGGCCAGCCGATCGAGGCGCTCCAGGCGATGTTCGCCCTCTACGGCTACGACCAGCCGGTGACCGGCGCGTTCGACGCGAACATGCGCGCGGTGGTTGAGGCGTTCCAGCGCCACTTCCGCCCCGCACGAATCGATGGCGTGGCGGATTCCTCCACCATCACCACGCTCCGGGATCTCATCGCCAGCCGGCCGGGCTGACGCTCAGAAGGTCAGCCTCATCCCCGCCACGACGGCGCGCGGCGTGCCGGCGAAGACCGAGCCCGTCGTGCCGGCGAGGATGGAGGCGCCGTTCTGCAACCCGGTGGCCGCGCCGATCGTGTCGGCGAGGGTCTGGGCCGAGGCGATGAAGCGCCGGTCGAAGACGTTGCGCATCTCGACGTAGAGGCTGAACCGCCGGGCGAAGCCCCCCGCGAGATCGCCCGCGTAGTGAACGTTGGCGTTGACGATGGCGTAGCCCGGCGCCCTGAGGAGGTTGGCGTTGTCGAGGACGAAGCCGTCCTGGCCCACCACCTCGACGAAGGCGCCGAGCCCCTTCCAGGGGCCGGTGGGCTGGTCGTAGCCGATGCGGGCGAGGAGCTGGTGGGCGGGGACGCCGGGAATGCGATTCCCCGCCCGGTCGAAGCGGGCGGTGCGGCTGCCCGCGCTCAATTGCTCGACGTAATCCGTGTAAACCTGATCGTCGAAGCTGTAGACAGCCGTGGCCCGCCAACCCGGCGCGAAGGCCCATTCCGCCGCCGCCTCGACCCCGCGATGCTCCGAGGCCGGCGCGTTGAAGGTGTAGCTGAGCAGGCCTGCGCCCGGAGATTGCGACACCAACTCGTTGCGGAAGAACTCCATGAAGCCCGTGAGGCTGAGGCGCAGCTCCGGGAGCGCCTGCCAGTCGGCCCCGAGATCGAGACCGATGTTCCGCTGGGTGCGCAGCTCCGTGTTGTTGCCCGGCAGACCGTCCGGCGTCACGAACAGGTTGCTGCCGGCCGGCGTGGTGTAGCCGGCAGCGATCCGGCCGCGGAGGGTCCAATCGGGCTGCGGCCGGTAGACCAGCGCGAGTTCCGGCGCGAGGTTCAGGAAGCTGCGATCCGCATCCGCCACGGTCCGGGCCGTGCCGGCGGCGGAATAGCTGGAGGCGACGTTGCGGCCGGTGATGCGGGTCGTCTCCGCGCTCACGCCGAGAATGCCCGCCCACTGCTCCGAGAGCGCCAGTTCGAGGCGGGCCCGCCCGCCGAGATTCGACTGCGCGGTGGTCTGGTCGCCGATCAGGGCGCCGAGCCGGGGCCCGCCATAGGGGGCACGGTTGAAGGTCGTGAGGTGCGTGTCGATGGCGTTGTAGGCGAGCGCGACGTAGCCGGTGGCCGGCAGCCCGAACAGGTCGCCCCGGTGGGTCAGATCCGTGAGGAGGTTCACCGACGGATAGCTGCCCCGCGACGCGGTGGTGTAGAAGGGCTGATCGAAGTTGCGCTCGTCGAAACCGGCCTGCACGCGCCACGTCGTCTGCGCGTCGATGTCGTGCTCCCAGCGCCCGGCGACGATGGTCCGCCGGTCCTTGCGCTCGAAGGCGCCCTCGTCCGCTGTCACCGGCAGCGTCGCCCCGAAGGCCCCGTTGCGGAACAGGTTGAACAGCGTGCAGCCCGGAGCCGCGGAAGCCGCCGCCGCGCAGCCGCGCTGATAGGGGTTGATGCGGAACTCGTTCAGCGAGGACCGCGCGGGCAAGCCGGCGTGGAGGTCGTTGTTGATGACCTTCAGCGTGAAGCGGTTGTCGGGCGTCGGCGTGAAGCTCGCCAGCAGGTTGACCGTCTGCGTGTCGTAGGACGCGTGGTCCTGGAAGCCGTTGGCGCGCACGTCGCTCGCGAACAGGCTGATCTCGACCGGCCCGCTCGCCTTCCCCACCGCGACGCTGTTGGCGAGGAAGCCGAAGCTGCCGGCATCGATGCCGTATTCGACGCCGTCGATCTCGCGGCCGGTCCGCATGCGGAAGGCGAGCGCCCCGCCGGTGGCGTAGTTGCCGAACAGCGCCGATTGCGGGCCGCGGAAGACGTCGATGCGGCCGTAGGCGCGCGGATCGACGTAGTCGAACCGCGAGGCGCCGTCGGGCTGCGTGACCACGAAGCCGTCCTCGAGGACGACCATGTTCTTGTTGATGCCGGTCGCGCGGGCGTTGTTGCCGCGGATCGAGATCACGACGTCGCGGGCGCCGTTGCCCTGCCGGACGGTGACGCCGGGGCTGTTGACGAGGACCGCGCCGAGGCTGGCGGCGGGCCGGCCCGCGAGGACGTCCGCACGTCCGATCGCGGTGACGCTCTGGCCGATCGGATGCTCGATGACGCTCGGGGCGGCTCCCTGCGGGGCCGCGACGCCGAATCCGGCCCCCTGCCCGGCCACCGCGATCTCGTCGAGGGCGATGGTCTCCGGCGGGGGTTCGGGCTGCGCCCGCGCGGGCGCCGCGCAGGACCCGGCGATGAGGAGAGGAAGGACGGCGGGCGCCAGCAGGCGGGCGCGAAGGACGGATGGCACCGGAGAAGGCTCGTGTGATCGGAGGGCAGGCAGCGCGCACGGGCTCATCACCTCGCGGCGCAGCCCGCGGGGCCGAGGATCCCGGCCGGCGCTCTGAAGAGAGACCGAACCGATCAGCGGAGGGGCGGGCCGCGCGGGCCGAGCGCCGGGTCGGGCGGTGCGCGCGGCATGCGGGCCTCGGCGAGGGTCCAGCCCGCCGGAGCGGCGTCCGGCATCGGCCAGACCAGGGCGACGAAGAGTGCGGCGCATGCGGGCAGCAACCTGTCCGCCTGGGCCGCGAGGCAGCAGGCGTGCCGGCAGGCCTTGGCGGGATCCGGGGTGGTATCCGACCCGGCCGGCGCGCCGCCATGCGCGCAGATGACGTCACCGGCGCTTGCCTGCGGGAGCGGCGCCATCGCGCCGAGGACCGCCTGCAGGCAGAGCGCGTAGAGTGCGACCCATGCGACGGCCGCGCACCCGCGAACCGATCGGATGAGGCTCCAGCGCATGACGGCCGTCTACGGAGCAGCGAACGCTGCGTCAACGGGCGTCGTCGCGGCGCCCGGCACTTGCCGACGGCGGGTCGAGGGGTGCCACACCGATGATGGGATCACGGCTTGTTCATTGCCGCGCCATTTCAGCGCGGCCGACCGGAATGCCCGCTCCTTGCCCAAGCTGCACTTGTTTGCTGCCTAAGCCTGCGGCAGACAGGCTGCGGTGATCGGGGCGCGGTGACGCATGCCCGCTCGGGGCCGCCGGTCATCCTCGTGGCACCGTCAGACCTCCGTCCCTCCGGCCGCCGCAGAGAGGCCGCCGGACTCGTCCCGCCGAGCGCGGCGGAACCGCGCATCCTGAGGAACGCCATGTCCCACCAGCCCGGCCGCCATTTCCTGCAGATCCCGGGGCCGACCAACGTGCCCCTGCCGATCCTGGCCGCCACCGCCAAGCCCACCATGGACCACCGCAGCGCCGAGTTCGGCCGGCTCGGTCGCGAGGTGCTGGCGGGCATCAAGACCATCTTCAAGACCGAGAACCCGGTATTGATCTACGCCGCCTCGGGCACCGGCGGCTGGGAATCCGCCCTGGTCAACACCCTCCAGGCCGGCGACCGGGTGCTGATGTACGAGACCGGCCAGTTCGCGACCCTGTGGGCGCGGATGGCGACGAAGCTCTCGCTGAAGCCCGAATTCATCCGGGGCGACTGGCGCTCGGGCGTCGACGCAGCGGCGATCGAGGCCCATCTCGCCGAGGACCGCGCCCACACGATCAAGGCCGTCTGCATCGTCCACAACGAGACCGCCACCGGCACCATCTCGGACGTGAAGGCCGTGCGCGCCGCCCTCGACCGCACCGGCCATCCGGCGCTCCTGATGGTCGACACCATCTCCTCCCTCGGCTCGACGGATTACCGCCACGACGAGTGGGGCGTGGACGTCACGGTGGGCGGCTCGCAGAAGGGCCTGATGCTGCCCCCGGGCCTCGCCTTCAACGCCGTCTCCGACAAGGCCCTGGCGGCGGCCAAGTCGGCCACCCTGCCCCGGGCCTACTGGGACTGGGAGGACATGCTGGCGGCCAACCGCACCGGCTACTTCCCGTGCACGCCCGCCATCAACCTGCTGTACGGGCTCAAGGTCGCCATCGACACCCTGCACGCGGAGGGCCTGGACGCAGTCTTCGCCCGCCATGCCCGCGCCGCCGCCGCGACGCGGCGCGCCGTGCGCCACTGGGGCTTCGAGACGCAATGCGCCGTCGAGGCCCAGGCTTCGCCGACCGTGACGGCGGTGCGCATGCCCGAGGGCCACTCGGCGGATGCCTTCCGGGCGGCGGTGCTGGAGCGCTTCAACATGGCGCTCGGCGGCGGTCTCGGGCCGCTCGCCGACCGGGTGTTCCGCATCGGTCATATCGGCGATTTCAACGATCTCACGATCGCGGGCGCGCTCGCGGGCGTGGAGATGGGCCTGACGACGTTCGGGATCCCGCACCGCGCGGGCGGCGCGGCGGCGGCGCAGGCAGTGCTCGCCGGGGAAGCCGAGGCGTTCCGCGAGGCGGCGGAGTAAGGGCGGCGGGAACCGGTCTGCCGGTCCGGCGACGACATTCCCCCGTCGCCGGATGAGGCCCGGGTCTCTCCTCGCCCCGCAAGCGGGGCGAGGAGATGCTCCCGCTCCGAAGCGGGGATCGACAAGCCCAGATGGGAGCAGGGCTCCGGCACCAGGCGGTCAGCCCCGCGCCGGATGTTCCTCGACGGAGTCGTGCCGCGCGTCGCGGGTGCGCCAGAGGCTGTAGACGACCCCGCCCGCGAGCAGCACCACGGTGACGACCAGCGACACCCACGGCTTGATGTCGATCCACTCGAAGGTGTCGGCCACCACGATCTTCGTGCCGATGAAGATCAGGATCGCCGCGAGCGCCGTCTTCAGATAGGCGAAGCGGTCCACCATCGCGGCGAGGGCGAAGTAGAGCGCGCGAAGCCCGAGGATCGCGAAGATGTTCGAGGTGTAGACCACGTAGGTGTCGGTGGTGATGGCGAAGATCGCCGGCACGCTGTCGACCGCGAAGATCACGTCGGCCCCGTTCACCAGCACCAGGGCGAGGGCGAGCGGCGTGAACCAGCTCACCATCCGTCCGGTCTTCGGGTCCGGCAAGCGCACGAGGAAGCGCTGTCCGTGCAGCCCGGGCGTGACCCGGAAGCGGCGGCGCATCAGATCGGCGAACCGGCCCGCCGTGGCGCCCTCGTCGTCCTCCTCGCCGCCCGGCAGCAGCATCTTGACGCCGGCATAGATCAGGAAGGCGGCGAAGAAGGTGAGCACCCACTCGGCCTGATGCACCAGGGCCGCGCCGAGGCCGATCATCAGCCCGCGCAGCAGCACCGCCGCCAGGATGCCCCACAGGAGCACCCGGTGCTGCGCCACGCGCGGGATGCCGAGGAAGCCGAAGATCATCGCGATGACGAAGACGTTGTCCATCGACAACGATTTCTCGACCACGAGGCCGGCGAGGTATTCCTGCCCCGCCTGCGGGCCGAGATACCACCAGATCCAGCCGCCGAAGATCAGGCCGAGGGTCAGGTAGAAGGCCGTCAGGAGAAGGCTCTCCTTGACGCCGATCTCCCGGCTGCTGTCGCGGTGAAGGAGACCGAGATCGAAGGCCAGGAGCAGGATGATCACGGCGTGGAACAGGAGCCACATCCAGATCGGCTTGCCGAGCCAAGCGACGGAAAGAAGTTCGACCATGTGCGGGGACCATGGATGCTTAACGTTGCGGAAAGCATCGGCTCCGACATCACGAGGCGCGAAGGACGCGCAAACTCGCCAGAGGGGCCCGCAGCCGATGGCGCCGACTTAAGTCGCGGAACGCGGCGGATCAAGGGCGTGCGGTTGACAGATGCGCCCGCCTCACCGCTTTGAACGGGCCATGGCACAGACGGGTGGGGCGGGCCGCCGGGCGGCGGTGATCGGGGCGGGGCCCGCGGGGCTGTTCGCGGCGGAGATCCTCGCGCGGGCAGGAGTCGCCGTCACCGTGGTGGAGCGCATGCCCTCGCCGGCGCGCAAGCTCCTCATCGCCGGGCGCGGCGGCCTCAATCTCACCCACAGCGAGCCGCTGGAGCGCTTCCTCGCCCGCTACCATCCGCCCGGCGGGCCGGTCGCGGCGGCGATCCGCGCCTTCCCGCCCGAGGCCCTGCGGGCCTGGTGCGAGGGGCTCGGCCAGGAGACCTTCGTGGGATCGAGCGGGCGGGTGTTTCCCACCGCCTTCAAGGCCTCGCCGCTGCTGCGGGCGTGGCTCGCGCGGCTGGACAGCCTCGGGGTCGCGTTGCGCACCCGCACCCGCTGGCTCGGGTGGGAGGAGGACGGCTCGCTCCGCCTCGCCGGCCCGGACGGCGGGTCCTCGCTCCGGGCGGATGTCACCGTCCTGGCGCTCGGCGGCGCGAGCTGGCCGCGGCTCGGCTCCGACGGGGCCTGGGCGCCGCTGCTGGCGGCGGAGGGCGTCGCGGTGCTGCCCCTGCTCCCGGCCAATGCCGGCTTCGCGGCGGCGTGGACGCCGGTCTTCGCCGAACGTTTCGCCGGCACGCCTCTCAAGCGCATCGCCCTCTCGACCGGGCCGCACCACGCCCGCGGCGAGGCCGTCGTCACCGCCACGGGGATCGAGGGCGGCGCGGTCTACGCCCTGTCGCGTCCGCTGCGCGAGGCCGTGCTCGGGGACGGCGCGGCGATGCTCACCATCGACCTGCGGCCGGATCTCGACCACGCGACACTGGCCCGGCGGCTCGCCACCGCACGGCCCGGCCAGTCGCGCGCGACCACCTTGCGCAAGGCGGCGGCCCTGAGCCCCGTCGCGGCCGGGCTGCTGCGGGAAGCCGCCGGCCGCGACCTGCCCACGGAACCGCAGGCCCTCGCCACGCTCATCAAGGCCGCGCCCCTGCGGCTCACCGGCCTGCAGCCGATCGACCGGGCGATCTCCAGCGCGGGCGGGGTCGCGCTGCCGGAAATCGATGCGCGCTTCATGCTCCGGCGGCGCCCGGGCGCCTTCCTGGCCGGAGAGATGCTGGATTGGGAGGCCCCGACCGGCGGCTACCTGCTCCAGGCGAGCTTCGCCACCGGCCGAGCTGCGGCCGAAGGTGCCCTCGCCTGGCTCGCCGAGGTGTGAGCCGGTTCAGAGCTTGGCGCAGAAGCCGACCATGCCGGCGCTGTCGGACGGGCAGGCCGCCACCGCATCGGCGCCGCGGCGGCTGAAGGTCGGCGTGCCGCTGCGCAGGCAATAGGCGGAGACGAAGGTCTCGCCCGCATCGCAGGCGAGTTCGCAGGCGCTCTCGCCGCAGCCCTCGCTGCGCAGCATCCGCATCGGCAGGGTGGTGGCGGTCACGGCGGGCGCCGGTGCGGCCTCGCCCGGCAATCCACGCTGTCCCGGCGCGCCGGGCAGTCCCGCCTCGCCCTTCGGGCCGGGCTCTCCCTTGGGGCCCTGCTCGCCCTTGGGTCCCGGTTCACCCCTGGGTCCCGGTTCACCTTTCGGACCCGCATCTCCCTTCAGGCCCGCCTCGCCGCGGGGTCCGGGATCACCCTTGGGTCCGGGATCGCCCTTGGGTCCGGGATCGCCCTTGGGTCCGGGATCGCCCTTGGGCCCAGGATCGCCCTTGGGCCCGGGCAGGCCGGCAACGCCCTGCGGGCCGGTCGGCCCCGGCTCGCCCTTCGGGCCCGGCTGACCGGTGGCGCCGCAATTCGCCACCACGATCTCGCGCGATTCGTCGCCCGCCTTCAGGGTCGCGACGCAGTTCGGCGGCAGATAGGGCACGCGGAGCGAGAAGCGGCCGCGCCGGTCCGTCTGAACCGGGATGTCGTCGTCGACGGTGACGACCACGCCCGACTTGCCGACATTGCCGGAGATGCGCAGGTCGCCCCCCTCGATGCGGGCATCCCAGATCTGGATCCCGGCGGGCGGCGCCGGCTTGCGGGCCGGGCGCTGGGGCGCCTGGGTCTGCGGCCTCGCCGGAGCCGGATCGTCCTGCTGCTGCGCGAGGGCTGCCCCGCCGCCGAACAGGGCGCAGGCGGCAAGGACGAGCACGGCACGGCTTGAGCGCATCGGAACCCTCGATCGGGAGCGGCGAACCGGGGACCCGGCCGCGCAGGCGCCGCACCTTGCGGCGCGGTCCCCGACCGGTCAACCGCACCGCTTCCCCGGCCACGCACGCGTCCCGCGTGCGTGGCCCTGCGGTCACGCCTCGTAGTCGATGACGTCCTCGAGCGCGTAGTGCTTCACCGTCTTGCGGTTGGCGATGAGCTCGTCGATCGTCGGCTCGCCCTTGAGCGCGCGCGCGATGGCGAGCTTCGTCGCCTCGTAATTGGTGCGGTAGAGGTCCTTGCGGTCGAGGTTCGGATCCTCCGCGCAGCGCGGATCGAGCCAGATCATGATGATCATGCACAATTCGTCGAGGCCCTGCTTCGGCAGGATGCCCTCGATCACGCAATCCACGATGGCGTCGCCCGTGGCGGCCTGAACCACGCCGCCGAGGAGTTCCACGTATTCCGCGGTGTGGATCGTGGCCTTGGTGGTCATCATGGTGGCGGGGCGCACGAGCTGGTTGAGGTCGCGCACCACGAACATCCGGGTATGGCCCTGGACCTGCCCCATCATCGACGCGAAGGCATTCCCGACCGGGCCGCGCACGGACCCGATCAGCACCTCCGGCATGGCGTCGGTATACTGGCCCTCGGCGGCGAGCACCGTGGCCTCGCCGGTGCGGAAGACAATCTCGCTCATCGCTTTTTCCTCAGCAGGTGTCGGCACCATGGCGTTGCGGCCGTCCGGCACGGCCTTGCGGACCCTGACGGACCCGGGGCCCCGCCCGATCGGGCGCACCCACCACGCGGGACCGCTGCGGGTCAACCGCCGCTGCGCAGTCGGGCCGGCTCGCGGGCGCCGGAAAATGGTCTATAGGCATTGCCCGGCTGCGGCGCCGATCAAGGCGCCCGGAGGCCCGTCACGGAAGGCGCCGGCATGAGCGAACGCGACTGGACCCTGAAGGTCACGCCGACGGAGGCGGGCGTGCAGCTCGAACTCGGCCTCTCGGATCTGGGCGGGCAGCCGGTCACGGCCGTCATCGGCCTCGACCGGGCCGAGGCGCGGCACTTCGCCCGCGCCCTGCTGGCGGCGGCGGGCGACGCGACCGAGCGCACCTTCCCGCACCCGAAGCCGTCCGATTCCTGATCCGTCATACGGTTTCCGGATGATCGCTTCGCGATGCGGAAACCGGCCTCGCTCAGGCGCCGCGCGGGCTCGTGATACGGTTTCCGAAAGTGATCGTCCGGAAACCGTATCAGTACCGTCCCGGCAGGCGCCGTACCTTGGTGCCGGGCTTCTCCACGGGCTCGGCGCAGGCATAGACGAACTCCGTGCGCAGATCGTCGAACACCGTCTCGCCGACGATGCGGCAGGTGTCGCGGTCGGTCTCGCGCAGATAGGCCGCCACCGCCTCGTTGAAGCGGCGGCGGCGGGTGAGCGCCGGATCCGCCCCGTCGAGGCCGCAGCCAGCGACCTCGCGCAGGCCGTTCGAGACGATCAGGACCTTGCGCTGCTGGCGCTCGTCGAAGACCTCGTAGGGGTCGTTGCAGCCGATGGTCACCACCTGCGGCTTGAGGCTCGCATAGGTGTGCGAGATGTAGCCGAATTCCACGCAGCCGGCCGTTCCGAGCCCCGCCAGGAGCGCGATCCCCCCGAGAAGACCTGTCCGCATCGCGCCCCTTCCGGCTTGTCGCGCCGCCCGGCCGGTTCCCGGCCCTCGCCGCAAGCTTTGAGCCGGCGCGAGGGCATCGGTCAAGCCTCGCGCGCCCGCCCGGCGGCGGCTCGCCGTGGGCAACGAGCCCGCCGGGTCAGTATCGTCCCGGGACGTGCATCTCCTCGGGGATGGACTGGCGCTCGTAATCGTCGTGGCGCACGCGATCGGGCAGATGCACGGGCGGGCGCTCGACCGTCGCGTAGGGGATCTGCTCCAGGAGGTGGCTGATGCAGTTGAGCCGCGCCCGCTTCTTGTCCACCGCCTCCACGATCCACCAGGGCGCCTCGGGAATGTGGGTGCGGGCCAGCATGATCTCCTTGGCCTTGGTGTAGGCCTCCCAGCGGGCCCGCGACTGCACGTCCATCGGGCTCAGCTTCCACTGCTTCAACGGATCGTTGATCCGCATCCGGAAGCGGAATTCCTGCTCCTCGTCCGTGATCGAGAACCAGTACTTCACCAGCACGATGCCCGAGCGCACCAGCATGCGCTCGAATTCGGGGACGGAGCGGAAGAACTCCTCGTACTCGGCCTCGGTGCAGAAGCCCATCACGCGCTCGACGCCGGCCCGGTTGTACCAGGAGCGGTCGAACAGCACGATCTCGCCGGCGGCCGGCAGCTGGGCGACGTAGCGCTGGAAATACCATTGCGTCCGCTCGCGCTCGCTCGGCGCCGGGAGCGCCGCGATGCGGCAGACGCGGGGGTTGAGGCGCTGCGTGATCCGTTTGATGACGCCGCCCTTGCCGGCCGCGTCGCGCCCCTCGAAGATCACGACCACGCGCAGCTTGTGGGTCTGCACCCAATCCTGAAGGCGGACCAGCTCCTGCTGCAGACGGAGCAGCTCGCGGAAATACAGCCCGCGCGGCAGGCTCGGTTCCCGGTTCGGCGCCCGGATGCCTTCGGCCATGCGCTCGAGGCGCTCCTCCTCGAGGTCGAGTTCGATCTCCTCGTCGAGGCTGTCCTCGAACTCCTCGCGCACCGCTTCGAGCCGGGCGGCCTTGGGATCGTGCTCCATCGCGCTCCTCCATCGGGCCCGCGCGGAAGTGCCGGGCCCGGCGCAAATCGGGGACGGGGACGGGGCTTGGGCGGTCCGTCCGGAACCGGGAACCCGCCGTTCGGCCCCGCCGACAATCGACGACCGGTCCGGCACGCATGTCGCAGGGATCTGACGCTGTGATGACGCCGGGGAGCGGAGCCCGCGCAAGATGGACCGCGCACGAGAAGCCCCTTCCTCGAAGGGAGGAAGGGGTTTCTCGTGCGTCACGGTTTCGTTGCGGCTCGCGCCGCCCGGATCACTCCGCCGCGGCGAGGTGGCGGGCCGGGTCGTAGTTGAGGATCGGGCCGAGCCAGCGCTCCACCTCCGCGACGTCCATGCCCTTGCGAGCGGCGTAATCCTCCACCTGATCGCGCTCGACCTTGGCGACCCCGAAGTAATGGGCCTCCGGATGCGCGAGATAGAGGCCGGAGACCGACGAGCCCGGCCACATCGCGTAGGATTCGGTGAGCTTCACGCCGATCCGCGGCTCGGCCTGGAGCAGGTCGAACAGGGTCGCCTTCTCGGTGTGGTCGGGCTGGGCCGGGTAGCCCGGCGCCGGCCGGATGCCCTGATATTCCTCGGAGACGAGGTCGGCGGGCGTGAAGCTCTCGTCCGGGGCGTAGGCCCAGAACTCCTTGCGCACGCGCTCGTGCATGCGCTCGGCGAAGGCCTCGGCGATGCGGTCGGCGAGCGCCTTCACGAGGATCGAGCGGTAATCGTCGTTCTGGCGCTCGAAACGCTCGGCGATCCGCACCTCCTCCAGCCCGGCCGTCACCACGAAGCCGCCGACATAGTCCGCAAGGCCCGAATCCCGCGGGGCCACGAAGTCGGAGAGGCAGGTGTTCGGCCGGCCGTCGCGCTTCGAGAGCTGCTGGCGCAGCCCGTAGAAGGTGGCGAGCGTCTCCGCGCGGCTCTCCCCGGTGAACAGGCGGATATCGTCGCCCACCGCGTTGGCCGGCCAGAAGCCGATCACCGCCTTCGGGTTGAACCAGCGCTCCTCCACGATGCGGGCGAGCATCGCCTGCGCGTCGTCGAACAACGCCCGCGCCGCCGGGCCCTGCACCGGATCTTCCAGGATCGCCGGGAAGCGGCCCTTGAACTCGTAGGTCTGCAGGAAGGGCGTCCAGTCGATGTAGGGAACGAGTTCCGCCAAGTCGTAGGAGCGGAACACCCGGGTTCCGGTGAAGGTCGGCTTCGCCGGCCGGTAGGCGGAGAAATCCGCCTTGAAGGCGTTGGCGCGGGCGCGCGCCAGCGGCAGGCGCTGCTTGTCGGCCTCGGCCCGGGCATGGGCATCGGCGACGCGCTTGTACTCGGCGCGCACGCCCTCGATGGTCGTCCCCCGCGTCTCGGGCGAGAGCAGGCTCGACACCACGCCCACCGCGCGGCTCGCATCGGTCACGTAGACCGCCTGGCCGCGCTCGTAGGCCGGGTGGATCTTCACCGCCGTGTGGACCCGGCTCGTGGTGGCGCCGCCGATCAGGAGCGGCACGTCGAAGCCCTCGCGCTCCATCTCGGAGGCGACGTGCACCATCTCGTCGAGGGAGGGGGTGATCAGGCCCGAGAGGCCGACGATGTCGACCTGCTCCTTGCGGGCGGTGTCGAGGATCTTGGCGGCCGGCACCATCACCCCGAGATCGATGATCTCGTAGTTGTTGCAGGCGAGCACGACCCCGACGATGTTCTTGCCGATGTCGTGGACGTCGCCCTTGACGGTGGCCATCAGCACCTTGCCGGCGGCCTGCCGGCCGGTGCCGCCATTCGCCTTCTCCTCCTCCATGAAGGGCATCAGATAGGCGACCGCCTGCTTCATCACGCGGGCGGACTTCACCACCTGCGGCAGGAACATCTTGCCCGAACCGAACAGATCGCCGACGACGTTCATGCCGGCCATCAGCGGGCCCTCGATCACGTCGAGGGGACGGGTCGCGGCGAGGCGCGCCTCCTCGGTATCGGCCTCGATGTACTCGGTGATGCCGTTGACGAGGGCGTGCTCCAGCCGCTTGGCGACCGGCGCCTCGCGCCACGCGAGATCGGCCGTGCGCACCTGGCCGCCGCCGCCCTTGAAGCGGGCTGCCTGTTCCAGCAGGCGCTCGGTGGCATCCGCCCGGCGGTTGAGGACCACGTCCTCGCAGAGGTCCCGCAGGTCCGGATCGAGCTCGTCGTAGACCGCGAGCTGGCCCGCATTGACGATGCCCATGTCCATGCCGGCCCGGATGGCGTGGTACAGGAACACCGCGTGCATCGCCTCGCGCATCGGCTCGTTGCCGCGGAAGGCGAAGGACAGGTTCGAGACGCCGCCCGAGATGTGGGCATGGGGCAGGGTCTCGCGGATCTGCCGCGTCGCCTCGATGAAGGCGACGCCGTAGCCGTTATGCTCCTCGATGCCGGTCGCCACCGCGAAGATGTTCGGATCGAAGACGATGTCCTCCGGCGGGAAGCCGACCGTCTCGGTGAGGATGCGGTAGGCGCGGGTGCAGATCTCGACCTTGCGCTCCAGCGTGTCGGCCTGGCCCTTCTCGTCGAAGGCCATCACCACCACGGCGGCGCCGTAGGAGCGGCAGATCCTCGCCTCGTGGATGAACTTCTCCTCGCCCTCCTTGAGGGAGATCGAGTTCACGATCGGCTTGCCCTGGATGCATTTCAGGCCGGCCTCGATCACCCCGAACTTGGAGGAATCGACCATCACCGGCACGCGGGCGATGTCGGGCTCGGCGGCGACGAGGTTCAGGAACTCGACCATGGCGGCGGCCGAATCGAGCAGGCCCTCGTCCATGTTGACGTCGATGACCTGAGCGCCGGCGGCGACCTGATCGCGAGCGACGTCGAGGGCGGCGGCGTAGTCGCCGTTGGTGATCAGCTTGCGGAACTTGGCCGAGCCGGTGACGTTCGTGCGCTCGCCCACGTTCACGAAGGGGATCTCCTTCGTGAGGGTAAAGGGCTCGAGGCCCGACAGCCGCATCAGGCGCGGCACCTCCGGCACGCGGCGGGGCGCCTTGCCGGCCACCGCCTCGGCGACGGCGCGGACGTGGTCCGGCGTGGTGCCGCAGCAGCCGCCCACCATGTTGACGAGCCCGCTCGCCGCGAACTCGCCCACGAGGGCGCCCATCGCCTCCGGGCTCTCGTCGTAGAGGCCGAACTCGTTGGGCAGGCCGGCATTCGGATAGGCGCAGACCAGCGTGTCGCAGACGCGCGACAGCTCGCTGATATGCGCGCGCATCTCGCGGGCGCCGAGCGCGCAGTTGAGGCCGAAGGTCAGCGGCTCGGCATGGCGCAGGGAGTGCCAGAAGGCGGTCGGCGTCTGGCCCGACAGGGTGCGGCCGGACAGGTCGGTGATGGTGCCCGAGATCATGATCGGCAGGCGCAGGCCCAATTCGCCGAAGACCTGCCAGGTCGCCGCCACCGCCGCCTTGGCGTTCAGGGTGTCGAAGATCGTCTCGATCAGGATGAGGTCGGAGCCACCCTCGATCAGCCCCCTCACCTGCTCGGCATAGGCCTCGCGCACCTGATCGAAGGTGACGGCGCGGTAGCCCGGATTGTTCACGTCCGGCGAGATCGACAGCGTGCGGTTCGTCGGCCCGACCGCCCCGGCCACGAACCGGCGCAGACCGTCGCGCCGCTCGGCCTCGACGGCGGCCTCGCGGGCGAGCCGCGCCCCCTCGCGGTTCAGCTCGCGGACGACCGCCTCCATGCCGTAATCGGCCTGGGCGATGACCGTGCCCGAGAAGGTGTTGGTCTCCACCACGTCCGCCCCGGCCAGGAAATAGTCGAGGTGGATCTGCCGGATCGCCTCCGGCTGGGTGAGGATCAGGAGGTCGTTGTTGCCCTTCTGATCGTGGGTGTGGTCCATGAACCGCTTGCCGCGGAAATCCGCCTCGCCGAGCTTGAGGCGCTGGATCATGGTCCCCATCGCCCCGTCGAGGACGAGGATCTTCTCCGCCGCGCGCTTGCGGAGCGTGGCGAGAACGTCGGCGCCGTCGGCGGGGCGGAAATCGGTCATCGGGTCAATCGTCCGGGGAAGGGCCGGGAGCCGGCCGAAAGGGTGGGAAACGGGTCGGGATCGATCGCACGGGAGGGGAGTTCGGATTCAGACCGCAGCCGTGCCGCTGGCGGCTCGGCGTTCATCCTGAAGCGTCCGCCCCTCCCGTGCGATCGTCGATTCCCCGACCCCTCGGGAGAGAGGGTCCTTGCGCCCCTAAGCCGCCGCCTTCTCGGAAACCGGCGCGCTCTGCGGCGCGCGCAGGCCGAGCAGGTGGCAGATCGCGTAGACGAGATCGGCGCGGTTCATGGTGTAGAAGTGGAAATCGGTGACGCCGCGGTCGACGAGATCGAGCACCTGCTCGGCCGCCACCGCCGCCGCGACCAGCTTGCGGGTGCCGACATCGTCCTCCAGCCCCTCGAAGCGCGCCGCCAGCCAGTCCGGCACCGAGGCGCCGGTGCGCTTGGCGAAGCTCGCCGCCTGCTTGAAGTTCTGCACCGGCAGGATGCCCGGGATGATCGGGATGTCGATGCCGCGCGCCTGCACCCGGTCGAGGTAGCGGAAGAACAGGTCGTTGTCGAAGAAGAACTGGGTGATGGCCCGGTCGGCGCCGTTGTCGACCTTGGCCTTCAGGGCGTCGATGTCGGCATCGAGCGAGGGCGCCTCCGGGTGGCGCTCCGGATAGGCCGAGACCGAGACCTGGAAGTCGCCGATCCGCTTGATGCCCGCGACGAGGTCGCAGGAGCGGGCATAGCCGCCGGGATGCGCCCGGTAGGCGGTGCCGACGCCCTCGGCCGGATCGCCGCGCAGGGCCACGATGTGGCGCACGCCCGCGTCCCAATAGGCGCGCACCACGTCGTCCACCTCGCCCTGGGTCGCGTCCACGCAGGTGAGATGGGCGGCCGGCTTCAGGTCCGTCTCGCGCACGAGGCGGGCGACGGTGTTGTGCGTGCGCTCGCGGGTCGAGCCGCCGGCCCCGTAGGTCACCGAGACGAAGTTCGGGTGGAGCGGCGCGAGACGCTCGATCGATGACCAGAGCGTCTGCTCCATCTCCGGCGTCTTCGGCGGGAAGAACTCGAAGGACACCCGGATCGGACGGCGGCTCTCGCGGCTCGGGCGGAAGGCGGTGGAAGCCATCGGAGACCTCGGTTCTCTCAAGCGCATGAAGGGACGCACACCGTGCGGCGCACGGGCAGCGTGGGGGTGAGGGCGGCGGCCATCAGGCCACCTCGCGGGCCGGCTCGGCGGCGGCCGTGCGGTTGTGGGCAAGCCAGAGCGTGACGGTGAGCCGGTGCCCGGCATCGCTGCCCGGCGGCAACTCGCGGACCTGCACGTCGGACAGGGCCGCCTCGGTCAGCCAGCCCGCCACCTGCTCGGCGGCGAAGCCGAGGCGGCGATGGGCCTGCGCCTCCCGCAGGAATTCGAGGTCGTGGGCTGCGAAATCCACCACCAGCAGCCGACCGCCGGGGGCGACGAGGCGGGCTGCCTCGCGCAGGGCCCGGGCGGGATCGTCGAGGTAGTGCAGCACCTGATGGATCAGCACGAGGTCGAAGCTGCCGCGCCCGAAGGGCGGCGCGTGGATGTCGCCCTGGCGCAGGTCCACCCGCGACAGCCCGTGCCGCTCCAGGTTGGCCCGGGCCACCGAGAGCATGGCGTGGTTGGCGTCGAGCCCCGTCGCCCGCGTGGCGCGCGGCGCGAGCAGGCCGAGCATGCGGCCGGTGCCGGTGCCGAGATCGATCAGGCTGCCGATCGGGCCGGGGCCGAGCACGTCGAGCACCGCCGCCTCGACGGTGGCCTCGGGCACGTGGAGCGAGCGCACCGTGTCCCATTGCGGCGCCAGCCGCGCGAAGAAGCTCTGGGCGGCCTCGGCGCGCTGCGCCCGCACGGCTTCGAGCCGGGCGCGATCCTCCGACAGGGGCGGATGCGTGCGGTCCATGCCGGCGAGAAGCGGCTCGACCAGGGCCGACGCGCCCTCGACGAGTCGGAAGAAGGCCCAGGCGCCTTCCCGATGCCGCTCCACCAGCCCCGCCTCCACCATCAGCTTGAGATGGCGGGAGATGCGCGGCTGCGACTGGCCGAGGATGTCGGTGAGGTCCGAGACCGAGAGTTCGCCCTCGCCCAGCAGCGCCAGGATGCGCAGGCGTGTCTCCTCCGCGGCGGCGCGGAGCACGCTCAAGGCATCGGCGAAGGGCAGCGGGCGCGTCATCGGCGGGCGTCTCTCGGCTCCGTTCTAAACATAAAGATATCTTTATGTTCGTTCGGGCGAGGACGCAAGCGGGAATCCGGGCGGAGGCATCCAAAGGATGCGGGATGACAGCTGCCCCCCGCCGCCAAGCTTCGCCCCGAAACGAAAAACCCCTCTCCCGGGCGGGGAGAGGGGTGGAACCGGTCGGGTCGTGGGCCGGAGGTCTAGATCGGCCGCGGCAGCTTGCAGCTGTCGAGGGCGCCGAGGGCCTTGGCGCGCGCCGAATCGTTGAAGTAGCCGGTCGTCCGGTAGGCGTCGAGCTCGGAGGCGTCCAGCGCCCGCAGGGTTGCCTTGGCGTAGCAGCCGCAGGGGCGGTCGAGCGCGGACTCGGCGGCGTTCTGAAGGCGGGCCTGAACCACCGCGCAGGCGTTGCGGACGCGGCTCTCGAGTTCGCTCTTGGGCGCCGTGCGCAGGGCCGGATCGGGCTGGTAGGTTTCGAGGGGAGCCGAGGTGCCGCCCGCCATGGCGGCGGTGGCGCCGAGGGCCAGGAGGCCGGCGGCGAGAGCAATGCGGATGCGCATGGAATCGTGGTCCGGTGAGCGGAAAGCGTGACCGTTGGACGCCCATCCTCGGGGCGGCGCAAGGGCGCCTGCGCCACACCCCGGCGAAATCCCGAACCCGCCCCTCAGGCGGCGAGCGGCGCGATCGCCACGTGGTTGTCGTGGAAGGCCGCCCCGCCGAACGGGGCCGGCGCGTCGGCGCCCGTCAGCGTGTTGATGCCGCGGCCGTCCGGATAGGCGTCGTTCGGCCAGATCGATTCCGCGATGAGGACGCCGCGCCGCACGCCCGCGAACAGGGTCGCCCGCAGCGTCACTGCGCCGAGGGCGTTGCTGAGCCGCACCCAGGCCCCCTCCCCGATCCCGTGCGCGGCGGCGTCCTCCGGGTGGATCATCACCGTCGGATGCCGCTCCTTGGCGAGCGAGGTCGGCGTCTCGGTGAAGGTCGAATTGAGGAAGTTGCGCGCCGGGCTGGTGGCGAGGCGGAAGGGGTGCTCGGGCGTCGCCAGCTTGAGCGGCGCCTCCCAATGGTCCGGCAGGGCCGGCAGGTGGTCGGCCGGACCGCGCGGCCCGTCATGCGCGATCGGCACCGCGCTCCAGTCGGGCCGGAAGCGGAAGCGCCCGTCGGCATGGCCGAAGCCGTCGAGGTAATGGGCGCGCTCGAAGGGCGGCTGCGCGTCGAGCACGCCGTCCGCCGCCTCCATCGCCGCGAGCGTGCCGCGGCCGGAGGCCCGCAGCGTCGCGTCGATGAGGTCGCGCGGCGTCATGGCGAAGCCCGGATGCTCGGCGCCGACGCGCGCGGCGAGGGCCGCCACCACCTCGTGGTTCGAGCGGCACTGGCCCGGCGGCGGGATCCGCCGCAGGCCGAGCTGGACGTGCTGGTGGCCGCCGCTGGTGTAGACGTCGTCGTGCTCCAGGAACATGGTGGCGGGCAAAACGAGATCGGCCATGCGGGCGGTCTCGGTCATGAACTGCTCGTGGACGCAGACGAACAGGTCCTCGCGGGCGAAGCCCCGCTTCACCGCCTCCTGCTCGGGCGCGACCGAGACCGGGTTGGTGTTCTGGATCAGCATGGCGGTGACGGGCGGACCGCCCCGCAGCGCCTCCGCATCCCCGGTGAGCACCCGCCCGATCTGCGACTGGTCGAGCACCCGCACCTCGGGACGGCGGCGATCGAGGCCCTCGATCAGGCGCTTGTCGAGCCCGTAGATGCCGCTGTTGGAGTGGAAGGCGCCGCCGCCCGGATGCCGCCACGCTCCCGTCACCGCCGGGATGCAGAGGGCCGCATGCATGTTCACGGCGCCGTTGCGGCTGCGCGCGAAGCCGTAGCCGAGCCGGAAGAAGCTGCGCTTGGTCGTGCCGACGAGGCGGGCGAAGGCCTCGATCTCGGCGACGGTGAGGCCGGTGATCGCGGCGGCCCAGGCGGGATCGCGCGGGCGCAGATGCGCCTCGAGGTCGTCCGGGCAATCGGTGTAGCGGGCGAGATAGTCGTGGTCGGCGAGGCCGTCGCGGAAGAGCACGTGCATCACCGCGCAGGCGAGCGCGCCGTCCGTCCCCGGCCGCAGCAGCAGGGGCATGTCCGCCTGCTTCATGGTCGGGTTGTCGTAGATGTCCACGGCGACGATGCGGGCGCCGCGGGCCTTCCGCGCCGCCAGAGCGTGGGTCATCACGTTGACCTGGGTGTGCACCGGATTGGTGCCCCAGATCACCACGCAGTCGCTCTCGGCCATCTCGCGCGGGTCCGAGCCCGCGAGCCGGCCGGTGCCGGCGACGTAGCCCGACCACGCGAGCGTGGTGCAGATGGTGGAATACTGGCCGGAATAGCCCTTGGCATGGCGCAGCCGGTTGATGCCGTCGCGCATCACCAGCCCCATCGTGCCCGCGTAGTAGTAGGGCCAGACGGCTTCCGCCCCGTGGGCGGCCTCCGCCTCGAGGAAGGCCTCGGCCGTGCGGTCGAGGGCCTCGTCCCAGGAGATCGGGGCGAAGAGCCCCGACCCCTTCGGGCCGGTGCGGATCAGCGGCTGCGTCAGCCGGTCCGGGTGATGGATCCGCTCGGCGTAGCGGGCGACCTTCGCGCAGACGACGCCGGCCGTGTAGCTGTGGCGGGCGGAGCCGCGCACCCGGCCGATCGCCGTCCCGTCGATCACCTCGACGTCGAGGGCGCAGACCGAGGGACAATCATGCGGACAGGTGGAGGTCCGCCGCTCGATCCGCGCCTGTGCCGTCACCCGTCCGCCTCCGATTCGATCGGCCGGAGTTTAGCCGACGATGTCCTTCTCGTCGAAGAACTGGGCGATCTCGAGCTTGGCGTTGTCGAGGCTGTCGGAGCCGTGCACCGAATTCTCGCCCACCGAGAGGGCGAACTTCTTGCGGATGGTGCCCTCGGCGGCCTGGGCCGGGTTCGTGGCGCCCATCACCTCACGGTACTTGGCGACGGCGTTCTCGCCCTCCAGCACCTGCACGACCACCGGGCCGGAGGTCATGAAGGAGACGAGCTCGCCGTAGAACGGGCGCTCGGCATGGACCTCGTAGAACTTCTTCGCCTGGGCGTCCGACATGCGGATGCGGCGCTGGGCGACGATGCGCAGGCCCGCCTCCTCGATCACCGCGTTGATGGCGCCGGTGAGGTTCCGGGCGGTGGCGTCCGGCTTCAGGATGGAGAAGGTGCGCTCGATGGCCATCGGTCGATCCGTCAGGAGTCAGGAGAAAGGCGTGGCGGGACGGCCGGATGCCGCCCGCGGCGCCGGGCTTATAGCGGCGCCCCGACTCGCCCTCAAGCGCGACGGCGCCCGTGCCCGGGACAAATGCTCGGGCGCGCCTGTCCAGGGCAATGCTGCGTCTTCGCCGCAACGCCGTCGAAAAATCGCCCGAAAGCCGGGGCTTTTGATGCGCATCGCGGCCTTTCGGCCACGCTCGGAGCGTCTCGGCGCCCCGGGCACCGACGTGATGATCCGCCAGCGGAGGCCCGGAGGGGGGCGCCGCCGCGGATGCAAGGGAGAATCGCGCATGCGTTCCATCCGGACCCCCGCCCTCACCGCGTTCCTGCTCCTCGCCGGCACGGCCGCGCAGGCAGGCACCGACCCCTCCGGCACATGGCTGACCGAGGACGGCCGGGCGAAGATCAAGGTCGAGCGCTGCGGCCCCGGCGGCGCTCATGCCTGCGGCACGGTCGTCTGGCTGAAGACCCCGCTCAACGACCACGGCCAGCCGCGCACCGACATCAAGAACCCGGATCCGAAGAAGCGCAGCCGCCCGGTGATCGGCCTCCAGCTCATGGACGGCCTCAAGCCGGAGGATGCGGGCTACAAGGGCCAGATCTACAACGCCGAGGAAGGCAAGTTCTACGAGGTGACGATCGCCCGCGAGAGCGCCTCGGAACTCTCGGTGTCGGGCTGCCTGCTCAAGGTCCTGTGCGGCTCGCAGACCTGGACCAAGGCCCCCGACGAGGTGGCCCAGGCCGCCCCGCGCCCGGCGGCGAAGCCGGCCCCCGCCAAGACCGTTTCGCCCTGACGGCGAGACCCGTCTCGCCCTGACGACGGCCGGCCCGGGCAGGATCGCGCCGGGCCATTCGGCGCAGGATCTTGGTTTCGCATCGTTGTCTGCGCTGACCGCTTCGGCGAAGGCTGCCGGGGATCAGGCGGAGGCGGCCGCCTCCTCCGGCTCCGGCCGCAGCTTGAAGCCGCGCAGCACCGCCGGGCGCGCCTTCACCGCGTCGAGCCAGCGACCGACATGCGGGAATTCCGTGATGTCCTGGCCCTGGCGCTCCCACAGCTTCGCCCAGGTCACGATCGCGATGTCGGCGATGGTGAATGCGTCGCCGGCCACGTAGGCGTGGCGCGCGAGCTGGGCGTCGAGCACGCCGTAGAGCCGCCGCGCCTCGGCCGTGAACTTCTCGATCGCGTAGGGGATCTTGTCCGAGGCGTAGATGCGGAAATGGTGGGTCTGGCCGAGCGTCGGCCCGAAATTCGAGGCCTGCCAGAACAGCCAGATGTCGACCGCCATCCGCGCCCGCTCCTCGCTCGGATAGAACCGACCGACCTTGCGGGCGAGGTACTGCAGGATGGCGTTCGACTCGTAGACCGTGATCGGCCCCCCGCCCGGCCCGTCGCGATCGACGATGACCGGGATCTTCCCGTGCGGCGAAACGGCGAGGAAGTCCGCCGAGCGCTGCACCCCCTTGCCGATGTTCACCGGGATCATGCGGTAGGGCAGCGCGCACTCCTCCAGCATGATCGAGGCCTTCCAGCCGTTCGGCGTCGTCCAGTAGTAGAGGTCGATCGGCGGAGCCGTGACAGCCGACATGCGTGCCCTCGCGCGAGCGTGGAACGGGTCTAGGGACGGCGGAGCTTAACCAGACAACCGCCGGGATTGTGAAGCGAAAACGTTGCCGAGCATCGAAAAGCTGCGGCGGAAATGTGACGGGCGCGACTTTTCCGGGCCGTGGCACCGCACCCTCGCGCGATGCCGGATTGTCTGCCGTTGCGTCATCGGCTGAGATGACGCTACGTCCGCCGCGCCGCTGCGGGCCATCCAGCAGGATCCCTCGCATGCCGAACCGCCTCCTTCTCGCGGCCGTTGCGGTCGCGCTTCTCGCCTCCGCGCTCCCCGCGAGCGCCCAGCCATCCGCCGCGACGGCGGAGCCGACCGTGAAGGGCTTGGCCGCCCGTGAGCGGCAGAAGGCGTGCGGGGCCGAATGGCGGGCCCTCTCCGCCGCCGAGAAGGCCGCGCAAGGACCGAAATGGCCGCAATATTTCAGCAAATGCGTGAAGCGGCTGAAGGAGCAGAAGGCCTGAGCCGGTCTTCGGGACCCCGTTCCGCAAGCCGCATGGCGGCGAGCGCGGCGCGCGGCATCGCGCCGCGTCGCGGACCGGCGCTGCATCGCGCAGCGCGACGCGACCGATCGGCCGTCGCCTCATGCGGGTCGGATGCCGGATGATACGGTTTCCGGAAGATCACTTTCGGAAACCGTATCACGAGCCCGCGCGGCGCCTGAGCGAGGCCGGTTTCCGCATCGCGAAGCGATCATCCGGAAACCGTATGAGACCGATGATCGGATCCGCGATCATCGGCCCTCGACGCAACCGGGACCGTCGCGGCGGATTGGGGAATCGGAACCCGAGAGGATCGACCCATGGAGAGGGAACGGCAGCTGCTCCAGCGGGTGGTTGCGGTGGCGGCCCTCGTGCCGGCGGCGGGCGGGCTCTACGGCGTGCTGTTCGGGGCCGCGGGAATCGCTGGCGCCCCCGTCGGCGTCTCGGTCGACAGCCATTTCCGCTACCTGTCGGGCCTGCTGCTCGGGATCGGCATCCTGTTCTGGTCGACGGTGCCGGCCATCGAGGAGCGTACGCGCCTGTTCCGGTTCCTCACCCTGGTCGTGGTGCTCGGCGGCCTCGGCCGCCTGCTCGGCCTGTGGCTGACGGGCGTGCCCTCCGCGACCATGCTCGGGGCCCTCGCCATCGAACTCGTCGTCACCCCGCTGCTCTGCCTCTGGCAGACCCGCGTGGCGAATCTCGCGCGGGAACGGGGCGGCGTCGCGGCCCCCAGCCGCGACGCCTGAGACCTGACGGTCAATTGACCCGCGACCACATCTGCTTCTTGCAGAAGAGACCGCCCAGCACGCAGCCGGAGAGTTCGAGGGTGTTCGCACTCTTCATCGCGAGCTTGCCCGTGTAGGTCTTCCCGTCGCGGAAATTGTAGAGCGATCCCTCCCAGCCTTCCGTCGTCGGCCGCATGTCGCGCGACAGCGCGACCCCGATGAGGCTGCGCGCGCGCAACGAAGGATCGGGGTTGTTCACGTCCTTGGTCTCGCCGGTCAGGATCTTCGCGATGGTGCCGCAATAGCCCTCGCCGCAGCGGGCGATGCGGATCTGAGCGTCGCGGCCGGGCGTGAGCCAGGTGCCGCTCGGATCGGTCAGCGGTTGGGCGAAGGCCGGTGCGGTGAGCGCCAGCAGGGCAACCAGTCCTCGGTACACGGGGGCATCTCCTTGTCGGCGCGACGGGCGATCCCGGCCGCCGCTCCTCGTCAGGTCACGAGATCGGGAAACGGGACGATGGTGGATTTCACGGTGCGCATGGCCATGGCGTCCGCCACGGCGGCACCGACGCCGTCCTGGGTGAAGGGATAGAGGGTCTGCATCTCCAGCCAGGGATACTTCGCGCGCGCCCGATAGAGCATGTCGACGCCGAGCGGCAAGTCGTTCCCCGTGAAGGCCCAGGAGCCGAGGACGGTGAGGTCCTTGGCGCAGATGCGGTGCCACGAGGTCTCGATCGAGCCCGCATCCGTGAACTGGCCCATCTCCACGTAGGTGCCCCCGTCCCGCAGGAACTCGATGCCCTCCGGCCCGGCGGACGGATGCCCGGAGCAGTCCATCACCAGATCGGCTCCGAAGCCGCCCACGATCTCGCGCACGCGGGCGATGCGCGCCTCCGGCGTCGTCACCTGGGTGATGTCGATGGTGGCCTCGGCGCCGAACTTGCGGGCGAGCGCGAGCCGCGGCTCCTCGGGCGCCCCGACGCAGATGACGCGGCCGGCGCCCATCTCCTGAGCGGCCGCCACCGCCAGGATGCCGATCGGCCCCGAGCCCTGGATCACCACCGTGTCGCCCCACCGGAACCCGCCCGCCTTCACGGCGCGGTTGAAGGCGCGGATGCAGGAGGTGAGCGGCTCGGCGAGCGCTCCGAGCCGCAGGTTCATGTCGTCCGGCAGCTTGTAGACCTTCGTCCCGGGCAGCATGTCGAGATCGACATAGACGTATTCGGCGAAGCCGCCCCACAGGTGCGGCGCCTTGTCGAAGCCCAGATAGCGTCCGTAATAGACGGGCGTCAGGCATTTGTTGGCCTGCTCCGGGTAGTGGACGCAGTAATAGCAATGCCCGCAGGGCATCAGCGGTGGGATCATCACCTTCGAGCCGACCTGAAGCGGCTTCTCCATGAAGTCGGCGGTGAATTCCTCGCCCTTCTCGACGATGACGCCGCCGATCTCGTGGCCGAGGGTGAAGGGCCAGGGCAGCGGCTTGGGCCAATGGCCCTTAAGGATGTGCTGATCGGTGCCACAGACCCCGCACGCGCCGATCTTGATGAGGGCGGCCCGGCGCGGAACCGCGGGCCAGGGGACGCTGCGGATCTCCGGCGGGGCCCCGGGACCGTCGAAGGTCGCAACCCGGATGGCGGGCTTGGTCATCGGCGTCTCCTCCTTGTCGCGGCGGACGGGTCGAGCCGTCCGCAGGGTGATCGTAGCAGGCGATCGCCCGAGAAATCTCCCTTGACCTTCCGCGGGCACGGGATCAGGCTCTCCCTGCTCCGGCCGTGAGGAACCAGCCGCCGGAGCGCACGGCGCGGAGGAAGGCATGACGCCACCGACGAGACGTGCCGCGAGGATCGCCCCGGAGACCGCCCGGACCGGCGCGTAGCGGCGACACACGGACGACTGGGTGGAAGCGGCCCCGGGGGCCAGAGCCCACGGCATCGGCGCGCGGCTCGACGCAGCGATTCCCCACCTCAGCCGCTTCCGCTTTGGTTTTCAGGTCGAACGACACCTCGGTACGGCTGCCGCGCACGAGCAGCTTCAGGCCCTCCGGCCTCGGAGAAGGCCGACCCCATCCCCTCCATCTCTGCGGCCGGAACGAGCCCCAACGATCCCCTCAGTGGGACATCAGGACGGGCAGGGTCATCGAGCGGAGCATGCTGCGGCTGGCACCGCCCAGGATCGCCTCGCGCAGATGCGAATGGCCGTAGGCACCCATCACCAGCAGATCGGCGCTCCTGTCGGCGGCATGCGAGAGCAGCGCCTCGGCGACCGGCAGCGTCGCGGGCAGAACCTGGAAGCCGGCATCGATGCCGTGCCGCGCGAGGTGCCGGATCAGGCATCGGCGCATCTCGGCGGATGGCGGCTCGGCCGCGACCGTCACGGCCTCGACCCGATGGGCGCGCTGCAGCAGCGGCAGGGCATCGCCGAGCGCGCGGGCGGCGGTGGCGCTGCCGTCCCAGGCCACGATGGCGGAGGTCAACGCAGGGGGCCGCGCCTGGATGTAGGGCACGACCAATGTCGGGCGGCCGGAGGTGAGCAGCACGGTATCGAGATGGGCGTCAGCGGGCTTGGGCCGCTCCGGATCAGCCTGCTCGATGACGACGAGGTCGGCGGTGCGCGTCCAGGCCACGAGGCGCTCCGTCGCCGCGCGCGCCTCCTCGCAGATCACGGCCGTCTCGCAGGACAGGCCCTCGTCCCGGGCAGCCCGGGCGACGCTTTCCGCGACCGCTCCCGCCTGCGCACGGGCCGTGCTCCGCGCCGAGGCGATCAGGTCGTAGGACACGTCCGCGCAGGCATAGGTCCCGAACGGAAGGAGGGGCAGCACGCTCACCGCGGAGAGCGAGGCGCCCAGATCGGCCGCGAGCGCGATCGCGCAGGGCGTCGCACGCTCGCCCGCCCCGTCGACGACGACCACCACATCCTTGAGCATGGATCCGCTCCGTCCTGCCGCGCTGGAGCATTTTCCGACGAAGCGGCTCCCGGGTCGTCGCAGAAAATGCGGTAAAATCAAAGATCTAGAGCGGCGCTCGAGTGCAACGTGATCGGGCGCCACTCTAGCAGGATTCCGCGAAGCCCGTCGATCGACATTGATTCAGCGCAAGCACGCCACGGCATGTGGGCCTCGCGACCGGCGCCCGCCGCGGTCTCGATGATGTCGGTCCCGAACGGCCCGGTTCTGTTGCGCTGGCTGGTTCTCTTGCGCTGGATCAATGTGCGCCGGATCGGTCCGGACGAAGAAAGAGATCGTCTCGCCATGGAGTGATCGCATGCGCACCTTTGCGGTCGAGTTTCACAAGACCGTGTCCGACGGCACGGGGCATGACCGCCGCGTTCTGCAATGGCGATGCCTGATCCGCGCACCGTCCGCGGGCCGCGCCGGCACGAATGCCAAGGCGATGCTGTGCGCCCGACTGGGCGTTGCCGATTGGCAGATGCGGGCCGACAGCTGCGCGGTTCGCCCGGTCGCCGAGCGCCGGATCGCCTGATGGGCGGCCCGCAAGCCTCGCCCTGAACATGTCTCCCGCCCGGGATCGAGGCGCGCGGCCGCGGACGACGGAGGTCGAGCCGACCATCGCCACGATGATCACGGGGATCGCATGGATCGTGCGCTGAGCAATCGAGCCGGCGCGCCGGACTGCGCGGCTCGTCTGGTGCTCGACCGCATGGCTCGGGTACCGTCTTCAGGCGCAACGCCGCCGCGCCCCTCTCGGCGATCGATGACGGCGACCGACACGATCCGGAGGAAGCGCCATGGCGCAGGCTCAGAACGACGGCGCGTCGCATCGCTCACGGTTGGCTGCCGCACCGCCCCCGGCGACGGCCGCGCGAGACGCGCAGGCTGCGGACGAGACCGGAGTGGTCCCCGGAGGATTACGCCACCCCGGCCGCGGGCTGGGCAGCCGCGTCGAGCAGGACCTGCCAGCTCAGCTGCGAGGCCAAGTGCAGCACGACGAGGTCGAGCCAGCCGCGGTCGTGGAATTCGTTCACCACCGCCGCCGGCAGGGCCCGGAACGCCGTCTCGTCCACCGTCCGGAAACCCTCCACCCGCAGTTGACTCGCATCCGCGGCGCCGGTGTCCGCCAGCCTGACCTGTGCGGCTTTCTCCGCCAGGAGCCCGTGCTCGACGAGCGCCGCCGCGAAGGTCTGCGTCGCCGCATGATCGCGGGCGAACTCGTCGCAGAATGCCATCGCGGCGCGCGCCGACTCCGTCGGACCGCCAGTCTCGTCGAACAACGGGTCGGCCTCGTCCTCCGCCGCGTCGAGGCTGATCAGGTCGCTCGTCCCGTCGATCCCCAGCATCGAGGGGCCTCCGTTCTCGACCGCGATGCCGATGAACGGGTAGCGCCGCAGATAGGCCGGAACGTAGCGGCCGGGGCTCCAGCCGCCCTCCGCCGTCACGAACAGGTTGCGGCCTGCCGCCAACCCGGTCACCGCCAGCGGCATCGCCCCCGCATCGCTGGCGAACACGATCGGGTAATGCCGCCCCGCCACCGCGAATTCGCCGGCGGTCAGCGGGATCGCCGCAGCCCCCGCCGCGAAGCGGAAGCTGCGGCTCGGGCGCAGGCCGAGCGTGCGGTGTTCGGGGAAGCGCAGCAGCGTCGGGGCGCCGTAGAACGGCGGCAGGGCCGCGGCGGGAAACGGTGTCGACGTCATGGAATCGATCTCGAAAGGGAGGGATGGGGCGGCGATGCGAAGGCAGGCCGGACCGTGATCAGCGCGGCTTGAGCGCCGCGTCGAGGGCAGCGATGAAGCCCCGGAACGAGAACGGGAGGCTCACCGGGCGGCGTGCGCCGTCCTCGAACTGGATGCTGCCGTTGCCCGAGGCCGCGCGCAGGCTCTGCTCCAGCGCCTTGTCGACGTCGAGCTCGGCAAAGCAGGCCTGAAGGCAGCGCTTGAACTCCATCGCCACCGGCACCGCCTTCTCGCCAGTTTGCAGCTTGGCTCCGGCCGGCAGCCACAGCCCGGCCGGCAGCTGCACCACCACCCGCAAGGGGCCGTCCGCCGCCAGCCGGCCGATGGCGATCACGGCGACCGGGGCCGACTGGCCCTGCACCTGGATCGTCTGCGTCGCCTCGCAGATCCGGGCCGCCGAGGGCGGCGTCACGCAGCGCACCAGCCAATCCTGATAGGTCGCCGTGGTCACCTCCGGCTCCGTACTGCCGGCCGGCGCCGCCTTGCCGGGAGCCGTCCCGGCCTGAGCCATGGTCACCGGCGCCTTCTCGGCGCTGCCGGCGGGGGCCGCCAGGACCGGCGCCGCCAGGACGGCCGTGATCGCTGCGGCCGGGATCATCGTCTCACGGAGCCCCGCACCGACGAGCCGCTTCACTCCGATTGTCATCATGTCTCTCGATCGCCACACGCTGAGGAAGGGGCCGGCCCTCGGCGGGCCGGTCCGGGGCTGCGGGTCGGACCCGCAGCGGCGGATCAGAACCGCAACGAGTACTGGGCCGTGAAGGCGTTCTGCATCGTCCGCGCCCCGGTCTGGCCGGTATAGGTGACCTGGACCTTCGAGAACTCGGAGATGTCGTAGGCCAGACCCGCGGAGACCAGCGCCATATCCCGGGCCACCGGCACGCCCGAGACCTGGAACGACGTCATCCCCCCCGGGAACAGCAGGCTGGCGCTGGGCACCACGTCCCCGATCGCGTGCTGCCAACCCAGCGTCACGCTCGGCGTCAGCACGTGGCCGGCCATCGTGACCTGCGTCGCCGCCCGCAGGCCGAGCGTCGTGTAGAGCACGTCCTGGCCCCGGACCGTCACGGCCAGGGCCGAACCGCCGATCCCGTTCTCCCGGAAGGCCTGCCGGTCGATCCCGACATAGGCCAGGTTCGCGAAGGGCTGCAGCGCCAGCGCGCCCCGTGTCAGGTCGTAACCCACCTCGCCGAAGGCCTGCAGGGAGCCCACCGTGTGGCGCACGCTGTTCGAGGCCGAGTAACCCGGGAACGCCACCGCCCGCAGCGCGGTGACGTCCTGCCAGCTCTGGGCCACGCCGCCGCGCAGGGTGACCGGCCCGAACGCACCGCCAGCATAGACGCCGAGGTCGTAGCGGGTGAAGGAGCCGGTGGAGGCGCGGGCATTGACGTCGAAGGTCGATTGCCCGACCCCCGCGACCACGCCGGCCCGCACGCGGTCGCCGAGGGCGACGTCGAGGCCGGCGAGCATGCCGCCGGTCGCGTTGCCGATCGAGGCGGCGTTGCCATCCCCGAGCCGGTGGCCGAAGCCGCCATAGGCCTGGGCCCACAGGGTCGGGCCCGGGTCGATGCCGAGGCCCTGGGTCAGGGGACCGGAGGCCCGGGCCGCGACGGCGAGCGCGTCGTCCGTCGCGCCCGACTGGCGCAGGCGGGTGCCGACCGCCTCGCGCAGGAAGATCGACTGCTGCTGGATCACCGTGCCGATCGAGGGATGCACCTCGCCGCTGAGCTGATCGAAGGCTCGCGCGACCTGGCCTTCCGGCAGCTGCACCAGGGCGTCGTAGATTCGGGTGCCGGCCCCGAGCGCCTGAGCGGCGCCGGCGGCGCCGGCCTGGTTGCGGCTGCGCGCCAGGTCGGCGAAGGCCCGCCCCGTATAGGTCAGGCCGAGATAGACGTTCTGCGCGTCGTAGCTCAGCTCCGGGTCGAGGAAGGCGTAGTCGGAGGAGACCGCGCCGAAGCGGCCGCTGATCGTGCTCGAGGTGGTCAGGATCGCGTACTTCGCGCTCGGGCTGTAGCGGCCGGGGACGGCCATCACCTGCACGCGGGCCTCCGGCGAGACGGTGACCGGGCCGGTGGCAACGATCAGGTCGTGCTCGCCGGTGGGGGTGACATCGACGGCGTAGAGGGCACCGGCGTTGAACGCCACCGGGCCGTTCACCGTCAGGGTGCCGGGCGAGTAACCGGGCGAGGCGGTGCCGCCGCCGTTGACGGTCAGGCCGCCGATGGTGGCAGTGCCGCCGATGACGCCGCCGGCCTCGATCACGAAGGGCGAGGGGGTGGCCGAGCCGGGATCGAGTCGCAGCCGCGTGTCTGCGACCGCGACCGGGCCGGTATAGGCCTCGGTGGCGGTGAACAGCACCCGGCCGCCGCCCAGGAAGGTCACCTTGCCGGGGCCGGTGATGTTGCCCTGGAAAGCGTAGGTGTCGGAGCGGTTGAACATCAGGTTGGCATTGTTGACCACGTCGCCGGTGAGCGACCCGGCCGTGCCGCCGTTGCCGATCTGCAGGGTGCCGGCTTCGACCTTGGTCAGGCCGGAATAGCTGCCAGTGCCCAGCAGCAGCAGGGTGCCGGCCCCCGCCTTGGTCAGTCCGCCCGCGCCCGTGACCGCGCCCGTGAGGGTGAGCGTATCGGCGGCCGCGGTGACCTCGACGGTGCCGCCGAGGCTGCCGAGGCTGACGGCCCGGCCGGAGGCGAAGCTCGCCGCGGCGGCGAGGGTTCCGCCGTCGAGCGTCACGCTGCCCGAAGCGGCGCCGAGCGTCGCGTCGCTGCCGACCCGCAGGGTGCCGGCGGCGACGGTGGTGCCGCCCGCGTAGCTGTTGGCGCCGGTCAGCGCGAGGGTGGCGCCGCCCTGCTTGACCAGACCGCCCGCGCCCGTGACCGGGCCGGAGAGGGTGAGGTCCTGCCGGGTATCGACGGCACTGGTCGCCGCGAGGGTGACAGGGCGGTCGTCGGCGAGGACGCCGCTGCTGCGCAGGGTGCCGCCGGCCAAGGTCAGAGCGCCGGTGCCGAGATTGGCCCGGGCGGCGACGTCGAGGGTGCCGGCGGCGACGGTGGTGCCGCCGGCATAGCTGTTGGCGCCGCGTAGGGCGAGGGTTCCGGCGCCCTGCTGGCGCAGGCTGCCGCTGCCCGAGACGAGGCCGGTGACGGTGAGGTCGTCGAGGCGATTGAAGGCCAGGGTACCGTTGTTGATCACGGCACCGGCGATCGCGCCGGAGGTGCCGCCGTTGCCGACCACCAGGGTGCCCGCCGCGATGGTGGTGCCGCCTGTGTAGCTGTTGGCCCCGGTCAGGATCGTGGTACCGGATCCCGCCTGCACCAGGGCACCCGTGCCCGAGATCGCGCCGCCGAAGGTCACGGCATCGCTGCGGTTGAAGGCCAGCGTGCCGTTGTTGATCACATCGCCGGCGATCGCCCCGGAGGTGCCGCCGTTGCCGATCTGGAGCGTGCCCGCCGCGATCGTGGTGCCGCCCGTGTAGGTGTTGGTCCCGGTCAGCACCGTGGTACCGGTCCCGGACTGGACCAGCTTGCCGCTGCCCGCGATCGCCCCCGACAGCGTCAGGCTGTCGGAGCGGTTCACCACCAGGGTGGCGTTGTTGACGACCTCGCCCGAGACCGCGCCGGAGGTGCCACCGTTGCCGATCTGCAGCGTGCCCGCCGCGATCGTGGTGCCGCCCGTATAGGTGTTGGCGCCGGTCAGGATCGTGGTGCCGGAGCCGGCCTGCACCAGCTTGCCGCGGCCCGAGACCACGCCGCCGAAGGTGATGGTGTCGCCGCGGGCGAGCGCAAGGGTGGCGTTGTTGGCGACGTCGCCGGTGATCGCGCCGGCCGTGCCGCCGCTGCCGACCTGCAACGTGCCGGCCGTGATCGTCGTGCCGCCCGCGTAGGTGTTGGCGCCGGTCAGGATCGTGGTACCGGACCCCGCCTGCACCAGCTTGCCGCGGCCCGAGACCACGCCGCCGAAGGTCACGGGATCGCTGCGGTTGAAGGCCAGCGTGCCGTTGTTGGTCACGTCGCCGGCGATCGCGCCGGAAGTGCCGCCATTGCCGACTACCAGGGTGCCGGCCGTGATCGTCGTGCCGCCCGTGTAGGTGTTGGCGCCGGTCAGGATCGTGGTACCGGACCCTGCTTGCACCAGGGCACCCGTGCCCGAGACCACGCCGCCGAAGGTCACGGCATCGCTGCGGTTGAAGGCCAGCGTGCCATTGTTGATCACGTCGCCGGCGATCGCGCCGGAGGTGCCGCCGTTGCCGATCTGCAGCGTGCCCGCCGCGATCGTGGTGCCGCCCGTATAGGTGTTGGCGCCAGTCAGGACCGTGGTGCCGGAGCCGGCCTGCACCAGCGTGCCGCTGCCCGAGACCACGCCGCCGAAGGTCACGGCGTCGCTGCGGTTGAAGGCCAGCGTGCCGTTATTCGCCACGTCGCCGGCGATCGCGCCGGAGGTGCCGCCATTGCCGAGCTGCAACGTGCCGGCCGCGATCGTGGTGCCGCCCGTGTAGGTGTTGGCGCCGGTCAGGATCGTGGTACCGGACCCCGCCTGCACCAGGGCACCCGTGCCCGAGATCGCGCCGCCGAATGTCACCACGTCGCTGCGGTCGAACGCCAGCGTGCCGTTGTTGGCCACGTCGCCGGCGATCGCGCCGGAAGTGCCGCCATTGCCGATCTGGAGCGTGCCCGCCGCGATCGTGGTGCCACCCGCGTAGCTGTTGGCGCCGGTCAGGATCGTGGTACCGGACCCCGCCTGCACCAGGGCACCCGTGCCCGAGATCGCGCCGCCGAAGGTCACCGCATCGCTGCGGTTGAACGCCAGGGTGGCGTTGTTGACGACTTCGCCCGAGATCGCGCCGGAAGTGCCGCCATTGCCGACCACCAGCGTGCCGGCCGCGATGGTGGTGCCGCCTGCGTAGCTGTTGGCGCCGGTCAGGATCGTGGTACCGGATCCCGCCTGCACCAGGGCACCCGTGCCCGAGATCGCGCCCCCGAAGGTCACCGCATCGCTGCGGTTGAAGGCCAGGGTACCGTTGTTGACCACGTCGCCGGCGATCGCCCCGGAGGTGCCGCCGTTGCCGATCTGCAGCGTGCCGGCCGCGATGGTAGTGCCGCCCGCGTAGCTGTTGGCGCCGGTCAGGATCAGCGTGCCGAGGTCGCTCTTCTCCAGCCGGGCGCTGCCGGTCAGCGCCGCGGCGATGGTCGCCCGCGTCGCGGCCCCGGCTGCGGTGCCGTCGCCGACCCGGATCGTCGCCGACCCGCCCGCGAGCGTCAGCGCCCCTCCGGTCACGACGTAGCCGCTCTCCACGAACTGAAGGCCCGTGGTCGAGACTGCGCCCGCCGCATTGTCCACCGTCACCGTTCCCGGCGCGCCCTGGAACACCGCGAACCCGCTCGGCCAGCGCCGGTTGATCGTCCCGCTCGCGTTGGTCCAGTTGGTCCGGGCATCGGCGCTCCAGGTGCCGCTCCCGCCTAGCACCGTCTGCGCCGGGCTCGTCCCGCTGCCGTTCCAGAACGCCACGGGGCTGGTGGGATCCTCGACGAACAGGTTGACTTGGTTGGCCATTGCCGTCTGCACGCCGCCCAGCATGCCGCCCGGCAGCGGCGCGACCTGCAGGCCGTTGTCGATCAGGCGGCCGCCGTAGTTCAGGATCCGGTACACGCCGAACCCGAACCCGGTCGTCGGCGTCACCGCCAGGATGCCCCCGAGCGTCACATCGCCCGCGACCTGGAACACCCCGGCCGTGCTCGGCGCGCCCAGGCTCACCGCCAGCGTCGCGGCGCGCGCCAAGTCGAGCCCGCCCATGCTCAGGCCCGCGCCCGGCTGGCCCGCCAGCGTGCCGCCGTCGCGCACGTGCACGGTCCGGCCGACACGGCCGCCGCCCGACAGCGTGGCGCCGTTCTCGACATAGATGTCCCCGTCCACGCTGCCGGCCAGCGCCAGCCCGCCGCCTCGCACCCGGGTGTCGCCCGTATAGGTGTTGGCCCCCGCGAGGGTCAGCGTGCCGGTCCCGGTCTTGACCAGGCCGCCGGTGCCCGAGGCACGGCCCGCGAAGGTGGTGGGGGTGTTGTCGCCGCCCAGGATCAGCGATGCTCCGTCGAGCACGACTGCCCCGGCCCCGGCCAGCGAGCCGACCGTCTCGTCGCTGCGCAGGACGAACCGCGCCCTGCTCGCCACGCTCACCGCGCTGGCGTCGCCGATCGCCTGCCCGCCGCTGGCGACCAGGGTGCCGCTGCCCACGGTTGTGGCACCCGCGTAGCTGTTGGTCCCGCCCAGCACCAGCGTGCCGGTGCCTGTCTTGGCCAGGCTGCCCAGCCCGGCGATCGCGCCGGTCAGGGTCAGGGTCTGGGCGTCGTCCACCGCGATAGTGCCGCCGCCCTGGCCGGCGACCGGGGTGAGCGACACTGCCCGCCCGTCCGCGAAGGTGCCACTCGCCTGGAGCGTGCCGCCGCCCTGCAGGGCGAGCGCACCGGTGCCCAGGGCGCCTGCATCGCCGACCCGGATGGCGCCGCTCGCAATCGTGGTGCCGCCCGCGTAGCTGTTGGCGCCCGACAGCGTCAACGTGCCGGTGCCGCGCTGGACCAGGGCGCCGCGGCCGGAGATCACACCGGCGAAGGTGAGCGCGTCGCTGCGGGCGAAGGCCAGGGTGGCGTCGTTGGCCACGTCCCCCTGGATCGACCCTGCCGTGCCGCCGTCGCCGACCTGCAGCGTGCCGCCGGTGATCGTCGTGCCGCCGGAATAGCCGTTCTCCGCTCCCAGGATCAGGGTACCGAGATCGGTTTTCTCCAGCGCGGTCAGGCCGCCGATCGGGGCCAAGACCCGCGCCACCATGGTGGCGCCCGCCGGCGTGCCGTCGCCGACCCGCACCGGGGTCCGGCCGGTGGCCGCAGCCAGGGTCAGCCCGCCGCCGGTCACGCCGTAGCCGTCGACCATGAACTGCATCCCGGTCACCGCGACCGGCGCGGTGGCCGGGTCGATCGTGACCGTGCCGGCCGCGCCGGCGAACACCGCGAAGCTGCCGTTCCACGCCCGCACCTGGTTGGCCGGAATCGTGGTCCAGTTGGTCTGCCCCGTGGCGTTGCTCCAGGTGCCCGTGCCGCCACGGATGGTGCCGTCCGCGCCGGTAGCGGCGCCGTTCCAGTACAGGAGGTCGCCGTCGAGCACGGCGAGGTTCACCTGCCCGGGCAGGCGCTGGATCTGGTAGGCGTGGGTCAGCGGGGTGGTGCCGAGGCGCAGCCCGTCATCGGAGGCAAGGGTGGTATAGTCGATCAGGTGGTAGACGCCGAGCGCCATGGCGCCGGCATCGGTGACGTTGAGGGTGCCGCCCAGCGCCAGGGTGCCGGCCCGGATTGCGGCGTCGCCGGTGTTGCTGCCCAGCGTCATCGCCAGGGTGGCGCCCGAAGCGAGACCGAGGCGGTCCATGCTCAGGCCGTAGACCCCGGCATCGACCGAGGGGGCCGAGCGCAGGGTAGCGCCGTCCTGCACGGTCACCGCACCGGCGATCACCGGGCCGGTGGCGCTGCCGAGGCCCTCCAGGGTGGCGCCGGCTTGCACGGTGACGTCGCCGGCGAGCTGAACGCCGCTGGCCAGCGCCAGGGTGCCGGCGGCCACGGTGGTGCCGGCGCCGGCGCTGTTGCCTCCGGTCAGGGTCAGGGTGCCGGCGCCGTTTTTGACCAGCGCGCCGGTGCCGGTGACGGGTCCGCCGGCGACGAGGCTGTCGCTGCGGTCGAAGACCAGGATGCCGCTGTTGACGACGGCGCCGGCGAGCGAGCCGGCCGTGCCGCCGTTGCCGACCACCAGGGTGCCGGCCGCGATCGTGGTGCCACCCGTGTAGGTGTTGGCCCCGGTCAGGATCGTGGTACCGGATCCCGCCTGCACCAGGGCACCCGTGCCCGAGACCACGCCGCCGAAGGTCACGGCGTCGCTGCGGTTGAAGGCCAGCGTGCCGTTATTCGCCACGTCGCCGGCGATCGCGCCGGAGGTGCCACCGCTGCCAACTTGGAGCGTGCCCGCCGCGATCGTGGTGCCGCCCGCGTAACTGTTGGCGCCGGTCAGGATCGTGGTACCGGACCCCGCCTGCACCAGGGCACCCGTGCCCGAGATCGCGCCGCCGAAGGTCACCGCATCGCTGCGGTTGAAGGCCAGCGTGCCGTTGTTGGTCACGGCACCGGCGATCGCGCCAGCCGTGCCGCCGCTGCCGATCTGCAGCGTGCCCGCCGCGATGGTGGTGCCACCCGCGTAGGTGTTGGCGCCGGTCAGGATCGTGGTGCCGGATCCCGCCTGCACCAGGGCACCCGTGCCCGAGACCACGCCACCGAAGGTTACGGCGTCGCTGCGGTTGAAGGCCAGCGTGCCGTTGTTGATCACATCGCCGACGATCGCGCTGGAGGTGCCGCCATTGCCGATTTGCAGCGTGCCCGCGGTGATGGTGGTGCCGCCCGCGTAGCTGTTGGCGCCGGTCAGGATCGTGGTACCGGACCCCGCCTGCACCAGGGCACCCGTGCCCGAGACCACGCCGCCGAAGGTCACAGCGTCGCTGCGGTTGAACGCCAGCGTGCCGTTGTTGGCCACGTCGCCGGCGATCGCCCCGGAGGTGCCGCCGTTGCCGATCTGGAGCGTGCCGACCGTGATGGTGGTGCCGCCCGCGTAGCTGTTGGCGCCGGTCAGGATCGTGGTACCGGACCCCGCCTGCACCAGGGCACCCGTGCCCGAGATCGCGCCGCCGAAGGTCACCGCATCGCTGCGGTTGAACGCCAGCGTGCCGTTGTTCGCCACGGTGCCGGCCAGCGAGCCGGCCGTGCCGCCGCTGCCGATCTGCAGCGTGCCCGCGGTGATGGTGGTGCCGCCCGTGTAGGTGTTGGCCCCGGTCAGGATCGTGGTACCGGACCCCGCCTGCACCAGGGCACCCGTACCCGAGACCACGCCACCGAAGGTCACCGCATCGCTGCGGTTGAAGGCCAGCGTGCCGTTATTCGCCACGGCGCCGGCCAGCGAGCCAGCCGTGCCGCCATTGCCGATCTGGAGCGTGCCGACCGTGATGGTGGTGCCGCCCGCGTAGCTGTTGGCGCCGGTCAGGATCGTGGTACCGGACCCCGCCTGCACCAGGGCACCCGTGCCCGAGATCGCGCCGCCGAAGGTCACGGCATCGCTGCGGTTGAAGATCAGCGTGCCGTTATTCGCCACGGCGCCGGCGATCGCGCCGGAAGTGCCGGCATTGCCGATCTGCAGCGTGCCGGCCGTGATGGTGGTGCCGCCGGCGTAGCTGTTGGCGCCGGTCAGGATCGTGGTGCCGGACCCCGCCTGCACCAGGGCACCCGTGCCCAAGATCGCGCCGCCGAAGGCCACAGCGTCGCTGCGGTTGAAGGCCAGGGTACCGTTGTTGACCACGTCGCCGGCGATCGCGCCGGAGGTGCCGCCGTTGCCGATCTGGAGGGTGCCCGCAGTGATACTGGTGCCACCCGCGTAGCTGTTGGCGCCGGTCAGGATCGCGGTACCGGCCCCCGCCTGCACCAGGGCACCCGTGCCCGAGACCACGCCGCCGAAGGTCACAGCGTCGCTGCGGTTGAAGGCCAGGGTACCGTTGTTGACCACGTCGCCGGCGATCGCCCCGGAGGTGCCGCCGTTGCCGATCTGCAGCGTGCCCGCGGTGATGGTGGTGCCGCCGGCGTAGCTGTTGGCGCCGGTCAGGATCGTGGTACCGGCACCCGCCTGCACCAAGGCACCCGTGCCCGAGATCGCGCCGCCGAAGGTCACGGCATCGCTGCGGTTGAAGGCCAGCGTGCCGCTGTTGGTCACGGCACCGGCGATCGCGCCAGCCGTGCCGCCGTTGCCGATCTGGAGCGTGCCGGCCGTGATGGTGGTGCCGCCCGCGTAGGTGTTGGCGCCGGTCAGGACCAGGGTGCCGCTGCCGGCCTTCTCCAGGCGCTGCCCGCCGCTGATGAAGGACGCGATCGTGGCGCTGCCACCACGGGTCACGGCGTCGTCCTGCACCAGGATCCGGCTGACGCGGTCGCCGTGGAAGCCGATCAGGGCGATCTGGCCGCCGGTGACGGTGTAGCCGGAGGTCAGGAACTCCATCCCGGCGACCTGGCGCGCCGCGCGGCTGCTGAGCGTGACGGTGCCGGCCTGCCCGGCGAAGATCGCGAGGCCGGCCTGGCTCCAGGCATTCGCGGCGGAGCCGGCCTGGTTGGTCCAGTTGGTGGTGCTGTCGACGCTCCAGAAACCGGACCCGCCGGCGACGCTGCTCCCGCCGGGGTGGGTGCTGCTGCCGTTCCACCACTGGCCGGCGGCGACGACCAGATCGACCTGGTGGTTGGTGGCGGTGTCGACCGCGAACAGGCTGTGGGCCGGGGTGGCGCCGAGGACGAGGCCGTCGCCCGTGACGATGCCGGTATAGTCGAACAGCCGGTAGGTGCCGCTGGAAAAGCCGGTTCCGGCGGTGAGGTTGAGGATGCCGTCGAGTCCCAGGGTGCCGTCCACGAAGACGGCGGCGGTGGTCGAGGGCGCGCCCAGGGTCAGCGCGACGCGGGAGGCCGGGCTCGTCACCAGCCCGTTGACGTTCAGGGTCGTGGTGCCCGACACCGCCCGCAGCGTGGCACCGGCGTCCAGGGTCAGCATCCCCCCGATCGTGCCGGCGCTGACCGCCGGATCACCCTCGATGGCGGCCCCTGCCCGCACCGCGACGGGGCCACCGAGCAGGCCGCCGCTCAACCGTAGGGTGCCGGCCGAGACTGTGCTGGTGCCGGTGAGCGCGCTGATGCTCGACAGGGTCAGGGTGCCGGCGCCGCGCTTCTCCAGGCTGCCGGTGCCGTTGATGCCGCCGAGATAGGCGATGTCGTCGGAGCGGTCGAACACCACGGCGGCGTCGTTCTGGATGTCGGCGACGATCGAGCCGGACGTGCCGCCGTCGCCGATCCGCAGGGTGCCGGCCGAGACCGTGGTCAGGCCCGTATAGGTGTTCGCCCCGGTGAGCGTCAGGGTGCCGGTGCCCCTCTGCTCCAGGAAGCCCTTGCCCGAGATCACGCCCGCATAGGTCACCGCGTCCGAACGCTTGAACGCCAGCGTGCCGGCATCGACGGTGTTGTAGTACCTGTACTCCGTCACGACATCGCCGACGATCGCACCGGTGGTGCCGCCGTCGCCGACCTGCAGCGTGCCCATGCCGATGGCGGTGCCGCCGGTATAGGTGTTGGCTGCGGTCAGGATCGCCGTGCCGGCTTCGGCGAAGGTCACGCGGCCGGATCCGGTGGCGATCGCGCCCGAGACGATCAGCGTGGCGCTGGGATCGGTGGCGAAGACGAGGTTCCGGCCCGCCCCGCCAATGCCGCCGCTCAAGGTCAGGCTGCCGGTAAAGGCCGAGATCTTGCTGTCGCCGGCCAGGGTGATCGCCCCGGCATAGCTGTTGTGGCCGTCCATGCTGTAGAACGCGCCGTCGTAATCGCCGGTCGTGGTCAGGGTCAGCGGCTTGGCGCCGATGGCGACCGGGCCGTTCTGCCCGTAGAGAACCAGGGCCCCGTCATTGACCACGATGCCGCCGCTCGCATCGCCCAGGGCGGCGGAGTTGGTGACGATGACCTCGCCGCTGCCGTTGACGGTGACGGTGCCGCTGAAGCTGTTGCTGCCCGACAGGGTCAGGTCGTGGGGGCCATTCTTGACCAGGCCGCCGGCGCCGAGGCTGAGATTGCCGCTCAGGTTCGTCCGGTTGGCGGCGTAGACGGTGAGCGTGGTGTCCGTCCCGGTGATGGCGCCCGCCAGGTTGATGATCTGGGAGACCCGCGAGGTGCCGTCGCTGGTCCTGATCTGGGAATCGGCGGCCAGGGTGATCGGGCCGGTCAGGGTGACGTTGGTGTCGATGCCGGTTCCGTCGAAGCGCAGGGCGCCCTTGCCGTTTACGCCGTCGCCGCTCAAGGTCAACGGCTCGGCGAAGGTCTGGACGGGGAGCTGGTTGTAGAACAGCAGCGTGGCGCCGGAGGCGACGGTGGTGCCGGCGGTGGCGGCGCCGAGGCCGGAGGCGGTCGTGACGGTGAGCGTTCCGGTCGAGACCGTGGTCGCCCCGGCATAGGTGTTGGTGCCGGCCAGGGTCAGAGTGCCGGTGCCGCGCTTCTCCAGGCTGCCTGAGCCCGAGAGGGTTCCGGCGACGATGGCGGCGTCGGAGCGGTCGAACACCAGGGCGGCGTCGTTGATGATGGCCCCCGCGAGCGACCCGGCGGTGCCGCCGTCGCCGATCCGCAGGGTGCCGGCGGTGATGGTGGTGCCGCCGGTGAGGGTGCTGGCGCCGGTCAGCGTCAGCGTGCCGGCGCCCTTCTTCTCCAGGGTGCCCGAGCCGGTGATCGCGCCCGCATAGGTCACGGCGTCGGCGCGGTCGAAGATCAGGTGGCCCGGATTGCTGCCATTGAAGTCGGTCTCGACGTTGGCGGCGATCGATCCGGCGGTGGCGCCGTCACCGACCACCAGAGTGCTGCCCTGGATCGCGGTGCGGCCGGCATAGGTGTTGGTGCCGGTCAGCGTCAGGGTCAGCCCGCCGCCGATGCCGAGATTGCCGTTGCCGGTGATCGCGCCGGCGAAGGTGACCGCGCCGGTCCGGTTGAACGAGAGGGCGGCGCCGTTCTGCAGCGCGACGTCGCCGATGATCGCGCCGCTGTTGCCGGCGACGGCACCGCCGACGACCAGCTGGCCGCCCGTGATGCTGGTGCCGCCGGTATAGGTGTTGTCGCCGGTGAGGAAGACGACGTTGGCGCCCTGCTTGACCAGGCTGCCGGTGCCGGAGATCACGCCGGCATAGAGCCCGCTCACCGCGGAGCGGTCGATGACCAGGGTGGCGTTGTTGACCACGCCGCCGGCGCTGGGCAGCACCTGCTGGTTGGCCTGATCGGCCAGCACCAGGGTGCCGGCGCTGACGGTGGTCGTGCCCGTGTAGGTGTTGAAGCCGGTGAGCGTGAGGGTGCCGGCACCCTTCTGCTCCAGGCTGCCGGAGCCCGAGATGACACCCGCATAGGTGACGGCGTCCGAGCGGTCGAAGGTCAGCGCGGCATTGTTGGTGATGTTGCCGGCGATCGCCCCGGAGGTGCCGCCGCTGCCGATCTGCAACGTGCCGGCCGAGATGGTGGTGCCGCCGGTATAGGTGTTGGCACCGGTCATCGTCAGCGTGCCGGCGCCCGTCTTTTCCACGATGCCCGTGCCGGAGATCACCCCGGCATAGGGGAGCGTGTCCGAGCGGTTGAAGATCAGCGCACCGGCATTGGCGATGGTGCCGGCAAGGACGCCCGTGGTTCCGCCGCCACCGATCTGCAAGGTGGCCCCGGACGAAATCGCCGTCGTGCCGGTGAAGCCGGAGGCATCTCCTGTCAGGATCGTGGTGCCGGCCAGGACGCCGATCGCACCGGGACCCGATATCGCCGCGCCGAGTTCGTAGGCCGACGAGGTGTGATTGAAGGTGAGTTTGCCGGTGCCGGCGCCGAACTTGATGCCTCTCCCTGCGGAGACCATGCCCGCCGCTTCGGCCGGGTCACCCGCCTTGGCGCCGATGGCCAGTTCGCCGGTCGCGCTGGCGGTGGTGGCGATGTTCAGGGTGCCGGCAACCGTCAGGGTCGCCGCGTCTTGAACGACGATGGTTCCGTTGCCAGAGGAGCCGGCATGGGCGTTGCCCAGGTAGCTGACGTTCGGAACCGTGGTCAGGCTTGTGCCCGATCCGGTCAGGAGCAGCGTGCCGCTGATGCCGGGATCGACGGCGACACCGACGATGGTGGCCGTGGCCGTAGCCCCGGCCGCGATGGTCAGCGATCCGTTGCCGGCGGTGCTTCCGCCGTTGCCGCCGACATAGATCAGGAGATGACCGTCCATCACCGTGTTGGCGCCGGTGACGGTCATCGTCGCTGCGCCCGAAGAGGCGCCCTGGACGTAGACCCCGTCCGCTTCGAGGCGGGCGCCGTTCGAGATGGTGACCGTGCCACGGCCGAGGCTGAACCAGCCGTCTGACACGCCGAACGTGTCCGGCGTACCCGCATGGAGCGTCCCGATCCGAACGGCCGTGCTGGGGCCCGTCACGGTGACCGCGGAGCCTCCTTCGAGATAGAGGCCGCCGCTCACCGTCTCGAGGACCGCCCCACCCTGAACGGTGAGGGAGCTCGTCGATCCCGCTCCGGCGCCCATGCTGGCGCCGTTCGTGGCCGTCAGCTTGCTGCCGGCACCCGACAGGGTGATGGTCGCCGTGCCGCCGGCGCCACCGGCGGCGGTGAGGCTTCCCAGGGTGGCCTGGCCCTCCGCGGCGACCGTCAGGGTTCCCGCCCCGGCGAATCCGAGCGAGAGGGAATCGGCCCTGAGCGAGGAGTTCGCGCCCGTGACCGTGATCGCGCCGGTGCCTCCGCCGTTGTTGCCCGCCGACATCAGGCCCGCCGCCGTGAGGGCGCCGCCGCTCTCGATCAGGATCGTGCCGGACGCCCCGCTGTTGAAGCCGGCGTCGAGCGAGGCGAAACTGGCCGCGCCGGAATCGGACAGGGTGAGCGTGCCGGTCCCGGAAAGTCCGAGATAGAGGTGCCGGGTGCTGCTCCACTGAGATCCGGTGCCGGTGACGGTCGCCTGCCCGGTCGCGGTCGTTTGGTTGCCGATATAACCGGCCCCGCCATTGGTCGTCAGCGTCGCGCCGCTCCCGATCTGAAGCGTGCCCGACGAGCCGGACGTCATACCGATCTGGATCGTGCTGAAGTGGCCGGCAGCGCCGTTCGAGAGGGTCAGCTGGCCCGTCCCGCTATAGCCCACGGTCAATTGGCCGGAGGACGTCCATGACGAGCCGCTCCCATCGATCGTCGCGGAGCCGCTGCCCCCCGCCAAGCGACCGAGATGCAGCGCGCCGCTGGTGACGGTGCCGCCGTTGGAAACGTCGACCGTGCCGGTGCCGTTGACCCCGACCAGAAGCCCGTAGAGGCTGGTCCAGGCGCTCCCGGAACCGGACACGGTGACCGTGGCGTTCGATCCGGCGGCGTCGCCGATCGTGTCGAAGCCGTCCGTCGTCAGCTGTCCCCCGGCCGAGATCGCCAAGGTGCCGCCGCTCACCGCGAGAGGATTGCCGGTCAGGGTGCTGATGCCGGTCAGGGTCAGCGTGCCGGCCCCGACCTTCTCCAGGCCGTGGCTGCCAGCCAGAGGGGCCGAGATGGTGGCGATCGTCGCGGCACCAACGATGTCGATCTTGGGGGTGTCCGCGCCGGCGGCGAGCGTCAGGCCGTCGCCCGTGATGGTGTAGCCCGAGGTGACGAATTTCAGGCCCTTGGCCTGGACCGCGCCGAATTGGTTGTCCACCGTGACGGTGCCGGCAGTGCCGGCGAAGATCGCCGTCTTGGCCGGGTCGGTGGCGACGCGGGTGGTGCCGCCGGAATTGGTCCAGTTGGTGACGTTGTGCGTCGCACTCGTCCAGGTGCCGTCGCCGCCCGCCAAAGGACCCGTGGAACCCGACGTGGCCGAGCCGTTCCAATACAGGCCCGACGCGGCAACCGTCAGGAGGAGGGTGTTCGTGTTCCCGGCCGGCACCGCGGGCGCCGTTCCATCGGAGAATGTGTATTCGAAGTCGGTCGGCGCCGTGCCGATCGTCAGGCCCGAGCCGGACTTCGACCCGGCGTAGTTGATCAGGGTATAGCTCCCCTCGGCCAATCCACCGCCATCGGTGATGTTGAGCTTGCCGTTGAGGATCAGATTGCCGCTGCCGGCAACCATGGCGTTCCCAAGCGTGATCAGCGCATTGGTGGAGGGAGCGGCCAAGGTCAGGTCGAGTTGAGAGTTGGCGTCGAGCGTCAACGCGCCCTTGGCCGTGGTCAGGCTCGCGGCACCGCTCACGCCGGAGACCACGAGATGGCCACCGTCCTGAACGGTGATGTTGCTGCTGCCCGTCACGTGCGCGAACGTCCCGCCGCTGGTCGGGGTGCTCAAGCTCGCGCCGGAGGCCACGGTCACGTTGCCTTTGAGCTGCCCGCCCGCGCTGGCGCTGCCGAGCTGAAGCACGCCGCCCTGGACCGTCCAGGCGGCGCCGGCGGTGCCGGCCTGCGTGCCGGTCATCACCCAGTTGCCGGAGCTGTTCAGCGTCACCTTGTCGAAGTTCTGGAACGGCCCGCCGCTGCCGTTGGCATCCAGCTTGGACAGGGCGAACGTGCCGCCGGATCCGGTGAGCCGCAGCGTGTTGGACGTGCCGCTCCCGGTCGCGCCCACCACGTTGCCGGTGAGGGTGGCGTAGCCGGTGCCGTCGCCCTGAAGCTCCAGCACGTTGGCGCCGGCGGTGAACTGGATCGCGTTCGCTCGCGTCGTGCCGTCCCCGCCGAGACCACCGCTGACGGTGGCGGTGGCCCCGAGGGTCAGCGTCAGGTTCGAGCCGCCGATGCCGATGCCGCCCTGACCGGAAGTGCCGCCGCCACCGCCGCCGGTCACCGTGGCGCCGGATTGGATCGTCAGGCTGGTCACTCCGCCGGCATTGATGGAGAAGATGCCGCTGCCGCCCCGTCCGTCACTGCCGCCGATGCCGCCGGCCCCGCCCTTGACGGTGATGCCGGCCCCGATCACGCCCGCCGTGGTCACGGAGCTATTGATGTAGACGCCGCCGCCGCCGTCGCCGCCGTCGCCGAGTCCCGCACCGGTGCCGGCTCCGGTGCCGCCCCTGCCGCCCGTGAGATCGAACCCCAGTTGCCGCAAGTCGCTGGAGGTCGAATTGAGGATCACGAGGCCGAAACCGCCGCCGCCACCGCCGCCGCCGTACCCACTCACGGCAGTCGCGTTCCCGCCATCCGTCCCGGTGATGGCGAACGGAACGCTGCGGAAAGACGATAAGGCGGCCCCGTGAGTTCCACCCATGCCGCCCGTGACCCGATTGGAGCTGTCCCTTCCGCCGATCCCACCGGGATCGCCACTGCCACCGCCGCCCCCCCCGCGTTGGAAGCGCTGGCATTGCCACCCGGCGAGGCCTCGCCTTCCTCGGAGGCTTGGCCGCCACTGCCACCCAGATTGCCGCCGCCGCCCTTGCCGCCGCTGCCGCCGGCGAGCGGATCGATCGTGGGGGCCGGGATCGCCATGGCCGGCACCGCCACCAGCGCCGTCGAGGCGACCAGAGCGAGGATCCAGCGGGTGCGGCAGAGGACCCGCTTGCGTGCACCGACGACACCCTGGCTCGCAGCGATCTGCGCGTTCGACATCTGGTCCGGCCCCTTGGGAAGCACCGCTGGCGAATCGCCGTCGCCAGCCTTTCCCTGGGAAAGGTCATACTTCTCCGCGCAAGTGAAGACGAATCAGAGGAGAAAACACGAATGCGCAGCGCCCGTTGTAAGATTCACTCACCTATGCGGAAGTCATGCCGCGACGCGCCTGTGAATATATTCGTACCATTCTCTCTCATTTATTCAATATAAAATCACAAAAATGATCAGTATATGTTTACAAATTAACAATATACAGATATGATAGCGAGATTGTTGTTCGCAGAAGGATTTTCGGGGCAAGCCCGTCCGGTGTTCTCGTCGCGCACGAAGACACCGCTGGAAGCGCCGTCGTCCCGCATGAGCGCCCGCCCAGGCCGGCGGTCGGGGCCTCGACCCGACGCCCGCGGAGTGAGCAGGCCCGGCTCGGCGCCGTGAGGCGGCCGGGCCGGGCAGGTGTCGATGCCCGCGGTCCTTGCGCACCGGAGCGCGCCAGATCCATGGCGCGAGCGATCCCGAGCCTCGACCGGCCTGATGACGCCGGACCTCGTCGGAGATCGCTCTCCATCCCGCCGGTTCCAGCTCCGGCGCGCTGCGAGAGAAGGCGCGATCGCGCCGGCCGGGAGCCGATCCGGGCACGGGCGGCAAGCGCCGCAGGCCGCGCATGAACGCCCTGAAGCCCGCTCCGACGGCGCGATCGGTCGTGTCCCGGGGCGTGGCGTGGTCGAGGCTGGTCCACCCCGCGGTGACCGGCAGGGCCGCGCCAGTCATACGGTTTCCGGATGATCGCTTCGCGATGCGGAAACCGGCCTCGCTCAGGCGCCGCGCGGGCTCGTGATACGGTTTCCGAAAGTGATCGTCCGGAAACCGTATCACACAGTCGCCGGCCGATCGCTCGGCGCTTGCCGAGGGAATGGCGTCGTGATGCGGAAACCGGCTTCGCTCAGGCATGCGGGGCAAAGACCCGCCGAAGCCCGCCCGGGCACATGGTGCATGACCGCTGACTCGGGTACCGTCTTCAGGCGCAACGCCGCCGCGCCCCTCTCGGGCGATCCATGACGGCGACCGACACGATCCGGAGGAAGCACCATGGCGCAGGCTCAGAACGACGGCGTGTCGCGTCGCTCGCTGTTGGCGGCCGCAGGCCTTGCCGCGGCCGCACCGACCCTGGCGGCATCCGCGCAAGACGCACAGGCCGCGGATGAGACCGGAGCGGTCTCGCGGGCCGTCGAGACCCTGCGCACCGCGATCGTGAACGGCGATGCCAAGACGCTGGACGGCTTGATCCACGATCAGGTCACCTACGGCCATTCCAGCGGCCGCAATAACCAGACCAAGGCCGAGTTCATCGCCAGCGTGGCGGGCAAGGTGAACTACAAGTCGCTGGTCTTCTCCGAGCACTGGGTCCAGATCGTCGGAAACAACGCCCTGGTCCGTCACGTCTGGGACGGGGCCGACATCCTTCCCAATGGCGACGTCGGACGATCCTACATCGCCGTGCTCCAGGTGTGGGTCCGGGACGGCGACAAGTGGCTGCTCCTGGCCCGCCAGAGCTGTCCTTTGAAGGCCGCATGAGCCACCGGATGCGACGAGGACGCGGCGGGGCAGCGGTGAACGCCCTCCCCTGCGCTCCATCAGGACTGCCCCGTGTGGCAGGGCCCGAGCCTGCCACCTGAGCCACGCCGCGGACACGACCAGAATCGATTTGGGAATATCCGGTCGCGAGGACTTGTGAGCCCATGGCGCGCCCTACGGGACTCGAACCCGTGTTTTCGCCGTGAAAGGGCGACGTCCTAGACCGCTAGACGAAGGGCGCTCGCGCGGTGTGCGTCCCTATAGAGACCTTCGCCGCGGCGGGCAACAGGATTGATGGGGTTGACGCGGTCGGTGCGCTGCGTCTTGTCGGCTCGCCGCAGCGCGGCGGGAGACGAGCGAATGACGATGAAGCGGACGGCGCCCCGGGATCGACGCAGCCGGAGCGGGCCGGACCGGCGAACCGGCCCGAGCACCGAGGGACGGATCGTCCTCTACGGATGGCACCCGGTCACGGAAGCCCTGCGCAATCCGGGGCGCGGTCTGCACCGGCTGCTCGCCACCGAGAACGCGCTTGCCCGCCTGGAGACCGAACTCGGCGAGTTGCGCATCGCCCCGCAGATGGTCCGGCCCGGCGAGATCTCGGCGCTGGTCGGGCCCGATGCCGTGCATCAGGGCCTCTATCTCGAAGCCGAGCCGCTCCGGGCGCCGGCCTTCGATGCCCTGCCGGACGACGCGGTGCTGCTCGCCCTCGACCAGATCACCGATCCGCACAATGTCGGCGCCATCGTGCGCACCGCCGCGGCCTTCAACGTCACGGCCATCGTCACCACCGCGCGGCACTCGCCCGCCGCCACCGGCGTGCTCGCGAAATCCGCCTCGGGCGGCCTCGAACACGTGCCTTTCGTGACCGTGCGCAACCTCGCCGAGGCGCTGATCGACCTCGGCGAGCGCGGCTTCACCCGCATCGGCCTCGATTCCGAAGCGCCGATTCCCCTCGATCAGGTGACGCCCGCGCATCCCTTGGTCATCGTGCTCGGCGCCGAGGGCAAGGGCCTGCGCCAGCGCACCCGCGAATGCTGCGACGTGATGGCCCGGCTGGATTTCCCCGGCGCCATCAAGAGCCTCAACGTGTCGAACGCCGCGGCGATCACGCTCTACGCGCTGGTGCCGCGGCGCTGACCGGCGCCGGGTCCCTCAGCGCCAGAACGGGCGCACGTCGATCAGGGTGGCGTGCGCCTTCGCCGCCGCGGAGAGCAGCTTTGCGGCCCGCTCCTCCGTATCCGCCGCGGTCAGGCCCGCCGCGAAGACCGTGGAATCCGGGGCGCCGCGGGTGAGCGTCTCCGTCAGCGTGTGCGCGGTCGCGATGTCGTTGAGGTCGCCCAGGCAATCCTGCAGGTCCGAGAGCGCGCCGACGAAGGTCTTGTGGCGCTTCACCGCCTTGGGCTTCGGGTACAGGCTGCCGAAGAACTCGGCCCCGTAGCGCAGCTTCTTGGCCGCGATGCGCACCTCGTGGCGGGCATGGGGATCGAGTTCGCCGAGGTTGCGGCCGCGCTTCTTCACCTTGCGGCGGCGGCGCTCCAGCTCGTCGGTGGCGAAGGCGCGGGCCGGGCCGTCGCGCCGCGCCGCCCGGGGTGCCCCCGGCGCGAGCCAGGGACCGGCATCGAGCCACGCGACGAGATCGATGAGCAGCAGCCGCCACTCGGCGCTGTTGAGGGTGGTGACCACGGCCTCGTAGGCCCGCATGCGCTCACCCTCGAGATGCTTCTCCAGATTGAGGAGGCCGGCCTCGTCCGGCCGCCGCTCCCGCTCGGCGGGCAGCGTGCTCGCGAGAAAGACGTCGAGGTTGCGCGCGAGCCCGAACGGCTCGCTCAGGCGCTTGATATCGGCCCGCAGGCCCGGCGAGCGGGCATCGTCCACGAGGTCGCCGAAGAGCGAGAAGGCCGAGCGCAGCCGCCGCAGGGCGACGCGCAGCTGGTGCAGCGCCTCCGCGTGACGGTGGGCCAGCAGGGCTTCCTCGTTGCGACGCATGTGGCGCAGGCAGGACTGGGCGATCGCCTGGAAGGCCTCGCCCGCGCTCATCGCGGGATCGAGGCGGACGGGCTCCGCCTTGCTGGAGCGGTCGAGCCGCCCCGAAAGGAGGGCGAAGCCCCGCTCGGCCTTGGTCATCACCCCGAGGCGCAGCGGCACGCTCGTCCCGAGATCGCGGGCCAGCGCGAACAGGTCCGTGGCCGTGCCGCCCTTCAGCTCGAACTCGATCTCGCTGATCGGGGCGATGCGGTCCGGGGCGCCGTCGATGGCGGTAATGCGCCCGCGGTCGAGGGCGATCTCGATCTGCGAGCCGCCGCGCTCGACGGCCCGCACCGAGCGCTCCACCGCCGCCGAGAACAGGGGCTTGAGGCTGACCTTGCGGCCGAGCAGATCGGCCACCGGCGTCTCGCCGAGGGGGCCGAGATCCGGCTCGGCCCCGTCGATCACCCATTCCCATTCCGGGCGGTCGAACAGCCCGGCCCCGGTGCCGGCGCCCTTGACCGTCTGGACGTGGCGCGTCCCGTCGCTGCGCACCCGCAGGGTGAAACCCGCCTCGCTGAGGCGGCGGTCCTCGGTGTCGAAATAGACGGAGGTGAGCCGCGCCTCCTCTCCGGCCGCGCCGAGCAGGGGATGCCCGCTCAGGGTGGCGAGGTCGGATGTCTCGAATTCGAGCTTCAGCTCGGTCTCACGCGGCGCCGTCATCCTGACCTTCCCGTCTCCCTTCCTGCGGACCCAGCCCCATGCGGGTCCGGACCGTCCGAGCGGCAACGCTCGAACGCGGGAGAGGATCATGGCCGTGGCGAAAACTTTGGCAAGCGCGACCATTCCGCAGGGTCAGCGCTGGCGCAGATGGGCCACCAGGAGCGCGGCCCCCGCCTCCGGCGGTCCGGTGTTGACGATGGTGAGGTCGGCCTCGTCCGGCGCCGCGCGGGCGAGGCGGGCGGCGATGTCGCCATCCTCCGGGCGGCGGCGCGCCGCGAGGCGCTGGGCCAGCACGGCGGGCGGGGCGGTCACGGCCACCACGCTCACCCGCTTCAGGCGCATGCGCGCCTCGGCCACCACCCGGCGGGAGACGTTGACGACGACGATCCGCCCCGCCTCCGCCAGAATCCCGGTCTCGCCCGGCAGCGCGTAGCCGAGCCCGTGGGCCCGCCACGACAGGGCGAAGCGCCCGCCGGCCTCGCCCGCGGCGAAATCGGCCTCGGCGATCTCGTCGTTGTCCTCGTGGGCGGAGGGCGGGCGCGTCACGAGGCGGCGCGGGAAGACGAAGCGGGGCTCCCCGGCCAGCGCCTCCCGCGCGAGGCGGATCAGCGTGTCCTTGCCGGCCCCGCTCGGACCGACGACGAGGACGAAGCCGCCCGGCCGCACGAGGGTCACGCCACCCGCTCGCCGGCGCGCCACACCTGCCGCACCACCGGGATCCCCTGGCTGAGACGGATGCGGACGAGGTCGGCGCGCAGGCCCGTCTCCAGCCGGCCGCGATCGGCGAGGCCGGTGGCGCGGGCGGGGTTCGCCGTCACGGTGGCGATGGCCTGGGGCAGGGTGATGGAATCGATGCGCTGCGGCAGCTGGAACGCCGCCAGGACCAAGCTGCCCGGCACGTAGTCGGAGGAGAGGATGTCGAGCCGTCCGTCGCGGGCCAGCTCCTCGGCCGCGACGTTGCCCGAATGCGAGCCGCCGCGGATCAGGTTCGGGGCGCCCATCATCACGGTGATGCCCGCCTCCCGGGCGGCGGCGGCGGCCTCCGCGGTGGTGGGGAACTCGGCGAGCGCCACCCCCTCGCGGCGCGCGAGCGCCACGTCGTCCAGGGTGGTGTCGTCGTGGCTCGCGAGCGCGATGCCCTGCTCCCGCGCCAGCGCCACCAGGGCCGGCCGATTGACCTCGGAACAGGCCCGCCCCTCGCGGATCTTGAGTTCGGTGCCGGCCTTGATGGCTTCGAGCGAGCGCCCGCCCCGGCCGGCATACTGGTAGTACTTGGCGATGTCCCGGAACTGGCGCTGCCCCGGCGTGTGGTCCATGAGCGAGATCAGGCCGATGGGGAAGCGCGCGGCGAAGCCGCGCACCATCGCGACCACGTCCGCGGAGGGGATCTCGCAGCGCAGATGCGTGCGGTGCTCGGCCCGGAACAGGCCGGCCGCGCGCGCGCCGTCGAGGGCCTCCGCGATGCGCATCAGCTCGGGGCCGAGGCCGCTGCCGTCCGGATCGCTGCCCGCGCGCAGGCTGTCGAACACCGTGGTGATGCCGGAGGCGGCGATCTGCGCGTCGTAGGCGAGCGCCGCGCCGAGGGGGTGCCAGCGCACCCCCGGCCGCGGGGCGTAGTGGCTCTCCAGATGGTCGGTGTGGAGTTCGACGAGGCCGGGAATCAGGTGGTCGCCCTGGAGATCGAGACCGCGCCCGGGCGCCCGGCCCTCGCCGATTGCGGCGATGCGGCCGTCGGCGACGGCGAGCCAGCCCGTCTGCACCCTGTCGGGCAGGACGAGGGTGGCGTTGTCGAGGATCATCTCGGAGATCGTCTCGGACATGGCGGTTTCCATGGAGGCTTCGCCCTTCAGGCCGCCGCGCGGCCGCGGAAGCGGGTGACGTCGACGGTGCGGGTGGCGACCGCCTGCCGGGTCTCGGCATCGTGGAAGATGCCGAGGAGCCCGGCCCCGGCCGCCTGCTTCCCGCGGATCAGCTCCAGCACCACGGCGCGGTTCACCGCATCGAGGGAGGCGGTGGGCTCGTCGAGCAGGAGCAGCGGCTTGTCGGCGATGAAGCCGCGGGCGATGTTCACCCGCTGCTGCTCGCCCCCCGAGAAGGTGGCGGGGGGCAGGTCCCACAGGCGCTCGGGCAGGTTGAGGCGGGCGAGCAGGTCGGCGGCGCGGCGCGCGGCCTCCTGCGGGGACAGGCCGCCCTCGCGACCGGCCTCCTCCACCACCGCGCGGGCACCCACCCGCGGGATCACCCGCAGGAACTGCGTGACCGAGGCGACCACCCGGCGGCGCAGGGCCAGCACCTCCCGGGGCGCCGCGGTGGCGACGTCGACCACGCGCGCGCCGTCGCGGATGCGGATGCTGCCGTGGTCGATCCGGTAATTGCCGGTGGCCATCTTGAGGAGCGAGGACTTGCCCGCGCCGGACGGGCCGCCGAGCACCACGCACTCGCCCGGATGGACCTCCAGGCTGACGCCGGAGACCACCGGCAGCCGCACGCCGCCGCGCAGGTGGAGCGTGAAGGTCTTGGCGACCTCCGCGAAGGCGATGAGCGCGGTCATGCGGCGAGCACCGAGGAGACGAGGAGCTGGGTGTAGGGCTCGGCCGGATCGTCGAGCACCTGATCGGTGAGGCCGGTCTCCACGACGCGTCCGGCCCGCATCACGATCATGCGGTGGGAGAGGAGCCGCGCCACCGCGAGGTCGTGGGTGACGATCACCACCGCGAGGCCGAGTTCGGCGACGAGGCGGCGGATCAGGTCGAGGAGCCGGGCCTGGACGGAGACGTCGAGGCCGGAGGTCGGCTCGTCCATCAGCACGAGGCGCGGGCCGGTGACGAGGTTGCGGGCGATCTGGAGGCGCTGGCGCATGCCGCCGGAGAAGCTCTTCGGCGCGTCGTCGATGCGGTCGCCGGCGATCTCCACCCTGTCGAGCCAATCGAGGGCGGCGGCGCGGATGCGGCCGTAATGCCGCTCGCCCACTCCCATCAGCCGCTCGCCGACATTGCCGCCGGCCGACACCGCCATGCGCAGGCCCTGCGCCGCATCCTGGCGGATGAAGCCCCAGTCGGTGCGCATCAGGTGGCGCCGCTCGGCCTCGGACAGGAGCGCGAGATCGGCGAGGCGCCCGTCGCGCATCCGGTACCGCACGCTGCCGGCATCGGGCTCAAGGTCGCGGGCGATGAGCGAGAGCAGGGTCGACTTGCCCGAGCCGGATTCGCCGACGATGGCCAGCACCTCGCCCGGATCGAGGTCGAAGGCGATGTCGGCGCAGCCGAGCCGGGCGCCGTAGCGCTTGCTCAGGCCGCGGACGCGAAGCAGCGGCTCGCTCGTCATGCCCCCTCCCCCTGGTGGCCGGCGACGCGGCGCTCCTCGCAGAAATCCGTGTCCGAGCAGACGAACATCCGCCGCCCGGCATCGTCGAGCAGCACCTCGTCGAGATAGACGCCCTCGGCCCCGCACAGGGCGCAGGGGCGCTCGAAGCGCTGCACCCGGAAGGGATGGTCCTCGAAATCGAGGCTCTTCACCCGGGTGTAGGGCGGCACCGCGTAGATGCGCTTCTCGCGCCCCGCCCCGAAGAGCTGCAGGGCCGGGCAATCGTCCATCTTCGGGTTGTCGAACTTGGGCGTCGGGGACGGATCCATCACGTAGCGGCCCGCCACCTCCACCGGATAGGCGTAGGTGGTGGCGATGTGGCCGTGCCGGGCGATGTCCTCGTAGAGCTTCACGTGCATCAGCCCGTACTCGGCCAGCGCATGGAGCTGGCGCGTCTCGGTCTCGCGCGGTTCGAGGAAGCGCAGGGGCTCGGGGATCGGCACCTGATAGACGAGGGTCTGCCCCTCGGCGAGCGGGTGCTCGGGGATGCGGTGGCGGGTCTGGATCACCGTCGCCCGCGCCGTGCGGGTTGTCGTCGCGACGCCGGCCGTGCGGGCGAAGAACGCACGGATCGAGACGGCGTTGGTGGTGTCGTCCGAGCCCTGGTCGATGACCTTGAGCACGTCGCTCCGGCCCAGGATCGCCGCGGTCACCTGCACCCCGCCGGTGCCCCAGCCATAGGGCATCGGCATCTCGCGCGAGGCGAAGGGCACCTGGTAGCCGGGCACCGCGATGGCCTTGAGGATCGCCCGGCGGATCATCCGCTTGGTGCCCTCGTCCAGATACGCGAAGTTGTAGCCGGGATGGCCGGCCTCGGGATCCGGCCCGGCCTGCAAGGCGATCTCGCTCATTCGGCGGCCTCCCGCGCGGCGTGCTCGGCCCGCATCCGGCGGACCAGTTCCAGCTCCGCCTGGAAATCGACGTAGTGGGGCAGCTTCAGGTGCTCGACGAAGCCCGTGGCCTGGAGCGCGTCGCAATGCGCCAGCACGAATTCCTGGTCCTGGGCGGGCGAGGCCACCGGCTCGCCGAGCTCCTCGGCGCGCAAGGCCCGGTCGACCAGCGCCATGGCCATGGCCTTGCGCTCGCTCTGCCCGAAGGCGAGGCCGTAGCCGCGGGTGAATTGCGGCGGCGTCCCGGCGCTGCCCTTGAACTGGTTGACCATCTGGCACTCGGTGAGCGCCACGCTCCCGAGGGGCACCGGGAAGCCGAGTTCCTCCGGCACGAACTCCACCTCCACCTCCCCGACGCGGATCTCGCCCACGAAGGGATGGGTGCGGCCGTAGCCGCGCTGGGTCGAGTAGCCGAGCGCCAGGACGAAGCCCTCGTCGCCGCGGGCCAGTGCCTGCAAGCGCACCGCCCGGTCGGCGGGAAAACCGACCGGCTCGCGGGTGAGGTCGCCGACCGGCTCGCCCGCATCGGCCGGCGAGGGCTCGATCAGGCCGTCCTGCCCGAGGAGATCGGTCACGCGCGGCGCCGCCCCCGGCTCGGCCTCGGCCTCGGCCGCCGGCGGCACCGCGCCGCCCGCCGCGAGGGCGAAGTCGATCAGCCGGTGCGTGTAGTCGAAGGTGGGCCCGAGCACCTGCCCGCCGGGCAGGTCCTTGAAGGTGGCGGAGATCCGCCGCCGCAGGGTCATGGCGCCGGTCTCCACCGGCTCGGCGGCGCCGAAGCGGGCGAGCGTGGTGCGGTAGGCGCGCACCAGGAACACCGCCTCGATCAGGTCGCCGCGCGCCTGCTTGAGGGCGAGCGCCGCGAGGTCGCGGTCGTAGAGCGAGCCCTCCGTCATCACCCGGTCGACGAGCAGGCTCATCTGGCCGGCGATCTGCGCGACGGAGAGGTCGGGCACGGCGGGGTTGCCCCGGCGCTCCTGGGCGAGGAGGCGGTGGGCGTTGGCGATGGCGGCCTCGCCGCCCTTCACGGCCACGTACATGGCTCAGGCCTCCGTCACGCGGGTCGAGCGGGGCAGGCCGGCGAGGCGGCCGGGAGCAGCGAGCAGGAGGTCGATTCCGAGCGGGAAGCCGGCGCGGTTGCGGGCCATGCGGGCCGCGAAATCCGCGGGCAGCGGCGCCGCCGAGAGAGGGGCGCGCCCGCGGATGCCGGGACCTTCGAGGACGAGGCCGCCCTCCTCGGCGAGCGTCTCCACGGCGAGGACGAGGGTGGCGGAGCGGTCCGGATAGGCGGGCTCGCCCTGCGCGAAATCCGCGAAATCCGGGCAGCGCACCGGGTCGGCGACGAGGGCGAAGACGGCCGCCTCCGGCGCGGCGACCACGGGGGCGCCGGTGTGGAAGCGCAGGAAGCGCACGACCGCCTCGCTCTCGGCCAGCACGGGATCGAGCCAGACCGGCGCGTCGGCATCCGCGAGCGCCAGGGCCAGAGCGGCGAGTTCCGGGGTGAGCGGGCGCGGCGGCGCCACGGGCACGGCGAGGGGCTGGATGCGGCCGGGACGCGCAAGGGCCTCCATCACCGCCCGGAAGACCGCCTGCCCGTCATGGACCGGGTCGCGAAGGCCGGGAGCGAGCGCCATCAATCCTCTCCGCGCGCCATGGTGAAGAAGTTCACGCGCGTCGCGGCGATGCGGCGCGCCTCGGCCTCCGCCTCGGCGGCGCGTCGGGTGGCGAGCGGCGCCAGGGCGGCCTCCACCGCTTCCCGGTGGTCCGGGCGCTGCCAGAGGGCGTCGAGGATCGCCGCGAGCCGCGCCTTCGCCCGGTCGCGCCCGAGGTGATAGGCGAAGCCCGCCTCGCCGGCGGGCAGGCGGATCGCCGCCCGGGTCACCGTCATCTCCCCGAGGTTGAAGGACCGCCCGTCGCCGCCGATGCGCCCGCGCGCCATCACCAGCCCGGTCTCGGTCGGCCGCAACTCCTCGACCGGGCCGAGGGGCCCGAGCCCGTCGAGGGCGGCCTGCAACTCCTCGCGGGTCGCGGTGCTGCACAGGGCCATCGCGGCCCGGCGCGCGGCGGTCTCTGGCGTCTCCCCGCCGTCTGGTGTTGGAGTGGGGCTCGGCATGGGCGCGATCGGCATGGCGCGACGGGTGCTCCGATTTGTCTAGTCGCATAGACAACCGATGACCGCGACGCAAATGAAGTTTGGGTGACAGGATGGGCGAGAGTGGCGACACCCCGGTGACGGCCCTGAGCCGCGGCGAAGGTCTGGCGGCGTGGCGGCAGATCGCGGACGGGCTCGCCGCCGAGATCGAAGCCGGCCATCTCGCGGCGGGGGCGCAGTTGCCGCCGGAGGCGGCGCTGGCGGGGCGGTTCGGGGTGAACCGGCACACGGTGCGCCGGGCGCTCGCGGCCCTGGCGGAGCGCGGGCTGGTGCGGGCGACGCAGGGGCGCGGCACCTTCGTGGAGGCGCCCCGCCTCGCCTACCCGATCGGGCCGCGCACGCGGTTCTCGGAGATCGTCTCGCGGGCCGGGCGGGAGGCCTGGGGCGATCTCGTCGCCGCGGCCTCGCTTCCCGCCGAGGCCGGGCTGGCGGAGGATCTCGGCATCGGCGCGGGCGACCCGGTGCTCGAGCTGCTCACGGTGCACCGGGCGGACGGCACCCCGATCTCGACGGCGCGGACCTGCCTCCCCCTGCCCCGCTTCGCGGGCTTCGACCGGGCCTACGCGGCCCTCGGCTCCATCACCCGCGCCTATGCGGAATACGGGATCGTCGACTATACCCGCCTCTCGACCCGGATCGGCGCCCGGCCGGCGGCGGCCGACGAGGCGGCGCGGCTCGACCTCGCGCCGGGCCGGGTGCTGATCACGCTGGCGAGCGTCAACATCGACGCGGCGGGCGCGCGCATCCAGGCGACGCGCAGCCTGTTCGTCGCCGACCGGGTGGAACTGGTGGTGGAGACCTGAGCCGCCGCTCCGGGCCCGACGCGGGGGCAGCATCGGCGCAGAATCCGCCCTGTCCGCACGCCTCACGTTTTGTGCGGACTATTCATCCCGAAGAATGCAAATAAATGACTGCGCCTTACCCTGTCTCTCTCAATCGACAAAGCATCAGCGCTTCCCTATGAACCGGCCCGCGCCGGCGATCGTGCTTCGCGCCGCGCGGGGAGACATGATGATGTTCAACATGTTCAAGTCGCAAGTGTCCCTTGACCTCAATCCGCGGAACTGTCTTGCCGTTTCCCTGATCTACTGCATGGCCGCCGATGGCGAGGTGGACCCGGAGGAGATCGGCCACCTGATGTCGGTGCTCGGCCGCAACGCGACCCGGCAGCAGCTCGACGCCGCGGTCCGCTACGCGCGCTCCACCCAGCCGGATCAGTTCCTGGCCGAGGTCGCGCCGAAGCTGCGGCCGGAGCAGCGGCTCTGCATCATCCTCAACATGATCGACAGCGCGATGAGCGACGGCGAGGCTGAGCCGGAGGAGCAGCAGCTGATCATGCGGTTCGCCCAGGCCTTCGGCCTGAGCGAGGGCGAGCTGACCCCCTACTTCCGGGCCCTGGTGGCCAAGAACGACCGCGCCGTTCTGGATCGCTGAGCGCCTGCCCGGGCTGCCATCGGGGTCGGCCGAGCCGGCCTTCGTCCCGCGATCACCGCTCAGGCGCAAGGGATGCGAGCCTGAGCGGTCCCATGTTTCACGCACGTCCCCTCCCGGGCGGATCAGCGGGAGCGGAACGCGACCCGGGAGAGGGGTTCGTCACGGGTCCAGTGTCGAGATCTGCGGCAGCGTGCGTGGTTTCTCCGCGTCCGATCCGCTCGCGGAACGCCGATCAATGCGCCGCCGGGCCGATGATCGCCCGGCGCAGCCGACCGGACACCCAGTCGATCGCCGCGACCGTCGCCAGGATCATCAGGACCAGGAAGGCCACCTGCCGTAGCTCCAAAACCCGGATCAGCTCGGTGAGGTACTGGCCGATGCCGCCCGCGCCGACGATGCCGATGATCGTCGCCGAGCGGGTGTTCGACTCGAAGAAGTACAGAACCTGGCTCGCCAGCACCGGCAGCACCCCGGGCAGGAGGCCGAAGCGGAGGCGGTGAAGCGCGCTGCCGCCCGCGGCCGTCACGCCCTCCTGAGGTTTGCGGTCGGCGGTCTCGATGGCCTCGGCGAAGAGCTTGCCGAGGGCGCCGAAATCCGAGCAGGCGATGGCGAGCGCCCCCGCGAAGGGACCGAGCCCGACGACGTTGATCCAGATCAGCGCCCAGATCAGCATGTCGACCGAGCGGATCACGTCGAAGCCGCGCTTCGCGGTGAAGCGCACGAAGGGGTTCGGCGCGGCGTTGCGCGCGGCCAGGAAGGCGACCGGGAAGGCGAACAGGGCCGCCGTCAGCGTGCCCAGGAAGGCGATGGCGAGGGTCTCGCCGAGCGCCTTCAGGAAGAGCGCGAACTGGCCGCCCGCGGAGGGCGGCAGCATCATCACGCCGAACTCGCCGAGCCGGTGCAGCCCCGCGAGGATGCGCCACAGCGAGAAATCCAGCCGCACCATGCCGAAGACCGCGAGGCCGACGATGGCGGCCAGGATGCCGGTCAAGGCGAGGCGCTGCCGCAACGGCGTGCGGAAGGCGTCCGGGTGCCGATGGCGCAGGCCGTCGAGATCCGCGAGCGCCGCCTGCCGCAGGGGAGAGACCGGCCGGCTCATCGGGCGGCCTCCCGGCCGAGCAGGGCGTGACGCAGGCGCTCGGTCGCCATGTCGATGCCGATCACCGTGACGATGATGAGCAGCAGGATCGCGCTCACGTCAGTGTAGTAGAAGTTGCGGATCGCCACGAGGAACTCCTGGCCGATGCCGCCGGCGCCGACGAAGCCCATCACGCCCGCGCCGCGCACGTTGATCTCGAAGCGCAAGAGCCCGTAGGAGGCGAAGTTCGACAGCACCTGCGGCACCACCGCGAAGCGCACGGTCTCGACCCAGGAGGCGCCGCTCGCGGTCAGCCCCTCGACGGGCTTCATGTCGATGTTCTCGACCACCTCGGAGAAGAGCTTGCCCAAAGCTCCGGCGGTGTGGATGCCGAGCGCGAGCACGCCCACCATCGGCCCGAGGCCGAAGGCGATCACGAAGATCAGCGCGAAGACGACCTCCGGCACGGTCCGGAACAGTTCGAGCAGCCGGCGCGTCGCGAAGCGCAGGGCGCGGGAGGAGACGAGGTTCGCCGAGGCGAAGAAGCACAGGACGAAAGCCGCCAAGGCCCCGAACAGGGTGCCGAGATAGGCCATGAGCAGCGTCTCGCCGAGCAGCGAGAGCCATTTCGGCAGGCCCCAGTACCAGGCCGCGAGATCCTTCGGCAGCGTCGCGAGCGAGAGCGGCGGCAGGATCTGCGCCAGATAGGCGGTGAAGTTCTCGATCTTCCGGACGAAGGTGAGCGGTTTCACCTCCGCCATCGCGCCCGCGAGGACGACGAGGACGAGCAGAACCGCCAGCACGGCGAGGCCGCGCCGCCGCGCCCCCGCGACGGCCGCCTCGTAGGTCGCGGCGAGGGCCGATGCCCTCGCCGCGTCCAGGGGTGGGATGCGCGCGGCCACGGCCCGTTACGAGCGCTTGCGCTGCTCGTCGTTGTAGCGGAGCATCTCGATGATCGGCTGGTAGTCCTTCAGGGTCACCGCCGTGAAGTCGAGATCCTTGCCGTCCGAGAGCCGGTCGAAGGCGGTTTTGTCCTTCTTCGGCAGCGCCACGAAGGCCTCGCGAATCTTCGCCTTGAGGTCGTCCGGCAGGCTCGACAGCACCGAGAACGGCCCCTCGGGCAGGAACTCGGACTTGAAGATCACGCGGAAGTCGGATTGCTGCAGCGAGGTGCCGTCCGGCTTCTTGAGCATGCCCTTGGGGATCATGCGCGTGATCGCGGTGTCGTCCTCGGCGTTCCACAGGTTCGCGGCGGCGTCGGCCGTGCCCTGCACCAGCGCCAGCACGGCGTTCTCGTGGCTGCCGGCGAAGAACGTCTTGCCGAAATGCTTGTCGACGTCGTAGCCGGCCTTCTGCAGGAAGAAGCGCGGCGCCTGGTTGCCGGAGGTGGAGTTGGGGTCGACCAGGGCGAGGTTCTTGCCCTTCAGGTCTTCCATCGTCTTGTAGGGGCTGTCGGCCTTCACGTAGACGACCGAGTAGTAGCCGGAGGCGCCGTTGCCGTGCTTCTGGTTCACGACCGGCTCGGTCTTCACGCCGGTCATGACGGCGCGGGCGAAGGAGGCCGGGCCGTAGAAGGCGATCTGGATGGTGCCGGCGCGCTGGCCCTCGATCACCGCCGCGTAGTCGTTGGCGACCCGCAGCTTCACCGGAATGCCGATCTCCTTCGCGAGGTACTCGGTGAGGGGCGTGTAGCGGTCGACCGTGCCGGACGCGTTCTCGGCCGGGATCACCGCCAGGGTGAGTTCCGGAACCTTGGCCTTCCAATCCTGGGAAGCGGCCGGGAGCGCGGTCGCGGCGAGCGCCGCAAAGGCGCCGACGAGGGTGCGTCGGTTGAGCATCGTGTCCGTCCTTCTGCTCTGCATGCGCGGGTGATGTCCCGCGTCGGGTCGAACCGTCAGGCGCCGATCCGCGCCGCCCGCAGGGGCGCGGCGCCGGGCTCGGGCAGGGGCGCGGCGGGCGGATGGTCCATCACCTCGCCGGCCTCCAGACCGTACAGGGTCCGCGCCACATCCTCGGTGAGGTCGAAGGCGCCGCCCTCGAAGACGAGCCGGCCGGCCGAGAGGCCGATCAGCCGGTCGCAATAGGCGCGGGCGAGATCGAGGGAGTGCAGGTTGCACAACACCGTGATCCCGTAGCGCTTGTTGGCCTCCGCGAGGGCGTCCATCACGAGGCGCGTGTTGCGCGGATCGAGGGAGGCGACCGGCTCGTCGGCCAGGATGATCTCGGGCTCCTGCACCAGCGCCCGGGCGATCGCGACCCGCTGCTGCTGGCCGCCCGAGAGGGCGTCGGCGCGGTTCGCCGCGAAGGCGCCCATGTCGAAACTCTCCAGCGCGGCGAGTGCCAGCGCCTTCTCCTGCGCCGACCACAGCCGCAGGAGCGAGCGGTGGGACGGCACGTGGTTGAGCCGCCCCATCAGCACGTTCGTCATCACGTCGAGGCGACCGACGAGATTGAACTGCTGGAAGATCATGGCGCAGCGCCCGCGCCACGCGCGCAGGCGCTGGCCGCGCAGGGCCGTCACGTCGAGCCCGTCGTAGAGGATGCGCCCCTCGGTGGGGTCGGTGAGGCGGTTGAGCATGCGCAGCAGGGTGGACTTGCCGGCCCCCGAACGCCCGATCACGCCCACGAAGCTGCCGCGCTCGATGCGCAGCGACACGCCGTCCACGGCGCGCCGGGCCCCGTATTGGCGCGTGAGATTCTCGACAACCAGCATCAATCCGTCCGCGATGGCTCGCTGCGGACGTAAACGCCGGTTTGGCGACACCCGGATGACAGTCCTGGTTCGCGCACTACGACGCGAAGGGCAGGCGCGTCAGCACCCGGAACGGCGCGTCGCCGTCCTGCCGCAGCAGGGTGACGGAATCGATCACCAGAGCCTCGCCCGCCCCGTATGCCCGGGCCAGCCGCTCGCGCCAGGGTGCCCGCGTCTCCTCCGGCAGCGCATCCGTCAGGGTCATGTGGAAGCGGAAATGCTCGAAGACGTGCGGGTAGCCCCAGGCATCGAGCAGCGCCCGCTGTCGCGGGCTCAGACGCTCGGGCCGGCGCCGCGCCCGCTCGGATTCGCTCAAGGGCGCCCGCAGGGGATCGAGGGCGGCCACGCATTCGGCCGCGAACAGGCCGAGCGCCGCCGGGCTCTCCGCCGGGACCAGGGCCGTGAAGGCCCCGAGCGTCGCCACCACGAGGCGCCCCACCGGGACGGGCGGATGATGGGCGGCGAGTGCGGCAGCGGCGGCGATCAGGTCCTCCTCGCGGCGGCCTTGCGCGAGGCGCATCGGCGCCTTGAGCGTCGCGTGGAAGCCGTAGCGGGCCGGGGAGAGGGTGACGTCCGCGGCGTCCGCGAAGCCCTCGGGGCGCGCGACCGCCGCGCCGCTCGCGCTGTCGTAGCCCAGGATGCCGGTGCCGAAGCGGGCGAGCGCCGAGCCGGGCTCGGGCGTGTAGTAGAGCGCGTAGCGCGTGATGGCCGTCACCCCGGTCGTCTCCCTCGTTCGGCGCCGGTTCAGCATGGCCGGGTGACGATTCGGTGACGGGCCTCCCGCCGTGGAGGGGCGCCGGTCGTGAGGGAGTGATGGTGCCGGTGAAACGGGCGCGGGCACGCGCGGGCATGGCCGGGCCGGCCGATGCGTCGCTGGTGGTCGGCCTCGTCGATCACGGCAAGACCGCCCCGGTGCGCGCGCTCACCGGGACGGAGGCCGACCGGCTGGCGGAGGAGCGTGAGCGCGGGGTCTCGGTCCCGCTCCTCGACCATCTCGACGCCCTCCGCTTCCCGCGCCGAGCCGGCCTGCCTCCATCGGATCGCCGGCTCACGCGGCCTCCGTTCCGCTGTCCGAGATCCGCGTCACTCCGCGGCGGCGGCGCGATCGATCGTCTGCACCGCCTCGAATCCCTCGAATTGCGGATGCGACAGGTAGAGCGGCTTCGTGCCCGGAGCCCGGCTATGCGCCTTCCGGAACTGCTCCGAGCGGGTCCAAGCCTCGAAATCGGCCCGCGACGCCCACACCGTGTGCGAGGCGTAGAGGACGTGGTCCTCGTGCTCCGGCCCCCGCAGCAGGTGGAACGCGACGAAGCCCGTCATCTCTCCCAGGTGGCTGTCGCGGCCGAGCCAGACCTGCTCGAACTCGGCCGTGGCGTCCTTGTAGACCTTGAAGCGGTTCATGGCGATGAACATGCTGCAGTTCCTCGTCGCTGTGCGGGCGGCCCGGTGGGGCCGCCGGGGGACCAACGCCGACAGAAAGCGATTTGGTTGCCTCAATCAAGCGCGCGCCGAACCGGCCGCCGAATGTCCCGCCACCCTTCCGGCTGCTGGTCCTCAGTGTTCTTCGCTGAGGATTCTTCTGTATTCCTCTTGGGAATTCGTGTTCTGCGTGTAGACGCAAGTGCGGTTGCGTGGCAGATCGGTCGAGCGCAGCTTAACGCCCGATGGCCTGCAAGGTCCGAAGGGCGGCATTCGGTCTCGTGGCGCTGGCAGCGCTGCCAGCGTCGGCCCCGCGGACATCGCGGGGGTGGCAGATTGTTACGGCGTCTCAAGGGTCGCGGCGTGTCCGCGCCCGGCGCGCCAGGACGGGGCCGTGGGGCGGCCGGGGCTTTCAGGCCACCGGCAGTCGCGCGGGAGGGCTGGATGTACGGCGCGGCCTTGAGCCTCGGCGCGGGGCCAGGACGTGCGGTGTGTGGGACAGGGTGACGAGGACGCATGCCTAAGCAGACTACCGAGGTCGATCGCCTCGTCGGCATCCGGATCACGGCGTTGCGCAAGGCGAAGGGCCTGAGCCAGACGGCGCTCGGCAACGCCGTCGGCGTGACGTTCCAGCAGGTCCAGAAATACGAGAAGGGACAGAACCGCGTCGGGGCCGGGCGTCTGCGCGAGATCGCCCGCCTGCTCGAAGTGCCGGTCTCCGCCTTCTTCGAGGAGCCGAACGATTCGGCAGGCCGCGACGACAACGTGTTCGGCTTCCTCAGCACGCAGGGCGCGGTCGACATCCTGCGCGCCTACGTGCAGATCGAGGACGACCAGCTCCGGCGCGAGGTGCTGGCCATCGTGCGCTCGGCCGCCCGGCTGAGCCGCCCGGCGGGCCTCGCCAATGGCGGCGCCGAGTAGGACGGCCGGCCGCGGAAACGCAGGCGGCGGTTCCGCCGAGCCTGTTCCTGCATCGCTCGCCGAACGGCGACCGCGCCGGCGCATGAGGCTCAGCGGGCGCCGATCAGGTGGAAGAAGCTGCCGCTGACGCGGCCACAGCGGTGCCCCGCGGGTCCGAGCGGACGCCCTTCGCCGTCCGTGACGCGGGCGAGCGCCATCCCCTCCTCCGGCGCCGCGGTCGATTCGCTCGCGTAGTGGAATTCGTGGCCGACGCGCACCGCGCCGGCGGGTCCGAGCGGGCCATCGGCGAGGAGCGTCGCGATGCGGTAGCCGAGGTGGAGCTTGCGTCGGGCGTAGGAGGTCGCCACGGGCAGGAGCCCCGCCATGGCGTGCCGGCCCCCCTCGGCATCCTCCAGCCCCTCGCCCAGCACCATGTAGCCGCCGCACTCCCCGTGGACCGGGCGCGTGCGGGCGAAATCCCGCAGCCCCGAGAGGAAGCGGCCCGCCGCCGCGAGCCGGCCGGCATGCAGTTCCGGATACCCTCCCGGCAGCCAGCAGGCGTCGCAGGTCTCCGGCGGCGCCTCGTCGGCGAGGGGCGAGAACGGCACGATCTCCGCGCCGGCCGCGCGCCAGCCCGCCGCCATGTGCGGATAGACGAACGAGAACGCGGCGTCCCGCGCGAGCGCCACCCGCTGCCCGGGGGGATCCGGCAGGCGGCCGCTCCCGGGCGGCGGCAGATGCCCCGCGGCCGCGGCCAGGATGGCATCGAGGTCGAGGGCAGTCTCGGCGAGATCCGCCAAGCGGTCGAGCCGCGCGGCGAGATCGCCGGTCTCCTCCGCCTGCACGAGGCCGAGATGGCGCTCGGGCAGGACGAGCGCGGCATCGCGGGTGAGCGCGCCGAGCACCGCGAGGCCGGTGCGGGCGAGTCCCGCCTCGACGAGGCGCCGGTGGCGCGGGCTCGCGACCTTGTTCAGGATCACCCCGGCGATGTGCAGGCGCGGGTCGTAGACCCGGCAGCCGAGCGCCACCGCCGCGGCCGATTGCGCGGCCCCGGAGACGTCGAGCACCAGGATCACCGGCCAGCCGTAGCGGGCCGCGACGTCGGCATTCGCGCCGCTGCGCCCCGCCTCCGCCACCACCCCGTCGAACAGGCCCATGGAGCCTTCCGCGATCACGAGGTCGGCCCCTGCCCCCGCCCGGCCCGCCACCGCGTCGAGCAGCGCGTCGGTCATCGCGAAACTGTCGAGGTTGAAGCTCGGCCGGCCCGTCGCCGCCGCGTGGAAGGCCGGGTCGATGTAGTCCGGACCGCATTTCGCGCCCGCGACCGCGACGCCCCGGCGCGCGAGCGCCCGCAGGAGGGCGAGCGTCACGGTGGTCTTGCCGGAGCCCGAGCGGGGAGCGGCGACGAGCAGGCCGCGGGCGGCGCGAACACTCACGATGGATCCTCCTGGCACATCGGCTTTTACCCGGATGCGGCCGGGTGATACCACGCGCCATGGACGACGACCGACCGAGCGGACCCTTGCGGCGCGGCTGGACCACGGGCGCCTGCGCGGCGGCCGCGGCCAAGGCCGCCTACGCGGCCCTGCGCACCGGCGCCTTTCCGGACCCGGTCGAGATCCCGCTGCCCGGCGGCACCCGGCCCGCCTTCGCCCTCGCCGTGTCGGAGCGCCTGCCGGAGGGTGCCCGCGCCGGGGTGATCAAGGATGCGGGCGACGATCCCGACGTCACGCACGGGGTGCTGGTCCAGGCGAGCGTTCGCCCGGGACTGCCCGGGAGCGGGGTGTCGTTCCGGGCCGGGCCCGGGGTCGGCACGGTGACGCGTCCGGGCCTGCCCCTCCCGGTCGGCGAGCCCGCCATCAACCCGATGCCCCGGCGGATGATCGCCGCCGCCCTCGCGGAGGTGGAGGACCGCCTGCCCGACCTCGTCGTCGAGATCGCGATCCCGGGCGGCGAGGCGCTGGCGCAGCGCACCCTCAACCCGCGGCTCGGCATCCTGGGCGGGCTCTCTGTGCTGGGGACGACGGGCGTGGTCGTGCCCTATTCCTGCGCGGCCTGGATCGACACGATCCATCGCGGCATCGACGTGGCGCGCGCCTCGGGCCTGACCCATGTGGCGGGCGCCACCGGGTCGACCTCGGAGGAGGCGGTGCAGCGGCTGCACGGGTTGCCGCCCGAAGGGCTGATCGACATGGGGGATTTCGCGGGCGGCATGCTGAAGTACCTGCGCCGGCATCCGGTGGCGCGGGTGACGGTGGCGGGCGGCATCGCCAAGATGACGAAGCTCGGCCACGGCCTGCTCGACCTGCATTCCCGCGCGGGTCCGGTCGATCTCGCCTGGCTCGCCGAGCGGGTCGCGGAGATCGGCGGCGGAGCGGATCTGGTCGCGCAGGCGCGAGGGGCGAACACGGCGCTCGAGGTGCTGCGGATCGCCCAAGCGAGCGACCTTCCCCTCGGCGACCTCGTCGCGCGCCATGCCTGGACGACGGCCGCGTCGTCGCTCGCCGGATCCGGGATCGCGCTCGAAGTGGTGGTGTTCGACCGCGACGGCATCGTCGTCGGACATGCCCCGTTCCGGACCGCGGGATAGAGCGTTCGCCGCGGTCCGGGCCGGGCCGGGCGCCCGTCGCGGCCCGCCGCGGCGCCGGCCGGTCAGACCCGCTCGACCCCGCACCATTCCGCCACGAACAGCGCCATCGCGGTGGTGATGCGCTTCAGCGAGGACAGGCTCACCCGCTCGTCGAAGCCGTGGATGTTCTCGCTGATCGGCCCGTAGCAGAGGGCCGGCACCCGGTCGTAGAGGGCGTGGACGCGGGTATCGAGGTAGCCCGCCGTCATGAAGCTCTCCAGGGCCGCGCCGGTCGCGGCTTCGTGTGCCCGCCCGAGCACCGCCTCGGCCTCCGATCCCGCCTCCAGCTCGTACCCTTCCGCGAAGAAGCCGTTGAAGGTCACGCGCGGCGGCGCGTTCGAGAGGAACGGGTCCGCGCGGGCGAAATCCAGCACCGCCGCCTCGATCTCGCGGGCCGCCGCCGCGGCGCCGACGCCCGGATAGATCGCGATGCGGCAATCGATCCGGCACCATGCGGGGACGGAGGAGGCCCAGTCGCCGCCCTCGATCCGGCCGATATTGAGGTTGATCGGGTGCGCCTCGCCCTCGAAATGCGCCCGTCCCGCCTTGTCGGCGTTCCAACGCTCCTCCAGCGCGCGCAGGGCCCCGATCACCCGGTAGGTGGCGTCGATGGCGTTGGCGCCCGTCCCCATCTCGCGCACGTGGACCGGCCGGCCCCGCACCTCGACCTGGAACCACAGCACGCCCGTATTGGCGCGCACCAGCTTCTCGTCCTCGGGCTCCGGGATCAGCACCGCATCCGCCCGGTAGCCGCGCAGATGGGTCATCAGCGCGCCGTTGCCGGTGGATTCCTCCTCGACCACGGATTGCAGCGTGACGGTGGCGGCGGGCTGGAGGCCGATGCGCCGCAGGGCGTCCATCACGAAGAGGTTCGCGGCGTGACCGGCCTTCATGTCGGCGCCGCCGCGGCCGTAGAGCCAGTCGCCCTCCACCACCGGATCGAAGGGCGGATGGGTCCAGAGGTCGGCGGGGCCCGGGGGCACCACGTCGACATGCGCCTGCAGGATCAGCGAGCGGCCGGTCTCCTGCTTGGGCCGGTGGATGCCGACCACGATCGGCGCCTCGGAATGCTCCGGCGCGTATTTCGAGCCGCCCGGATGCGCCTCGATCGCCGCCCGCTCCATGGCGAAGCGATCCATCGCGTAGCCGCGCTCGCGGAAGGACCGGAACACGAAATCCTGGATCGCCTGCTCGTTGCCGCGGGTCGAGGGGAAGCGCACCAGCGCCTGCGTGTAGGCGACCTGGTCGGGGAAACCCGCCTCGACGGAGGCGATGATCCGGTCGCGAAGCGCGGGATCGAGCGGCATGTCCTCTCCGGGGTTGCACGGCGGCCGAGCGGCGCCGCGCGCATTCGGGGGGAGTTCGCGGCCGCTGACAAGGTGCCGCGGCGGGAGGGCCGTCATGCACGGCCCGCCTGCATGACTCAGGCGACGGTGTGCTGCGGGTCGCGGCCGGGTGGCCAGCCACGCATCTGCTGTCCGAGCCAGGAGGCGCCGCCGCGCAGGGAGGCCTGCGCCACGGCCCGGCCGAGCTGGTGGCGCTGGCCCGCATCGGGGAGCGCGGCCCGGCGCATCTCGCCGAGGAAGAGGCGCATCTCGCCCAGCCCGCTCCAGGGCGGCCGGTGGATGCGGCGCTCCAGGCGGAGTTGCGCCAGCACGCGGCTGTTCTTCTCGAGTTCGCCCGTATAGTCGGCGGCCGGCGCGTGCGCGCAGGTCACCGCGAGGTCGCTGCGGATCAGGTAATAGACCGGTGGATCCAGCCTGCCGCCGAAGCCCGCCTCGCGCATGCGCTCGGAATGGTCGCAATGCTCGAAGCCGTAGCGGCCGAAGCGGGTGTCCATGTAGCCGACGGCCTGGAGCGCGGGCCGGCTGAAAGCGATGCACTGGCCGCTGATGTCGGAGCAGAGAACCGGGTCCTCGGGCGTGCCCTCCCCCCCGACGAAGCGCTCCGCGAACCAGCTGCCGGCGAGGTTGGCGTGGCCGAACCGGACGGCGGCGCGGATCCAGGGCTCCTCCCAGGCATCCGCCTGGGGGAAGGTGTCGTCCTCCATCAGGATCACGACGTCGCAGCGGGCGACCTCGTGCAGGTAGAAGAGAGCGCGGTTCTTGTTCCAGGCGACGCCGCGGTTGGCGGCCGTCACGTGCGGCACGCCGCGTCCGCGCAGGACCGCCAGGGTGTCGTCCTGCGAGCCGTCATCGGCGACGAAGAACGCGTGCGGCGCGCGCGTATGCGCCGCGAGCCGCTCCAGCGTCCGCGCCAGGGCCTCGGCGCGGTTGTAGGTGGTGATCCCGATTCCGAGCCTCAACACGGTCCTCTGCTCCACGGCCCGGCATCGGCCCTGCTCCGCGCGGAAGGCGCACCATAGGCGAGCCGCCGGCCTGCGGAAAGCCGGGCGGGCTCAGGGATGCTCCGTCGCCCCGAGCCGCGGCGGAGCGTCGTGGAGATCGCGGCTGCGATCCGGCCCGTCGAAGCGGCCGAGCCGCAGCGCCAGCATCGGCAGCACCAGGAGGTTGAGCGCCGTCGAGCTGACGAGGCCGCCGAGGATCACGATCGCCATCGGGCCCTCGATCTCGCGGCCGGGTTCGCCGGCGCCGAGCGCGAGCGGCAGCAGGCCGAGGCCGGTGACGAGGGAGGTCGCCAGGATCGGCACCAGCCGGTCCCCCGCCCCTTCGACCGCCGTCGCGACGCTCCAGACCCGGCCCTCCACCCGCACGAGATGCTCGTAATGCGAGATCATCATGATGGTGTTGCGCAGGCTGATGCCGAACAGGGTCACGAAGCCCACCATCGAGCCGAGCGACAGCACCCGGCCGGTGAGGAACACCGCCAGCACGCCGCCCATCACGGCGAAGGGCAGGTTGACCACCACCAGGGCGAGGTTGCGCCAATGCCCGGTCACCACGGCGAGGAGGAGCAGGATGCCGAGGCCCGCGAAGGCGGAGGAGACGAGGAGGTCGCGCCGCGAGCGCGCCTGCTCCTCGGCGCTGCCCGCGAAGGCCACGGTGGTGCCGGGCGGCAGGTCGACCTCGCGGGCGATCTTGCGGCGGGCGGTCTCCATGAAGGAGGCGATGTCCCGCCCGACCACGTTCGCCGTGACGGTCTGCACCCGCAGGGCCCCCTGGTGGAGCACCTGCAGGCGCCCGGGCGTCTCGTAGATGTCGGCGACCTGCCGCAGCAGCACGTGGGTGCCCCCGCGGGTGCGCAGCGGCAGATCCCCCAGGGTGGCGAGGCGTCCGCGCACGGAGGCGTCGAGGATCACGATCACGTTGAAGATCGCGTTGCCCTCGTAGCTCTGCCCCACCGTGTCGCCCTGGTAGGCGGTGCGCACCAGTTCCAGCACCTCGACCGCGTCGAGGCCCCAGTGGCGCAGATCCGCGGGCCGCAGCGACACGTTGATCTGCGGCAGGCCCGGCGGAGCCTGCTGCTGGATGTCGGCCGCCCCCCTCACCTCGCCCAGTTCCCGCGCCACGTCGCGGGCGGCGGTCTCCAGCCGCGCGAGGTCCGGTCCGAACAGGTTGATCACCACCGGGGCCGTGAAGCCCGACACGGTCTCCTCGATGCGCTCGGTGAGGAAGGTCTTGAGCGAGAAGGCGGCCCCGGAGAAATCCGCCATCAGCGCGCGGATGCGCGTCTCCACCGCCTCCTGCCCCTCCCCGCCGAGGGCGGGGTCGAGGTCGATATGCACCTCGCTGTAATGGGTTCCGGCGGTGTCCTGGCCGGCCTCGGCCCGCCCCACCTGCTGGGCCACCGCCCGCACCCCCGGGATCTCGCGCAGGGCGTTGGTGAGGTGGCGCCCCATCCGGATCGATTCCTGCAGCGAGGTGCCGGGCGCGGCGGCCATGTGCAGGATGAAATGCCCCTCCTTGAGGTCGGGCAGGAAGGTGCTGCCGAAGCTCGGCAGCAGCGCCGCCCCGCCCAGCGCCGCGATCACGGTCAGCCCGCCGACGAGGAGCGGCGCCCGCTCGACGCCCCGCAGGATCCGCTCGTAGCCCCGGCGCGACCAGCGCATCAGCGGCGGATCGTGCACGGGCGCATCGGCGCGGCCGGCGAGCAGCATCGTGGCCAGCGCCGGGGTGAGGGTCAGCGCCACCGCGAGGGAGGCCAGCACCGCCAGGATGTAGGCGAGCGCGAGGGGCCCGAACAGCCGCCCGGCGACGCCGGTGAGGCTCAGGACCGGGAGGAAGACGAGGAGCACCGCGAAGGTCGCGTAGGCGACCGAGGTGCGCACCTCCAGGATCGCGTCGAGCACCACCCGCGGCCCGGGCCGGCCCAGGCCGAGGCGGCGGTTCTCGCGCAGGCGGCGCACCACGTTCTCGACGCCGATCACCGCGTCGTCCACGACCTCGCCGATCGCGATGGCGAGCCCGCCGAGGGTCATGGTGTTGAGGGTCTCGCCGAAGGCCCGCAGCGCCAGCACGGCGGCGAGCAGCGAGAGCGGGATCGCGAGGCACGAGATGATGCAGGTGCGCCAGTCGGACAGGAACAGGTAGAGCACCACGACCACCAGGGCGCCGCCGAGCGCCAGCGCCTGGATGACGTTGCCGGTGGCGACCGCGATGAAGTTCGCGGGCCGGAACAGGTCGGCGCGCAGGCGGATGTCCTGCTGCTCCAGGCTCGGCCGCAGCTCGGCGAGGGCCTCCTCGACCCGGCGGGTCACGTCGAGGGTGTTGGCGCCGTATTGCGCGCCGATCATGAACAGGATGCCGGGCTCGCCGTCGACGAGGGCGGCGCCGATCGGCGGCTCGGGGGCCTCGACCACGGTGGCGACGTCGCCCAGCACCACGCTGGCCCCGCCCTCGTTCACCAGCACCGTGCGGGCGACCTGCTCGGGGGTCAGCGACTGCCCCTCCGTCTGGAGGGTGATGCGCTGGTTGGGCGTATCGACGAAACCCGCGCCGCGCACGCCGGTGGCGCGCCGGGCCGCCGCCAGCACGTCGTTGAGGCCGATATTGAAGCGGATCAAGTCCTTGGGCCGCACCTGGACCTGGAGCGAGCGCACGTCGCCGCCATAGACCGAGACCTGCGCGACGCCCGGCACCGCGAGGAGCCGCAGGCGCAGGGTCCAGTCGGCGACCGTGCGCAGCTCCGCCTGCGTGCGCGTCGGCGAGGTGATGCCGGCGAGGAGCACCGTGCTGCTCGACGAGGTGAGCGCCGTCATGGTGGGCGGACCCGCGCCCTGCGGCAGCTTGGCGGTGGCCGAAGCGAGGCGCTCGGTGACCAACTGGCGGTTGCGGAAGATGTCGCTCCCGGTCCGGAACACCGCCGTGATGACGGACAGGCCCTGGATCGAGGCGGAGCGCAGGCTCTCGATGCCCGGCAGGCCGTTGATCACCACCTCGACCGGCAGGGTGACGAGTTGCTCGACCTGCTCGGCGCTGAGGCCGGGGGCCTCCGTCTGCACCACCACCGAGGGCGGCGCGAATTCGGGGAAGACGTCGTAGCGCGCCTCCCCGAGCGCGATCAGCCCGTAGGCGAGGAGCGCGAGGGCGAGCGCCAGCACCACGCCGCGGAAGCGGATCGCCGCGCCGACGAGGAGGGCCTGGGGGCCGCCGGGAACCGGGTTGGTCATGGGTCATCCATCCCGGAAGCGCTGACGCTCCTCATGCCGGGTGGCGCGAAGCGCCCTCTGGCCGGCGCAACCGGCACGCACCCCCGGGCGCTCCGCCCGCACCGGAGAAGGAGCCCCGGGCTTCCAGAACCGGTTCGACCGCCGGACAGGGTTCATCATCGGGGAGGCGTGCGACACTCACGGGCCGACCGGGGCTCAATCGTCGTCGCCCGAGACGCGCAGCTGGCTCTTCATCTCCTCCGAGAGGAGGGCTTGCGCGCCGCGCAGGACGATCTCGGTCTCGTCGGGGAGACCCGCCACCACGAAGCTGTCGTCGGACATCGGCCCGCCGGTGTCGAGGGGATGGCGCGCGAAGGCGTCCGGCCCGACGCTCCGGTAGAACCACGCCCCGCCCTGCCAGTGCACGATCGCGTCCTCCGGCACCGCCACGCCCGAAACGGACTTCGCCGAGGGCACGAAGACGAGGCTGCTCATGCCCGGCAGGAAGCCGCTGTCGCCCGCCACCGTGTAGAAGTAGCTCAGGCCCTGGATGCGCTGGTCCGTGCGCGTCGCGGGCGAGACGTAGTCGAGAGGCACGCGGGCGCTCTGCGGCGGCAGCTCCGCATAGGCGGTCACGGGCGGCTGGCCCACGCTCTCGCCCGGCGGCAGGGTCACCTGGACCAGGAACCGGGCGCGCTCGATCAGACCGGTGACCAGGGCGGAGCGCTCGACGATGGCGCGGCCCAGCACCGGCCCCCATTCCTGCTGGGCGGTGGCGGCGAGCGTGCGCAGCTGCGACTCGGCGGCGGCCAGCGACGCATCGTCCGTGCGGAAGGTCCCCTCCGCGCTCTCGACCTGCACGGCGGTGGCGTAGGGCCCCAGCGCCTTGGCGCGCTGATAGGCGCTGCGCGACACTTCGAGCCGGGCCTGCGCGGTCATGAGCTGCGCCCGGGCGCTGGCGTAGGAATTGGTGAGGTCGGTGACCCGGGCGAGATCGAGCACCGCGCCGTAGGCCTGCCGCTCCTCGCGGTGCCGGGTCGAGCGGAGCGTGACCGTCTCGACGCCGATCTGACGCCGCTCGGCGGGGCCGAGCTTCACGATGCTGCGCCCCTCCTCGACCGCCGCGCGGCTCACCCGGGGCGGCGGCGGCTTGCCCGCGGGAGCGGCGGCGCGCAGGTGCTCGGGCAGGATCCAGGCGACCGCTCCGGCGACGGCACCGAGCACGGTGAGCGTGGCGAGGAGGCGAAGGACGCGACGCGGGCGGGACTCGGACACGGGCAGACGCCTGGACGGGAGCGGCTTCTCGTCCGGCCGAGCCCGCACACACCCGCATGCGCCGTTCGGCCGGCTTTGCCGCGAGGCTTACCACGCGGACGGCCGGGCGGATACGGCATCCGCCCGGCCGCCCCCGGGGGCCGGACGAAAGTCCGGATTCCGTCTCAGGCGGCCCGCACGGTGGCGAGGAAGCGGCCCACCTCCGCGGCGAGCCGGTCGGCCTGCCGCGAGAGATCCGAGGAGGAGGTGAGCACCTGGGCGGCCGCCGCCCCGGTCTCCTCCGCGGCCTCGGCGACGCCCGCGATGGTGCCGGTCACCTCGCCGGTGCCGACCGCGGCCTGGGCGAGCGTGCGCACGATCTCCCGGGTCGCCGCGCCCTGCTCCTCGACCGCGGCCGCGATCGAGCCCGACACCTGGCTCAGGCGGTCGATGACGCCGGAGATCCGGCCGATCGCGCCCACCGCCTCGCCGGTGGAGCCCTGGATGCGGTCGATCCGGGCGGTGATCTCGTCCGTGGCGCGGGCGGTCTGGGTGGCGAGGTCCTTGACCTCGGCGGCGACCACGGCGAAGCCGCGCCCCGCCTCCCCGGCCCGCGCCGCCTCGATCGTCGCGTTGAGCGCCAGAAGGTTCGTCTGCCCCGCAATGGTCGCGATCAGGGCCGCGACCTCGCCGATCTCGCTCGCGGCGCGGCTGAGATCCTCGACCACGCGCCCCGTCCGCTCGGCCTCGTCCACCGCGGTCCGGGCGAGTTCGGCCGAGCCGTGCGCCTGCCGGCCGATCTCGCTCACCGAGGCGTCGAGCTGCCCGGTCGCGGCCGAGACCGCGGTGACGGTGGAGGAGGCCAGCTGCGCCGCCGCCGAGACCGCGGCGGACTGGCTCGCCGTCTCGGTCGCGGTGCCGGCCATGGTGCGTGCCGCGCCCTGGAGGTCGCGGGCGGCCTCCGAGACCGCCTCCACGATGCGGCTCACCTGAGCCTCGAAGCCGTCCGCCACCGCGATCATCGCCGCGCGCTGGGACGCCGCCAGGGACCGGCCCATCGCCTCCTGCTCGGCACGGACGCGCCGCCGCTCGGCCACGCTGTCGCGGAAATCGACCGCCGCGGCGGCGATCGCGCGCAGCTCGGTCGGCCCGCCCGACGGGAGGCTCACCTCGCTCTCGCCCCGGCCGATGGCGGTGAGCGCGCCCGCGATCCCGACCAGAGGCCGGGCGATCGCCGCTCCGAGCCCGAGGGCGAGCAGAGCCGTGAGCGCGAAGGTCGCGATTCCCGCCGCGCTCCAGACCGCCAGGGCGCGGCCGGCCTCGGCCTTCGTCGCGCGGGCGGCCTCGACCAGCTCGCCGGTCAGGCGGTCCTCCACGCCCTTGAGCGCGTTGATCCGCGCCGTCGCGAGCCCGAACCAGCCCGGCGCGTCGCGGAAGGCCAGGGGCTCGCCCGGCAGCGTCTCGACGACGATCCGCCTCAGCCGGGCGACCTCCCGGGCGGCGGCGCCCGCCTGCGCGGCATCGAGGGAAGCGGCCTGCTCCGGCAGGGCCGAGAGCCGGAAGATCGACTCGTAGGTGGCTTGGTTGGCAGCGAGCACCGCCATGCGCTCGACGAGGCCGAGATCGGCACGGCCGGCGGCGAAGGCCAGGGCGGCGGTGGCGCGCTCGCGGCCCGCCTCCTCCTTGAGCGCGAGCAGCGCCGAATAGGCCGAGAGCCGCGCCGCGAGGGCCGGATGCGTGACCACCCGGGACATCGCCTGGATCACGCCCAGTCCCTGCGTGATGACGCCGCTATAGAAGCCGAAATTCTGCGTCGCGGTCGCGGAGAGCGCGTCGACGTCGCGGCGATGCCCGGCCAGCCGCTCCGCCACGGAGGCGAGGGCGTCGATGCGGCCCCGCACATCGCCGCCGAGATCCGGCAGCGCCGCCGTGACCGCCGTCAGGGCGGCGAGCGCCGCATCGGTCTTCCGACGCTGGTCGGTGAGTTCGGTGCGGAACTGCGTCCCCGTCGACCCGATGAGGAGATTCGACGCCCCGCGCTCGGTCTGCGCCTCGTGGATCACTCCGCTCATCGCAGCGGCGATGCCCACCAGGGTCTCGACCCGTTCCATCTCCTGCTGCCGGCCCCGATGCTCGTGCACCACGAGGCCGACAATGACGGCGAAGGCGAGACACGGAGCGAGTGCAACTAAGACGATCCGTGCGGCGACTGTATGAAAGACATTCCCGATCGACATCTCGGTTCGTTCCAAGCCCGCATACAGTCTCATGACAGGGCCTTAACAGCGAAATAATCGTGATCGGCATAATGTATGCTATCTGACTTTGGGCGAACGTTGCGCAGAATGCCCATTTCGGCGCCACTGAAATTGCGATTTTAGGTTGCAATCGGACCCGGCCCTGCCGGGGCGGCCGCCGATCGCGGTCCGTCTCTTGCCTGCGCCGGCTTGGCGGCGCGAGAACGGGCGCCCGGGAGAGAGCGAGCGAACATGCTGCCGGCGGTCTTCGATCTGACAGCCCTTCGGGCGCTCTACGCGTCCGGAACCTTCACCCCGCAGGATCTCGCCGCCGCCGTCGCGGACCGGATGGCCGGCGCCGATCCGGCGGTGTTCATCACGCCGGTGACCCCGGAGGCCCTGCGGTCGGCCGCGGCGGAGCTGATGGCGCGCGCACCGGAGCCCAACGCCCTGCCCCTCTGGGGCGTGCCCTTCGCGGTGAAGGACAACATCGACGTGGCGGGGCTGCCGACCACGGCCGCCTGCCCGGCCTTCACGCGCCGGCCGGAGGCGGATGCCGCCGTGGTGGCGCGCCTGAAGGCGGCCGGCGCCCTCGTGATCGGCAAGGCCAATCTCGACCAGTTCGCCACCGGGCTCAACGGCACCCGCTCGCCCTACGGCGCGCCGCGCAGCGTGTTCGACGCGGCCCATATCTCGGGCGGCTCCAGCTCCGGATCGGCGGTGGCGGTGGCGGCGGGCTTGGCCGCCTTCTCGCTCGGCACCGACACGGCCGGGTCCGGCCGGGTGCCGGCCGCCTTCAACAACCTCGTCGGGATCAAGCCGACCAGGGGTCTTCTCAGCACGGGCGGCCTCGTGCCGGCCTGCCGCAGCCTCGACTGCATCTCGGTCTTCGCGCTCACGGTCGGCGACGCGGCGGCGGTGCGGCGGATCGCCGAGGGGTTCGATCCGGCCGATCCCTATTCCCGCGTCCCAGCCCCGCGCCCGCTGCCGGCCGCGCCGCGGCTCGGCGTGCTCGCGGGGAGCGAGCGGGAATTCCATGGCGACCGGGAGACGGAGCGCCTCTACGATGCGGCCACGGCGCGGGCGGAGGCGCTCGGCTGCACCCTGGTGCCCTTCGACTACGCGCCGTTCCGGGAGGCGGCGAGCCTCCTCTACGACGGCCCCTGGGTGGCGGAGCGGCTCGCCGCCATCAAGGCCTTCGCAGGGACCCATGCGGACGCGATCGACCCGGCGGTGCGCCGCATCGTCGAATCCGCCCGGGCCTTCACGGCGGTCGACGCCTTCGAGGGGCAATACCGGCTCGCCGCCCTGCGCCGGCGAACGGAGGCGACCTGGGAGACGGTCGACGCGCTGCTGCTCCCAACCGCCCCGACCACCTACACGGTCGCGGCGATGCAGGCCGATCCGATCGAACTCAACAGCCGCCTCGGGCGCTACACGAACTTCGCGAACCTCCTCGATTGCTGCGCCATCGCGGTGCCCGCCGGCTTCCGCGCGGACGGGTTGCCGGCGGGCGTCACCCTCGTCGCCCGCGCCTTCCAGGACGAGGCCCTGGCGCCGCTCGCCGACGCGCTCCACCGTGCGGCGGAGAGCGGGCTCGGCCGCGCGCGCGGCGCGGCGCTGCCCGAGGACAGCCGGGTCCCGCCCGCGGCCGAGGAGCGGCTGCCGGTCGTCGTCGTGGGCGCGCATCTCTCGGGCATGCCGCTCAACCGGGACCTGACGGCGCTCGGCGGGCGGCTGGTGCGGGCGGCGCGCACCGCGCCCGATTACCGGCTCTACGCCCTGCCGGGCACCGCGCCGCGCAAGCCCGGCCTCGTGCGCCAGCCCGGTTTCGCGGGGCCGGGCCTCGCGGTCGAAGTCTGGTCCCTCGATCCCGCCGCCTTCGGACGCTTCGCCGCCGCGATCCCCGCCCCGCTCGGCCTCGGCCGGATCACCCTGGAGGACGGCAGCGCGGTGCCGGGCTTCCTGTGCGAGGCGCACGCGGTCGCGGCGGCCGAGGAGGTCACCGGGTTCGGCGGCTGGCGGGCCTACATCGCCGCGCTCGGCTGATCGCCGGGCCTGGGATTCACAAGCGCCGCCGTCTCGGCCATCCTGGCCGGAAATGAGTCGCCGTCCCGCGCCGTGAGCGCCTCCACCCGCCCCCTGCGCAGCCACCAGCGCAGCCTCGCCGAACTCGTCGCCGCCCTTGCCCGCGGGGAGGCCGCGGAGGTGACCGACATCCTCGCGGCGGTCACGCCCGGGGGCGGCAAGTCTCTCCTGCCGGTCATCGCCGCCGCACGGCTGATCGGTGCGGGCGTGGTGGAGCGCGTGGTCTGGGTGGTGCCGCGGGATTCCCTGCGCCTCCAGGCCGAGGAGGCCTTCGCCGATCCGGCGTGGCGCCACGCCCTCTCGCACGCCCTCTCGGTGCGGGCCGCCGACAACACGCCCGACCCCGCCCGGGGGCTCGCCGGCTACGTCACCACCTACCAGGCGGTCGCCGCCGCCCCGGCGCTCCACCTCGCCGAGATGAAGCGGCACCGCACGCTCCTCGTCGTCGACGAGGTGCACCACCTGCCCGCCCTCGACGCGGGGGCGCCGGAGGGCGAGGCCGCCTCCTGGAGCCGGGCGCTGCTGCCCCTGTTCCGGCAAGCGAGCCTGCGCCTCTTCCTCTCCGGCACCCTGGAGCGGGCGGACGGGCGGCGCATCCTCGGGCTGCCCTATCGCGAGGGCGAGCGCGCGGCTCTGCCCGACATCGCGGCGCCCGGCTGGGCGGTGATCGGCTATTCGCGGGCGCAGGCCCTCGCCGAGCGGGCGGTGCTGCCGGTGAATTTCGGCGCCCTCGACGGCGAGGCGAGCTGGCTCGAAGGCGGCCGTACCGAGGGCGAGGCGCGGGTCGGACCGCACCGGCTCTCGGGCCCGGCCCCGAGCGCGACGACGCGTCCGGCCCTGTTCACCGCCCTGCGCACGGGCTTCGCCCGCGACCTCCTGCACGAGGCCTTCCTCGCCACGCGGCGCCTGCGTGCGGCCCGCCGCGCCGCCCGGGGGCTCGGCCCCGCCGAGCCGGCCCGCGGCCTTGGCAAGCTCCTCGTCGTCGCCCCCGATCAGGCGCGGGCGCAGGCCTATCTCGCCATGCTGCGCGGCTGGATGCCGCCCGAGCAGGGCGCCCGGGACGTGCGGCTCGCCGTCTCCTCGGAGCCCGACGCGCACGGGGCGCTCGCGGCCTTCCGCCTGACGCCCGAGCCCGCGGTGCTGGTCACGGTGGCGATGGCCTACGAGGGCCTCGACGCCCCCGAGGTCGCGGTGGTGGCCGCCCTCACCCACATCCGCAGCCGCCCCTGGCTGGAGCAGATGATCGCCCGCGCCACGCGGATCGACCCGCATGCGGGCGATTACGCGGCGCAGCACGCGCTGGTCTTCCACCCGGACGACCCGCTCTTCGCCCGCTTCCGCGCGCGGATCGAGGACGAGCAGGAGACGGCCTTGCGGCAGAGGCGGCGGGAGCGGCCCGCCGCCGCCCGGGACCCCCGCCCGCTGCCGCAGACCGACGACGGCATCGTGCCGCTGGAGAGCAACGCGCTCGGCCTGCGCTACGCCCTGCTGCGGCCGGGGCCGTCGCTCGCCCTCGTCCGGCCCGAGGCGGCGGACCCGCCGCCGCTGCCGCCCTCCGCCGCCGAGCGGCAGCTGCGCGCGCGCGTCGCCGCCATGGTCACCGCGCAGGCGGTGGAGGACGAGGCGGAGCTGCGGGTGCCCCATGGCGGCCGGCTCGCCCACCGCTACAACGCCGTCCTCAAGCGCCTCTTCGGCAACAAGGCCCGGGCGGCCATGACCGCGGCGGAACTCGAAGCGGCGCTCGCGTGGCTCGAACGCAACCGGCTCCAGGACCATCTCCATCTCCTCGACGGGGATGCGCGCTACGCCTGGAGCGCCCGCCGCCGCTGGGCCGGCGAGCGCCGCGCCGCCGGAGGCTGAACCGGAGCCCTTGTCCGGCAGGACCGCGATCCCAGCTTTGAGGTCCCACAGGGTCTCTACCGGAGCCGCCATCGCCATGCTCGACGCCAAGCGCCTCCTCGACCAGTTCCTCGGCGGCCAGGGCCGGGGCGGCTACGGGCAGCCGCCCCAGGCCGCGCCATCGCCCCGGGCCGCGCCCTCGCCGCTGGACCAGATCGCCCGCTCCCTCGGCGGCCAGGGCTCCAAGGTGGCGGTGCTCGGCAGCCTCGCCGCCCTGGTGCTCGGCTCCCGCAAGGGCCATCGCGCGAGCGGCGCGCCCTTCGGCCAGGCCGGGCGGATCGGCGGCCTCGCGATGGTGGCCTCCCTCGCCTACCAGGCCTATCAGCACTGGCAGGCGGGCCGTCCGCCGGCCGGATCCGCCCCCGCCGCAGCGCCCCGCCGCTCCGGCTCCTTCCTGCCCTCGGCGGAGGAGGCGGCGGCGATGCTGCGCGGCACGGCCTTCCAGCCGGCCTCCGCGCTGGACGAGCAGGTGCTCGCCCGCTCCCTCCTCACCGCGATGATCAGCGCCGCGAAGGCCGACGGGCATATCGACGGGCAGGAGCAGGCGCGGATCTTCGGCGAGATGGACCGCCACGCCCTCGACGCGGACGACAAGGCCTTCCTGATGGACGTGCTGCGCGCCCCCCTCGACATCGACGCCGTGGCCCGGCTCGCCCGCTCGCCCGAGGAGGCGGCCGAGATCTACGCGGCCTCGCTGATGGCCATCGACGTCGACAGCGCGCCGGAGCGGGCCTATCTCGACGACCTCGCCCGGCGCCTGCGCCTCGATCCCGGCCTCGTCCGGCACATCGAGGAGACGGTCACGCGTGCCGTTAGGGAAATATGAACGGGACGGGGGCCCGTTAACGGTTCGCTAACCACCTGGGGCGCTCAATGCCCGGGTAACGAATCGTAAACCCGTGTCCAGTCCCAGCTCCGCCCGACCCCCGATCCGCTTCCGCGGCCGCTCCTTCCTGGCCGTGGTGCTCGCCCCCGAGGCGCCTGTCGAGGACTGGCTCTCAGACCTCGACGCCCTGGTCCGCCGCTCGCCGGCCTTCTTCGCCGGACGGGCCGTCATCCTCGACGTGTCGGCGCTCGCGCCCTCGCGCGAGATGCTGCTGGCGCTCGTGGCGGAACTCGCCGCGCGCGACATCCCCATCATGGGGCTCGAAGGCGCCGGCGCCGCCGGCCTCGGCACGGGCCTGCCGCCGCCCCTCAGCGGCGGCCGGGCGGGCGGCGAGATCGCGGCGCCGGACCAGCCGCCGGCGGCCGCCCCGGTCCAGGAACGGCCGACCACGGTCGGATCGCTGGTGCTCGACACCCCGGTGCGCTCCGGACAGACGATCCTGTTCCCGGAGGGCGACGTGACGGTGATGGGCTCGGTGGCCTCCGGCGCCGAGGTGATCGCCGGGGGCTCGATCCACGTCTACGGGGCCCTGCGCGGACGGGCCATCGCGGGCGCGGCGGGCAACGCCAATGCGCGGATCGTCAGCAGCCGGTTCGAGCCGGAATTGCTGGCCATCGACGGACTGTACCGCATCGCGGACGACATCGACCCGGCCCTGCGCGGCAAGCCCGTGCATGTCCGCCTCGAAGGAGACGCGATGCGGATGCGGGTTCTGGAGTGATCCGGTCTCCGCGCGATCGAAGCGGAAGCCCTGCGGCTGGCCTGCGCGGCGCAGAGCCCGGCTCCGCGCGGGCCTGAGCGAAGCCCGAATCCGCCATCCCGAAGGGATCGGCCGGGTTTGGTATTGACCGGCCCGCAACGGGCCGGTCGCGAGCAAGAGGGCGGCCATCCCGGACCGCCCCAACGAGAACGAGGTATCGGATGGCAAAGGTCGTTGTCGTGACATCGGGCAAGGGTGGCGTGGGCAAGACCACGACCACCGCCGCCCTCGGAGCCGCCCTCGCCCAGGGTGGCGCGAGCGCCTGCGTCGTCGACTTCGACGTCGGCCTGCGCAACCTCGACCTCGTGATGGGGGCCGAGCGCCGCGTCGTCTACGACCTCATCAACGTCGTCCAGGGCGACGCCAAGCTCGCCCAGGCCCTCATCCGCGACAAGCGCGTCGACACCCTCTCCATCCTCCCCGCCTCCCAGACCCGCGACAAGGACGCCCTCACCGACGAGGGCGTCGCCCGCGTCATCGGCGAGCTGCGCGAGCGCTTCGACTGGGTGATCTGCGACAGCCCCGCCGGCATCGAGCGCGGCGCCACGCTGGCCATGCGCCACGCCGACGTCGCCGTGGTGGTCACCAACCCGGAGGTCTCCTCCGTGCGCGACTCCGACCGCATCATCGGGCTGCTCGACGCCAAGACGGCGCGGGCGGAGGCCGGCGAGAGCCTGGAGAAGCACCTGATCCTGACCCGCTACGACCCCTCGCGGGCGGACCGGGGCGAGATGCTCAAGCTCGAGGACGTGCTGGAGATCCTGTCGATCCCGCTGCTGGCGGTGGTGCCGGAGAGCGAGGAGGTGCTGAAGGCCTCCAACGTCGGCAGCCCGGTGACGCTGAACAACCCGGCGAGCGCACCGGCGCGGGCCTATGCGGATGCGGCGCGCCGGCTCAAGGGCGAGAGCGTGGCGATGACCATCCCGACCGAGCGCAAGTCCTTCCTCAACCGCCTCCTCTCCCGGAGGGCCGCATGAATCTCATCCCCTTCTTCTCCCGTCGCGGCACCGCCCCGGTGGCCCGCGAGCGCCTGCAGATCCTCCTGGCCCACGAACGGGCCACCTCCGGCCGCAGCGACCTCGCGGCGGTGCTGCGCGAGGAGATCCTCGCGGTGATCGCCAAGCACGTGGCGATCGACGGCGACAAGGTGAAGGTCTCGATGGAGCGCGGCCAAGCCGTCTCGCTCCTGGAGATCGACGTCGAGTTGCCGGCGCTCTCCCCCGCCGCGAGCGAGGAGCCGGTCCGCAAGCGGGCCTGACGCCCGGACCTTGCGGCTCCGCTTGCATCCGCGCGGCCGTTCGGGCGATGAACCTGGGCGAGCCCCGCGGGGCGCCGGAGCGGGACTGGTGGCCGGACGGTTCGAGCTGCGCGACAGGACGGCGCTGATCACCGGCGCCGCGAGCGGGATCGGGGCGGCCCTGGCCGCGGCGATCGCCGCCCGGGGCGCCCGCCTCGCCCTGGTCGATCGGGACGCGGACGGCCTGGAACGCGTCGCGGCCGGCCTCGCCGGCCAGGCGCAGGCCGTCAGCACGCACGCCCTCGACCTGCTCGACGCGGAGGGGATCGCGGCCCTGCCGGACGCGGTGCTCGCGCGGCACGGCGGCCTCGACCTCCTCGTCAACAATGCCGGCGTCGCCCTCGCCGGCCGCTTCGAGGACCTGTCCCTCGCCGATTTCGACTGGGTGATGGACATCAACTTCCGCGCCGCGGTGCGGATGACCCACGCCTTCCTGCCGGCCCTGCGGCGCCGGCCCACGGCGCAGATCGTCAACCTGTCGAGCCTCTACGGCATCGTCGCGCCCGCCGGGCAGACGGCCTACGCGGCGAGCAAGTTCGCCCTGCGCGGCTTCTCCGAGGCCCTCCGCCACGAATATGCGGGCACGGGCCTGCACGTGATGGTGGTGCATCCGGGCGGCGTCGCCACGGCCATCGCGCGCAATTCCCGCACCGGCGCGGGCGTCGATCCGGCCGAAGCGGCGCGCGGGCGCGAGGCCTTCCAGCGCCACCTGAAGCTGCCCCCCGCCGCCGCCGCGGCCCTGATCCTGCGCGGCATCGAGCGCCGGGCCCCCCGCCTCATCGTCGGCGCGGATGCCAGGCAGGTCGCAACCCTGCAATGGCTGATGCCGGTCCGCTACTGGGCGGTGATCCGCCGGGCTTTGGGCGAGTAGGAGATCCGCCGAGTGGCCTCGTTGCGCGCGCATGTCTTCGCCTGGATCGTCCGCCGGCAGGTCAAGCCGCGGCTCGCCCGCGCCGCCGACATCCGCGAGGTGCGCCGCGTCTTCGACGCCGCCGCCTTTCTGGATCCGCCCGGCATCGTCTTCCGCTCCGGCACGATGGGCGGCATCGCGGGGGAATGGGCGGAGCGCCGCGACCTCGGCGCCGACGCCCCGCGGCTCCTCTACCTGCATGGCGGCGGCTTCATCGCCTGCTCGGCCCGCACCCACCGTCCGCTCATCGGCGGCCTCGCGGGGCGCGGCTTCCGGATCTTCACGCCCGATTACCGCCTCGCGCCCGAGCATCCCTATCCGGCGGCCCTCGACGACGCCCACGCGGCCTGGACGGCCTTCGCGGCCGAGGGGCCGGCCGTCCTCGCGGGCGAATCGGCCGGCGGCAACCTGAGCCTCGCCCTGATGCTGCGCCTGAAGCGCGAGGGCGGCCAGCTCCCGGCCGCCGCGGCGGTGTTCTCGCCCGCCACCGACATGGCGGGCGAGGGCCCCTCCATGCGGGAGAATGCGGGGCGCGACGCCATGTTCTCGCCGGAGAGCTTCGCGCCGATCCGCGAGGCCTACCTCGCCGGGCACGATCCGGCCGACCCGCTGGTCTCGCCCCTCAACGGCGACCTTGCCGGCCTGCCGCCGCTCCTGATCCATGTGGGCGAGCGCGAGCTGCTGCGCGACGACGCGGTGCGTCTCGCCGCCAAGGCCGAGGCGGCGGGCGTGACCGTGGCCCTCACCGTCTGGCCGGTGGTGCCGCATGCGTGGCAGTTCGCGTCCTCGTTCCTGCCGGAGGCGCGCCGCTCCCTCGGCGAGGCGAGCGGGTTCCTGAAGGCGCATCTGGCGGCTCGGCGCGGAACGATGCCGGCCGCGCATTGACTTTGCGCGCCGCTCCCTCTAGGGGCTCCCACTTCCAGACGAAGCCTCGTCTCGACCCGACACGCCGACCGGCCCCGTGAGGCCGGAGGCCAACGCCCGACAGCGCGATGCGCCCTCGGGCGCGTCCGGCGTTGGGCGGGGCTCGCCGCAGAGCGCCCCGCCGGGAGCACGGATGAGCGAGACGAACCACGCGCGCTTGCGCATCGAGGACGCGGTGAACACGGCCTGCCCCTGGTCGGGCAAGCCGATCGCCGCCGATTCGCTGACGCTCTACAACGGCGCCGTGGTCGGCTTCTGCAATCCCGGCTGCCGCGACAAGTTCGAGACGGCCATCCGGCATTTCGAGGACGCCCTGCAGGCGCGCCGGGCCGCGGCGGCCGGCAACGACGAGTAGGCGAAGGACGACAGCATGTTCGAAGGCCTCTCCGATCGCCTCTCCGGCATCCTCTCGGGGCTCACCCGGCGCGGCGCTCTGACGGAAGCCGACGTCACCGCCGCCCTGCGCGAGGTGCGCCGCGCGCTCCTCGAAGCCGACGTCGCCCTCGAGGTCGTGCGGACCTTCACCGAGAAGGTGCGCGAGCAGGCGGTGGGCGCCACCGTGCTGAAGTCGGTGACGCCCGGCCAGATGGTCGTGAAGATCGTCAACGACCAGCTCGTGGCGATGCTCGGCTCCGAGGCGGAGATCATCGACCTCAACGCCCCCTCGCCGGTGCCGATCCTGATGGTCGGCCTGCAGGGCTCGGGCAAGACCACCACCACCGCCAAGATCGCCCGCCGCCTGACGCAGCGCGACAAGCGCCGGGTGCTGCTCGCCTCCCTCGACACGCGCCGCCCGGCGGCGATGGAGCAGCTCGCCGTCCTCGGCCAGCAGGTCGGCGTCGAGACGCTGCCGATCGTCGCCGGCCAGTCGGCGGTGCAGATCGCCAAGCGCGCCCTGGAGGCCGCCCGCCTCGGCGGCTTCGACGTGGTGATGCTCGACACGGCGGGCCGCATCACCCTCGACGAGGGGCTGATGCAGGAGGCCGCCGAGGTGAAGGCGGCCACCAACCCGCACGAGGTGCTCCTCGTCGCCGACGCGCTCACCGGTCAGGACGCGGTCAACACCGCCCGCGCCTTCGACCAGCGGCTCGGCGTCACCGGCATCGTGCTCACCCGCATGGACGGCGATTCGCGCGGCGGCGCGGCGCTCTCGATGCGGGCGGTCACCGGCAAGCCGATCAAGCTCGTCGGCACCGGCGAGAAGGTCGACGCGCTGGAGGAGTTCCATCCGGCCCGCGTCGCCAACCGCATCCTCGGCATGGGCGACATCGTCTCGCTCGTCGAGAAGGCGGCCGAGACCATCGACCAGGAACAGGCCCTGCGCGTCGCCGAGAAGATGCGCAAGGGCAAGTTCGACCTCGAAGACCTGTCCATGCAGCTCGCCCAGATGGAGAAGATGGGCGGCATCGGCGGCCTCATGGGCATGCTGCCCGGCATGGGCCAGATGAAGAAGCAGGTCGAGGGCGCCAACCTCGACGAGAAGATGTTCAAGCGCCAGCGCGCGATCATCTCGTCGATGACCCCCGAGGAGCGCCGCAACCCCGACATCCTCAAGGCCTCGCGCAAGAAGCGCATCGCCAAGGGGTCGGGCGTCGACGTGGCGGAGATCAACAAGCTCCTCAAGATGCACCGCACCATGGCCGACATGATGAAGGCCATGGGTTCGGGCAAGCGCGGCATCGGCCAGGCGCTCGGCAACATGTTCGGCCTCGGCGGCGGCGGCCTGGGCAGCATGGGCAAGATGATGGGCGGCGGCATGCCCGAGCCGACGCCGGAGCAGATCGCCGCGCTGGAGAAGCAGTTCGGCGGCAAGCTGCCGCCGATGCCGCCGGGCCTCGGCGGCGCGCCGGGCAAGCTTCCCGGGCTGCCGGGTCTCGGCGGACCCAAGATGCCCGGCCTTCCCGGCCTCGGCAGCCTGCCCTTCGGGAAGAAGAAATAAGCGAAATCGACGTTCTCGATGACGGGAAGATCGATGGGGAGGCCTCCCGATGGCGGGGCCTCCGGAGGATGGGAGCGGATCGAACGCGTCATCCTCGAATTCGGTGAAGACCACAGCAGCCAAGAGGTGATCCCATGTCCCTGAAGATCCGTCTGACCCGCGGCGGCGCCAAGAAGCGCCCCTACTACCGCATCGTCGTCGCCGACTCGCGCTCCCCGCGCGACGGCCGCTTCATCGACAAGGTCGGCGTCTACGACCCGATGAAGCCGAAGGACGATCCGGCCCGCGTGTCGCTCGAGGTCGAGAAGATCCAGAGCTGGCTCGCCAAGGGCGCGCAGCCGACCGACCGTGTCCTGCGCTTCCTCGACGCTGCCGGGCTGGCCAAACGTCCGGCCCGCAACAACCCGCAGAAGGCCGAGCCCGGCGCGAAGGCCAAGGAGCGCGCCGCCGCCCGTGCCGAGAAGGCCGGCGCCGGCGAGGACGCCGCGGCGTAATCGCCATGGCGCGTCGGCCCCCCCGTTCCGCCCCGCCCGGTCCCTCCGGCGCGCGGCGGGCTCCGGCCGGCGCGCCGCGCCCCGCGGCCTCCGTCGAGGCCGCGCGGGATCCCAGCCTCGTGCTGCTCGGCGAATTCGGCCGCGCCCACGGCCTTCTCGGCGAGGTGCGGCTGAAATCCTACACGGCCGATCCGATGGCGATCGGCCGCTACGGCCCGCTCACCGCAGCGGATGGACGCCGCATCGAGATCGCGTCCCTGCGCCCGACCTCCGGCGCCCCCGACATCCTGATCGCGCGCGTGGCGGGCCTTGCCGGCCGCGACGACGCCGAATCCCTCAACGGGCTCGCGCTCTACGTCCACCGCGACCGCCTCGGCGCGCCGGATGACGAGGACGAATTCTTCTCCGCCGATCTCGTCGGGCTCGACGTGGTCGATGCGGCGGGCACGCGGATCGGCACGGTCCGCGCCGTGCCGAATTACGGCGGCGGCGACCTGCTCGAGATCGCGCCCGCGACGGGCGGCGCGGCGGCGCTGCTTCCCTTCACGCGGGCCTTCGTGCCGACCGTCGACATCGCCGCGCGCCGCGTCGTGATCGACCCGCCGGAGGATCTCTTCGCCCCGGCCGGCCCGCCGCCGCAGGACGAGGGCTGATCCGGCTCGGGTCGTGAGGCGGGATCGTCGTCACGCCTCCGGCACATTCCGCTCCAGCTCCTCCAGCCACACGGCCGCGTTGCCGTCCGAGGGCGCCCGCCAGTCGCCGCGCGGGGAGAGGGCGCCGCCGGCCGCCACCTTCGGGCCGTTCGGGATCGCCGAGCGCTTGAACTGGCTGAAGCCGAAGAAGCGCTGCAGGAAGACCCTCATCCACGAGCGGATCTCCGGCAGCGCATAGGCCCCCCGCCGCTCCTCGGGGAAGCCCGGCGGCCAGGGGCCGCGCGCGGCGTCCTCCCAGGCCTGGCAGGCGAGGAAGGCGATCTTCGAGGGCCGGTAGCCGTAGCGCAGCGTGTAGAAGAGGGTGAAGTCCTGCAGCGCGTAGGGACCGATCTTGGCCTCGGTGCTCTGGAGCTGCTCGCCCTCCTTCACCGGCACGAGTTCGGGCGAGATCTCGGTGGCGAGGATCGCGTCGAGGGTCGCGTTCACCTCGCCCTCGAACTGGCCTGAGGCGATCACCCAGCGGATCAGGTGCTGGATCAGCGTCTTCGGCACGCCGGCATTGACCGCGTAATGGGACATCTGGTCGCCGACGCCGTAGGTGCACCAGCCGAGCGCCAGCTCGGAGAGGTCGCCGGTTCCGACCACGATCGCGTCGTTCTGGTTGGCGAGGCGGAACAGGAAATCGGTGCGCAGGCCCGCCTGCACGTTCTCGAAGGTCACGTCGTAGACGGGCTCGCCGCGCCCGAACGGGTGGCCCATATCGGCCAGCATCTGCCGGGCGGCCGGGCGGATGTCGAGTTCCGCCGCCGTGGTGCCGAGCGCCGCCATCAGCCGGTGGGCGTTGCCCTTGGTCTCCGCCGAGGTGGCGAAGCCCGGCATCGTGTAGGTCAGGATGTTGGTGCGCGGCAGGCCGAGCCGGTCGAAGGCCTTGGCGGCGACGATGAGCGCGTGGGTCGAATCGAGGCCGCCCGAGATGCCGATGACGACCTTGCTGGTGCGGATCGCCCGCAGGCGCTGGGCGAGGCCCGCGACCTGGATGTTGTAGCCCTCGTAGCAATCCTGCGCGAGGCGGGCCGGATCGGCCGGCACGAAGGGATAGCGCTCGACGGTGCGGGCGAGCCCGAGATCGGCCAGCGGCGGCGCCACCGTGAAGCCGATGCGCCGCCAGGGCCGCTCCGCCAGCACCGCCCGGGCATTGTCGTCGAAGCTGCCCATCTGGGCGCGCTCCTGGCGCAGACGGTCGAGGTCGATGTCGGCCACCGTCACCTGCGGCTCGGCCGGGAAGCGCTCGCCCTCGGCCAGGAGGTCGCCGTCCTCGTAGATGACGGTCTGGCCGTCCCAGGCGAGGTCGGTGGTCGATTCGCCGGGGCCGGCGGCGGCGTAGACATAGGCCGCGAGGCAGCGCGCCGAACTCGACTGGCACAGGAGCTTGCGGCTCTCCGCCCGCCCGATGGTGATCGGGCTGCCCGAGAGGTTCACGAGCACGGTCGCCCCCGCGAGCGCCGCCAGCGCCCCGGGCGGGACGGGGATCCACATGTCCTCGCAGACGTCGACGCCGATCACGAGGCCCGGGAGATCCTCCGCCGCGAACAGGAGGTCGGTGCCGAAGGGCACGCTCTCGCCGCCGAGCCGGATCGTGCCGCCGACGATCCCGGCGCCCGGGGCGAAGTGCCGCTTCTCGTAGAATTCCCGGTAGTTCGGCAGGTAGCTCTTCGGCACGACGCCGAGCACCCGCCCGCGATGCACCAGCACCGCCGTATTGTAGAGGCGGTTGCCGTGCCGCAGGGGCGCGCCGACGACGAGGAGCGGCAGGAGGTCGCGCGTGCCTTCGACCAGGGTGCCGATCGCCGCCTCGACCGCGTCGAGGAGCGGCTCCTGAAGGAGCAGGTCCTCGATCGCATAGGCCGAAAGGCAGAGTTCGGGAAACACCGCCACCGCCACGCCGCGGTCGTGGCAGCGCCGCGCCAGCGCCAGCACCTCCGCCGCGTTGGCGGCGGGCGCGGCGATGTGGCTCTGCCCGACGCAGGCCGCGACCCGGGCGAAGCCGTGCTGATAGAGGGATCGGAACATCCGCGGCCTCCGGTGAGGATCGACCCTGCTTAACGCGCACGGGCCGGCCTTGGCACCCCGGCGGGCGCGGGACGGCCCCCCGGCCGGCTGCCTAATCGGGTGTTAACGATACCGCGCCTAACTGGGGAGGAGCAGAGCCGCGGGCGGCGCGGCCCAACCAGCCAGCATCATGAGATCATCGGGACGGCCCCCCTACCTCGAGACTTCGGCGCGCCATCCGCACGGGATGCGCGGCGCCACCCCTCCGGCTGCGCGCCGCGGGCTCTCGCTCGCGGCGCTGGCCGAAACCCTCATGCGCATCCGCGCGCTCATCGCCCGGCACCTGTCGCCGCAGATGCCGCAGCGCCTCGCCCTGCCGCCTCCGCCGCGGCCGGTGGCGCTCGACCGGCGCGCGACCCCGAGCTGGATGTCCGAGCCGGCCCCGCAGCCGGCAGTGCCGGCCTGGACGCCCGATCTCGTACGGGCAGAGCCCCCGTCGCCCGAACCGGTCTGGCAGGCACCGCCACCACCCGAACCGGTCTGGCAGCCACCCGTCCCGGTGGTCGAGCCGGCCCCCGTGCCCCCGCCCGTTCCGGTTCAGACGGCGCCCGTCCCGCCGGTCGCGGCCCCGCGCGCACCCGCGCCCCGTCCACCCGAGCCGCCACGCCCGGCGGGTCCTGGCCCGGACGCGGGGGAGGCGTGGCTCGCCATCCCGCCGGCCGGCCCGGCCCGGACCGTGCTGACCCGGGCGCGCCGCCCGGCCGACGAGGTCCGTCCGGCGCCGCGCCCGGAGCGGAGCCCGGACGTCACCGACCTGCGCTTCACGCGCACGCCCGACCACGTGCTCCAGGCCCGCCGCCGCAAGCGGGAGGAGGAGGCGCGGGCGCGCGAGGCCGAGCGCTTGGCCGCCGAGGAACACGCCGCCGCCGAGAGGGCGGCCCGTGAGGCGGCGGCGGAGGCCGAGCGGCTGGCGGCCGAGGCGGCCGCCGTCCCGCCGCTGCCGCGTTGGCGCCAGCCCTACGTGCTGCCGCCCGGGGTGCGCTTCACGCGCACGCCCGACCATCTCCTGCGCCACGCTCCGGACGAGACCCCGCCTCCGGCTCCCCCGGCCCTCGCGCCGGACGAAGCCGAGAGCGCCGCGGCGCCGGCGGCCGTCACGGATGCGCCCGCCGAGGCGGACGCTCCGGCGCTGATCGCGACCGATGCGAGCCCGGTGACGAGCGACCCGGCGCCCGCCATCGACCGGCCGTCCGAGCCGGCCGAACCGGCGGTGTCGCAGGATGCCGCGGAATCCGCCGCGCCGGTCGTCGAGGCGGCCGAGGCGGCCGAGGCGAGCGTCGCGGAGGAACCGGCCGGGCCGATCCTGCTGCCGCGCGATATCACGCATCTGCGGGCGCTGCCGAAGCGGCCCCTCTACGCCCTCGGCGGACTGCTGAAGCACGACTGGACCCAGCCGCTCGCGGTCGCGGAGGTGCAGGACAACCGGCCGGTGGCCGGCGAGGAGACCGCCGCCGCGGAACCGGAAACGATCCTGCCGGCCGATCCCGAGCCCGCCGTGCCGGTGGCCTCGAACGACGCCGCACCGGAGGCCGCTGCGGCCGCCGAGCCGATCGCGGCGACGGCGCCGGTCATCGAGCCGGCCGCGCCCGACGACGTATCGCCGGACGCCGGGGAAGCGGGGGCGGCGCCGGCCGCGGCCGATGCTGAGCCCGCGCAACCGGCCGTCATCGGGCAGATGGCGATCCCGGCCGCCGAGCCCATGGCCGTCGACGCCGCCCGCGCGCCGGCCGAGCCGGACGTGAGGCCGGTCGCGGAGCCTGCCGAGGCGCGGGCCGTCGCGCCCGAACCGGCCGCGTTCGTGACGGTGCCGGCTCCGCAGCCGGAGGCCGGCCTCGACCTGCCGCTGGTGCCCTTGGCGCTGACCATGGTGCCCGTCGGTCCCGTGGAGCCGATCCCGGCCACCCGCTCGGTCGAGCCGGATGCGGCGCCGCCGCTGCCGGTCGTCCTGCCGCCCGCCGTCGCGACCGCGCCGGCAGCCGAGCCCGAGCCCGAGCCCGAGCCTACTCCGGCTCCCGCCGAGACGCACACGGTGGTGATCGGCAATGCCGGCCTCGATTCCGACCTCGGCCTCGACGCGGAGGATGCGGACGACGACGAGGACATCATCGCCCTCGTGCCGCTGCCGCCGCGCCCGCAGGCGCGCGCGTCGGAGACGCCCTACGAGTTCCCGCCCCTCGAACTGCTCACCGAGGCCCGCGCCTCGGACGGCAGCAGCCTCGACGCGGACGTGCTCCAGGCGAATGCCGTGCAGCTCCAGCAGGTGATCCACGATTTCGGGGTGCGGGGCGAGATCCTGGCGGTGCGGCCCGGGCCGGTGGTAACGCTCTACGAGATGGAGCCCGCGCCCGGCACCAAGTCCTCGCGCGTCATCTCGCTCGCCGACGACATCGCCCGCTCGATGTCCGCCATCTCGGCCCGCGTCGCCGTCGTCCAGGGCCGCAACGCCATCGGCATCGAGCTGCCCAACGTCAAGCGCGAGACCGTCTACCTGCGCGAGATCCTCTCCAGCCCCGCCTTCGCCGAGACCAAGCAGAAGCTCGCCCTCTGCCTCGGCAAGAACATCGGCGGCGAGGCCATCATCGCCGACCTCGCCCGCATGCCCCACCTGCTCGTCGCCGGCACCACCGGATCCGGCAAGTCGGTGGCCATCAACACCATGATCCTCTCCCTCCTCTACCGCATGAAGCCCGAGGAGTGCCGCCTGATCATGGTCGATCCCAAGATGCTGGAACTCTCCGTCTACGACGGCATCCCGCACCTGCTCTCGCCGGTGGTCACCGATCCCAAGAAGGCGGTCATCGCCCTCAAATGGGCCGTGCGCGAGATGGAGGAGCGCTACAAGAAGATGGCGCGCCTCGGCGTGCGCAACATCGACGGGTTCAACGCGCGGGTGGCGGAGGCGCGCGAGCGGGGCGAAGTGATCACGCGGACGGTGCAGACGGGCTTCGACCGGGAGACGGGCGAGGCGGTCTACGAGGACGAGGTGATGGACCTGGGCGCGCTGCCCTACATCGTGGTGATCGTGGACGAGATGGCCGACCTGATGATGGTGGCCGGCAAGGACATCGAGGGGGCGATCCAGCGCCTGGCGCAGATGGCGCGGGCGGCGGGCATCCACCTGATCATGGCGACGCAGCGGCCCTCGGTGGACGTGATCACGGGGACGATCAAGGCGAACTTCCCGACACGGATCTCGTTCCAGGTGACCTCGAAGATCGACTCGCGCACGATCCTGGGGGAGATGGGAGCCGAGCAGCTTCTGGGTCAGGGCGACATGCTGTTCATGGCGGGCGGGGGCCGCACGACGCGGGTTCACGGCCCGTTCGTGTCGGACGACGAGGTGGAGGCGATCGTGGCCCATCTCAAGCGCCAGGGCCGGCCGGCCTATCTCGACGCGGTGACCGCCGACGAAGAGGAGGCCGAGGCCGCCCCGGCCGATGCGCCGGTCTTCGACCAGGGCAGCTTCGCCGATCCGGCGGCCGACCTCTACGACCAGGCGGTCGCGGTGGTGCTGCGGGACAAGAAAGCGTCGACGAGCTACATCCAGCGGCGTCTTCAGATCGGCTACAACCGGGCGGCGTCGCTGATGGAGCGGATGGAGCGGGAGGGCATCGTCGGTCCCGCCAACCACGCCGGCAAGCGCGAGATCCTGGTCGAGGCGCCCGCCGCACCGGTTGCGGAGGATGAGTGAGAATGCGCCGCCGAACCGGATCCGGCGTCGCATATTCGCCACAGGGCCCGTCTCTAACGGCGCAGCGTCCGCCGCCGCGCCCGGCCGCTGGCGGCGCGATCCGCGCCGCAATCCGCCCTCACGGAGAACCTTGCCGATGACCGGCCGTCCCCGTTCCGGCCTGCTTCCCGTCCTTGCGGCGGCGCTCTGCCTCGCAGGCGGGGCGCCCGCCCAGGCGCAGGTGACGTCCTTCCTCGACAGCCTGTTCGGCCGCAAGGACCCGCAGCCGACAGAACCGGAGGCGCCGGCGCCGGGCGCACCCGCGACCCTGTCCCGGGCCCCGCTCCCGCCGCGCCGCCCGACCACCCTCGGGGGCAGCAAGGCCGCCCCCGTCGAGGCGGCGGCCGAGCCGGCCCCGGCGGCCGCCGCGGCGCCGCCCCAGCAGGTCGCCGCGGTGACGACGCCGGTCGCCATCGACACCAGCAACCCGACCGCCGTGATCGAGCGCGCCAACGCCTATTTCAACGGCGTCTCGACGCTCACCGGCAACTTCGTCCAGATCGGCGCGGACGGGCGCAAGATCGGCGGCAAGCTCTATCTCGCCAAGCCGGGCCGCCTGCGCTTCGACTACGACCAGCCCTCCCCGCTCGAAGTGGTGGCCGACGGCACCTCCGTGGCGGTGCGCGACCGCAAGCTCGCGACGCAGGACCTCTACTTCATCTCGCAGACGCCGCTGAAATTCCTGCTGCGCGAGCGGATCGACCTCGCCCGCGACCTCTCGGTGACGGATGTCTCCACCGATCCGGGCAGCGTGCGCATCAGCCTGGAGGACCGCTCGACGCTCGGCGGCACCTCGCGCATCGTCCTGGTGTTCGATGATGCCATGAAGGGCCTGAGCCAGTGGCGCATCACCGATCCGCAGGGCTACCAGACCACCGTGCTGCTCTCGAACCTCCAGCGCGGCCGGCCGATCGACGGCATGATGTTCGTCATCAATTACGGCCGGGCCGAGGACAAGGAGCTGGAGCAGCGCATGCGCCAGCAGCCGCCGCAGCGCTGATACGGTTTCCGAACGATCACGTCCGGACACCGTATCACCAGCCCGCGCGGCGCGGAGCAGGGCTCCGCGCACGCTTGAGCGAAGCCGGTTTCCGCATCGCGACGCGATGGCGCAGCCATCGCCAAGCGCTCACCCGGAAACCGTTTGATCCGCCCCTCCCGCCAGAGAAGACTCGTCCGGTGCGCCTCACCGTCTCGACCTGGAACATCAACTCCGTCCGCCTGCGCATCGACCTCGTGCGCCGCTTCCTCGACGAGGCGCGGCCCGACGTCCTGTGCCTGCAGGAAACGAAGTGCCCGAACGACCGCTTCCCGCTGAAGGAACTGCAGGGCTTCGGCTATCCGCACATCGTCTTCGCCGGCCAGAAGGGCTACAACGGCGTCGCGATCCTGTCCCGCCTGCCGCTGCTCTCGCAGGAGGTGATGCGCTTCTGCGACCGGCCGGATGCCCGCCACATCTCGGCGGTGCTGGGCCCCGAGGCGGGCGCGGCGGCCGGCATCGTGCTGCACGACTTCTACGTCCCGGCGGGCGGCGACGTGCCGGATGCGGCGCTCAACGACAAGTTCGCCCACAAGCTCGCCTTCATGGACGAGATCCGCGCCTGGGGCGGCCGGCGGATGGCGGGTCCGGCGATCCTGGTCGGCGATCTCAACGTGGCGCCCCTGGAGCACGACGTCTGGTCGCACCGGCAGCTCCTCGACGTGGTGAGCCACACGCCGATCGAGACCGAGCGCCTGGAGACCCTGCGCGGCGAGGCGGGCTGGATCGACACGATGCGCCACCTGCGCCCCGAGCCGGAGAAGATCTACACGTGGTGGAGCTACCGCTCCCCCGACTGGGCCGCCGCCGACAAGGGCCGGCGCCTCGATCACATCTGGGTCACGCCCGATCTCGCCGGCACGGTGCGGTCCGTCACCGTGGCCCGGCACACGCGGGCCTGGGAGAAACCCTCCGACCACGTGCCGGTGACCGTGGAACTCGACCTGTAGGGGCCCCGCTCAGGCGGCCCGTCCCTCCAGCGCCTGCTCCAGCGACACCATCATCGCGTCCCCGGCGCAGGGCTTCTCCAGGAACGCGGCGGCGCCGGCCGCGAAGACGCGCCGGCGCAGGGCCTCGTTCGGGAAGGCCGTCACGACGATGACCGGCAGGGTCCGCCCCTCGGCGCGCAGGTGCTCCTGCAGCTCCACCCCGCTCATGCCGGGCATCTGCACGTCGGTGATCAGGCAATCGGGCGGCACTCCCGGCTCGTCGCGCAGGAAGTCCTGCGCCGAGGCATAGGTGCGCGCCTCGTAGCCGAGCGAGCGGACGAAGCTTGCCGTGGCGAGCCGGACGGCCTCGTCATCGTCCACGATCGCGATCGTCGGGGTGTCGGACATCATCAACCTTGCACCGCCCAAGGTCGCCTGACCCAGCGGTAGAGAACCATGTCCGTATATGAACGCCCGAGGCGCTTCATGGAATCATACTGAGGTTTGGACATCGCCTCAGATCTTCGCGATTCCGAGCGCCTCCGCCATCCGGACGAGATCGGCGAGGGATCGCGCATTCATTTTGCGCATCACGTTGCCGCGGTGGATCTTGACCGTGATCTCGCTGAGGTTGAGCACGCCGGCGATCTGCTTGTTCATCAGGCCGGCGGTCACATGGGTGAGAACTTCGCGCTCGCGCGCGGTGAGCGTGCCGTAGGCCGTCCGCAATTCCTGCAGGCCGGCATCGCGGCTGCGGCGCTCGGCGTCGCGCGCGAGCGCGGCCGTGACCGCATCCAGCATGTCCTGATCGCGGAAGGGCTTGGCCAGGAAGTCGACGGCGCCCGCCTTCATCGCCCGCACCGACATCGGGATGTCCCCGTGGCCGGTCATCAGGATGATCGGCAGGAGAATGCCGAGATCCGCGAGCTGGGCCTGGAAATCGAGGCCGCTCATGCCGGGCATGCGAACGTCCACCACGAGACAGCCGGGCGATTCGCTCCGCCGCGCGCCGATGAAATCCGCCGCCGAGGCGTAGGTGGCGGTCGGAAGCCCGACCGAGCGGAACAGACCGGACAGCGCGTCGCGCAGATCCGCGTCGTCATCCACCACGTAGACGGTGGGCTCGCCGGAAGGGGGCGGCCGGGTCATGCCGCACGCTCCCCGCCGGCCGGCAGGGTGAAGCGGAACACGGCGCCGGGCGCCGCCTCCGACACCCAGAGCCGCCCGCCATGGGCCTCCACGGTGGAGCGGCAGATCGCCAGCCCCATGCCCATGCCGTTGCTCTTCGTGGTGAAGAAGGGCTGGAACAGCCGCTCCATCGCCTCCGGCCGGATGCCCTCGCCGGTATCCGCCACCTCGATCCGCACCTGCATCCCCTCCTCCCGCCGCGTGCGTACGGTGAGAATCCGCGGACGATCCGCGACCGCCGCCATCGCCTGGATGCCGTTCACCATCAGGTTGATCATCACCTGCTGCAATTGCACCCGGTCGCCGCGGACCAGCGGCAGGCCCGGCTCCCGCTCCGCGCGCAAGGTCACGTCGTGCCGCGCGAGTTCGCGGTCGAGAAGCTGCGCGGCCTCGCCGATCATCTCCGTGAGGTCGAGCCATTCCTGGCGCGGTGGCGCCTTGGCCAGGAAGGCGCGGATGCGCGCCACGATCTCGCCGGCCCGCCGGCCATTCGCCACCGCGCGGGTCAGGGCCTCGGCGGCCTCGCCGAGATCCGGAACCGGCCGTCGCAGCCAGCGGAGCGCCGCCTCGCCGTTGGTGACCACGGCGGCGAGCGGCTGATTGATCTCGTGGGCCATGGTGGCGGTGAGTTCGCCCATGGTCGCGACCCGGGCCGCGTGGGCGAGGTCGGCCTGAAGGGTGAGGAGGGCCGCTTCCGCCTCCTTGCGCTCGGTGATGTCGGTATTGGTCTCCAGCACGGCGAGCGGCTCCCCCGCGGCGCCGCGCTGGAGCGCCCAGCGGCTCTCGACCACGATCCGCCGGCCCGCCCGGGTCCGCTGGATCAATTCGCCCTCCCAGCGCCCGGTCCGGTTGAGTTCGGTGAGGATGGCGTCGCGGTCCTCGGGAAATTCGGTGTGCAGGAGATCATGCGCGGCGCAGCCGGCGGCCTCCGCGGCCGGCCAGCCGTAGAAGACCTCGGCCGCACGGTTCCAGACGGTGATCACGCCGCGGGCGTCGCGGACGAAGACGGCGTCGTGGGTGAGGTCGAGGAGGCGGGCCTGCTCGGCCAGCACGGCGGCATCGGCCTTGTGGCGCAGGGCGAGCGCGGTGGTGATGCCGATCGCCGCGAGGCTCACGAGGCAGCGCAGCAGGGACGAGCCGATCTCCTCCGGATCGTGCGAGATCAGGTAGGCGGCGATCGTGAGGGCGAGGCAGCCGCCCGAGGTCAGGATCACCCCGCGCCGGGTGAAGGCGCGCGCCGCGATCAGCACGACCGCGACGTAGAGCACCGCCACCGCGCCCTCGAGCGGAGTCAGGACGTCGATCAGGAAGACGCCGAGCGCGATGAGGATCGCGGCGGCCCGCGACGCGCGGCCGCCCGGAAGATCAGGCGCGCGCGTCGGCCGCATCCGGTGCCTCGTGATCGGGAGCGAGGCCGCTGCGCGGCAGCGTCACGCTGAAGGTCGAACCGCGGCCCGGATGGGACTGCACGGCGACCGCGTGGCCGAGCGCTTGCGCCGTCTGGCGCACGATGTGCAGGCCGAGACCGAGCCCGACGCCGTCGCGCCGGCCGCCGCGGTCGAAAGCCTCGAAGATGCCCGCGAGCCGCTCCGGGGCGATGCCGAGCCCGTTGTCATGGATCTCAACGACGATGCGCGAGCCGCGTCGGCGGCAGCCGACGAGCACCCGCCCGCCGCGCCCGGCATACTTGATGGCGTTGCCCACGAGGTTGCGCAGGATGGTGGCGAGCATCGCCCCCTCGCTCCGGCCGCACAGGCCGCTCGCCCGGACCCGCAGCCGCACGCCGCAGGCCTCCGCGAAGAGCTGCCACTCCTCCTCCACGGTGGCGAGGAGCGCGCCGAGGGGCACCGTCTCGATCCGCGGCGGGGCGTGGCCGGCCTGCGAGGAGCGGGCGAGGTCGTCGAGTTCGCGGGCGAGGCGCTGGAGGGCGTCGCTGGCGAGCCCCAGCCGGGCCGCGGCGCGCGGGGCGACGCCATCGGAGACCGCGCGCTCGATCGACATCAGGGCGACCTGAAGCGGTTGCTTGAGATCGTGGCCGGCCACCGCCAGCAGCCGCGCCATGGCGCAGCGCGCCGCCTCGGCACGCATCAGGGCTTCGCCGGCCGCAGGTCCTCCCGGGATCGCCACCGTCAGTCCCATGCCCGCCTCCTCGTCCGGCCGCCTCGCCATCCGCCGCGATCGGTGAGCTGGACCATGCATCCGGGGCGGCCCGGGCGAAATCATACGCAGGTTTTATCCGTCGTTCCTCTCTGGTGCCGCCGCCGCAGAGCGCTTGACCGGTTTCCCGCCGAGGTCGGGACAGGTCGTATCCCGGCTCTCCGGGACGGCATCCGGCCCGCGGCGGCCGGCGCGAGCGCATCATCCGTGTCGATCATCCGGAGACGGCAGTTCTCGCCGCCCCGGCCCCCACTCGGATGTCCTTCCGCTGCGTCAGGAACGGACTCCTCGGCCGCCGGCCGCGGCGGGATGCGGCCGAGTAGACCCCGACAGCCTGCTCAGGGTGATCTCGCGCCGGACGGGCAGCCGGGTCCTCGCCCTGAGCCAGCGGATCACCAAGCCGGACGGCTCCTTCGGCGGGGTCGTTCTCGGCACCCGGAAGCTGTCCTGTTTCCGGGACCTGCCGGAGACCATCGGGCTCGGTGAGCAGGGCGCCGTGAACCTGTCCAAGCGGCAGCTTCATCAGCACGGCGGCTCGGGACGGCATCGAGCGCCATGACACCTTCAAGCGGGTGGCCGATTATCCGCCCATCCTCAACCTCGCCTTGTCCACGGACGAGGTCGAGGCGCCGTGGCACCGGAAGGCCGCGACGATCGCGGCCACCGTCATCATCCTCCGTGCGGCCTCACGATCGGGCCATCGCTGCTGTTCGGGCGCGAGCTGCGCCGGAGCGCCGCCGCCCGGCACGACGTGGAATGTACGAATGCCGAGCTGTCGCGCCTCTCGACGACCGACGCGCTCACGGCCTGCCGAACCGCCGCTTCGACGAGATTGTCGGCCGTCGCTCAGTCCGGATCCACCAGCGAGCGCAGGGAGGCTGGAGCCGTCCTGCGGACGAAGGGCACCACGACCGCGCTCGTGCTCTCCTCCAGCCGCGTCGCGTCAGGCTGGAACCGCCGCGGAGCCGCGGCGGACAAAGAACTTGCCAGGATAGCCTTGACGCGCGGGGAATACCCGCGCCGTCTCAACCAAGCTGGCTGCACGCTGAGTGAAGTCTGGGCTCTCGGCATCGAGGACTCTATGCGCAAGCTGGTTGCCGGTTTGTTTTCCTAGGATGGATGCGAGCAGTCGATCCGCGCTCGACGGAAAGTCTCCGCACGGCCGAAATCACCGATTTCGGCATATGTCCAAATATCCTGACGGTCGAGACTTCTCGATCGTCAGCCAACCTCATCACGATATCCATGCCGGCATGACCGATCCATCAGACCTGTCCGACATTTTTCTCGTGATTGAAGCGCCGCCGGAGCCTCGTCACGCCGCACGATCAACCCTCACGACGTGATGAGATACATGTTTGTGAGCGCCGCGACCACGGAATCGAGCCCCTTTGTCGCGCAATGAGACGCTCAGACAAAGAATCCGGATGCTCAGACAAGAGCGTGGCGGCGGGCCTCAAGAAGAGGCACGAATGCCCGGTCCGCCGCCGGAGCGGCTCGCCCGTCATCGATCGCCTGCGGCCACCATGGTCCGCGGGGACCGGACGCAGGCAATCCCGGTCCTGTCGGTTCTGCAATCCGCCGCTTGGCTGCCCGTCAGGCGTTCGGCGCGTCCGCCTCAGAGGATCCGGCCGACGAGCCAGAGGACGCTCCAGCCGAGAAAGCCGATCCATCCCAGAGCGAGCGGCAAACCGATCACCAGGATGAGCAGCAGCACGGCGTCCCGCAATCGATCAGCGATCGACGGTCCGACGCGGATCCCGGACATCTCGGTGCTGTTCTGATGCACGATCTGACCTCCGTTGGGCTGTGTCGGCGTCGGCAGGCAAGGGCGACGCCAGTCACGGGCGGCAGCCGAGCCGGCGCTCGGCATCGCGGATCGCCGCCACCGCGTCGCGCTCGCGACCGGAGAGCGGCACGTCCCGCTCGTCGCCGTAGGCGCAGCCGGCATTGCCGAAGGCGCTGGTTCCGCGCGGGGTACGAAAGCAATAGCCCGCTTCTTTGAAGATCCGATTGCGCTGATACCAGAGATCCTCGCAGCCCTGCGCCGAGACCTGGGATGATGTGAGTGTACCGGCAGCGGCCAAGCTCGGCAGGATGGCAGAGCGGACGATCGCTAGACTGGCCATCGGTCGGGTTCCCGGTTGCCGCCGCCCGGCGCGACGACCGGACAAGCTTACACCCAGGGCGGGGACGGCCGCCCTGCGCGGGCGCACGTGGCACGACGGCGCGACGCCGGCATGCTAGAGCCGTCGCCGGTGCGGACCGTCCGGGCGGGGCGCACCACCGCGACAAGGGCGAGAAGGCAAGGGCGAGAAGGCGGGAGCGAGAAGGATGGTCCGGTGCTGAAGCGTCGATGGGCGTTCGTCATAGCGCTCGCCCTCTGCGGAAGCGGCGCGCAGGCGCAGACCCGCTGGACCGATCCGCCCGCCCGGGCCGCCGCCCCCTCCGTTCAGGCTCAAGGCGGCGCATCCGCGCTCCGATCCACCCGGTCGGCGTCGGGCGCTGGCAGAAGCGGCGTCCCGCGCTCCCCGCAATCGCCCGGGCGCCGGAGCCCTGGCGGCCCCTGCGCGTGCGGACGCTCTATCCGACCCTCGGCATCATGGACGACGGAGGGGATGATGGGATCGGGCCGTGGACCGGCCCGCCGACGGGCCGCCGTTCCGGCCGCGCCTGGTTCGATTGACGGACCTCACCGGCAGATCATGGCCGCGTTCGCCACGGCCCCCGGATGTTGCGGGCCCGGCCGCGGGTGACATGCACCGGGCGCTGGTCGCACGGGCCGGCACGTCCTGCCCGGCCATGTCCTCGGATGACCTCGCGGAGGCCGGACGGGCTGCGGGCTCTCGTGTCGAGGTCGGTCCAAGCGAAGCATCGTTCGCCGAAGCGGCCACTCGTCAGGCGGCGGCGACGCCTGAACAAGACGATGACCCGAATCGCGGCATAGCGCTCTCTTGAGGTTGCAGGCGTGCCAACGACCGGCGAGCCCGGGGGGCCGCCGGCCGATCGATCGGGTGTGCAGCGTGCGGCTTAGCGCAGGCGGCCGGGGCGCGCCGGCTCGAACACGATCCGGCGGTGGAAGGCGCACCAGCTCTTCCCGTCCTGCACCGGAGCGCCGCAGCAGATGGCGCGGTCGTTCGGCTCGCCGATGATGAACTTGCACACGAACGCGCCCGACTGCGCGAATGGCACCCGAAGCTCGGGGGACGGCTCCTGAACGGTCTCGGCAGGGAAAAGATGCGACATGCGCACGAGCTGATTCATCTGGGGCTGACTCACGGGCCTCCACTCGATCCACAAGAGGATGACGGGCCGGTTCGAGAAGTGAAGCACGGCACGCCGCCCATGCGGCCCGTGCCGGCAAGGATCGAAGGCACGGGTCGCAGGGACGGCGCGATTCACCCAATGTGAGGAGCATGATGCGGGAAAGCAAGGCCCGCTGCCCTCCACCTTTGCGGGGCACGGCTGCGCTCGGCGCGGGGCGATATCAAGATTTCGTCAGCAGATGCGCGAGAAGCGCCCGCAGCTGTCCGGGCTTGATCGGCTTGTGGACGAGCTCGCAGCCGGTGGCCCGCACATGCGCCTCGACTTCCGGGGAATGGTCCGCGGTGGTGACGACGGCCGGGATATCCATGCCGTGGACGGTGCGCAGCCACGTCACCGTGTCGAGACCGCAGGCGCCGCCATCGAGATGATAATCGGCGATGATGACGTCCGGGCTCCAGGTCGAGCCGGTGAGACGCATCAGGCTGAGGTGGTCCCGGGCGGCGAGCGCGTGCGCGTCCCAGTTCTGGAACAGCCGGGCCAGGGCTTCGAGGGCCGCCCGGTCGTTCTCGATCACCGCGATCCGCGCGCCGGTGAGGCTCGTCGGCAGGGCGAGCGGCATGACCGGCCGGGGCGCCTCGGCCGCCGCCCGCGGCAGCATCAGGGTGAAGCGCGAGCCATGGCCGACGCGCGACGCGAGGGTGAGCTGGTGGCCGAGGGCTTCGACCGAGCGGCGCACGATGGACAGGCCGAGGCCGAGCGCGATCTCGCCGTCGACGCTCTCGCGCCCACCGCGGTGGAATTCCTCGAAGATCAGATCCCGGTCGGCATCCGGGATGCCGGCGCCGGAATCGATCACGTCGATCCGCACCTGCTCCCCGCGGGCCCGGGCGGCCACCAGCACACCCCCGGTCTGCGTGTAGCGGATGCCGTTCGAGACGAGGTTCTGGATGATCCGCTGCAGGAGCACGACATCGCTGGTCACCCACAGGCCCCCCGGCCGCACGCTGAGGCGCAGGCCCTTGCGCGCCGCGAGCGGGCCGAAGCTCGCCTCGACGCTCTCGAACACGTCTGCGAGCTTGAGGCTGCGCGGCGCCGGCTGGATCAGCCCGGCATCGAGTTTCGAGATGTCGAGGAGGGTCTTGATCAGATCCTCGATCGTCTGGAGCCCGCGCTCGACCTGGCCCACGATCCCCTTCGCCTCCACGTCCACCGGCATGTCGCCGAGGGCCGAGAGCGAGAGACGGGCGGCGTTGAGCGGCTGGAGCAGGTCGTGGCTCGCCGCGGTGAGGAAGCGGGTCTTCGAGCGGTTGGCCCGCTCGGCCTCCTCCTTGGCGGCGGTGAGCGCCTGATTCGAGCGTTCGAGGCTGCGCATCAGCGCGGTCAGCTCCTCGGTGCGTGCCCGCACCTGCCCTTCCAGGGTGATGGCGGTCTGGAACAGGGAATAGGCGGTGCCGCGCTGGTCCATCGAGCGCTCGACCTGCACCATCAGTGCGGCGTTGATGCGCTCCAGCTTGGCGACGCGCCGCAGGAGCGCTTCGCGGTCCTCGTCCGCCGCGGCCTCGTGCATCCCGATGGTCATGGCACCGACTGCCCGCCGATCGCGATCCCCGTGAAGGTCTGGTTCAGGTGCATGGAGCGGAACTGCTCGCCATAGGTCTCGAAGCCCACGACATTGTACTGGCGGTAGAGGTCGGACAGGCAATGCCGGACCTGGTGCAGCTCGGCGTCGAGGCGACGCAGCACGCATTCGAAACCGATGACGAGATCGAGCCCGCCGAGACGGGCATCCAGGCTCACGAGTTCCTCGCGCGTCGCCGCGACGATATCCTTCTGCCGGGCCAGGGTCAGCACAACGCCCTCGTCGACCGCGCAGAAGAAGCTCAGCGAGCCGTCCGGATGGATGTGGCGGATCGAGCGGCAGAAGTAATCGCCGCCGATGCGCACGACGAGCGGGTTGGCGGCGAATTCCGTGGGCGTGAGCGCATCGAGCGACGTCCCGAGCGCGCGGGCATATTCCTCCGCGGCGGGCTCGGCGTTCAATTCGCGCACCACGCGCCGCTCGTGGTCGGTGTCGGTGACCACGAACTTGGTCTCGGTCGGCTCGAAATTGTGGTTCTTGAAGATCTCCACCGCGAAATCGGTCTCGATCAGCAGCAGGATCGCGGCGCGCCGGTGCACCACCCCGTTATGGATCAGCGCCGTGTCGTGGAAGGTGAGTTCGTCTCCGGCCGAGCCGCCGACGAGCGGCACGCCGTCGAGCCCTCCCGACACCGCCGCGATCACCGCCTCCTCGGCATTGGCGAGACCGTCGATGAGCGAGATGGCGAAGCGCCGTCCGCCGGTGCTGATGGCGTCGAGGCGCCCGCGCAGCTGCCGCAGCGACTCGGCCGCCCGCTCCGCCTCCAGTTCGCCGATCCGCTCCAGCAGCACGGAGGCGATGCGGAAGCCCGCCCGCGGGAAGGCGATGGCGACGAGCCCGCGGGCCAGGCCGCGCACCGGGCTGATCTCGCCCGAGGAGGTGCAGCCGGCGACGTGCACGCCCGGGAAGTGCCGGGCGAAGGCCGCAGAGATCCGGTCGGCGCCGTAGCGCGGCGAGAAGAAGATCACCAGATGGCCGATGCGCTCGCGATCGAGCCCTTCCGCAAGCGCTGCCACCGCCGCATCCGTGCCCGCCTCATCCGTCCATGCCGTCTGAATGCCGCACCGATGCGAGCAGGAGCGGATGCCCTGCGTCACGTTTCCTCTCCCAGGCCCACCGCCCGTCACGCGGCGGGACGGCCCTATTATGGCCGGCCCCGGCACGGAGGCAAATGCGGCAGGGTGCGCACCAAGGCGAGCGCCCTGAAGCGCTTGCCCTGGTGCGCAGGCGCAGCCGGTGCGGCGACTGCGCCTGCGCTGGGGAGCGGAGCGGCGATCGCCCCCGCGATCGGCCGGCGCGCTCCGCGAAGGATGCGCCTGCCATGATGCCGACCCCGATCCCGCCTGCTTCGCGGCGACGTTTCCTCCGACCGCTGAAGGCCCAGAACGATAGGGCCGACCCTCTCCGGCCGACCATTGGACGAAGGTGCAGATCAGACCTTCCGCCCCCGGCCCGTCTTGCATCTCCGTACCAAAGCACAGTGTCGCAAGATCAACTCGTGTGTTAATCATCATTCACGCCAATAACAGTTGTAGTTCGAGAATATTACGGACCGGGCGGTGGTTCGGCGCAGCGGCGGGACGGCGGACCGCCGCGCTGCCAGGGCCCCGCGCGGCGTAAAGGGACGTTGCAGGCCGATGGTGGGATTGACCGGTACGGGCAACCATATGTCTCCTCGCGACGGGATGACTCCGGACAACACGCCGGCTCCCGTCGAGAAGGGGTCGGACATGCATCTGATGATCGTCGATGATCACCCGCTGTTCCGGGAGGCTCTGGCGAGCGCGGTGCGGCTTGCCTTCCCGGCGGCGGCGGTCGAGGAGGCGGACGGGATCGACAGCGCCTGCGCCGCGCTCACGCGCCTGCGCTCGGTGGACCTCACCCTGCTCGATCTCACCATGCGCGGCGTCAACGGCTTCGACGGCCTGATCGCCATCCGCACCCGGTTCCCGCGCATCCCGATCCTCGTCGTGTCGGGGCTCGACGACCCGCGCATCGTGCGCGAGGCGCTGAGCCACGGCGCCTCCGGCTTCGTGCCGAAGGCGGCCGGCAAGGCGGTGCTGACCCGGGCCATCACGGACGTGCTCAACGGGGCGATCTTCGTGCCGGAGGGCATGGGCGCGCAGGAGGGCGAGCCGCCGCCCCGCGGCAGCAAGCCGCCGATCGCGGAGCGCATCGCCGAACTCACGCCCCAGCAGGTGCGCGTGCTGCTGATGATCCGGCAGGGCAAGCTCAACAAGCAGATCGCGCACGAACTCGGCGTCGGCGATTCCACCGTGAAGGCCCACGTCTCGGAGATCCTGCGGAAGCTCGGCGTCATCAGCCGGACCCAGATCGTCATCGAGACCGCGAATCTCGACTACGACCACATCCTCTCGGAAAGCTCGACGAACTAACGTTGGGAGATGCGCTGCGGCCGCCATGCGCGGGCTGCATGACGCAAGGGAATGGTTCCAGGGCTTGATGGGTGAGCCGCGCGGCCCGAGCATGGCCAGCGCGATTCCTGGCGCTTATCCGAAAGTCTAAAAGCGGTTAACATCCCGAGTAACTAAACGGCCGTTCGTACCGAACCGCCCCCCTCGGGAGAAACGCTCGCATGACAGCCGTCCAGAAGCATGGGCCGTGGGCCCTCGTGGGAGCGCTCGGCGCCGCCGCGCTCGCCGTCGTGGCCACCAATCGCGGCGAGAGCGTCAACGCCCTCTGGATCGTGGTCGCCGCGGTGTCGATCTACCTGATCGCCTACCGCTACTACTCGCTCTTCATCGCCGACCGGGTGATGCGGCTCGACGCGAACCGCCCGACCCCGGCCATGCGCCACAATGACGGGCTCGATTACGTCCCCACCGACAAGTACGTGCTGTTCGGCCACCACTTCGCGGCGATCGCGGGGGCGGGCCCGCTCGTCGGCCCGGTGCTGGCGGCGCAGATGGGCTACCTGCCCGGGCTGCTCTGGATCCTCGCGGGCGTGGTGCTCGCGGGCGCGGTGCAGGACTTCATGGTCCTGTTCGTCTCGATGCGGCGCGACGGGCGCTCGCTCGGCGAGCTGATCCGCTCCGAACTCGGCACCATCCCGGGCGTGATCGCCCTGTTCGGCGCCTTCCTGATCATGGTGATCATCCTGGCGGTGCTGGCCCTCATCGTGGTCAAGGCGCTCGCCGAGAGCCCGTGGGGCACCTTCACGGTGATGGCGACGATCCCGATCGCGCTCCTGATGGGCGTGTATTCGCGCTGGATCCGGCCCGGCAAGATCGGCGAGGTCTCGCTGATCGGCTTCGTGCTGCTGATGCTCGCCATCGTGTACGGCCAGAACGTCGCCGCCGACCCGGTGCTCGGGCGGATGTTCACCTTCACGGGCACGCAGCTCTGCTGGATGCTGATCGGCTACGGCTTCGTGGCCTCGATCCTGCCGGTCTGGCTGCTGCTCGCCCCGCGCGACTATCTCTCGACCTTCCTCAAGATCGGCACCATCGTGGCACTGGCGCTCGGCATCCTGGTGCTCGCCCCGCACCTGCAGATGCCGGCGGTCACCAAGTTCGTGGACGGCACCGGCCCGGTCTGGTCCGGCTCGCTGTTCCCCTTCCTGTTCATCACCATCGCCTGCGGCGCGGTCTCGGGCTTCCACAGCCTGATCTCCTCGGGCACGACGCCCAAGCTGATCGACAACGAGAAGAACGCCCGCTTCATCGGCTACGGCGGCATGCTCATGGAGTCCTTCGTCGCCGTGATGGCGCTGGTCTCCGCGAGCGTGATCGACCCGGGCGTCTACTTCACGATGAACGCGCCGGCCGCGGTCGTCGGCACCACGCCGGAGAGCGCCGCGGCTGCCGTCACCAAGATGGGCTTCCCGATCACCCCCGAGACGATCCAGCAGACCGCCGCGGATGTGGGCGAGCACACGGTGATCTCGCGGGCGGGCGGCGCCCCGACCCTCGCGGTCGGCATGGCCCACATCATCTCGAACGTCGTCGGCGGCAAGGCGATGATGGCGTTCTGGTACCACTTCGCCATCCTGTTCGAGGCCCTGTTCATCCTGACCGCGGTCGATGCCGGCACGCGGGCGGGACGCTTCATGCTGCAGGACCTGATCGGCGTCGCGGTGCCGGCCTTCAAGGACACGGCCTCCTGGGGCCCCAGCATCGTGGCGACGGCGCTCTGCGTCGCGTTCTGGGGCTTCTTCCTCTACCAGGGCGTGACCGATCCGCTCGGCGGCGTGAACACCCTGTGGCCGCTCTTCGGCATCTCGAACCAGATGCTGGCTGCCATCGCGCTGACCCTGTGCACGGTGGTGATCTTCAAGATGAAGCGGGAGCGCTACGCCCTCGTCACCATCGTGCCGACGGTCTGGCTCGTGGCCTGCACGATGACCGCCGGCCTGCAGAAGATCTTCTCGGCCGATCCGCGCGTCGGCTTCCTCGCCCACGCCGACCGCTACGCCGCGGCGGCGGCGGAGGGCAAGGTGCTGGCGCCCGCGAAGTCCCTCGACCAGATGAACCAGATCGTGTTCAACGATCGCATCGACGCGGTGCTCGCGGTGCTGTTCGTGGCGGTGGTGGTCGCCATCGTGTTCTTCGGGGTGAAGTCCTGCATCGCCGCCTACCGGACCTCGACCTGGACCGCCCTCGAGGCCGATCCGCGCGGCCCGGTGCCGGCTCCGGCGGAGTGAGGCGGCCATGGCGCTGCAATCGGAGGCCCTGCGGGAACGCTGGGCCACCCTCACCAAATGCGTCTGCGACGGCGCCCGCCTGATGGTGGGACAGGGCAATTACGACGCCTACGTCGCCCATATCCGCAAGACGCATCCGGACCAGCAGCCGATGACGCAGACGGAGTTCTTCCGCGACCGCCAGAACGCCCGTTTCGGGGTCGGCGGGCGCGGCGGGTTCCGCTGCTGCTGACCGCTCCGCGGCCCCGGCCGCAGGCATCCGTCCGATCGGAGCGGATCCTGCGGCCGAGGTCCGGGAGCGCGGGCCGTCTTCCCACCGCGGTTTGGACACAGGGCGGTGAATCCGGCCTTAACCAGGGCTGAGCCTGCGGCATGGCCGTTCCGCGGGATCGTCACGGCTGAGATGAGCGAAGCAGTGCTAAGTTGAGGGCCTCCCGCTCTCCTGCTCCCGCACGGCCGTGGCCACGCTCGCCCCCAGTCTTCCCGCCGTCATCCCGTCGCGCCCCACGCTGTCCCTGACCGGGGATCAGCCGCTGCGCGGAATCGGCCTCGTCATCCTCTCGACCGTCTTCCTGTCGTCGTCGGACGCGACCGCGAAGTATCTCGCCGGATCGCTCCCGGCGCTGGAGATCGCGTGGCTGCGCTATGCCGGCTTCGTCTCGGTGATGCTGGTGGCGGCCCTGATCGGCCGGTCGCGGAGGCGCGGGCGCTCGGCCTTCCGCAGCGCGCGCCCCGGCCTTCAGGTGCTGCGCGGCGTGGCGCTGCTCGGCTCGGCTTTGCTCTTCCTCAGCGGGCTGCGTTACCTGCCGGTCGGCGAGGCGACGGCGATCAGCTTCGTGTCGCCGATCTTCGTCACCGCCCTGTCGATCCCGCTCCTCGGCGAGACGATCGGGTTCCGGCGCTGGGCCGCCGCCCTGGTCGGCCTCTGCGGCGTGCTCATCATCCTGCGTCCGGGCACCAGCGCCTTCCAGGCGGCGGCGCTGCTCCCGGTCGCCTCGGCCCTGTTCTGGGCCCTCGCGCTCGTCGTCACCCGCAAGATCAACGGCTACGACGCCCCGCAGACCACGATGACGTGGTCGGCGCTGATCGGCTTCGCGCTCCTGACCTGCATGGTCCCGGCCGTCTGGACGACGCCGAACCTCGACGAGGTCGCCATCGGCGCGGCGATCGGCCTGATCTCGACCACCGGGCACTGGATCGTGACCATCGCCTACCGGCACGCCCCGGCCTCGACCTTGGTGCCCTTCTCCTACAGCCAGATCATCTGGGCGGTGCTGATCGGCGCCCTCGCCTTCGGCTCGGTGCCCGACGGCTATGTCGGCCTCGGCGTCCTTGTGATCGCGGCGAGCGGCCTCTACACCGCCCACCGCGAGCGACTCCGGGGCGTCCGGAGGGCCTGAGGCTCTCCGGCGGCCAGCCCTCCGGAGCCGTCTCGCCGGTTCCAAGGGCAGGACATGCTGAGCATCACCCAGCGCATCGCGACCGAACTCGGCGCGCAGGAATGGCAGGTCAAGGCGGCGGTCGAGCTGCTCGACGGCGGTTCGACGGTCCCGTTCATCGCGCGCTACCGCAAGGAAGTGACCGGGACGCTGGACGACGCGCAGCTGCGCACCCTGGAGGAGCGCCTGCGCTACCTGCGCGAACTCGACGAGCGGCGCCGGGCGATCCTCGACAGCATCGAATCCCAGGGCAAGCTCGACGCTGCGCTGCGCGGCCAGATCCTGGCGGCCGAGACCAAGGCCCGGCTCGAAGACCTCTACCTGCCCTACAAGCCCAAGCGGCGCACCAAGGCGCAGATCGCCCGCGAGGCCGGGCTCGGCCCCCTGGCGGAGGCGTTGCTCGCCGATCCGCGCCGCGCGCCCCTCGACCGGGCGGCGGCGTTCGTGAACCCCGAGGCGGGCGTCGCGACGCCCGAGGCCGCCCTCGAAGGTGCGCGCGCCATCCTGGTCGAGCGCTTCGCGGAGGATGCGGAACTGGTCGGCGCCCTGCGCGAGGCCTTCTGGAACCGCGGGCGGCTGGTCTCGCTCCTGCGCGAGGGCAAGGCCGAGGCGGGGGCCAAGTTCTCCGACTATTTCGACTTCTCCGAGCCGCTGACCCGCCTCCCCTCGCACCGGGTGCTGGCCCTGTTCCGGGGCGAGAAGGAGGAGGTGCTGGACCTGCGCCTCGACGAGCAGCCGGCCAATGCCGAGCCGGGGGCGCCGAGCCTGAGCGAGGGCCGCATCGCCCTGCGCTTCGGGATCCGCGACGAGGGCCGGCCCGGCGACAGGTGGCTCGCCGAGACGGTGCGCTTCGCATGGCGCACCAAGCTGCGCCTGTCGATCGAACTCGACCTGCGCGCCCGGCTCTGGGACGCGGCCGAGACCGAGGCGGTCCGGGTCTTCGCCGGCAACCTGCGCGACCTTCTCCTCGCCGCGCCCGCGGGCGCGCGTCCGACGCTCGGCCTCGATCCGGGCTACCGGACGGGGGTGAAGGTCGCGGTGGTGGACGCCACCGGCAAGGTCGTCGCCACGGACACGATCTACCCGCACGAGCCGCGACGCGACTGGGACCGCTCCCTCGCGACGCTCGCGCGGCTGTGCAAGCTCCACCGGGTGGAGCTGGTGGCGATCGGCAACGGCACCGCCTCGCGGGAGACCGACCGGCTCGCCGCGGAACTCGCCCAGCAGCATCCCGAGCTGAAGCTCACCAAGGTGATGGTCTCGGAGGCCGGCGCCTCGGTCTACTCGGCCTCGGCCTATGCCAGCCAGGAACTGCCGGATCTCGACGTCTCGCTGCGCGGAGCGGTGTCGATCGCCCGCCGGTTGCAGGATCCGCTGGCGGAGTTGGTGAAGATCGAGCCGCGCTCGATCGGCGTCGGCCAGTATCAGCACGACCTCGCCGAGGGGAAGCTGTCGCGCTCCCTCGACGCGGTGGTGGAGGATTGCGTGAACGGCGTCGGGGTCGACGTGAACACCGCCTCCGCGAAGCTGCTCGCCCGGGTCTCGGGCCTCTCCGAGCGGGTGGCGCAGAACATCGTCGTCCACCGCGACGCGAACGGCCCCTTCCGCGGCCGCAGCGGCCTCAAGAAGGTGGCCGGCCTCGGGCCGAAGGCCTTCGAGCTGTCAGCGGGCTTCCTGCGCATCACCGGCGGCGACGACCCGCTCGACGCCTCGGGCGTGCATCCGGAGGCCTATCCGGTGGTGCGGCGCATCCTCCAGGCGACGAAGAGCGACATCAGGGGCGTGATCGGCAATACCGGCCTGCTGCGCTCCCTCGACGCCAAGCGCTTCACGGATGACAGCTTCGGCCTGCCGACCGTCACCGACATCATCGCCGAGCTGGAGAAGCCGGGCCGCGACCCGCGCCCGAGCTTCCGCACCGCGACCTTCCAGGAGGGCGTCGAGACGATCGCCGACCTGAAGCCCGGCATGCGGCTCGAAGGGGTGGTGACCAACGTCGCCGCCTTCGGAGCCTTCGTGGATGTCGGCGTCCATCAGGACGGCCTCGTGCACATCTCGGCCCTGGCGAACACCTTCGTGAAGGACCCGCGCGCGGTGGTGAAGCCCGGCGACGTGGTGACGGTGAAGGTCCTCGACGTGGACGTGCCGCGCAAGCGGATCTCGCTGACCATGCGCCTCGACGACGCGATCGGCGCCCGGCCGGGCCGCGAGGCCGGCCGCCGCGAGCCGCCCGCCAAGGCGCCCCGCCCGGCGGCGCAGCCGGCCGGGGACGGCGCACTGGCGGATGCGCTGCGGCGGGCAGGGCTCACCCGCCCGCCGCGGTGAGACGGCGGCTGTCGGAGAGATCGGCATCCGGTCCCGGGTGCCGAGCTGGGCGCTCCGATCGAAGCCCGCCCCCTCCTTCCCGGCGACCGAAGCGACGGCGGAAGGAGATCCGGGAAAGGGGGAGAAGAAACTCCCGGCTTGGCGCCGATGCGGCAGGAGCCTGCGCCCGACCTCGGGACCGCTACGGCAGCACCACCACCTTGGTGCCGATCTTCACGCGGCTGTAGAGGTCGATCACGTCGCGGTTGGTCATCCGGATGCAGCCGGAGGACACCGCCGCGCCGATGGTCTCGGGCTCGTTCGAGCCGTGGATCCGGTAGAGCGACGAGCCGAGATAGAGCGCGCGGGCGCCGAGCGGGTTGTCCATGCCGCCCGCCATGTAGCGGGGCAGGTCCGGGCGGCGCTTCAGCATCTGCTCGGGCGGCCGCCACGCGGGCCATTCCTTCTTCATGGTCACGGTCTTGGTGCCCGACCACGAGAAGCCCTGCCGCCCGACGCCGACCCCGTACTGGACCGCCTCCTGGTTCGGCAGGATGTAGTAGAGCCGCCGCTGGCTCGTCGAGATGACGACGGTGCCGGGCTTGTAGGGGCTGTTCCAGCCGATGGTCTGGCGTGGCACCGCCTGCTGGCGGAAGACGGTCAGGAAGTCGGCCAGCGGGCCGCTTTCGAGCACGCTCGCCGCCCGGCCGGGTCCGGTGGCGGCCAGCGCCATCAGGGCGGCGCCGCAGAGCGGCGCCAGGATTCGAGGCGTCATGATCGCCCTCCCCTCTGCGGGTGCGCCGAATCGCGGCGCGGAGCAGCGGGCATGGCCGAGACGGATCGGGCCGGTCAAGCCGGGGCGGGCCGACGGCCGGGCGGGTGACGCATTCGGGACACAGGCTCAATCGCCGGGTGCCGCGTCAGTCAGGAAGGCGATCAGGGCCCGGTTCACGGCCTCCGCCTCCTCGTGCTGGAGCCAGTGGGTGGCGTCCGGGAACCAGTGCAGGCGCCCGTCGATGCAGCGCGTCAGGCTGTCCTCGGCGAGCTGGGCTTCGAGGGCGGTGTCGCGCTTGCCCCACAGGACGAGCACCGGCGGCTGGATCGGGGACGGCGCCGGCCGCCGGGGCAGCCGCAGGGCGCGATACCAGTTCAGCATGCCGGTGAGCGCGCCGGGCTCGGCCCAGGCGGCGGCATAGCGGTCGAGGGAGGCCGCCTCGAAGGTGCCGGGACGGCTCGTCGTGACGAGCGCGCGGCGCAGCAGCGCGAACCCGCCGGCGCCCAGTATCGCCTCGGGCAGCCAGGGCAGCTGGAAGAACCCGACATAGAAGCTGCGCAGCCCCTGGCTCGGATGCCGCTTGGCGTAATCCAGGAAGACGTCCGGGTGAGGCGCGTTCAGGATCGCAACCCGGTCGATCCGCTCCGGATACTGGGCGGCGGCGCGCCACGCGACGAGGCCGCCCCAATCGTGTCCGACCACGCGGATGCGCTCGCGGCCGAAGGCATCCGCGAGCGCCACGACATCCGCCGCGAGTTCATCGAGATGGTACGCGCCGAGATCGGAGGGCTTGTCGCTCCCGGCATAGCCGCGCTGGTCGGGGGCCACGACGCGCAGGCCGGCGGCGGCGAGCGGCGCGATCTGGTGCCGCCAGCCGTACCAGAATTCCGGAAATCCATGCAGGAGCAGGGTGAGCGGCCCCTCCTCCGGACCGGCCTCGGCGAGGTGCATGACCAGGCCCCGCAGGCGGATCGAGCGGGTCGCCGGCAGCGGGACGTTCGTTACGGTCGCGTCGCTCATGCATCGTGCTCCCGGGACGGGGCGAGGCTCCGTCCGATCCGGACAGGCTGACAGATCCCCCGCACCGCCGCGCGGCGGCAGGGGAAAGAAGGTGTTCGCGAATCACCGGCCGCCCAATCCCGCTCGGGCTCCCGCCATGATGCGTGGCTTCCTTGCATCATCGCAGATCGATCGCTGGATCTAACCTTGAGCTCTCTTGATGATGCCGATACCGAAGCCTATATTCCGCATTGCAGCACGGCGATGGCGTCGCCGCGTTGCTGCCCTCTATGGGCGTTTCCTCCCTAGACTTGGGCCACACGAAGGTGTGGCCTTTTTTCTGTCGCGATCGCGGGGCTGTCAACAACGGCTGGCGTCGGATCGCCTGCCGGCTCCTGGACGACGCGGTAAACCGGACCCGGCCTTGATCCGCGGCGCGAACAAAGATAGAACATATGCGACCGGCCGGCTGTGTGTTGCGGGCACAGAGCCCCTGCCCACCTTGCCGGCGCGGATCCGTTCGGCCCAACCTCGACCGCGACTCGATCAACGATCCGCGGTCCGGGCCGGGCGCGGCAGCCCGAGAGAGATGGACGGCGAAGGAGAGCGGAATGGCGGGCAGCGTGAACAAGGTGATCCTGGTGGGCAATCTCGGGCGCGACCCCGAGACCCGCCGCCTCGCCTCCGGGGATCCGGTGGTGAACCTGAGGCTCGCGACCTCGGAATCGTGGAAGGACAAGGCCACGGGCGAGCGCAAGGAGAAGACCGAGTGGCACTCGGTCGTGATCTACAACGAGAACCTCGCCCGCGTGGCCGAGCAGTACCTGCGCAAGGGCTCGAAGGTCTATGTCGAGGGCCAGCTCCAGACCCGCAAATGGCAGGACCAGTCGGGCGCCGAGAAGTACACGACCGAGGTCGTGCTGCAGCGCTTCCGCGGTGAGCTGACGATCCTCGACGGACGCGGCGGCGGCGGCGAGATGGGCGCCGACGACATGGGCGGCAGCATGGGCGGCGGCCAGATCAGCCGTGGTGGCGATTTCGGCGGCGGCGGCCGCTCCTCGGGCGGCGAGCGCCGGCCGGCCCCGGCCGGCGGCGGCGGCCAGAAGCGCTACGACGACCTCGACGACGATATCCCGTTCTAGGCGTTTGCCGGGATCGGAGCATGACGGGGCGGCGCGGACGGAACGGTCAGCGCCGCCCGGCCGCGTCGGCGGCGCCTTGCGCAGGCGCTGCCGTCACCCCATCTAAAGCCTTGAATTCACAAGCGTTCCAGCAGCCGCCACGCGGGTGGCGGCTTGGCTGGAAATCGGCTATTTCCAGGGTGGCCCTGTCGGCCGCCGCGAGAGTGTGACCTTGGCAGAGAACGACCAGACCGGCGCGCCTCCGCCCGCCAGCGACATCAAGCCCGTTTCCATCACCGACGAGATGCGCCGCTCCTACCTCGATTACGCGATGAGCGTGATCGTGAGCCGGGCGCTGCCTGATGCGCGCGACGGGCTGAAACCCGTGCATCGCCGCATCCTCTACTCGATGTATGAGAACGGCTACCTGCCGGACCGCAAGTACGTCAAGTCGGCGCGCATCGTCGGCGACGTCATGGGTCAGTATCACCCGCACGGCGACCAGTCGATTTACGACGCGCTGGTGCGCATGGCGCAGGATTTCGCCATGCGCCTGATGCTGGTCGACGGCCAGGGCAATTTCGGCTCGATTGACGGCGACCCGCCGGCGGCGATGCGCTACACGGAATCGCGCCTCGCCAAGCCGGCCATGGCGCTGCTCGAGGACATCGACAAGAACACCGTCGACTTCAACCCGAACTACGACGAGTCGAAGGACGAGCCGGCAGTTCTGCCCGCCCGCTTCCCCAACCTCCTCGTCAACGGGGCGGGCGGCATCGCGGTCGGCATGGCCACCAACATCCCGCCGCACAATCTCGGCGAGGTGATCGACGGCTGCGTCGCCTTGATCGACGATCCCGCCCTCACCATCGAGGCGCTGAACGACATCATCCCGGGTCCCGACTTCCCCACCGGCGGCCAGATCCTCGGCCGCGCCGGCACCCGCTCGGCCTACCTGACCGGGCGCGGCTCGGTGGTGATGCGGGCGAAGTCCCACGTGGAGGAGCTGCGCAAGGAGCGCGAGGCCCTGATCTTCACCGAGATTCCCTATCAGGTGAACAAGGCCTCGCTGGTCGAGAAGATCGCCGAGCTGGTGCGCGACAAGCGCATCGAGGGCATCTCCGACCTGCGCGACGAATCCGACCGCGACGGCATGCGCATCGTGGTGGAGTTGAAGCGCGACGCCATGGCGGACGTCGTGCTCAACCAGCTCTACCGCTACACCCCTTTGCAGACCTCCTTCGGCTGCAACATGGTGGCGCTGAACGGCGGCCGGCCGGAGCTTCTCAACCTCAAGGACCTGCTCCAGGCCTTCATCGACTTCCGCGAGGAGGTCGTCTCCCGGCGCACCAAGTTCCTGCTGCGCAAGGCCCGCGAGCGCGCCCACGTGCTGTGCGGCCTCGCCATCGCGGTCGCCAACATCGACGAGGTGATCCGGCTGATCCGCACCTCGCCGGATCCGAACAGCGCCCGCGAGGCCCTGATGAGCCGCGACTGGCCGGCGACCGACATCGCGCCGCTGATCGCCCTCGTGGACGATCCGCGCCACCGCGTCGCCGATGACGGGACCTACCGCCTGTCGGACGCGCAGGCCCGCGCGATCCTCGACCTGCGGCTCCAGCGCCTCACCGCACTCGGCCGCGACGAGGTCGGGGACGAGCTGAAGCAGCTGGCCGACGAGATCGCCGACTACCTCGACATCCTGCGCTCCCGCGCCCGCATCCTCGGCATCGTCAAGACGGAACTCGCCGAGGTCCGGGCCGAATACGCGACGCCGCGCAAGACCGAGATCCAGGACTGGGACTCGAACGTCGAGGACGAGGACCTGATCCAGCGCGAGGACATGGTCGTGACCGTGTCCCATGCCGGCTACATCAAGCGCGTGCCGCTCTCGACCTACCGGGCGCAGCGCCGCGGCGGCAAGGGCCGCTCCGGCATGGCGACCCGCGACGAGGATTTCGTCACCCGCCTGTTCGTGGCCAACACCCACACGCCGGTGCTGTTCTTCTCCTCGCAGGGTCAGGCCTACAAGGAGAAGGTCTGGCGGCTTCCCCTGGCGGCGCCCAATGCCCGCGGCAAGGCGCTGGTGAACATCCTGCCCCTCGACCAGACGGGCGAGCGCATCACCACCATCATGCCGCTGCCGGAGGACGAGGCCTCCTGGGAGACGCTCGATGTGATGTTCGCCACCGCGAGCGGCAACGTCCGGCGCAACAAGCTCTCCGACTTCGTGCAGGTGAACCGCAACGGCAAGATCGCCATGAAGCTCGACGAGGGCGACCACATCGTCCATGTCGAGATCTGCACGGAAGCCGACGACGTCCTGCTCACCACGGCAGCGGGCCAGTGCATCCGCTTCCCCACCACCGACGTGCGCGTGTTCAAGGGGCGCGACTCGACCGGGGTGCGCGGCATCAACCTCGCCGCGGGCGACCGGGTCATCTCGATGACGATCCTGCGCCACTTCGAGGCGACGCCCGAGGAGCGGCAGGCCTATCTGCGGCGGGCCAATGCCGACCGCCGCGCCACCGGCGAGGCCATCGAGATGCCGGCCGCCCCGGAGGCGGATGCCGAGGAGACCGCGGCCTCGATCGACCTCGATCAGGAGCGCTACATCGCCATGGGCGCGGCCGAGCAGTTCGTGCTGACGCTCTCCGAGCGCGGCTTCGGCAAGCGCACCTCGTCCTTCGAGTACCGGATCTCCGGACGCGGCGGAAAGGGCATCAAGGCCATGGAGGTGAACGCCCGCAACGGCAGCCTCGTGGCCTCCTTCCCGGTCGAGACCAGCGACCAGATCATGCTGGTGACCAATGGCGGCCAGCTCATCCGCGTGCCCGTGGACGACATCCGCATCGTCGGCCGCGCCTCCCAGGGCGTGACGGTGTTCAACACCGCCAAGGACGAGAAGGTGGTCTCCGTCGAGCATATCGAGGGCGAGGAGGAGGCCGAGGGGGCCTGATCCCCCTCGCCGCGCGGCCCTCCGAAGGCGGTCAGCGGAGGCAAGCTGGAGCGGGTTCCCCTCGCCCGAGTCGGAGAGGGGAACCGCCCGCGTCCGGAAGCTGCCGTTCTTTCGCTCTCGTCCTCTCCTGTGCGGACATGATGGGCCTTGGCGGGTGAGGAGAGGCGCGCCGCTCGGGTTATCCGGGATCGATCGTCCGATGCTTCTACGAAATCCGATTGCCGGCGGAAGATCTATTGCGTGATCGTCGCCGCAGGGACACATCACGCCCTGCATGTCCGAGCATATCCGATTCCTTTCTCGTTGCCGACGCTTCGTCACGCGACCGTTAAACGGCCAAGCTAGCCGATCCCCAGCGCGGACCATCCGCGGCAGGCGGCGCCGAGAGGCGCGCCGGAGACTTTGCTGGGAACGATCGTGAACAAGCTGCTGACCGCCCTTCTCCTGACCACGTCCGGTCTGGTGCCCGCCGGGGCCGCTCTGGCCCAGTCGTCCGGCACCGACACGACCAACAACGTCAACGTCCTATCGGGCTTCAGCCGGCTCTGGACGACGGGGAAGACCTGGGACACGGGCACGCCCACGACGCTCGGCGCGCCGATCCTGCAGCGCAACCTTCAGATCGTGGTCGACAAGGCGCGGGCGCGCACCCGTGATCAGGAGATCGCGGCCTATTACGACGACCGGCGCAACCAGAGCTACGGGGTCATCGACGGGCTCGGGCCGCTGACCGGCGCCTTCAAGACCGGCGCCGGCGCCACCACCACGATCCCGGTCTTCGATGCCACGACGTCGACCGTGAAGTACGACGATCAGGGCACCGGCATCGGCGTCTCGGGCTCCGCCCTCGGCAAGGTCGTGGACCTCGTGAACGGCCTGCGCAACGCCAACGCCTCGACCACGCCCGCGAAAAACTTCTACAACTATCCCCGGCCCTGGCGGCAGACGCTGAACGGCCAGAGCCTCGACTTCGTGGTGGTGCCCTCGCTGGTGCCGGCGAAGGGCACGAACCCGTCGAGCGACGGCGGCTTCCCGAGCGGCCACACCAACGCCGCCGTCCTGACCGCCCTCGCCCTGGCCCAGGCCGTGCCGCAGCGCTTCCAAGAGTTGCTGACTCGCGCGAGCGAACTCGGCGATAACCGCGTCGTCGCGGGCATGCACTCGCCCCTCGACGTGATGGGCGCCCGCGTGCTCGCCACCTTCACGGCGATCCGCTACTTCAACGATCCGGCGAGCGCCTCCCTGCGGGTCGATGCCCTGGCCCAGGCGCAGAGCTATCTGACCCAGAGCTGCGGCGGCCTGCTGTCGGTCTGCGCCCACGCGGCGGTCGACACCGCCACCGACCGCTTCTCCGACTACGCCCGCAACAAGGCGGACTACACGGCGCGGCTGACCTACGGCTTCGCGCCGGTCGGCCCGACGGATCTGGCGCCGGTGGTGCCAACCGGGGCCGAAGTGCTGCTGGAGACCCGCTTCCCCTATCTCAGCGCGGCGCAGCGCCGCGACGTGCTCGCCAGCACCGAACTGGCCTCGGGCGGCCTGCTCGACAACGGGCTCGGCTACGACCGGCTCAACCTGTTCGCGGCGGCCGACGGCTACGGCTCTCTCTCCGGCACCGTGACGGTGACGATGGAGGCCGCCAAGGGCGGATTCTCGGCCTTCGACACTTGGCGCAACGACATCGGCGGCAATGGCGGGCTGGTGAAGGCGGGCAGCGGTACCCTGGTGCTAACCGGCGCCAACACCTATGCGGGCGGCACAACTATCGCCGGCGGCACCCTGATCGGCCACGCCCTCGCCTTCGGCAGCGGCACCATCACCGACAACGCCGCCCTGATCATCGACCAGTCGATCGACGGGACGATGGCGAATGCCATCGCGGGGACCGGCACCCTGACCAAGATCAACCGGGGCAATCTCATCCTCACCGGCCAGAGCACGCTGACCGGCCCGACCGGCGTCGCGGCGGGCGGCCTCGTGGTGAACGGCTCGCTGGCCGGATCGGTGGTCACCGTGGCGTCGGGCGCGTTCCTCGGCGGCACCGGCACGGTCGGCGGCGTCATCGCCCAGAGCGGCGCCACCGTCGCCCCCGGCAACTCCATCGGCACCCTCACTGTCGCCGGCAACGTCAGCTTCGCGGCCGGCTCGACCGTCCAGGTCGAGGCCAACGCCGCCGGCCAGGCCGACCGCCTCGCCGCCTCCGGCTCCGCCACCCTCGCCGGCGGCACCGTCCAGGTGGTCGCCCAGAACGGCAGCTACCAGCCCCGCACCCTCTACCCGATCCTCACCGCCGCAGGCGGCGTCAGCGGGCGCTTCGACAGCGTCAGCTCCAACCTCGCCTTCCTCACCCCCACCCTGCGCTACCAGGCCGGCGAGGTCGACCTGACGCTGACCCGCAACGACATCCCCTTCGCCACCATCGCCCAGTCCCGCAACCAGGCCGCGGTCGCCACCGCCATCCAGGCCGCCGGCAGCGGCGCGATCTACGACCGCACCATCGGCCTGACCACCCCGGAGGCCGTCGCCGCCTTCCAGGCCACCACCGGCGACATCCACGCCAGCAGCGTCTCGGCCGCCTACGAGACCGCCTTCTTCGTGCGCGAGGCCATCCTCGACCGCCTGCGCTGGGGCGCCAGCGGCGGGCGCGACTACGGCAGCCTGCCGGCCACCTACACCGCCGACCTGCCCGGCCGCGCCAAGCCGGTGCCGGTGCGGGTGCTCGACCCGCAGGTCTTCGCTCTCTGGGGCCAGGGCTTCGGTGCCTTCGGCCGCACCCGCAGCGACGGCAACGCCGCCAGCCTCGACCGCGACACCGCGGGCTTCGTGCTCGGCGGCGACGTGCGGCTGGAGAACGGCATCACGCTCGGCGTGGCGGGCGGCTACACCACGACCAGCCTCGACACGGCGGGCCGGCTGCAGACCGGCACGATCGAGAGCGGGTTCGGCGGGGTCTATGGCGGCACCGCGGTCGGTCCGCTCTCGCTGCGGCTCGGGGCGGTCTACGCGGGCAACAGCCTGCGGCTGCGGCGCACGGTGAGTGCTCCGGGCGTGGCCGAGACCGAGAGCGCGCGCTACGGCGGCTCGACGCTGCAGGGCTTCGGCGAGATCGGCTACCGGATCGTGCTCGGCACGCCGAGCAAGGATCCGCTGGCGCTGCCGACGTATCTCGAGCCGTTCGTGGGCGGGGCGTATGTGGGGATCGACCGGGACCGCTTCGCGGAGACCGGCGGGGTGGCGGCGCTGTCGGGGGCCTCGCGGCTGGCGGAGACCCCGACCTTCACGGCGGGCGTGCGGGGTCAGACGAGCCTGGATCTCGGGTTCGGGGCGCCGGTGTCGCTGCACGGGCTGGTGGGCTACCGGCGGGCGTTCGGGGACGTGATCCCGACGGCGCTGGTGGCGTTCGGGACGGGTCCGAGCTTCGTGACGGCGGGCCTGCCGATCAGCCGGGACGCGCTGGTGGCGCAGGCCGGTCTGGACCTGCAGGTGTCGAGCAGCACGACCTTGGGCGTGTCCTACACGGGTCAGGTCGGCACGCGGGCCGAGGACCACGCCGTCAAGGGCAGCTTCACCTACAGGTTCTGAGACCGGGCGGGGCGGCGGCATCCGGCCACCGCCTCGCCTCGCGCCAGAACGCCCGGCCGCATTCCGCCCGCCACTCGTCCTCGCTGAGGCCGATATCCGCGAGGAGATGCGGCGGCAGATCACGCAGGTCGAGCCGCGTGCGATGGTTGCGCAGCCAGCGCGCGAGAAGCGCGGCGAGGCGACTCATCCGGCGGTGGGCCCGTGGAGTCGGGCGGGACAGGGCGAGGTCGGTCATGAGCCGACCCTGCCCGTCCCCGGCCCCCCGATGCTTCGGCGGCGGCCGAACCATCGGCGCACGGGCCGTGCTACCTCCGGGGCGGGAGGACGGCTCCATGGTGACGACGGCATCGGTCGCGGAAATCGGCGCGCTCATCGGCGATTCCGCCCGGGTCGCGATGATGCAGGCGCTCATGGACGGGCGCGCCCTCACGGCCGGGGAACTCGCCGCCGCGGCGGGCATCGCGCCGCAGACCGCGAGCGGCCACCTCGCGCAGCTCACCGCTGCGGGCCTGCTCGCGGTCGCGCGCCAGGGCCGCCACCGCTATCACCGCATCGCCGCGCCCGCGGTGGCGCGCCTGCTGGAAAGCCTGATGCAGGTCGCCGGCAGCGTGGCGCCGGTGCCCCGCACCGGGCCGCGGGACGAGCGGATGCGCCTCGCCCGCACCTGCTACGACCACATCGCCGGCCGGCTCGGCGTCGCCCTCGCCGATGCGCTCGGCGCGCAGGGCTGGATCGAGATCGGCGACGAGGCCGGCCTCGTCACGCCGGAGGGGCTGGCGCGGCTCGACGCCATCGGCCTCGACCTGTCGGCGCCGTCCCAGGGCCGACGCGCCGTGCCCCTCTGCCGGCCCTGCCTCGATTGGAGCGAGCGCCGGCCCCACCTCGCCGGCCGCCTCGGCGCCGCCCTCTGCACGCACGGCCTCGCCCAGGGCTGGATTCGCCGACATGCGGATTCCCGGGCGCTCGCCGTCACGCCGGAGGGGCGGCGCGCCTACCGAGAGGTATTCTGCGTCGAGTTGGCGTGATGGCGGCCGAGAGGGCGGGCTCGCTTCAACGCCCGGGCCTCGCGTGGCGGGCCGCGGCCTCGGCGAGCAGGGTCTTCACGGCGGCGAGCTGGGCCGGAAGCCCGGGTGCCGCGGCCGGAAACACGCCGTCGAGGGCGGCGGTGCCGATCGTGAACCCGGCCGCGCCCCCGGTCACGACGGCCGCGATCCGCTCGGCCCGGTCGATCGAGCCCGCGACCACCACGGGCTTGCTCACGCCCGCGCAGACCCGCGCGATCAGGCTCGGCACGTCGCCGGCAAAGCGGTAGGCCAGGAGATCGAGGCCGTGCACCCCGTCCATCGCGGCGAGACGTCCGGCACTCGCCACGATGTCCTCGGCGCTTCCGTCCAGGCGGCTCGGATGCCCGACGACCCGGCCCGGGAAGGGATAGTAGCGGATCGGCGTTCCCGCGATGACCGGTAGCACGAGCTGCGGGCGCGTGCCGCCCATCAGGACATCGATCCCAAGGGCCAGCGCCGCCCGCGCCGAGGCCGCCTCGCTCGCCGCATCGAGGCTCACCACCTCGAGGACGACGGTCGCGCCGCCTGCGCGGATCGCGGCCGCGAGGCCCCGGAGCGCCTCGAACGGCAGGCCGACATCCTTGAAGCCGATGTGGCGGATGCCGGCGGCGAGCACCTCGGCCACGCGGTCCGCCGCATCCGGAACCGTCCGGTCGTGGCGCGTGAGCATGAACACGAAGTCGGGCGCGGCGGCCCCCGGCTTCCCGCGGCCACCGCTTCCATGATTCACGGAGGTCCGAACGACGGGCGATCCCACGGCGGCGCTCACTCCGTGATCGATTCCGGGAGGCTTGACCGGACCACGATCGTGGTCCAGGGCCGCGCGCCCGTCAAATGCGGCGCAGCGGCCCTCGGGTCCGGCCGGCCGCGGCGATCCCTGACGGGAGGCGCCGCGGGCTCCGAAGCCGGGTCCAGGCGGACGCTTGCGGAGCGCCGTGAACGCCCGGGACGGGCGCCGCCTCAGCTCCCCTCGCCGGCCCGGCCCACCGCCGCAAGCGCGAAGGCGTAGATCAGCGCCACCTCCTCCAGCCGGTCGAAGCGGCCGGCCGCGCCGCCGTGGCCCGCCTCCATGTTGATGCGCAGGAGCACCGGACCGCCGCCCGTCATGGTGGTGCGCAGCCGCGCCACCCACTTGGCGGGCTCCCAGTAGGTCACGCGCGGATCGGTGAGGCCGCCGAGCGCCAGGATCGCCGGATAGGCGGTCGCCCGGAGATTGTCGTAGGGCGAGTAGGACAGAATGGTCTCGAAGGCCTGCCGGTCGGCGCCGGGATTGCCCCATTCGGGCCATTCCGGCGGGGTGAGCGGCAGGTCGCCGTCGAGCATCGTGTTGAGCACGTCGACGAAGGGCACATCCGCGACGATGCCGGCGAAGAGTTCCGGCGCGAGGTTGGCGACCGCCCCCATCAGCATGCCGCCCGCGCTGCCGCCATGCGCCACGATGCGGCCCGCGGCGGTGTAGCGCGCCGCGATCAGGGCCCGGGCGCAGGCGACGAAATCCGAGAAGGTGTTCGGCTTCTTCTCGCGCTTGCCGTCGAGATACCAGCGCCAGCCCTTCTCGGTGCCGCCGCGGACATGCGCGATGGCGTAGACGAAGCCGCGATCCACGAGCGAGAGCGGGTTGGTGCGGAAGCTCGCCGACATCAGCGAGCCGTAGGAGCCGTAGCCGTAGAGCAGCAGCGGCGCGCTGCCGTCGAGGGGGCAGTCGCGGCGGTGGAACAGCGAGATCGGCACGCTCTCCCCGTCCGGCGCCGTCGCGAACAGGCGGCGGGTGACGTAGGCCGCCGGATCGTGGCCGCTCGGCACCTCCTGGCGCTTGCGCAGGGTGCGGGTGCGGCTGACGCAATCGTAGTCGTAGGTCTCGGCCGGCGTGGTCAGCGACGAGTAGACGAAGCGGATTTCCCGGGTGTCGTAGGCGTGACCCGGCAGCAGGCCGAGGGAGTAGGCCTCCTCCGCGAAGGCGACCGCGTGCTCCTCGCCGCTCGACGCCTCGCGCACGATCAGGCGCGGCCGGGCATTCTCCAGTTCCAGGCGCACGAGGTGATCCGCCAGCACGTGCTGGAAGCGGATCATCACGCCCTGCCGGTAGGGGACGAGATCGCGCCAATTCGCGCGGGCGGGATCGTGGAGCGGGGCCACCGCGATCTTGAAGTCCTCCGCCCCGTCCGCGTTGGTGAGGATGAAGAGTTCGTCGCCCCGGTGCTCCACCGAGTAGATCAGCTTCTCCGTGCGCGGTTCCACCGTCCGGTAGGCGATGCCGGGTCGGGCCCGGTCGATGAGGTGGACCTCCGAGGATTCGTGGTCGTTCGCCGTGATGGTGAGGAAGGCCCCGGATCGCGTCCGGTCGATCCCCACGAAGAAGCCGGAATCCGCCTCCTCGTAGACGGTCTCGTCCTCGCTCTGCGGGGCGCCCAGGCGATGGAGCATCACCTTGGCCGGACGGTGGTTCTCGTCGACGGCGACGTACCAGAAGGCGCGGCCGTCCGCGCTCCAGACCGCGTCGCCGGTGGTGGCGATGATCGCGTCCTCCCGGTCGCGGCCGGTGGCGAGGTCGCGGACCCGGATCGTGTAGAGTTCGGAGCCCTTGGTGTCGGCGCTCCAGGCGAGCAGCGCGTGATCGTCCGAATGGACCGCGTCCGCGAGGTCGAAGAAGGCGTGGCCCTCGCCCTCGCGGTCGCCGTCGATCAGGATCTCCTCGCCCTCCCCGGCGAGCCGGTCCACCGGCAGGGAGGTAATGCCCGCCGCCGGGCGGCGGCAGACGAGCGGGTGCTGACCGCCCTCGCGGTGGCGCGTGTAGTAGGCGAAGGGTCCGTCCAGGTCGGGCACGCTGCCGTCATCCTCGCGGATGCGGGCGCGCATCTCGGCAACGAGGGTCTTGCGGAGCGCTGCGGTCCCGGCGAGGGCCGCCTCCGCATAGGCGTTCTCGGCCTCCAGATAGGCGCGGATATCGGCCGGCAGCGCCGAGGGGTCCTTGAGCACGTCGCGCCAGTTCTCGGCCTTCAGCCACGCATAGGGGTCGACGACCGTCCGGCCGTGCAGGGAGAAGCTGTGCGGGCGGGCCTCCGCCGTGGGCGCCGGGAGGGTCGGTCGAAGGGACGAGGTCATGCGGGCCACCGGATCGATCACGATCCCCGCCATGTGCCGCCCCAGCCCGCGCGGAGCAAGGCGTGCGACGGCGTGACCCTCGGCGGATTTGCGCCGGCAGGCCACCGCTTCGTCCGCTTGGGTTTTGATATGTCGCAGGTTGTCATCGCAGAACCGGTGGTCGCCGTCGTGGAACCTGCTCAAGCCGCCTGCGCCACCCGGGCGGCGTCGGAGCGGATCCGGTCCATCATCGCGCGCGCGCCGTTCGAGCGCTGGGCGGTGAGGTGCTCGGAGAGGCCGAGCTGCTGGAACAGGCCGAGCGCGTCGGCGCTCGCCGCCTCCTGCGCCGTCCGCCCGTCGAAGAAGGCGATGAGCACCGCGACCACGCCCTTGGTGATGTGCGCGTCGCTGTCCCCGCGGAAATGCAGGCGCGGCGCCCCCCCGGCCCGGTCGACCTGCGTCTCCAGCCAGACTTGGCTCACGCAGCCGCGCACCTTGTTGGCCTCGGTGCGGGCCTCGTCCGGCAGCGGGGGCAGCTTGCGGCCGAGTTCCATCAGGTAGTGGTGGCGGTCCTCCCATTCCTCAAGGAACGCGAAATTGTCCACGATCTCGGCGATGGGCGGCAGCATGGCTCGACGGGGCTTGCGGGATAGGGGCTCGCGGTGATGGCCGGCATATAGGCACGGCGGCGCCGCGGCGCCAGCCGCGCCTCAGCCGGCGGCGGGGAGCAGAAGCTCGAGGGGGGATTCCGGCGTCGCATCGCCGGTCGTCGTGATCTCGGCCTGCCCCGCATAGGCGGCGATCAGCCGGGGCCCGAGCTTCGGCGGCGAGGCGGCGGCGGTGGCGACCCCGATTCCGCCCCCGACGATGCGCACCCGCACCGGCTCGTCCGGCGCGCCGGCGGGGATGAGCACGGAGGTGAAGCAGCTCACCGTCTCGGGCGTGGCGTCGAGGCCCTCGGCGATCACCTCCGCGAGGATCATTCCCAGCGCGTTCGCGGTGCGGGGGGGCAGGAGGGCGGTGCGCTCGGCGGCGACGTCGACGACGATGCGCCCGGCGCGGCGCAGCTGCGAGAGCCCGCGCCCGAGCCGCTGGACGTAGTCCACCAGGTCGATGCTGGCGATGGCCGGCGCCTCGTGCAGGTGGTGCTGGACGAGGGCGATCGCCCGCACGCGCTGCCCCAGCGCGTCGAAGGAGGGCCGGCATTCCCGCGGCGCCGCCCGGCCGTAGAGGCCGATCAGGCTGACCATCACCTGCAGGTTGTTGCGGACGCGGTGATAGACTTCCGCCAGCAGCGCCTCCTTCTCGGCGGCGGCGTGGGCGGCATGCTCCTCGGCCCGGCGGCGGTCGGTGATGTCGAAGCAGGAGCCGCAATAGCCCTGGAAGCTCCCGCCCTCGAAGAGCGGGCTGCCCTGCCCCAGCACCCAGCGGAAATCGCCGTCGTGGCGGCGCAGGCGGTACTCCGCCGTGAAGCTGCCGCGGTCGGCATGGGCCGTCGTGAGGACCGTCTCGTGCGCCTCGCGGTCCTCGGGATGGATCCCCTCCTTCCAGCCCGCGCCGAGTTCGTCGGCGGCGGGCCGCCCGCGGAAGGCGAGCCAGGCCGGATTGACGTAGATGCAGCGCGCCTGCGGATCGGTGCGCCAGATCAGCAGCGGCGCTCCGTCGGCGAAGAGACGGAAGGCCGCGCTGACGCCGGAGGACGAACCTGCCTCTCCGGCCGAGGATGTGTCTGCGGCCATGTGCGCTGTGCCCGCCCTGACGAATCTCTCCCTGAGAGCGCGGTCAACGTGCTGACCGCGGGGCCGTTCCGGCTCCGCGACGCTTATCGCTGGTTGACCGCGAAACGGCCGGGACCGACCGCCGCGATGATCAGCAACGCACCGATGATCGAGACGTTCTTCAGCGCCTGGATCTGGTTCATGCGCACCGCGTCGCCGGTCATCGTCCAGAAATTGTGGAAGAAGACGATGGTCATGGCCGTGAAGGCGGCGAGCGCCACGGCGGCGGCGCGGGCATAGAGGCCGGCCGCGATGAGAAGGCCGAGGCCGAGTTCGGCCGCGATGGTCAGGTAGGCGAGGATCTGCGCGGCCGGCAGGCCCTTGGCCGCGATGGCGCCGGTGACGCCGCCGGGATTCATCAGCTTGCCGAAGCCGGACCAGAGGAAGAGCGCCACGACGAGGATGCGGGCGACGAGGAGGACGGCGTTGGTCATGGGACCTCCGAAGGGGATCACCCGATACGACCGGGATTTTCCCACCGTCAAGCTTGCCGCGTACCCGCGCGGGGCGATCGCGTCCGTGATGGCTTCGGCACTCCGCTCGCCGATCCCTGCCGCGGCGGAGCGGATCAGCGGCCGCCGGTCCAATCCGCCGGGTTGCCGCGCACCACGCGCGCCGGGGCGGGTTCGCCGGCTTGGTAGCGGGAGAGATCGTCGGCCCGGGCGGCGATCCAGTCGGTGTGGCCCGCGATCGGCGTCACGGCGGTGAAGCCGCCGCAGGCGGTGCGCACGCGCCCCTGCTGGGCGGCGCCGCTCGACCAGCTCACCACCCCGACGAGCTGGTAGCCGCCGGGACCGCCCTTCAGGATCGGGCCGCCGGAATCGCCGAGGCAGGCTCCCGCCCCCGCGGTCTCCGCGAGGCTGCGCCGGTCCGCCACCACGGTCACCGTATTGGCGACCTGAAGCTCGCCGAGGGAGACGAGACGCGCCTGACGCAGCACGCGGGCGGTGCTCCGCCGGTTCTCTGCCACGACGCCGTAGCCCGCGATCGCCACGCCGTCCCCGGCCGAGATCCCGCCGCCGCCCCGCGTGCTGAGGGGCTGGAAGTCGGGCCCGAGCCGCTCGCTGAGCTTGAGGATGGCGAGGTCGGTGCCGGGCTGATCCTCCGGCGTGGTGCCGGCGACGAAGTCCGGATGCATCGCCGCCGCGACCGCGCGCAGACGCCGCTGGCGGAAGTTGCGGTCGGTGACCACGACCCAGTAGCCGGCCTTGTGCATCACGCAATGCGCGGCGGTCAGGACGAGGTCCTGACCGATGAGCGAGCCGGAGCACATCTCGCCGGACGTGCTCTCGATGCGCACGACGGAGCTGCGCAGGCCGTTGGGATCACGGGAAATCTCCCCGAGAACGACGGCGCCCGCCCCGCCCGGCCATCCGGCGAAGGACAAACCGAGCGCCGCGACGGCGAGACAGGAGTTCAGGCGGGCAGATACGAAGCGCATGCGATGAACTGTGGGGCCTCCGGCCACGCTCGACAAGGGAAGTCTCGCATCGCCCGGCCGGTTCCGAAGCAATCGCGCCGCCGGGTCAACAGATGCGTGATCGGATCGACCGGCCCGTCGTTCCGGCGGTTGCCGGCCGGCTCATTCCCAGCGGACGGCCGCGCCCCACCCGGCGGCGATGCGGTCGATCCAGGCCCGCTGTGGCCCGACGAGCACGCCCTGGGAGATTCCGCCGCAGCCCTTCGCGCCGCTGGCCCAGCTGGTGACGGCGACGACCTGCGCGCCCTCGGCGATGGGCCCGCCCGAATCACCCTCGCAGGCCCCGGCCGCCCCGCCCGCCTCCTTGAGCCAGACCAGGATGCGGCTCTGGCCGTAGGGCTCGATGACCGGCAGCGACGCCGTCCGGAAGGTGCCGCTGCTGCGCGGATCCCCCGGCCGGGCGAGACCGTAGCCGCCGAGAGTGAGCACGGCTCCGGCGTGCGGCGCCGTCGCGGCGAGCGCCGCCGCCGTGAAGCGCTGCGGCAACGGCTCGGCGACGCGCAGCAGGGCGAGGTCGATCGAGCGGCGGCGGCCCGCCACCGCGCCCGCATCGTAGCCCGGATGCACGGCGCTCCCGGCGAGGGCCAGCAGGACGGGCTCCCCGGATTCGCCGCGAAAATGCACCCGGTGCTCCGCCGACCCGGCGGCGCAATGGCCGGCGGTGAGGATCAGCTGGGGGGCAAGGACGATGCCGCTGCACACGCCGCCGCGCGACGACAGCACCATGACCGATGCGCGGGCGAGCCCGTCCGCCGGGGCGTCGCGGCCGCCCATGACGGCCCGCGCCGGCTGCGGGCCGGCCGCCAGGAACAGGGCTGCCAGCGTCCCCGCAACGGCGCGCCGCACGGCCACCGGGCCTCTCACCGCACGGCTCGTTCCCATCACGCCCCATCCCCGCCCATCGTCAGGGCGACGGTCTCGATCCTGCGGGACCGGCGGTCAAGGCTGCGGGAGGGATGCCGTGGCGGCCACGGGCTCGGGGGCGAGGCAGCCGGTGCAGACGGAGGCGATCGCCCGCCGCGCCCGGGCGGTGATCCGCGCCTCGAACGCTTCCCGGGCGGCGATGGCGCGGCGCATCGCCTCGCCGTCATCCGCGCCGTCCGGCTCGACGGGAGGCGTACCGCGCGGGACGATGCGCAGCATCAGGGGCTGGTCGGCGTCCTGCGCCCGGGCGGCGGGCGCGGCGGCAGGGGCCGCGAGGACCGCCAGCAGGGCCGCTCCCCCCGTCCCGAGATGACGTCGCCCCGCTCCCATGCGCTCCCCCTGCCCGCTGTGCCGACCCTCGGCGCAAGCCGTTGACCAATCGCTAACCATGATCCGCGCGGCCGGCCCGGCCCCGCAGGAAAAGCCTTGCCGTGGCTCCTCCGTTCCCCGAACACCTCATTCAGGCCGCATTCAGTGCCCCCGCCCGATGGTCCGGGCATGCGTCACGCCGCCCTCATCCTATCTCTCGGAGCCGCCGGCCTCATCGGAGCGATGGGATGGTACGCGCTCGCCGAGGGCGCTCTTGCGCAGGATGCGGCGGAGACGGCGACGGTGGCGGCCCCCGCGCCGGCGCTGCGCCTGTCGCAGACGGCGCAGAGCTGTCTCTCCCCGGGCGACCTGCGCGAGGCGGTGGCCGAGAAGCGCGTGGTGGAGCCGGTCGCGGCCATCCGCGCGGCCCAGGCGGCGGTGCCGCGGGCAGATATCGTGCGGGCCAATCTCTGCCGCCGCAACGAGGCGCTGGTCTACATGCTCACGGCCCTGCGGCGGGACGGGCAGTTCGTCCACGTCGTGGTCGATGCCCGCTCGGGCCAAGTCGCCGGACAATGGTAAGGACCGGGCGATGCTGATCGCAGGACGAGGATGAGGCGGGACCGGGCGGTTCCGGTTGAAACGGGTTGGGCTCCAGCCTATTGATTTGTCCCGCATTTTCCGCGACGGACGGGGTCCGTGCCGGGACATGCCCGAGAGAAGAGGCTCGTCGTGCGTCTGCTCGTCATCGAGGATGACCGGGATCTCAACCGTCAGGTCGTCACCGCCCTCGAACAGGCCGGCTACGCCGTCGACAAGGCGTTCGACGGCGAGGAAGGCGCCTATCTGGGCGAGACCGAGCCCTACGACTGCATCATCCTCGACATGGGCCTGCCGAAGCAGGACGGGGTGACGGTGCTGTCCGGCTGGCGCCGGGCGCAGGTGAAGACGCCGGTCATCATCCTCACCGCGCGCGACCGCTGGAGCGACAAGGTCAACGGCTTCGATGCGGGAGCCGACGACTACGTCACCAAGCCCTTCCACATGGAGGAGCTGCTCGCCCGGGTGCGGGCCATCCTGCGCCGCGCCGCGGGCCACGCGTCGAGCCAGATCAGCGCCGGGCCGGTGACCCTCGACACGCGCTCGGGCCGCGTCTTCGTGGATGGCAGCCCGGTCAAGCTCACCTCGCACGAGTACCGGCTGCTCTCCTACCTGATGCACCATACCGGCCGCGTGGTCTCCCGGGCGGAACTCACCGAGCACCTCTACGACCAGGATTTCGACCGCGACTCGAACACCATCGAGGTCTTCGTCGGCCGCCTGCGCAAGAAGCTCGCCGTGGACCTGATCCAGACCGTGCGCGGCCTCGGCTACCTGATCGATCCCGGCGCCGGCTCCGGCGCGCCATGACGGCGCCCGCCCGCGGCGTCGCGGGGAGCGTCGGCCCGGAGACCGCGGTCGCGGCGCCGAGCCGCCCGAATCTCTGGCGCTCCTGGCGCCGCCGCCGGATCTCGGTCCGCCTCGCCGTCTCGGCCCTGCTGTCGAGCGCGCTGATCCTGCTGATCGCGGGGCTGATCCTCTCGGCCCTCTACCGGGAGACCACCGAGCGCGCCTTCGACAGCCGCCTCATCGTCTACGCCAACGACCTCGCGACGAACCTCGTCTCGCCGGGGGATGCGGAGGGCAAGGCCTTCGGGGCGCTCGGCGATCCGCGCTTCGACCTGCCGCTCTCCGGCTGGTACTGGCAGGTGGGGCGCCCCAACGCCAAGCCGCGCGACCTGCGCACCTCCCGCTCCCTCGTCGGCGTGCCGCTGCCGCCCCCCGACAACGCGGTGGGCGAGGCCGGGGCCGGGCAGCTTCGCAAGGGCTACGGCCGCGCCCAGGACGAGCGCCCCCTGCGCATCATCGAACGCACCGTCGATCTCGGCGAGGAGGGGCGCTACCTCGTCCGCGTGGCCGGCCCCTCGGACGAGATCGAATCCGACATGCGCCGCTTCACCGTGGCGCTCACCACCACCTTCTCGATGCTCGGCCTGTCGCTCGGGCTGACGACGCTGCTCCAGATCCGCTTCGGCCTCGCGCCGCTCAACAAGCTCCGGGCGGCCCTCGGGACCATCCGCCGGGGCGAGGCTGACCGGATCTCGGGCGACTACCCGCACGACATCGCGCCGCTCGCGGGCGAGGTGAACCTCCTGATCGAGACCAACCGCGAGATCCTGGAGCGCGCCCGCACCCAGGTCGGCAACCTCGCCCACGCGCTCAAGACGCCCCTCAGCGTCATCGTCAACGAGGTCGACGCCGTCGACGCGTCGAGCGAGCTGGCCGTGAAGATCCGCGAGCAGGTCGCGATCATGCGCGATCAGGTGAACTACCACCTCGACCGCGCCCGCGCGGCGGCGCTCGCCGGCACGCTCGGCACCTTCACGGACGTGGAGCCGGTGGTCGCGGCGCTGATCCGCACCTTCGGCAAGATCTACCGGGACAAGACCATCGCCTACGAGACCGCGATCACGCCGGGCCTGCGCTTCCGCGGCGAGCGGCAGGATTTCGAGGAGATGATCGGCAACCTCGTCGACAACGCCTCGAAATGGGCGGCCGGACGGGTGGCGGTGCGGGCCGAGGTGATCGGCAAGGGCGAATATCCCCACCTGATCATCGCCGTGGAGGATGACGGCCCGGGCCTTCCGCCGGAGGCGCGCGTGGCGGTGCTCAAGCGGGGCCAGCGCCTCGACGAGACCAAGCCCGGCTCCGGCCTCGGGCTCTCGATCGTCGCCGATCTCGCGACGCTCTACCGGGGGCGCCTGCGCCTGGAGGCGGCGAGCCTGGGGGGCCTGCGGGCGGTGGTGGAGATCCCCGGCGACGCCAGCCCGCGGGCGTGAGGCCGGGACCCACGACGGCCTCGTGCTGAGGGTCTGGAGGCGTCCAGGCGCCGGCCCGGTCCCGACTCGCCCTACTCCGCCGCCGCGCCGACCAGCGGCCGCCCGCCGCGGTCGAGCGCGCAGGACAGAGCCCAGATCGCGAGCCCGCCGAGCGCCAGCGCCGTGCCGACCCAGCCGGTCGCCGGAAGGCCGTAGCCGTGCGCGAGGGCGAGGCCGGACAGCCAGGGCCCGAGCGCGTTGGCGACGTTGAAGGCCGAGTGGTTCAGCGCGGCGGCCAGGGTCTGCGCATCCTCCGCGACGTCCATCAGGCGGGTCTGCAGGATGGTGGAGAGCCCGCCGCCGCAGCCGATCAGGAACACCACCAGGGCGAGCGTCCACAGGTTGCCCGTGGCGGCCGGGTAGAGCGCCAGCGCCGCCGCGCTCGCGGCGAGCGTCAGGCCCGCGGCCGGCATCTGCGCCCGGTCCGCCGCCCAGGCGCAGACGAGGTTGCCGATGGTGAGGCCGAGGCCGAACAGGCCGAGCACGAACGGGACCGTGCCGGGCCCGACGCCCGTCACCGTCAGCAGCGTCGAGGCGAGATAGGTGTAGACCGCGAACAGCCCGCCGAAGCCGATGGCGCCGGTCGCCAGGGTCAGCCAGACTTGGCCCCGCCGCAGGGCGCCGAGTTCCCGCAGCGCGCTCGCGCCGGACGCGGGCCGGCCGAGGGGCGCGAACCAGCGCACCAGCACGGCGGTGAGGAGGGCGAGCCCGGCGACGAGGCCGAAGCTCCAGCGCCAGCCCGCCACCTGTCCGATCACGTTGGCGAGAGGCACGCCGATGATCGTCGCGACCGTGAGGCCGGTGAGCACCCGCGCCACCGCCTGCGCGCGCCGCTCGACCGGCACCAGCGAGGCCGCGACCAGGGCCGCGACGCCGAAATAGGCCCCGTGCGGCAGCCCGGCGAGGAAGCGGAAGACCAGCATCGCCGGGTAATCCGGCGCCAGCGCCGAGAGGCCGTTGCCGAGGGCGAAGAGGACCATCAGGCCGACGAGGAGCCTGCGCCGGGCGATGCGGGCGGCCAGGACCGCGATGATCGGCGCGCCGATCACCACGCCGAGGGCGTAGGCGCTGATCACGTGGCTCGCGGTCGCCGCGTCGATGCCGAGATCCGGCGCGAAGGCGGGCAGCAGGCTCATCGCCGCGAACTCGGTCGTGCCGATCGCGAACCCGCCCATGGCGAGGGCCAGGAGGACGAGGGCCGGATGGCGCGCGGGCGACGCATCCCCGGCGCCGCGGAGAATCGGGGGCGGCCTGTCTGGCATGCGGAAGAAGGGCTCCTGGACGGATCGGGTCGGGCGGCGGCGCGATCGCCCGGCGGCCCGACCGGGCGTCAACGTTGCACCGCACAAGATGTTGCGCAATGCAGCGCCGCCGCGCGGCAGACCAGCCATGCGCGACGCGCGACGCTCTCGCGTGACACCGTGTCGCCGCGCCGCGCAATCGTGTCCGTAGAGCCCGGGCGATAGACGGATCGGATGATGGCGATCTGGTTGCTCTTCGCGCTGATGACCGGGGCGGCGGTGTTCGCGCTGCTCTGGCCGCTCTCGCGCCGCCCCCAGCCGGCGATGCCGGACGGGAGCACGGATTCGGTGCTGGCGACCGAGACGGGGTTCTACGAGGACCAGCTGCGCGACATCGAACGGGATGCGGGCCGGGGCCTGCTCGCCCCCCAGGAGGCGGAAGCCGCCCGGGCCGAGGCCGCCCGGCGGCTCCTGCGGGCGAGCCGCACGCTGGGCGACGCCACCGCCCCGCGCGTGGGCGAACCGGCCCTGCGCCACCGCCGCGCCGCCTCCGCCTTCGCCCTCTCGACGGTGCCGCTGGTCGCGCTGATCGTCTACGGCCTCTACGGCTCGCCGGGCCTGCCGGCCCAGCCCCAGGCGGAGCGCGCCGCCGCGGGCCGGACGGGGCGCGACCTCGCCGCCGGCATCGCCCAGATCGAGACCCATCTCGCCCAGCATCCGGAGGACGGGCGCGGCTGGGAGGTGCTGGCCCCGGTCTATCTCCGCCTCGGGCGCATGGAGGACGCCGTCAAGGCCTACGAGCAGGCGCTGCGGCTCCTCGGCGATACCACCCCGCGGCTCTCCGATTATGGCGAGGCCCTGGTCGCGGCGAGCGACGGCATGGTGCCGGAGAAGGCCCGCAAGGCCTTCGAGAAGGCCCGCGCGGCGGAGCCGGGCGCGGTCAAGCCGTTGTTCTACCTCGCCCGCGCCGCCGAGCAGGACGGCGACCGCGACCTCGCCGTCGCGCGCTACAAGGACCTCGCGGCATCCTCGCCGGCCGATGCGCCCTGGATGTCCATGGTGCGCGAATCGATCGAGCGCCTCGGCGGCACGCTCCCGGCACCCGCGCCCGCCGACCGGCCGGGCCTGACCGACGAGCAGCGCACGGCGATTCGCGGCATGGTGGCGGGCCTCGACCAGCGCCTCGCGGCGGGCGGCGGCACGCCCGAGGAATGGACCCGGCTGGTGCGCTCCTACGGGGTGATGGGCGAGCGCGACAAGGCCGCCGAGGCCCTGGCGCGGGCCCGCGCCGCCCTCGGCGACAAGGCGGCCCCCGTCGAGGCCGCCGCGCGCGAGATCGGCCTTGCCTCCCCCTGATGTGGCAGGGCGCCGCGGGTTTTGCCCGGCCGCCCGCCCGTCTCGAGCATTTTCCGACGAAGCGGATCCCGGTTCGCCGCAGAAAATGCGGTAAAATCAAAGACCTAGAGCGGCGCCTGATTGCACCGTGATCGCGCGCCGCTCTAAGCAGGTTTCCGACAAGACCCTGTGACACATCAAGGGACCCGGCGGGGGATGCGTATAACCGCCGGGAAGCCGCAGCGTGAGAAGCAGCCGGGAGACGCTCCCATGACCCCGACATCCCCCACCGACCGGCTGGAGATCCGCCCGTGACCCGCAAGCAGCGCCGGCTGGTGCTCATCGGCGTGTGCGGGGCGGTGCTCGCGGTGGCGCTCGGCCTCGTCCTGTGGGCGATGCGCGGCACGATCGTGTTCTTCCGCTCGCCGAGCGAGATCGCCCGCGGCGAGGCAGTGGCGCCGGGCGTGCGCTTCCGCCTCGGGGGCCTCGTGCTGGACGGCTCGGTCAAGCGCGGGCCGGACGGGCTCGTGACCTTCACGGTCACGGATACGGGCGCCACCGTGCCGGTGCGCTATCAGGGCCTCCTGCCCGACCTGTTCCGCGAGGGACAGGGCGTCGTCGCCGAGGGAGCGCTCGAGCCCGGCGGCGTCTTCCGCGCCGACACGGTGCTCGCCAAGCACGACGAGACCTACATGCCCCGCGAGGTGGCCGACGCCCTCAAGAAGCAGGGCCGCTGGCAGGAGGGCGCGCGGCACCCGGGCGGCCAGGGCGCCGCGCCGCAGACCGCGAGCGGCGGGAATCCAACGACTCGGCAGCAGTGACCGCTTGTCCGTGCGACGAAACATCGTCGTGGCGGGACGATCCAACCAGACCAAGCTGGCTTGCGTCGGCAAGCCTGCTCGGCGTCCTGATGTGTCGCGGGTTTGTGACGGAAAACCGCACGGCACTTTTCCGAAACCTGCTTAGAACGCGACGGGCGGGCCGGCAGCGGGTCGCGCGGCGACTGGAAGAGGCAAAACCTTGCTGATCGAGGCTGGTCACTACGCGCTCGCGCTCGCGCTCGCCCTCTCGCTCGCCCAGGCGGTGATGCCGCTCTGGGCCGCACGCGCCAACGACCCGATCCTGCGCGGCGTCGCCGCGCCGGCAGCGCTCGCGAGCTTCGCCTGCATCGCCTTCGCGTTCGGCGCCCTCACCTGGGCGCACGTGACCTCGGACTTCTCGGTCCAGAACGTGTTCGAGAACTCCCACGCCCTCAAGCCGCTGATCTACAAGATCTCGGGCGTCTGGGGGAACCACGAGGGCTCGATGCTCCTCTGGGTGCTGATCCTCGCCCTGTTCGGCGCGATCGTGGCCGTCGCCCGGGATTCGGTGCCAGCGGCCCTGCGGGCGAACACGCTCGGCGTGCAGGCCACGATCACCTTCGTGTTCCTGCTGTTCATCCTGACCACGTCGAACCCCTTCGCGCGGCTCAACCCGGCTCCGGCCGAGGGCCGGGACCTCAACCCGATCCTCCAGGATCCGGGTCTCGCGATCCACCCGCCGCTGCTCTATCTCGGCTATGTCGGCTTCTCGATCACCTTCGCCTTCGCCATCGCGGCGCTGATCGAGGGGCGGCTCGATGCCGTGTGGGCGCGGGCCGTGCGGCCCTGGACGCTGCTCGCGTGGTGCTTCCTCACGGTCGGCATCGCGATGGGCTCCTACTGGGCCTATTACGAACTCGGCTGGGGCGGCTGGTGGTTCTGGGATCCGGTCGAGAACGCCTCGCTGATGCCCTGGCTCGCGGGCACCGCCCTCATCCACTCCACCGTGGTGATGGAGAAGCGCGACGCGCTCAAGGTCTGGACCGTGCTCCTCGCCATCCTGACCTTCTCGCTGTCGCTGCTCGGCACCTTCCTGGTGCGCTCCGGCGTGCTGACCTCGGTCCACACCTTCGCGACCGACCCGGCCCGCGGCACCTTCATCCTCGGCATCCTGGTGCTGTTCATCGGGGGCTCGCTCACGCTGTTCGCGTGGCGGGCGCCCGCCCTGCGCCAGGGCGGCCTGTTCGCCCCGATCTCCCGCGAGGGGGCGCTGGTGCTGAACAACCTGTTCCTCTCGGCCGCCTGCGCCACCGTCCTCGTCGGCACCCTCTACCCGCTGGTGCTCGAATCACTCACCGGGGACAAGATCTCGGTGGGCGCTCCCTTCTTCAACCTCACCTTCCTGCCCCTCGCGGTGCCGCTCCTGCTCCTCGTCCCCTTCGGGCAGACCCTCGCCTGGAAGCGCGGCGACCTCGGCGCGGCGGCCCAGCGCCTGCTCCTCGGGATGGGCGCCGGCATCGTGGTGACGCTCGGGCTGATCGCCCTGGAAGGCGGCGGGCCGGTCGCGGCTCCCCTCGGGATCGGGCTCGGCGCCTACCTCGTCGTCGGCGCCGCGATGGAGATCGCGACGCGCGCCAGGGGCCGCTCCCTCGGCCTGTCCCTGCGCCGGGCCGCGGGCCTGCCGCGCTCGGCCTGGGGCACCGCGCTCGCCCATGCGGGTGTCGGCCTCACGGTCATCGGCATCGCCGCGCAGGCCTGGAGCGTCGAGGCGCTCGCGACCGTGCCGCGGGGCGGCACGCTGCGCGCCGGCCCCTATGCGGCGATCCTGGAGGGCGTGGTGCCCCGCACCGGCCCGAACTACACGGAGACGGTGGCCCAGCTCGCCATCCGCGGACCGGACGGCGCCCTCGAAGGCCGGCTGGAGCCGGGCAAGCGCTTCTTCGGCGCCCGCAACATGGCGGTGAGCGAGGCGAGCCTGCTGACCCTCGGGGTGAGCCAGGTCTATGCCAGCGTCGGCGAGGCCCAGCCCGACGGGTCGCTCGGCATCCGGCTCTACTACAAGCCGCTGGTCCTGCTGATCTGGCTCGGCGCGGTGGTGATGGCGCTGGGCGGCGGCCTGTCGCTCACCGACCGGCGCTTCCGGATCGGCGCCCCGGCGCGGAGCCGGTCGCGCGCGGAGGCTCCCTCCCCGACGACGCCGGTCGCGGCGGAGTAGGCCGATGCCTCGCCCCCCCGTCCTCGCCCTCGTCGCGCTCCTCGCCCTCGGCTCCACCGCGCAGGCGGTGCAGCCCGACGAGGTCATGGCGGATCCGAAGCTCGAAGCCCGCGCCCGGGACATCTCGGCAGGCCTGCGCTGCCTCGTCTGCCAGAACCAGTCCATCGACGATTCGGACGCGCCCCTCGCGCGCGACCTGCGCCTGATCGTGCGCGACCGCCTGCGCCAGGGCGACGACGACGGGGCGGTGGTGGATTACGTCGTGCGCCGCTACGGCGAGTTCGTGCTGCTGCGCCCGGTCGTCGCGTGGCACACGGCGCTGCTCTGGCTCACGCCGCCCCTCGTGCTCGCCCTCGGCGGCCTCGGCGTCTGGCTGCGGACCCGCCGTCGCCGGACCGCCGCCCCGGCGCCGCTCTCGGAGGCCGAGGAGGCCGCCCTCGCCGACCTCGTCAAGCGGCACTGAGCCGCGCCGGACCGGCCGGAACCGGCCTGTCCCAGATCACCCTGTCGCGCCCGAGGCGCTTGGCCCGGTAGAGGGCCCGGTCGGCGCGCCCGAGCAGCGCGTCGAGCCCCTCCGCCCCGCTCGCCGCGCCGATGCTCACGGTCAGCCGGAAGCCCGGAACGCCGTCCGGGCGGAGATCCGCCACCGCTTGCCGGATCGTCTCGGCGAGGCGGCCGGCAGGCGCCTCCCCCGGAAGCACGCAGGCGAATTCCTCGCCGCCCAGTCGTCCGAACACCGCCCGCGGCGGCAGCAGCGCCCCCGCGACCGTGCAGAGCGCGACCAGGGCCGCGTCGCCGATCGCGTGCCCGTAGGTGTCGTTGACGCGCTTGAAATGGTCGAGGTCGAGCAGGAGGACCGTCGCCTCGCCCGCGAGGAGCCCGGCGGCCCGCTCCTCGAGGCCCCGGCGATTGGCGACGCCCGTGAGCGGATCCGTGAGCGCGGTGAGGCGGTGCTCCCATTCGAGCCGCTCCTTGGCCAGCGCCATGAACAGGAAGGGATGCGTCACCATGTAGAGGACCGCCGTGAAGCCGATCACGGAGGCCCAGGCGCTGGAGAGCGGATAGCTCTCCGGGACCGGCACCACGAGGCTGGCCGGCACCCGCATCAGGTAGAGCGCCGCGTGACTCGCGAGCAGAATGATCGTGGGTCCCCGGGAGACCAGCGGCACGGCGCGCCCGCGCCGCAGTTCCGCGATGGTGAGGATGCAGTAGGTCGCCGCCTCGACCGAGGCCAGGATCACCCGCGCGGTGATCGATCCGTAGAAGGCGGGGACGAGGCAGGCGGCGAGCCACAGGCCCGGTCCGGCCGCCAGCGCGGCGGGTGGCGTCCGGCGGCCCTCGAAGCTGCGGGCGCCGCTCCAGATCAGGCCGTAGGTGAGAAGCAGGATGGCGTTCGCGGCGCCGATCGACAGCCAGTTGGGAATGACGCCCCGCCCACCCATCAGCGCCGTTCCGACCGCACCGAGCAGGTACGCCGTCCCCCAGACGGCGAGCGTCCGCCCCCCGCTCGGCTGCCGCGATGCCAGCAGGAACAGCATCCCCATGATCAGGGCGACGGACGCCATCACCACCATCAAGGTCGGTGCATCGAGAGGCATCGCCCGCTTCGGTTCCCGCGTGAGCGCCCGACCGAATACGGCGCAAGCGTAAAGAAAGACTGTTCTTCTCCAGCTTTCGCTCGCGCCTTGCGGACAACTATCGATCGATCAGGTGTCTCGAGGCGACCCAGATCTCAAATCAAAACACAATTCTGGATTCCGAGGCAGCTGGAAGCTCTACAAATTGTGCATGAGACGACGAGAATGCGAAAGGTCGCGGCGGGGCCGGCGACAGGGCCGGGAGAGGAGCGCAGAGGAGAACCACCGATCGGCCACCGTCGTCGGGCGATGCATCCGACCGGTTGCGACAACGAATTCGCAACGCGACGGGAGGACAATCGCGCGGCAAGGCCGAGGACTGCAACACATCCGTCCCGCCCGGTCGATCCCGGGCGGCCGGATCGAGCGTGGCGCGGCACGCATGTCCCGGACAGGTCGTGTAGGGAATGATGCAGACGTCGAGAGCGATCCTCCCCCCGAACATGGTTCCGGCCGGTGCCGGCGAGATCCTGCGGATCGCCGGCCGCTATCTCCTGCCGAACGGCGACGAGCATGCCTGCGAGACGCGCAGAATCTCGCTCTTCGAGATCGAGCTGAACGCTGCGGTTCCGGGCCTGCTCGGCGATCCGGTCACCATCTATCTCGACACGATCGGGGCGGTCGCGGGCGTGATCCGCACCGTGACGCCTACCGGCTTCATCGTCACGGTCGAAGTCGGCCCGGAGCGGCGGGCGCGCATCGCGACGCGGCTCGACTGGCTCACGGCCCGGGCGAGCGGCAAGGTCGATCAGCGCAGCGACGCGCGCATCATCCCCCTCCACAAGGCGGTTCAGGTGAAGCTGCCCGACGGCGCATCGCTGCCCGGAAACCTCATCGACCTCTCGATGACCGGCGCCGCCATCGCGCTCGACGCCCAGCCGCCGGTCGGGGCCACGGTCACCGTGGGCAAGCGCTTCGCGACGGTGGTGCGCCACCTCGACGGCGGCTTCGCGGTCGCCTTCAAGCTGCCGTTCCGCCCCGAGACCTTCAACGAGTCGGTGGTGCTCTGAACCGGTTTCGCCGCGGGGCGGATAGCCCAGCAGGGGCAAGACACGCTATGAGATGGCCCGCGGTGGGCTGCCGAGGTTCCACCGTGGCGCGCCACGGGAGGCGGTGATTTTTTCCGACAGTCCTTGGGGAACGGGTTTCGGCCTGTTCGCCGTCGTGTTCCTGGTCTTCGCGAACGGGTTCTTCGTCGCGGCCGAGTTCGCCCTCGTGGCGGTGCGGCGCAGCCGGGTGCAGGAGCTGGTGGCCGAGAAGCGCGTCAACGCTCTCGCCCTGCAGCGCGCGACCGACCAGCTCGACGCCCATCTGGCGGCGACGCAGCTCGGCATCACCATCTCGTCGCTCGCCCTCGGCTGGGTCGGCGAGCCCGCCCTCGCCCACCTGATCGAGCCGCTGCTCGCGTGGCTGCCGCCGCCCCTCGGCACCGCGAGCGCCCACGCCATCGCGGTCGTGGTGTCGTTCCTGGTGATCACGGCCCTGCACATCGTGCTCGGCGAGCTGGCGCCCAAGAGCCTCGCGCTCCAGCGCAGCGAACGCACCGCCCTCGCGGTGGTCCGGCCCCTGCGGCTGTTCCTGATCGTGTTCCGGCCGGCGATCGCCTTTCTGAACGGGCTCGGCAACGGGGTCCTGCGGCTGTTCGGCCTCCAGCCCGGCTCGGGCGAGGATTCGCTGCATTCGCCGGCCGAGCTCACGCTCCTGGTGGCGGCGAGCCAGGAGGCGGGCCTGATCCAGGAGGCCCAGCAGGAGGCGGTCGCGCGCATCTTCGGCATCGGCGAGCGGCGCATCCGGGACATCATGACCCCGCGCCACGAGGTCGACTGGGTCGACATCGAGGAGCCGCGCGAGGCGATCCTCGAGACGGTCCGGGCCTGCCGCCACGAGGCGCTGGTGGCGAGCCGGGGCGAGATCCACGAGATCGTGGGCGTGCTGCGCAAGCAGGACATCCTGAACCAGCTCCTCGACGGCAGCCCGATCGAGATCGCGCCCCTGATCCGCGATCCCATCGTGGTGCACGAGGCGATGCCGATCCTGCGCGTGCTGGAGACCTTCAAGGCCAAGCCCGTGCGCATGGCCATCGTGGTCGACGAGTACGGCAGCCTCGAAGGCATCGTCACCCAGACCGATCTCCTGGAGGCGATCGCGGGCGACATCCCGGATACGGATGACGAGGAGCCGATGGTGGTGGAGCGGCAGGACGGCTCCCTCCTCATCGACGGCATGATGCCGGCGGTCGAGGCCTTCGAGCGCCTCGGCTTCAGCGATCCCCCGGACACCGACGATTACTCGACGCTGGCCGGCTACGTGATCTCCGAACTCGGCCGGATTCCCTCGGCGGGCGACGCCTTCGAGCGGCAGGGCTGGCGCTTCGAGGTCGTGGACATGGACGGGCGGCGGGTCGACAAGGTCCTGGCCGAGCGCGCGCCCGCCTGATCTCCGGGCGGCTTGCGCCGTCCGGCCCCGCCCCTATCTGGATGGCGCGGGCACGGGGCCGGGACGTCGCTGCGGCAGGATTCCGGCTCGACCTGCCCGGGGCATCCTTGAGAGAGATCACGATGAACGCATCCTTCAGATCCGCAGTGCTGGCGACGACGCTGATCGTTGCCGCGCCGCTCGGCTGGAGCGGCGCCGCCGAGGCGAAGCCCAAGGGCGCGGACAGGACCATCACGGCCGTGGACACCGATTCGGACGGCACCATCGACCTCGCCGAGGCGAAGGCGGCGGCCTCCAAGGTGTTCGACGCGGCCGAGAAGGATGCCGACGGCACGGTCGACGCCAAGGAGCTGAAGGGGCGGCTGAGCCGCAAGGAGCTGAAGGCCGCCGATCCGGACAACGACGGCACGCTCACCAAGGACGAATACCTCGCCCTGGTGGAGGCCCGCTTCAAGGCCGCGAATCCGGACAACGATGGCACGCTCGACGCCAAGGAACTCGCGACGCCCGCCGGGCGCGCGCTGTCGCGGCTCCTGAAGTAACCACCCCGGCGGGCGGCCGGGGGGCCGCCCGCTGTTCCTCGGCACCGGCTCACCCGGGTGCGGGCCGGCTCAGGCTCCGCTCAGTCGCAGCGCTCGGTCCGCACCGTCTTGGAATCGCCGAACTCGTTCTCCTTGCGGACGGTCCTGCTCTCACAACCGCCGACCGAGCCGGTGGATTCCACCGACCGGTGCTCGATCACCGTCGAGCGCTCCACGGGCGGCGGATCGCGGCGGATCACGGTGACCTCCTCGGCGAGGGCCGGAGCGGCGGTGGCCGCGGCGAGGGCCGCGAGCGTCACGAGACGGATGCGCATGGAAGCCTCCAGGCTTGAGGGTATCTGACGCCCCGAACGTCGCCGGCCACGCGAGAGTTCCCGGGCGGGCCGGCCTTCCGCCAACTCGCGTCGGCCAAGTCGCATCAGCCAAGTCGCATCGGCCAAGTCGAGCCATGTCGGCCGCGAACAGGCGGCACGCTCCGAAAAGAGCCTGAATCACGGTCCACAGGCAGCGCATGCCCCGTGACAGGGAGACCTCAGGGTGACCCGCGCCGCTCATCTCGATCGTCCGGCTTCGACGGCCGCGCGTGCTCCGGTCCCCGTCCTATCGAGACTGGTTCCCCACCACGTCTGGTTCTGGATCGTCATCGTCGTCCTCAGCGGCGCGGCCGGCGTCCTCTACGACGTCATCTTCAACAACGGCATCCCGGTCGTCGCGGGCATCTACGGCCTCTGCATCGGGGCGAGCGCGCTCACGCTGGAGCGGGGCGTGCTGATGCCGCGGATCCAGGCCCGCTTCCGCCGCCTGCCGACCTTCCTCTATGTCCCGGTGGCGGAACTCGCCTATGTGGGGATGATCGCCCTCGGCCACGCCATGGGCGGCCTCTTGGTGTGGAGCGCCGGCCTCACCGCCGAGCCCTTCGCGAGCGCCGTCGTGCCGTCCCTGCGCGCGCTCGTCTACGCCCTCGCGGTCTCGGCCCTGCTCGTGTTCGTCGTGCGGATGCGCGACCTCATCGGGGCGGAGGTCTTCGTCAACCTGATGGTCGGCCGCTATCACCGGCCGGTCGAGGAGGAGCGGATCTTCCTGTTCGTCGACGTGGTCGGCTCCACCGCCTACGCGGAGGCCCATGGCGACCTGAAGGCGCAGGCCTATCTGGCGGCGGTGTTCGCGGCGATCGCCGATCCGGTGCGCCGCTGCCAGGGCTCCACCGACGATTTCATCGGCGACATGGCGCTGATCACCTGGCCGATGGCCCGCGGGCTTCAGGATGCCCGCTGCGTCACCTGCATCTTCGCGATCCGCGACGCCCTCGCCCGCGAGGCGCCGGCGTGGCGCGAGCGGTTCGGGACGGTGCCGGAGGTGCGGGCCGCCCTCCATGGCGGCTCCGTCGTCACCGCGGAGGTCGGCGTCGACCGGCACAAGATCGCGTATTTCGGCGACGCCGTGAACGTGACCGCGCGCATCGAAACGCTCTGCCGCACCCTGGACGCCCCCGTCCTCATCTCCTCGGACCTGCTCGAACAGCTTCCCCATCTCCCGGCGGGCATTCGGGCGCGTCCCCTCGGGCGCCACGCCCTGCGCGGCCGCGGGCAGGCGCTCTCGGTCGCCGCCCTCGAGCGCGACCCACCGGCCGGCAAGGTCTGAGCGACGACCCGCGCGCGAAAGGATGATCCGCCGAAGGGATCATCGGCACGCCGCCGCGGTGGCCCCATCATCGGCACATGGGACGCGGGCCCTCGCCCTCTTCCCTGAGGAACCGTGACGGTCACGGGCTGTTGATGATGCGTGGAGGACCGAGAGTGCCGCCCATCCGAAAAATCGCGAGCTTCGACGGCCGCTGCTCCGTCTTCGTCGGGGAGGCGGTGATCTTCACCGACCTCACCGAGGCGGAGGCCGACGCGATCATCCGCGCCTATCGGCGCCTCCTCGAAACACGCTGACGGATCGCCCGCGGCCCCGAGGCCGCAGTTATGATCTATGTTAAAATTCGACCGTTCGCCGCGCATGCCGGCCCGGCGGTGAGAGGACCAAGGTCCTGGGGTCTGGCGGCCCTGCCGTCCACTCCGGCTTGACTGCGTATTCTGAACCCTTTGTCGGGTTTAGACGTTGGTATGTCGCAGAAGCCGGTCCGCCAATCATCGCTGAGCCATGACCTTCCGGCGCCGGGGCCCAAGTGACGCGGCAGGCTTCGCCGAGAACGACTTACATACGTAATGGCCCGTAGGCTGTGATGCAGCCACGCATCGCAAACGGGGAATAGTCGAAGACTCTTTCTACGACCCTCTTGCATGAAGCCGCGGGACGCAATAGTCGGGATATCTGGTGGACGCAGACCAGCCATCTCGCATTCGCAAATTGTAGCGGCTATGTCTGGCTCTGAGCGCGCCCACCCCGGTTCAGAGGGTCGACAGGATGAGTGAGAGTGAGGCGTCGACGGACTATATCGAGTTGGCGGCCGATATCGTATCGGCGTTCGTCAGCAAGAACTCCGTGACGATGGCGGAGCTTCCCGGCTTGATCGCCTCGGTCCATGAGACTCTCGGCCGTCTGGGGAAGGAACCCGTCGAGGAGAGGGCCGAGCCGCTGGCTCCCGCAGTGCCAATCAAGAAATCGATAACGCCCGAATACCTGATCTGTCTCGAAGACGGCAAGAAGTTCAAGTCGCTCAAGCGCCATCTTCGCAGCCGCTACGGTCTTTCGCCCGAGGATTATCGGGCGCGGTGGAACCTGCCGCCGGATTATCCGATGGTGGCTCCGAACTATGCGGCCGCCCGGTCCGAACTGGCGAAGACGATGGGCCTGGGACAGCAGCGGCGCCGGAAGGGCGGTGCGGGCTGAACGGCCGGCCGGGCCGCCTGCGGTCGGAGCCAGGTCGCCCGCGACCGGGTTAAGACTTTAGTCCCAATCCGAGGGCGGCCGGTCGCCGACCGAGCAATTGGCGACCGGCGCGGCCTCTGCCCGGTGGATCAGCGGAACGGGCGCGGCATCGGCCACCTCGCGGACGATCTTCGTGCGGATCGCCTCCGCGAACTGCTCGCGCTCGCGCACCGGCACCATGAAGCTGCCGGCTCCCCCGATCACGCAGTCCCGGTAATAGAGGTCGAGATCCTTGATGTCCCACGGGCCGCTCGGCTCGCGGATCATCAGCGGCAGGCCGTTGATGACGATGCCCTTCGCCACGGCGTCGTCGCGCGCCCGGGTCACGGGCCGCCCCTGGTTGTTCGGCCCATCCCCCGACACGTCGATCACGCGGCGCAGGGGCTGGAAATGCGTCTCGGCGAGAAGCCCCACGGAGAAGTCGATCGCGCTCGCGATCGAGGTCCAGGTGGAGCGCCGCGGCGGGCTCTGCGACAGGCGCTCCGCGAAGGCGAGCGCATCCTCCCGCCCGGTGATGATCGTCCAGGGCACTACCACCCGCTGATTGCCGACGCCGGCCCACTCGACATAGGTGACGGCGACGCGCCCGACCTGCCCCTGGGTGATCGCCTGCTGCACGGCGGCGGAGCGGAAAGCCTCCACGTAGCCGCTGCGCTGGACGAGCTGCTCGTCCGCCGTCATCGACAGGGACACGTCGACGGCGAGCACCAGGGCAATATCCACCTCCGCGGGCGCCTCCTCGCCGCGTCCGACCGCGCCGCAGATCACGCAGGCGAGACACGCCACCACCCATCGCCGCATCGGGGGACTCCCTGTGGACCGGCCGGGGAAGGCATCGGGCCGGAAGGAGCGAGCATCGGCCAAAGCCCGAGGCGCGTGCAAGGCCGGCGCACGCCCCGGCGGCGATCGGTCCCGGCGCAAAGAGGCCTGTGGATAGGCGCCGCGCCGGGGCAGCCCTTAGCCCTCCGGTCAGGCGGGAGCGGCCAAGACTGCGCGGAGATCGGGAGCCCGGGAGACCAGGAGTCGCATGGCCGCGCCGCGCAGCATTGCCGACCTCGCCTTCTGGCCCGTGGTGGCCGGCGGCCTCGCGAGCCTGTGGCTGGGACGGCCGGCGCTCGCGGCAAGCGGCGCCCTGCTCCTCGGGATCCTGCTCCACCGGCTCGGCCGGGGGCGCCGGTTCCGCCGCCGGGTGCGCACCCTCGTCGAGCGGCACCGGGACGTCCTGCGGCTGCGCCGCCGGCAGGAGACCTATCTGGACGCCTACGACAACCTGATCCTCGACGGCTGGGAGCGCGAGCGCGCCTACTACATCGCCCGCACCCTGGTGCCGCGCCTGGAGGAGGAGGGCTACGGCGACCTCGTGGCCAAGCGGCCGGCGGAGATCCTGGCCATCGTCGAGGACGTCTCCCTGCCCGACGCGGAGCCGGAGGAGGAGGTCCTGCCGGATGACGGCATCGCCTATGAGCGGTTCTGCGCCGCGCTCCTGGAACGCGCCGGCTGGGACGCTCGCCCGACCCGCGCCTCCGGCGACCAGGGGGCCGACGTGATCGCCGAGCAGGACGGGGTGCGCCTTGTGGTGCAGTGCAAGCGCTACGCGAAACCGGTCGGCAACGCGGCCGTGCAGGAGGTGGTGGCGGCCCGCAGCTACTGGAACGCCGACTGGGCGGCGGTGGTGTCCAATGCCGGCTTCACCCCGGCCGCCCGCAAGCTCGCCGGGGCGACCGACGTGCTGCTGCTCCACCACGATGAACTCGCGACCCTGCGGGTGCGATAGGACGGGCCGGCCTCAAGCAGGCCGTGACCGCCCCTACTCGTCCGTGCGCAGGGACTGGCCCGTGTCGATCGGCAGGGTGCGGAAGGCCTTCAGCTCCTCGCCGCTCGGCAGCGAGCGCACGTCCCAGCCGCCGCCGAGCGCGCGGATGAGGGAGACCGAGTTGGTGAAGCGGTTGAGCAGGATCTGCAGCGCCGAGACCTCGTTGTTGAGTTCCAGCGCCTGGGCGGTCACCACCGTCGTGTAGTTCTGGGTGCCGGCCCGGTACTCGTTGAGGGTGATCTCGACCGCGCGCCGCGACGATGCCACGGCGAGGTCCTGCGCCGCCGCCTGCCGGGCGAGGATGCGCTGGCCCGACAGACCGTTCTCCACCTCCTGGAAGGCCGTGAGCACGGTCTGGCGATAGGTGGCGGTGGTGACGTCGTAGCCGGCCCGCGCGGCCTGGAGCACGGCGCTGCGGGCGCCGCCGTCGAACAAGGCTTGGCTGCCGCCCGCCGCCACCGACCAGAAGGTGTTCGCCGCCGAGAAGAAGTTGCGGGCCGGATCGCCCGCGATGCCGCCATTCGCCGACAGCGTGATGGTCGGGTAGAAGGCCGCCACCGCGACGCCGATCTGCTCGCTCTGCGCCTGAACGGCCCGCTCGGCCTGGGCGATGTCGGGGCGCCGCTCCAAGAGGTCGGAGGGCACGCTCACCGGCACCCCCGGCGGCTTCGCGGCGAGGCGCCCGCGCGGCACCGACACCTCCGAGGGCGGCCGGCCGATCAGCACCGCGATCGCGTGCTCCAGGGTCGCCCGCTGCAGGCCGACGGCGATCGCCTGGGCCTGGGTGGTCTGGAGCTGCGTCTGGGCGGTGATCACGTCCGAGCGCGCGGCGACGCCGACCGAATACTGGTTCTCGGTGATGGCGAGGGAGCGCTGGTAGGCCTGAACCGTCCGGTCGAGGAGCTGCTGCAGCGAATCCTGGTAGCGGAGCTGGAAATAGGCACTCGCCAGCTCCGCCTGGTTCGCGAGGCGCACCGCCGCGAGCTCGGCCGCACTCGCCTGGGCGCTGGCGACGTCGCTCTCGATCTGGCGGCGGATGCGCCCGAACAGGTCGAGTTCCCAGCTCGCCGAGCCCTGGAGCGTGACCGTGGTGCGCTCGACGCCGCCGCTGCTCGCCCGGGTGATGCTCGGCGCGCCGAGCACGGTCGGGAAGAGCTGCGCCCGCGCCTCCTGGACCAGGGCCCGGGCCTGCCGGTAGGCGGCGATGGAGGCGCGCAGGTTCTGGTTGTCGACGTCGACGAGGCGGATGAGCCGGTCGAGGGTCGGGTCGCGGTAGACCCGCCACCAATCGCCGCGCTCGGCCTCGTCCGCGGGCCGGGCCGGGCGCCAGTTGCGGCCCGGCATCGCGGTGGCGGGCGCGCCGCCCTCCTTGAAGGCGAGCGGCGTCTCGACGGAGGGCCTGGAATAATCCGGGCCGACGAGGCAGCCGGCGAGCAGCAGCGACGGCAGCGCGGCCGCGCCGAGACGGACGGACAGGGTCTTCATTCGGCGGCCGGGGCGGGCAGCGGCGCCGCGCCGGAGCCCTTGCGCATCGCGCGCAGCCGGAGGCGGTCGAGCAGGAGGTAGACGACGGGCGTGGTGTAGAGGGTCAGGACCTGGCTCACGATGAGGCCGCCCACGATGGCGATGCCGAGCGGACGGCGCAGTTCGGAGCCCTCGCCGCCGTCGAGGATCAACGGCAGCGCGCCGAGCAGCGCCGCGAGCGTTGTCATCAGGATGGGACGGAAGCGCAAGAGGCAGGCCTGCCAGATCGCCTCCCGCGGATCGATGCCGCGCCGCCTCTGCGCGTCGAGGGCGAAGTCGATCATCATGATCGCGTTCTTCTTCACGATGCCGATGAGCAGGAAGATCGCGATGAGCGCGATCACCCCGAACTCCTCCCCCATCACCATCAGGCCGAGAATCGCCCCGATGCCGGCCGAGGGCAGGGTCGAGAGGATCGTGATCGGGTGGACGAAGCTCTCGTAGAGGATGCCGAGCACGGCGTAGACGGTGAGCAGGGCGGCGAGGATCAGGAGCGGCTGGCGCGACGAGGAGGCCTGGAAGGTCTTGGCCGCCCCGGCGAATTCCCCGTGGATGGTGGCGGGCATGCGCAGGTCGCGCATCTGCGCCTCGATCGCCGCGGTGGCGTCGCCCAGCGTCTTGCCCGGGGCGAGATTGAACGAGACGGTGGTCGCCACGAACAGGCCCTGGTGGCTGACCTGCACGGGGGCGGTCCCGCTCTCGAGGCGCGCGAAGGCGGAGAGCGGCACCATCGTCTCCTTGGTGCTGCTCACTGCGGCCGCCGAGGAGGCGCCCGCCTTGCCGGCGATGGCGTTGGCGGCGGCGTTGCGGGCCGAATCGGTCGCCACCGCGGCGGCGGTGCTGGCCTCGTCGGTGGCGGTCTGCGCGCTCCGCACCGTGCCCGCCACCGCGTTGGTCGAGGCGGAGCCGCGCGCCCGCGCTCCCGAGGTCGAGACGAAGATCTGCTTGAGGATCTCGGGATTGCCGAGGTAGCGGGGCGCGATCTCCATCACCACCCGGTACTGGTTGAGGGCGTTGTAGATCGTCGAGACCTGGCGCTGGCCGAACGCGTCGTAGAGCGTGTTGTCGATGACGTCGGGGGTGAGGCCGTAGCGGTAGGCGGTCGGCCGGTCGACCACGAGGCGGCTCTCGAGCCCGCCCTGCTGCTGGTCGGAGGTCACGTCCGTGAAGGTCGGGTCCTTCTGCAGCGCCTCCACCAGCTTGGGCGCCCAGGCGTAGAGCTCGTCGCTGGTATCGCCCTGCAGGGTGTACTGGTACTGCGAGAAGCTCTGGCGCCCGCCGACCATGAAATCCTGGCGCGGGAACAGGAACAGCCGGGCCCCGGGGATCGCGGCGAGCTTCGGCCGCAGCCGCGCCATCACCTCCGCGATCGGGTCGCGGGTGCCGAGCGGCTTCAGGCCCACGAAGACGTTGGCCGAGTTGGTGCCCCGCCCGCCCGTGAAGCCGACCACGCTCTCCACCGAAGGGTCCGCCCGCACGATGTCGGTGGCGGCCTTCAGCTTCTGGCTCATCGCCTGGAAGGAGATGCGCTGGTCGGCCTGGACGCCGCCGATCATCTGGCCGGTATCCTGCTGGGGGAAGAAGCCCTTCGGCACGATCACGAACAGCCAGACGTTGAGGGCCACGGCCGCGAGCAGCACCGCCATCACGATCGCGCCGTGCCGCAGCGCCCAGGCGAGGCTGCGCGCATAAGCCCGCTGCACTCCGTCGAATCCCGCCTCCAGCAAGCGGGCGAGGATGTTCGGCCGGCGCCCGTGCGGCTCGGGGGTGAGCAGCCGCGCGCACATCATCGGTGTGGTGGTGAGGGACAGGACCAGGGAGATCAGGATCGCCAGGGAGAGGACGACGGCGAATTCCTGGAAGAAGCGCCCGATCAGGCCGCCCATCAGCAGGATCGGCATGAACACGGCGATGAGCGACAGGCTCATCGACAGGACCGTGAAGCCGACCTCCTGGGCCCCGAGCAGGGCCGCTTCGAGCCGCGGCCGGCCCTCCTCGATGTGGCGCTGGATGTTCTCCAGGACCACGATGGCGTCGTCGACCACGAAGCCCGCCGCGATGATCAGCGCCATCAGCGAGATGTTGTCGAGGCTGTAGTCGCACAGATACATGGCCGCGAAGGTGCCGACGAGGGAGATCGGCACCGCCACGGCGGGGATCAGCGTCGCCCGGCCCGAGCGCAGGAACAGGAACACCACCAGGATCACGAGCGCCACCGAGATCATCAGGGTGCGCTCCGCCTCCTTGAGCGAGGCCCGGATGGTGAGGCTGCGGTCGCCCGTGACCACCATGTCGATGTCGCCGGGCAGGGCCGCCTTGATCTGCGGCAGGGCGGCCTTGAGGCGGTCGACCGTCTCGACCACGTTGCCGCCCGGCTGCTTGTAGACGATGAGCAGCACGCCGGGCTGGCCGTTGATCAGGCCGAGGTTGCGCCGGTCCTCCACGCCGTCGATCACCTCGCCCACGTCCCGCAGGCGCACGGCGGCGCCGTTGCGGTAGGCGACCACGATGTCCTGGTAGTCCGCGGCGACGCGGCCCTGGTCGTTGGCGTAGAGCTGGTAGCGGCGCGCCTCGGTCTCGATCGCCCCCTTCGGCGAGTTGGCGTTGGCGCTCGCGATCGCCGCCCGGATGCCTTCGAGGCCGATGCCGTAATGGAACAGGGCGGCGGGTTCGAGTTCGACCCGCACCGCCGGCAGGGAGGAGCCGCTCGCCTCCACGTTGCCGATGCCTTCGAGCTGCGACAGCTTCTGCTGCACCACGGTGGCGGCGCTGTCGTAGAGGGTCGAGGGGTTCAGCGTCTTCGAGGTGAGGCCGATGATCAGGATCGGCGCGTCGGCCGGGTTGAACTTGCGGTAGGTCGGGTTCGAGCGCAGGGCCGTGGGCAGGTCGGCGCGGGCGGCGTTGATGGCGGCCTGGACGTCGCGGGCGGCGCCGTTGATGTCGCGCTCCAGGGCGAATTGCAGCACGATCCGGGTCTGGCCGGTCGAGCTGGTCGAGGTCATCTGGTCGACATCGGCGATCTGGCCGAGGCGCCGCTCGAGGGGCGCGGCGACGGTGGCCGCCATGGTCTCGGGGCTGGCGCCCGCCATCTGCGCCTGGACGAGGATCGTCGGGAAATCCACCTGCGGCAGCGGCGCCACCGGCAGTCGCACGAAGGCGAACAGGCCCGCGAGCAGCACGCCGAGGGTGAGCAGCGTCGTCGCGACCGGGCGCAGGATGAAGGGGGCGGAGAGGTTCATCGCGCCGGCCCCGCCGCGATGCCGCTCGCGCGTCCGGAGCCGAATCGGCTTTGGAAGCCGCACGCCTCCTCGTGCTTCGAGGCTGCCTCGCACCACCTCGGCATGACGAGCGGCGACGCATCCGGTCTCACGGCAACGCCTCGCCCGGCGCGAGCCCGCCACGCCGCCGGCCGCTCAGGCGCCGCCCGAGCCGGTCGAAGGCGAGGTAGATCACCGGCGTCGTGTAGAGGGTGAGCACTTGGCTCACGATCAATCCGCCCGCGATCGAGATGCCGAGCGGCTGGCGCAGCTCCGAGCCGGTCCCCGTGCCGAGGATCATCGGCACCGCCGCGAACAGGGCCGCGAAGGTCGTCATCATGATCGGCCGGAAGCGCAGCAGGCAGGCCTCGTAGATCGCGTCCCGGGGCGCGCGGCCCTCCTCGCGCTCCGCCTGGAGCGCGAAGTCGATCATCATGATGGCGTTCTTCTTCACGATGCCGATCAGGAGCACGATGCCGATGATGCCGATGATGTCGAGGTCGAGCCCGAACAGCATCAGACCGGCGAGCGCCCCGATGCCGGCCGAGGGCAGGGTCGAGAGGATCGTGATCGGGTGGACGAAGCTCTCGTAGAGCACGCCGAGCACGATGTAGACCGTCACGATCGCGGCCAGCACCAGGAACAGGGTGTTGTTGAGCGAGGCCTGGAAGGCGAGCGCCGAGCCCTGGAAGATCAGCTGGAAGCTGTCGGGAAGGCCGAGTTCGTCCTTCGCCGCCTGGATCGCCGCCACCGCCGGCCCGAGCGAGGCGCCGGGCGCGAGGTTGAAGGAGATCGTGGTCGCCGGGAACTGGCCGAGATGGCTGATGAGGAGCGGTGCGCGCTTCTCCGTCACCGTGGCGATGGCCGAGAGCGGCACCTGCCCGTTGGTGGCCGTCGAGGACGGCAGGTAGATCTGGTTGAGGGATTGCAGGCTGCGATGAAGGTCCGGATCGGCCTCCAGGATCACCCGGTACTGGTTCGACTGCGTGAAGATGGTCGAGATGATGCGCTGGCCGAAGGCGTCGTAGAGGGCGTTGTCGACGGAGGCCGGCGTGATGCCGTAGCGGCCCGCCGTGGAGCGGTCGATGGTGATGTAGGCCGAGAGCCCGTTGGCCTGCCGGTCGCTCGCCACGTCGGCGAGGTCCGGGATCCGGCGCAGACGGTCGACGAAGCGCGGCACCCAGGCGTCGAAGGCGTTGAGGTCCGGGTTCTCGAGGATGAACTGGTACTGGGTCGGGCTCACCGCCGTGTCGATGGTGAGATCCTGCACCGGCTGCATGAACAGGGTGACGCCCGGCACCGCCGCCGTACGGGCATTGATGCGCCGGATGATCGCGCTCGCGGTCTCGCTGCGCTCCTCGCGCGGGCGCAGGTTGATGAGGAAGCGCCCGGAATTGAGCGTGACGTTCTGCCCGTCGACCCCGATGAAGGAGGACAGGCTGACCACGTCCGGATCCTTCAGGATCTCCTGGGCGAGGCGCTGCTGGCGCTCGGCCATCGCCGCGTAGGAGACGGTCTGATCCGCCTGGCTGATGCCCTGGATCACGCCCGTATCCTGGACCGGGAAGAAGCCCTTCGGGATGATCACGTAGAGGTAGACGGTGAGCGCGAGCGTGCCGAGGGCCACGACGAGGGTCAGGCCCTGGTGGTTGAGGACGCCGCGCAGGGTGCGGCCGTAGAGCCCGATCCCGCCCTCCATCACCCACCGCCCCGCCCGGGCGAGGGCGCCGCGCGAGCGCGCCCGCGGCGGCTCGTGGCGCAGGAGGCGCGCGCAGAGCATCGGCACCAGGGTGAGCGAGACGATCCCCGAGATCACGATCGTCGCGGCGAGCGTGATGGCGAATTCGTGGAAGAGCCGGCCCACCACCTCGCCCATGAACAGGAGCGGGATCAGCACCGCGAGCAGCGAGACCGTGAGCGAGATGATGGTGAAGCCGATCTCCTCCGAGCCCTTCAGCGCGGCTTCGAGGGGTGAAGCCCCCTCCTCCACGTGCCGGGCGATGTTCTCGATCACCACGATGGCGTCATCGACCACGAAGCCCGTCGCGATGGTCAGCGCCATCAGCGAGAGGTTGTCGAGGGAGAAGTCCCACAGGTCCATGACGGCGAGCGCGCCGACGAGCGACAGCGGCACCGACAGGCTCGGGATCAGCGTCGCGGGGAGCGAGCGCAGGAACAGGAAGATCACCAGCACCACGAGGGCGATGGCGAGCAGGAGCTCCATCTGCACGTCGTGCACGGAGGCCCGGATCGTGACGGTGCGGTCGGTGAGCGGCGTCACCTGGATCGCCGCCGGCAGCGTCGCCTGGAGTTGCGGCAGCAGAGCCTTGATGCGGTCCACCACCGCGATGACGTTGGCGCCGGGCTGGCGCTGGATGTTGAGGATCACCGCGGGCGTGGTGTCCATCCAGGCGCCGAGCTTGGTGTTCTCCGGCGCCTCCACCACCTCGGCCACCGCCGAGAGCTTCACCGGCGCGCCGTTGCGGTAGGCGATGATCGCGTCCCGATAATCGGCGGGGTCGCGGATCTGGTCGTTGGCGTTGATGGCGAAGGACTGGGTCGGCCCGTCGATGGTGCCCTTCGGCGTGTTGACGTTGAGGTTGGCGATGGTGGTGCGCAGGTCGTCGATGTTGAGGCCGTAGGCCGCGAGCGCCCGCGAGTTGAAGCGCACCCGCACCGCCGGCCGCTGGCCGCCCGCCATGGTGACGAGCCCGACGCCCGCCACTTGGCTGATCTTCTGGGCGAGCCGCGTCTCGGCGAGGTCGCGCACCTGGGTGAGCGCCAGGGTCTTGGAGGTGAGCGCCAGGGTGAGGATCGGCGCGTCGGCCGGGTTGACCTTGGCGTAGACCGGGGGCGCCGGCAGGTCGCTCGGCAGGAGGTTGCCGGCCGCATTGATCGCCGCCTGCACCTCCTGCGTGGCGATGTCGAGGGAGAGGTCGAGGTTGAATTGCAGGGTGATGACCGAGGCGCCCGCGGAGGATTGCGAGGTCATCTGGTTGAGGTTGGCGAGCTGGCCGAACTGCCGTTCCAGCGGTGCGGTGACGGCCGAGGTCATCACCTCCGGGCTCGCGCCCGGATAGAAGGTCTGGACCTGGATCGTCGGGTAATCGACGGCGGGCAGCGCCGAGAGCGGCAGGTTGAGGTACGACAGGATGCCGGTGAGCAGGATCGCCAGCATCAGGAGCGTGGTGGCGACCGGGCGCAGGATGAAGAGGCGGGAGGGGTTCATCGGCCCGCTCCCCCGATTCCGGCCGTCGCTCCGGCGTCCGACCGTGCGCCCGCGGCGACCACGACCCGCCTCACTGCGCTTGGCGCCGCCGCCGGTGCGGGCGCTCGCCCTCGGCGGCCGCGGGTTCGGCCTCGCGCCGCGGCTGCGCCCCGGCGGGCGCGGCCGGGGCCTCGGCCTCGCTCGCCTTGGCCTCGGACGGGCCGCGGCCGGTCACGCGCACCTCGGCCCCGTCGCGCAGGCGGTCGGTGCCGTCCACCACCACCTGATCGCCGGGTTTCAGCCCCGCGGTCACGACCGTCCGGGTGCCGTCGGTCTCGCCGATCGTGATCGGCCGCACCGTGACCTTGCCGCCCTCGCCGAGGAGATAGACGAAGGTCCCGGGCGTGCCCCGCAGCACCGCCGCGGCCGGCACGATGGGCGCGTTCGCCACCGTGTCGACGAGGAGCTTGGCGTTCACGAACTGGTTCGGGAACAGCCGGTCGTCCTGGTTGGGAAACAGCGCCCGCAGCTTCACGGTGCCGGTGGTCACGTCGATCTGGTTGTCGACCGTGTCGAGCATCCCGCTCGCGATCTCGGTGGTGTCGGCCCGGTCGAAGATCCGCACCGGCAGCCTGGCGCCCGTGCGCAGGCGGTCCATCACCCGCGCCAGCACGTCCTCCGGCAGGGTGAACACCACCGAGATCGGCTGCAGCTGCGTCACCACCACGATGCTGGTCGAGGCCGCCGTCACGTAGTTGCCCTGGTCGATCTGGCGCAGGCCGACCCGGCCATCCACCGGCGAGGTGATGCGCCCGTACTGGATGTTGAGCTTCTGCTGGTCGATCTGCGCCTGATCCGAGGCGACGACGCCCTCGTACTGCTTCACCGTCGCGGCCTGGGTGTCGACGTTCTGCTTCGAGATCGAGTCCTGCCGGTTGAGGGTCTGGTAGCGCACGAGGTCGAGGCGGGCATTCTGCAGGAGCGCCTGGTCGCGCTGGAGCTGGCCCTGGTACTGGGCGAGCAGCGCCTCGTAGGGCCGCACGTCGATCTGGGCCAGGAAGTCGCCCTGCTTGACGTGCTGCCCCTCGCGGAAGCCGATCTGGGTCAGGTAGCCGCTGACCTGCGAGCGCACGGTCACGGTGGCGAGCGGCGTCACGGTGCCGAGGCCGGAGAGCACCACCGGCATGTCGCCCGTGGTCACGGTGGCGATGCCGACCGCCTGCGGCCCCTCCCCGGCCGCGCGGCGGGCGCCGCGCCGGCTGGTCTCGGGCTTCGCCGCCTGCTTGGTCTGGAACTGGAATCCGTTCGGCAGATACGTGCGGTAGGCCCAGGCCCCGGCCCCTCCCAGCGCGAGCAGCAGGAGCAGCCAGAACGGCCACCGCCTGCGGCGGCGCGGCGCCGTCTCGACGGCGTCGTCGGTGCGGATGGGGGACAATTCGTTCATCGCGTCGACCCGTGACTCTCGCACTCAGGCGGCACCCCCGCCATCCGCACCCCATGGTCTGCGCCGTGCCCTGCGGTATAGGGCGGGACGCGCGGGCTGCGCCTGCGTCACGCCATCCCGGGCCGCACCACCCGGGCCTTTACGCCACGGCAATGCGTTCCCAGTACGGCCGCGATGTTGCGCCTTGATTGCTGAACGCGAGCCGGCGCGGCATCAGGGGGCTTCGCGGCGGATGCCCTGCTCGACCAGGGCCCGGCGCTGGGCGAGGACATCCCGCACGACCGCCCGATAGGTCCCGTCCACGGGCCGCACCGGCACGGCGAGCCGCAGGGAGGCGCCGAGCGCCGCCGCCAGGCAGCCGAGAACGATGCAGGTGCGCACGGACATCCGGAACTCGGGCGCGGAGGGAGGCGGGAAGCGGGCCGCCGCCCGGTCCGGGCGCGGCCGATGCGGGTGATGCCCGACCCGCGCGGGTGTCGCAAGTCCCGCCACGACAGGCCGGGACCCGGCCGAAACAGGTACGGCCGGGCCAACCGCTGTCCGTCATGCAGGGCGAGGGGGCGGAGCCCCGCATCACGGAAGCGGTCAGCCCGACCGCATGGCCAGAACGTAATCGACGACTGACGAGTGTCAACAATCGTCAGTTCACAGGGTGCGGCTCATGTGCGGTTTCGCACCCGGCGGACGCGTGCTAGCCAGACGGGCCTTTCCCTGCCCTTCGCGATGGCGCTGACGATCCCGGCATGAACCCGATCTTCGCCGACCTGCCGACCACCGTATTCGAGGTCATGTCCGCCCTCGCCCGCGAGACGGGCGCCGTGAATCTCGGCCAGGGCTTCCCCGACGATCCGGGGCCCGAGGATGTCCGGCGCAAGGCGGCCGAGGCGGTGGTCGAGGGCTGGAACCAATATCCGCCGATGATGGGCCTGCCGGCCCTGCGCGAGGCCGTGGCCGCCCATTATTCCCATTGGCAGGGCCTCTCCGTCGATCCAGCCGCCGAGGTCATGGTGACGTCCGGCGCCACCGAGGCGCTCGCGGGCGCGCTGATGGCGCTGATCGAGCCCGGCGACGAGGTCGTGCTGTTCGCGCCGATGTACGACGCCTACCTGCCCCTGGTGCGGCGGGCCGGCGGGGTGCCGCGGATGGTGCGGCTCACCCCGCCGCATTTCCGGCTGACCGAGGCGGCGCTCGCCGCCGCCTTCTCGCCCCGCACCCGGGTCGTGCTGCTCAACAATCCCCTCAATCCCACCGCGACGGTCTTCCCCGACGAGGATCTCGCGCTCCTGGCCGATTTCTGCTGCCGCCACGACGCGGTCGCCCTCTGCGACGAGGTCTGGGAGCATGTGATGTTCGACGGCCGGCGCCACCGGCCGCTGATGGCGCTCCCCGGCATGCGCGAGCGCACGGTCAAGATCGGCTCGGCCGGCAAGATCTTCTCCCTGACCGGCTGGAAGGTCGGCTTCGTGCTCGCGGCCCCGCCGCTGATGCGGGTCCTCGCCAAGGCCCACCAATTCCTCACCTTCACCACGCCGCCGAACCTCCAGACGGCGGTGGCCTACGGGCTCGGCAAGGACGACGCCTATTTCGAGACCATGCGGGCCGGGCTCGCCCGCTCGCGCGACCGCTTCACGGCGGGCCTCGCCGGTCTCGGCTTCGCGGTGCTGCCCTCCGCCGGCACCTACTTCCTCAACATCGACATCGCGCCCCTCGGGGAGACCGACGACGTCGCCTTCTGCGAGCGGCTGGTGCGCGAGCACGGGGTGGCGGCGATCCCGGTGAGCGCCTTCTACGCCGAGGATCCGGTGCGCAACGTGGTGCGGTTCTGCTTCGCCAAGACCGACGAGACCCTCGACCGGGCCTTGGACCGGCTGAGCGGCCTGATGCGCCGCACGGTCTGATGCAAGCCGTCCTTGTTCCGCCGCGGGAGCGCAACCACATGCGGGATCATGAGCATTCCGCATGGGAGCCCCGCGATGGAGTTCACGCAGACGGTGGGCGGCCGCTTCTCAGCTTCGGCGGTGCCGCCGCTCCGCTCCGCCCGCGCGGCGGCGTCCGACATCGAGCAGGCCATGGCCCGGCTCGAACTCCTGGCGCACATCCTGGACACGGCCTTCGTGCTGCCGGGCATCAACCGGCGCGTCGGCCTCGACGCCCTGATCGGCCTCGTGCCGGTGATCGGCGACGCGATCACCACGGCGATCTCGTCCTACGTGATCTGGGAGGCGCGCCGGCTCGGGGCGCCGCGCTGGCTCCTCGCCCGCATGGCGGCGAACGTGGCGGTGGACGGCGTCGTCGGCGTGGTGCCGTTCTTCGGCGACATCTTCGACGCGGCCTTCAAGGCCAACCGGCGCAACGTGCGCCTGCTGCGCCGCCACCTGGAGCGGACCGGCGGCCTGCGGCCCACGGTGATCGACGGAACCGCCATGCGCATCGACTGACCCGCGACGGGGAGCCGGCATGAACGAGCGTCCCCGCCCCAGCGCGTCCGACGCCGTGCCGGTCACCTCGCCGGCGGCGTCTCCCGTCTCCGTGACGCTGCCGGAGACCGGGACGCGGCGGCTCTCGCCGCTCAACCGCCGCCGGCTGGCCAATTTCCGGGCGAACCGGCGTGGCTTTTGGTCGTTCGCGATCTTCGTCGTGCTGTTCGTCGGCAGCCTGTTCGCCGATTTCATCGCCAACGACCGGCCGATCCTCGTCTCCTACAAGGGCGAGTGGCTGACCCCGATCTTCGTCGATTACCCCGAGGAGAAGTTCGGCGGCTTCCTGGCCCGGACCGATTACCGCGACCCGGTGATCAAGAAGGAGATCGCCGAGAACGGCTGGGCCCTGTGGCCGCCGATCCGCTTCTCCTACGACACGCACAACCTCGACCTGCCGGTGCCGGCGCCCGCCCCGCCGACCTGGCTCCTGTTGGACGCGCAGTGCCGCCCGGCCGCCGAGAAGACCGGCGGCACCACCTGCCGCGACATCGAGTGGAACTGGCTCGGCACCGACGACCAGGGCCGCGACGTGGTCGCGCGGCTGATCTACGGCTTTCGCCTCTCGGTCCTGTTCGGGCTCACCCTCGCGATCATCTCCTCGGTGGTCGGCGTGCTGGCCGGGGCCGTGCAGGGCTATTTCGGCGGCTGGATCGACCTGACCTTCCAGCGGGTGATCGAGATCTGGACCGCGATCCCCTCGCTCTACCTCCTGATCATCATCTCCTCGATCATCACGCCGAGCTTCTTCGTGCTGCTCGGCATCCTGCTCCTGTTCTCCTGGGTGTCGCTGGTCGGCGTCGTGCGGGCGGAGTTCCTGCGAGCGCGCAACTTCGAATACGTGCGGGCGGCCCGCGCACTCGGCCTCTCCGACGCCCGCATCATGTTCAGGCACCTCCTGCCGAACGCAATGGTGGCGACGCTCACCTTCCTGCCCTTCGTGCTCAACGGCTCGATCACGACGCTGACGTCGCTCGACTTCCTGGGCTTCGGCCTGCCGCCGGGCTCGCCCTCGCTCGGGGAATTGCTGGCGCAGGGCAAGGCGAACCTTCAGGCGCCCTGGCTCGGGCTCACCGGCTTCGCGGTGATCGCCCTGATGCTGAGCCTGCTGATCTTCGCCGGCGAGGCCGTGCGCGACGCCTTCGATCCGCGGAAGACCTTCCGCTGAGGCGGGGCCGTCAGGGCGCCTGAACCACCAGCCCGTCGCGGATGGTGACGCGGCGGTCCATCCGGGCGGCGAGTTCGAAATTGTGCGTGGCGATCAGCGCCGCGACGCCCGAGGCCCGCACCAGCGAGACCAGCACCGCGAAGACGTGAGCCGCCGTCTGCGGATCGAGGTTGCCGGTGGGCTCGTCGGCGAGCAGCAGGCGGGGCCCGTTCGCCACCGCGCGGGCGATCGCGACGCGCTGCTGCTCGCCGCCCGACAATTCCGCCGGACGGTGGCTGAGCCGGTTCTTGAGGCCGAGGAAGGTCAGGAGCTCGGCGGCCCGGGTCTGCGCCTCCCTGGCATCGAGCCCGCGGATGAGCTGGGGCAGCACCACGTTCTCCAGCGCCGAGAATTCCGGCAGCAGGTGGTGGGCCTGATAGACGAACCCCATCTCCTCGCGCCGCATGCGGGTGCGGGCGGTATCGTCCATGCGCGCGCTCGGCTGGCCGCCGACATAGACCTCGCCCCCGTCCGGCCGCTCCAGCAGGCCGGCGACGTGGAGCAGGGTCGACTTGCCGGTGCCGGAGGGCGCCACGAGCGCCACGATCTCGCCGGGCCAGATCGCGAGATCGGCCCCGCGCAGGATGTCGAGGCTGCCTTCGGCCTGGGCGTAGCGCCGCTCCACCCGGGACAGGAAGAGCGCCGGGACCGGCTGCTGCGGCTGCGAGGCGTCCATGGCTCAGCCCCGGACGGATGGCAGGGACGGAACGGGGCGGACGCGGAACACGGACACCATCAACTCGAACACCTCGCGGGCGGCCCCGGGCAGCGCGGGGCCGCGAACAGGACTCAGCCGTAGCGCAGCGCCTGCACCGGGTCGAGCCGGGCGGCCCGCCAGGACGGATAGAGGGTGGCGAGGAGCGAGAGGACGAGGGACATCAGCACCACCGCCACCACCTCGCTCGGATTGATCTCGGAGGGGATCTCCGAGAGGAAGCGCACCGTCGGATCCCAGACGCCCGGCAGGAGCGTGCGCTGGATCACCGTGATGTTGGCGGCGAACACGATGCCGAGCAGGCAGCCCACGAGGGTTCCGGTGAAGCCGATCGACGCCCCGGTGATCAGGAAGACGCGCATGATTGTGCCCCGCGTCGCCCCCATGGTGCGCAGGATGGCGATGTCGCTCGACTTGTCCTTCACCAGCATGATGAGGCTCGACACGATGTTGAGCGCGGCCACCAGCACGATCAGCGTGAGGATTATGAACATCACGTTGCGCTCGACCTCCAGGGCCGAGAAGAAGGTGCGGTTGCGCTGGCGCCAGTCGGTGAGCACCACCGGCCGCTCGGCCGCGAGGTCGAGGGCGGAGCGCACCTCGCCGACCGCGTCGGCATTGTCGAGGAAGACCTCGATCACCGTGACGTCCCCGTCGCGGTTGAAGAAGCCCTGCGCCTCCGAGAGCGGCATGTAGACGAAGGTCGCGTCGAATTCCGACATGCCGACCTCGAATATCGCCGCGACGTTGTAGCCCTTGATCCGCGGCGCCGTGCCGAAGGGCGTGGTCGCGCCCTTCGGGGTCGCGAGCGTGATGGTGTCGCCGGCCTGGAGCCCCAGGGCCTCGGCGAGGCGCCGGCCGATGGCGACGCCGCCCCCGGTGTCGAACCCGTCGAGGGAACCGCCCCGGATGGTGCCGGAGATCGACTTGATCTTGGCGAGATCCTCGGCCCGCACGCCGCGCACGAGCACGCCCGATCCGCCATAGGGCGAGGAGGCGAAGGCCTGCCCCTCCACCATCGGCAGGGCGAGCGAGACGCCCGCGACCTTGGACAGGCGCTCGGACAGGTCGGCGTAGTCGGTGAGCGGCTTGTCGATCGGCGCGACGAAGACGTGGCCGTTGATGCCGACGATCTTCGACAGGAGCTCCTTGCGGAAGCCGCTCATCACCGAGAGCACGATGATCAGCGTCGCCACCCCGAGCATGATGCCGAGGAACGAGAACAGGGCGATCGCCGAGACGAAGCCCTCCTTGCGGCGGGTGCGCAGGTAGCGGCCCGCGATCACCCACTCGAAGGGCGCGAAGGGCGGCGTCCCGCCGAGGATGCGCGGCATGCCGCCGAGCGGCAGCCGCAGGCGCTCACGCAGGGCCGTGATCATCGCAGGCTCCCACACACCGGCCGCGCACGGGATTCCCGCTCCCGATCGGGAGCGGGACCGGCCGCGCTCAACCCCGGGCTCCGCGCAGGCGCGCCGCCACCGCGTCGAGGGCGACGGAGTCCCGCTCGCCGGTGGCGCGCCGCTTCAACTCGACCTTGCCCTCGGCCAGCCCCTTCGGGCCGACGATGACCTGCCAGGGCAGGCCGATCAGGTCGGCCGTCGCGAACTTGCCCCCCGGCCGCTCGTCGCGGTCGTCGTAGAGCACCGTGAGGCCGGCCGCCTTCAGCTCCTCCTGAAGCTTGGCGCAGGCCGCGTCGGTGGCCGCGTCGCCGACCTTCAGGTTGAGCAGGCCGGCATCGAAGGGCGCCACCGAATCCGGCCAGATGATGCCGGCCTCGTCGTGGCTCGCCTCGATGATGGCGGCGACGAGCCGGCTCGGGCCGATGCCGTAGGAGCCCATATGGACCGGACGCTCCTGGCCGTCCGGGCCGGTGACGCGGGCGCCCATCGGCTCGGAATACTTGGTTCCGAAATAGAAGATGTGCCCGACCTCGATGCCGCGGGTGGCCATCCGCGCCTCTTCCGGCACCGCCGCGAAGGCGGCCGGCTCGTGCATCTCGGAGGTGGCGGCGTAGCGCGAGGTCCAGTGGTCGACGCTGGCCTGCAGGCCGGCCACGTCGTCGAAATCGGTGGAGGCCTCGGGGATCGGGAAATCCAGATAGGCGCGGTCGCAGAACACCTCGCTCTCGCCGGTCTGCGCCAGGATGATGAATTCGTGGCTCAGGTTGCCCCCGATCGGCCCGGTCTCGGCCCGCATCGGGATCGCCTTGAGGCCGAGCCGCGCGAAGGTGCGCAGATAGGCCACGAACATCTTGTTGTAGGCGTGGCGCGCCCCCGCCTCGTCGAGGTCGAACGAGTAGGCGTCCTTCATCAGGAACTCGCGCGACCGCATGGTGCCGAAGCGCGGCCGCACCTCGTCCCGGAACTTCCACTGGATGTGGTAGAGGTTCTTCGGCAGGTCCTTGTAGGAGCGCACCGCCGAGCGGAAGATCGCGGTGATCATCTCCTCGTTGGTGGGGCCGAACAGCATCTCGCGCTCGTGCCGGTCGCGGATGCGCAGCATCTCCTTGCCGTAGGCGTCGTAGCGGCCGGATTCGCGCCAGAGTTCCGCCGACTGGATGGTCGGCATCAGGAGCTCGACGGCGCCGCTGCGGTTCTGCTCGGCGCGGATCACCTCGGTCACCCGGTTGAGCACCCGCAGGCCGAGGGGCAGCCACGCGTAGATGCCGGCCGCCTCCTGGCGGATCATGCCGGCGCGGAGCATCAGCCGGTGCGAGACGATCTCCGCTTCCTTCGGAGTCTCACGCAGGATGGGCAGGAAGTAGCGGCTGAGGCGCATGCGGAACCTTGACGGGCGAAGACGGACGCGCGGGGCCGCACGGATGGCGGCCCCGCCGGGGCACACAACACATTGCTCCGGAAAAAGACAAGCGGCGCGTCGCGCGGGGGACCTGCAACCTCTGCAACCGATTCGGTCCGATCTCCTCGGACCGTCAAGCTAGGAAATCGTTTACACCTAGCCGCATGCAAAAAATCGCATCAATCTGCTCCGAAAGGCGTGACAATGCGAATTCTTCTTCCTATAAGCGCCTCAGCGATGACGCGCAGACGACCACGAAAGGTCGGCGCGCACGGTCCGAGTCTCGGGAGGAAGTGTCAGCCGAAACGCCGAATACGGCGCAAAATCAACTGACAGGCTGACGAAAACATCCAGAAGCTTTTCAAGCAAGGCTTTCGAGCCTTGCTTTTTTATTGTTTTCTGGTCAGCCGCATGCGGTAAGCCGGCCATCGAAACCCCGCGCGCATCAAAGGCCGGCGAGCGGGAAGGCGGCGATCACCAGGAGGAACACAACGTCGGAGAGCAGCGTGGTCCACAGGGCCTTGCGGCGCATCTGCGGCAGCGGCGGCGCGCCCGGATCCTGTCCGGGCACGAGGGGCTGCGACCCGTCGTCCTTCGCGCGGAAGGGCAGCACGGCGAAGAGCAGCGTCCACCAGACGACGAAGTAGAGCGCCGCCGCCCCGAACCACGTGAGGCCGAACAGGGCCTTCGCGGCCGCGAGGGCGGGCACCATCACGAGCGTGCAGGCGACGAGCGTGCGCGGGATGGAGGCGGTGGCGACGTCGAAGCCGGACGCGAGCACGGCTCAGGCCTGCTCCAGCTCGACGAGCGTGCCGAGGAAATCCTTCGGGTGCAGGAACAGCACCGGCTTGCCGTGGGCGCCGATGCGGGGCTCGCCGCTGCCGAGGATGCGGGCCCCCTCCCCCTTCAGCCGGTCGCGGGCGGCCAGGATGTCGTCCACCTCGTAGCAGACGTGGTGGATGCCGCCGCCCGGATTGCGCTCCAGGAAGGCGTTGATCGGCGAATCCGCGCCGAGCGGCTCCAGGAGCTCGATCTTGCTGTTGGGCAACTCGACGAAGATGACCGTGACGCCGTGCTCGGGCTGAGCGAGCGGGGGCGAGAGCGTGGCGCCGAGGATGTCGCGGTAGACCTTCGCGGCGGCCTCAAGGTCCTTCACCGCGATGGCGACGTGATTCAGCCGGCCGATCATGATCCTCTGGCTCCTCTCCGGGTCGATGCGCCCGTTCTACACGAGACCGCCGCGGACCGGCCCGGTCTTTCGTCGGAGGCCCGGGAGCACCGCGAGACGCGGCGCTCCCGGACGTGCTTCTCAGACCTCGACCACCTGCACGTGGCAGGCGGGCTTCTTGCCCCAGACCTCGTTGACGGCGGCGCGGATCGCCCGGTCGATGGAGTTCTCCACCGCCTCCGAGTCGCGCCGTTTCTGGCGCGACAGGCCGCTGAAGGTGCGCTCCACTACGTCCTCGACGATGTCGATGATCGCCTCGCCCTTGCGGCCGTAGGTCGGCAGGCCCATCAGGTCGATGGCGGGTTCGCCCTTCATCTCGCCGTGCTGGTCGACCGCGATCGCCACCGAGATGATCCCCGTGAAGGAGAGCTTGCGCCGCTCCGGCAGCGCCCGGTCGGTCTCGGTGATCAGCACCATGCCGTCCTTGTAGAGTCGGCCGCGGGTGACGTGGTCGATGATCTCCGGCGCCCCGGGCGCGAGACGGATCAGCGAGCCGTTGCGGGCCTTCACCACCTGATCGACGCCCTGCTTGCGGGCGAAGGCGGCGTGCTCGGCGAGGTGCAGCGGCTCCCCGTGCACCGGCACGGCGATGCGCGGCTTCGTCCAGCGATACATGGCGGCGAGTTCGTCCCGCCGCGGATGGCCCGAGACGTGGACGAGTTCGGTGCGGTCGGTGATGACCTCGATGCCCGCCTCGATCAGGTCGTTGATGATGGCGCCGATCGAGCGCTCGTTGCCGGGAATCGCCCGGGACGAGAAGATCACCCGGTCGCCCGCCGAGAGGGCGATCTCCGGATGCTCGTCGCGGGAGATCCGGGCCAGGGCCGCGCGGGCCTCGCCCTGCGAGCCGGTGAGCAGGGCCACCACCTTCTCGCGCGGCAGGTAGCCGTAGGCCTCGGGCTCGCGGAAATCGGGCAAGCCGTCGAGATAGCCGCATTCGCGGGCGACGTCGATGACCCGGTCCATGGCGCGCCCGACCGCGATCACCTCGCGCCCGCAGGCCTGCGCCGCATCCGCCACCGCGCGGATGCGCGCGACGTTCGACGCGAAGGTCGTGACCGCGACGCGGTGCGGCGCGCTGCGGATCAGCTCCGCCAGATGCGCCGCCACCTCCGTCTCGCTCGGCGAGCGGCCCTCGCGGGTGACGTTGGTCGAATCGCAGACCAGCGCCAGCACGCCCTCCTCGCCGAGGCGGATGAAGGCCTCCTCGGAGGTGACGTTGCCCGCGACCGGGCCGTCGTCGAGCTTCCAGTCGCCGGTATGCAGGACGAGACCGTGCTCGGTCCGGATCGCCAGGGCATTCGCCTCGGGGATCGAGTGCGCCACCGGCACGTACTCGACCTCGAAGGGCCCGAAGGTCATTCGCTCGTTCGGCTTCACCTCGCGCAGGTCGATCTTCGGCGCGCCGGGCTCGCCGAGGCGGCGCGTCTCGATCAGGCTCTTGGTGAAGCGCGTCGCGTAGACCGGCACCTTCAGCCGCGGCCACAGCTCGACGAGCGCCCCGATATGGTCCTCGTGACCGTGGGTGATCAGGATGCCGAGCAGGTTCTCCCGCTGCTTCTCGATGAAGCTGAGGTCCGGATACATCAGGTCGACGCCCGGCATGTGCTCCTCGCTCGCGAAGCCCATGCCGCAATCGACCATGATCCACTTGCGCGCCTTGGGCGGACCGAAGCCGTAGAGCGCCGCATTCATCCCGATCTCGCCGACGCCGCCGAGCGGCACGAAGACGAGTTCATCTCCCTTCGTCATTGACACACGATACCTCATGGGCCGCCGTCGCGGCCCTCCTCGGAAAACGGCCTCTTGCCGTCACGGTCACGGCGCCGTCATGTCGGTTGTCGCCGCGCTCAAGCGGCTCCGGGACGCGGGCGCCAGGGCGCCCCGCCCGCCGAATCTCCTGCGGAGGCCGTCGTCGCCCTTCAGGCGCCGGCCCGGCCCGCCGCTGCTGCCGCCGTCGCGGCCGAACCGAAATGCACCGCCCCGGCCGTCACCGTGCGGCGCGAACCATCCGCGAGGCGCAGCACGAGGCGCCCGCCCGCGTCGATCGTCTCGAACGTCCCAGTGAGGCGCTCGGATCCCGCGTCGACCGCGACGGCCCCGTCGAGGCCGGCCGCCGTCGCGAGCCAAGCCGAGCGAATGGTCGGGAAGCCGCGGCCCTCGTCCCAGGCGCGCAGCGTCTCGGCCCAGGTCGCGGTGAGCCGGCGGAACAGCCCCTCCGCCTCGGCCGGCCGGCCGAGCGCGGCGAGCGAGGTCGCCGGATAGGGAAGACCGTCCGGCGCCGCCGCGACGTTCACGCCGAAGCCGACGACGACGACGGCGCCCTGCGGCAGCGCTTCCCGCTCCAGGAGAATGCCCGCGAGCTTGGCACCGCCGGCGAGCACGTCGTTCGGCCATTTGAGACGGAAGGCGTCCTCCGGCCCGCGGGCCGGGGCGCAGACGTCGCGCAAGGCCCGCTCCAGGCTCACGCCGGCCACGAAGCCGAGCGTCGCCAACTGGTCGGGAGCGAGTCCGGCGGGCACCGGCCAGGCGAGGCTCGCCGCGAGATTGCCCTCCGGCGACGACCAGACACTGCCGCGGCGCCCCCTCCCCTCGGTCTGCCGCCGCGCCACGACCCAGAGCGGGCAAGCGGCCCCGTCGCGCACGCGCGCCAGCGCCTGCGTGCTCGTGGAGCCGAGAGTGTCATGCGCTTCGAGACGGTACCCCGCGGCGAGGGCCGCGGGGTCGAGGGAAAAGGCCATGCGGTGGGTTATCAGAACAAGGATCGGGCCGCAGTCTCGGCCACCGCCACGAGGGGCGCCGGAACGATGAAGAACAGAAGCACGACCACGCTCGATGCGGCAAGCACGATCCGCAGGCCCGGTGCCAGCGGCTCGTAGGCCGCCTGCGGCTCGTCGAAGTACATCACCTTGACGAGGCGCAGGTAGTAGAAGGCGCCGACCACGCTGGTGACCACGCCGATCACCGCCAGCGTGTAGAGGCCCGCCGCCACCGCCGCCTTGAAGACGTAGAGCTTGGCGAAGAACCCGGCGAGCGGCGGGATGCCGGCGAGGGAGAACATCATCGCGGCGAGGCAGAAGGCCAGCCAGGGATGGGTGCGCGACAGGCCGGCGAGATCGTCGATCGAGTCGAACATCCGGTTGCCGCGGCGCAGGCCGAGGATGATCGCGAAGGCGCCGAGCGTCATGGCGAGGTAGATCGCCATGTAGAGCACCACGCCGCTGATGCCCTCGGGCGTGCCGGCGGCGAGGCCGATCAGCGCGTAGCCGACATTCGCGATCGAGGAATAGGCCATCAGGCGCTTGATGTTGCGCTGGCCGATCGCCGCGAAGGAGCCGAGCGCCATGGAGGCGATGGCGACGAAGACGATGATCTGCCGCCACTCGTCGATCACGCCCGGGAAGGCGCCGATGAAGACGCGCACCGTCATGGCCATGGCGGCCATCTTGGGCGCCGAGGCGAAGAAGGCCGTGACCGGGGTCGGCGCGCCCTCGTAGACGTCCGGCGTCCACATGTGGAACGGCACCGCCGCGAGCTTGAAGGCCACGCCCGCCGCCACGAAGACGATGCCGAGCACGAGGCCGAGACCCACCTGCGTCTCGCGCAGCGCCGTGACGATGCCCGGGAAGGAGATGCTGCCGGTGAAGCCGTAGACCAGCGAGGCGCCGTAGAGCAGCATGCCGGACGAGAGGGCGCCGAGCACGAAGTACTTCAGCCCGGCCTCGGTCGAGCGCACGTCGTCCCGGTGGAACGAGGCGATGACGTAGGCGGCGAGCGATTGCAGCTCGAGGCCGAGATAGAGACCGATCAGATCGTTGGCCGAGGCCATGACCATCATGCCGATCGTCGAGAGCACGATCAGGATCGGGTACTCGAAGCGGGCGATGCGCTCGCGGGCGAAGAGGTCGCGGGCGAGCAGCAGCGCGGCGAGCGAGCCCAGCAGCGTCAGCACCTTCATCACCCGGGCGAAGCCGTCGACGATGAAGGAGCCGTTGAAGGTGGTCACCTTGGCGCCGAGCGGCTGGCTCACCACCGAGAACAGGGCGACGATCAGGACGATGAGGGCGCCGACCGTGACGCCTTCCGTGGAGCGCTCGCCGCGGAGCGCGCCGTAGAGGATCAGCACCAGGGCGCCGACCGCGAGGATCAGCTCCGGCAGGGCGGGCCCGAGAGCGGGCATGACGGTCAGGGCGGCGTTCATCGGGAGATCTCTAGTGCGCGACCGGCAGCGCCGCGGCGGCGGTCTGGGTCGAGGAGAGGGCGGCCCGGAGACCCTGCATCAGGGCCTCGGTGGAGGGAGCGAAGACGTCGAGGATCGGGCTCGGATGGAAGCCGTAATAGATCGTGAGCACGACGAGGGGCGCCAGGATCGCGATCTCGCGACGGTCGAGGTCGGTGATGGTCTGCAGGCTCGGCTTGTCGAGCTTGCCGTAGATCACCCGGGCGAAGAGCCAGAGGGCGTAGGCCGCCGACAGGATGATGCCGAAGACCGAGAAGAACGACACCATCGGGTTCGCCTTGAAGGCCCCGAGCATCGCCAGGAATTCGCCGACGAAGCCGGAGGTGCCGGGCAGGCCGACATTCGCCATGGTGAAGACCATCATGGCCACCGCGTAGAGCGGCATCCGGTTCACGAGGCCGCCATAGGCGGCGATCTCGCGGGTGTGCATCCGGTCGTAGATCACGCCGACGCAGAGGAACAGCGCGCCCGACACGATGCCGTGCGAGATCATCAGGAACAGCGCGCCCTGGATGCCCTGCTCCGTCATCGTGAACAGGCCCAGGGTCACGAAGCCCATATGCGCCACGGACGAGTAGGCGATCAGCTTCTTGATGTCGGTCTGCACCAGCGCGACGAGCGAGGTGTAGATGATCGCCACCACCGAGAGCGCGAAGACCAGCGGCGCGAAGGTGTGCGACGCGTCCGGGAACATCGGCAGCGAGACCCGGATGAAGCCGTAGCCGCCCATCTTCAGGAGGATGCCGGCCAGGATCACCGAGCCCGCGGTCGGCGCCTCGACGTGGGCGTCGGGGAGCCAGGTGTGGACCGGCCACATCGGCATCTTCACCGCGAACGAGGCGAAGAAGGCGAGCCACAGCCAGGTCTGCATGTGGACCGGGAAGCGGTGACGCAGCAGCTCCGGAATGTCGGTCGTCTGGGCCTGCCAGGAGATCGCCAGGATGGCGAGCAGCATCAGCACCGACCCGAGCAGCGTGTACAGGAAGAACTTGAACGAGGCGTAGATCCGCCGCTTGCCGCCCCAGATACCGATGATCAGGAACATCGGGATCAGGCCGGCCTCGAAGAACAGATAGAACAGCACGAGGTCGAGCGCGCAGAACACGCCGATCATCGTGGTCTCGAGGACCAGGAAGGCGACGAAGTACTCCTTCACGCGGTGCCCGATCGAGTGCCAGGAGGCCGCGATGCAGAAGGGCATCAGGAAGGTGGTGAGCAGCAGGAGCGGCATCGAGAAGCCGTCGACGCCGAGCTTGAAGCGGATCGACTGGGCCAGCCACGCATGGCTCTCGACGAGCTGGAAGGCTGCCGTCGAGGAATCGTAGCGGCCCCAGGCCACCAGCGAGAGCAGGAAGGTCGCGATCGTCGTGATCAGCGCGGCCCAGCGCGCGTTGCGCTGCACGCCCTCCTCGTCGCCCTGAAGCGTGAGGATGAAGGCGGCCCCCACGAGCGGCAGGATGAGGAGGCCGGAGAGGATCCCGAGGCCGAACATCAGACGCGTCTCCGGTCGGTTGAGGTGAGGCGGGCGCGCATCAGTGGGCGCCCACGCCGGTCAGGAGATACCAGCTCACGAGGGCGGCGACCCCGATCAGCATCACGAAGGCGTAGTGGTAGACGTAGCCGGTCTGCAGGCGCACCACGCCGCGGGTCACGTCGACCACCCGGGCCGCGATGCCGTTGGGGCCGAGCCCGTCGATGATCGAGCCGTCGCCGACCTTCCACAGGAAGACGCCGAAGCCCTTGGCCGGCCGCACGAAGATGCGGTCGTAGATCTCGTCGAAGTACCACTTGTTGAGCAGGAACCGGTACAGCAGCGGCTGGCTGTCCGCGAGCCGGTTCGGCAGCTCGGGCCGGCGGATATACATCCAGTAGGCGAGGATGAAGCCGAGAACCAGCATCACGAAGGGCGAGTTCTGGACCCAGACCGGCGCGTCGTGGATGTCGTGCATGATATGGTTCTCGGGGCCGTGCGCGAGCGCGCCCTTCCAGAACTCGTCCATGCCCTCGCCGATGAAGCGGTTCTTGAACACCAGACCGGCGAAGAGCGCGCCGACCGCCAGGATCGCGAGCGGGATCGTCATCACCCGCGGGCTCTCGTGGGGCGTGTGCGCGTGGTGGTCGTCGTGGTGCTCGAGATGCGAGTGCGAGGCGGGCTCGGCGTCGTGCCCCTTGTCGTCGTGGGCGACGCCCTCGTGGTGCCCCGGCGCGCCATCGGCCTCATGCGCGTGGGCCGCCACCGCGTGATGCGCATCCGCATGGGCGTGGCGGTCCTCGCCGTGGTGGCTCGCCCAGCGGGCCGGTCCCTCGAAGGTGAGGAAGAACAGGCGCCAGGAATAGAACGAGGTGAAGAAGGCCGCGACCACGGTGGCGAGGAAGGCCAGCACGTGGCCCGGGCGGGTCGAGACGTAGGCCGCCTCGATGATCGCGTCCTTCGAGTAGAAGCCGGCCGTGAAGGGGAAGCCGATCAGCGCGAGGGTGCCGACCGCCATCATCGCGGTGGTGAAGGGGATGTAGCGGCGCAGCGCCCCCATGTTCCGCATGTCCTGCTCGTGGTGCATCGCGTGGATGACCGAGCCGGCTCCGAGGAACAGCAGCGCCTTGAAGAAGGCGTGGGTGAAGAGGTGGAACACGCCCGCCGCGTAGGCGCCGACGCCGAGCGCCACGAACATGTAGCCGAGCTGCGAGCAGGTCGAGTAGGCGATGACCCGCTTGATGTCGTTCTGCACGAGGCCGACGGTGGCGGCGAAGAAGGCGGTGATGCCGCCGATCACCGTGACGACCGTGAGGGCCGCGGGCGCCGCCTCGAAGAGCGGCGAGAGCCGGGCGACCATGAACACGCCCGCCGTCACCATGGTGGCGGCGTGGATGAGGGCCGAGACCGGGGTCGGGCCCTCCATCGCGTCCGGCAGCCAGGTGTGCAGCAGGAACTGCGCCGACTTGCCCATGGCGCCCATGAACAGCAGCAGGCAGGCGAGCGTCAGGGCGTTCCAGTCGTAGCCGAGGAAGTGGAACGAGGCGTCCTTGAGCTCGGCCACCCGCGGGAAGATGCCGTCGAAGGCCACCGACCCGAACAGCACGAAGACGAGGAAGATGCCGAGCGAGAAGCCGAAATCGCCGACGCGGTTGACGATGAAGGCCTTCATGGCCGCGGCGTTGGCGGAGGGCTTCTCGTACCAGAAGCCGATCAGCAGGTAGGAGGCGAGGCCGACGCCCTCCCAGCCGAAGAACATCTGCACGAGGTTGTCGGCCGTCACCAGCATCAGCATGGCGAAGGTGAACAGCGACAGGTAGGAGAAGAAGCGCGGCCGGTGCGGATCCTCCTCCATGTAGCCCATGGAGTAGAGGTGCACGAGGGAGGACACGCTGGTGACGACGACCAGCATCACCACGGTGAGCGTGTCGGCCCGGAAGGCCCAGTCGACCACGAGGTCGCCGGCCGAAAACCAGTGCGCGACCTGCACGCGGGTCGCGCCGTGCCCGTGCCCGCCCGTGACCTCGAAGAAGGCGACCCAGGACAGGAGCGCCGCGAAGAACAGGATCGAGGTGGTGATGACCTCGCTCGCCTTGGCTCCGATGCGGCGGCCGAACAGGCCGGCGATGAGGGAGCCGATGAGCGGCAGGAAGACGATCGCGTGATACATGCTCGTGTCCGGCCTCGGCTAGAAGCGGCTCGGGTTCATTCGGTTCGGGCGGTGAAGGGCCGCCATCAGCCCTTCATCATGTTGACGTCCTCGACCGCGATCGAGCCGCGGTTGCGGAAGAACACCACCAGGATCGCGAGGCCGATCGCGGCTTCCGCCGCGGCCACGGTCAGCACGAACAGCGCGAAGACCTGGCCGACGATGTCGCCGAGATGGGTCGAGAAGGCGACGAGGTTGATGTTCACGGCGAGCAGGATCAGCTCGACGGACATCAGGATCACGATGATGTTCTTGCGGTTGATGAAGATGCCGAGCACGCCGAGCGTGAACAGGATCGCCGCGACCGTCAGGTAATGGCTCAAACCGATCATCTGTCTGCCTCTCGGCCGCGACGCGACCGCCTCAAACCAGGTTCGTTGTCGTGACGCGGGATCCCTTCTCCCATGCGGGGGAAGGGACGGGCGAGGGTCCGAGCCGTGAAGCAGGCATCCGCCCGGCGACGCCGGCAATGGGACGATTCGGGCCCCTTGCGGAACCAGCCGGTCCCCCACCCCTGCCCCTCTCCGACCCGGGAGAGGGGTCACCCACGTCTTGGTCTCGATCGTTCCTTACACCTCGACGCCCTGGCGCGTCGGGACGTTGCGCAGTTCCACCGCCATGTCCTGGGTGCGGGCATTCTGCACCGTGATGTTCTGGCGCTTGACGCCCGGCCGGTCGCGCAGGGTCAGCACGATCGCGCCGATCATCGCCACCAGCAGGATCAGGCCGGCGATCTGGAAGAAGAAGAAGTAGTTCGTGTACAGAACCAGGCCGAGCGCCTGGGTGTTGGTGATGTGGTCGCCGCCCGGCGCCACCGCGAGCGGCGCCTGGACCAGCCCCGGATCGATCGCCCAGGAGCCGACCACGAGGAGAAGCTCGACCAGGAAGATGATGCCGATCAGCCCGCCCACCGGCAGGTAGTCCTGGAAGCCCTGGCGCAGCTCGGCGAAATCGACGTCGAGCATCATCACCACGAACAGGAACAGCACGGCGACGGCGCCGACATAGACGACGACGAGGATCATCGCCAGGAACTCGGCGCCCATCAGCACGAACAGACCCGCCGCGTTCACGAAGGCGAGGATCAGGAACAGGACCGAGGTCACCGGGTTGCGGGAAGCGATCACCATGAAGCCCGAGGCGACGGTGATCGCGGCGAAGAGATAGAAGAAGGCGGCGGCTGCGGTCATGCGCTGAGTTCATGCCGCCTCGCGGCGGCCTCCTGCCTGGTCCGGTCATCCGGCCCCGGGATCGCCCGGCGGCCCGTCTATAGATCCCGCCCCCGCGGCGCACAACGCCTTGCGCGGGTTGCAGGCCCGTCTTTTCCCGCCCCGGTGGGTCCCCGCGGCGGTGCCCCACCTCAGCGGTAGGGCGCGTCCGCCGCGATGTTGCGGGCGATCTCGCGCTCCCAGCGGTCGCCGTTCGCGAGCAGCTTCTGCTTGTCGTAGAGCAGCTCCTCGCGGGTCTCGACCGAGAACTCGAAGTTCGGCCCCTCGACGATGGCATCCACCGGGCAGGCCTCCTGGCACATGCCGCAATAGATGCACTTCACCATGTCGATGTCGTACCGGGTGGTGCGGCGGGTGCCGTCGTTGCGGCGCGGCCCGGCCTCGATGGTGATGGCCTGGGCCGGGCAGATCGCCTCGCAGAGCTTGCAGGCGATGCAGCGCTCCTCCCCGTTGGGGTAGCGGCGCAGGGCGTGCTCGCCGCGGAAGCGGGGCGAGCGGTGGCCCATCTCGAAGGGGTAGTTGATCGTGGCCTTCGGCTTGAAGAAGTAGCGCATGGCGAGGGCGAACCCCGACACGAACTCCTTGAGCAGCAGGCTGCGGGCGACCTGATCGAGCCTCATCGCTCAATCTCCGATTCGGGGTCTCAGGAGACCGGCGCGAGGCCGGTCAGCTTCAGGACGAGGGCGACGACGAAGACCATCACCAGCGACAGGGGCAGGAACACCTTCCAGCCCAGCCGCATGAGCTGGTCGTAGCGGTAGCGGGGCACCATCGCCTTCGCCATGGCGATGAGGAAGAACAGGAAGCTCGCCTTCAGCGCGAACCAGATCAGGCCCGGCACCCAGGTGAAGGGCGCGAACGGGATCGGCGAGAGCCAGCCGCCCATGAACAGGATCGTGCCGAGCGCGCACATGGTGATGATCGCCACGTACTCGCCGAGCATGAACAGCAGGTAGGGGGTCGAGGAATACTCGACCATGTAGCCCGCGACGAGCTCCGATTCGGCCTCCGGCAGGTCGAAGGGCGGACGGTTCGTCTCGGCCAGCGCCGAGACGAAGAACACCACGAACATCGGGAACAGCCACAGCCAGTACCAGCCGAGGATGCCGAGGGAGGTGTCCTGCGCCCGCACGATCTGGGACAGGTTGAGGGAGCCCGCGCACATCAGCACCGTGATGATCACGAAGCCCAGCGAGACCTCGTAGGAGACCATCTGCGCCGCGGAGCGGAGCGCGCCGAGAAAGGCGTATTTCGAGTTCGAGGCCCACCCGCCCATGATGACGCCGTAGACGCCGAGCGACGAGATCGCGAAGATGTAGGTGATGCCGACATTGATGTCGGCGATGGCCCAGCCATCCGCCAGCGGGATCACCGCCCAGGCCGAGAGCGCCAGCGTCGCGAAGACGAGGGGCGCCAGCAGGTAGAGGCTCTTGTTGGCGCCCGCCGGGATCACCGGCTCCTTCAGCACGAACTTCAAGAGGTCGGCGAAGGACTGGAACAGGCCCCAGGGCCCGACCACGTTCGGGCCGCGCCGCAGCTGCACCGCCGCCCAGATCTTGCGGTCGGCGAGCAGCGCGTAGGCGATGAAGACGAGGAGCGCGACCAGCAGCACCACGCTCTTCAGCGCGACGAGGCCGACCGTCAGCAGGATGTCGGTGACGCTCATGGGGCGATCCTATTCGGCGGCCTGGATCACGCGCTCCCGGGCGAGCCCGGAGCACTCCGCCAGCACCCGCGAGGCGCGGGCGATCGGGTTGGTGAGATAGAAATCGACCACCGGGCTGCGGAACGGCTCGCGGCCCGGCTCGCCGCCCAGGCCCGCGATGGTCGAGAGCGCCCCGGTCCCGTCCGGCGCCGGCACCTGATCCACGCCCGCGAAATGCGGATAGGCGGCGTAGAGGGCGCGCCGCAGCTGGGCGAGCGAATCGAAGGGCAGGCGCTTGCCGAGGGGCTCGGAGAGGGCGCGCAGGATCGCCCAATCCTCGCGGGCGTCACCCGGCGGGAAGCCGGCGCGGTTGCCGAGCTGCACGCGGCCTTCCGTGTTCACGTAGGTCGCCGACTTCTCCGTATAGGCGGCCCCCGGCAGGATCACGTCGGCGCGGTGCGCGCCGCGGTCGCCGTGGGTGCCCTGGTAGATCACGAAGGCGCCGGGGGCGACCTCCACCTCGTCCGCGCCGAGGTTGTAGAGCACGTCGAGGGCGCCCGGGGCGGTCATGCCGGCGAGGTCGAGACCGCCCTCCCCCGGCACGAAGCCGAGATCGAGCGCGCCGACGCGGGCCGCGGCATTGTGCAGGACGCCGAAGCCGGTCCAGCCCTCGGCGATGGCGCCGATGTCCTGGGCGAGCTTCGCCGCCGCCGAGAGGATCGCCGCCCCGTCCGGCCGCGCGAGCGCGCCCATGCCGACGATGACGAGGGGATGCTTGGCGGTCCTCAGCACCTCGGCGAAGCTGTGGCGGCCCGCCGCGATCTCCGCCAGGGTCTCCGGGCCCGCTCCCAGATAGGTGTGCGGGTAGGTGAGATCGGTCGCCTCGCCGATCAGGCCGACCGCGAGCGGCCCCATGCGCCAGCGCTTGCGGATGCGCACGTTGAGGAGCGAAGCCTCGGTGCGCGGGTCGGCGCCGACGAGGAGGATCGCGTCCGCCTGCTCGATGCCGGCGATCGTCGGGTTGAAGGTGTAGGCGGCCCGGCCCCAGGCGGGATCGATGGCCGCGCCGTCCTGGCGCGAATCGAGGTTCGTGACGCCGAGCCCCGTCATCAGGGTCTTGAGCGCGTAGATCTCCTCGACGCCCGCGAGGTCGCCGACGATGGCGCCGACGCGCTTGGGGTCGGCGCCCTTGAGCTTGCCCGCGATGGTGGCGAAGGCCTCGGCCCAGCTCGCCGGCCGCAGGCGGCCGTTCTCGCGGAGATAGGGCCGGTCGAGACGCTGGAGGCGCAGCCCGTCCACCACGTGGCGGGTCTTGTCCGAGATCCACTCCTCGTTGATGGCCTCGTTCACCCGGGGCTCGATCTGCATGACCTCGCGGCCGCGGGTATCGACCCGGATCGCCGAGCCGACCGCGTCCATCACGTCGACCGACTCGGTCTTGGCGAGTTCCCAGGGCCGCACGTTGTAGGATTGCGGCTTGTGCACCAGCGCGCCGACCGGGCAGAGGTCGGCGACGTTGCCCTGCAGCTCCGATTCCATGGCCTGTTCGAGGTAGGAGGTGATCTCCATGTCCTCGCCGCGGCCGATGGCGCCGAGATCCGGCACGCCCGCCACCTCCGCCAGGAAGCGCACGCAGCGGGTGCAGTGGATGCACCGGTTCATCGCCGTGCGCACCAGCGGGCCGATATACTTGTCCTCGACCGCGCGCTTGTTCTCGCCGTAGCGGGTCGAATCGACCCCGTAGGCCATCGCCTGGTCCTGCAGGTCGCAATGGCCGCCCTGGTCGCAGATCGGGCAGTCGAGCGGGTGGTTGATGAGGAGGAACTCCATCACCCCCTCGCGCGCCTTCTTGGTCAGCGGCGACTTGGTGAGCACCTGCGGCGGCTCGCCGTTCGGGCCCGGGCGGCAGTCGCGCACGCCCCAGGCGCAGGAGGCCACCGGCTTGGGCGCCCCTTTCAGCTCGACGAGGCACATGCGGCAATTGCCGGCGATCGACAGCCGCTCGTGGAAGCAGAAGCGCGGGATCTCCGCGCCGGCCGCCTCGCAGGCCTGCAGCAGCGTGTAGTCCGGCGGGACATCGACCTCGGTGCCGTCGACGACGATCTTGGTCACTGTGTTGTCTCCAGGCGTTCGACCGCGGGCGCTCGTCTCACTCCGCCGCCATCGGGACGGGGTCGCTGTGCGGGTTGGCGCTGTAGCGGTCGATGCGCTTCTCGATCTCGGGACGGAAGTGGCGGATGAGGCCCTGGATCGGCCAGGCCGCGGCGTCGCCCAGCGCGCAGATCGTGTGGCCCTCGATCTGCTTGGTGACGTCGAGCAGCATGTCGATCTCGCGCCGCTGCGCCCGGCCCTCGGCCATGCGCAGCATCACGCGCCACATCCAGCCGGTGCCCTCGCGGCAGGGCGTGCACTGGCCGCAGGATTCGTGCTTGTAGAAGTACGAGATGCGGGCGATGGCCGCGACGATGTCGGTGGACTTGTCGAGCACCATCACGGCCGCGGTGCCGAGGCCCGATTGCAGCCCGCGCAGGGTGTCGAAATCCATCGGCGCGTCGATAATCTGCTCGGCGGGAACCAGCGGCACCGAGGAGCCGCCCGGGATCACGCAGAGCAAATTGTCCCAGCCGCCGCGGATGCCGCCGCAATGGCGGTCGATCAGCTCGCGGAAGGGCACGCCGAGCGCCTCCTCGACGTTGCAGGGCTTGTTCACGTGGCCCGAGACGCAGAACAGCTTGGTGCCGGTGTTGTTCGGCCGGCCGATGCCGGCGAACCACTCCGCGCCCCGGCGCAGGATGGTGCCCGCGACCGCGATCGACTCGACGTTGTTCACCGTCGTGGGGCAGCCGTAGAGGCCCATATTGGCCGGGAAGGGCGGCTTCAGCCGCGGCATGCCCTTCTTGCCTTCGAGGCTCTCGATCAGCGCCGTCTCTTCGCCGCAGATATAGGCCCCGGCGCCGTGATGGACGTAGAGGTCGAAGGGATAGCCGTGAACGTTGTCCTGGCCGATCAGGCGGGCGTCGTAGGCCTCGTCCACCGCCCGCTGAAGGGCGTGCTTCTCGGCGACGTACTCGCCGCGGATGTAGATGTAGGCGGCATGCGCGCCCATCGCGAAGGAGGCGAGGAGACAGCCCTCGATCAGGAGATGCGGATCGTGCCGCATAATCTCCCGGTCCTTGCAGGTGCCGGGCTCGGATTCGTCGGCGTTCACCACGAGGTAGTGCGGACGCCCGTCCGACTTCTTCGGCATGAACGACCACTTGAGGCCCGTGGAGAAGCCGGCGCCGCCGCGGCCGCGCAGGCCGGACTTCTTCATCTCCTCGATGATCCAGTCGCGGCCCTGCTCCAGCAGGAACTTGGTGCCGTCCCAGGCGCCGCGCTTGCGGGCGGCATCAAGGCCCGGGGAGTGGAACCCGTAGAGGTTCGTGAAGATGCGATCCTGGTCGGAGAGCATGGCGTCGTCCTACCGGTTCGAGGAGGTCTTGGAGCGGCCCTTGGAGCCCGGACCGGGCGGGCCCTTGTCGTTCGGATCGACGCCCACGGGCTTGGCCTGAGACCCGTCCGTGCGACCGGGCGCGGCGCTCGGCTCCGCGCCGGCCACCGGCGTGGTGCCCTTCGCGTCGGCGACCGGGCGGCCCTCCTCGGGCTTCGACGGCGTCTCGGTGTAGGAGCGCCCGCTCTGCGGAGCCGGCTGCGTCTCCGGGCCGCTCGTCGGTGCGGCGACGGTGCTGCGATCGCCACGCGCGTGGCCGTCGGGCTCGGCCGGAGCCTTGCCCTCGGCCGCCCGCTGCGCGGGCGCCGCCGCGGCGGGGCTCTCCGTGGCGCGGCCCGAATCGGGCTTGGCGGGCTTCGGGTCGGCGGCGTCCTTGACGGCCGCGCCGGCGGCCTCGGCCTTCGCCCTGGTCTCCGCGCCCTCCTCGTGCAGGCCCTCCTCCTCGAAGCGCTTGCGCCACGCGCCGATGCGCGAGCCGTCGAACAGCGTCTCGTCGGTGAGCGTGGTCACGGCGCCCTGCGGCTCGGACGAGGTGCGCCCGATCTGCGAACCGACCTTCACCGGCCGGCCGGCCGCGAGATCGTCCATGAGCGCCGAGAGGCTCTCGGGGGTGAGGTCCTCGTAGTAATCGTGGTTGATCTGCACCATGGGCGCGTTGCAGCACGCCCCCAGGCACTCGACCTCGAGCCAGGAGAAGTTCCCGTCCGGACTCACGTGTCCGGGCGGGCCGAGGCGCTCATGCAGCAAATGCTTGAGTTCCTTGGCGCCGCAGACGTCGCAGGGCACGGTGCCGCAGACCTGAATCCAATAGCGGCCGACCGGCTCGAGGGCGAACATCGTGTAGAAGGTCGCGACTTCGAGCACACGGATATGCGGCATGCCGAGCTGATCGGCGACGGATTCGATCGCCTTCTGCGGCAGCCAGCCGCCGTTCTGCTCCTGCGCCCGCCACAGGAGCGGGATCACCGCCGAGGCCTGCCGGCCCTCGGGGTACTTCGCGATCTGTCCCTTGGCCCACTCGGCGTTCTCGGGGGTGAACGCGAAGCTCTCGGGCTGTTCGGCGGCGGGCGCCAGTCTGCGGTTTGCCATCGCTCTCGTTCTCTCAGCCGCGGCCGCTCGTCAGGCTTCTCACCGGTCCACCTCGCCGAACACGATGTCGAGGGTGCCGAGGATGCACGACACGTCCGCCAGCATGTGCCCGCGGCACATCCAGTCCATCGCCTGCAGGTGGGCGAAGCCCGGCGCGCGGATCTTGCAGCGGTAGGGCTTGTTGGTGCCGTCCGCGACCAGATAGACGCCGAACTCGCCCTTCGGTGCCTCGACCGCGGCGTAGACCTCGCCGGCCGGCACGTGGAAGCCCTCGGTGTAGAGCTTGAAGTGGTGGATGAGCGCCTCCATCGAGCGCTTCATCTCCCGCCGCGGGGGCGGCGCCACCTTGCCGTCCTGCGTCGCGATCGGCCCCTGGCCGTCCGGCGCCCGCAGCTTGGCGAGGCACTGCTTCATGATGCGCACGGACTGGCGCATCTCCTCCATGCGGATGACCTGGCGATCGTAGGTGTCGCCGTTCTTCCCCACGGGGATGTCGAACTCCATCTCCTCGTAGGCCTCGTAGGGCTGCGCCTTGCGCAGATCCCACGGAATGCCGGAGCCGCGCACCATCACGCCCGAGAAGCCCCAGGCCATGGCCTCGTCCACCGAGACGATGCCGATGTCGACGTTGCGCTGCTTGAAGATGCGGCTGCCCATCACGAGGGTGTCGAGGTCATCGACCACCTTCAGGAACGGATCGCAGAAGGCGTCGATGTCGTCGATGAGGCCCGCCGGCAGGTCCTGGTGGACGCCGCCCGGCCGGAAATAGTTGGCGTGGAGCCGCGCCCCGCTGGCGCGCTCGTAGAAGATCATCAGCTTCTCGCGCTCCTCGAAGCCCCACAGCGGAGGCGTGAGCGCGCCGACATCCATCGCCTGCGTGGTCACGTTGAGGAGGTGCGAGAGCAGCCGGCCGATCTCGCAGAACAGGGTGCGGATCAGCTTGGCGCGCCGCGGCACCTCGATGCCGAGCAGCTTCTCCACGGCGAGGCAGAAGGCGTGTTCCTGGTTCATCGGCGCGACGTAGTCGAGCCGGTCGAAATAGGGCGTCGCCTGGAGGTAGGTCTTGACCTCGATCAGCTTCTCGGTGCCGCGGTGCAGGAGCCCGATATGCGGGTCCACGCGCTCGACGATCTCGCCGTCGAGTTCCAGCACGAGGCGCAGCACGCCGTGCGCCGCCGGGTGCTGCGGGCCGAAATTGATCGAGAAGTTGCGAATGCTGTGCTCGGTCATCGTCGATCCCTACCGCTTCGCCTTCTCGTCACCCGGCAGCACGTAGTCCGTGCCTTCCCAGGGCGACAGGAAGTCGAACTGGCGGAACTCCTGGGTGAGCTTCACCGGCTCGTAGACCACCCGCCCCTCGTCCTGGTCGTAGCGGACCTCGACGAAGCCGGTGAGGGGGAAGTCCTTGCGCAGCGGGTGGCCCTCGAAACCGTAATCGGTGAGGAGCCGGCGCAGGTCGGGATGGCCCGAGAACAGGATCCCGTAGAGGTCGTAGGTCTCGCGCTCGTACCAGTTCGCGGCCGGGAAGACCGGGATCACGGACGGCACGGGGGTGGCCTCGTCGGTCTGCACCTTCACGCGGATGCGCCGGTTATGGCGCAGGGAGAGCAGGTGGTAGACGACGTCGAAGCGCTTCTCGCGGCCCGGGTAATCCGCGCCGCAGATGTCGATGAAGCAGCGGAACGAGCAGGCCGGATCGTCGCGCAGGTGGGTGAGCACCCGCACGATCTCGGACGGCGCGACGATCAGCGTCAGCTCGTCGAAGGCGATCACGCGGTCGGCGATCGCGGCGCCGAGCGTCTCGGCGAGGCGATCGCTCAGCGCCTGCAGCGCCTCGACCCCGTGGGCGACCTCCGTGTGAGGCCGGATCGTGATGCCGTTCGTCATCGTCTCGCCTTCAGCGCTCGATCGTTCCGGTGCGGCGGATCTTCTTCTGCAGCAGCAGAACGCCGTAGAGCAGCGCCTCCGCGCTCGGAGGGCAGCCCGGCACGTAGATGTCCACCGGCACGACGCGGTCGCAGCCGCGGACCACCGAATAGGAGTAGTGGTAGTAGCCGCCGCCGTTGGCGCAGGAGCCCATCGAGATGACGTAGCGCGGCTCCGGCATCTGGTCGTAGACCTTGCGGAGCGCGGGCGCCATCTTGTTGGTGAGCGTCCCGGCGACGATCATCACGTCCGACTGACGCGGGCTGGCGCGCGGCGCGAAGCCGAAGCGCTCGGCGTCGTAGCGCGGCATCGACATCTGCATCATCTCGACCGCGCAGCAGGCGAGGCCGAAGGTCATCCACATCAGCGAGCCGGTGCGGGCCCAGGTGATGAGGTCGTCCGCGGTGGTGAGCAGGAAGCCGCGGTCGGCGAGTTCGTCGTTGATCGACAGGAAGGTCGGATCGGTGGCGCCGATCGGCAGGCCGGTCTTCGGATCGATGATGCCCTTCGGCTGCGGGGCGATCGCCGGGGCGCGGGAGAAGGAGGTGTCGAGGGCCATGGGGCGTCCGGATCTCTCAGGGGGCGGCGGAGGCTTTTCGGCTCAATCCCACTCGAGGGCGCCCTTGCGCCACTCGTAGACGAACCCGACGGTCAGCACGCCGAGGAAGATCATCATCGACCAGAAGCCGAACCAGCCGAGGTCGCCGAAGGTGATCGCCCACGGGAACAGGAAGGCCACTTCGAGGTCGAAGATGATGAACAGGATGGCGACGAGATAGAAGCGCACGTCGAACTTCATGCGCGCGTCGTCGAAGGCGTTGAACCCGCACTCGTAGGTCGAGAGCTTCTCCGGATCCGGGCTGTTGAAGGCGACCAGGAAGGGCGCCACGAGGAGCGCCACGGCGATCACCATCGAGACGCCGATGAAGATCACGAGTGGCAGATAGTCCGACAGGAGGCCGTTCATCGAAGGACCCTCATTGGTCGTGGGGCGGCGCGGCCCATGGACGGCCCGCGGCCGGCTCGGCCCGTCGTTCGGAACGGTTCCAAGGCCCGGAGAATGCCGCGAGGCTTAAACGAGCGGATATGCCGAAACAAGGGGCGTTCGCATCGCACAAAGCGCGAACATTCATCGCGGAGATAAGGCGCGGCGCGCGCGGCACAACACCCATGAAGGACCGAAGGGCTGGCGAGTTTCGTCGCAGTCTGGTCGATTCGGCGGGTTTTCTCGTCAGATCCTCGCAGGCGGCGCCGGCCGAGCTTCGCCGCGATGCGGCAGATGCCGGGCCGCTATGAGTCCGACAGGATCAGGGCCCAGAAGCGCTTGTAGCGGCTGGTCGGGGCGTCGACCCGGGCGATGCCGATGCGACGCACCTGCGGCATCAGCATGTTGCGGTTGTGCTCCGGGGATGCCTGCCAGCGCTTGAGCACCTCGTCGAAGGTGCTGGAGCCGGCGCTCAGATTCTCGGCCGCGTAGCGCCCGCCGAATCCCGCGCGCTTCAGGCGGCTGTCGAAGGTGCCGCCGACGTCGTGCGAGAGGTAGCCCGCCCGGGCATTGGCCTCGGCCTGCAGGGAGGCGGCCCGGATCAGCGACGAATCGATCGCCACGGCACCGAGGCCATGACTCGCCCGGTAGCGGGTGATCGCGGCGGCAGCGGCGGCCTCGTCGAGGATCACCGGGCTCGTCGGAAGATCGGCCGAGGGCAGCAGCCCCGGCCCGCCGCACCCTGCCAGAGCGAGCCCGCAGGCAAGGAGGGCGGCATATGGGACCATGCACCACCGGTTGCGGTGCCGTCCCCCCTCCCCGGCGGAGGCGGCGGGCAGCAACGATCGGGTCGCGAGGGGCATCGTCGGGTCCTGGTGGCAGCGCGAGCGGAATGGCCCGCACCTGTCCGGCGATTGTGGATATTTCGGGGTAGGCGGCCGGGCGGCGCGTCCGATCGCGGCCTGACGTGGCCGACCGGGCATGATCGCCCATACCCTGCCCTGCGGCCGTCAGGCGGCGGTCAACCGGATGGATCCGAGCCCGATGGATCTGAGATGGAGACTTGGTGTCCGAAGTGGCGCGGGCGACGGGGCTCGAACCCGCGACCTCCGGCGTGACAGGCCGGCACTCTAACCAACTGAGCTACGCCCGCGCAGATACGGAGCACTCACGACGACCCAAGGATGGGAATGGCGCGGACGACGGGGCTCGAACCCGCGACCTCCGGCGTGACAGGCCGGCACTCTAACCGACTGAGCTACGTCCGCGCGCCGCATCGCTGTGCTGCGATGGCGGCGGTGTATGGGGCCGGCCCCGCCCTGTCAAGCAGGTGTTTCGCGGAAAGCGGCGGAGGCGGCACGGGGCCTTGCACGAGGCCTTGCGCTCACCGGATGCTCCCCTTAACGATGCCGCACCGGGGGCGGTTAGCTCAGTTGGTAGAGCATCTCGTTTACACCGAGAGGGTCGGCGGTTCGAGCCCGTCACCGCCCACCAGATCATCCGGGCCGCATGCCGGCCGCGAACCGCCCGATCCCGCCCCGGCCACGATCAAGCCGCGCTTCTTCCGCGAAGAACGCAGTCGATCTCGAAGGGCGTGATGGTCAGGGCGCGGTCCCAGGGCAGGCCGCCCCGCTGCGGCCCCACCTCCCGGCAGCGGATCTCGACGTAGTTCAGCCGGCGCGCCTCGGCGATGCGCCAGAACAGCACCTCGCAGGCGCTGCTCGGCATGAAGCAGGACACCGTCGTGCCGGGCTTGCAGAAGGCGATGTTCGTGAGCGCGGCCCCCATGACGCCGGCGACGCGGCTGCTGCCGCGGAAGACCCGGATCTGATCCGCGAAGCTCAGTCCGCCCGCGAAGCGGTCGCTGTAGCCATGCGTCGCCAGATGGCGCGCGACGGCGGGCTCGTCGTCGAAGTCACGGCTCGCCCCCGCTCCGCGGCTCGCATAGAGGCGGTCGACATCGCCGGGCGGCACGGCCGCGGCGATCTCGTCGAGACAGGTCATCACGAACGGCGACAGGTACTGCGTGTGCACCGCGAGCCCGTCCACGACCATGAGCCGCTCGACGCGGACGGGATCGTCCCCGGTCACGACCACCTGCTCCGGCGCGTAGCCCGCCGCCTGGAGGGCCTGGCGCTTGATCTGGTCGAGCGCCGGAGAGGCCCGATGGATCAGCGCCGGCCAGTCCGCCAGGTCGAGGTGGCGGCGCGCGTACCACGCGCGGGGCAGCATCTCGAGAATGAAGTGGCCGTAATTCGTCGCGCCCCGGTTCTTCGCCAGCACGGCCCGCTCGATCGTCGGAACCTGTCCGGCGCTCCGCACGGCTTCGATCCGGGCGCGGGCCTGCGCGATGTCCGCGTCGGAGTGGTAGGTCCTGGTCTCGGGAATGAGGGTCAGGCTCGCATCGAAGCAGAGCCCTTCGAGGGCAACGAAGACCTCCCGGAACTCCAGGAACCGGAGGCTGCGTCCGGGATGCATCGATTGCGACCAGATGTTTCCGAGCAGACCGCGGACATCATCCCGCATCGGCTCGATCTCAACGATATGAGGCGGCGCATAATACGAATTCGGGCATGGCAGCTCAAGAACGCACCGTGACGAAGCCGTGTCCATCGCCGCACAAGCCCTGTTTCTTGAATGAGTCCGGAAGAGGAAAAGATCTTCAGGCAGAAGGAGACTGCGACCGGTGCGATGGCGAACCGGTCACGGCAGCCCGGGTTCGAGATCGTCGCGGGTCGACGAACGGCCGAGGCGGGCTTCATGCTTGCCACGCCCCCCGATGGGCATCAAGCGCGTCAGGCCCGGCTCCTCCGATGCCGCGTGCCGTCGCGAACCACCCGCACCGGCGAGACGCTTGCATCCGTGCCGATGTTGGCGGCATGAGCACGGGCTGCCATGTCCGACGCCCTCCCCGCCTCCGCCAGCCCCGGTGGATTCCTGCTCCGCAATCCGGATTTCCGGCTGTTCTGCGTCGCCCGGTTCCTCAGCGGGCTCGCCTACCAGATGCAGGCCGTCGCCGTGGGCTGGTTCGTCTACGACCTGACGCACAGCGCCCTGGCGCTCGGCCTCGTCGGGCTGGCGAGCTTCGCCCCGGCGATCCTCGGCGCCCTGGTGACCGGGCACGTCGCCGACACCTATGACCGCCGCCTCATCGCCGCCGGGGCCTACGCGCTGATCGCCCTCTGCGCCGCCGCCCTGGCGACGCTGGCCCTTTCGGCACGGGCGCCGGTCTGGCCGGTCTACGCGCTGATGGTGGTGATCGGGAGCGGCCGGGCCTTCGCCTTCCCGGCGACACAGGCGCTGATGCCGACCCTGATGCCCCGCGAGCAGTTCGGCACCGCCATCGCGTGGAACTCCTCGATCTGGCAGAGCGCCTCCGTCTCGGGACCGGCCCTCGGGGGCCTGCTCTACGCGCTCGGCCCCGGGGTCGTGTTCGGGATCGCGGCGATCTGCTTCGGCCTCGCGGCGCTCGCCCTCGCCGGAATCCGGCCGCGGGAGACGGCGGCCCCGAGCCGCGGCCCGGTCTCGTGGAGCACGCTGCTCGCCGGCCTCACCTATATCCGCTCGCAACCCGTGGTGCTGGGGGCGATCACCCTCGATCTCGCGGCGGTGCTGCTCGGCGGCGCCACGGCGCTGCTGCCGATCTTCGCCCAGGAGGTGCTGCATGTCGGCCCCCTCGGGCTCGGGCTCCTGCGCAGCATGCCGGCGGCGGGCGCGGTCGCCACGGCGGTGATCCTCGCCCAGCGGCCGCTCGTGCGGCGGGCCGGGCCCCGCCTCCTCGGGGCCGTCGCGGTGTTCGGCATCGCCACCATCGGCTTCGGACTCTCCACCTCGCTGCCGCTCTCCATGGCCTGCCTGTTCGTGACCGGGGCGGCCGACATGGTGAGCGTCTATGTCCGCCAGAGCCTGGTCCAGGGCGAGACGCCGGATGCGATGCGCGGCCGCGTGGCGGCCGTGAACACGGTCTTCATCGGCGCCTCGAACGAACTCGGCGAGTTCGAATCCGGCACGCTCGCGGCCCTGATCGGCGCGGCGCCCGCGGTCGTCGTCGGCGGGATCGGAACCGTGCTGGTCGCGATGCTGTGGACGCGGCTGTTCCCGGCCCTGCGCCGGCGCGACCGGCTGCTCGCCTGACGGAACGGCCTCGCCGGCCATCGGTTGTTGCACTGCGTCAAGCGGGGCGGGAGTCGCGCTGCGGCGCGGACCGACCCTCGCAGGAGGCGCGACATGGCTCGCCAAACCGTTGCGGATCTCATCGCCGACACGCTGCACGCCGCGGGCGTGCGCCGCATCTACGGCGTCGTCGGCGATTCGCTGAACGGACTCACCGAGGCGCTGCGGCGCAGGCAGACCATCGACTGGATCCATGTCCGCCACGAGGAGGCGGCGGCCTTCGCGGCGGGCGCCGAGGCGCATCTCACCGGCGAACTCGCGGTCTGTGCCGGGAGCTGCGGGCCGGGCAACCTCCACCTGATCAACGGCCTCTACGATTGCCACCGCTCGCAGGTGCCGGTGCTCGCCATCGCGGCCCAGATCCCGAGCGCCGAGATCGGCTCCGGCTACTTCCAGGAGACGAACCCGGAGAAGCTCTTCGCCGAATGCGCGCATTACGTCGGCCCGGTCGCCACGGTCTCGCAGATCGCCCGCACCCTCGACATCGCCATCCGCGAGGCCATCGCCAAGCGCGGCGTGTCCGTGGTGATCGTCCCGGGGGATGTCGGCCTCGAATCGATCGAGGTGCCGAGCGCCCCGCGCTGGCTCAAGCCCCGCCCGCCGATCGTGCAGCCGAACCCGGAGGATCTCGACGCCCTGACGGATTTCCTGAACGGCGCCGAGCGCCTGACCATCCTGGCGGGCGGCGGCTGCGCGGGGGCGCATGATGGGCTCGTCGCCCTCGCCGGCACGCTCAAGGCGCCGGTGGTCCACGCGCTCAAGGGCAAGGAATTCGTCGAGTACGACAACCCCTACGACGTGGGCATGACCGGGCTGATCGGGTTCTCCTCCGGCTACCACGCCATGCGGGATTGCGACGCGCTCCTCATGCTGGGGACCGACTTTCCCTATCGGCAATTCTACCCGGAGGAGGCCCGCGTCGCCCAGGTCGACCTGCGGGCGGGCCATATCGGGCGGCGCACGCGCGTCGATCTCGGCGTCGTCGCGGATGTGGGCGCGACCCTCGACGCGCTCCGGCCCCGCCTCGCCGAGAAGACCGACCGGCGCTTCCTCGACAAGGCGCTCGCCCATTACCGCGACGCCCGCAAGGGGCTGGACGACCTCGCGGTGGGGCATCCCGGCCGGCGGCCGATCCACCCGCAATATCTCGCCCGCATGCTCGACGCGGCGGCGGCCGAGGACGCCATCATCACCTGCGACGTCGGCACGCCGACGATCTGGGCGGCGCGCTACCTGACGATGAACGGGAAGCGGCGCCTGATCGGCTCGTTCTGGCACGGCTCGATGGCCAACGCCCTGCCGCAGGCGATCGGCGCCCAGGCCGCCTTCCCGGACCGGCAGGTCATCTCCTTCTCGGGCGACGGGGGCTTCGCCATGCTGATGGGCGAGTTCCTCACCCTCACGCAGGTCGGGCTGCCGGTGAAGGTCGTGGTGCTCAACAACGGCACCCTCGGCTTCGTCGAGATGGAGATGAAGGCCGCCGGCTTCCTCGATACCGGCACGGCGCTGACGAACCCGAACTTCGCCCGCATGGCCGAGGCCGCGGGCGTGCTGGGCTTGCGGGTGGAGGACCCGGCCGAGGTCGAGCCCGCCCTCGCGCGGGCCTTTGCCCATGACGGGCCGGTCCTCGTGGACGTGGTGACCAACCGCCAGGAGCTGGCTCTGCCGCCCAAGACCACGATGGAGCAGGCCAAGGGCTTCGGCATCTACCTCGCGCGGGCGGTGATCAGCGGGCGCGGCGACGAGATCATGGAACTCGCGCGCACCAACCTGCTGCGCTGAGCGCTCGTCCGACAACCGGTCGGTCGGATGTCGGCGTCGCTCACGCGCTCCGCTCGGAGACGCCCGCCTGTGCGAAGGTCGCCATGTCCCGGTGGCAGGCGAGCGCGGCCTTGAGGAGGCCGAGGGCCAGAGCGGCCCCCGACCCCTCGCCGAGATGCAGGCCGAGCGTGAGCACCGGATCGAGTCCCAGCCGCTCCAGCACCGCCCCGTGCGCGCCCTCCGCCGACAGGTGGCCGGCGATGCAATGGTCGAGCGCCCGCGGATCGAGGGCGTGCAGCACCGCCGCCGCCGCGCAGGCGACGTAGCCGTCGAGCACGACCGGCACCCGCTGCAGGCGCGCGGCCAGGATGGCGCCGGCGATCGCCGCGACCTCGCGCCCGCCGAGGCGGGCCAGCACGGCGAGCGGGTCGTCGAGGTGGCCGGCATGGCGGGCGAGCGCGGCCTCGACGGCCGCGACCTTGCGGGCGAACCCGGCCTCGTCCACGCCCGTGCCGCGGCCGACCCAGGCGGCGGGCTCGCCGCCGTAGAGGGCCGCGTAGATCGCCGCCGCCACGGTGGTGTTGCCGATGCCCATCTCGCCGAGGGCGAGCCCGTCCGTGCCGGCCGCCACCGCCTCCATGCCGAAGGCCATGGTGGCCACGCAGGCCTTCTCGGTCATCGCCTCGGTCTCGGTGATGTCGCCGGTGGGCAGGTCGAGGGCGAGGTCGAACACCTTGAAGCCGAGGCCGTAGGCGGCGCAGATCTGGTTGATCGCCGCGCCGCCGGCCGCGAAATTGTCGAGCATCTGGCGGTTGACCGCGGCGGGAAAGGCCGAGACGCCCCGGGCGGCGACGCCGTGGCTGCCCGCGAAGACGCAGACGAGCGGCCGGTCGAGGCTCGGCATCGGCTTGCCCTGCCACGCGGCGAGCCATCCGGCGAGGGTTTCGAGCCGCCCCAGGCTGCCGGCGGGCTTGGTCAGGGTCGCCTGACGCTCGGCCGCCGCCCGGGCGGCGGCTTCGTCCGGGCCCGGCATGCCGGCGACGAGCTGGCGGATATCCGCGAAGGGGCTGGCATCCGGGGACGTAGCGGTCATGACGGGCTCCGGCGATCGATCGATCGCGCCTCTTAACCACCGGCCACGGGCAAGGCGAGCGGATGCGGCAGCGCACCGCGGCGCCGCACCGGGGCGAGCGCTTCAGCGCGCTTGCCCCGGTTTCCTGTTTGGCCTCGGACGCAGGAAGTCCAAGGATCCCGGGGCGCCTCCGCGACGCATGCGTCGCCGCGACCTTGGCTGTCGTTCCGCTCTGCGTTCGAGAGGACATGCGTCCTCTCGAACCCGCTCCGCGGGGCGCTGTTCGCGCCCGACATGGGGCGCCGCCTTGCGGGCGGGCGCCAGGAGGATCGCCGAAGCGCAAGACGATCGCCGAAGCGCAAGACAGATCGCTGAAGCGACTGCCCTGGCCCCGCACCTTCGTTGACGACGACGCCGGGCGGTTTCGGCTATAATCCGGATGCGAGACGCGGGCTGAAGGCGGACGGCGATGGCCGAGGGTGCGGGCTTGGACGCGAGGCAGGCCGCCGAGGAGGCCGATGACGAGTTCGAGCCGCCGCCGCCCGGAACCGGGCTCTGGCCGCCGCTGCTCGATCTCGCCGCCTGCCTGCGCTTCTACAGCCGCCTGCCCGTCCCTGCCCTGCCGGGCGAGGCGGGCGATCACGCCCCGCCCGACTTCCGCATCGTGCCGCGGATGCTGCCCATCGCGGGGCTGCTGATCGCCCTGCCCGGGATGGTCGCCTTCCTCGGCGCGCTCGGGCTCGGGCTCGGCCCCTACCTCGCCGCGACCCTCGCCGCCCTCACGGCGACGCTGGTCACCGGCGCCCTGCACGAGGACGGCCTCGCCGACGTGGCGGACGGGTTCGGCGGCGGCGCGGATGCGGCGCGCCGCCTCGCGATCATGCGCGACAGCCGGATCGGCGCCTACGGGGCCGCGGCCCTGATCCTCGCCTACGCGCTGCGCATCGGCGCCCTCGCCACGCTCGCCGACCGGATCGGCTGGCGGGCCGCGCTCGTGCTGCCGCTCGCCGCCGCCCTGTCGCGCACCGCGGCGCTCTGGCCGATGATCGCCCTCGCCCCGGCCCGGCCGGACGGCGCCGCGCAGGCGGTCGGGCGTCCCACCTCCGGCACGCACGCCATCGCGTGGTCGCTCTGCTTCGCCATCGCCCTCCTGGCGTGGCTCCTCGGCCTGCCCTGGATCGGCCTCGTCCTGGCGGGCCTCCTCGCGGTCTTGTCGGCCTGGACGATGAGCCGCATGGCCGAGCGGCTGATCGGCGGCCAGACGGGGGACGTGATCGGCGCCTGCCAGCAGATCGCCGAGATCGCGATCCTGCTGGCGATCCTCATCGCCGTTCCCCGCTGAGCCCGCCGCCCGGATGAGTTCTCCCTCCACGCCCTGCACCCGCGTCTGCGTCCTCGACCCGGTCTCGGGTCTCTGCGAGGGCTGCGGGCGCACCCGCGACGAGATCGCCGCCTGGGGTCTGCTCCCGGAGCCGGAGCGGCGGCGCATCATGGCGCTGCTGCCCGCCCGGCGCGCCGCCGCCGGGGTGGATCCCGCCGCAGCCCGGCCGGCCGCCGCGTCCCGCCGCTGAGATGCCCGGCGCCCTCGGCGTCGCCCTGCTGCTCGCCGCTGCCGGCTGGGCGGTCGGCTTCCTGGCGGAGGGCCCCGTCGCCGGCTGGCCGCAGCGGGAGATGGCGGTCGCGGCGGGAGCCGGGGCCGCCCTGCTGGTGGTCCTGAACGGGATCGGCCGGCGGTTCCGCCACGGCCTCGGCACGGGGCTCGGCGCCCTCGCCCTCTGGCTCGCCCTCGGCCTCGGCGCCGGCACCCTCTACGTCCGGCGCGATGAGGCGCGCGAGGCTGCCTTCCGGGTGTTCGGCGAGCTGGCGGCCGGCGCGCCGGTCGCGACCGCGTCGGGCGAGGTCGTGATCGCCCGCCGGGCCGATGGCGGCTTCTCGGTGCGGGCGGCCGTGAACGGCCGCGAACAGCTCTTCGCCTTCGACACCGGTGCCAGCGCGGTGGTGCTCACCGCCGAGACCGCCGCCCTGCTCGGTCTCCACCCGCATCCTCAGGGCTTCACCGTGACGGTGCAGACCGCCAACGGTCCGGCCGCGGCCGCGCCCGTGATGCTCGACACCATCGCGGTGGGCCCGATCCGCGAGCGGCGCGTGCCGGCCCTCGTCACCAAACCGGGGGGCCTCGGCGTGAACCTCCTCGGCATGACCTTCCTCGAACGCCTCGCCTCCTACGAGGTGCGCGGCAGCCGGCTGATCCTGCGGGGCGCAGCACCGCGGCCATGACCGCCCCAGCTCGATGACCGTGCCGGCTTGACGGAAGCTCCCGCGGGGCGGAGCGTAGCAGCGGAGCCGGCCCGAAGAGACCGGCCGCTCAGCAGAATTGCATCATGCTCAGGGAGATACGCCGATGATCACCCGCCGCGGCTTCGGCCGCATCGCCTCCTGCGCGCTCTGTGCGACGGCCGGCTTCCTGGCCAGCGATGCTTCCGCCCAGTCACCTCCGGCCGCCACCGCGGGCGTGAAGCGCAAGATCCTGTCCCAGGTCGACGGGCCGGTGCCCGGCTACACGACGATCGTCGCCGAGGTCGAGATCGAGCCCGGCGTGCTGGTCGCCCGCCACACCCATCCGGGCATCGAATCGGGCTACATCCTGGAGGGCGAGATCGAGCTGCCCATCGAGGGCCAGCCCACCAAGGTCCTCAAGACCGGGGACGCCTTCCAGGTCCCGCCGAACACGCCGCATGCCGGCGCCAGGAGCGGCGGCACGCGCGTGCGCATCACCAGCACCTACGTGGTGGAGACGGGCAAGCCCCTCGCCTCCCCCGCCTGAGGTCGAGGATGGGCCGCCGCCGGGCGGCGGCCCACCGGAGCGTCAGAAGAGGCCCTCGATCTGCCCGTCGGCATCGAGGTAGATCCCCTCCGCGGCCGGAACCTTGGGCAGGCCCGGCATGGTCATGATCTCCCCGCAGATCACCACCACGAAGCCGGCACCCGCGGACAGGCGCACGTCGCGCACCGCCACCACGTGCCCGCTCGGCGCGCCGATCAAGCCCGGATCGGTGGAGAACGAGTACTGGGTCTTCGCCATGCAGACCGGCAGCTTGCCGTAGCCGTCCTTCTCGAACTGGGCGAGCTTGGCGGCGGCCTTCGATTCGACCTGGATGTCCGCCGCCCCGTAGAGGGTCTGGGCGATGGTGCGGATCTTGTCGGTGAGTTTGGCGTCTTCCGGATAGACGAAGTTCGGCGTCTTCGGGGCGCCGCCCTCGGCCAGGGCCACCACCGCGCGGGCGAGATCCTCGGCCCCCGCGCCGCCCTCGGCCCAGTGGCGGCAGGTGATCGCCTCGACGTCGAGCTTGTCGCGGCAGAGCGCCTTCAGGGCGGCGTGCTCGGCCTCGGTGTCGGCGTGGAAGTGGTTGACCGCCACCACCACCGGCAGCCCGAAGCGGCGCACGTTCTCCACGTGCCGGGCGAGGTTGGCGAAGCCCTTCTCCAGGGCTGCGACGTTCTCGCTGCCGAGCGCCTTCTTCTCGACGCCGCCATGCATCTTCAGCGCCCGCACCGTCGCCACGATCACGACGGCGCTCGGCGACAGGCCGGTCTGGCGGCACTTGATGTCGATGAACTTCTCGGCTCCGAGATCGGCGCCGAAGCCCGCCTCCGTCACCGCGTAGTCGCCGAGGCGCAAGCCCGTGCGGGTGGCGATCACCGAGTTGCAGCCATGCGCGATGTTGGCGAAGGGGCCGCCATGGATCAGGGCCGGGCTGCCCTCCAGGGTCTGGACGAGGTTCGGCTGCAGGGCGTCCTTGAGCAGCACCGTCATGGCGCCCGTCGCCTTGAGGTCGGCAAGCGTCACCGCCTTGCGGTCGCGGGTCTCCGCCACGACGATGCGGCCGAGGCGCGCCTCCAGGTCGGCGAGATCCCGGGCGAGGCAGAACACCGCCATCACCTCGGAGGCCACCGTGATGTCGAAGCCGTCCTCGCGCGGGTAGCCGTTGGCGACGCCGCCGAGCGACTGGGTGATGGAGCGCAGCGCCCGGTCGTTCATGTCGACCACCCGGCGCCACGCGATGCGGCGCAGGTCGATGCCGCGTTCGTTGCCCCAGTAGATGTGGTTGTCGATGAGCGCCGCCGCGAGGCTGTGGGCCGAGGTGATGGCGTGGAAATCGCCCGTGAAGTGGAGATTGATCGCCTCCATGGGCACGACCTGGGCCTTGCCGCCACCGGCGGCACCGCCCTTCATGCCGAAGCACGGCCCGAGCGAGGGCTCGCGCAGGCAGATCACGGTCTTCTTGCCGATGCGGTTGAGCGCGTCGCCGAGGCCGACCGTGGTGGTGGTCTTGCCCTCCCCCGCGGGCGTCGGGCTGATCGCCGTCACCAGGACCAGCTTGCCCTCGGGCTTCGCCTCCAGGGAGGCGATGTGGGCGTGGTCGATCTTGGCGATGTGCCGCCCGTAAGGGTGCAGGGCCGCGTCCGGGATGCCGATCCTGTCGGCGATGGCGCTGATCGGCTGGAGGGTGGCCGCGCGGGCGATCTCGATGTCGGTCGGCATGGAACCCGATGGTTGTTGTTCTCAGGGAGCGTGACGTGGCGTCCGTCTCGGATCACCTTAAGCCGCGCCCGGGGATTCAGGCCAGACTAAATCGGTTGACCGTCCGGCTCAGAAAATTCTAACGCATGGATACTAAAAGTTGGACTTTGGTCCAGCCGACGGCGCGAACTTGCTGATTCGACCTCGTTGATGCGTTCACCGGTCTGATCCTCGCCGATGACGAGGGTCGGTGTCACCACGGCCGGTGATCGTTCAGCGCCGATGCCCGTTGGCTGTCCCCAAGCCCGGTGCGCCGACGCCTTGGGCCCGCATCCCGCATGGTCCCGGCTAGCACCGGCGCGGCCGCGAAAGGCGCGCCATTAATCATGCGAGGCGATTCGCGGCGGCCGCAGAGAGGAGGTTCACGTTTCCTCGCGACGGTGCCGCCGTGGAACTCGGGGGAACAGGGATGGGCTTCCTGCTGCGCGCCGGCTTGGTGATCGGCCTTCTCGCCTACGCGTCGGCGCCCGTGACGTCTCCCTCCGGCCGGAGCGAGCCAGGCCTCGCCGAGCAGGCGGCCTCCACACTCCCCGCGATCCTCGGCACCCTGCCGCCCGGGCTGCGCGAGCGGGCCGCCCGCGAAGGCGAGACCGCCGCGGCGCGCGCCATCGCGGCGCAACTGCGCGGCAGCGTCCACGCCCAGGTGGAGACGGGCAGCGAGGCATCCACGGCACGCATACGCTGATATATTAGATTGTGCCGGTTTTTCCTGGTTGTGGCATGGATTGGCCGCGACCGTCCGTAGAGATCGGCAACGATCAGGCTTGATCTCGCGATGCTCCTGCGACTTGGCGATGGACGTTTTCTATGTCAGGCTACGCAGCAGTCTGACGGCCGCGTGCTTCGCTGGTCGGCGCCGAGCGCCGACTCGCGCGGGTTCCGCGGTGTCGAAGACCTTCGGATGGCCATCCGCACCGGGATCCCGTGCCTCGATACTTCTTCGACGTGATGGATTCGACGCGCAGCGTGCCCGATGAAGCTGGCCTCGAATGCCGCGATCTCGGGGAAGCCCATCTGCAGGCTTGCGCCCTCATCGCCGATGCGATGACCGGGCCGGAACGGCTCGCCGTCGACTGGCGTGAATGGCGCGTCGAGGTGCGCGACGAAGCCCACAGCCTGCTGTTCAGCGTGCCGTTCCCGCCCCGGCTCGACTGACACGCTTTCCGGAGGATCACTTCCGGAAGGCGTGTCATCAGCCCGTGCGGCGCGGAGCCTTAGCTCCGCGCACACCCGAGCGACATCGATTTCCGCATCGCGACGCGATTGCCTTGGCAATCGCCGAGCAATCGATCGGAAATCATATGAGGCGATCCATCCCGTCTCCCCGAAGAAGCGTCTGCCGAGGCCGTCCGGAATGGCCGAGCCGGAGCCGGCCTTGATCTACATCAATGACGGCGGGGAAACCCGATGCCACCATGGGTGCTGATGCCGTCCGGTAAGGCCCCGCCGAACGGCGAACGCACCGTTGCGTTATACCCCGGGGGAGTTATCTGATCGATTGAGGTCGGACGGTCCGGGAAAGGTGGCGATGGGGGAATCTGGGGAGCGGATGACCGAGGATCAGGTCCGGAAGACGCTCGACACAGTGCTGCGCACGCCGTCATTCACCCGCTCCCCCAAACTGTCGAGCTTCCTGCGCTTCGTGGTGGAGGAAGAACTGGCCGGCCGCGGCACCGCACTCAAGGCCTACACCATCGCGACCCGCGCCCTCGACCGCGGCAACGATTTCGATCCGAGCCTCGATCCGAGCGTGCGCGTGGAGGCGGGCCGGCTGCGCCGGACGCTCGACGAGGCCCATGGCCTGCTCGGCTCCGGGACCGGCGTGCGCATCCGCATTCCGGTCGGAACCTACAGGCCGCAATTCGAGTCCGTTACCGCGTCGCGCGATGCCCCTCAGGCCGTGGCGGTGCCGGAAGCGGAGCCGGAGCCGGAGCCCGTCCCGATCCATGCGGGTCCTGCCCGCGTCGTCGTCGGGTTCAGCCCGCGCGGCCAGAAGGCGATCATCGCGCTGCTGACGGGCATTCTCCTGATGCTCTGCATCGAGGTCGCCTTGACGCTCACCAGCGTGAGCCACGCCAGCCGCGGACCCGCCGCGCGGGAAAGGAGCTTCGCGGACGGAACGCCGTAAGCCAGTCAATCGCTGAAGCGATGGTCCCGCGGCCGCGCGCAGGGCGGCGCGCATGTCGGGCGCGAACAGCGCCCCGCGGCGATGGAGACCGCCCGCGGCCCCGTGGTAGAGCCTCGGTCCGATCGGGGAGCGGGCGCGATGGCGAAAGCGGAGCGGGTGGAACGGGAGCCGATGGCGGCGGCATCGGCGCCCACCATCGGCCTCGCCGCCGTGATCATCGCCGCCACGCAGAACGAGCCCCGCGTGCTCACGGTCCCGGAGCCGGTGCCCGGCCGCGGCGAGGGCCTTCCCTCCGGCCCGCTGGAACCGGCCCATCCCACCCTGGAGCGGGGATTGCGCGCCTGGGTGGAACGTCAGACCGGGCAGACGCTGGGCTACGTGGAGCAGCTCTACACCTTCGGCGACCGCAACCGCCGGCCCGACGGCGACGGGCCGCACGCCCTCTCCGTGGCGTACCTCGCCCTGGTACGGGAGGCGCGGCCGGCCGCCGATTCGGCGTGGCAGAACTGGTATCGCTACTTCCCCTACGAGGATTGGCGGAGCGGAAGCCCCGCCTGCCTCGATGCCATCGCCGCCCGGCTCGACGCGTGGTCGCAGGCGGCGCCCGATGCCGGCGAGGCCCGCCGCCGCGCGGACCGGATCGGCCTCGCCTTCGGCGTGGCGGGCGGCGGCTGGAACGAGGAGCGGGTGCTGGAGCGCTACGAACTCCTGTTCGAGGCCGGCCTCGTGCCGGAGGCGGGGGCCCCGGACCGGATCGCCGGCCAGCCGATGGCCCTCGACCATCGCCGGATGCTCGCCACCGGCCTCGGGCGCCTGCGCGGCAAGATCAAGTACCGCCCGGTCGTGTTCGAGCTGATGCCGCCGGCCTTCACCCTGGGCCAGCTCCAGCGGGTGGTCGAGGCGCTCTCCGGCGTGCTCCTGCACAAGCAGAATTTCCGCCGCCTCGTCGCCCAGCAGGGCCTCGTGGAGGAGACCGACGCGATCAGCGCCGAGACCGGCGGACGCCCCGCCCGGCTGATGCGGTTCCGCCGCGAGGTGCTGCTCGAACGCCCGGCTCCGGGCCTGCGCCTGCCCCCCGGCCGCCGCTCCTGAGGATCGGCGCGTCACGGCGCCTCCCCCTTATGCTCAATCGCAGCATATCTGGACAGGGATCCGGGCGGGGATTACGCTAGCCGGGTAAATGCTCAAAATGAGCATAAATGGTGGAGACGGGAATGGCCGCCATCGACCGAGCCATGCAGGAGCCCTTGCCGCTTCCGGACCTCTACGCCCGCGTGAAGGGCCACGTGCCGGCGATCGAGTGGCCGGCCCTCGCCGGGGACGTGGCGGCGATCCAGGCGCTGAAGCGCCGCCGCAACGCGGTGGTGCTGGCCCACAATTATCAGGCGCCCGAGATCTTCCACACGGTGGCGGACATCGTCGGTGACAGCCTCGCCCTCGCCCGCGAGGCCGCCCGCACCGATGCCGACGTCATCGTGCTCGCGGGCGTGCATTTCATGGCCGAGACCGCGAAGCTCCTGAATCCCGGCAAGACCGTGCTGATCCCCGACGTCGCCGCGGGCTGCTCGCTGGCGGATTCGATCACGGCGGCGGATGTGCGGGCGCTCCGCCTGCGGCATCCGGGCGTGCCGGTCGTCACCTACGTGAACACCTCGGCGGCGGTGAAGGCGGAATCGGATCTCTGCTGCACCTCCGGCAACGCCCGGGCGGTGGTCGAATCCCTCGGGGTGCCGCGCGTGCTGATGATCCCCGACGAGTACCTCGCCCGCAACGTCCAGGCCGCGCTGCCGCAGGTCGAGATCCTGTCCTGGGCCGGCCATTGCGAGGTGCACGAGCGCTTCTCGCCCGCCGACATCCGCGAGGTGCGCGAGGCCTATCCGGGCGTGACGGTGCTCGCCCACCCCGAATGCCCGCCCGAGGTGGTGGCGGAAGCGGATTTCGCCGGCTCCACCGCCGCCATGCAGGACTTCGTCGAGCGCCGCCGGCCGGCGCAGGTGGTGATGATCACCGAGTGCTCGATGGCGGACAACCTCGCGGTCCGCAATCCGGACGTGGCGTTCGTCAAGCCGTGCAATCTCTGCCCGCATATGAAGCGGATCTCGCTGGCGAAGATCCGGCAGGCTCTCGAGACCATGAGCCACGAGGTCACGGTGCCGGACGACCTCGCGGCGCCCGCGCGCCGGGCGGTCGAGCGCATGCTGGCGGTGCGGCCGTGAGCGCGGACGGCATCCTGGTGGTGGGGGCCGGCATTGCCGGCCTCGCCACCGCCCTGCGGCTCGCGCCGCTGCCGGTGACGCTGATCACGAGCGCCCCGCTCGGCGAGGGAACCGCGACCGCCTGGGCCCAGGGCGGCATCGCTGCGGCCCTCGGCGCGGATGACGGTCCCGCCCTCCACGCCGCCGACACCCTCGCGGCCGGGGCCGGGCTCACCGACCCGGAGGTCGCGCAGCGCGTCGCCACCTCCGCTCCCGGCCTCGTCGGCTGGCTGTCGGATCTCGGCCTCGCCTTCGACCGCGGCGCGGACGGCGGGCTGGCGCTCGGGCTCGAAGCCGCCCATGGCCGTCGCCGGATCGTGAAGGCGGGCGGCGACGCCACCGGCCACGCGGTGCTCGCCACGCTCGCACGGGCGGCGGCGGCCTGCCCGTCGATCGCGGTAGTGATCGGCCGGGCGACCGCCCTGGCGCAGGATGCCGCGGGCCGGGTCGCCGGCCTGCGCGCGAGCTTCGGCGGCGAGAGCATCGATCTCCCGGCGCGCGCGGTCGTGCTCGCGACGGGCGGCCTCGGCGGCCTCTATCGCGCCACGACCAACCCGGCCGGCGCGGTCGGTTCGGGCCTCGCGCTCGCGGCCGGCATCGGCGCGGTCCTGCGCGACGTCGAGTTCGTGCAGTTCCACCCGACTGCCATCGCGGCCGGAGGCGACGGTCCCCTGCCGCTGGCCACCGAGGCCCTGCGCGGCGAGGGTGCCGTGCTGGTGGATGCGGCGGGGGAGCGGGTCATGGCCGGCATCGCGGGGGCCGAACTCGCGCCGCGCGACGTGGTCGCCCGGGCGATCTTCGGCCGGACGCGCCGGGGCGAGGCCGTCTTCCTCGACGCGCGCCGTCTCGACGTCGCGCGGCGCTTCCCCACGGTGGACGCGCTCTGCCGGGCCGCGGGCATCGACCCCGCGACGACCCCGATCCCGGTCCGGCCGGCGGCCCATTATCACATGGGCGGCATCCGGGTGGACGGGCGCGGGCGCAGCTCGATCCCCGGTCTCTGGGCCTGCGGCGAGGTGGCATCGACGGGGCTGCACGGAGCCAACCGGCTCGCCAGCAACTCGCTCGTCGAAGCGATGGCCTTCGCGGATTTCGTGGCGGCGGACATCCGCAACGCCGCCCTCCGCCCCGGCCGCATCACCCCCGCGCCCGCGCCACCCCCGGCACCGCCCGCCCTGCCGGAGATCCGCCGGATCATGGAGGCCGAGGTCGGACTCGTGCGCCACGAGGAGGGGCTGACCCGGGCGGTGGGCCGGCTCGCCGCCCTGGCCGCGGCCGGGTCGCCGGAGGCGTGCGTCGGGCTCCTCGTCGCCACCGCCGCCCTCGAGCGGCGCGAGAGCCGCGGCGCCCATTGGCGCGAGGATCATCCGGGACAGCGGGCGCCCCGATCCACCGAGATCACCCTGGCCCAGGCGCTGCACCGCGCCGCGCGGTGCAGCCCGCAAGCGGTCCCCTGACGGGGGTGATCCCGCGGTCCGGTCTCCTCTCCCCGCAAGCGGGGAGAGGAGACTTGCGTGCCCGGCGACGCGGGAATGCCGGGAGGTGGCGGACCGCGCTCAGGGGCCTCAGCCCGGAATGACGTCCACGATCTCGTAGGTATCGGGATCGATGATGACGATCTCGTCGTCGACCAGCACGTAGCGCAGGCCGCGATAGGCCGGCACCAACGAGACGATCGTCGGCGGCAGCGCGTGCAGCGTGACCGAGCGGGGCACCGCCGTGCCGACGGACAGCGCGAAACTGGCGCCCCGCAGCGGTCGGACGCCGGAATTCACGATGGTCTGGCGGAATTCCGTGCGCTGGCGCGTGTCGAGGCGCGAGGAGGCCCCGCGAGCCTCGCCGATGGCCCCGGTGCGCTCGCCGCGGTCCGTGCGTCCGCCGCTCCGCTCGGCGGCCCGCTCGCCGCGTTGCGTGTCGCGGTCGCCCCGCTCGGCCGCACGCTCCCCCGAGCGCTCGGCGCCGCCCGCGCGCTCGGCGCCCCCTCGCTGCGATCCCTGATCCGCGACGCCGCCGTCGCGTCCCGTGCCCTCGCGGCCCGCCGAGCCGCCGGGCTGCTGGGCCGTCCCGCGCTCGCCGCCCGCTCCGCCCGGGCCACCGGTCGCCCCGCGCATCCCACCACCGCCGCCACCAGGGCCACCGGCACCGCCCATGCCGCCACCCGGACCCCCTCCGGTTGCGCCGCCGGCGCCCACGCCCGCACCGCCCGGGGCACCGCCCCCTGAACCTCCGCCCGCGCCGCCGCCAGGACCGCCCTGCGCGAAGGACGTCGCGGCGCCGAGGACCAGAAGACTGGCAGTCAAGGTTCCACGGATGATCTTGTTCATCTTTTCATCCTCTCGTCAGCGAGGCCGTGGCCCAGCGCTTGGAACGGTTTGAAACGAGCCCGCAACGACGAGAGACTGAAAACGGTTCCGGATGATCGATCCACCGACGGCAGGCAGATGTGCCGGAACCCGGTCGATGCGGCCGGCCCACGGCTCCCCGGGGCCGGCCGCAGGCGCGTCACGCGGCGCGAAGGGCCTCGTCGTCCAGCGCGTCGGCGGGCCCGAAGAACTCGAACCGGATGCGCGCGTCCGGAATGCCCTGACGGCGCAGGCCGTTCACCAGCGCCGCGAGGAACGGCTTCGGGCCGCAGAGATAATAGGTCGCCGTATCGGGCGCCTGCGCCGTCAGCCACTCCGCACTGATCAGGCCGGAGGCGTCGTAATGGTCGCCCGAGCGGTCCTGCGCCTCGGGCGCCGCGTAGACCGTGTGCAGGCGGATCGCGTCGCGGCCCGCCGCCAGGCTCCGGACGTGGTCGCGCATCGCGTGCACCCGCCCGTTGAGCGCGCCATGGACGTACCAGACGGGCCGCTCGGGCGCCGTCGCGACGATCTCCTCCAGCATGCTGACCATCGGGGTGAGCCCGACGCCGCCGCTCACCAGCACCACCGGATCCCGGCCCTCCTGATCGAGCACGAAGTCGCCGGCCGGCGCCGCGACGCGCAGCCGCGTGCCGGGACGGGCGTGGTCGTGCAGCCAGTTCGACACGATGCCGGCCGGCAGGTCCGGATGGGCCTCGCGCTTGACGGTGATGCGATAGGCGCGATCGTTCGGCGCGCAGGAGATCGAGTAGTTGCGCTTCAGGACGCCGTGGCCCGGCAGATCGAACAGGAAGCCGAGATACTGCCCGGGCTTGTGACGCAGCACCGGGCCGCCATCGGCGGGAACGAGCACGAAGGAGGTGATGACCGCGCTCTCGGGCGTGACGCTCTCCACGACGAAGTCGCGCCAGCCGTTCCAGCCGCCGGGCTGCGCCGCCTGCTCACGGTAGATCGCCGCCTCGCGGCCGATCAGCAGTTCGGCCAGGAACCAGTAGGCCTCACCCCAGGCGGCGCAGATCTCCGGGGTCGCCGCGTCGCCGAGCACGTCCTTGATCGCACCGAGCAGCGCCTCGGCCACGAAGGGATAGTGCTCCGGCAGGATGTTCAGGGCGACGTGCTTCTGGGCGATGCGCTCCACTGCGCCGCCGAGCACGCCCAGATTGTCGATGTGGCGCGCATAAGCCAGCACCGCGTCGGCCAGCGCCTTCGGCTGCGATCCCGTCTCGCCGTGGTGGGACTGGTTGAACAGGTCCCGGATCTCCGGATTCTCGAACAAGCGCTCGTACATGCGCCGGGTGATGGCGAGCCCGTGGGCTTCGAGGGCGGGAACCGTGGCCTTCACGAGGGCGATGGTGGCCGGCGTCAGCGGAGTGGGCATGACGATCCTCTAAGATGCATTCGACATGCACCTTTTACGGGCCGGTTTGAAAAGGTGCAATTGGTATATACCTTAAGGGGTATTCCGGAGCCCGCGATGCGCCTCACCCGCTACACCGACTACGCCCTGCGCACGCTGATCTATCTCGGCCTGCGCGAGCCCGAGCAATGCTCGATCGCCGAGATCGCCCGGGCCTACGGCATCTCGGAGAACCACCTCGTGAAGGTGGTGCATCAGCTCGGGCGGCTCGGTCTCGTGCACACGCTGCGCGGGCGCGGCGGCGGCATCCGGCTCGGCCGTCCCCCCGCCGAGATCGTGATCGGCGCGGTGGTGCGCGAGACGGAGGAGGACTTGGCGCTGGTCGAGTGCTTCTCGGGCGGCGCCTGCGCGATCACGGCGCCGTGTCGCCTGAAGCGGGTGCTGGGCGAGGCGCTGGCGGCGTTCCTGGCCGTGCTCGACCGTACCACCCTGGCCGACCTGCTCGGCGCCGAGGCCGGGCCCGAGATGGCGCTCCTCCTCGGGATTCCGACGCTGCCGGCGGCCTGAGGGCGCCGTCAGCCCTCCTCCTCGTCCCCGATCTCGAGCGTCGCCCGCACCGTGTCGAGGACCCGCCGGGCGATGTCGGAATCGGGATCGTCGCGCGTCAACGCGTCCTGCAGCATGGCGAGATAACCGGCGAGTTCGTGCCGGTAATGATCGGAATCGATCGAGCGCAGGATGCGCGCCAGGAAGCCGACCGCCATCTGGAGCGCCACCTGCTTGGCCGCGACGTCGGCCTGCGCCTCCGATAGCCGGGCGATCATCTCGCCGTGGTTGGCCGAGAGGACGGTCAGGCCGTTGATCTTGTCGTCCGGAGTCATGGCGTCTCTCTCCTGGTCACGGCGTCCCAACGCGGGCGGCCGCCGCGGCGGCGCATGAAAAAGGGCCCCGTCCGGTGGCGAAAGGGGCCCTCTCGATCAGGGGGAGCCGGGCGCGGCCCGGCCCGCGGGTGTCGGCCGGCCGCGCTTACGCCGCGAGCTGGCGCAGGACGTAGGGCAGGATGCCGCCGTTGCGGAAGTATTCCAGCTCGTCCAGCGTATCGATGCGGCAGGTGAGCGGGACGTCCCTCTTGCTGCCGTCCGCCGCGGTGATCTCGGCGACCAGCGTCTGGCGCGGCTTCAGGTCACCGGCGAGGCCCCGGATGGTCACGGTCTCGTCGCCCTTGAGGCCGAGCGACGCCCAGGTGGTATCGCCCTGGAAGACCAGCGGCACCACGCCCATGCCGACGAGGTTGGAGCGGTGGATGCGCTCGAAGCTCTCCGCCACGACCGCCCGCACCCCGAGCAGCTTCGTGCCCTTGGCCGCCCAGTCGCGCGAGGAGCCGGTGCCGTATTCCTTGCCGGCGAAAACCACCAGCGGCGTGCCCTCGGCCTGGTAGCGCATGGCGGCGTCGTAGATGTACATCTTCTCGCCGGACGGCTGGTAGAGCGTCCAGCCGCCCTCGACCACGGTGCCGGATTCGTCGCGGACCATCTGGTTCTTGATGCGGATGTTGGCGAAGGTGCCCCGCATCATCACCTCGTGGTTGCCGCGCCGCGTGCCGTACTGGTTGAAGTCCTGCACGCGGACCTGATGCTCCTGCAGGTACTGGCCGGCCGGCGAGGCCGCCCGGATGTTGCCCGCGGGGGAGATGTGGTCGGTGGTGATCGAGTCGAGGAACAGGCCGAGGATCCGCGCGCCCTCGATGTCGGTGACCGGCGCCGGCGTCTTCTGCATCCCCACGAAGTAGGGCGGGTTCTGCACGTAGGTGGAGCCCGGGTTCCACGAGAAGGTCTGGGCCGGGGTGACCTCGACCGCCTTCCAGTTCTCGTCACCGCCGAACACGTCGGCGTAGCGCGACTTGAACAGGGCCGAGGTGATCGTCTGCTCGATGAAGGCGCTCACCTCGGCGGAGGACGGCCAGATGTCCTTCAGGTAGACGGGCTGCCCGTCCGAGCCGGTGCCGAGCGGGTCCTTGGTCAGGTCGATCTGCAGCGAGCCCGCGAGCGCGTAGGCGACCACGAGCGGCGGCGAGGCGAGGTAGTTCGCCCGCACGTCGGGGTTCACGCGGCCCTCGAAGTTGCGGTTGCCCGAGAGCACCGCCGCCGCGACGACGTCGTTGTCGTTGATCGCCTTCGAGATCGGCGCCGGGAGCGGGCCCGAATTGCCGATGCAGGTGGTGCAGCCGAAGCCGACGAGATTGAAGCCGAGCGCGTCGAGGCTCTGCTGGAGGCCCGCCTTCTCCAGGTACTCCGCCACCACCTGGCTGCCGGGCGCGAGCGAGGTCTTCACCCAGGGCTTCGAGCGCAGGCCCTTGGCCACCGCGTTGCGGGCGAGAAGCCCCGCGCCGATCATCACGCTCGGGTTCGAGGTGTTGGTGCAGGAGGTGATCGCCGCGATCACCACGTCGCCGTGGCCGATGTCGAAATTCGCGCCCTCGACCGGGTAGCGCTTGGCGATGTCGGCGGCCTTGCGGAACTCGCTCTCCATCGAGGCGGCGAAGCCCGCCTTGGCGGAATCGAGCAGCACGCGGTCCTGCGGGCGCTTCGGGCCGGCAAGCGAGGGCTTCACGTCGCCGAGGTCGAGCTCCAGCGTGTCGGTGAAGACCGGATCGGGGGTCGAGGCGTCGCGCCACATGCCCTGGGCCTTGGCATAGGCCTCGACGAGGGCGATGCGGTCGTCCGCGCGGCCGGTGACGCGCAGGAAGTCGATGGTCTTCGCGTCGACCGGGAAGAAGCCGCAGGTCGCGCCGTATTCGGGCGCCATGTTGGAGATCGTGGCGCGGTCGGCCACCGCCATGTCGTCGAGGCCGGGACCGTAGAATTCCACGAACTTGCCGACCACGCCCTTCTTGCGCAGCATCTGCGTGACGGTGAGCACGAGGTCGGTGGCGGTGGTGCCCTCCGGCAGCTTGCCCGAGAGCTTGAAGCCGACGACCTCGGGGATCAGCATCGACAGGGGCTGGCCGAGCATGGCCGCCTCGGCCTCGATGCCGCCAACGCCCCAGCCCAGCACCGCGAGGCCGTTGACCATCGTGGTGTGCGAGTCGGTGCCGACGAGGCTGTCCGGATAGGCCAGTTCCTGGCCGTTCTCGAAGGCCTTGGTCCAGACCGTCTGGGCGAGGTATTCGAGGTTGACCTGGTGGCAGATGCCCGTGCCGGGCGGCACCACCGAGAAATTGTCGAACGCCGTCTGGCCCCACTTGAGGAAGGTGTAGCGCTCGCCGTTGCGCTGATATTCCAGGGCGACGTTGTCGGCCAGCGCCTTCGGGGTGCCGAACTCGTCGACGATGACCGAGTGGTCGATGACGAGGTCGACGGGAACCAGGGGGTTGATCTTCTTCGGGTCGCCGCCGAGCGCCACCATGGCGTCGCGCATGGCCGCGAGGTCGACCACCGCCGGGACGCCGGTGAAGTCCTGCATCAGCACGCGCGAGGGACGGAAGGCGATCTCGGTCTCGTCCTTGCCGCGGTTGTCGAGCCACGCGGTGACGGCCGCGATATCGGCCTTCTTGACCGAGCGGTCGTCCTCGAAGCGGAGCAGGTTCTCCAGCAGCACCTTCATCGAGAAGGGCAGCCGGCTGGCATCGGGCAGGCCGTTCTTCTCGGCCTCGGGGATCGAATAATAGGCGTAGGTCTTGGACCCGATCTGGAGGGTCTGACGAGACTTGAAGCTGTCGATGGAAGCCACGGCGTGGTCCTCGCGAGGGGTTGTCGAACACGGCGCAGGCATGACCTGCGCCAGACTGAGTGTTCGGCCGGATGCGCGAAGCGGCGCCGGTCCCCATGCGGGCACGACTCCGCTTGCCCTGCGCCATCCCCGGACCGTAAGGCCGCGGATGCCGCGGTGCGCGCGCCGCCCCGGGGGTGCCCGGACTGGATTGCGCGAGAGACGGTTTGGACGCCTTCAAGGTCGCGCGGCGCAGCCAGGGACGCGTATAGAACACTTCGAAACTGCCCGCTACCGGGGCGATCTGGGGAAACGAGGGGTGGACGTGGGAACGGTCGGGTCGGCGGCGGACGGCGAATGCGCGGGGAGGTCCTCTCCCGTGCCGGGTTGCGGCACGCCCCCATCACCGGATGCGGCGCAAGCTTCTCCTCTCTCCGCCTGCGGCCCCGCCGTCCGGGAGCGATACGAGCGCGGGGAGCCCCTCTCCCCCTCGGGCAACGTCGTTCACCCATCTCGGGCGCCGGCTCATCAGCGGACGGAAACTGGCGAGCGCGCGGCTCCTCATGCCGAGGTGGCGCGCAGCGCCCTCGAAGCACCCCTGAACGGGAATCCCGAGCGCCAAGACTCGGATCAGCGTTGCGGGGTGCTTCGAGGCTCGCTGCGCTCGCAGCTCAGCATGAGGGAGGGGAGTGCGTGCCATGCACGGGATCCGATATCGGTGATGTCCGTGCCGCGCCTTCCTATCTCCCGCTCCGCGTTGCACACGCGGCAAAGTCATTCCGGCTCTCGGACGGGGGGAGAGGAGAGGCTCCCGCCCCGAAACATGAATCCGCCGGCCCACCCCCGCACCCGGATCACCCCTCCATGCGCCTGATCGCCGAGGGGCTCGCCTGCCGCCGCTCGGGGCGGCGCATCTTCTCCGGCCTCTCCTTCGCCCTCGGCCCGGGCGAGGCGCTGGTGGTCACCGGGCGCAACGGCGCCGGCAAGTCCTCCCTCCTCGCCATCCTCGCCGGACGCCTCGCGCCGGAGGCCGGATCGCTCCGGGCGGAGGAGGTCGGCGAGCGCACCATTCCGGAATGCCTGCACGGCGTCGGCCATCGCGATGGCTTGAAGAGCGCGCTCACCGCGGAGGAGAACCTCGCCTTCGCCCGCGACCTCCTCGGCGAGGCGACCCTGGAACCCCGCGCGGCGCTCGCCCGGATGGGGCTCGCCCACGCGGCCGGCCTGCCGGTCGCCTACCTGTCGGCCGGGCAGCGGCGGCGGGTCGCGCTCGCCCGCCTCCTCGTCTGCCGCCGGCCGCTCTGGCTGCTCGACGAGCCCACCGCCGCCCTCGACGTCGCCTCGCAGGGCATCCTCGCCGGGCTGATGGGCGAGCACCTCGCAGCGGGCGGGCTGGTGGTCGCCGCGACCCATCAGGCCCTCGGCCTGGAGGCGGCCCGCACCCTGTCGATCGAGGATTTCCGCCCCGCCGGGCCCGCCCGCACCGATCCCTTCGCCGAGGTCGCCCGATGATCCGCGCCTTCCGGGCCGTGCTCCTGCGCGACCTGCGGCTCGCCGGCCGCATCGGCGGCTCGGGCGCGCTCTCGCTCGTCTTCTTCCTGATGATCGTGGTGCTGGTGCCCTTCGCGCTCGGGCCCGACCTCAACCTGTTGTCGCGGATCGGCCCGGCCATCCTGTGGCTCGCCGCCGTGCTCGCCACCCTGATCGGCCTCGACCGCCTGTTCCAGGCCGACGAGGAGGACGGCTCCCTCGATCTCCTCACCGGCGCGCCGGTGCCGCTCGAACTCGTCGTCCTGGCCAAGGCCCTGGCCCATTGGCTGACCACGGGCCTGCCGCTCGCGCTGGCCGCGCCGCTCTTCGGCCTGCTGGTGGCGCTCTCGCCCACTGCCATGGCGGCGACGAGCCTGACGCTCCTCCTCGGCACGCCGGCGCTCACCTTCATCGGTGCGGTCGGTGCGGCGCTCACGGCGTCGATCCGCCGTGGCGGGCTGATCCTCGCCGTGGTGGTGCTGCCCCTGATGATCCCGACCCTGATCTTCGGCGTCTCGGCGGCCGAATCCGCCACGGGCGGCACGGTGCCCTTCGCGACGCCGCTCGTGATCCTGGGCGCGCTCAGCCTCGTCGCCGGCGTCGTGGGGACGCTCGGCGCCGCGGCCGCCCTGCGCTGGAGCGAGTAGGATGAGAGCATCGTCCGACGGAGTGGATGCCGGCTCTTCGCAGAAAACGCTTTAAAGATCAAAGGGCTAGAGCAGCGCCCGAGGGCCGCGTGATCGGGCGCCGCTCTCGCGGATCAGAACACCGCCTGACCGAGCGCGAAGGCGACGATCACGATCACGACCGCGATCACGAGGAAGAGGCCGAACAGCAGGCGGGCGATGCCGCGGGCCCCGGCCGCCACGTTGGTGAAGCCGAGCGCGCCCGCGACGAGCGAGACCACGAAGAAGATGAGAGCCCATTTCAGCATGGAGAAGAACCTTGACCTTAAACCCGCTCCTCAACGGGGCGGGACGTCATCCGTTCCGGCCATGCGCCCATCGTCCGCATTGCCGGGATGCGGCGGCGCGGAGTAGACCGCCGCCATGGCGAACGGCGTCTTCTCCCGGCTGGCCCAGCCGAGCCACTTCATGCGCTGGTCGGGCGCCGCCCTGCCCTGGATCGCGGGGCTGGCGGCGCTGCTCCTGGCCGTGGGCCTCTACCTGTCCTTCTTCGTCGCGCCCGCGGATTACCAGCAGGGCGAGACGGTGCGGATCATGTTCATCCACGTCCCGGCGGCGTGGCTCGGCGTGTTCTTCTACGGCTCGATGGCGGCATCGGCGCTGGGCACGCTGGTCTGGCGCCACCCCCTCGCGGATGTGGCGCAGCGCGCCGCCGCCCCCGTGGGCGCCGCCTTCACGCTGATCTGCCTCGTGACCGGCTCGCTCTGGGGCAAGCCGATGTGGGGCACCTACTGGGTGTGGGACGCGCGCCTGACCTCGATGCTGGTGCTGCTCCTGATCTATTGCGGATTGCTCGCCCTGTGGCGGACCATCGAGGATCCGGGCCGGGCGGCGCGCGCGGTGGCGATCCTGACGCTCGTCGGCGCCGTGAACCTGCCGATCATCAAGTTCTCGGTGAACTGGTGGTCGACGCTGCACCAGCCCGCCTCGATCCTGCGCATGGGCGGCCCGACCATCCATCCGACCATGCTCTACCCGCTGCTGGTGATGATCGTCGCCTTCTCGGTCCTGGGCATCGCGCTGCATCTCGCCGCGATGCGCACCGAAATCCTCCGCCGCCGGGTGCGCACGCTCGCCATCCTCGAAGCCGAGCGCCTCGACGGCGTGCCGGCGCCGCAGGCGGCCTGACCCCTCCTCCGCCCCTCCCCGCGCCAGCGATCGGACGACCCGTGGATTTCGGACCGCACGCCACCTTCATCATCGGGGCCTACGGCTTCACGGCCCTCGTCGTCGGGGCGATGATCCTGCACGCGCTCCTCGACCACCGGGCCCAGCGGCGCGCCCTGCAGCGCCTCCAGGGCGGGAGGGACGCGTGAGCGCGACCGACGAGACCGGGCCGGCCTCGCCCTGGCGGGGTCGTCTGCTGTTCCTGCTGCCGCTCCTCGTCTTCACGGCGCTGGCGGGCCTGTTTCTCGGCCGGCTGCTGACCGCGGGCTACGATCCTTCCGCGGTGCCCTCCGCGCTGATCGGCAAGCCGGTGCCGGCCTTCAGCCTGCCGGCCCTGACCGGCCTCGGGCCGGCGGGACAGCCGGTGCCGGGCCTGTCGAGCGACGACCTCAAGGGCAAGGTGACGGTGCTCAACGTCTGGGCCTCGTGGTGCACGCCCTGCCAGGCGGAGCACCCGATGCTGATGCGCCTTGCCAAGGACGGCGTGAACCTCGTCGGCATCGACTACAAGGACGCGCCGGAGAACGGCCGCCGCTTCCTCGGCCGGCACGGCAACCCGTTCCGGGCGGTCGGCATGGACGAGACCGGACGCGTGGGCATCGATTTCGGCGTCTATGGCGTGCCGGAAACCTTCGTGATCGGCCCGGACGGCCGCATCCGCGACAAGCTCGTGGGCATCCTCACGCCGGAGAACTACGCGGCCTTCCTGGAGAAGGTGCGCGCGGCGGAGAAGTAAGGGCCCTCTCTCCTCTCCCGCTCTGGAGAGGAGAGAGGGCCGGCTCGGCCGCTACTTCGGCAGGGCGAAGATGTTCACCTCGAGGCCCGTATCCGAGGCGCTCTTCAGATCCGTCAGGTACTCCTCGACGAAGGCGTCCTGGACGATGATGCCCTTCGCGTCGAGATAGGCGGTCACGGTCTCGTAGGTCTGGTCGATCTCGTCATAGGCGCCCTTGTGCACGAAGCGCAGCGCCTTGCCGCTCGGCGTGGTGCCGAAGCGCAGATCCGCGGGCAGGCCCGGCGGCTTCGGATCGGGCACCTGATCGATCGGGATCATCGCCTCGTACTGGAAACCGTCGTCGTCGGTGCGGGTGAACACCGCGATCGGACGGCCCACCGCACGGATGCCCGCCTTGGCGAGGTCGGACTCGATGCGCGCGAAGCTGTCGCGCAGGCTCGGCACCGCCGCGTCCCACTTCGCGTTGCCGGAGATGATCACCGCGGGCTTGGCCGGCAGCGTGACCTCGTCGACGTCGGACGGGTCCCCCGGAGCCTGCACCAGGGTCTGGCGCGCGCCCGCGACCGGCGGGGCGGGCGGCACCGCCTTCTCAGGCAGGGGCGGCTGCGGCGCCTCGCCCGAGCGGGGGCCCGCTCCGGGATCCGTCGTCGTCGGCAGGGGATTGGTCTGTGCCGGGGCCTGCTGGGCGCGGGGCGCACCGGCCCCCGCCGCAAGAGCGAGGACGAGGCCGAGCGCGGTCAGCGGAAGACGGGAAACGGTCACGGGCGAGGCGCTCCGGTCGGATTCGGGTTCGGGCCCAAGTTCGGGCCCAAGTTCAGGCCCAAGATCGGCGTCGTGCCGCGCGGATCGCTCGCGGCGCTCGCCGAACGCGCCCGACCGTAATGCGGTTTCCTCGACCCCGCGAGACCGGTGCTCGCCTGCGCGGCCATTTGGGGCCATATAGCAGCCGACCCGACCGAGAACCGCCGAAGCCGCCCTGCCATGTCCCTTCTCGCGAATCGCCGTTTCCTGAAGATGAACGGCCTCGGCAACGAGATCGTGGTGCTCGACCTGCGCGGCACGGCGCATGTCGTGCAGCCCGGGGAGGCGCGGGCGATCGCGGCCGATCCGCGCTCGCGCTTCGACCAGCTGATGGTCCTGCACGATCCGGTCACGGCCGGGACCGACGCGGTCCTGCGCATCTACAACAGCGACGGCTCGGAATCGGGGGCCTGCGGCAACGGCACGCGCTGCGTCGGCTGGGCGATGCTGGCGGATCCGGTCATGGCTTCGGTCACCGGCCGGCCGGGCGAGCGCCTGACCCTCGAGAGCCGCGCCGGGCGGCTGACCGTCGACCGCGTCTCGGCCACGGACTTCACCGTCGACATGGGGCCGCCGCGTCTGCGCTGGGACGAGATTCCGCTGGCGGAGCCCTTCCCCGACACGCGGCGGATCGAATTGCAGATCGGCCCGATCGACGACCCCATCCTGCACTCGCCCGGGGTCGTCAGCATGGGCAACCCGCACGCGGTGTTCTTCGTCGACCGGGACCCGGCGAGCTACGATCTCGGCCGGATCGGCCCGCTGCTCGAAGCCCATCCGATCTTCCCGGAACGCGCCAACATCTCGATCGCGCAGGTGCTGAGCCCCGCGCACATCGTGCTGCGCGTCTGGGAGCGCGGCGTCGGGCTCACCCGCGCCTGCGGCTCGGCGGCCTGTGCGGCGCTGGTCGCCGCGTCACGCCTGCGCCTCACCGGGCGCCGGGCCGTGGTGACGCTGCCGGGCGGCGACCTCGTCATCGTCTGGGGCGAGGACGATCACGTCCTGATGACCGGCCCGACCGAACTCGAATGGGACGGCACTTTCGCGCCCTCGCTGTTCGCCGGGGCCGCCTGATGCCGGTGGAGGTGCTGAGCTTCGGCTGCCGGCTCAACGCCGTCGAGGGCGAGGCGCTGCGCCGGGCGGCCGAGGCCGCGCGCCGGAACGACGATCTCGTGGTGGTGAACACCTGCGCGGTGACGGCCGAGGCCTCCCGGCAGGCCCGCAAGGCGATCCGCGGCGTGGCGCGCGAGCGCCCCGGGGCCCGGATCGTGGTGACGGGCTGCGGCGCGCAGGTGGAGACGGAAGACTACGCGGCGATGCCCGAGGTCGCCGCCGTGATCGGCAACCACGCGAAGCTCTCGGGCGATAGCTGGCGGGTGCAGGAGACCGCGCGGGTCCGCGTCGAGGACATCATGGCGGTGCGCGAGGCCGCCATCGCTCCCGCGCCGCGGATGCCGGGCCGCACCCGGGCCTTCCTGCCGGTGCAGAACGGCTGCGACCACCGCTGCACCTTCTGCGTCATCCCCTTCGGGCGGGGCAATTCCCGGTCCGTGCCCGCGGCGGCGGTGATCGCGCAGGCCCGCACGCTGGCGGAGGACGGCGCCCGGGAGATCGTGCTCACGGGGGTCGATCTCACCGCCTACGGACGCGACCTCCCGGATGGCCCGGGCCTCGGGGGCTTGGTAAAGGCGATCCTGGCGGCGCTCCCCGATCTCGACCGGCTGCGCCTGTCCTCGATCGATTCCGTCGAGGCGGATGCGGATCTGATCGACGCGCTCGCCACCGAGCCGCGGCTGATGCCGCATCTGCATCTCTCGCTTCAGGCGGGAGACGACCTCGTGCTGAAGCGCATGAAGCGCCGCCACGCGCGCGCGGATGCCATCGCCTTCTGCGCGCGCGTGCGGCGCCTGCGCCCCGACATCGTCCTCGGCGCCGACCTGATCGCGGGCTTTCCCACCGAGACCGAGGCGCAGTTCGCCCGCTCGCTCGCGCTGATCGAGGAATGCGGGCTGACGCAGCTCCATGTCTTCCCCTACTCGCCCCGCCCCGGCACGCCGGCCGCCCGGATGCCGCAGGTCCCGGGCGCGGTGATCCGCGCGCGGGCGGCGCGTCTGCGGGAGGCCGGGGCCGCGTCGCTCGCCCGGCGCCTCGACGCCGAGGTCGGGCGGGTGCGGAGGGTGCTGGCCGAGCGCGGCGGCATCGGCCGCACGGAGGGCTTCCTGCCCGTGCGGCTGCCGGCGGGTGTGGCACCGGGGACGCTGGATGCCTTCACCGTGACCGGACATGACGGGCAGGTGTTGCAGGCGGCGTGAGCGCGGGCTGCCGCTCACCTCGGCTCCGCCGGCTCCCGCATCCCGGTCGGCTTGAACACGCCGCTCGCCGTCGCCACGAGGCTCCCCTCCTCCGTCCGCACCTCCGCGTCGCAGAACAGGATCGACTGCCCGGCCCGCACGACCCGGCCCTCGGCCAGGAGCACCCCGCGCCCCGGCGAGAGGAAGCGCGTCTGCATGTCGAGGGTCACGACCGGGCGTCCGGCGGTGAGCCGGGCCACCGTGCCCATGGCGATGTCGAGGAGCGTGCAGATCACGCCGCCATGGGCGATGCCGAGATTGTTGCCGTGCTGCGGCCCGAGCGCGAGGCGCAGATGCGTCCGCCCCTCCGCGTAGCGCAGGGCCTCCACCCCGCAGAGCCGGGCGAAGGGGATATGCGCGCCGAAGATCGTGTCGTCCTGCCCGTCGTCCATCCGCCAGCTCCGCTCCTTCGAAAGAACGGTATGGTGCGTTCGCCGTCCTGACAATTCACGCTATAGCTCGATCCATGAGCCAAGCGACTTCTCACCCCTTCGTCCGCACCCGCTGGTGGTGGGTGCGCCACGCCCCCGTGCGGTGCGATGACGGCCGCATCTATGGCGGCTCCGACATTCCCTGCGATTGCGGCGACGTGCATGTCTTCGCGGGGCTCGCCCCCGTGCTGCCCCACGGCGCCGTCTGGCTGTCGAGCCATCTCGGCCGCACCCGGCAGACCGCGGAGGCCCTGTGGCAGGCCCGCGACTTCTCGATGGACGGCGCGGCTCCGGCGATGACCGCGCTGCCCGCCCTGGCCGAGCAGAATCTCGGCGACTGGCAGGGCCAGGAGCGCGCGCGCTTCTTCACCGAGCGGCAGCCGCAGGCGGGCAGCTACTGGTTCGCGCCCGCGGATGAGCGGCCGCCGAACGGCGAGAGCTTTTCCGAGATGTGCGAGCGGGTCCACGCGGCCATCGCCGACCTCACCGAGGAGCATCGGGGGCGGGACATCATCGCGGTGGCCCATGGCGGCACGATCCGCGCCGCGATCGCCCTCGCGCTCGCCCTTCCGCCGCAGGGCGGCCTCGCCTTCGCGGTCGAGAATTGCTCGCTCACCCGCCTCGACCATTACGACAGCCCGGACGGCGCGGGCTGGCGGGTCGGCATGGTCAACGGCCAGCCCTGGCTCGGGGCCTGCCCGGAGGGCGGCGGCCCGGCGGCCTGAGCCGCCGGGCACGGGGCGTTACGCCGTCGCGCCTTCCCGCGCCTTCTCGGTCGGCGCGCCCAAGGCCTTCGCCTCGCGGCGGCGGGCGTGCAGGACCCACTCGGTGTAGCCGTTCGGCTGCTCGCGGCCCTTGAAGACGAGGTCGCAGGCGGCCTTGAAGGCGGGTCCGTCGAAGCCCGGCGCCATCGGCGTGTAGAGCGGATCGCCGGCATTCTGGCGGTCCACCACCTTCGCCATGCGCTTGAGCGTCTCCATCACCTGCTCCTCGCTCACCACCCCGTGGTGCAGCCAGTTGGCGATGTGCTGAGAGGAGATGCGCAGGGTCGCCCGGTCCTCCATCAGGCCGACGTCGTGGATGTCCGGCACCTTGGAGCAGCCGACGCCCTGGTCGATCCAGCGCACCACGTAGCCGAGGATGCTCTGGGCGTTGTTGTCGATCTCCTGCTGCACGTCGTCGGGCGCGAAGTTCGAGCGCGCGAGGGGGATCTGCAGGATCTCCGACAGGGCCGAGCGGGGCCGGCGGGCGAGTTCCTCCTGGCGGGCCCGCACGTCGGTCTCGTGATAGTGCAGGGCGTGGAGCGTCGCCGCCGTCGGCGAGGGCACCCAGGCGGTGCTGGCGCCGGCCTTCGGATGCACGCCCTTCTGCATCAGCATGTCGGCCATGGCGTCGGGCGCCGCCCACATGCCCTTGCCGATCTGCGCCCGGCCGAGCAGGCCGCAGGCGAGGCCGACATCGACGTTGTTCTCCTCGTAGCCCTTGATCCAGGGCGTCGCCTTCATGTCGTTCTTGCGGATGACGGGACCCGCCTCCATGGCGGTGTGGATCTCGTCGCCGGTGCGGTCGAGGAAGCCGGTGTTGATGAACACCACCCGCTCCGCCGCGGCCTTGATGCAGGCGGCGAGGTTCACCGTGGTGCGGCGCTCCTCGTCCATGATGCCCATCTTGAGGGTGTTGGGCTCGAGGCCGAGCATCGCCTCGACCCGGCCGAACAGCTCGACCGCGAAGGCGACCTCCTCCGGCCCGTGCATCTTCGGCTTGACGATGTAGACGGAGCCCTTGCGGCTGTTGCGCAGGCCCGACTCGTTGCGCAGGTCGTGGATCGCGATCATCGCCGTGATCGCGGCGTCGAGGATGCCCTCCGGCACCTCGCTGCCCTCGGCATCGAGCACCGCGTCCGTGAACATGTGGTGGCCGCAGTTGCGCACCAGCATCAGGCTGCGGCCCGGCACCGTCACCTCGCCGCCGGTCGGGGCGGTGTAGTGCCGGTCGGGATTGAGCCGGCGCTCCGTCACCCGGCCGTCCTTCTGGAACCGCGCCGTGAGGGTGCCGCTCATCAGGCCGAGCCAGTTGCGGTAGACCACGACCTTGTCGTCGGCATCCACCGCCGCGACGGAATCCTCCAGGTCCATGATGGTCGAGATCGCCGATTCCATCAGGATGTCGGCGACGCCCGAGGCGTCGAAGCGGCCGATGCGGTGGGTGCGGTCGAGGACGATCTCGATGTGCAGGCCGTTGTGCCGCAGGAGCAGGGCCGAGGGCATGCTGGCCCGGCCGCGATAACCCACGAAGGCGTCGGGCCGCGCGAGGGGGATCGTGTCGCCGGTGTTCATGTTGCCGACGAGGCCGCCATGCTCGATCGCGTAGGTCACCACGTCGGCGTGGCGCCCGCCCGCGAGCGGCACGGTGCGGTCGAGGAAGGCGCGGGCGCGGGTGACGACCCGGGCGCCGCGGGTGCGGTTGTAGCCGGGGCCGCGGGTCGCGCCGCCCTCCTCCGAGATCGCGTCCGTGCCGTAGAAGGCGTCGTAGAGCGAGCCCCAGCGAGCATTGGCGGCGTTCAGCGCGTAGCGGGCGTTCGACACCGGCACCACGAGCTGGGGGCCGGCGATGGTGGCGATCTCGTCGTCGACGTTCTCGGTCCGCGCCTTCACCGGGCCGGGATCGGGCAGCAGATAGCCGATCTCGCGCAGGAAACCCTCGTATTCGCGCTGGTCGATCGGCTTGCCCGCGCGTTCGCGATGCCACGCGTCGATCCGGTCCTGCAGGGCGTCCCGCTTGGCGAGAAGCGCGCGGTTCTTCGGCGTCAGATCGCGCAGGATGGCGGCAAGCCCGCCCCAGAACACCTCGGGCGACACGCCCGTGCCGGGCAGCGCCTCGCGCACCACGAAATCGTGCAGCGTCCGCGCCACCTTCAACCCGCTGATCGTTTGTCGATCCATCATCGTCCTCCCGGCGGCAGGCCCGTCACGCGTGCCGCGCGCGCCGTCCTTAACAGGCGAAACAGGGGCCAGATAGGCGCCCGCCCGCACCGGGCCCCCGCTCGGCGCGCGGAACCATTTCAATTCTGGCGAATCGTCAGGGTGGATCGGGGATCGGCTGCGCGTCCGGCGGCGTCGATGCCGGATGGACGGCGGGATGAGCGATGGTGACGAAAACGTAATGCTCTCGGGGCCGCAAAAGGCCGAGATTCCCAGCGCGGGCCCCGTGACAAACAGCAACGCCCCTCCCATCTGGAGGCCGCCGGGAGGTTCACGCCGCCCGGCCTCAGAGGAGTAAGACTCCATGAACAGCGAAGAACGCGACGTCATCAACGGCATTTTCCAGCGTCTGGAGCAGGCCGCGCAGCAGCCCCGCGATGCCGACGCGGAGCGCTTCATCGCCGACAAGATCCGGGCGCAACCCTACGCCCCCTACGCGATGGCGCAGCTGATCTACGTGCAGGAAGAGGCGATCAAGAGCCTCAACCAACAGCTCGAACAGGCGCGCGCCGAGATGCAGCGGGGCCAGGGCGCCGGCCAGGGCGCGGGCGGCGGCGGCTTCTTCTCCAGCATCTTCGGCGGCGGATCGCGGCAGGAGCCCCCACGCCAGGGTGCCTGGGGCAACCAGCCGGGCCCGGGCTACGGGCAGCCGCAGCAGCCGCCGCCTGGCTACGGCGGCGGCTATCCGCAGCAGGGCGGCTACGGCCAGCCGGGCTACGCGCCCCAGCAGGGCGGGCCGTGGGGCGGCCAGCCGCAGCAGCCGCAGCGCGGCGGCTTCCTGGCCTCGGCGCTGCCGATGGCGGCGGGCGCGGCGGGCGGCATGCTGCTCGGCAGCGCGCTGGCGAACGCCTTCAGCGGCGGGCATTCGCAGCTCGGCAGCCTGGGCGCGGCGGGTCTCGGCGGCGCGGCCGGCGGCAGCGGCGAGACGATCATCGAGAACAACTATTTCGGCAACGACGCCCAGAACGCGGGCGGCGAGGATTTCGGCGCACCGCTCGGCGGCGACTTCCAGGATGCTTCGTACGACGACGGCGATTCGGGCAGCGGCGACGACTGGGTCTGAGCGCCGCGTCGCATCCCGCCTCATTCCGGAAGCCCCGCCGCAGCGCTGCGGCGGGGCTTCTCGCATCTCAGCTCACGACGACCGTGGCGCCGACCGGAACCCGCTCGTAGAGGTCGATCACGTCCTCGTTCATCATGCGGATGCAACCCGAGGATACCGACTGGCCGATCGTGTGCGGCTCGTTGGTGCCGTGAATGCGGTAGAGCGAGGAGCCGAGATAGAGCGCGCGGGCCCCGAGGGGGTTGGCCGGTCCGCCCTCCATGTACCGGGGCAGGTCGGGCCGGCGGCGCAGCATCTCGGGCGGCGGCGTCCAGCCGGGCCATTCCCTCTTCTGCGTCACCGTCTTGACGCCGGCCCAGGTGAAGCCCGGGCGCCCGACGCCGATGCCGTAGCGGAGCGCTTGGCCGCCGGGCTGCACGAGGTAGAGGAAGTGCGCGGTCGTATCGATGACCACGGTCCCGGGTCTCTGGCCGCCGGCATAGGACACGACCTGGCGCCGATAGCGTCCATCGAGCGTGCGCCCGATTCCGGCCGCCTCCTCCGGCG
>NZ_JBHZEO010000001.1:3205000-3550000 GCF_042748905.1 Methylobacterium carpenticola
CGTGTAGCCGCTGCGCGCCAACTGGAAGACCCGCCCGGCGAAGGCGATGGTGTCCTCGTCGAGGACGGGGCGGGGCGTATCGGAATCCTGCTGCATGGCGCGAACCGTCATGAATGGGTGGTGCCGCATATCGGGTGTCGGCAGCCGCGCGCCAGGGGGCCGGGGCTGGCCGGCGCGCCCGCCCGGCGGCATAAGCGCCGGCGGGGCCGCGCCCGCGCGACGCTCCCACCGCCCTCCCCGGCCGCCCGCGGCCCCTGCGAGACGAAGCTGATGACCGTTCGCGCCGTCCCGACCACGCCCTTCCCGGACCAGAAGCCCGGCACATCCGGCCTGCGCAAGAAGGTGCCGGTCTACCAGCAGCCCCGCTACGCCGAGAATTTCCTGCAGGCGATCTTCGACAGCGTCGAGGGCCGGGAGGGCGCGACCCTCGTCGTCGGCGGGGACGGCCGCTACCTCAACCGCGAGGTGGTGCAGACGGCCCTCAAGATCGCGGCGGCGAACGGCTTCGCGCGCATCCTCGTCGGCCGCGGCGGCCTGCTCTCGACGCCCGCCGCCTCCTGCGTGATCCGCAAGCACGAGGCCATCGGGGGCGTCGTGCTCTCGGCGAGCCACAATCCCGGCGGCCCCGAGGGGGATTTCGGGATCAAGTTCAACACCGCCAATGGCGGCCCCGCACCGGAGCCGGTGACGGAGGCGATCTTCGCGCGGACCAAGACCCTCACCGAGTACCGGATCGTCGAGGCGCCCGATCTCGATCTCGACCGCCTCGGCGACGTCCGGCTCGGCGACGCCACCGTCACGGTGATCGACCCCGTCGCCGATTACGCGGAGCTGATGGAGACGCTCGTCGACTTCCCGAAACTCCGGGCGCTGTTCGCGGGCGGCTTCCGGATGCGCTTCGACGCCATGAGCGCGGTGACCGGCCCCTACGCCACGGAGATCCTCGAGCGGCGCCTCGGCGCGCCGGCCGGCACGGTGGTCAATGCCGAACCGCTGCCGGATTTCGGCGGCCACCATCCCGATCCGAACCCCGTCCACGCCCACGACCTGATGGCGCTGATGACGGGGCCCGACGCGCCCGATTTCGGGGCGGCCTCCGACGGCGACGGCGACCGCAACATGATCGTGGCGCCCGGCCTCTTCGTCACGCCGAGCGACAGCCTCGCGATCCTGGCCGCCCATGCGCACCGGGCGCCCGGCTACGCGTCGGGCCTCGCGGGGGTCGCGCGCTCGATGCCGACGAGCCGGGCCGCCGACCGGGTGGCGGCGCATCTCGGCATCCCGGCCTACGAGACCCCGACCGGCTGGAAATTCTTCGGCAACCTGCTCGATGCCGGGCGGATCACCCTCTGCGGCGAAGAGAGCGCGGGCACCGGCTCGAACCACGTGCGCGAGAAGGACGGGCTCTGGGCGGTGCTGCTCTGGCTCAACGTCCTCGCCGCCACCGGCAAGCGCGCGGACGCGATCGTGCGCGAGCACTGGACGGCCTTCGGCCGCGACTACTACGCGCGGCACGATTACGAGGAGGTGGATTCCGCCGCGGCGGAAGGGCTGATGAGCGCGTTGCGCGACGCCCTCGACACCCTGCCCGGCCGGAGCTTCGGCCCGCTCACCGTCGAGGCGGCGGACGACTTCGCCTATGCGGACCCGGTCGACGGCTCGGTGACGAAGCGCCAGGGCGTGCGGATCCTGTTCCGCGAGGATGCCCGCGTGGTGTTCCGGCTCTCCGGCACCGGCACGGTCGGAGCGACCCTGCGCGTCTATCTGGAGCGGTTCGAGCGGAATCCGGCCCGTCACGATCTCCCCACCGCCGAGGTGCTGGCGCCCGTGATCGCCGCGGCCGAGGCGATCGCCGGGATCGCGGCGCGGACCGGCCGCACCGAGCCCTCCGTCATCACCTGATCCGCCCGCAGCGGGGCGGCTCACCCGGTTTCGGCCGGGCGCGCCGCTTCGCCCTTGACAGAAAATGGAACATCGTTCAATTCCGGAACCACGTTCTGGAATTGAGGATGCGATGGCGGCCGGATTGCTGCGACGCGCGCTGGATCTGGTGGAGCTGCTCGCCGGCCATGCGCGCGGGCTGCCGCTCCAGACCATCGCGGACACCCTGGCGGTGCCGAAGAGCGGCGCCCATCGCCTGCTCGCGGAACTCGTCTCCTACGATTACGTCACGCAGGATCCGGAGAGCGGGCGCTACCTGCTGACCACCAAGTTCGCGACCCTCGGCCTCAAGCACCTCGCCAATTCGGGGGTGGTGGACGTCTCGCAATCGGTGCTGAACCGGCTCGCCGAGGCGAGCGGCGAGCTGGTGCGCCTCGCCGTGGTCGATTACCCGCGCCTCGTCTGGGTGGCGAAGGCGCAGGGCGCCCGCTCGGGCCTGCGCTACGACGCCGACATGGGGACGGAGGCGAGCCTCTCCACTTCCTCCACCGGGATCGTCTGGCTCGCGAGCCTCTCGGACGAGGAGGCGGTGGAGCTCGTCCTGCGCCAGGGCTTCCGGCCGCCGGGCACGGCGGGGCCGAACGCGCCGCGCACCATCCCGGCGCTGCTCGATCTCGTTTCGGCGGCGCGCGGCCGGGGCTACGCCTGGGTGCACGAGACCCATGCGGCCGGCACCGCCGCGATGGCGGCGAACATCATCCATCCGGCCTCGGGGCGGGCGATCGGCAATGTCAGCATCGCGGGGCCGAGCGCCCGGCTGACGGAGGCCGAGCGCGACCGGCTGGCGCCGGATCTCCTCGCCGCCGCCGAGACCCTCTCGGCGGTCGGACCGCTCTCCGACTACCTCGCGGCCCTGAGCGGGCGGCGCACGCGCGACGCGGCGCGCCCCGCATGAGACCGGCCGCGCAGCAGAAGCGCCGCGGCCGCGTTGTCCCAACCAAGACCAACACCCCGATGGCGGCCCGCCCACCGGGACGAGGAGGAACCGCATGACGGCCACCGACCGGGAATTCCTGCAGCGCGACCGGCGCATCCACCCGCCGGCCTTCACGCCGGACTACAAGACCAGCGTGCTGCGCTCGCCGCGGCGGGCCTTGATCTCGCTGCAATCCTCGCTCTCCGAGGTGACCGGCCCGACCTTCGGCCATGCGGAACTCGGGCCGCTCGATAACGACCTGATCCTCAACTACGCCAAGGACGGCGAGCCGATCGGCGAGCGGATCCTGGTGCACGGCCTCGTGCGCGACGAGAACGGCCGCGGCGTGCCCCACACCCTCGTCGAGTTCTGGCAGGCCAATGCGGGCGGGCGCTACCGCCACCGCAACGACCGCTACCTCGCGCCCATCGACCCGAATTTCGGCGGCTGCGGCCGGGCGCTGACGGACGAGAACGGCTACTACTACTTCCGCACCATCAAGCCCGGCCCCTATCCCTGGCGCAACTTCCTCAATTCGTGGCGCCCGGCGCATATCCACTTCTCGGTGTTCGGCTCCGGCTTCGCGCAGCGCCTCATCACCCAGATGTATTTCGAGGGCGACCCGCTGATCTGGCGCGACCCGATGGTGCTCGGCATCCCCGACCGCGCCGCGGCCGAGCGGCTGATCGCGCCCCTCGACCTCGAATCGGCGGCCCCGCTCGACATGCTCGCCTACCGCTTCGACATCGTCCTGCGCGGCCGCCAGCAGACGCTGTTCGAGAACAAGCTGCAAGGCAACTGAGGCGAGGAACAGACGACATGATCCAGCCGCTGCCCGAGCGCCTGCACGAGACCGCCTCGCAGACCGCCGGCCCCTACGTCCATATCGGCCTCATCCCGCATCAGGCCGGCTTCGACATCTTCGAGACCAACTTCTCGAACGTCCTCGTCGGCCCGGCGACCGAGGGCGAGCGCATCCGCATCGAGGGGCGGGTCTTCGACGGCGCCGACGAGCCGGTGCGCGACGTGCTCGTGGAGATCTGGCAGGCCAACGCCGCCGGCCGCTACAACCACCCGGCCGACCGCCAGGAGGGCAAGCCCGTCGACCCGAGCTTCCGCGGCTGGGGCCGCACGGGCTCGAACTTCGAGACCGGGATCTGGAGCTTCGAGACGGTCAAGCCGGGGCCGGTCGCGGGCCGCAAGGGCCACCGGCCGATGGCGCCGCACATCAACCTCTGGATCGCCGCCCGCGGCATCAACATCGCCCTGCAGACGCGCCTCTACTTCGCCGACGAGGCCGAGGCCAACGCCGCCGATCCGGTGCTGAACCTGATCGAGCAGCGCGCCCGGCGGGAGACGCTGATCGCCCGGCGCGAGGAGCGCGGCGACCTGCCGACCTACATCCTCGACATCCGGCTCCAGGGCCCCGACGAGACCGTCTTCTTCGACGTCTGATCGCAACGATCCGTGCTCCACGACCATCCGAGCACCAAGAACGGAGGAACGACCCCCATGCCCACCTCGACGAACCCCGTCGTCATCGCGGTCGCGATCACCGGCTCGGTGCCGCGCAAGAAGGACAACCCCGCCGTCCCCACCCGCGTCTCCGAGCAGATCGAATCGACCCATCAGGCCTTCGAGGCCGGCGCCACCCTCGTCCATATCCACGTGCGCAACGACGACGAGTCGCCCTCCTCCGACCCGGAGAAGTTCGCAGCCGTGCAGGAGGGGGTGCGCAAGCACTGCCCCGGCATGATCGTGCAGTTCTCCACCGGCGGGCGCGGGCGCGACCCGAGCGCGCGCGGCCTCTCGCTGGTGCACCGGCCGGACATGGCCTCGCTGTCGACCGGCTCGGTGAACTTCCCGAGCATCATCTACGAGAACCACGCCACCCTGGTGACCGACCTCGCCACCAGCATGCGCGAGCACGGCATCCGGCCCGAGATCGAGATCTTCGACCTCTCGCACATCCACGGGGCCAAGCGGCTGATCGAGGCCGGGCTGATGGACGGACACCCGCACGTGCAGTTCGTGATGGGCGTGCAGAACGCGATGCCGGCCGACGAGCACCTGCTCGACATCCTGCTCGCCGAGACGCGTCGGGTGATCCCGGGGGCGACCTGGACGGCGGCGGGCATCGGGCGCAACCAGGCGCCGGTGATGGGCTGGGCGCTGGCCCGCGGGGCGGACGCGGTGCGCACCGGCCTCGAGGACAACATCCGGGTGACGAAGGACCGGCTGGCCGCGAGCAACGCCGAACTCGTGTCGCTCGCCGCCGAGCGGGTGCAGCGGCACGGCCGGCGCGTGGCCACGCCCGCGGAGGCCCGCGAGATCCTGCATCTGCGACCGGCGGTGTGACGCCGGCGAGGGCAGCGCGTGCGGGGTTCCCGCTCCCTTGCAGGGAGCGGATTGACGCCGCGGGCCGCGAGCATGACCTCTTCCCGCAGGCCAATTGCGGTCCGGGGACAGGATGAGGCGCCTCCCCCTCTCCCACTCGGGAGCGGGGTTCCCCGCGCTCATCCTGTCCCCGGACCGCCGTGCGCAAGCGCGGCGAGGAGGTGCTCACGCCACGATGCGTGGATCGGCAAGCCCACGCGGGAAACGGGCTCCCCTGGCTCCCCCCGCCCGCTCCGAAACCCAAGTGCCGTGCGATGCCTCCCGGGCGGCCGGCCTGGAGATTCCGTGATGACCTTCTCGGCGCTCGATTCCGCCCTGCTCGGCCCGCTCTTCGCCACGGATGCGATGCGGGCCGTGTTCGACGACGGCGCGCGCGTCGCCGCCATGCTGCGGGCGGAGGCGGCGCTGGCGCGGGCGGAGGCCGGGAACGGGCTCGTGCCGGACGGGCTCGCGGGAGCCCTCGACGCGATCGCCCCCGGCGCCCTCGATCCGGCCGCGCTCGGCCGCAAGACGGCCGTGTCCGGCGTTCCCGTGATTCCCTTCGTGAAGGCCGTCCAGACGGCGCTGCCGCGCGAGCTGGAGGCGGGGTTCCACAAGGGCACCACCACGCAGGACATCGCCGATACGGCCCTCGTCCTCCAGCTGCGCGACGCCTTCGATCAGGTCGGCGACGACCTGCGCGCCATCCTCGCGGGTCTCTCGGATCTCGCGCGCCGCCACCGCGAGACGCCCTGCGTCGGCCGCACCTACGGCCAGCAGGCCGCCCCGGTCACCTTCGGCTACAAGGCGGCGATCTGGGCGCTCGGCATCGCCGAGGTGGGGGCCGAGCTGCCGCGGCTGCGCGAGCGGGTGCTGACCGCCTCCCTCGGCGGACCGGTCGGGACGCTCGCGGGCCTGAAGGATCACGCCGATGCGGTGGGCGAGCGTTTCGCCGCGGAACTCGGCCTCGGCTTCGATCCGGCGCCCTGGCACACGCGCCGCGCCCGCATCGCCGGGACCGGCACGTGGCTCGCGCTGCTGATGGGCAGCCTCGCCAAGCTCGCCACCGACGTGGCCCATCTCGCCAGCACGGAAGTCGGCGAGGTAGCCGAGCCCTTCGTGCCGGGCCGCGGCGGCTCCTCGGCCATGCCACACAAGCGCAACCCGGTCTCCTCGACGGTGATCCTCGCGGCCTTCAGCGCCGCCAAGGGTCAGGTCGTGCCGCTCCTCGACGCGATGGCGGCGGCGCATGAGCGGCCGGCCGGCGCATGGCACGCGGAGTGGCACGCGCTTCCGGCCCTGTTCGGCCTCGCCTCCGGGGCGCTGCGCGAGGCGCGCGCGCTGGCCGAGGGACTGGTGGCCGATCCCGCCCGCATGCGGGCCAACCTCGATCTCACCCGCGGCCTGCTCTTCGCGGATGCCGCCGCCGCGCGGCTCGCGCCCGCCCTCGGCGCCGAGGCGGCCCACCGCCTCGTCGAGGAGGCCGCGGGCGCGGTCCGCGACGGCGCGGGCTCCCTCGCCGAGGCGCTGGCCGCCCGCCCGGAGGCGCGGACCATCGATCTCGCGCCCGCCTTCGACCTCGCTCCGGCGATCCGCGCCGGCGCGCGCACCGCCGACCGGGCGCTCGCCGAGACGGCGCGCCTCGCCGCCCTCCTCTCCTCCTGACGGACCCGTCCCATGCCCCAGATCCAGGCGAACGGCACCAATCTCCACTACGAGCTGTCGGGCCCGAGCGGCGCCCCCGTGGTGGCCTTCTCGAACTCGCTCGGCACCGCGCTCGCGATGTGGGACGCGCTCGTGCCGCATCTGCGCGGGCGCTACCGGGTGCTGCGCTACGACACGCGGGGCCACGGCGCCTCGCAGGTGCGCGACGAGCCCGCCTCGGTCGAGGATCTCGCCGACGACCTCCTCGGCCTCCTGGACGCGCTCGGCATCGGGCGTGCCCACGTCGTCGGCCTCTCGCTCGGGGGCATGACCGGGCAGGCGCTGGCCATGCGCGCGCCCGAGCGGGTGCTGAGCCTGACCCTGATGGCCACCGCCGCCGAGATGCCGAGCGAGGCCTCGTGGAACGAGCGGGCCGAGACGGTGCGGGCCCAGGGCACCGCCGCGATCGTCGATGCCACGATGGAGCGCTGGTTCACGCCGGACTTCCCGCGGAATGCGCCGGCCGTGGTCGCGCCGGTGCGTGCGCAGTTCGTCGGCACGGACCGGGCCGGCTACGCGGTGTGCTGCAACGCCATCGGCCGGATGGACCTGCGGCCCGGCCTCGGCCGCATCACGGCGCCGACGCTGGTGATCGCCGGGCGTGACGATCCGGCGACGCCGCCGGCGAAGTCGGAGGAGATCTGCGCGGGCATTCCGCAGGCCGAGCTGGTGCTGCTGCCCTCGGCGCGCCACCTCCTCGCCGTCGAGCACCCAGAGGCCACGGCCTCGCACCTCCTCGCCTTCCTCGACCGCCATCGCGGAGCCGCGGAGGCCGCGACGGGCGCGGTGCCCTTCGCGGAGGGCGTCCTGAACCGGCGGGGCGTGCTGGGCGAGGCCCATGTCGACCGCTCGCTCGCGGCGGCGGGCACCTTCGCGGGTCCCTGGCAGGATTTCATCACCCGCGTCGCCTGGGGCGAGGTTTGGGGCGATCCGCGCCTGCCCTGGAAGACGCGCTCCCTCGTGACTCTCGGGCTGATGGTGGCGCTCGGCCGCGAGGAGGAGTTCAAGCTCCACGTGCGGCCGGCGTTGGCGAACGGCGTGACGGTGTCCGAGTTGCAGGCGCTGCTGCTGCAAGCCGCGGTCTATGCGGGCGTGCCGGCGGCGAACGGCGCCTTCCGCTGGGCGAAGGACGTGCTCGGCGACGAGCTGGCGTGAGGAGCGACGGGGGCGCCCCGGGACAGGGCGCCCCAGCCGCCTTCAGCGCTGCCCGAAGGCGGCGTCCTTGAACAGCTCCTTGAACTCCCGCGGCTGCGAGCGCCAGTACTGCTTGGGCGCCCGCACCCGCGCGCCCAGCTCCGCTGCCGCGTGCCAGGGCCAGCGGGGATCGTAGAGCACCGCCCGGGCGAGCGAGATCGCATCCGCCTTGCCGCCCTGGAGGATCTCCTCCGCCTGGCGCGCCTCGGTGATCAGGCCGACCGCGATGGTGGTGAGGTCGGTCGCCTCCCGGATGCGCTCGGCGAAGGGCACCTGATAGCCCGGGCCGAGGGCGATCTTCTGGCGCGGAGAGACGCCGCCGGTGGAGACGTGGATCGCCGCGGCCCCGCGCGCCTTCAGCGCCTCGGTGAAGGCGACGGTCTGCTCGACCTCCCAGCCGTCCTCGACCCAGTCGGTGGCCGAGACGCGCGCCCAGACCGGCTTGCCCGAGGGCACCACGTCGCGCACCGCGTCGAACACTTCGAGCGGGAAGCGCATCCGGTTCTCCAGGCTGCCGCCATAGGCGTCGCCGCGCCGGTTGGAGAGCGGCGAGAGGAACTGGTGCAGCAGGTAGCCGTGGGCGGCGTGGATCTCCACCGAGTCGATCCCGAGCCGCATCGCGCGCTTGGCGGTGGCGACGAAATCGTCGCGGATGCGCTTCATGTCGGCGGCGTCGAGGGCGCGGGGCGCCACCTCGCTCTCCGCATGGGGCAGCGCGGAGGGGGCCTCGGTCAGCCAGCCCTGGGGCGAATCCGGGGCGATCTGCGCGCCCCCGTTCCAGGGCGCCGCGCTCGACGCCTTGCGGCCCGCATGGGCGATCTGGATGCAGAGCGGGATCGGCGCGTATTCGCGGATCGCCGCCAGCACGCGGCCGAGCTCGCGCTCGCAGGCATCGTTGTAGAGGCCGAGATCGGCGTGGGTGATGCGGGCCTCGGGCGACACGGCCGTCGCCTCCAGGGTGAGCAGCCCGGCGCCCGACATGGCGAGCTGGCCGAGATGCATCATGTGCCAGTCGCTCGCCTCGCCGTCCCGCGCCGAATACTGGCACATCGGCGCGATGATGATGCGGTTCTCCAGCTCCAGATCGTCGAGCCGCAGGGGCTGGAACAGGCGGGGCGCGGTCATGCAGGGACCTCCGTGTGGAACCGCCTCTATCTGGACTGGTCCTGCCGCCCCGAAAAGCCCTCCGAAAGCGTCAGCACGTCATACCGAGGTGTCGGAAAACGCATTGCGCCTCATCCGATCCCCCGCGCCCGCAGGCTCTCGCCGATCTCGTCGAGGATCGCCGGATCGTCGATGGTGGCGGGCGTGGTCCAGGGCTCGCCGTCGGCGATCTTCTTCATCGTGCCGCGCAGGATCTTGCCGGAGCGGGTCTTCGGCAGCCGGCCCACCGTCAGCGCGAGCTTGAAGGCTGCCACCGGGCCGATGCGCTCGCGCACCAGCGCCACCAGCTCCCGCTCGATCTCGTCGGGGGCGCGGGCGACGCCGGATTTCAGCACCACGAAGCCGCAGGGCGCCTCGCCCTTGAGGCTGTCGCGGATGCCGATCACCGCGCATTCGGCCACCGCCGGGTGGGAGGCCAGCACCTCCTCCATGCCGCCCGTGGAGAGCCGGTGGCCCGCCACGTTGATGATGTCGTCCGTGCGGCCCATCACGAAGACGTAGCCGTCGCGGTCGAGGAAGCCCGCATCCGAGGTGTTGTAGTAGCCCGGGAAGGTGGTGAGGTAGCTCTCGCGGAAGCGCTCGTCCTGCTGCCAGAGGGTCGGCAGGCAGCCGGGCGGCAGCGGCAGCCGGAGCGCGATGGTGCCCATCGTGTCCGGCGGCAGGGGCTTGCCGCCCTCGTCCAGGACCTGCACGTCGTAGCCCGGCATCGCCACGGTCGGGCTGCCGTGCTTCACCGGCAGGATGCCGAGCCCGACCGGGTTGGCGGCGATGGGCCAGCCGGTCTCCGTCTGCCACCAATGGTCGATCACCGGCACGCCGAGGATGCGCTCCGCCCAGGCCACCGTGTCCGGATCGGCCCGCTCGCCGGCGAGGAACAGGGTACGGAAGCGCGAGAGGTCGTGGCCGCGCATCAGCGCCGCCTCCGGATCCTCCTTCTTGACGGCGCGCAACGCGGTCGGCGCGGTGAACAGCGCCGCCGCCCCGGTCTCGGCGATCACCCGCCAGAAGGCGCCCGCATCGGGGGTGCCGACCGGCTTGCCCTCGTAGAGCACGGTGGTGCAGCCGTGCAGGAGCGGCCCGTAGACGATGTAGGAATGGCCGACGACCCAGCCGACGTCGGAGGCGCACCAATACACCTCGCCGGGCCGGATGCCGTAGAGGTTCGGCATCGACCACGCGAGGGCGACGAGATAGCCGCCGGTGTCGCGCACCACGCCCTTCGGCCGCCCCGTCGTGCCCGACGTGTAGAGGATGTAGAGCGGGTCGGTCGCCGCCACCGGGACGCAGTCCGCCCGCCGGCCGGCGGCGCGCGCGGCGGCCACCGTCTCGGCCCAGTCCCGGTCGCGCCCCGGCACCAGGGCCGCCTCGGCCTGCGGGCGCTGGAGGATCAGGCAGGATTCCGGCTGGTGGCGCGACAGGCGGCAGGCCTCGTCGAGGAGCGGCTTGTAGGCGACGACCCGGCCCGGCTCGATGCCGCAGGAGGCGGCGAGCACCACCTTCGGCGCGGCATCCTCGATGCGGGCGGCGAGTTCCTTGGCGGCGAAGCCCCCGAACACCACCGAATGCACGGCGCCGAGCCGGGCGCAGGCGAGCATGCCGAACAGGGCCTCCGGCACCATCGGCATGTAGAGGATGACCCGGTCGCCGCGGCCGACGCCGAGATCGCGCAGCACGGCAGCGAGTGACGCCACCTCGTCCTGCAGCTCCGCATAGGTGATGCGCCGCTTCGTGCCGGTGACGGGGGAATCGTAGAGGATCGCCGCCTGCTCCGCACGCCCGCCCGCCACGTGGCGGTCCACCGCGTTGTGGCAGGCATTCACCTGCCCGCCGACGAACCAGCGGCCGTACACGCCGGCCTCCGGATCGAAGATCCGCTCCGCCGGCCGCTCCCAGTCGATGGCGCGGGCGGCCTCGGCCCAGAACGCGTCCGGGTCGCTCCGCCAAGCCCCGTAGACCGCCGCGTACCGGCTCTCCCCTGCCCCGCTCGACGCCATGGCGCACCTCCCGTCCGGACCGGCCGCGGGCCCCGGATGCGGCGGCGCGGCTCTTTTGCCGGGAGCTTAAGCCGGCGGCGCCCCGTGTTGAATGGGCCGATGCGCTTGCGCCTCTCGGAAGCGCCTACGCCTTTCGTCGGGCGCCCGATTCTTCCGTCTTCTGCGCCCTGCCGCCTCGGCTACACTGGCGCAGGCAGGCGGGGGCACCCGCGACCAGGGCAGCACCCGATCACGTGGCAATCGGGTGCTGCTTTAGGCCTTTGATTTCGCCGCATTGTCTGCGACGAACCGGTATCCGCTTCGTCGGACAACGCTCTAGGACACCGGGAGGCATCGTCATGACCGCCGAGACCATCTACGACCGTGGCCTCGACCGGAACCCGGCGAATTTCCAGCCGCTGACGCCCCTGACCTTCCTGGAGCGGGCGGCCGCGGTGTTCCCGGACCACGTGGCGGTCATCCACGGGGCCCTGCGGCGGCCCTATCACGAACTCTATGCCCGCTCCCGGCGCCTCGCCTCGGCGCTGGCGGCGCGCGGGATCACCCGTGGCGACACGGTGGCGGTGATGCTCGCCAACACGCCCGCCATGATCGAATGCCACTACGGCGTGCCGATGACCGGGGCGGTGCTCAACACCCTCAACACCCGCCTCGACCCGGCGATCATCGCCTTCTGCCTCGACCACGGCGAGGCCAAGGTGCTGATCACCGACCGGGAATTCTCCCGGATCATCAAGCCGGCGCTGGAGCTGGCGACGGTGAAGCCCCTCGTCATCGATTACGACGATCCCGAATTCGCCGGCCCCGGCGAGCGCCTCGGCGCGATCGAGTACGAGGATCTCCTCGCCTCCGGCGACCCGGCCTATTCCTGGGTCATGCCGCGGGACGAGTGGGACGCGATCTCGCTCAACTACACCTCCGGGACCACCGGCGATCCGAAGGGCGTCGTCTATCACCACCGCGGCGCCTCGCTGCTTGCGGTCGGCAACGTGGTCACGGGGGTGCTCGGCAAGCATCCTGTCTATCTCTGGACGCTGCCGATGTTCCATTGCAACGGCTGGTGCTTCCCCTGGACGCTCTCGGTGGTGGCCGGCACCCATGTCTGCCTGCGGCAGGTCCGGGCGAAGGCCATGTACGACGCCATCGCGGACCATCGGGTCACGCATCTGTGCGGCGCGCCGATCGTGATGCAGCTCCTGCTCAACGCCCCCGCGCAGGAGCGGCGCGCGCTCTCGCACCGGGTGGCGTTCTTCACCGCCGCCGCGCCGCCGCCCGAGGCGGTGCTGGCCGGCATGGCGGAGGCGGGCTTCGACGTCACGCATCTCTACGGCCTGACCGAGACCTACGGCCCGGCGGTGGTCAACGAGTGGCACGCCGACTGGGATGCCCTGACGAAGCCCGAGCAGGCGGCCCGCAAGGCCCGGCAGGGCGTGCGCTACCCGCCTCTCGAAGCCCTCGACGTGCTCGATCCGGAGACGATGCAGCCGGTCCCGGCGGACGGCCAGAGCCTCGGCGAGGTGATGTTCCGCGGCAACGTGGTGATGCGCGGCTACCTGAAGAACCCGAAGGCCACCGCTGCCGCCTTCGCGGGCGGCTGGTTCCATTCCGGCGACCTCGGCGTGAAGCACCCGGACGGCTACATCCAGCTCAAGGACCGCTCGAAGGACATCATCATCTCGGGTGGCGAGAACATCTCGTCCATCGAGGTGGAGGAGGCCCTGTTCAAGCACCCGGCCGTCGCCGCCGCCGCCGTGGTGGCCAAGCCCGACGAGAAATGGGGCGAGACGCCCTGCGCCTTCGTGGAACTCAAGGGCTCGGAAATGGTCTCGGCCGAGGAGCTGATCGGCTGGTGCCGCGAGTCGCTCGCCGGCTACAAGGTCCCCCGGCACGTCGTCTTCACGGAACTCCCGAAGACCTCGACGGGCAAGATCCAGAAATTCGTCCTGAGGGAGATGGCCAAGGCCCTGTAGCGAGGGCGCACGGTCGGGCTAGAGCCGCGCCCGGTCACAGTGCCATCGGGACGCTGCTCTCGGTCTTTGATTTTGCCGCATCGTCTGCGGCGAACCGGGATCCACTGCGTCGGACAAGGCTCGAGGGGGCGCTCGCGAATGGGGGCGGCCGTCGGACGGCCGCCCCCGGAAGCGTCGGCGGCCCGCCATCGGCGGACCGGCAATGATCGCAAAATCTCAATACGAATAGGCGGCCACGCCGGCAGGCCGTGCCGACGGACCTCTGACGCCGACGTCGGGGCCGCTCCGGGCAATCGCCTCGTGGCGATGCGCACAGGTGCGGATACGGCGGGGGCACCCCGATCGTCGATGGGAGCTGAACGTGGAATGTCCGTTCGGACCGCGGCGGCGACACCAACCGATGACGGAGCGGTGATGCTCTCTCCATCGTCGCCCGGCGCGCAAGGGCTGGCGGTCTCGCGTCCCTGATGGGACGGCGCCGCCCGGGGTCCGGCGGTCGGGGCAGCTAGTGGATCACCCGCGTGACGCTCGTGCGCAGCCGGTTGATCTCGTCCTTGAGGTGCAGCTTACGTCGCTTGAGTTCGACAACCCGCAGATCGTCCGTCGAGGGGTGGGAGATCGCGTCCTGGATTTCGCGCTCGAGCGCCTCGTGCTTGCGCTCGAGCTCGGACAGATGCGTCTGCAGCGACATCGGCCGATTCCTCCTGTCATGGTTGCGACACAAAGAGACTGCCACAGGCCGAGGCGCCTGTCGAAGGCATTCGTTGCTGCAATGCACGATTGTCGCGCCTGCCGGCCCCGCTCTCATCAACCAAACTTAACAATTTGACGTCGAGGCAGGTCTCGACTGATCCGGTGGTCGGCGGGATGCACGCGACCGGCAGCGAAGCGGGGTCGCTGCAGAGCGCTTCTTCCGCTAGGGTAGCCGGGACGCCAGCTCTGCGCGCGGGAGTTGAGCCGCGGCACCGCGCTGGTGAAACAGGGCCTCGACCGGGAACCTGCGCCTTGCTGGAATCGGGCGGCTGGCGCATGCTCTGCTCGCGGCGTCGGGATGGGCGAGAATGGCGTTCGAGTTGAGTGCGGAATCGGCGGCCGAGTACGAGGCGGAGCTCACGCGTCTTCGCGAGGAGCATCGCGATCTCGATGATGCGATCGAAGCGCTGATGCATCTGTCCAGCGGCGACCGGCTGCAGATCCAGCGGCTGAAGAAGCGCAAGCTGGTGCTGCGCGATCGCATCACCTTCCTGGAGGACCAGCTCACGCCGGACATCATCGCCTGACCCCGGCCCGCGCCGGGGCGTCCCCGCCGCGTCGTCCGGTTGCGATGGCCCGTCCGCTTAGGTTTCTGGGGCGCCGCAGGTTTTTGTCGCAAAACCGGTGGCCACTTTCGCGAAACCTGCTTAGTGGCAGCGGATGGCCCGCGATCACGCGGGCGCAGAGACCCAAGGAAGCGTGTGAGCATGGCGGCATCGCCTCCCGTCGCGATCATCATGGGCAGCCAGTCCGACTGGGCCACGATGCGGCATGCGGCCGAGACCCTCGAAGCGCTCGGCGTGCCCCATGAGGCGCGCATCGTCTCGGCCCACCGCACGCCCGACCGCATGGTGGCCTTCGCCAAGGGCGCCCGGGCAGCCGGGTTCCGGGTCGTGATCGCGGGCGCGGGCGGCGCGGCGCATCTCCCCGGGATGGTCGCGGCCCTCACGCCGCTGCCGGTCTTCGGCGTGCCGGTGGAATCGAAGGCGCTCTCGGGCCAGGACAGCCTGCTGTCGATCGTGCAGATGCCGGCCGGCATCCCGGTGGGCACCCTCGCCATCGGGCGGGCCGGGGCCGTGAACGCCGCGCTCCTCGCGGCCGCCGTGCTCGCCCTCACCGATGCCGATCTCGCCGGCCGGCTCGACGCGTGGCGCCAGCGCCAGAGCGACGCCGTGGCCGAGCATCCGGACCGGTCCGCACCATGACCTCCCCGCCCCTCGCCCCCGGCAGCACGATCGGCATCATCGGCGGCGGCCAGCTCGGCCGCATGATCGCGGTTGCCGCGGCGCAGTACGGCCTCAAGGTCCACATCTACGCGCCCGACGCCAACAGCCCGGCCTTCGACGTCGCGGGCACCCGCACGGTGGCGGCCTACGACGATGCCGCGGCCCTCGCGGCCTTCGCGCAGGCGGTCGACGTCGTCACCTACGAGTTCGAGAACATCCCGCGGCGCACGGCGGAGATCCTGGCCGAGGCCCGCCCGCTCCATCCGAGCGCCGCGGCGCTCGCCACCACGCAGGACCGCCTGACCGAGAAGAGCTTCGTCGCCGATCTCGGCATCGCGACGGCGCCGTTCCGGGCGGTGGACGACGCCGCCGGGCTCGCGGCCGCGGTCGCCGATCTCGGCCTGCCCGCCGTGCTCAAGACCCGGCGCTTCGGCTATGACGGCAAGGGCCAGCGCATGCTGCGACCCGGCGAGCCCTTCGACGCCGCGGCGGTGATGGAGTCCCTCGGCGGCCAGCCCTGCATCCTCGAAGGCTTCGTGCCCTTCGAGAGCGAGGTCTCGGTGGTGGCCGCCCGCACGGCGGACGGCGCCTTCTCGGCCTACGACCCCTGCGGGAACGAGCACCGCGACCACATCCTGGCGCGCACGCTGGTGCCGGCGCCGGGCATGGACCCGGCCGCCTCCGCGGAGGCGCTCGCCGTGGCACGGCGCATCGCGGACGCCCTCGGCTATGTCGGCGTGCTCGCCGTGGAGATGTTCCTGGTCCGCGACGCGGACGGGCGCGCGCACGTCGTCGTCAACGAGATCGCCCCGCGGGTGCACAATTCCGGGCACTGGACCATCGAGGGATCCGAGACCTCGCAATTCGCCCAGCACGTGCGGGCGATCTGCGGCTGGCCTCTCGGCAGCACCGCGCGCGTCGGGGCGGCCCGGGTCGAGATGCTGAACCTCGTCGGCGAAGCCGCCGGCTCCTGGGAGGCGATCCTCGCCGAGCCGGGGCGCCACCTCCACCTCTACGGCAAGGGCAAGGCCCGGCCCGGCCGCAAGATGGGCCACGTCACCCGCCTGCTCCCGCCTGCCTGAGGCAGTCGCGCCACAGCGGGTGCGCGCCGGCACCCCTCGGCACGGCTGCGGCCGGGACAGCCACACCTTCGCCACATCGGCCCTGTGAACCGTGACGGCGCGGCTGCTTAAGCCGCCATTCACCCCGATCCGCGATGGTCGTCGCGGATCGGGACGTGGCCGCGCCGTACGGGATCCGAAGTGAGACAGGACGCGCGGCCCGCCGCTGGCGCCGCCGTTGGGGGACGAGGGGATGAAGGCTGTGATCGTGCTGTGCCGGGCGAAGCCGGCGGTGGTGCTCGGAGCGACGGCGCTCTCGGCGCTGCTCCTCGCCGGCTGCGACACCGTCAGCCGCACCACCGCGACGCGGCAATTCGCCGTGCTGGAGACCGACAAGAGCGGCGCGACCGACGTCAACATCGCCTCGCTCTCGGACGTGATCCAGCGCAACCCGAACGACGCGGCGGCCTACAACACCCGCGGGGCGGCCTATGCCCGCGCCGGCGCCTACGGCGAGGCCATCACGGACTTCACCAAGGCGATCCAGCTCGATCCGAATTCGGCCTCGGCCTACAGCAACCGGGCCCTTGCCCAGCGCCAGTCCGGCCGCAACGACGCCGCGCTCCAGGACTTCACCCGGGCGATCAACGCCGACCCGAACTACAGCGCCGCCTATATCGGCCGCGCCAACGTGCAGCGCGCGCTCGGCAATTACGAGGCCGCCTATTCCGACCTGAGCCAGGCGATCCGCCTGACGCCGGAATCGGCCGAGGCCTACCACGCCCGCGGCCTCGTGCGGCAGGCGCAGGGGCAGCACCGGGCCGCGATCGGCGATTTCGACGCCGCCATCGACCGCAATCCCTTCGTGAGCGCGCCCTACGCGGCCCGCGGCCAGAGCCTCATCGCCACGAACCAGTTCGACAAGGCGATCGAGGACTACAACGCGGCGCTCAACGTCAACAACAAGGACGCGGATTCCTGGGCCTATCGCGGCGTCGCCTACGAGAAGTCGGGGCGTCGCCAGGAGGCCACGGAGAGCTACCAGCGCGCGACCGCGATCGACCCGAACAACGCCGTCGCCAAGCAGGGCCTCGGCCGGGTGCAGGGCGGGATGGCGTCGCTGTTCCGGTAGGCGGCGGAGCCTCCTCTCCCGCGGAGGGATCTCGTACGGTTTCCGGGCGGTCCGCCCGGCAACCGGAGGTCGCGAGAGACGTGATCCGCCCAGCATGTCCGGCATCCGCTCCTCGTGCCGAGGTGGCGCGAAGCGGCGTCGTGAACCATCGAGCAGCCGGCGAGGGCGCGTGACCCCTCGGACGAAAGCGTGACCGCACCGGTTGCCCGCGAGAGGCTCGAACTCACCCGGCCGCGCCGCCGGTCCAGTCAGAACACCTTGCGGTACTGGATGAAGCCCGGCCGGTCGGCCAGCGTGTCGTAGAGCGCGCGGGCGGTGACGTTGCCCTCCTGCGTGAGCCAGTAGACGCGGCTCGCACCCGCCTCCTGCGCCGACGCGTAGACCGCCTCGATCAGCGCGCGGCCGACGCCACGGCCGCGGGCGGCCTCTGCCGTGAACAGGTCCTGGAGATAGCAGTAGGGCCCCACCGTCCAGGTTGAGCGGTGGTAGATGTAGTGGACGAGGCCGACCACCGCCCCGTCCAGCTCGGCCACCAGCGCGTGCATCGGCTCGGCCGGATCGTGCAGGCGCGCCCAGGTCGTATCGCTCGCCTCCGGAGCGATCGTCGCGCCGTAGAAGCGCAGGTAACCCTGCCAGAGGGGCTCCCAGGCGGCCCGCTCGTCGGGCCGCAGGGGACGGATCAGGGGCGCGTCCGGCATCTCAGGCCTACTTCAGGTGGAACTTCTCGAAGTCGCGGTGCTCCGCCTGGATGCGGCGTACGGTGCCCGTGTGCGAACGGTAGACGATCGTGTCCGTCTGCACCACCTCGCGGCCGAAGCGCACGCCCTTCACGAGCGCGCCGTCGGTGACGCCGGTGAGCGCCACCACCACGTCGCCGCGGGCGAGGTCCTCGAGGTCGTAGCGCCGGTTCGGATCGGCGACGCCCATCTTGGCCGCGCGGTCCCGCTTCTCCTGCGTGTCGAGGATCAGCCGGCCCTGCATCTGGCCGCCGATGCAGCGCAGGGCGCCCGCCGCCAGCACGCCCTCGGGGGCCGCGCCGATGCCGAGATAGATGTCGATCCCGGTCTCCTCCGGCATGGTCGTGAAGATCACGCCCGCAACATCGCCGTCGGAGATCAGGCGCACGCCCGCGCCGGTCCGGCGGATCGCCGCGATGAGGTCGGTGTGGCGCGGCCGGTCGAGCACCAGGGCGGTGATCTCGGAGGGCGGCACGCCCTTGGCCTTGGCGAGGGCGTGGATGTTGTCCTCCGGCGCCGCGTCGAGGTCGACGACGCCCTTCGGGTAGCCCGGGCCGATCGCGATCTTGTGCATGTAGACGTCGGGGGCGGCGAGCAGGGTGCCGCCCTCGGCCATCGCCATCACGGCGACGGAGCCGGGCATGTCCTTGGCGCAGAGGGTGGTGCCCTCCAGCGGATCGACCGCGATGTCGACCTTCGGGCCCTGGCCGTTGCCGAGGGTCTCGCCGATGAACAGCATCGGCGCCTCGTCGCGCTCGCCCTCGCCGATCACCACCGTGCCGGCGATCGGCAGGCGGTTCAGCTCGCGCCGCATGGCATCGACGGCGGCCTGATCGGCGGCCTTCTCGTTGCCCTGTCCCCGCAGGCGGGCGGCGGCGACCGCGGCACGCTCGGTCACGCGCACCAGTTCGAGGGTGAGGATACGCTCGATGATCGGGCTCGGGCCGGCCTTGGTGGCGTCCGACATGCGCTCAGGTCCCCTCGTCTGTCTCGTTCTGCCTCAGCAGGTTTCGCAAAGTGCCGTGCGGTCTCGCGTCAGACCCCGCGACACGTCCAAAGCCGAAGCGGACGCCGCGTCGGCGCACCACCGCCGGGAGCCGGGATCACTCCCGCTCGATGCGGATGAGCTGCGGCGGCTCGGCCAGGAAGCCGTCCTCCGCCATGGCGTCGAGGCTGGCGCGGATGGCCGCCTCCGTCGCCGCGTAGGTGATGAGCACGAGCGGCACCGGCACGCCCGAGCGGCCATGCGGATCCTGCGCGGCCGCGCTCTCGGAGCGGCGCTGCAGGATGCTCTCGAGCGAGATGTCGCGCTCGGCCATGCGGGTCGCCACGCCCGCGGCGACGCCGGGCCGGTCGCGGACCGTGAGGCGGATGTAGTACCCGCCCTCGTGCCGCTGCATCTCGGCCCGGGGGGAGCGCACGAGCGCGTCCGCCGGGCGGCCGAAGGCCGGGCCGATCCGGCCCGCCGCCACGTCCGCGATGTCGGCGACCACCGCCGAGGCGGTGGCGTCGCCCCCCGCGCCCGGCCCGATCAGGGTCAGCTCGCGCAGGGCGTCGGTGTCGATCGTCACCGCGTTCGTCACCCCCATCACCTGCGCGATGGCGGAGGATTTCGGCACCATGGTCGGGTGCACGCGCTGCTCGATGCCCGCCGGCGTGGCCTCGGCCACGCCGAGCAGCTTGATCCGGTAGCCGAGTTCGTCAGCCATGCGCAGGTCGAGGGGCGTGATCGCCGAGATGCCCTCGACCGAGATGCCGTCCGCGTCGATCTCGGTGCCGAAGGCGAGGCTGGTCAGCACCGCGAGCTTGTGGGCGGTGTCGTAGCCCTCGACGTCGAAGGTCGGGTCGGCCTCGGCGTAGCCGAGGGCCTGGGCGTCCTTGAGGCAGGCCTCGAAGGTCAGCCCCTCCAGCTCCATCCGGCTCAGGATGTAGTTGCAGGTGCCGTTGAGGATTCCGTAGACGCGCGAGATCTGGTTGCCCGCGAGCGCCTCGCGCAGGGTCTTGACCACCGGGATGCCGCCCGCCGCCGAGGCCTCGAAGGCGAGCGCCACGCCGGCCGCCTCGGCCGCCCGGGACAAGGCCGCGCCGTGGCGCGCGAGCAGCGCCTTGTTGGCGGTGACCACGTGCTTGCCGGAGGCGAGCGCCGCCTCGACGGTGGCGCGGGCCGCGCCCTCGGCCCCGCCGATGAGCTCCACCACGCAATCGACCTCGCCCGAGCGGGCGAGCGCCACCGGATCCTCGAACCACGCGACGTCGCCGAGGGCGAGGCCGCGATCGCGGCTCTTGTCGCGGGCGGAGACAGCGGTCACGCGGACCGGCCGCCCGGCCGCGGCGGCGAGCGCCGCGGCGCGGCGTTCCACCATGCGCACGACGGCAGCGCCGACCGTGCCGAGACCGGCAACGCCGAGGCGAAGACTCTGAGTCATGCGGGCATCCAAGGAACTTCTCGACAACCGGAGGCGATGCGCGAAGCGCGGCCTCAAGCAGACGCCGACCTTCTGCAACGATTTCCGGCCCCGTGCAAGGAACCGGGCCCGGGCCGGTTCCGCATCCCGGCGACCCGCACGAGGCTCGCGAGCACGACGGCATTGAGGATGTGCCAGAGCCAGTGCGTGCCGAAGGGCAGCACCGGGCAGAATGCGGCATCGAGGGTGCGGGCCGCGAGCGAGAGGAGGAACAGCCCGGCGATGCCGAGAAGCGCCCCGCCCGCCCGGCGCCGCTCCGGGTCCGGCATCGCCCCCAGGACCCCGCCCATGCCGAGGAGCGCGAGGAGCGCGGGCAGGTAGGCGACCGATCCGTTGGTCTCGGGCCCGAGCGGCCGGCCGGCGAGCGCCGAGAGCGCGGGCTCGCAGCCGAAGCCCGCCGCCAGGAAGGCCAGGGTGAGGACGAGGCTGGCGCCGAGGCCGAGCCCGAGGAGGCGGCGCAGGGCCAGGAAGAAATAGGCGTGGATGAACAGCGCGATCGGCAGCACGTCGGCGAGTTCCGCCCAGGCCACCGCGAGCGTGTGGAACAGGAAGCTGCCGATCCCGATCACGCCCACGAGGCCCGCCAGCGCGAGCGCGACCGGATCCGGGGAGGGCCGGCGCCGCTCGGCCCGGATCAGGAGGATGGCCGCGATCAGGAAGGCGGCGTTGGAGAGGGCGTTGAGCGGCTCGGCCCAGACGCCCGCATCGGTGCGCTCGCAATAGGCGCGAACCGGCTCCCACCACCCCATCGGTCCCATCTCCGCGGCGGAGCGGCCGTTCTTGCAATGGCCCTGCGAAACCCCGATGACGGCAGCCGCCATCCTCCACCATGCCGCGGGTTCCGATGCGGATCACCACCTGGAACGTCAATTCGGTCAAGCAGCGCCTCGGCCACCTGCTCGCCTTCCTGGACGAGGCAAGGCCCGACGTGGTCTGCCTGCAGGAGCTGAAATGCGTCGATGAGGCGTTTCCGCGGACCGAGATCGAGGAGGCGGGCTACGTGGTGGCGACCCACGGCCAGAAGGCCTTCAACGGCGTCGCGCTCCTCACCCGCCAGCCGCTGCCGATCCGCGAGCTGCGGCGCGGCCTGCCGGGCGACCCGGAGGACGCGCAGGCGCGCTACATCGAGGCGGTGATCCCGACCGCGACCGCGACGCTGCGGGTCGCCTCGATCTATGTCCCGAACGGCAACCCGGTCGGCACGCCGAAATACGACTACAAGCTCGCCTTCATGCGCCGCCTCCAGCAGCACGCCCGCGCCCTGCGCGAGAAGGAGGAGGTGCTGGTGCTCGCGGGCGACTACAACGTGATCCCGGAGCCCGCCGACGTCGCCAACCCGGAGGCCTGGACCAGCGACGCCCTGTTCCTCCCCGAGACCCGGGCCGCCTTCCGGGCCCTCCTCAACGAGGGCTTCACGGACGGGCTGCGGGCCTGCGACGACCGGCCGGGCCTCTACACCTTCTGGGACTACCAAGCCGGCGCATGGTCGCGGAACCTCGGCATCCGCATCGACCACCTGCTGCTCTCGCCCCAGGCCCTCGACCGGCTCGTCTCGGCCTCCGTGCAGAAGCACCTGCGCGGCTTGGAGAAACCCTCCGACCACGTGCCCGTGACGGTCGAGCTCGATCTCGGCTGAGGCCGCCCGCACGGGGTGCCCGATGGGGCGCCCTGCCCATGATGCGCGCAGGTGCGGTCGAACCGGGCAGATGGTCCGGCAAAGCTGCATGCAAGTTTGGGAAAAGACGAGAATGCCCAGATTTTAAGCATTCCAGGCAGCGCTCGCTCCGCCGGGATCGAAGCGGCAGGGTGGCAGGGCTCTGGCAGGGCTCTTGCAGCAGCCGTCGCGTCTCTCAACGACGCGAGGTTTTTCAGTGAGGCCATCGTTCTTCCGCAGCCCGCTCCTGGGCCTGGCTCTCGGCGCCGCGATGGCGTGGCCGGCAGCCGCGCAGGGCGTGCTCCGCATCGGCATGACGGCGTCCGACATTCCGCTGACGACCGGTCAGACCGACAACGGTGGCGAAGGCATGCGCTTCATGGGCTACACGGCCTATGACGCGCTCATCAACTGGGACCTCAGCCGCTCCGACAAGGCCTCCGAGCTGACCCCCGGTCTCGCCGCCGCCTGGAAGGTCGACCCGGACGACACCAAGAAGTGGATCTTCACCCTGCGCGAGGGCGTGACCTTCCACGACGGCTCGCCCTTCAACGCCGACGCGGTGGTCTGGAACCTCGACAAGCTCCTCAAGAACGACAGCCCCCAATTCGACCCGCGCCAGTCGGCCCAGGGGCGTACGCGCATCCCGAGCGTGGCGAGCTACCGGGCCGTCGACCCGAAGACGGTCGAGATCGTCACCAAGGCGCCGGACGCGACCTTCCCCTACCAGATCGCCTGGATCCTGATGTCCTCGCCGGCGAACTGGGAGAAGCAGGGCAAGAGCTGGGACGCGGTGGCCAAGCACCCGTCCGGCACCGGTCCCTGGAAGATCGCGGCCTTCGTGCCGCGCGAGCGGGCCGAACTCCTGCCGAACAAGGAGTATTGGGACAAGGCCCGGGTGCCGAAGCTCGACAAGCTCGTGCTGATCCCGCTGCCCGAGGCGAATGCCCGCGTGGCCGCCCTGCGCTCGGGCCAGGTCGACTGGATCGAGGCGCCCGCCCCCGACGCCATCGCGTCGCTGAAATCGGCGGGCTTCCAGATCCGGACGAACCTCTACCCGCACAACTGGACCTGGCACCTGTCGCGGGCCGAGGGCTCGCCCTGGAACGACGTCCGCGTGCGCAAGGCGGCGAACCTCGCGGTGGACCGGGAGGGGCTGAAGGAGTTCCTGGGCGGCCTCGCGGTGCCGGCCGAGGGCTTCATGACCCCGGGCCATCCCTGGTTCGGCAAGCCGGGCTTCATGGTGAAGTACGACCCCGACGCGGCCAGGAAGCTCCTGAAGGAGGCCGGCTACGGCCCCGACAAGCCGATCACCACCAAGATCCTGATCTCGGCCTCGGGCTCCGGCCAGATGCAGCCGCTGCCGATGAACGAGTTCGTCCAGCAGAACCTCGCCGAAATCGGCATCAAGGTCGAATTCGAGGTCATGGAGTGGAACACGCTCATCAACGTCTGGCGCGCCGGCGCCAAGAGCGACATGGCCCGCAAGGCCACGGGCATGAACTATTCCTACCTGATCCAGGATCCGTTCACCGCCTTCATCCGGCACGCGCAGTGCAACCTGGCGCCGCCGAACGGCACCAACTGGGGCTTCTACTGCGACCCCGAGATGGACAAGCTGATCGATCAGGTGCGAACCACCTTCGATCCGGCGGCCCAGACGGCGGTGCTGCGGAAGATCCACGAGAAGTTCGTGGATGACGCGCTGTTCGTGATGATCACGCACGACGTGAACCCGCGGGCGCTGAGCCCGAAGGTGAAGGGGATGGTTCAGCCGCAGAGCTGGTTCCAGGACTTCGCGTCGGTCTCGATGGACAAGTGATCTCCGACCCCGGCCGGGCCGCCCGCACCCGGCCGGCGGCCTGCGACATCCCGACCGGCACCGCCCAGCCGGTCGCGCCGACGAACCCGCTTTGAGGCGCCATGCTCTCGTTCATCCTCAAACGCGTCGCCTACGCGGCGCCCGTCGCCCTCGGGGTCAGCGTCGTCTGCTTCCTCCTCGTCCATCTCGCGCCGGGCGATCCGCTGAGCGCGATCCTGCCGGTCGACGCCACCGCGGAGATGCAGGCGCAGATGCGGGCGGCCTACGGCTTCGACAAGCCGCTCCCCGTCCAGTACGGCCTCTGGCTCTGGAAGGTGCTGCACGGCGATCTCGGCACCTCGATCGCCACCGGCCGCCCCGTCCTCGCGGAGGTCGCGCGGGCGGTGAGCAACAGCCTGATCCTCGCCTCGGTGGCGACGCTGATCGGCTTCACCTTCGGCACCTTCTTCGGCTTCGTCGCCGGCTACGCCCGCGATTCCTGGCTCGACCGCACCGCCTCCGCCATCGCGGTCTTCGGCGTGAGCGTGCCGCATTACTGGCTCGGCATCGTGATGGTGATCGTGTTCTCGGCCACCCTCGGCTGGCTGCCGCCCACGGGCGCCGGGCCGCAGGGCTCGGGCGATTGGTGGCCGGATCCCGAGCACCTGCGCTACCTCGTGCTCCCGGCGATCACCATGTCGGTGATCCCGATGGGCGTGATCTCCCGCACGGTGCGGGCCCTCGTCGGCGACATCCTGCACCAGGACTTCGTGCAGGCCCTGCGCGCCAAGGGCCTGTCCGAGTTCGGCGTGTTCAAGCACGTGGTGAAGAACGCCGCCCCCACCGCCATCGCCATCATGGGCCTGCAGCTCGGCTACCTGCTCGGCGGCTCGATCCTGATCGAGACCGTGTTCGCGTGGCCCGGCACCGGCTTCCTGCTCAACGCGGCGATCTTCCAGCGCGACCTGCCGCTCCTCCAGGGGACGATCCTGGTGCTGGCCATGTTCTTCGTGACCCTGAACCTGCTGGTCGACGTGGTGCAGACCGCCCTCGATCCGCGCATCCAGAGGGCGTGAGACGATGACGACGCCGACCTCCCTCGCCACCGCCGATCCCGCCGTGGCCGCCGTCCCCGTCGAGATGCCGATCCGGGCGAGCCGCGGCTACTGGGCGAGCGTGCTCGCCCGCCTCGTGCGCGACCCCGTCGCCATGGGCGCCGGGCTGGTGATCCTGCTGATCGTCTGCGCGGCGATCTTCGCGCCGCTGATCGCGCCGATGGACCCGTTCAAGGGCTCGATGGTGCGCCGCCTCAAGCACGTGGGCGACGCCACCTACATCCTCGGCTCCGACGAGCTCGGCCGCGACATGCTGAGCCGCCTCCTCTATGCCGGCCGCCTGTCCCTGTTCATGGGCGTGCTGCCCGTGGTCATCGCCTTCTTCGTCGGCTCGGGGCTCGGCATCCTGGCGGGCTATGCGGGGGGCTGGATCAACACGCTGATCATGCGCGTGGTCGACGTGTTCTTCGCCTTCCCCTCGGTGCTGCTCGCCATCGCGCTCTCCGGGGCGCTCGGGGCCGGCATCCTCAACTCGATCGTGTCGCTCACCGTCGTGTTCGTGCCGCAGATCACCCGCGTGGCCGAGAGCGTCACCGTGCAGATCCGCAACCGCGACTACGTGGAGGCGGCCCGCGTCTCGGGCGCCAACCCGTTCCGGGTGGTGCGGGTGCAGGTGCTCGGCAACGTGCTGGGGCCGGTCTTCGTCTACGCCACCAGCCTGATCTCGGTCTCGATGATCCTGGCCTCGGGCCTCTCCTTCCTCGGCCTCGGCGTGAAGCCGCCGGAGCCCGAATGGGGCCTGATGCTCAACACCCTGCGCACGGCGATCTACGTCAACCCGCTCGTCGCGGCGCTGCCCGGGGTGATGATCTTCCTCACCTCGATCTCCTTCAACCTGCTGTCGGACGGCCTGCGCTCGGCCATGGAGGTGCGCTCATGAGCGAGACGCTCGATCCGCGGGACCGCGGCGGCCCCGCCCAGCCCCTCCTCTCGGTCACCGGCCTCGTGAAGCATTTCGGGGCGAAGGGCGGCCTGTTCGGCAAGGGGCCGGTGGTGCGCGCGGTGGACGGCATTGATTTCGACATCCTCAAGGGCGAGACCCTGGGCGTCGTCGGCGAATCGGGCTGCGGCAAGTCCACCACCGCCCGCCTGCTGATGCAGATCATCGCCCCGGACCAGGGCGAGATCGTCTTCGACGGCGAACTCCTCGGTTCGCGCGCCCTCGACCTGAAGGCCTACCGGCGCCAAGTGCAGATGGTCTTTCAGGATTCCTACGCCTCGCTCAACCCGCGCCTCACCGTCGAGGAGACGGTGGCGTTCGGGCCGCAATCGCACGGGCTCTCGCGCAAGGCCTCCCTCGCCCGCGCCCACGACCTCCTGCGCCGGGTCGGGCTGGAGCCCCGCCGCTTCGGCGGGCGCTACCCGCACGAGGTCTCGGGGGGCCAGCGCCAGCGCGTGAACATCGCCCGCGCCCTCGCGCTCGAACCGCGCCTCCTCATCCTCGACGAGGCGGTCTCGGCCCTCGACAAGTCGGTGGAGGCGCAGGTGCTGAACCTGCTCGCCGACCTGAAGAAGGATTTCGGCCTCACCTACATGTTCATCTCGCACGACCTCAACGTCGTGCGCTTCATGTCCGACCGGGTGATGGTGATGTATCTCGGCAAGGTCGCCGAGCTCGGCCCCGCCGACGCCATCCTGGCGACGCCGCGCCATCCCTACACGGCGGCCCTGCTCGCCTCGCAGCCCTCCACCGATCCGAGCGCGCGGATCGACGAGGCGCCGCTCACGGGCGATCCGCCGAACCCGATCAACCCGCCGCCGGGCTGCCGTTTCCACACCCGCTGCCGCTTCGCCGCCCCGGTGTGCAGCGCGCGCGAGCCCGGCCTCGACGCGGTGGCGCCGGCCCACCGCGCCGCCTGCCACAGGGCGGTGGCCGGCTCCGGCCACCCCGAGGCCCCCGCCCTGCCGATGGCTGCCTGACCCATGAATGCTCCTCTGCGAAACCCCGAGGTGGCCTCCGACGCCCTCGTCCATGTCCGCGGCCTCACCGTCGACTTCCTCGGCGGCCGGAAGCCGGTCCGCGCGGTCGGCGGGGTCGATTTCGACCTCAAGGCCGGCGACGCGCTCGCCCTCCTCGGCGAATCCGGCTCGGGCAAGAGCGTGACGCTGCGGGCGCTGATGCGGCTCCTGCCGGAGAAGCGCACCCGCATCGGCGGCACCCTGCGGGTGGACGGCCAGGACGTCCTCGCCCTCGGGCGGCGCAGCCTCGCCGCCTATCGCGGCGGCACCGTCTCGATGATCTTCCAGGATCCGGGCCTCGCCCTCGATCCGGTCTACAGGATCGGCGACCAGATCGCCGAGGCGGTGGTGCGCCACGAGGGCGCGAGCTTCGCCAGGGGCCGGGCGCGGGCGCTCGAACTCTTCGAGAGGGTGCACATCCCCTCCGCCGCCCGGCGCCTCGAAGCCTATCCGCACGAGATGTCGGGCGGCATGCGCCAGCGCGCCATGATCGCGCTGGCGCTCGCCTGCAAGCCGAAGCTGCTGCTCGCCGACGAGCCGACCACCGCCCTCGACGCCACGGTGCAGATCCAGATCCTGCTGCTCCTGCGCGAGTTGCAGCGCGACCTCGGCCTCGCGGTGATCTTCGTGACCCACGACGTCGGCGTCGCCGTGCAGGTCGCCGACCGGGTGGCGGTGATGTATGGCGGCCACCTCGTCGAGGTGGGATCGAGCGGCGCGGTGATCGGTACGCCCGCCCACCCCTACACGCAGGGCCTGCTCGCCTCGCGGATCACGCCGGATTCCCCCAAGGGCGTGCGGCTGGTCACCATCCCGGGCTCGCCCCCGGACCTCGCCGACCCGCCCCCCGGCTGCCCGTTCGAGCCGCGCTGCGCCCGGTCCGCGCCGCCCTGCCACGACGGCCTGCCGCCGCGCGTCGCGGTCGCGCCGGGCCACGCGGCGCGCTGCGTGCGGATCGGCGCGGCGGTCTGATACGGTTTCCGGACGATCACTTTCGGAAACCGTATCACGAGCCCGCGGCGCCTGAGCGAGGCCGGTTTCCGCATCGCGAAGCGATCATCCGGAAACCGTATGACCCGGGACGCAACGGAACCGCAGCCCAACCCTGGCCGTTTCCGTCCGCGGCTCCTTCAGGCGAGGCGGTTCCGGTGCTCCTGTCTCTCCCAGCGTCCCGGCGGGCCGGCGCGGCGCAACCCGTGCGCCCCTGTCGGCCCTTCGGGGCGCCTCAGCATGCCGCGTTGCACGGCACCCCCTCCCCCGCTACCCCGTCGCCCGGCCCGAAGGGGGCCCGGAGGAACGGCGTGAGCGGGATCGGCGATGCGCAGGGCCGGCGGCCGAAGGCGGCCTCGGCTCCCTGGAACGACCTCGTCGTGGTCTGCGCCAAATGCGCCAAGCGCCAGGGGAGCGGCGGCAAGGCCGTCCGCAAGGATCTCAAGCGCGCCTTCAAGCGCACGCGGCCCGACCGCAAGGTTCGGGTGGTCGAGACCGGCTGCCTCGGCCTCTGTCCCAAGCGCAGTCTCACCTTCGCCACCGCCGCCTCCCTGCGCGCCGGCCGCCTCGTGGTGATCGATCCGGCCACGGAGGCCGAGGCGATGGCGCAGGTGCTCGTACCGGAATCCGCATCGTGATGATTGCCGTCTCCTCGCCGCCGCGCCGGCGGCTCGGGCAGGCCCTGCTGCGCCGGATCCCGCTCATCGGCGCCCTCGCGGGCATCCTGCTCGCCCTGTGGCTGGTCAGCGTCCACGACCTCGGCGCGGTGGCGACCGCCTTCGGGCGCGTGGGCGCGGCGGGTCTCGCCGCCGTGGTGGTGGTGCGCGCCCTGATCCTGCTGCTCTGCGGCCTCGCCTGGGCCAAGGTCGCCGGCGTGCCGGGGCTCGGCAGCGGGCCGTTCCTGCTCCTGCGTGCCGTGCGCGAGGGCGTGAACGTCCTCCTGCCGGTCGCCTCGGTCGGGGGCGAGGTGCTCGGCGGCCGCCTCCTCACCTTCTGGGGTGTGGCGGGCCCGCTCGCGGCGGCGGGCATCGTCATCGACATGTTCTTCCAGGTGGTCGGGCTGGCGCTGTTCTCGGCCCTCGGCGTGGTCCTGCTCGCTCAGGTGGACAACGCCCAGGCGGCCCGCCTCGCCACGTGGTGCGCGGAGGGCCTCGCGGTGAGCGTGGTCGTGCTCGGTGCCTTCTTCGCGGTCCAGCGCCTCGGGGGCGCGGGCGCGCTGGAGCGGCGGATCGCCGCTCTCGGCCGGCGCTTCCTGCGCGAGGCCGCGTCGGGCGACGCGGCCCGGCCCGGCGTTCAGGGCGCCCTCGACGTCCTCTGGGCGCGGAGCCGCTGGGGCGCCCTGCTGCAGGGCTTCCTGCTGCACGCGGCGGCCTGGCTGCTCGGCGCCCTGGAGATCTGGATCGCCCTGCAATGCATCGGGATCGCCGACATCTCGTTCAGCGAGGCGGTGGTGCTCGAATCCTTGAGCCAGGCGATCAAGTCGGCGGCCTTCCCGGTGCCGAGCGGGCTCGGCGTGCAGGAGGGGGGGTTCGTGCTCCTCGGGGCGATCTTCGGCATCGACGCCGACACGGCGCTCGCCCTCTCCCTCGTCAAGCGCGTGCCGGACGTGGTGCTGGGGCTGCCCTCGCTGCTGCTCTGGCAGATGATCGAGGGCCGCCGCGGCCTCGTCGCACGGCCGCCCGATGAGGTCGGCCGCGAGGCGTGATCAGGCCGTCACGGTGAAGCAGGCCCCCGCGCAGGGCTCCACCTCGATGCGGGCGTTGATCTGCTCCAGCATCGCCCGGATCAGCTTCATGCCGAGGCCCGTGCCCCGGGCCGGGCTCTCCGCCCAGCCCTCGGGCAGGCCGCGGCCCTCGTCGCGGACGGAGAGGCGCACGCGACCTTCCGGCTCCCCGGCGACGCTCACCGCCACCCGCCCGCCCGCGGCGTCGTCGTCGTAGGCGTACTTGAAGGCGTTGGTGACGAGTTCCGTCGCGATCAGCGAGAGGGCCACCGCCTTGCGGTAGGGCACCATCAGGCCCGGCTCGGCGTCGAGGGCGAGGGTGTGGCGGTCCCCCGCCATCACCGCGAGATCGGCGCAGAGATTCTCGATCGTCTGGCCGAGATCGACCTCGTCCACGCTCGCCGTCCGGTAGAGGCTGTCGTGGACGCGGGCGACGCTCATCACCCGGCCCATCGTCTCGGCGAAGGCCTGCTTGGCGGCGGGATCCGTCACCTGCCGCCGCTGCATGTGCAGGAAGGCCGAGACGATCTGGAGCGAGTTCTTGACCCGGTGATCGATCTCCTTGGCGAGGATGTCCTTCTCCGCGAGCAGGGCCTCCTTCTCGGTCAGCAGGGTGGTGAGTTCCGCGATCTTGCGGCGCTGGCGCAGCACCACGCCCTCCACCACCTGCGCCAGGGCCTCCGCGAGGCCGATCTGCCAGGCGGCGAAGGGTTCGGAGGCGCCGCGCCGCTCCTCCACCCAGCGCTCGAAGGAGCGCCGGGGCAGGACCGTGTCGGTGCCGGCCGCCGCGAGCACGGTCTTGCGCGGGTCCCCGCCCCAGGTGACGGTGCTCGGGACCTCGGGCCGGAACCACAGCAGCAGGTGATCGCGCCGCGGATCGGTGAAGGCGGCCAGCACGCCGCTCGCGCGGTCCGCGTAGGCCGCGCTCGCCGGGTGCTCGGCGGCGAATTCGCAGGAGGCGTAGCCCGAGCGCTCCGGCGGCAAGGTCGCGCGCAGATGCGCCGCGATGGCGAGCACCGCCTCGTCCGGCGGTGCGACCCCGAGCCGCCGCACCGCGCCGTCGGAGACGATCGCCGCGCCGGTGGCGCCGAAGAAATCGAGCAGAGTGGTCTCGCCGGCGGTGAGCGCCGTGATCACGTCGTCCGAACGGGCGAGTTCGCTCACCAGCCGGTTCTCGGAGGCGAGGTGGTCCTGCTGCTCGCGCCAGAGGCGGCGGCTCTCCATCTCGTGGATGCGCAGGGCGAGGGCGTCGGTCAGCACGCCCGCCGCGGCCCGCGTCTCGGGGGCCACGTAGTGGGGCCTGCGGTGATGCCCGATCACCAGCCCCCAGAGCCGCCCCTCCACCAGGATCGACACCGACATCGATCCGTTGACGCCGAGGTTGCGCTGGTACTCGAGATGGATCGGCGAGAGGCTGCGGCTCTGCGCGAAGGTGAGGTCGACGGGCGCGTTCGCGGTGGGGGTGGCGAGGAGCGGCACCGGCACGTAATCCCGGTCGATGACGAAGCGGCTCCTCGCCCGGGTGTAGAGCGCGCGCGCCTGGGCGGGGATGTCCGCCGCGGGGAAGCGCAGGCCGAGGAGCGAGCGCTCCCAGGCGGGATCCTTGTCCTCCGCGATGGCCTCGCCGTTCCACTCGGGATCGAACCGGTAGACGAGAACGTCGTCGAAGCCGGTGAGCCGGCGGATCTCGCGGGCGGCCGTCGCGGCGGCCTGCGCGAGGTCGTCGGCGGCGCGCAGCCGCCCGAGGGCCTCCTCCACCGCGGTGAGGCTCGCGCTCGCGAAATCCTCCGGGTGCAGGGGGGCGCGTTCGAGTTCCACCAGCACCCGGTCGCCGACGCGGTGCATGACGGCCTCGAACGGGGTGTTCTCCGGCGGGAGCGTGATGCGCTGGCGAAGGATCCGGCCGCCCGATGCCGGGTCGGCGCCGAGCTGCCCGGCCGCATCGACGATCGCGGCCGGCAGCAGGGCCGCGAGCGGCCGGTCGAGCGGCACCTCGCCCAGGGCCTCGGCGGCATTGGCGCTGCACGCGATCACGGTGAGGCCCGCGGCTTCCGCCACCAGCAAGGCCGCGTGCGGCTGGATCGCGCCCGGGATGTGGATCGGCTCGCGCTCGCACAGGGTCGGGTCGACGGGTTCGGCCCTCACCCGCTGATCGACCGCCGCGCGCACCGCCTCCCGCTGCGGCGACACCGCCACGCGTCCCAGAACCTCGGTGAGGATCCAGTAGCGGTTCGGCACCGCGGATCGGCGCAGCGTCACGCGTACATGCAAGGGCTGTGGGTCGAACCCGTAGGCGAAGGAGAAGGTCTCGTCGAGGAGACCGCGGCGCAGCCCCTCCCGGAAGCGGCCGTAGAAGGCGGGCAGCCGCGTACACGGCGCCACGTCGAAGAAGAAGTTGCGGCCGATGACGCGCTCCGGCGCCCGGCCCGAGAGCCGGCTCTCCGCCCGGTTGTAGCGCAGGATCGTTCCCGCGGCGTCGACCTGGATCACGCCGTGGTCGAGGCCGTCGATCTCGCCCTCGCTCAAGGCGTCGAGAGACTCGGCATCGAAGGCCGGCGCGGGGGCGCAGGATGTCGTCATCACGATCGCCTACCCTTACCGGCTCGGGCCGGGGCAGGAAAGCGCCGCAGGCGTGATCCGTTCCTCATCCGGCCCGGCGGGCGATGGCGTCGAGCGCCCCCGTCAACCCCTCCACGAGGGTCGGATGGTAGAACGGCCGGTCGAGGGCGTGCCGCGCCGTCCAGCGCTCCTGCACGGCGATCGTGAGGAAACGACCGAGATGCTCGGCGTCCGGGCCGATCATCTCGGCCCCGATCAGCCGGCCGTCGCGCTCGGCGTAGATCCGGGCGCGGCCGGCGGCGCGGCCCATCACGCGGGCGCGCCCCTGATCGGCGAAGCTCGCCTCGCCGATCAGCCAGTCCTGCTCCGCATCGAAGGGCCGGCCGATCGCGGCGATCTCGGGATCGCTGAACACCAGCGCGAGGGCGGGCCAGCGCTCCGGCGCCGCGATGGCGGGCCAGCGCGCGGCGTTGCGCCCCGCGATGCCGCCCTGGCGCGAGGCCTCGTGCAGCACGGGGCGCAGGTGATTCGCATCGCCCGCCATGAAGATCGGCGCATCCCCGCACTGGAGGCTGCGCGGATCGACCTCCGGCATGCCGTGCCCATCGAGGGGGAGCCCGGTGCCGGCAAGGTCGAGACCGGCGAGATTCGGCGGCCGGCCGGCCGCGGCGAGCACGCGCGCGAAGGTTGCGGTCTCCTCGCCGGCGGTGGCACGCCAGCGCAGGCGCACCCCCTCCCCGTCCGGCTCGGCCCCGGCGACCTCGCAGCCGAGGCGGAGATCGACGTCCCGCCCGATCAGGTCCGCGGCGCAGGCTGCGATGGCGGGATCGCGCAGGCCCGCGACCCGCTCCGCCGGATCGAGCAGCGTCACCGCCACGCCGAGCCGCGCCATGGCCTGCGCCAGTTCCAGCCCGACCGGCCCGGCGCCGAGAACGGCGAGGGAGGCGGGCAGATCCTCGATCTCGAACAGCGTGTCGGTGGTGAGCACGCGCTCCGCCACCGCCTCGAGGACCGGGGGCAGCGACGGGCTCGACCCCGTCGCGATCACCACGGCCCTGGCGGCAACCTCCGTATGGGCGTCGATCCGGAGCGTCGTCGGCCCGGCGAAGCGGGCCGTCCCGCGGATCCGCTCCTCCTCCGGCACCTCCTCCAGGCTCTCGAAGACCGCGGCGACGAAATGGTCGCGCTCGGCGCGCAGGCGCCGCAGCACCGCCCGTCCGTCCACCCGCACCGGACCGGCCTCGATCCCGAACAGGCCGGCGCCGCGCGCGTCGTGGGCGGCCCGGGCCGCCGCGATCAGGAGCTTCGAGGGCATGCAGCCGACCCGGGCGCAAGTGGTGCCCCCCGGCCCCCGCTCGATCAGGAGCGTGCGGGCGCCCTCCGCCGCCGCGGCCGCGCGGGCGGCGATCCCCGCCGTGCCGGCGCCGATCACGGCGACGTCGCAGGAGAGCGTTCGGGTCATGCGCGGGATACCGGGCGGACGGGCCGGCCGGCCGCCGCGTGATCGCCTGTACCCCGGGTCATGCCTGCCGCCTCCGCAACGGCAGGCTATCGCGAAAGACCCGAAAAGGTTCCGCTTAAGGGGCTTCCCCCTCCGCGAGCAGGCCGGCCACGAACCGGTCGAGCCCGATCTGCCGCTGGCGGCGCAGGCGCTCGGCGCTGAGGATCGCCTCCAGGGTCTTGAAGGAGCGGTCGAGGTCGTCGTTGACGAGCACGTAATCGTATTCCGACCAGCGCTCGATCTCGGTGCGGGCGTTGCGCAGGCGGCGCTCGATGGTCTCGGCCGAATCCTCGGCCCGGCGCTCCAGGCGGCGGCGCAGCTCGGCCATGCTCGGCGGCAGGATGAAGATCGTCACCACGTCGTCGCGCAGCTTGGCGCGCACCTGCCGGGTGCCCTGGTAGTCGATGTCGAAGATCATGTCGCGGCCAGCCGCGAGCGCCCGCTCCACGGGCCGGCGCGGCGTGCCGTAGAAGTTGCCGTGCACCTCCGCCCATTCGAGCATGTCGTCGCGCTCGCGCAGGGAATCGAAGCTCTCGCGGTCGATGAACCGGTAATGCTGGCCGTCGATCTCCGAGGCGCGGCGCGCCCGCGTCGTCACCGAGACCGACAGTTCCAGCCCCCATTCGGGCTGCTGCGCGAGGGCGCGGGTCAGCGTGGTCTTGCCCGCGCCCGAGGGCGAGGACAGGATCAGCACCAGACCGCGCCGCGACACCGGCGTCTCGGACCCCACACTCATCTGCACGCGTCCCTCAGGCCCTCTGGCCGCCCGATCCTCGCGGAGGCCGGTTAAGAACCGGCCCATCCGCCGGCGGCTACTCGACGTTCTGCACCTGCTCGCGGAATTGCTCAACGACGGCCTTGAGGTCGAGGCCGATCCGCGACAGGGCGACGTCGTTCGCCTTCGCGCAGAGCGTGTTGGCTTCCCGGCCGAATTCCTGGGCGAGGAAGTCGAGGCGCCGCCCGACCGCACCCCCGGCCTCCAAGAGCGCCCGGGCCGCCGCCACATGGGTGCGCAGCCGGTCGATCTCCTCGCGCACATCCGCCTTGGCGGCCAGCAGCACCGCCTCCTGGTGCAGCCGCGCCGGATCGAAGCCGCCGGCTTCCATCAGCGTGGCGATCTGGGCGGCGAGGCGGGCCCGGATCGCCTCCGGCCGGCGGGCCGGGCAGGCATCGGCTGCGTCGGCGAGGCCGCCGATGGTGGCGAGCTGCTCGGCGATCAGGGCCGCGAGGGCGGCTCCTTCCGTCTCACGCATGGCCGCGAGGGCCTCGGCGAGACGCCCCGCCGCCGCCGTGAGATCGGACTGCAGCGCCGCCGCGTCCTCGCGCACCTCCTCCGCCTCGATCACCCCGCGCACCTGCAGCAGCCCGTCCAGGGAGGCCGGCTGGATCCCCTCCGGGCGGGGCATGCGGCCGAGCGCCTCGACGAGCGAGGCGAGCAGCACCTCGTTGATCCGCACGCGCGGCACGGTCTCGGTGCGCGAGAGCGTGAGGGTGAGCTGGCACTGGCCCCGGGCGAGGCGCTTCTGGATGCGGCTGCGGGCCTCCTCGCCGGCCGCCTCGAAGCCCGGCGGCACGCGCACGCGGATGTCGAGGCCGCGGCCGTTCACGCTCTTGACCTCCCAGGCCCACTGGACCGGGCCGGTCACCCCCGCCTCGCGGGCGAAGCCCGTCATGCTCGCGATCGTCATGGGTTCGTATTCAAGGGTTGCGCAGGGCCGGAACGGTCTTGGGATAGGTCAGGTCGTAGGTCTTGTTGCGCAGGGGGTCGCGCGCCGTGCCCTCGGACGCGTCGAAGGCCTTCGAGCGCGCCCCGTTGGGATCGCTGCCGTCATAGGCCATCGGCGACGGGCTCGGGCCGCGGCCCGGCGTGAAGGCCGAAGGGTCGGCCGTCGGGGGCGGCTCCACCTTGTCCACGGGGACGGACGGGTCGGTGGCGGCCTTGGCCCGCTCCACCTGCCGCCAGCGTGCGACGTTGCGGTTGTGGGCGTCCAGCGTCTCGGCGAAGACGTGGCCGCCGGTGCCGTCGGCCACGAAGTAGAGTTCCTTGGTGCGCGAGGGATTCGCCACCGCCTCGAGGGCGGCCCGGCCCGGATTGGCGATCGGCCCCGGCGGCAGACCCTCGATCACGTAGGTGTTGTAGGGAGTCGGCCGCTCGATCTCGGAGCGCATGATGCCGCGGCCGAGCGTGCCGCGCCCGCCGACCAGCCCGTACACGATGGTCGGGTCGGATTGCAGCTTCATGCGCTTCTGCATCCGGTTGACGAACACCCCGGCGACCCGCGGGCGCTCGTCGGCCCGCCCGGTCTCCTTCTCGACGATGGAGGCGAGCGTGACGAGTTCCTGAGGCGTCTTGACCGGGATCTCGGCGGAGCGGCGGTTCCAGACCTGATTGAGCACCTCGCGCTGCTTGGCGCGCATCAGGTTCAGGATCTTCTGGCGGCTGTCGCCGCGCTCGAACTTGTAGGTGTCGGGCAGGAGCGAGCCTTCCGCCGGGGTCTCGTTGATGTCGCCGGTGAGAATGTCGTTGTCGTTGAGCCGGGCGACGATCTGCTCGCTCGTCAGCCCCTCCGGGAAGGTGATGGCGTGCTGGACGGGGCGGCCCTGGATCAGCGTGTCGATCACGTCGTCGATGCTGGCATGGGCCCGGAAGTTGAACTCGCCCGCCTTGAGGGGCTGCTTGCGGGCGAAGCGCGCCGTCAGCTCGAACAGGGCCGGATGCTCGATCACGCCCTCGCGGGCGAGCAGAGCCGCGGTCTCGCCGACGCTGGAGCGCGCCGGCACCACCACGACCTTGTCGTTCACCAGCGGACCCGGCTCGTTGGTCTGCCGGTCGAGCACCACGATGCCGATCATCGCGCCGATGCCCAGGATGGCGAAGAGCGTGAGGAAGCCGCTGATCGCGGAGAGCAGGCCGCCGCGCGCGCGCTCGGGCGGCGCCGGGGGCGGCGGCGCGGCGGTGGGCTTGATCGCCTCGCTCGGGCTGCGGGGGGCGAGGCGGCTCGGCGGGGCCGGCTGGTCCGGCGCGCTGGGCACGGGCGCGTCGGTCTTTCGCTTACGGAACATGGCGGTCCTGTTGTGGCGGTCCTCGACGACGGACGCGCGCCTGCCCGGCCCGCGGGTCCGGGGCGTCCGACCCTACCAGCCTTTATGGCGAAATGGAGCCGGTGGATTCACAACCCTCCGTTGGACTTTTCCCGGCCATCCGCCCTACCCTTACGGAAGATCCCGGCGGCATCGATACCGATTCCATGAGCCAGATCGACAACGAGCGGACCAAGCTCACCGCCAATGCGCTCGACCGCCTCCTTGGCGGGCGGCGTTCTCGGCCCCGTGGTCGCAGCTCTCGACGGGGTCGATGCGACAGCGAGCGTGGTATCCTGCCCGCTATCGGAAGCATCGTGTGGATCGGCGCCGCGGGTGGGTTCCACGGGCTCGCGCGCCGTCGTCTCGGGAGGCTGACGTGACCGGCCTGTGGCTCTACGCTCACGTCGTTCTGCCGGTGCTCGTTCTCGGGCTCGGCGACGGCGCCGTGCGTCTTCAGGAGCGATCGCTCGACCGCTCGACGGATTGAGACGGCAGCGAATCCGTTGCCGACGCGCCATCCGTCGCGATCGGAGATCCGCTCAGTCCACCCGCCGCATGATCAGCGAGGCGTTGGTGCCGCCGAAGCCGAAGGAGTTCGACAGGACGACGTCGACCTTCCGGCGACGCGCCTCGTGGGGCACGAGGTCGATGGCGGTCTCCACCGAAGGATTGTCGAGGTTGAGGGTCGGCGGCACGACCTGATCGCGGATCGCCAGCACCGAGAAGATCGCCTCGATGGCGCCGGCGGCGCCCAGCAGGTGCCCGGTCGCGGACTTGGTCGAGGACATCGAGACCCCGCGCGCCTCGCCGAGCAGGCGCTCGACCGCCTTCAGCTCCAGCTCGTCGCCCAAGGGCGTCGAGGTGCCGTGGGCGTTGATGTAATCGATGTCGGAGGCCTGAATGCCCGCCCGCTTCACCGCCGCACTCATGCAGCGATAGGCGCCGTCGCCGTCCGGCGAGGGCGAGGTGATGTGGTAAGCATCGCCCGAGAGACCGTAGCCGACCACCTCGGCGTAGATCTTGGCGCCGCGCGCCTTCGCGTGCTCGTACTCTTCGAGCACCAGCACGCCCGCGCCCTCGCCCATCACGAATCCGTCGCGGTCGCGGTCGTAGGGACGGGACGCCTTGGTGGGCTGGTCGTTGAAGCCGGTGGACAAGGCCCGGCAGGCCGCGAAGCCTGCGAGCGAGAGCCGGTTGATCGGCGATTCGGCGCCGCCGGCGAGCATCACGTCCGCGTCGCCGAGAGCGATCAGGCGGGCGGCGTCGCCGACCGCGTGCGCCCCCGTCGAGCAGGCGGTGACCACCGCGTGGTTGGGGCCCTTCAACCCATGCGCGATCGAGACCTGGCCCGAGGCGAGGTTGATGATGCGGCCGGGAATGAAGAAGGGCGAGATGCGCCGCGGCCCCTTCTCGAACAGCGTCACGGAGGCATCGTAGATGCCGCCGATGCCGCCGATGCCGGAACCGATCAGCACGCCGGTGGCGCACTGGTCCTCGTGGGAGGTCGGATGCCAATCCGCGTCGTCGAGGGCCTGGGCGGAGGCCGCCATCGCGTAGACGATGAAGGGATCGACCTTCCGCTGCTCCTTCGGCTCCACGTAGGCGTCCGGATTGAAGGCCCCCTCCCCGGCATTGCCGAGCGGAATCGAGCAGGCGATCTGGCAGGGAATGTCGGAGACGTCGAAGGCTTCGACGCGGGCAGCCCCGCTCTGCCCCTCGATGAGGCGGCGCCAGGTGATGTCGACGCCGCTTCCCAGCGGCGACACCATCCCGAGGCCCGTGACGACGACCCGACGCATCGCGTTATCCCGACCCGATCCCATTCTCACTCCGCTCAGGCTGTCCGCCGAGCCGCTCAGACGATGAACGCCGGCGATCAGCCGGAGTTCTTCTCCAGGAACTTGATCGCGTCGCCGACCGTCTGGATGGTCTCGGCCGCGTCGTCCGGGATCTCGACGTTGAACTCTTCCTCGAACGCCATCACCAGCTCGACCGTGTCGAGGCTGTCGGCCCCGAGATCGTCGATGAAGTTCGCGTTCTCGGTCACCTTCTCGGCCTCAACGCCGAGGTGCTCGACAACGATCTTCTTCACCCGGTCCGCGATATCGCTCATCTGATGGTCCTCGGTTCTTCTTCGGTAGGGAGGCGCCGCTGCTGATCAGCCGGCGATCCCGGGAAGCTGGTTGCGGCCGGATCCGCCGGCCGCGCGGTGTGTTGGGAGGCCGCACGCGGCCGGACCGCTCAATCCCCTTGCACGGCCGGCCGGGTGCTTAACACAGGGATTCCGCCGTGGCGAGGCCGGTTAAGGGCCCGTTCAGGGGTGGCGGAGCCGCCTCCCGTCCGGCTCACAGCATCGCCATGCCGCCGTTGACGTGCAGCGTGTGGCCGGTGACGTAACCGGCCTCGTCGGAGGCGAGATAGACCGCCGCGGCGGCGATCTCGGCGCCCTCGCCGAGACGCCCCATCGGCACCGTGCCCAGGATCGACTCGCGCTGCTTCTCGTTGAGCGCGTCCGTCATCGGCGAGGTGATGAAGCCGGGGGCGATGCAGTTCACGGTGATCTTGCGACTCGCCACCTCGGCGGCGAGCGCCTTGGTGAGCCCGACGAGGCCCGCCTTGGCGGCCGCGTAATTGCCCTGGCCGGCATTGCCGGTGGAGCCCACCACGGAGCCGATATTGACGATGCGGCCGTAGCGGCGGCGCATCATGCCCTTCACGGCCGCCCGCGACAGCCGGAACGCCGCCGTCAGGTTGACCGCGATCACGCTGTCCCACTCCTCGTCCTTCATGCGCAGGAAGAGGTTGTCGCGGGTGATGCCGGCGTTGTTGACCAGGATGTCGAGCCCGCCGAGGGCCTCCTCGGCCGCCGGCACCAGCGCCTCGACGGCGGCCGTATCGGCGAGGTTGGCCTCGACCACGTGGACGCGCTCGCCCCCGAGTTCCGCCGCCAGGGCGTCGAGCGCCGGGCGGCGGGTGCCCGAGATCGCCACCTGGGCGCCCTGCGCGTGGAAGGCGCGGGCGATGGCGCCGCCGAGGCCGCCGGTCGCGCCGGTGACGAGGGCCTTGCGGCCGGTGAGGTCGAACATGGCGTGGATCCCCGCTTAGAGGGTGAAGGCGGCGATGTCGGCCGGCGCGCCGATCGGGGTGGCGCTCGCGCCCGGGGCGATGCGCCGGACGAGGCCGGAGAGCACCTTGCCGCTGCCGATCTCGTAGAAGGCGTCGACGCCCGCGGCGGCCATGGCCGCGACGCATTCGCGCCAGCGCACCGTGCCGGTCACCTGCCGCACCAGCGCGTCGCGGATGGCGGCGGGCTCGCGGATCGGGCTCGCCAGGATGTTGGCCATCACCGGAACCGTGGCGGCGGACAGCGTGACCTGATCGAGGGCAGCCCGCATGGTCTCGGCCGCCGGCCCCATCAGCGCGCAGTGGAAGGGCGCCGAGACGTTGAGCATCACGGCCCGCTTGGCCCCGCGCGACTGGGCGATCGCGACGGCCCGCTCGACCGCGCTCTTGTGGCCCGAGACCACGACCTGCCCGGCACCGTTGTCGTTGGCGACGTCGCAGACCTCGCCCTGCTCGGCCTCGCCGGCGATCTCCTCGGCGGCCTCGACCTCCAGGCCGAGGAGCGCCGCCATGGCGCCGGTCCCGACCGGAACCGCCCGCTGCATCGCCTCGCCGCGCAGGCGCAGGAGGCGCGCGGTGTCCGCGACGGTGAGGGCGCCGGCCGCCGCGAGCGCGCTGTACTCGCCGAGTGAGTGGCCCGCCACGAAGGCGACGTCGCGCGACAGGTCGAGGCCGCGCTCGGCCTCCAGCACCCGCAGGACCGCGAGGCTCGCCGCCATCAGGGCGGGCTGGGCGTTGGCCGTCAGGGTGAGTTCCTCGGCCGGGCCGTCGAACATCAGCCGCGAGAGGTTCTGGCCGAGCGCCTCGTCGACCTCGGCGAAGACCGCGCGGGCCGCCGGGTGATTCTCGCTGAGGCCGGCGCCCATGCCGACCGCTTGGCTGCCCTGGCCCGGAAAGATGAAGGCGCGCGACACGGCTGAAGCTTCCTGCCCCTGAGGTCGTTCGATTGGGGCGCGGCACTCGCACCGCTCGGCCTGCCAGTCAAGCGCAGCAGGAGCATTTCGCGCGCGATCGGGATTGGCCGGCCCTCCGCTCAGGCGGCGAGCAGGCCGGCATGCAGCGCGACGAGGAGCCCGACGCCGAGGGCGATGCGGTAGAGGACGAAAGGCCAGGCGGAGAACCGTTCCAGCACCCGCATGAGCAGCCAGATCGCCGCGAAGGCCGAGAGGCTGGCGACCACGAGGCCGAGGCCGAGCACGCTCCAGCCCTGCGCGCCGAGGCCGGCCTTGTGCAGGATCCAGATCTCGCGCAGGCCCGCGAGCAGGATTGCTGGCAGGCCGAGCAGGAAGGAGATGCGGGCGGCATCCGCCCGCTTGAAGCCGAGCATCAGGGCGCCCGTCAGGGTGGAGCCGGAGCGCGACACCCCGGGGATCAGGGCGCCCACCTGCGCGATCCCGACCATCAGCATGTCGCGCAGCCGCGCCTCTCCGGCCGGGCGGCGGTGGCGCGCGGCGATCTCGGCGACGGCGAGCAGCACGCCCATGACCACGCAGGCCCAGGCGATCACCGGCAGCGTCCGCAGCGGCGAGCCGCAGGCGTTGAGCACGGGCGAGAGCAGCACGCCGGCGACCACGATCGGCACCGTCGCCAGCACGATCCCGACGGCGAAGCGGAAATCCGGGCTGTCGAAGTCCCGCCGCGCCACGGCCGTGGCCGAGCCGACCAGGATCCCGCTGACGTCGCGCCAGTAGTAGCTGACCACGGCGGCGAGGGCCGCGAGCTGCATCGCGGCCGAGAAGGCCGAGCCCGGATCCGGCCAGCCCAGCAGGCCGGGGACCACGCGCATATGCGCGGTGGAGGAGATCGGCAACAGCTCGGTCAGGCCCTGCACGACGCCGAGGATCGCCACCTTGGCGTAGCCCAGGGTCACGAATCCGGTATCGACGCCCTGGACGCAGGCTTCGCTCGCACCACCCGGCACTTGGCCTCTCCCCGTTCTCGATCGTCGGCGAGCCGGCCGAACGGCCGCCATCCTGCGCCCTTGGAAGCCCGCTTCGTGTCAGGCTCAAGGCCGGCGGGCCGGGTCGGAGGCGTCGGCATGGAACGGCAAGACATCCGGGCGCAGGATGGCGGTCGTCCCGCCCCTTCGGATCATCACCGGAGGCGGGCGGACCGCCCGCGAGCCCCCGGATGCACCACCACCTCGTCCACACCCGCGCCCTCGATTTCTGGCTCACCCGCGGCGCCATCGCGGTCATCGCCGCGCTGCAGCTCCTCGTGGTCAACGACCTCGGCGTCGGCCCGCGCTGGCTCGCGCCCGCCCTCGAACTCGCCCTGCTGATCCCGCTCTCGGCCGCCACGGCCTGGAACCAGCGCCGCGCCCGGCAGGCGCAGACGGACAGCCACTGGCAGCTCGTCACGCATCACCGCCGGCTGATCCGCCATGCGGCCCTGGTGCTCACGGCCCTCGTGACAGTCGTGAACACGGCGGCGCTGGTGGGGCTGGTGCGCGCGCTGCTCGCGGGCAAGGCCGGCAGCGCCCCGACGCTCCTCCTCGACGCGCTCAACATCTGGGCGACGAACGTGATCATCTTCGCCCTGTGGTACTGGTCGACGGATCGCGGCGGGCCCGCCCTGCGCAGCTTCCGCATGGAGCGCGGCGCGGATTTCCTGTTCCCGCAGATGAGTCTCGATCCGGCGACGATCGGCGAGACGCCCTTCGTGCCGGGCTTCGTCGACTACCTGTTCGTGTCCTTCACCAACGCCACCGCGTTCTCGCCCACCGACACGATGCCCCTGACGGCGCGGGCCAAGCTCCTGATGATGGCCGAGGCCTCGATCTCGCTCCTCACCGTGGCGCTCGTCGCCGCCCGCGCGGTCAACATCCTGTCCTGACCGCGCGTGCATCGTGCGTCCTCGCGAGGGCACCAACGACGAATCCGACGACGTGAGCGGCTCGCGCGACCTCCGGCACTCCGCGCAGGAGCATTTCCGGCCCTGCGCCCGCACCGGCATCCGACCTCGCATCGGTCTGCGGAAGGGAATGCGCACGCCGCGCTTCATGCACGACACTGCATGCCCGTTCCGCGCCATGCACAATTTTTCGCGCGATGGGCTTGCGCAACCGGTGCGCGGCTGGCTATCGCCATCACCGGGCAGAAAAAAAGGCCGTCCTTGCGGAACGGCCCGAAGTCTAGGGAGGAAACGCCCAAAGAGGGCAGCGCAACCGCGACGCCATCGCGGCCGCACATCCCCTCAATGCCATGCTGCAGCGCACACCGCAACTGTCCCAATGGGTGGTGCGGCCGAGTGCAGCAAGGAAGGAACCGTCGGCGAGCGCGGCGACCGGTGTCCCTCAGCCGAGGATGGCGAGGAGGACGGCGGTCCGGACGGCAAGGTGGCGGGACGTGCGGCTCACATCCGCATCGTAGGCCACCATGTGGGCCCAGGGATGCTCCTCGACGGCGGCCGCGATGTCGAGGGTCACGCCGTCGGCGATGGGATGCGGCCCGGGCCTGGGCTCGGAGAGGAAGGTCGCGACGGCGGCGTCCACCTGCTCGCGGGTGACCAGATCGGCGTTGCAGAGATCGGCAAGGGTCGGGGGAATCGGCATGCGGGCGGACATAGCGCCTGCGCACCGCCGAGCTATGCGTCAGTCAGCGGCCTCCCTTGCGGCGTCGGCAAGATCCGACTCGGAAGCCCGTTCGAGCGCGCCAGCGCCGCCTCCCCCTCGCCACCCGTGCGGCACAGCATCCTCGCAATCCCCGATCGATGCGGCCGTGGCCGCGCGGAGCAAACTGGCCCGCCGGACCAGATTCGCCGGGGTCGCGCGGCCCCGCGGCGGCGGGTGAGCTTGGACACCACCCTGCCGGCAGCGCTGCCAATTATGGCCCGCGGGGTCCGCACGCCCGCGCGGAGCCGCGATTGCTCAGGCGCCGCGGAACAGAGCGTAGCCGAAGCGGGTGAATTTCAGCGGGAGATGGACGTGCTCCTGCACCGCCTCGATCGTGAACCGGAAAGGCACACGGTCGAGAAATCGCCCGCTCCCGCCCCGTGCCGCGACGTAGTCGCCGATGTCGAAGGTCACCTCGTAGGTGCCGGCCGCCACGCCCTCGCCGCGCACGACCGGATGATCGAGATGGCCGTCGGGACCGATCCGCCCCGCCGCCACGAGCCGCCGCCCGCCGGGATCGAGCGCCTCGATCACCACCCGCAGGCCCGCCGCGGGGCGCCCCTCCGCCACGTCCACGGCATGGACCGAGATGCCGCCCGCCCTCACGACGCGGCTCCCGGAAGCGCGGGCCAGCGCTGCGTCCAGGGGCGGCGGCGCTCCATCGCCTCGGCGACGTCGAGGAGCAGGTGGTCGCGCCCGAAGCCGGCCACGAGGTGGAGACCGATCGGCAGGCCCTCCGGCGACGGATCGACCGGCAGGCTCAGGCCCGGCAGGGCCGCGGCATTGACCCAGCCCGAATAGACCGCGTGGCCGCGCGGTCCCACCGCCTGCCCGGCGATCACGGGCGGGAAGACCGCGTCCGCGGGCCAGGACAGGGCGGCGATGGCCGGGGTGACGATGAGGTCGATTTCCGTGAAGACCGCGCTCGCCGCGTTGCGCAGGCGCTGCACGAGGTCGAGGATCCGGCACAGCCGCGTCGCCGGGGCGCGGGCCCCCTCCTCGGCCATGGCGCGGTAGGGCGCGCTGGCGCGGGCGGCGAGCGCCGGATCGGACGCGAAGAGATGCGCGAGGCCGATGCGCCCGATCTCCGGCCAGAGCTCGTTGAGTTCGGCGATGTCGACGGGCAGCTCTCCCTCGGCCAGGGTCACGCCGCAGGCCCGCAGGTCGTCGAGGGCCGCCCGGCAGGAGGCCGCGATGACGGGATCGAGGGGCGCGTCGCCGATCCGCTCCACGTAGACGGCCCGCAGGGGGCGCCCGGGCGGGACCGGCGGGGGCTGGAGGCGCGACCACAGCACCCGCGGATCGGCTCCCTCCATCAGGGCGAGCACCGCGCGGCTGTCGGCGACGGTGCGGGTGAGCGCCCCCGCCACCTCGAAATCGAGGAGCGGCGAGGGCAGGCCGCCGTGGCGCGGCACGCGGCCCAGCGACGACTTGAGGCCGACGAGCCCCGTATGGGCCGCCGGCCGCCGCAGCGATCCGCCGCCATCGGTGCCGAGGGCCACGGGCGCGTAGCCGGCGGCGGTGGCCGCCGCGCCCCCGCCCGTCGAGCCGCCCGGCGTGAGGGCCGGGTTCCAGGGATTGCCGGTGGTGCCGAAGCGGGCATTGGCCGTGTAACCCTGCACGGCGAATTCCGGCATGTTGGTCTTGGCCACCGTCACGAGGCCGGCGGCGCGCATCCGGGCGACCGGCAGCTCGTCCGCCTCGGCCGCGGCCTCGGCGCCGAAGGCCGGCTCGGCGAAGGTGGCGGGCAGCCCCCGGGCGAGCAGGAACTCCTTGACCGTCATCGGCACCCCGTCGAGGGGCGAGAGCGGCCGGCCGGCCTTCCAGCGGGCCGCGCTCGCCTCCGCCTCGGCGCGGGCGGCCGGATTGCGGCGGGTGAGCGCGTTGAGTGCCGGCTCCCAGAGAGCGATCCGCTCCAGGCAGGATTCCAGCGCATCGACCGGCGTCGCCTGCCCATGCGCGAAGCAGTTGGCCAATTCCACGGCACTCAGCGCCCACAGGGGCCTCGTCATCGCATCCTCCCGCTTTCGCGCATCGGCCGCCCAAAGGGCAAATCACTCGGCCGCAACATGTTTTCCAGAAATGGCATACGATTTGCCATGCCGGTGGCGCAAGAACGGTGCCGGGGACGCGCGCAGTGACGGGATCAGGACGACAGGTGGCGGAAGGACGGTCCGTCGTGATCGACGGGGTGACCCACCGCTACGGCGAGTCGGTCGCGGTCGAGGGCATCAACCTCGACATCCGGGGCGGCGAGCTGGTCTCGCTGCTCGGCCCCTCGGGCTGCGGGAAGACGACGCTCCTGCGGATCGTCGCCGGCTTCCTGCGCCAGACCGAGGGCCGGGTGATCGTCGGCGATCAGGTGATGGACGACCTGCCGCCGAGCCGGCGGGCGGTCGGCATCGTCTTCCAGAACTACGCCCTGTTCCCGCATCTCAGCGTGGCCGAGAACGTGGCCTACGGGCTCGCCGCCCGCGGCGCTCCGAAGGTCGAGCAGGCGGCGGAGGCCCGGCGCCTGCTCGACCTCGTGCAGCTCGGCGCCATGGCGGAGCGCTACCCGCGCCAGCTCTCGGGCGGCCAGCAGCAGCGCGTGGCGCTCGCCCGGGCGCTCGCCATCCGCCCGGCGGTGCTCCTCCTCGACGAGCCCTTCGCGGCCCTCGACAAGAACCTGCGCCTCGACATGCAGATCGAGGTGAAGCGCCTGCAGCGGGTGGCGGGCGTCACCACCATCCTCGTCACCCACGACCAGGAGGAGGCGCTCTCGCTCTCCGACCGGGTGGCGGTGCTCTCGCAGGGGCGGCTGGAGCAATTCGCGGCGCCGACCACGGTCTACGACGCGCCCGAGACGCTGTTCGTCAACACCTTCGTGGGCTCGGCCAACACCATGCCGGGCGTGCTCCTGGACCAGGACCGCGCCTCCGCCCGCATCGCCCTCGACGCGGGCGGCGAGATCGTCGCCCGCGCCCCGAGCCGGCGCATCGCCAGCGGCGCGCGGGTGGTGGCCTGCCTGCGCCCCGAGCACCTGCGCCTCACCGAGGAGCCGGAGGGCATCGCGGGCGTGGTCGAGATGGCGCTGCCGCTCGGCCCCACCGTGGTGCACGAGGTTCGGGTCGGCGCCGGCAGCCCGCTCAAGATCGCCGAGCCGCGCCTCGGCGGGGCGGCGCTGCGCCCGCCCGGCACCGCGGTGCGCGTCGCCGTCGCCCCTGGTCTCGCCTCCGCCTTCCCGGCCGCCTGATTCACCGACAGAGGATCCTCCGATGCTGCTCGACCGCCGCCGCCTCCTCACCACCGCGCTGTCGCTCGGGGCGATGGAACTCTTCCCCGGCCTGTCCTTCGCGCAGGCCCGCCCCCTGGTCTTCGCGACCTTCACGGGCAGCTGGGAGGAGGCGCACAAGGCCGTGCTGGTGCCGGCCTACCGCAAGGAGACCAACAACGCGCCGATCGTCCTCGACCCGATGCTGTCGGTGGACCAGATCGCCAAGATCTCGGCCGCCAAGGCCAATCCGCCGATCGACGTGATGCTGCACGATCCCGGCCCGGCCCTCACCGCCATCGCGCAGGATCTGGTCGATCCCTACCCGGTCGAGCGCAGCGCCTCGTTCAAGGACCTGATCCCGGACGCGCAGGAGGCCACCGGCCCGGCGGCCTTCTTCCAGATCGTCGGCCTGACCTACAACCCCGAGACGGTGAAGACGCCGCCCACCTCCTGGGCCGATCTGTGGCGGCCCGAATACAAGGGCCGGGTCGGCATCACCAACCTGAACTCGACGCTCGGCACCGGATTCATGGTCGAGATCGCCAAGATGCATGGCGGCTCGGAAGCCAACATCGACCCCGCCTTCAAGGCGATCGAGACCCTCAAGCCCAACCTCTCGGCGGTGGCGGCCAATCCGGGCGCGCTCGCGACCCTGTTCCAGCAGGGCCAGGTCGACATCTCGCCCGGCAACTTCAACGCGATCCAGATCCTCAAGGCCAAGGGCGTGCCGGTGGAGTTCGTGGCCCCCAAGGAGGGCGCCATCGCCTTCAAGACCGCGATCCAGATCGTGAAGAACTCGCCGAACCGCGAACTCGCCTTCAAGCTGATCGAGGCGGCGATCTCCGCGCCGGTGCAGACCAAGCTGATGCAGTCGCCCTACCTGATCGTGCCGACGAACGCCAAGGTGGCGATGACCGGCGAGATCGCCAAGGTGCTGGCGAAGGACACCGACGCGATCCGCAAGACGTTCGTGTTCCAGGACTGGAAGACGATCAACGCGCACCGCCCGGCCTGGATCGAGCGGTTCAACCGCGAGATCAAGCTGTGAGGATGGCCGTGGCGGCGCCGCAGGGCGCGGACCGCATCGCACCCCCTCTCCCGCACGGGAGTGGGGGTCCCCGCACGCGGTGACGACCCGGCATAAGTCTGTACCTCGGCATCAATTTTAGCGTTCTTCGGATCCGCCGGCCCACCCGCGAGAGGGAGATCCCGCGGATGACCGCCCAACCGCCCGTGACATGCATCCCCCCCGCCCGGATCCGCCCATGACGCCCCGCCTGCCCGACGTCACCCGCTACGATCTGCGGCTCGCCTCCCCGCTCGCCCTGTTCTTCGCCGCCTTCTTCGCGGCGCCGCTGGTGGCGCTCCTCGTGCTCTCCCTGCGCGGGCCGGACGGGCAGTTCGGCATCGCGCAATACGCCGCCTTCCTCGGCGACCGCTTCAGCCTCGGCGTGCTCGGCGGCACGCTCTGGCTCGGGCTCAAGGTCACGGCCGTCTGCCTCCTCCTCGGCTACCCGCTCGCCCTGGTGGCGACCCGGGCCGGCGGCTGGGTGCGTGGCGTCATCATCCTCGCGGTGCTCACCCCGCTCCTCACCAGCGTTGTCATCCGCACCTTCGCCTGGATCGTGATCCTCGGCCGGCAGGGGGTGATCAACAGCACCCTCGCGTCGCTCGGGCTCGTCGATTCGCCGCTGCGGATGCTCTATGCCGAGGGCGGTCTGGTGGCAGCCCTCGCGCAGGTGCAGATGCCTCTGATGGTGCTGCCCCTGATGACGGCGCTGGCGCGCATCGATCCCAGCCTGTGGGACGCGTCCGAGGCTCTTGGCGCCGGGCGCTGGCGCACCTTCCGGCGGGTGACGCTGCCCCTCTCGCTGCCCGGCATGATCGCCGGGGCGGTGCTCACCTTCGCGGCGGCGATCTCGGGCTTCATCACCCAGTCGCTGATCGGCGGCGGGCAGATGCTGTTCATGCCCGGCTACATCTACCAGCAGGCCATCGCCCTGCAGAACTGGCCCTTCGCGGCAGCGATGTCGGTGATCTTCCTCGTCGCGGTGCTCGCCGTGATCCTCAGCTTCAACGCGCTGGGCCGCCTCGCCCGCGGCTACGCCCAGACCTGAAGGCCGCTGCCGCCATGTCCAAAGCCACCTCCCGCGCGCCCGGCGCCCTCGACCGCCTGAGCTTCGAGATCCTGCTCGCCCTCCTCGCCGTCGCGGCCCTGGTGCTGCTGCTGGCCCCGACCGTGATCGTGCTGGTGGTCTCCTTCACGGACGGGATGTCCCTGCGCTTCCCGCCCCCCGGCTACTCGCTGCGCTGGTACGGGGAACTCGCCGAGGCGTGGCAGCTCCACTTCGCCCTGAAGAACAGCCTGACGGTGGCGGTTCTGGCGACGCTCGTCTCGGTGGTGCTGGGGGTGCTCGCGGCGCTCGCCGTCGCGCGCTCGCCGCGCCTCGCCGCGCGCCTCCTCGACAGCCTGTTCCTGTCGCCGCTGATCCTGCCGGCCCTGGCCTTCGGCCTCTCCAGCCTGATGTTCTTCTCGGCGCTGGGCTGGCCGGTCTCGGTGACGACCCTCGTCATCGGCCACACCATCGTCTGCGTGCCCTACGTGATGCGCAACACCGTGGCGGCCCTCACGCAGCTCCAGCCGGCGCTGCTCGAAGGCTCGGCGAGCCTCGGCGCCTCGCGCCTCTACACCCTGCGCCGCATCACCCTGCCGCTGATCCGGCCCGGCATCCTCTCGGGCGGCTTCCTCGCCTTCATGGCCTCGTTCGACAACATCCCGGTCTCGCTGTTCCTACGCGACGCCGCCACCGACATGCTGCCGATCCGCATGTGGCAGGATCTGGAGGGCCGGCTCGACGTCACCATCGCGGCGCTCTCCGGCGTCCTCATCGTGGCGACGATCGCGGTCATCGCCCTGATGGAGCGGCTGACCGGACTCTCGAAGCGGCTGGTGTGATGGGCGAGACCCTCGCCGTCCGGACGGTGCCCTCCCTCGCCGAGAAGGCGGCGGCGGACCTGCGGCGGCTGATCCTGCTGAACCTGATCGCCCCCGGCGAGGCGCTGAACGAGCCCGACCTCGTCCAGCGCCTCGGCGTGTCGCGCACGCCGGTGCGCGAGGCGCTCAAGCTGCTCGCGGGCGAGGGGCTGGTGACCCTGCGGCGCAACCGCTCCGCCCTGGTCACCCGCCTCGATCCGGCCGGCCTCGTCCCGCTCTTCGAGCTGGAGGCGGCCCTGGAGAGCTACTGCGCCGGCCTTGCGGCCGAGCGCATGGCCCCCGCCGAGATCGCCCGCCTCGACCGGCTTCAGGCGGCCATGGAGGCGGCGCGCGACGCGCGCGACGCCTATACGCGCCTCAACCGCCAAGCCCACCGGCTGATCGTGGCGGCGGCCCGCTCGCCGGCGGTGGCGGAGGCGCACGAGCGCGCCTTCGTCCGCCTGGAGCGGGCGCGCAACTTCGCCCTCGGCTCCGGCGGCCGGGTCGACGAATCGCTGGCCGAGCACCGGGCCATCCTGGCGGCCCTGCGCGCGCGGGACGCCGAGGGCGCCCGCACGCTGATGGCCCGCCACGTGGCGCGCACGCAGGCGCTCCTCGTCGCCCGCCTCCTCGGCGAGGCCACCGCAGAAGGATCCGACCCATGACGGACGACACCGCGCCGGCCGTGCCGCCGCTCGCCCTCGGCGTGATCCTGCCCTCCTCGAACCGGGTGGTGGAGCGCGCGACCGAGGCGGCGCTGGCCGCGGTCCCGGGCGTGGCGGCGGCCTATGCCCGCGTGCCCTACGACGCCCTGACCCGCCCCGGCCGGGAGGCCTACGACGAAACGGTGTTCCTCGACGCCGCCCACCTCCTCGCCGATGCGGGGGTGGCGGCGATCGGCTGGAACGCGACCCGCGGGGCGGCGCTCGGCTTCGCGCCGGACGAGCGGCTGTGCGAGCGCCTCGCCCGCCGCACCGGCCTGCCCGTGGTGACCACCGCGCTCGCCGCGCGCGACCGCCTACGCGCGGCGGGCCATCGCCGGCTCGGCCTCGTGGTGCAGGGCGGGCCGGAGGAGGCCGCGCTGGTGCGCGGCCGCTTCACCGCCGCCGGCTGCCCGGTCGCGGCGGCGGTCTCCCTCGGCATCACCGAGAACCGGCTCGCCGCCTTCGTGCCCCCCGCCCGCCTCGCCGCGGCGGCTCTCGCCGCCGCGGAGGACGCGGACGCGGTGCTGATCTGGAGCACCAACCTCGCGGGATGGCGCCTGCCATCCGTGATCCGGGACCGCCCGCTCCTCGACGCGACGGTGATCGGCACGCAGGCCCTCCTCGCCGCCGCGGGGCTCGCCGGGCCGGAAACGGCCCCGCTCGCGCCATGATGTGATGGGCAAGGACCGGGCGTGGCAGTGCCCCTGGCCGCAGCGCGCCCGGATACCCCATGACCGAGATCGCCCTCCCCGATCCCCAGCCCTACGACCGTGTCCAGCGCAGCTTCCACTGGGGCATGGCCGCCATCATCATCGTGGCGCTGGTGATCGGCCTCGCCGGCTCGTTCCTCGTGCCCGGCACGCCGCTGCGCCGCGCGCTGCTCGAATGGCACAAGTCGCTCGGGCTCACGGCCCTCGCCCTCGTCGTGCTGCGGATCGCCTACCGGCTCGCCACCCGCAACGCCCCGGCGCACGAGGCGGGTCCGGCCGCCCGGGCGGCGGCCCACGCGGCCCACCTCGCCCTCTACGGGCTGATGCTGGGAATGCCGCTGACGGGCTACCTCTATTCCGGCGCGGGCGGCTATTCCCTGCCCTGGTTCGGGCTGTTCCAGTGGCCGCGCCTCGTTCCGCTCGACGAAGCGCTCTCCGCCCTCGGCGCCTCCCTGCACGCCTTCGGCGCCGATGCCCTCTACGCCGTGCTCGGCCTGCACCTGCTCGCGGTGATCTGGCATCAGTTCGTCAGGCGGGACCGGGTGCTCGCCCGGATGTGGCCGCGACGCTGAGACCGCACCCGCTCAGCCCGGCGGCGGCGCGACGGCCCCGGTCGCGGCGTAATGCTCCCGGTACCATCGCACGAAAGCCGGGATGCCGGCCGTGACGGGCGTGGCCGGCACGTAGCCGATGAGGTCGCGGAGGAGCCGCGTCTCGGCCTCCGTGCGCGCCACGTCCCCCGGCGGCAGGTCCCGCAGGAGGCGCGTGGCCCGGGTGCCGAGCGCATCCTCCAGCACGTCGAGCATGGCCCCGACCGTCACCGGCGCGCCGCCGCCGATATTCACGACCCGGAACGGCGCGACCGGGCTCAGCGTGTCGGCCTCCGAGACCGGGCTGCTTCCCGGCGGCGCCGCGATCAGCCGAACGATGCTCTCGACGAGGTCGTCGATGTAGGTGAAGTCGCGGACCGCGCGACCGTGGTCGAACACCTCGACCGGCTCGCCCGCCAGGATCCGCTTCGTGAACAGGAACAGCGCCATGTCCGGCCGGCCCCAGGGGCCGTAGACCGTGAAGAACCGGAACGCCGTGGTCGGGATCCGCCAGAGATGGGCGTAGGAATGCGCCATCGCCTCGCAGGCGATCTTCGAGGCGGCGTAGATGGTGAGCGGCGTCGCCACCGTGTCGGTCTCGCGGAAGGGCGTGCGCGGGTTCCCGCCATAGACCGAGGAGGTCGAGGCGAGCAGGGCGTGCCGCACCGGGTGCTGGCGCAGGCCCTCCAGCACCTGGAAGGTGCCGACCATGTTGGAGGCCACGTAGCTCTCGGGGTGCTCCAGGCTGTAGCGCACGCCCGCCTGGGCCGCGAGGTGGAGGACGATGTCGGGCTTCGCCTCGCCCATCAGGGACGCGAAGGCCCCCGGCTCCTCCAGCATGAAGGTGTGGTTGACGAAGCCGGGCCCGGCGAGTTCCGCCAGCCGCGCGTGCTTCAACGCCACGTCGTAGTAATCGGTCATCCCGTCGACGCCGACCACGCTGTGGCCCGCGGCGAGCAGGCGCCGGGCGAGATGGAAGCCGATGAACCCGGCGGTCCCGGTCACGAGGCAGCGCATCTCACGCCTCCCCGCGGCGGACCGTGATCGACCGGATGGCGCACCGCCGGCTCTCCGTCCGGATGTCACCCGCGCAGCGATGCGGCAACGCACACACTCCTTCTCGCGCAACCCTGGGGCGCTCGATGAACCCTAGGCGCGCCCGCGGCCCGGCGCAAACCGCGCGGGCGCGCGATCCGGTCACGGGCTTGCGATCGCGGTGACCCGATCCTTGACGCGGAGCCCCCGGCCCCGGGGCTGCCCTTCAGCCCCGCGCAAGCCTGCCGCCGTATCCCGGCGGCGTCGAGGCCGGTACGGGAGCGGGGATCGTGGGTGTTGCTATCGGCTTGATCATCGTGCTCGGCTCGATGATCGGCGGCTACATGGCCCAGGGCGGGCACCTCGCGGTGATCTGGCAGCCGTGGGAATTCCTGATCATCGGCGGCATGGCGATCGGCACCTTCGTGGTCGCCAACCCGATGAAGACGGTGGTCGATTCCGGCAAGGGCATGCTCGAGGCCATCACCGACAAGGTGCCCAAGCGCAAGGACTACCTCTCGCTGCTCGGCCTCCTCCACGCCCTGATGCGCGAGCTCAAGACCAAGCCCCGCAACGAGGTCGAGCCGCATCTCGACGACCCGGCCAATTCCGAGATCTTCAAGGCCTATCCGGACATCCAGAAGAACCTCGAACTCGTGATGTTCATCTGCGACTACGTCCGCCTGATCCTGATCGGCAACGCCCGCTCGCACGAGATCGAGGCGCTGATGGACGAGGAGATCGGCACCCACAAGCGCGACGCGCTGAAGCCCTACCAGGCGGTCACCACCGTCGCCGAGGCGCTGCCGGCGCTCGGCATCGTCGCGGCGGTGCTCGGCATCGTGCACGCCATGGGCGCCCTCGACCAGCCGCCGCAGGTGCTCGGCCACCTCATCGGCGCGGCGCTGGTCGGCACGCTCGGCGGCGTGTTCCTCTCCTACGGCGTCCTCGCGCCGCTCGCCAACAAGGTGAAGACCACCCGCGACAAGCAGACGAGGGTCTACGTCATCGTGAAGCAGAGCCTGATCGCCTACATGAACGGCGCCCTGCCCCAGATCGCCGTCGAGCACGGCCGCAAGGGCATCTCGCTCGCCGACCGCCCGACCATCGACGAGGTCGAGACCGCCACCGTGGGCGGCGGCCAGCAGCGCGAGGCGGCCTGACCATGACCGACGTCCGCGACCGCCTCCTCGACGCTTCGGGCCTGTCCCTCGACAGGCTCCCGATGCTCAACGTCATCTTCGACCGCCTGGCCACGGCCTGCGCCGACAACCTCAAGCACCTCGCCGTCTCGCCGATCTTCTACTCGATGATGAGCGTCGAGAGCGGCATGTTCGGCGAGATGCTCGAACCCTACGAGGCGAACGCCGTCGCGGGCATCTTCTACTCGCCGCAATGGGACAGCCACATCCTGGTCGGCCTCGACCGCGACTTCGTGTTCACGATGGTCGAGGTGCTGCTCGGGGCGGACGGCTCGGAGCCGCCGGTGGAGGATGCGCGCAACTTCTCCAGCATCGAGCTGCGCATCGCCCAGATCACCCTGGAGCAGATCGGCAAGGCGATCGAATCCGCCTTCTCGCTGGTCTCGGTGACCACGCTGAAGCTGGAGCGGACCGAGACCCGCATGGATTTCGCGATCATCGGCCGCCGCTCGAACAAGGCGGTGGCGGCGAAGTTCCTGCTCCAGGCCATCAACCGCGGCGGCGAGATGTTCCTGATCCTGCCGCAGGCGGTGCTCAACCCGATGCGCCAGAGCCTCTCCAAGGTGCTCACGGGCGAATCCACCAGCCGCGACCCGCGCTGGGAGAAGCAGATCTCGACCGAGCTCAAGAAGACCGAGGTCACGCTGCGCGCCGTGCTGGAGGAGCGCACCCTGACGCTCGGCGAGATCGCCGACCTCAAGGTCGGACAGGTGCTCGCCCTCGACGCCACGCCGAAGACGCGCGTGAAGCTCGAGGGCAAGGACGAGGCGCTGTTCTGGTGCCAGGTGGGACAGGCCAACGGCTCCTACGTGCTGCGGATCGACGAAGAGATCGACCAGGAAAAGGAATTCATGGATGGCGTCCTCGCTCGTTGACGGCGTCCTGCTCGCCGCCCTGGTGCTCACCTGCGCCTGCGTCCTGCCGATGTATCTCAAGCTCAAGCGCCTCGACCGCGTGCAGGCCGAATACGGCCGCGCCTTCGCCCAGACGAGCCAGGCCCTGACAACGGCCGGCGAGGCGGTGCGCGGCTTCAGCCACGAGGGCCGCGAGATCCTCGAAGCCCTCTCGGCCAAGATCGAGGAGGCCCGCGCCACGCTGGCCGAACTCGAAGCCGCCGGCCGCCGGCCCGGTGCCTGAGCTTCCCCGACACTCCGCCCTGACACTCCGCCTTTGCCCGACGAGACGTGCCGATGAGCAGAAACCCCTTCGACGACGCGCCGGACATGTCGGCGAGCCACGCCGACGCCCTGTTCGCCGCGGTGAACCCGGCCCCGACGCAGGCCGAGCAGACGATCGGCACGGGCCGCAACCTCGACGCGGTGCTGCGCATCCCGGTGCTGATCCAGGTGGTGCTGGGCTCGGCCACGATGCCGGTCGCCAACCTGATGAAGCTCGGCCGCGGCGCCATCGTCCCGCTCGACCACCGGGTCGGCGAGCCCGTCGACGTGATGGTCAACGGCCGCGTGATCGCGCGGGGCGAGGTCGTGGTGGTGGAGGAGGACAATTCCCGGTTCGGCGTCTCGCTCACCGAGATCGTCGGGCCCTCGACCTCCGACCACGCGGCGTGACCTGAGAGGGCGGGATGACGGCGGCACCCCTGGCGGTTCGCGGCGTACAACAACGGCCTCTGAAGCCGGTCGACGAGGTCGCGACGCTGCTGCTTGCCATGGGCAAGCCGGCAGCGGGCCGCCTGCTCAAGTACTTCGACGAGGACGAGATCAAGCTCATCACCCGGGCCGCGGTGAAGCTCGGCCCGGTGAGCCCCGAGACGATCGACGGCCTCGTGGACGCCTTCGTGGCGGAGTTCTCGCAGGGCGCGAACCTGCTCGGCACCGTGACCGAGGTCGAGAAGCTCCTCACCGGCCTGCTCCCGCCCGATCAGATCGCCGACATCCTCGCGGAGGTGCGCGGCACCAGCACCAAGATGTCGGTCTGGGAGCGGGCCTCGGGCGTGTCCGAGACCGTGCTGGCGAGCTACCTCGTCAAGGAACACCCGCAGACCGCGGCGCTGATCCTGTCGAAGATCAAGCCCGCCGCCGCCGCCAAGGTGATGAGCCACCTGCCGCAGCCGCTGCGCAACAGCCTGATGCGGCGCATGCTGGCCTTCAAGCCGATCGTCGCCGACACCCTGCGCACCATCGAGAAGATCATCAACGACGACCTGATGGTGAACTTCACCCGCAACGCCGGGGCCGACACGCACGCCAAGATCGCGGACATCATCAACAAGATGGAGCGCGAGCACATGGACGACGTGCTGACGAACCTGTCGGAATCGCGGCCAAAATCCGCCGAGATCCTCAAGGGCCTGCTGTTCACCTTCGAGGACATCGTCAAGCTGTCGCCGCGCGCGCGCACGGCCCTGTTCGACGCGGTGCCGAACGACAGGCTGGTGCTCGCCCTCAAGGGCACGCCGACGGAGTTCCGCGACACGGTGCTCGGTGCGCTCTCGGCCCGCGTGCGCCGCATGATCGAGAACGAGCTCAACAGCGGCGATCCCGCCCAGGCGCGCGACGTGCTGGAGGCCCGCCGCACCATCACCGACCTCGCCCTCGACATGGCCGGTCGCGGCGAGATCGAGATCAACCCGGAGAGCGAGGATGACGCGCTCATCCGCTGACGGCGCCCGCCGTCCCCCGCCGGGCGCGGCCGTCCCGCGCGCCCCCACCCCCACCCGCCCTGCCGGATCGTGACGCCGCATGGCCGAGGACGTCGACCAGGACAGCAAAACCGAGAGCCCGACCGAGCGGCGCGTTCGGGAGGCGATCGAGAAGGGCGACGTCCCGGTCGCGCGCGAGGCCTCGGTCCTCGCCGCGGTGATCGGGCTCCTCATCGTCCTGACCCTGATCGTGCGCGGGCAGGCGGCAACGCTCGCCCGGGATCTCGTCCCGCTCTTCGATCAGCCGCGCGGCTTCACCCTCCAGACCGGTCGCGACGCGACCATGCTGCTGGAGGGGGTGGCGATGATCATGGGGCGCTTCCTGCTGCCGATCGTGGCGGTGCTGGCGGTCTGCGGGCTCGCCGCCTCGGTGTTCCAGAACCTGCCCCGCTTCGTCGGCGATCGCATCCAGCCGAAATGGTCGCGGGTCTCGCCGGCCGCGGGCTGGAGCCGGATCTTCGGCCGGACCGGTCAGGTCGAGTTCCTGAAATCGCTCTTTAAGTTCCTCACGATCAGTGTGGTCTCCCTGCTGCTGCTGCGCTCCGAGCGGCACAAAGTCGTGAACGCCATGTCCGTCGATCCAAGCCAGGTTCCGGAACTGATCCTGACCATGGCGATCCGCCTGGTCTCGGCGGTCAGCATCGCCACGATCGTTCTGGTCGCCGCCGATCTGATCTGGGCGCGGCTGCGCTGGCAGCGCTCGCTGCGGATGTCCAAGCAGGAGATCAAGGACGAGCACAAGCAGATCGAGGGCGATCCCCTGGTCAAGGCCCGCATGCGCTCGATGGCGCAGGACCGCACCCGCAAGCGCATGCTCGCCGCGGTGCCGCGCGCCACCGTGGTGATCGCCAACCCGACCCACTTCGCCGTGGCCCTGCGCTACGAGCGCGACGAGAGTCCCGCCCCGCTGGTGGTCGCCAAGGGCCAGGACCTCATCGCCCTCAAGATCCGCGAGATCGCCGAGAGCAACGGGATCCCCGTCATCGAAGACAAGCCTCTCGCAAGATCGCTGTATGACAGTGTCGAAGTCGATCAGATGATCCCTGCGGAATTCTATCGCGCTGTGGCTCAGATCCTGTTCTATTTGTTCGCGAGGTCGCGATGATGACCCACGCCCCAGAGACGCCGCCCGGCATGCGGGCCGCGATCGAGCATCTCGAAGCGGCCGAGTGCATCTTCGCCCGCGAGATCCGCGACTTCATCGCCGAATTCTGCCTGCTCGACGGCAGCGTGCTGATCGGCTGGGTGCGCGACGATCGCCACGGCAACATCGCCGACCTCGTCGCCTCCTCGGCCGAGCCCTTCTACAAGGAAGCGACCCTGATCTACGGGGACGCGGCCGATGTCAGCTTCTCCTGGGGGCGCTCGCCCACCGTGGTGCTCGACATGGAGTTCGGCGCGGAGGCCCTCACGGTCTTCTTCAAGCTCGTCCTCGACGGAACCTACGTGGGTGTCGCCATCGACCGCATCCTCCCCGGATCCGATCCCGACCTCGACCTCGACCGCTTCGCGCATACCCTGTCGCGCGCCCGGGTCGGCCGGGCCTGACGGCCCGGCGCGGGACCGCCGGAGCGCCCCCTGTGGCAGCGCTGCCCCGGGTGTTGCACCGATGCCATTGACCGAATCGACGCCCGGCGACATCATCCTTACCAAGAGGTTGCGGTCTCCAACGAGCAACACGATCCCCCGCCAGCGCCGTCTTCACCACTGCCCGCGACCCCTCGGGCGGCCTTCGGTGCGGCATGACCGAGGCGGATCGGACAAGGTGAGCGACCGCGAAGACGACAGTTCGGGGTCCACGATCCATGTACATCTTCGTCGATGACCGGCCGACGGTGACCAGCGGTTACGCGGCTGGCTTCGAGCGCGAGGGCGTCTCCTCCCTCGGTCTGGTGGGAGACGAGTTCCGGAGCTGGTTCAGCGCCGCCTCGGCGGGCGACATCGACGCCGTCCAGGGCTTCCTGCTCGGGGATTTCGAGGACCGGCTCGCCTGCGCGGGCCTGATCCGGCGGCAATCGCGGGCGCCGATCATCGCGCTCAGCGATGTCCGCTCCCTGGAGACGACGCTCCAGCTCTTCACCGCCGGGATCGACGACGTGCTGGGCAAGCCCGTCCACGTCCGCGAGATCCTGGCCCGGTCGGAGGCGATCTGGCGCCGGGTGAACGGCGAGGTCGCCCCGCCGGAGGGTCAGGCTGAGCGTCTGAAGGTCCATTTCGACGGGCGCGACCCCGAGATCGACGGCGAGGTCATGTCCCTCCCCCGGCGCGAGCGGCACATCCTCGAATATCTGGTGCGCAACCGCGGCCGGCGCCTGACCAAGGCGCAGATCTTCAACGCCATCTACGGCGTCTACAGCAACGAGGTCGAGGAGAGCGTGGTCGAAGGCCACGTGAGCAAGCTGCGCAAGAAGCTGCGCGAGCGGCTCGGCTACGATCCGATCGAGGCCAAGCGCTACATCGGCTACACCTTCGTGGGCTGATCGCCGCCCGAAGCGACTCGAGGCCGGCGGGATCCGTCGGCCCGCCGACGGATCGCCCTCACTGGCAGAAGGCCTTGGCTCCGGGCGTCCACGTCCCGAACCCGGTCGCCACCATGTTGGTGATCACCCGGCAGACATACTGCTTCTGGGCCGGGTTGTTGTTCGGCCCCGCGTGATAGCGCGCCACCGCCAGCGTCCAGGTGCCCTCGCGCGCCTTCAGCTCCTTGAGGAACTGCGTCGCGTATTCGACATTCGCCTTCGGATCGAGCATCGCCTCCACGGAGCCGAACTTGGCGCCGTGGAAGTGGTGGTTGATCTGCATGCAGCCGAGATCGATCAGCCGCACGCCCGAGCGCTTGGCCTCCTCGAACTTGGCGCGCACATCCGCGGCGCTGGTGCCGAAATAGGCCTTGCCCTGGATGTTCATGGCGTAGGGTTGCAGCGAGCCGCGCTTGCCGCTCTCCGTGAGCCCGACCGCGTAGAGCATGCCGAGCGGCACGCCGTGCCGCGCGGCGGCCTGCGCCATCTCCCGCTCGCAGATGTTCGAGGCGACCGGCGGCCGCGTGGCCGGCGGGCCGGCATTCGCCAGGGCCGCCGCCGGGCCGGCGACCAGCAGCAGGCCGGCCGGGATCAGCCGGCGCCTCAGCCGGCGGTACGGCGCGGGCTTCTCGGAGAATACCGCACGACCCATGTCCGACACCCGCTCAGAGATAGACGCCGCTGCGGCCGGAGCCGGAGGTCGAAGCCGTGTCATCGTGTCGATCCCCTCGCGACGCGGTGCGCTGGTCCGCTCCCGGTTCGGATTGGCGGCGGCCCGGCTGATCGGGCGTGGCCCCCCCCTGCGCCTGTCCGCCGCCCGGCGCGCTGAACCCGCCGCCCGCCGATTGGCCGAAGGGTGAGCCGCCGGAGCGCCCCGCATCGGCATTGCCTGCCTGGATGGTGATGATGTCCGGCTTGTAGCCGGCGTTGCGCAGCAGGTCCGACAGCATCCCGGCATCCTTGCGCAGGAGCTCCGCCGTTTCCGCCTGGCTGGTCTTGAGGTTCATCTCGAGTTCCTCCCCGCGCAGGCGCATGACGACCTGCACGGAACCGAGATCGGCCGGCTTGAGCTGAAGCGTCAGGATGCGCAGCGGGCCCTGCGCCGGGGCCGAGGCCGGTTGGGCCGCCTGGCTGGCGATGGCCTGCGCGAGATGCGGCAGCGTCGCCCCCGGCAGGGCGGAGGGCCGGGACGTCCCGGCCGTCGGCAGGGCCGGCGCGCCGAGCGGCAGATCCGGCGTCGTGGGCGCGGCTCCCGCATCGAGCGCCGCGCCGAAGGAGGCCGGCTGACCGGCCGTCCGGTCGCGTCCCGCGCCGTCCGGCTGGGCGGAATCCCGGCCGGCCTCGGGCTGCGGCCCCGGCGCCACGGGCCCGACCGGCCGGGCCTGCTCGGCAAGACCCGGGGCGGGCTCGGCGCGCAACGGCTCCGGACGCGCCATGCGCGGCTCCGCCGCCGGAACGGTGGCGCGCGCGGCGGTCCGCGTGGCCGGCACGGCCGCGTTCAGCGCGGCGCTCTGGGTCGCGGCGGCCTCCGGCACCGCGACCGGGGCGCTCACCGGGGGCTGGCCGCCCGCGGCTGGCGGCAGGTGGCCCGGACGGCCCGGATCGGTGTCGCGCCCGGCCCGGGCTCCGCGGGCGGGACCGCCGCGATCCGGATCGCGGGGATCCGGCGCCTGCGCCGCCATCCCGAGCCCCGGCGCCTCGCCGGGCTTGGCATCCGCTCGCGCGGCTCCCGCGGGGATGGCTGCGGCCGGACGTCCCGCAGGAGCGGCAGCGTCATCGGATGCGACGGACGGCATCGTCGCGGCCCCGGCAACCGGGACAGCGGCATCCATCGGAATCCCGTCCGGGACGGGACCGCCGGGGACCGCCTGGGGCGCCACGCGCCCGGCGGCCGTGGGCGACGCCGGCGCCGGCGCCGGACCGGCGAGCCCCGCGGTGGCGGCCGGTGCGCCGAGGGGCGCGCTCACCCGGTCGAGCGGCGAGGCTTTGGCCGGGACCGGGGTGGATGCCGGGGCGACCGGCACGCGGGCCGCCGGCGGCGTGGCGGCCGGGGCCTCGCCCATCGCTGCGGATGCCGGCTGGACGGGAACGGCGGCGCCATCCGGGCCGGGCAGCACCGGCGGCCGCACGGGATCGAAATGCGTCTCCTGCGCCACCACCACGGCGCGGAAGGCCGGGGTCGCGGGCAGCTCCGCCGGTCCGAAGCCGGACAGGGGGGACGGCCTCGGATCGGACGGCAGGGCCGGGGCGGCCGGCTCCGAGGCCGGCCCGGGGGCGGCGATCAGCTGCTGCAGCACCGCCGGGGCGGTGCCGGCACCGGAGGCGGGGAGGATGGCCGCCGCGTCGTCGTCCGGGGTGGCGGGAGCCGGCGCGTCGGGCTGGGTGCGCGCCGCCGTGAGCGCGGCGGCGAAGCGCAGCACCGCCGTCTCCGACAGGCCGCCCGCCCGTGCGGCCGGAGCCTCCGGGGCGACCGGCAGCATCTCGTCGCCGATCGCGCCGGGTTCGGCCGTGTCCTCCGCCGCGGGGGCGGGGCGCGCCGGAAGGTCCCGCCGCTCGTCGAGGGCGTTGAGGACGGCGCCGAAGGCGCCCGGCCCGGCCGCGGCGTCGCCCTCGGGCTCGGACGGCGCCCGGCCCGGCGCCGCGTCGACGACGCGCCGGATGGCGGTGAGGATGCTGTCGAGGGAATTCATCGGAGCGTCCGCTGCATCAGTTCGTCGATCTGTCCGATCACCTGCTGGGCCCGGGCGATGGCCGGAGTCGGCGGCATCGGCCGCTTGGCATCCGCCGTCTGCTCCGGCTGGGCCGCCGGGGCGGGCGGCGGCTCGCTCCGGATGATCACCGCGGTGGTGAGCGCCGCGTCGAGGAGCGTCGCGTCGGCGGCCGGCAGGGCCGCGCGGTCGAGGCCGCGCAGCACCGCCAGGGCGCCGTCGTAGCTCTCCGGCGCGACGATGGCGGCGGCGGCCCGGTAGAGGCGCGCCTGCGCGGCCTCGACCGTGCCGGGCGCCGTCAGCGGGGCGGCTTGGCTCGCCGCGAAGATCGCGGTGGCCGTCTTGCCCTGCTCGATCGCCGCGCGCGCCACCATCAGGTAGAGTTCGCGCCGTCCGTCCGGCTCGATCTCCGCCAGCATCGTGCCGAGGCGCGCGATCCGGCGCTGGTCGTCGCCGTAATCGAGCCGGGTCAGGGCGGCGGCGAAGCGCTGCCGGAAGTTCCCCGCATAGACCGAGCGCCGGTAGCGGCGCAGATACTGGACCGACAGCGCCTCGAAGCGGGTCACGTCGCCGCTCTGGGCGAGGATGAAGACCTCGCGGCGCAGCGCGCCCTCCTCGACCAGCGTCCCCGGGGCGAGGAGCCGCGCGACGTCGAGGAACTTCAGCGACTGGGCGGGGTCGTCGCGCACCACCAGCGCCGCCTGCACCAGCGCGAGCTGGCCGCCGAGGCTCAGCGGCAGGCCCTGCGCGTCGATCTTCATGAGAAGCCGGCGGGCCTCCTTCTCGCGCCCCTCCAGATAGGCGAGCGAGCCCTGGAGCAGGGATGCCTCCGCATCCGGCATGGTCCCGGCCTCGATCACCCGGCGCAGCACCCCCGGGCCGCCGCCCGCGAGCGCGAAGGCCACGGCGGCGCGCAGGTTGGCCGTCTGAGCCCAGGTCTCCGGTTCGAGGCCGATCAGCCGTCCCTCGATATGCGCGATCAGCGGACGCTGGGCGAGGTGCGCCTGCGTGTCGCCGCGCGCGATCCGGTCCTGAAGGAGCTGCAGCGTGCGCTGGAGCTGCACCGGCAGGCCGCGCGGCTCCACCGGCAGCGGCTCGATCTTGGCCGCGGGCGCCCCCCCGTGTCCGCCGCCGCCACCCTGCTCGCCGCCACCGCCATGGCCGCCTGCGCCCCCCTGGCCGCCATGGTCTCCCCCGCCGTGATCGGCGGCGAGGGCCGGCCCGGCCAGGGACAGGGCGAGGGCGCAGAGGGCTGCGGCGCGCGCGAGGCGCCGCGCCCGCATCCGCGATGCAACCGCCCGCCTCACTCGGAGCGCTCCCGCAGCAGGATCTCGATGCGCCGGTTCTCGGCGGCCAGCGGATCGGCGGCATTGCGCGGCTGGCGGTCGGCATAGCCCTCGACGCGCTCGATCCGGCTCTCCTGCACGCCGCCGCGGATCAGCATGTAGGCGGCCATCTGCGCGCGGGCGCTCGACAGGCGCCAGTTGTCGTAGGTGTCGGACTTGAAGGGCCGTCCGTCCGTGTGGCCGCGCAGGACGAGGCGCCCCGGCCGGCTGCTCACGATCTTGGCGATGCGCTCCAGCGCCTTGACGACCTTGGCCTGCGGCTCCGCGGAGCCGACGCCGAACATGCTGAAGTTCAGCTCGTCGGTGACGCTGATGAGCACGCCCTCGCCCGTGCGCCGCACCTCGATCTTCGGGGCCGGCGAGGCGGTGCCGAGGGGCTGGACGGCCTTGGCGATCTCGGCCTTCAGCTCGGCCGCCGCGGCGTCCGCCTCCGCCGATTTGGCATCCGGCGCCTTGACCTCGGCCGCCTTGCCCTCCGGCATCTTGTCCTGAAGCTTCGCCTCGACGGGCTTGGTCTCCGTGGGCTTGGCCTCCGTGGGCTTGGCCTCCGGCTTCGTCTCCGAGGCCTTGGCGGCCTTCGTCTCCGGCGGCTTGATCAGGTCGGCGATCTCCTTGGGCAGCAGGTCGGAGCCGGCCCGGGCCTCCCGCACCGTCGCCTTCGCGTCGATCCGGGTGTCCCGCGGGGGCTTCGCCACCGTGTTCACCGGGCCCGGCACCTCGGTGCGGGCCTGCGGCAGGGCGGGCACCTGCCAGTAGAGCGGATCGAAGGGATCGCGGGCCGCCTCGCCGCCGGCGAGGCCGGGGCGGCCGGATTCCCCCGGCATCGCGTCGGCCATCGCCGTCTCGCTCTGCTGGTCGGCCTCGGCGGCGAGCTTGGCGAGGACCGCGTAGGGATCCTGGAACAGGGCCGATTCGCGGGTCTTGCCCGCGGCGCCCCCGGAGGCCGCGGCCTCCTTGACCTTCTCCTCGCTCTTGCCCTTGCTCTCGCCGCTCCTCGCCTCGGGCTTGCCCTCCTCGCCGCTCTGGCTGGCCTCGCCCGTGGGATCCCGCAGGCCCTTCTTCTCGGGGGAGGTCTCGGACAGCCGGATCGGGTTGAAGTAATCCGCGATGGCGGCCTTGGTCTCCTTGCTGGTGGAGCTCATCAGCCACATCACCAGGAAGAGCGCCATCATGGCGGTCATGAAGTCCGCGAGCGCGATCTTCCAGGCGCCGCCGTGATGGCCGTCGTCGTGGTCGCCATGGCGGTGGATGATGATGATCTCGTGGTGGTCGGCCATGTCACGGGCTCCCGAGGGCGTCCGACAGCAGGCGGCTCCAGGCCGAGAGCTGGGTCTCGATCACGGTGTCCTGCGCGCTGACGGTCACGTCGGCCGTCCCGGCGGGGGTGAAGGCGATGCCGTCCGCGAGTGGGCCGAGGGAGGCGGCGAGCGCCGTCAGCAGGTCGGACGGCCCGCTCACGCGGATCGCCGGATTGGCCCCGTCCGCGAGCAGCCGCGCGATCGCCTCGCGCAGCGATGCCACCGCCTGGGCGCGCAACGCCTCGCCGATGACCGGGCCGAGCAGATGGGCGACCCGGTCGGTGAGCCGGGCTTCGAGGTCGCGCAGCGCCGCGGCCACGCCCTCGGCGAGCACCCCGGCCTCCCGCTCCGCCCAGTCGCGGCGGGATTCCCGCATCTGCTCGTCGGCGATGGCCTGGGCCTCCGCCAGGGCCGCTTCGAGGGCCTGCGCGGTCTCGGCGGCGGCCTGGGCGCGCCCCAGGCGCCGGCCGCGCTCCTCGGCCTCGCGCAGGAGGGCGTCCCGGTCCTCCGCGGGTTCCGGGGCCGCCGCCGCGGCGGCCCGGACGGGCATGTCCGGCTCGGCCGCGCGGCGGGCGGCCCGCAGCAGCACCGCCAGGGGCTCGGGCTCGGGCTCGGACGAGGCCGCGGCGGCCTCGGCGGAGAAGTCCGGCAGGTAGCGGGCGAAGACCGCCGACATCAGGCCGCCTCCTCACGCATGAGCCAGCGCTTGAGGATGTTGGCCGCCTGCTCCTCGTCGAACTCGATCATCTGCTCCAGCTTCTTCTGCGGCGACGAATGCAACTTGTTGGTGAGATCGTCGATGAGGCTCGCCATGACGGGGGCGCCGAGCTGCGGCGCGCCCGGGGCGCCGCCGGCCGCGATCGCCGCCGCGGTCTCCGGACTGATGAGGCCCGCCGCCGCGGCCGCCTCCGCTTCGGCCAGCAGCGCGACCTCCGCCGCGGCCTCCGCCGTCTGCTCCTGCTCGATCGCGGGGACGTCGAGGATCGCCCGCAGGGCCGGCCGCAGGCCGAACCAGATCAGCAGGGAGGCGACCACCAGGATCGTCGCGGCGTTGATGAGCGTCGCCGACTGGCGCATCAGCACCTCGGTCAGGCTGAGCGGCGGCACCGGCTCCAGCGGCTGCCCGTCGTTGACGAAGCCCACCGCCGCGACCTTGACGTGGTCGCCCCGGTCCTTGCTGAAGCCGGCCGCCGAGGCGACGAGCTGCTCGATCTCGGCGACCTGCGTCTCGACCCCGTTCGGGGCGTTCGGCCCGGCGAGGGCCGTGAGCCGCGCCTTGTTCACGAGCACCGCCACCGAGATCTGCTTGATCCCGTAGCCGTCGCTCACCGTCTGGATCGTCTTCGAGGAGATCTCGTAGTTGGTCAGGTCCTCGCGCTTCTGCGACTCGCTGCTCGCCGTGTCGTTGCCGTCCGAACGGGTGCGCTGGTCGGGCAGGTTCTGCTGGGCCGAGGTCGGCCGCTGCGAGCTGCGGTTCTGAGAGTTCTCGTTCTCGCGCGTCGCCTTCACCGAGCGCTCGACCCGCTGGTCCGGGTTGAAGATGGTCTCGTTGGTGCTCGTCTTGTCGGTGTTGAGCCGTGCCGCGACGCTCACCTCGAAGTTCCCGACCCCGAGATAGGGCGTCAGGGTGCGGCGGATGTTGTCCTGGATCTCGCGGTTCACGACCTTTTCCAGGCTCGCCATCTTGCCGGTGGGCGCGTTGGCGACGTCGTCGCCCGACAGGAGCAGCGTCCCGTCGGTGCCGATCACGGTGACGCGCTCGGGCTTCATGCCCGGAATGGCCGAGGCGACGAGGTGGCGGATCGCCTGGGCGCCGCTGGTGTCGTCGGCGGGCTCGGTGCGCACCACCACCGAGGCGGAGGGCGGCTGCTGCTCGCGCCGGAAGGAACCGCGGTCGGGCAGCACGATGTGCACCCGGGCGGCGCGCACGCCCTTCATGGTCTGGATGGTGCGGGCGATCTCGCCTTCGAGCGCCCGCACCCGCGTCACCTCCTGCATGAAGGAGGTGAGCCCCAGCGAACCGAGATCGTTGAACAGCTCGTAACCGGATTTCGAACTCTGCGGCAGGCCCTTCTCGGCGAGCAGCATGCGCGCCTGGGCGGTGTGGCCGTAGGCGACGAGCACGGCGGTGCCGTCCGAACTCACGTCGAAGGGAACGCCCGCATCCTTCAGCACCGAGCCGATGCGGCTGATGTCCTCGCGGTTGAGCCCCGTATAGAGCATCTCCTGCGCCGGACGGCTGAGGTAGTAAGCGCCCAGCCCGACCGCCAGGAACACCGTCAGCCCGATCACCCCGAGCGCGGCGAGGCGGCGGGCGCCGAGTTCGATGATGTTGTTCCACAGCCTCTCGGCGTGCTCGCGACCGGACATCAATGAACCGCTCTCAAGGATGGGGGGCCTGATCGAAGGTCATCTTGCGGGCCAGCCTTGCGCGGAGGTTGCGCGGGCGAGGCCGGCAAGAAGCCGGGGCATGAAACGGCGAAGCCCTTCCGGCCCGGCTCCGGGCGGAAGGGCTCCTGACGCAGCGCAGCCGTCGCCGCGCTCAGAAATACGATCGCACCAACCCGCTCACGAGCAGGTTCCAGCCGTCGATCAGCACGAAGAACAGCACCTTGAACGGCAGCGAGATCACGGTCGGCGGCAGCATCATCATGCCCATCGACATCACCACCGTGGCGACGATCATGTCGATGACGAGGAAGGGCAGCGCGATCAGGAAGCCGATCTCGAAGCCGCGGCGCAGCTCGGAGATCATGAAGGCCGGGATCAGGATGCGCAGGTCCACCTTCTCGCCGGCCTCGGCCTTGGGGAAGTTGCGGCTGGCGAGATCCGCGAAGGTCTGGAGGTCCTTCTCGCGCACGTGGGATTGCATGAACTCGCGGAACGGGTCGGCGACCTTGCCGAAGGCCTCCTCCTCGCTGATGCGGTTCTCGGTCAGGGGCCGCACGCCCTCCTGCCACGCCCGGTCGAAGGTCGGGGCCATGACGTAGAAGGTCATGAACAGCGACAGGCTGACCAGGAACAGGTTGGCCGGCGTGGTCTGGAGGCCGAGCCCCGAGCGCAGGAAGGACAGCGCCACCACGAAGCGGGTGAAGCTCGTCACCATCACGAGGAGGCCCGGCGCCACCGACAGCACGGTCAGCAGGGCGACGAGCTGGATGATGCGGCCGCTCGCGGCGCCGTTGCCCGGCGGCAGCAGGGCGTCGAGGGCCGGCACGCCGGTGGCACCGGATTGCTGCGCCAGGGCCGCCCCGGCGACGAGGAGCGGCAGGGCGAGGCCGAGAAGCCCGGCGGCGGCGGGAAGGAAGCGTCTCATCGAAGGGGTTCCGCGGCGCTACTGGACGATCAGCGTCTCGACGACGAGTTCGCGTACGGCGCCTTTGGTCCGCAGCTGCACGCGCTCGTTGAGGTCCTCGCGCAGGTGCTGGAGACCGCTCGCGCCCTCGACCTGGGCCAGGGAAACGGTGCGCAGATAGGCGAGGATGTCCTGGCGGATCTCCGCCACGGCGATGTCCGGGGTCTGGATCGCGCCGGTCTTGTAGATGATGGAGCCTTCGAAGCGGATCCAGGTGTCGCCCGAATCGGCGAGGTTGGAGACGAGCGGCCCGACACTGCGCGTGCTGAGGTCCCCCGTATAGGCGAGGACCTTGGTGGCCTTGTCGTGCTCCTCCTGCTTCTTGGCATCGACCGCCTTCTCGACGGTCGACAGGAAGTAGTAGCCGAGCGCGCCGCCGGTGCCGCCGGCGACGAGGGTCAGCAGGGCCAGGATGGCGATCCAGCCCTTGCCCTTCTTGGGCTCGCCCTTGGGATCGGTCTTGCTCGCGGCCATGGCGCGGTTTCCGGTTTCCGGGAGCCCGGAACGGGCTGCCGTCCGCCGTGTCTTGGCTTGCGGAGCTTGCGCGAGGCAGGTCTGCCCGGGAGCCGGCCGGTCCGGTTTCCGGACCGGTCGTCCTCGGGCCGGATCAGAACGGCGTCACCGTCTCCCAGACCCGCTGCCCGTAGGTGGGATCCTGCACGTCCGTGATCCGCCCGCGGCCGCCGTAGGAGATGCGCGCCTCGGCGATCTTGTCGTAGTCGATGGTGTTCTTGCGCGTGATGTCGCGGGGCCGGACGATGCCCGCCACGGTGAGCACGCGCACCTCGCTGTTGACGCGCACCTCCTGCGAGCCGCTGATCAGCAGGTTGCCGTTCGGCAGGGTGTCGGTGACCACGGCGGCGACCGACAGGCTCAGGTTCTCCTTGCGGTCGATGGTGCCGTTGCCCTTGGTCTCAGTGCCCGAGCGGATGCCCGCATCGGCGGTCGCCGAATCCTTGGCGGCCGAGACGCCGTAGCTGAAGTCGAAGCCGAGGCTGGACTTCTGGCTGCGCGAGCGGTCGGTGGCGTTGTCGAACTGCGCCTTGTCGTTGATCGAGATGCTGACCGTGATGACGTCGCCGACGTTGCGCGCGCGCGGGTCCTGGAACAGGTCGGAGGCCCCGGGCGCCCAGGTCGAGTTGTAGCTCCGCCGGGGCACGGCCGCGAAGCTCGCGGGCATCGGCTCGCGCGGCACGGCGAGGCCCGTGCCGATCGGCGTCAGGAGCGGCGGGCGTCCGATCGGGTCGAGGGGCTGGGCGCAGGCGCCGAGGCCTGCCACGGCCGCGCAGGTGAGCAGGCGCTTCATCAGGATTTCTCGTCGGGCTTGGGTTTCTTGGTGGCGTCCGTCATCTTCCGGGCGAGCTGGGCGCCGCGGGAGGCCTCCATCTCGCTCAGGATCGTGCTCGCCGCGCGCACGCTGAGCTTGGAGAGGAGCGCGGCGGCGGCCTCGTCGGGCATGTTGGCGAGCTGGAGCGCCGCGGCGTCGGGCTTCATCTTGGTGTAGATCGCGACCACCGCCTCGTCGGCCTTGGCCAGGAACTCGTTGCGCCGCCGCAGCCACTCCTCGTACTCGGCGCGCTTGGCCTCGAGCCGCTGGATGCGCTCCTCGACCTGCTTGTCGAGGGCGATGAGCGTCTCCTTCTGCCACGCGAAGCGCGCATCCGCCGCCGCATCGGCGATGCCCGCGCAATAGCCGCCGGGAGCCTTCGCGGTGGCTGGCGCCGCCGCGGGGGCCGCGGCAGCCGGATTGGCGGTCTCCTGGGCCTCGCCCCGGCCGCAAGCGAGACCGAGAAGGCCGAGGCCGAGGGCGAGGCGGAGGCGGCGCCTCATCATTGCACGACGAGCTCCGCCTGGAGGGCGCCGGCCGTCTTCACGGCCTGCAGGATCGAGATGATGTCGCTCGGCTTCAGGCCGATCTGGTTGAGGCCCTTGACCAGGGTCTGGAGGTCGGAGCCGCGCAGGATCGCCACGTGGCGCTGCTGCTCCTGGGCCGCGACCTCGGTGCGCGGCACCACCGCCGTCTGCCCGCGGGAGAAGGGCTCGGGCTGCGAGACCTCCGGCGTCTCGGTCACGCGCAGGGTGAGGTTGCCCTGCGTGACCGCGACCGTGGAGATCTGGACGTTGCGCCCGATCACCACCGTGCCGGTGCGCTGGTCGACCACCACCCGGGCGGGGGTGTCCGGCTCGATGGTCAGGTCGCCGATCTCGGCGACGAAGCGGGTCTGGGCGATGGACGGCGGCTTCTGCAACTCCACCGAGCGCTGGTCGCGCGCCAGGGCGACCCGGCGCCCGAAGCGTTGCAGCGCGTAGGCGTTGATCGCGTCGCCGATGAGGATCGAGGTCTTGAAGTCGGGATTCTTCAGTTCGAGGACGAGCTGCGGCAGCTGCTGGAAGGAGCCGGGCACCTGGCGCTCGATCAGGGCCCCGTTCGGGATGCGGCCCGCGGTCGGCACGCCCTGCGTGATCGACTCGGCCTGGCCCGCGACCACGAAGCCCGAGACCGCCATCGGCCCCTGCGCCGCGGCATAGACCTGCCCGTCGCCGCCCGAGAGGGGCGTCATCAGCAGGGTGCCGCCCTTGAGGGAGGTGGCGTCGCCGAGCGAGGTCACCGTGACGTCGATGCGCGAGCCCACCGTCGAGTAGGGCGGCAGGTCCGCGGTCACCATCACGGCGGCGACGTTGCGGGTGCGCAGGCGCGAGTCGCGCACGTTCACGCCCATGCGGTCGAGCATCGATTGCAGGGATTGCTCGGTGAACTGCGCGTTGCGCAGGGTGTCGCCGGTGCCCTGGAGGCCGGTGACGAGGCCGTAGCCCACGAGCTGGTTGTCGCGCACGCCCTGGAGCGTGGCGATGTCCTTGATGCGCGTGCTCCCGGCGGCGAGCGCAGGAGGGGCGGCAGGGAGGGCGGCGGCGAGCAGGGCGGCGAGGAAGGCGAGGAGCCGGACCATCAGCGCGCCTCGCCGATCCGGATGCGGCCGTCGCCCTGGACGGTGCCGCTCACGATGCGCCCCGTATCGGAGTTGCGGATCCGGATCACCTCGCCGAGGCCGCCGTTCTGCAACGGCGTGCCCAGGGTGGTGATGACGAGGCCGTTCTCCTCGAAGATCATCTGCGCCGGGGTGCCCCGGCTCACCAGCCGCGGGTCGTCGACGGCGTTGACCGGCACCGGCTCGCCCGGCAGCAGGGTGCGCCGGGCCACCCGTCCGACGATGGCGAGCGGCGCGTCGATCACCGCGAGGCGCGCGCGGAAGGTTGGCGGGAACGCCTGCTGGCGCAGCATCGTCTCCTTGATGACGTCGCCCGGATAGACCGTCACGACGGGCACCGGCAGCACGATGTCGTCGGCGAGGCGGGCCGGCTCGGCCGAGGCGGCCCCGGCGAGGCAGGCCAGCCCGGCCGCCGCGGCGAGCGCGAGGGCGCGCCGGATGAGTCTCGTCATGATCGTCATGATCACACCCTGACAGCGAGGACCGGACGGAGCGGACGACGCGCGCCGTCCCTCCCCGCCCGGGGAAGACCGCGCCGCCGCGTCCGGCTTGAGGCGTCCCCGGCGAGGCGGATTCCTCCGGCCGTCGGAGCGGTGAACGGAACGGGAGACGGTCGCCGCCGCACGGGCGGCCTCGTCGCGCTCCGCATCGTTCCGCCGGCCGAAGCGGTCACCGGTTCGGCGGAGACAACGATGCGAAACCAAGAACCTAAGCAGGATTGCTCCATGCCATTCTGCTTAGCGGATGCCCTTCGACACCGTGCCGGCCATCTCGTCGGCGGCCTGGATGACCTTCGAGTTCATCTCGAAGGCGCGCTGGGCGGTGATGAGGTTCGTGATCTCCTTGACCGGATCGACGTTCGAACTCTCGAGATAGCCCTGCTGGATCTTGCCGAAGCCGGTATCGCCCGCGACCCCGGTGACGGGCGCGCCCGAGGCCGCCGTCTCCCGATAGAGGCCGTTGCCGAGGGGTTCGAGGCCGGATTCGTTGGCGAAGTTCGCGATGGTGAGCTGGCCGAGGAGCTGCGGGTTCGCCTGCCCGTCGACTTTGGCGTAGACCTGCCCCGACTGGTTGATCACGACGTCGACCGTGTTGGCCGGGAACAGGATCGCCGGCTCGACGGTGTAGCCTTCGAGGGTGACGAGCTGCCCGTTGCTGCCCTTGTTGAAGGAGCCGGCGCGGGTGTAGTTCGTCTCGCCGTTCGGGTTGGTGATCTGGAAGTAGCCGCGCCCGTTGATGGCGAGGTCGAGGTTGTTCGAGGTCTGGGCGAGCGGCCCCTGCCGGTGCAGGTTGCGGATCGCCGCGGCGCGCACGCCGAGGCCGAGGAGCGCGCCCTCCGGCACCGCCTCCTGGCCGGTCTGGTTCGGCACGCCCTGCTGGCGCTCGGCTTGGTAGAGCAGGTCGGTGAACTCCGCCCGCGCTCCCTTGAACCCGGTCGTGTTCAGGTTGGCGACGTTGTTGGCGATGACTTCGAGGTTGAGCTGCTGGGCATTCATGCCCGTGGCGGCGATCGCGAGCGCTCTCATGTCGGCAACGTCCTTCAGATCGCCATGCGGCTGATTTCGAGATAGGCGGCCACGACCTTGTCGCGGATGGCGATGGCGGTCTGCAGGCTCTGCTCGGCGGACATCACCGCCTCGACCACCTGCTGGGTGGAGGCCCTGCCCTGGAGCCCGGAGATCGCCGCGGCCTCGCCGGCCTTCAGGTTGTCGCGCATGCCGGAGGCGAGCTGCGCCATGACATCGCCGAAGGCGGGACCCGCCGGGGCCGCGGCGGCGCCCGTGCCGAGGGCGCTGCCGAGGATGCCCGAGCTGGCGGAGGTGGCGGAGACCGGGCCGGCCCGGTCGATCAGCGCATTCAGGGATGCGACGGCCTCGATCATGGCGGCAGCCTCAGGTCTTCAGAAGGTCGATGACGCTCGCCACGAGGGCGCGGGCCTGCTTGATCATCTGCAGGTTGGCCTCGTAGGAGCGGTTGGCCTCGCGCATGTCGGCCATCTCGATGAGCACGTTGACGTTCGGGAACTTCACGTCGCCGTTCGCGTCGGCGGCGGGGTTGCCCGGGTCGTGCTCGACGCGGAAGGCGGACTTGTCCGTCCCGATCTCGCGCACCTTCACGCCCGCCGCGCCTGCGGCGCGGTCGAGTTCGGTGCGGAAGGTGATGGTCTTGCGCTGGTAGGGGTCGGCGCCCGGCTCGGCGGCGGTCGACTGGGCGTTGGCGATGTTCTCGGCCACCACGCGCAGGCGCAGGGACTGCGCCTCCATGCCGGCGCTGGCGAGCCGGGTCGAGATCTGCAGGGGGTCGATCATCAGACCTTCACGCTCGCCATCAGCATGCGGTGGAAGGCCTTCGTCACGGCCGTGTTGAGGTTGAAGTCGCGCGCGATGTCGTTCGACTTCAGCATCTCCTGCTCGAGGCTGACCGTGTGGCCCTCGGCGATGGCGTCCCAGCTGTCGGCCGGCTTCACCTTGACGGTGGGCGCGCCGGTGGCCGCCTGCATGTGGCCCCGCCGGGTCGTCGACATCTCGATCCCGGTCCGGGCGAGCACGTCGGAGAAGGGCGCGACGTCGCGCGCCCGGTATCCGGGCGTGTCCGCGTTCGCGATATTGCCCGCGACCGTGGCCTGCCTCACGGAGAGGTGTTTGGCTTGCCGCGAGGCGAGGTCGAAGAGATAGACGCCGCTCACCGTCAGGTCCTCGGAACGATCCAGTGATCCGAGGTCTAGGGGCGCTACCTTGTCCGAGGCTGGCGGCAAGCTTGCCGCCGCGAGGTCACGATACGACGCGCAGAGGCTTCTCCAGCACCCGCAGCACCTGCGCGAGATCATGCCCGCGCTTGAGGATCCGCCCGGTCTCCGCCACCACCGCGTAGGCGCCCTGGCGGCGGGCGAGGCGCGGATCCTTCTCGATCCGGTAGAGCGGCCGCTCCGAGGTGCGCCGGTGGATCGAGAACACCGCCTTCTCGCGGGTGAAGTCCATCGTGTAGTCGCGCCACTCGCCGGCCGCGACCATGCGGCCGTAGAGGTTCAGGATCTCGCGCAATTCCGTGCGATGAAACGAGACCGGCGGCGGGGTCGCGGATCGGGGGAAGGGAATGACCCGGGTCTCCGCGCCCGGAATCCGACTGTCGGCCGTCTCTCCCTCGCTCATCGCTCCTCCTGGCTCAGGGCGGGCAGCGCCCGCGTCCGGTGCATGATGGGATGCGCCCCCCGGCCCCGCAAGAGCCCGCAAAGCGGCGCCGTCAACCGGGCGCGAACAGCGTCCCGCGGAGCGGGCCTGGACGACCGGAGGGCGAGCGAAAGCCAAGGCCGCGGCGACGCAGACGTCGCGGCGGCTCAGACGTCGCGGAGGCGACCGCAGGCGTCCGAGGCCAGGCCTAAAACCAGGCGAGCGCTCCGAAGCGCTTGCCCCGGAGCGACGATTGCCGGCTTCGCACACGGCGTCGGCCTCCGGCCCCCACGGCCGTGCCGCCACGGGATGGCCATCTTTCCGCCCGCATCGCGCCCTCCCCCGGCCGCGATGCGGTGCCATCGGTTAACGGACCTCTCGGCCGGGCCCGTCGATGATCCCCGTCCCGGGCCCCCGCGGCCCCCGGGGTTCGGCGGCGGAGCCGGCCTCCCCCAGAGGTTTCGAGACCCTACCTTCAGACCGCCTCCCCGGAGCGCGGTCTTTTTTTGACGGGGCGGGTGGATCAGGCCTCGGGGAGGGCTCGCCCGTCGGCGTGGTAGGAGCGGTTCGGGCGCATGTCGACGGCCGAGGCCATGCGGTTCGACATGTTGAAGAAGCTTGCCACCGCGGCGATGTCCCAGATGTCCCGGTCGGTGAACCCGGCATCGCGCAGGACCTCGCGGTCCTCCTCCTCCACCGTCCAGGGCGCCTCGGTGAGCGCCACCGCGAAGTCGAGCATCGCCCGGTGGCGCGGCGAGAGGTCGGCGGCCCGGTAGTTCATGGCCAACATCTCGCCGAGCACCGGATCGCCCGAGAGGGTGCGGACCGCCGCGCCATGCGCGGTGAGGCAGTAGTAGCACCGGTTGAGGCTCGACACCGCCACGGCGATCATCTCGCGCTCCAGCTTCGACAGGCCGGAGGGCGCCAGCATCAGGTCGTTGTAGAAGGTCGCGAAGGCGTCGAGCTTGGCGGCATCGTGCGCGTAGGCGAGCAGCACGTTGGGCACGTAGCCGATCTTCTCCCGGCACTTGTCGAAGTAAGCCACGAGATGCGGCGGCAGCTCCGCCGCGGGATCGAGGTCGAGGGCCATCACGACCCCGTCGACCTCCTGCGGCCGCGGCGACTCGCCGACATCCGGCTTGCCGCCCCGCTTGCCCCCGGATCTTGCGGCCGCAGCGTCGGCCGCCGCGGGTCCGGCCGCCGCGGACTCGGCTGGCGTGGCCTTGGCTCCGGTGGCCTTGGCTTCCGTGATCTTGGCTCCGGTGGCCTTGGCGGCCCCCGATCTGGCGCCCTTCGGCTTGGCGCTCGCGGATTTGGCTTCCCTGGACTTGGCGTCGGCCATATTCCCTCTCCCTGTGGGCAGGTCCGAAGCTATAGGGCGAGGGACCGGAAGGGGCGAGACGGGTTGCGGGCCGCCAAGGTCTGTGCCACCCGTCGCGCGCCGAGCCCCGCGGAGGAACGAGCCGTGGACCTGTCGACCGCGACGCCCGAAGCCAAGGCAAGCCGCACCGACCTCATCGCCGCCGCCGTCGCGGTGGCGGAGCGCCGCCAGGAGACCGGAGGATTCGTCCGCGACCTGTTCGGCCGGGTGCCGCCGGAGGATCTCAACCCCTACGCCGCCGAGACCCTCGCGGATCTCGCGGCGGCCGCCCGCCAGCACCTCGCCGCGGCGCGGCTCGACGGCGCCGGATCGGACATCCGGCTCAACGACGTGGTGGTGGAGCGCGACGGGGGCCGCCGCGACGTCACCGTGCTCGAAGCCGTCAACCCCAACCGGCCCTTCCTGCTCGACTCGACGCTCGCGGAACTCGTGGCGCGGGGCTACGAGCCGCGGCTCGTCGCCCACCCGATCCTCGCGGTCGAGCGCGCGCCCGACGGCGCCCTCCTGCGGGTCGCGGGGGAGACCACCGCCAACGGTGCGGCGACGCTGAGCCGCGAGAGCTTCATCCACATCCATCTCGACCGGATCGACGACGAGGCCGAGCGCCGGAGCCTCGTCACCAGCCTGACCCAGGTCTACGCGGACGTGGCGGTCGCCACCGACGACCACGCCGCCATGCAGGCGCGCCTCGACGACGCGGCCGCCACCTACGCGTCGGGCCCGCCCCTGCCCGAGGGGGAGATCGCCGAGGCCTACGCCTTCCTCGACTGGATCCGGGACGACCAGTTCACCTTCCTCGGCATGCGCGAGTACCGGCTCGCGGGAGAGGCCGAGTATCGCGCCGTGCCGGAGAGCGGGCTCGGCCTCCTGCGCGACGCCTCCCTCGAGGTGCTGCGCCGCGGGCGCGGCATGGTGGCGATGACGCCGGAGATCCGCGCCTTCCTGGAGCGGCCCGAGGCGCTCATCATCACCAAGGCGAGCCTGATCTCGCGGGTACACCGGCGCGCCCATCTGGACCTGATCGGCGTCAAGCTGTTCGGGGCGGACGGCCGGGTGGCGGGCGAACTGCGCATCGTCGGGCTGTTCGCCAGCACCGCCTATACGAGCCGCGCCGAGGAGGTGCCGTATCTGCGCCGGAAGGTGGCGCGGGTGGTGGCCGAGGCCGGCCTCGACCCGACGAGCCACGCGGGCCGCTCGCTCCTCCACGTGCTGGAGACCTATCCGCGCGACGATCTCTTCCAGATCGACACCGATCTCCTGCGCCGCTTCGCCCTCGCCATCGTGTCGCTCGCCGAGCGGCCCCGGGTGCGGGTGCTGGCCCGGCCGGACAAGTTCGGGCGCTTCGTGTCGCTCCTCGTCTACGTGCCCAAGGACCGCACCGACGCCGCCCTCCAGAAGCGGATCAGCGCGCACCTCGCCGCGCGGCTCGGCGGCCACATCTCGGCGGTCTACCCGGATTACCCGGAGGGGCCGCTCGCGCGCCTGCACATCATCATCGGGCGGCGCGAGGAGACCCCGCCCGAGATCGACCCGCAGCAGCTCGAGGCCGAGGTGACGGGGCTGAGCCGGACCTGGGCGGACGGGCTGCGCGACGCGCTGGCCGGCACCATGGACGGGACCCGCGCGCGGGCGCTCGGCGCCTATTACGCGGAGGCGTTCCCGGCGGGCTACCGGGAGGCCTATGCGAGCACGGAGGCCCTCTCCGACATCGCGATCCTGGAGCGGATCTCCGCCGAGCGCTCGCGGGCCGTCGACCTGCACCGCCGGCCCGGCGATCCGGAGACCCGCATCGGCCTCAAGGTGTTCTCGCGCGGCAGCGCGCTCCCCCTCTCCGAGCGGGTGCCGGTGCTGGAGAATCTCGGCTTCCGGGTCATCGACGAGCGCACCTTCCTGATCGGCCGCGCGGGCGCCCCGGAGGCGGAAGGCATCTGGCTGCACGACATGCTGCTGGAGCGGGCCGGCGGGGGGGCGATCGATCTTCCGGCGGTGGAGCGCCCGGTCGAGGCGGCCCTGCTCGCCATCGCCCGCGACCTCGCGGAATCCGACGCCTACAACCGTCTCGTGCTCGAAGCCGGGCTCGGCTGGCGCGACGTCGCCCTGATGCGGTCGCTCGGCCGCTACCTGCGCCAGCTGCGCATCCGCTACGGGCAGGACTACCTCGCGGCGGTGCTGAGCCGCCATGCCGACCTCGCCCGGACGATCGTGGACCTGTTCTACGCCCGCTTCGATCCCCGGGCCGGGGCGGACCGGGCGGCGCGCCAGGAGGCGATCCGCGCCGAGATCGAGACGGGCCTCGCGGCGGTCACCAGCCTCGACGACGACCGCATCCTGCGCCGCTTCGTGAACCTCGTGGAGGCGGCCCAGCGCACCAACTTCTTCCAGGTCGCGCATCACGGCCTGCCGCCGGACACCATCGCCTTCAAGTTCCGCTGCGCCAAGGTCGACGGCATGCCCCTGCCGCGGCCGCTCTTCGAGATCTTCGTCTATTCGCCGCGGGTCGAGGGCGTGCACCTGCGCTTCGGCTACATCGCCCGCGGGGGCCTGCGCTGGTCGGACCGGCCGGAGGATTTCCGCACCGAGATCCTCGGCCTCGTGAAGGCCCAGCAGGTCAAGAACGCGGTGATCGTGCCGGTGGGCGCCAAGGGCGGCTTCTTCCCCAAGCGCCTGCCCGCGGCCTCCGACCGGCAGGCCTGGCTCGCGGAGGGCACCGAGAGCTACCGGATCTTCATCCGCACCCTGCTCTCGATCACCGACAACATCGTGGGCGGCGCCATCATGGCCCCGGCCGACACGGTGCGCCACGACGGCGACGACGCCTATCTCGTGGTGGCGGCCGACAAGGGCACCGCCACCTTCTCGGACATCGCCAACGCCATCTCGATCGAGACGAAGCACTGGCTCGGCGACGCCTTCGCGTCGGGCGGCAGCCAGGGCTACGACCACAAGGCCATGGGCATCACCGCCCGCGGCGCCTGGGAGGCGGTGAAGCGCCACTTCCGCGAGATCGACATCGACATCCAGAGCGAGCCGGTGACGGTGGTGGGCGTCGGCGACATGTCGGGCGACGTGTTCGGCAACGGCATGCTGCTGTCGCGCTGCCTCAAGCTCGTGGCCGCCTTCGACCACCGCGACATCTTCCTCGACCCGGATCCGGACCCGGCGACGTCCTACGCCGAGCGCCGCCGCCTGTTCGAGCTGCCGCGCTCCTCCTGGGCCGATTACGACCGCGCCAAGATCTCGGCGGGGGGCGGGATCTTCCCGCGCTCGGCCAAGACCGTGCCGCTGTCGCCGCAGATCCGCGCGCGCCTCGGCTTCGACCGCGCGGAGGCGACGCCCGCCGAGGTGATGCAGGCGATCCTGAAGGCTCCGGCCGACCTCCTGTGGTTCGGCGGCATCGGCACCTACGTGCGCGCCTCGGGCGAGAGCGACGACGAGGCCGGCGACCGCGCCAACGACGCGATCCGCATCACCGGGGCCGACCTGCGCGCCCGGGTGGTGGGCGAGGGCGCCAATCTCGGCCTCACTCAGCGCGGTCGCATCGAGGCGGCCCGGCGCGGCGTACGTCTCAACACCGATGCCATCGACAACTCGGCGGGGGTGAACACCTCGGACGTCGAGGTGAACATCAAGATCGCGCTGACCACGCCGGAGCGCGACGGGCGCCTGGGGCCGGAGGCGCGCAACGCCCTCCTCGCCGGCATGACCGGCCAGGTCGCCGACCTCGTCCTGCGCAACAACCAGCTCCAGACGCTGGCCCTGTCCCTGGCCCAGCGCCAGGGCGCGGGGGAGAACGGCTTCGCGGTGCGGCTGATGCAGGCGCTCGAGGCCGAGAACCGCCTCGACCGCTCCGTCGAGTACCTGCCCTCGGACGCGGCGCTCGCCGAGCGCACGCAGGGCAACGAAGGGCTGACGCGGCCCGAACTCGCCGTGCTCCTCGCCTACGCCAAGCTGTCGCTGAAGGACGCGCTCCTCGACAGCCCGGTGCCGGACGATCCCTACCTCGCCCGGGAGCTGGAGCGCTACTTCCCACCGGTGCTGCTGGCCCGCTACCCGGACGCGGTGGCGAGCCACCGGCTGCGCCGAGAGATCATCGCGACGGGGCTCGCCAACGCGATCATCAACCGGGGCGGGCCGACCCTCGTCAGCCGGCTCTCGGACGAGACCGGGGCGGAGGCGCCCACCGTGGCGGCCGCCTACGCGGTGACGCGGGACGTGTTCGGCCTCATCGACCTCAACAAGGCGGTGGACGGCCTCGACGGCGTGATCGCGGGCGATCAGCAGCTCGCCCTCTACGCCGAATTGCAGGACCTGCTGCGCCAGCGGATGGTCTGGTTCATCCGCAACACCGATCTGGCGGCCACCGAGGGCGGCATCGACGCCGTGGTGACGCGCTACCGCGACGGCGTCGCGGCAGTGGCGGGGGCTCTCGCCGAGGTGCTGCCGGCCGCCGCCCGCGAGGCGCTCGCCAAGCGCACCCGCACGCTGATCGACCAGGGCGTGCCGGAGGAGCTGGCGGGCCGGCTCGCGGCCCTGCCCGAACTCGGCGCGGCCCCGGACATCGTGCGGGTGGCCGAGGCGACCGGGCGGGCGCCCGCCTCCATCGCGGCGACCCACTTCGCCCTCGAGGACCTGTTCCGCCTCGGCCCCCTCACCCGGGCGGCCCGCGGCGTGCCCGTCGCCGACACCTTCGACCGCATCGCCCTGGAGCGGGCGGTGGCCGGCATCGCCGCGGCCCACCGGGCCCTCACGGCGGAGGCCGCCGCCACCGGCGAGCAGGGCCAGGCGGCGGTGGAGCACTGGAGCGCGGCCCGCGGCGCCTCCCTCGGCCGCATCCGCACCGCCGTGGCGGCGATCGCCGCCTCCGGGCTGACGGTGTCCAAGGTCTCGGTCGCCGCGAGCCTGCTCGCGGATCTGACCCGCTCGTGACGGGCGCGCCGGATTTCGACGAGACCTTTCGCGAGCATCTCGCCGATCTCATCGCGTGGCGGCGCGACGTGCGCCGCTTCCGCGGCGAGCCGGTGCCCGAGGCGGTGCTGACGGAGTGCCTGTCCCTCGCCTGCCTCAGCCCCTCGGTCGGCAACAGCCAGCCCTGGCGCTTCGTGCGGGTGGCGGAGCCGGACCGCCGCGCCGCTATCCTGGCGAATTTCGCCCGCTGCAACGAGGCCGCCGCCGCGCGCTACCCCGACGAGCGCGCCGCCGCCTACCGGCGCCTGAAGCTCGAAGGCCTGCGCGAGGCGCCGGTGCATCTCGCGGTGTTCTGCGACGAGGGGACGGAGGTCGGACACGGGCTCGGCCGCGCGACCATGCCGGAGATGCTGCGCTACTCGGTGGTGCTGGCGATCCACACCTTCTGGCTCGCGGCGCGCGCCCACGGCATCGGCGTCGGCTGGGTCTCGATCCTCGATCCCGACCCGCTCACCGCGCTCCTCGCCGTGCCGGCGGAGTGGCGTCTCGTCGCCTATCTGTGCGTGGGCTACCCGCAGGAGGAGCACGCGGATCCGGAGCTGGTTCGCCACGGCTGGCAGCAGCGGCTCTCCCCCCGGAGCCTGCTGGTCGAGCGCTGAAGGCGCCGGGAGCCTTCGTCAGGCCCGCGGCGCGGCGCCGATCGCGATTCCGGTGAAGGTCTGGTTCAGATGGATGGCGCGGTACTGCTCGCCGCGCGTCTCGAACCCGATGACGTTGTAGCGCCGGTAGAGATCGGACAACCGGTGGCGGACCTGATGCAGCTCCGCATCGAGCCGGCGCAGCACGCAATCGAAGCCGATCACGAGGTCGAGGCCGCCGAGCGCCGAATCGAGGCGGGCGAGCTCGTCATGCGTGGTCGCCACCAGATCCTTGCGCCCGGCGAGCGTCAGCACCACGCCCTCGTCGATGGCACAGAGGAAGCTCAGGGAGCCGTCCGGGTTGAGCCTGTGGATCGAGCGGCAGAAATAGTCGCCGCCCACGCGCACCGCGAGGGGGTTCGCCGCGAAGACCGTGGGGGTGAGCATCTCGGGCTGGAGGCCGAGCGCTCGCGCGTATTCCGCCGCCGCCGGCTCCGCATTGAGTTCCCGCACGGTGCGGTTGCCCGCATCGGTCTGGGTCACCACGAACTTGACCGCGCGCGGCTCCAGGTTGTCGGTCTTGAACACCTCGATCGGGTGGTCGGTGCCGACGATGAGCAGGATCGCCGCCCCGTGATGCACCTGCCCGTCATGGATCAGGGCGGTGTTGGCATCGGTGAGCGCGTCGCCCGCCGAGCCGCCGACGAGCGGGATCGCGTCGAGGCCGAAGGCGACCGCCGAGGTGACGCGCTCCTCCGCCAGGGTGAGGCCGTCGATGAGCGAGATCGCGAAGCGCTGGGCGCAGCCCTCCCCGCCCCGGTCGAGCCGCATGCGCAGATCCCGCACCGAGGCCACGGCCGCCTCGACGTCGAGGCGCTCGATGCCGGTCAGCACGGCGGAGACGACCCGGAATCCCTCGCGCGGGAAGGCCACCACGACGAGGCCCCGGTCGAGGCCGCCCGCCGGGCTGATCTCGCCCGAGGAGGTGCAGCCCGCCACGCCCACGCCGGGGAAGCGATGCGCCAGGGCGGCGCTCACCGCGGCGGCGCCGTAGGAGGGCGAGAAGAATACGAGAAGCTGCGCGACCCGCGCGCCGTCGATCGCCGCTGCGATCTCCGCGACCGCATCCTCGGCCCGCGGCTTCTGCGACCATGCCGTCTGGACGCCGCAGAGATGCGCGCGCCCCCGCCCTCCGTTCACCACAGGACGCCTCCCTCACCATCGGCCGTGGACGGCCGCCCGGGCCCGTTCGGGGAACCCGTTCCGTTTGCCCTACGCTGCGTCAGATCGACCGGCGCGGCAAGAGGTGTGCGGTCGACACGGCGTCACAGGCGCAGACGAGCGGCGCCGCGTCCAACGCGGAAAGCCGCCGGTCCGGAGATGGGACGGCGGCTTCAACCCGACGATGCGCAATGCCGCCCTCAGGCGGCCTCGGCGAGCTTCTTCTCGATCTCGCGCTTCAGCAGGCGGGCGTTCTGGGACAGGTCCTGCTCGCCGGCCTTGACCAGGAACGCATCGAGACCGCCGCGGTGCTCCACCGAGCGCAGCGCGTTCGCGGAGATGCGCAGGCGCACGGAGCGGCCGAGCGTGTCCGAGAGGAGCGTGACGTTGCACAGGTTCGGCAGGAACCGGCGCTTCGTCTTGCGGTTCGAGTGGCTCACCAGGTGGCCGGTGAGCACGGCCTTGCCGGTAAGCTCGCAGCGACGCGACATAGTCTCAATCCTTCACAATCCGATAGGCCACGGGCCGCTTGACGCTCACGCCGGGCGCTGGAGAAGCGACCGCGGCGGCGACCGGACCGCGCGAAAGCCAGGAAGGCTCGGGCCTATAGGGGAGAGAGGGTGCGTCCGTCAAGCGTGAGGGCGCGCCGGACAGGCCTCTCCCCGGATGCGAGACGAACCGTTAACCTTAAACTCGTCACGATGCCGCGCGATTCCCGCGGATGACGGCCCTCGGGCCCATGTCCCCTCAGAACGGTCTGTCCCCATGCGTGCGAAGCCCCTCCTCACGGCCCTCCTCGCTCCGGGCCTTCTCGGGCTCGGGCCGGTGGATCCGGCCGCCGCGGCGCGGGCGCGGGCCGCCGCCACGGCGGTGAGCGTGGATTACGGCATCATGCTGGCGGGCGTGCCCATCGGCACCGCGCAGATGACCGGGGCCATCGAGGGCACGCGCTACAAGATGGATGTCACGGCGAAGCTCACCGGTCTCGTCGGGGCGATCACCGGCGGCTACGGCGCGGGCCGGTCGGCCGGGCAGGTGGCGGGCCGGCCGGTCCCCGGCAGCTTCGCGGTGGCCTCGCATTCCTCCAGCACCTCGATCACGGTGCGCATGGCGCTGACGCGCGGCAACGTGGTGGCCGCGGAGATCACTCCGCCCCTGCTGGTCGATCCCGAGCGGGTGCCCGTGGAGGCCTCCGCCAAGCGCGCGGTGGTCGATCCGGTGAGCGCGCTGCTGATGCCCGCGCAGGGCCGGGGCGACCTCATCGACCCGGAGAACTGCAACCGGGTGATCCCGGTCTTCGACGGCGCGAGCCGGTTCGACGTGATCCTGAGCTACGGCGAGACCCGGCGGGTGGAGAAGCCGGGCTATGCCGGGCCGGTCCTCGTGTGCAACGCGCGCTACAAGCCGATCGCCGGCCACCGCCCGGACAAGCCGGGCGTGAAGTTCATGGAGGACAACACCGACATGTCGGTGTGGCTCGCCCCCGTGGAGGGCGCGCGCGTGCTCCTGCCCCTGCGCATCTCGGTGCGCACCCAGCTCGGCACCAACATCATCGAGGCGACCCGCTGGACGCAGACCGGCGCGGGCGCCCCCCCGACGCAGGCGGCGGCCGTGGCGCAGTGATCTCGCCCGCTCAATCGCCGCCGTCGGGCGCGTCGAGCGCCGCCCGCGCCGCCTCCGGCAGGGCGTAGGATTCCGCCGGTCCCGGGAAGCGGCCGGCCCGCACATCCTCCGCATAGGCCTCCAGCCCGGCCTGGAGCAGGCCGTAGCCGTCCACGTAGGTGCGCACGAACTTCGCCTTGCGGCCGGGCAGCAGGCCGAGCAGGTCGTGCAGCACCAGCACCTGCCCCGAGCAATCCGGCCCCGCCCCGATGCCGATGGTCGGGATCGTCAGCGATTCGGTGATCCGCGCGGCGAGTTCGGACGGGATGCCTTCGAGCACCAGGGAGAAGCAGCCCGCATCCTCCAGCCGCCGGGCGTCGTCGATGATCCGGCGCGCCTGCGCCACCGCGCGGCCCTGCACCTTGAACCCGCCCATGGCGTTCACGCTCTGGGGCGTGAGGCCGAGATGGCCCATCACCGGGATCTCGCAGGAGACCAACGCCTGCACCACGGGCACCCGCGCCACGCCGCCCTCCAGCTTCACCGCCGCCGCGCCCCGCTGCAGGAAGCCGCCCGCGTTGCGGATCGTGTCCGCGAGGTCGAGGTGGAAGGTGAGGAACGGCATATCGGCCACCAGGAGGGCCCGCGGGCGCGCCCGCGCCACCGCCTCCACGTGGTGGTTCATCATCGCGAGGCTGACCGGCAGGGTGTTGTCGAAGCCCAGGCAGACGTTGCCGACGCTGTCGCCCACCAGGATCACGTCCACCACCGGGTCGACGAGCCGCGTCATCGCGGCATCGTAGGCCGTCACCATCACGATGCGGCGCCCCTCCGCGCGCCACGCCTGCAACGTCGGGATGGTGACGGGCGGCGCGGCGGAGGGCGCCGGGGTCGCGTCGGGATGGTGGCTCATGGCGTAACCTCCGGTTTGGCGGCGGGCGGCGTCAGGCCGAGGCCGATCGCCGTCACCACGGTCTCGATCTGCCCGCGCAGCACGGGCTCGCTCAGCGTCATCAGCTTCTCGTCGAGGCCGAGGCTGACCATGCCGTGCGTCGCCGAGAACAGGCTGCGGGCGAGGAGCGCGCGCGGCTCCTCGCCGAGGTCCGGCCGCAGCACGGCGAGCGGCGCCTCGATGTGGCGGAACAGGCGCACGCGCTCGCGCACGAACCATGCGGGCGGGGCCGTCTCCATCCGGTGCTGGAACAGGGCGCGCCAGCGGGCCGGATGCTCGATGGCGAAGCGCAGGTAGGTCGCGGCGAGCCGCACCAGATCCTCGGTCGCGGCAAAGCGGTCCGGCGGCACGGCCACGCCGCCCTCGCCCGTCGCGGTGCGCACCGCCGTGATCGTGGCCTCGAACAGGTGCAGCGTCCGCAGGTTCACGCTGAGGATGAGCGCGTCGAGATCGGGGAACACCGTGTAGATCGCGCCGAGCGCGCAGCCGACCGTGCGAGCAAGGTCCCGCGCCTTGAGGGCTTCGAGGCCCCCGGCCGCGATCGTCGCCTCCGCGGCGTCGATCAGCGCGACCCGCAACTGCTCGCGGCGCTCCTCCGTGCTCATCCGCACCTCCGGCGTGAACGACGTTCAAAAATGCGCTTGAACATCGTTCACAGACGTGGGAGCGTGAGATCGTGAACAACGTTCATGAGGTCTCCGATGCTCCGGATCTTCGCCACCCTCGCCCGCGGCGCCGCCGCGCGGGCCTGCGAGGACATCATCGATCAGAACGCCCTTCCCCTCCTCGACCAGCAGATCCGCGAGGCCGCGTCCGCCCTGGAGGACAGCCGCCGGGCGCTCGCCCGCGCGATGGCGCAGCAGGGCGCCGACGCTCAGCGCGAGGCGACGCTCGGCGCCAAGCTCGCCGACCTGGAGCAGCGCGCGGTCGCGGCCCTGGCGGCCGGGCGTGAAGACTTGGCGGGCGAGGCCGCCGAGGCGATCGCCGGCCTGGAGGCGGATCTGGCGGCCCTGCGCGAGGTCCGCGCGGCCTTCGCCGGGGAGGTCGAGGCCCTGCGGCGCAGCGTGCGCGAGGGCGGACGGCAATTCGCCGAGCTGGAACGCGGCCGGCGCCTCGCGGAGGCCGCCGAGGCGGTGCGCCGCCTGCGCCTGCGGCGCGGCGAGGGTGCGCCCGGCGCCGCGGCGGCCTTGGCCGAGGCGCAGGCCACCCTGCGCCGCCTGCGCGAGCGGCAGGCCGGCGAGGCTGCGGCCGCCGACGCCCTCGCGGCCCTCGACGCGGCCGGGCCCACCGGCATCGCCGAGCGGCTCGAAGAGGCGGGCTTCGGCCCCCGCACCAAGCCCAGCGCGGTCGGCGTGATGGAGCGCCTGCGCGCCAAGGCCGCCGCCCCGGCCGCAACCGCCTGATCCCGCCACATTATAGCCCGCCGAAGGACGTTTCATCCGATGAACACGCAACCCGCGCCCCAGCATACCTCCGCCTGGGTGGCCTTCACCTACGCCTCCTTCCTCGGCTCCGCCACCATGGTGGGAGGCGGCATCCTGTTCCTGCCCCTCGACCTCTGGATCAAGGGCTACCTCGCCATGGGCGTGGTGATGCTGGTCCAGTCGTGCATCACGATGGTCAAGACCGTCCGCGACGTCCACGAGAGCAAGCGGATGCTCAACCGCATCGAGGATGCCCGGGCCGAGCGCCTGCTGATGGAGATGAGCAAGGAATGAGCTGCTAAGGTGCCGGCCGCCCACACCTCCCACCGGCGCCGGTCTCTCGGCTGACCCCAACCGATCGAGGTTCCGTTCATGTCCGGATCGCTGATGGCCACGCGGCGCTTCGCGCCGCTGTTCTGGTGCCAGTTCTTCTCGGCCTTCAACGACAACTTCCTCAAGAACGCGCTGGTGTTCCTGATCCTGTTCGGGGTCGGGGGCGCGGGCGGCGGGGCGGATGGCGGCTCGGCCGCGCTGGTCACGCTCGCGGGCGCGGCCTTCATCGCGCCCTTCTTCTTCCTGTCCGGGCTCGGGGGCGAGTTGGCCGACCGGCACGACAAGGCGTGGCTGACCCGCCGCCTCAAGGCGGCGGAGATCGCGGCGGCCGGCGTCGCGGTGCTCGGCTTCTTCCTCGCCTCGGTGCCCGTCCTGTTCGTGGCGCTGGTGATGTTCGGCGCCATCGCGGCCCTGTTCGGGCCGATCAAGTACGGCATCCTGCCCGACCACCTCGCCCGCACCGAGCTGCCCGCCGGCAACGCGCTCATCGAGGCGGCGACCTTCCTGGCGATCCTGGGCGGCACCATCGCGGGGGGGCTCGCGGTCACGCATGGCGGTCCCTCGGTGTTCGGCGGGCTCGTCATGGGCTTCGCGGTGCTGTGCTGGGCCGCGAGCCTGCTGATCCCCGCGACCGGCGAGGCGGCGCCGCACCTCGTGGTGGACCGCAACGTCCTGCGCTCCACCGCGGGCCTGGTGCGCGACCTCTACGCGGATGCGCGCCTGTGGCGCACCGGGCTGATCACGAGCTGGTTCTGGCTCGTCGGCGCGGTGGTGCTGGCCCTCCTGCCCGCCGTGGTGAAGGGGACCTTCGGGGGCGACGAGAGCGTCGTCACCACCATGCTGGCCCTGTTCTCGGTGGGGGTCGCCGCCGGCTCCGGCCTCGCCTCCTGGCTCTGCGCCGGGCGCATCGTGGTCCTGCCGACCCCGATCGCGGCCCTGATCATGGGCCTCGTCTCCCTCGATCTCGCGGCGGTGGCCGCGCAGGCGACCCCGCCCGCGGCCCCGCTCTCGGCGATCCCCTTCCTGTCGCGCTTCGAGGGCGTGCGGATCGCGGTGGATTTCGCGCTGCTCGCCGCCGCGGCCGGGCTGTTCATCGTGCCCTCCTTCGCGGCGCTCCAGGCCTGGACCCCGAAGGCGTACCGCGCCCGGGTGATCGCCGCCTCGAACGTGCTCTCGGCCGCGCTCATCGTGCTCGGCGCCGTCGGCCTCGCGGCGCTCCAGAAGGCGGGCCTCTCGGGAGGCGGCCTGTTCCTCGTCGTCGCGCTGGCCAATCTCGCGGCCGGGATCGCGATCCTCGCCGTGCTGCCGACCAGCGCCTTCCGGGACTTCCTGTCGATCCTGTTCCGGGCCTTCTACCGCATGGAGGTGCGGGGCCTCGAGAACCTCGAGAAGGCGGGCCCCAACGCCATCATCGCCCTCAACCACGTCAGCTTCCTCGACGGCGGCCTCGCGCTCACCCTCACCGAGCGGGAGCCGACCTTCGCCATCGACCACACCATCGCGCAGCGCTGGTGGGTGAAGCCGTTCCTGTGGCTCACCAAGGCCCTGCCCCTCGACCCGACCAAGCCGATGGCGACCCGCCGCCTGATCAACGCCGTGAAGGGGGGCGAGACGCTGATCATCTTCCCCGAGGGGCGGCTCACCGTCACCGGCAGCCTGATGAAGGTCTATGACGGGGCGGGGCTGATCGCCGACAAGTCCGGCGCCCTGGTGGTGCCGGTGAAGATCGACGGGCCGGAGCGCACCCTGTTCTCGCGCCTCTCGCGGGCGCAGGTGCGCCGGCAATGGTGGCCGAAGATCACCGTGACCGTGCTGGAGCCGGTGCGCCTCGCCGTCGATCCGGCGCTGAAGGGCAAGCGGCGCCGGCAGGCCGCCGGGGCCGCGCTCTACGGGATCATGTCGGACCTGATCTTCCGCACGGCACCGATCGACCGCACCGTCTTCGACGCCGTGGTCGACGCGGCCCTGCGCGAGGGCACCGGCCGCGTCGCCGTCGAGGATCCGGTCGCGGGCTCCCTCACCTATCGCCGCCTCCTCGTCGGGGCGCGGGTGCTCGGGGGCCGGCTCGCGCCCCTGGCGCCGGAGGGCCGGGCCATCGGCGTGATGCTGCCCAACGCCAACGCCGCCGCCGTCACCGTGCTCGGCCTGATGTCGGCCGGCCGCGTGCCCGCGATGATCAACTTCACGGCGGGGGCCGCGACCATCCTCAGCGCCTGCAAGGCGGCGGAGGTGGAGACCCTCGTCACCTCGCGGGCCTTCGTGGAGAAGGGGCGGCTCGACGCCCTGGTCGCCGGCCTCTCCCCGAGCCTGCGCATCGTCTATCTGGAGGACGTGCGCGGGCGGATCGGGCTCCTCGCCAAGCTCGGCGGCTTCCTGCACTGGCGCCGGCCCCTCGCCGTCCGCCGCCCCGACGACCCGGCCGCGATCCTGTTCACCTCGGGCAGCGAGGGCCTGCCGAAGGGCGTGGTCCTGTCCCACCGCAACATGCTGGCCAATGCCGCCCAGGCCCAGGCCCGCATCGATTTCGGCCGCACCGACAAGGTCTTCAACGTCCTGCCGGTGTTCCACTCCTTCGGCCTGACGGTGGGCCTCGTGCTGCCCCTCGTCTCGGGGGTGCCGGTCTATCTCTACCCCTCCCCGCTCCATTACCGGGTGGTGCCGGAGCTGGTCTACGGCTCGAACGCCACCATCCTGTTCGGCACCGACACCTTCCTGACGGGCTATGCCCGGGCGGCCCACCCCTACGACTTCCGCTCGCTGCGCTACATCCTGGCGGGCGCCGAGCCGGTGAAGGATGCGACCCGCCGCACCTACGCGGAGAAGTTCGGCCTGCGCATCCTCGAAGGCTACGGCGTCACCGAGACCGCGCCGGTGCTCGCCCTCAACACGCCGATGTTCAACCGTTTCGGCACGGTCGGCCGCATCATGCCGGGCATGGAGGCGCGCCTCGAACCCGTGCCGGGCGTGACGGAGGGCGGACGGCTGTTCGTGCGCGGCCCGAACGTGATGCTGGGCTACCTGCGGGCGGAGAAGCCCGGTGTGCTGGAGCCGCCGGCCGAGGGCTGGCACGACACCGGCGACATCGTGACGATCGACCCGGACGGCTTCGTCACCATCAAGGGCCGCGCCAAGCGCTTCGCCAAGGTCGGGGCCGAGATGGTCTCGCTCGCGGCGGTGGAGGCGATGGCCGCCGAGCTGTGGCCCGGCGCGGCCTCGGCGGTCGCCGCCGTCCCGGATGCCCGCAAGGGCGAGCGGCTGGTCCTGGTGACCGAGCAGCGCGACGCCAGCCGGGCCGCCTTCCTGGCCCATGCCCGCGCGAAGGGCACAAGCGAGCTGGCGGTGCCGGCCGAGATCCTCGTCGTCGACCGGCTGCCGCAGCTCGGCTCCGGCAAGACGGATTTCGCCGCGGTGACGCAGCTCGCCCGCAGCCGCGCCAGCCTGCCCGAGGCAGCGGAGTGATACGGTTTCCGAAAGTGATCTTCCGGAAACCGTATCACGCGTTGATTGTGTTCACTCCCAAGACGCGCTGCCGCTCGGCGCATCCATTCGCCGCCCCGGCACCGATGCCGCCCCGACACAAGCGACTGTCTCTGCGTTGTTTTGCGTTCCGTGAATCCGCCGGCCCGCTCGGGGGAGGGGTTCCCGCGCCTGGATCGGAACCCACCCGCCAGATCCACAAGGAGGCTCGTGCGGTCCGTCGTGGCGTTCATCCGTCAAGAATCGACGCAGCCGGGTAGCGGGCGCTCAGCATGTGAGTGGTGGCGCGCCAAGGGCGCCGTGATCGCGTCGCGGAAGCGCTCGACCCGAGACCGCCGCACACAACTCAAACATGAGATTGCTGCATGGTAAAACAACCTCTGGATCAGAATCCGCACAGCGGCCCATCGAATCCCGCCGCGCGATTCACCGAGAGAATACCACTTCGCCACGAACGATGATCGACCGGGCGTAGCGGCACCGGTTCACGCTCAATTAGGGATGACCCGCATCGAGAACGATCATCGCGGGCGAATGATCTGGTCGTACCTGGCATGAACCGCCAGGTAATGTCGGGCGTGCAAGTGTCACGGGCACACAGGAGTTCCCGGACCGCACGAGTGATTGTGCTCCGCCGATTCCAGCCCGGAACCGAGATCCTTGATGACGGATTTTCTCGCCTGCCTCACGCAGCAGCACGACCTGCGCCTCGTTGCCGTCGCGGCCGTCATCTGCGCCCTCGGGTCCTATTCCACCTTCGCCCTCGGCCGGCAGTGGTTCCGCCCCGGGAAGCGGATCCTCTGGGTGATGGGCGCGGTCCTCACGACGAGTTCGGCGATCTGGGCCACGCATTTCATCGCCATGCTGGCCTTCGATCCGGGGATGGCCTTCGGCTTCGACCTCCTGGCAACGGCGGCCTCCTTCCTGCTCGCCGTGCTGCTGGTGAGCCTGGGCGCGCTGGTCGTCGTGGCGGCGCCCAGCCGCCTCGGGGGCATCGCGGGCGGCCTGATCATCGGCATCGCCATCGCGGCGATGCACTATACCGGGATGGCGGCCTACCGGGTCCAGGGCACCGTCAGCTGGGAGCCCGTCCGGGTCACCGTCTCGATCCTCTCGGGCATCGCCTTCACGATGCTGGCGATGGCGCTCGCCTTCTCCCGGTCGCGCCTCCAGCGCGATCTCGCGCCCCCCGCGCTCTCGCTCGCCGTGTGCAGCACGCATTTCATCGGGATGAGCGCGATCCGGCTGACCTATGATCCGGCCGTCGCGATCCCGGAGGGTGCCCTCGACGCGACCGTGGTGGCGGTGCTCACCGCCAATGCCGCCCTCCTGATCGTCGGGGCGGCGCTCGCAGCGCTGCGCCTGCAGATGCTGAACCGGCGGCGGCTCGCCGCGGAGCACCAGCGCCTGCGCGACCTCTCCGACATCGCGGTCGAGGGCCTGCTGATCTGCGATCGCGACACCGTGGCGGGCGTCAACCGCAGCCTCGAGCGGGTGCTTGGCCAGTCGCGCGAGACCGTGCTGGGCCGCCCCATCGACCAGCTGCTGCCCGGCCTGTCCGTCTCCCTCATCCCTTCCAGCCACGAGATCGACGCGACGCTGCGCGACGGCGTGGCGGCCGAGATTCCGGTGCGGGTCATCGCGCAGAGCATCACCATCGATGCCAAGGTGCACACAGTCATCGCCGTGCGCGACCAGCGCGAGCGGCTGCGGGCGGAGGCGGCGATGCACCACCTCGCTCATCACGATGCCCTCACGGGCCTCGCCAACCGCCTGAGCTTCACGACGGCGCTCGCGGAGTGCCACGCCGCCCGCCGCAAGGAGGCCGGCGCCTTCGCGCTGCTCCTCCTCGACCTCGACCGCTTCAAGGCGGTCAACGACACCCTCGGCCACGGCATGGGCGACGAGCTGCTCCGGCGGGTCGCCGGGCGGCTGCGCCGCGCCATCGGCGAGGACGATCTGGTGGCGCGCCTCGGCGGCGACGAGTTCGCGATCCTGCGGCCGGGCGCGACCGATCTCGGCGCGATCCAGCCCTTCGCGGAGCGCGTGATCGACCTGCTCGGCCGTCCCTTCATCATCGACGGGCACATCCTCGACATCGGGGCGAGCATCGGCGTCGCCCTGGCGCCCCAGGACGGGGCGAGTCCCGAGCAGCTGATGCGCAACGCCGACCTCGCCCTGTACGGGGCCAAGGAGGACGGGCGCGGCCGCTACCGGATGTTCGAGAGCGAGATGAACGCCCGCATGCAGGCCCGGCGCTCCCTCGAACTCGACCTGCGCCGCGCCATCGCCCGGCAGGAATTCGACCTCTACTACCAGCCCCAGGTCGATGCGCGCAGTGGCCGCTACGACGGGGCCGAGGCCCTGCTGCGCTGGCATCATCCCGAGCGCGGCCTCGTCTCGCCGGGAGAGTTCGTCCCGCTCGCGGAGGAGACCGGTCTGATCATCGCGCTCGGCGAGTGGGTGCTGCGCACGGCCTGCGCCGAGGCGCTGCACTGGCCCGGCCATCTCACCGTGGCCGTCAATCTCTCGCCGGTCCAGTTCCGGGATGCCCGGCTCGCTTCCATGATCCGGAGCATCCTCGACGAGACCGGGCTCCCGGCCGCGCGCCTGGAGGTGGAGATCACGGAGGGCACCCTGTTGCAGGACGAGCAGCGGGCGCTCGCCATCCTGCAGGAGATCCGCAGCCTGGGCGTGCGGGTCTCGATGGACGATTTCGGCACCGGCTACTCGTCCCTGAGCTACCTGCGCCGTTTCCCCTTCGACAAGATCAAGATCGACCAGTCCTTCGTGCGCCAGACGCCGCAGGACAAGGAGAGCGCCGCGATCGTGCGGGCGATCGCGATGCTCGGGGCGAGCCTCGGCATCAAGACGACGGCCGAGGGCGTCGAGACCGACCAGCAGTCGCGCTTCGTCGCCGCCGAGGGCTGCGATCAGCTGCAAGGATACCTGTTCAGCAGGCCGGTGCCGCCGGATCGGATCGCAGCGGTGCTGCGCGATCCGGCCCCGCTGGCCGCGACCGCCTGAGGGAGCGAGAGACATGCCTCTGCACCGCCTGCTCTACCGCAGCGAGATCACCCTTCCGGGCAGCGAGACCGCGGTCCGGCACCAGATCGACGCCATCGTCGCGGAATCCGAGGCGCGCAACGCCGCCGCGGAGCTGACCGGGGCGCTGCTCTACGTGCGCGGCCTGATCGTCCAGGTTCTGGAGGGCCCGCTGCCGGCGATCGAGGCGACCTTCGAGCGGATCTGCTGCGACCTGCGCCATCGGCGCGTGGAGCTGCTCGAACTCACCCAGGCGGAGGGCCGGATGTTCGGGTCCTGGTCGATGACGCATATCCGGGTCGGGCACGACCTCGACGCCCTCCTGCCGACGCGGCTGATCGAGATCGGCGCGGACGGGGCCTCCGCCCACGCGACCATCAACCTGATGCGCTCGCTGCTCACCGCCGGGGCGGCGCGGGCCGCAAGTCAGGCTGAAGGCGAGGCAGCCGCCACGGCGCGAGCGTCCCTCTCCCGCCCGTGAGCGGGTCTCCCGCGCTCCGCCTCGGACCGCTCCCTCACCCCACGATGCGCGACGCCGCGCGGGAGCGGATGATTCCGCCCCGCCGGGCCGGCCTCACTGCGCTTCGAGCAGCCGGCGGGCGATCACCTGGGCCTGGATCTCGGCGGCGCCCTCGAAGATCGAGAGGATGCGGGCGTCGCAGAGCACGCGGCTGATCTGGTATTCCAGCGCGAAGCCGTTGCCGCCGTGGATCTGCAGGGCGTTGTCGGCCGCCGCCCAGGCCACGCGGGCGCCGAGCAGCTTGGCCATGCCCGCCTCCAGGTCGCAGCGCTTGCCCTCGTCCTTCTGATGCGCCGCGTAGTAGGTGAGCTGGCGCGCGATGGCGATCTCCACCGCCATCATGGCGAGCTTGTCGGCGACGCGCGGGAAGCTCACCAGCGGCTTGCCGAACTGCACCCGCTCCTCGGCGTAGCGCAGGCCGATATCGAGGGCCGACTGCGCCACGCCGATGGCCCGCGCCGCGGTCTGGATCCGGGCCGATTCGAAGGTCTGCATGAGCTGGGCGAAGCCCTTGCCCTCGACCTCGCCCAGCAGGTTCGCGGCCGGCACCGCGAAGCCGTCGAAGGCGAGTTCGTACTCCTTCATGCCGCGGTAGCCGAGCACCTCGATCTCGCCGCCCGAGAGCCCCTCGACCGGGAAGGGGGTCGCGTCGTCGCCGCGCGGCTTCTCGCCGAGGAGCAGCGACAGGCCGCGATGCCCGGGCTCGTCGGCCTTGGTGCGCACGAGGATCGTCATCAGGTCGGCGCGGACCGGATGCGTGATCCAGGTCTTGTTGCCGTAGACCTTCCAGACGTCGCCCTCCCGCACGGCCTTGGTGCGGAGATTGGCGAGGTCGGAGCCGGTATTCGGCTCGGTGAAGACGGCGGTGGGCAGGATCTCGCCCGAGGCGATCCGAGGCAGGAAGCGCTGCTTCTGCTCCTCGGTGCCGCCGCAGAGGATCAGCTCGGCGGCGATCTCCGCGCGGGTGCCGAGGGAGCCGACGCCGATATAGGCGCGCGACAATTCCTCCGAGACCACGCACATGGAGGTCTTCGGCAGGCCCATGCCGCCGTATTCCTCCGGGATGGTGAGGCCGAAGACGCCGAGCTCGGCCATCTGGCCGATGATCTCGAGGGGGATGTAGGCGTTCTCCCGGTGCCACTCATGGGCGTGCGGGGCGACCTCGGCCTGGCCGAAGCGGCGCATCTCGGAGCGGATCGCCTCCATGTCCTCGTCGAGGCCCGAATCGCCGATCGTCGCGGAGCCCTGCCCCTCGCGGATCAGCTTGACCAGGGCGGCGCGGTGCGCGGGGGTGTTGCCCGCGGCGATCATCGTCTCGACGGCGCCGGTCCGGTGGCGGGCGACCTCGTCGGCGCTCAGGCCGAGGGAGGTCGTCGGGCGCACCATCTCGCCCTGGCTCATCGGGATGCCGCCGAAGATCTGGTCGAGATACTCGCCGACGCCGATGCGCACGAGCAGCGTCTCGGTCTCGCCGAGCCGGCCGGCGGCCTGCAGCCGCTCCGCATAGGCGGCGAGCTGCGTCACCGCCTCCGCGTAGGTGGCGAGCCACGCGAGGCCGTGCGCCGCGTGCTGCTCGGCCTCCAGCCTCTCGGCGGAGAGCCGGCCCTCCGGGGTGACGACGCTCGCCCGCACCCGGCGCCCGGCATCGGCGGCGAGAGCCCGCGCCGCGACGGCCGCCTCGCGGGCCAGGGTCACAAGATCGGCGTCGGCGGTCAGGGGCGCGACCTGTGCGGACATGGCACTCATCTCCCAAACATCTTGTGCGCTGCATGATAGCGGCGATTGGGACGGCTTGTAGAGGGCCGGGTCCCCTTGCGTCTGTCCGACTTTCGGGGGTTGGCGGAAGGCCGCTCAGCCCCGGCTCGCGACCGCGACGCCCGCCGCCGCGACGGCCATGCCGAGGAGCTGGACCGGGCCCAGCGTCTCGCCGAACAACCCGAAGGCCATGGCGGCGGAGACCGGCGGCACGAGGTAGAACAGGGCGGCGACGCCCGCCACCGCGCCGCGGCGGATGAGGGCGAGCAGGATCAGGATCCCGCCCACCGAGAGCCCCAGCACCGCCCAGGCGAGCCCGGCCAGGGCGGGGGCCGAGGCGTCGAAGCGGCCGTTCTCGAGGAGGAGCGCGAGCGGCAGCGTCATCAGGGCCGCCCCCAGGAACTGCACCGCGGCGTTGGTGCGCAGGTCGGCGGCCCCGCCGGTCCGCTTCTGCCACAGGGTGCCGAGGGTGATCGACACGGTGGCGGCGAGGCAGACGCCGACGGCGACGAGCGGGATCGCATCCGCCGCCGCGCCGAGCTTCGGGGCGAGAACCAGCCCCGCCCCGACGAAGCCGAGGCCGATCCCGAGCCAGCGCCGGGCCGAGACCCGCTCGCCGAGGAGCGGGCCCGCCGCCACCGCGGTCATGAGGGGTTGCAGGCTGGTGACCAGGGCCGCGATGCCGGCGGGCAGGCCGCGGCTCACCGCCCAGAACACCCCGCCGAGATAGAGGCCCTGCATCAGGATCCCGGCCAGGAGCGCGTCGCGCCAGCCGCGCCAGCCCGCCGGCCAGGGAGCGCCGGCCGCCAGGGCGAGCCCGGTGAGCACCGCGACCGTGCCGAGGAAGCGCAGGGACAGGAAGGTGAGCGGCTCGGCATGCGGCGCCACGAGGCGCGCGACCACGAATCCCGTCGCCCAGATCACGACGAACACGGGCGGCGCGAGGGTCGCGGCGAGGGCGGAGGCGTCTGGCGCAGGCTTCATCATTCTGCCCGTGCAGGCAGCACAGGCCGGATGGCCGCGCAACCTCCGCCGCCGGTATCCGGCCCCGCTCCGAACGCATGACGCAGGGATCGGGATTTCTTCTCCCGTCCTGGCCCGGACCCGGTGTAGAAGCCTGATCCGTCATGCGCCTCCGCACCGCCCTCGAGATCGCCGCCATCGCGGCCCAGCGCTTCGTCGCGCATGACGGCTGGGCGATCGCGAGCCACATCGCGCTCTCGCTGCTGACCTCCCTGTTCCCCTTCCTGATCCTGCTCACGGCGCTCGCGAGCGTGTTCGGCTCGAAATCCCTCGCCGACGAGGCGAGCAATCTCCTGTTCGAGGTCTGGCCGAGCGAGGTGGCCGGGCCGGTCGCCGCGGAGGTGCACCGGGTGCTCACCGAGCAGCGCGGCGGGCTCCTCACGGTGGGCGCATTGCTCGCCCTCTACTTCTCGTCGAGCGGCGTCGAGAGCCTGCGGGTCGGGCTCAACCGCGCCTACGGGCTGCGCGAGATGCGGCCCTGGTGGCTCACGCGTCTCGAATCGATCGGCTACGTGGTCTGCGCCGCCTTCGCGATGCTGGCCTTCACCTTCCTGGTGGTGCTGGGACCGCTGTTCTGGCGCGGTCTCGTCCTGGTCGCGCCGGGAATCGAGCCGCTCGGGCTCACCATCGCGGTGGTGCGGGTGAGCCTCACCGCCTTCCTGATCGCCCTCGTGCTGGTGATCGCCCACAAGTTCATCGCGGCCGGGCGGCGTCCCTGGCACATGGTGCTGCCCGGCGTCGCCGTCACGCTGAGCCTGTGGGTGCTGGCCGGCCTCGGCTTCGGGATGTATCTCGACCGCTTCTCGGGCGCCTACGCCTCGACCTATGGCGGCCTCGCCACCGCGATGGTCTTCCTGATCTTCCTGTACTGGCTCGCCGCCATGTTCCTGTTCGGCGGGGAGATCAACGGCACGGTGATCGCCGCGCGGCGCCGCCGCCTCCAGGCCAAGGCCCAGGCCCGTAAGGACACGATCAAGTTGATGTAGGCCTCGGCAACTTAACTTCTGCGCGTATCCCTCAAATGGATGATGCGGGCCTCGCGCGGCCATGCTCAGCTCATGGTCGGCTCTCACGAGACGGAGACCTCCCTTTCGCCCGCCCCGGCCCCCGCCGCGGCGGGCGTTTTCCTGTGGGCGCCGCTCCGACGCAGGAACGCGCTCGACTGCGCTCCGGCCCGGACACGGAAACGGCGGGGATGCCTGGCATCCCCGCCGCGTCGTGTCGTCGGATGGGTGAGGCTTACGCCGCGGCCGAGACGGCGCTCGTGGGGACGGTCGCGATCGTCTTCAGAACCTGCGAGGCGATCTGGTAGGGGTCGCCCTGGGAGTTCGGACGGCGATCCTCGAGATAGCCCTTGTAGCCGTTGTTCACGAAGCTGTGGGGCACGCGGATCGAGGCGCCGCGGTCGGCCACGCCGTAGCTGAAGGTGTGGATCGAGGCCGTCTCGTGCTTGCCGGTCAGCCGCATGTGGTTGTCCGGGCCGTAGACCGCGATGTGGTCCTCGCGGGCATCCGCGAAGGCCGCCATCAGCTTCTCGAAATAGTCCTTGCCGCCGGTCTCGCGCATGAACGTGGTCGAGAAGTTGCAGTGCATGCCCGACCCGTTCCAGTCCGTGTCGCCGAGCGGCTTGCAGTGGAACTCGATGTCGATGCCGTACTTCTCGCAGAGGCGCAGCAGCAGGTAGCGCGCCATCCAGATCTCGTCGGCGGCCCGCTTGGAGCCCTTCCCGAAGATCTGGAACTCCCACTGGCCCTTCGCCACCTCGGCGTTGATGCCCTCGTGGTTGATGCCGGCCGCGAGGCAGAGATCGAGGTGCTCCTCGACGATCTGGCGGGCGACCTCACCGACGTTCTTGTAGCCGACGCCCGTGTAGTAGGGGCCCTGCGGCGCCGGGTAGCCGGTGGTCGGGAAGCCGAGCGGGCGGCCGTCCTTGTAGAAGAAGTATTCCTGCTCGAAGCCGAACCACGCCCCCTCGTCGTCCAGGATGGTGGCGCGCTTGTTCGAGGGGTGCGGGGTCGTGCCGTCCGGCATCATGACCTCGCAGAGCACCAGCACGCCGTTGGTGCGCGCCGCATCGGGGAACACCCGCACCGGCTTCAGCACGCAATCCGAGCTCGAGCCCTCGGCCTGCATCGTCGAGCTTCCGTCGAAGCCCCAGAGCGGCAGCTGCTCCAAGGTCGGGAAGCTGTCGAACTCCTTGATCTGCGTCTTCCCCCGGAGGTTCGGAACAGGCGCGTACCCGTCGAGCCAAATGTATTCGAGTTTGTACTTCGTCATTTCGAGCCTCTCGTCAGGGCTCCGTGCGGAGCGCGAGGCGGTGCTGCCAGTTACCTTGCCAACCAAGGTTCCCGACCCAAAGCATGGGCCGTGCCAAGTTCGGGGCGCCCCGGCCGCGCGCTCCCGCCGCCGCGGACCGGCGGGCGCCGCGGGAACCGACCTCCCCGTTCGCGCGTGTCACCGGATGAAGAACATCGTTAACGGACGCGCCCGATACTCGGATGACGCAGTTCAGGGCACCATCCCTGCCCCAGCGGCATGCGGGAGAAGCAGGCCAGCCGCGCATCTCGCGGCTGCAATATTGCCGATGGATTTGGCAAGGCCTAGTTTGCACATATTGTGGGCAATTACTGATTTTATTGGAAGCAGCCCGTACAAGCCGTGCGCAGGCGCTGTTATATTCGCTGGGCATCTGGCGCATGGACGCGCAGCCGAGGACAGGAGACAGGGGCAATGACGACGGCACCCCGTCGCGAGACGGCGAAGATCTATCAGTTCCCCGTGCGGGGACGGGACGGCCAGGGTGGCCGCCGGCCGGAGACGAGCACGTCGGACCGCAATGCGTTCCGCTTCGCCGACGCAGCCTTCGGAAGCGGCTGGTATCACGACGCCGCGATCCAGGACGCGGAGCGCCCGCGCAAGCCGTGAGGCCGCCGCGGTGGCGGGCCGGGGATCCGCGGCGGTCTTCGGGCTGGCCGTGGAGAACGCCTCTCCATGAGAGGCCGGCGATCCGCAGCCCCGCTCTTACTGGCCGAAGATCGACCAGCCGAGCCGCTTGGTGAGCGCCTCCAGGGCGATGCGCCCGAGGTGGGAATTGCCCGCGGCGTCGAGGCCCGGTGACCAGACGGCGATCGAGGCCTTGCCCGGCGCGACCGCCAGGATGCCCCCGCCGACCCCGCTCTTGCCGGGCAGGCCGACCCGGTAGGCGAACTCGCCCGACCCGTCGTAATGGCCGCAGGTGAGCATCACCGCGTTGATGCGCCGCGCCCGCTCGGGCTGCACCACCCGAAGCCCCGTCGTGGGGTTGAGGCCCGAATGGGCCAGGAACCGCCCGGCCTCGGCGAGCTGCCGGCAGGTCATGGCGATGGCGCAGTGGTGGAAATAGACGCCGAGCGTGTAGTCGACCGGATTGTCGATCACCCCGTGCGCCTTCATGAAATTCGCCAGCGCCGCGTTGCGGAATCCCGTGCGCAGCTCCGAGGCCGCCACCGCCTCGTCGATGATGATCGAGGAATCCTGCGCCAGGAACTGCATGAAGCGCAGGATCTCGCCGAGTGCCTCGCGGGGCTGGTGGCGGGACAGGATCAGATCCGTGACGGCGATCGCCCCGGCATTGATGAAGGGATTGCGGGGGATGCCGCGCTCGAATTCGAGCTGCACGATGGAGTTGAAGGGGCTGCCGGAGGGCTCGCGCCCGACCCGCTGCCACAGCCGGTCCCCGACCATCCCGAGCGCGAGGGTCAGGGTGAACACCTTCGAGATGCTCTGGATCGAGAAGGGCATGTCGGCGTCGCCCCCGACCGCCACCTGCCCGTCCGCGTCGATCACCGCCATGCCGAAGGCCTGCGGATCGGCCCGGGCGAGTTCGGGGATGTAGGTCGCGACCGCACCCCGGTCGGGGCGCGCGCGCATCTCCTCGGCGATCTCGTGGACGATACGGGACAGGTCCGGCACGGGGCGTCTCTCGTGATCTCGCGACGGGGCGGGTTGCGCGACGCCTCAGCCGAAGGCGCCGACCTCGTGCTGGATCATCCCGCTGATCTCGCGGACCTGGGCGAAGAGCCGCCCGATCGGCTCGAACAGGGTGCGGTGCTCGGTCTCGTAGGTGCCGACGCCGCGCGGCCCCGCCGGCTCGCCGAAATGGAGGCCGAGGGTCGGGTCGGGCGTCACCGGGAAGATCTCGTCGAGGGCCTTGAGGCAGCCCGCCACGTCGAGGCGCAGGATGCGCTCGATCAGGATCTCGCGGGTGACGCCGCCCTGGGGCCGGAAGCCGGGGATGTGCACCGCCAGGAACCAGATCCGGTGGATCAGGGCGAGCCGCAGGGCGTGGAGCAGGGTCAGGCGCAGGCTCATGGCGCCGAGGTCGGGCGCCACCGTGTGCAGCATCAGGTGGTCGTGGGTCAGGCGGCCGAACAGGCGGCGCAGGCGCGGGGCGAGGTTGAGCCGGTCGAGGGCGGTCGCGATGGCGATGATCTCCTCGCGCCGTCCGTCACGGGTGGCCCGCCGCGCCCGCTCCAGCCACATGCCGGGATCGAGGGTCTCCACGTAGGCGCGCAGCACGTCGAGGTCGCTCACCGCGGCGGCGTGCTGGACGAGGCTGAAGGCGCGCCCGAAGCGCTCCGACTGGGTGCGCATGTCGCGGAACAGGTCCGGCGCCCGGGCGGCGGCGCGGCCGATGCCGTGCATCGAGTTCGCCAGGAAGCCGAGTTGCTGGAGGATCGCGTTGTTGGGGATCGCCCGGATCTGGCGCGGATGGGTGATGGCGACCGGCCCGCCCGCATCCGACTGGCGTGCCACCGGCCGCGAGCCGGTGCGGTCGATGAGGTTCGGGCCGAAGGTGCCGAGCAGGGCCGCGTAGCCCGGATCGTCGACGAGCGTCCCCATGTCCTGGCGCACGCCGGTGAAGAACTCGGTGGCGAAGTCCGGCTCGGCGTAGATCGGGTCGTCCGGCGGATCGCCCGCCGCGAAGACGTGCTCGACGATGCGCAGCACCGTGGCGCGGGCGAGCGACCTTGAGCCGAACAGCAGGTAGCCGTCCGTGCCCTGGAAGCTCGATTCGAGCCGCACCTTGAGGCCGGCCTCGCGGTTGCGCCGGCGGGCATGGCTCGGCGCGAGGTAGGCGAGCCGGTCCTTGAGGCTCGCCGGATGGGCGCCGCGGCCGATCGATTCACCATGCGTGTCGAAGACGACGAGCTCGACGTCCGACAATCCGTTCTGCACCATCATCTCGGTGATGCGCAGGCGCAGCCGCTCGATCCAGAAGGTGGCGGCGAGCTGGCCGACGTAGCGCCCGGAATCCGAGTAGCCGAATTGCAGGACGAGGCGGCCGATGCGCCGCAGGTAGCGCCGCCAGTGGGGCGAGCGCAGGGCGTCCTCGATGACGTGGACCCCCTGCTCGAGGGCCGAGGCGGTCTCGAAGAGTGGCGTGATCTCGACCCTATCGCCGATGCCGAAATGCTCGGCGAGCCAGAGGGCGGCGAGCAGGGTGTAGCCGGTCTCGGTCTCGGCGATCAGGAAGCGGACCGGATGGGTGCCGTCCACGTGCTTGAGGATCTGGGCGATCGTCATCATCAGACGGGCGGCGGAGGCCCGCTCGGCGGCGAGCGCCCCGAAATCCACCGGCACCGCCTCGACGTGGTCGAGGAGTTCGTTGATGGAGGCGAGGTGCGAGCGGCGCTGGGCCGGGTCGGTCGGATCCCCGTCCCGGTCGAGGGTGCGGCGCACCGCATTGTGCACCTGCGAGGCGTTGAGCCGGAAATGCGGCAGCCCGTTCTGGAGGCCGTGGGCGGCGCAGCCGGCGCGCAGCACGCAGAGCTTCAGCCGCGCCTCCTCGTCTCCCGCCTCCGCGATGGCCGTGCCGAGCGCGGCGATGAGCGGCCCGGCCTCGGTCTGCGCGCGCTCCCGCTCGATGATCAGCGCCAGGGCGAAGCGATGGACCGTGTCGAGGCTCGGATCATCCCCGAGCTTGGGCGCCACCGCGAGCTGGCGCGCCACCGCGTCGCGGGCGCCCTCGGCGAGGCGGCGCACCGGCTGCGCCGCCGGATCGTCGGGGAGCTGAGCCAGCACCCGCTCGAATTGCGTGCGCTTCGATTCGAGCCGGTAGCGCAGGGTGTCCCACCAGCCGATATCGGTGCGCCCGTCCGTGTCGCAGCCCACCCAGGAGGCGAGCACCACGGGCTGGGGCACCAGGGCGTGCCAATGATCGGGCCAGCGCTCGCGGGCGGCGCGCAGCAGGGCCTCGTTGAGGGCGTCGAGGGCGGCGCGCCCGTGCTGGACCGAGAAGCGGGCCTGATCGAACTCGTCGTTGAGGGTGATGACCGGATCGGGCCGCGAGGACAGGGCGGCGGCCTGCGCCAGCAGCTCGCGGCGGGATTCGGGCGCGGGGGTCGAGGCGGCCTCGGCGAGCAGATGCGCCACGGCCTTCGGCATGCCGAAGGTCGGATGGGCGGTGAAGACCGCGGCGAAGCGCGGACGCTCGATGCGCGCCCGCACGGCCTCGAAATCACTGCCCTCGCCGAAGACGAGGGGCGCCGCCCCGGCGAGATCCTCGCCCGCCTCCGCCTCCAGCCCCACATAGGCGCGCAGGCGCGCGGCCCGCTCCTCCAGGGCCTGGAGCCGCAGGCCGGCGAACAGGCCGTCGAGATCGGCCTCCGTCACCTCGCCCCGGTCCATCCGTCGGCTGATCGCCAGGGCGACGGTGAGCACCGGGTTGCGGAAGGGATCCTCGCTCGCCTGCTGGCGCGTCTGCTCCACGAGGGCCAGGAGATCGGCTTCGAGGCCCTCCGGCGTTTGCGGATCGGAGCTGTTCTCGGTCCGGTACATGGCATCACTCGTCGCAGCGAAGGGGCGCGGTCCCGGGCAGAAGGCAAGGTCCGTTCCGCCGGAACCCGGATCAGCTGCGTTTCGGCCGAGACGGTCCGCAGCGCAAGACGCAGCGTCGCGCCCGCCCCGGAGTAATCTGGAATCCCGGCCGTCCTTCGGATAGACCAGGGGGAGAAACCGAGGATTCGGCGGGCGCCGCTGGCGGGACCCCGCCGGCCGTTCCGGGACGACATCCACGTGCGGGAAGGCGGGCAACCTCGGACAGAGCGGAAATGGTCGTCTTTCTGGCCGTCGCGGCCGTGATCCTCGCAGTCGGTGTCGTCCTGCTGATCGTCCACGCCTCGGACCGGCGCCCGCCCCTGCGCCTCCCGCGCGAGATGATCCTCGAGGAACGCGGGGACGAACTCTACGATGCCGTCGGCCCCCGGCCGAAGAGCCCGGTCGACCGCGACGCGCCCTCACTCGACGTGATCTCCGACGGCGTGCCGCTCCGGCTCGATCCCCAGCGGCTCCAGGGGCCGCGCCCGCCGCGCGGCACGCCGCTGGTGATCGACCACGACCCCTCCGAACACGGGCCGCGCCCCCGTGATCAGGGACGCGATCAGGGAGATGCCGCATGAGGCTGCGGCTCGGCCTCGCCCTCCTGCTGGCGACGGGGGCTGCCGCCGGCGCGCAACAGGCGCCCGTCGCCTGCGGCGAGCGGGCGGCGGAATATGCCAGCGCCAAGGGCGTCGCGCTCTGGGTCACGCGCCGGGGAACGCTGACGCGGGAGAACCCCCTGCGCCCGCTGACGCCCGACAACCTGCAGGTTCTCCAGGTGGTGATCCGCAACAAGGCCGCGACGGCCTACGGCCCCGACCTCGACACGCTCCGGCGCGGCCTGTCGCCCGCGGGGCTGGAGGCGCAGAGCGGGGCCGCGATCAAGTGGACCGAGGGCGTCGACGGCCTGCCCCCCACCCTGCGCATTCTGGAGGATGACGGGGCCGGCGTGCTCGCGGCGCTCCAGTTCCGTGGCTGCGGCGAGGCGCCGAAGGTCGCCGCGGTCAAGCCCGCCCCGGCGGCCCGGCGCGATGCCGCCGCCAAGGCGAAACCCGACAAGGCCAAGACCGACAAGGCCAGGACCGACAAGGCGTCCGATCAGCCGGCCGCCCCGACGCGCCTGCCGAACGGCTTCACGCTCCCGCAGGGAGCGATCGAGTGATACGGTTTCCGATTGATCGCTTGGCGATCGCGCAGCCATCGCCAAGCGATCAATCGGAAACCGTATGAGGGCGATGCGATGATGATCGCGCCGTGGGTCCGGCTGACGCTCGAAACGGCGCGGCTCGCCGCGGAGGCCGGTGAGGTCGTCGCCCTCCGGCTGGCGCTGATGGCCCGCGGCGGCCGGGCCGCCGAGACCGAGGCCCGGCGCATGGTGACGGAGAAGATCGAGGCCGCCGCGGAGGCGGCCCGCGCCGGCAACGGGCTGCGGGCCGTGAAGGGCTACCGGCGCCGGGTGCGGGCCAATGCCCGGCGCCTTCGCAAGGGGTGAGACGATGTCCGGACGGTGAGTTCCGGGCATCGCACGAGGCCGCTACTTGCGGGCGGCCATCATGTCGTGGGCCAGCACCGTGAGCTTACCGATCAGGCTCGAAATGTCGCCGTGGGTGCAGGACCATTGCGTGCCGATCGCGGCGCCGTCCGAGGAGACCGAGACGACGGCCACCGAGCGCAGCTTGCCCTCGCGCGCGAGCCGCAGCTGCTCCTGCAGCACCTCGATCATCGACGCCGTGTTCTCGTCCGCCGGAGCGGTGGAGACCGCCTGCGGGAAGGTGAGGAGGCGGGTGTGTTCGGGAGCGGGTTCGATCATGGGACTCTTAACGACGCAGGGTGGGGCCATGGGCGCGGGACGCGGGCTCGCCGTCGAGCCGCGCCAGGAGTTGGGCGAGGTTCCCGGCCAAATCGGAAGACATCGCTTCCGCCAGGGAGCCTTCGAAGACGGCTTGCAAGCCGGGAGAGAGAACGTCGACCAGTCGATCGCCGGGGGACAGGACGGCCCCGCCGCCTGCCAGCTCGGGCAGTGCCGGCGCGGATCCGTGCCACGACGCAGGCGAACTGTGTGAGGTCATCGCACTCTCGGAACTATAAGCCGCCTCTCGCCCCAAACCTGCCAGTCTCGGCGCGGATCACAATCCCTCGTCTGCGGCCGAGCTTTCGGTTCGGGCGCCGTTGTGATCGCGCCGCAACACCTTCCTGCCAAACCCGCCCAGCGGGCGCACGGACGCGCCGCGGCCGGGACCGAGGCCAAAAAAGCCCTCGCACGAGCCGAACCCTGCCGATGCCTTAACCTATGTTAGATCCGAATGCGGGCACTTATGACCACACTCGGGCGTCACGGCCTAGGTCATCCGCCCCTTGTCTCAGTATCTAATTCGGAAGCTCGAATACTACGGGCCTCTCACACCAGAGGAGAGGCAGTCTCTCGATGCGGTCACGCGCCTTAGAACCCGAAGGATACGGGCCCGCGACGACATCATTCAGGAAGGCGATCGGCCGCAATCGATCAGCATCGTCCTCGATGGCTGGGCTTGCCGTTACAAGAGCTTGGAAGATGGCCGCCGGCAAATCGTCGCCTATCTGCTTCCCGGCGACATCTGTGACCTTGGGGCATCGATCCTGCGCGAGATGGATCACTCGATCGGCGCCGTCACGGCCACTACGCTCGCGGAGATTCCCTTCGAGGCCGCGGACCAGCTGGTGAGCGATCACCCCCGCCTGATGCAGGCCCTTTACCGGGATGCGATGACCGCCGCATCGATCCAGCGGGAATGGACGGTCAATGTCGGGCAGCGCACCGCCTTCGAGCGCCTGGGCCACCTCCTGTGCGAATTGTTCGTGCGGATGCAGACGCTCGGGCTCACCCGCGGCAGCAGCTGCGACCTTCCCCTGACGCAGGGCGAGATCGCCGACACGATCGGCCTTTCCGTGGTCCACGTGAACCGCACCCTTCAGGAGTTGCGCAACACCGGCTACGTCACGGTCGCGGGGCGGGAACTGACCATCCACAGGCTGGATGCCCTGGAGCGGGCCGCCCTGTTCAACCGGAACTACCTGCATCTCCCGCGCCGGGGTCACCTCTCCGAAGCCGGCGAATCCTGACGCGCCCCAAGAGGTCTCGGCGGGCCGCAGCCCGCTCACCTGCGTCATCGGTTCGCCCGCGTCACTAAAATGACATCGTCGTCGCGCGTCTCTGGAGTCCAGATGCCTGGATTTCCGTCATGCTGACCGGCTCGGCCATCACGCGTGTGCTCGTCATCGTGGTCCTGGCCGCGGGGCTCGCGGGCGTCTGGCAATCGCTTGCCGGACGGCTCGCGCCGGTCGAGCCGGCCCCGACGACGCAGGCGGCACCGCCACCCGCTCCCGAGGCACCGGTACGCTCCGTCTATGCGGGCGGCGGCGAGGCACGCCCGCGTCCGCTGTTTCCCGATCCGGTTCCGCCCGCCACCGAGGCCGCGGCCGAGCCGGCGCCGCCCACCCCGCCGCCGGTCTTCGCGCCGCCGGTCTCGACGCCCCTCGCCACGGCGGCCGCCGCGCCGCTTCCCTACGCCGCCCCGGCGCCCGCCCCGGAGGAGCCGCCGCCGGCCGCCGCGGCCGCGCTGGGGGGCATCGACCTCAACACCGCGACGCTCGCCGAACTCAACGGCCTGCGCGGCGGCGGGCTCATCGGCAAGGCGATCATCGCCGGCCGGCCCTACGGCTCGCCGCAGGACCTGCTGTCGAAGCGCATCCTCAGCCGCACGGTCTTCGAGCGCATCAGGGATCAGGTGACGGTGCGCTGATCGCGCCGGATCCGGTTTCCGCCGCTCAAGCGCCGCGCGGGCTCAGAATCCGACAGCCGGTCGACGCCTTCCGGCTGTCGTATCACGCGGCGCTCGGCCGGGCCGGACGCGCATCGAGGGCCTGGAGCGCCTCGGCGAGGCGTCGCCGCGCCCGCTCCGCTGCGGCATCGTCGAGGGCGCCGAGATCGATGAACAGGTCGAGGCCGGCGGCGTGCTCCGAGATCACCGTCGCCTCGGTCGCGAGCTCACCCGCCAGCCCCTCCACCGCGTAGGGCACGACCTCGCGGCTGATGCCCTTCATGCGGATCGGCGGCTGCGGCACCGCCCGCACCACGTCGCGCACCTGCGCGTAGGTCTCGAAGCTCAGCATGATGCCGCCGGGCTCCGCGATCGCCTGGAGGCGCGCGGCGAGGTTCGCCTCCGCCCCGATGATCGTGTAGTCCATGCGGTCGTCGCTGCCGAAATTGCCGACGTTGCAATAGCCGGTGTTGATGCCCATGCGGGCGCGGAACGGGATCTCGATGCCGCGCCGCCGCCACTCCGCGTTGAGCTGCCCCAGGCGCCGCTGCATCTCCACCGCCATGACGAGGCAGGCGCGGGCATCGCCCCTGACGCCGAGCGTCTCGGGATCGCCGAAGAACACCAGCATCGCGTCGCCGATGAACTTGTCGATCGTGCCGCCGTGGCGCTCGGCGATGGCCGCCATCTCGGTGAAGTACTCGTTGAGGAGCGCGGTCAGCTCCTCGGGCTGCAACCGCTCCGTCGAGGCGGTGAAATCCTTGATGTCCGAGAAGAAGATGGTGAGCTTCTTGCGCTCGGTCTGCACCACCACGTCCTTCTCGCCGCTGAAGATGCGCCGGTAGATCTGCGGCGGCAGGTACTTGGCGATCTTGAGCGAGATCGCGGCGAGGAAGTCGTTGGCGGTGGCGAGTTCGCGGTTCATGGCGCGGATCAGGCGCGCCTGCCGCCCCTGGAGCAGGATCACCGCCAGGCCGGCGCCCGCCGCCAGCACGAGGTAGGCGAGCAGGAACTTGAAGGCGAGGATGTTCGCCTCGATCGGCTGGCGGATCGCGATCTCCTGGATCCCGCGCACGTCGCCGGTCTTCCAGTCGGTCTTGGGGCTCAACGGGTGGCTGTTGTGGCAGGAGACGCAGACCGGCCCCATCACGATCGGGCTCGCGACGCGCACCTGCCGGTCGAAGATCGAGCCCGAGACCTCCACCACCGGATCGCGGGCTTCGGGCGCGGCCGCCCGCAGGGAACCGAGGGCTCCGCGCTCGAAGCCGTCGAGGGCCTGCGCCTCCCGGTTGCGGAACGGCAGGTCCGAGACGAAGCGGTAGCGCACCGCCCCGTCGCGGTCGCTGATCTTGCGGCCGAGTTCGATCGACAGGGTCGCGGGAATCGGGATCGCGCCGGGCTCGGCCCGGAAATCGTGCGTGACGCTGACGGGGCGGTCGGCCTTGAGGACGCGGTCGACCACCTCGGTGGCGTAGAAGCCGCGCACGTCGTTGATCAGCCGCCCGGTCTCGTTCGCCTGCTGGCGCAGGATCTGCTCGGAGAGGGCGCTGAGATCGAGCCATGCCGCGACCGGCAGCCCGAGCAGCCCCAGGCACACCGCCAGCACGAGGAGCGGCATCAGACGCCCCTGACCATCCGCGGCCTTCTTCGCACCCGCCATGTCCGGCCCCCGTCCCGGGACGGCGACCAGCGTCGCCCGACCGGATCCCGGTCTAAGCATCATTCGCCGGCGTGGCCATCGGTCCGGCGGCGAAAATCATGCGCCGGACCGGAGCCGAAGCGGGCGGACGGGCTCGTCCGCCCGCGCGGGGGCCTCAGGCCTTCGTCGCCTCGAAGCCAGCGCGGATCCGCTCCGGATCGAGGTTGCGGCCGATGAACACCACCCGCGACTCGCGCGGGTCCCCCGCCGCCCACTCGTCCTGGAGATCCCCGTCGAGGATCATGTGGACGCCCTGGAACACGAAGCGGCGCGGCTCGTCGGGGAAGCTGACGATGCCCTTGCAGCGCAGGATGTCCGGCCCCTGCACCTGGGTGAGATCCGAGATCCAGGGCATGAACTTGTTGGGATCGACCGGGCCGGGCAGCCGCGCCGAGACCGACTGGATGTCGTCGGCGTGGTGATGATGGTGGCCCTCCTCCAGGAATTCCGGCTCGACGGTCATGATCCGGTCGAGGTCGAAGGCCTTGCGGTCGAGGACGGCGTCGAGGGGCACGGCGCATTGCACGGTGCGGTGGATGACGGCCGAGGGGTTGATGGCCCGGATCTGGCGCTCCACCGCGGCGAGCCCGGCCTCGTCGACGAGATCGGCCTTGTTGAGCAGGATCACGTCCGCGAAGGCGATCTGGTTCTTGGCCTCGGGCGCGTCCTTCAGGCGCTCGGACAGCCACTTGGCGTCCGCCACGGTCACCACCGCGTCGAGCCGGGCCGCCTCGCCGACATCCTGGTCGACGAAGAAGGTCTGGGCGACGGGGGCCGGATCGGCGAGGCCGGTCGTCTCGACGATGATCGCGTCGAACTTGCCCCGCCGCTTCATCAGGCCGTCCATGATGCGGATGAGGTCGCCGCGCACGGTGCAGCAGATGCAGCCGTTGTTCATCTCGAACACTTCCTCGTCGGCGCCGACCACGAGGTCGTTGTCGATGCCGATCTCGCCGAACTCGTTGACGATCACGGCGTAGCGCTTGCCGTGCGGCTCGGTGAGGATGCGGTTGAGGAGCGTGGTCTTGCCGGCGCCGAGATAGCCGGTGAGCACGGTGACGGGGATCTTGTCCGACATGCGGCGAACCTGAGGGGCTGGGCCGCCGGCACGGGGCGGCGGGAGGAGGCGATGATATAGTGTATCAATCCGCCGGCCGCGAGGGTGGTCCGGGTGGCGAAGATGGTCCGAATGGACGGACGCGGCCGACGTCGCGCAGGAGGTCCGCGAAGGCGCGGGCGCCGTGCGCGAGGGCGGCCTCGCCGGCCTCCGCCGTCGCCAGGGTCGCGTCGCCCATGGCGCCGGCCGGGTTGAGATCCTCGGCGAGCCACGCGAGGGCGGCGGGCCGCCCTGCCCGCAGATGGGTGAAGTCCCGCTCCATGGCGCGGCTCGCCGGCACGAAGTCCCGCACCGCCTCGCGGCGCACGAGGTCGGGGCGCAGGGCCAGCATCAGGGCGGTCTCCACGGCGCCGCCATGGATGCCGTGCCGCACCTCGTCCTCCGGGAAGAGGCCCGGCGGGTAGCCGAACCGGCTCCAGGCCGTGGTGACGGCGACGAGCCCGCAGGTGCGGCGCAGGTCGAGCGCCACGAGGTCGATGAGCGCGCTGTTGCCGCCGTGGGAGGTGACGATGACGAGCTTGCGGCACCCGGACCGGTGCACGGCGGTGCCGATCTCGACCCAGGCGGTGAGCGCGGTCGGGCCGGAGAGCGTCAGGGTGCCCGGGAAGCTCAGGTGCTCGTCGGACTTGCCCACCGCCTGGACCGGCAGGATCAGCACGTCGAGATCCTCCGGCACCAGGGGGTGCAGGCGGGCGAGGTAGCCCTCGGCGATGATCGCGTCGGTGCCGAGGGGCAGGTGCGGCCCGTGCTGCTCGACCGCCGCCACCGGCAGGACCGCGATGGCATCGTGGAGCGGGCGGGCGCGGATCTCCGCGGTGGTCAAATCCTGCCAGGAACGGGCCGGCATGCGGGTCCTCCGATCGGTCCGGGCAGATTAGGGGCCCGGATGCCGGACGCCTATCGCCCCGCCCGCAGACGGGCTGTGCACCGGAGGCGGGCTGTCATCGGAGCGTCACGGGGCGGCGGCAGATGGCGCTATAGTGTCCCCGCAGGCGGTCGCGGAGGCATCCGACCCGCCTCCCGCGTCGAAGGAAGAGTGGCATGGTACCGGCCGAGCAGGCGACGCCCGTGGAGGCCGATGAGGCGCCGCGCCGCAAATCCGCCAAGGTGCGCCCGCCCGGCGCCAAGAGCGTCGGCTGGGCCCTGGTGCAGGCGGCGCGCATGCATCGCGCCCGGATCGGCGACCGGCTCGCCGCCCTCGGCCTCTTCGCCGGACAGGAGCAGGTGGTGCAGGTGCTCGCCACGGCGGGCGCCATGACCATGGGCGACCTCGCGGCGACCCTGCGGGTGCGTCCCCCCACCGCCTCCAAGACCGTGACCCGGCTCGCCGCCCTCGGCTTCGTCGAGCGCCGGACGGAGGCCGCGGACGGGCGCATCGTGCGCGTGCGCCTCACCGAGGCCGGCCTCGCCAAGGCCGCGGCGATCGACCGGATCTGGGACGAGGTCGAGGCCGAGATGCTGGACGGCTTCGACAACAAGGAGAAGCGGCGCCTGCGCAAGCTCCTGCGCAGGGCCACCCGCAGCCTCGCGGAGGCGTCCGGGCTCGACGCGCCCGAGCCGGAGGACGATCTCGACGGCGCCGGCCTGGAGGCCGACGACGGCGGCTCCGATTCGGATTGAGGCCCGCCACACGATCGCCCCGGACCGTTGCCGATCGGCCACGGTCCGGCCCCGTCTCCGCCCGAATCGGCTGGTCAGGTCGCGCCCCAAGGACAAAGACGGGGAGTGATCCGATGCTGGAACGCCAAGCGGCGGCTTCGGGAGAGACCGACCTCGAACGCTCCGTGGCCGAGGCCCTGCGCATCATCGCCGAGGTGCAGGCGGAACGGGGCGACACGCCGGTGCGTTCCGCGCGCCTGCGGCTCGCGACGATCTACGGGGTGAACCGCCTGCGGCGGCGGCTGCGCGGCGAGGGCAGCGCCGCCGCCTGAGGACGGAGGCGGTCGACCTTGGCGCGATGCGGGACGTTCAGCCGCGCACCAGCTCCCAACCGCGCTCGGCCAGCGCGATGCCGAGCGCTCCCTTCTCGCTCGCATCCGCGCTCGACGCGTTGCCGGCTTTGGCGCGGGCGAGCACGCCTTCGAGGATCACCGCGAGGCGGAACAGCGCGAAGGCGAGGTGGAAGGGTGTGATGCCGTCGCTGCGGCCGGTGCGCTCGCAGTAGCGGCGCACATAGGCCTCCTGGCTCGGGATCCCGAGCGCGTCGAGGTCGCGCCCGAGGATGCCGCGATAGACCGCCGGGTCGGTGTTGTAGGCGATGCAATTGTAGGCGAGGTCGGCCAACGGATGGCCGAGCGTCGCCAGCTCCCAGTCGATGATGCCGATCACCCGCGCCTCGGTCGGGTGGAAGATCATGTTGTCGAGCCGGAAATCCCCGTGGCAGATCCGGGTCTCGTCATCCTCCGGGATATGCGCGGGAAGCCAGGCGGCGAGATGGTCGATCGCCGGGTTCTCGCGGGTCTTCGAGGCCGCCCACTGGCCCGACCAGCGGTCGATCTGCCGGCGGAAGTAGTTGCCCGCCTTGCCGAAATCCGACAGGCCGATCGCCGCCGGATCGACCAGATGCAGCCGCGCGAGCGCCTCGTTCATCGCGAAGTAGATCCGCGCGCGCTCCTCGCGCGGCAGCTCCGGCAGGGCCGGATCCCAGAACACCCGCCCGTGCAGCCGCTCCATCAGGTAGAACGGCGTGCCGATCACCGCCGGATCGGCGCAGAACGCCACCGCTTGCGGCACCGGCACGTCGGTGCGGGCCAGTGCCTGCAGGACCCGGAACTCCCGGTCGACCGCGTGGGCGGAGGGCAGGAGCTTGCCCGGCGGCTGCTTGCGCAGGATGTACTCCCCCGCCTCCGCGACGACGAGGAAGGTCGGATTCGACTGGCCGCCGCGCATCTGGCGCAGGTCGGTGAGGCGCCCGACCCCCTGCCCGGCCAGGAAGGCCTCCAGCGCCTCGGTGGGGAAGCGATGCGCCTCGCGCACCGGGATGGTCTCGGGCAGGGCTGTCATGGGTGTCCGTGATCCGGGGGCTCGCCGCGGGACCATGCCCCAAGCGCCGGGCGGGGTCATTCGTGCAGCGCAGCAATTCGGAGGGGGCGCTTGACGCCGGGCGGCATCCGCGCGAGGGCGGGCCCTCGTTGACCCCGCCGGAGACCGCCCCGATGAGCCCCGAGACGACCCAGGATCTCGTCGCGCGCCTCGCCGCCCGTCTCGGTCCGGGCGGCCTCCTCACCGACGCGAGCGACGTCGCGCCCTTCGCCATCGACTGGCGGCACCTGTTCCCGGGCCGCCCGGCCTGCGTGGCGCGGCCGGCGAACACGGCCGAGGTCGCCGACGTGGTGCGGCTCTGCCGCGAGGCCGGGGCCGCGATCGTGCCGCAGGGCGGCAATACCGGACTCGCGGGCGGCGCGGTGCCGGACGGGTCGGGGACGCAGGTGGTGGTCTCCCTCGCCCGCATGAACGCGATCCGGGCCGTCGATCCGGTGGGCCTGACGCTCACCGCCGAGGCGGGCTGCGTGCTGAAGACCGCGCAGGACGCCGCCGCCGCCGCCAACCGCCTGCTGCCGGTGAGCTTCGCGGCGGAGGGCTCGGCGATGGTGGGCGGCGTCATCGCCACCAATGCGGGCGGGCTCAACGTCGTGCGCTACGGCATGACCCGCGCCAACGTGCTCGGCCTCGAAGTGGTGCTCGGCGACGGCAGCGTCGTCGACGGCCTGCGGGCCCTGCGCAAGGACAATGCGGGCTACGACTGGAAGCAGCTCTTCATCGGCTCGGAGGGCACGCTCGGCCTCGTGACGGCGGCGGTGCTGCGGCTCGCGGCCCGGCCGCGCCACGTGGCGACGGCTTTGCTCGCGGTGCCGGATCCCGCGGCGGCCCTGCGGCTGTTCACCCTGGCCCAGGACGAACTCGGCGACGCGATCCAGGCCTTCGAACTGATCTCGGGGCTCTCCCTCGACCTCGTCGCGCGCCATGGCGGGCCGCGCAACCCGCTCGGGCCGGCGGACTGGTACGTGCTGATCGAGGCGGCCTCCTCCCTTCCGGCGCTCCGCGAGGCGGCGGAGGGCGTGCTCGCGACGGCTCTGGAGCGCGAGGACGCGGTCGACGGCGTGATCGCCGAATCCGGCCAGCAGGCGGCCGGCCTGTGGGCCCTGCGCGAGGGCATCACCGAGGCCGAGGCCAAGGAGGGCCGCGGCGTGAAGCACGACGTCTCGGTGCCGATCGCGGCGATCCCCGATTTCCTGGCGGCGGCCGGCCGCGCTCTCGCGGAGCAGCTGCCCGGGGCGCGCGCCAATGCCTTCGGCCACATGGGCGACGGCAACATCCACTACAACGTGCTGGCGGCGCCCGATCAGCCGGGCGAGACGATCAACCACGTGGTGCACGGCGTGGTGGACGCGTTCGGCGGCAGCATCTCGGCCGAGCACGGCATCGGCCAGTACCGGGTGGCGGAACTGGTCCGCCACCGCCGACCGGCCGAGATCGCGCTCGCGCGCCGGGTCAAGGCCGCGCTCGATCCGGAGGGGCTGCTCAACCCGGGCAAGGTGCTGGGGCGGGAATGATACGGTTTCCGGAAGATCACTTTCGGAAACCGTATCACGAGCCCGCGCGGCGCCTGAGCGAGGCCGGTTTCCGCATCGCGAAGCGATCATCCGGAAACCGTATGATACGCAATCCGCTTGATCGAAGCGGATTGCGTATCAGCAAGCCCGCGCGGCGCTTGAGCGAAGCCGATTTCCGCATTGCGAAGCAATCAACCGGAAATCGTATGAGAGAATCTCCCTGCTCCGCGCACCCCGACGAGCATCAAACCAACGATCATTCGGGACACGAACTACAAGGACCCGACGGAGGGCATGGAATTCGCCGCGATCCCTCACGCTGACGTGCCCACAGCATGAGGAGGGTTCGGCTCTCCAGGGTCGGTTCGGCCAACGGATCGTCGATCGATGGCGGCCCGCCCGGGAACCCCCTACCCGCCGAACCGCTCGGTCCGGATCGTCGCCGGAGCCACGCCGGCATCGACCAGAAGGTCGCTCACCGCGCTCACGAAGGGGTTGCTCCCGCACACGAAACTCCGGGCCGGCATGCCCAGATGGGCGAGCGCCTCCGCCATGCGGGCCGCGTCGAGGCGCCGCCCGCCCGGGATCCGGGTGAGTGTGAGCATCAGCCGGAAGGCCGGCTCCTCCGCATCGCGCCGCAGCAGCTCGTCGCGGGCGATCACCTCCTCGGGGATGCGGGCCGAATAGACGAGGAGCGCCGGTACCGTGGGCGCCGCCGCGGCCCGATGGCGGAGCATCGACAGCAGCGGCACCACGCCCGAGCCGCCGCCGACGAGGAGGAGCGGACCGCCCTGCCCCGCCTCCCAGGTGAAGGCGCCGATCGGCCCGCGCAGCTCGATGCGGTCCCCCACCGCGGCGATGTCGGCGAAGAAGCCCGAGACCTCGCCGTCGTCGAGGCGCTCGATCATCAGGTCGAAGCCCGCCTCGTCCCCGGGCGCCGAGGCGACGGAGTAGCTGCGCTGGGCCTGATAGCCGTCCGGCGCGGTGAGCCGCACGTCGACGTGCTGCCCGGCGCGGAAGCGGAAGGGCGCGTCGGGCCGGACGGTGAAGCGCTTCACCCGCGGCGTCTCGGCGGCGACCGCCGTGATCACCGCCTCCTGCCAAGCCGACGCCACCTCAATCGTCCGAGAAACGCTGCTCGCGCCAGGGATCGCCGTACATGTGGTAGCCGCGCAGCTCCCAGAACCCGGCCTCGTCCTTGGGCGTGAAGCGCAGCCCCTTCACCCACTTGGCGCTCTTCCAGAAGTAGAGATGCGGCACCAGCAGCCGGGCCGGGCCGCCGTGGTCGGGCGGGATCGGCTCGCCCGCGTAGCGCGTCGCCACCATGCCCTTGCCGCCGACGAGATCGGCGACCGGCACGTTGGTCGTGTAGTCGTCGTAGCCCTCGGCGAGCAGGAAGGCGGTCGGCGCCGCGAGGCCGGCCGCCGCGAGAAGGTCGTCGATGGTCACGCCCTCCCAGGCCGTGTCGAACTTCGACCACTTGGTGACGCAGTGGATGTCGCCGCTCCAGCGGGTGCGCGGCAGGGCCTCGAACTCGCTCCAGCTCCACCGTTTCAGGGGCTTGGGGCCCTGCCAGAGGGTGAAGGACCAGCGGGCGAGGTCGATGCGGGGGGTCGGCCCGAGCTGCAGGACCGGGAAATCCTCGGTCAGGTACTGCCCGGGCGGCAGCCGCTCCTCGACCGGCCGGGACGGCCGCCGGCCCGTGAACCCGCGCGTGGTCATCAGGGTCTCCTCGTCGCCTCCCGCCAAGATGGCGCCGCCTCGCGCGCCCGTCGAGTCGTCAGCCCGCCCCGGGATCGACCTCGTCGCCCTGCCGGTCCGTGGCATCGGCGCCCGAGCGGTTGCCGTCGGATCCGCCGTCCTTCGGCACCGCCGCGACGCCCTTGAGGTCCTCGGCCTTCACCGGCGCGTCGGTGCGGGCCGGTCGGGCGGGCTCCCGTTCCGGCGCGGCATCCCGCTCGCTCATCGGCCCGAGCCCCGCTCGTCCTCGTGGCCGACCGCGGCCGTCGCCCGGTCGATGGCCTCCTCGGTGGCCGGACGCGGGCTCGGATCGCTGATCCGCCGCAGCGTCTCGGGGGGCGTCTCCCGCGCGGTCTGCTCGCTCGCATCGGTCGCGCCGATGGAATCGAGCCGCTGATCGTCCGACGCGATGCGTGCGACCTGGGCGTCCCAGTTCGGATCGCTCTTCAGGTCTTCCTGCGTGCGCGAGGGGATGCCGACGTCGAGCGGGCTGTCCTGGCCCATGTCCTGGCCGTTGCGATCCGTATAGGGATCGAAGTCGCGCAGCGACGGCCGCGCCTGATCCGTCTTCGCCATGATCGAATGCCTCATGCTGGCCGCGAATGTCAGCAGTCAACTCCGGGCGCGGGATGAGGTTGCGGTCCGCCCGGGGCCAAGGTCGATGGCGCGCATTGCGCTGCCGCAACGAAAATGCAGCGAAACGATGCCAAGCCCTCTTTCATCCCGATCCGGCTTGTCGCAGTCTGGCCGCACACAAGCCGTCGGGAGAGCGGCCCAGCAATCTGGAGGTGCGCCATGGTCATGCCGAATCGACTCGTGAAATCCGCCTGGATCGCGGCGGAGGTCACGCGCGAGGCATCCGAGAAGGTTCTGGTGGTCGAGGCCTATATCGCGGTGAGCCCGCTGGAGAGCGGCTACGATCCGGCCCGCTACGGGCAGTTGGTGGAGGATGTCCGCCGCATCCTGGACGAGAACCCGGATATCGACCGGGCCTCGATCCTGAGCGTGCATCGGGAATCGCGCTGCGCCGCCCTGTTCCGGCGCGCGGTGCCGGACTGCACCGGCAAGCCCGAGCTGGTCGCCTGAGCACCGGTCCGGGACCCGGGCCTCCCCAGCGGGAGGCCCGGGCCGGCCCGGCTCAGATGCCGTCGAACAGCGCCGACGAGATGTAGCGCTCGGCGAAGGAGCAGGCGACGGTGACGATCCGCTTGCCCTTGAATTCGGGGCGCGCGGCGATCTCGAGAGCCGCCGCCACGTTGCCGCCCGTGGAGATGCCGCCCGGGATGCCCTCCAGCCGCGAGAGCAGGCGGGCGGTCTCGAAGGCGGTCTGGTTCGAGACGGTGACCACCTCGTCGATCACGCCGCGGTCGAGGACGTTGGGCACGAAGCCCGCGCCGATGCCCTGGATCTTGTGCGGGCCGGGATTGCCGCCGGACAGGACCGGGGAATCCTCCGGTTCCACGGCGATCACGCGCAGGTGCGGCAGGCGCGGCTTCAGCACCTGGCCGACGCCCGTGATGGTGCCGCCGGTGCCGACGCCGGCCACGAAGGCGTCGAGCTGGCCCTGGGTGTCGTTCCAGATCTCCTCCGCGGTGGTCTTGCGGTGGATCTCCGGGTTCGCCGGGTTGTTGAACTGCTGGGGCATCACCGAGCCCGGGATCTCCTTCAAGAGTTCCTCGGCTTTGGCGACGGCGCCCTTCATGCCCTGCGGGCCGGGGGTGAGCACGAGTTCGGCGCCGAGGAAGGCCAGCATCTTGCGGCGCTCGATCGACATCGTCTCGGGCATGACGAGGATCAGCCGATAGCCGCGGGCGGCCGCCACGAAGGCGAGCGCGATGCCGGTGTTGCCCGAGGTCGGCTCGACCAGGGTGCCGCCCGGCTTCAGGACGCCGGAGGCCTCCAGGGAGTCGATCATGTTGACGCCGATGCGGTCCTTCACGGAGGCGATCGGGTTGAAGAATTCGAGCTTCAGCAGGATCTCGGCCTCGATGCCGCGCTCCTGGGGCAGGCGGTTGAGGCGCACGAGCGGCGTGTTGCCGATGGTCTCGGTGATCGAACCGAAGACGCGGCCGTGGCCGGGCTTGCGGCCGGTATCCAGGGCGGTGGTGGCAGCATCGGCCATGTCGAATCTCCCGGGCGACAGAGGTGACGCAGGGACGCGATGCCCCGCTCCGCGAGCACGCCTAGCCTAAATCCGACATGGCGTCGAGATATAGTCGATCATACATATTTTTACTGTGAAATAGGAGGTCCGGGATGATTTCCGGGGCTCGCACGTCACGCTGTGGCGGCGAGGCCGGCCCCGGGCAGCACGAGGGCCGGCGGGCCCGAGGCGGCGACCCGCCCCCCGTCGAGAACGTGAACGACATCGGCCCCGGCGAGGCTGGTGAGCCGGTGGGCGATCATCACCACGGTGCGGCTGCCCGACAGGGCGGAGAGGGCGGCCATCACGGCGGCCTCGGTCTCGCCGTCGAGGGCGGAGGTGGCCTCGTCGAACACGATCACGTCGGGGTCGTGATAGAGCGCCCGGGCGATGCCGATGCGCTGGCGCTGGCCGCCCGAGAGGCGCGCCCCGCGCTCGCCCACGCCGGTGGCGTAGCCCGCCGGCAGCGTCGCCACGAAACCGTGCAGGCCGGCGAGCCGGGCGGCCCGCTCGACGGCGGCGGCATCCGGCTCCTCGATGCCGAGGGCGATGTTCTGCGCGATGCTGCCGTCGATGAGGAAGATGTCCTGCGGCACGTAGCCGATCCGGTTCTGCCACGCCGGCAGCGTGCGGGGATCGAGGGGCACGCCGTCGATCCGGATCGTCCCTTCCCCGGGGGCGAGGAGCCCGAGGAGCAGGCCGACCAGGGTCGACTTGCCGGATCCGGTCCGGCCGACGAGGCCCACCGTGGTGTTCGCGCCGATGACGAGGTCGATGCCGCGCAGGGTCGGGCGCCCCGGCTCGTAGGCGAAGGAGACGCCCTCGAAGCGGATCGCCTCCCGGAAGGGCAGGCGCTCGGCCGGACGCGTCGGCAGCGGCTCCTCGTGGGCGAGCTCGGCCACGAGCTGGCCGACCGCCGGCAGGTAGAAGCGCAGCAGGGCGACCGAGTTGAAGATGTTCTGGAAGGCCGGGAGCATGCGGTAGCCGGCGAAGGCGAACAGCCCGAGGAGCGGCAGCAGCCCGGCCGTGTCGAGCCCGTGCGCGAGGGCGAACAGCACCACCACGATCACCCCGCCGAAGGCGATCGCCTCGATGACGAAGCGCGGCACCTGCCCCGTGAGCAGGCTCGCCGCGGTGGCGCGCGCATAGGCGCGGGCGGGGGCGTCGAAGCGCCTCACGAAGGGAGGGAGCCGGCCGTAGAGCGACAATTCGGTCAGCGCTCCGAAGGTCTCCTGGACCACCCGGAAGCGCATCTCGTTGTCGGCGGTGGCGCGGGCGCCGAGCCGGGCGAGCCGGGCCCGCACCAGGAGGTAGAGCCCGACATAGAGGCTGCCGAAGCCGCCGCCGAGGATCAGCGCCAGGGTGGGCGCGTAGACGACGAGGAAGAGCGCGACGGCCGCCGCCGAGACCGAGCGCGAGGCCATGACGAGGCTCGGCGTCAGCACCCCGACCACGAGCCGGTCGGTCTCGCTCAGCACGTTCTTGGCGAGTTCCGCGCTGTTGGTGCGGGCGAAGAACAGGCGGTCGCGGGTCACGTAGCGGGCGAGCAGCCGGCGCGCGAAGCCGTAGCCGGTGAGATGCGCGAACAGGAGCTGCGCGTAGGTGAGCCCCGCATTGACCACGCTGGTGGTGAGGATCGCGGCGAGCGCGGCGAAGCCCGTCGCCAACAGGAAGCTGCGGTCGTCCGCGAGGCCGAGGGCGGCGCGGATCGGCCCCACCACCGGGATGCGGGAGGCCGCCGCCGGATCCCCCACCAGGGTGAGGAACGGCACCACCGAGGCGACGCCCACGATCTCGAACAGGCCCGCGACGGCGAGGCCGAGGGCGATCAGGATGATGCGCCGCCGGTCCTGCGGACGCATCACGCGGACGAGGTCGATCAGCGTGCGCATGGGGAGGCGCGTACGCGGGCCGGGCCGGCGAGGCAAGCTTTCGCAGGCCGGGACCGCGGGCCCGCGCGGAAGCATGCGGATTTCGAGGCTCGGCGGATTCCGAGGCTTGGCGGATTTCGCTTGGCGGATTTCGCTTGGCGGTCGCAGTGCGGGCGCACTAGTCAGGCTGGCGGCGCGACCCCATGTCTTCCCGGACAGTTCAGCGTCGCCGAAACGCCCGTCGTTTCCCCGAGGTCTTCATGCTCACCGACACCCCCGCGGCCGGCCCAACGCCCGCGGATGCCCTGATCAAGGACACCACCACGAACGGCTTCCGCCAGGACGTGATGCAGGAGTCGATGCAGCAGCCCGTGCTGGTCGATTTCTGGGCGCCCTGGTGCGGCCCGTGCAAGCAGCTCACGCCGATCCTGGAAAAGGCCGTCAGGAACGCCGGCGGCAAGGTGAAGCTCGTCAAGATGAACATCGACGAGCATCCCCAGATCGCCGGCCAGCTCGGCATCCAGTCGATCCCGGCGGTGATCGCCTTCCAGCGCGGCCAGCCCGTCGACGGCTTCATGGGCGCCCTGCCCGAGGGCCAGGTCAAGGGCTTCATCGAGCGCCTCGTCGGCCCCCTCGGCCCGACCGCGGTCGAGGATCTGATGGCCGAGGCCGAGGCGGTCGCCGCGGAGGGCGACGCCGAGGCCGCCGCCGAGATCTACAGCGCGATCCTGGCCCAGGAGCCCGGCCATGCGGGGGCGATCGCGGCCCTCGCCAAGCTCGTCCTCGACCGGGGCGACGTCGAGGGCGCCCGCCAGTTCCTCGATTCGGCGCCCCCCGAAGCCGCCAAGAACCCGGCCATCGCGAGCGTGCGCGCGGCGATCGAGCTTGCCGAGCAGGCCGCCTCGCTGGGCGATCTCGGCGCGCTGCAACGCCGGATCGAGGCGGATCCCTCCGACCATCAGGCGCGTTTCGACCTCGCGCTCGGGCTCAACGCCCGGGGCCGTCAGGAGGACGCGGTCAATCACCTGATCGAGATCGTGCGGCGGGACCGGACCTGGAACGAGGACGCCGCCCGCAAGCAGCTGCTGCAGTTCTTCGAGGCCTGGGGTCCGATGGACCCGATGACGATCCGGGGCCGGCGCAAACTGTCGTCGCTGATGTTCTCGTAGGGGATGAGCCGGACGGGGCGCCCGCGGGCGCCCTTCAGGCCGCGACAGGGGCGGGAGCGGCGCGATGAGCATGAACGTGGCCTACAGGGGCCCGGCTGACTGCCCGGGCGTGATTCCGGTCTTTCCCCTGCCGGGCGCATTGCTGCTGCCGCGCGGCCAGATGCCGCTCAACATCTTCGAGCCGCGCTACCTCGCGATGGTCGACGACGCGCTGCGCGCGGAGCGGGTGATCGGCATGATCCAGCCGGATCCGGAGACGAGCGAGCATTCGCTGGCGCCGAAGCTCTACCGCGTCGGCTGCGCCGGCCGCATCACGCAGTTCGCCGAGACGGGGGACGGGCGCTACCTGATCTCGCTCACCGGGATCGCCCGCTTCCGAATCGAGGAGGAGATCTCGACCACGACGCCCTACCGGCTGTGCCGCGTGACCTTCGATCCGTTCGCGGCGGATTTCCAGGCTCGGGCGGGCGAGGAGGCGGTCGACCGGGCGGGGGTCCTGCGCGCGCTCAAGGATTTCGTGGAGGCCAACGACCTCAAGGTCGACTGGGCCGGGATCGAGGAGGCGCCGAACGAGGCGCTGGTGAACGCGCTCTGCATGATGAGCCCGTTCGGCGCGCGCGAGAAACAGGCGATGCTGGAGGCGGCCGACCTGAAGACCCGCGCCGAGGTGCTGATCGCCGTCACCGAGATGGAGCTGGTGCGCGGATCGGGCTCCGAGCCGACCCTGCAATAGGGATACGGGCTCGGGACATCCCCCGTCCGGGCGAGCGGATTCGCCGCTTCGGCTCGCGGACACGCCGGGAAATGATGGGATCGGAGAACCCCTCTCCCGGGTGGGAGAGGGGCGAGGCTCGCCTCAGGCGGCCTGGACGCGCATGGACACGATCTTGTCGGGATCGCGCACGGGCTCGCCGCGCTTGATCTGATCGACGATCTCCATGCCCTCGGTGACCTTCCCCCACACCGTGTACTGGCGGTCGAGGAAGCGGGCATCGGCGAAGCAGATGAAGAACTGCGAGTTCGCCGAGTGCGGGAAGCTGGTGCGGGCCATCGAGCAGGTGCCGCGCACGTGTGGCTCCGCGTTGAACTCCGCCTTCAGGTCGGGCAGGTCCGAGCCGCCGGTGCCGGTGCCGGTCGGGTCGCCGGTCTGGGCCATGAAGCCGTCGATCACCCGGTGGAACGGCACGCCGTCGTAGAAGCCTTGCTCCGAGAGGGTGCGGATCCGCTCCACGTGGCCGGGGGCGAGGTCGGGGCGAAGCTGGATCACGACGCGGCCCTTCGTCGTCTCCATCACGAGGGTGTTCTGATCACTCATGCCGGGTCTCCTTTGGTCCGGAATACACGAATCGCAGGGCGATGGGCCGCCCCGCAATGGCACCACCGAGCCCCGCCGTCACCGGCACGGGCGTGCAGGCGCGCAGGGCGTCGAGCGTGGCGGAAACGAGCGCGCCGCGCCGCTCGGCGGGCACGCTGGCATAGGTAACGCGCGGGGTCCCCTGCAGGCGCCCGTCGCTCGTGAGGCTGAGCCGCAGGGTGAGCTGGGCCCGCCCGAGTCCCGCGGGCGGGGTCCAGCAGGCGGCGAGCGCCGGATAGAGTTCGACCAGCGTGTCGGCCGGCGAGACGAGGCGGGCGCGGTCGACGGGCACCCGCACGGTCGCCCGCAGGGTCGTCGGCAGCGACAGGACCGGCGGATCCCCGAACTCGTCGTCGAACTGCGCCCTGGCTGGCGCCGCTCCGACGAGGGCCGCCGCGAGGATCGCGGGAGCGAGCCCGCGCTTAGCGGCCATCCTGGGCGAGCGTCATGGTCACGATCTTGTCGGGGTTCGGCACGGCGCCGTTCTGGCTGCTCGACCCCTTCTTGATCTTGTCGACGACGTTCATGCCCGCCGTGACCTCGCCCACCACCGTGTACTGGTTGTTGAGGAAGGAGGCGTCGCCGAAGCAGATGAAGAACTGCGAGTTCGCCGAGTTCGGGTCCTGCGACCGCGCCATGCCCACCGTGCCGCGCTTGAACGGGGTCGGCGTGAACTCCGCCTTCAGATCGGGCAGCTTCGACTTGCCGGTGCCGGTGCCGGTCGGATCGCCGGTCTGGGCCATGAAGCCGTCGATCACCCGGTGGAAGGGCACGCCGTTGTAGAAGCCTTGGCGGACCAGCGTCTTGATCTGCTCGGCGTGCTTGGGCGCGAGGTCGGGCCGCAGCTGGATGGTGATGCGACCGTCCTTGGTGTCGAGATAGACGGTGTTGGCGTCCGGCGCCGCGGCGGCGCCGAAGGCGGCCGCGACGGTGAACACCAGGGCGACGAGCCAGCGGGTCATCGGAAAGGTCCTTCTCGGTCGGATGAGAGGTCGGGCCCGTCAGGGCTTGGCGAAACGGGCCGTCAGGCGCTCGGCAACGAGGCCGGGCACGAAGGGGCGCACGTCGCCGCCCATGGCGGCGATCTGGCGGACCAGCGTGGCGGTGATCGGGCGCACGCCCGTGGAGGCGGGCAGGAACACGGTCTGCACCTCGGGGGCCATGGCGCCGTTCATGCCGGCGAGCTGCATCTCGTAATCGAGATCGGTCCCGTCGCGCAGGCCGCGGATGAACAGGCTCGCCCCCACCCGGCGCGCGGCCGAGACGGCGAGATCGTCGAAGGTGACGACCTCGAGCGCCGCTCCCTCGGCGGCGGCGACGGGGCCGCAGGTGGCGCGCAGGAGTTCCGCCCGCTCCTCGGCCGAGAAGAGCGGCGTCTTGCCCGGATGGACGCCGATGGCGATGACGAGCCGCCCGACGAGGCGGCAGGCCTGCCGGATCACGTCCACGTGGCCGTTGGTCACCGGATCGAAGGATCCGGCATAGAGCGCGGTCGGGTTCATCGCGGCTCCAGGTAGAGCATCGGGTGGGAGAAGGAAACCGGGGCCTCAGCGGGGAACCGCGCCGACGAGGGGCCCCAGGGGCCGGCTCAGGTCCGAGCGGTTGAGGGCGGGGGCGTAGAGGCTCGACACGCTGCCGTCGAGGAACAGCGCGTTCGGGCAGTTCAGGCCGTCCTTGAACAGCCGCGCGAAGGCCCCGAAGGTCACCGGCGCCTCCGAGATGGCGAAGACCGCCGTGTGCCCGTCCGGCTTCACGCCGACGCCGTTGCGGATCTTGAGCGAGGGGCCGTTGGTCGAGATCTTCGGGTGGATGCGCCCGCCGATCACCAGCATCGGGCCCGATTGCGTGGCGTAATCCGCCTTCACCCGGGCCCGCAGGTAGCGGCTCGTCTCCAGCACCCCGGCCTTGTCGCCGCTGACGTAGAAGATGCCGTTCGGCTTGAGATGGAAGTTGCCGGGACCGTTCGCGGTGTTGGCCGCCTTCACCTCGCGGCCGTCCTCCACGTAGAGCCCGACCGGCGCGAGATCCGGATCGTACATGCCGGCATTCATCGCGAAGGAGAGGCGCTGGCCCTGGGCGGAGGCGAGCCGGCCGAGGGAGCCGTAGGGCAGCCCGTCGGCGCCGCGCCAGAACAGCTTCACCCGCGCCCGGCGCAGGTCGACCGTGCAGGCGACGAAGCGTTCGCCCTCGTGCGTCACCGGCTCGCAAGGCCCCGGGGCGGCCGCGGCGGCCGCGGCCCAGACCAGCATCAGGCATCCGAGAGCGGCCCGCAGGCAGCCGTTGCGCCCCATCATGTCCCCTGCCCTGTCGGTATCGGCCGCCGGTCGTGCTCGCGCGAACCGACGGTCATGCTTGGCGACGCTCGGTAGCACGCGATCAAGTTCCTGTGCAGTGCGGACCGAAACCGCTCCGACCGCGTTCTTGTCCCAGGGGGATCTCGTACTCGGAGATGGCGACATGAAACGGGTGATGGTGGCGTCCGCGGCCATGGTCGGTGCGCTCCTGCTGGTGCCCACGATGGCGGAAGCGCGGGGCGGCTTCGGCGGCGGCGGATTCCGGGGCGGCGGCTTCGGGGGTGGCGGGTTCCGCGGCGGCGGCTTCGGCGGAGGCGGATTCCGCGGTGGTTTCGCCGGGGGCGGCTTCCGGGGCGGCGCCTTCGGCGGGGGCTTCCGCGGCGGCGGCTTCGGCCGTCCGGGCTTCGCGGGCGGCTATGGTTGGCGCGGCGCGGGCTGGCGCGGTGGTGGCTATGGCTGGCGCGGCGGCGGCTGGGGCTATCGCGGGGGCTGGGGTTACGGCGCGGCGGGTCTCGGCCTCGGCCTGGGTCTCGGGCTCGCAGCGGCCTCGACCTATCCGTATTACGGCTATGGCGGCTATTACGGCGGCTACTATCCGGCCGGCTACGGCTACGGCGACTATTACGGCGACGGCGGCTGCTACCAAGTGCCGCGCGTGCGCTGGACGCCCTACGGCTACCAGCGCGTGCTCGTGACCCGCTGCTACTGACGGCATCCCGGCGGGGCGGCCCGGGCGGCCCCGTTCACCGTGCCCTGCGCTGCGCGGCCTCGTCGCGGCGCATGGGCATCGCGTCGATCGTGGCGAACAGCGTGTCCGCGGCGATCGGCTCCTCGGACGCGAGCTTGGCGCCGCCATCCTTGCCGACGAGGACGGTCCGGAAACCATCCGCCGGCAGCGACAGGCTGCGCCGGACGGCCATGGCCTCGGCGTCCCGCCCGATGGCCTCGACCACGACGAGATCCCGCTCCCGCAGGCCGGCGCGGGCCTCCTCCACGATGCGGCGCTGGCGCAGCACCCGCGAATCCCCGGCATCGGCCGCGATCACCAGAACCCGCGACGTCCAGCGGTGACGGTCGAGCGGCGCGGCGCCGGCCGGGGCGGCGATCACGGCCGTGGCCAGCGCCGCCTGCATCATGGCGTTCAGAACCATCGTCGACCTCGCGAAGTTCGGATCACCCGGGGAGATAGGACGGGAGGGCATCCGGTCGATGCCCTCCACCCCACCCCGGACGGAGGCCGGTCAGAAGCGCGGGCCGCCGGAGGTATTGCCGCGCTGCTGCTGATACCCCGGCCGCGACGGGTTGCGGGCGTTCGGATCGCCGTGGATCATGTTGTTGCGCCACGCCCGGTTGCGGCGATGCAGGTCACGCTGGCGGTGATCGTGGCGGTAGCGGCGGTGATGGCGCCGATAGGCGGCGGGCTCGCCCGTCCCGTAACCCTCGACGAGGCCCGGGGCCGGCATGGCCGGGGCCGCGGACGCGCCCGAGATGCCGGCTGCCGCGGCGATCATCAGCGCGCCGAAGCCGGCGGCCAGATAGGTCATCGTCATGTCAGTCGCTCCGATCGTGAGGATGTCGCACCGTCTCAAGTTCCGGCCGGCCGCGTGACCGCATTCGCCCCCGCCTCATCAGGAACGTCATTCCGATAACGCAGGGGGCGGTCCGATCTTCTCAGCCACCCAGCCCCGTGATCCGGCACCGCATCCGTGCTTGCAGTGCCATTCACATGGAACGGCTCCGTAAGCTGGCAAGAACGACTTCCAGGCTTTGGTGCCGAACCGCACATTTCGTGATCATGCCCGGGATGAGAAGCCGCGAGCAGGCCGTGAACCTTGCGGCACCCGGGCTGCGTGGCCGCGTCGGCGACGCCCCGCCCCGTCATTGACGCTTGCCATCAGCGCGCCAAGTGCCGCAGGCATGGCCGAGCGCCGCAGGCATGGCCGAGCGCCGCAGGCGAGCCGAAGCGCCGCAGGCAAGCCAAGCGCCGCAGGCGGAGCCGGGCGCCGCGGCAAGCGGCGCCACCGGGCCGCGGCGCCGCCGTCCCGGCCGGCCGAACCGGCATGGCCCGAACCGACCTGTCAGGGAGACCGCGCATGTCCGACACCAACCGCCGCATCGTCCTCGCATCCCGCCCCCACGGCGAGCCGACCCCGGCGCATTTCCGGCTGGAGCGGAGCACCGTCCCGGTGGCGCGCGACGGCGAGGTGCTGCTGCGCAACCGCTACCTCTCGCTCGATCCCTACATGCGCGGCCGGATGAGTGCGGCGAAGTCCTACGCCAAGCCGGTCGAGATCAACGACGTGATGGTGGGCGGCACCGTCTCCGAGGTGGTCGCCTCCCATCATCCCGGCTTCGCGGAGGGCGACCTCGTGCTCGCCTATGGCGGCTGGCAGGATTTCGCGGTGTCGAACGGCCAGGGCCTGCGCAAGCTCGATCCCGCCGTCGCCCCGGTGACGACGGCGCTCGGCGTGCTCGGCATGCCCGGGATGACGGCCTATACGGGCCTCCTGACCATCGGGGCGCCCAAGCCCGGCGAGACCGTGGTGGTCGCCGCCGCGACCGGGCCGGTGGGCTCCCTGGTCGGACAGATCGCCAAGCTCAAGGGCGCGCGGACGGTCGGCATCGCGGGCGGGGCGGACAAGTGCCGCCATCTCACCGAGGAGCTGGGCTTCGACGCGGCCGTCGACCATCGCGGCGACGATCTGCCCACGGCTCTGGCGGAGGCCTGCCCGCAGGGCATCGACGTCTATTTCGAGAATGTCGGCGGCGCGGTGTTCGATGCGGTGCTGCCGCTCCTCAACGACTTCGCCCGCATTCCGGTCTGCGGGCTCGTGGCGAACTACAACATGACGGAGCTGCCCCCGGGCCCCGACCGGGTGCCCGCCCTGATGCGCGCCACCCTGAGCAAGCGGCTCACCTTCCGCGGCTTCATCGTCTGGGACTTCGCCGAGCAGGAGCCGGACTTCCTGCGCGACGTGGCGGGCTGGCTGCGCGAAGGCCGCATCCGCTACCGCGAGGACATCGTCGAGGGCCTGGAGCAGGCGCCCGAGGCCTTCATCGGCCTGCTCAAGGGCCGCAACTTCGGCAAGCTCGTCGTGAAGCTCTGAACGCTGCCCGGCCGGCGCGGGCGAGCGTGCGCCGGCCGGAACCGGATCACCGGGGCGGGGGTTCCTTGCAGCGCGGCCGTTCCGGTCGCCGGAGAGCGGCCCGGCGGGCCGCCGGAGGACGATCCGATGAAGACACTCCTGATCGCCGCGACCGCCGCGGCCGGACTCCTGGCCGCAGGCGGCGCGGCGGAGGCGAAGGGCTGCATCAAGGGCGCGATCGTCGGCGGCGTCGCCGGCCATTACGCCGGCAAGCACGGCCTGGCCGGAGCGGCCGCCGGCTGCGCGATCGGCCGCCACCAGGCCAACAAGCGCGATCGCGACCGCGCCGCTCCGACCGCGAATCGCTGAGGGGATTCCACCGCGCCGCGGCCCAGGTTGCAGTGCAGCACGCATAAGGCCCCGCTTCGACCGGTCGATCCAAGTCAAGCTTGGCCATTCGCACCGGCGATAGTCGCCGTGGAACGGCGAAGCTTGACCGCGATGTGGCCAGCGCATCCTGCGAGCACTGCCGTGTTATCGCCACAACTCCCCGGCTTCTTGGCCGAAACGGGTCGGACACAGTCGACTCGGAAGCTCGGGGATGATCCTTCATGCAGCATCGCGCGATCGGTCCGTCGGCTCAGGCCGTTCGTTGGGCGCCCGCCGGCTCCCGGGACGCTCTGACCGTCTGCGGACGGGGTCGCGCTCAGCGCGGCGGCGTCCCGGTGCTCGCCCGCACCGCGCTGACCGCCGCCTGCCTCGCCGCGGGGCTGGGCAGCCTGCTGCACCATTACGGCCCCGACCTGACCGCCAGCCGGCCCTCGGTGGCCCTGATGGCCGACCTCCTGGTGATGCCCAAACCCCGCGTGCAGGAGCACCACCCCGTGCAGGCCCAGCCCAAGGAGGCGCCCCTGCGCATGCCGGTGCACGACCTCGACACCGCGCTCGGCTCGGAGGGCGTGGACCGCGTCTCCTACGACGACCTGCTCTCGGCGACGCTCGGCGGCGATCCGAACGAGATCCTGACTTTCGGCCCGATGAAGGTGCGCCGCCACATCGTGCAGACGATCGTCAAGGCGGCCTACAAGGTCGGCATGGACCCGGTCCTGCTGATGGCCGTCGCCGACAAGGAATCGAGCTTCCTCACCGAGGTCCAGGCGCGCACCTCCTCGGCCACCGGCCTCTACCAGTTCATCGAGCGGACCTGGCTGCAGGTGATGCGCGAGTTCGGCGCCCTGCACGGCTACGCCCGCGAGGCCGCGCTGATCGGCGAGGACAATGCCGTGGCCGATGGCGCCGAGCGCGCCCGCATCCTCGACCTGCGCCGCGACCCGGCCCTCTCGGCGATCCTCGCCGGCGAGATGCTCAAGCGCGACAGCGCCCGCATCGCGGCCCGGATCGGCCGCACCCTCACCCTGGGCGAGACTTACCTCGCGCACTTCCTCGGCCCCGACGACGCCGAGCGCTTCATGGCGAAGGTGGTGGAGGAGCCCAAGGCCGAGGCCGCGGCCCTGCTGCCCAAGCCCGCCAAGGCCAACAAGCCGATCTTCTACGAGCGTGTCGGCCGCCGGAAGGCCCGCAGCCTGAGCGTGGCCCAGGTGCACGACAAGTTCGAGGCCATGATGACGACCCGCGGCGACCGCTACCGCGATGTCGGCTCGCTCATGGGCGTCATGGCCTACGCGGCGGCGCAGTCTCCCTGACGCGCAGTTGGATCCGGCCGTGCGCCGCCCTAAGCTTTGTCTTCGAAGAGCCGGACCGAACCCGTCCGATCACGTTTACCGGGATGGGGGTGGTGCGGGAGGACAGCGCCCTGGGGCAGAGAGGATCGCGATGGCAGCGAAGGACGACGGGGTTTCCTACGCGAACGAGTACGCCGCCACGGCCGGGCAGCAGGCCGCCTTCTTCCGCGAGCAGGCCGAGCGCCACCGGCGCGAGGCGGCGATGGCCCGCCTGTCCGCGGACCTGAGCGGCGGCAGCGACCGCGAGGAGCAGACCCGCCGCGCCGAGCATCTGGAATCGCTCGGCCGCTACGACGACACGATGGCGGAGGCCTTCGAGGCGCGCGCCCGCGGCCCGCAATAGGGCCGGACGGCCGCGCCCGGCTGCGGCCCCCGCGATCCCGGCGGGTGGCCGTCGAGGCTCCCCCTGTTCGGCCCGGGGCTCGGGACCGGGCGATGAGCTGCACCTGGACGGTGCGCGCCGCGCCGCGCCCGGCCCTGATGGGCATCGGGACATCTCGCGCAACGAACCAACCCCGCATGCCGCATTGCTCGACGGGCCGGTGGCGCCCGCAACACTCCTCGAACAGGGGTGGCGCAAACGGCCCTCGAAGCACCCCGCAAGGCGGATCCAAGGCTCCGGAGCCTTGTCCGACGAAGCGGATTCCGGTTCGTCGCAGGACATGCGGCAAAATCAAAGACCCTGGAGCAGCGCCCGATCGCAATGGGCTCGGGCGCTGCTCCAGGGTTTTGGGATCAATCCTCCGGGGAGCGAGCCGGCCAGAGGCTTGCTTTGCAAGCAGCTCAGCCGAGGCGTGTCGCGGGTTCCATGAACGCCACGCCGATCAGGGCTTGCGCGTGATACGGTTTTCGGAAGATCACTTTCGGAAACCGTATCACGAGCCCGCGCGGCGCCTGAGCGAGGCCGGTTTCCGCATCGCGAAGCGATCATCCGGAAACCGTATGACTTCCGGTTTCCGAAGCGGGTCACCCGGAAACCGGATGACCCGCCCTTCCGAACCGATCGTCCGGAGCCCCATCACTCCGCCGCGATCGACGCGGCGCCGATCGGCACCACGCGGGCCGCGCAGAACTTGAATTCCGGGATCTTGCCCATCGGGTCGAGGGCCGGGTTGGTGAGGAGGTTCGCCGCGGCCTCGGCGTAGCAGAAGGGCATGAAGACCATGCCGTCCGGCACGTCCCGGTCGGAGCGGACCTTGACCTCCACCGCACCGCGCCGCGTCTCCAGCCGGATCGCGTCGCCGGGGACGAGGCCCAAGCGGCCGAGTTCGCGCGGCGCCATGAAGGCCACCGCCTCGGGCTCGATCGCGTCGAGCACGCCCGCCCGCCGGGTCATCGAACCGGTATGCCAGTGCTCCAGCACGCGGCCCGTGGAGAGGACCATCGGGAACTCGGTGTCGGGCACCTCGTCGGGCGGCACGATCGCGGCGGGCACGATCTTCGCCCGTCCGCTCTCGGTCGGGAAGCCGGCGTAGAAGATGATCTCGTTGCCGGGCTGGTCGGGCGCGTCGACCGGGTAGGTCACGGCCCCCTCGCGCTCCACGCGCTCCCAGGTGATGTTCTTGAGGGAGGGCATCACCTGCGCCATCTCGGCGAAGACGTCGGCCGGACCGCGGTAATCCCAGGCGAGCCCCATGCGGCGGGCCATCTCCTGGATGATCCACCAATCCTGGCGCGCGTCGCCCGGCGGGGGCACCACGGGCCGGGCCATCTGCACCCGCCGGTCGGTGTTGGTGAAGGTGCCGGCCTTCTCGGCGAAGGCCGAGGCGGGCAGCACCACGTCGGCGTGGAAGGCCGTCTCGGTCAGGAACAGGTCCTGCACGACCAGATGGTCGAGCATGGCGAGCGCGCCGCGGGCATGGTTGAGGTCGGGATCCGACATCGCCGGGTTCTCGCCCTCGACATACATGCCGCGGATCTGCCCGGCATGGATCGCCTTCATGATCTCGACGACGGTCAGGCCCTGCTTGGGGTCGAGGGACTGGCCCCAGAAGTTCTCGAACAGCTCCCGCACGGCCGCCTTCTCGACCGACTGGTAATCGGGATAGACCATCGGGATCAGGCCCGCATCGGAGGCGCCCTGCACGTTGTTCTGGCCGCGCAGGGGATGCAGCCCGGTGCCCGCCCGGCCGATCTGGCCGGTGGTGAGGGCGAGCGCGATCAGGCAGCGGGAATTGTCCGTGCCGTGGACGTGCTGGCTCACCCCCATGCCCCAGAAGATGATCGAGGCCTTGGACCGCGCGTAGAGGCGCGCCACCTCGCGCAGGGTCTCGGCCGGGATGCCGCAGACCCGCGCCATCGCCTCGGGCGTGAACTCGCGGATGCGCTCCTTCAGCGCGTCGAAATTCTCGGTGTAGCCGGCGATGTATTGCTGATCGGTGAGGCCCTCCTCCACGATCACGTTCAGCATCGCGTTCAGCATCGCCACGTCGGTGCCCGGCTTGAAGGCGAGGTGCCGGTAGGCGTGGCGCGACAGGACCTGCCGGCGCGGATCCATGATGATGAGCTTGGCGCCGCGCTCCTTGACGGCGTTCTTGATGAAGGTGGCGGCGACCGGGTGGTTCACCGTCGGGTTCGCCCCGATGACGACGATCACCTCGGCGTCGAGGGCGGCCGAGAACGGGGCCGAGACGGCGCCCGAGTTCAGCCCCTCCATCAGCGCCGCCACCGAGGAGGCGTGGCACAGGCGCGTGCAATGGTCGACGTTGTTCGAGCCGAAGCCGAGCCGCACCAGCTTCTGGAACAGGTAGGCTTCCTCGTTCGAGCCCTTGGCCGAGCCGAAGCCGGCGAGCGCGCGGGGCCCGTGGGCGTCGCGGACGCGCACGAGGCCGCCCGCGGCACGCTCCAGCGCCTCCTCCCAGGTCGCTTCGCGGAAATGCGTCCAGGGATTGGCCGGATCGACCTGATCGTTGGCGTCCTTCGGCACGGTGTCGAGCCGGATCAGGGGCGCCGTCAGCCGGTGGGGATGGTGGACGTAGTCGAAGCCGAAGCGGCCCTTCACGCAGAGCCGGTTGTGGTTGGCCGGGCCGTCCTTGCCCTCGGCGTAGACGATGCGGTCGTCCTTGACCTTGTAGGAGACCTGGCAGCCGACGCCGCAATAGGGGCAGAGCGAATCCACCGAGCGGTCCGGATAGACCACGCGCTCCTGCGCATCGTTCAGATAGGCCGACGGCATCAGGGCGCCGGTCGGGCAGGCCTGGACGCATTCGCCGCAGGCCACGCAGGTCGATTGGCCCATCGGGTCGTCGAAGTCGAACACGACCTTGGCGTCGGCATTGCGGTAGGCCATGCCGATCACGTCGTTGACCTGGACCTCGCGGCAGGCCCGGACGCAGAGGTTGCACTGGATGCAGGCGTCGAGGTTCACCCGCATGGCCGGGTGGCTGACGTCCGGCTGCCAGCGCGCCTCGGACGGGAAGCGGCTCTCGGCGATGCCGACCCCATCCGCCTGGGTCCAGAAATGCGAATCCGGATCGTGGGAGGTCTCGCGCGCCGGCTGGTCGGCGACGAGGAGTTCCATCACCATGGCACGGGCCTTCACCGCCCGGTCGCTCTGGGTCTTCACCTTCATGCCGACGGCCGGCACGCGCTTGCAGGAGGCCGCGAGCACGCGCTCGCCCTCGATCTCGACCATGCAGGCGCGGCAATTGCCGTCCGGCCGGTAGCCGGGCGCCGGCTTGTGGCAGAGATGCGGGATGTGGGTGCCGAGGCGCTGGGACACGGCCCAGAGCGTCTCGCCCGGCCGGGCCTCGACCGGCTGGCCGTCGAGTTCGAAGATCACCCCCGGGATGCCGGCCGGAAGGTCCCGCAGGGCCATGGTGCCGCTCGGGGCCGGGCCGGCCTGTCCCCCGGCCTTGGCGCCCTGCGAATAGGCGCCGCCGGCCTCAGGCCTCGTGCCGGCACCGCCGGCATCCTGCGGGGCGGCGGGACCGGTCGCGAGCGGGTCGCTGCCGGCCGGATTGCTGTTCTGGGTGCCGCTGCTCATGGATCGCTTCCCCGTCCGAACCCGTCCGCCCTACTCGGCCGCCATGGGCCGCGGGGTCGGGAAGAGGTCCGGGAAGTATTTGATGACGCTGGTGAGCGGGTTCGAGGCCGCCTGCCCCAATCCGCAGATCGAGGCGTCGCGCATGCATTGCGAGAGTTCGCCGAGGAGGTCGGTGTCCCAGACCCCGTGCTCCATCAGCATGCGGGCCTTCTGGGTGCCGACCCGGCAGGGCGTGCACTGGCCGCAGGATTCGTCCTCGAAGAACCGCATCAGGTTGAGGGCGGCGCCCCGGACGTCGTCCTTGTCCGAGAGCACGATCACCGCGGCCGAGCCGATGAAGCAGCCGTATTTCTCCAGGGTGCCGAAATCGAGCGGGATATCGTCCATGGAGGCCGGCAGGATGCCGCCCGAGGCGCCGCCCGGCAGGTAGGCCGCGAAGCGGTGGCCCTCGGCCATGCCGCCGCAGAACTCCTCGATGAGTTCGCGGATGGTGACGCCCGCCGGCGCGAGCTTCACGCCCGGCTCCCGCACCCGGCCCGAGACCGAGTAGGAGCGCAGGCCCGTGCGGCCGTTGCGGCCGTGGCTCTTCCACCAATCCGGCCCGCGCTCGATCAAATCGCGGACCCAGTAGAGGGTCTCGACATTGTTGATCAGCGTCGGGCGGCCGAACAGGCCGACTTGGAACGGGAAGGGCGGCTTGTGGCGCGGCAGGCCGCGCTTGCCCTCCAGGCTCTCGATCAGCGAGGATTCCTCGCCGCAGATATAGGCCCCCGCCCCGCGGCGCAGATGCAGGCGCGGCCCGCCGGGCGGCAGCTTCGCGATCTCGCGGGCCAGGATCGCGCGGGCGATCGGGTATTCGTCGCGGATGTAGAGGTAGACGTCCTCGGCCTCCACCACGTGGGCGCCGATCAGCGTGCCTTCGAGGAAGCGGTGCGGATCGGTGTTGAGGTAGAGCTGGTCCTTGAAGGTGCCGGGCTCGCCCTCGTCGCCGTTCACCGCCATCAGGCGCGGCCCCTTCTCCCCACGCACCGAGCGCCACTTGCGCCCGGTCGGGAAGCCCGCCCCGCCGAGGCCCCGCAGGGCGCCGTCGTCGAGGATCGACAGCACCGCCTCGACGGTGAGGTCGCCCGCGCGCAGGCGCTCCAGGGTGCGGTAGCCGCCCGCCGCCCGGTAGGCGTCGTAACCGACGTATTCCGGAATGTGCGCATGGGTGTCGCCGGCCGCCACCGCCGCCTTCACGCGCTCGGGCGTCGCCTCGAACAGGAAGTTGTGGCCGACCTCGGCGGCGGGCGCGTGGTCGCAGAGCCCGACGCAGGGCGCGCGCACGACGCGCACCTGGCCGCCGATCTCCGCCTGGAGCGCGGCGAGCAGATCCTCCGCCCCGTGCATCGCGCAGGTGAGGCTGTCGCAGACCCGCACCGTCAGCGCGGGGACCGCGGCCTCGCCCTCCTTCACCACGTCGAAATGCGCGTAGAAGGTCGCGGTCTCGAACACCTCCGCGAAGGCGAGGCCCATCTCGTCGGCGAGCGCCGCGAGATGGGGCGCGCTGATCTGCCCGTAGGTGTCCTGGATCAGGTGGAGATGCTCGATCAGAAGGTCGCGGCGGCGCGGGGCCTCGCCGAGGAGCGCCGCGATCTCCGCCTTGGCCCGTGGATCGACTTGGCGGCCCTTCGGGACCGGTCTCGCCCGTTCGCGGCCGCGTCCGGGATGATCGAAGCGCTTCACGCGCGTGACGTCGTGCTGGCTCATGGCATCACCCTACCAGCTGGCATACAAAATACAATGATCCACACGGGACGCTCGCAGGGCGATCTTGTCTCGGGCTGTGCGCAGGGGGGAGGCGGGGGGCTCGCGACGATGGCGCCCCGATCGCCGCGCCCGTCGCGGCGAACCGACCCTCGATCCGTTAAAAAGTATAAGGGCCGGTTCGGGGACCGCAGCCCCCCACCAAGGTCGAAGGCCGGTCGCATCGGGGTTACTGGCCGCCGAAGGCGCGCAGCGGCCGGCCGGCCTCCGAGCGATGCTCCAGGCGCACGCGCCCTCCTGCACGATCGATTCCGGTCACGCGCGGGCCGGCGACGGCGTCGAGTTCCTCCTCGAAGGCGTCGAGGGCGGCGTTGAGGGCCTCGCACCCCTCCGGCCATGCCGCGGCAAGACGGGCCTCGACGCCCTCGCGCATGGCCTCGGTCAGCGGCGGACGCGTCCCGGCCGCGTAGGCATCGGCGGTGATGCGCGCCCATTCGCGGGCGGTTCTGTCGGTCTCGGACATGGTCGTTTCCCCTCCGGTGATGGAGGAGGAACGCGCCAGCGGGCCGGATCGTCGCCTCAGCGCCCCGTCTCGACCGCGAGCCACACGGCGACGAGCACGAGCAGCACCGCCGAGACCTTTCGCAGACGGGTGGCGGTGCGCGAATCGCGCAAGGACGGCCGCAGGCGGGCGGCGAGGAGCACGATCCCGGCATGGATCACGGTCGCGATGAGGACGTAGACGGCGCCGAGCGTGATCATCTGCATCTCGACGGACGGCCCCTCCGGCCGCACGAACCGGGGGAGCGCTGCGAGGAAGAACAGGAAGGATTTGGGGTTGAGGAGGTTGAGGAGGAAGCCGCGCAGAAGCAGACCGTCCCCGGAATCGCCGGCGGCCGCGGCCGGCCCCTCGTCCCGCCCGATCCAGATCTCGACGGAAAGGCCGACCAGAACCAGCACGCCCGCCCAGCGCAGGAGGCCGAACAGCGCCGGGTAGCGCGCGACCGCGAAGCCCGCCCCGAGCCCGGCGGCGAGCGCCTGGACGGCGAGGCCGAGCGCGACGCCGAGCACCATCGCGAGGCCGGCCCGGCGCCCGCGCGCCAGGGCGAGCACGGCGAGCGTGGTCATGTTCGGCCCCGGCGTGAGTTCCAGCACGAGGACGGTGATCAGGAACGCGACGGAGGGCATGCACTCGTCACCGGGTGACGCCGAGGCCGGATGGCAGGCCACGGCTCACGCTTGGAAGCTCCCGGAACAGAGCCTCAATGGCTCATCAGGCAGCAGGCATTCGTCGCCTGGAGGATGTCGCGGGTGACGCCGCCGAACAGCCATTCGCGCAGGCGGCTGTGGCCGTAGGCGCCCATCACCACGAGATCGGCCCGCTGCGCCGCCGCGTTGGCGAGGATCGCCGCGCCCGGCCGGACCCCGGATTCGGGCACCATCCGCGCCGTGGCAGGCACCCCGTGCCGGACGAGGAAATCGGCGACGTCGCCGATCGCCTGCCCGTCGGTCTCCGGCCCCACCCCGAGCACCAGCACCTCCTCCGCCTTCTGCAGCAGCGGCAGGGCGGCGAGAACGGCCCGGCGGGCCTCCGGCGCGTCCTTCCAGGCCACGACGGCCCGCTCCGCCCGCAGGCGGACGAGGCCCGGCGGCACGACGAGGACGGGCCGGCCCGCCTCCATCAGCAGCGGCCCCGGCGGCACCCCGAGCGCGCCCGCATCGCCGTCGCGGCCGACCACCAGCAGATCCGCCGCCCGGGCCTGGACGGCGAGGTAGGTCAGGCCCGGCGCCAGGGCCGCCCGCCACGCCGCGTCGAGACCGGGGCCCGCCGCCTGCTCGAACAGGTCCCGGGCCTGGCGCAGCTCGTCGAGGACGCGCTCCTTCTCGGCGTCGTAGATCCGGCCCGCCTCGGCGATGTCCATGGCGGTGACCGGATCCGTCACCTGCCGCGCGGCCGCGCCGATCAGGCGGGCCTCGAAGCGGCGCGCGAGATCGGCGGCGAGCTGCACGCGCGCGGCCGCGGCCGGACCGAGATCGAGGGACACCATGATGCTGGCGTAGGTCATCGGACATCTCCGCAGCCACGACTGAACGGGACGGGATTGTGCGCGACCCGCGGAGGCGCGGCCTTGATCCAGCGCAACATCACGGCCCGTCCGGAGCCGGTTGATCTGCATCAAGGTTGGCCGTGCCGACCCGCCGGATAAGCGCTCGTCAGCGCGGGAGAGCCCGCGTCTCCACACGAGCGAGCCATGGCCTCAGCCTCATCCAGCAAGTACATGACAGAAGGCGAGGCGGGCCTGTGCGCGGCCCTCGGCCTCGGCTTCCTCGTCAGCCTCGTCGCGGCCGCCAAGGCCGTCGACGCGCCCTTCGGCGCGCATGCGGCGATCTTCGCCGCCGCGAGCGCGGCCGGCATCGTGGCGATCCTGCGCCGCTACGCCGCCCGCGATCCCGAGCCGGTCCCGCAGGAGATCGGCGGCAAGCCCAACTACAATCTCGGCCCGATCAAGGTGACGGCGATCGCCGCGATGGGCTGGGGCATCGCCGGCTTCCTCGTCGGCTGCATCATCGCCTTCCAGCTCTGGGCGCCCTCGCTCAATTTCGGACTCGAATACACCACCTTCGGCCGCCTGCGCCCGCTGCACACCTCGGCGGTGATCTTCGCCTTCGGCGGCAACGTGCTGATCGGGACCTCGCTCTACGTGGTGCAGCGCACCTGCCGGGTGCGGCTCGCCGGCGACCTCGCGCCCTGGTTCGTGGTGCTCGGCTACAACCTGTTCATCGTCATCGCCGGCACCGGCTACCTGATGGGCGTGACCCAGTCGAAGGAATATGCCGAGCCCGAATGGTACGCCGATCTCTGGCTCACCATCGTCTGGGTCGCCTATCTGCTGGTCTTCCTCGCCACGATCTGGAAGCGCCGGGAGCCGCACATCTTCGTGGCGAACTGGTTCTACCTCGCCTTCATCGTGACCATCGCGATGCTCCACATCGTGAACAACCTCGCGCTGCCGGTCACGGTCTTCGGCTCCAAGTCCTACCCGATCTTCTCCGGCGTGCAGGACGCGCTGATCCAGTGGTGGTACGGCCACAACGCGGTCGGCTTCTTCCTCACCGCCGGCTTCCTCGCGATCATGTACTACTTCGTCCCGAAGCGGGCGGAGCGGCCGATCTATTCCTACCGGCTCTCGATCATCCACTTCTGGGCCCTGATCTTCATGTATATCTGGGCCGGGCCGCACCACCTGCACTACACCGCCCTGCCCGACTGGGCGCAGACGCTGGGCATGACCTTCTCGATCATGCTGTGGATGCCGTCCTGGGGCGGCATGATCAACGGCCTGATGACGCTCTCGGGCGCCTGGGACAAGCTGCGCACCGATCCGATCCTGCGCCTGATGGTGGTCTCCCTCGCCTTCTACGGCATGGCCACCTTCGAGGGGCCGATGATGTCGGTGAAGGCGGTCAACGCGCTCAGCCACTACACCGACTGGACCATCGGCCACGTGCATTCGGGTGCGCTCGGCTGGGTCGCCTACGTGTCCTTCGGCGCCCTCTACTGCCTCGTGCCGTGGCTGTGGAACCGCCGCGAGGTCTACAGCCTGCGCCTCGTCGAGTGGCACTTCTGGGTCTCGACCCTCGGCATCGTCCTCTACATCACCTCGATGTGGGTCGCCGGAATCATGCAGGGCCTGATGTGGCGGGCCTACAATACCTTCGGCTTCCTCGAATATTCCTTCGTCGAGACCGTCGAGGCGATGCAGCCCTACTATCTCGTGCGGGCGCTCGGCGGGACGCTGTTCCTGATCGGCTCGCTGATCATGGCCTACAACCTCGCCATGACCATCCGGGGCCGCGAGGCGACCGAGTCCGACATCACCCCCGGCGCCGCCCTCGCCCCGGCCGAGTAGCCGCCCGCCCCGACCGGCCCGCCGCGCGGCGGGCCCCCTCCCCTCGTCACGAAAGATCCGTCCGGCCATGGCCATTGCCCAGCCCGGCCTCTGGAAGAGGCACGAGTTCTTCGAGAAGAACTCCATCCTGCTCCTCATCGGCGTCCTGATCGTCGTCGCGATCGGCGGCCTGATCGAGATCGTCCCGCTGTTCTACCTCAAGAGCACCATCGAGGCGGTCGAGGGCGTGCGCCCCTACACGCCGCTCGAACTCGCGGGCCGCAACATCTACATCCGCGAGGGCTGCTACCTCTGCCACAGCCAGATGATCCGGCCGATGCGCGACGAGGTGGAGCGCTACGGCCACTTCTCGCTGGCCGCCGAGAGCCTGTACGACCACCCGTTCCAGTGGGGGTCGAAGCGCACCGGCCCCGATCTCGCCCGCGTGGGCGCCAAGTATTCGGACGAGTGGCACCGCGAGCACCTGCGCGACCCGCGCGCGGTGGTCCCCGGCTCGATCATGCCGGCCTACGCCTTCCTCGACCGTCCGCTCGATGCGGACGCCATCGTGGACGACCTCATCGCCAACCGGCAGCTCGGCGTGCCCTACAGCCCCGAGATGATCGCCTGGGCGCAGAGCGACCTGCGCAGCCAGCTCGACCCGGACGGCGCCGGCGGGGCGGATTTGCAGAAGCGCTACCCCGGCGCGGTGCTCCACCTGCCCGGCAGCCGCAGCCAAGTGACCGAACTCGACGCCCTCGTCGCCTACCTCCAGGTGCTCGGCACGATGGTCGACTTCAAGATCTACGACGACAAGCAGAACCTGAGGTGACGCCGTGAGCTACGATCTCGCCTCCCGCTTCGCCCAGACGAGCGGCCTCGTCTACTTCGTCGCCCTCTTCGCCGGAGCCGTCCTGTACGCGCTCTGGCCCCGCAACCAGGGCCGGTTCGACGCCGCCGCCCGCCTGCCCCTCGACGAGGAGTGATCCCCGTGGCCGATACACGCCATCCGCCGGCGGGCCTGCCCGGCGCCCCCGAGACCACCGGTCACGAGTGGGACGGGATCCGCGAATACAACAACCCGCTGCCGCGCTGGTGGCTCTATTCCCTCTACGCGACGATGGTCTGGGCTCTGGGCTACTGGGTCGCCTACCCGGCCTGGCCGCTGATCAGCAGCCACACGCGGGGCCTGCTCGGCTATTCGAGCCGCGCCGAGGTGCTGGCGGATGTCGAGCACACGCGGCAGGCGCGGGCGATCCTCGGCCAGGACCGGCTGGCCGCGGCCTCGCTCGCCGAGATCAAGGCGGATCCCGCCCTGCTCGCGCTCGCGCTCGCCACCGGCAAGGCCGCCTTCGGCGACAATTGCGCCGCCTGCCACGGCACCGCGGCGACGGGCCGGACCGGCTACCCGAACCTCCAGGACGACGACTGGCTCTGGGGCGGCAGCCCGGAGACCATCGCGGAGACGATCCGCGTCGGCATCCGCGCCGGCCACGCCGACACGCGCCAGGGCGACATGCCGGCCTTCGGGCGCGACGGCATCCTGAAGCGCGACGAGGTCGAGGCGGTGGCGAACTACGTCCTGTCCCTGTCGGGCAAGGCCTTCGCGCCGTCCGCGAGCCTGGAGAAGGGCGCCGGGATCTTCGCCCAGAACTGCGCCGCCTGCCACGGCGAGCAGGCCAAGGGCAATCCGGAGATGGGCGCCCCGAACCTGACCGACGCGGTCTGGCTCTACGGCTCCGCGCCCGAGCAGGTGACGGCGACGATCGCCAACGGCCGCAAGGGCGTGATGCCGACCTGGGAGGGCCGGCTCGACACCGCGACGATCAAGTCGCTGGCGGTCTACGTGCACAGCCTCGGCGGCGGCCGGTAGACGGGGCCTCGGTCAGACCGGGGCATCCGTCCGAGACGGCTCCCCCGTTCCCGGGCGCAGGCAGCGAGGGCGGAATGCGACCCGGGACCCCGCACAAGAAGCGGAAAGCGCGACGGTTGATCGAAGCCGCCCCGCTCCTCAGGCCGAGGTGCCGCGCAGCAGCCTCGCAGCGCGCCTGATACGGTTTCCGGAAGATCACTTTCGGAAACCGTATCACGAGCCCGCGCGGCGCCTGAGCGAGGCCGGTTTCCGCATCGCGAAGCGATCATCCGGAAACCGTATGACCGGTCGTCCCAGCACGGCAGCTTTGGATTTCCGCTCAGGGGGGCTTCGAGGCTTGCTTCGCGAGTAGCTCGGCATGAGGAGCGGGCGGGTGCCATGGAGGCTGCGAGCGCTCACCACAGCAGCGGGTGCAGGAACACCTCCACGGGGTCGCCCTCGGCGACCCCCGTCGCCTCCTCCGGCAACGCCGCCAGCCCGTCGCTGCCGGTGAGCGAGGTCAGCACCCCGGCCCCGTCGCGGGGGAACTTCACCGCCTCCACCGTGCCGTCCTCCGCCCGCCGCAGCGAGACGCGCACGTATTCTCGCCGTCCCGTCTTCTTGCGGTAGCGGAAGGCCGCCCGGACGGATTGCGGCAGGAGCGGCCCGGAGAGCGCCCCCGAGAGCCGGGCGAGGAGCGGGCGCACCACGAAGAGCAGCGTCACGTAGACCGCGACCGGGTTGCCGGGCAGGCCGACGAAGGCGGCATCGCCGATCAGCCCCATCGCCACCGGCCGGCCGGGCTTGATGGCGAGGCGCCAGAAGACGAGGCGGCCGATCGCCTCCACCGCCGCCTTCACGTGATCCTCCTCCCCGATCGAGACGCCGCCCGAGGTCAGGATGAGGTCGTGGTCCCGCGCCGCCGCCGCGAGGCGCTCGCGCAAGGCCGCGGGCTCGTCGCGCAGGATGCCGAGATCCGACACCGCGGCCCCGAGCCGCCGCAGCAGGGCGACGAGCAGCACCCGGTTCGAATCGTGGATCGCCCCGGGCCGCAGGGCCGCGCCGGGCTCGGCGAGTTCGTCGCCGGTCGAGAACACCGCCACCCGCAGGCGGCGGCGCACCGGCAGGGCCGCGTGGCCGGTCGCCGCCGCGAGCGCGAGGTCGGGGGGCGTGAGGCGCCGGCCGGCCGGGATCACCACGGCGCCGCAGCCGATATCCTCCCCGGCCGGGCGGCGGTTCGCCCCCGGCTTGAGGCCGGCCGGCAGCACGACGCGGCCGCCCTCGACCCGCACGTCCTCCTGCATGAAGACCGTGTCCGCATCCGCCGGCATCGGCGCGCCGGTGAAGATCCGGACGGCAGCGCCCGCTGCCGCGACGCCGGTCGCCGCCCGGCCGGCCGCGAGCCGCCCGCGCAGGGGGAGCGCCGTCTCGCCCGCGGGCGCGAGGTCGGCGAAGCGGACCGCATAGCCATCGACGGCGGAATTGTCGAAGGGCGGCAGGTCGAGGAGCGCCCGCAGGTCGGCGGCGGCGATGCGCCCGTCCGCCTCCCCGAGCGGCACGCTCTCGATGCCGGCGACGACGGGCAGCCGCTCGGCGATCAGGGCAGCGGCCTGATCGACCGAGAGCAGCGGACCGCCGAAGGCGAAGCAATCGTCACTGAGTTGCGCCATGCTCGAGCCTCTCGAGAACCGCGGCCAGCGGCTCCGCCCGCGATCGCACCGCCGCGGCGATCGCCTCCACATCGTCGAGGGGCAGCACCGGCAGGGCGGCCTGCGGGAACGGAACGTCGCTCGCCACCGCGACGATGCGCGGATCCTCCGGATGCAGGGGCGGCCGGCCGTTCGCCGCGCGGAACACTTCGAGCTTCGGATGCGCCTCGCGCTTGAAGCCCTCGACGAGGACGAGGTCGCAGGGGGTCAGGCGCCGCAGCAGCGCCGCGAGGGTGGCCTCGGGCTCCTCCCCGACCTCGTGGATCTGCACCCAGCGCCGCGCCGAGGACACGATCACCTCGCTCGCCCCGGCCGCGCGATGCGCGTGGGAATCCTTGCCGGGCTGGTCGACGTCGAAGGCGTGATGCGCGTGCTTGAGGGTGGCGACGCGCAGGGACCGCGCGGTCAGCGCCGGGATCAGCCGCCGCAGCAGCGTGGTCTTGCCGGCGCCGCTCCAGCCGGCGAGGCCGATCACCCGCATCGGGCTGCCTCCGCCGGTGCGAAGCCGAGATCGTGCAGGTCGGCCCGCATCTCGGGCGCGGTCAGGAGCGCGAGGAAGGCCGCGATGGCGGGGTCGTCGCGCCGCCCGGACGGGTAGGCGAAGTCGTAATGCTCCTCGGTGAGGGGCAGGAAGCCGAGGCCGTAGCTGCGCGCCACCGTGGCGATGGCGACCCCCCAATCGGCGCGCCCCTGCGCCACCGCCGCCGCGACCGCGTTGTGCGAGCGGGGCTGATTCCAGTAGCCGGGCGGGCGGGCGCCGGCGAGGAGCCCGTCGATGAGCGCCCGGGTGCCGGCCCCGGTGTTGCGGTTGACCATCACGGCCTCCGGATCGGCGAGGAGCCCGGCCACCGCCTCGGCCGCGCCGCGCCCCGAAAAGCGCGCATCGCCCGGGCGGAAGACCACGCCCTGGAGGCGCCGCCAGCCGGGCGCCAGGGCGAGGCCGGGGGTGAGGAAGGGCGCGTTGTAGCGGCCGGTCTCCGGGTCGAGGAGGTGGAGGCTCGCGAGGTCGCACTCGCCTCGCTTGAGGGCGGCAAGACCGCCCGCGGAGCCGACCCAGATGGTCCGCGCCCGCACGCCCCGCTCGGCGAGATGCCCGACGAGACGGTCGAGGCCGAGGCAGTGGCTGCCGACCAGGGTGAGGTCGGGCGGCCGCACCCCGGCGCCGAGGCGCGTGACCGCGACCCGCTCCCCCGCCTCCACCCCGGCGCGCGCGGCCGGCACCGCGAAGAACCCGTCCGCCTGCGAGAAGGCCGTGACCGCCCCCGAGCCCTTGCCGAGGGGCAGGGCGACGAGGCCCTCGGCCCCCTTCGCCAGGGAGGCCATCACGAACTCGGTGCGGCCGAGTTCGGAGGCGAGGCGCTGGGGCAGCACGGCCTCGACCCGGCTCTCCTCGCGCGGGGGCAGGCCGGCAAGCGCGCGGATCAGCGGCACCACGAATTCGTGGAAGGTGAACATCGCCGAGGTCGGGAAGCCGGGCAGCACCACGACGGCCTTGCTGCCGACGGCAGCCAGGCAGAGCGGCTTGCCGGGCTTGAGCGCCACCCCGTGCACCAGGATGCCGGGGGCGCCGAGCCGCGACAGGATGCGGTGGGACACGTCCCCCGCCCCCTTCGAGGTGCCGCCCGAGAGGACCACCACGTCGCCCGCCGCGAGCCCGGCCCGCAGGGCCTCCTCGAGGGCGGCTTCGTCGTCGCGCACGATGCCGTGCGGCAGGGCCTCGCCGCCGTTCTCGGCCACGGAGGCCGCCACGATGGCCCCGTTCGAATCGTAGATGCCGGACGGCGGCAGCGGCGCGCCGGGCGCGACGAGTTCGTCGCCGGTGGAGATCACGGCGACGCGCGGGCGGCGCACCACCGCGACCGCGGCGAGGCCGCAGGCCGCGAGCATGCCGATCTCGCGGGCGGTGACGAGGGTGCCCCGGCGCAGGACCGTCTCGCCGCGGGCCATGTCGGCGCCCGCATAGCCCACGAACTGGCCGGGGGCCGCCGGCCGGCCGAGATCGATGGCCGGCGCCTCGCCCTCCCGATACTCCGTCGCCTCGAGCATCACCACGGCGTCGGCCCCGCGGGGCAGGACGCCGCCCGTGGCGATCGGGGTGGCGGTGCCGGGCGCCACCGGGAGCGCCGGGGCGACGCCGCAGGCCAGGATCTCGCGGTTGAGGACGAGGCGGCGCGGCTCCGCCTCGCTCGCCCCCCCGGTGTCGGCGGCCCGCACGGCGAAGCCGTCGACCAGCGCACGGTCGAAGGGCGGCACGTCGATGGGCGAGGCGATGTCGTGGGCGAGCACCCGGCCGAGGGCCGCCGCGAGGGGGATGGACTCGTCGGCGAGGGGCGCGTGCGGCACCGCGGCCCGGAAGCGCGCCAGCGCCTCCTCGCGCGAGGCGACGGTCAGGAACTGCTCCTGGCGCGCCGCCCGGGCGAGGCGGTCGGAAAAGTCGTCGGCGGACAGCGCGTCGCTCACAGAGGCAGGATCTCGACCGGACTACCCTTCGCATAGCCCTCGTGCTCGGGCGGCACCAGCACGGCCCCGTCCGCCAGCGCGAGGCGATGAAGCGGTATGTCGGCACCGCCGAGCGGTTCGGCACCCTCGGCGGATCGCCGCACGAAGACGATCTCGGCGAGACCGATCCCCGAGGCGATCTTCCGCACCAGCGGGGCGCTCGGCAGCGGCGCGGGGGCGGCTCCGGCGAGCGCCGCGACGAGGGGGCGGCCGAGGGCGAGATGGACGGCGAGCGCCGCGTCGAGCCGGCCCGGCAGGAGCAGGACCGGGCGGCCGGCGACCGTCCCGAACCCGGCGGTCTCGCCCGGCCGCAGGGCGATCCCGTGCGCGGCGAGCGTTCCGGCCCGGGCGAGCCCCTCCGCGCTGCGGTCCGAAGCGCCGAGGCCGGTGCCGCCGATCACGAAGGTCGCGTCCGCGTCGAGTTCGGCGAGCGCGCCGGCGATCGCCGCCGGATCGTCGGGAGCGGCCCGGACGAATTCCACCCGCGCGGATTCGTCGTCGGCGAGGAGGCCCGCGAGGAACGGCGAGAGCAGGTCGGGCGCCGCCTCGCCGGTCGCCAGCAGGGCGATGCGGGGGCGGCGCACGACGACCTCGGTGATCCCGGCCGCCGCGAGCGCGAGGATCTGGAGGGCGCTGATCCGGTCGCCCGCCGACACCAGCGGGCTGCCCGCCGGGATCTCGCCGCCGGCCGGCCTCGTGCCGTCCCCGGCGGGCGCGTCGGCGACGGCCTCCCCCGCCGCGACGGCCTCCGGGGGCAGCACGGTGTCGGTCCCGGGCGGGAGGGCCTGCCCGATCTCCACCCGCGCGGGGGGATGCGGGAACGGCACCGGCGCGTAGGCCGAGGCGCCGAGGATCCCGGCCGCCGCGACTGCGAAGCCGTCCCGCAAGGCCGTGCGCGCCGCGGGGGCAGGCCGGAGGCCCAAGACGGCGCAGGCCGCGACGGAGCCCCGCGCCGCGGCGAGCGGGATCCGCCCGCCCGCCACGGGGGGCAGGCCGGAGAGGAGCCGCGCGCGGGCCTCGGCGAGGGGCATCACTTGCGAGGAGGAAGACAGACGCGTCATGGCTGCCGGGGAGCGAGAGGGTTCCCCCTTCGGATGCGGCATCGCGCCCCCGCGATCAAGGGCGGGGGCGCGCCTCCACCCATGAACGGCTCCGGACTCCTCTTCCGCTTCGCCCGGAGATAGTTTACATGTGAACCATCTCGCGGCGGGACGACCGCGGAGGATCGAGGGAGACGAGGGCCGATGCCGAGCTACAAGGCACCCGTGGAGGATGTCCTGTTCCTCCTCAACGACGTGTTCGGGTTCGCGCGGTACAGCAACCTGCCAGGCTTCTCGGACGCGACGCCGGACGTCGTCGAGGCGATCCTCTCGGAGGGCGCCAAGCTGTGCGAGGAGGTGCTGACCCCCATCAACCTGTCGGGCGACGCCGAGGGCTGCACCCGGCACCCGGACGGCTCGGTCACCACGCCGAAGGGCTTCAAGGCCGCCTACGACGCCTATGTGGGCGGCGGCTGGAACGGCCTGTCGATGCCGGCCGAATATGGCGGCCAGGGCCTGCCCGCGACGATCAACAGCGCGATCCAGGAATTCGTCTCCTCGGCCAACATCGCCTTCGGGATGTATCCCGGCCTGACCCAGGGCGCGATGGCGGCCCTCCTCGCCCACGGCACCGAGGAGCAGAAGCAGACCTATCTCCCGAAGATGATCGAAGGGGTCTGGACCGGCACCATGAACCTCACCGAGCCGCATTGCGGCACGGATCTCGGCCTGCTCAAGACCCGCGCGGTGCCGAACCCGGACGGCTCCTACGGCCTCACCGGCACCAAGATCTTCATCTCGGCCGGCGAGCACGACCTCTCCGAGAACATCGTCCACCTCGTGCTCGCCCGGATCGAGGGCGCGCCCGCCGGCACCAAGGGCATCTCGCTCTTCGTGGTGCCGAAGGTGCTCGTGAACGCGGACGGCTCGCTGGGTGAGCGCAACGGCGTGTCCTGCGGCTCGATCGAGCACAAGATGGGCATCCACGCCAACGCCACCTGCGTGATGAACTACGACGGCGCCACGGGCTGGCTCGTCGGCGAGGCCAATCGCGGCCTCAACGCCATGTTCGTGATGATGAACGAGGCGCGGCTCGCGGTGGGCATCCAGGGGCTCGGCCTGTCCGAGGTCGCCTACCAGAACGCCGTCGCCTACGCGAAGGACCGGCTCCAGGGCCGCGCCCTGACGGGGGCCAAGGCGCCCGACAAGCCGGCCGACCCGATCATCGTGCATCCGGACGTGCGCCGCACCCTGCTGTCGATCCGCGCCTTCAACGAGGCCGGCCGGGCCCTGGTGCTGTGGACGGCCCTTCAGGCGGACGTGGCGCACCGCTCCGCCGACCCGGCCGAGCGGCAGGCCGCCGAGGACCACATGGGCCTGCTGACCCCGGTGGTGAAGGGCGTGCTGACCGACCGGGGCTTCGCCAACGCGGTCGAGGCCCAGCAGATGTTCGGCGGCCACGGCTACATCGAGGAATGGGGGATGTCGCAATTCGTGCGCGACGCCCGCATCGCCCAGATCTACGAGGGCGCCAACGGCATCCAGGCCATGGACCTCGTCGGCCGCAAGCTGCCTCGCGACGGCGGCCGGGCGATGATGCGCTTCCTCGCCGAGGTCGAGGGCTTCTGCAAGGAGAACGGCGCCGACGAAACCCTGAAGGTCTATGCCGGCCCCCTCGCCAAGGCGCTGGGAGACCTGCAGAAGGCCACCATGTGGCTGATGCAGAACGCCATGGCCAAGCCCGACAATGCAGGCGCCGCCGCCACCGACTACATGCACCTGATGGGCCTCGTGGCGCTCGGCTACATGTGGGCGCGCATCGCCAAGGCGGCGGCCGCCCGCAAGGCCGAGGGCAGCGGCGACGCCGCGCGCCTCGACGCCAAGCTGAGCACCGGCCGCTTCTACATGGAGCGCATCCTGCCCGAGACGGGGACGCGGCTCGCCCGGATCTCGGCCGGTGCGGACGCCGTCATGGCCGTGCCGGCGGAACTGTTCTAAGCATCATTCGCCGACGCGACCACCGGCTCGGCGGCGAAAATGATCCGGGAACAAGGACCTGGGCAGAGCTGCTCCGTGCGGTTCCGCTCGGCGTCCACGCCCTGGGCGGCGGCCGGATGCGGCCGCTCAGGGCCCGCGCATGCCGATCCGCCGCGCGGCCCCGGCCGGGCGGCCCGAGACACCCTGGCGAGACATCCTGGGAAGAAGCACCCATGCCCGACGCCTACATCTACGACCATGTCCGCACGCCGCGCGGCCGCGGCAAGCCCGACGGCTCGCTGCACGAGGTGACGGCCTTGCGCCTCGCCGAGACGGCGTTGCGCGCCCTCAAGGAGCGCAACGGCCTCGACAAGGCCGCCGTCGACGACGTGGTGCTCGGCTGCGTCGATCCGGTCGGCGAGGCCGGCGGCGACATCGCCCGCGCCGCGGCCCTCGTCGCCGATTACGGCGAGCACGTCCCCGGCGTGCAGATCAACCGCTTCTGCGCCTCGGGCCTCGACGCGGTGAACTTCGCCGCCGCCCAGGTGATGAGCGGCCAGCACGACCTGGCGGTGGGCGGGGGCGTCGAATCGATGAGCCGCATCGGGCTCGGCGCCTCCGGCGGCGCCTGGCCGGTGGACCCCTCCATCGCGGTGAAGTCCTACTTCATGCCGCAGGGCGTCTCGGCGGACCTGATCGCCACCAAGTACGGCTTCTCCCGCGACGCCTGCGACGCCTACGCGGTGGAATCGCAGAAGCGCGCCGCCCGCTCCTGGGAGGAGGGCCGCTTCACCAACGCCGTCGTGCCGGTGAAGGACGTCAACGGCCTGACGCTGCTCGCGCGCGACGAGCACATGCGGCCGGGCACCGACATGCAGACGCTGGGCGCCCTCAAGCCCTCCTTCGCCCAGATGGCGCAGATGGGCGGCTTCGAGGCGGTGGCGATCGCGGCCCACCCGGACGTCGAGGCCCTCGACCACGTCCACCATCCGGGCAACTCGTCGGGCATCGTCGACGGCGCCGCCGCCGTGCTGGTCGGCTCGGAGGAGGCCGGCAAGGCCCTCGGCCTGAAGCCCCGCGCGCGCATCCGCGCCTTCGCCAATATCGGCTCGGACCCGGCGCTGATGCTCACCGGGCCGATCGACGTGACCCGCAAGGTCCTCAAGCGCGCCGGCATGGCCCTCGGCGACATCGACCTCGTCGAGATCAACGAGGCCTTCGCCTCGGTGGTGCTGCGCTTCCAGCAGGCCTTCGACCTCGACCCGGCCAAGGTGAACGTCAACGGCGGCGCCATCGCCATGGGCCATCCGCTCGGCGCCACCGGCGCGATGATCCTCGGCACCGTCCTCGACGAACTGGAGCGCACCGGCCGGTCCACCGCCCTCGTCACCCTCTGCATCGGCGCCGGCATGGGCACCGCGACGATCATCGAGCGGGTGTGAGGCGCGGGCGCCCCGCCCGCGGAGGACCGCCCGATCGGAGCGGGCACGGCATCGTGTCCCTCGGCCCCGTTCGCCGAAGCGGGCCCCGGTTCGGCGGAGGAAATGATGCGAAACCAGGGACCTATGCAGAATTGCGCAGAGCAATCCTGCATAGGAGGTGCTTGACGGGAGGCCGTGCCGCCGGGCCTTCGGTCCCCGGCTTCCCAAGCCCTCATCAGGAAACGCCCATGACCAAGTCCCTCGCGACCAGGTCCCTTCCTCTCCTCGCCCTCGCGCTCGCGCTCGCGAGCCCCGCGGCGCGGGCCGATGACCGCGAAGCGATCGCGCGCGCGATCATCGAGCGGACGGTGGCGAAGAACCTCGGCATCGCCTTCAGGCAGGCCGAGGAGCGCTCGCTGGCCTCGGTCTCGGCCGAGCAGGCCGCGACGATCCGGCCCGAACTCGACAAGGGATTCGAGCAGGAGCGCACGAAGCTCGTGGGCGACCTCGCCAAGGAATACGCCCAGAAGTTCAGCGAGGACGAGCTGAAGCAGCTCGTGAAGATCTACGAGGACCCCGTCTTCCAGAAGTTCCAGGCGCTCAACGCCGATCCGAACTCCCTCGTCTCCAGCATCACCAAGGATGCGGTGACGCGGATGATGAACATGCTGGCGCTGGCGACGATGGCCCAGCAGCAGCAAAAGCCCGGTGCCGGCCCGAATCCGGGTGCCGGCCCGGCTCCCAATCCGGGCGCTGGCCCGGCTCCGAAGCAGCCCTGACCGGGACGCCCTCCGCGACGCCAAGCCGCCCGCGGAGGGCCCTCCCCGCCATGCCTCACGAGGACGCTCCGATGGACCTCACGCATTTCCGCTTCGAGACCGATTCCGACGGCATCGCGCTCGCGACCTGGGACAGCCCCGGCCGCTCGATGAACGTCATCACCCCGGAGGTGATGGCCGAACTCGACCGGATCGTCGACACGGTGGCGGCCGATGCCGCCATCAAGGGCTGCGTGATCACCTCGGGCAAGGACAGCTTCTCGGGCGGCGCCGACCTCACCATGCTCCAGGGGCTCGGGGCCGAATATGCCCGCCTCGCCCGGGAGCGCGGCGAGGAGGAGGCGATGCGCTTCTTCTTCGAGGAATCCCGGCGCCTCACCCTGCTCTACCGGAAGCTCGAAACCTGCGGAAAGCCCTTCGCGGCGGCGGTGCACGGCACCTGCCTCGGGGGCGCCTTCGAGCTGGCGCTGGCCTGCCACCACCGCATCCTGTCGGACGACGACAAGACCCGCGTCGGCCTGCCGGAGATCAAGGTCGGGCTGTTCCCGGGCGCCGGCGGCACGCAGCGCGTCGCCCGCCTGATGCAGACCGGCGATGCCCTCCAGATGCTGTTCAAGGGCGAGCAGATCCGCCCGCTGATGGCCCGCAACATGGGCCTCGCCCACGCGGTGGCCAAGCGCGACGAGATCGTCGATCAGGCCAAGGCCTGGATCAAGGGCGGCGGTTCCGCCGTCGCCCCCTGGGACCAGCCGAAGTTCAAGGCGCCCTCCGGCAAGGTCTACTCGCCCGCCGGTATGATGACCTGGCCGCCCGCCAACGCCATCTACCGCCGCGAAACCCACGACAACTACCCGGCCGCGAAGGCGATCCTGCAGTCCGTCTACGAGGGCCTGCAATTGCCGATGGATCTCGCGCTCAAGGTCGAGAGCCGCTACTTCGCCAGGATCCTGCGCTCGCCGGAAGCGGCGGCGATGATCCGCTCGCTCTTCGTCTCGATGGGCGAACTCAACAAGGGCGCGCGGCGCCCGGCCGCGATCGGACCGTCGAGCCTCAAGCGGGTCGGCGTCGTCGGGGCCGGCTTCATGGGCGCGGGCATCGCCTACGTCACGGCGCTCGCCGGCATGGAGGTCGTGCTCGTCGACCAGAGCGTCGAGGCGGCCGAGAAGGGCAAGGCCTACTCGCACAAGCTCGTCTCCGACCAGATCATGAAGGGCCGCGCCAAGACCGCCGACCGCGACGCGCTCCTCGCCCGCATCACCCCCACCGGCGACTACGCGGCGCTCGCCGGCTGCGACCTCGTCATCGAGGCGGTGTTCGAGGACCCGAAGGTCAAGGCCGAGGTGATCGCCAAGGTCGAGGCGGCGATCGGGCCGGAGGTGATCTTCGCCTCCAACACCTCGACCCTGCCGATCACCGGCCTCGCCAAGGCCTCGCAGCGGCCCGACCAGTTCATCGGCATCCACTTCTTCTCGCCGGTGGAGAAGATGCTGCTGGTCGAGATCATCATGGGCAAGGCCACCGGCGAGCGGGCGCTCGCCGCCGCCCTCGACTACGTGCGGGCGATCAAGAAGACGCCGATCGTGGTCAACGACGCCCGCGGCTTCTTCGCCAACCGCTGCGTCGGCGCCTACATCCTGGAAGGCCACCTGATGCTCGCCGAGGGCGTGCCGGCGGTGATGATCGAGAATGCCGGCCGGCAGGCGGGCATGCCGGTGGGGCCGCTCTCCCTCAACGACGAGGTCGGCGTCGATCTCGCGCTGAAGATCCTCAAGGCCACCAAGGCCCAGCTCGGGGACGCGGCGGTCAACCCGGTGCAGGAGCGCATCCTCGCGGGCCTCGTCGAGGGGGAGGGCCGGCTCGGGCGCAAGAACCGCAAGGGCTTCTACGATTACCCCGAGGCGGGGCCGAAGCGGCTCTGGCCGGGCCTTGCCGATCTGGCGGGCCCGCGCCTCGATCCCGAGGCGGTGGATTTCGCCGAGCTGAAGCAGCGGCTCCTCGTCGCCCAGGCGGTGGAGGCCGCCCGGGTCTACGGCGAGGGCGTGGTGACGGATCCGCGCGAGGCGGATGTCGGCTCGATCCTCGGCTTCGGCTTCGCGCCGTTCACCGGCGGGGTCCTGTCCTACATCGACGGCATGGGCGCGCGGCGTTTCGTGGAGCTGTGCCGCCGGCTAGAGGCCAAGCACGGCGCCCGCTTCGCGCCGCCCGACAGCCTGATCGCCCTGGCGGAGACGGGCGGGCGCTTCTACGGCCGCGCCGAGAAGCAGGCCGCCTGATGCGCCGGCCGTGACCCGATCCGGATCGCCCCAGCCCGGGCGATCCGGTCACCCGGCGGCCGCGATCAATCAAGACGCCCGGAGCCGGCGGCGGTCCGGGCGCCGCCATCAGGCTGAGACGGAACGCGCCCATTCTGCCCGCCTCGGGCGGCCGCGCCGCTCCGGCGGCGAGGCGGCGATGGGCGGGTTTGGAGCGGGATCGGGCCGGCGGGTGGTCCTGGTGACGAACGGGGCCTCCGGGGCGCTCGCCGAGCGGGGGCTCGATCCTGCCCGCCCGGCCGCGGCGCTGGCGGCGGCGGGTCTCGACGTGGTGGCGGAGCCCGCCCCCACCCTCCCCCTGCCCGAGCGGCTGCGCGCTGCGGCGGCGCTTCCCGGGATCGACGCCCTGGTGGTGGCCGGCGGCGACGGCACCCTGGCCTGCGCCGCCGAGAGCCTCGCCGGATCCGGCATTCCGCTCGGCATCCTGCCCGCGGGCACCATGAACCTGCTCGCCAGGGATCTCGGCCTGCCGCTCGACCTCGACGCGGCGGCCCGCGTGGTGGCGTCGGGGCATCCACGGGCGATCGATCTCGGCGAGGTCAACGGGCGGATCTTCGCCATCAACTCGGTGCTCGGAATGCCGGCCCGGATGCAGCGCCACCGGGAGGCGCGCCGCGGGCGCTTCGGCCTCGGGGCCCTGCTCGGCATGGCGGCGCTGCTGTGGCGCCATCTCGGCCGCTATCCCCGGATGAGCGCCACGCTCGACCTCGCGGGCACGACGCGGCGGATCCGGTTCCGCACCCTCGCCGTTGTCGTCGGCGACTACCGGGAGGATGTCGGCGCGGTCCTGCTGCGGAGCGGGGTCGATCGGGGCCGGTTCACGCTCTACGTCATCGCGGCGCTGTCGGCGCAGGGCCTGCTGCGGCTCGGCCTCGGCTTCGCGGTCGGCCGGTGGCGGCAGTTGCCGGATCTCGACCGGACCGAGACGACGCAGGCGACGCTCGCGGTGCCGCGCCGGCGCGTCCGGGTGATGAACGACGGAGAGGTGATCCTGCTCAAGCCCCCGCTGACCTACCGCATCCGCCCCGCCGCCCTGCGGGTGCTGGTGCCCCGCGAGGACGACGCCCCATGAGGCGGATCGCCCACATCTCCGACCTCCATTTCGGCCGGACCGATCCGGCGGCGGTCGAGGGGCTGGCCGCGGAGCTGAACCGCGACCGGCCCGACCTCGTCATCGCCTCCGGCGACTTCACCATGCGGGCGCATATCCGCGAATACGAGGAGGCCCGGGCCTTCCTCGCGCGCCTGACGGCGCCGGTGATCGCCGTGCCGGGCAACCACGACATCACGCCCTTCCGGCTGTGGGAGCGCTTCCTGCACCCGTTCCGGCGCTACCGCCGCTACATCGCGGCCGAGACGGAGCCCCTGTTCCAGGACGAGGAGATCGCCGTCCTCTGCCTCAACACGGTGCGGACCTGGGCGCCCGAGCGGGACTGGTCGCAGGGCAAGATCACCCGGGCGCAGATCCGCCGCACCGAGGCACGGCTCGCCGCCCTGCCCCCGCAGCTCTTCCGCATCGTCGTGGGGCACCACCCCTTCATGCCGCCGCCCTGGGACGAGGAGGCACGCTTGGTCGGGCGGGCCGACGAGGCGCTCGCGGCCTTCCAGCGCCACGGCGTCGGGCTGACCCTCGCCGGCCATCTGCACCGGGGCTATTCGCGCGTCGTGATGCCCCAACCCTCGGGCGAGCCGAAGGCGGAGATCGACGTCAGCGAGGCGCGCGCGAGCCCGCAGCACCTGCTCGCCGTGCAGGCCGGCTCGGCCACCTCCACCCGCCTGCGCGGCAACGAGCCGAACGCCTACAACCGCATCCGGATCGAGGACGGGGTCGCCACCGTGCAGGTGCGGCTCTGGACCGGCACCGATTGGTGCGACGCCGCCGAATCCGGCTCCACCCGCTGCGCCACCGAGGAGTGATACGGTTTCCGGACGATCACTTTCGGAAACCGTATCACGAGCCCGCGCGGCGCCTGAGCGAGGCCGGTTTCCGCATCGCGAAGCGATCATCCGGAAACCGTATGATCCGCTCCTCGGGGCGCAGCGGGTGGAGATTTCCGATGACGCGCCGCGAAAGGTTCCGCCCCGGAGCGCGGTCCATCCCGGAGACGATGCGGCATTCCGCCTCATCGATCCGGCAGCGAGCCGCTGCCTTATGGTTAAGTATACCGGAACATTAACGATTGCATCGCACCAATCGGACACGAGCCCCCGGGACATCATCAGGCATTCGGGGCGTCGCAGGAGTCCCCCGTGTCCTTCGATCGTGTTTCCATTCGCGCGAAGCTGGTATCCGCTTTCGCCGCTCTGACAATCGTGATGATCGGCCTGAGCGGTCTCAGCTTGACCGGATTGGCACGCATCGATGCTCTGCTGGATCGGGTTCAGACCGATTGGCTGCCCAGCGTACGGACCGCAGGCGAGATCAACGCGCTGACCGGCCGCTACAACACCAGCCTGCTGCGCCATCTGCTCGCGACCGACGGCAAGGCGCTGGCCGGCATCGATGCCGATCTCGCGCAACGCCGCGCCAAGCTCGACGAGAGCCTGAAGCGCTACAGCTCGCTGATCAGCAGCGACGCGGAGCGGACCGCCTACGAGGCCTTCCGGCGCGACTGGCAGGCCTTCCTCGACGTCGCCGATGCGATGACCGTCCTGTCCCGCGCCGGCCAGAAGGCCGAGGCGCTGGCGCTCTACGAAGCCAAGGCGGTGACGCCGCGGCGCCAAGCCTCGATCGCCCTCGACACCCTCGTCGCGCTCAACGACGCGGGCGCCGCCCAGGCGGAGCGCGACGCGACGGCGCTCTACACGGAGACGCGGCTTTGGACCCTCGTGGCGGCGGGCGGCGCGACCCTGCTCTCGCTCGTCCTCGCCGTCCTGATCACGCGCGGGATCGCCCGGGGCATCGCCTCGATCCTGCATCCCATGCAGGCCCTCGCCCAGGGCGACCTCGACGCGGCGGTGCCGCACCAGGGCGCCCGCACCGAGATCGGTCGCATCGCCGACGCGGTGCAGGTCTTCAAGGACGCCCTCCTGCGGATGCGCACCCTGGAGCGGGAGACCGAGGCGGCGCGGGCGGGTGCCGAGACGCAGCGCCGGACCGCGATGCGCGACATGGCGGACGGGTTCGAGGCCGCCGTCGGCGGCATCCTCGGCACCGTCACGGCGGCGGCGGCCCAACTCCAGGCGACCGCCCACGGCATGACCCAGGCCGCCGGCGAGACGGCGACCCGCTCGGCGAGCGTGGCGGCCGCGGCCGAGGAGGCGGCCACGAACGTCACCACCGTCTCGGCGGCCACCGAGGAACTCGGCGCCTCGGTGCAGGAGATCGGCCGGCAGGTCCATGGCTCGGCCGAACTCGCGCAGACCGCGGTGGACGAGGCGGGCCGGACCGCCGGCGTCGTGCAGGACCTGAGCAAGGCCGCCGCCCAGATCGGCGACGTGGTGGCGATGATCTCGACCATCGCCGGCCAGACGAACCTGCTGGCCTTGAACGCCACCATCGAGGCGGCGCGGGCCGGCGAGGCGGGCCGCGGCTTCGCGGTCGTCGCCGCCGAGGTCAAGGAACTCGCCACCCAGACGGCGCGCGCCACCGAGCAGATCACCGGCCAGATCGGCCGCATCCAGGGCTCCACCGACGAGGCCGTCGCGGCGATCGGGCGCATCACCGGCGTCATCCGGCAGATCAGCGAGGTGTCCGCCTCGATCGCGGCGGCCGTCGAGGAGCAGGGCGCGGCGACGCAGGAGATCGTCCGCAACATCACCCAGGCCGCCGCGGGCACCAGCGACGTCACCGCGACGATCGGCGCCGTCGCGGGCACCGCGGAGGAGACCGGGATCGCCGCCACGCAGGTGCTGGTCTCCGTCTCCGACCTGTCCCGCCAAGCCGACCAGCTCAGCGCGGAGGTGACCCACGTCCTCGCGACCGTCCGGGCCGCCTGACGGACCGCCAGACCTTCCACCGCGCGATCTCATCCGCATCCGGGCAAGACGGCCTGGACCAAGACGGCCCGGGCGAGAAGATGTGGGCAAGACGGGCCCGCCGCGACAGACGTCGCGGCGGGTCTTTCGTCGTGCGCGTCTCGCCACCGGCCTGCTTTCCGCACCCGGGAGCGGATGATGGCGGCGAGCGCGTCGTCAACGAATTCGCGCGGCGGATAATCCCGCTGCATCGCGGAATTTCTGATCTTGTCTTGGCAAGTCATCGCCGAGGACTTCGGCCAGCGTTGACAAAGCCGGAAATGCGTGAGCACACTAGAACTGGTATACAGTCGACCTGAAGCGAAGCATCCGCAGATCTGCAGTGCCATCAACCTGTTGGCCTGCAGCCGCTGACCGGCTGCGCCATCGCGGGATCGGCGGCCACCAGAACCATAATACGAGGAACGCCCCATGCTTCGAGCCAGACCTCCGTCGCCCGGCTGACGGCGGCGCCGTCCCCCGTTCGTCCCTTCCGACGATGCGATGCGCTCCGGACCTCGCCCGGAGATGCGCAGGGTTCCGCGCGCCCTGACGCGCGGCCCCTCCTCCAATCGACGAGCTCAACACGCCATCGAGCACCGGGAAACATCCCGAATAGCGGCCTCGAATCCCGCAGGGAGGACCATCCATGACATCTGTCGCCGCCACGAGAACGGAGGCACCCGCGATTGCGGGTCGCTGGTTCCAGCTGATCCTGGGCGTGATCTGCATGGTCGCCGCCGCCAACATCCAGTACGCGTGGACGCTGTTCGTCCCCGAAATCCAGAAGACCTTCGGCTGGGACCGGGCCGCGATCCAGGTCGCGTTCACCATCTTCGTGGTGGTCCAGACCTGGCTCACCCCCATCGAGGGCCACTTCATCGACCGCTACGGCCCCAGCCGCGTCGTCATGGCCGGCGGCTTCTTCACCGGCCTGGCCTGGGTGGTGAACTCCTACGCCTCCTCCCTGACCGGCTTCTACATCGGCGCGGTCATCGGCGGCATCGGGGTCGGCTGCGTCTACGCCACCTGCATCGCCAACGCCCTCAAGTGGTTCCCCGACCGCCGCGGCCTCGCCGTCGGCCTCACCGCCGGCGGCTACGGGGCCGGATCCGCGCTCACCATCCTGCCCATCGCCAGCATGATCGCCGATGGCGGCTTCCAGCAGGCCTTCTTCGTCTTCGGCCTGATCCAGGGCGCGCTGATCATCCTGGCCTCGATCGGCCTGCGCTCGCCGGCCCGCGGCGAGGTGACCTTCTCCACCACCGTCCAGCAGAGCCGGCGCGACTACACCCTGGGCGAGGCTTTGCGCACCAAGGTGTTCTGGGTGATGCTGATCATGTTCACCTGCACGGTGACCGGCGGGCTGATGGCGGTGGCCCAGCTCGGGGTGATCGCGCAGGATCTCGGGGTGAAGAACTTCCAGGTCAACCTGTACTTCATCACCATGGCGGCGCTGCCCTTCGCGCTGATGCTGGACCGGATCATGAACGGGATCTCGCGGCCGTTCTTCGGCTGGATCTCGGACCGGATCGGGCGGGAGAAGACGATGTTCATCGCCTTCTCGCTGGAGGGGATCGGGATCGTGGCGCTGGGCACGTTCGGGCACAATCCGTGGGCGTTCGTGATCCTGAGCGGGATCGTGTTCCTGGCCTGGGGCGAGGTCTACAGCCTGTTCAGCGCCACCGCCGCGGACACGTTCGGGTCGGGGCACATCGGCAAGATCTACGGGGTGCTGTACTGCGCGAAGGGCTTGGCGGCGCTGCTGGTGCCCGCGGGCAACCTGCTGATGCAGGCCACCGGCACCTGGACGAGCGTTCTCTACACCGTCGCCATCCTCGACCTGATCGCCGCCTGTCTCGCCATCACCGTCCTCAGACCCATGCTCAAGCGCCACCACGCCGCCAACGGCGTCCCCGTGCCGGAGGCGTCCCACGCCTGATTCATCCCGCCTCGCCCTCCGGGGCGAGGCGGCCGATCATCGGATCCCGGCTCCCGGCCCGGGACGACACGGGCCGCCCTCCGCGGCCCGTGCGCGCTCGTTTCGGGGCTGCGACAATCGCTTCCCGTGGGAGATTCGCGATGAGCATCGCCGCCGCCCTCGCTCTCCAGAGCATCCCCTTCGCCGGGCTCGTCCTGGCCACGAGCCGATGCGACCGCGACGCGTTCTCGATCCTCTACGCCGCCGGGCTCGGCCTCACGCTCTCCCTCATCGCCCTCGTCGAGGGCCAGTACGCCCTGCCGGGGCTCGCGGGCATGGCCGACCACGGGCCGCGCTGATCGGGCGATCGACCGAATCGCCGTCTCGCGCTGACAGCCAGGTCCGACGGCGAACACGAAAAACCCGCCCGGACGGGGGCGTCCGGGCGGGCATGAGCGTCGGCGGGAGGCGCGTTTACTCCGCCGCGACCTTCTGGGCCCGCGAGCCGTCCGTGTAGGTCTCGGCCGTCAGGCGCTTGTGCGGGGCGGCGCGGCCCGGCAGAGGCGGCAGGGCCTTGGCCTTCTCCAGGTCGATCCCGGCACCCTCGGCCACGCGGCGGCCGTAATCCTCGTCGGCGTGCCAGAAGTGCCAGACCATCCGCAGCTGGATCGGCTCGGGGCACTGCTTCATGTCGGCCACGAGGTTGGCGATCAGGTCGTCGCGCTCCCAATCCTCGAAGGAGCGGTAGCGCGCGCCGGCCTGGGTGTAGTCGTCCTCGGTGCGGCTGGTCTGGTAGCGGCCGAGATTGCCCGTCACCGGCTGGTGGTAATCCTTGGCGGGCTTCGGCGCCTCGCGCAGGCCCTCGGCCAGCGTGCTCGGCTCGTAGTTGATGTGCTTGTTCGGGCCGGTGCCGTCGACGCTGTACGTCATCTGGCCGTCGCGCTGGTTCGAATAGACCTTCACGCCCGGCTGCGGCGCGTTGATCGGCAGCTGCAGGTAGTTCGGGCCGACGCGGTAGCGCTGCGTGTCCGAGTAGGACAGGGTCCGGCCCTGCAGCATCTTGTCGTCCGAGAAGTCGATGCCGTCGACGAGCACGCCGGTGCCGAAGGCGGATTGCTCGACCTCGGCGAAGAAGTTGTCCGGCACGCGGTCGAGCACCATCCGGCCGCATTTCAGCAGCGGGAACTGGTCCTCGGGCCAGCGCTTCGTGTCATCCAGCGGGTCGAACGAGAGGTGATCGTTCGGGCCGTCCGGCATGATCTGCACGGCGAACTCCCATTCGGGGAAGTTGCCCGCCGTGATGTTGTCGTAGAGGTCGCGCGTGGCGTGGCCGACATCCTTGGCCTGGATCTCGGACGCCTGCTGCGAGGTCAGGTTCCGCACGCCCTGCTTGGGGATCCAGTGGAACTTGCAGAGCACCGCCTCGCCCTGGTCGTTGACCAGCTTGTAGGTGTTGACGCCCGAACCTTCCATCTCGCGGTAATTGGCGGGGATGCCCCACGGCGACTTCAGCCAGGTCACCATGTGGATCGACTCGGGGTGCTGGGCGACGAAGTCGAAGAAGCGCCACGCCTCCTGGCGGTTCGTCACCGGATCGGGCTTGAAGGCGTGGATCATGTCCGGGAACTTGATGGCGTCCCGGATGAAGAACACCTTGAGGTTGTTGCCGACGAGATCCCAATTGCCGTCGACCGTCTTGAGCTTCACCGCGAAGCCGCGCGGGTCGCGCTCGGTCTCCGGGCTCTCCTTGGCGCCGGCCACGGTCGAGAAGCGCACGAAGACCGGGGTCTTCACGCCGGTCTCGTTGAGCACGCGGGCGCGGGTGTACTTGGAGGCCGGCTCGTCGCCGATCTTGCCGTAGGCCTCGAAATAGCCGTGCGCACCGGCGCCGCGGGCATGGACCACGCGCTCCGGAATGCGCTCGCGGTCGAAATGCGTGATCTTCTCGATGAACTGGTAGTTCTCGAGCGTGGCGGGGCCGCGCTCGCCGACCGTGCGCAGGCTCTGATTGTCGCGGACCGGATGACCCTGCCGGGTCGTCAGGATCGGGCGTTGGTCGCTCATGAAGCCTCCTCTCGAAATCGAAGAGCGCGATGCCGGCCAGCCACCCTGGCCGAGGCGCCGGCACCGCACGAGGACGTCTGACATAGGGTCGGAGGGCACGCGCCCCAACCGCCCTTGGAACTAGAAGCGTTCTCGCTCGGCCTTATGACCGCCGCGTGACCCCAAGGCCAATGCATCGTTCCGAAACCAATGATAGACAGTGTCTATGAACATTGCCGGCCTGTCCCTGCGCGACCTCGAATATGTCGTTGCCGTCGCTGACGAAACCCATTTCGGCCGGGCGGCCGAGCGCTGCAACGTCAGCCAGCCGACGCTCAGCGTGCAGGTGCGCAAGCTGGAGGAGGCGCTCGGGCTCACGATCTTCGAGCGCACCAACCGGCGGGTGCTGCTGACCCCGAGCGGGCAGGTGGTGGTGCGGCAGGCCCGCGCGGTGCTGGCCGAGGCCCACCGCCTGCTGCTGCTCGCCCGCGAGGGGGTCGGCGCGGCGCTGGCCGGGCGTCTGGTGCTCGCGGCGATCCAGACGCTCGGCCCCTACCTGTTCCCGCAGGTGCTGCGCCAGCTGCGCCAGGAATTCCCGCAGCTCGCCCTGGCGCTGAGCGAGGGGCGCACCGCGGGCATCCTGGAGGGCCTGCGCGAGGGTCGGCTCGACGCGGCCCTGATCTCGCTGCCGATCGCCGAGGCGGGGCTGACCGTGGCGCCGCTGTTCCGCGAGCCCTTCCTCCTCGTCTGTCCGGCCGATCACGCCTTCGCGATGGGGGACGGCCCGCGGGCGGAGGATCTCGCCGGCCCCGACCTGCTGCTGCTCGACGAGGGCAACTGCCTGCGCGACCAGACGATGGCGGCCTGCGGCGCCGGCCCGGCGGCGGGGCGGCACGCCACCAGCCTGGAGACCCTGCGCTCGATGGTGGCGGCGGGGGCGGGCTACACGCTCCTGCCGGCGCTCGCCGCGCCCCAGGGCCCGGATCCGAGCGGCCTCACGGTCTGCCGCCGCTTCGGCGAGGGCGGCCCCGACCGGGTGATCGCGCTCGCATGGCGCGCGAGCGACCCGCGCAGCGAGGGGCTGACCCGGCTCGCAGGCTTCTTCCGCGCACATGCGCCGGGCGCAACTCTACCTTGCGGCATGACCGAGGCGGCGAGTTCGGCATGACAGGGCCGTGATTCGCGTCTAGCGACGGGATCCAGTCATCGTTGTCCGAGGCGGCGCAGCCAACCCCTCTCCCGGACGGGAGCGGAGTCTCTGCGTCGATCTCGGAGCCGGATCTCCGCATCAGCGCCCGCCATGAAGCCTGCCGACCTGGACCTCCGCCGCTCCGCCGCGCACGCGGTCCCGCAATGGATCGGCCTTCTCGCGGCCTCCGCTTGCCTCTCCGCCCTCCTCTCCGCCGCCGGCTTCCCGGCCGCCCTGCTGCTCGGCCCGATGCTGGCCGCGATCGTCTTCGGCGTCTCGGGGGCGGCGATCCGGGTGCCGAAACCCGGCTTCCTCGCCGCGCAGGCGCTGATCGGCTGCCTCGTCGCCCACGCGGTGAACGCCTCGATCGTGCAGACGATCATGGCGGATGGTCCGCTGATGCTCGCGGTCGTCGGGGTGACCGTGCTGGCGAGCGCCGCGGTCGGCTGGTTCCTCACCCGCATCCGGCTCCTGCCCGGCACCACAGCGGCCTGGGGCTCCTCGCCGGGGGCCGCCGCCGCCATGGTGGCGATGGCGGAGGAGTACGGCGCCGATCCGCGCCTCGTCGCCTTCATGCAGTACCTGCGCGTCGCCTGCGTGGCCCTCTCGGCCTCGATCGTGGCGCGGCTCTTCATGGGGACCGGGTCCGCGGTGGTGCCAGCCCCGGTCGGCGCCCCCGAGCTGGGCGCCGTGCTGACGACGCTCGCGGTCGCCGCCCTCGGCGCGTGGCTCGGACGCCTGCTCAACATCCCGTCGGGCGCGATGATCGGCCCCCTGGTGATCGGCGCCGCGCTCCACGCCACCGGCCTTGCCAGCATGAGCCTGCCCGACTGGCTCCTCGCCCTCGCCTACGCGGCGATCGGCTGGACGGTGGGCTTGCGCTTCACCCGCGCCACCGTGCGGGCCACCGTCTACGCCCTGCCCGGCGTGCTCGCGGCGACCCTGGGCCTGATCGGGCTCTGCGGGCTGTGGGCCTGGGGCCTCACCTTCCTGCTGCCGATCGACCTCTTGACCGCGATCCTCGCCACCAGCCCCGGAGGCCTCGATTCCGTGGCGATCATCGCGGTGGGCTCGAAGGCGGACGTCTCCTTCGTGCTCGCCGTGCAGACCCTGCGGCTCCTCGTGGTCATCATCACCGGGCCGCTCGTCGCCAAGTGGATCTCGCGCAGCAGCAGCAGCGGCGCCACCGGGGCCGGGTGACGCTGCGGCCACGCTCGCATCGCGGGCCGAAACCCGCTATGGGGCCGCCTTCGCGGCAGGCCCCGTCCTCCCGCCATCCGGACAGCGTCCCGTGCACGACTACATCAAGAAGATCCTCACCGCGCGCGTCTACGACGTCGCCATCGAGAGCCCGCTCGACCCGATGCCGCGCCTCTCCGGCCGAATCGGCGCGCCGGTGCTGCTCAAGCGCGAGGATCTGCAGCCGGTCTTCTCCTTCAAGCTGCGCGGCGCCTACAACAAGATGGCGGGGCTGCCCCGCGAGGTTCTCGACCGCGGGGTGATCTGCGCCTCGGCCGGCAACCACGCCCAGGGCGTGGCGCTCGCCGCCGCCAAGCTCGGGGTGAACGCGACCATCGTGATGCCGCGCACCACCCCGGCGATCAAGGTCGAGGCAGTGCGGGCGCGCGGCGGCAACGCCGTGCTGCACGGGGACGCCTTCGACGAGGCCTATGCCCACGCCAAGGCCCTGGAGGCCGAGCAGGGCCTGACCTTCATCCACCCCTACGACGATCCCGAGGTGATCGCCGGGCAGGGCACGATCGGGCTGGAGATCCTCCAGCAGCATTCGGGACCGATCGCGGCGATCTTCGTGCCGATCGGCGGCGGGGGCTTGGCCGCGGGCATCGCCACCGCGGTGAAGTTCCTGCGCCCCGAGACCCAGGTGATCGGCGTCGAGCCGGAGGACGCGGCCGGCATGGCGGCGGCCCTCCAGGCGGGCGAGCGCGTGGTGCTGAACTCGGTCGGGCTGTTCGCGGACGGCGTGGCGGTGCGCCAAGCCGGCGAGGAGACCTTCCGCCTCTGCCGCGAATATCTCGACGCGGTGATCACGGTCGACACCGACGCGATCTGCGCCGCGGTCAAGGACGTGTTCGACGACACCCGCGCCATCTCGGAGCCCTCCGGGGCCCTCGCGGTGGCGGGCCTGAAGGCCTGGGCGGCGCGCAGCGGGGCCGGCGCGGGCGGCGCCCTCGTCGCCATCAACAGCGGCGCCAACCTCAATTTCGACCGCCTGCGCCACATCGCCGAGCGGGCGGAACTCGGCGAGCGCCGCGAGGTGCTGCTCGCCGTCACGATCCCGGAGCGGACGGGCAGCTACCGCGCCTTCATCCAGGCGCTCGGCGCCCGCGCCATCACCGAGTTCAACTACCGCTACGCGGAGGGCTCGGCCGCGCACATCTTCGTCGGCGTGCAGCTCCAGGGGCAGGCCGGCGAGAAGGAGGCGCTGATCGCGGGCCTCACCGCCCTCGGCTACCCGGTGCTGGACCTCAGCGACAACGAGATGGCGAAGGTCCACGTGCGCTACATGGTGGGCGGGCGCGTGCCGGGACTCGCCGACGAGCGCCTGTTCCGGTTCGAGTTCCCGGAGCGGCCGGGGGCGCTGCTGAGGTTCCTCGACGGGCTCGGCGTCGCCTGGAACATCTCCCTGTTCCACTACCGCAACCATGGCGCCGATTACGGCCGGGTGCTCGCCGGCATCCAGGTGGCGGAGGGTGACGAAACCCGCTTCCGGCGGGCCCTGGAAGACCTCGGCTACCCGTTCCACGACGAGACCGACAACCCGGCCTACCGGCTGTTCCTCGACGGGAACGCGGGCGGCGAGCCCCTGCCATCGGCCTGACACAGCCGCGGCGTACCGGGTTGACGCCGCGCCGCCTCCGGTTCACCTCTGCCGCCCGATGCCGCCGCTCCTCGCGCTTCCCTTTCCCGCCATCAACCCGGTCGCCATCGCGATCGGGCCGATCGCGATCAAGTGGTACGCCCTCGCCTACATCGCGGGCCTCGTCGGCGGCTGGTTCTACGCCAAGCGCCTCGTCGCGGCCCCGTCCCTCTGGGGCGCGGTGCGCCGGCCCGCCGCCGCCGACATCGACGACCTGATCGTCTGGGTGGCCCTCGGCGTCGTGCTGGGCGGGCGCATCGGCTACGTGCTGTTCTACAATCTCGGCGCCTATCTGGCGCACCCGTCCGAGATCCTGGCGATCTGGCGCGGAGGCATGTCGTTCCACGGCGGCTTCCTCGGCGCGGTGCTGGCGCTGGTCCTGTTCGCCCGCGCGCGTTCCTTGAGCGCCTTCGCGCTGCTCGATCTCGCCGCCGTGGTGGTGCCGATCGGCCTGTTCTTCGGCCGCATCGCCAATTTCGTGAACGGCGAGCTGTGGGGCCGGCCCGCGCCGGACTTCCCCTACGCGGTGGTGTTTCCGAATGGCGGGCCGCTGCCGCGCCATCCGAGCCAGCTCTACGAGGCCGCCGCCGAGGGCCTGCTGCTGTTCCTCGTCATGGCGGTCGCGGTGCGCCGCTTCGGCTTCCGGCGCCCGGGCCTCGTCGGGGGCATCTTCGTGATCGGCTACGCCCTCGCCCGCACGGCCTGCGAGTTCTTCCGCGAGCCCGACGCGCAGCTCGGCTTCCTGTTCGGCACGGAGGTCTCGGCGCTCAACGGCGGCATCACCATGGGCATGGTGCTCTGCGTGCCGATGCTGATCATCGGGATCGTGGTGATCGCGCTCGCCCTCAAGGGGGTGACGGCGCCCCGCGCGAAGCTGGAGCAGAGGCCCGCCGACGCCGAGGCGCATTCGGCGTGAGCGGGACGCCGCTCCTCGCCGAGCTGCGCACGCTCATCGCCCAGACCGGACCGATCCCGGTCGAGCACTACATGGCGCTCTGCCTGGGCCATCCCCGCCACGGCTACTACCGCACCCGCGATCCCCTCGGCGCCGCCGGGGATTTCACCACCGCCCCCGAGATCAGCCAGATCTTCGGCGAACTCCTCGGCCTGTGGGCGGCCGGCATCTGGCACGAGATGGGCCGGCCCGCGCCCTGCCGCCTCGTGGAACTCGGGCCCGGCCGCGGCACGCTGATGGCGGATGCCCTGCGGGCGATCCGCGCGGCTCTGCCCCCCTTCGCCGCGGCGATCGACCTCCACCTCGTCGAGACGAGCCCGGTGCTGCGGGCCGCGCAGAATGACCGCCTCGCCCCGGCGGCCCTCCCGGTCCATTGGCACGACGCCGTCGAGACGGTGCCGGCCGGGCCGGCGATCATCCTCGCCAACGAGTTCTTCGACGCCCTGCCGGTGCGCCAATACGAGCGCACCGCCCGCGGCTGGTGCACGCGCCGGGTCGGCCTCGCGCCGGAGGGCGACGGCCTCGCCTTCGGCCTCGACCCGGAGCCGGTCCCCGACCTCGCGGCCGCGGCACCGGAGGGCGCGGTCCTGACCATCCCCTCGGCGGGTCTCGCCGTGATGCGCGGCATCGCCGGACGCCTCGCCCGCGAGGGCGGCGCGCTCCTCGCCATCGATTACGGCGAGGCGGATCTCGGCCTCACCGACACGCTCCAGGCGGTCTCCCGCCACCGCAGCATCGGCGTGCTCGACGCGCCGGGCGAGACCGACCTCACCGCGCAGGTCGATTTCGGCGCCCTCGCCCGGGCGGCGCACGCGGCGGGCGCGGCGATCCACGGGCCGGTGCCGCAGCGCGACTTCCTGCTCGCCCTCGGCCTGCAGCAGCGCGCCGACCGGCTCGCGGCCGGGGCGCCGGCGGATCGGGCCGCGGCGGTCGTCGCGGGCGCCGCCCGGCTCGTCGACGAGGCCCCCACGGGGATGGGGCGCCTGTTCAAGGTTCTGGGCGTCTCCGGACCGGGGCTGCCGAACCTCCCCGCCCTCCCCCGCTCCACCCTGTCAGGATAGGCGCCGCCATGCTCGTCGAAGCCCCCGCCCTCAGCGCCCTTCCGGGGCTGCGCCACGCCTTCTTCACCCGGCAGGGCGGCGTGTCGGAGGGGCTCTACGCCTCGCTCAACGGCGGCCCCGGCTCGGGCGACGAGCCCGCCCGCGTCGCCGAGAACCGTCGCCGGATGACCGCGCGGCTCGGCCTCGCGGCCGGCGCGCTGGCGAGCGTCCATCAGATCCACTCGGCCGAGTGCGTGATCGTCGAGGCGCCCTTCGCCGAACGGCCGAAGGCCGACGCCATGGCGACCCGGGTGCCCGGTCTCGCGCTCGGGATCCTCACCGCCGATTGCGGCCCGATCCTCTTCGCCGATCCGGAGGCCCGCGTCGTCGGCGCCGCCCATGCGGGCTGGAAGGGCGCGCTCACCGGCATCGTCGAATCCACCCTCGACGCGATGGAGCGGCTCGGCGCGGCGCGGGGCCGCGTCACCGCCGTGCTCGGGCCGACGATCGGCGCCGAGGCCTACGAGGTCGGCCCGGAATTCCGGGAGCGCTTCCTCGACGCCGACCCGGACAATGCCGCCCTCTTCGCGCCGAGCCCCGGCCGGGCGGATCACCACCTCTTCGATCTGCCCGGCTACATCACGCGGCGGCTCGTGCGGGCCGGAACCGGCACCGTGGCGGATCTCGGCCTCTGCACCTACGGCGACCCGGACCGCTTCTTCAGCTACCGGCGCACGACCCATCGCCGGGAGGCCGATTATGGCCGTCTCGTGTCCGCCATTGCGCTGGCGTGAGAGCAGGTATTCCGGTTCGACAAGTACCGGCCGCGGCCGCGCCCGAAAAATTTCCGGGATCTAGTGAACCTTGGCCGTTCGGCCGCGTTGAAGCCGCAAGGAGCCAAGGGAGTTCAGGCGACGAACCGCCGATAAGGCCGCGGTGAACCTCACCAGCGTTGTCGCCAGGACACAGCTTTCGCAAGGCTGCCGGGATATGTCGAGGCACTGCTTCGGGTGAGGGTCGGGCTTCCAGCCGGGCCATCCCCGCAGCGATGTAGAGAGGACCAGAAACCATGAAGTCGCTTCTGAAGAGCGCCACCGCCCTCGCGGGCGTGCTCGTTGCCGGTTCCGCCCTGGCCGCGGATCTGCCGCGCCGGGCCGCTCCCCCGCCGGTGTTCACGCCGGTGCCGGTGTTCACCTGGACCGGCTTCTACGCCGGTTTCAACGCCGGCTACGGCTTCGGCACCAACGACAACAACAACCCGACCGTGATCGGCGTCGGCCCGGCCTCCGGCCTCGTCCTCGCCCCGACGGTCATCGCCTTCCAGAACCGCAACAACTCCGACGGCTTCGTCGGCGGCGGTCAGATCGGCTACAACTACCAGTTCACGCCGGGCTCGGGCGTGGTGATCGGCCTCGAGGCCGACGCCCAGTACGCCGATTTCGGCCGTGACCGGAACCGCTTCCTGGCCACCGGCCCGCTGGCCGCCCAGCAGGTCTTCAACCCGAACGGCCTGTCGGGCCTCGACTACTTCGGCACCGTGCGCGGCCGTCTCGGCTACGCCTGGGATCGGACCCTGGTCTACGCCACCGGCGGTTTCGCCTACGGCGGCGGCGGCGGCAGCGACTTCGGCACGGCCAACCGTGACGACTTCCAGACCGGCTGGACCGTCGGCGGCGGCGTCGAGTACGCCCTGCCCACCGACTCGTTCCTGAACTTCTTCAAGTCGAACGCGGTCACGCTGAAGGTCGAAGGCCTCTACGTGAACCTCGACCGGGGCAACGGCCTGAACGGCGCCTTCGCGGTGAACAACGCGGGCGGCATCGTGACGACGTCGAGCCCGGGCGTGGTCGTGGTCAGCGGCGCCAACCTGCGCCGCGACACCGAGTTCGCGGTGGTCCGCGCCGGCCTGAACTACAAGTTCGGCACCTACTAAGATCCAGCCTGGGCCCCGATCACCCAGCGCGAGAGCCCGGCCGAAAGGCCGGGCTCTTTGCGTTGGGGCGGAGCCGGCCGGCTGCCCCCGCCTTGCGTCAGTGCAGCGCGACCACCGATCCGGCCTCGCGATCGGTCCGCGGCGCCGGCGATGCACCCTCCGCCAGGGCCGTGCGGATCTGCGTCAGCTGGGCCTCCATCCCGGCGAGCTGCGCCTCCAGGCGGCGCACCCGCTCGCGCTCCACGGCGAGCATCGCCTCGGCCGCGCCTTGCCGAGCCTGAGCCTCGGCCGCCTCCCGCCGCGCCGCCGCCACCCGGTCGGCCGCCGCGCGCAGCTCGGCCTCGACCCGATCCAGCAACGGACGCACCTGCGCGGCGATGCGGGCCGCGCGGGCCTCGGCGGCGTGCGTCCGGGCGGTCGCGGCCCGGACCTTCTCGGTGGCCTGCCGCAGCAGCGTGAGGATCGTCTCAAGGTCGGGAAGCGCGGGCATGGCGGGCTCATCCTGGCGGGGACGGGGAGCGCGGAGCGGATGCCCCACGACGCCCTTCCGCATCGCCGGGGTCAAGGTGCCCGAGGGCCGAAAACGCCCGGAACGATCCCCCGAAGCCCGAGTTTCCGGGAGGACGTGCATACTAATCGGGAGTACCAAGATGGCTGGGAAAGACCTCAAGGCCCTGTTCCTTCACCAGCTCAAGGACACCTATTTCGCCGAGAACGCGATCCTCAAGGCGCTGCCCAAGATGGCCGAGGCGGCGCGGACGGAAGCCTTGCGCGGCGCCTTCGGCGTCCACCTCCAGGAGACCCGCGAGCAGGTCAAGCGTCTCGATCAGGTCTTCCGGATCCTCGGCGAGAAGCCCGAGGGCGTCACCTGCAAGGCGATCCAGGGCATCATCGCCGAGGGCGAGGAGGTGATGGGCGAGTTCGCCGACAGCGAGGCGCTCGATGCGGGCCTGATCGCCGCCGCGCAGGCCGTCGAGCATTACGAGATCACCCGCTACGGCACCCTCCTCGCCTGGGCCCGCCAGCTCGGCCTCAGCGAGGCCGAGGGGCTGCTGAAGGAGACCCTTGTCGAGGAGGAGAACACCGACGAGGTTCTGTCCGAACTCGCCGAGGAAGCGGTGAACCCGGCCGCCGCGTAAGGCGGGGTGCCGCCTGCGGATCCTGGCCGGAGGGACGCGCGTTCCTCCGGCTTCCCACGGGACCATGACCATGCCTGAGATCGCGGGCGTTCTCGAAACCGTTCTCTACGTCGAGGATCTGGAGCGGGCTGCCGCCTTCTGGGGCGGTCCCATGGGCCTGCCCTGCCTCCACGCCGACCACCGCATGCGGGCTTTCGACGTGGCCGGCCGCGGGGTGCTGCTCCTGTTCCCGCGCGGCGGCTCCCTCGACCCCGTCGTGACGCCGGGCGGGACCATCCCGCCCCATGACGGGAGCGGGCCGCTCCACGTCGCCTTCGCGATCCCCGCGGAGGCCCTCGCGGATTGGGAGGACCATCTCGCCGCGAGCGGCATCGGCGTCGAGGGGCGCACGGCTTGGCCGCGCGGGGGCACCAGCCTCTATTTCCGCGATCCCGACGGCCATCTCGTCGAACTGGCGACGCCCGGTCTCTGGAAGGGCTATTAGGTCTTATCGGGGAGGGGGCGGGCCTCGACGGCGGCGCGGCCGCCGCGTAAAGCCGGGCGCATGACCGCACACGTTCGGGGACCGGCGCAAGGGCTGACGCGGGAGACCCTGGCTTCGGTGCTGACCGCCGGGAACCGCCGCCGCATGGTCGCGCTGCGGCTGGTGATCTTCCTGTTGCTCCTCGTGGCGGCGCAGATCCACGACGGCTCGCTCCATGCCGGCAGCCACTGGTTCATCCTGGGCGGCTATGCGGCGAGTTCGGTCTGGCTGGTCCTCGCCGAGCGCCATCAGAACGGCCGGCGGCTGTCCTGGATCTCGACCCTGCTCGACGCGGCGCTCGCGATCTACGTCGTCATCGAGCACATGATGGCCGGCTCGGACGAGGCGGTCGATGCCGGCGACATGGTGAGCCGCCTGCCCGCCTTCCTGCTCCTGCTGCAAACCGGCCTGTCCCTGCGGATCGTGCAGACCGCCGTCTTCGCCGGGCTGGTGGCCTCGGCCTGGGGGCTGGTGCTGGTGGCCGGCATCCTGCGACCGGACCTCGCCCCGTTCGGGCCGGCCGTCACCCTCAACCACCAGATCTTCGGGCTCCTCGCCTTCGTGGTGGCGAGCCTGTTCGTGGTCGACGGGGTCGCCCGCCTGCGCCGGGCGGTGGGGGAGGCCCTGCGCCTCGAACAGGAGCGGGCCCGGCTCGCCCGCTTCGTGCCGGCGGGGATCGACCTCGTGACCCCGGACGGCCACACGCCCCTGCGCTTCCGGCACGCCGCCCTCCTCGCCCTCGACATCCGCGGCTTCTCGACCCTCACCCGCAGCTGGGGCGGCGGCGCCGTCGCCGGCTGGCTCCTCGAGATCCGCGCCACCGCCCACGCGGCGATCTCCGGGCAGGGCGGCATCGTCGACAAGTACGTGGGGGACGGCGTGCTCGCCCTGTTCCTCGACGGCCCGCCCGCCGCGCAGGCGCGCGCCGCCCTCGCCTGCGCCGGCGAGATCCGGCGCCGGGTCGCCGCCAACAACCGGGACCGCGTCCGGAACGGCCTGCCGGCCCTCGACGTGACGGCGGCCCTGCACACGGGCGAGGTGCTGGTCGGCGTCTTCGACGACGGCCACCGGGCCGAGTTCACGGTGCTCGGGCCGGCCATGAACGCGCTCGCCCGCATCGAGCGCCGGGCCAAGCACGAGAATCTCGATCTCGCCGCCTCGAAGCGCTTCGCCCGGCTCCTCGGGCCCGGCGGCCCGCCCGCGCGCCGGCTCCCCCGCCGGGCCGGGGAGGAGGATTGCCCCGACGTGGTGGCCCTCGATCCCGGCGATCCGCCTCAGGCCGCCGCCGTGCCGCTCGACCAGACCTGCCCGTCATAGGCGAAGAGCTTCGGCTTCGCGGCGAGGGCGGAGAGGCCCGTGAAGGCCGGATCCGCGATCGTGATCACGCAGGTCGGGATCGCCGCCATCATGTCCGCGAAGGGCGGCTTGTGCGCGAAGGCCCGGCGGAAATCCCCCCGCTCCAGCACCGGCAGGATGCGCGGGGCGATGCCGCCGCCGATATAGACGCCGCCGGTGGCGAGGAAGGTGAGCGCGAGGTCGCCGCACAGCCGCCCGAGCAGCTTGGCGAAGAGCCGCAGCGTCTCGACCGCCACCGGATCCTCTCCCGACAGGCCCCGGGCGGTGATCTCCGGCGGCTCGGCCCCGGCCCCGCCGAGGGCGGCGTAGAGCCGCGACAGGCCGGGCCCCGAGAGCAGGGCCTCGACGGTGACCCGCCCCTCGATCCGCGCGATGGCGGGCCAGAGCGCCGCCTCCTCCGCGTCGCTCGGCCCGAAATCCGTGTGGCCGGCCTCCGTCGAGACGATGGCGAGCTGCTCGCCGAAGGGCACGAGGGCCGCCGCGCCGAAGCCCGTGCCGGGGCCGAGCACCAGCCGGGAGCCACGGCCCGGCGCGAGGGCGGGGCCGATCGGCTCCAGGATGCGGCGGTCCTCGCCGGCCGGGTCGAGGGCGGCGGCGCCGGCCGCCACCGGCACGTAATCGTTGACCACCACGCAGCGGGACAGGCCGAAATCCCGGCCGATCCGCTCGCCCGCGATCACCCAGTTCGCGTTCGTGAGTTGCACGGCGGGCCCGTCCACCCGCCCCGCGATGGCGAGGATCGCCGAGCGGGGCGCCGGCGCCGCGCCCTGCGCCAGCGCCGCCCGGATCGCCGCGCTCGGGTCCGGATAGGCGGCGGTGCGCAGATGGTCGAACGCTACCGGATCGGCATCGGGCCGCGGCAGGACCGCGAACCGCGCGTTGGTGCCGCCGATATCGCCGATGAGGACGGGATAATCGAACATGGACGACCGGGTTCCCGTGCGAGAGGGACGACCGACCCGATATAGCACCGCTCCGGCCGCGGTCGACGGCCTCCGCCGCCGAGGTCAGGCGCCCTCCATCCGTCCGACCGTCTTCATGGCCTGCTTCAGGGCGAGCAGGCGCCGGTCGCGGTCGCGGAACAGCTCGGCCGGATCGCGCCCGCCCCAATCGAAGAAGCCCCGCCCCGCCATCACGCCCGTATGCCCCTGCGCCGCGAGGGCATCGAGCGAGTCCGAGGCGGTGCGGGCGACGGGCGGGCTGTAGCTCGCATTGGCCAGCGCGTGGCGCAGCAGCTCGATCCCGGTGAAATCCGCCTTGGCGAGATGGCCGAGGATCGGGATGCGCAGGGCGAGCCCGTGGATGATGGCGTCGTCGATCTCCCGCGGCGAGGCGATGCCCTCGTCGAGGAGGTGATAGACCTCCGCCGAGATCGCCGACTGGATGCGGTTGGCGACGTAGCCCGGAATGAAGCGCTTGAGCACGATCGGCACCTGACCGAGGCCGATCACGAGGTCGCGGATCTCCGCCACCACCGCCGGATCGGTCGTCGGCCCCGGCACCACGTCGACGAGATCGACGATGTAGGGCGGCGTGTACCAGTGCGCGACGAGGGCGCGCGTCTGCCGCTCCTCCGGGATCAGCGGGAAGACGTCGAGATAGCTGGTGTTGCTGGCGAGGATCGTCTCGGGCGGGCAGAGCCGCGCCAGCTCGGCGAACAGGGCGCGCTTCGCGTCCGGGTTCTCGGTGATCGCCTCGATGACGAGATCCGCGCCGGCCACGGTGGCGGCGAGATCGGGCGTGAGCTGCACCGCCCCGGCGAGGCGGGCGGGCGTCCAGTCGGCGGAGACCGCGCCGGCCTCGCGCAGGGTGTCGAGGGCGGAGGCCATCAGGCCGGGAACCTGCTCCAGCGTCTCGGGACGGCTGTCGGTCATGCGCACCCGGTGCCCGCCGAGCGCCAGCACCAGCGCGATCCCATGGCCCATCAGGCCCGCGCCGATCACGGCGATCTGCCTCATCGCATCTCCTCCCCATTTGGCAGCCCCGTTCTGCGGCGGGAGCGGGCGGCACTCTGGGGCGGCATCGGCGCTGCGGCAAGGGCGGAGGCCGGATCGCGCCGCAGACCCGGCATGCAAAAGGCCGGTGGAGCGCCACCGGCCTTCGGACCCCGTCAGATGGATGAAGCGAAGCGCCGTCAGCGGGCCTGGGCGACCCGCTCGGCGATCTCGGCCTTGCGCGGCGCGGCCGGCACCGGCTGGGGCGTGGTGGTGAGGCCGGCGATCGGGGCCGCCGCGCGGGTGTCCCGGGCCATCTCCCGGTAGAGCGGCGGGAACACCGCGGCGCGCGCCTCGTCGGCCCGGACGGGAGCGGAAGCGAGCGCAGCGGCGGCGACCGCGAGGGCGGCGGACGCGCTCAGCGAACGGCGGACGAGCATGGGAACCTCCAGTGATCAGCAGTTGATTTAATTAAATCATCTGATGCGGCGCTGCACAACAAATTTTTGCATTGCAAAATATCGCCGATTGCCGGCGCGGCGGCACGATCGTGCAAGGGCGCGCCCGGAGCGCGGGACCGGTGCCGTCGCGCTCCCGCAGCGGGGGTCGGGACACGATAAAGACCGGACGAGTGATGACGGACGTCGAATCCCGCGCATGACACGAGCTGCCGATCCTCATTCCGAGGTGGCGCGCAGCGCCCTCGACGCATTCCTGAACGGCATGTCCGAGGCGATCATCTCCTGGATTGCTCTTCCGGAGTGCTTCGAGGCTCGGTTCGCAAGCACTCAGCATGAGGACCGGCAGATCATGTCATGCGGGTGCGAAGCCAGGAGAGGCTCACGGCCCGAGAGGCTGACCCGGCCGTCAGTTTGCGGCGCGGCGCAGCACGTCCAGCCGATAGGCGTCGGTGCGGGACTGGTGGGTGACCGCGAGGAAATCTTGCGCCGCGGCGATGAGGGTCTCGGCCGCCTCATCGCCGCTGAGGGGATAGTCGGTCTCGCCGGTCCAGTGGACGAGAACCACGTCCCCGCCCGGACGCAGGCTCGCACGGAGGCGGGCGGCGAGGTGCGCCACGTCCGCGGCATCGAGGTAGTAGACGACCTCGGACAGCAGGACGAGGTCGAAGGACTCCGGCGGCCACGCGCCGGGGATCCGGCGACGGGCGAAGCGGACCTGGGGCCGGTCGGCGCAGCGCGCGCGGGCCTGGGCCAGGGCGGCCTCGGCCACGTCGAGCGCGAGCAGCGCCTCGCAGCGCGGGGCGAGGGCGTGGGTCAGAACGCCGATCGAGCAGCCCACCTCCAGGGCCGCCACGTAGCGCTCCCGCGTCAGGGCCGCCAGGGTCGCGGCGTATTTCGCCCGCTCGTAGGAGCTGGTGGCGAAGCGCCAGGGATCGGGATCGACGGCATAGCGCGCGTCGAAGTAATCCGGCGGCAGGGAGGCGGCGTGCCGGCTCACGGCGCCATCTCGAGAAAGATCTCATAGGGGCGCGCGAAGCGGGCGAGCATCGCCGCGTCGAGGCGGAATCCCTCCGGGTCGTCGTCGATCAGGGCCGTGGTCTGCGAGCGGTGCGCGGCGATCGCGGCGGCCTTGGCCCGGCCCTGCCCATCGATGGCGAGGCGCAGGCCGCGCGGCGGCCCGCCAACCTCGCGGTCGGGCGGGAGCGTCCAGCCCCAGACCGGGTAAGCGTAGAGGCGAAGGCCGACGATGCTGCCGGCCGCGCGCCGGGCGAGAGCCGCCGCCGCCGCGTGGTCGCAATGCGGATCCTGCGCCCAGGTCACGAACACGGCGCCGGCCCCGCAGGCCCGCGCCGTCCCGGCGATGGCCGCCACCGCCCGGTCGGCTTCCGCGCCGTCGGTCGGTACGAACCGGTCGGGCAGGCGCAGGAAGCGGACATGCTCCCGGGCGAGGCCCAGCGCCTCCGCGGCGGCGAGGGTCTCCGCCTCGCGCACCGCCCGCAGGCGCTCGGGCGGGTGGCTCGGCGAGTTCGGATGCGAGCCGACGCCGTCGCTCACCACGATCAGCCGCACCGGCAGGCCGGCCGCGCAGGCCTGCGCGATCAGGCCGCCGCAGCCGAGGCTCTCGTCGTCCGGGTGCGGGGCCACCACCACCAGCCCGCCGCCGCGCGTCAGGGCGTCGAGGTCGCCGAACGGCAGGGCCTCCGCGGCGGCGAGGAACGCGTCGGCCCGCATCAGACGCCCTCGTCCGAGGGGCGCCAGAGATCGCCCGCGGCGCCCTCCGCCCGCAGGATCTCGGCGGCGGCGCCCGTGAGCGCCCGGTCGGGCGCCGGCTGGCGCAGATAGGTGGCGAGATCGCGCGAAAGGCGCTCCAGCGGATGGCCGCGCAGGAAGCCCTGCAGACCCACGGAGCGCTGGGCGAGTTGCAGCACGTCGAGCCCCGCCCGCTCCACGGCGAGCCGCGCGAGGTTGACGAAGGCCACGATGCGGTCGTCGGGAAGCCGGGCCTCGGCGGCGGTGCGGGCCGCCGCCTCCACCCAGAGGCGCGCGCCTTCGAGGGTGATAGCTCCCTCGCCGAGCCGGGCGAGCTGGTGGGGATCCTCCCCGCGCCCGGTGCGGGCGAGATGGCTGCGCCACGCGTCGAACACCGCCTCGATGCCGCCGAGTTGCACCGCCGCGAAGCGCCACGCGCCGCCGGAGAAATCCGGCTGCCGGTGGTAGTCGTCCGGCCTGCCGAGGACCGCGTCCGGGGCCACGCAGAGCCCAGTGAAGCTCACGGTTCCGGTCGCCGAGGCGCGCATGCCCTGGGCCCGCCAGTCCGAGAGATCCGCGCGGGCGCCGGCCGGAAGCGGCACGACGAGCATCACCGGCGCGCTCTGCCCCGGCGCGCGCGCCGTCACCAATGCACGCGTGACGAAGCCGGCCCCCGAGGCGAAGGTCTTGCAGCCCGCGAGGGCGAGCCCGCCGTCGCGCTCCGCGATCGTCAGGCCGCCCTCCGGCGGCTCGGTGTTCCAGACCCCGAACAGATGGCCCGCCCGCGCATCGGCGAACAGCCGCCCGCGCTGGGCCGCATCGCCGTAGCGGGCGACGAGCCGGAGCGCATTGACGTGGCCCTCGTAGAGGCGCCCGAGGGCGAGGCTGCCGGAACCGATGCGGCGCAGAACCTCTGCGAGCCGATGGGCACCGGGCTCCTCGCCGAGCCCAAGCCCCCCCGCGTCGCGCGGCGTCGGCGCGGCGAGGAGCCCCGCCCGGGCGAGATCGGCGACATCCTCTGCCGGGAAGCCGTCGTCCCGGTCCTCGGCATCGGCCCGGGCGGCGGCCGCCTCCGCGATGCGCCGCGCCGCCCGCAGAAGGTCCTCGGCCGATCGCGCCGCAGGCGCTGCCTCCATCGTCCCCGGCTCCCGCGGGGAGGTGGCGTCGCCGGGCTCAAGCATGGCCGACGCCCTCGCTGGGCCGAGGGGCGGGCGGGACCGGCCCGCCGCGGGCGGCGCGCTCGACCGCCGGACCGGCGCGGCCGGGGAGGCCCGGCCACCGGAGGGCGGGAGCCGACCGCAGCAGGACCAGGAGGGTCTGCGCCCGGCGGATCTGCGCCGGGAGGTCGCGCGGGCGCAGGGGGCGCACGGCGAGCCGGGGGCTCGCCGCCTCGACGGCCGCCAGCACCGCCTCGGGCTGATCGAGCCGGGCGATCGCGCGGGCCTCCGCCGCCGGAAGGCCGAGCCAGGGCGCCCAGAGCGGGAGCCGGTCGAGCCGGCCGGCGAGGCAGAGGCGGCGCAGGTGCCGTCGCCAGCCATAGCGCAGGACGGCCCGGGACAGGGCTTCGAGGCGCGGATCGCAGGGAGCGTCCGGCTCCATGCAGCGCTGCCGCATCGTGTCCGCCGCCCCCCCGGGGGCGCGTCCCTCGAGGCGGCCCGAGGTGACGACCGTGATCGCGGGATCGTGCCGGACTCGCGCCCCATTCTGCCGGAGGGCCGCCACGAAGGCCCGGTCCTCCCCGACCGGGAGGGCCGGCATGCCCCCCGCCCGGTGATAGGCGGCACGGCGCACCGCGAGGCTCGCGCCGGAGGCGGTGGCGTGACGGGGCCAGGGATCGTGCGCCAGCGGGTCGATGCGGGCTTCGAGTTCGGTGAGCAGCGCGTCGTAGCAGGCTTCCAGCCGGCCGAGGGCGTGCAGGGCGTCGGGCAGGCGCCGTGCCTCCTCCGGGTCGAGGCCGATGCCCCCGGCGACGGCATCGGCACCGGCCGCGATCGCCGCGAGATTGCAGGCGACCCAGTCCGGCGGCACCCGGCTGTCGGCGTCGGTGGTCAGCAGGACGCCGTCCGCCGCCCCCGCCTCGTCCAGCCACGCGGACGCCGCCTGCATCGCCTCCCGCCGCGCCCAGCCGGCATGCGCCCCGGCACGGTCGCACCGGATGACGCGGGCCGGCAAGCCGAGGGTGGGCAGCAGGGCGGCGACCTCGTCCGGCGTGCCGTCCGTGCAGTTGTTGAGGAACAGCACGACGCCGAGGCTGCCGGCCTCGACCCCGACCTGGCTCCCGAGGGCGCTCAGGCAGCCGCCGATGCGCTCGGCCTCGTTACGGGCCGGGATGGCGACGACGGCCCGGAGGCTGCTGGCGAGGGCGGGATCCCGCGCGGCGGATTCGGTCGGACCCATGGGAAGGCTCGGCACGCGGGCTCTCGGCACTCCGGTCCAGGATGGCCGGCGGCACGGCAATGAGCAGGATCGGCCGAGGTTCCGCCGCGCGCCTGCGGCGGAATTGCGCGCCATCGGTTCGCGGACGACCGGATCGTGCGGATCGCGTCACGCCGTCGTGGGCTGGGCGGCCCGCTCGGCCTCGCTGGTGCCCGGCACCCGCCCCTTCGACGCGACGTGCCGCACGAACTCGTCCGTCCAGGCGCCGAAGCACGCCATCGCCTCCGCGTCGCCCGCCATGTCGCCGGCCTGATCGTCCGCGCAGGGCTTGCCGAGCCCCACCGTGGCGTGCCGCCAGAGGGGATCGGGCACCTCGATGCCGCTGTAGCGGCACTGCCAGACGAGGCCCTGATCGGCGAGCCGCTCCTCGCCCCGGTACGGCTGCCGGTCGGGATCGAACCACACCTTGTGCGCGAGGATGCGGGGGCGGCCATCCCCGTCGAGTTCGTTGCCGCCCTCGTTGCCGTAGCAGAAGAAGGCGGCGCTGCGCCCCTCAAGATGATTGCGGGTGAGGTCCCGCCAAAGGGCCGAGCGCTCCAGCGCCTGCGCCTTCAGGGTGCTCTTCTTGCCGATCAGGTCCGGGCGCGGATTGCCGCCGCTCATGCAGACGAGGCGGTCGAACATCGCCTTCAGGTTCGTGGTCGGGCCGTACCACCAGACCGGGCCGATGATCGCCCAGGCATCCGCGCGGGCGAGGCGCGGATAGAGCTTCTCGTTCCACATCAGGTCCGGCTGGTGGTCGCTTCCCGGGGCGTAGCAGTTGCAGGGCCAGACGCAGAGCGCCATGGAGGACCCGACGCAGCCGTTGCAGCCCTGGATCTTGGGCTTTCCGTGCTCGTTGCCGATGTCGACGTGGTCGACCTGCCAGTCGGGCGGCAGGCGCCCGAGCATGCGGTGCATCAGGTAGCGCGCCTTGCCGTCGAGGCCGGGACAGCCGTCGAGGCGGCGGGCGGAGCCGGCGACGATCAGCACCTGCAGGGGGCGCTCCTCCACCGGCAGGGACTCGGTCTCGGCTCTCGGCGTATCCACGGCGGTGGCCCTCTCGTGCAGGGCGGTCCGATGCTGTGCGCGACTGGACCGACCCGGCCTCGGCCAATCCGCCGGCCGCGGCGGCGTTCCGTGGCCACCCTGCGCTCAAGCGTCCGGAAGCGCGGCCGGAACCGGAAGCGAAGCTCTCCGGTTGGCTCGCCGACCACGCGCCGCCGCGCCCCGGCCCGCTCGCCATGCCGACACGTCATGCCGAGCGGGCCCGGCCGCGGGGCCGATCCCCCATCATCCGCGAGGTCTCATGCATCCACGAGGTCTCATGCATCCGCGAGGCATCATGGTTCGTCTGCCCCTGTCGCTCCTGCTCGCCGCCGGCCTGACGGCGCCCGTCCACGCCCAGTCGCTCGATCCCGCGCCGCGCATGCCGCCGATGCTGATCCACGGCAATTACTGCGGACCGGGCAACAACGCGCCGCTGCCGCCGGTCGACGCCCTCGACCGGGCCTGCGCCCATCACGACGCCTGCACGCCGGATGGCGGCCTGCCCTCGCCGGCCTGCAACGCCCGCCTCGCGCGCGAGGCCGACCGCATCGCGCGCGATCCGCGCCAGCCCGAGGACCTCCGCGCGCTCGCCGGCATGATCGCCCTGGGCGCCGGCGTGATGCCCACCGCGCCGCAGGTGGCCGGGCGCCGGGCGCCGGCGACCGCCGACACCACCGGCTCCCTCGCCCCGGCGCCGCAGGTCCTGCCCGAGGAACCGGGCGCCTTCGACGAGGAGAACGGTGAGTAGACGCGGCCTCATACGGTTTCCGGATGATCGCTTCGCGATGCGGAAACCGGCCTCGCTCAGGCGCCGCGCGGGCTCGTCATACGGTTTCCGAAAGTGATCGTCCGGAAACCGTATCAGGCCTGCCGGGCATCCTCCAGGATCATCGCGGCCCCTTTCTCGGCCAGCATGATGGTCGGCGAGTTGGTGTTGCCGGAGGTGATCCGCGGCATGGCGGAGGCGTCGACGACGCGCAGGCCCCGCACGCCCCGCACGCGCAGGCGGGCGTCGAGCACGGCGCCCGCCTCATGGTCCGGCCCCATCCGGGCCGTGCCCACGGGGTGGAAGATGGTGGTGCCGAGATCGCCCGCCGCCCGCAGCAGGCCGTCGTCGGTGGTGACGTCCGGCCCCGGCCGGTACTCCTCGGGCCGGTAGCGCGCGAGGGGGGGCTGCGCGACGATGCGGCGGGCGAGCTTCAGGGAATCGACCGCGACGCGGCGATCCTCGTCGGTGGAGAGGTAGTTCGGCCGGATCGCCGGGGGCGCGGCCGGATCCGGGCTCGCCGCGTGGACGCTGCCGCGGCTCGACGGACGCAGGTTGCAGACGCTCGCCGTGAAGGCGCCGAACGGATGCAGGCCCTCCCCCCACTTGTCGAGGGAGAGGGGCTGGAAGTGGAATTCGAGATTGGCGGTGGCGTAGTCGGGCGAGGACTTGGCGAAGACCCCGACCTGGCTCGGCGCCATGGTGAGCGGTCCGGTGCGGAACAGCGCGTACTCGACCCCCATCCAGGCCCGCTTGAGGAGGTTGGCATAGGTGAGGTTGAGCGTCGGCACGCCCGTGACCTTGTAGACCGGGCGGATCTGCAGGTGATCCTGGAGGTTCTCGCCGACGCCGGGCGCGTGGTGGACGACCCCGATGCCGAGGGCCCGCAGCCGCTCGCCATCGCCGATGCCGGAGAGTTCGAGGAGCTTGGGCGAGGCCACGGCCCCCGACGCGAGCACCACCTCGCCCCGGGCGCGGGCGAGGAAGCGCCGGCCGTCGCGCTCGAACACGACCCCGGCGGCGCGCCCCTCCTCGATCAGAACCCGCTCGACATGGACGCCGGTCTCCAGCCGCAGGTTGGAGCGGCCGAGCGCCGGCCTGAGGAAGCCGCGGGCCGCGCTCCAGCGCCGGCCGCGGCGCTGGTTGACCTGGAAATACGACGAACCCTCGTTGTCGCCGGTGTTGAAGTCCGGGATCTTGCGGATGCCCGCCGCCTCCGCGGCGTCCCGGATCGCGTCGAGCACCGCCCAGCGGATACGCGGCGGCTCGACCCGCCATTCCCCGCCGGAGCGGTGGAATTCGTTCGGTGGGGCGATGTGGTCCTCGTGCTTGAGGAAATAGGGCAGCACGTCGTCCCAGCCCCAGCCGGCGAGCCCGAGCTGGCGCCAGCCGTCGTAATCGGCCGCCTGTCCCCGCATGTAGATCATGGCGTTGATGGCCGAGGAGCCGCCGATGACCTTGCCGCGCGGATAGGCGAGCTGGCGCCCGTTCAGCCCGGCCTCCGCCTCCGTGGTGAAGAGCCAGTCCGCCCGCTTGTTGCCGATGGCGAAGAGGTAGCCCGCCGGGATGTGGAACCAGATCCAGTTGTCCCGTCCCCCCGCCTCCAGCACCAGCACCGACCGGCGCGGATCGGCCGAGAGGCGGTTGGCGAGCACGCAGCCCGCCGAGCCCGCCCCCACCACGATGTGATCGTAGGACCCGAAATCCTCGGATGCCTCGTGCGTCACGTCCACCATGTCCCCTCCCGCGATCGGCCTTGTTTGCGCAGGTGTGTAGCGCAATCCGGGACCGGCGCGGAATGGGCCGGTGCGCGACGGCAGGACGATCGCCGAAGCGAAGGTCCTGCCGTCCGTCCAACCGGACAGCCCGCCCACAGGGCCGCACCCGACCGCAGGAACTCGGGCCTTCTCTCGCGAGAACTCGCGCTTGGCACCGCCAGAACTGTCCGGGATTTCAGACTTCCTCAACGACGACTGGCCAGGATGGCGGTCGCAGAGGAAGAGGGCGAGCGGCCAGATGGCGGTCAAGACGATTCCGGCTCCGCGGGACGAGCCCGTCGGCGTGAGCCTCGCGCAGGTCGCGCGCGAGACGGACGACGTCCGCACGATTGTCACCGACAAGGCCCGCGCCATCCAGGCGATCACCGGACAGGTGAAGATCCTCGCCCTCAACGCCCTCATCGAGGCCGCCCGGGCGGGCGAGCACGGGCGCGGCTTCTCGGTGGTGGCGCAGGAGGTGCGCGCGGTCGGCGCCCAGGTGGAGCAGATCGCCACCACCCTCGAGGCCGAACTCGCCGGCCGCGTCGCCTCGGTGCAGGGCATGATGCGCAGCCTCACCGAGACCGCCCAGGGCGAGCGCTTGGTCGATCTCGCGCTCAACGCCGTGGAGCTGATCGACCGCAATCTCTACGAGCGCACCTGCGACGTGCGCTGGTGGGCCACCGACGCCGCCATCGTGGATTGCGTCGCCGCGCCCTCGCCGGAGCGCGCGGCTCACGCCACCGAGCGCCTCGGCGTGATCCTGTCCGCCTACACGGTCTATCTCGACCTGTGGATCTGCGACGCCGCCGGCACGGTGGTGGCGAACGGGCGCCCCGGCCGCTTCCCGGGCGTGCGGGGCGCGAGCGTGGCCGGGGAGGAGTGGTTCCGGCGCGCGGCGGCGCTGCCGAGCGGGGACGCCTACGGGGCCGCCGAGGTGACGCGGCGGCCCCTGCTGAACAATGCCCAGGCCGCCACCTATTGCGCGAGCATCCGCGCCGGGGGCCGCGCGAACGGGGCCCCGCTCGGGGTGCTGGCGATCCATTTCGACTGGGAGCCGCAGGCGAAGGCCATCGTCGCCGGGGTGCGGGTCGCACCGCAGGATCAGGACCGCACCCGCGTCCTCCTGGTCGATGCGGGCGGGCGCGTGCTCGCCGCCTCGGACGGGCACGGCGTCCTCGCGGACGTCCTGCGCCTCGACACCCGCGGCCGGACGGGCGGCTTCGACCACGATCCCCAGGCCGGCCTGCTCACGGCCTTCCACCGCACGCCGGGCTACGAGACCTATGCGGGACTCGGCTGGTATGGCGTGATCCAGCAGCAGGACCCGGGGCGGAAGGCGCGCTCGCGCTGACGGGTGACGCTGCGTCCGTTCGGCCCCTTGCGCGGCGGCCGCTCCCGCGGCTCTGATGCGACCCCGCCCGGCTCCGGGCGCGCGATGCCCCGACGAGTGACGCATGAGCCAGGACCTCCGCGGCAAGGACCGCCGCAGCAAGGAGCATCGCAGCAAGGACCGCGCCGCCCCGAGCTTCGCCGACGAGACCGAGGCCTATCTGGCCTGGGTCGAGACCTATTGCCCGCTGCGCCGCAAGGACCTGAAGCGCAAGCACGCGGCCATGCGCGCGAGCCCCTTCGCCTTCCTGCGGGGGAGCTTCTACCGCTGGCACCGGCATTTCGCGGCGGTGCCCGAGCCGGTGCGGGTCGCGCCCGCATGGCTGGTGATCGGCGACACGCATCTGGAGAATTTCGGCACGTGGCGCGACGCGGACGGGCGCCTCGTCTGGGGCGTCAATGATTTCGACGAGGCGGCCACCCTGCCCTTCACCAGCGATCTGGTGCGGCTCGCCACCAGTGCCGCCCTGGAGACGGACAGCCCCGGCTTCCGGCTGAGCGCCACGGAATCCGCCGATGCGATCCTGGAGGGCTACACGGCCCATCTGCGCTTCGGGCCCGAGCCCTTCGTGCTGGAGGAGCGGCACGCGTGGCTGCGCGATCTCGCCGCCGCGAACGGCGACGCCGCCCAGGCGGTCTGGCGCAAGCTGCGCACGCGCAAGCGGCTCGACCCCGCCGAGGTCCCGGCCCCCGTGCGGCGACGCCTGGAGGCGGCCCTGCCGCCGGGCGCCGGGCCGGTGCAGTTCCACCGGCGGCGGGCCGGCATCGGCAGCCTCGGCCGCCCGCGCTACCTCGCGCTCGCCGAGTGGAAGGGCGGCCTCACGGCGCGGGAGGCCAAGGCGGCGGTGCCCTCGGCGGTGCATCTGGGCGAGCCGCCCCGGCCCGATCCGGCCGCGGATTCGGCGCGCCTTCTCGCCGCCGCCTGCCGGGCCCCCGATCCGATGCTGCGCTACGACGGCGACTGGGTGCTGCGGCGCCTCTCGCCCGAGGCCCGCAAGGTGGAGATCGGCGAGATCAAGGGCGTGCCCGATCAGCGCCATCTCGTGCACGCGATGGGGCGCGAGATCGCCAACGTGCATCTCGGCGTGGTGGGCGGGCCCGGCCCCCTGCGGGCCTATCTGGAGATCCTGCCGGACACCTGGCTGCGCCACAGCGCCACCCTGGCCGCGGAGCAGGTGCAGGCGGATTTCGCGGCCTTCCGCGACACCGAGGAGGAGTGATCGGGCCCCCGCTTGATCGAAGCGAAGTCCAAATCCGTCGTCCCGAAGGGATCAAGCGGATGTGGGATGAGGCCCGAGGGCCCCAGCCTCTGCGGCCTCTCCCGCCCTAGGCGACCTTCACCCGCCAGATCTCCTCGGCGTATTCCCGCATGGTGCGGTCGGAGGAGAACCACGCGGTGCGGGCCGTGTTGAGGATCGCCGAGCGCCACCATGTCCGCGGCCGGCGCCACGCGGCGTCGACCTCGCGCTGCGCCCGCCAGTAATCGTCGAAATCGGCGGTGAGCAGGTAGCGGTCCTCGCCCGAGACCTCGTCGACGAGGGGGCGGTAGCGGCCCGGCTCCCCGGCCGAGAAGCCGCCCGTCGCGATCAGGTCGAGGGCCGCCTCCAGGCGGGGCGAGGCCGCGATGGCGCGGGAGGCGTAGCCGGGCTCGGCCTTGGTGGCCCGCACCCCCGCGGCGGTCAGGCCGAAGATGAAGATGTTCTCGTCCCCGACATGCTCCTTGATCTCGATATTGGCGCCGTCGAGGGTGCCGATCGTCAGGGCGCCGTTGAGGGCGAGCTTCATGTTGCCGGTGCCCGACGCTTCGAGGCCCGCCGTCGAGATCTGCTCGGAGAGGTCGGCCGCCGGGATGATCGCCTCGGCGAGGCTCACCGAGTAGTTCGGCACGAAGGCGACCTTGAGCCGGCCCGCCACCGTCGGATCGGCGTTGACGCGCTCGGCGACGTCGCAGGCGAGACGGATGATCAGCTTGGCCTGGTGGTAGCTCGGGGCCGCCTTGCCGGCGAAGAGCTTCACCCGGGCCGGCCAGTCGCGGTCGGGCTCGGCCAGGATGGCCTGGTAGAGCGCAACCGTCTCCAGGATGTTGAGGAGCTGGCGCTTGTACTCGTGGATGCGCTTGATCTGGACGTCGAACAGGGCGGCCGGATCGATGACGATGCCGGTGCGCTCCTTCACGACGCGGGCGAGCGCCTGCTTGCGCTCGCGCCGCACGGCCGCGTAGCGCTCCTGGAAGCCCGCATCCTCGGCGAGCCGGGCGAGCCCTTCGAGAGCCGTCGGATCGTCGAGCACCCGCGCGCCCACCGCCTCGACCGCGAGCTTGGTGAGGCCCGGATTGGCGTTGTGGAACCAGCGCCGGAAGGTGATGCCGTTCGTCTTGTTGACGATCTTGTCGGTGTCGAGGGCGTGGAGCGGCGCGAATACCGTCTGGCGCATCAGCTCCGTATGCAGGGCCGAGACGCCGTTGACCCGCCGTGCGCCCAGGAAGGCGAGGTGCCCCATGCGCACGCGCTTGCCGTGCATCTCGTCGATGAGCGAGACCGCGGCGAGCTGCCCCGCGCCGACCGTGCCGTGCTTCGAGAGCTGCTCCAGATGCATCCAGTTGATGAGGTAGATGATCTGCATGTGGCGCGGCAGCAGCCGCTCCATCAGCTCGACGGGCCAGGTCTCCAGCGCCTCGGGCATCAGGGTGTGGTTCGTGTAGCCGAGCGTGTGCGTGGTGACGTGCCACGCATCGTCCCAGGACAGCCCGTGCTCGTCGACGAGGAGCCGCATCAGCTCCGGCACGGCGATGGCCGGATGGGTGTCGTTGAGCTGGATCGCGGCGTGGTCGGGCAGCGTGCGCAGGTCGCCGCGCTCGGCGATGTGGCGCCGCACGAGATCCTGCAGCGAGGCCGAGGTGAAGAAGAATTCCTGGCGCAGGCGCAGCTCCTGGCCGGCCGGCGTGCCGTCGCTCGGGTAGAGCACCCGCGAGATCGCCTCGGCGCGGTCGCGCTCGGCCATGGCGCCGACATGGTCGCCGCCGTTGAAGCGGGCGAGGTCGATCGGCTCGGGCGCACGCGCCTGCCACAGGCGCAGCACGTTGACGTGCTTGGCGCCCCAGCCGATCACCGGCGTATCGTAGGGGACAGCCCGCACGATCTCGGCCGGGCGCCAGACCCGGCGGATGGCGCCGTCCGGCAGCACGGTCATGCTGACCTCGCCGCCGAAGCCGACGCAGCAGGCCGAATCCGGCCGCTCGAACTCCCAGGGGTTGCCCTCGGCGAGCCAGGTCTCCGGCACCTCGCGCTGGACGCCGTTCTCGATCACCTGCCGGAACAGGCCGTGGTCGTAGCGGATGCCGTAGCCGTAGGCCGGAATGGCGAGGCTCGCCATGCTCTCCATGAAGCAGGCGGCGAGCCGCCCGAGGCCGCCATTGCCCAGCGCCGCGTCGGGCTCGGCGCCCGCGATGGCGTCGAGATCGACCCCGAGCTGCGCCAGGGCCGCGCGGGCCGTCTCGGTGAGGCCGAGATTGCCCATCATGTCGGAGAGCAGGCGGCCGATGAGGAATTCGAGCGACAGGTAATGCACGCGCTTCTGCGGCACGGGGGGCGTCGCGGAGGCGAGGCAGGCATCCATCACCCGGTCGCGCAGGGCGAACGCCGTCGCGGCGAACCAGTCGCGGTCGCGCGCGGTGGCCGGCGACCGGCCGATCACGTAGGCGAGCTTGCTCAGGATCGCATCGCGCAGGAGCGTCACCGCATCGGCGCTCGGCGCCGCGGCGGGCGCCGGGGGGCGCCAGTCGGACCGCGGCTCGTCCGCGAAGGCGACGTCGCTGCGGCGATCCCCTGCGAGTAGAACTTCGTTCAGCACCTCAAACCCCCTTCGATCGCTGCCGGTGAAGTCTTCGCCGCATCGCGCTCTATGTCGCGTTATGAGCGGCAAACCAACAGCCCATCTGTGGTATCGTGTGACCTTAAGGTCTATGTGTCGAGCCGGCCGGAGACTCTGTGGTCGAGTCTCCCGGCGTGTGGCCGGGGCGACACGTGACATCGAAACAGGTCACGACTGTGGCCGGTCCGGGATGAAGCGGCCATGAATGACCCCGGCGGCGCATGACCCCGGCGGCCTTCGCCCTGGGGAACGTCGCCCCCGGAGCGGGGTTCCGCCCGGCCGCCCCGTCGGCCAACCGTCACGCGTCCGCGGTAACCTCCAGCCGCTGCGGGAACCCGCGCCGCCTTGCGGGCTTGCTTGCGGAGGTCCGCGCGGGGCGGCTTTGCGCGATCACCCGCCGGACCGCTCTCCCCGATCCCCCGAAGGCCGCAGAAACGGAGCCGAGCCATGCCCGGTGAACTCTGGTGGAAGACCGGGACCGTCTATCAGGTCTATCCGCGCTCCTTCCAGGACGCGAACGGCGACGGCGTCGGCGACCTGAAGGGGATCACGGCTCGTCTCGACTACCTCGCGTGGCTCGGGGTCGACGCGGTCTGGCTGTCGCCGGTCTGCCGCTCCCCCATGGCCGATTACGGCTACGACGTCTCCGATTACTGCGACATCGACCCGCTCTTCGGCACGCTCGCGGATTTCGACCGCTTCGTGGCGGAGGCCCATCGCCACCGGCTCAAGGTCATCATGGACTTCGTGCCGAACCACAGCTCGGTGGAGCATCCGTGGTTCCGGGAGAGCCGGTCCTCGCGCGACAACCCGAAGCGCGACTGGTACATCTGGCGCGACCCCAAGCCCGACGGCTCGCCCCCCAACAACTGGGTGAGCAATTTCGGCGGTCCGGCCTGGACGCGGGATCCGGCCACGGGCCAGTTCTACTACCACGCCTTCCTGAAGGAGCAGCCCGACCTCAACTGGCGCAATCCAGAGGTGCGCCGGGCGATGCTCGACGTGCTGCGCTTCTGGCTCGACCGCGGCGTCGACGGGTTCCGGGTCGACGTGATCTGGCATCTGATCAAGGACGAGGCGCTGCGGGACAACCCGCCGAATCCGGACTACGTCCCGGGCGATGCCGCGATCAACAGCCTGACCCCCCTCTACTCCGCCGACCAGCCGGAGGTGATGGACGTCATCGCCGAGATGCGGGCGGTGCTCGACGGCTACGACGAGCGGGTGCTGATCGGGGAGATCTACCTGCCCCTGGAACGGCTGATGGCCTATTACGGCGTCGACCTGTCGGGCGCGCACCTGCCCTTCAACTTCCAGCTGATCCAGACGCGCTGGCACGCCGAGACCATCGCCGCCCTGGTGGCCGAGTACGAGGCGGCGCTGCCGCCGGGGGGCTGGCCCAACTGGGTGCTCGGCAACCACGACCAGCCGCGCATCGCCGCCCGGGTGGGCGCCCCCCAGGGCCGGGTCGCCGCCGTGCTCCTGCTCACCCTGCGCGGCACCCCGACGCTCTATTACGGCGACGAGATCGGCCTCGCCCAGGTGCCGATCCCGCCGGAGCGCGCCCGCGACCCCTGGGAGCGCAACGAGCCCGGCCGCGGCCGCGACCCGGCGCGCACGCCCATGCAATGGGAGGCGAGTCCCGGGGCCGGCTTCTCCGCCGCGGAGCCCTGGCTCCCCCTCGATCCCCGGGCCGCGACCTGCAACGTCGAGACCCTGCGCGACGATCCGGGCTCGATCCTCACCCTCTACCGGCGCCTCCTCGCCCTGCGGCGCGAGCACACGGCGCTCAGCCTCGGCGCCTACCGGGCGGTCTCGGTGGAGGACGACGTCCTCGTCTACGAGCGGGAGCATGACGGGGAGGTCCTGCGCATGCTGCTGAATTTCGGGCATGCGGCTTGCACCGTCCCCCTGCCCGCCGAAAACGGCTGGCGCGTGCTGCTGTCGAGTTCCGGAAGCCGGATCGGCGAGAGGCCCCGGGACGGCCATCTCGCACTTGCGGGAGACGAGGCCCTCGTTCTCCTGAGGGAGCCGCTCGCGCCGCCGACGGCCACGCTTGATCCAAGTTAATCTCCAGGAAAGCTTCGTAAATTGCCCCGCTTGGCGAGGAATATTTCGGTTTTTTCTCGTCGATTTCGCCTTTGGTCTTGAAATCCGGCCCGATCGCGATATTGTGCAATGCGGCGGAACCGGTCGCGTGCCTGCGCGTTGCCGGACTGACAACAGGCGCCGTGGCGACGTCCGCCAGCATCCTTGCGGCCCGCGGCGTGGGGGCTCTATCGATGACGGGATCGGCGTACGTGCGCTCGGTGTGTTCTGCGTCGCCGTCTTCGTCCCGTCCGCCCATCATCCCTCGTCCGGATTCATCGCGCGGATCGCTGCGCCAGCGCATCCTGTTCGCGACGCCGGAGATGGCGGACTTCCTCAAGACCGGCGGCCTCGGCGAGGTGGCGGCGGCCCTGCCCCGGGCGCTCCGCCAGCACTACGACGTGCGCATCCTGATCCCGGGCTACCGGCAGGTGGTCGAGCGCTACGCCGACATCCCGGTGGTCGCCCAGCTTCCCGGCCGGGACGGCCTGCCGCCCTCCAGCCTCGGCCTCGTGGAGACCGGGGACGGCCTGCCGGTCTACGTGCTGCTCAACGCCGAGCTCTACGACCGCGCCGGCTCGCCCTACGGCGACCAGGGCGGCGACTTCCCGGACAACGACCTGCGCTTCGCGCGCCTGAGCCTCGCGGCCGTGGAACTCGCGATGGGCGCCGATCCGGACTGGCAGGCCGATCTGCTGCACCTGAACGACTGGCAGACCGCCCTCGCCCCCGCCTACCTGGCCTGGCAGGGCCTGCGGGTGCCGAGCATCCTCACCGTCCACAACCTCGCCTATCAGGGCCTGTTCCCGCGCGAGAATCTCGGCTGCCTCGGCGTGCCGGAGAGCGCCTTCCAGATCGACGGCGTCGAGTTCTACGGCAAGCTCTCCTTCCTGAAGGCGGGTCTGTTCTACGCCTCCCACGTCACCACCGTGAGCGAGACCTACGCCTACGAGATCACCACGCCGGAATCCGGCTGCGGCCTCGACGGGCTCCTGCGCACCCGCGCCCAGCAGGGCCGGCTCACCGGCATCCTCAACGGCATCGACGAGATCTGGGACCCGCGCACCGACCCGCATCTGGCCACGTCCTTCGAGCCCGACGACTGGAAGGGCAAGCGCGCCAATGCCGACGCGGTGCGCCAGCGTTTCGGCCTCGGCGTCTCCCGCGGCCCGCTCTTCGCGATCGTCTCGCGGCTCGTCCATCAGAAGGGCGTCGACCTGACCCTCGCGGCGGCGGAATCGATCGTGGCGGAGGGCGGCCAGCTCGTGGTCACCGGCCAGGGCGAGCCGCGCTTCGAGAGCGCCTTCGCCGACCTCGCCCGGCGCCATCCCGGGGCGGTGGGCGTGCGGATCGGCTTCGACGAGACCGACGCGCACCGGATGTTCGCGGGCAGCGACTTCCTGCTGATGCCCTCGCGCTTCGAGCCCTGCGGCCTCTCCCAGATGTATGCCCAGCGCTTCGGCTCCCTGCCGATCGCCCACCGCACCGGCGGATTGGCCGATACGGTGGAGGATGGCGTCACCGGCTTCCTGTTCGGCGAGGCGACGCTGAAGGGCCTGACGGGCGCCATCCGCCGCGCCCTCGACGCCTTCGCCTCGAAGCGCCAGCTCAACACCATGCGCCGCACCGCGATGGCCCGCACCTTCGGCTGGGATCAGGCGGCGTCGAGCTACAGCGCGCTCTATGCCCGCACGATGGGCAACGGCGGCGACTTGCTGCGCGCCCGCGCCGCGGCCTGATCCGGCGCGGTGGCGGGAAGCCGGGCGGTCGCTACCCCGGCGCGATCTCCCGCCGCCGCCGCTCCATCGCCGCCTCGATCTCGGCGGCGGTGAAGCGCGGGGTCATGTGCTGCGGGCAGTTCCAGTCGAAACCCGCCACCTCGACCACCGCCACGCGCTCGATCCGCGCCCGGTAGGCGTCGAGCGCCACCGCGGCGGCGAGATCCGGCCGCTCCGCCGGCTCATGCATCGTCAGGTGGCCGAGGAGCTTCAGCCGGTGCCGGGCCGGGTAATCCATGAAGAACAGGGCCACCCGGTCGTTCGCCGCGACGTTGCCGAGCGAAATGTACTGGCGGTTGCCGGCGAATTCCGCCCAGGCGAGGGTTGTCCGGTCGATCACCCGCACAAAGCCCGGCGGGCCGCCGCGGTGCTGGATGTAGGGCCAGCCATCCTCGGAGGTGCTGGCGAGATAGAAGCTGTCCCGCCGGGCGAGGAAGGCGGCCTCGGCCGGCGTGAGCGCGGCGTCGGCCGGAGCGGCATCGGGCTCGCGCGGCATCGCCGCGTAGGGTGAGCCGAGCCGCTCCTGCCCGGCGCGGACCGCCGGGGTGAACAGGGTTTCGTGAAAGCGTCGCATGGCCGCTCCTCCGGTGGGAGACGTCAAGATGGATCCGCACTCCCACCGGCGGAATGGCCGCCTTCGACACGACACTCTTTCAACCGGCGCAGCAATCACGGATCAGCGCGCGAGCCACGCCCCCGCCCGGACGAGGTCCGCCTGCATCAGCCCGTGCCCGCCCGGCAGCACCTCGTGGGTGACAGCCGCCCCCGCCTCCCGGAGCATCCCGGCGAGCCGCGCCGCATTGGCCGCGGGCACGATCGGGTCGAGGGCCCCGGAGAGAATCAGCACCGGGGTGCCGGCGAGGTCGGCGGCGGGCGGGTCCGCCAGCGGCACCATCGCCCGCAGGAGGACGGCGCCGGCCAGCACGCCCGGATGCAGCAGCAGCAGGGCCGCCGCGATGTTGGCGCCGTTCGAGAATCCCACCGCCACGGGCGCCGGGAGCCCGTAGGCCTCGCGGGCCTGCCCGACGAAGCCGGCGAGGTCGGCGGCCCGGCGGCGCAGGTCCGCCTCGTCGAACACGCCCTCGGCGAGCCGGCGGAAGAAGCGCGGCATCCCGTTCTCCAGGACCGGCCCGCGGGGCGACAGCAGCGCCGCGCCGGGCGCGAGGGCGCGGCCGAGGGGGAGGAGATCGCCCTCATCCCCGCCGGTGCCGTGGAGGAGGAGGAGCGGAGCCCGGTCCGGGCCGGAGGCGGGCTCGTGGCGATGGATGAAGGACAGGGCGGTCATGGGGAATCCTCGATGTGGACCGGGACGGCGGGGCCCGCCCCCGGTGAGGGGAGCGGGCCCGCGCGGGGCGGCGTCAGGCGACGGCCGGGAGCACGCGCTCGATCTCGCCGCGGTGCGGCTCCAGGAAAGACGGCAGCTTGAGCGCTTCGCCCAGGGTCGCGACGGGCTCGTCGGCCGCGAAGCCGGGGCTGTCCGTCGCGATCTCGAACAGCACGCCGCCCGGCTCGCGGAAGTAGACCGAGCGGAAGTAGTTGCGGTCGCGCTGCTCGGTCACGGCGAGGCCGTGCGCTTCGGTCAGGCGGCTCACCATCGCGGCCTGGGCGGCGTCATCGGCCGCCCGGAACGCGATATGATGGACCGATCCACCCCCCGGCCGGCCGCGCAGGAAATCGCCGACCGCCCGGATCGTCACGTGGCCGCCGCGACCCGCGCTGCCGCTGAAGCGGGTGAGCACGCCCTCTCGGCCGGTCTCGCGCAGGCCGAGCGCGTCCGTGAGGATCGCGGCCGTGGGCGCAGCCTCGCGCAGGAGCAGGGTGACGCCGTGGAAGCCGCGGATCGCGTGCTCGGCGGGGACGTCGCCGCCGGTCCAGGCGGGCTCCGCCTCCGCCCCGGCGACACCGACGAGCGCGAGCGGCATCCCGTCGGGATCGCGGAAGGGCAGCACGGTCTCGCCGAGCACCTTCGCGGGCGCCTCGTGCGGCACGCCGGCCGCGATGAAGCGGTGCGTCCAGTAGCCGATCGACCCCTGCGGCACGCGGAACGCGGTCTCCTGCGTCTCGCCGACGCCGATCCGGCCCGGCGCCACGTGTTCCCAGGGGAAGAAGGTCAGGATCGTGCCGGGCTGACCGGTCTCGTCGCCGTAATAGAGGTGATAGGTGCCCGGATCGTCGAAGTTCACGGTCTTCTTGACGAGGCGCAGGCCGAGAACCCGGGTGTAGAAGTCGAGGTTGCGGCGGGCGGGGCCGGAGATCGCGGTGACGTGGTGCAGGCCGGTGGCGGTCATGTCTGCCTCCATGGGAACTGGGTTTCGGGGGACCGGCTCCGCGGTCCCGATCGGGTCGAGGCGGAATTTAGGAGTTGCCCTTTCGGCGCGAAACGGAAACGATGGAAAGACATCGTTTCCGGAATTGACTGATGGGCGCGCTTCCCGATTTCGAGGCCTGGGCGGTGTTCGCCCGGGTGGCACAGATCGGCTCCTTCTCGCGGGCGGCCACCGATCTCGGCCTGTCCACCGCCACCGTGTCGAAGGCGGTGAGCCGGCTGGAGGCCCGGCTCGGGACGAGCCTGTTCCACCGCACCTCGCGGCGCCTCGCCCTCACGGAGGCGGGCCGCGCCGCCCTCGACGGCGCCGCCCGGATCCTCGCGGCGGGCGAGGCGGCGGAGGCGGATGCCCAAGCCGGCGCCCGCGAGCCGCGGGGGCTCGTGCGGGTGGCCGCGCCGATGTCCTTCGGGCTGAAGCACCTCGCGCCGGTGCTGCCGGATTTTCTCGCGGCCTATCCGGAAGTAGCCGTCGACCTGCATCTCGCCGACGCCCTGATCGATCTCGTCGGCGGGGGCTTCGATCTCGGCCTGCGCATCGCGGCGCTCGCGGATTCCTCGCTGCGGGTGCGGCGCCTGTGCGGGGTGCGCCGCTCCCTCGTGGCGGCCCCCGCCTATCTCGACCGGGCGGGCCGGCCGGCGCATCCGCACGACCTCGCCCGCCACGTCTGCCTCGGCTACGCCTACCTGCCGAACCCGGACCGCTGGCACTTCGCCGGCCCCGGCGGCGAGGTGGCGGTGACGCCGTCCGGCCGCCTGCGGGCGAACAACGCCGACGCGCTCACCCCTGCCCTGCTCGCCGGCCTCGGGCTCGCGGTGCAGCCGGATTTCCTGATCTGGGAGGAGCTGGCCGCCGGCCGGCTGGAGCGGGTGATGACCGACTGGGCGCCCCCGCCCATCGCCCTCAACCTCGTGATGCCGCCCGGCTCTCTGCGCCCGGCCCGGGTCGCCGCGCTGATCTCCTTCATCGAGCGGCACTTCGCGGCGGCGCCCTGGGCGTCATGACCGGCCGGAGCCGATCGCCGGAGGCGCATCCCGGGGCCGTCGGCCTCTCCGAGACTCAGGGAGCGAGGATGCCGGCCGCGAGGAGTGCGGCACCCGCGACACCCGACAGGGCGAGCCGCAGGCGGCCGAGCCAGCGCGGCACCAGCCCGCGCCGCGGCAGGTCCTGATCGATCGCACCCCAGACGAGCACGAGAGCGCCGAGGAGCCGCAGGTCCCAGGGTGGTGGCGCGGCCAGCGCCGCCCAGGCGACGAGGGACGGCACGACCGCGATCAGGTAATCGGCTTGGCCGCCGCCCCGCCCGGCCGCGCCCCAGCGGATCCCGCCGAGGAACGAGGCGATGATGGCCGCGTAAGTCGCGAGCGCCGGCCGCACCGCGAGGCCGAAGAGATCGCCGTGCCCGAGGATCAGGAGCAGGGCGAGCCCGAGGAACGGGATCAGCCCCGCCGCCCCGAGAACCAGGGCGCCGACCGGGGCGGTTGCGTCGCGCTCCATTTCAGTCCCTCCGGAAGATCACGCTGGCGAGCCAGCCCGAGAGCAGCGCCAGCACCCCGGTTCCAACGCCGTAGAGCAGGGACCAGTCGCGGGCGACGCTGGCGAGGCCCTGCTCGACGCCGGTCTTCACCAGATCGAAGCGCGCGGATTCGCGGGCGAGCGGCACGGTGCCGGCGAGCAGCGCGACCTCCACGTCGTAGGCGCCGACCGGCGCCCGCGCGGGCAGCGGCACGGTGGCACGGAACACCGTGGGCGTCAGGAAGCGCACGGCGGCCTCGTTCTCGACGAACAGCCGCTCGCTGCGCCGCAGGCGCAGGAGCGCGTCGCGGAACGGGTCGTCCTCGGGCGAGGCGGTCATCTCGGGCGACTCGACGATCGCCCGCAAGCCCAGCCGCAGCCGCCGCCGGGTCGCCTCGTCGGCCACCTCGGCCAGGGGCCGGGAGGCGAGCACCGCCAGGAAAGCGGGCACCTCGGCGAACTTGCGCTGGGCGCGGTTGACCCAGAGCGGCCCGAGCGCCTCCTTCTCGCGCACGGTGAGCGACTGGCGGGGCCCGCGGATCGTCACCACCACGTCGTAGGCGCCCCGGCGGGCCGCCATCTGCGCGTCGCGCTCGACCGCCCCGAAGATCGCCACCGACGACCCCGCGTAGTTCGAGGTGATGGCGAGCCGCGTGAAGGACAGGCTCACCACGAGCGACTCGGCGGCGGCCGGGATCGCGGTCAGCCCGTAGGCCGCGAGCCCGAGGAGCAGAGCGAGGGCCCGCATCAGCGCCCCTCGACGGCCGCGATCGAGAAGGGCTCGGTCGGGCGCAGGGTCAATTCCAGCACGAAGCGCAGATCGACCGTGAGCACCAGGACGGCGAGGAGCAGCCGGAAGGTGTCGGCGCGCAGGTTTCGGCCGAGCCGCCCCCCGAATTGCGCCCCGAACACGCTCCCGGTGATCAGGATCACCGCCAGCACCACGTCCACCGCCTGGTTCTGCACCGCATGCAGGACGAGGCCGACGAGGCCGGTCCAGAGGATCTGGAACTGCGAGGTGCCGACCACCACGCCCGTCGGCACGCGCAGGAGATAGAGGAGCGCGGGGACCAGGATGAAGCCGCCGCCGATGCCGAGCACCGCCCCCGCGAAGCCCACGAAGAGGGCGAGGCCGAGGATCGGCAGCACGCTCGCGTAGAGCCGGGAACGCGGAAAGCGCATCCGGAGGGGCCACGCCATGTAGGCCGGGTGCTCGCGGCCGAGGCGGACCGGGGCCGGCCGGCCTCCCCTTCGCGCCCAGAGATCGCGCAGGGATTCGACCAGCATCAGGCCGCCGACGACGGAGAACAGCGTGACGTAGGCGAGGGTGATGACGAGATCGAGCTGGCCCGCCCGCCGCATCGCCGCGAAGAACCAGACGCCGAGCGCCGTGCCGATGAGCCCGCCCGCGACGAGGACGAGGCCGAGCCGGATGTCGACGCCGCGCCGCCGCAACGCCGCGAGCACGCTGGTGGTGGAGGAGGCGACGATGGGCGCCGTCTGGGTCGCCACCGCGACGGCCGGCGGGATGCCGAGCACGATCAGGACCGGCGTCATCAGGAAGCCGCCGCCGATCCCGAACACCCCGGAGATGAAGCCGACCGCCGCGCCGAGCCCGAGCAGCAGCAGCACGCTCACCGGCATCTCGGCGATCGGAAGATAGATCTGCAACGGCAGGGCGATCCGGGCGGCGACCTGCGAGAGGTAAGGCCGCCCCGATGAACGAAGGCTGACCGTCGCCGGCAGCGAAGCCCCCGGGAAGGTCAGCCTGGGGGGACCGCCGTCACACGCCGGTCCCGCTGAACTTGCCGGCCGTGGGCTTGGCCTCGCCCGGGCGGGAGGTCGGGAAGGGCGGCGGGGCGCCGACCAGCGACATCGGCGCCGGGGCCTGGGCGGAGGCCGGCTCCGCCCGCGGCGGCGGGGGCTCGTTGCTCGCCGGATCGGGGGTCTTGGGCTTCCAGCCCTCGGCCAGGGCCTTGGCGGCGGCGAGATCCTTCGCCGACAGCTTGGCCGCGACCTCGTCGCGCTTGTGCCCGGCGTCGTCGTCGCCCTGCGCCGCCGCGGCCGCGAACCAGCCGTAGGATTGCGCGAGATCCTGCGGCACGCCGAGGCCGCGGGCGAGCAGCACCGCGAGGTTGTACTGGCTGTCGCGCACGCCGTACTCGGAGGCGCGGCGGAACCATGAGGCCGCGGCGGCGTAATCGGGCTTGCCGCCCGCCCCCCCCGACTCGGCCATCAGCACCGCGAGGTTGTGCATGGCGCGGACATGCCCCTGATCGGCGGCTTTGCCGTACCAGAGCCGCGCCTGGGCGACGTCGCGGGTGACGCCCATGCCCTTCTCGTATTGGCTGCCGAGCCGGTACTGCGCCGGAGCGTAGCCGTGATTCGCGAGGCGCTCGAACAGCTTGGCCGAGAGCGCGAGGTCCCGGGGCAGGCCGCGGCCATCCGCCTCGCGGCTCGCCAGCTCGTAGATCGCGGCGCCGTCCCCGTCCAGGGCGGCCTGCCGCAGGCTCGCGAGCGCGGGCGGGAGGCCGGCGAGATCGGGAGCGAGGGAGGCGGCGGCAGCGATGCGCGGCACGGCCGGTGTCTCCGGTGCGGGCACGCCCGGGGCCTTGCCGGGCCGGGCGGCGGCATCCCCGAGCGCCTGCGTGGTGGTCGGATCGGCCGGCGGGGCCGCGGTTTCGGGATCGGCCTGCACGGCCGCGATCGGGCCGGGCGCCGCCGGGCTCTCGGGGGCGCGCCGGTAGCCGTGCAGCGCCTGCAGGGTTCCGAGCGCGAGCACGATGGCGGCGAGGCCGAGGAGGAGCGGCCGGCGCCGGCGCTCCAGGGTCGCCCGCAGCTGCCCGACGATCCCCGGCCCGGAGGACACCTCCGCGGGAGCCGCCGCCTCGTCCCGGTCGGCGGCGCGGGGGGTCCTGGCGGCGGCCTTGCTGCTCGCGGCCTCCGCCGCGGCGGCCTGCGCCGCGCGGCGGGCGGCCGCGATGAAGTTCGCCTTGATGTCGGCGGCCGGAAGCTCCGCGGCCGGAGCCGTGGTCTCCGGCGCGGCGGGACGGGGCGCGCGGGGCCGGCTGGCGCCGGGCTCCAGCATTTCGTCCGCCGGGCCGGCGGCTCCCCCGCGCCCCTGGCGGACGGGCGGTGCGACGCTCTCCTGCAGGGAGTCGCGGATGGAGGGGCTCGCGCGGCGGCGCGGCGGCAGCACCGGCGCGGTCGGCACCTCCGCCCGCTCGGTCTCGATCTGGGAGAGCCGCGTCACGAGGCGCTCGAGGGCGCCGTGGACGCTCTCCATGGTCGCCTGCATCCGGCGCTCGGAGGCTTCCTGCTGCGCCCGCAGCTCGGAGAGGGTGGTGTGCAGCGTCCCGAACGGGCCGGGTGCGGCCCCGCTCCCCGGAACCCCGGCGCCGATCGTATCCGCGACCGCGTGGCGGGCCGCCCGCTCGGCGGCGGCCTGGATCGGGGCCTCCTCGCGCAGGAGAGCGACCTGGGCGAGGAGATCGCCCATCGTCCGCTCCAGCCCCTCCAGGGCCGGGTCATTGCCGCGGGTGTCGATGCGGGCCGCGAGCGCGAGAACCTGCTTCTCGAGCCCGTCGAGGGCGTCGTTGCCCGCGCCCTCGCCGACGCGGTCGAGCTTGTCGGCCAGGGCACGGAGCATGCCGTGGATCGAGGCGAGATCGCCGCCGGGCATCGCGGGACGGCGCAGCGAATCGCCGATCTGCTCCAGCCGCTCGATGACCTCGCTCACCGGACCGCCCGTGGCGACCCGGTCGACCTTCTCGGACAGGGCGTCGATGCGCCCGATGATGTCGTCCGACGCATCGGGCACGGAACGGGGCGCGGTCGCGGCGGCCTGGGCGCGCAGCTCGTCGAGCTTGCGGTCGAGATCGGCGAGGCCCTGGGCGATGACGGGCGAGGCCGCGCTCGGAGCGCGCAGCCCGCTGCGGATCTCCTCCAGCAGCGGCTTGATCTCGGCGACGATCGGGCGCTGCTCGGCAAAGCCGCTGCTCAGCTCGGTGATCCGGGCGTTCAGCTCCTCGACCGCGTGGACGAGGGTCTGGATGCGCTCCGGCGTCGCGAGGCCGGACACCTGGCGGCGGATCGCGTCGAGTTCGCGGAAGAGGTCGGCGATCGCATCCCGGTTGGCGAGGCTGCCGACGTCGGAGGTGTTCAGCGCACCGCTGACCTTGCGCGACAGGACCTCCACCTCCCGGGCGAGGCGATCATGCACGTTCGCCGCGACATCGTCGGCGAGCCGTTCCACCTGCACCCGCATGAGGTCGATGGTCCCGGCGACCGCCGCGATATCCTCGGGCTGCCGCGCCCGCCGGACCTCCTCGGACAGGGTGCGGACCGCCTGCTCCATGGCGCCGAGGTCGCGGCTGGTGGCGAGCCCCGTCACCGATTCGCGCAGGCGCAGGGTCTCCGCCTGCAATCCCGCGATGGCCGGCGAGAGGGTCTCGGCGGCGGCCGTCGCGCTCCTCGCCACTTGGTGGAGGTCGCGGCGCATGGCATCGACCACGTCCTCGGCCCGCTCGCCCGGCCCGTCCTCCGCGCCTTCGAGCTGCTGCTGGCGCTGGCGGATCTCCGCCACGGCCGCGCGCAGCTCGTCCTGGACCGGCAGGCCGCGGCGCCCGATCGGCCGCTGACCGCTCGCCGCGATCCGCTCGCCGAGCGCCGTGATGCGGGTCTCGAACTCCTTCAGCATGGCCTGGAGCCCGGCGGGCTCGGCCGCGGCGGCCCCGGCGCGCAGCACCTCTCGAAGGCGGCCCTCGATGCCCTCCACGGCGCGCACCACCGCCTGATCGACGATCTCGCGGCTCTCGGCGAGGCGGCGGTCCATCTCGGCCTTGAGGAGATCGGGCAGGCGGGCCGGATCCCCCGCGCCCGCCTGCTCGCGCAGGATCTCGGAGAGCCGGCTCTCGATGCCCTCGACGGCGCGGACCACCGCCCGGTCCGCGCTCTCGAAACTGGTGTTCAGGCGCCGGTCGATCTCGTCGAGGCGCCGGGTCATGGCCGCGAAGGCCGCGCCCATCCCGGCCTCCGCCGGCAAGGGCGCGTCGCGCTCCCGCCGCCGCGGCGGCTCGGGCGAGCGGGCGGCGTCGTGCGGCGCCTCGAAGCGCGCGCGGCCTCCGGAGCGGACGGACGGCTTCGCGCCGTCGCCGCCCCGCATGCGCGGGCGCGCACCGCCGCGGGCGGATTCCTGCGAGATGGTGAGCGCGAGCCAGTCCTCGACGGACATGCCCGCGCGGCGGGCGGCTTCCCGGGCGGCCTGCCGCACATCCGGGTCGAAGGCGTCGAGGCTGGGAGGAGCGTTCCGTCTCATAAGCGGGGACCTGAGGAGAAGCGGCGGGCAGCGCCGGGCCGGCGGAGGAGAGGCCGGCTGCGACGATCGTGAAGGCTTGGTCAATGGCATGGGGCGCGGAAGCCCTGGGGCGGACTTTCTTTCGGTCAAGGTAAACAAGCCCTTAAGCTGGGCGCGGATGCGCCCTCGCCCGCCGGCCAGCCGCGACGGCGCTGGTATACCCGCAGAACGACCTGAATGATTTTTGTTCACAACCGGAAGGCGAGATTCGGCCCGCCTTGACGCATTTCGGCCTGCCGAAACCCTCCCGGAACGGGCGAAACGGTAAGGGGAACAGCCCTGCAACCTCTTGTTCAGACAAGCGTTTTACTGTAATTAACACACGCCCAAGTTGACGTTACCTTTCCCTAAGGTAGGTCAGATGACCTTCTTTGTGTCATGGTGAGGTCGGGCAAGGGCGCGAACCGCCCATGCCGCGGGTCCAGCCGTGGGGTTTTGAATGGAATACGAGAGACAGGGGGAAACGATGAGAATGGCATCCGGACGCACGAGCTCCCCCGCTTCCGCCCGGACCGGGCGCGGGCCATCGAGTCGCCATGCGGCGCCGGCGACCCTGACGATCGGAGACCTCGCGGAGGAATTCGGCGTCACGCTGCGGGCGCTGCGCTTCTACGAAGCCAAGGGTCTGCTGCATCCGCAGCGCCGCGGCACCACACGTCTCTACACCGAGGAGGACCGCACGCGACTCGCCACGATCCTGCGCGGCAAGGAGCTCGGCTTCACCCTGCGCGAGATCGCCGCGATGGTGGACGGGGACGAGATCGTGGAGCCGGGCACGGCCCCGACGCTCGCGCTGAGCCCGGCGCAGGTCGAGGAGCAGATCACGCATCTCGAGAACCAGAAGGCCGAGATCGAGCGGGCGCTCGAGGCCCTGCGCAGCTACAGCAAGGCGAAGCCGAGCGCCTGAGCCGGAGCCGCACGGGCGCGGCCGCGAGGCCGCACCCGGCTGCTGGCGGAGGAGCCGATCGCTCCGCCGACCTGGGTCACCGGCTCTTCTTGTAGAGCTTGCTGGCGATCTCGAAGATCTCCTCGGGGGCGTAGTTCGGCGCGAAGGCGCCGTAATTGCCGTCGAGTTCCGGGATCTTGCCGCCTTCCGGCAGGCCGTCCACCACTTCGAGGTTTCCGGGCGGGTCTCCGGGCAACGCGACCTCGTCGTTGGACCAGACGCCGGCGGCTTCCGCGTAGTCGTCCGGGCTGAAGCGGTAGAGGCGGCGGTGGCTGCCCTCCTCCAGGTATTTCTGGCATTCGGGAATGCGGCTGAGGTCGATGTTCGGCGTCGGCAGCATCTTCTCGATCTCGACGCCCGTGAGCTTCTTGAGCGCGAGCGCGTAGGCATGGGCGTGGACCGAGCCACGCACCAGCAGATAGCCGCAGACCTCCCGCCCCGTCGGGGCCGTCAGCGTTTCATAGACCCGCAGCTTGTGCAGCCTCGCCCCGCATTCGAGGTGGAAGTTGTGCAAGAGGTCGATGATGATGTTTCCGGTCGTGGTGACCATGTCCATGTTCCACGACGCGGCATTGCTGTTCATCGGCATCGCGCCGCCGCCGTTGCTGAAGAAGCTTCCGGCGAGCCGCACGTCCTGCATGTCCTTGAACGGTGCTTTGGACACGTCGACATCCGGCGTCTCGTCGCCGGGACCGTTGTTCAGCATGGCGACGCCGGTCGAGACCAGCTCGACATGCCCGAGTTCCTCGGCGAAGATGCTCGATACGAGGCTGTAGAAGGGCCGGAGCTTCGACTTGTTCCGAAAATTGAAGCTCTGGAACATGTAGTTCCCGAGGGTCGACATCTCGCCGTACTTCCCCCCGAGCAGTTCCTGCAGGGCCGCCGCAGCATTGGGCTCCGGGCGCTTCGGCTCCGGCAGGGCTGCCTGAAGGCGGTCGATGCGCATGAACATGAGCGGATCTCCCGGGAGCATGATACTCCCCCGGGGCTACGATCGGACCGGCCGCTTGTTCCTTCGCGCGTGAACTTATTTGCCGCGAGTTATTGAGCCGGCACGCTACCGGGTGGCGCGACCGCCTGCATCGCGCGACCGTCCGCGTGACGAGGCCGCCGAAACGGGCCCCGGCCTCACCCCTGCCGGGCGGCATGCGCCTCGGTGAGACGGGCGGCATAGCGGGCGATGAGGTCGATCTCCAGGTTCACCCGGTCCCCGGCCCGCCGCTCGCCCCAGGTCGTCACCGCGAGGGTGTGGGGGATCAGCAGGACCGTGAACAGGTCGCCCTCGACCCCGTTCACCGTGAGCGAGGTGCCGTCCAGGCAGACCGATCCCTTCTCGGCGATGAAGCGCGCCAGGGCGGCGGGCGCCCGCAGCACGAAGCGGTCGCTCGGCGCCCAGCTGTCCCCCTCGCCGCCGGTCACCGCCTCGCGGGCGACGATCTCCGCGAGGCCGTCGACATGGCCGGTGACGAGATGGCCGCCGAGCTCGTCCCCCATCCGCAGGGAGCGTTCGAGGTTGAGGCGCGTGCCCGGCTGCCAGCTCCCGACGCTGGTGCGGTCCAGGGTCTCGGCGGCGGCATCCACCGCGAAGCGGCAGCCGGTGCCGTGCGGCACGATCTCCACCGCGGTCAGGCAGGGCCCCGAGCAGGCGATCGAGGCGCCGAGCGCGATCGTCGCCGGATCGTAGGCGGACTCGATGGTGATGCGTCGCAGGCGCTCGCCGCCCTCGACGGCGATCACGCGTCCGACATCGGAGACGAGGCCGGTGAACATGGCGAACTCCGCGCATAGGTGGTGAAGAGGTCGGGACCGAGCCGGATCTCGTCCGTGCGGACGAGCGTCCCGCTCGCGATCAGGCCGGCAAGGTCGAGGCCGATGGCCGGCACGCCCGGAAGGCCGAGGGGCCGGCTGCCGGTCACGATCAGGCAGGCGTCGATCAGGTCGTCGCGGGCGAGCGCGTCGGCCAGGGTCGGGCCGCCCTCGCAGAACACCCGCGTCACGCCCTGTTCGCCGAGCCGCCGCAGGGCCTCCGGCAGGTCGAGTCGCTCGCCGGGACCACCCGGGACCCGCAGCACCTCGGCGCCCGCCGCCCGCAGCGCTTCCGCGGCCGCGGCCGGGGCATCCGGGCCGCACAGGATCAGGGTCGGAACCGCATCGCTCGTGCGCACCAGCCGGGCCCGCGGGGGCGTGCGCAGGAGCGGATCGAGCACCACCCGCAGGGGTGAGCGGTCGCCGAGCCCCGGCAGCCGCACGGTCAGCTCCGGATCGTCCGCCAGCACCGTCCCGACGCCGACCATGATGGCGTCGCTATGGGCCCGCAGCAGGTGGATCCGGGCATTGGCGAGGGGGCCGGTGATGAGGAGGCGCCCGTTGCCCCCCGCCGCGAAGCCGTCCGGCGTGCGGGCGAGCTTCAGGACCAGGGCCGGGCGCCCCGCCGTGACGCGCAGGATGTGGCCGCCATGGTCGCGGGCCGCCTCGGCCCCGAGCGTGCCCACGCTCACCGACAGGCCCGCCGCCCGCAGGCGTCCGTGACCGCGCCCGGCGACCCGCGGATCGGGATCGTCCATGGCGCTCACCACCCGGGCGACGCCCGCGGCCACCACCGCATCGGCGCAGGGCGAGGTCCGGCCGTGATGCGAGCAGGGCTCCAGGGTGACGTAGAGGGTGGCGCCGCGCGCGGCCTCGCCCGCCTCCGCGAGGGCGACGCGCTCCGCGTGCGGCCGCCCGCCGGGCTGCGTGACGCCCTGCGCGAGGATGCGCTCCGCGCCCATCGGGCCCGCCACCAGCACGGCCCCGACCGAAGGGTTGGGCCATGTCCGCCCGAGATTGCGCCGGCCGAGGGCGAGCGCCAGGCGCATGTAGCGCCGGTCGAGGGCGGCCTGCCGCTCGGAGGAGGATGTCACGCCCGGGACCGGGCGCGGCGCACCGACGCGTCGCCGCCCTCCCCTGCTGGGGGCCGGGCCGCCTCGGGCACGGGGTCCGGCGCGGCCGGCTGCGCGGCGCTCAGGCGCCCGAGCAGCTCCTCGAAATCCTTGGCCTCGCGGAAGTTCTTGTAGACGGAGGCGAAGCGCACGTAGGCGACGTCGTCGAGCTCCTTGAGCCCCTCCATCACCAACTCGCCGATGGCCTCGCTCGTCACCTCCGCCTCGCCGCCGCTCTCCAGCTGGCGGGTGATGGCGCTGACGAGGCGCTCGACGCGGTCGCTCTCCACCGAGCGCTTGCGCAGGGCGACGTCGATGGAGCGCTGCAGCTTGTCGCGGTCGAACGGCACCTTGCGGCCGGAGCGCTTCACGACGCTGAGTTCGCGCAGCTGCACGCGCTCGAAGGTGGTGAAGCGCCCGCCGCAATCCGGACAGACCCGGCGGCGGCGGATCGCGGAGGCGTCGTCGCTCGGCCGGGAATCCTTCACCTGGGTATCCAGGCCGCCGCAGTAGGGGCACCGCATCGGCCGCCGACCCTCCGTGAGACGCCCCGCCCCGGCCCGGGCGGCGGCGCTATGCCGAAACGAACGGGGGCCGGGCCCGCTGCCACGGGCCCGGCCCCCGAATCGCGTGTAATCGATCAGCCGTAGATGGGGAAGCGGTCGGTGAGGGCGTGCACCTCGTCCAGCACCTTGGCCTCGGCGGCGGCATCGCCCGCCTCGCCCGCCCGGGCGAGCCCATCGAGCACCGTGACGATCAGCTCGCCCACCTTCTTGAACTCAGCGACGCCGAAGCCGCGCGAGGTGGCGGCGGGGGTGCCGAGGCGGATGCCCGAGGTGATGGTCGGCTTCTGCGGGTCGAACGGCACGCCGTTCTTGTTGCAGGTGATGCCGGCCCGCGAGAGCGCGGCCTCGGCGGCCTTGCCGGTGAGGGTCTTGGGCCGCAGGTCGACCAGCATCAGGTGGTTGTCGGTGCCGCCCGTGGTGATGTCGAAGCCGCCCGAGATGATGGTGTCGGCGAGCGCCTTGGCGTTCTCCACCACCTGCTTGGCGTAGACCTTGAATTCCGGCTTCAGCGCCTCGCCGAAGGCCACCGCCTTGCCGGCGATGACGTGCATCAGCGGACCGCCCTGGAGGCCGGGGAACACCGCCGAGTTGATCTTCTTGGCGAGCGCCTCGTCGTTGGTCAGCACCATGCCGCCGCGCGGGCCGCGCAGGGTCTTGTGCGTCGTCGTGCTGACGACATGGGCGTGCGGGAATGGCGAGGGATGCACCCCGCCCGCCACGAGGCCGGCGAAATGCGCCATGTCGACGAAGAACACCGCGCCGACGCTGTCGGCGATCTCGCGGAACCTCGCGAAGTCCCAGTGGCGCGGGTAGCCCGAGCCGCCGGCGATGATCACCTTGGGCTTGTGCTCCTCGGCGAGTTTGGCGACCTGCTCCATGTCGATGCGCTGGTCCTCGCGGCGCACCGTGTAGGAGACCGGCTTGAACCACTTGCCCGACACGTTCGGAGGCGCGCCGTGTGTGAGGTGGCCGCCCGCGGCGAGGTCGAGGCCGAGGAAGGTGTCGCCCGGCTGCATGGTGGCCATGAACACGGCCTGGTTCGCCTGGGAGCCGGAATTCGGCTGCACGTTGGCGAACGCGCAGCCGAACAGGCGCTTGGCGCGCTCGATGGCGAGGTTCTCGGCGATGTCCACGAACTGGCAGCCACCATAGTAGCGGCGGCCCGGATAGCCCTCCGCGTACTTGTTGGTGAGCACCGACCCTTGCGCCTCCAGCACCGCCCGCGACACGATGTTCTCGGAGGCGATCAGCTCGATCTCGTGCTGCTGGCGGCCGAGTTCCTGATCGACCGCGCGGGCGAGCTCCGGATCGACATCAGCAAGGGAAGCCGAGAAGAACGAGTTGGACAGGGATGTCTTGGCGGTGCCCGCGCTCATGTTGACCTCGACTGTTGGAGAGTTTCGTCCCGAAGACGGCCGGTTGACTTTATCGCCTCATGTGGGCCGGCTTCTACACGGCGCCGGATCCGCGGCCAAGGGCGCTCCCCGATCCGCCGAGGGGGACCAGGGTGCGGCCCGCAGGCGCGGGGACGATCCGTGCAGGACCGGCGGCGTTCCGTTCCCCGGAGGGCCGACCGGATGCAAGGCATCACATGGCCGTGGTATCCTCTCAACGGGATTTAAGTCAAGGAAGGCAATGAATAGAAAAACTTAATGCCAATGCAGAAAAACTTGGGATGCCACATCCCTCCCGGCCCGAGCCCGCCCCGGTCCGGAGCCGGACAATCCCCGCTCAGTAATGCGGCGGGGGCGGCTCCTCGCCCGGTGCGGTCGGGCGCTCCGCCATCTCCCGCAGGCGCTCGTTCAGGGCGGCGACCTGCCGGGTCAGCAGATCGACCCGCGCCCATTGCTCCGCGACGGTGCGGCTGAGGTCGTCGATGGTGCGCTCCTGATGCGCGAGGCGGATCTCGAGATCGGTCAGGCGGGTATCCGGTTCGGCCATGGGGGTCGCTCCAACGCGAAACGGCCCGGGCGGGCCCGGGCCGTCTCTGACGAAAGGGGAAGGCTGCGATCAGTTCGTCTGATCGTCGTCCGCGTCGGGGTTGAAGTTGCGGGGCCCCTGGGCGGCGGCGGTCATGGCGGCGGTCGGCGCGCCGACGCCGTCGCGCTTGTAGATGTCGTCGCGGAACTGCACGAGGCCGTCCGGCGTGGACCAGGCGGTGATGTAGGTCCAGTAGACCGGGATCGGCGCCACCGGGCGCGCATCGACGCGCTGGCCGCTCTGGATGATCGACTCGATCGTCTCCGGGTTGCCCTGCGGGGTGCCCTGGAGGATCCAGGCGACGTAGTCGCGGACGTTCTGGACACGCACGCAGCCCGAGGAGACGAAGCGGAAATCGTCGCCGAAGATGCCCTTGGCGGGCGTGTCGTGCATGTAGACGCCGTGCGGGTTCGGGATGTTGATCCGCACGAAGCCCATCGAGTTGAGGTCGACGCCCGGATCCTGGCGGAAGCGGTAGCGGGTCGCCTCGTCGGAGCGCCAGTTCACCTGCGACGGCGGGATCTCGCGGTCACCGTCGAAGATCCGGATCTTGTTGTCCGTCAGGTAGCTCGGCTCCTTCTGCATCTTCGGGATCAAGTCCTTCTTGATGATCGAGGCCGGGACGGTCCAGTAGGGGTTGAAGTTCACCTCCTGGATCTTGGCGTTCATGATCGGCGACTGGCGGTCGATCTTGCCGACGCCGGCGGCGTGCCGGGTGGCGACGTGGTCACCCTCGACCGTCTCGACGAGGGCCGCCGGGATGTTCACGATCACGTAGCGGCCGCCGAGATTGCCCGAGTAGGAGCGCAGCCGCACCGCGTTGAGTTCGAGCTGGCGCAGGCGCACATCCGCCGGCACGTTCATGGCCTGGACGGTGGTGAGGTTCATGGAGCCGGTCTGATTCAGGCCGTGGCGGGCCTGGAACCGGCGGACGCCCGCATCGACGTAGGAATCATAGACCGGCGAGGAGCCGGCGGCCGGGTCGAGGTCGCCCGAGACGATGAGGCGCTGACGCAGGGCCACGACCGCGGGGCTCTTGGAACCCACGCGCAGCCGGTCGGCGCCGGAGACCGGCTGCCAGCCACCCCGGGCGACGATGTCGCGGTAGCGCTCGATCATCTGCTCGGTGGCCGCGAGGGTCTGCGGCGACAGGATCGGCGTGTTCGAGCGCTGGACCCGCATCGTCGAGGCGGAATCGTAGTTCTGCGCCCATTCGGCCTGGGCGAGGCTCCGCTCCTCGGCCGTGGCCGGGATGGCGACGGCGGCCAGCAGCGCCAGACCGAGCGAACCACTGAGAGACGCGCGTGTCAGCATGGAAGCAAGCTCGTGAAATCTTTAAGGGGACGGACATGCCGATCGGCAAATCACCGTGCGACGTGACCGTGTCGGTGTGCGGTTAAGACTCCATGAGGAGCGGGCCAGATTGTGGCGGGGCCGGAACACCCCTGTGGAGACGGGAGGTTCGCCGTGGACTGCGTCCTTACGGCAACATCCGGTGCGTCCCGGCTGCGACGGCCGGCCCGTGGCGGGCGCGGCCTCGCTCCGCCCGGCAGGGTTCGCGAAAGTGGCCACCGGTTTTGCGGCAAGAACCTGCGACACATCAGGAATCGAAGCGGACGAAGCGTTGGCTTGCCACCGCAAGTCTGCTTAGAGGAACCCCATGAGGAACGAGCGGCAGCACCGGCGAGGATCGCGCCTGCGGGCGCTCGGCGCCGTGCTGGCCCTCTACGGGCTCGTGCTCCAGGCCTTCCTCATGGGCCTGAGCCCGGTGCCGGCCGCGTCCGCCGCAGGGGTGATCTGCACCGCGCACGGCCCCGGCCATCCCTCCCGTGGCGGCCGGGACGCTCCGCTGCCGTCCACGGCCCATGCCTGCTGCGCCGCCGCCTGCCAGGGACTCGCCCCGCCGCCCCTGCCGCAGGCCGCCGCGCTCGCCCGGCCGCTCCGCGTCGCGGTCGCGCTGACGTGGCGGCGCGGCGACGCCGTGCCGGTGCGGACGCCGCCGCCGCTGTCCGGCTCCGCCCGCGGCCCTCCCCGCGCCTGAGCGCATCCGCGGCGCCACCGCGCCGCATCGATCCCTCACGCGACTGGAACAACCGATGATCCGCTTCGTCTCCGGCGGCCTCTGCGCCGCGCTCGCCCTCTCGTCCGTGCCCGCCCTCGCCCATGCGGTGCTGGAGCGGAAGGAGGCCAGCCCCAACCAATCCTACCGGGGCGTGGTCCAGATCGGCCATGGCTGCGCCGGCCAGTCCACCACCCGCATCACCGTGACGGTCCCGGAGGGCGTCCTCGGCGCCAAGCCGATGCCGAAGCCCGGCTGGACGCTCACCACCACGACGGGGCCCTATGCCCGGGCCTATCCGTACTATCACGGCGAGATCCGCGAGGGCGTGAAGGAGATCACCTGGAGCGGCGGCCCCCTGCCGGACGATCAGTTCGACGAATTCACCTTCCAGGCGCGGATCTCCGACGCTTTCGCTCCCGGCGCGACGGTGTATTTCCCGGTCCGCCAGGAATGCGGGGCGGAGGCGGTCGCCTGGGCGGAGATCCCGGCGGCGGGCCAGAGCGCCTACGACCTGAAGAGCCCGGCCCCCGGGGTCCGGATCGTGGCCGCGGCCCAGACCGCGACGGCCCGGCCGGCCCCCGCCCCGGTGAAGGCCGGCGACCTCACGATCGAGACCCCGTGGATGCGGGCGACGCCGGGCGGCGCCAAGGTCGCGGGCGGCTATCTGCGGGTGACCAATATCGGCAGCACCCCCGACCGCCTCGTCGGCGCCTCGATCCCGCTCGCGGGCCGCGGCGAGGTGCATGAGATGTCGATGGCGGGCGGGGTGATGCGGATGGCGCCCGTCGAGGGCGGGCTGGTGATCAAGCCCGGCGAGACCGTCGAGCTGAAGCCCGGCGGCTACCACCTGATGTTCCTCGACCTGAAGTCTCCGGTCACGGCCGGCGAGACGGTCGAGGGCACGCTGACCTTCGAGCGGGCCGGATCGGTGCCGGTGCGGTTCCAGATCGGGGCGATCGGGGCGGCCGGGCCGGGCGGCGCGGGCGGCCACCAGCATTGAGGCTCCGGCCTCGCCTAACCTCTCCCCGTTGCGCACGACCGTCCGGGACAGGACGGGGCGCTTCTCCCCCTCTCCCACCCGGGAGAGGGGTCCCGGTGCCCGCATTTTTCCCGGACCGTGCGAGGGGAGGCTCAGGCTCCGGAGGGTGGCACCGCGGAGCCGCATGCGCGAGGGATCCGGATCACCGCAGGAAATCCCCGAAGGCCCGGGGGCCGTCCGAGGTCTTGACCTGGCCGGTCACCCGCAGGCTGCCGGTGTCGATCACGCTGACGCTGTTCGATTCCCAGTTCGCCACGTAGACCTGCCGGCCGTCGCGGCTGGCGGCGATCCCCTCCGGATACTCGCCGACATCGATCCGCGGTCCCGGCTGGAGCGTCGCGAGGTCGAAGGTGCTGACCGTGCCGCCATACTGGTCGGTGACGAAGGCCCGCCCGCCGGTGAGCGCCACCGCGTAGGGCCGCTCGCCGACCGCGACCCGGGCGATCTCCCGGCGCGCCGCGATGTCGATGACCGAGACGTCGTTCGAGCCGACATTCGCCGTGTAGGCCCGCCCGCCCTCCGCATCGATGGTCACGCCGAAGGGCCGGGTGCCGACCTTGACCACGCCGAGGCGTTGGCGCGTCGTCGCGTCCACCACCGAGACCGCGTCATCGTCGCGATCCGCCACCAGGAGGAGGCGGCCGTCGCGGGTCACCGCGATCCCCGAGGGCGAGGTGCCGACCGCGATCTCGCCCTCCACCGCCAGCGTCGCAGGGCTCACGGCCCAGAGCCGCTTGGCGTACCAATCCGCGACGTAGATCGCGCCGCTCGCCGGGTTCACCCCGACGCCGAGCGGGCCGCCGCCGAGGGGCACCGTCCGCTCGATGCGCCGGGCCGGGACGTCGATCACCACCAGGGCCTTGTCCTCGGGGGCGGTGACGTAGGCGCGGGCGCGGTCGGGCGAGAGGGCGATTCCGGCCGGCGCGCCGGGCACGGGGATGGTCGCCACGACCCGGCCCGCGGCGAGGTCGACGATGTCGACCGCGTTCGCGTTCTGCGCCGTGACGACGGCCTCCCCGGCGGCGGCCGGACCGAGCAGGCCGGCACCGAGGAGCAGCCCCGCGAGGAGACGCCTCACGAACCGCTCTTCTCGAGCTTCGCCTTCAGGTTCTCGAGCCCGCCCTTGTAGAGATCGGACACCGCCTTCACGGCCGCCTCGTCGCTCAGCTCGGGCGGCGGATCGTTGTTCATGTAGCCGCGGTAGAACGCGCCGTCCCAGCTCACCGTCGAATTGCCGCCCTCGGCCGGCTCGACCTTGATCGTCGATGAGTAGTTGTTGACCGGGAGAACCTTCACGTCGACCTTGTTGATCCGGTACGACAGGCTCTTGTTCTCGGTGGAATACTTGTAGAGCTCTTCATCGACGGTGGCGCCGCCCTTGAGCGTGAGGGTGCGGGTGGCCTTGACCTCGTTGCCGCCCTTGCCCTCGGTCTTCTCGACCGGCGGCAGCCAGCTCATGTCCTGGAAATTGCCGACCACGGCCCAGACCTTCTCGGGCGCGGCGTTGATGGTGACCTTCTCCTCGACCTTCTTGCGGGTCGGGCCGTGAGCCTGTGCGGCGAGCGGCGCGAGCGCGACCAGCGCCGCGACGGCGCCCCCGATCAACAGCTTCATGAAAGCATCTCCTCTCAAGCCTCGGTGTCGTCGACGAGGAGCCGGTCCGCCGCGGCGAGATGGAGGGCCGCGGCGACCTTCTCCTCGATCCAGGACCAAGCCTCGCGCTCGGCGGGGCCGGCCGTCTTGGAGACCGCGATGTGCAGGTATCGCATCTCCGAGAGCACTTTGTCGGGGGGCAGCCGGTCGAGGCGCGTCGACAGGATCGCGGCCTCCAGCACGGCGGCCTGCGCCCGGTTGTAGCCCGTGAACGGGCGGTGGGCGGCCTCGTGCACGATCCGCGCGCGGAAGCGCGGCCGCACGGGGTCGTCCTCCACCGCCACGACCGCGAATTCCCGGTGTCCGTAGGCTTCGGCGAGGCGCCGGCCCGGGATGCGCGCGCAGGGCACGGTGGCCCAGTCCCGCCGGCCGGTGACGCAGCCCGCGATCACCCGCATGTCGGACGGAGCCGCGGCGGCGAAATGCGGGTTCGTCTCGAGGTTGGCGATGGTCGGCGAGGGCCGGAACGGCGCCAGCACGCAATGGTCGCCCTCCGCGATCAGACCGAACGGCACGAGGTGCAGGCTTCCGTCCTGCCCCTGCGTCGTGACGATGGTCTCCAGGATCAGCGGCACCGCCTCACTCCGTGTCCTCGCTGCCGCGCGACGGCTTGCGGCCGTGCAGCGTGTGCCCGACCTCCTTGAACGTGGTGGTGTCCTGCGCCACCGCGTCCATCGCGCTGCCCCATTCCAGGGGCTCGTCCTGCACGTAGCGCTTGCCGAGCCGCCAGGCGAGTTCGGCTTTGGTCAATTCCCCGCCGAGATAGAAGGCGTGGCCGCCATCGCTCGCGACGTCGAGATCGGGGAAGAACGCCATGGCGTCGGTGCCGATCCGGTGGATCGCCCGGTTGTAGATGTGCACCCCGTCCTCGGCGACGGCGACGCGGTAGTTGGGGTCGCGCACCTCGGCGGCGAGGGCGGCGATCTCCTCGGGCGTCTGGGTGTAGGGGCGCTTGTCGTGGAGGCTCAGCAGCTGGCGCCCGTAGCCCTTGGGCAGGGCGCCGTCGGCGCGGGCGGCGTACATCACGCGCCGGGCCGCGTCGTGCTCCTCCACGGTGCGGCGGGTGTGGTTCGAGACCTGCACGATCAGCACGTTGCGGATCGCGAGTTCCGAGCACATCCCGACGAGGAGCGCGGTGACCCCGACGCTGTCGGCCTCGGTCAGCTCCGTGAGGTTGCCCGTCCCCATCATCATCTCGATGTCGGGGTGGCGGCGGCGGGTCTCGTGGTAGCGCACCACCGAGGCCGCGAAGCCGAAATGGATCGGCTCCAGGATCGGATCGGCGAGGAAGGGGCGCCCGGCCTTCTGCAGGCGCTCGATGGCCCGGTCGAGGGAGGGCAGATCCTCCGGGCGCATCGGCACCAGCACCGGCACCGCGTCGGTCTCGAAGGCGAGGTCCAGCGTCTCCTCGTTGAGGCTGAGGAGGAAATCCGCCCCGGCCCGCGCCCCCCGGGCGAGTTCGTCGCGGTCGAAGGAATCGACGCTGACCCTCAGGCCCGCCTGCTTGAGGAGCCGGACCGTGTCCTCGAGATGCGGGAAGGGCGTGTCCGGCAGCCCGCCGAGATCGATGACGTCGGCGCCGCGCCGGGCGAGATCCTGGGCCCGGACGAGGATCTCGTCCGGGGTGAGCTTCGAGGCATCCACGATCTCGGAGAAGATGGTGAGGTCGTGCCGCGACAGGTCGACGTTGCGGCCCGCGAGCCCGAGATGGACCGGCAGGTCGACGATCTCGTCGGGCCCGCGCTCGACGGGCACGCCGAAGAAGGCGGTGAGCGCCGCGGTATCGGCCCGGCAGCGGCCGGGCAGGATGATTCGGTCCGCCCCCTCCGGCACCGTGACGCGGCGGCGGATGATCTCCTCCGTCATCAGCGCCGCGACCTTCACGCCGGCATCCGCGATGGTGGCGGTGAAGCGGTCGCGCGGCAGCGTCGCGACGATCTTCTCCAGACGCGGCTTGGCGAGCCGGCCGGTGACGAAGACGAGGTGCTCCGTCATGGGTGCGCGACTCGCATGGGCGTCTGCGGACGGGGCGCGGGCCGCTCTCTCGTGCGGGCTTGCGCGCCCGATGGCCGGCCGCGCACCGGCACGGCGCTGGAATTCTCCCCACTCCTCATGCTGCGGTGGCCGGCGAAAGCCGGCCCTCGAAGCACCCCGGAACGGCAATCCGAGGCGGCGATGTGGAGTGAGGCGGCGATGTGGAGTGAGCCGACCTGGAGCGGCGTTCCGGGGTGCTTCGCGGCTCTTTCGGAGCACCTCAGCATGAGGACCGGCCGGGAATGCCGGGAGCGGGGTCGCCGGCCGATGCCGTGGGTCCTGTGGGAGAGGGGGCTTGGACGCGTCCCGCGCATGTCAGACTCCCGCCTGCGCCGCCACCGCCGCGCCGTCCCGCCAGCGCCGCTCGCCGCGCGGGCCGCGCAGCACGATCTCGCCCCCGAACCGCCGGGCGAAGCGGGGGAAGGCCGCATCGACGAGATCCGCCGCCGGATCCGCGACCTCCGCCGCCTTCACCAGCACGCAGCGCGCCGCGCCGAGTTCCGCCGCGAGCCAGAGGGCCAGGCTGTCCGAGGTCACGTCCCAGCTCTCGGGGATCTCCGGATGCCCGGCCTTGAGCCGCTCCGGATCCCAGACCGGCACGCCCCCGCGCGCGATCGCCGCCGCCGGGTCCGTCGAGACCGCGAGGCGCGGTTCGAGCCCCCGGAAGATCCGGGCCATGCCGCTCATCGCGTCGAGGGCGAGGCGGTGGGCGAGCGCGTCGTCGAAGGCGAGGCTGTCCTGCATCGCGCGCACCGCATCGGCGAGGCGGCCGCCGCCCGGGACGATCACGGCGGGGCCCTCCGCCCCGTCCGCGAGCCCGCGCAGGACCGCGCGCAGCCGCACGGCATCCGTCGTCAGGCTCCCGCCGAGCTTCACCACGCTGAGACCGGGTGTCATGCGGCGGTCCTTACGCCGCCGCCGGACGGGCCGCAGCCGTGGCGAGGCGTCGCGCCGCCTCGGCGATGCGCCGGGCATCGAGGGCGGTGCGCCGGTCGTGTCCCGCGCAGAGGCCGCCCCGGAAGCCGAGATAGCCGGGCGCGAGGGGCGCGAGCACCGGGACGTCGTCGAGGCGCAGCGAGCCGGCGAGGCCCGAGAGCAGGCCGAATCGCCGGCAGGCCGCCGTGAAGGCGGCGAGGTGGTCGAGCGCGAGGTGGTCGGTGAGGCGCCGCCCGTCCTTGCCGCGCGTGTCGATCATGGCGCCGCGGAAACCCGCGGCGGCGAGCGCGGGCAGGATCGCGGGATCGGGGCGGTCCTCGGCGAACAGCACGGCGATCACCGGCGGGCCGGGCGGCAGGGCGAGATCCGCCGGCGGAGGCCCCGCGGGCAGGGCGATCTTCAGGAAATCGACCCCGGTGCCGGCGAGCGCCCCCAGCATCGCGGCGGCCTCGGCCGCATCCCCCGGCTCCCCCGCCACCGCGCTGGTGAGCCCGCCCGCGGCCGCCGCCGCGATGGCGCGCACCGCCTCGACCGGCAGGCCGCCGAGCGCCCCGCGATCCGGGTCCTTGGCATCGACGAGGTCGGCGCCCTCCGCGCGGGCGAGCGCGGCCTCGGCCGCGTCGCGCACGCTCACGAGGAGCCGCACCCGCGGCTGGTCCGGGGCAGCGGAGAAGGGGATCTGGGGCACGGGATCAGGACCGGTTGGGCAGGGGTTCCGCGAAGAGGCGGTTCTTCACCAGCCAGCGCACGCTGTGAAGCCAGGTCTCGTCCGTGTCGCCGCGGATCACGACCTGGCCGCCGCGCAGCACCTTGCCGCTCTCGGCATCCGAGATGGTGATGCTGAGGTTGAGGATCTGGTTGGTGTTGCGTTGGACGTAGCCGTAGATGGCGAGGCGGGCGCCCGCCTCCTTGGCGATCCGCTCGGCGCAGCCCTCGCACTTGTAGAGCGGCGCCTCCTTGCGGATCTCGGCGGCCTTCGGGGCGAGATCGACGGATTCGACCTGCCCCTGCACCGCCGCGCGGAGCGTGTCGGTGGCGAGCGCGAGGCGCCGCGCCTCCTCCGGCCGCGGCGGGCGCCCGCCGACGGCGCCGGGATCGAGGAGTTCGATGCCGAACACCGCCGCCGTCTCGGGCGCCGCACGCGCGAACTCCGGCCGCAGAACCCCCGCGAGGAGCAGGGCGGCGAGGAGGAGAAGACGGGCCGGCAGCATCGCCCGACACTGCCACGACGGGCAAGGCCGGCGCAACGGACGGGGTCTCCGGCATCCCCGGCTCCGCCTCGGACTTTCGGGTGCGGCGGAACGGCGCCGTCGTCTTACGATTCCCTTAGCGATAAGGCATTGAGACCGCGGGAGAATCCTTGTTAGCGTAGATCCGCATGGCCTCCTTCCCCAGCGCTCTCCTCCCGACCGGTCTCGTCTGTGCGGCCCTGCTCGCCGGCACGGCGAGCGCCGCCCTCGCCCAGCCCGCCCCGGCGCCCGCCGCCGAGGCGAGCGCGCCGGACGCGGCCACGATCCGCGTCGGCCTGATCTACCGGCCGCAGGACGCGCCCTCCTCCTACGACGCCCAGGCGGTGCCCGAGGACGAGGGCGTGGCCGGCGCCCGGATGGCCGTGCGCGACAACAACGCCAGCGGCCGTTTCACGAAGCAGGCCTACGCCCTGGACGAGGTCGCCCTCGCCAATCCGCGCCCGGGCGAGCCGCCGCCGAAGGACCCGGTGAGCGCGGCGCGCGAACTCGCCGACCGGGGCGTACGCTTCATCGTGCTGGCCCTCACCGGCCCCGAGGTGCTCGCCGTGGCGGACGCGCTCAAGGGCACCGGGGTGGTGCTGCTCAACGCCGCCGCGCCGGACGATTCCCTCAGGGCGGCGGATTGCCGGGCGAACGTCTTCCACATCGTCCCGAGCCGGGCGATGCGGACCGACGCGCTGGCGCAGTTCCTCGCCTTCATGCGGTGGCGCAAGCTCTTCCTGATCACCGGCCCGCAGGAGGGCGACAAGCTCTGGGCCGAGGCGATGAAGCGCTCGGCGAAGAAGTTCGGGCTCCAGATCACGGCGGAGAAACCCTGGACGTTCGGCCCCCTCGCCCGGGCCCGCGGCGACACGCCGACCCGGGCGGAGGCGCTCGTCTTCACCCGCGGGGTCGATTACGACGTCGCGGTGGTGGCCGACGAGGCGGGGGATTTCGGCGACTACGTGCCGTTCCACACCGTCGATCCGCGGCCCGTCGTCGGCACGCAGGGGCTGTTCCCGACGACCTGGCACCCGACCCTGGAGGTCTGGGGCGCCGCCCAGGCGCAGAACCGCTTCCGCCGCCTGACGAACCGGCTGATGCGCCCCCTCGACTATCAGGTCTGGACGGCGATCCGCGCGGTCGGCGAGGCGGCGATGCAGACGAAGAGCACGGACCCCGCCGTGCTCGGCCGCACCCTCACCGATCCGGCCTTCGGCCTGCCGGCCTACAAGGGCGTGTCCCTGAGCTTCCGGCCCTGGGACCAGCAGCTGCGCCAGCCGGTGCTGCTGGTGCAGCCGAGCGCCCTCGTGGCGGTGGCGCCCGAGCAGGGCTACCTGCACCAGCGCACGCCCCTCGACACGCTCGGCATCGACCAGCCGGAGAGCCGGTGCAATCTGTCGAAATCGTGAGGCGCGGGCTTCCGCGCCCGCCGTGATCCGGCCCTATACGGGTCCCCGAGCCCCCAACGGGCAGGGAACGGAACCAGGGAGAAACACCGAATGCGCCACCGGATGAGGGACGCGCTCGCCATCGGGGCCGCATGGCTCGGCCTCGCGGCCGCGGAGCCCGCCCGGGCCTATACGGTCTACGTGACCAACGAGAAGGGCAACTCGGTCAGCGTCATCGACACGACCACGCTGCAGGTCACCGCGACCTGGCCGGTGGGACGGCGCCCGCGCGGCGTGACGATCAGCCACGACGGCAAGCAGCTCTTCGTCTGCGCCAGCGACGACGACCGCATCGACGTGATCGACACGGCCACCGGCAAGGTCACAAAGTCCCTGCGCTCGGGGCCGGATCCGGAGCTGTTCATCCTGCATCCGAGCGGCAACCCGCTCTACGTCGCCAACGAGGACGACAGCCAGGTCACGGTGCTCGACATCGAGAAGAACCGCGTCATCGCCGAGATCCCGGTGGGGGTGGAGCCGGAGGGCATGGGCCTGAGCCCGGACGGCGGCGTGCTGGTGAACACCTCCGAGACCACCAACATGGCCCATTTCATCGACACCCAGACGCATCAGGTGATCGACAACGTGCTGGTCGATGCCCGGCCCCGCTTCGCCGAGTTCTCGACGGACGGGAAGTGGCTCTGGGTCTCGGCGGAGGTGGGCGGCACCGTCTCGGTGATCGACACCGCGACGCGCAAGGTGGTGAAGAAGATCACCTTCAAGATCCCGGGCGTGACCGACGAGCAGATCCAGCCGGTGGGCGTGCGCCTGACCCGGGACGGCGCGCGCGCCTTCGTGGCGCTCGGGCCCGCGAACCGGGTCGCGGTGATCAACACCAAGACCTACGAGGTCGAGAAGTACCTGCCGGTCGGCCAGCGCGTCTGGCAGCTCGCCTTCACCCCGGACCAGAAGCAGCTCTTCACGACGAACGGCACCTCGAACGACGTCTCGGTGATCGACGTCGAGAGCCTGAGGGTGGTCAAGAGCATTCCGGTGGGACTGCTGCCCTGGGGCGTGGCGGTCTCGCCGCAATAGCGCGTGAGCCAGGGGTGTCATCCGCGACGCGAGCCGGCGCGATCACACCTCGCCACCCGGCCGAACGGATCCGGGTCGGACGCGGGATCCCCTCTCCCGAGCGGGAGAGGGGATCCCGTGCCCTCGGCCCGAACTTCCCACCACCCCCGAACGGATCTCCCATGCGCGCCCTTCGCCTCGCCCTCGCCGCCTGCCTCCTTGCCACCGCCCTGCCGGCGACCGCCCGCGACCTCGCCAAGGGGCGCAGCGACCTGCCCGATCTCGTCCTCGGCGACGACCAGGGCAACGACTACGCGGTCTCCGCCAAGGACATCGAGATGGAGGCGGGCAAGTCCTACCGGCTGCGCATCACCGCCAAGGGCCAGAAGGAATACAAGTTCTTCGCCCCCGAGTTCTTCCGTGGGGTCTGGATGAACCAGATCGTCGTCAATCACCTCGAAGTGCACATGGCGGGCGCGCCGCATCACCTCGAATTCGACGACCAGGGCACGATGGAGGTCGAGTTCGTGACGGTGCGGGCCGGCGAGTTCCCGTGGTACGTCCAGGGGCTGGAGAGCCGCGGCATGACCGGACGCTTCATCGTGAAGTGAACCGGCATTTCACCCGCGGCCGAACCATCCTACATGAGCCGCAAAACCGAGGAGGAAACCGAACCGCCATGCGTCCGACCCTGCGTCCGAGCCCCTGTCTGCTGGCCGCCCTCGCGCTCGGGCTGTCGGCGAGCGCGGCCCAGGCCGACGATGCCGCCGCCTGCCGCGACGGCATCACGATGATCAAGGCCGAACTCGCCAAGGCGCCCGCCGAGCCGCTCCAGCGCAGCCTCAGGAAGGCCCTGCGCAGCGCCGAGCGCGAGCAGGGCGAGGGCGAGTTCGACGAGTGCATGGACGCGGTCCGGGACGCCCGGAAGGCGCTCGGCCGATGAGCGCGCCCGCCGCGCTGGCCGTCGAGCACGTCAGCCACCGGTTCGGCAGCCGCACGGCCCTGGACGACGTCTCGCTCCAGGTGCCGCGCGGCCAGTTCGTGGCGCTGCTCGGCCCGAACGGCGCGGGCAAGACGACGCTCTTCTCGGTGGTCACCCGGCTCTACAACAACCAGGACGGTGCGGTGGCGATCTTCGGCCACGACCTGCGCCGCGAGCCCTCGCGGGCGCTCGCCCGCCTCGGCGTGGTGTTCCAGGCGCGCACCCTCGACACCGACCTCACCGTCCGCCAGAACCTCCTCTACCACGCGGCCCTGCACGGCATCGCCCGGCGCGCCGCGGAGGGCCGGATCGAGGGGCTGCTCACCCGCGTCGGCCTGCTGGAGCGCCGGGACGACAAGATCCGCACCCTCTCGGGCGGCCAGTCGCGGCGCATCGAGATCGCCCGCGCGCTCATCCACTCGCCCGATCTCCTGCTCCTCGACGAGCCCACCGTCGGCCTCGACCTCGAATCGCGCTCCGACATCGTGGCGATCGTCCGCGCGCTGGTGCGCGAGGAGAGCCTGTCGGTGCTCTGGGCCACCCACATCTTCGACGAGATCGAGGCCCAGGACCGGGTCGTGGTGCTGCACAAGGGCCAGGTGGTGGCGCGGGGCCTGGCCGGGGCGCTCGCCGAGCCCTCGGGCTCCCTCGAAACCTCCTTCCGGCAGATCGTCGCCGAGCCCGGCCGCAGGCAGGTCGCATGAGCCACGCCCCCTCCCCCGCCCTGAAGCCGGCCGCGGCCGCTTTGCGCGGGCGCCTCGACGCGACCGGCTACCTGATCTGCTTCCTCGGCATCGTGCGCCGGGAGCTGCTGCGCTTCTTCAACCAGAAGGAGCGGTTCTTCTCGGCCATGGTGCGGCCGCTCGTCTGGCTCTTCATCTTCGCGGCGGGGTTCCGCAACACGCTCGGCGTCTCGATCACGCCGCCCTACGAGACCTACGTGCTCTACGAGGTCTACGTGGTGCCCGGCCTCGCCGCGATGATCCAGCTCTTCAACGGCATGCAATCCTCGCTCTCGATGGTCTACGACCGCGAGGTCGGCTCGATGCGGGTGCTGCTCACCAGCCCCTATCCGCGCTGGAGCCTGCTCTTCGCCAAGCTCGCGGCGGGCGTCGTGGTCTCGGTGGTGCAGGCCTACGTCTTCCTCGCCATCGCGGCCCTGTGGGCGGCGGACATCCCGGCGATCGGCTATCTCGCGGCCCTGCCGGCCTTCCTCGCCTCCGGGCTGATGCTGGGCGCCATCGGCCTGTTCCTCTCCTCCCTGGTGCGGCAGCTCGAAAACTTCGCGAGCGTGATGAACTTCGTGATCTTCCCGATGTTCTTCGCCTCCTCGGCCCTCTACCCGCTCTGGCAGGTGAACGCGTCGAGCGAGACGCTCTACTGGATCTGCCAAGCCAACCCGTTCACCCACGCCGTCGAGCTGATCCGCTTCGCTCTCTACGGCGCCTTCAACCCGGTCTCCTGCGCGGTCGTGGTCGGGACGGGGATCCTCTTCTTCATCCTGGCGGTGATCGCCTACGACCCCGGCCGCGGGCTCCTCGCCCGGCGCGGCGGTCCGGCGGGCGACGCGGCCTGAAACCCATCACGGACACGTTCGATGCTTCGCACCCTCCTCGCCGCCGCCCTGATCGCCTCCGCCTCCGCCGCCCTCGCGCAGCCGAAGGCCGATCCCGACTGGCCCTGCCCGCAGCGCAAGGTCACGACGCTCGGCTTCGGCGCCGTCTGGACCGGCCCCGACCCGACGCAGGCCCTTCAGGACTGGGGCCAGGACCGCGAGGCCGCCCAGCTCGCCCAGAAGCTCGCCTCCCGCAAGACGCCGCTGGAGGAGGTGGACCCGCTCATCGCGGACTTCGCCGAGAAGGCCGGCGCCGAGAAGCCGGCCCGCCTGACCCGGGTCTTCGCGGGGGTGTTCGAGGTGATCAACGGCGAGCGCGACAAGGTGGTGGCCGGCATCGGCCGCTACGCCCGCGGCCAGCGCGTCATGGCCGAGCGCATCCGCGACGAGGCGAGCCAGATCAGCGAGATCAAGACCTCGCCCGACGTGAAGGAGACCAAGGAACTCGCCGACCTGGAGAGCCGCTTCACCTGGGACAAGCGCATCTTCCAGGAGCGCAGCCAGTCGCTGAGCTACGTCTGCGAGGTGCCGACCCTGCTGGAGCAGCGCCTCGGCGAGATCGCCCGGAAGATCCAGGCGAAGCTCTGAAGATACGGTTTCCGGACCTCATCTTTCGGAAACCATTTCACTCCCGCCGGGCGCGGTCGCCGTTCACCAGGGCGTCGAGCCCGTGCGCGGCCTCGGCACCGACGAGGCGCACCAGCCGCGCGCCGCTCACGTCGACGCCGGTCAGCGTCGCCCCCGCGAGCCGCGCGCCCGTGAGATCGGCCCCCGACAGGTCGGCCCCGGTGAGGTTCGCGCCCGCGAGATCCGCCCCGGCGAGGCTCGCGAAGTCGAGCTTGCCGCGCGACAGGTCGGCGCCCGCGAGATCGGCATCGTCGAGCTTGGCCGAGATCAGCACGGCCCGGATCAGCCCCATCGACTGGTTGCGCATGTCGGCCCCGCCGCGCACATCCCGCAGGCGGGCCCCCCTCAGGTCGCTGCCGGTGAGATCCGCGACCAGCCGGGCCCGCGACAGGTCGGCCCTCGCCAGCACGGCGCCGCGGCCCTGCATGGCAAACAGGCTGGCACCGCCCAGCTTCGCGCCGGTGAAATCGGCCTCCAGCGCCCAGGCCTGATCGAGGATCGCGCCGCTCAGGTCGGCGCCGCGCAGCTTCGTGCGGTTGAGCCGGGCGAGGCGCAGATTCGCCCCATGCAGGTCGAGCCCGGAGAGGTCGAGGCCCGAGAGGCGCTTGCCCGAGAGATCGAGGGGCTGGCCGCCCGCCGCGGCGATCATCGCCGCAAGGCCGTCCCGCGTGGTCTCGGCCTGCGCCATGTCCGGCGAGGACAGATCGACGTGGCGCATCATGTCCTGGGCCGGGGCCGGGCCGCCCATAGCAAGGGCCAGAGCAATGGCGGCCACGCCGAACCCGGTCATGGGGCGTGCAAAGCGCATGGTGTCCTCCCGGGTCGGACGGCGGCCGGTCGGGCTCTCGGGGGCCCGCAATCATCTGTCGCCCGTCCTTTTCCCTCGGCAAGCCGGCGGAGCCGGCCGGCGCCCCCCCTCACGCCATCGTGACCACGCCCGCACACCCCTATTGGTCCGAGCTAACCCGCTGTCGCGCCTGCGAACCGAGCCGCGGCCCGGTGGTTGTCCGGGTTCGCCCGCCGCAGGCCGTCCGTGGTTGCCGGCCGGCGCCTTGACAGGAGATGTTCCGCATGCGCATCACCATCGCCGTGACGACCGCCCTTCTCGCGGCAGGCGTGATCACGCCGGCCGTCGCGACACCCTGCGCCGAGCAGATCGCCACGATCGAGCGGCGGCTGGACAGCACGGGAGCGGCCTCCGTCACGGGCAGCACCGGCACGCAGACCGGTTCGCCCCGCGCACTTCCGACGCCGCCCGGCGGTCAGCCGAGCGATCCCAGCGTCAAACCCGATCCGCAGAAGATCGCTCAGGCGCGGGACCTGATCGCGAAGGCTCGCGAGCAGGACAAGGCCGGCAAGGCCGACGCCTGCGAGGACACGATGACTCAGGCGAAGACGCTGATCGGCGCGCTGCCCTGACCGGGCCGCAAGCCCGTCAGGGTGCCCTGGACACGGAGTCGGCGGGCGCGAGAGCGGCCGTCCGGCGCCGTTCGCAGGCGACCTTGAGGTAGTTCGTTTCGCGATCGACGAGGTTGCTCCGCGCCGCGAGCGTCTCGCCCTGCATCATGCAGGCCGCCGGCGAGGGCGCGGGAGCGACGACGACATCCATTGCCGTGGCGCGCGAACAATCCGGTCCGGCGAGTGTCTTGGCGCAGATGAGCGCCACCGTAAGGTAATCGGTCATACCACCTCCACCGGCCCTCCGGGATCACTCATCGGCCGCCTCCGGACCGGGCGAAGGCGTGTCGTACCGAACGGTGATGAGGCGATTTGTGTGCCATGCCGGCTCACGGAATCCCGGGCGCGACCTTATGCTGCATCGCAGCAACAGCGCGTGCTGCGATGCGATAGCCGACCGGCACTCCCGAAGGCGATCACCGCGCTTCATGCTCGCAGGACCGTTTCCGGGCGAAGGATCGTGCGCTCCTCGCGCCCTCGCTCACCCGGGATCGCTGCCCTCGGGCGGCACCACCTTGCCGGGATTGAGGATCCCGTCCGGATCGAGGGCCGCCTTCAGCCGGCGCATCAGGTCGAGGGCCACCGGATCCTTGTAGCGCAGGAGTTCATCCCGCTTGATCAGGCCGACGCCGTGCTCGGCGGCGATCGAGCCGTCCATGGCATGGACGATGTCGTGGACGATGCGGTTGAAGTCCGACCAGCGCGCCAGAAAGGCAGCGGCCTCCATCCCGACCGGCTGGGTCAGGTTGAAGTGGATGTTGCCGTCGCCGAGATGGCCGAAGGCGCAAACCCGCACGCCCGGAAGCGCCGCCTCGCAGGCCGCGCTCGCCCGCTCCAGGAACTCGGGCACGCGCGACACCGCCACCGAGACGTCGTGTTTGATCGACGCCCCCTCCCGGCGCTGCACCTCCGACAGGCTCTCGCGCAGGCCCCACAAGGCCGCGGCCTGCGCGCCGCTGCTGGCGAGCACGGCGTCCTCGGCGAGGTTCGCCTCGAGCGCGCTGCCGAGCAGATCCTCCAGGAGCGCCCCGGCTTCGGGCCCCTCGGACGCCACCTCGACGAGCGCGTAGGCCGCATGATCCCCGGCGAGCGGGCGCACGGCGCCCTCGGCGTGGCGCAGCACGATCTCCAGGCCGAAGCGCGGCATGTACTCGAAGGCGGTGAGGCGTCCCCCCGCCCGCCCGCGCAGATGCGTGAACAGCGCGAGCGCGTCCCGCGCCGAGGCGAGCCCGACGAAGGCGGTGGCCGTGGAGGCGGGCCGGGGATGCAGCTTCAGCACCGCCGCCGTGATGATGCCGAGCGTGCCCTCCGAGCCGATGAAGAGCTGCTTCAGGTCGTAACCGGCATTGTCCTTGCGCAGGGCCTTGAGCCCGTTCCAGACGCGCCCGTCGGCGAGCACCACCTCCAGGCCGAGCACGAGATCGCGGGCGTTGCCGTAGGCGAGCACCGCCGTCCCGCCCGCATTGGTCGAGAGGTTGCCGCCGATGCGGCAGGAGCCCTCGGAGGCCAGCGACAGGGGGAAGAGCAGGCCCGCCGCCTCCGCCCGCTCCTGGACGGTGGCGAGGATGCAGCCGGCCTCCACCGTCATGGTCGCGTCGACCGGATCGACCGACCGCACCCGGTCCAGGCGCGCGAGGGACAGGACGATGCCGCCCGCCGGCACGCCACCCCCGACCAAGCCCGTGTTCCCGCCCTGCGCGACCAGGGGGACATGCGCCTGCGCGCAGGCCCGCACCGCGAAGGCGACCTCCTCCGTATCGGCCGGCCGCACCACCGCGAGCGCCGTGCCCCGGTAGAGGCCGCGCGTCTCGGTGAGATGGCCCGCCATCGCGTCGGCCGCGGTGAGGACATGCGCGGCACCGAGGCGTCCGCGCAACGCGTCGAGGAGATCGGCGTGAGAGGAATGTGACATGTCGGCCAGGGGTTGGAGCGCCAGGATGGCGCCCCGCGTGACGCGCCTCTAGATAGCGGTTCATCCCGGCCGTCCCAAGCGGTTGCTCCCTGCGATCGCGCGAACCATCGGCCGGCTGTCGCGAGACGAAGGCGCCATGCTCTCCGTGATTCCGAATCCTCCCCGCACCGCCCTGCCGATCGAGGGCACGCAAGACCTGTTTCCGGTGCGGCGCGTCTACTGCGTCGGCCGCAACTACGCGGCCCATGCCCGCGAGATGGGCGCCGATCCGACCCGCGAGCCGCCCTTCTTCTTCATGAAGCCGGCGGATGCCCTGCAGATCGTGCCGGACGGCGACACGGTGGAGCACCCCTACCCGCCCAAGACCGCGAACTACCACCACGAGGTGGAGCTGGTGGTGGCGCTCGGCCGGGGCGGGCGCGACATCCCGGTCGAAACCGCCCTCGACCACGTCTACGGCTACGCGGTCGGCCTCGACATGACCCGGCGCGACCTCCAGGACGAGGCCAAGGGCCTGCGCCGCCCCTGGGAACTCGGCAAGGCGGCGGACGCCTCCGGCCCCGTGGGCGTGCTGCGCCCGGCCTCGGTCATCGGCCATCCCTCGCGGGGCGCCATCACGCTCACGGTGGACGGCACCCTCAAGCAATCCGGCGACCTCTCCGACATGATCTGGTCGGTGGCCGAGCAGATCTCCTACCTCTCGGCCTATTTCGCCCTCGAACCGGGCGACGTCATCTTCGCCGGCACCCCCGAGGGTGTCGGCCCCGTGGTGCGCGGCCAGACCATGGTCGGGAGCATCGCGGGCGTCGGCGAGATCCGCCTCGCCGTGGTCTGACGGGGTTCGTCGTGGCGACGCGCACGCAGCGCCTCATGATCCGGGGCGCCCATCTGGTCTGGCGCATCACCCGCGGCATGACCCTCGGCGTGCGCGCCGCCGTGATCGACGCGCAGGACCGGGTGTGCCTGATCCGGCACACCTACATGGAAGGCTGGCACCTGCCGGGCGGCGGCGTCGAGACGGGCGAGACCGCCCTCGACGCCCTGGTGCGCGAGTGCCGGGAGGAGGCCGAGATCGAGGTCGATCCCGGCGCCGCCCGCCTGCACGGGGTCTATTTCAACACCGCCGTGTCCCGCCGCGACCATGTGGTGCTCTACGTCGTGCGCCGCTTCACGGTGCGCGCCGCGAAGGCCGCCGACCGCGAGATCGTCGAGGCCGGCTTCTTCCCGCTGACCGCGCTTCCCGCCGATACCTCGCCGGCCACCCGGGCGCGCCTCGCCGAGATCACCGACGGCCTGCCGCCGGCCACGCGTTGGTAGCCGGCGGGAAAAAAGCGTCGCCGCACCTCTTGCGCCCCTGACCCGAATGGTGTTTATCGCGGCCATCGGCGGCGCCGCGGCGCCAACGCCGCAGTGAGCGGGTGTAGCTCAGGGGTAGAGCACAACCTTGCCAAGGTTGGGGTCGAGGGTTCGAATCCCTTCGCCCGCTCCATTTTATCCCAACCATCGTCATCGTGAGCGTGTCAGGCGCCCGATACGCCAGCGCGCATCGTGCGACCGAACCTGGGGCGGGCGCGCCGCGTGCAAGGCGCACGGCCGCTTCTCGTCAGCATCGCGCATATCCGGCGCCAGACGCCGCCTGTTGGCTTCAGAGAGCCTGCTTGATCGTGGCGTCGGTCCCATTCCCACCCTCATGCCGAGGCGCGAGCATCAGCGAGCCTCGAACGAGGGCTCCGGATATCCCTGCGCTCTCTGGAGCCCTCCTTCGAGGCTCCTTGCGATCTTCGATCGCCCGGAGCACCGCGGGATGAGGGCGGGAACGGGACGGATGCTCGACTGAGGCTTGTCGAACGAACAGCAGATCAGACGGCTCGCCACGAAACACGGGCAGGGCCGTCTCTTGCCGGGCCATGGCCGTCTCTTGCCGGGCACATGAATGTGTTTCTCGGCTCGCGTCGGCATTCCGACGATGAACGCGTGATACGGTTTCCGGAAGATCACTTTCGGGAACCGTATCACGAGCCCGCGCGGCGCCTGAGCGAGGCCGGTTTCCGCATCGCGAAGCGATCATCCGGAAACCGTATGACTCGCACGCGAGAGAGGGAAATCGCGATCGGACGAGGAGAGGACCGTCCGGTCCGGTCGATGCGCGGCAAAGGTGCTTGCGCTCAGGGCCGGAATGGTGTTTATGCCGGTCATCGGCGGCGCCGCGGCGCCCCTGCCGATCAGTGAGCGGGTGTAGCTCAGGGGTAGAGCACAACCTTGCCAAGGTTGGGGTCGAGGGTTCGAATCCCTTCGCCCGCTCCAGTCCATCTTCCGATATCGATGGTGACCCGAAGCGCGGAGCCGCAGGCGGGCGATATCGACGTCGGGCGATCGGTCACTCACCCTTCACGACGATCTCCCGGAACAGGCGCTCCGCGCGCAGTGCCAGGACGGCATCGTCGGCCTTGTCCTCGTCGATGGTCATCGGGATCCGGTCTGCCGTCGAAGCCACCCCGGGGATGCGCGGGAGCACGGCACGATCACCCCATCATCACCCCCGCCGCAGATCAACCAGCGATGCGGATGGATCGAGCCGTGATCTGATGGCCGGCCTGCCCCGCTTTCGGCCACCTTGCACGATCGCGCCGAATCGCTAGCTGGGGGATGTCCTTCCGGAGAGCACGGCATGAACGCCCGTCCCGACGCACGCGACTTCGCGGCCCCCCAGAAGTTCGGCATCGGCCAGCCCGTGCCACGGGCCGAGGATCCCGTGCTGGTCCGGGGAGAGGGGCGCTACACCGACGATCTCGCCCTCGACGGGCAGGCCTACGCGGCCTTCGTGCGCAGCCCCATCGCCCATGGCCGGCTGAAAGGCATCGATGCCGAGGCGGCCCGCGCCATGCCGGGCGTGCTCGGCATCGTCACGGCGGCGGATCTCGACGGCTACGGCCGCATCGCCAACGCCATGCCGTTCAAGAACCAGGACGGCTCCGACATGCGCAAGCCGCCCCAGCCCTCGCTGGCGGTGGACAAGGTGCGCTACGCGGGCGAACCCGTCGCCCTCGTCGTCGCCGAGACCCTGGCGGAGGCCCGCGACGCCGCGGAGGCCGTGATCCTCGACATCGAGGACCTGCCCGCCGTGACCACCCCCGAGGAGGCGGCGGCGGCGGATGCGCCGCTCCTGCACGACGACGCGCCGGGCAACCGCGCCCTCGATTTCCGCACCGGCGACCGGGCGGCCACCGAGGCCGCCTTCGCCAAGGCCGCCCACGTCACCAGCCTCCACCTCGTCAACAACCGCCTCGTCATCAACCCGATGGAGCCGCGCTCGGCCATCGGCGTCTACGAGCCGGAGGGGGAGCGCTACACGCTGCATGTCGGCTCGCAGGGCGTGTTCGGCCTGCGCAACGGCCTCGCGGACGGGGTGCTCCAGGTGCCGCGCGACACGGTGCGGGTGCTCACCGGCAATGTCGGCGGCTCCTTCGGCATGAAGGCGCCGGTCTATCCCGAGTACCTGCCGCTCCTGCACGCCGCCAAGATGCTGGGCCGGCCGGTGAAGTGGACCGACCTGCGCTCGGAGAGCTTCCTCTCCGACCATCACGGGCGCGACGTCACGGTCACGGCGGACCTGGCCCTCGACGCGGAGGGACGCTTCCTCGCCTTCCGGGTGAGCGGCGTCGCCAATATGGGCGCCTATCTCAACCCGCTCTCGCCCCTGTTCCAGACGGTGAACATCGCCCGCAACATGGTGGGCGTGTACCGCACGCCGGTCTTCGACGTGACGGTGGACTGCCTCTACACCAACACCACGCCGATCGGCGCCTACCGGGGCGCGGGCCGGCCGGAGGGCAACTACTTCATCGAGCGGCTGATCGACACCGCCGCCGCCGAGACCGGCCGCGACCGGGTGGCCCTGCGCCGCCTCAACCACATCCGCCCCGAGGACATGCCCTACGCGGCCCCCTCCGGCATGACCTACGACAGCGGCGACTTCACCGCCGTGCTCGACAAGGCCCTCGCCGCCGCCGACTGGGACGGCTTCCCGGCGCGCCGGGCCGAGAGCGCGGCGCGCGGCATGCTGCGCGGCATCGGCATCGGCGACTACCTCGAGATCACCGCCCCGCCCACCAACGAGATGGGCGGCATCCGCTTCGAGGCGGACGGCACGGTGACCATCATCACCGGCACCCTCGATTACGGCCAGGGCCATGCCACGCCCTTCGCGCAGGTACTGCACGACCGGCTCGGCATCCCCCTCGACCGGGTGCGCCTCCTCCAGGGTGACAGCGACCAGCTCATCGCGGGCGGCGGCACCGGCGGCTCGAAGTCGCTGATGGCGAGCGGCGCGGCCATCGTCGAGGCGAGCGCCCTGGTGATCGAGAAGGGCAAGGCGGCCGCCGCCGCCGTGCTGGAGGCCGGCCCCGGCGACATCGAGTTCGAGAACGGCCGCTTCGTCATCGCGGGCACCGACCGCGGCATCGGCCTCCTCGACCTCGCCGCGCAGGTCCGCGCCGGCCTCGCCGATCCGGAGGCGCCCAGGAGCCTCGACGTCGCCCACATCCACGAGGCCTCGCCCTCGGCCTTCCCCAACGGCTGCCACGTGGCCGAGGTGGAGGTCGATCCCGAGACCGGCGTCGCCGCGGTGGTGCGCTACACCACGGTCAACGATTTCGGCACGGTGGTGAACCCGCTCCTCGTCGAGGGGCAGATCCATGGCGGCGTGGTCCAGGGCATCGGCCAGGCGCTCCTCGAGCGCACGGCCTATGACGAGCAGGGCCAGCTCGTGACCGGCTCCTTCATGGATTACTGCCTGCCCCGGGCCTCGGACTCGCCGGCAATGAGCTTCGCGAGCCACCCGGTGCCGGCCACCACCAACCCGCTCGGCGCGAAGGGCTGCGGCGAGGCGGGCTGCGCCGGCTCGCTGCCCTCGGTGATGAACGCCCTCGTCGATGCCCTGCGCCCGCGCGGCATCACCCACATGAACATGCCGGCGACGCCCCGGGCGATCTGGACGGCCCTGCGGGAGGCACAGACCCGATGAGCACTCCCGTGACCCTCACCGCCGAGGCCCGTGTCGAGACGCAGAACGGCAGCCGCTACCTCACCCAGCTCTGCAAGCATTGGAGCCACAAGTTCCCGGAGACGACCTTCTCGCCGGAGCGGGGCGTGGTGCCCTTCGGCGAGGGCCGCTCCGCGACCTTCGAGGCCGATGCCGAGGGACTGACGCTCCGGGTGAGCGCGCCCGACGCCGAGACGCTGGCGCGACTCGAATCCGTCGTGGCCGAGCACCTCGCCCGCTTCGCCTTCCGGGAGGAACTCGGCGGGGTGGCCTGGACGCGGCGCGTCTGACGGGTAGGCTCGCCGCCCCATTCGAATGCTCCCTCACGGAGGATCTGCCGATGAACGCTCCCGTTCCCTCGTCCGCCGCGCAGGATTCCCGGCTCGACCGGCTCGCCGCGGTGGCGGTGCGGGTCGGGCTCGGCCTGCAGCCGGGCCAGGAGCTGGTGATGACGGCGCCGCTGGAGGCGCTGGAGCTGTCGCGGCGCATCACCGCCCAGGCCTATGCGGCGGGCGCCTCCCTGGTCACGACGCTGTACTCGGACGACGCCGCCACCCTCGCCCGCTACGAGCGCGCGCCCGACGAGGCCTTCGACCGCGCCGCCGGCTGGCTCTACGAGGGCATGGCGAGCGCCTATCGCGGCGGGGCGGCGCGGCTCGCCATCGTGGGCGACGATCCGGCGCTCCTCGCCGGCCAGGATCCCGACAAGGTCGCGCGCGCCAACCGGGCCCGCTCCAAGGCCTACCAGCCCGCCCTCGAACTCATCGCCACCTTCGCCACCAACTGGACCATCGTCTCGGCGGCGACGCCGGCCTGGGCACGGGTGGTGTTCCCGGACCTCCCCGAGGAGGAGGCGGTGGCCCGGCTGTGGGACGCGATCTTCGCGGCCTCCCGCGTCGATGCAGAGGACCCGGTCGGGGCCTGGGCGGCCCACAACGCGGCCCTGCACCGCCGCACCGAGACGCTCAACGCCCGCCGCTTCGCGGCCCTGCGCTTCCGCGGCCCCGGCACCGACCTGACGGTGGGGCTCGCCGACGACCACGAATGGTGCGGCGGCGCCTCCACGTCGAAGAGCGGCATCGTCTGCAACGCCAACATCCCGACGGAGGAGGTCTTCACCACGCCGCACCGGCTGCGCGTGGAGGGAACGGTGGCGGCGACGAAGCCGCTCTCCTACCAGGGCACCTTGATCGAGGACATCGCGGTGCGCTTCGAGGGCGGGCGCATCGTCGAGGCGCGGGCGCGCCGGGGCGGCGACGTGCTGGCGAAGGTGCTCGACACCGACGAGGGCGCCCGGCGCCTGGGCGAGGTCGCGCTGGTGCCCGCCTCCTCGCCGATCTCGGCCTCGGGCCTCCTGTTCTTCAACACCCTCTACGACGAGAACGCCGCGAGCCACATCGCGCTGGGCCAAGCCTACAGCAAGTGCTTCCGCGACGGCGGCGCGGGCCTGAGCGAGGCCGACCTCGCGGCGCGCGGCGCCAACCGCAGCCTGATCCACATCGACTGGATGATCGGCTCGGCGGAGGTCGACGTCGACGGCCTCGACGCCGGTGGCGCGGCCGAGCCGGTGATGCGCCGGGGCGAGTGGGTGGAGTGACGCTCACCGCCCGAGCCGCCGCACCCGCATCGCCCGGTAGATCGCCGGGTGCGCGCCCGCGAAGGGGCGCGGCGGCAGGGGCGGCGGCACGGGTGGCGGAGGCGGCGGGGGCACCGGTCGCGGCACCGGCGGCCAGTCCTCGACCACGACCTCCACGGTGATGCGCCGCGGGCCGGGGGTCCCGGGTCCGGCCCGGCGGCCCGCGAGCAGGGACAGGAGACCGAAGGCGACGAGCGCGGCGACGCCGACGGCCACGTTGCTCCAGGCCGGGGCCGGGGCCAGCATCATCGTCGCGAGGCCGCCGGTCGCGCAGGCGCCCGCCAGGGTTCTCGCATGGATCGGATCGGTCGGCATGGCCGCATCCTGGCGGTGAACGGTCGCCGCGCGGTGAAGCGAACCGCGCGCATTCTCCCGATCGGGCCCCGATCCGCCGCTTCCCACGCTGCTCCGCAATCTCTAAGAGCGCAGTCGCGCCGCTGCCCCGGGCGAGGGAGCGGCGGACACGATCCCGGGGAACGGGACGAGGCGGGACAGGGCGGGGTGCGCGCGGCGCGCAACCCTCGGCCCGGCGAGAGGGAGGAGACGGCATGAAGTGGTCGGTCTGGGCAGGCGCGCTCGCGGGCGCCGTGCTGGCATTCGGCGCCGCGGCGCAGCCGATCAGGATCGGCGTGACGGTCTCGAAGACCGGGGCGGGCGCCTCGCTCGGGATCCCGCAATCGAACTCGGTGACGCTGATGCCGGCCGAGATCGGCGGCACGCCGGTCGAGTGGATCGTGCTCGACGACGCCTCCGACACCACCAAGGGCGTCGCCAACACCCGCAAGCTCGCGAGCGACGACAGGGTCGACGCGATCATCGGCTCGTCCATCACGCCCCCGTCGCTCGCGATGATCGAGGTGGTGGCCGAGACGAAGGTGCCGATGATCACGGTCGCCGCCTCCGCCAAGCTGATCGCCCCGATGGACGAGAAGCGCCGCTGGGTGTTCAAGACCGCGCAGAACGACAGCCTGATGGCCGAGGCCATCGTCGGTCACATGGCCCGGGCCGGGGTGAAGTCGGTGGGGATCATCGGCTTCAACGACGCCTACGGCGACGGCTGGCTCGCCGAGGTCGCCCCGCGCCTGGAGGCGAAGGGCATCCGCCTCGCCGCCAACGAGCGCTACGCCCGCACCGACACGAGCGTGACCGGTCAGAGCCTCAAGCTGATGGCGGCGCGGCCGGACGCGGTACTGGTCGCCGCCTCCGGCACGCCCGCCGCCCTGCCGCAGAAGACCCTGCGCTCGCGCGGCTTCCCGGGCCGGATCTACCAGACCCACGGCGTCGCCAACGCGGATTTCCTGCGGGTCGGCGGCCAGGACGTCGAGGGCACCATCCTGCCGGCCGGCCCCCTCCTCGTCGCCGAGCAGCTCCCCGAGAGCAACCCGGTGCGCAAGGTGGCGCTCGACTACACCCGGTCCTACGAGGCGAAGTACGGTGCGGGCAGCCTCGCGGCCTTCGGCGGCCACGCCTACGACGCGGCGCTCCTCCTCGCCAACGCCGTCCCGGTGGCGCTGAGGACCGCCAAGCCCGGCACGCCCGAGTTCCGCGCCGCCCTGCGCGACGCGCTCGAAGGCCTGCGCGAGGTCGTCTACACCCACGGCGTCGCCACGATGAGCCCCACCGACCATATCGGCCAGGACGAGCGCTCCCGGGTGATGGTGACCATCGAGAACGGGCGCTGGAAGCTCCTGAACCAAACGAATTGAAGGGGCGGCAAAGTTCGCCTCTCCCCGCAAGCGGGGAGAGGCGATGCTCACGACCCGCGGCGTCGATCCGCTCGCCCGTACGGGCAAGGGGATCCCGCGCTGACCGATCAGATTTCCCTTGAGGCGGCGCCCACCGGTACGTGCGCCCGCGACATCACCCGCCATAGGCCCATCCGTGGACACCACGATTCTCCTGCTGCTGCTCCAGGACGGGGTGGTGAACGGCGTGATCTACGCCCTGATCGCCCTGTCCCTCGTGCTCGTCTTCACGGTCACGCGGGTGATCCTGATCCCGCAGGGCGAGTTCGTGGCCTATGGCGCGCTGACGCTGGCGAGTCTCGAAGCCGGCACGCTGCCCGGGACCGTGCCGCTCCTCCTGGCGCTCGGCGCCGCCGCCTGCGTGGCGGATCTCGCGGAGAGCCGGCACGCCCTCTCCGCACGCAGCCTCCTGTCCATCGCCGCGCGCGACCTCGCCCTGCCCGCCCTGGTGGCCGGCGCGGCCGCGCTCCTCGCCCCGACGAAACCGGGGCTCGGCCTCGCCATCGGGCTCACTCTCGCCATCGTCACGCCGATGGGCGCCTATCTGCACGCCGTCGCCTTCCGCCCTCTGGAGAAGGCCCCGGTCCTCGTGCTTCTCGTGGCGGCGGTGGGCGTGCATCTGGCGCTCACCGGCCTCGGCCTCGTCTTCTTCGGGCCGGAGGGCTCGCGCACCCGGCCGCTCTCGGAGGCGCAGCTGCCGGCCGGCCCCCTGGTGATCAGCGGGCAGTCGCTCTGGATGATCGGCCTCACCCTGGCGATCAGCCTCGGCCTCTGGCTGTTCTTCGGCCTCACCCTGCTCGGCAAGGCCCTGCGCGCCACCGCCGTGAACCGGCTCGGGGCCCGGCTGATGGGGATCGCGCCGGCGCTGGCCGGCCGCCTCAGCTTCACGCTCGCGGCCTTCATCGGGGCGCTCTCCGGCATCCTCGTGGCGCCGCTCACCACCGTCTATTACGACACCGGATTCCTCATCGGCCTCAAGGGCTTCGTCGCCGCGATCATGGGCGGGCTCGCGAGCTATCCGGGGGCTGCGGCCGCCGCCATCGTCGTCGGGCTCGTGGAATCGGTCTCGGCCTTCGAGGCCAGCGCCTACAAGGAGGTCATCGTCTTCCTGGCGATCATCCCGGTGCTGCTCTGGCGCTCGGCCCGCGCGAACCCGGTCGAGGACGAGGAGTAACCCGATGCCCTCCCGCCTCCTCCCCGTCGCGGGCCTCGCCCTCGTCGCCGCCCTGCCCCTCCTCGGCCTGCCGCCCTTCTGGCTGACTCTCCTCACCTATGCGGGGCTCTCGGCGATCGTGGTGATCGGCCTCGTCGTGCTGGCCGGCATCGCCGGGATCCTGTCCTTCGGCCAGTCGATGTTCGTCGGGATCGGCGCCTATGCGAGCGCGCTCCTCACGCTGAAGCTCGGCCTGTCGCCCTGGCTCGCCCTGCCGGCGGCGGTGGCGGCTTCAGGCCTCGCCGCCCTCTGCGTGGGGGCGATCACCCTGCGCCTGTCGGGCCATTACCTGCCGCTCGGCACCATCGCCTGGACGATCGCGTTCTTCTACGCGCTCGGCAACACGGACGCGGTCGGACGGTTCGACGGCCTTGCGGGCCTGCCGCCGCTGACGCTGCTGGGCACGCCCCTCACCGGGGGCGCGGCCCTGTTCTGGCTGGTCTGGCTCAGCCTCGCCCTCTGCATCCTGCTGACCCTGCGGCTCCTGCGCTCGCGCACCGGCCGGGCGATCCGGGCCCTGCGGGGCGGGGCGATCGCGGCGGAAGCCTTCGGGATCGATACGGGCCGCACCCGCATCGTCGCCTTCACCTACGCGGCGATGCTGGCGGGCCTGTCGGGCTGGCTCTACGTCCAGGTGCAGCGGGCCATCAACCCGACCCCGTTCGGGCTCAACGCCAGCATCGAGTACCTGCTGATGACCGTGCTCGGCGGGGCGGGCTCGGTCTGGGGCGGGGTGTTCGGCGCGACGCTGGTGACCCTCCTCAAGGACCAGCTCCAGAACGTGCTGCCCCACCTTCTCGGCAGCGAGGGCAACTTCGAGGCGATCGTCTTCGGCATCCTGTTCGTGCTGATCCTGCAACGGGCGCCGGACGGGCTCTGGCCGCTCATCGCCCGCCGGGCGACGCCCCTGCCCCCCCGCTATCCCGAGGCGGACGGCCTGCCCGCGCGCCCGGCCGAGCCGGCGGGCACCCTCCTCCTCGACGCGCGGGGGCTGCGCAAGCGCTTCGGCGGCCTCGTCGCAGTGGACGGCATCGACCTCTCGGTGAAGGCCGGCGAGATCGTCGCGCTGATCGGCCCGAACGGAGCGGGCAAGAGCACCACCTTCAACCTCGTCACCGGGGTCGCGCGGGGCGACGCGGGCCGCATCGCGGTGCTCGGCCGCGCGGTCGCCGGCTGGCCGGCCCGAGCCATCGCGCGGCTCGGCGTCGCCCGCACCTTCCAGCACGTGAAGCTCGTCGGCGGCATGTCGGTGATCGAGAACGTGGCGCTCGGGGCGCATCGGCGCGGGCGGGCGGGCCCTGTGCGCGGGGCGCTCGGCCTCGACCGCGCCGAGGAGACGGCGATCTTCGCCGAGGCCAGGCTCCAGCTCGCCCGGGTCGGGCTCGCCGACCTCGCCGAGCGGCCGGCCGCGAGCCTCGCGCTCGGCCAGCAGCGCATCGTCGAGGTCGCCCGGGCGCTCTGCCTCTCGCCCGCCCTCCTCCTCCTCGACGAGCCCGCCGCGGGCCTGCGCCTGCGCGAGAAGGAGGCCCTCGCCGACCTGCTGCGCCGCCTGCGGGCGGACGGGCTCGGCATCCTCCTCGTCGAGCACGACATGGATTTCGTGATGGGCCTCGCCGACCGGCTGGTGGTGATGAATTTCGGCGCCAAGCTCTGCGAGGGACCGCCCGGCGCGGTCCGCACAGACCCGGCGGTGATCGAAGCCTATCTCGGGCAGGCCGCATGAGCGCGCCGCTCCTAGCGATCCGCGACCTGCGCGTCGCCTACGGCAAGGTCGAGGCGGTGCGCGGCGTCTCGCTCACCGTGGAGGCCGGGCGCGTCGTCACCGTGCTCGGCGCCAACGGGGCGGGCAAGACCACGCTCCTCAACGCGCTGATGGGCGTGCTGCCGGCGACGGGCGGGATCCGCTTCGACGGGCGCGACCTCGCGCGGCTGCCCGTCGAGGAGCGGGTGGATCTCGGCCTGAGCCTGATCCCGGAGCGGCGCGAATTGTTCGGCAGCATGAGCGTCGAGGACAATCTCCGCCTCGGCGCCTTCCGGTTCCGGGGCCGCAACCGCGGCGATCTCGATGCGATGTTCGCGCTGTTCCCGCGGCTGAAGGAGCGCCGCCGCCAGCTCGCCGGCACGCTCTCGGGGGGCGAGCGGCAGATGCTCGCCATGGCCCGCGCCCTGATGGGCCGCCCCCGCCTGCTGATGCTGGACGAGCCGAGCCTCGGCCTCGCCCCGCTCATCGTCGCGGAGGTGATGCGCACCGTGGCGCGCCTGCGCGACGAGGGCGTGGCGGTGCTCCTCGTCGAGCAGAACGCCCGCGCTGCCCTGGCGGTGGCCGATCACGGCTTCGTGCTCGACGGCGGCGCGGTGGTGCTGGAAGGGCCGAGCGCGGCCCTCCAGGCCGACAAGCGGGTGATCGAGACCTATCTCGGCGTCCTCGCGGCGGACGCGCAGGGCTGATCGGCCGGAACCCGCGTCAATGCGCGCCGACGCGGCGGGCGGGCACGATGTCGTTGGCGATCACCTCGCCGAAGGGGCCGTTGTTGCGGGTGGTGCCGAAGCCGGCGCCGTTCCCGGTGGTGCTGCGCAGGGGGAGCTTGGGGAAGACGAGTTCCGCGAAGCGGTAGGCCTCCTCCAGGTGCGGGTAGCCGGAGAGGATGAAACGGTCGATGCCGAGATCGATGTATTCCTTCATCCGGTCGGCCACCTGATCGGCCGAGCCGACCAGGGCGGTGCCGGCGCCGCCCCGCACCAGGCCGACGCCCGCCCACAGGTTCGGCGAGACCACGAGCTTGCTGCGGTCGCCCCCGTGCAGCGCCATCATGCGGCTCTGGCCGACCGAGTCCTGCCGCTTCAGGGTCTCCTGCGCGCGGGCGATGGTCGCGTCGTCGAGGCGCGAGATCAGCGATTCCGCCGCCGCCCAGGCCTCGGCCTCCGTCTCGCGCACGATCACGTGCAGCCGGATGCCGTACGAGAAGGTCTTGCCGCGCGTCTCGGCCGCCGCGCGGGCGCGGGCGATCTTCTCCGCCACCTGCGCCGGGGGCTCGCCCCAGGTGAGATAGACGTCGCAATGGTCCGCCGCGACCTCGATCCCCGCTCCCGACGAGCCGCCGAAATAGAGCGGCGGATGCGGCTCCTGCACCGGCCGGAAGATCAGGCGCCCGTCCTCGGCGCGCAGGTGCTTGCCCTGGAAGGTGACGCTCTCGCCCGCCATCAGCCCGCGCCAGATGTGCAGGAACTCGTCCGTCACGACGTAGCGCTCGTCATGGTCGAGGAAGACGCCGTCGCCACGCAGCTCCACCGGGTCGCCGCCCGTCACCACGTTGATGAGGAGGCGCCCGTCCGAGATACGGTCGAGGGTCGCGGCCATGCGGGCCGCCGCCGAGGGCTCCTGCAGGCCGGGCCGCACGGCGACGAGGAAGCGCAGGCGCTTCGTCAGCGGCGCCAGCGCCGAGGCGACGACCCAGGAATCCTCGCAGGAGCGGCCGGTCGGCAGCAGCACGCCGAAATAGCCGAGTTCGTCGGCGGCCTGCGCGATCTGGCGCAGATAGGCGAGCGAGACCTCGCGGGCCCCCTCGCTCGCGCCGAGATAGCGCCCGTCGCCGTGGGTGGGCAGGAACCAGAGGACGTCGGTCTGTGCGCTCATCGGCGGTCTCCACATGCAGTCGCGGCGCCTCGGGTCGAGGCCCGAGACGCCCGCAATCTCCCCGCGGCCGCCTCGCGGCGGCCCTCCCCCGGAACGGCGGTCGATCGGAAGAACTTCAACGATCCATCCAAGACCATCCGGCCACAGGGTCGGTCATCGGAACGAGATAAGCGTCCGAACCGGTCTCCGTCAATTTTACATTATCGCTGAATGGGAGACACAAATACTATGAAACAGGCTCCCGATGGAATTTCGTTCTCTCCCGCGCGGCAGGGCCGGGGCCCTCATCCCTGCAACGAGAAAGGGCCGCGCGAGGCGGCCCTTCCGGAGATCGTCGGGTGTCGGTCGTCAGAGGCCCATCAGCGCATTCGCCGAGCCGACGACGGTGCCGACGAGGGTGGCCACGAAGACGCCGATCATGGCGTAGGAGAATGCCTTCAGGATCATGTCTCGGTCTCTCTTCCGTTCGATCAGCAGCGGTAGCCGCCGGAGGTCTGGCCGTACTGCTTCACGGGGCGGGTCTGCTGGTTGGCGTTGCCCTCGGAAGCCGAGCTCATCGGGCACTGCGTGAACATCGGGCCGTCATGGACGCCGAGCGAGCCCGTGTATTCGACGTCGCGCGGGGCGAAGGGGTTGAAGGGGGAGTCGATGCTGAACGCCATCGCGGACGAGATCGGGGCGGCGCCCAGCACGAGGGCGGTGACGACGGCGGCGATACGGGTCTTCATGGGGTTTCGGCTCCTTGCTGGTCACGAACCCTGTCACAGGGTCCGTTTCGTCTCGATGATCTGAAGATAGGATGCCGGACCCGAACGCGACGTGTCGGAGCGCACATGACGCCAGGGATTAAAAACAGATCCGTTCCAGGCTCCAGTTTTGTCTCCCAATCTTCTCGGTTCAAGATTACCGACGAAGCTCCTGGAACCCGACATGACGCTGCGGAGTTGGCTCCGTCTTCTTGCGTCATGGGAGAAATTCGGCTGTCCCTCGACGGCCCGGCCGGCTCTCAGGCGAGGGCCCGCAGCACCACGACGACGGCGACGCCGAGCGCGACCGTGCCGAGGAGCGGGAGCCGCCGGGCGCCGAGGATCGCCGCCAGCGCCGCGCAGGTCTCCGGCCAGCCGGTCGCCAGCACCGAGGGCGCGATGACGGCGGTGAGCACCGCCGGCGGGATCGCGTCGAAGGCGGCCTTGGCCCGTCCCGAGAGGGCGAGGCGGCCCGCGAGGAGAAGGCCTGCGACGCGGGTCGCGTAGGTCACCGCGGCCATGCCGAGGATCGCCGCGAGAACGGCCGGATCGAGGCTCATCGTCCCGCCTCCGGAGACGGGGCGACGAGGACGGCGGCGAGGATCCCCGCGAGGGCCCCGGCCGCGACGTGCCAGGGCGGCCCGGCGAGGCCGTGGACGACGGCGGCCACGACCGCGCTCGCCCCGATCACCACCGCACTCGACCGCCCGCGCCAGAAGCTCGCGACGAGGCCGATGAACAGCGCCGTGAAGGCGAAATCGGCGCCGAGGCGCCGGGGATCGCCGAGGACCGAGCCCGCGAGCGCGCCGAGGATGCACCAGACCAGCCAGTTGACCCAGAAGGCGGCGCCCATCGCGCCGAAATACGCCGGCGTCAGCGTTTGCCGGGCCGCGCGCCGCTCGGCGAAGGCCCAGTTCTCGTCGGCCATCAGGGCGAGCTGGGCGAGTTTCTGGCCGCGCGAGAAGCGGCCGAGCCGGCCGGCGAGCGAGGCGCCCATCAGAACGTGGCGCAGGTTGATGAGGAGCGTCGAGACGACGAGCACGGCCACCGGCACCGGCACCGTCCAGATCTCGATCGCCGCGAACTGCGCCCCGCCCGCGAAGACGAGGCCCGACATCAGCGCCACCTCCAGGACGGAGAGCCCCTTGCCGGCCGCCACCGCCCCGAACAGCAGACCGATCGGCACCGCCGCGACGGCCGGCGCCGCGATGTCGCGCAGGCCCGCGCGGATCTCAGCCCGGATTCCCTCCGGCCCGTCTTCGAATGTTCCGTGCACCGCCACGTCCCCCACCGGACCCCGCCGCGCCCCTCGCGGCGGCCGGGATCCTGTGCGCCGGAGCGGTCCGGGCGGTCTTGGACGAAAGTGCTCGCGGCCGTCATACGGCTCCCGCGTGACGGCTTCGCGATGCGGAAACCGGCGTCGCTCAGGCTGCGCGGAACGTCCCGGGCATCACCCCGAGCCGGGCCTTGAAGGCGCGGGTGAGGTGGCTCTGATCGTAGAAGCCGCAGGCGGCGGCGACCTCCGCCGGGCTCTCCCCGGCCGCGAGGCGCCGGCAGGCGGCGCGGACGCGGCGATCGACGAGGTAGGCGTGCGGGGCGAGGCCGGTCTCCGCCCGAAAGGCGCGGATCAGGTGGCTGCGCGACAGGCCCGCGACCCGCGACAGGGCCGCGAGGTCGACATCCTCGTCCGCATGCGCGTCGAGATAGTCGCGGGCCCGCGCGACGCCGCCCCGGTTGCAGGGCCGGCGGGGCGGCAGGATCCCCTCGGCGAAGCGCGCGATGAGGGCCGAGAGGAAGCCGATGACGGCGCCGTCGGCGGCGAGCATCGGTCCGCGCGCCTCGGGCCCGAGCACCGCGAGGAGGCGCGCCAGCGCCGCGGCGAGATCCGGCGCCGGCAGCACCGAGGCCGGGAACCAGGGCGGACCCGGCAGCGGCCGGTCCGCGATCTCCTCGGCGATGTCCTGCATCAGCGCCGCCGAGGGGTAGAAGGTGCGGTAGACGAAGCCGCCGCCATGCGGCGCCCCGTCGTGCAGCTCGTCCGGGCAGACCACCGCCACCGAGCCCGCCCCCGCGTAATGCTGCGCCCCGCGGTGGAAGAAGGTCTCGCAGCCCGCCTGGATCGAGGCGATGGCGTAGGTCTCGTGGGTGTGCCGGACGTAGGAATGGCGCCTGAAGGTGGCGGCGAGGCAGTCGAGCCCGCTGTAGCGCGGCACCCGCCAGAAGCGGGCCACGTCCCCCCGGGCCGCGAGGGCGGGATCGAGATCGGGGAAGGGGTCGGCCGCGCTCATCGGCCCCGGTCTAAGCGTCATTCGCCGCCCTGGCCACCGGTCCGGCGCGCCGGGTCAGGCCCGCCGCACCAAGGCGGTGGGGCTGCGCCCGATCATGCAGCGGAACCGGCGGCCCATCCGCCCATCGGGGAAGCCCGACAGGACCGCCACCTCGCTGACGCTCAGGCGCCGGTCCGCCAGCAGCCGCCGCGCCCGCGCCACGCGCTCGCGCAGGACGTCCCGGGAGGGCGTCACGCCGAAGCTGCCCTTGAAGGCGCGCACGACGTCGCTCTCGCTCAGGCCGACCGAGGCGGCGATCGCCGCGGCACTGCGGGACCTGCGCATGACGCGCGTGATCGTCGCCCACCGGCCGGCGGCCATCGCGCATGCCGATTTCACCTTGCGCTTCGACGGGCGCGCCCTCGCCGTCCCGGTCTGAGCCTCACCCGGCCAGTTGGCGCAGGGCCGCCACGATCGCGTCCTCCAGGGCGCGCGGATGCGCCCGCGGCGGGAAGCGGGCGATGACGCGGCCGTCGCGCCCGACCAGGAACTTGGTGAAGTTCCACTTGATCGCGGCGGTGCCGAAGATCCCCCGCCGCGCGCGCCGCAGATGCGCGAAGAGCGGATCGGCCGCCGGCCCGTTCACCGCGACCTTGGCCAGAACCGGGAAGGTGACCCCGTAGTTGAGGCTGCAGAACTGCGCGATCTCCCTCGCATCGCCGGGCTCCTGGGCGCCGAACTGGTTGCAGGGAAAGCCCAGAACCACGAGGCCCTCCGCCCGGTGCCGCCGCCAGAGCTCTTCGAGCCCCTCGTATTGCGGGGTGAAGCCGCAGCGCGACGCCGTGTTGACGATGAGCAGCACCTGACCGCGATACTCGGCGAGCGGATGCGGCGTGCCGTCCGCGGCGGCGGGGGAGAAATCGTAGATCGCGGTCATGCGGGCCGGCGTGTCGGCATCTCAGGGGGTGGATGCGGTTCTCCGCCGGGCCAGGCGGCTTGGCAAGGCCCCGCGACTGCGGAGGCCTTGCGAGCCAGCGGAGATCAGGGCTTCGCGTCGACCTTGACGGGATGATCCGATCACCTCGCCCCTTTCCCGGATCTCCTCCCCCTCCGCTCCCGTCGTCCGGGAAAGGGGCGAGGACAGGAGAGCCGGCTGCGCTCGATCCCTCAGGCGCCGAGCGCCCGCTCCAGCTCGCCCTTCGACATCTTGGACCGGCCCGGAATGTTGCGGGCGCGGGCATTCCTCATCAGCTCGGCCTTGGTCGCCCCGCCGCGGCTCTCCGTGCGGGCAGCGGCCGTCTTGGCGGCGATCGCCTTCGGCTGCCGGGAATGCTGCCGGCCCTTGGCGGTGTCGGCGCGCTTCTTCGCGGTGGTCTGCCGATACTCGTCGGCGCTCAACCGCTCGCGCGCCGTCTTGGGCAAGTAGCGCTCACCGGTCTCGCCGCTCTTCCCGCCCGACTTCGTGCCCCAATCCTCCTCGGTCCATTGGTGCAGATGGTTGTCGTCGGACCTCCGCCCCGCGTAACCGCCGCCCTCCTCCTTGTACTCGTGGACCGCGAGCTGCGCCTTGCGGGCCGACCACTGGCCCGGCTTGCCGCCCTTGGCGGAACGCGTGACCTTTTTCTTCACCGCCTCCCAGAGCTTCGGATCGGTCTTCTCGGCAGTGCCGGCCATGGCGGATCCCTCGCGTGCGATCGTCACGGGCTCAACCGGAGCTGGCTCCGTCGAGTTCCGCTGCGGCCGGACGGCATGGCGGACAGGCGCGATCGTGATGGCTCGGCGATTGACTTGCGACGACTCTGACCTCATCCACCGTCGCGCCGCGGCGTTCCTCCTTCACCGCCGCGCGGAGCCCACCATGAGCCGCACTTCTCTGCAGCGCCCCAGCGTCTTCATCGACGGCGAGGCCGGCACGACCGGCCTCGGCATCCGCGAGCGATTGGAGGCTTTCGACGATCTCACCCTGCGCTCCATCCCGCACGAGCAGCGCAAGGATCCGGCGGCCAAGCGCGCCCTCCTCGCCGAGGTCGATCTCGTCGTGCTCTGCCTGCCCGACGAGGCCGCCAAGGAGACCGTGGCGATGGCCGACGGGCTGCCGGGCGGGGGCCCGCGCATCCTCGATGCGAGCACGGCCCACCGGGTCGCGCCGGGCTGGACCTACGGCTTCGCCGAGCTGACGCCGGACCAGCGGGGCCTGCTGCGCGCGGCGCGGCGCGTCGCCAATCCGGGCTGCTACCCGACCGGGGCGATCGCGCTGCTGCGCCCGCTCGTCGATGCGGGTCTGATCCCGGCCGACTTCCCGATCAGCATCAACGCGGTGAGCGGCTACAGCGGCGGCGGCCGCAAGATGATCGAGGATTACGAGGCCGGCACCGCCCCGGCCTTCCAGCTCTACGGCCTCGGCTTCGCCCACAAGCACCTGCCGGAGACGCAGGCCTATAGCGGGCTCACCCGCCGGCCGATCTTCATTCCCTCGGTGGGGAATTTCCGCCAGGGCATGCTGGTGTCGATCCCGCTGCACCTCGATGCGCTGCCGGGCCGGCCGAAGGCGGGCGATCTCGAAGCGGCGCTCCAGGCCCGCTACGCGGGCGAGGAGCTGGTGCGCGTGGTGCCGGGAGCCGAGGACGGGGCGCATCGCGAGCGCCTGGAGCCGGAGGCCCTCAACGGCACCGACCGGCTGGAGCTGCGGGTGTTCGGCTCGGACACGCACGGCCAGGCCGTGCTCGTCGCGCGCCTCGACAATCTCGGCAAGGGCGCCTCGGGGGCGGCGGTGCAGAACCTGCGCCTGATGCTCGACCTCGCCTGATCAGGGATGGCGGGGCCGGCCGCCTCGCCGCACAGGGATGAAAGGCAAGCCGCCCGGACGCTCCGGGCGGCTTGTCTCGGTCGCGGCGGAATCACGCGCCACCGGCCTGGATGCGCGCCTCCAGGCGGCGCAGCGTGCGGACGAACAGGTCGGAATCCTGCAAGGCCCGCGCGGTGACGAGCGCGCCCTGGATCGCGGCGACGACCTCTTCCGCGAGGTCCTGCGCGGCCTCTGCCTCCCGGCCGGTGCGGCGCAGGGCATCGCCCAGGGCGTCGCGCCACGCCGCGAAGTAGCCGTGGATCCGCGCCGCGAACCGGTCCCGCTCGTCGCCCAGCGCCAGCACGCCCACGAGGCAGAGGCGGCGGCCGGACCGGAAATAGGTCTCGGTCGTGCGGAACATCGCCGCGATGGCCGCCTGCGGATCGGCGTCCTCGCGCAGCGGCCGGAACATGGCGGCCTGGAACCAGCCGTCGATGTCGTCGAGAACGCTCGCGGCCATCTCCTCCTTCCCGCCGGGGAAGAAGTGGTAGAGGCTGCCCTTGCCGAGGCCCGTCTTCGCGCTGATCAGCGACAGGCTCGCTCCTGCGAATCCGTGCTCCCGAAACACCTCGGCGAGGAGCGGGAGCACGTCGGCGCGCTCAGCCACAACCTTGGGCATGCGGCCGGATCACAGGGCGAGGTCGGACAGGCTCGGATGATCGGCCGGACGCGGATGCGCGCGGTCCCAGTGGAACAGCCGCTCGCCCTCCGTGATCGCGATGTCGTTGATGCTGGCGTGGCGCACCCGCATCAGCCCGTTCCCGTCGAATTCCCAGTTCTCGTTGCCGTAGGCGCGGAACCAGTCGCCGCGATCGTCGTGGAACTCGTAGGCGAAGCGCACCGCGATGCGGTCGCCGGTGAAGGCCCAGAGTTCCTTGATCAGCCGGTATTCGTGCTCGCGGCTCCACTTGCGGGTGAGGAAGGCCACGATGGCGGGGCGCCCGCTGAAGATCTCCGAGCGGTTCCGCCAGCGGCTGTCCGGCGTGTAGGCGAGCGAGACCTTCTCGGGGTTGCAGCTGTTCCAGCCGTCCTCGGCGGCGCGGACCTTCCGGATGGCGGTGTCCCGGGTGAAGGGCGGGAGCGGCGGACGGGTTTCGGTCATGGTGAAGCCCTGCTCGAACGGCCTGTACCGATCGGTACTGCACAAACCGATCGGTACAGGGAGAGCGGGGCGCAGTCAATCTCGGATCAGCGGGAGCGCCCCACCGCCCGACATCCGGACTCAACCCCTGTCCCGGGCGCAGGCCGCATCGGCGGAGCGAGATCCGGGGGAAGGGGCGGGCCGCAGGACGGGTCAGTGCAGTGCGTGACGCGTGTCCGCTCAGGCGGCCCGCGGCTCGGCCCGGTCCCGGCCGCCGAACGCCTTCAGCACCAGCGGGTCCAGGCCCTGGCCGTCCGCCGCGCAATAGGCCGCGAGCGCCTCGCGCATCTTCGGCGTCCAGAAATCCTGGATGTGCTTGGCCACGCTCGAAACTCCCTCCTCCTCAGGGTAGGGATGGAAGAAGGTGGCGATCTGGTTGGCCATGCGGATCAGCTTGGCGGTCTGGTCGGCGCCGCTCATGGGGTTTCCTCCGGTGGATCGGGGGCGAGGACGAGGCGCTCGGCCCCCGTGAAGACCGTGACGGTGTCGCTGCGGGCGATGGCCGCGAGCGTCAGCCCGTGCGCCCGCGCGCGTTCCACGGCGAGCGAGGTCGGGGCGGAGATCGCGACGAGCACCGAGGCGCCGAAGCTCGCCGCCTTCTCGGCCATCTCGAACGAGCAGCGGCTGGTGATGACGAGGAAGCCCGCGGCCGGATCGGTCCCGGCCCGCAACAGCGCCCCGATCAGCTTGTCGAGGGCGTTGTGGCGGCCGACATCCTCGCGCACCGCGAGGATGGCGCCGTCGAGCCCCGCCCAGGCGGCGGCGTGCACCGCCCGGGTCTCGCGGTTGAGCGTCTGGAGATCGGAGAGGGCGGAGAGCGCCCGCTCGACCGCCGCCACGCTCACCCGGACCCCGGCATCCGGCCGGGTCTCGGCCCTGGGAATGTCGGCGAGGTCGTCGATGCCGCAGACCCCGCAGCCCGTGCGCCCGCTCATGGCGCGCTTGCGCGCGAGATGCTCGCGCAGGCGGCCCGGGGCGAGATCGACCACGAGGCGCAGGCCCCCTTCCCCGGGCTCGACCACGGCGCCGCGGATCTCCTCGGCCCCCTGGACGATGCTCTCGGTGAGGCTGAACCCGTAGGCGAAATCCACGAGATCGGCGGGGGTCGTCATCATCACGGCATAGGGCACGCTGCCGTAGATCACGTTGACGGGCATCTCGACGGCGAGCGGGCGGGTATCCGCCCGCGCCTGCGGGTCGTCGTAGGCGACCACCCGCGTCGGGACGCGGACGGCGGTCCGCGCCGCCGCCTCGCCGCCGCTACTCGGCGGCATCGAGCTGCTGGGCGATGCGGGTGAGGGAGATGTCTTCCTCATAGAACCGGGCCTGCCAATCGGATGGCCGGTTGGTACGCCGGACCTGCACCGCCGTCACCTTGTATTCGGGGCAGTTGGTCGCCCAGTCCGAGTAGTCGGTGGTGATGACGTTGGCGCCGGTCTTGGCGTGGTGGAAGGTGGTGTAGACGATCCCCGGCTGCATCCGCTCGGTGACGCGGGCCTTGAGCGCGATGTCGCCCGACCGGCTCTCCAGCGCCACCAGATCCCCATCCACGATGCCGCGGGTCTCGGCATCGAAGGGGTGGATCTCCAGCACGTCCTCCTCGTGCCAGCGCGAATTGTGGGTGCGCCGGGTCTGCGCGCCGACATTGTACTGGGAGAGGATGCGACCGGTGGTGAGGATCAGCGGGTACTTGGCCGTCGTGCGCTCGTCGGTGGGGACGAACTCGGTGATCATGAACTTGCCGAGGCCGCGCACGAAGCGGTCGACATGCATCATCGGCGTGCCCTCGGGGGCCTCCGCGTTGCATGGCCACTGGATCGAGCCGAGTTCCTCCAGCCGGGCGTAGGAGACGCCCGCGAAGCTCGGGGTGAGCCGGGCGATCTCGTCCATGATCTCGGACGGGTTCGCGTAGCGCATCGGGTAGCCGAGGGCGTTGGAGAGCAGCATGGTGCCCTCCCAGTCGGCGTAGCCGCCCATCGGCGGCATCACCTTGCGCACGCGGCTGATGCGCCGCTCGGCATTGGTGAAGGTGCCGTCCTTCTCCAGGAACGAGGCCCCCGGCAGGAAGACGTGGGCGTATTTCGCGGTCTCGTTCAGGAACAGGTCCTGGATGACGATGCATTCCATCGCCTTGAGGCCCGCCGTCACGTGGTGGGTGTCGGGATCCGACTGGGCGATGTCCTCGCCCTGGATGTAGAGCCCCTTGAAGCTGCCGCCGACCGCCTCGTCGAGCATGTTGGTGATGCGCAGGCCCGGATCGGGCGACAGGGTCGCGCCCCACAGCGACTCGAAGGTCTCGCGGGTGGCGTCGTCCGAGACGTGGCGGTAGCCCGAGAGCTCGTGCGGGAACGAGCCCATGTCGCAGGAGCCCTGCACGTTGTTCTGGCCGCGCAGCGGGTTCACGCCGGCGCCGGGCTTGCCGATGTTGCCGGTGGCCATGGCGAGGTTGGCCAGCCCCATCACCATCGTGGAGCCCTGGCTGTGCTCGGTGACGCCGAGCCCGTAATAGATCGCCGCGGCGCCGCCCGTGGCGTAGAGCCGGGCGGCGGCGCGCAGATCCGCCGGATCGACGCCGATCGTCGGCCCGATCACCTCGGGAGCGTGGCGCCCCTCGGCCACGAAGCGGGCCCAGACCTCGAAATCCACGAGGTCGCAGCGTTCGCGGACATAGGCCTCGTCCACCAGCCCCTCGGTGACGATGACGTGCGCCATCGCGTTCACGAAGGCGACGTTGGAGCCGGGCTTCAGGGGCAGGTGGTAATCCGCCTTGATGTGGGGCGATTTCACGAGGTCGATCCGGCGCGGATCGGCCACGATCAGCCTGGCGCCCTGGCGCAGGCGCTTCTTCATCCGCGAGCCGAAGACCGGGTGGCCGTCGGTCGGGTTGGCGCCCACCACCAGGATCACGTCGGCGTATTCCACCGACTTGAAGTCCTGCGTGCCGGCGGAGGTGCCGAGCGTGGTCTTGAGGCCGTAGCCGGTCGGCGAGTGGCAGACCCGGGCGCAGGTATCGACGTTGTTGTTGCCGAAGCCGGCGCGCACCAGCTTCTGGACCAGATAGGCCTCCTCGTTGGTGCAGCGCGAGGAGGTGATGCCGCCGACCGCGTCGCGGCCGTAGGTGGCCTGGATCCGCTTGAACTCGGAGGCCGCGTGGGCGATGGCCTCCTCCCACGACACCTCGCGCCACGGATCCGTGATCGTCTGGCGGATCATCGGCTTGGTGATGCGGTCCCGGTGGGTGGCATAGCCGTAGGCGAAGCGGCCCTTCACGCAGGAATGGCCGTCATTCGCCTTGCCGTCCTTGTAGGGCACCATCCGCACCACGCGGGAGCCCTGCATCTCGGCCTTGAAGGCGCAGCCGACGCCGCAATAGGCGCAGGTCGTCACGGCCGAATGCTCGGGCTGGCCGTGCGCGATGATCGACTTCTCGGTGAGCGTCGCGGTCGGGCAGGCCTGCACGCAGGCGCCGCAGGAGACGCATTCCGACTCGAAGAAGCTGGTCGGGCCGGAGGCCACGCGCGAATCGAAGCCGCGCCCCGCGATGGTGAGCGCGAAGGTGCCCTGCACCTCCTCGCAGGCCCGGACGCAGCGGTTGCAGACGATGCACTTCGCCGGGTCGTAGGTGAAGTAGGGGTTCGACTCGTCCTTCGGCAGGTAGAGGTCGGAGGACTTGCGGACGTGGTTGGCGCCCTCCTCGTAGCGCACCTCGCGCAGGCCGACCGCGCCGGCCATGTCCTGCAATTCGCAGTCGCCGTTGGCCGCGCAGGTCAGGCAGTCGAGGGGATGGTCGGAGATGTAGAGCTCCATCACCCCCTTGCGCAGCTTGGCGAGCTTGTCGCTCTGGGTGTGCACCACCATGCCGTCCTCGGCCGGGGTGGTGCAGGAGGCCGGCGTGCCGCGCCGCCCGTCGATCTCCACGAGGCAGAGCCGGCAGGAGCCGAAGGGCTCCAGGCTGTCGGTGGCGCAGAGCTTGGGGATCTGCGTGCCGGCCGTCATGGCGGCGGCCATCACGGAGGTGCCCGCCGGCACCGTCACCCTCTGGCCGTCGATCGTCAGCGTCACGGTCGTGTCGGCGACGCGGATCGGGGTGCCGTAGTCGATTTCCTTGATCAGGGCCATGGACGCCTCCTCACTCGGCCGCCATCGGCAGCCGGGAGCTGCGGTCGAAATCCTCGGGGAAGTGGGTGATGGCGCTCATCACGGGCACGGGCGTCAGGCCGCCCATGGCGCAGAGCGAGCCATCGGTCATGACCTCGCAGAGATCCTCGACCAGCCGCAGGGGCTCGGCCGGATCCTCGCCCGCGAGCAGGCGGTCCATGGTCTCGCGCCCGCGCACCGCACCGATCCGGCAGGGCGTGCACTTGCCGCAGGATTCGACCGCGCAGAACTCGAAGGCGAAGCGCGCTTGGCGGGCCATGTCGACGGTGTCGTCGAACACCACCACGCCGCCATGGCCGACGAGGCCCTTCTTGGCCGCGAAGGCCTCGTAATCCATCGGCGTGTCGAACAGCGTATCGGGGAAATAGGCCCCGAGCGGCCCGCCCACCTGCGCGGCCCGCACCGGCCGGCCCGAGAGGGTGCCGCCGCCGAAATCCTCGATCACCTCGCGCAGGCTGATGCCGAAGGCGGTCTCGATCAGGCCGCCATGCTTCACGTTGCCGGCGAGCTGGATCGGCAGCGTGCCGCGCGAGCGGCCCATGCCGTAATCCGCATAGGCCTGCCCGCCATGCTCCAGGATCCACGGCACCGCCGCGAAGGAGAGCACGTTGTTGACCAGCGTCGGGCGGCCGAACAGGCCCTTGAGAGCCGGGATCGGGGGCTTGGCCCGCACGATGCCGCGCTTGCCCTCCAGGCTCTCGAGGAGCGAGGTCTCCTCGCCGCAGATATAGGCGCCGGCGCCGAGCCGGACCTCCAGATGGAAATCCCTGCCGGAACCCAGGATGTCGCGGCCGAGCACGTTCGCCCGCTCGCCCGCCGCGATGGCGGCCTTGAGCGTCTCGAAGGCATTCGGATATTCGGAGCGCAGATAGATGTAGCCGCGGGTGGCCCCCACCGCGACGCCCGCGATCGTCATGCCCTCGATCAGGGTGAAGGGATCGCCCTCCATCAGCATGCGGTCGGCGAAGGTGCCGGAATCGCCCTCGTCGGCGTTGCAGACCACGTATTTCCGGTCGGCCTCCGCCCGCATCACGGTGTTCCACTTGATGCCGGTCGGGAAGCCCGCGCCGCCGCGGCCGCGCAGCCCCGAGACCTTCACGGCCTCGACCGTGTCGGCCGGCCCGATCTCCAGGGCGCGGGCGAGGCCGGCATAGCCGCCATGGGCGCGGTAATCGGCCACCGAGACCGGATCGACCACGCCGCAGCGGTGGAAGGTCAGGCGCTGCTGGCGCGCGAGATAGGGATGCGCCTCGGGGCGGCCGATGCGCAGGCGGTGCGCGCCGCCCTCGGCGAGGCCGGCATCGAGCAGGGATTCGACGTCGCCCGCCCGGACGGGGCCGTAGGCGATGCGGCCCTCCGGCGTCTCCACCTCGACCATCGGCTCCAGCCAGAGCATGCCGCGCGAGCCGGTGCGCACGATGCGGATGTCGAGGTTGCGGGCGGCGGCGGCGCGGCTCAGCGCCTTGACGACGCGCTCGGCACCGAGCCCGATGGCGACGGCGTCGCGGGGGATGAAGATCGTGACGCTCACGCCGCGGCCTCCGTCAGGGCGGCCTGCAGGCCGTCGGCATCGAGCCGGGCGACGGGCTCGCCGTCGATGAGGGCGGCCGGGCCGCAGGCGCACAGCCCGAGGCAGAAGACCGGCTCCACGGTGACCTCGCCGTCGCGGGTGGTGCCGTGCCAATCGATTTCGAGGCGGCGCAGCACTTCGGCATGGAGCGCGTCGGCGCCCACGGCCTGGCAGGCCTCGGCGCGGCACAGCTTCACGACGCGCCGGCCGGCGGGCTTGGCCCGGAAATCGTGGTAGAAGGTGATGCAGCCGTGAACCTCCGCCTTCGAGAGGTTCAGGGCATCGGCGATCAGCGGGATCGCCGCCGCGTCCACGTAGCCGAACGTCTCCTGCAGGGCGTGCAGGATCGGCAGGGTGGCCCCCTCCAGACGGGTGTGTTCGGCGATGATCCCGGCGGCGCGCGCGCCGTCCCAGGGCTCGTATCCCTCCATCGTCCCCTTCCCGAGTTCGTTGTCGTTCTAAGGTGGAGCCTGTGGGAACCAGGGACCCGAATCAATCGCGCGGTTCGGTGAAGCGACAAGGAATTTTTGTTGAAAATCGCGGCGGCTACCATTTTGCTCGTGCGAAGCCGCGTCAGGTCCGGACTCGCCGGAGGCGTTTTCAGATTTCGGGAGAGTGATACGGTTTCCGGACGATCACTTTCGGAAACCGTATCACGAGCCCGCGCGGCGCCTGAGCGAGGCCGGTTTCCGCATCGCGAAGCGATCATCCGGAAACCGTATGACCTCGTCCTTGCTTCGAGGTGCCGGGGGATCGGACGATGCTGACGGGTGGATGCCTCTGCGGGCAGGTGCGCTACGCGGCCGATGGGCCGGTCTTCCATGAGACCATCTGCCATTGCGCCTGCTGCCGCCGGGCGGTCGGCGCAGCCAGCGTGGCGTGGTTCAGCGTGCCACGGGCCGCGTTCCGGCTGACCGCGGGAGAGCCGGCGCGCTACCGGTCGAGCCCCGGCGTCCTGCGCGGCTTTTGCGGCGTCTGCGGCACCTCCCTCACCTACGAGACGCGAGGTCATCCGGACGCCGTCGACGTGACGGTCGCGAGCCTCGACGATCCGGACGCGGTGGTGCCGCGGGACCACACCCAGGCGGCGGAGCGCCTGCGCTGGACGATCATCGGCGACGGCTTGCCGGTCCATCCCGGCGCCCGGCCCGAGGAAACGCAGGGATGAGGGGATGCGCGCTTCCTCCGCCCGGGGGCGCCCTCACGGCCGCGTCAGCTCCTCCTCCAGATGCGGGGCGATCGCCCGGGCCTCGGCCAGGAAGGCCGCCACCAGCGGGGTCATCGGATCGCGCTCCGGCACCACGAGGCCGATCGTGTGGCTCACGTCCGGATCGGTGATGGGCACCGCGCGCACCCGCTCGGTCAGCTTGAAGGTCTCGGCGAGGGCCGCCGGCATGATGCTCGCCCACTTCGCCGTGCGCACATGGGTGACGAGCACGATCATCGAGTTCGATTCGAGGATCGGCGCCGGCTCGGCGCCGGCGGCGCGCAACTGGCGATCGATGATGCGCCGGTTCTGCATGTTCGGCGTGAGCAGGCAGAGCGGGATGCGCGCCACCTCGGCCCAGGTGACGCTGTCGCGCCCGCCATAGATCCCGTCCGCGGCGGTGAGCAGCCGGTACTGCTCCCGGTAGAGCGGCACCGTCGTGACGCGGCCGAGCGGCTCGTTCTCCAGGTAGGTGAGCCCGGCATCGAGTTCGAGATTGGCGATCTGCCGGACGATCTCGTGCGAGGTCGCCGATTGCACGGTGAAGCGCACGGCCGGATGACGCGCGCGGAACGGCGTGGTCAGGTTCGCGACCATCGGGGTCGCGGTGGGCACGGCCGCCATCCGCAGCGTGCCGGACAGGCCGCGGCGCAGGGCCGCCACCTCCTGGCGCATGGCCCGGGTGTCGCCGACGATCCGCCGCGCCCAGTCGAGCACGCGCTCGCCCTCCGGCGTGAAGCCCTGGAAGCGGGAGCCGCGCTGCACCAGCATCACGCCGAGCCGCTCCTCCAGCTGCTTCACCCCGGCCGAGAGCGTCTGCTGGGAGACCCCGCAGGCCTGGGCGGCGCGCCCGAAATGCTGCTCGCGCGCCAGCGCGAGGATGAATTCCAGTCGGTCGATCATGGCGTGGCCCGTCCCCCCGGGACCCTGCACGAGCGGGGCGGCAGCGCCAACCGGGAGCGCGCGCCGCCGGGCGAGCTCCCCTTAATCCAAGTCTAAAAACTGGACGAAGGTCCGGGTCCCTCCGACGCTTAGCAGCCGAAGATGCGACGCCAACGCCGTTGCGCTTGCTGCGCCATTGTGGTGTGAGACGCCCACTGAACGATCGTCGGCTGGTGCCGGTCCATGCGGCCGGCCGGCGCAGCGATCGGCGGCCGGCCGCCTCGCGCGAGGGGGGATCCCGGGCGCCGTCAGACCGACTGAAACCGGAGCACCGAGGGCGATATGGGGATGGCGAGGGCTCAGCATCGGCGGTTCAGCCGATCGTTCGTGGGAGGGGCCGCGGCGGTGGCGGCACTCCTGACCGGCACCGCGGCCTTCGCGGCCGGCACCGGCAAGCCCGAGCCGTGGCAGATGGACCTCCAGAAGCCCGTGACGGCGGTGGCCACCGAGATCTACAACTTCCACCACCTGCTCAACGTCATCATGCTGGGCGTCGTCCTGCTGGTGCTGGCGCTGCTGCTGGTGGTGATCTTCCGCTTCAACGAGCGCAAGCAGCCGAGCCCGTCGCGCACCACCCACAACACGATGCTGGAGGTGGCCTGGACCATCGTCCCGGTGCTGATCCTGGTGGCGATCGCGATCCCGTCCTTCCGCGTGCTGCGCACCCAGCTCTCCGACCCGAAGGCCGACCTGATGGTCAAGGTGGTCGGCCACGCCTGGTACTGGTCCTACGAGTACCCGAAGGAGGTCGGCGGCTTCGGCTTCGACGCCAACCTGCTCGAGGGCGAGGATCAGGTGAAGTCGGGCCAGCCCAAGCTGCTCGCCACCGACAACGAGATGGTCGTGCCGGTGAACAAGATCGTGAAGATCCAGGTCACCGCCGCCGACGTGATGCATTCCTGGGCGATGCCGTCCTTCGGCTTCAAGATCGACGCCATCCCGGGCCGCCTCAACCAGTTCTGGTTCAAGGCCGAGCGCGAGGGCACCTATCACGGCCAGTGCTCGGAACTCTGCGGCCAGCGCCACGCCTACATGCCCATCACCGTCCGCGTGGTGAGCGACGAGGCCTTCCAGGCCTGGACCGCCGAGGCGAAGACCAAGTTCGCCCGCATCGAAACCGGCGCGCCCCGATACGCCTCGGCGCGCTGATCCGATCCGGCCGGGCTCGGGAGGCCCGGCCGCCCCTGACGACGCGAAACCCCGCGAAGAGGTTCCTTTCATGGCAACCGCCGCATCGGCCGGGCACGCTGAGGCCCACGAGCACACTCCACCCTTCTTCCAGCGCTGGTTCAACTCCACGAACCACAAGGATATCGGCACCCTCTACCTGCTCTTCGCCTTCTCGGCGGGCATCGTCGGCGCCTTCCTGTCCTTCGGCATCCGCATGGAGATGCAGGAGCCGGGCCTTCAGTACTTCTCCAATCCGCAGACCTACAACGTCTTCGTGACCGGCCACGGCCTCATCATGGTGTTCTTCATGGTGATGCCGGCGCTGATCGGCGGCTTCGGCAACTGGTTCGTGCCGCTGATGATCGGGGCGCCCGACATGGCGTTCCCGCGCATGAACAACATCTCGTTCTGGCTCACCGTCGCGGGCTTCATGAGCCTCGTCTGCTCGCTCTTCGTCGAGGGCGCCCCGGGCGCGGTCGGCGCGGGCACGGGCTGGACGGTCTATCCGCCGCTCTCCACCGACGGCCATCCCGGCCCGGCGGTCGATTTCGCGATCTTCGCCCTGCACCTGTCGGGCGCGGGCTCGATCCTCGGCGCCATCAACTTCATCACCACCATCCTGAACATGCGCGCGCCGGGCATGACCCTGCACAAGATGCCGCTGTTCGCGTGGTCGATGCTGGTCACCGCCTTCCTGCTGCTGCTGTCGCTCCCGGTGCTGGCCGGCGCGATCACCATGCTGCTCACCGACCGGAACTTCGGCACCACCTTCTTCAGCCCGTCCGGCGGCGGCGACCCGATCCTGTACCAGCACCTGTTCTGGTTCTTCGGTCACCCCGAAGTCTACATCATGATCCTGCCGGCCTTCGGCATCGTCTCGCACATCATCGCGACCTTCTCGAAGAAGCCGGTCTTCGGCTATCTCGCGATGGCCTACGCGATGGTCGCGATCGGCGTCGTCGGCTTCGTGGTCTGGGCCCACCACATGTACACGGTCGGCCTGACCCTGCAGACGCAGTCCTACTTCGTCTTCGCCACCATGGTCATCGCGGTGCCCACCGGCGTGAAGATCTTCTCGTGGATCGCGACCATGTGGGGCGGCTCGATCCGCTTCACCGCCGCCATGCACTGGGCGGTCGGCTTCGTCTTCCTGTTCACGGTGGGCGGCGTCACCGGCGTGATCCTGGCCAACGCGGCCGTCGACCGCTACCTGCACGACACGTACTACGTGGTGGCGCACTTCCACTACGTGCTGTCGCTCGGCGCCGTGTTCATCATCTTCGCGGGCGTCTACTACTGGTTCCCGAAGATGACCGGCCGCATCATCCCGGAATGGGCCGGCAAGCTGCACTTCTGGCTCGCCTTCATCGGCGCCAACGTGCTGTTCTTCCCGATGCACTTCCTGGGCCTGGCCGGCATGCCGCGGCGCTATGCCGACTATCCGGATGCCTTCGCGGGCTGGCACTACGTGGCGACCATGGGCGGCCACATCTTCGCGCTCGGCATGGTGGTGTTCGTGATCGGCATCGTGCTCGCCTTCCGCTCGAAGGAGCGCGCCGCGGACAATCCGTGGGGTGAGGGCGCGACGACGCTGGAATGGACCCTGTCCTCGCCGCCGCCCTTCCACCAGTACGAGACCCTGCCGGTGATCGTCGACGATCCGTCGCACGCCCACTGAGCCCGAACCACGCGCAGGGCCGCCTCCGGGCGGCCCTCGCTCTTCCCCCGAAGGCTGCGGCCAAGGTCCGTCCGGGCCGGCACAGCCTTCCGGCGAGGAGCATCCGCTCCCCCCGCTTCGCCCGTCGCTTGCGTATCGGTGCCATGACGAGCCTGACGAACAGCCTGAACCGCGCCGAGCCCCTGGCCACCGCCTCGGACGGCGACGTCGCGGACTTCTTCGCCCTGCTGAAGCCGCGGGTGATGGCGCTCGTGATCTTCACGGCCCTCGTCGGCATGACCGTGTCGCCGAGCCACGTGAACCCGGTGATCGCGGCGGTGTCGCTCCTGATGATCGCGGTCGGGGCCGGCGCCTCGGGCGCCCTCAACATGTGGTGGGACGCGGATATCGACGCGGTGATGACCCGCACCCGCACCCGGCCGATCCCGGCGGGCCGCATCCGCCCCGACGAGGCCCTGGCCTTCGGCCTCGTGCTCTCGGTGGGCTCGGTGCTGGTGCTCGGGCTCGCCGCGAACTGGCTCGCGGCCGGGCTCCTCGCCTTCACCATCGTGTTCTACGCCGTGATCTACTCGATGTGGCTCAAGCGCGCGACGGCGCAGAACATCGTGATCGGCGGCGCGGCGGGGGCGCTGCCCCCGATGATCGGCCAGGCCGTGGTGACGGGGACGGTCGGCATCGAGAGCACGATCCTCTTCCTCATCATCTTCATCTGGACGCCGCCGCATTTCTGGGCGCTGGCCCTGGTCAAGTCGGGCGACTACGCCAAGGCCGGCATCCCGATGATGCCGAACGTGGCCGGCCCCGATTCGACCCGCCGCCAGATCGTCGCCTACACGCTGCTCCTCGCGCCGCTCGGCCTCGCCCCCGTGGCGCTCGGCTTCGGCGGGCTGATCTACGGCCTCGTGGCGCTCGTCGGCGGGATCGCCATGCTGGTCTTGAGCCTCCAGGTCCATCGCCGCCGGGAGGGCGAGATCGCCAACCGGACGGCCATGAGCCTGTTCGGCTTCTCGATCCTCTACCTGTTCCTGCTGTTCTCGGCGCTGCTCGCGGAGCAGGGCCTCGGCCTGATGCGGCCGGTTTCCATGTTGGTCGGATGACGAACCTTCCCAGTCTGACGCCCGAGGAGGCGCGCCGTCGGCGCAAGCGCTCGGTCGCGATCGCGCTCACGCTCGCCGCCCTCGTCGCGATCTTCTACGTCCTGACGATCGCCAAGCTCGGCCCCCAGGTCCTCAACCGGCCGCTCTGATCCGCGAGGTGCCGCGATGATCCCTCCCACTCGGCCCGGCGCTGCGGCGCGCGACGGCGTCCGCCGGACGCTCCTCGCCTGCGTCGGCGTCGTGGTGGGCATGACCGCCCTCGCCTACGCGTCGGTCCCGCTCTACGACCTGTTCTGCAAGGCGACCGGCTATGACGGAACCCCGCTCGTCGGCAAAGGGCCCGCCACGGCGGTGTCCGAGGAGACCATGACGGTCCACTTCGACACCAACGTCGCGCCGGGCCTGCCCTGGCGCTTCGCGGCGGAGACGGCGCGGGTCGAGGCCAAGCTCGGCGCGACCCAGACGGTGTTCTTCCGCGTCACCAACACGGCGAGCGTGCCCACCGCCGGGGTCGCCACCTTCAACGTGCAGCCCGGCCTGATGGGCGGCTTCTTCGTCAAGATCCAGTGCTTCTGCTTCAACGAGCAGACGCTGCAGCCCGGCGAGACCATCGACGTGCCGGTGGTGTTCTACGTCGATCCGGCGGTGCGGACGGACGCGAACACCCGCGACTACACGGAGATGACGCTCTCCTACACCTATTTCCCGTCGCGCAACGGCCAGCCCACGGCCGCGCTTGCGACAACGGGCGCGGGGGCTCCGCGGCCGAATTGACCCTATGGCCCGGTGACAAGCGCCGGGCTCGCACCGTAAAGCGTGAGCCAAGCGGGCCGCCCGAGGGGTTAAGCGGCTCCGGCCCACGAGATGGCCTAAGACCGGCGCGGGGCGCGTCCGGTTCCAGTCGAGGCGAGGAGAACGAACACGATGGCCGAGGCGCACGCGAAGCACCACGACTACCACCTCGTCAATCCGAGCCCCTGGCCGCTCCTCGGCTCGTTCAGCGCCTTCACGATGACCACGGGCGCGGTCTTCTGGATGAAGAGCCTCACGCTCGCGAAGCTGCCGATCGGCCCGTACCTGTTCTTCGCCGGCTTCATCGGCGTGCTCTACACCATGCTGAGCTGGTGGCGGGACGTCGTGCACGAGGCCAACAGCGGCGATCACACCCGCGTGGTGCAGCTGCACCACCGCTACGGGATGATCATGTTCATCGCCTCCGAGGTGATGTTCTTCGTGGCGTGGTTCTGGGCCTATTTCGACGCGGCGCTCTACACCGCCGAGCCGATCCAGGCGGCGCGCCTGGAATTCACGGGCGGCACCTGGCCCCCGAAGGGCATCGAGGCCTTCGACCCGTGGCACCTGCCGCTCCTCAACACCCTGATCCTGCTCACCTCCGGCACCACGATCACCTGGGCCCACCACGCCCTGCTGAACAACGACCGCAAGGGCGTGAAGTACGGCCTGTGGCTCACCATCGCGCTCGGCATCCTGTTCAGCTTCGTGCAGGGCTACGAGTACAGCCACGCCCATTTCGGCTTCTCGGGCAGCATCTACTCGGCCACCTTCTTCATGGCGACGGGCTTCCACGGCGCCCACGTCATCATCGGCACGGTGTTCCTGGCCGTCTGCCTCTACCGGACCTATCTCGGCCACTTCACGCCCAAGCAGCATCTCGGCTTCGAGTTCGCCGCCTGGTACTGGCACTTCGTGGATGTGGTCTGGCTGTTCCTGTTCGCGGCGATCTACGTCTGGGGTTCGGGCGTCGGCCACGCGGCGGCGCACTGAATCCCGCTGCGGCGAAAGGAAACTGGAACAAGGGCGGCGCGAGCCGCCCTTTTTCATGGCGGGGGGCGCGCCGAAGCCCCATATCGGCGGCGGGCTCAAGGCCGGTCCCCGCGGCCGGCCCTCGCGACGCATTGGCCGCGACCGGGGGCGCCGGAGGCGCGCCGCCCCATCAGCCGAGGAGCATGGCTCAGGTGGACGATACCCGCACGACTCCGTCGCCGGCGATGGCCGGCCTGCGCGGGCGCTGCCCGCATTGCGGCGAGGGCCACCTGTTCAAGGGGTTCCTGAGCTTCCGCCCCTCCTGCGAGGTCTGCGGCCTCGACTTCAAGTTCATCGATTCGGCGGACGGGCCGGCCTTCTTCGTGATGTCGATCGTCGGGCTCGTCGTGGTGGCGCTCGCCATGTGGGTGGAGTTCGCCTACGAGCCGCCGCTCTGGCTCCACGCCGTTCTGTGGACGCCGCTCGCCATCATCCTGAGCCTGGTCCTGGTGCGCCCGCTCAAGGGGCTGATGGCCGCCCTGCAATTCGCCAACCGGGCCGAGCAGGGACGTTTCCGCTGATGGAGGCGGCGGTGCCGGCCGGACGCCCGGCCTCCTGGCGCGCCCTCGCCGCGCCGGGCCTCGCGACGCTGGTCTGCCTCGCGATCCTCCTCGGGCTCGGCACGTGGCAGTTGCAGCGCAAGGCCTGGAAGGAGGGGGTGATCCGCCAGATCGGGGAGCGCTCGCGGATCGAGCCGCCGCTCGCCCCGCCCGCCTCCTGGGATCCGGCCGCCGACGAGTTCAAGCGGGTGCGGGTCACCGGCCGCCTCCTCCACGACAAGGAGACGCTGGTGCACGGCCTCGCGCCGGGCGAGATTCCGGGGCGTGCCCTCCAGGGCTACTACGTGCTGACGCCGCTCGAGCGGGCGGACGGCCCGCCGGTCCTGATCAACCGCGGCTTCGTGCCGACCGAACTCCGCAACCCGGCCGACCGGCAGGCGGGCGAGGTCGCGGGCTCGGTCACCGTCACCGGCATGCTGCGGGCGAGCGAGGCGCGCGGCATGTTCGTCCCCGCCCCCGACCCGAAGCGGGGCGAGTGGTTCAACCGGGACATCCCGGGCATCGCCGCCGCAAGCGGCCTCGACGCGGTCGCGCCCTACCTGATCGAGGCCGATGCCACGCCCAATCCCGGCGGCTGGCCGCGCGGCGGGCAATTGCGGGTCGATCTTCCGAACAACCACCTGCAATACGCCTTCACGTGGTACGGCATCGCGCTGTGTCTGGTCGGCGTGTTCTCGGCCTATGCCTGGAAGAAGCTCCACGAGCCGGCCTGACAACCTGCCTGAGCCGCGTCGAGCAGCGCCGCATCGCGGATGCCGAGGGCGCCGCCATGCTCGGCCATTTGCGCCTCATGAATGGCGAGAGCGACCTCCCGCCCGACCCAGGTCGGCACTCCGTCGCAAGCGCCCTCAGGGCATTGCGCCGCCGCTTCAGGCTGTCCTGCGCCGTGCGCATCTGGTCTTCGAAGGTGGGATCGTAGGGGGTGAGCCCGTATCCGTCGGGTGATTCCGTGAGGAACACGGTATCGCCCTTCTCGAGCTTGAGGCGGGCGACGGCCTCTTTCGGCAGAACGACACCGACCGAGTTGCCGATCGCCGTGACCTTCAGTGCGAGCATGCCGGCATCCCCGATCTCGTCACAACGGTCGTTATAACCTGGGGCGCCCGCGAGGGATCCCGCAAGCCCGATCGGGCGGCGTCCGGCGAGCCCGTTCTCCCATCCCGGCTGACGCGCCCGCCCATTTCGTGTAGGCCACCGGCAGATTCAGGACGTTTTCCCGTGCTTCATGTCTCGACCCGCGGCGCCGCCGCGCCGCTGACCTTCACCGATGCGCTCCTCGCCGGGCTCGCCCGCGACGGGGGCCTCTACATTCCCGAGCACTGGCCGGCGCTCGCGCCCGCCGCCATCGCGGGCCTCGCCGGGCGCCCCTATGCCGAGGCGGCCAAGACCGTGCTGTCGCCCCTCGTCGACGGGGAGATTCCGCAAGCCGACCTCGACCGGATGATCGAGGGCGCCTATGCCGGCTTCCGGCACCCGGCCGTCTGCCCGCTGGTGCAGCTCGCCGACAACCTCTTCCTGCTCGAACTCCATCACGGCCCGACGCTCGCCTTCAAGGACGTGGCGATGCAGCTCCTCGGCCGGCTGATGGATCACGTGCTCAAGGCCCGCGGCAGCCGCGCCACCATCGTGGGCGCCACCTCGGGCGACACCGGCAGCGCCGCCGTCGAGGCCTTCCGCGGCCTCGATCAGGTCGACGTCTTCATCCTCTACCCGCATGGCCGCGTGTCGGAGGTGCAGCGGCGCCAGATGACCACGGTGGATTCGGACAACGTCCACGCCATCGCGGTCGAGGGCACCTTCGACGATTGCCAGGCAATCGTGAAGGCGCTGTTCCAGCATCCGCGCTTCGCCGAGGACGTGCGCCTGTCGGGCGTCAACTCGATCAACTGGGCCCGCGTCGCCGCCCAGGCCGTCTACTACTTCACGAGCGCGGTGGCGCTCGGCGCGCCGCACCGGCCGGTCTCCTTCTCGGTGCCGACCGGCAATTTCGGCGACATCCTCGCCGGTTGGGTCGCCAAGCGGATGGGCCTGCCCATCGGTCGGCTGATGATCGCCACCAACGCCAACGACATCCTGGCCCGCACCCTCGCGAATGGCGCCTACGAGGTGAAGGGCGTCGCCCCGACGACCTCGCCCTCGATGGACATCCAGGTCTCCTCGAACTTCGAGCGGCTGGTCTTCGAGGCTCTCGACCGGGAGCCCGCCGCGCTGAACCGCCTGATGGCGGGCCTCAAGCAATCGGGCGCCTTCACGCTGCCGCCCGCGGTGCTGGAACGGATCCGGGCCGAGTTCGACGCCGCCGCCGTGCAGGAGCCGGAGGTCGCCGCCGAGATCCGCGAGACCTACGCGCGGACCGGCCACGTGCTCGACCCGCACAGCGCCATCGGCGTGCGGGCGGGCCGGCGGCTTCTCGACGCCGACCCGGCGACGCCGGTGGTGGCGCTCGCCACCGCGCATGCGGCGAAGTTCCCGGACGCGGTCGAGGCCGCGACCGGCCTGCGGCCGGCCCTGCCGCCCCACCTCGCCGACCTGATGGGCCGGCGCGAGCGCTTCACCGTGCTGCCGAACGACGAGGGCGCGATCGAGCGCTTCATCCGCGAGCGGGCGCGCATCCTGCGCGGGGCCGCCGCGTGAACGAGCATTTCGCGACCTTCGGCGCCTCCCCCAGCCTGCGCATCACGCGGCTGCCCAACGGTCTCACCGTCGCCACCGAGCCGATGCCCGGGGTCGCCACCGCGACGCTGGGGGTCTGGGTCGGCGCCGGCTCGCGCCACGAGCGGCCGGAGGAGCACGGGCTCAGCCACCTCATCGAGCACATGGCCTTCAAGGGCACGCGGATGCGCAGCGCCCGGGCCATCGCCGAGGACATCGAGAACGTCGGCGGCGACATCAACGCCGCCACCAGCGCCGAGCAGACGAGCTACACCGCGCGCGTGCTCGGCGAGGATATCGGCGTCGCCCTCGACGTGATCGGCGACATCCTGACCAACTCGGTCTTCGACGCGGGCGAACTCGCCCGCGAGAAGGGCGTCATCCTCCAGGAATACGCCGCGATCGAGGACACGCCGGACGACGTGGTCTACGACGCCTTCACGGAGGCGGCCTTCCCGGACCAGCCGATCGGCCGCCCGATCATCGGCCGCCCGGAGACGATCCAGAGCTTCGACCGCGCGGCGATCGAGGCCTATCTCGCCCGCGAATACACCCCCGACCGGATGGTGCTGGCCGCGGCCGGCGCGGTGGCGCACGAGGCGATCGTGGCGGCGGCCGAGCGCTCCTTCGGCGCCCTGCCGGCGCGCAGCGCCCCCGCTTCCGTACCGGGCCTCTACCGGGGCGGCGAGCGGCGGATGATGCGCAGGCTCGAACAGGCCAACCTCGTCCTCGGCCTGCCCGGCCTCTCGTTCCGCGACGAGGGCTACTACGCGCTGCATCTGTTCGCGCAGGTGCTCGGCGGCGGCCTGACCTCGCGGCTCTGGCACGAGGTGCGCGAGACCCGCGGCCTCGCCTACGAGATCCACGCCTTCCACTGGCCCTTCTCGGATTGCGGCCTGTTCGGCATCGGCGCCGGCACGGCGGGCGCGGACCTGCCGGCCCTGGTCGACGTCACCGTGGCCTGCCTCGCCAGCGCCGCCGCCTCGATCGAGGAGACGGAACTCGCCCGGGCCAAGGCGCAGCTCAAGGTCTCGCTGCTCTCCGCCCTGGAGACGCCCGGCGGGCGCATCGAGCGCATCGCTCGCCAGCTCCTCGCCTGGGGCCGGGTGATCCCGGCGGGCGAGATCATCGCCAAGGTCGATGCGGTGACGCCCGAGCAGGTCCGCGCCGCCGGGCGCGCCGTGATGGCGGGCGCGCCGACGCTGGCGGCGATCGGCCCGATCCGCAAGCTCCAGAGCCTGGACGCGATCGGGAGCGCGCTGCGGGCGGCGTGAGGGCCGGCCCCGGCGCTCCTCCGCGTCGGCCGGCTCAGGCGGCGCCGCGCAGCACGCCCGTCGAGCCCCGCAGCACCGGCCGGCCGCTCAGCACGACCTTGCGCACCGGCTGGTCCGGGCTCCTGATCCGCTCGAACAGCAGGCTCATCGCCTGCGCGCCGATCTCGGCGACGGGCTGCTCGATCACCGTGAGCCCCGGCTCCACCAGCTCGGTCCAGGGCTCGTTGTCAAAGCCCGCCAGCGCCAGGTCCTCGGGGATGCGCAGCGACAGGGCGCGGGCAGCCCGCAGGGTCCCCATCAGGATCAGCCCGTTCGACAGGATCAGCGCCTCGGGCCGGTCGTCGGCGCCGAGCCAGCGCGCCGCCGCCGCCTCGGCCGCCGCCGCGTTCGGCAGCGCCGTGCGGCTGGCGGGCGCGAGGCCGTGGCGGCGCATCGCCGCCTCGTAGCCGGCCTGCCGCTCCGCCGCCGTGGAACTCGTCGAACCGAACAGACCGCCGATCCGCGAGAAGCCCTGGGCCACCAGATGGTCGACCAGGGCCGTGGCCGCCGCGACGTTGTCGAGGACGACCCCGTCGAAGCGCCCCGGCGGGCCGGTGCGGTCGATCAGCACCGCCGGGAAGCCGAGATCGTCGAGGCTCTCCGCCGTCGCCCGGGTCGGCGCGAAGATCACCCCGGTGACGCGCTCCTCCTGCATCAGGCGCAGGTACATCGCCTCCCGCTCGGGATCCTCGTCGGTGTTGCAGAGGATCACCCGCATCCCGGCCTGATAGGCCGCATCCTCCACCGCCCGGCTCACCGCCGTGAAGAACGGGTTGCGGATGTCGGCGACGATCAGCCCGATCGTCTGCGTGTCCTGCGAGCGCAGCCGCCGCGCCGAGAGGTTCGGCCGGTAGCCGGTGGCGCGCACCGCCGCCTCCACCTGCTCGCGCAGGGCCTGGCTGACCGGGCCGCCGCCGAGCGCCCGCGAGACCGTCGCGGTCGACACCCCCGCGGCGCGGGCGACGTCACGAATGCCGACGGTCATGGGCGGAAAACGATTGCAGGCTCATTCCCGCCAATCTGCCAGCTTAGGGTACCGACAGCAAGCGGGTGCGCCCCCGGATCGGCGATGCATAGTTGACAGGTTTTGTGAAAACGTTTTCAGTTGCCGTAACGATCAGGCTGGATCACGGCCGATGCCGTCCCGGGAGAGAGGCCCCATGCTCGCACCGACGCCGACATTCTCGCCGCGCCTGCTGATCCGGCTGGGCGCCTCGCCCGCGACCAAGGAGGCGGCGATCCGCGAGGCGGCCCAGCTCCTGGTGGCCGCCGGCTGCATCGACCCGGCCTACGGCGAGAGCATGCTGCGGCGCGAGGGCGTGGCGAACACCTATCTGGGCCACGGGGTCGTCATCCCGCACGGCATGGTGGACGACCGGCACCTCGTGCACGAGAGCGGCCTCGCGGTGCTCCAGGTGCCCGGCGGCGTGCCCTGGCACGACGGCCAGACGGCGCATCTCGTCGTCGCCATCGCGGCGCAATCCGACACCCACATCACCGTGCTGCGCCGCCTCACCCGGCTGATCCAGGACGAGGCCGGGCTGGAGCGGCTGCGCGTCACCGACCGCCAGGAGGAGATCGCGGCGGCGCTCAGCGCGGAGGCGGCCCCCTCCCCCGCCGCCGGCCCGGCCGCGGACCTGCGCCAGCGCTTCGACTGGACGGTGGACTACCCCACCGGCCTGCATGCCCGCCCGGCCTCGCACTGGGTCGAGACGGCGCGCGCCTGCCCGGCCCGCATCCAGGTGCGCCACGGGGCGCAGGTGGCGGATGCCAAGAACCTGATCGCCCTGCTCCAGCTCGGCCTGCGCTGCGGCGACGCGGTGGTGATCTCGGCCGAGGGCGAGGACGAGGCGGGCTCCCTCGCCCGGATCTGCGCCGCGGTGACCGGCCTCAGCGCGGGCGAGAAGGCGGCGGCGCAGCGGGCCGCCGAGGCGGCCGCCCGCGCCGCCGGCCCGGTGGCGGGCTGGAACCCCGCCGGATCGCCCCGGATCCTGCCCGGCCTGCCCGCGAGCCCCGGCCTCGCCATCGGCCGCGTCCACGTGCTCAAGCCCGCCACCCTGGAGGTGCCGGACGAGCCGGAGCCGCTCACCAGCGGCGGCGACCGCCTGCACGCGGCCCTCGCCACCACGGCCGACCAGCTCAAGGCGCTGGCCGACGACACCGAGCGGCGCCTCGGCAAGGCGGATGCGGGCATCTTCCGGGCGCAGGGCGAGCTGATCGCCGACACCGACCTGATCACCCTCGTCTGCCAGCTGATGGTGGAGGGCCACGGCGTCGCCCATGCCTGGAACCAGGCGGTGGAGCGGATGGCCGGCCAGCTCTCGGCGCTCGGCAACCCGGTCCTCGCCGCCCGCGCGGCGGATCTGCGCGACGTCGGCCGCCGGGTGCTCGCGGCGATCGATCCGGCCCTGCGCCGCGGGCAGGCCCTGCCGGACGAGCCCTGTATCCTGATCGCCCCCGACCTCGCCCCCTCCGACACGGCGGGGCTCGACCCGGCCCGGGTGATCGGGCTCGCCACCGCCCAGGGCGGTCCGACCTCGCACACGGCGATCCTGGCGCGCACGCTCGGCATCCCGGCGCTGGTGGCGGGGGGGCCGGGCCTCCTCGCCCTCGTGGACGGCACGGCCGCGATCCTCGACGGCTCGACCGGCCGGCTCTACGCCGAGCCGGACGAGGCGGACCGCGCCGCGGCCGAAGCCTGGCGGGCGCGCCAGCAGGAGGCGGCCGCAGCGGAGGCGCGGCAGCGGGCCGAGCCGGCGCGCACCCGCGACGGGCGCACCCTCGCGATCGGCGCCAACGTCAACACGCCCGAGCAGGTGCCCTTCGCCCTCGACCAGGGCGCGGAGGGCGTGGGCCTGATGCGCACCGAGTTCCTGTTCCTGGAGCGCGGCGACACGCCGGGCGAGGACGAGCAGTACGAGACCTACCGGGCGATGCTCCGCGCCCTCGACGGGCGTCCGCTCATCGTGCGCACCCTCGACATCGGCGGCGACAAGCAGGTGGCGCATCTGCACCTGCCGCGGGAGGAGAACCCCTTCCTCGGCGTGCGCGGGGCGCGGCTGCTCCTGCGCCGCCCCGACCTGATGGAGCCGCAGCTGCGCGCGCTCTACCGGGCCGCCCGGGACACGCTGCCCTCGGACGCGCCCGGCGGCAAGGAGGCGCCCCTCTCCATCATGATGCCGATGATCACCTCGGTGCCGGAGGTCTTGCGCCTGCGCGAGACCTGCGAGCGGATCCGGGCGGAGATCGGCGCGCCCCCGGTGCCCCTCGGCATCATGATCGAGGTGCCGGCCGCCGCCATCCAGGCGGACGTGCTCGCCCGCCACTGCGACTTCTTCTCGATCGGCACCAACGACCTGACGCAATACGCCCTCGCCATCGACCGGCAGAACACCGACCTCGCGCCCGAGGCCGACAGCCTGCACCCGGCGGTGCTGCGGCTGATCCGCATGACCTGCGAGGGCGCGGCCCGGCACGGGCGCTTCGTGGGGGTCTGCGGCGGCATCGCGGGCGATCCGTTCGGAGCCTGCCTGCTCGCGGGGCTCGGCGTCGATGAATTGTCGATGACCCCGCGGGACGTGCCGGGGGTCAAGGCGCGCCTGCGCGGGGCCGATCTCGCCGCCCTGAAGGCGTTGGCCGAGCGGGCCTGCGGCCTGGAGGACGCCGCCGCCGTGCGGGCGCTCGAGAGCGCCGCGGTCCAGGGGAGCGCCGCGTTCCAGGGGAGCGCCGCGTGAGCCCGATCGTCACCCTCACCCTCAACCCGGCGATCGACCTCACCGTCACCCTCGACGCGCTCGCGCCGGGCCACGTTCACCGGGCGCGCGACGCCCGCCGCGATCCGGGCGGCAAGGGCGTGAACGTCGCCGGCTGCCTCGCCGATTGGGGTCTGCCCGTGGTGGCGACCGGGCTGCTCGGCCGGGACAACGACGCCGCCTTCGCCGGGTTCCTCACCGGGAAGGGCATCGCCGACCGCTTCGTACGCGTACCGGGCGAGACCCGCACCAACCTGAAGCTGCTCGACCTCGGCCGCTCCGACACCACGGACGTCAACCTGCCGGGCATCGCGGCACGGGCGGAGGATCTCGCCGCGGTGCGGGGGGCGCTCCTCGAGGCCGCCGCGCCGGACGGGCTCGCGGTTCTGGCCGGCAGCCTGCCCGCGGGGCTCGCGCCCGCGACCTATGTGGGGCTCACCGCCGATCTCACCGCGCGGGGCACCCGCGTGGTGGTGGATGCCTCGGGGCCGGCCCTCGCGGCCGTGCTCGCCGCCCCGCCCGGGGCGCTGCCCTTCGCGGTGAAGCCCAACCGTCACGAATTGGAGGAATGGGCCGGCCGGCCGCTGGCCGATCTCCCCGCGGTGATCGCGGCCGCCGGAGCGCTGGCGGAGCGCGGCATCCCGCTCGTCGCGGTGTCGCTGGGGCCCGACGGCGCGCTCTTCGTCGGCCGCGAGGGTGTGCTCCACGCCCATCCCCCCGCCATGGCGGTGGGCAGCACGGTCGGGGCGGGCGACGCCCTGGTGGCGGGCCTCGTCGCCGGGCTGCAAGCCGGCGCGTCCCTCGCCGAGACGGCCCGGCTGGCGCTCGCCTTCGCGGCCGGCAAGCTCACGCGCAACGGCGCCAACCTGCCCGACCGCGCGACGGTCCGGGCGCTGGCGGAGCGGATCCGCATCGAGACGCTGCGGCCCTGACCGGCCCGGCCTCCCAAGAACCTGAGATCCCTAAGAAAACCGCACGGAAACGCACCAGGAGATCCCCCATGGCACAGTTGCTGGCGGTGGTTGGAGGCGGCGACCTCTCGACTCACGCCCTCCTCGCCGCCGAGGCCCTGCGCAAGGAGGCAGGCCGGCGCAACCAGACGCTCGCCGTCGAAGTGCGGGGCGCAGGGCTCGGCGGCCCGCCGCTCCCCGAGGCGGCGATCCGCGAGGCGCGGGCCGTACTCCTCGTCGGCGGCGGCGACCTCGGCGAGGGCCGCTTCGGGGCGCTGCACCGCGCCCGGGTCGCCATCGAGGACGTGCTGGCGGACGTGGCCGCGGTGATCGACCGCGCGCTCGGCGCCGCGGACGGGCCCGCCCCCGCCGCAGAGGCCGGGGCGGCGTCCAAGCGGATCGTCGCCGTCACCTCCTGCCCCACCGGCATCGCCCACACCTTCATGGCGGCGGAAGGCATCCAGGCCGCCGCGCAGGCGCTCGGCCACGCGGTGCGCGTGGAGACGCAAGGCTCGGTCGGCGCCCGCGACACCCTGACGCCGGAGGAGATCGCGGCGGCCGACCTCGTGCTGATCGCCGCCGATACGGGCGTCGACCGGGCGCGCTTCTCGGGCAAGCGCGTCTACGCCACCACCACCAAGGCGGCGATCCGCGACGGCAAGGGCCTGATCGCGACGGCCCTCGCCGAGGCGCAGGTGCAGGGCGCCGAAGCGGCGGCGACGGAGGCGGCGGCGCGGCCCGCCGCGAAGGCGGGCGCCTACAAGCACCTGATGACGGGTGTCTCCTTCATGCTGCCCTTCGTGGTGGCGGGCGGCCTCCTGATCGCGCTCGCCTTCGCGGTCGGCGGCATCGACGCCATGAGCCGGCCCGGGACGCTCGGCTACGCGCTGGGCGAGATCGGCGCCAAGGGCGCCTTCGCGCTGATCGTGCCGGTGCTCGCCGGCTACATCGCCTTCTCGATCGCCGACCGGCCCGGCCTCGCCCCCGGCATGATCGGCGGCATGCTGGCGGCGAATCTCCAGGCGGGCTTCCTCGGCGGCATCGCGGCGGGCTTCATCGCCGGCTATACGGCGCGCTTCCTCAACGCCCGCATCCGCCTGCCCAAGAACCTGGAGGGCCTGAAGCCCGTCCTGATCCTGCCGCTCCTCGCCACCCTGGTCACCGGCCTGCTGATGGTCTTCGTGGTGGGCGTGCCGGTCGCGGCGGCCCTCGCCGCGCTGACGGGCTGGCTCAAGGGCATGCAGGGCACGAGCGCGCTCCTGCTCGGCCTGATCCTCGGCGGCATGATGGCGGCGGACATGGGCGGCCCGATCAACAAGGCCGCCTACGCCTCCGCGGCGGCGCTGATCGCCTCGGGCGTCTGCGCACCGATGGCCGCGGTGATGATCGGCGGCATGACGCCCCCGCTCGGCCTCGCCCTCGCGACGCGGCTGTTTCCCGGCCGCTTCACGGCGCCGGAGCGCGAGGCGGGCGGCGCGGCGGCCGTGCTCGGCGCGGCCTTCATCACCGAGGGCGCCATCCCCTTCGCCGCCGCCGATCCCCTGCGGGTGATCCCCGCTATGGTGGCGGGATCGGCCGTGGCCGGCGCGGTGGCGCTCGGCCTCGGCGTCGAGCTGAAGGTGCCGCATGGCGGCCTGTTCGTGCTGCCGATCCCGAACGCCGTCACCAACCTGCCGGGCGCGGTGCTGGCGCTCGGCGCCGGCACGGTGGTGACCGCCCTGATCGCGGGCCTGCTCAAGAAGCGCGCGGCCTGAGGGCCAGAACAACACGCGGCATCACTCCCCGAAGCGGTCGCCGGCTCGGCGGAGACGTCGATGCGAAAGCCATGACCTAGGCAATACATCGTCAACCCGGACCAGACGCGCTTTCCATTCCGCCCCCGGAGCATCCCGGATGCCTTCGTGATCGGCGCCAAGCTCTCGGTCGACCTGTTCACCCTGGCGGGCCTCGCCAAGGGCCCGGGGGATTGATACCGCGGCGCCTCCGGCGCGCAGCCCGGCCGGGCCCACCTCCGGAGCCGTTCGAGGCACACGGGATCAGTCGTCGCGCGACGCGTCGCCGGATCGGTCGGTCCGCAGGGCGTCACCATCCCGGCCCGGCAGGCATCAATCGCCGCGCGAGTTCCGTCCCGGCAGAGAAATTTGACGTCGGGTCCGATCCGGCCGCATGACGCCGTTCCGGCTATATCTCTGCACTTCCCTTGCGGCATCTTGCAGGAACGATTCCGCGCCATTAAGGAATGGAAAATAGTGTTGCATCAGACTGCGCCTATCGGACGATGGAATGACCCTGAACTCCGGAGCGTGGACGATGTTTGAAGTTGCGGAATGCGTGCTCTATCAACACCAGCGCGCACTCGTTCTGCTGGCGGCGGGCGTCTGGACGGTCGGGAGCTTCGCTTTCTTCCTGATCTTGAGACGCGCGCGGGAATGCACGGACGAGCGGCGGGCCTTGTGGGTGGCGATCGGGGCGCTGGCCGGCGGCACGGGCGTCTGGGCGACGCATTTCGTGGCCATGCTCGCCTATGACGGCCCGATGCCGCTCAGCTTCGATCTCGGGCCGACGATCCTCTCGCTCGCCGCGATCATCGCGACCTTCTGGTTCGTGGGCCGCGCCACCGTCCGGGACATCCGCCCGATCGAACACCTCGCCGTGGGGAGCGGCGCGGCCCTCGGCATCGGGCTCATGCACCTTATCGGCATGACCGCCATCCGGGCGGCGGCCCAGGTGCAGTACGAGGTGACACCGATCGCCCTCGGCGTGCTCGTCGCGGCCCTCTGCCTGGTTGCAGCGAGCGCGATCTTCGCGCGCTGCTCGGGCTACCTCCAGATCGCAGCCCCGGCGCTCCTCGCCATCGTGGCGGTCTGCGCGCTGCATTTCACCGCCATGGCGGCCACGACGCTGGTGCCCGATCCGCACATGGCGACGCCGCCCGCCCCGACGCAGACCTCCTGGGTGGTCGGGGCGATCGTGGCCGCCACCCTGATCCTGCTCGTCGTCACCAGCACCGCGGTGGTGATCGACCGCACCATGACGGATCTCCGGGGCCTCGTCGGGGCCACGCTGGAGGGATTGGTGGTGGTGCAGGCCGACCGCGTGATCGAGGCCAACGAGCGCTTCTGCGCCATGCTGGGCCTCGCCGCGGGCGATCTCATCGGGCGCTCCGCGGACCGGTGGCTGCGCGCGGCGGACGGCCTGCCGGCGAGCACCCCGCGCGCGCAGCCGGCCGAGGCCGTGCTTCTCACCGCCGATGGTGGCACGCGCATCACGGAGATCGTCTCGCGCACGATCGCCTATCGCGGGCGCACCTGCGAAGTGCTGGCCGTGCGCGACCTGACCGAGAAGCAGGAGGCGCGGCGCCAGATCGAGCATCTCGCGCATCACGATCCCCTGACGGATCTTTCCAACCGCGTCCTGTTCGACGCACGTCTCGCCGCCGCCCTGGCGCGGGCCGCGCAGACGGGCGGCTCGGCGGCCCTGATCGCCCTCGACCTCGACCGGTTCAAGGCGGTCAACGACATCTTCGGGCATGCGAAGGGCGACGACATCCTCTGCCGCGTCGCCGTGCTGCTGCGGGAGGCGGCCGGCCCGGACGACACCGTCGCACGGGTCGGCGGCGACGAGTTCATGATCCTGCAATCCGGAGAGGCGCAACCGGAGAGCGCGCTGGCCCTCGTGGAGCGCATCCTCGCGGCCTTCGCGCGCGAGATGGACCTTGCCCGCGATCCGACCGCGATCGGGGTGAGCATCGGCGTCGCCGTCTATCCGAAGGACGGAACCGAGGCCGAAGCCCTGCGCCACGCCGCCGATCTGGCGCTCTACCGCGCCAAGGCCAGCGGCCGCGGGCAGGCGAGCTTCTTCGACCGGGAGATGGATCTGGCGATGCGCGAGCGCCGCGCGATGGAGCACGACCTGCGCCACGCCATCCTGCGGCGGCAGATGTCCGTGGTGTTCCAGCCGCTCGTGACCGCGTCGGGCCGGTCGATCGCCGGCTACGAGGCCCTGCTGCGCTGGACGCACCCGCTGCGCGGGCCGATCCCGCCGGGGCAATTCATCCCCATCGCCGAGGAGACCGGCTCGATCGTCCAGTTGGGCGAGTGGGTGCTGCGCGAGAGCTGCCGCAGCGCCGTCGCGTGGCCGCCGCACATCTTCCTCGCCGTCAACGTGTCGCCGGTGCAGTTCCAAGTCCCCAACCTCGCCGAGACGGTGGCGGCCATCCTGGCAGAGACGGGGTTTCCGGCCGCGCGGCTGGAGCTGGAGGTCACCGAGAGCGTGCTCCTGCGGGACAGGGTCACCACCCTCGCCACGCTGCACAGGCTGAAGGACCTCGGGGTCCGGGTGGTGATGGACGATTTCGGCACCGGCTACTCGTCCCTGAGCAACCTTCAGAGCTTTCCGTTCGACAAGATCAAGATCGACCGCAGCTTCGTGGCCGCCATGGCGGAGGACGCGGCCGCCCGGTCGATCATCCGGGCGATCGTCGGCCTCGGCCACAGCCTCGCCATGCCGGTCGTGGCGGAGGGCATCGAGACCGAGGCCCAGCTCCGGATGATCATCGAGGAGGGCTGCCCCCAGGCGCAGGGCTACCTGTTCGGCCGGCCGGGGCCGAGTCCCGTCTGCGCCGCCCCGGTCGGGCGTGTCGCCTGAGCGCGGGGCCGAGCAGATCCGCGGGCCGCTCGGCTATTGCGACGCGCCCGCCTTGCCGGCCTCGATCACGCCGAAGCCCTGCGCCTCGAAGAAGGGCTTGGCCGCCGCCGTCCGCAGGAAGGCGAGGAAGCGTGCCGCACCCTCGCCCTTGGCCTCGGCCGTGACCGCGAAGGGATAGACCACGGGCGGATGGCTGTCCGCCGGGAAGACGCCGACGATCCTGACCCCCGGATCCGACCTGGCGTCGCTCTCGTAGACGACCCCGAGCGGCGCTTCGCCCCGCGAGACCAGCGCCAGGGCGGCGCGGACGTTGTCGGCCTGGGCGAGCCGCGGCCCCACCGACGCCCACAGGCCGAGCTTCTCGAAGGCGGCCTTGGCGTATTTGCCGATCGGCACCGCGTTCACGGCGCCGGTGGCGAGGCGACCGTCGGGCCCGAGGGCGCGCGCGAAGCTCTCCGGGGTGAAGGCGATCTCGCCGAGCGCCGCCTGCTTCTGCGCCACGACCACCAGCCGGTTGGCGAGCAGGTTCACCCGGGTGTCGGGGCGGATCAGCTTGCGCTGCGCGAGGTAGTCCATCCATTCCAGATCGGCCGAGGCGAACAGGTCGGCGGGGGCGCCCTGCTCGATCTGGCGGGCCAGGGCCGAGGAGGCCGCGTAGCTCGCCCGCACCGGAATCCCGCTCTCGGCCGTGAAGGCCTTGCCGGCCTCGTCGAGGGCGTTCTTCAGGCTCGCGGCGGCGAACACGGTCGTCGCCTCGGCGGCCTGTGCCGGCGTCAAGCCGACGAGACCGACGGCGCAGAGGAGGAGCAGACGTTTCAGCATGGCGGCACGGCTCGTTCTGGCTTCGGCGCCCCGGTGGCGGAGCGGTCCTGCTATATCCACGACAATACAGCAGAGCCGCAATGGCGGCCTCCGAATCGCCGCGGGTCCATGCGACGACCATCCGCGGGGTCCCGCCTCGGCGCGGCCGGCCCCACCCGGCGGGGCGGCATGATCGATCAGGGTCCGATGGTGGAGATCGCGCTCGCGCTGCCGAATGGCGGGCGCATCGCGCCGGGCGACATCCGGCTGGTCGAGGCGATCCGCCAACACCGCTCGATCATTCGGGCGGGGCGCGCGCTCGGCATCTCCTACCGCAAATGCTGGCTCACGGTGGATGGGCTGAACCGCATGTTCGAGACGCCCGTGATCGCCACCCATCCGGGGCGCAAGCAGGGCGGGGCCGAACTCACGCCCTTCGGCGAGCGGCTCGTCGCCCTCTACCGCTCCATCGAGCGGCGCAGCGCGGCCGGGGCCGCCGCGGCGCTCGGCGAACTCGCCGCTGCGGCCGATCCCGGCTTCACCGCTCAGCATCATTCGCCGAAATCGCCGCTGGTCCGGCAGCACCGATGATGCGGAAAGAGAACCCAGGCGGAATCGCGTGGGGCGGTCCCGCTCAGGACCAGCGGCGCGGAACCGGCAGCGCCTCCGGTCGCACCGCGACCCCGGCGATCGCCACGGTCTTGATCATCGCCCAGACGCGCAGGCCCGGTTCGAGGGCGAGACGCTCGACGGATTCGAGCGTCACCAGCGCCTTGAGCGGCACCGAGCCGAGATCGATGGTGACCACCACGTAGGGCGGGGCGCGGCGCGCCACGGCGACGATGCGGCCGGGCAGCCGGTTGGTGATCGAAACGTCCATCGGCCGCGTCAGGGCGATCGAGACGTCGCGGGCATCGATGGCGACGTGCACGCCCGCGTCGATGGCGGCCTCGACCAGGGGCACGCGCAGCTCCCCGTCCCCGAAGAACAGGGTCGAGAGACCGAGTTCGACGTCGTGGCGCAGCACCCGCGCGTCGAGGCCCGTCGTCAGGTCGGGCGTGCCAGGGAGTACCGCGCTCACGTCGCTCGAAGCCTCTCGTCCGCCCCGAGCGATAGAGGGTTTCGGCCGCGGGCGACACCGCCCCGTTGCGACGGGGGCATTGACAAGATCTTGCCATATCGACAATGTGTTTTCATGTTGCAGCCGCCCGCGACGGCCGAGGCCGTCACCGACCTGATCCTCGACGTGTTCCGGGCCAACGGCGCCTTCCTGGCCGCGGGCGACCGGCTGGTATCCGATCTCGGGCTGACGAGCGCGCGCTGGCAGGTGCTGGGCGCCGTGGCCATGGCCGGCACGCCCCTGCCCGTCGCCGGCATCGCCCGGACGATGGGGCTGACCCGGCAGGCGGTGCAGCGGGTCGTGGACGACCTCGCCGAGGCCGGATACCTGCGCTTCGCGCCGAATCCGCATCACCGGCGCGCCAAGCTCGTGCTGCCGACCCCGGAGGGCGCGGCGGCCTATCGCGCCGCCGCCGAGCGCCAGCGGCCCTGGGCCGCCGCCCTGGCCGATGGCCTCGACCCGGCGGCCCTCCGCGCCGCCGCCGCCTTGCTGCGCCAGCTCGCGCAGCGACTGACCGGCCCGGACGACCAGGAGACGGGATCATGATCGTCGGGGACCTCGCCCTGCTCACCGCGGCGGCCTTCACCGGGGCGGCGGCCTATGTCAGCCTCGTGGAGCAGCCGGCGCGGCTGGGCCTCGCGCCGGAGCCGCTCCTCGCCCAGTGGCAGCCGAGCTATCGCCGGGCCACGCGGCTGCAAGGCTCGCTCGCCCTGGTCGCAACCGCCCTCGGCGTCGCGGCGTGGTTGGTCGCGTCGGATCCGCGCTGGCTCCTCGGGGCGGCGCTCAGCCTCGCGAACTGGCCCTACACGCTCGTCGGGGTGATGCCGACCAACCGGACGCTCATGGCCATCCACCCGGGCGACGCCACGGAGGCGGTCCGTCCCCTGATCACCCGTTGGGGCCGGCTGCACGCAATCCGCACCGGCCTCGGCGCCGCCGCCGCCGGGGCTTATCTGTGGGCGCTGCACTGAGGGCGGTCAGTAGAGCTGGCCGTCCAGGCTCGCCGGAGAACCGGGCGGCAGCGGGCTGAGGCTGTTCACGCTGTCGCCGATGATGCCGGGCGGGCCGCTGAAGCCCACCACGCCGCTCGGATCGCGGGTGGCGTAGCCGCGTCCGTATCCGCGGCGCTCCAGCTCCTCCATCCGCGAGACCGGGATGAAGCCATTGCGCATGAGCCGGGCATCGACCCGGTCGAGCCGGTCGAGGTCGTGCTCGATCGGAACACGGCGCATCTCACCGGCCTGAACGACGGGGGCCGACGCCGTACAGAGGGCGGAGAGGACGAGCAGGACGGCCGGGCGCGGCATGGATCAACTCCGGGATCGTGTCTTTCTCCTCATCATCGGATGAATTCGGCCCCGAGTTCCCCTCATCACCGCTTGGTGATCTTGATGACAGGGGATCGCACCGGATTACCTCCCGTCGACTTGGCCGTATCTGCTTGCAGTCGACTACTGGTCAGCTTGGCTGCGATCGCAATTGCTGCCGTGAAATAGGATAAGATTCGGGACACGGCGTGGAAAATCGCCGGGCGTCCGCTCCTCGGCAGCGATGCAAGAAAATCGGAGCTGCTTCGCCGCATGTCCTGTGTTGGATCCCGGATCTCCTTCCACTTCGTTTCAGTCGTCCGGGAAAGAGGTGGGGCGGCAACCGGATTGCCGGGTGGCCCGGCCGTTGGAACCCGTTTGATCGACTGTGTGGGCGCCCCTGCGGTGCCCTACGATCGCGAAACGCGCGTGGCCCAGCCGCCGCATCGCCGCGACGAGGGTTGCGGCCGTCGCGCGCTTCGACATGGCCGCGTGATCGTCGGTGTCGGCTGGCGGGTCGCTCCCGCCGTAACCGGGGAGATCCGCCACGACGACGGTGGAGGCGCGGGCCAGGAGCGGGGCGACGTCGCGCCACGTCAGGCCCGTCTGCGGGAATCCGTGCAGCAGGAGCACGGCCGGACCGACCCCGCCGGTTCGGACGAGAACCGCGCCGCACCCGGTCTCGATCCGCCGCGTCACGAAACCCTCGCTGGCCGCGGCCCGGGAGCCGTCCGGTCCCATGGCGGCGGCCCGCCTCCGGCCTCAGTACGGATAGCCGTAATAGGGGCGCGGGACCGGCCGGTAGCGGTCGCCGACCGGGCGTCCGTAGCGCGGGTAGGCCCGGATGTAGGGATCGAGCCGCGGGTTGCGGTAATTGCCGTTGTTGACCCCCGCCGAGCGGTCGTTGCCGCTGAGCGCCGAATAGGGCGAGAGACCGCTTCCGGCATCGCCGCCGCCGCCGCGCTGGGCGAGGGCGGGGCCGGTCAGGCCGAGGCCGAGGGTCAGGGCGAGACAGGCACAATGGATCGGCTTCATGACATCCTCCTGAAAGCCCCTCGAAACGCCATCAACGCCCGCCGCCGCTCACGGTTGCGGGAACCGCTCACAGGAGCCAGGTCGCGATGAGGCAGGCCGTCGCCAGGGCGGTGACGCCCGTCGTCAGCCATCCGACCGTGTTGGTCAGGCGGCCGTTCACCCGCTCGCCCATGACCTGCCGGTCGTTGGTCATCAGCATCATCAGGAGCAGGAGCGGCGGCACCGAGACGCCCTGCACGATGCCCGACCAGACCAGCGCCCGCATCGGGTTGAAGCCGAGGAAGTTCAGCGCCACCGCGAGCACCGTCACTCCGACGATGGTGCCGTAGAACAGCTTCGCCTCGCGCGGGCGGGCATGCAGGCTGCCCGTCGCGCCCACGCCCTGCACGAGGTCGTAGGCCGCGCCCGTGGTCATGACCGGGACGGCCAGGAAGCCGACCCCCACCACGCCGAGGGCGAACAGGTAGGTGGCACCCGCCCCCGCCAGCGGTTCGAGGGCGGCCGCCGCCTGCGCGGCGCTCTCGATCTCGGTCTTCCCGGCCGGGTGCAGGGTCGCGCCGGTGGACAGGATGATGAAGTAGAGGATCAGGTTGGAGAACAGCATCCCCACCAGCACGTCGCGGCGCGTGGCCCGCAACTCCTCATCCGTCGCGCCCCTGCGCTGGCGCAGCGTCCGGCGGCCCTGGCTGATCTCTTCCTCGACCTCCTGGTTCGATTGCCACGTGTAGATGTAGGCCGAGAGCGAGGTTCCGATGCAGGCCACGATCATCGACAGGAACTCGGCGTCGAAGCGGATCCGCGGCACGAAGGTGCTGCGCAGCACCTCGACGGGATCGGGCCTGGCCATGACGGCCGCCGCGACATAGGCGAACAAGGCCAGGGCGAGCCAGCGGAAGAGGCTGCGCAGGAGGGCGTAGGACCCGAAGATCTGGAAGGCCAGGATGGTCGCAGCGGCGGCGACCACGATCAACGGGACCGGCACCGGGACGAGCAGGTTGAGGGCCGCGCCGATGCCGCCGAGATTGGCGGCCGCCTCGATCACGTTGCCGAGGAAGGCGCCGAAGACCACCGGGTAGAGGATCCAGCGCGGATAGCGGTCGCGCACGATCGCGAACAGGCCCTTGCCGTAGACCTGCCCGAGCTTGGCCGAGACGTAGACCACCACGATCATCATCGGCAGGACGACCGGGGCGATCCACAGGAAGGCGAGGCCGAACTTGGCGCCGGCACTCGCATAGGTGCCGATCGCCGAGGGATCGTCGTCCGCCGCCCCGGTGATCACGCCCGTGCCGAGGATGCGCAGGGCTCCCCGGGCCTTGCCGGTGCGGGCGGGACGGTCCCGGGGAACGGATCGTTGGGCAAGCTCGGTCATGGCCCCTCGTCGATGCGGGTGAGGAAGGCTCAACCAAGCACCGGGCGGGAGGGTTCTGCCCGGATCATGCGCGGGGCGCGGAAGGGGGCCGCAGGCCCGGCCGCGCCGGCGGTTCCGGAGCGGGCCGGGGGTCGCCGACGATGACCGCCGGGGTCAGGAGGCCTGGACCGCCGGAGTGGCCCCGGGCAGGGCGGGGGTGCCGAGCCGGCCCTTGAGGGTGATGCCGACCGCCGCGACGAGGGCCGGCACCGCCACGACGCCGAAGGTGGCCGGAAGCCCCAGACCGAGGCCGATGAGCGAGGCGCCGGTCATCGAACCGACCACCGAGCCGATCCGGCCGACCGCGTTCGCCCAGGAGACCCCGGTGGCGCGGCTCGCGGTCGGGTAGGTGCTCGCGGCGAGCGCGTTGATGCCGATCTGCGAGCCGGCCACGCAGAAGCCGGCACCGAACACTGCGACCGCGAGGAGCACGACCGAGCCGGTGGCGCTGCCGATCAGGGCCACGAAGCCCGCCGCGCCAAGATAGGACAGGCCGAGCACCGCGTGCGGGTTGGCGCGGTCCATCAGGGCACCGAGCACCAGCCCGCCCACCGTGCCGCCGGTCGCCAGCATGACGGTGACCAGCGAGGCCTGCTTGAGGGTGAGGCCGGCGCTGCTGATGATGGTCGGAAGCCAGCTCGACAGCAGGTAGAAGATCAGGAGGCTCATGAAGAAGGTGAGCCACAGGCAGAGCGTGCCGGCGACGAGCCCCGGCTGGAAGAGCTGGCCGATCGGCGAGCCCTTGCGGGCGGCGATGCCCGTGAAGCTCGCCCCCGTCAGGTTCTCGTGCGGCGCGATGCGGGCGAGGAGCCGCGCGATCCGCTCCGGCGCGGCCTGCCTGAGGACGAGGAAGCGCACCGATTCCGGCAGGCCGAGCGCGAGCAGCGGCAGGAGCGCGAGCGGCAGCACGCCGCCGAGCACCAGCACCGAGGTCCAGCCGTGATCGGCGATCAGGTGCGCGGCCGCGAAGCCGCCGAGCGCCGAGCCCACCGTGAAGCCGCAGAACATCGCCATGGTGAGGAAGGAGCGGCGCGCCTCCGGGCAATATTCGGAGGTGAGCGTGATGGCGTTCGGCATGGCGCCGCCGAGGCCGAGCCCGGTGACGAAACGCAGCACCGTCAGCATCTCGATGGAGGTCGACCACGCCGAGGCGAGGCTGGCGAGCCCGAAGAAGGCCGTCGTGACGATCAGCATCGCCTTGCGGCCGATGCGGTCGGAGAGCGGCCCGAACAGGAAGGCGCCGATCATCAGGCCGAGCAGCCCGGCCCCGAACAGGGGCGCGAGCTGGGCCTGCGACACCTGCCATTGCGCGCGCAGCGCCGGCGCGATGTAGCCGATCGCCGCCGTGTCGAACCCGTCGATGGCGACGACGAGGAAGCACAGGACGACGATCCGGATCTGGAATCCGGAGACGCCGTGGCGGTTGATGAAGTCCTGGACGTCGATGGTGCGCGAGGTGGGCATTTCCCGATCCCTTCCGGCGGCGTGGCCTCGTTGGAGCGCCGGCGCGTCGAGGCGTCGGCGCGATGAATCCCGGTCAGGCGATCGCGGAGGGGTGGCGCGCGAGCGGCGTCACCCTGATCGTCATGAACGGGAAGAGCGGCAGGCTGGACAGGATGTCGTGCAGCGCGTCGTGGCTCTCGACGTCGAAGATGCTGACATTCGCGTAGCGTCCGGCCACGCGCCACAGGTGGACCCAGCGTCCTTCCCGCTGCAGGTCCTGGGCGCGGGCCTTCTCGTCGGCCTTCAGCTTGGCGACGTATTCGGGGTCGATGCCGTGCGGGAGGACGACATCCATCTCGACGCAGTACAGCATGGGGCTCAGCTCCGGGCGTAGTGGCGCAGCTTGTCGGGATCGAGGGTCACGCCGAGCCCGGCCCCGGCCGGCAGGTGAACCGCGCAATCGTGGAAGCGCAGCGGCTCGGTCACGAGGTCGTCGGTGAGGATCTGCGGCCCGAAATGCTCGCAGCCCCAGGCGAGGTCGCGCAGGCCCGCGAAGGCGTGGAGATGCGCCGCGGCGCCGATCGAGCTCTCGAGGAGGCAGCCGCCGTAGAGGCCGATGCCGGCCGCCTCCGCCACCGCCGCGACCTTGCGCAGGCCCACGAGGCCGCCGTGCTTGACGAGCTTGAGCGAAACCGCGTCGGCGGCGGCCGCCTGCGCCACCGCCAGCATGTCGTGGGGCGTGAAGACGCATTCGTCGGCGAGCAGCGGCGGCACGCCGTCCCGGGCGCGCAGGCGCCCCATGCCGGCGATGTTCCAGGCCGGCAGCGGCTGCTCGACGAGGGCGATGCCGAGATCCGCGAGGCGCGGCAGGCAGCGCCGGGCCGTGGTCTCGTCCCAGGCCTGGTTGGCGTCGACGATGAGCGTGGCGCGGTCGGCGAGCGCGGCGGAGAGCCGGGCGAGCCGGGCGAGATCGGCCTCGGGCGCCTGCGCCCCGATCTTGATCTTGAAGGTGTGGTGCAGGCGGGCGTCGAGCTTGGCCCCGGCCTCCGCGATCTCCTGGTCGGGGTCGCCGGAGGCGAGGGTCCACAGCACGGGCAGGCTCGTGCGCACCGCCCCGCCGAGGAGCGCCGCGACCGGCAGCCCGAGGGTCTTGCCGGCCGCGTCGAACAGGGCGGTCTCGATGGCGGCCTTGGCGGCGTTGTTGCGCTTGGCGGCGGCGTCGAGGACGAAGCCCGCCGTGACGAAGCGGTCGGCCCGGTGCCCGATCAGGGCCGGCGCCAGATAGGCGTCGATGGTGGCCTTGATGCCCTCGACGCTCTCCTCGCTCCAGCGCGGGCCGCCGAGCGTCGCCGCCTCGCCGATGCCCTCGACGCCGTTCTCCAGCCGCACCTGCACGATGACGTAGCTCTGGGCGGTGACGGAGGTCTGCGAGAGCTTGTGCTTGCGCACCGTCGGCACGTCCACGATCGTCGCGCGGATCGCCGCGATGGCGAGATCGGAATGGGCCGAGTCGGCCGCGTCGTGGATCTGGTTCTTCGCGAGCATGGGAGGGCCTTGTGTTGGGACGGGGCGGGAGAGACGAGATCCCCCGTCTCCGCGCGGGCCTGCGGATTCGAAAGGCTTGGATAAGTTTGGGAATGACAGAGGCTTATCCGGCACCCGAAGGGCGGCGGCTCGGGCGCCCCTCCCGAGTGGGAGAGGCGCCCCGTCCTGTCCCCGGACAGCCGGGCCGCAAGCGGGGAGAGGGCAAACCGGCGCCTCAGGCGGCCTGGGCGTGGGGGCGGACCACCACCGGGTCGGGAGCGTCCGCCGCCTCGGCGTTGAGGACGAAGTCGAAGCGGATCGCCGAGAAGGGCTCGTTCAGCCCGGCCGCCTTCAGCGCCGCCGCGTCGGTGACCCGCTCCACCGCCACCACGAGTCCGTCGCGGGTGCCGAAGGCGAAGTCGTCGTAGACGTAAGGATCGTCCGCGAGGTTGATCTGCGTCGTGAGCTGCCGGTGGCCGGGCCCGGAGACGAAGAAGTGGATATGGGCCGGGCGCTGGCCGTGGCGGCCGAGCTGGTCGAGGAGCTTCTGGGTCTGGCCCTGCGGCGGGCAGCCGTAGCCCTTCGGCAGGATGCTGCGGAAGCGGTAGCGGCCCTGCCCGTCCGTCTCGATGCGGCGGCGCAGGTTCCAGGGGCTCTGGCTCCGGTCGAACACCGAGTAGTTGCCGAGGGTGTTGGCGTGCCAGACGTCGACGACGGCCCCCGCCAGCGGCGCCCCGCCCCGGCCCGTCACCTGCCCCTCGACGATCAGCACCTCGCCGTCCTCCGGGTCGTCGTCGAGCCGCGCCTCGCCCTTGGCGAGCGGCGCGCCCGCCACGTAGAGCGGGCCCTCGATGGTGCGCGGCGTGCCGCCCTCGATCCCGGCCGCCCGCTCCTTCGCGTCGATGCACAGGTCGATGAAGTGCTCGATGCCGAGGCCCGGCATCAGCAGCCCGAACTCGTTCGCCTGCCCGGTCTCGGTCAGGTAGCTCATCGCGGTCCAGAACTCGCTCGGCGTGACGTCGAGATCCTCGATGATGCGGCAGGCATCGGCCACGACGCGGCGGACCACGGCCTTGATGCGCGGGTTGCCCACGTCGGTGTCGAGCCCCGCCACCTTGTCGAACAGGGCCTGGGCCTCGGGGGAATCGGTGAGCCGGGTGGTCATGGGCGTCTCCTCTCTGGTGCTTATCGGGGTGTCAGCCGCGGTCGCCGCCCGCCACGGGGAGTGTGACGCCGGTGACGTAGGAGGCCTCGCCGGAGGCCAGGAACAGGATGGCGGCGGCCTGCTCGGCCGCGGTGCCGTAGCGGCCCATCAGGCTCGACGCCCGGGTCTGGGCGACGACCTCCTCGATCCAGGCGCGCTCCTGCTCGCCCGGCGGCGCGGGGTTGCGCGGGATGCGGCGCGGGGGCGCCTCGGTGCCGCCGGGAGCGACCGCGTTCACCCGAACGCCGTGGGCCGCGTATTCCCAGGCGAGGCAGGCGGTGAGCGCGTTCACCCCGCCCTTGGCGGCGGCGTAGGGCACCCGGTTGAGGCCGCGGGTGGCCACCGACGAGACGTTGACGATGCTGCCGCCTCCGCCCTCCAGCATGGGCGGCAGTGCCGCCCGGCAGCACCACAGGGTCGGGAAGAGCGAGCGCCGGATCTCGGCCTCGACCTCCGCCGGGGCGTAATGGGCGTAGGGCTTGAACCAGATCGAGCCGCCCACATTGTTGATCAGCACGTCGAGCCGGCCGAACCGGTCGACGGCGGCCGCCATCACCTGCTCGCAGCCCTCGTAATGCTCGACATCCGCGAGCCGGACGGCCACCCGGGCCCCATGGCCGCGGGCCTCGGCGGCGGCCTCCGCCACGATCTCGGAGCGGTCGGTGAGGAGGAGGTCCGCGCCCTCGCGGGCGAGCCGCAGCGCCACCGCACGGCCGATGCCCTGCGCGGCCCCGGTCACCACCGCGACCTTCCCGGCGAAGCGGCCCGGAGAGACGATGTCCGCGGCCCCGCTCATGCGCCGCCCCCGGCCGCGCCGCTCGCCGCGAACTTCTCGTAGTGGAAGCTCGCCGGGGTAAGCCCCTGCGCCGCGAAGGTCCTGCGCACCGCGTCCACCATCGCGGGCGGACCGCACAGGTAGGCGTCGACGTCGCCGCCGTTCAGGTGCCCGGGCGCGAGATGCTCGGTGACGTAGCCCTTGCGGGGATGCGCGCTGCCGGGCGCGGCCACGCAGGTGTCGTAGCTGAAGCCCGGGATGCGCCCGGCCGCCTCCTCCAGCGCCTCGGTCTCCACGAGGTCGGCATCCTGCGTCACGCCGTAGACGAGGTGGATCGGATGATCGCTGCCGGTCTCGGCGATGCGGCCGAGCATCGCCAGGAAGGGCGCGAGCCCGGTGCCGCCCGCCAGCATCAGCACCGGCCGCGTGATCTCGCGCAGGTAGAAGCTGCCCGAGGGGCCGGTCAGGTCGAGGCTTCCCCCGGCTCCGCCCCCTCCGCCAGGAAGGTGCTCATCAGGCCGCCGGGGATGTTGCGGATCAGGAACTCCGCCCGCTGGCTGCCGGGCACGGAGCTGAACGAGTAGGCGCGCGTCTGGCCGCTGCCCGGCACCGCGATGCTGACATACTGCCCCGGCAGGAAGCCGATCGGCTCCTCGGTCTCCACCGCGAGGCCGAAGGTGGTGTCCGAGAGGCGCCGCACGGCATCGATCCGGCCGCGATGGGCGGCCATGCGGGTCTTGCAGGCATCCGACGACGCCGCGATGGCGAGAACGAGGTCGGTGCGCGGGCGCATCTGGCAGGCGAGGCCGTAACCCTGAGCCGCCTCCTCCTCGGTGAGCGCGTCCTCGATGTAGCTGCCCGGATCGAAGCGGCCGGATTCGCAGCGCACCCGGCAGGTTCCGCAGGCGCCGTCCCGGCAGTCGAGCGGGATGTTGATGCCCAGCCGGTAGGAGGCGTCCGCCACCGTCTCGCCGGGGCGGCAGGCGACGAAGCGGGTGACCCCGTCCTCGAAATTGAGCGCGACGGTCGACATGATGGCGCTCCCCTCAGATGTGATAGATGTCGATGACGTGGTGGATGTAGTCGTTCTTCAGAACGACCTTCTTTTTCTTGATCAGCGGCGTCCCTCCGCGCGTATCGAGCGTGTAGAACGACGTGCCGAAATGCGTGTCGATGGTCTTGTAGCGGTAGTTGAAGGTGAGCCAGTTGAAGCGGAGCCGGCAGGAGACCTCGTCCTGTTCGAGGATCTCGACGTTGCTGATGTTGTGCGAGGTGCGCGGCTCCGGCAGGCTGGTGGCGCTGGAGCGCTCGGTGCGGATGCGGAAGACCCGGTCCTCCAGCCCGCTCCGGCTGTCGTAGTAGATCAGCGAGACCTCGCGCTGCGGATCGGTGACGAGGTCGTCGTCGTCGTCCCAGGACGGCATCCAGAACTCGACGTCGGGCGCGTAGAGGGCGAGCCACGCGTCGAAGTCGCGGTCGTCGAGGTGGCGGGCCTCGCGGTAGAGGAACTGCTGCACCTGTTCCAGGGTGAGAGTCATCGGGGGCGTCTCCTCCGGGCATGACGGGTCGTTCGGTGCCGCGGGGGCCCGGTGCCGTCTTGGTCGTGGTGTGGCTGTCTCCCCCCTCCCCTGCCCGGAGAGGGGGTCTCGCGCTACGGGCGCCCGGCATCCGCCTCCGCGATGTGCCGGCGCATCGTGTCCATCCAGTAGCGGTGCTGGACGGCGAACAGGCCCTCGTCCTCGGTCTTGACGCCGCTGAGCAGCGGCTTCAGGCCGATCGCCTGCGCGCCCTCGTCGGCGCCCTCGATCCAGTGCGTGGCGCCCCGGCAGAGGTCGTTCCAGGCCGCCGCCCGGCCGCGATAGCCGAGCTGGCAGGCCCGGAACTCCTCGAGGTCGTCGGGCGTCGCCATGCCGCTCGCGTTGAAGAAATCCTCGTACTGGCGGATGCGCTGCGCCCGCGCCTCGGCGCTCTCGCCCTTCGGGGCGATGCAGTAGATCGTCACCTCGGTCTTATCGACCGCGATCGGCCGGTAGGTCCGGATCTGCGACGAGAACTGATCCATCAGGTAGACGTTCGGGTAGAGGCAGAGATTGCGCGAACGGCTGATCATCCAGTCGGCCATCGCCTGCCCGTGCCGGGCGGCCAGTTCCTCGCGCCGGTCCCAGTTCGGGCGGTCCTGCGGGTTCGCCCAGGTGGTCCAGAGCAGCAGGTGGCCGTGCTCGAAGGAGTAGAAGCCGCCGCCCTGCTTGGCCCAGCCGCCCGCATCCATGGCCCGGGTCTTGTCGACCGTGCAGGCCTCCTTGCGGCGGCTCGTCGTCGCCGCGTAGTTCCAGTGCGTGGCGCTGACGTGGTAGCCGTCGGCGCCGTTCTCGGTCTGGAGCTTCCAGTTGCCGTCGAACACGTAGGTCGAGGCCCCGCGCAGCACCTCCAGCCCGTCCGGCGACTGGTCGACGATCATGTCGATGATCCGGGCCGCCTCGCCCAGATGCTCCGCGAGCGGCTTCACGTCGGGGTTGAGGCTGCCGAACAGGAAGCCCCGGTAGCTCTCGAACCGCGCCACCCGGGTGAGGTCGTGCGAGCCGTCGCGGTTGAAGCTCTCCGGATAGCCCGCGCCCTCCGGATCCTTGACCTTGAGGAGCTTGCCGCCGTTGCTGAAGGTCCAGCCGTGGAACGGGCAGGTGAAGGTCGCCTTGTTGCCGCGCTTGTGCCGGCAGATCATCGCGCCGCGATGGCTGCAGGCATTGACGAAGGCGGCGAGCTCGCCCCGGCGGCTGCGGGTGATCACCACCGGCTGGCGGCCCATGACGGTGGTGAGATAGTCGTTGGGGTTCGGAATCTGGCTCTCGTGCGCCAGGTAGATCCAGTTCCCCTCGAAAATGTGCCGCATCTCCAGCTCGAAGATGTCCGGGTCCGTGAAGATGTCGCGGCGGCAGCGATAGATGCCGGTCTCGGCGTTCTCCTCGACGGCGGTCTCCACAACCTGATGCAGGTGTTCCAGCACGGCGTCCTCCTGGCCTCTCGGCGGGCGTTGGCTTGCGGGCGAAGTCGATCGCTGCGGATCCGCGGAACGCGGCCTGCCGAACTTCGTCCATCGGCCAGGAAGGGCGTGACGCTCGGCTCCGGCCCTGCGGCCGTACCGGCGATCGTCGCTCGCTCCCGGGCGTTTCCTCTTGATTTCAGGTCTAGACAGGCTGCCGGTCGGCGTCCAAGACCGATGGGGAACAAGATTATGCCCGGGAGGAATGATTGGAGCTTCGGCACCTGCGCTACTTCGTGGCGGTCGGGCGCGAGCAGAGCTTCACCCGTGCGGCCGAAACCTTGCACGTCGCCCAGCCCGCCCTGAGCAAGCAGATCCAGCAACTCGAGGAGGATCTCGGCCTCGCCCTGATCGAGCGGGGCTCGCGCCCGGTCCGGCTCACCGAGCCGGGTCGGCTGATCTTCGAGCAGGCGATCCAGATCCTGGAGCGGGTCGACGACCTGCGGGAGACCGGGCGGCGCCTGCGCCTGGCGGAGCGCAACCGCTTCCGGGTCGGCTTCGTCGCCTCGACCCTGTACGGGCGCCTGCCGGAGATCATCCGCGGCTATCGCACGAAGCGGCCGGACGTCGACCTCACGCTCCTGGAACTGCTCACCCTGGAGCAGATCGCCGCCCTCAAGGAGGGCCGCATCGATGTCGGCTTCGGCCGCATCGCGATCGAGGATCCGGCGATCGCGCGGGTGCTCCTGCGCAACGAGCGCCTGATCGTCGCCGTGCCGCTCGGCTGGGATGCCGGCCGGCGCGCGCCGCTGCGGCTGCGGGACCTCGGGGACACCCCGCTGATCGTCTATCCGAAGGGCGCGCGCCCCAACAATGCCGACCGCATCCTGGCGCTGGTCCGCGCGGCCGGCGTGCGCCCTCCCGTCATCCACGAGGTGCGCGAGTTGCAGACGGCACTCGGGCTCGTCGCCGCCGGGGTCGGGGTCTGCATCGTGCCGGCCTCCGTCGAGCGCCTGCGCCGCGACGGCGTGGCCTACCGGCCGCTCGACGAGGAGACGGCGCTGATCCCGGTCATCATGAGCTACCGCAAGGACGATCCCTCGCCCGAGATCGGGCTGATCCTCGACTGCGTGCGCGAGGATTACCTGCGCGAGGGCATCGTGTTCGGGGTGTGAACCTCCGGCACGTCCCGCATGCACGGATCATCCGCAAGAGCGCGTGATGACCACCTCGCCGGATGGTATCGCTGCTCCGCTCCTGTGGAGATCGGGAGGATGTTCTGTATGGGTCAGTACAGAGACGGATCACCGTCGACCATCGATGCCGCGTGCCTCATCCCGGAGCGCACCTGCCCGGCCTGCCGGTACGCTCCGGATCCGGACCGGACGGGCCGGCGGTCCCGCGAGACGATCGCATCGGCAATCCGGGCTTTCCACCGTCTCGCGCAGTACAGCCTGCTGCTGATCGGCAACCTGATCCCCGGCTTCCAGATCCTCGCGCCCTTGAAGGTTTTCTTCTATCGCTTGTCCGGCATGAGGATCACCGGATCGGTTCAGATCGTCGGCCCGGTTCAGACCGACTACAGCCTGACCTGCGAGATCACGGCGGCGATCTCGATCGGCGACGGGACGTACATCGCCCATCATTGCCGCATCTCGACCTATTGCAGCTCGGTCACGATCGGCCGGCGATGCCAGATCGCGTCGAACGTCCGGTTCGAGACGAACACCCACACGCTCGAGGCGAAGGAGGGTCTCCACAGGCCGCGCATCCAGATGCCGATCATCGTCCGCGACGACGTCTGGATCGGAGCGGGGGTGCTCATCCTCCCCGGCGTCACCATCGGCGAGGGCGCGGTCGTGGCCGGCGGCGCCGTGGTGACGAAGGACGTGCCGGCGCGCGCCCTCGTGGGCGGATCGCCGGCCCGGATCATCCGGATGCTGTGACCCTCCGGCCCGGCCGGGGCGGCCGGAATGCGTCGATCCGCGGCCCGCGGCCTCATACGGTTTCCGGTTGATCGCTTCGCGATGCGGAAACCGGCCTCGCTCAGGCGCCGCGCGGGCTCGTGATACGGTTTCCGATCGATCGCGTGGCGATTGCTGCGCCGTCGCTTTCGCGATGCGGTAAACCGGCTTCGCTCAAGGGTGCGCGGAGCCCTGCTCCGCGCCGCGCGGGCTGGCGACACGGTTTTCCGGACGGTGATCGTCCGGAAAACCGTGTCATACGATTTCCGGTTGATTGCTTCGCAATGCGGAAATCGGCTTCGCTCAAGCGCCGCGCGGGCTTGCTGAGACGCAATCCGCTTCGATCAAGCGGATTGCGTCTCAGTCGATGACTTCGACGATGCGGCGGCTGCCGGGCTCGACCAGCACCGGCCGGTCGTTGACGATGGTGTAGCGGTAGCCCGTCGCGCCGTACTCCGCCGGCACCTCGTAGGTGGTCACGCCCTCGGTGGGCAGCACGGTCCCCACCCGCACCTCCTCGCCGAAGCTGTAGGAGGGCCGGTGCTCACGCACGACGTAGCTGCGGAAGCGCGGGCGGGTGTCGATGCCGAGGATGCCGTTGATCGTGCCGGTAGCCGCCCCGATGGCGCCGCCGACGATCTCGCCGACGGGGCCGCCCGTGGCGCGCCCGGCCGCGGCCCCCTCCTCCGCCCCGCGCACGAGGCCCTGAGCCTGGGCGCCCGGGGCGAACAGGAGGGCGAGCATCGCCGCGGTGGCAATCGTCTTGGTCATGATGGTCTCCGAGCGAGAGATGGCGGCGATCGGTCGTGCGTCAGCGCGGGGCTGCCGGACCGGCATAGGGCGAGGCCAGGATCACGCGCACCGCGCGGGCCGGCGCAGCGGGAGCCGGCTCGGACGCAGCAAGGGGAGCGGCCGGAGCCGGTGCCGCGGCGGCGTGAGCAGATGTCAGGCGATCCGAGGCCGACGCCGTCCAGCAGGCGGCAAGCAATGCGGCCAGAATGCAAAGACTGCGCGGGATCGTCACCGTCATTCTCCCAAGCGTAGCGGTTCGATGGTCGGATAACGGCGACGCTTCGGCCGCGTTCCGAAAATAAAAACGCGTCGCAGCGCGGAACCGGTGGGCACGCCCGAAGTCCACCGCAATCGTCGGGCCGGCGCGAGCGGGCAATGGCGCGGGCCCGCCCTCTCCGCCCCCGGTGAGAACGGGAGGACGACGCGCCGCGACGACGGCGGCGCGTGAGGATCACGGCCCGTGTTCCGCAACAGACCCGGACGGCCGATCAGTCCCGCAAGCCTCAGCACAGCATCGCACCATAATGTCCGTGCAGACCTTTCGCACTCTAGCCCCCGGACGGTCCGATCATGAGCGGACGGCGTTGCCTCAGCCCCTGCATCACCGTGCGCGACCTGCCCGCGCGAGATTGTCATGGACATCCGGTAGGCCTCCCGTGACACGGCGCCGCGAAGAGCGGCCGAGACCGTGTTTCACGGCCCCCACACGCTTATGGCGGTGGCGGACACGGTGTACGTCTCGCCGCGGCATGTGGTCGGGATGGCTCCGGGCGGGATGGCTCCGGGATTGAGGAAGAGGGACCAATGCGGATCGCAATGATCGGGACGGGATACGTGGGGCTCGTATCCGGCGCCTGCTTCTCCGAGTTCGGCGTGAACGTGTGCTGCGTCGACAAGGACGCGAGCAAGATCGAGCGCCTGGAGCGGGGCGAGATCCCGATCTACGAGCCGGGCCTGGACGAACTCGTGGCGCGCAACGTGGCCGCGGGCCGGCTCTCCTTCACCCTCGACCTGGCCGCGGCCGTGCGGGGCGCCGACGCCGTGTTCATCGCCGTCGGCACGCCGACCCGGCGGGGCGACGGCCATGCCGATCTCAGCTACGTCTACGCCGCCGCCGAGGAGATCGCGGCCAGCATCGACCGCTACACGGTGGTGGTGAACAAGTCGACGGTGCCGGTCGGCACCGCCCGCGAGGTGCACGCCATCATCAGCAGAGTGCGGCCCGAGGCCGAGTTCGACGTCGCCTCCAACCCGGAATTCCTGCGCGAAGGCTCGGCCATCGGCGACTTCATGCGCCCGGACCGGGTCGTGATCGGGGCGGATTCCGAGCGGGCCCGCGAGGTGCTGCGCCGGCTCTACCGGCCGCTGTTCCTGATCGAGACGCCGATCCTGATGACCGGCCTGGAGACCGCCGAGCTGACGAAATACGCCGGCAACGCCTTCCTGGCCACCAAGATCACCTTCATCAACGAGATCGCCGACCTGTGCGAGAAGGTGGGCGCCAACGTCCACGACGTCGCCAAGGGCATCGGGCTCGACGGCCGCATCGGCCGCAAGTTCCTGCATGCCGGTCCGGGCTACGGCGGCTCCTGCTTCCCCAAGGACACGCTGGCGCTGATGCGCACCGCCCAGCAGGTCGGCGCGCCGGTGCGCATCGTCGAGACGGTGGTGGAGGTCAACGACCAGCGCAAGAAGGCCATGGCCGAGCGCATCAAGGACGCCTGCGGCGGGTCGCTCGACGGCCGCACGGTGGCGGTGCTCGGGGTGACCTTCAAGCCCAACACCGACGACATGCGCGACGCGCCCTCGCTCGACATCATCCCGGCCCTGCAGGAGGCCGGCGCGACGGTGCGGGCCTTCGATCCGGCCGGCATGCACGAGGCCGAGAAGCTGCTGCCCGGCGTGGAATGGTGCCAGGACGCCTACGCGGCGCTGGGCGGGGCGGACGTCGTCGCCATCCTGACCGAGTGGAACGAGTTCCGCGCCCTCGACCTCGGCCGGACCAAGTCCCTGATGAAGCGGCCGGTCATAGTCGACCTGCGCAACGTCTACGACCCGGTCCAGGTCGTCGGCGCCGGCTTCGCCTACAGCTCCATCGGCCGGCCCACCCCCGAGGCGTCCGCGTGACGCCCTCCACCAGGATCTGAACTCGGATCCCACAGCCCGACGTCTAGGGAGCGCCAGTGTCTACTCATCGCGGATACAGCAAACGGGTTCTCGTCACCGGCGGCGCCGGGTTCCTCGGATCGCACCTGTGCGAGCGCCTGATCGAGCAGGGCTGCGAGGTCCTGTGCGTCGACAACTACTTCACTGGCGCGCGCAGCAACCTCCTGAAGCTGCACAATCATCCGCGGTTCGAACTCGTCCGCCACGACGTGACCTTTCCGCTCTACGTCGAGGTGGACGAGATCTACAATCTCGCCTGCCCGGCCTCGCCGGTCCATTACCAGCACGACCCGGTGCAGACGACCAAGACCAGCGTGATCGGGGCGATCAACATGCTGGGCCTCGCCAAGCGGGTCGGCGCCCCGATCCTCCAGGCCTCCACCAGCGAGATCTACGGCGACCCGACCATCCATCCCCAGCCGGAGGAATACTGGGGCAACGTGAACACCATCGGCCCGCGCTCCTGCTACGACGAGGGCAAGCGCTGCGCCGAGACCCTGTTCTTCGACTACAACCGGCAGCACAAGCTGAAGATCAAGGTCATCCGGATCTTCAACACCTACGGCCCGCGCATGCACCCGAATGACGGGCGGGTCGTGTCGAACTTCATCGTCCAGGCCCTGAAGGGCGAGCCGATCACGGTGTTCGGCGAGGGCAACCAGACCCGCTCCTTCTGCTACGTCGACGACCTGGTCGACGGCATGGTCAAGTTCATGGCGACCGCGCCGGACGTCACCGGGCCGATCAACCTCGGCAATCCGGGCGAGTTCACCATCCTGGAACTGGCCGAGCAGGTCATCCGCCTGACCGGCTCCTCCTCGAAGATCGTCCACAAGCCGCTGCCGAAGGACGATCCCAAGCAGCGCCAGCCCGACATCGCCAAGGCGAAGGCGCTGCTCGACTGGGAGCCGACGATTCCCCTCGAGGAGGGCCTGCGCCGGACCATCGCCTACTTCGCCGATTCCCTGAAGTGACGGCATCCGGGCCATGACCACCGTCCTCGTCACCGGCGGAGCCGGCTTCATCGGCAGCCACGCCTGCAAGGCGCTGGCCGCGGCCGGCTTCACGCCGGTCACCTACGACAACCTGGAGCGCGGCACCCGGGAGGCGGTGCGCTGGGGGCCGCTGGTCGAGGGCGACCTCAGCGACAGGGCGGCGCTCGACCGCGCCTTCGCGGAGTTCCGGCCGCGGGCCGTGCTGCATTTCGCGGCCTACGCCTATGTGGGGGAGTCGGTCACCCACCCCCTCGCCTATTACCGCAACAACGTGGCCGGTTCGCTCACGCTGCTCGAAGCCATGGCGGATGCGGGCGTGGGGCTCCTGGTCTTCTCCAGCACCTGCGCGACCTACGGCGTGCCGCACACGATCCCGGTGCCGGAGGATCACCCCCAGCACCCGGTCAACCCTTACGGCGCCTCCAAGCTGATGATGGAGCGGATGATCGCCGATGCGGGAGCCGCCTCCGGGCTCCGCTCCGTGATGCTCCGCTACTTCAACGCCGCCGGGGCCGATCCGGAGGGCGCGATCGGCGAGAATCACGACCCCGAAACCCACCTCATCCCCCTCGTCATCGACGCCGCGCTCGGCCGGGTGCCGCATCTGACGGTCAACGGCGACGATTACGACACGCCGGACGGGACCTGCATCCGCGACTACATCCACGTGGCGGATCTCGCGGATGCGCATGTGCGCGCCCTGCGCTACCTGCTCGACGGGGGCGAGACCACCGCCTTCAACCTCGGCAACGGGGCCGGCTTCTCGATCCGGCAGGTGATCGACGTCGCCGAGCGCGTCACCGGCCGGCCGGTCCCGGTGCGGATCGGCGAGCGCCGCCCGGGCGACCCGCCGGTCCTCGTCGGCGACGCGGCCCGGGCCCGCGCGATCCTGGGCTGGCAGCCGCAGCGGGCCGATCTGGAGACGCAGGTGACCGATGCGTGGCGCTGGCGCCTCGACCGGTCGTCGCAGGCCCTCGCCGGCCTGCTCCGCGGGGTCCTCGCGGAAGCCGGGATCTCCGGCGAGGCCGCCCCGGAGCGCGACGCGGCGCAGCCGGACGACGGCCGTCACGTCGCCTGACCGGCCGAAGCCCCCTCCACCCTCCGTGACCCCGGATCCGCGAGCGGCCCCGCCCGCGGATCCCGGCCGCCTGCGCCGGGCGCGGGCCGGCCGCGCCGCCCGGTTCCCGCCCGCAGGCATCCAGAAGGATCCCACCGATCATGGAAGTCGATTATCTCGTCGTCGGCTCCGGCCTGACCGGAGGAACGATCGCCCGCTGCCTCGCCGACCGGGGCGAGAGGGTGCTCATCGTCGACCGCCGCCCCCATGTCGGCGGCAACGTCCACGATCACAAGCATGCCAGCGGCATCCGCATCCACACCTACGGGCCGCACTATTTCCGGACCTCGTCCGACCGGATCTGGGCCTTCGTCAACCGCTTCGACCGCTTCTACCGCTACGAGCCGGTCCTGATGACGCAGGTGGATGGCGCGCTCGAATACTGGCCGATCCAGGGCGAGTACATCGACCGGACGGTGGGGGCGGACTGGACGCCGTCCTTCACCGGCACGCCGGAGAACTTCGAGGAGGCGTCGCTGGCGATCATGCCGCAGCCGATCTACGAGAAGTTCATCCGCGGCTACAACGTCAAGCAGTGGGGCATCGACCCGCGCGCGCTGGAGACCGGGCTCGCCGGGCGCTTCGACGTGCGCACGGACGGGGAGAAGCGCCTGAAGACCAGCCCGCACCAGGGCATCCCGGTCTCGGGCTATGCCGGCCTGATGAGCAACCTCGTGGCGGGCATCCCGACCCTGACCGGGGTCGATTACCGCCTCGTGCGCAACGCCTTCACGGTGCGCAAGCGGACCATCTACACGGGGCCGATCGACGAATTGTTCGACTACGACCTCGGCAAGCTGGCCTATCGCGGCCAGAAGCGGGAGCACAGCTACTTCCCCGATGCCGATTACCGCCAGCCGGTCGGGCAGGTGAACACCCCCGGCCTGGACCAGGGCCCGCAGGTGCGCATCCTCGAATGGAAGCACATGATGGCGGAGGACGAGCGCGCGCGCGCGGTCGGCACCGTGCTGACCACCGAGACGCCGTTCACGCCCACCGACCCCAACGAGTACGAGTATCCGTTCCCGGACAGCCGCAACCGCGAGTTGTTCAAGCGCTATCAGTCCCGGCTCGCCGGGATGAGCGATCTCCTGGTCTGCGGCCGCCTCGGCGAGTACCGCTACTACGACATGGATCAGGCGATCGGCCGCGCGCTGATGCTGGTGGAGCGGGTGCTGCTCCCCGGCGCGACCGGGGCCGAGACCGTCGCGCTGATGGCCGCCTGAAGGGCCGACCCGAGGCGTCGGCGCGCCCTATTCCACCAGGGCCAGGATCGGGCCGGCGCCCGCCGCCGCCTCGTCGGCGACGGCGTAGGCCGCCTGCACGGCGGCGACGGCCGCCTCGGCCGCGGCCTCGCTGCGGGCATGCACCCGGGCCAGCGGCGCCTCCGGACCGACCGCCGCGCCGATCGCCGCGAGGTCGGTGAGGCCGACCGCGTGGTCGACCGGATCCTGCGGCCGGGTCCGGCCGCCGCCGAGGCCGATCACCGCGAGGCCGATCCGCCGCGTGGCGATGCCGGCGACGACGCCTCTGCGCGGCGGCGGCACCGGCCGGACGATCGGCGCCGCCGGCAGGTGCGCGCCCGGGCGGGCGACGAGATCCTTCGGCCCGCCGAGGGCGGCCACCATCCAGTCGAAGATCTCGGCCGCCCGGCCCGAAGCGAGGGCCGCGTCGAGGCGGTCCGTCGCGCTCTCCCGGTCCGGGGCGAGGCCGCCGAGCAGCAGCATCTCGGCGGCGAGGCCGAGCGTCACCGCGTGGAAGCGCGGCTCGCGCCGCCGCCCCGCCAGGTAATCGGCGGCGTAGGCCACCTCGACCGCGTTGCCCGCCGCCGAGGCGAGGGGCTGGTCCATGGCGGTGAGGAGGGCGCGGGTCGGCAGGCCGGCCCCGTTCGCCACCGTCACGAGGCTCTCGGCGAGGGCGAGGGCCTCCTCGTCCGTCGCCATGAAGGCGCCCGAGCCGGCCTTCACGTCCATCACCAGCCCGCCGAGGCCGGCCGCGAGCTTCTTGGCCAGGATCGAGGCGGTGATCAGGTCGAGGGATTCGACCGTGCCGGTCACGTCGCGGATCGCGTAGAGGCGCCGGTCCGCCGGGGCGAGATCCGCGGTCTGGCCGATGATGGCACAGCCGACCTCCCGGGTGACCCGCCGGAACAGGTCGGTCTCGGGGGTGGTGGCGTAGCCCGGGATGCTGTCGAGCTTGTCGAGGGTGCCGCCGGTATGGCCGAGGCCGCGGCCGGCGATCATCGGCACGTAGCCGCCGCAAGCCGCGACGAGGGGCGCGAGGGCGAGGCTCACCGTGTCGCCGACGCCCCCCGTCGAGTGCTTGTCGACGACCGGGCCGGGCAGGTCCCAGGCGAGCACCGTGCCCGAGCGCATCATCGCCCGCGTCAGCGCCACCCGTTCGGGCAGGGACAGGCCGCGGAAGAACACCGCCATGGCGAAGGCCGCCGCCTGCCCCTCGGTGACGCGCCCCTCCGTGAGGCCGGCGATGAAATCGGCGATCTCCGCGGGTTCGAGCGTGCCCCCGTCGCGCTTGGTGCGGATGATTTCCTGCGGCAGCCGCATCACGTGTCTCCCGAGAGGGTGCGCGTCAGTGCGCCGAGGAGCCCGCTCGCCCCGGGCCGGACCATGCCGGACATCACGGGAAGTCCGGGCCGGCGAGCCACGCGGCGAGGAGCCGGCCGAGATCCGCGGCGGCCGCGGCGGCGACCCGCTTCGTCTCCGCGTGGTCCGGCGCGCCGCCGTCGAACCCGGCGGCGTGGTTGGTGACGATGGAGAGGGCCGCGACGCGCAGCCCGTGGAACCGGGCCAGGATCACCTCCGGCACCGTCGACATGCCGACGAAGTCGGCCCCGAGCCGGCCCGCCATGCGGATCTCGGCCGGCGTCTCGAAGCTCGGGCCGGAGAACCACGCGTAGACGCCCGCCGGCAGGGCGAGCCCGGCCGCCGCCGCGGCCCGTGCCAGGCCGGCGCGCAGGGCGGGATCGTAGGCATCGACCATCGGCACGAAGCGCGCGTCGGAGGGCTCGCCGATCAGCGGGTTCATGCCCGCGAGGTTGAGATGGTCGGTGATCAGCGCGAGCGCGCCGGGTCCCGCCCCGTCGCGCAGGGAGCCGGCCGCGTTGGTGAGGAGGAGCGGCGGCGCGCCGAGGGCGGCGAGGACGCCGAGCGGCACCCGCATGGCGGCGGCCTCGCCCCGCTCGTAAGGATGGACCCGGCCCTGGAACAGCAGGACCGGCCGGCCCGCGAGGGTGCCCGCGACGAGCTGCCCGGCATGGCCCGAAACGCCGGAGAGCGGGAAATGCGGGATCTCCGCGTAGGGCAGCGTCCGGGGCGCCTCGATCAGATCCGCGAGCGGCCCGAGGCCGGTGCCCGCGACGATGGCGAGCGCGAAGGGGCCGCCGAAGCCGCGGGCGCGCAGCAGCGCGGCGGCGGCAGCGATGCGGGGATCCGCCGGGATCACGCGGCGGGCCCGAGATTGTCCGGGCCGAAGGAGGCCGGCAGCAGCTCCTCCAGCGTGAAGCTGCGGCGCAGGCCCTCGGGCCCCGCCACCTGGATGGTGGTGCCGGGCGCGGCGAATTCACGGATGCGCTGGCGGCAGGCGCCGCAGGGCGTGACGAGCGCCTCCCCGTCGCCGAGGACGAGGATCGCGGCGATGCGCCGCCCGCCCGCCGCCACCATGGCGGCGATGGCTCCCGCCTCCGCGCAGGTGCCGACCGGATAGGCCGCGTTCTCGACGTTGCAGCCCGCATGGATGGCGCCGGTCTCGTCGCGCAGGGCCGCGCCGACCCGGAAGCGCGAATAGGGCGCGTGGGCGCGGGCCTGCACGGCCAGGGCCGCGGCGAACAGGGCGTCGGTCGGGCTCATGCGATCGGGATGGTCCTGGACGGCAGATGCACGGGCATGGTCTCCCCTCCCCGGAGCGGGCTCGAGGCCATCGCGTCGCCGGACGACGCCAGGACGCCGCCTCGCCCCGCTGGCGGGGAGAGGGCATGCCGACGGCGCGGTGCGTGAAGCCCTGAATCCACCCGGACGGGGAATCCGGTTTCAGCGATCATCGCCCGCCGCCGGGACGGCGTCGAGCCCCCTCACTCCGCCAGCGGCCGGGTGCTCTCGCGGAACGGGTGGGCCGGGTAGGTGCCGATGATGCGCAACTCCCGCGAGAAGAACGACAATTCGTCGAGGGCGCGGCGCAGGGGCGCCTCCTCGGGATGGCCGTCCACCTCGGCGTAGAACTGCGTCGCGGTGAACTGGCCCTCGACCATGTAGCTCTCGAGCTTGGTCATGTTGACGCCGTTCGTCGCGAAGCCGCCCAGCGCCTTGTAGAGCGCCGCCGGGATGTTGCGGACCCGGAACACGAAGCTCGTCACCGTGGGCCCGCTCTCGGGGGGCGGCGGGGCGGGCTCGCGGGCGAGCACCACGAAGCGGGTGGTGTTGTGGGCCTCGTCCTCGACATCCTCCTCGATGATCTTGAGGCCGTAGATCTCGGCGGCGAGGCGCGGCGAGAGGCTGGCGCGGGTCGGGTCGCCGCTCTGGGCCACCTCGCGGGCGGAGCCCGCCGTGTCGCCGGTCACGATGGCCTTGAGCCCGCGCCGGCGGATCACCTTGCGGCACTGCCCGAGGGCGTGGACGTGGCTGTAGACCGTGCGGATCTTGTCCGGATCGGCCTCCGGCAGCGCCATGAGCTGGAAGCGGATCGGCAGGAACTGCTCGCCGACGATGTGCAGCCCCGAGGCCGGCAGCATGTGATGGATGTCGGCGACGCGGCCCGCGATCGAGTTCTCGATCGGGATCATGCCGAGATCGGCGCTGCCGTCCGAGACCGCGGTCAGCGCGTCCTCGAAGGTGGCGCAGGGCAGCGGCGTCCAGTCCGGATAGGCTTCGGCGATGATGATGTGCGAGTTCGCGCCGGGCTCGCCCTGGTAGGAGATCGTCCTGGTCATCGGGAGGAACTGGTCATCGGGAGGGGAACGGGCCTTCAGTTGAGGCGCCGCGCCGCCATCACGGCGCGGGCACGGTCGAGGTCGTGGGGGGTGTCGACGCCGAGGGGCACGTCGTCGACGAGGATCGCGTCGATGCGCATGCCCGCTTCGAGGGCGCGCAGCTGCTCCAGCTTCTCGCGCGTCTCGAGCGGGCTCGGGCTCAGGGCGACGAAGCGTTCGAGGGCCCGGCGGCGATAGGCGTAGAGGCCGATGTGATGGTAGAGCGGCCCCTCCCCCCAGGGGGCGGTGGCGCGGGTGAAGTAGAGGGCGCGCAGCCGCGTCGGCGAGAGCGGCGAGCCCACGAGCTTCACGACGCTCGATTCGGTGCGCTCCTCCTCGCGGGTGATCGCGGCGCAGAGGGTAGCGATGTCCACCGCCTTGTCGGCGAGCGGCGTGACGGCCGAAGCGACGATGCCGGGATCGATGGTCGGCAGGTCCCCCTGCAGGTTCACCACCACGTCGTGGCGGCCCTCCGGATCGATGATGGCGAGGGCCTCGGCGAGGCGGTCGGAGCCGGAGGGGTGATCGGGCCGGGTCAGCACGGCGAGGCCACCGACCGCCTCCACCGCCTCCATCACCGCCGGCGCGTCGGTGCAGACGACGACGGGCCCGAGGCCCGCCTCGATCGCGCGGCGCCAGACATGCACGATCATCGGCTCGCCGCAGATATCCGCCAGCGGCTTGTTCGGCAGGCGGGTGGCGCCGAGGCGGGCGGGAATCAGGATCAGGGGATCGGACATGGCAGGGGAGTCGGATCGGGGGACGCGGAATCGGGGCCGGTTGCGGGCCGACCCGCTGCATAGAGCATTTCCGGCCCCTCCCGCCACCGCCGCGATCCCCGGTCCGGCGCATGGCTGTCCCCAGGAGCCTGCGGCTTCCGAACCCTCTGCGACCAACCGACGTTGTCTGGAGCCATTGTCAACGGCGCGGGAGAACGGCTAAGCACCGGCCCGTGTTGTTCTCGTGCGCGCGGCCAAACTTGGCCGTCCCGATCACCCCCAACCGCCGACGAGGCCCTGCTCATTCGAGCACCGGAGCTGCCGAGACATGGATTCCTTCGAGCTTAACAAGGTCGCCGGTGCCGTGCTCGGCACGCTGTTGTTCGCGATGGGCACGGGCTTCCTCGCCGAGCTGATCTACAAGCCGAAGCCGGCGGGCGATCGCGGCTTCCCCCTGCCCGTGGCCGAAGCGGCCGCGGCGGGCGGCGGCGCGGAAGCCGCCAAGGAGGAGCCCCTCCCGGTGCGCCTCGCGAGCGCCGACGCCGCCAAGGGCCAGAACGCGGCCAAGAAGTGCTCGGCCTGCCACAGCTTCGAGAAGGGCGGCCCGAACAAGGTCGGCCCGGACCTCTGGGGCGTCGTCGGCCGGCCGAAGGCCAGCCACGAGGGCTTCAACTACTCGGCCGCCATGAAGGCCAAGGGCGGCTCGTGGACCTACGAGGACCTCGACCATTTCATCCACGCGCCGAAGGGCTTCGTGCAGGGCACGATCATGGCCTTCGCGGGCGTGCCCTCGGGCGCGGAGCGGGCCGACATCCTGGCCTACCTGAAGACCCTCTCCGACCAGCCGGTGGAGTTCCCCAAGCCCTGAAGGGCGGCCGGGACGCGCAGGACGATGAAGGCCGGGCTCTCGCCCGGCCTTCTCGATTCGGGGCCCCCGGAGGCGGTCTGCGCGCATCGGGCGGGTGGCGCGGGGGAGGTGCGGGACTTAAAGAACAGGGGCGGCCCCGGAACCGGGGCAAACCCTGGCCCGGCCTCAAGCGCCCGGGCCTCCAAGCCGGAGGATCCCCCCGCGTGATCGCACGCCGCCTCGCCGCGCTCGCTCTCGTCTGCCTCACGACGCTCCCCGCCACCGCCGCGGAGGGGCCCTGGCGCCACGGCCTCTCCCTGCTCGGCACGCCGCATTATCCGGCCGACGTCACGCATTTCGGTTACGTCAACCCCGACGCCCCCAAGGGCGGCCTGCTGCGGCTCGGCATGCAGGGATCCTTCGACAGCCTCAACCTCGTCGTGGCGGGCGTGAAGGGCGACCTCGAGGACGAACTCCCGCTCATCTACGATACGCTGATGACGGAGTCCCTCGACGAGGCCTCCACCAGCTACGGGCTCCTCGCCGAGGGCGTGCGGGTGGCCGACGACCTCGGCAGCGCGACCTACCGCCTGCGCCGGGAGGCGAGGTGGCACGACGGCGTGCCGATCACGCCCGAGGACGTGGTGTTCTCCTTCGACCTGCTGAAGGCCAACAACCCGCAGTACAATTTCTACTACAAGGACGTGGTCCGGGCCGAGAAGACCGGCGAGCGCGAGGTCACCTTCACCTTCGCCAGCACCGGCAACCGGGAGCTGCCGCAGATCGTCAGCCAGTTCCCGGTCCTGCCCAAGCACTGGTGGGAAGGCAGGGACGCGTCCGGCCGGCAACGCAACCCGACCGAGACGACCCTGGAGATCCCGCTCGGCTCCGGGCCCTATCGGCTGGCGAAGATCGAGCCCGGCCGCACCGCGATCTACGAGCGGGTGCAGGACTATTGGGGCCGCGACGTCCCGATCAACAAGGGACGCTACAACTTCGACACCCTGCGGATCGAGTATTTCCGCGATCCGACGGTGCTGCGCCAGGGCCTGAAGGCCGATCAGTTCGACTGGATGCCCGAGAACATCGCCCGCGAATGGGCCACCGCCTACGACAATTTCCCGGCCGTGCGCGAGGGGCGGCTGATCAAGGAGGAGTTTCCTGCCCGCGGCCGTGGCATCATGCAGTGCTTCACCCTCAACCTGCGCCGCCAGAAATTCGCGGATCCACGGGTACGCAAGGCGCTCAACTTCGCCTTCGACTTCGAGGAGATGAACCGCACCCTGTTCTACGGACTCTACAAGCGGATCGATTCCTACTTCTTCGGGACCGAGCTGGCCTCCTCGGGCCTGCCGGAGGGCCGCGAGCGCGCGATCCTGGAGAGCGTGAAGGACAAGATCCCGGCCTCGGTCTTCACCGAGCCCTACCGCAACCCGGTCAACGGCACGCCCGAGGCGCGGCGCACGAACCTGCGCGAGGCGGTGCGCCTGCTCCAGGAGGCGGGCTACGTGCAGCGCGACGGCAAGATGGTGCAGGCGGCGACCGGAACGCCGCTCACCATCGAGTTCCTGGGCTCCGACAATTCCGCCGAGCGGGTGGTGCTGACCTACAAGCCGCAGCTCGAACGGCTCGGCATCGGCGTCTCGCTGCGGGTCGTCGACCCGGCCCAGTACGCCAACCTCGTGCGCAATTTCGACTTCGACGCCCTGGCGCTCAGCAACTGGGCCCAGTCGCTCTCGCCCGGCAACGAGCAGCGCAACTACTGGGGCTCGGAGGCGGCGGACCGGCCCGGTTCGCGCAACCTCGCGGGCATCAAGGATCCGGGGGTCGACGCGCTGATCGACAAGGTGATCTTCGCGAGCGACCGCGAGGAACTCGTCGCGGCGACCCGGGCCCTCGACCGGGTGCTCCTCGCCCATGATTACGTGGTGCCGCAATGGACCTCGGACGTGACGCGGGAGCTGCGCTGGAACCGCTTCGCGCGGCCCGCGACCCTGCCGCGCTACGCCGGCTCGGGCTTCCCCTGGACCTGGTGGTACGACCAGACCCTGGCGGCCAAGACGGGGGTAGCCCGATGAAAGACGGGGGTGGCCCGATGAACGGGGGTGGCCCGATGGGCGCGACGCGTCGCTCGCTGCTGCGCCTCGCGGCCGGCAGCGCCCTCTCGGGGACCCTCCCGGGCGCGGTGCGGGCGCAGACCTCCCCCGCCGCGCCGGGCGCATTCGGGGAGGAGCGCCACGGCCTGTCGAGCTTCGGCGACCTGAAATACCCCGCCGGGTTCCCGCACTTCGACTACGTCGAGCCGATGGCGCCGCGCGGCGGCACCTTCTCGGCGCAGATCGCCAGCACCACGGGCAACCAGAATTTCGAGACCTTCAACACCCTCAACATCTTCGTGCTGAAGGGCAGCGGCGCGGCCGGGATGCCGCTGACCTTCGACAGCCTGATGGTGCGCGCCCTCGACGAGCCCGACGCCCTCTACGGCCTCGTCGCGCGCTCGGTGCGGGCGAGCGCGGACGGCCTCGCCTATCGCTTCGGCCTGCGCCCGCAGGCGCGCTTCCACGACGGCTCGCGCCTCACCGCCCGGGACGTCGCCTTCTCGATCCGCATCCTGAAGGAGAAGGGCCATCCGACCATCTCCCAGGTGCTGCGGGAGGTGGAGGATGCGGCGCCGGACGGGGACGAGGCCGTGGTGGTCCGCTTCGCGCCGGGCCGCGGCCGCGACATGCCCCTCATCGTCGCCGGGCTGCCGATCCTGTCGGAGGCTTACTACCGCACGCGCGATTTCGAGGCCTCGACCCTGGAGGCGCCGCTCGGCTCCGGCCCCTATCAGGTCGCCCGCTTCGAGGTGGGCCGTTTCATCGCCTTCGAGCGGGTGCGCGACTACTGGGCCGCCGACCTGCCGGTGACCGTCGGCCAGAACAACTTCGACGAGATCCGCTACGAGTATTTCCGCGACCGCGACGTCGCCTTCGAGGCGTTCAAGGCCGGGGCCTTCACGTGGCGGGAGGAGTTCACCGCCCGGGTCTGGGCCACGGGCTACGGCTTCCCGGCCGCGCAGGAGGGCCGGGTCAAGCGCGAGACCGTGCCGGACGCCACCCCCTCCGGTACGCAGGGCTGGTGGCTCAACACGCGCCGGCCCGCCTTCAAGGATCCGCGCATCCGCGAGGCGATCGGGCTCGCCTTCGACTTCGAGTGGTCGAACCAGAACCTGATGTACGGCGCCTACCGCCGCACCGCCTCCTATTTCGAGAATTCGGACCTGAAGGCGGAGGGCCCGCCCGGTCCCGAGGAACTCGCCCTGCTCGAACCCTTCCGCGGCCGGGTGCCGGACGAGGTGTTCGGCGAGCCCTTCTCGCCGCCGCGCTCGGACGGCTCGGGCCAGGATCGCGCCCTCCTGCGCCGGGCCGACGCGCTCCTGCGCGAGGCCGGCTGCACCCGCGAGGGCAACCAGCTGCGGCTGCCGGGCGGGCAGCCCCTCGCCTTCGAGTTCCTCGATTCCGACCCGATCTTCCAGCCGGTGGTGCAGCCCTTCATCAAGAATCTGGGGTTGCTCGGCATCCGGGCGACGGCGCGGATCGTCGATTCGGCCCAGTATCAAGCGCGGGTGGACGGCTTCGACTTCGACGTGGTGTCGCGGCGCTTCGGCGGATCGCTGACGCCGGGCGCGGACCTGCGCGAGGTCTATGCGAGCCGCAGCGCCACCCTGCCCGGCTCGCCGAACCTCGCGGGCATCGCCGATCCGGCGGTGGACGCGATGCTCGATCGGGTCGCCAACGCGGCGAGCCGGGCGGAGCTGGTCACGGCCTGCCGGGCCCTCGACCGCTGCCTGCGGGTGGGGCGCTACTGGGTGCCGATGTGGTACTCCGCCTCCCACCGCCTCGCCCATTGGGATGTCTATGGCCGCCCGGCGGAGCTGCCGAAATACGGGCTGGGCGCGCCCGCCCTGTGGTGGCACGACGCCGGCCGGGCGCGGCGGATCGGACGCGGGTGACGCATGGCCAGCTACATCCTCCGCCGCCTGCTCCTGATGATCCCGACCCTGTTCGGGATCATGCTGATCTCCTTCGTGATCGTGCAGTTCGCGCCGGGCGGACCGGTGGAGCGGGTGATCGCGCAGCTCCAGGGCCAGAGCACGATGTCCCGGGTCACCGGCGGCTCGGGCGACCTCGGCGGCGGCGCCGCCGCGCCGCGGGGCGGCGGGGGCGAGGGCAGCTCCCGCTACCGCGGCGCGCAGGGGCTCGATCCCGCCTTCATCAAGCGCCTGGAGGAGCAGTTCGGGTTCGACCGGCCGGCGCCCGAGCGCTTCGCCAAGATGCTGTGGGACTATGCCCGCTTCGATTTCGGCAAGAGCTACTTCCGCGACGTGTCGGTGCTGCAGCTCATCCGCGAGAAGCTGCCGGTCTCGATCACGCTCGGCCTCTGGATGACGCTGATCTCCTACGCGGTCTCGATCCCGCTGGGGATCCGCAAGGCGGTGCGGGACGGCTCGCCCTTCGACGCCTGGACCTCGGGCGTGGTCATCGTGGGCTACGCGATTCCGGGCTTCCTGTTCGCGATCCTGCTGATCGTGCTGTTCGCGGGCGGCTCCTTCCTGCAGATCTTCCCGCTGCGGGGCCTGACCAGCGAGGGCTGGGAGACCTTCCCGCTCTGGCAGAAGGTGACGGACTATGTCTGGCACATCACGCTGCCGATCATCTCGATGGCGCTCGGCGCCTTCGCGACCTCGACGCTGCTCACCAAGAACTCGTTCCTCGACGAGATCCGCAAGCAATACGTGCTGACCGCGCGCATGAAGGGCCTGTCCGAGAGCCAGGTGCTCTACGGGCACGTCTTCCGCAACGCGATGCTGATCGTGGTGGCGGGCTTTCCCGGGGCCTTCATCTCGGCCTTCTTCGCCGGCTCGCTCCTCATCGAGACCATCTTCTCCCTCGACGGGCTCGGCCTGCTCTCCTTCGAATCGATCGTGAACCGCGACTACCCGGTGGTGTTCGCCAATCTCTACATTTTCTCGCTGGTGGGGTTGGTGGTGAACCTGATCTCGGACCTCACCTACAGCTGGATCGACCCGCGGATCGATTTCGAGAGCCGGGCGGCGTGATACGGTTTCCGGAAGATCACTTTCGGAAACCGTATCACGAGCCCGCGCGGCGCCTGAGCGAGGCCGGTTTCCGCATCGCGAAGCGATCATCCGGAAACCGTATGAGAGCCTGTTTGAGGGTTCCCAGCAAACCTTTCGTCCCACCCCAGGCCTCATCCTGAGATGAGGCCTGGCAGTGGATACCGTCACTGGGATCTGACGTGCTTATCATATGATCGGATGTTTGTTCTCTTGATCCGAATAACGCGCCGCCCCCCGGAGCCTACAGCCGGCCCGTCGTGGTCCGGCGGTTGCTGCGCCACTTGAGATAGGCGCGATACAGCTCGTCCTTGTCGGTCGCGGCGCCGGGCTGCTGCTCGTTCAGGAACTGCGCGAGGTCCGGGGGCGCGGCGGCCTGGGGCTCGCGGTGGCTGTCGAGCCAGTCCTGGGCGGGCCGGAAGCGCGTCCAGCCGGAGACCCCCGCCGCCAGGTTGACGTCGCGCCACTTCGGGTGCCGCTGCGGAGCGAGGAATTCGTCGAATCGGCCGAAGAACGCCTCCACGAACCGGGAGATCTTCTTGTAGCGGAAGGACCCCTTCGGATGGTTGTAGACTCCGAGCACCGTGCCGACGGCCAGGGTCTCGACCTGCGTCCCCTCCTTGACGAGCTTCGGATAGTCGTTCCGGTCGAGAGAGGCCGGCGCATAGGCGTCCTGGATCGATTCCGTGAACTTGACGGGAATGAGGTGGAACTGGTCGGCGGGGTCGAAGCCCGCCACCACCGCGACCGGCTTGGCCGCCACCGAGACGACGGCGTCCACCTCGCCCTTGCGCAGCATGGTGAGGGCGGTCGGCTGGTCGACGTTGATGGCCTGGACCGTGATCCCGAGGTTCCGGAACATGGCCCGGCCGCTGTAATCGGTGCCGCTGCCCTTCACGTCGAAGGTCACGCGCTTGCCCGCGAGCTGCTGCGCATCCGTGATGCGCGTCGGCCCGATGATGTGCAGTTCGTCGTCGAACAGCTTGGCGATGTACTGGATGTGGGTCTCGATCCGGGCGAGCCGCTTGTCCTGCCGGAGCTGGTCCAGCGTGTCGGTGCGCAGGAAGGCGAGGTCGACGCCCCGGAGGAAGCGCAGGTCGTAGGCGTTCTGGCCGGCGCCCTTGCCGAGGATGGGAAGGACGCGCAGCTTGGTGTCGTCGTCGAGCACGAAGGCCAGATCCGCACCGACGCGGAAATACGTGCCGCCCGGCGTCCCGGTCATGATGGAGACCGTGGTGCTGTTCATCTGCTCGCTGAGCGCGGCCTCGCTCTCGACCGTCTCGCCGTCATGGCCGGGCCGGATCTCGCGCGCGGTGGGGGCCGAGACGGCGCTGCCGAGGCCGGCACACCAGAGCAACGCGGCCGCGAGGATGGTGACGCGCGTCCTGATCATGATGTCCTCCCTGTGATCTTGCCGGGCAGGACCGCGTCGGGCGGTTCTGCCTGGATCATCGATTCCGCATCGGTGTCGCCGACGGGCCGGAGGCCGCTGCGGCGAACGCCGCTCAGCGCACGGACGTCGCCTGCCGCTGGACGCCCTGATCAGCCCGCGCGCGTTCGGGATCCGCCTTCAGCCCGCGCGCGCCGAGCGATTGCAGGAAGGCCGCGTCGTAGGTCCGCGCCAGCAGCGTCCCGGCCTCGGCATGACCGAGGGCGACGGCACGCTGCAGCAGAAGGCGCGCGCCGCTCACGTTCCCGAGCTGCAACGCCTGCTCCGCCCTCCGGACGAGCAGCGGCGCAAGGCCGTTCTCGTCCGGGCCGCGCGTCATCGTGGGCGCCGCCGTCTTGGGCTCCGCCGTCTTGGGCGCCGCCGTCTTGGGTGCGGCCGTCCTGGACGGATCGGCCGGCGCCGCCTCCGGGCCGGCCCGGGCCGGGAGGACCGCACGCGCGGGCACCGCGGGAGCGGCTGCGCCGCCGGCCACGGGCCGCGGCGGCTCCGTGCTCACCGGCCGCGGCTCGGCCGGGCGGGAAGCCGCCGCGGCCTTCGGATCGAGCCACGTCTTGTCCACGGGCGCGGTCGCGGCCTTGTCGGCATCCTTGCCCGCGTCCCGGGTCTTGGCCGTGTCCTTGATGCCGGTGTCCTTGATGCCGGTGTCCTTGGCGCTCGCGTCCTTGGCTCCGGCATCCCTGGTGACGGTCCGCTGCGGCTCGACCGCCGCCGGCGGGGGCTCGTTGCGCGCCGCGGGCCGCCCCTCGACGGCGTCGGGCGGGGACGCGATTTCCGGGATGATGACGGCCGTTGCGAGCGTCTCGGTCCGGATCGAGCCGCCCGACTCGGAGCGCGGCAGCACGGCGACGATGCTCGTGATGATCGGATCCGGCGAGCGCGAGCCGATGTCGGCGGGCAGCCGCAGCGAGATGCCGTCGAGATTCCAGCTGGTGACGTCGAGCGTACGGGTGTCGCTGGTGACGGTCGCGTCATGGGTCGAGTCCGACACGACGGATCCGGGCGGCAGGCCGACCACGTAGACCGACCGGAAGGTGCGGTCCCGGGTGGAGGCGGCGTTCATCGGGAGGACGATGCGCTCGCCGTTCGGGATCCGGATCGTCGCCGGTGTCGGGCTCTGGTTTGCCAGCGACCCGGATTTCGGGGAGGCGGCCGATCCGCCGGCGGCCTCGGACGGGCCTTGCGCCGCCGATGGATCCGCGAGCACGGTGGCGGATAGGGCCAGCGCCGCGCAGGCCGCACGAATGATACTCAGGCTGCGTGAGGTGTGCAGATCCTCCGGCATGGCGTCGCCTCCCTGTTCTTGTCGTCTCTCGTTCGGCGCCGCGCCCGTCCCAGCGGACGCGGTCCGCCTGCCATTGCGGCAAGCGGCACCCGTTCCATGTGCAGCGGCAATCGAGCGCATGGACCCCGGGCCCGGTCCCGGCCCTTTCCGTGCTGCGGCCGGCCCGGGCCATCGAATTGATCTTCCTCGTACCATTGCAATCGGTGGATTCGGTCGCGAGATCAGCTCCTTACATATTGTCGTGACCTTAGCACGCCGTCCGCTTCCCGCAATTGTTCTGGATTGATTTGTAGACAGAAATCGTGATGGGCAAAAATGACCGTACGGAAAAGCCATTTTAACTGATTATTTGCTATGATTTGAGAGTTCAGATGAGAATTATGTCGGTGACATTTGTTAAGCGGGTTCGCAGAGTGAAAGTCCGCGCCGGTCGCGGCGCATCGTGTGCCGATGCGCCGACCTTGATGGATCCCGCCCGCCGGTCGCCTCGACGCTCGCCCTGCTTGGTCCGGCCGAGGAGGCAGGCGACACATCTGCATTGTTCTGGCCGGTGCAGGTTTCCGATGACATCGCGGGTCGATCTTCTCGGCGTCGTGTTTGCGGGCGGCGTGATAGAGTCGGCAGCCCATCGCCTTGTCCTGCGCCTGCCGAGTACCCGCCGAGACAAGGGGCGAGCCAATACCGGCGGACGGCTCTCAGGATGCGGCCCGCAAGGGGGCGGATCGCCCGTCATCCTGCGGGCGGCAAGCGGCGTGGGGCCGGGAGCGGACTGATTATCCCGCTTTCCGGCGCGATCGACCTCAGTCTCGCCACGTTTGTCCGGCCGCATCGGCACCGCCGCATCGATGACGATACGGCATATGGCAGGAGGCGGGCCATGCGCGTGATGAGTGTATCTCTGGCGATTCTTCCGATCATCGTTGTCCTTCTGGTCAGCAGCGTCCTGCGGGTGCTCACCTTCCCGGTCCGCGCAGTGATGGCCGCGAAGCGCAGCGGGGCGGGGGCCTGAGACGCGCCCCGGTGATTTTGGTTCCCTCGACCGATGTGTGCTGCCGCACCGACTGATCCCGCGGCGGCGTGGCCCGTTCCGCCCATCGCGATCGGCCAGTTCGGGTGAGGTGAGAATGAGCTCTGTCATCACCAGCCTCGTGGCGGCGGCGATCCGGCATCAGGATGGCCAGCTCGATGTACCCTACGGCGTCGGAGACCGTGAGGCGGAGGAATTCGCGCGGGCGGCGATCGGGGCCTACGGCGACGCGCTCGCGGCGGCCGGGCTCGCCATCGTCCCGCTCGCCGCGGCCGAGCGCCTGGGCGGACAGGACGGGCGCACCGCGCGCGAGAGCCGGGACGGCCGGCAGGTCGGCGGCCGCGAGATCCTGAAGGCACGGCTGCGGCCCTATCGGGCGGTCGGCGGGCGCCGGATATAGATCCGGGCCGGCTCCCGCGTGGACGCGGGCGTGGCCGGCCCTAAATGCCAAGGCAAAGACGGCGCGGCCGCGCTCGTCGGGCCCGGGCCCGGCGTGGAAGCCGCCCCGCGGCTCGGCGAATGCCCGATGCCGTTCTGCCGAGCCGGGGATGGGAACGGGGGAGGGACCCGCCCGGGGCTGCGCCGCGGCCCGGCGGACGCCGTACGGTGAGCCCGATGATCGTTGGTCTGCGCTGCGCTGTCGCTCTCGTCACCCTCGTCCTCGTCGCCTTGGCCGGCCTCGGCGGCCTGCGCAGCGCCGCGTTGGCCCAGGCCTCCTCCTGCCCGCCGGGCTACAAGGTGGCGGCGGGCGCCTGCGTCCGCACCTGCCCCGGCGGCTACGAGGATACCGGCCGGGAATGCGTCTTCCGCAACATGGGCCGGTGACGCCCCCGGGCGGCCGTGACGGACGGTCTGCAACGGTCACGCAATCCTGCCGCGACGCGGATCGGGCAGCTCCGGATCGGCTGGCCCTCGCGGCCGGGGCCGACCATCCGGGAGAGCCGATGACGAGGACCGAGCCCCCGACGCCGGGCCCGCGGGGGATCGCCCGCGGCATCCGGATCGACGTGGCGGACGAGGCGATCATCGGGCGGGCCCGCCGCAACGCGGTGCGCACCGCGATCCTGCGCGCCCGGCCGCTCTGAACGCGCCGGCTCGCGGGGCTCAAGGATGCGCCCCCGCGGGAGAGGCCGGTTCGGCGCATGCAAGCGCGGCGCATCGACGATGTCATACGGTTTCCGAATGATCGCTTCGCGATGCGGAAACCGGCCTCGCTCAGGCGCCGCGCGGGCTCGTGATACGGTTTCCGAAAGTGATCTTCCGGAAACCGTATCAGAGCGGCGCGTCGGGATCGGGCTCCTCCCCGTCGATCACCCGCCGCGCGAGCGCGGGGGCGAAGCCCGCCCGGGCCATGGAGGCCAGATCCCGCGCCCGCGCCTCCGCCCGGTTCCCGGCCCGGCGCCAGGGGCCGAGGCGGCGGCGGCGCGCATAGGCCCGGGCCGCCGCCGCCTCGTCCTCCTGGTCGGCGGGCCCGTCGGTCTCGTGGGCGGCGAGCGCCGCCTGCACGGTCTCGCGGTCGACGCCCTTCGCCGCGAGCTTGGCGTGGATCGCCCGGGCCGAGCCGCCGCGGCGGCGCAGGCTGCGCACCTTGGCATCCGCGAAGGCGGTGTCGCTCACGAGCCCGGCCCGGCCGGCCTTGGCGACCACCTCCTCCACCAGGGCGGCGAAGTCGGCCGGATCCTCGCCGCGCAGGCGGCAGCGGGCGGCGACGCGCCGCCGCAGCACCCGCCGCAGCATCTCGGTGGAGGCGCCGTAGCGTTCGAGATAGGCGAGGGCGGAGCGTTCCAGGGAGGCCGCGCTGATCGGGCGCGCCGTGATTCCGCCATCCCGCTCGGCATCCTCGCGGCCCGCCGGGATCGGTGGGGTGCCCTCGGCCGTTGAGGTCCTTGCCCGGGACGAGGCGTGATGCCGACGATCTTTCACAGGCGCGATACCTTTCTGCTGGCCGGCGGATTGCTGCTCCTCGGGCTGGCGGCCCTCGTCTTCGCGCTCACGCGTCCCACCACCCTCCGGGTGGCGGTGGGCCCGCGCGACGGGGTCGAGGCCCGGCTGATGGAGGCCTACGCCGACGCCCTCGCCCGCGGCCAGGAGGATATACGCCTGAAGGTCGTTCCGTTCGACGACGTGCGCGACAGCGCCGCGGCCTTGCAGGCGGGCCGGGCCGATCTGGCGGTGGTGCGCCCCGACGTGCGGCTGCCCGAGAACGGGCTCACCCTCGCGATCCTGCAGGACGAGGCGCTGCTCGTCGCGGCGCCGGGTCCGGCCGGGATCGCCACCTTTCCCGAACTCACGGGCAAGCGCCTCGGCCTCGTCGCCCATCACGGAGCCGACCAGCCCTTCGTGACGAGCCTCCTGACCTATTACGACCTCGCCCAGGCGCCGCCGGAGCGGGCCGGGACGCCCGGAACGGTGGCCCTCGTGCCCCTGCGCGCGGAGGAGGTCACCGCCGCCCTGGCGGGCGGGCGGATCGACGCGGTGGCGGTGATCGCCGCGCCTTCCTCGCGCCGGGCCTCGCACGTGGTCCGGGCCGTCGAGGCCGCCGCCCCCGACCGGAGCGCCAGCCTGGTGGCCGTGCCGGACGGCGAGGCCATCATCCAGCGCCTGCCCGAACTCCAGGCCATCACGATCCCGGCCGGCACCTTCGGCGGGCGGCCCAAGCGCCCCGAGGAGGACGTGCGCACGGTCGGCGCCTCCTACCGGCTGATGGCCCGCGCCTCCCTCGACCGCGACACCGCCGCGCGGGTGACCCAGCACCTGTTCGAGCTGCGCTCGCGGCTCGCCGCCCGCACCACCACCGCCAACCTGATGAAGGCGCCGGATTTCGACAGCTCGGTGGCGGCGACCAGCGCCCGCCTGCCCAACCATCCGGGCGCCGTGGACTATTTCGAGCGCGAGCAGCAGACCTTCCTGCAGCGCTACGAGGACTGGATCTACCTCGTCGCCTTCTTCGGCGGCGGACTCGGCTCGGCGGGCGCTTGGCTCGGCCAGCGGTTCGCCCGCGAGAAGCGCGCGCGCATCGACGCGGTGCTCGACCGGCTGCTCTCCATCCTGTCGGAGGCGCGCGCGGCCTCCGATCCGGCCGCCCTCGACGCGCTCGCCATCGAGATCGACAGCCTCGTGATCGACGTGGTCCACCATGCGCGCTCGCACGCCACCGACATCCGCACCATGAGCGCGCTGATCCTGGCGGTGGATGCCGCCCGGGCCGCGGTGTCGGATTGCCGGCGCGGGCGCGACGCATCCGCGGGCGAGCGCTCGGCGCGGGTGCTGACGCTGCACGCGCCGTCCTGAGGAGCGGCGGCCGGCGCGAGGCGGCGTGTCGCGGGAAGCCCGCGACGCGCCAAGGCATCGGATCCGATCACGACATCCGACGCCGCGCGGTCATACGGTTTCCGGATGATCGCTTCGCGATGCGGAAACCGGCCTCGCTCAGGCGCCGCGCGGGCTCGTGATCCGGTTTCCGAAAGTGATCGTCCGGAAACCGTATCAGACCGGCAGCACCTTGCCCGGGTTCATGATGTTGTCCGGATCGATGGTCCGCTTGAGGCCGCGCATCATCGCCAGCGCGGCCGGGCCGTGCTCGATCTCCATGAAGCGCATCTTCTTCTGGCCGATGCCGTGCTCGCCCGTGCAGGTGCCCTCCATGGCGATGGCCCGCGCGACGAGCCGCTCGATGAAGGCGGTGACGCGGGCGATCTCGTCGGCGTCGTCCATCATCACGAGCAGCGAGGTATGGAAGTTGCCGTCGCCCACGTGGCCGGCGATCGGCCCGAGGATGCCGTTCGCGACGATGTCGCGCTTGGTCTCGTCCACGCACTCGGCGAGCCGCGAGATCGGCACGCAGACATCCGTGGCGATCACCTTGGCGCCCGGCCGCAGGCCGCAGGCCGCCCAGTAGACGTCGTGGCGCGCCTGCCAGAGGCGCGAGCGGTCCTCGGCCTGGGTCGCCCACTCGTAGGGCCCGCCGCCGAACTCCGCGGCGATCTCGCCGAAACGCTCCGCCTGCTCGGCGACGCCGGCTTCCGAACCGTGGAACTCCACGAGGAGCATCGGCGTCTCGGGCAGGGTCAGCTTCGAATAGGCGTTGCAGGCCGCGACCTGAACCTCGTCGAGGAGTTCGATCCGCGCCACCGGCAGGCCGGACTGGATCGTCATGATCACCGCGTCGCAGGCCGCCTTGATGGTCGGGAACGGGCAGATGCCGGCGGAGATCGCCTCCGGGATGCCGGAGAGCCGCAGCGTCAGTTCGGTGATGATGCCGAGCGTGCCCTCCGACCCGACGAGGAGCCGGGTCAGGTCGTAGCCCGCCGAGGACTTGCGCGCCCGCGAGCCGGTGCGGACGATCTCGCCGTTCGGGAGCACGGCGGTGAGCGCCAGCACGTTGTCCTTCATGGTCCCGTAGCGCACCGCGTTGGTGCCCGAGGCCCGCGTCGCCGCCATGCCGCCGAGGGAGGCGTCGGCGCCCGGATCGATGGGGAAGAACAGCCCCTGATCGCGCAGGTGCTCGTTCAGCGCCTTGCGGGTCACGCCGGGCTGCACCACGCAGTCGAGATCCTCCGCGTGGACCGCGAGCACCCGGTTCATCGGGGTGAGATCGATCGACACGCCGCCATAGGGGCAGTTCACGTGCCCTTCGAGGGAGGTGCCGGTGCCGAACGCCACCACCGGCACCCGGTGCTGGGCGCAGAGCCGCACCACGGCCTGCACCTCCTCGGTGCTCTCGGCGAAGACCACCGCGTCCGGCGGCTGGTTCGGCACCCAGGTGAGGGTGCTCCCGTGCTGCTCGCGCACCGCCTGCGACGTGACGAGGCGGTTGCCGAACTGCGCGGCGAGGGCGGCGGTCACGGCGGCCACGGTCTCCGGGCTCGGGCGCTCGCGCAAAGGGGCGGGATTGGGTGCGTTCATGGTGATCAAGCCTCCCGGCGCGGCCGGCTCTCCCGGCTCCTGTCGTCACGCGGTCTACGCATCCTTCATCCGCCTGTCACACCGTTTGCGGCGGAATGTCGCATTCGCGGTTTTGTTGTGAAAACACAACAGTCAAGTCTTGGCCGGACGCTCTTGCGTCATGCGGCCCAGCTTCCTAGGGGGTAGACCTTTCGGATGAGCATGCTACGTCAGGTCCCGTCATCCAGAGACCGCATCGCGCTTGCCGGGAGTCCGCCATGGCACACGAGCGTCCCGCCTCGGTGTTCTTCTTCGCTCCTTTCGTCTCCTCGACGATGGGGGTCGAACCGGCCTGGATCGATTACAACGGCCATCTGAACATGGCTTATTACCATGTCCTCTTCGACCGCGCGGTCGATGAAGCCTTCGGCATCGTCGGATTGGGACCCGACTACGTGGTGGAGCGGCGGGCGACCTTCTTCGCGGCCGAGGTCCATGTACGGTATCGGCGGGAATTGACGGCCGACGACCGGGTGCGGGTGACGCTTCAACTGATCGATTTCGACGAGAAGCGGCTGCATTTCTATTCCGAGATCCGCCACGCGCAGGAGGGCTGGGTCGCGGCCTCGTCCGAGAACATGGCGCTGCACGTCAACGCGGCGACGCGCCGGGTCTCGCCCTTCCCGCAGGACATCGCGGCCAATCTCGCGGTGATGAAGGGGTGTCACGCCCGGCTGCCTCGGCCGGACGATCTGGGCCGCGTCATCGGGATCCCGCGCAGCCGGCCGCACGACGAGCCGGTGGCCCGGATGGCGGGCGCGCGGGCCTGACGCGCCTCGCATTCGATCCGAAGCGCCGGCCCAGCACCCCGCCCGCACCACGGCGGGCCTGTCCAGCCCGCCGCGCATTGACCGCGCCGCCCTCCCCCTCCCGTCATTCCCCCGTCCACCGCGGCTGCGGATCGATCAGCGCAAGTCGCACCGCACGCATTCTCCAGCACGGCGCCCGATCATCCGCGGTCTATAGTTAGTGCAATTCTAAATAGCGACCTCGTACACCGGCCCGACATCGTCGGGATGCGTGGACAAGCAGCCCCGGATCGAGATAGGGCGGGCGTCATGCGGCTCTTCTCGACGGCTGATCGGCGCGCGATGCCCGACGTCTCCCGGCCCGCGGTCCCGCGGATCGGCGGGCACCGCTCCGGCCGGCACGGCTGAACGCGCCCGCATGCCCGGTCTCCGCCTGCCCTCCCCGATCGCGGCGCTGCTCCCGTTCTTCTGCCTCTCCGTGACCTTCGGCACGACGCTCGGCTTCCTGGCCGGCGGCGCGCCGCTGATCCTGCGCGGGCGCGGGGTCGAGCTGACCCAGATCGGCCTCCTGCAGCTCATCAACCTGCCGGTCGGCCTCACCTTCCTGTGGGCGGTCGCCGTCGACCGCGTCCGCATCCCGCCCCTGCCTCATCGGATCGGCTGGATCGCCGTGATGCAGACGGCCGCGATCGGGCTGCTCGCCGTGATGAGCGCCGGGGAGAGCTGGCCGCTTCCCGCGCTGTTCGGCCTCGCCATCGCGACCTGCTTCTGCGTCGCGACCATGGACGTCGCCCTCGAAGCCCTCGTCGTGGAGACGGTCCCGGATCGGAACCGTCCCTACGTCGCCTCGGCCAAATTCTGCGGCGTTTCCCTCGGAGGCATCATCGGGGCGGGGCTGTTGGTCGGGTTCTACGAATCCATCGGCTGGCGCGCCGCCGTGCTCTCCGTGGCCGGCCTCAACCTCCTGTGCCTCCTGCCCATCCTGCGCTACCCGGAGGCGCGGCTGCGCCGCAGGGAGCCGCGCGCGGCGCGCGACACCGGCCGGATCGCCCGCCTGCGCGGGCTCGGCACGCATGTCCTCGTGCTCGGCCTCTACTTCGCGGCCCTGTCCGTGCTGTCGGGCTTCAACAACCTCGTCCTCCTCGACCTCAAGGTGCCGCTGGCCCAGGTCGGCCTCGTCACGGGCGGCCTGTCCTCGGCCATCAACCTCGCCATGGCGGCGGTGGCGGGCAGCCTCGTGCGGCGGTTCGGCACCGTTCCGCTCATCACGACCGGGGCCGCCGGCATGATCGCCGCCGGATGCCTGATGGGAGCGGCGGCGGCGGGCGGGACGCCGCATCTCGCCATCGCCGCGACGATCCTCGCCGTCGTGTCCGGCGGCGCCCTCGGGGTGCCGGTCTTCAGCATGATCTACCGCTGGGCGCAGGGGCCGCGCGCCGCCACCGACTACGCCCTGCTGTTCGGCGCCGCCTTCTTCGCCGCCATGCCGGTGCGCGTGGCCGCCCCGGCGGTGGCGGGCGCGATCGGCTGGCCGGCCTTCTTCGCCCTCGCGGTGCCCTTCTACGCCGCCGCCTTCCTGCTGCTGCGGGGCGCGATCGTGCGCACCCTCGCGGCGGACCGGATCCCCGTCCCCGCATGATCCCCGAGATCGCCGCCCACCTGCCGCCGTCGCTCGCGACCTTCGGCAACCGCATCACCCTCGCGGCCGACCCGCGGGCCGGGCGCCCCGTCGCCAGCCTGCGCGACCGCGCGGTGTTCGACGCGGTGATGGCGGCCTTCGGCGCCGCCTATCCGGAGGCGGACCGCCGCTCCCTGGTCTCGCTGTGGTCGCAGAGCTATCTCGCCGCCCTCATCATCCCTTGCGTGACCGCCCTCCTCTGCCTCGACCGCGTGCTGCCGGTGGCGCTGGAGGTGACGGGCTTCGAACTCGCCCCCGACGCGGCCCTGTCGCGCTTCGTGGTCCCGGCGGAGGCGCCGGCCGGCTGCCGCGCCTGTCCGCGCTTCGCGACGCTGATCACGGATCACTTCGAGACCTTCGTGGACCTCTGCGCCGGCCATGACGGCCTCTCGCCCCGGGTGCTGTGGGGCAATGCCGGGGTGATGTTCGATTTCACCCTGCGCGAACTCGCGGCGGCGGCGGCGCTCCTGCCCGAGCCCAGGGCGGAGGCCGAGGCCTTGCTCGGCCGGCGACCCTGCGCGGGGACGGCGTGCGGGCCACTCGCGCGCACCTTCTGCGCGGGCGGGTCTCTCGCGCCGCAGCGACGCCGCGTCTGCTGCATGCGATACCGCCTGCCGGGCGTCCCTTCCTGCGGCGCGCTCTGCCCCATCCGACACCCCGACACGACGCCATGCTGAAGGCCTTCCTCGCCTATTACCGCCCGCACCGGGCGCTGTTCCTCATCGATTTCGGCTGCGCGGTCCTGTCGGGCCTGCTCGAACTCGGTTTTCCCATGGCCGTGAAGGCCTTCGTGGACGTGCTGCTGCCCCGGCAGGACTGGTCCCTGATCCTGCTCGCCGCGGCGGGGCTCGCCGCGCTCTACGTCGCCAATGCCGGCCTGATGGTGGTGGTGACCTATTGGGGGCACGTGCTCGGCATCAACATCGAGACCGAGATGCGCGCCCGCGCCTTCGACCATCTCCAGAAGCTGTCCTTCCGCTTCTTCGACAACCAGAAGACCGGCCACCTCGTCGCCCGGGTGACCCGGGACCTGGAGGAGATCGGCGAAGTCGCCCATCACGGCCCGGAGGACCTGTTCATCGCGCTGATGACGCTGTTCGGCGCGCTCGGGCTGATGCTCCTCGTCCATCCGCCGCTGGCGCTGATGACGGTCCTGGTGCTGCCGGTCATCGCCTTCGTGACCCTGCGCTACGGCGGCCGCATGACCCGCAACTGGCAGGCGCAATACGGCCGGGTCGGCGCCTTCAACGCCCGGATCGAGGAGAATGTCGGCGGCATCCGGGTGGTGAAGGCCTTCGCCAACGAGCCGCACGAGCGGCGCCTCTTCGCCGCCGACAACGCCCGGTACCGCGCCACCAAGCTCGAAGCCTACCGGATCATGGCCGCGAGCCTGTCGATCAACTATCTCGGCATGCGCCTCGTCCAGATCGTGGTGCTGCTCGGCGGCGCGGCCTTCGTGGTGCGGGGCGACCTGAGCCCGGGGGGCTTCGTCGGGTTCCTGCTCCTCGTCGGCGTGTTCTACCGCCCGCTGGAGAAGATCGCCGCCGTCATCGAGACCTATCCGCGCGGCATCGCCGGCTTCCGGCGCTACCGGGAGCTGCTGGCGACCGAGCCCGACATCGTGGACCGCCCGGGCGCGATCCCGGCCCCCGCCCTGCGCGGCGACATCCGCTTCGAGGGCGTGCGCTTCGGCTACGCGCCGGACCGGCCGGTGCTGCGCGACCTCACCCTCGCCATCGGGGCGGGCGAGACGGTGGCCTTCGTCGGTCCCTCGGGGGCGGGCAAGACCACCCTGTGCTCGCTGATCCCCCGCTTCTACGAGGTCGAGGCCGGGCGGATCACCATCGACGGCCTCGACATCCGCGACCTCACGCTGGCGTCGCTGCGCCGCCAGATCGGCATCGTGCAGCAGGACGTGTTCCTGTTCGCCGGCACGATCCGGGACAACATCGCCTATGGGCGCCTCGACGCCACCGAGGCGGAGATCGCGGAGGCGGCCCGCCGAGCCCGCCTGGAACCCCTGATCGCGAGCCTGCCCGAGGGGCTCGACACGGTGATCGGCGAGCGGGGCGTGAAGCTCTCGGGCGGCCAGAAGCAGCGGCTGGCCATCGCGCGCGTCTTCCTGAAGAACCCGCCGATCCTGATCCTCGACGAGGCGACGAGCGCCCTCGACGTGCAGACCGAGCAGGAGATCCAGCAATCCCTCGCCGAGCTGGCCGAGGGGCGCACCACGCTCGTCATCGCCCACCGCCTCGCCACGATCCGCAGCGCCGACCGGATCGTCGTGGTGACGGAAACCGGCATCGCCGAGGAGGGCCCGCACGATCACCTGATCGCGGCAGGCGGCTATTACGGCCGGCTGCACGCGGCCCAGTTCGCCCCCTCCCCCGCCGCGGCGGAGTAGGTGGTCCGCGCGGGTCCTTGTCAGCTGACAAGGACCGGGCGGTTCATCCCCGAAGCTGCGCCTCGACGGCGGCGGCGATCTCGAGGAGCCGGCGGTCCTGCCCGTGGCGAGCGAGCAGCATCAGCCCCACCGGCAGCGCCGTGCCGGGCAGCGGCAGCGAGATTCCGGTCAGGTCGAACAGGTTGCCGACCATGGTGTTGCGCAGCATCAGCAGGTTGGTGCGGGTGAAGGCGCCGTCGTCCGCCATGTCGGCGATCGGCACGGCGGGGATCGCGGTCGCGGGCAGCGCCAGCACGTCGATCCCGGCGAGGCGGTCGTCGCAGGCGCGGACCAGCTCGGCGCGGGCGCGCATCATCCGGATGTAGGTTCCGGCCGTCACCGGCCGCCCGCGCGCGATGCGGGCATGCACGCGGGGATCGAAGGAGGCCTCCTCCGCGTCGATCCAGTCGGCATGGACCTCCGCCGCCTCGACCGCCGCCACCGGCGCGGACGCCGTCGCCTCGGCCATCCGGGCGAGCAGATCGTCGATGGGGAGGTCGGAGACGCGGACGCTCTCGCGGCCGAGCCGGCCGAGCGCCGCCTCGAAGGCCTGCGCCACCGTCGGATCGGTGTCGGTGAAGAGGAGCCCGCGCGGCACGCCGACGCGCAGGTCGCGCAGGGCCACGCTCCGCAAGGGGGTGAATTCCTCGCCCGCGAGGACCGCGTCGGCCTCGGCGCAGGCCTGGACGCTGCGCGCGAGCGGGCCGATCGAATCGAGGGAGGGCGAGAGCGGGAAGGCCCCCGCGAGCGGCACCCGCCGCGCGGTCGGCTTGAAGCCGACGATGCCGTTGAGCCCCGCCGGGATGCGGATCGAGCCGCCCGTGTCGGTGCCGATGGCGATGTCGCTGGTGCCGAGCGCCGCCGAGACGCCCGCTCCCGAGGACGAGCCGCCGGGGATGCGGCTCGGATCCGCGGCGTTGCCGGGCGTGCCCCAGTGCGGGTTGAGCCCGAGGCCCGAGAAGGCGAACTCGGACATGTTGGTCTTGCCGATGATCACCGCGCCCGCCCGGCGCAGGCGCGCGACGACGGGGGCGTCCTGGGCGGCCGGGGCGGCCTTGCGGCGGAAGGCCGAGCCCGCCGTGGTGGGCTCGCCCGCCACGTCGAACAGGTCCTTGATCGAGACCACGACGCCGTCGAGCGGTCCGAGGGAGACGCCGACCCGGCGGCGGGCATCGGCCGCATCGGCGGCGGCGCGGGCGGCCTCCGGGTAGAGCTTGGTGAAGACGTGGCGGCTGGCGGGTTCCTCGATCGCGGCGAGGCGGCGTTCGAGGTCGTCACGGACGGACATCATGCGGGGTTCTCCACGGATCCCGCCGTGCGGCGACGGGCGGGCGACAAGGGCGCGATCGGGCAGCTCGGGACGGTGATACGGGGTCGGAGGGGGTGGAGCTTCCCGCTCGGGAGTGGGCGACGAGAGTCTCGCGCGATTCCCGCTCCCGCGTGGGCGAGGGATCCCGCGCTTCACCGCGACGAGCTGGTTCGGACGGCGATGTGTTCGCGCGGGCCCCGCTCCGCCTCATACGGTTTCCGGAAGATCACTTTCGGAAACCGTATGACGAGCCCGCGCGGCGCCTGAGCGAGGCCGGTTTCCGCATCGCGAAGCGATCATCCGGAAACCGGATCACGCCACCACGGGCAGCGTGACGATGTCGTAGCCGTGCGCGAGGCGCCGGCCGAGGACCGGATCCTCCAGCTCCATCTCGAATCGCGCGGCCGGGCGGATGCCGCCGATCGCGCCGAGCGTGCCGCCGAACATCACCGTGCCCGGCGCGAGATCCGGCCCGTCGGGATTGCGGGCGATGAGGTCGCGCGGATGGCGCAGGGCCGAGAGCCGGCCCTCCTGGTAGAGCACCCGCTCCCCGTCGATCGTGGCGAAGGAGCGCATCACGAGGTCGTCCCAATGCGCCTCGACCTCGTCCAGGCGCCACAGCTCGGCGCCGACCGGCTTGCCGCAGAGCTGCTTGGAGAGGGCGATGCCCACCGTCTCGGCCTTGCGGTCGGTGTGGTCGGAGCCGATCCCCAGCCAGAGCCCGTCGGCCAGCGCCAGCACCACCGGCTCGGCCTCGCCCGAGGAATCCGGCCCGAGCACGGTGAGGTGCGGGGCCTGGGTCAGGGTCTCGGCGGCGACCCGGTAATAGACCGGCACCGAGGAGGGCGGCGGCACGCCGATGGCGGCCAGTTCCTCGATATGGTGGCGGATCGCCGCCTCGTCGCGCCCGGCCCAACCGGCGATCACCAGGGCATGCGGGCTGAGCGCGATCGTGTCCTGGCGTCCCTGGGCGCTGCGGCGGAAGGTCAGCATGGGAAAGTCCTGTTCCTCGGCATCACGCGCCGGAGCGGTCACCGGCTCGGCGGCAAGAGCTCGGCGGCAAGAGCGGTGCGAAACCAATCATCTCGGCGGAATCGCGCGATTCCGCCGAGAGCGGGGATGCGGCCTCAATCGGCCTTGCGGGTGTCGAGGAGCGTCCACTCGCTGCCCTTCACCTCGACGACGTAGATCGGCTTGATGGCGTCCCGATCCTCGCCGAAGGAGATGCTGCCTTCCAGGGCCTCGACGCCCTTGAGCGCGGCGAGGGCGTCCCGCACCGCCGTGCGCTCGCCCGCGAGCTTGGCGGGATCGCCGGCCACCTTGGCGTTCCGCGCCGCCTCGGCGATCAGATGGACGATGTCGTAGGCGGCCGCGTCCTGCTGGTTCGGCTCGCGGCGGGTGATGCCGGCCGTCGCGGCCCGCTCGCCGAACTCCTTGGTGAAGCGCTTCGTGCGGTCGTTGAGGTTGGCGAAGAAGGTCGTGCCGATGGTCAGCGACTGGCCGGCGCCCTCCATGCGGCGCGGCAGCTCCGGATCGGCGATGGTGGTGCCGCCGATGAGCCGGCCCTTCACGCCCTGGCGCTTCATCTCCTTGGCGAGGTTCACCGCCGCCTCGGGCGGGGCGCCGAGGCCGATGACGTCGGCCTGCATCTGGGCGAGCCGCGAGACCTGCGGCGAGAGGTCGAAGGCGTTGTACTGGAAGTCGACGCTGCCCTTCGACGGGATGGAGTACTTGGCGAGCAGGCCCGGCATCACCGCCGTGCCGATCGACTTCGAGACGACATCATCCGTGGCGTACGCGATGGCGCCGCTCGCGGTCGGGAGCTTCTTGTCCCTGAGGGCCGCCAGCACCTCGTCGATGACCTTGCCCTCGTCGCGGGTGTTGCGGAAGGCGTAGGAGAAGCCCTTGGTGAGGTTCGGCGCCGAGGAGGACATCGACATCTGCACGATGCCGAGCCGCTCGCCGGCCGGGAAGGCCACCCGCACCTCGCTGGAGCTGAACGGGCCGATCACCGCGAGCGCCTTGTCGTCCTCGGCGAACTGGCGCACCGCGAGCGCCGCCTGCTTCGGGTCGCCCCCGGTGTCGAACTTCACGACCCGCAGCGTGTTGCCGTTGATGCCGCCCTTGGCGTTGATCTCGGCCACCGCCATGTCGACCGCGATCTCGTTGGTGTTCGCGAGGCTCACGTAGGGGCCGGTCTTCGCCATCGAGAACCCGAGGACGATGTCCGCCGCCCAGGCCGTCTGCGCCATCAGCACGAGCGCCGCCGCCGTCAAACCCGTCGTCTTCATCACGTGAGATCCCCTTAGCTCGTCTTGGTTGGTTCAGTGCAGCGGCGCCGCTTCGGCCGCGCGGCCGAGATAGGCCTCGGCGAGGCGCGGATCGCTCGCCACGGCGGCGGGCGCCCCCGCCATGACGATGCGCCCGAGCTCCAATACGGCGGCGCGGTGGGCCGCCGCCAGCGCCTGCCCGGTATTCTGCTCCACGAGCAGGATGGTGAGCCCGTCGCGGTTGAGCTCGCGGATCAGCTCGAACAGGTGCCCGATGAAGAGGGGCGAGAGGCCGAGGGAGGGCTCGTCCAGCATCAGGAGCCGGGGCCGCGCCACCATCGCCCGCCCGATGGCGAGCATCTGCTGCTCGCCCCCCGAGAGGCAGGAGGCGGCCATGTGGCGGCGCCGGGCGAGGTTGGGGAAGCGCTCGTAGATCCCCGACAGATCCCGGCGCACGCCCTCCGGGTCCCGCCGCAGATGGGCGCCCACGAGGAGGTTCTCCTCGATGGTGAGCGAGACCAGGATGCGGCGTCCCTCCGGCACCAGCACGAGGCCGCGCGCCAGCCGCGCGGGCACCGGCGCCGCGGTGATGTCCGTGCCCGCGAAGGTCACGCGTCCGCGCCGGGGCCGCACCACCCCGGCCACCGCCCCGAGGAGGCTGGTCTTGCCCGCGCCGTTGGCGCCGAGCAGCGCGACGATCTCCCCCTCCCCCACCGAGAGCGAGAGATCCTGGAGCGCCGAGACGTGGCCGTAGGAGACCGAGAGGCCGGCGATGTCGAGAAGAGCACTCATCAGGCCGCCTGTCCGAGGTAAGCCGCGCGCACGCGCTCGTCGCGCTGCACCTCCGCCAACGTGCCCTCGGCGAGCTTCTGCCCGAAATCGAGGACGACGACCCGCTCGCAGACTGCGCCGACGAAATGCATGTCGTGCTCGACCACGAGGAGCGTGATGCCGCGGCGGCGCAGCAGGCCGAGATGGTCGCGCAGCGCGTTGGTCTCGGCCGGGTTGAGGCCGGCGGCGGGCTCGTCGAGCATCAGGAGCGAGGCCCCGGCGAGCGTCGCCCGCACGAGGTCGACCCGCTTGCGGATGCCGTAGGGCAGCGCGCCCACCGCCGCCTCCGCGTAGGCGCCGAGCCCCGCTTCGGCGAGGGCCTCGCGCGCCTCGCGCCGCCAGCGGTGGTTGGGGACGAGGCGGAACGGCACGAGGAGGTCGCGCAGGCCCCGCGTGGTGGCGTGCTGGCCGACGAGCAGGTTCTCGACCACCGAGAGATGGTCCATCAGCCGCACGTTCTGGAAGCTGCGGGCGATGCCGTGCCGGATGCGCTGGCGGGAGGGCAGCGCCGTGATGTCCCGGTCGCCCAGCCGGATGCGGCCGGCATCCGGCCGGTAGACGCCGCTGACGACGTTGAAGACCGTCGTCTTGCCGGCGCCGTTCGGGCCGATCAGGGCCGTCGCCTGCCCGGCCGGGACCGAGAAGCTGAGGTCCTGCAGCACCTGCAGGCCGCCGAAGGCGATCGAGAGGTGCTCGATGTGGAGGGGCGCGCTCACGGCTGCGATCCTTCGGGGCTGAGCGCTTCGGGGGCGTCGCGGCGGGCCTCGCCGCCCGGCCGCCGGCCGAGGAGACCGCGCAGGCCCGGCCAGCGCGCGCCCGCCGTGACGAGGCCCTGCGGCCGCAGCGCCATGAAGCCGATGATGAGGAGGGCGAAGAAGACGTAGCGCCAGCCCCCGCCGACCCGCAGCACCTCCGGCAGCAGGGTGAAGAAGGCCGCCCCGACGAGGGGGCCCCACACGGTCTGGACGCCGCCGAGGAGCACGTAGAGCACCGTGTAGATGCTGAGCGCCACGTTGAAGTGCTGCGCCTCCACGAAGCTGAAATGGTGGCCGTAGAGGCCGCCGCCGAGCCCGGCGATCAGGGCGCCGAGGGTGAGCGCGGCGACCTGGATCGCCCGCACGTTGACCCCCATCAGGTCCGTCACCACGGGGTCGCTCTTGATCGCCGTGAGGTAGAGGGCGAAGCGCGTGCGCGAGAGAAGGAGCACCGCGGCGACGATGGCGGCGGTCACGCCGAACACCGCCCCCGGCCCGGCATAATCCGTCACCGTGTAGCCCGCCGCCCCGCCGACCACCTCCAGGTTGAGGAAGATCGCGGCGATCACCTGCCCGAGGGCGAAGGTGGCCAGCGCGAGGTAGATGCCCTGGGTGCGCAGGATCGGCACCGCGACCAGGAGGGCGAGGAGGGCCGCGCCGAGCCCGCCCGCCGGAATCGCCGCCGCCATCGACCAGCCGGCCTCGTTGGTGAGGTAGGCCGCCGCGTAGGCGCCCACCGCCATGAAGCCCGCCACCCCGAGGTTGAGCTGGCCCGCCGCCAGCGGCAGGTAGACCGCGTAGGCCGCGATGACGTTGAAGCAGAGGATGACCAGGAGGCCGGATTGATAGCCGGTCATTACAGCTTCTCCCGGGCCGGAGGACGGCCGAACAGCCCCTGCGGGCGCAGCACCATCACGCAGAGGAGCAGCCCGTAGACGGTGACGTTGACGACGTCGGCCCCGAGGAAGCTCACGGAGAGCACCTCGGTGAGCCCGATCAGGAGCCCGCCGATCACCGCGCCCCAGATGCTGCCCATGCCGCCGAGGATCATGGCGGCGACGCCCTTGAAGCCGACGCCCTCGCCCATGAAGGGCGAGACCTGCAGGTAGTTGAGGGCGAAGAGCACGCCGCCCAGCGCCGTGAAGACCGCGCTGAGGAGGAAGATGCCCGGCACCAGCCGGCCGACATCGATGCCGAGGATGACGGCCGTCTCGCGGTTCTCCGCGATGCTGCGGATCTGCCGCCCGAGGCTGGTGCGGGACAGGACGAGCGAGATCGCGACCACGAGGGTCAGCGCCACGGCGAGGCTGACGAGCTGGGCTCCGCCGATGACGAGGCCCGCGACCCGCAGGTTGAAATCGGGGATCAGGGCCGGGAAGGATTGCTGGTCGGAGCCGACCGCGACCAGGGCGAGATTCTCGAGGAGCACCAGGAAGCCGAGGGAGCTGACGAGGGGCACCTCGGGCTCGCGCGGGCGGCTGCGCCGATAGGACAGCCGCTCCACCGCGAGGGCGACGATCCCGGCCGCCGCGAGGGCGCCCAGGATGGCGAGGCTCCAGTGCAGGCCCTTGCCGATGAGCACGAAGCTCACCATGCCGCCCACCATGAAGAGCCCGGGGATCGAGAAGTTGAGGAAGTTCAGGATCCCGATCGAGAGCGTGAACGAGACCGCCACCAGGACGTAGATCCCGCCCAGCATCAGGCCGTTGACGAGCTGCTGGGCGATCATGCGGGGCGGTCCTGGCGGAGAAGGCCCCCGCGGAGGAAGCCGCGCGACGCCGGCCGCACCGCGGCGGCAGGGAGGCAGGGAGCGGGGCGACGCGGGGGGAGCATCGGGCTCAGGCCGGATCGAAGTAGTGCAGCTCGAACAGGATGCAGCCGCCCTCGGACTTGAACGGCCCGTGGAAGGCGCCCGGCGGGCGGCACGCATAGGTGAAGGGCTTGAACGACTCGCCGCCGTTCCCCGCCTCGTCGTTGCCCACCGTGAGATCGCCGGACACGAGGAAGACCTCCTCCCAGTATTCGTGCACGAAGGGCGCCGTGGTGAACACGCCCGGCTCGAAGCGCAGGAGCCGGCTGCGGCTGCCGCGCTTGTTCGCCTCGTCGAGCGAGCCCGAGAGGATCTTCTGCTGGATGCCGGCGGGATAGCCCGGCGGCACCTCCCAGCCCGAGGTCATGTCGAGGGTGTGGAACTCGTCATGCGCCTTGTTGATGGCCATGATTGTCTCTCCGGGAGGTTAATTCACGCCGCGCGGGCGGATTGCGGCTCCTGCTCGAGGTCGTAGCTCCCGAGCATCGACGTCACGAGCTGGCCGGCCTTCGCCCAGTCGTAGGTCCGGAACGAGTGGCCCTTGGTCACGAAGGTCGCGCCCGCGTAGAACATCTCGTATTGCTGGTGGCGCGAGGCGAATTCCGAGCCGACCGCGTCCCAGGCGAGCTTGTAGAACTTGACGCGCTCGCGGGAATTGGCGGCGGGGGATTGCTGCGTCTTGTCGATCAGCGCAGCGAGTTCCGGGTTGGCGAAATCGGCCACCGAGGAAGGCAGCATGATCAGGCCGCCGCCCGCCAGCTCCCGCAGGGTGTTGAGGATCTTCGCGTAGAGCTGCTGGGTGAGGGTCTGGGCCGCGTAGAGGGTGTGGCGGTCGGGGACGAAGTAGCGGCCCCGCTGGCTGCCCTTGACCTCCATGGCGGCCACCAGCGCGTCGACGAGGCCGCCCTCGGCGGCGAGCTGGCCCAGCGTCTCGCGCACCTGCGGGAAGGCGAGGATGCCGTTCATCTCCGCGGTGCGGTGCGCGAGCCCGATCAGGAACCGCACCTTCACCGACAGGCGGATCATCGCCTGGTAGTTCTGATAGACGTGCGCCGGCGTCGCGTGGAACTGCTTCTGGCACATCTCGATGTTCTTGACGATGAACACCCGGTCCCACGGCACCTTGACGTCGTCGAAGTAGAGGACGGCGTCGTTCTCGTCGAAGCGGCTCGACAGCGGATTGTCGAAGACGTGGTCGGCGCTGGCCTCGTAGGACTTGCGCGAGAGGATCTTGAGCCCGGGCGCGTCCATCGGGATGGCGAAGGACAGGGCGTAGGGCTCGTCGCCGGGCTGGAGCGGCTGGATGCAGGTGACGAAGACCTCGTTGGCCATGATGCCGCCGGTGGCGAGCATCTTGGCGCCCCGCACCGTGATCCCGGCGCCGTCCTGATCGACGATGCCGGTGGTGAGGAAGGCGTCCTTCTGCTGGGCGGCGCTCTTCGAGCGGTCGGCCTGCGGGTTGATGATCACGTAGGTGAGGTAGAGGTCGTTGTCGCGGGCGTAGCGGTAGTAGTCGGCGAGCGCGCGGGCGCGCTCCGCGTCGTAGCCCTCGAAGACGTCGAGCCCCATCACCATGCCGGCGATGCAGGAGGCGACGTGGTCCGGCGCGCGGCCGAGGAAGCCGGCATGCAGCTCCGTCCAGGCTTCGAGGCCGCGGCGGCGGGCGACGAGGTCGTCGTAACTCTCCGGCAATTGCCAGATGCGGTTGGCCCGCCCGCCCTCGGGCGTGGCGAAGGTCATCAGCTCGGCATGGGCGGGGTCGCTCGCGAAGTCGAACAGCCGCCCGACCGAGCCGATGGTCCGCGCGAAGGCGGGATGGCGGGTGGCGTCCTCGACCCGCTGCCCGTCGATGAAGAGGGCGCGCCGGTCCCTCAGGGAGGCGATGTGCTGACTGCCGGTCTTCATGGCGTTTCTCCGAGGGATGTCCGTATCAGTAGTGGATGGGCAGCGGCCATTCAGGCGCCCGCTCGTCGCCCGAACTCACGCCGTGGTAGCGGCCGCGGAAGAAGACGAGGGGCTGCTCCTGCCCGTCGGCCGTGAAGCGCACGACCCGGCCGAGGAAGATGACGTGGTCGCCGCCGTCGTGCTGGGCGTAGGGCGCGCATTCGAAATGCGCGATCGCCCCCTTGAGCAGCGGCGCCTCGGCATGGCCCGCGGTGTGTTCGACCGCGTTCCACTTGTCGCCGAGGGAGCGGGCGAACTGGTTGGAGAGCGCTTCCTGCGAGCGGCTGAGGATGTTGACCGCGAACCCGTCCGCCGCCTGCATGGCGGGGAGGCTCCGCGCCCGGCGGTCGACGCTGAACAGGATCAGCGGCGGATCGAGGGAGACCGAGTTGAACGAACTCATGGTGAGCCCGATCGCCTCGCCGTCCGGTCCGCGCGCCGTGATGACGGCGACGCCGGTGACGAAATGCGACAGGGCAGTTCGGAATGCGCGCTGATCGAAGGTCATCGCCCGTCCCCGCGAGATAGCTTTGATACAAAGCTATTATGACGGGTCTGGCAAGCCTATACTTTCAGCGAGGGCTGCCCACCGGTTGAGCGATCCGCCTGGAGCGCTCTGCGCCGAACCGGTCTTCCCTTCGGCGGGACGCGCTCGATCCTGATGCAGCGCGCCTCCTCGCGCCGAACCGGCCTCCACGTCGGCGGGGCGCGCCCTACGCGGAGGTCGGGGCGGTCTCGGGCGTCTCGTCCAGGGTGTCGAGCAGCGCCGTGGCGCGGTCGCCGCAGGGGACCAGCCGGGCCATGAGGCCGGAGAGGATCCGGAACTCCTCGGCGCTCAGGCAGTCGAACAGCGCGTCGTTGACGCGGGCGAGGACCGGGCGCAGCCCGACGAGGCTCTGGCTCCCCTCCGCGGTGAGGCTCAGGAGGACGCGCCGGCGGTCGCGCTCGTGGCGCCGCTTGGCGACGAGGCCGTCCGCGACGAGCTTGTTCACCTCGATGGTGACGAAGGCGCCCGAGAGGTGGAGATGCTCCGCGAGCCGGGTCACGCCGACGCCCTCCTCGCCCTGCAGATGCGCGATGGAGATGAGGGTGGTGTAGGCGATGCCGGAGAGGCCGATCCGCGCCCCGAACCCGGCCCGGCACTGCGCCACGCGGGAGCTGAAGGCGAGGAAGTTCTGAATGAAGGCGCGGAACTCGGTATCGTCGTTGCCCGGCATGAGGGCTGGCTTGGACACGGTGTAGGCTGACACGACCAACCCTCGGCGCAGATGGATGCGGGGCCCGCGTCGCACGGGCTGCCGGGGGCAGCGTCTGGGCCGGGCCCCCGTCCGGTTCGAGGGCGCTGCATAAGGCCGATCGCCCGGAGGGCCAAACCGAAGCGGATGCCGCAGGGCAATCCTGTGTTTATCGTTAACCGGGCCTTAAAGGCTTCGGCCGCTCGTTCATGCGGGGCGCGGCCGATTCCGGCCGGCGCCGGACCGGGCTGCCGATCTGGCGGAGCGATGGATGCTGGACTCCGTGCGGATTCCGCTGAAGGTTTGGAACGCCGCGCAGCTCGCCGGCGTCGCCGCCGCCGTGACCGCGGGCGCGTGGCTGACCTTCGCGCTGTCCGCCACGCCGGATGTCGCCGCCGAGACCCGGCGCGTCGAGCGCGCCCTGTCGCAGGCCTACGCGGAGGCGGTGGCGCAGGATCTCGGTCAGATCGAGGCCGATGCCCGCACGCTGGGCCTCCTGGTGCAGGCCGCCGGCGCGGGCGCGGCCACCGAGGGGCCCGCGCTGATGCGGGCCTTCCTGCGGCTGAAGCCCGCCTACCGGGAGGCCACCCTCGCCGCGCCGGACGGCACCGTGACCATCGCGAGCGATCCGCGGCGCTACACGGCGAGCCTGAGCCAACCGATCGGGCTGCTGCGCAGCCGCCGCGTGCAGGTCGCCGTGGTCACCGGGTCCGGCGACCGGGACGGAGGCGGGCCGTTCGACCTCGTGGTCTCCCTCGGCGTCCCGGGCCAGTCGGATTCCCTGGCGCTCGGCATCGGCCCGGCCTTCTTCACCGCCATCGCGGAGCGCGTGCGCGGATCCCGCCCCGGCGCAGCCGAGGGCGCGACCTTCTCGGTCCGGAGCGCGGACGGGCGGCTCCTCAGCGGGCTCTCTCCCCGGGAGGGCGAGGGCGCCCACCGGGAGGGCGAGGGCACCCACCGGGAGGGCGAGGGAACGGCGAGTCCGACCCTGGCCTCCCCCTCCCTTGCCAATCCGGGCTGGACCATCACGGCGCGGCTCGCGCCCGGCGCCCTCACGCCGCCGCCGCGGCCGCACGCCCCCGCCCTGGTGCTCGGCCTCGTCGTCGTGCTCGGGGCCGGCGGCCTCGGCTACGCCCTGGCCCACCGCACCGCCCGGCTGCTGGCGCAGCTCGCGGCCCCCCTTCCCCCGACCGACATCCCTGTCGTCTCGCGCATCCGGGAATGCGACGACCTCGCGCAGGCCCTGTATGCCCGGGCGCGCAGCGCCGCCTGCCTGCTCGCCGGCACGGAGGCCGGGCTCGACCGGATCCAGGGCCGCCTGACCTCCTTCGAGGCGATGTCGGGCTGGCGCTGCTGGGAGGTCGATCCGGCCACCCGGCGGGTGGTGTGGGCCGATCAGGCCGGACTGCCCGTCCGCGGGGCGGATCTCGCCGCCGACATGGCCGCCCTGCGGGAGCGGATCGAACCCGCCGACCGCCCCCATCTCGACGGCGCCCTCGCCGCGGCGGCGCGGGCCGACGGACTGCACGAGGTCGTGCTGCGCGTCCGTGCCGTCCCGCCGGAGCCGGCGCACCGCCTGCTGGTGCGCGTCCTGCGCCGCCCCGCGGGCGCGGGCGGGGGCTGGCGGCTCCACGTGCTGAGCCGGGCGCTGCTGCGGCGGGATGCGGATGGCGGGCAGCAGCCGGGGGGCGACCGGCGGCGCAACCACGTCCTGCGCCGGGTCACCAACGGCATCGTCCACGACTTCAACGACATCCTGACGGTGATCCTGGCGAGCCTCGGTACCCTCAAGCGCCGCCACCCCCTCGGGGAGGATCAGGCCCGCCTCGTCGACACGGCACTCGCGGGCGCCCTGCGGGGCCGCGCCCTCACCCGCAGCATGCTCGGCTTCGTGCGCAACGCGGACGACATCGCCGTCGAGTGCGACCTCGCCACCGTGATGGCGTCCTTCGTGCCCTTCCTGCAGGCGAACGTGCTCGACAACATGCCGGTGATCGACCGCGTGCCCGCGCAGCTGCCGAAGCTCACCTGCAGCGAGCGGGTCGTCGAGATCGCGCTCCTGAACATCGCCCTGCATTTCCGCGATCTCGGCCTGCGGGGCCTCGCGATCGCGGCGAATGCCCGGGATTCCGAGGGCGACGCGTCCCTCGACCTCGTGCCGGGCTCCTACCTGCGCCTGCTGATCGCGAGCGGCCGGCCCGTCCCGGGCGCGGTGCTCCGCACCGGCCGCGAGCCCACCACCCTGGCGATGGTCGCGCCTCTCGTGAGCCAGCTCCGCGGCGGCTGGCGCATCCACGACGACGGCAGCGGCGCCGCGTCCTTCCTGGCGGAGCTCTGGCTGCCCGCACGCCCGCGCAGGGCCGCCGTGGCGGCGGCGCCCGGCACCGGCAGCGGGCCCTTGCGCGTCCTTCTCGTGGAGAGCGACAGCCTCGTGCGGGCGAGCGTCGCCGAGGCGCTCCTCGAACTCGGCCACGGCGTGATCCAGGCGGCCTCCGCCGACCACGCGCTGCGCATCCTCGACGAGGAGGCGGCGATCGACGTGATGATCGTCGACCAGTCGCTGCCGGTGATGAGCGGCCTGCAGCTCGCCGCCACCGTGGTCCGGCAGCATCCGCGGATCCGGATCGTGCTCGCGAGCCCGCAGGGCCAGCTCCCCGCCGCCGCGCGCGCGTTCCTGCATCTCGAGAAGCCGTTCCGCCCCGAGGACCTCGCCGAGATCCTCGACCGCGCCGACATCCGGGCGGCGGCCTGAAGCCATCGCGCGTGGCGCGGCAGAGGGTTGTTAACCCTCGTGGGCGATAAACCGGTGCAATCCTGTGTTGCGTTCGCGGAGGCCGTCGCCTTGCTGATGATCGGCGAAGATCGGGGCGTGCATCGCCCGAAGGCCCCGCGGACGAGCGTCGCCGCCACCCTCCTGATGCTGGCGGCCCCGGCCGCCGCGGCCGATCTCCCGGCCGGGGGCACGCCCGACTGGTACACGGGCGCGCAGCAGCAGCAGATCGACGACAGCTGGGCGGTCGCCGTCGACGGCTCGGTCAGCGTGACCTCGAACAGCTCCGCCTTCGGCTCGGTCACCGTCACGGCGGCGCCGGTCGGCCCCGGCACGCAGAGCGGCCCGCGCGTGCGCGTCGAGGCCCTCGCCGGCACCTACTCGTATCCGCGCCAGGGCGTGGGCGCGACGCGCGTGACCGGCTACCAGGAGGAGGGGGCGGTCCTCGGCGGCTACGAATGGGTGTGGCAGGACGCGGCGCTCGCCGGCTTCATCGGCTTCAACGTCCGCAACAACGACCTCTCCGCCCCCGATCCCAGCAACCCGGTGGTCGGGACCGGGGTTGGCCTGAAGGTGGCGGCGAACTTCTACGCGACGCCCACCGACCGCACCATGGTCTCGGCCTACGGCTCGTACTCCACCAAGTTCAATGCGTATTACTCGCGCTTCCGCGTCGGCTACATGGTGGCGGACGGCGCCTATATCGGGCCGGAGGCGCTGTTCCTCGGCGACGACTTCTTCCGCCAGTACCGCATCGGCGCCCACCTGACGGGGATCGCGTTCGGGCCGGTGCGCGTATCGCTCGGCGCCGGCTACGTGAACGACCGCGTCCAGAAATCGGGCTACTACACCAGCGTGGAGGCGCGGGCGACGTTCTGATCCTCCCGGATCGACGCGCCCGGCGGATCATCGCGGCTCCCCACGATGCCGCCTTCCCCCAATCCGACCGCCATGGTCATGCGGTCCGAAGCATAGACTCCGAGAGTGACGCTGCACCTTTGACCGCATCGATACTCTCCGGGTATTTGCGACATTGAATTATCTGTAATAATACATTTACCTTTACTGAATTCAACTCGCGGCAGCCCTTACCGCAGCGCTTCAGCCGAATCAGTCGTATTTCGATTGAGAAACTCTCAAAAATTGCCACAGTTCAGCGTTTATGCGGAAACTGAGTCGGTCCCGCTCTTAAGGCGACGCTGTCATGCGGCCGAGCGTCCGCGACGAGGGAGTGGTGCGTGGGAGTCGCGGTGCGATGGCTCGCCTGGATGGTGACGACGGCGGCGGGTCTGCTTCTTCTGAGCCAGCCGGTCGGTACGCTGAACCAGCTCGCCATGAGCCTCGCCGCCATGGCGACGATGATCGGCCTGTGGCTGTTCCTCGACGGGCCGCGGACGCGCTTCGTCTTCCTGGCGATGGGGAGCCTCGTCGTCCTGCGCTACATGCTGTGGCGCGTCACGAGCACGCTGCCCTCGCCGGGTGATCCGGTCAGCTTCGGCTTCGGGCTGGTGCTGCTCGCGGGCGAACTCTACTGCGTCTTCATCCTCTTCCTCAGCCTGGTCATCAACGCCGAGCCGCTGCGGCGCCGGACGCCGCCGGAGCCCGCGCAGGATCTGCCGCGGGTCGACGTCTTCGTTCCGACCTACAACGAGGACGCGGCGATCCTCGCCATGACGCTGGCGGCGGCCCGGCAGATGGACTACCCGGCCGACAGGCTCACCGTCTGGCTCCTCGACGACGGCGGCACCGACCGGAAATGCAACGATGCGGATGCCGACAAGGCAGCCTCCGCGCGGGCGCGGCGCGCGAGCCTCCAGCGCCTCTGCGCCGATCTCGGCGCCCGCTACCTCACCCGGGCGGGCAACGAGCACGCCAAGGCCGGCAACCTGAACAACGGGCTCGCCCACGCCCGCGGCGACCTCGTGGCGGTGTTCGACGCCGACCACGCGCCGTTCCGCTCCTTCCTGCGCGAGACCGTGGGCCACTTCCTGAGCGACCCGCGCCTGTTCCTGGTCCAGACGCCCCACGCCTTCCTCAACCCGGACCCGATCGAGCGGAACCTGCGCACCTTCGACCGCATGCCCTCCGAGAACGAGATGTTCTACGCGGTGACGCAGTGCGGCCTCGACAAGTGGAACAGCTCCTTCTTCTGCGGCTCGGCCGCGCTCTTGCGCCGACGCGCCCTCGACGAGGCCGGCGGCTTCGCGGGCGTCACCATCACGGAGGATTGCGAGACCGCGCTCGGGCTGCATGCCCGGGGCTGGACCAGCGCCTACGTGGACAAGCCGCTCATCGCCGGCCTGCAGCCCGAGACCCTCGCCGACCTGATCGGCCAGCGCTCGCGCTGGTGCCAGGGCATGTTCCAGATCCTGCTCCTCAAGAACCCCCTGATGCAGCGGGGGCTCAAGCCGATCCAGCGCATCGGCTACCTGTCGAGCATCAGCTTCTGGTTCTTCCCGCTGCCGCGGCTCATCTTCATATTCGCGCCGCTGCTGCACATCTTCTTCGACCTGAAGATCTTCGTCGCCAGCGTGGATGAATCGATCGCCTACACGGCGACCTACATCGTCATCAACCTGATGATGCAGAACTACGTCTATGGGAAGTTCCGCTGGCCGCTGATCTCGGAACTCTACGAGTACGTGCAGGGCGTGTTCCTGTGCAAGGCGATCGCGTCGGTGCTGGTGTCGCCCCGCAAGCCGACCTTCAACGTCACGCGCAAGGGGGTGAGCCTCGAACACGACCACCTCTCGCCGCTGGCGCTGCCCTTCTTCGCGATCTACGCCCTGCTGCTGGTGGGCTGCGGGGTGGCGGCTTGGCGCTACCTCTACGAGCCCGGCGTCACCAACCTGATGCTGGTGGTCGGCCTGTGGAACTTCTTCAACCTCCTCACCGCCGGGGCCGCCCTCGGCGTGTGCGCGGAGCGCCGGCAGACGGAGACGGCGCCCTCGCTGCCCATCGCCCGCCGCGGCGTCCTCACCCTCGACGGCCGCGCCTTCGACGTCGCCATCGAGCGCGTCTCGGCGGAGGGCTGCCGCCTGCGCTGCCCCGCCGCGCTGCTGCCGCCGGGAGCCGGGCACCGGCCGATCGCCGCGGACCTCACCGTGCTCCCGATGACGGGGGCGCCCTCCGGCGGCGCGCTGCCGGTCGTGCTGGAGCGCGTGGCGCGCGGCAGCGACGATGCCGTGTGCAGCCTGAGCTTCCGCAGCCTGCGCAACGCGCAATACCCGGTGCTCGCCGGCCTGATGTACGGCGACAGCGACGCGATGCAGCGCTTCCAGTTCCGGCGCCGCCACCACAAGGATCTCGTGTCGGGTCTCCTGCAATTCGCGTGGTGGGGGCTGGTCGAGCCCCTGCGGGCCGTGCGCTACCTGTTCCTGCCGGAGCCGCCGGCCGCCGAGGTGCCGGCCCCGATCGCCGTGGCCGAGGCCCCGGCGAGCAGCGCGCTGCCGATCGCGCCGCCGGCCGCCGAGCCCGTCATCGCGCGGATCCGCAGCGAGCCGGCGCAGCCGGCCGCGGAGTCGGCCGCCGATTCGGAGACGGCGAGCGACTGGGTGCGGCTGATGGCCGAGTTCGAGAACGAGCGTCTGCTCTCCCCGCAGACCAGCCGGCGCACGGTGTGAGCGGGATGGCGCGACGCAGCCTCACCCGCCGCTCCCTGGGCGCGGCCCTCCTCGCAGGCGGCCTCGCGGGCACCCCGGCGCAGGCCCAGAGCTTCCTCGGGACCGGCCCGGCCGAACGGCTGACCGTGCCGCCGAGCGGAGATCCGCTGCGCGCCGGCCCGCCCTCCGAACGCCCCACGGCGGAGCGCCCGCCCCCGGCCGAGCGCCCGGCCGCTCCCTCCGATGCGGGCCGGCGCCCGGCGGTGCCGGCCACCATCGCGGCGGCGCGCCGCTTCCCGGCGGGAACGCAGGGCTTCCGCCTCGCGGGCGAGGAGGACGTCCTGCAATTCCCGGTCTACTTGACCGAGGCGCAGCTGCGGGGCCCGAGCCGGCTGCGGGTGTCCTATCTCTCCGCGATCTCGGTGGCTCCCGAAGCCTCCAGCCTGACGGCGAGCGTCAACGGCACCAAGGTCGGCTGGACCCGCATCCAGGCTCCCGGCGCCGTCAAGGTGGTGGAGTTCGCCCTGCCGGACGGCCTCCTGAGGCCCGGCTACAACGCGGTGAGCTTCACGGCGAGCCAGCGCCACCGGGTCGACTGCTCCCTCGGGGCGACCTACGAGCTCTGGACCCAGATCGACCCGTCCCGCTCCGGCCTCGTCGTCCCGCCCGCGAGCGATCTCGATCTGCGCTCCCTGGCGGCCATCGAGCCCGACGACAGCGGCGCCCTGCCGATCGGCCTGCCGCTCACCGAGAAGCCGGGCCCGGAGCGCGTGGAGCGGATGATCGGCGCCGTGCAGGCGGTGGCGCTGGTCGGCCGGCTCGCCCGGCCGGCGGTGAGCTTCGGCCCGCCGCTCACGGGCCGCACCGGGATCAACCTCGTGGTCGGGACCGCGGCCGAAATCCGCGGCACCGAGGGGCTGGACAGCCTCGGCCCGATCACCGGGCCGAAGCTCGCCCTCCTCCCCACCCGCGAGGGGCGGGCCCCGACCCTCGTCGTGACGGGCCCGACCGGCGCCGATGTCCGGCAGGCGATCGCGCAGCTCGCCGGCAGCGGGGATGCCGGCGGCGCTTCCGCGGCGACCGGGACGCCCGCCGGGACGCGCCTCGCCGCCCTGACGCGCGGCTATCCGATCCGCGGCGGCGAGACCCTCGGCCTCGACGCGCTCGGCATCGCGTCCCGGGAGTTCAGCGGGCGGCTGATGCGCATCACCCTCGAGCTGCGCTTCCCGGCCGATTTCGTGCCGGCCGATTACGGCAAGGTCATGCTGCACCTCGCGGGCGGCTACGCGGCCGGCCTGGAGCCGGATGCGCAGATCGTCGTCGACATCAACGGCAAGAACGCGGCGAGCCTGCCGCTGCCGGCGAGCCGCGGCGAGCTGTTCAGCGACAGCGCCATCCCCCTGCCGCTGAGCCTGTGGCGGCCGGGTCTGAACCGGGTGGAGATCACCGCCCAGCTGCCGGTCGCGGCCGACCGGACCTGCGACACCCTTGCCCCGGGCACCAAGCACTCGCGCTTCCTGTTCCTCGACCGGACGAACCTCGTGGTGCCGCCGCTCGCGCGCGCCGTGCGCTCGCCCGACCTCGCGGCGATCAAGGCCGGGGCGGTCCCGTTCACGGCGCCGGGGCCGCGCCCGCGCCTCGTCCTGCCGACGCCGGACCGCGACACGGTGGAGGCGGCGGCGATGCTGGCAGGCCGCCTCGCCATCGCGGCCGGACGGGTGATCGACTTCGAGGCGAGCCCGGAGGAGCGGGCGGCGGGCGGGGGCGCGAGCCTCGTGGTGGCGCCCGCCCGGGCGCTCAATCCGCTGACCCTGACGGCGGCCGGCCTCGATCCCGACCAGATCCGGCGGATCTGGGAGGGCCGCGCCGAGACCGTGGCCACGCCGGGCCAGTTCGGCGCCGCGGGCGTCCTCACCCTCGACCGGCTGCGCCGCAACGTGCCGATGCGCTGCGCCCTGCCGCCGATGACCGTGCCGCTGCGCGTCGCCGCCCCCGCGACGCCGCCCCCCTCCCCTCCCCCGCGCAGCGCGCCGCCGCCCTCCGAGGGCGACCTGCTCGCGCGCTGGGGCGCCTCCCTGCAGACCCCGAACCCGCTGCTCGCCGCCCTCGCGGGCGCCTGGGAGCGGACGACCGGCGCCGCCGCCACCCTGTGGGGCATGGCGGCCGAGCGGGTGCGCGGCCCCGCCGCGGCGACGGGGGCCGTCGAGGTCGGGCCGCAGGCCACGCTCGTCGTCGCCGAGACGCCGGGCGCCACGGGCCTGTCCGATTCCTCGCTGCTCGTCACCGCGCCGAACCCCTCGATCCTGAAGGCCTCGGTGTCCTGCCTCGTCGATCCGGTGGTGTGGACGCGGCTCAGCGGGCGCGCAGCCTTTCTCGACGCCGCGGATGGCGGGCTCACCCTCGTGGCGCCCGAGCGCACCGGCCTGATCCGGACGCAGCCCTGGTCGCTCGCCAACCTGCGCCTCGTCTCGGCGGCGTGGCTCTCCCTCAACCCCACGGTCTACGTGGGCATGACGCTCCTGATGGCTCTCTGCCTCGGGCTCACCACGACGAGCCTCGTGCGGCATCTCGGCAGGCGCAACCGATGAAGCGCACCCTTCTCGCCCTCGCGGCCCTTGCGCTGGCATCCCCCCTCCTGCAGGCCTTCGGGGCCGAGCAGCCCGAGGCCCCGACCGTGCCGCCCGCCACCGCGCTCCCCGCCTCGCCCCGCCCGGATTCCCGTCCGGCGCCGGCGGCGCCCGCCCCCACGCTCGTCGGCAGCCTCACGGACCAGGCGGCCTGGCGCATCTACCGGACGCAGTTCGTGACCGAGCAGGGCCGCGTCATCGATTCCGCCAACGACCGGATCAGCCACAGCGAGGGCCAGGGCTACGGGATGCTGCTCGCGGTGGCGGCGGGCGACCGGGCGACCTTCGAGCGGATCTGGGGCTGGACCCGCGCCAACCTGATGGTGCGCTCGGACGAGCTGATGGCGTGGCGCTGGGCGCCCGACAAGCGCCCCGCCGTGGCCGACATGAACAACGCCACCGACGGCGACATCCTGGTGGCCTGGGCCCTGACCGAGGCCGCCGAGGCCTGGGGCGAGCCCTCCTACCGCACGGCGGCCCGCCGCATCGCCGTCGAGGTCGGCCGGAAGACGATCCTGTTCAAGGATCCGCACGGGCCGGTGATCCTGCCCGCCGTCTCCGGCTTCTCGGCGCAGGATCGCAGCGACGGCCCGCTGATCAACCTGTCCTACTGGGTCTTCCCCGCCTTCCAGCGCCTGCCGATCGTCGCGCCCGAATACGACTGGGCCGGGGTGATCCGCAGCGGCCTCGCGATGGTGCGCCAAGCCCGATTCGGGCCGGCGAGCCTGCCGACCGAGTGGATCTCCGCCAAGGGGGAGGCCCTGCGGCCGGCCGACGGCTTCCCGACCCTGTTCTCCTACAACGCCATCCGCATCCCGCTCTACCTCGCGTGGTCGGGGGTGGCGCGTCCCGAGGATTACGCCCCCTTCGTCCGGCTCTGGGGCGGATCCGAACGGGAGCGGCTGCCGATCGTCGACACGAGCGACGGCAAGGCGGTGGAATGGCTGCCCGAACCGGGCTACGGCGCCCTCCCCGCCCTGGCGGCCTGCGCGGCCGACAGGACCCCGTGGCCGGGCAGCATGGCGGCGCTCCAGCCCAACCAGAACTACTACCCGACGACGCTGCACCTGCTCAGCCTGATCGCCCTCCGCCTGCGCTATCCGTCATGCCTCACGCGCTGAGCCGCGCCCTCCCCTGGGCCCTCCCCCTCGTCCTCGGTGTCGCCGCCCCGCTCGCCGCGCAGCCGGCCCCCGCCGCGCCGCCCGAGGCGGTCCCGCGGGTGGTCTACGGCGACGGCGTGCGCGCCCCGGCGATCATCGTCGATCCCGACACCTCGGGCGGCTCCGGCATGGTCGACGAGAGCGCGCTGCGCTACTACGCCTCGCAGAAGCAGACCGAGCGCATGAAGGCCGAGATCGCGCGGCTGAAGCGGCTCTATCCCGGCTGGACCGAACCGCCCGACCTCGACAGCCTGCAACCGAGCCCGCCCGAGGAGGCGCCGCTCTGGGACCTGTTCACCGCGGGGCGGTTCGAGGATCTGCGGGCGGCGATCGCCGCCCGCCGCTCGATCGAGCCGGCTTGGCAGCCCTCGGAGGAACTCGCGCGCAAGTTGCGTCAAGCGGAGTTCCGCAATCGCGCCAAGACGGAGGCCGGCAAGCGCCCGGAGGAGATCGTCGCCCTCTACCGGGCGGAGCCCTCCGCCCTCGATCCCGGCGATGTCGAGAGCGTCTGGATCGTGGCGGATGCCCTGGCGTCGGCCGGCGCGGGCGAGGATGCGTTCCTGCTCTACAAGGCGGTGCTCGACGGCAGCAACGACGCGGGCGCGCGCCTCGCGACGATCCAGAAGGCGATGGCCCATCTGCGGATGGATCTCGCCGAGCGTCTGATCGCCCTCGGCCGCGTCGATGCGGCGGGAAACTCGGAGTTCAACCCGATCCGCCTCGACATCACGCGGGCGCGGATCGCCGCCTTCCTGCACGACGATCCGGCCCAGACGCCAAGCGTGCCGGATCTCGCGGCCTTCCAGGCCTATGCCCGCAAGTCGAACGATCCGAGCCAGACCGGCCTCCTCGGCTGGTACGCCTACAAGCGCAAGCAGTTCCGGGAGGCGCTCGAATGGTTCAAGCTGGCGATCGCCCGCGGCGGCGACGCCATGGTGGCCCACGGGCTCGCCCACACCTTGCGCGAACTCGACATGCTGCGCGAGGCGGAGGAGGTCGCCTATGCGTGGCGCGACCGCTTCGTCGGCAACGAGATCCTGTTCATCGACATCCTCGAGCGGAAGCTCACCCAGGCCAATCCGCCTTACATCGAGCCGGCCCGGATCGAACGCTACGCCAAGGTCGTGGTCGAATCCGGCTCCGGCGAGGGAGCCCAGGGGCTGGCGTGGTACGCCTACAATTCCTGCCAGTTCGACACGGCGCTCGAATGGTTCCGGCGGGCCACGGCGTGGCTCCCGGGCGAGAGCACCGTGTTCGGCTACGCCCTGACGCTGCAACGGCTGAAGCGCCAGCGTCCCTTCCTCGAAGTGGTGAACCGCTACGACGGCCTGTTCCCGAAGGTCGTCGACCTCGTCTTCCGCGAGGATCCGGACGGGCCTCCGCTCCCCTGCCTCGGACCGGCGGCGCAAGCCGCTCCCCGGCCGGCGCCGCCGCCTGCTCAGCGGGCAGAGGCGGCCACGCCCTACGGGCGCGTGCCACGGCCGGACGCGGCGCTCGGGCGCAAGGCCGAGGACAGGCCGGCGGCCGTCCAGCGCAACGAATTCCCGCTCGCGGTTCCATCGGAGAACGCCCTGCGCTACCCGCCCCTCTCCCTGCAGCGCGCCCTGGCCGAGCCGGTGCCGGCCGGCCTCTATGCCAAGGATCCGGTGAGCCCCATGCCCCTGGTGGCCCGGCGCGTTCCCGGCGCCGGCACGATGCCCTACGAGCGCTACGGCTACGCGCTGCTGCCGGGCTATAACGGGCTCGACAAGCCGGCCTCCTTGAGCCCGGTCGCGGCCGGGACCCTGTGGCAGGAGCAGCAGGCGGAGCAGGCCCGCACCTCCTCCGGGACCCGGCTCGACCGCTTCTCGGTGCCGCCGCAGCCCTCGGCCAGCGGCGAGGCCAGCGACCGAACGGGCGCACCGCCGCGGGGCTATCCGTGAGGCACATCCGCGTCGCCGCCGCCGCAGGCCTCATCGGCCTGCCGGCGCTCGCCGCCCAGGCCCAGCCGGCTCCGGCGCTGCACCTCCCCGGGGCCGGCCGGATCACCGGCGTCGAGGAGATCCGGGTGCGGGACGGGTTCGACCAGCACATCCGGTTCGAGGGCGGCGACGGCCGCAACCGGGCCGAGATCGGCCTGCGCACAGAGACCGGCGACCTGCTGCTGGCTTTCCCGCCGCGCCTCGCCAAGCCGAACGAACTCGGCATCGCGGGCGAATTGGCCGCGCGCTTCCCCGGCCAGATCATGCGCGTGGTCACCACGCCGCATCGCAACGTCTACGGTCCGATCGGGCTCGCGCTCGGCGCCGACTGCCTCTACGCGTGGCAATGGTTCGAGCGCGGGCCGGCCGGCGGCACCCGGCAGCAGGGCCTGTTCGGCGTGGCCTCCGCCGCCCGGCAGGCCCTCTCGCTGCGCATCCGCCTCTGCCGCACGGCCCGGGCGAGCCTCGGCGACCTGCTGCGCGCGGTCGAGTCCATGCGGATCGCCCTGCCCCGTGCGCCCGGTGCCACCGAGGTGCCCGCCCGGAGCGCGCCCGCCCGCCGGATCGCCAAGCCACGGCCGCGCCCGGCGCCGCCTGCGGCCGCCCCCGCACCGCCCCGCGTCACGCCCGCCCCGGTCCGGCCGGCGCCTGCGGAACCCGCCGAGCCGCCGCAACAGCGCCCGGCACCGTCCCCGCCGCCGGCGCCGCCGGCCAACCCGCCGGTTCCGGCACCCGGGGATTCCTCCGGCGGCGGCCGCCGCTACATCGCACCCGCCGCGCCTGCGACACCCGCGCCGTCCCCCGAAGCCACCACGCCGGGCGGATCGCAGCGCTACATCACCGACGGCCTGACCCCGCAGCCGGCCCCGGGCCGCGCTCCCGGCGAGAGCCTCTCGCCGGACCTGCCCTCGGAAGCCTACCGGCCGCCGGCAACCCGGACGCCGCCACCCTAGAGCGGCGCCCGATCACGTTGCAATCAGGCGCCGCTCTAGATCTTTGATTTTACCGCATTTTCTGCGACGAACCGGGATCCACTTCGTCGGAAAATGCTCTAGGCATCACCGGGTGGAATGGGGATGGCTCGGCCACGGAAAGCGCCGGGCTCCGTGACCCGGCGCCCGATCCGGCAGCACGGTCCACGGCAGCGACCTATGGCCGTGCCGAACGGGCCGATCGCCTCCGCGCTCATCCAGCGTCGACCCCCTTTCGCGGACGTCAGCGGGCGGAGATCCGGGACCCGGACGATGACGTCGCGCAGCGACCGCCTTGTGCGGCGTCGCCGGAAGACGGGGCCGCTTCGCGGCCCATGCCAAGAGATCCCGGATCTCCGTCCGCTGACGCTCCCGTCGTCGGAGAAGGCGGAGAAGCCTGTGATGGGCGGCCTGCTCGCCATGGCTGTCCATCACTGTCATGGACCGTCCAGGCAGCCGAGGCGCCGAGAACCGACGTCGGACGAGGCTGCGGAGGCCGCACCGCTCTTGGAGGTTGAAACGGCCGCCAAGGCCAGCCCTCGACACACGCCTCGCTGGCGCTCCCGGACAACCTCGCGCCAGCGAAGCACGAGCCTCGCTCAGGGGCGACCGGTCGCCAGGCCGGATTGTCAGCTGACAATCCCAGGAACGGACCACGTGTCAGCTGACAAGCCGTGCTCCGCGCCCCGTGGTGGCCTGTGGCCTCCGAGCCGCAACGGCACCGTTTGTCGCCCCGGTGCTCCCCCATGCTTGACTCACCCCGTCACGGCGAAGCTCTATGCCGTTCACGGCAGATGCGCCGATTTGCCAAGGAGAGCGTGAATGCCATCCGCCACCGCCGAAGTTGCGGATCCCGTGAATATCGGGCCCGATCCTGCCATGGACGAGGTGATCGCGGGCGATGCCAAGGCCCTGAGCACGCAGCTCCAGGCCCTGCGCGCCAAGCTGTTTCCGCCCGAGGCCCGCAAGGAGCTGCGTCGTTTCTCCAGCGGGGAGGCGGCGCGCCTGATCGGCGTCACCGACAGCTATCTGCGCCACCTCGCGCTGGGCGGCGATGGCCCGGAGCCTGAGAAGACGGCTGCGGGGCGTCGCGCCTACAGCCTGGAGCAGATCCACGAGATCCGCCGCATCCTCGCCAAGGCCAAGCCGGGCTACCTGCCGACACGCCAGCCCGGCGAGCCGATGCAGGTGATCGCCGTGACCAACTTCAAGGGCGGCTCGGGAAAGACCACCACCGCCGCCCACCTGGCCCAGTACTTCGCCCTGCGCGGTTACCGGGTGCTCGCCGTCGATCTCGACCCGCAGGCCTCGCTCTCGGCCCTGTTCGGCTACCAGCCCGAATTCGACGTCGCCGACAACGAGACGCTCTACGGGGCGATCCGCTACGACGACGCGCGGCGCCCCCTCACCGAGATCATCCGGCCGACCTACTTTTCCGGTCTCGACCTCGTGCCCGGCAACCTCGAACTCCACGAGTTCGAGCACGACACGCCGCGCATGCTCGCCGACAAGCAGGAGGGCGGCGACGCGCTGTTCTTCGCCCGGGTGGCGGCGGCGCTCGCCACCGTGGAGGCGGATTACGACCTCGTGGTGATCGATTGCCCACCCCAGCTCGGCTTTCTCACCCTGAGCGCCCTGTGCGCGGCCACCTCGGTGCTGATCACCATCCATCCGCAGATGCTCGATCTCGCGAGCATGAACCAGTTCCTCTCGATGACCGCGGACCTCCTCGCCGTCGTGCGGGAGGCGGGCGGCAATCTCTCCTACGACTGGCTGCGCTACGTGGTGACGCGCTACGAGCCGAATGACGGGCCCCAGACCCAGATCGTCGCCTTCCTGCGCAGCCTGTTCGCCGAGCGCGTGCTGACGAGCGTGATGGTGAAGTCCACGGCCGTGTCGGATGCGGGCTTGTCGAAGCAGACCCTCTACGAGGCGGGCCGCGAGACCATGAATCGCAACACCTACGATCGGGCGATCGAGTCGCTCGACGCCGTGAACCGGGAGATCGAAGGCTTGGTCCGGCGGGCCTGGGGGAGGGCGGCGGCATGAAGGGACGGGACGCCCTGCGCGAGATCCTGACGAGCGGACTCAGCCCCGAACCGGCCGCCGCGGAGACGGCGCCCAAGCGCGCCACCGCCGGCGCCATCAAGGCGATGAATCTCGGCCTGCAACGCCTCTCGAAGGATGCCGAGGAGGCCAGGCAGCTGCGCGCGGAACTCGATCAGGCGGAGAGGGTGGTCGAGCTCGCGGCCTCGCTGATCGATGCCTCCATCGTCGCCGACCGGATCGCGGACGCGACCGATCCGGACTTCGCGCAGCTGCGGGCGAGCGTGGCGGAGCACGGGCAGCAGGTGCCGATCCTGGTGCGGCCGCATCCCGACGCGCCGGGGCGCTACCAAGCGGCCTACGGGCATCGGCGCCTGCGGGCCGCGGCCGAGCTCGGCCGGCCGGTGCGGGCGATCGTGCGCGCCCTGTCCGACCGCGACCTCGTCATCGCCCAGGGCAAGGAGAACAACGAGCGTCGGGACCTCAGCTTCATCGAACGGGCCCTGTTCGCCGCGCGTCTCGACGAGCGCGGCTTCGACCGCCCGACGATCCAGGCGGCGCTGGGCGTCGACGCACCCGAGCTGTCCCGGCTGCTCTCGGTGACGAACGCCGTCTCCGCCGAACTGATCCGAGCGATCGGCCCGGCGCCGAAGATCGGAAGGCCGCGCTGGCTCGCCCTGGTCGATCTGCTGGGGGAGGCGGGCGCCGGCCAGAAGGTCCAGGACGTCCTCGGTTCCGGGGCTTTCCGGAATGCCGCGAGCGATCAGCGCTTCGGCCTCGTCCTGACGAGCCTGCAGGCGAAGGGGAAGGCCACGCCGAGCGAGACACTTCGGCTTCGTGACGGGAGGATGGTGGCGCGGATCGAACGGACCGGACGCTCGCTCCGCCTGACCAGCGATGTGCCGGCCTTCCGCGCCTATCTGGAGGCACGCCTGCCGGAGCTCGTCCGTGAGTTCGAGGCCGCGCAGCCGGAGGCCGGAGCGGCCGGCAACGCACCGTCCGGTCGGCGCTGACCGCGCTGCATCGGGACTCCGCCGGATTTGTCAGCTGACAAGTCCGGCACGGG
>NZ_JBHZEO010000001.1:3560000-4030000 GCF_042748905.1 Methylobacterium carpenticola
CCTTCGCGCTGGTGCTCGGGGCGGACCTCTTCCTCGTCGTCGAGCGGGTGCTCGGAACCCCGGCCGCTGCAGCCGCCGGATTCGCGGCCGGACTCACGGCGCTCATCGTCTGGTTCGGTCTCGCGACGGCGCGGGCGCGCCGCACCGGGGGCCGTGAGCGCGCCATGGCCGCGGCCGAACCCGAACCCGGCTCCACCCCGCTCGACGTGAAGATCGAGCAGATGCTCACCGAGGCGCGCGTGATGCTGCCGGGAGCGCAGGCGCTGCTCGGGTTCCAGCTCGTCATCACCTTCACGGAAGCGTTCGGGACCCTGCCTCTCCCGGCCCGGGTCGTCCATGTGGCCGCCCTCGGCCTGATCGCCCTCACGGTGATCTGGCTCATCGCCCCGGCGGCCTTCCACCGGATCGTCTATGCGGGGGAGGACAGCCCGGCGCTCCACCGGCTCGGGACGCGCTTCCTCCTCGCCGCGAGCGTCACGCTGGCGCTCGGGATCGCGGCCGATCTCGGGATCGTCGTCGCGAAGGTCGCCGGGTCGCCGTTCTGGGGCATCGCGGCGGCGGGCATCGCCCTCTGCGGGCTCGTCGGCCTGTGGCACGTGACGCCTCTGGTGCTGCGGCAGCGTCGGCAGCCTGCGCCCGTCGGGCCGACATCGTCTGGACAAACTGTCTGAAATCAGACTTTCTTCCCAGACGACGATCAGCGAGGGAATCCCGATGGCAGCGGCCAGCTACATCGAACCGATCGGCGGCGGCCGCTACCCGCTGGAGGTGCCGCGCTGGTGCTCGGACGAGCGCCGGCCGCTCCTCGTCACGCCGGGGCCGGGCATCGGGCGCGACGAGATCGCCCGCGGCACGCGCTCCCTGTGGCGCTACGGCGCCGCGCTGCCGGTGGCGATCGACGATCCGATCAGTCTCGGGGAAGGCTGCACGCCGCTGGTGCAGCGCCCCTGGGGAGATCTGCGCCCGGTCTTCAAGCTCGAATGGTTCAACCCGACCGGCAGTTTCAAGGACCGCGGCACCACCGTGATGCTGTCCTTCCTGCGTCAGCTCGGGATCGACGCGGTGCTGGAGGACAGTTCGGGCAATGGCGGCTCCTCGGTGGCGGGCTACGGCGCCGCCGGAGGCCTGCGCGTGACGATCCTCGCCCCCGCCAGCACCTCGCCGGCCAAGATCGCCCAGGTGCGCGCCTACGGCGCCGCGGTGCAGCTCGTCGAGGGACCGCGCGAGGAATCCGAGGCCGCGGCGATCCGCCAGTCGGACCGGACCTTCTACGCGAGCCACAACTGGCACCCGTTCTTCCTCGAAGGCACCAAGTCGCTCGCCTACGAGCTGTGGGAGGATCTCGGCTTCCGGGCGCCGGACGCGGTGATCATGCCGGTGGGCGCGGGCAGCAGCCTGCTCGGCTGCGCCTTCGGCTTCCGGGAATTGCTGCGGGCCGGGCAGATCAATCGGCTGCCCCGCCTCTACGCGGCCCAGCCGCTCAACTGCTCGCCCGTCGATGCGAGCTTCCAGGCCGGGCGCGACACGCCGGTGCCGCGCCCGGTGCATCGGACCATCGCCGAGGGCACGGCGATCAAGCACCCGATGCGCCTGCGCGAGATCGTCGGGGCCCTGCGGGAGAGCGGCGGCGGCACCGTGGCGCTCACCGAGGACGAGATCGTCGCCGCCCTGCGGCGCCTTGCCCGGGCGGGCCTGTTCGCCGAGCCGACCTGCGCGAGCGCGGCCGCCGCCCTCGACCGGCTCGCCGCTTCGGGCGCGATCACGGCCGGCGAGACGGTGGCCGTCATCGTCACCGGTACCGGCCTGAAGGCGGCGGGCACGGTCGCCGACCTCGTGGAGCGGGAGCCGGAGGCGTGACGGCGCTCCCGGAGGCGGCCCTTCTGCACGACCAGCTCCGCGCCGTCGCCGAGGGGCTCGCCGAGACCTTCGCGCCCTTCTGCGAGGTGGTCCTGCACGACCTCACCGACCCGCACCACGCCATCCTGGCGATCCACAACAACCTGTCGGGCCGCGCGATCGGCGATCCGGCGACGGAACTCGGCCTCGCGCGCATCGCCGATCCCGACGTCCCGGCGGTCATCGCCAATCATCCCAACAGCTTCGCGGATGGACGGCCGGCGAAGAGCACCTCGATCGGCATCAAGGACGCGAGCGGGACCTTCGTGGCGGCCCTGTGCCTGAACATCGACCTGACCCTGTTCAACGCCCTGCAGGGCGTCATCGGGCGCTTCACCCGGGTGGCCGGGCCCGAGCCGGATTCCCTGGCGTCCGCCGGAGCGGCGGGAATCCGCGCCCGCATCGACGCCTATGCGGCGCGGCACGCCACCACGCCGCGGGCGCTCCGGGCCGAGGAGCGCCGCGACCTCCTGCGCGAACTCCGGGCGGCGGGCTGCCTGGAGGTGCGGCGGGCCGCCGACGTCATCGCGGCCCATCTCGGCGTCTCGCGGGCCACGGTCTATGCGGATGCCAAATGATCCGGATGGTCATGCGATCTCCGAACGGATCGTTCGGAAACCGCATCAGGCGATGCGCAGCGTCCAGATCAGCGCGAGGCTGATGACGAGCAGCACCGCGAGGGAGCCCGTCACCGCCAGCGTCACGCGCCCGCCGACCCGGGCGAGGACCCGCAGGTCGACGCCGAGGCCGAGGGCCGCCATCGACACCACGGTCAGGTAGCCCGCGAGCTGCGTCACCGGCCGCGAGGCCGCCTCCGGGATCAGCCCGAGCGACCGGGCGGTCGCGAGGGCCAGGAAGCCGAGGATGAACCAGGGCACCAGCTTGGTGAAGCCGAGCCGCCCGGGCGCCTTCGCGGGCGCCGGCCCCTCCGGCGGCAGGCGGCTCGCGATGAGCGAGAAGGCCACCACCACGGGGCCGAGCATCAGCACCCGCACCAGCTTCACCAGAGTGCCGACCTGCGTGCTGAGCAGCCCCACCGGCACGGTCGCGGCGAGCACCTGCGGCACCGCGTAGACGGTCAGCCCGGCCAGAACCCCGTACTGATGCTCGGAGAGGCCGGCGAGCGGGATGAAGAGCGGCAGCCCCAGCACCATCAGCACGCCGAGCACCGCCGTGAAGGCGATGGAGGCCGCCACGTCCTTGCCGTCCGCCCCGATCACCGGCGCCACGGCGGCGATCGCGGAATTTCCGCAGATGGCGTTGCCGCAGGCCACCAGGATCGCCATGCGGGCGGGCAGGCCGAGCAGGCGGCAGATGGCGAAGCTCGCGGTGATGGCGAGCGCCACGGTGCCGACGATGCCGGTGAGCAGGGCCGGCCCCGAGGCGACGATCGCGCCGAGGCTGATCGAGGCCCCGAGCAGCGTCACCGCCACCTCCAGGATCTGCTTGGCACTGAAGGCGATGCCGGGCCGGAAGCGGGCGCTCGGCGCCCAGGCCGTGCGCAGCGCGATGCCGAGGAGGATCGCGACCACCAGCGCCTCGATGTAGGGATGGCCGAGCGCGTGCTCCTCCGCCGACTGGACGGCCACCGCCACCACCGTGATCGCGAGGCAGAGGGCGATCCCCGGCAGCATCGCGGTCACCTCGGCACCGCGCGGCGCCGCGGCCTCCTTGGAGGCGCCCGCCTTGGGAGATGTTTTCGACGTCATCGGGGATTCCGCGGGGCGTGGAGGAGAAAGCATCTGCGCCGGATCATCATGAGAGATTTTTCATCTCCTTCGCGGAACGACTTTGGAAGATGCGTCCATTGATTCGCGGGGGCGCGAGCGCGACATTGCCCGCCATGAGCGAGAGGCTGGAAGCGCGCGCGGTCGCGTTCGATCCTTACGGCGAGCCGCTGGACGCGGGCCGCGAGAGCGCGCCGTCGCCCGGCGACCGGCGCGCCCGCAGCGTCGCGGTCGCGGTGTTCTGGACCCTTGCCCTGACCCTCGTCGCCGGCCGGATCTACGTCGATCCGGCGCCGGTCACGCAGACCGTCGCGGCCGTGCGCATGCATCTCGCCGCCCTCGTCGCGACGCCCTGAGCCGCCCGCGACCCGGGCGCATCCTGCGAGAGCAGCCTCCATCCCGTCTCAATACACCGCCGCGCGAGCGGCCGCGACGGCGCGCGCGATCATAGGGCGCGGATCTCCGCCAGGAGCGCCTCGGACAGGTCGATCCCCGCGGCGGCGGCCCGCGCCCGCAGGGCGAGACGGCGCGCGCCCGGCAGGCGGGCGCCCGCCTGTCCCTCGATCGCCGCCGCGAGGTCCGCGAAACGGGGCAGGGCGCCGGGACCGAAGGCCTCCGGATCGATGGCGAGAAGAAGCTGGCCTGTGCCCGGCGGTCCGCCCTCGGCGTCGAGGAAGGAGCTCGCCTCGGCGGCGTAGCGTCCGCCGGTGAGCCCGGCGGCGAGCAGCTCGACCATGAGCGCGAGGGCCGTGCCCTTGGCGTCGCCGAGCGGCACCATGGTGCCCGCGAGCGCCGCGGCCGGATCGGTGGTGGGCCGGCCCGCCGCGTCGAGGGCCCAGCCCTCGGGGATCGGCTCGCCCCGCTGGCGGGCGGCCATGATGGCGCCGCGCGCCACCTTCGAGAGCGAGAGATCGACCACGATCGGCGGCCGGGCCGGCAGCGGGCAGGCGAAGGCGACCGGATTGGTGCCGAACACGGCCGCCGTGCCGCCCCAGGGCGCCATGGCGGCGGGGGTGTTGGCGAAGAGGAGCGCGACCAGCCCCCGATCCGCCAGGGCTTCGACGGGCTGCCCGGCCGCGCCGCAATGATGCGAACGGCGGATGCCGGCCGCCGCGATCCCCTGCGCGCGGGCCGGCGCCGGCAGCGCCGCGACGGCGAGGTCGAGGGCCGGATAGGCGAAGCCGTGCGCGGCGTCGACCGCGAGGAGGCCGGGCCGCGGCCGGGTGAGGCTCGGCACGGCGGCGCCCGCCACCTTGCCGCTGCGCAGCTGCGCCGCGTAGGCCGGCAGGCGCGCGAGGCCGTGCCCCTTCAGGCCGTCCGCCTCGGCGGCCACGAGGGCCCGGGCCGTGCTGGCGGCGGCCTCCGGGCGGGCGCCCGCGCGGATCAGCGCCGCGGCGGCGAGGTCCTGCGCGGCGGCGAGCGTCAGCACCGGCATCCGGCCGGCCCCCCGGAGGCGCGGCCCGCGCTCCGCGCTCCCCCATCCTGCACCCGCATCCCGATCTCCTCCGCCGCGCGCGAAGACATACAGGAGGCCGGCGCGGCGGGACACCGGCATGCGGTTTCCGCTTCGCTCAGGGGTGCGCGGAGCCTTGCTCCGCGCCGCGCGGGCTCGTGAGACGGTTTCCGGACGATCACGTCCGGAAACCGTCTCATCCCGCTTCGAGCATCCGCACCACGTGTCCCAGCTTGTCGGGGTTGCGCGTGACGTAGATCGCCGCGATGCGCCCTTCCTCGATCGCGAGCGCCGTGGTCTGGAGGATCCCGCCGCGATCCGCGCTGACGAAGCCGGGCAGGCCGTCGATCCAGACCGGGCGCAGCAGCCGGGGCGGCGCGAGCCCGTGCTTGCGGCGCAGGCCCGCATAGAGCCGCAGCACGCGGGCGCTCCCGACGATCGGGTTGCGGAAGGCGATCACCCGGCCGCCGCCATCGGAGCGCAGCACCACGTCGTCGGCCAGCATCCGGCCGAGGGCCTGCGTGTCGCCGTCCCGCGAGGCCGCGAAGAAGGCGGCGGCGATGCGCTCGGCTTCGCCCGGATCGACGGCGTAGCGCGGGCGCGCCGCCTGGACGTGCCGGCGCGCCCGCACCGCGAGCTGGCGCACCGCCGCGGGCTCACGCCCGAGGGTGCCGGCCACCTCGTTCAGGGCGACGCCGAACACGTCGTGCAGCAGGAAGGCCGCCCGCTCGAGGGGCGAGAGCCGCTCCAGGGCGAGCATCAGGGTCAGGGTGAGGTCGTCCTCGGGCTCCTCCGGCTCCGTGCTGCCCATCAGCGGCTCGGGGAGCCAGGCCCCCACATAGGTCTCGCGGCGCGCCCGCGCGGATTTCATCCGGTCGAGGCAGAGCCGCGTGACGATGCGGGTCAGGTAGGCGGCGGGCGTGTCGATGGCCGCCTCGACGCCCCGCCAGCGCAGCCACGCGTCCTGCACCGCATCCTCGGCCTCCGTGACGGATCCGAGCATGCGGTAGGCGAGGCGCAGGAGCCGGGGGCGCTGCGCCTCGAAGGCTGCCGTCGCCGCGTCAGGCGGCGTCACGACCCGCCTCGCCGGGATGGGGCACCCGGAAGCCGACCTGGAGCCGGTTCCAGACGTTGATGGCGCCGATCAGCAGCGTGAGCTGCACCTGCTCGGCCTCGCTGAACTCGGCGGCGAGCCGCGTATAGTCGGCATCCGGGGCGCCGGTCTCGGACAGGCGGGTCAGCGCCTCGGTCCAGGCGAGGGCGGCGCGCTCGCGCGGGGTGTAGAGCGGGGATTCCCGCCACGCGTTCAGCATATGGAGGCGCATCTCGGTCTCCCCGTGCCGGCGGGCGTCGGTGGCGTGCATGTGCAGGCAGAAGGCGCAGCCGTTGATCTGCGAGGCCCGCATCTTCACGAGTTCCATCAGCGCCGGCTCCAGGGGCCCGGCCCTGAAGCTCGCCTCCAGCGCCATCATCGCCTGAATGGAAGCGGGCGCCAGCTTGTGAGGATTCTGCAAACGGGGGGTCATCGTCCATCTCCCGCGTGCCCCATGCACGCTCGCTCCCCTGACGAGACAGCCCCGCCCGGTGTGACAGGGCCCTTGCGCGACCGCGCGCCGGATCGCCCGGACCGGCAGGACGGCGAGGCCGCGGGACCCGCTTTGCGCCGCGGCCGGCAGGGCCTAAAGCTCGCCGATTGTTTCGCGTCATCTTCGTCAGATAGGCTGGCGCCCGCCGACTCAAGGGCCGCGAGGGATGCGACGGAGAAGGGCTCGGCCGGGGCAGTCGGCCGGAATTTGCGGCCGGAGCGAGAGGCGGAGAACCGTGTGGAGCTGAGGGCCCGATCCAGAGGACAGGCGAGCCTCGGAGGCAAGCTTCGCGGCACGGCCCTCCTGATGGGCGCGAGCCTCCTCGCGCTGGCGGCCGGCGCGGTCGTGCCGTCCATCGACGGCTATCGCCGCAGCCAGAAGCGGCTCGCCGATTTCGATCATTTCCGGCTCGTGCTCGACGCCGCCAACCGCCTCTCGGCGGAGCGCGGCCCGGCGAATCTCGCCCTGGCCTCGGCGCCGGGCAACCCGGCCCTCGCGGCGCGTCTGGCCGACCTGCGCACCGCCAGCGACCGCCAGCTCGCGGCTCTGCGCGAGCCCGAGGCGGCCGGCACGCCCGGCCACCGCACCTACCGCCTGCCCGAAGCCCTGGTGGCGGCGACGACGGCACGGCTGGAGGTGGCACGGCGGGAGGTCGACCGGGTCGCCGCGCTCGCGCCCGCCGCGCGGCCGGAGGCGGAGATCGAGCGGGCCGTCGCGGCCATGATCGCCGCCGCCGAATCCTTCGAGGAGGCGGTCGCCTGGGAGGCCGGGGCCCTCGGCCGGGCCGACGCGGCCCTGGCCGGCCCGGCCGTGATCGGGCATCTCCTCGGCGACCTGCGGGACCATGCCGGGCGGATCGCCTCCGCGCTGGTCCCGGCGGTCGTCGCGCGGGCCCCTCTGACCCCGGCCCAGCTCGACGAGGCCCTCACGGGCCGGAGCCGCGTCCTGGAGATGCGGCGCGTCCTGCACGGCCAGGCGGCGTTCGGGCAGGAGAACCGCCTGGAGGCGGCGATGGGGGAGGCCGAGGCCGCCTTCTTCCAGCGCGGCCTCGGGATCGTCGGCACCGTGATCGCGGAGGGGCGGGATTCGGGCCGCTACTCCCTCGGCGGCGACGAATTCATGCTCCGCTACGTGCCGACCCTGAGGTCGCTGGAGGAGCTGCGCCACGCCTATCTCGGCTGGGTGAACGAGCGGCTCGCCCAGGAGCACGAGGCCGCCTTCCTGCGCCTCGTCCTCCTGTCCGGGGGCGCGCTCGCCCTCATCGGAACCGTCGCGCTCCTGCTGCGGTCCCTGCGGAACGCGGTGCTGCGCCCCCTCCTCGCCGCCCGCGCGAGCGTGATCGCCCTTGCGGAGGAGCGCGATCCGGACCCGGTGCGGATGCCGGTCCGCATCCGCGAGATCGCGCGCCTGTTCGACGCGCTGCTCATCCTGCGCGAGCGGGTGCGCGAGCGCACCGCCCTGCTGACGACCCTGCGACGCCAGGCGGAGACGGACGGGCTCACCGGGCTGAGCAACCGGCGCGGCCTCGCCCGCGCCCTCGCCCCCCTCGCCGCCGCGCCCGACGCGGCGGTCATGATGATCGATCTCGACGGGTTCAAGAAGGTCAACGACAGCCTCGGCCACGCGGCCGGCGACGCCCTGATCCAGCAGGCGGGCCAGCGTCTCGTCTCCTGCGTCGGCGCGGACGGCCTCGTGGCGCGAATGGGCGGCGACGAATTCGCGATCCTGCTGCCCGGGCTCTCCGATCCCCCCGCCGCGGGCCACACCGCCGAGGCGATCCTGCGCAGCCTCGCCGAGCCGTTCCGGGTCGAGGAGCAGAGCCTCCATCTCGGCGCCAGCATCGGCATCGCGCTGAGCCCGATCCACGCGCCGCGCCCGGACGACCTCCTCACCTGCGCGGACATGGCCCTCTCGGAGGCCAAGCGCTCGGGCCGGCACTGCCACCGGGTGTTCACCCCCGCGATGCGCCGGGCGGCCCTGCGCTGGACCCTGCGCCAGCAGGAATTGCCGCGGGCGCTGAGCGCCGAGGAATTCACGCTCGTCTACCAGCCGCAGGTGCGCCTGCGCGACCGGGCGGTCGTCGGCGCGGAGGCCCTGCTGCGCTGGCGGCATCCCGAGCACGGCATCCTGAACCCGGCCGAGTTCCTCCCCGCCGTGGACGGCAGCCGCCACGCGGCCGCAGTGGGCCGCTGGGTGCTGCGCAAGGCCTGCGCGCAGGCGGCGGCCTGGCGTGCCGCGGGCGCCGAGGGCCTGCGCATCAGCATCAACCTGTTCAGCGCGCAGTTCTACGCGGAGGATCTCGTCGACGAGGTGAGAAGGGCGCTCGCCGAGGCGGACCTGCCGGGCTCCGCGCTGGAACTGGAGATCACCGAGACCATCGTCCTCGGCCACGACGACGCGCTCCTCGCCCCCCTGCACGCGCTGCGGGAGATGGGGGTCGGCCTCGCCTTCGACGATTTCGGGACCGGCTACGCATCGCTGAGCCTGCTGAAGCGCTTTCCGCTGACCCGGCTGAAGATCGACCGCTCCTTCGTGCAGCATCTCGACGCATCCGCCCAGGACCAAGCCATCGTCGGCACGGTGCTGATGCTGGGCCGCAGCCTCGACCTCGCGGTGATCGCCGAGGGCGTCGAGACGGAGGCGGCCTGCCGGCAGCTGATCGGCCGGGGCTGCGAGGAGGGCCAGGGCTACCTCTTCGGCCGGCCGGTTCCGGCGGAGGAATTCGCCGCGAGCGCCCTGCGCGCCGGCCATCTCCGGCCCCTGCACCTCGTCGGCGACGCCCCCTTCTGACGGCCCCGGCACCGCGGGCGCGGCCGGGTGCCGGCCCGACGGACATTCTCGGATCGCCCACCGCATCGGCCACCGGCCTGCGGCGGGATGGGTCCGGCACGGCCCCCTCCCACGCCGCGCATCGCAGATTCGGAGCCGGAGATACCGCGTGGTTCAAAGGTTTCGCGATGCCATCGACCAGACCTGTCCGTACCAATCCCTCACGGTCCTTGCTTTCACAACTGATGTTCTTCCCTAAAAGCGCGGGCCGGGCGACGTTGCGATACGAAACCCGATGCCAAATCGTGGAGCAAGAAAAGTAGCAGCTTCTGCTATCGTTAATTCAAACTTAACTAAACGAAACTATGACCTATGCATGCTCCGAGAGGGGCGCATCTTTCGGCATCCCGCATCTGCGTCGTGGGCGGAGCGGCCTGCTTTCTCCAAGAGGACGAACGACATGGCTCTCGTGAAGAAGGCCGCCCTGTCCGCATCCAGACCCCTGGCGCGCGGCGCCGAGCCGGCGGCCCTGACGCAGCTCGGCAAGCTCAACGAGGAGAACCGCCGCAAGGCGCGGACCTACGCCAAGCAGCAGAAGGCGGCCGAGCGCATCGCCGCGGCGACCACGCAGCTCGCGAGCGGCGTGGCGGAAGCCTCCTCGGCGGCCGAGGAGCTGCGCAAGGCGATGGAGCAGATCGCCGCCGGGGCCGAGCAGGCCGCCAGCGCCTCCGCCCAGTCCCAGCGCGCCGTCTCCGCGGTGAGCGAGGCGATCACCACCTCGAAGACGGAGGCCGAGACCGCGCGGCAGAAATCGGAGGCGCTGCAGGCGCTCATCGCCAATGTCGGCCAGCAGATCGCCGCCAGCATCCAGTCGATCGCCACCGCCGCCGACCGCCAATCCGCTTCCGTCAAGCTGATCGTGGAGCTGGAGCGGCAGGCCGCCAATATCGGCGACATCGTGCGCGCGGTGGCGCGGATCGCCGACCAGACCAACCTGCTCGCCCTCAACGCCGCCATCGAGGCCGCCCGGGCCGGCCAGCACGGCAAGGGCTTCGCGGTGGTCGCCGACGAGGTGCGCACGCTGGCCGAGACGTCCGAGAAGAGCGCCCAGGAGATCCAGGAGCTGATCGGCCGCATCCAGGCCGACGTGAAGGTCATCGCCGACGGCATCAACAGCTCCGCCGAGAGCGCCCGGCTCGAGGTCGAGAAGGGCCGGACGGTCACGGCCCAGCTCGACGGCGTGCGCGCCGCCATGGTCGAGGTGATGCGGGCCGCCGACGCGATCGCCCTCGCCTCGGCCGAATCCGAGAAGGCCGCGGTCGAGGCGCAGAAGGGCTCGGAATCGATCGCCGCCGCGGCCGAGGAGCAATCCTCCGCCTGCGAGGAATCGCTCAAGACCGTCGAGCAGCAGACCACCGCCCTCGGCCAGAGCGAGCAGGCCTCGAACGAACTCTCGGTGCTCGCCGACGAGCTGAAGAACTCCACCGACATCGCCAAGAGCTCCGAGGAAGTGGCCTCGGCGGCCGAGGAGCTGTCCTCGGCGGTGGAGGAGATCAACCGCGCCGCCGCCCAGATCATGACCGCCCTCGACCAGATCAACCGGGGCTCCCAACAGCAATCCGCCGCCTCCCAGCAATCCGCCGCGGCGATCTCGCAGATCGAGCGCGGAGCGATGCTGGCGCAGGAGCGCGCCCGCGAGTCGCTGGAGCGGGGCGACATGATCAACAGCCAGCTTCTGGAGAACCGCAAGGCCGTGGATGAACTCGTCATCGGCGTGGATCAGTCGCTGCAGGAGACGAACCGCAGCCGCGAGCAGATCAACGGCCTCGAACAGGTGAGCCGCAAGATCGACAAGATCGTCGACGCGATCACCACGGTGGCGATCCAGACCAACATGCTGGCCGTCAACGGCTCGATCGAGGCGGCCCGGGCCGGCGAGTTCGGCAAGGGCTTCATGGTGGTCTCGACCGACATCCGCAACCTCGCCCGCGACTCGTCGGAGAACGCCGAGCGGATCAAGGACCTCGTCAAGGCGATCCAGGACCAGATCGTGGTGGTGCGCCGCGACCTGGAGGAGATTTCCGCCGCGGCCGCGGGCGAGGTCGAGAAGAACAAGGCGATCACCGCCGACCTCGCCGCCGCCGAGCGCGACATGGCGATGGTGCTCGCAGGCAACCGTCAGATCCTCGAGGGAGCGAACGTGATCGTCGGCAATCTCGGCGAGGCCAAGAAGGGCGTCGACGAGATCGCCACGGCGGCCCAGCAGGCGAGCCGGGCCTCGGTCGAGGCGCAGCAGGCCGCCCGCGAGCAGTCCAAGGGCGCCGAGGAACTCGCAGCCGCGGTCGAGGAGATCGCCTCCCTCGCCGACGAGCTCCAGAACCAGGAGTGATCCGGCCTCCGGACGATCCGTTCGGACACCGGATCGCCGGCCCCCGCGGCGCGGAGCAGGGCTCCGCGCACCCTTGAGCGAAGACGATTTCCGCTTGCGACGCGATTGCCTTGGCAATCGTCGGGCCACCAACCGGAAATCGATGCCGCCGGGCCGCTGCCGGGGCAGCGGCCCGGCCCCGACCGCCTCCAGCCGATGAGTCGTCCCATGTCTCCCCACGCCCAACCGGCGGGGCCTCACGCCCCGGCGGCATCCGCCGAGCCGCACGAGGCCGGCACCCAGGCCCTGCGGCAGTTCGTGACCTTCCACGTGGACCGCGAGACCTACGCGGTCCCGCTGGCCGAGGTTCAGGAGATCATCCGCCTGCCCGAGATGGTCGACGTGCCGCTCGCTCCCGCCTCCCTGGCGGGGCTCGCCAACCTGCGCGGCGCGGTGCTGCCGGTCACCAGCCTGCGGCGGCTGTTCTCCCTGCCGGACCGGCCCCACGACGACGCCACCCGCGTGGTGGTGATCAGCCAGGGCACGCCGCTCGGCTTCGTCGTCGACCGCATGGCGAGCGTGGTGACGAGCGATGCCGCGGAGATCGAGGGCACCGAGGGCCTGCGCGCCACCATCGACACCAGCATGCTGTCGGGCATGATCAAGCGGGCGGGATCGATGATCATGATCATCGATCCCGCCCGGCTCCTCCAGCGCGGCGGACCGGCGGCGGGACGGCGAGCGGACCGGGCCGAGGGCAGCGTCCTCGACGTGCCGGGGGCCGCGGGCACGGCACCGGTCTCGGACGAGATCCAGCTCGTCTCCTTCGAACTCGCCGGCCAGGAATACGCCCTGCCGATCGCCGACGTGCAGGAGATCGTGCAGGTCCCCGACCAGATCAGCGCGGTGCCCAATGCCGAGCCCCAGGTGATCGGGGTCATCACCCTGCGCGACCGCCTGCTGCCGCTCGTGAGCCTGCGGATGCTGTTCGGCCTCGCCGAGGCGCCGCTCTCCGACCAGAGCCGCATCGTCGTGGTCTCCTGGGAGGCGGACGGACAGCCCCGCTCGGTCGGGATCGTGACCGACACGGTCAAGGAGGTGCTCCGCGTCGCGCGCGCCATCGTCGATCCCCTGCCGGACCTGTTCTCGGGGAGCGGAGCCCTGCGCGAGGTCGAGGCGATCTGCCGGATCGACCAGGGCCGGCGCCTCGTCTCGATCCTCTCGGCCGAGCGCCTGTTCGACACCGCCACGCTGCCGGACGGCGCGGGCGCCCTCACGGGAGACACGACCATGACCCAGGACGAGCGGACCCTCGATGCCCGAACCGCGGAGGAGGAGCAGTTCGTGGTCTTCCGCCTCGCGGAGGAGGAATACGGCGTGCCGATCGAGGCCGTGCAGGAGATCGTGCGGGTGCCCGAGCAGCTCACCCGCGTGCCCCGCACGCCCCGCTTCATCGAGGGGGTGGTCAACCTGCGCGGCAGCGTCCTGCCGGTGGTCGATCAGCGCCGCCGCTTCGCCCTGCCCGAGACGGAGCGCTCCGACCGCCAGCGCATCATGGTCTTCCTGATCGACGGCGTGCGCACCGGCTTCATCGTGGATTCGGTCTCGGAGGTGCTGAAGATCCCCCGCGCGGTGATCGCGCCCGCGCCCGACCTGGCGCAGGACGAGGGCAGCGCCGTCGACCGGATCGCCAACATCGCCGAGAAGAACCGCATCATCCTGATGCTGAATGTCGGCCGGCTCCTCAACCGGCGCGAGGTCGCCGACCTGCGCCAGGCCGCTTGACGATCCCCGCCCCGCCGACGCGGCGGGCCCCCTCACGCCCAGCCTCCGCAGCATCGATGCCGAAGCTCCTCATCGTCGACGACTCCGCCCTGATGCGCAAACACCTGCGCAGCATCTTCGAGGAGACGGGCGCCTTCGAGATCCGCACCGCCCGCAACGGCCAGGACGCCCTCGACCAAGTGGCCGCCTTCGATCCGGACGTGGTGACCCTCGACATCAACATGCCCGACATGGACGGCCTGACCTGCCTCGGCGAGATCATGACGGCGGCGCCCCGGCCCGTGGTGATGGTCTCCTCGCTCACCCGCGCGAGCGCCCCGGCGACGCTCGAAGCGATGCAGCTCGGGGCGGTCGACTACGTGGAGAAGCCCGGCGGCACGGTGTCGCTCAACATCGACGCCATCCGCCGCGAGATGGTGGAGAAGGTCACGGCGGCGGTCAGCGCCAAGCCCCGGCGGGCCCGGGGGCTGCTCTCGCGCGTGCGCCACACCCGCCAAGCCACCGTGCAGCCGCGCCGGGCCGCCCCCCTCGGCCGGGTCGGCGGCCTCGTCCTGATCGGGGTCTCCACCGGCGGCCCGCGGACCCTCGAGGACATCCTGCCCGAGCTGCCCGGGAACCTGCCCTGGCCGGTGGTGGTCGCCCAGCACATGCCGGGGACCTTCACGGGCTCCTTCGCGCAGCGCCTCGACCGGATCTGCTCCCTGGAGGTGGTCGAGGTGACGGGCCCCGCGCCGCTGACGCCGGGCCGGATCTACATCGGCCGCGGCGACGCGGACGTGGTGATCGGCAGCCGCCTCGGCCGCCAGATCGTGTCCTCGGTGCCGTGCGACCCCGCGATGCGCTGGCACCCGAGCGTCGAGCGCCTCGTGCGCACGGCCCGGGAGGCCTTCCCGGCCGATCACCTGATCGCGGTCCAGCTCACCGGCATGGGCGACGACGGCGCCGCCGCGATGGCGGAGCTGCGGGCGGCCGGCGGGCGCACCATCGCCGAATCCGAGGCGAGCGCGGTGGTGTTCGGGATGCCCGCCGAACTCATCCGGCTCGGCGGCGCCTCCCTCACCCTGACCGCCCGCGCCATCCCCGGCCAGATCCGGACCTGGCTCTCCTGAAGGTTTCCCGCATGGCCCTCATCCGCTCGACCCGCGCGACCGCTCCGCCGCCCGACCCCGCGGACGATCCCCGCGCCGCCCTCGCCGAGGGGCGCGCCTCCGCCCGCCGGGACGCGGCGCGCCGCCTGGCCGCCGACCCGCAGGCCGTGGCGCCCCTCGCGGAACGCCTCGCCGTCGAGGGCGACACCAGCGTGCGCGAGGCGATCCTCGGCGCGCTCGCCCGGATCGGCTCGCCGGAGGCGGTGGCGCACCTCGTCGGCCTGCTCGATTCGGAGGATGTCTGGCTGCGCAACGCCGCGATCGAGGTGCTGCAGGATCTCGACGGGGCGGTGCTCGACGCACTCGCCGCGAGCCTGTCCCACCCGGCGAGCGACCGCCGGATCTTCGCGGTCAACGTGCTGGCGGCCCTGCGCCATCCGGCCGCCGGGGACCTCGCCCTGCGGGCGCTTGCGGAGGATCCGCACGTGAACGTCTGCGCGGCGGCCCTCGACGTGCTGGCCGAGATCGGCACCCCGGCGATGGTTCCGGCGATCGAGGGGGCGAAGGCCCGTTTCCCGGACGAGCCCTTCCTGCATTTCGCGGCCCGCGCCGCCATCCGCCGCATCGCCTGACGAGGCCCGGATGAACGCGCCCCTGGCCCGCCTCGCCCCGGCCGTCTCGGACGACGACTTCTCCCGGTTCCGCGACTTCTTCTATCGCCGGACCGGCATCATGTTCGCCGACAACAAGCGCTACTTCGTGGACAAGCGCCTGCAGGAGCGGATGCTGACCAGCGGGCAGCGCGACTTCCGCATCTACTTCAACATGATGCGCTTCCAGGCCAGCGGCCAGGAATTTCAGGATCTCGTGAACCTGATGACGGTGAACGAGACCTATTTCTACCGCGAGGAGTACCAGTTCCGCTGCCTCGTGGAATCGATCCTGCCGGAGGTCGCGCGGCGCAAGGCGCGGGGCGAGCCGGTGCGGATCTGGTCGGTGCCGTGCGCGACGGGCGAGGAGCCCTATTCCATCGCTTTCCAGCTCCTCGACAACTGGCCCGAGGTCGACCGCCACGACGTCGAGATCGTCGCCTCGGACATCGACACCAACGTCCTGGCTCAGGCCCGGCGCGGGTTCTACGGCGAGCGTGCGGTGCAGCACGTGCCCGTCGAGACGCTCAGGCGCTTCACCCGCCGGACGCGCGACGGCTACGAGGTGATTCCCGCCATCCGCGACTCGATCGCCTTCGAGCGGGTCAATCTCTCGGATCCGCTCTCGACCCGGCAGTTCCGCGGCTTCGACGTCGTGTTCTGCCGCAACCTCCTGATCTACTTCGACGAAGCGTCCCGCCGGGACGCCGCGCAGACGATCTACGAGGCGCTCGTTCCCGGCGGCTTCGTCTGCCTCGGCCATTCGGAATCGATGAGCCGGATCTCGTCCCTGTTCGCCATCCGCAAGTTCGCCGAGGCGATCGTCTACCAGAAACCCGCCGATGCGGAGGAGTGACATGGCCCGTGTGCTGGTGGTGGACGACGCCACGACCGTCCGCATGTACTACCGCGACGTGCTGGAGACGGCAGGCTTCGCGGTCGAGGAGGCGGTCAACGGCTTCGAGGCCCTGGAGAAGGCGATCGAGCAGCGCTTCGACCTCCTCGTCGTCGACGTGAACATGCCGAAGATGGACGGCTACGCCTTCCTGCGGCAGGGGCGGCGGATGCCGGAGCTGCAGGCGGTGCCGGCCGTGATGATCTCGACCGAGGCCGGGCCGCAGGACCGCACCCGCGCCTTCGCGGCCGGCGCCAACCTCTACCTCACCAAGCCCGTGCGCCCCGAGACCCTCGCGGGCATCGCCACCCTCATGGCCGGAGCCGCGTCGTGAACGCCCTGCTCGCCCAGTTCATCCCGGAGGCCCGGGAGCTTCTGGAACTCGCCGGCAGCGGCATGCTGCGCCTGGAGAAGGCGCAGAGCCCGGAGGCGCTCAACGACGTCTTCCGCGCCGTGCACACGCTCAAGGGCACGTCCGGGCTCTTCGACATCGCGCCCCTGACCCACCTCGTCCACGCGGCCGAGGATCTGCTGGTCGAGGTGCGGACCGGCCATCTCGCCCTGGAGCCGGCGATCGTCGACGGCCTCCTCGACAGCCTCGACCTCGTCGCCCACTGGATCGACGTGCTGGAGACCCGCGAGGCGCTGCCCGCGGATGCCGAGAGGGTCATGACCGGGCGCGTCGCCGCCCTGCGGCACTGGCTCGCCGCCGGCGAGGCCGGGGCCGGGGCCGGACCGGCCGCGGCCACCCCGGCCGCGGCGCCCGCCTGGGTGGCGGAGTTCCCCGAGGCGGAGCTGCGGGCGGCCTACCGGGCCGCCGCCCGGGAGGGCCGGCTCACCGCCTGGGCCTACGAGCCCGACGATTCCTGCTTCTTCCGCGGCGAGGATCCGGCCCATCTGGTGCGGGAGGCGCCCGGGCTCCTGGCGGTCCGGGTGCTGCCGCGCGGCCCGCTGGCGGACCTCGACGCCTTCGATCCCTTCGCCTGCCAGCTGCGCTTCGAGGCGCTCGCCGCGGCCCCGCCCGCCGCCGTGGCCGAGCATCTGCGCTACGTGGCCGATCAGGCGCAGATCGCCGTGATCGCCGCCGACGCCCTCGTGCAGCTCACGGGGCGCGCGGACGAGGCCGAGATGTACGGCGAATTCGCCGCGCAGGCGACCCGGCTGCTCGCCACCGGCGCGCATTCGGGCCTCGCGGGGGTGGCCCGGGCCTTCCTGGGGATCGTGGCCGAGGAGACGCGGCAGGCCTGCGCGCTGCGCTGGCTCGCGGAGATCGCCGGGGGCGATGCGGACGAGGCCGTTCTCGCCCGGCTCGTGGCGGAGATCGGCGGCCCGGCGCCCGAGACCCGGCCCGCCGACCCCGTCCCCGGCGAACTCGGCACGATCCTGGCGGCGCAGGGGGAGATGCTGGCGACGCCCGGCGAGGCCGGCCTCGCCGAGGGCCGCCTCGCCTCGGCCGCGACGGTGCTGCGCCGCTGCCTGCCCCTGCTGCCGCCGGAGACGGCGGCGCCCCTCGCCGCCGCCCTCGCGCAGGCGGAGGAGAATCACGACCCGGCACCGCTCCTCGCTCTGCTCTGGCCCGTTCCGGGCGGGCCCGTTCCGGGCGGACCCGTTCCGGGCGGATCGGCCCCCGGCCCGGCCGCGCCGCCCGTCGCCGCGCCGGCGCCCCCTGCCGCGGAGGCGCCCGACGCCAAGGCGCCGACGCGCATGCTCCGGGTCGAGCAAGGCAAGGTCGACGCGCTGATGAACCTCGTCGCCGAACTCACGGTGGCCAAGAACGGCCTCGCCTACCTCGCCGGCCGGGTCGAGCAGGTCTCGGGCTCGCGCCAGCTCGGCCGCGAGATCAAGGAGCAGTACGCCGTCATCGACCGCCTCGCCCAGAGCCTTCAGGTCGGCGTCATGGCGATCCGCATGATGCCGGTGAGCCAGGTCTTCCAGCGCTTTCCCCGCCTCGTGCGCGACATCTCGCGCAAGCTCGGCAAGGAGGTCGAGCTCGTCATCCAGGGCGAGGACACCGAGGCCGACAAGAACGTGCTGGAGAGCCTCGCCGATCCGCTCATCCACATGGTGCGCAACAGCCTCGACCACGGCATCGAGACGCCGGCCGAGCGCCGCGCCGCGGGCAAGCCCCCCGAGGGCCGTCTCCGACTCTCGGCCCGGCAGGAGAACGACACCGTCATCATCGAGGTGGCCGATGACGGAAAGGGCATCGACCCCGAGGCGGTGCGCGCCAAGGCCGTGCGGGCGGGCCTGATCAGCGCCGAGCAGGCCGCCCAGATGAGTCCGCAGGAGGCGGTCGAACTCGTCTTCGCGGCCGGGTTCTCCACCCGCGAGCAGGTGTCCGACCTCTCCGGCCGCGGCGTCGGCATGGACGTGGTCCGCACCGCCGTGCGCAAGGCGGGCGGCGACGTCCAGCTGTCGAGCCGGCTCGGCGGGGGCACCTGCGTGACGGTGCAGCTGCCCTTGACCATGGCGGTGACGCGGATCGTCACGATCGAGGTCTGCGGCCAGCAATTCGGCGTCGCCATGGACGCGGTGGCCGAGACCGTGAAGGTGCCGCGGGCGGGCCTGCACCGCATCAAGCAGCGGGAGACCTTCGTTCTGCGCGACGCGGTGATCCCGGTGCTGCGGCTGGCCGACCGCCTCGGCCTGCCGCCGCATCCCGGGGAGCCCCCGGCCGAGGAGGCCGTGATGGTGGTGCGCATCGGGCGCGACCGGATCGGCATCGTGGTCGACGGCTTCCGGGAGCGCATGGAGGTGATCGTGCGGCCCCTCGACGGCCTGCTCGCCGACCTCACGGGCTTCTCGGGCACCGCGCTCCTCGGCGACGGCCGCGTCCTCCTCGTCCTCAACCTGCCGGATCTGCTCTGATGCCTCTTGTCCTCGACGACGACGCGATCCGCCTGACCGGCTCCTGCCCGATCGAGACGGCCGAACCGCTCCTCGACGCCCTGCGCGGGGCGGCGGCGCCCCGGATCGACGTGAGCGGGCTCGACCACGCCCACACGGCCGTCCTCCAGGTGCTGATCGCGGCCCGGCCCATCCTGGAGGGCCGGCCCGTGGACCCGGTCACCGCCGCCTGCCTCGCCGGCCTCCCCCGTGACCCGGCCTGACGGAGACGCCCCATGACCGCCGCCGTGATCGCCGTCTCCAACCGCAAGGGGGGCACCGCCAAGACGACCACGGCCGTCAACCTCGCCGCGGAACTCGGCGCGCGGGGGCGGCGGGTGCTGGTGCTCGACCTCGACACCCAGGGCCATGCCGGGCTCGGATTCGGCCTGCGCCCGGGCCCGGGGGAGCCGACGGTCCACGACACCTTCCGGGGCGGGGCGCCCGCCCTGGCCCGGGCGGTCCGCGCCACCCCCTATCCGAACATCGACCTCGCGCCGGCCGACCGCGGCTTCGAGGTCGGCCCGGAGCCGATCGCGCCCGCCTCCCTCGCCCGGGCGCTCGACCCGCTGCGCGCGCATTACGACGCGGTGCTGATCGACACCTCGCCCTCCGCGGACGCGCTCCTCGTCGCCGCGCTCGCCGCCGCCGATCACGTGCTGGTGCCGACCCTGCTGCACCATCTCGCGGTCGACGGCGTCGGGCAGTTCGCGCGCTCCTACGTGCGCGTGGCGGCGACCCTGAACCCGCGCCTGACCGGGATCAGCCTGCTGCCGGTCCAGGTCGACATGCGCGTCACGATGCAGCGCGAGACCCGCGCCCGCCTCGCCGAGCGGTTCGGCGAGACCCGCCTGCTCGCCGGCATCCGCCCCGACATCGCCCTCGCGGAAGCCTTCGGATCGCACCGGCCCGTCAAGTATCACAAGCCGAGAACCCGGTCCGTCGTCGATTTCGAAGCCTTGTGCGACCACGTCTGCTTTCGGGTCATGCAGCATTGATCGGGGAGCGGCGCCCTCACCACCTCACGGAGTATCCGTCATCATGAGCACGATCCTTCTCGTCGACGATTCGCCCACGATGCTGGCGAGCATGTCGGACATGCTGTCCCGGAGCGGCTACGCGACCGAGCGCTGCCCGCATGCCGAAGCCGCCCTGGAGAAGGTGCGGGGCGGCCTCGCGCCGGGCCTCGTGATCACCGACTACCACATGCCCGGGATGAACGGCGTCCAGCTCATCCAGGAGTTGCGCAAGCTCGCCGCCACCCGCTTCACGCCGATGCTGATGCTGACGACCGAATCGCAGCAGGAGAAGCGGGACGAGGCGCGCAAGGCCGGCGCCACCGGCTGGCTGGTGAAGCCGGTTCAGCCGGGGCCGCTGCTGGGGGTGATCAAGCAGGTCGCCCCCGCCCTGCAGCGCTCGGCGGCCTGATCCGGGGCGCCGTGATGGCCGGCTGCCCGCGCCGCCCTATCTCGGCGGAAACCGGGAGGCGGACATGCGCGCTGTCAGAATCGGGACCGGAGGCGGACTGGACCGGCTGGAGACCACCGATCTGCCGGATCCCGGCGCACCCGGGCCGGGCCAGATCCGGGTGCGGATCCACGCGAGTTCGCTCAATTACCACGATTACGGCGTCGCCAGCGCCGAAGGCTCCCGCTTCGCGGGCCGCATCCCGCTCTCGGACGGCGCCGGCCTCGTCGAGGCGGTGGGCGACGGCGTCACCGAGTTCGCCCCCGGCGACGCGGTGGTCTCGGGCTTCTTCCCGCTCTGGCTCGACGGGCCGCCCACCTCCGGCGACTTCTCGACCGTGCCGGGCGACGGCGTCGACGGCTACGCCCGCGAATTCGTGGTCACGCCCGCCTCCTGGTTCACCCGCGCCCCGCGCGGCTACAGCCACGCGGAGGCCGCGACCCTGACCACCGCCGGGCTGACCGCGTGGCGCGCCCTGGTGGTCGATGGCGGGCTCAAGGCCGGCGACAGCGTTCTCGTCCTCGGCACGGGCGGCGTCTCGATCTTCGCCCTGCAGATCGCCAAGGCGATGGGCGCCACCGTGGTGGCGACCTCCTCCTCCGACGCCAAGCTCGAACGGGTGCGCTCGCTCGGCGCCGACCACCTGATCAACTACCGCACCACGCCGGAATGGGGCGAGGCGGTGCTGCGCTGGACCGGCGGGCGCGGCGTCGACCACGTGGTCGAGGTCGGCGGGCCCGGCACGCTGCCGCAATCGATCGCGGCGGTGCGCAACGGCGGCCACATCTCGCTCATCGGCGTGCTGACCGGGCGCGGCGGCGCGGTGCCGACCGCCGCCATGATGGTCAAGCAGGTGCGCCTGCAGGGGCTGATCGTCGGCAGCCGCCGCCACCAGCAGGATTTCGTGCGCGCCCTCGAAGCGACGGGCCTGCGGCCGGTGATCGACCGCAGCTTCCGCCTCGAAGCCCTCGCGGAGGCGTTCCGCCACGAGGAATCGGGCCGGCATTTCGGCAAGATCTGCGTTGACGTCTGAGGCCGGTCTGCGGCACTCGCGGGAGGGCGGCCCGGACCGCGGCACGACGGAGCGTCACAGATGAGAGCGGCGGATCTCGCGCCCCATGCGGACCGGGTCCTGGCGGAGGCCTACATCCCGGACCTGCCGAACCACTCCCGCGGCAAGGTGCGGGACAATTACGACCTGCCCGATGGGCGGCGCATCCTGATCAGCAGCGACCGGATCAGCGCCTTCGACCGCATCCTGGCGGCGATCCCGTTCAAGGGGCAGGTGCTGACCCAGACGGCGCGCTACTGGTTCGAGGCGACGCGCGACCTCTGCCCCAACCACGTGCTGGACTATCCCGATCCGAACGTGGTGGTGGCCCGGCGCCTCACCATCCTGCCGGTGGAGATCGTGGTGCGCGGCTACCTCGCCGGGACCACCGCGACCTCGATCCTGACCCAGTACAAGGCCGGCGCGCGGGAGATGTACGGCCACCGGCTGCCGGACGGGATGCGGCCGAACGAGCGCCTGCCGCAGGCGATCCTCACCCCCACCACCAAGGCGGGGGAGGGGGGCCACGACACCCCGCTCACGCCCGAGGCGATCCTCTCCCAGGGCCTGCTCACGCCTGCGCAGTGGGAGACGGTGTCGCGCACCGCGCTCGCGCTGTTCGCGCGCGGCCAGGAGCTGGCGGCACGGCGCGGGCTCATCCTCGCCGACACCAAGTACGAGTTCGGCACCGATGCGGAGGGCCGGATCCTGCTCGCCGACGAGATCCACACCCCCGACAGCAGCCGCTACTGGTTCGCCGCGAGCTACCCGGAGCGCTTCGCCGCCGGCACCGCCCCGGAGAGCTTCGACAAGGACTTCATCCGCAACTGGGTGGTGGCGCGCTGCGACCCCTACCGGGACGCGATCCCGGAGATCCCGCCGGACATGATCCTCGAGACCGCCGCGGTCTATATCCGCGCCTTCGAGACCATCACCGGCGAGGCCTTCGCGCTGCCCGACCTCACGCTGCCGCCGCTGGAGCGCATCCGCCGCAATCTGCAAGCCTATCTGTGATACGGTTTCCGGAAGATCACTTTCGGAAACCGTATCACGAGCCCGCGCGGCGCCTGAGCGAGGCCGGTTTCCGCATCGCGAAGCGATCATCCGGAAACCGTATGAGGCGGGGCCGGACCGGCCCCGCCCGCGCTCACGCCAGCATCTGCAGGTCCCCATCCACCGCGAGCGCCTGGCCCGAGATGGTCCGGCCCCGCGGCGAGGCGAGGAACAGGATCTGGTCGGCGATCTGGCGGGCGGTGACGTAGTCCTTGATCGAGGCCGCCGCGAAGGCCTCGGCCTCGGCCTCCGTGAAGCTCAGGCCCCGCCGCTGGGCGCGGGCTTCGAGCACCCGGCGCTGCCGGTCCCCGGCCACGATGCCGGGCAGCACCGCGTTCACCCGGATGCCGTCCGCTCCGAGTTCCCGCGACAGGGATTTGGTGAAGCCGATGACGCCCCACTTCGCCGCCGCGTAGGGCGAGCGCAGGGGAAAGCCGAACCGTCCCGCCGCCGAGGACAGGTTGACGATCGACGGATTGGCGCTGCGCCGCAGGAGCGGCACGGCGAGCCGCACGCAGTTGAACTGGCTGGTGAGGCAGACGGCGAGGCAGCGCTCCCAATCCTCCGGGTCGATGTCCTCGACGCGGCCGGTGGGTCCGGCGATGCCGGCATTGTTCACGAGCACGTCGAGGCCCCCGAGGGCGCGCTCGGCCTCCGCGAAGAGCTGCGCGACCGCGGCGCGGTCGGCGACGTCGGTGCGCGTCCCGGTGATCCCCGGCGGCAGGACGGCGAGCGCCGCGTCGTCCACGTCGCAGACATGCACCCGCGCGCCCTCCTCGTGGAAGGCGCGGGCGATCTCGAGCCCGATCCCCGCGGCCCCCGCCGTCACCAGGACCCGCAGGCCCCCGAGTTCCATCTCCATCACTCTCTCCCCTGGTCGTCCGGCAGCCGTCCGCTTCCGGCGATGAAGGCCGCCGCCTCCGCGATGTCGGCGACGAGGGCCGCCCGGGCCGCCGGCCCGTCGCGGTCGCGGATCGCCGCGATGAGGCGCGCGTGGTGGCGCTCCGCAGCCCCCTCCGCGAGGCGCTGGCCCGAGACCCGCATGTCGAGGTTCAGCACCGGGCCGATGCGCAGCCACAGCCCCTCGATGATCGCGAGCAGCGTCGGCAGGCCCGCCGCGGCGTAGACCGCGAAGTGCAGCTCCTTGTTGGCCCGCACCGCCCGCTCGAAATCCGGCGCCGCGGCCCGTGCCTCGGCCCGGAACACGGCGTCGTGCGCGGCCATCGCCGCGAGGTCGGCCTCGCCGCGCGCCCGGGCCGCCTCCTCGGCGGCGAAGCCCTCGATGGCGAGGCGCACCCGCGTCAGCTCGCGGAACTGGCCCGCATCCATCAGCGGCACGCGCACGGAGCGGTTCGGCAGCACGTCGAGGGCGCGGTCCGCCGCGAGGCGCGACACCGCCTCGCGCACCGGCATCATCGAGGTGCCGAGCTGATCGGCCATCCGGCGCAGGGACAGGCGCTCGCCCGGCGCGAGGTCCCCGGCGATCAGCAGACCGCGCAGCTCCGCGTAGACGCGGTCGCCCAGCGTCGCGCGCTCCATCCGGCCGATCCGGGCGATGGCTCCGTCCACGGCGCTCGCATCCCTCATCGGATCCTGCCCCATCCGTCCCGCGGCGCGAGGGCTCGACAGGCATCCGGTTTGATGCCACCCTAAGTGTGATCACAGATCACGGCAAGCCAACCGACCGTGACGGATTCCGAGGGCAGGGACGCACACCATGACGCAGGGGATGAACCCGACGCGCCGCAGCCTCGTGCAGGGCACGCTGGCGGCGGGCGCGGCGCTCGCCATGCCGGCCATCGTCCGCGCGCAGGAGGGGCCGATCCGCATCGGCCACCTGACGCCGCGCACCGGCTTCCTCGGCCCCCTCGGCGAGTACGCCGTGGCCGCGGCCCAGCTCGCCACCGAGGAGATCAACGCCGCGGGCGGCATCAACGGCCGCAAGGTCGAACTCCTCACCGAGGATTCGGTCAACCCGCAGACCGCGTCGAGCAAGGCCGAGCGCTACGTCGAGCGCGACAAGGTCGTGGCGATCGTGGGCGAGATCTCCTCGGCCTCGGCGCTCGCCATCGGGCAGGTGGCCCAGCGCGGGCGGGTGCCCTTCTTCAACACCGGCGCCAATTCCGACGCCCTGCGCGGCCAGGACTGCAAGCGCTACATGTTCCACATCGAGGGCGCGAACTCGATGTACGTGAAGGCGGTCGGCCGCTCGCTGGTCCAGGACGGGCTGGTCAAGGGCAAGCGGTGGTACTCCCTCACCGCCGACTACGCCTTCGGCCACGATCTCCTGCGCGTCGCCAAGGTGTTCATGCAGGGCAACGGCGGCAGCTTCGCCGCCGACGAATTGGTGCCCACCGACGCCACCGACTTCTCCGCCTACCTGATCAAGATCCGGCAGGCGAAGCCCGACCTCGTGATCTCGAACCTTGCCGGCAACCAGATCACCAACTTCCTCAAGCAATACGCCGAGTACGGCCTGCCCTTCCCCGTCGCCGGCTTCGGCTTCGACACGGCGCTGGCCTGGGGCGCGGGCGCGGGCAACTTCGCCGGCACCTGGCCCTGCCTGTGGCACCACAAGGTGGACACGCCCTCGGCCAAGGCCTTCGTGGCGGCCTTCACCAAGAAGGCCGGCAAGCCGCCCGAGAACCAGGCCTGGGGCGACTACAACGGCGTGAAGATCGTCGCCCAGGCGATCCGCGAGGCGAAGTCGACGGAAGGGCCGGCCCTGGTCTCGTACCTGGAGGGCGGCGCCAAGTTCGACGTGCTGAAGCCGCGCCCCGGCTATTTCCGCGCGCGCGACCACCAGCTCATCAGCGAGATGTACGCCATCACGGCGCTCCCGGCCGACAAGGTCAAGGACAAGTGGGACATCTTCTCGTCCTCGCCGGCCCTGCCGGGACCGCAGGAGGATCTGGAGGTGCTGGCGCCGACCGCCGAGGAAGCCGCCTGCACCATGCCGGGGTGAGCCAACAGGCCGACGGCTCGGACGTTTCCCCCTCTCCCGGGTGGGAGAGGGGATCCCGCGCTCCATTTCCCACCACCCGGAGCCTGCCGCCGTGATGCTCCTCACCCTCGCCGTCGAGCAGGTCGTGAACGGCCTCTTCCTCGGCGCGATCTACCTCCTCATCGCGCTCGGCCTGTCGCTGATCTTCAGCCTCGGGGGCATCGTGAACCTCGCGCACGGGGCGTTCTTCGCCATCGGCGCCTATCTCACCATCGTGCTCGCGCCGAGCCTCGGCTTCGGCGGGGCGCTCGTCGCCGCGCCGGTCCTCGTCGGGATCATCGGGCTGCTCGTCGAGCGGGTGCTGTTCCGCCGCTTCTACCGGTCGGACCCGATCCTCTCGCTCCTCCTCACCTTCGGCCTCGCCATGGTGGCCGAGCAGGCGCTGCGGATGATCTTCGGCGCGCCGCCGCTGCCCTTCGGCATCCCGCAAGCCCTGCGCGGGCAGATCTTCCTCGGCGACTTCCTGCTCTCGCGCTACCGCCTGACCATCCTGGCCGCCGTGGTGATCGCCGTCGCGGCCGTCTGGTACCTGCTCCAGCGCACCACCTTCGGGCGCGTGGTGCGGGCGGGCGTGCAGAACCCCGACATGGTCGCGGCGCTCGGCATCTCGCTCAAGCCCTACATGGCGACGGTGGTCTTCATCAGCGTCGGCCTCGCGGCGCTGGCGGGCGTCATGCTCGCCCCGATCACCGGCGTGCATCCGGCCATGGGCGCGGAGGTGCTCACCGGAGCCTTCGTGGTGGTGGTGATCGGCGGGCTCGGCTCGTTCTGGGGCGTCGTCGTGGCGGCGCTCATCGTCGGCGTCGTGCGGGGCCTGATGGTCCTGGTCTATCCGGGCTTGGCCGAGGCCGCGATCTACGCCCTCATGGCCCTCATCCTGCTCGTCCGGCCCCGGGGGCTGTTCGGCGAGCGCATCCTGCGCTTCGAGTAGGAAAGCCCCCGATGACCCGCACGGACCGGTTCACGCTCCCGGCCTTCGCCGTCGCCCTCATCGTCCTGCCCCTCGGACTCCAGGCGATCGGGCTCACCCTCACCTCGGCCACCGACGTCGTCGTCTTCGCGGTGGCCTGCCTCGGCCTCAACATCCTGGTCGGGCAGACCGGCCTCGTCTCCTTCGGCCACGGCGCCTTCTTCGGGCTCGGCGCCTACGCGGCGGCGATCAGCCAGCGGGCCTTCTTCCCCGGCGGCCTCATCGCCCCGGCGCTCTTCGCCCTCGCCTTCGTGGCCCTGACCGCCGTGCTCCTCGGCCTGCTGATCCTGCGGCGGCGCGGGGTCTACTTCTCGCTCCTGACGCTCGCCCTCTCGGCCCTCTCCTTCACGGTGGCCTATCGCTGGACGGCGCTCACCGGGGGCGAGAGCGGCTTCGGCGGCGTGGTGCGCCCGACCCTGTTCGGCTTCGACCTCGGCCAATCCGGCCTCTGGTACGGGGTGGTGGCGGCCTGCGGCTTCGCCGTGCTGGTCGGCCTCGCACGCCTGCGCCGCTCGCCGGTCGGCAGCGTGCTGGAGGCGATCCGCGAGAACGAGCAGCGGGCGCGCTTCCTCGGCTATCCCACCACCCGCTACAAGCTCCTCGCCTTCACGGTCTCGGCCGCCGTCACGGGCTTCGCGGGCGTGCTCTCGGTCCTCACCCACCGCTTCGCCTCGGCCGAGCCCCTCGGCATCGCCTTCTCGGGCGAACTCCTCGCCATGGTGGTGATCGGGGGCATGCGCAGCCTCGCCGGGCCGGCGATCGGGGCCCTGTTCTTCATCCTGTTCCGCGAGCTGCTCTCGATCTGGACCGGCGACTGGCTGTTCTGGTTCGGCCTCCTGTTCATCGGCTTCATCCTGTTCTCGCCGGACGGCCTCGTCGGCATCGGGCGGCGGGTGCTGCGCCTGATCCGCCCCGCGCCGACCGAGGACGCGGCCATGGCCGGGCGCAAGGCCGGCGCCCCGGAGAACCTGCCGGACTTCCTGCGCCCGGCGGGCGCGGTCGCCGGGGACATCCTCGCCGCCGACCACATCTCCAAGCGCTTCGGGGGCATCAAGGCGGTGGAGGACGTCTCGATCGCGGTGCGCGACCGGACGCTCCACGCCCTCATCGGCCCGAACGGCGCCGGCAAGACCACCGCCTTCAACCTGATCTCCGGGATGTTCCGCCCGGATACCGGCGACGTCACCCTGGAGGGGCGCTCGATCGCCGGCATGGCCCCGGAGCGGATCTGCGAGGCCGGCCTCGGCCGCTCCTTCCAGATCACCAACCTGTTCCCGGCGCTGACCGTCGAGGAGAACGTGCGCCTCGCGGTGCAGGGCCGGCATCCCGGCCGCTTCGACCCCTGGGGCGATGCCCGCCGTCGCGGGGAGGTGGTGGCCGAGACGGCCGAGATCCTGCGCTGGCTCGGGCTCGCCGGCCTGGAGCGCGCCGAGGCCGGCTCGCTCTCCTATGGCGGCCAGCGCCTCCTCGACATGGGGGTGGCGCTCGCCACCAAGCCGCGGGTGCTCCTCCTCGACGAGCCGCTCGCCGGCCTCGCCGCGGCCGAGCGCGGGCGCATCGGCGACATCATCAAGCGCGTCTCGACCGAGGTGCCGGTGCTGATGGTCGAGCACGACATCGACCGCGTCTTCCAGATCGCCGACGCGGTGACGGTGATGAACGAGGGCCGCGTCCTCGTCGACGGCACCGTGGAGGATGCCCGCTCCAGCAAGGCCGTGCAGGAGGTCTATATCGGCTCGGGCACGGCGGCGATGGCGGCCAAGCCCCGGCCGAGCGCGGCGGGAGCCCGCACGCTCCTGTCGCTGGAGGGCGTCGACACCTTCTACGGCAAGAGCCACATCCTCAACGGCGTCACCTTCGACGTGCACGAGAACGAGATCATCGCCCTGCTCGGCCGCAACGGCGCCGGCAAGTCGACCTGCCTCAAGACCATCACGGGCATCGCGCCCCACGCGGCGGGCCGGATCCGCCTCGCGGGCGAGAGCCTCGACGGGCGCTCGGCCGCGGCGATCGCGCGGGCGGGCATCGGCTACGTGCCGCAGGGGAGGGGGCTCTTCGCCGGCATGAGCGTGGCGGAGAACCTCGAACTCGGGCGGCTGCGGCGGCGCACGGGCAACGGCGTGCACTGGGACGAGGAGCGCATCCTCTCCTACTTCCCGCGCCTGCGCGAGCGCTGGCGCACCGCTGCCGACTACCTGTCGGGGGGCGAGCAGCAGATGGTGGCGGTGGCCCGCGCGCTCTCGGGCGACACGCGGGTGCTCCTCCTCGACGAGCCCTTCGAGGGGCTGGCCCCCGCCGTGGTCGAGAGCCTGTTCGAGACCTTCGACGCCCTGCGCCGCGAGGTCTCGATCGTGATCGTCGACCACAATCTCGACCTCGCGCTGGCGCTCTCCGACCGCACCGTCGCCCTGGAGCGCGGCCGGGTGATGCATGTCGGCCCCTCGCGGGCGCTGCGCGACGACCTCGATCTGCGCCGCAAGGTGCTGTGGCTGTGACCGGAGAGTTTCCCATGCCCACCGTCGCCCTTGTCGGAGCCGGCCTGATCGGCCGCTCCTGGGCCGTCGTCTTCGCCCGCGCGGGCTTCGCGGTCCGCCTCACCGACCGGGATCCGGCCGCGCTCGCCGCTGCCCCCGGCCACATCGCGGAGGCGCTGCGCCAGCTCGCCGCCCACGGCCTCGTGGAGGACGTCCCGGCCATCCTCGCCCGGGTGCAGGGCGTCCCCACCCTGGCGGAGGCGGTGGCGGGGGCTGCGCTCGTACAGGAGAGCGGGCCGGAAACCGTCGAGGCCAAGCAGGCCCTCTTCGCCGAACTCGACGCCCTCTGCCCGCCCGGGACGATCCTGGCCTCCTCGACCTCGGCGATCGTCGCCTCGCGCTTCACGGAGGATCTGCCGGGCCGCGCCCGCTGCCTCGTCGGGCACCCGGTCAATCCGCCCCACCTCGTGCCGGTGGTGGAACTGTGCGGCGCGCCCTGGACCGATCCGGCGGTGATCGCGCGCGCCGGCGCCCTCTACGCCGCGGCCGGGCAGGTGCCGGTGACCGTGCACAAGGAGGTGGAGGGCTTCGTCCTCAACCGCCTTCAGGGGGCCGTGCTGTCGGAGGCCTTCCGCCTCGTCGCCGAGGGCGTGGTCAGCCCGGCCGATCTCGACCGGACCGTGGCGGAGGGCCTGGGCCTGCGCTGGTCCTTCCTCGGCCCCTTCGCCACCATCGACCTCAACGCTCCGGGCGGCGTGTCCGACTACGCCGCCCGCTACGGCGGGTTCTACCGCCGTCTCGCCGCCGACCCGGCCCCGCCCGAGGTCTGGGACGCGGAGAGCCTTCGCCGGATCGCGGACGCCTGGAACGGCGGCCCGGACCCGGCAAGCCCCGACGAGCGCGCCCGCCGCCGCGATGCGCGCCTCGCCGCCCTGATGGCGCACAAGCGCGCCCAGACCTGAAAGGCACCCCATGGCAGCCCGCAAAGTCATCATCACCTGCGCCGTCACCGGCGCGATCCACACGCCCTCGATGTCGCCCCACCTGCCGGTGACGCCCGAGGAGATCGCCGAGGCGGCGATCGGCGCCGCCGAGGCCGGCGCGGCGATCGTCCACCTGCACGCCCGCGACCCGCAGACCGGCAAGCCCGACCAGCGCCCGGAGGCGTTCCAGCCCTTCCTGTCGGTGATCAAGCAGCGCTCGAACTGCGTCATCAACCTGACCACCGGCGGCGCCCCCACCATGGGCATCGACGAGCGCCTCGCCCCGGCCTCGGTCCTCAAGCCCGAGGTCGCGTCCCTCAACATGGGCTCGATGAATTTCGGCCTCTACCCGATGCTGGAGCGCTTCAAGACCTTCAAGCACGACTGGGAGGAGCCCTATCTGGCCGGCTCGCGCGACCGCATCTTCAAGAACACCTTCGCGGATATCGAGCACATCCTGACCACCTGCGCCGAGAACGGCACCCGCTTCGAGGTGGAGTGCTACGACATCGGCCATCTCTACACGCTCGCCCACTTCGCCGACCGGGGCGTGATCAAGCCGCCCTTCTTCGTGCAGAGCGTGTTCGGGATCCTCGGCGGCATCGGCCCGCATCCGGAGGACGTGGCGCACATGAAGCGCACCGCCGACCGGCTGTTCGGCACCGACTATCACTGGTCGGTGCTGGGCGCGGGCCGCAATCAGCTCCCGATCGCCGCCCAGGCCGCCGCGCTGGGCGGCAACGTTCGGGTCGGGCTGGAGGATTCCCTCTGGATCGGCCCCGGCAAGCTCGCGGAATCGAATGCCGACCAAGTGACGCGCGCGCGCCAGATCATCGAGGGGCTCGGCCTGGAGATCGCGACGCCGGACGACGCCCGCTCGATCCTCGGGCTGAAGGGCGGCGACCGCGTCGGCTTCTGACGGGACCACGGACCGCCGGGCCGCCGCGTCGTGGCGGCCCGGCGGGAGAGACTCTCCCCCTCCCTGCACTCGCGAATTACCGCTACCTGAGGTTGAAAAACCGGACTGATACTACAGAACAAGCCTGCTTTCTCAAGGTCATGTCCGGTTTTCAGTCTGGCCGCACACCAAACGTTCATGGTTGCGCGCGATAGAGTTCCACACGAGAGGACGGTCCACCGCCCGACGCGGCGGCCCGGGATCCGACCCCGTGTGCGGCTTCTCCTGAGGGCCGCGCCCCGACACCGGTTGCCAGGACGATTGCATGTGGTTCTTCGGCCGCGACACCGCCGCGCTGCTTGATGCGCTCGACCGCTCCCAGGCGATCATCGCCTTCTCGACGGACGGGACGATCCTGGCGGCGAACGACCTCTTCCTGCGCACGGTCGGCTACACGCTGGCGGAGATCAAGGGGCGGCATCACCGCCTCTTCGTCGATCCGGCCGAGCATGACGGCGCGGCCTACCGGGACTTCTGGGCGTCCCTCGCCCGCGGCGAGCACCGGACGGCGGAGTATCGCCGCCTCGGCAAGGGCGGCCGCGAGATCTGGCTCCAGGCGAGCTACAGCCCGGTTCTCGGGCGCGGCGGCCGGCCGGTGAAGATCGTCAAGTTCGCCGCCGACATCACCGAGCGCAAGCGCGTCGACGCCGATTACCGGAGCAAGATCGAGGCGGTCGAGCGTTCGCGGGCGGCGATCGAGTTCGATCTCACGGGCCATATCCTGACCGCCAATCCGCTCTTCCTCGGCGCGGTGGGCTACGGGCTCGACGAGATCCGGGGCCGGCACCACAGGCTGTTCGTCGATCCGGCCGAGCGCGAGACCCCCGCCTACCGGGAGTTCTGGACGCGCCTCGCCCGCGGCGAGCATCAGGCGGGCGAGTACCGGCGCCTCGGCAAGGGCGGCCGCGAGATCTGGCTCCAGGCGGTCTACAGCCCGGTCCTCGATGCCGCCGGCCGTCCGGCGAAGATCGTCAAATACGCCACCGACACCACGGCCGCCGTCCGGCAGCGCCGGGAGCGGGAACAGGCGCTCGCGGCGATCGAGGCCCGGCTCTCGCAGATCGACGCGACCATGGGGAACGTGGCCGCCCAGGTCTCCGACACCGCCGAGGCCGCCGACGCGACCGCCGCCACGGTGCAATCCGCCGCCGCGGGGACGCAGGATTTCGCCGCCTCGCTCGACGACCTGATCCGGCACGCGGCCGATGCCCGCGCGGCCGGGGAGGCGGCGGTGGCCCAGGCGGAGGAGGCGCGCACCATCGTGACGGGCCTGCAGCACGCCGCCGCGGGGATCGGCCAGGCGGTGACGGCGATCCGCGCCGTGGCCGAGCAGACCAACCTTCTGGCCCTCAACGCCACCATCGAGGCCGCGCGGGCGGGCGAGGCCGGGCGGGGCTTCTCGGTCGTCGCCACCGAGGTGAAGGCGCTGGCCGGCCAGTCCTCGCGCACAGTGGAGGAGATCGGCTCGCTGATCGCCGCCGTGCAGGGCTCGACCGGCTCCGCGGTGCGCGCCCTCGAGACCGTGACGGGGGCGATCCAGGAGATGAGCGAGATCTCCGTGAAGGTGTCCTCCGCCGTGACCACGCAGGCCGCGGGGACGCAGACGGTCTCGCACAACATGCAGACGGCCGCCGACGGCGTGGAGCGCGTCCGCCGGAGCGCGCGGGCGATCGATGCGGCGGCCCGGGAGGTCGGCGCCTCGGTGAGCGAGATGGCGCAGTTCGCCCGCAAGCTCGCCTGAGCACGCGGCGGGGCGGCCCCGGTCGATCCGGCCGCCGGCTTCCGGCGGATCAACCGACCTGCCTCGATCGGCCGGATCAATCATGGAGGTCACAACTCTCAATCGAGAGCGTCTCTAACTCTCTGATTGTGTTCATCCTCAGAAGGCGGTGCCGCGTGGCGCAACCGTCGCGGTCGACGCAGCCGGCGGCCAGCTCATGCCGAGGGGCGGGATCGTCTCCATACGCACCTTTCCTGATCTGCCGGATCCCGCATTGCAGGCCCGCGGTCAAGCAACCATCGAGCACCGATGACAGCCTGATCCCGGCTTCCTCAGCCGGCACACTTCGATCGTCTGTCCAACCCATCTTCACCATCACCCCGCACGGCCCATGGACAGCAACCGTGGCGGCGGGCACGATGCGCCCCGGCTCCGCGCAGGGGCCGATTTGCCGAACCGATCAAGACGGTCCGCCTCGTCCCGGCCATCGTGCGACGGGGTGAGACCGCGCCCGAGGGAGGAGAGATGAGGAGCGTTCCATTCGCCGCGGCGTGCCTCACGTCGACGGCGCTCGGCCTCTGCGCCGCCGCCGCGGAATCCGGGCACGACCATGGGCACGGGCCCGGCCGTCCGGAGGGCACCGTCGTCCGGACCCGCTACGACGGGACCAGCAACGACCTCCTGACCGCCGGCCTCGGCAAGTCGGGGCTGGCCGGCCCGGCTCCCAGCTTCGCCAATCCCCTGCAGCCGACCGCCGAGGAGCTGCGCCGGCTGGCGATCTATTCCAATTACCGCGCCCTGGTCGACATGACCCCGGGCGGGGGCTACGGCACCCTCTACGGCCCGAACGTCCGCGCGGACGGCACCGTCACCGGCGACGAGGGCAAGATCGCCGGCGAGGAGATCATCGCCTACGAGCGGGACGAGGGCGGCCGGGCGCGGGTCACCCTGATGGTGCAGGTGCCCGACAGCTACGATCCCGCCCGGGGCTGCATCGTGGCGGCCCCGTCCTCGGGCTCGCGCGGGGTCTACGGGGCGATCGCCACGGCCGGCGAATGGGGGCTCAAGCACGGCTGCGCCGTCGCCTACACGGACAAGGGCACCGGCACGGGCGCGCACGACCTGCAGCTCGACACGGTCAACCGCCTGCGCGGCGAGCGCGCCCCGGCCGGCGGCGCGCGGGCCGACGCGAACTTCATCGCGCGGCTCTCCGACAGCCAGCGCACCGCCTACGTCGCCGCCAACCCCTATCGCTTCGCGGTCAAGCACGCGCATTCGCAACTGAACCCGGAGCAGGATTGGGGCCGCAACGTCCTGCGCTCCATCGCCTTCGCGTTCGACGTGCTGAACGACAGGTTCGGCCGGCGGGGCGTGCGGATCACCAAGCGGAACACGATCGTCATCGCGTCGAGCGTGTCGAATGGCGGCGGGGCCTCCGTGCGCGCGGTCGAGGAGGACGAGGAGGGCCTGATCGACGGCCTCGCGGTGGGCGAGCCGAACGTCAACCCGCGCTACTCCTCCGCCTTCGCGATCGTGCAGGGCGGCGGGCCACCGCTCACCGCGCATAGCCGCCCGCTCATCGACACCATCACCCTCGTCAACGTCTTCCAGGGCTGCGCCGGCGGCGCGCCCGAGAACGCCGCCACCGGCTTCGGCGGGCAGGCGAGCGCCGCGCGCTGCGCCGAGCTGCACGCGAAGGGGCTGCTCGCCGGAGCCGACCTCGCCGCACAGCAGACGGAGGCGCAGGGCCTCATCAACGCCGCCGGCATCCTGCGCGAGCAGAACCTCGTCCAGCCGGGCTACTGGGCCTCCTACGTGCCCCAGTCGATCTCGGTCACCTATGCCAACGCCTACGGGCGCTTCGGCGTCACCGACAATCTCTGCGCCTACAGCTTCGCGGCGGGCCCGACGCCGTCCCCGCTCGCCCCCGCCGCCGCGGCCCAGCTCTTCGGGACCAGCAACGGCATCCCGCCGACCGGGGGTCTCGCCCTCATCAACAACGCGGCGCCGGGCGGGCCGAAGGAGGACCGGATCTCGACGCCGGGCCAGAATCTCGACGGCGCGCTCTGCCTGCGGGGGCTGGCGACGGGCCGGGATCCGGCGGCCGGTACGGCACTGACCGGCCCGGCGCGGGGGCAGGCCGAGCGGGTGGCCGCCGGCGTGCGCGAGATCCTCGCGAGCGGGCGGCTGCGGCGCGTGCCGGCGATCTTCGTCACCGGGCGCAACGACGGCATCCTGCCGCCGAACCACACCTCGCGCGCCTATGTGGGCCTGAACGCGGTGACCGAGGGCGGGGACTCGCTGCGCTACTACGAGATCAAGAACGCGCATCACCTCGACGCCTTCAACGCCTTCCCGGGCTACGCGGCGGCCTACATCCCGCTCCACCGCTACTTCATCCAGGCGATGGACCTGATGGAGGCGCATCTGCGCCAGAAGCGGCCCCTGCCGCCGAGCCAGGTGGTGGAGACGGTTCCGCGCGGCGCGGGCCTGACGCCGATCACCACGGCGAACGTGCCGCCGATCGCGGACGCGCCCCCGCCCGCCGCGCGGATCACCTTCGCGAACGGCCAGCTGCGCATCCCCGATTGAGGCTCGCGCATCATTCCGCCGGCCGAAGCCGTCACCGGTTCGCGGCGACCATGATGCGAAACCAAGGACCTCGGCAGACTTGCGCGATGCAGCTCCGCTGAGGTCTCATGCGATGTCCGATTGATGGCTCGGCGATGGCTGATACGGTTTCCGGATGATCGCTTCGCGATGCGGAAACCGGCCTCGCTCAGGCGCCGCGCGGGCTCGTGATACGGTTTCCGGAAGATCACTTTCGGAAAGCGGATCACGCCGCCCGGTCCAGCGCCGCCCCGGCCAGGACGGCGCCGATCGCGTCGGCCAGCGCGGTGTCGTCGCCGGCCATGCCCTCCATGGCGGCGAGCCGCGCCACGGCGGTGGCGGCGATCGCCTCCTCCACCGTGTCCTCCGCGTAGGCGTAGTAGATCACCGCGTGCTGACCGTCCCGGTGGCAGCGGCCCTCGATCTGCTGGAGCTGGATCGCGCTGTGGCGCATGTCGTGCACCACGAGGGAGCGGGGCGCCTCGCCGCCCGGCAGCTCGCCCCGGTGCAGCGAGATCGCTTCGGTCACCGTGAACACGACGACGTCGGCCTCACCGCGCTGGAAGGCGAGGCGGGCCTCCTCGCTCGCCTCGGCCGGGCGCGTCCCGTCGATCGCCTCGACGCGCCAGCCCTGGCCCCGCAGCGTCGCGGCGAGCAAGGCGCCGGTCTCCAGGAAGGCCACCGAGACCGCCACCTGCTCGCCCGCCGCCAGGAGGTCGCCCGCAAAGGCCGCGGTGCCGGCGACCCGCAGCAGGCTCGCCTTCTGGCGGAAGCGCAGATCCGCTGCCCAGCCGCTCGGGCGCCGGGTCGAGCCCCCCGCGAGCCCGAATTCCCGGCGGAACTCGCGCCAGGTCGCGTCGTAGAGGCGGCGCTCCGCCGGGGCGAGGGCAGTGGGAGCGAGTTCGCGCTGCACCTCCGGCCAGCCGGCGACATCCGCCGGGCGCCGCCGCAGGCCGATGGCGCGCGAGCCCCGGTAGAGCAGGTCGGCCATCACCGCGCGGTCGCGCTCGTTCGGGGTCCAGGACCAGTTCACCCAGCGCCCCTTGGCCCGCCCGATCCCGAGGCCGCGCATCAGCAGGCGGAAATCGGCCAGGGTCTCGGTCGGCCGCCCGGCCGCGTGGCCGAGCAGGCGCCCCAGATAGGAGAGTTCGTGCGGCGACTGGCCGGCCGTGGCGCTCATGTAGATCGCGAACAGGGCCCGGTCGGCGAGCTGGCGGCAGGCCATGCTCTGCTGCGCGTAGGGGTTGCGCAGCCGGTGGGCCTCGTCGAAGACCACGAGGGGCCAGGTCCGCTTCGGCCGCCCCTCCCGGGCGAGTTCGTTGTTGCGCGCGCGGGTCGAGCGCCGGGTGCTGCCCTCCGGCGCCGCGAACAGGGACTTGGTGCGCTCGTAGTTGATCAGCGTCACGGCCTTCGGCGGCAGGCAGGCCCCCGCGATGGTCCGGCGCCATTGCGGCAGGGCGCCCTTGGGGCAGACGATCAGCACCTCCGCCTCCGGCATCGCGGCGAGCGCGGCCCAGACCGAGAGCGTCTTGCCGAGCCCGGTGAGGTCGCCGAGCAGGAAGCCCGGCCGGCCCTCCGCGCGGGCGGCCAGGATCGCGTCGCGGGCCGCGCGCTGATGGGGACGCAGGACGAAGGTCGGGCCGGTCGGATCGGGCATGGCACCGTGAGGGGAGGGGATCGGGCGGGACGGCGATGGGCCGGACTATAGCGGGCGCAGGGCCGAGGAGTCGCTCGCCGTCCCATCCGCCCTCCGCGCGACGATGCGTCCGTGTTGCACCGCAACACGGACCTCGCTAACCTTGCCACCAATCGCCTGGACCCGGTGCAAGCCCGGGTGGCTCTTCCGGCCGCCGATCCGCCGGACCACGCCCATGAGATCCGCTCCCATCCGCCGCTCGCGCGGAGGCGCGTCTCCTGTCGACGTCTCTCCCATGCACAATCCGTCCAAACTCGCCCGCGCGTGGTTCGCGAACCCGCGCGGTGACATCCTGTCCGGCATCGTCGTCGCGCTCGCGCTCATCCCGGAGGCCATCGGCTTCTCGGTGATCGCGGGCGTCGACCCGAAGCTCGGGCTCTACGCCTCCGTGGTCATCGCCTGCGTCATCGCCTTCACGGGCGGGCGCCCGGCCATGATCTCGGCCGCCACCGCGGCGACCGCCGTGGTCATGGTCGATCTCGTGCGCGAGCACGGGGTCCAGTACCTCTTCGCCGCCACCATCCTGATGGGCGTGCTGCAGATCATCGCCGGTGTCCTAAAGCTCGGGCGCCTCATGCGCTTCGTCTCGCAATCGGTGATGACCGGCTTCGTCAACGCCCTGGCGATCCTGATCTTCCTCGCCCAGCTCCCCGAGCTGACCGGGGTGACCCCCGCCACCTACGGCCTGATCGCGCTCGGGCTCGCCATCATCTACGGCGTCCCGCGCCTCACCCGGGCGGTGCCCTCGCCCCTCGTCGCCATCGCGGTGCTGACGGCGATCACGGCGGTCTTCCACCTCGACGTGCGCACGGTGGCGCATCTCGGCGAATTGCCCACGGCGCTGCCGCGCTTCGCGCTTCCCGACGTGCCGCTCTCCTTCGAGACGCTGCGCCTCCTCCTGCCCTACGCCGTCACGCTGGCGGCGGTCGGCCTGCTGGAGAGCCTGCTCACCGCGCAGATCGTCGACGACATGACCGAGACGCCGAGCAGCAAGAACCGCGAATGCGTCGGTCAGGGTCTCGCCAACATGGCCTCCGCCGTCTTCGGCGGGATGGGCGGCTGCGCGATGATCGGCCAGTCGGTCATCAACGTCTCGTCGGGCGCGCGCGGCCGGCTCTCGACCCTGGTGGCGGGCGCCTTCCTGCTGCTCCTCCTCGTGGCGCTGCAGGATCTCCTCGCCCTGGTGCCGGTGGCGGCGCTCACCGCCGTGATGATCATGGTCTCGCTCAACACCTTCTCGTGGCGCTCCGTCGCCCGGCTGCGCACCAACCCGCTGCCCTCCTCGGCCGTGATGCTCGCCACCGTGGCGGTGGTGGTGGCGACCAGGGATCTCGCCCTCGGCGTGCTCGCGGGCGTGCTCCTGTCGGGGGTGTTCTTCGCCGGCAAGGTCTCGCGCCTGAGCCGGGTCGATTCGGACCTGTCGGCGGATGGGCGCACGCGGACCTACCGGGTCAGCGGTCAGGTCTTCTTCGCCTCGGCCGGGACCTTCGCGGAGGCCATCGACGGGCTCGAACCCGTGGAGCGGATCGTCATCGACGTCCATGCCGCGCATTTCTGGGACATCTCGGCCATCGGCGCTCTCGACCGGGTCGTGGTCAAGGCGCGGCGCCAGGGCAGGAGGGTGGAGATCGTCGGGCTCAACGCGGCGAGCGCCACGATGGTCGAGCGCTTCGCCACCCACGACAAGGCCGACGACGCGGCCTCGCTCTCCGCGCCTTGAGGCGGCGGCCGAGCCGCGCACGACAATGCAACCCGCCGGGCGACGATGCAAAATCGTGCTTGTCCGCCCGGCGGCGAGCCGCTAAGCTTGACTCCGGACAGAAAAAAGGCCGCCCTTGCGGAGCGGCCCGAAGTCTAGGGAGGAAACGCCCATAGAGGGCAGCACGACCGCGACGCCGCCGCGGGGTGCGAGATGCTTCTCCCATGATGCAGCGCACAAAACCACCCTTATTGGCATCCATGCAGGTATGCGTGGCGCGCATGCTTTGCCCTGGGCCGCGCCGGCCCGCAGCGGTCACACCGTCCCGGAACGGATGATCGACCGGTCGCGGGGAGCGTCAGCCGTGCTCGTGCGGCCACGGTCATGCGCCCATCCGGTCTTGCGCGGTCTTTCCTGTGAATAAGTCGGTGCCTGCGGGCCTCAGGCAGGATACGAGTCCGGCATGGCCCGGGTCCGCCTCAACCTGAAGAGCCGCGAGGACTTCGCGGCACTCTCGCTGCACGAGAAGAACGCCTACCTTCAGGAGGTGGCGCAGCGCGTCATGAAGGTACGGGGCGAGGAGCACGTGCCGCTGTCGAAGGACGCGCTGTCGCGTCTGCGGCGCTTCTACATGCGGCGCTCCTTCGCCGACCTCAAGCGGGAGGAGATCGAGGACGAGGGCATGCGCCACTCCCTCGACCGCATGGCCGAGGCGATCCGCGCCGACGAGGTCCAGAAGGTCATCGAGCACGAGCTGCCCGAGAACCGCAAGGCGGCCGCGAGCAGCGGGCCGCGCCCGATCACCCGCCCGCCCCCGGACGCCGATGCCCAGCTGATGTTCTGGGTGCCGGCGGTGTTCGACGCCCCCATCAAGGACGACATGAACCTGATGGACGTCGCGCCCTTCGCCCTGTCGAAGACGGCGGGCGAGGGCATCATCCGCTACGAGCTCAAGGACGCCATCATCACGATCGAGGGCGGCGCCGAGGTCGGGCTCGCCACCGCCTACGACTACGACATCGTCATCAACATGATCTCGCACCTCGCCGAGGCGGTGCGCGTCTACCGCATCGAGGAGGCGAAGGGGCGGCGCCCCAACCTGCCGGGGCGGATCTACCGCCCGGCCGCGGCGGAGATCCTGAAGTTCTGCCGCCGCGACCTCGGCGGCAAGCAGTATCTCGACCTCGAACGCGCCCTCGACCGGCTCCAGGCCACGCGCGTGAAGATCACCAACCTGCACGGGGGCAAGCGCCGCGAGACGCAGTCCTTCCCGCTCATCGGCCGCTACAAGGTGGTGAGCCGCACCGCCCAGGACCGCATCGACCAGATCGAGATCGAGATCCCGAACTGGGTCTACGAGGGCATCGTCAAGCCGGACGGCAAGCCGACGATCCTCACCCTCAACGCCGATTACTTCCTGATCAACCGGCCGATCGCGAAGTTCATCTACCGCCTCGCGCGCAAGGCGGCGGGGGAGACCGAGGCCCGCTACTCCCTGCCCGAACTGCACAAGCGCTCCGGCTCGAAGCTGCCGCCGCACAAGTTCCGTCAGGCGGTGGAGGACATCGTGCAGGACGCACAGCTCAGCCCGCTGCCCGATTACGACCTGATCCTGGAGAAGAGCGAACGCTCGACGGTGCTGCGCATGCGGCGCCGGCCCGTGCGGCGCGATGCGGCGGGCGAGGCCCCGGCGGCGGGCGAGGCGCCCCCGGTCTGAAGGCCGGCGGCCCGGGAGCCTGCCAAAAACCCCGTACATCGATCCGCGGATCTTTGACAAAAATCCCGTACATGGGACTCCGGAAGCTGGGGATGCCGGATTTCGGTCAGGGCGCCGTACATCGGTCCGCCCCCGTCTGACAAAACCGCTCCCCGCCGCGATCCCCCAGCGCGCGAAGCGCCGCGAGCCTGCCAAAAACGCCGTACTTCGGTCCGCGGATCTTTGACAAAAATCCCGTACATGGGACTCCGGAAGCTGGGGATGCCGGATTTTGGTCAGGACGCCGTACATCGGTCCGCCCCCGTCTGACAAAACCGCTCCCCGCCGCGAGCCGGCCGCGCGCCCCGTCTGACCGAAAGGCCGTACTTCGGTCCGCGCCGCGATGACAAAACCGGGCAGCCGGCTCCCGCCCCGGCGCAGCGGAAGGCGCCTGTGGATAAGCGGCCGATCTGTGGATAAGTCCCGGGATTCCGTCAGGGATCGCCGTACTTCGATCCCGGCACTCCCGTACTTCGATCCGTCAAAGCCGTATTTCGATCCGTCAAAGCCGTACTTCGATCCGCGAATCGCGGCTTAAGCCTTTGACGTCACGAGCGGATCCGGACCTAAAACTTAGATTCTAAAACTAGGAAAACAGATTCAAAACGCCTTCGGCAGTGATCTCGAGTCGATTTGGGAAGAACACCGACAAAACCCGAATCGCGGGGCTGCTCAGGATTCGGCAGGCGAATCAACAACGAGTCACAACGATCAACAAGACTGGTCGATTCTGAGCGATCCAGGTTACGGATTCCTCTCCGGAGGGCCGCTTTGCGGTGTGCGACTCGCCACAGGCCGGGAGCCGTCCTTGACTCGACCGGGTCTGCGGCCGTTCCAGAACAGGTCAGCCACGGCCCGAGACCTTCGTCCATGCTCCGCCTCGTCCGCCTCCTCGGAGCGCTCTTCCTGCTCCTCGGCCCGGCCGCCCCGATCCGGGCCGGCGAGGCGCCCGTGCGCCTGGAAGTGCCGCCCGCACCCGCCAAGGACGTCGCGGCCCTGCCGCGCATCGCCGCGCCGCGGGACGATGCGGAGATCGCGATCAACACCGCCGTGGCCCGTCTCGACGCCAAGGTCCGCAAGGCGGCCGCGGAGTGCCGGAAGGAGGGCGGCCGCAACGCCTCCTGGGAGCGCAGCGTCTCGGTGCCGATGCGCGGCCCGCGCTTCCTCAGCTACGCGATCACCGACAACGCGTTCTGCGGCGGCGCGCATCCGAACGTGAGCACGATGGCGATCGTCTACGACCTCGTGAGCGGCGCGCCGGTGGACTGGACCGGCCTGCTCCCGTCCGCCCTGACCGGGCAGGTCGCCCTCGCCACGGGCATGGACGGGACCCGGATGGTCACCCTGGCCTCGAAGCGCCTCCACGCGCTCTATCTCGCGCAGTACCGGCCCAAATCCGCGGCCAAGCCGGCTGCCGGGACCGCGGCCGCGGATGCGGACGATGACGGCTGCCGGGAGATCGTGGCGGAGAGTTCCGGAGGGCCGCCCGCCATGATGGCGTGGCCCGATGCCCGCGAGGGCGGGCTCGCCCTGTCGTTCGACCTGCCGCACGCGGTCCAGGCCTGCGCCGACACGGTCGTGATCCCGGCCGCGATCCTGCGCCGGGAGGGAGCGAAGCCCCTCCTGCTCGATGCCATCGCGGCGGCGAAGCCCTGAGCGTCTCGGCGGAGCGGCACGCGGCCGTTCCGCCGGGCGGATGACGCCGCCGCGACGGGCCGAATTCAGGCCGCCGTGCGGCTGCGCCCGAGGCCGATGCTCTTGGCGAGCTGCGAGCGCTGCGCCGCATAGTTCGCCGCCACCATCGGGTAGTCGAGGGGGAGCCCCCACTTGCGGCGGTACTCCTCGGGGGTGAGCCCGCGGGTGTTGAGGTGGCGCTTGAGCGACTTGTAGCGGCGGCCGTCCTCGAGGCTGATCAGGTAGTCCGGGGTCACGGACTTCTTGATCGGCACCGGCGGGACCAGCGGCTCGGGCCGCTGCGCGGCGGGCCGGCCCAGCGCGGTCAGCGACCCATGCACGGCGCTGATCAGATCCGCCAGGGCGGAGACCGGCACGGAGTTGTTGGCGACGTAGGCCGCGACGAGATCGCTCGTGATCTCGATGAGGTGGGCCTGACGGCCTTGGTTTTCTTCTGACACTTTGGTCTGTCCTGGTTATCAGGACCCGGCCGAATGCCGGGCTCGCTCGCGGTAGTGGTGGAATGGTAACATCGTCAAGGCGGCGCCACACACACTTGCGTGAATCGGAGCGAAAACACCGCTTCACTCGGTGCAACCGTAGGGCCGGCGCGGTCGATCGCAGGGCGTAGGCGGGGGGCCGCTGCACGAATACGGGGCGGCGCCCATCCCTGCGCCGGGCCGCCCCGGCCAACCGGGGCCGGGGAACAAATCCGCCCCTGCGCCGTCGATGACAGGCCGATGCGGAGAACGCGCGATGGAGATCAGGAGAACCGGTGCGCAGCCCTCCGGTGCGGGGCCGGCGGAGTACTTCACCGGCTCGGTCCGGATCGATCCGCTGTTCAGCCCGCCCGCGCCGGCCCGGGTCGCGGGCGCCCTCGTCACCTTCGAGCCCGGCGCGCGCACGGCTTGGCACACGCATCCGCTCGGCCAGACCCTCGTCGTCACCGCGGGCTGCGGCTGGGCCCAGCGCGAGGGCGGGCCGGTCGAGGAGATCCGGCCCGGGGACGTGGTCTGGTTCCCGCCGGGGGAGAAGCACTGGCACGGCGCCACGGCGACCACCGGCATGAGCCACATCGCCATTCAGGAGAAGCTTGACGGCAAGGCCGCGGACTGGCTGGAGCAGGTCACCGACGCGCAGTATCGCCCGTAGCGCGTCGCCGCCGAGGAGCCACCGCCATGCCGCACGTCATCGTCAAGCTCTATGCCGGGAAGTCCGAGGAGCAGAAGGCCCGGATCGCCGAGGAGGTCACCCGGGCCGTGATGGCGAGCGCGCTGTGCCGGGAGCAGGCGGTCTCCGTCTCGATCGAGGACGTGAAGCCCGAGGACTGGGTCGAGGCGGTCTTCAAGCCCGACATTCTCGGTCAGCCGGACACGCTCTACAAGAAGCCGGGCTACGACCCGCTCTGACCGTCGGGTCGGGCCGGCGCGGCCTCCCCCATCGCCCCCGCCCAGAGCGCGTCGGCGGCGGGGTTGGGGCTCCCGGCCGCGCGGAAGAGGCGGATCTCGACCGGCACGCAGACATCCTCCGCGCCCGCCCGGACGAGGCGCCCGCGCGCCAGGTCCTCCTCGGCGAGCGTCAGGGGCAGCCACGCGAGGCCCTGGCCCTCGCGGGCCATGCTCATGAGCGTCGCGGCGAGGTGCGAGGTGAAGACGGTGATGAGAACGGCGCCGCGGGTCAGCCCCGCCTCCCGTGCCGCCAGGATGCGGCCGAGCCCGGAGGCCGGGCTGTAGGCGAGGCGGCGCGTCGGCCGCCCGGGCTGGCCGGGAAGCGGCCACAGGGGCGCGCCGGCGGCATCGGGGGCGCAGACCGGAATCAAGAGATCCTCGCCCACCGGCCGGCTCGGGAAGCGCTCGCCGTCGAGCCGCGGCGGCGCCTCGGGATGCGTGTGGCAGAGGAGGAACTGCACCTCGCCGGCCAGGATGATCGCCTCGCAGGCCTCCAGGCTGTCCGAGATCAGGTTGAGCGGGCCGGCGAGCGCCGGCTGCCGCCGGATCCAGGTGGGAAAGAAGGTGAAGGAGAGGGCGTGGGTTGCCGCGACCGCGAGCGCGGCGGTCTCCCGCTCGCCCACGGCGCGGGTCTCGCGCCTCGCCCGGTCGAGGCCCTGCACCAGGGCGGCGGCGAGGGGCTGGAGATGGGCCCCGGCTGGCGTCGGCACCGCGCCCTGCGCGCCCCGCACGAAGAGCGGCGTGCCGACCCAATCCTCCAGGGCGCGGATGCGCCGGCTGAAGGCGGGCTGGGTGACGTGGCGGGCCTCGGCGGCGCGCGAGAAGGTGCGCTGCTCGGCGAGCGCCAGGAAATCCTTGAGCCAGTCCAGGTCCATCCCGTCCCACTCCCGGCCGCCCGCGATGCCGATCGCGCATGGGGCGCTCCGAACTCGGCATTGGCCCCCGGGCCGCCGGCCGCGTAACCCCCGGGGCCTGCCGGCGGGCGCTGCCCGCCTCACGGAGGAGCGCCCATGCGCATCGTCGATGTCCGCGAGGTCACGAAGCCGATCTCGTCCCCGATCCGCAACGCCTATATCGACTTCACCAAGATGACCACGAGCCTCGTCGCCGTGGTGACCGACGTGGTGCGCGACGGGCGGCGGGTCGTCGGCTACGGCTTCAACTCGAACGGCCGCTACGGCCAGGGCGGCCTGATCCGCGAGCGCTTCCGCGACCGGATCCTGGAGGCGCCCCCGGAGAGCCTCGTGGACGCGGCGAACGACACCCTCGATCCGCACCGGATCTGGGCCGCGCTGATGACGAACGAGAAGCCCGGCGGCCACGGCGAGCGCTCGGTGGCGGTGGGCACCCTCGACATGGCGATCTGGGACGCCACCGCCAAGATCGCCGGCAAGCCCCTGTTCCGGCTGCTGGCCGAGCGCGGCGGACGGACGGCGGACCCGAAGGTCTTCGTCTACGCGGCGGGCGGCTACTACTATCCCGGCAAGGACGATTCCGCCCTGCGCGCCGAGATGCGCAGCTATCTCGACCGCGGCTACACCGTGGTGAAGATGAAGATCGGCGGCGCCCCGCTCGCCGAGGACCAGCGCCGGATCGAGGCGGTGCTCGCCGAGATCGGGTCGCAGGCGCGGCTCGCCGTGGACGCGAACGGGCGATTCGGCCTCGAGACCGCCATCGCCTACGCCACGATGCTGCGCCAGTACCCGCTGTTCTGGTACGAGGAGGCGGGCGACCCGCTCGACTACGCCCTTCAGGCGGCCCTGGCGGAGTTCTATCCGGGGCCGATGGCGACGGGCGAGAACCTGTTCTCGCACCAGGACGCGCGCAACCTGCTGCGCTACGGCGGCCTGCGGCCCGACCGCGACTGGCTTCAGTTCGACTGCGCCCTGTCCTACGGGCTGGTGGAATACCTGCGGATCCTGGAGGTGCTGGCCCAGTGCGGGTGGTCGCCCGCCCGCTGCATCCCGCATGGCGGGCACCAGATGTCGCTCAACATCGCGGCGGGGCTGGGGCTCGGCGGCAACGAGAGCTATCCGGACCTGTTCCAGCCCTATGGCGGCTTCCCGGACGGCGTGCGCGTCGCGGACGGCCACATCACCATGCCGGAGCTGCCGGGCATCGGCTTCGAGGGCAAGTCGGACCTGATCCGGGTGATGCGAGACCTCGCGGAGTGATGGCGCCGCCTCACGGCCCCGTCTTCATCGCCCGCAGATAGGCGCGGCGGCAATGCAGCGTCGCGAGGGTGTCCTCGATCTCGCGCAGCATCTGCCGCGCCGCGGTCGCGTCCTCGCCGCGCCGGGCCAGCATCGCGACCAGCAGCACCTGCTCGGCCCGGCGCGTCTCGCCCTCGCCGATGAGCTGGTCGACGACGTCGAGCGTGGTGTCCTCGGGAAGCTCGGCCAAGTCCCGCCTCCATGTCCCGCCTCGATCCGCCTAACCGGATACGCGCGGTCCTCAAGCCAAGCCAAGCCCGTCCGGCCCAAGCCCGTCCGACCCAAGCCCATCCAAGTGAGGCCCGCCGCTCAGCCCTCGGCGTCCGGGATCTCCAGGTCGAGGAGCAGCGCGCTCAGGCCCTTGCCGTGGGCGTCGAGGGCGAGCGAGCGCGTCACCCCGCCGCCGAGTGCCCCGCGCATCACGAAGTTGAGGGTCCCGAGCTGCGGCAGGGCGTAGCGGACGACCCCGCCGGTCACGATCCCGGCGAAGTGGTCGCGCACCCGCTCGGCCGTCACCTGCGCCTCGAGGCGGGAATATTCGGCGGGGTCGAAGGCGATCAGCGACACGTTCGCGGTGTCGCCCTTGTCGCCGGTCCGCGAATGGGCAATGGCGCGCAGCCGCACCTCGGCGGGTTCCGCCCCGCCCGGCCGCTCCCCGTGCAGGGCATCGACCCCGATCGGGTCGAGGCGCACCTCGCTCGCCGCCACGCCCGTGAGGGCGAGGCGCTCTCGCACGATCTCGCGGGCGAGCCGGCCGCGCCCCAGCGCGCCGGGACCCGCGTAGGAGATCTGGCCCTCGCCGACATAGGAACCGCGGTAGCCCACCGAGACCTTGAGCGAGCCCGTCGCCGGGGCGCTGCGGGCCCCGGTCGCCCGCACCCGGTCGGGGCCGAGCGACGTCATGCTCACGCCCGAGAAATCCGCGACCACGTCGGGCTGCAGGTAGCGGGCGGGATCGTGCACCTCGTCGAGGAGCTGCTCCTTGCAGGTGGCGAGCGTCACCGCCCCGCCGGAGCCCGGCACCTTGGTGATCTCGACCGAGCCATCCGCCGCCACGATCCCGATCGGGAAGCCGAGCCGCGAGATCCGCCGAGGCGACCTACATGATGACGGCGGTGGGCATGGTGCGGGCGGGGCTCGGCCTCACCATCCTGCCGGGTTCGGCGCGGGAGATCCGGGCCGAGCCGGCCCTGCGCTCGCGCCCCATCGCCGCGCCGCGCTTCCGCCGCCCGGTCAGCCTGATCAAGAAGGCCAACCGCACCCTCCCGGCCGCCTCCGAGCTGTTCCTGACCGCGCTGGCGCAGGCCTTCGCGGCCCTCGAACCGGCCCCGTGACGCGACCGTCGGACGCGGGCCGGCCCTGCGCGCGGCACATGAACGACGGATTGATGACGCTGCTCCGCCATCCCCACATGCCCGACCTGCGGCAGTTGCGGCCTGCGCGCGAACCGCTAAGGTTCGGGCAAGCCGCTACGCGGTGCCGAGCAAAGGGCATCATGGCCTCGATCAAGGTGAAAGTGTGCGGGAACGGGACCTACACGGTCTGTTGCAACGGTGACGTCGTCAGCACGGGTCTGACGCGCGAGCAGGCGGATCAGCTCGCGTCGGTCCTCCGTTCGATTCAGAGCGCGGCCTGACCGCGGACGAGCGACGGCCCGTCCCGGCGCGATGCCGGTGGCATCGCGCAGATCCCTGGCGCCGGGCCCTGTCAGGAGCCCGCGCCCGAAGCAGACCTGCGGTGGCAGGCCCCTGCTTCGTCCGCTTGGATTCCTGATACGTCGCAGGTTCTTGTCGCGAAACCGGCGACCACTTCTGCGAAACCTGCTCGGGACGTGGCATCCGGGCGAAAGCGCCGGGGCCTCACGGCCGCCGATAGGCCGTCCCGTCCTCCGCCCGGGCAGGATGCTCCACGTAGCGGCCGTCGTGGGGCACCGCCACGATGGCGAAGTCGCGGGCGAGCGCATCGAGGCCCTCCCGCAGGGCCGGCCCCTTCAGCGGGCGCCCGTGGCCGGTGACGGCGATCTCCGGCCGCAACTGCGCCAGCGCCTCCACGGAGGCATGCGCCGCCTCCCAGTCGATCGTCAGGTAGCGCGGCGGGCCGTGCAGTTCGGTCTCCTGCACGGCGACCGCGTAGACGGATTCCTGCGCCGTGGTGACGAAGGCGTCCCCCGCCACCAGCAGCCGGTCGCTCGGGCGCCAGAAGGAGACGTGACCCGGGGAATGGCCGGGCGTGTGCAGCCAGCGCCAGCCCGGCAGGGGCGGCACGCTGCCATCCTGCGGCAGAAGCTGCAGGCGCTCGCCGACATCGACCGGCTTCGTCGGGAAGAGCGGCGAGATCAGCGAGAACAGCCCGCCGCCCACCCGCGGGTCCGGCCGCGGATAGGAGGCGGAGCCGTCGAGATAGGGCGCTTCGAGGGGATGCGCCCAGACCGGCGCGTCCCAGGCCATCGCCAGATCCTCCAGCACCCCGACATGATCGAAATGGCCGTGCGTCAGCAGGATGGCGGAGGGCCGCGCATCCGGCCCGAAGCGGCTGGCCGCGGCCTTCTGGATGGCGCCCCGCGAGCCCGGGATCCCCGCATCGACCAGCACCCAGCCGCGATCCCCCGCGCCGGGCGGCCCGATGAAGATCACGTTGACGAGGGTGTGGCGCTGATAGGCGACGTCCGGGGCGAGCGCGTGGGTGCCGTCCGGTCCGGCCGGCCCGTCGGCCCGGGCGTGGGAAGGGATCGGGATCTGCTGGGTCATGCCGGAACCTCGCGGGGCGTGTCCGGACCAATGCTGCCCCCGAGTATGTGTTCCGGCCGCGCTCACGCCGGGGTCGGTCGAACGCGTCCCGATACCGGGCTTGAGGCGCACCCGCGACGGGCCGGGGCATCGAGCGAGCGCGGGATGCCGCGCCGGGAAAGCGCAGCCGACCTATCGTTGCCCCGGACATCAAGCATGCCAGCCTCGACAAGAACCTGACATCCGCAATCGATGCGGATGCAAACTCAACTCGAGATACAAGATCAATCATCATCGCCCGCCGCGGCAGAGGGGCGGATTGCACACGCACAAGTTTTATAAGCCAGGTCGATACCAGCAATATCATTGTCCCGGACATCGATCGCTTCACGTCGATCGCGCGCTGGGGCCGATGCGTCGGTCGTCCGGATCGGACGTGTCTTTCGATCCGTCATCATCTCCAGCACCCGCTCTCCGAACAATGCGGCCGTCCGGGTAGGTTCCACCATGACGCACGGCACATCTCTGCAACGGCAGACGCATCTCGACGGGCTCCGCGCGCTCGCCGTCATCCTGGTTCTTCTTGCCCATTTTCCCGTCGCGGATACGAGCGGCCGACTTCAGTCTCTCTGGATGGCGATGAAGGCCGCTCGCCCGGGTTATATCGGCGTCGAAGTCTTCTTTGTTTTGAGCGGGTTTCTCATAACGCGAATTCTGATCGCCGAGCGTGTTCAAGCAGGCTGCATCAACCTTTCCATGTTTTATATAAATCGCGCGCTCAGAATTTTCCCAATATATTATCTATGCGTCATCGTATGCGCGCTGCTGTTCGCCAAGAACATCGGCATGATGCTCAGCCTGGCGACATACACCGTCAATTACTATCATCCCCTGCATCCCGATCCCTATCCCTTGGAGCATGGATGGTCGCTGGCGGTCGAAGAACAGTTCTACGTGCTCTGGCCTTTGGCCGTCGCGCACATCCCCCTGCGCTTGGGCACGATCGTGACCGCCCTGATCATCCCGCTCATCGCCATCGGTGCAGCGATCGGCCTGACGGCAACGCTCGATCCGGAGCTGGCCGGAGCGTACATCTACAAATCCTTGGCCACACAGGCGATCTCGCTGTCGGTCGGCGCCGCCATCGCCTTCCTGTCCTACGAGGGCCGGTCGATTCCGTTCTGGCGATGCGTCGGCCTGAGCGCGCTCGGCGGTGCGATCCTGGTCGGGGATCTGGTCGGGCGCGCCCACGGATCCGTGGCCGCCGGCGGGCGCTACTGGTGCATCGCGCTCGTCGGTTACACGCTCCTGAGTTTCGGCGCCGTCGCCATGCTGACGATCGGCCGGCCGCCACGGCTTCTTGCATCAGGATTGTCGTGGGGTCCCTTGGTCTATCTCGGCCGGATATCGTACGGAATATACCTGTATCACTTGGTCATCCTGTACATGCTGGGCATCAACGAGGCGGCGAATGCCTCGGGAACGGCCCCGGTCACGACGATCGTCGCGGCCCTTCTCCTGACGTTGCTCGTGTCAGGCCTGTCATTCGCATTCATCGAGAGCCGATTCTTGAGGATGAGGAAGTGGGTGACCCGAAGCGATCCGCTTTAGGGCGCTTCCCGCCGAAAGGGATGCCGGTTCGGCGCAAGGAGGCGCGTCAGATCGCATAGCGATCGGGTACCGCCTCTCGGAGCCGTCAGCGCCGCCAGATCCCGATGCGGTTCGAGCGGGCCTGCTCCTCGGCGGCGAGCAGGTCCGGCGTCGCATCGGCGCTCGCCCGGCCGCCGCCGTTGAACAGGATCAGCTCGGACAGGTCCTGGCCGTCGAGGCTGCAGCGATAGGCTCCTCCCTCGGCGGGCTGGCAGGCCACGTCCCGGCGGCGCAGGTAGCGGCCGAGTTCGCGGGCGTTGCGGCCGGAGAGCCCTTCGACGCCGGCGAGCCGCACCGTCTGCCCGTCGACATCGAGGGTGCCGGTGTCGATCACGGACGGGATGCCCCGCAGCGCGCCCCGGCCCGGCCGCGGGTCGGCGTCGGGCTCGACCGCCGCCATCTCGGGCCGCGGCTGCGGCCGCTCCGGCTTCGGGGCCTGCGGCTTGGCGTTGCGCTTGCGCGCCGCCATGGCCTGGGTGACGAAGTCCCGCCAGATCGCCGCCGGCAGGTCGCCGCCGGTGACCCCCTCCATCGGCGTGTTGTCGTCGTTGCCGAGCCAGACCCCGACCACGAGGTCGCCGGTGAAACCGATGAACCACGCGTCGCGGTTGTCCTGGGTCGTGCCGGTCTTGCCGCCGGAGGGCACCGCGACCCGCGCGCCCTTGCCGGTGCCCTCGCGCACCACGGCCGTCAGGAGATCGACCATGCCGGCCCGGGCGGCTGGGTCGCGGGCGGGCGGCAGCGCCGTGTTCGGCCGGGTGTAGAGAATCTGGTCGCGGCTCGCGATCTGCCGGATGGCATAGGGCTCGACGCTCTCCGCGCCCGCCGCCATCGCCGCGTAGGCCCGGGTGAGTTCGAGGAGCGTCGTCTCGGCGGAGCCGAGCGCGAGGCTCGGCAGGTTCGGCATCTCGGACTGGATGCCGAGGCCCTTCGCGGTCTCAATCACCGCCGGGATGCCCACCGCCTCGGCGAGCTGCACCGCCACCGTGTTGACCGAATGCGCGAAGGCGGTGCGCAGGGTGATCGCGCCGCGGTAGCGCCCGCCGTAATTCTCCGGCTCCCACTCGCCGATCTGGGTCGGGCGGTCGACCATCACGGAATCGGGCCGGTAGCCGTTCTTCAGGGCGGTCAGGTAGACGAAGAGCTTGAACAGGGAGCCCGGCTGGCGGCGGGCCTGCGTCGCCCGGTTGAACTGGCTCTCCGCATAGTCGCGTCCGCCCACCATGGCGAGGATCGCGCCGTCCGGGGCCATCGCCACCAGCGCCCCCTGCGAGACCTTGCGGCGCTCCCCGTCCTGGTCGAGGCGGCGGGCGAGCACGCTCTCGGCGATGTTCTGGAGCGTGAGGTCGAGGGTGGTGCGCAGGGCGGCGTCGGCCGGCCCGGCGCCGATCAGCGCCTTGGCTTGGTCCGCCACCATGTCGACGAAGTAGTTGGTGCCGACCGGCGTGTCGGTCGGCACCTGCACGGCGGCCGGGCTCCGGCGGGCGGCCTCGGCCTCGGCGGGCGTGATCGCCCCGGTCTCGACCATGGCCTGGAGCACCTGGGCGGCCCGGCCGCGGGCGCCGTCGAGGTTGCGGTGCGGGGCGAGCTGCGAGGGGGCGCGCACCAGTCCCGCCAGCATGGCGGCCTCGCTCAAGGAGAGGTCGCGGGCGGGCTTGCCGAAGTAGCGCTGCGCCGCCGCGTCCGCCCCGTAGACCCCGGCCCCGAAATAGGCGGTGTTGAGGTAGCGGGTGAGGATCTCCTCCTTGGAGAGCTGCGATTCGAGCCAGAGCGCGAGGATCGCCTCCTGCACCTTCCGCTTCAGGGTGCGGTCCTGCGAGAGGTAGCTCATCCGCACGAGCTGCTGGGTGAGGGTGCTGCCGCCCTCGCGCGTGCCGCCCGCCGCGAGGTTGCGGATGGCCGCGCGCAGGAGCCCGCGCAGGTCGATGCCGTGATGCTCGCTGAAGCGCCGGTCCTCGATGGCGACGATGGCCTGGGCCAGCACCTTCGGCACCTCGCGCGGGCTGAGCTTCGCCCCCTTGATGACGCCGCGGGTGGCGAAGGCCTCGCCGCCCTCGGCCCGCACCACCAGGGCGGAGGCGGTGGGCTCGATCACGAGCCCGCCATTCACCGGCAGCGTCGCGAGGGCGTGGATCACCGTGCCGAGGGCCAGCAGCACGCCGGCCGCGAGCGTCGCGGCGGCCATCCTGATCCAGGGCACCCGCGCGGCGGCGCGCCGCAGGGGCCGCCACGCTTTGGCGCATCCGGCCACGATCCGGCGCGCCGCCGGATGGGCGGTGGCACGAGCGGCTGCCGCATGCGCAGCTGCCTGCGCGGCCGCGAGGCCGGCCCCCGCCCGTTCCCGGGCCACGCGCGCCCGCTCGGCCCAGCCGGGCGGGGGCTCCGGCGCCCCGCCGGGCGCAGGCTCCGGTCCGAGATCGAGCCAGTCGCGGGCGGGGCCGGCCATGCGCGCTCAGCGCCCCGCCGCCTGACGGGGCTCGATCCAGGAGCGCGGCGCCGCCGGGCGGCTGAAATGCAGCGGGCGGGCGCGGTGGTGGCGCCAGTGCCGCCGATGATGCCAATGGCGCCGGTGGTGCCAGTGCCGGCGGTGGTGCCAGTGGCGCCGGTGGTAGTGGTGGCGGCGCCAGTGGCGGTGGTGCCGCCAGTGGCGGTGACGGCGCCAGCGCACGGTCTCGACGGCGGCGGGCTGGTCCAGCGCCACGGTGACCGCGGCGCGCGGAATGAGCGGCGACGCCGCGGCCCAGCCGCAGAGCGCCACGAGAAGGCCGAAAGCCAGCACAAGGGGACGGACGCGCACGCGCACCTCCGGATCGCGGGAGCGGGAATGGAGCCACAACGCCAAGCTCGCCGCTTGCGTTCCGCCCGGCCGTCGGGTCCGCGTCGCGGCCGGTCACAGATCGGCTTCAATCCCGTCGTGTCGTCCGCGCCTTCGTCGCGAGACAGGCGCCATGGGAATCGTGCTGATCTTCTTCACCGTCATCGTCCCGACCGCGATCCTCGGCCTCGCGCTCCTCGGCTGGCACGCGCAACGGACCCGTCGCCCGCCCGCCGAGGGCGAGGTCCACCGCTCGCGCGGCTACCTGCTCTGATGCGACCGAAGCAACCTGCCCAAGGAACCAACCCGCCCAAGGGAGACGACCGACCATGAGGCTGTGCCCGACGCTCGCCCTCGCCCTCTGCGCCTTCGCCGTCCCGGCGGCGGCCCAGCCGCGGCCGAAGGCGCCGCCCCCGCCCCCGAAGGAGGCCGCCCCGCCGCCGGATGCGGGCCTGCTGTTCCCCTGCCGGAGCGAGGCCGAGACCTGCTACGTCGGGGTCGCCAAGGACGGCAAGCTCACCGTGCTCTTCACCAACGATGCCAAGGGCCAGGAGATCTCGGGCAAGCCCCTCGCCGTCACGGGGGAGGGCGCCGGCGCCCCCGATCTCGCCAAGAACGACGGCAAGGTCGTCATGCTGGTCGGCAGCTACGATCCGAAGGCCGGGCTCACCAAGGCCGAGCTGGTCGATGTCGCGAGCCCGCTCCTCGCCTTCGCCATCAAGGCCTCCCTCGGCGGCGGCGAGGACCAGCCCCCGCCCCCGCCGGCGCCCAAGCGGCGATAGGGTGGCAAGGAGCGGCGGCGCTCACGCCGCATCGTGGAAGATGAGGCCGGTGGTGTAGCGCTCGCCCGCGCGCACCCGGCTGACCCCGTGGCGCAGGGCGACCCGGTAGGTCCCCCGCGTGCCCTGGACCGGGCGGTGATGGACCGCGAAGATCACCGCCTCGCCCTGGGCGAGGGGCACCACCTCGGCGCGCGACTGCATCCGCGGGCGCTGCTCGGTGAGCACGAATTCCCCGCCCGTGAAGTCGCGGCCCGGAGCCGAGAGCAGGATCGCCACCTGGAGCGGGAAGACGTGCTCGCCGTAAAGGTCCTGGTGCAGGCAATTGTAGTCGCCGGGGCCGTAGCGCAGCAGGAGCGGCGTCGGGCGCGTCTGTCCGGCGGCGTGGCAGCGCGCGAGGAAGTCCGCATGGCTCGCCGGGTAGCGCACCGCCGAGCCGAGGGCGGCGTTCCAGCGGTCCGCGATCGGGGCGAGCCGGGCGTAGAGGGCCGCGCGCAGGGCGCCGAGCGGCTCGGGCAGCGGATAGGCGTAGTACTTGTACTCGCCCCGCCCGAAGCCGTGCCGCGCCATCACGATCCGGCTGCGGAAGGGAGGCTCCTCCGGATAGAGCGCCCGCAGCCGCGCGCAGGTCCCGGGGTCGAGGAGCGGGCCGGCCGCGGCGCAGCCATGGGCGTCGAGGTCGGCGGTGATCCGCGGCCAGTCGAGCCCCGCGACGGCCGCGTCGCTCACCGGCCGCACTCCAGGGCGAGGCTGCCCTGGGCCTCCGCGCCGCTCCCCGCCTCCCGGGCGAGCAGGTCCCGCTTGCGGGCGATCCCCCAGCGATAGCCGGAGAGCGCCCCGTCGTGGCGCACCACCCGGTGACAGGGGATCGCGACGGCGAGGGGATTGGCGCCGCAGGCCTGGGCGACGGCGCGCACCGCCTTCGGCTCGCCGATCGCCGCGGCGATCTGCGTGTAGCTGGCGGTCTGTCCCGGCGGGATCGCCCGCAGGGCCTGCCAGACCCGCTGCTGGAAGGCGGTGCCGTTGATGTCGAGGGGCAGCTCGAAGCGCGCGGCGGCCGGTGCCTCGACGAGGCCCACCACCTGCGCGACGGTGGCCTCGAAGGCCGCGTCGCCCCCGGTCAGCTCGGCGCGGGGGAAGCGGTCCTGCAGGTCGCGCACCAGAACCTCCGGATCGTCGCCGAGCAGGATCGCGCAGACCCCCTTCCCGGTCGCCGCCACCAGCACGGCCCCGAGCGAACTCTGGGCGATGGCGAAGCGGATCGCCGCGCCCGCGCCGCCCCGCCGGTAGGCGGTCGGGGTCATGCCGAGGCGGGAGGCCGCCGAGGCGTAGAAGCGGCTCGCGGTGCCGAAACCGGCCTCGAAGATCGCTTCCGTCACGGTGCCGGCCTCGCGTAGGCCGGATTCGAGCCGGGCCGCGCGCCGCGCGCCCGCATAGGCCTTGGGAGTCACGCCGGTGATCCTCTTGAAGACGCGGTGGAAATGATGGGGGCTGAAGCCGCTCGCCCGGGCGAGGGCGTCGAGGGCGGGGGGCGTCTCGGCCTCCTCGATCAGCCGGCAGGCCCGGGCCACCGCCTCGGCCTGCCGGGCGGCGAGCCCCGGCTCGTTGGGCCGGCAGCGCCGGCAGGGGCGGAAGCCCGCGGCCTCGGCCTCCGCGCAGCTGGCGTGGAAGCTCACGTTCTCGCGGCGGGCGGTGCGGGCCGGGCAGCTCGGGCGGCAATACACGCCGGTGGTGCGGACCGCGTAGACGAAGGTGCCGTCGGCGGCCGGGTCGCGCCGGCCGAGCGCCGCCCAGCAGGCGGCCTCGTCGGGGCGGATCAGCGGGGGATCGGGATCGGGCAGCTTCATGGGTCGCCTCGCTCGGGTGAGATGGGGCCTCGCGCCCCGTGCTGCCGCCACTCTCGCCCGGAGCGGGGGCCCGCGCATCCCGGCTCTTGCGCTCGAATTCGCGCGGCGCGGGCCGGGAGGAGCGGCGCAAGAAACGGGAAGCCGGCCGCGCCGGCCCTGCCGATGCTGCGGCCGGTGAACGAGGAGACGGTCGATGATGCGGTGGCTCGGCCGGTGTCGCGAAACGGGTCACCGGGTCTGCGACAAGAACCTGCGACACCTCAGGCTGCGAAGCGGACGACGCGCTGGCACGCCGATGCGGGCCTGCCTGGGCGTGGCCGGCGCGGCGCTGGCCGCGGGGAGTGCGATGGCCGAGCCGGTCCGTCTGCGCCCGGGCGCCTATGCGGTGGAGGTCCGCCTCGACCTGCCGCATCTCGCGGAGGCCGGCGCCCGCAAGACCCTGCGCCTGTGCCTCGCGGGGCTGCCGGCCGCAGGCTTTCCGGTCCTGAGCGACAACATGCCGTTCGCCGCGTGCCGGGCGGCGGATCTGCGCCAGGACGGGGACGGGGTGACCTTCGCGATCCGCTGCGAGGGCCGCGCCGCGCCGCAAGGCACGGCGGATTACCGGCTCACGCCGGACGGTTTCGAGGGGCGCCTCGCCCTGCGGCTCGGTGGCAAGAGCATGACCCTGACGGAGCGGCAGACCGGCCGCTGGCAGGGCGATTGTGCGCCGGGAGAGCGGCCGCTGCCGTAAGGGGAATGGCGTTCACGCATCGCCGGACGAGCGGATGCTTCGCGGCGGGGCGCGGGGTTCCCCGCGCGCGCCGGTCAAGATTGGCGGTGCCGCTCGCGCCAGCGCGGGCCGGGGCCGCGCATGTAGTGGAGTTCGGGCCGATACGGGTCGGTCACCGCGGTCAGAACGGAGTGCCATGCCTCGGCGAGGCGGCCAAGAAGCCCCATCAGCATCGCGTCGTCCTCCTGCACCATCGATCCGCAGAGTCCTGAGGCAGGGATCATGCCGCGGGTCCGGTTGCGAATCCGTTGCCGCATCTCGCCCGAGTTCCGGCGCCGTTTCGCGGCCGGAATCGGGTCGGGTCACGGCAGGATTCCGGCGAGCGACAGGGCTCCGGCCAGAATCACGAACAGCGCGGCGGCAAGGCAGTCGAGCGGCACGCTCTCCCAGAGAGCGGACACGCTCGCGGCATCCTGCGAGACCGTCTCGCGGGCGGTCGGGGTCATCGGCACCTCCGGGCGGCCCGGGAGCGGGCCGGCATTTCCTCGTGGGCGGCGCCTCTGCCGGGCGGCCGTCCCAGTCCCAGAACCCTACACCGGAGCGCGGCCGCGCGCAGCCGGACGCCGGCACTCTTGCGGGGGAGGGGCGCAGCGTGCTCCGATCCCGCACCCCTCCAGGATTTCGCGATGACCCCTCCGTCCGATCTCGTCTCCCTGTCCGCCACCGCTCTCATTCGGGCGATCCGCGACCGCAGCGTCTCGGCCCGGGAGGTGATGCAGGCCCATCTCGACCAGATCGCGCGGTTCAACCCGGCCGTCGCGGCCATCGTCTCCCTGCGCGATCCCGCAAAGCTGTTGGCGGAGGCCGAGGCCGCCGACCGCGACCTCGCGGCCGGGCGCTGGCGCGGGCCGCTCCACGGCCTGCCCCACGCGGTCAAGGACACGTCGCCCGCGGTCGGCATGCCCTGGACGCAAGGCTCGCCGCTGTTCCGCGACCGGATGCCGGAGGCGGATGCGCCGCACGTGGCCCGCCTGCGGCAGGCGGGGGCGATCCTGATCGGCAAGACCAACATTCCGGAATTCGGGCTCGGCTCCCACACGGTCAATCCGGTCTTCGGGCCCACCCGCAACGCCTACGATCCGTCCCGGAGCGCGGGCGGGTCGAGCGGCGGGGCGGCGGTCGCCCTGGCCCTGCGCATGCTGCCGCTCGCCGATGGCAGCGACCATGCCGGTTCGCTGCGCAACCCGGCGGCCTGGAACGGCGTGCTCGGCCTGCGGCCCTCGCCGGGCCGGGTGCCCCTGCGGACCGACGAGGTCTTCCTGCCCGATCTCAGCGTGGCCGGGCCGATGGCCCGCTGCACCGCCGATCTCGGCCTCCTGCTCTCGGTGCTGGCGGGGCCCGATCCGCGCCTGCCGCTGTCGATCCAGGAGGATCCCGCCCCCTTCGCCACCCCGCAGGCCCGCGACCTCGCCGGCCTGCGCATCGGCTGGCTCGGCGATTGCGGCGGTCACCTCGCCACGGAGCCGGGCGTCCTCGACCTGTGCGAGCGGGCCCTCGGCGTGATGGCGGAGCGGGGAACCCGCGTGGCCCCGCAGGGCCTCGGCTTCGATCCGGAGGAGCTGTGGCAGGCGTGGCGGGTGCTGCGGGCCTGGCTCGCCGGCGGGGCGCTGGCGCCGCTCTGGCGCGATCCGCGCACGCGCGCCGCCCTGAAGCCCGACGCCGCCTGGGAGGTGGAGCAGGGCCTGAAGCTCGATGCCTTCGCCATCCAGGCCGCGAGCGCCGTGCGCAGCCGCTGGTACGCGCAGGTGCTGCGCCTGTTCGAGACGGCGGACCTCCTGGCACTGCCCGTCGCCCAGACCTTCCCGTTCCCGGTCGAGGAGGCGTGGCCGCGCGCCATCGCCGGGCGGGCGATGGACACCTATCACCGCTGGATGGAGAGCGCGATTCCCGCCACGATGGCGGGCTGCCCGGCGATCAGCCTGCCCGCCGGCCGCAACCCGCAGGGCCTGCCGATGGGCCTCCAGCTGATCGCCCCGCCCCGGGGCGAGGCCCTGCTGCTCGCGGTCGCGGCGTCCTACGAGGAGGCCACCGGCTTCGACCGGGAGGCGCCGCCGGTGCTCGCCGGAGCCTGACGGCGACGAGGCGGCTTGCCGTTCCGCTCCGCTGGTCCATACTTTGCGCGTAAACCAAGAGCGGCCGATCGAATGGGCCGTGGATCCGGGGAGGAAACCATGAGGGTGGCTCTGATGGCGGCGCTCCTTGCGAGCGCTGCGGGCGTGTCGAGCTTGGCCGTGGCCCAGGAGGCCGGCGACACCAAGGCGAAGGTCGACAACCTGGAGAAGTTGCAGGGCTTCAAGTCGACGGGAGTGGCCGAGCCGCCGCCGGTGGCGCAGACGGGCCGGCGCGCCGACGCCGTCACCCGCAACCTGCAGAAGGTCAAGCTGCCGCCGGGCTTCACGATCAGCCTCTACGCCCTGGTGCCGGATGCCCGCGCCATGGCGGTCGGCCCGAATGCCGGCGTGGTCTTCGTCGGCACCCGCAAGTCCAAGGTCTACACGGTGACGGACCGCGACAAGGACCGCGTGGCCGACGAGGTGAAGGTCTTCGCGCCGGGCATCGACTTCAAGATTCCCAACGGCGTCTGCTTCTCGCGGGACGGCGTGCTCACCATCGTCGAGCAGAACCGGGTGCTGGCCTTCCCGGCGGCCGAGTTCTTTTACGAGGGGCCCGACGTGGCCGCCGCCGTGGTGGTCAAGCAGGGCGAGCTGATCCCGACTGCGGAGGAGAGCTACAACCACACCGCCCGCGTCTGCCGGATCGGGCCGGACGGCAAGCTCTACGTCGCCCTCGGCCAGCCCTACAACGTGCCCCCGAAGGAGAAGGCCGACCTCTATGCCAGGACCGGCATCGGCGGCATCATCCGCATGGATGCGGACGGCAAGAACCGCGAGGTCTTCGCCACCGGCATCCGCAACTCCGTCGGCATGGATTTCGCGCCCGACAAGACGCTGTGGTTCACGGACAACCAAGTGGACGGGATGGGCGACGACCAGCCGCCGGGCGAGCTGAACCAGGCGACGAAGCCGGGCCAGAACTTCGGCTTCCCCTGGTACGGCGGCGGCGCGGTGCGCACGGTGGAGTACAAGGACGACCCGGTGCCGCCCGGCGTGGTGCCGCCGAAGGCGGAGCTGCCCCCGCACGCGGCCGATCTCGGCATGATCGTCTACCAGGGCCGGATGTTCCCGGAGAAGTACCGGGGCGGGGTCTTCACCGCCGAGCACGGCTCGTGGAACCGCACCACGCCGATCGGCGCGCGGGTGATGTTCGTCCCGGTCAACAAGGACGGCACAGCCGGCAAGCCCGAGCCCTTCGCGGAGGGCTGGCTGACCGAAGGCGGCGAGTATCTGGGCCGGCCGGTCGACGTGGCGACGCTGCCGGACGGCTCGCTCCTCGTCTCGGACGACACCGCGGGCGCGATCTACCGCATCGCCTACGAGAAGTAGGGCAGGGGCCCGCATCGAGCGGTGACGGACGGGGCGCGGGATCCTCCTTCCGGATGGGAGAGGATCCCGTGCCGGGAACAGTGCCCGTCTCCCCCTCTCCCGGGCGCATGCAGCGCAGGCGGAGTGCGCCGGGGGAAGGGGGAGACGGGAAACGCCGTGTGCCGGCTCGCCTGATCGCGGGGCCGGAACCCCGCATCATTCCCACACATCCTCGCTTGGCAGTGGAAACGCGACCGGGCATCCCCTATCCGCTGATGGCAGCGTCGTCGTGATGGGTCGTCTCGGGTGCAGGAACTGGTCAGCGCGTGGTTCGGATTGCTCAGCGCGATCCGGGTGGAGGGGCTGGCGCTCCTCGGGTTCGTCCTGGCCCTCGCCGTCACCCTGCACGCCCTCCTCAACAAGCGCGAGGTCGGGGCGGCGATCGGCTGGATCGGCCTCGCGTGGCTCTCGCCCCTGGCGGGAAGCGCCCTCTACGCCCTGTTCGGCATCAACCGGGTGCATCGCCGGGCGCGGCGCCTGCCGGTGCTGCCGGTGCGCCAGCCCGGCGTGCCTCAGGCCGAGCCGGTCCTCGTCCCCGAGCCGTTCCGGCCCCTCGAGCGGGCCGGCGATGCGCTGACCCGGCTGCCGCTCACCGGCGGCAACCGGGTGGCGCTGCTGCGCCACGGCGACGAGGCCTATCCGGCCATGCTGGAAGCCATCGCCTCCGCCGAGCACAGCATCGGCCTGTCGAGCTACATCATGCGCGACGACGCGAGCGGCGAGGCCTTCGTGCGGGCCCTCGCCGCCGCCAAGGCCCGGGGCGTCGCCGTCTGCGTGCTCGTGGACGGCATCGGCAGCGGCTACTTCTTCCCCGCCATCTACCGGCGCCTGGAGGAGGAGGGCATCCCGGCCGGCCTGTTCATGCACTCGGCCGTGCCCTGGCGCATGCCCTTCCTGAACCTGCGCACCCACAAGAAGCTCCTGGTGGTGGACGGGCGCATCGGCTTCGTCGGCGGCGTCAACATCGGCGACGAGAACCGGGTCTCGCTGAACCCGCCCGAACCCGTGCGCGACACGCATTTCCGCCTCGACGGGCCGGTGGTCGGGCAGCTCACCCAGGCCTTCGCTCGCGACTGGGCCTTCGTGATGGGCGAGGATCTCGACGGGCCGGCCTGGTTTCCGGGGCTTCCCCCGGCGGGCCGGATCCCCGCCCGGGTCGTCACCTCGGGGCCGGATGCCGACATCGAGAAGATCGAGTTCATGGTGCTGGCCGCGCTTGCCACCGCCCGGCACTCGATCCGGATCGTCACGCCCTACTTCCTGCCGAGCGAGATCCTGCTGACCTCCCTCGCCCTGGCGGCCATGCGCGGCATCGCGGTCGACGTCGTCATCCCGCAGGCGAGCAACCACCGGCTGGTGGATTGGGCGACCCGCGCCCATGTGGGGCCGCTGCTCCGGTCGGGGGTGCGGATCTGGCTCGACCGGCCGCCCTTCGACCACTCGAAGCTGATGGTGGTGGACGACGCATGGTGCTTCATCGGCAGCGCCAACTGGGACACGCGCAGCTTCCGGCTCAATTTCGAGCTGAACGTCGAACTCTACGACCCGGATTTCGCCGCCGAACTCAACCGGCTGCTCGCCGCCAAGATGGAGGTGCAGCTCAGCCGCGACGCCGTCAGGGGGCGGGGGCTGCCGGTGCGCCTGCGCGACGCCGGCGTGCGATTGCTGCTGCCATACCTCTGAGGTCGACCCGGCCGCGCAGATGCGCGATCCGCGGGCGGCCGGAGGGCAGGGTCGCGGGTTCGAGATGCACCACGATCGGCCGGTGGTCGGAGGCGCCGCGCGGCAGCACCGCCGTGTTCCGGCAGGTCAGGCCGCGCACGAGGCAGCGGTCGAGGCGCAGGGGCACGAGGTCGACCATGGCGTGGGTCGGGTGGCGCGGACCGACGTCCCGGAACCCCGGCAGCAGGGCCGGTCCGACGAGGTTGTAATCCCCGAGCACGGCGGCGCGGACCGGCAGGTGCTGCTCGATGCGCCGCAACTGGCGCCGGTTGAGCATCTGCCCGTGCGAGAGATGGACGTTGGCGATGCCGAAGCTGCCGCAATCCAGCACTTGGCAGACGCGATCGACGATGGCGCCGGACGGGATCGGGATGATCCGCGGGGCGCTGAGGAACGGCGTCGGGCTCCACATGGCGAGCCCGTGGATGCGCCGCGGCAGGGGCGCCCAGGCGTAGTAGCCGCCCACCCGCTCCTGCAGTCCCAGGATCTCGGCGGTCGCCTCCTGCATCAGCAGCAGGTCGGGCTTCTCCTGCTCGATCAGCGCCGCCACGGCCTCCACGGTCGCGCCAGTCCGCCGCAGCAGGTTCCAGCTGATGATCTTGCGGGGGGCGCGGTGCATGGGGACCTGGATGGGCTCCCCGCCGACCGGCAGGAGGTGAGGGTGATTCAGCATGGCTCCTTGCAGGCCAGGAATATGCCACGACGATGGCATGGCCATTCACGGAGATACGCACGCGACGCGGGGCAGGCCCCGACCATACGCCGATCGGCGCGCGGACGGAACCGCCCGGCCGTCAACCGCCAGGGCGAGCGCGCCGGCGCGCGTGCCCTGGTTTTCTGCTTGGCCTCACGCGCCGGTCGGCACCAGTCCCGGCAGGGCCCGCACCATGGCTCGGAACTGGTCGCCGCGATCCTCGAAGCTGCGGAACTGGTCGTAGGAGGCGCAGGCCGGCGAGAGCAGCACCACCGCCTCGGGCTCGCGCGCCGCGTCCTCCGCCGCCTGCGCCACCGCGTTCGCCAGCGTGCCGCACCGGGTGAAGGGGGCGTGGCCCTCCAGCGTCGCCGCGAAGGCGTCGCTCGCCGCGCCGATCAGGTAGGCGTGGGCGATGCGCGGGAAATACGCGCTCAGGCTCGCGATGCCGCCTTCCTTCGGCTTGCCGCCGAGGATCCAGCGCACCCGCGGGAAGGCGGCGAGCGCCTTCTCGGTGGAATCGGCGTTGGTCGCCTTGGAATCGTTGATGAACAGCACGCCGCCGCGCCGCCCCACCTCCTCCATCCGGTGGGGCAGGCCGGGGAAGCTGCGCAGGGCCTCGGCGAAGGCCGCCGCGTCGACGCCGAGGGCGCGCGCCACCGCGTAGGCGATGCCGGCATTCTGCCAGTTGTGGGCGCCGCGCAGGGACGCGATGCCGGTGAGGTCCGCGATCGGGACCGGCGGCTCCGCACAGCCGTCGATGACGAGGCCGTGGCGGGCGAGGATGCCGGGCTCCGCCGCGCCCTCGCCCACATGCACCCGGGTCAGCGGTCCGGCGTGCCGCGCCGCGATCGCCCGCGTGTACTCGTCGTCCACCCCGATCACCGCGTGGTCGGAGCCGGCGATCAGCCGCTCCTTGATGGCGGCGTAGTTCGCCATGTCCCCGTGGCGGTCGAGATGGTCGGGCGTGATGTTGAGGAGCACGCCGACGCTCGGCTTCAGCGTCGGCGTGAGGTCAATCTGGAAGGAGGACAGTTCGATCACGTGGACGCGACCGGGGGCCGGCGGCTCCAGCGACAGGATCGCCGTGCCGATATTGCCGCCCATCTGCACGTCGTGGCCGGTCTCCCGCAGCACATGGGCGATGAGCGCCGTCGTGGTCGACTTGCCGTTGGTGCCCGTGATGGCGACGAAGGGCGCGTCCGGGGCCGTCGCGGCGCGCTCGCGGCAGAACAGCTCGATGTCGCCGATCACCGGCACGCCGGCCTCGGCGGCGCGCTTCACGGTCCAGTGCGGCTCCGGATGGGTGAAGGGCACCCCCGGCGCGAGCAGGAGCGCGGTGAAGTCCGACCAGTCGGCGCCGCGCAGGTCGGCGGTGGCGATGCCCTGGGCCTCGGCCGCCGCCATGCGCTCCGGATTGTCGTCGCAGGCGACGACCCGGGCGCCGCCCGCTTTCAGGCTCAGCGCGGTGGCGAGGCCCGAGCCGCCGAGGCCGAACAGGGCGAGGGTGCGGCCGGCGAAGGTGGTGCTGGGCGTCATGAAGCGACTCGTGGAGTCCGGGCGCGGTCCCGGGGCAGGGTGCGAGACGGCGCATCGCGGCGTCTCGATGAGAATCCGCGGCGCACCGGGAGTCTGTGCGGGCGCGGCATCGCCCCGCACCGCCTCCTTGCTTAGACCATCCGGGCGGGGAGGGGAAACCGCCACGCTGCGCAAGGCCGGCCGGAGGTTGTAAAGATAATGAACATTCATTATCCGGCGCCGGCACCGGCGGGCCGCCCCGGCCCGCCGGATCACCGCGAAGGCCGTCCGATGAGCGCCACCGCACGCGGAGCCGCGATTTCCCGGGGCGACCTCCCGGCGCGCCGGTCGCACATCCTCGATGCGGCCCAGGCCTGCTTCACCCGCGCGGGCTTCCATCGCACCACCATGCAGGACATCGCCCGCGAGGCGGCGATGAGCCCGGCCAACATCTACCGCTACTTCGCCTCCAAGGAGGCGGTGGTGACCGGCCTTGCCGAGCGCGAGGGCGCGCGGGCCGCCGCCTTGGTCGCCGCGCTGGAGCGCCACGGCGATCCGGCCGGCACCGTGCTCGGCCTCATCAATGCCTACTTCGTGGAGATTTCCCGGGAGACGGCGGCCTTCCGCCTGGAGCTCTGGTCCGAGATGCACCGCAATCCCGCCCTGGCCGATCTGGCGCGCACGCACGAGGACGGGTTCCGGGACTGGTTCGTCGCCGCCCTCGCGCCGGCCGGCGGCGGGGAGGCGGCCACGCTCTACGAGACGGTGAGCGCCCTGCTGAAGGGCATCGTCGTCAACCGCGCGGTGCGGCCCGGCTACGATCCGGGTCCGGCCGCGTCCGCAATCCGCGCGCGGATCGAAGCCGTCCTGACGGGCGGGCCGATCCGCGACTGAGGCCCTACATGGCCGGACGCCCGCACGGGAGTGGCGCCGGCCGGAATGGAGACAGGTACGAGATGCAGTGCAGCAGCGTTCGCAAGGCGACGGTCCTGGCCGCGGCCTTCCTGGGGCTCGGCCCCGCCCTCGCCCGCGCGGCCGAGCCGCTCGGGACGTGGCTGACCGAGGATGGGCGCGCCCGGGTGCGCACGGAGCATTGCGGGCCGCAGAACGCCCATCTCTGCGGCTACGTCGTCTGGATGCGCAAGCCCAAGGACGACGACGGCAAGATGCGGCTGGACCGCGAGAATCCGGATCCGCAGAAGCAGGCGCGCCAGGTCGTGGGCCACCAGATGCTGCTCGGCCTCAAGCGCAACGACGCGGGGCGCTACGAGGGCAAGGTCTACAACGCCGACAACGGCAAGTTCTACGACGTCCAGGTCTGGAGCGAGACGGCCGGCGAGCTGACGGTCAAGGGCTGCATGCTGGCGCTGTTCTGCGGCTCGCAGAGCTGGAAGCAGGTCGCCGACGTCCTGCCCGGCCAGCTGGAGGCGCCGACGAACGCGCCGGGCGGGCCGCGGGCGGACAAGGAATGGGCGCCCAAGACCCCGCCGGGCGCGACGCCCGCCGCGAAGGTCTCCGCGCCGCGCTGACATGCGGCGCGGACCTGCCGTGGCTCACCACGGCAGGTCCGCGTGAGAACCCACGCCTCACGATGAGGGCGAGAACGGGATCGATGATGTGAGCAAGCGGGCGCTCTCAGGACGCCCGCAGCAGCAGCGCGACGGCCGCCACGACCATCACCGCCAGGGTCGCCAGGATCCCGCCGCCGCGGCAGGCGTATTGCCGGGGCGAGTTCTTCGGGGCGAGCATCCCGACCGGGTGCAGGACGCGCCCGATGAGGAGGACGATCAGCAGCCCCTCCACCAGGACGGGGCTCCCGCCGCCCGCCTCCAGGAGCGCGACCAGGATGAGCGCCAGGGGCACGTACTCGCCGAAATTCGCATGCGAGCGGATGCGCTTGAACAGGACCGGATCGTCGTTGTCGCCGTGGATCACGTCGGTGGAGAGGCGCCGCGCCATCACCCAGCCGGCCAAGCCCATGTAGAGCAGCGCGAGCAGGGCGGCGTAGAGGGCCGTGGTGGCCGGGTAGGTCATGCAGGTCTCCGGGGAGTGGGGCTCAGGCGCCGGTCTCGGCCAGGGTCGCGGGTTCGTGGATCGGGCAGCGGTTGTGCTCGGCGCGGAAGCCGGCGGAGCGGGGATAGACCGCGCGGCGGGCGCGCATGATCGAGCCGAGCGGCTGATGCGCGGCGAGGCCGTGCCAGGGGCTGGACGACAGCCCGTCGAAGGCCCGCTCCTTGGCGGCGTTCCAGGCGTCCTGGCGCGGCGCGGCGATGCGCGCCACCGTCCGGTAGGGGCTCTCCGCCTCGGGCCAGGGCATGGCGGCATCCTCGATCGGCATCGTCTCCGGGTCGGTCCGGAGGGCTCGATCCTCCAGCATCGTCGCATAGAACGGCCGCTTCGCGACGTCCCGTGCTGGATCCCCGGTCGCATTCCGCTCCCGCTCCATGCGCCCGGGAAAGGGGGGAGCCGGATGAGCGTCGGGGCGGTCGCGTCAGGAGCGCGTCGCCATGGATTGACGGGGCGCTCAGGCGGCGCGGACCGGCGCCGCGCTGCCCGGGCGCAGCCTCGCGAGGCCGTGGGCGCGTGCGAGACCGGGCACGTCCGGCGCCCCCGCCTCGCGCATGGCCGCGAGGGCGATCTCCGCGCAGGCGAAGGCGTCCTCTCCGGCATCGTGGTGGCGGAAGACGATGCCGAACTGTGCGGCGAGCGCGGAGAGCCGGTAGCGCTCCTGCCCCGGCCATTGCCGCCGTGCGAGCTGCAAGGTGCACAGCGAGGTATAGGCGGGCTGCGGCAGCCCGCAGGCGCCGAGCGCCGCGGCGAGCACGCCGACATCGAAGCTCGCGTTGTGGGCGAGCACCAGCGCCCCGGCGATCTCCGGCAGGAACGGGGCCATCGCCTCGGCGAAGCCGGGGGCGGCCGCCACATCCTCCGGCCGGATGCCGTGCACCCGGATGTTGAAGGGCGAGAAGCGCATCTCCGGCGGGCGGATCAGCCGGGCCTCGCGGCGCACCACGCGGCCGTCCTCGATCCAGGCGAGGCCCACCGCGCAGGCGCTGTCCCGGCGCTCGTTCGCCGTCTCGAAGTCGATCGCGATGGTTCTCATGAAGGCCGTGTCCGACGCGGGGGAAACCGGTTCGTCGCAGCCCATGCGGCCGAACCCGAGGCCCGGAGCCGCCCCGCACCCCCGGATCCGGGGCGCGTGGCGGAGGATTCCGCCGGTTTTCAGGCGGCCTCCACCATCGCCAGCCATTCCTCCTCGGAGATCACCCGCACGCCGTGCTTCTCGGCGTCCTTGAGCTTCGATCCGGCGCCGGGTCCCGCCACCACGAGGTCGGTCTTGGCCGAGACCGAGCCCGAGACCTTCGCGCCGAGGCGCTCGGCGGTGGCCTTGGCCTCGCTGCGGCTCATGCGCTCCAGGGAGCCCGTGAACACCACGGTCTGGCCGCTCAGCACCGCGGCGGCGGCGGGGGCTGCGGCCTGCTCGGTGCGCACCTCCGCGAGCAGCGCCTCCACCGCCGCGATGTTGTGGGCCTCCGAGAAGAACGCGATCAGCGAGGCGGTGGTCACCGCGCCGATCTCGCTGTCGTCCGCGAGGTGGCGGTAGGCGTCGCCGGGCTGCTGGTGGCGCGCCCGCTCCACGGCGTTGCGCACGCCCTCGGGATCGCCGTACGCGTCGAGCAGCGCCTCCCTCTGGGCCGCGGTGAGCCGCGAGACGGTGCCGTCCGCGAGGAGGTCGGCCTCGCCGGCCTCGGCGGCGGCGAGCAGCCGCTCGCGCGTGGTCGGCCCGACCCGGGGCAGGCTCGCCAGCGCCACCCAATCCGGCCCCGGCTGGCAGGCGGCGGCCTCCCGCACGCCCGCGATCAGGGCGGGCATGTCGGGAAAATGCTTGGCCAGCGCCTTGGCGGTCGCCTCGCCCACCTGCTCGATGCCGAGCGCGAAGATGAAGCGGTTGAGCGGGATCGTCCGGCGCGCCGCGACCGCGGCGAGGAGGTTGTGGATCGCCTTGTCCTCCTCGTCCTTCCTGGGCTTGGCCTTCTTCGTCTCCGGCGCCTTGCCGGCCGCGAGCGCCCGCTCCGCCGAGAGGGCTTGGCGGCGCGCCACGATGGCGGCCTTCAGGGGCTCGAAGTCCAGGCGGAACAGGTCGGCGGGCTGGTGCACCAGCCCGGCCTCGAACAGGGTGGTGATGTAGGTCTCGCCGAAGCCCTCGATGTCGAAGGCGTTGCGCGAGACGAAGTGCTTGAGCCGCTCCTGCCCCTGCGCCGGGCAGATCAGGCCTCCGGTGCAGCGGCGCACCGAATCGAGCTTGCCGGTGCGCGGGTTGTAGGCGCGCACCGCGTGGCTGCCGCAGGCCGGGCAGGTCTCGGGGAAGAGGTAGGGCACGGCGTCGGCGGGGCGGCGCTCCAGCACCACGTCGGCGACCTTCGGGATCACGTCGCCCGCGCGCAGGACCACCACGGTGTCGCCGACCCGCACGTCCGAGCCCTGGCGCAGGTCGACATCCGTGCGCAGCCTGAACCCGTCCCAGATGTTGATGCCGCTGCGGATCGTGTGGCCGTCCGCGTCGATGCCGCGGACGTAATCCTCGTTGTGGAGCGTCGCGTTCGAGACCACGACGCCGCCCACCGTGACGGGCTTCAGCCGCGCCAGCGGGTTGAGCGAGCCGGTGCGCCCGACATTGATCTCGATCGCCTCGACCGTGGTGACGGCGCGCTGGGCGGGGAACTTGTGGGCGAGCGCCCAGCGCGGGGCGCGGGCGACGAAGCCGAGCCGGCGCTGGAGCGCGAAATCGTCCACCTTGTAGACGACGCCGTCGATGTCGTAGCCGAGATCGGCGCGCTCGGTCTCGATGGCGCGGTAATGCGCCAGCATCTCGGCGACGCTCTCGCAACGCTTGGTGCGCGGGTTCACCGGCAGGCCGAAGCGCCGGAAGGCCGCGATCAGCCCGCTCTGCGTCTCGGCCGGCCAGGACGACATCTCGCCCGCCGCGTAGGCGAAGAAGCGCAGCGGCCGCGAGGCGGTGATGCTCGCGTCGAGCTGGCGCAGCGAGCCGGCCGCGGCGTTGCGCGGATTGGCGAAGAGCGGCTTGCCCGCCGCCTCCTGGCGCGCGTTGATGGCGGCGAAATCCGCGTGCGAGAGATAGACCTCGCCGCGCACCTCGCAGATCTCCGGCACGTCGTCCCCGGCGAGCACCTCCGGGATCTCCCCGATGGTGCGGACATTCGCGGTGACGTCCTCGCCGACCTCGCCGTCGCCGCGCGTCGCCGCGGTGACGAGCCGCCCGCCCTCGTAGCGCAGGGACAGGGAGAGGCCGTCGATCTTCGGCTCGGCCGTGACGGCCAGCGGCTCGGAGGCCGGCAGGCCGAGGAAGCGGCGCACCCGCTCCACGAATTCGGTGATCTCCTCGTCCGCGAAGGCGTTGCCGAGGGAGAGCATCGGCACGGCGTGGCGCACCTTGGCGAACTTGTCGGACGCCTTGGCGCCGACGCTCGCGGAGGCCGCGCCGGTGCCGGCGAGGTCGGGAAAGCGGGTCTCGATCGCCTCCAGCCGCCGCCGCAGGGCGTCGTACTCGGCATCCGAGATGATGGGCGCGTCCTCGCCGTGGTAGCGCCGGTCGTGCTCGGCGATCTCCGCCGAGAGGGTTGCGTGCGCCGCCTTGGCCTCCTCGGCGGTCAGGTCCGCGATGGGGCGGGCGGGAGAGGTCGGTGCGGGCATGAGCCTATGGAATCGATGAAGCGGGTCGGACTCTAGCGGCGGGCCGGTTAATGCCCAGGGCGCCGGCGGACCATATGCGGCTCGCGTGGCCTGCCCGCCGTGGACAAGCCCGAACCCGTGGGGCACGCGAATTGCCCTGCGCCTCCCGTGCGCTACCCTATGGCCGATCGAGGGACGAGAACCAACCCGTGAAGACCAAGCTCCTGCTCGCCGCCGCTGCCGGTGCGGCCCTGCTCAGCTCCGGCCCGCTCCAGGCCAAGACCCTGGTCTATTGCTCGGAGGGATCGCCGGAGAACTTCTATCCGGCGGTCAACACGACCGGCACGTCCTTCGATGCCAGCACGCAGATCTACAACAACATCGTCCAGTTCGAGCGCGGCGGCACGCAGATCGAGCCGGGCCTCGCGGAGAAGTGGGACGTGTCGCCGGACGGCACCGTCTACACCTTCCACCTGCGCAAGGGCGTGAAGTGGCACTCGGCCGCCAACCGCGCCTACAAGCCGACGCGCGACTTCAACGCCGACGACATCCTGTTCTCGATCGAGCGGCAGTGGAAGGAGGACCACCCCTTCTACAAGGTGACGAGCTCGAACCACTCCTACTTCAACGACATGGGGCTGGCGAAGCTGCTCAAGTCGGTGGAGAAGGTCGACGATTACACGGTGCGCATCACGCTCACCCGGCCGGAGGCGCCGTTCCTCGCCGATCTCGCGATGTCCTACGCGGGCATCCAGTCGAAGGAATACGCCGATGCCATGCTGAAGGCCGGCACGCCCGAGCGGATCGACCAGATCCCGGTCGGCACTGGGCCCTTCTACCTCGTGCAGTACCAGAAGGACGCGATCATCCGCTACAAGGCCTTCCCCGAATACTGGGGCGGCAAGGCCAAGATCGACGATCTGGTGTTCGCCATCACGCCGGACGCGTCGGTCCGCTGGGCGAAGCTCCAGAAGGGCGAATGCCACGTGATGCCCTACCCGAACCCGGCCGATCTCGACGCCATGCGCAAGGACCCGAACGTCCAGGTGCTGGAGCAGCCGGGCCTCAACGTCGGCTACCTCGCCTACAACACGACGAAGAAGCCCTTCGACGACGTGCGCGTGCGCAAGGCCGTCAACATGGCCATCAACAAGAAGGCCATCATCGACGCGGTCTACCTCTCGACCGGCATCGCGGCGGTGAACCCGATCCCGCCCTCGATGTGGTCCTACAACGGGGCCGTGAAGGACGACCCCTACGATCCGGCGGCGGCCAAGAAACTCCTCGCCGAGGCGGGCTACCCGAACGGGCTCGAGACCGATCTCTGGGCCATGCCGGTGCAGCGCCCCTACAACCCCAATGCCCGCCGCATCGCCGAATTGATGCAGGCCGATCTCGCCAAGGTCGGCATCAAGGCCGAGATCAAGTCCTACGAGTGGGGCGAGTACCGCAAGCGCATGCAGGCGGGCGAGCACCAGACCGGCATGCTCGGCTGGACCGGCGACAACGGCGACCCGGACAACTTCCTGCACACGCTGCTCGGCTGCGACGCCGCCAAGAACAACGGCGGCAACGTCGCCAAGTGGTGCGACCCGGCCTACGACGAGATTGTCAACAAGGCCAAGGCGCTCACCGACCAGGCCGAGCGCACCAAGCTCTACGAGCAGGCGCAGGTCCGCTTCAAGGAGCAGGCCCCCTGGTTCACCATCGCGCACGCGGTGCAGCTCAAGCCCGTGCGCAAGGAAGTCATCGACTTCAAGCTCTCCCCCTTCAGCCGCCACACCTTCTACGGCGTGGACATCAAGGGCTAGAGCGGCGCCCGATCACGTTGCAATCAGGCGCCGCTCTAGGTCTTTGATTTTACCGCATTGTCTGCGACGAACCGGGATCCACTTCGTCGGAAAATGCTCTAGGCATCATTCGCCGGAGCGGTCACCGGTTCGGCGGAGACAATGATGCGGAAACGAAATTCAAGAGCGGGGTCCGATGGCAGCGCGATCGGACCCCGCTCCAAGACCTCTCCAGCAGGGTGGCGCCGCGCGCGCCGCCCGACGCGGTGCCGATGCTGCGCTTCTTCCTCACCCGCCTCAGCCTGATCGTGCCGACCTTCATCGGCATCACGCTGGTGGCCTTCTTCCTGATCCGCCTCGTCCCGGGCGATCCGATCGAGACGATGGCGGGCGAGCGCGGCATCGACCCCGCCCGCCACGAGATCCTGCGCCACGAACTCGGCCTCGACCGGCCGATCCTCGTCCAGTACGGCATCTATCTCGGGCGGCTGCTCCACGGCGATCTCGGCAAGTCGATGATCACGCAGGAGCGCGTCATCGACGAGTTCGCGAGCCTGTTCCCGGCCACCATCGAACTCGCGGTCTGCGCCATCCTGTTCGCCATCGCGTTCGGGCTGCCCGCCGGCATCCTGGCGGCGGTTCGGCGCAACTCCATCTTCGATCACGGGGTGATGGGCCTGTCGCTCGCCGGCTACTCGATGCCGATCTTCTGGTGGGGCCTCCTCCTCATCCTGCTGTTCTCCGTGCAGTTCGACCTCACGCCGGTCTCGGGCCGCATCGCCGTGCAGTATTTCGTGGAGCCGGTGACCGGCTTCCTGCTCATCGACAGCCTGTTGTCGGACGACAAGGGCGCGTTCGGCTCGGCGCTGGCGCATCTCGTGCTGCCCGCCATCGTCCTCGGCACGGTGCCGCTCGCGGTCATCGCGCGCATGACCCGCTCGGCGATGCTGGAGGTCCTGGGCGAGGACTACATCCGCACCGCGCGGGCGAAGGGCCTCTCCACCGTCAGGGTGGTGGGGCTCCACGCCCTGCGCAACGCCCTGATCCCGGTCGTCACCGTGATCGGCCTCCAGGTCGGCGTGCTGTTCACCGGCGCGATCCTCACCGAGACGATCTTCTCGTGGCCCGGCATCGGCAAGTGGCTGATCGAGGCGATCGGCCGGCGCGACTATCCGGTGCTTCAGGGCGGCATCCTGCTCATCGGCGTCGTGGTGATGAGCGTGAACCTCTTGGTCGATCTCGCCTACGGCCTCATCAACCCGCGCATCCGGCACACGCGATGACGCCGGTCCCGGAGCCCCGCCCATACCCGGAGCCCTGCCCATGACCGCCGAGGTGATGGAGACACCCTCCGCGAGCGCCCCGAGCGCCGCGCCGCCGCATCCCGCCCGGGAGTTCTGGACCTATTTCCGGGCCAATACCGGCGCGGTGATCGGCCTTGCGGTGATCGTGGTGGTGCTCACGCTGGCGGCCCTCGCCGACGTGGTGGCGCCGCACTCGCCCACTCTCACCAACGACGCGATGTTCCTCAAGCCGCCCTTCTGGCAGCAGGGGGGCTCGCTCGCCTATCCGCTCGGCACCGACGCGATCGGGCGGGACATCCTCTCGCGGCTGATCCACGGGGCCCGGCTCTCCCTCGCCATCGGCATCGCCGTGGTGACCCTGTCGATCCTCGTCGGCACGGCGCTCGGTCTCGCGGCGGGCTATTTCCGCGGGATCGTCGACATCGCGATCATGCGGGTGATGGACATCATCCTCACCCTGCCGAGCCTGCTCCTCGCCATCGTGATCGTGGCGATCCTCGGCCCCGGCCTGATGAACGCCATGCTGGCGGTGGCCGTGGTGGTCCTGCCCCACTACGTGCGCATCGCCCGGGCGGCGGTGCTCACGGAGGCCTCGCGGGACTACGTCACCGCCGCGCGGGTCAGCGGGGCCGGCACCTTGCGGCTGATGCTCAAGGAGATCCTGCCGAACTGCGCCGCGCCGCTGATCGTTCAGGCCTCCCTCGGCATCTCCACCGCGATCCTCGACGCGGCGGCCCTCGGCTTCCTCGGCCTCGGCGCCCAGCCGCCATCCCCCGAATGGGGCACCATGCTGGCCGATGCCCGCGAATTCGTGCTGCGCGCGTGGTGGGTCGTCACCTTTCCGGGCCTGATGATCCTCGTCACCGTGCTGGCCTTCAACCTCCTGGGCGACGGCCTGCGCGACGCCTTCGACCCCAAGCTGAAACGGTAGGCCCTTGCCCCTGCTCGAGATCGAGAACCTGTCCGTCGAGTTCCCGACATCCGGGGGCGTGATGCGCGCCGTCGACGGCGTCTCGCTCGCCCTCGACGAGGGCGAGGTGCTGGGCGTCGTCGGCGAGTCCGGGTCGGGCAAGAGCGTCACCATGCTGGCGCTGATGGGCCTCGTCGCCTATCCGGGCCGGGTGAGGGCCGACACCTTGCGCTTCCAGGGCCGCGACCTCCTCACCCTGTCGGACCGCGAGCGCCGCGCGCTCACCGGCAAGGACGTCGCGATGATCTTCCAGGAGCCGACGACGAGCCTGAACCCCTGCTTCACCATCGGCTTCCAGCTCGCCGAGACCCTGCGGCTGCACGAGGGGATGGGCCGGCGGGCGGCCCGCGACCGGGCGGTGGAGCTGCTCGGGCAGGTCGGCATCCCGGCCCCGGCGAGCCGGCTCGGCGCCTTTCCGCACCAGCTCTCGGGGGGCATGAACCAGCGCGTGATGATCGCCATGGCGATCGCCTGCAACCCGAAGCTCCTCATCGCGGACGAGCCGACCACTGCGCTCGACGTCACCATCCAGGCCCAGATCCTCGACCTGCTGCTCACCCTCCAGAAGGAGCGCGGCATGGCCCTCGTGCTCATCACCCACAACATGGGCGTGGTCTCCGAGACCGCGCAGCGCGTGATGGTGATGTATGCCGGGCAGGTGATGGAGGAGCAGAGGAGCGCCGACCTCTTCGCCACCCCCCAGCACCCCTACACGGCGGCCCTGCTCGCGGCGCTGCCCGAGCGCAGCGAGGGCGGGCGGCTCGCCACCATCCCGGGCGTGGTGCCGGGGCTGCACGACCGGCCGGCGGGCTGCCTGTTCGCCCCGCGCTGCACCTTCGCCACCGCGCATTCCCGCAGCATCCGCCCGGCCCTGCGGGCCTTCGGGGAGGGGCGGGTGCGCTGTCACTACCCCCTGGGCGATCCGGAGCGGGGCGGGCGCATCGCCGCCGACGGGCCGGTCGGCGCCGCCGAGGCGGTGGCGTCGTGAGCGCGCCGGTTGTCGAGGCGAGGGACCTTCGCCAAATCTACGAGATCCGCCGCGGGCTGTTCCGGGCGCCGGCCCGGCTCCAGGCGGTGGGGGGCATCTCCTTCGCGGTGGAGCCGGGCAAGACGCTCGCCGTCGTCGGCGAATCCGGCTGCGGCAAGTCCACGCTCGCCCGCATGGTGACCCTGATCGAGCCGCCGAGCGCGGGCTCCCTCACCCTCGACGGGATCGACGCCGTCGCTCCCCCGCGCGGGGAGCGCACCCGCCTGCGGCGCGCGGTGCAGCTCGTCTTCCAGAACCCCTACGGCTCGCTGAACCCGCGGCGGAAGGTCGGCGCCATCCTGGAGGAGCCGCTCGCCATCAACACCGACCTGCCGAAGGCGGAGCGGACGGCGCGGGCCCGCGCCATGCTCGCCAAGGTCGGCCTGCGGCCGGAGCATTACGGGCGCTACCCGCACATGTTCTCCGGCGGCCAGCGCCAGCGCATCGCCATCGCCCGCGCCCTGATGCTGAGCCCGAAGCTGGTGGTGGCGGACGAGCCGGTCTCGGCCCTCGACGTCTCGATCCAGGCCCAGGTGCTGAACCTGCTCGCCGACCTGCAGCGGGATCTCGGCCTCGCCTACCTGTTCATCTCGCACGATCTCGGCGTGGTCCGGCACATCGCCCACGACGTGCTGGTGATGTATCTCGGCCTCGTCATGGAGCAGGGCGAGAAGGAGCGCATCTACGCGCAGCCGCTCCACCCCTACACCCAGGCCCTGCTCGGGGCGACGCCGGGCCTGACGGGCGCCAAGCGCCGCCGCATCGTGCTCGGGGGCGAGCTGCCCTCGCCGCTCTCGCCGCCGCGGGGCTGCGTGTTCTCGACCCGCTGCCCCTCCGCCACCGATCTCTGCCGCGCCGAGCGTCCGCCCTTGCGCCCCGTGGGCGGGCGGCTCGTCGCCTGCCACTATGCCGAGACGTTCCTGGCCGAGGCGCCCGCAGCAGCATGACGCGGCGGGACCTTGCGCGCCGGGTTCAACGCGGTTTCCGCAGTCGATCCCGCACAGCCAAGGCCTCGTCCCGCCGGATCCCGTGCCCGTCATCGATGATCCGTTCCGATTCCGGAATGAATCGGCGGTCGGCAGGTTCTTTAGACTGTCATGATCTGTGTGGGTCGGAGGAATCGTCGTCCATGACGACCTTCGGATACGAATAGAAACAGAAAAGATACGGGTTCATCGATCTGTCGCACAGTCCAGCTATCGCTCCCGGCCACGGTTCGCGGCAACGAGAGCGGATGCGGCGCACCGGATTCGCAGGGGGCGTCGGCGGCCCCCGCCCGCGGCCGCGCCATCCCGCGCGCCGCGCCATGCGCCCCGGAGTGCTCGAATGACCGCGGTCCCCCACGTCCTCGCCAACGGTGACTTCTCGCAGACCTGGAGCGATGCCGGCCTGATCACCGGCAACGACGACTGGTCCAAGGTCGCGGGCATCGTCGGCTACCGCGGCGACGACGTCACCGCGGCGGTGGGGGCCGATCCGCAGACCCTCACCGGCGACGGCACCGTGACGGTGGACGTCAATGCCGACCAGACCAGCCCGAACGCCTTCACCTCCGGCGGCGTCACCGAATTCGCGCTCGCGAACCCGACCGTCGCGCTCGCCGGCTCGGGCACGGCGGATGCGCCGAATCTCGTCATCCACCTCGATTCCCGCGGGCGCAGCGACGTCGCCGTCGCCTACACGCTTCGCGACCTGGAGGACGGGCCGGACAACGCCGCCCAGGCGGTGGCGCTCCAGTACCGCATCGGCGATGCGGGGGCCTGGACCAACGTTCCGGCGGGCTTCGTGGCGGATGCCACCACCGGCCCGAACAGCGCCGGGCCGGACATCCGCGTCCAGGCGGTGCTGCCCGCCGCCGCCAGCAACCAGGCGGCGTTGCAGGTCCGCATCATCACGGCGAACGCCACCGGCAACGACGAGTGGGTCGGGATCGACGACATCGCGGTGACGAGCAAGGCGGGCGGGACGGCCCCCGCGGCGCCGACCCTGCTCGCCGCCGCTCCCTCGCTCGCCGGCTCCGTCACCGCGCCGGTCGGCACCGGCAGCCTCGTGATGACGCGCCTCGGCTCCATCGCGGCCTCCGGCACCAACACCGCCGATGGCGGCGCCGAGGTGGTGTCCTTCGATCCGGCCACCGCGCAGCTCTATTCGCTCAACGCCCGCGACGGCCGCGTCGACGTGACCCGGATCGGCGCGGACGGCGCGCTCACCCGCACGGGCAGCATCACGCTCACGGGGCTGCCCGGCTACGGCGCGGCGAACACGGTGGCGGTGAAGAACGGCGTCGTGGCGGTCGGCTACCAGAACGCCGATCCGCGCCAGAACGGCGCCGTCGCCTTCTTCGACGCGAAGACCCTCGCCGCCCTGCGCGACCCGGTCACGGTCGGCAACCTGCCCGACCAGCTCAGCGTCAACGCCGCCGGCACCAAGATCGTGGTCGCCAACGAGGGCGAGCGCGCCACGGTCGGCGGCACGCCAATCAACCCGACCGGCTCGGTCTCGCTGATCGACCTCACGGGCGGCGTCGCCGCCGCCACGGTGGCGACCTATGATTTCGGCGCCCTCGCGGGCCAGGAGGCGGCCCTGCGCGCCGCCGGCATCCGGCTGCCCGCGGGCGCCGACGCCATCGCCGACATCGAGCCCGAATACACCACGATCAGCGGCACCACCGCCTACGTCACCCTGCAGGAGGCCAATGCCGTCGCGGTGTTCGACATCGCGGGCAAGGCCCCGGTCCTGAAGGCCCTGAAGCCCCTCGGCGCCATCGACCACTCGCTCGCCGGCAACGAGCTCGACGCCTCCGACGACGGCCCGGCCACCCCGGCCTCGATCCGGCTGCGCAACGAGCCGATCCTCGGCCTGCCGATGCCGGACGCCATCGCGAGCTTCACGGCGGCGGACGGCAAGGTCTACGTCGTCACCGCCAACGAGGGCGATGCGCGCAGCGACGACAGCGACGTGGCCCGCCTCAAGACGCGCACTCTCGACCCGGCCGCCTTCCCGAACGCCGCGACGCTGAGGCGGGATGCCGAACTCGGCCGCCTCAACGTCTCGACCATCGACGGCGACACCGACGGGGACGGCGACCTCGACACGATCTACGCCTTCGGCGGGCGCGGCATCTCGATCTACCGTCAGGAGAGCGACGGCACGATCACCAAGGTGCGCGAGACCGGCGGCGAGTTCGAGAAGATCATCGCCCGCGACGCGGCCGCGATCTTCAACCAGAACCAGGGCAACGGGCAGGTCGACGACCGCTCCGACGACAAGGGGCCGGAGCCCGAGGGCGTCACCATCGGCACCATCGCGGGCCGCACCTACGCCTTCGTGGGCCTGGAGCGCGTCGGCGGCGTGATGGTCTACGACGTCACCGTGCCGGCCGAGGCGCAGTTCGTCACCTTCCAGCAGCCGGCGAGCGGGCGCACGGACGCGGCGCCGGAGGTGCTCACCTTCATCTCCGCCGCCGACAGCCCGACCGGCCAGGCCCTCGTCGTGACCGCGAACGAGGTCGGCAACACCACCACCGTCTATCAGGTGGCCCCGAAGCTCACCGCCATCCCGCAGATCCAGGGCGCGGGCGCGGCCTCGCCGCTGGCGGGCCAGCCGGTCGCCACCTCCGGCATCGTGACGGCGGTCGCCAGCAACGGCTTCTATCTCCAAGACCCGGCCGGGGACGGCAACGCCGCCACCTCGGACGCCCTGTTCGTGTTCACCGGCGGCCGGCCCACCGTGACGGCGGGCGATGCGGCGACGGTGGCGGGGCAAGTGCAGGAATTCCTGCCCTCCGGCGCGGCCCCCGGCTCGCTCCCGGTGACGCAGATCGGCGGCGGCGTCTCGGTGAGCGTGCAGTCGCGCGGCAACGCCCTGCCGGCCGCGGTGCGGATCGGCGGGGAGGGCGGCCTGACGCCGCCCGCGGCGGATCTGGCGGCGGGCAGCGCCTTCTGGGAGAGCCTGGAGGGCATGCGCGTCACCGTGGCGGCCCCCCTCGCGACGGGGCCGATCAACGGCTTCGGCGAGATCTTCGCGGTGGCCGGCAACGGCGCGGGCGCCTCGGGGCTCGCTGCCGGCGGCAACCTGCTGATCCGCGGCGGCGACCCGGTGCTCGGCTTCACCAACACCCAGAACGGCGACCTCAACCCCGAGCGCATCCGCCTCGATCCGGGGCTCGGCGTCGCGCTGCCGTCCGTGAACACGGGCGCGCGCCTCAACGACGTCACGGGCATCGTCAATTACAGCTTCGGCAATTACGAGGTCCTGGCGACGGACCCGGTCACGGTCGCGGCGGCGAGCCCGAAGGTGAAGACCGGCGGCACCCTCACCGGGGACGCCGACCACCTGCTCGTGGCGAGCTACAACGCCGAGAACCTCGATCCCACCGACGGGACCGCGCGCTTCGCCACCATCGCCTCCGAGGTGCTGGGCCGGCTCAACGCCCCGGACGTGATCGCCCTGCAGGAGATCCAGGACGATGACGGGCCGGGCAACACCGCCTCGACCGTCACCTCGGCCGCGCGGACGCTGCAACTCCTCATCGAGGCCATCGCGGCGGCGGGCGGCCCGGCCTACGCCTTCATCGACAACACCTTCATCGGCGACGACACCAATGGCGGCGAGCCGGGCGGCAACATCCGCACCGCCTTCCTCTACCGCACCGACCGGGTGAGCCTCGCGCCGGGCTCGGTGCGCACGGTCGCGGCGAATGGCAGCGCGATCGCGAGCGGCACCGACCAGCAGACCAACCGGGACAACCCCTTCTACGGCTCGCGGCCACCGCTCGCCGCCGACTTCGTCTTCAACGACGAGACCGTGACGGTGGTGAGCAACCACTTCACCTCGAAGGGCGGCAGCGGCGCCCTGTTCGGTACCGAGCAGCCGCCCTTCGACGCGGGCGAGGTGGCGCGGGCCGCGCAGGCGCAGGCGGTCAACACCTTCGTGGACGGGATCCTGGGCGCCAACCCGCAGGCCCGGGTCGTGGTGGCGGGCGACCTCAACGATTTCGGCTTCGAGGAGCCGCTCACGGTCCTGAAGGGCGAGGCGACGCTCACCGGCTACACGGCCGCCGGGACGGGCGCCACCCTCACCCGCGGCGGCACCGCGGTGCTGAGCGATCTTCAGGACACGCTGCCGGAGAGCCAGCGCTACGACTACGTCTTCGAGGGCAATTCCGAGACCCTCGACCACATGCTGGTCACGAACCGGCTGGCGGCGGGCGCCCAGTTCGAGCCCGTGCACATCAACGCCGACTTCGCCGACCAGACGAGCGACCACGATCCGCTGCTCGCGCGCTTCGGCATCCCGGCGGTGGGCCGCTCGGTCGCCGGCACGGCGGGGCCGGAGACGCTCACCGGCGGCGCGGGCGCGGACACGATCCGCGCTGCCGCCGGTGGCGACACCATCACCGGCCTCGCGGGCGCCGACCAGCTCTTCGGCGAGGACGGGGACGACACGGTCTCGGGGGGTGCGGGCAACGACTTCGTCTCGGGCGGCTTCGGCGCCGACAGCGTCTCGGGCGAGGCCGGCGACGACCTCGTCTTCGGTGACGACGACGATGACGTCGTCGATGGCGGCGCCGGCAACGACCGCGTCTACGGCGGCACCGGCACCGATCGCGTCTTCGGCTCGGCCGGCAATGACCAGGTCTTCGGCCAGGACGGCAACGACTTCGTGGCCGGCGGCGCGGGCAACGACTTCGTCTCGGGCGGCTACGGCAACGACGAGGTGCACGGCGAGGCCGGCAACGACCTCCTGTTCGGCGACGAGGGCGACGACGCGGTCTACGGCGAGGAGGGCAACGACCTCGCCTATGGCGGGCGGGGCAACGACCTGCTGACCGGGGATGCGGGCAGCGACCAGCTGTTCGGGCAGGAGGGCGACGACGTGCTCCTGGGCGGGACGGGATCGGATGACCTGTCGGGGGGGCTGGGCAACGACCAGCTGTTCGGGGGCGAGGGGTCGGACCTTCTGTTCGGGAACGCGGGCAACGACGCGCTGTCGGGCGGTCTGGGCCCGGACGTGTTCGGGTACGGGCGCGGGGACGGTCAGGACGTGATCCGGGACTTCGTGACGGGGGGCTCGGAGCGGGACGTGATCGCGTTCAACGGCGGTCTGTTCGGGTCGTTCGCGGCGGTTCAGGCGGCGACGCAGCAGGTCGGGTCGGACGCGGTGATCGCGGCGGGACCGGGCGACACGCTGACCTTGCAGAACGTGCAGGCGGCGAGCCTGACCGAGCGCAACTTCACCTTCGCCTGACGGACAGCGGCGGCGGACGCCGCCGCGCTTCATCGGGGCGTCATCGGCCCCGCTTAACGCAGCAGAGACAATCGATACCGAGCGGCAACATGCCGGGCGGGTGGATGCTCCGCGGGGGCGGCCGTCTCGCCGGACACGACGGGGAAGGGTCCCATGGCTAATTACACGCTCCAGCTCCTGCACATGTCGGACGGCGAGGGCTCGACCCTCTCGACCCGGACCGCCCCGATCATGGGCGCGCTGATCGACCGGTTCGACAACCAATATGCCAACACCCTGGTGCTCGCCGGTGGCGACAACTTCATCCCGGGCCCGTTCCTGACGGCCGGCGCCGACCCGTCCCTCAACCGCGTCGTCGGTGCGACCGCGCTCGCACGCCCCGACATCGCCATCTACAACGCCTTCGGGGTCAAGGCCTCGACGCTGGGCAACCACGACTTCGACCTCGGCTCCCAGACCCTCGCCGACGCGATCACCCCCGCGGGCACCTGGGCGGGCGCGCAGTTCCCCTATCTCTCGGCCAATCTCGACTTCTCGGGCGACGCCGCCCTGCGCGGACGGGTGACCGCCGCCGGCCAGGAGACCTCCTCCATCGCGGGCCGCATCGCCCCCTCGGCGATCGTCACCCTCAACGGCCAGAAGGTCGGCATCGTCGGCGCCACGACCCAGGTGCTGGAGCGCATCTCCTCGCCCACCGGCACCGAGGTGAACGGCTTCCCGAAGACCGGCGAGGCCGGCGACAACCTGGTCGAGCGGGACGACATGGCGCTGCTGGCGAGCCAGTTGCAGCCGGTGATCGACGGCCTGATCGCCCAGGGCGTCAACAAGGTAGTGCTCGACAGCCACCTGCAGCTTCTCTCGAACGAGCAGGCCCTCGCGCCCCTGCTGCGCGGCGTCGACATCATCCTGGCGGCGGGCTCGCACACCCGGCTCGGCGATGCTACCGACGTGCCGGCCGCCTTCCCGGGCCACGACGCCACCTATGCCGGTCCCTACCCGATCGTGACCGCGGGCGCGGACGGCGCGCCGACCCTGATCGTCGCGACCGACAGCGAATCCACCTATCTCGGCCGTCTCGTGGTCGATTTCGACGAGAGCGGTCGGCTCGTCCCGGGCAGCCTCAACCCGGCCGTCAGCGGCACCTACGCCTCGACCCAGGCGACCCTCCAGGCCGCCTACGGCAGCGACATCGCCCAGGCCTTCGCCCCGGGCTCGATCGGCGCCAAGGTCCAGCAGATCACCGGCGCGGTCGATTCGGTGATCCGCACCAAGGAGAGCACCGTCTACGGCTTCACGGACGTGTATCTGGAGGGCGACCGCGCCTTCGGCCGTGCCCAGGAGACCAATCTCGGCGACCTCTCCGCGGATGCGAACGCGGCCGCCGCCGCCCGGGCGGTGACGAACCAGCCCTACATCGTCTCCCTGAAGAACGGCGGCGGCATCCGCGCCTCGATCGGCTCCGTGAATGCCGGCGGCGGCAACGATCCGAATGCCGGCGCCAAGCTGCCGCCCGCCGCCAACGCGGCGGCCGGCAAGCCCGAGAGCGGCGTGTCGCAGCTCGACGTCGAGAACGCGCTGCGCTTCGACAACAAGCTGATGGTGTTCGACACCACGGCCCAGGGCCTCAAGAACATCCTCGAATACGGCGCCGGCCTTGCGCCGGGCAATGGCGGCTACCCGCAGATCGGCGGCGTCAAGTTCTCCTACGACGCCTCGCAGCCGGCCGGCTCCAAGGTGCGCAGCATCGCGCTCACCGACGAGGCCGGCACGGTGATCGCCAAGGTGGTGGAGAACGGCGCGGTCGTCGCCAACGCACCCTCGCGGATCAGCGTCGTCTCGCTGAACTTCACCGCCAATGGCGGCGACGGCTACCCGACCAAGCAGAACGGCGACAACTTCCGCTACCTGCTCTCCGACGGCACGCTCTCGGCCCCGGTCGACAAGTCCCTCGACTTCACGGCGGCGGCCAACGTGCCGGCCAACGTGGTCGGCGAGCAGGCGGCCTTCGAGACCTACATGCAAAGCCGCCACGCCACGGCCGACAAGGCCTATGCCGTCGCTGACACGCCGGCCTCCGAGGATCTTCGCATCCAGAACCTCGGCGTGCGCGCCGATACGGTGTTCAATTCCGGCCGCTTCGGCAAGGCCGGGGCCGACAGCCTCACGGGCACCTCGGGCGCCGACGACATCTTCGGCTACGACGGCAATGACACCCTGCTCGGGGGCGACGGCAACGACGCGATCCGCGGCGGCGCGGATGCCGATCAGGCCTTCGGCCAGAACGGGGACGACACGGTCTCGGGGGGTGCGGGCAACGACTTCGTCTCGGGCGGCTTCGGCGCCGACAGCGTCTCGGGCGAGGCCGGCGACGACCTCGTCTTCGGTGACGACGACGATGACGTCGTCGATGGCGGCGCCGGCAACGACCGCGTCTACGGCGGCACCGGCACCGATCGCGTCTTCGGCTCGGCCGGCAATGACCAGGTCTTCGGCCAGGACGGCAACGACTTCGTGGCCGGCGGCGCGGGCAACGACTTCGTCTCGGGCGGCTACGGCAACGACGAGGTGCACGGCGAGGCCGGCAACGACCTCCTGTTCGGCGACGAGGGCGACGACGCGGTCTACGGCGAGGAGGGCAACGACCTCGCCTATGGCGGGCGGGGCAACGACCTGCTGACCGGGGATGCGGGCAGCGACCAGCTGTTCGGGCAGGAGGGCGACGACGTGCTCCTGGGCGGGACGGGATCGGATGACCTGTCGGGGGGGCTGGGCAACGACCAGCTGTTCGGGGGCGAGGGGTCGGACCTTCTGTTCGGGAACGCGGGCAACGACGCGCTGTCGGGCGGTCTGGGCCCGGACGTGTTCGGGTACGGGCGCGGGGACGGTCAGGACGTGATCCGGGACTTCGTGACGGGGGGCTCGGAGCGGGACGTGATCGCGTTCAACGGCGGTCTGTTCGGGTCGTTCGCGGCGGTTCAGGCGGCGACGCAGCAGGTCGGGTCGGACGCGGTGATCGCGGCGGGACCGGGCGACACGCTGACCTTGCAGAACGTGCAGGCGGCGAGCCTGACCGAGCGCAACTTCACCTTCGCCTGACCAAGGGTGGCGCACTCGGGCGCCGCCTCATCCGACGCGCGGGCGGCCTTCGAGGAACCGGGGCCGCCCGCGCTCCGTTGGAGCGGGATGCCGGATCACCGCGCCCCGGATCACCACGCCCCGGACGAACGCGCGCCCGACGACCAAGCGGCCTTGCCGCAGGTCGTCGCGCGGGCGGAACCCACGCATGCCGATCCGGCCGCCGAGGGCTTCTACGCCGAGGCGATCGCTGAACTCGTCGCCTCGGGCCTGCCCTTCCTCCTCGCCGGCACCTACGCGCTCAGCGCCTATACGGGGATCGTGCGCGAGACGAAGGATCTCGACGTCTTCTGCAAGGCGGGCGACGCGCCGCGCATCCTCGTCCACTTCCAGAACCTCGGCTACCGGGTGGTGATCGAGGACGAGCGCTGGCTCGGCAAGGTGTTCCGGGGCCGGCTGTTCTTCGACGTGATCTACGCCTCGCCGAGCGGGGCGACCCCGGTGACGGAGGCGTGGTTCGCGCATGCCCGGCAGATCGAGGCCTTCGGCCGCACCGTGCACATCATCGGCCCGACCGAACTCGTCTGGTCGAAGGCCTTCATCCAGATGCGCCACCGCTTCGACGGCGCCGACGTGGCGCACACGATCCTGCGGGCGCACGAGGCGATCGATTGGAGGCGGCTGCTCGCCTACATGGAGCAGCACTGGGAGCTGCTGCTCATCCATCTCCTCGCCTTCCGCTGGATCTACCCGACCGAGCGCGAGGTGGTGCCGGGCTGGCTCCTCGACGAACTCCTGGGCCGGCTCGCCACCCAACGCCAATTGCCCCCGCCGGAGATGAAGATCTGCCGCGGCCGCATGCTGTCGCGGGTCGATTACGCCACCGACGTCACCGACTGGGGCTACGCCGATCTCGGCGGCGAGGGCGCGTGGCGCGACGGCACCACGGAGAGATCCTGAGAGATGGCTGAAGACACGGCCGACCGCACCGGCAGGCTCAAGGTCGCCGCCATCGGCGACCTCCACGTCAGGGCGGAGGGGCAGACCTCCTACCGGGAACTGTTCGGGGAGATCGCGCGGGAGGCCGACGTGCTGGTCCTCGCCGGCGACCTCACCGATCTCGGCACCGCCCGCGAGGCGGAGATCCTCGCGGAGGATCTGCGCGCCTGCGCGATCCCGGTGGTCGGGGTGCTCGGCAACCACGATCACGAATCCGGCACGCCCGAGGAGGTCTGCCGGATCCTGCGCCAGACCGGGATGCGGCTCCTCGACGGGCAGTCGGTGGAGATCGAGGGCGTCGGCTTCGTCGGCGTGAAGGGCTTCGTGGGCGGGTTCGGCCGCTTCACCCTCGGCTCCTTCGGCGAGACGGCGATCAAGGATCTGGTGGCCGAGAGCCAGCGCGAGGCGATGCGGCTCGAGAATGCCATGCGGCACGTGGCGAGCCGCCGGGCCCTGGTGGTGCTGCATTACGCGCCCATCGCCGCGACGGTGCAGGGCGAGCCGCCCGAGATCTTCCCCTTCCTCGGCTCCTCGCGCCTCGCCGAGACGATCGACCGCTTCGAGGTCACGGCCGTGGTGCACGGCCACGCCCATCGGGGCAGCTTCGAGGGCCGCACGCCGGGCGGGGTGCCAGTCTACAACGTCGCGATCCAGATCCCGAAGCCGAACGGCCGGCGCTACGCGCTGCTGGAACTGTGATCAGCGCGACCGCGCCGCCGCCCGGGTCGAGGCGAGGAGCATCAGGCCCGCCGCGCCGATGACGGCACCCACCGTGCTGAGCGTCCGGGCCGAGGGGACGCCCTTGCGGGCCCGCCAGCCGCCGCTCGTCCGCGGCCGCTCCGCCACGGGTTCGCGGATCGCCCCGTGGGTGACCGGCGCCGGCCGCGCCCGGTCGAGGGCGCGGTGGACGGCGATGCCCATCAGGTGCTCGGTCGGTCCGGGGGCGAGGGCGTAGGCGGCCTGGGCGAGGCGGGCGGGCCAGCCCACCGCCACCTCGTCGTGGGGATGGCGGGCGAGGTCGACGAAGGTCTCGGCCACGTCCTCGGGCGCGTAGACGAGGGGGCCGGTATCGATCCGGCGCCCCGAGACGTTGGCCCCGTGCTCAAGCCCGGGCGTGTCCACCATGGCCGGGAAGACCGAGCAGACATGGATGTGGGGATGGCGCCGCAACTCCTGGCGCAGGCTCGCGGTGAAGCCGCGCAGGCCGAACTTGCTCGCCGTATAGGCCGCCGCGAAGGGGGCGGGCGCCCAGCCGCCGAGCGAGATGGTGGTGATCAGCGTGCCGCGGCCCTGGCGCAGGAAGTAGGGGAGGGCGGCGTAGGCGCCGTGGACCCCGCCGAGCAGGTTGATCGCGATGGTGCGGCGGTGGAGGTCGAGGGGCGCGTCCTGGAACGGCCCGAACACCCCCGTGCCGGCATTGTTGATCCAGACGTCGAGGCTGCCGAAAGCCTCGTGCGCCGCGCGGGCGAGATGCTCCACCGCCTCCGGGTCGGTGACGTCGGTCGGCACGGGGATCGCCTTGCCGCCCTCCGCGCGGCACTCCCGCGCCAGATCCTCCAGCGCCTCGCGGCGGCGGGCGGCCAGCGCCACCCGGGCGCCCCGCCGGGCGAAGGCGAGAGCGGCGGCACGGCCGATGCCGCTCGATGCGCCGGTGATCACCACCGTGGCGTGGCGCAGATCGGTCATGCGGGGCTCCGGGTCGGAGGGCGTCGCAAGCGAGAACCCGCCCCCCGGGCCCGATGTTCCGGTCCGTGGCCGGTCGCCCGTCAGCCGCGCTGGACGAGGTCCGCCGGCAGGTCGCGGCCGTGGAACTGGCGGAAGACCGTGTTGAGGCGTCCGCTCTCCATGTTGGTGCGCACCCAGTCGTTGAGCCAGGTCTTCAGCTTGTCCTCGCCCTGCGGCAGGGCGATGCCGAGGTTGAGTTCGCTCTGCACGAACTTGGTCTCGAAGGGCTTGTCCGCCCGCTTCTCGTTCATCACCGCGACCACGGCCTCCTGGGTCGAGACGAGATCGACCTGCCCCGACACCGCGGCGGTGATGAGCGTGGCGTCGTCCTCGAAGCGCACGATCTCGGCGCCCTTGGCGTTCTGGGTCACCAGCATGTCGTTGACGGTGGCGCGGGTGACGCCGATGCGCTTGCCGACGATGTCCGGATAGCCCTTCACGGCGAGGCCGGGCGCGCCCGCCACGATGATGTTGAGCGTGGCGTAGGGCACCGTGAAGTCGATGACCTTCTTGCGCTCCGGCGTGACCGCGAGGCTGGCGACCAGGATGTCGGCCTTGCGGGTCTGGATGGTCGGCACCCGGGCCGCGTTGGTGATCTGCACGAGGTCGAGGGTGGCCCCGAGATCCTGGGCGATGAGCTTGGCGGTCTCGACGTCCGAGCCGGTGGGCTTCAGGTCCTTGTCGATGAAGGCGAAGCGCGGGATGCCGATGGCGACCGCGATGCGGACCTTCCTGGCCTTGCGGATGTCGTCCAGGCTCTCGGCCCGGGCGAGGGGGGCTGCGCCGACGAGGCCGGCGGCGGTCAGCGTGAGCAGGGCGCCGCGGCGGGTGAGATGGGTCATGGCGTTTCCTCCTGATGTCGTGTTCGTCGTTCGATGATCCGGGCGGGTGCCGATGCCAGCGGGCCGATGGAGCGGCGCCGCCCCGTCGGATCGTCCGGCTCACAGCTCCGAGGCGAGGAACGTCCTCAGTTCCGGCGTCTGCGGCGCGGTCAGCATCGCCCCCGGGCCGGTCTCCCAGACCTTGCCCGTGTGCATGAAGATCACCCGGTTCGCGACGCGGCGGGCGAAGCCCATCTCGTGCGTCACGCAGATCATGGTCATGCCGCCGCGGGCGAGCGCCTCCATCACCTTCAGCACCTCCCCCGTCAGGTGCGGGTCGAGGGCCGAGGTGACCTCGTCGAACAACATCACCTTGGGCTGCATGGCGAGGGACCGCGCGATGGCGACGCGCTGCTGCTGCCCCCCCGAGAGCTGCTCCGGATAGGCGTCGATCTTGTCGGCGAGCCCCACCCGCGCGAGCGCCTCCTCGGCGAGCGCGCGGGCCTCCCGGCCGGGCGTGCGCTTCACCCGGCGGGGCGCCAGCGTGATGTTCTCGGCCACCGTCAGGTGCGGGAACAGGTTGTAGCTCTGGAACACCATGCCGACGTCCCGGCGCAGGGCCCGCAGGTCGAGGGCGGGATCGTCCACCCGCCGGCCGCAGACCTCGATCTCGCCGGACTGGATCGCCTCCAGCCGGTTGATGCAGCGCAGGGCCGTGCTCTTGCCCGAGCCGCTCGGGCCGATCACCGCGACGACCTCCCCGGCCGTCACCTCGAAGCTCACGCCCTTCAGCACCTCCACCGGGCCGAAGCGCTTGTGCACGTCACGCAGGCTGACGACGGCCGACATTGAGCCTCCTTTCGAGCCTGCGGCTCCAGCGCGAGAGCGGGTAGCAGAGGGCGAAGTACAGGCAGCCCGCCAGCCCGAAGACCAGGAAGGGCTGGAACACCGAGTTGTTGATGAGCTGGCTCGCCCGGGTGAGCTCCACGAAGCCGACCACCGAGGCGAGCGAGGTGCTCTTGAGCACCTGCACGAAGAAGCCGACCGTGGGCGGCACCGCGATGCGGGCGGCCTGGGGCAGGACCACGTCGACGAGCACCTGCCAGCGCGACAGGGCGAGGCACTCGGCCGCCTCGGATTGCGTGCGCGGCACCGCCTCGACGCAGCCGCGCCAGATCTCGCCCAGGAAGGCGCTGCAATAGATCATCAGCGAGAGCGCGGCGGCGACGAGCGGCGACAGCTCGATGCCGACGACGCCGAGGCCGAAATAGACGCAGAACAACAGGATCAGGAGCGGCAGGCCCTGGATCACCTGTACGTAGGCGAAGGAGACCCGGCGCAGCCAGGCCGAGCGGGCCGTGCGCAGGAGCATCACGCCGAAGCCCGCGAGGCTCCCCAGCACGAAGGCGAGCCCCGAGAGCACCACCGTCCAGAGGACGCCCTCCAGGAGGAAGACGAGGTGGTTGAGGGAGAAGCTGTCCATGCCGCGTCCCTCCCCTAGAGCGCCGTGCCGAGCCGGCGGCGGCGGGGAAACAGCACCTGGGCGAGCGCGTGGAAGGCGAGCTTCAGGAGCAGGGCCAGCAGCAGGTAGAGGCCCGCCACCACGAGGTAGGTCTCGAAGCTGCGGAAGGTGACCGAGGTGATGTTGTTGGCCACCGCCGTCAGCTCCTCGGCGGAGATCTGCGAGGTCACCGAGGAGGCGAGCATCATCAGCACGAACTGGCTGGTGAGCGCCGGATAGACCCGCTCCAGGGCCGGGCGCAGGATGATGTCCCAGTAGATCTGGGCGCGGGTGAGCCCGAGCGATTCGGCGGCCTCGATCTGGCCGTGCGGGATGGTGTCCATGCCCGCCCGCACGATCTCGCCCGTATAGGCCCCGACATTGATGACGAGGGTGAGGATGGCGGCGGCCAGCACCGGCAGCCGCATCCCGACGCTGGAGAGCCCGAAGAAGATGAAGAAGATCTGGATCAGGTAGGGGGTGTTGCGGACCGTCTCGACATAGGCGCCGCAGGCCCCCGCGATCCAGGCCCGCGGGCTGCGCCGTCCGATGGCGCACAGGACGCCGATGACGAGGCCGAGGGCCGTGGCGACGGCGGTCATCTCCAGCGTCGTCAGCGCTCCCATCAGGAAGTCCGGCCAGTATTCGACCAGGGCCTCGAAGTCGAAATGGTAGCGCATCGGCGGCTCCTCAGCGCGCGAGCCAGCCGCCGTCGACCGGCAGGAGGATGCCGTGCACGTAGTCGGCGGCCGGCGAGGCGAGGAAGACCGCCGCCCCGCCGAGGTCGCGGGGATCGCCCCAGCGCCCGGCGGGGATGCGGCCGAGGATCTGGCCGTTGCGCTCCGGGTCGGCCCGCAGGGGCGCGGTGTTGTTGGTGGCGAAGTAGCCCGGCGCGATGGCGTTGACGTTGATGCCCTGGCCCGCCCACTCGTTCGCCATCAGCCGCGTCAGCCCGGCGAGCCCGCTCTTCGAGGCCGTGTAGGACGCGATGCGGATGCCGCCCTGGAAGGACATCATCGAGGCGACGTGGATGATCTTGCCGCCGCGCCCCCGCTCCAGCATGCCGCGCGCGAAGCCCTGCGACAGGAAGAAGACCGACTTCAGGTTGACGTCGAGCACCGCATCCCAATCGTCTTCCGTGAAGTCGATGGCCGCGGCGCGCCGGATCGTGCCGGCGTTGTTGACCAAGATGTCGACAGGGCCCTCCTCGCTCGCCTCCGCGACGATGCGGGGGATGGGCTCCAGGCTGCCGAGATCGGCCGTGACGGCGCGGAAGCTGCGGCCGGTGGCGGCCACCGCCTCGCGGGTCTCGCCCATGTCCGAGCGGCCGACCGCGACGATGGCGGCGCCGGCCTCGGCCAGCGCCACCGCGATGCCGCGGCCGAGCCCGGTATTGGCGCCGGTGACGACGGCCCGGCGGCCGGTGAGATCGAAGGGATTCATCACGGCTCTCCCCTCAGCGCAGGTCGCTCATCGCGACCATGTCCATGTCCGTGTAGTCTTGGTTGTCGCCGCCCATCGCCCAGATGAAGGCGTAGTGGCTGGTGCCGACGCCGGAGTGGATCGACCAGCCGGGCGAGAGCACGGCCTGCTCGCTCCCCACCACGAGGTGGCGCGTCTCCTGCGGCTCGCCCATCAGGTGGAGGACCCGGGCATTGGGGTCGAGGTCGAAGTAGAGATAGACCTCGGAGCGCCGGTCATGGGTGTGGCAGGGCATCGTGTTCCAGGTGCTGCCGGGTTCGAGCTGGGTCAGGCCCATCACGAGCTGGCAGGAGGTGCAGACGCCCGGGATGATGTACTGGCGGATGGTGCGGCGGTTGCTGGTCGCCTGCTCGCCGATCTGCATGGTCTTGGCGCGGTCCTGCGGGATCAGGACGGTGGGATGGGCCGCATGCGCCGGGGTGCTGATGAGGTAGAACTTCGCCGGATTGGCGGGATCCCGGCTCTCGAAGGAGACCTCGCCCGCGCCCATCCCGATATAGAGCGCGTCGCGCGGGCCGACCTCGTGGCTCTGCCCGCCGACATGGACGCGGCCGGGGCCCCCGACATTGATGGTGCCGAGTTCCCGGCGGGCCAGGAAGGCGTCGGTGCCGACGGCCTTCGGGGTGGGCAGCACCAGCGGCTCCGCCCCCGGGGTGGCGCCGCCGACGACGAGCCGGTCGATGTGGCTGTAGGTCAGCAGCACCTCGCCCGGCGCGAACAGGCGCTCGATCAGGAAATGGCGGCGCAGCGTCTCCGTGTCGAAGCCGCGCACGGCCTCCGGATGGGCCACCTGGCGGATCTCGATCGTCGGTTCGGTCATGGTCACTCCATGGCTCCGGGGAGGCGCGGGCCGCTCCCGGACATGTCGAAGTAATCGGGGTTGAGGCCGGCGATGCCGCCGAGATCGGCGAGCAGGCCGTCGAGATGGGCGCTCATGGCGGCGCCGGCGGTGGCGGGCTCGCGGGCCCGGATGGCGTCGAGCACCGCGCGGTGCTCGACGAGCACGCGGTCGAAGCGGCCGGCCTGCGGCAGGGTCAGGCGCCGGAAGCGGTCGACCTGGATCTTCACCTGCTGGGTCAGCCGCCACAGGCCCGGATAGCCGGCCGCCGCCGCGACGGCGGCGTGGAAATCCTCGTCGCGCTGGTGGAAGGTCTCGCGATCCTGCGCGGCGGCGGCCGCGTCGAGCGCGGTCATGATGCGCTCCAGCCCAGCGAGGCCGGCCGGCGTGGCGTGCTCGGCGGCGAGCCGGGCGCTCGATTCCTCCAGGGCCCGGCGGATCACGATGACCTCCGGCAGGTCGCGATAGGGGATGCGGGCGACGTAGGTGCCGGCCTGGGGAAAGATCTCGACCAGCCCCTCGTCGGCGAGCTTCAGCACCGCCTCGTGCACGGGGGTGCGGCTCACGCCGTAGCGGGCGGCGATCTCCTTCTCGTTGATCGGCTGGCCGGGCAGCAGGGCGAGCGAGGCGATCCCGGCGCGCAGGTCCTGGCGGATCACGGTCGCGGCGGAGGGCGCCCGGCCCGGCCGCGGGGCGGACGGGATGCGGTTCGGCGCCTTGCGCATGATCGGCGTGGATGTGCCCGTCATCGCGTCACCCCTCGTCCGCCGGCGCTTGCCCGCACCGGTCCCGGAGGGCCTCCCTGACCCGAACCGTAAACTGATATATCAGATTTGCAAGAGGGAGGTTTGCAAGAGGGAGGTTTGCGGGAGGGAGATTGCGGGTCCATGCGCGCCCTTGTGTTCCGGCCTTGGCCGATGAGAGGTGTGGTGAAGGCGATGTCCTCGCTCGCAGCGTGCTGCCGGGAATCCCCGGGAATCCCCGAGAATCCCATCGTGGAGAGCATGCCTGCCGCCCTTCCGGGCCCGTTCGGGCTTGCACGACGGGACCGCAGGGGACGGGGATCCGGGATTCACCACGGAAGGTCACGACGCGGCCGCCTGCCGGCCCCGGCGCAGAAGCAGCACCGCTTCGCGGCACTTCTCGTGCGGGATGCCGAATCTCCTGCCGCTCCCGTCGTGATCGCCCGGAAGGGGGCGGGCGGATGGCCGCGTCGCGCGGCCTGAACCCGGCCGCCGCGGGCGCCGCCCGGGTCCCGTCAGGTCTTCAGCCGGTAGCCGGTCCGGAACATCCAGGCGACGAGGCCGAGGCAGATGGCGAAGAAGGCGAGCGCCATCGTCAGGCTCAGGCCCACGCTGACGTCGCCGTGGCCGAAGAAGCTCCAGCGGAAGCCGCTGACCAGATAGACCACCGGGTTGACGAGGCTGACCGCCCGCCAGAACGGCGGCAGCATGTCGATGGAGTAGAAGCTCCCACCGAGGAAGGTCAGCGGCGTGACGATGAGGAGCGGCACGAGCTGCAGCTTCTCGAACCCGTCCGCCCACAGGCCGATGACGAAGCCGAACAGGCTGAAGGTCACCGCGGTGAGGACGAGGAACAGCACCATGAAGACCGGGTGCTCGATGCGCAGCGGCACGAACACGGACGCGGTCGCCAGGATGATCAGCCCGAGCAGGATCGATTTCGAGGCCGCCGCCCCCACGTAGCCGGCCACGATCTCGATCGGCGAGATCGGCGCGGAGAGGATCTCGTAGATCGTGCCCGAGAAGCGCGGGAAGTAGATGCCGAAGGAGGCGTTGGAGATGCTCTGCGTGAGGAGCGAGAGCATGATCAGGCCCGGCACGATGAAGGCCCCGTAGGGCACGCCCTCCACCACGGTGAGGCGCGAGCCGATCGCCGCGCCGAAGACCACGAAGTAGAGCGAGGTCGAGATCACCGGCGCGACGATGCTCTGCAGCAAGGTGCGCCAGGCGCGCGCCATCTCGAACAGGTAGATCGCGCGGATCGCGGGCCAGTTCATGCGTGATCCTTGACGAGGCCGACGAAGATGTCCTCGAGGGAGCTTTGCCGGGTCTGGAGGTCGCGGAAGCGGATGCCGGCCGCGCGCAGATCGGTGAGCAGGGCCGTGATGCCGGTGCGCTCACCCTGGCTGTCGTAGGTGTAGGTGAGCTCCATCCCGTCCCCCGACAGGTCGAGGCGATGGGCCGAGAGCCCGTCCGGCACCGCGAGGAGCCGCGCCTGGAGCTGGAGGATGAGCTGCTTGCGGCCGAGCTTGCGCATCAGCTCGGCCTTCTCCTCGACCAGGATGATCTCGCCGCGCCGGATCACGCCGACCCGGTCGGCCATCTCCTCGGCCTCCTCGATGTAGTGGGTGGTGAGGATCACGGTGACGCCCTGGTCGCGCAGGCGGCGCACGAGGCGCCACATGTCCTGGCGCAGGGCCACGTCCACGCCCGCGGTCGGCTCGTCGAGGAAGAGCACCTGCGGCTCGTGCGAGAGCGCCTTGGCGATCAGCACCCGCCGCTTCATGCCGCCCGACAGCGTCATGATCTTGCTGTCGCGCTTGTCCCAGAGCGAGAGGTCCTTGAGCACCCGCTCGATATGGCCGGGATCGGGCTTGAGGCCGAACAGGCCGCGGCTGAAGCTCACGGTGGCCCAGACGGTCTCGAAGGCATCCGTGGTGAGTTCCTGCGGCACGAGGCCGATCAGGGAGCGCGCCTGCCGGTACTGATCCCGGATGTCGTGGCCGCCGACCGTCACGCGCCCCTCGGTGGGGCTGACGATGCCGCAGACGATGCCGATCAGCGTCGTCTTGCCGGCGCCGTTGGGCCCGAGCAGGGCGAAGATCTCGCCGCGGCGGATGTCGAGGGACACGGATTTCAGCGCCTGGAAGCCGGAGGCATAGACCTTCGACAGGTTGGCGACGGTGATGATCGGCGACATCACGCTCCGGCGGGTTGGCGGGGCCGGCGCGCCCTGTAGCACATCATGGGGTTCGGGAAACGGTCAGGGTGGGGATCGCGCGGCTGCGGGGCGTCGCTCCCCTCGTCCGAGGCCCCGAGATGGCCGTGAGGCTCGCGCCGCGCGGAGCAGGGGATCGAGAAAAGCCGGCGCGGAAATCACCGGTATCCAATCCCGTTCGTGGCATCCGCTGCCCCGCCTCATGAGGGGCGTTGCGCCCTCCAGGATCGTTCAGCCGATGAGCCGGCAGCCGAGAGCCGTGGACGTCGCCTCCTGGGGCGAGGGACCCGCGTCCGGGTCCCTCCTTCGTCACCTTCACGGCGACGGGATCGCTCGACGGAAAGGTCTCCTCCAGCCCGTCATCCAGGCGCTCGTCGAGCTTCGCCGGCCGGTTGTCCGGCAGGGACTTGTCCTTCGGGCGGCTGCCGTCCTGGCGAGGGCCGGAGCTTCTCGCGCGCGTCGTTCGGTCCGCGGCATGGGGATCTCCGGTCGCGGGCGCCGTTCCGGTGCGGGGCGCCGGACGAACGCGCGGGGCCCGGCCGTGATTCGGGAGCCTCAGGCGACCGGCGCGAGTCGCGGGCCGCCTGCCCGCATCGCGGCCGGGTCCGCGGCCTCTCGCAGCACGAGCCCGTAGACCTCCTCCAGGCGGTCGCAATGGGCCGCGAGCGTCAGGGGCCGCGTCCAGTAGCGCCGGTGCGCCTCCGCTCCGAGCCGCGCCGCGGTGGCGGGATCCCGCAGGCGGATCAGCCGCTCCGCGAGGGCATCCGCATCGTCGGAGGGGAACCAGTAGCCGGTCTCCCCGTCCGCCACCGCCTCGCAGCCCGCGCAGGCGTCGCTGACCACGACCGGCGTTCCGAGCGCCAGCGCCTCGTAGACCGTGAGCGGCTGGCCCTCGTACCAGATCGACGGGAACACCAGGGCGGAGGCGGCCCGCAGGGCCTCGCGCACGCCCGCCGCGTCCCGCCAGCCGAGGAGCTGCGCCTCGGGGTAGCGGTCGCGCAGGGTCGCGGCCTCCGGCCCGTCGCCGACGAAGACCGGCGCGATGCCCGCCCGCCGCGCCGCTTCCGCGAAGAGCAGCACGCCCTTCTCGGTGGAGAGGCGGCCCACATAGGTGACCGGCCCGGCCGCGCCCGCGGGTTTCGGCCCCGCATCCGCGACCGCGATCGGGTTGTCGATCCGGTGCAGGCGCACGCCCTCCGGCAGCAGCGGGCCGGCGACCTCCTCCTGCAGGGCGCTGATCGTCACCACGTCCCGGATGCCCTCGGGCCAGCGCGCCACCTGCTCCAGCAGGAGGTGCCGGGCGAGCCGCATCGCCTTGCGCGGGTAGCTGCGCATGTCGCAGTTCGTCGCGATGCAGGCGGCCGAGAGCGGCGTGCGGCGGCAGATCGCGTGGCGGCGGAAATCGTAGAGGCCGCCATTCGGGCAGACGAGGAAGAACTCGTGCATCGTGTAGAGGGCGGGCAGCCCGGCCTTCCGGATCGCCGCGAAGATCGCGGGCGAGAGCGCCTTCGCCCAGGCATGCACGTGCACCAGGGTCCGGCCGGGGTCGCGGCCGGCGAGGAGCCGGGCGAGCGCCCGCTCGGCGGGAGCGTTCCACAGCATCTGGGCGGTGAAGGCGAGCTTCGAGGTCGCGGTGGCGATGTCGGGCTGGCCGAGGCAGGTGACGCCGATCCCGGCGGCCTCCAGCCGCGGGTCCACCGGCCCGACCGCGGCGAGGAGATCCACCCGGTGGCCGCGGGCGGCGAGCCCGAGGGCGGATTCGATCGCGACCTTCGCCTGCCCGCCATTGATATGGCCGTGGTCGAGAATGAGGACGACGTCCATGGAAGCTGTCTCCGCCGGGGATCTGTTTACGACCCGGCAGTTGAGCTCCGGTAAAATCCGCCTCTGACCGCCCGCCGGGCGGGCGCGGGGCCGCTCCCATGCACGTCGCCATCCTGACGAATTTCTGCCTGCCCCGCGGCGGCGGCGAGAAGGTCGCGATCGAATCCGCCCGCGGCCTCGCCGAGGCGGGCCTTCAGGTGAGCCTCGTGCACGGCGTCGAGGGGCCGGCCGATCCGATGCTCGACCACCCGGGCATCCGCCGGGTCGGCCTCGGCCTCGCGGATGTCTGGGACCGGCCCGCTTGGCGCGGTGCCCTCGACGGCATCTGGAACCGGCAGGCGGCGCGGCGGCTGCGCGCGGCCCTGGCGGATCTGCGCCCGGATTGCCTGCACCTCCACAACTGGAGCCGCAGCCTCTCGCCCGCGGTGCTGCCGGTGCTGGCGGGAAGCCGCCTCCCGGTGGCGATCACCCTGCACGACTACTTCCTGGTCTGCCCGAACGGCGTCTATTACCGCTTCGACCGGGCGGAGCCCTGCGGCCTCGATCCGCTCGGCGCCCGCTGCCTCGCCGCCCCCTGCGATCCGCAATCGCACGCCCACAAGGCGGTGCGCGTGGCGCGCTCCGTCGCCCTGCGGGCCGCCCTGGCGCGGGGTTTCCGCGACCGGCCGGTCGATCTCGTGCACGTCTCGGAGGCGAGCCGCGCCCGGCTCGCCGCGATGCTGCCTTCGGGCGCCTATCGCCATCACCGCATCGACAACCCGGTGCGGGTGGAGCGCCGCGCGCCGGCCGATCCGGCCCGGGGCGATGCGGTCGTCTTCGTCGGCCGCTTCACCCGCGAGAAGGGGGCGGATCTCGTGGCGCAGGCGGCGCGGGAGGCCGGCCTGACGGCCCTGTTCGTCGGCGACGGCCCGCTCGCCGGAGACCTCGCCGGGATGCCGGGGGTCGAGGTGCTGGGCTGGCGCGAGCCGGCCGCCGTCGAGGCGCTGGTGCGGGCCCGGGCCCGGGCCGTCGTCGCCCCCTCCCGCTGGTTGGAGACCGGTCCGCTCACCGTCTACGAGGCGCTCGCCTGCGGTATCCCGGCCATCGCCTCGAACCGGGCGGGGGCCGCCGAGCGGATCGTGCCGGGCGGGACCGGCTTCGTGGTCCCGCCGGAGGCCCACCTCCTCGCGCGCGTCTTCCACGACCTCGCCGACGATGCCCTGGTGCGGCGGATGGGCCTTGCGGCCCATGCGCATTACTGGGCGGTGCCGACCACCCTCGCGGCGCATGCGCAGGCCTCGGCCCGGCTCTACGCCGCCATGATCGCGCGGTCCGCGCCCGCCGCCGCGACGGCCACGGCGCCATCTTTTCAGCGCAGTGCTGTATAGGGGAGAGGAGGGACCGGCCGCGCCGACGGGTCGGCCCGTCCCTCCCTCGATCCTGTCCGGAGCCCTGTCCGATGCGCCGTCCGACGCAGCTAGAGCGCTTCCCGCCGAAGTGGATTCCGGTTCGGCGAAAGGAAGCGCCTCAGACCACGAGCCGAGCGCAGCGCCCGATCGGGCTGCGCTCGGGTGCTGCTCTGGCCCTGGTCGCCGCGCTCGCCCTCGGCCCCACCGCCGCCGGCGCCGACCCCGCCCCGCCGACGCGCGCCCTGCCGGAGAGCCGGGCCCAGGTGCAGCTCTCCTTCGCGCCCCTGGTGCGCAAGGCCGCGCCCTCCGTGGTCAACGTCTACGGCGCCCATGTCGAGCGGCGCTCGGCCAACCGCAACGCCATGGACGAGTTCCTGCGCCGCTTCTTCGGCGAGAGCGGATCGGGCGGCCCGCAGGAGCGGGCGCAGCGCTCCCTCGGCTCGGGCGTGATCGTCGATGCGGCGGGCCTCATCGTCACCAACAACCACGTCATCGAGAACATGAACGAGGTGAAGGTGGCGCTGAGCGACCGGCGGGAATTCCCGGCCGAGATCGTGCTGCGCGATCCCCGCACCGATCTCGCGGTCCTGCGCATCAAGGCTCCGGGCGGGCTCGCCGCCATGGATTTCGGGGATTCCGAGGGGCTCCAGGTCGGCGATTTCGTGATCGCGATCGGCAACCCGTTCGGCGTCGGCCAGACGGTGACGCAGGGCATCGTCTCGGCGCTGGCCCGCACGCAGGTCGGCTCGTCGGACTACCAGTTCTTCATCCAGACGGATGCGGCCATCAACCCGGGCAATTCGGGCGGCGCGCTCACGGACCTCAACGGGCAGCTCGTCGGCATCAACACGGCGATCTTCTCGCAATCGGGCGGCAGCCACGGCATCGGCTTCGCGATCCCCGCCAGCATGGTCAAGGCGGTGGTGGAGACCGCCAAGGGCGGCGGGCGCGTCGTGCGCCGGCCGTGGCTCGGGGCGCGGCTCCAGAACGTGACGCCCGACATCGCCGACAGCGTCGGCCTCGACCATCCGACCGGCGTGCTGGTCGCCAGCATGGTGTCCAAGAGCCCGGCCGAGGAATCCGGCCTCAAGCGCGGCGACGTGATCCTGAGCGTCGACGGCCAGCCGGTCGATGATCCGGAGGCGTTCGGCTACCGCTTCGCCCTGAAGGGAATCAGCGGCGAGACGAAGCTCGCGGTGCTGCGCGGCGCCAGCCGCATCACCGTGCCGGTGCGCCTCGGCCCGGCGCCCGAGACGCGGCCGCGCGACACGCTGAAGGTGCGCACCCGTTCTCCCTTCCTCGGCGCCACGGCGATCAACCTCTCGCCGGCGGTGGCCGAGGAGCTTCAGCTCGACCTGCCGACCGATGGCGTGGTGATCGCCGAGGTCGACGGCGGCAGCATCGCCCAGCGGGTCGGCCTGCAGAAGGGCGACGTGATCGTGGCGATCAACGGGCTGCCGGTCACCACCACCAAGGATCTCGACCGCATCACCCGCAACAGCCTCTCGGCCTGGGAGGTGACGATCAACCGCGGCGGGCAGCAGCTCACCTCGGTCTTCAGCGGCTGAAGGCGCGGCGGCCCCCGAGCCCGAAGCCGAGATCGGCCTGGGTGGGGCCGCCCGGGATCGCCGCCAGCGCCGCGCGCGGGGAGACGCGCAGCAGCAGGGCGAGCGGCAGCAGCGCCGCCCAGCCGGCGAGGCGCGCGGCGGCGGGCAGGGGGCCGGTGCGAAGCGTGAGCGTAGTCATCGGATCGTCTCCGTTGCGGGCGATGCGCGGGGCATCCCTGGCGCATTCGCCGGCACGCCGGCCGAACCGCGTGCGATTCCGCACGGGGTGTTGCTGACGCCGCTCCCGCGGGCAGGAGGGCGGCCGCCGTTCGAGGCGTGGCCCGGCGGCCCGGGAAGGTCCCTTCCCGCAGAGCGGCACCGTTCATGCCTCGCCGGACGAGGGCGGACTTCCCGCCGCGGCGTGAGGCCGCAAGCCGGCGTGAACGGCGGAACGCCTTCGGCGATGACGGCAGTCCCGGGCCCGCTGTGCCCGGCCCGCGATTCTCCTGCGCCCCACCCTTGAAACCCTTCGGCCGCCCCCGCATGTAAATGTCGTTCACATTCACATCGCCTCGGGAGACCCGACGTGACCTTCTCCTCCGCCCCCTGGTCGAACGGCCGCGCCTGCCGCGGCGCCGGTCCATTCCCGCGCCGCTCCCTGGAGATCGGCGCGATCGTCATCGGATTCATCTATGCTTGGCCGCTCGCGGCCGCCTACGTGGTGTGGAAGCTCATGGGATACCCGGCCTTCGACGAACTGAAATCCTTCGCCGAGCGCAGCTTCCGCGGCGGGTTCGGCCACGCGGCGGGGGCCTTCCGGCAGGATACCGGCAACTGGGCCTTCGAGGAGTACCGCCGGCGCGAGCTGGAGCGCCTCGAAGAGGAGCGCCGCCGCCTCGAGGAGGAGAGCCGCGCCTTCACGGACTTCGTCGAGGAACTGAAGCGCGCCCGCGACCGCGACCAGTTCGACGCCTTCATGGCCAAGCGCCGGGCCGGCTCGAACTACTGAATCGCCGGGACTGTCCCGAATCTTGACGGTGCGGCCCGCATGGGCCACCCTCATCAAGGTCAAGCCAACGAGGCTCCCCGGGCGGACAGTCCGGGGAGCCTTCGCCGTTCAGGATGAGGCGGGACCGCATGACCACGTCCAACCGCTCGACGCATATCCGGCTCACCTCGCATCCGGAGCCGGGAGCCGCCCGCTGGCCGATCCGCTGGGGCGCCGCCGACCCGCGCGAGCGCGGGCCCGTCATCGGCACCGTCACCAACCCGGCCGACCGCAACGTGATCGGCGCCAATGGCGGGGCCTACTCGCTCTACCGGGCGCTCGCCATCGCGGGACGCGCGCTGAACCCGCTGGCCCGGCCCGACCTCACCAACACCCATCCGGTGGTGCCGGTCGGCCCGCACCCGCAATGGGCCGAGCCCGACCGGATCGTCTCCCTCGATCCCTGGGGCCACATGCCGGGCGAGGTCTTCGCCCGCGAGATCGCCACCGGCACCGACATCCGCCCGACCATCGCCATCACCAAGGCGCGGCTCGGCCTGCCCGAGATCCTGGCGGCGATCGGCGCCCACCGGCTCGCCCCGGACGGCACGATCCTGCACCCCAGCGGCGACATCTCGGTCACCAAGATCGCCGTCGATCCGGTCTGGCACCTGCCGGGCGTGGCCAAGCGCTTCGGCACCACCGAGACGGCCTTGCGCCGCACCCTGTTCGAGCAGACCGGCGGCATGTTCCCGGAACTGGTGACCCGGCCGGACATGCAGGTCTTCCTGCCGCCGATCGGCGGCTGCACGGTCTACATCATGGGCGAGGCCGAGCGCATCGCCGCCCCCGGCACCCGCATCGCCTGCCGCGTGCACGACGAGTGCAACGGCTCGGACGTGTTCGGCTCGGACATCTGCACCTGCCGGCCCTACCTCACCCACGGCATCGAGGAATGCGTGCGGGAGGCGCAAGCCGGCGGCGTCGGCGTCATCGTCTACAACCGCAAGGAGGGGCGGGCGCTCGGCGAGGTGACGAAGTTCCTCGTCTACAACGCCCGCAAGCGCCAGGAGGGCGGCGACTCGGCCGCCACCTATTTCGAGCGCACCGAATGCGTGGCCGGCGTGCAGGACGCGCGCTTCCAGCAGCTGATGCCCGACGTGCTGCACTGGCTCGGCATCCGCCGCATCGACCGGCTGATGTCGATGTCGAACATGAAGTACGACGCGATCACGGGGTCGGGCATCGAGGTCGGCGAGCGGGTGCCGATCCCGCCGGAGCTGATCCCGCCGGACGCGTCCGTGGAGATCGAGGCCAAGAAGGCGGCGGGCTACTACACCCCGGGCGACGCGCCCGATGCCGCGGCCCTCGACGCGGTGAAGGGCCGGGACCTCGACCGGTTCTGAGCACGCGGCATCGGTGCAGTGCGGGCCGGCGCGAGGCACGGTCGACGGCCGTCCGCGCATCGAGGGCCGGCTCGGCACCGAGGGCAGGGGTGACTTCCGGCGCCGGGAATATCAGAGTGAGGAGGCTGTGAGCGTGTCGCAGGATCACAACCGGATCGTGTCCCGCCAGGACGCACGCTGGCTCCTCACCCCGGAGGCGGTGCGGTCCCGCGCGGACGGGCTCCTGGCCCTCGGCCTCGAAGGCGGCCTCGCTCACTTCGCGGTCCATCCGGACAAGCTCGGCGCCTGCGCGGACGCGGTGGTCGAGACCATCCGGGAGGCCTATCCCGATCTCGACATCCCCTATCACGCCCGCTGGCGGCACTTCGCGGCCGGCGGCTTCGACCGCTGGGGCAGCCTCCTCCACGCGGCGCCCTGGGAGGACGTGGCGGCCCGGGCCCGGGCGGCCTTCGACCTCGTCATCGTCAGCGTGCTCCTCGATGCGGGCGCCGGACCGACCTGGCGCTACGAGGAGGGCCGCACGGGCGAGACCTACGCGCGCTCGGAGGGGCTCGCGGTCGCGAGCTTCGACCTCTTCATCTCCGGCCTGTTCTCGGAGGAGCCGGAGGATCCGTTCCGGGTCGATGCGCGGGCGCTGGCGAGCCTCACGGTCGCCGATCTCGCCCAGGGCTTCCAGGTCTCGCCCACGAACCCGCTCGTCGGCCTGGAGGGGCGCACGGCCCTCCTCAACCGGCTGGGGCAGGTGGTCGCGGCGGATCCGGACGGGTTCGGGCCGCAGGCGCGCCCGGGCGGACTCTCCGATCGCCTCGCCGCCCAGGCGAAGGACGGCAAGCTCCCCGCGAGCGCGATCCTGGCGGCGCTCCTCGCCCATCTCGGCCCGATCTGGCCCGGCCGCATCACCCTCGATGGGATCAATCTCGGCGATACGTGGCGGCATTCCCGCGCGGGCGGGGAGGGCGAGACCGCCGGCCTCGTGCCCTTCCACAAGCTGTCGCAATGGCTCGCCTACTCGCTCCTGGAGCCGCTGGAGGAGGCGGGGATCACGGTGACCGGCCTCGACGCCCTCACCGGCCTGCCGGAATACCGCAACGGCGGCCTGTTCCTCGATACCGGCGTGCTGACGCTCAAGGATCCCGGGGCGGCGGCGCAGGCCCATCCGGTGGAATCCGAGCTGGTGGTGGAGTGGCGGGCGCTCACCGTGGCGCTTCTCGACCGGTTGGCGCCGCTGGTGCGCGAGCGCCTCGGCATCCGCGACCCGGCCGATCTGCCCCTCGCCAAGGTGCTGGAGGGGGGAACCTGGGCGACGGGCCGGCGGCTGGCCCGGGCCCTGCGTCCGGATGGGACGCCGCCGCTCACGATTGCCAGCGACGGCACGGTGTTCTGAGCCGAGGGACCGGACTACACTCCGGACCGGCCACGCTTGAGGGGAACCAGGATGCAGGCTGCGAGCACGCGGGAGACGACGGGAGCCGCCCCGGTCACGGTCGTCTCCCATCCGCTGGTGCAGCACAAGCTGACGCTGCTGCGGGACAAGGCGCGCTCGACCAAGGGCTTCCGCCAGTTGCTGAACGAGATCGGCACGCTGCTCGCCTACGAGGTGACGCGCGACCTGCCGCTGGAGCCGATCGAGATCGAGACGCCCCTCGTGACCATGCAGGGAGTGCAGATCGCCGGCAAGAAGCTGGTTCTGGCGCCGATCCTGCGCGCCGGCATCGGCTTCCTCGACGGGATGCTCTCGCTCTTGCCCTCGGCCCGCGTCGCCCATGTGGGGCTCTACCGCGACCCGGATTCCCTCGAAGCGGTGGAATACTACTTCAAGGCCCCGTCCGACCTCGCCGACCGCACGGTGCTGGTCCTCGACCCGATGCTCGCCACCGCCAATTCCGCCATCGCGGCGGTGGATCGCCTCAAGGAGCGCGGTGCGCGCGACCTGCGCTTCGTCTGCCTGCTGGCCGCGCCGGAGGGCTTGGCGAAGTTCCAGGGCGCGCATCCCGACGTGCGGGTCTGGACCGCCTCCATCGACAGCCACCTCAACGAGCACGGCTACATCCTCCCCGGCCTCGGGGATGCGGGCGACCGCATGTACGGGACGCGCTGACGGAGTTGCCGGAACCGGACTTGCCGAAACCGGACTTGCCAGCCGCGCGACCCTGTCGGTAGGACGACCCCATACCAACGAGGAACCGCCCATGCCCGCCATTCCCGACACCATGCGCCAGGTCCGCTTCAACGGGGCCGGCGGCCCCGAGGTGATCGGCATCGAGACCGCGCCGGTGCCGAAGCCCGGCCCGGGTCAGGTGCTGATCGCGGTGGCGGCGGCGGGAGTGAACCGGCCCGATTGCCAGCAGCGCGCCGGCAAGTACCCGCCGCCCCCCGGCGCCACCGAGGTGCCGGGCCTGGAGGTCGCCGGCCGCATCGTCGCCCTGGGCGAGGGTGTGACCGGCCTCGCGGCGGGCGACGAGGTCTGCGCGCTGGTGATCAGCGGCGGCTATGCCGAGTATTGCGTCGCCGATGCGGCGTTGTGCCTGCCCAAGCCCGGCCCGCTCTCGCTGATCGAGGCCGCGGGCCTGCCGGAGAACTACTACACGGTCTGGACCAACGTCTTCGAGCGCGGGCGCCTCCAGAAGGGCGAGCGCTTCCTCGTCCATGGCGGGTCGAGCGGCATCGGCTACACGGCGATCCAGCTCGCCAAGCATTTCGGCGCCACCGTCTACGCCACCGCCGGCTCGGCGGACAAATGCACCTTCTGCGAGCGGCTCGGGGCGGATGCGGCGATCAACTACCGGGAGGCGGATTTCGCCGAGGAGGTGAAGCGGCTCACCGACGGCAAAGGCGTCGATGTGATCCTCGACATGGTGGGGGCGGCCTATCTCGACCGCAACCTGAAGTCCCTGGCGCTGGACGGCCGCCTCGTCGTCATCGCCTTCCTGCAGGGCTTCAAGGTCGAGGAGTTCAACCTGACCCCGATCATGGTGCGGCGCCTGACCCTGACGGGCTCGACCCTGCGCCCGCGCACCGTGGCCCAGAAGGCGGCGATCGCCGAGGGGCTGCGCCGGGAGGTTTGGCCGCTCCTCGACGCCGGCACGCTCAAGACCGTGATCCACGCCACCTTCCCGCTGGAGCAGGCGCGCGAGGCCCATGCGCTGATGGAATCGAGCGCCCATCTCGGCAAGATCATGCTGACGACCGGCCTCTGATACGGTTTCCGGAAGATCACTTTCGGAAACCGTATCACGAGCCCGCGCGGCGCCTGAGCGAGGCCGGTTTCCGCATCGCGAAGCGATCATCCGGAAACCGTATGAGACCCGTCTCTCCGCGGAACCGTGGCTGCCCGGTGACCGTTGCCCGGGCAGATCGCCGCCGCAAGCGGCCTCACGCACAGCCTCGGAGAGATCCCCATGGCCATCGACGATCGCCGCATCGAGACGCCGACCGACGCGCGCCAGGGCGCGAAGGGCAAGCCGGTGCTCTACGTGCTCCTCGGCAGCCTCGCGCTCCTCGCCGTCGCCGCGGTCGCGCTCCTGACCTGGAACGGCGCCAAGTCGCCCAACGACGTGGCGGGCCAGAGCACCGATGCGGCCCGCACGCAGATCACCGGCTCGCCCAGCGGCAGCGGCAACGCGGCCAATCCCTCGGCGAACAGCGGCGGCGTGCCCGCCGGCAATCCGGCCTATCCGCAGCCGTCGCAGCCCACCACGACCGGCTCGACCAACCAGCGGTAAGCGCCGGCCGCGCAGGCGGAACCACCCCTCTCCGGCACCGGGGAGGGGTTTTTCGCGTCGGTGCTGTTCCCGTTCGACGGGGGCGGACCGTGCCTCAGCGGGTCGGGACCGGCTCCGGCCCGCGGTAATCGTAGAAGCCGCGCTTCGTCTTGCGGCCGAGCCAGCCGGCCTCGACGTATTTCACCAGCAGCGGGCAGGGCCGGTACTTCGAATCCGCCAAGCCCTCGTAGAGCACCTGCATGATCGACAGGCAGGTGTCGAGGCCGATGAAATCGGCGAGCTGCAGCGGGCCCATCGGGTGGTTCGCGCCGAGCCGCATCGCCGTGTCGATGGAATCCACCGAGCCGACGCCCTCGTAGAGCGTGTAGATCGCCTCGTTGATCATCGGCAGCAGGATGCGGTTGACGATGAAGGCCGGGAAATCCTCGGACACCGTCACCGACTTGCCGAGCCGGGTCACGAAAGCCCGGGCCGATTCGAAGGTCGGATCCTCCGTGGCGATGCCGCGGATCAGCTCGACGAGCTGCATCACCGGCACCGGATTCATGAAGTGGATGCCGATGAAGCGCTCGGGCCGGTCGGTCGAGGCGGCGAGCCGCGTGATCGAGATCGACGAGGTGTTGGTCGCCACCATCGTCTCGGGGCGCAGCGCCGGACACAGGGCCGAGAAGATGGAGCGCTTGATCGCCTCGTCCTCGGTCGCCGCCTCGATGACGAGGTCGCAGGACCCGAAATCCTCGAAGCTCTCGACCGGCTGGATCCGCTCGATCGCCTCCCGGCGCGCCTCCTCGGTGAGGGTGCCCTTGGCGACCTGCCGCTGCAGGTTGCCGTTCACGGTCGCGAGGCCGTTCCTGAGGCGATCGGGCTCCCGGTCGTTGAGGCGCACCTCAAGGCCCGCCACCGCGCAGACATGCGCGATGCCGCTGCCCATCTGGCCGGCCCCGATGATCCCGACCGTCTTGATCTCGATGCCCATCGCCGCCTTTGCCCCGCAACCTCACGGGACCCAACCGGCCGGGCCCCCTCATCCGTCTCATTCTATCATGCCGGACGGGGCCGCGCCGTCTCGTCGAGACGACACGGCTCCGTCTCGTGACAAGCGGGCTCAGCCCTTGGCCTTGACGATCTCGTCCTTGAGGGCGGGCACGACCTGGAACAGGTCACCGACCAGGCCGTAATCGGCCACCTGGAAGATCGGCGCCTCCTCGTCCTTGTTGATCGCCACGATCACCTTGGAGTCCTTCATGCCGGCGAGGTGCTGGATCGCCCCGGAGATCCCCACCGCCACGTAGAGATCCGGCGCCACCACCTTGCCGGTCTGGCCCACCTGCCAGTCGTTCGGCGCGTAGCCCGCATCCACCGCCGCCCGCGAGGCGCCCACCGCCGCCCCGAGCGCGTCGGCGAGCGGCTCGATCAGCTCCTTGAACTTCTCCGCCGAGCCGAGCGAGCGCCCGCCCGACACCACGATCCGCGCCGCGGCCAGCTCCGGACGGTCCGACTTGGCGATCTCCTCGCCCTTGAAGGACGACTTCGCCATCGGCGCCGCGCCGGCCGCGGCCGCTTCGACCGGGGCCTCCACCCCGCCCGCTTCCGCCGCCTTGAAGGCCGCGGTGCGCACGGTGACGACCTTCTTGGGCTCGCTCACCTGCACGGTCTGGATGGCGTTGCCCGCGTAGATCGGCCGCTCGAAGGTGTCGGGCGACACCACCTTGATGATGTCGGAGACCTGCGCCACGTCGAGGAGGGCGGCCACGCGCGGCAGCACGTTCTTGCCCTCCGTGCTCGCCGCCGCGATCACGGCGTCGTAGCCGGCCGCGAGTTCGGCGATCAGGGCGGCGGTGGGTTCGGCCAGCAGGTGGTCGAAGGCGGCGTCGTCCGCCAGCAGCACCTTCTCGACGCCGTCGAGCTTGGCGGCGGCCTCCGCCGCCGGCCGGCTGCCGGCGCCGGTCACCAGGGCGTGGACGGGAGCGCCGAGCTGCTTGGCCGCGGTCAGCGCCTTGAGGCTGGCATCCTTGAGCTTGCCATCGGCGTGCTCGACCAGGAGGAGGGTGGCCATGTGCGTGTCCTCGAATGGGAGGCGCGTCAGAGGACGCCGGCCTCGACCTTCAGCTTGTTGACGAGCTCGGCCGCCGAGGCGACCTTGACGCCGGCCTGCCGCCCGCCCGGCTCGACGGTCTTGAGCACCTTCAGGCGCGGCGTCACATCGACGCCGAGCGCCTCCGGCTCGACCGTGTCGAGGGGCTTCTTCTTGGCCTTCATGATGTTGGGCAGCGAGGCGTAGCGCGGCTCGTTGAGGCGCAGGTCCGTGGTGACGATGGCGGGCAGCTGCAGGGCGAGGGTCTGGAGGCCGCCGTCGATCTCCCGGGTGACGTCGATCGCGCCCTCGCCGACCTCGAGCCTGTAGGCGAAGGTGCCCTGGGGCCAGCCCAGCAGGGCGGCGAGCATCTGGCCGGTCTGGTTGGAATCGTCGTCGATGGCCTGCTTGCCGAGGATGACGAGGTCGGGACCCTCCTTCTCGACCAGCGCCTTCAGGAGCTTGGCGACGGCGAGCGGCTCGACCGTGACGTCGGTCTTGACCAGGATGCCGCGGTCGGCGCCCATGGCGAGCGCGGTGCGGATGGTCTCCTGGGCCTGCTGCGGGCCGATCGAGACCGCGACGATCTCGGTGACCTTGCCCTTCTCCTTGAGGCGGATGGCCTCCTCGACGGCGATCTCGTCGAAGGGGTTCATCGACATCTTGACGTTCGCGAGTTCGACGCCCGAGCCGTCCGGCTTGACCCGGATCTTGACGTTGTAATCAACGACCCGCTTGACGGGCACCAGAACCTTCATGATCGTCGCATCCTTCCGGGCCGGGACGATCGGGCGGTCGCGCGCGCGGCGCTTGCGAGGGCCGACCATCCCCAGGGGAGCAGGGTGGCGGACCGTAACGGCCGATTTTCGGAATTGTCAACGCGGACTGAGGCGGGGGGAATGGCCGCCCGCCGACGCGGCGTCAGATTTTTTTCGAAGATGCGGTATGGCGCGCCGAGGCCCCGCGCGAGGACCCCTCCGCAGGGGACCCGATGCCATTCAGCCCAAGTGCGGCCCTCAGGTGCGGCCCTCAGGTGCGGTTCTGGCCCGGCACCCAGAGCACGTCCCGCGCGCCCCCGTCATTGGCGACCCGGGCGGCGACGAACAGGAAGTCGGACAGGCGGTTGAGGTACTGGATCGCCACCGGCGAGACGCGCTCCTCCGGCACGGCGGCGAGCGCCACGGCCAGCCGCTCGGCCCGGCGGCAGACCGTGCGGGCGAGGTGGAGCGCGGCGGCGGCGGCGGTGCCGCCCGGCAGCACGAAGGAGCGCAGCGGCTGGAGGCCCGCATTCAGCGCGTCGATCTCCCGCTCGACCCGCTCGACCTGCGCGGCGACGATGCGCAGGGGCTCGTAGGCGGGCGGGGTGTCGCTCTCGGGCGTGGCCAGATCGGCGCCGAGATCGAACAGGTCGTTCTGGACGCGCGAGAGCATTGCGTCGAGGTCGCCCGTCGTGTGCTGGCGGGCGAGACCCAGGCAGGCATTGGTCTCGTCGACGGTGCCGTAGGTCTCGATGCGCAGATCCGCCTTCGAGCGCCGCTCGCCGCTCGCGAGCGCGGTGGTGCCGGCATCGCCGGTGCGGGTGTAGATGCGGTTGAGGACGACCACGGCTTCGGCTTCCCGGACCTGAGAGCATTTTCCGACGAAGTGGATGCCGGTTCTTCGCAGACAATGCGTCAAAAACAACGATCGGGAGCAGGATCCGCTTGCACCGCGATCGGATCCTGCTCTCGTGCGGCTGCCCGACCGGTCTACACGAGGGCGCCGGCGCTTCCGATGGGACCGGCGGCGGGATCAGAACGTGTAGGCGATCTTGCCGCCGAAATTGGTCAGGCCGCGATTCGCCACGCACAGGCCGGCATTGGACTGGTGCTCGACCGTGGCCAGCACGCTCCAGTGCTCGGTGAGGCGGAAGCCGATCGAGGCCGCCTCGCGGAAGAGCGGCGAGCAGCCGAGCGCGTTGAAGCCCGGCGGGATGAAGCGGCCGGTGATGCCGTTATGGAACGAGGCGCCGAAGAAGCCCTCGACGAAGATCCGGTCGGTGATGTCGAAGGTCCAGGTGGCGCCGAGATACGCGTAGCTGGTGCGGCCGGCCGTGTTGTAGCTGCCGCCCACGGTCGGGCGCGGGATGAACTGGTTCCAGAACGGGTCCGGCGTGAGGGTCGGCTTGGCGAGCAGCACCTCCGCCACCACGTTGCCGCTGCCGCTCTCCGGGCTGAACGGGTCCTGCACCGAGCCGCCGATGCGGAACTCGGACACGATGCTCAGGGGCTGCACCGGCGCGACGTAGGCCGGCACCGGAGCCGCGAGATCCGCGGCCAGGGCGCCCTGGCCGGTGGTGACCGCGAGCGCCGCGAGACCCAGGAAGATGGAACGCATGTCGTGCAAGACCCGAGCCGCCGCTTGAAGCGCGCCGGGAATCCTAGCGGCAGCGCGCCGGATTCGTCTCGGCGGTCATCCGGGCCGGCGTTCTTTTCCTGAAGTTGCGGCGGGCGCGCCACACCGGCCCGGTGAAGGGCGGTGCGCCGCCCGGCTCACGCGGCGCCGCGCTCCGCCTCCAGCGCCAAGCCCGGCACCGCCGCGAGCAGCGTGCGCGTGTAGGGATGGGCCGGCGCGCGGAACAGCTCGGCGGTGGGGCGCTGCTCCACGATCTCGCCCCGCTGCATGACGGCGATCCGGTCGCAGATCGTGGCGGCGACGCGCAGGTCGTGGGTGATGAACAGCATCGCGATGCCGAGGCGCTGCTTCAGCTCCTCCAGGAGGCGCAGCACCTGGGCCTGCACCGAGACGTCGAGGGCCGAGACCGCTTCGTCGGCGACGAGCACGTCCGGCTCCATGGCGAGCGCCCGGGCGATGCCGATGCGCTGGCGCTGGCCGCCCGAGAAGGCGTTGGGGTAGCGCTCCGCCGCGCTCGGCTGCAATCCGACGAGGTCGAGGAGTTCGCGCGCCCGCGCCCGCGCCTTCGCGGCCGGGACGCCGTGGGCGATCGGTCCCGCCGTGATGATCTGCTCGACGGTCCGGCGGGGATTGAGCGAGGCGAAGGGATCCTGGAAGATCATCTGGATCCGCTTGCGCTCGCGGCGCAGGCCCGCCGCGTCGAGGCGCGTGTAGTCGAGATCCCCGAGCCGCACCGTGCCCCGGTCGGGCTCCACCAGCCGGATCGCGAGCCGCGCGGTGGTCGACTTGCCCGAGCCCGATTCGCCGACGAGGCCCAGCGTCTCGCCGCGCCGCAGGTCGAAGGCCACCTCCTTCACCGCCGGCACCACGCGGGGGCGGCCGAACAGGCCGGTGCGGGTGGTGTAGGTCTTGGTGAGGCCGACCGCCTGGAGCACCACCGGCTCGTGGTCGACGGGCGCCCGCGCGGGCGGGGCGAGGCTCGGCACCGCGGCGAGCAGCGCCTTGGTGTAGGGGTGCTGCGGGTTCTCCAGCACCGCCCGGGCGGTGCCGGATTCCACCAGCCGGCCGCGCTGGAGCACCGCCACGTGATCGGCGATGTCCGCCACCACCCCGAAATCGTGGGTGATGAACAGCACGCTCATGCCGCGCCGCTGCTGCAGGTCGCGGATCAGCTTCAGGATCTGCGCCTGGGTCGTCACGTCGAGGGCGGTGGTGGGCTCGTCGGCGACGAGCACCGTGGGTTCGAGGGCGAGCGCCATGGCGATCATCGCCCGCTGGCGCTGGCCGCCGGAGAGCTGGTGCGGATAGGCCCGCACGATCGTCTCGGGGTCGGGCAGGCCGACCTCCGCGGCGAGCGCCACCGCGCGGGCGCGCCGCTCGGCCGAGGTGAGGAGGCCGTGGGCCTCGTACATCTCGGCGATCTGGTCGCCGATGCGCATCACCGGGTTCAGGGCCGTCATCGGCTCCTGGAAGATCATGGCGATGCGCCGGCCGCGCAGGTCGCGCCACGCCCGTTCGTCGAGGGTGAGGAGGTCGCGCCCCTCGAACAGGATGCGCCCGCCCGTCGGCCGCAGCACCCGGGGCAGGAGGCCGGTGAGCGCGTAGGCGCTCATCGACTTGCCCGAGCCCGACTCGCCGACGACGCAGAGGATGCGCCCCGGCATCAGGTCGAGGGAGAGGTCCTCCACCGCGTGGGGCCGGTCGGCCCCCTTGGGCAGCGCGAGGGTCAGGTTGCTGATGCGGACGACGGGCTCGGTCATGATCGCTTCCCTCAGGCGGCCTTGCGGCGGGCGAGGACGGCGGGGCCGGTCTCGCCGAGATCCCAGAACAGGCCGGCCATCAGGCCGAGCGCCTCGCGGGTCATCGGGCCGAGCGTGTGCTCGTCGGGGGCGTGCTGCGAGCAGGCCGGATAGGAATGCGGCACCCACAGGGTCGGCAGGCCGAGGATCTCCGAGAAGGCGTCGTTGGGCAGCGAGCCGCCGAGATTCGGCAGCAGGGCCGGGCGCTTGCCCGTGCTCTCGGCGATCGAGGCGAGAGCCCATTCCACCCACGGATCCTCCACCGGCAGGCGGGTCGCGCGGAACACCTCGGTGCGGGCGGGCCGCACCTCGACCATCGGGAAGCCGTGCGCGTCGAGATGCGCGCGGATCGCCGGGATCAGGTTCTGCCAGTCGGTGCCGACGACGAAGCGCAGCTGGAGCGTCGCCTTGGCGGAGGGGGGGACCGCGTTGAGGGGGCCCTCCGGGTCGCCGGTCTTGAAGGCCAGCACTTCGAGGGCGTTCCAGCCGAACACCCGCTCGGCGGCGCTCAGGCCCGGCTCGCCCCAATCGGCGTCGATCGCCGGCGCGTTCGGGTCGCCGCCCACCGTGAGGTCGGCGAGCGCCGCGCGCACCCCCGGCGGGATCGGCGGCGGGCGCAGGGCCTCGACCTTGATCGCCCCGCGGGCATCCACCAGGCTCGCGATGGCGTTCGCCAGCACCGTGCCGGGGTTGCGCAGGAGCCCGCCCCAATTGCCCGAATGGTGCCCGCCCTCGCGCAGGTTGATGATCAGCTCGAAGTTGAAGGCCCCGCGCGAGCCGAGGAAGACGGTCGGCCGCTCGGCGCTGACCCGCGGTCCGTCCGAGGCGATCAGCAGGTCGGCGGCGAGCGCCGCGCCCTCCTGACGGCAGATCTCGCGCAGGCCCGGGGAGCCCGATTCCTCGCCCATCTCGATGATGAGCTTGGCGTTGAAGCCGAGCCGGCCGCCGCGGGCCCGCATCACGGCGTCCAGGGCCGCGAGGTTGACGAGGTGCTGGCCCTTGTTGTCGGCGGTGCCGCGTCCGTACCAGCGCTCGCCCTCGACGGTGATCCGCCAGGGATGCAGGCCCTCGCGCCACTGCTCGGGATAGCCCCGCACGGTATCGCCGTGGCCGTAGATCAGCACGGTGGGCAGGTTCTCGCCCTCGCGGCGCTCGGCGATCAGGAAGGGCCCGTGCGTGCCGTCCGGGTTGTCGAGGAGGCGGCTCGTGAAGCCGAGGCGCGCGACGGCGGGTGCGAGGAACTCGGTGAGGTAGGCGGTCAAGGCCGGGATCTGGCCGGGGGCCTGGCTCTCGGTGGGGCGCGCGACGGCGTCCTGAAGGGTGGCGAGGAAGCCGCCCTCGTCGAAGTGCCGGGTCGCGGTCGCGATGGCGTCGTGTCGGGACATGTGGGAACTCGGGATGCGGGAGGGGCGGGCGCCGCGCTAGCGGCGCCCCTCGGGGGCGGTGATGTCGCGCAGGCCGTCGCCGAGCAGGTTGATGGCGAGCACGAGGAGGAGGAGCGCCACGCCCGGGATGGTGATCACCCAGGGCTGGAACAGCATGTACGGCTTGCCCTCGGCGATCATCAGACCCCAGGAGGGCAGGGGCGGCTGCACCCCGAGGCCGAGGAAGGAGAGGGCGGCTTCGAGCAGGATCGCGTGCGCCATCTCCAGCGTCGCCACCACGATGAGGGCGTTGAGGATGTTGGGCAGGATCTCCTGCAGCAGGATCCGCGCGGTGGTGAAGCCCGCGGCCTCCGCCGCCGCCACGAAGTCCTGGCTGCGCACCTGCCGGGTCGCGGCCCGGGTGACCACCGCGAAGCGGTCCCACAGGAGCAGGCCGAGCACCAGCACCACGACCTTGAGCGAGCCGCCGACCAGGGCCGCCATGGCGAGCGCCACCAGCACCACGGGGAGCGCGAGGCGCGTGGTGACGATGTAGCTCACCACCGCGTCGACCCGGCCGCCGAAATAGCCGGCGAGGATGCCGAGCGTGGTGCCGATCAGGCCGGAGATCAGCGCCGCCGAGAGGCCGATCAGCAACGAGATCTGGCTGCCGTAGATCAGGCGGCTGAGATAGTCGCGCCCGAGCTTGTCGGTGCCGAGCACGTGCTCCCAGGTGCCCTTGGCCTGCCAGACCGGCGGGATCAGCCGGCGCGAGACGTCCTGCGCGTAGGGGTCGTGGGGTGCGATGAGCGGCGCCGCGACGGCCGCGAGCAGGATGAGGCCGAGCAGCACGGCCCCGATCATGAAGCCCGCATGGGTCAGGCCGCGCCGCAGCACGATGGCGGTGGGCGAGCGCACGGCGGGCAGCGCGTCGGCCGCCGGGGCGGACAGGCCGGTCTCGGCCGGAGGGGAGGAGGTGGGAGCGATCATTGGCGCAGCCGCGGATCGAGGAAGGCGTTGAGGAGATCGGCGGCGAGCGTCAGCGCGATGTAGATCATCGCCAGCACCAGCACGATCGCCTGGACCACCGGGAAGTCGTTGCGGGCGATCGATTCCCAGGCGAGCTGGCCGAGGCCCTGCAGGGAGAACACCGCCTCGACCACGATCGAGCCGCCGAGCATGAAGCCGAACTGCACCGCCGCGAGCGCGATCACCGGGATCACGGCGTTGCGCAGGGCATGGCGGATCAGGACCTTGCGCGGCGGCAGGCCCTTGGCGCGGGCGGTGCGCACGAAGTCGGAGGAGAGCACCTCCAGCATGCCGTTGCGGGTGAGGCGCATCACCGCCGGCATGGCGTAGTAGCCGAGCGCCACCGCCGGCAGCACGAAGTGCTTCCAGGTGGCGTTGCCCGAGACCGGCAGCCAGCGCAGGTTCACGGCGAAGACCGTGATCAGGGCGAGGCCGAACCAGAAGGTCGGCATCGCCTGCCCCAGCACCGACACGAACAGGGCCGCCCGGTCGATCCAGGTGTCGCGGCGCACCGCCGCCAGCACGCCGAGCGGGATCGCCACGAACAAGGCCACCGCGAGGGCGACGACGCCGAGCGTCAGCGTCACCGGCATCCGCGCCGCGATCAGGTCGGAGACCCGCTCGCGGAAGTAGAACGAATGCCCGAAATCGAGGTGCAGCGCGTTCCAGGCCCAGGTGGCGAACTGCGTGAGGAGCGGCTGGTCGAGCCCGTACTGGACCCGGATCGCCTCGATCTGGGTGCTGGTCGCCTCCGGCCCGGCGATCGCGGTGGCGAGGTCGCCGGAGAGGTGGAGCAGCATGAAGCTCGCCACCGAGACGGTGACGGCCACGCTGAGCGCCACCAGGAGGCGGCGCAGGGCGAAGCGGAGCATCTCAGGCCCTCACTTCCACGAGGCGGCGTAGAAGCGCGGCACCTCGTCGGGCTGCGCCGTGAAGTTCAGGTCCTGCGTGAAGGCGTAGTTCGACGGGTAGGAGAACATCGGCAGGGCGTAGGCCTCGCCCGCGATGCGCGAGAGGGCCTCGCGGTACTTCGCCTTGCGGCCCTCCGGATCGCCCGCCGTGTCGCCGGCCTGGAGCGCCGCGATGGTGGCCGGGTCCTTGGTCAGGTCCTCGTCGCCGCCGCGGAAATACACGCCCGTGAAGGCCGAGACGTCGTTGACCGAGAACGAGCCCCAGGTCTGGAAGCCGATCGAGACCTTGCCGCCGCGCAGGGCGTCGCGGAAGGCGGCGTAGCGCAGGTAGTTGAGGCGCGCCTTGATGCCCACCGCCCGCAGGTAGCCGATCACCGCCTCCGCGTATTCGCGCTCGCGATAGGCCGCGAGGTCGATCTCGAACCCGTCCGGATAACCGGCCTCCTTGAGGAGCGCCTTGGCCTTGGCGGGATCGTAGGCGTAACGCTGCGCGCCCTCGTCGACGCAGCCGAACTGCCCGACGAAGCAGAGCACGTTCATCACCCGGGCGCCGCCCCGCACGAGGTTGTCGACCATGGCCTGGCGGTCGATGGCGTAGGAGATCGCCTGGCGCACCCGCTTGTCCTTGAGCGGCGACTTCTCCGTCGCCCGGCCCGCCACGTCGAATTGCAGGAAGCCGACCCGCATGGTCTCGGCGCTCAGCACCGTGACGCCGGGGGCCGTCCGCAATTGGTCGGCCTGGTCGCCCGGCACGCGCCAGATCCAGTCGATGCCGCCGGTGACGAGTTCCGCCATGCGGCTGTCGCCGTCCGGGATGACGCGGAATTCGAGCTTGCCGATCTTCGGCTTCGCGATCGGGCCGCCGGTCCAGTACTTCTCGAAGCGCTCCAGCTTCACGCCGCGCCCGCTGTCGACGCTGACGATCCGGTAGGGGCCGGTGCCGACCGGCGCCTTGGCGAAGCCGTCGAGCCCGACCTTCTTGAAGTAGGCGGCCGGGAAGATCGGGGTCGGGCCGGCGAGGTATTCGAGGGCGGCCGGGAACGGGGCCTTGAGGTGGATGCGCACCGTGTGCGCATCGACCACCTCGGTGGACTTCATCCAGTCCACGTTCTGCTTGGTGACGGTGCGGGCCTCGGGCGTCAGCACGTAGTTGAAGGTGAAGGCCACGTCCTCGGGGGTGAGGGCATCGCCGTTGTGGAAGGTCACGCCCTCGCGGATGGTCAGTTCCAGGGTGACCGGATCGACCCATTTCCAGGCGGTGGCCAGCATCGGCTGGTACTGCCCGGTGGCGGGATCCCGGTAGATCAGCGTGTCCCAGGCGTTGCGGGCCAGGATCACGCCCTCGCGGGCGCTGTTGTGATAGGGGCTGACGTTCTCGGGCTCGCTGTCGGAGGCGTAGACCAGGGTGTCGTTGGCCTTGCCGGCGAGCGCCGGGGCGGCCGTTCCGGCGAGCAGCAGGGCCGCGAGGGCCCCGGCGGTGAGGGAAGAGGCCGCGAAGGTCTGTCTCAGCATGTCTGAATCGCCCCTGGAACGCGGCCCCGGTGCCCGGCTGCCATCCGCCCGAGCTGTGCCGCTTTTTTGACCCTGCCAGGATGTTGTGCAGAAGCGATCGCAGCAAGTAGAATTTGGCGATGTGATCGTTGCCGATTCGGCAACGGAGCGGACCGAGGATCGGACCGGGGAGCGGGGATGCAGCCGACGAGCCTGCGGTATTTCCTGGCGGTCGCACGCACGGGCTCGATCGCCGCGGCGAGCGCGCAGCTCAATGTCGCCGCCTCGGCGATCAGCCGCCAGATCGCGAATCTCGAATTCGAGCTGGATTGCGTGCTGTTCGAGCGGCGCCCGCGCGGGATGGTGCCGAGCCCGGCCGGCGAGCTGCTGGCGCAGCACGCCCATCAGGTGCTGATGCGCAGCGATCAGGTCGTCAGCGAGATCCGCGAGTTGCAGGGGCTCGCCCGCGGGCTGATCCGGCTGGCGAGTTCGGAGGGTTTCGCCCTCGACCTGCTGCCCAACGCCGTCGCGGAGTTCCACGCGCGCCATCCGGGCATCCGCTTCGAACTCGCGGTCCTGCCGCCCGCGCAGGTGACCCAGGTGGTCGTCGCGGGCGACGCCGATATCGGCGTGACCTTCGCGACCGATCCGGCCGCGCCGGTGCACGTGGCCTATGAGACCCGGCTGCCGATGATCGCGGTCGCGGCTCCCGGCCATCCGCTCGCGGGGGCGCCGCTGCTGCGGCTCGCCGATCTCACCGCCCACCCGATCGCCCTGCCGACCCGCGACACCACGGCCCGCCGCACCTTCGACGCCGCCTGCGCGGCGGAGGGCATCACGGTCGAGCCGACCCTCACCGCCAACAATCTCTGGGCGCTGCTGCCCTTCGTGCGGCGCTCGCGCGGCCTCGCGGTGATGGCCGCCCTCACGGTGCAGACGCCCCTGCGGCACGGGGATCTGGTGGCGATCCCGATCCACGCCCATGGCGGGCTGATGCGCGGCATCCAGGTCCAGACCATGCGCGAGCGGCGCCTGCCGCACGCCGTGCAGGCCTTCCTGCGCGAACTCGTCGCCGCCCTGCCGCTGGCCGGGGAGGGGAGCTGATCCGGCCTCCGCTTTGATCAAGCGGAGGCCTTGTCATACGGTTTCCGGATGATCGCTTCGCGATGCGGAAACCGGCCTCGCTCAGGCGCCGCGCGGGCTCATGATACGGTTTCCGAAAGTGATCGTCCGGAAACCGTATCACCCCGCCGCGGACTTGCGGTAGATCGCGATCAGCGAATGGCCCGCATGCTCCACGTGGCTGCGCAGCAGGTTGGCGGCGGCGGCGATCTCGCCCGCCTCGCACAGATCGAGGATCGTGGTGTGCTCCCTGTCGGCCCGCGCCACGTCGCCGGTGAGCGAGAGCTGAAGGCGGGTCGGGCGGTCGCAATCCTGAAGCAGCCCCGAGACGATGGCGAGCGAGCGCGGCCGCCCGGCATGGCGCAGCAGGCCGAGGTGGAAGCGCCGGTTCAGCTCGCCCCACTGGTCGATCTGCCCGGCCGTGAGGGCGGCGCTGTACTCGTCGCGCAACGCGCGCAGCTCCCGGTAATCCTCGCCCGTGAGGTGGCGGGCCGACAGGATCAGCAGCTGCGGCTCCAGCAGGGTGCGCAGCTGGAAGATGTCCTCGATCTCCTCCACCGAGAGGTCGGAGACGACTGCCCCCCGGTGCGGCATGATCCTGACGAGCCCGCTCGCTTCGAGCTGGAGGAGGGCCTCGCGCACCGGGATCCGGCTGATCCCGAACTCCTCCGCCAGGGCGTCCTGGCGCAGCTGCGTGCCCGGGGCGAGGTCGCCGCCGAGGATCCGCTCGCGCAGGGCCTCGGCCACCGCCGCCGAGACGGTCTTGTGGCGCAGGCCGTCCCGGCCGGCCCGGGCAGGCTTCTCGATCGCCGATCCTGAACTCACGCCACGTCTCCGTTCCGCGTATATTTTATACGTCAATTCAGTCGTCCGCCATCCCGGCTTGCGGTGCAGGGCGGCGCATCCTCGACCCTGAACTCGGTACCGGCCGACCGCGCCGATGGTCGGCTTCGATTGTCGCTTGACCGAGTGCAGATTTTATACAATCTACGAACCGGGATTGGCAAGGAAGCGGGCCGTGTCGGAGATCGCCCTCGAGACCCTCGGTCTGACCTAGTCGTTCGGCGGCTTCACCGCCGTGCGCGACGTCGCCCTGCGCATCCGCCGCCACGCGATCCACGCGCTGATCGGGCCGAACGGCGCGGGCAAGACCACCGTCTTCAACCTGCTGACCAAGTTCCATGCCCCGACGCGCGGGCAGATCCTCTACGAGGGCACCGACATCACGGCGGAATCCTCCGCCGCCACGGCCCGGCGCGGCCTCGTGCGCTCGTTCCAGATCTCGGCGACCTTCCCGCACCTCACCGTGCGCGAGAACGTCCGGGTGGCGCTCCAGCGGCGGCTCGGCACGCAGTTCCACTTCTGGCGCTCGTCGCGCTCGCTCACGGCGCTGGACGAGGAGGTGATGGGGCTGCTCGCCGAGGTCGGGCTCACCGACGCGGTCGAGACCAAGGCCGCCGACCTGCCCTACGGCCGCAAGCGCACCCTCGAACTCGCCACCACGCTCGCCCTCGATCCGGCCTTCCTGCTCCTCGACGAACCGACGCAGGGCATGGCGATCGACGACGTCGACCGGGTCAAGCGCCTGATCCGCCGCATCGCCCGCGGGCGCACGGTCCTGATGGTCGAGCACAACATGGCGGTGGTCTCGGACCTCTGCGACACGATCACGGTGCTCCAGCGGGGCGAGATCCTGGCCGAGGGGTCCTACGCCGCGGTCTCGCAGGATCCGGCGGTGCGGGCCGCCTATCTCGGGGGCGGGCATGGCTGAGGCAGGTTTGGCTGAGGCAGGTTCGGCCGGGCGCCCGGTCGTCCTCGAAACCCGCGGCCTCGAAGCGTGGTACGGCGAGAGCCACGTGCTGCACGGCGTCGACCTGACGGTGCGCGAGGGCGAGTGCATCACGCTCCTCGGCCGCAACGGGGCCGGGCGCACCACCACCCTCAAGGCGATCCTCGGGCTCACCGACCGGCGGGCCGGCTCGGTGCGGGTGCGGGGCGCGGAGGTGATCCGGCTGCCGCCCCACCGCGTCGCCCGGCTCGGAATCGGCTACTGCCCGGAGGAGCGCGGCGTCTACCGGACGCTGACCACGCAGGAGAACCTCACCCTGCTGCCGCGGCTCGGCGAGGCGGGCCTGCCGCTCGCCGAGGTGCTGGCGATGTTTCCGAACCTCGCGGAGCGGGCCGACAGCTACGGCGGGCTCCTCTCGGGGGGCGAGCAGCAGATGCTGGCGCTCGGCCGCATCCTCACCACCGGCGCCCGCATCCTGCTCCTCGACGAGATCACCGAGGGGCTGGCGCCGGTGATCGTGGAGGCGCTCGGCCGCGCGGTGGCGCTGCTCAAGGCCCGCGGCTTCACCATCGTGCTGGTCGAGCAGAACTTCCACTTCGCCCGCCACCTCGCCGACCGCCACTACGTGGTGGAGCACGGCCGCATCGCCGCGGAGATCGCCGCCGACGCGGTCGAGGCCCGCGAGGAGGAGGTCGGCCGGCTGCTCGGCCTGTGACGGGTTCCGCGGGAGCCGTCTCCCGCGTCGCGTTCAGTGTGGCGTCCCATCCAACGAAGCGGATCGAACAGGAGGCGGGAATGCGGTCGCGTGTGGGTCAGTCGGTCAGGGCTTGCGTGCTCGGGGTCTCGCTCGCGGCGCTCGCCGCCACGGGCGGCCGGGCCGCCGAGGCGGTCAGCGACGGGGTCGTGAGGATCGGCATCCTCAACGACCTCTCGGGCATCTACTCCGACTTCACCGGCCGCGGCTCGGCGGTGGCGGCGCAGATCGCCATCGACGAGATGGGCGGCAAGGTGCTCGGCGCTCCGGTCGAGCTGGTGGCCGCCGACCACCAGAACAAGCCCGACATCGCCGCCAACCTCGCCCGCGAGTGGTTCGATCAGGGCAAGGTCGACATGATCGCGGACTTCCCGACCTCCTCGACGGCGCTCGCCGTGATGGAGATCGCCAAGCAGAAGAACCGCGTGACCATGCTCTCGGCCGGCGTCGCCATGGCGGCGATCACCGAGAAATGCTCGCCGCTCAACGCGCAGTGGATGGTCAACACCTACGCGCTCGCCGCGGGCACCGCCAAGGCGCTGATGCAGGCGGGCAAGAAGTCCTGGTACTTCGTCACCGCCGACTACACCTTCGGCCACTCCCTGGAGAAGGACGCCGCCGCGGTGGTGGAGTCCGAGGGCGGCAAGGTGCTGGGCACCTCCCGGCATCCCTTCCCGGGCGGCGACTTCTCCTCCTACATGCTGAAGGCGCAGGGCACGGGCGCCCAGGTGATCGCGCTCGCGAATGCCGGCAGCGACACCATCAACGCCATCAAGCAGGCCGCCGAGTACGGCATCGGCCGCAGCGAGAAGCAGGTCATCGCCCCGCTCCTCACCTACATCACCGACGTGAAAAGCCTCGGCCTCGCCAAGGCCCAGGACATGTACCTGACGGAAGCCTTCTACTGGGATTACGACGACCGCTCGCGGGCCTTCGCGGAGAAGTACTTCGCGAAGATGAAGCGGATGCCGAGCGCCTCGCAGGCGGCGGTGTACTCGGCGGCGCTGAGCTACCTGAAGGCGATCCAGGCCGTCGGCACCGACGAGGCCGGGGCGGTGATGAAGCAGTTGCGCAGCATGACCATCGACGACGCGGTGATCCGCAACGGCCGCCTGCGGCCGGACGGCGCCCTCGTGCACGACCTCCTGCTGCTCCAGGTCAAGAAGCCGGCCGACTCGAAGCGCGACTGGGACTTCTACACCGTGAAGGCCGTGCTCAAGGGCGACGACGTCTATCCGAAGCCGAGCGACGCCTGCCCGCTGAACGCCAAGGGCTGAAGCGGGGCGCCTCTCTCCTCTCCCAAATGGGAGAGGCGCCTCGTCCGACCTCCGGACAGCCATGCGCGTGCGGGGAGAGGGTCGGCTCACACACCGGAGCGTGAACCGCACGCCGTCCATCCATGCCGTCGAGGTCCCCATGCCGGACATCACCCTCCAGGCCTTCCTGGCCCAGCTCACCATCGGGCTCATCGGGGGCTGCTTCTACGCCATGCTCAGCATGGGGCTCGCGATCATCTTCGGGCTCCTCAACATCATCAACTTCACCCACGGGGCGCAGTTCATGATGGCGGCCTTCCTGGCCTGGATCGGGCTCACCCAGCTCGGCCCCTGGCTCGGCCAGCCCGATTTCCAGGTGAATTTCTGGCTCGCGCTCCTGCTCGCGCCGCTCTGCGTGGCGGCCTTCGGGATGCTGATCGAGCGCACCCTGCTGCGGCGGCTCTACCATCTCGACCATCTCTACGGGCTGCTCCTGACCTTCGGCGTCGCCCTGGTGATGGAGGGCGGCTTCCGCTACGCCTTCGGCGTCTCGGGCCAGGGCTACGAGCCGCCGGAGATCCTCCAGGGCCCGGTCGATGTCGGCTTCATGCTGCTGCCGAAGTACCGCCTGTTCGTGGTCGCGGCCTCGCTGCTGATCTGCCTCGCCACGTGGTACCTGTTCGAGCGCACCAAGCTCGGCGCCTATCTGCGCGCCGGCACCGAGAATCCGCGCCTGCTCCAGTCCTTCGGCATCAACGTGCCGGTGATGATCACGCTCACCTACGGCTTCGGGGTCGCCCTCGCCGGCCTCGCCGGGGTGCTGGCGGCGCCGATCATGCAGATCACGCCGCTGATGGGCGGCAGCCTGCTCAACATCGTCTTCGCCGTGGTGGTGATCGGCGGCCTCGGCTCGATCCTCGGCTCCATGGTGACGGGCCTGAGCCTCGGCCTGATCGAGGGGCTCACCAAGGTGATCTACCCGGAGGCCTCGACCGTGGTGATCTTCGTGATCATGGCGGCGGCGCTGCTGGTGCGGCCGGCCGGCCTGTTCGGCCGCGAAGCGTGAGGGCCGCCATGTCCGACACCGCCATGTCCGACACCGCCATGTCCGACACCGCCATGTCCGATACCGCCAGCGCCCGGACGTCCCTGTCCCCGACCCTGAGGATCTTCGGCGCCCTCGTCCTCGCCGCCTGCGCGGTGCCCCTGGTGCCGGGCCTGATCTACCCGATCTTCGTCATGAAGGTGATGTGCTACGGGCTGTTCGCCTGCGCCTTCAACCTGCTGCTCGGCTTCACCGGGCTCGTCTCCTTCGCGCACGCGGCCTTCCTCGGCACGGCGGGCTACGTCACCGGCGCGCTGATGATCCGCTTCGGCGCCCATCCGCTCGGGATGCCGGTGGCCTTCCTCGCCGGCATCGCGGCCGCTGCCCTCGTCGGCTTCGCGATCCGGCGGCGCGGCATCTACTTCGCGATGATCACGCTCGCCCTCTCGCAGATCGTCTCCTTCGCGGCGGTGCAGTTCCGCTGGACCGGGGGCGAGGACGGGCTCCAGGGCATCCCGCGCGGCACGCTGTTCGGCCTCGTCGCCCTCTCCTCCGACACGGCGATGTACTATCTCACCCTCGCGCTGTTCGCGGCGGGCTTCCTGTTCGTCTACCGGGTGGTGCATTCGCCCTTCGGCCAGATCCTCCAGGCGGTGCGGGACAACGAGGCGCGCGCCACCTCGCTCGGCTACGACACCGACCGCTTCAAGCTGATCGCCTTCGTGCTCTCGGCGGCGGTGGCGGGCTATGCGGGCGCCCTCAAGGCCCTGGTGTTCCAGCTCGTCTCGCTCAACGACGTCTCGCTCCACACCTCCACCGAGGTGGTGCTGATGACGCTGCTCGGCGGCGTCGGCACCCTGTTCGGACCCCTCGTCGGCGCCGCCCTGGTGGTCGGCCTGCAGAACTACCTCGCCACGATCGGCGACCTCGTCACCGTGGTGATCGGTCTGATCTTCATCCTCTGCGTGTCGTTCTTCCGGCGCGGCGTGGTCGGCGAGCTGCTGCACTGGCGCGCCCGTCCGCGGCGCCGGATGCAGGCCGCGCCGGAGACGCCGCCCGCCGCCGCGGCCGCGAAGGCCGCCTGACCGCCCCTTTCCTCCGCCGCGCCCGCGAGGCCGGGGCGCGGCCGATCCTCGTCTCCCGGCCGATACCGATCGATCGAAGAAGGACCAGCCCCATGTGGACAGGTGTCATCCCCGCCGTCACGACCAAGTTCACGCCCGATGGCGACCTCGACCATGCCGAGATGGAGCGCTGCTTCGCGCTGCAGCTCGATGCGGGCTGCGACGGGATCATCGTCTGCGGCTCCCTCGGCGAAGGGCCGATGCTGTCGCAGGACGAGCGCCTCGCGGTGCTGAAGACCGCCCAGGGCGTGGCGGGCCGGAAGCCCGTGCTGCTCACGGTCTCCGAGGCCGGCACCCGCGAGGCCTGCGCGCTCGCCGCCAAGGCCGCCAAGGCCGGGGCCTCGGGCCTGATGGTGGTGCCGAGCCCGATCTACCACACCGACGAGGCCGAGACCGTCGCCACCCTGCGCGCGGTGGCCGCCGCGGGCGACCTGCCGGTGATGATCTACTCGAACCGGGTCGCCTACCGGGTCGACGTCACGCCCCGGATCATGGAGGCGCTGGCCGACGACGCGCGCTTCGTGGCGATCAAGGAATCCTCCGACGACATCCGCCGCACCACCGAGATCTTCAACCTCCTCGGCGACCGCTACGCCGTTCTCACCGGGGTGGACAACCTCGCCTTCGAGGCGCTGAGCGTCGGCGCGGTGGGCTGGGTCGCGGGCCTCGTCTGCGCCTTCCCGGAGGAGACGGTGGCGATCTACCGGCTGGTCAAGGCCGGGCGCCTGGCCGAGGCCCTGGAGATCTACCGCTGGTTCCGCCCGCTCCTCGACCTCGACGTCTCGACCTACCTCGTCCAGAACATCAAGCTCGCGGAGGCGCTCGCCATCGGCTCGACGGAGCACGTGCGGGCACCGCGCCGTCCGCTCGCCGGGGCGCGCCGGGCCGAGGTCGAGGCCGTGGTGCGCCACGCGCTGGAGCGCCGCCCCGCCCTCAAGCGCGCCGCGTGACCGCTCGCGCATGAGGGACGTCGCGGTGGTCGGGGCCGGCATCGTCGGCCTCGCCTGCGCCTTCCATCTCCAGCGGGCGGGATGGCGCGTGCGCCTCATCGAGCGCGGCGGCGTCGCCGAGGGGGCGAGCTTCGGCAATGCCGGGGCGCTCGCCTTCACGGACGTGCTGCCCCTCGCCTCGCCGGGAATCCTGCGCAAGGCGCCGGGCTGGTGCCTCGATCCGCTGGGCCCGCTCGCCCTGCCGCCCGCCGACCTGCCGCGGATCGCTCCCTGGCTGCTGCGGTTCTGGCGGGCGAGCCGGCCCGACCGCTACCGGCGCTCGCTCGCGGTCCAGGCCGGGCTGATGCGCGTCTCCGCCGCGGCCATGGAGGCGATGGTCACCGATGCCGGCCTCGCCGGGCGCCTGCGCCAGGACGGCAACCTCCAGCTCTACGAGAGCGAGGCGGAACTCGCCGCCTCGCTGCCCGGCTGGGAGGCGCGGGTCCGCGAGGGCATCGCCTTCGCGCATGTCCGCGGCGAGGCGCTCGCCGCCCTGCAGCCCGGCCTGTCGCCGCGTTTCGTCGCCGGCACCTTCACGCCGCACTGGAAGACGGTCGATGACCCCTACCGGTTCGCCTGCGCGCTGCACGCCGCGCTGATGGCCGGCGGCGCCGCGCTGGAGCGCGGCGAGGTGGCCGAGATCGCCCCGGCGGAGGCGGGCGTGCGCCTGACCCTCGCGGATGGCCGCACGCTCGCGGCCGACGCCGCCGTGCTGGCGGCGGGGGCATGGTCGAAGGGGCTGGCGCGCCGCCTCGGCGACCGCGTGCCCCTCGACACCGAGCGGGGCTACAACACCACCCTGCCGGCGGACGCGTTCGACCTGCGCCGCCAGCTCACCTTCGGGGGCCACGGCTTCGTGGTGACGCCCCTCGCGAGCGGGATCCGGGTCGGCGGGGCCGTCGAGTTCGGCGGGCTCGACCGCCCGCCGAACTTCGCCCGGGCGGACGCGATGCTCGGCAAGGCGGCCCGGTTCCTGCCCGGCCTGCGCGTGGAGGGCGGGCGGCGCTGGATGGGCTTTCGCCCGTCCCTGCCCGACAGCCTGCCGGTGATCGGCCCATCGCGGGCGAGCCCGCGCGTGGTCTACGCCTTCGGGCACGGCCATCTCGGCCTGACGCAGAGCGCCGGCACCGGCCGCCTCGTCGCCGACCTGCTCGCCGGGCGCCCCCCGGCCATCCCGCTCGCGCCGCTGCGGGCGGACCGGTTCTAGAGTGCGGAGCGGCACGGGAGGATCGCGCCATGGCACGCCACAGCTTCTTCTGCATCGACGGCCACACCTGCGGGAACCCGGTGCGCCTCGTGGCCGGGGGCGGGCCCGTCCTCTCGGGCGCCACCATGATCGAGAAGCGCGCCCACTTCCTGGCCGAGTACGATTGGATCCGCACCGGCCTGATGTTCGAGCCGCGGGGCCACGACATGATGTCGGGCTCGATCCTCTATCCGCCGACCCGGCCCGATTGCGACGTCGCGATCCTGTTCATCGAGACCTCGGGCTGCCTGCCCATGTGCGGGCACGGCACCATCGGCACCGTCACGATGGCGATCGAGCACGGGCTCATCCGGCCGAAGACCCCCGGCACGCTGCGCCTCGACACGCCGGCCGGCCTCGTGGTGGCGACCTACCGGCAGGAGGGCGAGCACGTGGAGGAGGTGCGGATCGTCAACGTGCCGTCCTACCTGCACGCGCGCGGCCTCACGGCGGAATGCCCGGATCTCGGCGAGATCACCGTGGACGTGGCTTATGGCGGGAACTTCTACGCCATCGTCGAGCCGCAGGGAGCCTATCGCGACATGGCGGATTTCGGCGCGGGCGACCTCGTGCGCATGAGCCGGGGCCTGCGCCGGGCGCTCAACGAACGCGACGCGCCGGTCCACCCGGAGAAGCCGGAGATCCGCGGGATCAGCCACATCCTGTGGACCGGGCGGCCCACGGTGGCGGGGGCGCAGGCCCGCAACGCGGTGTTCTACGGCGAGAAGGCCATCGACCGCTCGCCCTGCGGCACCGGCACCTCGGCCCGCATGGCGCAGCTCGCCGCCACCGGCCGGCTCGGCATCGGCGACGATTTCGTCCACGAGAGCATCATCGGCTCCCTGTTCCGCGGCCGGGTCGTGGCGGAGGCGCAGGTCGGCGAGAACCCGGCGATCGTCCCCTCGATCGGCGGCTGGGCCCGCATGACCGGCCTCAACACGATCTTCATCGACGATCGCGACCCCTTCGCGCGGGGATTCACCGTAACCTGAACCCGATCGGGGCGGGCACGAGGCCGTCCTCTCCTCCTCCCCGGCCCTCGGCCTTCCCGACGATGCGCCGCTGCGCGGGCTGACCGAGGCCCTCGCCGGCCGCCAGGCGCAAGGGGCGGTGAGCTACGGCACCGAGGCCGGGCTGTACCAAGCAGCCGGGATCCCCGCGATCATCTGCGGGCCGGGTTCGATCACGCAGGCCCACAAGCCCGACGGGTTATCGCCGCGGCCGATCTCGCGGCTTGCTGCGCGATGCTGGAGCGCCTCGCCGCCCATCTCGGATCGAGGCCGGGCGCCAGCGCCGCACTTGTTCCGCCGCGGCGTCCGTGCTCCTCGTGTCCCCGCGCCGGATCACGGCGGCCGGAGCCGGCCGCGCCGCGCGGCTCGCCGGTCAGGGGCTCGGGATTTGAGAATCGCGGTCGTCGCGCATTGCCACTACGCCGAGCAGGCTCACGCGATCGTCCGGCGCCTCGCCGCCGTGCCGGATCGCCACGACCTGTTCGTCAGCACGAGCGATGCCGCCCTGGCGGAGACCCTGGCGGGCGAGATCGAGGCCGTCCCCGCCATCGACGATTGCCAGATCGTCATCGCCCCCAACAGGGGGCGCAACTTCGCGCCCTTCCTGGTCGAGTTCCGGGAGGACCTGAAGCGCTACGATCTGATCTGCCACGTCCATACCAAGCAATCCCGGCACCGCGGGGACGCGCTGACAGGGTGGGGCGAGTACCTGATCGACCATCTGATCGGCGACGGCCCGGCGTGGTCGCGGGCGGTCGCGCTGTTCCGGAGCGAGCCGCGCTGCGGGCTGGCCTATCCGGATGCCTACGCGCCGCTGCCGTTCTGGAGCCGCCACTGGCTCGGGAATTTCGCGATCGCCCGGCTCTGGGCGGAGCGGGCCGGCGTGCCGATCCGCCCGGGCTTCGTCCATTATCCGGTCGGCGGGATGTTCTGGGCGCGGCCGGCCGCGATCGCCCCGCTGCTCGACGACGACTGGTCCTACGCCGACTTCCCGGACGAGGAGGGCCAGATCGACGGCACGATGCAGCACGCCATCGAGAGGCTCGTCGGCGCGGTCTGCCACCACACCGGCTACGACCATTTCGCGCGGGCGCCCGGCCGGGAGGACTTCGTGAAGGTCCAGGACGGCGTGTTCCCGCACGACGAGAACTTCCGCGCCGACAAGCTGGCGGAGCGCGTCGCCGCCTCGCGATACGTCTCGTTCGACCTGTTCGCGCTCGCCGCCGGAGCCCGGGATGAGATCGAGAGCGCGGCCCTCGAGCGGGTGTCGCGTTCGCTCATCGCCGCGAAGGTGATCGCGTCGCCGGAGCCGTATCTCCTGCACCGGCGGCTGATCGAGCTGCGGTCGCGGTTCGAGTACCGCCATGCGGGCCAGATCGCCTTCGGCGAGCTGGTCCGGGCCCTGTCCCTCGCCCTCCGCGGCCCGGATGCCGCCCTGCTGCGGGCGGAGGCGGATCACGTCGCCGGGATGATCGCCCCGGACGCCCGCGTGACCGAGATCTACCGGGCCGCCGCCGCGGCGGGCCGGCCGATCCTGATCGTGGCGGATTGCGTGTACGGGCGGGGCTGGATCGCGGACGTCCTGCGCCGGCTGGACCTGCCGGATCCCGCCCATTGCTTCTGCACCAGCGACGTGCCCGGCCTGCGGGCGGACGGAACGGTCTGGAAGACCGTCGCCGAGGCCGTCGGGGCCGGTGCGTGGGAGATCACCCATTTCGGCAAGGACGTGGCCGAGGACTACCTGCTGCCCCAGCGCAGCAAGGTCTTCACGATCCATGTTCCCTGAGCATCGTTCGCCGAACCGGTGACCGCCTCGGCGGATGATGCCGAGGAGCGGGACTCAGCGCTTCAGCAGGACGCCCTGGCCGGTCGTCATCTCGAGGATGCGGTATCCGCGCGTCTCCGCCCAGCGCTTCTCCGCGTCGTGCTGCTCGCGGTAGCCGGACCAGCCGTAATCGTCGAACACGATCATGCCCCCGGGCGACAGGCGGTCGAAGAGAGCGTCGAGCGTCTCGATCTCGGCCTTCGACGAGTTCAGGTCGAGATGCAGGAGCGCGATCCGGCGCGGGCTGCGCTCGCGCAGGATCTCCGGCAGCATGCCCCTGACGACATGGACGTTCTCGTAGCGCCGGAACCGGAGCACCACCTTCTCGTAGAGGTTCTCCTCGCGCAGGACGGGGTGATCGTGCTTCTCGGTGTCGTACCGGGCGGGGATGCCCGCATAGGTGTCGTAGAGCCACATCTGCTTCGGCACTTGGCCGAAATCGAAGTAATCGGCGAGGACGCTGAACAGGAAGCCCTTCCAGACGCCGCACTCGACGATGTCGCCGTCGATCCGCAGCGCGTGGTCGAAGGCCCAGATCAGCGTGTTGAGGCGGAAGATCAGCGACCGCTCCTGCTCGTTCGTGGCGTGCCGCTTGATCGCCGCGAGCAGCTTCGCATCCTGCAGGTACGAGCAGTTTCGTCCGATGATGATGTTGTTGTCGCCGTAGGCGACGCTTCCGAAGATGGATTTCAGCCGTTCCAGGCATGAATTGAGAAACGAAAGGTCGTCCTTGTTCTTGAAATCGCCGTAAAACATTCGGTTCCCCAGCTCCGTCGACGGACTTGAGGGGCCCGTCCCGGATGATCGACGGTGCGGACAGTATCGTCTGCCGGTGGACTTGCCCAGCCTGCGCCCCGCGCGGGTCCCTGGGCGTCAGCGGGACAGCACCGCCGCCGGGCAGGCATCCAGCAGGGCGGAGCGGGCCTCGGGCGAGACCAGCGCGGCGACGGCGCGGCGCGCTGCCAGATAGGCCGGCCGGGCGCGCCGGAGCAGCGCCTCCTGCCGCGGATCGGGGCGGATGAGGTCGCCCGCCCCGGTCATCATGTTGGGCTTGAGGAACTGGAAATGCGTGATGATGGGCGCACCCTCGCAGCCGAAATACGGCCGGCAATTGAAGGTCTGCGGCAAGGCCGCCCACAGGCCGGCGCAGACGGAGTTCATGATGCCCTGATCGTACCAGGGATTCGTGTAGGTTCCGGCGGAGAGGTCGATCAGCAGCCGCTCGAAGACGGGATGAAGGCTGCGCATGAACTTGACGTTCATGAGCATCACGCCGGCATTGAAGGCGCGGTCGGTCTCGCGGACCTCATCGTCGGTGAGGATCTCGCGGATCGCGGCGAGGGGAGCCGGCGGGGGCGCGAGGGCGACCTCCCGGTGGAAGAGCACGTCGGTATCGGTGTAGAGGACGACCTCGTCCTCCGCCTCGACGAGGGGGATGTCGAACCGCAGGGCGTTGCCGAGCAGCCAGTCGTAATCGATCGGCGCCGCGCCACGATTGCGCGCGATCTGCGGCGCGAAGCTCAAGGAACGAAAGACGACGGTGACGCCGCGGCGCTCGAAGTGCCGCATGAGGGCGTTCGGCGGGCCGTCGAAGATGAGGTGCGGCTTCAGGCGCGTCCGCGTCAGGCAGGATTCGACCGCGGCGATCAGGCATTCGCCGCCGGAGGCGAGGCCGGCCTCGTTGCAGCAGGTGTACCACTTCATCATCGGCCTCTGCGCCTGCTCCGGTGTCGGGCCGGACCATGGCGGGCCCTATAGCATGGCCGTCCGCCTGCGCGCCGTGCCGGCGGCGCGCGGCCTTGCGCCGGCTGGGCCGCGCGGGAGCCCCGCCCGATCGCGTGGCGATCGAGCGAGGCTCTAGGTCCTTGATCGTGACGCATTTTCTACGACGAACCGGGATCCACTTCGTCGGGAAATGCTCTATCGATGCGCCTACCCGTGCGCCGGCCGCGCGGAGCCGGTGGCGTCGCAGCGACGGAGAAACAGGCGTGGCAGATCAGGATTGGCGCGGGGTCATCAGCGATGACGGCCAAGCGGCCGTGATGACGATCCCGCAGGGACGATCGGAGGAGGCGACGATCGTCTTCCACGGCGCCGAGGATCTCGACCGGCTGATCCAGATGGTCAGCGTCCTGCGCGCCCAGATGACGCCGCCGGTGCCGGAGACGCCGCGGGACAGCGACATCCCGATGAGCACGACGCCGCCGGTCTGGGCGGCCCTCGGGACCCGGACGGACGGCAAGCGGCCGCTGCTGCTGCGGCATCCCGGCCTCGGCTGGGTCGGGTTCCTGTTCGACGACGAGAGCGCCGCAATCCTCGCCGCCGCCCTGACGAGCCGCCCCGCGCGGTGAGGCGCGCTGCGCCCCCGCCTAATCCAGAGGCGCCTGCGCCGGATCCTGGATCGCGAGGTCGGTCGGCATCTCGGGAACCAAGACCTTGCGGTGCTGGCCGGGGCCGCCGGTCGGCTTGCACTCCGTGCAGATCGACTGCTGGATCTTGCGCATGCGGCGGTCCCGGGCGGCATCGTTGGCCGCCTGCTTGGCCGAGTCCTGGTTGAACTTCTCGATCACCCGCTCCCGGTCGGCCAAGTCCCGGCTAGCCAAGTCCCGGCTGGTCAAGTCCCGTCCGGCCGAGTCCCGTCCGGCCAAGTCCCGGCCGCTGATCGTCTGCGCGTGGACCGGCCCGGCCATCATGCAGGCGGACACCACGGCCGAAGCCAGGATCGCTCTCATCGAAATCCTCAACCGTCCTCTCGGCCGTTCCGGGGAAGGCGCCGGACGGTCTCCGCCGGGCGCCGGCCGGGATCGCTCCCGCCGGCCGACCTTCATCGGCCCGGAGGAGAGCCACGGCCCTGCGGCTGATTTGTGGCCCGGCCCGCCACGGCTGCTTCGGCGCCGGCCCGCACGGGCCGTCCAGGGGAGTGCGACGGATCGGCAACGATTGCGCCACGAATGCCTGCCCGCGCGGACGAACCCGTTGAGGCCGAGTCCTCCTTGTGGCAGCGTCCCGCCGCCTCGATCCCGCCAGGCAGCTCACCGTCTTTCCGAAATCGACGCCGGACGGCACCCGCGTGCCGCCCCGTGAAACAGAGTCCGAGACCATGCTCGTCGTATCGATCGTTCAGCAGAAGGGCGGAGTCGGCAAGACGACGCTGGCGATCAATCTCGCCGGCGAGCTGCGCCAGCGGAAGATGAAGGTGATGATCATCGATGCCGACCCGCAGGCATCGGCCACGGCATGGTCCTCGCCGCGCAAGCTCGGTTTCGATGTGCGCCCGGAACTGGTGTCCTCCGGCACCGTGTCGCAATGGCTGCGGAACGTCCTCAAGCAGCAGGCGGATGTTCTGATCATCGACACGCCGGCCGGCCTGGGACCGGTGTTCCGCGCTGCCGTCGACGTGGCCGACCTGATCCTGATTCCCTGCGGTCCGTCCAGCCTCGACCTGAACTCGGCGCGCACCACCCTCGGGGCGGTGGCGAATCAGCTGCGCAACGACAGCCGGTCGCATGCCCGCGTCGCCCTCGTCCCGACCCGGGTCGATCGGGAGACGCCGGAGGGTCAGCAGATCACCGACGAACTGGACGCGCTCGGCGAGCCCGTCGGCCCGGCCCTCAGCCACGACGTCTACTTCGTGCGCGCCTTCACGCAGGGGGTCACGGTGACGACGGCGGCCCCCGCGAGCAACGCCGCGGGCGAGATCCGCGCCGTGGCCGAATTCGTCCTCGCGCAGCTGCCGCGCGCCTGACGCGAAGCGGCTCCTCGTGGTGCCGCTGGTTCCGGCGGCGACAGGCCTGCGAAAGCTCCGGCGGATAACGGACATGCTGACTTGGATCAGGGTCGGTGATCGTCCTCGTGCGGGATACCCGGTCGCTCATCCGCGGCGGCATGACGGCATGACGGACGGTTCATCGCGAGCCGCGGCGGCGCGACCTTCTCCGGCCCCGGTTTCGCGGGAGTCCGGCGCCCCAGCGGGGCGTGACGGCCCGGCCGATCCACGGACGTGGCCGGGAGTTCGGCCGGTGCTGGTGGCGCGGGGAGCCTCGACCGGCCGTCGCCGGTGGGGCGCGATTTGATTTTGCAGCGGTGATCGAAGCAGAGCGGCAGCGGACATGCGTCGGAAATCATGCCGATTCGGCAGGTGTGCGTTCGCTTTTCGGGGTTCGCGGCTGTTCCAAGACGATGGCGCAGGCTTGTTGCATTTTTGCACCATAGTCAAATGTTGATTCAATTCCGAGTTCTGATGATCGCGTCACGACATCAATACAGGTGTGCTGCTCAATAGTGTGATGTTCAGGTGAGGGATAGAACTTTCCGCTCGAAGGATTAGGTGGTTGCGAGACTTTCATTGACCGAAGCCTGCAAATCACATAGCGTTCGAAGCACGGCGAGGATCGGCATGGCACGGGTGCGGTAGGCCAGACGTATTATGGGCGATCAGGTTAGTCCTCTGACAGTCGAGGCGGGGCTTTACGTCCTGCGCTATGTCAAGCCGCTGTCGCGCGGAGCGTCTCCGACCGTAGAGGTTCGGATTCCCGCCGAGTTCGGTCGTTACGTTCAGGCGATCTCCTCGCCTTTCGACGATCCGGGGGTGATCGGCGGGCCGGGCGGGTGTCTCGTGCTCCGGGCCGAGCGGCCGGCGACCTTGCAGATCGTGGTCCGCACGCCGGCCGGACACGGCGAGGTTGAGCTGCAGCTTGAGCCGCTGGTGACGGCACGGACCGCCGCGGCGCGGCCGGCGGCCGGACAGCCGCAGCAGCCCGGGCCGGCGCAGGCCGGGCTGCCGCAGGCGGGGGCGGCGCTCGACATCCTGGCCCACGTCTCCCGGCGCGGGGACGTCAAGGTCGGCGCAGAGGCCTGGATCGCCGGCCCGGCATCCCCCGCGCCGATCGAGGGGCTGGAGATCCGCACCGGCGGCCTGCCGGGTCTGCGCCTGGAGTATCAGGTTCTGGTCGGCGGCGCGGGCGGCGGCTGGACCCGCTGGATGAGCGGCGGCGAGTATGCGGGCACGCGGGGGCAGGCCCGGCCGCTGCTCGGCATCCGCCTGCGGCTCTCCGGCGGCGCGGGGCAGGGGGTGACCCTCGGGGCCGAGGCCCTGTTCCTCGGCGCGAGCGTCGAATCCGCCCGCGGCGACGTCGTCGAGCTGGTGAGCGGAGCCGGGATCGATCCGCTCGTTGGCCTGAAATTAACGTTTGTCCCCGCTCGTTCGGAGGCGGGGCGGTTGCAGGGTGGTCCGGTCCCATCGGGATCGGCCCAGCCGGCGGGACCGCGCACCGGGCGGGTGCGTGTATTCCGGGCGTCCGGCGTCCGTTAGCGGGCGTCGTCGAGTAAAAATACAACAACACTAATCACCGCATTGAGGGGATTGAGTTATGTCGGGGACATACCAGACAGATCAGGTGTCGCTTGATCTGTCCGTCGCACAGAACAGCGACCCTGGCGTCGCGGCGGCGATCAAGCAGGCGCTGATCGCCGCGGGTGCGGTGGCGCCGGACGGGGCGGGGCTCGTCAACTACTACAAGAGCACGTTCGTCAACGAGGACGGCTCGCCGGTCACGCTCGACCTCTCCGGCGAGGGGACGGAGCTGCTGATCGCGAACGGCGCGGGTCAGAACCTGAGCATCGGCCCGACGGAGAACCTCGTCGTGGCGACCGGCGGTGAGCCGGGGACGATCGTCCTGCAGGGCGACGCGACCGTCCGGGTGGTCGTCGGCTCCGGCGCCGCCTTCGTGCAGGGCAATGCGGGCGCCAACACGATCCTGGGCGGCACTGGTAACGACACCCTGGTGGCGGGCCTGAACGGCGGCGCCCACCTCATCACCTCGGGCGGCGGCAACAACGAGCTCTACGGCGGCACCGGAGCGGACACGCTCCAGGCGACCGAGGGCGGCAACAACCTCATGTACGCCGGCACGGGCCGGAACGTGCTCCAGGGCGGCAACGGCCGGGACACGCTCATCGGCGGCGGCCAGTCGGTGCTGACGGCCGGCAACGGCGGCAACACCCTCTTCACGGATGCCCGCGGTGCGGACACGCTCGTCGGCGGCGCCGGCAACGACTACCTGATCGCGCTCTCGGGCAACAACCAGCTCACCACGGGCGGCAGCGGCACGGACGAACTCTACGGCGGCTCGGGTGCCGACACGCTGACCGCGGTCACGGGCAGCAACATCCTGTATGCCGGCACGGGCCGGAACGTGCTGCAGGGCGGCAGCGGCAAGGACACGCTGTTCGGCGGCGGTCAGTCGCAGCTGACCGCAGGCAGCGGCGGCAGCTTCCTGATGACCAGCGTCGGCGGTGCGGACACGCTCGTCGGCGGCTCGGGCAACGACATCCTGGTCGCGACCTCGGGCAACAACCAGCTCACCACGGGCGGCAGCAGCACGGACGAGCTCTACGGCGGCTCGGGTGCCGACACGCTGACCGCGGTGGCCGGCGACAACCTCCTGTACGCCGGCTCGGGCCGGAACGTGCTGCAGGGCGGCAGCGGCCACGACACGCTGTTCGCCGGTGGCCAGTCGCAGCTGACCGCCGGGAGCGGCGGCAACTTCCTGCTGGCCGATATCGGCGGCAGCAACACGCTCCTCGGCGGCGCCGGCAATGACACGCTGGTCGCGAATTCCGGCAACAACCGGATCACCGCGAATGGCGGGAACGACTTCCTGCTCGGCGGCAGCGGGGCGGACACGCTGACGGCGACGAGCGGCAACAACGTGCTGGTGGCGCGGTCGGGCCTCAACGTCCTCCAGGGCGGTTCGGGCCACGACACGCTCTACGGCGGCGGCCAGTCGGCGCTGACCGCGGGCAGCGGTGGCAACGTGCTCGCGACGAGCACCCTGTCGGCGGGTCACGACACCCTCACGGGCGGCGCGGGTGCCGACCACCTGGAGGCGATCGCCGGCAACAACCTGCTCACCGCCGTGGGCGCGGGGGACACCCTCTACGCCGGCGCGGGCCGCGATACGCTGGTGGGCTCCGGAGCCGGGACGACCTTCGTCGACGGCTCGGGCGGCAGCCACCAGATCACCGGATCGGCGGGCGACGACCTGTTCTACATCAGCAAGACCGGCGGCCACGACACCATCGTGGGCGGCGGCGGCAGCGACCTCCTGGCAATCGGCAACCATTCCCAGGCGGACGCGACCATCCAGAACAACGGGAACGGCTCCTTCACGGTGTCGTTCAGCGCGTCGGACAGCGTCACCGTGTCGGGCATCAGCACGATCCACTTCACGGACGGCAACAAGCAGCTGTCCTAAGGCTGTCCCGAGCCTCGTCGAGGCCGCCTCGGCGGCTCTCCATCGACATGTGGAAGGGGCGGCCCAGGCCGCCCCTTCGTCTTTGGCCCGACATTGGTCGCATTCCCGACCTAGAGCGCCCCGCGCCGGAATGGGGGGCGGTTCGGCGCGGCGGAGCGCATCGCGCCGGTGACCGGGAGCGGCACCCCGTCGACGTCTGCGGGGATGCCGCCTGCCCGAGGATCCGCGTCGCTTGGCGTTGACATTTGGCGCTGAAGTTCGGGCCGTCAGATCCGCGTGCGAAGAGGACAGCAATCCATGTCGGAATCCCAGGCGGGCCGGAGTGGCAAGGCGGGCGCGGACACGCAGCAGCCCGCTCTGCAATGCCTCGCGCTCGTGGCGCGCCAGCATGGCATCCACCTCACCCCCGACCAGCTGATCCACGACAACCAGCTGCAAGCGGGCGCGCTGTCCCCGGCGGATCTTCTGCATTGCGCCAAGCGCGCCGGGCTGACCGGCCGGCGCCTGCGCCTGAAGTGGCGGCACCTCGCGCGGCTCGGCCAGGCGCTGCCGGCCATCGTCTTCCTGGGCGACGGCACGCCCCTGATCCTGCGCAGCGTGCAGGCGACGGACGCGATCGAGCAGGTCGTCCTGCAGGATCCCGACGCGCCCGAGGATGCGCCGCTGGTGCTCGACCGCGTGCGCTTCGAGGAATTGTGGGACGGCGCCATCCTCATCCTCAAGCGCGACTACGGCATCCGCGACGAGGAGCAGCCCTTCGGCATCAAGCTCATCGCCTCGCTGATCTTCCGCGAGCGCCGCATCCTGCGCGACGTCGTGGTGACGGCGGTCTTCCTGAGCCTGCTCGCGCTGGTCCCGATCCTGTTCTTCCGGCTGATGACCGACCGGGTCCTGACGCATTCCGCCATGAGCACCTTCGTGGTGCTCTGCATCGCGCTGGCGATCTGCATCGTCTTCGAGACCGTGTTCAGCGCCCTGCGCCGGGCGCTCCTCCTGCACCTGACCGCGCGCATCGACGTCAAGATGTCGACGCTCATCTTCGAGCGCGTCATCCGACTGCCGGTGGAGGTGTTCGAGAAGACGCCGGTCGGTCTCATCGCCCGCCACATGAACGAGGCCCACAAGGTGAAGGGCTTCCTGATGCAGCAGCTGTTCGGGACGGTCCTGGACAGCGTCTGCCTCGTGTTCTTCATCCCGATCATGTTCATCCTGAGCCCGGTCCTGACCCTGATCGTGCTCGCCTGCTGCCTGCTGATCGCGGCCTGGACGGCGGCCATGCTGCCCGTCTACGCGAAGCGCTCGGGGGCGGTGATCGCGGCGGAGGGGCAGCGGGGCTCCTTCCTCGTGCAGACGCTGCAGGGCATCCGCACCGTCAAGTCGCTCGCCCTCGAACCGCGGCAGATCCACCAGTACGACGTCCTCGTCGCCCGCATCGCCCGGCTGCGCATCGCCGAAGGGCAGCTCTCGAACCTGATCCAGTCGGCGATCCTGCCCCTCGACCGCTTCATGATCTCGGGCACCCTTGCCATCGGCGTCTATCTCTCGATGACCTCCAAGGAGGCGGGGGCCGTCGCGGAGATCTTCATCTTCCTGCTGCTCAGCCAGCGGATCGTCGGCCCGCTCCGGCAGCTCGCCCAGCTCCTGGAGCAGTACGAGGAGGCGAAGAGCTCGATCGGGCTGGTGAGCGGGCTGCTCAATGTCGGGTCCGAGGACGAGAAGCGGGGCCAGGGCGTGCGCCTGCCCCTGACCGGCCGGGTCGAGTTCGCCGCGGTCCGGTTCCAGTACAGCGGCGCGACCAGCCCGGCTTTGGACGCCGTGTCCTTCGAGGTGCCCCCCGGGACGACCCTCGGGATCATGGGGCGCAGCGGTTCCGGCAAGACGACGGTCACCCGTCTGCTGCAGCGCCTGCACGCCAACTACGACGGGCTGATCAAGATCGACGGCATCGACGTGCGCGAATACGCCCTCGATCACCTGCGCGGCTCCCTCGGCGTCGTGCTCCAGGACAACTTCCTGTTCTCCGGCACCATCCGGGACAACATCACGGCGGCCAAGCCCGACGCGTCCTTCGACGAGGTGGTCCGCGCGGCGCGGCTGGCGGGCGCGGAGGAGTTCATCGACCGCCTGCCGCGCGGCTACGAGACCTACATCACCGAGGGCTCGAACAACCTCTCGGGGGGCCAGCGCCAGCGGATCGCGATCGCCCGCGCGCTGATCACCAATCCGCGCATCCTGATCCTCGACGAGGCGACGAGCGCCCTCGATCCCGACAGCGAGGCGATCGTGAACGCCAACCTGCGGCGGATCTCGGAGGGGCGCACGGTGATCGTCATCTCGCACCGGCTGTCCTCGCTCGTCGCCTCCGACGCGATCCTGGTTCTCGAACGCGGCCGCGTCCACGACATCGGCAAGCACGCGGAGCTGCTCGGACGCTGCGACATCTACCGCGATCTCTGGAACCAGCAGAACGGGACCGTGCGCGACGGCTCGGATCCGAAGCTGCGTCTGGTGAGCTAGAACAGGATCCGACCGCGTTGCCATCGGATCCTGCTCTAGCTCTTTGTTTTTGCCGCATTTTCTGCGACGAACCGGCATCCGCTTCGTCGCAAGATGCTTTAGGATGGCGCCGATGACGAAGCAGTCCGTCGAGACCACGCTGCTGCGCTTCCAGTCGGAGACCGACGACATCCGGGAGGCGCCCGAGCCCCGCGTCCTGCGGGCGACCACCTTCGCCGTCGCGGCGCTGGTGATGATCTCGATCGGCTTCGCGGCCGTGGCGCGCGTCGACCGGGTGGTGATGAGCGACCGCGGCAAGATCGTGCCGGCGCAGGGAACCGTGCTGTTCCAGGCCCTCGACACCGCGATCATCAAGACGCTCGACGTGCGCGAGGGCGATCAGGTCCGCAAGGGGCAGCTGCTGGCGACCCTCGACCCCACCTTCGCGGCGGCGGATGTCGAGCAGCTGGAGAAGCAGCTCGCCAGCCTGGAAGCGCAGATCGCCCGCGCCACCGCCGAGCAGAACGGGCAGGTCTACGCGCCGGAGATCAAGGACCCGGCGAGGGACCAGTACGCCCTCCTGCAGAAGACGCTGTTCGATCAGCGCGCCGGGCAGTTCAAGGCGCAGATCGCGAGCTACGACCAGAAGATCGCCCAGACCCAGGCGACCATCCGGCGGCTCGAGGGCGACGAGGCGCGCTACGCCGAGCGCGAGAAGATCTCGCGGCAGATCGAGGGCATGCGCCAGCAGCTGGTGGAGAAGCAGGCGGGCAGCCTCCTGAACCTGCTCGTCGCCAGCGACGCGCGGCTGGAGATGCTGCGGACCATGGAGAACGGGCGCGCCAGCCTCGTCGAGGCCAAGCACCAGCTCGCCGCGCTCCAGGCCGACCGCGACGCCTTCGTGCAGCAATGGATGTCGACGAGCAGCCAGGATCTCGTGACCGCCAAGGGCACCCGCGACACGGTGAGGGCGCAGCTCTCGAAGGCGGCGCGGCACAAGGATCTGGTGCAGCTCACCGCACCGGAGGATTCCATCGTGCTGACCCGCGCCAAGGCGTCGGTCGGCTCCGTCCTCAAGGAGGGCGAGACTCTGATGACGGTGGTGCCGACCAACGCGCCGGTCGAGGCCGAGATCAACATCTCCTCGCGCGAGATCGGCTTCATCCGGGCCGGCGACCGGGTGACGCTCAAGATCGACGCCTTTCCCTTCGTCGAGCACGGGGTGGCCCGCGGGCGCCTGAGCTGGGTGAGCGAGGGCGCCTTCACCCTCGACGAGGACGGCAAGCCCGTGGAGCCCTATTACAAGGCCCGCGTCGCCGTCGACGAGATGCACTTCGTCCGGGTGCCGCCCGGCTTCCGGCTGATTCCCGGCATGACGCTGACCGGCGACATCCATATCGGCGAGCGCTCGGTGCTCGGCTACATGATCTCCGGGGCGACGCGGCGGGTGACCGAAGCCATGCGTGAACCATGACGCTGGCGCGCCTGATCGACCGCACGACCCGCCTCTACGCGGATTTCCAAGTCCAGCAGGCCAAGCGCCTGCTCGCGGAAGGGCGGCTGGCGGCGGCGCACCGCGCCTTCGCGGCGGCGGCGCGGGCCGGGCACGTCGTGGCGCAGTATCACCTGGGGCACGATTACAGCATCGGGCGGGGCTGCGGGCGCTCGGGCAGCGAGGCGATCCGCTGGTTCGAGCGCGCCGCGCGCGCCGGCCACACGGAGGCGCAGTTCGAACTCGGCGTGCTCCTCCTCGCCGATCAGGATGTCGGCTGGTGCACCGGGCCGTCGGCGCGCTGGGCCGCCGCGGCGACCGACCGCGGCAGCCGCCTGGCGGATCTCGCCTTTCCCGAGGGGGTGACGCGGCCGAAGGATGCCGAGCGGGCCTATGGCTGGCTGCGCCGGGCGGCGGAGGCCGGCAAGCCCGAGGCCCAGGCCAATCTCGGCTGGCTGCTGCTCAAGGGGATCGGCTGCGCGCCGGACCGGCAGGAGGCGCATGAATGGCTGCGGGCGGCGGCGATGCACAACATCGCCCAGGCCGCCTTCGGCCTCGCCGAGTTCTACGGGACGCCGGGCCAGCCCGAATACGACCCCGAGGCGTCGCGCATCTGCCTGCGGCGGGCGGCGGATCTCGGCAACGCCTCCGCGGCCTTCAACCTCAGCCTCGCCCTGCTGCGCGAGGGTGGGTCGGCGGCGAACACGGCGGATGTGGAGCGCTACTTCGCCATCGCGGCCGAGCGGAAGCACCCGGAGGCGGCCTACGAACTCGCCTCCCTGCGGCTCGCCAGCCTCGCGCCGGGGGCCGATCCCGAGCCGGCCCTCAACCATCTCCGCATGGCCGCCAAGGCCGGCCATCTCGGGGCGGCCTTCATGCTGGGCGAGGTCTACAGCCGCGGCGACCGGGTCAGGCCGGACCTGCGCGAGGCGGCGCAGTGGTTCCGGCGCGCGGCCGAGGGCGGCCACGTCCAGGCGCAGTTCCAGATCGGCTGCTTCTACGCGCGCGGGGAGGGGGTTCCCCAGGATCTCGCCCATGCCGCCCGCTACTTCGCCCTCAGCGCGGCCGGCGGCCACGCGGTCGGCGCGCTCAATGCCGGGATCTTCTATCAGACCGGTCAGGGGGTCGGCCGCGACCTCGGCGAGGCCGTGAAGTGGCTGCGGGTGGCCGCGGAGCAGGGCCTGCCGCAGGCTCAGGCGCGGCTGGGCGCGCTGCTCGCCTCGGGGCAGGTCGATGGCGGCGACGCCGCGAGCGGGCGCGCGCTCTTGGAGGATGCCGCGGCCCAGGACAGCGCCGAGGCCGAGGTGGCCCTCGCCCAGATGCTGCTCGGCGAGGGCGGCGAGGAGGCGCGGGGGCGGGCGATCGATCTGCTGACCCGGGCGCTCGCCAAGACCAATCTGGTGGCCGCCGAGATGCTCCTCGACCGCCCGGCGGGCGAGGTGCCCGCGGCCGCCCTGGCGCAGGCCCTCCAGGTGCTGGATGCCGGCGCCGCAGCGGGCGTGCCGGGCGCCATGCTCCGCTTGGCGGCGGAGTGCCTCTCGGGCCGGCACGGCGCGGCGGATCCGGAGCGGGCCGAGGGCCTCCTGCAGCGGGCCGCGGCGGCGGGGGACGTGGAGGCGCGCTTCCGCCTCGGGGTGTTCTACTGCCAGCGCAAGGCCACGCCCGAGGATATCGCGCTCGGGCTGACGCACTACGTGGCGGCGGCCGAGGGGGGGCATGTGCTGGCGCAGTACAATGCCGGGGTTATGTATCTGAGCGGCGTTGGCACACCGCCCGATGTGAATGCAGCGGTTCGCCACCTGTCCCGTGCCGCCGATCAGGGGATCGAGAAGGCGGCCGAACTGCTCAAGAGGTTGAAGGAAACGGCCGGTTGATGGTATCGGCCGTCGATCGTGCGATCTTTCAGACTGGAAATGCCTGACCTAGATTCTTGAGTGGCGGAGCGTCGTTCCGGTTGCCGGTGCAGGTCTGTACGTTATGTGCGGAGAACGGGCTCGCATACTGTGGCGGTAAACGGATCCGACTTTACCATAGGAATTGTCTCTCAATACGCAGGCGATATCCAGCAGAAAGCATCCGATGCCGACATGCAGGCGATCCGTCAGTATTTCGTTGCAGGATGAAATCGTTTTCAGGAAGCACCACGTCGCTTTGCGGGCGTTGTCCGGCCAAACACCGTATTTGAATATCTCGGAGATGTCGGCATCGCTCTTCAGCTCCGCGGATACGGATTCCCAGTCAAGGCGTCTGAAGTCGCAGACACCGTCCGACTTGGAGATCGCATGCGACAAACCGGGATGTCGTAGTATTTCCGCTTTCCAATCGTCTTCGTAAAGTGAGCGTGCGTCAGGATCGTCAATGAACTGTCGCGCATCCAGGTGAAACGCCATGTCATGGCCAAGGAAAACTTGCGACTTGGTATTGTGAGTAATGACGTGCTCATAGCTGGCGGCATCACGACAAAATATAATGCAATTCTCGCCCATATTGGATAGTAGCTCTTCGTTGCCCCTGATGGTGTGTGGCAACAGGACGAGTGTCGCGGCAACTTTGTGGAATTTCGCGATTGCGTCAGCAATAGAAGTATATATTGGAATGAAATTGCCTCCCCCTCCGAGAAAAACAACCCTCCCGGCGATGTCTGCTTCACTACCGATCAAATCGTAAGAAACGTTGCATCGATTGAACGCTTCATAAGTGGCTGCCGCGATCAGCGAATCTCCGGCATTTCCAGGGTTCGGAAAGAAAGCAACTCGCTGTCCCTCAAACTTGCGGATAAGGTTCTCCACGGAGAAACGAAGATCTTGCAAGCACATGAGGTCCATGCCTTCACCTTCACGCTGTGTTTTAAGCTTCTAGTCGAGAAAATTGAGACTCATAAGCGCCGATAGCTGCTGATATTACACGCCTTGCTTCGGCGTCGGAGTCAAGGTCCTCGCCGAATTTTCGAGCGAACGGATGTGTTCCCGCTTTGACGGCCAAGCAGTAATCCTTAAGATCAAGCATTTTCGGGCTCCAGCTTCCTTCACGCCAATAGCACAGGGTGCTCGACGACCAGGCGACCTCGGAGCGATGCTGAGAGTTTAAAATCAAAGTATGGAAAAATGATTCGTCTGGAACATTAGATTCTGCAAGCCGTAAATAAATATTCTCGCTCGCGGATTTCAGAATGAATTCGACGTGATGCCGCGCAAGGATGACCCATTGACTGCCAACGAAGTAATTAAAATCTGGGGGGCCGAGTTTCTCAGTGCGCACGGCTCTGCCGTCAGACTCCATTTTGTATTTGTAAATAATCCGATCCCATATATCATGCGTCCATTTCAAACTAGGATCTGCTTTTGCCATATCGTTCCAAGTAAACATGCTGCGCTGAGGAACGAGCCATGACCGTATCCTCTCGATAGGCCACAGGGGTAAATGCGTCCCGCTCAGGATGACGGCATGAGTCCAAGGCCGATCCTGCTCGCGCCCGGAAGCAAGCGCTTCAATAGTCGCCTGAACAACTCTGAAGCTGCCCCACGAGCATGAAACCCGAGATATTACCTCAATATTTGGTTTTGTTTTTCCTGCGCCAACGAGCAGGTTCTTGAACGTCGGATCGGCCGACGCATCGACGTGGATAACGTAATGATCGACTTCATTATAGATCGCATCCAAGAGTCTTAGTGTTTGTCGGGGAAAATCATGGGTCAATATGACAAAAAGGATGCACATGAACGTTCGCCTTTGTCGTCGATATCAAAGCGGTGCCGTTACGAACCTCCGGCTGGCGCTGAGCACGTGCTGAGATCGCCGGTTGCCTGAGCCATCGCTCCAATTCATCCCACGATGGTCCTCCTAGCGAGCCGTTCTCCATCTTTCAAGAATGTCGATCAATGGAGCAGCCGATGTACTCCACTGCCGCCGCTGCGCACGCCTGAATGCCGCCGTCGAGCGTGAGATGCGAACAGTGTCGGAAGCAGAAAGTTCGCTCAAGATAGCGACAGTTGCATCGATGAGACGGGCATCGTCGTCGGCGGGCAGCAAATAACCGTCGGTGCCATCTTCGATCAGTTCGCTGACTGCGCCGACATCTGTAACGAGGGGAATGCAACCGATACGTTGCGCCTCCAACACGGAAAGTGGAGCGCCTTCCCAACGCGATAGAAGGATCAGGACGTCGGCTTCGCCCATCGCATGTGTCAGCCCCGCCTCATCGTAGGTAGGGGGCTCGACGACAACCCCGAGTTCTGCGAGCCGCGTCTCAGCCGCATCTTTTCCTTGTTCCGTCACCACCCGCCCGCCGATCACGCGCCACTCGACAGAGATGTCCAGCATTCGTGCTTGGCGAATTACCTCGTAGAGGCGATCCACGCCTTTCTGGCGGTCCAGACGCCCCAGATACAGGACCCTCAAGGGGGCTGGTGCCTCTCGATGGGATCGACGCATCATGATGTGCGTCAAGTCCGAGTGCGATACCTCGTAGCTCGGAGCGTTAGGGATCTCCATGATCTTCGCTCTGGGAACGCCCATGGCGTTCAGGAAGTCGGCCATTTGCTGAGAGCATGTCAGCAGTAGATCATAGGCATGTTCGAAAGCGAGGCCGACATAGGGATGCCCCGCCGGCCGGCCGTAAAGCGTCTCGTCAAGGACATGATAATGTCCAACAATCTTGGCGCCCTGACGCCTTAGATCTCCGAAGACGGAGTTCAGAGGGGCAACGTGCGACATGATGATGATGTCAAGGTTCGTGAGCGCCCCAAGCATGCGTTGTGCCTGCGCCGTTTCATCACCCGGCAGCGTGATCGTATGACCCATATATCTTTGATTGCCTGCCCACAAGACATAATCAGGCATAATCGATACGGTTTCGAATATGCCATGAAAATCGCCAAATTCGGCGTAACTTTTGCTGCCGATAATAAACAGATGACAGGCAAAATTGTTCTGCCAGGCAAGATTTGCTATATTGTAGGCAACCTTCTCGACACCGCCGAATGCTCCCATTGGAATGACGAAGCCGATATCGACACGTGGTGCCGATTTCAGTCGGTTCGTTACAGGTTCACCGCCGAGATGATTCCTGAGTTTCTTGTAGTTTTCTATACGGCTGGGCAAGCAATGTGAACGCCAGTTCCAACGCCGGCGGTCTAGACCTATGCCCGCTTCTTTCAGAGCGTTCAGAACGGAAAAGACCGATTCGATATCGAAGTCGCGTGCATCGCCAGCATGAACATAATGCGCAGGCAGCTTCACGATAATGTTGCCAATGCTGGGCTGCGGATACTCAGAGCAGATCGACCTAATCCAGCTGTCTGCAGCATCATCAACGCAGGCCCGCAAGGTTCCGTGCGTTGTCACAATCCCGGCCGGCATTCCGCAGTTCGGATTTTGCAGCCTATTGAGTGGATTTATTTCAATTCCATATACATTCTTTGTAAGCTCAATGTTTAATCTCACAAAATTATAGTATCCGGAGAGCCTTTCTGCCTCCAAGAAGACCGAATTGGCGAGCCCAGAGCGACGCAGTAAGTCAAAGCCGCGCCGCGACATCCAGAAAACGAAAGGAGGTACTTGGAACGTGTCGGGCTCTGTGACGGCGCGCCAGTGAGCCTGTGTGTAGTCCGAGAGAGCTTGAACAGCGTCTGCCTTGCGCGGATCGGTAAAGCTCGAGCAGCTAAGATCGTCCGCGAAAACACATAAGTAACGAGGATCCTCCTCGTGTTCCGTTGCCAGTAAATCACCGCTGGAAAAGAGTTTCTTATGTTTGTTGCGGATATAATCTAAGATTGCTTCGCGTTGCCGGTTCGAGTCTCGAACCATGCTCTCCGCCCGCTGGCGATAGTCCAAGCCGAAATGCGGAGCGTTGATGCCCCTGAAGCCCAGGTCCAGGCATTGCAACCAAAAATCCCAGTCTTCGTAGCCCGCCTTCATCTTCTCATCGAACCGCACACCGGCATCGACGATCCGACGGCTAATGAGACTGCCTGCCTCGCAGATATTATCGTAGACGACGTGTCTTAACTTCGAATATGATCCCGCATAGTTCCCGCTCCACTCAATGCCCATTTTGTCGATGTTTGGATAAACCCAATCAGCCGCGGCGTTGGAGATGAGGAGATCGACTGTGGAGCGAATCGTACTCGGATTAATGCGATTGTCGGAGTCGAGGAAATAAATGAATTCCACATTGGCAAGATGGCTCAATGTGTACTCGATACCGGCATTGCGGGCGGAGCTGAGCCCGCCATTCGATTTCCTGATGTAGTATATATTCCTGTATGCGTAAGAGAAAGATTTGCAAACCTGATGAGTCTCGTCGAATGGGCAGCCGTCATCGACGAGCACGATGGCGATCTTGTACGGTGCATCCTGCGCGAGCGCAGAGTCGATTGCCTCTGAGACCAGAACGGAATGTTTAAAAACCGGAATGATAATAGCGGCTTTGTAATCGAACTTCATGCTCAATGGAGGCGACATGGAATAACCTTTACTCGTCTGCCGATCAATAAAAATACGTCGAAATCATGCTTTGCTCTGCTCCATGACCGTGAGTCCGCGAACCACGAGGTGCGCGCTGCCGACATCGCCGCGCAACATCTTGGACGAAATCAGAATATTTCCGGATTCAAAATTTTCTTCCGCTATATAAATATTCAGATACACTGTCTCGTCCGAAGAAATTGTGAGTATCTCTGACGATTCGATCTGGCCGCTGTTCAATGATCTCGCTTCCGCATCGTCGATCGAGTGTGTGAGCGCCGCTCGTAATTGGACTGTTGCAGTGCAAGGGGCTGAGGAAGTCAGGCTTACCTGAGCAGAAACGCGAACCGTGTTGGGGCGAAGCGCACGAGGAATGACGATAGACAGGCTGTCGTTCTCGTGAATTTGGGCGGAGATGCTGGATTGGGTGACGTCTGACTTGTTGATCTGATTGAATCTGGAGCCTGACGTGCGGATTTGTGCGTGAAGTAACGTATCCGCTTTGATCTGCCGCTCGCGCAAGCTGCCGCGTTTGACGCTATTGATCCAGTCAGGGCTCATCATGCCGGGCAGGCCCGCCCACACGATCAAGGCGAGGTGCCGGTTCGCGATCGGGCTCCCGGTATCCAGGGCCGTGAGACGATATCGCTCGATTGGCTGAATTTCCGACAACCCGATCTGCGGAGCTGTGCCTTCGCCGGAATAGTGAAGTTCCAGGCGGACGGTTCTCCGCAATCCACCGAGAGAGCGTTCGAGACCGAACGTGTTCCACCCGAGTTTGAGGCTGCGCCCGGGGACGGTCCAGCGCCCGAGAACCTGATCGCTCTCCATCGCGCGCAGGACGAGCGTCAGATTGTCGGACGTCGAACCGGCCTGGGCAATATAGAGCGAAACCCCGATGATGCCTCGGCTGGACACCGGCAGGATCTGACCCACCATCCCGAGATTCGCGATGTCGACGACCTCCTTGCCGGCTTCCGGCATCGGCTCGGCTTGGAAGACGGCGTCGAACGGTTGCAGCTGCTGCCGATCGAGATAGATCTCAAGATCATGGTATCGATTTTGCAGCTCCTCGCAATGTTTGCGAAGCTGGGCGAGCTGTCGAGATAAACTTGTGATCAGTGAGGATTGTGCGAGCGTTGTATCAAGAGAAACAATATTGATGTTGACGTTTTGCGCTGATGTATGGCGTGCCGGAACAAGCCGCGGCTCTGGCAAGTGAGTGAAGCCGAACTTGCGCAATCCTTCGCGAACATGAAGCAGATCTTCGATTCGATCTTCGTGCTGCGTCAAAACTCCTGCGATGCAGGACAGGGGTGAGATCGCGCTGCCGGATTGGGTATCTACTAATTCCGACACGATTTCTCCCGTCGAAATGTTCGGGATCTCGATGAGAACGACCTCCCCGCTCAGGCATTGCGCGATGTCTCTCGCCTCATCTTCGTACACCATGATGCATGGTGTGCGATACACGTCGGGATCGCAGATGCCGTCGGTCAGGTCAGGCCTGTTCATACTAGAAGCTGCATTTGCTTGAAAAACCGTGCGATTGTGGAGCATAAATTCTAACGTTCGTCAATACCGGCGGACGTGCTGAAGCCGTCATGTGACAAGCTCAGCGAACAACGAATAGCTTTGTCACGAGTGTGAGATCTTTTTGTCTCGGCCGGCTATGCAGTCGGATGGTCTCGGCGAGGCATTGTATTGGCGTGCCGATGCTCAGAACGAACGAATGCGGCAAGCCTGATGGCCGTCGCCCGGTGCAGCGTCCGCAGCCCCGCCGACCGCTCCTGCGGGCGGCGGACATGACCCCTTGGGAGGGCTCTGCCGGGGATCGGTGCCCGACCTGGACGCCTCACCCCCGCTCCGCTCCCTCCGTCAGCAGCGTCGCCACCCGCGCGCCCAGTTCCGTCGACGGGAACGGCTTCTCCAGCACCGAATAAGCGTGCGGGATGCGGGCGGCCTCCGCGTGGCCGGTCACGATCAGGAAGGGGAGGGCGGGCCAGCGCTCCCGCACCACGTCGGCGAGGTCGAGCCCGCTCATGCCCGGCATCGCGAGGTCGGCGACCACGAGGTCGAAGGGCTCGGCCTCCAGCCGGACCAGGGCCGCCTCGGCGCCCGGAACCTCGATGGCGTCGTGGCCGAAGCCGCTCAGGAAGGAGGCGGTGACGTGGCGCACCTGCGGGTCGTCGTCGACCACCAGGATGCGGGCCCGGTGGCGGCGCGCCGGCACGGCGTCCGCGCCCTCGCTCTCCGCGACGGCGAGGGGCTCGTGCGAGCGCGGCAGGTAGAGCTCCACCCGGGTGCCGCGGCCGACCTCGCTGTGGATGCGGATCGTGCCGCCGGATTGCTGGAGCAGGCTGAACACCATGGCGAGGCCGAGCCCGGTGCCCTGGCCCTGCGCCTTGGTGGTGAAGAAGGGCTCGAACACCCGGCTCAGGATCTCGGGCGGGATGCCGGTGCCGGTATCGGCGATGGCGATCACCGCGTAGTCGCCGTCCGGCAGGTCGGGGTCGGGGCTGCCCGTCACGACGACGTTGCGGCTCGAGAGCGTCACCACGCCCCCGTCCGGCATCGCGTCGCGGCCGTTGATGCAGAGGTTGAGGATCGCCAGTTCGAGCTGCTCGGGATCCACGCGGGCCGGCCACAGACCGGGATCGAGGTCGTGGTCGACCTGCACGAAGCCGCCGAGGCTGCGCCCGAGCAGGTCGTTCATGCCGCGGATCACGCCGTTGAGATCGACCACGCGCGCCTGCAATTCCCGCTGACGGCTGAAGCTCAGGAGGCGCTTGGTCAGGGCCGCGCCGCGCTGGGCAGCGTGGGAGGCGTTGGTCAGCAGCCGCGACAGCCGGGCATCGCCCGCGACCTTCGGCAGCGCCAGTTCCAGGCTCCCCAGGATCGCGGTCAGGAGATTGTTGAAGTCGTGCGCCACGCCGCCCGCGAGCGTGCCGAGCGCCTGCATCTTGTCGGCCTGCCGCAGGCGCGCTTCGAGCTGCTTCTGCTCGGTGACGTCGCGCTCGATCGTGGCGAGATGCACGATGGCGCCGGCCGCGTCGCGGATCGGCACGCGCGTCACCTGCGTCCAGGTCGGGGCGGCGTCGGGGCCGGCCGTCACGGTGGCCTCGACGGGCTGTCCGCCCGCGATCGCGGCCCGGTCGGCAGCCGCGATCGAAGCGGCCGCCTCGGGCGGCAGGAAGTCGCTCTCCGGCCGCCCGAGGCACGCCTCGACAGGTGCGCCGAGCCGGGCCGCCTTGGCGGCGTTGACGCGCACGAAGCGCCCCGCCGCGTCCTTGAAGGCGATGGCGTCGCCCGCATGGTCGAGGAGGCCGCGCAGGAGCGCGCGCTCGGTGGCGAGGTCGCGCGCGAGACGGTGGCGCTCGAAGGCCGCCCGGATGGCCCCGCGCAGCAGGGCCGGGTCCCAGGGCTTGGTGACGTAGCCGGTGATGCCGCCGCGGTTGAGCGCCGAGGTCACCGCCGAGAGATCGGCGTAGCCGGTGAGGAGGATGGCCTGCGCGTCGCTGATGATGCGGGCGCGGGTGAGCAGCGCGTCGCCGGTCATGCCCGGCATGCGCTGGTCCGACACGATCACCGCCACGTCCGGCTCGGCGGCCAGCAGGGCGAGCGCCTCGTCCGGGCGGCTGGCGGTCAGAACCCGGTACTCGTCCTCGAGCAGATCCTCGAGGGCGACGAGAATGTCCGGTTCGTCGTCGACCGCGAGGATCGTGGCCCGCGCCGCGCTCGTCTCCATGCCCATCCGATGCTTCGCCTCGCCCGCGATCATGCGGCCCGCCGCGGGATGCTGATCACGAAGCACGCGCCGCCACCGGGCGCCGTCTCGACCGAGATAGTGCCGCTATGCGCCTGGACCACGCTGTACGCAATGGCGAGGCCGAGCCCGGTTCCGGACCCGACCGGCTTCGTGGTGAAGAAGGGTTCGAAGATCCGCTCGCGCAGGTCCTCGGGCACGCCCGGGCCGGTGTCGCTGATGCGGATGACGTCGTTGTCGCCCTCGCTCAGGGTCTCGACGGTGATCCGGCCGTCGCCGGGAATCGCGTCCGCGGCGTTGCCGATCACGTTCATGACCACTTGGTTGAGGAGCGCCGGGGTGCAGCAGATCTCCGGCTCCCCCGCGAGGCGACGCTCGACGGTGATGCGGCTGCCGAGCTTGTGCTGGACCAGCGCCAGCACGGTCTCGATCGCCTCCGGCACGTTGACGGAGCGCAGCTCGCCCTCGTCGAGGCGCGAGAACTTGCGCAGGTTCACGACGAGGTCCTGGATGCGGGCGAGGCCGAGCCGCATGGAGCCGATCCGGTCCTGGGCCTTGGCCAGCGCCCGGCGCGCCGGCTCGGGCAGGTCCCCGGTCCCGGCCGCCACCTCGCCGATCAGGCGCTCCACCGTGCCCTGGTGGGCGAGGATGAAGGCGAGCGGGTTGTTGATCTCGTGGGCGATCCCCGCGACGAGTTCGCCGAGCGAGGCCATCTTGGCGGCCTGGACGAGCTTCGCCTGCGCGTCCTTGAGCTGGCGGTTGGCGTCGGCGAGGTCGCGGTTGGCCTGTTCGAGGGCGCCCGCCAGCGCGGCCTTGGCCTCCGCCGCCGCGGCCTCGGCCTGGGCCCGCTCCACCGCGCGCTCGTGCTGGCGCAGCTCGTCGGCGACGCGGCGGTTGTCCTCCTCCAGGAGCTTGCGGCGCACCAGGGTGCGCACGCGGATCGCCAGGACCTCCCCCTCGGCGCCCTTCGGCACCACGTCGTCGACCCCCGCCGCGAAGGCCTGGACCAGCATGTCCTTGCCCGAGGCCGCGGCGCTGCCGATGCCCACGAGGTAGAAGCCGGCGCTCCCGCCCGGCCCGCCGCGCAGGGCCGCGATGCGGCGGCACAGGGCGATGGCGTCGTAGGCCGGGGAGAGCAGGTCCACCGTCACGCAGTCGAAGGCCGCCCCCGGCGCGTCGAGGGCGGCGAGCGCCTGGTCCGGCCCGTCCGCCGCCATCACTGCGTGGCCCTCCTGGCCGAACAGGCCGGCCAGATAGGCCCGGTAGGTGGCGCTCGCGTCGACGACGAGGAGGCGCGCGCGGCGGAAGGCCCCGCCCTGGCCGGCCTCCTGCGGGCCGCTCTGCCCGCGTTCGCGCAGGAGCGCGCGGATGCGCAGCACCAGGAGATCCCGGTCGGCGGATTTCGGCACGTAGGCGTCGGCGCCGCTCTGCAGCCCCTGGCGCTCCAGGTCGCGGCCCTGCGCCTCGGTGAGCATCAGCACCGGCGTCGCGCGGGTGCGCAGGGAGAGGCGGATCTGCCGCGTGAGTTCGTCGCCGTTGATGCCGGGCAGGTGGTAATCCGCCACCACGAGGTCGGGCAGGCCCTCGTTCAGGGCGTCGAGCGCGGCCTCGGCGGTGGCGCAGCGCGTCACCGAAAAGCCGCTCGCCTCGAGGAGAAGCCGCAGCTGCAGCGCCTGGGTCTCGGAATCCTCCACGAGGAGGATCCGGGCCGGTGCGGCCTCCGGGGGGGCGAGGCTCATCGGAACGTCCCGGGCTGCACCGCCCGCAGGAGGCGCGGGGCGATCAGGTCGAGGGGCAGGACCGATTCGGCCGCCTTCAGGCGCACCGCCGCGGCCGGCATGCCGTAGACGACCGCGGAACTCTCGTGCTCGGCGATGGTGAAGGCCCCCGCGAGCCGCATGTCGAGGAGCCCCGCCGCCCCATCCTCGCCCATGCCGGTGAGCAGGATGCCGAGCGCCCGCGGCCCGGCCTGGCGCGCCACCGAGCGGAACAGCGTGGTGGCGGAGGGCCGCTGGCTGCCGACCGGCGGCGCGTCCGACAGCGCGAGGAGGCCGCCGGGGCCGAGTTCGAGGTGGCGGTTGCCGGGCGCCACGTAGACGCGGCCGGGCAGCGGCCGTGCGCCGTCCTGCGCCACCGCGACGGCGAGGGGCACGACCCCGTTCAGCCAGGTCGCGAAGCCGTCCATGAAGGCCGCGCCCATGTGCTGGACGAGGAGGATCGGCGCCGGGAAGTCGGCCGGGAGCGCCCCGAGGAGCCGCGCGAAGGCGGGGGGCCCGCCCGTCGAGGCGGCCACCGCCACGAGGCTCGGCGGGGTGCCGGCGCCCTCCCGGGCGGGTGGATCGGGGAGGGCGGGGCGCTCGCGCTCGGCGCCGATCGCCCGGCGGCGGATCACCGGCACCTCGCTCATGATGCGCAGCTGCGTGCAGATCTGGTCCGCCACCGCCGCGTAGGCCCGGTGCCCGGTGCCGACCGGCTTCTCGACCACGCTGAGCGCCCCGGCCCGGAGCGCGTTCATGGAGATCTTCAGCGAGGAATCCTCGACCGCGTCCGCGATGACCACGATGGGCGTCGGCCGCTCGGCCATGATCCGCCGGGTGGTCTCCAGCCCGTCGATGCCGGGCAGCCGGATGTCCATGGAGATCACGTCCGGCTGGACGCGGTGGATCTCCCGCAGGGCCTCCTCGCCGGAGGGGACCGCGGCCACCAGGGCGAGGCGCGGGTCGCGGCTGACGATGTGGGCGAGGAGCTGGCGGACGACGAGGGAATCCTCGACCAGCATCACGCGGATGGGGGCGGTCATGGGGCGCTCCCGGCTGCGGCGGGGCTGGCCGTGCGGGCCGGGCCATCACCGTATCGGGGCAGAGGAGAGAGGCGGGCGGAGGCGCTCACAGCAGCTGACCGATCGTATCGAGAAGCTCGCGTTGGTCGAACTTCTGCTTGGTGATGTAGGCATCCGCGCCGAGATCGAGGCCGCGACGGATATCCGCGGGGTCGCCGCGGGAGGTCATCAGGATAACCGGCAGGCGCGTCAAGGCCGGGTCCGCCTTGATGGCCTGGAGCAGCCCGAACCCGTCGAGCCGCGGCATCTCGACATCCGCCACCACGAGATCGACCTCGGCGCCGTCGCGGCGCAGGCGGTCGAGCCCGTCCTGGCCGTCGACGCAGACGAAGACCCGGTAGCCCTGCGCCTCCAGGATGCTCTTCTCCAGGGTCCGGGTGGTGATGGAATCGTCGACCACCAGGATGGTCGGGCGCCGCCGGCGCGCGCCCTGCGCCGCGGGGGCGGCCGGGGCGGCGACGCGGCCGGAGGTCTCCGCCGCCCGCGCGACGAGGCCGGCGGGGTCGAGGACGAGGGCGGGGGTCTCCTCGGAGAGGAGCACCGTGCCGGAGAACAGCCCGGATTCGGCCCCGATCGGCGGCGCCGGCCCGACGAGGCTCGCGCGCACGTCGACCAGACGGTCCACCGCCGCGAGGCAGAGATCGCTGCCGCTGCGCAGGAGCACCGCCCGCACCAGCCCGTCCTCCACCGGAAGCGCGGCGCCGCCGCCCAGCAGCCCGGAGAGCGGCACCACCGGCACCGTCGCCTCGCGGCCGTCCACCACGAGGCGGGCCGAGGGCACCCCGGCGACGGGCACGATCCCGGCGGCGGGCAGCCGCACGAGCCGCGCCGCGGCGCTTCCCGGCAGGCCGTAGACCTGGCCCTCCGCCTCGACGAGGAGGAGCGGGCGGCGGGCCGCGGAGAGCGGCACGATGACCAGCACCTCGGCCCCGGCGGGCTGGACCCGGCGCAGCCGCGCCCGCCCGCGCAGGTGCGCGGCCGCCTCCGCCACCACCGAGAGCCCGACCCCGCGTCCCGACAGGCGGTCGACCTTGCCGGCGGTGGAGAAGCCCGGCGCGAAGACGAGGCCGAGGGCCTCGCGGGTGGTGAGCTTGGCGTCGGGGGCGACCAGCCCCTGCCGGCGGGCGGTCTCGACGATGCGGGGGATGTCGGGGCCGCGCCCGTCGTCGCGCACGCTGAGCACGAGGTCGCCCCCGCGCGCCGCCACCGTCAGGGTGACGGTGAGCGCCTCGGGCTTGCCCTTGGCGCGGCGCTCCTCGGGCGGCTCGGCCCCGTGGCTCACGGCGTTGCGCAGGAGGTGCAGCACCGGATCCTTGAGGGCCTGGAGCAGGCCGCGATCCACCGGCAGGTCGAGGCCCTGCAGCTTCACCTCGACCGGCAGGCCGGCCTCGCGGGCGATCTCGCGCACCATCCGCCCGTAGCCGCCGAACACCGTCTCGGCGGGGACGAGGAGCAGCCGGTCGGCATCCTCCCGCAGGCGGCGGGCGGCCGCCTCGATGGTGAGGGCGCCGCGGTGCTGGTTGCGCGCGAGCGCCGAGACGCCCCGGACCATCGCCCGCATCTCGCCGTCGAGCCGGCGGACGAGGTCGAGGGCCGCGTCGAGGAGCCCGGCCCCTGGATCACCCGCCTCGCGCAGGCGGCGGGCCAGGGCCGCCACCTCGCCGGAGCGGTCGCGCAGGGCGTCGGCGGTGCGCCGCAGGCCGCGGCTCTCGGCCTCGAGACCGGTGAGCGCGCCGCCGACCTCGTCCTGGCTCTGGAGCGCCAGGGTGAGGCCGTGCACCGCCCGCGACAGGCGCTCGACGTCGTCGCTGGCGATGCGCAGGACCGAGACGGCCGGCTCGGCCGACGGCTCCGGCGCGGCCGGCGCTGCGGGCTCGGCGGGCGGCGGAACGGGCGGCGCGTCCGGCGCTGCGGGGGCGGCGCCGAGACAGCGGTCGAGCGCGGCCGCGGCGTCCTCGGGCAGGGATGGCTCGGGGGTGGCCGCGAGGTTCGCCACCATGCCCTCGATCCGGTCGAGGGCGAGGGTCACGGCGGCGAGCGTGGCCGCGTCGAGGGGATGCGCGCCCTCGACGATGCGGTCGAACAGGGTCTCCAGCCGGTGGGCGATCTCCTCGATCGCCGGCAGGTCGACGGCGCGGGCCGCCCCCTTCAGGCTGTGGGCGCGGCGGAAGACGTCGTTCCAGTCCGGGCCGCGCCCCTCCCGGGCGGCGGCGAGCGCGGCCCGGATCGCCCCGAGATGCTCCCGGTGCTCGGCCTCGAAGGCCGCGAGCAGCATGGCGCGAATGTCCATCCGGGCGGCTCCTCAGGCCATGGCCCTCACAGCCGGTACCGCTCGGCCAGCGCCGTCAGCGCGGTCGCGAGTTCGCTGAGATTCGTCGCCGCGGTCTCCACCTGCCGGGTGCCGGCGGCGGTCTGCTGGCTCGCCTGCCGGATGTTCTGGAGGGCGCCCATCACCTGCTCGATGCCGAGCTGCTGCTGGTTCGTCGAGGCGACGATCTGCTGGAAGGTCTGCACGCTCTCCTGCACCCGGGCGGTGATCTCCTCGATCGTGGCATGGGTGGTGTCGGAGCGCTCCTTGCCGAGGGCCACCCGCTTCACCGCCTCCTCGGTCAGCATCACCGAGGAATTGATGCCCCGCTGGATGTCGCCGAGGATCGCCCGCACCTGGGCGGTCGCCTCCTTGGCCTGGTCGGCGAGCGCCTTCATCTCGGCGGCCACCACCGCGAAGCTGCGGCCGGATTCCCCCGCCGCCGCCGCCTCGATGGCGGCGTTGAGGGCGAGGAGATGCGTGCGCTCCGAGACGTCGTTCACCGTGGCGATGATCTCGCCGATCGCCTGGGTCTTCTCGCTCAAGGAGACGATGTTGGTCGCCACCGCCTCGCTCTGCTCGCGGATGGCGTCCATGGCCCGGGCGGTCTCGTCGACGGCGCGCAGGCCGGCCTGGGAGGTCTGGGCGGTGGCCTGGGCGGTGGCGATCACCTCCTGGGCGCGCTTGCCGATCTGGGCGCCCGCATGGGTGATCTCGTCCACCGTGGCGGCGGTCTCCTGCACGGCGGCGAACTGCTCCTCGACGCTCGCCGCCTGCTCCTGGGCCGAGGCGCGGATCTCGGCCGCCGCCGCGTTGAGGTTGGCGGTGGCCGCCCGGTTCTGGCTCGCGAGCTGGCGCAGGCCTTCCACCATCTGGTTCAGCACCACGCCGAGCCGGCCGAACTCGTCGCGGCTGTCATCGGCGATGCGCCCGGTGAGGTCGCCCTCGCCGATCCGCCCGACGAAGGCCATCACGGCCTCGAGGGGCCGCGACACCGAGCGCCGGATGAGCCCGGTGATCACCAGCGCCATCGCCACGCAGGTGGCGAGCGCCACGATGGTCGAGATGCGGCTCTCCTCGTAGACCGCGCCGATGCGGCGCTGGCCGGCCGCGATCGCCTCGTCGAGGGCGTCGCGCGCCGAGGTCATAGTGCGCACGAAGCTGTCCTGGGTCTGATCGAGGCTCGCCTCGGTGCTCTGGACGGTGCCGAGGTCGTTGGCGTCGAGGGCCTGGAACTGCCGCTCGGTGGCGGTGCGGATGCTGCGCAGCTCCACGCCCGCGGCGGTCAGGATCTCGCCGATGCGCTGCCACGCGGCGGCGCGGTCCGCCGACAGGGACTGGGCGCGGTACTCGTTCACGTTGGTGATGGTGCCCGCGAGCGCGGTCTCGGTGGCCGCGGCGGCCCGGCGCCAGCCGATCGCCGGCTCCTCCTTGGCCGGCACCTCCTTGTTGAGGGCGCGCAGGAAGTAGCGGGTGGTGGCCTCGTCGCGCAGGTCGCTCATCCGGCGCTGGCCCTCGCGGATGGCCTCGAGCTGGTGCATCACCGCGAGGTCGCGGCTGACGATGAGGTCGGTGGAGCGGCGCACGTCGCCGATCTGGGCGAGCGCGTAGAGGCCGAGCGCCACGATCACCAGGATGACGGCGGTGAAGCCGAGGAGGATGCGGTTCCCGATCGAGATCGACACGCTGGTCACAGGCTCCGAGGAGAGAGGTCAGGCTCTCGGCGCGATGCCGAGGAAGGGTTGCAGCAGGGCGCGCAGGTCGAGGAGGGCGAAGCCCTCCGCATCCTCCGCATCCGCCCGGGCATGACCCGCGACGGGCCGCCCCGGCGGCGCGGGGCCGTCATCGACGAGGGCGTCCAGCACCGCGAGCGCCCGCTCGACGCGCAGGCCGATGCGCGGGTTGTCCCGACGCAGGACGACGAGATGGGCCGGAGCGTCCGCGGCCGGGGCCGGCAGCGCCAGGGCGGTGGCGAGATCGAGGACGCTGAGCAGCGCGCCGCCCCGGCCGGAGAGCCCGATGAGGGCGGGCGGGGCTCCGGGCACCGGCGTGCAGGGACGGTAGGGCGCCACCTCCGCCACGGCGTCGAGGGGCAGGCCGACCCGCTCCGCCCCGATGCGGCAGAGGAGAACCCGGCGCCGCGCGCGGGCCTCGGCGGGAGCCCGGCCGCGCTCCGCCAGCGCGCGGCTGCGCGCGTCGAGGAGCGCCTCGATCCGGGCGGCCCCGAGGGCCGATTCGGCGTCCGGCCGGGTGGGGCCGGCGGGCGCGGGGAGCGTGCCGGTCACGCCGTCACCGCGCCGAGCAGGGGCTGCGCCGCATCCGCCAGGCGCGCGGCGGTCAGCCCGTCGCCCTCCGCCAGGGGAGCCTCGGGGGCGAGGGCGGCGGCGAGCCGCAGGGCGTTGGCGATCGCCCGGCGTCCGGCCTCGGCCCGGCCGGCGGCGATCAGCGTGAGGCCGAGATGGTAATGGGCCATCACGAAGCCTTTATCGAGGTAGACCGCGCCGCGGAAGGCGCGCTCGGCCTCGTCGGGCCGCGCCCGCGCCCGGGCGAGCAGCCCCTCGTAGAAGCGCAGGCGCGCATCCGTCGGATCCGCCTGGAGGGCGGCGCGGCAGGCCCGCCAGCTCGCATCGAGGTCACCCGCATCGGCAAGGTCCCGCACGGTGGCGAGCCGGTCCGGATCCGGGGCCGGCGGCGGTTCCGCCGGGAGCGGCCGCCGCGGGGGGAGAAGCGGGCGGGTGCGCGCCCGGACCGGCCGGAGCGGCGGGGGGGCCGGCGCGGCCGGTTCGGGCGGCACGGGCGCCGCCGCCTCGGCCTCTTCGGCCTCTTCGGCCTCCTGGCGCCGGTAGGCGGCGGTGCCCGGCAGGCTCACCGGGCGCAGGATCTCGGCGAAGGCCGGATTGGGCTCCGCATGGCCGAGCAGCAGCCAGCCCCCGGGGCGCAGCCGGCTCGCCAGAGCGCGCACCACCGCCGTCACCGTGTCGGGATGGAAGTAGATCAGGACGTTGCGGCACAGGATGAGGTCGTAGTCGGTGAAGGCGAGCGAGGCGGTGCCGCCCACGAGATGGAGCAGGTTCTGCGGTTCGAAGCGGGCAAGCCCGCGGAATTCCGGCCGCAGCGCGAAGGTGCTCTCGCGGGTGCCCGGCCGGAAGTAGCGCGCCCGGTCCTCGGCGGACAGGCTGCGCAGGGCCCAGACGCCGTACTCGGCCTTGCGCGCCACCGCGAGCACGTCGCGGTTGATGTCGGTGCCGGTGAGCGCGACACGCCACGTCGGCAGATCCTCCCCGAGGAGTTCGTGCAGCAGGATCGCGAGCGAGTAGGTCTCGGGACCCGTCGAGCAGCCCGCGCTCCAGATGCGCAGGCGCCGCTCGGCCCCCCGCGCCGCGATGCGCTCGGGCAGGATGGTCCGGCGCAGGGCCGCGAACTGCTCCGCGTAGCGGAAGAAGAAGGTCTCGCCGATGGTGATCGCGGCTTCGAGGGCCTCCCACTCGGCCTCGGATTCCCGCAGCAGCGCGAGGTAGGCGCCCGCATCCGGGATCGCGGCCGAGCGCAGCCGCGGCCGCAGCCGGTCCCACAGCAGGTCGTCCTTGTCGGCGTAGTAGTGGTGGCCGGTGCGCGCGACGATCGCCGCCTTCAGCGCCGCGAAGGCCGGATCGTCCGTCGGCGCCCGCGGGATCAGGCTGCCCATTCGGCGAGGCGGGCCTGCGCGGCGCGGGTCTGGGCGTCCAGGCGTTCGCGCTCCTCGGCGAGCAGGATCCGGCGGATGTCGAGGCCGTGGAGCAGGCGCTCGCCCACCCGCACCTCCGCGGCCACGCAGCCGTTGAGCGCCGTGCCCGGCGCCACCGGGTTCACCGCATCGGGCGCCACGGTGACGAGATCGCTGACCCGGTCGACCAGGAGGGCGAGGGGCGCCTCCGCCCCGAGCATGAGAAGGTGGCGGTAGACCATCGGCCGGCCGGCCTCCGCCGGCAGGCCGAACAGGGCGGCGAGGTCGATGACCGGCACCGCGGCGCCGCCGAGATTGAAGAAGCCGGCGAGCGCCGCCGGCACCCCGGGCGGGCGCCACAGGCGGGGCAGGGGCAGGATCTCGCGCACGGCCTCGCGCGGCACCGCGCAGGCGGTGCCGGCGACGTCGACCGTCAGGAAGGCCGCTGCCCGCGCCATCGTGTCGGATCCGTGTGAACGAGGAGCCTGCGGCCCAGATAGGGGAGGATGGCCGGAATCCCAACCACCGCCCGCCGGCTGCCCCGAAAGTCGAAGGCCGCGCGGGGCCGGAACGGGCCGGAATCATGGTTGACCGTCGGGGGCGCGGCGCGTAGGGTCCCCGCCACTTTTCGGGAATGGGTTCGACGCGAGATGCGCGCGGTTCTTATTGTAAGGTGGGCGCCACGGACGGGGCGGGCTTGAGATAGCCCGTAAGCCCGGCGGTGGCGCATGCAGGGTCCTTCGGGGCCCTTTTTTGTTGCCTGAACGAACCGCTGCACGACGAGACCGGTGCAAGGGAGACAGACGATGAGTGCAGGCGAGGTCATGACCGGCGCCGAGATGGTGATCCGGGCGCTGCAGGATCAGGGCGTCGACACGCTGTTCGGCTATCCGGGCGGCGCGGTGCTGCCGATCTACGACGCGCTGTTCCACCAGGACGCGGTCAAGCACATCCTCGTCCGCCACGAGCAGGGCGCGGTGCACGCCGCCGAGGGCTATGCGCGCTCCTCCGGCAAGGTCGGCTGCGTCCTCGTCACCTCGGGCCCCGGCGCCACCAACGCGATCACCGGCCTCACCGACGCGCTGCTCGACTCGATCCCGCTCGTCTGCATCACCGGCCAGGTTCCGACGCACCTGATCGGCTCCGACGCGTTCCAGGAATGCGACACGGTCGGCATCACCCGCAGCTGCACGAAGCACAACTACCTCGTCAAATCGATCGACGACCTGCCGCGCATCCTGCACGAGGCCTTCTACGTCGCCTCGCACGGGCGTCCCGGCCCCGTGGTCATCGACCTGCCGAAGGACATCCAGTTCGCGAGCGGCCTCTACCGCCGCCCGGCCGATAACGGCCACAAGACCTACCGGCCGCAGGTCCACGGCGATCAGGACAAGATCCGCGCGGCGGTCGCCCTGATGGCGGGGGCCCGGCGTCCGGTCTTCTACACCGGCGGCGGCGTCATCAATTCGGGGCCGGAGGCCTCGCGGCTGCTGCGCGAATTGGTGCGCGCCACCGGCTTCCCGATCACCTCGACGCTGATGGGGCTCGGGGCCTATCCGGGATCGGACCCGCAGTTCCTCGGCATGCTCGGCATGCACGGGACCTACGAGGCCAACCTCGCGATGCACGAATGCGACGTGATGATCTGCATCGGCGCGCGCTTCGACGACCGCATCACCGGGCGCCTCGACGCGTTCTCGCCGTTCTCGAAGAAGATCCACGTCGACATCGACGCCTCCTCGATCAACAAGAACGTCAAGGCCGATGTCGGCATCCTGGGCGACTGCGCCTCGGTGCTCGGCGACATGCTGAAGGCGTGGCGGGCGCTGACGCCGGAGCCGGACAAGGGCCGGCTCACCGAGTGGCTCTCGAAGATCAACGGCTGGAAGGCGCGCGAGTGCCTCGGCTACTGGCCCTCGGGCACGACCATCAAGCCGCAATACGCGGTCCAGCGCCTCTACGAGGCGACCAAGGCCCGCGAGACCTACGTCACCACCGAGGTCGGCCAGCACCAGATGTGGGCGGCCCAGTACTACAAGTTCGAGGAGCCGAACCGCTGGATGACCTCCGGCGGCCTCGGCACCATGGGCTACGGCCTGCCGGCCGCGGTCGGCACCCAGCTCGCCCATCCGGATGCGCTGGTGATCGACATCGCCGGCGAGGCCTCGATCCTGATGAACATCCAGGAGATGTCGACCGCGGTGCAGTACCGCCTGCCGGTCAAGATCTTCATCCTGAACAACGAGTACATGGGCATGGTGCGGCAGTGGCAGCAATTGCTGCACGGCTCGCGCTACTCCGAGAGCTACTCGGCGAGCCTGCCGGACTTCGTGAAGCTGGCCGAGGCCTACGGCGCCAAGGGCATCCGTTGCGAGAAGCCGGGCGACCTCGACGCGGCGATCCAGGAGATGCTGGATTACGACGGCCCGGTGATCTTCGACTGCATCGTCGACAAGACCGAGAACTGCTTCCCGATGATCCCGTCCGGCAAGGCCCACAACGAGATGCTGCTGTCGGACTATCTCGGCGAGACGGGCGCGGATCTGGGCGACGTGATCAGCGAGGAAGGCAAGGTTCTGGTCTGAGGACCGCGGGGAAGAGCGATGAACGCCATGAACACCCACTACCCCGAACCGGTCCGGGTCGAGCCGGCCGTCCGCCGCACGCTCGCGGTGATCGTCGACAACGAGCCGGGCGTGCTCGCCCGCATCGCCGGGCTGTTCTCGGGCCGCGGCTACAACATCGAGAGCCTGACCGTCTCGGAGACCGAGCACAGCCAGCACCTCTCGCGCATCACCATCGTGACCACGGGCACCAACGCGGTGATCGACCAGATCAAGGCGCAGCTCGACCGGCTGGTGCCCGTGCACCGGGTGGTGGACCTGACGCTCCAGGGCGATTCCCTGGAGCGGGAGATGTGCCTCCTGAAGGTGGTGGGGAAGGGCGAGCACCGGGTCGAGGCGATGCGCCTCGCCTCGGCCTTCGGCGCCCGCATCCTCGACGCGACGCTGAACTCCTTCGTGTTCGAACTCACCGGCGCGACCGACGAGATCGAGCGCTTCATCCGGCTGATGTCGGAGATCGGCCTCGTGGAGATCTCCCGCACCGGCGTCGCCGCGATGGGCCGCGGCGCGGAGCCGATGTAGGCGCTCCACTCAGTACAACCGGCTGGATCCGGGGCTGAAGCGCATGCCTTCCTTCAAGGGACATGACGGCGCTAAAGTCCCGGGTACTGCGGGTACTGCGGGAGGTGTCCGCCGTGCTCCGCTGCCGAAGTGATGATGAAGATTGTCCTAATCGCGCTTGTGATGACATTTTCAATGCTGTTTGTGGCGAAGTAAAAGCGGTTTTCCGGCGGAATAAATCGGTCTTCATGAACAAATTATCTATAATAAAACAGAGTAAACACTATTCAATTTTTGATCTAAATCCCATGTCTGATCTATTTTTAATGCCTATTATTGTGAATTTGCGCTCGTAATCGAATTCTCAATGTTAGTCAGTTCTTGTCGCCACCAATACACCGCCTCGCGAAAAAGCTGAAATGCATCTTCGCCATTCTCGAATGAAACGTAGTAGCCCTTTTCGTTGTGAGACAATTTGGCCCCGAAGGCGTACGTCTTCACCAGGTTGTTGCGTTCTCTCTCAATAAAATCCCAGAATATCCTCGCTTCTTCGGGATTCTCGCTTATATATTTCCACCATTTGGATATAACGGCAGCATGTTCTCCTGAAGTCAGAGCATCTACCTTGGCCAAAACATGACCTATCGTCCTAAGCAGAGTTATGCCAGAGACCCAATATAAACGCCACTCTGGAAGATCCTCACCGCAATCTTCCACATCGGAATTTTGAAAATGGAACAGAATGCCAACGCAGTTCCAGAACGGCTCCCAGGCCTTCAACGTTTGGTTTTGCGGCTCATGCGTAAAAATATTTCCTCTGATTATACTCATGATTGAAGCGCCTAATATTTGTGGAAATGATTGGGACGACTTATAGAAATTTTATTTTTCATGCTTGTTTTTCTGAGTATTTGACTCTTGTTTCACAAATTTCGGCAGCGAAAGGTGCTGTCGCGCGCGTTCGATACTGAACTCAGCCATCCCCTCCCCATTGAACCAGTAAATGAAATTGACTGAGTTTATATCTCTATCTTCGTCGGAGAACGCTATAAACCCGTCGAGGAGTGTTTCTTTATAATCCTCATCTTCGAATTCAAACCATTCTCCATAATACCATCCCCTGCAGAAACCTTCATGAAGCATGCGCTCAACTTTTGATACGTTCCAGAAAGGCTTTATGCCCATCAGTCGCATGTCGGGAAGCCACGTTTTCGCAGCTCTGGTCCTCGTCTTGGCGTCCGTAGTCTTTCCTATTTTATATCTGCCTCTATCCTCTATTATATAGATGTATCCATCATCAATCTTCGATATTCCAAAGATTGCCAAGTCTGGTTTGAAATCTGTCATCGACATCAAAGCTTGAAATTTTTGATAGATCGGCTAAGCCTGCTGCACTTGCCGATGCCGCATAATCGCTCATTTCTGCCTTAGAGGGTAGAGCGTATCCTGCGTAACCCACTTGAAGCGGGCCTCATCTGTCACTGGCACGCTCCACCGTTAATGAGACCTACGGCGTCCCCCCTGGTACCAGATGCAAGTGGCTCTGATACGGTTTCCGGAAGATCACTTTCGGAAACCGTACCACGAGCCCGCGCGGCGCCTGAGCGAGGCCGGTTTCCGCATCGCGAAGCGATCATCCGGAAACCGTATGAGGCATAGATTGGATCGGGCCGCCCGCGATTTCAGCCCGAATCCGCCGCCCCACGGGTCAGAACAGCTTCCGCAACGCGCTCTTGAGGATCTTGCCGCTCGGGTTGCGCGGCAGGATCTCCTCGTGGAGGAGGATGCGCACCGGCACCTTGAAGGCCGCGAGGCGGGACGCCACGAAGGCCCGCAGCTCCGCCTCGGAGACCTCCTGCCCGCGGCCCACGGCCACCACCGCGCCCGGCTCCTCGCCGAGCGTCGGGTGCGGGATCGCCACCACGGCGGCGTCCACCACCGCCGGGTGTTCGTGGAGCGCGTTCTCCACCTCGCAGCAATAGATGTTCTCGCCGCCGCGGATCAGCATGTCGCGGGCGCGGTCCACGATGGTGATGAAGCCCTCCGCGTCCATGCGAGCGAGGTCGCCGGTGGCGAGCCAGCCGTCCCGGAAGGCCGCCGCCGTCTCGGCGGGGCGGTTCCAGTAGCCCGCCACGACGTTCGGCCCCTTCACGTGCAGCTCCCCGACCTCGCCCGGCGGCAGCGCCCGCCCCTCCGGATCGACGATCCGCGCCTCGCAGACCGGCAGCGGCGGGCCGCAGCTGTCGGGCCGGTGCAGGTAATCCTCGCCCATGTGGTGGGTGAAGGTGGCGGAGGTCTCGGTCATGCCCCAGCCGGTCGCCGGCATCGCCTGCGGGAAGGCGGCGCGCAGGCGCCGCACCAGCTCGGCGGGGGCGGGCGCGCCGCCATAGGTGATGGTCTCCAGCGACGAGAGGTCGTGCGTCCCGGCTTCCCGGCCCTCCAGAAGCTGCCAGGCGATGGTCGGCACCCCGCCCGCGCTGGTGCAGCGCTCGCGCTCGATCAGCGCAAGGGCCCGGCCGACGTCCCAGCGGTGCATCAGCACGAGGCGCGAGCCGCGCGAGAGATTCGCCACCAGCGTCGCGAAGCAGCCGGTGACGTGGAAGAACGGCACCGAGACCAGCGATACCTTCTGGGGCGCTCCCGGGTCGGGCACCGGCACCGGCTCGCCCCGGCGCAGGGCCGCCCGCGCCCCCGAATAGGGATGGGCCATCACCCCGCAGGCCCCGTTGCGATGGGTGCCCATGGCCCCCTTCGGGCGGCCCGTGGTACCGGAGGTGTAGAACAGGGTGGCGAGGTCGTCGGGCGCCAGCGGGATGTCCGGCATCGCGCCGGCCGGGAGGCTGGTCCAGGCGGCGACGGGGCCGATGATCGCGTCCAGGCTCTCGGCCCCGGGCGCCGCGGCGCGGGCGAGGAGCACGCGCGCGAGCGCCGGGCAGGCGCCGCGCCGGTCCGTGATGCGCGCGAGGCGCTCGGCGTCGACGATCGCCACCGCGGCGCCGGAATCGGTCAGGGCGTATTCGAGTTCGGCCCCGGTCCACCACGCGTTGAGGGGGGCGGCCACGCCCCCCGCCAGCAGGGCCGCGAAGAAGGCGACCGGCCATTCGGGCAGGTTGCGCATGGCGATCGCGACCCGGTCCCCCGGACGCAGGCCGCCCCGGATCAGGTCGGCGCTGAGCGCCAGCACCGCGCGCGAGAACCCCTCGAAGCTCGCCCGGTCGTCCTCGTAGACCAGGAAGGTCTTGTCGCCGTGGCGGCGCCCGGCGAGGAAGACCTCGCGCAGGGTCGGGGGAGCCGCCGCCCAGACCCGCGTCGGCACGCCCCGGATCACCGCCTCGCTCACCGCGAAGGGGGCGCCGGGGGCGGTGAGGCGCGCGGTCGCCTCGGCGAAGGACAGGGCGGGCCAGGAGGGCGGCACAGCGGACGAGTCGGTCATCGGCGCACTCGCGGTGGGTCTCGGCGGCAGGGGGTGGGAGGCTTCAGGTGATCGTCTGTCCGCCATCCACGACGATGCTCTGGCCGGTCATGAAGGTGCCGGCCGGGCTCGCGAGGAAGACCGCGGCGCCCGCGATCTCGTCCGGCTGGCCGATGCGGCCGAGCGGCGTGCGCGCCGTGTAGGCGGCGCGGCTCGCCGGATCCTCCCACAGGGCCCGGGCGAAGTCGGTCTGGACCAGCCCCGGGGCGATGCAGTTGACCCGCACGTTGTGCGGTCCGAGCTCCACCGCGAGGTTGCGGGCGAGCTGGAAATCCGCAGCCTTCGAGATGTTGTAGGCGCCGATCACGCCGGAGCCCTTCAGGCCCCCCACCGACGACACGATGATGATCGATCCATCCCGCCGGGCGATCATGCCCGGGGCGGCAAAGCCGATCAGCCAGTGGTTCGCCACCACGTTGTTGTCGAGGATCTTGCGGAACTGCTCGTCGGCGATCCCGCTCATCGGCCCGTAATAGGGATTGGAGGCGGCGTTGCAGACGAGCACGTCGATGCGCCCGAACCGGTCCTCGGTGCGGCGCGCCAGCCGCTCCAGGTCGGGCTTGGAGGAGATGCTGGCCGGGACCACGATGGCGCGGTCGTCCCCGTGGCGCGCGTTGATGGCGTCGGCGACGGCCCGGCAGGCCTCCTCCTTGCGGGACGACACCACCACCCGCGCGCCGTGCTCGGCCAAGCGCTCCGCGATGGCCCGGCCGATGCCGCGCGAGGAGCCCGTCACCACGGCGACGCGGCCGGAGAGATCGAACAGCGACACGGGCGCTCCTCCCAAAATCTCTTGCGTTTTGCCGGGACCTTAGCTCTCTATGGCGATTAAGCAAGCCGCCCTTTCGAAAACGCGGCGGTGAGGAGGACGGCCAAGGGCGTGGCAGGCGGTTTTGAGGCCTTGCGGCGCCATACCCATTCCTCGATAAATCGGCACGCGCCCGGCCGGACCGCAGCGGCGGAGCCCCGGGCAGGAGGAGACTGGCAATGCGGGAAGCCGTCATCGTCGCGACCGCGCGCACGCCCATCGGCAAGGCCTATCGGGGTGCCTTCAACGACACTCAGGCCCAGGCGCTGGGCGGCCACGCCATCGCCGAGGCCGTGAGGCGCGCCGGCATCGACCCGGCCGAGATCGGCGACGTGGTGATGGGGGCCGCCCTCCAGCAGGGCTCGACGGGCTCGAACATCGCCCGGCAGGCCGCCCTGCGGGCCGGCCTGCCGGCGAGCGTGGCGGGCATGAGCGTCGACCGGCAATGCGCCTCGGGGCTGATGGCGATCGCCACCGCCGCCAAGGAGATCGTGACGGACGGGATCCCGATCGCGGTCGGCGGCGGCCTCGAATCGATCTCGCTGGTGCAGAACGACCGGATCAACCGGTTCCGCGCCGCCGATCCCTGGCTCGTGGAGCATGCGCCCGCCCTCTACATGACGATGATCGAGACCGCCGAGACCGTGGCGGAGCGCTACGGCATCGGCCGCGAGGCGCAGGACGCCTACGCCTTGACGTCGCAGCAGCGCACCGCGGCGGCGCAGGAGGCGGGCCGCTTCGCCGAGGAGATCGTGCCGTTCTCCACCCGCATGACCGTCACCGACAAGGCGACCGGCGAGACGCAGTCGCGGGAGGTGACCCTGGCGCAGGACGAGGGCAACCGGCCGCAGACGCGGCTTGAGGACCTCGCCGCCCTCAAGCCGGTGTTCAAGGACGGCCAGCGGATCAAGGACGGGCGCTTCGTCACTGCCGGCAATGCGAGCCAGCTCTCGGACGGCGCGGCGGCCTGCGTGCTGATGGAGGCCCGCGAGGCGGAGCGGCGCGGGCTCCAGCCGCTGGGCGCCTACCGGGGCATGGCGGTGGCGGGCTGCGAGCCCGACGAGATGGGCATCGGCCCGGTCTTCGCGGTGCCCAAGCTCCTCAAGCAGCACGGCCTCTCGGTCGAGGACATCGATCTCTGGGAGCTGAACGAGGCCTTCGCCTGCCAGGTGCTCTACTGCCGCGACCGGCTCGGCATCCCGGACGAGCGGCTGAACGTCGATGGCGGCGCCATCAGCATCGGCCATCCCTACGGCATGTCGGGGGCCCGCATGACCGGGCACATCCTGCTGGAAGGCCGCCGCCGCGGCGCCAAGTACGGCGTCGTCACCATGTGCGTGGGCGGCGGCATGGGCGCCGCCGGCCTGTTCGAGATCTTCTGAGGACGCGGGACCCCGCTCCCACCCGGGAGCGGCGTATCGCACCGCGACACCGTTCAAACGCCATTTCGAGAGGTTTGCCCGCGATGAACCAGGAGACACCCGTCGTTGCCGAGAGCCGCGAGGGCGCGGTCGCCGTCCTGACCCTGCAATCCGGGCCGGTGAACGCTCTCGGCTCGGCCCTGCGCGAGGGAATCCTCGCCGCCGTCGAGCGGGCCGAGGCCGATCCGGCCGTCACGGCAATCGTGCTGATCGGCGGGGGGCGGATGTTCAGCGCGGGCGCCGACATCACCGAGTTCGGCAAGCCCCAGCGCGGCATCCCGCTGCCCGACCTCCTCGACCGCATCGAGGCGGCCGGGAAGCCGGTGATCGCGGCGATCCACGGCAACGCGCTCGGCGGCGGCCTGGAGACGGCGCTCGCCTGCCACTACCGGGTGGCGGTGCCCTCCGCCAAGGTCGGCCTGCCGGAGGTGAAGCTCGGCATCCTGCCGGGTGCCGGCGGCACGCAGCGCCTGCCGCGCATCGTCGGCCCGCGCAAGGCCCTGGAGGTGATCGTCGGCGGCGCGCCGATCGGGGCCAAGGCGGCGGCCGGCATGGGGCTGATCGACGAGACCGCGCCGGAGGATTCCCTGCGCGCCCACGCCGTCGCCTTCGCGGAGCGCGTGGTGGCGGAGGGGCGGCCCCTCACCAAGATCCGCGACCGCGACGACCGCATCGCGGAGGGCCGCGACGATCCCGGCCTGTTCGACGCCTTCCGCCGGGAGAATGCCCGCAGGATGCGCGGCTTCGAGGCGCCGGAAGCCTGCATCGCCTGCATCGAGGCCGCCTGCCGGCTGCCCTTCGACCAGGGCCTCGCCTTCGAGCGCGAGCAGTTCCAGCGGCTCGTCTCCGGCAGCCAGTCGGCCGCCCAGCGCTACGTGTTCTTCGCCGAGCGCCAGACCGCCAAGATCCCGGACGTGCCCGAGGACACCCCGACCCGGCCGGTCGCCAAGGTCGGCATCATCGGCGCCGGCACCATGGGCGGCGGCATCGCGATGAACTTCCTCAACGCCGGCCTCCCGGTGACGATCGTCGAGACCAAGCGCGAGGCCCTCGACCGCGGCCTCGGGACCATCCGGTCCAACTACGAGGCGACCGCCCGGAAGGGCCGCCTGCGGCCGGAGGACGTGGAGACCCGGATGGGCCTCCTCACCGACACGCTCGACCTCGACGCCCTCAAGGAGTGCGATCTCATCATCGAGGCCGTGTTCGAGGACATGGGCATCAAGAAGGAGATCTTCTCCAGGCTCGACCGCATCGCCAAGCCCGGCGCGATCCTGGCCTCGAACACCTCCTATCTCGACATCGACGCGATCGCCGCCGTCACGGGCCGCCCCGGCGACGTGATCGGCATGCACTTCTTCTCGCCGGCCAACGTGATGCGCCTGCTCGAGGTGGTGCGCGGGGCGAGGACGGAGAAGGACGTCATCGCCACCGCCATGCAGATCGGCCGCAAGGTCGGCAAGATCGCGGTGCTGGTGGGCGTCTGCCACGGCTTCGTCGGCAACCGCATGCTCGCCGAGCGCCAGCGCGAGGCCAACCGGCTGATCCTGGAGGGCGTGACGCCCTGGGACGTGGACCGGGTGATCCACGAGTTCGGCCTGCCGATGGGTCCCTTCGCGATGAGTGACCTCGCTGGCCTCGACATCGGCTGGAGCCGGGAGACCAACCTGTCCGAGAGCGTGCGCGACCTCCTCTGCGAGATCGACCGCCGCGGCCAGAAGACGGGGGCCGGCTTCTACGACTACGACGCCAAGCGCAACGCCACCCCCTCGCCGGTGACCGAGGCGATCATCGCCAAGGTGGCCGGGCGGCAGGGCGTCGCGCGGAAACCCGCCTCCGACCAGGAGATCCTGGAGCGCTGCCTCTACCCGATGGTCAACGAGGGCGCGAAGATCCTCGACGAGGGCAAGGCGATCCGGGCCTCCGACATCGATATCGTCTGGATCAACGGCTACGGCTGGCCGGTCTACCGGGGCGGCCCGATGTTCTGGGCCGACGGCATCGGCCTGCCCCAGGTGCTGGAGCGGCTGCGCGCCTACGAGGCCGAGTACGGCGACGCCTTCAAGCCCTCGCCCCTGCTGGAGCGGCTGGCCGCGGAGGGGAAAGGGTTCAAGGACCTGTAGCGGACGCGGCACGGGGAGCCTCTCTCTCTCCCACTCGGGAGCGGGGTTCCCTCGGGTCATGACCGAGGAGGTTGGCGCCCGGTGCGCGGGCTGCCGCCGACGCAACGTCGATAAACGGGAGGCACCCATGGACCTTCGATTCACGCCCGAGGAGCGCGCCTTCCGCGAGGAGGTCCGCACCTTCTTCAAGGAGACCCTGCCGGAGGAGATCCGGCAGAAGATGGTGGACGGGCATCACCCCTCGAAGCAGGACATCGTCACCTGGCAGCGCATCCTCAATGCCAAGGGCTGGGCGGTGCCGCATTGGCCGGTGGAATGGGGCGGCACCGGCTGGGATCCGGTGCGCCAGTACATCTTCCTCGATGAGTTGCAGGGCTTCCCGGCTCCCTCGCCGCTGCAATTCGGCGTCTACATGGTCGGACCGGTGATCATCCAGTTCGGCTCGGACGACCAGAAGACGCGGTTCCTGCCCCGCATCGCCAATCTCGACGATTGGTGGTGCCAGGGCTTCTCCGAGCCCGGCGCGGGTTCCGACCTCGCCTCCCTGAAGACGAAGGCCGTGCGCGACGGCGACCATTACGTGGTCAACGGCCAGAAGACCTGGACCACGCTGGCCCAGCACGCCGACTGGATCTTCTGCCTCGTGCGCACGGATGCGGGCGTGAAGAAGCAGGAGGGCATCACCTTCCTGCTCATCGACATGAGGACGCCCGGCATCACGGTGCGGCCGATCCAGACCCTCGACGGCGGCCACGAGGTCAACGAGGTGTTCTTCGACGACGTGCGCGTGCCGGTGGAGAACCGGGTCGGGCAGGAGAACAAGGGCTGGGACTACGCCAAGTTCCTGCTCGGCAACGAGCGCACCAACATCGCCCGCGTCGGCGTCTCGAAGCAGCGCATCCGGCGCCTCAAGGAACTCGCCGCGCTGGAGCGGGCCGGCGACGCGCCGCTCATCGAGAACCCGCGCTTCCGCGAGAAGCTCGCCGCCCTCGAGATCGAGCTGAAGGCCCTGGAGCTGACGCAGCTGCGCGTCGTCGCCGGTGAGCGCAAGCGCGAGAAGGGCAAGCCCGACCCGGCCTCCTCGATCCTCAAGATCAAGGGCTCGGAGATCCAGCAGGCGACGACGGAGCTTCTCCTCGACGTGGTGGGCCCCTACGCGCTGCCCTACCTGCCGGAGGACGACGAGGCCGTGCACGGAACCAACGAGCCGCCGATCGGGCCGGACTGGGCGGGGCCGGCGGCGCCCACCTACTTCAACTGGCGCAAGATCTCGATCTACGGCGGCTCGAACGAGATCCAGAAGAACATCATCGCGAAGGCGATCCTGGGGCTGTAGCGCCCGTTCTCCCCTTTCCCGGGCCGCAGGCCGCGTCAGCGGCCTGCGGCCCGGGATCCAGCACGAGACGTCGCGACGCGACCGCAGTCGTCCGGGACAGGGCCGGGAATATCGGTCAGCACCGATCGGGCCCTCGACGACAGGTGCGGCACCACCACGACGATCAGGAAGAGACGTCCATGGATTTCGATCTCACCGAGGAGCAGAGCCTCCTCAAGGACAGCGTCGAGCGACTGCTCGCCGACCGCTACGACTTCGAGGCCCGCAAGCGCCACGGGCAGCATCCGGAAGGGTTCTCGCCCGAGATGTGGCGGGCCTATGCCGAGCAGGGTCTGCTCGGCGTGCCCTTCGCTGAGGAGGAGGGCGGCATCGGCGGCGGGCCGGTCGAGACCATGATCGTCATGGAGGCCCTCGGCGGCGCCCTGGCGCTCGAACCCTACCTCGCCACCGTGGTGCTGGCCGGCGGATTGATGCGCCACGCCGCCTCCGCCGAGCAGCGGGCCGCATGGCTGCCGGAGCTGATCGCGGGCGAGACCCGCTACGCCCTCGCGCATCACGAGCGGCAGGCGCGCTACGACCTGCACGATGTCGGCGTGAGCGCCCGGCGCGACGGGGCCGGCTACGTCCTCGAGGGCGAGAAGTCCCTCGTCCTGCACGGGGACAGCGCCGACCGGCTGATCGTCTCGGCGCGCACGGCCGGCGGACGCCGCGACCGCGGCGGCATCGGCCTGTTCCTGGTGGATGCCAAGGCGGAGGGCGTCTCGCGCCGGGGCTACCCGACCCAGGACGGCCAGCGGGCCGCCGAGATCGCCCTGTCCTCGGTGCGGATCGGGCCGGACGCCGTGCTGGGCGCCCCCGAGGACGGGCTGCCGGCGATCGAGCGCGTCGTGGACGAGGCCATCGCGGCCCTCTGCGCCGAGGCGGTCGGCGCCATGGACCGGATGCACCGGCTCACCGTCGAGTACCTGAAGACCCGCAAGCAGTTCGGCACCCCGATCGGAGCCTTCCAGGTGCTCCAGCACCGGGCCGCCGACATGTTCATCGCCCTCGAACAGGCCCGCTCCATGGCCTTCCTCGCCACCATGATGGCGGGCGAGGCGGATGCGCAGGAGCGCAGCCGCGCCATCTCGGGTGCCAAGGTGCAGATCGGCCGCTCGGGCCGCGTCGTCGGCCAGGGGGCGGTGCAGCTCCACGGCGGCGTCGGCGTGACCATGGAGTACAGCGTCGGCCACTACTTCAAGCGCGTGACGATGATCGACGCCCTGTTCGGCGATGCCGACCATCATCTCGCGCGGGTGGCCCGGATGGGCGGTCTCATCGCGGCCTGAGCGGCATCGGCCGGGGGTTGGCATCCGGGGCGGCGTGCGGGAGAACGGCGGTTTCCCGCGCGAGCCCGCCCGCATGACCGAACGCCCCCAGCCGATCCCGCTCACCGTCCTCACCGGGTTCCTCGGTGCCGGCAAGACGACCCTGCTCAACCGGCTGCTGAAGGACCCGGCCCTCGCCGACACGGTGGTGATCGTCAACGAGTTCGGCGAGGTCGGCCTCGATCACCTGCTGATCGAGACCGTGGACGAGGGCATGATCCTGCTCGGGGCCGGCTGCCTGTGCTGCACCGTGCGCGGCGACCTCATCGCCACCCTGGAGGATCTGCTGCGCAAGCGCGACAACGGCCGCATCACGCCGTTCCGCCGGGTGGTGATCGAGACCACGGGGCTCGCCGATCCGGCGCCGATCCTGCACGCGATCCTCTACCACCCCTACCTGGCGATGCGCTTCGCGCTCCAGAGCGTGGTGACGGTGATCGATGCGGTGAACGGGATGGGCACCCTCGACGCCCATCCGGAGGCCCTGCGCCAGGCCGCGGTGGCGGACCGGATCGTCCTGACCAAGGCCGAGCTGCCGGGGGCGCAGGCGGAGGCCCTGCGGGAGCGCCTCGCCCGGCTCAACCCGGCGGCCGGCCTGCTCGGGCCCGACGCGCCGGCGGAGTCCGTCCTCGGCGGCCTGTTCGGGATGGACGGCAAGGTCGCCGACCTGCCGGGCTGGCTCGGCGCGGAGGCGGTCGCGGCGGCGGAGCATCACCACCACGATCACGGCCATCACCACGGCCACCATCACCACGACGTCAACCGGCACGATGCGGCGATCCGCTCCTTCAGCCTCGTCAGCGACGCGCCGGTGCCGCGGGCGGCCTTCGAGATGTTCCTCGACCTGCTGCGGTCGGGTCAGGGGCCGAACCTGCTGCGCCTCAAGGGCCTCGTCGGCCTCGCCGACGCGCCCGAGCGGCCCGTCGTGGTGCATGGGGTGCAGCACGTCGTCCACGCCCCCGTCACCCTCGACGGCTGGCCGGGGCCGGACCGGACCTCGCGCCTCGTCCTGATCCTGCGCGACGGCGATCCGGCCTTCGTGCGCCGGCTCTGGGACGCGTTCCTCGGTCGCCCGGCCCTCGACGCGCCGGATGCGGCGGCCCTGACGGCGAATCCCCTCGCCATCCCGGGCGGCGCCTGAGCCGGACCGGCGAGCCGCAGGGCGCCGGCCGGCCCCCGGTATGGTTCTTGTTCCGTCAATGCCGCGCGGCCGTGGGGCCGCGCTCGCGTCCCGGGACGGGACGGAACAGCAGCGAATGGGGGCAGGCATGCGGGTGACACCCTTCTCGGTGATCCAGGGCGGTCTCCAGGCCGAGGGACGCTGGACGGCCGAGCTGCGGCATCCGTCCAGCCTGCGCGAGGAGGAGATCGCCGCGTGGCGGGATCTCCTGCCCCGGGCGCTCGGCCGCAGCGTGTTCGCCGAGCCGGACTTCGTCCTCACCATGGCCCAGCATTGCGCGGACGGCCGCCGGCTCGCCGTGCTGCTGGTCCGGCGGAACGCGGCGGACGGCACGCCCGTCCTGCACGGCGTCTTCCCCCTGCACCTGCCGGGGGGCTTGCGCCCGGGCCGCACGGCCGCGCTCTGGAGCGTGCCCTTCGCCGGGGCGCCCGAGCCGGTGATCGATGCCGGGCAGGCCCCGGGGGTGCTGCGTGCGGCCCTCGATCACTTGGTCGTCTGCGGCCTGCGGATCGATGCCTTGCGCATGGCCGGCCTCGCGCCCGCCGGTCCCCTGACCGACGCCCTGCGCGACGTCGTGGCCGGGACGGGCCGGCGCCTCACCATTCGCCCGCGGGCAGCCGCCGGCCCGGGCCCGAAACCCCTGCCGGCCCTGCCGCGGGCGCGCACCTCCCTCGAACGGGTGCGCGCGCTGCGCCCGGTGCGGGATGCGGTCGAGCATTTTCTGGTGCTGGAGGCCGCGCGCGCGACGGGCAGCCTCCTCGACGACGCGGCGGCGGTCACCGCCCTGCGCGTCGTCACCCGCCGCTTCGCGGCGCGGCGCCAATGCGGCGTCGATCTGGTGCGCCGGGACGGGGAGGTGATCGCCGCCGCGATTCGTCTCGGGCCGGCGGGCGAGGACCGGATCTGGCGCGAGGCCGGCCACGCGCTCTCGGCGCAGAGCGGGCCGGCGCCGGCGATCCTGACGCTGGAGGCGGTGATCGGCCTGCGGCCCGCGCGGGGCGCCGCTGAGCCGCCGCGGGCGCGACGCGCTTCGGCGTCCTGACCGGATCGGGAGACCGCCCGGGGGCTACTCGTCCTCGCCGAAGCGGTTGGCGAGGAGCGCCGCGATGGCCTCCAGGCAGGCGTCCTGGTCGGGGCCGCAGGCCGTGACCACGATGCTGGTGCCCTGCGCCGCGCCGAGCGTCAGCAGGCCCATGATCGAGCGCCCGCCCACGGTCTCCCCGGCCCGCGTGACAGTCACGTCGGATTGAAACCGCTCGACCGCCTGCACGAACTTGGCCGACGCCCGGGCATGCAGGCCGCGCCGGTTGATGATCGGCAATTCCCGCATCGCCGCGCCTTCGGGAATCGGCGGAAGCTCCGCGGCGTCGGAATCGTCGTTCATCGGGAGGCGTGACCCTGCTGGAGCCGGTTCGCGATGGCGGGTCAGGCCGTCCGGCTCTCGTCCGAGGAGGGGGAAGGGAGGTTATTTCCCGGCGAGAACCCGGGAGGCGACGTTGATGTACTTGCGGCCGGCTTCCTGCGCGTGGAGGACGGCCTCGCCGAGGCTCTCCTCGTCGCGCACGCTCGCGAGCTTGATCAACATCGGCAGATTGATGCCGGCGACCACCTCGACGGAGCCGCCGTTCATGCACGAGAGGGCGAGGTTCGACGGCGTGCCCCCGAACATGTCGGTGAGAACCACGACGCCGTCCCCGCTATTCACCCGGCAGACCGCCGACATGATGTCCTTGCGCCGGACCTCCATGTCGTCCTCGGGGCCGATGGTGATGGTTTCGAGCTGCTCCTGCGGACCCACGACATGCTCCAGCGCGGCCTTGAACTCCGTCGCGAGCAAACCGTGGGTGACGAGCACCATTCCAATCATCGACACGAGTTCCGACGCCCCTTATCAGAGCCGAGCCGCCATTTTGTGCAGCGCAAGGGCGAGCGCAAGAGCATTGCGGCGAAATCCGCATCAACCCGTCATCATCATGCCACGCGGGCGGCGCCAGCGCCACAACACCGTGCTGGCCCGGGCGGGGTCCCGGGGAAGGATCATGCGCGGCAGTCGGACCCCCAGGAGAAGGATGCTCTCCCGGGCCCGCTCGGGCATCCGCGGGGCCGTCTCGGCGAGATCCACGACCCCGCGCAGGACGGCGGAAGGTAGCGTGTTCTCAACGGCTTGCAGCCCCACGCCGCGGATCTCGACGAGACCCGCCAGGGCCGGGTGCGGGCTGGCCACCAGCCGGTCGTGGCAGACCTCCACCACCACCCTGTCGTCGCCGACGAGCGCGGCGAACGTGCCCGAGATAGGGCCCGCATCGAGGAGTTCCCGGGCCAGGGTCGTTTTGCCGCTCCCGGACGGTCCGCGAATCAGCAGGCCCGCTTCGCCGACCACCACGCAGGTGGCGTGGAGCGTGGCGGTGCGGCGGGTCAGCGGTTGAGTCCCGGGATCCGCACGACGAAGCGCGCGCCGAGCACGGTGGGCTCGCCGTCCTCGCCCGGCGGCCCGAGGCGGTTCTCGGCCCGGATCGTGCCGCGATGGGCTTGGACGATCTGGCGCGAGATCGAGAGGCCGAGGCCCGAATTCTGGCCGAAGCCCTGCTCGGGCCGGTCGGTGTAGAAGCGCTCGAAGATCCGCTCCAGGGCGTGGGGCGGGATGCCAGGCCCGTCATCCTCCACCATGAGCTCGATCGTGTTGCGCAGGCGGCGCAGGGACACGCGCACGGTGGCCCCCTTCGGCGAGAAGGAGCGGGCATTGTCGAGGAGGTTGTTCACCACCTGCCCGAGCCGGCTGTCGTGGCCGATGATCGCGAAGGGATCCTCGATGCCGGATGGCGGCGCATCGACCGTGAAGGTGATGGCGGCGTCGCGCGGGCGGCGGCGCTCGTTCGCCACCGAGGTCACGGTGGTGAGGAGCTTCTTGAGGTCCACCCGCGCGGCCTCCGCCCGGGCGAGTTCCGCATCGAGCCGCGAGGCGTCGGCGATGTCGCTGATCAGCCGGTCGAGGCGCTTCACGTCGTGCTGGATGATCTGCATCAGGCGCCCGCGCGACTCGTCGGTCTTAGCGAGCGGCAGGGTCTCGACGGCGCTGCGCAGGGAGGTCAGCGGGTTCTTGAGCTCGTGCGAGACGTCCGCCGCGAAGTTCTCGATCGCGTCGAGGCGGCGGTAGAGCGCCTGGGTCATCTCGCGAAAGGCCCGCGAGAGGTGGCCGATCTCGTCGCTGCGGGTGGTGAAGTCGGGGATCTCCTGGCGCGACTTGATGCCGAGCCGCACCCGCTCGGCGGCCTCCGAGAGGCGGCTCACCGGCCCGACGATCTGGCCGGCCACGAGGAGGGAGAGCACCACCATCACCAGGGCCGCGACCAGGAAGACCTGCAGCAGCGAGAACCGCTCGGAGGCGATGATCTTGTCGATGTCGCCCTCCTGGGTGGAGAGCAGCAGGGCGCCGCGCACCGTGCGGGCGCGCATGATCGGCACCGCCACCGAGACGATGGTGTCCCCGTGCAGGTTGCGGCGCACCAGCGTGCCGCGCGCCCCCGCCAGCGCCCGCTGCACCTCGGGCAGGCTGCGCCCGTCCGGCGGCCCGGCCTCCTCGGTGGATTCGCGGCTCAGGCCGGGAAAGAGCGAGCGCAGCCCGATCCAGCCCCGCTCCATCAGGCTGGGCTTCTCCTTGCGCACCGGCACCTCGGCGCGGCCGAGATCGCCGCGCACGTAGAGGTTGCGCGAATCGATCAGGCTGGTCCCGTCGCGGTCGTAGACCTGCGCCCGCGTGCCGGTGGGCGTGATGAGCCGCCGCAGGAGCGGCGCCACCCGCTCCGGGTTGAGGGAGAATTCGAGGGCCGAGAGGATCTCCTCGCCCCCCGCATTCGGCTCGCCCGCCTGGAGCTGGAGCAGCCGGTCGGGATCGATGCTGATCGCGTCCGTGTCCACCGTGGCCGAGGCCGCGATCGCGCCCGCGATGATGTCGCCCTGGGTGAGCAGGCTCTTCACCCGCGCCTCGATCAGCCCCTGGCGGAACTGGTTGAGGTAGAGCACGCCGACGAGGAGGGCGATGAGCCCGGCGAGGTTGAGGACGACGATGCGCCGGGTCAGGCTCGAGGAGGCGCGCTGGGCGATCCAGCGGCCGACCATGCGCAGGGAGAAGGGCTCCCGCGGCGTCTCCGCCTCGGGATCGGTCTCGCTGCCTGTACCGGGCGCACCGGCCCCGAGAAGGCGCCGGACGGCGCCGAGTGCGGAACCGCCGCTCACGTGATGGGTCTCATACGATTTCCGATTGATGGCTCGCCGATCGCCTCGGCAATCGCGTCGAAATGCGGAAATCGGCTTCGCTCAGGCGTGCGCGGAGCAAGGCTCCGCGCCGCGCGGGCATCTTGATACGGCTTCCGCACCGATCGTCTGGGGGAAGCCGTATCAGGCTTCCTTGAACCGGTAGCCGACGCCATAGAGCGTCTCGATCATGTCGAAGCTCGTGTCCACCACCTTGAACTTCTTGCGCAGCCGCTTGATGTGGCTGTCGATGGTGCGGTCGTCGACGTAGACCTGATCGTCGTAGGCCGCGTCCATGAGGGCGTTGCGGCTCTTCACCACGCCGGGCCGCTGGGCGAGGGCCTGGAGGATCAGGAACTCCGTCACCGTCAGCGTCACCGGCTCGCCCTTCCAGGTGCAGGTGTGGCGCTCGGGATCCATCATCAGCTGGCCGCGCTCGAGGGAGCGGGCGGCGGCGGCCTCGGCCTCGCGGGCGGCGGCGGCGGGGCCCGCCTCCTTGGCGGCGAAGCGGCGCAGCACCGCCTTCACCCGCTCCACCAGCAGGCGCTGGGAGAACGGCTTCCGGATGAAGTCGTCCGCCCCCATCTTGAGCCCGAACAGCTCGTCGATCTCCTCGTCCTTCGAGGTGAGGAAGATCACCGGCAGGTCGGATTTCTGGCGCAGGCGGCGCAGCAGCTCCATGCCGTCCATGCGCGGCATCTTGATGTCGAAGATGGCGAGGTCGGGCGGGGAATGCTTGAGGCCGTCGAGGGCCGAGGCGCCGTCCGTGTAGGTCTGGATGCGATACCCCTCGGTTTCGAGCGCGATCGACACGGAGGTGAGGATGTTGCGGTCGTCGTCGACGAGGGCGATGGTCGGCATGGGGCATTCCCTGGGACGAGGATGACGTCGCCCGGAAGGATCGCAGGATCCTCCTGAACGCCACCCGATTTCAGCGCCGGTTCGGGGCCGGCCTTGATGGTGGCCGCACGTCCCCTCCGCCGAAAACGGCTGGACAGTGACCGGCGGGCCACGATTCCGTCACCCTTAAGGCCATCGCGATCAAAAAGCGAGCACCCGTGACGCCTCCGCCACACCCGCGACGCGAGGCGCGGTGGACGGACCCGCGCGCGGCGGTCCAGGCTGGCGGCGAGCGCGGGGCGTCGCCCCCCGCCCACGAGGAGCCCGGAGCGTCATGGCGGAGACCGAGAGACAGCAGGCGGCCCCCTTCGCGGCCGCGGAGGCGCCGTTCGATGCGGTGGGCCTCGCCAGGACCCTGCTGCGGGCGACCCGCACGGGGGCGCTGGCCACCCTCGACCGGAGCGACGGCTCACCCTTCGCCTCGCTGGTGACCGTGGCGACGGATCTCGACGGCGCCCCCTTGATGCTGCTCTCGCGCCTCTCGGCCCACACCCTCAACCTGGAGGCGGAGCCGCGCTGCTCCCTCCTCCTGAGCGCCGGCGGCAAGGGCGACCCGCTCGCCCATCCGCGGCTGACCGTGGCCGGGCGGGTGGAGCGCAGCGATGCTCCGCGCGTGCGGGCCCGCTTCCTCGCCCGCCACCCGAAGGCGCAGCTCTACGCGGATTTCCCGGATTTCGCCTTCTACCGCCTGGAGCCGCGGGCCGGGCATCTCAACGGCGGCTTCGCCAAGGCCGCGACCCTCAGCGGCCCGGAGCTGCTCACGGATCTCGCCGGCCTTGAGGCGCTCGCCGACAGCGAGGCCGGCGCGGTCGCCCACATGAACGCGGACCACGCGGACGCGGTCGCCCTCTACGCGGCGCATTTCGCGGGCGCCGAGCCGGGGCCCTGGCGCCTGACGGGCCTCGATCCCGACGGCATGGACCTCATCGCCGGCGACCGGACGGCCCGCGTAACCTTCCCCGAACGGTTGAGCAGTCCCGCAACCCTGCGTCAGGTGCTGGTCGAGATGGCCCGCGAGGCGCGGCGCGCACAGGGCGGGGGCGGCCCCGCGAAGTGACAGAACTTGTGTTCTGTTACCGTGCCGTCGCGACTTCCTGATTGAACCGTGAAGGTTCGCCACCTACTAACGGCTGATACCCGGTCGCGCGTCCTGCGCGAACCGGGCGCGGCGGTCGCCATGCACGGGAACCTGGCGTCCGACGGAACGAGGGCATCGGCGCGTGCCGGGTGGACCCCCGCCCCGGACGGCGCCAGGAGGGACACTCGTGAGCGATATCGGCGTCTACAACGCTGCGGTCGGGGCTGACCGGGCCGGGCTGCGCAATCTCAAGCGCGTCTTCTGGAACCTGGAGGCCCCGAGCCTCTACGAGCAGTCGTTGCAGCGGGGTGAGGCTCAGCTCGCCGCGGGCGGCGCCCTGGTCGCCGAGACCGGGATCCACACCGGCCGCTCGCCCAAGGACAAGTTCGTCGTGCGCGACGCCGGGACCGAGAACGAGGTCTGGTGGGACAACAACGGCGCGATCACCGTGGCGCAGTTCGACCAGCTGCACGCGGATTTCATCGCCCATGCGGAGGGCAAGGAACTCTTCGCGCAGGACCTCTACGGCGGCGCCGATCCGGAGCACCGGGTGCGCGCCCGGGTCTTCACCGAATATGCGTGGCACTCCCTGTTCATCCGCAACCTGCTGATCCGGCCGGAGCGGAGCGAGATCGCCACCTACGCGCCCGAACTCACCATCATCGACCTGCCGAGCTTCAAGGCCGATCCGGCCCGCCACGGCGTGCGCTCCGAGACCGTCATCGCCTGCGACTTCACCCGCAAGATCGTGCTCATCGGCGGCACGTCCTACGCCGGCGAGATGAAGAAATCGGTCTTCACCTACCTGAACTACCTGCTGCCGAAGGCCGGCGTGATGCCGATGCACTGCTCGGCGAACGTGGGCGCGGAGGGTGATTCGGCCCTGTTCTTCGGCCTCTCGGGCACCGGCAAGACCACCCTGTCGAACGATCCGGCCCGGGTGCTCCTCGGCGACGACGAGCACGGCTGGAGCCCGAAGGGCATCTTCAACTTCGAGGGCGGCTGCTACGCCAAGACCATCCGCCTCTCGCGCGAGGCCGAGCCCGAGATCTACGCCACCACCGAGCGCTTCGGCACGGTGATGGAGAACGTCATCATCGATCCGGTCACCCGCCTGCCGGATTTCGACGACGCCTCGCGCACCGAGAACACCCGCTGCGCCTACCCGCTGCCCTTCATCCCGAATTCGAGCCCGACCGGCCGGGCGGGGCACCCGAAGAACATCATCATGCTGACCTGCGACGCCTTCGGGGTGCTGCCCCCGATCGCCAAGCTGACCGGCGCCGAGGCGATGTACCACTTCCTCTCGGGCTACACCGCCAAGGTGGCCGGCACCGAGAAGGGGCTGAAGGGGCCGGAGGCGACCTTCTCGACCTGCTTCGGCGCGCCCTTCATGCCGCGGCATCCCTCCGTCTACGGCAACCTGCTGCGCGACCTGATCTCCCGCCACCACGTCGATTGCTGGCTCGTGAACACGGGCTGGACCGGCGGCGGCGTCGGCACCGGGCGGCGCATGCCGATCCGCGTGACCCGGCGGCTGCTCACGGCGGCCCTCGACGGCTCGCTCGCCAAGGCCGATTACCGCCGCGATCCCTATTTCGGCTTCGCGGTGCCGACCTCGGTGCCGGGCGTCGAGCCGCACATCCTGTACCCGGTCAAGACCTGGCAGGATAAGGCGGCCTTCGCCGAGACGGCCAAGACGCTCGTCGAGATGTTCCAGGCGAACTTCAAGCGGTTCGAGGCCCATGTCGATGCCGACGTGCGCGCGGCCGAGCCGACCATGTCGATCGCCGCGTGAGCGGAGCGACGCCCCACGCAAGGGGGCGTCACCCGATGAGCGGAACAGCGCGGGGAACCCCTCTCCCGCCCGGGAGAGGGGTTCCCCGCGCCCTTTGACGAACGGGCGGGGGCACGAACGGTATGATGATCCTCGTCGTCGGCGCGGGCGTGGTCGGGCTCGCCTGCGGGCGGGCGCTGGCCCTGCGCGGCCATGAGGTGATCGTGGCGGAGGCCGAGGGCGGCATCGGCACCGGCGTCTCCTCGCGCAATTCCGAGGTCATCCACGCCGGCATGTACTATCCGGCCGGCTCGCTGCGGGCGCGCCACTGCGTCGAGGGGCGGCGCCGGCTCTACGCCTATTGCGCGAGCCACGGCGTGCCGCATGCCAGGACCGGCAAGCTCATCGTCGCGGCGACCGAGCCGGAGCGCGCCAAGATCGCGGCGATCTACGACCAGGGGATCGCGAACGGCGTCGAGGGCCTGCAATTCCTCGATGGCGCCGAGGCGCGGCGGCTGGAGCCGAACCTCGCCTGCGTGGCGGCCCTGCTCTCCCCCGAGACCGGCATCGTCGACAGCCACGCCCTCATGCTCGCCCTCCAGGGCGATCTCGAGTCCCATGGCGGTGCCCTCGCCCTCCACACCCCGGTGGAGCGGCTGCTGCGCGACGGGGCGACCTGGATCGCGCGGTTCGGCGGCGAGGCGCCGGGCGAACTTCCCGTCGATGCCGTCGTCAACGCCGCGAGCTTCGGTGCGCAGGCGCTGGCGCTGGCGACCGAGGGCTATCCGGAGGCGCGCGTGCCGCGCCTCGTGCTGGCCAAGGGCAATTATTTCGGCTGTCTCGGCCGCCCGGCCTTCACCCGGCTGATCTATCCGGCGCCGGTCGAGGGGGGCTTGGGGATCCATCTCACCCTCGACCTCGCCGGGCGGATGCGCTTCGGGCCGGATGTCGAGTGGGTCGACACGCCCGATTACGAGGTCGATCCGACGCGCGGGGCGCTCTTCACCGCGGCGATCCGGCGCTACTGGCCCGACCTGCCCGCGGGGGCGCTCTTCCCCGACTATGCCGGCATCCGCCCGAAGCTGTCGGGGCCCGGCCAGCCGGCGCAGGATTTCCTCATCGACGGTCCCGCCGAGCACGGATTGCCCGGGCTCGTGCAGATGTTCGGGATCGAGAGCCCGGGCCTCACCTCCAGCCTCTCCCTCGCCGAGGACGTCGCCGACCGCCTGGGCGCCTGAGCGCCGCGCGTCCGGCCGCCTCCCGGCGCGGCCGGGTGCCGTCTTGGGGTGGCCAAGGCCGTCTCGGGGCGGCCAAGCGCCGTCTTGGGGCGGCCAAGCGCCGTCTTGGGGCGGCCAAGCGCCGTCTTGGCGCGGCCGGGAGCCGCTGCTATCTCCCGTCGACTTTTCCTTTTACGCCGTGCGCCAAGCCGATCCGTGCGCCAAGCCGATCGCCGCGCCTGAGCGCCGGAGACCACCTGCTGATGACCGCCAAGCCCATCGACACGATCCGCAACTTCTCGATCGTCGCGCATATCGACCACGGCAAGTCGACCCTCGCCGACCGGCTGATCCAGGTCACCGGGGCGCTCTCGGCGCGCGAGATGACCGAGCAGGTGCTCGACTCGATGGATATCGAGCGCGAGCGCGGCATCACCATCAAGGCGCAGACGGTCCGGCTCGACTACAAGGCGCAGAACGGCCAGACCTACACCCTCAACCTGATGGACACGCCCGGCCACGTGGACTTCACCTACGAGGTGTCGCGCTCGCTCGCCGCCTGCGAGGGCTCGCTCCTCGTGGTCGATGCGAGCCAGGGCGTCGAGGCGCAGACGCTCGCCAACGTCTACCAGGCCATCGACGCCAACCACGAGATCGTCCCGGTCCTCAACAAGATCGACCTGCCGGCGGCCGAGCCCGACCGGGTCAAGGAGCAGATCGAGGAGGTGATCGGCATCGACGCCAAGGATGCGGTGCCGATCTCGGCCAAGACCGGCCTCAACATCGAGGCGGTGCTGGAGGCGATCGTCGCCCGCCTGCCGCCGCCGAAGGGCGACCGCGAGGCGCCGCTCAAGGCCCTGCTGGTCGATTCCTGGTACGACGTCTATCTCGGCGTCGTCGTGCTGGTGCGCATCGTCGACGGCGTGCTCAAGAAGGGCATGACCATCCGCATGATGGGGGCCGACGCGGTCTACGGCGTCGACCGCGTCGGCGTGTTCCGGCCGAAGATGCAGGACGTGGCCGAACTCGGCCCCGGCGAGGTCGGCTTCCTCACCGCCTCGATCAAGGAGGTGGCGGACACCCGCGTCGGCGACACCATCACCGAGGATCGGCGCCAGACCACCAACCCGCTGCCGGGCTTCAAGCCGGTGCAGCCGGTGGTGTTCTGCGGCCTGTTCCCGGTCGATGCGGCGGAGTTCGAGAACCTGCGCGCCGCCATGGGCAAGCTGCGCCTCAACGACGCCAGCTTCTCCTACGAGATGGAGACCTCGGCGGCGCTCGGCTTCGGCTTCCGCTGCGGCTTCCTCGGCCTCCTGCACCTGGAGATCATCCAGGAGCGGCTGGAGCGCGAGTTCAACCTCGATCTGATCTCCACCGCGCCGAGCGTGGTCTACCGCCTCAACATGGCGGATGGCGAGGTCAAGGAACTGCACAACCCGGCCGACATGCCGGACGTGATGAAGATCGCCTCGATCGAGGAGCCCTGGATCCGCGCCACCATCCTCACGCCCGACGAGTATCTCGGCGGCGTGCTCAAGCTGTGCCAGGACCGGCGCGGCACGCAGATCGACCTCAACTACGTCGGCAAGCGCGCCATGGTGGTATACGACCTGCCGCTCAACGAGGTGGTGTTCGATTTCTACGACCGGCTGAAGTCGATCTCGAAGGGCTACGCCTCCTTCGACTACCACATCTCCGACTACCGCGAGGGCGACCTCGTGAAGATGTCGATCCTGGTGAATGCCGAGCCGGTCGACGCGCTCTCGATGCTGGTCCACCGCACCCGGGCGGAGACCCGCGGCCGGGCGATGTGCGAGAAGCTGAAGGACCTGATCCCGCGCCACCTGTTCCAGATCCCGGTTCAGGCGGCGATCGGCGGCAAGATCATCGCCCGCGAGACCATCCGGGCCTTGTCCAAGGACGTCACCGCCAAGTGCTACGGCGGCGACATCTCGCGCAAGCGCAAGCTCCTCGACAAGCAGAAGGAGGGCAAGAAGCGCATGCGCCAGTTCGGCAAGGTCGAGATCCCGCAGGAAGCCTTCATCGCCGCCCTGAAGATGGACAGCTGAGCGGGGGCCTTCGGCCCCTACGGCTTGGGCGCCGGAGCCTCGGCATCGGCGCGCGGCTCGGCATTGGCCACCGCCTGGGTGGCGAGCACCGGCTTCAGGCGGTCCTCGAGGGCGCGAGCGAGGTGGCGCGTATAGGCGCCGCGGAAATAGCGGTCGCCGCTGCCCCAGCCGTGGCGCTGGTCGTGGGCGCGCACCATCGCCTCGACCTCGGGCCGGCAGAGAAAGCCGATCACGCCGGCGGCCTCGTACCAGCGGCCGTTGCGCGCGAGCGCGAGGGCCGATGGGTTGTTGCCGATACTCTCGGCGAAGCACTCGGTCGCCGCCGCCTCGATCGGCGAGGGGGCGCGGGCCGGGAGGTCGCGGGCGAGGGCGGCGCTGGCGGCGGTCGTGCAGACCAAGCCGAGGAGCAGGAAACGGGTCATCCGGGGGCGGCCCAAATCATCGAGAGGAACGAGCCTCCCGAGCTTGCCGCCGGTCCGGGGCGAATCTACGGCAGATCCTCCCCGGGATGTGGTGCGGTTGCGCGCGGGCCCAAATGTCGCGGAGAGGTTGTCGCGGCTCAGCCGCGGCGTTCCGCGTTCCAGCGCCCGCCACACCGGCTGGAGCCGGAGGTGGTCCAGGTTCCGTTGCCCCAGCCGTCGGCGAGCCGCCCCACGACCTGCGCGCTGGCGTCGCCCCGGCTGATCGAGCCGCGCACCGCGCCGTTCGGCTGCACGCGCCCCGTCACGGTGAAGTCGCTGCCCCCGGCATAGCGGGCCTGCCCGTTCTGGATGATGATGCCGTAGCGGTAGGCCCGGTCGCAGGTGCCGGATTCGGTGATGACCTCCACGCTCCATGTCCCGTCGAAGCGGGCCGCCGAGGCGGCGCCCCGCTTCGCCGCCAGGGCAGGACCCGCCGCGGCGGTCAGGATGATCGCGCCCGCGAGCGCAGTCCGCAGCATCGTCGTCACTCGTCACTCCCCGTGAGACACCCCCCGCGACAAACGCCCGAGCTTCGCCGTGGTTGCGACCGGATCAGGACCGGGCGAGGCTTTGCGCCTCCGCGAGCAGGTGCAGGAGGTCGCAGCCGGCATAGAGGTCGCGCGTCACGCCCGCCGCCCGCAGGTCCGCCTCCAGGGCGCCCGGCCGGCCGGCGAGGTAGAGGACGCGCGCACCCGCCTCCGTCAGGGCCCGGGCGGCGGGAACCGCCTCGCTCGCGTAGATCTCGTCGGAGGAGCACAGGCAGGCGAGCGGCGTGCCGGCCTCGCGGAAGGCCGCCGCCAGGGCGGCATGGTCCGGGAAGCCGTCATTCGTCACCGCCTCGATGCCGCCCGCCTCGAAGGCGTTGCGGGCGAAGGTGGCGCGGGTGTTGAAGGCCGCGATCGGCCCGAGATTGGCCAGGAACACGCGCGGGCGCCGGCCGGTCTCGGCGAGGATCGCGTCCGAGGCGTCGCGCAGCCGCTCGAAGGGCTCGGCGAAGCGCAGGGAGGGAAGGGCGCCCGCGGGGGGCGCCGCCGGCTCGGGGGCGGGGGCGAGCACGGCGACGGGCGCCTCGGCGAGATGCGGGAACTCGCTCGTGCCGGTGATCGGCTGCCGGCGGGTGGCGAGGTCGCGCTCGCGCCCCTCGCGGATCGCCGCGAGGCGCCCCTTGAGCGCGCCCGAGGCGAGGCTCTCGACGATGCCGCCCTCGCGCTCGATCGCCTGGAACTGCGCCCAGGCCTCGGTGCAGAGCGCCTCCGTCAGGGCCTCGAAGCCGCCCGCGCCGGCCGCCGGATCGGCCACCCGCCAGAGATTCGATTCCTCCAGCAGCACCACCTGCGTGTTGCGGGCGCAGCGCCGCGCGAAGGCGTCCGGCAGGCCGAGCGCCGCGGTGAAGGGCAGGACCGTGACCGCATCCGCCCCGCCGAGCCCGGCGGAGAAGGCCGCGCTGGTGGCGCGCAGCAGGTTCACCCAGGGGTCGCGGCGGGTCGTCGTGCGCCATGCGGTCTCGGCATGGAGGCGGATCGGCTTCGGGGCGAGGCCGCAGGCCTCCTCGATCCGGGCCCAGAGACGCCGCAGCGCCCGGAACTTCGCGACGGTGAGGAACTCGTCGGCATCGGCCACGAGCAGGAAGGCGAGGGCGTCGCGCGCCCGCTCCAGGCCGTGCCCGCCGGCTTCCAGCGCCCGCAGCAGCGCCACGCCGCTCGCCAGCACGGCGGCGAGTTCCCCCGCCTCGGTGGCGCCGGCCTCGTGGAAGGGCCGCGCATCCGCCAGCACCGCCCGTCCGGAAAAGCCCTTGGCGTCGAGGTCGGACAGGGTGGCGGAGAGCCGGGCCGCGGTCTCGCTCCAGGGCGCCGGCAGGCCGCCGCTCGCCAGCATGCCGACCGGATCGATGCCGAGATCGAGGTCGAGGCCCGCGAGCGCGTCGCCGCGGCTTTCCGCCAGGGCGACGATCCCGGCCGTGGCCGCGAAGGCGCCGGGGCCGGCATCGAGGCGCAGCGCGATCAGCGGCAGCATCACGCCCTGCAGTGCCGCCTCCAGCGCCTCCGGTCCGGGCAGGCCGAAGCCGCGGGACGCGGGCGCCCCGGCGAGGACCAGGGTGAGCGCGTCGGCGCCGCCTTGGAGATCGGTGAGCGCGAGGGCGTTCGCCTCGGCCGGGTCGGGATGGTCCACCCGCTGCGAGATCCGCCACGGGGCCGCCGTGCCGTCGCCGCGCGGCGGCTGCGGCGCGGGGGCGGCCGCGTCGTAGAGCGCCTCGATGCGGATGCCGTCGCGGGTCTTGTGGACGAGCCGCTTCTCGAACGCGGCGCCCTTGAGGACCCCGTCCACGAGGGCGCGCCACTGCTCGCGGGTGGCGGGTGGAAACGCGGCGGCGAGCGTGAGGTCGTCCATGACGGATCCTTGGGCGGGGCGGCTCTTCCTCTGCATCACACGGGATCGCGGCGCCACCCGTCAATGGTCGAGGCTGCCGACCGGGGCGATCGCCCCGGTGCGCCTACCCGAACACGATCAGCCCTGCGAAGCCCGCCGCGCCCACGATGATCCGCCACCACGCGAACAGCCCGAAGCCGTGGCGGGAGACGTAGTCGAGGAGCTTGCGCACCACGAAGAGCGCCGACAGGAAAGCGACCACGAAGCCGATGGCGATCAGCCCGACATCGTCGCGCGACAGGTTCTTGTAGTTGTCGAGCAGGTCCTTGGCGAAGGCGCCCGCCATGGTCGGCATGGCGAGGTAGAACGAGAACTCGGTGGCGGCGCGCTTGCCGGAGCCCATCAGCATGGCGCCCACGATGGTGGCGCCCGAGCGCGAGACGCCCGGAATCATCGCGAGGCACTGGAACAGGCCGATCTTGAGCGCCATCGACAGCGGGAATTGATGCACGTCGTCGTATTTCTGCTCCAGCTCGGTCTCGTCGAGCACGAGGAGCACGAGGCCGCCGGCCACCAGGGTCGCGCAGACGATCCAGGGATTGAACAGGTAGGCCTTGATCATCTTCGAGAAGATGCCGCCGACGATCGCCGCCGGCAGGAAGGCGATCAGCACGGCCAGGATGAAGCGGCGCGCATTCGGGTCGCCCGGGGCGCGGCGCGCGAGGTCGAGGAGCCTGCCGAAATAGACGCCGACGATCGCCAGGATGGCGCCGAGCTGGATCAGCACCTCGAAGGTGTTGTTCGGCGAATGGAAGCCGACGAAGTGGCCGACGAGGAGCTGGTGCCCGGTCGAGGAGACCGGAATGAACTCCGTCGCGCCTTCGACGAGCGCGAGGAGGACGGCCTTGCCGATGCCCGCGAGATCCATCAGCGGGCTCCCCGGCCGGCGCGGGCCGGCCTTCCGTGCTTCGACACAGCCGTCATGATCGCTCGCTCTCGCTGGAGGCCGCCGACGGCGGCGAAGGAAGGATCCGGGATGCGAAACCGTCGCACCGCCATGGTTGCGGGTCGGTTACCAGCATCGGCGACCCGTGTTAAGGATGCGGACGTCCTGCGCGGGGATGATGACCGGCCGTTAATCCGTTCCGGGCTCAATCGCCGCACAAGGCCCGCCCGCCCGACCGAGGCCAGCCAGACACGAAGCGCGACACGGCCCGCATGGCGACGCTCCACCACTCCCCCTTCTGCCCGCATTCCCGGTTCATCCGCTTGGTCCTCGCCGAGATGGGCATGGAGCCGGTCCTCGCGGAGGAACGCACCTGGGAGAGGCGGGACGAGTTCCTGATGCTCAACCCCGCCGGGGTCACGCCGGTGCTGGTGGAGGAGGGCGGCCTCGTGGTCCCGGGGGCGGGCGTGATCGCCGAGTACCTCGACGAGACGCGCGGCCTCGGCCTGTCGGAGCGCCGCCTCCTGCCGGAGGCGCCGGGCGCGCGGGTGGAGGTGCGCCGGCTGCTCGACTGGTTCCTGTCGAAGTTCGACCAGGAGGTGACGGGCTACCTCGTCACCGAGAAGATCCACAAGCGGTTCATGACCTCGCATCTCGGCGGCGGGCCGCCGGACATGAACGCGATCCGGGCCGCGCGCAGCAACGTGCGCTACCACCTCAAGTATATCGGCTACCTGATCGCCCGGCGCAAATGGCTGGCGGGCGACCATCTGACCTATGCGGATCTGGCGGCCGCCGCCCATCTGTCCTGCGTGGACTATCTCGGCGACGTGCCATGGGACGAGGACGAGATGGCGAGGAACTGGTACGCGCGGGTGAAGTCCCGCCCGTCCTTCCGCAGCCTGCTCGCCGACCGGGTGCCCGGAATGGCGCCGGCCGACCATTACGCGGATCTGGACTTCTGAGATCCGGACTGCCGAAACCCAACGGGGCGGGGCTCCGGCGCCTTCTGGAGGAGCGGGCGCGGGCGCTCGGCTTCGATGCGCTCGCCGTGACGGGCCCGGAGGCGGTGCCGGAGCTGCCCGGCCGCCTCGCCGCGTGGCTCGATGCCGGCCATCAGGCCGGGATGGGCTGGATGGCCGACCGGGTGGCGGAGCGCGCCGCGCCCGCCACGCTGTGGCCGGCGGTGCGCAGCATCGTGATGCTCGGGATCAATGCCGGACCGCAGGAGGACCCGCTCGCGGTGCTCGCCGCCCGGGACCGGGGGGCGATCGCGGTCTACGCGCAGCGGCGCGACTACCACGACGTCATCAAGGGCAAGCTGAAGGAGCTGGGCGGCGTGCTGGCCGCGCGCGGCGGGGCGGATCTCAAGGTCTTCGTGGATACCGCGCCCGTCATGGAGAAGCCGCTCGCGGCCGCGGCCGGGCTCGGCTGGCAGGGCAAGAACACGCTCCTCGTCTCGCGCGAGGTCGGCACGTGGTTCCTGCTCGGCGCCATCTACACGACGGCGGAGCTGCCGCGCGACGCGCCCATCGGCGACCGCTGCGGCTCCTGCCGGCGCTGCCTCGACGCCTGCCCGACCGGCGCCTTCCCGGGCCCCTACCGGCTCGATGCGAACCGCTGCATCGCCTACCTGACGATCGAGCATGCGGGGCCGATCGCCCCCGAGTTCCGCGAGGCGATCGGCAACCGGGTCTTCGGCTGCGACGATTGCCTCGCGGTCTGCCCCTGGAACAAGTTCGCACGGGACGCCCGCGAGGCGCGGCTCGCCGCGCGCCGGGAGCTGGCGGCCCCGGCGCTGTCGGATCTCGCCCGGCTCGACGACGCGGCGTTCCGGGCCCGGTTCGCGGGTACGCCGGTCAAGCGGACCGGGCGCGCCCGCTTCCTGCGCAACGTGCTGATCGCGATCGGCAATTCGGGCGACCGGGCGCTCGCCGCGGAGGCGGAGAGGCTCCTCGCCGATCCCGCGCCGCTGGTGCGCGGCATGGCGGTGTGGGCGCTCGCCCGCTTGGCGCCCGACCGTCTCCCGGCCTCTCCCCCCGCCGACGAGACGGATCCCGACGTGCTCGCCGAGTGGCACGCCGCGCGAAATCCGGGTGTCTCGCGGGCAGGGCCCCTGGCGGCTGCGGGGCAGCGCCCTGCATAAGGGCCTCAAGCTTGGGATTCCTTCGCATGAACCTGTTCGTCTTCGGGCTGGGCTACACGGCGCGGCACTTCGTGGAGCGGGAGCGCGGGCGCTTCGCGCGCGTCGCGGCCACCCTCCAGACCGTCCGCCCGCCCGCCCCCGAGGGCGTCGACCTGCGGGTCTTCTCGCCCCGCGAGGCGGATCCGCGCATCGCCGGGGATCTCGCGGGAAGCGACGCGATCCTGGTCTCGGTGCCGCCGCAGGACGGGGATCCGGTGCTGGCGGCCTATGCGGAGGCGATCGCCGAGAGCCCGGCGCGCTGGATCGGCTACCTGTCCACGATCGGCGTCTACGGCGACCGGCAGGGCGCCTGGATCGACGAGGCGACGCCGCCCGCGCCCACCCACGGCCGCACGCGGGACCGCGTGGCGGTGGAGGAGGCGTGGCGCGCCCTGGGCGCCCGCACGGGCAAGCCGGTGCAGATCTTCCGCCTGTCCGGCATCTACGGGCCGGGGCGCAACGCCTTCGTGAAGCTGCGCGAGGGGCGGGCGCAGCGCATCATCAAGCCGGGCCAGGTCTTCAACCGCATCCATGTGGACGACATCGCCACGGCGCTCGCCGCCTCGATCGAGCGGCCGCGGGCGGGGGCGATCTACAACGTCACCGACGACGAGCCGGCCCCGCCGCAGGACGTGACCGCCTTCGCGGCCGACCTCGCCGGGCTGCCCCTGCCGCCGGAGGTGGATTTCGACACGGCGCCCCTGAGCCCGATGGCGCGCAGCTTCTACGGCGAGAACAAGCGGGTCCGGAACCGGCTCATCAAGGACGAACTCGGCGTCGCCCTGCGCTTCCCGACCTACCGGGAGGGTCTGCGGGCCCTCGTGGCCGACGGGGCTTGAGGCGGAACGGCCCGCGGCGATTCGGCCGAGAGCCGCCGAACGGGCTCTCTGCACTGAGCCCCCCGCGGGCTCCCGCTCAGGCGCCGCGCCGCCGGTACGGCGACAGCCCGAGCGGATCGCAGGGGCGCGGCGGGGCCCGGGGCGCCCGGTAGATCATCACCGCGCCGACCCCGAGGCCGAAGATCGACCAGTGCCAGATCCCGACCATCGGGCCCTCGATCGCCACGTCGAAGGTGGCGTCGATGATGATGGCGAGGCCGTAGCAGAGGATCCAGAGCAGCAGGTTCGCCCACACCGTCTCCCCGCGGCGGCGCGCGGACAGGAAGGCGCTGATCATCATCAGGAACCAGGCTCCCTCGGCGGCGAACCACAGCACCACGCCCGGCACCCCGGCGCGGGCGAGCATCGTGTAGTGGACGTTGTGCGGCGAGCGCAGGGGCGGGCCGCCCAGCTCCTGGCCGACCATGAACCCGTCATCGACCGCGAGGCTGACGCCGAAGCCCTTGCCGGTCCAGAAATACGGACCGTGCAGGGTGTAGCCCTCGATGGCCTTCCACCAGCGCAGGCGCCACTGCTTGGTCCCGTCGAGGTTGGCGGCATCGCTGTAGCCGAGGAGGCTCTCGAAATTGCGCACGATCTGCCCGGGGCCGATGCTGCGTCCGTCCGAGAGGGGGATCTCGATCCCCGCCGCGTAGGCGGCGAGGAAGACGAGGAAGGCGGCGAGCATCGGCATGGCGATGAGGCGCAGGCGGCCGCTGACCACGATCGCGAGGGCGGCCGGCACCACCACGGACAGCATGGCGCCGCGGCTCGGCGTGATGAAGACGAGGCTGAGGAGCAGGAAGCCGCACCACCAGTAGCTGACGCGCCGGAAGCCGAGGATCACGAAGACCAGCGTGCCGGAGAGGTGGACCGCGGCCTCGCCGAGGCGCACGTAGATGGTGGGCACGCCGAGCCCCGGCCAGGTCGGGAAATTCGGAAACACCATGCTGACGTTGAGGATCGCGGGCGCCACGATGGCGTAGAGCCCCGCGAAGGGAGCGTAGACCGCGACGACCCAGCCGAGGCGCTCGGGCTTCTCGACCAGCAGGGCCGCCACCGCGAGGGCGTAGATCCCGTAGACCACCACCACGCTGTCGCGCGGCGCGTCGAAGCCGTGGATCGGCAGGAACACCACCGTCCGGCACAGGACCCAGACGATCAGCACCGTGAGGATGACGATCGGCACCGCGCTGCCGAGCGCGAACCAGCAGCCGCTGCGCAGGAACACGACGACCCCGAGGATCAGCATGATCTCGCCGATCAGCAGGGGTGGCAGGCCCACATAGGCGAAGCCCTTGCCGGCGAGCGCGTAGCCCGCGAGGCACACGCACAGGAATCGGAAGTAGCCGTCGCTGGAGAAGAGCCGGAACGGGGCGGTCCGGAAGACCGGAGGCGCGTGGCGGGCGCCCGCGGCGGCCGGTCCGGCGGATTGCGGCAGCAGGCGCATGGCTCAGGCTCCGGGATGCGCCGGACCGGGGGCGCCGCGCAACGATGCGGGCCGCGCCGGCCGGAAGGTGATGCTGCGGTGTCCGAGGAAGTTCAGCACCGCCCCCGCGGCGATCGCCGCCGCGTGGGCGAAGGCCAGGGCCGCCTCGCCCTGCCACCAGGGGGCGAGCGCGGTGCGGATGAGTTCGGCGAGCCCCGTGACCACGAGCGAGGTGACGAGGTTGACCGCGAGGAAATCGCGGATCTCCTGGTGGAGCGGGCGCGCCGAGAAGGGGAACACCACGCTCCGGTAGAGGACGAAGCCCGCCACCATGCCGATCGCCGCCGCGCTCCAGACCGCGAGCCAGAACGGCAGGACGAGGGAGAGGGGGAAGCGGGCGAGCCAGTTGAGCGCGGCGGCGGTGCCGCCGGCGAACAGGAAGCGGAGGGCGGGCGGCAGCGAGGCCGCCCGGGCCGCGAGCGGGGGCCGGCTCATGCGCGGGCCGGGTCCAGGGCGGCCGGGGCCGGGCCGGGGGAGCGGGCGGTCTGGGCCTGCACCCGGTGCAGCAGGACCAGCACCGTCACCACCGCGACGAGGCGCCAGGATTGGAGCGGGGCCGCCACCGTCCCGGCGAGGCGCTCCGAGATGTTCCAGTAATTGCCGATCGCCACGAGGCACAGGCCCCACAGGATGAGCCGCGTCCGGCGGCGCGCCGCGTCGGGATCGGCCGCGATGGCGAAGAACAGGATCACGAGCACCGGGAAGGCGATGCCGTAATGGTGTCCCCAGGCGATCGGCGAGGCGAGCGTGAAGGCCATGGCCGCCGTCAGGAAGTCGAGGATCGCGGCCCGCCGGGCGCCCGCCCGCGGCACCAGCGCGTAGGCCACGATGAGCACGGACGACCACAGGGTCGCGATGCGCACCAGCGGGGTCGGCGGCGGGAAGGACGAATAGTCGAACTTCAGAACCTCGTCGGGGAACATCAGCCCGTTCATCAGGCCGTTCACCGAGGTGTTGTCCCAGAAGATCTCCCCGCGCTGCGAGATGTAGGTCAGGACCGACAGGTAATCGAGGTGGTTGGAGAAGCCGAACAGGGCCACCGAGACGAGGAGGCCGAGGCCGAGGCAGACGGCTTGGCCGGCCGCGAAGGCGGTCTCGCGCCGGATCAGCGCCCAGACCAGGAACAGCGAGAATTGCGGCTTCACGAGGCAGACGAGGCCGATGCAGGCGCCCGCGAGGAGCCGCCGGTCCCACAGCCAGAGCAGGCAGGCCAGGGCGAAGAGCGCGTTGAGGAGCGCCTGGACCTGGCCGAGCCGCCACGCGATCATGATCGGGTAGAAGAACAGGGCCGCGAGCGCGAAGGCGGTCGCGAGCAGCGCGCCCGGAATGGCGCCGATCTCCCGCAGCGGCCCGGTCGTCATCAGCCTGACGCAGATCAGGGCGGTGAGGACCGGCATCGCCAGGATGCAGAACCAGACCAGCCGGTTGAGTGCGGCGACGCTCGGCGTGATGCCGAGGGCGTCATAGGCGGCGTAGATCAGCAGCGAGCTCGGGGGATACTGGAACTTCACGTGCTCGACGAAGAAGAGATCGTAGAGCGGCGAGGGGTTCCCGGCGACGATGTGGGCATAGGCGCGGCCCATCGGCATCCACGAATCGTCGAGCGCCCCCGTGAAGGTGAACCAGCTGTAGGCGCCGCCGACATAGCCGGAGAGCCGGAGCGCGATGCCGCAGCCGATCATGGCCAGGATCGCCGAGGCGGCCCAGAGCAGCGGCCGTCCCTGCCGGAGCGGGACGGGGCGCGCATGGGCGCGCGCCACGGCGCGCGCGCTGGCATTCGCAGTGGCGCGCCCGTTCATGCGGGGAATTCCCTCGGACATGACGTCTCCCGGTGATCGAGGTCAGGGAAGGCCGCAGCCGGGGCCTCTCGGACCCCCGGCGTCGCCGGATCTGTCCGGACGATAGGAAGATCAGCCGGACGGGCCTACGGCCCCTTTCGGGCTAGTGCTTGGGAGGAGGGTCCGGTCGATTGATGCGGCGGCCCGACCGCCGCATATCTTGAGGCACGCCCGGCGGCCGGTCTCGCGCAATACATCGGCCCATCTGCCGCGCGCTTGTCGCACGCGCTGGAGAGTGACCGCATGTCCGAGCGTCGGGGGGAGATCCAGTGGCTCAGGGCCGTGGCCGCGCTCGAGGTGGTGGTGGTCCATTCCGACCTCGCCACCAAGCACATCGCGCCGGGCTCGGTCCTTCAGGGCTGGTACGCGTCGCTGGGCGGGCTCGGCGTCGAGGTGTTCTTCGTCGTCTCGGGCTTCATCATGTGCATGGTGGCGTCGCGGGCGCCGGGCGCCGGGAGCTTCATGCTCGGCCGGATCCGGCGGGTGATCCCGCTCTGCCTCCTGTTCACCGCCGTCGCGGCGCTCATCCACGGCCTGTCCGCGCGCCACCTGATCGCCCCGGCCGAGATCACCCTCGACTCCCTGGTCCGCTCCGGCCTCGCCCTGCCGCAATGGCCCTTCCCGATCCTCGGGCCGACCTGGACCCTGGAGCACGAGATGATCTTCTACGAGATCGTCGCGCTCGCCCTGCTCCTCGGCGCCCTGACGCGCCCGACCAAGCTCGCGCTCGGCATCCTCGTGGCGGCCCTCGGCTGCGTCGGGGCCTGGCTCGGCCCGCATCCGGAGGTCGGGGTCTGGACCGCCCACGTGGCGAGCCCCTACATGCTGGCCTTCGGCTTCGGCTGGCTCCTGCGCTGCGCCGAGGAGAGCGCCCTGCCGGGCCGGCTCGCGATCGGCGCCGTCTGCGCGGCGGCGGTCCTGCTGAGCCTCGCGGCCGGGGAGCCCTGGAGCCTGCGGCTGGTGCTGCGGATCAGCCTCGCGACGCTCCTCTGCGCCATCGTGCTGAGCGCCCGCCGGCCGCTCTCGGCGGAGACCCCCCTGAACCGGCTGGCCTGGCGCCTCGGCGACGCCTCGTTCAGCCTGTACCTGACGCATTGGTTCGTGCTGTCGGCGAGCGGCAAGCTCGCCGGGATCCTCGCGATCCCGCCCGCGCTGGCCCTCGGCGTGCGCCTCGGCGTGATCCTGCTCGCGGTCGTGATCGGCCTCGCCGCGTACCGGATGATCGAGATGCCCCTCGAACGCTTCCTGCGCGGCGGGCTCCCGGGCCGCAAGCCGCTGCCGCAAGTCGCCCGGACCTGACGGCGGTCGCTCCCGGAGGAGACAGGGCCATGATCCAGCCGCATCCCCGGACCCGGCCCTCCGTCCTCGGCGGTGCGGCGCGCGCGCGGCGCGGTCGCGCCCCGGCGGGCGGGGCCCGCGCGGGCGTGCTCCTGCTTCTCGCCGCCGCTCCCGCCCTCGCGGCCGGACCCGACGAGAATGGACGGCCCGCCTGCCCGGCGGGCGCGATCCGCATCGCGCCCGGATCCTCGATCCAGGAGGCGGTTGAGCGGGCGGGGGAGGGCGCGCGCTTCTGCATCGGCGCGGGCCTCCACCGGATGCAGATCGTGACGCCGCGCAACGCGCAATCCTTCGTCGGCGAGCCCGGGGCGGTGCTCGACGGCTCGCGCCGCATCGAGAGCTTCACCCGTTCGGGCCGCTTCTGGGTGGCGGGCGGCCAGCCCGCGCCCTTCGACGTGCGGGGATCCTGCCTCGCGGGCCGCCCCTGCACCCGGCGGGCCGGGCTGTTCCTCGACGGCGCGCCCCTGCGGCAGGTGGAGCGGCGGGAGGAGATGGGCCCCGACACGTTCCTGTTCGATCCCCTGGCCGGGACCATCGTGCTCGCGCAGGATCCCGCCGGCCACGTGGTCGAAACGGCGCGGGCCGCCTTCGCCTTCTCGGGCCGGGCCGCGGATGTGCGGATCGCCGGGCTCGTCATCGAGAAGTACAACAGTGCCGCGCAGTACGGCGCCGTTCAGGCCGCCGCGGGCCGCGGCTGGCAGATCACCCATACGGAGGCGCGCCACAACAGCGGCGCGGGGATCGTGCTCGGCCCGGGCGCCACCCTGTCGGACAGCGTCGTCCACCACAACGGCCAGCTCGGCGTCGGCGGCGTCGGCGACGGACTCTCCCTCCTGCGCAGCCGGATCTTCGCCAACAACACCCACGGCTACGATCCGGACTGGGAGGCCGGCGGGGTGAAGATGGCGCAGGCCCGCACCGTGGTGATGCGCGGCAACCACGTGCACGAGAATCACGGGCCCGGCCTGTGGTGCGACATCGATTGCGAGCGCGTGCTGTTCGAGGACAACCGGGTCGAGGGCAATGACGGGCCCGGCATCTTCTACGAGATCTCCCGCATGGCGACGATCCGGGGCAACCGGCTCGTGCGCAACGGCGCCGGTCCCCGCGCCTGGGTCTGGGGGGCGGAGATCCAGGTGGCGGCCTCGGCGGATGTGGAGGTGGTGGGCAACGACCTCACGGTCGCGCCTGGCGGCCACGGCGTCATCCTGGTGGATCAGGGCCGCCCGCGGGCCCGGGGCGGCTACTACGAGACCCGCGGCAACACCGTGCACGACAACGTCACGACCTTCGACGCCATCGGCCGTTCCGGCGGAACCTCGGACGTGCCGGCCGGACGGCCGCAGGCCGGGATCATCGAGGCCGGCGGCAACCGCTTCGACCGCAACACCTATCGCTACCGGTCCGGCTCCGAGCCTCTCTTCCTGTGGGGGCCGCAGATGTCCTTCGCGGGCTTCCGGCAGGCCGGCCAGGAAGCGGGCGGCCAGATCCGGCTGATCGGGCCCGAAGGCCCCTGAAGCCGCGGGCCGACCGCGGCTTCGCCCGCCCGGACCTGCGGAAAGCCGGGCCGGCACCGGGGCGGCCTCACGCCGTGCCGAGGCGGCGCAGCCGCTCCGCCCATTGCTTCAGCCGCGGCCGCAGGTGCCGGACATAGGCCAGGGTGCCGTATCCCCCCGGGCGCAGCGGGACGACGTAGTCGCTCACCGGCATCGCGGCATTCGCCCATTCGCGCTTGTGCGGATAGGCGGGGGCGAGGAAGTCGAGCACCTCGATGCCGATCTCCGCCGCGTGTTCGACCATCCACCAGAACAGCAGCCGGCCCGGGCCGTGCGCGGCGAAGCGCTCGTCGTAGCTCTGCACGAGCGAGGCGTAGCAGCCGTCCCGGAGCGTGCCCGCCTCCAGGGCGGCGGTCTCGCTCCCGGTGCTGATGCGGGCCACCAGGAAATCCGGCCCCGCCGCGAGCTTCTCCAGGAAGAGGGCGTTCGCCGGATGGGCGTAGCCCGCGCTGATGCGCCGGGTGCGGGTGATCCAGGCCTGCTTGAGGCGCAAGGCCTCGCGCATCGCCGCGACGCGCTCGGCGGGATCGCGGACGAGTTCGATGGTGACGGCGCCGTGCTCGGCGAGGTCGCGCTGGTGGCGCCGGAGCGTGCTGCGGGTCCGCCCGGAGCGGGGCCGCATCGGGCCGCCCGCCGCGTCCGGCCGGAAGTCGCTGAGCGGCGATTCCTCGCGGCGGGTGACCCGCCCGCCGCAGCGCGACGCCAGCAGCGGGGCGATGGCGGCGTCGTCGCGCACGCCCTTGAGGATGAGGGCGTCGACGCCGCGCAGGCCCATCAGGGTTTCCCAGGCCCCGGCGATCCACGTCTCCCGGTTCGGGCCCGGCTCGACCAGCCAGTCGCCGTACTGGGTGGCCGGCTCGCCGAGCATGTGCAGGACCTTGAATGGCCCGAGGCGCCGCAGGGCGAGGGGCATCACCAGCACCAGCCGGTCGCCCGCATAGAGGCTGAGAAGATGCAGCCTCTCGCGGTGGCCCACCTCGCGGTTGGCCTCGATCCAGGCGCGGCACCAGTCGTAGCTCTGGAACACCGTGCCGCCCGCGCGCGCCTCGAGGTCGCGCCAGGGCTTCTCCAGATGCGCGAGGTCGTGTTCGACCACCGCCTGCCAAGGTCTGGCAACGACAAGCTTGGGAATGGACGCAAGGTCGGATGCTGACAGGGTATTGTGCATAGCAGCATTCACCGCACTGATTTGTTTCTAAGATGCCCTGGTTTAGTATCGAGGTAATCAACCACCCTGCGGAGAATCCGGGCTAAAATGTCGATGAACAGCGTACCTCGAAAGAAAGTGAGGGGAATTTGCCGGAAGGTTTAATCTGCATTCGGGCCGAGTAGGCCGAATTGAGCGGAGTCGCGCCGTGCAGACCGAGGTTGCCGTGGTGGGAGGGGGATTGGCGGGGGCGCTGGCGGCGACCATGTTGGGCCGCGCCGGGCACGACGTCGTCATCGTCGATCCGCACGAGGTCTATCCGCCCGATTTCCGCTGTGAGAAGCTGGAGCAGGGGCACATGGCGGTGCTGCGGCGCTGCGGCGTGGCCGATGCGATCCTGCGCAACGCGACCCATACGGGTGAGCTGTGGATCGCCCGGTTCGGCCGCATCGTCGACAAGGTCCCCTTCGACCAGTTCGGGCTCGCCTACGAGCGTTTGGTCAACACCGTCCGGGCCGAGATCCCGGCCTCGGTGCGGGTGTGCCGCACCTTCGTCGACGGGGTCACGCCGGGGGCGGACGGCGCCCAGGTCCGGCTGGCGGACGGCCGGACGATCACGGCCCGCCTCGTGGTCCTGGCGAGCGGCCCGAACTGGACCCTGCGCCAGGCCCTCGGCCTGACGCGCGACCTCGTGAGCCCCTGCCACTCGATCACGGTCGGCTTCGACCTGGAGCCCGCGGGCGGCGGCGACTTCGCCTTCCCGGGGCTGCAGTACAACCCGGAGCGCAGCTCCGAGGGCATGGCCTATCTGAGCCTGTTCCGGATCGGCCGGACCATGCGCGCCAATCTGTTCCTCTACCAGCCCCTGAAGAGCCCCTGGCTCAAGAGCTTCCGGGAGGATCCCGACGCGGCGCTGGCGGTGCTGATGCCGCGGCTGTCCCGCGTGATCGGGCCGTCGCGCGTGGTCGGACCGGTCAAGGTCCGGCCGACCGACCTGCACGAGATGCACGATCCCGTGCGGCCGGGGGTGGTGCTCGTCGGCGACGCCTTCGCGACGCCGTGTCCCGCCACCGGGACCGGCTCCCTGAAGGTCTTCACCGATGTCGAGCGGCTGTGCAACACCCACATCCCGCGCTGGCTCTCGACGCCCGGGATGGGGACGGAGAAGATCGGCGCCTACTACGCCGACCCGGCCAAGACCGCCTGCGATGCGATGTCGGTGGCGCGGGCCTACGAATTGCGCGCGCTGACCCTCGGCACGGGGCCGGTCTGGGAGGCGCGGCGCTATATGCGCTTCGGCCTGCGCCTCCTGCGCTGGGGCCTGCGCTCCCTGGTCCCGTCGCTTCCGGCCCGCCGGACCGAGCGCGAGGCAGATGACGCGCCGAAATCGGCGAGCCCGGTGCGTTGAGGGCCCGGCCGGTCGACGCCCTGACGGCGAGGCCAGGAACGCCGAACGACGGGATTCCCGGAGGCGCGCGGCGCCTCAGCGGCGGCTGAGCCAGCCCGCCGCGAAGGCCAGCGCGGCGATGCCGAGAAGCGTCGAGGTGCGGTGCGTGTCCGCGTAGTGCAGGGCTTGGCGGCCGTAGGTCCCGCCCTGCCGGCGGGCCTCGCGGGCGAGCATCGTGCCATCCGCGTAGAGATCCTCGGCCCGGTCGCGGGCCTGCCCGTAGGCATATTGCGCACCGCCGGCCACTTGGTTGACGGCACCGCGGATCTGGCGGGCCGGGTCGCCGGTCAGGCCGCCGACCACCGTCTGGGCACGCCCCTTGAGATGGCGGGCACCGCCCTGGAGATGATCACGGTTCATGGCATCCTCCGTCGGTTGCTGGGGGTGGAAAGGAGACGACCGGCCGGTGACGTCGCACCGGCCGGGACGGCGGCGTGGTCGCCGCCGGGTTGGCGCCTCAGAGACGATGGGCCTCGGCGGCGGCGACCGGGGAGACCCGGCCGGCCCGGCCGCCCAGGAAGGCCGCGAGAGCGCCCAGGATCAGGGCGATGGCGGCGGAGAAGGCGCCCTGGGTCGCCGCGGATTTCGCCGCGACCGCCGCCTGCTCCGCCTTCTGCTTCGCGGTGGCGACCGCCGTGTCGTACTGCTTCTCGTAATCCTGGACCTGCTGGCGGGCCTGCTCGACCGGGATGTTCTGCGCCTTGGCGAGGGCGTCGGCGGCGCGCGCCTCGGCCTGCTCCCGCTGGGAGGCGTCGCCGGTCAGCACCGCCCGCACGGCGGCCACGGCGGCGTCGCGCAGCGCCTGCGGGTCCTGTCCGTTCGCCTGCCGGCGCACCTTCTCCTCGATGCCGTCGATCGGGTTCGGGATCCGGGAGAGCGAGGGCGCGGCGGCCTGCGCGGCCGTCTGCACGCTGCCGCCGAGGAGGTTGCCCGCGCCGCCGAGCGTGCTGGCCACGCCCATGAAGGCGCCGCCGACGATCCCGCCGACCGTCGAGGTCAGGAGATAGAGCACCACGAGGGTCGTCACCGCCCAGGAGACGAGGCCGTGCAGGCCCGCCGCCCCGGCGATCGGCTTGCCGGAGAGGCGCCCGGCGATGAAGCCGCCCGCCAGCGAGGCGAGGATCCCCGAGACCACGAACCACAGCCCGGCCCCGAGCGACAGGGTCGAGGCGGCGGGGTTGTCGGCGGCGGTCGTGCCGACGCTGGCGAGCCCGACGCCGAGGCCGATCATGTTGAGGATCACCTGGGCCACGAGCGCGGTGACCGCGCCCGCGAAGACCGCGCCCCACGACACTTGGTTGAGGGCGACGGCGCGCGTGTCGCTGGCGGCGAGCGAGGGAAGGCTGGACGTGGATGCCACGGGACTGCTCCGAGTTTCAATCTGCGGCGTCCGCGTCAGCGGCGGCCGTGGACGAGGAGGGCGAGGCCGTAGCCCACGAGGCCCGCGATCAGCAGCGAGGCGATCGGGTATTCGGCGACCTGCTGGCCGACCTCGCGCCGGCCGTGGCGCAGCGCCTCGCCGCCCTGCGCATAGGCCTCCTCGGCATAGCCCGAGGCGTCCTCGGCGACGTGCCGCACGGCATCCTTGGCCTGGCCGTAGAGGTTCTCGGCCTGGCCCTGCGCCTCGCGGAAGCGGCCCTCCGCCGAATCCCGGTGGGAGCCGACGAGGTCTCCGACCGCGCTCTGCACCTTGCCGCCGATCTCGCGGGCGGCGCCGGTGATCCGATCCGTGTCAACCATGGGTCTCTCCTGTGGTGGCCCGTCACGGGCTGGCCGCCTCGCGCCGGGCGTGCTCCCGCGCACTCGCTGCGCACGGGCCAACGATCTTCATGTCTTCCGGCTGGAAGGATGAAGAATTCAGTTGATTTGATCGTTCGGTCCTCGCGGATACGGGGAATTCCGAACTGCCTCTGAGGTAGATTTCGATCCGAAATCTTCAATGGTAGAAAAATACTAGTCCGGTGAATTTTCCGAACCGAGGGTGCCGAGCGGGAATCCGTGACTGCGGCCCCAGAGGATGACCTCCGTGCGCTTGTGGACGCCGAGCTTGCGGTAGAGGGCGGCGCCGTGGTTGCGCACGGTGTTGCGCGATAGGCCGAGCTTCCGGGCGATGGTCTCGTCGTCGAGGCCCCCGCAGATCAGCGACAGCATCTGCCGCTCGCGGCCGGTCAGGTTCAGGGACCCGGTGCCCCTCTCCTGCGTCCGCGGGCGGCGCAGGTTCGCGAGCGTCTCGATGAGGCCGCGGCTGAACCAGGAGGTGTCGGCCATCACGGCCTCGATCGCCTGGAACAACTCGCGCTCGCCGGCCTTGCGCTCGCTGATGTCCTGCAGGACCACGAGCATGCAGGCCTCCTCGCCGATGTCGATGCGCTCGGCCGCGATCAGGCAGTCGATCTCCGCCCCGCTCTCGTGCCGCAGGCAGGCTTCCAGCCCCGGCTCGCTGCCGGACCTGCGGACGCTCTCCTCGAACCGCATCCGGGCCTCATCCGTCGCCCAGAGCCCGGTCTCGGCGGGCGAGCGGCCGATGATCCGATCCTCGCCGGGGCCGAAGACGCGCGTGAAGGCCTCGTTGATCGAGAGCACGGTGAAATCCTCCGCCCGCGCCAGGATGGTGGGGACGGGGGTGAGGCGGAACGCCTTCGCGAAGCGCTCCTCGCTCTGGCGCAGGGCGGTCTCCGCCTTGCGGCGCAGGTCGAGGTCCGCGAAGGAGAACAGCATGCAGGCCTCGTCGCCGAACTCGATCGGCTGGCCGGCCACGATCACGAAGCGCGTGCCGCCGTCCGGCAGCTGGAGGCAGGCCTCCATCTGCGGGATCGTGGCGCCCTCGTTGAGGCGCTGGATCGCGAGGTCGCGGCTGCGCGCGCCGGCGAGCACGTCGACCTCGTAGACGCTGCGGCCGATCACGGCCTCGCGGGAATAGCCGGTCATCTCCAGGAACCCGGCATTCACCTTGACGTGGCGCAGGTCGGAGAGGCGGCAGATCACCGCCGGGGCCGGGTTGGCGTTGAAGGTCCGCTCGAACCGCTCCTCGGCCTCGAACTGATCGGAGATGTCCTTGAGGATCAGGGCGAGAGAGCTCGGCCGGCCGGACACGTCCGTGGCGACGAGGCTGCGCAGCGAATGCACGAAGCTCTGGTCCGCGCTCTCGACGCGCTTCACCTCGACCACGTCGCCGCGGAGGATCTCCCCGGCGACGACCCGCTCGAGCGGGGTGCGCTCGGGCGCACGGCTGGTGCGGTAGCGCAGGGTGAAGCGCTCGCGGTATTCCTCGACGGTCCGGCCGAGATCGCCGAGGCTGCCGACGCCGTGCATCGCGAGAGCGGCCGCATTCGCCCAGGTGATGCGCCGGTCCGGTTCGAGAAGGATCACACCCTCGCTCAATCCGGCGATGATCTGCCTCAGTTCCGATCGGTCGGCGCCCTCTGTCACGTATCGTCTCCGGACGCTTCCGCTTGGTCACCCGGCCCTCAACAGGAGCATGGGACGGAGGTTCCGCGTCTTCTTGCTCTGACGCATTGGTACGCCGGTATCAGGGAGGGTGGTGCGTGTTGGCGGGCCGGTGAGCGGAAGGGCTGCCGCCGCACCGGGGCCGCCCTCGAAAATCGTACACAACACATTGCGCCACAACACATCTGTCGTGAACGCAGGCCGGCGGCGCGATGCGGCTCAGGAGGCACGAAAATACTCCGACGGAGTAATTCTCGATCGGGCGGCCTCCTCGAGGTGCTGGGTCAACCGGTCGCACCGCCGCGATCCGGGCGCGCCGGGAACCGCCGGCCCTGCGGCCGGCCTCCGTTCCGAAAGGGGCTTGTCGGCGCGCTCGGATCTCAGGCGCCCGCCTGGCCGGAGGCGCGGCTTTCCGCGGAGCGTTCCTGGCAGGCGCCGCACTCGCCCTCGACCTCGACGATGCGGCTCGCCGGCCGGAAACCGGCCTTGGCGAGGGTGCGGTCGAGCCCGCGCTCGATCTCCGCCGAACTCGTCTCGTCCACCGAGCCGCAGGCGCGGCAGATCAGGAAGACCACGCCCTCGCCATCGTGGTGGCCGTGCTCGCAGGGCACGAAGGCGTTGCGGCTGGCGATGCGGTGGACGAGGCCGTTCTCGGTGAGGAAGTCGAGGGCGCGGTAGACCGAGACCGCCGCCACCCGGCGCCCCGGCGCGCTCAGGCGCTCGGCGATGTCGTAGGCGCCGAGGGGGCGCGCCTCGGCGGCGATCACCTCCAGCGTGCGCTGACGCAGGGGGGTGAATTGCAGGCCGCGCTCGTCGCAAAGGCGCTCCGCCCGCGCCAGCAGGTCCGTCCGGCCCTCGCAGCCGCAGCCATGGCCCGCGCGCTCGCCCATGCTCGCTCTCCGGTTGACACGCCCGGCCTGTTACAGTGTAACGGGCCCCAGCCGTCAAGGGTGCTCCGTCCCCTCGGCCTCAAATGGTGAGCGGCGCGGTCGTTGTCAGGTGCCGGCGTCGCGCCGGTGCGCCACCCGCGCTGCCGCGCGAACGAGGATTGGCCGCGATGAAGGCCCACACACACGCGTCTGCGCGTCGCGTTCCGGCGGCGGCTCCGCCGGCCTCCCTGCTGGGGCTCGGCGTCGGCCTCCGCCTCGCCTTCGCGGCCGTGGCCGTGGCGGGCGTCTGGGGCGCCATCGCCTGGGCGGCGAGCGCATGACCGCCGCCGCCGCCGCGGGTGCGGTGATCTTCCGGGGCCTGACCCTCGGCTACCAGCGCCATCCGGCGGTGCATCACCTCGACGGCACCCTGCCGGCGGGCGCCAGCCTGGCCGTGGTGGGACCGAACGGCGCGGGCAAGTCGACCCTGCTCAAGGGCATCATGGGCGAGATCGCGCCCCTCGACGGGCGCATCGAGCATCCCGGGCTCGGGCGGCGCGACTTCGCCTACCTGCCGCAGGCCGCCGAGATCGACCGCGGCTTCCCGATCAGCGTGCACGATTTCGTGGCGATGGGCCTGTGGCGCCGGATCGGTCCCTTCGGGGCCCTGCGCCCGCACCGCCGGGCGGTGGCGGAGGCCCTCGCCACGGTGGGCCTCACCGGCTTCGAGCGGCGGCCCATCGGCACCCTGTCGGGCGGCCAGTTGCGGCGCGCCATGTTCGCCCGCGTGCTGCTGCAGGATGCGCGCGCGGTCCTGCTCGACGAGCCCTTCGCGGCGGTGGACAGCCGCACCACCGCCGATCTCCTCGGCCTCGTCCACCGCTGGCACGAGGAGGGCCGCACGGTGATCGCGGTTTTGCACGACCTCGATCAGGTGCGCCGCCACTTCCCGACCACCCTGCTCCTCGCCCGCGAGGCGGTGGCCTGGGGCGACACGGAGACGGTGCTGACGCCGGCGAACCTGCGGCGCGCCCGCCAGCTCTGCGAGGCCTGGGACGACACGGCGCCGGTCTGCCGCGGGGCGGCCGGGGCGCCGCCCGATCATGCCCATGCCGGTGCCCCGGCTCATGCGCACGGGCACGAGCATGCCCGTGATCACGCCCATCCGCACGACCGCGAGCACGCCGCGTGATCGACCTCCTGACCGGGCCCTTCGCCGAGTTCGCCTTCATGCGCCGCGCGCTCGCCGGCTGCATCGCCCTGTCGCTGAGCGCCGCCCCGGTCGGCGTCTTCCTCACCCTGCGCCGCATGAGCCTGATGAGCGAGGCGATGAGCCACGCCATCCTGCCGGGCGCCGCGGTGGGCTTCCTGATCGCGGGGCTGTCCCTGCCGGCGATGACGCTCGGCGGCCTCGCGGCCGGCCTCGCGGTGGCGTTCCTGTCGAGCGCGGTCTCGCGCGCGACGGTCCTGCGCGAGGATGCGAGCCTGGGCGCCCTCTATCTCCTGGCGCTCGCCTCCGGCGTGCTGATGATCTCCGCCCGCGGGACCTCGGTCGATCTCCTGCACATCCTGTTCGGCACCGTGCTGGCGCTCGACGATTCGGCGCTCCTGCTCCTCGGCGGCATGGCGGCGGCGACGCTCCTCGGGCTCGGCCTGATCTACCGCCCCCTCGTCCTCGAATGCGTCGATCCGCTGTTCCTGCGCTCCGTGAGCCGGGCGAGCGGGCCGGTGCACTACGCCTTCGTCGGCCTTGTCGTCCTCAACCTCGTCGGCGGCTTCGCGGCGCTCGGCACCCTGCTCGCGGTCGGGCTGATGCTGCTGCCGGCGGTGAGCGCCCGGTTCTGGGCGGACGACATCTCCGGGCTGATCCCGGTCGCGATGGCGATCGGCCTCGTCGCCAGCGTGGCGGGGCTCCTCGTCTCCTACTACGCCGACCTGCCGAGCGGGCCGGCGATCGTGCTGACGGCCGGCGCCCTCTACCTGGCCTCGATGCTCCTCGGCGCCCGCGGCGGCCTGTTCTGGCGGCTGTTCCCGGCGCGCCATCTCGAGGCCTGAGCGGCCCGGCCCGCCTCAGCGGCGCGGCGTGCGCACGCCGATGCCGCGGATCACCAGATAGGCCGCGAGCGCCGACGCCGCCGCGATGAACAGGGCGATCAGCGAGCCCTCCTCGAGGTCCGACAGGAACAGGCCCTTGGTGTTCATGCCGAACACGCCCGTGACCAGGGTCGGCGGCAGGAACAGGGCGGTCAGGATCGAGAGGTTGAAGAGCTGGCGGTTCGACTGCTCGGCGAGGCGGGCGGCGAGTTCGTCCTGCAGGAGACGGCTGCGCTCGGCCATCGCCAGCATGTCGCGGTCGAGCGAATCGAGGCGCTGGGCGATGCGGGCCGCGGTGGCGATCTCCCGGTCCGGCAGGCCCTCGGCCTCGCCGTCCTCCTCGAAGCGGTGGAACACGGCGCGCAGGCCCAGGAGCTGCCGGTGCAGCCGCACCGCGTCGCGGCGGATCGGGCCGATCCGGCGGCGCTCGTCGCGCACCGCCTCGTCGAGGATGTGGTCCTCGATGGCGTCGAGTTCGTCCGAGAGGGCGGCCCCCAGCGCGGCCATGGCGTTGACCACGTGGCCGACGAGGGCTTCGAGCAGCCGCACCGGCGCCGTGATCGGCTTGCCCTCGGCGGCGGCCTCGCGGGTGCGGTCGGGGCCGACCACCGGGTGGCGGCGCCCGCTGACGAGGAAGCGCGGCCCCATCACGAAGTGCAGGCGGCCCTTCGGATTCGGCCTGTCCGCCGCCTCGCGGGCGAGATCGGCCACGACGCCGCCGACGAAGCGCTCCTCGACGGCGATGCGTTGATGCTCGTCCCGGGAGAAGGCCATGGCGGCGAGCCGCGGCGGCCCGAACCGCCCCTCCGCGGTCAGCCCCTCCAGGCGCGCATCCGCAAGGTTGAGATGCAGCCAGAGGAAGCCCTCCCCGAAGCTGCCGGGGGCGGGCAGCTCCTCGTCGTGGCCGATGATGCGGCCCTTGCCGTCCTCGTCGAACACCATGGCGAAGAGCAGGCCCGGAAGGGCCGGCTCGTCGCAGAGGAGGTGCGGCAGGGAGGCGGGCGCGGCCATCAGAACACCCGCACGAAGATCACGTAGAGCGTACCGGAGAGCACCATCGCCACCGGCAGGGTGAGGAGCCACGCCATGGCGAGGTTGCGCAGGGTCGCGACCTGCAATCCCGAACGGTTCGCCGCCATGGTGCCGGCGACGCCCGAGGAGAGCACGTGCGTGGTCGAGACCGGCAGCCCGTACATGTCGGCGGCCGCGATGGTGGAGGCGGCGACGAGTTCCGCCGAGGCGCCCTGCGCGTAGGTGAGATGGGTCTTGCCGATCTTCTCGCCCACGGTGACGACGATGCGCTTCCAGCCCACCATGGTGCCGAGGCCGAGCGCGATCGCCACCGCGACCTTCACCCAGATCGGGATGAAGCGGGTCGCCTCGTCGAGGCTCTTCTTGTAGCTGGCGAGCGTCGCGGCCTCGCCCCTGGTCAGGTCGCTCTCCTTGTCCTTCATCAGGAAGCGGATGGCCTCGCTGGCGAGGTACATGTCGTTGCGGGTGTTGCTCACCGCCTCGGCCGGGACCTTGGCGAGGGAGCCGTAGCGCTCGACCTCCCGGGCGATCTGCGTCACCAGCACGGAGAGCGCCGGATAGGTGCCCGCTTCGAGCGTGTGGGCCGAGACGTAGGCGGTCACGGCCGGGCGCGGATCGCCGATGATGGCGTGGCCCGCGGCCTTCCCGGCGATGACCGTGGAGGCGTCCTGCGAGGCGGTGCGGAACTGCGCCACCGCGGACTCGGGCAGCGAGCGGTTGAGGGCGTAGGCGGTGGGCACGGTGCCGATCAGGATGAGCATGATCAGGCCCATGCCCTTCTGCCCGTCATTCGAGCCGTGGGCAAAGGACACGCCCGTGCAGGTCGCGATCAGCAGGCCGCGGATCCACCACGGCGGCGGCTCCTTGCCCTTGGGCTCGGCGTAGAGGGCGGGGTTGCGCACCACGAGCTTGAGCAGGAGGAGGAGCGCGCCTGCGGCGAGGAAGCCCACCATCGGCGAGAGCAGCAGCGACCAGCCGATCTCGGTGGCCTTCGACCAGTCGACGCCGGAGGTGCCGTCGCGCCCGCGCATCATCGCGTTGGCGACGCCGACCCCGATGATCGAGCCGATCAGCGTGTGCGAGCTCGACGCCGGCAGGCCGAAATACCACGTGCCGAGGTTCCAGATGATCGCCGCGATCAGGAGCGCGAACACCATCGCGAAGCCCGCGCCCGACCCGACCTGGAGGATCAGCTCCACCGGCAGCAGGCTGACGATGCCGAAGGCCACCGCGCCCGAGGAGAGCAGCACGCCGAGGAAGTTGAAGAAGCCCGACCACACCACGGCGACGGTGGCGGGCAGCGCGTGGGTGTAGATGACGGTGGCGACGGCGTTGGCGGTGTCGTGGAAGCCGTTCACGAACTCGAAGCCGAGCGCGATGACGAGCGCGACGAAGAGCAGGAGGTAGGGAAGGTAGGTGACGACCGGGGTTCCGGTCTCCACCACGTCGAGGCGGATGCTGTCGGCGACGTAGAACAGGGCGCCGCCGAGCACCGCCAGGAAGAGGGTGACGGCGAGACCGGAGGCCCGCCCGTCGAGATCGGGGCGCCCGTGGTGCGGGTGCGGTGCTTCGGGCGCGTCCGCCAGCGGGCCCAGGTTGCCGACAGCCGCGTTCGACATTGCTGCTTCCCTGTCCTCGGGACCGTGTCGCGGGTCCTTTGGACGGACCCTGATCCCGGGGGGATGACAGTCGTGTGACGGCAGCCGACAGCGGTGAAAGACCCGGGCCGATCTTGGCTGAATTGATCTTGGCGGAATCGGTCTTGGCTGAATTGATCTTGGGCCGACTCGGCCGGCACGGCGGGGCGCCGATCGGGCGGATCGACCGGCCGCGTCGGCCGTGCCTCAGGACACGGCCTCCTGCGCCTTCTCGCGGCCGACCCGGCTGTGGGCGCGGCTGTAGCCGAAATAGATCGCGAGCCCGATCGCGAGCCAGATCACCAGCCGCAGCCAGGTCTGCCCGTCGAGGGAGACCATCATGGCGAGGCAGACCACGATGCCGGCGAGCGGCACGAAGGGAACCGCCGGGGTGCGGTAGCCCCGCGCCTCGTGCGGGTGGCTGCGGCGCAGGATGAGGACGCCCGCGCAGACGATGATGAAGGCGAGCAGCGTCCCGATGCTCGTCATGTGGCCGAGCTGGCTGATCGGCAGGACGCCGCCGAGCAGGCAGGCGAAGACCATGAAGAACAGGTTCGAGCGGTAGGGCGTGCGCCAGGTCGGGTGGATCGCCCCGAAGAAGCGCGGCAGCAGCCGGTCCTGCGCCATGGCGTAGAACACCCGCGACTGGCCGTAGAGCAGCACCAGCATCACGGTGGTGAAGCCCGCGATCACGCCGAGCGTCACCAGGGTCTGCAGCCCGGGGAAGGGCGTCTGGGCGATGGCGGTGGCGACCGGGGCGGCGTCGCCCCGCATGGAATCGTAGCGCACGAGGCCGGTGAGAACCGCCGCGAAGGCGATGTAGAGCACCGTGCAGATCGCGAGCGAGCCGAGGATGCCCACCATCATCGTGCGCTGCGGGTTCTTCACCTCCTGCGCCGCCGTCGAGACCGCGTCGAAGCCGATATAGGCGAAGAACACCACGCCGGCCGCGCGCATGATCCCGCTCCAGCCGTACTCGCCGAAGGTGCCGGTGTTGTCGGGGATGAACGGCACGTAGTTCTGCGCCTTCACGTAGAACAGGCCGGTGCCGATGACGGCGAGCACCACCGCCACCTTCACGACGACGATCACCGCGTTGACCCGGGCCGATTCGCGCACGCCGCGCATCAGCAGGAGCGAGATCACGCAGAGGATCAGCACCGCCGGCAGGTTGACGAGGCCCGTCGTGTGGGTGCCGTCGGCGAGCTGCACCGTCTCGAAGGGCGAGTGCAGCAGGCGCGGCGGCAGCGTCACGCCGAAATTCTGGAGCAGGGTCGCCACGTATTTCGACCAGCTCACCGAGACGGTGGCGGCGCCCACCGCGTATTCGAGCACGAGGTCCCAGCCGATGATCCAGGCCACGAACTCGCCCATGGTGGCATAGGCGTAGGTGTAGGCGCTGCCCGAGACGGGGATCATGCTGGCGAGTTCGCTGTAGCACATGCCCGCGAAGGCGCAGCCGAGCGCCGCGATGGCGAAGGAGATCACCACCGCCGGCCCCGCATGCTCGGCCGCCGCGATGCCGGTGAGCGAGAACAGGCCCGCGCCGATGATGGCGCCGATGCCGAGGCCGACGAGGCTCCAGGGGCCGAGGGTGCGATGCAGCGCGTGCTCGCCCGTCCCCGCATCGCCCGTCAGCTGCTCGATGGGCTTGGTCCGGAACAGCCCGCCCGCTTCCGCCATCTTCCCCTCCCTGGTCGGACCAGCGCGGGCGAAGGGTTGGCCGGCCGATCGGCGGGACAACGCGCGACCGCGGCCGGGGTCGCGGGGCGGGAGGCGGATGTGTTCCGCCGCGTCAGGGCCGCGGCGATGCCGCGGCCCTCAGCCGTCGGCGAGGAGGAGTTCGACCGCCTCCAGGGTCTCGGGCTCCTCCGGCCGGCCGCCGCCGAGCCGCGCGACGAGCCGCGCGATCTCCTCCGGGAAGAGGCCGCTGCGGTCCACGCCGAAGGCGGTGTCGAGGGCCGGAAGCAGGCTCTCGATGAACGCCCGCGGCGCCGCATGGTGCTCCGTCGTCACGAAGGCAGGAGTACGCGCGAGCATGGCGGAAGCCGCTCCGGAGCGCACGGCGCCGCGCGCAGCCGAGGGATCGGTGCGCGGGGTCGGCGGATGGCGGTGATCGATGAAGCTGGACTATAGGAGCGCCGGATGAACGGTGGCTGACAGAACCTGGCCGGTTCCGTTCAGACGGGGCGGAATCGCCGCGGACCGGCCGGTTTTCCCCAGGACGTGGCGGGACAGCCCCGGATCCGGGGTTTACAGCTACGCGAACCAACGACGTTCGGGAGGAGAGCGATGGGCAAGGGTCTGCGCAAGGGGCTCACCAGCTACGGCGATGCCGGCTTCTCCCTCTTCCTCCGCAAGGCCTTCATCAAGGCCATGGGCTATTCGGACGACGCCCTGAACCGGCCGATCGTCGGCATCACCAACACCTACAGCGACTACAATCCCTGCCACGGCAACGCGCCGGCGCTGATCGAGGCGGCCAAGCGCGGGGTGATGCTGGCCGGCGCGATGCCGATGGTCTTCCCGACCATCTCGATCCACGAGAGCTTCGCCCACCCGACCTCGATGTACCTGCGCAACCTGATGGCGATGGACACCGAGGAGATGATCCGCGCCCAGCCCATGGACGCCGTCATCGTCATCGGCGGCTGCGACAAGACCCTGCCGGCCCAGATCATGGCGGCGGCGAGCGTCGACCTGCCGACCGTGGTGATCCCGGTCGGGCCGATGGTGGTGGGTCACCACAAGGGCGAGGTGCTCGGCGCCTGCACGGATTGCCGCCGGCTCTGGGCCGCCCACCGGGCGGGCGAGATCGACGAGCAGGAGATCGAGGTGGTGAACGGGCGCCTCGCCCCCTCGGTCGGCACCTGCATGGTGATGGGCACCGCCTCCACCATGGCCTGCATGACCGAGGCGATGGGCCTGTCGCTGCCCCTCTCGGGCACGATCCCTGCGCCCCATGCCGAGCGCATCCGCCTCGCCGAGGCGAGCGGGCGGCGCGCCGCCGCGATGGCGGTGGCGGGCGCCCCCCGCCCGAGCGAGATCCTCACCCCCGCCGCCTTCCGCAACGCCCAGACCGTGCTCCAGGCGATCGGCGGCTCCACCAACGGGCTCATCCACCTCACCGCCATGGCCCGGCGCGTCGGCGTGACGATCGACCTCGAGTCCTTCGACGCGATCGGGCGCGAGGTGCCGGTGCTCGTCGACCTCAAGCCCTCGGGCGAACACTACATGGAGCATTTCCACCACGCGGGCGGCGTGCCCCGGCTGCTCGCCGAACTCGGCGACCGCATCGATCTCGACGTGCCGAGCGTGGCGGGCGGGACCCTGCGCGAGGCCGTGGCGGCGGCCGAGCGGGTGCCGGGCCAGACCGTGATCCGCACCCCCGCCGCGCCGATCAAGCCGACGGGCGGGCTCGCGGTCCTGCGCGGCAACCTCGCCCCGCGCGGCGCGCTCATCAAGCACGCGGCGGCGAGCGAGCGCCTGCTCCAGCACACGGGCCGCGCCGTGGTGTTCGAGTCGATCCCCGACATGGCGGCGCGGATCGACGATCCGGACCTCGACGTGACCGCCGACGACGTGCTGGTGCTGCGCAATGCCGGCCCCAAGGGCGCCCCCGGCATGCCGGAGGCCGGCTACCTGCCGATCCCCCGGAAGCTCGCGCGGGCGGGGGTGAAGGACATGGTGCGCATCTCGGATGCCCGGATGAGCGGCACCGCCTTCGGCACGATCGTGCTGCACGTCACGCCCGAATCCGCCGTGGGCGGCCCGCTCGCGCTGGTGAGGACCGGCGACCGCATCCGCCTCGACGTGGCCGGCCGCCGCATCGACCTGCTCGTGGACGAGGCGGAGCTCGCCCGGCGGGCGGCCGCCCTGCCGGCGCCGTCCCGGCCGGACTGGGCGGCGCGGGGCTATGCCCGCCTGTTCCACGACACCGTGACCCAGGCGGACGAGGGCTGCGACTTCGACTTCATGCTGCCGGGCGGCGCGGCGCCCGGCGGCGGTCACGGGAACTGAACGGCGTCCACGACCTTGCGGAAGCGCGGCAGGATGGCCTCGCGGTCCTGCGCCTTCACGACGCCCACCGCGCGGAAATAGCCGTCCGGCTTGAAGCGGATGGTCTGGGACACCACGACCGGCATGCCGGAGGGGATGTCGGTCGCCCGCGCCACCAGCTCGTGCCAGTCGGCGCCGTTCTGGCGGAAGCTCTGCGCGCGCTCGATGGCGAAGTCCTTCATGGTCTGGTTGGAATAGAGCGCCGCCTTGGCGAAGGCGTCGCGCTGCTCAGCGGGCAGCGGGGGCTGCACCGCCTCGGCCAGCACCAGGATCGGCTGCTCCAGGCTGTTCATCTGGTCCTTCGGGCCGTCCGTGTAGAGAACCGAGTTGCCGGCCAGCACCCGGACCGGGCGGAAGCCCGCCGTCTCGGTGATCCGGAAGGGCAGGGCGGAGACCTGCTGGTCGAGGGAGAGGGCTGCGCGCACCCGCACGCTGGTGAGCATCTTGCGCATTGCCTCGTCGGTCTCGGCGCCGGGCAGCGTCTGGCCGATGACGAGGCCGGTCACGCTCGGATCCGCGACGAGCAGCACCCATTTGGCGATGGTCGGGGCGCCGGGCTGCTCGATCGGCTGCTCGCCGGTGAACAGGATGCCCTTCTTGTTGTCGCCGAGCGTGATCTCCTCGCGGTTCTTCACCGTGAGGCCCTGCGCCTTCAGGCTGTCGGTGGTGAAGCTCGCGGTGAGCGCCCCGTAATCCTGCGGCGGCAGCTCCACCACCGAGACCGTCGCGCCGCCGCCCGGCCGCTCGAAGCCGGTGAAGCGGCGGGAGACCTGCATGTCTTGGATCGGCTCGAAGCCGAAGCGGGAGCCGGGCGGGTAGACCGGCTCGGCGAGGGCCGCGTCCGCGAGGACGAGGCTCGCGAGCAGGGCGACGAGGACGCGCAAGGACATGGGCCGCGATCTCCTGCGGCCGGCGCTCGACGGCCGGCCGGATGATGGGCCGATTGCGTCGGCCCGCCGCCTGCCGCTGTCAAGCGGGGACGGGAGCGGAGACGCGTCGCAGGGTGAGGTTGAGACGCCCACCCGGCGGCACGGCCGGCAGTTGCGGCGGGGCGCCGCCGAGCAGGTCCGGCGCCTCCGCGACGATCCGGTCGATCCCGTGGAAGATCAGGCGCGAGGCGCCCCCGATCACCAGCGCGTCGCCGCTCCGCAGGCGGATCGAGCGCGTGGGGTCGCCCCGGCCGAGGCCGCCGTAGCGGAACAGAGCGGTCGCGCCCAGCGACAGCGAGAGCACGGGCGCTGCGAACTCGGCCTCGTCCCGGTCCTGGTGGAGGCCCATGCGGGTGCCCGGCGCGTAGAGGTTGACGAGGCAGGCCTCGGGCGGGTGCGGGTAGCCGGAGAGGGCGTCCCAGGCGGCGAGGATCGCGGGCGGGATCGGCGGCCAGGGCCGGCCGGTCCCGGGATGCAGGGGCTGGTAGCGGTAGCCGGCCCGGTCGGAGACCCAGCCGAGGGGGCCGCAATTCGTCATCCGCACCGAGAAGGGCTTGCCCGTGCGCGGCATGGTCGGCAGGAAGGCGGGCGCCTCCGCGAGCACCCGCGCGAGATCGGCCGCGAGCGCCGCTTGCGCCGCCGCGTCGAGATAGCCCGGATGGTGGATCAATCCGGCTGCGAGTTCGATCAGGGGCGCCTCCCGATGGTCGGTCCGCCTCCTCTAACTGATTCCGGGTGGGGTTGGCCCCATCCCCCGTGGTAAGCGCCCCGCATGACCGCTCGCACCGCCACCCTGACCGGATCCGGAGCGATCCTGCTCTGGTCGCTCCTCGCGCTCTTCACCGCGGCCTCCGGCGCGGTGCCCCCGTTCCAGCTCGCCGCCATGACCTTCCTGGTCGGCGGCCTCCTCGGCTGCGCGAGCTGGATCGTGCGTCCCTCCGGGATCCGGGCCCTGCGCCAGCGGCCGGCCGTCTGGGCGCTCGGGCTCGCGGGCCTGTTCGGCTATCACGCCCTCTACTTCGCGGCGCTCCGCCTCGCGCCGCCGGCGGAGGCGGGGCTGATCAGCTATCTCTGGCCGCTCCTCATCGTGCTGTTCTCGGCCCTGCTGCCGGGGGAGGGGGGGCTGCGGCCCGCGCACCTGATCGGGGCCCTGCTCGGGCTCGCGGGCGTCGTGACGCTGTTCCTGGGGCGCGGCAGCCTCAGCTTCGATCCGGCGGCGCTCCCGGGCTACGCGGCGGCGCTCGCCTGCGCCTTCCTGTGGTCGGGCTACTCGGTGCTGTCGCGGCGGGTGGGCGAGGTGCCGACCGACGCGGTCGCGGGCTTCTGCCTCGCCACCGCGGCCCTGAGCCTCCTCTGCCATCTCGCCTTCGAGACGACCGTCTGGCCGTCGGGCGCGAGCCAGTGGGCGGCGGTGGCGGCCCTCGGCCTCGGGCCGGTGGGAGCGGCCTTCTACCTGTGGGACATCGGCGTGAAGCGCGGGGACATCCGCCTTCTCGGCGTCGGTTCCTACGCCGCCCCGGTGCTCTCGACCCTGGTCCTGGTCGCCGCCGGCTACGCGCCCGCGACGCTCGCGCTCGCGCTCGCCTGCGGGCTGATCGTGGCGGGCGCGCTGGTGGCGACCCGGGCCGGGGCGACGAAGCGGGCGCGGGCGGCGTAGAGCCTCACCCCCGCGGTGCCGGCCGCCAGTCCGGGGGCGCCATCTCGAAACCCTCGAAGCGGAAGCCCGGCGCCACCGTGCAGCTCACCAGCGTCCAGGCGCCGAGGCTCGTCGCCGTCTGCCAGTGGCCCGCCGGCACGACGATCTGGGGCCGCTGGCCCCGGGCGAGGTCGGGGCCGAGATGCAGCGCCTCGGCGTCGTGGCCGTTCGGGCTCATGGTCAGCACGAGGGGCGCGCCCGCGTGCCAGAGCCAGATCTCGCTGGCATCGACCCGGTGCCACTCGGAGGTCTCGCCGACGTCGAGCAGGTAGTAGATCGCCGTCGAGGCCGCGCGCCCGTCGATCTCGCGCGGATCGCGGAAGGTCTCGCGGTAATGGCCGCCCTCCGGGTGCGGCTTCAGGTCGAGGAGGCGGATCACCTCGGCGGCGGTGAGGCTCGGGGACGGCATCTCCGGGCGCATCAGAAGCGGTTCTTCCACTCGCGCAGGGCCGTGAACACCGCGGCCGGGTCGGAGCCCGGCTCCATGCCGACCGAGCGGGCGAGCGCCGGCTCGGTGGCGCGCAGGAAGGGATTGGTCGCCTTCTCCTCGCCGAGGGTGGTCGGGACCAGGAAGCGCCCGTCGCGCTTCACCCGCTCGGCGACCTCGGCCCGCGCCTTGAGGTTGGCGTTCTCCGGATCGGCCGCCAGCGCGAAGCGGGCGTTCGACAGCACGTAGTCGTGGCCCGAATAGATCGCGGTCTCGTCCGGCAGGGGCAGGAAGCGGCTGAGCGAGCGCCACAGCACCGCGGGCGGGCTCTCCATCACGCGGCCGCAGCCGAGGGTGAACAGGGTGTCCCCCGCGAAGACGAGGCGCTGGCGCTCGAACCAGTAGGTGACGTGATCGGCGCAGTGGCCGGGGGTTTCCCACACGCTCGCCAAGAGGGAGCCGACCTTGACGACGTCGCCCTCCCGCACCGTGGCATCCACCTCCGGCACGGCGTCGCCCGCCTTGGCGGGGGCGGTGACGCGGGCGCCCGTCCGGGCCTTCACCTCCGGGATGCCCTCCACATGGTCCTGGTGGCGGTGGGTGACGAGGATGTCGGTGAGCGTCCAGCCGGTCTCCTTCAGGGCGCGCAGCACCGCCCCCGCCTCCGGCACGTCGATGGCCGCGCAGGCTCCGGTGGCGGGATCGTGGAGCAGCACCCCGATATTGTCGCTCCGGCACAGGAAGGTGCGGATCTCGGGCATGGTCGTCTCCCCTCGGCTCGTTTCCCCGCACAAGGTAGCGCGGGCGCGGCCGGCTTGGATATGCCGCCCCGCCGATCCGGCGCGCCTCGGCGATTCCGGCGCGGCGCGCCGGATCGGTTGGCGCCGCCGCCTTGCCGCGGGGGCCAACAGTGCCCATTGATGACCGCGGACGCGGCGGGATGGGGCCGGACCTCCGGCTCCCAGGGTCGCGTCGTGCGAGCGTCCAGTCTTCATGAGCGTCGACGTCACCGATCTCCGCGCCTTCTACAGCGGGCCTCTCGGCGCCGTGACGCAGCGCCTCGTCGGCCGCACCGTGCACCGGTTCCTCGGCTCCGTCGCGGGCCTGCGGGTGCTCGGGCTCGGCTACGCGGTGCCGTATCTCGGCCCGGTGCGGCACGCCGCCGAGCGCACCCTCGCCTTCATGCCGGCGACCCAGGGCGTCGTGAACTGGCCCGGCGCCGGGCGCTCGGCCTCGGCCCTGGTCGATCCGACCATGATGCCCCTGCCGGAGGCGGCGGTGGACCGGGCGATCCTCGTGCACGCCATCGAGGCGGTGGAGAGTCCCGCCGAATTGCTGCAGGAGGTCTGGCGCGTGCTCACGCCCGGCGGCCGGCTGGTGCTGGTGGCGCCCAATCGCCGCGGGCTGTGGGCGCGGCGGGACGCCACGCCCTTCGGGCATGGCCAGCCCTACAGCCGCTCGCAGCTCGGGCGGCTGATGCGCGAGACCCTGTTCTCTCCCGAGGGCTGGGCCGAGACGCTCTACGTGCCCCCGGTCGAGGGCTGGATCACGCTGCGCACCGCGAGCGCCTGGGAGCGGGTCGGCACCAGCCTGTCGCTGCCCTTCGCGGGGCTGCACGTGGTCGACGCGATCAAGCAGCTCCACCGGCCCGTCACCGTGCAGGCCCGGCGCGCGGCGCGGCTGCGCCCCCCCGTCCTCGTGCCCGCTCCGGCACCCGTGCCGGGTGGCGTCTGAGCGTGACCCCGCCCGCCCTCGACGTGGCCCTGCAGAGCTTCCTGCTCGCGCTCCCGGCCCTGTTCTCGATCGTCAACCCGCTCGGCGGCGCGCTGATCTTCGCCGAGGTCACGGCGCGGCGCAGCCACGCGGAGCGGGCTCTGCTCGCGCGCCGCATCGGCCTCTACGCGGCTGCGGTGATGCTGGTCTCGCTCTGGGCGGGGGCGGCGCTGCTGAGCTTCTTCGGCATCTCGCTCGCGGCCCTGCGCATCGCGGGCGGGCTCGTCGTGGCGGCCCAGGCGTGGCGGCTCCTCGCCGCCCCCGAGGAGCGCGAGGCGCGCAAGGCGGCCCAGGCGGAGCCCGCCCGCGACCGCGACCGCGAGCCGGACGGGCTGGAGCATGGCGGCCTCGACGAGATCGCCTTCTTTCCCCTGACGCTGCCCTTCACGACCGGGCCGGGCACGATCTCGGTGGTGATCGCGCTCGGCGCCAGCCGGCCCGAGGCCGGGGGCGCGCGCCTCGGCTTCCTCCTCGGCGCCTCCCTCGCCGCCCTCGTCATCGCCATGGCGGTGCGCATCGCCTACGCCTCGGCGGACGGGGTGGTGGCCCGCATCGGCCACGCCCGCGCCCGGGTGCTCGGGCGGCTCTCGGCCTTCCTGCTCCTCTGCGTGGGCACCCAGATCACGCTCACCGGCGTCACGGACGTGCTCGCCCCCCTGCTCGCCGCGGGCGCCCGCTGAGCGATCCGGCCGCCTTGGCAGGCGCGCCCCCGGCCTGTAGGAGGCGGGGCACGGCCGCGGGTTGGCCTTTTGGGGGAGCGAGGGCGCGATGCGACTCGTGGTGGTGGGTGCCTCCGGACGCATGGGCCGGATGCTGATCCAGGCGGTGGCCGGGACCGAGGGCTGCACGCTCGCGGGCGCGATCGAGCGCGAGGGCTCCGCGGTCATCGGCCAGGATGCGGGCGTGCTCGCCGGCCTGCCGCCGCTCGGCCTTCCCGTCACCGACGACCCCCTGCGGGCCTTCGCGGAAGCCGATGGCGTCCTCGACTTCACGGCGCCCGCCGCCACGGTGTTCTACGCCGAACTCGCCGCCCAGGCGCGCCTCGTCCACGTGGTCGGGACCACCGGCCTGTCGGAGGACGACCTCCGGAAGCTGGAGGCGGCCGCCCGCCATGCGCGCGTCGTGCGCTCGGGCAACATGTCGCTCGGCGTCAACCTGCTGGCGGGCCTCGTGCGCAAGGTCGCGGCGACCCTCGGCGAGGACTTCGACATCGAGATCCTGGAGATGCATCACCGCCACAAGGTCGATGCGCCCTCCGGCACGGCGCTGCTCCTCGGGGAGGCGGCGGCCGAGGGCCGGGCGGTGGCGCTCGGCGAGCGGAAGGTGGCGGTGCGCGACGGCCATACCGGGGCCCGCGTGCCCGGCACGATCGGCTTCGCGACCCTGCGCGGGGGCAGCGTGGTCGGGGAGCACAGCGTGATCTTCGCGGGGGCCGGCGAGCGGATCGAACTCACCCATCGGGCCGAGGACCGCGGGATCTTCGCCCGCGGCGCGGTGAGAAGCGCCCTCTGGGCCTTCCCGCAGAAGCCCGGCCTCTACGACATGGACGACGTTCTGGGTCTCTGACCCGCGGCCTTCCCGGGGTCTCCGACCCCGCCTTCACGGAGCGACACGGACAATCATGGACCGCCTTCTCGTCCTCGCACGGCACGGCCAGAGCGAGTGGAACCTGAAAAACCTCTTCACCGGCTGGCGCGACCCGGACCTGACCGAGGTCGGCGTCGCCGAGGCGCGGGCGGCGGGACGGCGGCTGAAGGCGAAGGGCATCCAGTTCGATGTCGCCTTCACCTCGGCCCTGACCCGGGCCCAGCGCACCGCCGCCCTGATCCTGGAGGAACTCGGCCAGCCGAACCTGCCGACCATCGTCGACGCGGCCCTGAACGAACGCGACTACGGCGACCTCGCGGGCCTCAACAAGGACGATGCCCGCGCGCGCTGGGGCGAGGAGCAGGTCCATGTCTGGCGCCGCTCCTACGACGTGCCCCCGCCCGGCGGCGAGAGCCTGAAGGACACGGTGGCCCGCGTGCTGCCCTACACCATGCGGGAGATCCTGCCGCGGGTGATGCGGGGCGAGCGGGTGCTGGTGGCCGCCCACGGCAATTCCCTGCGCGCGCTGGTGATGGTGCTGGACGGGCTCACCACGGAGACCATCCCCGGCCTGGAACTGTGGACCGGCGTGCCGCTCGTCTACCACCTGAAGGCCGACACCACGGTCGAGAGCAAGGAAGTCCTCAACAAGGACGTCTGATACGGTTTCCGGAAGATCACTTTCGGAAACCGTATCACGAGCCCGCGCGGCGCCTGAGCGAGGCCGGTTTCCGCATCGCGAAGCGATCATCCGGAAACCGTATGAGGCGCGCGGATCCCTCTCCGCCCGGGCTTGCGGATTCTCACTTCGGAGTGCGCGCATCTCCTCGCCCCGCTTGCGGGGCGAGGGCTTCGGTGATCTCGCCGTCACCGAAGCGAGGCGGCGCATCGATCCCGCAGGGACCGACCCGACGGTGAGGGGCTTCCGGAGGAGCCACATCCGGCGCCGCCCCCTCACCCCCGCCTTTCGGGCTTACTTCGCCCCGGCAAGGGCAGCGGGAGCGTTCCGATCCCCAGGGCCTCTCCCCGCACGCGGGATGAGAAGAGGTCCGCCCCTCATCCGGCGATGCGTGCAGGTCGGAGCCCCGCCCGGGCGAGGGGCCCGCTCGACCTCGGGCCCGTGGCCGCCGTCAGAGCGGCTTCAGCCCCGCCTCGATCTCCGCCCGGCGCGGCTCCAGGAACGGCGGCAGCGCGAGGCGCTCGCCGAGGGCCTCCAGCGGCTCGTCCGTGGCGAAGCCCGGGCCGTCCGTCGCGATCTCGAACAGGATGCCGTTCGGCTCCCGGAAATAGAGGCTGCGGAAGTAGTAGCGGTCGACCGGGCCGCTCGACGGCACCCGCAGGCTCCGCAGCCGCTCCGTCCAGGCCTCGTACTCCGCATCCGGGATGCGGAAGGCCACGTGGTGCACGCCGCCCGCCCCCGGCCGCGCCGGCCCGAGATCCGGCTCCGCCACCACGTGCAGTTCCGCCGCCGGCCCGCCCGCGCCCATGGCGTAGACCCGCACCGGCCGCTCCGCCGAGGCCTCGGCCGCCGCGTCGCCCGCCGGGTAGTCGCGCACCGGCCGCATCCCGAGCACCCCCGTCAGCACCGCCTCGGTCGCGGCCGGATCGGCCACGCTGAGCAGGATCGGCCCGAGGCCGCGGATCTGGTGCCCGGCCGGGACCGGGCTTCCCGCCCACGGATGGGCCTCGCCGCTGCCGCCATCGTCCACGAGGCTGAGCCGCTGGCCCTCCGGATCCTCGAAGTCGAGGGTGAGGCGCCCGTCGCGCTCCACCGGCGGCCGGTGCGTCACGCCCTGGCGGCCGAAATGCGCGCGCCACCACGCCATCGCCTCGGGGCCGGCCACCCGCAGCATGGTGCGGGCGATGCTGTTCGTGCCCCGCCGCTCGCGGGCGGCCGGCCAGTCGAAGAAGGTCAGGTCCGAGCCCGGCGAGGCGAGGCCGTCGGCATAGAACAGGTGGTAGGCCGAGACGTCGTCCTGATTGACGGTCTTCTTCACGAGCCGCTGGCCGAGCACGCGGGTGTAGAAGGCGAAGTTGTCGGCGGCCTGGGCCGTCACGGCGGTGAGGTGGTGGATTCCGGTGAGCTGCATCGCGGGATCTCCTGTCTCGCCCCCACCTGCGCATCCGGCGCCCTTGCCGCCAGGGCCCGGCCTGCCAGATCGCCTTTGCGCGCATGCAAGACGACATTTGGCAAGACGTCGCCTTGCCCCGCCCGACCCCGCCCGCCATGAGGGGCCGGAAGAGTGTCAGCGTCCGAGGAGCCCGCATGATCGAAGCGGCGATGATCTGGAACGAGCCCAACAACAAGTCGCATTGGGATCCCGAGGTCGATCCGGGCTGGCACCTCTTCGCCGATACGCTCGCCTGCACGGCCGAGGCCCTGAAGCGGGAGGCGCCCGCGCTGCCCACCGTGCTCGGCGGCCTCTCGCCCATCGACCCGACCTTCGTGCAGTTCCTCGATGCGAAGCGCGCCCTCGATCACGTCGACGTCGTGGCGGTGCACGGCTTCCCCCTCGACTGGAACCTCTGGCAGATCAACGAGTGGCCGGCCAAGCTCGCCGAGATCCGCGCGGTGACGCCCAAGCCCGTCTGGGTCACCGAGGTCGGGGTCTCGACCTTCGGGGCCGAGGAGGTGCAGGTCTTCGGCGTGGAGCGGACGGCGGAGCTGCTGATCGGCCGCACGCCGCGCATCCACTGGTACAGCCTCTACGACCTGCCGCAGGCCTGGGGGGCCACGACCCGGCACAAGGAGGCGGAGGGCTCCTCCTACTACCGCCATTTCTACATGGGGCTGCTGCGCGAGGACGGGACGCCCAAGCCCGCCCTGGAGGCCTTCGCCCGCCACGCGCCCGCGATGGGGCTGTGCCAGTGGTTCCACTTCGAGGATCACCGCCTCGACGAGGCGGTGGCCTGGATGCGGCGGCTCGGCGTGCGCTACCTGCGCACCGGCCTGTCCTGGGCCGATTCCTTCCGGCCCAACGCCCTCGACTGGTTCGACCGGCAGATGGACGCACTCGCCGAGTTCGACGTCACGGTGACGTTCTGCTTCACCCCGGAGCACCGGGGCATCGCCCCTCACCACACCAGCGCGCCGCAGGTGAAGGAGGAATTCGCGGAGTTCTGCGCCGCCATGGTCCGGCGCTACGCGGGCCAGCTCCGGCCGCGGCCCGATTCCCTCGTGATGCCGGCGCTTCGTCCATGAGGAGCCAGCCATGAGGAACTCCCGATGAGCGGCGTGGTCACCGGACCGCTCGCCCCGACCTCGCCGCAGGCGGAGGCGCTCCTCGCCGCCCTGGCGCATCCGGCCCGGGGGCCGGTTCCGGCCGGGAGCGCCGCGCTCGTCGTGGCCCATCCGGACGACGAGAGCGTCGGCTGCGGGGCGCAACTGCCGCGGCTCTCCGGGGTCACGGTGATCCACGTCACCGACGGCGCCCCCCGGAACGGGCGGGACGCCGCCCGCCACGGCTTCCCGGATCCCGCCGCCTACGCGGCGGCGCGGGCCCGTGAACGCGATGCGGCGCTGACCCTCGTCGGCGTCCCGCCCGAGCGGCGCATCGCCCTCGGATTGCCGGACCAGGGCGTCGCGGAGGCGTTGGCCCCCCTCGCCCGGCAACTCGCCGCACTCTTCGCGGCGCGCGGCATCACGGTCGCGCTCACCCATGCCTATGAGGGCGGGCATCCGGACCACGACGCCGTGGCGCTGGCGGTCCAGGGCGCGAAGCGGCTGATGGGCGGCGCCCTCGCGGTGATCGAGATGCCCTTCTACCATCGCGGCGAAGAGGGACCGGAGGCGGGCGCCTTCCTGCCGGCGCACCCGCCCCGGCGGGCGATCGCGCTCCACCTCGATCCGGAGGATTGCGCGCTGAAGGCCGACCTCTTCGCCATCCATGCGACGCAGGCCGCCACCCTCAACCGGCTGCCGATCGCCCTGGAGCGTTTCCGCGAGGCGCCGGACCACTCCTTCGACAGGCTGCCGAACGAGGGCCGGCTGCTCTACGAGGATTGGGGTCTGGGGCTCGACGGAGCGCGCTTCCTCGCCCTCGCCCGGGCGGCGGAGCGGGAGATCGGCGGCGCCTGATCCAAGGGGCGGGTGCTGATCGGAGATCCTCGTGCACCCTGGCCGCTCTGCGTTTGAAAATCGGCATGAGGGGCGGGTGTGATCTCCAAATCCCCCGTGCCGTCAGCCGGCAGCGGGCTGGCCCGCCGCCTCGCGCAGAGCCGCCTCCAGCTCCATCGCGCGGTGTCCGGCGCTGTGCGCGGCGAGCACGCGGGTCCGGGCGGCCTGCGCCAGCGCCGCCCGGTCCGCCTCCGCCGTCCCGGTCAGCACCCGCAGCACCGTCTCGGGATCCTCCGCGGTCACGATCTCGCGGCCCGGCTCCAGGACCGTGTCGAGCCCGGGCCAGGTGTCCGACAGGATCGGCGTGCCGCAGGCGGCGGCCTCGAACAGGCGCACGCTCGGGCTGTAGCCGGCCGCCCGCATGTCGGCCCGGGTGACGTTGAGGGTCCAGCGGCTGAGCCCGTAGAAGGCCGGATGGTCGGCGGGGCCGACATGCTCGCGCCGCTCCACGTTCGCCGGCCACGCGATGTCGGCGGGATATTGCGGCCCGGCCACCACGAAGCGCAGGTGGGGCGCCCGCCGGGCGGGCTCGATCAGCAGCCGCTCCAGGGTCGGCTGCCGGTCCGGGCTGTAGGTGCCGAGATAGGACAGGTCGTAGGCCGGCGCGCCGGCCGCGGGGGCGTAATGGGCCGGATCCACCGAGCAGTAGAGCGCCCGCGCGCGGGGGGAGCCGTGCTCCCGCTCCAGGCGGTCGAGCACCGGCCCGCCGGTGAAGGACAGGTAGAGGTCGTAGGCCCGGATCAGCGCGGGGGTGAGGTATTCGTGATCGCCCCGGGCGAGCTTGGCCAGGGTCACGGGCGTGTCGATGTCGTAGAAGGCGGCGACCCCGCCCGCCTCGCGCATCGCCGCGACGGCCCAGTGCCCGACCGCGACGCCCTCCGGCACGTAGGAGCCGACGATCGCCGCGTCCGCCCGCATCAGCAGCGGGCGCAGGTCCCTGAGGGCCGCGAGGTCGGGATAGAGGATCAGCTCGCAGTAACCCGGATCGGCGAGGTCGCGATGCGCGGCGTACCAGGGCACGTCGCGCTCGAGGAACGTCACCCGGTGGCCCCGCGCCGCGAAGGCCTTCAGCAGCGCCCGGTAGGTGGTGGCGTGGCCGTTGCCCCAGGACGAGGACAGGCTGAGGCCCAGCACCACGAGGTGGAGGGGGCGGCTCATGCGCGGCGCCCCGCGCGCTTCTCCGCCAGTTCCGCCCGCAGGAGGGCGTCCACCTGCGCGCCGCGCCGGGCATAGGTGTGCTCGGCCAGGATGCGGCGGCGCCCGGCGGCCCCGATGGCGGCGGCCCGCTCCGGCGTGAGCGCGGCCACGTGCGCGGCCACGTCGGCCCCGTCGCGGGCGACCAGCACCTCCTCGTCGGGGGTCAGGAACATGTCGAGGCCGGTCCAGGCGTCGGTGATCAGGCAGGCTCCCGCGCCGGCGGCCTCGAAGACGCGGGTGGCGGGCGACCAGCCGGTCGCGGCCATGGAGTCGCGGGCGATGTTCAGCACTGCCCGCGGCGTGACGTTGAAGGCGTTGTGGTCGCGGGTCGAGACGTGGCCGAGGTGGCGGACGTTGCCCGGCAGCGCCCGCGAATCCCAGCCGTTGCCGCCGATCAGGAAGGCGCGGTCGGCCAAGCGCTCGGCGGGGCGCAGGAAGAATTCCTCCACCCGCGCCTCCCGGTCCGGCAGGCGGTTGCCGAGGAAGGAGAGGTCCGCGGCAAAGCGCGGATCCGGCGGCACCGGGTGATGGGTGTCGGGATCGACGGCGTTGTAGATCGGGATGCAGCGCCGCGCGCCGAAGGCCTCGTAGGCCTCGATCACCGGCGGCCCGCCGCCGTAGGTGAGAACCAGATCGAGGGCGGGCAGGGTGCGGCGCAGCGGATGGTCGGGCGCGCTGCGCAGGTCCGCCAGGGTCGCGGGGGCGTCCACGTCCCAGAACAGCCGCAGGGCATCGGGCCGCGCCGCGGCGGCGAGTCCTTCGAGCAGCAGGTCGTCGAACACGCCGACCCCGGAGGCCTTCACCACCACGTCCGCCCGTGCCGCCTCGGCGATGACGGCCCGCGCGGCCTCCTCGGTCGCCGGATAGACCGTGACGGCGGCCCAGTCGGGCGGGTCGATGTCCCGGTGCTGCTGGCGGTCGAAGGCGTCGGGCTCGTAGAAGGTCGTGTGCCAGCCCCGCCCCGCGAGGTCGCGGATCAGGCCCCGGTAATAGGTGGCCGCGCCGTTCCAGTAGGAGGACAGGAGGCTGGAGCCGTAGAAGGCGATGGTGCTCATCGGATGGGCGACTCCTGGGCAGGCGACCCTTGAGCAGGCGAGCGGGGGTGGGTCATCCGGCCGTCTTCAGCCGCGGCGGTCCGGCGAGGCGCTCGGCCACCGCGATCAGCTCCGCGGCCCGGTGCGCACAGGTGTGCCGGGCGCGGATCGTGGCGAGGCCGTGCGCCGCCAGCTCCGCCCGCAGGCCGGGATCGTCGCGCAGGGCCCGCAGATGGCGGGTCATGGCGGCCTCGTCCTCGGCCATCAGGAAATCCCGGCCGGGCGTGAACAGCCCCTCGCTGTCGCGCCAGGGCGCGCAGACGAGCGGGATGCCGCAGGCCAGGGCCTCGAAGACCCGGATCGTCGGGATGCCGGGCAGCGCCGCGACGTAGAAGCGCCGCGGCACGTGCACCGTGGCGAGGTGCTGGGCGAAGACCTCCGGCGCCCTGGCGTTCGGCAGCCAGCCCCGGTAGCGGGCGCCGGAACGGTCGAGGGCGGCCAGCGCCTCGGCCGGGTAGCGCACGCCCCAGACGTCGAGGGAGAGGTCCGCCGCCCGGGCCGGGCGGAACAGGAAGGCGTCGAGTTCCGCGCTGCGCTCCCCGTCGCCCCAGTTGCCGATCCAGACGAGGCCCTGCCGCTCCGTCTCCCGCGCGGGCGGGCGGAACAGGCGGGTATCGGCGGCCTCGTGCCAGACGAAGACCCGCTCCCCCCAGCCCCAGTCGCGATAGACCGCAGCCAGCGTCTCGCCGAAGGCCAGCACCCCGTCGTAGCCGGAGAGATCGTAGGCCCGCATGGCGGCGGGCTCGCTCACCGCCCGGTGATGAGTGTCGTGGAACAGGAGCGTGAAGCGCCCGCCGGCCTTGCGGAGCGCCCCGAGGCGCGCGACCAGGGCCGGCTCGTTCCACTCGTGCACCAGCACGAGGTCCGCCCCGTCGACGGCTTGCGCCGGGTCGGAGCCCTCGGGGTCGATGCGGGAGGACAGGTCCGGATAGGGGGCGAGGGAGGCGGCGGCCCCCGCCTCGCCGTGATCGGCGACGAGGTTCGCGAGGCTCCAGGCGCCCGCCGGCTCGTGCACCGTCACGTCGTGGCCGAGCGCCCGCAATTCGCGCAGGACGCCGCGCAGGAAATGCGCGTTGCCGTGGTTCCAGCAGGAGCGCAGGGAATGGGTGAAGACGGTGATCCTCACGCGGGCGCTCCGGCGCGCCGGGGCTGGTCGCCGAGCACGGCCTCGTAGGCCGCGACGACGCCCGCTCCCATGGCCTCGACGGTGAGACGGTCCGCCCTCGCCTTGGCCTCGGCGCCGAGCCGGGCGCGGATCGCCGGGTCCGCCGTGACCAGCTCGATCGCGGCGGCGAAGCCCGCATCGTCGTCCGGCTCGATGAAGATGGCGGCCTCGTCCCAGAGTTCGCGGAAGGTCGGGATGTCGGACAGGACGAGGGCGCAGCCGGCGCTCGCGGCCTCCAGCACGCCGAGGCCGAAGGGCTCGTAGCGGGCGGCCGAGACGTAGATCGGGGCGCCGGCGAGCCAGCGCGCCATGTCCTGGTCGGTGAGGCGCCCGAGGCAGCGCAGGTGGCGCGGCGCGACGCAGGCGGCGTTGGGGCCGTCGAGGGGGCCGGCGGCCAGGAAGGGCCGGGGGGCGAGGCGGGCGGCGATCCGGTCGAGGGTCGCGGCGTTCTTGCCCTCGTCCCACAGCCGCCCGGCCGTGAAGGCGAAGGGCGAGGCGGTGGCGCCCAGCGGCGTGCGGTGGCCGCGCTCGGCCGGGCTGCGCCGCCCGTTCGGCACCACCCGGGGCAGGGTGGGCAGGCCGTAGGTGGCCGCGGTGACCTCCGCGAAGGCCCGGGTGGGGCTGAGCACCGCGGCGGCGCGCCGGTAGCCGTCCCCCGCGAGCGCCGCCCGCCACGCGAGATCGGACGGCAGCGGGCCCCCCCGCATCGCCGCCCACCACGTGGCGACGCAGGAATGCGCCACCGCCACGACGGGGGCCGGGAAGGGGGCGATGCCGGCGAGCGCCGGGCTGTTGAGGTGGATGAGGTCGGCCCCCGCCCGCTCGGCCGCCCGGGCGACGCGCCAGGCGGCGGTCTCCACCTCGCCGCGGGTGAGCGCCGTCCAGTCGAGAGGCACGTCCATCACCCGCAGGTCGAGCCCGCGGATGGTGCGGGCGGCCCGCAGCTGGTCGACGCTGGGCTCCGGCCCCAGCACCGCCAGGGTGAGGCCGAAGCCGCGCCGCTCCAGGTCGAGGCAGAGGTCGAGGGCGTATTGCCAGACGCCCCCCACGGCATCCGCCGTCATGAACAGGTTGAGGGCGGGAGCGCGCGAGCGCGCGGCGGTCAGGCCGGGCAGCATGCGGATTCCAGTTCGGTCAACGGAGCCGGCCGCTCGTCCTGGATGTCGCTGAAGCGGTCGAACTCGGCGAGGTAATGGGCGTGAGCCCGCTCCCAGGCGCGGCCGTCCGGCTCGCCCCACAGGCGGCGGTAATCCGGCGAGGAGGGGTAGGGGTAGAGGGGCACCGGGTCGTTGGCCCAGACGCCGGCCGCGCGCAGGCGCTCGCGCCACGCATCGACCAGCGCGGGATCGTCCCCGGCGAGCTTGATCAGGTTCGCCTGCACGAAGGGCACCGAGCGCCGGGCATGGATCAGCCGCTCGGCGAGATCGTCGGTGGAGACGCGGCAGTTCTTGTCGAGGAGGGCGCGGCCCGCCTCGGTCAGGCTCTCGACGCCCGCCTCGATGGAGACGCAGCCCGCTTGTCCGAGGAGATCGAGCATGTCGGGCTTCCACAGGTCGATCCGGGTCTGCACCCCGAAGGACAGGTTCCGGCGGACCAGGGCTTCGAGGAGCGGCTTCTGCGGCAGGAAGATCTCGTCGATGAAGTAGACGTAGGTGACGCCCTGCGCGATCAGCCGGTCGATCTCGTCGAGAACCAGGGCGAGGTCGCGGCGGCGGTACTTGTCGCGAAAATCGATCTTGGCGCAGAACGTGCAGCTGTAGGGGCAGCCCCGGGACGCCTCCACCTCCGCGCCCGGTCCGTCCGGAGCCCGGTCGAAGCGGTGATGGTGGTGATGGTGGCGGGCGATCCAGGCCTCGGGCCAGGCGAGCGCCGGCAGGTCGGTGAAGCGCGTCGCCGCCGGCCCGCCGGTGACGCGGATGCCGTCCCCGTCCCGGTAGGCCAGGGAGGGCACGCCCGCCGGCCGCGCCAGGCCGCCACCCGCCAGGGCGGCGACGATCTCCTCGCACTCGCCCCGGATCACGATGTCGCAGCCGAGCTTGGCGAGCGTCGTCCCGGGCGTCACCGAGCCGTGCGGGCCGACCGCGACGGTCCGGCCCCCGCGTCCCGCCAGCGCGTCGAGGAAGGCCCGCGGCACCCGCAGCTCCGGCTGCGCGCAGCGCCAGAACAGGTAGGTCGGCGCCGTCGTCACCACGGTCATGGCCGGGCGGAACGCCGCCACGCGCTCCGCCAGTTCCTCCAGCGACAGCTCGTCGAGGGCCCCGTCCAGCATCAGCACCTCGTGGCCCCCCGCCTCCGCGAGCACCTTGCAGGCGCCGAGCTCGATCGGCAGATGCGCCTCCCGGCAGCCGAAATAGATGCTCTGCGTGAAGGTCCAGGTCGGATTGACGAGGGCTATTCTCACCGATGGGGGTCCTGACGCCTGTTGAATACTGCGGGGTGAGGATCCGATGGGATCTGGCGGAGGCGGTTTCGGCGACAAGGGCTTGTCGCCCCATCCTGGTTAAGCGGAGGATACCGCGGCGGCGATCCGGCGCCGGGGCTGCTCTGTCGCCGGCGCAAGGCCGCGTGCCTCCCCGAGCCACCGTGCGAGGTCGCCGAGCCCGGTCCGCCAGGGGATCGGGGGGGCCAAGCCGAGATCGGCTGCGGCGGCGCGGGTGTCCGACACGTAGTAGCGCTGGTCCCCCGCCCGCCAGTCGTGGAAGCTGAGGTCGAGGGGATGCGCGACGAGGTCGCGGATGGCGTCGAGCACCTGCCGCAGGCTGACCGCGTTGGCCGGCCCGCCGCCGAGATTGTAGGCCCGGCCGCTCACCCGATCGATGCGGGCGAGCGCCGCCCGGTAGGCCGCGACCGCGTCGGCGACGTGCAGGATGTCGCGGACCTGATAGCCGTCGCCGTAGATGGCGATGGGCTCGCCGGCCAGCGCGCGGATCAGGAAATGCGCCACCCAGCCCTGGTCCTCGGTGCCCATCTGGCGCGGGCCGTAGATGCAGCTCATGCGCAGCACGCAGGTCGGCACCCCGAAGCTGCGGGCGTAGTCGAGCACGTACTGGTCGGCGCCGCCCTTCGAGCAGCCATAGGGCGTGTGGAAGTCGAGGCGGCGGTCCTCGCCGATCCCGTGGCGGTGGAGCCGCTCGTCCACGGGCCGGTAGGCCTCGCCCTCGCGCCGGAATTCGAGATCGGCGAGGTCGCCATAGACCTTGTTGGTGGAGGCGAAGACGAGCGGGGCGGGATCGGGCCGGCGGCGCAGGGCCTCCAGCAGGTGCAGCGTCGCCCCGAGATTGACCTCGAAATCCGTGGTCGGCTCGACGAGGCTCGTGGTCACGGCGACCTGGGCGGCGAAGTGGAACACCGCCGCCGCCTCGCCCGCCGCGGCGGCGAGCGAGGCGGTGTCGCGCACATCCGCCACCACCGCCGAGACCCGGGCCGGATGGCGGCGCCGCAGCCAGTCGAGATTCGCCTCGACCCCCGGCCGCAGCAGGGCGTCGTAGACGAGGACGTCCCGCCCCTCCGCGGCGAGCGCGTCCGCGAGGTTCGTGCCGATGAAGCCGGCCCCGCCGGTGATCAGGATGGGCCGCTGGGAGCGTGCGCGCATCATGCGACGAGCCCGTGCTTCTCGAGTTCGCGGCGCGCCTCGGCGACGCGGTCCTGCGCGTCGACCTGGGCCGCGACCCAGTCGGCGAGTTCGGACAGGCCGTCCACGAAGTCGCGCCGGGGCGCGTAGCCGAGTTCCGCCCGCGCCTTGCCGATATCCGGGATGCAGTGGCGGATGTCGCCCGCCCGCATCTGGGCCGAGATCTCCGGGACGATCCCGGTCCGGCCCATGGCGCGGGCGAGCAGGGTCGCGACCTCGCGCACCGAGCGGACCTCGCCCGAGCCGATGTTGTAGACCTGACCCGCCGCCTCGCGCCGGTCGAGGGCGAGCAGGAAGGCCTGCGCCACGTCGTCCACCTGCACGAAGTCGCGCAGCTGGTGCCCGTCCTCGAAGATCACCGGCGCCGCCCCGTTGTGGAGCCGCGAGGCGAAGATCGCCAGCACCCCCGTATAGGGGTTCGAGAGCGCCTGCCCGGGCCCGTAGACGTTCCACAGCCGCAGCGCCACGCCCTCCATGCCGTAGGCGGGGGCGAGCATCAGGGTCAGCCGCTCCTGGGCGTATTTCGACAGGGCGTAGACCGAGGCGAGGGCCGGGCGCTTCCATTCCGGCGTCGGGACGGGGGTGAGCGGGCGCCCCCGCGCGTCCAGCGGATCCCAGGGGGCATCCGGGCCGGAGCGGGGCTGGCGCACCACCTCCTCGGCGAGCGCGCCCTCCGCGTCGCGGTAGAGCCCCTCGCCGTAGATGCTCATGGAGGAGGCGACCACCACCCGCTGCACGGGCCGCTCGATCAGCGCCTGGAACAGGACCGCCGTGCCGAGATCGTTGACCGAGACGTAGCGCTCCACCGCGTACATGCTCTGGCCGACGCCAACCTCGGCGGCGAGATGGATGACCTTGTCGATGCCGATGAGCGACTGCGCCATGGCGGCCGGGTCGCGCACGTCACCGCGGCGCAGGTCCACCGCGTCCGGCAGGTCGTCGGGCCGCCCGAGGCCCCCGTGAACCTGATCGATCAGGCTGTCGAGGACACGAACCCGGTCGCCCCGTGCGACCAGCGCCCGGGCGATGGCCCGGCCGATGAAACCGGCTCCGCCGGTGATCAGGATGGTCTGCGGCACACACACGCCCTTCGGCTGCCGATCCCCCCACGGGGATCGAGAGACATACATCCCGGAGGTATGTAAGTTCCTTTGGCAGGCCGAACAGTCCCTCCGTGACGGCCTTTATGGCCTCCATGCCGGGGGTTGCGCTCCGGCGGGATGCCGCCAGGGCCGGGTCATGACCCATTCCCCTTCAGTCGATCGTTCCTGATGCCGACCGCCGATCCGCGTTGATCCGAACCAATTGCCAGCAGGACTAACCCATTCGTCTGGAGCCTCGCTACGGCCCTGGCGGAGCGGTCGCCGCCATGGCCGCGCTCTCCGCCGGCATCGCCACGCCCATCTCTCCGGTGCGGCTCCGCTCGCAGCGATGCGCCGGCACAACAGGCCGGGCGCATCACTCGCCTCAGGGGTTTGGACAACGATCCGTACAGGGTCCGGCTGTAGCCTTGGCCGCCGGAGCGGCTAAGTAATGGCGGCGAAAGGGCGGTTTGCTCGGTTGCTGCCCCCTGGAGGGAGTATTCGATGACCAAGCGTGGATACGGCAGGCCCTGGGTCGCGGCCGGTCTCGCGGCCGTCGTGGTCACGGGCGGTGCGGCGCAGGCCGCGCAATGCGGCAACGGCCCGGCCGGATACGAGGCCTGGAAGCGGGAATTCGCCGAGGAGGCGCGGGGGCGGGCGAGTGCGGCGAGCCTCGCGGCGCTCATGGGCACGTCCTATTCCTCCGCGACCATCGCGGCGGACCGGGGCCAGAAGAGCTTTCGCCTCTCGCTCGAGCAGTTCCTCGCCAAGCGCGGCGGGCCGACCATCGTCTCGCGCGGGCGGGCGCTCAAGCAGTCCAACGCGGCGCTCTTCGCCTCGATCGAGCAGCGCTACGGGGTGCCGCCGGGACCGCTCCTGGCGATCTGGGGAATGGAGACGGGCTTCGGCGCGGTGCGCGGCAACGTCAACACCCTGTCGGCCGTGGCGACCCTGGCCTATGATTGCCGCCGCTCGGCCTATTTCACCGACCAGCTCTACGCGGCCCTGACCCTGGTCGACCGGGGCGTGCTGACGGCGAGCACCCGCGGCGCGGCCCATGGCGAGGTCGGCCATACGCAGTTCCTGCCGAAGAGCATCCTGAACTACGGCACTGGCGGCAGCCTCGACAGCCTGCCGAACGCCCTCAACTCCACCGCGAACTTCCTGCGCGCCCATGGCTGGCAGCGCGGAGCCGGCTACCAGCCGGGAGAGCCGAACTTCGCGGCGATCCAGGGCTGGAACGCGGCCTCGGTCTATCAGCGGGCGATCGCATTGCTCGGCAAGCGCATCGACGGCGAGTGATACGCAATCCGCTTGATCGAAGCGGATTGCGTATCAGCAAGCCCGCGCGGCGCTTGAGCGAAGCCGATTTCCGCATTGCGAAGCAATCAACCGGAAATCGTATGAGGCTGCGGGATCCCGGAGAGGCGCTCTCCGGGATCCCGCTCATGCCGACGGTCAGTGACACTGACCATTGATATCAGGCTGATATCAGGCCCCGTTGCCGCCCGCGGAGCGGTCGGACAGGCCGATGCGGCGGTCGCCGGGCGGCCCGTCCTGGCCGCGTCCGGCCACGACGACGAGGCGCTGGACCTCGCCGCGCAGGAAGGCCTGGAGGAACCGCTCGTAATCCTTGAAGGACACGCAGCCGTTCGAGGCACCGCTCGGGCCGAGCATGTAGGTGTGGGCCAGGAGCCCGACCCGGCCGTGCACGGCGCCGCTGCCGCCGACCGGGTTGAGGCGGATCGCCCGCACGCCGTGGAACAGGGCCTCGCGCTCGCTGAGATCGTAGGTGCCGGGCGGCGTCGCGCCGCGCATGCGCACATGCACGAAGCGCGGATCGTCCATGTGCGGGCCGAGACCGGAATGGGCCTCCAGCCGCTCGCCGTTCGGCAGCGTCACCGTGCGGGCGCTGATGTCGTAGATGGCGGTCAGCCGCGCCGCGTCGGGCGAGGGAGTGGGGATGAGCCGCCGGATCGGGGGCGGAGCGACGGGGTTCGGGTCGAGCGCCGCGTAGGCGAGACCGGGGCTCGGTGCCGAGGCCGGCAAGCCGAACAGCTTCTCGACGAAGCTGCGGTTATCCTCGGCCGGGGCGGGCGGAGCGGCGACGGCGGCGCGGCGCGCCGCGCTCCGGCTCCGCAGCGGCTCCGCGACTCGCGGGCCCCGCAGTTCCGGCGGGCGCGGCACCGGCAGCGGCACCGGTCGGGCGAGGGGCGCGGGCGGCTGGACCGGGTCCGCCGCATCCGCGTCCACGGGCGCCTCGGCGGGATCCGAGGGCGCCACCGGGACGGCGTCCAGCAGGGAATCGAGGAGCGCGCTCTGCCACGGCACCGGGGTGGGAGCCGACCAATCCGGGGCCGGAGGGGGCGCGGCGGCCAGGATCTCCGCTGGCGGCTCGGCGGGAGCGGCGGCCCCGGCGGGAGGCTCCCGGGTCTCGGCCGTGATCGCCGGCGCTGCCGCCGGAACGGTCTCGCTCCAGCGTCGCTCCGGGTGCCAGTCGCCGCCGACGACGAGGCTCAGCAGGGCGGCGAGCGAGACGGCAAGGGGTCCGGAGCCGGAGCGGCGGGGGCCGGGCGCCGCTGCGGCGTCGGGCGAAGGGGCATCGAGGACCATCTGCAAGCCGACCACCGCGCGCGTCTCCCCAGGCAGGTTCCGCGTCACGAACCTGCGGCACATCAAAAGCCTGAGCGGACGCAGCGCCGGCACGCCGGCGCCGATCCGCCGAGAGCGTCTCCGTGACGCCCGGGGTCGGCCCGCGCCGCGCGCCCGAAGGTCCGACGCCGCGGCGGAGCCCATCCGCCGCGCGGAAGAAAGCTCAGCTCGATCGGCTTTTTCGCGGCGGGACTATGGTTAATCGAAGATCGATCGCGCGCACGAGAGATGGTGCGCCTTACGGATGGCGAATTCGCAAGCTGAGTGACCGATTTGGATGGATAAGCTTGGCTATAAGGGCGATCGGATAGCCTGTGGCGTCGGGTTTATGCTCAAGCTGTCCCGGAGGCCGCCGGTCCTGATCGTGCGCGGGCGGCCGCCCGGCTGCTGCCGGTGCGCCGGTGCCCGTCCGGCCACCGCTCACCGGTCCTTGCGGCGCAGATAGTCGCTGAGGCGCGTGACGTCGGGCGGCAGCGGCTCGATGAGGACATCACCCGCGATCGGCTGCGCGCGGGGCGTCCCGAACAGCGCGCCCTGCGCGAAATCGCAGCCCGCGGCGCGCAGCGCGTCCCATTGCTCGCGGGTCTCCACCCCCTCGGCCACCGTGACCCGGCCGAGATGGTGCAGGAGATCGATCAGCGCCTCGACCACGGCGCGGGCCTCGCGGCCCTCCTCCAGCCCGCGGATGAGCGAGACGTCGAGCTTCACCGCGTCGAAGGGGATGTCGCGCGGCAGTTGCAGGGAGGAGAGCCCCCGGCCGAAATCGTCCAGCGCGATCCGCACGCCCCGGGCCCGCAGCGTGTTCAGGCGCTGCGCCCCCCGGTGGCGGTCGTCGATGAGGATCGTCTCGGTGACCTCGATCTGGAGCCGCTCGGGCGGCAGGCCGGTCTCGGCGAGCACCCCGTCCACGAGGTCGATGAACGCGTCCGTCTGGAGCTGGAGGCCCGAGACGTTCACCGACGCGACCGCTTCCGTCGTCCAGGTCGCCGCCTCGCGGCAGGCCTCGGTGAGCACGAGGCGGCCGAGATCGATGATCGCGCCGCATTCCTCGGCGAGCGGGATGAAGCGGCTCGGCGGGATCTCGCCCCGCTGCGGGTGGTGCCAGCGCAGCAGCGCCTCGTGGCCGACGATGCGCCGGGAGGCGAAGGACACGATCGGCAGGTAGACGACCCCGAAGGCGCCGTCGCGCAGGCCCGCCGCGAGATCCTCCTGCAACTGGCGCCGGGTCTCGATGGCGGCGACCAGGGAGGCGTCGTAGCGGCAATGGCGGCCGCCGCCGTCGCGTTTGGCCCGATCGAGGGCGAGCCCCGAGCGCTTGAGCAGCGTCTCGCCCCCCGACCCGTCCTCGGGCCAGACCGCGACCCCGACGCTGACGCGGACCTGCATCTGCCGGTCCGCCACCACGACCGGGGCGGCGAGGTGCTCGACGATCTGGCGGGCGACCGTCTCCGGCGGGCGGGCGCGCTCGGCGTCGATCTGCAGGACCGCGAACTCGTCGTCGCCGAGGCGGAAGACCCGGTCCAGGGTCCCGGTCTCCACGAACTGCGCGAGGCGCCGGGCGAGGCTCGCGAGCACTTGGTCGGCGACCGCGTGCCCGAAGGTGATGTTGATCTCCTTGAAGCGGTCGAGATCGACGCGGTGGAGGGAGAAGGTGGTGTTGTTGCGCACGCAGGCGGTGATCTGCGCCCGCAGCGCCTCATCGAAGGCGGCGCGGTTCGGCAGGCGGGTCGCTTGGTCCCGGTAGGCGAGCAGGCGGATGCGCCGGTCGGCCTCCTGGCGCTCGCGCAGGCTGCGCACGGTGATCGCGTGGGTGCCCGCGCCCGTGGGCCAGGGCCGCGCCCGCACCTCCACCGGGATGGTGCCGCCGTCGGCGCAGAGCAGGCGCGTCTCGTGCGCGCCTGCGCCCCCGTCACCCTCGAGGAGCGGCGGGGCGTTCGGTTCGGTGAGCGCGGAGAGGGATTGCCCCCGCAGGGCCTCGGCCGGCCGGCCGGCCAGGGTGCAGAAGCTCGGATTGACGTCGAGCACGCGCCCCTCGCGGGCGATCACGATCCCCTCGAACGAGGCCTCGGTGAGGATCCGCAGGCGCGCGACGGCACCGCGCAGGGCCGCGGCCCGGGCATCGGCGACGAGGCCCAAGGCCGTCATCGCGAGGAGCAGCGCGCTCAAGCCCGCGACCATCCCGGCCACGGCGTCCCGCGACAGCAGCGGGGTCAGCGGGGGAGGGGTTCCCTCCGGCACCACCGTCGCGGCGGCGAGCGCCATGATGTGCAGGCTGCAGATGCCGAGGCCGAGAAGGAGGCTCGCGGCGAGGCGCGCCGGCAGGCCCGATCGCCCGGCCGCGAGGCGGATCGCCCCGGCCGCGAGCAGGGTGCCGGACAGGATGGCGGCGATGGCGAGGCCGGGATCCCAGACGATCCGGCCCGGCACGACGGTGCCTTCGAGGCCCAGGATGTGGAGGGCCGCGAAGCCGCCCGCGAAGACGGCCCCCGCGAGGCCGTCGGTCCCGCAGCCGTGCCGCCGGGCCAGGGCGAGCGTGCCCCAGGCGATCAGCGCGCCGAGGATCAGGGCGGCGATGGCGATCCGGGCGTCGACGCCGAGGGTGAGCCCGGCCGGATCGTAGGCCAGCATGCCGAGCGCGTGGGTGCTCCACATCCCGCCGCCCACCGCGATCCCGGCGAGTCCCTGCCGGAGCGGCGTCCAGGCCGTCGTCCCATTCCGGCCCGACCCCAGCAGCGACAGCATCGCATAGGCCGTCACCGCTGCGAGAAGCGCATTCAGGGCTAGAAGATGCGGAATATGGTCGTTCGTAAGGCATGAAATAAGGCGAAACATTGCCTACATCCCTACGTGTTATCGATCGTTTGCTATGTGATAAAATCGTTATCAAATAATTAATTTACCTTATCTGATAAATCCCGCCAAGCGAGATCGGTATTCGGATGCGGGATGATTGGGCCGTGCCCTTAGGGAAGAGGCCGGCTCGCCCGGTGGAGGCGGAATCAGCGCGGCTCCGGGCCGCCGGGGTCGGTTCGGGCCTCGTCCGTGCCGACCCGCTCTCCCGCCCCGGACATCGCATCCGCCCGGAACCATGAAAGCGGCCACAGACGACGGCGTTCTCCAGCGCAATCCTGTCCCGGCCCGGGCCGGGACCGACGCGATCCCCGCGAGAGCATCGGGGCCGGCCCAGCCGCGATCTCGGCTCTCGGGACCGCAGGAGACCCGATCGACGGCCGTCGCGCGGGTCGCGGGCCGATCGCCGTGGGCAAGGCCGGTCTTCCGACACCGGGAGAGGCCGTGGCGCAACACGCCGAATATCTGAACCGGCGGCCATATCCGGCCCGCCACCATGCGCTACATGACGACGTTCCTCTCTCGGGAAGCCGCCCCTGACAACCGCGCCGCAATGACCGATTCCGCGACAGTTCCGGACAGGACCACCGAGACGGCCCGCTTCGACATCGGCCATGCCGGCCGCCTCGCGGCCCTTCGCAGCTACGCCATCCTCGATACGCCGCGCGAGCCGGAATTCGACGACATCGCCCAGATGGCCGCCCAGGCCTGCGCGACGCCGATGGCCCATATCAACTTCATCGATGACCGCCGGCAGTGGATCAAGGCGGCGGTCGGGCACGAGGTCCGGGAGATGCCCCTCGATCTCGGCTTCTGCACGGAGGTGCTCGGCACGGCGGACCTCCTGCACCTGTCCGACCTCGACACGGATGCGGAGCGCCGCGGGAACGCGCTCGTCACGGGGGTCCCGCATCTGCGCTTCTACGCCGGCGCGCCCCTGATCACGCCGGACGGATGCACCATCGGCACGCTGTGCGTCCTCGATCGCGTGCCCCGCACCCTGACCGAGCCGCAGCGCTTCATCCTCAAGACGCTCGCCCGGACCGTGATGGCGCAGCTGGAGATGCGCCGGTCGGACGCGGCCCTGCGCGCCAGCGAGGAGCGCTACCGCTCGCTGTTCAACTCGATCGATGCCGGGTTCTGCGTGATCGAGGTGCTGTTCGACGCCGAGGGCAGAGCGGACGATTACCGCTTCCTGGAGGTCAATCCGGCCTTCGAGGCGCAGACCGGCCTCGCCGATCCGACGGGCCGGCGGATCCGCGACCTCGCTCCCGAGCACGAGCGGCACTGGTTCGACATCTACGGCCAAGTGGCGCGGACGCGGCGGCCGGTGCGCTTCGAGAACGCCGCCACGGCCCTGCGGCGCTGGTACGACGTCCATGCCTATCCGGTGGACGATCCTTCCCTGAACCGCGTCGCGGTCCTGTTCAACGACATCACGCGGCGGCGCGAGAACGAGCTGGCCCTGCGCGACCGCGAGGCCGAGCTGCGGCTGGTGGCGGACGCGATGCCGGTGCTGATCGGCGTCATCGACCGGAACTTCACCTACCGGTTCGTGAACGCCGCCTACGAGACGTGGTTCGGGCATCCGAGCGCCGCCGTTCCGGGCCGCCGGATGAGCGACCTGATCGGCGAGAAGGAGTTCGCCTTCCGCCTGCCCTTCGTGGAGCGGGCGCTCGCCGGGGAGGAGGTGCGCCTCGAACGCAGCTGGCCCTGGCCGGACGGCCGGCCGCGCGTCGCCGACATCCGCTACATGCCCCGCCGCCCGCCCGAGGGCGGGATCGACGGGGTCTACGTCTTCGTCCACGACATCACCGACCGCAAGCGCGTCGAGGAACTCCTGGAGGCGAAGACGCAGTCGCTCGAAGCGCAGATCGTCGCCCAGGCCCGCGACCGCGAGCGCATCTGGAGCCTGTCGCCAGTGCTCAAGGTCGTGGCGACCGCCCGCGGCGAGATCCTGTCGGTGAATCCCTCCTGGGTGCGGACCCTCGGCTGGTCGGAGGCCGAGAGCATCGGCCGGCCGCTCCTCGATTTCGTGGTTCCGGAGGAGCGCGAGGCGATGGCGGAGGAGCTGGAGCGGCGCCTGTCGGGCCTGCCGGGCGTCGACACCGAGATCGGGATCCGCACGCCGAAGGGCGAGCCGCGGCGCATCCTCTGGACCATCGTGCCGGAGGATGGGACGCTCTACGGCTTCGGCCGCGACGTCTCGGAGCAGCGGCGGGCCGAGGAGGCGTTGCGCCAGTCGCAGAAGCTCGAGGCGGTGGGCCAGCTCACCGGGGGCGTGGCGCACGATTTCAACAACCTGCTCACCATCGTCCGCTCCTCCGTCGACTTCCTGCGCCGGCCCGACCTGCCCGAGGAGCGGCGGCGCCGCTACCTCGACGCGGTGTCGGACACCGTGGACCGTGCGGCCAAGCTCACCGGCCAGCTCCTCGCCTTCGCGCGGCGCCAAGCCCTCAAGCTCGAGGTGATCGATGTCGGGGCCCGCCTGCGTGCCGTCGGCGAGATGCTCGACGCGGTCACCGGCGCGCGCATCCGGGTCGTCACGCAGGTGCCCGACACCTCCTGCTTCGTGCGCACCGACCAGAGCCAGTTCGAGACGGCGCTCGTGAACATGGCGGTCAATGCCCGCGACGCGATGAACGGCGAGGGCACGCTGACGCTGCGCCTCGAATGTAGCTGCGCGCTGCCGCCCATCCGCGGCCATGCGGGGGCGCCCGGCCCCTTCGCCTCCGTGTCCCTGACCGATACCGGTGCGGGCATCCCGCCGGACCTGGTCGGGCGCATCTTCGAGCCCTTCTTCACCACCAAGGACGTGGGCAAGGGGACTGGGCTCGGCCTGTCGCAGGTCTTCGGCTTCGCCAAGCAGTCGGGCGGCGACATCGCGGTCGAGAGCACGCTCGGCCAGGGCACGACCTTCACGCTCTACCTGCCGCAGGTCGAGGTGGAGGGCGGGATCGGCGGCGGCGACCCGGAGGCCCGCTCGCTCTCCCCCGCGGGCAACGGCCGGCGGGTGCTGGTGGTGGAGGACAACGTCGAGGTCGGGCGCTTCGCCTGCCAGATCCTGCAGGATCTCGGCTTCGAGACCACCTGGGCGGCGAATGCCGAGGAGGCGCTGGAGCGGCTGGACCCGGACGGGGCCGGCTTCGACGCGGTGTTCTCCGACGTGGTGATGCCGGGCATGGGCGGGATCGCGCTCGCCCGCGAACTCCGGCACCGGATGCCGCACCTGCCGGTGGTGCTGGCCTCCGGCTACAGCCACGTGCTGGCGCAGGAGGGGGCGCACGGCTTCGAGCTGCTGCACAAGCCCTATTCGGGGGAGGAACTGGGCCGCATCCTCCACCGGGTGACCGCGCGGTCACCCGGGCTGCGGCGGTAACCGCACGCCGCCGCAAGCGTGGCTGTTTGATCCGGATCAAGGACAGGGAACCTGCCGTAGGGACAGATCCCTCTCCGGCGCCTCCTCGCGCGCCGGCCGACCTCGATCAGGAAATCACCGTCCCATGTCCCAGCGGATCGTCCTCCTCGCCGCGGCCGCGGCCGTGTCCCTCGCCCTCGGCCCCCTGGCGGCCCGCTCCGCCGACCTCCCCGTCGCGAAGCCGGCTCCGGCCCCGGACCTCGCCCTCTGGTCGCCCTGGATGCTGCGGCTGCGCGCCCTCGCCGTGGTGCCGGAGCCGGGCGCGCGCCTCTCGGCGGGCGGGACTCCGCTCACGGGGGCCGGGATCGCCATCACCGATTCGGCGATCCCCGAACTCGACATCTCCTACTTCTTCACCCGGAACATCGCCGCCGAGCTGATCCTGGGCGTCACCCGGCACGGCATCCGGGGCGCAGGCGCTCTCGCCGGCACCCGGATCGGCAGCACTTGGATCCTGCCCCCGACCCTGACGCTCCAGTACCACTTCACCGATTTCGGACCCTTCAAGCCCTATATCGGTGCGGGCGTGAACTACTCGGTGTTCTTCGGCGAGCAGGAGCGCGCCGGCTTCACCGGCTTCCGTCTCTCGAACAGCGTCGCGCCGGCCGTCCAGTTCGGCTTCGACTACATGCTCGACGCGCATTGGGGCGTGAACGTCGACGTGAAGAAGGTCTTCCTCGACACGACCGTGAAGCTCAACGCCGGGGCGATCCGCGGCCGGGTCGACATCGATCCCTGGATCGTGGGCGCGGGCATCACCTACAAGTTCTGAGCGCCGCCGCCCGGCCGGTGTCCGTCCTTGCGCTGGATCAAGGACCGGCCGGGCCTCCCGGGGCTGAATGGGTCAGCCGGCCGCGAGGGCCTCCAGGCGGGCGGGGTCGAGCAGCCGCACGCCGCCGGGCACGATCAGGATGGTGCGCTCCCGGTCGAGCCGGGTCAGCATCCGGCTCACGGTCTCGATGGTGAGGCCGAGATAGTCCGCCATGTCCTGGCGGCCCATCGGCAGCTCGACGGTGACGGAGCCGTGCCCCGTGCGGGCATAGCGCTCCCGCAGCCCGACGAGGAAATGCGCCACCCGCTCCTCCGCCGTGCGCCGGCCGAGGAGGAGCATCTGATCCTGCGCGAGCGTCAGCGCGGAGGCGGTCCGCTCGCGCAGGCTCATCAGCAGGTGGGGCTTGTCCGCGGTGAGCGCGCCGAAGGCCCGGCGCTCGAACCGGCAGACCTTCGCGGGGCTGAGCACCTCGGCGGAGGCCGACCACCGGTCCTCGAGGGCGAGCCCGAGGAAGTCGCCGGGCAGCGCGAAGCCCATCACCTGCCGCCGCCCATCGGCGAGCAGGCGCGACAGCCGCAGCGCCCCCGCGATGACGGTGAACACGGCGTCGGCCGGCTCGTCCTGGCCGTACAGGATCTGCCGCCTGCCGAGGGTCAGATGCTGGCCGAGGGCCTCCAGGACGGAGAGTTCCTCGCGGCCGAGCACCGAGCAGACGCTGATCGGCCGCACCGCGCAATCGGCGCAGCTGCTGCGGGGCCGCCGATGGCCGCAGGCAGCCCCGGATGCCTCGCACGAGCCCGAATCCACCAGCATCGCGGTCTCCCCTCGGGAGACCCGCTCCCGCTCCGCGGAGGATGCATCGCGCCCCCGGGCGCGCCTTGATCCAGCGCAAATCTGCCGAGCGCCGGACGGATTGCGGGGCCGGATCGGGCGTGCTTCAAGCCGCGGGTTGGCCGGCCGGCGCTCAGAACGGGCCTTCCGAGGTGGACCGGGACCGTCGCGCGGGCGCCTCGCCGTCATAGAGTTCGCCGCGTGATCAGACCTCTCGTTCTCGCCTCCCTCCCCGCCGCCCTGCTGGCCGCCGCGCTGCCGGCCCGCGCGGACGATCCCCCGGCCGGGCCGGTCCTGCAGACGATCGACGCGGCGAACACGCGCTACGTCCCGCTCGACCGGATCGATGCCGGCAATGTCGGCCGGCTGCGGGTGGCCTGGACCTTCTCGACGGGCGTGCTGCGCGGCCACGAGGGGGCGCCCCTCGTGATCGGCAGCGTGATGGTGGTGCACACGCCCTTCCCGAACATCGTCACCGCCCTCGATCTCGACCATGACGGCCGGGTGCTCTGGCGCTACGCGCCGCGCCAGGCGGCGGACGTGATCCCGGTGATGTGCTGCGACACGGTCTGGCGCGGCCCGGCCTATGCCGACGGCCGGCTGTTCCTGCAGACCGCCGACACCACGGTGGTGGCCCTCGACCTCGCGAGCGGCCGCGAGCTGTGGGCGGTCAAGAACGGCGATCCCGCCCGCGGCGAGACCAACACCGCGACGGTGCTGCCGGTGAAGGACAAGCTGATCGTGGGGATCTCGGGGGGCGAATACGGCGCCCGCTGCCACGTCACCGCCTACGACCAGGCGACGGGCCGGCAGGTCTGGCGCGCCTACGCGACGGGCCCCGATGCCGAGATGCTGGTCGATCCGGACCGGACCACGGAACTCGGGCGCCCGATCGGCCGGGATTCCTCCCTGCGCAGCTGGGAGGGCGACCAGTGGCGCATCGGCGGGGGCTGCAGCTGGGGCTGGTTCTCCACCGATCCCGACCTCAGCCTCGTCTATTACGGCACCGGCAACCCCTCGACCTGGAATCCGGCGCAGCGCCCCGGCGACAACCGCTGGGCCATGGCGATCGTCGCCCGCGACATCGACACCGGCATGGCGCGCTGGGTCTACCAGATGACGCCTCACGACCAGTGGGACTACGACGGCGTCAACGAGATGATCCTGACCGATCAGGACATCGACGGGCGGCCGCGCAAGCTGCTCACCCATTTCGACCGCAACGGCTTCGGCTACACCCTCGACCGGGCGACCGGCGACTTGCTGGTGGCGGAGAAGTTCGATCCGAGCGTGAACTGGGCCCGCCGGATCGTGATGGATCCGGGCTCGCCCGCCTATGGCCGGCCGGAGGTCGATCCGCGCTTCGCCCCCGAGACGGCCGGCGAGGACGAGACCACGACGGGCATCTGCCCCGGGGCTCTCGGCGCCAAGAACCAGCAGCCCGCGGCCTACTCGCCGCAGACGCGCCTGTTCTACGTGCCGACGAACCACATGTGCATGGATTACGAGCCCTTCCACGTCTCCTACGTGCCGGGCCAGCCCTATGTCGGCGCGACGCTGACCCTGCGCCCGCCCGCGGGCAGCGACCGCACCGGCGCCTTCATCGCCTGGGACGGGACGAAGGGGCGGATCGCGTGGTCGATCCCGGAGCCGTTCTCGGTCTGGTCGGGGGCGCTCGCGACGGCGGGCGGGATCGTGTTCTACGGCACCCTCGAGGGCTACCTGAAGGCGGTGGACGCCCGGACCGGCCGGGAACTCTACCGCTTCAAGACGCCGTCGGGCATCGTCGGCAACGTCACCACCTACCTGCATCGCGGGCGGCAATACGTGGCGGTGCTGTCCGGGATCGGCGGCTGGGCCGGCATCGGGCTGGCGGCGGGGCTCACGGACCCGCAGGACGGCTCGGGCGCGGTCGGCGGCTACGCGGCCCTGTCGCACTACACGGCACCGGGCGGAACGCTCACGGTCTTCGCGCTGCCGGAGTGAGGTCGGGCTCCGCGGCCGGAACGGGGGCCGGCCGCGGAGCCCGACGGATCATACGGTTTCCGGATGATCGCTTCGCGATGCGGAAACCGGCCTCGCTCAGGCGCCGCGCGGGCTCGTGATACGGTTTCCGAAAGTGATCTTCCGGAAACCGTATCAGTCCACCGCCACCATCACGTCGGACGACTTCACCACCGCGTAGGCGTCGCCGCCCACCGTCAGCTTCAGGCCGTCGACGGATTCGTTGGTGATCGAGGCGGTCACGATCTGGCCCGGAGCGATCTCGATCTTCACGTGCGCCGTGGTGGCGCCCTTCTCGACCGAGACCACCTTGCCCCTGAGGACGTTGCGCGCGCTGATCTTCATGATGATTCGTCGTCCTGCTCGTCGGATGATCGGTGATCACCCTGCGTTTCACCGGGGTCTTCGGAAAGGCCCGGCCCGCGGCCCCGAACGATGAGCGACCGGGCCGGTCCAAGTGATCCGGCAAGTGATCCCGCAAGTCATCCCGCAAGTCGGCCGAAAAGCCCGCGGGAGATGCGGGCCTCGTCAGGTCGCCTGGCCCTGCATCGCGACGAGCCGCAGGCCGGGGGCCGGCTGGGCCGCCATCCCGGCGACCTTCCGCTCGAGCTCGCCGTCGCGGAACGGCTTCTGCACGATGCGATCCTCGCCGATCCGGCCCAGAGTCTTCAGGGCCTCGGTATCCGCGAAGCCGGTGACGAACAGGATCGGCAGGCCGGGCCAGCGGCGGCGGATCTCGGCGGCCACCTCGGCGCCGTTCATCCCCGGCATGGCGAAGTCGAGGATCACCCCGTCGATGGTCGCGTCGCGCTCCAGGTGCTGGAGGGCGGACAGGCCCGAGCCGGCCTCGCGGATCCCGTAGCCCGCCGCGGCGAGCTTGGCGGCGGTGACCTCCCGCACGGCGCTGTCGTCGTCGACGACGAGCAGGACCGGCCGGCGCCCGGCCCGGTGGATCTCCGGTTCGGGCAAGGGCGCGGCGCTCGTGTCGGCGAGGCCCAGAGCCGCCGCCCGCGGCAGATACACCTTCACCGAGGTGCCCTCGCCGAGCCGGGTGTCGATCCGCACGCCGCCGCCCGACTGCTTGGCGAAGCCGTAGACCTGGGCGAGCCCGAGGCCGGAGCCCTTGCCGACCTCCTTCGTGGTGAAGAAGGGCTCGAACACGCGGGCGAGCACCTCCGGCGGGATGCCCGAGCCGGTGTCGCAGACCGCGACCATCACGTAGTCGCCCGGCGGCGGCTCCTCGGGGCGAACCGGCTCGTCCAGCAGCCGCACATTCGCCGTCTCGATGGTGAGACCCCCGCCCACCGGCATCGCGTCGCGCGCGTTGATGCACAGGTTCAGGATCACGAGTTCGATCTGGGTGGCATCGACCAGCGCCGGCCACAGGTCGGGTTGCAGCGTCATCTCGATGCGCACCGCGCCGCCGATCGAACTCTGCAGGAGGTCGCGCATCGCCGCGACCGTGAGGTTGAGCTGCACCGGAGTCGGTTCGAGCCGCTGGCGGCGCGAGAAGGCGAGGAGCTGCGAGGTGAGCCGCGCCCCGCGCTCGGCGGCTCCCCGCATCATCGTGAGGCGGCGCCGGTTGCGCTCGTCGGTGATGGCCGGCTCCATGAGCTCGATGTTGCCGGCGATCACCGTGAGGAGGTTGTTGAAGTCGTGGGCGACCCCGCTGGTGAGCTGGCCGATCGCTTCCAGCCGCTGGGCCTGCCGCAGGGCCTCCTCGGCCCGCACGCGCTCGGCGATCTGGCTCGTGAGCGCCGCGTTGGTCTCGGCGAGTTCGCGCGTGCGCGCGGCGACGCGCGCCTCCAGCGTCTCGTTGAGTTCGCGCAGGGCCTGCTCGGCGGTGCGCCGCTGGGCCTGGGCGCGCATCTCCGAGAAGGCCCGCACCAGCACCCGGGGCAACCGGTCGAGGCGCTGCTTGGTGACGTAGTCGGTGGCGCCGTTCTTGAGCGCCTCGACGGCCACCTCCTCGCCCAGCGTGCCGGAGACGAACACGAAGGGCGTGTCGGGGCAGGCCTCGCGGGCGATGGCAAGCGCGCTCAGGCCGTCGAAGGCCGGCAGCACGTAGTCCGCGAGGATCAGGTCGCTCGCCCGCCGGGCCGCGGCCGCCGCGAAGCCGTCGCGCGTCATCACCCGCTCGATCGCGTAGGGGATGCCGGCATCGTCCAGAACGACGCCGAGAAGTTCGGCGTCGAGGTCGCTGTCCTCCAGGAGGAGGATCCGCAGCGGCGGGCCGCCGCGGTGGGCCGGATCGTCCATCAGGCGTTCGATGGCCAGCCTCCTTTGTGCGGCGGGGGCTCGTTGAGCACGGCCCAGAACACGCCGAGATCCTGGATCGCGTCGAAGAATTCCTTGAAACCCACGGGCTTGACCACGAAGGCGTTCACCCCGAGTTCGTAGGAACGCACGAGGTCCGTCTCTTCCCGGGACGAGGTCAGCATCACGATGGGCACGAGCCGCAGGTTCGGATCCCCCTTCACGGCGGCCAGCACCTCCAGCCCGTCCACCTTCGGCAGCTTCAAGTCGAGGAGCACCACCGCCGGGTCGCGGGAATCCCGGTCCTCGTAGCGGCCGCGCCGGCGGAGATAGTCGAGGGCCTCGGCCCCGTCGCGGCAAATCACGATCTCGTTGGCGAGCTGACTCTTCTCCAGCGCGGCGAGGGTGAGTTCGATGTCGTTCGGATTGTCCTCCACGAGGAGGATCGGCTTCAGGTCAGCCACGGTGCCGGGTCTCCGCGCGGGTGGGGAGCGTGAAATGGAAGGTGGCGCCCTCGTTCAGGACGCCGTTGGCCCAGGTGCGCCCGCCGTGCCGCTCGACGATGCGCCGGACATTCGCGAGGCCGATCCCGGTTCCCTCGAACTCCTCGACGCGGTGCAGGCGCTGGAACACCCCGAACAGCTTGTTCACGTAAGCCATGTCGAAGCCCACGCCGTTGTCGCGGACGAAGAAGACCGCCTCGCCGTCCTGATCGGGCTCGCGGCCCACCTCGATCACGGCCTCGGTCCGGTCGCGCGTGTACTTCACGGCGTTCGACAGCAGGTTCTCCACCACGAGCCGCAGCATCACCGGGTCGCCGTGGATCCGGCCGAGCGACCCCACCTGCCAGCGGATCGTGCGCTCGGGCGGCACGTCGCGCATCACCTTGCGGCGCACCTCCTCGACGAGGAGGTTCATGTCGCCCGAGACGCGGTTGAGGGCGTTGCGGCCCATCTGCGAGAAGGTGAGCAGGTTGTCGACCAGGGTGCCGGCCGAGAAGGCCGCCTCGATGATGGTGTCGACGTAGCGGCGCCCCTTCTCGGACAGGCGGTCGCCCTCCCGCGAGCGCAGCAGCTCCGAGTAGCCGACGATGTGCCGGAAGGGGGCGCGCAGGTCGTGGCTCACCGAGTAGGAGAAGGCTTCGAGCTCCTTGTTGGAGCGCCGCAGCTCCTCGTTCATGGCGGCGAGTTCCTCAGCCCGCCGCAGCACGATGCCGAGCACGGCCGCCCGCAGGTCCTTGGCCGCATCCGCCTCCGGCCCGCTCCAGGGCAGCGCGCGGCCCGCCACCGTCTCCTTCCAGGTCTCGAAGGAGCGGCGCGGATGGAGCCGCACGGTGCCGTCCCCGGCATCCCGGGTGGCGGTCTTGGTGGGGTCGCCGCCCCAGCGCACGGTCTCCACCACCTCCGGCCTGAACCACATCAGGTAGCTCGCGTATGTCTGCGAGATCGAGACCGCCAGGACGCCGCTCGCCCGGTCCGCGAAGGCCTGCCCGGGCGGGTAGAGTTCGCCGAGCGCCTCCGTGGCGAAGAGGTCCCGGCTGCCGCCCTGCGCGCCGAGCCACCCGTAGAGGCCGCGGACCTCCGCCTCGCTCGGCGTCCGGCCGACGAGGTGGCACTGCTCCTCCGTGACGAAGGCCGCGCCGTCCGCCCCGGTGAGCGCCAGCACGTCGTCGGGGTTGCCCACGAGCCCGTCGGGGAAGCCCGCCTCCGTCATCGCGGCGAGCAGGCGCGCGCCCACCGCGCCGAGGCGCAGGCGCTGCTCGGCCGCCGCGCCGCGCTCCTTGGCGGCGAGCTGGAGGGCGAAGATGCGCGTGAGGAAGTCGCAGGCGTTCCGGGCCTGGAGCGGCACCCGGCGCGGCGTCTTGTTGTGGCAGGAGATCAGGCCCCAGAGCGCCCCGTCGACCAGGATCGACACCGACATCGAGGCCATGGTGCCCATGTTGCGCATGTACTCGACATGGACCGGCGAGACGCTGCGCAGGATCGACTGGCTGAGATCGAGGGGCCGCCCGCTTGCGGGGGTGAGGGCCGGGCGGATCGGGACCGGGGTGTAGCCCGCATCCGGGATGATGCGCAGGCGGTTGCGCCGGTAGAGTTCGCGGGCCTGGGCCGGGATGTCGGAGGCGGGAAAGCGCAGGTCGAGATAGGAGGGCAGGACGCCGTTGCCGTCCTCCGCCACGACCGTGCCGTTCCAGTCCCGGTCGAACCGGTAGACGAGGGCGCGGTCGAATGCGGTGATGTGACGGATGTCGCGGGCGAGGAGCCGGCACAGCTCCGCCACCGAACCGGCTCCGTGCAGGCCCTCCACGAAGGCGGTGAGGCGGGGATGCAGCGCGTCGAGGCTGGCATTCATGCCGGCCGCGTCCGTCACCTCCTCCAGTTCGAGCACCGTGAGCCCGTCCGAGCGGTGCAGGGCGAGGTCGTAGGTCGCGCGTCCCGCCGCCGTGTCGAGGGTCAGCGTGCGCAGGTAGCGGGCGCCATCCCGGTCGGGATGCGCCGCGAGGCCCGCCGCCACCGGCTCGATCAGCTCCGGGAACGCGGCGCCGAGGGGCTGGCCCGGAAGGTCGGCGGCCGTCCATCCGGATCGGCCGGGCACGTTCGCGCTCGCCTGCACGATGCGCAGGTCCGGCCCCTGCGCGGCCAGGAGGAAGCCGTGCGGCTGGATCGAGCCGAGGATGTGGATCGGCTCCCGGTCACAGGCGGTCAATGCGGATTGGTTCGACAGACCTGCGGCCGAGCTCAACGCCTCGCCTCCTTGTCGATCACGGACTGGCCGGACCATACAGAGATTGCCGCCGGCCCGCGACCCACGACTTAAATCCCCCGCACTTTCGTCCAAAACGCGGCCGTAAGGGAACGATGAGACCGAACATCGCATAGTCCACCACTCGCGGTGTCGCATCCCGGCGGGGCTTGCCCGGCCATTGTCGCTGCGGAAGATGACGGTTCATCGTTCGGCTGGTCTTTTCGCGGGGCCGAGTCATTCGGCGGGTTGCGGGGCGGGGGCCGGCTCCCGCCGCCTCCAGCCCAGCCGCTCGGCCGCGACGTAGAAGACCGGCGTGACGAACAGGGTGAGGATCGTCGCCACCACGAGCCCGCCGATCACCACCGTGCCGATGGAGATGCGGGCATTCGCCCCCGCCCCGCTCGCGACGGCGAGCGGCACCGCCCCGAGGATGAAGGCGAAGGAGGTCATCAGGATCGGCCGGATGCGCAGCCGCACCGCGTCCTGCGCCGCCTGGAGCGCGTCCTCGCCCGCCGCGCGCTTCTCCTGGGCGAAGGCGACGAGGAGGATGGCGTTCTTGGCCGCCAGCCCGACGAGGAGAAGGAGGCCGATCTGCCCGAACACGTCGAGGGGCAGGTCGCGCAGGGCGAGGCCCCCCACCGCCCCGAACACCGCCAGCGGCGTGCCGAGCACCACCACGAAGGGCAGCGTCAGGCTCTCGTACTGACCGGCGAGGAGCAGCACGATCATCACCACGCCGAGCCCGAAGATCAGCGGCGCGTAGCCGCCCGCGATCTTCTCCTGATAGGCGACCTCGGTCCATTCCACGGCGTAGTCGGTGGGCAGGGCCTCGCCCGCGAGCCGCTCCACCGCCGCGATGGCCGCGCCCGAACTCGCCGATTCGGCGGTGTCCACCGCGATCTCGATCGCCGGGTAGGTGTTGTAGGACAGGACCGCGGTCGGCCCGCTCACGAAATGCGCGGTGACGAGCGAGCCGACCTGCACCGGCTCGCCGCGGCTGTTCGGCACGGTGAGGCGCGACAGGTCGTCGAGGGTGCGCCGCCCCTGCGACTCGCTCTGCACGTAGACCTGGTAGACGAAGCCGAACTTGTTGAAGAGGTTGACGAAGGACGAGCCCACATAGGTGCCGAGCGCGTCGAACAGGCTCTGGAGGCTCACGCCGAGCTGCTCGGCCTTGGCCCGGTCGATGTCGAGTCGCAGCTGCGGCACGCCGTAGCTCGTCGTCGCGGTGGCGTCGCCGATCTCGGGCAGGCCCTTCAGCTTCTCGATGAAGGCGTCCGCGGCGCGGGCGAGGCGCAGGCCGCCCTCGCCGCTGCGGTCCTGCAATTCGAGGGTGAGGCCGCCGCGGGTGCCGAGGCCGGGCAGCGGCGAGGGATCGACGATGCGCAGCACCCCGTCCGGGTGGTTCCTGAACCGGGCGCGCAGGCGGGCGACCACGTCGGTCACCGTGTCCTCGCGCGCCTCCCACGGCTTCAGGGTCGGGATCTGGAAGCCGTAGAAGGGCGCGGTCACGTCGGCGAGGATGCCGCGCCCGGCGACGCCGATCGTGTTGGAGACGGCGGGCTGCTCCAGGGCCGCCTCGCCGACCTTGCGCACGAGATCGGCGGTGCGCGAGACCGAGGCGCCCTTCGGCATGGCGATATCCGCGAAGAAGTAGCCCTGATCCTCCTGCGGCACGAAGCCGGTCGGGCGCTGCACCATCATCCAGGCGGTGAGGCCGGCGAAGCCGAGGAAGACGAGGCCGGTGACCACGAGGTGCCGCGACAGGCGCCCGGTCGAGCGGGCGGTGGCCTCCGCGGCGCGTCCCAGCCCGCGGTTGAACCAGCGCAGGGGCGCGCGCCAGCGGCTCGCATCCTCCCCGTGCCCGGGCTTCAGCAGCAGCGCGCAGAGGGCCGGCGTCAGGGTGAGCGACACCACGGCCGAGATCAGCACCGAGATCGCGATGGTGAGCGCGAACTGGTTGTAGAGCTGCCCCGTCAGCCCCGGGATGAAGGCCACCGGCACGAACAGGGCGGCGAGCACGAGCGTGGTGGCGATGACCGGCCCGGCCACCTCGTTCACCGCCTCCCGGGCGGCCTCGCGCGGCGCGCGCCCCTCCTGCATCAGGCGCTCGGTGTTCTCGACCACGATGATGGCGTCGTCCACGACGAGGCCCACCGCGAGGACGAGGCCGAGCAGGCTCAGCGTGTTGAGCGAGAAGCCCAAAGCCGCCATCGGGCCGAAGGTGCCCACCAGCGCCACCGGCACCGCGATGGCCGGGATCAGCGTCGCGCGCCAGTTCTGGAGGAAGACGTAGGTGACCACGATGACGAGGATCACCGCCTCGAACAGCGTCTTGTAGACCTCGCGGATCGCCGCGCGCACGAAGTCGGTGCGGTCGAGGGCGATGCGGGACTTCAGGCCCGGGGGGAAGCGCTTGGCGAGGTCGGCCATGGTGGCGTGGACGCCCTGCATCACCTCGACGGCGTTGGCCTCCGGGCTCTGGTAGAGGCCGAGCGAGGCGGCGGGCTTGTTGTCGAAGGTCGAGCGGCTGCCGTACTGCTCGGAGCCGAGTTCGACCCGGCCGACGTCGCGGATGCGCACCACCGAGCCGTCCGGGTTCGCCCGCAGCACGATGTCGGCGAATTCCTTCGGCTCGGTGAGCCGGCCCTTGGTGACGATCTGCAATTCGAAGGCGGGGGACTTCTCCACCGGCTCCTTGCCGAGGGAGCCGACCGTGATCTGCGCGTTCTGGGCCTCGATCGCCGCCGTGACGGCGCTCGGGCTCAGGGCCAGGGCCTCCATCCGGGCCGGATCGAGCCAGATGCGCATCGCGTAGCGCATGTTCGAGAAGTTGACGATGCGCCCCATGCCCTTGACCCGGCGCAAAGGCTTGATGACCTGGGTCTCGGCCCAGTTCGACAGGAAGAGTTCGTCGTAGGTGCCGGTCTCGCTGTAGAGCACCACGTTGCCGAGCCGCTGGCGCGAGCTTTTCGTGATCTCCAGCCCCTGGGCGCGCACCGCCTCGGGCAGGCGGGCCTCGGCGCGCTGGGCCCGGGTCAGCACCTCGGCGGCGGCCGCGTTGAGGTCGGAGCCGACCTCGAAGGTGGCATCGAGGTTGACGCTGCCATCCGCGTTGCTGGTCGAGTTGATGTAGATGAGCTGCTGGGCGCCGTTGATCTCCTGCTCCAGCGGGATCGCGATCGCCTCGTAGGCCTGCTGGGCGGTGGCGCCCGGATAGGTCGCCTGCACGTTGATGATCGGCGGCGCGATCTCGGGGAACTGCGCGATCGGCAGCGCCAGCCCCGCGACGGCCCCGATCAGCGTGATCAGCACGGAGATCACGCCGGCGAGAACCGGACGGTCGACGAAGAAGGCGAACATCCGGATCCCGGCTCGGCGGCTATGGTTCGCGCACAATTGACGTGACGGCGAAACGTTCGGTGCAACGCTTTCGCCGATCGAGAGTTCCCCTGGGGTCGGATCCGGGCGCCCGGCGCGGCGCCGGAGCCTCAATTCTCCTCGGGGAGTCCTCTCTTGCGTGCATGGCTTCGTGCCGGGCTGGTCGTGCTCGGCCTCGGGGCGGCGGGGACCGGCCTCTGGGTCTGGTCGGGCCGTCCCTTGCCGGGTGGCGCGCTCCTGCCGGAGCGGGTGCGGGCAGCCCTGCCGGATTCCCTCGCCCGCTGGGCGGGCGTCCCGGCGCCGGCTTCCCGCGCGGAGGGCAAGCCCGCCTTCGCCGTGCGCCCTGCCACCGCCGAGACCGAGCGGGTGCCGATCGCCTTCAGCTACACGGGCGTGATCGTCTCGAACAACGACGCGGCGCTCCAGCCCCGCGTCACCGGCGTGGTGGTGGAGCGGCCCTTCGAGCCGGGCGGCCACGTCAAGGCCGGGCAGGTGCTGTTCCGGATCGACCCGCGGCCCTTCGAGGTGGCGTTGCGCACCGCCGAGGCGCAGCGCGCCCAGGCCAGGGCCCAGCTCTCCTTCGCGGAGGCCGAGGTGCAGCGCACCGAGCCCTTGGCCGAGAAGGGCTTCGCCTCAGAGCAGCGCTTCCAGCAGCTGGAGAGCAACCGCGCCGTGGCCGAGAGCCGGGTGCAGGAGGCGGAGGCCGCGATCGCACGCCAGAAGCTCAACCTCGAATTCGCGGTGATCCGGGCCCCCTTCGACGGGCGTTCCAGCCTGTCGGACGTCAATGTCGGCGATCTCGTCACCGAGAACACGACGCAGCTCGTGAGCGTGGTGCAGGTCGACCCGATCGAGGTGCAGGTCGCGCTCTCGGCCGAGGATTCGGAGGCGGTGCGCACGGCCTTGTCGAAGGGCCGCGCCTCCCTCTCGGTCCTCGACGGCCAGACGGCGCGCCGGGCGGAGATCGATCGCCTCGACAACCGCTTCGACCCGCGCACCGCCCGCCGGCTGGTCCGGGCCCGGCTGGCCAATGCCGACGAGCGCTACCTGCCGGGCGAGTTCGTGCGCACGCGGGTCGAGATCGGCGACGCGGAGACGCTCCTGGTTCCGACCGTCGCGCTCTCGGCGCAGCTCGATCAGCGCATCGTCTGGGCCCTGCGCGAGGACGGCACGGTGGCCATGACCCCCGTCGAGACCGGCGAGCCCTTCGGCGAGCGCACGGCGATCCTCAAGGGGCTGAAGCCCGGGACCCGGATCGCGGCCTCGCATATCGAGCTGCTGCGCCAGGGGCAGCGGGTCGGGATCCGCCGGGACGAGCCCGAGCGGCAGGCGGCCTCGGAGACGGGGACGGTGGCGCGGTAGCTCCGTTCGCGGCGCGCCGCGTCAGAACAGGAAGTACCGCTGCGCCATCGGCACGACCTCGGCCGGCTCGCAGACCAGCAGCTCGCCATCCGCCCGCACGTCGTAGGTCTCGGGATCGACCTCGATCACCGGCGTCGCGTCGTTGAGGATCATGCTGCGCTTGCCGATGCCGCCGCGCACGTTCTCGACGGCGACGAGGTCCTTCTGCACCCGCAACTGCTGGGCGAGCCCCGCCTCGATCGCCGCCTTCGACACGAAGGTGACGGAGGTGCTGGCGGGCACCCGCCCGAAGGCGCCGAACATCGGCCGGTAATGCACCGGCTGCGGCGTCGGGATCGAGGCGTTGGGATCGCCCATCGGGGCCGTCGCGATGGCGCCGCCCTTGATCACGAGATCCGGCTTCACGCCGAAGAAGGCGGGCGACCACAGCACCAGATCCGCGAGCTTGCCCGGCTCGATCGAGCCGATGTGCCGCGACACGCCGTGCGCGATCGCCGGGTTGATCGTGTACTTGGCCACGTAGCGCCGGGCGCGCAGGTTGTCGTTGCCGCTCGCGTCCCCCGGCAGGGCCCCGCGCTGGCGCTTCATCTTGTCGGCGGTCTGCCACGTGCGGATCACCACCTCGCCGACCCGGCCCATCGCCTGGCTGTCCGAGGACATGATCGAGAGCGCGCCGAGATCGTGCAGGATGTCCTCGGCGGCGATCGTCTCCTTGCGGATGCGGCTCTCCGCGAAGGCGAGATCCTCGGGGATCGACGGCGACAGGTGATGGCACACCATCAGCATGTCGAGATGCTCGTCGATGGTGTTCTTCGTGTAGGGCCGGGTCGGGTTGGTGGAGGAGGGCAGCACGTTCGGCAGCCCCGCCACCTTGATGATGTCCGGCGCGTGCCCGCCGCCCGCCCCCTCGGTGTGGAAGGCGTGGATGGTGCGGCCCTTGAAGGCCGCGATCGTGTCCTCGACGAAGCCCGATTCGTTGAGCGTGTCGGTGTGGATCATCACCTGCACGTCGTGGGCGTCCGCCACGGAGAGGCAGCAATCGATGGCGGCGGGGGTGGTGCCCCAATCCTCGTGCAGCTTGAGCGCGCAGGCGCCGGCCCGGACCATCTCCTCCAGGCTCTCCGGCCGCGAGGCGTTGCCCTTGCCCGCGAAGGCGAGGTTCATCGGGAAGGCATCCGCCGCCTCGATCATCCGGGCGATGTGCCAGGGGCCGGGGGTGCAGGTGGTGGCGAAGGTGCCGTGGGCCGGGCCGGTGCCGCCGCCCAGCATGGTGGTGACGCCGGAATTCAGCGCCTCGTCGATCTGCTGCGGGCAGATGTAGTGGATGTGGCTGTCGAAGCCGCCGGCGGTGAGGATCTTGCCCTCGCCCGCGATCACCTCGGTGCCGGGCCCGACCACGATGCTGACGCCGTCCTGGATGTCCGGGTTGCCGGCCTTGCCGAGCGCCGCGATGCGCCCGCCCTTGAGGCCGACGTCGCATTTCACGATGCCCCAATGGTCCAGCACGACCGCGTTGGTGATCACCGTGTCGACGGCGCCGGCGGCGTTGCTGGCCTGCGCCTGGCCCATGCCGTCGCGGATGACCTTGCCGCCGCCGAACTTCACCTCCTCGCCGTAGCGGGTGTGGTCCTGCTCGACCTCGATCACCAGGCAGGTATCGGCGAGCCGGATGCGGTCGCCCTTGGTCGGGCCGAACATGCCCGCATAGGCGGTGCGGGACAGGCTCGCGGGCTTGGGCGTGTTGGACACCTTGGGCGTGTTGGACACGAAGAAATCCTCAAAGCTGTCAGAGCTGACCCATCACGTCGCCGCGGAAGCCGTACACGGCCCGCGCGCCGCCGAGCGGCACCAGCGCCACCTCGCGGGTCGAGCCCGGCTCGAAGCGCACCGCGGTGCCGGGTGCGATGTCGAGGCGCTGGCCGCGCGCCTGGTCGCGGTCGAAGCGCAAGGCCGGGTTCACTTCGAAGAAGTGGTAGTGCGAGCCGACCTGGATCGGCCGGTCGCCGGTATTGGCCACCTCGATCACCGTGCGCGGGGCGCCCGCGTTGAACACGATCTCGCCCGGGGGCGTCGTCACCGCGCCCGGCACCTCCACCGAGGGGGTGCCGCGGATCGGGCTGTGCACCGTCACCAGCTTGGTGCCGTCCGGGAAGGTCGCCTCGACCTGGATGTCGTGGATCATCTCCGGCACGCCCTCCATCACCTGGGAGGCGTCGAGCACATGCGCGCCGGCCTGCATCAGCTCGGCCACCGAGCGCCCGTCGCGGGCACCCTCGACCACGAAATCGGTGATCAGCGCCACCGCCTCGGGGAAGTTGAGCTTCACGCCCCGGGCCAGACGGTTGCGGGCCACCTGGGCCGCCATGGCGACGAGGAGCTTGTCCTTCTCGCGGGGGGTCAACAGCACGGGTGCGTCCTCAAGATTCGGGCCTCCGGCATCCTTCACGAGGCGTGAGCGTCAGGCAAGAACTGAGCCGGGCGGGTCAGGTCCGCCAGACGCGGGGCAGGGGAACCCTGCGGAATCCTTCGAGGATCCGCGTGGCCGCCCGCCGCAGCGGGTCGATCTCGCGGGCGAGGAGCCGCACCGCCAGGAGGCCGTTCCAGGCGCTCGCCCCGGCCTCGACGCCGAGCGCCGCACATCCTGCCGCGTCGATCAGGTCGCGCATCGCCTCGGTCCGCGCTTCGGCGTCGGGGGCGATATGGATCAGCGTCGCGAGCGCCCGCGCGCCGTTCGCGACGGCCGGGCGGGCGAGGAGGGCGGCGACCGGGCCGTCGAGGTGGAGCGTGTCGGCATAGACGAGCCGGCCCGCCCGCGACAGACGCCACGCGTCCCGCAGCAGGCCCTCCCGCACGGTCTCGCCCCGGGCGGAGCGGCCGAAGACCAGGGCCTCGAACAGGGTCAGGGTCGCGTCCGCGGCGAGATCCGCGTCGAGCCGGCGGTGCAGCCGCGCCCCGTCGTAGAGGATGGTCTCCTGCGGCAGCCACGCGAGCCGGGCTCCGGCCGCGACGCGCAGATCCGCCGCGATCTCGGTGACCGGCCCGTCCGAGCGGTAGATCTTCTCCGCCGCCGTGGTGGTGAGGACGAGGTCCGCCCCCGCGCCGAGATCCGCCGCGATGCGGAAGCGGTCGCCGCAGGCGATGCCCCCCGCGCTGTTGAGGAAGACGCCTTCGAGCGCTGCGCCCTCCACCCGCGGCAGGCGCAGGCGCAAGGGGCCGCTCTCGGCGAGATCGGTGAGCCGGGTCGCCCCGCCCGGCATCCGGCCGGCGGCGAGCGCGACGCGGCCGTCCGAGCGCTGGCGCTGCGGCCAGGAGGGAGGAGGGAGGGGGGAGGCCATCGCCGCCCGTTTAAGCGTGGCCGCGGCGTCCCGCGCAAGTCATCGTGATCGGTGACCCCCGGCCCGTCGCCGGCGCGGGCCCGGGGGAGTAGACTCGCGGCCTTCCGGTTTCGCGGAGCGAGCCATGTCCGACGTCATCGATTCTCCCAGCTGCCGCGTCGTCCGCGCGGGCGAGGCTTTCGTGGGCAAGCAGGCCCTGACCTACGCGCCGGGAATCTCGGCGGAGGCGGTCGGGTCGCGCGGGATCCATCTCCAGACCGTGACCATCCCGCCCGGCGCCCGGGCGCGGGCGCACCTGCACGAGGGGCACGAAACCGCCCTGCACGTGCTGAGCGGCGTCGCCGGGATGTGGTACGGCCCGCGCCTGGAGCACCATATGTGGAACCGGGCCGGCGACTACGTCTACATCCCGGCCGGAACCCCGCACCTGCCCTACAATGCGAGCCGCACCGAGACCTGCGTGGCGATCATCGCCCGCACCGATCCGAACGAGCAGGAGAGCGTGGTGCTGAGGCCGGACCTGGACGCGCTGCGGCCGGCGGGCGAGGACCCGATGGCGTGACGCATCGTGCCCGTTTCGCAGTCGGGGGCGGGGCTATCGGACCCGCATGAACGCCGCTCTGCGCCACTCCATGGAGGCGCAGACCGGAAAAGCGGGTTGATGCGGGGGCTCCGCGCGTCCCCGGTGGTCCGGGGCGGCGCCGTCTCCTCTCATACGGTTTCCGGATGATCGCTTCGCGATGCGGAAACCGGCCTCGCTCAGGCGCCGCGCGGGCTCGTGATACGGTTTCCGAAAGTGATCGTCCGGAAACCGTATCAGATCTCGGTCGGGCGGCCGGCGGCGACCACCAGCAATTGGCCGTCGCCGAGGGTGCGCGTCGCGGCCCGACGGATGTCCTCCTGGGTCACCGCGGCGATCAGACCGTTGCGGCGGCCGATATAGTCGATGCCGAGCCCCTCGAAGGACACCTGCACGAGCTGGTGGGCGATCTTCGTCGAGGTGTCGAAGCCCAGCGCGTAGGAGCCGGTCAGGTAGTCCTTGGCCTTCTGCAGCTCCTCGTCCGAGGGGCCGTCGCGGGTGAGTCGGGCGATCTCGTCCGAGATCACCGACAGGGCCTCGGCCACGCGCTCGTTCTTGGTGGCGGTGTAGCCCCAGGTCATCGAGGCGGCCCGGTGGCTCACCAGCGAGGTGCCCACCGAATAGGCGAGGCCGCGCTTCTCGCGCACCTCCTGGAACAGCCGCGACGTGAACGCGCCGCCGCCGAGCACGTGATTGAGCACGTAGGCCGGGATGAAGTCCGGATCGCGCCACGGCACGCCGCCGGTGCCGAAGCGGATCACCGATTGCGGCACGTCGAGATCGACCACGATGCGCCGGCCCACGCCCGCGATGCGGGCCGCCGGCACCTCCGCGAGCGCCCCGCCCTCGGACAGCCGCCCGAAGGCCGCGTCGAGGGCGCGCTGCAGCGGCGCCTCGCCGATGGCGCCCACCGCCGCGACCTTCACCCGCGCGCGGCTGATCAGGCGCCGGTGCAGCGCCACGAGGTCGTCGCGGGTGATGCCCGCCACGCTCTCCAGCGTGCCGCCCGAGGGCCGGCCGTAGGGATGGCCCGGATAGGCCTCGGAGAAGAAGCGGCGGGAGGCCATCACGCCCGGATCGTTCTGCTGGTAGCGGATGCCCGCCAGCATCTGGGCGCGCACGCGCTCGATTGCCGTCTCGTCGAGGCGAGGCTCGGCCAGAGCCAGGGCGAGCAGCTCGATCGCCTCGTCCGCGTGCTTGACCAGCATCTTGAGCGAGCCGCCGATCGCGTCGGGGCCCGCGTGGAAGTTGAGCTCGATCGCCCGCGCCGCCAGCCGCTCCTGGAAGGCGTCGGAGCCGTAGGGGCCCGCGCCCTCGTCGAGGAGGCGCGCGAGCATCTGCACCGCGCCCGACTTGCCCTCCGGATCCTGGGCGGCGCCGCCCTCGAAGGTGAAGGCGAGGGCGATCAGCGGCACGACGGGGGACTCGACGTGCCACGCCTCGACGCCGCTCGCGGCAGTCACGGACCGGGCCTGGGCGGGGGAGGAGGCGGGGCTGAGGGCGGCGGTCCGGGAGGCGGCGTCGGCCAGGGTCATGGGGACCTCTTCTTCGTGGGGGCGGGGCAGGCGGGCGGGCGGCTCAACCGTCAGGCGACGGTCGCCTCGGCCTCGCGGGCCTTGGTCAGGTAGCCGGTCACGGAGCGGGCCGGGACGAGGTAGCGCTCCGCCACCGCCGCGAGCCGGTCCGCCTCCACCGCCTCGATGTCGGTGGGCCAGCGGCGCACCTCCTCGATGCTCTCGCCGATGGCGAGCGCCGAGCCGTAGATGCGCGCGAGCGAGGACTGGCTGTCGGACGAGTAGACCGTCTCGGCGACGAGGCGGGTCTTGGCGCGCTCCACCGCCTCGGGGGCGAGGGCCTCGGCGGGCAGGCGCCGCAGGGCCGCGTCCACCGCCTCCTCCAGCTTCTCCAGGGAGACGCCCTCGGCCGGCACCGCGTAGACCGAGAAGCGGGTGTCGTCCATGGCCGAGCCCATGTACCAGGCGCCGGCATTCACCGCGATGCCCTGCTCCATGACGAGGGAGCGGTAGAGATACGAGGTCGGCCCGCCGCCCATCACCTCGGCGAGGAGTTCGAGGGCATGGCCTTCGCCGTCCCTGGCGGTGATGCTGGAGGGGGTGAGGTAGAGGCGCTGGAGCGTCGGCTGCTCGACCTTGGGATCCGCCACGCTGAGGCGCCGGGCGGCCCGGGGCTCGGGCTCGCGGGGGCGCAGGCGCACCGGCCGCTCGCCGCGCGGCGCGACCTGCCCGTAGGTGGCCTCGGCGAGGCGGCGCACCTCGTCGCCGGTCACGTCGCCGGCCACCACCAGGATGGCGTTCTCCGGGGTGTAGAAGCGCTGGTAGTAGGCGAGCGCGTGGCCGCGGTTCAGGTCCTCGATCTCGTGCATCCAGCCGATGATCGGGATCCCGTAGGGGTGATGCACGAACAGCGAGGCGGCCATGGCCTCGGAGAGCTGCGCGCTCGGGTCGGTCTCGACCCGCATGCGGCGCTCCTCCAGCACCACGTCGCGCTCGGGCGCCACCACGGCGTCGTCGAGGACGAGGCCGGTCATCCGGTCCGCCTCGAACTCCATCATGGTCTTCAGGTTGTCGCGGGCGACGCGCTGGAAATAGGCCGTGTAGTCGAAGGACGTGAAGGCGTTCTCCTGGCCGCCCAGGCTCGACACCGCCTTCGAGAAGGCGCCCACCGGGTGCTTCTCGGTGCCCTTGAACATCAGGTGCTCGAGGAAGTGCGCGATGCCCGACTGGCCGAGCGGATCATCCGCCGAACCGTTGCGGTACCAGATCATGTGGGTGGCGACCGGCGCGCGGTGGTCGGGGATCACCACCACGTCGAGGCCGTTGTCGAGGGTGAAGGACGCGACCTCCGGCCCGCCCGCCTCGGCCCGCCCGTACGGCGCCGCGTCGAGGCGCAGGGCAGGGCCGGGTCGGCCGGTCGGCCGGAGGAGAGGGCGCGTCCTGGAATGCATGCTGATTTCCCTCGAAGCGGGGCCGCCGGAGCGGACTGCGCTGATGGTGAACCGCCCCCGTTAACGGAAGCCCGCAGGGCCCGCGCGCCGCGCCGGCCCGATTCGGATGTGGTGCGGTTGAACAGGGGTTTCTAGAACATTTTAAGGCGGAGGAGGTCCTCCGCCCGTGTTCAGGCAAACTTTTCTTCAAGCCGCCAAGGTTGAGCGCGGGTCTAAAGCTTGACCCCCGCCAGTCTTGGCCGTCGCGGCGCGCCGCGTCACTGCTGCCGCGAGCGCAGGTAGGCCAGCGGATCGGCCTCCTCGCGGTCGCTGATCGGCATGCCCTTCGGGGCGCTGTCCGACCGGGCGAGCCGGCCGCCGGGCGGGGCGCGGTAGCCCGTGGGCGGATCGGTCAGCATGTCGCGGCTCGGCTCCGTGACGGAGGGCTGCGCATCCTCGTCCTTGCGGCCCTTGAACAAGTCGAGCGGGTTCATCCACGTCGCCTCGCGCACGTTGTCGCCGGGCTTGTAGACCGGCTCCTTCGTGATGCCGGCGCCCTCGCGGCGGCCGCCCCGCATCTCGTAGATCGAGAGCGTGGTGTTGTTGTCGTTCATGCGGCCCTGCTCGCCGCGCATGCCGCGCGGCTTGCCATCGTCCGCGGCCCGGCGGGCCCGGGCGACGGCCTCCGGATCGGTCGGCCACTGGGGCGCCTCGTCGCGCACGGCGCTGCGCGCCACGGGCGCCGGCAGGGCGCCGGTCTTGTCCATCTTCGGGGGCAGGACCAGGGGAGCCCGCTCGCGATAGGTGATCGACGGCCGGTCCGGCTCGATCAGCCCGATCGACGAGAGCGCCTTCTTCATGAACACGCCGTCCTCCGCGCGGACGCCGGGCGCCACGCCGCACAGGACCGCCGTGAGGGCGAGGATCGTGCGCTGGTGTCTCATGCTGTCTCCCCGATTCCCGCCGGCTCGACGGTCGATCCGGCCTGGGCGCGGTTTCGGGCGAAGGTATGGCGCCGGTCGTGGGCGGCGCAACGCGCGGGCGGCCTGTGTCGGGAGAAACACACACGCATTCGCGCACGGAAGGGCCGCTCGTTCTCATACGGTTTCCGGATGATCGCTTCGCGATGCGGAAACCGGCCTCGCTCAGGCGCAGCGCGGGCTCGTGATCCGGTTTCCGAAAGTGATCGTCCGGAAACCGTATCAGGCGTCCGAGCCTGCCTCGCGCGCGGTCCGCCGCTCGGCCCAGAGGGCGTCGTAGAGCAGGCCGACGACGCCCAGCACGATGCCCGCATCCGCGACGTTGAACACGTACCAGGACCAGCCGCCCGCATGCAGGTGGACGAAATCGAACACCGCCCCGTAGGCGATGCGGTCGATGGCGTTGCCGATCGCCCCGCCCACGATCAGCCCGAGCGAGCCCGAGAGGAGCCGCGTGCCCGCGCGCGCCATCCAGCCCGTCAGCGCCGCCGCCGCGAGGATCGAGACCGCCACGAGCAGCCAGCGGCCGATCTCGGTATGCTGCTGGAACAGCCCGTAGGACACGCCGCGATTCCAGACGACGACGAGCTGCGCGAAGGGCGCGAGCACGATCGGCTGGCTCAGGGGCAGATCGCTGAGGAACAGGAGGCCGAGCTTCGTCGCCTGGTCGAGGACCAGGGTCACGACGGCGACGAGGAGGCCGAAGGGGAGGGGACGCATTCAGGCACGGCCGGGATGCCCGGCCGGGCCGCGCTCCCGGAGGAGGCGGCCCGGCCGGAGGGCGATCATCATTCGGCGGCCTCGGCGTGGAGGGCGTCCCACTCCCGCAGGGCCTGGGCGTCGCGGGGCGTCACCTCCGGATAATCCGGATCGGCTCCGACGCTCGGCAGCACCTTCCACGAGCGGGCGCATTTGCGGCCCTCGGCCAGGGCCGGGACCACGGCCACGCCGCGCACGTCCTCGAGCCGGAAGGCGTCCTGCGGCCCCTCGCCGGCCTCGATCCGGATGCCCGAGGTGATGCAGATCTCCGCGAAGTCGATGCCGTCGAGGGCCGCCCGCAGCTCGGGATCGGCGACCGACACGACGGGCGCCGCCTCCAGGCTCGCGCCGATGTGCTTCTTCGCGCGCTCGATCTCCAGCGCGCCCGTCACGACCCGGCGCACGCGCCGGATCTTCGCCCAGCGCGCGGCGAGCGCGTCGTCGCGCCACGCCGCCGGGGTGTCGGGCAGGGTCTGCAGGTGGACCGAGCCGTCCTCGGAGGGATAGCGCGCCAGCCACGCCTCCTCGGCCGTGAAGGCCAGCACGGGGGCGAGCCACACCACCACCCGCCGGAAGGTCTCGTCCACCACGGTGAGCGAGGCCCGCCGCACGCTGCTGGAGAGCGGGTCGCAGTAGAGCGCGTCCTTGCGCACGTCGAAGTAGAAGGACGAGAGATCGCCCGTCATGAAGCCGTTGAGGAGCGCCACGACCCGCTTGAAGTCGTAGGTCCGGTAGGCCTCGCGGATCTCGCCGTCGAGCTCGGCGAGCCGGTGCAGGATGAAGCGCTCCAGCTCCGGCATCTCCTGCACGGGGACGCGGTCCTCCGGCCGGTGATGGGCGAGGGTGCCGAGCATCCAGCGCAGGGAGTTGCGCAGCTTCCGGTAGGTCTCCGAGAAGGTCTTGATGATCGGCGGGCCGATGCGCAGGTCGTCCGTGTAGTCGGAGGCCGCCACCCACAGGCGCAGGATGTCGGCGCCCGAGGCCGCGATCACGTCCTGCGGGGCGACGACGTTGCCGCGCGACTTCGACATCTTCTCCCCCTTGGGGTCGAGGACGAAGCCGTGGGTGAGCACCACGTCGTAGGGGGCCCGGCCGCGGGTGCCGCAGGATTCGAGCAGCGAGGAGTGGAACCAGCCGCGGTGCTGGTCCGAGCCCTCCAGGTACATCACCGTGTCGTCACCGCCCTCGCGGCGGCGGCGGATGCCCGCGAGCCCCGGGAAGGCGACCGGATCCTCGAGCGTGAAGGCGTGGGTCGAGCCCGAATCGAACCAGACGTCGAGGACGTCCGTGACCTTCTCGTAATCGGCCGGGTCGTGGTCGGGGGCGAGGAAGCGGGCGCCGTCCGCATCGCTGAACCACGCATCCGCGCCCTCGGCCGCGAAGGCCTCGGCGATGCGGGCATTGACCCGCTCGTCGCGCAGGATCTCGCTGGTGCCCTTCTTCACGAAGACCGTGATCGGCACGCCCCAGGCGCGCTGGCGCGACACCACCCAGTCCGGGCGGTTGGCGATCATGCCGGTGATGCGGTTCTGGCCCTGCGGCGGCACCCACTCGGTGGCGGCGATCTCGCGCAGGGCCACGTCGCGCAGGGTCCGGCCCTGGAGCGAGGCCACCGGCGCGTCGAGGGCGATGAACCATTGCGGCGTGTTGCGGAAGATGACCGGCTTCTTCGAGCGCCAGGAATGCGGGTAGCTGTGCTTGAGCGTGCCGCGCGCCATCAGCGTGCCGGCCTCGGCGAGGGCCGCGATCACCGCCTTGTTGGCGTCGCCCTTCTCGCCCTTCTCGGTCAGCACCCGCCGGCCCGTGAGGCCGGGCGCCTCCGCGGTCAGCACGCCGTCCGCATCCACCGTGTAGGGGATCGCCACGTCGATGCCGCGCGCGCGCAGCGCACGGCCGTTCGCCGTCCAGACCTCGAAGTCCTCGCGGCCGTGGCTTGGCGCCGTGTGGACGAAGCCGGTGCCGGCCTCGTCGGTGACGTGCTCGCCCTCCAGCATCGGCACGGCGAAGCGGTAGCCCTCGTTCCAGCCCGCCAGGGGATGGGCGAGCGTCAGTCCCGCCAGAGCCTCGGGCGCAACCTCGGCCACGCGCTCATAAGCATCGACCCGAGCGGCCTTGAAGACGTCGCCCGCGAGTTCGTCAGCAACAATGCAACGAAAATCAGGTTGTACCCAGTTCTCTTCAGGAGCGGCGGTAACACGATAGAGCCCGTAACTGACTTTTCTTGAATAGGCCACGGCCCGGTTGGCCGGGATGGTCCAGGGAGTGGTGGTCCAGATGACGACGTGGGCGCCGGTGAGCGCCGGATCGGCGGAGGCGACGACCGGGAAGGCGGCCCAGATCGTGTCGCTGACGTGGTCCTCGTACTCGACCTCGGCCTCGGCGAGGGCGGTCTTCTCGACCACCGACCACATCACGGGCTTGGAGCCGCGATAGAGCTGGCCGGTCATCGCGAAGACCATCAGCTCGCGGGCGATCTGCGCCTCGGCCGGATAGGCCATGGTCGCGTAGGGATGGTCCCAGTCGCCGGTGACGCCGAGGCGCTTGAACTCCCCGCGCTGCACCGAGAGCCAGTGCTCCGCGAAGGCGCGGCACTCGCGCCGGAACTCGACGACCGGCACCTCGTCCTTGTTGCGGCCCTTGGCCCTGTACTGCTCCTCGATCTTCCACTCGATCGGCAGGCCGTGGCAGTCCCAGCCCGGCACGTAGTTGGCGTCCTGGCCGAGCACGCCCGCGGCGCGCACCACCACGTCCTTGAGGATCTTGTTGAGCGCCGTGCCGATATGGATGTGGCCGTTGGCGTAGGGCGGTCCGTCGTGCAGGACGAATTTCGGCCGGCCCGCCGCCGCGGCGCGGATGCGGCCGTAGAGGTCGATGGCCGCCCAGCGCTTCAGGATCTCCGGCTCGCGCTCGGGCAGGCCGGCCCGCATCGGGAAATCCGTGCGCGGCAGGAACAGCGTCTCGGAATAGTCGCGCCCGGAGGCGGGCTTGGTCTCGGTCATGGTCGCGGGCTCGTGTGGCGGGCGCCGCGGCGGAAGGCCGGGGCCCTTGTCGTGCAATCGCTCGGCGAACGGCATCCCGGCCTCCGCAGGGCCGCCGCCGCGGCCCTCAGGCGGAAACCGGGCTCGTAATTCGCCGCGGAGGGCTCAGCCGGTGATGCGATTCGGACATTCGGCCCTCATAGCAGGGGTGGGAGCGCGGGGGAAGCCGGGCGGTCCGCCGCGCCGCCCTGCGCGGCACGCGCGGGAACGCCGGCCGCCCTGGCGACTTGACGCAGAGGATCTCCGTCCCGACAGGAGGCCGCGATGCGCCCGCTTCTCGCCGTTCTCGCCCTCGCCGTCTCGCTCGGCGCCCCGGCCCTCGCCGCCGAGGCCAGGGGCCCGGCCGCCCGGCCCCCGCAGGCCGGCATGCCCCAGGTCGGCACGCCCTACGACGAGATCGACGCCACCGGCAGTCTCGCTCCGGCCAGGCCGATGCTGGCGCCGGATTACGACGGGCCGGAGATCGACGTCGATGCGCCGCGCCTGGACGAGCGGGACCGCAGCCTGCGCGAATTCGCCCCCGAATAGGGCTTTGCCCCCGAATAGGGCTTTGCCCCCGAATAGGGCTTTGCCCCCGAATAGGGCTTTGCCCTGAGGAGGGCCGGTCAGCCCAGCATCGAGGGCACCGCGTCGCGCGCCAGCAGGGCGCGGGCCTGCTCCGCGTCCCGGTGCATCTGCGCGACCAGCGCCTCGGCGCTGTCGAAGCGGGCCTCGCCGCGCAGGAACCCGACGAACTCGACGGCGATCGTCTGCCCGTAGAGGTCCCCCGAGAAGTCGAACAGGGTGGTTTCGAGGAGCGGCGCGCCGTTGTCGAAGGTCGGGCGGCGCCCGTAGCTCGCCACGCCCTCCCGCAGGGAGCCGTCGGCGAGGCGGACCCGCACCGCATAGATGCCGTGGGCGAGGCCGCAGGCCGGCAGGGCGACGTTGGCGGTGGGGAAGCCGAGGGTGCGCCCCCGCTTGTCCCCGTGGCGCACCGCGCCCTGCACGAACCAGCGGAAGCCGAGCAGGCGGTTCGCCCCCGCCACGTCGCCCTCCTCCAGGGCGGCCCGGATGGCGCTCGACGAGACCGGCGACTCCTCGCTCTCCGCCGTCACCGGCGCGATCACCCGGCAGGAGAGCCCGTTCTCCGCGCAGAGGGCCTGGAGCATGGCGGGGGTGCCCTCGCGGCCGCGGCCGAAATGGAAGTCGTGGCCGATCACCACGCCCGACAGGCCGAGTTCCTGCTTGAGGAGCCGGCCCACGAAGGCGCTCGCTCCCGTGGCCGCGAGATCCGCGTCGAAGCGGCGCACGAACACGCCGTCGATGCCGAGCCGGGCCAGCACGGCGAGCTTGGCGCCCTCGGCGGTGAGGCGGAACATGCCGCGCTCGGGCGCGAAGAATTCGCGCGGATGGGGCTCGAAGGTCAGCACCGCGCTCGGGTGGCCGGTGATGCGGGCGATCTCGCGCACCGCCGCGATGAGGGCGCGGTGCCCCTGATGCAGTCCGTCGAAGTTGCCGATCGCCGCGACCGCGCCGCGCAGACCCTCCGGCACGGCCTCGCCATCGCGGTTGATGATCAGGGGGCGAGGCGGCGGGGCGGACGCCGCGGAATCGGTCGCGGCGGTCTCGTCGCTCGGCGGCATGGGGATCCGATCGTGTCAGCGCGGCGGTTGCGGTCTCTCCGCGGCCGCAAGGCCGGTGAAGCCTGGGCCGGGCGGCGCGACCCTGTCGAAAAGCGCCCGGTGGGTCAAGCCGCCGGCCCCGGGGCGCATCGCACCCTTGCGCCCGGGGCGCCGGCTTCGCGAGGGATATCGGCCGCCGCGACCGTGCCGCGCGCAGCACAGGGGCGGGGCTTCGCAGAGTCAATCGCGGCCAGAGCCGGACACTCGTCGTCACCAGCCGCCCACCGCACTGGGCGGACGATGGTTTTGCACAAGGGCAGGCCGGTCGTGCACAGGGCTGGATTGCACGCGTGGCCGATTAACCGCTTCGCAACGCGCCGGGACTACCTATTGCGGTCAGAAGCGCCGCCCGGTGCTTCCCCTCATCATCGCTGCGGGCACCAGCGCGCGCCGAATGCGCCTTGCCCGCGAATGGAGCCCGGACTGATGGCCCTCGACCTCAGCATGCCGATCCTCGTGGTGGACGACTACCAGACGATGGTCCGCATCATCCGCAACCTGCTCAAGCAGCTCGGCTTCGAGGATGTCGACGACGCGTCCGACGGCACCGGCGCGCTCGCCAAGCTCAAGCAGAAGAAGTACGGCCTCGTGATCTCCGACTGGAACATGGAGCCGATGACGGGCTACGAGCTGCTGCGTCACGTGCGGGCCGACGACGTGCTGCGCACCACGCCCTTCATCATGGTGACGGCCGAGTCGAAGACCGAGAACGTCATCGCCGCCAAGAAGGCCGGCGTGAACAACTACATCGTCAAGCCGTTCAACGCGCAGACGCTCAAGACCAAGATCGAGGCGGTCTGCGGCGCCTGACCGGCGCCGCACGGCCCCGGCAGGGGCCGGGACCGCCCACCTCGCGCCCCAGATCGGCATGGCGGCCGGCCCCGGCCGCCCGACTCCGCCCCGCTCCCGACGCGGAGCGCGGCCGGCCGACAACGGAGCCGAGCCTTGCGCAGTATTCGAACGGTCCGGCTGGTCAGCATGCTGATGCGTAAGAGGGCCCGCAGGCCGTCTCCTGCGGAGGGTGCGATCGACGCCGGCACGATCGTGCAGGATCTCGTCGAGATCGCGGATTACATCAAGCGGCTCAAGCAGGCGATCGCCCATCTGCGGGCCAACGAACTGCGCCGCGATCGCCTGCCCATGGCGCATGACGAGCTGGGCGGCGTCGTCACGGCGACGGCGAGCGCGACGAACCGCATCATGGGGGTCGCGGAGGGCATCCTGGCGATCGAGGACGACACGCTCGAAGGCTACCGCGCCAAGGTCGAGGCGGAGGTCTTCCAGATCTTCGAGGCCTGCGCCTTCCAGGACATCACCGGGCAGCGCATTGCCAAGGTCGTCGACGCCCTGGGCCAAGTCGAGAAGCGCCTGGAGCACTTCGCGACCGTCGTGAAGGTGAGCGACGGCGAGATCGACCAGGAGGAGGCACGCCGCAAGGCGCGGAACGAGGAGCTCCTCCTCAACGGTCCCCAGCTCAAGGGGCCGGAGACGCCGCAGGACGCGATCGACGCCCTATTCGCGTGATCAGCGCGGCCCGATCACCAGCGCAGGACCTCGACGACCGCGTCCGGATGCACCGGCTGGGCCTCCAGCCAATGCGCCACCTCGCCGAGCGGCGCCCCCGCCGCGCAGCCGAGTTCCTCCGCGTGGATGCCCCGGGCCACCAGCACGGAGGCGATGCCGAAGCCGTGCGCGCCGGCGACGTCGGTGCGGATCGCGTCGCCGATGGCGAGGATGCGGTCGGCCGGCGCCGGGGGCAGGCCGTCGATCGCGGCAGCGGCCTGCACGGCCGCCTCGTAGACCGGCCGGTGCGGCTTGCCGGCATAGATGACCTCTCCGCCCAACGCCTCGTAGAGGCTCGCCAGCGCCCCCGCGCAGGGGATCAGCTGCGCGCCGCGCTCGACCACGAGGTCCGGGTTGGCGCAGATCATCGGCAGCCCGCGCTCCTTCAGCGGCGTCAGGACGGGGCGGTAATCCTCCGCCGTCTCGACCTCGTCGTCGAACAGCCCGGTGCAGACCACGTGCTCGGCCGCCTCCGGTGCCACGCGCGGGGCGGGCAGCCCCTCGAAGATCGGCAGGTCGCGGTCGGGGCCGAGATGGTAGAGGGGGGCGGTGCCCTTCGCGGCAATCAGGGCGCGGGTGAGGTCGCCCGAGGTCACGATGGCGTCGTAGGCCGAGCGCGGCAGGCCGAACCCGTCGAGCTGCGCCTGGACCGACGCGCCGGGCCGTGGCGCGTTCGAGACCAGCACCACCCGCCGCGGGCGCTCGCCGGGCAGGGCGCGGAACCGCGTCAGCGCCTCGCCCGCGGCCCCATGGGCGCGCACCCCGTCATGCAGCACGCCCCAGACGTCGCACAGGATCACGTCGAAGCGCGGCGCGAGATCGGCGATGCCGCCGAGCACGGGAATCTCGTCGGCTCTCCGCTTCGCGCGTGGTTCCGCCATCGCCATCCCCTCCGTTGCTGCGCCGCAGCATGCCAAGCCGCCCCGAGTTAGGAGGGCCGGCGGCAAAAGGCAACGGGCGCCGCATCATTCGCCCGAGGCAGCCGCCGGTTCGGCGAGAGCGATGCGGCGAGAACGAGGATCCGCGCAGAGATGCGCGATGCGGTCCCGCCCGGCCCTCAGGGGAGGAGCGCCATGCGGTCCACGTCCACGAGGCCGCGGTCGGTGATCTTGAGGTGCGGGATCACCGGGAGCGGCAGGAAGGCTACCTGAAGGAACGGCTCCGGCAGGGTGCAGCCGAGGGAGCGGGCGGCCTCGCGCAGAGGGTGGAGAGCGTCGCGCACCGCCTCGAAGGGCTGGTCGCTCATCAGGCCGGCGATGGGCAGCGGCAATTCGGCGAGAACCCGACCGCCCGCCGCCACCACGAAGCCTCCCTGGAGGTCGATCAGCCGGTTGATCGCCAGCGCCATGTCGGCGTCGTCCACCCCGACCACGCAGAGATTGTGGCTGTCATGGCCGACCGAGGAGGCGATGGCGCCGCGTTCGAGCCCGAACCCCTGCACGAAGGCGCGTCCCATTCCGGGCGTGCCGTGCCGGGCGATCACCGCGACCTTCACCGCGTCCTGGCCGCGGTCGCAGAGGGCGAGGCCGTCCGCGGCGGGCAGGGTCAGGCGGCGGTGCTCCGTGATGATGCGCCCCGGCACCACGCCGATCACCGAGGTCTCGGGGCCGGGGGAAGCCGGGATCCGGAAATCCTCGGCCGTCACCGGCGCGGCCTTCACGCTGCCGCGCCCCGGCGCCGGGATGCGGGCGCGGCCGGCGAAGAGCGCCTCCTCCACGAGCCGGCCGCCCACGATCACCTGCGCCACCGCGCAGGCGTCGAGATCGTCGAGGAGCACGATGTCGGCCCGCCGCCCGGGGGCGATCATGCCCCGGTCGTGGAGGCCGAAGGCGGCGGCGGCGCTGAGCGAGGCCGCCCGGTAGGCCGCGAGCGGCGGCACGCCGAGGCCGATCGCCGTGCGGATCAGGTGGTCGAGATGGCCCTCCTCGGCGATGTCGAGCGGGTTGCGGTCGTCGGTGCAGAAGGCGAGGAAGGGGGAGGTGGCGACCGTGAGCAGGGGGGCGAGCGCCCGCAGGTCCTTGGAGACGGAGCCCTCGCGGATCAGCACGGTCATGCCCTTGCGGATCTTCTCCAGGGCCTCCGCGGCACCGGTGGCCTCGTGGTCGGTGCGGATGCCGGACGCCGCGTAGGCGTTGAGGCCGGCACCGGAGAGCAGCGGCGCGTGCCCGTCGATGTGGCGGCCGGCGAAGGCCGCGAGCTTGGCGAGGCAGCCCGGATCGGCCTGGACGACGCCGGGGAAGTTCATGAACTCGGCAAGGCCCAGCGAGCGCGGATGATCCCGGTAGGGGAGGAGGTCCGCGGCCTCGATGCGGGCGCCCGCGCGCTCGAGATCGGTGGCGGGCACGCAGGAGGAGAGCTGCACCCGGATGTCCATGGCCGTCTCGCTGGAGGCCTGGAGGGCGTAGGCGAAGGCCGCGGTGCCGAGCACGTTGGCGAGTTCGTGCGGATCCCAGATCGCCGTGGTGACCCCGTGCGGCAGCACGCAGCGGTCGAATTCGTGCGGGGTGATGAGCGAGGATTCGATGTGGAGATGGGTGTCGATGAAGCCCGGCACCGCGATCCGGCCCGCGGCCTCGATCACGCGCGTGCCCTCGTAGGCGCCGTAGGTGCCCACGATGGTGTCGCCGCACAGGGCGATGTCGGTGAGGACGAGGTCGCCGGTGACGAGGTCGAGAAGCCGCGCGCCGCGGATCACGAGGTCGGCCGGCGCGCGGCCGGACCCTTGTGCGATCCGGCGGGCGATCTCATCGGTCATGGGCGGCTCCTGATGCGGAGGCACCAGCTTCGCAGAGCCGCCGGGGCGGCGCCAGATCCGATCCGGGCGGCCGCTTTCAGTCGCCGACGACGCCGGCGTCGTCCTGCGCCTTCAGCACCGACGGGCGCGGCATCGCGATGGTGCTGAAGCCGCAATCCACGAAGTGGATCTCGCCGGTCACGGCGCTCGACAGGTCGGAGAGCAGGTAGAGGGCCGCGCCGCCGATCTCCTCGATCGTCGCGTTGCGGCGCAAGGGGGCGTGGGCCTTCTGATGGCTGAACATCAGGCGCGCATCGGAGATGCCGGCCCCCGCGAGCGTGCGCACCGGACCCGCCGAGATCGCGTTCACCCGGATGCCGTCCGGGCCGAGATCGGAGGCGAGGTAGCGCACGGAGGCTTCCAGCGCCGCCTTGGCGAGACCCATCACGTTGTAGTTCGGCATCACGCGGGTCGCGCCGCCGAAGGTCAGGGTGAGGAGCGCCCCGCCGGGCCGCAGGCGCTTGGCCGCCCGCTGCGCCACCTCCGTGAAGGAGAAGCAGGAGATCACCATGGTGCGCGAGAAGTTCTCGCGCGTGGTGGCGTCCACGTAGCGGCCCTTGAGCTGCGTCTTGTCCGAGAAGCCGATGGCGTGGACGACGAAGTCGAAGCCCTCGGGCCACGCATCGCCGAGCGCCGTGAAGACCGCGTCGACGCTGGCCGGATCCTCCACGTCGCAGGGCAGCACGATCGTCGAGCCGAGAGTGCCCGCGAGCGGCGTCACCCGGCGGCCGAGCGCCTCGCCCTGGTAGGTGAAGGCGAGATCCGCCCCCTGTGCTGCGAGAGCCTTGGCGATGCCCCAGGCGATGGAATGGTCGTTCGCGACCCCCATGATGAGGCCGCGCTTGCCTGCCATCAAACCCGTCACGCCCGCTCTCCCCGTGGATGTCCGTGTCCGCCCCGAGCCGTCAGGCGTCGACGTGCTTCAGGACCAGTGTCGCGTTGGTGCCCCCGAATCCGAACGAGTTCGACAGCACGTGGCCGAGCCGGGCGTCGTCCACCCGCTGGCGCAGGATCGGCATGTCGGCGAAGGCCGGATCGAGCTCGTCGATATGGGCGCTCTCGCAGATGAAGCCGTTGTTCATCATCAGGAGCGAGTAGATCGCCTCCTGCACGCCGGTCGCGCCGAGCGAATGGCCCGTGAGCGACTTGGTGGCGGCGATCGGCGGGCAGGCCTCGCCCGCGCCGAACACCTCGCGGATCGCCTCGATCTCCTTGTCGTCGCCGACCGGCGTCGAGGTGGCGTGCGGATTGATGTAGTCGATCTTGACGCCCTTGAGGCCCGACAGCGCCTGGCGCATGCAGCGCACCGCGCCCTCGCCCGAGGGGGCCACCATGTCGTGGCCGTCCGAGGTGGCGCCGTAGCCGGCGACCTCGCCGTAGATCCGCGCGCCGCGGGCCTTGGCGTGCTCCAGCTCCTCCAGCACCAGCACGCCCGCGCCGCCCGCGATCACGAAGCCGTCGCGGCCCGCATCGTAGGCGCGGGAGGCCCGGGCCGGGGTGTCGTTGTACTTCGCCGACATGGCGCCCATCGCGTCGAACAGGACCGAGAGGGTCCAGTCGAGCTCCTCGCAGCCGCCCGCGAAGATGATGTCCTGCCGGCCGGCCTGGATGATCTCGGCGGCGTTGCCGATGCAGTGGTTCGAGGTCGCGCAGGCGGAGGAGATCGAGTAGTTCACGCCCTTGATCTTGAACCACGTGGCGAGCGTGGCCGAGGCGGTGGAGGACATCGCCTTCGGCACCGCGAAGGGGCCCACGCGCTTCGGGCCCTTGGCCCGGGCGATGTCGGCGGCCTCGACGATGGCGTGGGTCGAGGGACCGCCCGAGCCCATGATGATGCCGGTGCGATCGTGCGAGACCTCGTTCGCCTCGAGTCCCGCGTCGCGGATCGCCTGCTCCATCGCCACGTGGTTCCAGGCGGTGCCGCCGCCGTGGAAGCGCATGGCGCGCCGGTCGACCACGCTCTCGGCATCGAGGGTCGGGGCGCCCTGAACCTGGCAGCGGAAGCCGTGCGCGGCGAAGGGCTCGGCCCGGGTGATGCCGGATCGGGCCTCGCGCAAGCTCGCCAGCACTTCCTGCGTGTTGTTGCCGATGGATGAGACGATGCCCATTCCGGTGATCGCGACGCGCCTCATGACGATCGCAGCCCTCCTTCGCGGCGTGTGTGGCGCCGTCTCGTTGTCACCTAGGACCGTCGCGGCCCGAACTCAACCGCCTGCCCGCGCATCATTCGCCTGCCCGGCGGCGAAAATGATGCAGAAACAGGAATCTAAGCAGAATTGCCCCGCGCGGCTCCGCTGCGGGCGCCCCCTCAGCCGCCCGCCGGGGCGGCCGCCTGGAACAGGCCGACCCGCAGGTCCTGCGCCTCGTAGATGCGGCGGCCATCCGCTTCGAGCCAGCCATCGGCGATGCCGAGCACGAGGCGGCCCTGGCGCACGCGCTTGAGGTCGACGCCGTAGACGACCTGCTTGACGGTCGGCAGCACCTGATCGGCGAACTTCACCTCGCCGACGCCGAGCGCCCGGCCGCGACCCGGCGAACCGAGCCAGCCGAGGAAGAAGCCGACCATCTGCCAGAGGGCGTCGAGTCCGAGGCAGCCCGGCATCACGGGGTCGCCCTGGAAGTGGCAGGGGAAGAACCAGAGGTCGTGCCGCACGTCGAGTTCCGCCCGCACGTGGCCCTTGCCGTAGGCGCCGCCATCTTTCCCGACCGAGACGATGCGGTCGAACATCAGCATCGGCGGGAGCGGCAGCTGCGCGTTCCCGGCGCCGAACATCTCGCCGCGCCCGCAGGCGAGCAGGTCCTCATAGGAGAACTGCGAGGGCCGGGGCCGGGCGTCGGTGGCGGGAGTGTCGGCGGACATGGAGACGGCGCGATCCTCGTTGGCTGGGGCGGGGCGCGGCCCGCAGAGCGGCGCCTGTAGCATAGGGTGCCGGGCGTTCAAAGCCACCGAAGGGACCGAGGGTTCCCCCGCCGACGCGGCGGGCAGGCGGGGCGAGCGGAGGCGGGCGATCGTCGGCGGCGGTCCGGCAACCGGAGCGAGACGAATATGTCAAATTGTCGCAACTCTTGAAGAGAATCCAATCGTTGCAACAAGTTGGATGAAAATTCCGTCTGGCAGCCCATGCGGACCCGGCTGCGGCAGGATGTGATCAGACCGTTCCGATGCGCTGCCGTTTCATCTTCGGCCGGGCACCGCACGCATTCGCGCGGGATGCGGCAGGAGTTGATCACGCCCGCTCGAGGCGCTCGGCTTGGCCATCTCCGCGCCTATGGTCCGAATTGAGCTTCGGATTTGTGTTCATATCCTCGGCGTCATGGTCGCCGGAATGGGCATCCGAACTCGAGACGATGGGATTTCGTCGGGAGGCGACATCCCTTTCCCGACGGATGAGGAGACCGATCGTGTCGAACCATCATCGGAGCATGCGCGAGCCCGGCGAGATCGATGCCGCCGCAGGTGGTTTCCCGGCGCTCGGCTTCGGCGTTGCGGGGCCATCGACCTTCGAGGCCCAGACCCTCCGCAAGGGTGGCGTGATCGCCGGGCCGCTGACCACCTCTCGATCCGTCACCACCGGCTGTCTCTCGTTCGGCCTCACCGTCTGACGGCGTGATCCGGTTTCCGGAAGATCACTTTCGGAAACCGTATCACGAGCCCGCGCGGCGCCTGAGCGAGGCCGGTTTCCGCATCGCGAAGCGATCATCCGGAAACCGTATGACCGGGCCGAGACTCCACCGGGCCGTCGCGGCGGCTCCCTGGCCCGGACCGGCGCGCGATCATCGGGAGCCGACGGGGTGCTGCGCGCTGCTGTCGGAAGCGCGCCGCCGTTTCGGCATGTCGGGAGCGCCGTGCGGCCGGTCTGTTGCCGAAACTTCATCGTCAATTGCGAATTAGACGATTTCTGATCTACGGGCCGAGAGCGCCGCTCGGGTTGCGGCCCCGCAGGGCAATCCCTATAACGGGAACCGGAAAGCCTTGCTTCTTCTCACGCTGAACAGTCTGGCCGATGAACGACCTGTCGCCTTTGCATGCCGTGCTCAACGCACGTGCCCCGGCCATCCAGGCCGAGGGTGCGGCGGGGCAGCGCCGCGGCTGCCCGCTGTCGGAGCTGCGGGATCGGCTGCGCCGCGCGGGGCTGCGCCCGACCCGTCAGCGGCTCTCCCTCGGCTGGCTGCTGTTCGGCAAGGGGGACCGGCACCTCACCGCCGAGATGCTCTACGACGAGGCGATGCGGGCCAAGGTCCCGGTCTCCCTCGCCACGGTCTACAACACGCTGCACCAGTTCACCGAGGCCGGGCTGCTGCGCCAGCTCGCCCTCGACGGCTCCAAGGCCTATTTCGACACCAACCCGAGCGAGCACCATCACTTCTTCCTGGAGGAGGAGGGCCAGGTGCTCGACATGCCCGATTGCGGCATCACGGTCGATTCGCTGCCGCAGCCGCCCGAGGGGATGGAGATCGCGGGCGTCGAGGTGATCGTGCGGCTCCGCCGCCGGGGCTGACGGCACCGTCGCGGTATCGGGAACAAGGCCGCCGCTTCGGCGGCCTTTTCTGTTGGACGATGGGCGTGGCCGCCGACCGGCGCATTGGGGCGAATGATACGGTTTCCGGACGATCACTTTCGGAAACCGTATCACGAGCCCGCGCGGCGCCTGAGCGAGGCCGGTTTCCGCATCGCGAAGCGATCATCCGGAAACCGTATGACGCCTCGAGTAGCACCCGATCAGGTTGCAATCGGGCGCTGCTCCAGGTTTTTGATGCTGCCGCATTGTCTGCGACGAACCGGGATCCACTTCGTCGGACAAGGCTCTAGCGGGCCGGCGCGGGACGGACCTGCGCTCCGCCGTCCCGATATTCCGCCCAGGCCTGCGCCAGGATCTGGCCCGACGAGGTGAGGAAGATTCCGGCCATGACCGCGGCCACGGCGAGGTCGGGCCAGGCCGTGGACGTGCCCCACACGCCCAGCGCCGCCATCATGACGATGACGTTGCCGATCGCGTCGTTGCGCGAGCAGAGCCAGACCGAGCGCACATTGGCGTCGCCGTCCTTGTAGGGCCGCAGCAGGAGCACCGAGGCGAGATTGGCGGCGAGCGCGAGCATGCCGATCACCCCCATCACCTCCGCCCGGGGCAGGCCGAGGACGAGGGTGTGGTAGACCGTCGAGCCGAACACCCACAGCGCCATGAGCGAGAGGGACAGGCCCTTGAACAGGGCCGCCGTGGCGCGCACGCGCAGGCTCGCGCCGATCACCGCGAGGCTCAGGCCGTAGGTCACCGTATCGGCCAGGAAGTCGAGGGCGTCGGCCTTGAGCGCCTGCGATCCGGCGAGCTGGCCCGCGAACATCTCGGTCAGGAACAGCGTGCCGTTGAGGGCGATCACGGCCCAGAGGACGCGCTTGTAGCGCGGGTCCACGCCGTCGAAGACCGGCACGCCGCCCGAGCAGCAGGAGGCTTGCGCATGGCTGCCATGCACGGCCGGAGCCGCGGGCTCGGGGGGATGCAGCGGGGGTGGCGTGCAGCCCGTGTCCGAGTGGGCGCGAGAGCGGGAGCGGCAGCAGGCATCCGCCATGGTGGTTCTCCTTTCCAGCGGTCGGGAAGGAGCGTACGATCTCTAGTGACTAGAGGTTCAAGCGGAAAATGGATGTTCCGATCGGCGAGCTGTCGCGGCGCACCGGCGTCAAGGTGCCGACGATCCGCTACTACGAGGGCGTGGGGCTGATGCCCGCTCCGGCCCGCACCGAGGGGAAGCAGCGCCGCTACACGGCGGCCGAGGTGTCCCGGCTCGACTTCATCCGCCATGCCCGCGAACTCGGCTTCGAGGTGGACGCGATCCGCGAGCTTCTCGCGCTGGCGGCCCAGCCCGACCGGTCCTGCGCCGAGGTGGACGAGATCGCCCGCCGCCACATGGCCGCGGTCGAGCGCCGGATCGCGCAGCTCGAGACGCTCCGGGCCGAGCTGCGGCGCATGGTGGAGGCGTGCAGCCATGGCCGGGTGGGCGATTGCCGGGTGATCGAGTCGCTGGCCGACCACGGCCGGTGCAGCCACGACCACGGCCGCATCGCCTGATCCAGGCCCGTCCGCGGCACGCCTATTCCACCTTCTCGTTCGGGTAGACGCCCCACAGGCGGTCCTGGCGCAGGTAGCCGTCCACGTCGCCGCGCTTCTGCGGCAGCATGACGATCAGGCGGCACCACGCGCCGGTGCAGGACTTGACGCTGCCGATCACCCCCGCCTGGAGCTGGGCCACGACGCCGCCGCGGCCCTCCGGCTCCGCGTAGAGCGGGACCGAGGCCGACTTGTCGGCCTGCGCCAGCACCACGGCCGTGCGTCGGCCCGAGAGGAGCGAGTGCAGCACCCAGCCCTCGGTGCCCTCCGAATCGCGGATCCGCCGCCAGTTCTCGAATTCCGCGATGATCTCGACCGGGAGCCCCGCCCGCTGGAACACCCAGAGCGTGCGGTGGTCCTTGGAGGGGCCCTCGCGCAGGTTCACGCGGTCGGTCTTGAGGCTGACGTAGCGGGGCACCGGCAGGCCGCTGCGGGGGCCGACGCTCGCCTCCGGCAGCTTCCCCGGGGCGGCGGGGGCGGCCAGGGCCGAGGGCAGCACCGCCATCAGCGCGATCAGGAGGGCACCGGCGCGCGCGAGGGGCATCGGATCTCGTCTCCGTCATCCAGGGGCTTTGGCGCATCATTGTCGCGCGGCAGGGCGGTAGCCACTGCCGCGATTGATGCGTAGAGAAGCCGGCGGACGCCGCTCGGCTCGGGCGCCCGGCCCGGCTCCTCACCCTCGTGTGTGGCCCAAAGAGGGTTAACGGAGGGTGGAGTCCCGGTCCGAGGTGGGGCTTCCCGCCGGGGCGCGCCATCGCCTATCGTAAGGCTTGAGCAGGCTGGGACAAGGCCGGCCGAGCGCCGCCGACACGAGTCGGGGAGGGGAAGAGTTCATGTCGTCGTTGAAGCGCAAGCCGCTCGTGGTGGTGACCCGGCGCCTGCCGGACGTGGTGGAGACGCGCATGCGCGAACTCTTCGACACGCGCCTCAACCACGACGACAAGCCATTGTCCTCCGCCGCCCTCGCCCAGGCGATGCAGGAGGCGGACGTGCTCGTCCCCACCGTCACGGACGAGATCGACGCCTCGGTGCTGGCCCAGGCCGGGCCGAATCTCCGGCTGATCGCCAATTTCGGCAACGGCGTCGACCACATCGACGTGGAGAGCGCCCTCCAGCGCGGGATCACGGTCACCAACACGCCGGGCGTGCTGACCGAGGACACCGCCGACATGACCATGGCGCTGATCCTCGCCGTGGCCCGCCGGGTCACCGAGGGCGCGCGGATCATCCCGGACGATGCCTGGACCTCCGGCTGGTCGCCGACCTGGATGCTGGGCCGGCGCATCACCGGCAAGCGCCTCGGCATCGTCGGCATGGGGCGCATCGGCCAGGCGCTGGCGCGCCGCGCCAAGGCCTTCGGCCTCTCCATCCACTACCACAACCGCCGCCGCGTCTCGGCCCGCACCGAGGCGGAGCTGGAGGCGACGTACTGGGAATCCCTCGACCAGATGCTGGCGCGGGTCGACATCGTGTCGGTGAACTGCCCGCACACGCCCGCGACCTATCACCTGCTCTCGGCGCGCCGCCTCAAGCTCCTCAAGCCCGAGGCGGTGGTGGTGAACACCGCCCGCGGCGAGGTGATCGACGAGACCGCGCTGGCGCGACTGATCGAGGTCGGCGACATCGCGGGGGCGGGTCTCGACGTGTTCGAGCAGGAGCCGGCGGTGAGCCCGCGCCTCGTCAAGCTCGCCAAGGCCGGCAAGGTGGTGCTGCTGCCGCATATGGGTTCGGCCACGCAGGAGAGCCGCGTCGACATGGGCGAGAAGGTCATCATCAACATCAAGACCTTCCTCGACGGGCACCGCCCGCCGGACCGCGTCCTGCCGAGCATGCTCTGAGCCCGGCCCAGCCCTCCCCTGGGCGCGTGACGCGAGAGCGGATCGCGAATCCGGGGGCGCCGCCGAGGATTCGGATCGGCGGTCACGGGGCGAGGCCTGCTTCGTCGGCACCGCACCATGAGGGCGACGTGCCGCCCTCATCCGCAAGCAGCCGTGCCGAACGGATCGGTCGCGCTCCGCCTCAGCCGAGCGCCGCCGTGATAGCCTCGGCCGCCCGCTCGCCCTCCTCGTAGGCGCCGCCCGCCGTGCCCCATTGCAGGCGCGAGAGGGCCTCGCCCGCGAACCAGATCCGGTCCCCCACCGGCGCCTTCAGCGTCTCGCGCGCCGGCGCGTGGCCCGGCGGCACCACCGCCCAGGAACCGCGCGACCAGGGATCGTGCCGCCACTCGCTCACCACCGGGATGGCGAGATCGTGCAGGCGGCCGCTGCCGACATGGTCGGCGAGCACCGCGCGGGCGAGGCGGCGCGCGCCGTCCGGCCCCAGCCCGGCCCCGTCGAGGGCGGCGGCCATCGGCCGGTCGAGCTCGAAATAGTGGAAGGCGGTGCCGTCGACCCGAGTCAGCAGGCCCGGCGGCTGGCGCCGGCTGCCCGTGAGGCCGGCGAGCCGGTCGCGCCCGCGGAACGGGGCCGAGGGCCAGTGCAGCACCACGTGCTCGTAGATGCCGGGCAGGAACCCGTCGATCGCCGCCCGTGCCGGTGCCGGCAGGGACGGGGAGAAGCGGAGGGAGGCCTCGTCCTGCAGCACCATCATCGGCGCGGTGACGAGGACGGCGCGCGCCCGGATCCGGCCGCCGTCGCCGGTCTCCACCGCGACGCCCGGACCCGACCAGTCGATGGCGCGCACGGGGGTGCCGAGGGCGATCGGCAGGTGGTGGGCGAGGCGCGCCAGATAGGCGCCGTAGCCTCCCGCCATGAAGAAGTTGTCCCCGTACTCCATGCTGGGGAAGTCGTGCAGGCTCACGTCGGTCAGCGGCCGGCCGGAGACGAGCCCGTGCACCAGGGCGACGCGCCGCCCCCAGGGGCCGAGCCCCGGCGGCAGGACCGAGGCGGCCGGGCGGTCGGGCCCGCCCCGCGCGGCGCCGCGCGTCATCGCCGCGTCCGCGACCGCGAAGGCCCGCCCGTAGGCCGCGTCCTCGTCGGGCCGGCCCTTGCGCCGCCCCACCATCAGGTGGCTCTCCTGGGCGGCGCGGCGCAGGGGCTCGCCGCGGGCGAAGCCGAGGGCGACGAGCGGGTTGATCGGCCCGGCATGCAGCCAATGGGCGCCGAGATCGACCGCGTGCCCGCGCAGGCGCGTGGTGACGGTGCGTCCGCCCACCCGGTCGCGGGCCTCCAGCACCGCGACCGAGAGGCCGCGCGCCGCGAGCCGCCGGGCGGCCGCGATGCCCGCCGCGCCCGCGCCCACCACCACCACGTCCGGGTCGCGCGGCAGCGGCGCCAGGGGCGGGATGCCGTCCGGGCGGAACCGCGCGTGATCCGGTATCCTCATCGCGTCGCCTCCTTCACCCCGTCGAGCCAGCGGGCGAGACGGGCGCGGTTGTCGCTGAACAGCCCGGCGCCGATCTGGCTGCGGGAATAGAGGGCCAGGGTGGAGGCGCCTTCGCCGCGCCCCACCACCTCGGCCGTGATCGTGTCGGGAAACCGCATCACCGGGGAGCGCGCCACGTAGCGGTCCTGCTCGCCCCAGCGGTCCGTGAAGACGAGGATGGTGTCCGGATCGGTCTCGGCGACGCGCCGCAGGATCTCGCGCAGCCGCGCCCCGGCCACCGGGAAGACCGGTGGCGCGAGATCGGCCGGGGCCGCGCGGCAGATGTCGGGCGGGCAGGCGAGCCCGTCGGCGCCGGAGCGCCGCAGCCGGGCGAAATCCACCGGTCCGAGATCGGGGGCGCCGTAGAGCAGCATCCACACCTCCTCGATCCCGCCCGGCTCCGCGCCCCGGCCCACCACGAGCCCGGCCCCCGCCGCGAGCGCGAGGCCGACCAGGCCTAAGCAGATTTGCGCTGGCGTGCCAACGCTTCGTCCGCTTAGGTTCCTGATATGTCGCAGGTTTTTATCGCAAAACCGGTGGCCGCCTTTGCGAAACCTGCTTCGGAGCCCGGCGATTCGCCGCCGCATCACGGCAGCGGGCGCAGGCGCCAGACCCTGAGGGGCGAATCGGGCATGGGAACCGGCTCCAGCCAGGGCGGGACGACCCTGCCGCGGGCAAGGTCGCCGACGAGCGGCGCGCCGCCATCCGCACCCTCCGGCGGCGGGCAGACGGCGATGTAGGAGACCTGCCATGCCCCCGCCACGCGGCGCAGCGACGCCTCGTCCTGAAAGCCCGCGATCGCCGCCGACAGCCCGGCCAGCGCCCGGTGATACGGGGCCGCGACGACGGCGTGCGGCGTGTGGAGCAGCAGGAACGGCCCGAGGTCGATCGGTGCCAGCACCGTGCCGGCCGGCAGCCGGCCGAGCCCCGCCATCGCCGGCCGGCTGGTGCAGGACGGGCCCGCGTCGCTCCGCGGCGCCGCTTCCGCCGTGGCGAGCAGGCTCGGCGCCGCCGCGCCCACGAACCAGAGCTTGCCGATGAGCCCGATCCCCGCGGCCAGCATCGCGGCCCGCGCGAGCGGCGCCGCGCCGGGCTCCCGCAGCAGGGACAGGCCCCGGTCGAGCACCGCGCCGCCCGCGAGCGCGACGAAGCCCGAGGCGACGTAGAGGCCGCGGAACTGCATCAGGCCGAGGCCGGCGCCGAGCCAGAGCGCCCCTGCCAGGATGCCCCAGGCCCGGCGCGTCGGCGGCGGGGCACGCCACGCCATGGCGCTCGCGACGAGGGCCCCGACGAGGATCGGCATGAGGGCCGTGAGCACCTCGCCCGGGAATTGCGGCAGGCTTCGCCAGAGCGGCAGCATCTCGCGGACCTGGGTGAGCCAGCCCTCGCGCACCGCCTCGGGCATGCCCGCGAAGGGGCCGTCGAGGCAGTCCGGCGCCAAGCGGACGAGCCCGCCCGCCATCGCGAGGCCGCCGAGCGCCGCGAGCGCGGCCCGGGCCGCGGCCCGGCGGGGCCGCAGGGCGGCGGCGGCGAGCGCGGTGACGCCGCCGCAGGCGCAGATCCACAGCCAAGGCAGGGAGAGCGCGTCGCAGGCCGGGGCGCCCCACGCGGTGGGCGGCGTGTCGAGGGCGAACAGGGCGGCCGCGCCGCAGGCCAGCGCCAGCGCGAAGCCCAGGAAGGCGCCGAGCGCCCGCGCGCCGGCCCGGATCCAGGTCCCGGCGACGAGGAGCCCTGCCGCGGCGATGAAGGGCAGCGTCTCCAGCCCCACCGCCAGCGAGAGGGCGGCGAGCGCCCCCGCGCCGGCCCCCGCGCGCCAGCCCGGGGCGGGGCGCATCAGGCAGAGGCCGAGGCCGAGCACGGCGCAGATCTGGACGTTGTGGTGATCGACCCGGCCCGGGGCGAACAGGGAGACGAGGAGGGCGGTCTGCGTCGCGACGAAGAGGCCGAGGATCGCCGCCCGCTCGCCGAACAGCCGCCGCGCCCCGGTGAACAGCCCGGCCGCGTAGAGGCCGAACAGGAGGGGCGGCCAGAGCGCGGCCGCCACCGCGTCCGCCTGCGCCCCCGCGAAGGGCCGCAGGAGGAGGATCAGACCGGCGATCGGCAGATCGACGAGGCGCGACCAGTGCATCGAGGCGCCGCTCGGGGGCTGGAGCCGGTGCTGGCCGACATCCGACCAGGATTGCCCGGCGAGGAGGTCGCGCACGGCGACGAGGCGCATGGCGTCGTCGGTGTCCGGCAGGGCGAGGTCGCGCATCACCGCCGCGACCGACCCGAGCCCGAAGGCCCCGGCGAGGCCCACCGCCACCACGCCCCACAGCACGAGCCGGCTCTCGAACAGGGAGCGCGGGACGGGGGGCGCCGACGCGGCGAAGAGGGCGGAACGCGGCATGAGGGGGTCCCGGGACAGCGCCTCCGGCCATCGCATGCCGGCCTTACCCCACGGTTACGGCCCCGCGGCGCCGGGGCGTCAGTGTCAGGGGTTGTTTACCGTCCCGCGTTAACGATGGCGGCGTCGCGTCCCGCCGGGCGCATCACGGAGCCCGACGCGATGAGCCTGCACACCGAGACGCTGGTCATCGGCGCCGGGCCGGCCGGCTTGACCGCCGCCTACCTCCTGGCGAAGGCGGGGCGCGAGGTCACGGTGCTGGAGCGGGATCCGGTCCGCGTCGGCGGCATCAGCCGCACCGTGGAGTACAAGGGCTACCTGTTCGACATCGGCGGCCACCGTTTCTTCTCGAAGTCGAAGGAGGTGGTGGACCTCTGGAACGAGATCCTGCCCGACGACTTCATCGAGCGGCCGCGCCTGTCGCGGATCTACTACAAGGGCCGCTACTACGCCTATCCGCTCAAGGCGTTCGAGGCCCTGCGCAACCTCGGCCTGTGGCAGAGCGCGGCCTGCGTCGCCTCCTACCTCTACGCCCGCGCCCGGCCCGTGCCGGAGCCGAGGAGCTTCCACGACTGGGTGCGCAACCAGTTCGGCGAGCGCCTGTTCTCGATCTTCTTCAGGACCTACACCGAGAAGGTGTGGGGCCTGTCCTGCGACGCGATCTCGGCCGATTGGGCGGCCCAGCGCATCAAGGGGCTCGATCTCGGCGCGGCGATCCGCGACGCGCTCGCCCGCTCCCTCGGGCTCGGACGGCGGCGCAAGCCCGGCGAGCCGGTGATCAAGACCCTGATCGAATCCTTCCGCTACCCGCGGCGCGGCCCCGGCATGATGTGGGACGCCGCCGCTGCCGCCGTGCGCGGCCGGGGCGGCCGGGTGCTGCTCGACCGCGGCGTCGAGAGCCTGTCCTTCGACCGCGCCACCGGCCTGTGGACGGCCGGCGTGCGCCGGCAGGACGGCAGCCGCGAGACCTTCACGGCCCGCCACATCGTCTCCTCGGCGGCGCTCCAGGACCTCGTGGCGGCGCTCCGGCCGGCCCCGCTCAGCACCTTCCACGCCCGCGCCCTCGGCTACCGGGACTTCATCACCGTGGCGCTGATCGCCCGCGGCGTCGAGGATTTCCCGGACAACTGGATCTACATCCACGATCCGAGCGTGAAGGTGGGGCGGGTGCAGAATTTCCGCTCGTGGTCGCCCGAGATGGTGCCCGACGCGCACTATGCCTGCCTCGGCCTCGAATATTTCTGCTTCGAGGGCGACGGCCTGTGGACCGCGCCGGATGCCGATCTCGTGGCGCTCGCCAAGCGCGAGATCGCGCAGATCGGCCTGATCCGGGCCGAGGACGTGGTCGATGCCTGCGTGGTGCGCCAGCCCAAGGCCTATCCGGTCTACGACGAGGCCTATCGGGACAACGTGGCGGCGATCCGCCGCGACCTGGAGACGTCCTATCCGACGCTCCACCTCGTCGGCCGCAACGGCATGCACAAGTACAACAACCAGGACCATGCCATGATGACCGCGATGCTCACGGTGCGGAACATCCTGGCCGGCCAGCGGCTCTACGATGTCTGGAGCGTGAACGAGGACGCCGAATACGCCGAGGCGGGGCTTGCGGGCGCGCGCGAGGCGCTGGGCAGCGAGCGGCTGGTGCCGCGCAAGGTGGCCTGAGCGGGCCTCACGGCCCGCAGCGCAGCCGCAGCAGATCCTCCAGGCCCGGCGCCGCGCCGAGGAGGAGGACGCGCCACGCCGGGGCGGTGGCCGCGACGAGGCCGCAGGCGAGGACGAGCCAGGGCAGGAGCGCCCGCGGCGATCTCAGGACGGCACCTCCTCGGCCCGGAAATCCCGGCCTGCATAGAGCACGCGCAGGATCTCGACCCGGTTCTCGGGAAGCCGATAGGCGATCAGCACCCGGCGCTCGAAAGTCCATGTGTGCGCAATCCCTCCGCGATATCGTCGCGCGGTGTTCCCATCTCGGGAAAGTCCCGTAGGCCGTTGCAGGCCGCCTCAATGCGGCTGAGATCGCGGCCCGCCCGCGCCGGACCTCCCTGCCGCGCGATATGGTCGTAGAGGCCGAACAGATCCGCCCGGGCGATCGGGTGAAGGACGAGGTCACGCACCGCGCTTGGCCGCCTTCAGGCGATCCGCGTGGTAGGCGCGCAACTCGCTGAAGACCTGATCGCCGGGAATGGCTGGGCTCGGGTCGTCCAGGGCTGCCCGAATCGTCTGGCGCAACACGGCATCGAGGGCGGCTTCCTCGCGCTCCAGAGCGCGCAACCCGGCCCGGACGACCTCGCTGACCGAGGCGTATGCGCCCGAACGCACGCGGGCCTCGACGCGCTCCTGCAAGTCGCCGAGGGTCACGGTGACGGGACGGTTGGTTCTCATGGGGTGCGATCCTCGAATCCCTGCCATTCTATATGACAAAGTCATACAGATCTCGCGATTCAGATCGGTCCACCATCGTCACGGCCGCGCCGCGAGCCGCCGGCCGGACCGCAGCAGGGCGGCCCCGATCAGCGCCATCGCGGCGCCCCAGGCCAGGAAGCCGAGATCCCAGGCGAGCCACCGCGTCCGCTCGGCGGTCTCGTTGACGTGGTGGATTCCCAGGATCTGGTGGTCGATCACCCCCTCCACGAGGTTGAACGCCCCCCAGCCGAGCAGCACCGCGCCGGCCATCTGCCGGCCCGACCAGTGCAGGCGGCCCCGATGCGCCCGCCGCCACAGCAGGAACAGGCCCAGCACCACGAACACGTAGGTCGCGCTGTGGAAGATCCCGTCCCAGAGCGTGTTGCGCTCCAGGGCCTCGATCGAGGTGATCGGGTACCAGCTGCTCAGCATGTGGTGCCATTGCAGCATCTGGTGCAGAACGATGCCGTCGAAGAAGCCGCCGAGGCCGAGACCGAACAGGATCCCGGCAGCGGTCGGAAACGTGCGGTCGGGGGTGGCATCCGCCATGGGGGCTCCCTGGATGGCTTCCGACAGGCGAACCAGCGGCCGGGCCGGACGTTCCGGGCCGCGCAGCGGAGGACCCGGGGCGAGCGCCATGCCGTTCAGCTATCGCGAGCGCGTCCTGCGCGACATCCGGGCCTGGGCCGCGCGCGGGCTGATCGATCCCGCCCAGGCGCTCCGCCTCGAAGCGGAGGTGCAGGGCGGATCGGATCTCGGCGGCCTTCAGGTGGCCCTCGGCGTGGCCGCCGCGCTCCTCGTCGGGACGGCCGCGCTCACCTTCGTGGCCTCGAACTGGGCCGCGATGCCGCCCTTCCTGCGCCTCGCGCTGCTCGCCGGCGCCGATGCCGTCGTGGTCGGGCTCGCCTGCCTGGCGAGCCTGCGCCAGCGCCGAAGCGACGATCCGACCCTGCGCCGCATCGCCGATATCCTGGCGGCCCTCTCGGTCGCCGTGGCGGCGGGCGCGCTCGCCCTGATGAGCCAGACCTTCCACCGGCCCGAGGACCTCCCGGGCTTCGCGCTCGCCGTGGCGCTGGTCGGCACCGCGACGGCCCTGCTGGTGCGGTCGGGCGGCGCGGCCGGGATCGCCGCCGTGGCCCTGGCGGTCGCGGCCTGGCCCGACCTCGATCCATCCGCGGCGCGGTCCCTGTCCTGGCCCGGCTGGACCGCGATCGGCCTCCTCGCGGCGGGCCAGCTCGTCGGCTGGATCCCCGCCCGCAGCACGGGTTTCCTCGTCCTGCTGCTCCCGGTCGCCGCCGAGATCGCGGTGCGGGACGGGCAGATCGATGCCAGGCGGCTCGCGCTCCTCGCCTTCGGGGTGATCGCCCTGGCGCGGGCGCTCCCGCTCTGGCCGTCCCTGCCGGAGCGGGTGCCTGTGCGCCTGCACCGTCTCGCGGGCGCCGCCGCCGGGCTGCTCCTCGCGGCCCTTCTCGCCCGCGCCGCCGACCTGACCGGCTGGACCGATTGGTCCGCCGAGACCGCCGGCTCCGCGACGGGCCGGCTGCTGCTCATGGCCGCCTGGATCGGCCTCGCGATCCTGCCGCACCGGCTGCGCGGGGAGCCGCTGCCCTTCGGCACCCTGATCCTCGCCGGGGTGGCACTGGTGCCGCTCGGCCTCGGCGGCAGCCCGCCGAGTCCCCTCGGCGAGGCCGGCTGGGCGGTGTGGACGGTGCTGCTGCCGATCCTGGCCCTGGCCGTGGCGGCGCGGATCGACGGCCGGCGCGCCCTCTATGCCGCGAGCCTCGCCGCCTGCGTCGTGCTCGCGGTCGCGCTGATGATGACGGCCGGCGACCTGATCGGCGTGTCCCTCCACCTCCTCACGGCCGGCGCCCTCGCGGCGCTCGCCCTGGCGGCGATCCGCCGCCGCTCCCGCGCCGCGCCGGACCGGCCATGATCGACCTCGCCGGCTTCCGCCCCGGACCCGCCGCGACCATCGCGGCCTTCGCCCTCGTCTTCGCCCTGCAGGTGGCGCCCGCCGTGAAGGTCGCACGCGACCAGTCGCACCGGCTCGCCACCGGGGCCGAGCTGCTCCTCGCGACGGCGACCCGCGATCCGCGGGACTTGTTCCGCGGCGAGTACAGCGTGCTGAGCTACGAGGTCGGCCAGCCGGCCGGCCTTCCGGCCGCGGAGGATCTCGCCCGGGCCTGCGGCACGCAGGCCGAATGCCGCCTGCCTCCGGACATGACCGTCTACGTCACCCTCGCCGCGGGGGCGGACGGCCTGCATCACGCCACCGGGATCGCCGCCACGCCCCCCGCCGGGCCGGACCCGGCCCTGCGCGGCCGGCTCCGGTTCGGCACCCTGACGCGCGGCGGCAGCCCGGCCTGCGGGGCAGGTCCCTGCTTCTCCGGCGGGATCGTCTACGGCATCGAGCGCTGGTACGGGCCGCAAGGCGCGCCGGCCGAACTCGACCGTCTCGACCGCGCCCGGATCCGCGTGCGCGTCCGGGTGGACCCGACGGGCGAGGCCGTGCTCGACGCGCTCCTCGTCGACGGGCGCGAGGTCGCGCGCACGCCGCGGCTCTGACGGACCGCGCCGGGGCGGCCTGCAGGGCGGCACCTCATGTCGGGCGCGGAGGCGACGGCCGGCGTTTGAGGCCGAGCGGGAAACCGGGGCAGGCGCTCGGAAGCGCTTGCCCTGCCCGCGGGAGCTTCACAGCTTGTTCTCCTTTGACTAATGAGCCGAAACGCGTTCCGTACAGGATTCCGATCATGCCCGACCCCGTCGGCCCGACCCGGCCCGCTTCGCAGCTCGTGACCGTGTTCGGCGGCTCCGGCTTCCTGGGGCGCCACGTGGTCCGCGCGCTGGCCAAGCGCGGCTACCGCATCCGCGTCGCCGTGCGCCGTCCCGACCTCGCGCAGTTCCTCCAGCCCCTCGGGCGCGTCGGGCAGATCGTCGCCGTGCAGGCGAACCTGCGCGATGCCGCCTCGATCGCCCGCGCGACCGAGCATGCGGACGTCGTCATCAACCTCGTGGGCATCCTGCAGGAGAGCGGGAACCAGCGCTTCCAGCGCCTCCAGGCGGATGGTGCGGGGGCGGTGGCGCGCGCCGCGGCCTCCGTCGGGGCCCGGATGGTGCACGTCTCGGCCATCGGCGCCGATCCGGCCTCGCCCTCCGTCTATGCACGGACCAAGGCCGAGGGCGAGGCGAACGTGCTGGCTGCCTGCCCGGACGCGGTGATCATCCGTCCCTCGATCGTGTTCGGCCCGGGCGACACCTTCTTCAACCGCTTCGCGGGGCTCGCCCGGCTGCTGCCGGTCTTCCCCCTCGCGGGGGCCGAAACGCGGATGCAGCCCGTCTTCGCGGGCGACGTCGCGGAGGCGATCGCGCTCGCCGTGGACGGCAAGGCCAAGCCCGGCACGGTCTACGAACTCGGCGGGCCCGAGACCCTCACGCTCCAGCAGCTCGTGGACTACACGCTGCAGGTCACGATGCGCCGCCGCGTCGTCCTGCCGCTGCCCGGCCCCGCCGCCCGTCTCCAGGCGCGGGCGCTGGAGATCGTCGACGCGCTCACCCTCGGGCTCCTGCCCGACAGCCTCAAGCTCACCCGCGATCAGGTGCTCCTCCTGGAGCGCGACAACGTCGTCTCCGAGGCCGCGAAGGCCGAGGACCGGACCTTCGCGGCGCTCGGCATCGTGCCGACCGCCATCGAGGCCGTGGTGCCGGGCTATCTCTGGCGCTTCCGCAAGGCGGGACAGTTCGCCACCGGGCGCGGCACCCCCGGCATGACGGCGGTGCCCGACCTCATCGCGCCGAGTCCGATGGGCGAGCATTCGGCCCATCGCCCGGACATCGCGGGCGGCCCCGCGGTCGGTCAGAAGGGCGCGGGCGCCGGCCAGGCGCCCGGGATGCACTGAGCCCGAGCGGAATTGCCCTCTGCAATTCCGCTCGGGCTCTTGGTTTCGCATCAGGCGCGGGGGATCGGCGGCCGGGCCGGTGGGGCCGCGAGCAGCCGCTCGCGGCTCAGGCCCTTGTGGACATGCACCATGAGGGCGATGCCGAAGAGCGGCGTCAGCAGGTTGAGCACCGGCACCACCATCAGCCCGGCGAGCAGGGCGCCCGCCGCCAGCACCGTCGCGGAATGGTGGCGGCGCATGGCCCGCGCCTCGGCCAGCGGCCGGAACCGGGCCGCGGCCATCTCGAAATATTCGCGGCCGAGCAGGTAGGTGTTGGCGCCGAAGAAGGCGATCAGGTTCACCCCCGGCACGAAGAACAGCGCGAGCGCCACGAGGTTCACGAGGAGCGCGAGCCCGGCGAAACGCAGCGAGTAGAGCATGGCTTGGCCGAGCGGCAGGGCTTGGCCCGGCACCTCGTCCGGATAGTCGGTCCGCTCGACCACCTCGGCGGCGTCGTCGAGGAAGTAGCCCGCCACCAGGATCGAGACCGGCGGCAGGATGTAGGCCAGCGCCACGAACAGCCCGGCCCCCGCCAGGAAGAACGCGAGGCTGTCGAGGATCGGGTACTGCGCGGAGAGCGGGTGCCCGACCAGGAAGGCGTTGATCAGCCGCGTGAGGGCGAACCAGACCAGCACCAGGAGCCCGATGGTCAGGCCGAGCGACTTCCACAGGATGCGCCGCAGGGGTGGGGAGAGCACCTGGCGCAGGGCCGCGAAGGCGGCGGAGAAGAGCATCTGGACCTCGTGGGATCGGTGATTCGCCTCGGGGAGCCCGCGGGGCGCCCGCACCGGAGCCCGGGACGCGGCGTCCCTGGACCCGGGCTGCACCTCGCGGGTTGAAGGGGCAGCCGCCGCTCGGGAAGCGGCACTGCGAGGCAGGAGATACGCATGGACATCGCCGTCGAGAAGGTCTGTGAATTCATCCTGAGGGTGCGGGCGCTCGACGTGAAGGAAGGCCCGACCGATGAGGATTCGGGCTCGAACCCGATCGATGACGGCTCCCGCGACGTGCTGACCGAGGATCCGGACGACGCGACCGAGGAGGAGCTGCGCGAGGTGATCGCGGGGCTCAACGACGACGAGCGGGCGGAGTTGGTGGCACTCGTCTTCGTCGGCCGCGGCGACATGGAGCCGGAGGAGTTCGCCGATGCGGTGCGTCTCGCCCGGGAGCGCGAGGCGGCCGGCACCAGCACCGCCGACTACCTCCTCGGCATCCCGAATGTCGGCGACCTGCTGGCCGAGGGCCTGGAGGGATTGGGGCTGCGCTGCGAAGTGTGAGGCGGGGGGCCGCGCGATGGCCGCTGGGCCTGCGCTCCGACGCCTGCGCGCGGGATCCCCGCTCCCGCCCGGGAGCGGGGATCCCGCGCTGGAGTGGTGGATGGATGCGCCACGTGGCGCCGCTTCTCGGTGGTGAACGAAGCCAACGAGTCGGAGGCGCTTTCGCTTCAAGAGCGGGACGCCCGCCAAGCTCGTTCCGTCGACGAACCGGCAACCTGTCCGCTCAATGCCGGGTCGGCGCGGTGCCGATCGTCTCGGCGGCGAGCCAGTCCACCACCGCGCACAGCGCCTCCCGCTGCGCCAGCCCGCGTCCCTGCGCCTCCGTGAACAGGGCGAGCTGGCGGTCGGCGCTGGTGCCGCGGGCGACGATCCAGCGGGCGAGATCGAGTTCTGCCGTGCAGCCGAGCGCCGCGGCATCCTCGGCGAGGAGCGCCAGCGTGCGGGCGAGCGCGTCCTTCACGGCCAGGGCGGCCTCGTTCTCCGCCATGAAGCTCCCGTGGATGCCGTAGCGCTGCGCCCGCCAGCAATTCTCCGCGGTGATCGCGTGGGTGGCCCCGGTCGGCGCCCGGTTCAGGGCGGGATCGCGGGCGAGCCGCCGCACGAGGCAGCGGGTGAGCGCCGCGATGGCGAGGGTGTCGTCCAGGCGCGTGCAGCTGTCCGCGATCCGCAGATCGAGGGCGTTGCCCTGCGGCGCCGGCCGGATCACCCACCAGACATGGGCGAGATCGTCGATGGCACCCGCCCGCATCAGCGTGTCGAGGTAGCGGGCGTAATCGGCCTCGTCCGTGAAATAGGGCGGCAGACCGCTGCGGGGCAGCTCCCGCGAGGCGGCGAGCCGGTAGCCGAGCAGGCCCGTGCGCTGCGCCTGCCAGAAGGGCGAGGATGTCGAGAGCGCGAGGAGGAGCGGCAGGAAGGGCTGGATCCGGTTCATCACGTCGATGCGCGAGACGCCCTCGGGCAGGCTGACCCGGACCGACAGCCCGCAGACCACCGTGCGGCTCCCCACCATCTGCAGGTCGCGCTGGACGCGGTCGCGCGCGCCGGTCTCCCGCGGGCGCACCCGGCTCCACAGGGCGATCGGATGGGTGCCCGCCGCCATCACGGCGAGGCCGCGCGCCGCGGCGAGCGCCCCGATGCCGCCGCGCAGCTCCGCCAGGACACGGCGCGCCGACGCGAAATCGGCGAGCGGGTCCGTCGCCCAGATCAGGCGGGGCTCGATCAGGTCGTGGCGCGCCGCCGGGAAGTCGCGGCGGCAGACCGCGAGGAAGTCCCGCACCCGGGCACGGGCGGCGTCGCGCTTCTCCGCGTCGTTGAGAAAGACATCCTCTTCGATGCAGAAGGCGAAATCCGCATGCATGCGCAACTCTCTCCGGGGCGCGGGCGAGGCTGCCCGGCGCCGTTCTCACACTCAGTCTGTCGGATGGATGGGGGCGTTTTGGGGCGCCTCAGCCGGCGGGTGCCCCGCGGCCGTCGCCGAGGACGGCCTGGACCAGGGCCAGGACGGCGACCGCCGCCGTATCGGCGCGCAGGATCCGCGGGCCGAGCGAGAGGCGGACGGTGTTGTGACGCTCCAGGATGAGGGCGCGCTCCTCCGGCGTGAAACCCCCCTCGGGTCCGATCACAACGGCGAGCGGAAGACCGGTGTTCCCCGCCTCCCCGGCGGCCGCTGGCCGCGGGTCCGCCCGCCGCGGGTCCGCCCGCCGCAGTGCCTCGACCGGATCGGCCAGGGGCGCGTCCTCGTCGCAGAAGATCAGCAGGCGCTCCGCCTCCAGCGCCGCCAGGGCGGCGGGCAGCGGCGCGGCCTCGACGATCTCCGGGATCGCCAGGATGCCGCATTGCTCGGCGGCCTCGATCGCGTTGGCGCGCAGCCGGTCGAGCTTGATCCGGTCGCCCTGCGTGCGGCGGGTGATGACGGGCCGGATCAGGCTCGCTCCCATCTCCACCGCCTTCTGGGCCACGTAGTCGAGGCGGGCCGCCTTGAGCGGAGCGAACAGGTAGTGGAGGTCGCCCGGCGCCGTCTGCGGCCGGGTCTGCGCGCGCAGGACGAGGTCGCCGGCCTTGCGGCCGGTGGGCTCGATCGTGGCGCGCCACTCCCCGTCGCGCCCGTTGAACACCAGCACGGCGTCGTCCTCGCCCCGGCGCAGCACGCCGAGGAGGTAGTTCGCCTGGGCCCGGTCGAGGGTGTGCCGCACGCCCTCCCGCATCGGGAAGTCGAGGAACAGGCGCGGGGCGTTGAAATCGTAGGCGGCCATGCGCCCTGCTCGCCGAGCGGGGCCGTGCCTGTCAATCGCCTGGATCGATCGCCCTGGTCTCCTGCTTGGGTGTCCGGCTTGGCCTCGAGCTTGGCCTCGAGCGCCGGCGATCGCGTCCGCGATGCTCGCGTCGCCGCGATCTCGGCTTGCGCTCCGCGGGGCGCTCCTCGCGCCCGATCGGCGGCCGCGGACGATCGCCGAAGCGATTCTCCGTGGGATCACCTCCGTGCCGGCCCGCCGCACGAAAGCCGCCACAATCCTGTGCAGAACCAGAGCATTGGCCGCGTGCGGCAAGGATCTGTTTGGGGATGGCCGGGACCGACCCGGCTGCCGCGTCTCGCGCTGCCCGGGCGGTGATGGTAGAGCCGGCGAGGGGATTCAGGGAATGGTTCGCATGCACAAGCGCGCCGCGGCGCTTCTGGCCGCAGGCTTCGTGGGGGCGGTGACGCTCGGCGGGGCAGCCCGGGCCCAGGGCACGGATTGCACGACGATCCAGAAGACCCTGACCGAGCGCAAGGACATCGTGGCGAAGGTCAACTCGGCCTCGAAGGGCAAGAACAAGCTCACGCCCGCCCAGGCCTGCACCCTGTTCACGCGGCTCCAGGCGAATGGCAGCGAGGGCCTGAAGTGGATCACCGCCAACAAGGATTGGTGCTCGATCCCGGATTCCTTCGCGGAGGGCTTCAAGGCCGATCATTCGAAGGTGGTCGGCCTGCGCGGCAAGATCTGCAACGCGGCCCAGCAGCAGGCGGTGCTGGAGAAGCGCGCCCGTGAGCAGGCTCAGAACGGCGGCGGGGGCGGGGGCGGCGGCCTCCTCGGCGGCCCCGGCCTGACCGGCAGCTTCAAGCTGCCGCAGGGAGCCCTGTGAGGGCCTCAGGCAGCGTGACGGACGGGCCCGACCGGCCGGTCGCCGATGCGGTGAGCGGCCATTGGGCCGACCGGCTCGCCCCCGCGAGCTGGCGGCCCTACCTGCGGCTCGCGCGGATCGAGCGTCCGATCGGCTGGTGGCTCCTGCTCCTGCCCTGCTGGTGGTCGGCCTCGCTCGCCGCCATCGCGGCGGGACGGGTCGGGCCGGATCTCTGGCACCTCGTCCTGTTCCTGATCGGCGCCGTGGCCATGCGCGGCGCCGGCTCGACCTACAACGACATCGCGGACCGCGACCTCGACGCCCGCGTCGAGCGCACGCGCCTGCGTCCGCTCCCCTCCGGACGCCTGCGGGTGCGCCACGCCGCCGCCTTCCTGGTGGCGCAGGCGCTGGTCGGCCTTCTGGTGCTGGTGCAGTTCAACGTCTTCGCGATCGGGGTGGGTCTGCTCTCCCTCGCGCCGGTGGCGATCTACCCGTTCATGAAGCGGGTGATGCCGGTGCCGCAGCTCGTGCTCGGCCTCGCCTTCGCCTGGGGGGCGCTGATGGGCTGGGCGGGCCTGCTCGGCCGCCTCGACGCCGCGGCCCTGTGGCTCTACGCGGGCGCCATCGCCTGGGTGATCGGCTACGACACGATCTACGCCGTGCAGGACATCGAGGACGACGAGATCGCCGGCATCAAGTCCTCGGCCCGCTTCTTCGGCACGCGCGTGCGCGGCGCGGTGGCGGCGTGCTTCGCGGTGGCCGTCGGCTGCATCGCCGCCGCGCTCGGGCTGGCGGGAGCGGGAACAATGGGCGTCCTGGGCCTCGCCCTGTTCGGCGCGCATCTCGGCTGGCAGGTCGTCCGCCTCGACCCCCGCGACGGCGCCACGGCCCTGCGCCTGTTCCGCTCGAACCGCGATGCCGGCCTGATCCTGTTCGCGGGCCTCGCCCTCGACGCTCTCTGGCAGGGCCTCGCCTGAGGCCTCGCCCGGCCGGCTCATACGGTTTCCGGATGATCGCTTCGCGATGCGGAAACCGGCCTCGCTCAGGCGCCGCGCGGGCTCGTGATACGGTTTCCAAAAGTGATCGTCCGGAAACCGTATCAGAGGCCGTGATCGGTGAGCTGGTCCTCGTCCCGGTAGACGATGGGCCGCAGCGGCAGCCGGGCAGTCTTGCGACGGCAGAGGAAGCGCGGGCGGCGCCCGCTGAGGAGGCCGTGCCGGCGGCGGATGCGCACGGCGCCGAGCTTGAGCCGGCCGATCTGCGCGCCCATCGGGGTCACCGCGCCGTCCTCTTGGATCACCAGGAGCGGCAGGCCGGTCTCGGCGCCGAGGCGCCGCCACACCGCCACCACGTCGGCATCCCCGTAGGTGCCGAGCCGCATCAGCGGGTCGCCGTCCTTGTCGAGGAGCAGGAGCGCGAAGCGATCCTCGCCCGTGGCGTCGCTCGCATCCGCGTCGAGGCAGAGGGCGACGCTGGCCGCCCGGCCCGCGCCCGGCACCCGGCCGATGATCGGCAGCGGCGAGGGCTCGGCGTGGACCGGCCCGCGATGGAGGGTGGGAAGCAGCCCCTTGCTGCGCGAGGCGGCCTGCTGATTCGTGCGGCGAAATCTCGTGACCATGATGCTGCTCGACGCCCTGTCCGCGTGAGGCGGCGATCTCTGACGGACCGTCCGCTGTTGGAGGCAGATTGCTCCCCGGCCGGCTCAGAACGCCTTAAAGCGCAGCGTTAAGCGATGGTTCGCGGCGGGTTCCTGCTCCGAATGCTCAATAGTTCCTTGTCCCGGGCGGGGTGATTTTTCGTTCACCGTGGCGATGACCGGTGGCGCGTCCTTGTGGCGCCGGGGCGCCGGGCCTACAACGGGCGTCGCGTTTCTCCGCCCTCTTCCTTCGGGCCCGGTCGGCGCGGCTGCGCCCTGTTCCAACCTACGGTCCCGTCGGTCATGTCCTTCTCCGTCGACGCGCGTGCGCTGCTTCCCCAGGTCCGGGCCACGGTCCGCGAGGCGGCCCTGCTCGCCCTGCCGTTCTTCCGCGCGGGCGAGCGCACCACCGCCCGGGTCTGGAGCAAGTCCGGCGGCTCGCCGGTGACGGAGGCGGATGTCGCGGTCGACACCTTCCTGAAGATCCGCCTCAGCGAACTCGCGCCGGGCGCCGCATGGCTCTCGGAGGAGACCCGCGACGACCCGGTGCGGCTGGAGCACGACCTCGTCTGGATCGTGGATCCGATCGACGGCACCCGGGCCTTCCTGTCGGGTGATGCGAACTGGTCCATCGCCATCGCGCTCCTCGCCCAGGGCGAGCCGGTGCTCGGCATCGTGGCGGCCCCGGTGACGGGCATCCTCTACGAGGCGGTGGCGGGGCAGGGCGCGCGCAAGAACGGCGAGCCCATCCGGGTCACCGGCCAGGGCAGCCTCGCGGGCGCCCGCGTGGCGGGCCCCAAGCCGATGGTCGATCATCTGGAGCGGAATCTCGGTCTCGGCGGCACGCCCGACGCGCTGATTCGGCTGCCGCGGATCCCGTCCCTGGCGCTGCGGATCGCCCGGGTCGCCGAGGGGCTGGTCGATGTGGGGCTGATCTCGTCGGATGCCCGGGACTGGGACCTCGCGGGGGCCGACCTCATCCTGCGCGAGGCGGGCGGCGCCGTCCTCGACCTCGCCGGCCGCGTCCCGGCCTACAACCGCCGCGAGCCGATCCACGGCGAACTCGTCGCCGCCCCCCAGGCGGTGCGGGAGAGCCTGCTCGCGGCGATGCGGTGAGGACGAGCCCCGGTTCCCCGATCCGAGTTGTTTGTCGGCGCCGTATTTCCGGATTCCCGGCGGATCGGGTTCGACGCATCCCGTGAGAGGGCGCATCCCGTGAGAGGGATGGTGAAGAGCGCCGCAAGGCCGCCGGCCTGATCGGGCGCCGCCTGCTCGGCCTGGTGCTCACGGTGCGCAGCCGCCGTGGCCGGCTGATCTCCGCGCATGAAAAGGGCGGGTGCTTGGCAGCACCCGCCCTTCGTTCGATATCCTTCGGCTGATGATCAGCGCGAATAGAACTCGATGACCTGGTTCGGCTCCATGTGCACCGGATAGGGCACCTCGGAGAGGCTCGGCACGCGGGTGAAGCGCGCGGCCATCTTGCCGTGATCGGCCTCGATGTAGTCCGGAACGTCGCGCTCGGCGAGCTGCGAGGCCACGACCACGACTTCGAGCTGCTTGGAGGATTCCTTGACCTCGATCACGTCGCCCGGCTTCACGAGGTAGCTCGGGATGTTGACGCGCTGGCCGTTCACCCGGATGTGGCCGTGGTTCACGAACTGGCGGGCCGCGAACGGGGTCGCCACGAACTTCGCCCGGTAGACGACGGCGTCCAGGCGGCGCTCCAGCAGGCCGATCAGGTTCTCGCCCGAATCGCCGCGCAGGCGGATCGCCTCGGCGTAGTAGCGGCGGAACTGCTTCTCGGTGATGTTGGCGTAGTAGCCCTTCAGCTTCTGCTTCGCACGCAGCTGCGTGCCGAAGTCGGACATCTTGCCCTTGCGGCGCTGTCCATGCTGACCGGGGCCGTATTCGCGCCGGTTGACGGGGCTCTTCGGGCGGCCCCAGATGTTCTGGCCCATGCGGCGATCGAGCTTGTGCTTCGCCTGGATGCGTTTCGACATCGCGTGTCCTCAGGAACGACGATTTGCGAGGAACGCGCCCTCCTCTTCCCTCGCGGGACGACAGACCGGCCGGACGGCCGTTCACGGGTGCGCTGAAAAAGCCGCGGGGCCCCGAAGGACCCCGCAAGCCGGGCGCTGGTACGGGGGAATGACCCCGCCGTCAAGGCTTTTGTCAGCCGGCGATGCATCCCGCCGGGACCCTCGCCCGGAACAGGGCCTCCGCCGCACTGTCCTCGCGCCCGAGCAGCGAGACGTGATCACCCGCCACCACCGCGAAGCGGGTGCCGGTGGGGGCGGCGTGGGCGAGACGCCGGCCGAATTGCGTCGGGATCACCGGATCGGCGTCGCCGTGGACGATCACGATCGGGCCCGTCACCGCCCGGATGCGGGCGTCCGAGCGGAAGGTGTCGCGCAGGAGCAGGCTCGGCATCAGCGGGAAGCGCAGCCGGGCCATCGCCACCATCGAATCGAAGGGCGCTTCGAGGTAGAGGCCGAGATGCGGGCGCTCGGCGGCGACCGCCACCGCCACCGCGGTGCCGAGGGAATGCCCGTGCAGCAGGACCGGCGAGCCCGGGGCGCGGCGCCCGGCCTCCGCGACGGCCGCGCGCCCGTCGGCGATGAGGCCGGACTCGCTCGGCCGGCCGGTGGAGCCGGGATAGCCGCGATACGCGACGGCGAGGAAGCCCCAGCCATGGGCCGCCCACGGGCCGCCGAGGAAGCGCTCCGCGTGCATGGCCGGGACCGAGGCATTGCCGTGGAAGCTGACCACGAGGCCGCATCCGGGCGCCGGCGCCCGCCACAGGGCCGCGAGCGTCTCGCCATCCGCGGTCCGCACCGCGATCGACTCGACCCCGGGCGGCGGCTCCCGGCGCCCCTTCACGATACCATGCGCCCCCGGATAGATCAGGTTGCGCTGGAACAGCCACAACCCGGCGCCGGCCGCGCAATAGAGCGCGACCGGGACGAGCAGGACGCCCCACAGCACCCGGCGCGCTCTCACTGCCGGGCGAGGGGCATCGCCTCGATGGCGAGCTTGTCCATGCCGCGGGCGGCGAGGGCGGCGCGCAAGGCGGGCGTGATCCGCTCGCCCCCGGTGAACAGGGCCGTGACGGAGCCCGTCTCGCCGGCCGCGTGCGGTGCCGGCCCGAGGAGCGCGGCCATCCGCCGGGCGATGGCCGGGGCGGGGTCGATCCAGGTGACGGGCCAGGGGCTCAGCCGCTCGAAGCGACGCAGCAGCAGCGGGTAATGCGTGCAGCCCAGCACCACCACGTCGGTGCGCGCCGCGCCCGCACCGACGAAGCAGGGGGCGATCTCCTGCCGCAGCAGGTCGTCCGCGACCGGGAGACCGGCGAGTTCCGCCTCCGCGAAACCCGCGAGCCGCGTCGCCCCGACCAACGTGACGCGGCACGAGCCCGCATAGGTGTCGATCAACTCGCGGGTGTAGTCCCGCCGCACCGTGCCGGGCGTCGCGAGCACGCTGACATGCCCCGAGCGGGTCGCGGCGGCGGCGGGCTTGATCGCCGGAACCGTGCCGACGAACGGAATCGCGAAGCGCGCCCGCAGGGCCGGCAGCACCAGCGTCGTCGCGGTGTTGCAGGCGATCACCACGAGATCGGGGGCGTGGGCGGCGATCAGGCGCTCCATCACCGCCACCACCCGCGCCACCAGGGCCGGCTCCGCGAGGTCGCCGTACGGGAAGGCCGCGTCGTCGGCGGCGTAGACGATCCGCGCGTCCGGGCGGGTGCGCCGCACCTCCGCCAGCACCGTGAGGCCGCCGAGGCCGGAATCGAACACCAGCACCACCGGCGCCCGCATCACGGGGGCGAGCGGCACCGCGCCGGTGCCGGCCAGAAGATCGAATCGCATGCGCATCAACTCGTGGGAACGGGACTCGTCTCGCCGAAAACTCTCCGGCCCGATCGTTAACGCGCGGTCACTGGGGCGGCAAAATGGCGGCGGCGTCCCGGCGGCCCGCGGGAGACGGCAACCTGCGCCGTGCCGTCGCGGGGGAGAAACGAATTTCCCCCGGCCGCGTTGTCGGTGCGCAATAAATCCATGCGCAAGGGAACCCCGTGATGGCAGCGACTGCGACCGCGCAGGCACCGGACACGCGCCCCGCCTTTCCGCCTCCGGATGTCTCGGCCCGGCCGATCGACCGTGCCGCCTGGATCGAGGCCTTCCAGCATGTCCGCGACGAGACCGAGCGCCGCGCCGCCCCCCTCTCCGCGGAGGATCAGCAGATCCAGTCGATGCCGGATGCCAGCCCGACCAAGTGGCACCGCGCCCATACCACGTGGTTCTTCGAGCAGTTCCTGCTGAAGGACCACGCGCCCGCCTACCGCATCTTCGACGAGCGCTTCCTCTACCTGTTCAATTCCTACTACGTGGCGGCGGGCCCGCGGGCGCCGCGGATCAGCCGCGGCCTCGTCACCCGTCCGACCTGCGACGAGGTCGCGGCCTACCGGGCCCATGTCGACAGCGCCGTCTGCGCCCTGGTGGAGACCGCGCCGGAGGCGAAGCTCGCCGAGATCGTCGCCATCGTGGAGATCGGCCTCCACCACGAGCAGCAGCACCAGGAGCTGATGCTCACCGACATCCTGCACGCCTTCGCGCAGAACCCGCTCTGTCCCGCCTACGATCCCACGTGGCGCTTCCCCGTCCCGAAGCGGGCCGAGGGCACGGTGAGCCTCGCGGGCGGCATCGTCCCGGTCGGACATGCGGGCGGCGGTTTCAGCTTCGACAACGAATCCCCGCGCCACGACGTCCTGCTCCGGCCGCTCGCCCTCGACTGGGCCCTGGTGACGAACGGGGAGTGGCTCGACTTCATGCAGGACGGCGGCTACGCGCGGCCGGAACTCTGGCTCTCGGACGGCTGGGTCGCGGCGCAGAACGAGGGCTGGGAGGCGCCCGGCTACTGGCGCCGGGCCGGGGACGGCGTCTGGTCGAGCATGACGCTCGCCGGGCGGAAGGCCGTCGATCCGGCCCTGCCGGTCACGCATGTGAGCTACTACGAGGCCGACGCCTTCGCCCGCTGGGCGGGGCGCGACCTGCCGACCGAGGCCGAATGGGAGACCGCCGCGCGGGCGGGGCTCGACGGGGCCTTCGGCCATGTCTGGCAATGGACCCGCAGCAGCTATTCCGCCTATCCGGGCTACCGCCCGATGCCGGGGGCGCTCGGCGAGTACAACGGCAAGTTCATGGTCAACCAATTCGTGCTGCGCGGCTCCTCGGTGGCGACGCCGGACGGCCACAGCCGCGCGACCTACCGGAACTTCTTCTATCCGCACCAACGCTGGCAGTTCACCGGCCTCAGACTATCTCACGGTCGCGCCTGAGCCGGCGCCCGACCCGCGACGTCTCGATCTCGGAGTTGCCCGTGACCGCACCGATCCCCCACCTGCCCCCCGCGACGCCGCTGTCCGAGCCGGAGAGCCGGCGCTTCGCCGAGGACGTGATCGCGGGCCTCACGGCACCGCGCAAGCACCTCGCCGCCAAGTACTTCTACGACCGGCAGGGCTCGGCCCTGTTCGAGGCCATCACCCGGCTGCCGGAATATTACCCGACCCGCACCGAACTCGGCATCCTCGCCCGCCACGGGGCCGAGATCGCCGCAACCCTGCCGGCGGGGGCGGCCCTGGTCGAGTTCGGCAGCGGCTCCACCCAGAAGTTGCGCCGCCTGCTGCCGCATCTCGGCGACCTCGCGGTCTACGTGCCGGTCGACGTCTCGGCGGATTTCCTGCGCAGCGAGGCGGAGGAGCTCGGCCGCGACTTCCCGTCCCTGCGCGTCGCCCCGGTGGCAGCGGATTTCAGCCGGGTCTTCACCCTGCCGCCGGAGGCGGAGGCCGCACCGCGGGCGGGTTTCTTCCCCGGCTCCACCATCGGCAATTTCGAGCCGGAGGCCGCCGCCGCGCTGCTGCGCCACTTCGCGGCGATCCTCGGGCCGCAGGCGACCCTGATCGTCGGCGTCGATCTCGTGAAGGACAAGGCGGTGCTGGAGGCGGCCTATGACGACGCGGCCGGCGTCACGGCGGCCTTCAACCTGAACTTGCTCGCGCGGATCAACCGCGAGGTCGGGGCGGATTTCGATCTCGCCGCCTTCGCCCACCGGGCCTTCTTCGACACCGCGCAATCACGGATCGAGATGCACCTCGTCAGCCGCCGCGCCCAGCGCGTCACGGTGGCGACCATGCCGATCAGCTTCGCGGCCGGCGAGACGATCCACACCGAGAACAGCTACAAGTACACGATCGAGAGCTTCCGCTCGCTCGCCCGCTCGGCGGGCTGGGAGGGGCGGGCGGTCTGGACCGACCCGGACGGGCTGTTCTCGGTGCACGCGCTCACCGCGAGTTCGATCCGGCGCCACTGAACGGGGAGGGGCATGGGACGGGGAGGAGGCATGGGCGAGCGCTCCGGGCCTCCGAGTGCCGGCGGCGGGGCCGCCGTGGCGGCCTTCCTCGACGAGGCCCGGCGCCTCGCGCCCGCCACCTCCGGCACCCCGCGCCTGATCTTCGCCCTCGACGCCACGATGAGCCGGCAGCCCACCTGGGACCTCGCCTGCCGGCTCCAGGCGGAGCTGTTCGCGGCGACCGCGGGTCTGGGCGGCCTTGCCGTCCAGCTCGTCTACTTCCGCGGCTTCTCGGAGTGCCGCGCCTCGCGCTTCGTCGCCGATGCGCGGGCGCTCACCGACCTGATGGCCGGCATCGCCTGCCGCGGCGGCGAGACGCAGATCGGCCGCGTCCTGCGTCATGTCCGGGCCGAGGCCGGCAAGGGGCCGGTCAAGGCCCTGGTGCTGGTGGGCGATGCGGTCGAGGAGGATCCGGGCGGCCTCTCGGCGCTCGCGGGCGAACTCGGTCTCCTCGGCGTCCCCGCCTTCTGCTTCCAGGAGGGCGACGATCCGCGGGCCGGAGCCGGATTCGCGGCGATCGCCCGGCTCTCGGGCGGCGTCCACGCCCGCTTCGACCGCGCCGCCCCCGCGAGGCTCGCCGCCCTGCTGCGGGCGGCGGCGGTTTACGCGGCCCGGGGGCTCGACGGGCTGCGGCTCGCCGCGCGAGAAGACGCGACCGCGCGCCGGCTCCTCGGCGCGCTCACGCCGCGGTGACGCTTCCCTGTCATGATTCCTCTCGGTCTCGGCCTCTTGGTCCTGGTCGGCCTGTGGTGGCTCGGCCGCCAGGCGACCGCCGTCAGCCCCGCCCTCCTCGCGGGGATGCTGCGGCGCGCGGGCGGCTGGCTCTCCCTCGCCGTCGCCGCGGTGCTGTTCCTGCGCGGACGCTTCGACATGGCGGTGGCGCTCGGGCTGGTCGGCGCTTCGCTCCTCGGCTGGCGCCGGATGCCGTCCCTGCCCTTCGGCCTCGGGGGCGGGGGAGCGGCTTCGCCTGGTGGCACCTCGCGGGTGCGCTCCGCCCTGATCGAGATGGAACTCGACCACGCCACCGGGGCGATGCGGGGCCGCGTCGTCGCCGGGTCCCGGGCGGGCCAGGATCTCGACGCCCTGCCGCTGCCGGACCTCCTGTCCCTCCGCGCCGCCTGTCTGGGCGGCGATCCGGATGGGGCGCGGCTCCTAGAGGCGTATCTGGACCGCCGGTTTGCCGGCTGGCGTGAACACGCTGAGCGCGATGCTGACCCGCGGCCGGGCAGCCCGGCGAATCCAGGGGCGATGACGGAGGAGGAGGCTTATCAGATCCTGGGGCTTGAGCGCGGGGCGTCCGTGGAGGACGTGCGCCGGGCGCACCGAACCCTCATGAAACGGCTGCATCCGGACCAGGGGGGATCGGACTACCTCGCGGCGCGCGTCAACGCGGCCAAGGACCGACTTCTCAACCGACATCGCTGATACTCCACGCGCGTGTCGTCGGGACGCGGGCGAACGGCCCGCGCTTTACGAAAACCGTCTGTCGGACGCTGGCCGGGGCGGGATCACTCTCCCTCCGGCCGCCGTCAGCTCCGGGTGGCGAAGCAGGTGAAGCCGCTGCGCTTGAGCGCCCGGCAGGCATCCTGCGCGCTCTCGGCCTCGGAGAAGCCGGAGAAGCGGGCGCGGTAGAGGGTGGTGCCGCCGTGGGTGACGCGCTCGGTGAAGGGCGCGGCCTTGGACAGCGTGCCGCCGCTGCGCTGGCGCGCTTCAGCGAGCATCGATTTCGCCTTGCCCTCGTCGTCCATGGCGCCGAGCTGGATCACCCAGGGCGTGACCGAGACGGCCTTGGGCGCGGGGGCCTCCGACCGGGCGGGCGGGGCCGGGGCCCGCGCCTCGCCGGGCTCGGCGGAGGGCAAACGCGAGCCGAACTTGCCGCCCGGGCCGGGGAAGGCGGCCTCGGGCGTCGCCGCGTAGGCCTGGGCGTTCGCCGGAACGCCCGCGCCGCTGCGCCAGCGGCCGCCGCTCGGCGTCGCCGTCTGCCGGGCGGGGTTGAGGTCGAGAGGCTGGCCGGCGCGGCTCGTCGAGGAGGTGGTGTCGACGGCCTCGTCGTCCTCCGCGGAGGCGACCATGGTGCGCGTGGCCACCGGCTTCTCGGCCACCACCGCCGGACGCGGACGCTCGGCCACCTCCACCACCGGCGCCGTCTGCCGCATGCCCGCATAGGCCTTGGGCAGGTTGGCCTGGACGAGGCGCGCCATGATCGCGTCGCGGCTCGCGCCCGACTTGCCCCCGAGCACCACGGCGACGATGTGGCGGTCGTTGAGCCGCGCCGAGGTCATCAGGTTGAAGCCGGAATCGCGGGTGTAGCCGGTCTTGATTCCGTCCACCCCCTCGACCCGCCCGAGCAGGTTGTTGTGGTTGCCGATCACCCGGCCCCGGAAGGCGAAGGAGCGGGTCTGGAAGAAGCGGTAATAGCGCGGGAAGCGGTCCTGGATCGCGCGGGCGAGGATCGTGAGGTCGCGCGCCGTGGTGATCTGGTCGGAATCGGGCAGGCCCGAGGCGTTGGCGTAATGCGTCCGGCTCATGCCGAGCGCGTGGGCCTTGCGCGTCATCATCTCGGCGAAGGCGCCCTCGGAGCCGGCGATGTTCTCGCCGATGGCGCAGGCCACGTCGTTGGCCGACTTCGTCACCAGCGCCTTGATCGCCTCCTCGACCGTGATCGTCGAGCCCGGGCGCAGGCCGAGCTTGGAGGGGGCCTGCCGGGCGGCGTTGGCGGAGATCTCGAGGGGCGAGTCGAGGGACATCTTGCCCCGCTCCAACTGCTCGAACAGCAGGTAGAGCGTCATCACCTTGGTGATCGAGGCGGGGTGGCGCAGCGCATCCTCGTTGACGGCGTGCAGGATGCGCCCGCTCTTCACGTCGACGACCATCGCGGCGAAGGGCGGATTGTAGCCGCCGCCCCCGCCATGGTGGTGTCCGCGCCGGCGGGCATCCGCCGGGTTCGTCATGGCGGCGAGGACCGCCGCGGCTGCGATCAGGGCCGGAACAGCACGACCAGAGGTGCCGCGTACGCCACGCATCACGAACTCATCCCACGCCTGGCCGCGTCGGGGGCGTCGGCGGCAGCTGGTATCCCAGCCGCAACGCACAAACGGCACCGCCCCGTCACCGCGGCATCACTGTCAATCAGGCTAGGTTTGCTCGGTTACGCCCGGGTTAATGCGATCGGAACAGCGCGTTGTGCGATGCACAAAAAACGCTTGACGATCCATTGTGCGCTGCACATATAGGGCGCGGGGAGGTGGCATGACGCGGACGCCTCCGCTCCCACTCGATAACCGCGTCAGGAGGGGCGGCGCCCGGAGCGCCGTGCATCACGATGAATCAGCAGTTCGATACTGCCCAGAAGTTCGGCAAGGAGAGCATGGACACCGTGCTGCGCAGCTTCGGCACCCTGTCGAAGGGCGGCCAGGCCATCGCGGTCGAGGCGGCCGATTTCGCCAAGCAGTCCTTCGAGCAGACCGCCTCCACGATGGAGAAGCTCGCCGGCGTCCGTTCGCTCGACAAGGCGATCGAGATCCAGACCGAGTACCTCAAGACCTCCTACGAGCGCTTCCTGGCCCAGTCGACCAAGATGGCCGAACTGTATGGCAACCTCGCCAAGGAGATGGTCAAGCCGCTCGAGGCGTTCCAGGCCAAGGTTCCGACCGCCGCGTAAGGCTTGATCGCACGCTGCCGCGGGCGCCCCTCACGGGAGCTGCCGCGGCCGGGCGCGTGGAGGCGGTGCGGACCCCGACGGGTCCGTGCCGCCTTCTTGTTTTGGGAGGATCGGACACGGCTCCGAATCCCCGATCGGGCGCGCTCAACCGCCGGCGTGCCCTGCCATGCCGGGCCGGCATGACAAGACGGCGCAGCCGTCTGGCGCCGGCCGCCCTCGGCCTATAGATTAGGCTCGGATCCGGCACGGGGCGTGCTACGTTGTTGCCGGTCTGCTGCGCCCGTGGGTCTCCGCCCGATCCTCGGCGCCACCGAAAGGGTGAGGTCGGTACGATCCCAATGTCTCAAGTCCCGCGGCAGGACATCGTCGTCATCGCACAGGCCGCTGCGGCCAAGATCGTGGCGGCATCGCCCCGCGCCCCCGGCGGCAATGGCGGGGATGGTCGCTCGGGGACAGCCGTCATCACGCGCACCCGGCCTGCCACGAAGCGACCCAATCTCTATCGCGTGCTCCTCCTCAACGACGACTACACGCCCATGGAGTTCGTCGTCCACGTGGTGGAGCGATTCTTCAACAAGTCGCGCGAGGACGCGACCCGCATCATGCTGCACGTTCACCAGAACGGCGTCGGGGAATGCGGCATTTTCACGTACGAGGTGGCGGAGACCAAGGTGACGCAGGTAATGGACTTTGCCCGCAAACACCAACATCCTCTGCAATGCGTCATGGAAAAGAAATAGGCACCAGCATAGAGGCCCGCTTTGCCCAGCTTCTCACGCAGCCTTGAACAAGCACTCCACCGCGCCCTGGCGCTCGCTGGCGAGCGTCGCCACGAATACGCCACGCTCGAACATCTCCTGCTGGCTCTGGTCGACGACCAGGATGCGGCTGCGGTCATGCGGGCCTGCAACGTCGACGTCGACGTTCTGAAGCGCAATCTCGTCGAATACATCGACACCGAACTCGCCAACCTCACGGGCGACGGCCGCCAGGACGCCAAGCCCACGGCCGGTTTCCAGCGCGTGATCCAGCGCGCGGTGATCCACGTGCAGTCCTCGGGCCGCGAGGAGGTCACGGGGGCGAACGTCCTCGTCGCCATCTTCGCCGAGCGCGAGAGCCACGCCGCCTATTTCCTGCAAGAGCAGGACATGACCCGCTACGACGCGGTCAACTACATCAGCCACGGCATCGCCAAGCGGCCGGGCCTCTCGGAGGCCAAGCCGGTGCGCGGCGCCGAGGAGGAGGGCGGCGCCGAGCGGCCCACCGGGGGCGAGGACGAGCGCGGCCCGAAGAAAAAGGGCGATGCCCTCGACGCCTATTGCGTGAACCTCAACAAGAAGGCGCGCGAGGGCAAGATCGACCCGCTGATCGGCCGCGAGTCCGAGGTGCAGCGCACCATCCAGGTGCTCTGCCGCCGCCAGAAGAACAACCCGCTCCTCGTGGGCGATCCGGGCGTGGGCAAGACCGCGATCGCCGAGGGGCTGGCGCGCAAGATCATCCAGCACGAGGTGCCGGAGGTTCTGGCCGACGCCACGGTCTTCTCCCTCGACATGGGCACGCTGCTCGCGGGCACCCGCTACCGGGGCGACTTCGAGGAGCGCCTCAAGCAGGTGATGAAGGAGATCGAGGCGCATCCCAACGCCATCATGTTCATCGACGAGATCCACACGGTGATCGGCGCCGGTGCGACCTCGGGCGGTGCGATGGACGCCTCGAACCTGCTGAAGCCCGCGCTCGCCTCGGGCACCCTGCGCTGCATCGGCTCGACCACTTATAAGGAGTACCGCCAGTACTTCGAGAAGGACCGGGCCCTCGTCCGCCGCTTCCAGAAGATCGACGTCAACGAGCCCTCGATCCCGGACGCGATCGAGATCCTGAAAGGTCTGCGGCCGTATTTCGAGGAATTCCACAAGCTCAAGTACACGACCGAGGCCGTGAAGGCGGCGGTCGAGCTGTCGGCCCGCTACATCAGCGACCGCAAGCTGCCGGACAAGGCGATCGACGTGATCGACGAGACCGGCGCCTCGCAGATGCTGGTGCCGGAGAGCCGGCGCAAGCGGACGATCGGCGTGAAGGAGGTGGAGGCGACCATCGCCACGATGGCGCGCATTCCTCCGAAGACCGTGTCGAAGGACGACGCGGTGGTGCTGGCCAACCTCACCGACAGCCTCAAGCGCGTCGTCTACGGCCAGGACAACGCCATCGAGGCGCTCACGGCCTCGATCAAGCTCGCCCGCGCCGGTCTGCGCGATCCCGACAAGCCGATCGGCTCCTACCTGTTCGCCGGCCCGACCGGCGTCGGCAAGACCGAGGTCGCCAAGCAGCTCGCCTCGGCGCTCGGGGTCGAGATGCTGCGCTTCGACATGTCGGAATACATGGAGCGCCACACGGTCTCGCGGCTCATCGGCGCGCCGCCCGGCTATGTCGGCTTCGACCAGGGCGGCTTGCTCACGGACGGCGTCGACCAGCACCCCCACTGCGTCCTCCTCCTCGACGAGATCGAGAAGGCGCATCCGGACCTGTTCAACATCCTGCTGCAGGTCATGGATCACGGGAAGCTGACCGACCATAACGGGAAGCAGGTCGATTTCCGGAACGTCATCATCATCATGACGTCGAATGCCGGCGCCGCCGACCTCGCCCGGGCCGCCTTCGGCTTCACGCAGAGCAAGCGCACCGGGGACGACCACGAGGCCATCAACCGCCTGTTCGCGCCCGAATTCCGCAACCGGCTCGACGCGATCGTCTCCTTCGGCCACCTGCCCAAGGAGGTGGTGTCGAAGGTGGTCGACAAGTTCGTGCTCCAGCTGGAGGCGCAGCTCGCCGACCGCAACGTCACCATCGAGCTGGCGGACGAGGCCCGCGACTGGCTGGTCGAACACGGTTACGACGAGACCATGGGCGCCCGCCCGATGACCCGCCTGATCCAGTCGACCATCAAGACGCCGCTGGCCGACGAGGTGCTGTTCGGCAAGCTCAAGGATGGCGGCGCGGTCCGGGTGATCGTGAAGCGGCCGGAGACCGGCAAGTCCTCGCTCGGCTTCGAGTTCCCGGCCGGTCCGGTGACGCCGAAGCCCGAGAAGGACGTGACCAACGCGGCGAAGAAGAAGCGCTCGCGTCCGCGCGCCGCCCCCAAGAAGCCGAAGAACAACGGCGGCTCGGGCGGCGGCAGCGGCGGCGTCCGCACCGTACCGAAGGTGCCGCTGGTGCGCGCCTGAACCGAGGGGGGATGCCCCCTCGATCCCGGCGGCCGCATCGTCTATGACGGTGCTGACGCCACGGCCATCCCGGCGAGGTCCATCGCCGGGATGCTTGTTTTCAGGACAGGCCCACGGCTCCGCTCGCCGGGGCCGGCCGGGCCAGCGACGAGAGCTGCTTCATGACCGGCGACCTCAACGAGGGGCCCCTTGCTCCGGCGACCACGGTCGCGCCGCCGCCCAAGCTCACCGCGCGCGAGAAGCGGCGTCAGCGCCGCCGTCGCCGGATCATCGGTGAGGAGATTCTGGCCTGGATTCTCGTGCCCGTGATCCTGTTCGCCGGTTACTGGGCGGTGAACGGGGCCTTCGCTTTCTTCGGCACGACGCCGGGCACCGTCTTCGAGCAGCTGATGCAGGTCAAGGACGCGTTGCAGAAGAAGCAGAAGTAGGGGCGCTGCGCGCCCGCAGGACCGGGTTGCCGGCGGCGGCCCGCGCCGCACTCGGCGGCAACCCGGCCGAGGCGTCTCCCGCGCCGGGGGAGGGGAGAGTAGTGGGCCGGCCCGTGCGCCCGTCCCCCAGGCCGCGGCCATACCCGATACTCACGCCGGCATAGGCGCCGGTGAAATCGAAATCCTCGGCCTGCGCCGCGCTCGCGGCCAGGCTGAGAACGCACGAAGCGGCGGCTCCGAGGAGCCGCCGCTTCGCACAAGGTCTCGTCGCCGAGCGGATCACTCCGCGACGGTGATGCTCTGCGCCTCGCGGCCCTTCTGGCCCTCGATCACGCCCATCGTCACCTGCTGGCCTTCGGCCAGGGAGTCGAGGCCGGCCCGGGCGAGGGCGGAGCGGTGGACGAACACGTCCTTGCCGCCATCCTTCACCGAGACGAAGCCGAAGCCCTTGGCAGGGTCGTACCACTTCACGGTGCCGCTCATCTCGGTCGAGGGGCCGCTGGCGAAACGGCCACCGCCGCCACCGCCGCCGAACCCACCACCGCCGCCGAAGCCGCCGCCGCCGCCGAAGCCGCCAGCGCGGGGCGGGCGAGGCCCGCGAGCCGCCGGCGCCTCGGCCGTGCTGGTGTCGACGCTGGTGATGTTGGTCACCTGCGGGCCCTTCTGGCCCTGAGCCGTCTGAACGGTCAGGCGCGTGCCGGGCAGAAGATCCGCATGGCCGGCCGCCTCGACGGCGCGGATGTGGAGGAAGGCATCGCCCGAGCCGTCACCCAGCTCGACGAAGCCGAAGCCCTTCTCCTTGTTGAACCATTTGACCGTCGCATCACGCTCCGGCCCAGAGGGAGCGCTGCTGCGCGCCGGCCCGCGGTCGAAACCGCCGCCGAAGCCGCCGCCACCGCCACCGTAGCCACCGCCACCGTATCCCCCGGAGGGCGCCTGATCCGGCCACCGCGGCTCAGGAGCACCATCATCGAAGCCGCGACGACGCGGCTCCCGAAAATCACGACCACGTCCCATTTAGAAGCTCGCCAAAACGTAACCCGCCGACCCCACTCGTGCCGTGACCCGCTGCATCTTGCAGTCGGCTCCTCGGCACATCTCCATTCCCGGTTGCGGTGACCAAGAAGTCCGCCACAGTCCTGACGCAACTCAGACCGTACCGCAAGGCGGATCTGCCCGGCGTGGCGACGACGGGCACACTCTCTCACGAACCGGCACGGATTGACAGACCGAATCGGCAGCGACCTGTGTGCGGATCATGGCCGTCGACGCGTCGTTGTGGCGCGGAGCCCGGGAAATCGGCAGAATCCGAACCATGACGGAGGAATCTTTCGAATCCGTGGCGAGCGCGATCCGGACCCGCCGGTCGGTGCGCGCCTTCCGGCCGGATCCGGTGCCGCCCGAGGTCGTGACGGATCTCCTCGACCTCGCCGCCCGGGCGCCGAGCGGCAGCAACATGCAGCCCTGGCGGGTCTACGCGGTGGCCGGGGAGCCGCGCGCGCGGCTCAGCGAGGCGCTCGTCGCGGCCTATCTGGCCGGGGAGGAGGGCGAGCCGGCCTTTCGTTACTATCCGGAGGAATTCTTCGAGCCCTATCGCGCGCGGCGGCGCGAGGTCGGGCTCGGGCTCTACGCCCTCGTCGGCATCCCGAAGGGCGATGCGGCGCGGATGCAGGCGCAGCACGCCCGCAACTTCCGCTTCTTCGATGCCCCGGTGGGGCTGATCTTCACCATCGACCGCCGCCTCGCCACCGGCAGTTGGCTCGATTACGGCGGCTTCCTGCAGACGCTGATGATCGCGGCCCGGGCCCGCGGCCTCGACACCTGCCCCCAGGCCGCCTTCGCGCCCTACGGGGCGGTGATCCGGCGCCACCTGCCGCTCGGGCCCGACGAGGTGGTGGTGTGCGGCATGGCACTCGGCCTCTCCGACCCGGCGGCGCCTGAGAATCGGCTGGTTCCTGACCGCGAGCCCGCCGAGCGCTTCGCCACGCTTCTCGGCTTCTAGAGCGGCGCCCGATCGCGTTGCGATCGGACGCCGCTCTCGGTCTCTGACTTTGCCGCATTGTCTGCGACGAACCGGGATCCACGGCGTCGGAAGATGCTCTAAGGGACCCCGCCGCTTCCCCGGCGCGTTGCCCTCCCGTGCCGCACCCCGAGGATGCACCCCCAGGATCCATGGCTCCCCGACCCTCCCGCCGCCACGCCGATCTCGGCCCCGATTTCTACGACGTCGTCGCTCCCGCCCGCTTCCCGCAGGCGATCATCCGCCACCGCAACTCGGATTGGGCCGCGCGCGTGGGCCTCGGCGGGCTCTCGGAGGCGGAGTGGATCGCGCATTTCGGCCGCTTCGAGCCGCTGGAAGGCAGCTTCGCGCAGCCGCTGGCCTTGCGCTACCACGGCCATCAGTTCCGCTCCTACAATCCCGATCTCGGCGACGGGCGCGGCTTCCTGTTCGCGCAGCTGCACGACCTGCGGGACGGACGCCTCCTCGATCTCGGCACCAAGGGCAGCGGGCAGACGCCCTATTCCCGCTTCGCGGATGGGCGCCTGACCCTGAAGGGCGGCGTGCGCGAGGTGCTGGCCACCACCATGCTGGAGGCGCTCGGCGTCGACACCTCGAAATCCTTCAGCCTGATCGAGACCGGCGAGAGCCTGGAGCGCTCCGACGAGCCCTCGCCGACGCGTGCCGCGGTGCTGGTGCGCCTGAGCCACTCCCATATCCGCATCGGCAGCTTCCAGCGCCCGCGGGCGCTCGGCCGCCCGGAGGATGTCCGGCGGCTTCTCGATCATACGGTCCGCGCCACCATGCCGGAGGTGTGGCGGGAGGATCCCGGCGACCGCGCGGCCGCCTTCCTGGGGGAGGTCTGCCGCCGGGTGGCGCGCACCGGGGCGGACTGGATGGCGGCCGGCTTCGTCCACGGCGTGCTCAACACCGACAACATCAACGTGACCGGCGAGAGCTTCGATTACGGCCCCTGGCGCTTCGCGCCCGTGAACGATCCGGCTTTCACGGCGGCCTATTTCGACGAGTTCGGCCTCTACGCCTTCGGCCGCCAGCCCGAGGCGCTGGCCTGGAACCTGGGGCGCCTCGCCGAGTGCCTGCTGCCGCTCTCGGACACGGACCGGCTCGGCGCGGCCCTCGACCTGATCGGTCCCGCCTTGCAGGAGTCCTTCGCCGCGGCGGTTCTGCGGCGGCTGGGGCTCGCGCGGCCGGAGGACGAGGAGCTGCTGCACGCTCTGGTTGGGGCGTTCTGGGCCTTCCTGCGCGAGAGCCGGGCGCCCTTCGAGCAGGCCTTCTTCGATTGGTACGGCGGCACGGCGAGCGCCGGGAGGGCGGCGCGGAGCCCCGCGGCGGAGCATTACGCCGGCGAGGGCTTCGCGCGGGTGCGCGACCTGCTGGCGCGCTTCGCGCCCGCGCCGGAGATCCGGCTCGATCATCCCTACTTCGCGCGGGCACAGCCCTGCACGATGCTGATCGACGAGGTCGAGGCCCTGTGGGCGCCGATCGCGGCGGAGGACGACTGGTCCGCCTACGCGGCGAAGATGCGGGCGATCGCCGAGATGGCGGAGGCCTACGGGACGGCGCCGCTGCCCGCGCATCCTGACGGATGACGGGCCGGTCGCGTGGTTGGGCCGTCCGTTCACGATGTCACGCCGACATGGGGGCGTCGCGGCCTGCGACGAGGCGACACCATCACCCGCCTGCGCGCCTCCGCGGACCATGTGCATGAGGCGGGCGTGTCATCGCTCTCCCTGTTCGGGTCCGTCGTCCGTGACGAGGCCGGTGAGGGAAGCGACGTCGATCTGTTCGGCGATCCCGATTCCGATCGCTTCGGCTTCGTCGAGCTGATTCGCCTTGAGGAATGGCTTACCCAGGAACTCGGATGCGCCGTCGATCCGACGACGCGCGAGGGATCGCATCCCGATCCGCGACCCGTGATCGAGCGCGAGGCGATCCGGATTCTCCGATGAGGAAGTCGGCCGCCGCCCGCTTGCACGAGATGATCGATGCCGCGGAGACGACGGGTGCCGACTTCGCTGCGTATCGCGCGGATCTCAAGCTGAGGCTCGCCATCGAGCGAAGCATCGAGATCGTTTCGGAGGCGAGTCGGCACCGACCGGAAGCCGACAAGGCCCGCTTCGCCGACGTGCCGTGACGGGAGACCGCCGCCATCGGTAGCAAGCTCCGGTACCAATATCACCGCGTCGACGATCTGCTCATCGGGCGGGCGGCGGCGAAGGCGCTGCCGAGCCTCCGTCCCGTGGTCGTCGCAGTGTTGAGCGAGGGCCCGGGGCCCTCGCTCGGGTGATCAGGCGCTCAGCGCTTCCTTCGTCCGCTCGGCGCGCTTGCGGTCGTTGGGGTCGAGCACGGTCTTGCGCAGGCGGATCGACTTCGGCGTGACCTCGACCAGCTCGTCGTCCTGGATCCAGGCCAGCGAGCGCTCGAGTGTCATGCGGATCGGCGGCGTCAGGCGCACCGCCTCGTCCTTCGAGGTGGTGCGGATGTTGGTGAGCTTCTTGCCCTTGAGCACGTTCACCTCGAGATCGTTCTCGCGGTTGTGCTCGCCCACGATCATGCCCTGGTAGACCTTCCAGCCGGGCTCGATCATCATCGGGCCGCGATCCTCCAGGTTCCAGAGCGCGTAGGCCACCGCCTCGCCCTGGTCGTTGGAGATCAGCACGCCGTTGCGGCGGCCCGGGATCTCGCCCTTGAAGGGCTCGTAGGCCTTGAACAGCCGGTTCATGATCGCGGTGCCGCGGGTGTCCGTCAGCAGCTCGCTCTGGTAGCCGATCAGGCCGCGGGTCGGGGCGTGGAAGACGAGGCGCAGCCGGTTGCCGCCCGACGGGCGCATCTCCAGCATGTCGCCCTTGCGCTCGGACATCTTCTGCACCACGACGCCCGAGTGCTCCTCGTCCACGTCGATCACCACCTCCTCGATCGGCTCGAGCAGGTTGCCGTCCTCGTCCTTCTCGAACACGACGCGGGGACGCGACACGGCAATCTCGAAGCCCTCGCGGCGCATGGTCTCGATCAGGATCGAGAGCTGCAACTCACCGCGGCCCGAGACGTAGAACGAGTCCTTGTCCGCCGCCTCCTCGATCTTGAGCGTGATGTTGCCCTCGGCCTCCTTGAACAGGCGGTCGCGGATCATGCGGCTCGTGACCTTGTCGCCCTCGGTGCCGGCCAGCGGCGAGTCGTTGACGATGAAGGACATCGTCACGGTCGGCGGATCGATCGGCTGGGCCTGGATCGGCGTCTCGACCTGGGGATCGCAGAAGGTGTCCGACACCGTGCCCTTGGTGAGGCCCGCGATCGACACGATGTCGCCCGCCTCGCCGACCTCGATCGGCTGGCGCTCCAGGCCGCGGAAGGCCAGGATCTTCGAGACGCGGCCCGTCTCCACCACCTTGCCGGTGCGGTCGAGGACCTTGATCGACTGGTTCGGCTTCACCGTGCCCGAAGCGATGCGCCCGGTGACGATGCGGCCGAGGAACGGGTTGGCTTCGAGCAGCGTGCCGAGCATGCTGAACGCACCCTCCTCGGTCCGCGGCTCCGGCACGTGCTGGAGCACGAGGTCGAAGAGCGGCGCCATGCCGTCCTGCGGGCCTTCGGGGGAGTTCGCCATCCAGCCGTTGCGGCCCGAGCCGTACAGGATCGGGAAGTCGAGCTGCTCGTCGGTGGCGTCGAGGGCGGCGAACAGGTCGAAGACCTCGTTGACCACCTCGTCGATGCGGGCGTCGGGCCGGTCGACCTTGTTGATCGCGACGATCGGGCGCAGGCCGATCTTGAGCGCCTTCGAGACCACGAACTTGGTCTGCGGCATCGGCCCCTCGGCCGCGTCGACGAGCACGATCACGCCGTCGACCATCGACAGGATGCGCTCGACCTCACCGCCGAAATCCGCGTGGCCGGGGGTGTCCACGATGTTGACCCGGGTGTCCTTCCAGACGACGGAGGTCACCTTGGCCAGGATCGTGATGCCACGCTCCTTCTCCAGGTCGTTGGAATCCATCACGCGCTCTTCGACGCGCTGGTTCTCGCGGAAGGCCCCGGATTGCTGCAGGAGCTTGTCGACCAGGGTGGTTTTCCCGTGATCGACGTGGGCGATGATGGCGATGTTGCGCAGCTTCATAGGGGGTCCGAAGCAAAAATCGCCCGGCCTGCCGCGGGCCGCGAAGCGCGACCGGACAGGACGGGCGGGGAAAGCTGTTGCGTTGCAATATAAGGTGCGGCGCCCAACCGCAATAGGGACCAAACGTCCTATTCGGCGGCCCAGCTTTCCGAAGGGCCGGCCGGATGGACGTGGCCGCTCTGGATCAGCGCCCGCCGCTCGGCGATGGCCCGGCGGGCCTGATCGAGGCCGAGGGTGAAGGCGGCGACGCCCGCATTGTCGATCGCCCCCGTGCCCGCCCGGGCGAGGGCGGCGGCCAGGATCTCGTCGGCCTTGTGCTCCAGGTCGAACAATTCGTCCTCGTCCTCCACGTCCCGGGTCGCCCGCACGATGGCGAGGAGCTGGCGCAGCAGTTCCATGTCGCGGGCGCGCGAGCGGTTCGCCGCCCGCGAGACCAGGGTCGCGGCGGCCGAGCCCAGGATCGAGAGGCACATGACGAGGAGGTAGAACCAGTCGCCGTAGCGCTCGAAGAAGGTCTCGATCTCGCCGTCGTAATAGGCCTCGGCCCCCGGATGCAGGGGCAGCGAGGCGCCCTTGGCGGTCTCGGGCGCCTCGATCTGGTTGGCGAGCGGCACCTCGCCGACGAGGCCCGGCCGCGTCACGAAGATCAGGCGCGTCAGCTCCGAGACGGTGGAATCCGGCAGTTTCGCCTGGGCGACCAGCCGGTGGCTGACGCCGATCGTGGTGAAGGCCTCGGCCGGCCGCGGCGGCGTGCCGCCGAAGGTGCCGCGCCCGATCTCCACCGCTTCGAGGACGGGGGAGCGCCGCACGATCGCCGCCGCCTCGCCCACCGGGATGAAGCCGAGCTGCAGGCCCGCCCGGGCGATGCTGGCGACGGCCTCGCGCATGGTCGGCCCGGTGAGGGGCGCGACCACGAACACGGCATCGGCCTGGCCCTCCTTCAGCGCCCGGCCCGCGTCGTCGCCGTGGCCGAGGGGCACGACGGCGACGCTGCCGGGGGGCAATTCGTATTGTTCGAGCAGGGTGTCGAGGAGCTTCGCGTTGCCGACCTGCGGCCGCACCACGCCGACCCGCCGGCCGTTGAGGTCCGGCACCGTGGTGAGGGCGGGATCGGCGGTCATCAGCACCGCGGCGTCGCGGTGGAGGATCGCCACCGTCTGGGTGGAGGCCGGGATGCCGACATCGGAGCGGACCACCGCCAGGTCGGCCTTCTCGCGCTCCGCCACGGCCGCGCTCTCCGCGGTGCCGCTCGTCGGCACGACCCGCAGGCGCACGTCCTCGTGGTTGCGGGTGAGCGATTGGGCGATGGCCCCGATCATCCTCGTGTCCTCGCCGCCCGGCGGGCCGACCGCGACGCGCAGGGTGCTCGGCAGCCACGCCCATTGATAGGCGAGCAGCCCCGCCGCCAGCAGGGCGAGCAGGGCCGCGAGGGTGATCGGGACGTGGCGGCGCATCATCACCGATCAAGGTGCGGCGCGACCCCGTCCCTGGCAAGCGGCCGGGTCAGAGCGCCGCGCGGGCGGCGAAGCCGACCAGGGCGAGGAGCCCGGTTCCGACCATTGGTCCGAGGGCGGCGGCCACGAGCGCCGTCCCGTCGAAGGCCGGCGCGGCGCCGTAGCGCCCGTGGCGGATCCCGCGTCGTTTGAGGAGCGGCGGCGCGTCCTCGCGCGCCGCCGCTCCAGGCGTCCGACCCTGTTGCATTCTGCCATCCCTGCCCGCGTGTCTCGGCCGAAGCGACCGTCGCGGGTCCACGTTTCTGGGCCCCCATCAGAGGCCGGCAGGGTGAAGGGTCGGTGAATCGCGCCGCGAGGATTGCCGGCGTCGTAAACGGGAGGTTGATAGGGCCCTGAGGTCGATGGTGGCGCCCGCGACGACTCGGGCCGTGCCGGATTGAGCGCGTGATACGGTTTCCGGACGATCACTTTCGGAAACCGTATCACGAGCCCGCGCGGCGCCTGAGCGAGGCCGGTTTCCGCATCGCGAAGCGATCATCCGGAAACCGTATGACATCCGGCCGATGTTGTCTGCCGATGGCCCGGAGACCCTTCCTGTGAGCGTTCCCCTGTCCCGGACGACGGAAGCGTCAGCGGAGGGAGATCCGGGATTCGACGAGAGGAGTTGCCGCCAAGCGGCCCATCATTCCAGCACCGGTGACGACAAGCGGTCGCTTCGCGACGTCCCGCGCTGGGTCCCCGGCCGCATTCCGCTCTCGCTCCATGCGCGCAGGCCCGAACGGGCCCGGAAGGGGGGAGAGCTGGATCAGCGTCGCGCCGCGCGGCGTCATCGCGGGAGCGATGGGACCGGGATCGTGCCCCGGCGGGCGCGCCGGTCCTGCCCGGCTTCAGATGCCCAGATAGGCCGCCGCCACGTCCGGGTTGCGGGCCACCTCGGCGGCGGGGCCCTGGAGGCGGACGCGGCCGGTCTCCAGCACGTAGGCATCGTCCGCGATGGCGAGCGCCGCGCCGGCATTCTGCTCCACCAGGAGGATCGTCCGGCCCTCTTCGCGCAGGGCGGCGATGATGGCGAAGATCTCCTCCACGATGAGGGGGGCGAGGCCCATCGAGGGCTCGTCGAGGAGGAGGAGCTTCGGGTCGGCCATCAGGGCGCGGCCCATGGCGAGCATCTGCTGCTCGCCCCCCGAGAGGTAGCCGGCCTGCTGGGAGAGGCGCTCGCCGAGGCGCGGGAAGCGCGCCACCACGGCCTCCTGGCGCTGCGCGGCCTCCGCGTTGCTCACACGATAGCCGCCGAGCCGCAGATTCTCCGCCACCGTCATGTTGGCGAAGACCTGCCGCCCCTCCGGCACCTGCACGATGCCGCGCCGGGCGATGCGGTAGGCGGCCTCGCCGGCGATGTCCGCCTCCGCGCCGTCGCCCCACAGGATCTCGCCGCCGCGCGGCTTCAGGAGGCCCGAGAGGCCCCGCAGGATCGTGGTCTTGCCCGCCCCGTTCGAGCCGATCAGCGAGACGATCCGGCCCCGGGGCACCGTGAGATCGAGCCCGTGGACCACGTCGGCCCGGCCGTAGCCGAGGCGCAGGCCCCTGACGGTGAGGAGGGCGCTCACGAGGCCGCTCCCTGCGGGGCCGCCGCCTTGGTGCCGAGATAGGCCTCGATCACGGCCGGGTGGGCGCGCACCTCGGCGGGGGTGCCGTCCGCGATGCGGCGGCCGAAATTCAGCACGGTGAGGCGGTCGCACAGGCTCATGACGAGGGGCATGTCGTGCTCGACGAGGAGCAGGGTGAGGCCGCGCTCGTCGCGCAGCCGCCGCAGCAGGCCGAGGAGGGCGTGGGTCTCGGCCGGGTTCATGCCGGCCGCCGGCTCGTCGAGGAGGACGAGGCGCGGCTCGCAGGCCAGCGCCCGGGCGATCTCGAGCCGGCGCTGGTCGCCGTAGGGCAGGCTGCCGGCGCGCCGCTCCGCCGCTTCCGTGAGGCCGACGAAGGCGAGGAGATCGCGGGCGCGCGCCTTGGCGGCCCGCTCCTCCGCCCGGAAACCCGGCGTGCGCAGCAGGATGCCGAGCCCGGAGGAGAGGCGCGCATGCATCCCCGTCATCACGTTCTCCAGCACCGTCATCTCGGAGAAGATGCGGATGTTCTGGAAGGTGCGGGCGAGCCCGAGCGCCGTGCGCCGGTAGGGCGGCAGGCCGTCGAGGGAGCGGCCGTCGAGACGCACGCTGCCCGCCGTGGGGGCGAGCACGCCGGAGAGCAGGTTGAACAGGGTGGTCTTGCCGGCGCCGTTCGGGCCGATGAGGCCGTGGACGGTGCCCTCGCGCACGGCGATGTCGACGCTGTCGACGGCGAGCAGGCCCTGGAAGCGCCGGGTCAGGCCTTCGGCGGCGAGGAGGGGGGCGCTCATCGGGTCCCCGTCCGGGCGATGCGCCAGGGCAGGATGCCCCGCGGCATGAACAGGACCGCGATCACGATGATGAGACCGTTCACCATGAGCCGGAAATCCGCGAGCGGGCGCAGCACCTCCGGCAGCAGGGTGAGGATCGCGGCACCGAGGACGGGCGCCGCCGGCGAGCCGATGCCGCCGAGGAGCGCGTAGCTGAGGATCGTCACGGCCGTCTCGAAACCGTACTCGTTGGGTCCGATGAAGGAGGAGACGTGGGCCGACAGGCAGCCGGCGATGCCGGCCAGCGCCGACGAGACCACGAGGGCGGTCATGCGGTAGCGCGGCAGGTTCACCCCCATCACGCCGGCCGCCGCCTCGTCCTCGCGCATCGCCTCCATGGCCCGCCCGACCCGCGAGCGCGCCACCAGGACGAGGCCGACGAGCACCACCGCGAGGGTGCCGTAGATCGCGCCCACGCCGCCCTTCTCGGGGATGCTGGAGAGGCCGAGCGCCCCGCCCGCATAGTCCCAGTTCAGGAAGACGATGCGGGTGATCTCGCCGAGCCCGATCGTGGCGATGGCGAGGTAGACCCCGGTGAGCCGCAGCGTCGGCCCGCCGACCACGAGGGCGATCAGGGCCGGGACCAGGGCGGCGGCGGCCATCGAGACCGCGAAGGGCGTGCCGAACTTCACGGTGAGCAGCGCCCCCGTATAGGCGCCCACCCCCATGAAGGCCGCTTGGCCCAGGGAGAGCTGGCCCACCGCCAGCACCACGTAGATCGAGAGGGCGAGCAGCCCGTTCACCCCGATGCCGTGGATGAGGCTCTGATAGGTCCAGTAGAAGTCGTCGAGGGCCTCCCACATGGCGGTCAGGCTCGCTTGGCGGCGGCGCGGCCGAACAGGCCGAGCGGGCGGAACCACAGGGTGGCGACGAGGAGCGCGAAGGCGGTGAGGTCCTTGAAGGTCGAGGACAGGTAGGCGGCGGTGAGCACTTCGGCGAAGCCGAGGATCAGGCCGGCGAGCAGCGCCCCGCGCAGGTCCCCGAGGCCGCCCACGATGATCACCGCGAAGCCGCGCAGCATCATGTGCTCGCCCATGAAGGGCTGGATGGCGTTGAAGTTGAGCCCGACCAGCACCCCCGCCGCGCCGCCGATGGCGCCGGACAGGAAGGAGACGACGCGCAGCATCAGCCCGCCGTTGATGCCCATCAGCGCCGCCGCGTCCGGGTTCTCGGCCACCGCCCGGATGGCGAGGCCGAGGCGCGAGCCGCGCACCAGCGCCATCAGGGCGGCCACGAAGGCGAGGGCCGCGCCCACGATCAGGAGCTGGGTGGTGCCGATGCGCACGGCGCCGAGGCTGAAGGCGCCGCCGTCGAACACCGCCGCCGGGAAGCGGCGGATCTCGGTGCCGAGCGAGGCGGCGAGGCCCGCATAGAGGAACAGCGTCGCGCCCAGCGTCACCATCAGCGAGGCGAGTTCCGGCGCCTTGGTCTTGCGCAGGCGGGTGAGCAGCAGGGTGTCGATCGCCACCGCGATCAGGCCCGCGACCACGGCGCCCACCGGCAGGGCGGCCACGATGCCGAGGTTGAGGCTCTGCGTCGACCACAGGGCCGCGAAGGCCCCGATGGCGAAGTAGACGCCGTAGGTCAGGTTGATCACGCCCATGACGCCGAACATCAGCGTGAAGCCGAGGGCGAAGAGCGCGTAGGTCGCCCCGAGGACGACGCCGTTGACGAGCTGCTGCTCAAGCATGGGGAGGACTGGGGGTTGTGGGGCTGGTGCTGCGGGCGGGCGCGGGATCTTCGATCCCCCGGCCCCTCTCCCACCCGGGAGAGGGGGAACCGCGCCGGACTTCAAGCTGCCGGCCCGGATCGAAACGGATTTCCCCACGCCGGGCCCAGGGGTTCGGCGCTTCTGCGGCCATCTCTGCTCCCTCACGCTTTTCCCGCATCCCGTGCGGATGAGAGCCGGCGAGGCCCTCGGGAGGCGCGCGTCGAGGGTGGCCCGCGCGCCCCCGACGCGCCGGGCCTATTCCAGAAGCTGGAACTTGCCGCCCTTCATGGTGAGCACGACGACGCCCGAGGTGTCGGCCGGGTCGCGGCTCTCGGAGAACGAGAACGGACCCATCACGCCCGTGTGCTTCACCTTGATCAGCGCGTCCTTGATCTTCTCGGATTCCGGCGCGCCGGCCGCGTCGATCGCCTTCGCGACGATGAACAGGGTGTCGTAGGCCTGGGCGGCGAACTGGTCGGGGCTATCGCCGTACTTCTCGCGGAAGGCGGTCACGAAGGACTGGTTCGCCGGGTCCTTCTTGCCGATGAACCAGGGGCTGCCGACGATGGTGCCGTCCGCCGCCGTGCCGGCGATCTCGCCGAGCTTCGGCGAGTTCAGGCCGTTGCCGCCGATGATGAACACCTTCGGGTCGATGCCGAGCTGGCGGGCCTGGAGGGCGATGCCGGACGCCGCCTCGACCAGGGCCGAGAGCACGATTGCGTCCGGGTTCAGACCCTTGATCTTGGTGAGCTGGGCCGAGAAGTCGGAATCCTTGGAGCCGAAGGTCTCGGTGGTGAGGACCTCGATGCCGAGCGTCGCGAGCGCGCCCTTCATCACGTCGTAGGCCGACTTGGTGAAGGCGTCGTCGTTGCCGTACATCACGGCGACGCGCTTGACGTTGAACTTCTCCTTGGCGGTCCGCAGCGTCACCGGGATGACATCCGCCTCCGGCAGGGAGGTGCGGAACACGTAGGGACCGATGGCCGTGATGCCGTTCGCCGTGGTCGAGGTGCCGACGATCGGAACCTTGCGCTCGTTGGCGACGGGGCCGGCGGCGAACATCTCGTTCGAGAGGGTGGGCCCGAGGATCAGCGGAACCTTGTCGCGGCCGATGAGCTTGCGGGCGGCGTTGAGCGCCTGCTCCTTGGCGCCCGCCGAGTCCTCGTAGGCGAGGGCGAGCGGCCGGCCGCCCAGCACGCCGCCGTTCTTGTTGATCTCGGCCAGGGCGAGATCGAAGCCGCGCTGGATCGCGATCCCGTAACGGCTGTTGGGGCCGGTCAGGATCTCGATGGCCCCGACCTTCACCGGCGCCTTGTCCTGCGCCTGCGCGCCCACGACGGCTCCGGCCATCAGGGCCGCGGCCATCAAACCTCTCATCAGCACCCGCATCTCGTGCCTCCCTTGCACCGTCTGGCCGCGCGCCGCCTCCCTCCGCGAGCCGCACCGCGGACAGGGCGCCGGTCTTCTTGGACAGATCGCTGCCGCCTTAGAGCAGCCGCGGGCGAGGGACAATCGGCATTCCATGCGCGAACGCCGCGGATTCGCGCGCGAGACGCGAATCGCGGCCGTTCTTCATCCGGCTCGAACGAAAAAAGCGGACCCGCCGGGCGGATCCGCTGGTCGATCGACCGGATCGATCGGTCAGAGCGAGCGGTCGAAGCGCAGCTCGCCGGCCTGGGACTTGATGACAAGCTGCGAGCCGACCATGTCCCACTGCCCCGAGGTGCGGAACGCCGAGAGGAACTGCATCTCGGCCGCGCTCAGGGCCTTGTCGCAGGACTTCTTGGTGATGGCGAGCGGACCCACCGCGAGGTGCTGCTCCTTCAGCGGAAAGGCCGTCGCCGCGAAGGTGTTGCAGCCGCCGAAGCCGCGCGCGCGGTACTGCTTGTCGATGATGAAGCTCGGACGGTCGCCGCCCGAGAAGGGCTTGCCGTTCAGGCTCACCGCCGTCCAGGTGGAATCGAGCGGGAAGATCTTCTCCTGCGCCTTGGCCGCCGGGATGTACTGCTTCTGCTCCTGCTTGTCGCGGTTCTTCTGACCGTAGCCGAGCATCGACTGCGCCGACGCCTGAGTGGCAAAAGCCACGAGCGCGACGGCACCGGCCGCGGCCGCCATCCGTATCGCCATCATTGGTTGCCCCATCGAGCCTTGCTGTTGCGGCGGACCTTAGTGAGGCGAGCGGAGCCGTGCAACCCTCCGGCCGGGCGCGCATTCGCGCGCGTCGGGGAGAAGTCGAGACTCGTCGATGACTGTTGTATTTTTGCAGCGAGCTTGGCTGTACGGTGGCGTGAGCCGGCGAAAGCTTGGCCGTAAGGCAACGAATGGCCCGTCCCGCCGTTAGCCTGGGTGAAGCGCCGCGGGCGGAGACGCCCGTCCGGGGCTGACAGGCGAAGGGGTGAACGGTGAACGGCGGCAGCGACATCACGGCAGGGCAGGTGCGGCGGGCGAGGGATCTGCTCGGATGGTCGGAGGCGGATCTCGCCCTGCGCGCCAACGTCGACGCGGCGGCGATCCGCAGCTTCGAGTCGGGAACCTACCCGCCGGGGCGCGGGCAGCGGGATGCGCTCCGCGGCGCCCTGATCGCCGCCGGCGTGACCTTCACGGAGGGGCCGGAGCCCGGCGCGCGCCTGCGCGGCAGCGCCCCGGTGAACGACGGCATCCACCCGCGCGAACTCACCACCGAGAACGACGACGGAACGAGCTGAGGCGTCTCATACGGTTTCCGGATGATCGCTTCGCGATGCGGAAACCGGCCTCGCTCAGGCGCCGCGCGGGCTCGTGATCCGGTTTCCGAAAGTGATCGTCCGGAAACCGTATCAGGCGGCCGAGAGCGCGAAGGCCTTGAGGTCGAAGCCGGGATCGGCGGCCTCCGCGGGCGTCGGGCTGAGACCCGCCTGCAGGAGGCGCCGGGCGATCATGTGGTCGGCCGGCCGGTTGAGGGATTCGACGGCGCTGAGCCGGCCGTTCCGGTAGCGGAAGACCGAGAAGCCCGAGCCCGGCGTGCCGCGTGTCACGGCGTCGTCGGCGGGGGTGCTCAACCCGGCGATCTGGAGCTTCAGGGAGCCCTGGTCGCTCCAGAACCACGGCACCGCCGTGTAGGCGGCGGGCCGGCCGGTGAGGCGGGCCGCCACGCAGCGCGCGCCGTCGACCGCGTTCTGGACCGATTCGATCCGCACGCGCGCGCCGTCCGCGTGGGGGGAGGGATGGGCCGCGCAGTCGCCGATCGCGGAGATCGCCGGATCGGTCGTCGCCAGCATCGCGTCGGCCGCGATGCCGTTGCCCACGGCGAGGCCGGCCGCCTCGGCGAGGTCCTGGTTCGGCAGGACGCCGATGCCGACGAGGACGAGATCGGCCGGGACCGTCTCGCCGCCCCGGACGACCACCCCGGTCGCCCGCTCGCGGCCGGCGATCGCCTCCACCTGCGCCCCGAACAGGAAGCGCACCCCCGCTGCCGCCTGCGCCTCCGTCATCGCGCCCGCCATGGTGGCGGAGAGCGCGCGGGCGAGCGCCCGGTCGAGCCCCTCGATCACCGTGACGGCGATGCCCTTGCCGGCGCAGACGGCGGCGAATTCGAGCCCGATGAAGCCGGCCCCCACCACCGCCACCCGCGCGACCCCGTCGAGGGCGGCCTTCAGCGCGTCGGCCTCCGCGAGGCTGCGCAGCTGGTGGACGCCCGGCAGGTCGGCGCCCGGCACCGGCAGGGGGCGGTTGCGCGTGCCGGTCGCGAGCACGAGATGCGCGAAGGGCAGGGCCTCGCCCGAGGCGAGGGTGACCCGCTGCGCCGCCCGGTCGATCGCCGTCACGCGCTCGCCGGAGCGGACCGTGATGGCGTGCTCGGCGTAGTAGGCCGGCGGGCGCAGCAGCAGGCCCGCCGCATCGGTCCTGCCGGTCAGGTAGGCCTTCGAGAGCGGCGGGCGCCCGTAGGGCAGGCCCGGCTCGTCGCCGATCAGCGTCACCGGGCCGTGATAGCCGCCCTCGCGCAGGGAGGCGCCGAGCTGGAAGCCGCCCTGTCCGGCGCCCACCACCACGATGCCCTCCGCGGCGATCCCCATGACGACCTCCCTGTCTAATGCTCCTGCGCGGCCAGCACGGCCTCGCTGCGGATTTCCTCCGTCAACCGGGCCTTGAGGTCCGAGAAGGCGGGGCTCGTCTTCACGGTGTAGTGGCGCGGATGCGCGAGGTCGACCGGGACGTCGGCCTTGATGCGTCCGGGGCGGGCGGTCATCACCACCACCCGGGAGGCCATGAACACCGCCTCCTCGATGTCGTGGGTGACGAAGATCACGGTCTTGCGCTCGCGCTCCCAGATGCCGAGGAGCAGTTCCTGCATCAGGCCGCGGGTCTGGTTGTCGAGGGCGCCGAAGGGCTCGTCGAGGAGCAGGATCGCCGGGTCGTTGGCCAGCGCTCGGGCGATGGCCGTGCGCTGCTGCATGCCTCCCGAGAGCTGCTTGGGGTAGTGCCCCTCGAAGCCGCGCAGGCCCACCTTGTCGATATAGGCGGCCACGATCTCCCGGCGCTCGGCGACGGGCACGCTGCGCTCGCGCAGGCCGAAGGCGATGTTCTCGGCCACGGTGAGCCAGGGGAACAGGGTGTAGGACTGGAACACCATGCCCCGGTCCGGCCCGGCCCGGCGCACCTCCCTGCCCCCGACCAGGACCCGGCCTGCGCTCGGCGTGTCGAGCCCGGCGACGATGCGCAGGAGCGTCGACTTCCCGCAGCCCGACGGCCCCAGGATGGTGATGAAGTCGTTGGCCGCGACCGTGAGGTCGGTGGGGTCGAGGGCGCGCAGGGGCGAGCGCCCGCCCATGCCGGGGAAGACCCGCGACACGCCCTCGATCGCGACGGCGGCGGGGGCGCTCACGCGAGCTTCCACCGGAAGAGCTGCCGGTTGACCGCCTTGAACAGGAAATCCGAGGCGAGCCCGATCAGCCCGATGACGATGATGCCGAAGATGATCTGGCCCGTCGCCAGCAGCGCCTGGCTCTCGATGATCATGTGCCCGATGCCCGAGGAGGAGCCGATCAGCTCGGCGACGATGACGTAGGTCCAGGCCCAGCCGAGCACGAGGCGCAGGATCTCGGCGATGTCGGGGGCGGTGGCCGGGATCAGCACCCGGCGGATGATGCCGGCGTCGCTCGCGCCGAGCGTGTAGGCGGCCTCCACGAGGTCGCGCCGCACCTGGCCCACCGAGACCGCCACCATCAGCACGATCTGGAACACCGAGCCGATAAAGATGACGAGGAGCTTCTGCATCTCGCCGATCCCCGCCCACAGGATCAGGAGCGGCACGAAGGCCGAGGCCGGCAGGTAGCGGGCGAAGGAGACGAAGGGCTCGAAGAACGCCTCGATGGGCTTGTAGGCGCCCATCAGGATCCCGAGCGGCACCGCGACCGCCGCGGCGAGGACGAAGCCGCCGACCACGCGCCAGACCGTGACGCCGATATCCGACAGGAAGCCGAACCGCGTGAGCAGGAGCCAGCCGTCCTGCAGCATGGTGAGCGGGTCGGCCAGGAAGGTCGCGGGCACGAAGCCGCCCAGCGTCGCGACGGCCCAGGCCAGCACGAACAGGACGAAGAACCCGATCCCGAGGGCCGCGCGCGGGGCGCGGCCGACCGGCTGGAGCGGACGCATGCCGCTCACTGGATGAAGCGGGAATCCGCCAGCGCGTCGATATCCGGCTTCTGCTTGATGATGCCGATCTCGAGCAGCAGGTCGGCCGCCTCGTTCGAGAACTTCTGCAAGTCGCCCGCGAAGAACGCCTTGTTGGCGGCGCGGTCCTGCCAGCGCAGGAACTTCGCCGAGGCGGCGAAGGCCTCTCCGGTCTGCTTGACGTCGGCGCCCATGATCTCGAACGCCTTGGCCTGGTCCCTGGCGATGAGGTCGAGGGCCTCGAAGTAGCTGTCGGCGAGGGCCTTGGCGGCCTTCGGGTTCTGGTTCAGGAAGTCCGGCGTGCAGCCGAACGTGTCCATGATGATCGGGTAATCGAGGGTGGTGGCGATGATCTTGCCCGATTGCGGGGCGGCCCGGACCGTGGAGAGGTAGGGTTCGTAGGTCACCGCCGCGTCGTTCTGGCCGGCCACGAAGGCCTGGGCGGCCGGGCCGGGCTCCAGGTTGACCACCTTCACGTCCTTCAGGGACAGGCCGTTCTGCTTGAGCATCCAGGCCAGGGTGAAGTAGGGCGCGGTGCCGGGCACGGAGGCGGCGACGGTCTTGCCCTTGAGGTCCTTGATCGCGGCGACGTCGTTGCGCACGACCATGCCGTCCGCGCCGTAGGACTTGTCGAGCTGGAAGATCTGCTTGGTCGGCACGCCGTTGGCGTTCCACACCACCCAGGTCTCGACGGTGGTCGCCGCGCATTGCACGTCGCCCGAGCGGATGGCGAGGTGGCGGCTGGCCTGCGGGATCTTCTTGATGGTGACGTCGAGGCCGTTCTTCTGGAAGATGCCGGAATCCTTGGCGAGGGTGAGCGGGGCGAAGCCCGTCCAGCCGCTCATGCCGATCGTCACCTTGGTGTCCTGCGCGAAGGCCGGTGCCGTCAGCATCGCGGCGAGGCCCATCCCGATCGCAGCCGCTCTCATCCCGTCCTCCTGCTGCCCCATCGCCGCCAAGGCGCGCCGACCTTTCGTAGCGGCGGCGCCCTCAATTGTATAGACATATTGGCGGGCAGCCTGCCTGCCTGAGAGGCAGTTTTCCGGTGTTCCGGCGGCGAAGGCCGTCAGTCGAGGGGCATGTCCAGAACGAAGCGGGCGCCCGGGTTGTTCGGCTCGGCGGTCAGCCGGCCGTCGAGCTGGCGGGTGAGATTGTTGATGATCTTGAGCCCGAGGCTGCGCTGGCGGGAATGCACGTCGAAGCCCGGGGGCAGGCCGACACCGTTGTCCGACACGTCGACGCGCAGCCGGTCGCCGCGCACGGCGACGCGGACATGGACCGGGCCGGTGCCGCCCGGATAGGCGTACTTGACCGCGTTGGTGACGAGTTCGTTGACCATCAGGCCGATCGGGATCGCCTGATCGGCGGCGATCACCCGCGGATCGGCCTCGCAATGCAGCGGGTGGCCGGGCGCGGCCTCCTGCAGCTTGCTCACGAGCTCGCGGACGAAGCCCGAGACCTCGACCGTGCCCACGTGCAGCCCGCGCCAGAGATGGTCGTGCACCTGCGCCACCGTGGCGATGCGCGCGCCCGCATCCTCCAGGGCGTAGCGCACCTCCTCCGAGTGGGTGTCGCGCGATTGCAGGCGCAGCAGGCCCGCCACGACGCCGAGGCTGTTCTTCACCCGGTGGCTCATCTCGCGGGCGAGGAGCGCCTGGTGGTCGAGGGCGTCGCGCAGGCGCAGGTCGGCCTGGGCCCGCTCCACCCCGAGGCCGATCAGCCCGGCGAGGCCCGCCAGGAAGTCCTGATCGGCCCGGTCGAAGCCCGGATCCTCCCGGCCGCAGACCTCCAGCACCCCGTAGGCGCGCCGGCCATCCTCCCCGAGCACGATCGGCACGTTGACCGCGTGGCGGATGCCCGCTCCCCCGAAGGGGTCGGGCAGGCGGAAGCGCGCGGTGTCGGGCAGGCCGTTGGCGAGCACCCCCGCCCCGGTGCGGAAGGCGTAGGCCGCGGGGGCCGCCTCGTCCGCCGCCGGACAACTCGCCCCGAGGATGACGTCGGGCCAGCCGGTCGCGGCCTTGATCAGGAAATCGTGATCGTGCGGGCGATACTCGAGGACATGCGCGCAGGGCGCGCCGAGACCCTCGGCCGCCGCATCGCTCGCCCGCTGGAGAAAGGCACCGAAATCGCGGCTCTGGAGAAGCATCCGCGTGAGGGAGCCGAGGAAACCCTGCTGCCGGAGCCGGTAGGGCAGCTCCGCGCGCCCGGATTCCGTCACGTCCCGGTTCGACCACTCACCCGACATCGAGGGAATCCACCAAGCCGTACCCGTCCCGCCGTCGCGGAAGCCGGAGTCTTACGCCATCCCTCCGGCAGGACAAGCGGCGGCCCAGCGCCCGTGCCACGTCCGCAAGGCAGCGACGGAGACCATGCCGTGCGGCCAGGGCTCGCCCGCGAGGAGCCGGTGCGGGCATCCCGGCTCGCCGAGGTCGGAGACGACCGCCGACGCCTCGCCGAGATCGTCCGCCGGGAGCGACCGGCTCGGCGTCGCCACGACCGGCAGGCCGGCCCCCCGCGCAGCCTTCAGGCCGTTCGCCGAATCCTCGAAGGCGACCGCCTCCGCCGCCGCGATGCCGAGCCGGTCGAGGGCGAGCGCGTAGATCGCCGGGGCCGGCTTCTTGTCCGCGACGGCGTCCCCCGCCGCCACGAGGTCGAACGGCCGGTCCTCCGCCGGGAACAGGGCGGCGATGAGGGCCGCGACGTTGTCGGGATGGCTCGTCGTCGCGATGGCGAGACGCAGGCCCGCGGCCTTCGCCTCCGCGACGAGCCGCAGGACGCCCGGCCGGGCGACGAGCCGCCCCTGCGCCACCAGCTCCCCGTAGGCCCGGGTCTTGGCGGCGTAGATCTCCGGCAGGAGCGGGCCGATGCCGTCGATGCCCGGCGGCCGGTAGCGGGCGAGGTAGTGCCGCAGCCGCTCCTTGCCGCCCGTCACCTGGAGCAGGTCGGCATAGAGCGCCTCGTCCCAGGAGAAGGGGAGCCCGTGGCGCGCGAAGGCGAGGTTGAACGATTCCCGGTGCAGGGGCTCGGTCTCGGCCAGCGTGCCGTCCACGTCGAAGATGAGAGCCTTGAGCACCGCGCGGTCATCCTTTGGACCTTGGTCTATAGCGCGGGGCCGGCCGGCTGGGGAGCCGGCAAATCGGGGCCGGGGCCGCTATGTGGCCGCTAGAGCAATCGCCGGCGGCGCTCCACGAGCTGGAGGATCATCGGCGTCAGGATGAGCTGCATGGCGAGGTCGAGCTTGCCGCCCGGGATGACGACGGAATTGGCCCGCGACATGAAGCTGCCGGCGATCATCGAGATCAGGTAGGGGAAGTCGATGCCCTTGGGGTCGCGGAAGCGGATCACCACCATCGATTCGTCGGCGGTCGGGATCCAGCGGGCGATGAAGGGGTTCGAGGTGTCGACCGTCGGGATGCGCTGGAAGTTGATGTCCGTGTTGGTGAATTGCGGGCAGATGACGTTCACGTAGTCGGGCATCCGGCGCAGGATCACGTCGGTGACCGCCTCGGTGGAATAGCCCCGCGTCGCCCGGTCCCGGTGCAGCTTCTGGATCCATTCGAGGTTGATCACCGGCACCACGCCGATCTTGAGGTCGGCGTATTGCGCGATGTTGAGGCGCTCGTTGTGCACGGCGCCGTGCAGGCCCTCGTAGAAGAGCAGGTCGGATTCCTCGGCGAACTCCTCCCAGGCCGAGAAGGTGCCGGGCGCGCCGCCCCAGCGCTCGGCATCGCTGCGGTCGTGGATGTAGTGGCGGGTGCGCCCGCGGCCGGATTCGGCGTAGGAGCGGAAGACGGCTTCGAGTTCGGCGAGCAGGTTCGCCCGCTCGCCGAAATGGCTCAGCGTCGGTTCCGCGGCCATGGCCTTGCGCATGGTGGCGCGGTCCATGGAGTGGAAGGCGTCGCCCTCGATATAGACCGCCGTGACGCTCTCGCGCCGGAAGATCTGCTCGAAGGTGTTGCGCACCGACGTGGTGCCGGCTCCCGAGGAGCCCGTCACCGAGATGATCGGGTGGAGAGCGGACATCGTGCAGCCAGTCCCGTTGCGGGAATCCCGATCCTATGGATGCCGGTTCGGCAGGCAAAACGCGACCGCACCAAAGGTCCAGACATCCCGCCTCAGGGGGAGCGCCTCAGGCGCGCAGCAGGCCGCGCTGGCCGAAGAGCGGCGAGCGGGCCCCGGTGTGGCGGCGGCCGTCGTGGTACTTGCCGACGCAGGCGACCTCCTCGGCCGAGCCGAACACGAAGGGCGTGCGCTGGTGCAAGTCGAGGGCCGCGCGGTCGAGGATCGGGGAGTCGCGCCCATCCGTCGCGGCGCCCCCCGCCGCCTCCATGACGAGAGCGATGGCCGCGGCCTCGTGCACGAGGCGGGTGGGGCCGTTGGCCCGGCCGCGGCGGCTCTCGGCCGGCATCATCTGCACGCCGCCCCGTGACAGGACGCGGTGGGCACCCGCGGCGAGGGAGGCGCACCAGGCCATGGCGAAGTCCTGCCCCCGCGGTCCGTCGAGGCCGCGCAGGCAATCGTCCACGAAGGCGCGCATCGGCGCCTCCCAGAAGCGGGCATTGGCGGCGTCGATCCCGTAGAGCGGGCTCGTCGGCGGGATCGCCACCGCGTCGCGGCTGAGGTGGAACACGCCCGAGGCCGGGTCGAGGGTGAAGATCCGGGCGACGCCGCCCCAGGTCAGGGCGAGGTCGGTGCGCGGGCCGTAGGTGACGAACCCGGCGGCCAGCTGCCGGCGCCCCGGCTGGCGGAAGGCCTCGCCGTCCGCGGCCGGTCGCAACGAGAAGATGGTGCCGGCGGGCATGTTGCCGTCGAGGGTGTCCGCCCCGTCGAGAGGGGCGAGGGCGACGGCGAGGGCGCCGCCCGGGTCGAGCACCTCCGCGCCCTCCGCCTCCCGCAAGGCGAGGAGCGCCGTCGGCGTGTCGCGCAGGGCCGCGGTGAAGCGCGCCCGCACCGCCCCCTCGAGGCCGTTCGGGCCGGATCCGCTCTCGGGCCGGACGGTCCGGAGGAGGGCGCTGGTCTCGGCCGCCACGGCGGCGAGCGCCGTCAGAACGGCCGCGACCGCACGATCGCCACCACCCTCCTCGCCCGCGAGGCAGGCGCCGAGGGGCGTCCCGAACTGCATCACGCCATCCCTTCCGTGCTCGGCGCTTCCTGCTCTGCACATCCGGGTCCGATCCCGGGAGCCCGTGCCGGAAGCCGTCGCCTCAGGCCCGTGGGTCGCCTTGGCTGCAACTATGAGGGGGCTGGTCCCCGCGGGCAAATGTGAAAAAACTTGCCTCCCTGTTCAAAAAAAATGAGCATGGGGCGAAGGCGGCAGGATGTGATGCGCAATCTCTCCCTCAAGCAGCTCCAGGCCGTGGCGGCGATCGCGCGGCTCGGCACGATGACGCGCGCCGCGCAGGAGCTGAACGTGACACCCGCGGCCCTCACCGCCCGCATCAAGTCGCTGGAGGACGAGGCGGGCCTGCTGCTGTTCGACCGCACCAGCGCCGGCCTGAAGCCCACCGATGCGGGGCGCGAGATGCTGTGGGCGATCGACAGCATCAACACGGTGCTGGAGACCTGCACGGAGCGCCTGAAGGCCCTGCGGGGCGGCAGCGGCGGCCGGGTGTCGATCGGCGTCGTCTCGACCGCCAAGTACTTCGCGCCGCAGATCATCGGCGGCTTCGTGCATCAATACCCCTCCGTGGAGATCGACCTCGTGGTCGGCAACCGGGGGGCGACGCTCGAATCGATCCGGGACTACAAGGTCGACCTTGCCATCATGGGGCGTCCGCCGCGGGATTTCCCGATCGCGGCGGAATCCTTCGGTCCGCACCCGCTGGTGGTGATCGCCGCGCCGGGGCACCGCCTCGCCGGCCGCATCGGACTGACCCGGGCGGATCTCGCCGAGGAGCCGTTCCTGGTGCGGGAATACGGCTCGGGCACCCGCACGGTGTTCGAGGAGTTCATGACCGGCGTGATGATCAAGCGCGCCCGGTTCGGCATCGACAGCGGCTCGAACGAGACCATCAAGCAGACCGTGATGGCGGGCCTCGGGATCGCGCTGATCTCGGGCCACACGGTGGCCGCCGAGGTGGCGAGCCGCCGCCTCGTGCTCCTCGACGTCGAGGGCCTGCCGATCCGCCGGGAGTGGTTCGTGGTGCGGCGCGCCGACAAGGTGCTGAGCCCGGCCGCGCGGGCGCTGTGGGATTACGTCGTGAAGGACGGCGCATCCTGGCTGCCCACGCTGCCCCTGCGACCCCCGGTCGCCACGGCCGGGGCGAATGCGGCGGCGTGAGGGACGACGGCGGGGAGGCTTGATTTCCGGAGGGGCGACGCCGTGCGCTCATCCCGGTCGTGAGCTCATCGGCTGAACGAGCCCGGAAGGCGCCTCACGCCAACTCAGCATGAGGACGGGTTGCGCATGCACGCCGTAGGCTTTGATATCTGTGCTTTGCCCGCTGGTTTCTCTTGATCTCCTGCTCCGAGTTGCGCGAGCGCCGTCGCCGCTTGGCGCCGCGGCAGAGGGGTTCCCTGCGGGCCCTGCACCCTACCGCTCATACGGTTTCCGGATGATCGCTTCGCGATGCGGAAACCGGCCTCGCTCAGGCGCCGCGCGGGCTCGTGATACGGTTTCCGAAAGTGATCTTCCGGAAACCGTATCAGGCATCCGATCGAGGCTGCCGGGCATCGCGCCCTGCATCCGGAAGCGCTCGCGTCCCTCCTCCACCGCCAGACGGGAGTCCAGTCCCGCGAGCCCCCCGAACTGGAAGCCGAGCTGGCTCGCATAGGCCGCGCAGGCCTCGCGCTTGGCGGCCTCGTCCTCGGCGGCGAGGCGCACGGCCGCCTCCGGGAGCCCGGCGAAATCCGCCCGGAACGGCTCCTTCGGATCCGCGTGGCGCACCGTGTAGGGAAAGTCGCGCCACCACAGCACCGGTCGTTCCGGCACAAGCGCCCGCAGCGCCAGCACGAGCTGCACGTGATCGACGTGCCCGCCCACCGCCTGCGGCGCGAGGACGAGGTCGGGCCGCGTCTCCGCCAGGAGCGCACGCAGGGCGTCCGCGAGGGCGGGGCGCACGTTGTCCCCCGGCGCGAGATCCCCGAACAGGGCCGGGGCCGATCCGTAGCCGCGATGCGGGGCCTCCCGCAGGGGGACGTGTCGGGCTGCCGCCCCGAGGCGGGCGCAGGCCGCCGCGTCCTCGGCCCGCCGCAGGGCCATGTAATCCACCTCCGGGCCGAGCCCCTTGTCGAGCTGGCAGGCGAGCGCGAAGCCGGCCGGGTCCGGTACGCTCGCGGTGAACAGGGTCGCGACCTCCACCTGCCAGCCCCGGCGCGCGAGCTGCGCCAGGGTGCCGCCGCAGGAGAAGGCGGCGTCGTCGAGATGCGGCGAGAGGGCGAGGGCGAGCGGCATCAGAGGAGGTGCGGCTCGGCGCGGAAGCGGCAGGACGGGTCGTGCGGCAGGACCGGATCGACCGGATCGGGGGCGTGGTCCCGCACGGCGGCGTAGACCTCCATGATCCGGCGTCCCACCGCCGTCCACGAATAGACCCGGCGGCATTCCTCCAGCGCGGCGGCGGCGAGGCGGGCGCGCAGGTCCCGCTCCGTGATCACCCGGTGGAGCGCGTCGGCGAGGGCCGCGACGTCGCCGGGCTGGACGAGGAGGCCGTTCTCGCCGTCGCGCAGGCAATCCGAGACGCCGACCGAGTGGGTCGAGACCACGGCGAGACCCGCCGCCATCGCCTCCAGGATCGTGTTGGAGAAACCCTCCGCGTAGGTCGGCGAGACGAACACGTCACCCTGCCCGTAGAGGGCCGGCACCGAGTCGTAATCGGCGTAGCCCGTGAAGCGCAGCGCGCTCTCCGGAAAACCGAGATCGGCGGCGAGCGCCCGGGCCGCTTCCACGTCCGGCCCGATGCCGGAGATCACCGCCGCGAAGGGGGTTCCGCGCAGCCGCAGCAGGCTCAGGGCGTCGATGAAGTCGAGCACGCCTTTCCGGCGGTCGACGCGGCCGTGATAGAACAGCCGCACCGGCTCGCCCGCAGCGCCCGGCCGCCCGCCGGCCGGCGGGCGGAAGCGCTCGGTATCCACCGCGCCCGGCACGATGGTGAAGCGGTCCGGATCCGAGCCCAGCCGGTCGCAGACCTCGGCCACGAAGGAGTGCCCGCCGATCAGGAGGGCGTTGGCATGGGCGAGCACCCGCACCATGGCGAGGCGATGGGTTTCGCAGCAGGAGCCGACCCAGTGGCCGTCGCCGCCCTGGATCGAGACCACGTTCGGCACGCCGAGAGCCTGGGAGGCGAGCAGCGTCGCCCAGCCGGTGGGGTAGCCGTATTGCGCGTGCAGCACGTCGAACGGGGCCTTGCGGTGCTCGGCCGTGATCGTCGCGACCATGGCATTGATGTCGCGCTCGAAGTCGCCCCCCTCCTGCTCGCCGCATTGTTCGAGCCCGATCACCCGCACGCCGGCGACCGGCGGCGGCGGGCCGCCGCCATAGACCCGGGTGCCGAAGGCGTCGCCCCGGTACTGGCTCACCATGGTGACGTCGTGCCCAGCCCGCACCAATTCGCGCAGGAGATTCTGGGCGTAGACGCTCATGCCGGAGATGGCCGGGAAGTAGCGCCGGCTGACGAAGCAGATCCTCACGGGCGGCCTCCCCGGCATGCGCGCAGGAAGCGCAAAGCCTCCGGGATCATCCGGTCGGCCCGATGGCTCTCGCGCGACAGCTCCACGCAGACGAGCTTGTCGAAGTTCACCGCCTCCAGGGCGTCGAGCACGCCCGCCACGTCCATGTCGCCCTCGCCGAAGGGCAGGTGCACGTGGACGCCCCGCGCCATGTCCTCGATCGCCACCGTGCCGAGACGATCCGCGAAGTCCCGCACCGCCGCCGCCGGGTCGCGCTCGCCGGTGACGAGGCAATGGCCCGTGTCGAGGGCAAGCGACAGGCCCGCGAGCCGCAGGCCCGCGAAATCGTCCACGGTCTCGATCAGCATGCCCGGCTCGGGTTCCAGCGCCGGGACGACGCCGCGCCCGGCCGCGTGGGCGACGACCTCCTCCAGGCCGGCGCGCAGCCAGTCGCGCGCCGCAGCCGGATCGACGCCCGGCTTCGGCACGCCCGCCCAGAACGACACCGCCTCCGAGCCGAGGATCTGCGCGATGTCGACCGCCCGCTTGAGGAAGGCGACGCGGCGGGCGCGGCCTTGCGGGTCGGCGGTCACGAGCGTCGGCTCGTGCTTGGCGCGCGGGTCGAGGAGGAAGCGCGCCCCGGTCTCGATCACCGAGCCGAGCCCGAGGGCGGAGAGGCGCCCGCGCACCCGCTCGGCGGCCTGCGCCCAGTCCGGGGCCAGGGGATCGAGGTGGTGGATGTCGAGGGTGAGCGCCACGCCGTCGTAGCCGGCCTCGGCGATCAGCGCGAGGGCGTCGTCCAGGCGGTGGTTGGCGGCACCGTTGGTGTTGTAGGCGAAGCGGAGCGTCACGCGGCCCTCCCCCGGCGCTCGAGCCGGAACGGCGCGTGGTGCGATTCCGGCTCGCGGTAGAGCGGATAGAGCGGGCCGACGATGCGCTCGGCCAGCGCCACGTCGAAGAGCGGCTGGCCGCCGAAACGCTCCAGCGCCTCCGGCGTCAGACGCACCGGGCGCAGGGTCTCCGTCTCCTGTCCGAAGCGGATCAGCGGGTGGTCGCGCGCGATGAGCTTGGCCGTGTTGCGCTCGCCGATGCGGGAATAGCTCATCGTCTCGACCTCGAGCCCCGGGACGATCGCCTTGACGATGCCGACGCCGCCGCCCGGGGGCGAGGCGTCCAGGTAGAGGACGTCGAACCCCGCCGCCTCCAGCCGATCGCGGGCGAAGCGACCGCGGGCCTGCCCGTCCGGCATCTCCGTCCGCGGCAATTCGGCGAAGGGCTTGGTGCCCGTCTCGGAATAGACCGTGTCGGCGAGGAAGCCCCGCAGGGTCTCGGCCGGCTTGTCGATCCAGTGCAGCATGGCGGCGAGCGCCCGGCTCTCCTCCTTGTCGAGGCTCGGCAGGGCCTTCTCGATGAAGGCGTCGACATAGCCCGGCGGGGTGATGCGGCGGGCGAGGGCGAGCGGCCCGTGCCCGAAGCTCTTGCGCACCCGGGCCGCCTGGAATTCGAGCAGCGCCTTGCGCAGGGCCCGCTCGCGGTCGGGGTCGCAGGCCTCGCCGCAGGCCGAGAGGGCGATGGGCGCCGGCGCCCGGGACGGGTCGCGGTCGTAGCCGACGCAGTAGACGTTGGCGAAGCCGAACTCGTCGGTGGCGAATTTCGGCATCGCCCGGATGCCGAGGGCCTCCAGCCGGTCCAGCATGGCGCGGGTCTCGGGGGCGACGCCCGTCGAGAGGTCGAGCATCACGCCCTGGTCGAGGGCGCGGAACAGGAGCCCGTTGCCGTCCCGCTGGAGCAGTTCGAGCAGGCCGTGGCCGAGGGCGAAATCCACGTCCGGCCCGGCGCCGAGGCCGTTGGTGATGAGGTTGGTGAAGGGGACGTAGTCCGGGGACAGCTCGAAATAATCCGTCGCCGCGATGTCGAGGGGCATCAGCACCGTCTCGCCGGTGCGGGCGCGGATGGTCTCGGTCCATTCGAGCACCGTGTCGCGGCCGACCGGGCTGCCCGCCGGCAGGCCGAGGGTGAGCGGGTCGGCCACCGCGCCGGCCCCGAACACCCGCACGAGGTCGCGGTAGCTGCCGCGCTCCTTGCGGCGCGGGATCAGGGCCACGCTCGGCATCAGGTTCTCGGCGATCTCGGCGATCGAGCCGATGATCGCCTCGTCGTCGGTGGCGCCGTAGCCGATGCCGCTCGGCATCGCGCCGACGAAGTAGGGATCGTCCAGGAACAGCGACACGAACCAGCAGGGGACGCCCGTGCGGTCGAGGGGCGCCAGCGGGAAGCCGACCACGCGGCCCGGGGGCAGCACGTCGAGATAGGCGCGCGCCGCCTCGGGCAGGGCGGCGGGCAGGCCCTCGATGGCCCGCTTCCCACCGAAGCGGTAGGGGCGCGGGCGGTTCGGGGTCAGGCTGGTCGTGTCGGTGGTCACGCGCTCTCCCGTTCTGTCAGGCGGCCGGAGCGGTTGCGTCGGCGCCGGTCGTCGCGGTGGTGGCCGCCGCGTAGGCGCGCGCGATCAGCCGCATGGTGTGGAGGTCGCGGGCGGCCGACCAGGCGGTCCGCTCGGCCGGGTCCCGCAGGGCACGGCCGAAGGCCCGCACCTGTTCGAGGAAGGGCGAGGCCGCCGCGTCGAAGGGCAGAGGGGTGACGCCGCCGCTCGCCCCGTCCGTGAGGGTCACGCGGCCGCCGGCCTCCTGGCCCATCGTGTCCTCGGCGGTGAGCAGGCCCGCCGTGCCGGCGATCTCCAGCCGCCGCCGCGGCAGCGCCTCGGGACAGTTGTAGGCGACGTGCAGGCTCACGAGGATGCCCGATCCGGTGCGTCCGATCAGCAGGGCGCCGTCATCCACCGCGTAGCCCTGCGCGCGGCTCTGGGTGAGGGCGGCGATCTCCACGATCGGCTCGCCGAGCAGGAAACCCGCGAGGTCGAGCCCGTGCGGCGCGAGGTCCATGAGCGCGCCGCCGCCGGCCTGGGCCGGATCGATGCGCCAGTTCGTCCGGCCCGGCAGCGAGGTCCAGGCCCGGTCGAGCCAGCAGGCATAGACGATGCGCAGGGCCGTGACGGTGCCGATGCGGCCCGCGCGGACGGCCTCGCCGAGGACGCGATGGGCCGGGTGGTGCCGCTGATCGAAGGCCGTGCCGTAGAGGATGCCGGAGCGGGCCACCGACGCCGCCATCGCCTCCGCATCCGCGAGCGTCGCCGCCATCGGCTTCTCGCACAGGACGGCCCGGCCGGCGGCGGCGAGCGCGTCCACGGGGCCGCGATGGCGGTGGTTCGGGGTCGCGACGTAGACGGCCTCGACCTCCGGCTCGGCGAGGAGCCCGGCGAGATCCGCATGCGCCCGCGCGCCGGCCGCCTCCGCCGCGGCGCGGCAGCCCGGATCCGGATCGCAGATCGCGACGAGGCGGTGCCCGGCCCGGGCGATGGCCGGGGCCATGAAGTCGCGGGCGACCCAGCCGTAGCCGACGATGCCCCAGCCGACGGGGCGCGGGTCCGTCATCACCAGCGCTCCGGGAGGGAGACGAATTCGCGCCGCCGGGCACGCTCGGCGGTGTCGGGACCGGCCTCGACCGCTTCGGGACCCGGCGAGCGCGGCGGATAGGTCGCGAGGTCGCCATACTCGGCCGCGTAGCGCTCGGAGGGCCATGCGACGGCGTAGTCGCCCTCCGGTGTCGGCCGGTAGAGGGGATTGAGGCGCAGCCGCGTGCCCTCGGGTGGCAGGGTGAGACCGTCGACCAGCGCCCGCGGCGCCGGCCGCATGCCGGGCCCGCACACCACCGAGAAGGCCTCGACCCCGGTGAGGGCGGAAGGCTCGGCCGGGACCGGGGCGCGGGCCTGCACCAGGGCGCGGGTCAGCTCGGCATCGTCGTAGACGAGCCCGTCCGGGAACAGCTCCTCGATCTCCGCCGCCGAGACGGCGTGGCCCGCCGAGAAGCCGGCCCGGGCGCTGTTGTGGATGTGGCTGAGGGCGAGCCAGCCCTCCTCGCCGGCGGTCTTGCGCAGGCAGTCGAGGATGCAGCCCTTGTCCTTCAGGAAGTAGAAGGCGTCGTTGCAGACCACGAGATCGACCGGCGCGCCCTCGATCGGCCAGTGGGGCGAGCCGGCATCGAAGCAGACGAGCTGCGCGCGCTGGCCCACCACCCAGTGCCGGGCGACCCAGAGCTTGGCGAAGACCACGTCCGCCCCGGAGGTCCGCACGCCCCGCCCCTGCAACTCGCGCAGGTAGTGGCCGATGCCGCAGGCGAGTTCGAACACGCAGGCCGGGGCGTTCCAGTGGGCTTCGAGCAGGGCGAGGCCGGCGAGGAAGGTCGGATCCGTCCAGCGATGCACGAAGTAGTCGCCGACCCGGCCCCAGCCGAGCCGGTCCACGGCCTCGCGCAGGGAGATGTACTTCATCTCCCGCACGAGGTCGCGCAGCCGCGCCGGATCGGCGGGCGGCCCGGTCCACCACGCATCCTGATCGGCGAGGAGCAGTTCGAGGGCGTGGCCGGGCGCGCCCTTGTCGAGATGGCCGAGCACCGCCTGCACGAGGTCGTCCCGGCCGACCCGCAGGTAGGGGATGCCGTCGACGACCGGCCAGCGCGGCCCGCGCCGTCCCTCGCGCAACGAGTGGGGGGTGTCGTGGTGGAGCGCGTCGCCGGTCTGGGGCGAGCGGAGACCGAAGGGGATCACGCGGCGGCTCCGACGCTGGAGGTCTCAGGGGCCGAAACGGCGGAGCGCGGCGCCGGGTCCATCGGGCGGGGCGCTTCCCGCGCATCCGCATGGCGTTCCGGGAACAAGCAGAAGCGCCTGTCCCCTCTCCCACCCGGGAGAGGGGTTCCCCGCGCCCGTTCTTGCCTCGGAGGGGCCTGCATCACGGCAGCCGCATGTCCGCGAGGACGCGGTCGTGAAAGCCCTTCACCGGGCCCTCGTGCACCAGCGCCATCTCGCCGAGCACCGTGTCCATGGTGAGCGAGGCGGCGCGCAGGTGCTGGGCGATCTGCAGGACGCGGTCGATCACGTCGGCGGCGTGGAAGGCCCGGCCCTCCGCCGTGGCGTCGTCCGGCAGGATCCGCCGCGCCCGCTCCACGGTGTCGCGCAGCGCCGGCGCCACCTCGTCGAGGGCCTGCGCCGTGCAGGCTCCGATCACGCCGTCGAGACGGCGGCCGAGCAGCGTCTCGCCGGTGAAGCCCGCATCGGGCATCAGCGCGTTGTGCAGGTGATGGGCGAGGGCCGCCACGAACACGGTCGCCGGATCGGCACCGTAGAAGGGGCTCAGCACCACGCCGTAGACCGCCACCATCAGGCAGTGCTCGGCGTGGTTCTCGGGCGGCTCCAGCAGGATCCGCGGGCGTCCGGGGCAGGTGACGCCGGCCCGGGGCTGCGCGGCGAGCAGGCCGACGAAGCCCGGCAGGGGGCCGGGCGTCAGCGCGTCCTGCCCGGTGAGGAGGTGGCGCAGCCGGGCGCGCAGGCGCGGCTCGACCTCGTCCGCGACCGCGTCGAAGCCGCGCCCGAGCACCTCCGCGGCCTCCGCCCCGGTGAGGCCGGCCGCCGCCAGGAAGGCGGCGTCGATGTCGCCGAGGCGGGCGGCGGCGAGCGCCGTCGCCGTCACCTGCAGGGCGACCCGCTCCGGGTCGGCCCCGCCGCTCAGCGCCGCCCAGCCCTGCGCGAACAGGCGCTCGGCGATCGACCCCCGCCGGCCCGCCGAGCGGATCCGCTTGAGGTCGTTGAGTTCGACCAGGAGGGCGCGCAGGGAGGCGGGGGCCGCCTCCCGGTTCGGGCCGGTGGCCATGGTCAATGCACGCCGAGCCAGTCGAGCAGCATGCGCTCCTGCGCGCCGAAGGCGTGCTCCGGCCCGTGGCCGTTGCGGACCATCGGGGCCTTGAAGAACAGCGAGAGCTGCTCCTGCACGCCGCCGTCGCCGCGCTTCTTGGCGAGGTCGAGGACGCGGGCGATCTCCACCACCAGCGGCGCCGCCAGGATCGAGTCCTTGCAGAGGAAGTTGATCTTGATCTGCATCCGCTGGCCGAGGAAGCCGGTGACGTCGATGTTGTCCCAGGCTTCCTTGTCGTCGCCGCGCGGCCGGTAATAGTGGATGTGGACGAGGTGGTCCTCGACCGGGTAGCCGAGGATCGAATCCAGCACCGTCCCCTTGGTGTTGAGCTTCGATTGCAGCGAGGACGGGTCGTCGAGGGCGAGGCCGTCGCGGTTGCCGAGGATGTTGGTGGAGAACCAGCCGTCCACGTGGAGCGCGCGCGACTTGAGGGCGGGCGCCAGCACGGTCTTCATCATGGTCTGGCCGGTCTTGCCGTCCTTGCCGGCGACCGGGACGTTGAGCTGGCGGGCGAGGTCGATCAGCGCCGGCACGTCGGCGGCGACGCTCGGCGTGAAGTTCGCGTAGGGAATGCCGTTCTTGATCGCCGCGTAGGCGTAGAGCATGGCGGGGCTGATCGCCTCGTCGCTCGCGTCGAGGCCGCGCTCGAAGGCGTCGGCGGAGTTCAGGGTCGGGTCGTCGAGGTCGGGCCAGCGCTCCGTCGAGGCGAGGTTCACCACCACGACGTCGTCCACGCCCGCCTCGGCGCGGAAGCGCTTCAGATCCTCGGCGATGGCGGTCACCGCCCCGCGATGGTCCTGGGCGACGATGCGGTTCTGGCCGTCGATGTTCTTGCAGAACTTGGCGCTGCCGACCGCCGGCCAGGGCCGCATGGTGTTGAGCACCTGGGCGCCGTTCTCGATGTCCTGCCGGGTGAGCACGCCGTGCTGGCTCGCCGCCGTGCCGAGATCGTCGCCGTTCAGGTCCCAGCCGCCGAACACCAGATCCTTGTAGCCGACCATGCCGGCGATCGCCTTGCCCGCAAGGGGCAGCCCATCGAGACGGTTCGAGCCGGACTTGATCATCTCGATGCCGGCGATGGCGGTGGTGGCGACGGCGCCACCCATGCCAACGAAGGCGACGCCGACGCGGCGACCGGTCTGCATGCTCATCGGAAAGGAACTTCCTTCAAGTGGAGCGCGGCAGCGGCGGCAAGGCAGCGATCGGTCGGGACAAAACCGCTCCGCGTGGCCCGGTGCAATGCGCGTAGAAGTCGTTTGTTCCCGACGGGTTCGGGCAAATTTCTTCGGGGTTGTTCCGGGCGATCTGCCCGACTTCCGACAAATCTGTGTCCGGGCAGGACTTTACCGCGCCGCAAAATGACCCCGGCGGTTAACGCTACGCTGTCCCATTCTGGTCACTTCGCCCCGCCAGAGGTGCGCAACCTGACGAAGCAAGGCGCGGCCGCCGGAGTGGCCGGGCGGTAACGAAGGCAAGGATATGGGGGTTTTCCCGGAGCCGGCGCCCTGCGCCGACGACGCGTACCGACTCGTGCCCGGCTCGGGCATCGACGAGGGCGACGCCGCCGTGCGGTGGCTGGTTCCGAGCGCGCGGGGTGCGCGGTCACGCCGGCGCCGACCGGCGCGCGGGCTGACGGGCCGGGTGCTGACGGCGCTCACGGTCGGGCTCGCCCTGGCGGGCACCCTCCCGCAGGACGCGCTGGCGCCCGCCGCCGCGGCTCACGACCGGATCGACCTGCGGGCGCCGCACCGCTCGGCCCTGCCGCCGATGGGCAATGCCGAGTGGCGTGGCCTCCCCCCGATGCAGGAAAGCCCGAGCACCGCGGAACTGATCCAGCTCGATCTCGACCGGCTCGCCAGCGAGGCCGACGACGATGGGCCCCTGGTGTTCGACACCGTGAAGGTGCCCCGTCCCCTGGTGGAGACGATCCTGCGCGCCGCCAAGGCGACGGATGTCGACCCCGTCTACCTGATGGCGCTCGCCGACAAGGAATCGAGCTTCCGGCCGGAAGCGCAGGCCGCGACCTCCTCGGCGGAGGGGCTGTTCCAGTTCCTCACCGGCACGTGGCTCGAACTCGTCCGCACCTTCGGTGCGCAGCACGGGCTCGAGGCCGAGGCGAGCCAGATCCAGCGCCGCCGCGGCATCCTCACGGTGCCGGACGCGGCCGCGCGCCGGAAGATCCTGGCCCTGCGCCGGGACCCCTACATCGCCAGCCTGATGGCGGGGGAGATGATGAAGCGGGACCGGGCCCGCATCGAGCAGCGCCTCGGACGCGACCTGAAGCAGACCGAGTGCTACGTCGCCCACCTGCTCGGCGCCGCGAGCGCCGGCCGCTTCATGCAGCTCACCCAGGAGAAGCCGGACCAGCCGGCGCAACATGCGTTCCGGGCGGCGGCGCGGGCGAACCGCAGCCTTTTTTTTGAGCGGCAGGGGAAGAAGACGCGCAGCCTCACCGTCGCCGAAGTCTACGAGAGACTCGACCTGATGATCGACCGGCGCCTCGACCGATTCCAATCGGCCGCGGCTCTGGCGGAGCGCATCGACACCCGACGGCCGGGTGATGCGCTTCCGGTGGACATCTCGCTGGTTCCGTAACGGCCTGACGAAGCGGACCTGCGAGCGATCCGCCTCCGCGCGGCGGTTCAGGCACGCGGAGGCTGCGACCGAACAACACGGCTCGCGGCGCCCGGTTCCGCCTTCCCGCAAAAAAACTCAGGCGGCCGGCAGGCGCCCATCGAGATCGACGGCCCGCGCGATCGAGACCACTTCCAGCGCCTGCGCGCTGCCGCGGATCGCCACGGTCTCGACGGGCAGCCCGTCGAGGACGAGCCCGGCCCGGCGGGCGGCCACGGCGGAGGCGGCGAGCTGCACCTCGCCGGCCTTGGCGAGGGTTTCGAGGCGGCTCGCGATGTTCACCGCCGGCCCGATCGCCGACATCGGCCGCTTCTCCCCGTAGCCGAGGCGACCGAGGACCAGCGGACCGGCATGCAGGCCCATGGCGATGCGCAGGGGCGCCGGCAGCTCGGCGGCGATCTGGCGGTTGAGCCCCTGCACGGCCCGGTCGATGTCCCGGGCCGCCGCGAAGGCCGCCCGGCAGGCGGCGTCGATCCCGTCCGGATGGGTGAACAGGGCCAGGAGCCCGTCCCCCGCATAGCCGCCGATCCAGCCGCCATGGGCGCGGACCGGCTCGCCGGCCGCCTCGAAGAAGCGGTTGAGGATGTAGACGACGTCGAAGGCGAACTTGCGCTCCGAGAGCAGGGTGAAGCCGCGCACGTCCACGAACAGGATCGCCACCTCGCGCTCGACGCCCGCGAGGTCCGGATCGCCCAGCCGCGCTCCCGTGCCGTCGCGGCTGCCCGGACGCAGGATCCGCATCAGCGTCACGTCGCCGCGCGGTCGCGCCTGGCAGGCGAGGCGCACGTCCGGCGGGGCCCCGATCGCCGCGAGCGTCGCGGTCTCCTCCGCGCCCGGCGGCGAGAGGGTGTGGCTGCCCTGCGTCACCAGCACGCGGCAGGTCGAGCAGCGCCCCCGTCCGCCGCAGACCGCCACGTGCGGGATGCGGTGGACGCGGCTGACGTCGAGGAGCGTCATTCCCTCGGCCGCCCGGACGGTGGGTCCGCCGACATAGGTCACGGCGATGCGCCGGGCGCGCCACGCCGCCGCCATCCGGGCTCCCCCGATCGCCAGGGCGAGGCCCGCCGCCGCGTAGAAGCCGACGAGGATGGGCGGGCCGAGTTCCGTCAGGGCCTCGGGCGGTGCGCGCCGCGGCCAGCGCGCGGCGAGATCGGCCGCGCCGAACCGCGCCGCGCTGGCAAGGTCGCGCTCCATCAGCTCGCCCTGCATGGCGATGCCCAGGATGGAAGCGAGGGGCAGGATCAGGGCCGCGACGCCGAGGAAGGGCGCGACGCGCCGGTAGCCGGGCGAGAGCCGCAGCCAATGGTGCAGCCCGATGCAGCCGTGGAGCCAGACCACGAGGAGGAGGACCGTCTGGCGCGGGATCCCGTCCGGCCAGAGATGGGCGATCACCGTCGGGTAGCCGGTGTTGAGCCCGTAGAGCAGGCTCGCCCCCCGGGTGCCGAGGATGTGCGGCACGAGCAGGAACGGGATGGCGAGGCCGAGGACGATCTGGGCCATCTCCCAGGGCGGCAGGCGCAGGCTGCGCCGGGCCGCGAGCCGGCGCAGGGCGAGCCCGGCATGGACGAGGAGCGCCCCCGCGAGCAGCACCGTGCCGGGACCCGAGCGGGTGACCGCGACGCGCCAGCGCTCGAAGGTCAGCATGGCCTCGATGCCGACGAGGCCGAGGGCGTGGTTGAGGAAGTGGGTCGCCGCGAAGGCGAACAGGATCAGCCCCGAGACGAGGCGCAGGCGCTGCGCCGCCGGGCCCCGCCAGAGCCGGGCCGGCGGTGCGGGCGGTGCAGGGCCCCCGGCGCGCGCGGCGGGCATCACGGGTGCCATCGGCGGGGCGAACTCGGCAGCAGGAGCGGCGACGTTCCTCCAAGTGGGGACGGGGGCGCGGGAGGGAAGGGGGCGTGGGGTCCCGCGCCTCAATGCCCGGCGGCCGGGGCCTCGCCGCCGCGCTTCACGGATTTCAGGATCATCGCCAGCGGGATCGCGGCGGCCGAGACCATCGCCAGCGTCCAGAACACGTCGATATAGGCGAGGAAGGCGGATTGGGTCTGCACCTGCTGGCCGATCCAGGCGAAGGCTTGGCTCTGCGCGTCCACCGTGCTCGCGCCGCGCGTGGCGAAGTAGTCGGTCGCGCGCCGCAAGCTCTCCTGATAGGCGGGCTCGGACGGCACGATGTGCTCCACGAGCCGGCTGGTATGGAATTGCTGGCGGTAGGCGAGCACGTTCTGGGCGAGCGACACGCCCATCGAGCCGCCGACATTGCGCGCGACGTTGATCAGCGCCGAGGCTTGGTCGGTCTGCTCCTTGGAGATCCCCTCGTAGGAGGCGGCGGTGATCGACAGGAAGATCATCGGCAGGCCGATGCCGATATAGATGCGCGACCAGACGAAGAAGCCGAAGTTGAGATCGCCGTAGAGGTTGGTGAGGTCGACCATCGCGAAGGCGATGATCGCGGCGCCCGCGGCGATGAGGTATTTCGGCTCGACGTATCCGGAGACGCGGCCGATCACGAACATCATCAGGCAGGTGACGAGGCCGCCCGGCGAGAGGGCGAGGCCGGCCCAGGTGGCGGTGTAGCCGAAATAATCCTGCAGGAGCTGGGGCAGGAACTGGGTGGTGGCGATCAGGATCGCGCCCGTGGCCATCATCACGAGGAAGCAGGAGCCGAACTGGCGCCGGCCGAGGAGGCGCAGGTCGATCACCGGGTTCCTGTGGTTGAGTTCCCAGGGGATCATCGCCACGAACGAGACCGCCATCAGCGTCGCGAAGACGATGATCAGGGTCGAGCCGAACCAGTCCTTGCGCTGGCCCTCGTCGAGGACGACCTCCAGCGAGCCCAGGAAGGTCGCCACCAGGATGAAGCCGACGATGTCGAAGCGCACGCCCTGGCGGCGCAGGCGCCGACGCTCCTCGATGGCCGATTTCGGGTCCTGCACCAGGAGATGGATCAGCACCAGGGCGATCACGCCGACCGGCGCGTTGATCAGGAAACACCAGTGCCAGGAATAGGTGTCCGAGAGCCAGCCGCCCAGGGTCGGCCCGACCACGGGCGCCACCACGATGGCGACCCCGTAGAGCGCGAAGGCCTGCCCCCGCTTCTCCGGCGGAAAGGAATCCGCCAGGATCGACTGCGCGAGCGGCGCCATCCCGCCGCCGCCGAGCCCCTGCAGCACCCGGAAGACCAGCAGCGATTCGAGGCTCCAGGCGAAGCCGCACAGCACCGACGAGACGGTGAAGAGGCTGATGGCCGCCATGAAGAAGGCCTTGCGCCCGTAGCGCTTGGCGAGGAAGCTCGACGCCGTGAGCACGATCGCGTTGGCGACGAGGTAGCTCGTCACCACCCAGGCGGCCTCGTCGGGCCCGACCGCGAGCCCGCCCGCGATGTAGCGCAGGGCCACGTTGGCGATGGTGGTGTCGAGCACCTCCATGAAGGTCGCGATCGCGACCACCACCGCGACCAGCCAGGGATTGTGCCCGCCCGCGGCGGTGTCGGCGGGAGCGGGGCGGCTCACCGCACCCGCACCGTCGGCACGATGGACATCCCGGGGCCGATGGCGACGTCGTCCGGCCACTGGTCGACGACGATCTTGACTGGCACGCGCTGCACCACCTTCACGTAGTTGCCGGTGGCGTTCTCGGCCGGGAGCAGGCTGAAGGCGGTGCCGGAGCCCGGCTGCACCGAATCGACGCGGCCCGTGATCTTGTGGTCCGGATAGGCGTCGATCTCGACATCCACGGTCTGGCCGGGCCGCATGTCGGTGATCTGGGTCTCCTTGTAGTTCGCGGTGATCCAGATGTCGTCGGGCACGAACATGCTGAGCGCTTGGCCCGCCTGCGCGTACTGGCCGACGGCACCGGTCAACCGCACCACCCGGCCGCCCTGCGCGGCGACCACGGTCGTGTAGTCGAGGTTGAGCTTGGCCTGCGCCTCCTGGGCCTTGGCCTCGGCGAGGCTCGCCTCGGCGCTGGCGCGCTGGGCCTGCAGGGAGCCGATCTGCTTCTGCGCCACGCTGACCGCGGCCTTGGCGCGAGCGAGGTTCGCCTGCTGCTGCTGGAGGGTCGAGGTCGATTGCTGGGATTGCTGGATGCTGCCCGAGCCGCGCTGGGCGAGATCCTGGTAGCGGGCGGCGTCCTGGCGGGCGAACGCGACGGCGGCCTGGGCCTGCTCGACCTGCGCCTTGGCCTCCTCGATGCTGCTCTTCTGCGCCTCGATCTGCGCGTCGATGTTGCGGATCGAGGCCTCCGCGGCGGCGATCTGCGCCTGGGCCTGCTGAAGGGCGACGTCGTAGTCGCGCCGGTCGATCTGGAACAGGACCGCGCCCGCCTCGACGTGCTGGTTGTCGGTGACGGGCACCGCCACGACGTAGCCCGAGACCTTCGGGGCGACCGCGAACTGGCGGGCGGCCACGAAGGCGTCGTCCGTCGATTCGTAGGGGTGAACGAAGACGAGCCAGTACCAGAAGCCGGCCGCGCCGAGCGCCAGGATGGCGACGGCGCCGAGTGCGAACCACACCGGGTGGCGCCGGATCAGCGACGGCTTCGTTGCCTCGTCCTCCGCGTCGGAATCGGAGGCGTCGGCGCGGTCCGGCTCGCGGCCGGGAGACTGCGCCGCGTCGCGGGCCCGGGGCGGATCCATCCGGGCCGTCGCGGCGGGCGCGTCGGGCTTCGCCCCGTCGCGGTCCTCCGCGCGGGCTTGATCGTCCAGCATGTCTGACATCCACGGTCCGGCCGCGTCCGCGGCCGTCGCACGGCGCCCGCCTCGGCCAGAGAATTCGCCCGGTCCGCGCCCGGTTCCCCAAGGGGACGATTCCGTGACGATTTCAGACCATCTTTCATCCCGGCGCCGGTGGGCCTGCTTCGCGACGGAACGTCCGGCGCACAGCCGCGTTCAGCGAGCAGGCTGGAAGCGGCCGAGCTTCACGCCGCCCTCGCAGTTCGGGAGATCCCGATGAGCACCGGACCGACTGTTCCCTCCGCCGGCACGCCCCCCGATCGGCTCACCGCCATGAGCGCCGCGCTCGCCCGCAACTGGTGGCTGGTCGCGCTCCGCGGCGTGGCGTCGATCCTGTTCGGGATCATCGCCCTCGTCTCGCCCATCGCCACGCTCTACGTGCTTGTCATCTTCTTCTCCGCCTACATGCTGGTCGACGGCATCGCCGACATCGTGGCGGCGGTGCGGGCCGCGGAGCGGCACGAGCGCTGGGGTTTCCTGCTCGCGGAGGGTCTCCTCGACATCCTGGTCGGCGTCGTCGCCTTCCTGATGCCGGGCAGCGCGCTCCTCGCCTTCGTCTATCTCACGGCGGCCTGGGCCCTCGTCACGGGCGGGCTGATGATCGCGGCGGCCTTCCGGCTGCATCTCGATCACGGGCGCTGGTGGCTGGTGCTCGGCGGGGTCTGCTCGGTGCTGTTCGGGATCGCGCTCCTGATCAACCCGGGCGTCTCGCTCATCGTGCTGACCTACTGGATGGCCGGCTACGCCATCGCCTTCGGCGTTCTGATGCTGATCCTGGCCTTCCGCCTGCGCAGCCGCCACGTGGAATTCGCGCCTCCCGGCACCGCCCGGCCGGCCTGACGGAACCCGGCGGGGCCGGCGCCTCAGCCCGCCGCGTCCTTCCACAGCCACGCCGCGCCGCGCACGCCCGAGGCATCGCCGTAGCGGCTGCGCACGATCGGGGTCGTCACCACGTCCGAGATGACGTGCGGGGCCGCCGCCTCGATCAGGCCCGGATAGACCTCGTCGATGGTGGACAGGCCGCCTCCCAGCACGATCACGTCCGGATCGAGGATATTGATCACGCCGGCGAGGCTGCGGGCGAGCCGCTCGCGCCAGCGCGCGAAGGTCGCGCGCGCCTCCGGGTCGCCCGCCCGCATGGCCGCGACGATCACCTCGCCGCCGAGCGCATGGCCGGTGACGCGGGCGTGGTCGGCGGCGAGAGCCGGTCCGGAAACCCACGATTCGATGCAGCCGCGGCGGCCGCAATAGCAGGGCGGTCCCGGGCGTTCGTCGTCGCGCGGCGCGGGCAGCGGGTTATGGCCCCATTCCCCGGCGATGCGGTTGCGGCCGGGGAGCGCCCGGCCCTCCACCGCGATGCCCGAGCCGATCCCGGTGCCGAGGATCACCGCCCAGACGAGGTGGGCGCCCGCGCCGGCCCCGTCCACCGCCTCCGAGACCGCGAGGCAGTTGGCGTCGTTCTCGATCCGCACCGGGCGGCCGAGCCGCGCCTCGAGATCGGCCTTGAAGGGTCGGCCGATCAGCCAGGTGGAATTGGCGTTCTTGATGAGGCCGGTGGCGGGCGACACGGCGCCCGGGATGCCCAGCCCCACCGTGCCGGTGCCCCCCGCCGCGGCTTCGAGCGCCGCGACGAGATCGGTCATCGCCCGCAGCGATCCGTCGTAATCGCCCCGCGGCGTCGGGATGCGGCGCTCGGCCAGGACCCGTCCGTCGGGCCCCAGGGCGACGCCGGCGATCTTGGTGCCGCCGACGTCGAGGCCGATCAGCAGGGGCGGCCGGGCGCTCACGGCGAGACGGGAACCGGCTTCTCATCCGCGATCTCGGTGCCGATCGCCACCGGATGGGCCATCACCTCGCGCAGCTTCACCGGATCGAGCTCGCCCTCCCAGCGGCTGACCACGATGGTGGCGACGCCGTTGCCCACGAGGTTGGTGAGCGCGCGGCACTCGGACATGAACTTGTCGATGCCGAGGATGAGCGCCATGGCGGCCACCGGGACCGGGTTGCCGGGGATCGCGGCCAGCGTCGCGGCGAGCGTCACGAAGCCCGCGCCGGTGACGCCCGAGGCGCCCTTGGAGGTGAGCATCGCGACCAGGATGATGGTGGCGTACTGGCCGAAGCTCAGATCCGCGCCGACGGCCTGCGCCAGGAACAGCGTCGCCAGCGTCATGTAGATGTTGGTGCCGTCGAGGTTGAACGAGTAGCCGGTCGGGATCACGAGGCCGACCACCGAATCCGAGGCACCGAGCCGCCTCATCTTCTGCATCATGTGCGGCAGCACGGTCTCCGACGAGGAGGTGCCGAGCACGATGAGCAGCTCGTCCTTGATGTAGGCGAGGAACTTCAGGATCGAGAAGCCGGCGAAGCGCGCGATCGTGCCGAGCACCAGGAGCACGAAGAGCAGGCTCGTGAGATAGAAGGTGGCGACGAGGCCCGCGAGATTGCCGAGCTTGCCGATGCCGTACTGGCCGATGGTGAAGGCCATCGCCCCGAAGGCGCCGAGCGGCGCGAGCTTCACGATGAGGCCGATGATGCGGAAGAAGATCTCGCCCGCGACGTCGATGGCGTGGGTGGCGCCCTTGGCGCGCTCGCCCAGGCCCGTGATGACCACGCCGGTGAGGATCGCCACGAGGAGCACCTGCAGCAGGTCGCCGGTGGCGAAGGCGTCGAAGAAGCTCTTGGGAATGATCGCCATCAGGTGGGCGATGGTCGAGTCGTCGGCGGCCTTCTTGGCGTAGCCCGCCACCGCGCTCGCATCGAGCTTCGCGGGATCGGCGCCGAAGCCGGCACCCGGCTGGATCAGCTCGCCGACGATCACGCCGATGAGGAGCGCCAGCGTCGACACCACCTCGAAGTAGACGAGCGCCTTGAGGCCGACGCGGCCGACCTTCTTCAGGTCGCCGATCGACGCGATGCCGTGCACGATGGTGCAGAAGATGACCGGCGCGATCATCATCTTGATGAGCGCGATGAAGGCATCGCCGAGCCACTTCATCGACTTGGCGGTGTCGGGCGCGACATAGCCGAGCAGCACGCCGAGCGCGATGGCGATCAGAACCTGGATGTAGAGGACCTTGTACCAGGGTTGATGCGACGTCGTCGGCGCAGTCGCGGCAGGGGCGGCGGGGGACTGCATCGGGCCTTTCTCCCTCACGGTATGGCGACGGCGGCGGTGCCGGACGTCGGTTCTGTTTCTGCGAAGTCCTAGTTTCAGCGAAGCCCAAGTTTCAGCGAAGTCAAAGACGTCACGCGCGACCCGGTCCCGGCTCGGTCGCCCGGTGCGGCCGCAGGGGAGGTCATGGACCGTCGACCTTGACGGGCAGCCGCCGCGGGCCGATCAGCCGGACTAATCGATCACACAACTTCTCCGGGGAAAAGCGCCATGAGGGAGAATCCGTCCCGGCTGCCGTCGGCCCGGAACGGGTGCGGGCCATAGCGCAATTCCGCGAAACGACAAACCCCCGCCGCGCGGGCCGCGCGGAGCGGGGGTTCCTCTGGGACAGCGATCGGGAGGGTGGGCTCAGGTCGGCTGCGTGCGGCGCGGTCGCACGGTCCAGCGCTCGAAGGCGGCGCCTTCCTCGCGTGCGCCCTCGCCCGGGACCGTGGCGCCGAGCGCCTGGGACAGGCTCTCGATGACGTCGTCGATGCGGGCATCGCCGGGCTCCTCCGGCTGGGCTTCCGCCGTGCCCGCCGCCGGGGCGGGCGCGGGCTCCACCGAGGGCCGGGCGGCGAGCCGGCGCAGCGCGTTAGTCACCGTGTTGGCGTCCTCGGTGCGCGGGGCGCTGTAGCGGCCGAAGCCGTAGCGATGCTCCACGAGGTCGAGCACCGCGTCGAGCGCCGCGTTGCTGAGCGGGATCTCGCCCGGCTGCGGCACGCCCTGGAGGGCGAGCGCCGGCCCCTGATAGGCGGGGTCCGTCGTGACCTCCGCACCGAACCAGGCCGGCGGGGTGAAGCCCGACGCCTCGCCGGGCTCGCCGAAGGCCACCGTCACGACGTCGAGGGCGCCCGGAGCGGTGTAGCGGTCGATGAGCGCGTCGCGCCCGTTGCCGAGGGCGATCACGGTGCGGTCGTATGCGGCCTTGCCGGCGCAGACGTCGAGGAGCGCGTCGCCGTGGGCGCGCGGCACTTCCGTGCGCTCCTCGCCCGCCACGCCGGCCTCGTCGGTGGTCACCAGCACGAGATGGCACTGCGCCCCGTCGACGCGCACGAAGGAGGTCCGGCCCGCCTGGGGCGGGAAGTAGCCCTCCGTGATGCGGGAGGCGCCGCGCTCCTTCCGGATCAGCCGGACCAGGGATGGCGCCACCAGGAAACGCCGCACGAGGGTCATGGCCGCAACTCCACTCCAACTGCGCCGGTGCCCCGGCACTCCCGGACCATCGTCCTACCCGAAGCCGGCGGCCGGTCCAACATCAACTGGCGAGGATATCCCGGAGGACTTTCGCCTCCGGAACGCCCCGCTGCGCCTCGTTCGCCCGGGATTGCGGCGCTCACGCGGCGAGATGCGCGGCAATCAGCGCCTCGGCGGTCCGGGTCAGGCTGCGGGCGGGGCCGCCGGGGCCGAAGATCTGGCCGCTCGCGAAGGCGCCCTCGATCAGGAGGAGGAGCCCGTCCGCCAGGATCGCCGGCTCGCGGGCGCCGAGGTCGCGGGAGACCTCCTCCAGCCGTGCGCGCAGGGCGAGCTTGCTCTCCAGCGCCGCCAAGCGGGCCGGATGGTCCGGCTCGGGATGCTCGATCACCGCGTTCGACAGGCCGCAGCCGCGATAGCCGGGCCGGGCGGTCCGCCCGGCGATGTCCGCCAGGAAGGCGATGATCCCGGCCTTCGGATCGCCGGGATGCGCGGCGAGCGCCGTTTCCAGCCGGGCCCGGAAGGCGGCGGAGAAATCCTCCAGGCAGGCCACCGCGAGCGCCTCCTTGGAGGCGAAGCCCCGGTAGAGGCTCGGCTTCGTCACGCCCGCCCGCTCGACGATCTCCTCGACCCCCACGGCGCGAATGCCGCGGCGATAGAACAGCTCGCGCGCCGCCGCGCGGATCCGGTCCCCGGCCCGCATCCGCCCGCCATCCATCCCGACCGCCTCGCCTGCCATCGGTCCTGCCATCGGTGCCCCTTGCCTTTCCGCGCAATGATGTTACTGACCGGTACGTAACATTCTAGCACGGATTCGGGAGGCGTCCCCCATGTCGAACGCCCTTGCCGCGGGGGGCGCCCCCCGGCCTCGCGCCGGCCGTTCGGCCGCAACTACGCCTTCGTGGTGGTGGGGGTCGTCTTCCTCGCCCTCCTGTCGGCGGCCGGCCTCAGGGCGGCGCCCGGCGTGCTGATCCTGCCCCTCGAACAGGCCTTCGGCTGGAGCCGCGCCACGACCTCGTTCTCGGCGGGACTCGGCATCTTCCTGTACGGCCTCGTCGGGCCCTTCGCGGCGGCGCTGATGCAGAGCTTCGGCATCCGCCGCACGCTCCTCTGCGCGCTCGCGCTGATGGCCGGCTCGGTGGGCCTCTCGGCCTTCATGAGCGAGCCCTGGCACCTCGTCGCCACCTGGGGCGTGCTGTCGGGCCTCGGCAGCGGCTGCGTCGCCATCGTGCTCGGCGCGACGGTGGTGAACCGCTGGTTCTCCGCCCATCGCGGCCTGATCATGGGCATCCTCACCGCCAGCACCGCCACCGGGACGCTGGTGTTCCTGCCCGGCCTCGCGGCCATCGCGGAGGCGGGTGGCTGGCGGCCGGTGGTGCTCACCGTCGCGGCGGTGATCGCCGCCCTGATCCCGATCGTGGCCTGGCTGCTGCCCGAGCGGCCCTCCGACATCGGCCTCCTGCCCTACGGGGCGGCGCCCGGCACGGTGGTGGAGCCGCAGCGGCGCGCCAACCCCTTCAAGTCCGCCATCGACGGCCTCGTGCGGGCGAGCGCCAAGACCGACTTCTGGCTCCTGTTCGGCACCTTCTACATCTGCGGGCTCACCACCAACGGGCTGGTGGGCACGCACATGATCTCGTTCTGCGCCGATATGGGCCTGCCGGAGGTGCGCGCGGCGGGGCTGCTCGCCATGATGGGCATCTTCGATCTCGTCGGCACCACCGGCTCCGGCTGGCTCACCGACCGCTACGACCCGCGCAAGCTGCTCTTCGTCTATTACGGCCTGCGCGGCCTGTCGCTGATGGCGCTGCCCTTCACCGATTTCTCGTTCTACAGCCTGTCGATCTTCGCGGTGTTCTACGGCCTCGACTGGATCGCCACGGTGCCGCCCACGGTGCGGCTGACGAACGAGGTCTTCGGCGACCGCGACGCGCCGATCGTGTTCGGCTGGATCGCGGCCGGGCATCAGGCGGGCGCCGCCACGGCGGCCTTCGGGGCGGGGCTGTCGCGGGCCGCGGAAGGCCGCTACCTGGAGGCCTTCCTGGCGGCCGGGCTCACCGGGCTCGTCGCCGCGCTGATGTCGCTGATGATCGGCCGCGCCGGCCGCCGCGCGCTCGCGGCGGCGTAGGGCCCGTTCCGCGGCCCCTTGCGCAGCTCAGGCCGCGGAGGCCTGCTCCGGCAGCAGGGCCTCGGGATCGAACTCCGCGAAGGGGAGATGGAAGACGATCTCCCCCTCCTCGTCGGTGACGATGAGGCTCGATTCCAGCAGCGTGTCGCGGGTGCGCGGCTCGCGCATCATCGCTGTGACGACGGCGTGAGAGGCCTGCCAAGCCTGCTCGGCATCGGAGAGGGGCTCGCCGGCGAGGTCGGCCACCAGGGTCTCGCCGATCTGGGCGTTGAAGTAGAACCGCTGCATCGTTGGACCTCCGCATCGGGCACGGCTTCGAACGGCCGCTCTCGGCGGATGACCACCTGCTCTCCCGTGAGGGGATCGAGAACGATCAAGCTCATCGGGTGCTCCTTTGCCAGATCACCGCCGCCCGAACTGAAACACGGCGGCTACTTGTGGCAGAGATAAGGCAACGATCGCGATTCTAACAAACTATAAGCCGGTTTTCACCGTGCAAAGGCGGTGAAAACCGGGGATGTGCTCGGCGCGACTGGGATCTTCAGTAGGTCGCGAAGATCTCCGCGACCGCCTCGGGATCCGTCGTCACCGTGAGGGCGAGAGCGAGCAGGATGCGTGCCTTCTGGGGCGTGAGATTGTCGGCGCTGAGGATGCCGCGCTCGGCGAGCCGCGTGGTCAGGGGCACGGCGCCGCTCCCGGCCCGGGTCGACTGCACCACGAGGAGGCCCGCCCGGGCGGCGGCTGCGAGGGCGTCGGCCTCGGCCGGGGGCGTCATGCCGGGGGCGAGGCCCGCCGAGACGATGCCGCGGGCGCCGGCCGCCATGAAGGCCCGCACCGCCGTGCCGTCCGCATCCGCATAGGCGTAGGAGACGTCGACCCGCGGCAGGGCGTCGAGCCTGCGGATGTCGAAGGGCGTGCCCGGCGCGTGGCGCCGCTCGCTGCGGCGGTAATAGGTGACGGCCCCGTCCACTTGGCCGAGGATGCCGAAATCCGGCGTGCGGAAGGTCTGGAGGCGGGCGACCGAGGTCTTGGTGACGTCGCGGGCGGCCTGGATCTCGTCGTTGAGGACGACGAGCACGCCCCGGCCGCGCGATTGCGGCGCCGCCGCGGTGCGGATCGCGTTGACGAGGTTGAGGGGCGCGTCGCTGGAGAGGGCGCTCATCGGCCGCTGCGAGCCCACCAGCACCACCGGCACGTCCACCGTCAGGGTGAGGGAGAGCGCGTAGGCGGTCTCCTCCAGGGTGGCGGTGCCGTGGCCGATGACGATGCCGGCGAGGTCCGGGTGCTCGGCCACCTGCTGCTCGCAGAGCCGCACCAGCTCGCGCCAGTCGGAGAAGCCGATGCCCGGGCTCGTCACCGCCCGGAAGCCCACCGGGATCACCTCCGCGATCGCCCGGGCTTCCGGCACGGCGTCGAGGACCGCATCCGCCACGAGCCGGTTGTCGGTCGCCGTGTAGTCGAAGATGTCGAGGCTGTCGCGCCCGATGGAGGCGAGCGTCCCGCCCGTGCCGATGAAGGCCACCTTTGGCCGTCGCGTCATGTCCCGGTTCTCCGTCCTGCAATGTGGTGCGGCGCGGAGAGAGGCGAGAATCGGGCCGCGGCGCAAGGCCCGGAACATCGGGTCCGGCTGTCCGGTTGGCACTCCGCACAGAGAGGCGGCCAGGAGACGCTGCGATGACGGCGACGCGAAGCGTGGGACTCGGGACGGTGGCGGCGATCATGGCCGCCTCGGTGGCGGCGGTCTGGCTGATCGAGGGCGCCCGGCAGCGGCGGCAGGGCCTTCAGGCCCGGCCGACCTGAGCGGGGCGCGCAGCTATTGCAGTTCGGCGCTGGCCTGGATGACGTGCGCGGCCGGGATCGCGGCGGCCTCGGGCAGGGCGGCGAGATCGTCCAGGGGCAGGGATGCGGGGCTCTGCACGTAGCAGCGCCGGATGGCGTGCCAGAACGCGGCTTGATCCTCCGCCCGGACGCGGCCGAGGCAGCGGTTCAGGGCCTCCTCGCCGGCCCGGGCATAGGCGTCGACCTCGTCGGGCGAGAGATGGGTGGTGTGGGGCATCCGCGTCTGGCTCCTGTGCGACGCGAACCAACGCACCAGCTCCCGGATTGGTGCCGCGCCCGCGGGCGGTCCCTCAGATCCAGCGTTTGCGGCGCTTGAAGCTCTTCAGGTTCTTGAACGTCCTGCGCTGGTCGCCGGCGCCGCCGAGGTAGAATTCCTTCACGTCCTCGTTCGCGCGCAACTCCTCGACCGTGCCGTCGAGGACGACCTTGCCCTGCTCCATGATGTAGCCGCGGTCGGCGACGCCGAGCGCCGCGCGGGCGTTCTGCTCCACGAGCAGGATGGTGACGCCGAGATCGCGGTTGATCTGCCGGATGATCGCGAAGACCTCCTTCACGAGGAGGGGCGAGAGGCCCATGGAGGGCTCGTCCATCAGGATCAGGCGGGGCCGCGCCATCAGCGCGCGGCCGATGGCGAGCATCTGCTGCTCGCCGCCCGACAGGTAGCCCGCCGCGCCGGTGCGCTCCTTGAGGCGCGGGAAATAGGCGAGCACGCGCTCCAGATCCTCCGCCACGCCGCTGCGGTCGCGGCGGGAGAAGGCGCCGAGGCGCAGGTTCTCCATCGGGGTCATGTCGGCGATGATCCGGCGGCCCTCCATCACCTGGAAGATGCCCCGGCGGACGATGAGGTCGGGTTCGGTGCCGTCGATGCGCTGGCCGTCGAACAGGATCTCGCCGCGGGTGACTTCGCCGTTCTCGGAGCGCAGGAGGCCCGAGACTGCCTTGAGCGTCGTCGATTTGCCCGCGCCGTTGGCACCCAGCAGCGCGGTGATCGACCCCGCCGGCACGTCGAGGCTGAGGCCGCGCAGCACGAGGATGACGTCGTCGTAGACCACCTCGACGTTGCGCAGGGCGAGGAGCGGGGCGGCCGCCGCGTCGGCGGCGGGACGCTCCAGGGTCATGATCTGGGACATGCACGGCTCCCGACACGTCAACATCACGGCGCCGAACGGAGCGCGGCATCCCTCCTCTGCCGTGGCAGGAGAGGAGGGTGCGCTTCATGCGGAAGCCGGGCGGATCACCAGCCGAACCATTCCGGCTTGCGGGGCAGCTCCACGGTCTTGACCGGCTCCAGCTTCACCGTCCCGGCCTTCATCAGGTCCGCGATGGCGCCGTCCGTCGGGCCGGACACCTTCGCCCGGTAGATGTTCACCGCCATCATCCCGCGATGGTCGGTCTCGGACCAGCCGGAGGGCACGCAGACGCCCTCCATCCCGGCCGGCACCCAGTTCTTGCGCTGGTAGAAGCCCTTGCGGACGTTCGGGCCGGTGATGCCGCCGTTGCCCTTGGCCCAGTCGATCGCCTCGGCCATGTAGAGCGCCGCGCAGATGCCCGAGAGGTAATGCACCGGCCGATAGGCCGTCCCGGCCGGATCCGAGACCTTCGAGATCTCCGCCACCGTCTTGAGGCCGGGGGCGTTGCCCCCCGTCACCGTGGCGGTGCGCACGGGGAAGACCACGCCGTTGGCCGCCTCGCCCGCGGCCTTGGCGGCGTTCTCGTCCATGCCCCAGACGTTGCCCATGAACTGGATGTCGGCGCCCACCGCCTTGCAGGACTTGAGCAACGAGATGTTCGAGCCGCCGGTATTGCCGAGATAGGCGTAGTTCGCCCCCGCGTTCTTCGCCGTGAGGCACTGGGCGGTGTAGTCGCCGGGCGCCAGCGCGAAGACGATCGGCGGCAGCACGTCGAAGCCGAGGTCCTTCGCCATGGCCTCGCCCGCCTCCTTGGGCGAGTTCGGATAGGGATGGTTGCCGCCCATGTGGACGTATTTCGGCTTGCCGGGCTTGCCTTTCGCCTTCCAGTCCTCGGCCGCCCAGATCAGCATGGCGCGCAAGCCGTCCGAGTAGGTCGGCCCGTAGAAGAAGTTGTAGGGCGCGGCCTTGGCCTTGCCGCTGGTGCCGGTCGGGTCGCTCACCTGCGCGGCGTAAGAGCCCGAGATGTAGGGCACCTCGTCCTTGGCGACGAAGGCGGAGAGCGCCTCGGTGTCGGCGGTGCCCCAGCCCTGGATCGCCGCGACCTTGTCGCGCCCGCTCGTCCACTTCTTGTACTGGGCGACCGCGCGCGGCACCTGATAGCCGTAATCGACCGACTCGACGGCGAGCTTCTGGCCGTTGATGCCGCCCTTGCTGTTGAGCCACGCGAGCGCGTCCGCGACCCCCTGGGCATAGGGCACGCCCACGTCGGAGGTGGCGCCGCTCTGGTCGGCGAGATGGCCGATCGGCACGTCAGCGGCGCGGGCGGGCAGGCCGAGCGCCAGCCCGAGGGCGACGGCCGGGACGAGCGGGACGGGATGAAGCTTCCTCACGGTTTCCTCCGGTTGTCGCAGCGGCCGTTCGGCCTGTTCTTGGAAAGTCTCGCGGCTGTCAGTGCGAGAACGGGTAGAGCTTCCAGTACGCCTTGATCTGGCGCCAGCGATGGGCGAGGCCGTCCGGCTCGAACATCAGGAAGAGCACGATCACGAGGCCGATCGCCATCTCGCGCAGGAAGGACAGGTTGTCCTTGAGGGCGAGCGCGCGGTCGAGGGCGGAGCCCTTCACCGCGTCGGTGAGCCAGCCCATCGCCTCCGGCACCAGCACCATGAAGGCGGTGCCCATCAGGGTGCCCATGATCGAGCCGAGGCCCCCGATGATGATCATGCCGAGGAACTGGATCGACAGCAGGATGCCGAACCCCTCCACCGAGACGAATTGCAGGTAATGCGCGTAGAGGGCGCCGCCGATCCCGGCGAAGAAGGCCGAGAGGCCGAAGGACAGGGTGCGGTAGCGGGTGAGGTTTATCCCCATCATCTCGGCGGAGAGGTAGTGGTCGCGCACCGCCACCAGCGCCCGCCCGTCGCGGGAGCGCATCAGGTTCGTCGCCAGCACGAAGGTCGCGACGAGGTAGGCGAGCACGACGTAGAAGTAGCGCTGGTCGGTGTCGAAGGCGAAGCCGGCGATCGAGAACGCTTCGGCCGGCGTTCCTGCCACGCCGCCGGTGAACCAGTTCGCCCGGGCGAAGAAGTCCTGCAGGATGTACTGGGCGGCGAGCGTCGCGATGGCGAGGTAGAGGCCCTTGAGGCGGGCCGCCGGCAGGCCGAAGACGAGGCCCACCGCCGTCGTGACCACGCCCGCGAGCGGGATCGCGAAGAAGACCGGCACCGAGAGCGTGTTCGACAGCCAGGCCGAGGCGAAGGCGCCGAAGCCGAAGAAGGCGGCGTGCCCGATCGAGATCTGCCCGGTGAAGCCGACCAGGATGTTGAGGCCGAGCGCCGCCACCGCGAAGTAGCCGATCTGGATCAGCAGGGAGAGCCAGTAGCGGTCGAGGACGAGGGGCGCGAGGCACAGGATCGCGATCCCGGCGAGCACCGCGTAGCGGCTGCCGGCGGTCGGGAAGATGGTGGTGTCGGCCGCGTAGCTGGTGCGGAAGTCGCCGGCCGGGATGAGGCTCTGCGTTGCCATCGGGAACCTCAGACGCGCTCGATGTCGCGGGTGCCGAACAGGCCGTAGGGCTTGATCATCAGGATCACCACCAGGACGTAGAAGGGCACGATCTCGTAGAGGTTGCCCCAGTGCAGGTACTGCCCGTCGACGTACTGGGCGAGGTTCTCGAGCAGCCCGATCACCAGCCCGCCGATCACCGCGCCGACGACGGAATCGAGCCCGCCGAGGATCACCGCCGGGAAGACCTTGATGCCGTAGAGCGACAGGGCCGAGGAGACGCCGTTGACGATGCCGACCACGATTCCGGCCACCGCGGACACCACCGCCGAGATCGCCCAGGCCATGGCGAAGACGTTGCGCACCGGGATGCCGAGGGATTGCGCCACCTGCTGGTCGAAGGCGGTGGCCCGCATGGCGAGCCCGTGCCGCGAGTAGCGGAAGAACCACGCGAAGGCCGCCATCATGGCGATCGAGATGCCGAGGCTCATCAGGTAGACGGTCTGGATCTCGAGGCCGAGGATCGACACCGCCTGCGTCGAGAAGATCGGCGGGAAGGGCTGCGCGAACACGCCGAACAGCCACTTGCACAGGGCCTGGAAGACGATCGAGAGGCCGATCGTCACCATGATCACCGAGATGATCGGCTCGCCGATCAGCGGGCGCAGCACCACCACCTGCAGGGCGATGCCGAAGATCAGCATGAAGGCGAAGGTGATCAGCATGCCGACGAAGAAGGGCAGCTGGTAGGTGGTCAGCAGCCACCAGCAGATCCAGGCGCCGATCAGCAGGAACTCGCCCTGCGCGAAGTTCACGACCTGGCTCGCCTTGTAGATCAGGACGAAGCTCATGGCGACGACCCCGTAGAGGGCGCCGACGATGAGCCCGTTCAGGACGAGCTGGAGGAGGAGATGCGAGGTCATGGACGGGCCTCAGGCCTACTCGGCGGCGGCGAGGACGGGAGTGGCGGGCCGCAGGTCGATCACCGGCAGCGTGGTGCGGATGGCCTGGGTCGTGCCGTCCTGGAAGCGGATCACCGTATCGACGCGGTAGCTCGGCTCTCCCGCGTAGATCGCCGCGATCAGGTCGGCGTATTTCTCGTTGATCACCCCGCGGCGGACCTTGCGGGTGCGGGTGAGTTCGCCGTCGTCGGCGTCGAGTTCCTTGTAGAGGAGCACGAGCTTGGCGATGCGCTGCGCCTCCGCGAGGCCGGCATTCACCCGCTCGACCTCCTCGCGCAGGAGCGCGATGGTCTCGGGCTTGCCGGCGAGGTCGCTGTAGGTGGTGAAGGCGATGCGGTTCTTCTCCGCCCATTTCGCCACCACGGGGAAGCGGATGCAGATCACGGCGGCGAGGTGGTCGCGCCCGGCGCCGAGGATCACCGCCTCCGCCACGTAGGGCGAGAACTTGAGCTTGTTCTCGAGATATTGCGGCGAGAAGCGCTCGCCGCGGGCGTTCACCGCGAGGTCCTTGACGCGGTCGATCACCACGAGCTCGCCCTTGGCGTCGAGGTAGCCGGCATCGCCCGTGTGCATCCAGCCGTCGACGACGTCGCCGGTGCCCTCCGGCGCCTTGTAGTAGCCGAGGAACATGTTGGCGTGGCGGGCGTGGATCTCGCCGATGCCGTTGCGGTCCGGATCGACGATGCGCAGCGTGATGCTGTCGTCGAAGGGCATGCCCACCGTGTCGAAATCCACGGTGTCGCCGCGGTGGAGGGTGTAGGCGCCCATGGCCTCGGTCTGGCCGTAGAGCTGGCGCAGGGGCACGCCGAGCGCCCGGAAGAACCGGAAGGTGTCGGGGCCGAGCGCCGCGCCGCCGGTCGCCGCCGAGCGCAGGCGGGTGAAGCCGAGCCGGTCGCGCAGGGCCCGGAACAGGACGGCCTCGGCGAGCCCCGAATGCCCGCCGGATTCGAGGGCCCTGAGGCCGCGCTCCATCCCCCTCGCGTAGAGCCACTGCTTGAGGGGCGAGGCGTCCATCATCCGGGCGCGCACGTCGGCGGCGATGGCCTCCCAGACCCGGGGCGCGAACAGCACGAAGGTCGGGGCGATCTCCCGGAAATCGTGCATCAGGGTGTCGGCCTCCTCGACGAAGTTCACCGTCATCCGCGAGAGGAGCGCCTGACCGAGCGCGTAGATCTGCTCCATGATCCAGGGCAGGGGGAGCACCGAGACGTAATCGTCCTCCGGTCCCTTCGGGTCGGCGACGAGGTAGCTCGCGCAGTGGCGCAGCACGCGGCCGGCGCTCAGCATCGCGAGCTTCGGGCGGGCGGTGGTGCCCGAGGTGGTGCAGAGGATCGCCACCGCGTCCCCGTCGGTCGCCGCGACCAGCCGGTCGTAGAGGCCGGGCTCGGCCGCCTCCAGGGCTTCGCCCCGGGCCGCCAGCGCCTCGGCGGCGATCAGCCGGTGGTCGTCGTATTTCCGCATCCCGCGCGGGTCGGAATAGACGATGTGGCGCAGGCCCGGCAGGCGGTCGGCGAGGCTGAGCAGCTTGTCGACCTGCTCCTCGTCCTCGGCGAAGACCACGTGGGCCTCGCCGTAATCGAGGAGATAGTGGATCTCGTCCTCCAGCGCGTCGCGGTAGAGGCCGAGCGAGAGGGCGCCGAGCGCGTGCGCGGCGATCTCCCCCGCCACCCAGTCGGGCCGGTTGTCGCCGATCAGCCCGACGACGTCGCCCTCGCCGATGCCGAGGTCGCGCAGGCCCAGCGCGAAGGCGCGCACGCGGGCTTGGTACTGCGCCCAGGTCGTCGGCCGCCACAGGCCGAGATCCTTCTCCCGCAGGGCGACCGCGTCCGGATGCTCGCGGGCATTGAGCGCCAGGAGCTTCGGGAAGGTGTCGGCGGCGGCGGCCCGGGCCGCGTAGTCGATCCCCATCACGACACCGCCCGGATCGGAGCGGGGGCCTCGTCCGCGGCCTCCTCGTCCTCCTCGCCCAGATAGGCGCGGCGGACATGCGGATCGGCCAGCACCGCCTCCGGATGGCCGAGCGCGATGCGGCGGCCGAAATCCAGCACCATCACCCGGTGCGAGATGTCCATGACCACGCCCATGTCGTGCTCGATCATCACCACCGTCATCCCGAACTCCTCGTTCAGGTCGACGATGTAGCGGGCCATGTCCTCCTTCTCCTCGAGGTTCATGCCGGCCATCGGCTCGTCGAGGAGGATGAGCTTCGGCTCCAGCGCCATGGCGCGGGCGAGCTCCACCCGCTTGCGCAGGCCGTAGGAGAGGGTGCCCGCCACCGTCTTGCGGTAGGGCTGGAGGTCGAGGAAGTCGATGATCTCCTCGACGCGGCGGCGATGCGCCAGTTCCTCGCCGCGCACCCCCGGCAGCCAGTAGAGCGAGCCGGTGAGGAAATTGTTGCGCATGAGGTGGTGGCGCCCGACCAGGATGTTGTCGAGCACGCTCATGTGGTGGAAGAGCGCGAGGTTCTGGAAGGTGCGCCCGATGCCGAGCTTGGGCCGCGCATTGGGCGTCGCATGGGTGATGTCGCGGCCCTGGAACAGGACCTGCCCCTCGGTCGGCCGGTAGCGCCCCGAGATGCAGTTGAGCATCGAGGTCTTGCCGGCCCCGTTGGGGCCGATGATCGAGAACAATTCGCCCTGCTCGACCGTGAAGGCGACATCCGTCAGGGCCTTCACGCCGCCGAAGCGCAACGAGACCTGGCGTACCTCAAGGGCTTCCGCCACGCGCCACCTCCCTCAAGCCCGGCGGCCACCCTCGTGAACGGGGCGGCTCTGCCGTCACGGCCTCCGCTCAGCGAAGCGGTGCCATGCAGCCTGGAAATACGTTCGACTGTTTTTTTCCGACCGTCAAGTGATAGACTATCCCCGACGTTCGTCGAACAGAGGCGTCAAGCCGCCCTCCGGCACGGGGGCGGAGCCCGCGCCCGTCCGGCGCGCGCGATGGGGAGTTCAGGGTCAGCACATGGCGCGCATCGCGGGCTCGTCCGGGCCGAGGACCGAGGAGGCCATCCGCAGGGCCGGCCTGCAGCTGCTCTACACCCACGGCTACGCGGCGATGAGCCTGCGCCAGCTCGCGGGCGCGGTCGGGATCCAGCAGGGCTCGCTCTACAACTACTTCCGCAACAAGCAGGAATTCCTGTTCGACCTGATCCGCAGCCACATGCGGGACCTGCATGCGGCCCTCGATGCCGCCCTGCGCCCCGAGGGCAGCGCCGTGGCGCGGCTGACGCGCTTCGTGGAGTTCCACGTCGCCTACCACATCGAGCGGCCGCAGGAGGTCTTCATCTGCTACTCGGAGCTGCGCAGCCTGGAGCCCGAGAACTACGCGGCGATCATCGCCATGCGGCGCGACTACGAGGACAAGCTGATCGCGATCCTCGATCTCGGGCGCGCCACCGGCGAGTTCCGCTTCCCCGACACCAAGATGGCGGCCTACGCGATCCTGGCGATGCTCTCGGGCATCTGCACGTGGTACCGGCCGGACGGTCGCCTGAGCCGGGACGCCGTGCGCGAGACCTTCCTCGGCATGGTGCTGTCGCTGGTGAGCGGGGCCGGGACGGCGGGCGGCCTGCCCGAGCCGCCGCTCCTCGCCGAACTCAGCCGGGCGGGCGCTCGTCGGCGATGACCTTGCCGTCGTTCGGCAGGCTGCCGGGCGCCACGAACTCCACCGCGCCGCGCAGCTTCGTCACCGCCCGCAGGGTCTCGGCGACGGCCCCGGCGAGGGCCGGATCGGCATCGGTCTCCGCCTTCAGGGTCATCGCGTCGGTCTCGTCCGCCCGGGTCACGACGAGGCGCAGGCGGCTCAATTCGGGATGGCGGCGGGCGACCTCCGCCACCTGCTCGGGGCGCACGAACATGCCCTTCACCTTGGCGGCCTGATCGGCCCGGCCCATCCAGCCCCGGATGCGCGGCGCGCTGCGCCCGCAGGCACTCGCGCCCGGCAGGGCCGCCGTGAGGTCGCCGAGGGCGTAGCGGATCAGCGGGCGGTCGGGATCGAGCACCGTGACCACGATCTCGCCGACCTCGCCCTCCGGCACGGGATCACCGGTGCCCGGCCGCACGATCTCCAGGATCAGGTCCTCGTTGACCACGAGCCCGTCGCGGGCGGCGCTCTCGTAGGCGATGAAGCCGACATCCGCGGTGGCATAGGCCTGGTAGGCGTCGATGCCGAAGCCGGCGACGATCTCCTGCAGGGATTTCGGGAAGGCGGCGCCGGACACGAGGGCCCGCTTCAGCGAGGAGACGTCGCGGCCCGCCGCACGGCCGGCCTCGATCAGGATCCGCAGGAAGTCCGGGGTGCCGCAATAGCCGGCGGGCCGGTAGGCCTCGATCAGGTCGAGTTGCTGCTCGGTGTTGCCGGGCCCGGCCGGGATCACCGCGCAGCCGAGCGCCCGTGCCGCCGTGTCGAAGATGAAGCCGCCCGGGGTGAGGTGATAGCCGAAGGTGTTGAGCACGACGTCGCCGGGCCGGAAGCCTGCGGCGTGCAGGCAGCGCGCTCCGCCCCAGGGATCCGCCCCGGACCGCTGCGGCTCGAAGATCGGTCCCGGCGAGGTGAACAGCCGGGGAAAGCGCCCGGGCTCGGCCGGCACGAAGCCGCCGAACGGCGGGGCGCCGCGCTGCCGCTCCGGCATCTCGCCCTTGCGCAGCACCGGCAGGCGGGCCAGCGCCGCACGGTCGGTGACGGAGGCCGGGTCGAGGGCCCCGAGATGCGCCGCATAGGCGGGCGTCCGCAGGGCCGCCGCGAGGGCGTCGGGCAGGCGGGCGAAGAGCGCGGCGTCGCGGGTCTCCCGAGCCGCGGTCTCGCGCGCGTCGTAGTGATCGGGCATCGGGTCCTCCCTCGGGCCGTCATGGTGTTGATCGTTGTCAGGTCTTCGCCGGAGCGAATGGATTGACGAGGCGCACCCCGAACGGCTCGCAGTCGCGGGCGTTGCGAGTGACCACGGTGAGATCGTGGACCCACGCCGTCGCGGCGATCATCGCATCGTCGAACAGATGATCGGGTCGGCGGTGCATCAGGCGCGTTGTCTGCCGGTCGATGCGCGCGTCGACGTCCAGCACCTTCAGCGTGCCGGCGATCCGGGGCTCGATCTCCGCCGCCTTGGCCGGGTCGCGTTCGCGGGTGATTTCGACACCCGCCTGGATCCCGCGACCAATTGCGGACCCTCGCGAAGGCTGGTGTCGAGACGCTCGCTGAAACGGGCTTCGGCGTCCTGGAGCGGCCACGATTTCATCAGGCTACCCTGCCGCAGGGGAGATGGTCAGAATACTAGTCCGGTCGGCCGCGCCGGCAAGGCTCATCCCAGCCGCGCCAGCAGCCGCTCCGCCCGCCGCAGGTGCGGCCGGTCGAGCATCTGGCCCTCGACCCCGACCACGCCGGTGCCGGGGGCTGCGGCGAAGGCGGCCACCACCGCCCGCGCCCGCGCGATCTCGGCCGCGCTCGGCGTGAAGGCGGCGTTGATCACCGGCACCTGCGCCGGATGGATCGCCATCTTGCCGACGAAGCCGTCGCGCCGCGCGGCGTGGCATTCGCGGGCGAGGCCGTCGAGGTCGCGGAAGGCGGCGTTGATCGTGTCGATCGCGTCGACCTCGGCCGCGGCGGCGGCGAGCAGGGCGAGGTTGCGGGCGAGCCGGAACGGCCCGCTCCAATCGCCGGCCGCGTCGCGGTTCGTCTCCGCGCCGAGATCGGCCGAGAGGTCCTCGGCGCCCCAGGTCACGCCGGCGAGCCGCGGGCTCGATCCGGCGAGCGTGCCGAGGGCGAAGACGGCCCGCGCGGTCTCGGTGGCGATCGGCAGGATGCGGGTGGCGCCGTCGGCCAAGCCGGCGCGCGCCTCCTGCACCGCGAGCCTCGCGCCGAGCCCCGCCACGTCCGGCCCCCCGTGCGCCTTGGGCAGCACGATCCCGTCCGGCCCCCCCGGCATCACGGCGGCGAGGTCGTCGTCGGCGAGCCCGGTGTCGAGGGCGTTGATGCGCACGAAGAGGCGCGGGCATCCCGGCCGGCCGCGGCTGCGGGCGAGGAAATCCGCGCTCGCGGCCCGGGCCGCGGCCTTGGCGTCCATCGCCACCGAATCCTCCAGGTCGAGGATCAGGGCGTCGGCGCCGGAATCCAGTGCCTTGTCGAGCTTGCGGGGCGAATCCCCCGGCACGAACAGGAGCGAGCGCATCAGGCCGTCCCCGCCGGGGCGCGGCGGCGCATGAAGGCCTGACGGCGGCACTCGGCGACCAGCGTCCCGTCCTGCTTGTAGGCGCGGTGGATGAACTCCACGAGGCCGGCATCCGGCCGCGAGCGCGATTCGCGCTTGGTCGCGACCTCGGTCTCCACCCGGATCGTGTCGCCCTCGAAGAGCGGGGCGGGGAAGCGCACGTCGGTCATGCCGAGATTGCCGATGGTCGTCCCCACCGTGGTGTCGTTGACCGAGATCCCGATCATCAGCCCGAGGGTGAAGAGCGAGTTCATCAGCGGCCGGCCCCACTCGGTCTCGGTGGCGCAGAAATGCGCGTCGATGTGGAGCGGCTGCGGGTTGAGGGTCATGTTCGAGAACAGCATGTTGTCCATCTGCGTCACCGTGCGGGTGAGCCGATGGTGCAGCACGCGCCCGACCTCGAAATCCTCGTAGTAGAGCCCGCCGCGCGGATGCGTGGAGGGAGGAAGGGGGCTCGTCATGCGGCGTCCTCCGAGGTGGTGGCGTCCTGCGGGCCGGTGGCCTGCGCCGTCCGGATGGTGACGAGGCGCGCGCCCTCGGCGACCTGCGTGCCGGCCTCCGCCGTCACCTCGGTCACCTCGCCATCGGCCGGGGCGGTGAGGGCGTGTTCCATCTTCATCGCCTCCACGATGGCGAGGCGCTGGCCGCGCGTCACCCGGTCGCCGGGCGCCACGAAGACCGCCACCAGCCGCCCGTGCATCGGCGCCGTGACGCTGCCGCCCTCGCCGATGTGGTCGAGATCGACGTCGAAGGGATCGGGCGGCTCGACGGCGACCTGACGGCCGCCCGCCACCACCAGCACGCCGCGCCCGGTCGGCACCACGTGCAGGGGAGCCTCGGGGTGCGGGGCCGCGCCGGCCTCGATCGTCAGCGCACCGCCGCCCTCGGGCCAGGACAGGATCACCTCGCGGGCCTCGCCCTCGACGCGCACCGGCCAGCTCTGGCGTCGTCCGCCGCCGAGCTGGAAGCCGTCGCTCCGGTCCCAGGGCGAGGGCGGGGTGGCGGCCGGCCGCTCCTCGCGGAGGAGGAGGGCCTCGACGCCCCGGCGGATCGCCGCGGGGTCGATCCCCGCCGCCCGGCCGCTCAGCGCGTCGAGGTTGCGGTCGATGAAGCCGGTGTCGAAGCGCCCGGCCCGGAAGTCCGGCGCCTCGGCGAGGGCCTTGAGGAAGGCGACATTGGTCTTCGGCCCCGCCACCAGGGTGCGGCCGAGGGCGCCGGCCAGCCGGTCGAGGGCCTCGTCCCGGGTGGCGCCGTGGGCGATGACCTTCGCGATCATCGGGTCGTAGAAGGGCGAGACCGTGTCATGGGCCCGCACGCCCGCATCGACGCGGATGCCCTCGCCCTCGGGCAGGGCGAGCGCCCGCAGGCGCCCGGTCGAGGGCAGGAAGCCCGCCGCCGGATCCTCCGCGTAGAGCCGCGCCTCCACGGCATGGCCGCCGATGGCGAGGTCGTCCTGCGTGAGCGGCAGGGTCTCGCCCGCGGCGACCCGGAACTGCCACTCCACGAGGTCGAGCCCGGTGATCGCCTCGGTCACCGGATGCTCGACCTGAAGGCGGGTGTTCATCTCCATGAACCAGAAGCCGTCGTCCTTCAGGCCCTCGCGACCATCGGCGATGAACTCGACGGTGCCGGCCCCGACATAGCCCACCGCCCGGGCCGCCTCGACGGCGGCCCGGCCCATGGCGGCGCGCACCGCCGGGGGCATGCCGGGGGCGGGGGCCTCCTCGATCACCTTCTGGTGGCGGCGCTGGAGCGAGCAGTCGCGCTCGAACAGGTGCACCGCGTTGCCGTGGCCGTCGCAGAAGACCTGGATTTCCACGTGGCGGGGGCTCAGCACGTATTTCTCGACGAGCACCCGCGGATCGCCGAAGGCGCCTTGCGCCTCGCGCTGCGCGCCCTCCAGGGCGGCGACGAAATCCGCCGGGGCCTCGACGCGCCGCATGCCCTTGCCGCCCCCGCCCGCCACCGCCTTGATCAGCACGGGATAGCCGATCGCGGCGGCCTCGGCGGCGAGGAAGTCGGGCTCCTGGCGCAGGCCGTGATAGCCCGGCACCACCGGCACGCCGGCCTTGGCGACGAGGGCCTTGGCGGCGTCCTTGAGGCCCATGGCGCGGATCGCGGCGGCCGGCGGGCCGACGAAGACGATGCCGGCCTGCGCGCAGGCCTCGGCGAAGTCCGGCCGCTCCGAGAGGAAGCCGTAGCCCGGATGGATGCAATCCGCGCCCGCCCGCGCCGCGACGTCGAGGATGCGGTCGATGCGCAGGTAGGATTCGGCGGCGGGCGCGGGACCGATCGGATGCGCCTCGTCGGCCAGCGCCACGTGGAGGGCGTCGCGGTCGGCCTCGGAATACACCGCGATGGTGCGCAGGCCGAGCCGCCGGGCGGTGCGGATCACCCGGCAGGCGATCTCGCCGCGGTTGGCGATCAGGACGGAGCGGAGCCGGCTCATGCGGTGATGCCCCTTTCGGCGGCGGTTGGTGAGGATGGCGCGAGGCCGGGGACAGGAAGAGGCGCGGCTCCCCTCTCCCGAGCGGGAGAGGGGAGCCGCGCCTCTTCCTGTCCCCGGACGGACGGACGCAGGGGGGAGAGGAGACACCCGCGCTTCTCCCGGGAACGGGGAGCACCTGCCACTCCGCATCAACAGCCTGGGCGTGCCGCGGGAAGGCCGGAACGGATGCATCGGCGTCACATCCGGAACAGCCCGAAGCGCGTCTCGGGCACCGGCGCGTTGAGGCAGGCCGAGAGGGCGAGGCCGAGCACCCGGCGGGTCTCCTCCGGCAGGATGATGCCGTCGTCCCACAGCCGCGCGGTGGCGTAGTAGGGCGAGCCCTCGGCCTCGAACTGATCACGGATCGGGGCCTTGAAGGCCTCCTCCTGTTCGGGCGCCCAGGCGCCGCCCGCCGCCTCGATGTTGTCGCGGCGCACCGTGGCGAGCACGCTCGCGGCCTGCTCGGCGCCCATCACCGAGATGCGCGAGTTCGGCCACGCGAACAGGAAGCGCGGCCCGTAGGCGCGCCCGCACATGCCGTAATTGCCCGCCCCGTAGGAGCCGCCGACCAGCACGGTCAGCTTCGGCACCGCCGCGGTCGCCACCGCCGTCACCAGCTTGGCGCCGTTGCGGGCGATGCCGCCGGCCTCCGCCTCGCGTCCGACCATGAAGCCGGCGATGTTCTGGAGGAACAGGAGCGGCACCCGGCGCTGGCAGCACAGCTCCACGAAATGCGCGCCCTTGAGCGCGCTCTCCGAGTAGAGGATGCCGTTATTGGCCAGGATCCCGACCGGCATGCCCCACAGGCGGGCGAAGCCCGTGACCAGGGTGGTGCCGTAGAGCCGCTTGAACTCGTCGAATTCCGAGCCGTCGACCAGCCGGGCGATCAGCTCGCGGGCGTCGTACTGCTTGCGCAGGTCGACCGGCACCAGGGCGTCGAGATCGGCGGCGGCGTAGGCGGGCTCGCGGGGCTCGGCGATGTCGAGGTCGGGCCGCTTGACGCTGTTCAGGGTGCCGACGATGCGGCGCAGGATGGCGAGCGCGTGGGCGTCGTCGGTGGCGTAGTGGTCGGCGACGCCGGAGAGGCGGGCGTGGACGTCGGCGCCGCCCAGATCCTCCGCCGAGACCACCTCGCCGGTCGCCGCCTTCACCAGCGGCGGGCCGCCGAGGAAGATCGTGCCCTGGCGGCGCACGATGACGCTCTCGTCGGACATGGCCGGCACGTAGGCGCCGCCCGCCGTGCAGGAGCCCATCACGCAGGCGATCTGCGGGATGCCCGCCGCCGAGAGCTGCGCCTGATTGTAGAAGATCCGGCCGAAATGCTCGCGGTCGGGGAACACCTCGGTCTGCTGGGGCAGGTTCGCGCCGCCCGAATCCACGAGGTAGAGGCAGGGGAGGCGGTTCTCGCGGGCGATCTCCTGGGCCCGCAGGTGCTTCTTCACCGTGACCGGGAAGTAGGTGCCGCCCTTGATGGTCGCGTCGTTGCAGACGATCATCACCTCGCGGCCGGCGACCCGGCCGATGCCGGCGATCACGCCCGCCGCGTGGATCGCGTCGTCGTACATCCCGTAGGCCGCGAGCCCCCCGATCTCGAGGAAGGGCGAGCCCGGATCAAGGAGCCGCAGCACCCGGTCGCGGGGCAGGAGCTTGCCGCGGGCGAGGTGGCGCTCGCGGGCCTTGGGCGGACCGCCCGCCGCGGCCTCGGCCCGGCGTGCCTTGAGGGTGGACCGCAGCTCCGCCCAGGCGGCGCGGTTGCGGCCCGCCTCCTCGGAGGACAGGTCGATCGTGGTCGGCAGGATCGGCATGGCGCTGCTCACGCCGTCTTGGCGAAGAGTTCGCGGCCGATGAGCATCCGCCGGATCTCGCTCGTGCCCGCGCCGATCTCGTAGAGCTTGGCGTCGCGCAGGAGCCGCCCGGTCGGGTAGTCGTTGATGTAGCCGTTGCCGCCCAGAAGCTGGATGGCGTCGAGGGCGCATTGGGTCGCCCGCTCGGCCGCGTACAGGATCGCGCCGGCCGCGTCCTCCCGGGTGGTCTCGCCCCGGTCGCAGGCCTGGGCCACCGCGTAGACGTAGGCCTTGGCGGCGTTCGTCGCCACGTACATGTCGGCGAGCTTGCCCTGGACGAGCTGGAACTCGCCGATCGGCTGCCCGAACTGCTTGCGCTCGTGCACGTAGGGCAGCACCGCGTCGAGGCAGGCCTGCATGATGCCGAGCGGCCCCGCCGCCAGCACCGCCCGCTCGTAGTCGAGACCCGACATCAGCACGTTGACGCCGCGCCCGACCGTGCCGAGGACGTTCTCCTCCGGCACCTCGCACTCCTCGAACACGAGTTCGCAGGTATCCGAGCCGCGCATGCCGAGCTTGTCGAGCTTCTGAGCCGTGGAGAAGCCCTTCATGCCCTTCTCGACCAGGAAGGCGGTGATGCCCCGCGCGCCGGCCGCCGGGTCGGTCTTGGCGTAGACGACGAGCGTCTCGGCCACCGGGCCGTTGGTGATCCACATCTTGGAGCCGGTGAGCACGTAGCGGTCGCCGCGCTTCTCGGCGCGGGTGCGCATCGAGACCACGTCCGAGCCGGAGCCCGGCTCCGACATGGCGAGCGCGCCGACATGCTCGCCCGCGATGAGCTTGGGCAGGTACTTGCGCTTCTGCGCGTCCGAGCCGTTGCGGCGGATCTGGTTCACGCAGAGGTTCGAATGCGCCCCGTAGGAGAGGCCGACCGAGGCGGAGGCGCGCGAGACCTCCTCCATGGCGACGCAATGCTCCAGGTAGCCGAGCCCGAGGCCGCCATACTCCTCCTCCACGGTGATGCCGTGCAGGCCGAGTTCCCCCATCGCGGGCCAGAGGTCGCGCGGGAAGGTGTTGGTGCGGTCGATCTCCTCGGCGCGCGGGGCGATCCGCCCCTGGGCGAAGCTGCGCACGCTGTCGCGGATCGCCTCCGCCGTCTCACCCAGACCGAAATTGAACTCGCGGGCGGCGTTCGGGATCATGGGCGTCCTCCGGTCGTTTTGCCTATCTATACGAACGATCGTTTTTAAAACAAGATGGATTCGCCGGAGCCCGCGAGGGGGACCCCTCCCGCGCGCCTCCTCACGACAACGACGATCCATCAGGAGGAACGCCATGACCGATCCTCAGCCGAGCTACGTCCACGGCGCCTGCGATGAGCCGCTGCTCGGCCGGACCATCGGGCAAGCCTTGAGCGCGGCGGCGGAGACGTGGACGGACCGGCCGGCCCTGATCGCGCCGGCCGGTGGCGTGCGCTGGAGCTGGGCCGAGCTGAACGCCCGGGCCGAGGCCTTCGCGGCGGGGCTCCTGGCGCTCGGGCTCGACCGGGGCGACCGCATCGGGATCTGGTCGCTCAACAACGCCGAATGGGCGCTGACCCAGTTCGCCGCCGCCAAGGCGGGGCTGATCCTCGTCACGGTCAATCCGGCCTACCGGCTGGCGGAACTCGAATTCGCCCTGAACAAGGTGGGGTGCAAGGCCCTCGTCACCGCCCGCGCCTTCAAGACCAGCGACTATATCGGCCTGCTCACCACGCTCGCCCCGGAACTGCGCGAGGCGGAGCCGGGACGCCTGCGGGCGGCGCGGCTGCCGCATCTGCGCGTCGTGATCGAGATCGGCGGACGGTCGTCGCCCGGCACGCTGCCCTTCGCGGCGGTGGCCGGGCGGGCCGGCGCGGCCGAGCGGGCGCGCATCGCCGCCAACGCGGCGGCCCTGCAATTCGACGACCCCGTCAACATCCAGTTCACGAGCGGGACGACGGGCAGCCCCAAGGGCGTGACCCTCACCCATCACAACATCCTCAACAACGGCTTCTTCGTCGGCCGGGCGATGCGGCTCGCGCCGGAGGACCGGATCTGCATCCCGGTGCCGCTCTATCACTGCTTCGGCATGGTGATGGGCAACCTCGCCGCGGTCACGTCGGGGGCCGCCATGGTCTATCCGGGGGAGGGTTTCGACCCGCTCGCGACCCTGCGCGCCGTCGAGGCCGAACGCTGCACCGCGCTCTACGGGGTGCCGACCATGTTCCTGGCCCAGCTCGACCATCCGGACTTCGGCCGTTTCGACCTGTCGAGCCTGCGCACCGGCATCATGGCGGGCTCGCCCTGTCCCATCGCGGTGATGCAGCGGGCCGTGGACCGGATGCACCTGACGCAGCTCACGATCTGCTACGGCATGACCGAGACCAGCCCGGTGAGCTTCCAGAGCGCGGTGGACGATCCCCTGGAGCGCCGGGTCTCGACGGTGGGGCGCATCCACCCCCACACCGAGGTGAAGATCGTCGATGCCGAGGGCCGCGTCGTGCCGCGCGGCACGCCGGGGGAGCTGTGCACGCGCGGCTACAGCGTGATGCAGGGCTACTGGGACGATCCGGAGAAGACCGCGGAGGTGCGCGACGCCGCCGGCTGGATGCACACGGGCGACCTCGCCACCCTCGACGCGGAGGGGTTCTGCAACATCGTCGGGCGGATCAAGGACCTCGTGATCCGCGGCGGCGAGAACGTCTATCCGCGCGAGGTGGAGGAGTTCCTCTACCGGCACCCGGCGATCCAGGAGGTGCAGGTCTTCGGCGTGCCGGATCCGAAATACGGCGAGGAATTGTGCGCCTGGGTGAAGCTGCGCCCCGGGGCGGCGCTGACCGCGGAGGATCTGCGCGCCCACTGCACCGGCCAGATCGCCCACCAGAAGATCCCCCGCTACGTCGAGTTCGTGGAGGAATTCCCGATGACGGTGACGGGCAAGATGCAGAAATACCTGATGCGTCAGGCGATGGTGGAGAGGCTGGGACTGGATGTCGAGAGGACGGCGTGAGCGCTGCCAAGCAGGCTCTCATACGGTTTCCGGATGATCGCTTCGCGATGCGGAAACCGGCCTCGCTCAGGCGCCGCGCGGGCTCGTGATCCGGTTTCCGAAAGTGATCGTCCGGAAACCGTATCACACCAGCCCCGCATCCAGCACCCGCGGCGCCTCCAGCCATGCCGGCACAGGAAGCCCGCGTTCGCGCAGGAAGGCCGGATTGAACAGCTTCGAGGCGTAGCGGGTGCCGCCGTCGCACAGGATCGTCACGATGGTGTGGCCCGGCCCGAGGTCGCGGGCGAGGCGGATCGCCCCCGCCACGTTGATCCCCGAGGAGCCGCCCAGGCACAGGCCCTCCTCGGCCAGGAGATCGAACACCGCCGGCAGCGCCTCGGAATCCGGGATCTCGTAGGCCACGTCCGGCGTGAAACCCGCCAAGTTCCCGGTGATGCGGCCCTGGCCGATGCCCTCGGTGATCGAGTTGCCCTCGGCCTTCAGCGTGCCGGTCGCGTAGTGCCGGTAGAGCGCCGAGCCCTGCGGGTCGGCGAGCCCGATCTTCACGTTCGGGTTGCGGGCCCGCAGGGCCTCGGCGATCCCCGCCAGCGTGCCGCCGGTGCCGGCCGCGCAGACGAAGCCGTGCACCTCGCCGCCGGTGGCCTCCCAGATCTCCGGCCCCGTCGTCGCCACGTGGGCGGCGCGGTTCGCCGTGTTGTCGAACTGGTCGGCGAAGAAGGCGCCGGCCGGCTCGCTGGCGCTCAGGCGCTCGGCGAGGCGGCCGGCCACCTTCACGTAGTTGTTCGGGTTGGCGAAGGGCACCGCCGGCACCTCGACGAGCGTCGCGCCCGCCAGCCGCAGGGCGTCCTTCTTCTCGACCGACTGCGTCTCCGGGATGACGATCACGGTGCGGTAGCCGCGGGCGTTGCCGACCATCGCGAGGCCGATGCCGGTATTGCCCGCCGTGCCCTCCACGATGGTGCCGCCCGGCCGGATCAGCCCCGCGCGCTCGGCCGCCTCCACCATGAACAGGGCCGCCCGGTCCTTCACGGACTGGCCCGGATTCATGAATTCCGCCTTGCCGAGGATCGTGCAGCCCGTCTCGGCCGAGGCCCGGCGCAGGCGGATCAACGGGGTGTTGCCGATCGCGGCGAGGACGTCGGATTTCGGGAGCATGGCGAGCCTTGCGGACCGGGGAGCGTCACCGTCTGATGCCGCCAAACACCGCTCCCGGCAAGGCACGCGCCGCATTGACGCCTCCCCGAAAGAATGTCAGCCTTACTGACGTAATCGGGTGACAAAGGCAGGACCGGCACGAACCGGACCGCCGCCGCCCGCGGGGGGAAGTTCCTGGAGGTGTCCCGATGGGCAGGCATTCGGCCGTCTCATCCCTTCGACCCGTCAGCCTCGACGACAAGTACGATCTCTCGCGCGAGCAGGTCTTCGTCACCGGCACGCAGGCGGTGATCCGGATGCTGCTGATGCAGCAGGCCCGCGACCGGGCCGCCGGGCTCAACACGGCGGGGTTCGTCTCGGGCTATCGCGGCTCGCCGATCGCCGGTCTCGACCAGAACCTGTTCAAGGCCCGCAAGGTGCTGGAGGCGTCGAACATCGTCTTCCAGCCCGGCCTCAACGAGGAGCTGGCCGCCACCGCGATCTGGGGCAGCCAGCAGGCCGAGATCCGGGGCGAGGGGCGCTACGACGGCGTGTTCGGCCTCTGGTACGGCAAGGGGCCGGGGGTCGACCGCTCGGGCGACGTCTTCCGCCACGCCAACATGGCCGGCACCGCCCGTCACGGCGGCGTGCTGGCGCTGATGGGCGACGACCACACGGCGGAATCCTCCACGGTGGCGCACCAGTCGGAGTTCCACTTCGTCGACGTGATGAGCCCGATCCTGAACCCGGCCGGGGTGCAGGAGATCCTCGATTACGGCCTCTACGGCTACGCCATGAGCCGCTATTGCGGCACCTGGGTCGCCTTCAAGTGCGTGAAGGAGAACATCGAGTCGACCGCGAGCGTCGATGCCCGCCTCGACCGGGTGAAGATCGTGCTGCCCGACGATTTCCTGATGCCGCCGGGCGGCCTCAACATCCGCACCCCGGACGCGATCCTGGAGCAGGAGGCCCGCCTCCAGGACTACAAGCGCGACGCCATGCTGGCCTTCGTGCGGGCCAACACCCTCAACCGCATCGTCCTGTCGGGCGGGCGCCGGCCGAAGATCGGCGTGATCACGGTGGGCAAGTCCTACCTCGACGTGCGCCAAGCCCTCGACGATCTCGGCCTCGACGAGGTCAAGGCGAGCGACATGGGCCTGCGGCTCTACAAGGTCGCCTGCCCCTGGCCGCTCTCGCAGCGGGAGCTTCTCGCCTTCGCGGAGGGGCTCGACCTGATCATGGTGGTGGAGGAGAAGCGCTCCCTGATCGAGGTGCAGGTCCGCGAGGAACTCTACGGCAGCGCCAATCAGCCCGTCTGCATCGGCAAGAAGGACGAGCAGGGCCGCTGGCTCTTCCCCGTGAAGGGCGCGCTCGATCCCAACGACATCGCGGTGGCGCTCGGCGAGCGCCTGCTGCGCTACCATCGCAACGACGACCTCGCCGGGCGCGTCGCCGCCCTGCGGCGGGCGCAGGAGGTGCTGGCCGCCACCACCGACGTCGCGACCCGCACGCCGCATTTCTGCGCCGGCTGCCCGCACAACACCTCGACCCGGGTGCCGGAGGGCTCCCGGGCCTATGCGGGCATCGGCTGCCACTACATGGTCCAGTGGATGGAGCGCGGCACCGACGGCTTCACCCAGATGGGCGGCGAGGGCGCGAACTGGATCGGCGAGGCGCCGTTCTCCAAGCGCGGCCACGTCTTCCAGAACCTGGGCGACGGCACCTACAACCACTCGGGCTCGCTCGCCCTGCGCTGGGCCGTCGATACCGGCACCGCCATCACCTACAAGATCCTGTTCAACGACGCGGTGGCGATGACCGGCGGCCAGCCCCACGAGGGCGGGCTCACCGTCGACCGCATCGCCCAGCAGGTCCGCGCCGAGGGCGTCGAGCGCATCGCCCTCGTCACGGACGAGCCCCACAAGTACCCGGCCGGGATGCGCTGGCCGGAGGGCCTGACGATCCACCACCGGGAGGAACTCGACGCGGTGCAGCGCGACCTCGCGACGGTTCCGGGCGTCTCGGTGATGATCTACGACCAGACCTGCGCCTCGGAGAAGCGGCGGCGCCGCAAACGCGGCCAGTTCCCCGATCCGGACAAGCGGGTGATCATCAACGACCTCGTCTGCGAGGGCTGCGGCGATTGCTCGGTGCAGTCGAACTGCGTGGCGGTGCAGCCGCTGGAGACCGAGTTCGGCCGCAAGCGCAAGATCGACCAGTCGAGCTGCAACAAGGATTTCTCCTGCCTCAACGGCTTCTGCCCGTCCTTCGTGACCGTGCACGGCGCCAAGCCGCGCACCAGCCCGCCGGTGGCCCTGCCCGGCGCGCCCGACGACGGCCTGCCCGAGCCCGCGCTGCCGGCGATCGAGGGCACCTACAACGTCATCGTCACGGGCGTCGGCGGCACCGGCGTGGTGACGGTGGGGGCGATCCTCGGCATGGCGGCCCATCTCGAGGGCAAGGGGCTCGGCATGATCGACATGGCCGGCCTCGCCCAGAAGGGCGGGGCGGTGTTCAGCCATGTCCGCCTCGCCAACCACCAGGACGACATCCACGCGATCCGGGTGACGGCGGGCGCCGCCGACCTGATCCTCGGCTGCGACCTCGTGGTGACCGGCACCCGCAAGGTGCTGGCGGCGGTGCAGCCGGGCCGCACCCACGTCGTCGTCAACACCGCCGAGATCATGCCCGGCGACTTCGCCCGCCGGCCCGATTTCTCGCTGCCGGTCGAGCGCCTGAAGCGGGCGATCCGCGACAAGGCCGGCGCGGGCCACGCCGACCTCACCGACGCGACCGGCCTCGCGGTGGCGGCGCTCGGCAATGCGCTCGCGGCCAACATGTTCATGCTGGGCTATGCGTGGCAGCGCGGGCGCATCCCGCTCTCGCGGGCCGCGATCCTGCGGGCGATCGAACTCAACCGCGAGGCGGTGCCGATGAACCTCGCGGCCTTCGCCTGGGGCCGGCGCGCCGCCGCCGCCCCCGAGACTTTGGGCGCGCTCGCCCCCCCGCCGGAGGCGGACCTCTCGCCGGATCTCGATGCGCTGATCGCCCGGCGCACCGCCTTCCTCACCGCCTATCAGGATGCGGCCTATGCGGAGCGCTACGCCCGCACGGTGGCGGCGGTGCGGGCGCGCGAGGCGGCGCTGCATCCGGGCGGCACCCCGCTCACCGAGGCGGTGGCCCGCTCGCTGTTCAAGCTGATGGCCTACAAGGACGAGTACGAGGTGGCGCGCCTCTACACGGACGGGCATTTCGAGGCGCAGATCCGCAACACCTTCGAGGGGGAGGGGCTGCGCTACGAGTTCCACCTCGCGCCGCCGCTCCTCGCCCGCACCGACCCCCGCACGGGACGGCCGCGCAAGATGACCTTCGGCCCCTGGATGCTGCCGGTCTTCCGCGGGCTCGCCCGGATGAGGCGCCTGCGCGGCACGCCCTTCGATCCCTTCGGCTACACGCGGGAGCGGCGGGAGGAGCGCCGCCTCGTGGCCGAGTTCGAGGCGCGCATCGCCGAGATCCTGCGCGACCTGACGCCCGCGAACCACGCGGTGGCGGTGGGCCTCGCCAACCTGCCCCTGACCATCCGCGGCTTCGGGCCGGTCAAGGCGAAGAATCTCGAGACGGCCAGGGCGGAGGAGGCGGTGCTGCTCGCCCGGTTCCGGGCGCCGCAGGTGCCGCTGCCGCAGGCGGCGGAGTGATACGGTTTCCGGAAGATCACTTTCGGAAACCGTATCACGAGCCCGCGCGGCGCCTGAGCGAGGCTGGTTTCCGCATCGCGAAGCGATCATCCGGAAACCGTATGAGCCCGGCCCCCCGGCGCGTCCCTGCGCCGGAGGGCTGCCCCGGCGCCGCTCCGTCATCCAACCGTCATGGTCTCACCCGATGGCTCTGGCTCCTGTCGACCGGGAGCCGGAGCCCATGGATTTCCACCGCCGCTTCACCGTCCTGATGTGCACCCCCGCCTTCGATCCCGACGATCTGGAGGGCGTGCGGGTCAACCAGATCGTGGCGGCCGTGGAGGCGCGCGGCTTCGAGGTGGTGCGGGCGCGCCGGGTCGAGGACGCGGCGATCGCGGTCCAGACCGACGCGGCCATCGGCTGCATGGTGGTGGATTGGGGCAAGCGCGGCCTCGACGGCAAGGCCGCCGCCCTGATCGACATGATGCGCAAGCGCGGCCTGGAGATGCCGATCGTCATCATGGTCCGCCGCAAGCGGCTGGAGGACATCCCGGTCGAACTCCTCGACTTCATCGACGGCTACATCTTTCTCGCCGAGGAGACGCCGGAATTCATCGCCCGCGGCCTGGTCTCGCGCGTCACGCAATATGCCGAGACCCTCAAGACGCCGTTCTTCGGCGCCCTCGTCGACTACGCCGAGAAGGGCAACCAGCTCTGGACCTGCCCCGGCCACAACGGCGGCATCTTCTACAACCGCTCCCCGATCGGCCGCATCTTCGTGGAGCATCTGGGCGAGGCGATCTTCCGCGACGACCTCGACAACTCGGTCCTCGACCTCGGCGACCTCCTCACCCACGAGGGGCCGGCGCTGAAGGCGCAGAAGGAGGCGGCCCAGATCTTCGGGGCGGAGAAGACCTACTTCGTCCTCAACGGCACCTCGGCCTCGAACAAGATCGTGCTCTCGGCTCTGGTGGCCGAGGGCGACCTCGTCCTGTTCGACCGCAACAACCACAAGGCCGCCCATCACGGCGCCCTGTTCCTCGGCGGCGGCATCCCGATCTTCCTCGAGACCGACCGCAACGCCTACGGGCTGATCGGCCCGATCTACCACGACGCCTTCGACGAGGCGGCGATCCGCGAGAAGATCCGCACCAACCCCCTCGTCCAGGACAAGGAGGCGTGGCGCCGGGAGCGCCCGTTCCGCGTCGCGGTGATCGAGCAATGCACCTATGACGGCACGATCTACGACGCGCAGGAGATCCTGGCGCGGATCGGCCACCTCTGCGACTACATCCTGTTCGACGAGGCCTGGGCGGGCTTCATGAAGTTCCACCCGCTCTTCGCGCGGCGCTTCGCCATGGGCCTCGACGGGCTGGGGCCCGATTCGCCCGGCATCATCGCCACGCAATCCACCCACAAGCAGCTCGCGAGCTTCAGCCAAGCCTCGCAGATCCACACGCGGGACGGCCATATCCGCGGGCAGAGCCGGCGCGTCGAGCATCGGCGGCTCAACGAGAGCTTCCTCGTCCACGCCTCGACCTCGCCCTTCTACCCGCTCTTCGCCTCCCTCGACGTCGGGGCCCAGATGATGAAGGGCCGCTCCGGCATGGTGCTGTGGGACGACACCATCCGGCTCGGGATCGAGTGGCGCAAGAAGGTGCGGGCGATCCGCAAGGAATTCGAGGAGAACGAGGCCGATCCGCAGCGGCGCTGGTTCTTCGATCCCTTCGTGCCCGACGTGGTCGAGGGGCCGGACGGGACGATGGTGCATTGGGAGAGCCTTCCCACCGACCTCCTCGCGAGCGAGCCGCGCTACTGGGAACTCGCGCCCGGCGCCCGCTGGCACGGCTTCACCCGGGTGGCGCCCGGCTACGCCATCACCGACCCCAACAAGCTCACGGTGCTCACCCCCGGCTTCGACCGGGGCACGGGCGAGTACGCCGAGCACGGCATCCCGGCCCCGATCGTCGCGCAGTACCTGCGCGAGAACCGCATCGTCGCCGAGAAGAACGACCTGAACTCGCTGCTCTTCCTGCTCACCCCGGGCGTCGAATCCTCGAAGGCCGGCACGCTGATCTCGGGCCTCGTCGCCTTCAAGCGCCTGCACGACGACAACGTGCCGCTGGAGGAGGCCATGCCCGAATTCGTCCGGCGGCGGCCCCGGCGCTACCGGGGCGTGCGCCTGCGCGACCTCTGCGCCGAGTTCCACGCCTTCCACCGGGAGCACGGCACCTCGGCCCTCCAGCGCAAGCAATTCGCCCCCGAGCACCTGCCCGAGATGGCGCTGCCGCCCAAGACCGCCGCCCAGATGCTGACCCGCAACCACGTCGACTTCGTGCCGATCGCGGAGGCCGCCGGCCGCATCGCCACCACCCTGATGCTGGTCTATCCGCCGGGCATCGGCACGGTGCTACCGGGCGAGCGCCTGGACGAGCGGGCAAAGCCCATGCTCGACTACTTCACCATGTTCGAGGCCTCGGCGAACCTGTTCCCGGGCTTCGAGGCGGAGATCCAGGGCGTCTACCGCCAGGTGGAGCCGGACGGGCGGATCCGGTTCTACACCTACGTATTGCGGGAGAATGCTGCCGCTGGGTAAAGTCGGCAGCATGATCAGCCGCCGCGCCGTCCTGGCCGCCGCATCCGCGGCGACCGTCTCAGTCTCTCCGATCGCGAGGTCCGCCATGGCAACGAATGGACCATCTCCGGTGGCCGGCGACCTCGCAGCGCGGATCGACCATGCGGTGGCGGAGGAGCGCGTCTGGAACCTGCACGGCGTGGTCGTGCTGCGCGGCGGCCGCACCGTGCTCGAACGCTACTTCGAGGGTGAGGACAATGCCCGGGGCCGCCCCCTCGGCCGGGTGGGTTTCGGGCCGGAGACCCTGCACGACCTGCGGTCGGTGTCGAAGAGCGTCGTCGGCCTCCTCTACGGCATCGCCCTGGCGCGCGGCCAAGTGCCCCCGCCCCAGGCGCCGCTCTCCGCGGCCTTCCCGGAGCATGCCGACCTTGCCGGCCGGCCCGGGCGGGATCGCATCACGGTCGAGCACGCCCTCACGATGACCCTGGGGCTCGACTGGGACGAGACCAGCCGCAGCTACGCCGATCCCGAGAACAGCGAGATCGCCATGGATCAGGCGCCCGACCCGATCCGCTTCGTTCTGGAGCGCCCGGTCGTGCGCCCGCCGGGCGAGCGGTTCACCTATTGCGGCGGGGCGACCGCTCTGCTCGCCCGTCTCATCGCCCGCGGCACCGGGCAATCCCTGCACGCTTTCGCCCGCGAAGCCTTGTTCGATCCGCTGGGCCTCGGGCCGTCGGAATGGGCGGCGGCCCCCGGCGGCGAGCCCTATGCAGCCTCGGGCCTGCGCATGACCCCCCGGGACCTCGCTCGGATCGGCACGATGGTGGCGGGGCGAGGCAGCGTGGATGGACGGCAGGTGGTGCCCGCCGCCTGGATCGCCGCCGCGACGACGCCCGCCGTGAGCGTCGATGAGATCCGCCGGTTCGGCTATCACTGGTACGTCTGGGACGTCGGCTCCGGGAAGCCGCTCGGCTGGCTGCCCGAGCATCTCGATCGGGTCTGGGCGTGCTACGGCGAGGGCGGGCAGCGGCTCTTCGTTCTCCCGCAGCGCGACCTCGTCGTCGCGGTCACGGCGGGCAATTATCTCGCCGAGGATCAGTGGATCCCGCCCAACCGCGTGCTGCGGGAAATCGTGCTGCCGGGTCTGTCGTGACGACGGCCCGTCGCGGATGGTCAGAACGCCTCCGGCAGGCCCGCGTCCTTGAGGATGTCGTTGGCGGTGTGCGCCATCACGGTGTTGCATGGGGCGGTGACGTGGCGCTGGGTGAGTAGGCTGCGCCAGATTTCATGAGAACCCTTGCCTTGGCGGACGAGCGTGCACCCGGCTGCTCGGAGCAGGCGGACCAGCCCCGGGGAGAGCTTCGATCCCATCGTCAGGCATCGACCCGCTTGGCATTCACCACGTGCTGGATGGAGACCGGGATCTTGGGTTGAGTGCCGACGACATCATCCGGCACGTTCGCTGCGATCAGGTCCGGCACGACATCCTCGATAACGGCGACGAGTTCGTCGAGCGCCGGAGCCTCGTCGTGCCGGACCTTGGCGGTGAACTGCATGGCGCGTGTGTCCGTGCCGGCTCTGAATGCGCTGGAGCCATGGCTTCATGCCCATCGACTGGCGCGGACGTGAACTGCCCACCGCGCCGAGTCCGGCCGGGTGAGCCGGCCGCCTACCACACCGGCAGCGCGAGGCAGACGGCGGCGAGGATCACCGTGTAGGCGATGCGGCGGAAGAGCCGGTCCGAGGCGAGATGGAAGCTGCGGGCGCCGATCAGCAAGCCGAGGCCGTAGGGGAGAAGCAGGGGCAGCGCGAGGACGGCGCGCTCCGCGGTGACGAGACCGCCGCCCAGGAAGACCACGCCCGAGACCAGGGTGGAGAGGCCGAAATAGGCCATCAGGTTGTGGCGAACCTGCGCGGCCTCGGCGGATTGGCTGGCGAGCCAGAACACCGCGAGCGGCATGCCGCCGAGCGCCGCGAAGCCGCTCGCGAGGCCCGAGGCGCCGCCGACCGCCACCGAGAGGGCGAGGGAGGGCCGCCCGCGATAGCGCCAGCCGGTCGTCAGGGCGGCGAGCGCCGCCAGGATCGCGCCGGCCGTCAGCCAGCGGGCCAGCGCCGGATCGAGCCGCGTCAGCAGCCAGACGCCCACCGGCAGCAGGGCCGTCGAGCCCGCCAGCAGCGGCAGCACCTCCCGCCCCGTGGCGCGCCGGGCGGAGAGGCCGCCGAGCCAGAGGGAGAAGGGCGCGTCCACGATCCAGATCAGCCCGACCGCCGCGGCCGGCCCCACCACCGCGGCGGCGAGGGGGATGAACACCATGGCGAAGCCGAACCCCGTGAAGCCACGCACGAGTCCGCCGATCAGGGCCGCCGCGAGGAGCGTTCCACCGGCGGACGGGTCGGTGAGCAAGGGGGGCATGGGGCGGGGCTCCGGCGCGCGGTCCCGGCCGGGACGGTCACGCTTCGTCAAGGGCGAGACGGTATGGCATCGGAGGGTAGCCTGGGCTACATCCGCCCCCGGATCGCGCTGGTTCCCGGGGCGGATTCGGGCGATGCTGGCCGCCGCCTCACGCCGATCCTGCCGACGCGCGAAGGGACCATCCATGGCAACGACCGAACCGGTCCGCATCCTCGGCATCGATCCGGGCCTTCGCCGCACCGGCTGGGGCCTGATCACGGTCACGGGCACGCGGCTCGCCTATCTGGGCTGCGGGGTGCTGACCTCGGACGGCGACGACGACCTCGCCCTGCGCCTGCGCGAGCTGCATGACGGCCTCGCGCGCGTCGTCGCCGCGATGCAGCCCGACGAGGTCGCGGTCGAGGAGACCTTCGTCAACAAGGATGCGCAGGCGACGCTCAAGCTCGGCCATGCCCGGGCCATCGCCCTCCTGGTGCCGGCCCTCGCCGGCCTGCCGGTCGCGGAATACGCCGCCAACCTCGTGAAGAAGACCGTGGTCGGGGCGGGCCATGCGGAGAAGGGGCAGGTCGCGGCGATGGTGCGCTTCCTGCTTCCCAAGGCCGATCCGGCCACGGCGGACGCGGCCGATGCGCTGGCCATCGCCATCACCCACGCGCAGCACCGGGCCGCCCGCGCGCGGGAACTGGCCTACGCGGCGCCCGCGCGGATGCCGCCGGCCCGCGCCCCGTCCCGGGCACCGCGCCGCGTGGGCGCCTGATCAGGCTTCCGCGACCGTCATGCCCGTCTGCACGGCGGGCCGGGCGCCCACCGCGTCGAGCCAGCGCCGCAGGGCGGGCTTGGTCTCCAGGCTCGCCGCCAGCGGCTCCTTGAGGAAGGAGGTGGCCGCCAGCGTCCAGGGATAGCAGGCGATGTCGGCGATCGAGTAATCCGCACCCGCGAGGTAGGGCACGGCGGCGAGCCGCCGCTCCATCACCCCGAGCAGCCGGTCCGCCTCGGTGGTGAAGCGCTCGATGGCGAGCGGCGCCTTCTCGGGGGAGCGCACCGCGAAGAAGCCGAGCTGGCCCAGCATCGGCCCGAGGCCGCCCACCTGCCAGTGCAGCCATTCGAGGGCCGCGTACCGGGCGGGCCCCGCCGGGGCGAGGAAGCGCCCGCTGGTCTCGGCGAGGTAGGTGAGGATCGCCCCGCTCTCGAAGATCGCCAGCGGCCCCTCGGGGCCCGCATCGTCCACGATCGCCGGGATCTTGTTGTTGGGCGACAGCGTCAGGAAGTCGGGGGCGAACTGCTCGTCCTTGCCGATGTTCACCGGGTGCACCGTGTAGGGCAGGCCGAGTTCCTCGAGCAGGATCGCGGGCTTGCGGCCGTTCGGCGTCGTCCAGGTATAGAGATGGATCATGGCGTCCTCGCGCAGCGGCGGCCCGCCCGGAGCCTCACCCGGGGAGGGGCTGCTTCGCGGAGAGTGCCGATCCTCCCCGTTCTAAGCAGGTTTCGCGACAAGGGTCGCCGGTTTTGCGATGAAACCTGCAACGCGTCAGGAACCGAAGCGGGCGCCGGCGGCGCCCACCGGCGCGGGGCGTCAGTGGTGGACCGTGTCCTCGGCGCCGGGACCGCCGCGGCCCAGCTCCGCGAACACCGCCCAGGCAGCGTCGATCATCGCCTGCACGGAGGCCATCCGCTCCACGTGCGGACCCACCACCCTCTGCAGGTCGATCGCAGCGGCGGCGGCGCGCAGGATCCGCAGCTCGATCCGCGCCGCCTCGGTGAGCGGCGGCTCGCTCGGCGTCTCGATCACGATGGCGTCGTCGGCCTGCTCGCCGACATGGGCCATCAGGTCGCGGGCCCGGGCGGGCATCTGGGCCGGGTCGTCCGCCGCGGGGTCGGGGCGCTTGCGCATCGGTCGGGTCCTCGTGACTGGCGACGGCGGCGTGCCGTGAATCTCAGGGTCTCAGGCGTGGAGGGGCGGGCGCGCCGCGGACGGAAGGGGCGGCGCCCACGGGCTCGGTTCGGCGGCCTCGTAGAACGCCCGGGTGGTGCCGAGCGCCAGGGGCGTCATCGCCACCGTGAAGGCGCAGATCGAGATGCCGCCGCACTCCACCGGCAGGCCGAGCGGCCGCGGCTGCCAGCCGAGATCCGCCGCGACCGGCACCCGGCAGGCCTCGGCAACCACGTTCAGCCGGGCGATGCCGCGGGCGAGGCAGTGCTCGACGAGGCCGACGGCCAGCACGGCACTCACCGGGCAGCGGCGGCCGTCGCCGCCGAAGCGGGGCGATACGTCGAAATGGGTCCATTCCCAGACGGCCGGGCCGCGCGCGACGCCGCGCATGTCCGCAAGGTGCGGGCAGACATCCCCGAGCAGGGTCGGTCCCTCCGTGGGCCGGAGCCGGGTTCCGCCCGCCACCTCGCCGCCGGGCGCCAGGGCCACGAGGTCGACGCCCGCCGCGCCCTCGTCCTCCGCGAGCGCGGCGAAGCTCCAGCGCCGTCGCAGGGCGAGCCTCCGGCGCAGCGCCTCGTGCTGGCGGAGGAGGCCGGCGTGACGGTCGCGGTTGCTGCGATCGATGACGTGAAGCCGGATCATTCCCATTCCCCGGGCGCCGTCGCTGGGTCAGAGGCGTCATTGGGCCAGAGGAAGGACGGGACCGGTATCCCCGTTTTCGGGGAGGCGGGGCCGGGTTTCGTGCGGGCGCTGTCTGGGGCCGGTCAGAGCACGATCTCGCGCCGGCGCAGGGCCTCGACCACGGTCTGGGTGGTGTTGCGGGCGCCGATCTTGAGACGGGCGCTCTTGAGATGCGTGGCGACGGTTTCCTGCGACACGCCGAGGATGCCGGCGATCTCCTCGCGCGTGCGCCCGGCCGCGGCCCAGGACAGCACGTCGCGCTCCCGGGCGCTCAGCAGCCGTCCGGGCTCGCCCCGGCGGCGCTCCTCGGCGGTCATCCGCGCTGCGGCGCCCCAGGCATAGAGGCCCAGCATGTGCAGCCCGCGCCGGATCTTGGGCGAGAGGTCGACCTCCTCGCCCGCCAGCGACACGCCGCCCTGGAAGCCGAGGGCGTCGTGGACCGGGATGCAGAAGCCGAAAGCGAGGCCGAAATCCGCGGCCTCGTCCATCACCCGCCGGGCGCGGCCCCCATCGTCGGTGTCGAGCGGGGCGTCCGACCACGCGAAGGGCTCGACCGTCCGGTAGCATTGGCGGACCACCGGATCGAACCGGTAATGTCCGGCGCGGTCGTACTGGGTGAGCCACTCCTTCGGCCACACGTTGAGCAGCATGTTCGGACTGAGCCGGTCTCCCGGCTGCGGCAGCCGCGAGACGGTGAAGGCCGTCAGTCCCACTTGCCGGATATGGGCGATGATCCGGGCTTGCGCCTCGGAGGTCCGCTGCACCGCGTCGAGGCCGTCGATCAGCGCGAAGGTTTCTCTGAGAAAGACATCCTCCGTGGCTGACATTCCGGTCCCGACGCCCCCCTCACGCGGCCTGCGTGCCTTGTTGCAGATTGCACGAAAGCGTTGCGGGTTGGTAGCTGAGACTGCCGCTGGATTGTCGCGCGCCGCGCCGGGCGGAGGGGAATGCCGCCGCAGCGTCATCTCAGTGTTGCGGAAGCGTTGCTATGGGCCACCTCGGAAGTTTTCCAATTCAAAGGGGCCAGCCATGGCATTGAACCAGACCGGACCGTCGACCACGCAGTCGCCCTACCTCACCCCGCTCTCGGCGCAGGTGAGCGTCACCTCGCTGCTGAGCGCGGGCGACACCGTGCCCGGCGCCCAGCTGAGCAACGGCACGCCCTGGCGGTTCGTCGGCGTTCCGGACGGCACCGGCGCCTTCGACAACGGCGACGGCACCGCCACGGTGCTGGTGAACCACGAGATCCCGCCGACGGCCGGCGCAACCCGCGCGCACGGTTCGGCCGGCGCCTTCGTGGATCGCCTGGTCATCGACAAGGCGACCCTCCAGGTGCGCGCGGCGGGCGACCTCGGCACCAGCGTCTACACCTACAACCCGGCGAGAGGCGCCTATGTCCAGGGCACGACCGCCTTCGCGCGCCTCTGCTCGGCGGATCTGCCGGCCGTCTCGGCCTTCTACGACGCCGCCAGCGGCCTCGGCACGCAGGCCCGCATCTTCATGAACGGCGAGGAGACCGGTGCCGAGGGCCGCGCCCTCGCCTGGATCGTCAATGGTCCGGAGGCGGGCCGCGTCTACGAGCTGCCGCGGCTCGGCAATTTCTCCTTCGAGAACTCGGTCGCCAGCCCGGCCTCCGGTGCCAAGACCGTGACGATCGGCATGGACGACGCGACGCCCGGCGAACTCTACGTCTATGTCGGCACCAAGCAGGCGACCGGCACCGAGATCGAGAAGGCCGGCCTCACCAACGGCAAGCTCTACGGCATCAAGGTGCCGGCCTTCGCGCTCGAGACCAACGCCACCGCGGTGGCTGCTTCCGGCACCGCCTTCACCCTTCAGGAGATGGGTCCGAACGGCGACGTGTCCGCCATGAGCGGCGCCGAGTTGCAGGCCGAGAGCACCGCCGAAGGCGTGACCGCCTTCCTGCGCCCGGAGGACGGCGCCTGGGATCCGACCAACGCCAACCGCTTCTACTTCGTCACGACCAACGCGATCACCAGCCCGTCGCGGCTGTGGGCGCTCGAATTCACCGACGTGACCCGTCCGGAACTCGGCGGCACCGTCAAGGAGGTGCTGCGCGGCACCGAAGGCCAGGTGATGTTCGACAACATCACCGTCACGGCCGAGGGCCGGGTGATCCTGCAGGAGGATCCGGGCAACAACGCGCGCCTCTCCAAGGTGTGGGAGTACGATCCGGCGACCAGCGCCCTGACCCAGCTCGCCGAGCACGACCCGGCGCGCTTCTCGGGCCTCACGCCGCCCTTCACCCAGGACGAGGAATCCTCCGGCATCCTCGACGTCAGCACCCTCTTCGGCGGTCCGGGCCGGCAGGCCTTCCTCTTCGACACCCAGGCGCACTACAAAAACGCCTCCGCCGACCTCGTCGAAGGCGGCCAGCTCCAGCTGATGTTCGTCGACCGGACCATCACCGGCACGGCGGGCAATGACAGCCTGGCGGGGAGCCAGATCGCCGACCTGATCTGGGGCAACGACGGGGACGATACCCTCCGGGGGGCGGCCGGGGACGATTACCTGTCGGGCCTCGCGGGCAACGACTCGGTCGATGGCGGCGCCGGCAATGACACGTTGTTCGGCGATGCGGGCGACGATCGGGTCGATGGCGGCGAGGGCGACGACGTCCTGCGCGGCTGGTACGGCAGCGACACCCTGTTCGGCAGCGCCGGGAACGACGCCCTGTTCGGTCAGGACGGCAACGACTTCCTCGGCGCGGGCCGCGGCAACGACGCCCTGTCGGGCGGCGCGGGCAACGACGCGCTCTACGGCGAGGCGGGCGAGGACGTGCTGTTCGGCAATGCGGGCGATGACGAACTCATCGGCGGCGCCGGCTCCGACACCTTCGCGTTCGGGCGTGGCGACGGCCAGGACCTGATCCGCGACTTCACGATCGGCGGTGCGGAGCGCGACCTGATCGCCTTCAACGGCGGCGCTTTCGCGTCCTTCGCGGCCGTCCAGGCGGCGACGCAGCAGGTCGGGGCCGATGCGGTGATCGCTTACGGCACCGGCGACACCATCCGCCTGCAGAACGTCCAAGCCTCGAGCCTGACGGCGGCGAACTTCAGCTTCGCCTGACCGCGGCCGGCCCCGCGCCGGCCTCCGCTCCGTCGAGCCTGCGGCCCCCGCGCGCCCGCGCGGGGGCCGTTGCGCGTGCGGAGCCCCGGAAAGGCCGAGTGTCGCAGCCGCACCGGGGACCGTTTCGGCGCGTGATGCTTAATCCCGCCAGAAGGGCTTGCCGGCTTCGCGGCTGGCGTCGGCGCGGGACAGGCCGAGATCCATCAGCGTCCGCTCCGGCAGGGACTGGAGGTCCCGCCGCTGCCGGTGCCGCTGCGCCCAGAGTTCGAGGCGCTCGATCAGCGCCAGGGCCCGCCGCGAAGGCGCCGGACGCACGGTGATGGCGGGAACAAGACGCAGATTTCCTCGGCCTGTGACGAGGGTCGTCATGGCTCTCTCCTCGATCGGATCGGGGGCGATGTGAGAGGGATCTTGCGTCCGGAGCGGGCCGGGAGCAAACCAGAAGCTCTGGGGCCACGGCATAGGAAAACTGAGTCATGGAAGGCTGATTCATGGGTCAGCGACGCCTGCCGCCGCTCAACGCCGTGCGCGCCTTCGAGGCGGCCTCCCGCCATGCCACCTTCCAGGAGGCGGGGGAGGAACTCGGCGTCAGCGCGGGCGCGGTGGCCCAGCAGGTCAAGGCGCTGGAGGCGTGGTTCGGCCTGCCCCTGTTCCGCCGCCTGCCGAGCCGCGGGGTGGTGCTCACCCCGGCCGGGGCGCGGTTCGCCGAGGCCGCTGGCAGCCTGCTCGACGGGGTGGCGGCGGCGGCCACGGCTCTGCGGCGGCGCAGCGACGACACCGTGCTCACCGTCAACACCACGCATTCCTTCGCGGCGCTGTGGCTGATCCCGCGGATCGGCGGGTTCCGCGACGCCAATCCCGATCTCGACGTGCGGATCGTCGCCAACAACCGGTTGATCGATTTCGGCCGGGAGGCGGCCGATTGCGCCATCCGCCACGGCAAGGGCGGCTATGCGGGCGTGCGCACGGAACTCCTGCTGCGCGACGTGGTGTTCCCCGTCTGCAGCCCGCGCCTGCGGGACGGGACCCCGCCGCTGCGGCGGCTGGAGGATCTCGCGCAGCACACCCTGCTGCACGACGACGACCCGCTCGACGCCGACATGGTCGGCTGGCGGGAATGGCTCGCCGCGGTCGGCGCGCCGGGCATCGGCGCCCAGCGCGGGCCGACCTTCACCCACACCTTCATGGTGCTGCAGGCGGCGACCGCCGGCCAGGGCGTCGCCCTCGCCACCCGGGTGCTCGGCGGCGACCTGCTCGATCCCGTCAGCCTCGTGCGCCCCTTCGCCGAGGAGGTGCCGAGCCCCTACGCCTTCTTCTTCGTCACGCCGGACGAGCCCGATCCGCCGAAGGTGGCACGCTTCCGCGCGTGGCTGCACGCGCAGGCGGGCGCCCCGCTTTCGCCGCAGTGACGCGGGAGCACTGGCCCGCCCTTCACCGTCGCTTAACCATCGGGGGCGAGCGTGCCGGACGTGATCAAGCCGATTCGACTGCGCATCCCCGCCCTGGCCGGGATCCTCCTCGCCGCGACCACGCTCGCCGCCGAGGCCCATCCGCATGTCTGGGTCACGACCCGGGCGGAGTTCGTCTTCGCCGCCGACGGCCGGGTGACGGCGATCCGTCATGCCTGGACCTTCGACCCGTCCTACTCCGCCTTCACGGTCCAGGGGCTGGGCCAGGGCGGCCCGGGCGCCGAGGCGCTGGCCGCGCTCGCCCGCGACAACACCGACAACCTCGGCGAATCCGGCTACTTCACCAGCCTGAAGATCGACGGCCGCCGCCAGGATTTCGGCGGGCCGGAAGCCTCGGCCATGACCTACGCGGACGGCCAGCTCACCCTGCACTTCACGCTGCCGCTGAAGACGCCCGCCCGCGGCGCCCTCGCCCTCGAGGTCTACGACCCGACCTATTTCGTCGCCTTCAGCCTCGCGGAGGGCGACGGGGCGGCCGCGCTCACGGGGGCGCCCGCGACCTGCAAGGCCGCGGCGCATCGCCCCAAGGGCGGAGCGCCCAAGACCGGCATGTCGGAATCCTTCTTCGCCGCGCTCACCGATGCGGCGAATTACGGCGTGCAATTCGCCAACCGGATCACCGTCTCATGCTCGTGAGCAGCGCCGCGCTGCCGGATTCCCGGGGCCGCGCGGCCCTGCTGCGGCTGGGGCTCGCCCTGGCGGCTCTGGCCGCGGCGGCGCTCCTGCTCGCCGGGCTCGTCGCCCTGATCGCCCCCGGCTTCGCGCCGCCGCCGCGCTCGCCCTTCGGGATGGGCTTTCGCGAGGCGGCGCCGTCCGGGGCGGGGAGCCTCGGCGCGTGGCTGCTCGCGATGCAGGCCGGCTTCTCGCGCAGCCTCCAGGCCGCGGTCTCGGCGGTGCGGACGGGGCAGGAGGGCTACGGCCTACTCGCCGGCCTCGGCTTCGCCTACGGGGTCTTCCACGCGGCCGGGCCCGGTCACGGCAAGGCGGTGATCGCGGGCTACATCGTGGCGGGCGAGCGGGCGCTCGCCCGCGGGCTCGCCCTGAGCGCGGCGGCGGCCCTGCTCCAGGCCGGGGTCGCGCTCGCCCTGGTCGGCGGCGGCGCGGCGGTGCTGCGCCTCACGGCGGCCGGGCTGACGGAGGCCGGGCGCTGGGTCGAGACCGCGGGCTTCGCCTGCGTGGCGCTCCTCGGGCTCGCCGTGACCTGGCGCAAGGCCGGCGCGCTCGCCCGGCGCCTCCAGGGAGCGGATGCGGCCGCCTGCGGGCCGGATTGCGGCCACGCGGTGCTGGCGGATGGGGGGCGGATCGAGCGCCTCGACACCTGGCGGGAGCAGGCGGGCGTCGTCTTCGCGGCGGGCACGCGCCCCTGCGCCGGGGCGATCCTGGTCCTGGTCTTCGCCCTGTCCCAGGGGGTCTTCCTCGCCGGGGTGCTCGCCACGCTGGCGATGGCGTTGGGCACCGCCCTCACCACCGCGGCCCTCGCGACGCTCGCCGTCTTCGCCAAGGCTTTGGCCCTGCGCCTCGCGGGCGGGCGCGGGGAGGGGGGAGCCATCGCGATCGGCGCGCTCGAACTCCTCGCGGCGGCCTTCGTGCTCGTGCTCGGCGCCGCGCTGCTCGCCGGCTACGCGGCGGCGATCGTCTGAACCGCCCGGACCGGCGCGGCGGCCCGCCTCACGGACCCGCGGCGGTGGTGATCGGGCGGGGCGAGAGGCGGATCCATTGCACGCGGTCGGGCTCGAACAGCTCGCGCGACGACCGCCGCCACAGGGGCGGAGCGTGATCCCCCGCGAGCAGGATCTCCGCGTCCGGGTTGTCGCGGGCGATGCGCTTGATCGCGTCGAACAGGTCGAGCCAGATCTCCGCCATCGTGCAGACCTCGGCGTCGCCGAAGGGGCCGCCCGTCTCGCAGCCGAAGCGGCGGGTCGCCTGGCCGGGCTTGACCGGAACGTGCGAATTGAGGGTCAGCCAGTAGACGAAGAGGGGCTGCTCGGCCTCCGCCATCCGCGTCCGGATCGTCTCCGCGAGGTCGACGTCGCAGGGGCCCGCGAAGGTGCCGCCGCAGCGCCGGTAGGGCTTGCCGAGGTTCTCCTGGAACACGCTGCGCACGAAGCCGATGAGCGGATACCAGCGCTTGCGCTCGTAGAAGGTCTGGCTGAATCCGTGCACGGAGACCGTGCGGAAGCCGTGCGCCGCGAAGGCCTCCGGCAGGCAGCCGGGATGGCCGCCCGCCAGGACCGCGCGGTAGGGTTCCCGCGACTGGCAGAGTTCCCGCATCTCGCCATGGGCCGTGGCGCCGAAGAAGGTCGTGGTGCCGGTCCGCACCGTGAACTGGCGCGCGAGGGCGGGGTCGTCGAAGGGGGACAGCAGGAGCGCCTGCGCCTGCCGGTCGCGCAGGACCCCGAGGCTCTCCACGAGGACGAGGAGCACGTGCCGGCTGCGGCCGGGATTGCGCGCGACCGCGGCGAAGTCCGAGCGCTCCACCGCCGATTCGAAGGGCTGGGCGAGGCCGGCCCAGGGCGCCGCCGAGCCGGGTGAGCGATCGAGAAGGATGTCCGCTCCGAGGACTGCCAGCAGGGCGCCGATCAGGGCCGGGCGGCTGCCGGCGGCCATCGCCGCCGCGTGACGGCCCAGGAAGGCGAGATTCGCCGCCGCGAGGATCCCGATCGTCCCGATCATCACGCCGTAGAGCGGGGAGGCCAGAAGGTCGAGTTCCGGCACCATTCGCAGCCAGCCCGCGAGGGCGCCGATGTCGAGGAAGAACATCTGCGCGACGATCAGCCAGAGATCGGTCGCGAGCACCGCGAGGTAGAGCCCGGTGACCAGGGCCGGCGGCGTCCATCCGCAGAGCAGGGCGACGGCGGCGTAGAGGCAGAGGGCGCTCGCCCGTTCCGGAAGGGCCAGGACCGTGTCCAGCGCGAAGAAGAGCGCGTTCGGGAGCAGGACTCCGCCGATGACGAGCAGGAGCGTGGGCCGCGCCCACGGTCGTGCTCGGGTCATCAAGGATTCCGACATGCCGCATCGCCTCGCGTCTGACGCAAGGACGCGATAGCGAGGAAACCTTGCGGGACTGTTGAGGAGCGGTGGTTTCCGACCCGGATCGATCCGGCTCGACCATGGAGAAGCTATCGTATGCTTCTGGCCGGGCTTCTCGTTGAATGACCGATGTTGGAGCGGGTGGATTCTCGTCGGATAGGTATTGGCGAGGGCCGTTCCTTCATCCTGTCGACGATTGCCCTGTTCCGAGGTCGTGCTGACGCGCCCGGGCAAAGCGGCTGATCATTCGCGAGAAGGCCGGATAGTCTGCCGCCGTCGGACCGGGTCGGGCAGAACAGGCGCAAGCAGCACCGAGCCTTGCGGAACGCGCGGGCGAGAACGCCGCGCCGCACCGTGGCCGATGGGATCGGCGGCCGCTCAGACCAGCTCGGGAACCCGCGCCTCGGCCGGCAGCACGATCTTCTGCCGCTCGCGGGCGATGAAGGCGGTGGGCATGGCGGCCTGCATGGCGCGCTCCATGTCCCGCAGCATCGCGTCGCCGTGCTGGGGATAGAGGTGGATGATGCCGAGCTGGCCGACCTTGGCGGCTTGGCAGAGTTCCACGCCCTTCTCCCAGGTCGAGTGACCCCAGCCGCGGCAGGCCGGATATTCGCCCTCGGTGAACATGCCGTCGTAGACGACGAGATCCGCCCCCTCCACGAAGCGGAGCAGGTTCCGCTCGGGCCAGGGCTCGCTGTGCTCGATGTCGCTGATGTAGCAGACGGTGCGGCCCGCGTGCCGGAAGCGGTAGCCGGTCGACCCTTGGGGGTGCAGCAGCGGCAGCGTGTCGACCTCGATCCCGTCCGGGAAGGTCAGGGTTTCCCCCGCCCGGAAGCCGTGATGGACGAAGCGGGCCGGGAAGGCGTCGAGGCTGATGGGAAACAGAGGCGGCGAGAACAGGCGGTTCAGCGGCTCCTCGGCGCTCTGGCCGTCGAGATTGCCGCAATAGGTGTGGATCTCGCGCGTCTTGTCGAGGACGGCGGGCTTGAGGAAGGCGAGCCCGGTGACGTGGTCGAGATGCAGGTGGCTGAACAGAAGGTCGATGCGCTGGGGCAGGTCGGCCCCGTGATGGGCGCCGAGCGCGTTGAGGCCCGTCCCGGCATCGATCACGAACAGGCGTTCGCCGCAGCGTATCTCGACGCAGGGCGTATGCCCCCCGAACTCAACGAAGTTCGGGCCGGAGGCGCAGATCGACCCCCGCACGCCCCAGAAGCGGAGCGTGAGGCTATCCGGCGCGGTGAGACCCTTCTGTGTCATGGCCGCACGGTGATCCGCTTCGGCCCAAAAGAATGTGCGGCTTCGCACAGGACGTTCCTCGCCATCGGGTCGCGCGGTGCCGCTGCGTTAGGATGACGCAAATGGGCCACTCCGGACGACCGCCGATCGCATCGTTGCGGAACCTCGATCATCTCCACGCGCTCACTCCCTCACGAACGGCGGTCTCACGCGCGAGGTTCCCCGGATTGCCCCCATCCCGCAAGAGGGCTTCGGTTTCCGCCTGCGGTGGCGTCGGGGGGAGCGGCGTCACGAGCATCGCGGTGTTGCGCTCGGCGCGGATCACCGCGTCGAAGGGCGCGTCCGGCGGCAGGCTCGCCTCGTTCGGCAGGCAGACGACGAGGCCGCGGCCGGCTCGCGCCGCCCGCAGGCGGGCGAGACCCGCGCGGTTCTCCGCCGGGCTGCGCTCGTCGAGGGCGAGGCCCACGACCAGGATGTCGGGCTGGCGCACGAGGCAGCGGGCGAGGTCGATCGCGCTGCGCTCCGCCGCCGTGAGCGCCCCGGCCCCGCCGCGGGCGACGAGCCCGGTCTCGGCGGCGCGGGGATCGACCCGGGCCGACAGGCCGAAGCGGAACACGGTCCGCTCCAGACCGCGCTCGGCGAGCACCCGCTGCATCACCGCGCGCACCCGCGTGCCGGCTCCGGCCTCCGCTCCCGCGATGCGGCCGAACAGCAGGTTCTCCTCCAGGCTCGCGGCGATCGTCACCTTCCCCGGGTCGTAGAACTCCACCGCGGAGCGCAGGGCGGCGGGCAGCAGGGCTGCGAAGGTGCGGCGGGCGGCGACGAGCCGTTCCTCGAAGGCCGCGTCGATGAGGCCGAAGCGGTGCCGCGTCTCGCTGTAGCGCAGGGCGAGGCCGATGAGCCGGGCGCGGTCGCGCTGCCCGGCTGGCCCGCGCCGCCAGCCCGTCGCCTCCGGCTGGCGCGCCACCAGATCCTCGAAGAAGCCCCGCTCGGCGGCCGGGAACAGCGAGAAGGCGTCGAAGAGCGGGTGGTCGTCGGGCAGGTCGGCGAAGATCTCGACGGTGGAGCGGGCGATGGCGAGGCCCATCTCGATCATCGGGCGGGTGAGGCCCTCGGCCTCCAGCACCGCGCGGGTGAAGGGATGGCTGGCGAGCCGCTCCTCCGAGAAGGCGCTGCCGACCGGCTCGCCGAACAGGATGTTCTCGCCGACCGTCGCCTGGGCGTTGTAGCGGTCCGGGTCGAAGGGCTCGATCAGGTGGGCGGCGTTCTCGGCCACCAGGGCGGCGCGCAGCGCCTCGCGGGTCTCGACGATCGCCGCCGCGGTGGCCGGATCGATGCTGCGGGTCACGAGGCTCGCGAGGCCGCGCGCGGCCACGAAGGCGTCGAGCCCCGTCACCGACAGGGCCTCCACCAGCCGCTCCTCGAGATGCGGCGCGTGGGGCGGCGGGCGCTCGGGATCGGGCGCGGTGCCGTCCACGAAGGCGAGGTCGCCGTAGAGCAGGTTCTGCAGCAGGCTTCCGGCCATCAGGACCGGCTCGTCCCCCGCGAAGGCGATGCGGCGCGCCCGCTCGGCGGAATCGAGCGCGCGCAGATCGACCCCCGCGAAGGTGACGCGGCCGACCGTCGGTTCGAGCTGCCCGGCCACCAGGGCCGCGAGCACCCGCCCGCCGCTGCCGCGCCCGCCCAGGATGGCCACGTGGCCCGGCATCGTCAGGACGAGGTCGAGCCCGGTGAGACGTTCGCCCGAGGCGGGGTCGTAGGCCGCGACGTTGGCGAGCGCCACCGGGCCGGCGGCCGGGAAGTGCGCGGCCGGGCTGGGGCGGCGCACCGCCCGGGCCCGCGCCTCCAGCGAGGCCATGATGCGGCCGATCTCCGCGAAGGCGGGGAGCGCGGCGCGGCGGCGCTCGTTCTGGCGCAGGAACAGGGCGAGCAGGCTCGCCGCGAGCGCGAGCGCCGCGAAGGCGGCGGCGAGCGAGCCGGCGGTGACCGGCCGGGGCGGGCCCTCGCCGTGCCAGAGCGCGGTCGCCAGCACGATGGCCGGCAGCAGGACGAACAGCGCCAGGGCCGGGGCCCGCGCCCGGGCGAGGGCGGCCTCCGCCCGCGCGAGGCCGCGCCGGGCCGAGTGGGCGGCGTGGCCGAGGCGGGCGCGCTCGAAGGAGGCGGTGCCGTGCGCCCGCACGGCGGGCAGCCGCCGGACGAGATCGGCGAGCGCGCGCTCCAGGGCCACGGTCTCCTCCCGCCGCTGCTCGATCTGGCGGTTCGCCCGGGTGTTGAGGAGGGCGCGCACGAGGGCCGCCGCCACCACGCTCACCGCGACGGCGGGGACGAGCCGGGGGGCCGCGGCCGCGGCGACGAGGAGGGACAGGATCACCGCGCCGGCCGTCAGCGCCGGAACCAGGATGCCGACGGCGAGCAGGCCGTCCACGGCCCGCAGGCCCTCGCCCACCTGATGGCTCAGCGCCCGCGCCTCCTCGCGGCCGGCCGGGCCGGAGCGCAGGATCGCCTCGGCCGCGAGGTGCCGCAGCCGCTCGACCCCGGCGCTCTGCGCCGCGAAGCTGAACCGCGCCGTGAGCCAGCCGAGGGCGGCGAGGGCGACCGCGACCAGGGCGAGGCCGCCGACCGCCCAGACGGTGAGGCTCATGGCATCCACGGGCCAGCCCCGCAGCAGGGTGAGCGAGCGGCCGAGCTGCTCGGGCAGGGGCAGGGCGATGCGCAGGAAGATCTGCTTCGGCCCGGACGGGTCCGCGGTGGCGAGGAGGTCGTCGACGAGGTCGCGCACCAGGGCGAGGCCGACCACCACCACGGGCACGCCGAGCCCCGCCGCGAGGGCGATGGCCGCCGCGTGCTGGCGCGGGGCGCTGCGCCACGCGAACGCGATGGGATCCCGCTCCATCCTCGATCCTGTCCGTCCGCCTCGCGCCCGCCGCCCGGAGCGCTCCCTCTCGCCGGCCCGGTGACCCGTCCGGCGCATGCTGCTGAGAGTGGGTGTCGCGCGTCAGCGCGGCAATACTGCGGCCGGACGGCCCGCGATCCGCGGCGCGAGCCGCTCAGGTCGGGGTGACGAGGCTGCGTGCGCGGCTGAGTTGCGGCAGGAAGGGGATCGCCGCGCAAGAGGCGCCGGCCTCCGCCGCCAGGCGCTCGACCGCCCGCACCACGTCCGGCGCCCCCGCCGCGTGGACGCTGTCGCTGGTGAGGAGCGGCGGCAGATGCGCGGCGATCGGCCCCGGCCGCACGTCGGGCAGGCCGATCCGGTTGGCGGAGGCGACCAGGGTGATGCGGTCGACGCCGGTCCCCCGCAGCCAGGCGAGGGCCGGACGCATGTAGAGATCGGTGGCGTCGCGGGCGCCGGCGATCAGCACCATCTCGCGCTCCGGCTCGAGGTAGCGGGCCGCGCGCGCGATCGCCCAGATCGGCGCGAAGCCGGTCTCGGCGGAGACGAGCACCAGCCGTCCGGTCCCGGGCCGGTAGGAGGCGTTGCCCACGGGCCCCTTGAGCCGCACTGCGTGGCCGGGGCCGACCGCCTCCCCGAGGGCGCTGCCGAGGGCGCCCTCCCGGCGCAGGTGGAAGACGAGTTCGTTGAGTTCGGTCGCGGCGTCGAGGTGCTGGGTCGGGCAGAGCGGCCGGGCGGGAAAGCCCGCGAAGGCCACCTCCATCGCTTGGCCCGGCTTGATGTCGAGGGGACGCGAGACGGTGACGACGACCTCGCGAACCGAATCCGACAAGGCCGTGACGGACAGGACGGTGCCCGCGCGCTTGGCGGCGCGCAGGGCCGCGAGCGGGGAGGGGGCCGGACCCTGGCGCGTGGCACCATCCCCGAGCCGCGGGCGCGTGCGGGCGGTCTGGGGCAGCCGCGGGATCGCGTCCTGCACGATTCCGTCATGGCCGGCGGCGAGGCCGGCCGTCAGCGCCGCGTCGAGCGGCGTGTCGCCCGTCGCGACGCGGACGGTCTTGCCGTTGAGAACGAGCGAGCAGCGCGGGCGGGACGCCATGGGAGGAACCGGATCCGGGCCGGGCCGTCAGCGGCCGGCGAAGAGCAGCCGCTCGACGAGCGTCGCCCAGCGGTCGCGATCGACCCGCAGATCCTGCGGGGTCTCGGCATCGCCGAGTGCGTCGAGCCGGGCGCGCAGGTCCGCGACCTCCGCCTGCTCGGATTTCAGGGCCGCCTTGATGACGAGGTTCTCGGTTTCGAGCCGCGAGACCGCGTCCTCCAGATCCTCGTCCCCGGCGACCGCGAAGGCCTCATCCATGTCGGGTTCGAGGTCGCCCGCACGCGGGACCGGGCGCAGCAGCAGCCGTTGCAGGATGTTCGACGGGCTCGCCGCTCGCTCGTGCCACCCCTCGTCCCGTGCCGCTTCGCCCATCGCTCGTCCCTCATCCGGTGCCGCGGCGGCGGGAGTTGGGCACCGCGCCGCACGGGTTCGACCATCCGTCGTTAAGGTTAAGGACCGCTTAAATCCGATCGTTAAGATTTCGTTGATTGACCCCCGACCGGCCCCGACTCAGGGTGGCGGGCGGCGATTCGGCGCCTTCCGAATCGGCGCTTCCGGAGCCGGGGACGGCCCGTCCCCGGAGCCGGCCGAACCCACCACCAGCCGGTTCCCACGGGAGCCTGCGGAGACACGAAGCGATGCTGTCTGGCCGGCGCGTCCTGATCGTCGAGGACGAGATGCTGATCGCCCTGGAACTGTCCGATGTGGTCACGGACGCGGAGGGCCTGCCGGTCGGCCCGGCCCGGACGAACCGGGAGGCGCTGGCGATCCTCGACCGGGAAACCGTCGACGTCGCGATCCTCGATCTCAACCTCGCGGATGGCGAGGCGACGCCCACGGCCGAGCGGCTCATCCGCGCCGGGGTGCCGGTGCTGATCTGCACGGGCGGCGTCCTGCCCCGCGCCATGCGCCTGATGTGGCCGGACCTGCCCATCCACCGCAAGCCGCTGAGCCCCGACCGGCTGGTGCGGACCCTCGAAGCCCTCTGCGCGCCGCTCCTCGCCGGGGACGCGCACGCCTGACCCCGGGGGCGGAGACCGCCTCAGGCGGCGGCCGGCGCCGCTCCCACGAGCTGGCGGGCTTGGTGGATCGACATCGGCTCGCCGAAGGCGAAGCCCTGCGCGTAGTCGCAGCCCAGTTCGGCCAGCGCCTGCGCGTCGGCCTCGGTCTCCGCGCCCTCGGCCACGATCTCGAGCCCGAGCTCCTGCGCCATCCGCACGATGGAGCGCAGGATCACCGAGCGCCCGTTCGCCATCTGGCGCACGAAGGACTGGTCGATCTTGATCGTGTCGAACGGGAAGCGCTGGAGATAGGCCAGCGCCGAGTAGCCGGTGCCGAAATCGTCGAGCGAGAGGCCGGCGCCGAGTTCCGCGATGCGGGCGAGCATCTGCGCGGCATATTCCGGGTTCTCCATCACCAGGCTCTCGGTGAGTTCGAGCTTGAGCGAGCCCGGGGCGACCCCGGTGCGGGCGAGCACCGTCTTCACGTCGTGCAGGAGGTCGTGGCGGAGGAGCTGGCGCGAGGAGACGTTGACGGAGGCGAAGAGCGGCGGCTCCACCACCAGGGCCTGCTGCCAGGCGGCGAGTTCGGCCGCCGTGCGCTCCAGCGCGAAGACGCCGAGATCGACGATCAGGCCGGATTCCTCGGCGACCGGGATGAAGGTCTGGGGCGGGATGCGCCCGTGCTTGGGGTGGTCCCAGCGCAGCAGCGCCTCGAAGCCGGCCACCGTGCGGTCCTCCAGCCGGACGATCGGCTGGAACAGCACCTTGATCTCGTTGCGTTCGAGGGCCCGGCGCAGGTCGCCCTCCAGCAGCAGCCGGTCGCCGCGATCCGCGCGCATGGTGGGCCGGTAGACCTCGATGCGGTCGCCGCCCTGGCGCTTGGCCTGGATCATCGCGATCTCGGCATTCTTGAACACCTGATCGCGCTTCAGGCTGCTGCCGGTCTCGTGCAGCACCACGCCGATCGAGGGCGTGAGGAAGATCTCGCGGTCCGCGTAGGTGATCGGCGTGGTGATGGCGCGCCGGATCATGTCCGCGAAGGCGATGATGCGGTCGGGGTCGCGCTCCGAGACCAGGATCACCGCGAACTCGTCGCCGGCGATGCGCGCCAGGGTGTCCTGCGGGCGCAGGAGCCGGCCGAGGCGGCGGGACAGGGTGAGCAGGATCGAATCGCCCGCCGAGAGCCCGATCGCGTCGTTGACCTGCTTGAAGCGGTCGATGTCGAGGACGAAGACCGTGGGCTTGAGGCGTGGATCCTGGGCGGCGAGCGTCAGGGCGGCGTCGAGCCGGTCGTTGAACAGCTCGCGGTTCGGCAGGCCGGTGAGGTTGTCGTGCACCGCGTCGTGGAGCAGGCGCTCCTCGGCGATCTTGACCTCGGTCACGTCCGCGATGGTGCCGACGATGCGGATCACCTCGCCGTCCGCCCCGATCACCGGGCGGGCCTTGAGGCGGAACCAGTAATAGGGGCCGGCCGCCGCGCGCAGGCGGAAATCCTGGCAGATGCGCCCGCGGCGCTCCTCGATCACCGTGTCGAGGGCCGCCGAATAGCGGTCGACGTCGAAGGGGTGGAGCAGGGCGAGCCAGTTCGCCGCCGGGCCTTCGAGGGCGCCGCGCTTGAGGCCGAGCTGGCTCTCGATCTCCGGCCCCGCGAACACCCGGTCGCCCGGCACGTCCCAGTCGAACACCACGTCGCCCGCGCCGGTGAGCGCCAGCGCCCGCCGCTCGGTGTCGGACACCACGGCCGTGCCGATGCCCCCGCCCGCGAAGGCGTGCTGGAGCACCGTGAAGCCGATCAGCATCACGATCAGCACGAGGCCGCCGATCAGGGCCGGCTGCACGAGGTCGTTGCGCAATTGCCCGGTGATGGCGAAGCCGGCCGCCACCACCCAGGCGGTGAGGAGGAGCCAGGTCGGAATCAGCAGGATCGCCCGGTCGTAGCCGTTGTGAGCCGCGAGGTAGACGACGAGGAGGAGGCCGACGCCCGCCACCGTCGCGATCGAGATGCGCGCCACGCCCGCGGCCACCGGCGGATCGACCACGGCGAGCGCCACGAGGCCCGCGAGGAAGATCAGCCACAGGAGCGCCACGTGGCTGTAGCGCACGTGCCAGCGGGCGAGGTTGAGATAGGCGAACAGGAAGACGAGGAGCGTCGCGCCGAGCACCGCCTCGGCGGAGGCGCGGTAGATCCGCTCGGCCGCCTCGGTGACAGGGAAGATCCGCTGGAAGAAACCGAAATCGATGCAGGTATAGGCCAGGACCGACCAGGCGAGAGCGGCCGCCGCGGGAAAGATGATCGCGCCCTTCACCACGAAAACGACGGTGAGGAAGAGGGCGAGCAGGCCCGCGATGCCGATGATGATGCCCTTGTAGAGGGTCAGCCCGGTCGCCTTCTTGCGGTAGGCGTCCTGATCCCAGAGGTAGAGCTGCGGGACGTTGGGGGTGCGCAGCTCCGCCACGAAGGTGACCGTGGTGCCCGGATCGAGCGTGACGGTGAACTGGTCCGCGTCCGGGCTCTCGTCGCGCTCCGGGCGGATGCCCTGGCTCGCGGTGATCGCCGCGATGCGCGAGCCGCCGAGATCCGGCCAGACGATGCCGGAGCCGACGAGGCGGAAATGCGGGGCGACGAGGAGCCGGTCGATCTGCTCGTCGGTGTCGTTGGTGAGCGCGAAGACGATCCAGTCCGGCCGGGCCCCGGTCTCGCGCGCCTTCACGGCGATGCGCCGGACGATGCCGTCCTTGCCGGGCGCGGTCGAGATCTGGATCAGGTCGCCGTCCGAGCGGTAGCGCTCGATGGCGGGCGTGAGGTCGATCGCCTGAGCGTCGAGCCCGACCCGCACCGCTTCCAGCGCGCGCGCCGCCGACGGCAGGAGCGCCCCCGCGAGGGCAAGGAGGAGGGCGAGGGCGAGGGAGGCGTGGCGCAACGCTGTGAACGTCTTCAAGGCCGGGGATGAAGAAGGAGGCGGGCCGCCGAGCAGCCCCCGAACCGTACCGGTGCCCAAGCTTGGGAGCAAGCTGCGAGGACCCGGTCTCCCCTGCGGCCTGCCTGTCGTCCCCCGGTCCGGCGAGGACGTGGTTGGTCCCGCTTTGCGGCCAAATCAAGTTGGGTGGGCCCGGAGGGGGCCGAAGACCGCACCAGGGCTGTGGGGCGGGGGTTCAGCGCGCGGCGGCATCCCGTTCCGCCAGGATCGCCCGGTAGAGCGCCAGCAGGTCGTCGCCCTGGTCGGCGGCGGTGCGGACCGGCCCCGTGCGCGGCGGCGGCGCCTGGAAGCGGGCCACGTCCCCGTCGATCTCCGCGAGGGCGGCCCGCAAGGGGCCGGGCGTGCCGACATCGACGACGAAGCCGTCGACGCCCGGGGTGATGTCCTCGCCGACCGCGCCCCGGTCGCTCGCCACCACCCACAGGCCGAACAGCCGCGCCTCCCGCGACACGAGGCCGAAGCTCTCCGGCCACAGGGAGGGCACCAGCAGCACGTCGAGCTCCCGGTAGAGCGCGCCGACCTCCCCCTGCGGGACCGGGCCGATGATCCGCACCGGCGTCGTGCCCCAGACCTCCTCGCGGGCGTAGCCCCGCTCCCGGGCGAGATCGACCAGCGTGAGGCTGAGGTTGCGGAACGGGGTGGTGCGCAGCACGGCCTCGATCAGCGGGGCGCCCTTGTGCGGCTCGCGCCCGCCGACATGGCCGAGCCGGACCCGCGGCCCGCTGCCGGGCCGCCGCTCGGGAGCGTCGAGGCGCGGGAGGCCGTTCGGGATGGCGGTCGTCTGCGGGAAACCCGCCTCCCGGTAGACCCGCGCGAAGGCCTCCGAGACCGCGAGCAGCCGGTCGGCCCCGTTCAGCACGTGCCCCAGGCGCCGGCGCCGCAGCACCTGCGCCACCGCGCCGTGCGGCGCGTCGGGGGCGGGCTCCAGCGTGTCGGCATCCGGCCGGACCACCCGCCCGGCCCGGTCGAGCAGGAACTGGTGATCGGAGATCCACCAGCCGTCATGCACCGTGACGAGGTGCGGAATGCCGCGGGCCTGCACGGCCTCCACCACGGAGGCGGTCAGCCGCTGCACGCAGTGAGCATGCACGAGGTCGGGCGCCACGCGGTCGATGAACGCCGCGACGGCCGTGCCGATCTCCGGGTTGAACGGCCGCCAGTCCATGTTGAGTTCGCGCGGCGTCGCGACCCGCAGCACCGGGACGCCCCGGTAGGAATCGATCCGCGTCCGGCCCGCCGGCTCGGCGCCCTCGTCGCTCGCCGCGACGGCGAAGTCGAACGCCTCCCCGGCATGGTCGAGGAAATGGTCGAGGTTGTCGCGCACCACCCGGGTCGCCCCGCCGATCGTCTGGGGCGGGAAGAACACGTTGATGAGGAGGATGCGCGGCTTCGGGCGCGCGGGACTGCGCGGCGTCGGGCGCGGCTGCGGCGGCGGCAGGAAGCCGGCGAGCGTGTCCACCGCCGCATCGAGGGTGTAGCGGCTCTGCGCCTTGCGCCGCGCCGCCAGGCCGATCCGGCGGCGCAGGTCGGGATCGCCCACGAGCCGGTCGAGGGCCCTCTCCCAGGCCTGCGGCGTGTCGGCGAGGAGGGCATCCTCGCCGTCGCTGAGGATCTCCCAGAAGGTGCGGGTGGCGCTCACCACGGAGGGGATGCCGCACATGGCGGCTTCGAGCCACTTGATCTCGCTCTTGGCGTCCGCCGCCCGGCTCGGGTGGAGCACCGCGAGGTTGATGTCGACGCCCGAGAGGATCTCCCAGTAATCGGCGACCTTCGCGGTGAAGCCGAGATGGCGGATGCGGTCCGCGAAGGGCGCGAAGGCCGGGTCGAGCTTGAGGTGGCCGGCGATCAGCAGGCGCACCTGCGGATGGCGCGCCAGGATGGCCGCGAGGGCGGGTCCGGCGAGGTCGTTGAAGTCGCTGTTATGCGCCTTGGTGCCGGAGCCGTAGAAGATCGTGACCGAACGCCCCGGGCCCGGGGGGGCCGGGTCCGGCCGGTGCAGGAAGGGGTCGTTGCGCTCGTCGAGGGCGTTGCGCAGCAGATGGACTTGCCCGCTGCGCACGACCGGCGCCATTGCCTCCGCGAGGGCCGGCGTCGAGGCGATGCCCGCGTCGCATTGGGCCATGGCGAAGCGGAACAGGGGCACGCCGAATTCGAGGCCGACATACTCGTCCCGGGTGATCTGCCCCTCGAAGCTCTCGAAGGGATCCGGGTAGCTCGTGCCGTCGAAGATCAGGTCGTCGATGTCGTAGAAGGTCGGCAGGCCGAGCGCCCGGGCATAGAGGATGCTGTAGAGCGTGTCCGGGAAGGCCGGCACCCGGTAGAACAGGGCGGCGCTCGCCCCGTGCAGCGCCTCGCGGAAGGCCTGGGCCCCGCCCGGATCGAAGATCCTTACGGTCCAGCCGCCGTGCTCCAACTGCCGCCGCCGCTGCTCGACCCGGTAATGCACGCATTGCGGCAGGTCGAGATTGGCCAGCATGACGATCGTTCCGCCCGCGGCCGGCGGCAGCGGGGCGGGCAGCGGGGCGGCGAGCGGCCAATCCTCCGCGAGCCGGCGCAGGGCGGCCTCCATGATGCCGTCGCCGCGCGCGCGCGCGCCGGCCCGGTAGGCGGCCCGGGCGGCCTCGCATTCCGCGTCGAAGGCTTGGCGGAGGATGCCGGCCGCGACCGCGCGCCAGGGCGCATGACGGACCCAGAGCGGCGCGGCGGTGCGCACTTGGGCGAGTGCGCCGGGCAGGTCGCCGGTCGCCGCCCGCTCCTCGGCGGCGCGGAGATGCGACCACACGCCCGCGCCGGGCAGCTCCGTCGCCGCGGCGTAATCCGCCGCCGCCTCCGCCCGCCGCCCGAGTCCCGCGGCGGCCTCCGCGCGGCCGTGCAGCCGGTCCGGGCTCGGGCCCCCCCGCGCGATCGCCTCGTCGTAGGCTCGGTGGCTCAGCGCGAAATCCTGCCGCAGCAGCGCCCGGCCGGCGGCCAGGGTGAAGAGGGCGGCGGCGTCCGGCCCGGACACCACCGCGGTGCGGCCCTCCGCGAAGCCGTGCTCCAGCCAGTGCGCCAGAACCTGCGTGCGGTGGCGCGCCGCCTGCCGCGCCTGCGCCGGCATGATGCGCCGATAGGCCTCGACGTCGAAGCTCTCGGGGAAGGCCGCCTGTCCGATCAGCGCCGCGATCCGCGCCGCCTCGTTCGGCGCCCAGTTCCGTTGCAGGCCGGCGACGAGCCAGTGGCGGTAGAGCGCGGCATCGTCGTGTCCGCCATCGACCGGATAGGCCGCCCGGTAGAAGGCCGGGTCGAAGATCGCGTCGCCATGGATCGGGGCGAGGCGGTCGATCCCGGCCTCGACGAAGAGCCGGAGGCCGGCCGCCCGCGTGGCGGGGGGCGCCGCGATCCAGTCGGCATTGAGCTGGGAGAACTGCGCGAGATCGAAGACGAGGAGCCAGCGCCCGACCGCGAGGCCGTGCGCGGCCAGGAAGGCGCCGAAATCGCCGCCCCGATCCTCCGTTTTCAGGATCTCCAGCAGATCCGCCAGCGCATCGTCCCGATGGGACCGCCCCTCCGGCCGTCCATGCTTCAGGAAATGCGCGGTGAGCTGCCAATCCTCGGAGAATTGCGCGGCCAGGTCCGGGTTGAGTTCGCGGTAGAGCCCCGGCTCGAAATCCTCGGGCGGCGCGCCGTGCCGGGCGAACAGATCCGCCAGATAGGTCTCGGCGGTGGCGAACCGGCCCTCCCTGAGGCCGTGCTTGAGGTAGTGTCCGAGAGCTTCCCTCTTGCCCGTCAGATGACGCAGGTCGGGATAGAGGCGGATGTAGAATTCATGATCGAAGCCGGCAAATCTTCTCTCGGCGAGCGCCAGATACAACCTGTCCTGCCAATTGCTCAGGAGCTTGATCCGGCGTCTCGGCACGTGGTCGTCCTCGCAGGGATTGGTCGATCCGGCGGCCAAGCGGCGTCGACGACTGCGCGGATCCGACCGGCCGGAGCGCGGGCGTCGCTATCACGGGAGGGAGGCAGGGGCAACGGCGCCCCTCTCTCAGGGCTGGCCGAGGGCGGCGCGGGTGGCGGCGTCGCTGCCGATGTCGTCGGGCCCGCCCATCCCGAGATCCGCCACGAGCCGCATGCGCGCGCGGCTGACCCGGCTCTTCATGGTGCCGACCGCGACCCCGCAGATGGCGGCCGCCTCCTCGTAGGTGAAGTTCTGTGCGCCGACGAGGATCAGGGCTTCGCGCTGGTTGGACGGCAGGCCGCTCAGGGCGGTGCGGAACGCGTCGAATTCGAGATGCGCCTCCTGCGCGGGCAGGACGGAGAGGCGGGCGGCCTGCGCGCCATCCGCATCCTCGACCTCGCGGCGGCGCTTGCGCAGCTCGGAATAGAACAGGTTGCGCAGGATCGTGAACAGCCACGCGGTCAGGTTGGTGCCGCGCTGGAAGCTGTCCGCCTTGGTCCAGGCGCGCACCAGCGTCTCCTGAACGAGGTCGTCGCTGCGGTCGACGTCGCGGGTCAGCGAGAAGGCGAAGGCCCGCAGGGCCGGGATCGCGCCGAGCAGCAGCGCGCGCATCTCGGGTTCGACGGCGCTCATCGGGAGGCCTCCTCTGTGCCGTCGCGGGCGGGGGCCGCCGCGGCGCCGAGCGGAGCGGTGCCGTGCGGCGGGATGCCGCCGTCGAGCGCCGCCAGGATCGCGGTGAAGCGCTCCGGGACCGGGGCCGCCAGCAGTTCCGCGTAGACGCGGCGCAGGGCCCGCCCGAGTTCGTCCCGGCCCGCCGCGTCGACCGCGGCCGTGCCGCCGGGGCGCGGTCGGACGGGACCGCTCCCCCGCCGCGTTCCTCTCGGCTGTGCCTGCTCGCTCGTCATCGACGCTCCCGGCCGCCATCGCGACCGCTCATGCTTCGTCATGGATGCGTCGAGAGGCGCACCCCGTCAGAGCGCCGCACTAAAGACATCGATTTTAATGGGGTCTGAAAGCGATATTCAGCTCGCTTTAATCAAGCAATCTTGGCCGTGAGCTTTGCTTCTCTGCGGAGAAGCCTTCGAGCATTCGGGACTGTGTCGCATTAGGGCGGAGATGGATTGCTTCAAGCCGGTGCGACTCGAAAGCCACGGCGGTTCGGCCTGCAACCTCGCGACAATCGCCGGGCTGTGGCGCCGCCGCGCTTGCCCCCGGCCGCCGCATTCCTAACCTTACGGCCCGGACCTCCATTCGGGGATAGTGTCTTGGTGTCGTCGCTTCGTGCCCCCGCCGCCCTCGCGGCCCTCCTCACCGTCATGACCACGCCGGTCCTTGCGCAGCGGGACGATCCGGGCCTGCAGATGCACTGCGCCAGCGACTATTTCCGGCTCTGCGCGGGGGCGGACCCGGACAGTCCCGAGGTCGACCGCTGCTTCGCGCGCAACCGCGCCCGGCTCTCGCCGCAGTGCAGGGCTGCGATCGGCGCCTATGACCGCGGCGAATCGACCTCCGAAGCCGGCCGGCGGGCGCAGTAGGGGCCGCCTCATACGGTTTCCGGATGATCGCTTCGCGATGCGGAAACCGGCCTCGCTCAGGCGCCGCGCGGGCTCGTGATACGGTTTCCGAAAGTGATCGTCCGGAAACCGTATCAGCAGACTTGCGTTGGCAAGCCACCGCTTCGTCCGCCGAGGTTCCTCATCTGTCGCAGGTTCTTGCCGCCAAACCGGCGACCACCTTCGGGAAACCTGCTTGGCGACGGTGCGACCCGCCCCGTCGCCGGCCCTTCAGCCGGCCCGGTCGAGCCGCAGGATGCGGCAGGGATCGCCCGCCTTGGCGGCCGGCGCGTGGGCCGGCCGGATCAGCAGGGCCTCCGCGGTGGCGAGCACGGAGAGCATCGAGGAATCCTGGCGCGGATCCGGATGCACCACGGGCGGCCCGTCCCCGTCATGGGTCAGCCGCGCACGCAGGTAATCCTGCCGCATGTCGTTGGCCGGCAGGTCGCGGCCGAGCCGGGCCGGCTCGCTGCGGTCGGCCCCGGCCTGCGGATCGCCCAGGAGCGCGCGGATCAGCGGCCGCACGAAGACGAGGCCGCAGACCACCGACGAGACCGGGTTGCCCGGCAGCCCGAGCACCGCCATGCGGCCGAGGCGCCCGTGCATCAGCGGCTTGCCGGGCCGGATGGCGACGCGCCAGAAGCCGAGATCGAGACCCTGGTGCACCAGCGCCGATTGCACGAGGTCGTGGTCGCCCACCGAGGCGCCGCCGAGGGTGAGAAGCAGGTCGGCGCCCGCATCCCGGGCGCGGCCGATAGCCGCTTCGAGATCCGCGAACCGGTCCCCGGCGATGCCGAGGTCGATCGCCTCCGCACCCGCCTCCTCGGCCATGGCCGCGAGGGCGAGGCCGTTCGAGGCGACGATCTGGTCCCAGGCGGCGGGTTCACCCGGCTGCACCAGCTCGTCGCCGGTGGCGAGGATCGCGACCCGGGGCCGGCGGCGCAGCGGCAGCACCGGATGGCCGCCCGCCGCGGCGAGCGCCACCCGCTGGCCGTCGAGGCGGGTCCCGGCGGCGAGCAGGAGGTCGTCCTCACGGAAGTCGAGCCCGCTGCCGCGCACGTGGCGTCCCGGTGGGTTGCCCTGGCGCAGCCGGACCCGATCGCCCGCGGCCTCCGCATCCTCCTGGATGACGATGGTGTCGGCGCCCTCCGGCATCGGCGCGCCGGTGAAGATGCGCACCGCCTCGCCCGGCCCGACCGGGCCGGCGAAGCCGTGGCCGGCGGCACTGGTCCCGATCACCCGCAGGGTCGTCGGCGGCTCCGCCACGTCGGCGCTGCGCACGGCGTAGCCGTCCATGGCGGAGGCCGCGAAGGGCGGCTGAGTGCGCCGCGCCCGGACATCCGCCGCGAGCGTGCGGCCGGATGCCCGGCCGATCGGCACGGCCTCGGCCTCGACGGGTGCAGCGTCGGCGAGGATGCGGGCGAGCGCCTCGGCGACCGGGAGGAGCGCGCTCATGCGGGCTCGGCCTCGTAGGTCCCGGAGCGGCCTCCGCTCTTCTGGAGCAGATGGATGCCCTCGATCCGCATGGCGCGGTCGGCGGCCTTGACCATGTCGTAGACCGTGAGGCAGGCGATCGAGACCGCGGTGAGCGCCTCCATCTCGACGCCGGTCGGCCCCTGCACCTTCACCTCCGCGGTGACGCGGATGCCCGGCAGGTCCGGATCGGGCTCGCAATCGACCCGCACCTTCGAGAGCAGCAGCGGATGGCAGAGCGGGATCAATTCGTGGGTGCGCTTGGCCGCCATGATGCCCGCGAGCCGGGCGGTGCCGAGCACGTCGCCCTTCTTGGCGTCTCCCTCGCGGATCAGCCGCAGGGTCTCGGGCAGCATCACGATCGCACCCTCGGCCCGGGCTGTGCGGGCGGTCGGGGCCTTGTCGGAGACGTCGACCATGTTGGCGGCGCCGGTCGCGTCGAGATGGGTCAGGCTCGGCATCCAGGCTCCGTGGTGGGGCTCAGGGGGTCGGTCCGGCGGTCCGGAGTCCCTGGCATGACAGCTCACCCACGGGACCCCCTCTCCCGTGCGGCTTCGATGCTTCTCCACTCGGATCGACGTTCCGGGGGATCGCCGAATCCTTGAACTGACGCAGGCGGAGACGGTCGGATCCGAAGGCCCGATCGTTCCCTTCGCCCCTCACGCCTGCCCGCCGAAGAGGAGCCGGCGGGTGGCCGCCGTGACGTCGGCCTCGCGCATCAGGCTCTCGCCGACGAGGAGCGTGCGGATGCCGGCTTCGGCGAGGCGCTCGGCATCGGCGTGGTTCGCGATTCCGCTCTCGCCCACCACGATCCGGTCCTTCGGCACCCGGGGCGCGAGCCGCAGCGCCGTGTCGAGGGAGACCCGGAAGCTGCGCAGATCGCGGTTGTTGATGCCGATCATCCGGGTGCCGAGCGGGATCGCGCGCTCCAGCTCCGCCTCGTCGTGCACCTCGACCAGCACGTCCATGCCGAGATCGTGCGCCGTCTCGACGATCGCCGCGGCCTCGTCGTCGTCGAGGCTCGCCATGATCACGAGGATGCAATCGGCTCCCCAGGCCCGGGCCTCCACCACTTGGTAGGGCTCGAACAGGAAGTCCTTGCGCAGGGCCGGCAGCGGGCAGGCCGCGCGCGCCGCCGTCAGGTATTCGGGCCTGCCCTTGAAGGAGGGCTCGTCGGTGAGGACGGACAGGCAGGTGGCGCCGCCCTCCGCATAGGCCCTGGCGAGCGCCGGCGGATCGAAATCCTCGCGGATCAGGCCCTTCGAGGGCGAGGCCTTCTTGATCTCGGCGATGAGGGCGAGGCGCCCGGCGTCGAGATGGGCCTGGATGGCCGCCGCGAAGCCGCGCGGCGGCTCGGCCTCGGCCACCCGCTTCTCCAGCTCGGCGAGGGGCACGCGGAGCTTCGCCTCGGCGATCTCCCGGCGCTTGTAGGCCTCGATATGGGCCAGCACGTCCGGCACTTGCGGACGGGTGGGCTCGGCGGGCGGGTTGTCGAGCGCGATCACGGGTATCTCCCCCTGGCGACCGGTCAGGCGTTGGAGACCGCCACGAGGCGGTCGAGAGTGGCGCGCGCCGCCCCGGATTCGACGGCCTGCACGGCCCGCGCCACGCCCTCGGTCAAGGTCGCGGCGGCCTCCGCGACCACCAGGGCCGCGGCCGCGTTCAGGACCGCGATGTCGCGGTAGGGCGTGCGGGTGCCGTCGAGCACGGCGCGAAGCGCCGCCGCGTTGTGCTCGGGGTCGCCGCCGCGCAGATCCTCGGGCGCCGCCAGGGCGAGGCCGACCTCGCGCGGATCGATGGTGAAGTGGCGGATGGCGCCGTTCTCCAGGGCGACGACGGCGGTGGGACCGGTCGTGGTGATCTCGTCGAGGCCGTCCGAGCCGTGCACGGTCCAGACCCGCCGGCTGCCGAGATCGCCGAGCACGCGGGTGAGGGGTTCGGCGAGGGAGGCGGCGTAGACGCCGAAGAGCTGCCCCGCCACGCCGGCCGGATTGCAGAGCGGGCCCAGCACGTTGAACAGCGTGCGGGTGCCGAGTTCGACCCGCACCGGCGCCACGTGCCGCATGGAGGCGTGGTGCGCCTGGGCGAACATGAAGCAGAGGCCGGCCTCCGCCAGGCAGCGGGCGAGCGCCTCGGGATCGAGCCCGAGCCGCACGCCGAGCGCCGCCAGCACGTCGGCCGCGCCGGAACGGGAGGAGGCGGCCCGGTTGCCGTGCTTGGCCACCGGCACGCCGCAGGCGGCGGTGATGATGGAGGCGAGCGTCGAGACGTTGTAGCTGCCGGAATGGTCGCCGCCGGTGCCGACGATGTCGACGGCGCCGGCCGGGGCCGCCACCCGCACCATCCGCTCGCGCAAAGCCGCGGCCGCGCCCACGATCTCGTCGGCCGCCTCACCCCGCACCCGCAGCGCCATCAGGAAGGCGCCGGCCTGGGCGTGGGTGACCTCGCCGGAGAGCAGGTGGTCGAAGGCCGAGCGGGCCTCCTCGCGCGTGAGCGCCGCACCCGTGGCGACCTTCGCCAGGTAGGGCTTGAACGAATCCATGGCGGCCTTTGAGTCGGTCAGCGCGGCGAGGTCGAATCCGCGACGTCAATGCACGGCGGGGGACGCGTTGTCACCCCGGCGCTCGTCATTCCAGGCGCGCGCGAGGTCGAGAAAGTTGCGCACCATGCGCTCGCCGTGCTCCGAGAGGATGCTCTCGGGGTGGAACTGCACCCCATGCACCGGGCGGCTCGCATGTTCCAGGGCCATGATCAGCCCGTCGGCTTCCGCGGTGACCACCAGATCCTGCGGGCAACTGGCACGGTCGACGATGAGCGAGTGGTAGCGGGTGGCCGCGAAGGGGCCGTTGATGCCGCGGAACAGGCCGGTGGCGCGGTGCTGCACGGTCGAGACCTTGCCGTGCATGGGGGCGGGCGCCCGCACCACGTCCCCGCCGAAGGCCTGCCCGATGGCCTGGAGGCCGAGGCAGACGCCGAAGATCGGGATCTCGCCGCTCAGGTCCGTCACCACGTCGAGGCAGATGCCCGCCTCGCTCGGCGTGCAGGGGCCCGGCGAGAGCACGAGCCCGTCCGGGGCGCGGGCGCGGATCTCCGCCACGGTGATCTCGTCGTTGCGCACGACCGTGATGCCGGAGACCAGCGGCCCGATCAGGTGCACGAGGTTCCAGGTGAAGGAGTCGTAATTGTCGATGACGAGGATGTCGGCCATGGCGCGCTCGGAATGCCGGGCCGGTGTGGGCGCCGGACCGGGCGCGGTCAAGGGGCGGCGGTGAAGCAGGTCTGCCGCCGGACCCCGCATCAGCCGGGATCCGCGCGTCCGGACGGTGTTGTCGGATCGATGCCGAGATCCGTCCCCGCGAAATCGCCGCCCACGGAAAGCAGCCGGCAGCCATCTAGACCGCGCTCCGGGTCCGCAACGATCCGGCCTCGGGCCGGCAGGGCTCCGCCGCCTACTGCCCCCGCCGGGCCTGCGCGGCGAAGCGCACGGCCTCCTCGGCGGCGCGGAACTGGGCCTTGGCCTTGTTCACGCATTCCTGCTGCTCGGAGGCCGGATCGGAATCGTGCACGATGCCGGCGCCGGCCTGGACGTGCATGCGGCCGTCCTTCACCACGGCGGTGCGCAGCACGATGCAGGTGTCCATCTGCCCGTCCGCGCCGAAATAGCCGATGCAGCCCGCATAGGGCCCGCGCTTCTCGCGCTCCAGCTCGTCGATGATCTGCATCGCCCGCACCTTCGGGGCGCCCGAGACGGTGCCGGCGGGGAAGCCCGCGACCAGCGCCCCCAGGGCATCGTGGCGGGGATCGAGCCGGCCCTCCACGTTCGAGACGATGTGCATCACCTGGCTGTAATATTCCAGGAAGAACGAATCCGTGACCCGGACGCTGCCGATCTCGGCGACGCGGCCGACATCGTTGCGGCCGAGATCGAGCAGCATCAGGTGCTCGGAGCGCTCCTTCGGATCGGCCAGCAGCTCGGCGGCCAGCGCCTTGTCCTCCTCGGGCGTGGCGCCGCGGCGGCGGGTGCCGGCGATGGGGCGGATCGTGACCTGGCCATCGCGCACCCGCACCAGGATCTCGGGCGAGGAGCAGACGATCTGGAAGCCGCCGAAATCGAGGTAGCAGAGGAAGGGCGCCGGGTTCACGCGGCGCAGGGAGCGGTAGAGGGCGAAGGCCGGCAGGGCGAAGGGCGCCTCGAAGCGCTGCGAGAGCACGACCTGGAAGATGTCGCCGGCCGCGATGTAGTCCTTGGCCCGCGCCACCATGGCGTGGAACGCCTCCGGCGCGGTGTTCGAGACCGGCTCCGGCGCCGGAATCTCGGCGAGGTTCGCGCGCGCCTCGACGGGGAGGGGGCCCTCGAGCGTCTCGGCCACCCGCTCCAGGCGGGTCAGCGCCGCCTCGAGCGCGGCGCGCGCCGGCACGTCCGCGGCGGGTCGGACCGGCGTGACGACGGCGATCTCGTCGCGCACGGCGTCGAACACCACCATGACCGTCGGGCGCACCAGGATGGCGTCGGGCACGCCGATCGGGTCGGGCTTGGGCGCGTCGAGCCGCTCCATCTCCCGGACCATGTCGTAGCCGAGATAGCCGAACAGGCCGGCGGCCATCGGCGGCAGGGCCGGGTCCGCCGGGATCGCGCTCTCGGCGATGAGGGCGCGCAGGCTCTCCAGAGGCGGCCGGTCGTCGCGCACGAAGCGGTCGAGGCCGGGGGCGTCCGCCCGCTCGGCATGGCCGCCCTCGCAGCGCCAGACCAGATCGGGATCGAGGCCGATCATCGAGTAGCGCCCGCGCACGGCGCCGCCCTCGACGGATTCGAGCAGGAAGGTCGCGCCCTCGCGGCCCGCCCTCAGCTTCAGGAAGGCCGCGACCGGCGTCTCCAGATCGGCGACCAGCGTGGCGCGCAGGAGCACGGGTCGGCCCGCCGCGTAGGCGGCCTCGGCGGCATCGAGCGAGGGCGTGACCAGCATCGGCAAACTCGAGGGGTGTGCAGAGGGCGTCACGCCCTCTGCCGGGGGAGCGGGGGGCGGCGCCCCCGCCATCAATACTCGCCGCCGATGGCGCGCCGGAAGGCGCTCTCGTTGACGGAGACGCCGGCCTGCTTCTGCGCGTCGGCGATGTACTCGGCGAGGATGTCGTCGGCGAGGGCGGAGCGGTATTGCTGCTCGACCGTCGCGTCCGATCCCGGCACGAGGGGCGTCACGGTGGCGGCGGTGACCTTGAAGGCCACCCGCGCCTTGTCGCCGGCGCTGGCCGAGCCGGTCTTGCCCACCGGCGTCGCGAAGATCCGCCCGATGCTCTCGGCCGTGAGGCCGTCCTTGGCCCGGCCTCGGGCGAGGTCGGTGGCGGTCCTGGCCTCCTGGCCGAGGGAGGCGGCGACGGCCTCGATGGTCTCGCCCTTGTCCAGGCGCTCGGCGGCCTCGCGGGCCTTGGCGGAGAGGAGGCGGTCGGTCTCCTCGGCCTTCCACTGATCGACGGCCTGATCGCGCACCTCGTCGAGGGGCCGGTCGTGGGCCGGATCGACCTTGGTGATGTCGTACCAGACGTAGCCGCCGGAGCGGGTGCGCAGGGCCTCGCTGTCGGCGCCCATCTCGGCGCGGAACAGGGCGGGGAGCACCGCGTCCTTGTCGGGCAGGCCCTCGACGGCCTGTCCCTTCGGGTCGCGGCCCTGCGCGTCGACCGAGGCGATGGTCACCAGGGACAGATCCCGCTCGCGGGCGATGTCGGCGAGGGGCTTGGCGCTCGCCCGCTGGTCCTCGATGGCGTCGTGCACCTTCTCGAGGTTGTCGCGGGCCCGCTCGCGGGCGATCTCGGTGCGGATCTGCCCGGCCACCTCGTCGTAGGGTTTCACGCTGCCGGGCTCCACCGCGGTGACGCGCAGGAGCACCGTGCCGAAGCGCCCCTTCACGGGCTCGCTCACCGCCCCCTGCTGGAGGGTGAAGGCCGCGTCCGCCACCGCCGGGTCGAACAGGTCGGCGCGGGTGAAGGTGCCGAGGTCGAGGCTCTTCGGGTCGAGGCCGCGCTCGCCGGCGATCGACTCGAAGGGCGCCTCGCCGGAGCGGATGCGGGCGAGGGCCGCCGCGGCGTCGGCCTCGTTGGGGAAGACGATCTGCTGGATGGTGCGCCGCTCGGGCGTGCCGTAGCGGCCCTTGTCGGCGTCGTAGCGGGCGCGGGCCTCCTCGTCGGTGACCGCGTCGGGCTTGGCGAGGGTGGTCGGGTCGAGGACGAGCAGGTTCACGCCGCGGTACTCGGGGGCCCGGAAGGCGCTGCGATGGTCGTCGTAATAGGTCTTCACCTGCTCGTCGGTGGGCGCGGGGATCTCCCCGGCGGCGCCCTCGGGCAGGAGGATGAAGGCGGCGGCGCGGCGCTCGGCGGTGTAGCGGTGGATCGCCTCGCGCGCGGCGAGGGGCACCGGCAGGTCCGCGGTGATCGATTCGGCGAGCTGGAGCCGGGCCGCGACGGCGCGCTGCTCCTGCACGAAGGCGGCCTCGGTGAGGCCCGCCTGCCGCAGGGTGTCGTTGAACAGCCCGATGTCGAAGCTGCCGTTCGGCCCCTTGAAGGCCGGCTCCTCCTTGATCAGGCGGATCACGGTGTCGTCGGAGACGCGCAGGCCGAGGTCGTGGGTCTTCTGGTCGAGGGTCGCCTCGGTGACGAGGGCGCTCAGCACCTCGCGGTCGAGGCCGAAGGCGCGGGCCTGGTCGGGGGTGATGGGGCGGCGGACCTGCCGGGCGAGGCGCTGGATCTGGTTCTGGTAGGCGCTGCGCACCGCCTCGGCGGAGATCTTGGTGCTGCCGACTGTCGCGACGGCGGTGCTGCCGCCGCCGCGGAAGATGTCGCCGATGCCGAAGATCGCGAGGCCCGCGATCAGCAGGCCGAACACGACCGTGATGACGATCTTGCCGAGCCAGCTCTGGCTGGCGGCGCGGAACCCCTGGAGCATCGCGTTCCTCGACGACCCGGCCGCCCGCTCGCGCGGCGACCGCCCTTCCCGAAGACAGCCGCGATAGCCGATCCGTGCCGCGGCGGGAAGGCCGGGCGCCGCCGCAGCCTGCGGTCCCGGGCGCCGCCCGTGGCGCAAGCCTCGCGGTTTGCACCTTCGGGGGGGCTCTGTTACCGGCTACGCAAAGACTTGGCAGTCGAGTGCAGGGGAGAGGCATGGCTGGGCAGCGACCGCGTCCGCTGGTGGCGGGCAACTGGAAGATGAACGGCACGCGGGCCTCGCGGTCCGTGCTGGAGGCCGTGATCGCCGGACTGCCGCCGGAGCTGGCATCCCGCATCGACGTGCTGGTCTGCCCGCCCGCGACGCTGGTCGGCGCCTTCGCGGAGGCGGCGGCGGGCTCGCCCGTGCGGATCGGCGGCCAGGACGTGCACGCGGCGGCGAGCGGCGCCCATACGGGCTGCATCGCTCCGGAGATGCTGGCCGATCTCGGCGCCACCCACACGATCGTCGGCCATTCCGAGCGGCGGGCCGATCAGCACGAGACCGACGCCGAGGTGCGGGCGAAGGCCCTCGGAGCCCGGCGGGCCGGGCTCGTCGCCATCATCTGCGTGGGCGAGACGCGGGCGGAGCGCGAGGCCGGGCGCACCCTCGACGTGGTGCGCGGCCAGCTTTCGGGCTCGCTGCCGGACGGCGCGACCGCCGCCGACACGGTGATCGCCTACGAGCCCGTCTGGGCGATCGGGACGGGCCTGACGCCCACCGCCGCCGACGTGGCGGAGGTGCATGGGCTGATCCGCCGGGAACTGGAGGAGCGGCTCGGCGCCGAGGGACAGGCTGTGCGGATCCTCTACGGCGGTTCGGTGAAGCCGTCGAACGCCGCCGAGCTGATGGCGGTCCCGAACGTCGACGGGGCGCTCGTGGGCGGGGCGAGCCTCAAGGCGGAGGATTTCCTCGGCATCGCGGCGGCCTACGCGTAAGCCGCCTCGACTTCCGCCCGCGCGGGTGTTCGGCGGGCTCTGGACGTCCGGATGCCCCCCGACCCTCGATCGACAGCCTCTCCAACTCCCTGATCCAGTTCAACACCAAGAGGCGATGGCCAATTCGTGCGGCGCCGGCCGACAGGACGATGTCCCGTCATACGGTTTCCGGATGATCGCTTCGCGATGCGGAAACCGGCCTCGCTCAGGCGCCGCGCGGGCTCGTGATACGGTTTCCGAAAGTGATCTTCCGGAAACCGTATCATTCCCGCCCGAGCAGCCGCCGCAGCCGCGCCCGCAGGAGAACCGCCCGCTGCCGCAGCGCGTGGTTCCGCCGCAGCGTCGCGGCCAGGCGCTCCGCGGGCGGGCCGCCCGGCGCCGTCGCGGCGATCTCCGCGATGACGGTCCGGCCCGGATAGAGGTCGCCGAGGACGCGGCTCTCCCGGGTCACCGAATCGAGCCGGTCGGCCTCCCCGTCCTCATGCAGGGCGCGCACGATCTCGGCCTCGAGCAGGGCGCCCGGCGCGAAGGCGGCCTGCCCCTCGTCATAGGCCGTCTTGAGCAGGAAGACCGTGCGGCCGCAGACCAGCGACAGGCTCGCGGCGATGGGCGCGCCGTCGAGGCGGAGGAGGTCGGCGCGGGCGGTCACGGGCCCGTCGCCCGCACGGAACAGCGCCGTCGCGAAGGCCGCGGTCGCCGGGCGGCTCGCCAGGGCGGTGCCGGCCCGGCCCTTCCAGCCGCCGCGCTCCAGGGCGAGGAAGGCCGCGACCGCCGCGGCGAGATTCCCGGAGGGGCCGACGCGCTCGACCCTGACGGCGCCCGCCTCGGCGAGGCGCCGCTGCCGGCGCCGCAGATCCTTCAGGCGGCCCTTGTTCGGATGCGCCGCCAGATAGGCCGCGTGGCTCGGATGCCGGTCGAGGACCGGCCGCGCGAAGGACGAGACCGGGGCAACGTCCCAGCCCGCCCGCGCCAGGGCATCGTGCAGGCCGCGCCCCGCCGGCATCTCCTCGGGCAGGAGCGGCCACCACCATGCGGCAGAGACCCGCCCGAGGCCCGCCGCCAGCGCGGCGAGGGCCGGGCCGTGAGCCGGACCATCCACCACCAGCGGGGCCGTCGCGGTGATGTAGGGCGAGGTGAAGGGCGTGGCGACGCGGCCCCGCAGGGCGACGCGTGCGAAGCGGAACGGCAGCAGCGCGAGGAGCGCCGGTCCGTCGCGCACCGCGAGGCAGGCGAGACCGGCGGGCGCCAGCCCGTGGGCGCGATGCGCCTCGATCATCCGGCGGCTGTAATCCGGCGAGGGCGCCGCCGCGCGGGCGACGAGGCCGTCCCACGCCGCCGGATCGAGCGCGGCGACCGGCAGGATCTCGGCACGCAAAGCCGTGGCGGCGGTGGGACGGGAAACCGGGGCGGTCATCGACGGCTCCGCGCGAAGGCCGGGGTGGCAATGCCGAGGCGGCGCCACGCGGCGAGGGCGAGAAGGAGGCCGCGCAGGACCACGACGAGGGCGGCGGCGAGCGCCGCGCCGACCACGCCGAGGCCGGGCACGAGGGCGAGCATCAGCCCGACCGAGAGCAGCAGCAGCCCCGCGGTGATCGCGGCGCAGAGACGCTCGGCGCCGAGCATGGTGAGCAGATCCTCCGCCGGCCCGAAGGCGCCCGCCACGACGTGGCCGGCGACCAGCACCGCGAGGAGCGGCAGGCCGGAGTGGAACCCGGTCCCGAACAGCCCGAGCAGGAGCGGGCTCCCCGCCAGCACGAGCAGGCCCGTGCCCAGCGTCGCCAGGAGGGTGAGCCGCGACCAGTGCCGTACCAGCGCGACGAGCCCGGCCCTGTCGCCCCGCGCCTCGGCCTCCGCGAAGCGCTGCGCCGTCACCGACGAGGCGGCGTAATGGACGAAGACGACGCATTGCAGGAGCCGCGTCGCCGCGAAGTAGAGCCCGACCTCCGCCGGCTCCAGCAGGAAGCCGAGCACCAGCACGTCGGCGAAGTTGAACCCGGATCCGGCGAGATCGACGAGGGCGATCGGCAGCGCCGTGCGCATCCAGCCCCGCCACGGATAGGCGCGCCGCCCCGCCGGCAGCACGCGGGCGAGGCGCCGCCGGATCACCCCCGCCTGGACGGCGAGCGACAGGGCCGTGGCCGCCAGCATGCAGGCGACCGCGACCGTGGCGACGGGCGGTGCTCCCGCCGTCACCGCGGCCAGCATCGCCAGCATCACCCCGGCTTGGCGCAGCAGATAGGGCGGGGCGATGGCGAGCAGGGTCCAGTCCTGCGCGCGGGCGACGCCCTCGCAGAAATCCTGGAGGGCGAAGAGCGGCAGGACCAGGGCGGCGACGAGAAGCGGGGCCCGCAAGCCCGGTTCGACGATCGGCGGATGGACGACGAGGAGCAGGGCGCCCGCCCCGGCCAGGAGGGTGGCGCCCGCGAGGGACACGGCGGCCCCGAAGGCGAGGAAGCCGCGGGCCGGCTCGGTGCTCGCCCGGGCGCGGTACGCGGGCAGGAAGCGGCAGGCCGCCTGCGACAGGCCCCAGGTCGAGGCGTGGCCGGCCAGCACCGCCCAGACCCAGACGGAGGCGAAGAGGCCGTACTCGGCCGGGCCCATCAGGCGCGCCATCAGCACCTGGGCGGCCAGCGCGCAGCCCGCCGCGGCGATCCGCACGCCGAACACCGCCCCCGCGCGGCGCGCGAGACCCGCCACGCGGAGAGGCGGCGCATCGCTGAGAGAAGCCCCGGCCGCCATGGGGTGCCACCTGTCCGGCTCGCGCGGCGCGCGATCCGCACCGCTCCGACAGGGTTACGGCGTCCGGGCTTGCGCCCCGGTTAAGCCGACGCGCCGGATTCGCCGTCTCATACGGTTTCCGGATGATCGCTTCGCGATGCGGAAACCGGCCTCGCTCAGGCGCCGCGCGGGCTCGTGATACGGTTTCCGAAAGTGATCTTCCGGAAACCGTATCAGGGGTTCGGATTGCCGGCTGCGGGCCTCGGCGCGTCCGATCTGGGCGTGCCGGATCTGGCCGGCTCGGGGGTCGGCGGCCCGGCTGTGCCGGTCACGTCGGGCTGGAGCAGCGACACGGTGATGGCCCGGGTGACGTGCTCGGCCATGCAGCGATGGCCGAGATCCGCGAGGCGGAAGCCGCTGCCCGGCAGGGCGGCGCCCTTGCTCAGCCCCGCGAGGTAGCGCATCGCCTCGAAGCGCAGGACGAGCGGCACCTGCTTCTCGGCGGCGACGCGCTGGATCGTGCGCACGAAGGAATTGTAGTAGCCGTCCTCGGCGAGGCTCGCGGTGTATTGCGGATCGACCAGCACCACGTCGATGCCGTGCGACTTGATCCAGTCCACCGTCTCGGCGAGGGAGGTCGCGAAGGCCTCGACCTCGACCCGGGCGAGGGCGTCGTTCGAGCCCACCTGCCAGACCACGAGGTCGGGCTCGATCTCCGCCACGATGTTGCGCACCCGCTCGGAGGCGCCGAAGGTGATCTCCCCGGGCAGGCTGCGGCTGTCGACATCCACCGCCACGTCCGGGAAGGACTGCTCCAGGGTCGATTCGAGCTTGCCCGGATAGGTCATCCCGCCGAGGCCGCCGGAGGCGGAGCCCAGCGCGAGGACGTGGACGGCGCGGTGCTCCAGCAGCGCCTTCTTCACGGCGCGGAGCTTGGCCAGGGTGTAGAGCTTGGAGCCGGGCACCCGGCACTCGGGCGAGAGGCTCGAATCGGGCACGTCGGGGCCCGGGGCCACCACCCGCGCGGCCGGCACCGGCAGGGTCGAGGTCTGCGCCCCCGCAGGTCCGACGGCGCAGGCCCCCAGAAGACAGCTCAGGCCGACGCGGAGGACCGAGGAGAACGGGAGCGCCATTCGACGAACCATGCGGTGAACGCCAATAATACCACCCCTGATCCTACGACAAGGACATCGATCGCGAAACCGCCTCCTGTCCAGAACCTGATCAGTTGCGCGACGAGGCTGGCGATCGACCCGACGGAGAAGACGGCGAGCGAGTTGCGGCCGAGCGCCGCGAGCTGGCGGCCGAGCCAGGGCGCCCGGGGATAGATCCAGCCGAACACCGCCTGGAAGGCGAGGAGCACGCCGATGAAGTGGATCAGGCGGGCCGGCGGCAGGTGCGACTTGTCGAAGGTGAAGAGCAGGCGCGGCTCGGGGACGAGGAGCGGGTCGGGCCGGATGTGGAACCACGCGAGCACCGCGCCGAGGGTGACGAGGGCGATGCCCAGCGGCAGGAGCCGGCGGCGCCAGATCAGGAAGCTCGGCGATTCGCGCCGCCATTCGTGGGCGAGGAAGCCGAGCAGCAGCAGGAGCTGCCAGCACAGCGGGTTGAAGAACCAGTGCCCCTCGTTCGGCCAGGACGGGACGTTGAGCTCGAAGATCAGGGCCGCGAAGTAGAGCGCCAGCGAGGCGCCGAGCGCGAGGAGCCGGCTCACCCGCGCCATCAGCACGAAGATGGGCGCGAGACCGAGCAGCCCGACATAGAGCGGCAGGATGTTGAAGTAGCCGAGCTGGTGCAGGAGGGTCACCCAGCCGACCGTGGCCTGGACCGGATCGGTGAAGACCGGCCCGGCATTGTGCCATTCGAGCAGGAGCGGGTTGTCGAGGAGGAGGGCGGCCCCGGCGAGCGTCGCGAGCGCGATCGCCGTGATGACGAGCTGCGCCCGGTAGACCTCGACCATGCGCGAGAGCAGGCGCAGGATCGTCCGGCTCGCCGGCTCCAGTTCGCCGGAGCGGCCCCGCACCGCGATGCCGATCGACCAGCCCGCCAGGAACACGAACAGCTCGGCCGCATCCGAGGTGCCGTATTGCGAGTAGGTGAAGTGCTCGAAGGTGTTGCCGGGGATGTGGTTGATGAAGATCGTGATCAGGGCGAAGCCGCGCCAGAAGTCGATCGCGTTCGGTTCGCGCGCCATGCTGATCGTATCCTCAAGGCCTGTCGGGTCGGCGGCCGGCTCGCGGCCGGACCGGCGGTAGCGCCCGAGGCCGGGACCGCGGGCGACCGGAGCCCGCTCCGGCCGCCGGTGCGGTGCGCTGTGTCACTTCACGACGCGGTCGAGGCGGTTGTTGACGAAGAAATAGAGCTCCTTGCCGCCCGGTTCAGCGTAGAGGACCTGCACCTCGCGCTGTCCGCGCCCGCTCTCGCCCACGAGCACGTCGGTCGGGCCCTTGCCCTTCAGGCGCACCAGCTCGCACTCGCCGATGCCCGGCGCGATCTCGGCCGCCGCGGTGGGTGCGGGCCCGGTGCAGGTGCCGTCCGGGGCGAGCACCGCCCCGCATAGGGCGGGGGCTTGGGGGCCGGAATCGCCACGGCCGGGGCGGCGCGGTCCGGATTGCCGCCGCAACCGCCCAGCAGCAGCGCCCCCGCCAGACCGGCCATCCGGATGCTCGCCCTCATCGTCCCTCGCCGATTCCCTGCCGCGCCGTCAGCGCCGCCTCGTAGAGGCGCAAAGCCTCGCCCCGGAGCGCCGCCCGCGAGGCCTGGCGGGAATAGAACATGTGGCCGCCCGGGAAAACCGCCAAGCTGAGGCGCCGCTCCGTCCCGTAGGCCGGCAGCTGATCGAGGATCAGCTTCGAGGCGAAGTAGGGGGTCACGAGGTCGGTGTAGCCGTGCGCCACCAGCACCCGCAGGGAGCCGTCGAGAGCGAGGGCTTGGCGCAGGTCGCTCACTACCTCGGGCGGAGAGCGGCCCGAGCCCCAGTTCCAGGCGCGGTTCACGCTCGTGCTGAGGAGTTCGTAGCGCAGGTTCGTCACCCGCCAGTTCAGGGTGCGGGTGGTCAGGTCCACCATCGCGCTCGACAGGGGGGCCTGCATCGCCGAGAGGAGCGGGTCCTCGAAGCCCGCATGGGCGGCGTTCGGCTCCGGATCCCAGCCGGTGACGCCGGTGTCGTAGGCGCTGGCGACGCGCCCGTCCGGGCGCCCGCTCTCGCGCTGGAAGCTGCCCGCCGAGATCCGGCCGGCCTGCCGCCGCACCAATTCCGGATCGAGCCCGGTGAGGGCGGCGACGCGCCGGCCGAGGCGGTCGCGGGCCTCGCCGTTCTGCGGGCCGCGCAGCAGGTCGGAGAGGTACTCGCCGGTGGCGTAGGCCTCGGCCTCGGCCATCGTTCCCGGGTCCGGGGTGAGGCCGCGGCGCTCCAGGCCCGCCGCCGCCAGCGAGGGCAGGCGGGTGACGTCCCCGAGCGGGTTGTGGCGCGGCGGCTGGAGCCAGCCGAAATCGAGGACGGGCGAGAGCAGCACGAGGCCCGAGAGCCCGATGCCGACATCGTCCTGCAGCTTGCGGGCGATGAGCGGGCCGCGGAAGCCGCCGTAGCTCTCCCCGAGGAGGAATTTCGGCGAGGTCAGGCGGTCGTTGGTGCGCAGCCAGCGGGCGATGGCGGCCGAGAGGACCGAGGCGTCGGCATCGACCGCATAGTAGCGCTTGGCGTCGTCGCCCGCCGCGCGGCTGTAGCCGGTCCCGACCGGATCGAGGAAGACGAGGTCCGTGAAGTCGAGCCAGGTCTCGCCGTTGGGCACCGGCACCGGCGTCGCCGAGGGGCTGATGCTGGCGCCGTCGAGGGGCAGGCGCCAGGGGCCGACCGCGCCGAGGTTGAGATAGGCCGAGGCCGCCCCCGGCCCGCCGTTGAGCGCGAAGGTGACCGGCCGGGCGACCGGGTCGCGGCCCGGCAGGGTGTAGGCCGTGAAGGCGATCTCCGCCTGGAGCTTGCCGGCCTCGTCCACCAGGGCGAGGCTGCCGGCCACCGCCTGGAAGGCGAGGCTGCGCCCGTCCGGCAGGGTCAGGGTGTGCTGCGTCACCGCGTCGGGCGGCAGCTTGCGCCCCTCGGGCTGGCGGGCCTCCGCCTGCCGCGCCTCGGCGGACCGCGGCTGCGGCTGCGGCTGCGCGAGGACGGGGGGCGCCGCCGCGGCGAGCGCCCCGAGCAGCATCAGGATGCGGATCATGCCTCGTCTCCTCCCGGGCCGGCCTCAGGCCTTCTTCTGCCAGCGGCCGCTCTCGTCCTGCTGCCAATAGGCGACGCTGTGGCCCGCCCCCTTGGCGGCGCGCCACTGCTCGCGGGCGAAGAGCAGCGCGTCCTGATCGGTCCCGTCGAACAGGACGCAGATGCGCGCGTAGTCGCCCGCATCCTCCGGCAGGGCCGCACCGTCGACGAGGAAGCGGATCGACGCCCCGTTGGGGTTGGTCTCGCGCAATGTGAGCACCACGGGCTGGGTCGCGGCATCGGGCTCGCGGTCGGTCCCATGGGGCAGGAAACTCTCGTCGGAGAAGGTCCAGAGATGATCGTCGAGCGCCTGCAGGCGCTCCTCGCCCGTCGCCTGGATCGCGACGCGCCAGCCCCGCTCCAGGGATTTCTCCAGGAGGCTCGGCAGCACCGATTCCAGGGGTTGGCGCTGCATGTGGTAGAAGAGGATCTCGGTCACGCCGGCAAGATAGGGTGCGCGCGCGACGGGGTCACGGCACGATCGCGTGCGGCACGGCGCGCCGATGGCGGCCGCACCGGAAACCCGTGATGCCTCCGCCACAGCGGGGCCGATGCCGCTGGCGCCACGGAACGGGCTGTCGCGGCGTCACGTCGACACGGGCGGCGGCTGGAACCTGACCGCCACCATGCTCCACGGCGTCGTCACCGAGGGGCGGGCGCCGACCGGGGCGCGCTATCCCGACCGTCTCAACCTCGACCGACCTGCCGACGCGAATCGCGGGCTGCCGGCCGCAGCGGCCGGTCGCGGTGGGCGGTCTCGCCGGCTGCGATCTCGGCCCGGTGACCGTGCCGCCTTCGTCACGCGCGACCCGATCGAGCGGACCTCCAGAGGCGCCGAGACCTGCGGATGGGTGTGGCTGATCGTGCCGATCGTGCAGGACGCGACCGAGGCGGAGCCGGACCGCCCGCTCGCCACCCACCGGCGGGCGGAGCAGCGCCCGGCCAGACCTGGGGCCGGCGTGTCATACGGTTTCCGGATGATCGCTTCGCGATGCGGAAACCGGCCTCGCTCAGGCGCCGCGCGGGCTCGTGATACGGTTTCCGGAAGTGATCTTCCGGAAACCGTATCAGACCAGCCGGCTCTGCACCACCGCCGCCTCGACGAAGGACTTGAACAGCGGGTGCGGCTCGAAGGGGCGCGACTTCAGCTCCGGGTGGAACTGCACGCCGATGAACCAGGGATGGCCCTCGACCTCGATGGTCTCCGGCAGGAGCCCGTCCGGCGAGGTGCCGGAGAAGCGCATCCCGGCCGCCTCCAGCCGCTCGCGATAGGCCATGTTGACCTCGTAGCGGTGGCGGTGGCGCTCGGCGATGGCGGTGCCGCCGTAGATCTGCGCGATGCGCGTATCCGGCGCGAGCTTCGCCGTGTAGGAGCCGAGCCGCATGGTGCCGCCGAGGTCGCCCTCCGCCACCCGGCGCTCCAGCTCGTTGCCGCGCATCCACTCGGTGAGAAGGCCCACCACCGGCTCCGGCGTGGGGCCGAACTCGGTGGAGTTCGCCTCCGCGATGCCGGCGAGGGAGCGCGCCGCCTCGACCACGGCCATCTGCATGCCGAAGCAGATGCCGAGATACGGGATCTTCCGCTCGCGGGCGTAGCGGGCCGCGCGGATCTTGCCCTCGGCGCCGCGCTGGCCGAAGCCGCCGGGCACCAGGATGCCGTTCAGCCCCTCCAGGAACGGCGCCGGATCCTCCCGCTCGAAGATCTCGGACTCGATCCATTCGAGGTTGACCTTCACCCGGTTGGCGATGCCGCCGTGGGTGAGCGCCTCGATCAGCGACTTGTAGGCGTCCTTGAGGCCCGTGTACTTGCCCACGATGGCGATGGAGACCTCGCCCTCCGGGCTCTTCACGCGCTCGGAGATGGTGCGCCAGCGGGTGAGATCGGGAGCGCTCGTCGCCTCGATGCCGAACAGCGCCAGCACCTCGCGGTCGAGGCCCTCCTCGCCGTAGGAGAGCGGCACGTCGTAGATCGAGGCGACGTCCCGCGCCTCGATCACCGCCGATTCGCGCACGTTGCAGAACTGCGCGAGCTTGCGGCGCTCCTCGCGGGGGATCGGCCGATCGCAGCGGCAGAGCAGGATGTCGGGCTGGATGCCGATCGAGCGCAGCTCGGCCACCGAGTGCTGGGTCGGCTTGGTCTTCAGCTCGCCCGCCGAGGGGATGTAGGGCAGGAGCGTCAGGTGGATGTAGGCGCACTGGCCCCGGGGCAGTTCCTGGCCGAGCTGGCGGATCGCCTCGAAGAAGGGCAGGCCCTCGATGTCGCCCACCGTGCCGCCGATCTCGACCAGCACGAAGTCGTAGCCCTCGTTCCCGTCGAGGACGAACTCCTTGATGGCGTTGGTGACGTGCGGGATCACCTGGATCGTGGCGCCCAGGTAATCGCCGCGCCGCTCCTTGGTGATGATGTCGAGGTAGATGCGCCCCGTGGTGATGTTGTCGGCCCGGGTCGCCGGGACGCCGGTGAAGCGCTCGTAATGGCCGAGGTCGAGGTCGGTCTCGGCGCCGTCGTCGGTGACGAAGACCTCGCCGTGCTGGGTCGGGCTCATCGTGCCCGGATCGACGTTGAGATAGGGGTCGAGCTTGCGCAGGCGGACCTTGTAGCCGCGCGCCTGCAACAGCGCCGCGAGGGCCGCCGAGGCCAGCCCCTTGCCGAGGGAGGAAACCACGCCGCCGGTGATGAAGACGTACCGCGTCATGGGACCTGCTCCATACAACGGCGGGGCCGCATCGCCAAACGCCGGGGCTCAAACGGGACCGGACCCGGGCGGCGGCGCCGGCCGGATCCACAGGAAAACTGTCCGGCGGGCCGGAAGGCCCGCCGCCGGTATCGCGATTCGGACGGGGCTGTCCGCGTCAGCGCGACTGCGGCGCGGCCGGAGCCGCGGGGGCCGCCGGCGCCGGAGCGGGGGCCGGCGTCGCGGGTGCGGCCGGCGCATCGCCCTGCTGCTGGCGCAGCTGGTCGAGCAGGTTGCCGCCCGGCGCCGGAGCAGGCTGGCCTGCGGCCGGCGCACGGGTCTGGCCCGCGCCCTCGAAGATCGAGCGCGGTGCGGCCGTGCGGTGCGACAGGATCGCCAGCACCATGCTGGTGGTGAAGAACAGGGCGGCCAGGATCGCGGTGGCGCGGGTGAGCGCGTTCGCCTGGCCGCGGCCGGTGAGGAACCCTTGCGTGCTGCTTCCGCCGCCGCCGAGGCCGAGCCCGCCCTCGGAGCGCTGCAGCAGCACGACGGCGATCAGCGCGAGGACGATGATGAGGTGGACGACGATCAGGACGGTCTGCATCGGGCTTCCAGTGGCGACGCCCTGGCGGGCCGCCAACGTGCGAACGGCCGGCGCGCCGTCAGACGCCCGGTCCGCGAATAGGGCGCGCTCGTACACGAGAACCGCGCCGAGGCCAAGCGCGGCACACCGTCCCCGTGTTGCACGCGGGCCGGGTGCCCGATGCGCCCGGGACATGGCAGAAGGGCGGCACCCGGCCGCGCGAGGCTCTCCACTCGGGAGGCCGAAGCCGTGAAACCGAAGCGATGAGAGCGAGGTCATGAGACCGAACGGCACCGCGGCCGCCACCGGGCGGTCGCTGCGCATCTATCACGGGCCGCAGGCGCCGCGGGCGGCGATGGACGCTCTCTATCGCCGCTTCGTGCGCCCGGGCGACCTCGTCTTCGATGTCGGCGCCCATGTGGGCGACCGCGTCAGCGCCTTCCGGCGCCTCGGCGCCTGCGTGGTGGCGCTGGAGCCGCAGGCCGGCCCGGCCCGGGCGCTGCGACTCATCCACGGCCGCGATCCCGGGGTGACGCTGCTCCCCGTCGCGGCGGGGGATGTGGAGGGCGAACTCGTGCTGCACCTCAACCCGGCCAACCCGACCGTCTCCACCGCCTCACCGGCCTTCGTCGCGGCCGCGCGGGAGGCCGCCGGCTGGGAAGGGCAGGTCTGGGATGCGCGCGCGGCCTGCCCGGTCACCACCCTCGACCGGCTGATCGCCCTCTACGGCCGGCCCGCCTTCGTGAAGATCGACGTGGAGGGATTCGAGGACCGGGTGCTCGCCGGGCTGAGCACGCCGCTTCCCGCCCTGTCCTTCGAGGTCACCACCATCGCGCGGGAGGTGGGCCTGCGCTGCCTCGACCGCCTCGCCGCCCTCGGCTCCTACGGCTTCGATCTCGCCCTCGGCGAGAGCCAGGTGCTGTCGCTCGGCCGGTTCGTGGAGGCGCGGGAGATGCGGGCGGTGCTGGCCGCGCTCCCGCACGCGGCGAATTCGGGCGACGTCTACGCGGTGCTGCGGGGATGAGCGGCGCGGGGGATCCGATCGCCTCACGCCGCCTCGATGCCGGCCAGGAACCCGCTCACCTCGCGCGCGAGGCTCTCGGAGCGGCCGGACAAGGCCTGGGCCGCCTCCAGCACGCGGGCGGCCGCGTCGCCGGTGGTGTCCGCGCCGCGGCGCAGGTCGGTGACCGTGCCGCTCACCTGGGCGGTGCCGTGGGCCGCCTCCTGGGCGCTGCGGGCGATCTCGCGGGTGGCGCAGCCCTGCTGCTCCACCGCCACGGCGATGCCGGTCGCCGCTTGCGACATCGCGCCGATGACCTCGCCGATGCGCTGAAGATCCGCCACCGCGGCCTTGGCGGCGCTCTGGATCGCGCCGACATGGCCGGTGATCTCGGTCGTCGCCTGGGCGGTCTGGGTGGCGAGATCCTTGACCTCGGCGGCGACCACCGCGAACCCCCGGCCCGCCGCGCCCGCCCGCGCCGCCTCGATCGTGGCGTTGAGCGCGAGCAGGTTCGTCTGCGCCGCGATCTCTGAGATCACCGCGACGACGCGGCTGATGCGCCCGGCGCTCTCGGCAAGCTGCTGCACCGTCGCGTCCGTGCGGGCCGCATCCGCCTGCGCCTGGCCCGCGATCCGCGTCGAGGCGCCGACCTGCTCGACGATCTCCTGGATCGAGGCGGACATCTCCTCGGTCGCCGCCGCCACGGTGGCGACGTGGGACGAGGTCTGTTCCGCCGCGCCCGCCACCGTCGCGGTGTGCCGGGCCGAGAGATCGGCGCTGCCCACCATGGTCCGGGCCGAATCCTCCATCGCGTGCGCGGCCGTCGCGAGGTGCCGCACGAGGCCGCCCACGCTCCGTTCGAGGGCGCGGCCGAGTTCCGTCATCTGGGCGCGCCGCGCCGCGGCGGCGTCCCGCTCGGCGGCGGCCCGGGCGTCGCGCAGGCGCTCGGCCTCCGCCATCGCCTGCGCGAAGACCGCCATGCTGGCCCAGATCTCGCCGATCTCGTCCCGGCGGCGCGCAACCGCGGGCAGCCGGTAATCCCCCGCCGCGAGCGCCCGGATGGCGCCGGTGACGCCCTGGAGCGGGCGCCCGATCTGGCGCTGGGCGACGAGGGCGCCGAGGGCCACGGAGAGCAGGGTGCCGCCGAGGGCGAGCCCGGCGAGCAGGCGGAGCCGCGCGGCGAAGAGCTGCTGCGTCTCGGCTTCGATCGCCGCCGCCGCCTCCTGGCTGCGGGTCGTCAGCGCGTCGATGGCCGCCTGGAAGGCCCGGCGGTTGGCGCGGTTCGCCTCGTTGTTGCCCTGGCGATTCGCCGCCTGCGGCGAGACCTCGCGGGCGAGCCGCACGGTTTCGAGCCGGAAGCTCCGGAAGGCCGCGGCGCCCTTGAGCACCGCGTCGAGGAGCGGCCGCTCCTCGGCGGGCACGACCGGGACCCAGCGGGCGAGGAGCGCGTCGATCTCGTCGAGGGAGATCACCAGGGCGTCGGTGAACTTGCGCGCCTCCGCCACGTCCGCCGCCCCGTAGATTCCGCGGGATTCCATGACCGCCGCGGTGACCAGGCGGTTGAGCCGTTCGCTGTAGAGCGCCCGCGTCGAGACCGCCTTGACCGCCTCCAGATCCGTGTTGACGGCCGAGAGCGACTGGATGCCCAACGCCGCGACGAGCAGCGTCACGCTCCCGAGACATCCCAGGAGAGCGAGGAGTTTGGTCGTGATGCGCATGAGCCGGGCCGGGACTGAGGATGCATTGATGCATCTACCCGCGGGGTCTTGCGAAATCGTAACGCGCCGGGTTCCGATGGAGAACAGGTGAGCACTGATCAAAAGATGGGAGCGCGATATTCGGCAATGTCCGGCGCCGAATATTGTCAGGACCGGACTGATCGGCTCCGCCGGTGGCAAGACGCTGCCGAAGCTGGGGAGAGTGGATCGCGCGCGCGGCGAACCGGACACGATCCTGCGCATCCGGTGCACTTCATCGATCCTCTTGGCCGATCCCTTGGCAGATCCCCTGGCCGATCCTCGGTCCCTCGTCCGGGCGGCCATGATCCCTGCGGCAGGCGGCGGGGCGGATCACGCCTCGCGCCAGCCGACCCGGGCCTCCGGCTTCGAATCCGTGGTGGCGAAATAGGGCTTGAGGTCGAGGAGCGGGGTTCCGTCGAGACAGTCGAGGCCGCGCACGGTGAGGCGGTTCTCCTCGATTCCGACGAGATCGGCCACCGAGAGGGCGATCGGGTTCGGGCGCGCCGGCGAGCGCAACGCGAAGGTGCCCCGCGGAGCCCCCGCGTGGCGGGGCCGCTGCACCAGGAGGCCGCGGGGCGCCCGATCCATCCAGTAGAGCACGATCACGTGGCTCGTGCCCGCGAGCGACAGGAGGCCGGGGGCGAAAAGCGGATCGACCTCGATCGTGCAGAGCGCGTCCGTCTGGGTGCCGTTCTTGGGGCATTCCGCCCGTCGGGTCCACGGCGTGCGGATGCGCCCGATGAAGTGGAGGCCGGCATCGTAGTCCGGGGAGAGGGCGATCGCCTCCTCCCCGGGACGCAGGCCGAACTCGTCGCTCACTTCAACAGCACCACCTGTGCGTCGCCCTTGCGGCGCAGGACGCTGACCGTGACGTCGGACCCGTGGCGGTGCAGCAGCAGGTCGACGCGGGAGGGCCCGAGCTTCAGGTTGCGGATCAGCACCTCGTCGAGGAAGCCGGGCAGGATCGGGTCTCGGAAGCGGATCCGGTTGCGGTCGTGGCGCAGTTCCAGCCCCAGGCAGGCGGCCAGGAAGGCGAAGGGCGCCGCCGCCGCCCAGGCCTGCGGGCTGCAGGCGACGGGATAGTTCGTCGGCCCGCGCTGCTTGCGCTGGCTGAAGCCGCAGAACAGCTCCGGCAGGCGCCGTCCGTCCTGGTAGAGCGCGGCGCCGTGCTGGCCCTCGAACACCCGGGCCGCCGCGGCCTTGTGGCCGTAGCGGGCGAGCCCGAGGGCCACGATGGCGTTGTCGTGCGGCCAGATCGAGCCGTTGTGGTAGGACATCGGGTTGTAGCGCGCCTCGCCCTGCGCGATGGTGCGCACGCCCCAGCCGTTGAACCCGTCCTTGCCCATCAGCACCTCGGCCACGGAGGCCCCCCGCTCCGGCAGGGCGATGCCGGTGAAGAGGGCGTGGCCCGCATTCGAGGCGCGCACCGCGCAGGGGCGCTTCTCGCCATCGAGGGCGAGCGCGTAAGTGCCGATCTCCGGCACGAAGAAGGCCTTGTCGAAGGCGATGCGCAGGCGGTCGGCGGCGTCCTTCATGCGCTCGGCGAGGGCGGGATTGCCGAGGACCGTCGCGAGCTTCGCGGCCGCCCGCTTGGCGGCGTAGACGTAGCCTTGCACCTCGCAGAGCGCGATCGGCCCCTGCGCCATGCGGCCATCCGCGTGGAAGATCGAATCGTGGCTGTCCTTCCAGCCCTGGTTGGCCAAGCCCTTGTCGGTCTCGCGGGCGTATTCGACGAAGCCGTCGCCGTCCCGGTCGCCGTAGAGGTCGATCCATTCGAGGGCGGCCAGGATGTTCGGCCAGATCGCCTGGATGGTCTCCTTGTCGCCGGTCTGCTCGAAATACTGGCCCGCCAGCATCACGAAGAGCGGCGTCGCGTCGATGGTGCCGTAATAGAGGGAGAACGGCACCTCGCCGAGATTGGCCATCTCGCCGTGGCGGGTCTCGTGCAGGATCTTGCCGGGCTGGGCGTCCGCCGCCGGATTGTGGGTCTTGGCCTGCGTCGCCGCGAGGTAGCGCAGCACGCCCTTGGCGATGTTGGGGTCGATCCACAGGGTCATCATCGCGGTGATGATGCCGTCGCGCCCGAAGACCGTGCTGTACCAGGGGATGCCGGCGTAGGGGTAGATTCCGTGCGTCGTGCGCGTCGCCAGCATGTAGAGGTCGGCGGTCGCCCGGCAGGCCGCCTCGTTGAACTGGTCGTTCGAGCTCTCGATGGTGGTGATGTCGGCGGTGGCCGCCCGCAGGTCGCGCCGCGCGTCCCGGTAGGCCAGCGCGAAGGCCATGCCCTCGCCCTTGGCGTGGCCCTCCTCGCGGCGCGGGTTCGGGTAGACCGGCGAGGTGATCGGGAGCGCGCTCCCCGTCACCGCGACGAGGCTGTCGGCCTTGACGTCGCTCGCATCGAAGATCGCGCGCACGAAGACCGAGGCGCGGCCACCGGGGGCGAGGCGGATCTCGAACTCGGCCCGGTGCGGCTCGATGAGCGCGGGCTTGGGCCCGAAACGCAGGCGCGTGGTGCGCAGGCGGTTGTCGAGGCCCTCGTAGCGGAAGGTCACCTCGTCGGGCCGCGTGACCGCGACGCTGCGCTGGCCGCGCCGCTCGCGGGTGCCGCCGCGCACCTCGAACAGGTCGCGGAAATCCGCATCGAAGGTCAGGGCGAGGCGCAGGTGGCGGGGCTTGGTGTCGTAGTTGCGCAACCCGATGCGGTCGTAGCAGGTGCCCCGGAACATGAACTTGGTGCGATCCAGCGCGATGATCTCGCGCGGGATCGAGGTCTCGTCGCCGGCATCGATGCGGATGTCCGGCGTGGTCATGTCGACCGAGAGCGCGCCGTTGTCGTCCTGGATCACCGAGCCGAGGAGGAGCGGGCGCTGGCCCTCCACCGTGAGCTGGAGACGCGAGAGGAAGCGCGTGTCCTGGAAATAGAGACCCTCGGGGCCCGGAAAGACGCCGATATCGCCGTAGCTGTCGAGCACCGCGAACGCGTCGCCGTGCTTGAGCGAGCGCAGGGGGCGTTCCACGAGCGAGGTCTGGGCCTCGATGTGGTACTGCGGCAGGGGCTCGTCGTCGGGGGAACCGGAGAGGCGGGCGGGGTCCTTCGCGGTCACGACCATCCGGGGAATTCTCCAGGTTTCGAGGCGGATCGGGGAGCGGGACGCGAATCACCGGGCGCGTCCCGCCTCATACGCCCGCCAATGTGGGCCATCCTGCGGCCCGTACCAGGGGCCCGTGCCGGGTCCGGAACGATGAAGGCCCGGCCTCCGCGAGGAGGCCGGGCCTTCGGATCACGCCGGATGGATGATCAGAGCGGCCAGAGGCCGGCCGGCTTCACCCCGTGGACGCCGTTCGCCGCGCCGTTGATCTCGCCGGCCTGTCCGAGGGAGAGCCCCGGCAGCTTGATCGCGTTCGCCTCGGCCGCCAGCAGCGACTCGTAGGCGTTGAGGTAGGAATTCGCCATCACGGTCGCGGTGAAGCGGGTGTCGAAGTAGCGGCGCACCTCGCGGCGGCTCATCGCCTTCACGGTCTCGACCGCGGCGACGGCCTCGTCCATCGAATCGACCACCACGCCCGACACGCCGTCCTTGATCACCTCCGGCACCGAGCCGTTGCGCCACGCGATCACCGGCGTGCCCGCCGACATCGCCTCGATCATCACCAGGCCGAAGGGCTCCGGCCAGTCGATCGGGAAGGCGAGCGCCAGGGCGTTGCCGAGGAATTCGTGCTTCTGGTCCTCGTTGATCTCGCCGATATACTCGATGAGCGGGTGATGGGTCATCGGCTCGATGACCTCGTCCCAGTATTCCTGGTCGGCCTTGTCGACCTTGGCGGCGATCTTGAGCTTCACGCCGGCGCGCTTGGCGATCTCGATGGCGCGGTCGGGGCGCTTCTCCGGCGAGATGCGGCCGAGGAAGGCGAGGTAGCCGCCGTCCTTGGGCTCGGGCGAGAAGCGGCAATTCTCCGCCGGCAGGCCGTGATGGATCGTCGCCAGCCAGTTGGCGTTCGACGGCATCGGGCCGCGCTGGTGGTCGGAGATCGACACGAGCGGCATGCCCGTGAAGGTCCGGTAGACCGGCATGAAGTCCGGCACGTCGAGCCGCCCGTGCAGGGTGGTGACGCATTTGTGGTTCAGATCCTCGAACAGCGGGTACTGCAGGAGGTCGATGTGGAAGTGGATGATGTCGAACTCGTCCGCCCGCCGGCGCAGGTGGTAGAGCATGGCGAGGTGGCTCGCCACGTGGTCGCGGATGCCGGCGAGCCGCAGGCCCTCGGGCGCGCAGGCCACCAGCTTGGCGCTCGTCTCCGAATCGCCGCTCGCGAACAGCGTCACGTCGTGACCCTGCCGGACCAGCTCCTCCGTCAGCCATGAGACCACGCGCTCGGTCCCGCCGTAGAACTTGGGCGGCACCGCCTCCGCGAGGGGGGCGATCTGGGCAATGCGCACGACGAAATCTCCTCAAGACGCCAATTCTGTGTTGGCGGGATCAAGCACGATCGGGCCTGAGCGGGACATGAACGAAACCGCGGCAGTGCGGTTATGGTTCCGGTGCGACGCACAAGACGAGATGGTGCCCGCGCGGGACCCCCGCTGCGCACAGGCTTGCCCGCGTCGCCGGTGCGGGCCGATTGCCGCGATTGCGGGCGGCGGAGGGCTGTGCTAAGGCCCGCGCCTCGACCGAACCGCCCGGCCGTGAGGGCTGCCGTGGCGGTTCGTTTCGCTCCATGCAACCGATGGCGCGGACCCGTCGGGCCTGACGAAGGCCCGGAGGCGCTCGCGTTCAGGAGAGCAAAATGCCCAAGCTCAAGACCAAGTCGGGCGCCAAGAAGCGCTTCAAGATCACCGGGACCGGCAAGGTCCTCTACGCCCAGGCCGGCAAGCGCCACGGGATGATCAAGCGGACCACGAAGCAGATCCGCAACCTGCGCGGCACGACCACCCTGTTCGAGGGCGATGCCGCCAACGTGAAGAAGTACTTCCTGCCGAACGGCTGAAGACTTCGACATACGCGACAATCTGTTTCTGACATTTCCAGGAGATCATCATGGCACGCGTCAAGCGCGGCGTGACGAGTCACGCGAAGCACAAGAAGGTGCTGAAGGCCGCCAAGGGCTATTACGGCCGGCGCAAGAACACGATCCGCATCGCCAAGCAGGCGGTGGAGAAGGGCCTCCAGTACGCCTACCGCGACCGGAAGAACCGGAAGCGCACCTTCCGCGCCCTGTGGATCCAGCGCCTGAACGCGGCGGTGCGCGAGCACGGCCTGACCTATTCGCGCTTCATCGACGGTCTCGCCAAGGCGGGCATCGTGGTGGACCGCAAGGCGCTCTCGGAGCTCGCCATCCACGAGCCGGCGGCCTTCGCGGCCGTGGTCGAGAAGGCCAAGGCGGCGCTGCCCGCCGAGACCGCGCAGGCGGCGTAACCGCGTCAGGCGGCGTAACGGCGTCCACCTTGTCCGCGGGAGGCTGCAAGCTTCCCAGGCAGGGTCCACGCGCTTCGACGGCCCGCCCTCGCGCGGGCCGTTCTCGTTCCGGAGCGGCGCCCGATCAGGTTGCAATCGGGCGCCGCTCCAGGCCTTTGATGTCAGCGCATCGTCTGCGACGAACCGGGATCGCCTTCGTCGGACGATGCGCGAGGCGGGCTTCGCAGGACCGGTCACCGGTTCTGCGACGAAAACCTGCCGTACCTCAAAAACTTAAGCGGACGAAGCGGGGGCACGCCACCGCAAGTCTGCCGAGGCGGTCGCGCCGGCACGGCTTGACCGCATGCGCCCCGCGGGGCAGGGCATCCCGCGCGATCCGGCAGGGACACGATGACCGATCTCCAGAGCCTCGAATCCGACCTCCTCGCGCAGGTTGAGGGCGCCGCCGACGAGGCCGCCCTCGAAGGCGTGCGGGTGGCCGCGCTCGGCAAGAAGGGCGCCGTCTCCGAACTCCTGAAGACGCTCGGCGCCATGTCGCCCGAGGAGCGCAAGGAGCGCGGACCCCTCATCAACGGCCTGCGCGACCGGGTGCAGGGCGCGATCCTGGGCCGCCGCGAGACGCTGGCGGAGGCCGCTCTCGAAGCGCGGCTTTCCGCCGAGCGCATCGACGTCACGCTCCCCGTGCGCGAAGGCCCGGAGACGCGCGGGCGCGTCCACCCGATCACCCAGGTGATCGACGAGATCACGGCGATCTTCGGCGACATGGGCTTCTCCGTCGCCGAGGGGCCGGACATCGAGACGGACGAGCTGAACTTCACCGCGCTGAACTTCCCCGAGGGTCATCCGGCCCGGGAGATGCACGACACCTTCTTCCTGCCGCCCGGCCGCGACGGGAAGCGCAAGCTCCTGCGCACCCATACCTCGCCGGTCCAGGTGCGCACCATGCGCAGCCAGGAGCCGCCGATCCGCGTGATCTGCCCGGGACGCACCTACCGGCACGATTCCGACCAGACCCACACGCCGATGTTCCATCAGGTCGAGGGGCTGGTGATCGACCGCTCGGCGACCATGGCGCATCTCAAGTGGATCCTGGAGGAGTTCTGCAAGGCCTTCTTCGAGGTCGACAGCGTGAAGATGCGCTTCCGGCCCTCGTTCTTCCCCTTCACCGAGCCCTCGGCGGAGGTCGACATCCAGTGCTCGCGCAAGGGCGGCGAGATCCGCTTCGGCGAGGGCGACGACTGGCTGGAGATCCTGGGCTGCGGGATGGTGCATCCGAACGTGCTGCGCCAGTGCGGCCTCGATCCGGATCAGGTGCAGGGCTTCGCCTGGGGCATGGGCATCGACCGCATCGCGATGCTCAAATACGGCATGACGGACCTGCGTCCGTTCTTCGAGGCGGATGTGCGCTGGCTCGACCATTACGGGTTCCGGCCCCTCGACATCCCGAGCCTCGTCGGCGGATTGACGAGCTGAGGCCACCTCCCCGGGGAGCCGCATGACCCTGCCCGAGATCGAAACCCTCGTGAACGCCGTGCTCAAGGACATCCTGGGGCCGACGGGCTTCGAGCACGCCGAGGTCGAGCCCTGCGTGGATCATGCGGGCGACAAGGCCCTGCGTGTCACGGCGCATTGCGCCCCCGGGAACATCCTGGTTCCCGGACGCCCGAGCGTGCGGGCCATGGGCGCCCTGCGCGGCGCTCTGCTCGACCGTGACGAGGAACGGTGTCCCCATCTCTTCTCCGCCTCCCCGGATGACGAGATCCTGGACGGCGACGAAGAGGCCGCCGATGACGACACGAGGGAGGACGGGCGCGCATGACGCGGCTCGGCAATCCTCTCGTCTACAGTCTTCCGGCCGTTGCGGAGACGCTGTCCCAAGCGCCGAGCGCGGGCAGCGACGGGCACGCCGCCCTGCGACGTGCCGTGAGCACGGCCTACGACGCGGTCCTTCATGCTCTCTGCTGCGTCTGCGCGGATGCCTTGGTCGGCTGGTCTCGTCGCGACACGATGGGGGCGATCGATCGCTCCCGCGATCACGGCCCGTCGAAGAGCCGCCTCGCGAGCGCGGAAGCCAAGGCCTTGCTCGGGCCGCAGGCCTTCGATGTGGGCGCCAATCAGGCCCGACAGACCATCACCATCATCGAGGCGCTCGACAGGACGCAGAGGATGAAACTCGCCGTTCCCCTCATCGCGAAGCCGCGGTCCCGTTGAGCCGACGAGGCAGATCCCCATGAAATTCACCCTCTCCTGGCTCAAGGACCACCTCGACACCGACGCGTCCCTCGACGCGATCGTGGAGACGCTCACCCGCATCGGGCTCGAGGTGGAGCGCGTCGACAACAAGGCCGCGGACCTCGCCGCCTACCGGATCGCCGCCGTGCTCACCGCCGAGCAGCACCCGAATGCCGACCGGCTGCGGGTCTGCACCGTCGATACGGGCGACGGCGCGGCGCCCGTGCAGGTGGTCTGCGGCGCGCCGAACGCGCGGGCGGGCATGCGCAGCGTGTTCGCGCCCCCGGGCACCTACGTGCCGGGCAAGAACATCACCCTCTCGGTCGGCACGATCCGGGGCGTCGAGAGCCGCGGCATGCTCTGCTCGGGTGCCGAACTCGGCCTCTCGGAGGATCACGACGGCATCCTCGACCTTCCCGCCGACGCCCCCGTGGGGCAGGCCTACGCGGCCTATGCGGGCCTCGACGATCCGGTGATCGAGATCAACCTGACGCCGAACCGGCCCGATTGCACCGGCGTCTCCGGCATCGCCCGCGACCTCGCGGCGGCGGGCCTCGGCACGCTCCGGCGCGAACCGCTGCCGCCCCTGCGCGGGGAGGGCGCCTGCCCGGTCGCCGTCACCCGCGACTTCGCGCCCGAGGACGGGCATCTCTGCCCGCTCTTCGGCCTGCGCCTCGTGCGCGGCGTCAGGAACGGCCCCTCGCCGGACTGGATGCAGCGCCGCCTCAAGGCGATCGGCCTGCGGCCCATCAACGCCCTCGTCGACATCACCAACTACGTCACCTTCGACCGGGGGCGGCCGCTCCACGTCTTCGACGCGGCCAAGGTGACGGGCAATCTCACGGTGCGCCGGGCCCGCGAGGGCGAGGAGCTGCTCGCCCTCGACGGGCGCAGCTACCGGCTCGACGACGGCATGGTCGTCATCGCGGACGAGGCCGGGCCGGAATCCCTCGCCGGCATCATGGGCGGCGAGCATTCGGGCTGCGACGAGACCACCACCGACGTGCTGATCGAATCGGCGCTCTGGGACCCGCGCAACATCGCCCAGACCGGCCGGCGGCTCGGCATCATCACGGATGCCCGCTACCGCTTCGAGCGCGGCGTCGATCCGGCCTTCACCCTGCCGGGCCTCGATCTGGCGACCCGGCTGGTGATGGATCTCTGCGGCGGCGTGCCGACCGAGGCCGCGGTCGCGGGCGACTTGCCCGAGTTCGACCGCGTCATCGACTTCCCCTGGACCGAGGTGCGCCGCCTCTCCGGGCTCGACCTGCCGCGGCCGGAGATGAAGGTCACGCTCGAAGCCCTCGGCTTCCACGTCTCCGGCAGCGGCGACCGGGTGAAGGTGCTGCCGCCCTCCTGGCGGCCCGACGTCGAGGGCAAGGCCGACCTCGTCGAGGAGGTCGTGCGCATCGCCGGCCTCGATCGCATCGAGGCCAAGCCCCTGCCGCGCATCGAGGCGGCGGTGATCCGCCCGGTCCTCACCGTGCTGCAGAAGCGCACCCGGCTCGCCAAGCGCGAACTCGCCGCCCGCGGTCTCGTGGAGGCGGTGACGTGGTCGTTCATCGCCAAGGCCGAGGCCAAGGCCTTCGGCGGCGGCAGGCCCGAGCTGGCGCTCGCCAACCCGATCGCCGCGGACCTCTCCGACATGCGCCCGAGCCTGCTGCCGGGCCTGCTGCGGGCGGGCCAGCGCAACGCCGACCGTGGCACCGGCGACGTCGCCCTGTTCGAGGTCGGCCAGTGCTTCGCCTCCGACGAGCCGGAGGGGCAGACCATCCGGGCCGCGGCGCTTCGCCGGGGCACGGCGCGCTTCGCCGGAGCGGGGCGGCACTGGGACGGCGCCGCGCGGGCCGTCGACGCCTTCGAGGCCAAGGCGGATGCGCTGGCGCTGCTGGCGGCGCTCGGGGTTCCGGCCGGCGGCCTTCAGGTCGTCGCGGGCGGGCCGGACTGGTTCCATCCGGGCCGCTCCGGCACCCTGCAATTCGGGCCGCGCAACCCGGTCGGGCATTTCGGCGAATTGCACCCGCGGGTGCTCAAGGCCCTCGACGTGAAGGGGCCGGTGGTGGCCTTCGAGATCGTGCTCGATGCCCTGCCGCTGCCCAAGCACAAGCCCACCAAGGTGAAGCCGGCGGTCAGGCTCTCCGACTTCCAGCCCCTCAGCCGCGACTTCGCCTTCGTGGTTTCGCGCAGCGTCTCCGCGGGTGATATCCTCAAGGCGGCGCAGGGTGCGGAGCGCAACCTCATCGCGGGTGTCGAGGTGTTCGACATCTACGAGGGGCCGGGCATCGGCGAGGACCAGAAGTCCGTCGCCGTGGCGGTGCGCCTCCAGCCCGTCGACCGCACGCTCACCGATGCCGAGATCGAGGCGGTGAGCGCGAAGATCGTGGCCGAGGTGGCGAAGAAGACCGGCGCGACCCTGCGCGCCTGAGAGGCGGCCCCGTCCGGGGCCCTCCGGAGGGAGATGGTGATGACGGATGCGTCGCTCGTCGAGGAGCTCTCGAACGCGGCCCACTTGCCGGAGCGCGCCCTGGCCCGGGCCGTGATGGCGCCCGAGAGCATCGCCGAGCCGGTCCTCGCCCTCCTCGAGCGGGCGGCGGCCGGCGAGAACCTGTCGGTCCCGGACGCGACCCTGCTGTTCTGGGGCCTGCACGTGCTCGCCGCGGTTCGGGACGAGCGGGTCTCCGCCCCGCTGCTGCGCCTGCTGCGGCATCCGGAGGATTTCGTGCTGGAGGTGCTCGGCGACGACTTCGCCGAGACGGCGTCCCGCGTCGTGGCGAGCGTGTTCGACGGGGATGCGGACGGCCTCCTCGCGGCGGCCGAGGCGCCGGGGACGGACGGCCTGCTGCGGATGTCGCTGCTCGGGGCGATCGCCTTCCTCGCCGCCGAGGGCCGGATCGACGCGGGCCGCACCCACGACTTCCTCGTCCGCTTCGACGCGGAGGGCTCGGCGCCGGCGGGCGATCCGGCATGGCAGGGCTGGGAGGATGCGGTCGGCGTCCTCGGCCTCACCGACCTCGCCGACCGGGTGCGGAACTCGCGCCGCACCGGGCGCACGCCCCCCGACATCGCCGCCGCGGCCGATTTCGAGCGCGCCCTGCGCGAGGCCCGGGACAAGCCCGCGAGCCGCAAGCGGTTCGAGCGGCTGCGGCTCGGCTATGTCGGTGACCTCGCCGAAGAACTCGCCTGGACGGCCGAGCCCGATCCGGAGTCGGAAACGGCGGAGCTGCCCGACCTGTCGCCGATGATCCCGCACCACAATCCCTACCGCGATGTCGGCCGCAACGATCCCTGTCCCTGCGGAAGCGGCAAGAAGTTCAAGAAGTGCTGCTACGGCAAGGCCGCGGCGCAGCCGTCCTGACGATGCTGCGGCTCGACCATCTGGTGATCGTCGCGCCGTCCCTCGCGGAGGGCGAGGCGCATGTGCGTGCCTGCCTGGGCCTGCCGATGCAGGCGGGCGGCCGGCATCCGGAGATGGGCACGCACAACCTCGTGCTGCGGCTCGGCGATGACGTCTATCTGGAGGTGATCGCCGTCGATCCCGCGGCGCCCGCACCGTCCGGCCCGCGCTGGTTCGGCCTCGACGAGGCCGTTGCGGTCCGCACGGCCTGGGACAACGGGCGCCGGCTGCGCGCCTGGGTGGCGCGGACCGACGCGATCGGGGCGGTGGTCGCGCGGACCGACAGTCTCGGCGGGCCCGTGCGCGTGTCGCGCGGGACGCGCTCCTGGCTGTTCTCCCTGCGCCCGGACGGCGCGCTCCCGGTGGGCGGCATCGCGCCCTCGGTGATCGATTGGGAGGGGCAGCCGGGGCCGGCCAGCGGGATGACCGATGTCGGCGCGCGGCTCCTGTCCTTCACGGTCGCGCATCCCGAGCCGGAGCGGGTGACGGCGCTCTACGCCCGGCTCGGCATCGCCGACCCGCCCGCGATCACGGCGGGCCCGGAACTGACCTACGGCGCCCTCGTGCGCACCCCCGCAGGGGAGCGAAGCCTGTTCTGAAGCCCGGCCGGGAGGGGCCGCCACGACGAGCGCGAGACGGGCTCATCCCGGAGGCCGGGGGACATCACGCCGGCAGCGACAGCAGCGCCCCCTCGGCCCCACCCGCCTCGGCGGCGAACACCACCCGGCCGCCCTCCAGCCGCGCCCGGCCCGAGGCGACGAGGGCCAGGGCCGCCGGATAGAGCCGGTGCTCCTGCACCAGCACGCGGGCGGCCAGCCGGTCCTCGTCGTCGTCCGGCCGCACCGGCACCGCTCCTTGCGCGATGATCGGGCCGGCATCGAGTTCCGGCACCACGAAATGCACCGTGCAGCCGTGCAGCCGCACGCCCGCCGCCAGCGCCTGGGCATGGGTATGCGTGCCGCGGAACAGGGGCAGCAGGGAGGGGTGGATGTTCACCATCCGCCCGGCCCAGGCCTCGACGAAGCCGGGGGTGAGCACGCGCATGAAACCTGCCAGCACCACGAGGTCGATGCCGTGGGCGCGCAAGCCCGCATCGAGCGCCGCCTCGAAGGCGGCCCGGTCCGGATAGGCCTTGTGGTCGAGGGCGAGGGTGGCGAGGCCGCAGGAGGCGGCATGCGCGAGGCCCGGCGCCTCCGGCCGGTTCGAGGCCGCGAGCACGAATTCCGCCGGATAGGCCGGATCCTCCGCGGCCTTGAGCAGCGAGACCATGTTCGAGCCGCGACCCGAGATCAGGACCGCGGTGCGCGGGCGGGCGGGCCGGGTCACAGGGCGAGCGTGCCCGAGAAGGTGACGGGCGCCTCGCCCCGGGGCGTGATCCGCCCGAGCCGCACCGGGGCCTCGCCGGCCGCGCGCAAGGCCTCCTCCACCGCCGCGACCCGGTCGGCGGCGACGACCACCACCATGCCGATGCCGCAGTTGAAGGTGCGCAGCATCTCGGCCTCGGCGACGTTGCCCGTGCGGGCGAGCCAGCCGAAGACCGGCGGCGCCGCGACCGCGCCGAGGTCGAGGGCGATGCCGACGCCGTCCGGCAGCACGCGGGGCAGGTTGTCCGGGAAGCCGCCGCCGGTGATGTGGGCGAGCGCCTTGATGGCGCCGGGCTCCGTCGCCTTGAGCGCCGCGAGCAGCGGGCGGACGTAGATCCGCGTCGGCGCCAGCAGCGCCTCGCCGAGGCTCTGCCCCGCGGCGAAGGGGGCGGGAGCGTCCCAGCCGAGGCCCGCGGCGGCCACGATCCGCCGCACCAGCGAGAAGCCGTTCGAGTGCACGCCCGAGGAGGGCAGGCCGAGCACGAGGTCGCCCGGCGCGATGCCCGGCACCGGCAGGAGCGCGCCGCGCTCCGCCGCCCCCACCGAGAAGCCCGCGAGGTCGTAGTCGGAGCCGTCGTAGAGGCCGGGCATCTCGGCGGTCTCGCCGCCGATCAGCGCGCAGCCCGCCTGCCGGCAGCCCTCGGCGATGCCCCGCACGATGTCCGCGCCGATCCCCGGGACCAGCTTGCCGGTGGCGTAGTAGTCGAGGAAGAACAGGGGCTCGGCGCCCTGCACGATGATGTCGTTGACGCACATCGCCACGAGGTCGATGCCGATCGTGTCGTGGCGCCCGGTCTCGATGGCGATCTTGACCTTGGTGCCGACGCCGTCGTTGGCGGCCACCAGGATCGGATCCTTGAAGCCCGCCGCCTTGAGGTCGAACAGGCCGCCGAAGCCGCCGATCTCCGCATCCGCCCCGGGCCGGCGCGTCGACCGCACCAGCGGCTTGATCGCCTCGACCATGGCGTTGCCCGCGTCGATGTCGACGCCCGCTGCCGCGTAGGTCAGCCCGTTCTCGCCCGTCATCACCCTCGATCCCCGGATCATCCTTCCGCCCCGTGTAGCGGCTTCTGCGCCGGGCGGCGAGTCGGCCAGGAGCGAAGGTCCCCGCGCAGGTTGCCGCGATGGTGGAGGCGCCGCGCCGCTTCTGCCACGATGCCGGCCCCTCCGGCGCGCCCCCGGCTCATGACGCTGCCCAACCTGATCACCCTCGGCCGCCTCCTCCTCGTCCCCGTCGTGATCGCGATGATCGGGCAGGGGGCCTGGGGCCTCGCCTTCGCGGGCTTCGCCCTGGCGGGCCTGTCGGATGCGCTGGACGGCTTTCTCGCCCGCCGCCTCGGGGCGCAGAGCGAGATCGGCGCCATCCTCGATCCCCTCGCCGACAAGGCGCTGCTGGTCTCGGTGCTGGTGATGCTCGCGGCCGAGGGGGCGGTGCCGGCCTGGCTCGCGGTCGTGGTGGTGGCCCGCGACCTCGTCATGGTGGGCGCGATCCTGGCGATGCGGCTCCTCGGCCGGCGCGTCGCGATCCGGCCGCTCCTGATCGGCAAGCTCAACACCGCGGCGCAGATCGCCTTCGCGGGCGGCGTCCTCGGCCTGCGCGCCCTCGGCCTCGCGCCTCAACCGGCCGAGGGCTGGGCGGCGGTGGCGGTGGCGGTGCTCGCCGTGTCCTCTGCGGCAGCCTACGGTGTGCACGGGCTGCGCGGCACGCGGGACGAAGACCCGGGCTGAGGCGCCCGAAGCATCGGCTTGACCCTCGGGAGCCCTGCTCCCTATCTGCGCCTCGGGGCGCATGGGCTCCGTCGGAGAGGTGAGAGATGCTCCAGCGCAGAGCCGCGATCACCCTGGCCGTCCTCGCGGTCGTGATCGTCCTGCTCTACCAGCTCCGCGACGTGCTGGTGCCCTTCGTGGCGGGCGCGGCGCTCGCCTACGTGCTCGATCCGATCGCCGACCGGCTGGAGCGCCTCGGCATCGGCCGGCTCGCCGCCACCTTCGTGATCCTGGCCGTCTTCGTGCTCTTGCTGGTGCTGGCGCTGATCATCGCGGTGCCGCTCGCGGCGCGCCAGATCGGCGCGCTCGCCGCCACTCTGCCGGCGACCATCTCGCGCATCCAGGCCATCATCGCCGACCATGCCGGGCCGCTCCTCGAACGGGTGGGCGGGGCGGGCACGCTGCAGGACCTGCAATCCTCGGTCGGGCGTCTCGTCGGCGCGGCCGGGAGCTGGTTCGTCAACCTGCTCGGCTCGCTCTGGTCCGGGAGCCAGGCGATCGTCGGCATCCTGTCGCTCCTCGTGGTCACGCCGGTCGTCGCCTTCTACCTGCTCGTCGACTGGGACCGCATGATCGCGACCCTCGACGGGTGGGTGCCGCTGCGCCACCGCGACACGGTGCGGGCCCTCGCCCGCGACATCGACGCGGCGATGGTCAGCTTCATCCGGGGCCAGAGCCTCGTCTGCGTGCTGCTCGGCACCTTCTACGCCGCCGGCCTCTGGCTGATCGGCCTGAATTTCGGGGTGCTGATCGGATTGATCGCCGGCTTCCTGACGTTCATCCCGTATGTCGGCTCGCTCACCGGGTTCCTGCTCTCCATGGGCGTCGCGCTGGTCCAGTTCTGGCCCGACTGGACCTGGATCCTCGCCACCCTCGGGGTGTTCCTCGTCGGGCAGTTCCTGGAGGGCAACGTGCTCCAGCCCAAGCTGGTGGGCGATGCGGTGCGGCTGCACCCGGTCTGGCTGATGTTCGCGCTCCTCGCCTTCGGCTCCCTGTTCGGCTTCCTCGGCCTGCTGCTGGCGGTGCCGCTCGCCGCGGCGCTCGGCGTCATCGCGCGCTTCGCCGTGCGCCGCTACCTGGAGAGCGCGCTCTACCGCGCCGAGGCGCCGCCCCTGCCCGCCGCCCCGCTGCCGCTGGCGGTGACCGACCGCGATGCACGGAGCCGGATCTGATGCCGGACACGCCGCGCCAGCTCACCCTCGACCTGCCGGTCGATCCCCGCTTCGGCCCGGAGGATTTCCTCGTCGGGCCGAGCAACGAGGAGGCCTATGCCCGCATCGAGGCCTGGCCGGACTGGCCGGACCGGGTGCTCGTCCTCACCGGCCCCGCCGGCAGCGGCAAGAGCCATCTCGCGGCGATCTGGGCGGCGCAGGCGGGCGCTCCGACGGTCGCCGCCGCGGAGGTCGCGGCGGCCGCGGTGCCCCGGCTCGCCGAGGCCGCCGCCCTGGTGATCGAGGATGCCGACCGGCCGGCGGGCCGCGACGAGGCGGCCCTGTTCCACCTCCTCAACCTCGCCCGCGAGCGGGGCACGAGCCTCGTGATCACCGGGGCCGGCCCGGTCGAGGGCTGGGGCATCGCCACGCCCGACCTGCGCTCGCGGCTGCGCCTCGCGCCCACCGTCGGGATCGATCCTCCGGACGAGGCGCTGCTGCGGGCGGTGCTCGTGAAGCTCTTCGTCGACCGCCAGCTCGTGGTCGATACCAGCGTGGTCGACGCTCTCGCCCTGCGCATCGACCGCTCCCTCGGCCGCGCCCGCGACGTGGTGGCCGCCCTGGACCGGGAGGGGCTCGCCCGCAGCCGGCGCATCACCCGGCCCCTCGCCCTCGCGACGCTGGCGGCCCTCGACGAGCCTCGGGGAGAGGAGCCGTGACGGGCGCCCGTCCCGGCCCCTCCGGGCCCGGGGCGGCGCGTTCATGCGAATGTCAAACTCACCTGTCACGCCCTCGGACTTTCCCGCGAGACAGGCTTCATCAGGAGGCTTCCCCGTGACCGAACCCGCCGTCGCCGATGCCAAGCCCATCGAGGCTCCCGACGAGATCGGGCCGCTGCCCGAGGCGCCGGCCCCGGCTCGGGCGGCCGCTCCGGTCGAGGAGGCCGTCGCCGCCGGCCGCGCCCTGCGCAAGGAGCCGGCCCGCTTCGTCAACCGCGAATTGTCTTGGCTGCAGTTCAACCGGCGCGTGCTGGAGGAGGCCTCGAATACCGGGCATCCGCTCCTGGAGCAGCTGCGCTTCCTGTCGATCTCGGCCAACAACCTCGACGAGTTCTTCATGGTCCGGGTGGCGGGCCTGCACGATCAGGTGCGCGCCGGCATCGCCACGCCCTCGCAGGACGGGCTGAGCCCCTCCGAGCAGCTCGCGCGCATCGGCGCCGAGGTGTCGGAACTCGCCCGCGACCAGCAGCGCCGCTGGCGCGAGCTGCGGGAGGACCTGCACCGCAACGGCATCGAACTCGTGGAGGCGGCGGGCCTCTCGGCGGAGGATGCGGGCTGGCTCGAGGAATACTTCCTCCAGCACATCCTGCCGGTGCTGACTCCGCTCGCCATCGACCCGGCCCATCCCTTCCCGTTCATCCCGAATCTCGGCTCGACGCTCGCCCTGATGCTGGTGCGGCCCCGGGACGGGCGGGTGCTGCGCGCGCTGATCCGCCTGCCCGCCGTGGTCGAGCGCTTCGTGCGCCTGCCCGATCCGAGCGGGACGGGCCCGGCCCGCTTCATCGCCATCGAGCAGGTCATCGTGCTGTTCACGAGCCGGCTCTTCCCCGGCTACCTCGTGAAGGGCCAGGGCGGCTTCCGGGTCGTGCGCGATTCCGATCTCGAGATCGAGGAGGAGGCCGAGGATCTCGTCCGCCACTTCGAGACCGCGCTCAAGCAGCGCCGCCGCGGCATCGTCATCCGCCTCGAGGTCGAGGCGGGCATGCCGGAGGATCTGCGCAGCTTCGTCGCCGACGAGCTGGAGATGGCCGCCGACGCGGTCTTCGTCGTCGAGGGCATGCTGGCGCTCAACGAACTGTCCCAGATCGTCTCGATCGACCGGCCGGACCTGAAGTTCAAGCCCTACAACCCGCGCTTCCCGGAGCGCATCCGCGAGAGCGGCGGCGACTGCTTCGCGGCCATCCGCCAGAAGGACTTCGTGGTCCACCACCCCTACGAATCCTTCGATTCGGTGGTGCAGTTCCTCACCCAGGCCGCCCGCGACCCGAACGTGGTGGCGATCAAGCAGACCCTCTACCGCACCTCCTCGAACTCGCCGATCGTGGCGGCCCTCGCCGAGGCCGCCGAGGCGGGCAAGTCGGTGACGGCCCTGGTCGAGCTGAAGGCCCGCTTCGACGAGGAGGCGAATATCCGCTGGGCGCGCAACCTGGAGAAGGCGGGTGCGCAGGTGGTCTTCGGCTTCATCGAGCTGAAGACCCACGCCAAGCTCTCGATGGTGGTGCGGCGCGAGGGCGACCGGCTCGTCACCTATTGCCACGTCGGCACGGGCAACTACCACCCGATCACCGCACGCATCTACACCGACCTCTCCTTCTTCACCGCCGATCCGGTGATCGCCCGCGACGTCTCGCGCATCTTCAACTTCATCACCGGCTACGCGGAGCCGGCGGAGCTGGAGCGGATGGCGGTCTCGCCGCTCACCCTCAAGCCGCGCCTGCTCAAGGACATCGCGGCGGAGATCGAGCACGCCAAGGCCGGCCGCCCGGCCTCGATCTGGATCAAGTGCAACTCCCTCGTGGACGCCCAGATCATCGACGCCCTCTACGACGCGAGCCAGGCCGGGGTGCAGATCGACTGCGTGGTGCGCGGCATCTGCTGCCTGCGTCCCGGCGTCCCGGGCCTCTCCGAGACCATCCGGGTCAAGTCCATCGTCGGGCGGTTCCTGGAGCACGGGCGCATCTACGCCTTCGGCAACGGCGTCGGCCTGCCGAACCCGAAGGCCAAGGTCTACATCTCCTCGGCGGACCTGATGAGTCGCAACCTCGACCGGCGCGTGGAGGCGTTGCTGCCGATCCTCAACCCCACCGTGCATCAGCAGGTGCTCGACCAGATCATGCTGGCGAATCTTCTGGACAACCAGCAGAGCTGGCGGGTGCTGGCCTCGGGGGCGAGCGAGCGGATCCAGCCCGCCGCGGGCGAGGAACCCTTCAACGCCCACAAGTATTTCATGACGAATCCGAGCCTGTCCGGACGTGGAAAGGCTTCGAAGAAGTCGAGCCCGCGCTCCCTAAGCCGGCGCAGCCAGGGCGGCTGACACGGCGGTTCCTTCCGTCCATAAGGGCCAGCGACTGAAGGGGGCGCGGGAGGCCGCGCCCACCCACCGCGCCCGCCGGCGGTGCCGTCGCGAGAAACTCGATGGATCTGGACACCTCACGCCCCGCCGCCCCCGCTTCGAGCGAGGCCCTCGCGCGCATCGTCCCGGGCGAGCCGATCGCCATCATCGACATCGGCTCGAACTCGGTCCGGCTCGTCGCCTACGCGAACCGCTCCCGGGCGCCGACCCCGCTCTACAATGAGAAGGTGTTATGCGGCCTCGGCCGCAACGTGCTCTCGACGGGGCGCCTGCACGAGGAGGGGGTGCGGCGGGCGCTCCAGGCGCTGGCGCGCTTCCGCGAACTCTGCCGCACCATCCAGGTCGGGCGCACCTTCGTGCTCGCCACCGCCGCCGCCCGCGACGCGGAGAACGGGCCGGATTTCCTGCGCGACGCCGAGGCGGCCTGCGGCCAGCCGATCGAACTCCTGTCGGGCCGGCGCGAGGCCGAGCTGTCGGCCTTCGGGGTGATCTCGGGCTTCTACGCCCCGGACGGGGTGGTGGGCGATCTCGGGGGCGGCTCCCTCGAACTCGTCGACGTGCGGGGGCCCCTGGTCGGCCGGGGCGTCACCACCCCGCTCGGCGGGCTCGCGCTCCAGGATCTCAGCGGCGGCTCGCTCAAGAAGGCCCGGAAGATCGCCGCGGACACCCTCAAGAAGGCGGCTCCCCAGCTCGAGACGATGCGCGGGCGCACCTTCTACGCGGTGGGCGGCACGTGGCGGGCGCTGGCGCGCCTGCATCAGGCGGCCCGCGGCTACCCGATGCGGGTGATGCACGGCTACACCATCGATCCGGCCGACGAGCTGAACTTCCTCGAAGTGGTCGAGCGGGTCGACGCGGCGACGCTGGCCGCGGTCGAGAGCGTCTCGGAGGCCCGGCGGCCGCTCCTCGCCTACGGGGCGGTGGTGCTGGAGGAGATCATCCGCAGCGGGCGCCCGCGGGAGATCGCCGTCTCGGCTACGGGCGTGCGCGAGGGGCTGCTCTACGAACTCCTCGATCCGGCGGGCCGCAACCAGGATCCGCTGCTCCTGGCGGCCGCGGAACTCAACCAGCTGCGCGCCCGCTGCCCCGGGCACGGCCCCGAGCTCCAGGCCTGGACCGACGCCTTCATGGCGAGCCTGGAGAACACGCCGGAGACCACGGACGAGCGGCGCCTGCGGCACGCGGCCTGCTTGCTCGCCGATATCGGCTGGCGCACGCATCCCGATTACCGGGGCGAGCAGAGCCTCAACCTGATCGCCCACGGGGCCTTCGTGGGCATCGATCATCCGGGCCGGGCCTATCTCGCCGTGGCGGTGTTCTTCCGCCACGAGGGCGTGGCGCCCGAGAAGGCGAGCCCGACCCTGCGCCAGCTCGCAGGCAGCCGCCTGTTCGAACTCGCCCGCCTGCTCGGCGCGGCCCTGCGGGTGGCCTTCCCGATCTCGGTGGCCATGGAAGGGGTGCTGCCGCGGACCCCGCTCCTCCTGAAGGAGGGCGCCCTGGTGCTGCAGCTGCCGGAGGATCTGCGGGCGCTCGCGAGCGACCGCGTGGTGAGCCGCCTGCGCGGCTTGGCCCGGCTGCTCGGGGTCGAGGGGCGCATCGTGGTGGGCTGAACCCGGTCCCCTTAAGGCCGCGTTAGCCCTCCCGTGCGAGGCTCCGACCCCGGTCGTGAAACGGTGGGCGGATGGGTCGGACGGGCACAGGCCGGTGGGGAGCGCGCCTCCTCATCGCGCTCGCGGCGCTGCTCCTCGGCACGGCCGGGGCGGCGGCGGCGAAGCTCGTCGCCATCGCGGGATCCGAGCCGCGCAATTTCGGCCGCATCGCGCTGACCTTCGACCAGAGCGTCAAGGTGACCGCGAAGGTCACGGGCAGCATCCTCGTCATCCGCTTCCGGGAGCCGGCGTCCGGCGGGCGCGAGCGCCTGGCCGCGGAGATGCCGGCCTACATCACCATGGCCCGGCGCGATCCCGACGGCAGCGGCCTGCGCATCGCCCTGCAGCGCCCCTTCACCGTCAACGTGCTGGAGGCCGCCGAGCGGGTCTTCGTGGACCTCCTGCCGGAGACCTGGAGCGGGCTGCCCCCGGGCTTGCCGCCCGAGGTGGTCGCCGATCTCGCGCGCCGGGCCGAGGAGGCGGAGGCCCGGCTACGGCGGGAAATGGCGCGCACGGCGCCCGCGGCGCTGCCATTGCGGCTGGAGACCGCCGAGCTGCCGACGCTCACGCGCCTCACCGTTCGCTTGGCCGCCGCGGCCCCGGCGGCCTTCGCGCGCAACGGCCGGGCCTTGAGCCTGACCCTCGACGGCGCCTACGCACCGCAGCCGACCGATGCCGCGGTGCGCCTCAAGCCGGCCGTCGAGGCCCTCGCGGTCGAGGGCGGTCCCGAGCGGACCCGCCTGACCCTGACCCTGGCGGAGGGCTACGAGGCCGAGGGCTACCGGGACGACGACGGCTTCGCGATCGACTTCACCCGCAAGGCGGTGGATGGCGCCGCGGCGGCGCGGGCGCCGGAGCCCGTCAAGACCGCTCCCGTTGGGCCGGAATCACCCAGGCCGGAATCACCCAGGCCGGAGCCCGCCCGGGCCGGCATCCCCGAGACGCCGCGGGCCGATCCGGCCTCGGACGCCACGCCCGAGACGGCCGAGGCCCGGCCGCCGAGCCCGATGCCGATCGGCCCCGTCGAGGCGCGGATCGTCCGACGCGACGGCGCGGTGCGCGTCGCCTTCCCGTTCGCAGTCCGGCCCGCCGCGGCCTTGTTCGAGCGCGGCGGCATCGCGACCCTCGTCTTCGAGACGCCCGCTCCCATCCGGCTCGATGCCGCGGCGCTCACGGCCTCGCCCGTCCGCCTCGCCGAGCCGCCGCGATCCGAGGGCCCCTTCGCGGTTCTGCGCTTCGCCGTCGACGGCGGGCTGATCGCTCAGCTCGCCCCGGGCGAGGGTCCGGGCTGGACCCTCGTCTTCGGCGACGGGAGCCTGCCGCCCGGAGAGCTGCTGGCGCCCCGGCGGGCGGCCGACGCGGCCGGGCGGCCCGCCGTCACGGTGTCGCTCGCACCCGCCGGCTCGGTGGTCTGGCTGGAGCGCAACGGCGAGCGGATCGCCGTGGCGACGGCGCCGGGACCGCGGCTCGCCGGCATCCCCAAACGCAGCCGCTTCGTGGATTTCGAGCTGCTTCCCAGCCGCCAGGGCGTCGCCGTGCTGGCGCTCGCCGACGATCTGGTGGTGCGCCCCGGCCTCGCCGGGGTCGCGATCACCCGCGCGGGCGGCCTCGCGGTGAGCCCCGTGGCGGGCGAGGCGCCCGATGCTGGCCCGCCGGTCTCCCCCGGCGACCTCGTGATCCAGCCCGACCGCTGGCGCGCCGACCGCCGCGGCGACGTGCTGAGCCGGATCCGCGCCGCCCAGAACGCCGTCGCCACCGCCGACCGGCTCGGCCGCTCGCCCGCGCGCGTCGATCTCGCCCGCGTGCTCCTGGCCAACGGGCTCGATGCCGAGGCCGCGACCGTCCTCGCCTTCGCGGCCAAGGAGGATGCGGTGACGGCGGCCGACCGCACGACCCGGATCCTCGCGGCTTTGGCCGCCATGCGCCTGCGCCGCGACCTCCAGGCGGCGGAGATCCTCGGCGGCGACACCAAGCTCGGCCAGGACCCGGAGGCCCGGCTCTGGCGCAGCGTGGTCGAGATCCGCCGCGGCCGCCTCGCCGGCCCGGCGGCGCTCGGTGCCCTCAAGGCCGCGATGCCGGTGGCCGAAGCCTATCCGGAGGATCTGCGGCTGCCGATCCTAACGATGCTGGCGGGCCTCGCCATCGATGCGCGCGACCTCACCCTGGCCCAGAGGGTGATCGCGGCGGCGGCCGCGATCACCGACTCGGCCCTGACCCGAGACCAGATCGCGCTCCTGCGCGGCCGGCTCACCGAGCAGCTCGGCCAGGAGGCGCCGGCGCGCCGCGAATACGAGCGCCTCGCCGCGGAGGGCGAGGCTCCGGTCGCCGCCGAGGCGGCCCTGCGCCTCGTCGACCTCGCGCGCGCCGCCGGGACGGTCCCGCGCGAGCAGATCCTGGCGCGGCTGGAGCACCTCGCCCTCGTCTGGCACGGCGGCGACATCGAGGCCGAGACCCTGGCCCGCCTGAGCCGCGCCTATGCGGAGGCCGGGCGCTGGCGCGACGCCTTCGTCACCGCCCGCAAGGCCAACCGGCTCTTCCCCGAGCACGCGGCGACGCGGGGGCTGCACCAGGACATGGTCGGGCTCTTCGCCGACCTGTTCCTCAGCGAGCGGGGCGCGAGCCTCGGGCGCGTCGAGGCGCTGGCCCTCTATTTCGACTTCAAGGAATTCACGCCTCTCGGGCGTCAGGGCGACGCGGTCGTGCGCAACCTCGCCGACCGGCTCGTCGCCCTCGACCTCCTCGACGCGGCGGCGGACCTCCTCCAGCATCAGGTCGACAAGCGCCTCACCGGCGCGGCGCGGGCGGGCGTCGCGGCGCGCCTCGCCAGCATCCGGCTGATGGACGATCATCCGCTCCAGGCGATCCAGGTGCTGCAGGCGACCCGCCTGCCGGAGCTGCCGGAGCGCCTGCGCGAGGCCCGCACCCTGCTCGAAGCCCGCGCTCTCTCGGACCTTTCGCGCACCGACCTCGCCCTCGAACTGCTGGAGGGGATGGAGGGCCCGGAGGCGGCCCGGCTGCGCGCCGACATCGTCTGGAGCGCCCGGCGCTGGCGCGAGGCGGGGGAGGCGCACGAGGCGCTGGTGGGCGGCCGCTGGCGCGAGCCCGGCCCGCTCGGCGACGCCGACCGGGGGGATGTGATCCGGGCCGCCATCGCCTACGCGCTCGCCGACGAGACCCTGAGCCTCGACCGTCTGCGGGCGAAGTTCACGCCCAAGATGGCCGAGAGCCCGGATGCCCGCACCTTCGCGCTGCTCTCGGCCCCGAACGCCACCCGCACGGCGGCCTTCCGCGATCTCGCCGGCAAGGCGATCAGCGCCGAGACGCTGACGGCGTTCCTGCGCGCCTATCGCGCCCGCTATCCCGAGACCGCCGTGCCCGACCGGCCCGGGCTTCCGCCGGATGCCAAGCCCGTGCCGGATGCCAAGCCCGCGCCGGAGGCGCGACGGGCGGGCGGGGCGCCGCCGGGGTGAGGGCAGGCGGGGGCTTCACCCGCCGTAGCTCTGCACCAGCGAGCCGGCGACGAGGGTCCAGCCGTCGACCAGCACGAAGAAGATCAGCTTGAAGGGCAGGGCCACGGTGGCGGGCGGCAGCATCATCATGCCGACCGACATCAGGATCGAGGCGACCACGAGGTCGATGATCAGGAAGGGAATGAAGAGCAGGAAGCCGATCTCGAAGGCCCGCCGCAGCTCCGAGATCATGAAGGCCGGCGTCAGGATCTCCAGACCCACCGCCTCCGGCGTCGTCGGGCGCGGGCCGTTGGCGAGATCGAGGAAGAGCTTGAGATCCTTCTCGCGCACCGTGCGCAGCATGAACGCCTTGAACGGCGCGGAGGCCCGATCGAAGGCCTGCGACTGCTGGATCTGCCCGGCGACCAGGGGCTCGATCCCGGCCCGGTAGGCCTCCCGCGCCGTCGGCGCCATCACGAAGGCGGTGAGGAACAGGGCGAGGCTCACGATCACCGCGTTCGGCGGCGCGGTCTGCGTCCCGAGCGCCGAGCGCAGGATCGACAGCACCACCACGATGCGGGTGAAGGAGGTCGCCATCACCAGCACCGAGGGCGCGAGCGCCAGCACGGTGATGAGGGCGACGAGCTGCAGCGCCCGCTCGGTGACGCCGCCGCTCGGACCGAGATCGACGGTCAGGCTCTGCGCGAGCGCGCCCCCTGCCGAGGCGACGAGGATGAGCCCGGCGAGCCAGAGGGCATGCCGGCCCCGGATGGATCGAAGGAGGCCCATGCCCGCACCCTGGCGCCCTCCGCGCGACCGGCGCAAGGGCGGGGCCGTGCCGCCGCGTCGCTTGTGGGCGGGCGCGGCGGTACGGCAACAGCGCCGGTGACCGCCCTCAGCGCTTGTCGAGCGGCCGGCCGAGCAGGCGGGCGAACTCGGCCTCGATCTCCTCGACCGAGAAGGGATTCGGCGCGGCCGCGGCCTTCGCCGGCTCGGGCTTCGGTTCCGGCTCGGGCTCCGGCGGGGGCGGAGGAGGCGGCTCCGGCGCGGAGACGGGTTCGGGCGGCGGCGGTTCCGGGGCAGGCGGGGGCGGCTCGGGGACCGGAGGCAGCGGCTCGGGCTCCGGTTCCGGCGGCGGGGGCGGTTCCGGCTCCGGCGCCACCGCGACGGGCTCCGGCTCGGGCGGCGGGGCGGGCTCGGGTGCCGGCGGCTCGGGTTCCGGGACGGCCGGCTCGGGGGCCGGCGGCGGCGGGGGCGGCGGGTCCGGCTCGGGCGTCGGCACGGTCGCGAAGGGCTCGGCCTCCGGCTCCGGCGGCCGGCTCATCACCGGCACGGCGGGACGCGACGGGGCGACCGCCGAGGACGGCCGGCGCAGCGCCTCTTCGAGCTGGCGCGCCATGTCGTTGAGGATGGCCGCATCGACGGCGCGCGGCTCGGCGCCCCGCGTGCCGGCCGGAGTCGGCACGGGGGCGGGCGGCTCAGGCTCGACCGGCGGCATGTCGAGGGGCGGCGGGGCCTGGCGGCCCGCGCGCAGGCTCGGCGGCTCGACGCGCCGCGAGGCGTTGAAGCGCGAGGCCGGACGCGGCGGCACCTGGGGCCGGACGGGCGGCGGCTCCGGCGCGGGCATCGGCTCGGGCGGCGGCGGGGCGGGCGTCGGCGGCAGGGGCGGCGGGAAGGTGAAGACCGGCTCCGGGGCCTCGGCCGGCGCGGGCGGCTCGGGGAAGGGCGGCAGGGGCGGCGGCAGCGAGGCCGGCTCGCTCTCCGCCGGGAGCGGCAGCGGATCGGGGGGCGCCTCGCCCCGTTCCGCGAGTTCGGCCGGGAGGCGCGCGCCGGCCACGCGCATGATGTTGCGCTCGACCACCACGTCGTTCGGGCCGCCGACGAGCAGCAGGTGCTCCACGTTGTCCCGGCGCAGCAGGATGAGCTGGCGCTGCCGGTCGAGCTCGTAGATGTCCACGATGCCGAGGCGCGGCTGACGGCCCCGCTGCCCGCCGCCGTTGCCCAGGCTGAGGCGGCCGCGGGCGAAGCGCTTCGCGCCGAACGCGAAGGCACTGAGAAGTGCCACCATGATCAGGAACACGATCAGGTAGGAGATCACGGGCGAACCATCCGTCCCGAAAAGCGAGGAGAGCAAAGCGCGGTCTCTCACAACTGAGGTGCCCGGGGCACCGACGCGACACGAGGGGTTTCTAACACGCGGGCCCGGCGCCTGCGCAGGCCGTGTTAAAACGTCTTAACAACTTCCTGTCGGATTTGGCGATCCGGCAGCAGGCCCGGCGGGGGCGCGCCCGGCCGGATTAACGACCCCTTAACCATAAGGCCGGCAGATTTTGCCGACCGAATCTGGGGCCGCCCGTGCCAGTCGCCGATCTCCCGCTCGTGAGCATGCTGCGCAACCGCATGCAGTGGCAACAGACGCGCCAGAAGGTCCTGGCCGAGAACGTCGCCAATGCCAACACCCCGGGCTTCAAGGCCCGCGACCTGCGTGCGCCGGTGTTCCGGCCCGATGGCGGCCTCGCGGCCTCGCGGCCCGCGGGGATCGCGGTGGAGCGCACGAGCCCGATGCATCTCGCCGGCAGCGGTCCGGCGGGCGCGGCGGAGGAGCGCGAGCGCACCCGGTTCGACGTGGTGCCGAGCGGCAACGCGGTGAGCCTCGAGGACGAGATGATGAAGGCCGCCGACAACCAGGCGGATTACCAGCTCGCCGCCTCGCTCTACCAGAAGAGCCTGCAGATGCTGCGCAGTGCGGTCGGCAAATAGCGGAGGCCGCCGATGGACTTCATGAAGGCGATCGGCATCGCCGCCTCGGGCCTGAGGGCCCAGTCCGGCCGGATGCGGGTGATCTCGGAGAACATCGCCAACGCCGATTCCGAGCCGCGGAATGTCGGCGCCGAGCCCTATCGCCGCAAGGTCCCGACCTTCGCCAACCGGCTCGACCGGGAACTCGATGCCAGCGTGGTGGATCTCGGCCGCGTGCGCCGCGACCAGAGTCCGTTCCGCACCAAGCACGATCCCGGCAACCCGGCGGCGGACGCCAACGGCGACGTGCGGCTGCCCAACGTGAATCTCCTCGTCGAGACGGTCGACATGCGCGAGGCCCAGCGCAGCTACGAGGCGAACCTGAACATGGTCACGGCCGCCCGCCGGATGATCTCCCGCACCATCGACATTCTGAAGGTCTGAATCCCCCATGCCGACCAACGCCTTCGCGGCCGGCGCCTACGCGGCGATCCAGAATCTCGGCCGGCCCGGACCGGCGGCCCGCCCCGCTGCCGCCGAGGGCGGTTTCGGGCAGATGCTCTCCGCGGCGGTGGACGGCGTCGCCGATGCCGGCCGGCGCAGCGAGCAGCAGATGATGGCGGTGGGCGCCGGCAAGGCGAACGTCGTCGACGTGGTGACGGCGGTGGCCGAGAGCGAGACCGCGCTCCAGACCCTCGTCGCCGTCCGCGACCGGGTGATCTCGGCCTACGAGGACATCATGCGGATGCAGATCTGAGCCGCGGCGCGGATGCGGGCGCAAGCCGAGACCGGTGAGCGTCCCTCCGCGCAGGCATCACGTCCGCCCGGCGACATGCCGCGGCGCGGGGAGCCCCTCTCCCGCTCGCGAGAGGGGAGATGGGCTCTCGAACCGATGCACCGAGCCTCCCGCCACACCATCGCTTCCTCGAGCCCCCACTCTCCCATGACCGGTCTCGCCATCCTCGACATCGCCCGCGACGGAATCGTCACCTTCCTCAAGGTGGCCGGTCCGCTGATGGTGGTGGCCCTCATCGTCGGGCTCGTCGTGTCGCTGCTTCAGGCCCTCACGCAGATCCAGGAGCAGACCCTGATCTACGTGCCCAAGATCGTCGCGGTCTTCGCCGCCATGCTGCTGATGCTGCCCTTCATGGGAGACGCCATGGCGGGCTACATGACCCGGATCGCCGCCCGCATCGTCGCGGGCGGCTGACCTCCCGGGAGATGTCGGCCTCCGTGAACCTCCTGCTCCCCGGCCTCGCGGCGGCCTATCTCCTGACCTTCGCCCGGGTCGGCACGCTCGTCATGCTGATGCCGGGCCTCGGCGAGACCGTGGTGGCGCCCCGCCTGCGCCTCGGCTTCGCGCTCCTCCTCGCCCTGGTGCTGTTCCCGGCCGTTCGCCCGCTCCTGCCGCCGACGGACGGAGCCGGGGCGGGGCCGCGGCTGATCGGGGTGCTGATCGGCGAGATCGCGGTGGGGCTGGTGCTCGGCCTCAGCGTCCGCGCGGTGCTCGCCGCCCTCCAGACCACCGGCACCATCATCGCCCAGCAACTCGGCCTCGCCTACGCGATGACGGTGGATCCGACCACGGCCGGCCAGCAGGCGACGCTCGGCACCTTCCTGACGCTGCTCGGCATCACCCTGGTGCTCGCCGCCGACCTTCATCACCTCGCCATCGCGGGCATCCGCGACAGCTACGCGCTGATGCCCCCGGTCGGCGTGCCGGCCACCGGCGACGCGGCGGCCTTCGCGATCCGGGCGGTGGCGCGGGGCTTCGCCCTGGCGGTCCAGATCTCGGCGCCCTTCATCGCCTTCGGCATCCTGTTCAATCTCGGTCTCGGCGTGCTGTCGCGGCTGATGCCGCAGATGCAGGTCTTCTTCGTCGCCACCCCGGCCTCGATCCTGATCGGCATGACGGTGCTTCTGGCGACGCTCGGGGTGGTGATGGGCGTGTTCGTGGACGATCTCGGCCGCTGGCTCGGCCAGTTCGGGAGGCTCTGAGCCGTGGCGGAGGGGGCCGAGCAGGAGGACCGCACCGAGGAGCCGACCCAGAAGCGGCTCGACGACGCCATCAAGCGCGGCGACGTCGCCAACAGCGTCGAGATCAACACCCTGTTCCTGCTCGGGGGCTTCACCCTGGTGCTCCTCGTCGCGGGGGGCTCCATCGCCCGCGGGCTCACCCTCGACATGGGCGGCTTCCTCGGTGGCCTGCACGCGGTGCCCTCGGACCCGGCCGCCTATCAGGCCGTCGCGCGCCGGGCGCTCTCGGCGCTCGGCCTCGCCCTGCTGGTGCCGGTGGGGGCCGCCCTCGCGGCGGGCCTCGCGGGCGGCCTCCTCCAGCATCCCTTCGTCTGGACCACCGAGATGCTCGGGGCGAAGTGGGAGCGCGTCTCGCCGATGGCGGGCCTGCGGCGCCTGTTCGGGCCCGAGGCGTGGTTCCAGTTCGGCAAGGGCGTCGTGAAGATCGCCCTCGTCGGCACCGTCGCGGGGCTGGTGCTGTGGGGCGACCGCGACCGGCTCGAAGCCTTCGCGCAGCTCGATCCCGTCGCGATCCTGCCCGCGACCCTCGCGCTGGCGCTGCGGCTGATGGCCGGCATCCTCGCGGCCTACGTGGTGATCTCCCTCGGCGACGCCCTCTACCAGCGCCTGCGCTGGCGGGCGCGCCTGCGCATGACCAAGACCGAGATCAAGGAGGAGATGAAGGAGAGCGACGGCAACCCGGAGGTGAAGGCCCGCCTGCGCCAGATCCGCCACGGCCGCGCCCGCAAGCGCATGATGGCGGCGGTGCCCGGCGCCACCGTGGTCGTCGCCAACCCGACCCATTTCGCGGTGGCCCTGCGCTACGAGACCGGGATGGCCGCCCCCGTCTGCGTCGCCAAGGGCGTCGATGCCCTCGCCCTCAAGATCCGCGCGATCGCCGCCGAGGCCGGCGTGCCGGTGGTGGAGAACCCGCCGCTCGCCCGGGCGCTCCACGCCACGGTGGAGATCGACGCGGTGATTCCCGCCGAGCACTACAAGGCCGTCGCGGAGGTCATCGGCTTCGTGCTGCGCCAGCGCCGCCACTGAGGGGGCGGTGCGGACTTGCCGGGCGCCGCCGCTCGGGCATAACGCCACGCGGTCCAGGGTCTCAACCTCCGGGCAAGCCTTGTGCGGCAGGATGGGGCGTGACGGGCGCGCAGGGCCGTGAACCGGCAGAACAGGATGGATCGCGGCGTCATGCCTGATGTGAGCCCCCCGCCCGTGACCGAGGCCGCCTCGCTCGACCGTTCGGAGCGCCCGGGGCGGGTCAGCCTCCTGCTGCTGCTCGCCGGCCTCCTGGTCGGGGCGGCGGTGGGCCTGAGCTTCGTCGCCAACGAGCAGGCCCAGCCGCTGATCCTGGGGCTCCTCGCCGTGCTCGCCATGGCGGGGGTGTTCTCCCTGTTCGCCCTCGCCATCGGGGCGCTCCAGCTCACCGGGCAGGGGGCGCGCAACGACGTCACCAAGGCCGTGGTGGACGCCGCTCCCGAGGGCATGATCGCGGTGGAGGACGGCACCCGGCCGATCTACGCCAACGCCGCCTATCTGGCGCTCGCCGGCAGCGACAACTTCTCGAATCTGCGTCTCGTCGAACGCGTCTTCGTCGGCAGCCCCGACGTTTCGGAGGCGGTCTACCGCCTCGCCCAGGCCGCGCGGGAGGGGCGCAGCCTGTCGGAGGAGATCCGCATGGCGCCCCCGCCGGGCGGCGGGCGGGACTTCGCGTGGTACCGCATCGGGGTCCGCCCCCTGCCGCTGCCCCGCCGGCCCGTGGCCCTGTGGAGCGTGAACGACATCACCCACGAGCGCGAGCGCCAGGAGAACGTCTTCCAGGAGCTCCAGCACGCCATCGACTACCTCGATCACGCCCCGGCCGGCTTCCTCTCGGTCGATCCGCGCGGGTCGGTGGTCTACATGAACGCGACCCTGGCCTCCTGGCTCGGCCACGACCTCGCCCAGGTCGGCTCGGGGGGCCTGCGCCTGTCCGAGATCCTGCCGGCCGCGGTCGGCGAGGTGCTGGTGGCGGGCGACGGCCAGCCGGGCGAGGTGCGCACCGACCTGTTCGACCTCGACCTGCGCCGCCGCAACGGCCACCCGCTCCCCGCCCGGATCTATCACCGGGTCGCCTACGGGGCGGACGGACGCCCCGGCGCCTCGCGCACCCTGGTGCTCAACCGCTCGGCGGGCGAGGAGGCCGACGAGCCCCAACGCGCCGCCGAGGTGCGCTTCGCCCGCTTCTTCAACACCAGCCCGATCGCGGTGGCGACCCTCGACGCCGCCGGCCGCGTGGTGCGGGCGAACGCCTCCTTCGCCCGGCTTTTCGGCACGCTGCCGCGCACCGGTGAGGGCCGCGAGATCGGCCCTTCGGCCCATGACTGCATCGCCGAGCGCGACCGGCAGACCTTCGACGGTGCCTTCCGCCTCGCCGCCGAGGGGCGCGGGGACGTGGCGCCCGTGGAAATCGGCGTCGCGGCGCCGGGCAACCGCTCGGCCCGGATCTGGCTCAGCCCCGAGGTCCGCGCCGCGGGCGGGCCCGCGGAGGATGCCGCGAGCGAGGCCGTGATCCTCTACGCCCTCGACACCACCGCCCAGCTCCAGCTCCAGCAGCAGATCAACCAAGCCCAGAAGATGGAGATGGTGGGCCAGCTCGCGGGCGGCATCGCGCACGACTTCAACAACGTCCTGCAGGCGATCATCGGCTACTCGGACCTGCTGCTCGCCAGCCACCGGCCGGTGGACCCGGCCTTCCAGGACATCATGCAGATCAAGCAGAACGCGAACCGGGCCGCGAGCCTGGTGCGCCAGCTGCTCGCCTTCTCGCGCCGCCAGACCCTGCGGCCGGAGGTGATGCATCTCGGCGACGCGCTCTCCGACCTGACGCTGCTGCTCAAGCGCCTGCTCGGCGAGCGGGTCGAACTCGACCTCAAGCACGGGCGCGACCTCTGGCCGGTCAAGGCCGACGTCAACCAGTTCGAGCAGGTCATCGTGAACCTCGCGGTGAACGCCCGCGATGCCATGCCGAATGGCGGGCGCCTCGCGATCCGCACCGCCAACGTCACCGAGGAGGCTGCGGGCGCGCTCCAGCTCACCGGGCTTCCCGCCGCCGACTACGTGCTGGTCGAGGTGGCCGATACCGGCACCGGCATGACCCCGGAGATCATGGAGAAGATCTTCGAGCCGTTCTTCACCACCAAGGAAGTGAACAAGGGCACCGGGCTCGGCCTCTCGACGGTGTTCGGCATCGTCAAGCAGTCGGGCGGCTACATCGACGTGAAGTCGACGGTGGGCGAGGGCACGGTGTTCGGCATCTACCTGCCTCGCCACGTGCCGGTGCCGGAGGTGGAGGCGGCCCCGGCGGAGCCCGTGCCCGCCGCGCTGCCGGCCCCGGTCTCGGCGGCCCCCGGCGCGCCCGCCGCCGAGCCGAAGAAGCCCCCGGCGCCGGACCTAACCGGGCGGGGCACGATCCTGCTCGTCGAGGACGAGGATCCGGTGCGGGCGGTCAACGGGCGGGCCCTCGCGGCACGCGGCTACACGGTGCTCGAAGCCGCCTCGGGCCTGGAAGCCCTCGCGATCATCGCCGACCGTGAGACGCCGGTCGATCTCGTCGTCTCCGACGTGGTCATGCCCGAGATGGACGGCCCGACCCTGCTGCGCGAGCTGCGCAAGCGCCATCCCGACCTGAAGGTGATCTTCGTCTCCGGCTACGCCGAGGACGCCTTCCAGAAGAACCTGCCGGAGGGCGAGGAATTCAACTTCCTGCCCAAGCCCTTCAGCCTCAAGCAGCTCGTCGAGACGGTGAAGACCACCATGGCGGGGTAGGACGGGGCCATCGCGCTGTGGAGCGGTGCCGCTGCCGCGGCGGGAGCGCCCTGGCGCCGGGATGGTTCTGATCTAAACTATCGGCATGGCTTCCTCGTCGCCGCGCCCCGCTGTCCTTCCCGCCGAGCCGGATCCGATGCGGATCTGGTTCCGCTTCGTGCGCCTCAATCGGCGCGTCGTCGCGGCGGTCGCCGCCGATCTGAAGGCGCTCGGGCTCTCGATCCCGCAATTCGACGTGCTCTCGACCCTCTCCGAGCGCGAGGGGCTGACGCAGCAGGATCTCGCCGAGCGGCTCTACGTCACGAAGGGCAACGTGTCCGGGCTGATCGACCGGCTGGTCGAGGCGGGCCTCGTGGAGCGCCGCCCGATCCCGGGCGACCGGCGCTCCCACGCGCTGCATCTCACCCCGGCAGGCCGCGACCTCGCCCGCACCGGCATGGCCGCCCAGACTGCCTACGTCGCCCGCACCCTGGCGACGCTGCCGGCCGAGGATCTCGCCGATCTTGAACGGGTGGTGCTGGCGTGGCGGGAGGTGGCCCGCGCGGACGGCGAGCCCCGGCGCTGATGCACGACAGGCTCCGGACCGTGCGTCCGGAGCCTGTCTTGAGATCAATGCGACCGGTCCGTCCGGTCCGGGGCGCGGCCCTTGGTGCTGTGGGTATGGTGGGCGTCCCGCTCGCCGCCCCCGCCCGACACGTGCGACTTGGAATCGTTGGTCGGGCTGCCGGGCGTCGGCCCGCGGCGTTCGTCGTGCGCGGGCTCCGAGGCGTTCTGATGGCTGCTGCCGGGGCCGCCGTGATGGCGGTCGGTCTGTGGAGCCTTGCTGGATGTGCTCATCGGTCCTGCTGATATCCCTGGTTGGTGGTGTTCACCTTCGAGTTCCCGGCCTGGCCGATCTTGTCGGGATCCTTGGTCTGGCTGCCGCCCTTGCCGAGTTCCGTCGGGGCGCCCTGGGCACTGCCGGGCCCCTTGTCGGACTGGTTGGCAGGCGGCACGGGGGGAGGCTTGGCGGTCATGCTGTCCGTCCTCTCGGTTGTCGCGCCCAACGCCCCCGGGCCGGCGAGTGTTCCCGCCCCGGGGCTCTGGAGCGGGGGCGGGCCATGCTGTAACTGTCCCCCGAAGACCTGCCGAGCGGGGACCTGCCGCGACAGGCAGATGACGGGCCGCGTCACGTAACGGCAGAACGGGCCCGTTGGGAGTGTTCGATGGACGATGTTGCGCACGATCTTTCCGCAGCCATCCTCAATCTGGATGCCGCTCTCAAGAGCATGACGCATGAACAGATCGCCGCCGTCGTGACCGGCTTCGCGAACAACGAGGACACTCACACGATCTTGTCGTCGATGCTGGTCAACGCCAACATCCGGTACCGGAACGGCGACCTCCTGCACAACGCGGCGTTCGGGACCGAACCGGACGGCATCGACCTGACCTCCGTCTCGATGCCGGTCGGCCTCGTGTCGAACGACGGCTCGGCCATCCTGGGGCGGGACGGGTTCGTCTTCCTCACCGGCGGCTCCAACGACGTCATCGGCCAGTATTCGCCGCGCCGGACCGGCGACGACGAACTCTTCGCGCAATGGATGAACGTCATCGCGGCCCGCCTCGACGCGGCGGAGCGGGCGAAGGTGCGCTTCCATCAGATCGTCATCCCGGAGAAGATCTCGATCCTGCCGGAACTCTTTCCCCGGCCGGTGGCCGCGCCGACCCGGCTGCTCGACCTTCTCGAGAGCGAGTGCCTGACCCGGTACGGCCGAACCATGCACACTTCGGCCCGTCATCTCTTCTGGGCGCTGCCGGACCGCCGGAGGGTGTCCAAGCGGACGGACAGCCATCTGTCGCCCTTCGGCAGCGCCGTCGTGTTCCGGGAGATCGTCCGGCAGCTCTACGGCCTCAAGCTGCCCGAATTCGCCTTCACCGAAGCGAAGATGGCCGTCGGCGACCTCGCCTACCGGATGTTCGGCCTGTTCTTGCCGGAGATCTTCTCCGAGGTCGATTCCGCAACGATGCCGGCCTTCGTGCAATCGGCGACGAAGGTCTTCGAAGCGGTGCCGAGCCACGGCGCCCATATGGGTCGGCGGCAGGTCTGGCGGAATCCCGAGGCGCCGATTCGCGAGAAGGTCGTGGTGTTCGGGAATTCGTTCTTCAGCTTCGTCGAGAACGGACAGAGCAACCTGTCGTGGTGGTTCTCGCGCTGGTTCGAGGAGTACCACTTCGTCTGGACCAACGAGGTGCACTGGAACTACGTGGCGGAGGTCGATCCGCAGCTCGTGATCTGGCAGGGCATCGAGCGCTTCCTGCCGATCCTGCCGGCCCAGTGAACGGCCGCGCCGGTCCCCGGAGCTTCTCCTCGGGGAACCGGACGGTTACGCGGCCTCCGCGCGCGATCGCAGCCAGCGCAGGAAGGTGTTGGCCCGGAACGGATCCGGGAAGTCCTCCTGCAGGTGCGTCTGCGTCCGGTAGCTCACCCGGTCCTGATAAGCGATCGGCGTGCCGTCCGAGTACTGGCCGTAGGCCCACCAGCCGCGCAGACGCTCGTCCTCGTAGCGTGCGATCTGCGAGCGGTACCAATGCACCAGCTCGAAGATCGCGCTGCTCCGGCCGGCATAGCGCTCGATCATCGCCGCGCCGACATGGGTGATCTTCGTGAAGTGGTAGAAGCGCAGCGGCACCTCGCCCGCGCGGAGCGTGCCGGTGCGGTCGAAGGTCACCGGGCGGCTGCCGAGGTTCCAACTGGCCACGTTGAAACCGGGGTCGCGCAGGATCCGCACCCCGTCGAACAGGGCCGGCACGAGGTCGCACCAGCGCTGGTCGGTGTAGATCCCTTTCGACGCCTCCTCGAAGCAATAGGCTTCGAGGCGCTCCTGCCACCACGCCGCGAAGCGTCGCCCCTCCGCGCCGTTGCGCACGCCGAGGAAGCCGAGATTGTAGACGCCGTGCAGCAGGGTGCTGCGCTCGTTCTCCCACATCGCCGCCGCCCTCGGCTCCGGATCGACCAGATGCGGCGTCAGGATGATGGCGTTGTCCCTGAGGGCATCGACCGCGGGCGCGAGGTCGTTGAACAGCACGATGTCGGGGTCGATGTAGAAGACGAGGTCGGCGCCGCTGTCGAGGATGTGGTTGAGGAAGAAGCCTTTGACCGCCGTGCACAGCTCCACGACGTTGTGCCGGAAGATCCAGCCGGGCAGGGGCTCGACGGGAAGATCCTTCGCCCACAGCACGCGATCGAAGCCGTGGTCGTCCGCCGCGAGCCGGTAACCGTCCGGCTCCAGATCCGAGATGCAGAGCCACAGCGTCCAGTCGGGATGGTGCCGGCGCAGGCTGTCGGCGAGGATGCGCGCCCGGGGCAGGTAGGAGAAGGAAATGCTCGTAAAGCAGTGAACCTTAGACATATTCCGCCTCGGCGCCGCAAATGGCGAGCAGGCTCGCCGTGTTGGGCTGGAGTTCCCCGACCGGGATGGATTTCGCGCGGTACTGCCGGACGCGGTCGAGGGCCGCGCCGGTCGCGAACAGGTCGGCGAGGGCGGCCTTGTCGGCGAGCAGGAGCCCGGCATCGTGATCCGTGACCAGCTTGGCGGCGTTGCCGCTCTCGCTCCGGGCGATCACGAAGGTGCCGGCCAGGATGGCTTCGAGGGTCGAGAAGGAGAAGGTCTCGAAGCACAGGCTCCATTGCAGGACGACGTCGATCTCCTCCTCGCGGAGTGCCTCGATCATGGCGTTCGGCTGCTGCGGGGTGACGGAAGTCTCGCGGAACGCGATCACCGGCGTCTTCGCCCCCGGCTCGGTGGCGAAGTGGAGGAAGCGGTAGCGCGGGTCGTCGCGATGCGACTCGGCGAGGTCGTGGAAGACGTGCCATCCCTTATGCGGCGCGGCGATGCCGACGAAGGCGATGCGGAGGGGCGAGGTCACGCTCGTGCGTCGCCGCTCGGCCGTGAAGCGCGCGGTCGCATGCGGCAGGACGCTCGCGCCGGTCGTCGCGTAGGGCGACCGGCTCTCCCAGAACTCGCGCATCGTATCGGAGGGAAACAGCATCGTCGGCTTCACGGCATCGATCAGGCGCGTCATGGCCGCGACATGCCCGGCGCGCTCCGTCCCGTAGGCGCAGACCCTGCAGGCGGAGGACCCGATCTCGGGCGCCCAGCAGAACTCGACGTCGTTGCGCAGCAGGGCGTAGTTCGTGCACAGGGTCGAGCCGTCATGCGCCCACATCGTCGTGCGGCGCGGGCGCAGGCTCCCGTGCAGGTCGAGGATGAACCGCAGGGAGAAGCCGAGCACCGAGTGGATCACGAGATCGCAGGCCTTGCCGGCCTCGACGATCCGGCCTCCGAGGGAGGCGATGACGTCGTCGTGTCTTGCATGGCCGACGCGCTCGCCGTCGACGGTCAGGGTGACGAGGTCGTCACTGTCCTGGTCGTGCCGGAAGGCCAGGACCGGGCGCGCCGGGGCGATGTGGACGTAGCTCAGTCCACGCGCATTCGCCTCGCTCTGCTCCTGGCCGATGCAGATCTGAACGCCGCCGTAGGTTCGCGTGTATTCGTCGTGGCTCAGCCCGATGACGAAGCGGTCGCGATGCGCGGGCAGCAGGCGGCCGAGCGCCGCGCGCAGGCTCGCCGCGCTCAGCGCCGCGCGGTGGCTCGGCTTCGCGAGATCCCGGCGCGCGCGGTCGCCCATCGGCTGGGCCGACGCGATGAGCTTGATCTCCGCGGAGTGGCGCGAGCGGACCGGTCGCCCCTCGGCCTTGCCGGTGACGAGGTAGTGATACAGCGGATTGAAGCCGGCGGCTTCGACGTCGGGGTTGAGGCGGAGATACTCCGTCACGTCGAAGCGGCTGTCGGGATTGCGGCCCTCGCGCCAGCCGATGGTCAGGAAGTGCTCGAGCGGGTCGACGCCGCTCATCGCCACGTCGGTGTAGGTCTCGGTGTAGTAGGCCCTGTCGAAATAGGGCGCGATGACCGCGCGCTCGAAGGCACGCTGCGGGCTCTCGGCAGGTGATCCGCCCTCGTCCGGCCGAACCTTGCGCCCGCCGCCCGTCTGCCGCCGCTCCAGCAGGTAATAATAGAACGGGTTGATGCCCGCATGCCGGATGTCCGGACGATGCGACAGATA
>NZ_JBHZEO010000001.1:4037500-5005000 GCF_042748905.1 Methylobacterium carpenticola
GCAAGCCTGCGCGGAGCCTCCTCTCCCGCGGGAGAAGGGGCTCCGCCATCTTGCCGCCCCGTCATCGTCGCTCCACAACCGGGCGACAACGACGATGGGAGGCGCCCGATGGGCCGGTTCAAGGCGGTGGTGATCGAGAAGGGGGAGGACGGGCAGCGCGTCGCGCTCACCACCTTCGACGAGGCCGACCTGATGGAGGGCGACGTCACGGTCCGCGTGACGCATTCCACCCTGAACTACAAGGACGGGCTCGCCATCACCGGGACGCTGCCCGTGGTGCGCCGCTGGCCGATGATCCCCGGCATCGATTTCGCGGGCGTGGTCGAGCAGTCGAGCCACCCGGATTGGAAGCCCGGCGATGCCGTCGTTCTCAACGGCTGGGGCACGGGCGAGACGCATCTCGGCGCCTATGCGGAGAAGGCCCGGGTCCGCGGCGACTGGCTGGTGCCGCTGCCCGCGAGCTTCACGCCGCAGCAGGCCATGGCGATCGGAACCGCCGGCTACACGGCGATGCTGTCGATCCTGGCCCTCGAACGGCATGGCCTCGCGCCCGAGCGCGGTCCCGTGCTGGTGACGGGAGCCTCGGGCGGCGTCGGTTCGGTGGCGGTCGCGCTCCTCGCGGCGGGCGGCTGGCACGTCATCGCGGCGACCGGCCGGGCCGCGGAGGCGGATTACCTGCGCGGTCTCGGCGCGGCCGAGATCATCGATCGCGCGGAGCTGTCGAAGCCCGCAAAGCCCCTCGCCAAGGAGCGCTGGGCCGCGGCGATCGACACGGTCGGCAGCACCACCCTCGCCAACGCGCTCGCGATGACCCGCCACGGCGGGGCTGTGGCGGCCTGCGGCAATGCCGGCGGCATGGACCTGCCGGGTTCGGTGGCGCCGTTCATCCTGCGCGGGATCGCGCTGCTCGGCATCGACAGCGTGATGGCGCCGCTGCCGCTGCGCCGCGAGGCCTGGAACCGCCTCGCCCGCGACCTCGATCCCGGTAAGCTCGCCGCCATGACCACGACGATCGGCCTGGAGGACGTCATCGCGACGGCGCCCGAGATCCTGGCCGGGCGCGTGCGCGGCCGCGTCGTCGTCGCCGTCTCCTGATGGCAACCGCGGCATCAGACTGCCTGCGAGAAACTCAAGACTGCCTGCGAGAAACTCACGGCGGCGCGGGAACCTTGACGGTGCTCCGCGCATTGCCCGTTTCATGAGCATCGCCTTCGTCCGTGAGCCGGAGGGTGGGGAAGCCTTCGAGGACCTTCCCGACCGTCCGCTCTCCCCGCACCAGAATTTCGTCACCCCGCAGGGGCTCGCCCTGATCGAGGCGGAGCTGGAGCGGCTGCATGCCGAGCACGGCGCCCTGTCGCCCGACGACAAGGCCGGGCTCGCGCGCACCAGCCGCGACCTGCGCTACTGGACGGCGCGCCGCAACTCCGCCCAGGTGATCGAGCCGTCGCCCAGCGACACGGTGCATTTCGGTTCCACCGTCACCGTCGAGCGCGAGGACGGCATCCGCCAGACCTTCCGGATCGTCGGCGAGGACGAGGCCGATCCCACGAAGGGCTCGATCGCCTACGTGGCGCCGCTCGCCCGCGCGCTCACCGGCAAGCAGGCGGGCGACACGGTGACGGTGGCCGATCACGAGGTCGAGATCATCGAGGTCCGCTGAGACCGCGCGACCTGACGATGCGAACGAGAACCTCGGCAGAATTGCTCGCCGCAATTCTGCTTAGCCCGCTGGATCGCGGCCCTCGATGAGGTCGCGCAGGCGCCCGATCTCGGCCGCGACGAAATCCAGGAAGACGCGCACCCGCGCCGCGTGCCGCAGATCGGCGTGGGTGAGCAGCCAGAGCCCGGCCGAGAGGTCCGGCTCCGGCGGCGTGAGCCGCATCAGGCCCGGCCGCCGGTCGCCCGCGAGGCAGGCGAGCGGCGCGATGCCGATGCCCGCCTCGACCGCCCGCACCAGGCTCACCACCGTGTCGAGCCGCAGGGCGATGCGGGCGGGATCGGCCCGTGCCGCGACGTAGCGGGCGACCTTCGCCGCGCCGGTCTCCTGCGCGAGGGAGACCCAGCGCCGCTCGGCGAGCGGCGTCTCCGCCCCGTCCTCCACTCGCCCGTAGAGGGCCCAGGCGATGGTGGCGAGCCGGCGCCCGACCAGGGTGTCGGGCGGGCCGTCCGTGGCACGCAGGGCGACGTCGGCGTCGCGCTTCGAGAGGTTCAGGGGCTGGTTCGACAGCACCACGTCGACGCGAACCTCCGGGTAGCGGTCGCAGAACCGCGCCAGGATCGGCGCCAGGAGATCGTTGAACAGGGAATCCGCGGTGGTGATCCGCAACTCGCCGGAGGGGGCGAGAAGCTGACCGTCGAGCTTGCGCGAGAAGGCCGCGACGTCGTCCTCCATGCGGGTGGCGACCCGCATCATCTCCTCGCCGGCCGGGGTCGGCGCGTAGCCGGTGCGGTGGCGCTCGAACAGGATCGTGCCGAGCGCCGCCTCGATCTGCCCGAGACGGCGGAAGACGGTGGAGGGATTGATGCCGAGCCGCTCCGCCGCCGGGGCGAGCCCGCGCTGGTCGGCGATGGCCTTGATGAGACGGAAATCGTCCCAGGCGAGAGGGCTGGTCACGGCGCCGCGTGCGCTCCTGCAAGATCGTGCTTGCAGGCTAGTCCATTCCCCTCGTCGCGGCGATCCCCGATGTTGCCGGCACCGCAGCCCGCCCCAGGTTGGGCCGACGCGCGCAGCGAAGAGGATTCCCGCCATGGCGAAGGTTCTGGTGCTCTACTATTCCACCTACGGCCACATCGAGCAGATGGCCTACGCGGTCGCGGAGGGCGTCCGCGAGACGGGGGCCGAGGTGCACGTGAAGCGGGTTCCGGAACTCGTGCCGGAAGAGGTGGCCCGCAAGTCCCACTACAAGCTCGACCAGACGGCACCGGTCGCCACCGTGGACGAATTGCCGGACTACGACGCGATCATCTTCGGGACGCCGACCCGCTACGGCAACATGGCCGCCCAGATGAAGAACTTCATCGACCAGACCGGTGGCCTGTGGATGAAGGGCGCCCTCGTCGGCAAGGTCGGCTCGGTCTTCACCTCGACGGCCTCCCAGCATGGCGGCCAGGAATCGACCATCCTGAGCTTCCACACCGTGCTCCTGCACCAGGGCATGGTGGTGGTGGGGCTGCCCTACGCCTTCCAGGGCCAGCTCGGCGTGTCGCAGGTGATGGGCAACTCGCCCTACGGCGCCTCGACCATCGCGGATGGGGACGGCAGCCGCCAGCCCTCGCAGGTCGAACGCGACGGTGCCCGCTTCCAGGGCCGCCACGTCGCCACGATCGCCGCCAAGCTCGCGGGCTGACGCCCCCTCGGCGGGCCAAAAGAAAAGGCCCGGATTGCTCCGGGCCTTGACAAGGGGGAAGGCCGATGGGGGCTTGGAATGGCCTTCAATGCGATGAAAACGTCGCGCTGCTGGAACGGTTCCAGCATTCCTGAGATTTTTTTCGCGTGATCAGCGCGGGGCGGCGGCGCGGGCGAGCCGGTCCGCGATCGCCTCGCCGAGGCCGTGGCGGGGAATGGGCGTGACCGCGATGGTTGCGGCACCGGAGGCGTCGAGTCGCCGCAGGGCCGAGAACAGGTTCGAGGCCGCCTCCGCGAGGTCCCCGCGCGGGCTCAGGTTAAAGCTCAGCCGGGCGCGCTCCAGCCCCGGCGGCTGCGCATCCCCGAACAGCAGCGCCGCCTCGTCCGGCCGGATCGCCGCCGCGTCGAGGCGCACCGCCGCCCGCGGCGCGTAATGCGAGGCGAGCAGGCCGGGCGCGCGGGGCGCGGCATCGGCCGCCTCCGGCGCGAGAAGGGCCCGGCCGAGAACCGCCTCGATCGCTTCGCGCGGCACGCCCCCCGGGCGCAGCAGCCGCGGCGCGCCGTCGAGGCAGGCGACGATCGTCGATTCCACGCCGACCGGGCAGGGCCCGCCATCGAGCACGGCGGCGATCCGGCCGTCGAGGTCGCCGAGGACGTGATCCGCCGCGGTCGGGCTGACCCGCCCGGAGCGGTTGGCCGAGGGCGCCGCGACGGGACGGCCGACCTGCGTGAGAAGGGCGTGCGCGAGCGGCGAGGCCGGCACCCGGATCGCCACGCTGTCGAGCCCCGCCCGGGCGAGATCGCTGACGCGGGCGGTCGCGGCGAGCGGCACCACCAGGGTCAGCGGTCCCGGCCAGAAGGCTTCCGCCAGGCGCAGGGCCTCCGGACCGAAGGCGCCCTCGCGGCGCGCCGCGGCGAGATCCGGCAGGTGCGCGATGAGCGGGTTGAAGCGCGGGCGCTCCTTGGCCGCATAGATCGCGGCCACGGCCGCTCCGTCGGTGGCATCCGCGCCGAGCCCGTAGACGGTCTCGGTCGGGAAGGCGACGAGGCGCCCGTCGGCGAGCAGCCGCGCGGCCTGCGCGATCCCCTCGGCATCGGGCGCCAGACGCCGCGTCGGCGTTGACCCGATATGGTTCACATGTAAACTATCGTCCGGCATGACAGCGGCCCTAGCGTCGCGTGCGGCTTCGCGTCAAATGACGAAGCGCCGGCCCGGCCCGCCGGGCGACGCTGTCCGGGAGGAAACAGGATGAGCTTTCGCGCACCCGTGGCCGAGATGGCTTTCACGATCCGGCAGGTGGCCGGGCTCGATCGCGCGATCGCCGAGGGGCTGCACGGCGACCTGACGGCGGATCTCGCCGAGGCGATCCTGGAGGAGGCCGGGCGGTTCGCCAGCGACGTGGTGGCGCCGCTCAACCGCGTCGGCGACAAGCAGGGCGCCGTGCTGAAGGACGGCGCCGTGACGATGCCGCCGGGGTTCCGCGAGGCCTACCGGGCCTGGAGCGAGGCGGGCTGGAACGCCCTGCCGGGGCCGGAGGCCTATGGCGGCCAGGGCCTGCCGCTGCTCCTCAACGCGGCCTGCGTCGAGATGTGGAACGCCGCCTCGATGTCCTTCGGGCTCGGGCCGCTCCTCACCGCGGGCGGCGTCGAGGCGCTCGCCAGGCACGGGGCGGAGGAGCTGCGCGAGCGCTACCTCGCCAAGCTCGTCTCGGGCGAGTGGACCGCGACCATGAACCTGACCGAGCCGCAGGCCGGCTCGGACCTCTCGGCCCTGCGCGCCAAGGCCGAGCCGGCGGGCGACGGCAGCTACCGGATCCGCGGCGAGAAGATCTACATCACCTGGGGCGAGCACGACCTCACGGACAACATCGTCCACCTCGTCCTCGCGCGCCTGCCCGACGCGCCCGCGGGCACCCGCGGCATCTCGCTCTTCCTGGTGCCGAAGGTGCTGCCGGACGGGAGCCGCAACGACCTGCGCTGCGCCGGGCTGGAGCACAAGCTCGGCATCCACGGCTCGCCGACCTGCACCATGGTCTACGGCGAGAATGACGGCGCGACCGGCTGGCTGGTGGGCGAGCCGAACCGCGGCCTCGCCTGCATGTTCACGATGATGAACAACGCCCGGCTCTGCGTCGGCCTGCAGGGCGTCGGCATCGCCGAGCGGGCTTATCAGCAGGCCCTGTCCTACGCCCGCGAGCGGCGCCAGGGCCGGGCGGGCACCGTCGCCGGCACCGGCAGTTCTGCCGGCATGAGCCCGATCATCGAGCATCCGGACGTGCAGCGGATGCTGCTGACCATGAAGGCGATGACCGCGGCCTCGCGGGGCATCTGCTACCTCACCGCCGAGGCGCTGGACCGGGCCCATCGGGCGCCGGACGAGGCGGCGCGCCGGGACGCCCTCGACCGCGCCTCGCTGCTGACCCCGGTGGCGAAGGCCTTCTCGACCGATATCGGCATCGAGGTCGCCTCGATCGGCATCCAGGTCCACGGGGGCATGGGCTTCGTGGAGGAGACGGGGGCCGCCCAGCACCTGCGCGACGCGCGGATCGCGGCGATCTACGAGGGCACCAACGGCATCCAGGCCATCGACCTCGTCACCCGCAAGCTGCCGCTGCAGGACGGGGCGGTGGTGCGGGCGCAGATCGCCACCATGCGCGGCATCGCCGAGCGGGTGCTGCGCGAGGGCGGCCCGGCCTTCGGGCTCACGGCACCGCGGCTGCGCGAGGCGATCGCGAGCCTCGATGCCGCAACGAGCTTTCTCCTGCGGGCGCTGCGCTCCAACCGGCCCGAGGAGGCCCTGGCAGGGGCGACGCCGTATCTGCGCCTGTTCGGCCTCGCGCAGGGCGGTGCCACCCTGGCGCAGGCGGCGCTCGCGGCGCATGCCGCCGCGGCGGGCGGCGACAGCGACCCGGCCCACCCGGCCCGGGTCGCGCTGGCGCGCTTCTTCGCGGAGAACCTCGCCACCACGGCCAGGGGCCTGGAGGAGACGGTGACGACGGGTGCCGGCTACCTTCAGGACGCGCCGCTCGCCCTCGCGAGCTGAGGCGGCCCGCGACCGGGAGGGGCGGACATCGTCGGCGCGGCGATCATCCAGTCCTCATCCCCTTTCCGGGCCCCTTCGGGCCTGCGCGCATGAAGCGAGAGCGGAATGCGACCCGGGACCCAGCACGACACGTCGCGAGGCGATCGCTTCTTGCGGTTGCGCCGACACGCCGAGCCTTCGCGGCAACTCCTCTTGCTGGGTCCCGGATTCCCGTCCGCTGACGCTGCCGTCGTCCGGGACAGGGGGGCCCACACCCCGATCATCCTCAATCCGTTCCGTCACGAAGCCCGAGGACATTCCATGACCGATCTTGTCAGGATCACGCGCGAGGCGGGCGGGGTCTGCCTCATCCGGCTCAACCGGCCGGAGAAGAAGAACGCGCTGACCGGCGCCATGTACGATGCCATGCGGGAGGCCCTGCTCGCCGCCGATGCCGAGGGCTCCCAGACCGGTGCGGTGGTCTTCGCGGGCGTCGAGGGCGCCTTCTCGGCGGGCAACGACATCGCCGATTTCGTCGCCCGCGCGAGCGAGTCCTTCGGCGGCGCGCCGTCCCTGAAGTTCATCCGGCAGCTCGCCGCCACCCGCACCCCGATGGTCGCGGCGGTGGATGGGATCGCGGTCGGCATCGGCACGACGCTCACGCTGCATTGCGACCTCGTCTACGCGACGCCGCGTGCGCTGTTCCGCATGCCGTTCGTCGATCTCGGCCTCGTGCCGGAGGCCGCCTCCAGCTACCTGCTGCCGCGCCGCGTCGGCACCGCCAAGGCGACGGAACTGCTGATGCTCGCCGAGGCCTTCGGGGCCGAGGAGGCGGCGCGGCTCGGCCTCGCCAACGCCGTGGTGCCGAGCGACGCGCTGCTCGAACACGCTCTCGCGCAGGCCGCCAAGCTCGCGGCCAAGCCCCGAGGGGCGCTCGCGGCCACCCGCGCGCTGATCCGCGGCGACCGCGCCGCCGTCGAGGCCGCCATGGATGCAGAGGCCAAGGCCTTCGACGCGGCCCTGCGCTCGCCGGAGGCGCAGGCCGCCTTCCGCGCCTTCCTGGAGAAGGGCAAGGCCCGGGCATGAGGCCGGCGGGCGTCCCGGATCTCTCGGGACAGGTCTGCCTCGTCGCCGGGGCCTCGCGGGGCGTCGGGCGCGGCATCGCCCGGGCGCTCGGGGAGGCCGGCGCCACGGTGATCGTCACCGGCCGCTCCAGCGAGAGCGGCCCGCGCACCGACGGGCGTCCGGAGGTGCTGGAGGACGCGGCCCGGGAGGTCGACCTCGCGGGCGGGCGGGGCTTCCACTATCTCTGCGACCATACCCGCGAGCAGGCCGTGGACGGGCTGGTGCACTGGACGCTGCGCCGCTTCGGCCGCATCGACATCGCGGTGTCGAGCGTGTGGGGCGGCCACGAGGGCTATGACGGCGACCGCTTCCCGGACGGGGCCGCCTGGGGCGATCCGTTCTGGCGCCGGGCCGCGACGCCCCTCGGCCATGCCCTGCAATCCGGCCCCTACGCGGCCCTGCTCCTCGCCCGGGCGGTCGCCCCCGCCATGGTCTCGGCCAAGCGCGGCCTCCTCGTCCTCGTCTCCTTCGGCACGCAGGAGGGCTATCTGGGCGACATCGTCTACGATCTCGCCATGGCGACGACGAACCGCCTCGCCCTGGCGACCGCCGCCGAACTGGCGCCGCGCGGCGTGACCGCGCTCGCCCTCTCGCCGGGGCGGGTGCGCACCGAGCGCAGCATCGATGCCGGGTTCGGCGAGGTGGCGGACGAGACGCCGCTCTATGCGGGCCGGGCGGTCGCCGCGCTGGCGGGCGATCCCGCCCTGGCGGAGCAGGCGGGCCGCACGCTCCATGTCGCCGATCTCGCCCGCCACTACGGCTTCACGGACGAGGATGGCCGCCGGCCGGACCGGTTCCGGATGGGCTTTTAGCGACGCCCGGCCCCCATCCGCCACGCGAGAAACAACTCGGAGGATCCTATGTCGCTCAAGGGCAAGACGCTGTTCATCACCGGGGCCTCGCGGGGCATCGGCCTCGCCATCGGCCTGCGGGCCGCGCGCGACGGCGCCAACGTCGCCATCGCGGCCAAGACGGCCGAGCCGCATCCGAAGCTCGACGGCACCATCCACACCGCCGCCGAGGCGATCGAGAAGGCCGGCGGCACGGCGCTGCCCCTCGTGGTCGACGTGCGCGACGAGGGGCAGGTGAAGGCGGCGATCGACGCGACCGCCGCCCGCTTCGGCGGCCTCGACATCGTGGTGAACAACGCGAGCGCCATCTCGCTCACCAACACCCCGGCGACCGACATGAAGCGGTTCGATCTGATGCACCAGATCAACACCCGCGGCACCTACATGGTCTCGAAACACGCGATCCCGCATCTCGAGAAGGCCGGGAACCCGCATATCCTGATGCTCTCGCCGCCCCTCGACATGCAGGAGAAGTGGTTCGCGCCGCACCTCGCCTACACGATGGCGAAGTTCGGCATGTCGCTCTGCGTGCTGGGCCTCGCGGGGGAGTTGCGGGCCCGTGGCATCGCAGTGAACGCCCTCTGGCCGCGCACCACCATCGCCACGGCGGCGGTGCAGAACCTGCTCGGGGGCGACGCCCTGATGCGGGCGAGCCGCACGCCCGAGATCCTGGCCGAGGCCGCGTGGCGGATCTTCCGGAAGCCGTCGCGCGACTTCAGCGGCCGCTTCCTGATCGACGACAGCTTCCTGGCGGAGGAGGGTGTCACGGAGTTCTCATACTACCGCGTCACACCGGGGGTGCCGCTTGCGCCCGACTTCTTCGTGCCGGATACGAGCGTGCCCCCGCCCCACGCCTTCGACTGAGCTCAGCCCCTTGATCTTCGTCCACCAGCCGAACGCCTGCGCCAGCACCGGTCAGCCCCTTCTCGAACGCCGGCTCCTCGATCCGCACGAGCCGATCCCGCCGGACACGATCTGGATCGACCTGATCGAGCCGACCCGGCAGGAGGACCTGCGCGTCGAGGCGTTCCTGGGCATCTCCATCCCGACCCGGGAGGAGATGCAGGACATCGAGCCCTCGGAGCTGCTCTACGTGGAGAACGGCGCCCGCTACATGACCGGGCGCCTGCTCTGCAAGGTCGACACGGAGGACGCGACGCTCACCGGCGTCACCTTCATCCTGCAGGACAACCGCCTCGCCACGGTGCGCTACGAGGACCCCCAGGCCTTCCGGATGTTCGTGCAGCGCGCCGCCCGGCCCTCCGGCGTGATCCTGGGCGGCGAGGCGATCCTCTCCGCGCTGATCGAGACGGTGATCGACCGCGCCGCCGACGTGCTCCAACTCCAGGGCGAGCGCATCGACGCGCTCTCCCGCCTGATCTTCGACGACCGGGCGGATCCGAGTGCGCGCAACGCCGAATTGCAGCAGACCCTGCGCGGGCTCGGACGCCACAACGATCTCCTGTCGAAGCAGCGCGAGAGCCTGGTCTCGATGGAGCGCATCCTGCTCTCGCTCTCGGCGAGCTACCGGGTGACCAAGGCGCCCCGCGAGATCCGCGAGGAGGTCCGCTCCACCCTGCGCGACCTCCAGTCCCTGGAGGAGCACGCCACCTTCCTGTCCGGCAAGATCCAGTTCCTGCTCGACGCGACCCTCGGCCTCGTCAACCTGGAGCAGAACAACATCATCAAGCTGTTCTCGGTCATGGCCGTGGTGTTCATGCCGCCGACGCTGATCGCGTCGATGTACGGGATGAACTTCAAGGCGATGCCGGAACTCGACTGGTCCTTCGGCTACCCGATGGCGATCGTGATGATGGTGGTGGCGGCGATCCTGCCCTATGCCTTCTTCCGCTGGAAGCGCTGGCTGTGAGGATGACGGGATGTGCGGCCGCTACGTGATCCTGTCGCCGCCGGAGGTGTTCCGCGAGACCTACGGCTACGGCGAGCAGCCGAACTTCCCGCCCCGCCACAACGTGGCGCCGACCCAGCCGGTGCCGGTGGTGACGGCCGAGTACGGGCGGCGGCGCTTCGTGCTGATGCGCTGGGGCTTCCTGCCGGCCTGGGTGAAGGATCCGGCGGAGTTCCCGCTCATCATCAACGCGCGGATCGAGACCGCGGCCGAGAAGCCGAGCTTCCGCAACGCCCTGCGCTACCGGCGCTGCGTCTTCCTGGCGGACGGCTTCTACGAGTGGCGCCGCGGCGGCGCGCGGGGGATGGCGCCCTACCTGATCCGGTGCGCCGACGGGCGCCCGATGGCGCTCGCCGGCCTGTGGGAGACCTGGAGCAGCCCGGACGGATCGGAGATCGACACCGCCGCCATCGTGACCTGCGGCGCGAACGGCCTGCTCGCGGCCCTGCACGACCGCATGCCGGCGATCCTGCCGCCGGAGGCGGTCGATGCCTGGCTCGACCTGCAGGCGGTGGACGCGAAGGCGGCCTCCGACCTCTGCCGGCCCTGCCCGGAGGAGTGGCTGAGCCTCGCGCCCGCGAATGCGCGGGTGAACGACCACCGCAACGACGACGCCGACCTGCTGGCGGGGCCGCCCGCCCCGCCGCCCGCGCCGGTCCCGCCCGCGCAGGGCAGCCTGTTCTGAGCGGAGGGGCGCCGGCATCGTCCGGCGCCGACCCGGGCGACCGGCCCGCGGTGGCGCGAGCGGCGCGTCGCGAACCCGCAATGCGAGCTCGCACGATTCGCGGGATCAGGGGGGCGTCAGGCGGCGTGATACGGCCGCTGCGGTTGCAAGTCGCAACCGGAGAGACGGGCTGGCAAGGCCAAGCCGGGCGCCGCGGCGGCGTCGGGCCAGCGCGCCACCACGACCGCGCGTGACGATCGTGATGCCAAGGACGAGCGCGGTGCGGAGAAGGGCGGCGCGCCGCGGATCCCGACGACAAGGTGACACCCCATATCTGGCCGGTCATGAGCCACGCGCGGGCGCTCGGCAGCACGGGGCGATGGCGAGGCTCCGGCCGGAGCCCTCGCAGTTGCAATCACCAGCCCGTTGCCGGCTTGAGGAGTGCGGCCCCGCGCCCATGTCTTCAGAGGGAAGGACAGCCCAGGCTTGGCACGCGCCATGCCGGGAGAGTCGATCGGCCGGTCCTGGCACCAGCCGTCCTCACACGGGGAAGGGGCGTCATCCATGAAGACCGCGCTCGTCGTCGCTCTCTCGCTGATCCAGCCGGCGCATTCCTGGTATCCATTCGAATGCTGCTCCGATCAGGATTGCGAGCCGGTGAGCGACGCGGTCGAGGTTCCGGGCGGCTACAGGACCCACGGCATCTTCATCCCGATGGCGAAGGTCCGCCCGAGCAAGGACGGCAACTTCCATTGGTGCCACCGGGGCGACTACGTGTTCTGCTTCTTCGCCCCGCTCGCGGGGTGATACGGTTTCCGGAAGTTCACTTTCGGAAACCGTATCACGAGCCCGCGCGGCGCCTGAGCGAGGCCGGTTTCCGCATCGCGAAGCGATCATCCGGAAACCGTATGAGACCGTTTCCGCACGGATCGTCCGGAAACCGGATCAGTGGTCGCCCGGCTCCGCGTGCCGGCGCCGGATGCGCCGCACCGTCCAGGCGACGCCGAGCACGATGAGGGGAATCGCCACCGCGGTGCCCATCGTCGGATCGACGTGCGCGCCCGCCGCGTGCACGCCCTCCAGCACGTGGTGCATCAGGCTCGCCACGTAGTAGCTGATCGCCGCGACCGAGAGGCCCTCCACCGTCTGCTGCAGCCGCAGCTGCAGGCGGACGCGGTCGTTCATGGCCTGGAGCTGGGCGTGGTTCTGGCGCTCCAGCTCCACGTCCACCCGGGTGCGCAGCATCTGCGCGGTGCGCGACAGCTTGCGCGAGAGCGTGTCCTGCCGCTCGCCGGTGGCCATGCAGGTGCGGATCGCCGGGTTGAAGCGCCGGGCGAGGAAGACCGACCAGCTCGTCTGGCCGGGGATCGCCTGCTCGCGGATGGCGTCGAGCCGCAGGCGGATCAATTCGTCATAGGCGCGGGTGGCGCCGAAGCGGAACAGGGAGCGGGCCGCGCCGGCTTCGAGTTCGGCGGCGAGGGCGACCAGCCGGTCGAGGAGGTGATGGTTGGCGTCGAAGCCCTCGCTCCCGCGCATCTCCTCCATGAGGTCGGGCAGGGCGGTCTCGATGCGCCGGATCGCCGGGGCCAGCGCCTGCGCCTCGGGCAGGCCGAGAAGGGCGAGGGTGCGGTAGGTCTCGATCTCCAGCACCCGCTGCACCAGCGCGCCCGCCGCGACCCGGGTCATGCCGCGATCGGCCACCACGATGCGCACGTAGCCGTGGGGATCCGGCTGGAAATCGGTGGCGACGATGGCCGCGCCGCCCTCCGCCTGCGCCACCGCCAGGGAGGCGGGCGAGAAGGTGGCGCTGATCTCCGGGGGCAGGTCGCCCTCGCCCGCGGCGAGGAGGTGCAGGTCCACGGCGACGAGGAGCGGCCCCGGCTGGACCAGCCCCTCCATCGCGCCCGAGAGCGCGTCGGGCTGCGGCTGGAAGGCGAGGCCCTGCGGGTCGGCATATTCCCAGGTGTAGGTGGTGAACTCGCTGTGGCTCTCCCAGCGCAGGATCGCGCCGGAGAACACCACCCGGTGCTGCTTGGTGCCGGGCGGCGGCCCCGGCAGGCCGAGGGAGCCGCAATAGGCGTCGAGGGCCACGCGGTCGGCCGCGGCAGCCTCGCCGTCGGTCAGGAAGGCGTAGTGCAGGAAGCGACGCGGGGTCTTGACCGGCATGAAGGGGCGGGCGTGGACCTCCGCCAGCACCCGCGCCCGCAGGTCGTGTTCGATGAGCCGCATCACCCGGTTGCCCCGCCCCGCCGTACCGCGACGCTCGGCGCCGGGCGAGGGCGGCGGTCAACGCCCCTGCCGGCCGGGCCGCCGATCAGTGCCGGAAATGCCGGTGGCCGGTGAACACCATGGCGAGGCCGGCCTCGTCGGCGGCGCGGATCACCTCGTCGTCGCGCATCGAGCCGCCGGGCTGGATCACCGCCGTGGCGCCCGCCTCCGCCGCGGCGAGCAGCCCGTCCGCGAAGGGGAAGAAGGCGTCGGAGGCGACCACCGAGCCGCGCGCGAGGCTCTCCGGCGCGCCCGCGGCCTTGGCGGCCTCCGCCGCCTTCCAGGCGGCGATGCGCGAGGAATCGACCCGCGACATCTGGCCGGCGCCGATGCCCACCGTGGCGCCGTCCTTCGCGTAGACGATGGCGTTCGACTTCACGTGCTTGGCGACGCGGAAGGCAAAGCGCAGATCCGCGAGCTCCCGCTCGCTCGGCGCCCGCTGCGTCACCACGCGCAGGTCCATGTCGTCGATGACGGCCGCGTCGCGGCTCTGCACCAGGATGCCGCCCGCGACCGTGCGCCAGACCTGGCCCGCCTGGCGCGGATCGGCGACGCCGCCGGTCACGAGGAGGCGCAGGTTCTTCTTGGCGGCCACGATCCGGGCCGCCTCCTCGGTGGCGTCGGGGGCGATGATCACCTCGGTGAAGATCTCGACGATGCGCCGGGCGGCCTCGGCATCGAGGGGTCGGTTCAGCGCCACGATGCCGCCGAAGGCCGAGACCGGGTCGCAGGCGAGCGCCCGCTCATAGGCGGAGAGCAGCGTGTCGCCCTCGGCGACGCCGCAGGGATTGGCGTGCTTGACGATGACCACCGCGGCCGCGCGGGCGGGGTCGAACTCGGACACGCACTCGAAGGCGGCGTCCGTGTCGTTGAGGTTGTTGTAGGAGAGTTCCTTGCCCTGGAGCTGGCGGGCGGTCGCCACGCCGGGGCGGCTCGCGCCGGCCGTGCGGTAGAAGGAGGCCTGCTGGTGCGGGTTCTCGCCGTAGCGCAGGCCCTGCGCCAGGGTGCCGCCGAGCGCCCGGAACACCGGCGTCCCGGGGATCGCCTCCGCGTATTCCCCTTCGAGCCAGGTGGCGATCGCCGCGTCGTAGGAGGCGGTGCGCGCGAAGGCCTTCTGGGCGAGGCGCCGCCGGGTCGCCCGGGTCACCGCGCCGTCATGGGCGTCGAGATCGGCCAGGACCGCGTCGTAATCGGCGACGTCGACCACGACGGCCACGTCCTCGTGGTTCTTGGCGGCGGCGCGGATCATCGCCGGCCCGCCGATGTCGATGTTCTCGATGCATTCCGCCGCCGGGCGCCCGGCCGCCAGCGTCGCCTCGAACGGGTAGAGATTCACGACGAGGAGGTCGATCGGCGCGATCCCGTGGGCCAGCATCGCGGCCTGATGCTCGGGATTGTCGCGGATGGCGAGGAGCCCGCCATGCACCCCCGGATGCAGGGTCTTGACGCGCCCGTCCATCATCTCGGGATAGCCGGTGAGGTCGGAAACCTCGGTGACCGTGAGGCCGGCCTCGGTGAGGGCCCGGTGCGTGCCGCCCGTCGAGACGAGCACGACGCCCCGAGCGGCGAGCGCCTTGGCGAAATCGACGAGGCCGGTCTTGTCGGAGACGGAGAGCAGGGCGCGGGTGACGGGAATGAGGTCGCTCGCCATGGGTCGAGGTCCGTGTGTCGTAGCGGAAAGCCGGCGGGGGCGCCTGCTGAAGGGTCGGTGTCCGCGCGGTAGCAGAAACGGCCGGGGGAGGCCAGCGCGGGCGCGAATCGGCCAAGCCGTCACAGCCGGCGGAACTGCCATGCGACCCGGCTGCCATCCGTCACCCGCAGGTGCAGCACGATCTGCTCGGTGCGCCGCGCGCCGTTGGAGGCGGCGAAGAACACGCTCTCCTCGATCACCGGATCGACGGTTTCCGCCTCGAAGAGCCAGGTCTCGCCGTTCGCGGCCAGGAGGCGCACGGCGCGGCCCTCGCGCCCGGCCCGTACGGAGGGGTGCAGGTGGAAGCGGATCGCCGCATCCACCGGTGGGCCTCCCCCGGCCCGCCCCTCGCGGACGCGCCGGAAGGCGTCCTCGCCGCTCAGGCGCGCGCCGTCCGGGGCGAGGCGCCAGCGGCGCTCGTGCAGGAGGCCGAGGGTCGGGGCGTAGCCGTCGTGGCTCGCCGCGAGCACCGCGGTGCCGTCCGCCTCCGTGCCGCGCTCGGCCGGAACCTGGGCCGGGCCGCGCACGATCACCGCGCCGATCCGGCTCCTCAGCCACGCGGCGAGCGGATGGGCGAAGCCGCGCCCCGGCGGGTTGAGGAAGCGGCAGGAGGACATCTCGCCGAGGATCGCGGTGGAATGGGCCGCCGTGGTGCGGGCGAGCTGGCGCATGTCCTCGCCGCCCGCGGGCCTGCCGCAATTCACCACCAGGCGCTGGGCGCCGCTCGACAGCTCGAAGGACAGGCTGCCCGCCCCCGCCATGGTCGAGAAGGCGGGGGGCGGCGCCCCGCCGATATCGGCCACCACCAGCGTCGTGCCCGCCTCCAGGCGGGAATAGCCCGTGTGCGGCGCGTGCATCAGCGGGCGGGCGAGGGCGCCGTCGTAGATGAGCAGCGTCGCGAGCTGATCGGCCTCCGTCACCCCCATGCCGTTGTGGTGGCCGAGGGAGGCATCGCCGTGCCGCAGCAGCCGCAGGAAGGGCAGCATGCGGTCGATGGCCTGGAGCAGGGCCTCCGGCGGGGCGATGTCGCGGCTGAGGAAGCTTTGGCGCAGGGGCAGCAGGTCGAGGAGGAGTTCCTTGACGGCGGCCGGATTGCGGCTGCGGTGGCCGCCATCCGGCAGGATCTGGCGGCGCAGTTCCCGCGACAGGAGCCGCGTGCCCCGGCGCAGGACCGGCTCGTAGCCGTCGCAGCACAGGCCCGCATAGGTGAGCGCGACCGCGGCCGCGAGGCGCTGCCGGGGCGGGACGCCGTGGCGCAGGGCGGCGTCGAGGCGGCGCACGCAGCGCCCGATGCCCTTCAGGAAGGCTTGGTAGAAGGCGTGGTCGGCCCCTTCGAGCACGAGGGGCGACTGGCTGAGCAGCGAGATCAGCCGCCGCGCCGCCACGGCCGGCCGGTCGGCGATCTCCCGGTCGCCGCGCCCGGCGAGGAAATCCTGCACGAAGGCCTGGGCGTTGGAGCGGGCGAGGGCGCTGTCGGCGGCGCGCAGGTGGCGCAGCCAGCCGAAGCCGTAGAGCGCCTCGCCCCATTCGGGCGACGGTGGGGTGAAGTCGAAGGGCGAGCGCCCGCCGGTGGCGAGCGCCCGACCCGCGAAGACGAACAACCCCGCGTAGATGTCCCCGGCCAGGGTGGCGTCGCTGGTGCGCAGGTCCTGCGGGGCGATGACGAGGCCGGTGGGGCGCAAGCGGGCGAGGGCCGAGGGGGCCGATGAGACCCGAACGCCGACGTTGCGCGCGGCGCGCCCGATCTCACGCCCGACGAGCCGGTAGAAACGCCAGCGGTCAGGCCCCCAATGCAAGCTACCCCCCGGGAGTGTCCGCGCGTGGCGGGCGCCCGGCCCCGGCCGCGCGGGACCATGATCAACCAACCGTGAACACCAATGGTGAAGGATGGCGGCGGCGTCAAACGCGGCCGCAGCGCTTGTGAACAGGATCGGCCGTTCAGTCCGCGGCTTTCTGCAACCGGACCGCGAAGAAACCGTCGATGCCGCCGCGCCCGCCTTCCGGGGCGGCCCAGTGCGCCGGGAGGGTGCGCAGGTCGCCCTGTGCGGAGAGGAGCGCGGTCTCGCCGCCCACCTCCGCGGCCGTGACGGGCCGGCGCGCGAAGTCGGCATGCCGCGCCAGGAAGGCCTCGGCCTGCGCCTCGCCCTCCTCCGGCTCCAGGGAGCAGGTGCAGTAGACGAGCCGCCCGCCCGGCCGCAGCAGCCGGGCGGCCTTGTCGAGGAGCTTGCCCTGGAGCGCGCCCAGGCGCGCGAGATCCCCCTCGCGCTTGGTCCAGGCCACGTCGGGATGGCGGCGGATCGTGCCGGTGGCGCTGCAGGGCGCGTCGAGCAGGATCGCGTCGAAGCGGTCGTCGTCGGGCAGCGTCAGGGCATCCGCCGCCCGCGTCTCCGCCGAGAGGCCGAGGCGCGCGAGGTTCTCGCGCAGGCGCCGCAGGCGGGATTCCGAGCGGTCGACGGCGACGACCGTCGCGCCGGCCGCGGCGAGCTGCGCGGTCTTGCCGCCGGGAGCCGCGCAGAGATCGGCGACGCGCTCGCCCGGCCGCGCCGCGAGCAGCCGGGCGGGGAGGGCGGCGGCGGCGTCCTGCACCCACCACGCGCCCTCATCGTAGCCGGCGAGCTGCGGCACGGGCGTGCGGGCATCGTCGAGCCGCAGGCTGCCGGTGGGCAGGAGCCGCGCGCCGAGGCGCTCCGCCCAGAGCTCCGGATCGGCCTTCACGGTGAGGTCGAGCGGGGCGCCGCGCATATGCGCCTCCGCGATGGCCCGCGCGGTGGCGTCGCCGTAGGCGTCGCTCCAGCGGCGGGCGAGCCAGGCGGGCGTGCCGAGACCGAGGGGATCGGCGTCGGTCTCGCGGCGGATCGCCTCCTTCTCGCGGGCGACGCGCCGCAGGACGGCGTTCGCGAGGCCGCTCAGGTGGCGCAGGCTCGCCTCGCCCTTGGCGAGCCGCACCGCGAGATCCACGGCGGCGTGATCCTGGACGTTGAGGTAGAGGATCTGCGCGGCGCCGGTGGCGAGGAGCGCGAGGAGCTTCGGCTGATCCTCCGGCAGGCCCTGGGTCATCCGGGCGGCCAGGGCGTAGCGGATCGCCCCGAGATGCCGGAAGGTGGTGGCGGCGATCGCCCGGGCGAGGCCGAGATCCTGCGGCGCCAGGGCGGCGCGGGCCGCCGCCGGGTCGAGCACGTCGTCGAGGGCGGTGCCGGACCGCGCCCCGAGGAGATCCGCCACCCCGGCGAAGGCGAGGCGCCGTGCCGCGAGTCCAGCCGTGCGATCGTCTTGCCCGTCGTCCATGCGCCTGCCGCCGCTCCCGTCTTGACGGCGCGCCGGCCCCCCGCCACCTGCGGGGGAACTGGCATCGACGCGCCAGGCCGGGCGTGGCACCGCGCCGCCCCGGATGCAAGCGGGAGTATCACGACCATGGACGACACCCATCCCGAGCCGGCCGCGCGCAGGCCCTTGAGCCCGGCCGCCGAACGGGCCCTCGCCGAGGCGCAGGCCCGCCGCGCGGAGATCGATGCCCGCGCGGCCGAGATCCGCCGGGAGCGCGAGATCAACGGCCGCGGCGGCCTCGAACCCGTCCGCTACGACGATTGGGAGGTGAAGGGGCTCGCCACGGATTTCTGAGGGCCTGCGGACCGTGCCGCTCGACCCTCGACAGATCGGGAGAACCCGCCTCCGCCTGAGGGCCGAGGTGGATGTCATGGGCGTTGCGCCCGCAGCCAGGGCGCGTGCCGCCCCGGACCCGGCCTCCCGGTCGGCGCGTGTGGTGTCCCAATGGTCGGGCCGCTATGGACCGGTCCTGAATCAATATTTCATGGTTAGCGGTTCATTAACCCCAGCATGGCAGCTGTAGCCTGCGGCCGATCGAGAGGGGCGGCCACATCCGGGAATTTGAGAACCCTGGGTATCGCCGGATTGCAGGGGGCTCGTTCACTTGCGGGCGGCGCCTCCTGAGGAGGGGACATTGGGCACGTCTGCAGCGCCGATCGTCAATTTCTATCAGCACAGGAATTACATTCCTCTCCTGACCCGGAACGTCTACCACGACGAGCCGAACGCGGATGTCGTGTTCAGCGGCAGCCTGCCGCGCGTGCAATGCGAGCTGGCGCGCTTCGTCGAGAAGGTGACGTTCGAGCGCGTCGGCATCATGCGGGGCGAGTACGTCCTGCTGATGGACGCCGAGGCGCTCCTCCTGCCCGACGGCACCTGCATCAAGATCAACGTCGCGTGCGAGGATCAGTGGGCCGACCAGGCGCTCAACGAGATCCTGCGCTCGAGTGTGTTCTCCGCCGCGCGGGCGCAGATCGCCCAGCACTGGCACGCCCTGCCGGTCCACGACAATCTCGGCATCCTCTCCGACGCCAACAACGCGAACTACTATCACGCCAGCCTGGAGATGATCCCGCGGATCCGCTTCCTGGCCCCGCACAGCTCGGCGATCTACATCCCGCAGAGCTATCGTCACCGGCCGAACATCCAGCACATCGTCGAGCGGATGTCGCCGCACATCCCGTTCGTGTCGACGCCGCACGCGATCCGGGTCCGCGATCCCATCGTCGCCCACGACCAGCTCTCCTCCGCCGGCGTTCACTGGCTCCGGACCGCCTGCGGCCTGCGCATCGAGCCCGGGACGCGCCGCATCTACATCCGGCGCGGCAAGACGGCCCGGGGCGGCGGTCTCCACGAGACCGAGAGCTTTCAGGCGATCCTGCGCGAGTTCGACATCGAGGCGATCGATTTCGGCCAGGGCGAGCTGACCCTCGCCCAGCAGGTCGAGCGTCTCGCCGGGGCCGGCCTGATCATCGCCCCCCACGGCGCCGGCATCGCGAACATCGTTCACCTCGGTACGCCGATGGGGCTGCTCGAGATCCTCCCGCTGCAAACCGCGCGAACGATGTGGGCCGAGGTCTGCGCGATGCTCGGCTACTCGTATCGCGGCATCTACTCCACGGTCACGACGGACGAGGGCGAGATCGTGCCGGATTACGACGAGCTGCGCGCCACCGTGATCGCCATGCTGTCGCGCCAGGCCGCGTGAGGCGAGCCGCAGCATCCTTCCCGAACGGGCTTCCGGAGTTCACCGTGACCACTCAACCGACGATCCGCGACCTGCTCTTCTCACGGTCCCCCTATGACGGCTTCGACAGCGAGGCTCACCCGGCCGACATGCAGGGCTGGGGCTCCGACCACCCGATCCTGCCGCGCGTGATCGAGCGGCTGCGCCCGAAGCGCATCCTCGAGATCGGCAGCTGGAAGGGCCGCTCGGCCATCAACATGGCGAAGGTCGTCAAGGCGCTGGACCTCGATTGCGAGATCGTCTGCGTCGACACCTGGCTCGGCTCGCCGGAGCATTGGCTGCGCGTCGAGGGAGGCTGGTACGAATCCCTCCGGATCGAGCACGGCTATCCGCATCTCTACTGGACCTTCCTGTCGAACGTGGTCCGCGAGGGCGTGCAGGACGTCATCACCCCGTTCCCGAGCACCTCGGAGAATGCCTGCCTCGTCCTCAAGCGGCTCGGGGTGACGTTCGATTTCTGCTACCTCGACGCCGCCCACGAATACGAGCCGGTGAAGCGCGACCTCGACGCCGTCTGGGATCTCATCGCCGAGCCGGGCGTCCTCGTCGGCGACGATTACGGGACCTGGCCCGACGTGACGCGGGCGGTGAACGAATTCGCCGAGGAGCGCGGCCTGTCGGGCGTCGGCGAGCACGGCAAGTTCATCATCAGCAAGGGCACGATCGACCCGCCGATCACCCTGTGAGTCCCGCGCCCGCCGCCGGAGCGGGAACACCGCCACCGGGACGCCGTTGGGGTCGCGGCGACCCGTTGGGGGTCGCGGCGACCTGTCGGGGTCGCAACGGCTCGCGGAGGCAGCGATGGCGGAGACGACGATCAAGAAGGTCTCGGGCGAGACCTCCCCGCACGGCCGGCAGGGCGAGCGCTACCTCGCCTCCGGCAAGCACGTGTCGATGCGGCTGTGGGAGAACGAGCCGCCGACGGACAGCAAGCCCGCCGCCGCCCGCGACTACGAGACCGTGGGCTACGTGATCGCGGGCCGGGCGGAGCTGGAGGTCGCCGGGCAGACGGTCCGCCTCGAACCCGGCGATTCCTGGCTGGTGCCGGCCGGGGCGGAGCACACCTACCGCATCCTGGAGAGCTTCACCGCGGTCGAGGCCACCGCGCCGCCCGCGCAGGTGCACGGCCGGGACGCCTGACCGGAGCGGGCACGCCGACGGCTGTCGCGCTTCTCGATCCGGCGGCGTGGAACCGCCCCGCGCTGCCGGGCCCGGCCTTCAGCAGAGCTGGACGTTGCTGACCTGGACGGCGACCGTGTAGCCGCGCAGCGCGCTCGTCTCCGTACCGGTGAACAGCTTGGACATGAAGCCCACATACGGAACGTAGGTCCCGGTGATCAGGACGACGATGGCCACGTCCTTGTCACCCAAGATCTGCAGCGCGCTGGTGTTGATGTCGGCGTCGAGGTAGGTGGCGGTTCCCGCGCAGACGCGGATCGCGCCGTTGACCTTGTTGACCTGGATGATGCTCAGCTGCGGCTGATTGGTGGGATCGCGCAGCAGCCGGATCAGCGTGACGAGCGCATTGGTCTTGCGGTCGGTCAATTGCTTGATCGTGTCGGTGGTGCAGCTGGCATAGCCCGGCGTCGACGAAGCCGGGCAGGAGGTGATGGCCGCCGCGAGCTGCGTGGTCGAACGCTCGATCTCGCGGGTGAGGGTGGTCAGGTTGATGAGGTCGACCCCGGCCGCGCTCAGCGCGATCAGGATGGTCGCGAGAAGCGCGAATTCCACCGCGACGCCGCCGCCCCGGGAACGGCGGAACCGGTGCCGGGCCTGACGCAGGCTCGACCTCACGGCCGCCGGAAGACGACGGAGGCCTTCGCCCGCATGACGGGGGCGAAGGGCAGGATCTGCAGGGTCGGGACGGCGGCGCGCAGCACCATCAGGTTCATCGGAAGGCCGGGATCGAACACGCTGCCCTGGATGTCCGTGACCGTCGTCGGCAGGCTGGCAAGCGGCTCCAGCTCGACCAGCAGGGTCGCGCGGCAGGTGGCGTCCGGGATGATCGGGATGCTGGCGCAGATGCGGTTCCGGTAGCCGGCCTGATCCCCCAGGATGACCTCCGTGCCGGGGGCCGCCGCGGTGTCGAACAGGGCGTTGCTCAGGGTCGCCTGCGTGTACTGATAGAAGCCGAATTGCAGCGCGCCCAGGATCAGCACCATGGCCGGCCAGAGCAGGAGGGCGAACTCCACCGCCGTGGCGCCCAGCCGGTCCGGACCGAGGCGCTGGAGAAGCCGGAGCCGGCCGGAGACCACGGCTCAGCTCGCCGGACATGTGTTGCGGCAGACGCGGATGTTGTCGATCAGGCCGCCATAGGTGTCCTGACGGCCGGCCGCCCGCCACGAGATCCGGTAATCCGACGTCGTCAGGACCTGGAAGTTGATGATCCGCTCGGTCCAGGTGTTCGACTGGACGCAGACGTCGGCCATGTTGCTTTGATCGTACGTATAGCTGCCGGATTTCTCGATGTAGACTTCGATCCGGTTGGTCTGGCCGTTCGCGGTGTAGGGCCTGTTGTCGCTTGAACCCTCTGGGCTGATGAGCGTTTCCCCACTTTGAGTGAGGAGACGCGATGCTGACGGACGCCCAGTGGGCCGAGTTGGAGCCGCTGGTGGAAGCCTGCCGGCCCAAAGGCAAGACGCCGCCCCTTGAACTGCGCCGCACGATCTCAGCCATCCTTTGGCGGCATCACAACGGCGCCTCCTGGCGCGCCATCCCGGCCGAGCTGGGTCCCTGGTGGCAAGCCGCCCAGGTCTTCATCCGCTGGGCGCGCGCCGGTGTCTGGGAGCGGCTGCTCGACCTCGTGCAGACCCGCGGCGTCGCGCTCGGCATGGTGTTTCTCGACGCCACGAGCATTCGGGCTCACCAGAAGGCGGCGGGCGCGGCCAAAAGGGGGGATCTGGAGCCGAGCGAGACCATCGTGAAGCTCTTGGCCGTTCGCGTGGCGGCTATGGCACCAAGGCCTGCGTGATCGCCGACGGGCGAGGACGCGCGATCGCGTTCCGCCTCGCGCCCGGCCAGGCGCATGAACTGCCGCACGCTCTCCCGTTGCTCGATCGACTGCCCGGCGTGCCGCAGTGGGTGGTGGGTGACCGCGGCTACTCCAGCCACCGTTTTCGCGAGGCGATCTGGACCGCCGGTGCACGGCCAGCGATCCCGACCAAGGGCAACGAGGCCCCGCTCGCCTGTCCTGAGTGGATCTACAGCAACCGCAACATTGTCGAGCGGCTCTGGGCCCGGCTCAAGGAGTGGCGGGCCATCGCCACCCGCTACGAAAAGACCGCCGTCAGCTTCATGGGCATCCTTTGTCTGGCCGCCACTCTCGATTGGCTCAAGTGACGACAGGCCCTAGCATTACAGTTGCATGGTGTTGCGCCTATCTGAAGGTTTTGGACGGAGAGCCCGATGCCCTCAGCCTCGTTGGAGACCACGTTGGAGCTCTGGTCGACGTCGCTGCGCGAGGCCAAGCAGCGCATGCGACCGCTGTTTGCCGCTCCCAGTGTCGCCGCCTCCGCGAACGCCTTCCTGGATGGGCTGCTCGGGGGCGAGCGGCGCAAGACTGGCTGGATGCGCGCGGAAGCAGCCGGGGATCCTGGGCCCTGGCGTCAGCAGGCGATCCTGGGCCGCAGTCACTGGGACGCGGACGCTCTGCGCGACGTGGTACGCGACCTCGTGATCGAGACGCTTGCCTCACCAGATGCGACCCTCGTGCTCGACGAAACCGGCTTTCTCAAGCAGGGCAAAGCCTCGTGCGGCGTCGGCCGTCAGTACACGGGCTCGGCCGGCAAGATCACGAACTGCCAGATCGGCGTGTTCGCGGCCTACGTCTCGGATCAGGGGCACGCCTTCATCGACCGTCAGCTGTATCTACCCAAAGCGTGGAGCGGTGATCCAGCGCGTAGGCGGGCGGCGCATGTTCCCGACGAGATCGCCTTTTCGACCAAGCCACAGCTGGCGCGGGGGATGATCCAGCGCGCGATCGCCGCGGGGGTGCCGTTTGCCTGGGTGGCGGCGGACAGCGTCTACGGGGTGAGCGAGATCGAGATGGCGCTGCGGCGCGCCTCCAAAGGCTACGTGCTGGGCGTCACCGGCCAACACAGCTTCTGGTCCTGGATCACCGAACGTCCCATTGCCGGCACGGCCGAGGAGATCGCCAAGGCTCTCTCGGAGACGGACTGGGTCCGCTTATCAGCTGGGGCGGGCACGAAGGGCGCACGCCTGTTCGACTGGGCCTACCTGCCCCTGGCCACCCTGCCGGCCAGCGCCGTGGATCCGGCCCTCGATGAGAGCGAGTGGACGCGCGGCTTGCTGGTCCGGCGCAGCCTCTCGGACGGGGCTCTGGCCTACTTCACGACCTGGTGCCCGGCCGGGACACCCGTCTCGACGCTGGTGGCGGTGGAGGGCCGGCGCTGGGCGATCGAGGACGCCTTCGAGACCGCCAAGACGGAACTCGGCTTGGCCCACAACGAGAGCCGCTCCTGGCATGGCTGGCACCGGCACGTCTCGCTGGTGATGCTGGCCTTTGCGATGCTGGCGCGGGTGCGCCGATTGGCGAACGGCGCGCCCCCAAAAACCGCGCTCATCGCCACGCTCGCCGGTGCCCTGGTCGGTCCAGGAGATCCGGCGCGTGGCGATGCGGCTGGCACAGCGACGCATTGAGCCCGCTGTCGTCATTGCATGGTCAGCCTGGAGACGCGCTCATCAAGCGGCAGCCCGAGAAGCATATCTGAAACGCCGCATGCAACTGTAATGCTAGTACGAGACGTCGCTGTTCTTCGATCCGCAGATCACGCGGCTGCCGATGGAGGCATCGGAGAGGCGCGAATAGTACCAGTATCGGACCTGATAGGCGCCCGGCGTGAGATTGAAGATCCGGGAGATCGTCGAATTGGACTGGCAGGACCGGTTACCCCGGTTGGCCGCGGTGGAGCAGTCGCTGTCGAGCTCCACGAAGTAGCTGCCGAACAGCACGCTGCTCACCGCGATCGCGCGCTGGCTGTCGACCTCGATGCCGGCGCCCTGCGTGGTCCAGCCGTTCCAGGTATTGTTGTTGTTGTAGCCGCCCAGCACGTCCCAGCCGGCGGCGCTGCTCCCGACACTGTGGCTGGCCTCGAAGGATTCCGAGAACAGCATCACCGGCGCGAGCCCGTTGCCCCGGGCGGCCACCGTCGAGACCACGGCACAATCCTTCGCCGCCGTGAAGGTCAACGCGCTCTGATGGAGCAGGCTGCCGAACACGAGCGGCTGCGACCGGGTCGCCTCCACGTGGACGTTGACGTCGGTGTTGTCCGTGACCGGAGCCGGCGTGGTCGCGATGCCCTTGGCCGTGAAGACCCGGCCGGTGATCTCCTTGACCATCTCCGGATAGGTGATCGCGACCGATGTCGCCTGCACGTCCAGCGGCTTGTGCGCGTTCACGTAGGCTGCGCCCTGGCTGCACGACAGCTCGACCGCGCTCGCCAGGCGCTGACGGAACGAGATCGCGCGCGACACCTCGATCGCTCCGCCGATGCCGGCCAACAGGGCCGGAAGGGCCAAGGCAACGATAACGGTGATCGCGCCGCTGTTATCCCTATGACGCATCGATTTCTTATTCGGAGGATTGCGCGCGCTTACGCTATGCGGAAATTGCTAATTTCGGCTTAATCATTCCTCCGACTTTTCGGTAGATTATTGGCTGAATACTCGTCGATGGAAGGGCCTGCAACGTTCCGCAGGTTTCCTGTCGGCCCCGGTGGAGCGCATGGCGGGGAAGCCCGGGGGGCAGGTCTGAGGGAGTCTCGGTCAGCGCGCGCGGTCGGATGGTCCGACGCGCCCCGCGCGCAGCGGACCACCGGTCCGGCACACCCGCGAGGCCGGCGCCCGAGAGCGTGACCGGGCCGGCCCTGCTCCCCGGGGTCCCGCTCCCGGCCGGTCAGCGCGTCACGATCACCGGTGTGCCCACCCCAACGCGACTGAACAGGTCGACGACGTCCTGATTGTACATCCGGATGCAACCGTAGGACGCGAAGGTGCCGATGGAGTTCGGGCGGTTGGTCCCGTGGATGGCATATTCTCCGCGGTCGAGGGTGAGGGCGGCGGCGCCCATCGGGTTGTGCGGCGAGCCGCCCGCGATGACGTTCGGCAGGCGCGGGTTGTCGCGCTTCACCTCGGCGGGCGGCGACCAGGCCGGCTGGACGTACTTGCCCTCGATATGGGCGAGCCCGGTCCATTGCTTGCCGAGCTTGCCCACCGCGACCGGATAGCGGATCGCCGTGCCGTCCCCGTTCACGAAGTAGAGCCGGCGCTCACCCGTGCGCACCACGATGCTGCCCGGTGACGCACCGGGATCGAAGACGACGACCTCCCGCGCCGATGCCGGGCCGCACGCCACCAGCGCCGCGGCAGCCAGTGCCGCGGCCCATCCACTCTGCTTGATCATCCCTGTGGTCCTCGAACGTGACCATTGAAGCGGGACGATAATCCGCAGGGAATTCTGTCGTTCCGGTTGGCGAAGATGCTTGCTCAGCCGTGAACGGCGACGCCTCGCGGCGGAGACTTAACGCACCGCTTCGCGGATCGTTCGAACTGCGTTGACATGAGAACAAAATGTGAACAAATTGCCCGAGGCACGGGAGGATCCGATCGCATGGCGACCTATCGGTTTCACTGCACGAACGGGCTCGAATGCCTCCTCGATGCGGAGGGGCAGGAGGTGCGGAGCGGCGACTCGCTGCGGCTGCGGGCGGCGCGGGTGGCCGAAGGCGTGCGGACCCGCTTCGGCGGCGACTGGTCGGACTGGAGCGTCACCGTGCACGACCTGGAGGGGCGGCAGGTGCTGCTGCTGCCCTTCGGGTCGGCCGGGTCCGGCTTGGCCCTCGCGGCGTAGGCCCGCGCTCAGGCCGAGCGCCGCAGCGGGTAGATCGGCATGGCGATCGGGGCCGGCGGCAGTTCCTGCGCCACGATCACCTCGGGAACGCCGGCTTCCTCGGCGAGATCGTAGAGGGCGACGAGGTCCGCATCGTCCGGCGCCGCATCGGAGGCGATCACGACCGCGTCCATCCAGCGGGAGGCCGAGGCGATCAGCGGACGCGTCGCGCCCTGCGGCGCATCCCGCGCCGCGCACAGGATCCACTCGTAGGCTTGGCCCAGCGCGTCGAGGGCGATGCCGAGGCCCTGCTGCTCCCTTACCAGCAGCTCGGCGGACTCGCCGCCGCGGCCGACGATGTGCAGGCGCGATCCGTCGTCGCGCCGGATCACCTCCCCGAAGGCCGCCGCGCCCGCGACCACGTCGGTGAGGCCGGGCGCCGCCGCCGGGCCGGGGTCCAGCTGCACCAGGACCGTGCGGGCCGAGCGGGCGAGCGCGCGCCCGAGCGCCATGGTGAGCGCATCGAGATCCGCCCCGGTGCCAGTGCCGACGACGAGGAGCCTGCGCCCGCCCCCGGCCGTCTCGACGGCATCGAGACGCTGGCGCAGGAGGTCGAAATCGAACCGCTGCAGGATCGGGTCGGCCGGCTGCGCCGGCGGGGCGGCAGGCGCCTTCCCGGGGCGCTCGGTTTCGGATGCCGGAGCGTCGGGATCCGCCAAGGGCTCGGCTTCCAAGGGCTCGGCTTCCAGGGGCTCGGCTTCCAAGGGCTCGGCTTCCAAGCGCTCGGCGTCGGCGGCCGAGGCGGCCGCCCGTCCGAGCGGGGCGGGGGCGGCCCGCACCACCGCCGGGCTGCCGGCCAAGCCCGGCTCGCTGCGGGGCCGGGGCCGCCCGCGCCCGCGCTGGTCGTCCGGATCCGCCGCGATGAGGCTGCGCGCCACGACGGCGCCCGCCGCCAGCAGGAAGGCCACGGCGGTGGTGAAGCCGATGATCGGCAGCTTCTTGGGGAAGGAGGGAGTGTCGGGCACGATCGCCCGCGAGACCACGCGGGCATCGGCCGGGGCGGCGCTCTCGGCGTCCCGGGCGGCGGCCTCGCGGTAGCGGGCGAGGTAGGATTCGAGCTGCTCGCGCTGCACCTTCGCCTCGCGCTCCAGGGCGCGCAGCTCCACCTCGCTGGTATTGCCCTTGGCCACCACGTCGCGCTGGGCGTCGACGGCGGCCTGAAGGGTCTCGACCCGGCTGCCGGCGATGCGCGCGTCGTTCTCCAGGGTGCGGATCGTGCGGTCGGCAGCGGCGCGGATCTGGCCTTCGAGGTCGGTCAGCTGCGCGTTCAACTCCTTGATGCGCGGATGCTGCGGCAGCAGGGTGCGGCTCTCCAGAGCGAGCTGGGCGCGCAGGGTGATGCGCTGCTCGACGAGGCGGCGGATCAGCTCGTTGTTGGCGACGTCGGGGATCTCGAAGGCCCGCCCATCCCGGATCATGTCCTTGATCAGCTTCGCCTTGGCGTTGGCGTCAGCCTGGGCGGCCCGCGCTTGGCTGAGCTGCGTCGAGAGTTCGGTGAGCTGCTGGGTGCCGATGGGCTGCGTCCCGGCCGTCCCGGCCACGCCGCCGATGAGGCCGTTGCGGGCGCGGAACGCCTCGACCTTCGCCTCCGCCTCCGCCACGCGGCTGCGCAGCATGTCGACGTTGGAGCCGAGCCAGCTCGACGCGAAGCGCGCCGTGTCGACCTTCGCGGCGGCCAGGGAGGCGAGGTAGAGATCCGCGATGGTGTTGGCGCCGCGGGCGGCGAGTTCCGGGTCGCGGGCGCGGAACTCGACGGTGAGGATGCGCGACTTGCCCGCCGGATAGACGAGCAGGCGGTTGAAGTAGTTCTCGAGGATCCGGTCCTCGGGATCGCGGTCGAGGGGGTTCGGCAGCAATCCGAGCAGGATCAGGATGCGCTGGACCGGACCCACGCCCTCGACCATCGGGTCGAACTCGCGGTTGCCGACGAGGCCGAGGCGCTTGATCGCTTCCCGGGCGATGTCCCGGGACATCACCACCTGGACCTGGCTCGCCACGGCCTGCTCGTCGATGGGCTGGGCCACGTCGCCGCGCTCCTGCTGCGGCCGGGTGAGCGCGCTGTCGCGGCTCTCCAGCAGCAGCTTCGCCTCGCCGGTGTAGCGCGGGCTCACGACCTGCACGAAGGCGACCGAGAGGACGAAGGCCGCGAGCGTCGGCAGCAGGATCGCCAGCCAGTGGCGCCGGAGCAGCCGGCCCACATCGCCGAGCGCCACACCCTCGCCGGCCGGCCATGCGCGAAGGCCGGCCCGCTCGGGGGGAGCGGTCGGGGCGCCGGCGGACGACGCGCGGGAGGCAACGGGGGTGACGCGAAACATGCGGGCCGTCCGCGGTGAGAGCTGCCGAGGACCGCCAGGCGGGCGATCCGGCTTGATCACAGCTCATTAAGGTTGCTGCCCGGTAAAGAAGCGTCCGGACTCGGACGCGCCATCGGCGGACGGGGCTGCCGCGGGGTGATCTTTCATTAACCACGCCGGCCTAAACCGGGGGACATCGGACGCCTTTGGCCGAAAGCGATGAATCGACGCCTCTTCCTGACCGGTCTCGCGACCACGCTGGCGCTCGGCGGCTGCATGCATCCCGAGTACCGCACGGATTATCTCGACGCGGCCGTCACCGGCTCGATCGGCGGGCAATACGCGCTTGCCTCCGGCGACCGGCTGCGCGTCATCGTGTTCGGGCAGGACAACCTCTCCAACCTCTACACGGTGGACGGGGCCGGCCGCATCGTCATGCCGCTGATCGGGGTGGTGCCGGTGGGCGGGGCCACCACGCTCCAGGCGGCGCGGGCCATCGAGGCCCGCCTGCGCGAGGGCTTCGTGCGCGAGCCGCACGTCACCGTCGAGATCGAGGTCTACCGGCCGTTCTTCATCCTGGGCGAGGTCACGACCTCGGGGCAGTACCCCTACGTGAACGGCATGACGGTGGAGACCGCCGTCGCCATCGCGGCGGGCTTCGGACCCCGCGCGGCGCGCGACTACGCCGTGGTGACGCGCCAAGCCCGCGAGGGGCTGGTCTCGGGCATCGTCCCGATGACCTATCCGGTGCGCCCGGGCGACACGATCGTCATCAAGGAGCGCTGGTTCTGATCCGCGCGCCGATGCGGGCCGCGTCACGCCCGCTTAACCACCGCTCGCGACCGGCTGCCCAAGACGGCCGCGCTTAACCGCCCGGCTACGAGCCTCGCCCGACAACGATGGGGCGCGGGGCGACGCGACCGTCCCTTCTCCGGAAACGGCGACCCTGCGGCTCATTCGCCGTCTGGGAGAGATTCGTGGTCGCGCCCCAGTTCCGTTCCGCCGTTTCCTCGGTGCCCCCCGCGCCGCCGAGTGCGGGCGAGCCTGCACCCGCGCGGCGCGAGCGCATCCTTCACGTGTTCCGCGCGCCCGTCGGCGGTCTGTTCCGGCACGTGCTGGACGTCGCCCGCCTGCAGGTCGAGGCGGGCCACGCGGTCGGCATCTTCTGCGATTCCAGCACGGGCGGCGTGCGCGCCGAGGCGGTGCTCGGTGCGCTGGCGCCCCGGCTCGCGCTCGGCCTCCACCGCGTCCCGATGCGCCGCAACCCGCACCCGCTCGACGTCGCGGCGCTGGCGCGGCTCCGGCGCACGATCGATCGGACGGCCCCTACGGTGCTGCACGGCCACGGATCGAAAGGCGGCCTGTTCGCCCGGCTCGTGCCCGGGCCCGCGGGTGCGGACACGATCCGCGCCTACACCCCCCATGGCGGCAGCTTCAACTACCGTCCGGGAACCGCTCTGCACCGCCTCTACATGACCGCGGAGGCGCTGCTGACCCGGCGCACCGACGTGTTCCTGTTCGAGAGCGCCTACATCGCCGGCCGCTACCGCGATTCCGTCGGCGACACCGACCGGCTGATCCGGATCGTCCAGAACGGCATCGATGCAGCCGAATTCGCGCCGATCACGCCGGCGGCCGAGCCGTACGACCTCGTCTATATCGGCGAGCTGCGCGAGGCGAAGGGCATCACCGTGCTGTTCGACGCCATCGCCCGCATCCGGCACGGGCTCGGTCGCCGCCTCAGCCTGCTCGTCGTCGGCTCAGGCCCGGACGAGGCGGTCCTGCGGGCGCGCGCCCAATCCCTCGGCCTCGCCGACGTGATCCGGTTCGAACCGCCCCAGCCGATCCGCGACGCCCTCTGCCGCGGCACCGTCATGGTGGTGCCGTCCTTCGCGGAATCGCTGCCCTACGTCGTGCTGGAGGCCGCCGCCGCCGCCCAGCCCCTGGTGGCGACGCGCGCCGGCGGCATCCCCGAGATCTTCGGCCCGGCCGCGGGCGTGCTCGTGCCCCCGCGCGACGTCGAGTCCCTCGCCCAGGCGGTCCTGCGCAAGCTCGATCAGGATCCGGAGGAGCGCCGGAACGAGGCGGCCGGCCTGAGCGCCTTCATCCGCACCCGCTTCTCGATGCAGCGCATGGCCGAGGGGGTCATCGCCGGATACCGCGCCGCCCGCGAGAGCCGCGGCGCGCGTCTCGGGCGGGGCACGCTTTCCGGAAGCTCGGCACGACCCCGTTAAAGCTTCGGTGAGGCCCCGCCTCGCAGAGTTTCGCGCCGCGCCGGCCGTCATTGGCCGGCCGGCTGCCTGCCCGAGAGACTCCGGCCCCGCCGGAGAATGGTCACCTCAACGCCCGATCGTCCCGCGAGCCGGGGCGCCGCGTACCCGGAAGACGCGACATGACTGCGTTCGACGTCCGCGACATCCTCAAGACGGTCTCCGGCCAGCCCGCCGAGACGGGCGAGCGGATGGCGATGCCACCCGCCGAGAACCTCGTTCCGCCGCGCGACCGCGGCCCGCTGTCGCCGGTCGTGCTCGCCGGCTGCGTCCGCGCCGCGGAGTTCGCCATCATCGCGGTCACCGGGATCCTGGTGCAGCGTGCCCTGCTGCGAGGCATCATCCCTCTGCACGGCGGCTACCTCGCGGCGATCTTCGGCCTCGCGGCCCTCAACGTCGCGGTGCTGCAGGTCGGCGGGACCTACGGGGTCCGCGCGTTCCGGCACTTCTTCGCGGTCGGGCTGCGGGTGGTGCTGGGCTGGTCGCTGGTCGTGCTGCTCGCGGCGACCGTGCTCTTCTTCGTGAAGATGGGCGACCATTATTCGCGCCTGTGGCTCGGCGTGTTCTGGGCCGTCGGCCTCGCGCTTCTCCTGATCGAGCGGCTCACCCTGTCGATCATCGTGAGCGACCAGATGCGCCGCGGGCGCTTCGACCGCCGCACGGCCGTCGTGGGCGGAGGGGAGCCCGCCGAGGCGCTGATCAAGGCGCTCGAATGGCAGCAGGATTCCGGCATCCGGATCGTCGGCGTGTTCGACGACCGCACGAACGGCCGCTCCGGCGATGTCGTCGCCGGCTATCCCCGGCTCGGGACGGTCAGCGACCTCGTGACCTACGCGCGCAACACCCGGCTCGACCTCATCGTCTTCACCATCCCGATCTCGGCGGAAGCCCGCATCCTGCAGATGCTCTCGAAGCTCTGGGTGCTGCCGATCGACATCCGCCTCTCGGCCCATGCGAGCAAGCTGCGGCTGCGTCCGCGCAGCTACTCCTATCTCGGCTCGGTGCCGGTGCTCGACCTCTACGATAAGCCGATCGCCGATTGGGACGTCGTGGTGAAGACCTTGTTCGACCGCGTGGTCGGCGGGCTCATGCTGCTGGCCTTCTCGCCGATCATGCTGGCGGTGGCGCTCGCCGTGAAGCTGACCTCGCGGGGGCCGGTCTTCTTCCGGCAGAAGCGCTACGGCTTCAACAACGAGCTGATCGAGGTCTACAAGTTCCGCTCGATGTATGTCGAGCAGAGCGACGCGGGAGCGGCGAAGCTGGTCACCAAGGGCGACCCGCGGGTGACGCCGGTCGGGCGCTTCATCCGCAAGACCTCCCTCGACGAGCTGCCGCAGCTGTTCAACGTGATCAAGGGGGACCTGTCGCTGGTGGGGCCGCGCCCGCACGCGCTCCAGGCCAAGGCCGCCAACACCCTCTACGATCAGGTCGTCGACGGCTACTTCGCCCGCCACAAGGTCAAGCCGGGCCTCACCGGCTGGGCCCAGATCAACGGCTGGCGCGGCGAGACCGACACCAGCGAGAAGATCCAGCGCCGCGTCGAGCACGACCTCTACTACATCGAGAACTGGTCGGTGTTCTTCGACCTGCAGATCCTGGCGATGACGCCCTTCGCCCTGCTCAAGACCGAGAACGCGTATTGAGCGGGACGGGCACCCGACCCCTTCGGGTCGGGTGCCCGCGCATCGTCTTCAGTGGGCGTGCGCCGCGCTGGCGCCGATACCCGTCTCGGAGCGGACGTACTGCGCCTCGAAGCTCTCCCGCTCCCGGCGCGCCCGGGCGCTGGAATCAATCCTCGACACCAGCCAGATCCCCAGGAAGGCGAGGGGCATCGAGAACAGGGCCGGATTGTCGTAGGGGAACAGGGCCGCGGGGAAGCCGAGGGTCGCGACCCAGACGGCCTTCGAGAGCACCACCATCACCACCGCGCTGACGAGGCCGATGAGGCCGCCGACGAGGGCGCCCGTCGTGGTGGTGCCCTTCCACAGGATCGACATCACCAGGACCGGGAAGTTGCAGCTCGCCGCCACCGCGAAGGCGAGACCGACCATGAAGGCGACGTTCTGGTTCTCGAACACGTAGCCGAGCACGATCGCCACGATGCCGATCGCCACGGCCGAGAGCTTCGAGAGGCGCACCTCCTTCTGCTCGGTGGTGCGGCCGCGGGCGATGACCTGGGCGTAGAGGTCGTGGCTCACCGCCGAGGCGCCGGCGAGCGTCAGGCCCGCCACCACCGCCAGGATGGTCGCGAAGGCCACCGCCGAGATGAAGCCGAGGAAGAGGGCGCCCCCGGTGGCGTTGGCGAGGTGGATCGCCGCCATGTTGGAGCCGCCGATCAGGCCGCTGACCCGGTCGTAGGCGCCGTCCGCCCCGAGCTTGAAGTAGCTCGGATCGTTCATCAGGAAGGTGATGGCACCGAACCCGATGATGAAGGTGAGGATGTAGAAATAGGCGATCAGGCCGGTGGCGTAGAACACCGACTTGCGGGCCGCCTGGGCGTCCGAGACCGTGAAGAACCGCATCAGGATGTGCGGCAGGCCGGCGGTGCCGAACATCAGGCCGATGCCGAGCGAGATGGCCGAGATCGGATCGGTGACGAGGCCGCCCGGCGCCATGATGGCATCGTGCTTCGGGTGGTCCTGCACCGCGGCGGCGAACAGCGCCTCCGGGTTGAAGCCGTAGCGCCACAGGACCGCGATGGCCATGAACGAGGCCCCCGCGAGCAGCAGGCAGGCCTTGATGATCTGCACCCAGGTCGTCGCCTTCATGCCGCCGAAGGCCACGTAGACGATCATCAGGATGCCGACGAGCACCACTGCGTAGAGGTAGTCGAGGCCGAACAGGAGCTGGATCAGCTTCCCCGCTCCGACCATCTGGGCGATCAGGTAGAAGGCGACGACGACGAGGGTGCCGGTGGCCGAGAGGATGCGGATCCGGGTCTGGTCGAGCCGGAACGAGGCCACGTCCGCGAAGGTGAACTTGCCGAGGTTGCGCAGGCGCTCCGCGATCAGGAACAGCACGATCGGCCAGCCGACCAGGAAGCCGATCGAGTAGATCAGCCCGTCGAAGCCCGACGAGAAGACGAGGCCGGAGATGCCCAGGAAGGAGGCGGCCGACATGTAGTCGCCCGCGATCGCGAGCGCGTTCTGGCCGGCCGAGATGCCGCCGCCGGCGGCGTAGAAGTCGGCGGCGGAGCGGGTCTGCGCCGCGGCCCGGTAGGTGATGCCGAGGGTGCCGAGCACGAACAGCAGGAACATGCCGATCGCGGCCCAGTTCAGGCCCTGCTTCTGCACGGCGCCGAGATCGGGACCGGCCGCATGGGCGGTGGTGGCCAAGAGCGTGCCGGTGGCCAGGAGCGTGCCGGTGGCCAGGAGCGCGCCGGCGGCCAGGGGAAGACGAAGGCGGATCATCGGGCGAGGTCCCGGTTGAGGTCGCGGGTGAGATCGTCGAAGCGGCCGTTGGCGCGCTGCACGTAGATCCCGGTGAGCACGAAGGCCGACAGGATCACGGCGACGCCGAGCAGGATGCCGAGCGAGGTCACGCCCGCCCCGATCTTCATGGCGAGGAAACCCTTGGCGAAGGCCACGAGCAGGACGAAGCCGAGGTAGATCCCCAGCATCACGCCGGAGAGCACCCAGCCGAACCGCGTCCGCTCCGAGACGAGTTCGCGGAACTTGGGGTTCTGCAGAATGCGCGTGGTGTCCGGGCCGGACATGATGCTCCTCCCTTGTCTGTTGCGGCACGGCTCGACCCGGCCTGCCCGGAGAATACGCCCGAGAAGCTTCCGTGTCGTCGTGGTTGTCATGATCTGTTGCGCCATGCGCAAACAGAGCGCCGCAATCCACGGCGCGGATACGGTCAGCCGGGGCGTTTGACGCGATTCATGCGCCGTGACCAGTGCGATTGTTCTGAAAAAACGCTCAATGCGACGAAGGTTGTCGTCGCTGGTCGGCGTCGAAAAGCCAAGCTATCCTTGAGCCATGGCGGTTCTTGAGTCGAACGATCTATGCCTCATCCCGGCGCCGCGGAGGCGCCGGGATGAGGCGGGAGCGTCACTCGGCGCGGTTCTGCCGGTTCTCGATCAGGTCGTCGACCACCCCCGGATCCGCGAGCGTCGAGGTGTCGCCGAGGGAGGAGAAGTCGTCCTCGGCGATCTTGCGCAGGATGCGGCGCATGATCTTGCCCGAGCGGGTCTTCGGCAGGCCGGGGGCGAACTGGATCAGGTCGGGCGAGGCGATCGGCCCGATATCCTTGCGCACCCAGGCGACGAGTTCCTTGCGCAAAGCCTCGGTGGGCTCCTCGCCCTGCATCAGCGTCACGTAGGCGTAGATGCCCTGGCCCTTGAGGTTGTGGGGGTAGCCCACCACCGCGGCCTCGGAGACTTTCGGATGCGCGACCAGGGAGGATTCCACCTCCGCGGTGCCCATGCGGTGGCCCGAGACGTTGATCACGTCGTCCACGCGGCCGGTGATCCAGTAATAGCCGTCCGCGTCCCGCCGGCAGCCGTCGCCCGAGAAGTAGCGGCCCGGGAAGGTCGAGAAGTAGGTCTGCACGAAGCGCTCGTGATCGCCCCAGACCGTGCGCATCTGGCCCGGCCAGGAATCGTCGATGCAGAGGTTGCCCTCGCAAGGTCCCTCCAGGACCTTGTTCTCGCCGTCGACCACCACCGGCTTCACGCCGAAGAACGGCCGCGTCGCCGAGCCGGGCTTGAGGGCGGTGGCGCCGGGGAGCGGGGTGATGAGGATGCCGCCGGTCTCGGTCTGCCACCACGTGTCGACGATCGGGCAGCGCTCGTCGCCGACCACCCGGTAGTACCATTCCCAGGCTTCCGGGTTGATCGGCTCGCCCACCGAGCCGAGGACGCGCAGGGAGGCGCGCGAGGTCTTCTTCACCGGCTCCTCGCCCGCGCCCATCAGCGAGCGGATGGCGGTCGGCGCCGTGTAGAAGATGGTGACCTTGTGCTTGTCCACCACCTCCCAGAACCGGGAGATCGACGGATAGGTCGGGATGCCCTCGAACATCAGCGTCGTGGCGCCGTTCGCGAGGGGGCCGTAGACGATGTAGGAATGGCCCGTGACCCAGCCGACATCGGCGGTGCACCAGTAGACGTCGCCCTCATGGTAGTCGAAGACGTATTGGTGCGTCATCGACGCGTAGACGAGGTAGCCGCCGGTGGTGTGGACGACGCCCTTCGGCTGGCCGGTCGAGCCCGAGGTGTAGAGGAGGAAGAGCGGGTGCTCGGCGTCCACGTGGGCGACCGGGCACTCGTCGGTGACCTCGCGGGCGGCGGCGTGGTAGTAGACGTCGCGCACCGGGTCCATCGCCACCGCGCCGCCCGTGCGGCGCACCACGATGACGTGGTCGACGCTGTCGGCGGGCAGGCGCTCGATCGCCGCGTCGACATTGGCCTTCAGCGGCACCTTGCGGCCGCCGCGCAGGCCCTCGTCGGCGGTGATGACGAGCCGCGAGCCGCAGCCCTCGATGCGGCCGGCGAGCGAATCCGGCGAGAAGCCGCCGAACACCACCGAGTGGATGGCGCCGAGCCGCGCGCAGGCCAGCATCGCGAAGGCCGCCTCGGGGATCATCGGCAGGTAGATGGTGACCCGGTCGCCCTTGCTCACGCCGCGGTTGCGCAGGACGTTGGCCATCCGGCAGACCTCCGCGTGCAGCTCGCGGTAGGTGATGCGGCGGGTTTCCGAGGGGTCGTCGCCTTCCCAGATGATGGCGACCTGATCGCCCCGCTTGGCCAAGTGCCGGTCGATGCAATTGTGCGCCACGTTGGTGACGCCGTCCGCGAACCAACGGATGGAGACGTTCCCGGGGCCGAAGCTCGTTTCCTTGACCTTGGAGTACGGCGTGAACCAGTCGATCCGCTTGCCGTGCTCGCGCCAGAACGCTTCCGGATCGTTGATCGAAGCCTCGTACCATGCCTGATACTTGGCCTCGTCGATATAGGCCCGGCCGCGCGCGGCATCCGACACCGCGACGATCCGCTGGTTCATGGCGCTCTCCCTCTCGTCACCTTGGCCGGATCATCTGGGGATCCGGTGCTGGTCCGGTGGTGGTAATCCCGCGCGAGGCCGATGGGCAACGGATTCTTCCGTCTAACACCTTTCGGATGATCCGATGGCCGTGAGCCGTCCCGGGCAGCCGATTTCGGGCCCGGCCGGCGGCCGAACCCTTCCTCTCGTCTTGGACGTCATCAAGTTGGGCGTCATCAAGTCTTGGCAACCCGACCCTTGGCAACCCGAACCCTCGGCAACCCAACCCCTGGCGACCCGACCCTCGGTGACGATGGCCCAACGCGGAGTCGGGCGCCTTGGCCTGGATCAATTGCAGCCGATGCAGATCCCGGTATCGACCTTGCGGTTGATCTCCTTGATCCGGTCGGGCTGGCCGCTCTCCTGGGGCGCCGCGGTCCGGCCCGGCGGCTTCGTCTGCCCGGTCGAGGTGATGCTGCGGCCGGTGGTGCCGGTGCTGGCCGGTTCGTTCACGCCCGCGCCCGGGGAGGAAGTCCCCGGGGCGGTGGTCTGCGCCGCGGCCGGGCCGGCGCCGAGGAGGGCGGCCGCGAGGCCGAGGCCGATGAGCCGGGAGCGAGACATGGCGGATTCCTTCGCATGAAGTCGTTCTGCCAAGTCAACGCGTCGTTCCCGCCGAGGTTCAGGCGGTGCCGTCGCCCTGCAGGTAGCCGGAGCGGCGGCTGTCGGGCATCTGCAGCGAGGTCAGGAACGCGATGGCGCACATGACCGTGACGTACCAGAAGAACGAGGTCTCGAAGCCCCAATCCTTGAAGGTCAGCGCCACGAACTCGGCCGAGCCGCCGAAGATCGCGTTGGCGATGGCGTAGGAGAGGCCGACGCCGAGCGCGCGCACCTCCGCCGGGAACATCTCGGCTTTCACGAGGCCGCTGATCGAGGTGTAGAACGACACGCAGAGCAGCGCCGCCGTGATCAGCGCGTAGGCGAGGAGCGGGTCCTTGGCCGAGCCGATCGCGTGCAGCAGCGGCACCGTCATCACCGTGGTCGTGGCACCGAAGATCAGCATCGAGGTCTTGCGGCCGAACTTGTCGGCGAACAGGCCGAACAGCGGCTGCACCACCATGTAGGTGAAGAGGACCGCCGTCATCACGAGGTTGGCGGTCTTCTTATCCATATGCGTCGTATTGACGAGATACTTCTGCATGTAGGTGGTGAAGGTGTAGAAGATCAGCGAGCCGCCGGCGGTGTAGCCCAGCACCGTGAGGAAGGCGCGGCGATGGTTGCGCCAGATCGCCAGCATGCTGCCGGCCTCCTCCGCGCCCCGGGTCTTCGCCGTCGAGGTCTCGTGCAGCGAGCGCCGGAGATAGAGGGCGACGATCGCGGCGAGCGCCCCGATGAAGAACGGGATGCGCCAGCCCCAGGCCGACATCTCCTTGTCGCTCAGGGCAAGCGTCACCAGCACGACGACGAGCGAGGCGAGGAGCTGGCCGCCGATCAGCGTGACGTACTGGAACGAGCCGTAGAAGCCGCGCCGGCCCTTCAGCGCCACCTCGCTCATGTAGGTCGCGCTGGTGCCGTACTCGCCGCCGACCGAGAGGCCCTGCGCCATGCGGGCGAGGAGTAGCAGGATCGGGGCGAGCAGGCCGATCTGCCCGTAGGTCGGCAGCACCGCGATGACGAGCGAGCCCAGGCACATCATCAGCACGGATATCAGCATCGAGTTCTTGCGGCCGAAGCGGTCGGCGACGCGGCCGAACACCCAGCCGCCGATCGGCCGCATCAGGAAGCCGATCGCGAAGACTGCCGCGGTGTTGATCAGCTGAACGGTCGGGTCGGAACCCGGAAAGAACGCGTCCTTGAAATAGATCGCCGTGAACGCATAGGCGTAGAAATCGTACCACTCGACGAGGTTGCCCGACGACGAGCCGATGATGGCGCGGATGCGCGCCCGCGAGTCGAAGGCGGCGATGGTGGGGTTCTGCGACGCCAGGGCGTCGGTGGCAGCGGCACCGGCTGTATTCGTGGTGGTCATCGCGGGGGCGTGTCCTCCTGAGCTGTGTCGTGGGCCGGCCGTCTCGCGCGAGATCGGGCCGTTCGGCGACTGCATTCGCACTTAGCCCCTGCCGGCCGGCAATGGAAGCGCCGGCCGGACGCCAGCTCTCCTGAGCTGTGAGTTCTCGAAAACAGTCCGTTCACAGGCCGATAGCTGAGAAAACCTGTCGATGATGCTCCGGCCGGGGAGGGAAGCGCACCCGACTGACGCATGGGAATCAGGCCGGAACCCTAGGTCCGGTCACACGGGTCCGGCCGCTCCGGCCAGGGCTGGCCGGCTTCGGCGGCGCGGGCGACGAAGGCCTTGGCGGCGGCGTCGAGCCGGGGCCGCAGGCGCTGGCGCAGCGGAGCGATCTTGTCGCTCGCCGTCACCCACTTGGCGCCGTTCCACTCGACCACGAGGCCGGCCAGATGGCCGCTGTGGTTGGCGCAGGAGAGCCGCAGGCTCGCCGCGAACCCGGTCAGGCCGAGCTCCTTCCAGCGCGCCCCGTCGAGATTGAGCGCCTCCAGCCCGCGTCGCACGGCGTCGCCGTCGAGCTCCCGCCCGCCGGTGAGGCGCTGCGCGTTGCGGATGCCCTCCGCCACGATCACCGCCGCGTAGACGCCCCGGTTGTAGAGGAGGCCCGTCGCCTGGCTCTTCTCGGTGCGGGACAACCCCGCATCGATGGCGAGCAGGTCCATCTGGTCGAAGGCCGGGAAGCTGTCCGTCGCGGCGTGCCAGGTGATCTCCTTGAAGCCCCTGGCGGCCGGGCCCGCCCGCCGCAGGGCCTCGACCCCCGGCCCGCCGAGGGCGATGACCCGACCGAGCGGGATGCCCGCCGAAGCGGCCTCGGTGACCGGATCGCCGGCGAGCCCGGCCGAGCCGTCGAGGAGCAGGTAGTCGGGGGAGGCCGCCTTGACCGCCCGCCACGCATCCGGCGTTCCCTCTCCGGGAGCATCCGGCAGGGCGTAGCTGCGCAGGGTGAAGCCGAACTCCTCCGCGAGCCCCTCCAGCATGCGGATGGGATCGCGGCCGGCCGGGCTGTCGCGGTGCAGATAGGCGATGCGGCGCCCCTGCAGCCCTTCAGGCCCGTCGAGTTCGTCGATGAGGTAGGCGAGGGCGACCGTGAGCCCGTCCCAGACCGTGGCCGGCGGCGAGAAGGCGTAGGGGAAAACGCGCCCGAGGGCCGCCACGGAGGGGCCCGCCGCGACGCTGACGAGGGGGATGCGGTCCGCCGCGCTCGGCCCGAGCAGGGCGAGGGCGAGATCGGCGCCGCCCGGATTGATCGAGACGGCGCCCCGCTCCTTCGCGGCCGCGTAGCAGGCTTGGCCGCGCTCGATCTCGCCGCCGGTCTCGCATTCGATCACGGCGATGCGCCGGCCGCCGACGCCGCGGTCGCGCTGGTTCAGCATGGTGAAGTAATCGGCGAAGCCGTTCGCGAGGGCCTCGCCCGAGGCGGCCGCCGGGCCGCTGCGCTCGGTCAGCAGGGCCACCGCGAGATCGTCCGCCGCGCCGGCCCGCGGCGCCGAAGCGGCGAGCAGGGCCCCGGCGAGAACCGAGCTCAGCACGTGGCGGATCGTCATGGCGTTTCCCCGATGATCGCGCGGCCGGCTTGCGGACCCGGCGTCGCTGCGTCGCACAAGTGTAGCGCCGTTCCAGGCCGGGCCGATAGGTGGCCCTCGGCCGGCCGGTTCACCGAGGGGCAGCCGTCCGAGAGCATGCACAACAAGGCATGTTATATGAAATATATGAACTATTAGGCATATTTTGAAGTAATAAAACTCGCATCTGTACTCTTTTTGCACCGCAATAGCAGTGCTTGGGGCTACATCGAAGCAAGCAAGATGTACGGGATCACGAGACGATGGTGCGGGGATTCGACGACCGGGGTGAGAATAGGTCCGAAATGGCGATCAGCCGGCGCAGGTTCCTTGAGTTCCTCTCGGCGAGCCTGGTCGTGGCGCCGGGCGTGGCACGCGCGCTCGCCGGCCTGTCGGTGCTCGGCGGCGGCGAAGCGCTGGCGCAGAGCTACGACGTGCTGCGGCAGGCACCCGCCAATGTCGGGCCTGTCATCGCCGACCCGTCGCAGGCCCTCAACGTCTTCGACTTCGAGCCCGCGGCCAAGCAGGCGCTGCCGCCGGCCCATTACGGCTACCTCGCCACGGGCATCGACGGCGACGCCACCCTGCGCGCCAACCGCGAGGGCTTCGACAAGTACCGCATCCGCGTCCGCCGCCTGATCGACGCGCGCAGGATCGATACCAGCGTGACGATCTTCGGCGAGACCTGGGCGAGCCCGATCGCGCTGGCGCCGGTGAGCAGCCAGGGCGCGTTCCATCCCGATGCCGAGGCGGCGGTCGCCCGCGCGGCGAAGGCCCGCGGCCATCAGATGATCCTCTCGACGGTCGGCAGCACGTCGATCGAGGAGGTCATCAAGGAGCGTGGCGCCCCCGTCTGGTTCATGCTCTACCCGACCGACGACTGGATGGTGACCGAGGCCCTGGTGCGCCGGGCCGAGAAGGCCGGTGCGCCGGCCATCGTGCTCACCGTCGACCGGCAGGGCGGCCGCAACACCGAAACCCGGTTCCGCGAGCGTCGTCTCGACACCCGCACCTGCACCGACTGTCACACGCCGGGCTTCAAGAACGAGGTCAGCCGCAAGCCGATGTTCGACAACCTCGACGTGTCGACGGTGACGAACCTCTACGGCACCGGCATGGATTGGGGTTACGTCAAGCGCCTGCGCGGGCTCGTGAGGGGCAGGCTCGTCGTCAAGGCATCGTGACCGGCGAGGATGCCAAGGTGGCGCTCTTCTACGGCGTCGACGGCCTGATCGTGTCGAACCACGGCGGCCGGGCCGAGGAGAGCCTGCAATCGACCATCGAGGCGCTGCCCGAGGTGGTCGCCGCGGTGGACGGCAAGATCCCGGTTCTGGTCCAGGCTGTGTGAGAACGCGGTTTTGGTGGCTGGGTAGCTGAGCGAGCTCTTGCAGCGAACTCGCGTGCATGGGGGGCTTAAGCCCGGATCGCTGTGATCAGCGCTCCAACCCCGACGATCTGGATCATCCGCTTCATGTTGTAGGCCAGAACCTGCAGGCTCACCTCGGTTCTGACCTTCGCCAGTGTTCGGGTCAGGAAGTGCGTCGCCCCCATCCAGGCCTTCAGCGTGCCGAATGTGTGCTCCACGGTCTGCCGACGGATCATCATCGCCTCCGGCATCCGATCGAGCCGCTCCTGCATTGCGTCGAGCACGCCCTCGTGCACCCAGCGCTTGATCCGCCGCGTCTTCGCAGGCGTGCAGCGAGGTTTGAGCGCGCAGCTCAAGCAAGCCGTCGAATGACTGTAGGGGTCCATGGCGTCATCCCCGGACTGGCGGTCGGACCGGGCGGCTCCCTTGGTCAGGTGCTGGCCAGCGGGGCAGGTGTAGTGATCCTTCTCGGCGTCGTAGACGAAGTCTTGTCCTGTGAAGAAACCTCGTTTGGCGTGGTTCGAGGTGAGGGTCTTGGGCACGCACGGCAGGAGGCCCGTGCCTTCACAGGCCAAGACTTGATCACCGTTGAGGTAGCCCCGGTCGGCCAGCAGCGTGAGCGAGGCGCATCCCGTCGCCTCTTGGGCCAGGAGCCCCGGCGGGACGAGCTGAGCGCGGTCGTTGCCGACGTTGGTCACGGCGTGGGCGACGATCAGATGATGCTCGGCATCGACGGCCGCCTGAACATTGTAGCCGACGATGCCGGTTCCCTTGCCGTGGGTCGCCATCGCGCGAGCATCGGGGTCGGTCAACGAGACCTGCTGGTCGGGTGCTTCCTCGACCCGCTGACGCATCGCTTGCAGATCTTTCATCTGCTCGCGCAGGGCTGCGATCTTCTCGGTGAGCCGTGCTGTTCGTGCCTCGGCGACGTCACTCGGCTGGCGGTCGGCCCGGTCCAGGGCTGCGAGGTAGCGGGCGACGCTCGCCTCGACCTGCGCCAGACGCGCCTCGACTTTAGCTACGGTGAAGTTCTTGTCGCGGTTGTTGATCGCTTTGAACTTGCTGCCGTCGATCGCGACCACCGCCTTGCTGAACAGGTTCAATCGACGACAGAGGATGACGAACTGGGCGCAGGTGGCCTGGATCGCAGGTCCATTGTTCTTGCGGAAGTCGGCCAGGGTCTTGAAGTCGGGCATCAGCCGGCCGGTCAGCCACATCAGCTCGATGTTGCGCTGGGTCTCGCGTTCAAGACGGCGACTCGACGGCACGCGGTTGAGGTAGCTGTAAAGGTAGATCTTGAGGAGCGTCGCCGGGTCGTAGGCTGGACGGCCAGTCGTCCCGGGCACGGCTCTGGCAAAACCGAGAGTGGCAAGATCAAGTTCGTCGACAAAGACCTCGACGAGGCGAACCGGGTTGTCCGCCGTCACGTAATCATCGAGGCAGTCCGGCAGCAGCGTGCTCTGACGACGATCCTCACCTGCGATGAAGCGGGTCATCCCGACCTCCTCAGATCGGTGACAAGCTTAGCAGATTAGGGCGTTTTCACACAGCCTCGGTCGATAGCGGCTTCCGCCGCGGCACCGACGTGATCAAGGCGCTGGCCCTGGGCGCGACCGCGGTCTGCATCGGCCGCCCCTATTGCTGGGGCCTCGCGGCCTTCGGCCAGCCGGGCGTCGAGGCGGTGCTCGCCATCATGCAGCGCGAGTTCGAGACGATCATGCGCCAGGTCGGCGCCGTGAGGATCGCCGAGATCGACAGGCGCGCGATCAGCCACCTCTGAGGACGCCGCGGGTGACGGGCGGCCGCGCCGATCGCGTCGAAGCGCGGCCCGTATCCCTCCGCCCGTCAGCCCGCATCGCGGACGCATCCCCGAGACCCCGTCAAGGCTGACGGAGCATCCGGCGGGGCGCCGCACCTTGATCCAGATCACGGTGCGGGCGGCGTCCGCTCCGCGGCCGGGCCGCGGTGGCATGGGCCCGGGAGCCGCGGTTCAGGCGCACATGCCGGCGGCAGGTCGGCCGGAGGCTTGCCGACGGCGATCGACGATCGCCGGGACCGGCCCGATGTGGTGGGAGCCGTGCGCGCCCTCAGCTCGCGAGCACGCGGGCGGGCGGGAACAGCACCTCGACCAGCGTGCCCTCGTGCTTGCGGCTCGTCACGCGCAGGGTGCCGCGGTTCGCTTCCACCAGGGCCTTCGTCAGGGGCAGGCCGAGCCCGGTGCCGCGCCCGCGCCGGTTCTGCGCCGTCGCGACCTGCCGGAAGGGCTGGAGCGCGGTCTCGATCTCGTCGGAGGTCATGCCGATCCCGGTGTCGCGCACCCGCAGGGCGACGCCGCCGCGGTCGGTCATCGCCGTCGAGACGATCACCTGCCCGCCCGCATCCGTGAACTTGATCGCGTTGGCGATCAGGTTGAGGGCGGCCTGCCGCATCGAGCGCAGATCGGCGAGGACGGGCTTCAGCCCGGTCGCGAAGCTCGTGCGCACGACCACGCGCTGCCGGGCCGCCTGCGGCTGCATCAGCGAGACGCTCGCGCCGACGAGTTCGTTCAGCACCACGCCGGTGAAGCTCAGGTCGAGATGGCCGGCCTCGATCTTGGCGAGGTCGAGCAGGTCCGTGACCAGGCTGACCACGTGCTCGCCCGAGGTGCGGATGTCGCGCAGATAGTCGCGGTAGCGCTCGTTGCCGATCGGGCCGAACTGCTCCTCCATCATCACCTCGGTGAAGCCGAGGATCGCGTTCAGCGGCGTGCGGATCTCGTGGCTGATCGTGGCGAGGAAATCGGATTTCTGGCTGTTGGCGAGTTCCGCGGCGCGCTTGGCGCGCAGCAATTCGGCCTCCGTGCGCCGCGAGGCCGAAACATCGCGGAGCAGGGCGGAGAAGCGGCGGGATCCGTCGCCCGCCACGGGGGCCAGGGTGACGGCCAGGATGCCGTCGCGCCGCTCGGCCACCGCCTCCGTGCTCGCCGGCTCCCCGGCGCGGGCGCGCTGCAGGGCCGCCTGCACGGCCGGCCGGGTGTCCGTGGTGAAGAGCCGCGAGAAGTCCTCGCCCGCGACCTCCCGCGGCTCGTGGCCGAACAGGGCGTTGGCGCCCGTGTTGAAGTCGAGGATGCGGCCGCTTCCGTCGAGGGTGACGACGCCGTCCGTCACCGAATCGAGGACCGCCTCGATCTCGCGCAGGCTGTCGCGCTGCCGGGCGAGGTCGAGTTCGGTGGCGGCGAGGGCCCGGGCCGGGTCGGTATCGGGCAGGCGGCGCACGAGCAGCAGGCTCGCCGGCGCGCCGCTCCACTCGACGGTGGTGAGCGTCACCGCCACGGGCAGGGCGCCGCCCTCGCGCGGAGCGAGGCAGACCGGATGCCCGGCCTCCGCCTCCGGCAGGCTCGCCGGGTCGCGCCCCTTGAACAGGGCGCTCGCGCCGCCCGCCTCCGCCAAGTGCTCCGCCGTCGGGTAGCCGGCGAGGGCGAGCAGGTGCCGGTTGACGAACAGGATCTCGTCGCCGCGATGCACCACGAGGCCGAAGGGCAAACGGTCGAGGATGCGGGACGTCCGGTCCTCGGAACCCGGCGATTCGGGCTCCGCCGGTCGGGCGGGCGCTGCGGCGACCGGGAAGGGGGTGACGGCGCCGGACCGGCGCGGGGCGTCCTGCACGTCCTCGTCGGGGACCGGGTCCGTCTCGGACGGATCGCCCGCGAAGCGGGCGCCGAGCGCCCGCGCGATCTCCCGGAAGGCCGCATGCTCGTTGAGCGAGAGCTGGCCCGGCGCGAGCGGCTTGTGCGACGCGGGGGCGGGCGCGTCCGCGGCGGGCGCCTCGTCGGCCGGGGGGGGCGCAAGATCGTCCTTCTCGTCCGCGCAGGCGGCCGGATCCGTCGAGAAGGTCCAGCTCAAGCCGAACGGATTGAGGGATGAGGAGGCCATGATCCCGGCGAAGCCCGCGAGCGTCGCGCCGGCGATCGACGCGAAGGCCGGAAGATCCGCCATCGGATCCGGGGCGGGCGGAGCAGGGGAATCCGGGGGGATGGAGCGGCCGATCGAGATCACCGCAGCCGCCCGTTCGCGCAGGCTGGGCCGGGCCCGCGCGGGTGCCGCGACCGGCCGGGGCGGCACGGCCGAGACGCGGTCCGGATGGATCACGCCGAAGCCGCTGAATCCCGCAAAGGCCCGCCCTTCGCCGAGACGCGGCGCTCCCGAGAGGTCGACCTGAACGCCCCGGTCGCCCTCGCCGAGCCGCCAGCGGACCGTGATGGCGCGGAAGGTGCGCCGTTCGTCGAGGGACGCCGCCAGGCCGTCATCCGCAGGCATGACCGTGCCGGCGAGGAGTTCGTCCCAGGACCGGCCGACCGGGGAGGCCCCGACGATCTCCGCGAGGGCCGAGGTCGCCTCGATCAGGCGTCCGCCGGCGTCGCTGCGCCAGAGGAATCGCACTGGCGCCGCGGGGCTCGCCGGAGCGGCGGATTCCGGTGCCGGGGGCGGGGGCGGTTCTTCCGCCGGAGGCGGGGAGGGCGGGGCCGGCGTCTCCGCCGCGGCCGCCGCGGCCGGTCCGCGCCGCGGCCGGAGCGCGGGCAGCGGGTCGACCGGGATCAGCGCGACGGCCTCGCGCCCCTCGGCCAGGGTGACCGCGACGCAGGCGCAGACCAGGGGCGGCGCGAGCCGGCCCGGATCGAGCCGCAGGCGCGAGAGCCGCGGCACGCCGGCCTCCGGGGCGGCGGGGCGCACCCCGCGCAGCTGCCGGGCGAGCTGAAGGCCCGGCTCGATGCGGCCCGAACCATCCGCCATCACCGACCGGAGCCCAATTGCCGCAGGGGAAGCGTACAGGACGCGATCGGCCGCCGGATCGACGAACAGGCAAGGCAGCGGACGTCCGCCGACCAGCCGTTCGACGGCCGGAAGCGCCCGCAGGGCCGCGATGCTCGCCTCGAACAGCGCCGTATCGTCCACGTCCGCTCCCCAATCCGCCCGATCCTGGTGGAACCGGACGATTCGCCGTCCCGTATCCTTCCCGCATCCGGATTTAACGGAAATGAAACGCTCGCGCACGGGCACGGAATGCGCAGCCCAAGCGTTAGATCATCATTAACCTTAACGACCCGCGGCAAACTGGCATTCCGCGGGCGACGTGGTATTGTGCAGTGCACAACGCCCGTGCCGCACAAATCACCAGCGAGGAGACGAACATGACCACGACCCCGAACTACGAGATCCCGACCGAAATGCGCGACTTCGCGGAGAAGAGCGTCGAGCAGGCTCGGAAGGCTTTCGACTCGTATATCAGCGCAGCGCGCAAGACGGCCGACACGATCCAGGGTTCGGCGGAAGTGGCACGCTCCAACGCGCAGACGCTGTCGAGCCGCAGCTTCGCCTTCGCCGAGCAGAACGTGAACGCGGCCTTCGACCTGGCGCAGAAGCTCGTGCGCTCGCGCGACGTGCAGGAGGCGATGCAGCACCAGGCGGAGTTCATCCGCAGCCAGTTCGCCGCGATCCAGTCGCAGGCGAAGGAATTCGGCAGCATGACCCAGTCGGCCATGCAGCAGGGCGCCGAGAACGCCAAGGCGGCCATGCAGCAGGGCGTCGAGACGGTGAAGAACACCGCCAACGACGTGAGCCACACCGCCTCCTGAGGGCGGCGCCTCATCGGAATTGCGAGGCGATTCCGCTGGGGCTTCCTGCTTCTGCATCGGCGCCGCCGTGAGGCGGGTTGACCCGGCTGCCCGGGACCCGAGGGGAATCTCGGGCGGCGAGATGACGGAGACGGAGCCGCAGGGCTGCCGCCTCCGGGGAGAGGGTGCCTCCCGAGTTCTGTTCATGGGCGTTGAGACCCGGCCGCATCCCGCAAGCGGGGTGCGGCCGTTTGCATCCGCGCTCCCTCAGGACGCGCGCGGCCGATGGAAGGCATGCATCCGCGTGAGGGGGCCGACTTCCGGCTCCGCCCCGGGATCGTCCTCGTCCTCGGCGAACGGCTCCTCGCCGGACGGCGGTTCGAGGTCGCGCACGAGCCGGGCGATCTGCATCGCGCGGTCGGCGCAGTCGGGGGAGAGCCGGGCGATCTCCTGCGCCAGGTCGAGAATCGCATCCAGGGTGCGCTGCCATTGGCCCGGGCACGTCATGGCTTGCTCCCGCTCTGCTTGGTGGGGAAGGCCCGCGTTGCCGGCGCGATCCGGTTCCGCTACCGATGCCGCCCCGTGCCGCCCCGTCCCGCAGGGCGGCGCCTCATCCTGAACGGAGAACGCAGTGATGCGACGGTTCGTTCGCGCCTCCCTCGCGTCGGCGGCCCTGTTTGTCACGGCCCTGACCGGGTTGGCCTCGGCCCAGCCCTATTACGTCCCGGACGACGAGCCGCCGCCGCCCCGCCGCCGCGCGGTCGGCTACAATTGCGAGGCGATCCAGCGCGGGTTCACCGGGCCCCATCCCTATTCCTGCCCGCTCGCCGGACCGCGCCCGCTCGGGATGCGCTGCTTCTGCGATCTGCCGATCGCGCCGTTCAGCCCGCCGCAGCCGCCGGCTCCCGGGCGCGTCGTTCCCTGAAACAACGAAGGGCCGCCGAGAGGCGGCCCTTCGATCCCAGCTGAGCCGGAGATTGCTCCGGCCCGGAGATCAGTTCAGCACGACGACCTTCGCACCGACCTTCACCCGCTCGTAGAGATCGGTGACGTCTTCGTTGGTCATGCGGATGCAGCCCGAGGACACCGCCTGGCCGATCGTGTCCGGCTCGTTCGAGCCGTGGATCCGGTAGAGCGTGCCGCCGATATACATGGCGCGGGCGCCGAGCGGGTTGTCGATGCCGCCGGCCATGTAGCGCGGCAGGTCGGGGCGGCGGGCCAGCATCTCCTTCGGCGGCGTCCAGGACGGCCATTCGCGCTTGGCGATCACGGTCTTGGTGCCCGACCACGTGAAGCCCGGCCGGCCGACGCCGACGCCGTAGCGGATCGCCATGCCGTCGCCGAGCACGTAGTAGAGGCGGCGCTCCGCGGTCGAGACCACGATGGTCCCCGGCGCGTAGCGGCCGGTGAAGGGCACGAGTTCGCGCGGGATCGGCGCGACCTGCGCCTGATCCGTGCTGCCGGCGCCCTGACCGCGGCCGTAGCCATAGCCGTAACCGGACGAGGGCTGACTGTAGATCGTCTCGGCGTAGGGCCGGCTGGCATAGTACGCCTCGCCGGGATTCATCTCGAAGGGATCGTAGGGTGCGGCCTGGACCGGGGCCGAGGCGAGCACGCAGGCACCAAGGACGCCCGCGAGGGCGGAGGCGAAGATCTTCATGACTGGGAGCCTTACCTCAGCAATTACCTTTGCAGTGAAGAATGTACGACGGACGCTTCGGTTCCGTGAAAAAGCCACGGTTTCTGATGTGGCGAACCACTGAGCCGTCGAGCGGTTCACGGTTGCTTGAGCGAACCGCTCGGATGCTGCGGTGCGCGGGCGCACCTTGGCCGTTCCATGGGGGCGCGGGCGGCCGTGATCTTGGCGGCGCTGCGACCCCGGCGGAGGTTGGATGAGCCGCTCGGAGCTTGCTTGATCGATCTTGCCGTCTTTTCCACCCTGATCCCGAGAGCAGGCAGACTGGTGCTCACCGCCGGCGGCGCTCCCGCCGGAAGACGCCGACGAGTTCGACGTGAGGCGAGTGGCGGAACTGGTCGATCGGCACGACCTCGTCGAGGGCGTAGCCGCCGGCGATGAGCAGGCTCGCGTCGCGCGCGAAGGTGCCCGCGTCGCAGGAGACCCCCACCACCACCGGAACCTTCGATTCCGCGAGCCGGGCCGCCTGCGCCTCGGCCCCGGCGCGGGGCGGATCGAACACCACCGCGTCGAAGCGGTCGAGTTCGGGCGCGAGCAGCGGGCGGCGGAACAGGTCGCGGCGCTCCGTCGTCACCGCGCGCAGGCCCTCCGCGAAGCGGGCGGCCCGGTCGAGGGCGGCGAGCGCCCCGGCATCGCCCTCGACCGCGTGGACGGCCCGTGCCTCGGCGAGGCGCAGCGTGAAGGCGCCGGCTCCCGAGAACAGGTCGGCGACGCGCTTGGCGCCGCCCATGGCCGCGACGACGAGGTCGGCGAGGAGGGACTCGCCGGCGCGGGTCGCCTGCAGGAAGCCTCCGGGCGGCGGCACCAGGGCGGCGCGGCCCACCCGCACGGCCGGCAGCCGGCGCTCCAGCAGCACCTCCCCGTGCAGGGACAGGCGGGCAAGGTCGCACTCGCCCGCGAGCGCCACCAGTGCCTGCCGGGCGCGCCCGTCGGCGGGTCCGTGGCCCCGCACGTCGACGTCGAGCCCGCCCTCCGTCGCGGTCGCCTGGACGTCGAGGGGCTTGCCGCCCCCGCCGAGCGGCCGGGCGAGGAGCCGGGCCACCTCGGGCGCCCGGTGCAGGGCGGGCTCGGTGATCGGGCAATGGTCGATGGCGACGAGAGCGTGGCTGCGCGCCGCCATGAAGCCCGCCCGCACCTCGCCGTCGATGCGGCGGACGTGGAAGGTCGCCCGGCGGCGGCCGGCCCCGTGCGCGTCTCGCAACGGTGTCACCGCCGCCGCGACGCCGGCCCGGGACAGGGCGGTCGCGACGAGGTCGCGCTTCCAGTCCGCGTAGGGCCCGGGGGCGAGGTGCTGGATGGCGCAGCCGCCGCAGGTGCCGAAATACGGGCAGAACGGCGCGATGCGGTCGGGCGAAGGCTTGAGCACCGCCTCGAGGCGCGCCCGCGGCTGGCTCCCACGCGTCTCCTCGGCGCAGACCCGCACGGTCTCGCCCGGCAGCGCGCCCGCGACGAGGAGACCCCCGGCGGCGATGCCGTCGCCCCGCGCGCCGAGCCGCTGGATCTCCACGACCGTTTCCGTCTCGCCGCTCATGCGACCTCTCCGCTGCGGCGGGTCGCCCCGACCAGGAATTCACGATTGCCGTCCCCGCCCTCGATCGGCGAGGGGATCAGCCCCACCACCGCGAAGCCGAGGGCGTCGAGGAGGTCCCGGATCCCGTCGCAGACCTCCGCTTGGACCTCCGGATCGCGCACGAGGCCGCCGCGGCCGATCCGCCCGCGTCCCGCCTCGAATTGCGGCTTGATCAGCGCGACGAGGCGGGCACCGGGCGCGAGGAGCGGCGGCAGCACCGGCAGGACGAGGCGCAGGGAGATGAAGCTCACGTCGATGACGGCGAGGGCGGGCGGCGCGGCGAACAGGGCGGCGTCGAGGGAGCGGGCATCCGTCGCTTCGAGGGAGACGATGCGGGGATCGCCCGCGAGACGGGGATGGAGCTGGCCGCGCCCGACATCGACGGCGTAGACGCGCGCCGCTCCCCGGCGCAGCAGCACGTTGGTGAAGCCGCCGGTCGAGGCGCCGAGATCGAGGCAGGGCAGGCCGGCCGGGTCGATGGCGAAGGCATCGAGGGCCGCCGCGAGCTTCAGCCCCCCGCGCGAGACGTAAGGGTGGGGCGCCTCCGCGCTGATCCGCGCGGTGCGGGCGATCAGGTCGGAGGCGCGGCGCACGGGCTCGCCATCGGCCAGTACCAGCCCGGCGGCGATGGCGGCCTGCGCGCGGGCCCGGCTCTCGAAATGTCCGGCCTCCACCAGGAGGCGGTCCGCCCGCACGCGCTCCTCGCTCACCCCTGGCTCCTTCACGCTCGCCGCGGCCCCTGTGCGCCGCCCGGCCTTCCCTTACCTTATGCGGCCGTGGAGAGGAGAGGGCGGAATGATGAGACGTATCCTGTTCGGCACCGCGGTGGCGCTCGCGCTCGGCGCCGCGATGCCGGCCATGGGTCAGCAGAACGAGCCGGCCGCACCGCAGACCTTCGAGGCGCCGGTGATCAACGCCAAGGGGGAGACGATCGGACGGATCCGGATCCGCGACGGCGCGAACACGCTGGTGCTGCGCCTGACGATCGCGGCCGGCGGCCTGCCGCCCGGCTGGCACGGCATCCACTTCCACGCGGTGGCGAACTGCTCCGACACCGTGAAGTTCGAGATGTCCAAGGGGCACGTGAACCACGATTCCAGCAAGCACGGCCTGCTCAACCCGGACGGCCCGGACGAGGGCGACCTGCCGAACGTCTTCGCCAACGCGGACGGCTCGGTGAATGCCGAGGTGTCGAGCGAGACCCCGCTGACGGGGGAGGGCGGACTCAAGGACGCGGACGGTTCGGCCCTGGTGATCCATGCGGGCGAGGACGACCACGCGAGCCAGCCGATCGGCAATGCCGGCGGGCGCATCGCCTGCGCGGAGATCAAGTAGCGCGGCCGGTCCGGCGGCCGCGCGGGCTTCCGCCGGATGAGAGCCGGCCGCCGTTCCGAAGCCGACTGCCGCGTGTGATACGGTTTCCGGACGATCACTTTCGGAAACCGTATCACGAGCCCGCGCGGCGCCTGAGCGAGGCCGGTTTCCGCATCGCGAAGCGATCATCCGGAAACCGTATGAGGGGCACCCTTTCCCGTTCGGGCTGAGCGGATTCACCCGTCTCCGACGGGGATGCTCACGACCCGAAACCTGAATCCGCTGCCCGCATCAGCGGTTGGCCATGATCTGCACCATCGCGGGGGTGAGGATCACCACGAACAGCACCGGCAGGAAGAACAGGATCATCGGCACGGTGAGCTTCGGCGGCAGGGCGGCGGCCTTCTTCTCCGCCTCGTTCAGGCGCTGGTCGCGGCTCTCCTGGGCGAGCACGCGCAGGGCCTGGCCGATCGGCGTGCCGTAGCGTTCCGCCTGGACCAGGGCCGTGCAGACCGCCTTCACCAAATCGAGCCCGGTGCGCAGGGCGAGGTTCTCGTAGGCGATCCGCCGGTCCGAGAGATAGGACAGCTCGGCCGTGGTGAGCGCCAGCTCCTCGGCGAGAACGATGCACTGGTTGGCCATCTCGACGCTCACCCGGCGGAACGAGTGCTCGACGGCCATGCCCGATTCCACGCAGATCAGCAGCAGATCGAGCGCGTCCGGCCAGTTCTTCTTGATCTCCGCCTGCCGCTTGGCGGTCTGGTTCCTCAGGAAGACCTCGGGCGCCTTGATGCCCGCGTAGACGGCCGCGACCACGATCATCAGCCGGACGGAGAAGGGCTGGTTCAGCACGCGCAGCACGAAGAGGTAGAAGACCGAGAACACGAGGAAGCCGGCCGGCATGACGAGCCGGAAGAACAGGAAGGCGGTCTCGGCCTGCGGGCCGCGGTAGCCGGCCATCATCAGCCGGTTCTTGGCATCGTCGGCGGCGAGCCAGTTGTCGAGCCGGAAGCGCTCGACCACGCGCCTCATGTAGGCCTTGGGCTGCTGGCGGAGGTTGACGCGCTGATGCAGCCTGTCGCGCTCGCGCAGGCGGATGCGGTCGCGTTCCTCGCCGACGCTCCTCATCCGCCGCGCGAGGCGGTCCGGTTCGAGGAAGGGCTGCAGCAGCGTGTAGGCGGTGGCCGCGGCCGCCACCGCGGCCAGGACCGAGCCGAGGGACCGCGGCTCCACGAGGGTGAACAGAAGGTCCATCATCCGGCTTCCCGCAGGACGGCGCGACGGGCCCGGCCGGCGCGCCGGCTCGGATCGGCCGTTCCGCCTCTAGATTTCGAAGGTGATCATCCGCTTCATCACGAGCACGCCGAGGAGCATCCACAGGCCGGAGGCCGCCACGGCGATCTGGCCGACCTGCGTCGTCCAGAGCAGCGCGATGTAGTCGGGGCTCGACAGGTAGCAGAGGACCGCGACGATGAAGGGCAGCGAGGCGATGATCGCCGCCGAGGCGCGCGCCTCCATGCTCATCGCGCTGACCTTGTCGACCATGCGGCGGCGGTCGCGCAGCACCTTCGAGAGATTGCTCAGCGCCTCCGACAGGTTGCCGCCCGATTTGGTCTGGATGCCGATCACGATCGCGAAGAAGTTCGCCTCCGGGACCGGCATGCGGTCGTAGAGCCGGGTGGCGGCCTCGGTGAGCGACACGCCCACCGCCTGCGATTCCACGAGCACGCGGAACTCGGTCTTGACCGGCTCGGGCGATTCCCGGGCGATGATGCGCAGGCAGTCGCCGATCGGCAGGCCGGACCGGATGCCGCGCACGATCACGTCCATGGCGTTGGGCAGTTCCAGGACGAAGCGGTTCATGCGGCGCTTGCGCAGGTAGCGCAGCAGCCATTGCGGCGCGCCGAGGCCGACCGCGAAGGCCGCCCCGGCGACCAGCAGCAGATGCCCGGTGAGCAGCAGGATCATGACGGCGGTCAGGCCGGCGGCGAGCCCGCTGAAGAGGTGGAACTGCGTCGGCGAGATCGTCAGGCCGGCCTGGGTCAGGCGCAGCTCCAGGCTCGGCCGCGCCTTCTTCTCCTTGTTCTCCAAGTCCTTGAGGCTCTTGGCGACCTGATCGCGCCGGCTGGTGGTCTGGATCCGCTCGCTGGCCGGGCGCCGCCCGACGATCGCCTTCTGCCGCTTGGTCGCTCGCGCCTGGCCGGGCAGCATCGGCAGGATGACCGCGGAGACGATGCAGGCCGCCGCCAGGGCGAGGAGGGCCGGGACGGCGAGGGATTCGAGGCCGGTCACGCCAGCTCTCCCGCCTCGGTCGTCTCCGCCGCGTCGAGCGCCGCCGCGAGGGCCCGATCCTCGCCGTAATAGCGCGCGCGGTCCCAGAAGCGCGGCCGGCCGATCCCGGTCGAGCGGTGGCGGCCGACGAGCCGGCCGTTCGCGTCCTCGCCGGTGACCTCGTAGACGAACAGGTCCTGGGTGATGATGACGTCGCCCTCCATGCCCATCACCTCGCTGATATGCGTGATGCGGCGCGAACCGTCGCGCAGGCGCGCGGCCTGGACGATGACGTCGATGGAGCCCGCGATCATCTCGCGGATGGTCTTGGAGGGAAGCGAGTAGCCGCCCATCGAGATCATCGATTCGATGCGCGACAGGCATTCGCGCGGGGAATTCGCGTGCAGCGTGCCCATCGAGCCGTCGTGCCCGGTATTCATGGCCTGCAGGAGGTCGAAGGCCTCCGGTCCGCGCACCTCGCCGACGATGATCCGCTCGGGCCGCATGCGCAGGCAGTTCTTGATCAGGTCGCGCATGGTGATCTGGCCCTGCCCTTCGAGATTCGGCGGGCGGGTTTCCAGGCGCACCACGTGGGGCTGCTGGAGCTGCAGCTCCGCCGCGTCCTCGCAGGTGATGATGCGCTCGTCGTCCTCGATGTAGCGCGTCAGGCAGTTGAGCAGGGTGGTCTTGCCGGAGCCCGTGCCCCCCGACACCACCACGTTGCAGCGCACCCGCCCGATGATCTGCAGGATCTTGGCACCCTCGGGCGAGATCGAGCCGAAGCGCACAAGCTGGTCGAGGGTGAGCTTGTCCTTCTTGAACTTGCGGATGGTCAGCGCCGGCCCGTCGATGGCGAGCGGCGGGGCGATGACGTTGACGCGCGAGCCGTCGGGCAGGCGCGCGTCGCAGATCGGGGAGGATTCGTCGACCCGGCGGCCGACCTGGCTGACGATCCGCTGGCAGATGTTCATCAGCTGCTGGTTGTCGCGGAAGCGCACGTTGGTCAGCTGGATCTTGCCCGCGACCTCGATGTAGGTGCGGTTCGCGCCGTTCACCATCACGTCGGCGATGTCGTCGCGGCCGAGGAGCGGTTCCAGCGGCCCGTAGCCGAGCACGTCGTTGCAGATGTCGTCGAGCAGATCCTCCTGCTCGGCGATCGACATCACGACGCTCTTGAGACCGATGATCTCCGTGACGATGTCGCGGATCTCCTCCCGGGCGGCATCCGCCTCGAGCCGCGCGAGCTGCGCGAGATCGATCGCCTCGATCAGCGCCCCGAAGATCATGCTCTTCGTGCGGTAGTATTCCTCCGAGCGGGCCGCCTCCACGGTCACCGCGACCGAGCGCTGCGCCTCCGCGCGCGGCGGGCTCGCGTCCTGAAGGACGGGCGCGATCGCCGCCTGCGGAGCGGGCGCGGCGGGCGCAGCCGCGGGCTTGGGGGCCGTCGCTCCGGGTCTCCTGCCGAACATGGGTCCTGCGACACCTTCGCTTCGGTCGTGCCCGGTCCTCCGCGACCCGCCACGACCGGCACGGGATCACGGCCTCGTCCGGCCCCCGGAATGCCCCCGCCGCCCGGGGAGCTCAGGAGGCCTTGCGCCGCGCGAGCTTGGCGAGGAGCGGCTCCAGCAGCGTCGGACGGGTCTTCTTGGTCTCGGCGCGCCCGGTCACCGTGCCCGCGAGATCGGCGAGGATGTCGGTGACCCGGCTGCCGGCCTGCACCTCGGCCAGCATCTGGCCGTTATTGGCGGCGGCACCGAACAGGGCGGGATCGAACGGCACCACGGCCGCCGCGGTGACGTCGAGGGCCTTGGCGAACTCGGCCGCGGCGATCTCCGGCCGCTTGGGCATGCCGACCTGGTTGAGCACGAGGCGCGGCGCCCGGTCGTTGGGCCGGGACTGGCGCAGCAGATCGAACAGGTTGCGGGCGTTGCGCAGGGAGGCGAGTTCGGGGGCCGCCACGATCAGGATCTCGTCGGCGCCGATCACCGTCTTGCGGCTCCAGGCCGTCCAGACATGCGGCACGTCGAGGACGATGCAGGGCACCATCCCGCGCAGGATGTCGACGAGCCCGTCGAAGGCGCCCTCGCCGAAATCGTTGGTGCGGTCGAGCGTCGCCGGCGCCGCGAGCAGGCTCAGGTTGTCGGTGCATTTCGACAGCAGGCGGTCGACGAAGTTCGCGTCGATGCGCTCGGGCGCGAACAGCGCCTCGGCGATGCCCTGGGGCGGGTCCTGGTTGAAGTTGAGCCCGGCCGTGCCGAAGGCGACGTCGAGATCCGCGATCACCGTCGAGGTGGCATGGTCGCGGGCGATCGCCCAGGCGAGGTTGTGGGCCAGCGTCGAGGCGCCGACGCCGCCCTTCGCCCCGACGACCGCGACGGTCCGGCCGAGCGGGTCGGCGCCGGGCTCGGCGAAGAGGTCGGAGATCGCGCCGATCACCGTCACCGGATCGACCGGGGCGATCAGGTACTCGCTCACCCCGCGCCGGATGAAGTCCCGGTAGAGCAAGACGTCGTTGATGTGGCCGATCACCACCACCTTGGTGCCCGAATCGCAGACCTCGGCGAGGCTGTCGAGCTGGGCGATCGGGCTCGTCTTGCCGCCATGCATCTCGATCAGCAGCACGTTCGGGGTCGGCGCGCTGCGGAAGGCCTCGGTGGCGGCGGCCGTGCCGCCCATCTGGACCTTCAGATGCGCCTTCTGCATCCGGCGGTCCTCGGCCGCGCTCTCGATCACGGCAGCGACGTCCGGGGTCTCGCAGAAGGCCTGGATCGTGATGCGGGGAACCGGGGCGATCACCCGTTCGGCCGGGTCGGTTCTGTCAGGCATGGAGCGGCTCGCGGACTTCCCCCAGGTAATCCTGGCCCAGGTGTTGCTGGTTCCTGTGTTGCAGGCGACGGCGGTGCCGGCGCGGCACCGGATCCCCGCGAGTCACTGCCCGACCTGCGACCTCACGCTGGCCTGCCCATCCTGCTTCCAAGTGGTTGACGGATCCTTGCCGGTGCGCAGGCTCTCGATGTTCTGCGTGCGCGTCACCGTGTCGATGCGGCCCTCCTGGCGGCCGCGCACCAGATCGACCGGGTCGGCGACTTGGCTCGCGAAGTTCGAGCGCGTGGAGCAGCCGTAGTTCCAGGGCGACTCGTTGCGCAGGTCGAAGCCGGCATCGCTCACCCCGAGATCCTGGGGCCACAGCCCGCAGGCGCCGCTCACCTTGGCCTGCATGCGCTGGAAGCTCAGCCGCACCGGCGCCGTCACCGCGGGGTTGGCCACCGCGTAGGGCGCGACGACGAGTTCCCGCGCCGGGACGCCCCGGCTCACCGCCCGCTCGCGCAGGGAGGCGGCCGTGCGGGCGACGGCGGGGCCGGGCACCTGCGCGCCGCGCGGCACCTCGATCACCAGGACGCCGCGGCCGTAGCGGCGGTATTCGAGCAGGAAGGCGTCGACGTCGTCGGCTTGGCGCGGGTCGATGTGGCCGATGCCGGTCACGAAGACGTCGAGGGAGCGCGGCGCGTCGGCGAGGACGATCGGGTGACGGGCCGCCACGGAGGAGGGGTAGATCGACCCGGTGGTGGCGGCGCGGTTGCCGACGCAGGCGCCGAGCGACAGCGCGAGCGCTCCGATGCCGGCGGCGCGCACGGCGGGCCTGGAGACTTTGCGCAGGGTGCGGATCATCGCGGGCGTCCGTGGTGTCGGGGGCGAGAGGGCGGGCGAGGGGGGCTGGACGGACGCTAGTCGGTGATGAAGCCGAAGCGGCCGTGATAGGCCTTCGCGGCGAGGGGCGCGGCGCCGACCACGCCGTAGAGCCGGTTGAAGCGCCCGAGCAGGACCGCCTGGCCGTCCGTCGCCTCGACGAAGCCGTCGTCGGGCCGCTTGATCTCGGCCGGGTCCATCGGCTTGGCGATGAAGGGCGTCACCATGATCATCAGCTCGGTCTCGTCGCGCTGGTAGTCGCGCGAGCGGAACAGGGCGCCCAGGACCGGCAGGTTCATCAGCGCCGGCAGGCCCGTGATGGCCGCGCGGTTGCGCTGCTGGATCAGACCCGCCGTCATCATCGTGGCGCCGGAGGCGAGTTCCACCGTGGTCTCGGAGTTGCGGACGGTGAAGCCCGGGATCGCCGTCGTCTCGCCGCTGAAGTTGATGTTCAGCGTGTTCTGCTGGTCGATCTCGGTGACGTCGGTCCCGACCCGGATCGAGATCCGGTTTTCCGACAGGACGACGGGCGTGAAGGTGAGGCTGACGCCGTAGGGCTTGAAGGTGACGCTCGGCGTGCAGACCTGCGAGCCCGTCGTGGCGGCCGAGCAGGCGAGGCTCCCCGGGACGGGGAGCTGGCCGCCCGCCGTGAACTTGGCGGCCTCGCCCGAGATCGCCGTCAGGGTCGGCTCGGCGAGGATGCGCGACACGCCCGCCTGCTCGAAGGCCTTCAGAGTGGCCTTGAGGGAGGCGCCGCCCCCGAAATTGACGGTGCCGGTGATGGCGTTCCCGCTCGGGAAGCGCCCGCCGTTGAGGGCGAGCGGCGCCACGTTGGTGAAATCGAGGTTCGACCAGCCGCCGCTCAGGTTGACGCCGAACTGCTTCAGCACCGAGCGGGACACTTCGACCACGGTGACGCGCAGCATCACCTGATCCTTGCCGCGGATGGTGATGTTGTTGATCACCGTGCCGCGGGCCGGCGTGCCGCCGCCGCCGATCCCCACGAAGGCGTTCGCGACGTCGATCGCCTGCTGCGCCTCCGCCGCGGAATTGACCGTGCCCGAGAGCAGCACCGAATCCCCGGCCGCGCGGACGTCGAGCCGCGCGGCGGGAAGGCTGGTGGCGAGGGTCTGGCGCAGGACGTTGAGGTCGCGGCCCACCGTCACGTCGAGGGAGGCGATCTGGCGCCCCTCGGCATCCATCACGAAGATCGAGGTGGCGCCGTTCTCGACGCCGATGATGAAGACCTTGCGGGTCGAGCGCACGACGGCGTTGGCGACCTTCGGGTTGGCGACGAAGACCTCCTTGGCGTCGCGCGGCAGATCGACCACCAGGGAGCGCCCCTGCGTGAGGTCGACGCGCCGGGCGATGTCCGCCTCCTGCGGCCCGACCGACAGCACGGGGGCCGGCATCGCCGGGGCGCGCTGCGGCGCGGGACCGGGCGCCGCCTGGCTCGCCGTCCCGGGGGCGGCCGCGAGGAGCCCGGCCGCGATGCAGGCGTGGAGCGGCCGGAGGAAGGGAAATCTCGTCATGACGCGGGCTTTCTCGGCGCGGCTCACAGGTCTGCGGCTCACCGGCGGGGCGCTTGGTTGGAGACGCCGTAACGGACCACGGTCAGGCCGGCTTCCCTCGGGGTCTCGGGACTCTCGGGCGGCGCCTGACTGGCGTCCGAGAGGCTGCGCAGGGCGAGGGAGAGCTGGCCGGTCTTCTGGGCGAGGGTGATCTGCTCGGCTTGGGCGGGGGTCAGTTCGAGCGTCGCGGTGTCGCCGGTGACCACGCGCTCGCCGTTGCGCTCCTGGATCGTCTGCCCGACCGCCAGCACCCGCACGTTCTGCAGGATCGTCCCGGCGGTCTGGACCTCGGCGGAGGTGGCGCGGGAGGCTTCCTCGTCGCGGGCGGTGCGCAGCACGTCGACGCGGTCGTTCGGCAGGATGAACCCGCCCGCGGTGTTGCTGCCGCGCGAATCGATGGAGATGGCGACGGCGCGCATGCCCGAGGGCAGGATCGCCGAGAGGAAGCCGCTGCCGTTGGCCTTGATCAGCTTCTCGCGCCGGATCGGCTCGCCGCCGAGGAACGGGTTGCGCACGAAGGAGCCGACCGTCTCGTCGAGCGCCTTCGGGTTCTGCTCGCGCTGGACGAAGCCGTCGTTGAGGGCCGTCTTCGGCCAAGCCTGCCAGCGCAGATCCGCGGGCTTGAGGATCTGTCCCATCGGCAGGTCGGCCGCCGCCACCAGCACCTCGGCCGTTTCGGCGGCCACCGGGGCCGCGGGCATCGGCGCCGGCGGAGGGAGCGGTGGGCTGCCGCTCATCATGTAGAACGCCGCCAGGCCGGTAACGGCGGCGACGCCGATGAGGAGGGCGCGGGAAGAGTTCATGGACGAACCGGAACGGACGCGGACGGCACGGCGCCGTCGTCCCGCCCAGGTGACCATCCATTCCTCAAATTAAGGTTAACCGTTTCCTGCCGACCGCTTGGCGGCCCTGTTCCACGATCCGCCCCGCGGCATCGGCCGCAGGATCGAGGATCCGGGTACGGTCCTGTTCAGCTTCCGAGCAGCGGCCGCCACATCGGCGCCGCCGGGCAGACGATCAGGGCCGCGATGGCCAGCGCGATGCCGTAGGGCACGCCAGTGCGGCGATCGTGCAGGCGCAGGGCCCAGGGCCACGACAGGGCGATGCGGGGCAGGGGATAGATCCGCGCCTGGAGGATCAGCAGCGTGAGCAGGCCGCCCGCCAGGGAGGCCACCACCACGTAATCCGCCAGCGGCTCGAAGCCGAGCCACAGGGCGGTGGCCGCCGCGAGCTTGGCATCGCCGCCGCCGATCAGGCCCAGGGCGAACAGCGTGAAGGTCAGGGCGAGCGTCAGCGCTCCGGCCCCGAGATGGAGCCCGACCTCGCCCCATGACAGCCCGAGCGCCAGCGCGGCGGCCGGGAACGCCGCGACGAGGATCAGCGAGAGGGCGTTGGGGATCGTCATCGTCAGGAGGTCGCTCGCGGCCGCGTAGGCCATGACGAACGGGAAGACGACGAGGAGGGCGATGCTGGCCATGCCGTCGGGGCTCGCGCGTGGTCCAAGGGTGCCGCGCCATCCGGCGGCAGGCGCGGAACGCGGCGGGGTCGTCGGTGACGGGCCCCCGAAGCGGCCGACGCGCCGGGCGACCGGATCACTCGCGGTCCACGCGGATGATCCGATCTCCGTCGCCGGGGATGAGGGCGAGACGGCCGCCGCCTGGGGGCCGGCCCGTAGCCGTCACTTGAGGTTGCCGGCGACCTTCATGAACATCGAGTTGAGGTTGGTGCCGACCGTGTTCGCGGCGGTGATCAGCGCCACGGCGATGAGGGTGGCGAGCAGTCCGTACTCGATGGCGGTGGCGCCGCTCTCGTCCTTGGCGAAACGCTTCAGCATGGTCTTCATGGCCCTGTTCCTTGACCTCTTTGCCGGTACATTCCCTCGACCTGCGTCTCACCGCCGAGCGGAACTGACGAGACGCTAAGTCGGGTCCCGTTGAGGTTGAGTTAAAGCGATCGTCGCCGCGGCCCATTCAAGGCGGAGCGGGGCGATTGGTTAATGAAGGATGAGGCCGACGAGCGCGGATTCTGCGTCCGCTGCCGGCCTTCGCCCGATTTGAGCGAGCGGAGAGCGGGTTAGCACTTCCTCAACCATCCCTGCCCCTATGATGCGACCGCCCTTTGACCGCCCGAGGCCCGATACGATGCGTCCGCAGACCGCACGACCGCGCGCTCCGTCGAGCGCCGCCGCGCTGCTTCTCGCGGCGCTGGCCTGCGCCCCGGGCGCCGGGCGCGCCGCCGAGACCGATTCGTCCGTGGTCGTGGTCTCGGTGGACAACGCGAAGATCATCCGGCTGCCCGACCGCACGGCGACGGTGGTGGTCGGCAATCCGATCATCGCGGACGTCTCGCTGCAACGGAACGGCATCGTCGTCCTCACGGGAAAGAGCTTCGGCAGCACCAACCTGATCGCGCTCGACGCGGCCGGGACGATGCTGGCGGAATCCTTCATCAGCGTGCAGGCGGCGAACTCGTCCGTGGTGACGGTGCAGCGCGGCCTGGAGCGCGAATCCTATTCCTGCACTCCGGCCTGCCAGCCCTCCGTTCAGCTCGGCGACGCCCAGCGCTACTTCAGCGAGGTCAGCACCCAGGCGGGCCAGCGCAACAGCCTCGCCACCCCCAAGTAATTCTCCCCCAAGTAATTCTCCCCCAAGTAATCTCGCCATCCCCGCGTAATCGGGCCGAAGTGATCCCGCCGAGGTAATCCGCTTCCGGTCAGCCGCGCAGGGTGAGGCGCCCGCCCGCGACCTCGAAGCCGCGCAGCCGGCGCAGGAACGACATGCCGAGCAGGCTCGTCTGGAGCCGGCCGCGCGGCAGGACCACCGCTTCGACGTCGCGGACCGTGATTCCCTCGATCCGCATCTCGCCGATCCGCACCGCGGCGGCGTTCACGACACCGTTGGCGGTGTGCATCGGCTGCCGGAAATCCCGCTCGCTCACCCGGATGCCGGCCTGTTCCGCATCCTCCTGGGTGAAGGCGCAGAGCGTCGCACCCGTATCGACCAGCATGCGCACCCGGCGTCCCGCCACGCGGGGATGCACGGCGTAGTGGCCGTTCCAGTCCGGTTGCAGGACGACGCTGGCGGGGCCGCCCGCTGCGGAATCCGGGGCGGCGGCCAGGACCGCGGTGTCCGGCCGCTCGCGCGGCAGGGCCGCGGCGAAGCGCTCGACGACGCTGCTGCCGAGGCAGGCGGACACCACCAGAACACCGAGCGCCCAGCGCAGCGGACTCGTCATCGCCGTTTCCTCGTCGGGGCGCCCATCCTCTGCCGGCCATGCTTAAGGACTCGGCGTGGCGATGCCGCAGGGGCGGGGGTGGGCGCCCGCCATGGTTTGAGAAGGCTTTCCGCGACCGGGGACCTCTCCCGGGAGGCCGGCCGGGCCGATGCCGCACGATCCTTGCCCGATCCTTGCCTTCGCGGAGGGGCGGCGCTATAAGCCCGCCCGCGCAGCCGGACACCCTTGGAGGCCGGGGCGCGGCGACGTCGGTTCACAAGGCCGCTCTCCATCGGGGCGGCCTTCGGCGTTTGAGCCACTCACACAATCTGAAGGATCACGCCATGAGCGCCGTGAAGCCGCTTGAGGCCGTGGCACGCGACCGGGTCGGCAAGGGGGCCGCCCGGGCCGTTCGTCGCCAGGGTCGAGTACCCGCCGTCATCTACGGGGGCAACCAGTCGCCGCAGTCGATCTCGCTCGATGCGAACCAGACCCACCACCTGATCTACGGCGGCGGCTTCCTGACCACCGTGTTCGAGATCTCGGTCGGGGGCCGGAAGATCCGGGCGATCCCGCGCGACTACCAGCTCGATCCGGTCAAGGACTTCCCGCTGCACGTCGATTTCCTGCGCGTGACGGCCGGCCAGAGCGTCGCGGTCGAGGTGCCGGTGCACTTCGTCAACCAGGACGCCGCGCCGGGCCTGAAGCAGAAGAGCGGCACGCTCAACATCGTCCACCACACGGTGGCCCTCGAAGTGTCGCCCGACGCGATCCCCGACGCGATCGACGTCGACCTGACCGGCAAGGACATCGGCGACACCATCCACGTCTCCGATCTCGTGCTGCCGGCCGGCGCCAGCCTCGCGCTCGATGCGTCCGACACGGTTGCGACCATCGTGCCGCCGACCATCCTCGGCGCCGAGGCCGAGGCCGAGGCGGCTGCGGTGGCCGAGGCCGCCCGGGCCGAGTCGGCCGCCGAGGCCACCAAGGAGGGCTGAGCCCCGCGGCTCGGCTGCCCTCCAGTCCCAGCGCCCCGGCTCACGGCCGGGGCGTTTTTCCGTTCGGGGAGCGTTGATCCGGCATGCGGCTGTTCGTCGGCCTCGGCAATCCCGGGTCCCGCTACGCGGGCAACCGGCACAATATCGGCTTCATGGCGCTCGACGCCGTCGCGCGCCGCCACCGCGCCGCCCCCTGGCGCCGCAAGTTCCAGGGCGAGGCGAGCGAGGCCGTTCTCGGCACGGAGCGCGTGCTGCTGCTCAAGCCCGAGACCTACATGAACGAGTCCGGCCGGGCGGTCGCGGAGGCGCAGCGCTTCTACAAGATCGCCCTCGAGGACGTGGTGGTGTTCCACGACGAACTCGACCTCGCCCCCGCCAAGCTGCGGGTGAAGCGCGGCGGCGGCAATGCCGGGCACAACGGCCTGCGCTCGATCACGGCGCTCTGCGGCAACGAGTATTGGCGCGTGCGCCTCGGCATCGGGCATCCGGGCGACAAGGCGCTGGTGCACGCCTACGTGCTCAACGATTTCGCCAAGGCCGAGCGGCCCTGGGTCGACGATCTCTGCGACGCGATCGCCGATCACGCGGCCGTCCTCGCCGCGGGCGAGGACGCGAATTTCCAGAACAAGGTCCACCTCGCCCTCCAGGGCCGGGGCTGGGACGAGGTGAAGCGCGTCGGTGACAAGCAGGCTTGACCCGACCGCCCCAGACCACAATCCGGGAGGATGCGCCGGTGGCCGGCCGCTCCCCGCCACGAGGATGAACCGATGGGCTTCAAATGCGGCATCGTCGGCCTGCCGAACGTCGGCAAGTCGACGCTCTTCAACGCGCTGACGCAGACGGCGGCCGCCCAGGCGGCGAACTATCCCTTCTGCACCATCGAGCCGAATGTCGGCGAGGTGGCGGTGCCCGATCCGCGCCTCGACGACCTCGCCCGCATCGCCGGCTCGCGCGAGATCATCCCCACGCGCCTGACCTTCGTGGACATCGCCGGCCTCGTGCGCGGCGCCTCGAAGGGGGAGGGGCTCGGCAACCAGTTCCTCGCCAACATCCGTGAGGTCGATGCCATCGCCCACGTGGTGCGCTGCTTCGAGGACGGCGACGTCACCCATGTCGAGGGCAAGATCGATCCGATCGCCGATATCGAGACGATCGAGACCGAGCTGATGCTCGCCGATCTGGACAGCCTGGAGAAGCGCCTCACCGCTCTCGAGAAGAAGGCCAAGGGCTCCGACAAGGAGGCCAAGGAGGTGCTCGACCTCGTGCAGCGCGCGCTGCCGCTCCTGCGCGACGGCAAGCCGGCCCGCCTCGTGGAGCGCAAGCCCGAGGAGGAGCGCCTGTTCTCCCAGCTCGGCCTGATGACGGCCAAGCCCGTCCTCTACGTCTGCAACGTCGAGGAAGGTTCGGCGGAGAGCGGCAACGCCCAGTCGCAGGCGGTGTTCGCGCGGGCCGCCGCCGAGGGTGCCAAGGCGGTCACCGTCTCGGCCAAGATCGAGAGCGAGATCGCCGTGCTGCCGCCCACCGAGCAGGCGGAGTACCTCGACGCCATCGGCCTCACGGAGCCCGGTCTGAACCGGGTGATCCGCGCCGGCTACGACCTCCTCGGCCTCATCACCTACTTCACGGTGGGGCCCAAGGAAGCCCGGGCCTGGACCATCACCCAGGGCACCCGCGCCCCCGCCGCGGCCGGCGTGATCCATACCGACTTCGAGAAGGGGTTCATCCGGGCCGAGACCATTGCCTACGCGGATTACGTCTCGCTGAAGGGCGAGGCGGGCGCCCGCGAGGCCGGCAAGCTGCGGCTCGAAGGCAAGGATTACTTGGTGCAGGACGGCGACGTGCTGCATTTCCGCTTCGCGAACTGACCGGCGAGGCCGCAAGCCGGCCTCGCGAGATCCATCGGGCTTCACCGAGCGCCTCTCACGCGCGTGAGAGGCGCTTTTCGCTGGGCGTGCCGGAGAGCCGGGACCGGCCTCCGCCCGGCAATCGCCGGGCCGTCCTCGTGGAGGTCCCCGCGCCGACGCGATCGCCGGATGAGCTTCATATGTCGCGCCGAATTCCTTCTCTTAGCTTCATGATGCCGATCCCGGTATCGCGATCGCGTCGCAAGCCATCGATCGGGTCGGCATCATGAATGCTCTGGTGAAAATACGAAGTTTCCTGTGCGATGACCGGGACGCCAAGATTGATGCGGCGTGCGTGGTCTTCCGGCTCGGTCCCGGCTTCGCCATTCATGCCGTCTATGGAATGCGGCAGGCGACGTGACGGCGTGCCGGATCGGCAGGATGACCAAATTGCTCGCCATCGAATTTGACATCCGCCCAATCCGGCCGTGCGGTCTCGATCCGAGTCGGAGGTTTTTGCGCCGGGGCGTGGTTTGTCGGTTTGAGAATGTCATGAAAAAGGAAGCAAGACGACAATCTCTATTGCTGCGGTCGGGACGGGAGGGCGACTCGGGAACCTATGCGGTGCGAGCCAGCGACGGCGCGACCGCGATTGCGGGCACTGCGAAACACGTCCACCGGTTCGATCACATCGAAGTCTGCGGCTCGATGTCGGGCAGGCCGGCGCATGGGCTGATGGGCAGGCCCGGCCATTCCGCACGCGTTTGAGCGGGGTTCGCCGGCTCCGGGGCATTCTCACGCCGGTGCCGCGCGGTATGTCATCCCGATGCTGCAACCCGAAGTGTGCCCATGAGGATTCATCCGCGCCACGCCTGGGACGTCACCCCAGCCGAGGCTGTCGCCCTGCAAAGACAGCTGGCCCGCGAGGTGGTCGCGGACCGGCCGATCGACCTCTCCGCCGTGCGGGTCGTCGCGGGCGTCGATGTCAGCGTGAAGGAGAACCGCTCGCACGCGGCCGTGGTGGTCTCGACCTTCCCGGATTTCCGCGTGGTCGAGACGGTGACGGTCGAGCGCCCGACACCGTTTCCCTACGTGCCCGGCCTGCTCAGCTTCCGCGAGGGGCCGGTGCTGGAGGAGGCCTTCGAGCGGCTCACCAGCGAGCCCGACGTCTTCCTGTTCGACGGCATGGGCACGGCCCATCCGCGGCGGATCGGCATCGCCTGCCACATGGGCCTGTGGCTGGAGCGGCCGACGATCGGCTGCGGCAAGACCCGCCTCTGCGGCCGCAATGCGCCGCTGCCGGAGGAGAAGGGCGCGCAGGTGCCGCTGATCGACCGGGGCGAGACCATCGGGGCGGTGGTCCGCACCCGCACGGGCACGCATCCGCTCTTCATCTCGCCCGGCCATCGCGCCGATATTCCGAGCGCCGTCGCCCTCGTCCTCGCCTGCTCGCCCAAGTTCCGGCTGCCCGAGCCGATCCGCCAAGCGCACAAGGCCGCCGGCGCCTTCGGCTGAGGCTGGCGGCGCTTTCGGCCGAGGCTGGCGGCGCCTCCGTCCGAGGCGGGCGGCGCCTGCGACTGAGGCTGGCTCCGGACGCGGCCGGATGGTAGCCGGAACATCGGTCCCGGCTGCCCGGTTGCGCACGATGATCCGCTATCATTTCGAAGATCTCGATCCCGGCTTCACGCTCTCGGGCGGTCCGGTCACGATCACGCGCGAGGACATCGTCGGCTTCGCGCGCGCCTTCGACCCACAGCCGTTCCATCTCGACGAGGAGGCAGCCCGTGGCAGCCTGCTCGGTGAATTGATCGCCTCCGGTTGGCACACCTGTGCGCTGGGCATGCGGCTCGTCGCCGAGAGCTTCATCCTGCAATCGAGTTCGATGGGCGCACCGGGGGTCGACGAGGTGCGCTGGCTGCGTCCGGTCCGGCCCGGCGACAGGCTCACCTCGCGCCTCACCGTCCGCGAGAGCCGACCCTCCGCCTCGAAGCCCGATCGCGGCTTCGTGCGCTTCCGGCTCGACCTCGCCAACGGCGCGGGCGACGGAGTGATGACCCAGGATTTCTGGGCGATGTTCGGCCGCCGCGGTGCCGCCCCGCTGCCGCCCCGCGCGATGCCGCCCGCGACCGACGCGCCCGTCCCGGCCGAGGATCGGCCTGCGGTCTTCCCGGCCGGGCCGGTCGAGACGCTGGCGATCGGAGCGACCTATGATCTCGGCTGCTACCACTTCACGCGCGACGAGATCCTCCGCTTCGCGCGCGCCTTCGACCCGCAGCCCTTCCACACCGACGAGGCGGCGGCGCGGGCGAGCCATTTCGGCGGCCTTTGCGCCTCCGGTTGGCACACCGCCGCCGCCTGGATGAACCGCATGATCGCCGCGCGGACGCGCGGCGTCGCGCTGGCCCGGGAGCGGGGCGAGCCGGTGGCGGCGAGCGGCCCCTCGCCGGGCTTCCGCGACCTGGAATGGCTGAAGCCCGTCTATGCCGGCGACACCATCCGCTACGCCGCGACGATCACCGAGGCCCGCCCGTCCCGGTCCCGTCCCGGCTGGGGGCTCGTCGGCCATACCGCGACGGGCGTGAACCAGCACGGCGATCCCGTCTTCAGCTTCAAGGGCGCGTGGCTCGCGCAGATGGGGCCGGGCGCCTGACCGGCCCCGCCGCACATTCGGCGGCGATGCCGGGCGCAGACCCAATAAGAAACGATTAAACCCAAGGATTTACGCCGTTAATCACAGGATTCGACGGGCGTTCCGCCTGCGGCACGCCCGTCTGTGCTGCTGCAGCCACAGCGTGGGATGAAACCGGGCGAGCGCTGCCGTTTCTCCCCGGCCTGTTACTGCCAAGTCTCTTTCCTGCCGCATTTGGAACGGACCACGGCAGCCGTCTCCGGGTGTGCGCTCGCGCACATGCCCTCCAGCAATGGGTCCGTGCATGCGCCAAGGCCTCACTCTCGCTATCCTTGCTGTCGCGGTGCCCGGTCAGGCCCTGGCCCTGGAGACCCCCCGCGACAACATCGATGCGCTGATCGAGGCCCAGGCGCGGGCGAACGGCGTCCCGGCGAGCTTCATCCACCGCGTGGTGAAGCGCGAGAGCGGCTACAACCCGCGCGCCGTCGGGCGGGGCGGGGCCCTCGGCCTGATGCAGATCAAGCACGGCACCGCGCGGGCCCTGGGCTACAGCGGCCCGGCCTCGGGCCTGCTCGATGCGCGGGTGAATCTCACCTACGGCGTCGCCTACCTCGCCGGCGCCTACAAGACCGCCCGGGGCAACGAGGCGCAGGCTTACAGCTACTACGCGCGGGGCTACTACTACGCCGCCAAGCGCGCCGGCATCCGCACCGACGTGGCGGAGCTCGAGCCGCCGCCGGAACTGCCGGCCCAGGCTCCGGCCAATCCGCTCAACCAGTTCTTCGGCAAGATCTTCGCTCCCACCCGGACGGCCGCCGTCGCCACCGCCTCCGCGGATCCCTCCGTCGCGGCCCTGTCGAGCGCGATCCCGCCGCAGGGCGCGGCGGCCCCGGCCCCCGCCGTCGAGACGCCGCCCGCCGCCGCTCCGGCGCAGCCCGCCCCGCCGACGATGACGCACGTGCCGCTGCCGCCCGAGCGCCCGGCCCCGGTCACGGCGCTCGCCTTCGCGGCGGCCTCGCCGGTCTCGGGGCTGCCGGTGCCGACCTATGGCCTGCGCGGCGGCCTCGCGGCAGCGCCGCAGGCCTCCGCGCCGACGATCCAGGCGGCAGCGTCGGCGCAAGCCGCGGCCCCGGCCGTGACCACCGTCGCCGCCGCGGCGCCGGCCGCGGCAGTGGAGGCGGAGCCGGAGCGGATCTCGATCCCGCTGCCGCCGCGCCGGCCGCCGGAATTCCGCCACTTCGTCGCGAAGAAGCCCGCGCCCGCGGCGCCGATGACCGCCTCTGCCGCGCCCGAGACCGCTCCGGTCAGCCAGTAAGGGCCATCCCGGCTTTCCCGATCCGGTTTCCGTTCCCCGTCGAACGCCGCTATGATCCGCCGTACCGCATTTTCGAAAGCGCGGCCGGTCAGGATCAGGGAGAGGCCTCATGGGCGAGACGCGGGACGTCTACATCTGCGATTTCGTGCGCACGCCGATCGGCCGCTACGGCGGCGCGCTCGCGGCGGTGCGGGCGGACGATCTCGCGGCCATCCCGCTCGCAGCCCTCCTGCACCGGCATCCCTCGCTCAAGGAGGGCGTGGACGAGGTCGTCCTCGGCTGCGCCAATCAAGCGGGCGAGGACAACCGCAACGTGGCCCGCATGGCGCTCCTGCTGGCGGGCTTGCCCGAGCGCGTCCCGGCCCTGACCGTCAACCGGCTCTGCGCGTCGGGGCTCGACGCGGTGGGAGCCGCCGCCCGCGCGATCCGGGCCGGCGACATCGACCTCGCCCTGGCGGGTGGCGTCGAATCGATGACGCGCGCGCCCTTCGTGATGGGCAAGAGCGAGGGCGCGTGGCAGCGTCAGGCGGAGATCTACGACACCACGATCGGCTGGCGCTTCATCAACCCGGTGCTCAAGCACCAGTACGGCATCGATTCGATGCCGGAGACCGCCGAGAACGTCGCGGAGGATTATCAGGTCAGCCGTGCCGATCAGGATGCCTTCGCGCTGCGCTCCCAGCAGCGGGCGGGGCGGGCACAGGCCGACGGGACCTTCGCGGACGAGATCGTCGCGGTGGAGATCCCGACCCGCAAGGGTGATCACCTCCGCGTCGACCGCGACGAGCATCCGCGGCCCGAGACCACGGCGGAGGGACTCGCCAAGCTCAAGCCCTTCGTGCGCCGGGACGGCACCGTCACGGCGGGCAACGCGTCCGGCGTCAACGACGGCGCGGCGGCGCTGGTGCTGGCGAGCGCCGCGGCGGTCGAGCGGCACGGCCTCACGCCCCGCGCCCGCGTGCTCGGGCTCGCCTCCGCGGGGGTGCCGCCCCGCGTGATGGGGATCGGGCCGATTCCGGCCGTCCGGGCGCTCTGCGAGCGGCTCGGGGTGACGCCCTCGGATTTCGACGCGATCGAACTCAACGAGGCCTTCGCCTCGCAATCCCTCGCCTGCCTGCGGGGCCTCGGCCTTCCGGACGACGCCGAGCACGTCAATCCGCATGGTGGCGCCATCGCGCTGGGCCACCCGCTCGGCATGTCGGGGGCCCGCATCGCCGGGGCGGTGGCGCGCGAACTCGCGCGACGCGGCGGGCGGCTCGGGCTCGCCACGATGTGCGTCGGGGTGGGGCAGGGGGTCGCCCTGGCGATCGAGCGGGTCGGGTGAGGGCCGCGAGGCGGAACGCCCCTGCGCCGGCCCGGTTCTTGCGCGTGCGGGGCGGCTGCGGCCCGGATCGCAGGTCCGTTCGCCGGTGTGCGATGCAACACGACCTGTCGCCAGCCCGCTCCCTATGCGGTAATCAGATGGTTCGGCCGGTCAGGGCCGCCCGACCCTAAGGTCCGTCGGGTGGCGGGTCCGAGCCCTCTCATGAGTTTGCAAGGCGATGCCCTCTGGTCCCTCCCACACTCTCGCGCGTTCCTCCTCCGATCCGCAGGCCGCCGCGAGCGGCGCGATCCAGGACCGTTCGGTGCACGGCACCGTGCAAGGCACGGGCGAGGACGCCGAGAGCCGCTTTCTCGCCGAACTCGGCCAGCGCGTGCGCACGGCCCGCGCCGTGCGCGCCATGTCCCGCAAGATGCTGTCGCAGACCTCCGGCCTGTCCGAGCGCTACATCGCGCAGCTGGAGACCGGGCAGGGCAACGTCTCGATCATCCTGCTGCGCCGGGTGGCGAACGCCATGGGCGTGCGGCTGGAGGATCTGATCGCCCCCGTCGACAGCTCGCCGGACTGGCCGGTGGTGCGCGACCTGCTGCAGACCGCAGGCCCCGCGCAGGTGGCCGAGGCCAAGCGCATCCTCTCGGGCGTCGGCGGCACGCAGGCCGGCGAGGCCGGTCCCCTCCGGGTCGCGCTGATCGGCCTGCGCGGGGCGGGCAAGTCCACCCTCGGGCGCATCCTCGCCGAGCGGCTCGGCTGGCGCTTCGTCGAGCTCAACCGCGAGATCGAGCGCGAGAACGGCCTCTCGGTGGCGGAGATCTTCGCGATCTACGGCCAGGAGGGCTACCGGCGCCTCGAACAGACCGCCCTGCGCCGCTTCGCCGTCGACGAAGGCCCGCTGGTTCTCGCAACCGGCGGCAGCATCGTCGCCGAGCCGCTCACCCTCGATCTCCTCCTGTCCTCCTTCTACACGGTGTGGCTGAAGGCGCGGCCGGAGGAGCATCTGCGCCGCGTGCGCGAGCAGACGGCGCTCGGCGTCGCGCCGGCGCGCCTGCCCGACAACGACCGCGCCCTGCACGAATTGCGGGCCGTGCTGATGAGCCGCGAACCGCTCTACGCCCGGGCCCGCGGCGTGCTCGACACCGCCGACCTCACGGTGGCGGAGACCGCCGGGCGCCTGACGGGCCTCGTCGAAGGACATTTCGGCCTGCGGCAGCGCCGCTGACGGACCCTCCCGCGCGGAGCAGGGCGGGGGCGACGGAGCCCCCCTTGCCGGGGGCCGGCCGTGTCCCCAGCCTATGCGGAGGATTCCGCTTGAAGTATGGGGGGTGTGCGCAACGATGCGGCCGGATCCCTCCTGCCGAGGAGAAGATCGATGTCGTCCACCTCGTCCCCCTCCCACTCTCGCCAGGATGCGATCGCCGGAGTGGTCGATCCGGTCTGGCGGCGGCTGCGCCAGGAAGCCGAGGTGGTGGTGCGCGACGAGCCACGCCTCGCCTCCTTCATCGTCGCCACGGTCCTCAACCACGGCTCGCTCGAATCTGCGGTGTCCCATCGGGTCGCCTCGCGGCTCGGCCACCCGGCCCTCTCGGCCGACCTGATCGCCCAGAGCTTCGCCGAGGCCGTGGCGGACGATCCCCGCATCGGCCAGGCCTTCCGGGCCGATATCGGCGCGGTGATCGACCGCGATCCGGCCACGACCCGCGCTCTCGAGCCGATGCTCTACTTCAAGGGCTTCCACGCCATCCAGGCTCACCGCCTGGGCAACTGGCTCTGGTCCCGCGGGCGCCGCGACCTCGCCCTCTACCTGCAGAGCCGGTCCTCCGAGGTCTTCCAGACCGACATCCATCCGGCTGCCCAGATCGGGCGCGGCATCTTCCTCGACCACGCCACCGGGCTCGTCGTCGGCTCGACGGCGGTGATCGAGGACGATGTCTCGATCCTCCACGCGGTCACCCTCGGAGGCACCGGCAAGCATGGTGGTGACCGGCATCCGAAGATCCGCCACGGCGTGATGATCGGAGCGGGCGCCAAGATCCTCGGCAACATCGAGGTCGGAGCCTGCGCCCGGGTCGCGGCCGGCTCGGTGGTGCTCCACGCGGTGCCACCCTCCACCACGGTGGTCGGCGTGCCGGCGCGCGTGGTGGGCTCGGCGGGCTGCTCGGATCCCGCCCGGGCGATGGACCAGCTGATCGGCTTCGACCACTTCGTCCACGCGATGGACGGCATCTGACCTGCGTGCGTTCCGGCGCTTGCCCCGCCGGCCCCCGCATGGCAAGGCGGATGCCCATCTCCCGGCCGCCCGCGCTCGGGCTCGCCCGCCGCGCGGCCGGGACGTCCTCACGGCAAACGCGAAGAGGCCAGCGTGAACAAGTCCGAAATGGCGAAGGTGGAGGGTTACCTTCGCCGCAAGTTCGCCAACCACTCCCTCCGTCTCGTCGGCCGTCCCAAGAAGACGGATTCCGCGGAGGTCTATCTCGGCGAGGAGTTCATCGGCGTGCTGTCGGTCGACGATGAGGACGGCGATCGCTCCTACAACTTCTCGATGGCGATCCTCGATACCGATCTCGAGGACTGATCGCAGGTTTCTCTCGAAAACCTCAAGACGTAGCGCGGCGAGCGGGGTCAGCGCCGGCCTGCCGGCACGAGCCTGCGCGCGGCCGTGGCCGTTTCGGCCGAACCGGTCACGGCCCGCCCATCCGCCTCCGGGCTCCCCGGCCCGCCATCCGCTCTCGGCGGCGAACGCTCAGCCGTTCGTCGTCGGCGCGATGCCGAAGGCCCGTTCGAGGGCCTGGAGCGCCCCGTTCCAGGCCGGCAGCCGGTCGGCGGCGAAGCGCAGCCGGAACGAGAGATCGCCCGCCTGGACCTCGCTCAGGCAGGCGGTGTCCGGCGCGGAGACTGCGACCTCCACGGCGCAGCGCGCCGCGAAACGGCTGCCATCCGCCTGGGCGAGATAGAGATCCTCGCCCTCGAAGGGGGAGCCGGCCTTGAAGCGCCGCCGCACCAGCCCGTCGGCGAGAGGTTCGACCTGGGCCGTCAGGAAGCGGGCGTAGCGCCGGGCGGGGCTCAGCGGCGCCTCCGTGGCGGGGGCGCGGGTCACGGTGACGTGGAGGCGGTCGGAGCCGCCGGGAGCCGCGAGATCGCTCCAGGGAATCACGAGGTCGAGCCGCTCGGCCGCGGCGTCCCCCGAGACCGGGCCGGCGAACCACGCGGCCGGCAGACCGACCCGGCGCCCGGCCGGGTCGACGGCGCTGCGCAGCCCCACGGGAGCGGGCGCCCGGGTGAGCCACGCCGCGAGGAGCCCGGTGCCGGCGAAGGTCCCCGTGAGGGTGAGCGCGCCGACGACGACGACGATCCGGTCGATCGGGATCCGGCGAGGCGCGGCGGCCCGCGCCCTTCGGCCCATTGCGACGCCTGCTCCCGCACCCATCGCCGTCGCCCCCGGTCGCGGCCGCGCGCAGCGCGGCGATCCCGGGAACGATCCGCCGCGAGGCTTAACGCCGGCTTACCGAAAGGCGCGATGTCTCGGTAGTCTCCCACGGGGACTGGGGCTGCACGCCTGTGGATAACGAAATCTTAACCATAACAAATCGTTAGCGTGCCGGCAGAGTGGTCTCCGTCCAGATCGTGCGACGGAGCCGACCATGACGCTGACGCCGACGGCCTTCGAGAACCTTCAAACCCTGGTGCTCGGCCTCGCCTTCGCGGGCTTGCTCGCCAGCGGCTTCGAGCTCCTCACGGCGCGCCGGGCGAGCTTCGGCCTGCTGCAGGGCGGGGTCGTGGCGGCGATCGCCTCGCTGCCGCTGCTGGCCTTCGGCGCACCCTTCATCATCCTGCGCAACACCGTGCGCGGCCGGCGGATCGAGGGGCGCCCGATGCCCTTCGTCATGCTGGCGACGATGATCGCCTGCGCCTGGAGCCTAGTCTCGGGCCGCCTCGTCCTCGACCTCGCCCAATTCGTCGCCGGGGCCTGATCCGGCTTCGCCCGGGCCGGGATCCTCGCGAGCGGTGTGGGACCATTGCTGCCGATCGGGTCGGGGCGTCGTGGGGGGGCTCGAGGGGCCTCTCATGCCGTGAGGGCAGTTTGACCGATTCGACGGCAATCGCCCGCGCCCTCAGGGATGAGGGCGCGAGGATGTGACGGCGGCTGGGAGCCGCCAAACGGCGTCCGGTGATGACGGGGGCCGGAGCGCTGGCCCTCCTGTTTCCGTCGCCGGCCCCGGGAAGATGCCGCTTCAGCGATTGGCCGTGGTGACCGGCGAGGCGACGCCGTTGAGGGACACCCAGGCCAGGCCGTCCTGGCCTTCGCGCTTCACGTAGGTGTAGCCGGTGCGCTGCCAGGGCAGGATCGCGTTCGTCTTGTTGTCGAGGATGTAGTCGCCCCGATCGGTCCGCACCATCAGCACGGCGTGGCCTTCCCCGATCTCATCGATCACCACCGTCATGCGCAGGGCCCGGCGCGGCAGGCCGCGCTCGACCAGCATCCGACGCTTGAGCAACTGGTAATCCTCGCAATCGCCGTAGCCGTCATCCGGAAAGTCCCAGCGGTCGACCACGCCCCAATGGGCTTGGTCGACGAGGGGCTTGATCCGCGTGTTCACCCGCCGGTTCACCGCCGCCAGGGTCTTCATCAGCGCCGGCGTCAGGGTGATGGTCGCCGCCTCCTTGGTGTCGACGGCGCATTCGTTCGGGTAGCGCTGGCAGAAGTCGGTCCAGGCGCTCACCGGCTTGGCGCTGCCGCCGCGCTCGATCGCCGCGCTGGCATCGGGGAGGGCGGCGAGGGTCTGCGTCTGGGCCTGACCGGTCGCGCCGCCGATCAGCAGGGTCGCGCCGAGCAGGCTGAGCTGCGCGGCGCGCGCGCATCGCGAGAACAGGCCCTGGCGGTCGACACCGCTCGCCCGGCCAAGGCCGTCTACCACAACCCGCATCTGCCCCATCGACCTGTGTGCATCGTTCTTGCACGCAGGCTGCCACGGGGGCCGGACCCGCTCAACCGAAAAATTTAAACCTTGATGAACGCCGCCGCCGCATTTCGGTTCCAATTCGACACATCTATTTTGCAGCCGATTCGGGGTCAGCGGTTCGCGGTCATGGTCGGTCCGGTCGCTCCGCCCAGCGAGACCCATGCGACGGCGTCCTGGGACTCGCGCTTGATGTAGGTGTAGCCGGTGCGGTGCCAGGGCAGCACGGCGCTGGTCTTGTTGTCGAGCACGAGGTCGCCGCGGTCGGTGCGCAGCATCAGCACGGCATGGCCCTCGCCCTTCTCGTCGATCACCACGGTCATGCGCATGGCCCGGCGGGGCAGGCCGCTCTCGGCGAGCAGCTTGCGCTTGAGCAGCTGGTAATCCTCGCAATCGCCGCTGCCGTCCTCGGCGAGGTCCCAGCGGTCGGGCACGCCCCAATGCTCCTGATCGGTGAGGGGACGGATGCGGGCGTTCACGCTGCGGTTGATCGTGATGATGGTCTGCCACAGGCGCGGGCTGAGGCTGATCAGGTCGGGCTCGCTGGCATCCACCGCGCATTCCGAGGCGTAGCGCTGGCAGAAATCCACCCAGGCCGCGATGGGCCGGGCCGGGCCCAGGCTGGGCGCGGCGAGGGTCGTGGCGGGCAGGGCCGCCAGCGTCTGCGCCTCCGCGGCACCGCTCCCCAGGATCAGCGCGAAGGCAATCCCCACGCCGCCGATCATCCGCCGTGCGATCCCGTCCTTCGTCCCCGTCATCGGTGCCGTCCCCGTTCGTTGCAGGCACCATGGCGGCGGCCGGGCTCGGGTCCGCTGAAATCGTTCCGCTCAATTTTATCGATGTCCGGCGCTGACTTCGCCGGGCGCAGTTACGCCGAAAAGTGGGTCATGAGATCTCAGGACATCCGGGCCATCGTCTTCATCGCGGAGAAACCATGGCGACGGCGGCGAAACACTGATGGTCCCTGCGGGGTTGTCCGGCTCCGGGCTCGGTCCGGGGCAAGACCTGAGGAGAACGCCGCCATGGGCATACCGACACCTGCCGACACCGATGCGCTGCCGAACGGGCCGCTCGATGCCGCCACGGTGCATCTGTGCGTCGACATGCAGAGGCTCTTCGCCGAGGAGACCGCGTGGCACACGCCGTGGATGGAGCGGGTGCTGCCCCGCGTGCGCGAACTCGCCGAGCGGTTTCCGGAGCGCACCATCTTCACGCGGTTCGTGCCGGCGCAGCGGCCGGGAGAGGGGCGGGGCAACTGGCGGCGCTACTACGAGCGCTGGGCCTGCATGACGATCGAGCAACTCGGCGCGGAGCGGGTCGACCTCGTCCCCGCTCTCGCGCAGTTCGTGCCGCCCGCAACGGTGGTCGACAAGCACGTCTACTCGCCCTGGCTCGAACCCGGTCTCGACCGCCTCCTGCGGGAGCGGCAGGTGGAGACGTTGGTCGTCACCGGGGGTGAGACGGACGTGTGCGTGCTCGCCACGGTCCTCGGCGCGGTCGATCGCGGCTTCCGGGTCGTCCTCGCCACGGATGCGCTCTGCTCCTCCAGCGACCAGACCCACGACGCCATGCTGACCTTGTACCAGCAGCGCTACGGCCAGCAACTCGAGACCGCGACGACCAGACAAATTCTGCGCAACTGGACCTGATCTCACGCAGGACATTTTCCCGGACGCCAATCATCCGGGCCTCCCATTTCGTAGAAGCACTCGAAATTGGGGCACACGCCAATGTGATAATTCGTACCGGAACCTTCCTCGTCGGCGCTTTCAGCCCGCGCAAGATCTGTGCTACAAGATCATTCCGCACGACATAGTCTCGTCGGATTTGACGGGTAGGAGGCACAAGGCTGATGAGCGCCGATGCCGGAGGCGACCCGATGCGAAGCTACAACCTCTTCCGCCTGAAGGATCCGAACGGCCTGGTCTGTGCGGTTCCGGAAGATTACGCCGTGCCGTCCTTCGTCACGGGCGCGCGCTGGATCTTCGATGGCAAGCTCGACGGTACTGTCGCCCGTCCGCTCGGCTTCGACCGGGCCGCCGCGGCCACGGCGGTGCGCTTCAACGGGTTCTACCTGTTCCAGCGCGCCGATGGCGGTCCGGCCTGACCTCTGGGTCCACGATCGCGGCGAAGATTCCTTAAGGCTCATGCCGCAAGATCTCCGCCGCCGGCCCCGTGCGGCCGGATCGCTGGATGAAGCGGAATGTCTGAACTGCGCAAAGAGGCGCGTCTGCGGACCTTCCTGAAGGGCCGCATCGTCTACAACAACGGCAATGCGTCCATGGATTGCCTGATCCGCGACCTGTCGGCGACCGGGGCGCGGCTGACGCTGAGCCAGACGGCGGTGCTGCCGGAGGTCTTCGACCTGCACATCCCCGCGAAGGACAAGCTCTACCGGGCGACCCTGCGGTGGCGCCGCAGCGACGGCGTCGGCGTCCTGTTCCAGGAGGACCGGGTGCCCGTCGCACCGGTGGCCGACACCTCGGTGCCGACCCTCCTCCAGCGCATCCGTGATCTCGAGACCGAGAACGCCACCCTGCGCCGTCTCCTGGCGGAGGCCGAGGTGGCGATGATGGAGAAGATCGCCTGACTGCGCCGCCGGGTGGTTCCGGCCCGGGCATCATTGGGCGATGCGGTCACCGGTTCGGCCGATGATCAGGGGACGAGACCTTCGGGATGGCCCCCCGCGTGACGCGCCGCGGGCGGGCCGAGAGCCGTCAAGAACGGCGAAGGGCCGCTCCGTTGCCGGAGCAGCCCTTCCATTGCCGGGCCGCAGCCCGGCGGAGTCCTCAATCGTACGCTCAGGCGCGAAGGCCGGAGGCGACGATCCAGGTCAGGTCCGCCGGTGACGGCTGATGACAATGAGACACTGGATCACCTCCTTTCGGTTGTTGACGACACGCCGAATGTGGAAGCGCTGCCCTCGCGGCGCAAGCGGCCCGCCCCGCGGCCAAACGGCCCTGGTGTCGCGTCTTGACCGCGGCCATGGAGAGGCCACGTAAAGCCGAAGGCGGTCCGGCGTCGCCGCCCGCCGCGGGTTTCCGCTGGACCGCAGCCGGCACCCTTCCGGGATCGACTTCGAGGCTCATGAAGCGCAGGCGTCTCCTCCGGCTCGCAAGCGCCGTCACCGTGATGACGCTGGGCGGCGTCGGCTATGCCGCGCACCGGCGCAGCGCGAACCCCTATTATCGCGGTCCGGTCAGCGATCATTTCGACGGGACGCGCTTCCTCTCGCCCGGTCAGCCGCAGGACAAGGGCCTCGGCGAACTCGCCCGCTGGCAGCTCGGGGGCGGTCGCGAGAGCTGGCCGGCGCAGGTCCCGAGCCCCTTCGCCCCCGACATGCCCCCGGAGCGCGTGGACGGCCTGCGGGTCGTCCATATCGGCCATGCCAGCCTGCTGATCCAGGTGGCCGGCCGCAACATCCTGATCGACCCCGTCTATGCCAAGCGCGCGAGCCCCGTCGGCTTCGCGGGACCCAAGCGCGTGAACCCGCCGGGCCTCGCCTTCGGCTCCCTGCCGCCCATCGACGCGGTGCTGATCACCCACAACCATTACGACCATCTCGACGGGCCGACCCTGGCCCGGCTGTGGGCGGAGCATCAGCCGCTCTTCGTCGCCCCGCTCGGCAACGACGCCATCATCCGCTCCTACGACGCGACGATCGCGGTGGAGAGCCGTGACTGGGGCGAGAGCGTCGATCTCGGCGGCGGCGTCACCGCCCACCTCGTGCCCGCCTACCATTGGTCCGCCCGCGGGGTGAACGACCGCCGCATGGCGCTGTGGTGCGCCTACGTGCTCACCACGCCGCACGGCACGCTCTACCACGTGGGCGATACGGGGTACGGCGACGGGGCGATCTTCCGGGCCGTGCCCGAGCGCTTCGGGCCCGTGCGCCTCGCGACGCTGCCGATCGGCGCTTACGAGCCGCGCTGGTTCATGCAGGCGCAGCACGTGAATCCGGAGGAGGCCGTGCGCATCGCCGGCGATGTCGGGGCCGCGCAGGCGCTCGGGCATCATTGGGGAACCTTCCGGCTCACCAACGAGGGGGTGGGGGAGCCGGCCGCCGCCCTCGCGGCGGCGCTCGAAGCCGCCGCCCTGCCGGCCGACCGGTTCCTGGCGCTGCGGCCGGGGCAGGTCTGGACCGGCTGACCCCTTGGGATCCCAGGGCGGCCGATCCCCGGGCCGGTGCACGCAGTCTGGAGGTCGCCCGCCGCCCGAACTATGCTGGTCGCCATCGGAGCCTCGGGGTGGAGGGGAGCTTGGATCACGCGACCGGTCCGGTCGAGACGCGGTGTGCCGGTGCCCCGGGCCAGCCAGCGGCCGCGATGGACGTCGCCGTCGTCACCCTCGATCGCGACGGCCGGATCACCGGCTGCTCCCCGGGCCCCGATCACGGCAGCGCGTGGCAGGCGGAGGCGGTCGCCGGCCGGCCTTTCTCGGTGCTCCTCCCCGCCGGGGAGGCCGCCGGCAAGCCGGAGCGGATCCTCGCCATCGCCCGGGAGAGCGGACGCTACGAGGAGCAGGGCCTCTGGCTCGGTGCCGACGGGAAGCCCTGTCCCGCCCGCGTCCTGATCCTGCCCCTGCGCGACCCTGCGGGCGAGGTCCGGGGCTACACCCTGATCCTCTGGCCCGTGACCGAGCGGTTCGCCGCCGAGGAGGCCCTGCGCACCCGCGAGGCGCATCTGCGCTCCATCCTGGAGACGGTGCCGGACGCGATGGTGGTCATCGACGAGCAGGCCCGCATCCAGTCCTTCAGCGCGACGGCGGTGCGCCAGTTCGGCTACGTGCCGGAGGAGGTGGTGGGCCGGAACGTCAGCCTGCTGATGCCCGAACCCTATCGCAGCCAGCACGACGCCTACATGGCCCGCTACCGCGCCACGGGCGAGCGGCGCATCATCGGCATCGGGCGCGTCGTGGTGGGCCAGCGCAAGGACGGTTCCACCTTCCCGATGGAACTCTCCGTCGGCGAGATGCGCTCGGGCGGCGTGCGCTACTTCACCGGCTTCATCCGCGACCTCACCGAGCGGCAGCGCACCGAGACGCGCCTGCAGGAACTGCAGTCCGAACTCGTGCACATGTCCCGTTTCACGGCGCTCGGCGAGATGGCCTCGACGCTCGCCCACGAGATCAACCAGCCGCTCACCGCCATCGCGAGCTACCTCAAGGGCTGCCGCCGGCTGCTCCAGCGGATGCAGGGGCCGGAGGTGCCGCTCCTGATCGACGCGGTCGGGCAGGCCGCCGACCAAGCGCTCCGGGCCGGCCAGGTGATCCGCCACCTGCGCGACTTCGTCTCCCGCGGCGAGAGCGAGCGCCACATCGAGGGCCTGCCCAAGCTGATCGAGGAGGCGAGTGCGCTCGCTCTCGTGGGCGCCAAGGAGCGGGGGGTGCGCGTCACCTTCGCCTTCGATCCGGACGCGCCGCTGGTGCTGGCGGACCGCATCCAGGTGCAGCAGGTTCTGCTGAACCTGATCCGCAACGCCATCGAGGCGATGCAGGAGGCCCCCATGCGCAGGCTCCAGGTGTCGACCCGGGCCCGCCCCGGGGAGGGCTTGGTCGAGATCGGCGTCTCCGATACAGGCACCGGCATCGCGCCCGAGATCACCGCCCGGCTCTTCCAGCCGTTCGTGACCACGAAGGCGCACGGGATGGGGGTGGGGCTTTCCATCTGCCGCACGATCGTCGAGTCCCACGGCGGGAAGATCTGGGTCGAGTCGCGGCCGGGGGAGGGAACCGACTTCCGGTTCACCCTGCGCATGGTGGACAGGCGGGAGCTGGACGATGTCGGGTGACGCGGTCGTGCACGTGGTGGACGATGATCTGGCGGTCCGGCAGTCGCTCGCCTTCCTGCTCGCCGCGGACGGCCTGCCGGTGCGCCTGCACGAATCCGCCAGCGCCTTCCTGGACGCCGCCGCGGAGGTGACCGGCTGCATCGTCACCGACGTGCGGATGCCGGGCATCGACGGCATCGAGCTGCTGCGCCGCCTCCGTCAGCGCGGCAACCCGCCCCCGGTCATCGTGATGACCGGCCACGCGGACGTGCCGCTGGCCGTCGCGGCCATGAAGGAGGGGGCGGTCGACTTCATCGAGAAACCCTTCGACGACGAGGTCTTCCTCGCGGCCGTGCGCGCGGCGCTGGAGTGCTCGCGGCGCAGCGCCGGCCAGGACGAGGCCGCGGCGGCCATCCGCCGCCGCATCGCCTCGCTCTCGGACCGGGAGCGGCAGGTGCTGGACGAACTCGTCGCCGGCAAGGCCAACAAGGTGATCGGCCAGGACCTCGGCATCAGCCACCGGACGGTGGAGATCTACCGGGCCAACGTGATGAGCAAGATGCAGGCCGGCAGCCTCTCGGAGCTGGTGCGCATGGCCCTGACGGCCGGGCAGGAGCGGTAGGACACTTCCGCCGCCGACTGACCCTCCGGCGAGGCCGGTGCGAGTTGAGGCACATCAAGGCGCCGTCCCGGGCGGAGGCCTATCCCTCGCAGCCGACTGGGAAACCGCCCGCACCATGCCACCACTCACGGGGCCGGTCCTCATCGTCGACGATGACGAGGCGGTCCGCCACGCTCTCAAGTTCGCTCTGGAGCTCGAAGGGCTCGACGTGCGGCTCTACGAGGACGCCGCGCATCTCCTGTGCGATGCCGGCCTGCCGGGGACCGGGTGCCTCGTGATCGACTACCACATGAAGGACATGAACGGGGTCGAGCTGGTCGACCGGCTGCGCAGCCGCCGGGTGGCGCTGCCCGCCATCCTGATCACCGGGCGGCTCACCGACGACCTCCGCCGGCAGGCGGCCCGCGCCGGCTTCCGGCAGGTGGTGGAGAAACCGTGCGAGGACGGCTCTCTCCTCGACGGGATCCAGGCGGCGCTCGCCGTGTCGTAACTCCCTGACCGCGACGCGGCGTCCCGACGATCCGCGCTCGCGCCGCGCTGCACCGCTGCCGCAGGCGCTTCGCGCCTCTCCACCGCCATCGCCGGTGAAAGGGGCACGCAGCGCTTGCGGAAGCACTTCCTTGTCCTATCACTCCGACGAACAACCGTCGCCGACGAACCGCAGGCCCGGCCTGCACGACGACGGCGCCGCGATTCCGGGGGGAACACGCAGCCCTTCGACGCCGGTCAGGGATGTTGATGATGCGCCGTTCTATCATCATCGCGATGGCGATCGCCGCAGCCACGGCCCATCAGGCGCGTGGCGAAGCGGCCGGGTCGGCGGCCCGGGACGCGCGCCCCGTGCGCCTCTACATGATGCGGGGCCTCGGAGACCGGCTCACCTCGTCCGGCATCGACGATTTCGCCGCCCGCATCGGCGAGCTGCGGCCGAGCACCGTCATCCGGGTAGGGAACTGGTACGATTGGGAGGAAATGGCCGCCGACGCGCTCGCCAATCCCCAGGCCCGCATCGTGATCGTCGGCTACTCGATGGGGTCGCAATCGGCCGCCCGGGCCGCCAACCGCCTTGCGGCCAGCGGGATCGACGTGAAGATGATCGGCATGGACCCGTACTGCGTCGGGTCCGAGGTCGATGCCAGCCCGCATATCAGGGCGGTCAACATCTACATGAACAGCTGCGGCGGCGCTGCCCAGGGTCAGATCATGGGGGCCGACAACATCCGGCTCGGCGACGGCACGGGTGGCTTCTCCGACCATTTGGCGTTCCCGTCGAATCCGCTCGTGCAAACGATGGTCTACGACGAGGTGTTCAGGGACGATTTCGCGGCGCGGCGCTCCGGGAGCACGGTTGCCCGGGTCCGCCCGAAGCGTCATGCGACGCTGCGGTGAACGGATCGTCGGTTCGCGGCTACGGCCCCGCGAGGTGGCCGGTCCCGCCGAACATCGCGTGATCGGCATCGTTGATCTCAGCCGATCGTGCCCGCCCGGCTGCATTGCGACCAGGGCGAATGGTTGCCGGCCGTCCCTTCTTGCCGTGTTTACTATCAATCGTGGATGATCATTGGCCACGATTGGGTATTCTGGTGTCCATGACGACGAATAGGGGTGCCACTCTGCTCGTCGAACCGTTCGTTGCGTTGCCCGATGCGAGCCCATGCGCGACCTCGCTCTTCACATGCCGGATTGGGCTGCCGCCTGGGCGGCGCTCGGGACCGGCGTGGCGGATGGCCTGAACGCGCTCCGGCGGCTCGACGCGAACGGCCTCCTGCTGCTCGGGATCGCCGTCCTGCTGGTGCTGCTCTGCGGCCTCCTCGCTCGGCTGAGCGGGACGCTCAGTCGGTTCTCACGCCGGCAGCTCGGCTTGGTCACGGATCTCGCGCAGGCCGCTTCCGCCGCGACCCACTATCAGCGCGAGATGAGCGAGCGGCAGCTGCGCGCCTATGTCGACGTGGCGGCGGTCTCCTTCCACCGCTTCGCACCCGGGCAGGAACTCGTCATCCGGGTGGAGGTGCGCAATCACGGCCTCACGCCGGCGCTGGATCTGCTCGCCCGGATCACCCTCGCGGTGCTGCCGTTCCCGGCCTCGGACCTGCCGGAACCCGAGGCGCCCCCGGCCGACGGCCGGCCCTTCGTGCTGGCCGCGCGGGAGGGCCGGGCGATCCTGCAGCACATGGACATCACCAACGCCGCGGGCACGGCGGAGCGGCTGCTCACCGGGGAACTCGGCCTCTACGTTCTCGGCAACGTGACCTACGCCGACGTGTTCGGGCACACCCACACCTCCACGATGAGCATGGTCGCCAGCGGCGAGCAGGTGAAGACCAACCAGCCCTTCACCCGCTGCGAGGCCGGCAATCACATCGCGTGAGGCCCGGGACCGCGCCGCGCCGGGCGTGACCGATCCGCCGGTGATCCGGGGCCTTGACCGGGGCTGCGGGCCGTGGCTTCTGAATTCCCGTCGGCCCCATGTCGGCGATCGGCCCCGTAGCTCAGCTGGATAGAGCAGCCGCCTTCTAAGCGGCAGGTCGTAGGTTCGAGCCCTACCGGGGTCGCCATTGCCGCAGCCGCGGCCCGGTCCGATCAGCCCGCCGCGAGGGCCAGCAGCGCGTCGCAGGCGACGTGCCGTTCGAGGTGCTCGGCCAAGCGGTCGAGCACGGCCTCGATCCCGGCCTCGTAGGCGTCGCCGGAGGAGGCGGTGCCGAGCCGGCCGAGCCAGAGCGCGCGCTGGCGGTCATCCGCGAACAGGCCGTGGACGTAGGTGCCCAAGACGCGGCCATCCGCCGAGATGGCGCCGTCCGTGCGGCCATCCGCGAAGCGCAGGAGCGGGCGCGCGGCATCGGGCCCTCGCGTCTCGCCGAGATGCATCTCGTAGCCGGAGAAGGGCGTGCCGTCCGGCAGGCTCGTGCCGGTCACCGCGGCCAGGCGCTTGTCCGGGGTCATGACGGTGGCGACGTCGAGGAGGCCGAGGCCATCCACCGCGCGCATCGCCCCCTCGATCCCGTGCGGATCCTCGATCCGCCGGCCCAGCATCTGGTAGCCGCCGCAGAGGCCGAGGACCCGGCCGCCGCGGCGCACATGCGCCGCGAGGTCGATGTCCCAGCCCTCGGCCCGGAACGCGAGGAGATCCGCGATCGTGGTCTTGGAGCCCGGCAGGAGGACGAGATCGGCCTCGGCGGGCAGGGGGCGGCCGGGCTCGACCAGCACCACGCTCACCCCGGGCTCCGCCCGCAGGGGGTCGAGATCGTCGAAATTGGCGATGCGGGGCAGCACCGGCACCGCGATCACCCGTGCTCCGGGACGCTCCGCACCCTTGAGCCCGAGCGCGTCCTCCGCCGGGAGCCGGGCGGCCTCGGGGAAATGCGGGATCAGGCCCAGCGCCGTCCAGCCGGTGCGGGCGGCGATCAGGTCCATGCCGTCCGCGAACAGGCTCGGGTCGCCCCGGAACCGGTTGACGAGAAAGCCGCGAATCATCGCGGCATCCTCCGGGTCGAGCACTGCCCGGGTGCCGACGAGGCTCGCGATCACCCCGCCGCGGTCGATGTCGCCGAGGAGCACGACGGGCGTTCCGCTCGCGCGGGCAAAGCCCATATTGGCGATGTCGCCCGCCCGCAGGTTCACCTCGGAGGCCGAGCCCGCCCCCTCGACCAGCACGAGATCGGCCTCCGCCCGCAGCCGCGCGAAGCTGTCGAGCACGGAGGCGAGCAGGCGCGGCTTCCAGGCTTGGTACTCCCGCGCCCGGGCATTGCCGACCCGGCGGCCCTGCACCACCACCTGCGCGCCGGTCTCGCTCTGGGGCTTCAGCAGCACCGGATTCATGTGAACGGTGGGCGCGACCCCGGCGGCGCGCGCCTGGAGCGCCTGCGCCCGCCCGATCTCGCCGCCATCCGCCGTGACCGCGGCGTTGTTCGACATGTTCTGCGGCTTGAACGGCCGCACCCGCAGGCCCCGCCGGGCGAAGGCCCGCGCGAGGCCGGCCACGATCAGCGACTTGCCGACATCCGAGCCGGTGCCTTGGATCATCAGGGTGCGGGCGGTCATCGGCGATCGTCCGGGCGGAGGGCGGGGCGCGCAGGCTTAGCAGACCGATCCCATGGTGAGAAACCGTCACTTGCGCGGGCGCTGTTGCGCGCCCGCCATAGGGAAAAGCCACGCTTCACGGTAGTTATGCAGCATCTGTGCAATCAACCCGGACGTGCGCCGATGCTCAAGACTGCTCTTCTGACCGGCGCCGCCACGGCGCTCCTCGCCGGTGCCGCCGCCGCGGCCGACCTGCCCGCCCGCGCGGCCCCGCCGCCGGCCATCATCCCGATCCCTGTCTTCTCGTGGACGGGCTTCTACGCCGGCCTCCACACCGACTACGTCTTCACCGACCGCCAGCGCATCACCACCACCGGCAACGACCCGCTCACCATCGGCAACGTCGCCGCGTTGCGCCGGGCCCCGGTGATCAACACCGAGGTCGACGGCTTCGCCAATATCGGCGGCGGCTTCGGCTACAACTATCAGTTCACGCCGGGCAACGGCTTCGTGGTCGGCCTCCAGGCCGACTGGGCCTGGACCGACCTCGCCAAGAACCGCGGCTATCTCAGCCCGACGGTTCCGGTGTTCGGCAGCGCCTACCAGCAGGGCCTCGACTGGCTCGGCACGGTGGTCGGCCGCGCGGGCTACGCCTTCGACCGGTTCTTCATCTTCGGCATGGGCGGTCTCGCCTACGGCGACGTGACCACGGGCGCGACCTTCTTCAACCCGGCCGGCGCGCTCGCCTATACGGGCCGCGTCACCGACTTCAAGACCGGCTACGCCTATGGCGGCGGCATCGAGTACGCCATCCCGGCCGACAGCTTCCTCGCCCGGCTCAACCTGCTGAGCTTCGTCGGCGTCCAGACCGCGGCGGTGACGCTGAAGGCCGAGTACCTGCACTACGACCTCGGCAACCGCACGGTGCTAATCAACAACGTCGGCCTGCCGGGCGCGACCGGCTCCTACAACGCGCGCTACCACACCGAGGGCAACCTCGTGCGCGCGGGCTTCAGCTACAAGTTCAACGGCCTCTGAGCCGCGATGCGTGAGCGGGGCGGCCCGGCAGGGCCATCCCGCCGCAAAAGCGCAGGGGGCTCAGAACTCGATCCCCTCCTGCGCCTTCACCCCCGCGGCGAAGTGGTGCTTCACCTGGGCCATCTCGGTCACGAGGTCGGCCGCCGCGATGAGGTCGGGCTTGGCGTTGCGGCCCGTCACGACCACGTGCAGATCCGGCCTGCGCGCGCCCAGAACCGCCACGATCTCGGCGAGGGGCAGGTACTCGTAGCGCAGCGCGATGTTGAGTTCGTCGAGGATGAGGAGGCGGATGCTCTCGTCCTCCATCAGGCGCCGGGCCTGGGCCCAGGCGGCCTCGGCGGCGGCCACGTCCCGCGCCCTGTCCTGGGTCTCCCAGGTGAAGCCCTCGCCCATCGTGTGCCAGGCCACCTGATCGCCGAACCGGTCGAGGGCGAAGCGCTCGCCGGTCTCCCACGCGCCCTTGATGAACTGCACCACGCCGACGCGCCAGCCGCGGCCGAGCGCCCGCAGCATCAGCCCGAAGGCCGCCGTCGACTTGCCCTTGCCGGGGCCGGTATGGACGATCAGCAGACCCTTCTCGATGGTCTTGCCCGCGACCTCGGCGTCCTGAACGGCCTTGCGCTTGGCCATCTTGGCCCGGTGCCGGGCCTCCTCCTCGGTCTCCATCCTCACTCTCCCTTCACGACGAGCGGCAGGCCCGCCACCACGAGGACGACCCGGTCGGCGATGGCCGCGAGCCGCTGATGCAGCCGCCCGGCCTCGTCGCGGAAGCGCCGGGCCAGCGCGTTGTCGGGCACGATGCCGAAGCCGACCTCGTTCGAGACCAGCACCAGCGGCCCCGCGTGCCGCGCGCAAGCGTCCACGAGCGCCCCGGTCTCGGCGGCGAGATCCGCCTCCGCCAGGAGCGCGTTGGTGAGCCACAGGGTCAGGCAATCGACCAGCACGGGCCGCCCGGGCTCCGCCGCGCCGAGCGCGCCGGCGAGGTCGCGGGGCGCGTCGCGGGTCTCCCAGCCCGCGGGCCGGCGGGCCCGGTGCTCGGCGATGCGGGCCCGCATCTCGTCGTCGTAGGCCTGCGCCGTGGCGACGTAGATCCAGGGCGCCGCCGCCGCCTGGACGAGCCGCTCGGCATAGGCGCTCTTGCCCGAGCGGGCGCCGCCGAGCACCAGGGTCAGGCGGGGCAGGGCCGCTGCGTCACTCGCCACCTTGGGTCTCCCCCACAAATCCAAGCCGCGATTCCCTTCGGCCGAGCCCGTGCCGATTGCAAGCCCGGGTCCGAGCCGCTAGTTTCCGCCGCGACGGTGCCTCGGCGACGAGGTGAAAAGGGAACGCGGGACGGGGTGTCAGCCCCGAAGCCGCGGCTGCCCCCGCAACTGTGAGCGGCGCGCATGCCCGCCATCGGCCACTGGAGCGATCCGGGAAGGCGGTGGGCACTTCATCAACGCCGCGAGCCAGGAGACCTGCCGTCACCCGCTGTCTCTCAACGCCGCCGGCGGGGCGGCAGGAGTTCGTCATGGTCGCTGTCACCCGTACCCTTTCCCCCGCGCTCGCCGGCGAACGGCTGACCGCGGTGCTCGTCGCCGCCGTCCTGGGGCTCGGCCTGCTCTTCGTGTCGGGCTTCTCCCCGGCCGTCGCGCTGCACAACGCCGCGCACGACTGGCGCCACGCGCACAACTTCCCCTGCCACTGAGCGCTCGCACGCTCACGTCAGTGCTGGCCCCGCCCGGCGCCCCATGCGCCGGGCGGGCGCTTGCCATGCGGGAATCCCATCCATGACGATCCGATTGATCTCCGCGGCCCTCGTCGCGGGCTTCCTGGCCGCCTGCGTGGCGTCCGGGCTGCAATTCGCCCTGACCTCGCCGCTCATCCTCGAAGCGGAGAAGTACGAGAACCATGCGGGCCTGACCGCCCCCGAGCCCGGCCCGGCCTCGCTCATCGTTCTCGCCCATGCCGAGCACGGCGCCGGCCATGCCCCGGCCGGCACGGCGCCGGATGCCGGGGCTTCGGAGTGGCAGCCGGCGCCCGGCCTGCCGCGGCTCGCCTTCACGGCGCTCGCCACGCTGGTGAGCGGGGTCGGCTACGCGCTCGTCCTCGGCGCGGTGCTGCTGGCGACCGGACGGACGATCACGCGCGGGGAAGCCCTGCGCTTCGCCATCGGCGGCTTCCTCGCCGCGAGCCTCGCCCCGGCGGTCGGCCTGCCGCCGGAACTGCCCGGCATGGGCGGCGAGGCGCTGGAGCTCCGGCAGGCGTGGTGGGTCGCGACGGCGCTCGCCACCGCGGCGGGGCTCTACCTCATCGCCATCCGCGGCGGGGCCGTCGCGGCGGCGGCGGGCCTCGCGCTGATCGTGGCGCCGCATGCCTGGGGGGCGCCGCACGTGGCCGAGAGCGGCGCGCTGCCGGCGGCGGTGGCGGCGCAGTTCGCGGCCCGCTCGCTCGCGGTGGCCTTCGTGTTCTGGACGGTGCTCGGCCTGTCCTTCGGCTGGGCCTGGGACGCCGTCGCCCGCGAGCGCACCGGCCGCGGACGGGTGGCCGCATGAGCGTCACCCTCTACGTCTGCACCACCTGCCGGGCGGAGGGCGATCCGCCCGAGGGGCCGCGGGCCGGGGCCCGGCTGCACACCGCCCTCGCCGAAGCCTTCACGGGCGAGGCCGTGCGGGTCGAGCCGGTGGAATGCCTCTCGGTCTGCAAGCGGCCCTGCACGGTCGCGGTCGCCTCGCCCGGCCGCTGGACCTACGTCTACGGCGATCTCGACCCGGCCAACGCCGCCGCCATTCTCCGGGACGGGCTGCCGCGCTACGCGGCGACGCCCGACGGCATCGTGCCCTGGCGCGAGCGCCCGGAAGCCTTCCGCAAGGGCGTCGTCGCCCGCATCCCCCCGTTTCCCGCATGACCCTGCTTCAGAAGATCCCCTGCACGATCGTCACCGGCTTCCTCGGCGCGGGAAAGACCACGCTCGTGCGCCACGTGGTGGAGCACAACGACGGCCGGCGCCTCGCGATCATCGTCAACGAATTCGGCGATGTCGGCTTCGACGGCTCGCTGCTCGCCTCCTGCGGCGTGCCGGGCTGCGACGAGGACGCGGTGGTGGAGCTGCCGAACGGCTGCATCTGCTGCACGGTGGCGGACGATTTCGTGCCCGCCCTCAACCGTCTGCTCGACCGGCCCGAGCCGCCGGAGCACATCCTGATCGAGACCTCCGGCCTCGCCCTGCCCAAGCCCCTGGTGCAGGCCTTCAACTGGCCGGCGATCCGCTCGCGGGTGACGGTGGACGGCGTCGTCGCGGTGGTGGACGGGCCCGCGGTGGCCGCGGGCGCCTTCGCGGACGACCCGGAGGCGCTCCGGGCCCAGCGCGCGGCCGATCAGGCGGTGGACCACGACAACCCGCTGGAGGAGGTGTTCGAGGACCAGCTCCTCTGCGCCGACCTCGTGGTCATGAACAAGGGCGACCTCCTCGATGCCGAGAGCCGCGCGCGGGTGCGGGCCGAGATCGAGGGACACCTGCCGCGGGCGGTGAAGCTCGTGGAGACGGCGCACGGCGCCATCGACCCGCGGGTGCTGCTCGGCCTCAACGCGGCGGCCGAGGGCGACCTCGCGGCGCGCCCCTCGCACCACGAGACCGAGGAGGACCACGACCACGACGATTTCGACAGCGTGGCGGTCCCGGTCGCGGCGGCGGGCTCGCCGGACGATCTCGCGGCCCGGGTGGCGCGGGCCGCGGAGGTGCCGGGCGTGCTGCGCATCAAGGGCTTCTGCGCCGTGGCCGAGAAGCCGATGCGGCTGGTGGTGCAGGGGGTGGGCCGGCGCATCGCCCACCATTACGACCGCCCCTGGCGGGCCGGAGAGCCGCGCGACGGGCGCCTCGTGGTGATCGGCCTGTCGGGCTTCGACCGTGATGCGGTCGCGACGGCCCTGAAGGGGTAGGATGACGGGCGTGCAGCGGGCGTCTCGCCCTCTGCCGGGGTCCCGGGGCGGCGCCGAGGACCTCGAACCCGGCCTTGGAACAGGAGGGCATCGCATGCCCGAGCCCGCGGCGCGGCGCTGGACCGTGCAGCATCTCCCGTTCGGACGGACCGAACTCGCGGGTGGCGCCTGATGCATCTCCTGCGCATCGATACGGTCTCCCTGGACGAGGGCGAGGCGGCGGTGGATCTGGGCCAGTCGCCCGGCGACGTGGTGGTCCTGTCCTTCACCGATTCGGACCTCGCCGGGCTTGCCGCCGCGCAGGCGGAGGCGGCGCGCGCGGCGGCGATGCCGAGCCTGCGCCTCGCCAAGCTCGCGCAATTGCGCCACCCGCTCTCGGTCGATCTCTACGCCGAGCAGGTGATCGCGCGGGCGCGCTTCGTGCTGGTGCGCTGCCTCGGCGGGCTCGATTACTGGCGCTACGGCATCGAGCGGCTGGCCGGGATCTGCCGGGCGGGGGGCATCGCGCTCGCGGTCCTGCCGGGCGACGACCGGCCGGATCCGCGGCTCGCCGCGTTCGGGACGGTGCCGGAGGCGCTGCGCGAGAGCCTCGACGGCTATTTCCGGGCCGGCGGATCCGAGAACCTGCGGCAGATGCTCCTGCGGATCGCGGCGGAACTCGGGGTGCCGGTGCGGGCGGAGCTGCCGCGGGCGCTGCCGCGCGGCTTCGTGTGGTGTCCCGGCTGCGGGGTGGCGGACGCATCGCGCATTCCGGCCGCGCCGCGGCTATCCGGCAACGATCGAAGTGCGGGGAGCCCCTCTCCCACCCGCGAGAGGGGAGGTGCGCCCGCGTCGTCCCCGAAGGGTCCCGGTGGCACTGCCCTTGTCCTCGTCTACCGGTCCGCCATCCTCGGCGGCGACACGGCGCCGGCAGCATGGCTCGCGGCGGCGCTGCACGAGCGGGGCCTCGCCCCCGTCATCGTCGCGGTGTCGAGCCTGAAGGATCCAGAGGCGATCGCCGTCGTGCGCGAGGTCATCGCGGCGCACCCGCCCGACGTGATCGTGGCGGCGACCGCCTTCTCGGCGCGGGAGGAGGCCGGCTTCGTGCTCGACGCGGCGGGCTGCCCGGTCATCCAGGCTTTCACGGTCGGGGCGCCGCGGGCGGCCTGGGCGGCTTCCGCGCGGGGACTCGGGGCCGCGGATCTCGCCATGCAGGTGGCGCTGCCGGAATTCGACGGGCGGCTCTCGGGCTTCCCGATCTCGTTCAAGGAGGCGGTGTCGGAGGCCGAGGGGTTCTCCGAGCGCCGGGCGATCCCCGATTTCGCCGGCTGCGCCGCGCTCGCCGCCCGTGCCGCCGCCTGGATGCGGCTCGGCCGATCGCCCCGGGCCGACAGACGTCTCGCGCTCGTCCTGTCCGACTACCCGGCCCGCGGCGGCCGGGCGGGTTTCGCGGTGGGGCTCGACACGCCCGCGAGCGCGGTCGCGATCCTCGATCTCCTCGCGGCCGAAGGGTTTTCGGTCCGGGACATCCCCGCCCCCGAGGCGCTGATGCGGGCGCTCACCGAGGGCGCGCCCGGCCTCGCGGTGACGCTCGATGCCTACCGGGCGTGGCTCGCCCGGCTGCCGGCGGAGGCCCGCGCGGCGCTTCGGGCGGCCTGGGGCGAGCCGGAGGCGGATCCGGCCCTGCGCGACGGGGCGTTCCGCTTCCGAGCGGTGCGGGCCGGAGAGGTCCTGGTGGCCTTGCAGCCGGACCGCGGGCGCGGCGGTGAGGCCGAGGCGCGCAAGGTGGGCTACCACGACCCCGATGCGGTGCCCTCGCACGCCTATCTCGCCTTTCACCTCGCCCTGCGCGCGGGCTGCGACGCGTTGATCCATCTCGGCACGCACGGCACCACCGAGTGGCTGCCCGGCAAGGCCGTCGCGCCCTCCACCCTCTGCTGGCCGGCCCTCGCCATCGGCGCGCTGCCGGTGATCTACCCGTTCATCGTGGACGATCCGGGCGAGGCGGCCCCGGCCAAGCGGCGGCTCGGGGCGGTGACGGTCGGGCATCTCACGCCCGAGACCGCCGCGGCCGGGCTCGATCCGGAGGCGGGGGCCCTGCGCGAGCTGGTGGAGGAATACGCGGCGGCGACGGTGCTCGACCCGCGGCGGGCCGGGCTGATCGCGCGGGGCATCCTCGACCGGGCGGAGGAGGCGGGCCTGCTCGGCGCCGCCGGCATCGACCGGGCGACCCCGATGGAGGATGCCCTCACCGCCCTCGACGCGCATCTGTGCGACCTCGCCGAGGTGACGATCCGCGACGGGTTGCACGTGTTCGGGCAGGCGCCGGCCGGTCACGAATCCTCCGCGGCCGGCGAGCGCGCGGGGCTGCTCGCGGCCCTCGACGGGCGCTTCGTCGTGCCGGGACCGGCGGGCTCGCCCTCGCGCGGCCGGCGCGACGTGCTGCCGACCGGGCGCAACCTGACCACCCTCGACCCCCGGGCGCTGCCGACCCGCGCCGCCGCGCTGCTCGGCGAGAGGGCCGCCGCCGAGGTGGTGCGCCGCTACCTTCAGGACGAAGGCGACTATCCGCGCCGGATCGTGATGGATCTCTGGGCCTCGCCGACCCTGCGCACGGGGGGCGAGGATCTGGCGCATGCGCTCGCCCTGATGGGCGTGCGCCCGAGCTGGGACCACGCCTCGACGCGGGTGACCGGCTTCGAGGTGCTGCCCCTCGCGCTCCTCGACCGGCCGCGCATCGACGTGACGGTGCGGGTCTCGGGCGCCTTCCGCGACACCTTCCCGGAGGCGCTGGCGCTCCTCGACCGGGCCGCCCGGGCGGTCGCCGCGCGCGAGGAGGAGGAGGCCGACAACCCGCTCGCGGCGGCGCGGCGGCGGGGCGAGGCGGTGGCGCGGGTATTCGGCGCCGCGCCCGGCCGCTACGGGGCCGGCGCCGCGGGCCTCGCCCTCGACGGCGCCTGGGCGGAACGGGCCGACCTTGCCCGCGCCTACCTGGCCGCGACCGCACCGCTCGTCGGCGCGGAGGAGGCGGATTTCGCGGATCGCGTGGCGGGGGCGGACGCCTTCGTGCACGCCTTCGACGTCGCCGAGCGCGACCTCCTCGACGGCGACGCGGCGGCCGATGCGCTCGGCGGCTTCGCGGCGGCGGCCGGCCTGAGCGGCGCGGCGCCGGCCCTCTACAGCCTCGACGTCAGCCGGCCCGAGGCGCCCCGCGCCCGCACGGCGGCCGAGGACGTGGCGCGGCTGGTGCGCGGGCGGCTCGCGCATCCCCGCTGGATCGAGGCCCAGCTCCGGCACGGCTGGCGCGGCGCGCAGGAACTCGCGCAGGGCCTCGACGCGGTCTTCGTGCTGGCCGCGACCAGCGACGCGGTGAGCGACGCCGATCTCGACCGGCTCTATGGCGCCTATGTGGGGGACCTCGCGGTGTTCGAGCGCGTCGAGTCGGCGAATCCGGATGTCGCGCGGGCGATCCTCGATCGCTTCGAGGATCTGCGCCGCCGCGGGCTGTGGCGCAGCCGGCGCAACTCGCTCGCCGCGCTCGACGACCGCGCGGCGCAAGGCCGGGAGGCGGCGGAATGAGGCCCGCGCCCCGCCGCGGCTGGTGCCCCGGCGTCGCCCGGCCGATGCCGACCGGTGACGGCCTGCTGGTCCGCGTCCATCCACCGGCCGGGATTCTCACCGCCGCGCAGGCGCGCGCGGTGGCGGAGGGCGCGCGGACCGGCGGCAACGGGCTCATCGACGTGACGGCGCGGGGCAACCTGCAGATTCGCGGCGTGACCCCGGAGACGCACGCGGCGCTGAACCGGCAGATCGACGCGGCAGGCCTCGGCGACCGGCGCGGCGACGGCGGCCCGCAGCGGCTGACGCTGAGCTCGCCCCTGGCGGCGCTCGATCCCGGATTGCTCGCGGTCATCGCGGCGGTGGAGGCCGCGGGCCGGTCCGTGCCGGGCTTGCCGGCGAAGACGCTGGTCGTCGTGGAGGGCGAGGCCTGCGGACTGGGGGCGGTGGAGGCCGATCTCCGGGTCCGGCGCATCGGGGCGCTCTCCGAGGGAGGCTGGTGGTCCCCGGTCGACCGCCGAGGGGGGGCGGGATCGTTCCGGTTGCCAGGGCCTCTCCACGCGAGCGGCATGGCTGTCCGGGAAAATCAGGCACGGGTGACCCCTCTCCCGGGTGGGAGAGGGGCAGGCGGGGAGTGGGGAGGCCTGGACCTTCTCCGTTCCAGCGTCGGTGCGGGAGTTGATGCAGAACGCGAGCTTTCGGCCCCCGCAGCCTACGCCCTGGCCATCGCCGGCCAGGAGGAGCCGATCTGGGCCGCGCCCGTCGCCGCCAGCCGGATCGGACCCGCCGTCGCGGCGATCCTGGCGGGGTTCGCGCAAACCGGCGCGCGCCGCATCCGCGATCTCGATGCGGCGGCGCGGGCGGATCTGCTCGCGGCCGCTGGCCTCGCAGCGGGCGATCCGCTTCCGGCACCCGCGCCGCCCCCCGCGCCCGGCCTTCATCCCCTCACGGATGGCCGCGTCGCGCTCCTCGCCGAGTTGCCCTTCGGCCGCTGCGACGCGGGCCGGCTCCTGCGCCTCGCCGCGGCGAGCGAGCGCGACGGCGACGGTCAAGTCCGGCTGACGCCCTGGCGCGGCGTGATGCTCGCCGCGCCGGACGGCCCCGGCGCGGCGCGGCTGCGGGCGGCCGCCGTGGCCGCGGGCCTGATCGTCGTCCTCGCGGATCCGCGGCGCGCGGTCGCGGCCTGCCCGGGCGCGCCCGCCTGCGCCTCCGGCGGCACCGCGGCGCAGGCGGATGCCGCGCGCCTCGCCGCCGCGCGGGCGGACCTCGCCTCCCTCGGCCTGACGATCCACGTCTCCGGCTGCCCGAAGGGCTGCGCGCATCCCGCGCCCGCCGACCTCACGCTGGTCGGCCAGCCGGATGGGCGCTACGGGGTGGTGCCGGGGGGACAGGCCGGGGCGGAGCCCTCCCTCAGGCTCACTTTCGAGGCGGTGCTTGAACGGCTAAACAGCGCCGTGACCGCCACCGACCTCATCCACGCGTTTCGGGAGCCCGCATGAGCACGCGCCTCGACTACATCCGCGATGGCGCCGCGATCTATGCGCGCTCCTTCGCGATCATCCGTGCCGAATCCGACCTCTCGCGCTTCGAGGGCGCGGCCGAGCGGGTGGTGGTGCGGATGATCCATGCCTGCGGCATGACCGATCTCCCGGCGGACGTCGTCGCCTCGCCGGATTTCGCGGCCGCGGGCGAGGCCGCCCTGCGGGCCGGCGCGCCGATCCTGTGCGACGCCCGCATGGTGGCCGACGGCGTGACCCGGGCCCGGCTTCCGGCGGGCAACGACGTGATCTGCACCCTCGGCGACCCGCGCGTGCCGGGACTCGCGGCGGAACTCGGCACGACCCGCACGGCGGCCGCGATGGAGTTGTGGCGCGAGCGGCTGCCCGGCTCCGTCGTGGCGGTGGGCAACGCGCCGACCGCCCTGTTCCGGCTGCTCGAACTCCTCGACGAGGGCGTCGCGCCGCCCGCCGCCATCATCGGCGTGCCGGTGGGCTTCGTGGGCGCGGCGGAATCGAAGGAGGCGCTCGCGGCGGACGGCCGGGTGCCGTTCCTGATCGTGCGCGGGCGGCGCGGCGGCAGCGCCATGGCGGCGGCGGCGGTGAACGCGCTGGCGAGCGAGGCCGAGTGATGGAGGGGTTGAGCGTATTGCCGCCCGCCGGGCCGGATTGTCGGGAGGAGCGCCCGGCGAGCGCCGTCACCGGCACCCTCTACGGCGTCGGCATGGGGCCGGGCGATCCCGACTACCTGACCGTGCGGGCGGTGCGGGTGCTGGAGCGGGCGCACCACCTCGTGCATTTCTGCAAGGCGGGCCGGCGCGGCAACGCCCGCACCATCGCCGATGCGGTGGTGCGCGATGCCGCCCGCGAGTGGCCGCTCGCCTATCCGTACACGACCGAATTGCCGCCGGACGACGCCACCTACGTTTCGGCCCTGGCGCGGTTCTACGACGAGGCGGCGGAGGAGATGGCCGCCGCACTCGGGGCCGGGCGCGACGTGGCGATCCTCTCCGAAGGCGATCCGTTCTTCTACGGCTCGTTCATGCATCTGTGGCGGCGCCTGAAGGACCGCTTCCCGGTCGAGGTGGTGCCGGGCGTCACCGGCATGTCGGGCTGCTGGACGAGGGCCGGCACGCCGATCACCTGGGGCGACGACGTGCTGACCGTGCTGCCGGCGACGCTGCCCGGCCCGGTGCTGGCGCGGCGGCTCGCCGAGACGGATGCGGCGGTGATCATGAAGCTCGGTCGCCACCTGCCGAAGGTCCGCGCCGCCCTGGCGGAGGCCGGCCTGCTCGCCCGGGCGGTCTACGTGGAGCGCGGCACCATGGCCGGCGAGCGCATCACGCCGCTCGCCGAGAAGCCCGACGACGACGCCCCGTACTTCTCCATGGTCCTGGTGCCCGGTGAGGGCCGCCGCCCATGACGACGTCCGAGGGGCGGGGGGCGGCCCCCGCCGGCTCCGTCTGCGTGATCGGCCTCGGGCCCGGGGACCCGCGCTACGTCACGCCCGCCGCCGCGGCGGCGCTGGCGGAGGCCGACGACCTGATCGGCTACGCGCCCTACGTCGCCCGCGTACCGGAACGGCCGGGTCTGACCCGCCACGCCTCCGACAACCGGGTCGAGGTGGAGCGGGCGCGCCACGCGCTGGAACTCGCCGCGCAGGGCCGCCGGGTCGCGGTGGTGTCGGGGGGCGATCCGGGCGTGTTCGCGATGGCGGCCGCCCTGTTCGAGGCGCTCGACGGCGGCGACCCGGCCTGGCTCCGGCTCGCCATCACGGTGGAGCCCGGCATCACCGCGATGCTCGCGGCGGCGGCCCGGGCGGGGGCGCCGCTGGGAGGCGATTTCTGCGCGATCTCGCTCTCCGACAACCTCAAGCCCTGGGACGTGATCACCGCGCGGCTGGAGGCGGTGCTGCGGGCGGATCTCGTGATCGCGCTCTACAACCCGATCTCGCGGGCGCGGCCCTGGCAGCTCGGGGCGGCCCTGGGCCTCGCGGCCGAGCACCGGGCGCCGGAAACGCCGGTGATCCTCGCCCGCGCGATCGGCCGGCCGGACGAGGCGGTGCGGATCCTCACCCTCGCGGAAGCCCGGGACGCGCCGGCCGACATGGCGACGCTGGTGATCATCGGCGCTGCGGCGACGCGGCTGGTGGAGCGGCCGGACGCGCCGCCCTTCGTCTACACGCCCCGCCGGGTGGAGGCGGCGCGATGAGCCTCCAGCCACGCGAGAGCGGCCTCGGGGCTGTCCACCGCCTCGACCGCGGGCAGGGCGGGCTGGCGCACGATCACCACGGGGAGGCCGAGCGCCCGGGCCGCCGCGATCTTGGCGTAGGTGGCGCCGCCGCCGGAATTCTTGGTGACCAGGACCTCGGTGCGGTGGTCGCGCATCAGCGCCCGCTCGTCCGCCTCGGAGAAGGGCCCGCGGGCCGTGACGGCGACGAGATCGGGCACCGGCAGCGCCTCGCCCACGGGCTCGATGGTGCGCACCAGATAGGCGTGCTGCGGGGCCGCCGCGAAGGCGGCGAGTTCCAGGCGTCCGACCGTGAGGAAGACGTGCCGCCGCGCCGCGCCGAGGGCCGGCACGGCCGCGGCCACGCTGTCGACCTCGAGCCAGTGGTCGCCGGCCTGCCGGTGCCAAGCCGGGCGCCGCAGGGCGAGCAACGGGCGCTTCGAGTGGGCGCAGGCCTGCGCGGCATGGCGCGAGATGCGCTGCGCGAAGGGATGGGTGGCATCGATCACCGCATCGACGCCCTCCGCGGCGAGCCAGCGCGCGAGCCCTTCGGGGCCGCCGAAGCCGCCGATGCGCGTGTCGAAGGGTGCCGCGACCGGGGCCGCGGTGCGGCCGGCCAGCGACAGGATGGGACGGAAGCCGGGACGATCCGCGAGATGGCGGACGAGGGCGGTCGCCTCCGTGGTGCCGCCGAGGAGGAGGATGCGCATGGGCGCCTTCTCGCCTGAGCCCGCCTGCCTGTCGAGCACGGGGCCCTGGCTGGCGATCGTGGGGATCGGCGAGGACGGCCGGGCCGGGCTCTCGCCCGCGGCGGCGCGGGCCCTCGATGGGGCGGGCCTCGTCGTCGGCGGCCGGCGCCACCTCGCGCTCGCGGGCCCGCTCGCCGCCGAGACCCTGTCCTGGCCGAGCCCGATCCACGCCGCCTATCCGGCGATCCTGGCGCGGCGGGGGCAGCCGACCTGCGTGCTCGCGACCGGCGACCCGTTCCATTACGGCGTCGGGGCGGAGCTCGCCCGGCTGGTGCCGCCCGCCGAGATCGCCTGCTATCCGCTTCCCTCGGCCTTCAGTCTCGCGGCGTCGCGCCTCGGCTGGCCGCTCGCGGAATGCGCCTGCCTGACCGTCCATGGCCGGGCTCCGGAGCGGGTGATCCCGCACCTGCAACCCGGTGCGCGGCTCCTCGTCCTGTCCTGGGACGGCACGACGCCGGGCCGGCTCGCCGCGCTGCTGACGGAGCGCGGCTTTCCCGAATCGCGCCTGACGGTGCTGGAGGCGATGGGTGGCCCGCGCGAGCGCCGCCGCGAGGGACGGGCCGCCGGCTTCGCCGAGACGGCGATCGACCCGCTCAACACGCTGGCGATCGAGGTCGTGGCCGGGCCGGAGGCGCGGGTGATCCCGCTCAGCCCGGGCCTCGCGGATTCCTGGTTCGAGAGCGACGGGCAGCTCACCAAGGCTGAGATCCGGGCGATCACGCTCGCGGCCCTGCGGCCACGGGCCGGGCAACTGCTGTGGGACGTGGGCGCGGGTTCCGGCTCGGTGTCGATCGAGTGGTGCCTGCGGCATCCGGCGAACCGGGCGATGGCGATCGAGGCGCGGGAGGAGCGGGCGGAGCGGATCGGCCGCAACGCGCGCGCCCTCGGCGTGCCGGATCTCGCGGTGGTGCGCGGCCGGGCGCCGGAGGCGCTGGCGGATCTGCCGCCGCCGGATGCCGCCTTCATCGGGGGTGGGGTCTCGGATCCCGCGCTGGTCGCGGCCGTGTGGGCGGCGCTGCCGGGAGGCGGGCGGCTCGTCTGCAACGCGGTGACGCTGGAGAGCGAGCCGGTTCTGATCGAGGCGCATCGGCGCCACGGCGGCGCGCTGCGGCGGATCGCGGTGGCGCGGGCCGAACCCGTCGGCCGGATGTACGGCTGGAGGCCGGCCATGCCGGTGACGCAGTGGGCGGTGACGAAGCCGTGAGCACGATCATCGGCCACCCCGCGGCTGTCCGGGCGGAGCCGGCCGTCCTCATCGCCCGGGGCGTGCCGGACGGCCTCCCGGGCGCGGCGCGAGCGAGCAATCCGGACGAGGCGCCGGCCGCCCCCGCCATCCGCCCCGTCATCGCCGGCGTCGGCTTCCGGCACGCGACCGCGCCGGACGAGATCGCGGCGCTGGTGCGCGACGCGCTCGCGCAGGCCGGTCTCGCCCCCGCGCGGCTCGGCGCGCTCGCCACCGCGGAGGACCGCGCCGCCGAGGCCGCCCTGCGGGAGGCCGCAGCCATCCTCGGCGTGCCGGTGATCGGCATCGCCGTCGACGCCCTGCGCGAGGCGGGACGGCGCGTGGTCACGCGCTCGGCCCGCATCGAGGCCCTGCGGGGCGTCGGCTCCCTGGCGGAGGCCGCGGCGCTGGCGGCGGTCGGGCCCGGGGGCCGCCTCGTCCTTGCCCGCATCGCGAGCCCGGGCGCGACCTGCGCGCTCGCCGCATCCGGAGATCCGTCGTGACGATCCACTTCATCGGGGCGGGGCCGGGTGCGGCCGACCTCATCACCGTGCGCGGGCGCGACCTGATCGCCCGCTGTCCGGTCTGTCTCTACGCGGGCTCGATCGTCGCGCCGGAGATCCTGGCGTGGTGCCCGCCGGGCGCCCGGCTCATCGACACGGCGCCCCTCGACCTCGACGCGATCCTGGCCGAGATGCGGGCGGCGCACGAGCGGGGCGAGGAGGTGGCCCGGCTGCATTCGGGCGATCTCTCGATCTACAGCGCCGTGGCCGAGCAGACCCGGCGGCTCGACGCGCTCGGGATTCCCTACACGCTGACGCCGGGGGTTCCGGCCTTCGCGGCCGCCGCCGCCAGCCTCGGGCGCGAGCTGACGGTGCCGGAGGTCGCACAATCGGTGGTCCTCACGCGTACCAGCGGGCGCGCCTCGGCCATGCCGGCGCCGGAGCGGCTCGCGACCTTCGCCGCGACGCGGGCGACCCTCGCGATCCATCTCTCGATCCATGTCATCGCGCAGGTGGCGGCGGAGCTGATCCCGCATTACGGGGCCGATTGCCCGGCCTGCGTGGTCTACCGGGCTTCCTGGCCGGACGAGCGCGTGCTGCGCGGCACGCTTGGCGGCATCGCCGGGCAGGTGGCGGCGGCGCGGCTCGACCGCACGGCGCTGATCCTGGTCGGGCCCGCGCTGGCAGCCGGCGACTTCCGGGAGAGCGCTCTCTACTCGGCGGGCTACGACCGGCGCTTCCGGCCGGGCGGGGCGGTTTCGACGGCGTAAGGGCTGAGATCGTTCATGATCGGGGGCAAGATCCGTCGGGATGGCAGCCTTGGCAATGTCGATCAAGGGAGTTGCGTCCGGTGTTCGGCGATGCGGTTGTAAGACCAGCGGACGGAATTCTATAAAGAAAATCTACGATTCAAGATGATGGGAATTATCACTCAACTCAGTGCGCTGCCGGGAGATATCTGACAGCGGCGATGATGATGCCGGCGAGGGCAAAGAGCATCGCGCCCAGCTTGATGGTCATCCGCTGCTCCAGCAGCTTGATTTCCGATCGGACCGCAGCGAATTCGGTCTTCATCTCCGAGCGAAGCGAGACGATCTCACCCCGGACCGCGGCGAATTCTGCGTTCATCTCCGACTTCGTCGGGAGACCGTCCTGGACCGTCTCCGCGAGCGCCGCGGCCAGCCCTTCCGCCTGCTCGGGCGGGAAATGGGCCGTGTCCCGAAGGGTCCGGGCGAGTTTCAGGGTGTCGAAGGCGGCCAGACTCATGCGGAGTGCATAGCACGGCCAGGGTAGTCTTCACAGGGCTCGGTGTCCCAAGTCCCCGCAGATCATCCCAAGCAGGAGGAAGATGATCGCAGGTGCGCGAGAGACGACGCGACATGCCGTTGATGATCCCGGCCGCACCATGCAGGATGAGTGCCCACCCGGAGCCGCGATGAAACACGGCCGCCGCTACCGCTTCGCCGTGCGCTCCGTCGGAGGTGGCGGCGCGGCAAGGCCATCGGCCGCGCCGCGCGTGATCTCGGACATTCGGCCCGACTGGCACCGGGCGATGGGGCCGCTCTCCCGCCCGGGAGAGCGGCGCGGCCGGCCCTACTTCTTCACCCGTGCGAGCTGGGCGCGGGCAGCCTCCAGCACCTTGGCGGAGGTGAAGCCGAACTTGGTCTGAAGGTCCTTGATCGGCGCCGACGAGCCGAAGGTGTGCATGCCGATGATCGTGCCGGCGCTGCCCGCATAGCGGTCCCAGCCGATCACCGTGCCCTGCTCGACCACCACCCGCGCCGTCACCGCCGGCGGCAGCACGCTCTCGCGATAGGCCTCGTCCTGGCGCTCGAACAGCTCCCAGGACGGCATCGAGACCACGCGCACCTTCGCGCCCTCCGCCGTCAGCGTCTCGTAGGCGCCGACGCAGAGCTGCACCTCGCTGCCCGTGCCGATCAGGATCAGCTCCGGCTCGCCCTCGCAATCCGCCATCACGTAGGCGCCCTTGGCGAGGCCGGCGGCCGGCGCGTACCGGTCGCGGTCGAAGGTCGGCAGCGGCTGCCGGCTCAGCGCCAGCACGGCCGGCTGGTGCTTGAGCCCCATGATCACCCGGTAGGCCTCCGCCACCTCGTTGGCATCCGCCGGACGGATGGTGAGCAGGCCCGGGATCGCCCGCAGCGACAGGAGGTGCTCCACCGGCTGGTGGGTCGGCCCATCCTCGCCCACGCCGATCGAATCGTGCGTGAAGACGTGGAAGATCGGCAGCTCCATCAGCGCGGCGAGGCGGATCGGCGGGCGCATGTAGTCGGAGAAGACCAGGAAGGTCGCCCCGTAGGCGCGCAGGCCCACGAGGCCGAGCCCGTTCACGATCGAGCCCATCGCGTGCTCGCGCACGCCGAAATGCAGGTTGCGGCCGCCGGGCGTGAACGGCCCGAGGGCCTCCTCGCCGTCGAGCTTGGTCTTGTTCGAGGGGGCGAGATCCGCCGAGCCGCCGAGGAGCCACGGCACCTTCGGGGCGATGGCGTTGAGCACCTTGCCCGAGGATTCGCGGGTCGCGAGGCCCTTGGCGTCGGCGGGGAAGCGCGGGATGGCGGCGTCCCAGCCCGCGGGCAGCTCGCCCTTGAGATAGGACGAGACCTCGGTGGCCAGCGCCTTGTCGCCCGCCTCGACCTCGGCCATGAGCGCCTGCCACTCGGCATAGAGTGCGGCACCCCGGGCGCCGATGCCCTCGCGGAAGTTCTCGTAGACGCCGTCCGGCACCAGGAACTCGGCGTCTTCCGGCCAGCCATAGGCGCGCTTGGCGCCCTTGACCTCGTCCGGGCCGAGCGCGTCGGAATGCGCCTTCGACGTGCCCGCCTTGGTCGGCGCGCCGTAGCCGATCACCGAGTTGACGATGATCAGCGTCGGGCGGTCCTGCGACTGCAGGAAGGTCTCGATGGAGCCGGCGACCGCGTGCACGTCGTTGGCGTCGGCCACCCGCAGCACCTGCCAGCCATAGGCGAGGAAGCGGGTCGCCACCTCCTCGCTGAAGGCGAGGTCGGTGTGGCCCTCGATGGTCACCGTGTTGGAATCGTAGATCCAGCACAGGTTGGAGAGGCGCAGGTGGCCGGCGATCGAGGCCGCCTCGCCCGAGACGCCCTCCATGAGGTCGCCGTCGCTGCACAGGGCGTAGACGTTGAAGTCGAACAGGGGCCGGTCGCCGGAGGCGAAATGCTCGTTGAGGAAGCGTCCGCCCATCGCCATGCCGACGGAATTCGCGACGCCCTGGCCGAGGGGGCCGGTCGTCACCTCGACGCCGGTGGTGAAGTGGTATTCGGGGTGGCCCGGGGTGCGGCTGTCGAGCTGGCGGAACTTCTTGATGTCGTCGAGGCTCACGGCCGGCTCGTTGCCGCCGTCCTTCTGGGCGACGCCCGCGAGGTGGAGCAGGCTGTAGAGCAGCATCGAGGCGTGGCCGACCGACAGCACGAAGCGGTCGCGGTTGGGCCAGGCCGGATGCGCCGGGTCGTAGCGCAGGTAGCGGTTCCAGAGCGTGAAGGCCACGGGGGCGAGTGCCATCGGGGCGCCCGCATGGCCGGAATTCGCCTTCTGCACGGCATCGATCGTCAGCGTGCGGATCGTGTCGATGCTGCGCTGGTCGATCTCGCTGATGCCGGCTTTCGCGGCGGTGTCGGCTGCGCTCATCTCGGGCCTCGTCGGGGTTGTCAGGCTGCTCAGGTCACGACTCTCGCGCCGCGTCCCGGTCGTCGCTGCGCTCCTTAGCGGGTCCGACCGCGCGACTGAAGTTCAGAAGCGTGTTGACGAGGGCGACGTGGCTGAATGCCTGCGGAAAGTTGCCCACCTGGCGCCGCGCCACCGGGTCGTACTCCTCGGCCAGCAGCCCGACGTCGTTGCACACGGAGAGCAGCCGCTCGATCATCTCCCGGGCCTCGTCGCAGCGCCCGAGGCGGATGAGGTTGTCCGCGTACCAGAAGCTGCAGGGCAGGAAGGCGCCCTCGCCGGCGGGCAGGCCGTCCGTGGTCTGGTTCTCCGTGTTGTAGCGCAGGATGAAGCCGTCGCGCATCAGGTGGCGGCCGATCGCCTCGACGGTGCCGATCACGCGCGGGTCGTGATGGGGCAGGAAGCCCACATGCGCGACGAGGAGGAGGCTCGCGTCGAGGTGCTTCGAGCCGTAGGACTGCACGAAGCTGTTGAGTTCGGGATCGAACCCCTTCGTGCAGACCTCGCGGTGGATCTCCTCGCGCATCGCGCGCCAGCGCGTCACGGTGGCGTCGCGCGCGCCCTGCCGGTTGTTCTTCTCGTAGAAGCGGATCGCCCGGTCGAAGGCGACCCAGGCCATCACCTTCGAGTGGACGAAGTGCCGCCGGCCGCCGCGCACCTCCCAGATGCCCTCGTCGGGCTCCCGCCAGACCTTCTCCAGATGGTCGAGAAGGGCGAGGCCGACCCGCACGCCGGTCTCGTCGCCCTCCAGGCCCCGCTCCTCCGCCTGGAACAGGGCATCGAAGATCTCGCCGTAGACGTCGAGCTGGAATTGCTGCGAGGCGGCGTTGCCGATCCGCACCGGCCGCGAGTTCTCGTAGCCCGGCAGCCAGTCGAGTTCGATCTCCGGCAGCAGGCGCTCGCCTGCGATGCCGTAGAGGATGTGCGCCTGTTCCGGGCTGCCGGCGACGGCCCGCAGCAGCCAGTCGCGCCACGCCCGCGCCTCTTCGAGATAGCCGGCATCCATCAGCGCCAGCAGCGTGAAGGTCGAGTCGCGCAGCCAGCAGAACCGGTAGTCCCAGTTGCGCACCCCGCCGATCGCCTCGGGGAGCGAGGTGGTCGGCGCCGCGACGATGCCGCCGGTCGGCGCGTAGATCAGCGCCTTCAGGGTGACGAGCGAGCGCGAGAGAATGTCGTCCCAGGGCGTGCCGCCCTGGCAGCGGCTCGACCACGTGTGCCAGGTGTCGGTGGTGCGGCGCAGGACCTTGCGCGGCTCGATCGGCGGCGGGTCGTCCTCGGCGGAGGGGCCGTAGCTCAGGATGAAGGAGCGGCTCTGCCCCGCCTCCAGGGTGAAGTCGGAGACAGTGGTGCGCCCGACCCCGCGCAGGGGCGCCTTCGTGCGCAGCACCAGCTTGTGGGGCCCCACGATGGCCCGCAGGTCGTCGTGCTCGTTGCGGGAGACCCAGGGCACGGCCGAGCCGTAATCGAAGCGCACGACCAGTTCCATGCGCATCGGCACGCTGCCGCTCACCCCCTCGACCAAGCGCACGAGGTGGAGGCCGTCGTCGACGGGCATGTAGTCGATCACCCGGACGGTCCCGGTACCGGTCTCGTGCGTGGTCTCCAGCACCAGCGTGCCGGGACGGTAGCGGCGCGTGACCCGCGCCTCAGCCACCGCCGCGGGGGCGATCCGCCAGTGCCCGTGCTCGGGCTTGCCGAGAAGCGCGGCGAAGCAGGCCGGCGCGTCGAATCGCGGCCAGCACAGCCAGTCGATGCTGCCGTCGCGGCTGATCAGGGCGGCGCTGCGGCCGTCCCCCACCAGAGCGTAATCCTCGATCCGCGACGCCATGGATGCCTCTGGGAGAATGCCCGGCATCCGGAAGTAGCGTCGCGGCGCGAACGGTCCAGCCGCAGGCGCTGACTCAGGGGTGCCGGTCGATCAGCTCCAGCATCGCGCTGCCCGCCTGCACCACCCCGTCGCCGAGGGCCGAGACGGTGCGCACCACCTCGCGGCCGGTCTGGACGACGCGGGGCAGAGCGAGAGCGGGGAAGCGGGGCGTCTCCGGGGCCGGCGTCTCGGACGGTTCGGTGGCGGCGACGTGCAGGGATTCGGGCCGCGGCGGCGGGCGGATGCCCGCGAGGGCCGGCGGGTTCGCGGGGCGGTGCGCCGCCTGACGCCTCGGGCCGCCGCGCCCCTCGGGGGCCTGAACCGGCCCGCGCGGGGGCAGGACCGGCACGGCATCGCAGATCGGCTTGATCTGCGCGTCGTCGGCCTCGGCCGGGGCCGTTCCGGCCGCCGTTGCGGGGATCAGCGGGAATTGCTGCTCGAACTCGAGCGGGAAGGGCCCCCGCACCCGCCGCGGGCCATCCTCCGGCACGGCCTGGAACGGGTCGTTCACCGGCAGCGGCGCCACGGTCGCGACGTGCCCGGCGGGAGCGCGCGGCGGCGCCTCGCGCCAGTAGAGCGAGCCAGCGGCGAGGCATGCGGTCACGCAGAGCGTCGGCAGGAGCGGGAGGTAGCCGAGCGAGGCCCCGGCACCGGCCACGGATCCCGGCTTGCTTCCGCGCAGACCGTCGAACTCGCTCATCGAGCCTCACCTCCGTTCGCTGACCGTGAGCCAGTGAGCCCCACCTTTGCGGCTGAAGCGGGGCCGTTTCTTTGCGACGGCGTTTCCCCGCGCCACAGAGGTTAAGAGCCGCGGAGGTCGAGCGCGGCCGCTCGGCCTCACTCCTCCACGAAAGCGAGCAGATCGGCGTTGATCACCTCGGCATGGGTGGTCAGCATCCCGTGCGGATAGCCCGGATAGGTCTTCAGCACGCCGTTCTGCACGAGCTTGACCGAGAGCCGGCCGGCATCGTCGATGGGCACCACCTGATCGTCCTCGCCGTGCAGGACGAGGACCGGCACGGAGATCGCCTTCAGATCCTCGGTCTGGTCGGTCTCGGAGAAGGCCTTGATGCCGTCGTAATGCGCCTTGGCATCGCCGGCCATGCCCTGGCGCCACCAGTTCCGGATCACGCCCTGCGAGGCCGCGGCGCCCGGACGGTTGAAGCCGTAGAAGGGGCCCGAGGCGACGTCCAGGAAGAACTGGGCCCGGTTGGCGGCGAGCGCGGCGCGGAAGCCGTCGAACACCGCGATCGGCGTTCCGCCGGGATTCGCCTCGGTCTTCAGCATCAGCGGCGGCACGGCGCTGACCAGCACCGCCTTGGCGACGCGGCCCTGCGGCTCGCCGTGGCGCGCCACGTAGCGCGCGACTTCGCCGCCGCCGGTGGAGTGCCCGATATGCACCGCGCCGCGCAGATCGAGATGCTCGACGACGGCCGCGGCGTCGGCGGCGTAATGGTCCATGTCGTGACCGTCCCCCACCGGCGCCGAGCGCCCGTGCCCGCGGCGGTCATGGGCGACGACGCGGTAGCCCTTGTCGAGGAAGAACAGCACCTGGGCGTCCCAGTCGTCCGAGGAGAGCGGCCAGCCGTGATGGAAGCAGATCGGCGTCGCATCCTTCGGTCCCAGATCCTTGTAGAAGATGTCGACGCCGTCCTTCGTGGTGACGTAGGGCATGACGGGCTCCTTCTCGATTCTGCGGAACGACAGGGTTCCCGCCCTGCGCCGATCGGCCTGCCGGCCGGCGGGATGCCCCGGTCGGGAGGTGGATCGCGCGATGCCTAGCGCCAGGGCGCGATCGCCGATTGTCGGATCGAAAGGCGATTTGAATCGTCCCGCTGTTTCGGCAGGATTCGCCGGGGTCGATCCCGGCTCCGGCCGGGCCCCGCCGAACTCCGTCCGATGGGAGACCTGTCATGCCGCCACCCTATCAACCGACCGCCTTGGGTCCGGCGCCGGTCTCGGACCTTCCTCTCATTCGGAAAGTCGGGGCGAGGCCGTAGAACGCCACCACCCCGGCCCGACACTTGCCTGTTTCCGCCCGCATGTCCGAACGCGTGACCTCCCCCTCCTCTCCCGACCAGAGCCTGACCATCGCGGTCGTCGACCCGAGCCGCGCGCGCGCGGCCGTCCTCGAGGAGGGGCTGCGCGGGCTCGACGGCGCCCGGGTCGTGGTGATCCCCGATACGGTGGACCTCCTCGACCGGCTCTCGGCGCTCTCGCCCGACGTCGTGGTGATCCACCTCGAGAGCCCGAGCCGCGACCTCCTGGAGCAGATGTTCGGCGTCTCGCGGCTGGTGGAGAAGCCGGTCGCCATGTTCGTGGACCGCAGCGACGCGCCGATGATGCAGGCTGCCGTCGATGCGGGCATCTCCGCCTACATCGTGGACGGGCTCAAGGCCGACCGGATCAAGCCGATCATCGAGATCGCGATCCACCGCTTCAACGCCTTCGCGCGGTTGCAGCGGGAACTGACCGAGGCCCGCAACGAGCTGGCCGACCGCAAGCTGATCGACCGGGCCAAGGGCATCCTGATGAGCGCCAAGGGCCTCTCGGAGGACGAGGCCTACCGGCAGATGCGCCGCAAGGCCATGAACGAGAAGCGCAAGATCGTCGACATCGCCCGGGCGATCGTCACCGCGGCGGACCTGCTCGGATGAGACTCCAGATCGGATACGTGCCGCTCACCGACGCGGCCGTGGTGATCGCCCTGGGGGAGCGCGGCTTCGCCGCCCGCGAGGGAGTGGCGGTCGATCTCGTCCCGGAGCCCTCCTGGGCGACGCTGCGCGACAAGCTCGCCCTCGGCCTCCTCGACGGCGCCCACATTCTCGCGCCCCTGGCGCTCGCGAGCCATCTCGGCCTGAGCGGACCGCCCGCGAGCCTGATCGCCCCGGTCTCGCTCGCCCGCAACGGCAACGCGGTCACGCTGTCCCTCGCCCTTTGGGAGGCGATGAACCCGGTCTCCGACGCCCTGCCGGAGGTGGCCCGGGCGCTCGCGGCGGTGGCGGAGGAGCGCTCCGCCGCCGGGCAACCGCTCACCCTCGCGACGGTGCATCCCTTCTCCAGCCACACCTATCAGCTGCGCCGGCTCCTCGCCCTCGGCGGCTCCAGCCTCGGCCATGTGCGCCTCGTGGTGGTGCCGCCGCCGCGCACGGTGGAATCCCTGGAGCGCGGGCTGATCGACGGCTTCTGCGTCGGCACGCCCTGGAACAGCGTCGCGGTGGCGGCCGGTGTCGGGCGCATCGCGGCGCTCGGCTGCGAGATCGCCCCCTTCTGCCCCGAGAAGGTGCTGGTCCTGCCCGCCGAGATGGAGGAGCGCGCGCCCCCGCTGCTGCGGGCCGTGCGGGCCGCCGCCCGCTGGTGCGGCGAGCCGCGGAACTGGCCGGATCTCGCGGAGCTTCTCGGCAGCCCGCGCCATCTCGGCGTCGCTCCCGACCTGATCCTGCGCGGGCTCACCGGCGACCTCGCCCTGGCGCCCGGCGGAGCGTCGCGCAGCGTGCCGGATTACCTCCGGCTGGGAGAGGGCACCCTCGGCTTCGACGGCGAGGGGATCGGCTGGATCCTCGACGAGATGGCGCAGGCCGGCCAATTCGCCGCCCCGCCGGCGGCGCGCGCCCAGGCCCTGGCGCTGGCCCGACCCGATCTGCTGCCTGCGCAGGATTGAGGCAGCCTCCCCGCGTGCCTGATTCGCAATCATCGCGCTGCTGATTTGTGCAGCGCACCAGCTGCCCGCCCGGTGTGGCACGGTCGCTTTTCAATTGTTCCAAACCAAATTGGTTCAATCGCTTAGCGACCGTGGCGAGGTTTGGCACGAAGCCTGCATTGGCCTTCGCAAGCCCGTCAGCGTCGACGGGTGCTCACCGTCAGCAAAGCCGCTGACCCGAGTGTTCGCAGAGGCCCCGTTCGTTCGGGCCGCAGTCGAGCTTGGGTGGCGGCTTTTTTCGTTTCGGCAGGCGCGGGCAGGACCGCGCGGGACCAGGGAGCGGGATCAGGTGTCGATCGGCAGCAGAGACCACACGACGCGTCGCGGCCTCCTGAAGGGAGCGGCCGCCGCCCTCTCGCTCACCGCCGCCGCGAGGGCCGCGCTGCCGGGCGGAGCCTACGCACAGGGCGCGGGCCCCGAGGTGAAGGGTGCCAAGCTCGGCTTCATCGCGCTCACCGATGCCGGCCCGCTCTTCGTGGCCAAGGAGAGGGGCTTCTTCGCCAAGCACGGCATGCCGGACGTGGAGGTGCTCAAGCAGGCCTCCTGGGGCACCACCCGCGACAACCTCGTGCTGGGCTCCGAGGGCAACGGGATCGACGGCGCCCACATCCTCTCGCCGATGCCCTACCTGATCAGCGCCGGCCGCGTGACCCAGAACAACGTGCCGGTGCCGATGCACATCCTCGCCCGGCTCAACACCAACGGGCAGTGCATCTCGGTCGCCAAGGAATATCTCGAGGCCAAGGTGGCGCTCGACTCCAAGGTCTTCCGCGCCGCCACCGAGAAGAAGAAGGCTGCCGGCAAGTCCGTGAAGGCCGCCATGACCTTCCCGGGCGGGACCCACGACCTCTGGATCCGCTACTGGCTGGCGGCGGGCGGGATCGACCCGGACAAGGACATCGAGACGATCGTGGTGCCGCCGCCCCAGATGGTGGCGAACATGAAGGTCGGCACGATGGACTGCTTCTGCGTCGGCGAGCCGTGGAACGCGCAACTCGTCCAGCAGGGCCTCGGCTATTCCGCCCTCACCACCGGCGAACTCTGGAAGGACCATCCCGAGAAGGCCTTCGCGATGCGGGCCGACTGGGTGCAGAAGCACCCGAACGCCACCCGCGCGCTGCTCATGGCGGTGATCGAGGCGCAGGCATGGTGCGACAAGCCCGAGAACCGGGACGAGTTCGCCGCCATCGTGGCCAAGCGCCAATGGATCAACATCCCGGTCGGCGACGTCGCCGGGCGCATGAAGGGCACCATCGACTACGGCGACGGCCGCGTGGTGCAGGACAGCCCCTTCGTGATGAAGTTCTTCCGCGACCACGCCTCCTATCCGTTCCAGTCGCACGACCTCTGGTTCCTCACCGAGGACATCCGCTGGGGCAAGTTCGACCCGCAGACCGACACCAAGGCGCTGATCGCCAAGGTGAACCGGGAGGATCTGTGGCGCGAGGCCGCCAAGGCGCTCGGCGTCACGGCGATCCCGGAATCGACCTCCCGGGGCAAGGAGACCTTCTTCGACGGCAAGGTCTTCGATCCGGCCGATCCGGCCGCCTACCTCTCCAGCCTCAGCATCAAGAAGGTGGCGTGATGGCGCTCGGAACCTCCATCGGCGGCCTCATCGCCGCGCGGGGGAAGGGGGAGGCGGCGCGCCGTCCCCTCGTCACCCTGGCCGGCCTCAAGGGGCTTGCCGCGCGCATCGTCCCGCCCCTCGTGGTGGTGGCGTTGTTCCTGCTCGTCTGGCAGGTGCTCTGCGACCGGCCCGGCGCCGGCCTGCCCGCGCCGTCCCGGGTGATGAGCGAGGCGTGGCCGATCATCTCGGACCCGTTCTTCGACAATGGCGGCACCGACAAGGGGCTGTTCTGGCACATCATCGCGAGCCTACAGCGCGTGGCCCTCGGCTTCGCGCTGGCGGTGGTGGCGGGCGTGCTGCTCGGCACCCTGGTCGGCCAGTCGGAATGGGCGATGCGCGGCCTCGACCCGATCTTCCAGGTGCTGCGCACCATCCCGCCGCTCGCGTGGCTGCCGCTCTCGCTCGCGGCCTTCCGGGACGGCCAGCCCTCGGCGATCTTCGTGATCTTCATCACCTCGATCTGGCCGATCATCATCAACACCGCGGTCGGCATCCGCAACATCCCGCAGGATTACCGCAACGTCGCGGCGGTGCTGCGCCTCAACGCCTTCGAGTTCTTCGGCAAGGTGATGCTGCCTTCGGCGGCCCCCTACATCTTCACCGGGCTGCGCATCGGCGTCGGCCTGTCCTGGCTCGCCATCGTGGCGGCCGAGATGCTGATCGGCGGCGTCGGCATCGGCTTCTTCATCTGGGACGCGTGGAACTCCTCGCACATCAGCGAGATCATCGTGGCCCTCGTCTATGTCGGCGTGATCGGCTTCGTCCTCGACCGCGTGGTCGCCGGGATCGGGCAGCTCGTCACCCGCGGCACCGCCACCGCCTGAGGGAGCCCGGATCATGAGCCATCTCGTCCTCTCCGATGTCGGCATCAGCTTCACCCGCGGCGGGCGCACCACGGAGGTGCTGCGCGACGTCAACGTCACCATCGCCAAGGGCGAATTCGTCTCGCTGATCGGCCACTCGGGCTGCGGCAAGTCCACGGTGCTCAACATCGTGGCCGGGCTCCTGCGGGCCTCGACCGGCGGCGTCCTGCTCGACGACCGAGAGGTCAACAGCCCCGGCCCCGAGCGCGCGGTGGTGTTCCAGAACCACTCGCTCCTGCCCTGGCTCACGGTGCGCGAGAACGTGGCCCTCGCCGTCGACAAGGTGCTGAAGGCCCGGAAGAGCCGGGCGGAGCGCCGCGAATGGGTCGAGCACAACCTCGCCCTGGTGAACATGACCCACGCGGCCGAGAAGCGCCCGCACGAGATCTCGGGCGGCATGAAGCAGCGCGTCGGCATCGCCCGGGCACTCGCCATGGAGCCCAAGGTGCTGCTGATGGACGAGCCCTTCGGCGCCCTCGACGCGCTCACCCGGGCGCATCTCCAGGACCAGCTCATGGAGATCCACCTGCGGCTCAGGAACACCGTCATCATGATCACCCACGACGTGGACGAGGCGGTGCTCCTCTCCGACCGCATCGTGATGATGACGAACGGCCCCTCGGCGACGATCGGCGAGATCCTGAGCGTGAAGCTGGCGCGGCCCCGCCGCCGCCTGGAGCTGGTGGAGGACCCGGCCTACACGCATGCCCGCGCGGAGGTGCTGGAGTTCCTCTACGCCCGCCACGCCAAGCCGGCGCTCGCCGCGTGAGGAGCGGGACGATGCCGGAGAAGCTCGTCGTCGTCGGCAACGGCATGGCCTCGCTCCGCTTCCTGGAGCGGCTGACCGAGCGCGACCGCGACCGCTACGCGGTGACGGTGGTCGGCGCCGAGCCGGTCGCGGCCTACAACCGCGTGCTGCTCTCCTCCCTGCTCGGCGGCGAGGTGGACGAGGCCGCCTGCACCTTCCGCGGCCTCGACTGGTACGCCGAGCACGGCATCACGCTGGTGACCGGCGCGCCGGTCACCGCCATCGACCGGGCGGCCCGGACCGTTCAGGTCGGCGAGGGGCTGATCCTCGACTACGACAAGCTGGTCCTGGCGGTCGGCTCGGTGCCGATCCGCCTGCCGAAGCCCGGCATGGACCTGCCGGGCGTCATCACCTTCCGCGACCTCGCGGACGTGGCGGCGATCCGCCGGGCCGCGGTGCCGGGCGCCCGGGCGATCGTCATCGGCGGCGGCCTGCTCGGGCTCGAGGCGGCGGTGGGCCTCGCCCGGCTCGGGGTCGACACCACGCTGCTCCACGTCATGGATCGCCTGATGGAGCGCCAGCTTGACCACGCGGCGGCGGGTCTCGTGCGCGAGGCCATGGAATCGCGCGGCGTGCGCGTGCTCCTCGAAGCCGACACGGTCTGCGTGGCCGGCGAGGGCCGGGTGGAGGCGATCAGCCTCGCGGACGGCCGCGTGCTGCCCGCCGACCTCGTGGTGATGTCGGTGGGCGTGCGGCCCTCGACCGCGCTAGCGGCCTCCGCCGGGCTCGCGATCGGCCGCGGCATCAAGGTCGACGACCGCATGACGACCTCCGATCCGGCCATCTACGCCCTCGGCGAATGCGCCGAGCACCGGGGCCTGACCTACGGGCTCGTGGAGCCCGCCTACGAGCAGGCCGAGGTGCTCTCGCGCCATCTCTGCGGCGAGGACGCGGCCTACGAGGGCACCTCGCTCGCCACCAGCCTCAAGGTCTCCGGGCTCCCGGTCTTCTCGGCCGGCGTGGTCGACGTGCCGACGGGCGCCGAGGCCGTGACCTGGAGCGATCCGGGGGCGGGCCTCTACCGCAAGCTCGTGATCGCCGAGAACCGGCTCCTCGGGGCCGTCTTCGTGGGCGACGTCGCCGAGCAGGGCTGGTGCAAGACCCTGATCCGCACGGGCGACCGCCTCGCCCGCACCGACCGGGACGACCTGATGTTCGGGCGTCCCTCTCCCCAACCCCTCGCTGCGTGAAGGAGCGCGCCATGGCCGACGACTTCGACGCCGAGCAGAAGCGCTATCTCGAAGGTTTCGCCAACGGCCTCCAGGCCGTGCGCATGACCGGGGGCCTCGGCCTCGGCGGTGCCGCGCCGGCTCAGGCCGCCGCCGAGCCGACCGGGCCGGATGCCAGCCACATCAAGGCCCAGGACAAGGTCACCAAGGCCGGCGGCAAGCTCGCCGAGCAGGAGAAGTGGAAGCGGGCCGAGAACCCCTTCGACGGGCACAACCGCCTGATCACCGAGGCGGAGACCGGCAAGGCGCCCAAGCCCGAGGACAATTTCCGCTGGCGCTATCACGGGCTGTTCTGGGTCGCGCCGGCCCAGAACTCCTACATGTGCCGGCTGCGCATCCCGAACGGCATCCTGCAGCACTGGCAGTTCGCCGGCATCGCCGACCTCGCGGACGCTCATGGCGGCGGCTACAGCCACGTCACCACGCGGGCGAACCTGCAGGTGCGCGAGATCACGCCCGAGCACGGCCAGCCCTTCCTCGACGGTCTCGTCGATCTCGGCCTGACCGCCCGCGGATCGGGGGCTGACAACATCCGCAACGTCACCGGCTCGCCGACCGCCGGCATCGACGCCCAGGAGATCCTCGACACCCGGCCGCTCGCCAAGTCCTGGCACAACTGGATCCTCAACGACCGCTCGCTCTACGGCCTGCCGCGCAAGTTCAACGTCGCGTTCGACGGCGGCGGCGTGCTTCCCGTGCTGGAGGAGACCAACGACATCGGTTTCCAGGCGGTGGAGGTGATGGAGGGCGCTGCGGTCGAGCCCGGGATCTGGATGCGCCTCGTGCTCGGCGGCATCACCGGCCACCGGGACATCGCCCGCGACACCGGCGTGGTGCTGCGCCCGCAGGATTGCAACCGTGTCGCCGACGCGATCCTGCGCGTCTTCATCGAGAGCGGCGACCGCACCAACCGCAACAAGGCGCGGATGAAGTACGTCCTCGACGCCTGGGGCTTCGACAAGTACCTCGCCGCCGTCGAGGACAAGCTCGGGCGCAAGCTCGACCGGGTCGATCCGGCCCACATCAAGCCGCGCGGCGGCTTCGACCGCTACGCCCATGTCGGCGTGCACGCGCAGAAGCAGGCGGGGCTGAACTGGATCGGCGTCGTCCTGCCGGTGGGCAAGATGACCACCGACCAGATGCGGGCGCTCGCCGAGATTGCCCGCGACTGCGGCGACGGCCAGATCCGCCTCACGGTGTGGCAGAACTTCCTGTTCTCGGGCGTGCCCGACGCCCGCGTGGCGGAGGTGGAGGCGCGGGTGGCCGCCCTCGGCCTCACCACCAAGGCGTCGAGCATCCGGGCCGGCCTCGTCGCCTGCACGGGCAACCGCGGCTGCAAGTTCGCCGCCGCCGACACCAAGGGCCACGCCCTGATGATCGCCGACCACATCGAGGCCCGGGTGACCGACCTCGACGTACCGGTGAACCTGCACCTCACCGGCTGCCACCATTCCTGCGCCCAGCACTACATCGGCGACATCGGCCTCATCGGCGCGAAGGTCGTGGTGAGCGAGGAGGGCGACACCGTCGAGGGCTATGACATCGTGGTCGGCGGCGGCTTCGGCGAGGCGGCCAAGATCGGCACCGAGATCTGGAAGGCCGTGAAGGCCGAGGATTGCCCGGGCCGGGTGGAATTGCTGCTGCGCGACTACCTCGCCCACCGCACCGGGCCGCAGGAGAGCTTCCAGGCCTTCACCGCCCGGCGCGGGCCGGAGGCGCTGAAGGGCCTCACCGAGGCCCGGATGCTCGAAGCGGCGGAGTGAGCCGCTCCCTCATCCCCGTCCCTCTCCGGCTGCGGAGAGGGGATCCCGCGATCGATCCGGCAACCATCCCATGACCCAGCACGTCACGCCCCCCCTCGTCCTGATCCCCGAATCCGCTCCCTTCAACGCCGATCAGCGCGCGTGGCTCTCGGGCTACTTCGCGGCCCTGCTCGGGCCGGCGGTCGAGGGCGCCACCGCGCTCGGCTCCGGCGAGGCGCCCGCCACCGGCCCGGCGCTCGCCGATAACGGCGACGCGCCCTGGCACGACCCGTCGATGCCCCTCGACGAGCGCATGACCCTGGCCAAGGACCGCTCCGATCCGCAGAAGCTGATGGCCGCCATGGCCCAGCAGGATTGCGGCCAGTGCGGCTACAACTGCGCGGATTATGCCAACGCCATCTTCCTCAAGAAGGAGGAGCGCCTGAACCTCTGCCAGCCCGGGGGCAAGGACACCCTCCGGATGCTGAAGAAGCTGGAGGCGGAGTTCGGGACGGCCGCCCCCGCCGGGGCGGCCCCAGTCGCCGACGAGGCGCCGAAGGCGGCGGCGCCGCTCGGCCCCTACGGGCTCTGCCGCGAGAACCCGGCCGAGGCGGTGTTCCTCTCGCGGCGCCGCCTCAACGCGCCGGGCGGCGAGAAGGAGACCTGGCACGTCGAGATCGACCTCACCGGCACCGGCATCGACTACGTGGTGGGCGACTCCCTCGGCCTGTTCCCGGCCAACGCCCCGGCCCTCGCCGACACGGTGATCGCCGAACTCGGCGCCAGGCCCGAGCGGGTCATCGCCACCAAGCTCGGCGAGAAGACCCTGCGCGACCACCTGCTGACCAACTACGCCCTCGGAGCGGCGCCGGACGGGCTGTTCCAGCTCCTCTCGCTCCTCACCTCGGGCGCAGCCCGCAAGAAGGCGCAGGCGCTCGCCGCCGGCGAGGATCCGGACGGCGACCTCGCCTATCTCGACGTGCTGGCGGCCCTGCACAAGTTCCCGGGCGCGCGGCCCGACGCCGAGGTCTTCCTCGAAGCCCTCGACGAGTTGCAGCCGCGCCTCTACTCGATCTCGTCGAGCCCCAAGGCCGATCCGGGACGGGTCTCGCTCACCGTCGATGCGGTGCGCTACAGCCACCGCTCGCGGCTGCGGCTCGGCGTCGCCTCGACCCATCTCGGCGAGCGGCTGGCCGAGACCTCCACGGTCAAGGTCTATCTCCAGAAGGCGCACGGCTTCGGCCTGCCGGCCTCGCCGGAGACGCCGATCATCATGGTGGGGCCCGGCACCGGCATCGCGCCGTTCCGCGCCTTCCTGCGCGAGCGGGCCGCCACCCAGGCGCCGGGCAAGAACTGGCTGTTCTTCGGCCACCAGCGGCAAGCCTCGGACTTCTTCTACAAGGACGAGCTGAACGGCCTGAAGGACGCCGGCATCCTCACCCGCTTGTCGCTGGCGTGGTCGCGCGACGGGTCGGAGAAGACCTACGTCCAGGATCGCATGCGCGAGAACGGCAAGGAGCTGTGGCGCTGGCTGGAGGAGGGCGCTCACTTCTACGTCTGCGGCGACGCCAAGCGCATGGCCAAGGACGTGGAGCGCGCGATCATCGACGTCGCCGCCAAGGAGGGAGGCCGCAATCCGGAGGATGCGGTGGCCTATCTCGCGGCACTCAAGAAGGCCGGCCGCTACCAGGCCGACGTGTACTGAGTCCGCTCGGCATCATTCGCCGGAGCGGTCACCGGTTCGGCGGAGAAAATGATGTGACAACAAAGATCTAAGCAGAATTGCTCGGCGCAGTTCCGCTTGGCCCTCGAACCCCGCGGAACGGCCCTGCCATGAACCTCCACGTCCCGGACCTCGCCTCCGCTCCCGAGCCGGTTCGCACCACCTGCCCCTATTGCGGCGTCGGCTGCGGGGTTCTGGCGCGGCCGGACGGGCAGGGCGGCGCCAGCGTCGCAGGCGATCCCGAGCACCCGGCCAATTTCGGGCGGCTCTGCTCCAAGGGCTCGGCGCTGGGCGAGACCCTCGATCTCGACGACCGGGTGCTGCACCCGACCATCGCGGGCGAGCGCGTCACCTGGGACCACGCCCTCGATGAGGTGGCGGCACGCTTCCGCCGCATCGCCGAGGAGCACGGGCCGGAGGCGATCGCCTTCTACCTCTCGGGCCAGATCCTCACCGAGGATTACTACGTCGCCAACAAGCTCGCGAAGGGCTTCATCGGCACGCCGCACGTCGACACCAATTCGCGCCTGTGCATGTCCTCCGCGGTGGCCGCGCATCGCCGCGCCTTCGGCTCCGACACGGTGCCGGGCTGCTACGAGGATCTGGACGAGGCGGATCTCCTCGTCCTCGTCGGCTCCAATGCCGCGTGGTGCCACCCGATCCTGTTCCGACGCATGCTCGACGCGCGCGCCAAGCGCGGCACCAAGATCATCGCCGTCGACCCCCGCCGCACCCAGACCGGCGAGGAGGCGGACCTCTTCCTCGGTATCCGGCCCGGCACCGACACGGCCCTGTTCTCGGGGCTCCTCGTCCACCTCGCGGAAGCGGGCGCCCTCGACCAGCGCTACATCGCCGAGCACACCGCCGGCTTCGAGGCCGCCCTCGACCGCGCGCGCAGCATCGCGCCGGACGCCGCGCGCACGGCCTCCCTCACCGGCCTGACCGAGGCCGAGGTGCGGACCTTCTTCGAGCTGTTCCGCACGACGCCGCGCGTGGTCACGGCCTTCTCGCAGGGGGTGAACCAGTCCTCGCAGGGCACCGACAAGGCGAACGCCATCATCAACTGCCACCTCGCCACCGGCCGCATCGGCCGGCCCGGGGCGGGGCCGTTCTCGCTCACCGGCCAGCCCAACGCCATGGGCGGACGCGAGGTCGGGGGGCTCGCCAACATGCTGGCCGCCCACATGCATTTCACGCCGGAGGAGGTCGATCTCGTCCGCCGCTTCTGGGGGGCGCCGCGGATCATCACCGGCGAGGGCCTCAAGGCGGTCTCGCTGTTCGAGGCGATCGAGCGCGGCAGGATCAAGGCGCTCTGGGTGATGGGCACCAACCCGGCCGTGTCCATGCCGCGGGCCGACCGGGTGCGCGCCGCCCTGCGTCAGCTCGACACGCTGGTGATCGCCGAGGCGGTCGCCACCACCGACACGGCGCAGGCGCGTGCGGACGCCATCGTGCTGCCGGCCCTCGCCTGGGGCGAGAAGGACGGCACGGTGACCAATTCCGAGCGCCGCATCTCCCGCCAGCGCCGCTTCCTCAAGGCGCCGGGCGAGGCCCGGGCCGATTGGTGGATGCTGGCCCAGGTCGGGCGCCGCCTCGGCCATCCGGAGGCCTTCGCCTGGCCCAACGTCGCGGCGGTGTTCCGCGAGCACGCGGCCCTGTCCGGCTTCGAGAACAACGGCACCCGCGACTTCGATCTCTCGGGCCTCGCCGAGATCGCGGATGCCGCCTACGACGCCGCCCGCCCGACGCACTGGCCCGTGCCCCGCAAGGCGAAGGCGGGGCAGGCGCGGTTCTTCGCGAACGGGCAGTTCTTCACCCGCGACCGCCGCGCCCGCTTCGTCGCGGTGCAGAAGCCCCAGCTCGCCGACCCGACCAGCGCGGCGCTGCCGTTCCGCCTCAACACCGGCCGGGTGCGCGACCACTGGCACACGCTCACCCGCACGGGGAAGAGCCCGCGCCTCTCGGCCCACCGCGCCGTGCCCTTCGTGGAGATCCACCCGGACGATGCCGCGCGGATCGGCCTCGCCGAGGGCGATCTCGCCCGCGTCACCACCGCCCATGGCAGTGCCGTGCTGGAGGTGATGCCGGTGCCCGGCGCCCAGCCCGGCGTGCTGTTCGCGCCGATGCACTGGAGCGAGGCGAATTCCTCCTCGGGCCGCATCGGCGCGCTCGCGCAGGGGGCGGTCGATCCGGTCTCCGGCCAGCCGGAGCTGAAGGCGACCCCGGCCGCCATCGCGCCGGAGCCGATGCGCTCGCGGGGCTACCTGATCACCCGCGCGCCCGTGACGGCGCCGGAGGGCTGGTGGTGGGCGCGGGCCACGATCGAGGGCGGCTCCGGCCTGATCGTGGCGACGCAGGACGGCCCGGCCGAGGCCGCCGCCCTGATGCGCCGCCTGTTCCCGACGGCCGTGTTCAGCGAATACGCGGATCCGGGCATCGGCGCCTACCGGGCGGCGGCCTTCGTCGAGGGGCGGCTCGTCGGCGCCATCGCCCTGGCGCCCGCTGCCGAGCGGCCCTCCTTCGACGCGGCGAAGGCGTTCTTCCGCACGCAGGAATTGCTCGAACCCGCGGCCCGGCGCGCCCTGATCTCGGGGCGGGCGGAGAGCGGCGGCGCCGGCCCGCTCGTCTGCGCCTGCCACACGGTCGGCCGCGACAGCATCCTCGCCACGATCAAGGGCGGGGCGCACAGCGTCGAGGCCGTGGGCGCGGCCTGCAAGGCGGGCACCAATTGCGGCTCCTGCATCCCGGAGATCCGCAAGCTGCTGGCCGCCGAACTTGCGCCGAGCCCGGCGTAAGCGCATCGTCCGGCCTCATTTCCTCGCATGTTGACGCTCATGAGTTCCCCCCGCCTCCCGCGCGAGACGCGCTCCTCCGGCCTCGAACCGCTCGCGGTGCTCCCCGTCTTCGTGACCCTCCAGGGCAAGCGGGCGGTGCTGGCCGGCGCCAATGGCGGCGCGGCCTGGAAGGTGAAGCTCCTCGCGGCGGCGGGCGCGCAGGTCGAGGTCTACGCGCCCGAGCCCACCGACGAGATGCGGGCTGCTCCCGCCGAGGCCGTGGCGGGGCGGATCGTCCTGCATGAACGCGACTGGACCCCGGCCGACCTCGAAGGAGCCGCCTTCGCCATCGCGGCCCACGAGGACGAGGGCGACTGCGCCGCCTTCGTCGCCGCCGCCCGGCGGGCGGGCGCCATCGTCAACGCCATCGACCGGCCGCATCTCTGCGACGTCTCGTTCGGGGCGATCGTCAACCGCTCGCCCCTCGTCGTCGGCATCTCCACGGAGGGTGCCGCCCCGGTCTTCGGCCAGACCGTGCGGGCACGCATCGAGGCGATGCTGCCTTCCGGCTTCAAGGCCTGGGTCGGCGCGGCCCGGGACTGGCGGGCTGCGGTGAGCGCCCGCTACCACGCCTTCGCGGAGCGGCGCGCCTTCTGGGAGCGCTTCACCGACCGCGCCTTCGCGGAGCCCGACCGGGCTCCGGTCCAGGCCGACCTCGATGCGCTGATGGCGGAGACCGATGCCGGCCCGCGCGGCGGTTCGGTGGTGCTGGTGGGGGCGGGGCCGGGCGACGCCGAACTGCTGACGCTCAAGGCCCTGCGCGCCCTGCGCAGCGCCGACGTCATCCTCTACGACGACCTCGTGGCGCGGGAGATCCTCGATTATGCGCGGCGCGAGGCGCGCACGATGCTGGTCGGCAAGACCGGCCACGGCCCCTCCTGCCGCCAGGACGACATCAACGCCCTGATGGTCAGCCTCGCCCGCTCCGGCAAGCGGGTGGTGCGGCTGAAGGCCGGCGACCCGCTGGTGTTCGGCCGGGCCGGCGAGGAGATCGACGCCTGCCGGGAGGCCGGCATCCCGGTCTCGGTGGTGCCGGGCGTGACCGCGGCGCAGGGGGCTGCGGCCTCGCTCGGCCTGTCGCTGACCCACCGCGACGCGGCGCGCCGGCTGCAATACGTCACCGGCCACGACCGCCGCGGCGCCCTGCCGGAGGACCTGAACTGGGCCGCCCTGGGCGATTCCTCGGTCACCACCGTGATCTACATGCCCAAGCGCACCCTCGGCGCGCTGCTCGACCGGGCCGTGGCGGAGGGCCTGCCGCCGGCGACGCCGGCGCTCGCCGTGTTCAATGCCACGCGTCCGGAGCAGGTCGTGGTGCAGGGCAGCGCCGCGACGCTTGCCGCCCGGGTCGCGGAGAGCGGGGTCGAGGGCCCGGCGATCGTCATGGTCGGCGATGCGGTGGGGCGCGGCGCGCAGGCGCTGATCGCCGAGGCCGTCCACCGGCCGGAGATGACGGCCGAGCCCATCGTCCTGGCGGGCGAGGGGTAGGCGCCTGCAAAAGAGGTTAAGGCGACGCTGAAACAGTGTCGTCGCACGGGAGGTTGGTGCCGGCGCGAACGCCCCACGCACAACCTCACGAGATGACCATGAACCGTCGCCTTGCCCTCACCGCTCTCGCCTCCGCGATCGCCGTGCCGTCGATGATCGGGATGGCCTTCGCGCAGAACGCGCCGAGTTCCGCCTCGCAGGCAACCGGCAATGCCGGTGCCCGGATCGGCGAGGCCGAGGCGAAATACGTCTCGGACACCCTCGCGGCCGGATCCCTGGCTCTGGCCACCAGCCGGGTCGCCCTCACCAAGGCCAAGGACGACGACGTCAAGCAGTTCGCCCGCTTCGAGATCGCCGAGCAGGAGACCATCGCCGACGTCCTCAAGGCGATGCGGGATCAGGCGACGCCGGCCACCGGGCAGGTGAGGCCGCCGGCCGAGCCCGAGGTCACGGGCCAGATCGACCAGAAGGGCAAGGCGATGCTGGAGAAGCTGGAGCAGGCGAAGGCCGGCTCCGCCTTCGACCGCGACTATGTCCGCGGCCAGATCGAGGGTCATCAGGCCCTCCTGAAGATCCAGGAGGCCTACCTTTCCGGCGGCAAGGACCGCGAGACCCTGTCCGTCGCGAAGCTCGCACGCGGCCAGATCAAGGAGCACCTGACGCTGCTCGCCGACATCGAGAAGGATCTCGACGACTGATCACCGGCTCAAGCGAGGCTGGAGCTTCCTCCGACGAAGCGGATACCGGTTCGTCGCAGGACATGTCCGAAAATCAAAGACTTGTCCCTAGAATCAAAGACTTGGAGCAGCGCCCGATTGCGGCGTGATCGGGCCCTGCTCTGGCGTCCCGCGGGAAGCGCGGGCGGGGACGGCCGGGAAGGCCGGCCGGCCCCCTTGGCATCCTACCGGCGCTCGTACAGCAGCCGCGCCCGGATCGTGCCGTCGAGCTGCCGGATCTCCTCCAGCAGCGCGTCGGCATCGCCGTCCACCGCGTCGGTCTCGATGACCACGTAACCGACCTCGCCATCGGTCTGGTAGAACTGGGCCGCGATGTTGATGCTGTTGCGGGCGAAGACGTCGTTGAGCCGCCGCAGCATGCCCGGGATGTTGCGCTGGACGTGGATGTAGCGCGTGCCGAGCGGCCGGGCGGCGAGCTGCACCTGCGGGAAGTTCACCGCGCCCACCGTCGAGCCGATATCCGAGTAGTCGACGAGCTTGCGCGCCACCTCGGCGCCGATGCGCTCCTGGGCCTCCTCGGTCGAGCCGCCGACATGCGGGGTGAGGATCACGTTCTCCAGGCCCTGGAGCGGCGAGGTGAAGCGCTCCTGGTTCGACTTCGGCTCGACCGGGAACACGTCGACCGCCGCGCCGCGCAGGTGCCCGTCGCGCAGCGCGCCCGCGAGGGCGTCGAGGTCGACCACCGTGCCGCGGCTGTTGTTGATCAGGTAGGCGCCGCGCTTCATCGCGCGGATCTCCGCCTCGCCGATCATGTTGTGGGTCGCGGCCGTCTCCGGCACGTGCAGCGAGACGACGTCGCTCTGCCCCAGCAGATCCTCGAGCGAATCCACCGGCTCGGTGTTGCCGTGACGCAGGCGGTCGGTGAGATCGTAGAAGATCACCCGCATGCCCATCGCCTCGGCGAGGTTCGAGAGCTGCGAGCCGATATTGCCGTAGCCGATGATGCCGAGGGTCTTCCCGCGCACCTCGAAGGAGTTCACCGCCGACTTGTCCCAGCCGCCGGTATGCGCGGAGACCGAGCGCGGCACGATCCGGCGCAGCAGCATCACGATCTCGCCGATGACGAGTTCGGCGACCGAGCGGGTGTTCGAGAAGGGCGCGTTGAAGACCGGAATGCCGCGGCGGCGGGCCGCGTCGAGATCGACCTGATTGGTGCCCACCGAGAAGCAGCCGACCGCCATCAGCCGGTCCGCCGCCTCGAAGGCCGCATCGTCGAGCTGCGTGCGCGAGCGGATGCCGAGGATGTGCGTCCCCTTGAGCGCCTCGCGCAGATCGGCCGGATCGAGTGCCTTCGCGAGGCGGGTGACGTTGGTGTAACCGGCCGCGTTCAGCAGGCTCACCGCGCTGTCGTTGATGCCTTCGAGGAGAAGGACGCGGATCTTGTCCTTCGGCAGGGAGAGCTTGTCGGCCATTGTCTTGTCTCGTCGGTGCGCGTCGCGCCGGGCGCGACGGATAGGAGACGCGGAACCATCACGCAACCGGGCGATGGCGGAGGCAGGGCTGCATTGCGCGCGGAGCGACGGCGTGCCTCGTTGCGGCCGGCCCGGCGGCGTGGTGTGGCGGCAACCGTTCTTCGAGCCGGAGGCTCCCACCCATGCCCCTCTCGCCCGCGATGCGCCGCGCCGCGATCCCCCTCCTCGCCTTCGTCCTCGGCCTCGCGGCCCTCGGGCTCGTCGCCGTGACTCTGCTCGGCCGCCCCGCCGTCACGACGAGCGGCGTCGGCGGGCCCTTCACGCTGGTGAACCAGGACGGCGCGACGGTGACGGACAAGACCTTCGCCGGGCGGGCGCATCTCGTGTTCTTCGGCTTCACGCACTGCCCCGACGTCTGCCCGACGACCCTCCAGCAGATCTCCGACGTGCTGGCGGCCCTCGGCCCCAAGGGCCGCGACATGAAGGTGCTGTTCATCACCGTGGATCCCGAGCGCGACACGCCCGACGCGCTCAAGCAGTACCTCGCGAGCTTCGATCCGCGGATCGTCGGCCTGACCGGCTCACCCGACGCGGTCTCGGGCGCCGTGAAGGCGTATCGCGCCTACAGCCGCAAGGTGCCGCTGAAGGACGGCGACTACACGATGGAGCACACCGCCCTCGTCTACATCATGGACGGCTCGAACAACTTCGTCGGCTCGCTCAACCTGATGCGCCCGGCGGCCGATGCTGCCGCGGAGGTGGCCCGGCAGCTCTGAGGCGGGCGCGCGGCGCCGCGAGGTCCGCGCGCGCCCGTGCTCGGTCTTGTTCCAGCGGAAGGGGGCCCGGATGAGTTCGGCGACCCCGAGCCAAGCCGCCACGCTCACGAGCGCGTAATAGGCGGGCAGCGTGAGGATCCAGGGCAGGAGGCTCCACCAGCGGCGGCGCCAGCAGCCGAGCGCCGCCGGGAGCAGCATCGCGGCGAATCCCGCGCCGAACAGCGCGATGCCGAGCCCCGTGACCGTGTTGACCCACAGGGTCGGGGCCGGCGCTGCCGAGCGGACGAGGATCTGCCAGAAGGCCAGCGGCAGCAGCAGCGGATAGAGCAGGGCGGACACCACCGTTCCGGGGATCAGCGCCAGGGCACAGAGGCTGCCGGTCGGACCCAGGCTCCGCGCCGCGGCGAGCGGCCGGCGGCTGTGCGTGATCGTGGTCTGGAGGTAGCCCTTCATCCACCGGGCGCGTTGGCGCAGCCACGTGCGCAACTCCGATGGCGCCTCTTCCTGGGTCGAGAGAGGCAGGTCGCCGACATGGTAGCCGGCGAGCGCGAGGCGCAGGCCGAGATCAGCGTCCTCGGTGACGTTCCAGGCGTCCCAGCCGTGCAGCTCCCTGAGCACGGCGGTGCGGATATGCGTGGTGGTGCCGCCGAGCGGGATCGGCAGCTTCTGCGCCGCCAGCGCCGGCAGCAGCACGTCGAACAGCGCCGTGTATTCGAGGGTGAAGCAGCGGGTGAGCCAGCCATCCCCCGTGTTGTCGATGACGAGGCGTCCTTGGAGGCAGGCGGTCCGCGGCGGCGAGCGGGCGAAGATCGCCGCCGCGAGGCGGAGCTGGTCCGGCGCCGGCGCGTCCTCGGCATCGTAGACCACCAGATAGTCGCCGCGCGCGAGGGCGAGGGCGATATTGAGGGCGCGCGGCTTGGTGCGCGGCGCGCCCGGCGGCGCCACCACGATCTCGAACCAGGGCGGCAGGGCGCAGGCGGCGAGCGCCGCGGCCGTCTCGCCGTCGTCCGCCTCGATGATCAGCTTCACGTCGAGCTTCGCGGCAGGATAGTCGAGGGCCGCGAGCGCCCGGATCAGGTCGGGGACGACGGCCGTCTCCCGATGGAGGGCGACGAGGACGGTGTAGGTGGGAAGATCCCGATCCGCCGCGCGCGGCAGATCCGGCGGCGGCCGCGGCGGAACGATCAGCGCGGTGAGGCGGAACAGCGTGGTGCCGAGGAACAGGAGGTTCACCGCGCCGAGCGCCAGCACCTGACAGGCCGCCGGCGCGTCCAGGAGAAGCGGGCCGCCCGCGAACGCGAGGCCGAGCGCGAGCCACTGCGGTGGCGACGGGCCCGGCCGGTAGGCCCAGTCGGGAGCGTTCCGCTCCAGCGTCTCCGCCGCGGATCGGGCCGCCGCCGCTCCGTGATGGCGCAGCAGCGCCGCCCGCAGGCGGGTCGGCGTCGTGATGGCGGGCGGGCGCTCCCGAAGGGGTCGGCGGAGGAGCCGCGCGATGGCCGCCCCCTCCGGCGCCCGCACCACGGATCCCCACGGGCCCGGCCGGAGCGGAGCCGCGCCGGCCAGCAGGCTGTCCGGGAAGCGGCTGCCCTCCGCGAGGGCGGGCTCGCCGCCGAGATACGGCGCGCCGAGAGCCCGGGCGAGGGCGCGATAATAGGCGTCCTCGCTCATGAGGCCGGTGCGCAGCAGCGCGGTCGCCCCATCCATCCCGCCGCGCTCGGCCACGGCGATGGCGTGCCTGACGAGGTTCGGGTGGACGCCCGGCTGCGCGAGCAGGAAGGCGAGTTCGGGCGGATACCCGAGGGCGACGGAGCGGCCGATTTGCGCTTCGAACGTCATGCGGGCTCCCGGCCGTCGACGATCGTGCTACATGAAGGCCCGCGGGGACCGACCCGTACCGTTCCGGAGCCGCGTGCAACCCCTGCCGCGAGGCTAATCGCAAGGCTGAGATGACGCAAGGGAAGTGGCGGCGCGCGGGTCTCGGGCTCGTCCTCTCGCTCGCGGCCGGGGCTGCGGCGGCCGAGCCGGTGACGATCCCGAATTTCTGGAACCCGCGCGCCCGGCTGGAGCGGCCGGAGCCGCCGCAGACCACGCGCGCGATCCGCTTCCTCACCGACGACGAGTTCCCGCCGCTGCATTTCGCCGGGCCGGACGGCAATCCGACCGGCTTCGTCGTGGAACTCGCCCGGGCGGCCTGCGAGAGGCTCGCGCTCACCTGCACGGTGCAAGTGCGCCGGTTCGACACGCTGCTCGATTCGCTGGCAGGCAAGCAGGGCGACGTGGTGGCGGCGGCGATCCCGCTGACGCAAGCCCTGCGGGCGAACTTCCTCGCCACCCGGCCGTATTTCCGCTGGCCCGCCCGGTTCGTGACGCGCTCCGACCGCGGCATGCCGGAGCCGGACGCCAAGGCCCTGGCCACCCGCAGCGTCGGCGTCCTCGCGGGCACGGCGCACGAGGCCTACCTCAAGACCTTCTTCCATATCACGCCGCGCAGCTTCTCCGATCTCGCCACGGCCGAATCGGCGCTCAAGCGGGGGGAGGTCGACTACCTCTTCGCCGACGGGGTGACGCTCGCCCTGTGGATCGGCGGTGCCGATGCGGCCGGCTGCTGCGCCTTCGCGGGTGGGGACTACCTGGAGAACCGCTATTTCGGTGAGGGGATCGGCCTCGTGACCCGCAAGGAGGACGAGGTGCTGGCCCGCGCCCTGGACGACGCCCTCCAGCGCCTGTGGGACGAGGGCAAGTACGCGGAACTCTACCTGCGCTTCTTTCCCGTCAGCCCGTTCTGAGAGCCCTCAAACAGGCTCTGACACGAGGATGCGATGACCGATTCCTTGCGGCTCTTCTACGCTCCGGGCGCCTGCTCGCTCGCCCCGCACATCGCGATCGAGGAGACCGGCGCGCCCTTCGCGGCGGTGCGGGTGGACCTTGCGGCCGGCGAGCAGCGCGAGCCCGCCTATCTCGCCATCAACCCGAAGGGGCGGGTGCCGGCCCTTGCCGAAGGCGATTGGGTGCTCACCGAGAACCCGGCGGTCCTGCGCCACATCGCGCGGCTCTTCCCCGAAGCCGGCCTGTGGCCGGAGGATCCACGGGAGGAGGCGCGCTGCGCCGAGTGGCTGGCGTGGTTCTCCTCGACCATCCACGTCGCCTACGCGCATATCCGCCGGGCGGAGCGCTACGCCACCGAGGAGGCGGCCATCGCCGACGTCCAGGCCAAGGCGCGGGAATCCTGCTTCGACCTCTGGACGATGGTCGAGGTCGGGCTCTCCCGCGGCGGCTGGGCCCTCGGCGAGCGCTACAGCGTGGCCGACCCCTACGCGCTGGTATTCTGGACCTGGGGGCGCGGTCCCACCCTCGGCTACGACATGGCGCGGCTCTTCCCGCACTGGACTGCCCATGCCCGCCGCATGGCGGCGCGCCCCGCGGTGCAGCGGGCCTTCGCGCGCGAGGGGATCGCGCTGCCGGCATAGCTTCAGCCCCGGAAGGCGTCCGCGCCCGCGAGGTAATCCCGCTCCTGCGGCGTCTCGGGGCGTCCGAGGATCGGGTTGCGATGCGGGAAGCGGCCGAAGCGGCGGATGAGGTCGCGGTGCCGGCGGGCGGAGGCGAGCTGGTCCGCATCGCCCAGCGCCGCGAACAGGGCGAGGCTTTGCTCCTGCACAGCCGGATCCTCCGCATGCATGAAGGGCATGTAGAGGAAGGCGCGCATCGCCGGCTCGATCGCCCGGTCGTGGCCGCGGGCGAGCGCGCGCCCGGCCGCGGCGAGGGCCGCCGCGTCGCTGGCGTAGGCCCGCTCGGTGCCGCGAAAGAGGTTGCGCGGGAACTGGTCGAGGAGGAGGATGAGGGCGAGGGCGCCCTCCGGTTCCGCCTCCCAGGCGGCGAGTTCGCCCCGGGATGCCGCCTCGTGTGCGGCCAGGAAGGCGTGGCAGGCCCTGTCGAACCCGGGATCGGCCGTGAACCAGCGCTCCGTCCCCGCTGCACGCCAGAATGCCAGCACGTCACCGGGTGCAATCGCCGCTTGCGGGCCGCCCACGCGTCTCCCCCCTCAAGTCTTCCCGAGACGCGGACCCGATCCGCGCGAGTCTCGCCGCAATGCCTATTCCCTGTCGCGAATAGCCCGGCTAAAAGCCGCCGCATCGCACGGCCGCTCAGCGCCCGGAGCGTCCCACCACCTCCACCAACTCGATCAAGGGGGAGCCGCCATGCGGGTCTATTACGATCGCGACGCCGACATCAATCTCATCAAGGGCAAGAAGGTCGTCATCGTCGGGTACGGCAGTCAGGGCCACGCCCACGCCCTGAACCTGCGCGATTCCGGCGTGAAGGACATCGTCATCGCCCTGCGCAAGGGCTCGGCGAGCGCCAAGAAGGCCGAGGCCGAGGGCTTCAAGGTCATGGAGGTCGCCGAGGCCGCCGCCCAGGCCGACGTCGTCATGATGCTGACGCCCGACGAGCTGCAGGGCGACATCTACCGCGAATCCCTGCACGGCCAGATGAAGCAGGGCGCGGCCCTCCTCTTCGCGCACGGCCTCAACGTCCACTTCAACCTCATCGAGCCCCGCCAGGACCTCGACGTGCTGATGGTCGCCCCGAAGGGCCCGGGCCACACGGTGCGCTCCGAGTACCTGCGCGGCGGCGGCGTGCCGACCCTGATCGCCATCGCGCAGGACGCCTCGGGCAACGCCCACGACCTCGGCCTCTCCTACGCCTCGGCGAATGGCGGCGGCCGCGCCGGCATCATCGAGACGACCTTCAAGGAGGAGTGCGAGACCGACCTGTTCGGTGAGCAGGTCGTGCTCTGCGGCGGCCTCGTCGAGCTGATCAAGGCCGGCTTCGAGACCCTCGTCGAGGGCGGCTACGCCCCCGAGATGGCCTATTTCGAGTGCCTCCACGAGGTGAAGCTGATCGTCGACCTCATCTACGAGGGCGGCATCGCCAACATGAACTACTCGATCTCGAACACCGCCGAGTACGGCGAGTACGTGACGGGGCCGCGCATCATCACGCCCGAGACCAAGGCGGAGATGAAGCGGGTGCTCACCGACATCCAGTCGGGCACCTTCACGCGCAACTGGATGCTGGAGAACAAGGTCAACCAGACCTCGTTCAAGGCCACCCGCGCCCGCAACGCCGCCCACCCGATCGAGGAGGTCGGCGAGCGCCTGCGCGGCATGATGCCGTGGATCAAGGAGAAGGCGCTGGTCGACAAGTCGAAGAACTGAGCGCGTCTTCGTCCGTCAGGGCCGGCCCCGCGCGAGCGGGGCCGGCTTTTTCGTGCCCCGAAGGCTTCGTGCACGAAGGGCCGATTGCGCGGGCCGGCCCGGGCCGTGATGATCGCGCCCAACGAGAACGACATCAGGAGGACGCCATGGGGTCGCTCTACTCGCAGGCGCATCGTGCCCTGCAGGACGAGTTCGGCACGACGAAGCTGGCCGAGCGCCTCGACACCGACCATGTCCATGACGCCATCCTCCCCGAGGAACGGGCCTTCATCGAGGGGAGGGACATGGTCTTCCTCTCGACCGTCGATCCGGACGGCAACCCGACCGTCTCCTACAAGGGCGGCAAGCCCGGCTTCGTGCGGGTGATCGACGAGAAGACCCTCGTCTTCCCGGGCTACGACGGCAACGGGATGTTCTACTCGGTGGGCAACATCGCCGGGCAGGGGCGGGTCGGGCTCCTGTTCATCGACTTCGAGACGCCCCACCGGCTGCGCGCACAGGGGACGGCGCGGCTGGAGCGCGAGGGGCCGCTGCTCGCCGCCTACCCGGAGGCCAAATACCTCGTGCGGGTCGAGGTGGCGAAGGTCTGGGTCAATTGCCCCCGCTACGTCCACACCTACCGGAAGGTGCACGACTCGCGCTACGTGCCGGAGGAGGGCCGCGAGACGCCGCTCGCCCTCTGGAAGCGCCTGGAGATGGTGCAGGACGTGCTGCCCGAGGCGGATGCCGCCCGGGCCCGCCAGGAGGGCGCGATCGCGGTGGACGACTATGTCGGCCGCGTGATGCGGGGCGAGGGCTGAGCGGACGGGACCCGGTCAGCCGCCGAGCAGACGGGCGAGGTCCTCGAGATCCGCTGCCGCCACGTCGACGGGCAGGCTCGGCCCGGTCTCGCCGCGGCCCGGCCCCGTCTCGTCGGGGCGGGCGATGTGCCCGGTGGCGAGGCCGCAGGCCGCCGCCGCCGCGAGGTCGGAGGAATGCGCAGCCACCATCATGACCTCGCCGGGGGCGAGGCGCAGCGCCTCGACGGCCTTGAGGTAGACGGCGGGCTTGGGCTTGTAGTCGCGGGCGATCTCCGCCCCGAGGATCGCGTCCCAGGGCAGGCCGTTGCGGCGGGCATGCGCGATGGCGAGGCGGATATGCGCATTCGAGCAGGGGGCGAGCAGGAAGCGCTGCTTCAGCCGCGCGAGCCCCGCGGCCACGTCCGGCCACGCGTCGAGGCGGTGCCACGCGAGGACGAGGTCGCGTTTGGTCTCGGGCGGCACGCCGGACAGGCCCTCGGCGGCGAGAATCTCCTCCAGGCTCTCGGCATGCAGCGTGTCGAGGTCGGCGAAGTCCCGCGATCCCTGCCGGATCGGCTCCATGCCCGGTTGATAGCGTCCGCGCCACGCCCGCGCGAAGGCGCCGCCGTCGAGGCCGGGCCGGTGCGGGTGCAGGAGCCGCTCCGCCTCACGGGCGACGCCGCCGTGCCAATCGAGCAGCGTCCCGAAGACGTCGAAGATCAGGGCTTGGATGGCCATCCGGTCTGTCCTCCCGGCCGGCCCCGCGGGCTCCGGCGGCCTTACCGCTTCCGCACGAAGCCGACGATGTCCTTCACGGCAGCGAGGTTCGGCGCCGCGATCGCCTCGGCGCGGTCGGCGCCGTCCGCCAGCACCCGATCGATATAGGCGGGATCGGCCACGAGGCGCTTCATCTCGCCGCCGATCGGCCCGAGCTTCTCCACCGCGAGATCCACGAGGGCGCCCTTGAAGGCCGAGAACTGGGCGCCGCCGTAATCGCGCAGCACGTCCTCGCGCGCGACGTCGCGCAGGGCCGCGAAGATGCCGACGAGGTTGTCCGCCTCGGGCCGCCCGGCGAGGCCGTCGACCTCGGAGGGCAGGGGCTCGGCATCGGTCTTGGCCTTGCGCACCTTCTGGGCGATGGCGTCGGCGTCGTCCGTGAGGTTGATGCGCGAATAGTCGGAGGGGTCCGACTTCGACATCTTCTTGGTGCCGTCGCGCAGGGACATCACCCGGGCGGCCGGGCCGCCGATCAGCGGCTCGGTGAGGGGAAAGAACGCCTCGCCGTGGCCGTGCGCGGCGATCCAGCCGGCGAAGTCGTTGTTGAACTTCTGGGCGATGTCCCGGGTGAGTTCGAGGTGCTGCTTCTGGTCCTCGCCCACCGGCACATGGGTTGCCCGATAGGCGAGGATGTCGGCCGCCATCAGCACCGGATAATCGTAGAGCCCGATGCTGGCGTTCTCGCGGTCCTTGCCGGCCTTCTCCTTGAACTGCGTCATCCGGTTGAGCCAGCCGAGGCGGGCCACGCAGTTGAAGATCCAGGCCAGCTCCGCGTGCTGGGGCACCTGGCTCTGGTTGAACACGATCGCGCGCGCCGGATCGATACCGGCGGCGAGGAAGGCCGCGGTGACCTCGCGGATCTGGTTCGTCAGCTCGGCCGGGTCCTGCCAGACCGTGATCGCGTGGAGATCGACCACGCAGTAGAGGCAGGTCTCGTATTGCGGCTGCAGGGCGACGAAGCGCTTGATCGCGCCCAGGTAGTTGCCGAGGTGGAGGTTTCCGGTCGGCTGGACGCCGGAAAAAACGAGTTCCTGGAACGCAGGCATCGGCGTCTCGTATCGGGGCCGGGGAGCGGGGGGCCGGAGGGGCGATCCGCCCGCGGGCGCGGCGTTCTGACCCAATGCCCCCGGCGGGTCAAGGTGTCCGGGCCGCGGCATCGCGGCGGGGCCGCCCGGCGCGCGAGGATGCCACCGCCGCTTCCGGCATCCGGGCCTGCCCGGTCGGGCAGAGATCGAGGAGGACGCAGCGCCTGCAGGCCGGGGAGCGGTGGTGGCAGCAGCGCTGCCCGTGCAGCATCAGCACCTCGTGGTTGTCGTAGAGGTCCTGCGCGCTCCACGCCGCCGGCAGCTGGGCCCGCAGGATCGCGTGGGCGGGGCCGACATCGACCTTCGGTCCGATCAGGCCGGTGCGCTGCGCCACCCGGTGGTGATGGCTGTCGACGGGCAGGGCCGGCCTCCGCAGGGACGAGAAGGCGAGAACGGCGGCACTCGTCTTCGGGCCGATGCCCGGGATCGCTTCGAGCCATGCACGGGCCGCCGCGACGTCGAGCCCGCCGAGGAAGTCGAGGTTCAGCGCACCGTGGCGCACGCGGACCGCGGCCAGCACCGCCTGGAGCCGGGGGGCCTTCAGCTCGGGCCAGGTGACGCCCGCGATGGTGGCCTCGACCTCCCCGGTCGGCGCGTCGATCAGCATCGCCCAATCCGGGTAGCGGGCGCGCAGGGCCTTGAAGGCCCGGCCCGAATCCGCGTTGCGGGTGCGGTGCGAGAGCAGGGAGGAGACGAGCTCGCTCAGGGGATCGAGATCGTGGAAGTAGGGGATCGGGCAGCCATAGACCCCGCAGAGCCGGCGGTGGATGGCGAGCGCCTTGTCGGCGAGGTCGGGATCGGGACTCATGAGGGCGGGAATCGCCCTCGACGGCCTCCGGTTCCCGGGCCGCGTCAGGCCCCGTCGGCGGGTTTGCGCTCGTGGCGCAGCAGGAGCGGGGTCTGGGCCAGCGCGAAGGCGATGGTGAGCGGCATGATGCCGAAGACCTTGAAGCTCACCCAGAAATCCGTGCTCTGGGTGCGCCAGACCAGCTCGTTCAGCCCCGCCAGCACGAAGAAGAACAGGCCCCAGCGGAAGGTGAGCTTGCGCCAGCCCTCCGCATCGAGATCGAACACGCTGTCGAGGACGAGGGAGAGGAGCGGCTTGCCGAAGGCCAGGCCGCCGAGCAGGACGGCCCCGAACAGGCTGTTCACGATGGTCGGCTTGAGCTTGATGAACAGCTCGTCCTGCAAGGCGAGCGTGAGCCCGCCGAACACCACCACCACGACGCCCGAGACGAGGGGCATGATCGGCAGGCGCCGCACCAGCACGTAATGCACCGCGAGCGCCACCAGGGTCGCGGCGATGAACAGGCCGGTCGCCGCGAAGAGCTTCTTGTCGGAGGGGAAGCCGAAGCGGTCCGCATAGGCGTTGCCCAGGAAGAACAGGCCGAGCGGCCCGAGTTCGAGGGCGAGCTTGATGAGCGGCGGCAGATGGGTCTTGGGCGGAACGGATTCGGTCTTCATGGCACGGGGTCTGCTGCGTCGGCCGGGGGCTCGGGAGGGCGCGGAACGTCGCGCATCGGGCGCGAGAGCTTTAGACTGTCCGGACGCGCGCCGCATCCCTTCTCCCGGAGGACCCTGGTGACCATTGCGGTCGCCCCCCGGGGCGGCCAACGTTCGATGCGCCGCTCCCGTTCATCAGGAGACGGTGATCCGCGCACGCACATCGTGCCCGCAGCACCGTGAGCCTGCTTCCCGTCAGCTCTCCTTCTCCAGCCCCGCGATGGCGCGCGCGAAGTCCCGGGCGGTGAAGGGCTCCAGATCGTCCACGCCCTCGCCGACGCCGATGAAATGCACCGGCAAGCCGAACTTCGCCGCGAGGGCGACCAGGATGCCGCCCCGCGCCGTCCCGTCGAGCTTCGTCATCACGAGGCCGGTGACGCCCGCGGTCTTCTGGAACAGTTCGACCTGGCTGATCGCGTTCTGGCCCACCGTCGCGTCCAGCACGAGCAGCACGGCGTGCGGGGCGGTCTCGTCGAGCTTGCGGATCACCCGCACGATCTTCTCCAGCTCCGCCATCAGGCCGGCCTTGTTCTGGAGCCGGCCGGCGGTGTCGATCATCAGCACGTCCGTGCCCGCCTCGCGCGCCGCCTGGAGCGCGTCGAAGGCGAGGCCCGCCGCGTCCGCGCCCTGCGGCCGGGAGATCACCGGCGCGCCGGTGCGGTCGCCCCAGACCTTGAGCTGCTCGATCGCCGCCGCCCGGAAGGTGTCGCCCGCGGCCAGCATGACGCTGCGCCCCTGCGCGCGGAACTTCTGGGCGAGCTTGCCGATCGTCGTGGTCTTGCCCGCGCCGTTCACCCCGACCATCAGGAGCACGAAGGGCTTGGCGTCCGACTCGATCGTGAGCGGGTGGGCCACCGGCTCCAGCGCCTGCTCCACCTCCGCGGCCAGGATGGCGCGCACCTCGTCCGGCGCGATGCCCTTCTCGTAGCGGCCCTTGCCCACCGCCTCGGAGATGCGCATGGCGGTCTCGACGCCGAAATCCGCCTGGATCAGGGCGTCCTCCAGCTCCTCCAGGGTGGTGGCGTCGAGCTTGCGCTTGGTGAAGAGCCCGGTGACCCGGTCGGACAGGGCCGAGGAGGTGCGCCGCAGGCCGCCGGTGAGCCGGCTCCACCAGCCGCGCTTCTCGCCGGGCGCCTCGGGTTCCGGCTCGATGACGGGCTCCGGCTGCACGAAGGCCGCCGGCTCGGGACCCGACAGGGAGCCCTCCGGCTCCTCGGGCGTCGCGGGCGGCTGGCCGGCGGTGCCGGCCGGCGGCTCCTCGGGCGCCCCGTCGATCGGCTGCAGATCGGCACCGGCGAGTTCGGGCGGAAGGTCGTGCTCCGGGGACGTGTCGGGGGAGGCTTCCGTCACGGTCGGCGCGGCCGGGGGTGCGCTCTCCGCCGCATTGGCGTAATCCGGCTCGCCTTCGGACGGCGTGACGGGCGGCGTCTCCGTGGGGCCCTTCTCGGCCTCGCCCCGGCGTCCGAACAGGCGGCCGAACCAGCCGGGCTTGGTGTTGTCGCTCATCCGCGCGTGCTCCACACCGTCCGGAGGGATCCACCGGACGTTTCCATCTCCCGAGGCGACAGGGCCGCCATGATCGTCGAAGACATAGTCTCGCGCGTCCTCTACCGCGATGCCCTGGTGCTCGTCATCGACAAGCCGGTCGGTTTGCCGGTTCATCCCGGGCCGCGGGGGGGCGAGACCCTGGTGCAGCATCTCGACGCCCTGCGCTTCGGCCTGCCGCGGCGGCCGGAGGCCGCGCACCGGCTCGACCGGGACACCTCGGGCTGCCTCGCCCTCGGGCGCCACGCCAAGGCGCTGGCCCGCCTCGGGCGGCTCTTCGCCGGCAGCGAGGCCCGCAAGACCTACTGGGCCGTCGTCGAGGGTATGCCCGCGGCGGAGGCGGGGGTGATCGACCTGCCCCTCGCCCGCCGCTCGGACGATCCGCGCAGCTGGTGGATGAAGACCGATCCCGCCGGCGATCCGGCCCTGACCCGCTGGCGGCTGCGGGGCCGCGGCCCGGACGGCAGCGCGTGGCTCGAACTGGAGCCCGTGACCGGCCGCACGCACCAGCTGCGCGTGCATTGCGCCGCCCTGGGCTGGCCGATCCGCGGCGATTCGATCTACGGCATCGCCCCGCGCCAGGGCGGTCCGGGCCTGCAACTGCACGCCCGGGCGCTCAGCCTGCCGCTCTACCCGAAGAAGCCGCCGATCGCCGTCGAGGCGCCGGTGCCGCCGCACATGCGGGCGGGCCTCGCGGCCTGCGGCCTGAGCGAGTGATCAGGTCTTCGCGCGCTCGCGGTTGCCGTACTGGGCGAGTTCGAGCCGTGCGATCGAGCGGTTGTGAACCTCGTCCGGGCCGTCGGCGAGCCGCAGCGTCCGGATGCGCGCATAGGCGTAGGCGAGCCCGGCATCGCTGCTGACGCCCGCGCCGCCGAAGGCCTGGATCGCGTCGTCGATCACCCGCAGGGCGGCTCGCGGCGCGGCGACCTTAATCATCGCGATCTCGAGCTTCGCGCCCTTGTTGCCGACCTTGTCCATCATGTCGGCGGCCTTCAGGCAGAGAAGGCGCGTCATCTCGATGTCGATGCGCGCTTCCGCGATGCGCTGCTCCCAGACCGAGTGATCGGCGATGCGCTTGCCGAAGGCGACCCGCGAGAGCAGCCGCCGGCACATCTTCTCCAGCGCCTCCTCGGCGACCCCGATGGTGCGCATGCAATGGTGGATCCGCCCCGGGCCGAGCCGTCCCTGGGCGATCTCGAAGCCGCGGCCCTCGCCGAGGATCAGGTTCTCGGCCGGCACCCGCACGTCGTCGAGGATGACCTCGGCGTGGCCGTGGGGCGCGTCGTCGTAGCCGAAGACCGGCAGCATCCGCACGACCGTCACCCCGGGCGAATCGAGGGGCACCAGGATCTGGGATTGTTGCTGATGCGGCGGCGCATCGGTGTCGGTCTTGCCCATCACGATGGCGATGGCGCAGCGCGGATCCCCGACGCCGGAGGACCACCACTTGCGGCCGCTGACGACGTAGTGGTCGCCGTCCCGGCGGATGCGGGTCTCGATGTTGGTGGCGTCCGAGGAGGCGACCTCGGGCTCGGTCATCAGGAAGGCCGAGCGGATCTCGCCGGCCATCAGGGGGCGCAGCCAGCGCTCTTTCTGGGCCTTGGAGCCGTAGCGGTGCAGCACCTCCATGTTGCCGGTGTCCGGGGCGGAGCAGTTGAACACCTCGGAGGCCCATGGGATGCGGCCCATCTCCTCGGCGCAGAGCGCGTAGTCGAGGTTGGTGAGCCCGGCGCCCCGGAATGCGCCGTCGTCGTGCTCGGGCGAGGGCGGCAGGAAGAGGTTCCACAGCCCGGCCTCGCGGGCGAGGGGCTTCAGCCGCTCGATCACCGGCACCGGCTGCCAGCGCTCGCTGCCGAATCCCTCCATCTCGGCCTTGTAGACCGGCGCGGCCGGGCGGACATGCGCGTCCATGAAGGCGGCCACCCGGTCGCGCCAGTGCCGCTGCCGTTCGGAGAGGGTGAAATCCATCGGCGTGCCTCCTCCCGAGCCCGGGGTCGGAGCGCCCCGGCGCTGATCTCGCCCGAACCCTAGCGCCAAGCGGCGCACAGCAAAACCGGCTTTTCGAAAAACACAGTCCGGGAATGCGTCGCCAGCGCAGCCTTCCGGCTCCGCGTCACGCCGAGGGAGCGTACCGTGCTTTCTACGCGGGTGGTGCGAACAGGCCGAGGAAGAGGGGGCGGGCGTAGAGGTCGGCCGCGGTCTCGGGCGTCACGCCCGGCACCCAGGCGGGCAGTTCGGCGGCGGCGTTGATCATGCTGCTCACGAGGGGCGCGGCGATGCCGGGATCGTGCGCCCGCACCGAGCCGTCCGCCATCCCGTCGACGAGGCAGAAGGTGAAGCGCTCGGCGAGCTGGTTCATGGTGCGGCGGGTCTCGGTCCGCAGGCCTTCCGGCAGGGCGCTGAAGGCGGTGATCCGCAGGAGCGGGCCGGCCGGGCCGAGCTGGCGGCGCACCAGCGTCGCCGAGGCGGTGGCGAGGCGCTCCCAGCCGCTGCCGCCCGCCGCGTCGGCGGCGTCCTGCACCAGCCGCACCTGCGCGAAGCTGCGGGCGAAGCAGTTGGCGACGAGGTCGTCCTTGTTGTCGTTGTGGTGGTAGAATGAACCCTTGGTGACCTTGAGGAGGCCGGAGATCTTCTCCACCGAAGCGCCTCGATAACCCTGCTCGTTGATCAGGATGGTGGCCGCCCGCAGGAAGGCCTCGGGCGAGACCTCGCTCTCCGGCGGCGACGGCGCCTCGGCCAGGATGCCCGGTGCCCAGCGGGAGGCGGGGCCCGCGAGACCGCCCACCAGGAGATCGCTCATCCGCGCGGCCACCCGGCCGTAATCCCGCGGCTCGTAGCGGTCGATCCACAGGCGCACCGAGTGGAGCACCGTGAGCAGCAGGTGGGTGCGGGCGTTGCGCTCCGCCCGGTCGAGCCCGCCCTCGTCGAACAGCCCGCGCAGGCGGCGGAACAGGTCCGCATAGGCCGCGAAGACGGCCTCCGCCTGCGGCTCGGGCAGGGCGCGGACATCGTTGAGGACGGCGGTGTCGGGCTCCGCGCCGGCCGCCACGGCGGCCCGCTTGGCAAGGGCGAGATCGATGAGGCGGCGCAGCCGCGCGGCCGGATCGGCCTCCGTCTCCGCCGCGGCGACGAGCCCGTCGAGGGCCGCGATCGTGTGCAGGAAGCAGGCCGCTGCCAGATCCTCCTTGCGGCGGAAGTAATAGGTGACGCTGTTGGTCATCAGCCCGACGCGGCGCGCGACATCGGCGAGCGTCGCGCCCTTGACCCCCGCCTCGTTGAAGAGGCCGACGGCCGCGTGCAGGATCGCGTCCCGCTTCTGGGCGTAGCGCCGGGTCTGGCGCGGCGCCTCGGACCCGGACGGGGGGGCGGTCGGGTCGATCGGATCGAGGGATCGGGGCATCGGCCGATTGAGCACGCGGAACGCGAGCCTGACAAGCTGGACCGCCCCCGGGCGCGCCGCGTCACCGCGACCAGCCGGTTCGCGGGCGACGCATCGGCCGCCGGGCGGCGCCGGCCGGGCAGACGGCGCCCGCCGCGCAGGGTGGTGGGAATCCGTTCGACCAGCTCCAGGCCGAGTTCGATCTCACCCGCGAGGGCCCGGTTCACCCGCAGCAGCGTGCGGGTGAAGTCGGGGAGCGGCCCGCTCCCCGGGACGACCTGCAGGGTGACGTGGCCCGGCCGCTCCTGCACGAACCGGACGGCGACGACACCCACGAGCAGGTCGTCCTCCGGAACCAGCGCGGCGAGCGGGACGATGCGCCCGGAGCGGCTCACGAAGCCCTCCTCCGCGCGGGGCCCGCCCAGCGCAGCAGGAAGGCGGCGACGATCGCGAGCGCGGACGGGTCGCCGTCCAGGACGGTGATGCGCCGGTCGATGATCGCCCGCCGGTAGCCCGTCATCGCCGCGTCGGTCAGGTGCAGGATCGAGCGACGCAGGTCGTCCGCCTCCTCCCGCATGTGCGACGGTCCGCCGATGTCGAGGCCGAGGAACACCGCCCGCTCCGCATGCGCAGCGATGCCGGCGCGCATCGCGGCCGCGTGCCGGAAGGCGAGCGCCGCGGCGGCGTGATCCTGGTCGGGGAAGCGCCGCGCCGGTGCCTCGGCGCCATCGCCGATCACGCGGGCATCGCGGCGCGCGGGGTTCGTCGTGCGGAGACGCCGGCCGAGCCCGGTCAGGTCGGCGCGGGTGAGGATCGGGACCCGGTCCCAGGCCGCTCGGCCCGGCCTCATGGCCGGAGGCCGCAGAACCCGGCCGGCGGGTCAGGCGGCGAGGGTCGCGCCGCCGCGGACCGTGCTGACCATCTCGCCGATGGTCGCGAGCGTGCGGAAACTCTGCGGGCTGAGATGGCTCGTCGGGATCGTGATGTCGAACTCCGCCTCGATGGCCAGCATCAGGTTGACGAGGTCGAGGGAGGTGAGGCCGGCCTCGGTGAGGGAGGTCTCGGGGTCCGGGCGACGCTCGATCCCCTTCCGGGCCAGGATGTCCCGGACCAGATGAGCCACGCGGGCAGCGACGTCTAGGGGCAAACTCTCGGTCATCTCTCACCTCTCGCGCGACGATGGGCGCTGATGCCATCCTCGGGTGCCGGCCTTTCGAGATCGTGCACGCAGATGCGGCAAGCGCAGCCGGCCCCGGTTCACGTCCGTTACACTTAATGATCTTCGCCAGGGCGCGTGTCGGACGGTCGGAACCCTGAGTTTCGGATTTCCGCCTCATGATGTCTTAGGTTTTGGCGTGCAGTCTCGTCTCGCACAGGAGCAGCCCAGCGACCCGCCGAAAGAGAGCGGGCGCGGTGCCGCGGCATCAGGCCAGCGAGGAGAACCATGACGATCCAGACCACCCGTCCGGGTGACGCGCCGGTCTTGGACCGAGCCACGTCCATCGAGCCGGGCCTGCGCGCCCTGATCGTGGCCGGCATCGCCGCGGCCCACGCGGAGGCGGTGGATCGCGACGGCCGCTTTCCCGCCGAGGCGATCGAGGCCGCCAAGGCCCAGCGGCTGATGGGCCTCACCGTGCCGGTGGCACTCGGCGGCGAGGGGGCGAGCCTCGCCACGGCGGCCGACGTCTGCTACGCGCTCGGCCGCGCCTGCGCCTCGACGGCGATGATCTATGCGATGCACCTGACCAAGGTCGCCTGCATCGTCGGGCATGGAATCGGCCAAACCTGGCAGGAGGCGCTGCTCGAACGGCTCTGCCGGGAGCAGCTCCTCCTCGCCTCCTCCACGACGGAGGGGCAGGGCGGCGGCAACCTGCGTTCCAGCGCCGCCGCCATCGAGCGAGACGGCGAGGCCATCATCCTCGACCGCGCCGCGACCGTGATCTCCTACGGAGCCGAGGCGGACGGCGTCGTGACGACGGCGCGCCGCGCGCCCGACGCCGCCGCCTCCGATCAGGTGCTCGCGGTATTCCTCAAGGAGGATTACGCGCTCGAGCGCCTGAGCGGCTGGGAGACGCTCGGCATGCGGGGCACCCGCAGCTTCGGGTTCCGCCTGCGGGCGCGCGGGCGGCCCGAGCAGGTGCTGGCCGTGGCCTACCCGACCATCCATGCCGAGACGATGACGCCGGTCTCCCACATCCTATGGTCGAGCGCCTGGGCCGGAATCGCCGCGGGTGCCGTGGAGCGGGCGCAGGCCTTCGTCCGGCAGGCGGCCCGGGGAGCCGGCGGGCAGATGCCGCCGGGCGACGCCCAGTACGGCAAGGCGGCCTCGTCCCTGCGGACCTTGCGCGGGATGATCGCCCAGGGACTCGACCGCTACGCGGCGGCCGGCGAGGCGAGGGCGCTCGGCAGCCTCGATTTCCAGACCGCCATCACGATGCTGAAGGTCGAGACCTCGGAACTCGCCCTCGCCACGGTGTCGAGCGCGATGCGCGCCTGCGGGCTCGCGGGCTACCGCCAGGACGGCCCGTTCAGCATCGGCCGGGCGCTGCGCGACATCCTCTCGGCGCCGATCATGATCCACAACGATCGCATCACCGCCAACCTCGCGGGCACGAGCCTCCTGGCCACGGTTCCGGCCTCGCTGCGGGATTGATCCTTCCTCTCATCCGATCCGGAGCGGCGTGTCGCCATGACGATGAACTGGACGAAGCCGGCGGCGCCGGCGGCTGCGAATTCCCTGGACGGGCTGTTCGATGGGTTGTTCCGCCCCATGGGGGCGGACGGCGTCTACGCCCGCACCGGCCGATACGAGGCGGTGGTGGAGGCGCTCCAGGCCCTGGTCTCGCGGCAGCGCGAGGAGGGGACCGAGATCTTCCGCTTCCCGCCCGTGATGAGCCGGCGCCAGATCGAGACGCACGGCTATCTGAAGAGCTTCCCCAACCTGCTCGGCTGCGTGTCCTGCCTGGAGGGCAGCGAGGCCGAGATCCGCGGCGCGGTCGACCGGCACTACGCGGGCGGCGACTGGACCGAGGCGCTCGAATCGGCCGACCTCGTGCTGACGCCCGCCGCCTGCTACCCGGTCTACCCGATCGCGGCGGCGCGGGGTGCGGTGCCGGCCCAGGGCTACCGGTTCGACGTCGCCTGCGACTGCTTCCGCCGCGAGCCCTCGAAGGATCTCGACCGGCTGCAATCGTTCCGGATGCGGGAATACGTCTGCGTCGGGACGCCGGAGCAGATCCAGGATTTCCGGCAGCGCTGGCTGGAGAAGGCCACGGGCCTCGCCGACCGGCTCGGTCTCACCTACGAGGTGGCGCAGGCGAGTGATCCGTTCTTCGGCCGCGTCGGTCAGCTGATGGCGATGAACCAGCTGGAACAGGCCCTGAAGTTCGAGCTGCTGGTGCCCCTGCGCGGCGAGGGGCCGGCCACGGCCTGCATGAGCTTCAACTATCACCGCGAGCATTTCGGCACGACCTGGAACCTGCGCGATGCGTCGGGTGAGCCAGCCCATACGGGCTGCGTCGCCTTCGGCATCGACCGGCTCGCCGTGGCCCTGTTCGCGACGCACGGGCTCGACGTGGCGGGCTGGCCCGCAACGGTGCGGGAGACGCTGGCGGTCTGACGCCGCCGCGCGGCCGAGCCTCGTCTGCGGGGCCGCTCAGTCCAGCCCCAGGCCCCGCCGCAGCCACCACGCGTAGTGCTCGGCGAGGGCGCTGACGCGGCGGCGCTCCGACTCGGGATCGTACCAGGCGCCGCCGGAACTGGCCGGCGTCGCCGAAAGCTGCGGATGGCGCAGCAGCACCTCGCCCCGGCGCCCGAGGACCAGGGCTTCGCCGTCGAGGTAGTCGGTGTTGGTCGCGCCGCCGCCCCGGCCGAAGCGGCCGTCGCTGCCCGCATAAGCGTTCAGCGACACGCCCGTCACCCGCACGACGAGGACGGGCCCGGGGCCGCCGACGCGGTCCGCGAAGTTCCGGGCGAGGGCCGCCCGCAGATCGCCCGCCACGGTCTCGGCGAAACCGTCGAGCCCGCGCGCCCGCAACGGGCCGACATCGACCCGGACGGCGGAGAAGCGGGTCCCGCCGTCCAGGGGCTCCGCCCGCAGCGGAGCCGTCAGGAATGCGAGCCCCGCGGCCGCGAGCGTCAACCAGCGCCTCATCCGATCTCTCCCGAACCCGACGACGGTCCCCAGCATCCTTCGCCGCAATGGTCACCGGTCCGGCGGTGACGATGATGCAGAACGAAAGCCGCCATCAGACTTGCTCGGCGCAAGTCTGATGGCGCGAGGCTGCGCTTCCCGGCAACGCTCAGGCGACGTAGCGGATGCCCACGATCTCGTAGGACTTGCCGCCGCCCGGCGTGGACACTTCCACCGTGTCGCCCACGCCCTTGCCGATCAGCGCGCGCGCCACCGGCGAGGTGATCGAGACGCGGCCCGACCGCACGTCGGCCTCCGGCTCGCCGACGATCTGGTAGGTCTTCTCTTCCTCGGTGTCCTCGTCGATGAGCTGGACCGTGGCGCCGAACTTCACCTTCGTGCCCGAGAGCTTCGTGACGTCGATCACCTCCGCACGGGAGATCAGGCTCTCCAATTCGAGCACGCGCCCCTCGTTGAGGGACTGGGCTTCCTTGGCAGCATGGTACTCGGCGTTCTCCGAGAGGTCGCCGAGCGCCCGCGCCTCCGAGATCGCCTGGATGATCCGCGGGCGCTCCACCTGCTGGCGGTGCTTCAGCTCCTCCTCCAGAGCCGCAAAGCCACGGATCGTGATCGGAACCTTGTCCATCGTGTCGTCCACACCATAAGCAATTGGCCCGGCAGGACGTGACGCCACGCTCCACCGGGCCTGATTAGACCGTCTCCCGCTGCCGCGAGACCTTCAGTGCGGGTCGCTCCGCACCGCCCACGCATCAGGCAGCGAAGTATTCCTGCAGGGCACGCACTTGGAGATCATCGCCGAGATAGGCCCTGATCCCCTCCGCAGCCGCCATCGCACCTGCGAGAGTGGTGTAGTACGGCACTTTATGCAAGAGGGCCGCCCGGCGCAGGGACCGGGAGTCGGAGAGTGCGCCGGCCCCCTCGGTGGTGTTGAAGACGAGGTGGATCTCGCCGTTCTTGATCGCGTCGACCACGTGCGGACGGCCCTCCAGCACCTTGTTGACGCGGGTGGCCGCGACACCGTTCTCGGCGAGGTAGCGCTGGGTGCCGCCCGTCGCCAGGACCGTGAAGCCGATCTCGGCCAGCATGCGCACCGCGGGCAGGATCCGCGCCTTGTCGTCGTCGCGCACCGAGACGAAGACCGTGCCGGTCTTCGGCACCTGGGTGCCGGAGCCGAGCTGGCTCTTGGCGAAGGCGACGCCGAAGCTGCGGTCGAGGCCGATCACCTCGCCGGTCGAGCGCATCTCCGGCCCGAGCAGCACGTCGACGCCGGGGAAGCGCGCGAAGGGGAACACCGCTTCCTTGACGGCGATGTGCGGCAGGGTCTTGGGCGCGAGCCCGAAGCTCGCCAGCGACTCGCCGGCCATGACGCGCGCGGCGATCTTGGCGATCGGCTCGCCGATCACCTTGGCGACGAAGGGCACCGTGCGCGAGGCGCGGGGATTCACCTCCAGCACGTAGATCTCGCCGTCCTTGATCGCGTACTGCACGTTCATCAGGCCGCCGACGTTGAGCGCCAGCGCGAGGTCGCGGGTCTGACCCTCGAGCTTGGCGATCGTCTCCGGCGACAGCGAGCGGGGCGGCAGCGAGCAGGCCGAATCGCCCGAATGGATGCCCGCCTCCTCGATGTGCTCCATGATGCCGGCGATGAACACCTCGCGCCCGTCCGCCACGGCGTCGACGTCGACCTCGGTCGCGTCGCTGAGGTAGCGGTCGAACAGGAGCGGGTTCTTGCCCAGGACCGTGTTGATCTGCCCGGTCTTGTCGTTCGGGTAGCGGGCCTTGACGTCGGAGGGGATCAGGCTCGGCAGGGTGTCGAGCAGGTAATCCGCGAACTGCGTCTCGTCTCGGATGATCGCCATGGCGCGCCCGCCGAGCACGTAGGAGGGCCGCACCACGAAGGGCAGGCCGAGATCGGCGGCGACGAGCCGGCTCTGCTCCACCGAGAAGGCGATGCCGTTCTTCGGCTGCTTCAGGTGCAGCTTGTCGAGGAGCCGCTTGAACTGGTCGCGGTCCTCCGCGAGGTCGATGGCGTCCGGCGAGGTGCCGAGGATCGGCACGCCCGCCTCTTCCAGGGCGCGGGCGAGCTTGAGCGGCGTCTGGCCGCCGAACTGCACGATGACGCCGTGCAGCGTCCCCGCCTGCCGCTCGGTCTCGATGATCTCCAGCACGTCCTCGGCGGTCAGCGGCTCGAAATAGAGCCGGTCCGAGGTGTCGTAGTCGGTCGACACCGTCTCCGGGTTGCAGTTGACCATGATCGTCTCGTAGCCCGCATCGGAGAGCGCGAAGCAGGCGTGACAGCAGCAATAGTCGAACTCGATGCCCTGGCCGATCCGGTTCGGTCCGCCGCCGAGAATGACGACCTTCTTCTTCTCCGAGGGCTGCGCCTCGTCCACCACCGTGCCGGCGAAGGGCGCCACGTAGGTCGAGTACATGTAGGCGGTGGGCGAGGCGAACTCCGCCGCGCAGGTGTCGATGCGCTTGAAGACCGGACGCACGGCGAGCGCCCGGCGCGCCGCGCGCACGGTCGCCTCGTCGGTGCCGGCGAGCACCGCGAGCCGCGCGTCCGAGAAGCCCGCCGCCTTGAGCTGGCGGAAGGCGCCCGGCGTCGTCGGCAGGCCGAAGCGCTTCACCTTGGTCTCGAGATCCACGATCGCCTGGAGCTGCTCCAGGAACCAGGGATCGATGCGGCAGGAGGCGTGCACCTCCGCGTGGCTGACGCCGAGGCGCAGTGCCTGCGCCACCTTGAGCAGCCGGTCCGGGGTCGGGGTGCCGAGCGCCGCCTTGATGGCGTTGCGGTCGTCGCCCTTGCCGAGCCCCTCGATCTCGATGTCGTCGAGGCCGGTCAGGCCCGTCTCCAGCGAGCGCAGGGCCTTCTGGAGCGATTCGGCGAAGGAGCGGCCGATCGCCATGGCCTCGCCCACCGACTTCATCGAGGTGGTGAGCGTCGGCTCGGCGCCCGGGAACTTCTCGAAGGCGAAGCGCGGGATCTTGGTGACGACGTAGTCGATGGTCGGCTCGAACGAGGCCGGGGTGGCGCCGCCCGTGATGTCGTTGGCGATCTCGTCGAGCGTGTAGCCGACCGCGAGCTTCGCCGCGACCTTGGCGATCGGGAAGCCCGTGGCCTTCGAGGCGAGCGCCGAGGAGCGCGAGACGCGCGGGTTCATCTCGATCACGATCATCCGACCGGTCTTCGGATCGATGGCGAACTGGACGTTCGAGCCGCCGGTCTCGACGCCGATCTCGCGCAGGACCGCGAGCGAGGCGTCCCGCATCACCTGGTATTCCTTGTCGGTGAGCGTCAGCGCCGGCGCGACCGTGATCGAATCGCCCGTATGCACGCCCATCGGGTCGAGGTTCTCGATCGAGCAGACGATGATGCAGTTGTCCGCCTTGTCGCGGACCACCTCCATCTCGTACTCCTTCCAGCCGAGCACCGATTCCTCGATCAGGACCTCGTTCGTCGGCGAGGCGTCGATGCCGCGCTCGACGATGTCGAGGAATTCCTCGCGGTTGTAGGCGATGCCGCCGCCGGTGCCGCCCATGGTGAAGGAGGGCCGGATGATCGCCGGCAGGCCGACCTCGGCGAGCGCGATCAGGGCCTGGCCGAGGGCGTGCTCGCCGTAGCGCTTGCGCCGGTCGGCCTCGCCGGCCGCCCACTTCTTCTCGAAGGCGGCGAGGGCCGCCTTGCGGGCCTCCGGATCGGGATTGGCCTCCTCGATCCGCGCCACCTCGGCGAGGTACTTGTCCCGGTCGGCCTTCTTGGCGGCCGAGGCGTTGGCGAGCGCCGAGCGCGGCGTCTCCAGACCGATCTTGGTCATGGCGTCGCGGAACAGATGGCGGTCCTCCGCCTTGTCGATGGCCTCCGCGGTGGCGCCGATCATCTGGACGCCGAACTGGTCGAGCACGCCCATGCGCTTGAGCGACAGGGCGCAGTTCAGCGCCGTCTGGCCGCCCATGGTGGGCAGGAGGGCGTCGGGCCGCTCCTTCTCGATGATCTTGGCGACGATCTCGGGCGTGATCGGCTCGACGTAGGTCGCGTCCGCCAGTTCCGGATCGGTCATGATCGTGGCCGGGTTGGAATTGACCAGGATGATCCGGTAGCCTTCGGCGCGCAGGGCCTTGCAGGCCTGCGTTCCCGAATAGTCGAACTCGCAAGCCTGCCCGATGACGATCGGACCCGCGCCGATGATGAGGATGGAGGAGATATCGGTGCGCTTGGGCATCGGACGCGTCAGACTCTTGCAGCGCGCATCCGGGTTCCGCACCGGCCCGCTCGGAGGCGGGCGCGGGTGGGGCAGGCCGGACGCGGGGGGATGGTCGTGCCGCGCCTTTAACACGCGGGACGAGATGAAAGAAAGGCCGCGCCGCCGGCGCGCGGGGCAGGCTTGAGCGTCGCGCGCAACTGGACCCTGGTGACGGGGGCGTCGAGCGGAATCGGCGCGGCCCTGGCTCGCGCCTTCGCGGCGCAGGGTCACGCCCTCGTGCTCACCGCCCGCCGCGCCGAGCGGCTCAAGGCTCTCGCCGACGAACTCTCGGACCTCGTCGCCGTCGCGGTGATCCCGGCCGACTTGTCGGATCCGGCCGCTCCCGACCGCCTCCTCGACGCGGTCGAGGCCCGCGGCATCGTGCTTCACACCCTCGTCAACAATGCCGGCTTCGGGATGCGGGGCCGCTTCGCCACGCTGCCGGCGGACGGGCTGATGGAGATGGTGGCCGTCAACGTCGCCGCTCCGACCGCGCTCGCCCGGCGGGTCCTGCCCGGACTGATCGCGCGCGGCGAGGGCGGCATCCTCAATGTCGCCTCGGTGGGCGCCTACCTGCCCGGTCCCAAGACGGCGGCCTACTACGCGAGCAAAGCCTATCTCCTCTCGCTCTCGGAGGCGCTGTTCGAGGAGGCACGGCCCCATGGCGTGACCGTGACGGCTCTCTGCCCGGGCGTGACCGATACCGAGTTTCCGGCCCGCGCCGATCAGGAGGGCACGAAGCTGTTCAAGGGCAGAGGCATGACCGCCGAGGCGGTGGCCCGGATCGGCCTCGACGCCTATCGGCGCGGCGAGGCCGTGGTGGTGCCGGGGGCGGGCAACCGCGCCATGGTGGCGGGCCTCCGGCTGCTGCCCCGCTGGCTCAGCCGCAAGATCGCCGGACGGATGCAGAGCGTGTCGGGGTCATCTCCGGTTCAGCGATGAACGCTAGAGGGGGGAGGGCGGTCCGGTGGTGATGCGGCCGGGTGGAGCTGTGGGGGCGGATCGAATGGTTCGGAGCGTGCTGACGCGTTGGCGCGGCCATCCGCTGATGGCGCTCGGCCTGCAATTCACCACCTTCGTCGGCGTCGGGCTCGGCGCCCTGGCCGTGCATTACGGCGTGCTGGTCGCGCTGGTGGAACTCGCCACGATCGACGCGATCGCGGCGGCGGCGATCGGCTACGTCTCGGGCGGATTCGTCTCCTATTCGCTGAACCGCCGCCACACCTATGCGAGCGACCGGCCGCACGGCGAGGCCACGTGGCGCTTCGCCCTGGTGGCCGGGGGCGGCCTCGTGCTGACCTGGATCCTGATGGCGGCTCTGACCCGCTGGGCGGGCCTCGGCTACCTGTGGGCGCAACTCCTCACGACCGGGCTCGTCACGTTCTGGAACTTCTTCGGAAACCGGATCTGGACCTTCGCCGAGCGGGCGGGCGCCGTGGCGGACGCGCCCCTCGACGCCCGAACTCGCCCCGAGCCGGCCGCTCCTCGCCCCTGGTAACCGCGCGGTCCGACCCTCACGGCAGGGCCAAGCCGGTGGCCGGCGCGCCGGCACGGCGTGGCGCTCAAGCCTCCCATGCGCGCTCTCGTGGTGCACTGCGGCACGTTCTTCGCTAAGCTTGCTGCGCTGCACAATTCGGGGGATTCGATGGACGTCCTGGCCATGCCGCTCGCCTCAGCGGCGTTCTTCACGCTGGGCTGCGCGATCTTGCAAAGATTTCGCCGGTATGCGGACCACATCACGCCGTTCCTGATGTGCGCGGTGATGATCCTGATCGCCGCCATTCTCACCGTATCGAGCGTGCAGTACCAGCTGGCGCACGGCGGCAACGTCGAAATGTTCTTCTCCGATCCGGCCCTGGCGCTGGTTCCGTGATGGTAGGAGGCGGTTCAGTGCCGGATGAAGATCGGGCGGCGCGGGCTCGGGCGGGGTAGCCGGCGCGCCGCCGCGGGCGGGGAACTCATCCGGCGCGAGGCGCCCTCGATCATGCGCGCGTAGAGTCCGGCATCGTCCGCAGCCGCGAACTTCGAGCCGAAGCTCTCGTCCGAGACGAGCAAGGTCTCGCCCTTCCGGCCAAGAAGTCGCCAACGCCACTTCCGGCCCTCGTCCTCCTCGACGAGGAATTCCATAGCCGCCTCCACTGTCGTTCCTTCGCGCTGGAGTATGCGTGAGGCGGCCTCGCGCGGGTGAGATCGTGAGCCGGGTCGCGCGGCATTTCGTCGATCCGCCCCGGATTCCGGCAGATCATCCCCGTGATTCACACGGCGTAGCCGGCAAGCGACGGTTTCGGCCGCCGCTCCGGCTCGACCCGATGCGTCCGGGCCGCGAATCGCGTGGGCTCGGCATCATACGGTTTCCGGATGATCGCTTCGCGATGCGGAAACCGGCCTCGCTCAGGCGCCGCGCGGGCTCGTGATACGGTTTCCGAAAGTGATCGTCCGGAAACCGTATCATTGGCCGCAAGGGTCACCCGCATCGGGCGAGCGCGCGCACCACCTCGGTCATCAGCGGTCGCTGGCGCGGATCGGGTGCGGTGCAAGCAAGCGCCAGCGTGCGAAGGGGCGTGGCCTGCTCCGGCTCGGGCAGGAGCCCCAGCAGTTCTTCGAGCAGGATGCCGAAGGCCTGGACCTCGACCCGCTGGAGCGCGGCGCCCTCCGCGCCCGCGGGCAGCGCGGAGGCGGCGCCGAAATCGCTCAGAACCGCCTCGCCCGCCTCGCCGTCCCAGAGCACGTTGTGGCCGTAGAGGTCGCCATGCAGCAGGCCGCCGGCATGGAGATGGGCCGCCGCCTGCGCGATCCCCCGGGCGAGGCGCAAGGTCGCCGCCGCACCGAGGCGCAGGTCCGGTTCGTAGACGTCGCGGCTGCAACTCTCCAGGCTGGGCGGACCGGCGAGGGCCCGCCAGCTCTCGGGAAGGAGGGGCATCACCAGCCCCTGCATTCCCTCGGGGTGGCCGGTCACCCGGCCCAGTGCGCCGGTCAGATGCGGGTGCGTCCCCGCCGCGAGGCAGGCGTCCATCTCGCGCTCGGGCAGGCCGTCGCTCGTCATCGCGCCCTTGAAGAGCTTGAGGGCGACCGGACGACCCGCGTCGCCCTCGTCGTCGCGCCATGCCGCGCGATAGACCCACCCGGACGCTCCCTGGCCGAGGAGCGCGCCGCGCTCCAGCTGCCGCCACGGGACGGCTGGTGCCGCGGGCGCGACGGTCCGCGGCTCGCACGGATTTCCCGACCAGGACAGCCACGCGAGGCGCGGCAGGGCGGAGAGCCAGGAGGGAAGCGCCGTGAAGCCGTTCGCCGCCAAGCGCACCAGCTCGAGATGGGGCGCCGCCGCGAGTTCCTCCGGCAAGGCGCGCAGGCGATTGCCGGCGAGCATCAGCTTCTGGAGGTGCGGGCGCTCGCCCAGGGCGCCGGGGAGCTGCGCGATGCGGTTGTCCGTGAGCGTCAGCCAGCGCAGCGCCCGCGGCAGGGCTTCCGCGCTCACCTCGCGCAGGCCGGTCCCGCGAAAGCCGATCTGGCTCAAGGCGGGGCAATCGCCGAGCGAGGGGGGCAGGCGCTCGAACCGGGTGCCGGAGCAGAACAGGACACGCAGCTTGCGCAGGCGCCCCATATCGTCCGGCAGCGCCGACAGGGGTCCGCCGCTCAGGTCGAGCAGCTCCAGGCTGTCGGCCAGGCCGAAGATCTCGGGGGGAAACTCGGAGACGATGCCGGGCAGGCGCAGCTCGCGCGCTCCGGCGAGATCGCCGCGGCGAAGCGCGCGGAGGAGATCGTGGGGAGAAGGCGGCATCGGTCTCGTCCGGGCGCGGATCCGGACGCCGCCACCGCCGCGCCCGCTGCCGCTCGGCAGAATCGCCGCATGCGATTCTGCCGAGCGGCTCGTTGTAGCACGGGACTCGGCCGCGCTCGGGGAAGACCGCCCGGCCGCGCGCTGACGAGGCGCCGCGTTGACGTAGGACTCAAGCAAGGGACCCTCCGCGCATGCCGCGCGTTGCTCCGCATCGGACGTCATGGGCCGGAGTGGAGAGCCACATGCCGCGTGAAGGCTATCGCTTGCGCAAGGGCCGAGATGGCTGGGGCGTCTACCTGCTCAGCACGGGCAAGCCGGTGGAGCTGAACGGACGGGTCCAGACCGGCCTGCCGCGGGAAACCGCCGCGGAGCTGGCCGCGGCCCTGGCGGCGCTCCATCCATCCGAGAGCGGTTCCCGCGACGGGATCCCGTAGGGTGCTGCGACGGATCCCGGCGCGCCGCATGGGCTTCGCGACCATGATCTCGCAAGGCTCGGCTCTTGGCGGCGCTGCCATTCCGTTCTCTCGTCGACCGATCCGTGCGACCATGGGACCCGTCAAGCGAGGAGGCTGATCATGATCCGCATGCTCGCCTATTCCAGTCTCGTCGTGATCCTGCTCACCGGCATTGCCATCGCGGCACCCGTCGTCTGACGGCAATCCGCGCGAGGACAGGTCCGGTCGGCGATGTCCGTCCGGTTTCATGCCGGCATCCGCCGAATGCATGACGACGGAGCCCGTCGCGCGGCCTTATCCCTGAGATCGTTCTTTATCCGAGACACGCACTGAGCCCGCCCGGCCCTGCCGCGGCGGGCTTCCTTTCGAGAGGCCCGGACCTGACGTTCCACATGCCTGGTCTCGTCATGTGCCGGATGGCACATCGGGCCGTCCTGCCGGCCATCCGATGAAACCGCGTAGATCCCTCGCGAGTTGTCCCGTCAACGAACGCAACGACAGAAGTGGGTCTCATCATGTTCTTGCTGACAGCAGCGGCTCTCGCGGGCGGTGCTGTGACGGCTGCGGTCACGGCTCCTCACGGATTGCTCTTCGCCCTCATCGCGGCTCCATTCGGCGGCAGCACGGCCGCGCTCGGAGCAGGGCTCGCAGCCGCCTACGCCCGCAGCGACGCCCGCCAGACCGTACGCCATCACGGCTACGGCCACCGCCACGCCGGTACTTGCCCGCGGTAGCGCAGAATTCTTCCGGATCCGGAGCGGGCACCGGGCGCGAGGCGCCCGGTGCCCGCATTGCCTCGTCCCCCGGCTACTCCGCTGCGGCGGGCAGGGACGGTTCGCCGAGCCAGGCGCCGAGATCGGCCCGCGCCCGATCGGTCAGGGCACGCTTCTTCGCCTGCGCCTTCTCGGTGCCGCGCAGCCGCCGCCCGTCCGGCGCCTTCGGAGCGCGGTCCAGGGGCGGGAAAAGGCCGAAATTGACGTTCATCGGCTGGAACGAGCGCGGGGCGCCCTCGTCCTCGGCGCTGAGATGACCGCCCGTGATGTGCCCGATCATCGCCCCCAGCGCCGTGGTCGCGGGCAGGGGCGCCAGCGGCCGGCCGAGGCGCTCGGCAGCGGCGAAGCGGCCGGCCATCAGCCCCACGGCGGCGCTCTCCACATAGCCCTCGCAGCCGGTGATCTGGCCGGCGAAGCGCAAGCGCGGATCGGCCTTGAGCCGCAGCGTCCCATCGAGGAGCCGCGGGGAATCGAGGTAGGTGTTGCGGTGCAGCCCGCCGAGCCGGGCGAACTCCGCCTTCTCCAGGCCCGGAATGGTACGGAAGATCCGCACCTGCTCGGCGTGGCGCAGCTTCGTCTGGAAGCCCACCATGTTGTAGAGGGTGCCCAGCGCGTTGTCCTGGCGCAGCTGGACGATCGCGTAGGCCTTGACCGTCGGGTTGTGCGGGTTGGTGAGCCCGAAGGGCTTCATCGGCCCGTGGCGCAGGGTCTCGGGCCCGCGCTCGGCCATCACCTCGATCGGCAGGCAGCCGTCGAAATAGGGGGTCGAGGCCTCCCATTCCTTGAACGAGGTGGTGTCCCCCGCGACGAGAGCCGCCACGAAGGCCGCGTACTGCTCCCGATCGAGGGGGCAGTTGATGTAGTCGGCCCCCGTCCCGCCGGGACCCGCCTTGTCGTAGCGCGACTGGAACCACGCCACGCCCATGTCGATCGAGTCGCGATGCACGATCGGCGCGATCGCGTCGAAGAAGGCGAGGGAATCGGCACCGGTCAACCCGCGGATGCCCTCGGCGAGGCCGGGGGCCGTGAGCGGTCCCGTCGCGACGATCACGCTGTCCCAGGAGGCGGGCGGAAGCCCGTCGATCTCCTCGCGGGCGAGGGTGACGAGGGGATGGGTCTCGAGCGCCGCGGTCACCGCCTGGGAGAAGCCGTCGCGGTCCACCGCCAGCGCCCCGCCCGCCGGAACCTGATGCGCGTCGCCCGCCCGCATCACGAGCGAGCCGAGGCGGCGCATTTCCTGGTGCAGCAGGCCGACCGCGTTGAGTTCCGCGTCGTCCGATCGGAAGGAGTTGGAGCAGACGAGTTCCGCGAGGCCGTCGGTGCGATGGGCATCCGTGCCGCGCACGGGCCGCATCTCGTGCAGGACGACGGGGAGGCCGGCTTCGGCGATCTGCCAGGCCGCTTCCGAGCCGGCGAGGCCGCCGCCGATGATGTGGATGGGAGAGGTTCCGGACATGCCCCGGCATACCGGATCGGTCCGCTTCGAATCAACGCGGAGCCCTGAAATGCGGGCGCCCGCCGGAGGGCGGGCGCGCGACTCGACGATTGTGACCGCCGAAGACGTCGGCTTGGTCGTGGACTTACGCCGCGTGGGTGCGGGCGATGCCCGGGATCTCGTAGCGGCTGATGCCGAGATCATCGAGCTCGCGGTCGCTCAGGCGCGACAGCTCGGAGACGGTCTCGCGGTAACGGAGGTAGGCGCGGACCTTGCTGAGAATCAGGGAGACGAACATCGGATTTGACCTCTGGGAAGGCACCGGCTGCCAATGAGGGGAGCAGTCGGTGCCTGTTTCTGTTGCAACGCACCATATGGTAGCGCTGGCCCGTCTGAGGAGTCGGAAGTCCGTAAGTCAGATATGCGCTTCCGGCATGCGACGCGCAGGAATTCGTCAACCTTCTGCGTTGCACGCCGTTTGAGCAGCCTGATCGACCCGAAATCAGGCTTTGCCGCTCAAAATGTCATATGCTGCATGTGCGAAGAATAATGCCGGTGACCGGTCGGTCAGTGCAGGCGCGGGGCAACCAGAAGCCGCTCACGGTCGGTCGATTGCACGGTGACGGCGACGGTCTTGCCGTCCCGCCGCACCATCAGCGGCACCGCGACACCCGCCTCCCCGAGCGACCAGACGCGCCGGAAGAAGCCGGCGAGATCGGTCACGGCGGAATCCGCGACCTCGACCACGGTATCGCCCGCCCGGAGGTCCGCCGCGGCGGCCGGTCCGCGGCTGGCGAGTCCCATCACCACGACCTCGCCGTCGATCTCGGTCGCGTAGAGGCCGAGCCAGGGCCGCGCCGGCCGCGCGACGCGGCCGCGTGTGGTGAGGTCGGTGAGGATCGGCCTCAGGAGATCGATCGGCACCACCATGTTGAGCGCCCGGGCCTCGCCGCTGCTCTGCTGGAGCTGGAGCGATCCGATCCCGATGAGATCGCCGCCGGCCCCGATCAGGCCGGCGCCACCCCAATGCGGGTGGGACGGCGCCGTGAAGATCGCGTCGTCCAGGACGTATTCCCAGTAACCCGCGAATTCCTGGCGGGCGACGACGCGCGCGGCGACCGAGCGCGACCGCCCGCCGGCGCCGGCCATCACCACGGGATCGCCCACCGCGAGGCCGCTCGCGCTGCCGAGCGGGAGAGCCGGGATGTCGAGGGAGCCGAGGGCCTGCACCAAGCCGAAGCCCGTCGCGGCATCGTAGCCGACCACGTGGCCCTGCACGCTGCGGCCCTCCTGCGTGGTGAGCCAGACCGTCTCGGCCTCGGTGACGAGGTAGCCGATGGTGACGACGAGACCGTCGTCGCCGATCAGCACCCCGTTCCCGGCCCGCTCGCTGCCGAGCGCCTCGGCGGTGAAGGCGCCCTCCGGCACCCGGGAGGAGAGCGAGACGACGGAGGAGAGCGCGCGATCGAGGTCGTAGGCGTGATCCGCGGGGCGGGGCTGAACCGAGGCCGGAATCTTCCAATCACCCGATGACGCCATCCGGCAGCCTCCTCGCGTTGCGGCGGCAGAACCGGCGCGCCGCTTCCTGCGGTTTATAGGTCGCCGGCTTCGAAGCAACACCCGAGCCGGGCGGCTTTTGCCGCCGAGCCGCCGAAACGAAACCGCCCGGCGCGAGCGCCGGGCGGTCGAATTCGATCCGATGACGGCCCGGCGCCGTGGCGCCGAAGGCCGATCAGTACTTGCGGATGATCGGGGCCGGCTCGGGAGCCGGGGCCGCGGCCACCGTGTAGAGCGGGGCCACGACGCGGAACCAGCCCTCGGTCCGGTCGTTCTCGCGCACCCGGCCCGCCGGGGTCACGTAGTTGACCGAGTTGACCACGTCGCGCGCCACGTAGGCCTGCACGGAGAACTTGCCGAAGTCGTAACCGACCAGGCCACCGAGCGCGAAGCGCCCGCCGCCGCTCGGGCCGACCGTGCCGCAATTGCCCACGCCGATGCAGCCCGTGGGGAAGCTCGCCGACGAGAAGGCGAAGGGCGCGCGGTTGCGCAGGTTGGTGGTGCCGTAGCCGATGGCGCCGATCTCGAAGTTGCCGAACTTCTTGGTCGCCGTCAGGTCGAGGTTGAGAGCGTCGGACGGGACCTGCGCGCCGTAGAACGCCGCGATCCCGTTGCGACCGTCGAACCGGGCCGGAACGTCGTAGAAGTTGTAGGTGAGGTTGGCGGTCAGGTTCCAGCCTTCGCCGGTGTAGCTGATCGCGAAGCCCTGGCGGTAGGTGTTCGAGGCGAGGATCTGCGCGCCCCCGAAGCGGCCGGCATTCAGCTCGTTCAGGTACACGCCGGCGAGATAGCTGACGCCGACGTTGTTGCCGAGATCCCAGGCGAAGATGCCGCCGACGAAGGTGCCGACATTCGCGCTGATGTCACGTCCGCCCGTGCGGCTGAACGACCACACGGTCGGCGCGGCGACCACGCCTTCGAACCGGGCGCCGAGGACCTTCCAGGGGGTCGACCAGACCAGGACCGGGACGTTGAAGGACGTATCCGCCGAACCGGGCTGGTCGGCACGCTGGAAGGTGAAGGTATCGATCGCGTAGACGCCTTCCGGCAGCGGAGCGCCGACCGCGAGGCCGACCTGCTCACCCGGAATGGTGGTCGTTTGCGCATACGACGCGGTCGCCGTGAAGCCCAGAGAAAGAGCAGCCGCCCCCGCGGCGAGCCAATGCTTGACCATCTAGTGTTTCCTTCCCGCCGATGCAGGCTGGCGCTTCTGCTCATCTCGCGCTTGTCGTCTGTGGCGCCTGCTTTTGTTGCAAACTTCCACCAACGCCGCCTCGAGTGGCTCCACCAGCCCCCGACACAGTCTGAACGACTTCCAATGTTCTACAGCCACGCTCGGAACGCCAGCGGAATGCCTGCGGCGCGGGCACTTGCATCGCAACCGTTGCGCAAAAGTCGCAATTGCGTCGCAGGCAGCCCAGCATTGAGAGGGGCCGAAATTGATCGAAATCGCTGGCGAACGGCCACGTTTGCGTGCCGATCCGGCGCCGTGACGGCCGTGATCGCGGACTTCGGCGGTGTTTTTCGGTGAAGCGGCCGGTCGGGGAGGCCTTCGGCCGTCGCGATCCGAGGCCGCGACGCGGTTGGCTACTCGGCGGCCTGCTTGCCGGGCCGGGCCGGGCGGCGGGCCAGGACCTCGCGCAGGAATCGGCCGGTATGGCTCGCCTTGGCCTTGGCGATGGCCTCGGGCGTGCCCTTGGCCACGATGGTGCCGCCCCCGTCGCCGCCCTCCGGCCCCATGTCGATCACCCAGTCGGCCGTCTTGATGACCTCCAGGTTGTGCTCGATGACCACGACCGTGTTGCCCTGGTCCGCCAGCTCGTGGAGCACCTCCATGAGCTTGGCGACGTCGTGGAAGTGCAGGCCGGTGGTCGGCTCGTCGAGGATGTAGAGGGTGCGGCCGGTAGCGCGCTTCGAGAGTTCCTTGGAGAGCTTCACGCGCTGGGCCTCGCCACCCGAGAGGGTGGTGGCCTGCTGGCCGACCCGGACGTAGCCGAGGCCGACGCGCGCCAGCGTCTCCAGTTTCTCGCGGATCGAGGGCACCGCCTTGAACAGCTCGGCCGCCTCCTCGACGGTCATGTCGAGCACGTCCGCGATCGAGCGCTCGCGATACTTCACCTCCAGGGTCTCGCGGTCGTAGCGCTTCCCCTTGCAGACGTCGCAGGTCACGTAGACGTCCGGCAGGAAGTGCATCTCGATCTTGATGACGCCGTCGCCCGAGCAGGCCTCGCAGCGCCCGCCCTTCACGTTGAACGAGAAGCGTCCCGGCTGGTAGCCGCGGGCCTTGGCCTCGGGGAGGCCGGCGAACCAGTCGCGAATCGGCGTGAAGGCGCCGATATAGGTGGCGGGGTTCGAGCGCGGCGTGCGGCCGATCGGCGATTGGTCGATGTCGATGACCTTGTCGAGGAATTCGAGGCCCTCGATGCGCTCGAACGGCGCCGGATGCTCCAGGGCGCCGTTCAGCTTGCGGGCCACCGCCTTGTAGAGCGTGTCGATGACGAGCGTCGACTTGCCGCCGCCCGACACGCCGGTCACGCAGGTGAAGGTGCCGAGCGGGATCTCGGTGGTCACGTCCTTGAGGTTGTTGCCGCGGGCGCCGACGAGCCGCAGTACCTTGTCCTTGCGGAAGCGCCGCCGGGCGGCGGGCATCCGCACCGACAATTCGCCGGTCAGGTACTTCGCGGTGAGCGAGTTCGGGTCGGCGAGCAGCTCCTGCGGGGTGCCCTGCGCCACGATCTGGCCGCCATGGATGCCGGCGCCCGGCCCGACATCCACCACGTAATCGGCCTGGAGGATCGCGTCCTCGTCGTGCTCGACCACGATCACCGAATTGCCGAGGTCGCGCAGCCGCCGGAGGGTGCCGAGCAGACGCTCGTTGTCCCGCTGATGCAGGCCGATCGACGGCTCGTCGAGGACGTAGAGCACGCCGGTGAGCCCCGAGCCGATCTGCGAGGCGAGGCGGATGCGTTGGCTCTCGCCGCCCGAGAGCGAGCCCGAGCCGCGGGCGAGCGTCAGGTATTCGAGGCCGACATCGACCAGGAAGGTCAGGCGGTCGCGGATCTCCTTGAGGATGCGCGACGCGATCTCGTTCTGCTTCGCGCTCAGCTGCGCCGGCAGGTCCGAGAACCAGCCATGGGCGTCGCGCACCGAGAGCGCGGCCGCCTCGGCGATGTCGCGCATGCCGACCTTGACCGCGAGGGCCTCCGGCTTCAGGCGCTTGCCGCCGCAGGCATGGCAGGGCGTCTCCGCCATGAAGCGGGCGATGTCCTCGCGGGCGGTGTCGCTCTCGGTCTCGCGGTAGCGCCGCTCCAGGTTGGGCACGACGCCCTCGAAGGGCTTCGACACCTCGTAGGCGCGCAGGCCGTCATTGTAGGAGAACCGGATCGCCTCGCCGTCCGAGCCGAACAGCACCACCTGCCGGGCGGCGGCGGTGAGCTTGGCCCAGGGCACGTCGGTGCGGAAGCGATAGTGGCGCGACAGCGCGTCGAGGGTCTGGCCGTAATAGGGGGAGGTGGATTTCGCCCAGGGCGCGATGGCGCCGCGATCGAGGCTCAGGGCCTCGTCGGCGATCACCAGCGTCGGGTCGATGCGCATCTCGTGCCCGATGCCGCCGCAGGTCGGGCAGGCGCCGAACGGGTTGTTGAAGGAGAACAGCCGCGGCTCGATCTCCGGGATGGTGAAGCCCGAGACCGGGCAGGCGAAGCGCGACGAGAACACGATCGGCTCCGGGGCCGGCCCGCCCTCGGGGGCGTCGGCGAGCTCGATCACCGCGATGCCGTCGGCCAGTTCGAGCGCGGTCTCGAAGGACTCGGCCAGCCGCGAGGCCATGTCGGGCCGCACCACGATCCGGTCGACCACCACGTCGATGTCGTGCTTCAGCTTCTTGTCGAGCTTCGGCACGTCGTCGATCGGATAGTACTCGCCGTCGACGCGCAGCCGCTGGAAGCCCTTCTTCTGGAATTCGGCGATCTCCCGGCGGTACTCGCCCTTGCGCCCGCGCACCACCGGCGCGAGGAGATAGGCGCGGGTCTTCTCCGGCAGGGCCAGCACCCGGTCGACCATCTGCGACACGGTCTGGCTCTCGATCGGCAGCCCGGTCGCGGGCGAGTAGGGGATGCCGACCCGCGCCCACAGGAGGCGCATGTAGTCGTAGATCTCGGTGACCGTCCCGACCGTCGAGCGCGGGTTCTTCGAGGTGGTCTTCTGCTCGATGGAGATGGCGGGCGACAATCCGTCGATCTGGTCGACGTCGGGCTTGGCCATCATCTCCAGGAACTGGCGCGCATAGGCCGAGAGCGACTCGACGTAGCGGCGCTGCCCCTCCGCATAGATGGTGTCGAAGGCGAGCGACGACTTGCCCGAACCCGACAGCCCGGTGAAAACCACGAGCTTGTCGCGCGGAACGACGAGATCGACGTTCTTGAGGTTGTGCTCGCGGGCGCCGCGCACCGCGATGACCCGGCGCTCCGCGGCGCGGTCGAAGAGCGAATCGAGAGGGGCCATGCGGAGGCTCGCAGCGCAGCCGGAGGGGAGGGGGCGTCCGGCCGGATTCTGGCAAGGTCCAGGCCGGGTCGGACCGGTCGAAGATGGGAGCGTCGACGGCTCCCGCCAACCCGCGTGGTAGAACAAAATACGTACAGCGGCAACCGGGGCGCGTAGGGCCGCGAGGGCCGTCGCCCCGGTCCCCGGGCGGGGCACCGGCCCGGAACGGCGGTGATTGCCCCCGTGATCCCACCATCGCGCTCTTGCCGCTGCGCGACCGGCGGAGGTAGAACAGCGCCGCGGAGCGAGGCGCGCCAAGGACTTGCATCAAGGGTTTGGGGCGCCGCCGCGGTTGACCACGAAGGGTAGTAGCGCCGCATGGCCATCGATGCCGAACTTCTCCTCGACCGGCGCGCCCTGCGCCGGAAGCTCTCGTTCTGGCGCGTGGTCGGAATCGGCGCGCTGATCGTCGCGGTGGGCACGGTGGGCTGGCGGGCTTCGGGAGCGCGGGGGCCGTTCCCGGCCATCACCCCGCAGATCGCCCGCATCAGCATCGACGGCTTCATCACCGGCAGCGAGAAGACCCGCGAGCTGATGAAGCGGGTGGGCGACTCGTCGGCCGTGTCGGGCGTGATCGTGTCGATCAACTCGCCGGGCGGCACCACGACCGGGTCCGAGGAGCTGTTCCGCAACCTGCGCCAGCTCGCCGAGAAGAAGCCGGTCGTCGCCTTCGTGGACGGCACCGCCGCTTCGGGCGCCTACATCACGGCGCTCGCGGCCGACCACATCGTGGCGCGCGAGACCTCGCTCGTGGGCTCGATCGGCGTGCTGTTCCAGTATCCCGACCTCTCGGGCCTCCTCGACAAGGTCGGGGTGCGCGTCGAGGAGGTGAAATCCTCGCCCCTGAAGGCGGAGCCGAGCGGCTTCCACCCGACCTCGCCGGAGGCGCGGGCCGCGCTCCAGGCCATCGTCGGCGACACCTACGGCTGGTTCAAGAACCTCGTCGCTGAGCGGCGCAAGATGTCGCCGACGGAACTCGGCGCGGTGTCGGACGGCCGCGTGTTCAGCGGGCGCCAGAGCGTCACGCTGAAGCTCGTCGACGAGACCGGCGGCGAGCGGACCGCGGTGGAGTGGCTGGAGCGCGAGCGCAAGGTCGCCAAGGACCTGCCGGTCCGGGACTGGAAGCCGCGCGGCGACCGCAGCTTCGACCTGTTCTCGGCGGCCTCGCTCCTCGGCCTCGACGGGGTGGCGGGCCGTCTGCGCCGCACCACGGAGGAAGCGGCCGGCCTCGCGCAGGGGGGCCTGCTGGCCCTGTGGCGGCCGGGCGCGGCGCCGACGACGCCCTGACGCTCCGATCCGCCCGGTGGGCGCCGCGCCGCGGCGCCCCGATCATCCGCCGAGACGCCCGAGACCTCGCCTCATGATCAAGTCCGAGCTCGTTCTCAAGATCGCCGAGCAGAACCCGCATCTCTACCAGCGCGACGTCGAGAACATCGTGAATGCGATCCTCGACACGATCGCGGACGCGCTCGCCCACGGCGACCGCGTGGAGCTGCGCGGCTTCGGCGCCTTCTCGGTGAAGCGCCGGGAGGCGCGGCGAGGCCGCAACCCGCGCACGGGCGCGGCCGTTGCCGTGGCCGAGAAGGCGATTCCCGTGTTCAAGACCGGCAAGGAGATGCGCGTGCGTCTCAACGCGGCCGGGATCGGCGCCGAATCGCGGGAGCCGGCCGAGGTGTCCTGAGTGGCGGGAATCATCCGCAAACGTTCTCTTACCCGGGCTGTTCGATGATCCGCTTCCTCAAGGGTCTGATCCTGCTTCCCATCGCTGTCCTCGTGGTCCTGCTGGCGGTGGCCAACCGCCAGGCCGTGACGGTGTCCTTCGATCCGTTCTCGCAGGGCGTTCCGGCCTTCAGCCTGACCGTTCCGCTCTACGCCCTGATCTTCGCCGCCGTGGCCCTCGGCATCGTGGTAGGCGGCTGCGGCACGTGGCTCGGCGAGGGCCGGGTGCGCCGCGACCGCCGGGCGAAGAGCCGCGAGCTCGACCGCCTGCGCACCGAGACCGAGCGGCTGCGCGTCGTGGCGAACCGCGCCCTGCCGGCGCCCGCCAGCCGCGCCTGATCGGCCATGCGCGTCATCGCCGCCGCGGACATCGATGCCGCGCTCACCCCCGGGCGGATGCTCGCGGCGCTCGACGCCGCCTTCCGGGCGGAGACGACCGCGCCGCCCCGCCACCTCCACGCCCTGCCGGATCCGGCGGGCGACGCCACGCTGCTCCTGATGCCGGCCTGGGACGCCGAGCACCTCGCCGTGAAGGTGCTGACGCTCCATCCCGGCAACGCGGCGCGGGGCCTTGCCACCTTCCAGGGGGGCGTGCTGCTCAGCGAGCGGGCGACCGGACTGCCCCTCGCCCTGATCGACGCGCCGCAATTGACGCTCTGGCGCACGGCGGGCGCCTCCGCGCTCGCGGCGCGCCATCTCGCCCGGCCGGAGACCGGCCGCATGCTGATGGTCGGCACCGGGGCGCTGGCGCCCTTCATGATCCGCGCCCACGCGGCGGAACGGCCCCTGCGCGATATCGCGATCTGGAACCGCCGGCCGGAGCCGGCGCAGGCGCTCGCCGCCCGTCTCTCGGCGGACGGCCTCCCCGTGCGGGCGGTGGAGAATCTGGAGGCGGCGGCGCGGGAGGCGGAGCTGATCTGCTGCGCCACCCTGTCGGAAGCGCCCCTCGTCCAGGGCGCATGGCTCGCCCCCGGCACGCATCTCGACCTCGTCGGCGCCTTCACGCCGCGGATGCGGGAGGCGGACGATGCCGCGCTTCAGCGCGCCTCCGTCTACGTCGACACGCAGGACGCCCTGGCGAAGGGCGGCGACGTGGCCATCGCGGTCGCCTCGGGGGCGCTCGCGGCGGAGGCCATCCGCGGCGACCTCGCCGGACTCTGCCGCGGCACGGTGCCGGGCCGGTCGCGGCCGGACGAGATCACCGTCTTCAAGTCGGTCGGGGCTGCCCTGGAGGACCTCGCGGCCGCCGTGGCCGTATGGCGTCACGCGCAGCAGGATCCCGCCTGACGCGGGCCGTCGCGACAGGCGCCCTGCTCAGTGCAGGGCTGCGCCGATCCGTGCGTGCGCCGCTTCCATGCGGTCGAGCCGGCGCAGCGCTCGGAGCACCGCGTCGATGGCGATCGGAGCGAGGACGCCCGGCGGATGCCGCAGGCCGGGATCCGAGTCGACCGCATGGGCGTCGGAGGCCCAATCGGCCAGGATCGCCCGCTTCTCGGGTAGGGTGAGGTGGGATGCCGCGAGGATCGCCGCGGGATCGGTCGGCACCGATGCCGAAGGCTCGTCGCCGTGGTTCAGGTCAGCGTGCATCGCGCGAGATCTCCCTCCCGCCGCCCTGCTTGCGCGGAAACGCGCGACGTGGCGCTCGGTTCCGCCGGCTCCGGCATGTCGCACCCGGATGCGGCGGAAGCCCGGACGCCCTATAATGGAGGGGCCATGACACTCTCACCGTCCATCCGCGTGAAGATCTGTGGTCTCTCCACCGCGGAGGCGCTTGATGCGGCGCTCGCATCCGGCGCGGACCTGATCGGTCTCGTGCATTTCGCCCGCAGCCCACGCCACGTCGACCTCGAGACCGGCGCGGCGCTCTCCCGACGCGCGAAGGGCCGGGCGGAGCGGGTCGCGCTGCTGGTCGATCCGGACGACGCGCTGCTCGATGCGGTGGTTGAGGCGCTCGACCCGGACTGGATCCAGCTGCACGGCCGGGAAGCGCCCGAGCGTGCGGCGGCTGTGCGGTCCCGGACCGGCCGGCGAATCCTGAAGGCCATCGGCGTCGCCACGCTCGCGGATCTCGCCCAGGTCGCCGATTACGCGACGGCGGCGGACGGCGTCCTCCTCGACGCCAAGCCCGCGCCCGGCGCGCTGCCCGGCGGCAACGGCCATGCCTTCGACTGGCGGCTGATCCGCGAGGCGGGTCTCGCACCGACCTTCATGCTCTCCGGCGGCCTCACGCCCTCGACCGTCGCCGAGGCGGTGGCCGCGACCGATGCGCCCGCCGTCGACGTCTCCTCGGGCGTCGAGCGGGCGCCGGGCCACAAGGACCCGGATCTGATCCGGGCCTTCGTGACGGCCGTCCGGGGCGCGTCCGCGCGTCCGGGAAACTGAAAGCGTGGCCGGACCTGAGGAAATTGCCCCGCGGGCGGTTTGGCCCTAAGGCTGGCCGCGCGGGTGTCTCCGGACCGCCGGCCGTCGCGAGCCGCCCCGCATCCGCATCCAAGGACAGGCAGTCGTGACCGCTCCCCAGACCCCGAATTCATTCCGCACCGGCCCCGACGAGCGCGGCCGCTTCGGCATCTTCGGCGGCCGCTTCGTGGCCGAGACGCTGATGCCCAACATCCTCGATCTGGAGCGGGCCTATGCCGAGGCCAAGGCCGATCCGGCCTTTCAGGCGGAGATGGATTCCTACCTCGCGCATTACGTGGGCCGGCCGAGCCCGCTCTACTTCGCCGAGCGGATGAGCGAGCATTTCGGCGGCGCCAAGATCTACTTCAAGCGCGAGGAACTGAACCACACCGGCTCGCACAAGGTGAACAACGTGCTGGGCCAGATCCTGCTCGCCCGGCGCATGGGCAAGCCGCGGATCATCGCCGAGACCGGCGCCGGCCAGCACGGCGTCGCGACGGCGACCCTCTGCGCCCGCTTCGGCCTGAAATGCATCGTCTACATGGGCGCGGTGGATGTCGAGCGGCAGAAGCCGAACGTCTTCCGCATGAAGATGCTGGGGGCCGAGGTGGTGCCGGTGCAATCGGGCACCCGCACCCTCAAGGACGCGATGAACGAGGCCCTGCGCGACTGGGTCACGAACGTGAAGGACACGTTCTACTGCATCGGCACGGTGGCGGGCCCGCATCCCTACCCGGCGATGGTGCGCGACTTTCAGGCGGTGATCGGCCGCGAGACGAAGGAGCAGATGCTCGCCCTGGAGGGCCGCCTGCCGAACTCCCTGGTTGCCTGTATCGGCGGAGGCTCGAACGCCATGGGCCTGTTCCATCCCTTCCTGGACGACCGGGAGGTGGAGATCTACGGCGTCGAGGCGGCGGGACACGGGGTGTCCTCGGGCCTCCATGCGGCGTCCCTGACGGGGGGCAGGCCCGGGGTGCTGCACGGCAACCGCACCTACCTCCTCATGAACGAGGACGGGCAGATCGCCGACGCGCACTCGATCTCGGCGGGTCTCGATTATCCGGGGATCGGCCCCGAGCATGCGTGGCTGCACGAGATGGGGCGGGTCACCTATCTGTCGGCGACCGATCAGGAGACGCTGGAGGCGTTCCGGCTCTGCTCGCTCCTCGAAGGCATCATCCCGGCCCTGGAGCCCGCCCACGCGCTCGCGAAGGTGGCCGAACTCGCCCCGACGAAGCCGCGCGACCACCTCATGGTGGTCAATCTTTCGGGCCGTGGCGACAAGGACATCCCCCAGGTCGCCGAGATCCTGGGCGACACCCTCTGAGGGGGCGAACGCGGCGCGCAAAAGGTGGGCGGAAGGCTGCAACGGTTCCTTGACAGGCCGCCTCCGCCCCTCCTATACCGCGCCCACCGCAGAGCCGGGGGACGCTTCCCCGGCCCGGAGCGGCGGAGTAGCTCAGCTGGTTAGAGCAGAGGAATCATAATCCTTGTGTCGGGGGTTCGAGTCCCTCCTCCGCTACCAACAAAATCCGGCTTTTCCCTCTCAGGATCAGCCACTTAGCTTTTGAAGCCCTGGACCCGTCGTCCGGGGCTTTCTCGTTCTCGGGCGGATTTTTCTGCACGCTTGCCGGGCGATCCGCCTGGATTCGAACGCCCGGGCGGACCATCCGGCAGCCTGCGCCGGGTGGCGTATCCCTTCCAGGCCACGCCTGCACACCCGACCGGCCTTGCTACCGGGCCTGGCCGACGCGAGTCTGCGGCCATGTCCGACGAGTACGACCCTGCCACTGTCCTGCGCGTCCTCGCCGGCATGGAGCCGCCTCGCCGCCCGGCGGGCCACGTCGACGACGTGCCGCCCCGCTACCCCGTCGAGGACGGCCCCGGCGCCGGCGTTCGCATCGAGCTGACGTTGCGCAGGCTCGTGCGTGTCTGGTTGTGAGACCTCCTTGGCATTGGCAACAACCTTGAGCGCTCCTTCCAGCGCGGTGCGATCGGCATTCTTGGCTGCTGCGCCAGCCAGGGCAGGTTTGTCCTTCAGACGTTGGTGCAAGCCCATCTCGGGCGAGAGACCATTCAGGGCACGCCGTCGACGACCATTGTAGGCGACGTTGAAGCCCGCCAGCAGGATTTCCAGATCCTGGTGGCTGTAGATCGTAATGCCGAGCCCCTCGCGTTGCACGCGACCGTTGAAGCGCTCGACCATGCCGTTGGTTTTCGGGGTGTACGGTCTCGTCTTGCGATGCTCGACCTCGTGGCGCCGGCAAGCAGCTTCGACGGCATCAGCCGTGAAGCAGGATCCGCGGTCGGCCAGCAGGTGGGTGACCCGGAAAGGGAGAGCTGCGACGGCCTCATCCAGGAAGACGACGGTTGAGGCGGTGGTTTCGTCATCTTTGACGGAGAGATGCACGAAGCGCGACGCCCGATCGATAGCGACGTACAGATAGCGTTTACGGGTTGATCCGTCCTGGCCGCGCAACTTGGGCCAGTGCTTCACGTCCATATGCAAGAAGCCGATCTCGTATTCCTTGAACGTGCCGTGTGATTTGCGGGACTGGTTTGCGGGCGGGAGACGGTTGAGGCCTTCGGCCTTGAGGATGCGATAGACGGCATCGCGGTTGAGGTGGGGCAGGAAATGGGTGACCACGCAGGTGAGGTCGTCGAGAGGAAAGCCGGTGGAGCGAGAAGGGCGCAGACGATGGCGCGCTCCTCCTCGCTGGCCTTCCACGGCAGGGTGAGGTCGGGCCGAGCGGTCCTGGCAGTCGTCGGTTCCGCGCTTGCGCCACTTGCGGATGGTTTCGGTGAGAGACGCTGTGGCGGCGGGCGAAAACACCGGAGGGCTCACGAGAGCGGGCGATGTCGGCGCGCACGGCAGGTGTGGTGCGGGCGTTGGGGTGGATCGCGTGCATCAGCGCGTCCTCCGGACGGTGGAGCGGTGTGCCCGCTCGAAGTGCCATGCATGCTCCTCAATCGCCCAACGTGCCGCGTCCCAATAACGTTCGCAACCAGACACCGGGGGAGTTCACGCCTGCCACGTTGGCTGCCCCACCCCGGGAGATCGCCCCGTGACCGCTCGCTTCTTGAAACGGATAGCCCGCCGCCCCGCCTGAGCCCCCAACTCGGCGCCCGCCCGCGCGTGCCCCCGTTCCAGCGAGCCTTCCCCGATGACCGACGACGTCCGGCGCCGCGCCCGGCGCCAAGCCCGCATTGCGACCTGCCGCGAGAGTGAAGACCGCCACCGGCGCGCCGTGGCGATCCCGCCGACGCGCACGCCGACGCTCGACGAGCTCCTCGTCGGGGCGCAGCCGATCGGCGGGAGCTCCGTCGAGGACGCTCGGGTCTGGAGCAAGTATCGGATCGACCTGCCGCGCCCCCGGGACTTTCGCGAGGTTCGCCTGCTTCCCGAGTTCCGTCAGATCTGCGAGACGATCCGGCAAAATCTCGGTGGTGCATCGACGCGTGACGACACATGCAGGGTCGGGCGTCCGAAAGGCAAAGATACCGAGAGTGCATTGCTATGAGCGTCTTCGTGTTCTGTCGCTAAATCCCCTTGACGCCTTCGGATCGGAGGATTTTGTCTTCGCTCAGGCGCATCAGTTCTGCGCTGACGGGGCGGTCGCCGCGTTGAAATCGCGGCTGAACTCCACCGTGACGTCGATCTTGTTGGGGATCGCCTTCGCCTCGAACAGCACGTCGGCGATGCGCTGCTCGCGCCGGATCAGCGCGTCGTCGAGCGGCTGGAAGCTGGCCTTGAGGTACGCGGTCGAGATCTTCGCCCGGGCGGGCGTCTGCTTGAGCTTCTCGACGAGCAGCGATTCCACCTTGCCCGTGTTGGCGGAGAACCAGTCCCAATGCCGGCGCAGGCGCGCCAGAAAGTCGGAGAGCGCTGCCTTCTTCACCGGGTCGCGCAGGACGTCGCCGCGGGCCGTCAGGACGTTGAGCGCCGGGATGTCGAGGTCGTCGCTCGTCACCAGGACCTTGGCGGTGCCCCGCTCGATCGCCTCCGCGACCACGATGGCGCTGCCCGAGAAACCGTCCACGCGGCCGGCCAGGAAGGCGGCCGAGGTCGCGTTCTGGTCGGCGAGTTGCACGGGCTCGTAATCCTTGGGGCCGAAGCCGGCCTTCAGGGTAGAGAGCACGTATTGCAGGTAGTTGAAGCCGCCGAAATTGTAGGCCCAGGTCCGGCCCCGCAGGTCGGCGAGTGCGTTCACCCCTGCGGCGGTGCGGCCGACGGTGACGATCGGCGGGTACTGCGCGTCGGTGGCGCGCCAGCCGGCCACGATCTGAAGCGGCACCGCCTCGGGCGTCCAGGGCGCCTTGGCCTTGCCCTGCTCGATGATGAGCGAGGTGTCGCCCATGTGGCCGATGTCGATGGCTTTCGAGTAGAGCGCCGAGAGCTGCGCGGCCGGTCCCGGCAGCACCACCCACTGGATGTCGTAGGGGGCGCCCGCGAGCACGCCGGAGGCGGCGACGGTCTCGGGCAGCGTCCAGTCCTGGAAGCCGACGAGCAGCTTGGTACGGGCCGCGCCGTCCGGCACCGGACCCTCGGCGAAGGACGGCGCCGGCACCAGGGCGAGGAGCACGGCCAGGAGCGCGCGGCGCGAAGGGAGGAGACGGATCGGCATGGCAAGGGCCTCGAACGGGAAGGGGGAGTGCATCGGGATCAGGCGGCCACGTCCGTCGGGGCGACGCCGAGTTCCGCGAGGAGCCGCGCCCGCAGGGCAGCGAAGGCTTGGTCGAGCCGCTGCCGGGGCCGCCGGAGCGGGATCCGTGCGTCGAAGCGGATCCCGCCCCCGGCCAGCACCAGGATGCGGTCCGAGAGCAGGATTGCCTCGTCGACGTCATGCGTGACGAGCACCACGGCGGGCCGGTGGCGCTCGCAGAGCTGGTCCACCAGCGCGTGCATGCGGATCCGGGTCAGGGCGTCGAGGGCCGCGAAGGGCTCGTCCAGCAGCAGCAGGCCCGGCTCCGTCGCCAGCGCCCGGGCCAGCGCGACGCGCTGGGCCTCGCCGCCGGAGAGGGTCCGCGGCCATGCCTCGGCGTGGTGGGTGAGATCGACCTCCGCGAGGGCCGCTTCGGCGCGCCGCCGCGCCGCGCGCCCTCGCGCATGGCCGAGCACGACGTTGCGCCAGACCCGCATGGCCGGCACCAGCCGCGGCTCCTGAAACACCACCGAGCGCCGAGCGGCCACGCGCACCTCGCCCGCGCTCGCCCGGTCGAGCCCGGCGAGGATGCGCAGCAGCGTGGTCTTGCCGGTGCCCGAAGGGCCGAGCAGGGAGACGAACTCGCCGTGGCGTACCGCGAGGTCGACCCCGTCGAGGACGGTGCGCGCGCCGAAGGCGCGGCGCACGCCGCGCAGGTCGAGCGCAAGGGGCGCCTCATCGGCGAGGTCGGGCTTCGCCCGGTCGAGGCGTGCGAGGTTAGGCGAGGACAAGCTTGCCCCTCCATGGCAGCGCGAGCCGCTCGACGCCGCGCATGATCAGGTCGATGACGATGCCGAGAAGCGCGTAGAGGATGATCCCCGCCACGATGACGTCGGCGCGCTGGTTTACGTTGGCGTTGATCAGGATGTAGCCGATGCCCGAGCGGGCGTTGATCTGCTCGGCCGCGACCAGGGCCAGCAGGGCGACGCCCGCCGCGTAGCGCAGCCCGACCAGGATCGACGGGAGGGCAGTGGGCAGGATCACCCGCAGGGCGATGGCGCGCGGCGCGAGATCGAACACCCGGGCCGCCTCGATCAGCTTGGGATCGACGCCCCGCACGCCCGCGTAGGTGTTCAGGTAGACCGGGAAGATCGTGGCCGCGGTGATCAGTGCGATCTTGGCGCCCTCGCCGATGCCGAACCAGATGATGAAGAGGGGGATCATGGCGATGAACGGCACGGTCCGCAGCATCTGCAGGGCGGCGTCGAAGAGTTCCTCGCCCACTTGCCACAGGCCGGCCCCGAGCCCGAGCAGGAGGCCGACGCCGCCTCCGAGGGCGAGGCCGACCAGCGAGCGCGCCAGGGAGGCCGGCAGCGCCTCCTGGAGCTCCCCGGTGGAGATCAGCTCGCCATAGGCCGCGGCGACGTCCGTCGGGGCCGGGAGCACTTCGCGAGCGACGAGGCCCGTGGCGGAGGCGAGCTGCCATGCCGCGAGCAAGAGCAGGGGGGCGAGGGCCCGCGACGCCAGGCGCCGGCCGCGCGCGAGACGGGTCGCAGGGCCCGGCGCGGTCGCGTCGGAGGGCAGGTTCACGAGCGCGAAGGGCGGGGCGCCGGCCGCCGCCTCGCCGCGCGGACGGGTGGGCGCGGCGGCGCTCATGGGGCGAGGCCCACCGGTCCCTGACCGGCCGGCGGCGCCGCGTGCTCCACCGGGAAGGTCCGGAAGCGCACCGTGTCGTCTCGGCCGATCTGCGCCAGGAGGTTCACCTCCCAGTCGAGGTAGGCGCGGAACGCCGCCTGGCGGTCGCCGGCCGCGTGGTAGGGCGAGCGCCAGACGTCGTCGGGCGCGTGGTGGAGGGCCGTCTCGCCGGTCTCGACCGGCAGGCCGGCCGCCCGCCACGCCTGCGTCCCGCCCGCGAGCCGGCGCACGGGCCGGCCGGTCAGACGGGCGAGCTCGGGTGCCGCGTAGGCGGCCAGCACGCCGTCCGGCGAGGTCACGAGGATCTCCCCCTCCGGCAGGCGGTCGAGACCCTCCGCGAGGCGCGCGCGGACCGCGAACAGGGCGCCCGGTACGTGCCCGGCCGCGTAGTCGAGGCTGGTCGCGAGGTCGAGCACGACGGCCCCGCCGCGGGCGAGCAGCGATTCCGCCTGACGCGGCGAGATCGCCTCGGCGGGTCCCTCCGGCGCGCCGAGCGGCGGGATCCAGTCCGGGCCGGCCTCGCGCCGCCCGGGCGGCAGGCGGTAGGCGTAGACCTCCCCCCAGCCGAGCTGCACGAGCCACGATGCCGTGATCGCGGCACGCGCGCCGTTCTCGTCGTCGATCACCACCAGGCGCGCGTTGCGCACGGCCGCGAACCGGTCGATGCCCTGCACCAGTTGCCCGCCCTCGGCCCAGTGGGAGCCGGGCAGGTGCCCGGCCTCGAATTCCGCCCGCGTCCGGACGTCGTAGAGGTAGAGCGTGCGCGCGGGGCGCTCCGCCTCCAACCCCGCCAGCCCAGCCTCGTCCAGCCAGCGCAGCCCGAAGCGGCGGGTCAGGCGCTCGACCGCGGCGCGGGCCTCGGCGAGACCCGCCGGGCTCGGCGCCGGGGCCGGACGGGAGACGCCGTGATCGAGCGCGTAGCCCGCCTTGAGCCAGGCCATCGTGCCGTTCTCGAGGGCGGCGACGGGGTTCGGCAGGCCCGCGTTGATCAGCGCCTGCGCGCCGATGATCGAGCGGGTGCGCCCAGCGCAGTTGACGACCACCAGGGTCGCGGGCGAGCGGACGAGATCGTGCACGCGGTAGGGGAGTTCGGCATTCGGGACCGCGTGGGCGCCCGGGATGCTGAAGGCCTCGAATTCCGGCAGGGTCCGTCCGTCGAGGACGACAAGGTCCTCTCCCGCGTCGAGGCGGCTTTTCACCTCGACGGCCGACAGGTGCGGAGTCCGGTAGGCGTGCTCGACGAACTCCCCGAAGGCTTTGCTGTAGGCGCTCGACCCCGTGTAGGTCTCGCGGCCCGATGCGATCCAGGCCGCGACCCCGCCGTCGAGGAGCGACACGTCCGTGAAGCCGAGGTCCCGGAGGCGCCGGGCGGCGAGGGCGGCGAGGGCGCCGTCGCCGGCGTCCGTCACGACGAGGCGAACGTCCCGGCGCGGCAGGAGGAGCCCGGCGCGCAGTTCGAGCCGGCTGAGCGGCAGGGGCACCGAGAGGAGGATTTGGCCATCGCGGGCCTGCACGCCCTCCTCGCGCACGTCGACGAGCGCGCTCTCGCCGCCATCCGCGAGGAGGCCGGCGAGCGTCGCGACGTCGATGAGCGGGATCGACCCGTCCTCGGTGGTGCGGGGTTCTACGGCGAGCGTCATGGGGCGGGTCCCTCCGGCGGTCAGAAGAAGGCGGCGGCCGGGAGCGGCGTGCCGTCGAGGACGTGGCGGCCGATCGCCCGCGCCTTGTAGGCGACGGGGTTGTGCGAGGAGATCGTCCGGATGTTGCGCCAGTGGCGGTCGAGGCCGGCGCTCTGCGTCGCCGCGGAGGCGCCGCCGACCTCGAACAGGCGCGTCGCCGCGTTCAGGGCGAGGTCGTCCACCACCACCTTGGCCTTGGCGGCCCGCAGAGCCGCCTCGCGGAACAGCGCCTCGTCGGGGGGGCCGGCGAGGGCGGAGTCGAAGGCGAGTTCGAGCGCCTCGGCGGCCCGGAGCACGGCGGCCTCGGCCACGTAGGCGGTGCCGGCGAGCCGGCCCAGGATCTCCTGCAGCAGCGGGTCCTCGGCAGGCTTGTCCGCGACCGCGTGGTAGTAGTTGCGCGGGCGCGAGGTCAGGAGCGCGGCAGCATCCCGCACCACCGCCCGCAGGATGCCGGCGATGATCGCCGTGAGGTAGAGCTGCTGGAAGGTGGCCTCGTGCGGGACGCGCCGCTCCTGCGCGAGGGGCACGACCTCATCGGCGGCGACCGCGACGTCGTCCAGCACCGTGGTGCCGCTCGCCGTCAGCCGCTGCCCGATCCCGTCCCAATCGTCCGTGAGGTCCACCCCCGGTCGGTCGGCCGGGATGATGGCGGCGACGCGCTCGCCCTCCGGCGTGCGGGCGTTGATGAACAGGAGGTCGGCGTAGAGGTTGCCCGTGCTGTAGTACTTGCGTCCGCTCAGCCGATAGCCATCGCCGTGCGGCGCGAGCAGCGTCTCGCTCGTCCCGTCGCCGATGTTCTGCGTGCCGAGTTCGCTCGCCCCGAGGCCGAACAGGCGCCCGGCGCGGATGGCCGCGAGCCAGCCGTCGTAGCCGGCCGCGCCCCGGTTGCGCAGGGCCCTCTCCACGAAGGCGAAGTGATTGCGCAGGATGTGGGGGATGTTGGAATCCGCCTCGCCGAGCGCGATGACGATCTCGTACAGATCCCGCAGCGAGCCGCCGCTCCCGCCCTCGTCCCGCGGCAGCCGGAAGGCACCGAGGCGGGCACCGCGCACGAGGCCGATCGCCTCGACGGCGCTCGCCTCGCCCCGCTCGCGAGCCGCGGCCCCGTCGGCGATCACGCGCAGCAGCGCGGCGAGGTCGGGGGAATCGACGGCGATCGGGCCGTCCGCGGCCGGGCTCGGCCGAAAGGTGGGAACCGTCATGGCAGGGTCTCCTCCAGGAGGGCCTCGGCGAGGGCCTCGGCCGCGGGACGCGGCGCGGCCGGTCGTCGGGCGGGTCGCGGCAGACCGAGGTGTTCGCGCAGCGTCGTGCCCTCGTAGGCGTGCCGGAACACGCCCTTGCGTCGCAGCAGCGGGACCACCGTCTCGGCGAAAGCCGGGAAGCCGTCCGCGATCACGTCCGGCATGACGTTGAAGCCGTCGACGGCGCCCGACCGGAACCACCGTTCGATGTCGTCGGCGATCTGCTCGGGCGTGCCGACCAGCACGCGGTGCCCGGTGCCGCCGCCCTGGGCGCGGATCAGCCCGCGGACGGTGAGGCCGCGCCGGGCCGCCAGCGACACCGCGCCCCGGAAGAACGTCTGCATGCCATGTTCGGGCAGGGCGAGGTCGGCGGGAAGGGGCTCGTCGAGCCGCAGCCGCGCGGGGTCGACCCCCAGGATGCCCGCGAGCCGCCCGAGGCCGTATTCGAGGGGAACGAGGTCCCAGAGCTCCTCCTCCCGGCGCCTCGCCTCCTCCTCCGTGCTGCCGATGACGGTGACGAGGCCGGGGACGATCAGCAGCCCGTCCGGGTCGCGCCCCTCGGCGGCTGCGCGGGCGCGCAGATCACGCGCGTCCGCCAGCGCGTCGTCGAGGGTGTGGGCGACCGAGAAGACCGCGTCGGCATGCGCCGCCGCAAGCGCCTTGCCGTCGTCGGAGCCGCCGGCCTGCACCAGCACCGGATGGCCCTGCGGCGGCCGAGGCACGTTCAGGGCCCCGAGGACGGTGAAGTGCTCGCCCCGCCACTCCGGCGGATGAATCCGCGCCGGGTCGAGGAACCGCGCCGCGTGCCTGTCGCCGACGAGCGCGTCGTCGTCCCAGCTGTCCCAGAGCGCCTTGACCAGGGCAGTGAACTCGGCCGCGCGGCGATAGCGCGCCCCGTGATCGGCCCGCGCCGTGGCCCCGAAGTTCCGCGCGGCCGCCGGATCGGCGGTCGTCACCACGTTGAGGCCGGCGCGCCCGCGGCTGACATGGTCGAGCGAGGCGAAGCGGCGCGCGATGTTGTAGGGCTCGTTGAAGCTCGACGAGGCGGTGGCGATCAGCCCGATCCGCGACGTCGCCGCCGCGACGCTCGCCAGCACGATGGTGGGTTCGAGCGCGTTGAACGGCCGGAACTCGGGCCGGTCCGACAGGGCGGGGATGTCGGCCAGGAAGATGGCGTCGAACGTCGCGCGTTCGGCGAGTTGCGCCACGTGCACGTAGAAGCCGACATCCGCGAAGTCGCGCGGCGCGGAGGCCGGCCAGCGCCACGCGGACGCGAAGGTCCCTGCGTTGAGGAAGTTCAGGTTGAGGTGGAGTTGCCTGGCGCCCATGGCGTCACCACCACCCGTGCGCGGCGTGCGAAACATCGGCAGGATGCGGGAATTGGGGCATCGACAGGGCCGGCTTTCGGTGCATGTGCGACAAGCATCGGCGAGGATCGGGCGGGCACCGCTGGGGTGATACTCGCCCCTCGACGGATCGAAAGGGACATCATGCGCTCCAGAGGGCACATGATGTTCAATTGATCGAGGTTTTAAAGACCTCTGCGGCGGTGTTGAAATTGATCGATGATCGTGATCTCAATGTCAATAAGAAGCAATTTTCTTTGTTTGACTGGGAACGGTGATTTGATCCCATCTTGAGTGGAGCCGGGAGGCCGTCGTTGTGGCGGCGAGGCCCGGCGAGCCCGCTGCGGGGATGCGCCGTGCCGATGCGCTCACCCGGCGAGCGGGGGGCCGCCTCCGTCGACGAGGAGCCGGGTTCCGTTCACGAGCCGCGCGGCGTCGGACAGCAGGAAAGCGACCGCGTTCGCCACATCCTCCGGCAGCCCGGGACCGGGCGTGGCCGCCCGCGTGGCCGGCCTCCCTTGTCCCATCTCCGCCAGCCGGGGCGACGCGATCGGTCCGGGGGCCACGGCGTTGACCCGGATCCCGTCTGGTCCGTAGCGCCGGCCCAGTCCCTGCACGAGGAGGTCGAGGGCAGCATTGACGGAGGAACCGGGGAAGTGGTGCGGCGGCGGATCGATGCCGCCGCGGCCGCTGATCAGGACGATCGCCCCCGCGCCCTGCTTGAGCAGGGTCGGCAGCGCGGCGCGGACCGGCCGCACGGAGCCTAGGACGCACCGGGATCAGCGTCGTCGCGCTGCTCCGGGCCGCGAGGAGGGCGGCCGTGTCCTTCAACTGCTGAGTGCGGACATCGGCCTTGGCCGTTTCCTCCGGGTGGCGCGCGGCCCACCTCGGGTAGGCGGCGCGTCGCGAGAGGAAGTCGCCGATCGCCGGGCGGAGCCTGCGATCCTCGATGGCGGCGGTCCGGGCCGTCACGGAGGTGAAGCCGGGAAAGTCCACGTCGACGTCGCGCGCCAGCGCCACGAGCGTTCCGTCGCCCAGGGCGTCGGCCACGCGTGCCCGGGTCGCAGGCGCGGCCGCGACGGCACCGGCGATCACGGCCGTCGACGTGGCATCAGGGGCCGAGGCCGCCGGTGTCGCGCATCGTCTCGCCGCGCAGGTGGTGTCTGGCATCGGCTTCCTGGGCGCCCGCAGCATCCTGCTGCGCGGCGACGTGGTGCGGGGGCCCGCCACGGCCGCGAGCCTGGGGGCGTGGCCGCATCGCGGCCGGCACGTGGGCAACCGCGCCTTGAAGAACCTCATCGAGCCGCGCGGGTCGCCCGGGCGTCAGAGGCGGGCGGCCTCAACCAGCCAAGCGCAGAATGCGCGAACGGACGGATCCTCCATCCGGGGCTCCGGCACGTAAGTGTAGTAGCTGCGCGCCGGTAGCGCAGGTCCTGGGAACGGGCAGGTCAGCCTTCCGGCTGCGACGTCGTCGGCAACCAGTCGCTCCGGCCCCATCGCCACGCCCAGACCATCGAGCGCTGCTTGCAGCGTGAGGTAGAAGTGCTCGAGCGTGACCGATGCCTGCGGCTCCAGATCCGGCACTCCGGCCGCCTGAAGCCATTGCGGCCAGACCTGAGGAAGCGTTGCCGCGTGCAGCAGCGTGTGGTTGCGGAGTTCCCGCGGCTCCTCCAGCGGAAGTCGCTGCAGCAGCGCCGGGCTGCAGACCGGGATGCGCCTCTCGGACAGGAAAGGCTGTCCGACATGACCCGGTCGCGCGTCCGGACCGCCGCGGATGGCGACGTCGAACGGCTCGACCAAGCGCAGCAAGGGAACGTTCGAGGTCGTCAGCCGGACCTCGATGGCCGGATTTGCCAACTGGAAGCCGGACAGGCGCGGGATCAACCAGCGCAGGGTGAAGGTCGCCAGCGCGTTCACGCGCAACAAGCGCGGCCGGCCGCGTTCCACTTGACGCGTGGTTGCCAGCGCGATGCGGTCGAGGGCCGCGCCGATCTCCGCGAGGTACAGGCTGCCAGCCTCCGTGAGGCTCACGCGCCGGTTGTGTCGCTCGAACAACGGCACGCCGAGCCACGCTTCGAGTGCCTGGATGTGCCGGCTGACAGCGCCGTGGGTGACGCGCAACTCGGCCGCGGCCTGCGTGAAGCTCACGTGGCGCCCGGCGGCCTCGAAGGCCTTCAGGGCGTTCAGGGGTGGCAGGCGGCGTAGCACGCGTCAGATTTCCTCACACGAGTGTCAGCATAAGGCGTTTGTCGGCCGCCTGCGAGTTCGCGATCCTGTGGTGGCCAACAACCCAGGACGCCGGATGCGGCACGCGACAGACTCAACCGCGCCCCTCGACGATGCATCTGCACAGGAGGCGCGGCGCACGCTGGTGGCCACGGGCATCAACCACGCGCTGCACGACGGCTATACCGACCTGCTCTACGTGCTCCTGCCGGTCTGGCAGGGGGAGTTCGCCCTCGGCTACGCCGCGTTGGCGCTGCTGCGCAGTCTCTACAACGGCGCGCTGGCTGCGCTGCAGATGCCTTCCAGCCATCTTGCCGAACGGCTCGGCGCACGCCCGGTGTTGCTGCTCGGTACGCTGCTCAGCGCCGGCGGCTACGCGCTCGCGGGCGCATCCGGCGGGTTGACCGGCCTGTGCGTCGCGCTCACGCTCGGCGGGGCCGGCAGCAGCACGCAGCATCCTCTTGCGTCGGCGGTGATCGCTCGGGCGTACCGAGGATCGGCCCGCGGCCCGCTCGGCACCTACAACTTCACGGGTGACCTCGGCAAGGCCAGCGTGCCACCCCTCGTCGGCTTCCTGCTGACAGTCACGGACTGGCGCTCGGCGCTCTGGCTGATCGCGGGCCTCGGCATAGTGGTTGCGTGTGTGGTCGGCTGCCTGCTGCCGCGTGACCGCACGTCACGACGGGCGATACCCGAACACGCCGTCCCGGCTGCGTCGCGCACCCGCATGGGGCAGGGCGACCAAGCCGGCTTCAGGCTGCTCGTCTCCATCGGCATGCTCGATAACGCCGCACGTCCCGCCTTCCTGATCTACCTGCCGTTCCTGCTGCGGGAGAAGGGGGCCGAGCTGACCACCGTGGGCCTTGCGCTCTCCTTGGTCTTCATCGGCGGCGCGCTCGGCAAGGCGGTCTGCGGCCGGCTCGGCGAGCGCATCGGCGTGACGCGGACCGTGGTTCTGACCGAGACGGGAACAGCCGTCGCGATCCTGGCGGTCATCGCCCTGCCGCTCACGCCTGCGCTCGTCGTGTTGCCAGGGCTCGGCGTCATGCTCAATGGCACGTCCTCCGTGCTCTACGGCACGGTGCCGGAGCTTGCACCGAACGGACGCGTCGAGAAGGCCTTCGCGATCTTCTACACCTGGACGCTCGGCGGCAGCGCGCTTGCGACGCCCCTGCTCTACGGTCCGCTCGGCGACGCGGTCGGGCCGAACTGGGCCGCCATGGCCGCCGCGGTTACGGCCTTCGCCGTCGTTCCCCTCACGCTCGCCTTGTCGCCGCGGCTCGCGACGCATGCGCCGCTGAGGACAGCGTGAAGCACCAAGGCGACCATGCCGATGACCCCGCTCGTCCTCGCCTGCGTCGTGTGCGCCGCGATCCTGCACGCCGGCTGGAATGCGGTGCTGCGCGGCGGCAGTGACCGCCTCTGGTCGATGACGCTGATGATGATCGCCGTTGCCGGTGCCTCGGCGGTGGCAATGGTGTTCCTTCCCTGGCCGAACGCAGCGAGCTGGCCTTACGTCATCGCCTCCGCCCTGATCCACACCGGTTACAACCTCTCCCTCGTGCGCACCTACCGCTCGGGCGACCTCGGGCAGACCTACCCGATCTCGCGCGGCTCCTCGCCCGTCCTCGTTGCGCTCGGCGCGGCGGCGTTCGCGCACGAGACGCTCGGCCTGATCCCGATCGTCGGCGTCGCCCTGGTGTCCGGCGGCATCCTCTCGCTCGCCATCCCGGGTCGGCGGGTGCGGGCCGACTTCTTGCCCGCCGCGTTCACCACGGGTGTCCTGATCGGGGCCTACACCGTCGTCGACGGGATCGGGGTGCGCCTGTCCGGGAACAGCCTGTCCTACGCGGCGAGCATGTTCCTGCTCTGGAGCCTGACGATGCCGGTCCTGTACGTCGCGATGCGCGGGACGCCGCCGGCCTACACCCGCGTGCAGACGGCGATGGCGCTCGGTGGCGGGCTCGTTTCGATCCTGGCGTACGGCATCGTGATCTGGGCCATGCAATACGACGCGATGGGGGTGGTGTCGGCGTTGCGCGAGACCAGCGTGGTGTACGCGGCCATCATCGGGCGGCTCTTCCTCAGGGAGGAGCTGAGCCCACGGCGGATTGCGTCCTGCCTGGCCGTCGCCCTCGGCGCGGCCTGCCTGGCTTGGTGATGGGTTCTCGAGCGAACGGCTGGACGGAAGAAGGAGTGCCGTGATGGGCGACGCGAAGGTTCGATGTGGCCGGTGCCATTGCGGTTCGGTGCGTTTCGAGGTCACGCTCAGCGACGGCTTCGCTTCGATCCGCCGCTGCACCTGCTCGTACTGCCGCATGCGCGGCGCCGTCGTCGCCATGGCGGAGATGGGTGGCGTCAAGGTCCTGCAGGGCGAGGATGCGTTGACGAGCTACCGCTTCAACACCGGCGCGGCACAACACTTCTTCTGCTCTCGCTGCGGGATCTACACGCACCACCAACGGCGATCCAACACCAGCCTCTACGCCGTGAACGTGGCTTGCCTTGACGGCATCAGCCCCTTCGACTTCCCTGAGGTGCCCGTCACGGATGGGATCAATCACCCGAACGACACCGGCAGGCCAGCACGTCGAGCCGGCACGCTGCGCTTCACCCCGGCGGACTGAGGCTCGCCATCACCTGCATACGTCTCATACGGTTTCCGGATGATCGCTTCGCGATGCGGAAACCGGCCTCGCTCAGGCGCCGCGCGGGCTCGTGATACGGTTTCCGAAAGTGATCTTCCGGAAACCGTATCAGGATCAAGCTGCCGCTCTCGCATCGGCCGTGAAAGGTCCGCGTGGCAGCCGATGCCGATCAACCGTGTCATGAAGTCAAACGTCCGGAGAACCGTCGCAAACGGACGTTCCAGACCTGGGTCGCGTGGGGCCGCTTGGGATCACGTGCTCCCGTTCCGCCGTAGTACTGTCACGCTCTGCGGTCCGGCGGGCGTAACTCCTCGAGGGACAGCGGAGGGGACCCGAGCGGTCGGCTGCGGCTGGCAAGGGATTGGCGCCGCGTCCGCAGCGGACGGCAACGCGCGACGTCCAGACCTTCGGCCGCCCCGCCGAGATGGCCGACAGGAGGCCAGGTCCGGTGGTCGGCGCCAAGCCCGTCAGAGCCTGACGCCCTCCAGATAGCCGCGGTTCCAGGTCGGACTGATCAGGATCTCGTTGACGCACACGGACGGGGGCAGCCGGGCCACGAACAGGATCGTCTCCGCGAGGTCGTCTGCCTGCAGCATGCGCGCCTTGTCTTCCGCCGTGACCGGCACGGGACGCTTGTCGATGATGGGCGTCGCGACCTCGCCGGGACAGATGCAGCAGGACCGGATGCCATGGCCGCATTCCTCCTGGTTCAAGCTTTCCGAGAGCGCGACGAGACCGTGCTTGGCGGCCGAGTAGGCCGGGCCCGTCAGTTTGGACACGTAGCGTCCGGCCCAGGATGACACTTGAATGATCAGCCCGTCCCGCTGGGCCCGCATGGCGGGCAGAACGAGGCGTGAGGCATAGAAGGGCCCGTTGAGATCGACTCCGATGACCGTGTCGATGCCGGCCGGGTCGATCTCGCTCCAACCCCGCTTCGGAACGTTCAGGCCAGCGGAATTCACCAGGATGTCGCAGCGACCATAGTGGGACCGAACGGTCTCCCAGGCGCGCTCGACCTCGTCGGCCCGGCCCATATCGGCAGGCGCGATGAGCGCCTCACCCCCGGCCTCCCGGACGAGATCGGCCGTCGCCTCGAGTGTCTCCTGGCTGCGCCCCGACAATGCGAGCCGCACCCCGGCCTTCGCAAGCGCCACCGCGGCTGCCCGGCCGATACCGGAGCCCGCCCCCGTGACCCAGGCGACCTGCCCTTCGATGTTTCGCAGCATGCTCGGTCTCTCCGATGATCTCGCGGTGATCCCTTCGTACGGCTATCAGAATGCTCATTGGCAGAGTTGCTCTTGAGCCATGTGATAGATTGGCTGTTCTTTTTGACCTTGGCTGATGAACGGTCAATACCGAGTGTCCGGAAGGCGATCGTCGCCGGACATTGCAGGCATTGCCCGCGAGGGACCACCCCTGCGCGCCCGGAGCCGCTGCCCGGAAGGGGTGATACGGTTTCCGGAAGATCACTTTCGGAAACCGTATCACGAGCCCGCGCGGCGCCTGAGCGAGGCCGGTTTCCGCATCGCGAAGCGATCATCCGGAAACCGTATGAGCCCCTGCTCCCGGACAGACGCTCCCGGTGCGCTCCCCGCCCACGATCAGGAAGAGGGGAGGCATCTGTCCGACACCGCCTCATGGATATGCCGCGGCCTTGAGCGAGCGGCAGGACGCACGGATTCCGGGCGAACGGGCGGCCTCCAGCATCGGCCTTCGGCCGAGCTCGATCGCTTTTGAGAAGCCTGGCGCCGGGTGGCTGACCGTCGATCCGAGCTGATCCTCAACCCGCGTTGCCGCCGGACTTGGACGGGACGGAGACGGCCGATCTCGCCGCCTCCACGAGTTCGTCCCTCAGCTCGCGGTCGTTGACGGCGCGCGCCAGGATGATGGCTCCCACCATGGTCGACATGGTCGCGAGGGCCTTCCGCCGCCGCCGCTCGGCCAGGCCCGCCGGCAACGCGCCCGCGATGCGCTCCGCCATGCGCCGCACGCCGCGCGTGAAATGGCGGCGCACCACGCTCCCCTGTTCCTCGCGGGTGATGTCGTTGGCCAGCGCCGCGATGGGACACCCCTCGCCAGGGGCGCCGACGTGCCGCTCGTCGAGGTACATCGAGACGAACGCCTCCAACCCGTCGTAGTCGTTCTGCTGCAGGGCCCAGTCGAACGCCTCCGCGACCAGCGCGTCCTTGCTCTCGAACTGATTGTAGAAGCCGCCATGCGTCAGGCCGGCTGCCTTCATGATGTCGGCGACCCCGGCCTCGCGCAGCCCGCGCTCGCGCACCATCTTGGCCGCCGCCTCGACGACCCTCTGGCGATTGAGCCTCGCCTGGTCCTGGGAAACTCTCGGCATGGGCCGCTCCTCGCCATCGCCGCGTGCGGCGCGCCTGCCGTCCTAGGGATGAGCCGCACCGGCCAAAACCCCGTCGACCCCCTGGGCGGCGATCGCCACCGGCGGGCGCCTCACGCGGAACCAGAGGGCGTAGAGCGCCGGCAGGAACAGCAGGGTGAGCAGGGTGCCCACCCCGACGCCGCCGATGAGGACGTAGGCCAGGGCGCCCCAGAACACCGAGTGCGTCAGCGGGATGAAGGCCAGCATCGCCGCCGCCGCGGTCAGGATGACCGGCCGGGCGCGCCGCACGGTCGATTCGACGATGGCGTCGTAGTCCGAGAGGCCCGCATCCCGGTCGTGGTGGATCTGGTCGACGAGGATCAGGGTGTTTCGCATCAGGATGCCCGACAGCCCGATCAGGCCGAGGATCGCGTTGAAGCCGAAGGGCTGATGGAAGACCAGCAGGGTCGGCACGGCGCCCACGAGCCCCAGCGGGGCGGTCGCGAACACCATGAACATGGTCGAGAACGACCGCACCTGCAGCATGATCACGGTGAGCGTCACGATCAGCATCAGCGGGAAGATCGAGACCAGCGCCGTCATCGCCTTGGCGCTCTCCTCCACGGCGCCGGCCGTGTCGATGCGGTAGCCCGGCGGCAGCTTCGCCTTGAGGGCTTCGAGCTGCGGCAGGATCTGCATCGTGACGTCCGGCGGCTGCTTGCCGTCGAGCACGTCGCCCTGGACCCGGATGTAGCTCTCCCGATTGTACCGCTTGAGCACCGCGTCCTCGGTTCGGCTCTCCAGACGGGCGACCTGGGAGACCGGCACCTGCCGCCCGTCCTTGGTCGCCAGCGTCATGTCGGCGATCTCGCCGAGCGAGCGCCGCTCGGGCCCCGGACTGCGCAGCAGGACGTCGACCGTGCGCAGGTTCTCGCGCACCTGGGTGGCCGGCGTGCCGTTGAGCAGGCTCTGGAGCTGCAGGCCGGCCTCCTTCGGGGTGAGGCCGATCAGGCGCAGCCGCTCCTGGTCGAGGGCGAGGTGCAGGCTTGGGGTCCTGTTGCCCCAGTCGAGGTGGACGAGGCGCATGTTCGGGTTCGCGAGCATGACGTCGCGCACCTGCCCGGCGATGCCGCGAATGACGTCGATGTCCGGCCCGACGACCCGGAAGGCGACCGGGAAGCGGATCGGCGGTCCGAACACGATCTGCAGGACGCGCACCCGGGCTTCGGGAAAGCGGCCCTCGTCCACGAGCCTGCGCAGCTTGACCCGGAGCACGTCGCGGGCGGCGCTGCCGTCAGTCTGGACCACGATCTGCGCGAAGGCGGGGTCGGGCAGTTCGGGATCGAAGGAGAGGACGAAGCGAGGCATGCCCTGGCCGACGTAGCTGGTGATGGCCCGCGCCTCGGGCTGCTCGCGCACGGCCGCCTCGACCTTCCGGACGGTCGCCTCCGTGGCGGCGAAGGCCGAGCCGATCGGCAGCGTCACCTCGACGATGAGCTCGGCGCGCTCGGAGTTCGGGAAGAACTGCTGTTCCAGCTTGCCCATCCCGACCACCGCGAGGGCGAACAGCCCGACCGTGATCCCGGCGGCGAGCCACTTGTGGTTCACCGACAGACGCACGAGCCGACGCAGGCGCCGGTAGTTCGGCGTGGCGTAGATCGCGTCGTGGCCGCCGGCCTTCTTCTTGATGTCGGGCAGGAGCTTGACGCCGAGATAGGGCGTGAAGGTGACCGCCACGACCCAGGACACGATCAGCGAGAAGCCCACGACCCAGAAGATGTTGCCCGCGTACTCGCCGGCCGAGGAGCGTGCGAAGCCGATCGGCAGGAAGCCCGCAATGGTGACGAGGGTGCCGGTGAGCATCGGGGCGGCGGTCGCGCTCCAGGCGTAGGTCGCGGCCGCGATCCGGTCCGCGCCCTCCTCCATGCGCACCACCATCATCTCGATCGCGATGATCGCGTCGTCGACGAGCAGCCCGAGCGACAGGATCAGGGCGCCGAGCGTGATGCGGTCGAAGTCGCGCCCGGTCAGCATCATCACGACGAAGACGGCCGAGAGGGTGAGCGGCACCGCGAGCGCCACCACGATGCCGACCCGGAAGCCGAGCGTCAGGAGGCTGACCACGATGACGACCGAGAGGGCGGTGAAGAACTTCACCATGAATTCATGGATGGCGTCGTCGATGACCTTCGCCTGATCGGTGATCTTGGCAAAGGTGATGCCGGTGGGGAGTTCCCGGTGGATCGCCGCCTCCTCGGCGTTGAGCGTCTCGCCGAGGTTGAGCCCGTTATAGCCGGGCTTCATCACGAGGCCCAGCATCAGGGCCGGCTCGCCGTCGTTGCGGATCGCGAAGGTCTTGGGGTCCTCGTAGCCGCGCTTCACCTCCGCGATGTCGCCGAGCTTGAGGCTGCGCTCGCCCGCCGCGACCGGCAGGTCGCGCAGGACGTCGAGGCTGTCGATGGCGCCGTCGAGGCGCAAGTAGACGCGGGGGCCCGCGGTCTCGACGAAGCCGGCCGGGGTCACGTCGTTCTGGTTGGCGAGCGCCGTCAGGAGCTGCTGGCCGGTGATGCCGAGGGTCGCGAGGCGCTGGTAGGAGACCTCGACGAAGATCTTCTGGGCCTGCTCGCCGAGGATGTTGATCTTCTCGACGCCGGCCACCCGCAGCAGGCGCTGGCGCAGGTCCTCGGCGCGCAGCACGAGTTCCCGGTGCGGCAGGCCGCGGGCCTGGAGCGCATAGAGGGCGAAGTAGACGTCCGAGAACTCGTCGTTGAACAGCGGGCCCATCACCCCGCGGGGCAGGGTCGAGGCCTGATCGGAGAGCTTCTTGCGCGCCTGGTAGAACTCCTCCTGCAGCCGCGCCGGCGGCATCTGATCCTTCAGGTAGACCTTCATCAGCATCAGGCCGGGCCGGACCGTCGTCTCGACGCGGTCGTAGTAGGCCAGCTCCTGAAGGCGCTTCTCCAGCGGGTCGGCCACCTGGCGCTGGATCTCGCCCGTGGTGGCGCCGGGCCAGGCGGCCGCGACGGTCATCGTCTTCACCGTGAAGGTCGGGTCCTCGGCGCGCCCGAGCTTCTCGAAGGCGAAGAGGCCGGCCGCCGCCACGGCGACGAGGAGGTAGAGCGTGACCGCCCGCTCGCGGACCGCGAGCGCAGAGAGGTTGAAGCCGGTCATCGGACGATCCCCGTCAGGCTGAGAGGAGCGACACGGACCTTCTGGCCCGCCTTGAGCAGGTGCGCGCCGAGCGACACGATCCGGTCGCCCGCACCCAGGCCGGAGATCACGTCGGCGCTCTCCTCGCCCATGCGCGCGACGGTGACCGGCTGGGCGGAGACGGTGTCGGTGTCCCCGTCGAGGCGCCACACGGCCGAGCCGTGCCCGTCGTCGAACAGGGCACCCAGCGGCACCGCGACCGAGCCGGCGCGCCGGGAATCGGTCAGCTTGAGCTGGAGCGTGACGGTCGCCCCGAGGGGGGCGGCCTCGCCGCCGCCGGAGAGGATGTAGCGGGCGCGGTAGGTGCGGGTGGCGGGGTCCGCCATGGCGGAGAGCTCGCGCAGCCGCGCCGGATAGGTCACGCCCTCCGCGTCGGCGTAGAGCGTCGCCTGGGCCTCGGACCGGGCGGTGCGCTCGCTGCCCTCGGGCAGGAAAACCTCGGCCTCGCGGGCGCCGTCCCGGGCGAGGCGCACGACGGTCTGCCCGGCGGCGACGACCTGTCCGGGCTCCGCCGGCACGTCCATCACGACGCCGTCGGCATCGGCCTGCAATTCGGAGTAGCCGGCTTGGTTCTCGATCTGGCCCGCCTGCGCCTCGGCCGCGGCGAGTTGGGCGGCGGCCGCGTCGGCGGCGGCCTTGTTCTGGTCGTAGGTCTGGCGGGAGGTCCAACCCTCGCCGACGAGCTTGCGGCTGCGCTCCTCGTCGGCGCGCGTCTTGAGCATCTGCGCGCGGGCAGCCTCGACCGCGGCCTTGGCGGAGTTCAAGGCGAGGGCGAAGTCGGTCCTGTCGAGCCGCATGAGCGGCTGGCCGCGCTTCACCCGGTCGCCCGGGTCGACGAGGCGCTCGAAGATCTTGCCAGCGACGCGGAAGCCGAGGTTGCTCTCGGTGCGGGCCCGGATCACGCCGGTGTAGCGGGCGAGGCCGCCGTCGCCGGCGCGAACCTGGACGGTCTGGACGAGCGGCGGTGCCGGGGGCGCCGCCGTCTCGGCAGGGGAGCAGGCCGCCACGGCCAGGGGTGCAAGCACCAGGATCACCTTCGCATCCATCGCCCGTCTCCGTGGTCGGCGCGCTTTAATATGATGGTCATCATCTATTTGGCCGGACGCGGCCGGTCAACGCCTCCGTCCGCCGGCTGTGCGGTGGCGCACGTGCGGGGGCGCGCTCCCCCGGGGCGACGCCCCGGCGGGGCCTTGCCGGTCCCCGGCGGTCGGACACCGAAGGACCGGGCAGGCGGCAGCTCAGCGCCGGTCGTCGACCTCTTCGGTCGAGACCATCACGACCGTCTTCGAGCGGTCGAGGAAGTTCTCGTCGTCCTTGGCGACGATGGCGGCCGAGCCTCCCGAACCCGTCACCGAGAGCGCTGCCTCGATGCTGTCGAACCAGGCTTCCGCGATCCGGCGCCAGGATGCCGGACGGACAGGCGCGCGGAGCCGGTCGGGAACAGCTTCTCCCGCAAGGTCCCGTCGCGATAGGCGGCCTTGAAGGCGACGCGGGACTGCGGGTCGGGGACGAGACGGTCGACCACCGCGCCGAGCGATTCCGGCATCACCGTGCGGACGAGGGTGAAGCCGTCCAGATCATGCGCCCCGGGCGATCGACAGCCGGGCGCCGTGTGTCAGCGCCGGATCGAGGGCGCCGCTCCCCGCGGGGCCGCGGAAGATCGCGGCGAACGGCCCCTCGCCGCGGGACGCCAGCGCCGCGGCCAAATCGCCCTCCGCCGAGGCCGGGCTCGCCAGGGTGACGGTCGTGCCCCCGCCGAGCGTCAGCGTCGCCGTCCTGGCGCGCGTGCCGGCCACGACCTCCTCGCGGATCGCCGCCGCGGCGCCCGCGCCGAGCAGCGCCGCGTAGCGCGCCCGCGCGGCCTCGACGTCCCGCACCGCCACGGTGACGGAGGCGACGCCCGTGACCCCATTCGGATGGTGCCGCACCGCGCCCTCCTGCACCCGCAGCGCCCGGGGCGTGACGTCGCCGCACAGGAACGGGACGTCGGATCCCGGCGAGCGCGCCGTCTTCCAGTCGAGCCGGGCCCCGTCCGGGCGGTGGCGGCCGCCCGCCACCGGGTCGGCGATGTCGAGGCCGCGTCCCTGCGCGGCGGCCACGACGGCGTCGATGTCGTCGGGCAGGAGCGCGTGGTCGAGGAAGCCCTCGCCCGCCCGGTGAAAGACCTCGGACCAGCGGTTTCCCGGATCGGGGCGCCGGAAGGCGATGAGTTCGAGGTAGGCGCCGTCCTGAAGCACCACCAGCACGTTGTGGGTGATGCCGTTCTGGTGCTCGCCGCCGCGGATGACCGTGAATCCCAGCGCCGCGTAGTCGGCGAAGGCCCGGTCGAGGTCGGCGACCGCGATCACGAGGTGGTCGAGGGAGAGCGTCATGGGGTGATCCTCTCTGGCGGTCCGGACCGCGTCCGGGCGGTCGCGACCGCATCAGGCAGCCGGGACCGTCGCCGGGCCGGCCGGGTTCCAGCCTCGCCCCGGGACGGCGGCGAGGAGCGCGCGGGTGTAGGGGTGCTGTGGGGCCGCGAAGACGGCGGCGGTGTCTCCCGTCTCGACCACGGCCCCGTCCTTCATCACGGCGATGCGGTCGCAGATCCGGGCGGCGACGCGCAGGTCGTGGGTGATGAACAGCATCGAGAGACCGAGACGCGCCCGCAGGTCGTCGAGCAGGGCGAGCACCTGCGCCTGCACCGAGACGTCGAGGGCCGAGACCGGCTCGTCGGCGATCAGCAGTTCGGGCTCGACGGCGAGCGCGCGGGCGAGCCCGATGCGCTGGCGCTGTCCCCCCGAGAATTCGTGCGGGAGGCGGTCGACCGCGGCCGGGTCGAGGCCGACGAGGGTGAACAGCGCGCGCGCCCGGTCGAGCGCCGCGGCGCGCGGCAGACCGCGCAGGCGGGGTCCCTGCGCCACGAGCTCGCCGGCCGTGCGGCGCGGGTTGAGCGAGGCGAAGGGGTCCTGGAACACCATCTGCACGCGGTGGGCCTCGCGCCGCATCGCCCGGCGCGATAGGCCGGCGAGGTCGGTGTACCCGAGCCGGATCTCCCCGGCATCGGGGTCGAGCAACCGCACGATGCAGCGGGCGAGCGTCGACTTGCCCGAGCCGCTCTCGCCGACGAGGCCCAGCGTCGTGCCGCGGGGCAGGTCGAGCCCGACCGCGCGCAGGGCCGCGGTCGCGCGGCCGCGGCCGAGCCAGCCGCCCCGGTAGGTCTTCGAGACGCCACGCAGGCGCAGCGCGGGCGGCCCATCGGCGGCGTGGCGGCCCGGGCGCGGGGTGAGCGCGGGCACCGCAGCGATCAGCGCCCGGGTGTAGGCATGGTGCGGGCGGTTCAACACCGCCTCGGCCGGGCCGGTCTCGACGAGTCGCCCGCCCCGCATCACTGCGACCCGGTCGGCGATCTGCGCGACGACGCCGAAATCGTGGGTGATGAACAGGACGCCCATGCCGCGCCGCCGCTGGATGGCGCGGATCAGCTCCAGGATCCGCCCCTGCGTGGTCACGTCGAGGGCGGTGGTCGGCTCGTCGGCGATCAGAAGCGCCGGCTCCAGGGCGAGGGCCATGGCGATCATCACACGCTGGCGCTGCCCGCCCGACAACTCGTGCGGGTAGGCGGCCAGCACCCGGTCGGGATCGGACAGGCGCACCTCGTCGAGGAGCGCGCGGGTGCGGGCGCGGATCTCCGCACCAGAAAGGCGCGCGTGGACGCGGAACACCTCGGCGATCTGGTCGCCCGCGCGGCGCAGGGGGTTGAGCGCCGTCATCGGCTCCTGGAACACCATGGCGACCGCGGCCCCCCGGATCCGGCGCATGTCGGCCTCCGGTATCGCCAGCAGGTCGCGGCCGCCGAACAGCACGCGCCCGCCCTCCGCCGCCACGCCGGGCGGCAGCAGGCGCATCACCGCGGCGGCGAGCATCGACTTGCCTGAGCCGCTCTCGCCGACCACGCAGAGGATCTCGCCCGGCGCTACGGAGAGAGAGACGCCGTCGAGCGCGCGACTGCGGTCGGCCCCGGCGGGCAGCCGCACCGAGAGGGCCTCGACGCTGAGCAGCGTCACGGCCGCACCCGCCGCAGGCGCGGGTTGAGGGCGTCGTTGAGGCCCTGGCCGACCAGGGAAACGCCCAGCACCGTGAGCAGGATCGCGACGCCCGGAAGCGCCGACACGTACCATTGTGTGCGCAGCACCCCGCGTCCCGCCCCGATCAGGTTGCCCCAGGAGGCGACGTTCGGGTCCGACAGGTTGAGGAAGGCGAGGGCGCTCTCCAACAGGATCGCCACCGCCATCACGACGCTGGCGTAGACGATCACCGGCGGCAGGGCGTTTGGCAGGATCTCGCGCAGGATGATCCGGGCGTCGCCCATGCCGAGCCCTCGGCAGGCCTGCACGAAGTCGCGCCCGCGCAGGGACAGCACCTCGGCCCGGGTGAGCCGGGCCACCGACGGCCAGGAGACGAGACCGATCGCTACCGTGACGGTGGTGATCCGCGAGCCGAACACGGCCACCAGCACCAGGAGCAGCAGAAAGCTCGGCAGAGTCTGAAACGCCTCGGTGACGCGCATCAGCCCCTCGTCGACGAGACCGCCGTAATAGCCTGCCACCGCCCCGACCGCGATGCCGATCGCCACCGCGATCAGTGTCGCCGCCCCGCCGATCAGCAGGGAGATCCGGGCGCCATGGAAGATCTGGGCGGCGATGTCGCGTCCGCTCGGATCGGTGCCGAGCCACAGCTTCGGGTTGGCGAAGGGCCATTGCAGCGGGCGCCCGGCGAGGCCGAGCGGATCCTTCGGGAACAGGAATGGCGCGACGAGGGCCGCCGCGATCACGGCGATGAGCAGGACGAGGCCCAGCGCGGCGGCCGGGTTGCGCAGGTAGGCCCGCAGCAGCGTCATGCGCGGCTTCCCGCGGAGATGCGCGGATCGAGCCAGCCGTAGACGAGGTCGACCGCGAAGTTGACCGCCACGACGAGCAGTGCCGAGACGAAGACGATGCCGAGCAGCGTGTTGAGGTCGCGCTGAACGACGGATTCGTAGGCGAGGCGGCCGAGGCCGGGCAGCGCGAAGACGCTCTCGACCACCACGGATCCGCCCAGCATGGTACCGGCCTGCAGGCCGACCAGGGTCACCATCGGCAGGAGCGCGTTGCGCAGGGCGTGGCGGATCACGATGCCGGTCTCGCCGAGGCCCTTGGCGCGGGCGGTGCGCACGAAGTCGAGGCCCATCACCTCCAGCATCGCGGCGCGCATGATGCGCAGGTAGGTGGCGAGGAACACCAGCGCGAGGGTGAGCGCGGGCAGGACCAGGTGGCGCGCGACGTCGAGAGCGCGGCTGAGGCCGGCGAGTCCGCTCCCCACCTCCTCGAAGCCGCCCGCCGGCAGCCAGCCGAGCCGGATCGAGAACAGCACGATCCCCATCAGCCCGAACCAGAACGAGGGCGTGGCGTAGAAGACGAGCCCGAGCGTCGAGATCAGCGTGTCGGGCCAGCGGTCGAGTCGGCGCGCCGCCACGATCCCGAGTGCGACGCCGCCGGCAAACGAGAGCGTCAGCGCGCTGCCCATCAGCAACAGGGTCACGGGCAGCCGCTCGGCGATGACGGTCGCCACCGGCTTGCCGTAGATCGCCGACTCACCGAGGTCGAGGTGGACGAGGCGCCAGAGGTAGCGCCCGAGCTGCGCCGCCGCCGTGAGGTCGAGCCCGTAATGGCGCCGCAGCTGAGCCGCGGTCGCAGGGTCGCCGCCGCCCATCTGGGCCATCAGCGCGTCGACGGTGTCCCCGGGCGCCAGCTGCAGCAGCAGGAACAGGCCCGCCAGGATCATGAGCAGGGTCGGCACGCTCGCGGCGAGCCGGCGCAGGGCGAGGAGCAGCAGGGTCATCGGACCGTTCCGCCGAGTCCGGAGGTCACGCGTCGATCCAGGTGTCGTGCCAGTCCTGCGAGCCCCAGCGGGGCGTGTTGTGGTCGTCGTGCAGGCGCCGACTCGTCGCCGACAGGAAGCTGCGTTCGGTCAGCATCCAGACCGGGATCTCGTCGTTCACCGCCTTCACCCAGGCGGCGTAGAGGGCCTTGCGCTTGGCCGGGTCGAGTTCGGTCGCGGCCGCGTCGACCAGCCGGTCGACCTCGTCCGACTGCCAGCCGTACTGGTTGGTCCAGGGCGCGCCCTTCGGTGAGCCCGAACGGTACCAGACGGTGGTCGAGACGGCGGGGTCGCCCCGGTACTGGTGCCAGCCGGTGGCGAGGTCGAAGTTCCAGTCGCGGTAGACGGTGGCGAGCGCGCCCGCGATGTCGAGCGTGACGATCTCGACCCGGATGCCGACCGCCTGCAGCGACTGCTGGATGAAGGTGGCCAACAGCGGCACGTCCTCGCCGTTCATGATCGGCACGAGCTTCAGGGAGAATCGGGTGCCGCCCGCGCCGCGCCGGAACCCGGCCTCGTCGAGGAGCGCCTCGGAGCGCTTCGGGTCGAACGCGTAGGGCGGCGGGTTGTCCAGGTAGAAGGCGGTCGAGGAGGACGGGATCGGGCCGGTCGCAGGCTTGCCGAGCCCGTACAGGAAGTTCTCGATGAAGAACGGCACGTCGATGGCGTGGGCGATCGCCCGGCGCACCCGCACGTCGGCGAGTTCCTTGCGGCGGGTGTTGAATTCCAGCGTGTTGTTGAAGGCGTTGGCCTCCAGCCCGCGGCTCGACACGGTGAAGCGGGGATCCGTCTTCAGCCGGTCGAGGTCGGCGAGCGCCAGCGCATTGTAGGGCGCGAGCTGCACCTCGCCCGTCTCGAGCGCCGCCGCGGCAGCCGCCTTGTCGAGGATGAAGCGCCAGACGACACGGTCGAGAAAGGGAAAGCCGGCGCGCCAGTAATCCGGGTTGCGCTCCGCGATGATGTACTGTCCGCGCTCGTAGCGCACGAAGCGGAACGGCCCGGTGCCGATCGGCGCGGTGTTGGCCGGGTTGTCGAGGAGGCTGGTGCCTTCGAAGACGTGACGCGGGGCCACGTAGCCGAGGTCGCACAGGGCCCGAAGCAGCAGGTCGAGGGGCATCGGGCGGGCGTATCGGAACACGGCGGTGTGGGGATCGGGCGTGTCCACCGCCTCCAGGTAGAGCTGGAGCTGCGTGCCGTAATTGAGGTGCTTCTTCCACATCTCCAGGGCGGTGAACTGCACGTCCGCGGCCGTGAAGGGCTTGCCGTCGTGCCAGCGCACCCCCTCGCGCAGCCGGAACGTCACGCTGCGCCCGTCCGGGGCGGCCTGCCAGCCCGTCGCCAGCACCGGCGCGGGCCGGCCCTCCCGATCGAGGTCGACCAGCGGCTCGACGATCTTCGAGGTGACCACGTAGACGCCCGTCGAGGCGCGCAGTGCCGGGTTGAGAACGCGCTGCTCGCCGCTGAGCTGCACGGTGAGCACGCCGCCGCGGCGCGGCGCGGCCGCGCGCGCCGCGGGAATAGCGGCACCGAGCACGGCGGCACCGGCGGCGGAGAGGACGTCACGACGGGTCGGGGGCATTCGTCTTGAGCCTGACGGTTGGGGTGCGTGATCGTCGCCGCGGAGCCGCGACCGCGCAATGGATGAGGCGGAGCGAAATCTCTCCGGATCTTGGAAACGACTTCCCTCGGCCGGGGTCAGCCGCAGAAGATCGTTCCGCGGGCGGCGCGCTCATCGGCGCGTCCGCGCGAGGATCCGGCATTTCGGGCGCCCGAACTCTGCCCGGCGCGTACCGGTGGGTCTCACGCGCGGCTCCGGCGCAGCCGCGGGTTCAGGGCGCCGTGCAGCGCGTCGCTGAGCAGGTTGAGGCCCAGGATGGTCAGCACGATGGCGAGGCCCGGGATCGCGGTCATGTACCAGCCGGTGCGCAGGGCGTCGCGGCCGAGCCCCACCATCGAGCCCCAGCTCACCACGTTCGGATCGCCGAGGCCGAGGAACGACAGCCCGGCCTCGGAGAGGATAGCGTTCGCCACCAGCAGGCCCGTCGACACGATCACCGGCGTCCAGGCGTTCGGCAGGATCTCGCGAACGATCAGATGGACGTCGCCCGCCCCCAGCGCGATGCTGGCGCGAACGAAATCCCGCTCGCGCAGGGTCGCGAACTCGCTGCGCACCAGCCGCGCCACGCTGGTCCAGGAGGTCACACCGAGGGCGAAGACGATGGTGGCGATCGACGGCTTGAGGATGGCCACCAGGATGATCGCCAGCAGGAAGGCCGGGATGGTCTGGAACAGCTCGGTCAGGCGTGTCAGCGTCGCGTCGACGCCGCCGCCGTAGAATCCGGCCGCCGCCCCCACCAGGACGCCGATCAGCAGCGAGACGATCGCCGAGGAGAGCCCCACGAGGAGCGAGATGCGGGCGCCGTGCATCAGACCCGCCAGCAGATCGCGCCCCATCAGGTCCGTGCCGAGGGGCGTTGCGGCCTCGGTGCCGGGCCATGTGAAGGGAGCGCCCACCATATCCAGTGGGTCGTCCGGATAGAGCGTGCCGGCCAGGAGCGCCGCACCGGCGACGACGAGGAGGGTGGCGCCGCCGATCAGGATCGACGGCTGGAGGTACCAGCGTCTCACGCGAGTCTTCCTTGCTGCTCGGGATCGGCCTGCGACGCGGCGGCCGTCCGGGGCCGGCGGACCCGCGGATCGAGCCACATCTGGACCAGATCGACCAGGATGTTGGAGAGCACCACCAGCACGGCGCTGAACAGCAGTACCCCCAGGAGCACGGGGATATCGCGGCTCTTGATGGCCTCGAAGGAGAGCTGCCCGAGCCCCGGCCATGCGAACACGGTCTCCACGACGATCGATCCGCCGAGCAGGGCGCTGCTCTGCACGCCGAGCATGGTGAGCACCGGCAGCACCGCGTTGCGCAGGGCGTGGCCGAAGATCACGCGCCCCTCGCGCGCGCCCTTGGCGCGGGCGGTCCGGATGTAGTCCTCGGTCAGGACGTCGATCATCGAAGCGCGCGACAGCCGCGCATAGACGGCGACGTAGTAGATCGACAGGGTGGCGACCGGCAGGACGAGATGGTGCGCCACGTCGAGGGCGCCCCGCCAGCCGGTATAGCGGGCGCTCACGTCGCGGATGCCGCCGATGGGCAGCCATTCGAGCTGCACACCGAACATCACGATCAGCATCAGCGCGATCCAGAACAGCGGAGCGGAGTAGCCGAGCGTCGACAGGCCCGAGATCAGCGTGTCGGTGACGCCGTGGGGTTTGCGGGCCGCAGCGATCCCGAGCAGCAGCCCGATGCCGACCGACAGCGTCAGCGCCGATCCCACCAGGGCAAGCGTCGTCGGCAGCCGGTCGAGCACCAGGCCGAGGACGGGCTCGCCGTAGCGGAAGGAGAAGCCGAGATCGCCCTGGGCCAGCCGCCCCACATAGGCCACCAGCTGCTCCAGGACGTGGCGATCGAGCCCGTAGAGCCGGCGCAGATCCGCCACGTAGTCCGGCGTCACGCTGCCGCTCTCGCTCGCGATCACGTCCACGAGATCGCCCGGGAGGGACTTCAGCAGGGTGAAGTTCAGGACGGCAATCGCGAGAACGATACTCAGCAATTGCAACAAGCGACGAAGCAACGCCAGCAGCACGTCGGATTCTCCGATCCGGGAACCGCCTCGGCCGTTCCCTGGACAATGTGATCGGGCTCGTCCCCGGGACGGACCGCGTCTCATACGATTTCCGGTTGATTGCTTCGCAATGCGGAAATCGGCTTCGCTCAAGCGCCGCGCGGGCTTGCTGAGACGCAATCCGCTTCGATCAAGCGGATTGCGTCTCAGACGGTTTGCTCGAACCAGACCTGCGCGAAGTTGCTCTGGCTGTGGTTGAACGTGTCGGTCACGTTGCGCAGCCGGGCGTCCCAGACGCCGAACCAGCGGAACTCCAGGATGTTGAGAAGCCCGAGATCCGTCTGTGCCAGTTTCTGGAAATCGCGATAGATCGCGATCCGCCTCGCCGGATCGGTCTCCGACTGAGCCGCCTCCAGGAGTTTGTCGGCCTCGGGACTCGCGTAGCCGGACGCGTTGAACCAGGGCGTGCCCTTCGCCTCGGCCTTCGACCAGTAGTGCTGTTCCACCCCGATCTGCGGATCCTGCCAGTTGATGCCCCAGGAACTGACGAGATCGAAGTTGTAGTCGGTGAACACGTTCTTGGTCCACGCGGCGAGGTCGAGCGCGCGCAGCGTCACGTCGATGCCGACCGCGCGCAGCGACTGGCGCACGAACTCGCCGGTGCGGCGGTAATCGTCGCCGAAGGGAATGAAGTCGTGGTTGAGCTTGAAGCGCCAGCCATCGGCCTGCTTCGGGTAGCCGGCCTCGTCCAGCAGCGCTTCGGCCTTCTTGCGATCGAAGGGATATTGCGGCGTATCGGCCGTGTAGAACGTCTTGAGCAGGGACGAGACGGGGCCGCTGGCCGGCACCGCATAGCCGCCCCACACGGTCTTCACCAGCAGGTCCCGGTTGATGGCGTGCAGGATCGCCTGCCGCACCTTCAGTTTGCCGATCACCGGATGGCGCAGGTTGGGAATCAGCCACAGCCAGCCGGCGAAGCCGTTATAGCCCTCCTTGCTGACCACGAGCTTGTCCGATTTGGCGAGCCTGTCGGCATCCGCGAAGGTCACGGGGTTCCGCTCGCCATATTTCGCCACCCCGGTTTCCAGGGCGTTGGCCCGGCCCGACACGTCCGGGATGATCTTCCAGACGATGCCATCCAGGAAGGGCCGCCCGGGCTGCCAGTACTTGTCGAAGCGTTCGAGGCGGATGTGGCTGCCGCGCGCCCATTCCCTGAACACGAACGGGCCGGTGCCGACGGGGCTGTTGTTGTGAGGGTTGTTGGGGATGTCGGTGCCCTCGTAGAGGTGCCGCGGCAGGATCGGCGCGGCCACCACGTCGAGCGCGTTGATGATCACCGGCGTCGGCTTGGCGAGGGTGAGGATCACCGTGTGCTCGTCCGGCGCCTCGACCTTGGTCAGGTGCTGGAAGATGCGCTTGGCCGTCGGTGCGTAGCGCTTCCAGATGACCTCGGCCGAGAACCGCACATCCGCCGAGGTGAAGGGTGTGCCATCGTGCCAGACGGCGCCCTTGCGCAGCGTCAAGGTCCAGGTCAGGCCGTCGGCGGAGGTCTCCCACCGTTCCGCGAGCTGCGGGCGCGGCTTCAGGTCCGGGCCGTACTCCACGAGTCCGTCGAAGATCTTGCTGACGACGGCGCGGGTCGGTGTGGCGGTGTTGATGAAGTAGGCGAGCGTTGGCGGCTCGGGATGGACCACCGCATCCAGCGTGCCGCCCCGTTGCGCGCCGTTCAGGGTGGCGGGTGGCGCCTCGGTGAGCGCAAGAGCCTCGCGGGAGAACAGCGAGCCCACCACGCCTCCGGCGAGCAGCGCGCCGCCGAGCCCGAACAGCGCGCGGCGATCGATGGCGGGCGCCGGCGCGTCGGTCCGCCGGGCTTCGCCGCTCGGTCCCGCGATGCGCATCTCCTCCGGCGGGATTACCGGCGCGGTCTTCGGATCAAGCATGAGCGGACTGCCGTTCATCGAGGGGAATGGGTTGAGCGCCCGGAATCGCCCCGAGGAGCGTCCGGGTGTAGGGGTGACGGGGGGATTGCCAGATGCTCTCGACGGCGCCCGCCTCCACGATCCGCCCGGCATTCATCACCAGCACGCGGTCGGCGATGTAGCGGATGACGGCGAGGTCGTGGGAGATGAACAGGTAGGAGAGCGCGTAGGCGTCCTTCAGGTCGACGAGCAGGTTGAGGATCTGGGCCTGGACCGAGACGTCGAGGGCGGAGACCGGCTCGTCGCAGATCACCAGCTCCGGGCGCAGCACGAGCGCGCGGGCGATCCCGATGCGCTGGCGCTGGCCCCCCGAGAACTCGTGCGGGTACCGGCGGCGCGCCGCGGCGGGAAGTCCGACATCGTCCAGGATGGCGCCGATGCGGCGTTCCCGTTCGAGGCTGTCGGCGATTCCGTGCAGGCTGAGCGCGTGGCCCAGGATGTCGTCCACGCGCTGGCGCGGGTTGAGCGAACTGTACGGATCCTGGAAGATCATCTGGACCCGGCGGCGCCAGGGCAGCAGCGCGCGCCGCGAGAGCGGCAGCAGATCCACGCCGTCGAACAGGATGCGCCCGCTCTCGGGCGGCGTCAGGCGCACGATGGCGCGCGACAGGCTGGACTTGCCGCAGCCCGACTCGCCCACCAGCCCGACCGTCTCGCCGCGCGCCACGGCGAAGGTCACGCCCCGGACCGCCTGTACCGACGCGCCGCCCGACGGATAGGAGATCCGCAGGTCCTCGACCGAGAGCAGGGGTGGCTGATCGGGTTCCCGGGCCGCCGGCCGCGCGGAGCGGGCGGGCGGGCGGACCAGTTCGAACACGTCGCCGCCGCGGTGACGGATCTCCGCGAGGCGGGCGGTGCGGTAATGCAGGGCCTGGCCACCGTGCAGCGAGGCTTCCAGCAGCCCCCGCGTGTAGAGGCTGCGCGGACGGGCGAACACCGTGCGGGTCGGTCCCTCCTCCAGCTTGCGACCATCATGCATGACCGCGACGCGGTCGGCCCACTGCGCCACCACGCCGAGGTCATGGGTGATGAGCAGGACCGCCATCCCGAGATCGCGGCGAAGGTCGTCGATGAGCCGGAGGATCTGCGCCTGCACCGTCACATCGAGCGCCGTCGTCGGCTCGTCGGCGATCAGGAGGCGCGGCCGGCAGGCCACCGCCATCGCGATTATCACCCGCTGGCGCTGGCCGCCGGAAAGCTGGTGGGGATAGTCGTCGAACCGCCGCACCGGATCCGGCAAGCGCACCCGGTCGAGGAGCGCCAGCGCCTCCTCCCGCGCCTGTCGGGGCGAGCGTGTCTCGTGGAGGGTGATCGCCTCCATCACCTGCCGTCCGATGGAGAGCACCGGGTTCAGCGAGGTCATCGGCTCCTGAAAGATGATCGAGACCGCCTTGCCGCGGATGCGCGCGAGGTCGCGCTCCTTCAGCGTGAGCAGATCGCGGCCTTCGAGGGCGATGGCTCCGGACAGCCGCGCCTGGGCCGAGAGCAGGCGAAGGATCGCCAGAGCCGTGGTTGATTTGCCACATCCGGACTCGCCCACCAGGGCCAGCATCTCGCCCGGATCGATGTGGAGATCCAACGATTTCACTGCGGCGTGCCCGGCAAATTGCACGTCGAGTGATCGGATCTCCAGCAGTGGCCCTGGCCCATTGGATCCTGGTGGCCGTCGCAGCCGATCAGCGCCACCGAACATCATCGAATCTTTCAAGTGAACGCGTGCGGATGTGGCGGAGAGTTCCGCCGACTTGCCTGAACCGGCGGTCACGGAGCGATCGCAGATACAAGAAAATCACCATCGCCAGCCATGACGTCGTACTCGACAGCATCCGACCGCGCATCCACGTCAGCGCATCGTTCCGAGGACCGCCGAAGAACCTGCGCTGGTTTCGGTAATGCGCGCGCTAAAGTCAATATTCGAGGTAAAAAAGCAAATTTATCCTATGTAGATGGACATATATGCAATATATCTGTCGCACCGGCGGCAAGGGCAGGCGTTCTGATCCACTGCCGTGATGGCGGGCCGGTCCTCACTGCAACCAGACAGCCGCTCACGTGGCACGGGGGACCGTTCAGAGCAGCGGCCCGGGCGTCGACAAGGCACCCGCGGCGGGCGGGTCTGACCAGCGCGTCGAGGCCGATGAGTAGGGGGTGCTCGTCGTGCTCGGCGGCCGTTCGGCAGGTCCCGCGCGGTCGCTTGGACGATGGCGAGCCAGGTCGCTGCCGCGGTGGCAGGGCCGAACCTCAGCCGCGGCGGGTCGTGCTCCGGGAAGCGCCGGAGGCCGGTCGGGAACATGGTCGATGCATGTCCTTGGCCCCGACAGACGGGGCGGAGCGGTCAGCAGTCCGCCGTAACCGGTCGCGACTCCCTTGACCTATGAAGTGGGCGCGGGAGGCCCGAGCTTACGGCCGGGTCCGGGGACCGCGGAGCGCTCCCCGGCAGGTGCGCTCCGTTCAGAGGTGCGGGTGCAGGCCGCGGACCGGGCTGACGCCCTCCAGCACCGACGCGGCGTGCAGGAGCGTCGTTTCCGCCTGCCAGCTGCCCACCAGTTGCACGTTGATCGGCAAGCCCTCGCGGCTCGTCCCGAAGCGCATCGACAGGCCCGGCAGGCCGGTCACGTTGAGGGGCACGGTCGCGCCCTGGAGGTAGGTCAGGTCGACCGTCTCGCCGTTGATGAAGAGTTCGCTGATGCCGTGCTTGTGCGCCGGGACCGGCAGCACGGGGGTCAGGAGGACGTCGAAGGCCCGGAAGTAGGCCGCGTACCCGTCTCGGAGCCGCTCCGCCGCCTGCTCGGCCGCGACGTAGTCCTCCATCGATGTGTCCGGCAGCGACAGCATGGTCCGGGCCATCTTGTAGAGCGCGTGCTCGGGACGGCCAGCGGTCGCCTCCCGGAAGGCCGGCTTCATCTCCATGACGTGGAGCTTGTTGAACACGTCGAGGGCGAAGTCGCGCTCCAGCGCCGGGATGCGCACCTCCTCCACGTGGTGGCCCTCGCCCCTGAAGGCTTCGGCCGCTGCCCGCACGGTCGCCGCGACCTCGGTGTCGATGGGCCCGAAGCCCGGCCCGACCATCCAGCCGACGCGGAGTTCGCGGTCCGAGCCGACGCCGGCATCGAACGGGACGGTGCTGCTGGCGAAGGCATCCTCGCCGTCGGGACCGGAGAGCTGCGAGAAGGCGAGCGCGAGGTCGCGGATCGAGCGCGCCATCGGGCCGACATGCCAGAAGCGGCGCGGCGCGCGCGGCCAGATACCGGTCATCGGCACGCGCCCGTGGGTGGCCTTCAGCGCGACGATGCCGGTCTGGGCTGCCGGACCGCGCACCGAGATGGCGAGGTCGGTGCCGAGGCCCAGCGGCGACATGCCCGCCGCGATGGCCGCGGACTCGCCGCCGCTCGAACCGCCCGGGGTGCGGGTCAGATCCCAGGGGTTGTTCGAGCGGCCGGAGAGCAGGTTGTCGCTCTCGATCCAGTAAGAGAACTCGGGGAGGTTGGTCTTGGCGAGCAGGATGCCGCCGGCCTTCTTCAGGCGCGCCACGCTTGTGGCATCGGTGTCGGGCACCCGGCCCTTGAAGATGGGCGAGCCGCGCTGGGTGAGCACGCCGGCGGTGTCGATGCTGTCCTTCGCGGTGAACGGCACGCCGTGCAGGGGTCCGAGATCCCCGCCTGCCATGACCGCCGCCTCGGCGTCCCTCGCGGCGACGAGCGCCCCTTCGGCGACCGTGACGATAGCATTGACCTCGGGGTCGACGGCGTCGATCCGGTCGAGGTGCGCCCGCACGACCTCGACGGGGGAGAGCTGTTTCGTTCGGATCAGCTCGGCCAGTCGGGTGGCGTCCGAGACGATGATGTCCTGGGTCATGGCTGCTTCCCTACCTGTCGTTAGGCAGGTCAGAGCTAGGACTGGATTTTTGGCCCGTCAACCCCTAACTAACGGTTGGTAGGTTCGGTGATGCCGGGGGGAGGCTGAGGTGAGTTCGAACGCGAGGGAGTCGATCCTGGCCGCCGCCAGGAAGACCGCGCAGGCGCACGGCTACGGCGGGCTGAGCTACCGCGACCTCGCGGCCGACGTCGGCATCAAGGCGGCGAGCATCTACCACCACTTCGCCAGCAAGGCGGACCTCGGCGCAGCCGTGGCGAGGCGCTACTGGGAGGACACGGCGGCCGAACTCGACGCGATGCTGGTCGAGACCGGCGACCCGGTCCGCTGCCTGCAGCTCTACCCGAACACCTTCCGCCGGTCGCTTGAGGACGGAAACAGGCTCTGCCTCTGCAGCTTCATGTCGGCGGAGTACGCCGATCTTCCGGAGGTCGTGCAGAGGGAGGCCCAGGGCTTCGCCGACGTCAACATCGCCTGGCTCGCCAAGGTGCTGGTCATGGCGGGAGCGGTGAGGCCCGAGGACGGCGCGGCGCGGGCGCGGGCCATCTTCGCCGCGGTATCCGGAGCCCAGCTCTTCGCCAGGAGCCGCTCGGACATCTCCGCGTTTGACGACCTGATCGAGAGCTACCGCGCCTCGGGCCTCTTGCCGGCGTAGAGCCCGATTTGCCGGACGACAGGGCAGCCCGCCGGTTGTCGGACGCGTGCAGTCGCAGGTCGCGACCGGGATGCGCGGCACGGAAGTCGGCAGGCCGTGGCACGAGCCATTTGGCGACGAACGCGGAAACCGTGAATTCGCAAGGTGGCGGTCTCAACCGGCCGACGGGTCGAGTAGCACCCAGAGGCGCGCGATCCTGCCATCGACGACCTCGGCAACGTCCGTTCCAGTGACCGCGACCGGTCCGCCCTCCGGACCGGCCCTCCACCGCAGGGAACCCAAGCCGTGGTGCCCGACAGCCACGCCGATCGGGGTGAACCGGAAGGTGGGCCCGAACTGGTCCAAGAGCTTGCCGGCGACGGCGGCGATGGCGGCTCGCCCCCGCACGACATCGGTCGGCTCGTACATGACGGGATCGGCCACGAAGAGTTCGTCCAGGGCCGCTTTCCGCTTGCCGGCGTCGCGCTCGTTGAAGACGCGCTCCAGGTTGGTGCGCAGCAGCTTGTCGTAATCCGGCTCCTCCGCCGGCGGGGCCTGGGTGTCGGGCACCGATCTTCTCCTTCGAAGCGCGACGCTCGGCGGCCAACCTCGACGGCGGACCCGCCGAACCGAGGGTGCTTGGTGCAGGCTCAGGCGTTGGCGCCGCCGTCGACGGTGATGGCCGAGCCCGTGATCTGCCGAGCCGAGGGGCCGGCGAGGAACACGACCGCCGCGCCGATGTCCTCGGGCTTCCCGAACCGGCCGAGGGCGTTGAAGCCCAACTGCGCCTCCGCGTCGGGCCCCGTGGCCGGGTTGGCGTCGGTGTCGGTCGAGCCGGGATGGACCAAGTTGACCGTGATGCCGCGCGGGCCGAGCTCCCGCGCGAGGCCCTTGTTGAAGGACACGAGGGCCGACTTCGTCATCGCGTAGACCGTCAGCCCGCCGAAGGGCACGCGCTCGGCGAGGGTGGAGCCGATCGAGATGATGCGCCCGCCGTTGGGTAAATGGGCCAACGCCGCCTGGGAGGCCAGGACGACCGCCCGCACGTTGACGTTCAACAGCGCGTCGATGTCGGCGAGCGGGATCTCGGCGACCGGCCCGGCCCGGCCGATGCCGGCGTTGTTGACCAGGATGTCGAGGCCGCCGAGCCGCTCGGCCGCCTCGTCCACGGAACGCTGGACGGCCGCGGGGTCGGCGCTGTCCGCCTGGATCGCGAAGCCGCGGCCGCCGAGACGCTCGATCCTCGCCACCACCTCCCCGGCCCGGGTGGCAGACTTCTCGTAGGTGATAGCGACGTTGGCCCCGGCCTTGACCAGGGTCTCCGCGATGCCCGCGCCGATGCCGCGCGATCCCCCGGTCACCAGCGCGCGCCTGCCCTTCAGGTCGCTCATCATGCTCTCTCCGTTGTCGAAGGACGCGCGTCCGCGGGCCAGATCACCTGGCCGCCGGAACCGGCGTGTTGAGGAGTTGCTGCTCCCAGAGGTAGGCGATGCCGCTGCCGGCTGCGTGCTGCTTGAGCACCTCGGTGAGGCCGACCGCGGTATCCAGCCGGGCCCAGTCGCGCTGCCATTCGGCCGCGAGCGCCAGCCAGGTCATCACGTTCACGCCGGCCCGGACCATGCGCTGGATGGCGACCTCGTGGGCTTCGACCGAAGTGCCGCCGGAGGCGTCGGTGATGACCGTCACGTCCCAGCCCTCGCCCGCGGCCTGGATCGCCGGCATCGCGACGCAGATCTCGGTCCACAGCCCGGCGATGATCAGCTGCTTGCGGCCCGTGGCCTTGACGGCGTCCACGGCCTTCGCGTCCTCCCAGGTGTTGATGAACGTCCGGTCGATCACCTCCTGGCCCGGGAACACGTCGGTGACCTGCGGGAAGATGACGCCGCCGCGCTCCGCGATGACGCTGGTCAGGATGGTGGGCACACCGAACACCCTCGCCGACTTCGCCAAGCCGGTCGTGTTGTTCACGACCATGTGCGGATCGTGGCTGTTCAGGTTCGCGAGCTGGTAGGGCTGGTGGTCGATCAGGACGACGACCGAGTCCTCGGGGCGAAGAAGAGAGCCAAGTCCGTTCCGAAGAGCCATGTCCGAGTTCAACCTCCGTTGGTGCGGGTCTGCGGCGCGCCGGGCATCGACCGCGGCGTCGACGGGACGAACAGTGGCAGTTCCGATATTCGCGCGGTAGGCTGGCGTTCAGCTACACCGTGTCGCGAAACGAGGAACGGAAAGTTGGAGATCGAAGACCTGCGCACCTTCGTCGAGGTCGCCGACACCGGAGGTGTCTCGGCCGCCGCGCGCCGCCTCGGCGTGTCGAAGTCCATCGTCAGTCGCAGGCTCATGCGGCTGGAGGCCGACCTCGGTGTCCAGCTCCTCGCCCGCAACACGCACGGCGCCTCGCTGACGGAGGCCGGGACGACGTTCCGGGATCATGCGGCGCGGGTCTGCGCCGAGGTCGACCTCGCCCGGGAAACGGTGTCACCCGGCGGTGACCTCCGGGGCCGCCTGCGCGTGGCCGTGCCGCTGACGTTCGGCCCGACCCACTTCGCGCCCGTGGTCGCGGAGATGGCCCGGCGCCACCCGCTGCTCCACGTCCATGCGGCCTACGGCGACCGCTTCGTCGACCTCATCGCCGAGGGTTTCGATTGCGCGATCCGCGTCGGGTACCTCGCCGATTCCAACCTGATCGCGCGGCGTGTGGGGCCGATTCACGGGAGCTTCGTCGCGAGCCCGGACTACGTCAGGGCGCACGGCTCGCCGGAGACGCCCGAGGACCTCGCCGGCCATCAGGCGCTCATGCAGGGGACCGAGACCTGGCAGTACACGGACGGCGACGGGGTCAGGACGTTCCGTCCGCAGGGCCGTTTCAAGGCCGACAATGGCGTCGCCCTCGCGGCCGCGGCCGCGGCAGGCCTCGGCATCGCCTGGCTTCCCGACTGCATCACCTACGCCTACGTCACGTCGGGCAGGCTCGTGCGGGTCATGACGCGTCACCCGCCGCCCCCGGCGGCGGCCTACGTCGTTCGGCCACCCGGCCCCCATGCCTCACGCAAGGTGCGGGAGCTGACCGAGTTGCTGATCGAGCACTTCGCGAGCGCGCCGGAGCTTTGGGGCCTGGACGCCGCGGTGCGCGGGCCCGGCGCCTGACGGCAGGCGTTCCGCATCCCGCGACACGGTTCCACGCCCCGCGCGACTACCCGCGCCGCGCGGCTGCCGGATACACGAAGCGTCATTACGGGGCGTCCCGGATGATGGTCTTCCGCCCGGGCGACAGGATCACTGTCGCCGCGGGTGACCAGGGCGCGCGCCTGATGATCCTCGGCGGGGCGACGCTCGCGGGGCCACGCTACATCTGGTGGAACTTCGTCGCGTCCTCCAAGGAGCGCATCGAGGCGGCAAAGGCCGAATGGCGCGCGGAATTGGGGCGAGGGACGCTTCGACCGACCGGCTGGCGACCGGGACGAGCATATCCCGCTGCCGGAATGAGCAGCGCTGAATTGGCATCGTCCGGAGACGCCGTCGTGCGCTGCGGTGGGCCTGAGGTTTCGGCGCGGCTCCGAACGGAGGTCGTCGAGGATGCCTTGCCTTGATCCCGCTCCGGCAACAGACTAGCCTATCATCATGCGTCCGGTCCTCGCCCACACCCAGCGAATGACCCGGCCCGACCGCACGAGGTCCGGCCGGAGAGGGTGACGCGCAACCAGTGCGCGACAGGCGAGAGCGCCGAACCCCAGCCCTTCCGTGCCGTGCGGGAGGGCTTTTCGTTCATGGGTTCGGCGCGTCCACCCTCTCCGCACGGGACGCATCCTCATGCCATTCTCGAACCCCCGCCGCATCCTGATCACCAGCGCTCTTCCCTACGTCAACGGCATCAAGCATCTGGGCAACCTCGTCGGCTCGCTCCTGCCCGCCGACGTGCACGCCCGCTTCCACCGCCAGATCGGCAGCGAAGTGCTGTTCGTCTGCGCCACCGACGAGCACGGCACCCCGACCGAGATCGCGGCTGCCCAGGCCGGGCTCGATCCGCAGGCCTTCTGTGACGCCCAGCACGCCCGGCAGGCCGACATCTATCGTCGTTTCGGGCTGAGCTTCGACCATTTCGGCCGCTCGTCCTCGCCCGCCAACCACGCCCTGACCCAGCACTTCTACCGCCGCCTCGATGCGGCCGGGCTGATCGACGAGCGGCTCGTGCCGCAGGTCTGGTCGCTGACGGACGGGCGCTACCTGCCCGACCGCTACGTGCTCGGAACCTGCCCGCATTGCGGCGACGGCGGCGCGCGGGGCGACCAGTGCGACGCCTGCGGCAACCTGCTCGATCCCGTCGACCTGATCGCGCCGCGCTCGGCGCTGTCGGGCGAGACGCGGCTGGAGGTGCGCGAGAGTCGCCACCTCTTCCTGCGGCAAGCGGCGCTCCGGGATCGCTTGAGCGACTGGCTCGATGCGCGCTCGGGCTGGCCGCCCTTCGTCGCATCCCTCGCGCGAAGCTGGCTGACCGCCGACCTCAAGGACCGCTGCATCACCCGCGACCTCGCCTGGGGCGTGCCGGTACCGAGGCCAGGCTTCGAGGGCAAGGTGTTCTACGTCTGGTTCGACGCCCCCATCGCCTATATCGGTACGACCCAGGACTGGGCCGCCGCCGGACCGGGCCGCGACTGGCGGGCATGGTGGTGGGGCGAGGCAGCGCGCGAGACGACCTACGTCCAGTTCCTCGGCAAGGACAACGTCCCCTTCCACACGGTCGGCTTCCCGGCGACGCTGATCGGCTCGGGCGAGCCCTGGCGCACGGTGGACGTGATCAAGGGCTTTCACTGGCTGACCCACGAGGGCGGCAAGTTCTCGACGAGCCGGGGTCGGGGCGTGTTCCTCGACGCGGCTCTCGACGCGTTGCCCGCCGACCTCTGGCGCTGGTGGCTGATCGCGAACGCGCCCGAGCGCGCGGACGTGGACTTTCAGGCGGCGCGCTTCGCGGCGGAGGTGAACAAGGACCTGGCCGACGTCTTCGGCAACCTCGTGCAGCGCGTGACCCGCTTCGCGCGGACGGCCTTCGACGGGCGCGTCCCTGAGGGCGGCGAGCCGGGTGAAGCCGCGCGGGTCCTGACAGCCGAGGTGAAGGACCGGGTCGCCGCCATCCGTGCGCATCACGAGGCGCGGGAGTTCCGGCGGGCGGCGGCGGAGACGCGAGGCCTGTGGGCGCGGGCGAACGCCTACGTCCAGGAGACCGCGCCCTGGTCGTCCGTGAGGGTGGATCGGGCTCGGGCAGCTTCGGCAACACGTGTAGCCCTGGCCCTCGTCGAAGTGGGGGCGACCGTGGCCTGGAGCATCGTTCCGGACCTTGCGGCGAACGTCCTCCGCGCGACCGGCGCCCCAGCCAGCTCCGGCACGCCGGCTTGGCCTCACGACCTTGAGGGTCTGATCCTGGGCGGGCGGCGGTCCGGTTCGCAGCTGTCGCATGCCTTCGAGCCGGTCACGAAGTTCGGCGCCGCGCACCTCGATTTCGCGTAGGACGATGCGGGCCCGATCGCTCGGACGGCCGCGCCGCCGCGAGCGATCCGTGCAGACGGAAAGTGTCGTTGCTCCATCCAGAGACGCGGCGCGTCGGCGTCGTCGAGCAGCATTTCGGCCGGTCGCTCGCCGATCCCCACCGCGGGCTGGAGAACGACGCCCGGTCGGATCCGGAGGTCGCCGACTGGTCGCGGCGCAGAAAGCGGCGACCGATGCTCACCTGCGCACGCTGCCTGCCAGGGAGACCTTTCGCGCGCGCCTGACGACTTGTTCGACCACGAGCGGGTGACCGTCCCTCATCGCAAGGGCGGACGCCACTTCTGCACATGGATGGGATTGAAGCCGGGGCCGCCGTCAACGGCGACAGCCAAGCATACCGCTCAACGCCTCCCGGCCCTTGCTAAGGCGGACCGGACGACGAGCACGTGTCCAGGATGGATGGCTGCGAGATAGGCACGGCCGAAAAGGGTATGGCAGCGGACCACGCTGGTGGCCGTGAGGATCTCCTGACCATCGTCGCGCGTGTCCAGGAGGAGCGACAGGCGGAAGTCGAGGTGGCGGTCGTCCTCGCCGAGCACGATCTCCCGTGCCGACCGGGAGAGGACGGGAAAGAAGCCGACCCGGTCCCGACCGCCGCGCTCCAGTCGGCTTCGCATCTCACCCGACGTGAGCACGCCGAAGGGCCGCACCGCGAGGTCACGGACCGCCAGCGCGGTCGAGACCCAAGGCGCCGGATTCCGGAGCGCGCGCTCGGCAAGGCTCGCCACATCGTTTGGACCTAGCCCTTCCAGCATCACCGCGAAGGCATCCGCGAGGTCGGCGGCCTGATACCACGCCGCCACTGCGCTATGGGGCGGGAGCGAAACGGATCGCACCGTCGGCCAAGGTGCACGCCGCCAAGCCATGCGTTCCGTCCTGACACGCGCACCCATCGAACAGAGCGCTGGCTCACCGGCGAACCGGTTCGAGCACGCGCGACGCCACTGTCTCCGCATCACCGGAAGGGGAGCAGATGGCGCCCTGCCGGAATCGGAGCCTATACCCGCCGCTCGCCTCAAACACCTGGGCGGTGACCCTGCGGGCCTCGTCGGAGGCGAGGAAGGCGACCACAACGGCGATGTGAGGAGAAGCTCGGCGCACGGCTCCTGAATAGGTCGACCCGGCGGTTGAGCGTGACGAAGGTCGGACGGGACTACGTCCAATGCGCGGCCTCGATCCTCGCCGCGGCCGTCGCGCAGCAGCGCCAGGAACCCAACGGGTGCCTCGAGATCACGGCGACGCACGAGTTCGGGACCACACGGGTCGACGGCTGGATCGCCGCCTTTCTCTCGGCTTGGCCCACGGTTTCCGTGGACGCGGTGTACAGGAACCGTCCCGTCGACGTCGTACACGAGGGCATCGACGTCGCTATTCGTCTCGGCGCGCTGGCGGACCCGGAGTTGTCGGCCCGCAGGCTCGGGGGTGTGGCCTGCGCCCCGTACGCCTCACCCCGCTACCTCGACCGGGTCGGTGCGCTTGGTTCCGTCGACGACCTGAAGGGTCATGACCTCGTCGTGAAGACCTCCGGCGGCCGATGGTCTCCGGTCGAACGGACCACCGCATCCGTTCTCCTTCGAGACCGCATCGCACCGTCCGGCACCGAAACCTCGGAGCCGACGAACACCGAGCGCCGGGTTCCGACCAGGGTGACCCGAGGCACCGCTCCTCCTCGCCGGATGCCGGCGAAGCGGCCTCGACGGGCTGGCCGACGCGCCGGGCCCACCCTGCTTCCTCCTGCCGGAACAGGCGATGCGCACGGGGCGGGAACGGTCATGGTCCAGGGCGCTACTTCGGGCAGGCGGCCCCCGTATCGATCCACGCCTGCGTCAGGTCGCCGAAGATCTTCTGCGTCCCGGGGACCGGCTCCCGGCCCTTGCCGGGATGCCAGCCCCAGCCGACCAGGCCGTCGGTGGCGTGATGCTCATGGATGTCCGCCAGCGAGCGACCGCCGTTCCGCTCCGGGTCCTTGAGCTGCACGCAGATCTCGGCGACCGACAGCCCCATCCAGGCCATGCTGGCCGGAGCAAGCTGCCAAGGGGCGTGTCCGGGTATGTCCCTGTCGTGGCCGAGGGCCGGCAGGTTCTCGGACCCGTGGCAGGAAGTGCAGTGCAGGCCGGACGGGCCGAAGCTGGCCTCGCTGCCGCGGACCATCGGGGGGTGGTGAAGCCGCCGGTCGTCGCCCTGCCGGGGGATGTTGTCGGCGGGATGGCAGTTCATGCAACGCGGGTGCGTGATGACCTTCGCCATCTCGTTGAACAGGGCGACGGATCGTTCGGTCCTGTCCTGTACCGCATCGAAGGCTTCCGGGCGGCGCAACTCGGCGCCGGCCGCGAGGGCCACGGTCGCGGACAGGGCCGCGGCCGCCGTCAGGATCACGATGCGCATGGTCAGGCTCCCATCGCGGCGCGCACCGCCTCGGGACGGATGGGGAGGTCACGGACGCGGGCCCCGACGGCCGCGAAGACCGCGTTCCCGATGGCCGGGGCGATGGAGATGACGCCGGGCTCGCCCAGGCCGACCGGCATGTGGTCGTTGCGCAGGAACTCGATGTCGAGTTCGGGCACGTCCGTCATGCGCACCGGGGTGTAGGTGTCGAGGTTGAGGTCCCGCGGCAGCCCCTTCTCGTATGCCGTGCCCTCGAACAGGGCGAGCGACAGGCCCCAGAGCATGCTTCCTTCGACCTGCGCGAGCGCGCCATCCGGATGGGCGAGCGTGCCGGCATCGAGCACCGATGTCAGCTTCTCGACCGTGATCGCCCCGCTGGAGGCGTCCACGGACACCTGCGCCACGGTGGCGATCCAGGTCGGCATCTCGCGCTCCTGCCCGGTGCCGAGCGCGAGCCCCATGCCCTTGCCGGACGGCAGCGCCTCCCGGCCGGACCAGCCGGACTTGGCCAGGACGCGCTTCAGGACGGCGCGGAGCCGATTGGCCCCGTCAACGGCGTGCGGGGCGGCGCCCCCGTTGCGGCCCTTCGCGCCGAGGAGCGCGAGCCGGTACTCGGCAGGATCACGACCGAGCTTGTGGGCGAGTTCGTCGATGTGCGTCTCGACCGCCCAGGTGGTGTACCCGGGCGCCACCGACCGCAGGTAACCGGGTAGCATCGTGGTGTGCACGAGGTCGTTGCGGATCGCCCGGATTCGTTGAGTCGCCGTGTCGTACCAATGATCCGCGCCGTTGATGGCGAACGGGTCGACCTTCCCGTGACCGTCCGCGCTCGGCGCCAAGAACTCCGGGGAGATCGAGTCGGTCGGCCAGCCCGAGGCGCAGGCGTGGTCGTAGGCGAGAAGCGCGCCCCTGCCGTCGGTCACGGAGCGAACCCTCTGCACGGTGGGCGAGCGCGGCTGGTCGAACTTGGTGTCATCCGAGCGGGCGAAGACGAGTTTGACCGGACGGCCCATCGCCTTCGCGGCGAGCGCGGCCGGGACGATGTACTCGCAGTACAACCGGCGGCCGAACCCGCCGCCGAGGTAGGAGGTCTCGAATACGAGGTCGGCCTGGTCGATTCCGAGCGCCCTGGCCACCAGCGGCAGCGTGATCGACTGCCACTGGTTGCCGGCGTGCACGCGCCATGTCTTCCCGTCCTGCCAGGCCAGGGCGTTGAGCGGCTCCAGCGGCATGTGCAGCGCGGTGTGCGTGCGATAGACGCCCTCGTGAACCTCGCGGGCTTCGGCGATGCGCTTGAGCGGGTCACCCTCCTGAAAGAAGATCCCTCCCGGGCTCTCCGCCGCCACGAGGCGCTGGCCTTCGGCGAGCATCTGCTCATCGCTCGCAGCGCCGCCTTCGGACCGGTACCTGACCTCGATGAGGTCGGCGGCCTTCGCCGCGACGGGCCACGTCTCCGCCACGGCGACGAGCCACCCTTCGCAGGTCCTCGTCGGATCGACGATCTCGACCGTCCGGAGGTAGCCGGGAAGCTTACGAGCGTCCGCGTCGTCCCAGCTCAGGATGCTGTTCCCGTACCGGGTCGGCGGCAGGATGGGCCGCGCGAACACCATGCCGTCGACCGTCCGGTCGATGCCGTAGACGGCGCTGCCGTTCACCTTCGAAGGCACGTCGCGGGCGACGGTGTCGCGGTTGAGGAACCGGCGTTCCGATGCCGGCTTCAGGGCTATCGCCTTGAGCTCCTCCTCCGTGAACTGGCGGCTGACCCGGCCGGAGGAGACGATGTCGGCATAGCTGACCGTCCGCGTGCCGTGCCGGATCTCGCTGTCGCGGGCGATACAGTCCTTCGCGGGCGCCCCGAGCATCCTCGCGCCCGCTTCCAGAAGCGCGATGCGGCCGGCGGCCCCGGCGCGGCTCAGCTGGTCGAAGCTTTTGTGCACGGACCAAGAGCCGCCGGTGACCATGACGCCCCACTTCGGGTCCGTGTCGACGTGCACGACCTCGACGTGGTCCCACTTCGCCTCAAGTTCCTCGGCGACGACGCGCGCCAGCGCGGTGCCGATGTGCTGGCCCATCTCCGCCCGGGTGACGTGGACCAGGATGCGCCCGTCACCGCCGACCTCGTACCAGAGCGTCGGGCTGTAGCCGCCGGACGTACCGCCGCCGAACAAGGGGCCGGCCTTCGCGCCCGGCGGCATGAAGCCCGTCGCGACGGCAGCGCGGCCGAGGGACGCGAGGAACCACCGTCGCGTGACGTCGACCGCGCTCATTGCCGCCCCCCGTTCCGGGCCTGGACGGCCAGCTTGATCGCCTTCTTGATGCGGACATACGCCATGCAGCGACAGAGGTTCGCGGCCATGCCGTTCCGGATGTCGTCGTCGGAAGGATCGGGGTTCTCACCGAGGAGGGCCGCGGCCTGCATGAGCTGACCCGACTGGCAGTACCCGCATTGCGGGGCCTGGGCCTCGATCCAGGCAGCCTGGAGCGGGTGGAGGTCGCGGCCGTCGCCCGCCGTCGCGGCCAGGCCCTCGATGGTCGTGACGGCTGACCCGGCGACGCTCGACACCGGGGTGACGCAGGAGCGCCGCGCCTGGCCATCGACGTGAACCGTGCAGGCCCCGCACTGGGCGACGCCGCACCCGAACTTGGTGCCGGTCAGGCCGAGCCGATCCCGCAGGACCCAGAGAAGGGGCGTGTCGTCGGGCGCGTCGACCTCGACGTCGACGGTGTTGACTGAGAACGAAATCACCTTGCGTCTCCAAACGCGGGCCGATGATTAGGGGGACACACGCGACAGTGCATCTCGAACCGTCCAAGCGTCACTATAGTCGACGCCACGATGCTGGTTTGCCCGTTCCTGCCAAATGCACGCTGGATCCTGCCAAATGCGCCGGTTCGTGGGCGCGCGAGGGCAAGGCACCCCAGGCAAGGCACCTCAGGATTGCCGACGAACCTTGACCGCTGCCGGCGTCATCCGGAAATGCCGCTTGAACTCGCGGCTGAACTGCGAGCCGCTCTCGTAGCCGACATGTCGCGCGACGGCACCGACCTCGCGCGCTCCGCCCTGCAGCAAGTTCATCGCCATGCTCAGGCGAACGATCTTGATGTATTGCAGCGGCGTCTTGCAGGTCGCCGCCTTGAACGCCCGATGAAAGCTTCTGACGCTCATCCCGGCGACAGCGGCAAGCTCATCCAAGGAGAGCGCTCGCGCGGGATCGCGGTGGATCTCCGAGATCGCGCGGGCGATGCGCGCGTGCTGGCTCGATGGTCTCGTCAGGGCCAGGAGCGTGGCCCCGTGCGCACCCGTCAGTGCCCGGTACACGATCTCGTCGGCGATGGAGGTGCCGAGCGCCAGCGTGTCGCTCGGTGAGCGAAGGGCGCGAACGAGACGTCGGGTGGCATCCGACAGCCCGCCGTCGACCGGTGCCGGTTGAAGGCCGGGCGGGAGGAACGTCGGCTCCTCCGGCGCCTGGGGCTGTACCGCGCCAGGTATGTTCGCGAACCGGTTCAGGGCGGGGAGGTCGATGTCGATGGACACTCCTAGCAAGGGGTTCCGCTCGGTGGCATCGCTCGCGCACGCGAATGGGACCGGCACGCTGACGACGAGGTAGTTGTCCCGGTCGTACTCGATCCGCGCACCATCGAGATGCGCCGTCTTCCGGCCGCTGATCAAGATGACGATGCTCTGGTCCGGCAGCGCCGGCGTCCTCTCGATCCTCTCCGTCGACCAGAAAAGCTTCACGCGAGGCGCCAGCGTCTGGATGGTGCCGGAACGCGCGGGAAACTCGTAGACCTCTTGCAGTCCTCTGAATGTCTCCAGGGCGTCGGACATGGGCGTGCCCCTATCGGTTGAGATGAAGCTGCCCGCGTGAGTTCCGGAACCTCGGCACCGCCGGACTTTCGTCGACGCGTGCCCTGGTCCTACGCAGGGGGAGCCTCTTGGAGGCGGGGCGGTCCGATGCGCGGTCGCCCCTCTCGGTGCGGCCGCGCATCCGTCGCCTCCGAAGGGCGTTTTTCGCCTGCGGCCAGGCGGTGGCCGGAGGCAGCGGGCGGCATCGCTCCCAGCTCTCAGCCGTTCGCGAGCCGTTCGAGGAGACGCTCGGCGGCGGGTCCGGAGGAGGCCGGGTTCTGGCCGGTGATCAGCAGGCCGTCGGCGACCACGTACGGCTGCCAGTCGCCGGACTTGGTGAACCTGCCGCCGTTCCGCTTGAGCTCGTCCTCGACGAGGAAGGGCACCACCTGGGTCAGGCCGACCGCCTCCTCCTCGGTGTTGGTGAAGCCGGTGACGTCCTTACCCTCGACGAGCGGCTTCCCGTCAGGCGTCTTGGCATGGCGCAGCACGCCGGGGGCGTGGCAGACGAGCGTGACCGGCTTGCCGGCCGCGAGTGTCGCCTCGATCAGCCGGACCGAAGCGAGGTCTTCCGCCAAGTCCCACAGCGGCCCGTGCCCGCCGGGGTAGAACACGGCATCGAAGCCCTCGTGGGTCACGTCATCGAGCCGGACCGTGGACGAAAGGGCCGCGTTGGCTTCGGTATCGGCCTCGAAGCGGCGGGTCTGGTCCGTCTGGAAGTCCGGCTCGTTGCTCTTCGGGTCGACCGGGGGCTGGCCACCTTTCGGTGAGGCCAGGACGACCTCCGCGCCGGCATCCTTGAACACGTAGTAGGGGGCGGCGAGCTCCTCCAGCCAGAAGCCCGTCTTCCGGCCGGTGTCGCCGAGTTGGTCGTGGGAGGTCAGCACCATCAGGATCTTCATCGTCGTTCTCCGTCGCCAGGGGGTGGCGTGGATCGCTGGGACGGCGGCGCGAACAGCCGCGGCTACGTTCGCTGGCGGTCAGTTGCGGGGAGCCGACATCCCGGCATCGGCACGCTCGGCAGCAATGTCGCGGGCCGGCGTCGCCTTGGCCCGCCGGGGTGCCCCGTTAGCGGCAGGCATCTCCTCGGAACCGGCCATGCGGACGGCGCCGATAACCTCCAGGGTGATGCGCTCTTCGGCCGAGACGGCGGAGCCACCGAACAGGGCGGCTCCGAGTTCGGCGAGCAGGAGGTAGGGCATGATGGTGTGCGCCGGTTGAATGGTCATGGACACTCTCCTCGTTAACGGAATTGAGTAGACTGGTCGTCTTGAACGGCGGCGCGCCGGATCGGGCCTGCAGCGTCGCGATGTCAGGCCGGTCGTGGGTTCAGGGTGCGCCGTGTCGTGGCCATAGCGGCCTCGAACGGCGCGTCGGTGCGGACGATCTTCGCCATGAGGCTCGCACCGAGCCACACGTGATAGAGCATCTCGGCCGTCGCACGCGGCTCGCCGTCGACCTTCAGCGAGCCCTCGGCCACGCCCGCCTCGATGGCGCCCGTCACCCGGTCGATGATACCCGCCGTGCCGCTCTTGAGCGCGAGGCGCATCGGTTCAGACAGGTCCGAGACCTCCGCCGCGAGCTTCACGGCGAGGCACTTGCGCTGGTAGTCGATGCTGCCCTGCGTCGCCTGCCACTTGCGCCAGTAATTCATCAGGCGTTCGGCATGGCTGAGGCCAGGCTGGGCAAGGGTGGCGTCGATGTCGGCAAGGTAATCCTGGAAGTAGTTCTCCAGCAGTGCCTCGCCGAAGGCCTCCTTCGAACCGAAGTAGTGGTAGAACGAGCCCTTCGGCACACCGGCCGCGGCCAGGATCTCGTTGAGGCCGACGCCGGAGAACCCCTTGGCGCCCACGATCCTATGGGCGGTGTCGAGGATGCCTTGCCGGGTGTCGGTGTTGCCGCTCGCCTGTGCCATAACGCTGACATAGCGCTGAATAGACCGGTCGTCTAGTGTCTTTGAGAGAAAGCTTGATTCTCCCTCGAGGTGGTGGACGCCTCTGATACGCTCCCGAGGGGCGAGGAAGACACGGCGGGAGTTCACCCGCGAGTTCAAGCGGGAGGCGGTGGCTCTCCTGGAGAGCGGCGGGCGGCCGCAGATGCCGGTCGCGGCCGAACTTGGCATCCAGCCCTCGATGTTGCGCACTTGGCGCGCCGTCCTCAACGGCGAGGCGTTCCGCTCGCGGAGGGCCGGTCCGGCAGCACCGCCCGCCTCGCCGGTCGCCTCGGCTGATCCAACACACCGACCGCGGCTGCCACTCCGCGTCAGGAGAGGACCGGCGGCACCTCGATGCAGCGGGCCTGAAGGCCTCGATGGGCCGGCGCGGCAATTGCCTGGACGATGCGCCGATGGAGAGCTTCTTCCACACGCTGAAGGTGGAGTTCGTCCATCAGTGCCGTTGGGTGACCCGCGACGAGGCGCGGCGCGACGGGATATCGCCGCGTGCCGGCGCGCCGATCCGGGCAGGAGGGGGCCGAAAACCCCTGGCACGTGGAATCACCATCCTTGCGTTGGGGGTTCGAGTCCCTCCTCCGCTACAAAGTTTCCAACCCCGCTAGACGTTTGGCGGGGTTCTTTGGCGTCTTGATGCAGCTTGTGGCCCGCTATGCTCGGCGACGGCGGTGCTTTGCATCATGTGGCCTGCCAGGCTTTCAGGTCGCGGGACGCCGCACCAGCGCCAGGCCGAGGCCGAGCGCGACCATCGCGGCACCCGACCCTTCGCGCAGGCGGCGGATCAGGGCGGGGTGGGCTGCTGCGCCATCCCGGATGCTGCTCGCCAAGAGGGCGACGGCGATGTCGGCCAGGGTGTTGAGCGCGACCGACACGAAGCCGAGCACCACGAATTGCAGCGCGATGCGGCCCTCGGCCGGGTTCACGAATTGCGGAACGAAGGCGAGGAAGAACGCGGCCGTCTTGGGGTTCAGCGCCTCGACCAGGATGCCTTCGCGGAACGCCCGTTGCGGCCCGACCGGCGGCGTCGCCGGCCCGGTCTTCAAGGCCACCGACGCCTCCCGGCGCGCGGACAGGATGGTGCGCAGCCCGATCCAGACGAGGGTGGCCGCCCCGACCAGCTTCAGCGCGGTGAAGAGTTCCGCGCTCGCGAGCACGATGGCGGACACGCCGAGGCTGCCCGCGAGGACGTGGGCCATGCCGCCCAATCCGGTGCCGACGCTGGAGGCCACACCCTCCGCGCGCCCGCCTGCGAGCGTGCGCGCCGCGACGTAGAAGAGGCCCGGGCCGGGTGTGACGGCGAGCAAGAACGCTGCGGCGGCGTACAGGGCGAGGTGGGTCAGATCGGGCATGAGGACGATACCGGCAGGTTCACGGCGGGATGGGCAGGGCCGCCACGGGTGGCGGCCCGCTCGCAGCGGGACCCGCCGCGACGCCGGGACAGATGCCGGGACACTGGCGTGCTGGAAACGGCCAGTTTTCCGCGTTTGGGGTGATCCAGTCGGCCGAGGCTCGCGCCGCGGTCGTCCCGCTCCCCACCTGCGGGCTAGCCGATCGGGTCCTCGCCCTCATCCGAGGCGGCGGCTCGCGTGTCTCCGCCGTCCTGCCGGTAGGGTGTGCAGGCCGCATAGTCGCGCAGGGCCTCGCGCACGTAGCCGGTCTCGCGGCGCAGGTAGTCGGCGATGGCCGCGCGCAGGCCGGGATCGGCGATGTCGTGGGCGGAATGCATCATCACCGGTCGGTAGCCGCGGGTGAGCTTGTGCTCGCCCTGCGCCCCGGCCTCGACCCGGGCGAGGCCCCGCGCGATCGCGAAGTCGATCGCCTGATAGTAGCAGACCTCGAAATGCAGGAACGGGTGGTCCTCGATGCAGCCCCAGTTGCGCCCGTAGAGCGCCGCGTCGCCGATCAGGTTGATCGCGCCCGCCACGTAGCGGTCCTCCCGCCGCGCCATGACGAGGAGCACGCGCTCCGGCATGCGCTCGCCGAGGAGCGAGAAGAAGCGGCGGTTGAGATAGGGCCGGCCCCATTTGCGCGAGCCGGTATCCATGTAGAAGCGGAAGAAGGCGTCCCAATGCGCCTCCGTCAGGTCGGAACCGGTCACCCACTCGATCGTGATGCCGTTCGCGAGCGCATCGCGGCGTTCGCGCTTCAGGGCCTTGCGCTTGCGGGAGGCCAGCGCCCCGAGGAATGCGTCGAAATCCGCGTAGCCCCGGTTGTCCCAGTGGAACTGCTGGTCGGTGCGTTTCAGGAAGCCGACCTGGCCGGCCGCCGTCCACTGCGGCTCCGGCATGAAGGTGATGTGGATCGAGGAGGCCTTGGTCTCCTGGCGCAGGGCGCGCAGCCCGGCGAGGAGGGCGGCGCAGGCTTCCGCCACCGGCTCCCCGGGCGCGATCAGCAGGCGCGGCCCCGTCACGGGCGTGAAGGGCACGCTGACCTGGAGTTTCGGATAGTACTCGCCCCCGGCGCGGTCATAGGCGTCCGCCCAGCCGTGATCGAACACGTACTCGCCCTGCGAGTGGGACTTGAGATAGCAGGGCGCCACGCCGACGAGGCGGCCGGCGCGCTCCACCGCGACGTGCAGCGGCAGCCAGCCGGTCCGGCCGGAGACGCAGCCCGCCTCCTCGAGGGCCGACAGGAAGGCGTGGGTGACGAAGGGGTTATGGGTCTCGCCGGTTCCCGCCAGCGATTCCGGCGAGAGGGCGCAGCGATCCCAGTCCGCCGCGGGGATCTCGGCGATCCGCGGCACGACGCGCACCGTCAGGGCGTCCGGCGAGGCCGGGCCGCTTGCTGCTTGTCCGCCGCTCTCCATCGCGCAGCACCTAGGCCGGACAACGGCGGGGAGCAAGATGCTGCGACGCAAGACGCTGCGAGGCAGGAGCCGATCCGGCGATGGGGCGTTGATGCCGGCAACGAAGGAGGTGCCTCGCGTGAACCCGACCGCAGAAGCCTGGGATGCCCGCGTCGACCATTGGACCGGACGTCTGCCCGAGCGCGGGCGGCGCTGGCTCGCGTGGCTGCGGGACCCGTCGCGGCGCTGGATCCGCATCCCCGCTGCGATCCTGCTCATCGTCGGCGGATTCCTGTCGATCCTGCCCGTGCTCGGCCTGTGGATGCTGCCGCTCGGCCTCGCGCTCCTCAGCGAGGACTGGCCCGCGCTCAAGATCCCCCTGGAGCAGACCGCTCGCTTCATCGAGCGGCTGTGGCGCAAGGCATTCCCCGGTTGACAAGCGTGGCCGCAAGGCAACGCCATCACGGGAACAGACGTCGCACCGCGTCAGACAGCCATCGTTCAGACTTGATCCACCATCATGTGACGAAGCTCACAGAACCGGAGGCCGGCTTGCCGGATACTGGCCCCGCGTTCGATAGCGGATCGAGTCATGACCCACTTGTATTTCCACTGCGGTCACACCGGCGAGCTGCTCCTCGACTATCGCGGAGCGGAGGTGACCGACCTCACCGAAGCCCGCGACCGCGCGCTGGCGGTGGCCCGCTCCATCATGGAGACGGCCTACGGGCACGAAGACTTCTCCGACTGGTTCGTCTGCGTGGGCGACGAAGAGGACGAAGAGTTGCTGCGCGTTCCCTTCAGCTCGGCCCTGCCGACGCTTCACTGATGCGTGACCGACGCGGCGCGCCGGTCTGGACGCCGCGGAACTCCGCGCCACCTCCCTCCGCATAGGCGGTCGCGCTACAGCGGAATGGCACGGGGCCATTCCGTCGAGCGTCTCGTTTCTGCATCATCGCCGCCGACGGGGGACCGTCGCGGTGCATGATGCTCAGGCGGCGGGGAGGTTCCGGTGCAGCACCCGCGTTCATCCTGCCTCCGGGTGGAAGCTCCCCCGTGACGGCACAGGTTTCGATCGGACGGCTTCTGGCGGAGCTCGGGACCCTGCGCGCGGTCGACGCTTCGGGCCGCATGCGGCGCGTGCTGCGCGCGCAGGAGGAGGCGGGCCTCGCCTTCGCGTTCCGCGCCCGCCAGGTCGCCATCGGCGTGGTGGCGCTCTGGCTGCTGTTCCTGGTCCCGAGCCCGCGCGACCTCTACTATCTCGCCTTCGCGGCCCTGTTCTTCGGCCTGGGCTGGATTCCGTTCCGGCTGCGCCATCACCGGCAGGCGCTGGCGATCAAGCTCGCCTTCGTCCTCCTCGACGCGGCCCTGGTTACGCTCGTCGTTGTCCTGCCGCCGCCCGCCGCTCTCGGCGTCGACTGGCCGATCCAGACCCGCCTGCGCTCGACCGAATACCTCTACCTCCTGCTGCTGCTCGGGGAGGCGAGCCTGTCCTACTCGCCGCTGGCGGTGATCTGGGCCGGCGGCGCCGTCATGGGGGCGTGGTCCACGGCGGTCGTCACGGTCTACTGCCTGCCCGACACGGTGCGCTATCGCGACGTCCTCGCGCAGGTCGGCTCCCTCACGGACGAAGCGGCGCTGCGGGTGGTCTACGATCCGCGCTACGTCGGCCTGTCGTCGTGGTGGACCCAGATGGTGCTGACGGCGCTGCTCACCGGGCTGATCGCCTGCGCGGTGGCGCGCGCCCGGGCGACCCTGCTCGCCCAGGTGCACGGCGACGTGGTGCGCGCGGACCTCGCCCGCTACGTGTCGCCGGACGTGGCGGATGCGCTGACCGCCACCGCGCATTCCGGCTTCGGCGCGCCGCGCGAGCGGGTGGTCGCCGTGCTCTTCGCCGATCTCGTCGGCTTCACGAGCTTGGCCGAGCGCCTCCGGCCGGAGGCGGTCCTGGCGCTCCTCAAGGCCTTTCGCGAGCGCAGCTGCCGCATCGTCTTCGCGCATGGCGGCACCCTGGACAAGTTCCTGGGCGACGGCTTCATGGCGACCTTCGGCTGCCTGAGCGACGAGCCGGGCGCTTCGAGCACCGCGCTCGCCTGCGCGCTCGCGCTTCAGGAGGAGATGACCCGCTGGAACGCCGAGCGCGAGGCGGCGGGCGAGCCGCGGATCGCCCTGTCGATCGGCCTGCATTGCGGGCCGGTGGTGGTCGGGACGGTCGGGGCGCAGCAGCGGGTCGAGTTCACGGTGATCGGCGACGTCGTGAACGTCGCGAGCCGCCTGCAGCAGGCGACCCGGGAACTCGGCGGCAGCATCGTGGCGTCGGAAGGCTGCGTCGCCGAGGCTGACATGGCCGGCCTCGGCCTCGACGGCTTCGGGGACAGCCGGGACCTCGCCCTGCGCGGGCGCAGCCAGTCGATCCGGGTGCGGGTCTGGCGGGAGGTTGCGGCTACGGCTCCCCGTCCGGCGTGAGGGCCGGCAGGGCCGGCAGGGCCCGCGCGTCGGTTTGCGCGGCTCTCAGTGAAACCACGAGCAGCACCCCGGCGAAGAGGGCGAGAGCGACCGCGGCGAGAAGCGGCGTGAGGGCGCGGGCATGCTGGCGCAGGAGCCGGAGCACGGCGCAACCGGCGACGAAGGCGAACGCGGACAGGATGGGTGCGACCTGCATCGGCATGGAGAAACCCGCATCGGACGATCCGCATTCATGGTTGCAGATCGGGACTGCGCCGTCACCGCCGAAGTGGGCGGCCCGGGACGGTCCCGGCGGTCGTCCGCCGGGCACGGCGTGTCGTGCGGGCGGTCCCTCTCGTGATAGGCAGGCGGGATGAGGGCAGCAGGAGGGTCCGCCATGACGGCGGAGGCGATCGCGAGGGCCGAGCGAGCCGGCGAGCCCGGATTCCGGTACGCCGCCATCGCGCCGATCACCGATTTCCAGCGCGTGCTCGACGAGACGGCCTACCGGCCGGTGCCGGACGCGTGGTGGGTGGCGATGACGGACGTGGTCGATTCGACCGCCGCCATCGCGGCCGGCCGCTACAAGGCGGTGAACTTCGCAGGCGCGGCGGCGATCGCGGCGGTCCGCAACGCGCTCGGGGGCGCGGACATCCCCTTCGTCTTCGGCGGCGACGGGGCGAGCCTCCTCCTCGCCCCCGGCGAGGTCAAGCGGGCGCGCGAAGCGCTCGCCGCGACGGTGGCCTGGGTGCGCGCCGAGATGGACCTGAGGCTGCGCGCCGCGCTGATCCCGGTCTCGGCGATCCGGGAGGCCGGCCGCGACCTGCGCGTGGCGCGCTACGCCCCGTCGCCGCACGTCGCCTACGCGATGATGGCCGGCGGCGGCATCGCCTTCGCGGAGCGCGCCCTGAAGCGCGGCCTCTACGCGGTGCCGCCCCGCGAGGGCGCCCGCCCGGACCTGACCGGCCTGACCTGCCGGTTCTCGCCGGCCCGCGCCCGCTACGGCCTGATCCTCTCCGTGATCGTGGTGGGAGTGGAAGGGGCCGATCCGGGGGCCGTGCGGGCGGTCATCGCCGACGTGCTGCGGATCGTCGCCGCCGCGCCCGCCATGGGCCGCCCGCTGCCGGAGGGCGGGCCGCCCCTGCGCTGGCCGCCCGCCGGCCTCGCCCACGAGGTGAAGGCGGGCGATCCGCCGCCGGGCTGGCGCCGGTTCTCCCTCCTCCTGCGCACGCTTGCCGCCCATCTGCTGTTCCGCCTTCACATCCCGGTCGGACACTTCTCGCCCGGCCGCTACCTGCGCGAACTCGTCGAGAACGCGGATTTCCAGAAATACGACGACGGCCTGCGCATGACGCTCGACTGCGATGCCCGCACGGCGGACGCGATCGAGGCCCGCCTGAATGCGGCCGAGACGGCGGGGCTGGTGCGCTTCGGCCTCCACCGGCAGGGGGCCGCGCTCACCACTTGCATCACGCCGGTGCCGAGCGAGAGCAACCACGTGCATTTCATCGACGGGGAGGACGGGGGCTACACGCGCGCGGCCCAGATGTTGAAGGCCAAGGCCGCCGGTGATCCGGGCGCTGGTCCGAGCCCTCGCGATGCTGACCGGCCGCGTTGATCCCGGCCGTCATCTCCTTCAGAACTGTTGGATTGATCATACGGCTCGACCCACCCAACAGCCTCATCCCGAGGTTGGTGGGGGGACAGGCTGCAATACCGATCCAGCAGAGTTCCCAGGGACGGTAATCGATCCCGCTGCAGGCCGATGAACAGCCGCAGCGGCGGCAAGGAACGAAGCGGGCTTGCGCGGGGCCGCGCCAGGGAGGGGCGGCATGGACATCGTGGGCGGCTCGCCTGAGCCGGAGATCCCGTTCCTGGCGCCGCTCGACGCGACGACGGCCGCTGCCCTGCGCGCGCGGCTCGAACCGATCGTGGTGGCGGGCGGACGGGTGCTGTTCGAGCAGGACGCCCCCGCCGACGCGCTCTACGCCCTCGTCTCCGGCGCGGTCGGGATCTCCGCCCGCGATCCCGTGACCGGGACGCCGCGGCCGGTCGCGCGGGTGCGCCCGCCCGAGACCGTAGGCGAGATGGCCCTGCTCTCGGGCGAGCCGCGCTCGGCCACCGCGACGGCTCTGCGCGATTCCTACCTGCTGCGCCTGTCGAAGGCGGCGTTCGACGACCTCGTGGCGCATCATCCGGCGACGATGCTCTACTTCGCGCGGCTCCTGGCGACGCGGCTGCGCAGCGCCTCGGCGCCCCAGCGGATCGCCACGCCGCTGACCTTCGCGGTGATCGGCGTGACGCAGGGCGTGACGGCCGCCGCCTTCGCGGAAGCCTTCGCGGCGGCTCTGCCGGGACGCTCCGCCATGCTCCCGCAATGGCCTCAGGACGCGGACGAGACGTGGTTCCACGTCCTGGAGAGCGCGCACGATCAGGTCGTCTACGCGGCCGAGGCGCCCGGCACGGCCTGGGCCCGTCTCTGCCTGCGCCGGGCGGACCACGTCCTGCTGCTCGCGGGCCCCGCGCAGCCCGCCTGCGCAGACCTTGCGGGTCGCATCGCCATGCCGGTGCCGGGCTGGACGCGCCAGGATCTCGTCGTGGTCACCGCGGCCGATGCCCGCTCTCCGGGACCCCTCGATGCGGAGGTCACGGCGCTGCCGGTGAGCCTGCGGCTCCAGGCCCGGGCCGGCCTCGCGGCGGATGTGGCTCGGATCGCCCGGATCGCCGGCGGCCGGGCGCGCGGGCTCGTCCTCGGCGGGGGCGGCGCCCGGGGCTTCGCGCATCTCGGGGTGATGCGCGCGCTCGCGGAGGCGGGCATCGCCGTCGATCTCGTGGCGGGCACCAGCATGGGAGCGATCACGGGGGCCAGCCTCGCCATGGGCTGGGATCCGGAGGAGATCGCCGCGCACACGGTCGCGGCCTTCGTCGAGACATCGCCGCTCAACGACTACACGCTGCCGCTCACCGCGCTCACCCGCGGCGTCAAGGTCGACCGGCGCCTCGCGCAGCATTTCGGCGAGACCCGGATCGAGGATCTCCGGCTGCCCTTCTTCTGCGTGTCGTCGAACCTGACCACGGGCGCGGCGATGGTCCACCGCGAGGGACCGCTGGCCCTGGCCCTGCGCGCCAGCATCGCCATTCCGGGCCTGCTGCCGCCCGTCCTCGACGCGGCGGGCGTGCTGGTGGATGGGGGCGTCATGAACAACCTGCCGGCCGATCTCATGGCGGCCCTCGGCCGGGGGGCCGTGCTGGCGGTGGACGTGGCCAGCGACCTCGCCCTCGAGACCATGCCCCGGCGGGGATTGCGCGGGCGGCTGCTGCGCCGGGCGCTCGGCGTGCCCCTGGCCATGCCGAGCATCGCCCAGATCCTGCTGCGCGCCGCCACCGTGTCGAGCGATGCCTCGGCGGCCATGGCGCGGGAGCGCGCGACGGCGGTGCTGCGCCCGCCGCTCGCCGGCATCGACCTGCGGGCGTGGCGCAGCTACGCGCTGGTGGCGGAGATCGGCTACCGCCACGCCCGCGCGCGGCTGGAGGAGGGCGCGCTCGACGCCTGGGCGAACGGCATCCCGGATCAGGCGTGAGGCAGGGCGACGGCCGGCGCCTCAGCGGCCGATCTCGACGCCCTCGATCGCGAGGCGCAGGTGCTGCGGCCCGCGCAGCGACGCGCCCGGCCGGTAGGGCGGCGGATCCTCGATCAGCCGGGGATTGCGCAGCCTCCGCGCCAGGGCGACGAGGGCGGCCTCCGCCTCCAGCCGCGCGAGCGGCGCGCCGACGCAGAAATGCAGGCTGCCGCCGAACCCGAAATGCTGGTTGTCCTCCCGGTCCGGGTCGAATCGGTCGGGATCGGGGAAGCGGGCGGGATCGCGGCTGCCGGAGGCGAAGAGCAGCACCACCGGCGCGCCCTCCGGGATCGTCGTTCCGGCGAACGCGATGGCGGCGAGCGCCTTGCGGGTGCGGAAATGGACCGGCGGCTCGTAGCGCAGCAATTCCTCGATCAGCCGCGGGGCGATCTCGGGATCCGTCCGCAGCCGCTCCAGATGCTCGGGGTGGCGCAGGAGCGTCAGCATGCCGTTGGTGATCAGGTTCACGGTGGTCTCGTGCCCGGCGATCAGCAGCAGGATCGCGGTCGCGATCAGGTCGTAATCGCCCATGCGGCCGAGCTTCGGGTCCGCGTTCGTGGCGAGCCCGGTGAGGAGATCGTCCTTCGGGTGCCGCCGCTTGTCCCGGATGAGGTCCTGCATGTAGGCGGCGATCACGTCGAAGGTCTCGATGTTGCGGCCGAGCGTCTCCTCGTCGTGGCGGGCATCGGGTTCGAGGGCCGTGGCGAGCTGCGTCGCCCAGCCGTGGAAGCGCGCCTCGTCCTCGGGCGGTACGCCGAGCAGCTCGCAGATCACCGTCACGGGCAGCGGGTAGGAGAAATCGTCCACGAGGTCGATCGCGCGCGCATCGCGCTGCTTGTCCAGCAGCTCCTCCACCAGGGCATCGACCCGGCCGTGCATGGCCCGGATGCGCGCGGGCGTGAACTCGCGCATCACGTGCCGGCGCAGGGCGTCGTGGTCGGGCGGATCGCGGAAGATGAAGGGCCGGTGCTTGGTCCGCACATGGTCCTTGATCGGGTTGATGATCCAGTCCTTGAGCGGGTTGCCGGTGCGCGGATGCGAGGCGGAGGGCAGGTCCTCCGAGCTGAGCCGCGGATCGAAGATCAGGGCCCGCAACGCCGCATGGGTGGTCACCACGTAGCTGCCGTCGTCCTGCGGGGCGACCGGCGCCTCGCGCAGCCGCTTGTAGAGCGGATAGGGGTCCGGACGGTTCGCCGGGTCCTTGACCTGGGCGAAGAGGGTCGGGTCGGGCATGGCACTCACGCGCGCGCCGGATGGGACGGGAAGCCGGGATCCACCGGGGCGACGCGGCCCTGGTCGGTGGCCCCGAGGATGGGCGGGAAGGGCGCGCCGGCCTCGATCTGCGCCGCGTAGGCCGGCAGCCAGCGGGCGGAATCGAATGAGACCGCCGCGACCGTGCGGCCCTCGCGGCCGTAGGCCGCCACGAAGCGCCGCTCGGCAACGCTGCCCTGCGTGACCGCGACGCTGTCGGCGCGGTTCGTCAGCCCCACCGACTTGATGTTCACGTCGAACTGGCTCGACCAGAAGGCCGGCATCTCCGCATAGGGCGCCTCCTGCCGGCCGAGCAGCGTGCGGGCGGCCTGCGCGGCCTGCGCGACGGCGTGGCCCCAATGCTCGAAGGCGACCGGGCCGTCGGGAGCGAGCGGGTGGGGAAAGCGCGCGACGTCGCCGGCCGCCGCCACGCCCGCCACGGGCTCCCCCGCCGCGTCGAGCACCCGGCAGAACCCGTCGCAGGTCACCCCGCCCGCATCCGCCGCGACGCCGGATCCGGCGAGCCACTCGGTGTTGCGCACGGCCCCGAGGGCGACGATGACGACATCCGCCGCGACCATGCCGCCCCCGGCGAGATGCGCCGCGCGCACCTGGCCCGCCGCATCCGCCTCCAGCGCCTCGACCCGCGTGGCGGGCCGGTAATCGACGCCCGCTCCTTCGAGCATTCCTGCGACGACGCGGCCGATCACCGTGCCGAGCACCGCGGCGAGGGGCGCCGGGTTGGGATCGACCAGCGTCACCGGCAACCCGATCGTCCGGCAGGCGGCCGCCGCCTCGCAGCCGATGAAGCCCGCCCCGATGATCAGCACCCGCCGCGGCCCGGCGGCGAGCGCCGCCCGCAGCCGCTCGGCATCGTCGCGGTTGCGGATGGCGTGCACGCCCTTCAGCGCCGCCTCCGCCGGCCTCGGCCAGGCGCGCGCCCGCGTGCCGGTGGCGATCAGCAGCGTATCGAAGGCGATCCGCTCGCCCGTGGCCAGCGCCACCGCGCGGGCGGAGAGATCGAGCCCCACCGCCGCGGCGCCGAGCCGCCACGCGAGGTCGAGGCCGGGATGCGAGGGCAGGGTGGTGCGGTCGGGTCGTTCCTCGCCGCTGAGCACGCGCTTCGACAAGGGCGGCCGGTCGTAGGGCCGGTGGGGCTCGTCGCCCACCAGGGTGATGGGGCCGCGATGCCCCTCCCGCCGCAGGGCCTCGGCGGCGCGCAAGCCCGCGAGCGAGGCGCCGACGATGAGGGTGTGCCCGGGCTCAGCCACGGTTCTCCTCCGCCTCCGGCCCGGCCTCCAGCAGGATGGCGCGCACCGGGCAGGCCTGCACGGCCCGCTCGATCTCCCGGCGGCGCTCTGCCGGTGGGGCGGGATCGTAGACCAGCACCTCGCTCCCGTGCAGCACGAAGCTGTCCGGCGCCGCGTAGCAGCACTGGGCATAGGCTTGGCAGCGGTTCAGGTCGACGACGACGCGCATGGCTGTCCCTCACCTCCAGTCGCCGCGTCGCGGCCGCGACGCATTGCTGTCACTGCTGACAACACGGGAGCCGGCCATCCGGTTCTGGCACGAGCCGATTCGTCGCGCTGCCGCAAAGGTTACATCCGGGCGCGGAGCGGCTCGGCTCCGGCGCTCCGGAGACCGAGAACCTGCTCGATCGAAGGTGGCGGAGCGGCCGGATCACCGCGCCGACGATCCGGCCCTTCACCAGAGATCTATGCCGATGGAAAGCGCTCGGCCCGCCCGTGCGGCGCGTCGTAGTCGAGCAGGGGGCCCAGCGGCACGATCCCGGTCGGGTTGATGGTGGGGTGGCTCTCGTAATAGTGCCGCTTGATGTGCGTCAGGTTCACGGTCGGGGCGATGCCCGGGTGTTGGTAGAGGTCGCGCAGGTAGCCCGACAGGTTCGGATAATCCGCGATCCGGCGCAGATTGCACTTGAAGTGCCCGACATAGACCGGATCGAAGCGGACCAGCGTGGTGAACAGGCGGATATCCGCCTCGGTGAGGCGCGCGCCGAAGAGGTAGCGCCCGCGGCCGAGCCGGTCGTCGAGGGCGTCGAGTTCCGCGAACAGGGCGCTCACCGCCTCCGCATAGGCGTCCTGCGCGGTCGCGAAGCCGGCCTTGTAGACGCCGTTGTTGACCCGGTCGTAGACGCGCGCATTGAGATCATCGATCCCGGCGCGCAGGTCCGCCGGGTAGAGGTCGGGTCCGGCCGTGCCGAAGGCGCCGTTGAGCATCCGGATGATCTCGGCGGATTCGTTCGAGACGATGGTGTTTCGGCGCTTGTCCCAGAGCACCGGCACGGTCACGCGGCCGGTATAATGCGGATCGGCCTTGAGGTAGACCTCGGAGAGGCGACGGGCGCCGTTCAGGGTGTCGGGGCCGGCGCCCGGCGTGTCGCCGAACACCCAGCCCTCCGCGCCCATGTGCGGATCGACCACGCTCACCGAGATCGCCTCTTCCAGCCCCTTCAGGGCGCGCACGATCAGGGTGCGGTGGGCCCAGGGGCAGGCGAGGGAGACGTAGAGGTGGTAGCGCCCGGCTTCCGCCGGGAAGCCGCCGTCGCCGGAAGGGCCGGGCGCCCCGTCCGCCGTCACCCAGTGGCGGAAGGCGGAATCCTTGCGGACGAACCGTCCGCCGGTCTCCTTGGTGTCGTACCAGCGGTCCTGCCAGACGCCGTTGACGAGCAGCCCCATGCGCGCCTCCTGAGATCCCGGGGGAGATGGAACGGCGGGCGGGCTTTGCCAGCGCTCACGCCCCCGCGGCCTTCAGCTTCTCCCGTGCGAAGGCCTCGCTGTCGAAGCGGTCGTCGGGGAGTCGGCCGAGGAAGCGCTCGGCCATCTCCACCAGGAGCAGGTGCGGGCGCACCCGCTCGACATAGCCCCAGTCGATGCTCGCCGACCACACGAAATGCACCTCGCGAAAGCTCTCGGCGAGGAGGCCGGTGAGGAAGAAGCCGCCGAAATGCGCGCAGGAATCGCCGAACAGCACCAGCCGTCGCGGATCGGCCTGCGGCCCCTCGTTGCGGAACACCGCCCGGGCGCCGACATGCAGCTCCATGGCGCGGCCCTGCGCCTCGAAGGTCTCGAGGAGGGCGTTCGCCTCGACCCGGCTCGCGTCGCGCTGGTACTGGACCATGCGCGCCGTCTCCACCGGCCGCGAGGCCAGCTTCTGCCCGAGATCGAGCACCGCCGCGGTATCCTGGTAGGGCCGCTCGGCGAGGTCCGGGCGCGGGGTGGCGCCGAGCCCGCGCATGATCTCCGCATAGGCGAGCTGGCAGCCCCGCTCGGTCCAGTGCGTATCCGTGCGCAGGTAGAGCGGCCGGTCTTCGCCCCGCGCGGCGCGCATCGGCCCGACGAGGTCGATCCAGCAGCCCGCGGCGGGCGAGCGCGCCATGCGCAACCCGAGCCGGCGGGCCGGCGAGAGGGCGGGATCGACCGCGATCCCGTCGAGCCGGTCCTCGTAGATGCTGATCTTCTCCGGCACCACGACCTGATGGAAGCGAAGCCCGAGCGCCGCCGCGCGGCTTGCGCGCCGCTCGATCAGCCGCCGCCAGCGCCACAGGCGCCAGGCCGCGAGCGGGGTCGCCCGGTACTGGCGGAGCACCTGGTTGGTGCCGCCGACGAGGAAGAGCCAGCCGTCCCGCCCGACATGGACCGCGTTGCTGCGATGGGTCATGGCGGCGCTGTAGCGGGCGGAGCGGCGCCTGAACAGCGCCGGATGGACAAGCCTCGTCCGCGCGCCATCTCGCAGCAACGATGCCGACCGCACCCCTGATCCTCACCCTCGCGATGGACGACACCGCCGCCGCCCGGTTCGACGCGGAGCGCCGGGCGCATTTCCCGCCCGCGCTCAACCGCATCCCGGCCCACGTCACCCTGTTCCACCACCTGCCGGGCGAGGAGGAGCGCGGCATCGCCGAGACCCTGGCGGCGCTCGTGCGCAGCGAGCCCCCCGCCGAGGTCGCGGCGACGGGCCTGCGCTTCACCGGGCGCGGCGTCGCCTACACCCTCGACGCGCCCGCCGTCGCGTCCCTGCGCGGGCGGCTCGCGCGGGTCTTCGCGCCCTGGCTCACGCCGCAGGACCGTCAGGGCTTCCGACCCCACGTGACGATCCAGAACAAGGTCGCGCCCGAGACCGCCCGGGCCCTGCACGAGCGGCTCGCGGCGGCCTTCGCCCCCTTCCGCTTCACTGCCACCGGGCTCCTGCTCTGGCGGTATTGCGGCGGACCCTGGGAGGCCCGGGGCCGTTTTTCCTTCGGCGTGGAGTCGTGATCCCGATGAGCCGGTTCGACCGCCTGCCGATCCCCCGCCACGCCGGCGCCCTGTGGCGGCGCCTGCGCCTCAACGAGGTCGGCCCGCTCGCCTCACTCCTCGCCGTGAGCCTGTTCGGCTTCGGCTTCTTCAAGGTGGCGGGCGAGGTCGCCGAGGGCGACACCTCGGGCCTCGACGAGAAGCTGCTCCTGGCTTTGCGCCGGCCCGGCGACCTCGCCCAGCCGATCGGGCCCGATTGGCTGCCCGAGACCATGCGGGACATCACCGCCTTCGGCAGCGTGTTCGGCATCGTCTACGTCACGGCCTGCGTGGTGCTCTACCTCGCGGGAACGCGGCGCTGGCGCGCGGCCCTGTTCGTGCTGGCCTCGGTGGGCGGCGGCGAGATCCTCTCGACGGTGCTCAAGCTGTTCTTCCAGCGCCCGCGGCCGGATCTCGTGCCCCACGGCATGGAGACCTTCACGGCGAGCTTCCCGAGCGGCCACGCCATGCTGTCGGCGGTGGCCTATCTCACCCTGGCGATCCTGCTCGCCCGCATCTCGCGGGGGCGGCGCGTCAAGGCCTTCGTGCTGGCCCTCGGCGTGGTGACGACGCTCCTCGTCGGAATCAGCCGGATCTATCTCGGGGTGCATTGGCCGAGCGACGTGCTGGCCGGCTGGTGCATCGGCGCCGCCTGGGCCTCCCTGTGCTGGTTCGTCGCCCTCCAGCTCCAGCGCGAGCAGGTGGTCGAGGCGCCCGATCCGCCGCCGCCCGCTTGAGCCTTGCCGTGGCGCGCCGGCTCTTCTAGCCAGAGGTGGGGAGAGATGCGGGAGGAGCCACGATGGAATACGAGAACATTCGGGTCGAGACGCGGGGGCGGGTCGCCCTCGTCACCCTGCATCGGCCGGCGCAGCTCAACGCGCTCTGCGGGCCGCTGATCGCCGAACTCAACCACGCCCTCGACGGGTTCGAGCGCGACGACGGCATCGGCTGCATCATCCTCACCGGATCCGAGAAGGCCTTCGCGGCCGGCGCCGACATCGCCGAGATGCGCGACCGCACCCATCCGGAATTCTACGTCGCCGATCCCTTCGCCGAGTGGGACAAGGTCGGGCGCAAGCGCAAGCCGATCATCGCCGCGGTGGCGGGCTACGCCCTCGGCGGCGGCTGCGAACTCGCCATGATGTGCGACTTCATCCTCGCGGCCGACACCGCCAAGTTCGGCCAGCCGGAGATCAAGCTCGGGGTGATCCCGGGGGCGGGGGGCACGCAGCGGCTCACCCGGGCGGTCGGCAAGGCCAAGGCGATGGAGCTGTGCCTCACCGGCCGGCTGATGGACGCGGCGGAGGCCGAGCGCGCCGGCCTCGTCGCCCGGATCGTCCCCGCCGCCGATCTCCTCGCCGAGGCGTGGCGGAGTGCCGAGACCATCGCGTCGATGTCGCTGCCCGCCGTGATGGTGGCCAAGGACTGCGTCAACCGCGCCGACGAGACCACTCTCGCCGAGGGCGTGCGCTACGAGCGCGGCGTCTTCTACGGCCTCTTCGCCACCGCCGACCAGAAGGAGGGCATGGCGGCCTTCCTCGAGAAGCGCAAGCCGAGCTTCGGGCACCGCTGATGACCGTCTCCTACGCCGATGTCGAGGCGGCCGCCCGCCGCCTTGACGGGGTCGCCCACCGCACGCCCGTGCTCACCTCCCGCACCGCCGATGCGCGGACGGGCGCCAAGCTGTTCTTCAAGGCGGAGGCCTTGCAGCGCGCGGGGGCCTTCAAGTTCCGGGGCGCCTACAACGCCATCGCGGCGCTCTCCGCGGCCGAGCGGCGGCGCGGCGTGCTCGCCTTCTCGTCGGGCAACCACGCGCAGGCCATCGCCTATGCGGGCGCGCTCCAGGGCGCCCCGACCGTAATCGTGATGCCGCACGACGCCCCCGCCATCAAGGTCGCGGCGACGGAGGGCTACGGCGCCGAGGTGGTGCGCTACGACCGCTACGCCGAGGATCGCGAGGCGGTGAGCCGGCGGCTCGCGGAGGAGCGCGGCCTGACCATGATCCCACCCTACGACCATCCGGAGGTGATCGCCGGGCAGGGCACGGCCGTGAAGGAACTCATCGAGGAGACCGGCCCCCTCGACGTGATCCTGGTCTGCCTCGGCGGCGGCGGTCTCCTGGCCGGCTCGCTCCTCGTGGCCCGCGCGCTCGCCCCGGAGGCGGCGATCTACGGGGTCGAGCCGGAGGCGGGCAACGACGGCCAGATGTCGCTCGCCAAGGGGGAGATCGTGCGCATCCCCGTGCCGGTCTCGATCGCGGACGGCGCGCTCACCACTCATCTCGGCCAGCACACCTTCCCGATCATCCGCCGCGAGGTCACCGGCATCGTCACGGTGCCGGACGCGGCCCTCGTCGCTTCCATGCGCTTCTTCGTGGAGCGGATGAAGCTCGTGGTCGAGCCGACCGGCTGCCTTGCCGCCGCGGCGGCGTTCGAGGGCGCGGTTCCGGTCGCGGGCCTGCGCGTCGGCATCATCCTGTCCGGCGGCAACGTCGATCCGGCCGCGCTCGCCCGTCACCTCGCCGCATGAATCCCGCGAGCCCCGAGGATCTTCTCGCCTCCCTGTCCGATCTCGGCATCCCGGTGCGCACGACGGAGCACCGGCCCGTCCACACGGTGGCGGAATCCCGCGACCTGAAGGCGGGCCTGCCGGGCGGCCACTCGAAGAACCTCTTCCTGAAGGACAAGCGCGGCCGGCTGTTCCTGGTCGTCGCGGAGGCCGAGGCCCGCATCGACCTCAAGCGCCTGCACGGGACGATCGGTGCCACCGGCCGCCTCTCCTTCGGCTCGGCGGAGCTGCTCTTCGCCGTGCTCGGCGTGCGGCCGGGCTCTGTGACGCCCTTCGGCGTGATCAACGATCGCGAGGGCCAGGTCAGCGTGATCCTCGACGCGAACCTGATGGCGCGCGACCCGGTCAACTTCCACCCGCTCCACAACGCCGCCACCACGGCGATCGCGCCGGGCGACCTGATCCGCTTCCTGGAATCCACCGGCCATCCGCCGCGGGTGATGGCGTTGCCGGAGCCGGCGGAGGGCGAGGCGGACTGATCCGAAAGCCGGACGACGACTTCCGGGATTTCGGATCCCGGGCCCGTGCGGCGGAAATCGTATGACGGTCAGCGCCGGGCGGCCGGCGCGATCACCACGAGGCTGCCGCAGGGCGGATCCGAGGTGATGACCGCGCTCGCCACCCCCCACAGGCGCGCGCCGCCCGCGGTGACGACCGGGCCGCCGGAATCGCCGACGCAGACGAGCGCCCCTTCCGCCCGCGCGAAGGTCAGGCCGCTCTCCGTGACCGCGAGCGGCGTCAGGCGCGCGGTCTTGAGCGTGCCGGGCTTGCCGCCCGAGAGGCCGACCCCGGCGATGAGCAGGCGGCCGGGCAGGCGGCGGGGGCCGCGGGTCACCGGCACGGGCGCCCGATCCGGCACCGGCTTGGCGAGCCGCACCACGGCGATGTCGAGGGAGAGCGCCGCGAGGTTGATGCCGAGGTCGCCCGCCTCCGCCGCATCCCGGTCCACCGCGAAGCGCGACACCGCGGCGGCCCGGTAGACCGGGCCGACCGGCCGGCTGCCGCGATAGAACACCGCCACCGCGCCGAGAGGATTCTCGCCGACGCAATGCGCGGCGGTCAGGACCAGATCGCGCCCGATGAGCACGCCCGAGCAGCGCGTGACCTGAATGTCGTCGCCGGACTGGTTGACGGTGCCGAGCGCCACCGTGGCGCGGGCGACGGCATCGCGGGGCCCGGCGGGCATCCCGCCTTCGATCGCCCCTGCCGGCCCGCCCGCTGCCGCCAGCGCGAGGCCGCCCGCGGCAAGGAGCCGCCGCAGGGCGGCAGGATGACGGACCATCGCGGCGATACGGCCCATGCGCGTGAAGCTCTCCAGAGGTGGGCGGCGAGGCCACCCATGCGACCTAAGCCGTTGGGTGCGCGGGTCAAGCCCGGCGCGGGGCCCCGGCCCGCCCCCGGTTCTCCGGGCCTCCTGACGCAAACGTGAGGCTCATCCGGGATTAAATCGCCGGATCATCCGCGTGCGCCACCGCACATGTCGAAAGAAGAACGCTCCCTAGTTTCCACATTGGCGCGATATTCGGCCTCGCGCCGCTCCAAAATCACAACATTGAAAGGATGAATGCGTGCAAGAGATCGTAGTAGGTCCGTTCATCGTCGGAATCATCGCAGCTTCCTCTCCGGCGCTGGCGGCCGACGGCAGCCGTCAGGCGGCCGGAGGGGCGCTGATGAGCACCTATGTCAACGATCCACGCTCGCTCCATGCGCCGCGCCGGGGCAGCGGGCAGATCCTCGGCCAGCCGATGCTACCGGATGGAGGCACGCTGCCGCTCACCGCGAACCGCCCGGCCGAGTCCCGCTGGACCAGCTCACGCTGAATCGCGGACGGAGGACCGGCATCGCGCCGGCGCCGGCGCCTCCCCTTAACCGTCCCAGACCTGACCACGCTTTGCTGGCGCACGAGCCCGTGCGCGCGTCCCCGTGCGGCCACGCCGCCGGGACCACCGCCATCACCACCCATCCCATCGAACTCGGCGAGGATCCATTCATGGACAGCATCATCCAGGGCATCACCACCTTCCGCGACAGCATCTTCCCCGGCCAGCAGCAGATGTACGAGCGGCTGGTCCGCGACGGTCAGCAGCCCAAGGCGCTGATCATCGCCTGCGCGGATTCCCGGGTCGCGCCGGAGCACATCACCCAGACCGGTCCGGGCGAACTCTTCGTCTGCCGCAACGCCGGCAACATCGTGCCGCCCTTCACCCAGCAGAACGGCGGCGTGTCCTCGGCGATCGAGTACGCGGTGGTGGCCCTCGGCGTGCGCGACATCGTCATCTGCGGCCATTCCGATTGCGGCGCCATGAAGGGCCTGATGCAGCCGAAGGCGCTCGAGGCGATGCCGAGCGTGGCGGCGTGGCTGCGCCACAGCTGCGCGGCGGAGCGGATCGTCTGCGAGGCCTATCCGCCGGACATCGACGGCACCACCCGCCTCAGGGCGCTGGCCATGGAGAACGTGGTCGTGCAGCTCCAGCACCTGCGCACGCATCCGAGCGTGGCGGCGGCGATGGCCAAGGGCGAGGTGCGGCTGCACGGCTGGTTCTTCGCCATCGAGACCGGCGAACTCCTCGCCTATGACGGCGAGATCCGGCGCTTCGTCCCCTTCGACACGACGGGCGACGCCATCCCGGTCGCCGCCGCGCCCGAGGCGCGGGCCGCCGCCCCGCTCCCGCGCGCGGCGGAATGAGCCGGATGACGCGGCTGCTGCCGGCCTCCCTCGCGCGGGACCTGCCCGCCTCCTTCGTCGTCTTCCTGGTCGCGCTGCCCCTCTGCATGGGCATCGCGCTCGCCTCGGGTGTTCCGCCCGAGCGGGGGCTCATCACCGGCATCGTCGGCGGAATCGTGGTCGGGCTCCTCGCGGGCTCGCCGCTCCAGGTGAGCGGCCCGGCGGCGGGCCTCGCCGTCATCGTGTTCGAGTTCGTGCGCACGCATGGGCTCGGCATGCTCGGCCCGGTCCTGGTCGCGGCCGGCGTGATCCAGATCGCCGCCGGGCTGATGCGGGTGGGCGGGTGGTTCCGGGCGATCTCGCCCGCCGTCGTCCACGGCATGCTCGCGGGCATCGGCGTGCTGATCGTGCTCGCGCAGCTCCACGTCATCTCCGACGGGTCCCCGCGCGCGAGCGGCCTGGAGAACCTGCAGGCGATCCCCGAGGCGTTCTTCGATCTCGACAACGGGAGCCCGAGCTTCGCGGCGAACCTCGTCGGGCTCGTCACCATCGTGGGGATGATCGGCTGGGAGACGGTGCGGCCCGCGCGGCTGCGTCTCGTCCCCGGCGCCCTCATCGGCGTGCTCGCCGGGACGCTGGCCGCCTCCCTGGGCGGCCTCGCGGTGAAGCGGGTCGAGGTGCCGGACGCCATCCTCTCGACCCTCGCCCTGCCGGCGGCGGGGGATTGGAGCCGGCTCGCGGAGCCCGGCATCATCGCCGCCGTGCTCACCCTGGCGGTGATCGCGAGCGCCGAGAGCCTGCTCTCCGCGGCGGCGGTCGACCGGATGCATGACGGGCCGCGCACGCAGTACAACCGGGAACTCGGCGCGCAGGGCATCGGCAACGTGCTGTGCGGGCTTCTCGGCGGCCTGCCGATGACCGGCGTCATCGTGCGCTCCTCCGCCAACGTGCAGGCGGGCGCGCGCAGCCGGGCCTCGACGGTGCTGCACGGCCTCTGGATCCTCGCCTTCGTGGCCGTGCTGCCGGGCATCCTCCAGCTCGTGCCGACCGCCGCGCTCGCCGGCATCCTGGTCGTGACCGGCTGGCGGCTCGCGAGTCCGGCCCACGCGCTGCACCTCAAGGCGCGCTACGGCCTGGTGCCGGCGGGGATCTGGCTCGTCACGCTGGTGATGGTGGTGGCCACCGACCTGCTGACCGGCGTGCTCACCGGCCTCGTCCTGAGCCTGCTTCAGGTCCTGCCGCCGATCCTGCGCAAGGGCCTCTTGCGAATCGAGCCGCCGCAGCAGGCCGCCCCGGTGCCGGAGCTGCGCCTGTCGGGGTCGGCCACCTTCCTCCAGCTGCCCAAGCTGACGGAGGCCCTGGAGCAGGCGCCCGGCGGCCGGCCGATCCGCATCGCCGCCGACGACCTGCGCCACATCGACCATACCTGCCTGGAGATGGTCGGCGACTGGGCCTCCCGGCAGGTGGCCGGATCCCGCATCGAGGTGGTCGGGCGACCCGATGCCCCGGCGCCGAAGGAACTCGCCCGGGCGGTCAAGGGCACGCTGGTCCCGGCGTGACGATCGATCCGCGCGCCGGGTCATGCTCCCACATGGCTCCGGCCGCGGATGGCAGGCGGGCCCGCGGCCATCCCCGGCACGAGGACCGGTGAATGATACGGCTTCCCGACGATCGCGTCCGGAAAGCGCATCACCCGCCCGCGCGGCGCAGGGCTCCGCGCCCGCCTTGAGCGAAGCCGGCTTTCCGCATCGCGAAAGCGAGGGCGCAGCCATCGCCACGCGATCAATCGGAAACCGTACGAGGCTTCGGGGCGGGTCCTTCCCGCAGATATCGGGCGAACACGGAAAAGGGCGGCCCGGAGACCGGGCCGCCCTTCGTTCGTCCAGACCTGTGAGAGGCCGATCAGCGCTTCGAGAACTGGAAGCTGCGACGGGCCTTCTTGCGGCCGTACTTCTTGCGCTCCACGACGCGCGGGTCGCGGGTGAGGAAGCCTTCGCGCTTCAGGGGCGAGCGCAGCTCCGGCTCGAAGTAGGTCAGCGCCTTGGCGAGGCCGTGGCGCACCGCGCCGGCTTGGCCCGAGAGGCCGCCGCCGCTCACCGTCACGACGATGTCGTACTGGTCGACGCGGTTGGCGATCTGGAGCGGCTGCTGCAGCAGCATCCGCAGCACCGGGCGGGCGAAGTAGGTGTCCAGCGGACGGCTGTTGACCGTGATGACGCCGGCGCCGGGCTTGATCCAGACGCGGGCGATCGCGTCCTTGCGCTTGCCGGTGGCATAGGCACGGCCCTGGGCGTCCAGCTTCTGGACGTGGACCGGGGCTTCGGATTCGGCCGAGGCGAGAGCCGCCTTGTTGGCCTGGCCGAGATCGGCGAGGGACTGAAGGGTCGCCATCTTACGCGCTCACGTTCTTGCGGTTGAGAGCGGCGACGTCGAGCGTCTCCGGCTGCTGGGCGGCGTGGGGGTGCTCCGAGCCCTTGTAGACCCGAAGGTTGCCGAGGATCTGCCGGAACAGCGGCCCGCGCGGCAGCATGCGCTCCACGGCCTTCTCGACCACGCGCTCGGGGAACCGGCCCTCGAGGATGAACTTCGCCGAGCGCTCCTTGATGCCGCCCGGATAGCCGGTATGGTGGTAGTACACCTTCTGATTGTACTTGCGGCCGGTGAACTTCACCTTGTCCGCATTGATGACAATCACGTTGTCGCCGCAATCGACGTGGGGCGTGTACTGGGCCTTGTGCTTGCCCCGCAGACGCATCGCGATGATCGAAGCGAGGCGGCCCACCACGAGGCCCTCGGCGTCGATGATCACCCACTTCTTCTCGACGTCGGCGGGCTTCAGCGAAAACGTCTTCATCGCGCTGGAATCCCGAGAACTTTCTTCAGAAACAGGACGCCGCCGCGCTTGGCGCGCAGCGGCGATGGCGGCTGTCTACGCGAGGCGGTCGCGTCCGTCAATCGCCTCCCTGCGGGGATAGCCGCGAAAAAGTCGAGAGATCCGAATGGTTTCGCTATTGAGGTAGTATGATACCGCTAGTTTTTGCGCGGTGGGATCGCATAGGTGCCGGTGGCATGGCAGACGAGATCCTCCGCACCGTCGCTGCGGATCAGCACCTCGCCGACCGCGAGCTGGCGGCCGAGCTTCATCAGGCGGGCCTCGCCGATCAGGTCGCCGGGGCCGGGCTTGCGCATGAAGTTGAAGGAGAGGTTGGTGGTCACCGCGAGCGCCACCGGGCCGAGATTGGCGAGGATCGCCGCATAGAGCGCGACGTCGGCCAGCATCATCATGGCGGGCCCGGAGAGGGTGCCGCCCGGCCGCAGGTGCCGCTCGTGATAGGGCAGGCGCATGGTGGCGGTGAGCGGTCCCACCGCCTCGATCACCGGCCCCGGGCCGCCATGGTGGAGCTGCGGAAACACCTCGTCGAGGAAGGCGCTCACCGCCTCGCGGCTCATCGTCGTTTCTGTCGGCATCGGCTCCGGGCCCGTCTGGCGCGTTGGTCTGGCTCCCGTCCGCCTTGCAGCACGCCGCCGGCCGCCCGACAATGGGCGCCCTGCCTCGGAGCCCGCGATGGACGAAACCGCCCTGCTCACCCGCCGCGACCATGAAGGCGTCGCCACCCTGACGCTGAACCGTCCGCGGGCCCGCAACGCCCTCTCGATGGCGCTGCTGAGCGCCTTGCGGGAGGAGTTCGCCCGGCTCGCCGCGGACGAGACGGTCCGTGTCGTGGTGCTGGCCGCCGACGGGCCGGCCTTCTGTGCGGGCCACGACCTCAAGGAGATGACCGCCTACCGGGCCGAGCCGGACCGGGGCGCGGCGCGCTTCGCCGCGCTGTTCGATCTCTGCTCGCAGGTGATGATGGCGATCCCGGCCCTGCCGCAGCCGGTGATCGCGGCGGTGGAGGGCGTGGCGACCGCCGCCGGCTGCCAGCTCGTGGCGAGCTGCGACCTCGCGGTGGCCGGCGAGGAGTCGCGCTTCGCGACGCCGGGCGTGCAGATCGGGCTGTTCTGCTCGACGCCGATGGTGGCGCTCTCGCGCAACCTCTCGCGCAAGGCCGCGATGGCGATGCTGCTCACTGCCGAGATGGTGGAGGCGGAGGAGGCGCGGGCGCTCGGGCTCGTCAACCGGGTGGTCCGGGCCGGCACGGCGCTCGCGGAGGCGCAGGCGCTCGCCGCCGGGATCGCCGCCCGCAGCGCCTACACGGTGCGGGTCGGCAAGCGCGCCTTCTACGAGCAGATCGAGATGCCGCTCGCCGAGGCCTACGCCCATGCGGGCCGGGTGATGACCGAGAACATGCTGGCCCGCGCCGCCGAGGAGGGGATCGCCGCCTTCCTGAACCGGAAGGCCTGAGCGCCCGAATCCCTCTCCGCCAATCCTGGACCGCCGATGACCGCCCCCTACGATCCCGCCCGCCACGACGACTACGGCACCGAGGTTCTGCGCCGGCTCCTGCGCTCCGTGCGCTCGATCGCCCTCGTGGGCGCCTCCGCGAGCCCGGCCCGGCCGAGCTGGATCGTCACCAAGTACCTGCTGGAGCGCGGCTACGACGTCATTCCGGTCAATCCGGGCCTCGCCGGCCAGGAACTGCTCGGGCGCCGCGTCGCCGGCCGGTTGGCGGAGATCGGCCGGCCCGTGGACATGGTCGAGATCTTCCGCAACTCGGAGGCCGCCGGTCCCCTCGTCGACGAGGCGCTGGCGCTCGATCCGCTGCCGAAGGTCATCTGGATGCAGCTCGGCGTGCGCAACGACGCGGCGGCGGCGAGGGCGGAGGCGAGGGGCGTCACCGTGGTGATGAACCGCTGCCCCAAGATCGAGTACGGCCGGCTCTCGGGCGAGATCGGCTGGACGGGCGTGAATTCCCGCATCCTCAGCGCCAAGCGGCCGAAGCTCGCCGCGCGCGGCTTCCAGAAGCTCACGATCGAGGAGCGCTAAGCATCATTCGCCGAACCGGCGACAGGTTCGGCGAATGATACGGTTTCCGGACGATCACTTTCGGAAACCGTATCACGAGCCCGCGCGGCGCCTGAGCGAGGCCGGTTTCCGCATCGCGAAGCGATCATCCGGAAACCGTATGATGCGACATCAACCACATTGGCGGGATCGCATCGAGCAATTCTGCCGCGGCGCTGCTCCCCCCGGCCGGCCTCACGCGGCGGGCCGCAGGCGCTCGATCTCCCCGAGAGCCCGGTCGCGGCTCGCCCGCACGGCGGCGATGAGGTCGTCGGCGGTGCCGGTCTGGCAGGCCACCTCCAGCTGCTTGCAGAGGCCGGAGAGTTCCGAGAAGCCGAGCGTGCCCGTGGAGGCGACGAGGCTGTGGGCATCCTGGGCGAGACGCTGCGGATCGTCGGCCGAGAGGCGGGAATCGCTCAGGCGGTCGCGGATCTCGCGGGCGAGTTCGTCCAGGAAGTAGGTGAGCCGGTCGGGGCCGAGCAGGCCCACGACGTCGTCGTAGATGCGGCGGTCGACCGGCAGCGCGGCCTCGGCCGCGTGCCGCGGCGGCTCAGCCGGGGCGCCGATCCAGCGGTCAATCGCGGCCTGCAGCTCGTCGCGCCGGAACGGCTTGCTCAGATGGTCGTTCATGCCGGCCGCCAGGAACTCGCTCACCTGCGCCGGCAGGACGTTCGCCGTCATGGCGATGATCGGGATGTGCGCCACGGGCTGGGCGAGGGCGCGGATGTGCCGGGTGGCCGTGACGCCGTCCATTCCCGGCATCTGCACGTCCATCAGCACGAGGTCGTAGGGCTTGGCCTGGACGGCCGCGATGGCCTCCAGCCCGTCATTGGCGATGTCGACCGCGTGGCCGGCGCGCTCCAGCACCGCGCGGGCGAGGTCCTGATTGACGATCAGATCCTCCACCAGGAGGATCCGCCCCGGCCGTGCCGGGCGTGCCAGGGGCACCTTGGCCGGGAGGGGAGCGGTGCTCGCCTCGGGCAGCAGCACCTCGAACCAGAAGGTCGACCCCTCGCCGGGCGTGCTCACCACGCCGATCGCGCCGCCCATCAGCTCGATCAGCATCTTGGAGATGGCGAGGCCGAGCCCGGTGCCGCCGAATTCCCGCCGGATCGAGCCGTCCACCTGGCTGAACCGCTTGAACAGGCGGGCCTGCTGCTCGGGGGCGATGCCGATGCCCGTATCCGTCACCGAGAAGCGGATCGGCCAGCCGGCCTCGGCCACGCCGGATCGCGCCACCGCGAGGACGACGTGGCCGCGGCGCGTGAACTTCAGGGCGTTGTTGAGGAAGTTGAGCAGGATCTGCCGCAGGCGGCTCTGGTCGCCGACCAGGTTCCGCGGCAGGGCGGGATCGAGATCCACGCGGATCTCCAGCCCCTTGCGCTCGGCGAGCTGGCGCACGATGGCAACGGCGTTCTCGATCAGGCCGTCGAGGGCGAAGGGCGTCAGGTCGAGATCGACCTCGCCGGCCTCGATCTTCGAGAAATCGAGGATGTCGTCGACGACCGTCAGCAAGGCGGACCCCGCCGAGCGGATCCGGGAGGCCTGCAGGCGCTGGCTCTCCGTCAGGTCCGCGTCGTCGAGGAGCATCTCCGTATAGCCGATCACGCTGCTCAGCGGCGTGCGGATCTCGTGGCTCATCGAGGCCAGGAAGTCGGTCTTCGCCTGGCTCGCATGCTCCGCCTGGATGCGTGCGGCCTCGGCCTGCTCGCGCGCGGCGGCGAGTTCCGCGTCGACCGCCCGGCGGGCGGTGACGTCGCGCGCCACGTCGACGAAGCCGAGGGGTGCGCCGGTGGCCTCGTCGTAGAGCACGGTCGGGTTCACTTCGAGCCAGACGTCGTGGCCGAGCCGGTGGCGCACCCGGTACTCGAACTTCGCCCGCGCGCCCGGCCCGTCGGCCACCAGCCAGGCGTAGCGGTGGAGCACGAGGCGGCGCTCGCGGGGGGGCACCAGCGCCATGGCTGAGCGGCCGAGCAGGGCGTCGGCCGGGTAGCCCGTCACCCGCTCCACGGCCGGCGAGAGGTAGCGCAGGGTCCCGTCGAGGTCGGCCCGCGCGATGATGTCGCCCGTCCGCTCGGCGAGGAGGCGGTGGCGCGCCTCGCTCTCGCGCAGGGCCGCGTCGGCCGCCCGCCGGGCGGTGACGTCGCGCGAGGCGACGATCAGCGCCTCCTCCGGCGTGCCGGGCTTGGTGAGGAGCAGCGTCGACTCGACCCAGATGTAGTGGCCGGATTTGTGCCGCAGGCGGTACTCGCTGGTCCGCCGGGGGACCCCCGGCCGGGCGCCGGCCGCCTCGCGCTGCATGCGCTCCACATCGTCCGGATGGAGCCGCTGGTGGATCGAGAGCTGCTTGAACTCCTCGGGCTCCCAGCCCACGACCGCCCGCGAGGAGGGCGAGACGTAGACCTGCTTGCCGCCGCGGATCGGCCGCAGCGAGATCAGGTCGGTGGCATTCTCGGCGAGCAGCCGGTAGCGGTCCTCCGCGCTGCGCCGGTCGGTAATGTCGGTCAGCGTCTGGATCAGGCCACCGTCCTCGGTGCGGACCGTGCGGATCTCCAGAACCATGCCCTCGGCGGTGCGCCGTTCGGCCACGGTGAGCGTCGCCTCCGGGTCGTCCTCCGAGAGGTGCAGGGGCGTGTCCATGACGAGCGCGCCCCAATGCGGGCTGCGCCGGGCCTGCGCGCGCAGGGCGCGGTAGCTCGGCCGGGCGGCGATGAAGGCGTCGGACAGGCCGAGCCACTCGCGCGCGCGCCGGTTCACCACCTGCACGGTGCGGTCCGGCCCGACGAGGATCACCCCCTGGTCCATGCAGTCGAGGGTCTTGCCGAGGAGCGAGGCGGTCCGGTCAGCCTCCGCGAGGGCGCGGCGCTGCGCCTCGGGATCCGCGTCCGGGTCGTCCCGGGCGGGGCCGGCGTCCCGCCTGCGCCGCTGCACCTGCCGGACGAGAAGCACCGCCCCGACCGCGAGGGCGGCTGCGGCGCCTCCGGCGAGGAGCACCGCTCCGTCCCACGGTCCCGCTGCCGGGGCGGCCAGGGCCGGGAACGGCGCCCCGGCGCAGAGGGCGCCGATGCCGGTGGCGCCCGGCTGGATGATCGCGCGGATCGACCGGCGCGCCCGTCCGGCGCGGTCGAGAGACGTCGCGATCGACGCCGTCGTCCCGGCGCGCCCCACTGCCATTATCCAGCTCATCCCGTCACCACGGCACCGGCTGGGAACACGTCACGGCTGGCGTCAGAGCCGCCACCTGACCCAATGGTCGACGGGATGTCAATGCTTTGGATTGTGTGCGATTTATCTCGCGATGCTGCCACGGCCGAGCCGGAAACGATGCCGCCCGAGGTGCTCGTGACTGGATTTCGGTCGCGGGCCGGCCGATCACGGACCTGCTCCTTTCGGGCATCGCGAGCCGGTGGCTTGACCGGCCATGACCGGGCGGCGCGGTTCGGAGGGGCGGTCAGCGGTCGGGAGCCCCGGCCTGGCTGCGGAACGTCTCGATCGCCGAGATGATCGCCGAGGGGCGGTAGGGCTTGTTGAAGAACAGGCTGCCCGGGGCGAGACGCGGCGCGTCGCCGCTGAAGCCGGTCGCGTAGATAACCTTCAGCCGCGGCCGCAGCCGCAAGGCCTCCTCGGCGAGCGCCCAGCCGTCGATCGGGCCGGGCAGGCGGATATCCGTGAACAGCACGTCGACGGCCAAGTCGGTGGCCAGCATCTCGAGGGCCGCATCGGCGGAGGCGGCCTGATGCACCGTCAGCCCCGCATCCTCCAGCTCCGCCGTGACGAGGTCGAGCAGGAGGAGCTCGTCCTCCACCACCAGCACGGTCTCCACCTGCCCGCCATCCATGTCACGCCAGCCTCGCGGTCATGAACATCGATCCTATCGGCTCCGCGGACGGCTCGGAAAGCGCGGCCGCCCGCGGCGGAGCCGCGTTCTCCCGCGGCAGATAGACGTCGATCGTCGTCCCCGCACCCGGGCGGCTGTGCAGGGCGAGGTGGCCGCCGGACTGCTTCACGAACCCGAAGACCTGACTCAGGCCGAGCCCCGTCCCGCGGCCCACCGGCTTGGTGGTGAAGAAGGGTTCGATCGCCCGCTCGGCCACCTCCGGCGCCATGCCGCGGCCGGTATCGCTGAAGCGCAAGTGCACGTAATCGATGTCCTGCAGCGGCGGCTGCGCCCGCGCGGCCTCCCGCGCGAGATTGCGCGTCGCGACCGTGAAGGTCCCGTCCGGCTCCATGGCGTCCCGCGCATTGACCGCGAGGTTGAGCACCACGCTCTCGAGCTGGTTGCGGTCGACGCAGGTGGGCCAGAGATCGGGCTCGAGATCGACCACGAGGCGCCCGGACGGCGACAGGGCGCCCTCGATGAGGTCCAGCATGCAGCGCACGAGATGGTTGGCGTCGACCCGGGTCGGGACGAGGGGCTGCTGGCGGGCGAAGGCGAGAAGGTCGCGCACCAGCCCGGCCGCGCGCTCGGCGCCCTCCATCGCGCTCTGCAGCGGCTTCTCGGCCGCAGCGTTGCCCGGGAGCAGCCGCTGGAGGCGTTCGAGGTTGCCGATGATCACGCCGAGCAGGTTGTTGAAGTCGTGCGCGACCCCGCCCGTGAACTGGCCGATCGCCTCCATCTTCTGGGATTGCCGCAGCATGGCCTCCGCCCGCTCGCGCTCGTCGATGGCGAGGCGCAGCGCGTCCAGGGCCGCGTCGCGCTCGGTGATTCGGGCGGTCAGCGCCGCATTCATCCGCCGCAACTCCTCCGGCGAGGGCAGGGCGAGCGCCCGGGGCAGGAGGGGCCACAACGTCGCCGCGGTGGCGAGCGAGATCACGGCCGTCAGGATCTTCACCAGTGCCTCCGCACCGTAATCGGGCACGAACAGCGTCCAGATCGCGAAGAAATGCGTCGTTCCGCAGGCGAGAATGAAGAGCGCAAAGCACCAGAAGATCCAGCCGAACGCGATATCGCGCCGTTTCGTGACGAAAACGCCGAGCGCCACCGGGATCGAGAAGTAGGCCAGACCGATCAACGCGTCGGAGATCATGTGCGCCCAGATCAGTTCGGGCCGCCAGAGCAGGCAGATGCCGTGAGGAGAGAGGCTCTCCGTGTCCAAGAAGCGGCCGGCTAAATCGCTCATGGTCATGTCACCCGCACTGATTCTCAGCCGGAATACGTCGATTGATTCGAACCTTGAACCAATTATGCCCTTAGGCAAGATGTGACGCACCACTTTCCCAGGGCGGACGGCGGATCGAACCGCGGGCGGCAAGCCCGAAGGCGGTCATTCGGAACCTTGTCCAGCCACGCGCATTGGCCTTGCGCGCCTCGACGGCACCGCTCGTCCGGCCCACGCGCGACGTGGTTGCCGGCCGATCGGTCGCGGGCGCGCGTCAGTTTGTAACGGGACGAGGTGCGAGCGCATGTGCGGAATCTGCGGCGAAATCCGGCTCGACGGCGCGCCGCCGGACGCGGCGGCGGTGGCGGCGATGGCCGGGCCGCTTCGGCCGCGCGGCCCCGACGCGGGCGGCAGCTTCGCGCAGGGCGGGATCGCCTTCGGCCACCGGCGCCTCAGCATCCTCGATCTCAGCCCGGCCTCGCAGCAGCCGATGGTCGATCCGGGGCTCGGCCTCGCCATCGTCTTCAACGGCTGCATCTACAATTTCCGCAGCCTGCGCGAGGAGCTGCGCGCCAAGGGCTACGCCTTCTTCTCGGATGGCGACACGGAGGTGATCCTCAAGGCGTATCACGCCTGGGGGCCTCGCTGCGTCGAGCGCTTCTACGGCATGTTCGCCTTCGTCCTCTGGGAGCGCGACAGCGGCCGGGTGGTGATCGCGCGCGACCGCCTCGGCATCAAGCCGCTCTACTACGCGGAATCCGGGTCGCGCCTGCGCTTCGCGTCGAGCCTGCCGGCGCTGCTCGCCGCCGGCGACGTCGACCGCGCGATCGATCCGGCCGCCCTGCACCATTACATGAGCTTCCACGCCGTGGTGCCCGCGCCGCTCACCATGCTGAAGGGCGTGCGCAAGGTGCCCCCGGCGACGATCATCACGATCGAGCCGGACGGGCGGCGTCACCAGGAGACCTACTGGGAGGCCACGGTCGCGGAGCGCCCCGCGGATCGCGGCATGACCGAGGCCGACTGGCGCGAGGCCGTGCTCGCGACGCTGCGCAAGGCCGTGGAGCGGCGCCTCGTCTCCGATGTGCCGGTCGGCGTGCTGCTCTCCGGCGGGCTCGACAGCTCGATCGTCGTGGCGCTGCTGGCGGAGGCCGGGCAGCGCGGCCTCAAGACCTTCTCGATCGGCTTCGAGAGCGTGGGCGGCGAGGCGGGCGACGAGTTCACCTATTCGGACATCATCGCCGAGCGCTTCGCCACCGATCATCACCGCATCCGCATCGATTCCTCGCGGGCCCTGCCGGCCCTGCACGGCGCCGTGGCGGCGATGTCGGAGCCGATGGTCAGCCACGATGCGATCGGGTTCTATCTCCTCTCGGAGGAGGTCTCGAAGCACGTCAAGGTCGTGCAGAGCGGGCAGGGGGCCGACGAGATCTTCGGCGGCTACCACTGGTATCCGCCGATGATGGACGCGACCGACGCGGTCTCCGCCTATTCGCGCGTGTTCTTCGACCGCGACCACGCGGAGATGCGCGAGGTGCTGTCTCCCGATCTCGTGGGCGAGGATGTCAGCCGCGCCTTCGTGGCGGCGCATTTCGCGCGGCCCGGCGCCCCGCGGCCGATCGACAAGGCGCTGCGGATCGACACCGAGATCATGCTGGTCGACGATCCGGTGAAGCGCGTCGACAACATGACCATGGCCTGGGGGCTCGAAGCCCGGGTGCCGTTCCTCGACCACGATCTCGTGGAACTCGCCGGCCGCGTGCCGGCCGACCTCAAGATCCGCGAGGGCGGCAAGTACATCCTCAAGGAGGCCGGCCGGCGCGTCGTGCCCTCCGAGGTGATCGACCGCCCCAAGGGCTACTTCCCGGTCCCGGCGCTCAAGTACCTGCGCGGGCCCTTCCTCGACCTCGTGCGCGACGTCCTGAACGAGCCCGTCGCCCGCGAGCGCGGCCTGTTCAACCGGGCCTATGTCGACCGCCTGCTGGCCGAGCCCGAGGCGCACATGACCCCGCTGCGCGGCTCCAAGCTCTGGCAGGTCGCGCTGCTCGAATTCTGGCTCCAGACCCACGCGATCTGATGAACATGGCGAGTCCCGCATCCATGCCGTCGACATCAACCCCGGCCGCCCCGGGGGCGGCGAACGTCGCCGTCGAGTGCGGCTGGGGCCGGCTGATCTTCGGACAGACGTTTCGCGATCCGGCCGATCTCGTGGACGTGCTGCTCCAGGAGCAGCCCGGCCACCGCGACGTGGCCTTCTACGTGGCCGAGCCGCACGTCGTGCTGGCGCTCGCCCCCACCGAGCTGTTCCTCGATCCGTCCCACGCCTATCGTCTCGACCTCACGGGCTTCGACGCGGCGGCGGGGGCGCCGCAGGGATTCCGGGTGCGCCCGGTGGCGGCGCTCGCCGATATCGAGGCGATCAACCGGATCTGCCGCGCCCGCAACATGGTGCAGATCGACACCGCCTTCGCGTGGCCGCCGCAGGAGGACGGGATCCTGACCTACCTCGTGGCGGAGGATGCCCGGACCGGCGCGATCCTGGGCGCGGCGACGGGCGTCGACCATGCGGCGGCCTTCGGTGATCCGGAGAACGCCGCCTCGCTGTGGTCCCTCGCCGTCGATCCGCAGACGCCGCATCCGGGCGTCGGGGAGGGGCTGGTGCGGGCTCTGGCCAGCCTGTTCCGGGAGCGCGGCCGGGCGGTCATGGATCTCTCGGTGATGCACGACAACGCCCAGGCGATCGCGCTCTACGACAAGCTCGGCTTCGCGCGCCTGCCGATCTTCACCATCAAGACCCGCAATTCCTTCAACGAGAAGCTCTATACCGGCCCCTCGCCGGACGCCGCCCTGAATCCCTACGCGCAGATCATCACCAACGAGGCGCGCCGCCGCGGCATCACCGTGGAGGTGGTGGACGAGCCGACCTCGATGGTGCGGCTCTCGCACGGGGGCCGCAGCTTCGTCTGCCGCGAGAGCCTGTCCTCGGCGACCTCGGCCGCCGCGATGACCATCTGCGACGACAAGGCGCTCACGCGCCGCCTGCTCGCGGGCGCGGGCCTGCGGGTGCCCGACCAGGGCGTGGCGGGCGACGAGGCCGCCGCCCGGGCCTTCCTGGAGAAGCACGGCGCCGTCGTCGTGAAGCCCGCCCGCGGCGAACAGGGCCGCGGGATCGCCGTGAACCTCACCACGATCGAGGAGGTGGGCACGGCGATCACCGAGGCGAAGCGCGTCTGCGACACGGTGCTGATGGAGGAATTCGTCGCGGGCGACGACCTGCGCGTCGTCGTCATCGACTTCAAGGTGGTGGCGGCGGCGATCCGGCGGCCGGCGGAGGTGGTCGGCACCGGCCGGCACAGCGTGCGCGAGCTGATCGAGCGCCAGAGCCGGCGGCGTGCCGCGGCGACCGGCGGCGAATCCCGCATTCCCCTCGACGACGAGACCCGGCGCTGCGTCGAGCGCACGGGCCATACGCTGGACGACGTGCTGGAGGAGGGCACCACCCTGCGGGTGCGTCGCACCGCGAATCTCCACACCGGCGGCACCATCCACGACGTGACCGACGCGATCCATCCGGACCTCGTCGCGGCTTCCGTCAAGGCCGCCCGGGTCATCGACATCCCGGTGGTCGGCCTCGACCTGATGGTCCCGGACGTGCGCGGCCCCGAGCATTGGTTCATCGAGGCGAACGAGAGGCCCGGCCTCGCCAATCACGAGCCGCAGCCGACCGCCGAGCGCTTCATCGACATGCTGTTTCCCCAGACGATCGCCGCCGCGCGCATCCGGAGACACTGATCCCGTGAACAAGCCCTTTGCCGCCGCGTCCGCGCCGGTGCGGATCGACGTCGATTACATGCTCGACTTCCTCAAGCGTCTGCTCGAGATCCCAAGTCCCACCGGCTACACCGATCAGGTCGTGCATTTCTGCGGGCGGGAGCTGGAGCGGCTCGGGGTGCCCTTCGAACTGACCCGGCGCGGCGCCATCCGGGCGACCCTGAAGGGCGCGGGGCCCGGCCCGGCGCGGGCCATGGTCGCGCATGTCGACACCCTCGGCGCGATGGTCAAGCAGCTCAAGGAGAACGGCCGCCTCGCCCTGATCCCGATCGGCACGTGGTCGTCGCGCTTCGCGGAGGGCGCCCGCTGCACGATCTTCACCGATCAGGGCAGCTATCGCGGCACGATCCTGCCGCTGAAGGCCTCCGGCCACACCTTCAACGAGGAGGTCGACACGCAGCCCGTCGACTGGACCAACGTCGAGATGCGGGTCGACGCCTTCTCGTACCGCGTGGACGACCTGCGGCGCCTCGGCTTCAACGTCGGCGATTTCGTCGCGGTGGATCCCAATCCGGAATTCTCGCCCCGGGGCTACATCAACTCGCGCTACCTCGACGACAAGGCGGGCGTCGCCGTGCTGTTCGCGGCCATGAAGGCCATGAAGGATGCCGGCCGCAAGCCCACGGTCGACACCTACATGCTGTTCACCATCGCGGAGGAGGTCGGCGTCGGTGCCTCCTCCGTCCTGCACGGCGACATCGCCGAGATGGTGACCATCGACAACGGCACCGTGGCGCCGGGGCAGGCGAGCCGGGAATCGGGGGTCACCATTAGCATGGCGGATTCCGCCGGCCCGTTCGACTTCCATCTCACGCGCCGGCTGATCGAACTCTGCGAGACGAACGACATCCGCTACGAGCGCGACGCCTTCCGGTTCTACCGCAGCGACAGCGCCTCGGCGCTGGAGGCCGGCAACGACCTGCGCACGGCGCTGATCTGCTTCGGCGTGGATTCCTCGCACGGCTACGAGCGCACGCACGTGAACGCCCTGCGCTCGCTCGCCGAACTCTCCTGCCTCTACCTCCAGAGCGACGTGCTGTTCGGGCGCGACCTCAAGCCGCTCGGGCCGCTCGCCGGCTTCCCGCATCAGGAGAGCGAGAGCGCGGATCCGGAGGGCGACGCCCTCGAGGACACGATCGTCCCGAGCTGAACGGTCAGGTGCCGAGGATCTGCCCCAGGCGCAGGCCGCCCTCGCGGGCGAAGGCGGCGGCCGGCATCTTGCCGCCGCCCTCCGGCTTCAGCCGGAAGACCTCGATCTGCCCGCCCTGCGCGGTGACGCGGATCGAATCCTCGCCGATCTCCACCACCTCGCCGGGCACGCCCTTCACGGCGGCGAGGGTGCGCACCGGATGCTTGCGGGAATCGAAGAGCTGGAGCTTGCGCCCGTCGAGGGTCGTCCAGGCGCCCGGGGCAGGATTGGCGGCGCGGATCAGGTTGTAGATCTGATCCGCATGGGCGTCCCAGTTCAGGCGCGCGGCCTTGGCCGAGAACCAGCCCTCGTAGCTCGCCATCGACTCGTCCTGCACGGTCTCGCCGTGCCGCCCGGCGGCCACGAGGTCGGCGGCTTCGAGCATCGCGGCGACGCCCATCGGGAACAGCCGGCCGAAATACACCTCCCCGAGGGTGTCGTCGGGACCGATGGCGCAGGTCTTCTGGAGGATCACCGGGCCCTCGTCGAGGCCATCGGTCGGGCGGAAGATGGTGAGACCCGTCTGCGTGTCGCCCTTGGCGATCGGCCAGTTGATCGAGGAGGGGCCGCGATAGCGCGGGAGCAGGGACGGGTGGTACTGGATGGTGCCGTGACGCGGGATGCCGACGAAGCTCTGCGGCGCGAACTGGAGCACGTAGGCCATCACGCCGAGATCGACCTCGAGGGCGCGCAGGGTGTCGGCCGCCTCGCGGCTCTTCAGGCTCGGGAACTGGTGGACCGGCAGGCCGCGCTCGGCGGCGGCGAGGCGCAGGGCGTCGGGTTTGACCCCCTCCTTCTCGGGGGCGCAGAACACCCCGCCGACCGTGTCGCCGCGCGCCAGAAAGGCTTCGAGCACGGCCTTGCCGAAATCCTGCTGACCGATGAGTGCGATGCGCATGGCTGCCTCCGCGTGGGGAGCCCGGCGACAGGCCTCCCCGTTCGGCCGCTCGGAGCGCGGCGGCCGTCCAGTCTGAGGGCAGGCGGCGCCCCTACCGGGCGCCGTCGATGACGGGAGCTATTCGGCGGCGATCTTCTGGATCGCGCCGATGGCGCCGGAGGCGGAGACGTCGAGGATCCGCTCCTCGCCGTAGCCCAGCACCTCCCGCAGCACCTCGTCGGTGTGCTCGCCGAGGAGCGGCGAGCGCTTCACCTCGGTCGGGCTGTCCGAGAGCTTGATGGGATTGCCGACCGTCAGGTACGACCCCCGCACCGGGTGCTCGACCTCCACGATCGTGCCGGTCGCGCGCAGCGACGGCTCCTCGGCCAGTTCCTTCATGGACAGGATCGGTCCGCACGGAATGTCGTCGCGGTTGAGGATCTCCATCGCCTCGAACTTGGTCTTCGACATCGTCCACTGCTCGATGCGCTCGAAGATCTGGTTGAGGCGGGGCAGGCGGGCGGCCGGCTTGGCGTAATCCGGATGCGTCTTCCACTCCGGCTCGCCGATGACGTCGCAGATCTTTTCCCAGACCGGCGCCTGGGTGATGAAGTAGAGGTAGGCGTTGGGATCGGTCTCCCAGCCCTTGCACTTCACGATCCGGCCCGGCTGCCCGCCGCCGGAATCGTTGCCGGCCCGGGGCACGGAATCCCCGAAGGGCACGCCCTCGCCGTACTGGCTGTACTCCTTGAGCGGCCCGGCCGAGAGGCGCTGCTGGTCGCGCAGCTTCACGCGGCACAGGTTCAGCACGCCGTCCTGCATGGCGCAGTCGACGCGCTGGCCGCGGCCGGTCTGGGTGCGCTGGTAGAGGGCGGTGACGATGCCGAGGGCGAGGTGCAGGCCGGTGCCCGAATCGCCGATCTGGGCCCCGGTCACGAGCGGGATCCCGTCCCGGAAGCCGGTGGTGGAGGCCGCGCCGCCCGCACATTGCGCGACGTTCTCGTAGACCTTGCAATCCTCGTAGGGGCCCGGCCCGAAGCCCTTCACGGAGGCCACGATCATGCGCGGGTTGAGCGCCTGGATGCGCTCCCAGGTCAGGCCCATGCGGGCCAGCGCCCCGGGCGCGAAGTTCTCGACCAGCACGTCGCAGGCGCGCACGAGGTCTTCCAGCACCTCCATGCCGGTCCGATTCTTGGTGTCGAGGGTGATGGAACGCTTGTTGGCGTTCAGCATCGTGAAGTAGAGGCTGTCGGCGTCCGGCACGTCCTGCAGTTGCGTGCGCGTGATGTCGCCGACACCGGGGCGCTCCACCTTGATGACATCGGCCCCGAACCACGCGAGGAGCTGGGTGCAGGTCGGCCCGGACTGGACATGCGTGAAGTCCAGGATTCTCACGCCTTCGAGTGCCTTGGTCATGGGATCATCTTCGCTCTGATCGGTTGCACGGGGCCGGCCGCGGGGCGCTGCCGGCCGAGACGGTCCGGCTCACGGGTGAGGGGAGGCGGACTCCACGGCGGTCTCGCGGGGGATCACGGGGACGATCCCGCGGGCATGCCCGATCATGCGGGGCCGGCAGCCTGGCCCGGCGGTGTCCCGCCCCGGTCCGGACCATCCTGGGTCCGGGATCAGCCTCGGCCGTCTCTCCATCGGGCGCTTCCTCGGGTCTCGGCGGTTCGCCGCCCGCGCCGCCTCGAGCCGGAGCGGATCGTGCCCGGCCCTCGGCGGCGCCGCTGCCGGCATCCGCTCTTCCCGCCCAGCGAAGGGCGATGACACAGGTTGGCATACCAGATACCATGTGTCAAACAGAGGTCTTGCCACCGGGGAGATCCGCCCATGCTCCGCGATCCCGCCGCCGAGGTCGCCGCGACCCGCGAGGTCGCCGGGACGGCCTTCGGTCCCTGGAACCCGGGCATCCAATCGGCCCTGCCGCGGGCCTTCCTGCCGCTCGCGACCGTGTTCCGGCCCGAGAACGTCGCCACGCCGCTCGCCGACGCGGAGGATCTCGCGGGGGTCTGCGGGCTCGCCCCCCAGGATCTCGTCGCCTTCCGCCCCGAGCGGCTCGCCGTGCACGAGGTGCTGGTGCGGGTGACCGCCGACCTCTCGGTGCCGACCGGCCGGGAATACGCGGATCTCGGCGTGAACTTCCGGCGCATGACGGAGCGCATCCTGGCGACGGCGATCCGGCCCCGGCTCGGCGCGGTCGCCGCCGCCCTCGACGCGCTCACGGAACGGGCGCACGGCCTGATGGCGGCGGAACTGGCGGCCATCTTCGCGCCCTCGGCGCCCGCGGCCCCCGCAGGCTGGCGGGCGCGGCTCGGCCTCGCGCGCCGGCCGCCCGCGATCCCGGAGGAAGCGCTGGAAGAGCGGGCGCTCCGGCGCCTCGCCGAGGCGCAGGCCCGTGCCACGGACGACGGGGATCCGCTCGCCGCCGCCTCGGCCGAGGCGCTGCTGCGCGTGGTCGGCGCGATCATCCGCCACCGCGGCCGGCTCATCCGCGACCAAGCGCTGATCCTGCGGATCGCCGGCACGCTGGTATCGAACGGCATCGGCAGCCAGCAGATCGGCCGGCTCCTCGATCCGTGGTTCCGCGAGGCGGCCCTGCGGGAGGGCTACCGGCTGCTCGCGCCGCAGGGCCGGCCGGTGGTCATGAACGTCAAGGGCGCCTCCGCCGCGGGCAAGAGCACGATGCGGCCGCTGCAGCGGGCGCTTGCCGGGCGCATCGGCGTGGCATGGTCGGATTTCGCGCTGATCAGCCCCGACATCTGGCGCAAGTTCCTGCTCGACTACGCCGCTCTCGGGCCGGCCCGGCGCTACGCCGGCACGCTCACCGGCCACGAGGTCGAGATCGTCAACACCAAGCTCGACCGCTACATGGCGGCGAAGGCCCGCGACGGGCGGATGTCGCACCTGCTCATCGATCGATTCCGCTTCGACAGCTTCGCGGCGGATTCCCGTGCCGAGGACGGCAGCCAGCTCCTCACGCGCTTCGGCGACCGGATCTACATGCTGTTCATGATCACGCCGCCCGACGCGACGGTGGAGCGGGCGTGGCTGCGCGGGGAGCGGTTCGGCCGCTACAAGGCGGTGGACGATCTCCTCGCCCACAATGTCGAAGCCTTCACCGGCATGCCGCGCCTGTTCTTCACCTGGGCGCTGAAGCCCGACCGGCGGGTGCACACGGAGTTCCTCGACAACAGCGTGCCGGCGGGCGAGCGCCCGCGCACCGTCGCCTTCGGCTGGAACGGCGAGATGACGATCCTCGACGTCGCGCGGCTCCTCGACGTCGACCGGTTCCGGAAGATCAACATCGATGCGGCCTGCCCGCGCGCCGTCTATCCCGGACCCGAGGAGATGGCGCCGGAGCGGAACACCGGCTTCCTCCGGGCCTGCGCCCGGACAATGCGGGTGATCCGCTTCGCCGATCCGGCGACGGGTCGGGTCTATGCCCGGTTCGAACGGGGGCATCTGCGCACGGCCGACCGGGCGCTCTTCCGGCAGGTGCTGGCGACGCCCGAAGGCCAGGCTGCCTTCGCGGCGATCGCGGAAGGGCCGCCGGAGACCTGCCCGGACGGCGCCGAGGCCGAGACCATCGGCCGAGCCGAAAGTCACACCCTCGGCGCCTGGGGACCGGAGCCCGACGAGCCCGCCAGCCTGCCCGCGCCGGAGTGAGCACCCGGCTTCGCCGGAACACTGCCAGCGACCGTGACGTTGATTCGCACGCCAACGCCGAGGCGCCGCAGGACCTCGGCCGACAGGGTGGAGGATGAACATGGCTGGAAGTCAGGCCGGTAGCCATACGACCTCGCGCAGCAGCGGCGTCCCGGGCGGCGACTCGCTCTACGACCAAGCGACGAGCGCTGCCCGCAACCTCGCCGATCAGGCGTCGGACCGCTGGGACGACGTCGCCGAACAGGGCACACGCTACGTCCAGCGCGGACGGGACGTGGTCGGTGACGTGGACGGCACCACGCTGGCCGGGTGGTTCGTGGCGGGGGCGATCGGGTTCGGCCTCGCATGGCTGATGTTCGGCCAGCGGTCGGTGAGCGGCGACTACGTGGCCCGCCGGATGAGCGCGAGCAGCGATCACTATCGCTGAGCCGGGAACCGGGCGCGGCCCTGCGCGGAGGCATGGGGCTGCGCCCGGCAAATCTCCTGATATCATAGCGCCTTGAGCGCGGACTCTCGTGCAATGCGCGAGGTGCCGCGAAGGCGTCCGGTTTTCGTGGCCTCTTCATCGGCGCCGAATCATGTCCGGCCGGATCCGAGGGCTCGAGACCCCGTCATGGCGGATGATTTGGATTTCGTATCAGTGGTTTGGGGTCTTTCATTGAATTCGTTGATCAGGATCGGCGGACCCGCCTCGACTCCTCGCTGTGGCCCGGAAGTGACCGTCGTTCCGATGCCGGCTGTCTCGAGGCCGAGCTGATGCCGCCCGAGCCGATCCCGCCCCAGGGGAAGCAGCCGGCCGGCGCGCCGACGATCCGGACCACCGTGTCCCTGCCGCCGGACGTCGCCCTGGTGCTGGGGGGCGGCAATGCGCTCGGCGCTTACCTGGCAGGGGCTTGCGACCATCTTCTCACCCGCGGCATCACGCCCGGCCGGATCGTCGGCGCATCGATCGGCGCGGTCACGGGGGCGCTCATCGCGGGCAATCCGCCGGCATTGCGCGGGCCACGGCTCCGGGAATTCTGGGCGGAAGCGGCAGTCCATACCGCCGCCGCGCCGGGCGAGCCGCTCAAGCTTCGCCAGATCTACAACGGCTTGCATTCGACCTTCGCTGCCCTGGCCGGCCGGCCCTCGATCTTCCGGCATCGCTTCCCGGGCCTGTGGTCGGCTCTGCCCTGGATGCCGAACGACACCGCGCTCTACGATCTCGCGCCGCTGCGCCGGACGCTCGAACGGCTGGTGGATTTCGACCGGCTCAACCGGGGCGACATCGATCTCTCCGTCTGCGCCGTCGACCTGGAGACCGGGGACGAGGTCGTCTTCCGGACCGGACGGGACGTGATCGGGCCCGCCCACATCCTGGCGAGCGCCGCGATCCCGCCGGCCTTTCCCCCGGTCGAGATCGATGGGCGCCTCCTGTGCGACCCGGGCTACACGAACAACGTGCCGATCGACTTGGTCCTGGCGGAGCCGCCGGAGCGGGATCTCCTGTGCATCGCCGTCGAGCTGTTCAGCCTGCGGGCGCCTCGCCCACGATCGCTCGACGCGGTTCTGGAGCGCGCGCACGACCTCGTCTTCGCGAGCGCCACCCGCCGCACGGTTGCGGCTCTGCGCCGCGAGTACGCGTTGCGGCAGCGTCTGGCGCCGGAGGCCGCGCACGCCACCCTGCTGCACCTCGCTTATCGGGCCGGGCTCGACGAGGTGGCGGCCAAGACCCTCGACTTCTCGCCCGCCTCGATCCGCGACCGCTGGGAGGCAGGCCGCCGCGACATGGAACGCGGCTTGGCACGGCTGCGGGAGGCCGGCCCGACCGCCGACCATCTGCGCTACCTGCCGGTCGACGGCTCCCATGTGCCGGGGTGAGCTCGCGATATGTGAAGGATCGTCGCCCGCCCGGCGGCTTGCGAGAACGGCTTGATGTGGGAGTCGAGGGGCGAGTGCGGATCGAGCCGGCGCCGTTCCCGTCAGTTCGCCACCCGCCAGAGGGCGAGCACCGCCATGCCGAGAAGCGCGCCCGCGATGCCGAGGCGCATCCAGCGCCCGCCCGCAGCGACGAGCCGCCGGAGCGGGGGCCGCGAGAGCACGAAGCCGACGAAGCCGAACCACGTCGCTGCCATCGCGAAGACGAGCAGGCAGGCGAGAGGGGCGGCGTTCGGCATGAGGCCATGCGCCTCGGCCGTGAAGAAGCCGGCGAAGAAGGGGATCGTCACCGGGTTCGAGGCCGCCGCCACGAGCCCGAGGGCGAAGGTCGCGCCGCCCCGGCTCGGCGCGAGGCGGGTCGGATCGACCGGGGCGCCGGCGGTGCCCATCAGCATGCGCAGGGCGGCCCGGGCCAGCAGGACCGCGAACACCACCGAGCCGAGAAGCCGGCCGAGCGGTCCCGACGGCAGCAGCGAGGCGCAGCCCGCCGCGAGTGCGGTCGCGACGGCCGCACCGCAGGCGACGCCGAGCGCCGCCAGGACCGTGTCCCGCCCGGGCGCCACCACGCTCGCGCGCAGCACCACGAGGAGGTTCGGCCCCGGCACGGCGAGGACCAGTGCGTAGGAAGTGGCCAGGGAGCCGAGCAGCGAGGGAAGGGTCGAGGCGTCGCTCATCCGGCCTGTCCGCGGCGCGGCGCCCGATGCGCCGCAGAGAGCGCTGTTGAAGCGCATCGCCGGACCGCGAGCGTCCTCCGATCGGATGACCCTGTGGGGGGTAGGGGTGGGCCGGGGCGCCTCCTTCGAGGTGCGACCCCTCTCCGTCCGATGTCGGAACTCTGCCGAGGTTCCCGTTCCCGCATCATTGTCGCGGCCGGACCGGTGACCACTGTGGTGAATGATGCTTAGACTGCATCGCGACGGGCCTCGCCGCCCGTCCGTCGTCCGGACAGGCCGACGCGATACGGCGCGCCACGCGCCCTAGGGTAAGGAGCGATACGCCATGCTCGGCCTGATGCAGGACTGGCCCCTGCGGATCCATCGCGTCATCGATTACGCGGCCTCCCAGCACCCGGATCGCGCGGTGATCTCCCGCTCGGTCGAGGGGCCTATCCACCGCACGGATTACCGCGCGGTGCGCGAGCGGGCCCTGCGCCTCGCCAAACGTCTGGAGCAGGACGGCATCCGCCTCGGGGACCGCGTCGCGACGCTGGCCTGGAACACCTGGCGCCATCTGGAGGCGTGGTACGGCATCACCGGGATCGGGGCGATCTACCACACGGTGAATCCCCGGCTGTTCACGGAGCAGATCGCCTACATCATCAACCACGCGGAGGATCGCATCCTCCTCCTCGACCTCACCTTCGTGCCGCTGGTGGAGCGCATCGCCGACCAGTTGCCGACGATCGAGCGCTACGTCCTGCTCACGGACGGCGCCCACATGCCGCAGACCAGCCTGCGCAACGCGGTCGCCTACGAGGATTGGCTCGCCGAGGCGGATGCGGACTTCGCCTGGGCCGCCGTCGAGGAGAACACCGCCGCCGGTCTCTGCTACACCTCCGGGACGACGGGCCACCCGAAGGGCGTGCTCTATTCGCACCGCTCGAACATCCTGCACGCCCTGACAGGGAGCGGCCCCGATTACATCGGCCTCGCCAGCCGCGACGTGGCGATGCCGGTGGTGCCGCTGTTCCACGCCAACAGCTGGTCGCTCGCCTTCTCGGCGCCGATGGCGGGCGCTGCGCTGGTGATGCCGGGGCCGAAGCTCGACGGCGCCTCGATCCACGACCTCCTGGAGACGACCGGCGTGACGATGACGGCGGCCGTGCCCACCGTGTGGCTCGGCCTGCTCCAGCACCTCGACGCCACGGGCGGGCGGCTCAGCCATCTCCGCCGGGTGCTGATCGGCGGCTCGGCCTGCCCGCGGGCGATGACGGAGCGCTTCGAGCGCGATCACGGCGTCAGCGTCGTGCATGCCTGGGGCATGACCGAGATGAGCCCGATCGGTTCCTTCTGCTCGCTCAAGCCGGAGGTGGAGACCCTCACGGGCGAGGCGCGCCTCGACCTGAAGATGAAGCAGGGCTATCCGCCCTTCGGGGTCGAGTTCCGGCTCACCGACGACGACGGCCGCGAGCTGCCCTGGGACGGCGTCACCTTCGGGCGGCTCACGGTGGCAGGCCCGGCCGTGGCCAAGGCCTATTACGGGGACGACACGCCGATCCTCGACGAACACGGCTTCTTCGACACCGGCGACATCGCGACGATCGATCCGCACGGCTACATGACGATCACCGACCGCTCGAAGGACGTGATCAAGTCCGGCGGCGAGTGGATCTCCTCGATCGAACTCGAGAACCTCGCCATCGGCCATCCGCAGGTGGCCGAGGCGGCGGTGATCGGCGTCGCGCATCCGAAATGGGACGAGCGGCCGCTCCTCGTCGTGGTGCCGAAGGCCGGCTGCCAGCCGGACAAGGCCGACATCCTCGACTTCATGCGCCCGCGCATCGCGAAATGGTGGCTGCCCGACGACGTGGTGCTGGTCGAGGAGATTCCCCACACCGCCACGGGCAAGATCCAGAAGACCGCCCTGCGCGACCGTTTCCGCGACTACCGGTTGCCGGGAGCGGCCTGAGCCGATCGCGCGAAAGGGATCGCCGGTTTTTGTCGCAGAACCGGCGATCCATCAGGAAGCTCAGCGGACGAAGCGGTGGCCCGCCAATGCGAGTCTGTTCAGGACGGGGCAGGGAGGGGTTTCCTGCGGGCGGGCCGCCCTCTACTAACCGTGGCATGCCCGCCCGCTTCCCGTTCCGCTCCGCATGCGCCGCCTGATCGCCGAGGAGCCCGTGACGCGGGCAGCCCCCTGGTCGCTGCGCTTCGCATGGTTCGCGCTCGCCGTGGTGGGGATCGCCCTCATCCTGGTGCGCGATCCGCGGGCCGAGACCGGCCCGGCCCTCGCGGCGCTCGGGGCGGGCGTCGTGGTCGCGGCGCTGGCAGTGCTCCTCGCCCTCGGCGCCTTCGTGCGGATCTGGAACGAGGGCGCGCGCGGCCTCGGCACCGCGGTCGGCGGCCTGCTCCTCGCGGGCCTCGTCCTGGCCTATCCGGGCTACATGGCCGCGCGGGGGCTGATGCTGCCGCGGCTCACCGATATCTCGACCGACATCGCCGAGCCGCCGGCCTTCTCGCGCTCGCGGGCGGCCTATGCGGCGCGGGCGGGGCGACTGCCGCCCGACGTCACCCCCGCCGCGCGGGCTTTGCAGCGGGAGGCCTATCCGCAGATCGCTCCGCTCACCCTCGACCTCGGCGCGGACGAGGCCTACCAGCTCGCCCTGAAGGCGGCGGCCAACCGCAAGTGGCAAGTGGTGGAAGCCTACCGTCCGGGCGGACGGGTGGGGAACGGGCGCATCGAGGCCGTGGTGCGCTCGCGCCTGCTCGGCCTGCCCTACGACGTCACCGTGCGAGTGAAGCCACGGGCGGACGGCGCCCGCCTCGACGTGCGGGCCGCCTCGCGCTACGGCGACCGCGATTTCGGCCAGAACGCCGATCATATCCGCTCCTACCTGGAGGAGCTGTCGAACCTCGCCATCGCGGTGAAGTGATCCGCGTTCGGGGCGAGCCGTTCGGCCATCGCCAGGGTTGGCCTCATACGGTTTCCGGATGATCGCTTCGCGATGCGGAAACCGGCCTCGCTCAGGCGCCGCGCGGGCTCGTGATACCGTTTCCGAAAGTGATCGTCCGGAAACCGTATCAGACGGTCCGGTACTCGCCCTCCAGCGTCGGCTCCCCGTCGGTGGCGGCGAGGCCGCGGCCGACGAGATCCTCCAGATGGGCGAAGACCGAGAGGGCCGCCGCGCCCTTCAGGCGCGGGTCGAGCCCCTGGTAGATCTGCGCGACCAGTGCCGGGATGGTGCGGTCGCCCGTCGCCAGCCGGTCGAGGACCGCCGCCTCGCGGGCGCGGCGGTGGTGGGAGAGCGCCCGCACGAAGCGCTGGGGCTCGCGCACGGGGCCGCCATGGCCGGGCCAGTAGATCCGCTCCGACCGGCCCTTCAGCCGGTCGAGGGAGGCCATGTAGGCGCCCATCGCCCCGTCCGGCGGTGCCACGATGCTGGTCGACCACGCCATCACATGGTCGCCCGAGAACAGTGTCTCCTCCTCCGGCAACGCGAAGGCGAGGTGGTTCATGGTGTGGCCCGGGGTTTCGAGCGCTCGCAGGGTCCAGCCGGGCCCGTCGAGCACGTCGCCGTCGCGCATCTCCCGGTCCGGGCGATGGTCGCAGTCGCCGGCCGCATCGAGGAGGTTCTGCTCGCTGCCGCGCAGGGCCCGGGCGGCGCGGTGCGGCCCGCAGCCGACGATGGGCGCGCCCGTCGCCGCCTTGAGGGCGCGCGCGCCCGGGGAATGGTCGCGATGGGTGTGCGTGACGACGATCGCCGTCACGGTCTCGCTGCCGAGCGCGGCGAGCAGCGCCTCCACCTGCCCCGCTTCGCCGGGCCCCGGATCGATCACTGCGACGCGGCCGTGCCCGACGACGTAGGTGCAGGTCCCCGTCTGGGTGAAGGGGCCGCCATTCGGGCAGACCAGCCGTCGCACCAGGGGCGACACCGCCTCGATCCGGCCGCTCTGCGGCGCCTCACGGGTGAAGACCGGCGCTTCGGACTGGGTCAACCGGATATCTCCTCGCGCGACCCTCGCGCATTCGGGGTTGTCGGTCGGGGTTATCGGCGGCGGCGGCTCCTGTCGAGGGCGACTCAGCGATAGGGCGAGGGCGCCACCACCCGCACCGGGGCGAAGGCCGCCCGGGCCGACAGGACCGTGAAGCCGCCCGCCTCGGCGAGGCGGACCGGCTTTGCCGCCGCGCGCGCGGTGCGGGCGAGTTCCAGGCGGAAGGCGGCGCGGACGCGCTCCCGGCGGCTCACGTCGAGGATGCGGTCGAGATCCTGACGCGACGCGGACGAGACGGCTGCGGACCGGCGGAAATCGGCGAAGAGCGGCTGCCCTCCCGCGCCCCGGCCGGTGAAGATCGCCGCCGTGTCGCGCATCGCAACGGCGTCGCCCATGTGCAGCGTCGGGTCGCGCGCGATCGCGTGCGCCACTGGGCCCGTCGTGCCGCCCGGGTGGCAGGTGCAGCCGGGAACGCTGCGGGTCCGGTAGACGAGGGCGCTGGCGAGCCGGCGGTAAGGCTGTCCGCCGAGGCTTACGGCCTGATCGAGTTCCCGGCCGCCCGCGAGCGTGTAGAGCGCCGTCTCGGCCCCCGGGCAGGCCGCCGCGCAGGCACTCCGATGCCGGTCGAGATCGCCTTTCGCGCGCAGGGTCGCGAGGGGGAACATGAAGCCGTCGCAGGTCCGCACGCAGACCGTCCGGGCGCCGCCGATGGCGGCCCGCCGATCCGCGCGTGGCGTTGCTCCGGGGCGCAGGTGCAGGGGCGAGGCGGATCGCCGGATGGCTCGCTCCGGCCGCGGGACGCGCCGCAAGGCGCCGAGGACGGGCCGGGTTGCGATGGGCGCCAGGGCTTCGATCCGGCGCGGCGATTCGCCGAACAGCGTCTCGATGAGGCCGGCGGCGTCGGCGGTTCGCACCAGCGTCGTGGCGCCGATCGCGCCGCCGAGGCCGATCATCGCGCCGAGGAGAACGCTGCGCAGCCGACACGAAGCGACGAGCCGGCTCGGAACCATGGTGACGCCTCCCGTCGGAACAGGAGGCAGATAAGAGGACGCCTCTCACGCGGGCAATCGGTGTGAAACACCGACGACGGGGCGGGGCCGGCCGGACATCTCCGATCCGGCCGCTTCGCAATCAGGCCGCGATCACGGCCGCGGGCGGAGATGGATCAGCGGCGTGGACGCCGGGCACGGACGGGCACCGGGACGGGCTGCGCACCGCCGCGCAGGGCCGCGAGGGCGGCGGCAGCGGCGACGATCGCGCCGGCCGTCAGAACCGGGACCAGGGAGCCGGCCGACGCGAACCCGACCAGGAGCAGCCCGATCAGGAGGGCGAGGCCGGCCTGCAGGGCAATGGATCGGTTCATCGTGCAGCCTCCAATGGTTCGCCGGAGCAACGTGCGGTGCGGAACGCCGGTTCCGGCACCCCCGCGCCCCTGGGCGTCTTCCCCAAGATGGAGGTTCATCGGCCGTTCGTCGCTGCGACAAAGCGGAACCGCGGGGCAGGCTTGACGTTTTTCAGGCTCAAGATCGGCCGCCGGCCGATGACGTAATGAACGAAAGGTTCTCGCCATGCTGGGTTGGGCGGTTACTTTCCTCGTCGTGGCCCTGGTGGCCGCGCTCTTCGGCTTCGGCGGCATCGCGGGCACCGCGGTGGAGGCCGCGAAGATCATCTTCTTCGTCGCCGTCGTGCTCTTCGCCATCTCGGCGGTGGTCGGCCTCCTGCGCGGGCGGTCCCCCACACTCTGACGGCGGCCCCGCTCGCGGGGCATGGCAGCTCCCGGCGGAGCGCAACGGTGTCGCGGGGAGGCCTGCGGCGCCGGTTCCCAAGCAGAAGGCTCGAAGCAGCGCCTCAGGTGTCGCGCTCGGCCTTCTTCCGGCTGCCGTCGAGTTCGGCGAGCAGATCGATGAAGCGGTCCGGAATCGGCTGCTGCATCAGTTCGTCGTACATCGCACGGAGATGGGATCCGATACGTCCCTGGGTGGTGCGATCGAGCCCGGGCTGCTCGGGGCTTGCGGCAATTCCATCATCCGAGGGCACCTGAGCACCCCCCAACCCCTTGCAGTCGATCATGCAAATCCCCTTCGTCCTGTCCTCGACGAGCGGGCAGGACGACGCCGCGGCGCTTGTTGACCAACACGCGCTCTTGCGCCGACAACGCGGTCGGACCCGGGCGGTTCCCCGTGCCGGAACGAACGTGCGAGCGGGGCGTTGAGACCAGGGATCTCGCACGCGCGACACCACTCAAGGGGACATGAATGTCGACAGCACAACTCGTCGTGCAGCACCTGCCGTACCTGCGTCGCTACGCGCGCGCGCTGACCGGTAGTCAGGTGGCCGGCGATGCCTACGTGGCCGCGACGCTCGAGACGCTGGTCAACGAGCCCGAGACGCTCGGCCGGAGCGCGAACGTCAAGGCCGATCTGTTCCGAGTCTTCACGCGAATCTGGAACTCCCTCTCGGTGAACGGGCAGAGCGACCAGGTGCAGCACGACCTGCCGGCGGAGGTGCGCCTCGGCCAGATCACCCCGCTGCCGCGTCAGGCTTTCCTGCTCTCCTGCCTCGAAGGCTTCTCGGAGGAGGATGCCGCCACGATCCTCGGCGTGGACGTGTCCGAGGTGCGCGACCTCGTCGACGAGGCCGGCCGCGAACTGGCCGCCGACATGGCGACCGAGATCCTCATCATCGAGGACGAGCCGCTCATCGCGATGGACCTCGAAGCCCTGGTGGAGGGGCTCGGCCACAACGTCACCGGCGTGGCGCGCACCCGGACCGAGGCGATCAAGCTGGCGGAAGGCCGTCGTCCCGGCCTGATCCTCGCCGACATCCAGCTCGCCGACGGCAGCTCGGGCCTCGACGCGGTCAACGACCTGCTCAAGACCTTCGAAGTGCCGGTGATCTTCATCACCGCCTATCCGGAGCGCTTCCTCACCGGCGAGCGGCCCGAACCGGCCTTCCTCATCGCCAAGCCCTTCCAGCCGGCCAACGTCTCGGCCGTGATCAGCCAAGCGCTGTTCTTCCAGCAGAGCGCCCGCCGCCGCGAGGCCAAGGCCACCGTCTGAACGAGAGCCTCGGCCCGATGCCACGGCCTCTCCCTCTGGGGGAGGCCGTCCGTCTTTTCAGATCCCGACAATAAAGAACGGGCCGGATCATGATCCGGCCCGTTTTCAGTTTCCGGCCAATGCACAAGGGGAATGCGGGGAGGACCAGGTGGCCGGGTTGCTGTCTCAACGTCCCCCCGACCCGGCTGGTTCCCGGACACGCGCGCGGTTTTTCGGCGAGTGTGTCTTTCGTGCCGCGCCCGGGGTGCGCCGACGCACCTCTTCGGGGTTACCGAGGCGTTAAGGCACTCCCTCGAATGGTCGCCATGCACTGTCCCGTTTTCGCACCGGGACGCGGAACGACTTGGCTGGCCACGACGTTATAAAAGTGACGTGTCAAGCTTCGCTCCGAGGACCCGCGTATGCTGCGCGCTCAACTCTTCTTCGGCATCACCGCACCGGCGGCACTTCTTGCGATCGTCGCTCAGCCGCTGATCGAGCATTCGATGGTCGCGCTCGCCCGCCCGGCGGCAGGCGCGGTTGAGCTTGTCAAGGGGGATCGGTTGGCGCCCGCGCAGCCCGCGCGGGTTCCGCAGAAGCCCGTGGCAGTCGAGATCACCGGGCTCGGCGCGACGAAGGTCACGCTGCGGAACGAGGCGGGGGACATCGTGTTCCAGACCGACTCGGCCGCGAACACCACCCTCGTCGCCCGCGACACCGCGCTTCCCCAGGTGACCGTGCGCAGTCGCGACGGTGCCCCCGTGGTCGAGCAGCGCGGCCCGGCCACGCCCACCGCCAAGGAGATCGGGACCGGACGCCGGATGCTGGAGGGCTGCGAGGGCGCGATCAGCGGTCTCGCCGGTCAAGAGGCACGCCGCCTGCTGCCGAGCCGCTGCCTCGCGCAGATCGGACCTGGTCCGGTCGCGGGCTGAAATCCGGTCGCGGGCTGGTCCGGCCGGCCAACCAAGAACCGATCGTTACAGGGAGAGAACCATGCTCGGCTATCAGGAGCCCGATACCCAAACGCCCCCCCCGGCCCCGGAGCGGGTGCGTTGCGAGGCGGCGGTGTCCTCGTCCGAGAGCGAGCGGCTGGAACGGCTCCTCGCCGGCATCGTGCTCACGCGCCCCGAGGACGACACGATCTGCGCGCTGCTGCTCAAGCGGAACCTCGTGGTCACGCAGCTCGCCGCCTGACGGAACGGTTCCGTCTCTCCCGTACCCTGCCGCAAGGCCCGGAACGGCTCTGCGCAGGGTGCGAACGCGCGTGAGGCCGCCGCAACGAAAACGGGCGCCGATGAGGCGCCCGTATTGCTGTCGGCCGGGAGGATGAGGACGGACGCGCGAAAAACCACCGTGACCCGGCGTCGTGTCGGGTCACGGCGGTGTCGGAGGGTCCGTCAGTCCTCGCTGGACCGGCCCGAGCCCGAAGCCTGCCCGCCCTTGCGGCCGGCGGACGAGGCGAGTTCCCGATCCTGGGAGAAGGACCGCTTCTCGGCGGGAACGCTGCGGCCGCCCTTGCTGGCGATCTCGCGCTGCCGCTCCATATCCATCGAGGCGAAACCACGCTTCGAGGTCGAATTTCCGGTAGCCATGAATGCCTCCTTGGCCGGTGTCCTCGACCACTCAACCTTCAGCGCAATTGATGGTTCCTGTGCCGTTTCGGAGCAGGGGGGAAATCGAGGGGGGCCGCGCTGCCGCCTCCCGGAACCGCCCCGGTCGGGATCACGTTCGCCAGGGGCCGGATCCGCCCCGGAACCGGCATGAACAGGCCGAGCCCGTGCCCTGGCGGCGTGGCCGGCCGAGCTGGGAGCCCATCGCGATGACGAACCCCGCCATGGTGAAGCGACAAGCCGCCTTGCAGCCCGATCGGGCGCCGGCACCGAACTGCGACGCTCTGCCACCCATGCCGGCCTCGGAGAATGCCGCGGAGCCGGTCACCGGCCGCGAGCCCGAGGATTCGCCGCACGCCCAGGACCTGCTCGTCACCCGCCGGCCGGGCGGCCTCACGACCCGCAAGGATTGAGGCCGCGCATCTGCCGAGCTCCTCGGCCAAGCTCGTCGGCCCCAAAGCCCATTTCCTCCCAGGCCGCCGCGCCGTAAGCAGATCCACGGCCCGACGGCTCCGACGAGCGGCCGAGCCTCGCCGAGCCCGCAGCGTGTCGCCGCGGTGCCCGGGGGCCTGGCGGGGGCCTGGACGGCGGCGCGTCGAGCATCGGACCGCGAAACGGGGGGCGCATGACGGACGGGGCAGGAGCGGTCGAGCACAATCGGGCCGTGACCGGCTTCGCCGGCCGCTCCGCTCCGCCGGCCGCCGCCCCGCTCGCCGGAAACGACCCGGAGGCGGCCGACGCGGCGGGCGGTCTCGACCGGAGCCTGTTCCGCTACATCTGGCGGCACTCGAAGCGCGATCAGATCCTGATCTGCGCGGTCGTGCTCGCTTCGCTGCCGCTCTACTTCGCGTCCCTCGACCTGCCCCGTCGCATCGTCAACGAGGCGATCCAGGGCCATGCCTTCGAGCACGGCAACGGGTCGGCCCGCTTCCTGGTGCTCCGGCTGCACGTGCCGGACCTGTTCGGCGGCGACCGGCCGCTCTTCGACGGCTTCGAGGTCGACCGGTTCCAGCTGCTGTTCGGCCTGTCCTCGTTGTTCCTGCTGTTGGTGATGATCAACGGCGCCTTCAAGTACTGGATCAACGTCGCCAAGGGCGCGCTCGGCGAGCGGATGCTGCGGCGGCTGCGCTTCCAGCTGTTCTCGCTGATCCTGCGCTTCTCGCCGGAATCGGTCCGGCAGGCCAAATCCTCGGAACTCGCCACCATCGTGCGCGACGAGGTCGAGCCGATCGGCGGCTTCATCGGCGATGCCTACATCCTGCCGGCCTTCCTCGGCACCCAGGCCGCCACGGCCATGGCCTTCATCCTCATCCAGAACGTCTGGCTCGGGCTGATGGCGGCTGGCGTGGTCGGCGTGCAGTTCGTGGTGATCCCGCGCCTGCGCCGCGAACTCCTGCGCCTGGGCCGCCGCCGGCAGCTCGCCTCCCGCCGGCTCGCCGGCCGCGTCGGCGAGGTGGTGGACGGGATCGAGGCGGTGCACGCCAACGGGGCCGAGCCGTGGGAGCGGGCCGAGATCGGCCAGCGGCTCTACGGGCTCTTCGAGCTTCGCCTGCGCATCTACCAGCGCAAGTTCATGGTGAAGTTCCTGAACAACCTGCTCGCGCAGATGACGCCGTTCCTGTTCTACTGCATCGGCGGCTATTTCGCGCTCAAGGGGCAGCTCAGCATCGGCCAGCTGGTGGCGGTGATCGCCGCCTATCGCGACCTGCCGCCGCCGCTCAAGGAGCTGATCGACTGGGACCAGCAGCGGCTCGACGTGCAGGTGAAGTACGAGCAGGTCGTGCAGCAATTCCTGCCCGACCGGCTCCTGCCCCCGGAGACGCCGGGGCGCGACGCGCCGCTCGTCGGCACCCTCGTGGTCGAGGACGTGTGGGTGAAGGAGGCGCACGGCCCGCTCCTCGAAGGGGTCTCGCTCACCGTCGGGCTGCCGACGCGCTTGGGCATCATCAGCGACGGAAGCCCCGCGGCGAGCGCGCTCGCGCGCATCCTCGCCAACCGGCTCGCGCCGTCCCGCGGCCGGGTCATGATCGGCGGGGACGATCTCAACGAATGGGCGTCCCGCGCGCTCGCGCGCCGGATCGCCTATGCGAGCGTCGAGCCGGTGCTGTTTCCCGGGTCGCTGCGCGACAACATCGTGTACGGGCTGCACCGGCCGCCCGAGACGGAGCCGCGGCCCGACAGTCCGGAGGAGCGGCGCCGCCTCGCGGAGGCCCGCCGCACCGGCAACCCGTCCCAGGGCCTCGTCGGCGGCTGGATCGACTACGAGCAGGCGGGCGTGTCCGATGAGCCGAGCCTCGACGCGCTGATCCTCGACTGGCTGCGCCGCGTCGGCATGGGCGAGGAGGTCTACCGGTTCGGCCTGCTCGGGCAGGTCGATCCGGTGCGGCATGCCGACCTCGCCGCGCGGCTGATCGAGGCGCGCCGCGCCCTGCGCGAGCGGCTCGCCGCCAAGGGGATGGAGCACCTCGTCGAGCCCTTCGATCCGGACCGCTACAACCGGCAGGCCACGGTCGGCGAGAACCTGCTCTTCGGCGTGCCCACCACCCCGAGCCTCACCGGCCGGGCGATGGCGGAGCACCCCATCGTCCGCAGCGTCCTCGACGCCAGCGGCCTCACGGGCGACCTCGTGCTGATGGGCGAGCGCATCGCCCAGACGATGCTGGAGATCTTCCAGGGCCTGCCGATGGGCCATCCGCTCTTCGAGCAGTTCTCCTTCCTGTCGGCGGACGAACTGCCGGAATACGAGGCGATCCTGGCGCGGCGCACCGCCACCGAGGCTTCCGACGAGCGCCACGGCGGCTCGTGGTTCTCGCGCACGCGTCGGCGCTGGCTCGGCCTCGAACGCTATAGCGCGGCGGATGCGACGCGGCTCATCGCCCTGCCGCTCGCCTATATCGAGCCGCGCCACCGTCTCGGCCTTCTCGACGAGACCTTGCGCAAGCGGCTCGTTCTCGCCCGCGCGGCCCTGCACAAGGCCTTCGACGATGCCGGGGAGGGCGGCGTCGAGTTCTACGAGCCCAGCGCCGTCTGCGCGGCGGCCCCCTTGCGGGACAACCTGCTGTTCGGGCGCATCAACCAGTCGGTGGCCGACGCGACCGCCACGGTCACGGCGGCGATCTCGGCCACCGTCGAGGCGCTCGACCTCGCGGACGCGGTCGCCCGCGTCGGGCTCGACCATCAGGTCGGCCCGGCCGGGCGCTTCCTCACCGGCGGCCAGCGGGCGGCGATCAGCCTGATCCGCGCGCTCGTGCGCCGGCCCGACCTCCTGGTCCTCGACGGCGCTCTCTCGCCGATGGGCGAGAATCGCGCGCGGGCGGTGCTGACGCTCCTCCTCGAGCATTTCGGCCGCGAGACCAGCCTCGTCGCCGTCCTGCCGAACGACCGCACCGCCCCGCTCTTCGACATGGTGCTGCGGGCGCAGGGCACCTCCATCGCGCCGGAGCGGGAGATGACGGGCACCTAGGCGGACGGGCCGCATGGCTTTTCCCGCCCTGCATGCAACCCAGGGCTGGCGCCGGGCGCAGCCCTGCGGCAAGGTTCGCTCCAGAGAGCCGGGAAGAGAGGCATGACGCTCGAGACCGAGGTGCAGTCGCTGCGCCAAGTGCCGATGTTCCGGGAGGTCGATCCGTCCCGCCTCAAGCTCCTCGCCTTCACGAGCGAGCGGGTGCATTTCGCGGCGGACCAGAAGTTCTTCGACCAGGGCGACATGGCCGACGCCGCCTACCTGATCCTGGAGGGGGAGGCGGCGGTGACGATCGAGGGACCGGGGGGCGCGATCCGCCTCGCGGTGCTCGGCGCCAACGCTCTCGTCGGCGAGATGGGCATCCTGGCCGACCAGCCCCGTTCCGCCACGGTCACGGCGGTCGGCCCGACCACCGCTTTGCGCATCGACCGGCGGGTCTTCCTGGAGCTTCTGAGCCAGTTCCCGCAGATCGCCATCGCGGTCATGCGGGAACTCGCCCACCGCCTGGAGCTGACGAACCAGCAGCTCGCCCAGCGGTGAACGGGCTGATCGTCCGCTGCGCATCGGAGATCAGGCGCCGTGATGCCGGTGCCCGACAATCAAGACGACGAGGAAGCGCCATGGATCTCGCTGCCGGCCTGAAGGGCCGCCACGTGCTGGTGACCGGTGCGTCGAGCGGGCTCGGCGACCATTTCGCCCGTCTCTGCGCCGCCTGCGGGGCGGCCGTGACCGTCGCGGCCCGGCGCAAGGACCGCCTCGACGCCCTCCTCGCCGCCCTCGAAGCCGCCGGCTCGCCGCGGGCCCGCGCGGTCGCCCTCGACGTGGCGGATGCGGATTCGGTCGAGGCGGCCTTCGCGGCCCTCGACGACCTGCCGGACGTGGTCGTGAACAATGCGGGCATCGCCGAGGGTGGGGCGGCGATCGACACGCCCCTCGACGTGTTCGACCGGGTGCTCGCCACCAACCTGCGCGGAGTCTGGGTGATGTCGACCGCGGCGGCGCGGCGCTGGCGCGATGCCGGGCGCGGCGGCGTCATCCTCAACGTCGCCTCGATCCTCGGGCTTCGGGTCGCGGGCGGCGTCGGCCCCTACACGGTGTCGAAGGCCGCCGTGGTGCAGATGACGGAGGCGCTCGCCCTCGAATGGGCGCGCTACGGCATCCGGGTCAACGCGCTGGCGCCGGGCTACATCGACACCGACATCAACCGCGATTTCTTCGAGAGTCCCGCCGGGACGGCGCTCGTCAAGCGCATCCCCATGCGCCGGCTCGGGCAGCCCTCGGATCTCGACGGCGCCTTCCTGCTCCTCGCCGGCGAGGCCTCGGCCTGGATGACCGGAGCCACCGTGCCGGTGGATGGCGGCCACCTCGTCTCGGGGCTGTGAACACCGCGCCGGCTACGGGGGCGGATACGTGATGAATTCCATCAGCGAGCCGTCCGGATCGCGGAAATAGACGCTGATGCCGGGGCCGGCCGCGCCGTTGCGCGGGACCGGACCGAGTTCGACCGGCACCCCGTGCCGGTCGAGATGGGCGATCGCCTCCTCGATCGGGCCCGACCAGCGGAAGCAGAGATCGCTGCCGCCCGGCATGACCGGCCGGCTCGCCCGCGGCTCGCCGATCTGGCCGGGGCCGTGGACGTTGAGCTGCACGCCGCCGAACCGGTAGGCGAAGCCCTTGCCGACCGGCACCGGCTCGGCCCCGAGCACGTCCCGATAGAAGGCCGTGGCCCGGTCCCAGTCCGAGACGTGGATGACGCAGTGATCGAGATGGATCGCCGGCCGCAGCGGCACCTCGGGGAGGTCCGCGGCGAGGTCGGGGAAGGGTTCGGGATCGGGCATCGCGGTCTCGTTCGAGGGGGCGCAAGAGGGGCCGCCAAGCGGGGCGCCACCGTGAGATAGCGCGCCCGCTCCCGGCGGCAGGGGCGGGATCAGCCGGTCACGTCGTGCTCGATCGCGCCGAAGACCGTGTGCCCCGCCCGGTCCTTCACTTCGAGGCGCAGGCGGTCGCCGGGGGCGAGATAGGGCAGGCGGGCCCAGCCCGTGGTCAGGCTCTCGGCCGCCCGCGCCTCGGCGAGGCAGGCATAGCCCGCTCCGCCCTCCGCCACCGGGCGTCCCGGGCCCCCGTCGATGCCGCGGTTCGAGACCGGCCCGGCGCTCACGATGGTGCCGGCCCCGAGCGCCTGCCGCTGCGCCGCCTCCGCGACGAGCGCACCGAAATCCGTGCCGAGATCGGCGCCCGGATCGGGCCGGCCGAGGAGCGTACCGTTATGCGTCACGCAGAGCGGGCGGCGGACCATCCCGTCCTGCCACGCCTCGCCGAGTTCGTCCGGCGTCACCGCCACCGGACCCAGGCTCGCCGAGAAACCCGCCGCGAGCGGCCCCTCGCGGTCGATCCCGTCCGGCTTGAGTCGGTCGCGGCGGATCACCTCGCCGACCAGGGTCACGAGGCGGATGGCACCGAGCGCCGTAGCGGCATCCGCGCCCCGCGCCACGTCGTCCGTGATCACGGCGAGGCCCGCGGCGAGGTCGAGGGAGGCAGCCGGATCCGCCGGGATCGCGGCGCGGGGACCGAGGAAGCCGTCGGAGACCGCTCGGCGCCAGGGCGCCTCGGCGAGGGCAGGGGCTTCCGCACCCTCGGCCTGCCGCAGCAGGCGGTGATGGCTCGGCCATGCCGCGGCGTGCAGGCGCGCGAAGGCCCGTGGCAGCGGCGCCGCGCAATCGTGCTCGTGGAAGCGGAAGGAGGGCACCGACCCGTGTTCGAGCTGCTCGGCCAGCGCTTCGAGGGCGGGCGCGTAACGCTGCCAATCATCGAGCGCCCGCTGGAGCGTCGGCACGACGATGAAGGCATCGGTCGCGCGGGTGAGATCCCGCGAGACGACGACGAGACGGCCGTCCCGGCCGTGCGCGAGGCTGGCGAGCTTCATGCGGCGTTTCTCCCTGCCCGCTCGACGGGAGGCGCCGATGGCGTCGGACGCGTCCCCGGGGCTTCGACCCCATCATGGACGCGTCCGACCGGTCGCGCTACCGCCGAGGCGGCGCGGCGCGCGACTCGGTCTCCTTCGCCGAAGCAGCTGCCGGTTGGGCGGCGATGGTGCAGGGCGGCAAGGTGAGCCGCATGCCTTTCCGCCCGGCCGGCTCACACGCGGCCGTGCACGAGGTCGTGGATGAAGCCGAGCTTGGCGATCACCGGCGGCGCGAGCACGAAGGGATAGAGGTCGTTGAGGCCCATCGCCCGGTTCACGCTGTTGAGCGCGAAGGTGACGGGCAGCCACGTGCTCACGATCTGCTCGATGCTCTCCGCCGCGTAGGGATCGAACCCGATCCGTGCCGCGAGCGTGCCGGTCGCGTCGAGGAGCGGCTGGACCTGCATGCCGAAGGCGCTCGCCATCTCCAGCGTGTCGACGATGTGCAGGTAATGCGCCCAGGTCTCGGCGAAATCCTCCCACGGATGCGTGGTGGCGTAGGCCGAGACGAAGTTCTCCTGCCAGTTCGGCGGCACACCCTCGTTGTAGTGGCGCTGCAGCGCCTCGCCGTAATCCTGGGAATCGTCGCCGAACACCGCCCGGCAGGCGTCGAGCTTGCCGGCATCGCGGACGAGCACGTCCCAGTAATGGTGGCCGACCTCGTGCCGGAAATGCCCGAGCAGGGTCCGGTAGGGTTCGCCCATGGCGGTGCGGCGCTTCTCGCGCTCGGCGTCGTCCGCCTCCACCAGGGCGATGGTGATGACGCCGTTGTCGTGCCCGGTCATCACCTTCGGGCCGTCCGCAGGCGGATCGGCCAGGAAGTTGAAGATCAGGCCGTGCTCCGGATCCTCGGCGCGGGTCGTGAGCGGCAGCTTCCAGCGCAGCAGGGTGTAGAACAGCCGGTGCTTGGCCACCTCCATCTTGCGCCATGCCTCGAGATGGTCGGGGTTCGAGATGTCCGGGATGATGCCGTTGTGGCGGCAGGCGAGGCAGAACTGGTCGTCCGAATCCGGCGGCACCAGCCAATTGCAGGCGTCATGCACCGCGTTGGCGCAGAATCGGCTGGACCGGTCCGGCAGGGCGAGCGGGGTCCATCGGTCACCGCCCGCCGGCTCCAGCGCGGACATCGTGCCGGTCTCGGGAAGATAGGCGAGGCTGTGGCCGCAACGCTCGCAGGTCCGGTTCTCGAAGTACAGGATGTTGCCGCAGGACTGGCATTGGAAGAGTCGCATCGGAGTCTCGCTGCCGCAAAGGAAGGAGGCCGCGGCGCCGAACGGCCCAGCCTCACCCTCCAACGAGCGGGTGGCCTTCGGGATCCCTCGCGCTGCACTATGTCGGCGGATGTTCCGTCCGCCCGGGAGTGGCGCCCGATCGCCTTGCCCTCGGGCGCCACTCTCAACCGAAGACGTGATGCGCCCCCATGCCGGACCGGGACCCGCGCCGGCGGGGCGCGCTCGAGGGAGTATCGTGCCGATGGCCATGAACGGTGCCGAAAGTCTCGTCCGCACGCTCGTCGCGGGCGGCGTTGAAGTGTGCTTCACCAATCCGGGCACGTCCGAGATGCATTTTGTGGCGGCCCTCGACCGGGTCGAGGGGATGCGGGCGGTGCTGTGCCTGTTCGAGGGCGGGGCGACCGGCGCGGCGGACGGCTATGCCCGCATGGCCGACAAGCCGGCCTCGACGCTGCTCCATCTCGGCCCCGGGCTCGGCAACGGCATCGCCAACCTGCACAATGCCCGACGCGCACGCACGCCCCTCGTCAACATCGTGGGCGAGCACGCGACCTATCACCGGGCCTACGACGCGCCGCTGACCTCCGACATCGAATCCCTCGCCAAGCCCGTCTCGGCCTGGGTGCGCACGGGGCTGAGCGCCCGCGACGTGGCGGCGGACGGCGCCGCGGCGGTCGCGGCCGCGCTCACGCCCCCCGGCGGCGTCGCCACCCTGATCCTGCCCGCCGACACGGCCTGGGAGGAGGGCGGCGACGTCGCCGCGGCGCTGCCGGTGCCGCCGCGGACCAGGGTTCCCGACGAGGCGATCACCCATGCGGCCGCGGCCCTGCGCAGCGGGGAGCCGGTGCTCCTGCATCTCGGCGACCGGGCGGTGCGCGGGGAGGGCCGGCGCATCGCGGCCCGCATCGCCGCGAAGACGGGGGCGAAGCTCCTCGCCATGACCTCGAACGCCCGCATCGATCGCGGCGCCGGCAGCGTGCCGATCGAGCGGCTGCCCTATCCGGTCGATCAGGCCCGCGCAGTCCTCGAACCCTATCGGCACATCGTCCTCGTCGGGGCGACGCTGCCGGTCGCCTTCTTCGCCTATCCGGGCAAGCCCTCGGCGCTGGCGCCGGCCACCTGCGACGTCTTCGCCCTGGCGAGCCCCGAGCACGACCAGATCGACGCGCTGGAGCGCCTCGCCGAGGCGGTGGGCGCACCCGCCGCGATCGACGCGCCGGCTCCCGCGCGGCCCGGCCTCCCGGAGGGTGGGCGCCTCGACCAGGACAGCATCGGGCAGGTGCTCGGCGCCCTGATTCCCGAGGGCGCCATCGTCTGCGACGAGTCGATCACGACGGGCCGGAACTTCTTCCCGGTGACGCAGGCCGCCGCGCCGCATACGTGGCTTCAGCTCAGCGGCGGCTCGATCGGCCTCGGCATCCCGATGGCGACGGGCGCCGCCGTCGCCTGCCCCGACCGCAAGGTCATCACCCTGCAGGCGGACGGCAGCGCCCTCTACACGGCGCAGTCCCTCTGGACCCAGGCGCGCGAGAAGCTCGACGTCGTCACGCTGATCTGGTCGAACCGCTCCTACGCCATCCTGCGGGCGGAACTCGCCAATGTCGGGGCCAATCCGGGCCGCAAGGCCATCGACATGCTCACCCTGGACGATCCGCCGATCGACTGGCCGAGCCTCGCCCGCGGCTACGGCGTGGAAGGCCGCCGGGTCGAGACCCTGCCGCAGTTCATCGATGTCTTCCGCCACGCCCTCGCCCGCCGCGGGCCGTTCCTGATCGAAGTGGCGCTATAGGATCGCGGCCACCGGAACGGGCCTGGCCGCCGGAATTCGGCCTCGCGACGGTGCTTCTCCTGATCGTGAGCCGGCGCAATTCAGTTCCCCGTAACGAATATCCCCGCACAAGACAGAGACTGCCGCGGGGGCATGGGTGATGAATACGGGAGCCGACTCGACTGGCGCGCTGCTCCGAGGCTGGGTCTCCGCACGGCTGACGAGCCGGGACATGCCGGCCTACGAGGATGTCGTCCTCGGCGGGCTCGGGCGCATGGCGAGTCGATGCGCCCTCGTATCCGCCGGGCCGGCGCAGGACGCCACGATCTTCTGGGGCGGGGAGGCCTTCGAGGCGTGGCTGGGCGTCGACCCGCGCGGCCGCGCGATCGCGGGGCTGGGCGAGGGTCTGGCGCAGTCCCTGTCGGAGATCATCCGGGACGCGCTCGCCACCGCCGAGCCGGTGCGGTCCCGCTGCAACCGCGTCAGCGGCGGCGTCGTCGCGACGACCGAGATCCTCGGCCTGCCGCTGCGCGGGCGCACGGGCGAGCGCTTCGTCCTTGTCTGCCTCGCGGGCGAGACGACGCGCACGAACCTGCTGAAGGCGCTGTTCGCCGCGACCGGGCACGGGATGGTGGCGGCGAGCGCCGTGCGGGACCCGGACGGGCGCCCCGTCGACCTGCAGATCATCGCCCTCAACGAGGCGGCCGCGGCGATGCTGGGACGCCCGGCCGAGGCGCTGATCTGGCAGCGGGTGAGCGTGGCCCTGCCGCATCTCCGCCATTCGGCCGCCCTGGCGCTCCTGTTCGACGCGCTCGACGGCCAGCAGCGCGTCGCCTTCGAGGTGAACGACCGCGCGGTCGCGGGGGCGCCGCGCCACCTGCGGATCGAGGGCGCCCCCCTCGGCGATCTCCTCGGCCTGATCCTCACCGACATCGACGACAGCAAGGCGCGCGAATCCTCGGCGCGCCTGCTGTTCGAGACCAATCCGCTGCCGATGTGGGTCACGGGGGAGGACGGCCGCTTCCTGGCGGTCAACGACGCCGCCGTCGCGCATTACGGCTTCGCTCGCGACGCCTTCCTCTCGATGGACCTCTCCGAGATCGCCGTCGGCACGCCCGCCGGTTTCGACGGGTCGTCGCGCCACCGCCGCCGCGACGGCAGCCTGATCGACGTCACGGCCTTCACCCGCGCGATCCCTTTCGAGGGGCGCTCGGCGCGGCTGACGGCCCTCGTCGACGTGACGAGCCAGCGCCGGGCCGAGGCGCGCATCGTCCACATGGCGCATCACGACGCCCTGACGGATCTGCCCAACCGCGTGCTCTTCCGCGAGCGGCTGATGGCGGCGATCGCCCATCAGGCGGCGGGTGGCATCGTCGCGCTGCTCTGCCTCGACCTCGACCGCTTCAAGCTCGTGAACGACACGCTCGGCCATCCCGCCGGCGACGCGCTGCTGCGTCAGGCCGCCGCCCGGCTCACGGCCTGCGTGCCGGACGGGATCGTCTCCCGTCTCGGCGGCGACGAGTTCGCCATCCTGGTCGGGGTGCCGGAGCGCGAGGCGGCCAGCGCGATCGGCGAGCGGGTGATCGCCGCGCTCACCCGGCCCTTCACCATCGGCGGCCACGAGGTCTGCGTCGGCGCGAGCGTCGGCATCGCGCTCGCCCCCGGCGATGCCGGGGATCCGGACATGCTCCTGCGCAAGGCCGACATGGCGCTCTACGCGGCCAAGGCCGCCGGGCGCCGGACGGCGCGCGCCTTCGAGCCCGCGATGGAGGCCGAGATCCAGGCCCGCCGCGCGCTGGAACGCGACCTGCGCGCCGCCTTCGCCGCCTCCGGCCTGCAGGTGCATTACCAGCCGCAGCGCGAGAGCCGCGACCTCGGCATCGTCGGCTGCGAGGCGCTGCTGCGCTGGAACCACCCCGAGCGGGGCTTCATCTCGCCCGCCGAATTCGTGCCGATCGCGGAGGATATCGGGCTGATCGGCCCGCTCGGCGAATGGGTGCTCCGGACGGCCTGCCGGGAGGCCGCCGGCTGGGCCCGGCCGGTCCGGGTCGCCGTCAACCTCTCGCCCCTCCAGTTCCGCACCGCCGACCTCGCCGGGCAGGTGCGGGCGGTCCTCGCGGAATCGGGCCTCGATCCGCGCCGGCTGGAACTGGAGATCACCGAGTCGGTGCTCCTCTCCGACAGCGCCGCCAACATCGCGCTGCTGCACGACCTGCGCGCGCTCGGCGTGCGCATCGCCATCGATGATTTCGGAATCGGCTATTCCTCACTGAGCTATCTGCGCACCTTCCCGTTCGACAAGATCAAGATCGACCGCTCGTTCACCGCGGCCCTCGGCAGCGACCCGCACTCGGCGGCGATCGTGCGGGCGGTGGCCGACCTCGCGGTCAATCTCGGGATGGACACCGTGGCGGAGGGGGTGGAGACGCAGGAGCAATCCGTGCTGCTGCGCCTGTGCGGCTGCACCGAACTCCAGGGTTTCCTGCTCGGGCGGCCGGTCCCGGCCGAGGAGTTCCGCCGTCTCGTCGCCATGACCGACATCCCGCCGATCGCCGCCTGAGCCGCCGCGCTTCCCCACGACCCTGCGGCCCGCACGACACACATCCGGGCGTCGGATGCCGTTAGGAGGAAAGGAGAGACGTCAGACGAACCAGAGTCATGAGGTGCCCTGCCATGTTCCCGCGCCGGATCCTTCTCGTCCTTGCCGCGGGCCTGCCGCTCGCAGCCTGCAACGCCCGCGCTCCCGTCAAGGTCGCGGCCGTGGACGATCCCGCGGCGTGGTACATCGGCGCGATGCCGGATCAGCCCTACGACGTGCCCCTGGTCGATCGCAGCCGGATGGATCCGAAGTACCGGCGCCAGGTGGTCGCCTATGCGGGGCCGGAGAAGCCCGGCACCATCGTGGTCGATATCGACGAGCGCCTGCTCTATCTCGTGCAGGACAACGGCGAGGCCGTGCGCTACGGCGTCGGGGTCGGCAAGCTCGGCTTCTCGTGGAAGGGCACCGCCACCGTGGGCCGCAAGGGCGTCTGGCCCGATTGGGGGCCGACCGCCACCATGGTGAGCCTCAACCCGGACCTGCCGCGCTCGCGCAAGGGCGGGCTCGACAACCCGCTCGGCGCCCGGGCGCTCTATCTCTACCAGGGCCCGCGCGACACGCTGTTCCGCATCCACGGCACCAACGAGCCCTGGAGCATCGGCGAGCAGATGTCCTCCGGCTGCGTGCGCATGCTCAACGAGGACATCGTCGACCTCTACAACCGGGTGCCGGTGGGCACCACCGTGCTGGTCAAGCGGCACGGAAAGTACCGGGCCTGACCGGCCCGGGCCGCGCGAGGCCTCCGCGCGGCGTCGTGACGCGGCCACGCTTGGTCGCCGCAGACGCGGTCATGACGATCGGTCCGGCTCATCACCGGCCGGTCTTCGCGCGTGTGCGCCGTGTGCGCGGCGCGACTATGCCGCGACTGGCGAAGAATAAAGCGGCGATCGGCCTGAACTCTACGGTTTAGGCGGATTCCGTGGTCCCGGCCCGAATCGCGGGGAGAGGAGCGGCGGCGCCCCACCGTTCAGCTTGCGTTGTGCCGAGGGATGGTCCAACCCCGCGAGGCGTGAGGTTGCAACCCGGACATACGGACGAACACCATGGCGAAGTGGGTCTACACCTTCGGCGACGGCAAGGCCGAAGGGCAGTCGTCGATGCGCAATCTGCTCGGCGGCAAGGGCGCGAACCTCGCCGAGATGTCGAATCTCGGCCTGCCTGTGCCGCCCGGATTCACGATCACGACCGAGGTCTGCACCTATTTCTACGATCACGGCCGGGAATACCCGCCGGAGCTGAAGGCGCAGGTGGATGCCGCCCTGGAGGCGGTCGGCGGGCTGACCGGGCGCTGCTTCGGCGATGCCGAGACGCCGCTCCTCGTCTCCGTGCGGTCGGGCGCCCGGGCCTCCATGCCCGGCATGATGGACACCGTCCTCAACCTCGGCCTCAACGACACCACCGTCGAGGCGCTGGCCCGCGGCTCGGGCGACGAGCGCTTCGCCTATGACAGCTACCGGCGCTTCATCACCATGTACTCGAACGTGGTGCTCGGCGTGGAGCACCACACCTTCGAGGAGGCGCTGGAGCACTACAAGGAGTCCAAGGGCCTCGACCTCGACACCGACCTCTCGGCGCAGGACTGGAAGCACCTGATCGGCGAGTACAAGGGGATCGTGAAGCGCGAACTCGGCCAGGACTTCCCGCAGGATCCGCAGGCCCAGCTCTGGGGCGCGATCGGCGCCGTCTTCGGCTCGTGGATGAACCCGCGCGCCAACAAGTACCGCGAATTGCACAACATCCCGGCGAGCTGGGGCACCGCGGTCAACGTGCAGGCCATGGTGTTCGGCAACATGGGCGACACGTCGGCCACCGGCGTCGCCTTCACCCGCAACCCCTCGACCGGCGAGAAGGCGCTCTACGGCGAGTTCCTGATCAACGCCCAGGGCGAGGACGTGGTGGCGGGCATCCGCACGCCGCAGGACATCACCGAGGCCGCCCGCATCGAGTCCGGCTCCGACAAGCCCTCGATGGAGCGGGCGATGCCGGAGGCCTATGCGGAACTCGTCCGCATCTACGGCCTGCTCGAACACCACTACCGCGACATGCAGGACATGGAGTTCACCGTCGAGAACGGGAAGCTCTGGATGCTGCAGACCCGCAACGGCAAGCGCACCGCCAAGGCGGCCCTGCGCATCGCCGTGGAACTCGCGGCCGAGGGCCTGATCACCGAGCGGGAGGCGATCGGCCGGGTCGAGCCGGCCTCCCTCGACCAGCTCCTGCACCCGACCATCGACCCGAAGGCCGAGCGCAAGGTGATCGCCACCGGCCTGCCGGCCTCGCCGGGCGCGGCCTGCGGCGAGATCGTCTTCAACTCTGAGGAGGCGGAGGCCGCCAAGAAGGCCGAGCGCAAGGTCATCCTGGTGCGCGTCGAGACGAGCCCCGAGGACATCCACGGCATGCACGCGGCCGAGGGCATCCTCACCACCCGCGGCGGCATGACCTCGCACGCCGCCGTGGTGGCGCGCGGCATGGGCAAGCCCTGCGTCTCCGGCGCGGGCGCGATCCGGGTCGACTACAACGCCCGCACGCTCTCGGTGGGCGGCGTGACCCTGAAGGCCGGCGACCTCGTCACCATCGACGGCTCGAACGGGCAGGTGATCCGGGGCGAGATGCCGATGCTGGAGCCCGAACTCTCGGGCGACTTCGCGACCCTGATGGGCTGGGCGGACACGGTGCGGACCATGAAGGTGCGCGCCAATGCCGAGACCCCGGCCGACGCGCGCGCGGCCCGCAACTTCGGCGCCGAGGGCATCGGCCTCTCGCGCACGGAGCACATGTTCTTCGACGAGGGCCGCATCACCGCCGTGCGCGAGATGATCCTCGCCGACGACGCCGAGGGCCGGCGCGCCGCGCTCGCCAAGCTGCTGCCCTACCAGCGGGCGGATTTCGTGGAGCTGTTCACCATCATGTCGGGCCTGCCGGTGACGATCCGGCTGCTCGATCCGCCGCTGCACGAATTCCTGCCGAAGGAGGAGGAGGTCGCGGCCTTCGCCGCGGAGACCGGCCTGCCGGCGGACAAGCTGCGCCGCCGCATGACGGAGCTGCACGAGACCAACCCGATGCTCGGCTTCCGCGGCTGCCGCCTCGCGATCCTCTTCCCCGAGATCGCCGAGATGCAGGCGCGGGCGATCTTCGAGGCCGCCGTCGAGGCCGGCAAGCAGACCGGCAAGCCGGTCATCCCCGAGGTGATGGTGCCGCTCGTCTTCACCAAGGCCGAGTTCGACCTCGTGAAGGCGCGCATCGACGCGATGGGCAAGGCGGTCGCGCAGGAATCCGGCGTGACGGTCGAGTATCAGGTCGGCACGATGATCGAGCTGCCGCGGGCGGCCCTGCGGGCCGGCGACATCGCGCAGACGGCGGAGTTCTTCTCCTTCGGCACCAACGACCTGACGCAGACGACGCTGGGCATCAGCCGCGACGACGCGGGCACCTTCATCGGCTCCTACACGAAGAACGGCATCCTGACCTCGGATCCCTTCGTGTCGATCGACCAGGAGGGCGTCGGCGAACTCGTGAAGCTCGGCGTCGAGCGCGGCCGGGCGGTGCGTCCGGGCATCAAGCTCGGCATCTGCGGCGAGCACGGCGGCGATCCGGCCTCGATCGCCTTCTGCCAGGAAGTCGGTCTCGACTACGTCTCCTGCTCCCCCTACCGGGTGCCGATCGCCCGCCTCGCCGCCGCCCAGGCCGCGTTGCAGGAGAAGCCCCAGAGCCAGGCCTGAGGCCGGCGACGGCCGCCGCTCCCCGGAGCGGCGGCCCGAATTAACCCCCGCGAAACCATACGCACCGATCATCCCGGGCAGCCGCGATGCGGCTGTCAGTGCAACAGCCGCGGGATCGGAGCGTGGGGAAGAGACGGACAGTGCGGGGGAGGGGCGTGCGGTGGATCTGCGCCGCCACGGCTCCGTGGGCGGTCGCCACGGGCGTCCTCGTCTCGTTCACCGCGGCGGCGGGGGTGGATTCCTCCCTCGGCGCCAGCGCCATCCCGGCCCTGACCGCGCGGGCCACGCCGCCCCTGCCGGTCGAAGGGTTGATCGGTCCCGTGAGCCTCACCGGCCCGGGCCTGACCGCGCCGCTCGATGCCGAGCCGCTGCGCGCCGATCTCAAGACGGATGCGGGGCTCTCACCGCTGCCGCAGCGCGGCGCCAAGGCCGATGCGCTGCTGCCGGCCCGCGTCGGCAGCCTGCACCGGCTCGCCGCGATCCGCCGCTCCGGCTGGTTGAGCGGTGCGGGCAGCGGGATCGCTTCCACGCTCACCACCGGCCCGGCGGTGTGGGACCCCGAGGTCGAGCCGCTGAACGGCTTCGTTCCGTTTCCCGAGGGCGAGGGGTTCGACCGCGCCGCCGAGAGTTCGCCGACGAGCGGTGCCTCGCAGGAGACCCGCGGCGCCTCGACGGGCGGGCGCACCCGCGACGCCCGTCAGGACGGCGGCACGCCCGCGGTGCCCCGGGCGGTCGCCCTGTCGTCGACCACGCCCGCGCCCGCCGACGCCACCCCGATCGAGGTCGCGGCGGCTCCGGTCGCCGGCGGCTTCGTCTCGCCCCGCCTCGATGCGCGCAGCGGCGTCACCGCGGTGGCACGCATCGCGCCCGACGCGCTCCCGACCGAGGAGGCGCGGCGGCGCTACGCCGATCTCATCACGCCGGACAACGCCGAGAAGGAGCAGCGCTGCCTCGCGGAGGCGGTGTATTTCGAGGCGCGCGGCGAGCCGGAGCAGGGTCAGGCGGCGGTGGCGCAGGTGGTGCTGAACCGCGCCAAGAGCGGGCTCTATCCCGCGAACATCTGCGGCGTCGTCTACCAGAACCGGCACCGCTATCTCGGCTGCCAGTTCTCCTTCGCCTGCGAGGGCCGCTCGCTGCGGGTCAACGACGAGGCCGCCTGGACCATCGCCACGCGCGTCGCCAAGGCGGTTGTGGAGGGCCGCACCTATCTCGCCGATGTCGGCGGCGCGACCCACTATCACGCGGATTACGTGCGCCCGCGCTGGTCGCGCCGTCTACGCAAGATGGACGTCATCGGCCGCCACATCTTCTATCAGCTCAAGCCCGGCCAGACCTGACGAGCGCCACTGGCGTCGGGACTCCTCGTCCCGGCACCGCTTGCGGTTCCATAAGATACCTTATGCGAATCAGGGCTGCAGGCGCAAAGTCGAACTGTCCCACCTGAGCCCCGTGCAAGCCGGTCGCAATGCCGGTCGGCCGTGTCGGCCTCCCCGGCCGACCGCGCCTACCGGTGCACCGGCCCCTCGGCCTTGGCCGTGCCGAGAATGCAGAGCGAGATGCCAGCGACGCCGATCAGCGTCCCGATGGCCGATTGGTGGATGTAGGACCAGTAATAGCCCGGCCCGCCCACCGCGATCCCCGCGAGCGTCAGGAGGAGGCCCCGGAACGGCGACGCGTTCTGGGCGTCCGGCATGTCGTGGGTTGCGGCATCCATGGGCAGGCCTCGATGGTGCGATCTGCCATCAACGCGGGGCATGCAGCCCGGGGTTCCCCGGGCCGCGCGATCAGAGAAGCCGGTCCAGGGTGATCGGCAAGTCGCGGACGCGGATCCCGGTCGCGTGCCGGACCGCGTTGGCCACCGCGCCGGCCGTGCCCGTGATGCCGATCTCGCCCACGCCCTTGATGCCGAGGGCGTTCACGTGCGGATCCTCCTCCTCCACGAGGATCGCGTCGAGGGACGGCACGTCGGCGTTCACCGGCACGTGATAGTCGCCGAGATTGGCGTTCATGATCCGGCCGGAGCGCGGATCGTGCACGGCCTTCTCGTGAAGCGCGAAGGAGACGCCCCAGATCATCCCGCCGTAATACTGGCTGCGCACCAGCCGCGGATTGATCACCCGGCCGGCCGCGAAGGCGCCGACGAGCCGCGTGCAGCGCACTTGGCCGAGATCGGGATCGACCTTGACCTCGGCGAAGACGGCGCCGTGGGCGTGCATCGCGTAGGATTCCCGCGCCGCCGGATCCGTGCTGCTCGATCCGCGGCCCTCGACCGAGGCGCGGCCCGCGCGGGCGAGGATCTCCGTGAAGGCCTCGCCCCGGCTCTCGTCGTCCCGGCGCAGGAGCCGTCCGTCGCGCGCCACCACGCCCGTATTGCCCGCGCCGAACAGCGGCGAGCGCTCGTCCGCCATGGCGAGCGCGGCGAGTTCCGCGATCGCCGCCGTGCCGGCGGCGTGGATGGCCGAACCCGCCGTCGCCGTATGGGCCGAGCCGCCCGCGATGCCGGCATTGGGCAGGCGGGAATCGCCCATGCGGAAGCTCACCTGATCGGGCGTGAGGCCGAGGGATTCCGCTGCGATCTGGGCGAGCGCCGTCCAGGCCCCCTGCCCCATGTCATGGGCGCCGATCTCGACGCTCGCCGCCCCGTCCGCCGTCAGTTCCGCGCGCGCCTCGGCCTGGAACATCAGCGCCGGGAAGGTCGCGGTGCCGAGGCCCCAGCCCACCAGGAGCCCGTCGGCGTCGCGCATCTGCCGGGCCGCGCGCGGGCGCGAGGCCCAGCCGAACCGCTCGGCGCCGAGCCGGTAGCACGCGCGCAGGGCCTTCGAGGAGAAGGGCCGTCCGGAGGCCGGCTCGCGCTCGGCGTAGTTGCGCAGGCGGAATTCCAGCGGATCGAGGCCGCAGGCCTCCGCCATCTCGTCGATGGCGCTCTCCAGCGCCACGCTGCCGGTGGCCTCGCCCGGGGCCCGCATGAACAGCGGGGTTCCGGTGTCGAGCCGCACCGCCCGGTGCGAGGTGGCGAGCGCGGGCGTGGCGTAGAGCGTGTGCGAGACGCCGCCGGCCGGCTCCACGAAATCGTCGAAGCTGCTCGACGCCGTGAGCGTGCGGTGGTCGAGGGCGAGGAGCCTGCCGTCCGCATCGGTGCCGAGGCGCAGCGTCTGCCGGGTCGGGGCGCGGTGGCCGACCGGGCCGTACATCTGCTCGCGGCGCAGCACGAGCTTGACCGGCCGGCCGAGGAGCCGTGCCGCCATCGCGCCGAGCACCTGCGGCCCGGAGATCAGGCCCTTCGAGCCGAAGCCGCCACCCAGGAACGGGCTGCGGATGTGGATCGCGTCCGGCCGGATCCCGAACAGGCCGGCGAGCCGCCCCTGCGCGATCGCCATGCCCTGGCTCGGCGTGTCGAGAGTGAGTTCGTCCCCCTCCCAGGACGCCACCACCGCGTGCGGCTCCATGGCGTTGTGGTACTGGGCCGCCGTTTCATAGGTGGCCTCGACGCGCCGCTCGGCCCGGGCGAGGCCCGCCTCCACGTCGCCGGTCGCCATGTCCGGTGGTTCCCCGACGCCGATCGCCTCCGGCCGGTAGGGCTCGGCGGAATCGAGACCGGTCCGGGCCGGCTCGGCCTCGTAGCGCGGAGCGAGCAGGGCCGCACCCTCGGTCGCGGCTTCCAGGGTCTCGGCGATCACCACGGCGATGGCCTGGCCCGGATAGCGGACGCGGGAATCCTGGAGCAGCTCCATGCGGAAGGTGAAGGGATCGGCCTTCTCGTCTGGATGACGGGCGAGCGGCGGGGCGTTCTCGGGCGTCATCACGGCGACCACGCCCGGATGCGCCTGGGCGGCCGCGACGTCGAGGGACACGACCCGTCCCCGCGCGATCGTGCTCGTCGCCAGGACGGCGTGGAGCATGCCGTCCGGGTGATGGTCGGCGGCGTAGTGCGCCGCCCCCGTGACCTTGAGCCGGCCCTCCCGGCGGGTGAGCGGCTGGCCGAGATTCGACCCCTGACGCAGGCGGACGGGCTCAGGCATGGGTGATCTCTCCGGCGATCTCTCCCGGCGCGGGGACGAGGACGGAACCCGGCAGCGCCGGCAGGCGGGCGGGCGTTCCCAGGGCCGCGCGGGCGAGGGCCCGCGCGACGAGGCGGCGGGCGAGTCCGATCTTGAAGGCGTTCTCCCCCGAGGGAGACGCGGCGGCGAGCACCGCCTTGCCCGCGCGGGCGAAGGCCTCCGGGTTCGGGGCCGCGCCGACGAGGAGATCCTCGGCCGCCCGCTCCCGCCAGGGCTTGAGCGCCACGCCGCCGAGGGCGATGCGCGCCTCGGCGATCCGGCCGCCATCGAGGCGCAGGGCCGCCGCCGCCGAGACGACCGCGAAGGCGTAGGAGGTCCGCTCACGCAGCTTCAGGTAGCGGGAATGGCCGGCGAAGGCCGCGGCCTGCGCCGGGAGCCGCAGGGCGGTCACGAGCTCGCCGGGCTCCAGCACCGTCTCCCGGTCGGGGGCCGAATCGGGCAGGCGGTGGAAGGCCTCGAGGGGCACCGCGCGGGGCCCCGCCGCACCGGCGATCTCCACCACCGCGTCGAGGGCGACGAGGGGCACGCAGAAATCGGACGGATGGGTCGCGATGCAGTGCTCGCTCCAGCCGATCACCGCGTGCTGGCGGTTCTCGCCGCCCCGGGCATCGCAGCCCTCGCCCGGCTGGCGCTTGTTGCAGGCGCTCGCCGGATCGAAGAAGTAGGCGCAGCGGGTGCGCTGCAGGAGGTTGCCCGCCACCGTCGCGGCGTTGCGCAGCTGCGCCGAGGCTCCCGAGAGCAGCGCCTCGGCCACGGCCGGATGGGATCCGGCGAAATCCGGATCGTGGGCGAGGTCGGCGTTGCGCACCAGCGCCCCGATGCGCAGCGACCCGTCGGGCAGCCGCTCGATCCGGTCGAGGCCGGGCAGGCGCGACACGTCGACGAGGCGGCTCGGCCGCACGATGCCGCCCTTCATCAGATCGACCAGATTGGTGCCCCCGGCGAGGAAGACGGCGCCGGGCGCCGCGCCCGCCGCCACCGCCTCGGAGACGGAGGCCGGCCGGACGTAGTCGAACGGATTCATGCCGCCTCCCCGCGATCGTGCTGCCGCAGGCGCGCCTGCGCGTCGCGGACGGCCTCGGTGATGCCCGCATAGGCCCCGCAGCGGCAGAGATTGCCGCTCATCCCCTCGCGGATCCGCTCTGGATCGTCGCCCGCCTGTCCCTCGCGGATGAGCCCGACCGCCGACATGATCTGGCCCGGGGTGCAGTAGCCGCATTGCAGCGCGTCATGCGCGATGAAGGCCTCCTGCACCGGGTGGAGCGTGTCGCCCTCCGCGAGCCCCTCGATGGTGAGCAACTCGGCGCCGTCGTGGCTGACGGCGAGCGCCAGGCAGGCATTCACCCGCCGCCCGTCCACCAGGATCGTGCAGGCGCCGCACTGGCCGCGGTCGCAGCCCTTCTTGGTGCCGGTGAGCTGGAGGCGTTCGCGCAGCAGATCGAGGAGCGTCACGCGGGCGTCCTCCAGAACCACCGCCTGCGCGGCGCCGTTCACGGTGAGGGTGATCGGAATGGGCATGCCGCCTCCTGTCCGGATGCACAGGGGAGCTAGGCGGCCGGCCGCCAGCGGCCAGGGCGGGCCTCCCGCACCGCGACATCACGTCCGACGGGGCTCCCCCTCCCCGACCGAGCCCGGGCAGGTCGAGGAGGTCCCGGTGGCACGGATGTCGAGAAGAGCCGGCCGAGGGATCAGGCGGCGTCCCGCATCACCGCCACCGTTTCCGCCGCCCGCTCGGCGAGATCGTCGAGGTTCCGCCGCATCTGGTCGAGGGAGAAGGCGATCCAGAAGATCTGGCCGACCACGTCGGTGGAGAGGGCGCGGGTGAGCTGCCGGCGGCGCATCTCGTCGATCGCCCCGCGATAGGCCTCGATCGCGGCCGGAAGCGCGGCCTCGTCGCGCGAGGGCGGCTGCCCGGCTTCGAGGCTGTCGGCGATGCCGCGCAAGCGCCGGGCCGCCGCCGCGGAGGCGTCCGCCCACGGCGTTTCGAGCGCTGGCCCGAGATCGGCCTCCCGCGTCGCGCGCCGCAGCACCACGACGTCGTGGCGCAGGCGCATGAGCGTGCGGGCGAGCGGCTCGGCGTCGGGCGCGGCGGCGAGCCGGCTGCGCCGCTCGCGGGCCGCCTCGGCGACCAGGGTTTCGAGCCGGTCGAGGCTGCGCCGGGTCGCGAGCGGCAGGCCCTGCGCGTCGATGGCCGCATCGTCGTGCCGGCCGAGCGCGTCGAGTTGCTGGGCGAGCAGGCGGGCCGTGCGGGCGGCTTGATTGCGCACCACCCGCGAGGCGTGAGCCGGCACGACGAGATGCGAGACCGCGAGGCCGACCGCGCAGCCGAGCCCCACCTCCAGGATGCGGTCGACCGCGAAGGCGATGGGCCCGAGCGTGCTGCCCGTGGTGCTCAGGAGCACGATCACGGCGGTGATCGGCGCGATCCGGAATCCCGCCGAATGGGCCGCCGCCACCGAGAGGGGCGCCACCGCGACGACGAGGGCGAAGGCGCTCGCCACGCCGCTCTGATGCGGGATCGTCAGCGCCACCGCCCCGCCGTAGATGGCGCCGAGCACCGAGCCCAGGAAACGGTCGACGGCGGCCTTGAGGGAGGAGCCGAGGCTGCTCTGGGTGACGATGAGCGCCGTGATCACGGCCCAGAAGGATTGCGGCAGGCCGAGCCCGCCCGCGAGCGCGAAGGTGAGGAGGCTCGCGACCGTCATCCGGCCGGCCTGCATGACCTTGGCGCGATTCCGGGCGAGCCAGGCCCGCGGGCGGGCGGCAAGGGTCGAGATCTTCGTCATCGTCCGCCCTCTCCACGACGGGCCGGCGCCGTTCTGTCAACAGCCGCAGCGCGGCCGTGGACAGGCCCCCCCGGGCCGGCTAAGCAGAACCGCGTAGAGAAATTCTGCTTAGATTCCTGATTTCGCATCATTTTCTCCGCCGAACCGGTGACCATTTCGGCACCGGCCGCTGCGGCCGGCGGAATGATGCTGAGCCAGACGGCGACGCAACGGGGGCGACGGATGAGCAAACGCGGGTGGGCCGGAATCGTGGCGGCCGGATGTCTGGCGATGGCAGGGCCCGCGGCGGCCCGGCCGCTCGCGGCGATCAAGGAGAGCGGCACGCTCCGGGTCGGGCTGACAGGCGATTACGCGCCCTACTCGCTCAAGCGCGAGGACGGCAGCCTGAAGGGGGCGGATGTCGACATGGCGGCGGACCTCGCCCGGACGCTCGGGGTGACGCTCGCCATCGTGCCCACCACCTGGAAGACGCTCAAGGACGACCTCCTGGCCGACCGCTACGACATCGCCATGGGCGGCGTCAGCGTGACGGCGGACCGGGCCGCGGTGGCGGATTTCTCGGTGCCGGTGATGACGGACGGCAAGCGGCCGATCGTGCGCTGCGCCGATGCCGGGACCTTCACCTCCATCGCCGCCATCGACCGGCCGGAGGTGCGCGTGGTGGTCAATCCCGGCGGCACCAACGAGCGCTTCGCCACCGCGCATTTCCCGCACGCCGCCCTGCGGGTGCATCCCGACAACCGCACCATCTTCGAGGAGGTGGCGCAGGGCCGCGCCGATCTCATGGTCACGGACGGCGCGGAGGTGGATTACCAGTCGCGGCGCCACCGCGGCGTGCTCTGCCCGGCGGCGGTGCCCGACACCTTCGATCACGCCGACAAGGGCTACTGGATGACCCGCGACCCCGCTTTCAAGGCGGCGGTGGATGCATGGCTCCAGACCTCCCTGAAGTCGGGCGCCTACGACCGGGCCCTGGAGGCGGCGGCCCAGTAACGGGCCGCCCCAGCCCGACTCTCAGGCGGCGCGAACGGTGGCGAGGAAGTGGGCCACCTCGGCGCCGAGCTGCTCGGATTGCCGCGACAGCTCCGTCGCCGCGCTCAGCACCTGCGCGGCGGCCGCGCCGGTCTCCTCCGCCGCCCCGGCGACGTCCGTGATGGTGGAGGTGACCTCGCTGGTGCCGTCCGAGGCCTGGGCGACGTTGCGGACGATCTCCTGCGTCGCCGCACCCTGCTGGGCGACGGCCGAGGCGATCGCCGCCGCGACGCTGCGGATCTCGCTGATCCGGCCGGTGATCCCGGCGATCGCATCGACCGCCTGCGTTGTGACCCCCTGGATCTGGGCGATCTGCGCGGAGATCTGGTCGGTGGCCTTGGCGGTCTGGGCCGCGAGTTCCTTCACCTCGGCGGCGACCACCGCGAAGCCGCGCCCCGCCTCCCCGGCCCGGGCCGCCTCGATGGTGGCGTTGAGCGCGAGCAGGTTGGTCTGGCCCGCGATGGAGGAGATCAGCCCGACCATGTCGCCGATGCGGGTCGCCGTCTCGCTGAGGAGCTGGACGAGCTGCGTGGTCTGATCGGCCTCCCGCACCGCCGCCTCGGCGAGGTCCGAGGAGCCGCTCACCTGCCGGCCGATCTCCTGCACGGATGCGCCGAGTTCCTCCGCCGCGGCCGCGACCGTGCCGACATTGACCGACGCCTCCTCGGCGGCGGAGGCCACGGAGGCGGAGCGGGCCGCCGTCTGCGCCGCATTGGCGCTCATCGTCTGGGCGGTCGCCTGGAGTTCCGTCGCCGCCGTCGCCACCAGCCCGACCACGCCGCCGACCGACTGCTCGAACTCCTCGGCCATCGCCAGCGTCGTCTCGCGCCGGATCCGCTCGTTCTCCGCCCGGCTGGCCGCGTCCCGCGCCCGCTCCTCCAGCGCCCGCGTCTTCAGCCCCTCCCGCAGGTCGACGACCGCGGAGGCGATCTGGCCGATCTCGTCGCCGCGCCCGACGCCGCTCACCGGCGCCTCGATGTCGCCCTCCGCCAGCCGCTGCAGCGAGCCGGTCAGGCTGCCGAGGGGCTTGGCGACGCCGCGCCCGATCACCACCGCGAAGGCCCCGAACAGCAGCGCGGCGAGAAGGATGTTCCAGCTCAGGGAGCGGATCTCGCGCCAGAGCGCGGTGTCCACGTCGTGAACGTGCAGGCCGGCCCCGACGATCAGGCGCCATTCGGGGATCCCCACCGAATAGGCCACCTTCAGGGTCTCGGCCGTCTCCCCCGGCTTGACCCAGTGGAAGTCCGTGAAGCCCTGGCCGGCCCCGCTGGTCCCGACCTCGACCACGTCGCGGACGATGGCCTTGCCGGACTTGTCCTTCAGATCCAGCATGGACTTGCCCTCCAGCTCGCGCCGGATCGGGTGCATGGCGGCGGTGCCGTCGAAGTCGTAGACGTAGAAGTAGTTGCCGCCGTCGAAGCGGGCCTGCCGCAGGGCTTCGAGGGCCGCGCGGCGCGCCTCCGCGTCGCTGAACTCCCCCGCCCTCGCCCGGGCCGCGAAGCCGTGCATGATCGTCGCGGCGGCCTCCACGCCGTGCTGGATCTCGCTGCGCTTCTGCGCGAGCATCAGATCGCGCATATGCACGAGCGTCAGCGTCATCGACCCTGCGAGCACGGTCAGCGCCGCGAGCGCGAGCACGATGAAGCGATGGGTCACACGAAACCGGTAGGTCATCAAGGGCTCCGAATCACGGCGCTCCGACCTTGCTTTGTTATCGTTAAGATCCCTTCACCATACGGCGCAGCGGCCAATCGGGCCATCTCGGTCGGGCGATGGTGAACAGCAGAAATCAAAAATCTGAACTTCTGCAGTAATAATCGACATCTGCTCCCGGTCGTGATCTTCATAAATGCGATCGATCCTAATTTATTAGATTAAATCGAGAAATTTCGGCATAATTTCAGAAAATGGAAAGCCATAACGGCAGTGATTTCGGATATCTTCTAGGCGAGAGCAGAGGGCCGGCGCGGATGACTGCGCGGGCGGCCGTCCTCCGGGCCCCTCTCATACGGTTTCCGGTTGATTGCTTCGCAATGCGGAAATCGGCTTCGCTCAAGCGCCGCGCGGGCTTGCTGATACCCAATCCGCTTCGATCAAGCGGATTGGGTATCAGAGCCGCGCCCGTGCCTCGCGCACCACCGCCTCGGCGGTGATGCCGAAATGGCGAAACAGCTCGTCGCCGGGGCCCGAAGCGCCGAAGCCCGTCATGCCGACGAAGCCGCCGGCCTCGCCGATCCAGCGGTCCCACCCGAAGCGCAGGGCCGCCTCGACCGCCACCCGGACGCTGCCGGGCGGGATCACCTCCGCCCGGTAGGGCGCGGGCTGCGCCGCGAAGGCCTCCCAGGAGGGCATCGACACGACGGCGGTCGGGATGCCCTCGGCCTGGAGCTGCGCGCGGGCCGCGAGCGCCACCGCCACCTCCGAGCCGGTGCCGATCAGGGTGACCCGCTGGCGCCCGCCCGTCGCCGGGGCGAGCACGTAGGCGCCCCGCGCGCTCAGGTTCTCGCCGCCGGGGCTTTTCCGGAGCGGCGGCAGCGGCTGGCGCGAGCAGATCAGCGAGGTCGGGCCGTGCCGGTTGGCGAGCGCCATCTCCCAGGCCTCGACGGTCTCGACCGCATCCGCCGGGCGCAGCACCAGCATGTTGGGAATGGCGCGCAGCGAGGCCAGGAACTCCACCGGCTGGTGGGTCGGCCCGTTGCGGCCGATGCCGATCGAATCGTGGCTGTAGACCGTGACGACCGGCAGCCCCATCAGCGCCGCCATGCGCAGGGCCGGGCGGAGATAGTCGGAGAAGACGAGGTAGGTGGCGCCGACCGGGATCAGCCCGCGATGGGCGGCCATGCCGTTCATCATCGCCCCCATGGCATGCTCGCGGATGCCGTAATGCAGGTAGCGGCCGGCGCGGTTCTCGGCCGTGAAGGCGGCGAGCGCCTGCTTGTGCTTGGTCGGTCCTTCGAGGTCGGGGGCGCCGCTGAACAGCTCGGGAACGCTCTCGGTCAGGGCCGCCAGGATGTCGGCCGCCACCTCGATGCTCGGGCGCTCCGGCGCGGTCTCGGTCCAGTCCCGCTTGAGGCGCGCGAGCGTGTCCCGCCACGCCTCCGGCAGGCGCCCCTCGGCGCGGCGGTCGAACTCCGCGCGGGTCGCCGCGAGCAGGGCCGCCCGGTTCTCCTGCCATGCCGCATAGGCCGCCCGGTTGCGGGCCTCCGCCCCGTCGCGCCACGCCGCCAGCACGTCGTCCGGTACCGCGAAGGCCGGATGGTCCCACCCGCGCGCGGCGCGGGCCTCCGCGCAGTCGCTGTCGAACACCCGGCCGCCATGGGCGCCGCGCTGGCCTTCGAGCCGCGGCAGGCCGCGCCCGATGATCGTGCGGCAGGCGATCAGGCTCGGGCGCGGATCGGCCTTGGCGAGGAGGAGCGCCGCCGAGACGGCCTCCACGTCGTGCCCGTCGCAATCGATCACCTGCCAGTCTGCGGCCTGGAAGCGGGCGCGCACGTCCTCCGAGATCGAGAGGTCGGTGCTGCCGTCGTCGGTGATGCGGTTGTCGTCCCACAGGAAGGTGAGCTTGCCGAGGCGCAGGTGGCCGGCGAGCGAGATCACCTCGTGGGCGATGCCCTCCTGCAGGCAGCCGTCGCCGACCAGGGCGTAGGTGCGGTGATCGACGAGGCCCGGGCCGAACTCGGCGGCGAGCTTGGCCTCCGCCACCGCCATGCCGACCGCGTTGGCGATGCCCTGCCCGAGGGGCCCGGTCGTCGCCTCGATGCCGTGATGGGGGGCGAATTCCGGATGCCCGTGGCAGGGCGAGCCGAGTTCGCGGAAGGACTTGATGGCCTCGATGGAGATGCCGGCATAGCCCGCAAGGTGCAGCGCCGCGTAGAGCAGCATCGAGCCGTGGCCGTTCGAGAGCACGAAGCGGTCGCGGTTCGGCCATTCCGGATCGGTCGGATTGCAGACGAGGTGCCGCGTGAACAGCGCGGTGGCGATCTCGGCGCAGCCGAGCGGCGCGCCCGGATGCCCGTCGCCGGCGCGGGCGATCGCGTCGAGGGCGAGGAAGCGGATGGCATCGGCCATGCGGCGGGGATCGGCGGCGGCCATGACGGGGTCCTGCGGGCAAGGCGGGGGCGTTCGGAGCCGGGGCTCCGTTCGCCTCTCCGGTGGAGAGGTCGCGACGGGTGGTTCAAGGACCGGGACTTGCGAGAACCGGCAGGCCGACGTGACGGGCGTCGGTGACCGTCCCAGGGCGTCTCCGGAGACCCTGGGACGTCGGTTCGGAGCCGGATCAAGGTTTGGCGAGGAAGCCGATCGAGATCCAGGGCACCAGGATGACGACGACGAGGCCCGCGATCAGCGCCAGCATGTAGCCGACGATCGGGCGGATGCCGGCGTCGGGGTGGATCCGGCTGATGGCGCAGGCCGCGTAGTAGCCGACGCCGAAGGGCGGGGCGAACAGGCCGACGCCCATGGCGAGGATCACCACCATCGCGTAGTGCACCTCGTGCACGCCGACCTGGCGGGCGATCGGGAACAGCAGCGGCCCGAACAGCACGATGGCGGGGATGCCCTCCAGCACCGAGCCCAGCACGATGAAGGCCAGGGCCGACACCGCCAGGAAGCCGAGCGGCCCGCCCGGCAGGCTCTTCATGATCACCGCGAGGCTCTGCGAGAAGCCGGACTGGGTGAGCGCCCAGGCCATGCCGGTGGCCGCCCCGATGATCAGCAGGATCGCCCCCGACAGCGAGGCGGTCGAGACCAGCATCGGGTAGAGCCGCCGCCAGTCGAACTGGCGGTAGATCAGCAGGCCGGCGAGCATCGCGTAGACGATGCCGATGGTCGAGACCTCGGTGGCCGTCGCCACGCCCTCCACCACCGCCGCCCGGATCACGAAGGGCAGCGCCAGGGCCGGGATCGCGATGACGAGGGCGCGGCCGATCTCGGCCCCGGTCGCCCGGCGGACGTGGCTCAGATCCTCGCCGCGGTAGCGCCACCAGACCAGGGCGCAGAGCGTGATGCCGAGGACGAGGCCGGGCAGCAGGCCGCCGGTGAACAAGGCGGTGATCGACACGCCGGTGACCGAGCCGATGGTGATCAGCACCAGCGAGGGCGGGATGGTCTCGGTCTGCGCGCCGGTGGCGGCGAGCAGCGCCACGAGGTCGCCCTCCTTGGCACCCCGCGCCTTCATCTCGGGAAACAGCACCGGGGCCACCGCCGCCATGTCGGCGGCCTTCGAGCCCGAGATGCCCGAGACGAGGTACATGGCGCCGACCAGCACGTAGTGCAGGCCGCCGCGCACGTGGCCGAGCAGGGCAGCGAGGAAGCCGACCATGGCCTTGGCCATGCCGGTCATCTCGATGAGGAGACCGAGGAACACGAAGAGCGGGACTGCGAGCAGGATGAGGTGGCTCATGCCCTCGTCCATCCGCCCCACCACCACCATGGACGGCGCCCGCGTGGTGAAGGTGAGATAGGCGAAGGTGGCGAGGCCGAACGCGAAGGCGATCGGCACGCCCGAGAAGACCAGCGCGCCGACCACGAGCACGAAGAAGATCAGGAGGTTCCAGTTGCCGAGCGTGCGCAGGGTCGGCTCGAGGTAGAACAGGGCGGCGATCACCGCGCCGGCCAGGACCAGGGCGCCGAGGGAGGCCTTCCAATCGGCGCTCTCGACGAGGCGCAGCGCCGCGATGGCGAGCATCAGCACGAAGCCCACCGGCAGCGCGGCGGCCCGCCACGCATTGGTGATCTCGAGAGCCGGCGTCTGGACGAACAGCTCCTCGCTGGCGAACTCGTAGGCGGGTTCGAGGAGGAGCCCGATGAAGACGAGGCCCGCCGCCAGCGACACCGCGTCCAGGAAGGCGCGCATCTTCGGGGAGGCGAGGCTGACGACGGCGGTCATGCGCATGTGCTCGGCGCGCCGGTAGGCGACCACGGCGCCGAGCATGGCGAGCCAGAGGAACAGGATCGAGGCGAGTTCGTCCGCCCACACGATCGGTTGGTGGAAGACGTAGCGGCTCACCACGCCGGACAGCAGCACGACGATCTCCGCCACCACGAGAAGGGCGGCGGGGATCTCGATCAGGACGCCGAGCGCGTCGTCGAGCCACTTGAGCCTGGCCCGGTAGCTGCCGGCCGCAGCGACGGCCGGCGGATCATCCGCGAGTTCGAGATGCATTCGGTCCTCCCTCAGGCCAGTTTTCCGGACACGGCTTCCAGGTGGCCCCAGGCCGCGTCTCCGAACTTGGCGCGCCAGTCCTTGTAGAAGGTCGTGCGGGAGAGCGCATCGCGGAAAGGCTCGCGATTCACCTCGATGAAGGTGATGCCCTTCTGGGTGAGTTCCTGGCGCAGGGAGGCGTTCAGGCGGACGATGTCGGCGCGCTGGTCGTCGGCCGATCGGTCGAGCTCGCGGGTGACGAGGGCGCGCAGGTCCTCCGGCAGGCGCTGGAAGGCGCGCTTGTTGCCGAGGATCCAGTAGCCGTCCCAGACGTGGCCGGTGAGGCTGCAGGACTTCTGCACCTCGTAGAGGCGCGTGGTCGCCGTGATGGCGAGCGGGTTCTCCTGGCCCTCGAAGATCTTGGTCTGCAGGGCGGAGTAGAGTTCGTTGAAGTTGAGCGGGGCGGCCCCCGCGTCGAGGGACTTGAACAGCGAGGTCAGCATCGGGGCCGGGGGCACCCGGATCTTGAAGCCCTTGAGATCGTCGGGGGTGCGGATCTCGCGGGTGGACGAGGTGATGTGGCGGAAGCCGTTGTCCCACACCTTCGAGACGGACTGGATCGGCGTCTTGGCGATCTGCTCGCGCACGTAATTGCCGAGGCCGCCATCCATCGCCTGCCAGACCGCGTCGTAATCCTTGAAGGCGAAGCCGGTGTTGGGGAGGCTCGCGGCGGCCACGAAGGTCGCGAGGATCGAGGTCGAGAGGTTGAAGAACTCGACGCTGCCGTTGCGCACCTGCGAGAGCAGGTCGGTGTCGGAGCCGAGCTGGTTGGCCGGGAAGAGCTTGATGTCGAGGCGCCCGCCCGAGGCCTCGCGGATGCGGTTGAGGGCTTCCTGGGCGCGGATGTTGATCGGGTGGGTCGGGTCCTGGCCGGTGGCGAGCTTGTACTCGAACTCGGCCGCGTGGGCCGGGCGGCGCAGGATGGTGACGAGGGGCAGGCTGGCCGCGCCGGCGAGGAGCGTGCGGCGGCTGAGGGTCGATGTCGACATGGGCGTTCTCCCTGAATTTGGTCGTTCGAGGTCGGTTGGCCGTGTTGTTCTTGCTTGGGCGGATCCCGCTCATCGCGTCGGGGCGGAGCGCGGGATCCCCTCTCCCGGGTGGGAGAGGGGGATCGCGCCTTCCTTCAAGCTGCTGGCTCGGACGTCGATGTTTGAAGCCTCGCACGCCCGGAGGAGCGAGGCTCGCGCCTCACCCCTGTCCGTTGAGCTTCCGGTAGGAGCGGATGACCTGGCTGTCGTCCAGGAGCCCCTCGCCGCGCCCGGAGGTGGCGAGGAAGAGCTGATGGGCGAGGCTCGCCAGCGGCAGGGCCGCCTTCTGGTCGCGCCCGGCCTCCAGCACGATGCCGAGATCCTTCACGAAGATGTCCACCGCGCTGGTGACGCGCGGCGTCTCCTCGAGCATGCGGGGCCCGCGGTCGCGCAGCATCCAGCTCGCCGCCGAGGAGCCCGACAGGATCTCCAGCACCACGCCGAGGTCGACGCCGACCTGCTCGGCGAGCGACAGCGCCTCGGCGGTGGCCACGATGTGCACGCCGCAGAGGAGCTGGTTGACCGCCTTCACGGTGGCCCCCTGCCCCGGCTTCGTGCCGACGTGGAAGATCCGCGTCCCCAGCGCGTCGAGGATCGGCCGCACCCGCGCGAAGGTCTCCTCGGAGGTCGCCGCCATCACGGTCAGCGTTCCGCCCTCCGCCCCGACGACCCCGCCCGAGACGGGCGCGTCGACGAAGCGGCGGCCCGCCGCCTCGACCCGCTCGGCGATCCGCACCACCGCCTCGGGCGGGCAGGTCGCCATCAGGATCACGGCGGCTTCGGGCGCGAGCGCCGCGAGGGCGCCCTCCCCGAACAGCACCGCCTCGGCCTGGGCGGCGTTCACCACCATCAGCAGGAGGGCGTCCGCGCCGGCGGCCGCCTCCGTCGGGGAGCCCGCCTCCGTGCCGCCGGCCCGGGCGAGGGCAGCCCGGCTCTCGGCCCGCACGTCGTAACCGCGGACCGAAAAACCCTTGGCGGCGAGGTTCGACGCCATGGGCAGGCCCATGGAGCCGAGACCGACGAAGGCGATCGCGCCTAGAGCCATTCGCGGATGCTCCGCACCACCGCCTGGGTCGAGAGACCGTAGCGGTCGTGGAGGGTCGGCAGCGCGCCGGCATCCAGGAACTCGTCCGGCAGGCCGATCTGGCGGAAGCCCTTCTCGGGCAGGATGCGGTTGCGCATCAGCAATCCCGCCACCGCCTCTCCGAGGCCGCCGATCACCGTGTGGTTCTCGGCCACCACCACGAGCCGGCCGCCGCGTCCCGCCTCGCGCAGGATCGTCTCCTCGTCGAGGGGCTTGATGGTCGGCACGTGCAGCACGGCGACGTCGACGCGGTCGTCCGCCAGGGCCTCGGCGGCTTCGAGCGCCCGCATGGTCATCAGGCCCGAGGACACGATGAGCACGTCGCGCCCGTCGCGGATCGTCTTCGCCTTGCCGAGCTCGAAGCGGTAGCCGTACTCGTCGAGGAGAAGGGGCACGTTGCCGCGCAGGAGCCGCAGGTAGACCGGGCCCTGATGCGCCGCCATGGCGGGCACCACCTGCTCGATCTCGTGCGCGTCGCACGGATCGATGATGGTCAGGTTCGGCAGGCCGCGGAAGATCGCCAGATCCTCCGTCGCCTGGTGGCTCGGCCCGTAGCCGGTCGTCAGCCCCGGCAGCGCGCAGGCGATCTTGACGTTCAGGTTCTCCTCGGCGATCGCGAGGCAGATGAAGTCGTAGGCGCGCCGCGCGGCGAAGACCGCGTAGGTGGTGGCGAAGGGCATGAAGCCCTCGCGGGCGAGGCCAGCCGCCGCGCTGAACAGCAGCTGCTCGGCCATGCCCATCTGGTAGAAGCGGTCCGGATGGGCCTGCGCGAAGATGTGCAGGTCGGTGTACTTGCTCAGATCCGCGCTCAGGCCGACGATGTCGGGCCGCTCATGGGCGAGCTGCGCCAGGGCGTGGCCGAAGGGCGCCGCCTTGGTGCGCTGGCCCGGAGCGGCGAGCGAGGCGATCATCGCCGAGGTGGTGAGCCGCGGCCCCCCGTTCAGCAGGTGGGTTGGTCTGTCGTACTTCGAGCGCCTCATTCCGGCCTCCCCTCGGCCAGGACGGCCAGTGCCTGTTTCCATTCCGCGGCCTCGACGCGCAGGAAGTGGTTGCGCTCGCGGGCCTCCAGGAACGGCACGCCCTTGGCCATGGTGGTGTCGCAGATGATGATCCGGGGCCTGGGCTCCGGATGCGCCTTGGCGGCGTCGAAGGCCCGCACCACCGCCTCGAGGTCGTTCCCGTCGACCCGCTGCACGAACCAGCCGAAGGCCTCGAATTTCGGCGCCAGCGGCTCGAAGTTCAGGACGCCCCGCGACGGTCCGTCCGCCTGCATGCCGTTCACGTCCACGATGCCGATCAGGTTGTCGAGCTTGAACGAGCCGGCCGACATCGCGGCCTCCCAGGTCGAGCCCTCGTCGAGTTCGCCGTCCGAGAACAGGTTGTAGACGAAGTTCTTCGAGCCCTTGCGCTTCAGGCCCAGCGCGAAGCCGACCGCGATGCCGAGACCGTGGCCGAGCGAGCCGCCGGTGATCTCCATGCCGGGCGTGTAGGCGGCCATGCCGGACATCGGCAGGCGGCTGTCGTCGCAGCCATAGGTCTCGAGTTCGTCCTCCGGCAGGATCCCGGCCTCGATCAGCGCCGCGTAGAGCGCGATGGCGTAGTGGCCGATCGAGAGCAGGAACCGGTCGCGGCCCTCCCATTCGGGATCCTCGGGCCGGTAGGTCATGGCGTGGAAATAGGCGACCGCGAGCACGTCCGCGATCCCGAGCGCCTGGGCGATGTAGCCCTGGCCCTGGACCTCGCCCATCCGCACGGCGTTGCGGCGGATGCGGAAGGCCCGCTCGGCGAGCGACACGTTCGAGCGCTCGTGGGGTTGGATGGCCTCAGCCGGCGACATGGTCTTCCTCCCTCTCAGTGGATCAGCATGCCGCCGTTGACGTCGATCACGGCGCCGGTGGTGTAGGCGGAGAGGTCGGAGGCCAGGAACAGGCAGGCCTTGGCGACGTCGTCGGCGACGCCGAGCCGGGCCAGCGGGATGCCCTTGATGATCTCGGCCTTCAGCGCGTCGGTGAGCTTGCCGCCGGTGATGTCGGTCTGGATCAGGCCGGGCGTCACCGCGTTGGCGCGGATGCCGTCGGGGCCGAGTTCGCGGGCCATCGCCTTGCAGAGGCCGAGCACGCCGCCCTTGGCGGCGCTGTAATGCGGGCCGCCGAAGATGCCGCCACCGCGCTGCGCCGAGACCGACGACATGCAGATGATGGAGCCGGATTTCTGCGCCCGCATCTGCGGGATCACCGCCTGGCTCATGTAGAGCGTGCCGCGCAGGTTCACGTCGGTGACCGCGTCGTAGTTCTCCGGCGCGATGTCCATGATCTTGAGCGGCTGGGTGATGCCGGCGTTGTTCACGAGGACGTCGATGCGGCCGAAGCGCGCCAGCGTCTCGTCGGCGGCGGCCTGGCAGGCCGCCCGGTCGGTGACGTTGCAGGCGAGCCCGAGATGGCCGCTGCCGATCTCGCGCGCCGCGGCCTCGGCCTGGCCCGCATCGAGGTCGAGGATGACGATCCGGCCGCCCTGCTCGGCGAACAGGCGGGCGGTGGCGCGGCCGATGCCGCGCAGCGAAGCGGCGCCCGTGATCAGGCAGACCTTGTCGGACAGAAGCATGGATTCCTCCCTCGTGCGGCCGGTTCGGCGACCGGCCGGCGCATCGATTGCGACCGACGAGGGGGAGCGGCGCGTCGCCGCGCTGCCAGGCAGGATCTCGCATCCTGCCGGGGCCCCGGGATCCGGGCGTTTCCTCTCGCTGTCGTTGAGTGGACCCTGCCAGGGGGAGACGCCGCGGACAAACGCGGAATTTGCAACGTCAGATGAATCCGATTCATCTGTTCGGCGGGCCGTGCCTCCCGCTCGCCCCGGTTTGGTCTTGCCGCTGCCCCGTCCAGAGTCCAATGTCGCGCCCGATTGCGCGCCGCGGTCGCGGCCGGCGCGCCGATGGAGCCGTCGCTTGGTGCCCACCACCCGTACTCTCTCGTCCCGCCTGCGCGGCGGCGCCGCCCTGTTGGCGCTGCTGCTGGCGGCCCCTTCTCCCGTCCTCGCCGCCCGGCTGACGCCCCGCGACGCGATCTCGCCGTCCGCCTACGAGCCGGCCGATTCCCTCGAGGGCAACTTCCTGGCGGCCTACATCGCCGGCGCCTCCCGCGACACGGCCGCCGCCGCCTCCTATTACCGGGAGGCGGTGAAGGGCGACCCGCGCAATGCCGAGCTCCTGGAGCGCTCCTTCGTGGCGCTGCTGGCGGACGGCTCGCTCCAGGAAGCCTTCCGCGCCGCCGAGAAGCTGACCGCGCGCGACTCCTCGAACGGCCTCGCCCAGCTCGCCCTCGGGGTGCAGAAGCTGAAGGCCAAGCAGTGGAGCAGCGCACGCCAGAACCTGCAGCGCGGCGGGCGCGGGGCGGCCGCCGACCTCACCTCGACCCTGCTCACCGCGTGGTCCTACGCGGGCGAGGGCCAGGGCAAGCGCGCCTTCGAGACCGTCAACCGGCTCAAGGGCGAGCGCTACTACAACGTCTTCCGCGACTACCACGCCGGCCTGATCGCGATCGTGGTGGGCGACAAGGTGGAGGCGGAGCGGCGCCTCAAGGCCGCCTACGACGCCGACCGCAACACGCTGCGCATCGTCGACGCCTATGCCCGCTTCGAGGCGGATTCCGGCCGGCCCGACCTCGCGGTCGCCGCCTATCAGGCCTTCGACGCGGTGCTGCCGCGCCACCCGATCGTGCGCGACGCCCTGGAGAAGCTGAAGGCCGGCAAGACCCTCGGCCCGCTGATCACCAGCGCGCAGGAGGGCGCCGCCGAGGTGCTGTACGGCCTCGGCTCCGCCGGCACCTCGCAGGGCGACGAATTGCCCGCCGTGGTCTACCTGCGGCTCGCCCTCAACCTCGCCCCCGAGCATCCGCTGGCGCTGCTCACGCTCGCCGACACGCTCGAGCGGATGAAGATGCCCGACCGCGCCAACGAGACCTTCGCGCGGATGCCGGCGGGGTCGCCCCTCAAGCTCAACGCCGACATTCAGATCGGGCTCAACCTGGAGCAGATGGGCAAGGGCGAGGAGGCCCTGGCCCATCTCGATCAGGTCGCCAAGACCTACCCGAACGACGTCGACGTGATCTCGGCGCTCGGCAGCGTGCAGCGCTCGCGCAAGAAATACGCGGAGGCCGCCGAGACCTACGGCAAGGCGATCGCGCTGATCGGCGCCGAGCCGGCGCAGAACTACTGGACGCTGTTCTACTACCGCGGCACCGCCTTCGAGCGGGCCAAGGACTGGCCGAAGGCCGAGGCCGACCTGAAGAAGGCCCTGGAGCTGGTGCCCCAGAACCAGCCGAACGGGCGGGCGCAGGTGCTCAACTACCTCGCCTATTCCTGGGTCGACCAGAACATGAACATCGACGAGGCCTTCCGCATGCTCAAGCAGGCGGTCGACCTCCAGCCGCGCGACGGCATGATCATCGACAGCCTCGGCTGGGCCTATTTCCGGCTCGGCCGCTACGACGACGCGGTGCGCGAGCTGGAGAAGGCCGTCGACCTGAAGCCGGGCGACCCGACCATCAACGACCACCTGGGCGATGCCTACTGGCGCAGCGGCCGGCGGCTCGAGGCGAAGTTCCAGTGGCAGCACGCCAAGGACCTCAACCCCGAGCCCGAGGATCTGGCCAAGATCGACCAGAAGCTGAAGGACGGCCTGCCCGAGCCGGACAAGCCCGCCGCCACGGCGGAGAGCCATCCGACCCCGGATCAGCCCGCCATGCCCAAGGGCGCGCCCGTCCCGAGCGACCCGCCCGCCATGGGGAGCGAGCCGAAGGGCGGCGGCTAGCTCCGGGACCGGATTGCCGGACGGAGGAACCCCTCTCCCGCCTGGGAGAGGGGGTTTTTGCATGGTGCCTGACGAGTCCTGACGTGTTGCCCCTGACCACCCGCGCGCCCGCGAAGATCAACCTGACCCTGCACGTGCTCGGCCGCCGGCCGGAGGACGGCTACCACGCCCTCGAGAGCCTCGTGGTCTTCGCCGGCGTCGGGGACACGCTCACCCTCGAACCGGGCCCCGGGCTCGCCCTCGCCGTCTCGGGTCCGACCGCGGGCCCGGCCGGCCCGACCGCCGACAATCTCGTGCTGCGGGCGGCGAACCGGCTCGCGGCGCTGGTGCCCAATCTCGCGGTGGGCCGCTTCGCGCTGGTGAAGCGCCTGCCGGTGGCGGCGGGCATCGGCGGGGGCTCGTCCGACGCGGCGGCGGCGTTGCGCCTCCTCGCGCGCCTCAACGACCTGCCGCTCGACCATCCGGCCCTGGCGGACGCCGCCCGCGCCACCGGGTCGGACGTGCCGGTCTGCCTCGATCCGCGGGCCCGGATGATGCGCGGGGCGGGCGAGGCGATCGGCCCTGCCCTCGCCCTTCCGAGCCTTCCCGCGGTGCTGATCAATCCCGGGGTTCCGGTCGAGACGGCGCCGGTCTTCCGGGCCCTCGGGCTCAAGGTCGGCGAGGCGAACCCGGCGGCGCGGGTGCCCCATCTGGAGATCCCGGCCGATCTCGGCGCGAGCGATCTGGTCGAGCGGATCGGGCCCGCGCGCAACGACCTCGAAGCCCCGGCGCTGACGGTCGCCCCCGTGATCGGCGACACGCTCGGCGCGCTGCGCGACCAGCCCGGCTGCCGGCTCGCCCGCATGTCGGGCTCCGGCGCCACCGTGTTCGGCCTGTTCTCCCACCGCACGCGCGCCGCCCAGGCCGCCCGCGCCATCGCGGCCCGGCATCCCGGCTGGTGGGTGCGCGCCACGATGCTGCGCTGATCCCCGCATTCGCGCTCGTTCAGGCATGGGACGGCCCACGGCGCTCGGCCGCCAAGAGGCGGGGCGCGATCCCGAGCAGGGGCGGCATTGAGCCGGCCACCCGTCCAGCCCTCATGCGTCGAGAACCCGCCGCCCGCCGGACCCAAGGCAGCGGGAACCGAGGCGGCAGGCGAGACCATCGCATGCCGCCTCAGGTCGGAAGCCGGCTCAATGCGCCCGGGCGATGCAGAAATCGACCGCCTGGAGCAGGGCTCGCTTCATCGGCGCATCGGGAAAGATCGCCAGCGCATCGCGGGCGATGGCGCCGTAGTGGCGGGCGCGCTCGATCGTGTCCTCGAGCGCCCGGTGGCGCCGCATGATCCCGATCGCCGCGTCGAGGTCGCGGCCCTCGTCGATCTCGCCCTGCTCCAGAGTGCGGCGCCAGAAGGCCCGCTCCTCGGCCGTCCCGCGGCGGAACGAGAGCACGATCGGCAGGGTGATCTTGCCCTCGCGGAAATCGTCGCCGACGTTCTTGCCGAGCGCCGCGCTGGTGCCGCCGTAATCGAGGGCGTCGTCAACGAGCTGGAAGGCGATGCCGAGATTCATGCCGTAGCTGCGGCAGGCGGCGGCCTCCGATTTCGAGCGCTCGGCGAGGACCGGGCCGACCTCGCAGGCGGCCGCGAACAGCTCGGCGGTCTTGGCGCGGATCACCGCGAGGTACTCGTCCTCGGTGGTTTCGGTGTTCTTGGCCGCGCCGAGCTGCATCACCTCGCCCTCGGCGATCACCGCCGCGGCGGAGGAGAGGATGTCGAGGGCGCGCAGGCTGCCCACCTCGACCATCATCTTGAAGGCTTGGCCGAGCAGGAAGTCGCCGACGAGCACGCTCGCCTGGTTGCCCCACTTGATGCGGGCGGCGACCCGGCCGCGGCGCATGTCGCTCTCGTCCACCACGTCGTCGTGAAGAAGCGTCGCCGTGTGCATGAACTCGACGCTGGCGGCGAGCTTCACGTCGCCGTCGCGGCCGCCCTCGGCCGAGCGGTAGCCGCAGAGCTGGGCCGTCGCCAGCGTCAGGATCGGCCGCAGCCGCTTGCCGCCGGACGCGATCAGGTGATTGGCGACCTCCGGGATCATCGTCACGTCGGAGCCGGTGCGCGACAGGATCGTCGCATTCACCCGCTCCATGCCGCCTGCGACCAGCGCGACGAGGTCGTTGAGGCTCGCCTCCGGATCGGAGGATTTCTCTTCGAAGGGGAGGACGACGCCCACGCGCGGACAATCTCCGAGGTTCGAGGGAGGCCGCCCGGAATGCCCGGACGACCGCTCTGGATCTCCGTCGAGCGCGAATTCCAGGATCGGAACCGCGCCCCGTGCGCCGCCGGGCCGTCTCGCGAAGGGCGTCACGCCCCCGCGGTGCACCAGCCCCTTTGCACGCGATCAGCCTCGGCGGCAACACGCAGCTTGCCGCAAGGCACAGGCGGAACTCACCGCGCCCGCAGGCCCGCGAGCACGAAAGCGATCATCTCGTCGAGGGTCGGACCGGCTTCGTCGGCGCATTGCGCGATCAGCGCCGGGTGGCAGAACCGCACGAAGGCCGCGTGGACGCAGCGCGCCGCCGCCATCGGATCGGCGACGTCGAACTCGCCCGCCTCCGCCCCCTCCGCCACGAGGCGGCAGAGCATCCTGTCCACCGCGCCGATGTGGCAGTGCACCACGTCCCAGCTCTCCGCCATCGCCACCTCGACCATCTCGTGCATGCGGCGGTTGGCGGTGAATTGCTGGGCGCTGCGGCTGTGAAGCGTGACGAGGAACTCGCGCAGGCGTTGCGGCGCCGGCACGCCGGGCCGCGTCGCGATCGCCCGGAGCTCCGCCTCGATGCCGGCGAGGAGCCGCGCGGCCACGGCCTCGTTGAGCGCCTTCTTGGAGGGAAAGAACCGGTAGACGTTGCCGGGGCTCATACGCAGATCCGCCGCGATGTCGGCCACCGTGGTCTTGCGGTAGCCGAGGTCGCGGAAGAGCCGCTCCGCGATCGCGAGGATCCGGCACCGCAGGTCGCGCGATCCCGGATTGTCCGGCTCCCGCCCCGGATGCTCCGGTTCCCGGATCAGATTCTCTGTCGTCATGAGGGGTTACGCTCCGGGGCCGAAACGCGGCCCGGTTCCTCTGGGTCCTGTCATTCGGCGGCGATGGCCATCGGGATGACAGTCTGCCGCACTTCCCCCGGTTGTCCACCCTCGTCGAGGCGGCGGCGGTACCACAGGGCGTAGAGGGCGGGGAAGAAGAACAGCGTCAGGAAGGTCGCGACGAACAGCCCGCCCATGATGGTGACCGCCATCGGCCCCCAGAAGGCGCTGTGCGAGAGCGGGATCATCGCCAGGATGGCGGCGAGCGCGGTCAGCACCACCGGCCGCGCCCGGCGCACCGTGGCCTCGACGATCGCCTCGCCCCGGCGGTGGCGGCCGGCGGCCACGTCCGCCTCGATCTGGTCGACCAGGATGACCGCGTTGCGCATGATCATCCCGGCGAGCGCGATCAGGCCCAGCAGGGCGACGAAGCCGAACGGCTTCCCCGCGAGGTTGAGGCCGAGCGAGGCGCCGATGAGCCCGAGCGGCGCGGTGAGGAAGACGAGGATCAGGCGCGAGAAGCTCTGCAGCTGGATCATCAGCAGCGTCAGCATCGCCAGGATCATGACGGGGAAGAGGATGAACAGCGAGGCGTTGGCCTTGGCGGATTCCTCGACCGCGCCGCCGATCTCCAGCCGGTAGCCGGGCTGGAGCGAATCGCGGATCGGCTTGAGGGTCGGCCAGATCGCGTTCGTCACGTCCGGGGGCTGCACGCCGTCGACGACGTCGGTGCGCACGGTGATCGCCATGTCGCGGTTGCGCCGCCACAGGATCGGTTCCTCGTGGCCGTGATCGAGCCGGGCCACCTGCGCCACCGGCACCGCCACCCCGTTGCGGGAGAGCACGGTGAGGTCGCCGATGCGGCCGAGGTCGAGCCGCTCCGCGGCCACCGCTCGGGCGACGACGCCGACCTGCTCGATCCCGTCGCGCACCGTGGTGACGGTGAGGCCCGAGAGCAGGGTCTGGAGCGTCTGCGACACGTCCTGCACGTTGAGCCCGAGCGCACGGGCGCGCTCCTGGTCCACGACGAGGCGCAGCGACGGCGTCATCTCGTTCCAGTCGAGCTGCGGCTCCTTCACCTTGTCGTTGCGGCGCACCGCGTCGCGGACCCGGTAGGCGATCTCGCGCACGGTCATCGGATCGGGGCCGATCACGCGGAACTGCACCGGGAAGCCGACCGGCGGGCCGAAATTGAAGCGGTCGACCCGCACCCGCGCCTCGGCGAGCGCACCCGCTTCCACCGCCTTCTCGATCCGCGCCTTGATCCGCTCGCGGGCCTCGACGCCGCGGGCGACGATGACGATCTCCGCATAGGCCTCGTTCGGCAGTTCCGGGTTGAGGCCGAGCCAGAAGCGCGGGCTGCCCTGGCCGAGATAGGCCGTGTAGGTCGCGATGTCGGGATCGTCCCGGCCGAGGAGCCGCTCGGCCGCCTGCACCACGCCCGCCGTGGCGCCGATGGCGCTGCCCTGCGGCAGGCGCAATTGCAGGAAGAGTTCGGGACGCTCGGAGAGTGGGAAGAATTGCTGCTGGACGCGGCCGAACCCGACCACGGAGGCCGCGAAGATGCCGATCGTCGCCGTCACCGTCGCCACGCGCCGGCGCGTGCAGGCCCGGATCATCCGGCGCAGGACCCGGTACAGCCGCGTCTCGTAGAGGGCATCCGGGTCGCCGTGCGAGCCGTGTTTGGCAAGGTCCTTGGCAAGGTCCTTGGGCAACAGCAGCACGCCGAGATAGGGCGTGAACAGCACGGCCACGAACCACGAGGCGACGAGCGCGATCGCCACCACCCAGAAGATGCCCCCCGCATACTCGCCCACCGACGAGTTCGCGAAGCCCACCGGCAGGAAGCCCGCCACCGTGACGAGGGTGCCGGTGAGCATCGGGAAGGCGGTCGAGTCCCAGGCGAAGGCCGCCGCGCGCAGGCGGTCCCAGCCCTGCTCCATCTTCACCACCATCATCTCGACCGCGATGATGGCGTCGTCCACGAGGAGCCCGAGGGCGATGATGAGCGCGCCGAGGGTGATGCGGTGGAGATCGATGCCGAGCGCCTGCATCACCACGAAGGTGAGCGCCAGGACGAGCGGCACCGAGAGCGCCACCACGATGCCGGTGCGCCAGCCGAGCGAGAGGAAGCTCACGGCGAGCACGATGACGAGCGCCTCCACGAAGGAGCGCTCGAACTCACCCATCGCCTCCTCCACCACCTTGGGCTGGTCGGCGACCATGGTGAGGTCGATGCCCTGCGGCACCGCCGCCATGAACTCGCGGGAGGCCGCCTCGACGCCCTCGCCGAAGGCCATGATGTTGGCGCCGCGCGCCATCACCACGCCGATGCCCAGCGCCGGCCGCCCCATCTGGCGCACGAGGCTGTCCGGCGGGTCGACGAAGCCGCGCGTCACCGTGGCGACGTCGCCGAGGCGGAAGGTGCGCCCGCCCGCCTCGACCGGAGTCTCCGCCACCGCCCGAACGCCGTCGAGGGCGCCCGTCACCCGCAGCGGGATGCGCTGGGCCGCGGTCTCGACCGTGCCGGCCGGCACCACCGCATTCTGCCGGCCGAGGGACTCGAACAGGGTCTGGGGCGTGATGCCGAGCGTCGCGAGCTTGGCGTGGCTGAACTCGACGAAGATGCGCTCCTCCTGCACCCCGTAGAGGTTCACCTTCACGACGCCGTCGACCTTGAGGAGGCGCTGGCGCAGCCCCTCCGCCACCTTCTTGAGCTGCGCGTAGTCGGCCCCCTCCCCGGTCAGCATGGAAAGGACCGAGTCGACGTCGCCGTACTCGTCGTTGACGTTCGGGCCGATGAGGCCGGCGGGCAGCTCGCCGCGCACGTCGTCGAGCTTCTTGCGGATCTGGTAGAACAGGGCCGGCACCTGACCCGCCGGGGTGTTGTCCCGGAAGACGACCTGCATCGCCGCGAAGGACGGCTTCGCGAAGGTGGTGACCTTGTCGAAGAAGGGCAGCGTCTGCAGCTTCTTCTCGATGCGGTCGGCGACCTGATCCTGCATCTCGCGGGCGGTGGCGCCGGGCCACAGCACCGTCACGACCGCCACCTTGATGGTGAAGTTCGGATCTTCCGCCCGCCCGAGGCGCAGGAAGGCGAAGCTGCCGCTCGCTGCGACGGCGAGGATCAGGAACAGCACCAGGGCGCGGTGCTCGACCGCCCATTCGGAGAGGTTGAGGCGCTTCACGGATCCCTCCCGCTCAGAACTGGAGCGCCTCGACCACGCGCACGCGCTGGCCGGGATCGAGCTTCTGCACGCCGAGCCGGACGATGCGCTCGCCCTCCGCGACGCCCGCGGAGACGAGGGCGTCCTGCGCCTCGTAGGCCGCGACCGTCACCGGCCTGAGGCTGAGCCGGCCCTCGGCATCCACGCTCCAGACGGAGGAGCCGGTTCCCTGGTTGAACAGGGCGGCGAGCGGGATGCGGACGATCCGCTCCGCCGTGGCGCCGCTGAGGGTCACGGTGGCGGTCATGCCGAGCTGCACGCGCTCGTCGGCGTCGGGCAGGGAGAAGCGGGCGAGGTAGGTGCGGGTCGCCGCGTCGGCAGCGGGCGCCAGTTCGCGCAGGCGGGCCTTCAGCCTCGCCTTCGGGTCCGACCACAGGCCGACCGTGGCCTCCCCGGCCCGGGCCTGCCCGACCAGGGATTCGGGGATCGCGATCACCGCCTCCTTCTCGGCCGTGCGGGCGAGCCGGATCGCCGCCTGTCCCGGCGCCACGACCTGACCCGGCTCGATCATGGTCGCGGTGACGACGCCATCCGCATCCGCCGCGAGCACCGCGTAGGAGACGGCGTTGCGCGCCAGCATGAGGGCGCGTTCGGCCCGCAGCAGCCGGCCCCGCGCCTCCTCGGCGGCGGCCTTCTGCCGGTCGAGGGCGGAGGCCGCGGTCCAGCCCTGCGCGGCCAGCGTCACCCCGCGCTTGAGATCGGCCTCGGCCTGCGCGAGAGAGGCGGAGGCTGCCGTGCGTTCCGCCTCGGCCTGCTCGGTCTGAAGCCTGAGATCGATCTCGTCGAGGGTGGCGAGCGGCTGCCCGGTCCGAACCAGATCGCCGACATTGACGAGCCGTTTCTGGATCTTGCCCTGCACCCGGAAGCCGAGATCGCTCTCGATGCGCGGCCGGACGGTGCCCACGAAGGTGCGGCTCGGCACGCGGTCCTCGAAGGCGACGGGCTGGACCAGGACCGGCCGGGCCGCCTGCGCGCCGGGGAAAGCCGGCGCCTTCTCCTCGGTGCAACCCGCGGCGACGAGCCCGACCACGGCGGCGAGCGCGAGGTCGGCGGACAGGAAGGCGAGACGTGCCATCACGGGGCTCCGGCCGGAAGGAGGTGCTGCGGCCGGGCGGGTCCTGCCTCCGGGCGAGGGGGCGGAAGCCCGGCGGGGTCCGGTCCGGCCGCAGCACGCGAAGGCTTACGCCGAAATTGACGATTGTCAACAATCGTCAATTTTCCTCCCCGTCCGACCCTTCGCGATGACCGCGGCTGCGCTGGCGGAGTGCTGCGCAGCTTTGGATATTCCAACCGAATTTGAATGAAACAATTTCGATCCCATCGTTGCCGGCGCTTTTCCGCAGCAGAACCGCTTCGCAAGAGCAATAAATACTCTCGATGAACCCATGCAGAAGGCGGTACATCGATGACTATGGTCCTTGCGACGCAGCGCGGCCGGCACCATTCCTGGTTGAGTTACGGCATCGGGGTGCTGCTGTTATTGGCTCCGACCGGGTTTCGTCTGGCGTTCGGCGACCACCTGCAAGGCGTGCCCTTCATCATGCTCACCCCGGCCATCGCCCTCGCAGCCCTGCTGGGCGGGGTGCGGGCCGGGCTCGTCACGGCCGGCCTAGCCTCACCGCGGCCGCGGTCTGGTTCCTGCCCCTCGGCCTCGCGCGGCCGTTCCGCTGGCCGGGCGGCCCCGTAGCCCTCCTGCTCTATGCCCTCACCAGCGCCATCCTGCTCGGCGCGATCGACGCGCTGAACCGCACGGTGGACGCCCTGCGCCAGGAGCGGGACCGCTCGACCCTCATGTTCGAGGAGTTGCAGCACCGGGTCGCGAACAATCTCTCCTTCGTGGCGAGCCTGATCGGCCTCGAGCAGCGCCGCCTGCGGGACGGAGCCGACGCCGCGGAGATCCTGACGCGTGTGCAGGACCGTCTCGACCTGATGAGCCGCATCCACCGCCGCCTGCACGATCCCAGGGCGGCGGAGCGCCCGGTGGCGGATCAGCTGCGCGCCCTCTGCGACGATCTGCTCGCGGTCGCCGGTGCGACGGGCATCGTCTGCGACGTCACGGCTCCGGGCGTGACCCTGGGCCTAACGCGGCTCCTGCCCGTCGCGCTGATCGTGGCGGAGACGGTGACGAACGCCGCCAAACACGCCTTTCCGGCCGGCCGGGGCGGATCACGATCACGCTCGACAGCGTACCGGGCGGCTGCGTGCTGACGATCCGCGACGACGGTTGCGGCTTTCCGGCCGGCTTCGATCCGGAGGCGAGCCGCAGCCTGGGCCTGCGCATCACGCGCTCGCTCGTGCAGCAGCTCGGGGGCGAGCGGCGCGTCTCGGCCGGCAGCGGCGTGACGACGCTGGTGCGCTTCCCGGCGTGATGCTGGCGCCGGGCGCCGGGCCGGGGCATGAGACGGCATGGTCGAGATCCTGCGAACCAACGACATCGTGCTGATCGGCTTCGCGCAATCGCTGCTGGAGGGTGCCGCCATCCCGGTCCTCGTGGCCGATGCGCATATCAGCGCCCTGGAGGGGATGATCGGGGCCTTCCCGCGCCGCCTGCTCGTGCCCGGGGATCACGCGGCGCAGGCCCGGCGCCTGCTCACCGATGCGGGGCTCGCCCACGAGCTGCGCGATGCGCCCCGGCGCTGACCCGCAGCCCTGGCTGGGGGGACGCCTGCACCTGCACCAGCCGCCGCGGGGAGCGCACCGGGCCGGCACGGATGCGGTGCTTCTCGCCGCCGCCGCCGGAACCCCAACGGGGACCGTCTACGATCTCGGTGCCGGCACCGGGGCGATCGGCCTCGCGGTCGCGGCGCGGGCGCCCGGCTGCCGTGTCGTCCTGGTGGAGCGCGAGGCGGAGGCCGCGGCCCTGGCGCGCGCGAACATCGCGCTCAACGGACTGGCGGAGCGCGCGAGCCTCGTCGCGGCGGACGTGACCGCCGCGGCGGCCGCACGCCGGGCGGCGGGGCTCCTGCCGGATACGGCCGATCTCGTGCTGACGAATCCGCCCTTCTTCATGGGCGGCCACCGCCCCTCGCCGGTGGCCGCGCGGGCGGCCGCGCATGCGATGCCCGAAGGCGGCCTCGATGCGTGGCTGCGCACCTGCGCCGACCTGCTGCGCCCGGGCGGGCGCCTCGTGCTCATCCACCGGGCGGACGCCCTGCCCCCGTGCCTGGACGGCCTCGGCGGGCGGTTCGGCGGCGTCACCGTCCGGCCGATCCATGCGCGGCCGGGGGAGCCGGCGCTGCGCGTCCTGATCGCCGGCATCCGCGGCAGCCGCGCGGCCTTCGGGCTGTTGCCCGGCCTCGTCCTGCACGGGCCGGACGGCCGCTTCACCGCCGAGGCCGAGGCGCTCCATCGCGGCGAGGCGCTGCTCGACTGAGCCCGGCGCGGCGCGAGCGGCACCGGGTCGCCCCGGATGCCCATCCCGCCGGACCGGTCCGACCCGCTCAGTAATAGACGTAGAAGCGCGGCCGGTAGTAGCGGCGATAGTACGGACGGTAGTAGTAGCGCCGGTACGGGCGGTAGTAACGGTACCGCCGGTAGGGGCGGTAATAATAGCGCCGATACGGACGGTAGCCGTAGTACCGGGGGTAATAATACTGGGCCTTGTCGACGAGCGGCGCCGCCTGGGCGGCCTCGCCCAGCGCGACCGCGCCGGCACCCGGCAGGGCGGCCGCCTCGCTCCGCCCGGCCGTGAGCCCGAAACCCGCGACGATCATGGTCAGCACCACGGTCGCCCAACGAAGCACACGCATCCACGTTCTCCTCATGCAGCATCCCCGGCCGGGCGGAGGGCCCGCCGGGGAACGAGACCAAGACAGGGGGCCCGCGCGATCCGGCGAGATCCCCGGACGACGCGCACCCCCGCGGATGCTCGCGACGACGGGGTCGACCGAGGAGCCGCAAGCCCCAACCTAGGCGCCTGCCGACGCGGGTCCAATCGACGGGGTCGACGAAGCTGTGAGCCTGCTCTCGGTCGGGAATGCCGAGCCGCCGGCTTGCGGGAGGGCACGGCCGAGCCTACCTCCGGCCCGGTTCATCGGAGTGACCAGACCCCCATGCCGTTCGCGTTCCGCAGCGCCCTGCGCGCCCTCCTTCCCGCACGGCTGCGCCGCGATCGTCCGGTCGTGCCGGTGGTGCGCCTGAGCGGGCCGATCGGCGCGGTCTCGCCGCTGCGCCAGGGCCTCTCCCTCGGCGCCTGCGCGCCGGCCCTCGAGCGCGCCTTCGGCATCCCCGGCATCAAGGCGGTCGCCATCATCATCAATTCGCCGGGCGGGTCCCCGGCGCAATCGCACCTCATCCATCGCCGCATCCGGGCACTCGCCGCCGAGGCGAAGGTGCCCGTCCTCGCCTTCGTGGAGGATCTCGCGGCCTCGGGCGGCTACATGATCGCCTGCGCGGCCGACGAGATCATCGCGGATCCCTCCTCCCTCGTCGGGTCGATCGGCGTCGTCTCGGCCGGTTTCGGCTTCCAGGGGCTGATCGAGCGGCTCGGCGTCGAGCGGCGGGTGCACACGACCGGGCCGTCGAAAGCCATGCTCGATCCGTTCCGCCCCGAGGATCCGGCGGACATCGCCCGGCTCAAGGACATCCAGGCGGACGTGCAGGCGCTGTTCAGCGAACTCGTGCGCGAGCGGCGGCCCCGGCTCTCGGGCGATCCCGGGGACGTGTTCTCGGGCGCGGTCTGGACCGGGCGGCAGGGCCTCGCGCTCGGCCTCGTGGACTCGCTCGGCGACGCGCGCACGGTGCTGCGGGAGCGCTACGGCGAGAGGGTCGAGATCCGCCTCGTCGAGCAGGTGCGCGGCGGGATCCTCGGCCGGCTGCTGCGCCGCCGGGAGCCCGGCGCCGCCGGGGCCGAGGCGCTCGCCGGGGCGCTCGCCCTGCTGGAAGAACGGGCCGCCTACGGGCGGTTCGGCCTGTGACGGATCGCGTCCCGGGTTGACTTGAGGGGGCTCCCCCGTAAACGGGCCGGGCCTTTCCGCGAGACGCCCGATGACCGCCACCGACGACGCCCTGCACCCGACGCGTTCGTTCCAGGGCCTGATCCTGACGCTGCAGCGCTTCTGGGCCGCTCAGGGCTGTGTGATCCTCCAGCCCTACGACATGGAGGTCGGCGCCGGCACCTTCCATCCGGCGACGACCCTGCGCGCCCTCGGCCCGCGCCCCTGGAAGGCCGCCTACGTGCAGCCCTCCCGGCGGCCGAAGGACGGCCGCTACGGCGAGAACCCGAACCGGCTCCAGCATTATTACCAGTTCCAGGTGATCCTGAAGCCGAACCCGCCGAACCTCCAAGAGCTCTACCTCGCCTCCCTGCAGGCGATCGGGGTCGATCTCGCGCTCCACGACATCCGCTTCGTCGAGGACGATTGGGAGAGCCCGACGCTCGGCGCCTGGGGGCTCGGCTGGGAATGCTGGTGCGACGGAATGGAGGTGAGCCAGTTCACCTACTTCCAGCAGGTCGCCGGCTTCGAATGCGCGCCGGTGGCCGGCGAGCTGACCTACGGCCTCGAGCGCCTCGCCATGTACGTGCAGGGCGTCGAGAACGTCTACGACCTCAACTTCAACGGGCTGGACGGCGCCGACCGGGTCTCCTACGGCGACGTGTTCCTTCAGGCCGAGCAGGAATACTCGCGCCACAACTTCGAGGCCGCGGATACCGAGATGCTGTTCCGGCAGTTCCGGGACGCGGAGGCCGCCTGCCGGAAGTACCTCGAAGCCGGCGAGCCCGGCATCGATGCCAACGACGCCCGGCACAGGATGGCGCAGCCGGCCTACGACCAGTGCATCAAGGCGAGCCACGTCTTCAACCTGCTCGACGCGCGCGGCGTGATCTCGGTGACGGAGCGCCAGAGCTACATCCTGCGGGTGCGCGACCTCGCCAAGGCCTGCGGCGCCGCATGGCTGCGGACCGAGGCCGGCGGCATGGCCGCCGGTTAGGGACCCGCCTCCTCCGCTCTCGCCCGTCTCGCCCGCGCCTCTCCTGACCCCGCCGGTGCCCCGATGCCCGATCTCCTGCTCGAACTCTTCTCCGAGGAAATCCCGGCCCGCATGCAGCGCCGGGCCGCGGAGGATCTGCGCAAGCTCGTCACCGACGCCCTCGTGGAGCGCGGTTTCCTCTACGAGGGCGCCAAGGCCTTCGCGACGCCGCGCCGGCTCGCGCTCCACATCGCCGGCCTGCCGACCCGCGGCAAGGACGTGCGCGAGGAGCGCAAGGGCCCGCGCGTGGGCGCGCCCGACGCGGCGGTGCAGGGCTTCCTCAAGAGCGCGGGTCTGACGAGCCTCGACGAGGCCAAGGTGGTCTCGGATCCGAAGAAGGGCGAGTTCTACGTCGCGCTGATCGAGCGGCCCGGCCGCGACACGATCGACGTGCTGGCTGAGATCCTGCCGGCGGTGATCCGGGGCTTTCCCTGGCCGAAATCCATGCGCTGGGGCGCCGCCTCGGCCGAGCCGGGTTCCTTGCGCTGGGTGCGCCCCCTGCACGCCATCGTGGCGAGCTTCGGCCCCGAGACCGAGACGCCGGAGCGGGTGCCCTTCGCGGTCGACGGGATCGAGGCTGGCTTCATCACCTACGGCCACCGCTTCCTCGCCCCCGGCCCGATCGAGGTGCGCCGCTTCGCCGATTACCAGCCGTCCCTCGAGCGGGCGCGCGTCGTCCTCGATGCCGACCGCCGCCGCGACATCATCCTGCACGACGCCCGCGACCTCGCCTTCGCGCGCGGGCTCGACCTCGTGGAGGACGAGGGCCTGCTGGAGGAGGTGGCGGGCCTCGTCGAGTGGCCCGTGACCCTGATGGGCTCCTTCGACGAGAGCTTCCTCGACATCCCGCCGGAGGTGATCCGCGCGACGATCCGGGCGAACCAGAAGTGCTTCGTGCTCCGCGCCCCCTCGGCGGATGGGCGCGAGCGGCTCGCCAACGCCTTCATCCTGGTCTCGAACCTCGTCGCCTCGGATGGTGGCGCCGCGATCGTGGCGGGCAACGAGCGCGTGGTCCGCGCCCGGCTCTCCGACGCCAAGTTCTTCTGGGAGACCGACAGGAAGGTTCCGCTGGAGAGCCGCCTGCCCAAGCTTCAGGACATCGTGTTCCACGAGAAGCTCGGCACGCAGGGCGCGCGGGTGGAGCGCATCGCGGCGCTCGCGAAAGCGCTGGCGCCGCAGGTCGGCGCCGATCCGGCCCTGGCCGAGCGCGCGGCGCACCTCGCCAAGGCCGACCTCGTCACCGAGATGGTGGGCGAGTTCCCCGAGCTGCAGGGCCTGATGGGCCGCTACTACGCCGAACTCCAGGGCGAGCCGGCGGCGGTCGCCGCGGCGATCGAGGAGCATTACAAGCCCCTCGGTCCGAGCGACCGCGTGCCGACCGAGGCGGTTTCGGTGGCGGTGGCGCTCGCCGACAAGCTCGACACGCTCGTCGGATTCTGGGCCATCGACGAGAAGCCGACCGGCAGCAAGGACCCCTTCGCCCTGCGCCGCGCGGCGCTCGGAGTGATCCGCCTCGTCCTCGCGGCCGGCGCCCGGCTGCCGCTGCTCCCGGTCTTCGCGAGCGCCGCGGCGGGCCACGCCGCCGCCCCGCCGGACGCCTTCGCGGCGGACCTCCTCGGCTTCTTCGCCGACCGCCTCAAGGTTCACCTGCGCGACCAGGGCGCCCGCCACGACCTGATCGACGCGGTCTTCGCCCTGCCCGGCCAGGACGACCTGCTGATGGTGGTGCGCCGGGTCGAGGCGCTCGGGCGCTTCCTCGACACGGAGGACGGCCGGAACCTGCTCGCGGGCTTCCGTCGCGCGGCGAACATCCTGCGGATCGAGGAGAAGAAGGACGGCCGCGCCTACGACGCCGCGCCCGATCCCGCGCTCTTCGCCCTGCCCGAGGAATCAGCCCTCGCGACCGCACTCGATGCGGCGCGGGACGAAGCCGCCGAGGCGGTGGCGGCCGAGGATTTCGAGGGGGCGATGCGGGCGCTCGCGGCCCTGCGCCCGCCGGTGGACGCCTTCTTCGACAAGGTCACGGTGAATGCCGAGGACGCGGCCGTGCGGGCGAACCGCCTCGCCCTCCTCAACGCCCTGCGCGCCGCGACCCGCGCGGTGGCGGATTTCGGCCGCATCGAGGGATGACGACGAAAGCCGCGGCGTGATGCCGCGGCTGATCACCCTCACCGGAGGAGGTCTTGCAAGATGCAATCTTGCGAGGCCGGCTCTGCCGCCTTCAGGCGGCGTCCGCCAGCATCTCGCGCACCGAGCGCGGCCGCTGCTCGCGGCCCCAGGCATGGAACAGGTAGTAGCCGTTCCAGCGGGCCGCCTGGCGGGCCGCGTCGAGAACGAAGCCGCGCGGCAGCTCGGCGACTCCCCGCACGCCGGCCGCGTAGCGCCAAGTCGGCATGCGGATGAACGACGGCACCGGCAGCCACGTGGGCACTGCACAATAAAGCTCCCGCTTATGTGCATTGCGAAACAAATTATAAGAAACGATCTCGCCGTCCATTTGCCTCTCCCCCCTTATTCGCTTCGTACTTTGGTCGGAGTGCCATGTCAAGGCAAATAGAACGGGCGATCTTATGTTGATTTAAGATAATTCTGGGCAGCGGCGCATGGCCGTTGCTCGCTGCGGGTCCGATATTGTCATGCGCGCCAATTGAATTCTGCTGGATGTTGGTGGGTGTTCTCAGGCTGCAAGGCGGAAGGCGATCGGGTTGCAGGGCACCGGATTGTCCGCGATCCGGCGCATGCAATTCCTGCATATCTCCCATCTGGCATTTGGAATACCAGGCGGCGTTGTGCAGTGCGATAAGCGGACATCGCACGACACCACGGGACACCGTCATGACCGCCTTCATCTTCCTCGGCTTCGTCGCCATCGCCGCCAATGCGATGCTGGCCGTGCTCGCGGCCGATCGGCTCACCCCCAAGGAGCCCGCTCTTCCGCTGGTCGCCGGAAACGAGAACGAGATCGCGGCCGCCAAGCTCGCGGCGTAAGCCTCGCCGCGGCGCTCCCGCCGCCCGCGCCTCACTCGGCGCGCTGGCTCATCGGAAATCCTGCTCCCTCGATGGCATCGGCGATGCTCAGCGCCGTGCCGATCACGAGGAGGAGCAGGCCCACTCCGATGAGGCCGATAGCCTCGACCGGCCGCCACGCGTGAGGATTCCGACGTCCCCGCGCAGGCCCGGTCCGGGCGGGATGAGCGATGACACGTGGCATGAGCGATCTCGCGCCTGCGTCGCAGCGCCACCGATCGATCTCCGGCTGGCCTGTCGCAGTGAACCGAGGCTATGCAGCCTTGGTTAACGATGCGTTAAGTGAAGATTTTCGCCCTATCGCTCGCCTGAAGGCCGCTCCGGCTTCTGTTCTCCCATAGATTCGCTCGCGCCACGAGGACGACGAGGATTTCGATCAGCCCTCCAGGGTACGGGATCGAACGATCCCCGGCCGCTTGCACCGGCCGCGCGACGCTCAGCCGATGGCGATGATCCCGCCCGGCGGCCTTTCGCCGATGCCGGCCGGGCGCCTGCTCTTCCGGCTCCCTCTCAATGCGGCGGAAGCGTGGCCGCCACGGCCATCCGTTCCCGCATGGCCCGCGCCCGCGTCGCCGGGCCGGAGGGCCGCCGGCCGCCCCGTCGGTTCAGGGTATGTTCCGTTCCGGCCTGGGCACAACAGGGCTCGAGCCCGCTCTCCGGGACGGAGGCGGGCCACGCGGATTGTCAGGTTCCCCGGATGCGGGTTCCTCGGATGAAAGACCGGATCGGCCGATCCGTCCACGAGAGCTGCCCCCGATCGCGTTGCGATCGGGGGCAGCTCTCGGCTTTCGATCCGACATGCGTCCTGTCCCGAACCGGTATCGACGTCGGTGGGACGCGCTCCGAGCGCCCGTGTGGGCGTAACAGTCAACCGATGCTGTAGACCCGCTCGATCGCGACGCCGCAGCTTTCCGCGAGGCTGAAGGCGAGCTCGCGCGTGAGGCCGAAGATCAACGGGCGCTCTCCGCGCAGCAACGTGTAGCTGCCATCCGGCTTCACGGTGATGCGGACCGGCTCCGACATGGGCGTCTCCCTGTACTCGGCTGGCTCGCGCATGACGGCCAGCATCTTTATGGCGCCACGCTAGGCCGATTCGCGGCGCGCTTGAAGAGCCTCGCGCCGACGAGGACGCGCCGGGACCTGCGCCGGCCCGCGCGGGGCGCGCCTGATCATGCCGTCCTCTTCGCGCATCGTCGCCGGTCGGCATCCGGTGCCGTCACGCGTCCGGCGCCGGGCCTCGCGGCGGTGCGCGCCGGGCCGCCACCCGCGGGGCGGCGCAGCCGTCTCATCCGGGGACGTCCCGATGCCGGCGCCGAGCGCTCGTGCGCCGATGAACTGGTTGCGCCGTCACGAATACTGACCGTTTACCGTAAACGCGCAGATTTCGTTTCGTTTTGAAACGAAAACCGCTGGCACACGGCTCGCTCGAAGCCGGGCATCGACGATGCACCGCACGAGTGTGGCCGAATGCTTCCATCCCCGCTGACGATCAGGCGACCCGCTCCGGCAGCGCTTGAGGTGCCGGCCAGCCGGGGCACGGATGCCCCGGCGCTCCGCGTCCTCGTCGTTCACAACCGCTATCAGATCCGCGGCGGCGAGGATGCCGTCGTGGAGCGCGAGGCCGCCGCCCTGGCGCGGGCCGGCTGCGGCGTCGAGGCCGTCTTCGTCAGCAACGACGACATCCGCGGGCCGGTCGACCGCCTGCGGACGGCGTTGGAGGCGGCGCACGCGCCGCGCGGCATCGCCCGGGTGCTGGAGGCGGTCCGGAGCTTCCGGCCGGACATCGTCCACGCGCACAACACCTTCCCGCTGATCTCGCCCGCCGTGCACGCGGCGGTGCGCGCCGCCGGCCCGGCGACGGTCCAGACCCTGCACAACTTCCGGGTGGCCTGCGCGGGCGCCATGCTGATGCGCGACGGCGCGCCCTGCGAGACCTGCCTGACGGGTTCGCCCTACGCGGCCGTGCGGCACGGCTGCTACCGGGGCTCCCGCGCCGGCTCCCTCGCCGTGGCGCGGATGATCGACCGCCACCGCCGGGCGGGCACCTGGACGCGGAGCGTCGACGCCTTCGTGGCGCTCACCGAATTCGCCCGCGGGCGCTTCATCGCGGCGGGGCTTCCCGCCGACCGCATCGCCGTCAAGCCGAACGGCCTCGCCGATCCCGGCCCATCGGAGGCGCGTCGCGACGGCATCCTCTTCGCCGGCCGCCTGAGCCGAGAGAAGGAACTCGAGACCCTGGCGGCGGCCGCCGCCCGCCTGGATGCACCCGTCGCGGTGGTCGGCGACGGGCCCCTGCGTGCGGATCTCGTCGGCGCACCGGGCCTGCGGCTCGCCGGCCCTCTGCCGGCGGCGGAGGTTCAGGACCGGATGGCGCGGGCCGCGGCGCTCGTCGTGCCCTCCCTCTGGTACGAGGGCCTGCCGATGGTCGTGGTCGAGGCCTTCGCGGCGGGCACGCCCGTCATCGCCTCCCGCATCGGCGCCTTGGCCGACCTCATCGAGGACGGCGTCACCGGCCTCCTCGTCACCCCCGGCGATCCCGACGACCTCGCGCGCGCCTGCCACCGGATCCTCGCCGATCCCCCGGCCGCGCGCCGGATGGGGGCGGCCGCACGCGCCGCCTACGCCCGGTCCTGGACCGAAGAGGCGACCACCGCCTCGCTCCTCGCCATCTACCGCCGGGCGCTCGCCTCCCGGTCAACCGCAGGTCTGAAGAGCGCGTCATGAGCCATGATCCCGCCGTTTCCCGCTACCGCTTCGCCGGCATCGGCATCTCGGTCGTCGACATGCCGGGGCTGATCCGCTCGGTCGCGCGGCGGTTGAACGGCCCGCCGCATGCGCCGGGGAGCTTCGTCGTGTTCCGCGACGCGCACGGCATCGTGCGGGCGACCGAGGATTCCCGCCTGCGCGCGGCGCACGAAGCGGCGCTGCTCGTGTGTCCGGACGGCCGGCCGCTCTACTGGATCGGGCGCCTGCGCGGAGCGGCGGGGATCGGGCAGGTGCCGGGCATCGAGTCCGTCGAGGCGGTCTGCCGGGCCGGCATCGCCCAGGGCTGGCGGCACTATTTCCTCGGCGGCGGCGAGGGCGTGGCCGAGCGGCTCGCCGCGACGCTGTCCAAGCGGATACCCGGGCTCGTCGTGGCCGGGGTCGAGACCCCGCCCTTCCGGGATCTCGATGCCGCCGAGGCCGAGACGATGCGCGCGCGCATCCGGCGATCGGGCGCGCAGATCATCTGGGTCGGCCTCGGCACGCCCAAGCAGGAACTGTTCATGGTCGAGCACGCGCCGCACCTGCCCGGGACGATCGCCATGGGCGTCGGAGCGGCCTTCGACGTCCTCACCGGACGGGTGCCGCGGGCGCCGCGGACGCTGCAGATCCTCGGGCTCGAATGGGCCTACCGCCTCGCGCGCGAACCGGGACGCTTGGCCGCCCGCTACGGCCGCACGATCCCGCGCTTCCTCGGCCTGGCGCTGCGCGAGAGCTGGCAGGGCGCGCGGACGGCGGCGCTGGCGCAGAGCAGCATCCCGCGGCTCTGAAAGCCGCGGGACCTCAGCCGGCGGCCCGCGGCGGCGGCGACCCCGCAGACGCCGCGGCGTTGCGAACACGCTGACCTTGCCAGGCCGGCAGCCGCCTTTCCGCCACCCTGCGGATCGGCCGAGCCGCGGCGGGGCACCGTCTCGTTCCGGATAGTGCGTCTCGTTCCGCCGATCTCTCCTGGCCGATGTCCGGCAGCGGGTCCCCGCCCCCGGGTGGGACGCAGGTCCTGGTCCCTCAAAGCTCCTCGGCGCCGTGCAGGACGTTTCCGGCACCGAAATGGCGCCTCCGGAGGCTCGCACCCAAGTTGGCGGATCGGTCCAGCGACGAGCCGACGGTCAGCCATGTCAGCAGGGTCGGGTGAAGCCCGGCACCGAAGAGCATGAAGCCGGCGGCCAGGCAGCAGGTATCCTCCTGAAGGCCGCAGACCAGGACGCGCTCGATCCCCGCGCTCCTCAGATGGCCGACGAGTTCACGTTGCGGAAGGTCGCCGTGCTTCACGAACACCCTGTCGGCGGGGACGAGCGGATCATCGGCCGCGGCAGGCTTCCATCCAAGTTGACGCCAGAACGGCGTCACGGCCTCGTCGTGACGCTCAACCGTCGCCACCGAGTGCATGGTCCGCGCGAGCCGGGCAATCTGCGCGACCTGCCATTGCGGCGGGCTGAAGCAAGGCTGAACGTCGATGATCAGGAGGGCCTGTTTCATGGGCTCGCACGCCGCATCATTGGCCGAAGCGGTCACCGGTTCGTCGCGGGCAATGCCGTAAAATCAAAGACTTAAAGCGGCACCCGATTGCAACGTGATCGGGTGCCGCTTTCGTGGCTGCGCCTGCCGCTACCAACGGACGGCAGGCGGACCGCGCAACGGGTGCAAGCCCGGTCGCGTGCGCCGTTCATCAGGCCGCTCCCCCACCCCGCCGCATGGCCGCGACGAGGGAGAGCAGCGAAGCTGCGTGGCCGGCGATCACCGCGCTCGCGGCGCCGGTCACGCCGGCATAGGTGATGAGTGGCCAGACCAGCGCCAGCGAGACGCCCATGCTGACCGCGAGCGAGAGGAAGATCACCCGCGTGTTCTGCTTGGCGCGGAAGTAATGCGCGGTCAGGTCGCGCAGCAGGACCAGCACGACGCCGAGCGACAGGATCTGCAGGCAATGGGCGTAGGCCGCGTAGTCCTGCCCGAAGATCAGGCCGAGCCAGAATCCCGCCGGCCCCGCGAGGACGAGCAGGATCGCCCCGATGGGCAGGCCGAGCCGCAGGCCGGCGCGCAGCAGGGAGCGCTTGAGCGCCGCCTCGCCGCCCGCCGCGTAGGCCCGCGCCGCCGCCACCGGCAGGACGTTCTCGGTGGCCGCGAGCAGGAGGAGCACGGTGCCGACGAGGTATTGCGCCGCCCGCAGGCCGCCGAGCGCGTCGAGGCCGAGGGCGGAGCCCGCGGCGATCCAGACGAACTGCTCCTGTGCGAAGGTCACGAACACGATCGGCAGGAGCCAGCGGGCGATCGGCATGTGGCGCCGCGTGAGGGCGACGACGTGGAGGCGGCGCGGCGAGCGGATAGCCGGCCTGGCGAACCCGATTACGAAGGGCAGCGTCGTCGCGAGCGAGGTCGCGGCCAGCAGCCACACGTATCCGACACCGTCCATCGCCCCGTGCTCCAGCCAGACGAGGCCGCCCGCGAGGGGGAAGCTCGCCGCGCGGGCGAGATCCATCCCGAGCGCCAGCATCCCCTCGCCGCGGGCGAAGAGCAGCCGGCGCAGGGTGAACTGGATGTTCTGCGCCAGCATCAGGGCCGTCGCCGCCACCAGGCCCGGGATGGAGGGCTCTCCGCTCAGACTGAGCGCGACGACCACGAACGCGGCTCCGGGCAGCGAGAGCAGGACGGCCCCCGCGAGCACGCTCGCCGCATAGGTGCCGGAGACCCGCCCGCGCGTGCCGGAGAGCGTCATCATCGGCGCGGTGATGAGCGCGTTGTGCAGCCCTTGCGCGAAGGACAGGACGATCAGCACCAGGGCGAAGGAGCCGAACTCGGCGATGCCGAGGAGGCGGGCGGCGGCGATGCCGCTGAGGAAGCCGAAGCCGCTGACCACGCCCTGATCGGCGAGCGAGACCAAGCCGGCGGGGACGCGGGCGGCGAGGCGGCCCAGTTCGAGCCGGATCCGCGCGAAGGCCGGGGCGGGCAGAACGGCACCGTGCATGGGGAATCGTCCTTCAGCGCCGCGCGAGGAACGCGGCTGCGGCGTCGCGCAGGAGCCGGCTGCGGCCGTAGAGCCAGAGCGGCGCGCTCTGAACGACGTTGCGGCAGAGGCCGCGCTTGAAATCGAAGACGCCGCGGTTCGCCGCCGGGTCGATGCCGCCGAAATCGAACACGTGGTGGCCGTCCGCCTTGGCCTGCTCGACGCAGCGCCAGACCGCGAGGGGCGCCGCATGGGTGGCCCGGGCGCGCTCGTTCGAGGCCGCGAAGAAGTCCGTCCAGCGCGTCGGCGTCCTGTGCGCGATCCGGATCAGGATCGGCTCGCCCCTCTCCCGAACCTCCAGCATCGCCACGCGCGGATCACTGGCGGCCACGTCCCGATAGGCTTGCGTGTCGAGCGTGCTGGAGAAGCCTTTGCGGGCCTTGAGCGCGGCATACATGCGGCTGAAGCCGTCGAAGGCGCGCAGGCGCTCCTCCGGATCGGAGAGAAGATGCGTGCTCAGATCCCCGTTGCGCTCGGCCTTGCGCAGGTTGGCCCGCCAGCGCGGATCCATCCGCGCCCGGATCGCGTCGAGATCCTGCGCGAGATCGAGTTCCAGGGTGTGGTTCCGGGCCGAGACCACGGGGGTGAAGCCGTGCGCGAGCAGCGCCAGCACGGCATCCCGGCGCTCCGGCTGGTGGTAGTTCACGCCGACGAGGTCGCTGCGGCGCAGATCGAGATGGGCCAGGAAGGCCTGCAGCACCGCCTCGGCCCGGCTCTCGCCCAACGGGGTGAGGATCGGGCAGCCCTGGGCCAGGATGAAGCGGCCGGGCCCCCGTCGCCGCTGCTGGTACTGGATGTAGGCGAGGTCCTCGCCCTCGCCCTCGCCGGCGCGGATCGCGATCCGCCGGACCGCCCAGCCGATGCGGCTCTTGTAGGTGCCCCAGGGCCGGGCCGCGTAGATGCTGGCATCGGGCTGCCGCCCGATCGCGCTGTCCCATTCCGTGGCATCCGCGAGGTCGACGATCGCGAGCTGGGCCGCCATGAACACGCACACTCCGTTGTCTGCCCCGGCACGGGACATCGGCCGCGCCGACAGCGCGTCCGGCGCAAGGCCGGGGCCAGATCGTCCTGCGTAGTCCCGGCCGGTGGACGGTGGAGTAACCATGCTTCGCTTCGCGTGATAGTGGCGGTTATCATGGGTCTGCGCCGTGTTATGGTGACTCACCATTCGCCTGAGATGACGATGCATCGCTGGGTCAAGACAACCTTGCGCGACACGCCGGGATTGCGCGAACTCGCCTTGCGCGGCGGGTCCTGGCTGCGCACGGTCGCCTGCGCGGAGCCGGGCCTCTACACCCTCTGCTACCATCGCGTGCCGGCCGCCTGTCAGGACGGGTTCGCGGCCCAGCTGCGCTTCCTCCGGCGGCACGGCGACTTCATCGACGCCGACACGGCGGTCGCGCGCGTCGCTGCCGGCTGGCCGCCCGGCGAGCGCGCGTTCCTGATCAGCTTCGACGACGGCTACGCGGACAATGTCGACGTCGCCCTGCCCGTGCTGCGCGCCCTCGGCCTGCCGGCGATCCTCTTCCTGGTGAGTGCCTGGATCGATGCGCCGCCGCAGCCGGAGGGAGAGCGCCTCTACTTGAACCGCACGGACGTCGCGGCGTGGTGCGAGGCCGGGCTGCGCGTCGGCTCCCACGGCACCACGCATGCACGGCTGAGCCGGATCGCGCCCGAGGCGGTCGCCGCGGAGCTGAGCCAGTCGCGCAGCCACCTCGCAGCGCTCACCGGGCAGGACATCGTGCATTTCGCCTGCCCCTGGGGCGTGGCCGGGCATGATTTCGATCCGGACCGCGACCCCGGCCTCGCGCGGGCGTCCGGCTACCGGAGCTTCTTCACGACGCGGCGCGGCCACGCCGCCCGACCGGAGGACCTGCTGCTGATGCCCCGCCACGTGGTCGAGCCGCACTGGGCTCTGTTCGAATTCGAGGCGCTCCTCGGCGGGCCCAAGCTCGGGTGGCGGTTCCATGGCACGGCCTGAGCCCGGGGCGCCCCGCCCGGTCGTGGTGGTGACGGGCGCGCTCGCCCCCTACACCCACCGGCTCTACGAGCATCTGGCGGGCGAGCTCGACCGGCCCCTGCACGTTCTCTCGTGCACGCCGCGGGAGGCCGCCCGGCAATGGGTGGTGCCGGCGCCCCGCCACTACCGGCACGCCGTGCTGCCGGGCTTGCGCTGGCATCGCGACTCGATCCGCAATCTCTACGTGAATCCGGCCGTGGTACCGCGGCTCCTCGCCCTCCGGCCGGCGGCCCTCGTCCTCAACGACTTCTCGCCGACGATGGGGTTTGCTGCCGCGGCGGCCCGGCTGCGGGGCATCCCCTACGCGATCCGGACCGACGGCGTGCCCGAGACCGATCCGGGCGGACGCTCGCGCCCGCACCGCCTCCTGCGGCGCGGCATCGTGTCGGGGGCGGCCTTCGGGCTCGGACCGAGCGCGGGCAGCGCGCGGCTCCTCGCGCGCTACGGCCTGGCCGCCGACCGCTTCGCGCTGAGCCCCCTGTTCCCGGCCTGGAGCCCGGCCGCCGCGCCGCCGCCCGGGGCGGCGCGCCCCTACGACCTGCTGTTCTGCGGCATGCTGAACGAGGCGGTGAAGGGCGCCCGCTTCTTCACCGAGGTGGTGCTGGGCTGCCTCGCGCGCGGGCGCCGGCTCTCCGTGCGGGTGGCGGGCGACGGGCCGCTGCGGAGCGAGATGGAGGCGCGCTTCGCCGAGGCCGGCGTGCCGGCGCGGTTCGACGGCTTCCTGTCCCAGGATGCCCTGGCGGAGACCTACGCCTCGGCCCGGCTGTTCCTGTTCCCGAGCCGCGGGGATGTCTGGGGCATCGTGGTCCAGGAGGCGCTCCAGAGCGGGGCGACGGTGCTGGCCTCGCCTCATTCGGGTGTGGCGCGCGAACTGCTGGAGGCCGAGGGCTGCGGCATCGTGCGCCCCCTCGACCGCGACGCCTGGATCGCGGCCACGCTCGAGCTGCTCGACGATCCGGCGCGGCGGAGCGCCCTGCGGGCCGCCGCGGCCGCGGTCCTGCCCCGCTACACGCCCGAGGGCGCGGCAAGCGGCTATCACGCGGCCGTCGAGCGGATGCTCGCGGCGGCCTGAGCCCGCCTCAGGGGGCCCGGAACGGGCGCTCCAGCAGCGTGTCCCGGCGCATCCCGGCGGGATCCATGCGCCGCGCAACCCTGCCGTCCGCGAGCGCCCGCGCCAGGGCGTCGGGCGCGGCGAGGCCCGGCAGGTCGAGGAGCGTGTTGAACAGGATGGTCTGGCGGCGCGGATCACCCTCCTGCTCGAAGAACAGGTCGCGGCCGTTGATGATCAGGTTGCCGGTGATCTCGTTGTTGCGGGCCACCGTCGGCTCGTCCGACAGAAGGGCGGCAAGGCCGGGATAGCGCTCGCGCCAGCGCGCGGAGGCGACCGGCACGGCGGCGTAGGCGGCGCGTACCTCCGAATGGGGATCCGACACCGCCGCCGCCATCCAGGTCTCCCCGCGGGAATCGAGGCTCACGGCCGGGCTCGACGCCACGAAGACGTTGTCGGTGATCGCGTTGTCGCTGCCGCCGCCGACGAAGACCGGCTTCTGCACCCCGACGAACAGATTGCGGCTGACGCTGAACCCGCTCGCCATGTCGTCGAGATAGACGCCCTTCACCTCGAAGCCGGGGGCGGGCGTGACGTCGTGGACGTAGTTCTCGCGGATGGCGGAGCCGCGGGCGGTCCAGTCGCGCCCGGCATAGATCGCCCCGGAATCGCTGAGGCCGTACAGGAGCCGGGCGACCTCGTTGCGGGCGAAGAGATGATCGTTCCCGCGCAGATGGACCGCGTAGCCGACCGCGTCGTGGATGTAGTTGCCCACCACCTGCGCCCCGACGCCGTCGACGTCGATGGCGGGGTTCTGCGTCGGGGCGAGCCGGGCGAAGCGGGTGAGGCGGCTGTCGCGGACGAACAGGCCGCCCGGCACCAGGGCGGCGCGGTCGCCGCCGACGAGGCGGATCGCCGCCGCGCCGATGTCGTGGATCGTGCAGCCGTCGAGGCCGCCGCCGGCGACGCCCTCGAACACGGCGGCGCGGCCGGCCGCCCAGCCGAGATCGCTGTGACGGATGACGATGTCGGCGCCGCCCCGCACCACGACGAGGTCGCCGCGCGCCCGTTCGAGCCGCAGGTTCTCGATCGCTACGTGCCGGGCGCCCTCGGCCACGATCAGGCTCTCGGCGACGCTCGCTTCGAGATCGGGCCCCCCGGCGGCCGGCCACGCGAGCAGGAGGCCGCGCCGCCCGTCGCGCCACCACTCGCCGGGCGCGTCGAGCTCGCTCAGGGCATGGAGCACGACCGCCCGCCCACCGGACTTCACCCCCTCGTAGGGCGGTTCGGCGAGGGTGAGGCCGCCCCGCCCGTCGACCCGCTCGACCGGGATGGTCTCGCGCAGCCAGTCCCATTGCCAGAAGCCCTCGGCCCAGAGGTCTGGCTCGTGCTCCCAGGAGCGGCCGGGCGGGTCCTTGAAGGCGAAGGCGGGGGACCCGGCGCCCGCGACCGGCACCACCGTGGCGTCGCCCTCGTTCGGCCAGCGGGCGGGATGCAGAGCCCCGCCGCGGTCGAACACCTCCATCGCCTGCGCGGAACGCTCGCCGAGGCGGTTCGTCTGCCGGAAGCGCGGCTCGCGCCGCAGGGTCTCGGGCAGCCGGTAGGCCCGGACCTGCCCCCGCGCCGCCGCGGGAAGCCGTGCGCTCAGGTCGGCCGGCATCGGCGCGGGTGGCAGGGGCAGGCTGCCCGCGAGACGCGAGGTTCCGTCCGGCGCGCCGCGGATCACGAGGGGGGCCTCCCGCGTGCCGCCGTGCTCGGGCCCGATCCGGACCGCCTGCGCGAGCCGGTGCAGCCCCGGTTCGAGAGCGATGACGATCGGCGCCCCCGTCCCACGCCGCCGCAGCTCCGCCGCGCGGGCGAGCGCCTCTCCGAGGCTGGTGAACCGATCCTGGGTTGGGCGCGCGAGGGGGGCATCGCTCGGGGCGACCCGGAGGATGCGGGCCGGCGCCTCGCCCGCGGCGGCCGGCGCCGCGACGGGGATCCAGGATGCGAGGATCGCGACCGCGAACCGCCCCAGGCGAGGCGACCCGCGTCGTGCGGCCGATGACCGGATCCTGCACATTGCTTCAGGGCCAGGATTGCAAAGCCACACCATTTCCCCGTCCATCGCATCCAATAAGGTTGATCTTAGAAAGATAGACGGAAGAAATACTTACCCTATGCCATCGATTTCCCGGACGATCGGAGCGGGAGCGGACGGGGATCCGGGAAGGGGTGGTTCACCAGGTGCAATCCCACCTCTGGGGCGGTTCAACAGCCCGCTGCGGGTTGTCGGGGTTCCCCGGCGCCTGCGCCATCCGTGCTGTCCCGGGATCCGCGCCGCATCTGGCGCGGCGGTTGCGACCCTCCCGCCGAGAGCGTCCGGCCGGGCGCCGATCGTATCGAAACGGGACGGAGCCGCGCCGCGCGGCCGAGCCCTGGGCGAGCGGGTCCGGCCCTCGGTGTCGCAAAGGCACAGCGGAGACCACAGTGACCACGCATCTTTCGCGATCGATGCTCCAGAACGCCGGCACCCGAGACGCCGATGCCTTCGTCAGCATCGGGCCGGTCCTCGATCTGCGCGCGCTCCTCGGCATTCTCGGCCGTCAGAAGCTGTGGCTGCTGCTGCCGCCGGTCCTCGCGCTCGTGCTGGTGCTCGCCGTCGCCCCGCTCATCCCCGAGCGCTATCAGGCCAGCACGCAGCTCCTGATCGATCCGCGCGGCCTGCAAGTGGTCGACAAGGAACTCACGCCGAGCGCGCAGACCAGCGACGCCAGCATGACCATCGTCGAGAGCCAGGTCCGGGTGATCACCTCCGAGCGCGTGCTCCGCGACCTGATCGCCCGCGAGCGCCTGACCACGGATCCGGAATTCGCCCGGACGGGCGGTCCCCTGGCGCCCCTGCGCGCCGCCGTGAGGCGCCTGATCGGGGGCGCGGAGGTGCCGGAGGAACCGACGCTGCGCGTGCTGCGGCTCCTCCAGAAACGCGTGAGCGTCAAGCGCAACGAGCGCAGCTACATCATCGACATCGCCGTCGAGGCGTCGAGCCCCCAGATGGCCGCCCGCCTCGCCGACGCGCTGGCCACCGCGTATCTCGAGGGCGAATTCTCGGCGCGCAGCGACCTCGCTAGGCGCGTCGGCGTCTCCCTCTCGGCGCGCCTGTCCGAGCTGCGCGACGAGGTGCGCACCGCCGAGGAGCGCGTCGAGGCCTTCAAGGCCGAGAGCAACATCGTGGGCGCCGCGGGCCGCCTCGTCAGCGAGCAGCAGCTCTCCGACCTCAACGGCCAGCTCGTGGTGGCGCGGGCGCGGACGGCGGAGCTCAAGGTGCGCACCGAGCAGATCGAGCAGGCGCGCCGCAGCGGCGATGCGTCCTCCATCACCGAGGCGGTTCAGTCGCAGACCATCGCGCAGATGCGCTCCCAACTCCTCGACATCAAGCGCCGGCAATCCGACGCCATGACGCTGCTCGGTGCGCGCCATCCGGAGGTGGTGACGCTCGAAGCCCAGGCCCGCACCGCCCGGGGCCAGATCCGCGAGGAACTCGACCGGATCGCGAATGCGGCCCGCATCGATTACGAGCGCGCCCGGGCCAACGAGGCCTCGCTGTCGCGCAGCCTCGACGGATTGAAGAATGACGCCCTCTCGACCAACCGGGCCTTCGTGCGCCTGCGCGAGCTGGAGCGCGCGGTGGAGAGCAGCCGCAGCGTCTACGAATCCTTCCTGCGCCGCGCCAAGGAGGTGAGCGAGCAGCAGGCCGTCGACAGCGCGAATTCGCGGGTGATCTCGCGGGCGGTGCCGCCGCGCGATTCCACCAACATGCCGCTGGTCGTCCTGCTGCTCGCGGCGCTCGTCGCGGGCGGCGGCATCGGCGTCTGCGCGGCGTGGCTGCGCGACGCGCTGCGCCGCCCCGGCCTGCCCGTCCCGCCGCGGGACGTCTACCGGCACCGCGCCGCCTGAGATCCGTCTCGCCGGGGCACGCGTCCCCGGCCCTCGGCGGAACGGCCTCATGCCGCTCCGCCGAGCGTCTCGTTTTCGCAGCAACGTCGCCGCCGGGCCGGTCGCCGCTTCGGTGAAGGATGCCCAGGACCGGTCGAGACCGCGGGAGCCGCCATGGGTGCCATCCAGTATCGTGCGCTGCGGGACGATCCCCGGGTCGGCTTCTGGACCGCCGTGGTGATCGCGGCGATCCTGGCGGTCTGGCGGCTCGGCAGCTTCGCCGATGCGAGCGGCGGCAGCCAGACCAAGTACATCCTCTACGTCCTGCCGCTCGCCTGCCTCGTCGCGCAGGTCTGCGCGCGCCGGTTCGTCGTCCCGATCAGCGCCCCCGGCCTGCAGGCGGTCGGGCTCTACCTCCTCGCGGTGGGCGCGTCCCTCGCGGTGAGCCGGTCGACGAACGCGTTCACGCTGCGCGACGTGCTCATCATCGCCACCTACCTGCTGATGTTCGGGGTGTCGTGGTCGGCTTCCCCGCGCGAGGTTCTCGCGATGGGCATCACCTGCTTCGTCTGCATGGCCATCGAGGCGTTCCAGGACGGCATCAGCTTCAACGTCGACATCCTCGATTCCGACGGCATCCTCGAATCCGTGATGGCCTTCCCGCTCGGCGTGATCGTCCTCTACTGCATCCGCACGCGCCGGCTCGGCCCGGGGATCCTGGCCACGCTCCTGTTCTTCGCCGCCTACAAGCGGATCGCCATCCTGGCCGTCATCGGCGTGGTGGCCTTCGAGTGGGGGCTGGCCCTGGTCGGCCTCGCGCACCGGCGGCGCGCCGTCGCGACGACGGCCGTGATCGTGCTCTCGATCCTGTCGCTGTTCTCCGCGCGCCTGTTCGAGTTCGCCGCGGTGCTGATCGGGGGCGAGCACGTCTCGGCGAACAGCGTGTCGCTCGGCCGCTTCGAGTTCGCGCAGGCCATCTGGCGCCAGCTCGACGCCGCCCCGCTGCTCGCGCTGCTGTTCGGGCACGGCCCCGGCTCGGCCGACAGCTTCGTGCAGGCGGCCATCGACAACGCCAGCAATCCCCACAACGACTGGCTCAAGATCTTCGTCGATTACGGGGTCTTCGGCTTCGTCGTCATGCATCTGGTGCTGCGCCGGATCTTCGCCGGCGGTGCCTTCGCGACCTCCGTCCACCTCTACACGGTGATCGTCATGATGACGGACAACGTGCTGATCTACACGTTCCATCACGCGATCGTGCTGGTGGTGATGCGCGCCGCAGCGCCGCTCGCCGCCCGCGCGACCCGGCCGGCAATGGGGAGTGCTCCGGACGTTCCCGCGCCGATGCCGCGATGAGGACGGCCGAGCCGGAGCGGCGGTCCGGGGGACTGTTCGATGCGGTGACGTGACTCGCCGGGCCGGGCTAGCTCCATCTCCGGCCGTCAGGGCGCGCACGCCACCGATTTCGCGCTGATTCCGGATCAGGCCGCGGCGGCTTCCAGCGGCTAAGCCGCAGCCATCACGGCCCGAACAGGACCGCCTCGGTGTAGGACAGATCCGCGAGAGCGGGCGGGTTCGGCCCCCGGTAGAGCTTCGGGGCCCGGTCCGGGAAGTAGCGCCCGACCGCACCCGCCATCGGACCATCGGCATCGACCACGAACCACGGGGCCGCATGGTGGCGCAGCAGGTGGCGCCCGATCGCTCCCAGCCACGCCGAGAGGTCGAGGTCCGGCGAGCGGTAGACGACCTGGAGGCTCGGCACTTGCGGCCATTCCCGCCGCCCGGGAATGAGGTTGAGCTTGCGCCACTGGAGGACGACGAGCCCCGCCCCGTCGCGATCGGAGCAGATCAGGCTGAGGCATCCGTAGGAGTGATGGTCGCGCGCGAGGCGCGCCTGCGCGTCCGGAAGCAGCGCGAGGGCGTCGGGTCCGCAGGCCCGCACCTGCTGGCCGGCCCGCGGCCGGCTCAGGGCCGGAACGACGAGGAACTGTCCGCGGCAGATGCGCCGGAAGCCCCGCACCGCGTGCGTCGCCAGGGTGTGGGGAGCGGGCGACATGTTCACGTAGGTCGTCGTCTTGTCCCGCATGGCGTAGCCGTCGAGCATGACGCCGAGGGAGCGGAACGCCGGCTCCACGTACCAGCTCGACAGATTGCAGCGCAGATGCGGACCGGCCGGCCCCTCGACCTGCTGATAGAGCGTGAGCAGGACACCGACTGCCTGTCCCTCGTGCTCCAGCAGGAAGCCGTAGCGCGGGACGCCCGCGGGCAGGGGCCGGGCCCGGTGCCGCTCCAGGCCGGTGCGCCAGTAGGCCTCCGAGCGGTCGGCGAAGCCCTTGCGGAGGAGCCGCAGCACCGCGCCGAGGTCCGCCTCCTCGATGGCGCGCGAGCGCAGCCTGGGCGCGCCCGCGCCGGTACGGCGCTCGTCCGGCCGGCCGGGTGCGGCGGGAGCCGCCGGGACGGGATCGCGCTCATCGACGGTGATCAGCGCCTGCATTCATGCTCTCCTGCGCGCGCCGTCCCATTTGCGGAGCAGCCGTCTCGGGAGCGAAGACCACGCCAGATCGGCGGATGGATCGAACCGGTCCGTAACGATGGTTAACCTCGCGCGGGCACCCGGCGGCACTCGCGGTTCCGGTGTCCCTGGCGCGATCTGAACGCGACGCCGCACCCGTCGTGCCCGTGCCGTTCCGGAACGGGCGGGTCCGACCCGCGGGGCCGGCGATCACCCGATCCGGGGCCGGAGCGATCACTTTCCCGGGTTGAGGATGCGGCGAACCTCGCTGAAGAAGTCGACGGCGGCATCCTTCTCCGCATCCGCGCGGTCGTCGTTCGACGCCACCGTCATGATCTGCGCATCCAGGCGACCGTTGACGAAGCCGCGGAAGTTGGGGTCCCGGTCGTTCAGGTACTTGGCCAGCATCATGATCGCGGTCTCGATCACGCGCACGCGGGTCTCGAATTCCATCGCTGACATTCCGTTGGGGCTGAGTATGTCCCGGGCCGTGACTCGATCGTCAGATGACCGGTCGCGCCGACGCCAATCGCCGTTCGACGACTTCTCCTCGGCCCGGACTCAGAATCGCCGAGACGGCTTAATGAAGCGTGCATCGGGCTGCGCGGCTCTTCACGGCCGGCTCTTGGCAATCCTGCCAATCTCCCGGCAACCGAAACACGGGCGACGCGTTGAGGCGCTGAGTTGCACTATCGGGATGATGCGCCGGAGCGATCAGGATGCAGAAGTCGTCGACTTACGGAATGGTCCTGGCGGGTTTGAGCAGCCTGCCGCTGATGCTCGCGATCCCAGAGCCGGCCGCCGCCCAGGGAACCCAGCGGGAGCGGATGGCCTGCATGTCGGATGCCATGACCCATTGTTCGAGCGCAGTTCCCGATCCGGACCGCATCGAGGTCTGCCTGCGGCGCAACTACAGCCGCATCAGCAGCAATTGTCAGCTCGTGCTGGGCCCGGGCGAGCCGGCGATCCGGGCCGTCGCGGCCGGCGGGATGCGCAACCGTCCGTAGTGGCCGGTGCCGGCGATCAAGGATCGCCGGCTCCTCGGCGGGAGAGCCTGTTTGGCGGCTCTCGGCAATTGCTCTCAGAAAACCCTTCGTCCCACCCTCGCCCTCCTTCGAGGCTCCTTCGGAGCAGCTCAGGGTGAGGGGGAGAGTGGGATGGCTGCAGAACCCGTCATACGGTTTCCGGATGATCGCTTCGCGATGCGGAAACCGGCCTCGCTCAGGCGCCGCGCGGGCTCGTGATACGGTTTCCGAAAGTGATCTTCCGGAAACCGTATCAAACTGGCTCCGAGGCGCGCGATACGCGCTCCATCGCCTGCCGCGCCGTACGGATCAGATATCGAGCCCGGCCTCGTCCGCGAAGGCGGCGCGTTCCGAGATGAAGGCGAAGCGGGCCTCGGGCTTGTTGCCCATCAGGCGCTCCACCGTGTCGCCCGTGATCTCGCGCGCCTCGTCCAGCACCGCGACGCGCAGCAGCGTGCGCTTCGCGGGATCCATCGTGGTCTCCTTGAGCTGGCCCGGCATCATCTCGCCGAGGCCCTTGAAGCGCCCGATCTCGACCTTGCCGTTCTTGAACACGCTCTTGATCAGCTGGTCCTTGTGGCGGTCGTCGCGCGCATAGGCGCTCTTCGAGCCCTGGGTCAGCCGGTAGAGGGGCGGCACCGCGAGGTAGAGATGCCCCCGCTCGATCAGCCGCGGCATCTGCCGGTAGAAGAAGGTGATGAGCAGCGAGGCGATGTGGGCGCCGTCCACGTCCGCATCGGTCATGATGATGACCTTCTCGTAGCGGAGGTCGTCGTCGCGGTAATGCGTGCCGGTCCCGCAGCCGAGCGCCTGGGTCAGGTCCGAGAGGAGCTGGTTGGCGCCGAGCTTGTCGCGGCTCGCCGAGGCCACGTTCAGGATCTTGCCGCGCAGCGGCAACACCGCCTGCGTGGCGCGGTCGCGCGCCTGCTTGGCCGAGCCGCCGGCCGAATCGCCCTCGACGATGAAGATCTCGGAGCCCGCGGCGCCGGCCTTCGAGCAATCGGCGAGCTTGCCCGGCAGGCGCAGCTTGCGGGTCGCGGTCTTGCGGGCAACCTCCTTCTCCTGGCGGCGGCGCAGGCGCTCCTCGGCCCGGTCGATCACCCAATCGAGGAGGCGGTTCGCCTGCGTCGGCGAGGCGGCGAGCCAGTGGTCGAAGGCGTCCCGCACCGCCGCCTCGACGATGCGCGAGGCTTCGAGGGTCGCGAGCTTGTCCTTGGTCTGGCCTTGGAATTCCGGCTCGCGGATGAACACCGACAGCATGGCGGCGCAGGTCGCCATCACGTCGTCGGTGGTCACCGCCTGCATCCGCTTCACCTGCCCCACGCGCTCGGCATGGTCGCGCAGGCCCCGCAGCAGGGCGATGCGCAACCCGCTCTCGTGGGTGCCGCCCTCGGGCGTCGGCACGGTGTTGCAGTAGGAGGAGGAGAAGCCGTCCTCCTGCGAGAGCCACGCCACCGCCCATTCGAGGGAGCCGTGGCTGCCCGGCTTGGTGATCTTGCCGGTGAAGAGCGCGTCGGTGACGAGTTCCTTGCCGTCGATCTCGCGGGCCAGATAGTCCTTCAGGCCGGCGGGGAAGCGGTGAACCGCTTCCGCCGGCACGTTGTCCACGCCCTCCAGCAGGGCGGGCGCGCAGCGCCAGCGGATCTCGACGCCACCGAACAGGTAGGCCTTCGAGCGCGCCATCTTGAACAGGCGGCGCGGATCGAAGGTCTGCGCACCGAAGATCTGCGGGTCGGGGTGGAAGCGCACCCGCGTGCCGCGCCGGTTCTGCACCCGGCCGACCTGCTCCACGCCGCCCTGCGGCAGGCCCCGCGAGAAGGTCTGGCGGTAGAGGGTCTGGTTGCGCGCGACCTCGACCTCCAGGAGGTCGGAGAGCGCGTTCACCACCGACACGCCGACGCCGTGCAGGCCGCCCGAGGTTTCGTAGACCTTCGAGTCGAACTTGCCGCCCGCGTGCAGCGTGGTCATGATCACTTCGAGGGCGGACTTGCCCGGGAATTTCGGGTGCGGGTCCACCGGGATGCCGCGGCCGTTGTCGGTCACGGTGAGGAAGCCGCCCTCCTCCAGCTCCACCTCGATGAAGCTCGCGTGGCCCGCCACCGCCTCGTCCATCGAGTTGTCGATCACCTCGGCGAAGAGGTGGTGGAGCGCCTTCTCGTCGGTGCCGCCGATATACATGCCGGGCCGGCGCCGCACCGGCTCCAGCCCCTCCAGCACCTCGATCGCCGACGCGTCGTAGCCCGCCTCCGGCGCGGGCTCCGGCTGCGGCACGGCCACGGGCTTCGGGCGTTTGGCATCGGCACCTTTGGCACCGGCGCTTTCGGGCCCGGCGGCGGAGTCGACGGACGCCGGCTTGGCGCCCGGACCGAAGAGATCCCGCGCGACGTCGCTCACGCGGCGACCTCGCGACGGAGGGACGGCTCTGGCAGCATTGGCACTCATCCTCTCCCTATACCGGAACAAACCGGAAACAGAAAGGGTCCAAACAGGGGCAGAGGCGCGCAGGGCGCGCCGGCGAGTCACCGGTTCGTAAACAGGTTACGTTAAGATTGCTTCACTCCGCACCCCCCTCCGGCCCGAGCCGGAACAAAGAGAGCCTCAACGCGTTACGGCTAAGCTGTCGCCGTGATCACCGAGGAGACCCCAGCCGATGACCGTCGCCACTCGTCACGCGCGTCACGCCGCTCTCGCGCGCGCCGAGCGCGCGGCCGGCCAGGCCTTCGGCTACCTCGACGAGGCCACCATGCTGGCCCACCAATCCGTCCACCGCTTCGCCGCCACGGCGACCGGGGCCGCCGTGGCCGTCGCCGTCGCGGCGACGCTGGCCTGGACGCTCTGAGCGGGCGCTATTCGGCGGCGGCCGCCTTCTTGCTCTTGGCGGCACCGGTCTTGGCGCCGCCGGCCTTCGCCGTCGTCTTCTTGGCGGCCGTCTTCTTGGCCGGGGCCTTCTCGGCCGAGTCCTCAGCCGCATCCGCCTTGCGGGTGCGGCCCCGCGCCGTCGGCTTCTTCTTCGTGCCGCCTCCGGCTTCGCGCCGCGCCGCGATCAGCTTCAGCGCCTCGTCGAGGGTGATGGCATCCCGGTCCGTGCCCTTCGGCAGGGTCGCGTTCACGTCGCCGTCCGTCACGTAGGGGCCGTAGCGTCCGGCCTTCACCGTGACCGTCCGGCCCTCCGGATCGTTCCCGAGCGCGCGGCCCGGATCCGCCGCCGGCCGTCCGCCGCCCTGCTCCTTGGCGACGATGAGGTCGATGGCGCGGTTTGCGCCGATCTCCAGGAGATCGTCGTCCTTGCCGAGATTGGCATAGGTCTTGCCGTGCTGCACGTAGGGTCCGAAGCGGCCGAGATTGGCGAGGATCGGCTCGCCGGTCTCGGGGTGGCGGGCCACTTCGCGCGGCAGCGCCAGGAGCTTCAGGGCGATCTCGAGCGTCACGTCCCCCGGCGAGAGGCCGCGCGGCAGCGAGGAGCGCTTGGGCTTCTCGGCACCCTTCTCCGCCGAGGCCTCGCCGAGCTGCACGAAGGGGCCGAAGCGGCCGTCGCGCAGGGTCACGGGCAGGCCCGTCGCCGGATCCTCGCCGAGCACGCGCACGCCGGGCTGGCCGCCCTCGCCGGAGGTGCCCTCTCCCTCGCCGTCGATGCTCGCCGCCGAGAGCTGCCGCGTGTACTTGCATTCCGGGTAGTTCGAGCAGCCGACGAAGGCGCCGAACTTGCCGAGCTTGAGCGAGAGGGTGCCGCTCGCGCAGTTCGGGCAGGTGCGCGGGTTCGCCCCATCCGCCCGCGGCGGGAAGATGTGCGGGCCGAGCAGCTGGTTGAGCGCCTCCAGCACCTCGGCGGTGCGCAGCTCCTTGGTGCCGGCGATCGCGGCCGAGAACTCCCGCCAGAAGTCGCGCAGCACCTGCCGCCAGTCGATCTCGGCATTGGAGATCCGGTCGAGCTGCTCCTCCAGCTCGGCGGTGAAGTCATACTCGACGTAGCGCCGGAAGAAGCTCTCGAGGAAGCCGGTGACGAGGCGCCCCTTGTCCTCCGGCATCAGGCGCTTCTTCTCCAGCCGGACGTATTCCCGATCGCGCAGGACCTGGAGCACGGCGGCGTAGGTGGAGGGACGGCCGATGCCGAGTTCCTCCATCCGCTTCACGAGGCTCGCCTCGGAGTAGCGCGGCGGCGGCTCGGTGAAGTGCTGACTCGCGGCGATGCGCTCGCGCTTCAGGTCGTCGCCCGTCGCCATCGGCGGCAGGCGGCGGGATTCCTCGTCCTCCTCGTCGTCTTTGCCCTCCTGATAGAGGGTGAGGAAGCCGTCGAACTTCACCACCTGCCCGGTCGCCCGCAGGTCGAGGCGGCGCGGGCCGACCTGGGCGGCGATGTCGACGGTGGTGCGCTCCAGCTCCGCCGATTCCATCTGGCTGGCGATGGTGCGGATCCAGATCAGCTCGTAGAGCTTGGCCTGCTCGGGTTCGAGGAAGCGGGCGACCTCCTTCGGCAGCCGGCCGAGATCGGTCGGGCGCACCGCCTCGTGCGCCTCCTGGGCATTCTTCGCCTTGACGCTGTACCTGCGCGGCGCGCCCGGCAGGTAGTCCTCGCCGAACTCGGCCCCGATGACGCGGCGCGCGTCCTGGATCGCCTCCGGCGCCATGTCGACGCCGTCGGTCCGCATGTAGGTGATGAGGCCGACCGTCTCGCCGCCGATCTCGATGCCCTCGTAGAGCCTTTGCGCGATGCGCATGGTCTGGGCCGGGGCGAGGCCGAGCTTGCGCGAGGCCTCCTGCTGCAGGGTCGAGGTGGTGAAGGGCGGCTGCGGGTGGCGCTTGGCGGGCTTCGCCTCGACGTTCGCCACCGTGAAGGTCGCGAGTTCGAGGTCGCGCCGGAACGCCTCCGCCTCCTCGGCGGTCCCGATATCGAGGCGCTGGATGCGTTTGCCGTCCGCGCCGACGAGCCGGGCATCGAACACCGCGCCCTTGGCGGTAGCCAGGGTGGCGACGAGCGACCAGTATTCCCGTGCCTTGAAGGCCTCGATCTCCGCCTCGCGGTCGCAGACGAGGCGAAGCGCCACCGACTGCACCCGGCCCGCCGAGCGGGCGCCGGGGAGCTTGCGCCACAGGACCGGCGAGAGGTTGAAGCCGACGAGGTAGTCGAGGGCGCGCCGCGCCAGATAGGCGTCGACCAGCGCCTGGTCGATCTGCCGCGGCTGGGCCATCGCCGTCTGGACGGCGTCCTTGGTGATGGCGTTGAAGGTGACGCGCTCGACCGGGATGTCCTTGAGCACGCGCTTGGCGTGCAGCGCCTCCAGAACGTGCCAGGAGATCGCCTCGCCCTCGCGGTCCGGGTCGGTGGCGAGGATCAGCTTGTCGGCGCCCTTGACCGCGCGGGCGATCTCCGAGACGCGCTTGGCCCCGCGATCCTCCAGCTCCCAGAGCATCTTGAAGTCCTGCTCGGGATCGACCGAGCCGTCCTTGGCGGGCAGGTCGCGCACGTGCCCGAAGGAGGCCAGAACCTCGTAGTCGCGGCCGAGATATTTGTTGATCGTCTTGGCCTTGGCCGGCGACTCGACGACGACGACTTTCATGAACGGCTTGCCTCTTCCCAAGCAGACCGCTGCGGTCTTGAGTCTCGACGGGGGCGAACGCGCGGCGCTCGGGGGGAGCCGCCTCGGGCCGGAGAAGTGGGTGAAGCAACCGCGCTTGTCAAATGCCGGGATGACGAGGGCTGCCCTGCTTGCAGGCCGGACGCCCTCCTCCTATAGGCGGGGCTCAGCATGAGCACCCAGCCGATCCGCCCGGGCTTCCCGCACCGTCACCTGCTCGGCATCGAGGGCCTGACGCCCCTCGACATCGCCGCCCTGCTCGACCGTGCCGACGAGGCCGTCGAGATCAGCCGGCAGGTGGAGAAGAAGCGCGCGACGTTGCGCGGCCGCACCCAGATCAACCTGTTCTTCGAGCCCTCGACCCGGACGCAATCGTCCTTCGAGCTCGCCGGCAAGCGGCTCGGGGCCGACGTGATGAACATGTCGGTCGCCTCGTCCTCGGTGAAGAAGGGCGAGACCCTGATCGACACCGCCGCGACGCTGAACGCCATGCGGCCGGACATCATCGTGGTGCGTCACCATCAGGCCGGCGCGGTGCATCTCCTCGCCCGCAAGGTCGATTGCGCGGTGGTGAACGCCGGCGACGGCGCCCACGAGCACCCGACCCAGGCCCTCCTCGACGCGCTGACCATCCGCCGCAACAAGGGCCGGATCGCCGGCCTGCTGGTGGCGATCTGCGGCGACGTCCTGCATTCCCGCGTCGCGCGCTCGAACATCATCCTGCTCCAGGCCATGGGCGCCCGGGTGCGGGTCATCGGCCCCTCGACGCTGCTGCCGCCGGGCATCACGCGCATGGGCGTCGAGGTCTTCACCGACATGCGGGCGGGTTTGCGCGACGTCGACATCGTGATGATGCTGCGCCTGCAGCGCGAGCGCATGAACGGCTCCTTCGTGCCCTCGGTGAAGGAGTATTTCCGCTATTTCGGCCTCGACGGCGAGAAGCTCGGCCTCGCCAAGCCCGACGCGCTGGTGATGCATCCGGGCCCGATGAACCGGGGCGTCGAGATCGCCTCCGACGTCGCGGACGGTGCGCAGTCGCTGATCCGGGAACAGGTGGAGATGGGCGTGGCGGTGCGCATGGCCGTGCTGGAGGCGCTGGCGACGCACCTGCCGAACGCTTGACATGCCGCGGCGGGATTTCGAGCCTGATCGCCGGGCGGTCCGGCGTTCGGAGCGGGAGGGCTGGCTCGATGGGAGTGACACGCCGTGACGGCCTGTATCGGCATATCTGAGGTGGCGGCGCGGCCCGGCCTCTCGCGGTCCGGCCTCGTCCGGGCCCTGGTTCTGAACGAAATCGCGGGCTGATCGTGCGACCCTGTCTCATCTCCAACGCGCGCCTCGTCGACCCCGCCACCGGCCGGGACGGGAGCGGCGCCGTCCTCATCCGCGACGGCCGCATCGCGGACGTCCACTGGGGTGCTGCTCCGCCCGCGCCGGAGGGCGCGGAGATCGTCGACGGCAACGGGCACGTGCTCGCGCCCGGTCTCACCGATCTGCGCGCCTTCGTGGGCGAGCCGGGGGCCGAGCACCGCGAGACCCTGGCCAGCGCCAGCGCCGCCGCCGCCGCGGGCGGCGTCACCACGCTGGTCTGCATGCCGAACACCAACCCGATGATCGACGAGCCGGCGATCGTGGATTTCGTGCTGCGCCGCGCCCGCGACACCGCGAGCGTCCACGTGCTGCCCGCCGCGGCGATCACCAAGCACCTCGCCGGCAGGGAGATGACGGAGTTCGGCCTCCTGTCCGAGGCCGGCGCCGTCGCCTTCACGGACGGCTTGCGCGCCGTCACCAACGCGCAGGTGATGCGCCGTGCCCTCACCTATGCCCGCGACTTCGGCGCGCTGCTGATGCAGCACGTCGAGGAGCCCGACCTCGTCGGCGACGGCGTGATGAACGAGGGCGAGATGGCCTCCCGCCTCGGGCTGCACGGCATCCCGCGCGAGGCGGAGACGATCCTGCTCGAGCGCGACCTGCGCCTCGTGCGCCTCACCAAGGCCCGCTACCACGCGGCCATGATCTCCTGCGCCGATTCGATCGAGATCGTACGGCGGGCCAAGGAGGCGGGGCTTCCCGTCACCTGCGGCGCGTCGATCAACAACCTCGTGCTCAACGAGAACGACATCGGCCACTACCGCACCTTCTGCAAGCTCTCGCCCCCCTTGCGCACCGAGGAGGACCGGCAGGCGGTGGTGGCGGCCCTGAACGAGGGCGTGATCGACGTCATCGTCTCGGACCACAACCCGCAGGACGTCGAGACCAAGCGCCTGCCCTTCGCCGAGGCCGCGGACGGGGCGCTCGGCATCGAGACGCTGCTCGCCGCCGCGCTCCGCCTGGTGCATGCGGGCGACGTCGCCCTGCCGCGCCTGCTCGCCGCCCTGTCGGCGGAGCCGGCCCGGCTCCTCGGCCGCGAGGACGGGCGCCTCGCCGCGGGGGCGCCGGCCGACCTCGTCCTGTTCGATCCCGACGAGCCCTACGTGCTCGACAAGCGCCTGCTCAAGTCGCGCTCCAAGAACTCGCCCTTCGACGAGGCGCGGCTCCAGGGCCGCGCCCTCCTCACGATGGTGAGCGGAGAGGTGGTGCACCGCGTCGAGGCGGGCCGCTGATGGGCGCACAGAGCGGGTTCCTCCTGCTGGCCGCCCTCGGCTTCGGCTATCTGCTCGGCTCGATCCCGTTCGGGCTGATCCTCACCCGCTTCGCCGGGCTCGGCGACGTGCGGGCGATCGGCTCGGGCAATATCGGCGCCACCAACGTCCTGCGCACCGGCCGCAAGGGCCTCGCGGCGGCGACGCTGGTGGGCGACGCTCTCAAGGGCACGCTCGCCGTGCTGATCGCGGCCCGCCTCGGCGATCCGGACGCCGCCCTCGCCGCGGGCCTCGGCGCCTTCCTCGGCCATCTCTTCCCGGTCTGGCTCGGGTTCAAGGGGGGCAAGGGCGTCGCGACCTTCATCGGCGTGCTGCTCGCGCTGGCGCCGCTGGCCGTCCTCGCCTTCGCGGTGATCTGGCTCGGGCTCGCGGCCCTGCTGCGCTACTCCTCGGCCGCGGCGCTCGCCGCCAGCGCCGCCACCCCGGTCGTGCTCTGGGCGATGGGAGAGAGCCGCATCGCCCTGCTGTTCGTGGCGCTCGCCCTCCTGCTATGGTGGAAGCACACGCCCAACATCCGCCGCCTGATCGACGGTACGGAGGGCCGGATCGGGCAGAAGGGGTGAGACGATCCCCTGCCCTGCCGCAGGGGAGCCTCACGTGCAGTTGACCGATGCGCAGCGTCTCGACTGGCTGCGGCTGATCCGCTCGGAGGGCGTCGGCCCGCGCACCTTCCGCGGGCTGGTGAACCGCTTCGGCGGGGCCGGCCCCGCCTTGGAGGCGCTGCCGGACCTCGCCCGGGCGCGCGGCAAGGCCGTCAAGGTCACGACGAAGGCGCAGGCCGAGCGCGAGATCGCGGCGGCGGCCCGGATCGGCGTGCGCTTCGTCGCCATGGGCGAGGCGGATTATCCGACGCCCCTCCAGGCCACCGACGATTGCCCGCCGCTCATTGCCCTGCGCGGCGAGGCCGCCGCGCTGCGGCGCCCCTGCGTCGCGATCGTGGGCTCGCGCAACGCCTCCGCCGCCGGGCTCACCTTCACGGAGCGGCTGGCCCACGCGCTGGGCGCCGAGGGCCTCGTCGTCGTCTCGGGCCTCGCCCGGGGGGTCGATGCCCGCGCGCATGCCGCCGCCCTCGAATCCGGCACCGTCGCGGTGCTGGCGGGAGGCCACGATCGGATCTACCCGGCCGAGCACGAGCCCTTGGCCGACCGCATCCTCGATCGCGGCGGCGCCATCGTCGCCGAGATGCCGCTGGGCTGGGAGCCGCGCGGACGCGATTTCCCGCGCCGGAACCGCATCATCTCGGGCCTGTCGCTCGGCTCGATCGTGGTCGAGGCGGCGCGCCGCTCGGGCTCGCTCATCACCGCGCGCTTCGCCCTCGAACAGGGGCGCGAGGTCTTCGCCGTGCCGGGCTCGCCCCTCGATCCCCGGGCCGAGGGCACCAACGACCTGATCCGGCAGGGCGCCACTCTCTGCGCCGATCCCGACCACGTCCTCGCAGTGCTGGCCCCGCTCATCGCCGGCCGGGGCGAGGCCGGCGGCGCGGAGGACGGCGAGCGGCCCGCCGGCCCGTCCCTGTACTGGGACGAGACCGACTTCTTCGGAGAGGACGCCGCGCCCCGGGCGCGGCGTCCCGGCTTCGAGGAGGCGCAGGAGCCCGCGCAGGAGCCCGCGGAGGCAACCGACCGGGGCCGCCTGGTCGGCCTGCTGGGGCCGTCGCCCGTCGCGGTCGATGCCCTCGCCCGGCAGGCGGGCCTGCCCGCCCGCTCGGTGCAGGGCCTCCTGCTGGAGCTGGAACTCGACGGGCTGGTGCTGCGCCATCCGGGCGGCGCGGTGTCGCTGCGCTGAGATCCACGCTCCTCCCGCCCGCGGCATCGGGGCGAGAGCGCGGGGGATGCGGCGCCGGCCTAGCCGGGATCGTCGGAATCCGGGTCCGGCTCCAGGCCGGCCAGCACGTCGAGGCAGCCCTGCAGGATGTAGGCGGCGGCGAGCTTGTCCACGAGTTCGCCGCGGCGCGCCCGCGAGGCGTCGGCTTCGAGAAGCGTGCGGGTCACGGCCGCGGTCGAGAGGCGCTCGTCGAACAGCAGCACGGGCAGCGGCAGGATCGGCGCGAGGTTGCGCACGAAGGCCCGGGTCGATTGCGCCCGCGGTCCCTCGCTGCCGTCCATGTTGAGGGGCAGACCGACGACGAGCCCGCCCACCCCGTGCTTGCGGGCGAGCGAGGCGAGCCGCTGCGCGTCCGGCGTGAACTTCACGCGCTTGATCGTCTCCAGCGGCGAGGCGATGCGCCGTCCCACATCCGACAGCGCGAGGCCGATCGTCTTCGTGCCGAGATCGAGGCCGAGGAGCCGCGCGCCGCCGGGACGCGAGGATTCCGCGAAGCTCGCGAAATTCTCCCGGTTCACCGGCGGCGCCCGGGCTTTAAGTACGTCGCGTCCATCCGGGAGACCTCCTCATGCGCATCACTTGGTTCGGCCACTCGGCCTTCCGCCTCGACTTCGGGTCGAGCCACGTCCTGATCGATCCCTTCTTCACCGGCAACCCCGCTTTCGAGGGCGGCGACGCCGCCCGCGCGAAGGCGGTCGAGGGCGCGACCCACATCCTGATCACCCACGGCCACGGCGACCACGTGGGCGACACCCTCGCGGTGGCGGGCGAGACCGGCGCCAAGGTCGTCACCAACTACGACCTCTGCATGTGGCTCGCCTCCAAGGGCCTGACCCATTTCGATCCGATGAACACCGGCGGCACCACCGACCAGGGCGCCTTCACGGTCACCCTCGTGCGGGCGGACCATTCGGCCGGCATGAGCGAGGCCGGCGTCACCGTGCCGCTCGGCCTGCCGAACGGGATCGTCGTCCGCGCGCCGGGCGAGCCCACGATCTACCACATGGGCGACACCGACATCTTCGGCGACATGGCGTTGATCCAGGAGATCTACCGCCCCGACGTGCTGATGGTGCCGATCGGCGACCGCTTCACCATGGGCGCCGAGACCGCGGCGCTCGCGGTGAAGAGGTTCTTCAAGCCGAAGGCCGTGATCCCCTGCCATTACGGCTCCTTCCCGATCATCGACCAGACCGCCGACGCCTTCGTGGCCGCCCTCGACGGCAGCGGCGTCCAGGTGGTCGTGCCCCACAAGGGCACCGCGGTGACGATCGGGTGAGGCGCCGCGCCGATTAAGGTTAAGGGAAGGTTGCCGTGGCGGGAGCGATCGGCGGGCGTTAACTCGGTGTTTACCCGCCGCCAACCGCACGAGGCCGCCCGTGCTGTCCTTCTCCTTCGCGACCACGCTGCCGTCGGGCGGCCGTGACGGCGCTCTTCGCCTGACGGTGGATCTCGACGGCTCGCTCTCGCCCCTGCGCGGCCCGCTTCCTGCCGCGGCGGGCCGCTTCTCCCGCTGGCTTCAGCGCGAGCCGGCGCGCCGCAGCCGGGTGCCGCACGCCGCCCTCGTGGCGATCGGGCGCGCCCCCGCCCCGCTGCGGCCGCCGAACCGCCCCGCAACGGCAACCGCCCGCGCCCGGGTGCCGGGGGGTGCCTTCGTGCCGGTCGGGCACGCCGCGCGCGACGCGGCTCAACCGCCGAGGCCGCATCCCGGCCGGCCGCGGATCGCCCCCGCCCCGCCGGCCCGGCGCCTCGCGCGGCCGCGCGGGGCGGCGATGCCGCTGCGTCACAAACTCATGCTGGCGCTCGCCGCCGAGGTGCTGCTCGCCGGGACGGCGCGGGCCCGCCAGGACTTCCGGACCCCCGCGATCATGATCGAGGATGCCGATCACCACGGTCACCGGATCGCATCCGCCGCAATCCGGTGGGAGACCGCCTGCGCTGAAGCCGCGCGCTGCTGAAGGACGGCGCCGTCTCCGGGGCAGGCGCTGATCCCGCCTCCCCTCGCCGTTGCGACCGCGCGAAGGCCGGTGCTATAGCGCCGGACAAACGGCCCCCGAGGCCGGACTTTCCACGCGAAGCGGGGTTTCATGTCGGTCGACGCGCAGACGGTTCGGCGCATCGCGCATCTGGCGCGCATCGCCGTGAGCGACGCGGAGGTGCCGCCGCTCCAGGACGAGCTCAACGCCATCCTGGCCTTCGTCGAGCAACTCGGCACGGTCGACGTCTCGGGCGTCGAGCCGATGACCTCGGTCACCCCGATGGCGATGAAGCAGCGCGAGGACGTGGTGACCGATGGCGGCTACGCCCGCGAGGTCGTCTTCAACGCGCCGCTGACCGAGGACAACTACTTCCTGGTGCCGAAGGTCGTCGAATAGGCGGGCGGGAGCGCGTTTCGGCGCGCGGGCATCTTGGGCGGCGAGGACTTTTCGACTTGAGCACGACACCGGCAGACCTGACCGAACTCACCCTCGCGGATGCGCGCGACGGTCTTCGTCAGAAATCCTTCTCCGCCCGCGAGATCACGCAGGCGCATCTCGACGCCGTGGCGCAGGCCCGCCCGCTCAACGCCTACCTGATCGAGACGCCCGAGCGGGCGCTCGCCATGGCGGAGGTGGCCGACCGCAAGATCGCCGCCGGCGAGGCGCGCCCCCTCGAAGGGCTGCCGCTCGGCATCAAGGATCTGTTCTGCACCCACGACGTCCCGACCACGGCGGGCTCGAAGATCCTCGAAGGCTTCCGGCCGCACTACGAATCGACGGTCAGCCACAACCTCTGGCGCGACGGCGCCGTGATGCTGGGCAAGCTCAACCTCGACGAATTCGCCATGGGCTCCTCGAACGAGACCAGCGCCTACGGCGCGGTTGTCTCGCCCTGGCGCCGCAAGGATTCCGATGCGCCGCTCGTGCCGGGCGGCTCCTCGGGCGGCTCGGCCGCGGCGGTGGCGGCGCGCCTCTGCCTCGGCGCCACCGCCACCGATACCGGCGGCTCGATCCGCCAGCCCGCCGCCTTCACGGGCACCGTCGGCATCAAGCCGACCTACGGGCGCTGCTCGCGCTGGGGCACCGTCGCCTTCGCCTCCTCCCTCGATCAGGCCGGCCCGATCACCCGCACGGTGCGGGATTCGGCGATCCTGCTCGCCTCCATGGCCGGGCACGACCCGAAGGACACGACCTGCGTCGATCTCCCGGTGCCGGATTACGAGGCGTCGGTCGGGCGCGGCGTGAAGGGCCTCACCATCGGCATCCCGAAGGAGTACCGCGTCGACGGCATGCCGGCCGAGATCGAGCGGCTCTGGCACCAGGGCGCCGAGTGGCTGAAGGCGGCGGGCGCGACCATCGTCGAGGTGTCGCTGCCCCACACGCAATACGCCCTGCCGGCCTACTACATCGTGGCCCCGGCCGAGGCCTCCTCGAACCTCGCCCGCTACGACGGCGTGCGCTACGGCCTGCGCGTCCCGGCCAAGGACATCGTCGGCATGTACGAGCAGACCCGCGCGGCCGGCTTCGGCCGCGAGGTGAAGCGGCGCATCATGATCGGCACCTACGTGCTCTCGGCGGGCTATTACGACGCCTACTACGTGCGCGCGCAGAAGATCCGCACCCTGATCAAGCGCGACTTCGAGACCGTCTACGCCAACGGCGTCGATGCGATCCTGACCCCCGCGACGCCCTCGGCAGCCTTCGGCATCGGCGAGAAGCAGAACGCCGATCCGGTGGAGATGTACCTGAACGACGTCTTCACGGTGACGGTGAACATGGCGGGCCTGCCCGGCATCGCCGTGCCGGCGGGGCTCGACGCCCAGGGCCTGCCGCTCGGCCTGCAGCTCATCGGCCGCCCCTTCGACGAGGAGACCCTCTTCGCCGCGGCACAGGTCATCGAGGATGCGGCCGGCCGCACCGTCCTGCCGCCGCGCTGGTGGGCCTGACCGCGTGACGGTTCCCTACTACCCGCCATCCGTCTGGCTGATGGCGGGCCTCGATCCGGTTCTGATCGGGGTCGCGCTCGTCCTCGGCTGGAAGGCGGATCAGTTCGGCAAGCTGTTCATCGTCGCCATCGTGGCGCTGGCGGTGTCGGTGCTGGCCTCGTGGATCCTCACCGGCATCGGCCTGCCCTGGCCGGCGCCGGTCGGCCACGACCTGCCGACCTTCTTCCCGGTGCGCACGGTGGCGGCCTTCCTGTGGGCCGTCCTCGGCTACGGTGCGCGGCGCGTGATCGCGCCCCGGACCTGACGCGCTTGACCGCCCCCGCCACGGCTTCCTACTAAGCATCGTTCGCCGCGGTGGTCCCCGGTTGGGCGGCGAAGATGATGCAAAACCAAGAGCCTGAGCGGACTTGCATGGGGCAGTCCTGCCTGGGCGAAACCGCACGCCTCTCCCGTTCGGGAGAGGACCGATCGCGCCATTCTCGGAGATCCCCTGCCATGAACGCTCCCGTGAACCCCAAGAAGCTGATCAAGGGCGCCTTGGGCGACTGGGAGGTGGTGATCGGCATGGAGGTCCACGCCCAGGTGACGAGCCGCTCGAAGCTCTTCTCGGGCGCCGCCACCGCCTTCGGCGCCGAGCCGAACGACCATGTCTCGCTGGTCGACGCCGCGATGCCCGGCATGCTGCCGGTGATCAACCGCGAATGCGTGGCCCAGGCCGTGCGCACCGGTCTCGGCCTCAAGGCGCAGATCAACCACCGCTCGGTGTTCGACCGGAAGAACTACTTCTACCCGGACCTGCCGCAGGGCTACCAGATCAGCCAGTACAAGAGCCCGATCGTCGGCGAGGGCGAGGTGCTGGTGGACCTCCCGGACGGCGAGACGATCCGGGTCGGCATCGAGCGCCTGCACCTGGAGCAGGATGCCGGCAAGTCGCTGCACGACCAGCACCCCTCCCTGAGCTTCGTCGATCTCAACCGCTCGGGCGTGGCCCTGATGGAGATCGTCTCGACGCCCGACCTGCGCTCGTCCGAGGAGGCCAAGGCCTACGTGACGAAGCTGCGCACCATCCTGCGCTATCTCGGCACCTGCGACGGCGACATGGAGAAGGGGAATCTCCGTGCCGACGTGAACGTCTCGGTGCGCCGCCCCGGCGAGCCCTTCGGCACGCGCTGCGAGATCAAGAACGTCAATTCGATCCGCTTCATCGGCCAGGCGATCGAGACCGAGGCGCGCCGCCAGATCGCGATCATCGAGGACGGCGGCACCATCGAGCAGGAGACGCGCCTGTTCGACCCGGCCAAGGGCGAGACGCGCTCGATGCGCTCCAAGGAGGAGGCGCACGATTACCGCTACTTCCCCGATCCGGACCTGCTGCCGCTGGAATTCGACCAGGCCTTCGTGGACGCGCTGGGCGCCGACCTGCCGGAGCTGCCCGACGCCAAGAAGGCGCGCTTCGTCGCCGATTACGGCCTCTCGGCCTATGACGCGACGGTGCTGGTGGCCGAGCGCGCCTCGGCCGACTACTTCGAGGCGGTGGCCAAGGGCCGCGACGGCAAGGCCGCGGCGAATTGGGTCATCAACGAATTGTTCGGCCGCCTGAACAAGGAGGGGCGCGGCATCGAGGACTCTCCGGTCTCGGCCGATCAGCTCGGCGCGATCATCGACCTGATCGGCGACGGCACGATCTCGGGCAAGATCGCCAAGGACCTGTTCGAGATCGTCTGGAGCGAGGGCGGCGATCCGCGCGCCATCGTGGAGAGCCGCGGCCTCAAGCAGGTGACGGATACCGGCGCGATCGAGGCCGCGGTGGATCAGATCATCGCGGCGAACCCGGACAAGGTCGAGCAGGCCAAGGCCAAGCCGACGCTGCTCGGCTGGTTCGTCGGCCAGACCATGAAGGCGACGGGCGGCAAAGCCAACCCGGCGGCGGTCAACGCTCTCCTGAAAGCCAAGCTCGGCATCGAGTGAGGTGGGAGCCGGGTTCGGGGCTCTCCTCCCCGTTCCCGGACGGCCGACGCGTCGGCGAACCGCCCGCAAGCAGCAGCGCCCGACCGGGAACGGACCTCGCACCGCTCCTCATCGGCGGTGGCGCGTAATCATCATCCGCGGCTCCCGGGGCACGAGAACGGCCGGCGATCATCGGCCGCTCCGCATCCCCCTGCGGGCGATCACTGCTCGGACAGCTTCATTTCCGGGCTGTATTCCTTGCCTTCGACCTCCTTGACGACCGCCTGGGCGGCGATGATCTGCCCGGTCGCGCTGTTGAAGGTGAGCGACGGGGATCCCGACAGCGACCATCCCTTGTTCAGGGCGTCGGTCACGCGATGGCAGAAGGCTGCGTCGTCGGGCCCGGTCAGAAGACGATAGAGCTTCATCCTGCTCCCTCATGGCTGGTCCGGCCTGATCCGTCCCGGCTCTTCATGGCCCGCTCCAACGACGAGAGCCCGGCCTTTCGGCCGGGCTCTCGCGCTGGGTGATCGGGGCCCAGGCTGGATCTTAGTAGGTGCCGAACTTGTAGTTCAGGCCGGCGCGGACCACCGCGAACTCGGTGTCGCGGCGCAGGTTGGCGCCGCTGACCACGACCACGCCCGGGCTCGACGTCGTCACGATGCCGCCCGCGTTGTTCACCGCGAAGGCGCCGTTCAGGCCGTTGCCCCGGTCGAGGTTCACGTAGAGGCCTTCGACCTTCAGCGTGACCGCGTTCGACTTGAAGAAGTTCAGGAACGAGTCGGTGGGCAGGGCGTACTCGACGCCGCCGCCGACGGTCCAGCCGGTCTGGAAATCGTCACGGTTGGCCGTGCCGAAGTCGCTGCCGCCGCCGCCGCCGTAGGCGAAACCGCCGGTGGCGTAGACCAGGGTCCGATCCCAGGCGTAGCCGAGACGGCCGCGCACGGTGCCGAAGTAGTCGAGGCCCGACAGGCCGTTCGGGTTGAAGACCTGCTGGGCGGCCAGCGGGCCGGTGGCCAGGAAGCGGTTCCGGTCACGGCCGAAATCGGCGTACTGGGCGTCGGCCTCGATGCCGATCACCACGCCCGAGCCCGGCGTGAACTGGTAGTTGTAGCCGACCTGACCACCGCCGACGAAGCCGTCGGAGTTGTTGCGGTTCTGGAAGGCGACGACCGTCGGGTTGAAGACCAGGCCGGAGGCCGGGCCGACGCCGATCACGGTCGGGTTGTTGTTGTCGTTGGTGCCGAAGCCGTAGCCGGCGTTGAAACCGGCGTAGAAGCCGGTCCAGGTGAACACCGGCACCGGCGTGAACACCGGCGGGGGAGCGGCCCGGCGCGGCAGATCCGCGGCCGAGGCGGCAGCGGTGAGACCCGCAAGGGCGACCGTGGAGAGGAGGATCTTCTTCATTCTCATGGTCCTGTTGGCGAGAGCCGGCGGGGCTTCTATCCCCGGCCTCACGTCCGGTCTGTCGCTTTCCTGCAACGAGGACAGCCAATAACCCCCCACTCGTCAACAAAAGATGAACTCACGGTTCTGGCGAATCGAAAAATGCTCCTCACGGTCATTACGCCAGATTAACCTTAATATCCTATTGTGCATCCGGTTCGATACCGGAGGCTCGACCGCATGCCGAAGAGTGATGACACGGCCCCGCCCCGCATTCTCTTGATGCGGACCGGCGCGGTGGCGATCGTGATGATGGTTGCGGCGGTCGTCGCGACGCGGTTCATGGCGAACCAAGGCCGTGCGACGCTCCAGCATGCCGCGGCCGCCGCCTTGCGGGTGGTCGCGGAGCCCGAAACCACCGGAACGCTGGCCGCGCTCGGCGATCTTCGCCTCGATCCCTGCGCCGTCCGCGCGGCGCCGTGAGCGGCATCGCCGCGGATTGTGGCGACGCAACCTCTTGACAAACCCGCGCCCATCGGGCGTGTCGCAGCGGCCGGCGCGATCCCGCGCGCGGCAGCAATGGCAGGTTCGGGTGTTCCGGTCGCACGAGCGCGGCGGGGATGCGAAACTTCTTTTCGTCCAGGCCGTTGCCGCGACGGATTCCCCATCGCGCCGGTTGCCCGGCCCGCGCGCAACGGTTTTCATTCCTGATGTCATTCGCCGAACTCGGTCTCAGCGAAAAGGTCCTGCAGGCCGTCTCCGCGGCCGGCTACACCACGCCGACCCCGATCCAAGCCCAGGCCATCCCGCACGTGCTCGCCCGCCGCGACGTTCTCGGCGTCGCTCAGACCGGCACGGGCAAGACGGCCGCCTTCACGCTGCCGATGCTCACGCGCCTCGAACAGGGGCGCGCCCGCGCGCGCATGCCGCGCACGCTGGTCCTCGAACCGACGCGCGAACTCGCCGCGCAGGTCGTGGAGAATTTCGAGCGCTACGGCACCAACCACAAGCTCAACGTGGCGCTGCTGATCGGCGGCGTCTCCTTCGCGGATCAGGACGCCAAGATCACCCGCGGCGTCGACGTGCTGATCGCGACCCCGGGCCGCCTGCTCGACCATTTCGAGCGCGGCAAGCTGCTGCTCACCGGGGTCGAACTCCTCGTCATCGACGAGGCGGACCGCATGCTCGACATGGGCTTCATCCCGGATATCGAGCGGATCGTGAAGCTGGTGCCGTTCACACGCCAGACGCTGTTCTTCTCGGCGACGATGCCGCCGGAAATCCAGCGGCTCGCGGACGACTTCCTGCACAATCCGGTGCGGATCGAGGTGGCGCGCCCCGCCTCCACGGCCTCCACCATCGAGCAGCGCCTCGTCGCCACGGGCGGTGAGGGCCACCAGAAGCGCAAGACCCTGCGCCGGCTGATCCGCGGTGCCGAGGAACTCAAGAACGGCATCATCTTCTGCAACCGCAAGCGCGACGTGGCGCAGCTGCAGAAATCCCTGGCCAACCACGGCTTCAACGTCGCGGCCCTGCATGGGGACATGGATCAGCGGGCCCGCATGGCGGCCCTGGACGCCTTCCGCTCGGGCGAGACCCCGCTCCTCGTGGCGAGCGACGTGGCCGCCCGCGGCCTCGACATCCCGGCCGTGAGCCACGTCTTCAACTTCGACGTGCCGCACCACGCCGAGGATTACGTTCACCGCATCGGCCGCACCGGCCGGGCCGGGCGCAACGGCTCCGCCTTCACTCTGGTCGCGCGCGGCGACGAGAAGGCGCTCGCCGCCATCGAGAGCCTGATCGGCCAGCCGGTTCCCTGGGCGGAGGGCGACCTCGCCAGCCTCCCGGAGGAGGAGCCCGGCGAGACCCGCGAGCGCCGTCCGTCGCGCGAGCGGAGCGGCCGCAGCGACCGGGCCGGTCGCGGCGACCGCAGCCGGCGCGGCGAGCGCCGGGTCGGTGAGGAGCGGCCGAAGCAGCCCCGCCGCGAGGCCCCCCCCCGGGCCGAGGATCGTCCCCGGGCGGCCGCCCGGCGTCGCGACGAGGACGATGCCATGCCGGAGGCCGAGATCGGCCTCGGATCCCATGTCCCGGCCTTCTTGCTCCGTCCGGTCGTGCTGAAGAAGCGAAAGGACCGTGAGTAGAGGGGCAGTTGTCCCGCTTGTTATAGTCGTGGCTGCAGCTTTAACGGCTTTTCCACCCGTTCGCTGTAGCCAGACGTGGTCGGACGGGTAGCGTTCCAGTCCGACGCACGGAGAAGCCGGATGAGCGACCTGTTCCGGGCCGACACGGACCGTAGTTTCACGGTCGGCCAGCGGGCCATCGAGCTGATGAAAGCCTACGGGTCTTCGGCAAGCCCGCGCAGCTATGCTGTCTGGTATACGTACGTGTCAGGGCATCAGCCTCTGCTCAACGAGGCGGTGAAGCGCCTGACGGCCGAGCACGGCGTTCTGCGCGACGATACGATCGACGTCCTCTACGACACCTACATCGACAGCCGCCGGCATTTCGCGGAGACCGAACGGGCGGGCACCACCATGCTGTCCGAGATGGAGCAGGTGCTGGAGATGCTCGACGTGGCGCTCGGCTCGACCGCCCGCTACGGCGCCTCGCTCCAGGCCTTCAGCCAGGATATCGTTTCGCCGACGGCGAACCGCGCCCGGCTGCGTGACCTCGTCACCTCGCTGATCGTTGCGACGCGCGACGTCACCGCGAACAACCGTACCCTCGAAGCGCGGATGCGGGAGAGCCGCGAGGAGATCCAGAGCCTTCACGAGACGCTGGAGGCGGTGCGGGTCGAATCCCTCACCGACCCGCTGACCGGCATCGGCAACCGCAAGCTGTTCGAGGAGGTTCTGCGCAAGGCCGTCGAGGGCGCGGCCGCGAAGGCGCAGCCCCTGTCGCTCATCATCCTCGACATCGACCATTTCAAGCGGTTCAACGACGTCTACGGCCATCTCACGGGCGACCGCGTGCTGCGGCTCGTGGCGCTGACGATGCGCGAGATGGTCGATTCCCGTGCCACCATCGCGCGGTTCGGCGGCGAGGAATTCGGGGTGATCGTGCCCTACGGGGCGCGGAGCGAGGCGGTCAGCGTGGCGGAGCGGATCCGCACCAGCGTGATGGGCCGCGAGCTGGTGAAACGGTCGAGCGGCGAATCGCTCGGCCGCGTCACGGTCTCGGTCGGCGTCGCCTCCTACCGGGGCGACGACACCGCCGTGTCGCTGCTGGAGCGTGCCGATCAGTGCATGTTCGCGGCCAAGCGTGCCGGCCGCAACCGCGTCGTCGTGGACGATGCGGAGTTCGAGGCGACGCAGGTCGCCTGATCGCGGCGAGCAGCGGGGGAGCCCGCCACTCGCCGTTCCCGAGAGACGTCACGCGTCGGACGGGTTCGATGCGCGGGCGGCCGCGCCCTCGGGTCAGGCCTCGGCGGCCTGAAGCGCCTCGGGCTTGACCGGCGTGATCGCCACCGATTCGCCGCAGCCGCAGGCCGAGGTCTGGTTCGGGTTGTTGAAGACGAATTGCGACGACAGCTTCGTCGTCTGGAAGTCCATCTCGGTGCCGAGCAGGAACAGCACGGCCTTCGGATCGACGAAGACGCTGACGCCGCGATCCTCGACCACGTCCTCGCCGGGACGCCGCTCCTCGGCATATTCCATCGTGTAGCTCATCCCGGCGCAGCCGCCGTTCTTCACGCCGACGCGCACGCCCGCGATGGGGCGATCGGCATCCGCGATGATGCTCTTGATCCGCGCGGCGGCGGCCTCGGTGAGCGACATCACCTTGAAACTCTTGACCATCGTTCTCTCCGGCAGCCGGGTTCAAGGCCCGGGCGGTTGAGGATTCAAACCATCGACCGGCAAGATAAGCATCGCCCGGTGCGGGGTCCACCGCACCGGAGCCGCAAGGCCCTCGTCGGACGGTCAGGGCCGTCGTCATACGGTTTCCGGATGATCGCTTCGCGATGCGGAAACCGGTCTCGCTCAGGCGCCGCGCGGGCTCGTGATACGGTTTCCGAAAGTGATCTTCCGGAAACCGTATCAGACGGCAACCAGCCGCGCGCCCTGGCCCTCGCCGGGATCGGCGAACTGCAAAGCCGCGAGCTGGGCGTAGAGCCCGTCGCGGGCGAGCAGCCCCTCGTGGGTGCCCTCTTCCACCACGCGTCCCTCGTCGAGCACGAGGATGCGGTCCGCCGCGCGGATCGTGGCGAGGCGGTGGGCGATCACCAGCGTGGTGCGCCCGCGCATCAGCAAGTCGAGGGCGGCCTGCACGGCGCGCTCGCTCTCCGCATCGAGGGCCGAGGTCGCCTCGTCGAGAAGGAGGATCGGCGCGTCCTTCAGGATCGCGCGGGCGATGGCGATGCGCTGGCGCTGGCCGCCCGAGAGGGTCACGCCGCGTTCGCCGACAGGGGTGGCGTAGCCCTGCGGCAGGGCGCGGATGAAACCGTCCGCATGGGCCTGCTCGGCGGCCCGGATCACCTCGGCCTCGCTCGCCTCCGGTCGTCCGTAGCGGATGTTGTCGAGCACGCTGCCGCTGAACACGGTCGGGTCCTGCGGCACGAGCGAGAGGCGCGCGCGCAACGCCGCCGGGTCGACCGTATCGACCGGGACGCCGTCCACCCGCACCCGTCCCGAATCGGGATCGTAGAAGCGCAGGAGCAGTTGCAGCACCGTGCTCTTGCCGGCGCCGGACGGGCCGACCAGGGCGACGCGCTCCCCGGGCGCGACGCGGAAGGTCAGGTCGTGCAGGGCGGAGCGCTCCGGCCGCGTCGGATAGGAGAAGCTGACGCTCTCGAAGGCCACCTCGCCCCGCGGCGGGGCCGGCAGGGCCGCGGGCGCGGCCGGAGCGGCGATGGCCGGCTCGGTGCGCAGGATCTCGCCCAGGCGCTCCGCGGCGCCCGCCGCGAGGGTGAGTTCGCCGTAGACCTCCGAGAGCTGCCCGAGGGCGCTCGCGCCGAACACCGCATAGAGCACGAATTGCGAGAGCTGGCCGGCCGACATCACCCCGCTCGCCACCCCTTGCGCCCCGTACCAGAGCACGCCGACGACGCTCGCGGAGACGAGGAAGATCGCGACGCCGGTGAGCAGCGCCCGGGCCCGGGCGGAATCGCGGGCCGCCGTGAAGGCCGCCTCGGAGGCCGCGGCGAAGCGCGCGGCGGTGGCCGGGCCCATGCCGAAGGCCTGCATGGTCCGCACCGCGCCGACCGCCTCGGTGGCGTAGGCGGAGGCGTCCGCGAGCCGGTCCTGCGCGGCGCGCGAGCGGCGGCGCACGCCGCGGCCGGAGAGGATCAGCGGGAACACGATGACCGGGATCGCCGCGAGCACAAGCACGGAGAGCCGCGGGCTCGTCCACACCATCATGGCGACCGCGCCGAGGAACAGGAAGGCGTTCCGCAGCAGGATCGAGAGCGACACGCCGAAGACCGACTTCACCTGCGCGGCATCCGCCGTGAGGCGCGAGACGAGTTCGCCGCTGCGCGTCCGATCGAAGAAGGCCGGATCGAGGATGGTGAGCCGCGCGAAGACGGCGGCGCGCAGATCGGCGATCACCCGCTCGCCGAGCGTGACCACGAAGTAGTAGCGCGCGGCGCTCGCGACCGCGAGCACGCCGACGACGCCGATCAGCGCCCCGAAATAGGCGTCGATCAGGGCCGCGCCGACCTGCGAGAAGCCGAGATCGACCACGCGCCGGATGGCGATGGGGACGACGAGCGTCGCGCCGGCCGCGGCCATCAGCGCGACGAGCGCCGCGGCGATGCGTCCGCGGAAGCGGAGGGCGAAGGGTATGAGCGGCTTCAGCGCGCCCAGGGAGGCCCGGGAGCGGGCTGTGTCGGCGGAATCCATGTCGAGTGAGTGAATCCGTTTGTTACGCTTGTTTGGCGCCGTCGGGTGAGGTATAGGCCGCCGCTCATCCGATTACGCGCGATCAATGGCCGCGGCCCCGAGCGGAGCATGTGCGGCGGGCCGTTTCAAGGATTACGTCATGGCGAAGACCACTGCCAAGAAGGCAACCGAGCATCCCGACTACCACTTCATCAAGGTGGTGATGACGGACGGCACGGAGTACACGACCCGGTCGACCTGGGGGAAGGAGGGGGACACCCTCAACCTCGATATCGATCCGACCACCCACCCGGCCTGGACGGGCGGCGAGCAGAAGCTGATGGACCGCGGCGGCCGCGTGTCGCGCTTCAACTCGCGCTTCGGCAACCTGACCTTCGGCAAGAAGTAAGCCTGCGGGCGCACGGCGCCCGGCACCGGCTTGCACGGATCGAGCCCCGGCCTCCGGTCGGGGCTTTTTCGTGTCCGTCGTCCGGAACGGGACGCCCGGGTCCGCCCAAGACGAAGCCCCTCCTCCGCGAGGGAGAAGGGGCCGGGTTCCCGCCTTTCGGGAAGAGGCGTCTACTGCGCCGCGTTGAAGGCGGCGCGCAGCATGCTGTGCTGGGCGAAGACCGGGCTCTCGCGCGGCGCCGGCGTCGGGCGGTCGTCCGAGATCAGGCTGTCGAGATGCCGGATCCGCGCATGCAGGCGCTTCGAATGCTCGACCAGCGCCTGAAGGGACAGCGGCAGCTCCGCGAGCACCACCGCCGAGGTCTCCGGCCCCTCATTGGTGCCGAGCCGCACCCGGGTCTTCTCCTGCTGCGCCTCGCTCAGGGTCAGTTCGCCCTCGGCCACCGCGCGCTGCACGAGCAGCCAGGAGGCGATCTGCATCAGGCGGGTCGTCAGGCGCATGCTCTCGCTGGCGTAGCTCAGGGCCGCATGCCGCGCGAGAAGCCGGGATTCGTCGCGGCCGGGACCGTCGAGATAGGCGGCGGTCTCCTCCACCAGGGTCATGCCCTCGCGGAACAGGGTCCGGAAAGCCTCCGAGGCCACGAAGGTCTCGCCGAAATTCACCGTCTCGCGCGGGTCCCGAAACATGACGTCCATCCCCAACATGACCCCTCCTGCGACCTGGGCGTCCTGGCGCCGTTCCGTTTCGGAACAGGCGCTCCGTGTTCGAACCCGACGTCGCAACAATAGCGCCGCGGGCCGGCCGGCGCCCGGGTAACGGCGTATTAACCTTAACGCGCAACGCGCCAGACGGCACGGGGCTCCCGAGTCGCGGCGTCGCGGGGAAGGATGGGGGCCAAAAAAGAAAGCCGCCCCGAAGGGCGGCGAAGAGTCGTACAGGGAGGCATCAAACAGAGTGGACAGAGACCACTCGACATCCAGAAGGCTGGACAGCTCCGGTTATCGTGTAGAAAGCTTAAGGAATGGTTAACGGACTGTAACGCCAAGCTCGATCCGGAAACCTTCACGAATGGTTACGACGACGCCCGGTCGACGCGACGGCGAGCGAGGCGGGGGAGACAAACGAAAGCCCCTCTCCCGCGAGGGGAGAGGGGCCCGAGCCTTGTCTTGACCAAGCGTTGCGGCTGGCGAGCCGTCAGCCGGCATGCAGCTCCGGGCCGCCCGCGGCCGCGAACGCGGCCCGCGCCTTGCGCGGTGCATCGTTGTAGGGCGCGTTGTAGCAGCGGCGCACGGAGGCCCAGTAGGCGTCCCGCTCCGCGGGGGAGAGGCGGCTGAGCGCGGCGTTGAGCGCCGCTTCACCGGCCGCTTCGAGGCTCTTCAGGTCCGAGGTGGTCAATTCGATGGACGACATGCCCGATCACATCCGAGCGTGAGACGATGGCGCCACCATGGCACAGCTCGTGCCGCACTGCACGCGCTTCGGGACGCCAGCGTGATCGAATCATGACCGGCCCGGCTCGCCCTCGTCCCGGCGCGGCCCGGCGCCGAGCAGCCGGTCCTTCATCTCCAGGATCCGCTGCACCCGCGCGCCGAGGCTGAGGAGCTGGATCAGCCGCTCGGTCTCCAGGCGCCGCACATCCGCGTACCAGCCGGCGAAGAGTTCGAAGAGGTCGTGCATCTCGCGCAGCCGTGCCTGCGCATGCCGCTCCTCGTCGGTCCGCGGCTCCTGCATCAGAATCTCGCGCAGCAGGGTCAGGGTCGGGTCGACCTCGCGCTTCTTGCGCTCCTCCACCAGGGTGCGGACGATCTGCCAGATGTCGTCGGGCGTCGAGAAGTAGTCGCGCCGGTCGCCGGGCACGTGCTGCAGGCGCACGAGGTTCCAGGCCTGCAATTCCTTCAGGCCCATGCTGACGTTCGAGCGCGAGAGGCCGAGCCGCTCGACGATCTCGTCGGCGTTGAGGGCCCGCTCGGCGACGAAGAGCAGGGCGTAGATCTGGCCCACCGTGCGGTTGATGCCCCAGCGCGAGCCCATCTCGCCGAAATGGAGGACGAAGGTCTGGATCAGCGGGGGGAGCTGCACGCGGGCACCCGACGGGTCAGACGGCCTTGAGCCAGGCGCGCAGGACGAAGGCCACCGCCCCGAGGACGAGGACGCTGCCGCCGTAGAGCGCCACGAACCAGAGGAGCCGGCGCCATAGCGCCGCCGGCTCCGGGGACGGAGGTGCCATCAGTGGTAGCCCGTCGAGTCGACCTTCCCGCGGAACACCCAGTACGAATAGGCGGTGTAGGCCAGGATGATCGGGATCAGCACCGAGGCGCCGACCAGCATGAAGATCTGGCTCGACCGCGGCGAGGCGGCGTCCCAGATCGAGATCCGGCCGGGCACCACGTCCGGGTAGATGCTAATGCCGAGGCCGATGAAGGAGAGCAGGAACAGCCCGAGCGCGATCAGGAAGGGCGCCCGCTCCCCGCCGCGATGCAGCGAGCGGAAGAAGAACACGCTCGCGATCACGACGAGGAGCGGCACCTGGGCGGCGAGGAGCACGTTCGGCATCGTGAACCAGCGCTGCCAGTACTTGCCCTCCAGGAAGGGCGTCACCGCGCTCACCAGCGCGATCGCCACGATGGTCGCGGCGCCGAGGCCCGCCGCGAGGCTGCGCGCCCGGTCCTGAAGCGGCCCGACCGTGCGCATCACGAGCCAGGTCGCCCCGAGCAGCGCGTAGCCGCAGACCAGGGCGAGCCCGACCAGGATGCTGAAGGGCGACAGCCACTCCCACCAGCCGCCCGCATAGGCCCGGCCCTCCACCGTGATGCCCTGCAGCATGGCGCCGAGCGCGATGCCCTGGGCGAGCGCGGCGACCACGGAGCCGCCCGTGAAGGCGAGGTCCCAGAAGGCCCGGTGTCCCGGATCGCGCCAGCGGAACTCGAAGGCCACGCCCCGGAAGATCAGGCCGAGCAGCATGGCGATGATCGGCACGTAGAGGGCCGGCAGCAGCACCGCGTAGGCGAGCGGGAAGGCGGCGAACAGGCCCCCTCCCCCGAGCACGAGCCACGTCTCGTTCCCGTCCCAGACCGGGGCGACCGAGTTCATGGCGGTGTCCCGCTCCTCACCCGGCCGGAAGGCCGGGAAGAGGATGCCGATGCCGAGATCGAACCCGTCCATCACGATGTAGGCGAACACCGCGAAGGCGATCACGAAGGCCCAGACCACCGTCAGGTCGATGTGCTCCACCATCTCCACCTCCTCATTCGGCGGGCTGGAGCGTGCGGTCCGGATGGACCGCGGGGGCCGGCGTGATGCCGGCCGTGCGGATCGGCGCGCCGGTCTCGACGCCGGGCTCGCCGTAATGCGGCGGCTTGCTCATCAGCTTGAGGATGTAGATCACGCCCATCGAGAACACCGCGAAGTAGATCAGCACGAAGGCGGTCAGCGAGCCCGCCACCGCGGGTGCCGAGAGGGGCGAGACCGACTGCGCCGTGCGAAGCAGCCCGTAGATCGTGAAGGGCTGGCGCCCGACCTCGGTGGTGATCCAGCCCGCCAGCACGGCGACGAAGCCGGCCGGGCCCATCAGCAGGGCAAAGCGGTGCAGGGAGGCCCATTCGTAGAGCTGGCCGCGCAGGCGCGCGTAGAGGCTGAACAGGCCGAGGGCCAGGATCAGGAAGCCGAGCCCCACCATCACCCGGAAGGACCAGAACACCACCGGCACCGGCGGCCAGTTCTCCCGCGGCACCGTGTCGAGCCCCTTCAGCGGCGCGTCCGGATCGTGCTTGAGGATCAGCGAGGACAGCTTCGGGATCTGCAGGGCGTAGTCGACCCGGCGCGTCTCCTCGTTGGGCCAGCCGAACAGGACCAGCGGCGCCCCGGCCGGGTGGCTCTCGAAATGGCCCTCCATGGCCATGACCTTGGCGGGCTGATGCTCGAGCGTGTTGAGCCCGTGCGCGTCGCCGGCCGCGATCTGGATCGGGGCCACCAGGGCGGCCATCCACATCGCCATCGAGAACATGGTGCGGGCGCCCTCGTGCGGGCCGCCCACCGCCGCCTTCCGGTCGCGCAGGAGGTGCCACGCCCCGACCGCGCCGACCACGAGCGCGGTCGTCAGGTAGGCGGCCAGCACCATGTGCACGAGGCGGAACGGGAAGGAGGGATTGAAGACGATCGCCCACCAATCCTGGGGTACGAACTGCCCCTTCTCGTTCAGGGCGTGGCCCTGCGGCGTCTGCATCCAGGAATTCACCGACAGGATCCAGAAGGCCGAGAAGAACGTGCCGGCCGCCACCGCGAGCGTCGCCAGGAAGTGCAGGCGCGGGCCGACCTTGCTCATCCCGAACAGCATCACGCCGAGGAAGCCCGCTTCCAGGAAGAAGGCGGAGAGCACCTCGTAGGCCATCAGCGGCCCGAGCACGGGACCGGCCTTGTCGGAGAACACCGACCAGTTCGTCCCGAACTGGTAGGACATCACCAGCCCCGACACGACGCCCATGGCGAAGGCGACGGCGAAGATCTTCACCCAGTACTTGAACAGGTCGAGGAAGACTTGGCGCCCGGTGGCGAGCCAGAGGCCTTCGAGCACGGCGAGGTAGCTCGCGAGCCCGATCGAGAAGGCCGGGAAGATGATGTGGAACGCCACCGTGAACCCGAACTGGATCCGGGCCAGGAACAGCGCATCGACGTCCGACAGCATGGACGAACCTCCGTGCGAGGCTTGCCTCCGGGGAGGCCGGGAACGCAGGTTATCTCGTCTTTTCAGGGATTTCTGAAAATACAGGAACTACGCGACCCATCGCCGCGACCCGGCGGCGGCGCGGGCGCCGTCGCGGGGTCGTGAACGCTGAACCGTGACGATGGGATCTAGCGGAGCGGTCCGCCGCGGCCAGCCACCCCGCGCGACCGGGGCGGTCCGCCGGGTTTTCGTCGGGATGCGCGACCCGTCAGGGCCGCAGCAGGACCTTGCCCACCGCCTCGCGGCGCGACAGGACGCCGAGCGCCTCGGCGGCCTGCGCGAGCGGGTAGACGCCGTGGACCTTGGCGGTGAGCCGGCCCTCGGCGACCAGCGCGAGGAGCCGGGCTTGGTTGGCGGCGTGCGCCTCGGGCTCGTTCTTCACGAAGGCGCCCCAATGCACGCCCTGCACGTCGATGCCCTTGAGGAGCACGAGGTTGAGGGGGATCTTCGGGATCGGTCCGGCCGCGAAGCCGATCACGAGGAACCGCCCCTTCCAGTTGAGCGAGCGCAGGGCCGGCTCGGAGAAATCGCCGCCGACCGGGTCGTAGACGACGTCGATGCCCCGCTCGCCGCCGAGGCGGCGCAGGCCCTCGCGCAGGTTCTCCGTCCCGTAATCGAGCACGAGGTCGGCGCCGTGCGCCTTGGCCGCCGCGAGCTTGTCGGCCGAGGAGGCGCAGGCGATGACGCGGGCGCCCATGGCGTGGCCGAGTTCGACCGCCGCGAGGCCGACGCCGCCCGAGGCGCCGAGCACCGCCAGGGTCTCGCCGGGTTTCAGGGCGGCGCGATCCTGAAGAGCATGGAGCGAGGTGCCGTAGGTCACGGTGAGGCCGGCGGCCTGCTCGTCGCTGACGCCGTCCGGCACGCGGCTGAGGCTGCCCGCGCGGACGACGATGCGCTCGCGGCAGGCGCCGTGGCCCAGATGCGCGATGACCCGCTCGCCGACGCGAAATCCCTCGACGTCCGGCCCGAGCGCCTCCACCACCCCGGCCGCCTCGGCGCCCGGCGAGAAGGGCAGGTCCGGCTTCACTTGGTAGCGCCCGGCGATGATCAGAGTGTCGAAGAAGTTGAGCGCGGCCACCGCGACCCGCACCAGCACCTCGCCGGGACCGGGCACCGGATCCGGCAGGTCCTCGATCACGAGATCCTCCGGGCCGCCGAGCGCCTTGCACAGGAGCGCCTTCATCGTCGTCCTCCCCGCCGCCGTCGTCGGCGGCCTGCCGCATCCCTGCGGCAGGCGCGCGAGGCTGGCAAGGGAGGGATCGGACCGGAGCGATCAGGCCAGGGCGGGCCGCGGTCGCAGGAGCGCGAGCACGTCGGTGCGCATCTCCCCGAGGCGGCGCAGGGTGACGGCCGTGCCGAGGATCCAGGCGGCGTAGCTCGCCAGAACCGCGCCCGCCGCCCCGGCGACGCCGAACACGGGCGTGAGCACGAGATTGGCCCCGACCAGCACCGCGAGCGCGAGGATGCAGAGGCGGGCGTTCAGCCCCTGCGCGCCGGTGAGCGTGAGGACATGGGCGCTCGGCCCCGCCAGCGCCCGCAGGAGCTGGCTGCCGATCAGGATGGCGAGCGGCGCGGCGCCCTGCCGGAACTCGGGACCGAACAGGCCGAGCAGCGGCTCGCCGGCCAGGGCAACCGCCGCGAGGGCGGCGAGCGTCGCCACGGCCGGCAGCGTCACCGCCCGGCGCAGGATGCGCCGCATGGCGGAGAGGTCGCCCGCGAGGCGCGCGTCGGCGAAATCCGGCACCGCCATCTGCTGGGTGACCTGGACCACGTAGCCGACGAGGAGCGCGAGCTTCAGGCAGAGGCCGAACACCGCCACCTGCGCCGCGGGAAGGAAGGGTGTGACGCACAGGATGCCGAGATCGGCGAAGATGTTGGTATAGAGCGAGAGCAGGATGAGGGCGTGCGCCTCGCGCCGCCAGCGCCGGGTGAGCCGGCGCGGCGGGATGCGCCGGGCCGGCAGGTGCGGTGCCAGCAGCCGGTACTGGACGACGGCGATGACGAGGGTGAGCGCGGCGAAGAGCCCCGTCACCACGGCGCCCGAGGCGCCGGGCCAAGCGAGGCCGAGCGCCACCACGAGGCCGAGGAGGCAGGCCGGCCGCACGATGCCCTCGGGCACGTAGCAGAGGCCGAACAGGCGCATCGCCCCGGCGAGATTCGTGAACAGGGTGAGGCTCGCCGTCGCCGGGATCAGCAGGCCGGCGATGACGCCGCAGGTGCGCGCGGTCGCGTCGAGGCCCGGCACGGTCAGGCTCAGGGCGACGATCCCGGCGCCGAAGGCGAGCGCGGTGGCGAGGCTGTCGCCGGTGGCCCGGGTCACGAAGGCGGCGTAGAGGCCGCGTCGCGCCTCGGCGCGGTAGCGGGCGGCGAAGCGCGGGGCGATCTGCTGATAGCCCTGGGTGGCGATGAGCCCGGCCACGATGGCGAGGCTGGTCGCGGCGTAGAACAGGCCGAGATCGTGGGCGCCGACGAAGCGGGCGAGGAAGGCCTGCGCGGCGAAGCCGAAGCCGGCCCCGCCGAGGCGGATCGCCGCGAGACCGGCGGAGCCGCGAAGGAGGCGGGCGAGGAGCCCGGCGCGGCCGGTCATGCGGCGCTCGCGGCGTCGGCGGCCCGGGCCCCGCGCCGTGCGGCGACGAGGGCGAGCCAGTTCGCGAACAGGGCCCGCGCCATCCCGGGCCAGGCCGGATCGGCGGGCGGGACCATGGCGGACGGATCGTTCCCGGCCGCGTCGAGGGAGGCCGAATCGAAGTAATGCGCGGGCAGGTCCGGCCGGTCGGGCCGCTCGCCGGCGAGGAAGCGGGCGAGGTCGCGGCGATACTCGCGGGCGAGGCTGTCGGGATCGTATTCCGGATGCCCCTGCAGGAAGACGAAGAGGCTGCGGCCCGGCCGCACGAACAGGTCGACCCCCGCCTCCTCCGAGCGGGTCAGCACGGCATAGCCCGCCGCCGCCAGATCGGTCTCCGGCAGCTCGTTCCAGCGGGAATGCGGCACCGGCAGCGTCTCGGGCAGGCCGGCGAGGAGCGGATGGCGGCCTTGCGCCCGGCAGGCGAACACGCCCGCGCGCTTGCGCGGCAGCCGGCGGCGGGCGACGCCGTCGAGGTGCAGCACCGCCGCATGGGCGGCGAGACACGAGAACAGGGTCGAGGCGGTGTTGTCCCGGGCCCAGTCGACGACGCGGGTGAGCGCCGGCCAGGAGGGCTCGTCGCGCAGATCCGCCGCGCGCGGCTCGCAGCCGGTGACGATGAGCGCGTCGAGGCCGGCGCTCTCCAAAGCGTCGGCGGGGGCCGAGCGCGGGGCGAGGTAGTCGAGCGCCTGCGGGCTGCGGGCGATCTCCGGGAGATGGAAGCGCAGCAGGCGCACCTCGTCGCCCAGCAGCCGCGCGAATTGCCGTTCCGTTGCCGCGAGTGCGGTGTCCGGCATGTTGTTGAGGAGGCCGATGGTGAGGCGCTCGCCGCCCGGCGCACGCCGCGCGGGGCGCAGCGGGATCGCGGGCGGGGACGTGACGACGGGCTGGCGCATCGCTGTCCGCCTCGCGGCTACTCGGCGGCGCGGATCAGGCCGCGGCTCGCGACCGCGAGGGCCTGATCGAGGTCGGCCACGATGTCGTCGCTGTGCTCGATGCCGACGGAGAGCCGGATCGTCTCGGGCCGCACGCCTGCATGGCGCTGCTCCTCGGGGGACATCTGGCGGTGGGTGGTCGAGGCCGGATGGCAGGCGAGCGACTTGGCATCGCCGATATTGACCAGCCGCTTGACGAGCCGGAGCGCGTCGTAGAAGGCCGCGCCCCCCGCATAGCCGCCCTGCACCCCGAAGGTGAGCAGCGAGGAGGCCTGCCCGCCGAGGTACTTGCGCGCCATCGCGTGGTAGGGGCTGTCGGGAAAGCCCGCGTAGTTCACCCAGGCGACGCGGGGATCGTCGCGCAGGAATTCCGCGACCTTGCGGGCGTTCTCCACGTGCCGCTCGACCCGCAGCGCCACCGTCTCGATGCCCTGGAGCAGCAGGAAGGCGCTCATCGGCGCCAGCACCGCCCCCGTGGTGCGCTGGTAGACGCTGCGCGCCCGCGCCGCGAAGGCGCCCGCCCCGAACCGCTCGGCATAGACGAGGCCGTGATAGGAGGCGTCGGGCTGGCAGAACATCGGGAAGCGCTCGGCGTGCTCCATCCAGGGGAAGCGCCCGCCATCCACGATGATGCCGCCGAGGGTGGTGCCGTGGCCGCCCATGAACTTCGTGAGCGAGGCGACGACGACGTCCGCGCCGTGATCGATCGGCCGCATCAGGATCGGGGTCGCGACGGTGTTGTCGACGACGAGCGGCACGCCGTGGGCATGCGCCACCGCGGCGAGTTCCGCGATGTCGCAGATGTTGCCCGCCGGGTTGCCGATGCTCTCGCAATAGACCGCCCTGGTGTCGCGGTCGATCAGGCGGGCCACCGCCTCGGGGGCATCGCTCTCGGCGAAGCGGGTGCGGATGCCCTGGCGCGGCAGCACATGGGCGAAGAGCGTGTGGGTGGTGCCGTAGAGCTGGGGCACCGAGACGATGTTGCCGCCGCAATCGGCGAGCGTCGCGATGGCATAGTGCAGGGCCGCCTGGCCGCTCGCGACGCTGAGCGCGGCGTGGCCGCCCTCCAGCTCCGCCACCCGCCGCTCCAGCACCGCGTTGGTCGGGTTGGCGATGCGGCTGTAGCGGTAGCCCTCGGCCTCCAGGTTGAACAGGGCGGCGCCGTGCTCGGCGCTGTCGAAGGTATAGGCCGCGGTCTGGTAGATCGGCACCGCGACCGCCTTGGTGGTCGGGTCGTCGTCGTAGCCGGCGTGGATCGCGATCGTCTCGGGCCGCATCGTCTCGTCCTCGCAGCTGTCGTGCTGGCGACCTGCAAGCGGCGCACCGTCCGGATTGTGCCGTAACGGAACGATCCCGGTGGTGCGTGCGGTCGTCGATCGCGGGATCCTCGCGCCGGAACTCTTTCGTCTTGCTTCCCGGCGGTCCGCGAAGGCGGCATTCCGGACGGGAAGCGGCGTCCATGCTGAAGATTGTCTTGCCGCAAAGGCTAGGATCGTCTGGTCTCGGGGCCGCCGCGCCCTGGAAGGACGCCGCAAGCCTTTGTTCATGCCTTGGGCCGCAGCGTTCCGTCCGAACTCGGCAGACTGGGATGCGAGGCATGGCGACCGCGAGCGCGCAGGTGGCGCGGCACGAACCGTCCGCTCGGCCGGGCGGCTGGCTCGGGGCGCTCGAACGCACGTCCCGAATCGGCGCGCAGCCCTGGCGGACCCTGCCGCGGGTCGTCGACGACCTCGGCCTCGCCCATGGCGAGGCGCCGGCGCTGATCGGCGAGCATGGCAGCCTGAGCCATGCCGGCCTCGCCGAGCGGGCGCGCCGCTATGCCCGCTGGGGGCTCGCCGAAGGCATCCGGGCCGGCGAGACGGTGGCCCTGCTGATGCCGAACGGCCCCGACTACATGGCGGCCTGGCTCGGGCTCAGCCGGATCGGCGCGCGGGTCGCGCTCCTCAACACCAATCTCACGGGGGCGAGCCTCGCGCATTGCATCGCGGAAGCCACGCCCCGGCACCTGATCGTCGGCGAGCGCTTCGCCTCCTCCTGCACCGCGGCGGCGCCGCATCTCGCCGAGCGGCCGCGGCTGGTCTGGGCCGGCGATCTCGCAGCCATGCTCGCGGACCACGACGGGGCGGCCTTCGCGGAGGGTGAGGAGCGCGGCGTGACCCTCGCCGATACCGCCCTCTACATCTACACCTCCGGCACGACCGGCCTGCCGAAGGCCGCCCGGGTGAGCCATCACCGGGTGATGACCTGGAGCCACTGGTTCGCCGGGCTCCTGGCGACCGGGCCGGAGGACCGGCTCTACAATTGCCTGCCGATGTATCACAGCGTCGGCGGCGTGGTCGCGACCGGCAGCGCCCTCGTGGGCGGCGGGGCGGCGGTGCTGCGCGAGCGCTTCTCGGCCCGGCGCTTCTGGGACGACATCGCGGCAGAGAACTGCACCCTGTTCCAGTATATCGGCGAGCTCTGCCGCTATCTCCTCGCCGCGCCCTCCCATCCGTTGGAGCGGGCGCATGCGCTGCGCATCGCCACCGGCAACGGCTTGCGGCCGGAGATCTGGACGGCGTTCCAGGCGCGGTTCGGCATCCCGCGCATCCTCGAATTCTACGCGGCCACCGAGGGCACCTTGTCGCTCTGCAACGTCGAGGGGCGAGTCGGCGCGGTGGGGCGGGTTCCGCCCTTCCTGGCGCATTCCTCGCCGGCGGCGATCGTCCGGCACGATCCGGAGACCGGCGCGCCGGCCCGGGGCGCGGACGGCCTCTGCCTGCGCTGCCCGCCCGGCGAGGCGGGCGAACTGATCGGCCGGTTGAGCCGGGAGGTCGGAAGCCAGCGTTTCGAGGGCTACACCAGCGCCGCGGCGAGCGATGCCAAGGTGCTGCGCGACGTCTTCAAGCCGGGCGACGCGTGGTTTCGCACCGGGGACCTGATGCGGGTCGACCGCCAGGGCTTCTACACCTTCGTGGACCGGGTCGGCGACACCTTCCGCTGGAAGGGCGAGAACGTGGCGACGACGGAGGTGGCGGCGGCGCTCGCCGCGGCGGCCGGCGTCGAGGCGGCGGCGGTCTACGGCGTGGCCGTCCCCGGCACCGAGGGCCGGGCCGGCATGGCGGCGATCAAGGCCGGGCCGGGCTTCGATCTCGCGGCTCTGCGCCGGGATCTCGCCGAGCGGCTGCCGGCCTATGCCCGGCCGCTGTTTCTGCGGCTCTGCGCGGATTTCGAGATCACCGAGACCTTCAAGCAGAAGACGCAGGCGCTGGCGGAGGCGGGTTTCAACCCGGCCCGCGTCGCCGACCCGCTCTACTTCGACGATGCGGGGGCCGGGGCTTACGTGCCGCTCGACGCGGATCTCCACGCGCGGATCGTGGGCGGCGCGGTTCGGGTCTGATCGCGCGGTCGAGCGAACCGGGCGCAGCATTCCCCGCTCGGGGCGAGTGACGACCTTCAAACATCACCGGACGAGGCGCGATTTCTCCTCTCCCCGTCTGCGGGGAGAGGAGATGCACACGGCCGAAGTGCGTCGATGTGCGACCTGTCCCCCGCCGCTACAGCCGGTTGCTCCGCGGGAAGCCGCGCGGCGCCATGGTGCCCACCGTGCCCCGGTGGCCGATCCACTTGGCCAGCTCCTCGCCGACGACCGTCCGCGTGCGGCCGGCGCTGTCGGGCCAGGTCAGGCCCTCGGCCAGCTTGAACACGCCCAGATAGGCGAGCGTGCTCTCGCGGTAGCGTTGCAGGCGCACGCCCTTGCCGCGGGCCATCTCGGGGATCTCGGTGAGCGGGAAGACCACGAGCAGGCGGTTCTCGCCGCAGGCCACGACGTGGTCGCCCTCCCCCACCTCGACGCAATGCGTGACGACCGCGTCCCCGTCGAGGGCGATGACCTGCTTGCCCTTTCGGGTATTCGCCACCAGCCCGTCCGTGGCGGTCGTGAAGCCGCGCCCGTCGCTCGTCCCGAACAGGAGCTTCGTCCCCGCCCGGTAGGGCCAGACCGTCACGATGTCGCTGCCCTCGTCGAGATCGGCCATCAGCCGGATCGGATCGCCGAAGCCGCGCCCGCCCGGCAGCTTCGCGGCGTCGAGCGTGAACACCTTGCCGTTCGTCGCCAGCACGAGGAGCTTCGCCGTCGTCTCGGTGGGGAAGCTGAGCTTGAGCGCGTCGTCGCCCTTGAACTGCACGCCCGAGAGATCGGCCACGTGGCCCTTGAGCGCCCGAATCCAGCCCTTCTGCGACACGATCACGGTGATCGGCTCGCGCTCGATCATCGCCTCGGCGAGGTCGATGTCGGAGGTGTCCGGCGGGTTCTCCAGGGTGGTGCGGCGGCGGCCGAGCGGCGTCTCCGGCCCGAAGGTCTTCTTCACCGCCCGCACCTGCGCGGCGATGGACTTCCATTGCAGCGGCTCGGAGTCGAGCAGGGCGTCAAGGTCGGCCTTCTCGGCGGTGAGGGCCGCCTGCTCGCGCTTCAGCTCCATCTCCTCCAGCTTGCGCAGGGAGCGCAGCCGCGTGTCGAGGATGGCGTTCGCCTGCACCTCGGTGAGCTGGAAGTAGCGCATCAGCTCGGCCTTCGGCTCGTCCTCCTCGCGGATGATCCGGATGACCTGATCGAGGTCGAGATAGACGATGAGGAGGCCGCCGAGGATCTCCAGCCGCCTCTCGATCTGCCCGAGGCGGTGGCGGGAGCGGCGCTGGAGCACCACGCGGCGGTGGTCGAGCCACGCGCGCAGGGCCTCGGCGAGGCCGACCACCCGCGGCACCTGCCCGCTCACCAGCACGTTCATGTTGAGGGAGAAGCGGCTCTCCAGTTCGGTGAGCCGGAACAGCGATTCCATCAGCACGACCGGATCCACCGTGCGGGAGCGCGGTTCCAGCACGACGCGCACGTCCTCCGCCGATTCGTCGCGGACATCGGCGAGGAGCGGCAGCTTCTTCTCGGTGAGCAGCTCGGCCATCTTCTCGATGAGCCGCGCCTTCGGCACGCCGTAGGGAATCTCCGTGACCACCACCTGCCACGCGCCGCGGCCGAGATCCTCCTTCGTCCAGCGTGCGCGGACCCGGAAGCCGCCCCGCCCGGTGCGGTAGGCCTCGGCGATCGCCGCCGCGGAATCGACCACGATGCCGCCGGTGGGGAAGTCCGGCCCCTTCACGAAGGAGGTGAGCTGCTCGGAGGTCGCGCCCGGATGCGTGATCAGGTAGAGCGCCGCGTCGCAGAGTTCGGCCGCGTTGTGCGGCGGGATCGAGGTCGCCATGCCGACCGCGATCCCCTGCGAGCCGTTGGCGAGCAGGTTCGGGAAGGCCCCCGGCAGGACGACCGGCTCGTCCTTCTCGCCGTTGTAGCTCGGGCGGAAATCGACCGCGTCCTCGTCGATGCCGTCGAGGAGGAGGCGCGCCACCTCCGTCAGCCGCGCCTCGGTGTAGCGGTAGGCGGCCGGGCCGTCGCCGTCGATGTTGCCGAAATTGCCCTGGCCGTCGACCAGCGGGTAGCGCTGCGCGAAATCCTGGCTCAGGCGCACCAGCGCGTCGTAGATCGCCTGGTCGCCGTGCGGGTGGAAGTCACCCATCACGTCGCCGACGATCTTCGCGCATTTCTTGAAGGCCGTATTCGGATCGAGGCGCAGCAGGCGCATCCCGTAGAGGATGCGGCGATGGACGGGCTTGAGCCCGTCGCGCGCATCGGGCAGGGCCCGGTGCATGATGGTCGAGAGCGCGTAGGCGAGGTAGCGCTCCTCCAGCGCGGCCTTCAGCTCGACGTTCTCGATCCCGTCGCGATCGGATGGCGGCTCGAACGGCTTGCCCATGACTCCGTCAGCTCATTGGTGTCCGGTTTCGAGGCCGGAACATAACACGAACATCAACCGGCATCCGCGGTGCCGAGTGCGACGAATCGCTCACGCTCCTCGGGCGGCGCGAGACCGCGCGGCTGCCAGACATGCTGGTCCAGGAAATATCCCGTCAAGGTAAACCCCTGACGAACGTCGCGCGCGGTCGGCGTGGCGCCGGTGCCGCCGGATCCGCGCGGGACGAGGAAATCCGGCAGGGCGAGGAGCCGGTCGCGCCAGGGTTCGCCGGCCTCGGCGCTGACGGCGCGCCCGCTCTTCGGCGAGACGTAGGCAAGATAGGCGTTGGAGCCCGTCGCTGCGCAGGCCGAGAGATCGAGGCCGAAGCCGAGTTCGGCCAGGATCGCGAGTTCGAACCGCACCATCAGGGCGGGGGCGACGGCTGCGTCGGTGAGATGCGCGATCAGCACCTGGGCGGCGGCGTAGAGGTTCGGATGCGGGTCGCGCTCCGGCAGGAGCCGCAGCAGGGCGGCCGCGTGGGAGAGGCCGTAGAGGGCGAGGCGCGAGCCCATCAGCCGGCCGGCCGCACTCTCGACCGGCTCCACGGTGAAGTGACCCAGGCCGTCGTCGAGGCGCGCGCGCCAGACCGCCCGCACGCGATTGCCGGGTTGCAGCACGGGTTGCATGCGCCGCGAGCGTCCCCCCTGGACGAGGCCGCGATGGCGCCCATGCTCGGCCGTCATCAGCTCGAGGATGACGCTCGTCTCCCCGTGCCGCCGTGCCCCCAGGACGAGGCCCTCGTCGCTCCATTGCATGAGGACGACATAGACCATCGGCCCCGGCAGAGGGGAGCCGATTTCGCGATGATGCCGATGCGGCCCGCGGCGCCCGGCCCCGGGCCGGACCGCGCATCCGGACGGCGAGGTGTTGCAAAACCGCACGGGCCGGGCTTGCCGACGTGGCGGCGCGCTAACGGATTCGTGAGTTGTGCCCGCTATTTCCGTGAAGCTGCCCGTCGCTCGACATCTTCGCGCCTGATTCGCAGGGATGCTGTCAAGCGGGGAGGCAAGGGACGAGGGCCGTGAGCATGATGTCCGTGGAGATCGATCCGACCGAGCGGCGCGAGACCAAGCCGGCGCGCCTCGCCTGGCGCGGCCCGGTGCTGATCGCGGCCGCCGGGCTCGGCGGGGTCGTCGCGCTCGGCGCCCTCGCCTATCCGGCCGTCTCGGCTCTGATGGAGCCGCGCGCGAGCGGGATCCGCGTCGGCCCGGTCCGCGAGATGCCGGAGATCAAGGACGGCGTTCCGGCCCTGCGCGCGGATGGCACCGAGGCTCCGCGGGTGCGCACGGTGGCGATTCCGCCGGCGAGCCCGGTCGAGAAGCCCGCGGAGGCCGCGCCGGTCGCGCCGGTTCCCGCCCGCGCGGACAGCCTCGTGACCGGCACGCTCAATCCGCCCCAGCACTTCGAGCGTGCGCTGCCGGCTGGGCCCGACGCCAAGCTCGCGGAATCCAAGCCCACGGAATCCAGGTCCACGGAATCCAAGCCTGTCGAGGCCAAGGCTGCGGAACCCAAGGTCACGGAGTCCAAGGCCAGCGAGGCCAAGGCTGTCGGGGCCAAGCCTGTCGATCTCAAGCCCGTCGAGCCGAAGCCGGTGGCGGTGAAGCCCGCCCAGCCGAAGCCGGCCGCGCCTGCCCCCGAGACCCACGAGGCCGCGGCCAAGCCGGCTGCGCCCGTCAAGGCGGCGGTCAAGCCGGAGAAGCCCGCGCCGAAGCCCGTCGCCAAGTCGGAGAAGCCCGAACCGGCGAAGATCACGGCGGCCAAGCCGCCCGCCAAGTCGGCCACGACCCGGACGGCGGCGGCCGAACCGGCCCCCGCGGCGCCCGCCGAGCCCGAGCCGAGAACCTTCCTCGGCCTCCCCGTTCCGGATCTCGCGCCGGCCGGGAAGGCGATCAAGGACACGGTGGATGCGGTGGGCGACGCGGTGATCAACTTCCCCAAGCGGCTGTGAGGGCGCACCGCGGCCCGCGCCGGGCTCAGATCCGCCGCGGACCGGCCTCGCCCGCCAGCACCTCCAGGACAATCCCGGCCTCGTGGCGGCGGCCGTACTCGTCGGTCGCCTCGACGCTGACGCGGTGCGTGCCCGGGCCGAGATCCCGCGGTAGCCGGGCGGTCCAGACATGCGTGGAGGGCTCGGCCTTCACCCACGGCTTCTTGGTCGCGGCGTTCCGGGCATAGAGCGCGGCCACGAAGGGATCCGGCCGGCGCGTGCGCACCATGTCGATCGCCGCGCCGCCGTTGATGCGGAAGCACAGGCGGCTCTTCGGCCCGCCATCGAAGAAGTTCACGACGAGATCGGTGGTGCCGACCGATTCGGCGGGAATCGGCGATCCGAACAGCTCGTTCAGCCGGGTGTCGGGCAGGTTGGCGACGTCCTCGCCGTGGAACTGGCTCTCCAGCACGATCCGCATCTGCCGGGCGCCGTCCTCGCTCGCCGGAACGTAGCGGGTGGTGTAGTCGCGCCCGCTCCGGATGCTCAGCACGTGGAAGCCGTGGGGCGTACCGTCCCGGCTGTCGGCGGTGGCGATGCCGCGGCGGTCGAGGGGCCCGCTCCACCAGGAGCCGGACACGGCGGTGAGCACGTGGTGGTGATGCGCCTGCGGCCCCGACGCGCCGGGCCGGCCCTCCGCATCGAGGTAGTGGTGCTCGGTGGTGTGCGTGTGGCCCGCGATGCTGAAGGATGGACGCCCCGCGAGGAGGCGCAGCAGGGCGGCCCGGTCGGTGGTGCTGATTCGCGGATCGTCGGGACCGAGATCGGTGGCGAGGGGGATGTGCGAGGCCACCACGACGAGGCGGTCGCGCGGGGTCTCGCGCAGCACCGCCTCCACGAAGGCGAGCTGCGCCTCCCCGATGCGGCCCTCGTAGGTCCCGCCGCGCGCCGCCGAGCCCGTGGCGGCTCCCCGGTAATGGACGTTGTCCAGCATCAGGAACAGCACGCCGCCGTGGTTGAAGGCGTAGTACGGCGCCCCGTAGGCGCGCTTGAAGGTCTCGCGGCTGTGGCGGGCGTCGGGGGCCTCGAAGTTGAGGTCGTGATTGCCGCCGATGTGGTACCAGGGCACGCCGACCCGCCCGATGATCCGGTTCTGCCGGGCATAGAGCGACAGATCGTCGAACAGCACGTCGCCGGTGGTCAGGCCGAAGGCGGCCTTGATCCCCATGGCGCGGGTGACGGCGGTGTCGCGGACGTAGCCGAGCTCGGCATGGCTCTCGGGCTGCGGATCCGTGAACAGGATGACATCGAAATCCCCGCTCTCCTCCGCGCGGGTGAGGCCGAAATCGATCGAGGCCGGCAGCGGCCCGGTGGGCGCGATTCCCGCGAAGCGCAGGTTCAGCGCCGCGGGCGTCCCGGCCGGGTGGTGCAGATAGGCGAAGCGCGGGATGTTGTCGGCGTCCCGCTTCAGGGCGTAGCCGTTCGGCTTGATCACGAAAATCGCCGTCTCGTCGCCGATCGGCAGCGTGTAGCGGCCCTGCGCATCGGTGCGCACCACCTCGCGCCCGTTCGACACCAGCACGTCCGGGATGCCCGGATCCTCGGCCCCGCGGCGCCCGCCTCCGGAGCGGTCCTCGTACACCACGCCGCTCGCCTGCGCGGCGGCCGTCTCCTGCGCGCCGGCCCCCCGCGGGGCCAGGGCGAGGGCCGCCGCACCGGCCACGGTCTCGCGCCGCGTCAGCGTCATCCGTTCGCTCATCCGCCGTCTCCCTTTGCCGGCTCCTTCAAGCACGGGTGGTTGAAAACCGGATGACGGCGGCCTCAGCGTTCGCCCTCGTCCTCGGAGCCGAGGGCGTCGTCCTCGCGGCCGGGAATGGCGTAGCGGCCGCTGAACCAGCGCTGCAGGTCGACATCGGCGCACCGCTTCGAGCAGAAGGGCCGGAGCTTCGGATCCGCCGGCTTGCCGCAGATCGGGCAAGGGGCGGCGAGCTTGTCGTCGGGAGTGTCTGCGGTCACGGCAGCCTCACGCGGCGGCGCGCCAGGCGCCGCGGACGGGATAGCCTTCCCCCTCGAGAAGGGCGATGGTCTCGTAGAGCGGCAACCCGACCACCGCGCTGTAGGATCCCACCAGCTTGACCACGAAGCCCCCAGCGAGCCCCTGGATGGCGTAGCCGCCCGCCTTGCCCCGCCACTCGCCGCTCGCCACGTAGGCTTCGATCTCCCGCGTGGCGAGGCGCTTGAAGCGCACTCGGGTCTCGACGAGGCGCTCGCGGGTGCGGTCGCGCGGGCCGGCGATGCAGACGGCGGTGTAGACGCGGTGCGTGCGGCCCGAGAGCAGGCGCATGCAGGCCTCGGCCTCGTCGGCGACCTCGGGCTTGGGCAGGATGCGCCGGCCGACCGCGACCACGGTGTCGGCCGACACCACGTAGGCGCCGCTCAGATCCTCGCCGTGACGGGCGGCGGCGACGGCGACGTCGAGCTTGGCGCGGGCGAGGCGCCGGGCCAGCTCCCGCGGGCGCTCGCCCTTGAGCGGCGTCTCGTCGAGGTCGGCCGGCAGCAGGGCATCCGGCTCGATGCCGGCCTGCTGCAGCAGCGCGAGGCGCCGCGGCGAGGCCGAGGCAAGCACGAGCTTGGGGCGTGAGCCCGAGGCAGGCGGAGAAGACTCGGTCATGGCGCGCCCTGGGTGATCGGGGGGTCGTCTCGGCGAGACGCACCTGCCCTATCTCGCGCCCGCCGTCCAGCCACGCCGCGCCGCACCGCACACCCCCGTGGACAAACCCGCCTGCACTGCGTATGGTCCAGCCGACTCGGACGGGCGCCCCGCGCCGCCGGGTTCGATCGGGCCTCGCAGGGTCCGATGCGGGCGTAGTTCAGTGGTAGAACGTCAGCTTCCCAAGCTGAATGTCGTCGGTTCGATCCCGATCGCCCGCTCCAACTCCCTGATTCACATTTCGAGCAGATCGTCGCGGCATTCCTGGCCTCGGCGATGATCCCTGCCGCTTGCGCGGGGGCAGCCGCGAAAGCGGAGGCGCCACGGGCGACACGTCGCTCGTCCTTGTGTTGCGCCAAGGTCTGTCACGGAGAATCAAGCGAGGAAGAGCAGCCTGAATAAGGTGCGGGCACCGGCGCGGCGCCGAGGGAGGGATTCAGGAACGGAGGCTGCCGAGACGGCAGATCGAGGTGCAACGGCGCAAGTGGCGCCGGTGACGATCGACGAGCGGGGACTGCGACGATGGGGTCAGACGCGGGATCCACTTCTCCGGCTCCTGAGACGGCCGTCATCGACCCGCCGCGGCCCAGGAGATGGGGAGGTCTCGCCCTCGTCGTCGCCCTCCTGCTCTGCGCCGCTGGCGTGTTCGCGGTCGCTCATTTCTGGTCGCCGCACGCCAACCTGCGGGTCACGACGGGGCCGCCGGGCAGCGCCGCCTACCGCTTCATCACGGCCTTCGTGTCGGTCTCCAAAGTTCAGCACCCCCGCGTCAACCTTGAACTCGTGCAGGTGAGCGACCTCGCCGGGAGCGCCAAGGCGCTCGAGGAGGGCCGGACCGATCTTGCGATCGTGCGCAGCGACGCGGCACCACCCGCCAACGCCCAGACCATCGTGATTCTGCGCAGGGACGTCGTTGCCTTCGTCCTGCCGCCCCAAAGCCATGTCAGCTCCGTCGCGAACCTGGCGGGCCAGGTCATCGGCATTCCGGCCGGGCCGCTGCAAGCCTCCAATGCCGAGGTTCTCGACGCGGTTCTGTCCTATTTCGACGTGCCTGCGAAGGACGTCGGCAGGATCTTCCTGTCGGTGGACGATCTCGCCCAAGCCGTCCGGCAGAAGAAGCTCGCGGCGGTGCTCGCAGTCGGCCCCATGGCGCCCGGCGAGGCCGTCGACGTGGTCGCCGCGATCGCACGCGCGACCAAGGGGGACACCGGGAATCCTCGGGCTCGACGAGGCGGAGAGCATCGGCAAGCGTTTCCCGGGCTTCGAGTCGATCGACGTGCCGGCCGGAGCGTTCCGGGCGAGGCCGGCGACGCCGAGCGACACCGTCACGACGCTCGCCGTCACCTATCGGTTCGCCGCCTCGGAACTGATGCCCAACGTGGTCGCCGCGGCCATCGCCCGTTCGATCCTGACCACGAAGACCAAGCTCGCGGCCCTGACTCCGCTCGCCAACCAGATCGAGGCGCCCGATCCCGACGACAAGAGCCCGACCCTGCCCGTCCACCCGGGTGTCGCAGCCTACCTGAGCGACGGGGACCGGAGTTTCTTCGACCAGTTCCAGCAATACTTCTACGTCGGTGGGCTCGTGATCAGTCTCGCCGGGTCGTTCTTCGCGGCCGCATCGGCCCAGTGGAACCGGCGACGGTCGGAGGCCGGTTGGCAGCCGATCAAGCGGCTGGTCGAGATTGCCGACACGGCGCCGCAAGCCGACCTGCCAGGGCTTGCCGCGTTGGAGAACGAGTTTCACCAGCTCGTCTCGGCGGTCCTGGGCCGCTCGCCGGAGGGCGGCAACACCGATCGGATGTCCGCTTTCTCGACAGCCCTGGCGCATGCGCGGCACGCCCTCGACCAGCGGCGCGCGAGCCTTGGTCCGGAGACGGGATCCCGGCCCGCACCCACGCTCGTCGCCACCCATTGAGGGACGATCGGCCGGCCCTCGTCGCACGTGCTCCGGCTGGGCCTTTCACCCCATGGAACGCGGTCACGGGCGCAACGCTTGGCGCACCTCCGAACGGCTACGTGGCCGCCCGTGGGCCGACGAGAAGGGAGCGCAATCGGTCCTCGCCGAGCACGCGACCAAGCTCGCGGTAGGCGAAGTACGGGATCAGGGCGACGAACATCACCCATGCGAGCGTAGCCAGCCCGGCCGGGCCCCCCGCGATCTCGGGCAGGACCTCGCCCACGGCCTTCCCGTGCCACGCTCCCACCAGCACCTCCTCCAGCGCATAGGCCGCGACCAGGACGACGGTGAAGGCCAGGGCGCGATAGAGGATCAGAGTGGCGAGTCGTCCCTCCTCCAGGCGGCGGCCGACGACGGACGACCCCAAGCCCGAAGACTCCGCGATCAGCATCATCTTGGCGAATACCAGAGCGTTGATGAGGCCAAGCGCATAGAAGTGGTGGCTCGGAAAATGCGGGACCTCCTGATCGACGCGGGCATATATGTTGAGACAAAACAGGATCAGGGTGCCGAAGATGACGATCAGATAGAGAGCGAACCACAGGTAACGCTCGGCCTCGTCGATTGCGCGGCGAACGACCGTCCGCCCGGGTCTCTGCGTGTTGGAATTCGCGGAGTTCGTGGGCGGTGAAGCCGGGGTCTCGGCTCGATCGGACAGGGCGCTCATGGACCGCCTCCTGACGGAATCGGGACAGGAGCAGGCGGTGCGGGGCCGCCGGCGGCACGGCTCGGAATCGTCACTCCGGCCATGGATGCGGGGCTCCGGCTCTCACCCGGCCTGACAGCGCTGATAGCTCTGAAGACTTTTGAAGTCCGGCCCCAGCGAGACCACGTTGCTCTCCCTCGAGACGAGGATCAGGTTCGCGATCGACGGCTGCGGCGACTCACCGGTCGAGCAGCGCATATGGGCGGAATAGATCGGGCCGGCCCGGCCTGCGGTCTCGTCGACCCAATCGATCGTGCATCGTGAGTCCGCGCGGGCGTAATCCGACGCGGTGATCGAGAGGGCCGGCTGATCATTGTTGATGCACGATTGGCCGGCCGGGACCCACTGGCCCCAGAACGTCTCCGGGACAGCTCTGTGACGCTTGATGTCCGCGGTCGCTGCGTGGGAGGCGACCAGGAGTGGGATGGCCGCAGCCATGCCGATGACCCGCATGCATGCCCCCTGTCTCTCGTCACTGCGTTCAGGCTCATCGCCGCCTGCGCCGGATATCCGGCCGATCTCGGGAACGGTTGCGCGTCAGGATGGCCTTCCGTGGGAGGAGCTTCGATCGTGCGACGCCGTCTTTCGCCGGGACCGCCGGTCGACGCTGCCGTTACGCTTGGGCGAACCCGGTGACGCCCGCCGGATCTGCCAGCAAGCCTCATTGAATATGGGCCGGCCCCCTGCCGCTTGATCGCCGGAGACAGCGGCGGTTCGGACGAAACGATGGCCAGCCGCCAGTCGCCAGTCGCCAAGCGTCGTTGCGGACGTTCAAGCCTGGGTTGAGGCGGAATGCGGTCGCCTGCCTTCGAACGAAAAGCCTGGCTCCTGCTCTGCCGATCGGAGACATAAGCCGTCCGGCACCTTCCAAGACGAGGGCCGCGTGCCCCGATCGGATCAGGGTCAGCGCCACGCACATGCGCGGCGCGTAGGCGGCGGCGCGGCAGGAGCACGGACCGGCGCCGGCGATCGTCGCGGGCGCAGACGGGGCGGCCATGATGTCCGGTGTCGGACGTCAGGGTCAGGCAAGTCCAGGCGGGACTTGGCGGATGAAGCAATTTATTTCAAACGGTGAAGCAATTTAGTTCATACGCATCAATGCATGATCCGATCGATCTAGATCAAATGCTTGATTGCGTCCGCGTGCCCGATCGATATTTATGGGATTAAATTGCTAGCAATTGGTTGCAGCGAGAGAGGAGGTCCATGATTGCCTCGATGTTTCACAAGCCTGTGCGCCTGAATAATGGCACGGATGACAGGGACGGCTGTCTGCTGTTCTTCCAGGACGAGCTGATCTGTGTGCTCGTGCAGCTCTCGGCCACGACCCGCGAGGAGACGGGCGTGAACGGGCACTGGTTCATCGAGGCGGGCTTCGGCCCCTGCCACGTCGGACCGGCTGCGAGCCCGATCTTCGGGACGATCGATGAAGTCAAATCGTGGGCCGCCAAGCGGTTGAGCTGCGGGCGGGCAGACGCGGATCTCTGCTGAGACCGGCGCCCGGTCCACCGGATCGCCGTTCCCGCCGTCGCCGGCCCATTCCGGCCCACGGCCAGCCAATCCGTATCCTTGTGCAGAGAACCCGGCCGAGGGAACGCGCCCAAGGGAACACGCCCAAGGGAGCCCGCTCGAGCAAACCCGACGAAGGAAATCCAGCCGCGACGCCCGGAGCCGCCGTCCCGCACCCCTCCCTCCGGGGCTGTGGACGAACGGGGGCGCCTGTTAACCCTAGCTTAACCACTCCATTGCCGGCGTCCTGATCCCGTGTCACCAAGGCTTAACGAAAGCTTAACGGGACGGGCAGGCAGATGCGGAGCACGGATCGGAGCCGGGGCGTCGTCAAGACCGCCGTCCTCATCGCCAGCCTCCTGATCGCCCCGCAGGCGAGCGGCCAGACCCTGGCCGCCCTGCCCCAGGCCACCGCGCTGGCCTCCGTCGCCGGCGACACGAAGCCGATCCCCGCCTGGGTGGATTTCTGCCAGCGCTACGCGTCGGAATGCGCGGTGGATGCCGGCGAGCCCGACCTGATCAGCCTCAGCCCGCGCCTGTGGCAGACGATCTCCACGATCAACCGCAGCGTGAACGCTCGCATCCGCCCCCTCACCGATCAGGAGCATTGGGGCGTGCCCGATCGCTGGGACCTCGCCGAGGACGGCAGCGGCGATTGCGAGGATTACCAGCTGCTCAAGCGCAAGCTGCTCGCCGAGAGCGGCCTGCCCCGCCGGGCCATGCGCATGACCGTGGTGATCGACGAGAAGGGCGAGGGCCACGCCGTGCTGATGCTGCGCACCGACCGCGGCGACCTCGTGCTCGACAACAAGACCAGCGCCGTGCTGCCCTGGCACCGCACCGGCTACACCTACATCAAGCGCGAGTCCCAGGACGCCGTCGCATGGGTCTCGCTGGGCCGCGCGGTCGGGCCGCTCGTCACCGCGAATCGCTGATCGCCAAGTGAAGCCCGGCTTGGTGAAGCCCGGCTTGGTGAAGCCCGGCTTGGTGAAGCCCGGCTTGACGCGCCTCTTCAGCGAAGGCTGCGGTGGCGTGCGTCCAGGGAGCCTGCAGGACCACCCGCACCGGAGCGCGATCGACCAAGTCCCCGGACGGGTGGATCGTCGGATCGAGCCCCGGCCGCAATCCCAGTGCGGCGGCGCCGTCGCCGCCCGCCACCATCAGCACGCCCAGCCACAGCATTCCGACGCCGAGAGCCTCCGCCCCCAGCCGCACGCATCCCCGCTTCATCGGATCGACCTCGTCCCTGCCCGCGGCGGCCTTGTTGAGACCAGGCGCTCGCGTGGACGGCATCGTCCCGCACGGGACTTAACGGTGCCCCTTCAGCGATGAAAGGCTGGCCTCGTCTTCCCGGCAAGTGCGGATCGTGCTGAATCGTTCGTCATGCGGCGCGCCGGGACTTCGGATCTCCGCGTCTCGACAGGGTGACGTGTTCGTTTACTCTGATCCCGGGGCGCTGCCGCGCAGGCGCTTGACGCTGCCGCGCCGCGTCTTGGCGTCGAGGCGCCGGGTCTTCGACGCGAGGGTCGGGCGGGTTGGGCGGCGCGGCTTCGGCGGCACGGCGGCCTCGCGCACCAGCTCGGCGAGCCGCTCGCGCGCCTCGGCGCGGTTGCGCTCCTGCGTGCGATGCGCCTGCGCGGTGATCACCAGCACGCCGTCCGCCGTCAGCCGCCGGCCGGCCAGCTTCATCAGGCGGATCGCCACCGCGTTCGGCAGCGAGGGCGAGCGGCGCACGTCGAAGCGCAGCTGCACCGCCGTCGCGACCTTGTTGACGTTCTGGCCGCCCGGCCCGGAGGCGCGCACGAAGCTCTCCTCCAGCTCGGCCTCGTCGATGATGATGGAGGGCGTGCATTCGAGGCTCAACGAGGCGTCTCCCGCGCGGTCGGGCGAGAGATGACCCGCGCAGGCGCCGGGCACAAGGCGGCCGGCGCCCGCGGGACCGGTTACGCCGCCGCGTCGAGGGCCGGATAGTCGACGTAGCCCCGGGCGTCGCCGCCGTAGAAGGTCGAGCGGTCGTAGCGGTTGAAGGCCGCGCTCTGGCGGATGCGCTCCGGCAGATCAGGGTTGGCGATGAACAGGCGGCCGAAGGCCACCGCATCGACGTTGCCCCCCGCCACCGCGGCGGCAGCCGTCTCCGGCGTGAAGCCGCCGGCGGCGATCAGCGGGCCGCCGAAGCGCTTCTTGAAGCGCGACGCCGCGTCCGGCGCGTTCGGGTCGAGGGCGTTCACGTCGCTGGTCTGGTCCGCCCGCGGCTCCACCACGTGCAGATAGGCGAGGCCCCGGCGGCCGAGTTCCGTGGTCACGTGGTCGAACAGCGCGCCGGGATCGCTGTCCTTCATGCCGTTGAAGTGGCCCCAGGGCGAGATCCGGATGCCGACCCGGTCCGCCCCGATGGCACCCGCCACCGCGTCCACGACCTCGAGCTGGAACCGCGCCCGGTTCTCGATCGAGCCGCCGTAGCGGTCGGTGCGCCGGTTGGTGGAATCCTGCAGGAACTGGTCGATCAGGTAGCCGTTCGCGGAGTGGATCTCGACGCCGTCGGCGCCGGCCGCGCGGGCGTTGAGCGCCGCCTGTCGGAACTGGCCGACGATGGTGGCGATGTCCGCCTCCTCCAGGGCGCGGGGCGTCTCGAAGGGCACCGCGTTGAAGCGGCTGTCCATGTGGTTGCCCGGGGCCGGCACGGCGGAGGGAGCCACCGGCAGGGCGCCGCCCGGCTGCATGGAGGAATGCGAGATGCGGCCCGTGTGCCAGATCTGGATGAACAGGTGGCCGCCCTTGGCGTGGATGGCGTCCGCGACGCCGCGCCAGCCCTCGATCTGCTCGGCCGTGTAGACGCCCGGCGCTCCCGGATAGCCGCGCGCCTGCTCGGTGATGTCGGTGGCCTCCGCGATGATCAGTCCGCCGCGGCTCGCGCGCTGGCCGTAATACTCCGCGTTCAGGGGCTGGGGCACGTCGCCGGGCTGGCGCGAGCGCATGCGGGTCAGCGGCGCCATCACGACGCGATGGTCGAGCCGGACCGCGCCCAGGGTGAGCGGCTGAAAGAGCGTGTCGGTTGTCATGGAATGGCGAACTCCGGGAGCGGAGCCGCCCGGCGGCTCCGTCTGTCCTGTCCGGCGCGGCCGGACCCCCGACAGATGGGGGCCGGCCCGCCCCCCGGAAGGCTCAACCGTCGGCGGTCGGCTCGGGCAGTGCGGTTTCGCACATGCGACGCCGTCGCCTCAGGACGGGCCGCGCTCCGGTGCCGCGTGGGAGTGCAGGGCGTCGCGCAGCTCGATGATCTCGTCGCGCAGGGTGCGCAGACGCTCCGGCGAGCGGTCGGCGGCGCAGAGGATCTCCTCCGGGAAGGGCAGAGCCTTGTGGCGGAGCGCGCGTCCCGCATCGGTCAGGGTGATCCGCATCAGCCGCTCGTCGCTCTCGTCGCGCGCCCGCCGCACCAAGCCCGCGCCTTCCAGCCGCTTCATCAGCGGCGTGAGCGTGCCGGAATCGAGGTAGAGCCGCTGGCCGATCGCCTTCATGGTCTGCCCGTCCTCTTCCCAAAGCACCAGCAGGACGAGATATTGCGGGTAGGTCAGGCCGAGGCTGTCGAGCAGGGGCTTGTAGATGCGGTTGAAGGCATGCGCCGCCGAATAGACCGCGAAGCAGATCTGGCTGGCGAGGTGAAGGTCGCCGGTCGCCCGTCCGTATTGCGACGGGGTCTCCTCCGCGCGGGAGTCTGACATGTCCGTCTCCTTCCTGCAGGACCGGACGCCGTGGCGATCAGCGCCACACCACCGTCATGGGTTGCGTGCCATTCCCGCAGCGACCGCGGGAGAACGCAACCCAAGATACGTGTCTCCGGCGAAGAAAACAAATTGCGCACAATGAATTTGCGCGCTATATGAAACCCATCGGCTCTCGGAGCCGTTCGGATTCCACCGGGCGGACGTCGCCCACTCAACGGAGAATACCGATGACCGTCGACGTGAAGTACACGACCCAGGCGACCGCCACCGGGGGCCGCGACGGCCGCGCGCAGACGGCGGATGGCAGCCTCGACGTGAAGCTGACCACGCCCAAGGAGCTGGGCGGCGGCGGCGGCGAGGGCAACAACCCCGAGCAGCTCTTCGCGGCGGGCTATTCCGCCTGCTTCCTCGGCGCGATGAAGTTCGTGGGCGGCCAGGAGAAGATCAAGGTTCCGGCCGACGCGACCGTGACGGCGACCGTGGGCATCGGCCCGCGCTCGGAGGGCGGCTTCGGCATCACCGCGAATCTGAAGATCTCGCTGCCGGGCCTCGACCGCGAGACCGCGCAGGCCCTGGTCGAGAAGGCGCATCAGGTGTGCCCCTACTCGAACGCCACCCGCGGCAACGTCGACGTCGGTCTGGAAGTGGTCTGAGCCGCGGCGCGACGCCGGCGCGATCCGCCTCGCCGGCGTCGCGCCGGCTCTGTTCGTCGGGGCGAATACACGCCCCGACGATCACCCGTCGCGGCGCAGGCAGGCGGCCGCGAGGTTGAGGAAGGCGCGGGCCCGGTGCGACAGGGCGCCGCCCGTCTGCCAATCGATCCCGTGCTTCTGCGCGGAGTTGAGTTCGCCGAAAGTCAGCGGGCTCTCGTCCGGCTTGAACATCGGGTCGTAGCCGAAGCCGAGGCTGCCCCGCGGCGGCCAGACCAGCTCGCCGAACACCCGCCCCTCGAACAGCTCCTCGTGGCCGTCGGGCCACGCGATCACGAGCGCCGAGACGAAATGCGCCCGGCGGTTCGTCGCCGCACGCTGGGCCAGCTCCCGCTCGATGCGCGCCATCGCGCCCGAGAAATCCTTCGAGCCTCCCGACCAGCGGGCGGAGAACAGGCCGGGCGCCCCGTCGAGGGCATCCACGCACAGGCCGGAATCGTCCGCGAAGGCCGGCAGTCCCGTCGCCGCGGCGGCCGCGCGCGCCTTGATCGCCGCGTTCTCGGCGAACATGGTGCCGGTCTCCTCGGGCTCGGGCAGGTTGAGTTCCCCCGCCGAGACCGCCTCGACGCCGAAGGGCGCGAGAAGCTCGCGCATCTCCTTCAGCTTGCCGCTGTTGTGGGTCGCGATGACGACCCGCCCGGAGAGGATCCGTGCCATCGCGATCAGCCCACCGCCTGCTTCTGCAGAGCGACGAGCTGGGCGACGCCGCTCTTGGCGAGCCGCAGCAGGCCGAGGAACTCCTCCTCCGAGAAGGGCGTCACCTCGGCGGTGCCCTGCACCTCCACGATGCCGCCGGTGCCGGTGATCACGAAGTTCGCGTCCGTCTCGGCGGCCGAATCCTCGGCGTAGTCGAGATCGAGGATCGGCGTGCCCTTGTGAATGCCGCAGGAGACGGCGGCGACGTGGTCGCGCATCGGATCGACCGAGATGATCGAGCGACCGCGCATCCAGGTGAAGCACTCGTGCAGCGCCACCCAGGCCCCCGTGATCGAGGCGGTGCGGGTGCCGCCATCCGCTTGCAGCACGTCGCAATCGATCACGATCTGGCGCTCGCCGATGGCCGGCAGGTTGACGACGGCGCGCAGCGAGCGGCCGATCAGGCGCTGGATCTCCTGGGTGCGGCCGGACGGCTTGCCGGCATTCACCTCCCGCCGGTTGCGCTCGTGCGTCGCACGCGGGAGCATGGCATACTCGGCCGTGATCCAGCCCTTGCCGGAGCCGCGCAGCCAGGACGGGCCGCGCTCCTCCAGCGAGGCGGTGCACAGCACCCGGGTCTCCCCGAAGGTGACGAGGCAGGAGCCCTCGGCGTAGCGAGCCACGCCCCGCTCCAGCGTGACCTTGCGCAATTCATCCGGCGCACGCTTCGAGGGACGCATCGGGCTCTCCTTGGATCTTCACGGGGTCGCGCTCTTAGGCGCAGACGGGCCCGGCGGCAAGCGGCCCGGAGAACCGCGCGGTCTCCGGGCCGGTCAGCGGCTCAGGCGCGCCAGTGCCGGCGATGATGATGGTGATGGTGGTGCCGGTGGTGGCGCCAGTGATGATGGTGGCGGCGGTGGTGGCGATGCCCGTGCCAGTGCCGGACCGGGACGACGCCGCTCTCGGCGGAATCGACCACCCCGGGGGCCGGCGCGAAGGGGGCGGCCTGCGCGGAGCCGCCCGCGCCCACGAGACCGGCCACCACGAGGGCGGCCGCGGCAACGAGATGACGACCGCGAACCGTGAAACGGGGGATCAGCATGACGGCCTCCAAGATGCATGTCGACCCGTCGGCGCCGTGCGCCGAGCGGGACCGGCACCATGGCGGCGGGAGGATGAACGGATCCTGATGGCAACGACAGGCCCCGCGTTCAGCCTGCCGGGCGCCTCTGCCGCGCGGCGCGAGAACCGCGAAGACACAACCCTGCGCCAAGGCCGCGCAGGCGCTTGCACCGGCGCGCCGACAGCCTCACACTGAGAGACTAGACGTTCCAAGCGGTTGATGAACACGCGCGATCTCCCTCCCCTGCCGGCCGGCCCTGGCCACGCCCGCAGCCTCGCCGAGTTGAACGAGCGCTCGCGCGAGATTTTCCGCCAGATCGTCGAGAGCTATCTCGCGACGGGCGAGCCGGTCGGGTCGCGAAACCTCGCCCGCATCCTGCCCATGGCGCTCTCGCCGGCCTCGGTGCGCAACGTCATGGCCGACCTGGAGCAGGCCGGCCTGATCTATGCGCCGCACACCAGCGCGGGCCGCCTGCCGACCGAGACGGGCCTGCGCTTCTTCGTGGATGCGCTGCTCGAACTCGGCGATGTCGGCCGCGACGAGCAGGGCCGGATCGAGGCGCAGATGCGCGCGGCCGCCTCCCGCCACACCTTCGAGACCGCGCTGACGGAAGCCTCCGTGATGCTCTCGGGCATCTCCCGGGGCGCCGGCGTGGTGGTGACGACGAAGCAGAACGCCAATCTCCGCCACGTCGAGTTCGTGCGGCTCGATCCCGGCCGGGCCCTGGTGGTGCTCGTCTCGGAGGACGGCTCGGTGGAGAACCGCCTCGTCGACCTGCCCGCCGGCCTGCCCGCGGGGGCGTTGCAGGAGGCCTCGAACTTCCTCAACGCCCGCATCCACGGCCGCACCCTCGGCGAGTTGCGGGCCGAGATCGAGATCGGCCGCGAGGCGATGAAGCGGGAACTCGACGCGCTCACCGAGCGGCTGGTCGATGCGGGCCTCGCGCGCACGGTCGGGCCGAGCGAGGAGCGTCAGCTCATCGTGCGCGGTCAAGCGAACCTCCTGGAGGATCTGCGCGCCGCGGAGGATCTGGAGCGGATCCGCCTCCTGTTCAGCGACCTGGAGAGCCAGAAGGACGTCATCGATCTCCTCACCCGCGCGGAGGGGGGCGAGGGCGTGCGGATCTTCATCGGCTCCGAGAACAAGCTGTTCTCGCTCTCCGGCTCCTCGATGATCGCCGCGCCATTCCGCGACGGCCGTCAGAAGATCGTCGGCGTCGTCGGGGTGATCGGCCCGACCCGGCTCAACTACGCCCGCATCGTGCCGATGGTCGATTTCACCGCCCGGGTGGTCTCCCGGATGCTGGAGAACGGGCGCGGGTGAGCGCCGGCGAGGGCGCCCGGACGAGGCGCCGGGCGCGCGCCGCGGCATCCCCCGCGCCGGAGCCGGAGGAGGCCGCGCTTCCCCCGGCCTTCGGCGCATGGTTCGCCGCGCGCGGCTGGGCGCCGCGCCCGCATCAGCTCGCCCTGCTCGCCGCCGCGCGGGCCGGCCGCTCGGCCCTCCTCGTCGCCCCGACCGGCGCCGGCAAGACGCTCGCCGGCTTCCTGCCGACCCTGGTCGACCTCGCCGGGCGCGCGGCCTCCGAGCGGCGCGGCCTGCACACCCTCTACATCTCGCCCCTGAAGGCGCTCGCGGTCGACATCGCCCGCAACCTCGAGGCACCGGTCGCCGAGATGGGGCTGGGCTTGCGCATCGAGACCCGCACCGGCGACACCCCGGCGCACAAGCGCAGCCGCCAGATCGAGCGCCCGCCGGACATCCTGCTCACCACCCCCGAGCAGCTCGCCCTGCTGATCGCCCACCGGGAAGCCGAGACCTTCTTCGCCGGAATGAAGCGCGTGGTGCTGGACGAGTTGCACGCCCTCGTCACCTCGAAGCGGGGCGACCTCCTCGCCCTCGGCCTCGCCCGTCTGCACCGCCTCGCCCCGGGCCTCGCCGCCACCGGCCTCTCGGCCACGGTGCGCGAGCCGGAGGCGCTCCAGCGCTACCTCGTCCCGCAGGCGCCGGAGCCCGGCCTCGCCGACCTGATCACGGTGGCCGGCGGCGCCAAGCCCGACCTGCGCCTCCTGGAGGCGAGCCGGGCCCTGCCGCTCGCCGGCCACACCGCCTGGCAGGCGATGCCGGCGATCTACGACCTCATCCGCCGCCACCGCATGGTGCTGGTCTTCGTCAACACCCGGCTCCAGGCCGAGTACACCTTCCAGGAATTGTGGAAGCTCAACGAGGATTCGCTGCCGATCGCGCTCCATCACGGCTCCCTCGACGCCACCCAGCGCCGCCGGGTCGAGGCCGCCATGGCGGAGGGCCGCATCCGCGCCGTGGTCTGCACCGCCACCCTCGATCTCGGCATCGACTGGGGCGACGTCGACCTCGTGGTGAATGTCGGGGCGCCCAAGGGCGCGAGCCGGATCATGCAGCGCATCGGCCGGGCCAACCACCGCATGGACGAGCCCTCGAAGGCCTACCTCGTCCCGGCCAACCGCTTCGAGATCCTCGAATGCCGCGCCGCCCTCGACGCCGTCGAGGAGGCGGCCCAGGACACGCCGGACCCGCGCCTCGGCGCCCCCGACGTGCTCGCCCAGCACGTGCTCGGCATGGCCTGCGCGGGGGGCTTCGCGGTGGAGGATCTCCACGAGGAGGTGCGCTCCGCCGCCCCCTATGCCGGCCTCACCTACGAGGAGTTCGAGCAGGTCGTCGATTTCGTGGCGACCGGGGGCTATTCCCTGCGCGCCTACGAGCGCTTCGCCAAGATCCTGCGCGGGCCGGATGGGCTCTGGCGGGTGCGCGACGCCCGCACCGCCCAACAATACCGCATGAATGTCGGCACGATCATCGAATCGACCACCGTGAAGGTGCGCCTCGCCCGCGGCGTGCGCGGCAAGCCCGGCACGATCCTGCCGGCGGGCGGCCGGGTGCTCGGCGAGGTGGAGGAGGATTTCGCCGAGACGCTGACGGTCGGCGACACCTTCCTGTTCGCCGGCGAGGTGCTGCGCTTCGAGGGGCTGCACGAGGACGAGGCCCTGGTGACCCGCGGTCCCGCCGGCACCGACCCGGCGATCCCGAGCTATGCCGGCTCGAAGTTCCCGCTCTCGACCTTCCTGGCCGCCCGGGTGCGCGCGCTGATCGCCGACCCGTTCGAATGGGACCGCCTGCCCGCCCAGGTGACCGACTACCTGCTCCAGCAGCGCCGCCGCTCGATCCTGCCGGGGCCGCGCGACCTCCTGGTCGAGACCTTTCCGCGCGGCAACCGCTACTACCTGACCTGCTTTCCCTTCGAGGGGCGGCTCGCCCACCAGACGCTCGGCATGCTGCTCACGCGCCGGCTGGAGCGGGCGGGCCTGCGCCCCCTCGGCTTCGCGGCGAACGATTACGGCCTCGCCGTCTTCGGCACCCGCGATGTCGCCGAGCGGATCGGCCGTCAGCCGGACTTCCTCGACGATCTCTTCGCCGAGGACATGCTGGGCGACGACCTCGAAGCCTGGCTCGATGAATCCGCGATGATGAAGCGCACCTTCCGTCAATGCGCGGTGATCGCCGGGCTGATCGAGCGGCGCCATCCGGGCCAGCGCAAGACCGGGCGGCAGGTCACGATGTCGACCGACCTCGTCTACGACGTGCTGCGCAAGCACGAGCCCGACCACCTGCTCCTGCGCGCCGCGCGCCAGGATGCGGCAACCGGACTCCTCGACGTGCGCCGCCTCGGCATGATGCTGTCGCGCATCCAGGGGCGAATCATCCACAAGGCGCTCGACCGCGTCTCGCCGCTCTCCGTGAACGTCATGCTCGAGATCGGGCGTGAGCGGGTCTACGGCGAGGGGGCCGACGAGATTCTGGCCGAAGCCGAGGCGGCGCTGCTCGACGAAGCGCTCGCCTGACACCCAGCAACGAGCCAGCGCGCCCGGGCTCCAAGGACGAAGAGACCGTGACGCCGGCCCTGAAGCTCGAGAAGACCCGGAAGACCCCTGCCCTGTTCCTCGCCGGCGAAGCCCTCACCCTCGATCTGAGCGGCGCCCTCTGGCTCGACGCCCACCGCACCCTCGTGGTGTCGGATCTGCATCTGGAGAAGGGCTCCTCCTTCGCCGCCCGCTCGGGCCAGTTCCTGCCCCCCTACGACACCCGCGAGACGCTCGCCGCCCTGCACGAGGCGGTGGCGCGGTTCGACCCGGCCCGGGTGGTGGCGCTCGGCGATTCGTTCCACGATGCCGGCGGTCCGGGCCGGATGGATCCGGGCGACCACGCGCTGATCGCCGCCCTGCAGGAGGGCCGCGACTGGATCTGGATCAACGGCAATCACGACCGCGCCGTGCAGGACGGCGTCGGCGGCCGTTTCGCGGATGCGCTCGTCGTGGGCGGCCTGACGCTCCGGCACGAGCCCAGTCCGGGCGCGGCCCCCGGCGAGGTGGCGGGCCACCTGCATCCGGTGGGCAAGGTCGCCATGCGCGGCCGCGCGGTGCGTCGCCGGTGCTTCGCGACGGATGGCGAGCGCTTGGTGATGCCGGCCTTCGGCGCCTATGCGGGCGGCCTCAACGTGCGCAGCCCCGCCTTCGACGCGCTCTTCCCCGGCGGGCTCACCGCGCATCTCCTCGGCGACGGGCGGCTCTTCGCCATCGGCCGGACGATGCTGACGCGGGACTGATCTCCGCGGAGCCCGTTCGGTCGATCTTGCGGCCTTTCCCATCCGCCGCCCCAGGACGGGGGCGAGGGTTGGGGAGAGGGTGTATGGGAAGCGGTCCGCGCCGGCCGTCGAACGGGCCTTCAGGCCGGTCCCGGCGTCTTGTCGGGGAAGCGGCAGAGGTCCGCGATCACGCAGCGCCAGCATTCGGGCTTGCGCGCCTTGCAGGTGTAGCGCCCGTGCAGGATCAGCCAGTGATGGGCGTTGAGGCGGTAGGGTTCCGGCACGATCGCCTCCAGCCCCTCCTGCACCTTGTCGGTTGTGCTGCCGATGGCCAGCGGAATGCGGTTCGACACCCGGAAGATGTGGGTGTCGACCGCGATGGTCGGCTCGCCGAAGGCGACGTTGAGCACCACGCTCGCGGTCTTGCGGCCGACGCCGGGCAGCACCTCCAGCTGCGCGCGCTGCCGCGGCACCGCGCCGCCATGCTCCTCGACCAGGATGCGCGACAGCGCGATGACGTTCTTCGCCTTGGTGTTGAACAGGCCGATGGTGCGGATGTGGTGGCGCACCACCTCCTCGCCGAGCGCCAGCATCGCCTGCGGATGATCGGCCTTGGCGAAGAGATCGCGGGTGGCGAGGTTGACGCCCTTGTCGGTCGCCTGGGCCGAGAGCACCACCGCCACGAGCAGCGTGTAGGCGTTGACGTAGTCGAGGTCCGAGCGCGGCGCCGGGTTCGCGGCGCTGAGGCGCGCGAAGATCTCCCGCAGGGTCGCCGCATCGACGGGCTCCGGCCCCACGGGACGTGCGGGCGCGGTCATGGGTGCGACGAGGGCCGCCCCGGCCTTCGTCTTCACTTTCGAGGGAGAGGCCGGCTTTCGTCGTTTCATGGCCGCCTTATATTGCCTGCATGGAGAGCGACAAGGCACAGGACGGCCGGCCGGCGCGCCACCCTTACGGGCGCGATCCGGACGCGATCGAGCGTCCGGTCTTCGCGGCGGTGATCCGGCCGCACTGCTCGCTCGGCCGCACCGGCTTCACCGTGGTGATGGGCGGCTGTTGCCTCGTTTCGCTGGTGACGAGCATCGTGTTCCTGACGCAAGGATTCTGGCCGATCGCCGGCTTCTTCGGCCTCGACATGCTGGCCCTGTGGCTCGCGCTCAGCCTCAGCCTGCGGCGCGGGCGCTCCTTCGAGGAGGTGATGATCAGCCAGATCGAGATCCTGCTCGCCCGCGTGAGCCATCGCGGCGAGCGCTCCGAATGGCGCTTCAATCCCCTGTGGAGCCGGCTGCACAAGGTCGAGGACGAGGAGTACGGGCTGCAATCGCTGGCCATCGTGTCGCGCGGGCAGCGGGTGCTGGTGGCCCGCGACGCCTCGCCGCCCGAGCGCGAGACCATCGCGGACGGCATGACCCGCGCCCTCGCCGAGGTGAAGAAGGGATTTTAAGCCGGTCCCCCTCACCCACTTCTTTCGCGGATCTCCCTCCACGGCGCTCCGGTCGTGCGGGAAAATCGGGTCATGACGACTACGTCATCTTGCAAGCCGGCTTCTGATGCGACGTCTTCGGCTTCCGCCGATGCCCGTGCGCGCCGGCTCATCCCGCCCCCAGCCACTCCTTCAGCTTCGTGAAGCGCGGCCGCATCGCGCCGCCCCGCACCGCGATCGCGACCGCGCGCTTCTGCGCCACCAGCACCACCAGCTGCTTGCCGCGCGTGACGCCCGTGTAGAGGAGGTTGCGCGCGAGCATCGTGTAATGCTGGAGCGCCACCGGGATCACCACGGCCGGATATTCCGAGCCCTGCGCCTTGTGGATGGTGATGGCGTAGGCCGGCGAGAGCGCGTCGAGTTCGTCGAAGGGCCACGCCACCTCGCGCCCGTCGAAACCCGCCACCAGCGTCCCCTCCTCGGCGTCGATCCGCAGCACCACGCCGAGATCCCCGTTGAAGACCTCGCGGTCGTAGTCGTTCTGCCCCACCATCACCCGGTCGCCCGGGGCGAAGCGCCAGCCGAAGCGCTCGACGGAGTGGAGCGGCGCCGGGTTCAGCACCTGCTGGAGCGCGTGGTTGAGGTTGCGGCTCCCCAGCGCGCCGCGGGTCATCGGGCAGAGCACCTGCACGTCGCGCACCGGATCGAGGCCGAAGCGGCGGGGGATCCGCCGCGTCACGATCTCGACCAGCCGCTCGGCGCCGATCTCCGGATCGGCGATCTCGACCAGGAAGAAATCGCCGGACGGGTCGGGGCTGCCCTCCGGCATGCGCCCGGCCTTGATCCGGTGGGCGTTGACGATGATCCGGCTCTCCGCCGCCTGCCGGAACACCTCCGTGAGGCGCGCCACCGCGATCCGGCCGGAGCCGATCACGTCGGCGAGCACCTGCCCCGGCCCGACCGAAGGGAGCTGGTCCACGTCGCCCACGAGCCAGAGCGCCGCGTGCCGCGGCAGCGCGCGGGTGAGCGCGTTCATCAGCGGCACGTCGATCATCGAGGCCTCGTCCACCACGAGCAGGTCGCAGGCGAGGGGGTTCTGCTCGCCCCGCTGGAAGCCGCCATGGGCGGGGTCGACCTCCAGCAGCCGGTGCAGGGTCTTGGCCGGGCGCCCGGTCTGCTCGCTCATGCGCTTGGCGGCACGCCCGGTCGGGGCCGCGAGGAGCACCTCGGCCCCGACGGTGGCGAGGATCCGCAGCAGCGCGTCGAGGGTGCTGGTCTTGCCGACGCCGGGCCCGCCGGTGATCACCGCGACCTTCGCGCCCATCACCGTGCGGGCCGCCTCGCGCTGCGAGGGCGAGAGTGACCGGCCCGTCTCGGCCTCGACGCTCGCCAGCGCCGCATCGACCGCGATCTCGCCCCAGGGCAGCGGGGCGGCGTCGAGGGCGGCCAGCCGCTCGGCGATCGCCCGCTCGGCGGCGTGGAGCCCGCGCAGGAAGACGTGCGTCTCGCCCCCGATCGCGTCCGCCACCACCGCCTCGCCGCCGATCTCCTCGACCAGGGCGGTGCGCACGAGGGCCGGCTCGACCCCGAGCAGGTCGGCGGCGCGGGTGACGAGATCGGCCACGGGCAGCGCGCAATGGCCGTCATCCATCGCCGCCTGGAGCGCGTAGGCGATGCCGGCGCGCAGGCGTGCCGGCGCGGTCGGCGGCAGGCCGAGCCGGGTGGCGATGGCATCCGCGGTGCGGAAGCCGATGCCGCGCACGTCGCGGGCGAGCCGGTAGGGATCGTCGGTCATCACCGCGATCGACTCCGCCCCGTAGGTCTTGAAGATCCGCACCGCCCGCGCCGTGCCGACCCCGTGCGCGTGCAGAAAGACCATGATCTCGCGCACCACCCGGTGCTCGGCCCAGGCCGAGACGATCCGCTCGGCCCGCTTCGGCCCGATGCCCGTCACCTCGGTGAGGCGCTCCGGCTGGGCCTCGATCACCGCGAAGGTCTCGGCCCCGAAGGCCTTCACGATGCGCTTGGCCATCTCCGGGCCGATGCCGCGCATCTGGCCGGAGGCGAGGTAGCGCTCGATGCCCTCCGCACCGGTCGGCGGCGTGCAGGCGAGGGTGTCGGCCCGGAACTGGAGCCCGTGATTGCGGTCGCTGACCCAGGCACCCGTGGCGGTGATCCACTCCCCCGCCGCGACCGCGGGCGCGTGGCCGACCACCGGCACGAGGTCGCGCCGGCCCCGCGCCTTCACCTTGAGGACGCAGAAGCCGGTCTCGGCACTGTGGAAGGTGACGCGCTCGATCGTCCCCGCGAGGGCGTCGGGGGGCGGTTCGGCGCCGCCGGCCCGCGGCGGGCGGCGCGTGGACGAGAAAGCGGCCATCGGGTCACGGCAAAGATCGGGAGCACGCGACCGGAGCGCAAGCCTCTACCAGATGCCCGGCACCTCGGCGGGCGGGACCGGCGGCGCATAGCGCTCGTGCGGCGGGCCGAAGCCCTCCAGCCGCCAGGGCCGGTGCCGGTGCCAGCGGGGCGGCCCCTCGGGGCCCGCGCCCGCGTCGCAGACGCGCACGCGCCGCACCACCTCCTCGCCATCCGCATCGATGCGGCGCCTCACGAAGACGCGGCAGGTCTCCTCGTCCCGGGAGAAGCGCGGCGGCGGGGGCGGCGGAGGTGCGTAATCGGGCCGGACGCCGTAGGGCGATGGGGGCGGCTCGTCGAGATCGGCCGCGAGGGCCGGGCCGGCGAGAACGGCCAGAACGGCGACGATGAGGCCGGATCGGGCGGGGCGGCACATGGAGGAGCTCCGGGGCGGAACCGGACCGGGACCGCCGATACCGCCACCCTGCCCTGCCGGCCTTGAACCCGGTCTGAAGCCGGCATTGGGCAGCCGTACAGGTCACCCGGCCGGAACCAGGCGGATCACCCGCTCGGTCGCCGCATCCACCGCCTCGCGCGAGTAGAGGAGCGGCCGGTATTCCCGCTTCGCCCAGGGCTCCGCATGGTCGGCGTAGTGCGGCGAGCGCGGATCGCCCGATTGGCCCGGCCCGTTGATGAACAGGCTGGCATCCCAGTTGCCGACATCCACCACCATGCGGAACGAGGCACCGGCGACCAGCCGGAAACTGTCGGTGCGGTAGCCGGTATACATCACGGTCGAACCCGAGCCCCCGACCGGCAGCGGGCCGATATCGTGCCCGGGCAGGCCGGCCCCCGAGAGCGGGTGGATGAAGTGGGCGCGGTGCAGCTGTCCCCAGCGCCAGCCCTGCGGATCGGAGCCGAGCCGGGCAAGGCCGTCGCGGAACGCCGCCGCCAGGGTTCCGGCAAGGAGCGCGGCGCGGACCTCTCCGTCGAGGGGCGGCTCGCCCGCCTCCAGGAGGCCGAGCAGGGTTTCGGTATCCCCGGGGGCGAGGAGCGCCGCGACCGCCGCGTCCCGTGCCAGCACCCCGAGCAGGGCCGGGCGCAGGTGAACCGCCCACCAGATCTCCACCAGGGCCGCGGGCGCGCTGTCCTCGTGCACATGCCCGTCGAAGGCGCCGAGCAGGGTCAGGGCCGCCCCGAGATCCCCCTCGCCCCCGGCGAGCACCCGGGCGCCGAGGCGGGCGAGCCGCAGGGCCGGGAGCGAGACGTCGTCGCCCTGGAGCGCTGCCGAATCGGCGAGCGTGTGCCGCGGCTGGCCGTCGAGCACGGCGGCGATGCGCTGCGCGCGCCACGGCTCGGCCCATTCGTAGCCGAGAGTTTCGGGATAGCCGTCCGGCAGGTTCATCTCGTTGGCGCTCGCCACGAAGCCCCGGGCCGGATCGATGCTGCGGGGCAGATCCGCCGCATCGACGAAGCCGTCCCATTCGAAGCGCCCGTCGCCCGGAACCGGCATCAATCCGTCCCAGTTCGGCCGGCGCGGCGCCTTGCCGGCGACGAACCACCCGATGCGGCCCGATTGATCCGCGTAGACCTGATTGACGGTGGGCGCCGACCAGTGCCGCAGGGCCTGCGCGAAGGCCTCGGGATTGTCCGCATCCAGATAGGCGAGACTGCCGAAATAGGCGGAGGTGCCGGGCTCGCTCCAGACGGTGCGCAGGGCGAAGGCCCGCCCCGCGGCGCGATCCTCGTGCACCACCGGGCCGTGGCGGGTGAAGGCGAGCCGCACGATCTCGTCCGGTCCGCCCCGCACCGGGATGTGCTCCTCGATCCGGTGCAGGCGCTCCCAGCCATCCGCGTAACGGTAGAGATCCGGGTCCTCGGGGTGGATCTCGTAGACGTAGAGATCCTCCTGATCGAGGGGCGCGATGGTGAGGCTGAAGGCGGCCCTGCCATTATGGCCGATGGAGATGCCCGGCAGCGCCGGCTCGCCCGCGCCGATCACGTCGAGGCCCGGTGCCGAGAGATGCACCACGTAGCGCAGGGACGGCAGCGTGTAGGCGCGGTGCGGGTCGCTCGCCAGGATCGGCCGCCCGGTCGCGGTGCGGGCGGGCGCCACGGCCCAGTTGTTCGAGCCCTCGGCGGGCGGCGCCCCGGCCGGCGGCGCGGCCTCGCCCGCGACGACGGCGCCGTGCTCGGTGACCATGCTCCAGCGCCACGCCTCCGCGCGCGGGCAAGCGAGCCGGGCGGGCGTGAAGCCGACGCCCACGGTGCCGAGACGGATCAGGTCGAGCACGGCCGCCGGCACGGCTGCCGGATCGAGCCCCTTCGGCAACCCCGGGACGTGCGCCGGCGCCAGCGCCTTGCGGCAAGGATCGAGGGCGAGCGCGCCCCGCGCCGCCACCTGCGCCCTGGCGACCTCCGAGAGCGCGTTGCGGGTCAGCGCGTGGCTGCGGATGCGCACGACATCGAAGACATCCCAGCGCGCCGGGCGCGTGCCCGTGGCGGCGAATTCCGGCGGCAGCCAGGACGGATCGCTCTCGGTCAGGCCGATGAAGGCGTTGAGGCCGGCGACGAAAGCCTCCGCGATCGCCCGCGCCTCGGGCGTGCCGTAGGCCGCCCACTCGGCCGCCTCCTCGCCCCGGTAGAGGAAGAGCCGCGCGGCCCGATCCTGGGCGAGGTAGCCCGGCCCGAAATCCGCCGCCAGTCGCCCGAGACCGCGCTTGCGCCAGAGGTCGAGCTGCCAGAGCCGGTCGCGGGCGGCGTTGAAGCCCTGGACCCGGAAGGCGTCGCGGCGGCTCTCGGCCCGGACATGCGGCACGCCCCAGCGGTCGATGCGGATCTCGGCCGGGTGCTCGAGGCCCGGAATGGCAAGGGTGGACTCGGCTGGCATCGTCGCTCCTTCGGACCGCGGCGGCAGTCTCCTCGGCGCTGCCGGAGCTGTCCAATCAGGGCTGGCCCGCGGCATCCGCGCTGGTGCGGGGCACGGTTTCCTGGCGGTCTAGCATGTTGCCCGGATGGAGGAGCTGCGTGACGGCCCGCCCGCTCCTGGTCCAGGGGCACGCGGGGGGTCGGCACGGCGCCATCGCAGCCGATCGCGTCCCTGCCGCTTGGCCTCGTAGAGGGCCGCATCGGCAACCTCCAGAAGCGGCCCGAGCCCGGTCTCGCCGGGACCGAAGATCGCGGCGCCGATGCTGATCGTGGCTGTCGCGAGCGGGAGGGTCCGGGCGTCCTGGACCGCAGCGAAGCGCGCACGAAGGGCCGATCCGACGCGCTCGACGTCGGCGGAGGCCGCTTCCGTCAGCAGGGCCGCGAACTCGTCCCCGCCGAGCCGGGCGACCAGGGCGCCGGAGGGCAGGGTCGCGGTGAGCGCCGCCGCCAGCGCGACGAGGGTGTGGTCGCCGGAACGGTGGCCGAACGTGTCGTTCACGGCCTTGAAGTGATCGACGTCCAGCAGCAGCAGCGCGCCGCCGTGGGGCTCCGCCGCGCGCAGGAGACGGGCGGCCCGCTCCTCGAAGGCCCGGCGATTGAGGACGCCCGTCAGCGGGTCCTGCTCCGCCAGCGCCGCGATCCGATCCTCCCGCCGACGCCGGACCGAGGCGGCCATCAGCAGCGCGAGCAGGACCTCGACGACGATCCCTTCGAGCAGCGAGAGCTGGATCAGCAGCCCCTTGAAGCCGATCAGGCTGACGAAGGCCCCGGGCAGGAAGACGAGGCACGTCTTGAGGCCGTAGAAGGCGCCATGCCCGAGGAAGGTGTAGGCGAGCCGGTTGGAGGCGGAGGTCTTGCAGGGCCCGGGCGCCCGGAGCAGCAGCAGGCCCGTCGCCGACGCGACGATGGCGACCAGCACCGAGTTCAGGACACCGAAGATCCGGGTGACGCTCGCATCGGCCGGCACGGCGACGAGGAGCATCCACGGCAGCAGCAGCCCCCACCAGAGCGGGCTCAGCCGGCGCCCGACGAAGCGCCCGACGCCGAACAGAAACAGGAGATGCGCGATCACCAGGAGGCCGTTCGCGGCCCACACGCCGAGATAGAACGAGAAGGATTGGCGCAACGGCGACATCGAGCAGCCGAGCACGATCACGGCGAAGCCGGCGCTCCAGAACGGAAGCGCTTGATCGCGAACGACGCGCCACTCCAACGCCAGGAAGCCCGCCGTGATCAGGGCGATCACCAGCGTCAGCAGCAACAAGGTCGGAGCGTCTATGCCTATCGCATCAGCCGACTAATCATCAATCATAAAATCGTATACACGATCTTCTTAAACAAAACATTCCTTCGATCATCTATAAATATATTATTGAATAAAGATCAATATCCGTCCGTTGCCGCAACCGGCGCACGCCCCTGGGTAATCATCATAAAAATCGGCGATCTCAATGGTTTGCTCCCGATCGAGGTCCGACCGTCACGCGGCACGCCGGTCCGGAGCGACCGTGCTGAACAAGCCGATCGTGCATCGCGGGTCTCCCGCTTTCCCGGACGACCGAAGCGACAGCGGAAGCAGATCCGGGACAGGGGGAAGAACCGGCAACGGACGCATGCGTCCGCGCACAGATCCGACGCGGCCGCCACCATCCGTCCGCGCCGTCCGGGTCGACGGCTGCCGGCACCACGGGTCGTCAGCGTCCGGCCAGCGCTTTCAGCAGGGCCTCGTGGAAACGATCCGGCGCCTCCACCTGCGGCGAGTGGCCGAGATCCGGGAAGGCCACGAGCTTGGCATCGGGGATGAGGCGGACCACCTCCGGGCCGAGGAGATCGTAGCGCCCGAGCGTCGCCGCGAGGCCCGCAGGCGCGCGGTTGGCGCCCGGCGCGGTGCGGTCCTTGTCGCCGACGACGAGCACGGTCGGCACGCGCAGGCGCTCGAACTCGTGCACCACCGGCTGCGTGAACACCATGTCCGAGGTCTGGGCCTGGTTCCAGGCCACGCGCTCCGCCCCGGGGCCCGCATAGAGCCCCGCCTGCATCCGGACCCAGCGGTCGTATTCCGGCTTCCACTGGCCGTTGTAGTAGAACTTGAGCTGATAGGCCTTGATGCTCTCGAAGCTGGTCTTGCGTTCCTGGGCGAAGGCGGCGTCGATGGTCTGGTAGGGAACACCCTTCTCCTGCCAATCCTCCAGGCCGAGCGGATCGACCATGACGAGCTGATCGACCGTGTCGGGGAACATCAGCGCGTAGCGGGCGGCGAGCATGCCGCCCATCGAGTGGCCGATGATCGTGGCCTTGCCGATGCCGAGGGCGTCGAGCAGGCCCTTCGTGTTGGTGGCGAGCTGCGCGAAGCCGAACTGGTAGCCTGCGGGCTTGGTCGACTTGCAGAACCCGACCTGGTCGAGGGCGAGCACCCGGTAGCCGGCGTCGCGCAGCACCGCGATCGTCGTCTCCCAGGTGGCGGCGCAGAAATTCTTGCCGTGCAGCAGCACCGCGACGCGGCCGTTCGGCTGCGCGGGCGCCACGTCCATGTAGGCCATCGCCAGCGTCTGTCCCTGCGAGGTGAAGCTGTGGCGGCGCACCGGATGCGGGTAGGCGAAGCCTTCGAGTTCGGGCCCGTAGGTCTCGGCCGCGCGCACGGGCCCGGCCGAGCCGGCCAGGGAGCCGATCGCGAGGGCGAAAGCTGCGGCGGCGAAGGCACGGTGCGGCATGGACGTCTCCGATCTGTCACGACGGCGCGGTCCCGCGCTTGCGTTTCCGCCGCCGCCCGCTCATATAGGCGCCGGGAGGTTGGCGGGGGACGTTTCACTCGCCAACCGGGTCAGGTCCGGAAGGAAGCAGCCCTAACGAGAACGAGCGGGTTCTCGTCCAGCCTCCCACCTCATCCTCACGAGAGCGCGCGCCTGGCCATCGGCCAGCGCGCCCTCCGCGACCGCGGCGCATGGACGAGACCACCGGCACGCCTTCGACCGACGAGCCGGGTTTCCCCGGGCTCGTTGCACCGGCCACCCCAGCGCCGGCCGCCGCACCCTACCGGGTGCTCGCCCGCAAGTACCGCCCCAAGGATTTCGAGGATCTGATCGGCCAGGGCGCCATGGTGCGCACGCTGGCGAACGCCTTCGAGGCCGGGCGGATCCCGCAGGCCTGGATGCTCACCGGCGTGCGCGGGGTCGGCAAGACCACCACCGCCCGCATCCTCGCCCGCGGCCTCAACTACGCCCTGCCCGACGGTTCGGCGGCCGGCCCGACGATCCACATGCCGGGTCTCGGCCTGCACTGCGCGGCCATCATGGAATCGCGCCACATCGACGTGCTGGAGATGGACGCCGCGTCCCATACCGGCATCGACGACGTCCGCCAGATCATCGACGGCATCCGCTACGCGCCGGTCTCCGCGCGCTACAAGGTCTACATCGTCGACGAGGTTCACATGCTGTCCGAGAAGGCGTTCAACGCCTTCCTGAAGACGCTGGAGGAACCGCCGCCGCACGCGAAATTCGTCTTCGCCACCACCGAGATCCGCAAGGTTCCGGTGACGATCCTGTCCCGCTGCCAGCGCTTCGACCTGCGCCGGGTCGAGGCGGGAACCCTGATCGCCCATCTCCAGCGGATCTGCGTGGCCGAAGGCGTGACCGCCGAGCCGGAGGCGCTGGCGAGCATCGCGCGGGCCGCCGAGGGCTCGGTGCGCGATTCCCTCTCGCTCCTCGACCAGGCGATCGCGCACGGCGCCGGCACCGTTTCGACGGAGACCGTCCGCGACATGCTCGGCCTCGCCGACCGGGCGCGGATCATCGACCTGTTCGAGGCCGCCATGCGCGGCGACGCGCCGGCCGCCTTCGCGGAACTGCGCGCCCAGCACGAGGCCGGCGCGGACCCGTCCGTCGTCCTTCAGGACCTCGCCGAGTTCACGCATCTCGTCACCCGCCTGAAGGTGGCGCCCGACACCGCCCGCGCGGACGGCGCCCTGAGCGAGGCCGAGCGCGGCCGCGGCAGCGACTTCGCCGACCGGCTCTCCGTGCGGGCCCTCTCCCGGGCGTGGCAGATCCTGCTCAAGGCCATCCCCGAGGTGCAGGCCGCGCCCCGGCCGCTCGCCGCGGCCGAGATGGCCCTGGTCCGGCTGATCTACGCCGCCGACCTGCCGACGCCCGACGAGGCGCTGCGGCAGGTGAGGGAGGGCGGCGGCGTGACCCTGCCGCCCGGCGCCCGCACGCCGCCGGTCGTGCCGGCGGGCGGCCCCGCCCTGCGCGCGCTGCCGGACAGCCGGCCGCGGCTCGAAGCCGTCCCGGCGCCTCTCCCCTCGCCGGCCGCCTCTCAGGCGCCGGCCGCACAGGCCGCCCCCCTGCCCGAGGCGGCCCCGGCCCTGCGGCTGCGCCGGTTCGAGGACGTGGTCGCGCTCGCCGATGCCAGGCGCGACATCGGCCTCAAGGCCGCCCTGGAGCGGGACGTGCATCTCGTCCGCTTCGAGGATGGACGGATCGAGTTCCGCCTCGCCGAGGGCGGTCGCCCGACCCTCGCCAACGATCTCGCCCGGGCGCTCGACCTGTGGACGGGCCGCCGCTGGGTCGTGGCCCTGTCCAAGGAGACCGGCGAGGCGACGCTCGCCGCCCGCGCCAAGGCCGAGGTCGAGAGCCGCCACCAGGGCGCGGCGGCCCATCCGCTGGTCCAGGCGGTGCTGAAGAACTTCCCCGGCGCGCAGATCATCGACGTGCGCGAGAAGCCGGCGGAGACGCCGCCGGACGATCTCGCGCCGCCCGACGAGGGCGAGGCCGACCTGTAGCGGCGGCCGCCCCCGCGCCCCACATTGCTCGATGACCGATTCAGAGGACACGCCATGCGCGACATCATGGGGCTGATGAAGCAGGCCCAGGCCATGCAGCAGAAGATGGCCGACCTGCAGAACGAACTCGACGCCGTCGAGGTCTCCGGCGGGGCCGGCGGCGGCGCCGTCTCGGTGACGATGACCGCGAAGGGCCTCGTGAAGGGCGTCTCGATCGACGCCGCCCTGCTGGTGCCCGACGAGAAGGAGATCCTGGAGGATCTGATCGTCGCCGCGGTGAACGACGCCCGCGCCAAGGGCGAGCGCGCCGCCCAGGAGCGCATGCAGGAACTCACCAAGGGCCTGCCCCTGCCCCCCGGCATGAAGCTGCCGTTCTAGCGCATTTTCCGACGAAGCGGATACCGGTTCGCCGCAGACAATGCGGCGAAATCAATGACATAGAGCAGCGCCCGAGTGCAACGTGATCGGGCGCTGCTCCAGCGCCCACCCGCCCTCTCTCCGCTGGCGAGGGGCGGGTTCTGCGTCGCGTCTCGGAGCCCGTTCGACGGCTCTCGGCACCTGAGAATGAGGGTGCGGGTGGGACGGCTGCGTAACAGGTCGAACAGGCTCTCACACTCGGATCCGCCTCCCATGCCCCAAGCCGTCGCCGGTCCGGAGATCGAGCGCCTGATCCAGCTCCTGGCCCGGATGCCGGGCCTCGGGCCGCGCTCGGCCCGCCGGGCGGCCCTGCAATTGATCAAGAAGCGGGAAGCGCTGCTCGCGCCCCTGGCGGAGGCGATGCGGATCGCCAACGAGCGCATCGTGGTCTGTCACGAATGCGGCAACGTCGACACCGCCGATCCCTGCACGATCTGCCGCGACCACAGCCGCGACCCGTCGATCCTGGTCGTGGTCGAGGACGTCTCCGATCTCTGGGCCCTCGAACGCTCGGGCGCGGTGACGGCGCGCTACCACGTCCTCGGCGGCGTGCTCTCCGCCCTCGACGGCATCCGGCCGGAGAACCTCAACCTGTCCCGTCTCGTCGAGAGGGCGAGCGTGCCGGAGATGCGCGAGATCATCCTCGCCCTCAACGCCACCGTCGACGGGCAGACCACCGCCCATTACGTCACCGAACTCCTCGCCCACCTGCCCGTGAAGGTCACGAAGCTCGCCCACGGGGTGCCGGTGGGCGGCGAACTCGACTACCTCGACGAGGGCACCCTCTCGGCCGCGATCCGCCAGCGCACCGCCTTCTGAGCATCGACGCACGGATTTGACCCCGGGCGGACGAATCCCTATCTCGAACTGTCTTGTTGAGCAGCGCCCCGCGGCGCCCCGATCCGGTTTACCTGCATGACCATCCGCCCCCTCGTCATCCTTCCGGACGCGCGTCTGCGCGAGGTCTCCGAACCGGTCGGCACGATCACGGGCGAGGTGCGCAAGCTCGCGGCCGACATGCTGGAGACCATGTACGACGCGCCCGGCGTCGGCCTCGCGGCGATCCAGGTCGGCGAGCCGACCCGGATCGTCACGGTCGACACCTCGAAGGAGAAGGAGGCGCGCACTCCCCTCGTCCTCCTCGATCCCGAGATCGTCTGGACCTCCGAGGAGACCCGCTCCTACGAGGAAGGCTGCCTCTCGATCCCCGAATACTACGCCGAGGTGCTGCGGCCCGACCGCGTGCGGGTGCGCTTCCGGACCCTCGACGGCGAGGTGGTTGAGCAGGAGGCGGACGGCCTCCTCGCCACCTGCCTGCAGCACGAGATCGACCATCTCAACGGCGTGCTGTTCATCGATCACATCTCGAAGTTGAAGCGCGACCGCGTGCTGAAGAAGTTCTCCAAGGCGGCCAAGCGCGGCCAGGAAGCGGCCTGATCGGCCGATGTCCCTCAAGGTCGTCTTCATGGGCACCCCGGATTTCGCGGTGCCGACGCTCGCCGAGATCGTGGGGAGCGGTCACGAGGTCGTGGCGGTCTACACCCGGGCGCCCGCGCCGGCCGGGCGCGGCATGGCGCTGCGGCCCTCGCCCGTGCAGGCCCTCGCCGAGCGCTTCCGGCTGCCGGTTCTGACGCCCGCCACCCTGCGCACCGAGGAGGCCGCCGAGACCTTCCGCAGTCACGGCGCGGACGTGGCGGTGGTGGTCGCCTACGGCATGATCCTGCCGCCCGCGATCCTCGACGCGCCGGACCTCGGCTGCCTCAATCTTCACGCCTCGATTCTGCCCCGCTGGCGCGGCGCCGCGCCGATCCAGCGCGCGGTGATGGCGGGCGATGCCGAGACCGGCGTCGCGGTGATGCGGATGGAGCCGGGCCTCGACACCGGCCCGGTCGGGATGCTGGAGCGGGTGGCGATCACCCCCGACATGACGGCGGGCGACCTTCACGACCGGCTGATGCCGCTGGGCGCCGACCTGATGAACCGGGCGCTCGGCGCCCTGGAGCGCGGTGGCCTGACCTTCACGCCCCAGGCGGAAGAGGGCGTCGTCTACGCCCACAAGATCACCAACGAGGAGGCGCGCCTCGACTGGGCCGAGCCGGCGCAGCGCCTCCATGACAGGATCCGCGGTCTCTCTCCGTTCCCCGGCGCCTTCTTCATGGCCGATCTCGGCCGCGGGCCCGAGCGGGTGAAGGTGCTGCGCGCGAGCCGCACCGATGGGCGGGGCGAGCCGGGCAGGCTCCTCGACGCGCAGGGCACCATCGCCTGCGGCGAGGGGGCGATCCGGCTCCTGCGCGTGCAGCCGGCCGGGAAGGGCCCGATGGAGATCGGCGATTTCCTGCGCGGGCGGCGCCTGGAGCCCCGCGCGCGCCTCGCCTGATCCCGATGCCCCGCTACAAGCTCGTGGTCGAGTACGACGGCACGGCCTTCGCGGGCTGGCAGCGGCAGGCTGCCGACCGCAGCGTTCAGCAGGCCCTGGAAGAGGCGATCGCGCGCTTCGTCAACGCGCCGGTGCGGGTGCATTGCGCAGGCCGCACCGATGCGGGGGTGCATGCCTCGCATCAGGTCGTGCATGTGGACCTCGCGCGGGACTGGCGCACCGACACGGTGCGCGACGCGGCCAACGCCCATCTGCGCCCGGAACCGGTGGCGGTGCTGAGCGCCGCGCGCGTCGGGCCGGATTTCGACGCCCGCCACTCGGCGCTGAAGCGCCATTACCGCTACCGCATCCTCAACCGCCGCAGCCCGCCCGCCCTCGCGCGGGGCTACGTCTGGCACGTGCCCTGGGGACTCGACGCCGCGGCGATGCACGCGGCGGCCCAGACCCTGCTCGGCCGCCACGACTTCTCGGCCTTCCGCGCCGCGGAGTGCCAAGCGAACAGCCCCCTGCGGACCCTCGATCAGCTCGACGTCACGCGCAGCGGCGAGGAGATCCTCGTCGCGACCTCGGCGCGCTCCTTCCTGCACCATCAGGTGCGTGGGATGGTCGGCACGCTGATGCTGGCGGGCTGCGGGCGGCTCGACGCGGCGGGCGTGCGCGCGGTGCTCGATTCCCGCGACCGGGCGCGCTGCGGCCCTCTCGCGCCGGCAGCCGGGCTGACGCTCGCGGGCGTGGATTATCCGGCGGAGGTGTTGGTCGCGCCCCAGGATCCCGGCGCAGGCGGATCTTAGGGCAGGTCTCGGCCGCGTCCGATCACCTCCGACGGCAGCCGCGACGCTCAACTTGGACAACCTGAGCCGACGCGTCATCGTCCGCCGCTTGTTCCGGGGGCGATCCATTCTTCCGCCTATATCAACGCGTGCGCCCCGCCGGCCACCATCGCCACGATCCCCGCGCAGGCGAGCGTCGTCAGCGCGGCGGCGGGGCCGGACAGGCCGAGCGTCTCGCGCACCGCCGTCGCGTGAACGCGCAGCACGACGACCGTGAAGGCGCCGGCTTGAAGGACGGCCAGTCCCGGGGTGGACAGATCGAGGGCGAGCAGCAGGCCCGGCACCGACAGGGCCAGGAAGGCCACCACCAGGATCCAGTTCGTCACCACCACGAAGGGCACGTAGAAGGCGGTCAGCCGCAGGCGCCGGGCGATCCCGATCATCGCGACCGGCACCGCCAGGAAGCAGGCCAGCACGCCGCCGAGAACCGCCAGCGTGACGTGGTCCGCCCGCAGGAGCGGCGCCCCGTCGAGGGCGGCCGGGCCGCGCTCCAGGGCGAGCGCCGTGACCGCCGCCGGGGCCGCGAGCACGATCGCCCCGAAGGAGCGCCAGAAGCCGCGCTCGCTGCAATCGAAGCAGCGCAGGGCGCCCGGCTTGTGGTTCAGGAGGCCGGCAGTGCCGCGCAGGGAGCGGGTGATGTCGTCCGCGCTGACCAGCATGCGATCCGGAGCCCCTGCCGGATCCCAGCGCCCGGCAGGGGGAGATTCAACTTTCGTCGTAGATCGGTCAAGCCGTCTGTTGCGGCGCAGCATCGTCCGGGAAGGTGTCGTCGAGCACCCGCCGGAAGATGCCCGTGAGCCGGTCGAGATCGGCCACGGCCACGCGCTCGTCCACCTGATGCATGGTCTGCCCGACGAGGCCGAACTCGATCACCGGGCAGGCATCCTTGATGAAGCGCGCATCCGAGGTGCCTCCGGTGGTGGAGAGGGCGGGCCGGCGGCCCGTCTCGGCCTCGATCGCCGCCGCGACCCGGTCGACGAAAGCGTCGGGCTGCGTGAGGAAGGCGACCGCGTTGGTGGGCCGGACCTCCAGCGTGTAGCGCACCGCGTTGCCCGAGGCGGCGGCGAGGCGGCGGCGCAGCTCGGCCTCCAGGGTCTCGGGCGTCCAGAGATCGTTGAAGCGGATGTTGAACATGCCCCGCGCCTCGGCCGGGATCACGTTCGTGGACGGATTGCCGACGTCGAGCGTGGTGAATTCGAGATTCGAGGCGTCGAAATGCGCCGTGCCCTGGTCGAGGGGCGTGGCGAGGAGCGCGCCCGCGAGGCGGATCAGGCCCGGGATCGGGTTGTCGGCCCGGTGCGGATAGGCGACGTGCCCCTGGATGCCGTGCACGGTCAGCGCGGCGGTGAGCGAGCCGCGGCGGCCGATCTTGATCATGTCGCCGAGCGCGTCGGGATTGGTCGGCTCGGCGAGGATGCAGAAGTCGAAGCGCTCGCCCCGCGCCCGGGCCCAGTCGAGGAGCTTGACCGTGCCGTTGACGGCCGGCCCCTCCTCGTCGCCGGTGATCAGGAAGGCGATGGAGCCCCCGAAATCCGGCCCGCGCTCGGCCAGGAAGGCCAGGGTCGCCGCCACGAGGCAGGCGATGCCGCCCTTCATGTCGACGGCGCCGCGCCCGAAGAGGTCGCCGCCCTCCACGACGCCGCCGAAGGGGTCGTGCCGCCACGCGGCCGCGTCGCCCGGCGGCACCACGTCCGTGTGGCCGGCGAGCAGCAGGCAGGGCCCGGCGGTGCCGATGCGGGCGTAGAGGTTCTCCACGTCCGGCGTGCCGGGCTCGGAGAAGACCGGACGCTCGATCGTGAAGCCGGCGGCGTCGAGCTGATCGGCGAGGTAGGCGAGCGCCCCACCCTCGGCGGGGGTGACGGAGGGGCAGCGGATCAGCCCCTGGGCGAGGGAGAGAGCGGACGGGGTGTTCGGCACGGGCGGCCCCGGTTGGACGACGAAGCCCGACCCGTTAGCGCCGAACGGCTGGGATGCAAACATCCGGCTTCCGGCCGGGCGCGTCCGGGGTTATGGGCCGGACATGACGAGCCTCTCCTCCGACGAGATCGAGCGCTACGCCCGCCACATCGTGCTGCGGGACGTGGGTGGGCCGGGCCAGGCCCGGCTGAAGGCCGCCCGCGTGCTGGTGGTGGGCGCCGGCGGCCTCGGGGCGCCGCTGATCCAGTATCTCGCGGCGGCGGGCCTCGGCACGATCGGCGTCGTGGACGACGATACCGTGTCCCTGTCGAATCTTCAGCGGCAGGTCATCCACGGCACGCCCGATATCGGGCGGCCCAAAGTCGAGAGCGCAGCGGCGGCGGTGGCCCGCCTCAACCCGCACGTGCGGGTCGAGACGCATGCCTTGCGGCTCTCCGCCGACAACGCGCCGGCGCTGGTCGCCGGCTACGACCTTGTGGCGGACGGATCGGACAATTTCTCCACCCGCTACACGGTCTCGGATGCCTGCTTCCGGGCGGGCAAGCCCCTCGTCACCGCGGCGCTCGGGCAGTTCGACGGTTCGCTCACCACGATCCGGGCGCACGAGACCGGCCCGGACGGGCGGCCGAACCCGACCTATCGCTGCCTGTTTCCCGAGCCGCCGCCCGCAGGCGCGGTGCCGACCTGCGCGGAGGCGGGCGTGCTCGGCGCGCTCGCGGGCCTGATGGGCTCCCTGATGGCCCTGGAGGTGATCCGCGAGATCACCGGCTTCGGCGAAGGGCTGGTCGGGCGCCTGCTGATGGTCGACGCCCGCTCCCTGCGCTTCGAGACCCTGGCCTATGCCTGGGACCCGGAGAACCCGCTCAGCGGAACGGCGGCTCGTCGAAGCTCCTGAGCTTGCGGGAGTGCAGGTTGCTGCGGTCGCGCCGCAGGGCGTCGAGGGTGGCGAGGCCGATCAGCAGGTGCTCGCCCACCGCCCGCTCGTAGAAGGCGTTGGCGGCGCCGGGCAGCTTGATCTCGCCGTGCAGCGGCTTGTCGGAGACGCAGAGCAGCGTGCCGTAGGGCACCCGCAGCCGGTAGCCCTGCGCCGCGATGGTGCCGCTCTCCATGTCGACGCCGATCGCCCGCGAGAGGTTGATGCGCCGCCGCTCCTGCGACCATCGCAACTCCCAGTTGCGATCATCGTAGGTCACGACGGTGCCGGTGCGCAGCCGGCGCTTGAGGGCCTCAGCCCGCTCGCCCGTCACCGTCGCGGCGGCCTCCTGGAGCGCCACCTGCACCTCGGCGAGGGCCGGGATCGGCACGTCCGGCGGCACCAGCTCGTCGAGGATGCGATCGCGGCGCAGGTAGCCGTGGGCGAGCACGTAGTCGCCGATGGTCTGCGACTGCCGCAGGCCCCCGCAATGCCCCACCATCAGCCAGCAATGCGGGCGCAGCACCGCGAGGTGATCGGTGATCGTCTTGGCGTTCGAGGGGCCGACGCCGATGTTGACGAGGGTGGTCCCCTGCCCGTCGCGGGCGACGAGGTGGTAGCCCGGCATCTGGGAGCGGTGCCAGGGTGAGGCGGCGATGAGCGCGTCGGGGCTCGCCTCCCCGGCCTCCTCGGCGGTCACCGCGACGCCGCCCGGCAGCACGAGCCGCTCGTAGCGGTCGGGCGCCTGTTGCAGCGTCCTCAGGCCCACCCGCACGAATTGATCGACGTAGCGGTGGTAGTTCGTCAGCAGGATCCAGGGCTGGATCGCCCGCCAATCGGCTCCCGTGTAGTGCACGAGGCGGCGCAGCGAGTAATCGACCCGCGGACCGTCGAAGAGCGCGAGGGGCCGGGGCTCGTCGCCGGATTCGAGCCAGAGGCCGTCCGCGATCTCGTCGCCGACGGTGGAGAGCATCGGGGTCGGGAAGTAGCGCGCCAGTTCGCTCGACGTCTGGTCGCCGCGGCTCAGCTCGACGCCCGGCTCGACCACGTAGGGATAGGGAATCTCCTGCGCGCTCGGGCCCACCTCCATGGCGGCACCGTAATCGGCCACGAGGGGGCGCAGCTGCTCCAGCAGATAGGCGCGGAAATGGGCGGGCTGCGTCACCGTGGTGGCGTAGACGCCCGGGCCTTGGAGCTTGGCGGTCGCGCGCTTGATGCGCGGCATCGGGCCGGTGGGGCGATAGGTCAGACGCAGCTCAGGGTAGCGGAAGCTCAGGCGCTCGGAATGGTCGGGCGGCACCCCGTCGCGCAGGAAGCGTGCGAGTGCGGCCTTCAGGCTGTCGGTGGCGGAGGCGTGCAGGGCGGCGAGACGGTCGACCGCCGTCTCCGGCTCCGTCACGGTCTCCATCGGTCTCAGTTCGTCGGCGAACACGATTCTCGCGGCCTCCTCGCGGATCCGGGGGAAGGCCCCGGCGGGCAAAGCGCTCGCCCGTGTTGCGGCGGCCTCGCCCGGAAGGCAAGGCCGCCCGCGGGGCAAGGCCGCGCAACGGGACTTCAAGTCCGCCCCGACGTCTCATACGGTTTCCGGATGATCGCTTCGCGATGCGGAAACCGGCCTCGCTCAGGCGCCGCGCGGGCTCATGATACGGTTTCCGAAAGTGATCGTCCGGAAACCGTCTCATGCGGCTTCCGATTGATCGCTTGGCGATTGCTGCGCCATCGCTTCCGCGATGCGGAAACCGGCTTCGTTCGGGCGTCCGAACGGTCACGTGCGGACGCCGTATCAGTCCGGCCCAACACCGAAGCCCCGGCGAGGCGAGCCTCCCGGGTGCCAAGGCGGCACGGATCCACGGCGGCGGGGATCAATCGCGGCCGCGCCGGGGCGGGAACCCGCGCCCGAGCAGCGGCGCGCGGTCAGCGCGGCGCCAGGATCATGATCATCTGGCGTCCTTCGAGCTGCGGCTCGCTCTCGACCTTGGCGACTTCCTGCGTCTCGGCCTTCACGCGTTCGAGCAGGCGGAGACCGAGATCCTGGTGCGCCATCTCGCGGCCACGGAACCGCAGGGTCACCTTGACCTTGTCGCCTTCCTCGAAGAACCGCTGCACGGCCTTCATCTTGACGTCGTAGTCGTGCTTGTCGATGCCGGGCCGGAGCTTGATCTCCTTGACCTCGACCGTCTTCTGGCGCTTGCGGGCCTCGGCCTGCTTCTTCTGCTCGTTGAAGCGGTAGCGGCCATAGTCGAGCAGCTTGCAAACCGGCGGCACGGAATTGGGCGCGATCTCGACGAGGTCGAGTCCCGCTTCCTCTGCGACCTGCAGCGCTTCGAAGAAGCCCATCACGCCACGGTTCTGTCCGGTGTCGTCGATGAGTTGAACTTCACGAACGCCGCGGATGTCCCGGTTGGCGCGCGGCCCGTCCTTCTGCGGGGCCGGCATGGCTCTCATAGGTCTGCGAATGGCTGTGATCTCCTCGTTGCTGCCACGATCGGCAAGTCGCCCGCCCCTGAGCCTCAAGAGCGGGGATGGACTGCCGCGCGGACAAACTCATGTAAACCGCGGCACCTTGGCTAAACCGCGCGGGATGTCAACTCGCCGGAAGGGAACTTGGTTGCGCGGGGGTGTTGAACCCGCGGAATCTTGTTCGAATCCGGCGCCAAGCGGAGTTCCGGCTGAAGCCGGAGGTTGCAAATTCACGCCGCACCGCCCGCTCGGCGGAGAAGCCCCGCATAGACGTCCAGCGTGTCGGCGGTCATCCGCTCGAGCGAGAAGTTCTGCTCGACGTGATGGCGCGCCCGGCGGGCCAGCGCATCCCGGGCGCTCGCTCCAAGCCGCAGGGCCTCCGCCACCGCCCTGGCGAGCGGCTCGACCTCGCCGGCCGGGACGCGCCAGCCGGTGCGCTCCCCCGCCGGCACCTGTGGCGGCGCCAACACGGTCTCGCGCACGGCGCCGAGATCCGAGACGACCACGGGCGTGCCGAGGGCCTGGGCCTCGACCGCGGCGCGGCCGAAGGCCTCGGGCGCCGTGGAGGGCACTGCCACCACGGAGGCCGCCCGCAGGGCCGCCGGCATGTCGGTGCAGTGCCCGACCCGGCGCACGATGCCCGCGAGATTGTGGCTGGCGATCAGCGCGTCGAGTTCGCGGACGTAGCCCGCCCGCCCCTGATCGTCGCCGGCCAGGATCACCGCGAAATCCCGCAAGCCGCCGGACCGCAGGGCGGCAGCGGCCTCGATCAGCACGCGCTGCCCCTTCCAGGCGGTGAGCCGGGCGGCGAGCAGGACGACGCGCTCGTGCGGGGCGATGCCCCAGGCCCGGCGCAGGGCCTCGACCCGGCCCGGGCCGACCTGCGCCGCCGAGAAGGTGGTGAGGTCGGTTCCCCGGTGGATCACCCGCAGCCGCTCGTCGCCGGCCTGGGGATGCGTCGCCCGGATCAACTCCGCGGTGTAATGCGAATTGGCGATGACCACGTCGCCCCGGGCCATCACCGAATTGTAAAGCTGCTTGACGGGCGTCCGCCCCGCATAGCTGCCGTGATAGGTGGTGACGAAGGGAATGCCGAGGCGCCGCGCTGCGCCGAGGGCGACCCAGGCGGGGGCCCGCGAGCGGGCATGCAGCAGCTGCACCCCTTCCGCCCGGCAGATCCGGGCGAGGCGCCCGACATTCAGCGCCATGGCGAACGGGTTCTTGGTGCGCGCCGGGAACGGCACCCAGGCACCGCCCTTGGCCTGCAACTCGCCGACGAGGCGTCCGCCCTCGGTGGCGACGAGGGCCCGGCCCCCGACCGCCGCGAGGGAGGCAGCCACGTCGACCGCCGTGCGCTCCGCGCCGCCCGCATCGAGCTCCGGGATGATCTGGAGCACCGTCGTGCCCGCGAGCGGGTGGCGGGTGCTGGCGGGAAAGGCGGTGGCCTGGCTCGACGGCATGGGGCTCCAGGTCATCGCTCGGCACGCCACGCTGTCCGGTCCGCCCGTCGCGGCCGTTGCGCCTGGGCGCACTCCCTGGTGTAGAGGTTCGGTGACGCCGAGCATGCCGTGACCTTCTCGCGATCGGATTTCCGATCTGTAAACGCTCAGGCCCGGAGACCCTGCCCCACGATGGATCAGCCGAACCCTCCCGCCATTCCGATGCCCGTCACGACGAACGGGCGGACCCGTCAGATCGCAACCCTGGTGCGCCCCGGCAAGGGGCCGCCCGTCGTGTGGCTCGGCGGCTTCCGCTCCGACATGCGCGCGACCAAGGCGGAGGCGCTCGATGCCTGGGCGGAGGCACGGGGCCGTGCCTTCATCCGCTTCGACTATGGCGGGCACGGGGAATCCGAGGGTGCGTTCGCGGATTTCACCATCTCCGACTGGCTCGGGGATGCGGAGGCGGCGATCGCTCGGCACGCTGCAGAGCGGCCGATCCTCGTCGGCTCCTCGATGGGCGGCTGGATCGCGCTCCTCGCCGCCCGGCGCGTGAAACCGGCGGGCCTCGTCCTGATCGCGCCGGCGACCGATTTCACCGAGACCCTGATGTGGGAGCGCTTCCCCGACGAGATCCGCCGCCAGATCGCCGAGCAGGGCGTCTGGCTGCGGGATTCCGCCTACTCGCCCGAGCCGACCCCGGTGACGCGGGCCCTGATTGAGGATGGGCGGCGCCACCTCCTGCTCGGCGGGCCGATCGACCCGGGCTGCCCGGTCCGCATCCTCCAGGGCATGGCCGATCCGGACGTGCCGTGGGCGCACGCGATGCGCCTCGTCGAGCGGCTGCCGGCTCACGAGGTGGTCGTCACCCTGATCAAGGATGGCGATCACCGCCTGTCGGATCCGGCGAGCCTCGCACGGTTGACGGCGGCGGTGGAGGAGCTCGCCGGAGCAGCCCTGACGAGACATCCCCTCGCCCGGCCGGGCAAGGGGATGTCCTGATCTCGGATGTGCTGATCTCGACGATCCCGGTCGCGCCTGCTCCGCGTCGGGTCAGTGCACGCTCACGGCCTGGAGGTCGTGCGCCCAGGCATTGGCGATGGCCGCGTCGCGGCTGTCGGTGAGCAGGATCGGCGCGCCGCTCGCGGACAGGAGCGCGAAGAGGCTGAGGCCGGGGGAGAGATCGGGCGCCTGCGGGAAGAGGCGCTTCACGTCCTCGGAGCTCATCGGCTTGACGTAGGCGACATGGCCCTCGCCGAGAGCGGCGAGCGCAGTGGCATCGATGGTCGTATTCTGGTCGGTCATGGTTCGCCCTCCTTCAGAGGCGGCAGAGCGGTTGGTCGCGGCGGGCCCCGCAGCAGCCCGGCAACGCGGAGATGATATGGTGTGCCTCACTCGGTTTCGCGCGAGGCGATGTCGATCCGTCGCACGATGCGCTCGGGCTCCGGGCGGACGAGATCGATCGACAGCAGCCCGTTCGACAGGTCGGCCCCCATCACCTCCATGCCGTCGGCGAGCAGGAAAGCGCGCTGGAACTGCCGCGCGGCGATGCCGCGATGCAAGAAGGTCCGGCTCTTGTCATCCGTCTGGCGGCCGCGGACGATGAGCTGACTCTCCTCCAGGGTGACGTCGAGCTGGTCGCGGGTGAACCCGGCCACGGCCAGCGTGATCCGCAGGCGCTCCGGCTGCCGCTCGGTGCGGGCGAGCCGCTCGATGTTGTAGGGGGGATATCCGTCATTCGCGGCCTTGGCGACGCGATCGAGCGCCTGCTCGATCTCGTCGAAGCCGAGAAGAAACGGATGCCCGAAGGGCGAGGGACGCGACATGGACGAACGAAGCCCTTCTGCGACGAGGCACTTCGAGACACGAGCCCGCGATCGCAGCGCTCAGGTGGCCGGCGGCCATCCGCCGTGCCGTAGATATGGAAGCGGCCGGAAGGGCCATCAAGGGGCAGCGCCGCCGACGCCACGCTCTCCCCGTCTTCCACAGTGGTCCGGGCGCAACGCTGCGCGCGTTCCGCAAGGTCACGGACCCGGGGGCCTCTGGTTGCCGCTCCTCGCTTCCGCTAACGCTGGAGGCATTCCAACCTGCCGCAGCCGCCCGGCTGCGCGGCCGATCTGACGTGTCGAGGTTCGTGATGCGCCGCCCGGCTTGGTTTCCGGTCCTCATCCTCACGCTGGTCTGCGGGCCGGGCGCGGTCCTCGCCCAGGCCGGCGGCGGGCCGGGGGCGACCTCGGTCGCCGCGCCGGTGATGCCGCCTTCCCCCGCCCTGCCGGAGGGCGCGGGCGGCGATCCGCAGACCTCGGTGGCGCAGGCCGAGACCTCGGCGAAGCCCTCAGCCAACCTGACCACGTCGATCCAGGGGCTGCTCGGTCCGCAGGCGGATCCGGGCGGCATCCGCAGCTTCCTCGCCAAGCGCGGCATCGAATACAGCCTGACCTATATCGGTGAGGCCCTCGGCAACGTTTCGGGCGGCATCCGCCGCGGCGCGATCTACGAGGGCCGCCTGGATCTCCAGATCGATGCCGATCTGGAGAAACTCGCCGGCTGGAAGGGGGCGGCCTTCCACACCAATTTCTACCAGATCCACGGCACCGGCCTGTCCCGCTACTTCGTCGGCAACCTCGACGTGATCAGCGGCATCGAGGCGCTGCCGTCGTCGCGCCTGTACGAATTGTGGATCGAGCAGAAGCTCTTCGATGACCGGTTCGGCCTGAAGGTCGGCCAGATCGCCGCCGACACGGAGTTCCTCGTCAGCCAGACGGCGACCCTGTTCCTCAACTCGACCTATGGCTGGCCCGACATCACCGGCGTGAACCTGCCGAGCGGCGGCCCGGCCTATCCGCTGGCGTCGCCGGCCGTGCGGGCGAAGTTCACGCCGAACAAGAACTTCTCGCTGCAGGTCGGCCTGTTCGACGGCGACCCGGCCGGACCCTACCGGCCGGGCCTCGACCCCGATCCGCAGCGCCGCAACCGCACCGGCACGAATTTCCGCGTGACCGACCCGCCGCTCCTGATCGCGGAGGCGGCCTATGCCTACAATCTCGACGGCGGCGCCCGGAAGCGGCCCGTCATCGACGAGCCGGGCACGGTGACGCTGGGCGGCTGGTATCACTTCGGCCGCTTCGACTCGTTGCGCTTCGACGAGACCGGGCGCTCGCTGGCCGATCCGTCCACCAGCGGCATCGCCCGCCGGTTCCGCGGCAACGACGGCATCTACGGCATCATCGACCAGACCCTGTTCCGCGAGCCCGACAAGAACGACGAGGGCGCGAGCGCCTTCATCCGCCTCTCCGGCTCGCCGGGCGACCGCAACCTCGTGGATTTCTACGTCGATGCTGGCCTGGCCTATAAGGGCCTGCTGCCGGGGCGCTCCGACGACACGGTCGGCATCAGCCTCGCCTATTCGCGCATCTCGCAATCGATCCGCGGTCTCGACCTCGACACGATCCTGGCGACGGGGCAGCCTCAGCCGATCCGGAATTTCGAGGCGCAGCTCGAAGTGACCTACCAAGCTCTGATCGCCCCGGGCATCACGGTGCAGCCCGACTTCCAGTACGTCTTCCATCCGGGCGGCAACGCGGTAAACCCGCGCTCCCCGAGCGGCCAGCGGATCAAGAATGCCGCGATCCTCGGTGTCCGCTCGACGATCCGGTACTGATGCGGAGGTGGTCGGGAGTGGCCCCCGTTCCCCCGCCGGACCCCGGATCTCCTTCCGCCGACGCGACAGGAATCCGGGAACGAGGGCAGTGGATTCTTCGGTCAACCATGCCCCTCGCTGCCCGGCGATATCCCGTCCGGCTCAGTCGGACCTCGATGGCCGCGGGGTCTGCGGCTCCGCACGACCGGGCAGCCGCACCAGCTTCTGGCTGATCCGCTCGCGCAAGGCCGCCGGGAGTTCGAGATCGACCACCCGCCATGTGAAGCCGCGCAGCCGCAGGCGCAGGCGGACCTGCTCCGCCCGCGGATGACCCGGCGGGTAGCTGAACACGACGCCGCGGAAGCCGCGCATCTCGGCGGTCCGCGCGAGCGCGACCAGGTCCGGCAGCGTGCGCGCCGACAGGCCGTGCCCGCGGCCGGATTCCTCGGCGGCGCCCTGTGCCGGGGCGACGCCCAGGCGCTCGGACGAGCCATCACCGAGGAGATCGACCAGCACCTCGGGCGTCACCAGGGCGCCGACCACCGGTTCCACCAGCCCCGCCACCGCCTCGGTGAGGATCTGGCGGTCGCGCGACGACAGGTCCGGCTTGGACTCGATGGCCGCGAGCGCCGCCGCCGTGGCCTGCCGGCTCAGGGACAGGCGCAGGGTGCGGACGTTCACCCGCTGCGACACGGCCGCGACGTCCCGCATCCGCACCGCCTCGCTCAGCCGGTAGAGCGCGAAATAGGGGGACAACGAATACGCGAACCACGCCAGGACGAGGCCGGCGAGCAGGCACCACCACCGCATGCGATCAGGTCGCCACCGCGCGCAAAGCCGGGCCGCGGCTCATGCCGGACGCGCGAAGGGAGCGAAGGCCGCGATGACCTGCTCGTAGACCGGGCGCTTGAAGGGGATGATCAGGGTCGCGAGGTTGGCCAGGGGCTCCCAGCGCCACGCCTCGAACTCGGCCTTGTGGGCGCCCCCGCCCGGCCGGTGGATGTCGATCTCGCCGTCATCGCCCTCGAAGGCGAAGGCGAACCACTTCTGGGTCTGCCCCCGGTAGCGCCCCCTCCAGGGCTGACCCGCCGCGAAGGTGGGCAGGTCGTAGCTGTACCAGCCGGGCGCCTCGGCGAGGAAGCGCACCGCCTCGGGCCGCACGTTGGTCTCCTCGTAGAGTTCGCGCAGGGCCGCGTCGCGGGGCGTCTCGCCGGCATCGATGCCGCCCTGCGGCATCTGCCACGCATGCGCCTGCGTCTCCGCGGCGAGCGCCCCCTCCCCGCGGCGGCGGCCGGCGAAGACCAGCCCGTCGCGGTTGAACAGGGCGATGCCCACGCAGGGACGGTAGGGAAGGTCGGCCAGGGCGGAGCCGGCCGCTCGGGTGTCGTGATCTGCCATCGGGCGCTCAATCGAACCTGTTCACGCGCTGCTGCGTCGTTGTGCGAGAGAAGTCGCGGCCGGACAAGCGCCGGGCTGGTCAGCGGCGCGTCCTCAGGGCGCGGCTCGCCGGCACCAGCAGGATGCCCCGGGCTTCGAGATCGCGGCTCCAGCGGGCGATGCGATCGATGGTGAGGGGAAGCGCCATGGCGGAGCCGAGGGCGAGGCCCTTGCGGCGGGCGGTCTCCTCCAGGCGGGCGAGTTCGCGATCGATGGCGTCGGGCAGCGGCTGGGCGTCGATCACCGCATCGGCCCGGGCCACGGGCGCCTTGGTGCGGCGGCCGGCCTCCAGGGCGACGGAACGCGGCGAGCTGCCGTCATCGAGGAAGCCGAGCCCCCTGGCGGCGATCTCGCGCAGGACCGGGTCGAGGGAAGCGGCCTCGGCCGTGAGGCGTGCGCCCATGTAGTTGACGACGCCGACCGCCCCCGGCACGCGGGAGAGGACGAAGGCGAGACGGTCGGCATTCTCCGCGGGCTTGGCGCCGGCGAGCAGCGTCTGCGGGCCCGGATCGTTGTCCGGATAGTCGAAGGGCTCCATCGGCGCCTGGACCATCACCTCGTGGCCCGCCTCCCGGGCCTGGGTCACCATCTTGGCGATGTCGGTGCCATAGGGGGCGAAGGCGAGGGTCACCGCGGGCGGCAGCCGCTTCATCGCGTCCTGGGTCACGGCTTGGCCGATGCCGAGCCCGGTCACCACGAGGGCGATGCGGCCGGCCGTCGCCGCCCCGCCCGGCAGGCCCGGTGCTTCGGGGCGGGCATAGACGTCGAGGGCGCGGGCGCCGTCCGGCCCGAGGCGCGGGAGCGCCCCGTAGCGGCCCTTCTCCACCAGCCGCGGATCGGGCGCGGGCGCGAGGCGGATCTCGCCCGCATCGGGCACTTGGATGGGCACTTGGATCACCACGGAATCCGGCACCGCGCTCCCCTCCGGCCGGGTGACGGCGACGCCGGAGGCGCGCTCGACCTCCCCGGCGGTGCGGTTCGGCCCCGGCGGGGGCGTCGCGACCAGGGGTTCGGGCGGCGGGGCCACCGGCTCGCGCCGGGTGATGGTCACGAGGGCGTGCGGCTCGCCGCCGAGCGGATCCTCCGTGAAGGCGACGGTGCCGACGAGCGCGGTCGTGGCGACGATCAGGGCCACGGCGAGGATCGGGCGCAGGGGGATGGCGGCCCGCCAGCGGGCGAACCGGGAGGGCGTCTCGTTCCGCATCCCGAGCGGCCGGGAGAGCACATCGTTCGCGAGGGTCACGGCGTCGGATCCGACTTGGCGACCGCCCGGATACGAAGAGGCCCGCAGCGACGGTCGTCTGACCGTCATTGCGGGCCTTCATGGTTAATGCCGGTTTAACGCCGGCCGGCGGCGATCCCGGTTCAGTTCGGGACGCCGGTCTTCGCCGTGTTGGCGGCACCCTTCTGCACGCCGTGCAGCAGGTCGACGGCGGCGGTGAGCTGCTTGTCCTTGGCCGGATCCGGCGGAACATAGGCCGAGGAGCCGCCGCGCTCCTCCTGGTCCTTCTGCTTCAGGTGGCCCTTCAGGCCGGCCTCGCCCTTGGTCTCGTCCTTGCCCTTCAGGTCGTCGGGCACCTCTTGCAGGACTTCCTGATCGGGCTCGATGCCCTTGGCCTGGATCGAGCGACCGGACGGCGTGTAGTAGCGCGCCGTGGTCAGCCGCAGCGCGCCGTTGCCGCCGAGGGGGATGATCGACTGCACCGAGCCCTTGCCGAAGGAGCGCGTGCCGAGCACGGTCGCGCGCTTGTGATCCTGAAGCGCGCCCGCCACGATTTCCGAGGCGGAGGCCGAACCGCCGTTCACCAGGACCACCACCGGCTTGCCCTTGGTCAGGTCGCCGGACTTGGCCGAGAAGCGCTGCGTCTCGTCGGGGTTGCGGCCGCGGGTCGAGACGATCTCGCCCCGGTCGAGGAAGGCGTCCGACACCATCACTGCCTGATCGAGCAGGCCGCCCGGGTTGTTGCGCAGGTCGATGACGTAGCCCTTCAGCTTGTCGCCGGGCAGGTCGGTCGAGAGCTTGTCGATCGCCGCCTTCAGGCCGTCGAAGGTCTGCTCGTTGAACTGCGTGAGGCGGATGTAGCCGACATCGCCGCCCTCGACCCGGGAGCGCACCGGCTTGATGCGGATGAGGTCGCGGTTGAGGGTGATCTCCAGCGGGTCCTTGGCCTCCTTGCGGGAGATCTTGAGCTTCACCGGCGAGTTGACCGGGCCGCGCATCTTGTCGACGGCCTGGTTCAGGGTCAGGCCCTGGACCTGCTCGTTGTCGATCTGGGTGATGATGTCGTTGGCGAGGAGGCCGGCGCGGGCGGCCGGCGTGTCGTCGATCGGCGTGACGACCTTGATGAGGCCGTCCTCCATCGTCACCTCGATGCCGAGGCCGCCGAACTCGCCGCGGGTCTGCACCTGCATGTCGCGGAAGCTCTTGGCGTCCATGTAGCTCGAATGCGGATCGAGCGAGGTCAGCATGCCGTTGACCGCCGCCTCGATCAGCTTCGCCTCGTCGGGCTTCTCGACGTAGTCGGTGCGGATCTTCTCGAACACGTCACCGAACAGGCTCAGCTGACGGTAGGTCTCGGCGGAAGCCGCCACCGCGCTCGTGCCCGAGAGCAGATGGGTCTGGGTCGCCACCGTGGCGGTCCCGGCGCCCAGGATCGCACCGAACAGGACGAGGGAAACTTTGCGCATTATCCGCGAACCTTCTCGCTTGCCGCCTTGGCCCACCACGGCTCCGGGTCGATGGAGCCACCGTCTTTCCTGAACTCGACGTATAGGACGGGATCGTTCCGCCCGCCGGCTCCCGCCGAAGGCGCCAAGCCCGAGTCCCCCATCATGGCGACCGGCTCTCCGGCAAGCACGAATTGACCCACGTTCACGTTGATCTGATCCATGCCCGCCAGAAGGAGATAGTAGCCGTCGCCCGCGTTGATGATCAAGAGACGTCCATAGCTGCGGAACGGGCCCGCATAGGCCACCCAGCCATCCGCCGGAGAGGACACCACGGCCCGCGGGCGCGTCGCGAGCGAAATGCCGCGCGTCGTTCCGCCATTGCCGTCCGGCGCCCCGAAGGTCCGGACCATCTCGCCGCTCGCGGGGCGCAGGACCGCTCCCCGGATCTGCGCGAAGGGCATCTTGGGCGCCAGCCGGGCCGGGTCGCGCAGGGCGGCGGCGGCGAAGCGCTCGCGGGTCTCGCGGCTCTCGGCCTCCGCGGCGCGGCGCGCCGCCGAGATCTCGCCGTCGAGCCGGTCGACCAGATCCTTGACGGTTCGCGCCTCCTTGGCAAGGCCGGAGGCCCTCTCGCGCTCGCCCGCGAGTCCGGTCTCCGCCTCGCCGAGGCGGGATTGGCGCGCCGCGATCAGCGCGGTGATCCGCTGCTGCTCCGAGGCCCAGTCGGCCAGATCCCTGCGCAGGGTCTCGCGGTCGGTGGCGATCAGGCCGCGCAGGCGCTCCAGCTCGGTGAGATCCCCCGCCAGGGTCTCGGCCTCGCCTTGCAATTCGGGCACCACCGCGCCGAGCAGCATCGAGGTGCGGATCGCGGCGAGCACGTCCTCCGGCTGCACCAGCACGGCGGGCGGCGGGCGGCGCCCCATCCGCTGGAGGGCGGCGAGCACCTCGGCGATGACGCCGCGGCGCGCCTGGAGCGAGCGGCGGATCGCGGCTTCGCTCCCGGTGAGGGTCTGGAGCCGCGTCTCCAGGGCGGCGATGCGCTCCTCGCCCTCCTGCGCCTTGCGGGTGCCGTCGATGAGGGCTTGGTTGAGGCGGGCCCGGTCGCCCTTCAGCTCGGCGACCTCCTTCTCCAGCTGGTCGCGGGCCGCCGCGCTCGCGGCGAGCGCGGTTTCCAGCGCCTTCAGGCTCTCGGCGCGCTGCTCCTTCTCGGCCCGGGCCTGCTCGACCGGGTCGGGCTTCGGCGCCTCGGGCCGCGCCGGGGAACGCTCCTGCGCGAGGGCGACCGGCGCGGCGAGCACGAGGGCGAGAAGGGGAAGGCGGCGGATCACGGGGCGCCGCGATGATAGGGGTGGCCGGCGAGGATGGTCATGACGCGGTAGAGCTGCTCCAGGACCAGCACTCTGACCAAGCCATGCGGCAAGGTTGCGGCCCCGAAGGCGAACAGGAGATCGGCCCGGCGCTTCACGCTCTCGCAGAGGCCGTCGGCGCCGCCGATCACGACCGCGAGGCCGGGCCGGCCGCCGTCCCGCCATGCGGCCACCTGATCGGAGAGGGCGAGGCTCGTCACGGAGCGCCCTCCCTCGTCCAGCACCACGAGAGCGCTTCCCGGCGGCACCGCGGCGAGGATCGCCGCCCCTTCCTCGGCGGCGCGATCGGCCGCGCGGCGGGCACGGCTCTCAGCGAGTTCCGTCAGCTGGACGGCCGAGAGGCCGAGGCCGCGGGCGAGCGCATCCGCCCGCTCCCGGTAGGTCTCGGCGAGGTCGCGCTCGGGCCCCCTCTTGAGACGGCCGACGACGATGAGGGCGAGCCGCACCGGCCCCCTCCCTTTCCTGGCAGGACGGCGTCAGCCGGCGAGGCGGTCGCCCGGCCGGTCGGAGCCCCACATCTTCTCGAGGTTGTAGAAGTGCCGCACCTCGGGCCGGAAGATGTGGACCAGAAGGTCCCCCGCATCGATCAGCACCCAGTCGCAGGCCGGCAGCCCCTCGACCCGGGCGTTCCCGTAGCCGGCGGCTTTCAGCTCCTGCATCAGCTTGTCGGCGATGGAGCCGACGTGCCGGTGCGAGCGGCCTGAGGTGATGATCATGGCATCCGCGATCGAGGTCTTGCCGGCGAGGTCGATCTCGATCGTGTCCTCGGCCTTCATGTCCTCGAGGCAGCGCCGGGCGATCCCCATGAGATCCTCGGCCGGCGGCGTCTCCGCCTCGGGCCGAGCGGGAAGCTCGTGGATGTGAGCCTCGTGGGAAGACTGTTGGTTCAGTGCCGACCCCTGTCGATGCGCGCCACGCGGCGCCATGGCCTCAAGATAAGGGCTGGACGCCCCGGCTTTCAATACGGTGATGCCGCCGGACGTCATCTTGGCGTGGATTCGCTGCCCGCCGTGGCGTCGCTCGCACGTCGGGAGTGCCGGAGCGCGGTCGAGGACAGGTCGGAGCGCGGCCCGTAGATGAAGGTCCAGGCCGGCGGAGCCGCCCCGGCGAGGCAGGCCGCCTCGCGCTCGTCGAGCCGGAACCGCCGCAGCGCCCGGGCCGCCGGCGAGGCGATCGCCCTCAGCGTGAAGCCCGGCCGGTCGATCACCGCGACCGGCACGGTGCGGGCGATGTCGCGCCATCCCTGCCAGCGATGGAAGCTCGCGAGGCTGTCGGCGCCCATGATCCAGACGAAGTGGACGCCCGGGCGGTGCCGCAGCAGCCACGCCAGCGAATCCCGCGTGTAGCGGGCGCCGATCGCGGTCTCGAAACCGGTCACGGCGATGCGCGGATCGCGGGCGATGGCCTCCGCCCCGGCCACGCGCGCGGCGAGGGGGGCGAGGACGCGCCGGTCCTTCAGCGGATTGCCGGGGCTCACCATCCACCACACCCGGTCGAGACCGAGTCGGCGCAGGGCGATCTGGCTCACATGCAGGTGGCCGGCATGGGCCGGGTTGAACGAGCCGCCGTAGAGGCCGACCCGCAGACCCGGCGCGCTCGGCGGCAGGCGGACGATCACCGAACGGCTACGGCCGGGTCTGACCGGAGCCGTGCACGCGGTACTTGAAGGTGGTGAGCTGCTCGACACCGACCGGGCCGCGGGCATGCATCCGCCCGGTGGCGATGCCGATCTCGGCCCCGAAACCGAACTCGCCGCCATCCGCGAACTGCGTCGAGGCGTTGTGGACCACGATGGCCGAGTCGACCTCGCCGAGGAAGCGCTCGGCGGCGGCGGCATCGTCGGTGACGATCGCGTCGGTGTGGTGGGAGCCGAAGGTCTCGATGTGGTCGATGGCGGCGTCGAGCCCGTCGACCACGCGCACGGCGATGATGGCGTCGAGATACTCGGTCCGCCAATCGGCCTCGCTCGCCGGGGTCACGCGCGGGTCGACCGCCCGGGTGGCCTCGTCGCCCCGGACGGCGCAGCCCGCCTCCAGGAGATCGCGGACGAGGGGCGCGAGATGCGTGGCCGCGCAGGCGCGGTCGATCAGGAGCGTCTCGGCCGAGCCGCAGATGCCGGTGCGCCGCATCTTGCTGTTGCGCACGATGGTGCGGGCCATGGCGAGATCCGCCTGCGCGTGCACGAAGACGTGGCAGATCCCCTCCAGATGCGCGAAGACCGGGACCTTGGCCTCGGTCTGCACCCGGCCGACGAGGCTCTTGCCGCCGCGGGGCACGATCACGTCGATGCAGCCGTCGAGGCCGGCCAGCATGGCGCCGACCGCGGCGCGGTCGCGGGTGGGCACCAGCTGGATCGCCTCGGCCGGCAGGCCCTCGGAGGCGAGGCCCTCGGCCATGGCGGCCGCGATGGCGGCGGCGCTGCGCAGGCTCTCGGAGCCCGCCCGCAGCACCGCGGCGTTGCCGGCCTTGAGGCAGAGCGCCCCCGCATCGGCGGTGACGTTGGGCCGGCTCTCGAAGATCACGCCGACCACGCCGAGCGGCGTCGAGATGCGCTCGATGGCGAGCCCGTTCGGACGCTCGAAGGCGGCGAGCTGCCGCCCGACCGGATCGGGCAGGCCGGCGATGGCCTCCACGGCCTCGGCGATGGCCTCCACGCGGGCGTCGGTCAGTTCGAGCCGGTCGAGGGTCGCGGCCGGGAGATTCTTGGCGCGGGCATCGGCCATGTCGGCGCGGTTCGCCTCCAGGATCGCGGGAGCCGAGGCGCGGATGGCGGCGGCGGCGGCGCGCAGGCCCGTGTCCTTCTGCTGCGCCGGGACGAGCGCCATGCGGCGGGCGGCGGCCCGGGCCTTGCGGCCGATCTCCCGCATGATGGCGTCGACATCGTCGGCCCCGGCACGGACCTTCAGGGTGAGCACGGACACGGCACGGTTCCCGGTGAACGGTGAGGCGGCTCCCCATCGAGAGCGCCCCCCCTCATGCCACGCAGGCGCCGCCAGCGACAAGCAGAGCCGCCGCTATTCGCCGATCAGAGCCATGTCGTCCCGGTGGATCATCTCTGCGCGTCCGGGATAGCCGAGCACGGCCTCGATCTCGCGGCTGGAATGGCCGATGATGCGGGCCGCGTCGTCGCTGTCGTAGGCGACGAGGCCGCGCCCCAGAATCGTGCCGGAGAGAGAGCGGATCACCACGGCGTCGCCGCGGGCGAAGGCGCCCTCGATCCGCGAGACGCCCACCGGCAGCAGACTCGCCCCGCCCTGGAGCGCGCGCTCGGCGCCGGCATCGATCACGAGGCTGCCGCGGGGTTCGAGGGAACCGGCGATCCAGGTCTTGCGGGCGGCGGTGGGGGTGGAGGCCGAGAGGAACCACGAGGCCCGCGCGCCCGCCGCCACGGCCTTGAGCGGGTTCTTGCCGCGCCCGTCTGCGATGAGCATGTGGGTGCCGCCGCCGGCGGCGATCTTGCCCGCCTCGATCTTGGTGCGCATGCCGCCGCGGGAGAGTTCCGAGGCCGGCCCCCCGGCCATGGCCTCGATCTCGGGGGTGATCCGCTCGATGACCGGCAGGTGGCGGGCATTCGGATCGCTCGCGGGCGGGGCGGTGTAGAGCCCGTCGATGTCCGAGAACAGGACCAGCAGATCGGCCCCGATCATGGTGGCGACGCGCGCGGCGAGCCGGTCGTTGTCGCCGTAGCGGATCTCCGAGGTCGCGACCGTGTCGTTCTCGTTGACGACCGGGACGGCGCGGACCTCCAGAAGCTTGAGGGTGGTGGCGCGGGCGTTGAGGTAGCGCCGCCGCGCCTCGGTGTCGGTGGGGGTCACCAGAATCTGGCCCGCCACGATGCCGTGATGGGCGAGCGCCTCCGACCAGTAGCGCGCGAGCGCGATCTGGCCCACGGCGGCGGCGGCCTGGCTCTCCTCCAGCCGCAGGGCGCCGGCGGGAAAGCCCAGCACCGTACGCCCGAGGGCGATCGAGCCGGACGAGACGACGAGCACGTCGACGCCGCGCGCATGCAGATCCGCGATGTCCTCCGCGAGGGCGGCGAGCCACGCATGGCGCAGGCGGCCGCGCGCGCGGTCCACGAGGAGCGCGGAGCCGACCTTGAGAACGACGCGGCGGAACTGATCGAGGGCGGGAGTCATCGCGGGAGAGCCGGGGGGAGAGGGGTTCCCCCGCGCATAGCCGGAGACGGGCCGGCGCGACAGCCCCCGGATGCCGGCGCCGCGATTTCAGCGGCGGGCGGCCCGTCCCCTCAGGGCTGCCACGCCTCGGCCGGCTTCGCCTCATCGACACTGGCCGCATCCATGGCCGCCATCAGCGCACGCAACGCCTCCGGCACGCCCTGGCGGGTGGCCGCGGACAGGACGAGCGGCGGCCGGCCGGCCGCCTCCGTGAGCCGCGCGACCTGCTCGGCCAGCGTCTCGGGATCGAGCACGTCGGCCTTGGACAGGGCAACGATCTCGGGCTTCTCCGCGAGGGCGTGGCCGTAGGCGTCGAGTTCCGCCCGCACCAGCCGGTAGGCGGCGCCCGCATCCTCGTGGGTGCCCTCCACGAGGTGGAGCAGCACGCGGCAGCGCTCGACATGGGCGAGGAAGCGGTCGCCGAGGCCGACGCCCTCGTGGGCGCCCTCGATCAGGCCGGGAATGTCCGCGAGCACGAATTCGCGGGTGTCGACGCGCACCACGCCGAGCCCCGGATGCAGGGTGGTGAACGGATAATCGGCGATCTTCGGTTTGGCCGCCGTCACCGTCGCCAGGAAGGTGGACTTGCCCGCATTGGGCAGGCCGACGAGGCCCGCATCCGCGATCAGCTTGAGCCGCAGCCAGAGCCAGTGCTCCTGGCCTTCCAGGCCGGGATTGGCGTGGCGCGGGGCACGGTTCGTCGAGGTGGTGAAATAGGCGTTGCCGAACCCCCCATTGCCGCCGCGGGCGAGCAGCACGCGCTGGCCCACCCGCGTCAGGTCGGCGATCAGGGTCTCGCGGTCCTCTGCGAGGATCTCGGTGCCGGCCGGCACCTTCAGCACGACGTCCGCCCCCTTGCCGCCCGCCCGGTTGCGGCCCGAGCCGTGCTCGCCCTTCTTGGCCTTGAAATGCTGCTGGTAGCGATAGTCGATGAGGGTGTTCAGCCCCTCCACGCATTCCGCCCAGACGTCGCCGCCGCGGCCGCCGTCGCCGCCGTCCGGACCGCCGAACTCGATGAACTTCTCGCGCCGGAACGACACGCAGCCGGCTCCGCCATCGCCGGAGCGGACGTAGACCTTGGCTTCGTCGAGGAACTTCACGGCACGATTCTCCTGAGCAATCAACGCGGACGAGCCGGAGGGGATGCCCCTCCGGCCGGACCCGTCAGCCGCCCGCGCGCAGGCTCTCGCCCGCGGCGCGGTGGCGATCGAAGACGAGGCCCGCGGCGTGCCACGTCTTCAGGCTGTCCCAGGCCCGCCGGTCGAGCCGGAAGTGATCGACCGGGAACAGGCCGCCCCGGGCCGGGAAGGCGCTGAGGCCCGAACCGACCGCGGCGAAGCCGCACTTCTCCAGCACCCGCCGCGAGGCCGGGTTGACCACCCGGGCCGCCGAGGTGAGCGCCGCCCCCTCCGTATAGGCGAAGAAGGCGTCGATCATCGCCCGGGCCGCCTCGGTGGCGAGGCCCTCGCCCCAGTGCGGCTGGCCGATCCAGTAGCCGAGATGCGGGCCGTCCCGATCGGGATCGGGCTCGATCCCCACCACGCCGATCAGCGTCTGCGGCTGGCGCCGCGGCGTGATCGCCATGGTGAGGGCCCGCCCCTCCGCATTGTCGCGCCGCGCCCGCAGGATGAACGCATCCGCCTCCCGCGGGTCGAGCGGATGCGGAATTCGCGCGGTCATCTCGGCGACGGCTTTCTCACCGGCGAGGCGTACAATGGCTTGCGCATCGGCCTGGCGCGGCCAGCGCAGCCAGAGCCGGCGGGTCTCAAGCCGGAAGACGTCGTCGCGGGTGAGGTCGGGGAACATCGGTACACTCCGATCCGACCGGAAAGGGCAGGGGCGCCCTCGCGCGGCCACGAGAACGACGAAGGGGAAGGTGGTGCCCCACCCTCCCCTGGTTCTCGATCGGAGCTTGGCCGTTCAGGGCCAGGATCGCGGATCCGCCGGGTCGGTGTGGGGACACCGGCGGAGCTCCTTCGTCACTGGCTCCGTCGGCTTACTCTGCGGCCTCTTGGGCCGGAACGACCGTTACGTAAGCTCGGCCCTGTTTGGTCACGAACTGGACGCGGCCCGCCGTGAGCGCGAAGAGGGTGTGGTCACGGCCCATCCCGACATTGGTGCCGGGATGCCAGCGCGTGCCGCGCTGACGCACGATAATGTTGCCGGCGATGACGGCTTCGCTGCCGAACTTCTTCACGCCGAGACGGCGGCCGTCGGAATCGCGGCCGTTGCGGGACGAACCGCCTGCTTTCTTGTGAGCCATCGGGCTAACTCCTGAATCTTGCTATGGGATCTGCTGCCTGCCTGGATCAGGCGGCGCTGATGCCCGTGACGCGCACCACGGTGAAGTCCTGGCGGTGACCGCGCTTGCGGCGCGAGTTCTGCCGGCGGCGCTTCTTGAAGGCGATGATCTTGGGGCCGCGCTTCTGCGCGACGATCTCGCCCGCGACGCTGAAGCCGGACAGCGTCGGCGCGCCCACCTGCGTGGCGCCCTCGCCGTTGGCGAACAGCAGCACTTCGCCGAAGGTCACGGCGGTGCCGGCGTCGCCCTCGAGCTTGCCGATCGTGATGACGTCGTTGGCGGCGACGCGGTACTGCTTGCCGCCGGTCTTGATGACTGCGAACATCGTTCTGGTCTCGTGTTCCATCCGGGCTCCGGCAGGGACCGGGCGCCGTCTTTTTGGCAGTTGACGCCCGCGGCGCCCCATGGACCGCCGCGAACGCGACGGCGCGCGGACCGAAGGGTCCGCGCGCCAAGGATGGTTCACTAACCGTTCGCTCCGCCTCGTGTCAATGCCGCGACTGCATCCGGCGCGTCATCACGGCACGGATCCCGGTTTCGATCGCTCCTCCCCGGCCCGGTTGATTTCACGCGGCGCATCGCCGAAGACCACATCGTCTGTCGCAGGAGACCATGATGGAAGAGCTTGTTGCCCGGGTGACGCAAGCCACGGGACTGGACGCGACCACGGCCCGGACGGCCATCGGCCACATCCTGGCTTTCCTGCAGAAGGAAGGGCCGGCGGCTGAAGTGAACCAGCTCATCACGGCGATCCCCGGGGCCGACAGCGTCGTGTCCCAGGCGAGCGGCACCGAGAGCGGCGGCGGCGGACTCATGGGGATGCTGGGCGGCCTGATGGGCGGCGGCGTCATGGCGCTCGGCCAGAAGCTGATGGCGGACGGCGTGTCCATGGGCCAGATGCAGCCGCTCGGCCGCGAACTCTTCGCCTATGGCCGCGAGAAGGCCGGCGAGGACGTCATCGGGCCCATCGTCGGCTCGATCCCCGGCCTCAGCCAGTTCATCTGAAGCCTCGTTCACCGAGGCGCGTGCCGGTCCGCCGGCGAGACCGTGCCGCGATGGGACGCAAAGCGGAACCGCCCCGTCGCGATTCCGCCCGCAACCTTCGCCGGCTCGGAATCGGAACGGCCGTGCGCCGTTCCGGCGCTTCCCCCAGATCTGATCGAAGTTATTGATCAGCTTCGTTTTCCTGTGTCACACAACCGTGCGGGCTTCATGCTGTTCTCCCGCCGAGACGGCACGGCGCTCCTGTCGGGCGCGCGGGTTCGAGTGGCCGCACAGGAAATCACGATCATGGTTCCGTTCCTCTCCCGCGGCCCGCTCCCCGCCGGGCGCGACGCCCAGGCTCCGACGGCCCTCGCCCGCCTGATGCAGCGCGCCGGCGAGGCGCGGCCCGGCATCGACCTGCGGGGCGCGGTCGCCTCGTCGCGGCTGTTCCCGCCGCTCAAGCGGCTGCCGACCCACGGGCTCGATCCGGTCCTCGGCCGGATCGGCGCGCTGGAGGTGCGGCTCGCCACCCGGCCGAAGGATGTCCGGCGGGCCCAGCGCCTGCGCTACCGGGTCTTCTACGAGGAGATGGCGGCCGTGCCCTCCGCGCTCGCCGCCCTCAAGCGCCGCGACGTGGACGAGTACGACGCGGTCTGCGACCACCTCCTCGTCATCGATCACGCGGCGACGGAGGCGAAGCCGTTCCGCAAGCCCCGCCCGAAGGTGGTCGGGACCTACCGCCTGCTGCGCCAGGAGCAGGCGGACCGCCATTTCGGCTTCTACACCGCCGGGGAGTACGATATCGGGCCGGTCCTCGACGCGCACCGGAGCCTGCGCTTCCTGGAGCTCGGCCGCTCCTGCGTGCTCAAGCCCTACCGCACCAAGCGCACGGTCGAGCTGCTCTGGCACGGGATCTGGACCTACGTGCTCCATCATCGGATCGATGCGATGCTCGGCTGCGCCAGCCTCGACGGCACCGATCCGGACCGGCTCGCCCTGCCCCTGAGCTTCCTGCACCACTTCGCCCGGGCCTCCGACGGCTGGTGCGCCCGCGCGCTGCCGGAGCGGCACGTCGCGATGGACCGAATCAGCCGCGAGGCCATCGACCCGAAATCCGCCCTGCAGGCCCTGCCGCCGCTGGTCAAGGGCTACCTGCGGCTCGGCGCCACCTTCGGCGACGGTGCCGTGATCGACCGGCAATTCGGGACTACGGACGTGTTCGTGGTGCTGCCGGTCGCGGCGATCGCCCCCCGCTACATCGGTCATTTCGGGGCCGGCGCAGAGCGGCACGCCGCCTGACGCAGCCCTCCCGGCGGCGCGCCGGGCCCGAGCCCCCCCGCATTCTACCCCTCTTGCCATCGCGCCCCATGAACGATGGGGTGTGCCGAAGCACGACCGGGGATCGCATTCCGCGTCTAGATCGTTGGGACCCGGCGACGAGGCGGGGTGTCAGGGTGAGGGTGGCGAGATGAGCGAGCGATCGAGAGAGAGGTGTCGCGTGTCCCGGCGCCGGACGCGCCGTCACCGGTCCCAGGGCTTGGCGCCCCGCCGGATCCTCTACGCGGTGGACGTGCTCGACGCCTACACGCCGTGCGACGCGCGGCCGGCGAACGACAACGCCGCCATGCCCGGCATCCACCGCATCCGGCACCGGTCGGCGGCCTTCCTGAGGATCGTTCCGGGATCGGAGGGCGTCGAGGTCCGCACGGCGCCCTGAGACGGAGCCGCTCCGGGTTCCGAGGGTCGGTTCGCGGTCCGGGATCGTGGACGTCGCGCCCGCGTCGGTTGACCGGCCAGGGCACGCGCCTTAAGTTCCTGCTTTGTTCGCGCATCCGCTCCGGGATCCCGAATCATGGCCCGCGCCTCGTCCGACCGGACGCTGTTCTTCTTCGAGAAGCCTTCGGCGATGAGGCAGCTGCAGCGCTTCTTCAAGGCGCCGACGACGGTCTGCGTGGCCGCGGAGGGCCATCTCCTGGCGGCGCAGGAGCCGGCTGCGATCAGGCCGGCCTGGAAGACCTGGCGTTTCGACGATCTGCCCATCGCGGTCGACGAGATCCCGGTGACCTGCGCGCGCAACCGCTCGGGTGCCTCGCACGAGGCGCGGATCGCGGCGATCCGCGGGGCTCTGCAGGGCGTCGACCGGGTGATCATCGCGACCGATCCGGGGCGCGAGGGATCGATGATCGCCTGGGAGGTGCTGGAGCATCTCGGCTACCGGGGCCGCGTGGACCGGCTGAAGCTCGGCGCCCTCGACGAGGTCTCGATCCGCCGCGCCTTCGGGGCGCTCGCCCGCGAGCCGGATTCGGGGGAGCGGGACTACGCGGCCTATCTCGAAGCGCTCTGCCGCCGCTACGAGGATTGGCATCTCGGCCTCAACGGCACGCGGGCGGTCTCGCTGCGCCTGCGCCCGCCCGCCTTCCGGGAGCCCTGGCGGTTCGGCGGCGTGCAGACGCCGACCCTCGCGATCCTGGCGGATCTCGAGCGGCGCATCCAGGATTTCGTCCCGCGCGACTTCTTCAAGATCGCCCTGCCGGTGGAGACGCAGAGCGGCGCGGCCCTGACCCTCTGGCACGCCCCGAAGGAGCGGATCTTCGACCGGGCCGAGTCGGAGGCGATCCGCGATGCCGCAGCCGGCTGGTCCGGGCCGCTCGCGGTGGCCCAGAAGGACGTGCGGCGCCCGCCTCCCCGCCTGTTCTCGAAGGACACGCTCGCCCGGCGCTGCGCCAAGCGCTTCGGCTGGGACCCGCAGCGCACCGCCGCGACGGCGCAGGATCTCTACGACCGCGGCTTCCTGAGCTATCCGCGCACGGAATCCGAGCACCTGCCGGAGAGCCAGAGCGGCGATGCGGCGGCGATCCTGGCGGCGATCGCCGGCAGCCTGGACGCCGTCGCCGATCTGATACCCGCAGCGGCGGCGATCGTGGTGCGGCGCGGGCCGCGCGGCCACTACGTGAAGGATCCGGGCGAGCACCACGCCATCGTGCCGCTGCGCAAGGTGCCGCGGTCCGGCGAACTCGCCCCGGAGGCGTGGCGCCTGTGGGAGTTGGTGGCGCGCTCCTACATCGCCGCCCACCTGCCGGACGGTATCGACGCGCGCACCACCGTGACGGCGACGGTTGAGGCTCCGCCGGGACCCAAGCGCTTCGCAGTGACGGGCAGCGTGGTGCGCGCACCGGGCTGGCGGGCGCTCTACGGGACGGAAGCGGAGGACGAGGATCCGGTCCCGGGCAAGACGCGGCGCGACGACGAGCCGACGACCGGCCGCCTCCCGCCCGTGCGCGATGGAGAAGCCGCCCGGGCGACGGACGCGGTGGTCGAGACCGCGGTGACCGAGCCGCCGCGGCGCATCACCCGGGGCGAATTGCCCGTCGTGATGGGCCGGCTGATCGATCAGGTCGAGGATCCGGCGCTGCGGCGCGCCCTGGAGAATCCGGCCAATCCCAACGAGCCGCGCGGCCTCGGCACCGCCGCCACGCGCGACGCCGTGCTGCCCAAGCTGGAGAAGAGCCACTACGTGGTTCTGGCCAAGGGCAAGGACCCGGCGATCACCGTGACGGAGGCGGGTCTCGCCTTCATCGACGCCGTGCGGCGGGTCTTCCCGGCCTATGGCGATCCGGTCGGCCGGGCCGTGTTCGAGGCGGATCTGGGCGAGATCGGCCGCGCGCCCACCCGTGCCGAGGCGGTGCGGCGGGCCGAGGAGTTCCGGCAGCGGACGCGGGCGCGGCTCGACGCCCTGATCGCCGCGGTGGCAGGCTCGGAGCGGATCGCCGTGGCGGCGCCGGCTCCGGACGCGGCGGGGCGGCCGCCGACCACCGCCATGGTGTCCTTCGCGACGGCGCTGGCGGCCCGCAAGGGCGTGCGCCTGCCGCGTGGGCTCAAGCAGGACGCCGCCATCTGCCGCCGGTTCCTCGACGCCCATGCGGAGCCGCGCGAGGCGGTCGCTCCGGGGACGGCACGGCCGCCGACGCCCGCGATGCGCCGCTACGCCGAGGCTCTCGCGCGCGAGAAGGGCCTCGACGGCCTGCCGGACGATGCGGCGACGGATTTCGCCGCCTGCCGCCGGTTCCTCGACGCGCAGGGGGCCTCCAAACCGGCAGGCCGGGAGCCGCGTCCGGCGCGAAAGCCGGGTGTCCGGCGCCGGGCCCGGCCGCGGACCGGCGGAGACCGCCATGCCGATTCACCGGCGTGAGCATCGATCGCCGAAACGGTGACCAGTTCGGCGGCAACGAGAAGCCAAGCCGAATGGCACGGGCCGAGCCTGCTTGGGGCAAGCCTGCTTGGGGCCACTCTGCTTCGCCAATTCCGGACGCGCGCAGGCGGCTCACGCCGGGAGCGCCGGAGGTCTCTCACCGTGGCGGTGCGTCGATCGCCGGCAACTCGTTCGGTGGGAGCGGCGGCGCGCCGGGCGCGGCCGGACGCGGAGCAACGCCGCGCGCGCGCATCGCCAGCGCCACGGTCAGCCGCTCGGCGGTCTCGGGCTGCATCACCGCCAGCACCTCGGCCATCTTGCGCGGGTTCATGGCCACCACGACCGGGACCAAGACGTCGAGGGACAGGCGATCGAAGACGCGGGCCGCATCCTTCGGCTTCATCGTCTCGTACATGGTCACGATCGGCCGCAGACCGGCGGCCTCGCTCTCGCTCCTGCGGGCCGGGACGCCCTCCGCCTTGTCCTCCAGCGACTTGAGATCGTTGATGCGGCTCTCCAGCCGCCGCTCGGCATTCTCGATCAGCTGCTCGCGGGTGTCGAGGTCGCGGTTGCGCTGCTGAAGCGCCTCGCGCCGCGCGCCGAGCTTCTCCAGGATCGCCCGCTCGGCCGAGGCGGCCCCGTCCGGCGCCTTCGCCGCGGGGCTCGCCGCGTCCTTGGAGACATCCTTGGGCGCTTCCTTGCCCGCTTCCCCCTCCTTCGGCGCGACCGAGCCCGTGACAGACGGATCCGGCAGCTCGGCGTTGGTCCGCGCATAGGCGAGCACGCGGGCGAAGTCCGACCGGCGCGGGCCCCCGTCATCGGCCGCGAGCCCGATAAGCTTCAGGAGCAGGAGGCCGCCCGCCGCCAGCGCCACCCCGTCGATCAGGCGCAGCCGCAGGCTCGGGGGGCGCCAGGACGGCTTGCGGACGAGGCTCGCGGCCGGGCGGGCGGCAGCCGGCGATCGCGCTTCGGCCGCGGGCTTGACGCCTGAAGCGGGCTTGACACCTGAAGCGGGCTTGGCCGTCGGCGCCGTCGGGACGCCCGCGATGAAGGCCGCGATCCGGCGCAGCCGCGGATTCATGCGGCCTGGCTTTGCAGGCGGCTCAGCGCACGCTCGCTCAGGGCCCGCGCGGCCGCGGCGGCGGCGCCGAGCCGCTCGGCCGTCGAGACGACGGGTGTCTCAGGCGCTGCGGGCTGGGGCTTGGCCGGCCGCGGCATCGCGGGCTCGGGCGCGGCCGGACGAGCCTGGGCGACGATCCGCCCGATCCGCGCCATCACCGCCTCGCCCGCCCGGACGCCCTCGGCGAGGCCGGTTGCCGTCGCCTCGGCCACGCTGAGGCGCTCGGCGAGGGTGCGCTCGCATTCGCCGAGCGTCGCCCGCAGACCGGTAATGGCGCGCTCGGCCGATTCCGTGGCGACCATCAGGTCGCCGATGGTCCGGCGCAGGGCGGTCTCGTCGGCCTTGAGGCGGGTGATGCGGCGGCTGAGGCGCACCGAGGAGGCGATGCTCGCCACGAGCAGGATGGCCACGAGGCTGTCGGCCAGCATCCCGATGAGGGCGGTCATGGCAGCACCCCGTCCTGGCAGGTCTCGGGCATGGATCAGCCGTCCTTCTGGTTCTTCATGGAGGCCTCGAAGGCCGCGAAGGTGGTGCGGGCGCGCCGCAGCGGACGGGTCACCTGCACGGCGATGCTGTCGTCGAGGCGCCCGATCCGCCCCTGGGTCAGCGCCCAATCGCCGCAGCGCAGGGTGATGAGGTCGCTGGGCTTGGCGTCGAACATGATGGTGTCGCCGACCTCGAGCGCGAGCACCCGCTTGAGCGGCAGCGTCATCTGATGGAGCACGGCCTCGACTTCGAGATCGGCCTGCCAGATCTCGGTGGCGAGATGCCCTTCCCAGACGTGGTCGCGCCCGAGCTTCTCGCCCATGAAGCTCTGCACGAGCAGGTCGCGGATCGGCTCGATCGTGGCGTAGGGAAACAGGATCTGGAGCAGGCCGCCGCGGCCCTCCATGTCGAGCTTGAGGTCGATCAGGATGGCCGCGTTGGCCGGCCGCGTGATGGTGGCGAAGCGCGGGTTCGACTCGATGCGGTCGATCTGGAACCGCACCGGCGACAGCGGCTGGAACGAGGCTTCGAGGTCGCTCAGGATGATCTCCAGCATCCGCTGCACGAGCGACATCTCGATGCCGGTGAAGGGCCGTCCGTCGAGGCGGATCGTGGTGCTGCCGCGCTTGCCGCCGAGCAGGAGGTCGAGAGTCGCGTAGGCGAGGTTCGAGTCCACCGTCAGCAGGCCCGAGTTCTCCCACACCTCCGCCTTGAACACGCCGAGCAGGGTCGGCATCGGGATGGCGTTGAGATAGTCGCCGAACCGCACCGAGGTGATGTTGTCGAGGGTGACCTCAACGTTGTCCTGGAAGAAATTGCGGAGGCTCGTCGACAGCAACCGGATCATCCGGTCGAAGACGATCTCCAGCATCGGCAGGCGTTCGTAGCTGACGACGCCCGAATCGACGATGGCGCGGATCCCCCCCGCGCCCGAGGCCGAGAGCTCCCTCAGCGAGAAGCCGAGGACTTGATCAATCTCCTCCTGGTTGAGGATACGGTCGTTGCCGGCGAGTTCGGGGAGGTTCTCGGCCTCGCCCTCGTCGATCATGTTGGCCCATTCGGCCGCCATGTCGCTGGCATGGGCGGTTGTGCCCTGCTCGGCGAGCGCCGCACCCCATTCCTCGGCGAGCGACGCGTCGCTGCCGCCGCCGCCGCTCTGCTCGGCGAGGGCGGCCGCCCAATCGTCGTCGAGGATCTCGTCGTCCGGACCGGTCACCTTCCGCGCCCCTACTGGATCACGAATTCCTTGAACAGCACCGCGTCGACCTTGGCGGGATAGACCGCGACGTTGACGCGCCGCAGCAGTTCCTCGCGCAGGCGATAGGTGCCCATCGAACCCTCGAAGTCCCCGGCGCGCAGCTCTCGGATGTAGGCTTGGAAGGCATCCTCGATCCGCGGCATCAGCGGCTGGATCTCCGCCGCCACCTTCGCGTCCCGGACCTCCAGGCTGAGCTTGAGCTTGATGAAGCGGGTCTGGGTCTGGCCGACATCCGAGCTGAGGTTCATCACCATGTCGCGGACATCGACGAAGGCGACCGGGGCCCTGGCCGCGGGAGCCTCCTTCTCAGCATGGGCCGCGCGGCCCTTGAGCACCAAGTAGCCGCCGCCGGCGCCGCCGAGCAGCAGGACGGCACCGGCCGCGATCAGGATGAGCTTCTTCTTCGATCCGCCGGGGGCGGGAGCCTTGCCTTCGGCGCCCTCTTCGTCGTCGGGGGCCTTTTTCGGCTTCTTCGCCATCGCTCGCTGTGATCCCGCGCCCGCCCGGACCCGCGCGGCGGTCTGACCAAACGGTAAGGAGATACGGTTAACACCTCGTTAAGGCGGCAAATCCTGCCGGGTCGAACCTGCCGCGCGGCGCCGGGAGCGCGGCCTCACCGGCCGCCCGCAGGACACCAGATCTTTGACATAACTGCGATTTCTCGACCGATGGCGGCTGGCACGCCGCCTGCGATCCCCTCCCTGCCAGTCCCGCGGGACCGGGCGGTGGAGCGCAGGCACGGATGCAGAACGCGCAGTTGATCGGCCTCTCGGCCCAGGTGGCCCTCGGGCGCGAGCTCGAGGTGATCGCCAACAACATGGCGAACGTCTCGACCACGGGCTTCAAGGCGCGCGCCACCCGCTTCGAGGAATACCTGATGCCGAAGGCCCGCGCCGAGACCTTCCGCATGCCGGACCGGCGCCTGTCCTACGTCATCGATGCCGGCACGCCGCTCGACCTGCGGCAGGGCCCGGTCGAACCGACCGGCAACCCGCTCAACGCCGCGATCCGGGGCGACGCCTTCTTCGCCGTGCAGACCGCGCGGGGCGAGCGCTACACCCGCAACGGCGCCTTCGAACTCAACGCCCAAGGCCAGCTCGTCACCAGCGACGGCGACCTCGTGCTCGGCGACGGCGGGCCGATCCAGATCAACCCGCAGGAGACCGGCGCGGCGATCGGGCCGGACGGCACCGTCTCCACCAACCAGGGCAACCGCGGCAAGCTGCGCCTCGTGCGCTTCGCCGATCCGCAGGCGCTCACCAATGCGGGCGCCAACCTCTACGCGTCGAGCGCCGCCCCGCTTCCGGCCGGCCCGCAGGCCCGGGTCGAGCCGGGCGCCGTCGAGCGCTCCAACGTCAGCCCGGTCCTCACCATGACCCGGATGATGGAGGTGAACCGCATCTACGCCCTCGTCTCCGACACGGTCTCGCGCATGGACGCGCTGCGCGGCAGCGCCATCCAGCGCCTCGCCGATATCGGCAACGCCTGACAGGAGACTCCGAGCGATGCGCGCCCTCTACGCCGCCGCCACCGGCATGGCGGCCCAGGAACTCAACGTTCAGGTCATCTCGAACAACATCGCGAACCTGCGCACCACCGGCTACAAGCGCCAGCAGGCGCATTTCCAGGATCTGCTCTACCAGAACCTGCGCCGGGCGGGCTCGGCGACCTCCGACCAGGGCAACCAGCTGCCCGCCGGCCTCGCCCTCGGCTCGGGCGTCAAGACCACCTCGACCGCCCGGGTGATGAGCCAGGGCACGCTCTCCTCGACGGAGAAGACCTACGACGTCGCGATCCGCGGCGAGGGCTTCTTCCAGATCACCATGCCGGACGGCCGCACCGCCTATTCGCGCGACGGCTCGTTCGATCTCGACCAGCAGGGCCAGATCGTCACCCGCGACGGCTACCTCCTCAACCCGAGCATCACGGTGCCGAACAACGCCACCGGCGTGACCATCAGCGCCTCCGGCATGGTCCAGGCCACGGTGCCGGGCCAGACCGCCCCGCAGAATCTCGGCCAGATCCAGCTCGCCCGCTTCGTCAACAAGGTCGGCCTGGAATCGATCGGCGACAACCTCTTCACCGAGACCCTGGCCTCGGGCCCGGCCATCACCGGCAATCCCAGCTCCGAGGGCTTCGGCAACCTGCAGCAGAACTACCTCGAAGAGGCGAACGTCAACGCCGTCACCGAGATCTCGTCGCTGATCGCGGCGCAGCGCGCCTACGAGATGAACTCGAAGGTCGTCACCGCCGCGGACCAGATGCTGTCCACGACCTCGCAGATGTTCCGCGGGTAACGCGCCATGAGCCACGCTCCGACCGATCTCCCGACCCGCATCGCCGCCCGCATCGTCCTCGGCCCCGGGATCCTCGGGCGCACCGCGCTCGCCCTCGTCGCCCTGGGCCTGCTCACCCTGCCGGTGCTGGCGGGGCCGGCGCGCCCGCTCCTCAAGGGCGACATCACCGCCAAGCGCGACGTGATCACCCTCGGCGACCTCGTGGAGGGCGCGCCCGCCGATCTCGCCGAGCGCCCCCTGTTCCGGGCGCCCGCCCTCGGCGCGACGGGCACGATCCAGGTGCGCCGCATCGTCGAGGCGGCGGCCGGCCTCGGCCTCGAACCGCCGGAGAGCGGCGGACGCCTCCAGGTCAGCGTGCAGCGCGCGGCCCGGCGCATCGCCGGACCCGAGATCGAGACCGCCGTGACCGCCGCCCTGGCGCGCCAGCAGGGCTTCGATCCGAGGAACCTCTCCGTCGCCTTCGACGGCGAGCCCCCGGTGCTGACCGTCCCGGTCGATCTCGACGGCGCGGCCGAGGCGGTGGAACTCGCCTACGACCCGCGCAGCCGGCGCATCTCGGCGCTCGTGGTGGTGGGCGCGCGCCAAGCCTCCCTGCGGGTGAGCGGCCAAGTGATCGAGATGACGCAGGTCGCGGTGCTCACCCGCCCGCTTGCCCGCGGCGAGACGGTGGGCGCGGCGGACGTCACGACCCAGCGCCGCGTGCGCGATGCCGCCGCCGCGGACGCCCCCGCCGACATGGCGGCGCTCGTCGGGCAGGTGGCGCAGCGCCCGCTCCCGGCCGGCCAGCCGCTGCGCTCCGGCGATCTCGTGCGGCCGGATCTCGTCCAGCGCGGGGACACGGTCACCATCCTCTACGAGGGTTCCGGCGTGAGCCTCGCCCTGCGGGGCCAGGCCAAGGAGGGCGGTCCGCTCGGCGCCGTCGTCGCCGTCGTCAATCCGGTCTCCAAGAAGGTGCTCCAGGCCACCGTGATCGGCCCCGGCCGGGTCAGCGTCGGCCCGGCGCCGAAACCCGCCAGCCTCGCCGCCGCCCTCCCCGCCCGCCCGTGAGCGACAGGTCCCGGATTGCCATGACCCGCCCCGTCCGTCTCGCCCTGCCCCTCGTCGCCGCCCTCGGCCTCTCGGCCTGCAACACGGTCGACCGGCTCTCGAATGTCGGTGCGCAGCCCACCCTCTCGGCCATCGAGGACCCGACCGCGCAGGCCGGCTACAAGCCCGTGCGCCTGCCGATGCCGGAGCTGCAGCCGGTCTCCTACGCGCCGAACTCCCTGTGGCGGACCGGCTCGCGGGCCTTCTTCAAGGACCAGCGCGCGGCGAAGGTCGGCGATCTCGTCACCGTGAAGGTCAACGTCACCGACAAGGCCAACCTGAACAACGAGACCAAGCGCTCGCGCGCGAACTCCGAATCCTTCGGGATCCCGAACGCCTTCGGCCTCGAGACGAAGACCAAGATGCTCGGCGGGGCCACGCCGGACAAGCTGCTCAACACCGACTCGACGATGAGCAACGACGGGGCGGGCTCGATTCAGCGGGCCGAGACGGTGACCACGAACGTGGCGGCGATCGTCACGCAGGTGCTGCCCAACGGCAACCTCGTGGTCGAGGGCAAGCAGGAGATCCGCATCAACTTCGAGGTGCGCGAACTCGTCGTCGCGGGCGTGATCCGCCCGGAGGACATCGAATCGGACAACACCATCGATTCGGCCAAGATCGCCCAGGCGCGCATCGCCTATGGCGGACGCGGCCAGATCACGGACGTGCAGCAGCCCCGCTACGGGCAGCAATTCCTCGACATCCTGCTGCCGTTCTGAGGCGCTGATCCGCCGCTCAGCGGCGGACGGCGCGCTGGCTGCGCTCCATGGGCGTGTAGGCGATCCGGGCATGGGCCTCGCAATAGGGCAGCCCGGGCTGACGCTTGGCGCAGCAGAAGCGGAAGTCGCGGCCCATCGGATCGCCCACCGGGAAGCGGCACGACCATTCCTTGAGTTCGAGGATGGGGTGCAGGGGCTCCGCCGCCGCCGGCGGCGCGGGGTCGTTGGCGGCGGCCTGCGCCTCCGTCGCCAGGTTCTTCCGGGCCAGTCCCAACCGGTGGATCTTGCCCATGACCGCGTTGCGGTCCTTGAGGCCGAGCCGCTTCGCGATCTCCGAGCCGGTCAGGCTCTCGCTCCACAGCCGCTTGAGTTCCTCGATCCGCTCGTCCGTCCAGGTCGACATCGCCATCCCGTCGATCACTCGCGAGTCGACGTGTCGGCGATCCGCCGGCCGGATTCCAGCGGCCAGGGCCGGCGGCGCGATTCTATCCACCGCGAATCGCGAGGCCGCCCCGGCCCGCGCCGCCGGCGGAGGCGGCGCTGCACCTCGAGCGTGCAGGATCAATCGTCGCGATAGACGCGCTCGCGGCGCTCGTGCCGCTCCTGCGCTTCGAGCGAGAGGGTCGCGATCGGCCGGGCCTCCAGCCGCTTGAGCGAGATCGGCTCTCCGGTCTCCTCGCAATAGCCGTAGGATCCGTCCTCGATGCGCGCCAAGGCTGCATCGATCTTGGCGATCAACTTGCGCTGGCGGTCACGGGCGCGCAGCTCGATGGCCCGGTCCGTCTCCGACGAGGCCCGGTCGGTGAGATCCGGATGGTTCTCGTTCTCGGTCTGCAGCGCGACCAGCGTGTCCTGCGCCTCACGCAGGATGTCCTGCTTCCAGCTGAGCAACTTGCGGCGAAAATACTCGCGCTGCCGCTCATTCATAAAGGGTTCGGCATCGCTGGGGGCATAACCGTCCTCGATCACGACCTTCGCCATCACGCCCCTCGAGTCTTCTGAGTTATCGCGGCCGGCGCCGTTCGGAGCAGGCGTATAATCGAGCCGCGAGGGCCCGACAACGTGCTGCCGTCATCACGCAAGGTTTAGACCGACCGCGCCCTCGCCCCCTGCTGCAAATGCGCCACGTGGGTTGCAACCCCGCGACAGTACCGAAGCGCAGCCGGCGAGACGCCGCTCTCCCGGCAGGCCCGCCACGCAGCGGCACTGCTCGCAGAGATGGAGGCCAGGCGCAATCCGAACTTCCGGTTGATGCAGCCTCCCGGTTGCAGCATCGGCAGGGGCCGGCGGCGCCGGCACCTCCCGCCGCTCCTCATCCGGCAACGCCGAGCTTGGCGAGTTCCACCTCGGCCCGCAACTCGATCTGGCCGATCAGGTCGTCGAGGCGCGGATCGCCCGTCGGGCCCATCCGTTCCGCGAGCCGGGCGGCGATGGTCCTGAGATCGGCGGTGTTCACGCGGCCGCCGAGCAGGGCGGCCTTGAGGCGGTCGAGGGCGTCGAGGAGGTCGTGCCCCCGGCGCGCGGATTTCCGGCGGCGCTCGGCCGGATCCTCCGCCTGCGCCTGGAGGGTCAGGATGGCGTCGAGCCCGGCGAGCGGCACCGCCCCACCGGCGCTGGTGGCGGCCTGCGGCGTGGAGGACGAGAGGGTGAAGGTCTGGCTCGCGTCGCCGGGGCGCTTGGTCACGGCGCCCGGGCCGGCGGTCGCGAAGCGGGGATCGACGCGCATGCGGGGCTTTCGGGATTCCTGAGGCTCGTCCGAACCTCCCCCGTCATGGTGAACGAACCGTAAAGGAGCCGGCAAATCCTGCCGGCCCGGTCGAAAGGACCGGGGCGGCCAACGCGCGGCGCATCCGCACTCGGGAAAAATCATGCGCCTTGTCAAAGACATGGCGTGGCCACCCGCTTGGCATGTTCCTGGCAGCGTCGGGGGCAGCCCGCCCGGAACCCCATACCCGATGCGCCGTCCGCTCCTCCTCGTCCTGCTGTCGCTCCTCGCGATCCTCCTCGGCGCCGCGCCGAGCCTCGCCCTGTCGCGGGTGAAGGATCTCGCCACGATCGAGGGCGTGCGGCCGAACCAGCTCGTCGGCTACGGCATCGTGGTCGGCCTCAACGGCACGGGCGACACGCTCAACAACGTGCCCTTCACCAAGCAGTCGGTGCAGGCGATGCTGGAGCGGCTCGGGGTCAACACCCGCGGGGCGACGATGCGCACCGCCAATCTCGCCGCCGTGATGGTGACGGCGAACCTGCCGCCCTTCGCCACCCAGGGCACGCGGATCGACGTCACGGTCTCCTCCCTCGGCGACGCCAAGTCGCTCCAGGGCGGGACGCTGCTGGTCACGCCGCTCCTCGGCGCGGACGGGGAGGTCTACGCCCTCGCGCAGGGGTCGCTCGCCATCGCGGGTTTCCAGGCGGAGGGCGACGCGGCCAAGATCACCCGCGGCGTGCCCACCAACGGGCGCATCGCCAACGGCGCCATGATCGAGCGCGAGATCGAGTTCAAGCTCAACCAGCAGCGCGCGCTGCGGCTCTCGCTGCGCAATCCCGATCTCACCACCTCGAAGCGCATCGCCTCGGCGATCAACGACTTCATGGGGGCCGACACCGCCGAGCCCACCGACCCCTCGACGGTCACCTTGCAGGTGCCGGCGCGCTACCAGGGCAACATGATCCGGCTGCTGACCGAGATCGAGCAGCTCAAGGTCGAGCCCGACCAGACCGCCCGCGTGGTCATCGACGAGCGCTCGGGCATCATCGTGATGGGCCGCGACGTGCGCGTCTCCACGGTGGCGGTGGCCCAGGGCAACCTCACGGTCACCATCGCCGAGCAGCCGCAGGTCAGCCAGCCCGAGCCCCTGTCCAATGGCGCCACCGTGGTGGTGCCGCGCACCGCCCTCAAGGTCGATACCGGCGACAAGAACAAGCTCGCCCTCGTCAAGGAGGGGGTGAGCCTGCGCGAGCTGGTCGACGGGCTCAACGCCCTCGGCATCGGCCCGCGCGACCTGATCTCGATCCTGCAGGCCATCAAGGCCGCGGGCGCCCTCCAGGCCGACATCGACGTGATGTGACCCGCGCTGACGTGGCCCCCGCTGACCCACCCCCACTGACCCACCAAGGAGACGATCCGGATGCTGCCTCTCGCTCCCCTCGCCGCCACCACCGCGATCGCCGCCGGTCAGGCGCTCGCCGGCGTCGCCGGTTCGGCGCTCTCCGCCGCCACCGGCTCGACCGACAAGGTCAAGAAGACCGCCCAGGACTTCGAATCGATGTTCCTGGAGCAGACCCTCGACAAGCTCAACGGCTCGACCGGCACGGACGGCCCGCTCGGCGAGAACGGCACGGGCGGCGGGGTCTACCGCTCGATGCTCAACAAGGAATACGCCCAGGGCATCGTGAAGAGCGGCGGCGTCGGGATCGGCGATCAGGTGATGCGCGAGATGCTGCGGATGCAGGAGGCCGGCCATGCCGCCGCGGCCTGAGCCCGTGGCCGATGCCGCCGGCGCCGAACGGCTGGTGGCCGAGACGCTGCGCCGGATGGAGGAGCTCGAAGGCGTGCTGGAGCACGAGAGCGCCCATATCCGCGCTGGCCGTCTGCGCGAGGGCCTCGCGGACGAGGCGCGCAAGGCCGCCCTCGCTGGCGCCTATCTCCAGGGTCTGGAGACGGTGAAGGCCAACGCGGTCGCCCTCGCCCGCTTCGCGCCCGCGGGGGTCGCGGCGTTGCGCGAGGCGCATCGGCGCTTCGCCGCCATCGTGGAGACGAACCAGACGGTGCTCGCCACCGCCCGCGCCGTGTCCGAGAGCTTGATGAAGTCGCTGTCGAGCGAACTCGCCCGGGCCGCGCAGCCGCAGGGCTACGGGGCCCAGCGCCCGGCGCCCTCGCCCTACGGCGCGGTGCGGGCGACACCCCTCGTCCTCTCGCGCAGCCTGTGATCAGGGCGCGCCGGAGCCGGCGCGCAGGCGGATATAGGTGCGGGCCGGGCCGAGTTCGGTCTGGGTCCGGGCATCGATCGCGAGCCGCCCTTCCGCGCCGACGGACGGGGTTGCGTCCCGCGCAGGCGCGATCCGCGTGCCGGCCTCCGCCCGCATGCGCCCGCCGATCCGCAGGCAGGTCTCCGTGCCGGACATCCGGGCGAAGCCCGCCCCCTGCGCCGGGCAGAGCACCGGCACGCGGGGCAGGTCGAGATCGAGGGCCTGCCCGGGCGCCGGGACGGCGGCCCACAGGCCGATCGCCGCGACCATCTTCCACCGCCTCATGCGCCGCTCCATCCACCACGCCGCGCCCAGGATCGCCGGGCCTCGCGGCCCGATTCCGACATCGACCGGACCCATCCGCTCCTCCTACCTTGCCGTGCGGGCCTGCCCGGAGACAACAGCATGACCGACATCCATCGCGCCGCGGCAGCGGGGTTCACGGCGCAGCCGGACCTCTACGTGTCGGGCCGGCCGGGCTATCCGGCCGCGATCGTGCCGTGGCTGCGCGCCGAACTCGGCCTCGGCCCCGGCCGGACGGTGCTCGATCTCGGGGCGGGCACGGGCAAGTTCCTGCCCTGCCTGCGCGAGACCGATGCGCGGGTGATCGCGGTCGAACCCGTCGCGGCGATGCGCGAGAAACTGGTTCGGGAGCATCCGGACGTGCAGGCCCTCGATGGGCGGGCCCAGGCGATCCCGCTCCCCGACGCCTCGGTCGACGCCGTGGTCTGCGCCCAGGCCTTCCACTGGTTCGCCTCGGCGGCGGCGCTCGCCGAGATCGCCCGTGTGCTGCGTCCGGGCGGCTCGCTCGCCCTCGTCTGGAACGTGCGCGACGAGGGCGTCGGCTGGGTGGCGGCCCTGTCCGCGATCATGAACCGGCACGAGGGCGACGTTCCGCGCTACCACACGGGCGCGTGGCGGCAGGTCTTCCCGGCACCGGGCTTCGGGCCCTTGCGCGAGACGCGGTTTCCCCACCGCCATGTCGGCCCGCCCGAGGCGGTCATCCTCGACCGCGCCCTCTCGGTGAGCTTCATCGCCGCCCTGCCCGCGGCGGAGCGCGAAGCCGTGGCGGCCGAGATCCGCGCCCTCATCGCGGCGACGCCGGACCTCGCCGGGACGCAGGAGGTCGCCTTCCCGTACGAGACGGCGGCCTTCGCGTGCCGGCGGGTGGACGATGTGAGCTGAGGGGGCGAAACATCGGGATGGCGATCCGATCCCCACCACCCCCTTTCCCGGAACCCCTTCCGCTGTCGCTTCAATCGTCCAGGAAACGGGTTCTCCCGCACTTTGCGTGGATCAGGCCGCGATGAGGGTGCGCCGTCGCAGTAGGTCGAAGCTGGCGCGACCGTACATGGTGCGCTTGAGCATCTTGAGCCGACTGATCTGCCCTTCCGCCTGAGCGTTGCTCCACGACGTCGTTAGCGCGGCCCGAACGGCCGCGCCATCCTGCGTCAAACCGGCCGCGAAGGTCTCCAGCGCAGCGACACCGCAGGTCTGGGTGTCGAGCAGCCACCTGTCGAACTCGCCGGCAGGGTCCGCCGGGCGGTCGCCACCCAGGCCACAGGCCCGCACGAGCATCGTGAACCGCTGCGCCAGATCGGCGATCCGTGCGGCTTCAGGATCCTGCCGGATGCGGGCGAGGTCAGCCGCGGCGCGCGGCTGCAGTGTCGCGAGGGGCTGCACCAGGATCCAGGCCAGCTGCTTCGGAGAGGGGATTGGCACGGCGCTGATCGCCTCGGCGTTCGTCGAGGCGGTTTGCGACAGCCATTTGCGGGCCGTGCGCCGCGCCGGCCTCGTGCGACGTTCGGCGACGAAGCGGTGCACCTGCCGATGGGTCCCCGCGAAGCCCTGGGCACGGATCTCGCGCCAGAGCGCCATGGCGTTCTCGCACCCCTCAGCCATGCGCTGCTCCAGATGAGCGAGGTAGCGGTCGAGGCGAGACGGATTGGGTCGGCGCCTGGCGCGCTCCGGGAAGCTCTCGGCCTGGGCGTACTTGCGTACCGTCGCACGCGCCAGACCCGTCGCGCGCCCGATGGCCAGCAGCGTCTCGCCGGCGAGATGACGCCGGCGCACGTCCTCGTAGGCTGCAAGCCGGCGAGCGCGGCTGTCGCGGCTGATGGCAATCTCGGCCGCGCTGCGGCAATAGGCATGCGGGCGTTCCCCCGGCTGTCGGCCGTCACCTGTGGGAAGGACGGGAAGCTGTCGCAGCCGGCCGTGAGCACGGCCAAGCCAGCGTTCGAGGGCTTGGCGCATGTTGAGGAGGAGGTGCCATCGATCGGCGACCTGGAGAGCAGCGGGGGCGCCCGCCGTGGCCGCTCGGGCGTACTCGGTCGAGCGGTCGCGGGCGATGATCTGGATACCGGGATGGCGACGCAGCCACGCGGTGACGGTCACAGCCGAGCGGTCGGGCAGCAGGTCGATCGGGCGTCGGCGTTCGAGGTCAACGAGGAGGGTGCCGTAAGTCCGTCCCTTGCGGATGGCCCAATCGTCGATGCCGACGGCTCGTGGTGGATCCGCACGCGGCAGCGGGAGGCGGTGCAAGAGGCGCAGCATCGTATCGGGGCTGGTCCGCATCCCCAGGTGGCCGGTCAGGCGTGCACCGGCCTCCGCGCCCGCTGCAAGCCCGATCCGGGTCTGGGCCTGAGCGAGGCGGCGCGTCCGTCGGGCTCGTGGGGGCACCAGCCGTGGGAGAGGCTCGGCGAAGGTGCGGCGGTAGCAGGTGGGATGACGGCAGTAGAAGCGTCGGATGCGCAGGCGCAGCGTCACGGGCTGGCCGAGGCTCGGCAGATCGGCGGGACGGCGATCGTAGCGGCTGTGAACGGCGGAACTGAGCGTGCCACAGGCCGGACATTGCGCATGAGCGCGGCGCACATGGGCGAGGATGACGAGGTGATCAGCGCTCCGAGTGACGCTCTCGATGGCGCAGCCCGGCAGGGATGAGGGGACGATCATCCCGTCCGTGAATCAGCCAGCGCCAGCTTCGTCACCGCGACCGTTCCACGCAAAGTGCGGGAGAACCAGGAAACGGGGTGAGGTTACGGTCTGCCCCTGATCCGCCGCTACAGGTAGTTCGCCAGCGACAGCTTCGCCAAGGTCGAGGTCGTCTGGTAGCTCGCCTGGAGCTGCGTCTGGAGCGTGAGCAGCTTCGCCGCCACTTCCTCGGTGGTGACGGATTCGATCCCGTCGAGGGAGTTCTGGAGGACGAGGCGTGTGGCGGCGTTCTGCGTCTTCTGGCTCGCGACCCGGTTCGAGGCGAGGCTGAACTCGGTGCTCATCTGCGCGATGGTCTGCCCCTCGTCGGGTTTGAGCAGGCCCATGAGCCGGTCGGAGAAGGCCGAGAAGCGGGTGTCGTCGGTCTTGTCGTCCGTGAAGGTCACGCTCGCGGCGACCGCGATGCCGGCGAGCGCCTTGCGCAGGGCCGGCTCGTTCGCCTGGAGGCCGACTTCGACGGACTGGCCCGCGGAGATCTGCAGGGTCGCCGTCGCGCGGGCATCGGTCGAGGTGTCGTCGCCCCGATACCAGATCACGGTGCGTCCGCTCGGATCGGCGACGTAGCCGGTGGCGGTGCCGGCCGCATCCGTGGCGACGCGCCGCGGCGCGAGGCCCGGCGAGGACGAGGCCGCGAAGAAGTCGGAAGCGGCCCGCGTGGCCGAACTCGCCGCGAGGTCGGTGCCCGCGGCGCTCCCGATCGCGGCGGAGAGCGCGGCCTGGAGGTTGCTCGCCGTCTCCTCCGGCGTGGCGCCGAGGGCGAAGGTGCCGGCCGCATTGCTGCCGGCCGCCGCGGCCGTCAGGGTGATGGTCGTGCGGGTGCCGTCGCGCAGGCCGAGGACCACGCGCACGGTGTCGCCGACGCTCGGCTGCGCGTCCACCGTCAGCGCCGCCGAGGCCGCGGTGCCGCCGCTCAGGGTGGCGGCCACGCCCGGCGGGGCGGCGCTCTGCGCGCCGGCGACGGTCCGGCCGCCGAGGGCCGCCGTCAGGTTCGCGGCGCTCTGGATGGCATCGCCGCCGATCGCGAAGGTGTTCTGGCTGCCCGCGGCCGGCGCGGTGCGGGCGGTCAGGTCGACGAAGCCCTGGCTGCCATCGGCGTTCTGCACGGTCACGCGGACGATGTCGCCGTCCTTCGGCTGGCTCGCGAAGGCGAGCGTGGCCGAGGCCGGCGCGCCCGCGACGCTGGCGAGCCCGATCGCCGCGGGGTTGGAACTGGCGGCGCTCTCGATGGTGAAGCCGAAATTCGCCCGCACGTTCGGGTCCGCGCTCTCGGCCAGCGTCACCGTACTGCCCGTCCGCGCGAGCGAGAGGCGGCCCGTTGCGGGCGTCCGCGTGCCGAGATCGGCGCTCCGGCGCTCCGCGATCAGCCGGGAGACGCCGTCGAGCGAGGCGGCCGGATCGCCGTTGAGGATCTTGTCGGAACTCTCCACCGGGGGAATGTTCGTCACCCGCCCGCCGAAGATGTACTGGTCCGCGGCATTCTGGTTGAGGGCGTCGACGAACCCGCCGAGGCGGCCCTCCGCCATGCTCCGCAGGTTGGCGCGGGCCGAGCCGCCGACCTGGGCCGCCGTATTGCTGAGCTGGCTCCAGGTGTCCGAGGCCAGGGTGGCGGCCTGCTGGATGCTGGCGCCGGCGAGCTTGATCCGCGTCGTGCCGCGGTCGATGACGGCGTCGTAGCCATCGAGGCTGGCGAGCTGGGCATGGGCGCCGAGGCTCGTGGTCCGGCCGGCCCCGAGCCCGCCATAGGTCTCGGCGGCGCGCCCGCTCGCGAGCTGCCCCGACAGGGCGTTGAGCTGGCTCTTCAGCCCGACGAGCCGGCGGGTGTTGAGATCGCTCGCGTAGGTGCCGGCGGCATAGGGGGTGATCGCCATCGCGTCAGATCCGCATCAGGGTGTCGAGCATGTCCTTGGCCGCCGTCAGCACGCGGGCATTGGCCGCGTAGGCGGATTGGAGCTGGATCAGCTTGGACAGCTCCTCGTCGATGTTGACGCCCGATTGCGAGGCGAAGCGGCTCTGCGCCGTCGAGAGCGCGATCTGCTGGCCCTCGTCGAGCTGCTTGGCCTGGGCTGCGGCCGCGCCCTGAGCGTCGATGATCGATTGCGCGAAGCTCTGCACGCTCGCGCTGTGGGGCGCGCTGACCCCGCCGATCCCGCTCGCCGCCGAGAAGGTGCGGCTCGTGCCCGTGAGCGCGTCGCGCAGGAAGTCCGGCCGCTTGGTGTCGCCGGTGCCGGTCGGGTCGGCGTAGGTCACCAGCCGCGCCGTATCGGCGGAGAGCGCCGGATTGACCGTGAGGCGCTGCGCGAGTCCGGTGAGGTGCGCGCCGCCCTCGAAGGAGCCCGTATAGACGCCGTTGTCGTCGCCCGAATCCACGAAGAGCGGGATCTGCACGGCGCCGTTCTGCGTGTCGGTCGGGCTCGTCGGCACGGTGATGGAGGCGCTCGCCCCGGTGAGCGTGAGGCCGCTCGCCAGGATCCGCACCGCGCCGGCCCCACCCGCGGGCGCGGCAGCGACGGAGAAGCCGGAGCCGAGGGCCGCGGCGATGGCGTCGGCAAAGGTCGAGGGTCCGCCCGAGACGTCGAAGGGAACGACGAGCGCGGTCGGGTCGTCGGTCAGGCTCGGGTCGATGGCGGCGGGGGCATTGCCGTTGGTCGGCATCAGGACGACGTTGCGGGCGACGCCGCTCGCCGTCCGCACACCGAGCGTGACGGCGTTGCCGGCCTGGAGGCCGGTGAGATCGATGTCGAAGCCGCTGCCGCCCGCCCCCGTCGCGGCGGTGCCGGTCACCGCCTTGTCGCTCATCGCCCGCGACAGGCCGGCCGCCAGGTCGTCGAGCTGGCGCTGGGCCTGAACCAGGGTGTCGTCCCGCAGGGTGAGCGCCGCCGCGATGGAGCCGGAACGGATCGCCTTGTCGGCCACAAGGTCGATGCGCGCGCCGGCGGGCGTGGTCGCCGTGATGGTGCCGACCCCGCGCGTGCTCGCATCCGTGCCGTAGAGGGCGGAGGGCCCGAGGTCGCTGCGCCCGTCGAAGCTGAGCACCGCCGCCGCGCCGTGATCGACCAGCGTGACGCCCGAACTCGTGAGCACCGTCACCGAGCCGTCGCCGAGGGCGGTGGCCTGCACATCCATGGACCGGGCGAGTTCGGTGATGCGCTGGTCGCGCTGGTCGAGCAGCTCCGCCCCGAGCGCGCTGCCCCCGCCGTTCCCGCCCGCGCCCACGATGCGGACGTTGAGATCGGCGATCTGCGACAGCAGGGTGCTGGCCGAGGCGACGCCGGCCCCGAGCCGTCCCTCCAGGCCGCTGCGCAGGTCCTGCACGCCGCGCGCGATCTCGCCGATCCGGTCGGCGAGCCGGCCGGCCTCGCTGATCACGGCGGAGCGGTTCGCCGCCGCGGTCGGGTCGTCGGCGAGCGTCTGGAGAGAGGTCGCGAAGGCGTTGACGACCCCGTCGAGGGCGGCGTCGCTGCCGGGCGTCCCGTAGAGCGCATCGATCTGCGCCTGCACCGAGGCGACGAGGTCGGTATAGGCCGCCCCCGCGGTCTCGAGACGCAGCTGCTTCTGGGCGGTGGCGTCGAGGACCCGCGTCACCGTGCCGGTGCCGACCCCCGCATTCCCGGTCTGCGAGACCGGCGTGAGATTGCGCTTGACGTAGCCGGCCGTGCCCTGGTTCGCGACGTTCTGCGAGACGATGCCGATCGCCGCCTGCGTCACCTGCAGGCCGGCCGTCGCCGTGTTGAGCGCGTTCAGGGCCATCGGTCCACCTCACCTCGCACAGACGCTCTCCCGCGCCGCCGTCACCGGATGATGTTGATGAGGTCGCTCATCATCTGCTGGGCGGTCGACATCACCCGCGTGTTGGCCGAATAGGCCTGCTGGGTGATGATCATCTTCGAGAATTCGCTCGCCGTGTCGGTGTTCGACTGCTCGACATTGCCGCCGACGATGGTGGTGCCCTTGAGGCCGGTGAGCGGCTCGCCGGAATCGACGGTCTGCGCGTAGTTCCCGCCCGAGGTCGCCTTGAGGGCGTCCGGAGCGTTGAATCGGACGACACCGACCTGCGCCAGGGCGAGGCTGTTGCCGTTCGAGTAGGTGCCGGTGAGCTTGCCGTCGCTCGTGACGGCGAGCGCCGTGAGGCTGCCGGAGGCGTAGCCGTTCTGCTGCAGCGTGTTGGTGGTGATCTGCCCGCTCGCCGCCCCGTACTGGGTGAGCCCGCCGCTCATGTCGAGGCTGACCGTGCCGAGCGCGGTGCCGTCCACCGTCAGGCCCGGGATCGCGAGCGTCCCGCCGGTGGGCGCGGTGATCTGGCCGCTGCCGTTGAAGGTGAAGGCCGTGCCGACGTTCTTCCAGGTGGACGCGGCGGCGGTGGTGCCGGTCTTGCTGGCATAGAACAGGTTCCAGGTGTCGCTCGTCCCGGTGCCGGACTCCGCGGCGGCGACCTTCGCCCAGCGCATCTGCAGGTTCACGGGGGACCCGTCCGCCGCGTAGGCGGTCAGCGAGCCGCCGGAGATGCTGGAGGACAGGAAGCTGTCGGTGTCGCTCGCCGCCACGCTCGCCGGCGTGGCCGCGCTGCCGGAGAGCACGCGCACGTCCCCTCCGGCGAGCGCTCCGAGCAGGGTCGATCCGGAGGTGGTGGTGGGCGATTTCGGCAGGTTGGCCGCGTAGGAGATCGTGGTGGTGGCCTTGGCGGGCACCGCCTGGTTCGAGATCTTGATGACGCCGTCGCCGGTCGCTTGGCCGGTCAGCGGGTCGAGGCTCTGGCCGACGAGGTAGGAGCCGGCTCCGTTGACGAGATTGCCGTTCTTGTCGACCGTGAAGTCGCCGCGGCGGGTGTAGAGGTCGCCGGTCGGAAACGTCTGCTGGCCGGCCGTGTCCGTCCCGGGCGTGCGCACGACGAAGAACCCGTCGCCGTTGAGCGCCATGTTGGTGGTGACGCCGGTCGCGGTGAGGTTGCCCTGCAGCGTGTTGGTGAGCTGCGAATAGGCCGCCACCGATCCGCTGGTCTGCGTGCGGGCCGGCTCCTCGGTGAGCATGTCGACGAAGGTGGTGTCGACGCGGCGGAAGCCGGTGGTCTGCGCGTTGGCGATGTTGCCCGAGATGTTGTCCAGGGAGAATGCCTGGGCCTTCAGGCCGGAGACCGCGGTCTGCAGAGCGTTGAAAACATCCATCGCGGCACAATCCCGTCCCGTCGTTCCGGATCATCCGCGGCAAGCCCGGTGCCAGAGCCAAGTGTTTGATTTCACGAAGGTCGCGGGCGACGCGGCCGGCAGAACATGCCGGCCCGGACGGACCACGGGGCAGAAGATGCCGGGTCCCGTCCCGCACTCCATCGGATGCGCGGCACCCCGTTTACGCGCTGTTGAGCGCGCAGGGCCTATGACCGGTCAGGCTCTTGCCGGACGACGGGCGCATGCGGAACAAGCGGACCAGCCTCATTCATCTGATCTACTTCTCGCGCGCGCTCGTCTCGACGGAGGGCGCGATCCGTGCGCGCGAACTCGGCGAGATCGCCCGGCAGGCACAGAAGCGCAACGAGTTCTCGGTGATCACGAGCTTCCTGATCTACGAGCAGGGCTACTTCATGCAGGTGCTGGAGGGCGATCGCACCTCGATCCAGGACACCTTCACCCGCATCGTGAACGACCGGCGCCACCGCGACGTGCAGATCATCGAGTGGCGGGAGATCGTGAAGCGGGAATTCGTCTCATCGTTCAACATCGCGCAGCGCGTCGCCGCCAACGAGCTGGTGTTCCAGAAGGCGAACGTGCTGCCGATGCTCCAGCGCGGCACCCCCAAGGCGCCGGTCGTCTACGGCCTCGCGCGGGCGCTCCAGGCCGATTCCATGGCCAAGCAAGGCATCGACCATCTCTTCGTCTGAGTCCCGGGCGCACCCGCATGCCGCGCATCGGGGTAGCCCTTCCTCAATCATTCTGGTGTGGCGTGGTCCCGGTGAGGCGCTGCGCCGGAATGCGTGCAGCACCGTAGTCAGGTCCGGTTGGTCTCCATGAGCGATGTTCCTTCGATCCTCATCGTGGACGATCAGGTGAAGCTGCTTCGCCTCGTCACCGAACTGATGAACCGTCTCGGCTTCCCCGAGGTCGACGGCGTCACGAACGGGCCCCAGGCGCTGGAGGCGCTCCGCAGTCGCCGGTACGGCCTCGTCATCGCCGACCTCGACATGGAGCCGATGGACGGCATCCAGCTGCTGCGCGAGATCCGCTCCGACGACGCGCTGGTGAACATCCCCTTCATCCTCACCGAGACCTCGTTCAGCTTCGAGGACATCAACGTGGCGCATATCACGGGCGCCGATGCCTTCATCCTCAAGCCGTTCGATCTGGCCCTGCTGAAGACCAAGCTGAAGCAGGTGCTGAACGGCCGCCCGCGCAAGCGCGAGCGGGCCGCCGCGGACACCTCCGCCCTCTCGGCGGATTTCCCGATGCTGGCCAAGCTCTGAAGGGTCCGGCCGGCGCGATCCGGCGGCCGTTACCGTCAGGCCGCCCGCTTCTGGTAGTCCTTCACGTCGGTGAAGCGGATCTCGGTCCAGCGGTCCTGCTCGTACTTGAGCGAGAAGGCCGTGGTCGCCATGAAGACCGGCGCGCCGTCGAGATCCGCCGCCATGGACGAGCCGTGGGCCGCCATGAACTTGTCGAGTTCGGCCGGCGCATCGGCGTCGATCCAGCGGCAGATGGTGAAGCGCGTCGGATCGTAGTCGATCGGCAGGCCGTACTCGGCCTGGAGGCGCTCCTTGAGCACGTCGAGCTGCAGGGCGCCGACCACGCCGACGATCGCTCCCGATCCGTCATGGGGCACGAAGAGCTGCACGACGCCCTCCTCGCCCATCTGCTGCAAGGCCTCGCGCAGCTTCTTGGCCTTCATGGCGTCGGTGAGCTTGATGCGGCGCAGGATCTCGGGCGCGAAGCTCGGCACTCCGCGGAAGACGAGGTCCTCGCCCTCGGTGAGCGTGTCGCCGATGCGCAGGGTGCCGTGGTTGGGGATGCCGACCACGTCGCCCGCATAGGCCTCGTCCGCGATCGCCCGGTCCTGCGCGAAGAAGAATTGCGGCGCCGAGAGCGAGATCGGCTTGCCCGTGCGCACCAGCCGCGCCTTCATGCCCCGCGTCAGCCGGCCGGAGCAGACCCGCATGAAGGCGATGCGGTCGCGGTGGTTCGGATCCATGTTCGCCTGGATCTTGAACACGAAGCCGGTCATCTTCGGCTCGGTGGGCGCGACCTCGCGCCGGTCGGCCGACTGTCCCCGGGGCGGCGGCGCCACGCCCGCGAGCCCGTCGATCAGGTCGCGCACGCCGAAATTGCGCAGGGCGGAGCCGAAGAACACCGGCGTCAGGTGCCCCTCGCGGAAGGCCGCGAGATCGAAGGGCTTGCAGCCGGCCTCGGCCAGCTCCGCCTCCTCGCGCCACGCATCCGCCTCGCCGCGCTCCGGCAGCAGCGTGTCGAAGAGCGGATCGTCGAGCCCCGAGACCGGCACCGTGCCGGCCTCGTCGGCGGCGTCGAGCCGGCGCACGCGCCGGTTGGCGAGGTCGTAGGTGCCCGCGAAGCTGCGCCCGCGCCCGATCGGCCAAGTGATCGGCGCCACGTCGAGGGCGAGCGTCTTCTCGATCTCGTCGAGGAGGTCGAAGGGATCGCGGGATTCCCGGTCGAGCTTGTTGACGAAGGTGACGATCGGGATGTCGCGCAGGCGGCAGACCTCGAACAGCTTGCGGGTGCGCGCCTCGATGCCCTTGGCGGCATCGATCACCATCACGGCGGAATCGACCGCCGTGAGCGTGCGGTACGTGTCCTCCGAGAAGTCCTCGTGGCCCGGCGTGTCGAGGAGGTTGAAGACGCAATCGCCGTATTCGAAGGTCATGACCGAGGTCACGACCGAGATCCCGCGCTCCTTCTCGATCCCCATCCAGTCCGAGCGGGTGGCGATGCGGTTGCGCTTGGCCTTGACCTCGCCCGCGAGCTGGATGGCGCCCCCGAACAGCAGCAGCTTCTCGGTGAGCGTGGTCTTGCCGGCGTCCGGGTGGGAGATGATCGCGAAGGTGCGCCGCCGCGCCACGGGGTCGGCGGGCCGCGTCGTCGCGGTCGTGGGATCGGTCTGCATCAGCATGGGGGCGAAAGAACCTGAGGCCGCGCGACGGGGCGCGGCCGAGCAACCGGAAACGAGCGGTGCCACGGCAGCCGCGGCACCTGTCACGCCCTTCTACAGGATGTGGGCCGGCCCGGCCAACCGGGCCTGCGCGCCGGGGCTCAGCCGCGGCCGATATACGGCATCGTGGTCGCCATCACCGTCATGAACTGAACGTTCGCGTTCAGCGGCAGGCTCGCCATGTAGACGACGGCGTCGGCGACGTGCCGCACGTCCATCACCGGCTCGACCTTGACGGAGCCGTCGGCCTGGGGGACCCCGGTCTGCATGCGCGCCGTCATCTCGGTGGCGGCATTGCCGATGTCGATCTGGCCGCAGGCGATGTCGAAGGCACGGCCGTCGAGGGAGGTCGAACGGGTGAGACCGGTGATGGCGTGCTTCGTCGCCGTGTAGGGCGCGGAGTTCGGGCGCGGCGCATAGGCCGAGATCGACCCGTTGTTGATGATCCGTCCGCCCCGGGGATTCTGCCGCTTCATCAATCGGAAGGCCCCCTGGGTGCACAGGAACGCCCCGGTGAGGTTGGTATCGACCGCGGCCTTCCAGGCCGAGACGGGGAGTTCGTCGAGGGGCACCGGCGGCGCTCCGATGCCGGCATTGTTGAACAGCACGTCGAGGCGCCCGAAGGTCTCGGCGAGAGCGTCGAACAGGGCGGCGACCGAGGCCTCGTCGCCGACATCGGTCGGCTGCGCGAGGACGCGGCGCCCCTGCGCTTCGATCTCCGCCTTCACCGCCGCCAGGGGCTCGGGCCGGCGGCCCGACAGGACGACGTCGTAGCCCGCACCCGCGAGCCCGAGCGCCACCGCCCGCCCGACGCCCGATCCGGCTCCCGTCACCAGCGCGACCTTCTGCGGTCCATTGCTCATCTGGATCCTCCCTGGGGGGTCTCACGCACCCCTCGCCCCGGGCTTACACTGCGGCCCGTCCGCCTCCAACCGGACGGTTGCCAGGCCCGCCCACCCCGGCTATGGAAGCGCCATCCGCACGGTGGGGCGTCGCCAAGCGGTAAGGCAGCGGTTTTTGGTACCGCCATTCCCAGGTTCGAATCCTGGCGCCCCAGCCAATCTACCTTTGTTCTGCAAAGGCTCCACCCGCGGACATGTCGGAACATCGCGCGCGATTCGGACGCCTGAACGCCGGCATGGACTGCTTACCTCGGTGCACGAGCCAGCGAGACGCGTGTTTCGGCGCCGTCATGCATGTCTGGTGAGTTTCTGGTTACGAACCATCCATGGTCAGGCGGGTTTAGGACGGAGATGGGAGGCGCCCATGTCCACCGAATCCCCACCCTCCAATCCCGATGGCCCTGCACAGCCCGCGGCGACGCACGGAGCGACCATTCGCTGGAGCAGCCGGGGGCACGGCACCGCGCAGGTGACGACGGGCGGCTATGCCACGCGGGAGGAGGCCACCGCCGCGGCCGTCAGGATCGCCATGGAGAAAGGCTGGACACCCCCGCGCTGGTGGCAGTTCTGGCGCTGGCGCGACAGGCGATCCTGATACCGTGAGACGGGGCTCACCGTCCCTGCCCGACCGGCGGGGCTGTGGATGTGCGCCGCGTCGCCGGCCAGGAAGACCCGCCCCCGCCGGTAATCGGCGACCTTGCGCTCGTCGAGCCGCAGCTCTTCGCGCTGATGGACCACCCGGATAGGGAGCGGCGCGACCTCTCCTCCCTGCGTACCCTCACGCATGTCGGGGCCTCGGCGCCGCCGACGCTGCGTCGGCGGGAGCGCGAGCGCTTCGGCCCGATCATCGCCCATACCGACGGGGCGAGCGAGATGGGCCTCGTCAGCCTTCTCTCGCCGGCCGACCACATCCTCCCCGATCCGGAGGCCGACACCTCCGCCGGGCGCATCCTCCCCTCCGTCGAGGTGAGATTCAGGAGCGCCGACGCCACCCTCACGGAGCCGGAGCCGGAGGTCGGCGGCGCCATCGAGGTGCGCTCGCCCGCGATGGCGGGCGGCTATCGCAATCGAGCCGACTTGCAGAGGGCGGCCTTCCGCGACGGCTGGGACTGCTCCGGAGATCTCGGGCGGCTCGGCTCCGGATCGTTCCGGTCCCGCGGGTTCCGCGCACCGAGCAGGGAAAGCCGGACCGGGAGGCGATCCGCAGCCTGCCCTGCTCCGGGACCTGAGCGCCGGAATGCCGCCTCTCAACGGCCGGCGACCCGACGGGTATCATCGGCGGCACGCAACCTCCAGTGATACGGTTTCCGGAAGATCACTTTCGGAAACCGTATCACGAGCCCGCGCGGCGCCTGAGCGAGGCCGGTTTCCGCATCGCGAAGCGATCATCCGGAAACCGTATGAGTCATCCTCATGCACCACACTCAGCTTACCCCTGGGCGGGGCAAGCCCGCTCCCGCCCACGAGCCGCTCGTCCGAGGCCTGGAGGCCAAGGCCGGCGCGATGCCCGGGTCCGATGGCGCGTAGACGCGCGCTCGGCGCCGGCCTGCTGTCGCAGCACATCCTGCCGAGCGCGGCCACGATGATCGGGGTTTGCACCACCCTGATCGGCCTCGTGAAGATCATCGAGGAGCGCATCGGTCCAAGTCACGTCGACGAATACGCCGCCCTGACCGCTCTCCTGTTCCTCGGGAGTTCGATGGCGTCGTACCTGTCGATGCGCTGGTCGGGCGAGGAGCGCCTCTCGGCAAGGCTCGAAGGCGCGGCCGACATCTGCTTCCTCATCGGCCTGCCGAGCCTCTCCGTGATCTCGGTCCTGTTCGCGTACGAGGCGGTCTGAAGCCCGCGCGGGCCTGCTGGAGCACTACCCCTTTCTCGTTGCCTCTCCTGCTGATGAGCGAGCTGTCGTGCCGCTGGTCCGCATACAAGATCGCGGGTGCCGGCCGGCGACGACCTCACCCGCGAGGCCGCGGCGATCCGGTGCGAGCTCCGGGGGTTGAGATGATCGAGAACCGGATCCGGCTGGTCATCATCGGCGCGCTCCATGTCGGTGGCCCGATGTCGGGGGAGCAGCTATCGGAAGCATCCGGCATCGGCGCCGGCTATCTCTATCCGGCGCTGTTCACGATGGAGGACCAGGGCCTCGTCACTGGTGAGTGGGAGAACGGGCCGGCGCCCCGACGCCGGATCTTCGGTCTGCGCCCGCGGCATACCCGTCCTGCTTCTTAACCCATGTTTGCAGCTGAGCTCGCACCAATCGGCGCTTACCGCGTTCGATCTGGGCCGCCGCTCAAGGGAGGGCGTCTCACAGGATGGACGCGGAAGATGGAGACACCGATCGCCGACAGCTTCCTTCATGAGGCCGCAGAAGCGCGTGATCGCCTCCTTCACCATCGCCGCCAATTGTGTCGCGCGATCACCCGCTCGGGCTATCGCGATGCGCCGCTCGGCCGGCTCGCCCTGGTGCAACGGGACCTCGAAGCGATCGAGGCCGTGATCCGGGACGAGAGACGCCGGCTGGAGCAGGGTGATCTCCAGGAGGACACACGCCTTTAGCCGCGCTCCCGCCCCGCCGCATCATCCGCGAATCGTTCCGGCGGTCGCATTCGGGTGGAAAGCCGATACGCTCAGGTGCGTCCCGATCGGCCAGGGCGAGGTCGCAACACCCGCAGGCTTCAAATCAGCACGTCATATTACCTAAAGATAATAAAATATATCGCAGCGTATGATATTCAATTTATAAAATCTCACGAGACAATGCGAATTCATGGGCAAAAATCAATCCCCCTTGCCAAGTCTCCTGGCCGTCGCCAGCACCAGATCCAGCAAATGCTGACGCGTGTCCGGATCGCTGATCCGGCTGAACGCGCGTACGAGTTCGACCGACTGGTTCTCCAGGCTCAAGGGACCGGCTGATCCATCAGCCGGAACTTCGTTCGGCAATGCATCGAGCCGGGTCCCGAGCACCGCCTCGATCCGCCGCAGGCGATCAGCACGACAGCTTCTGGTTGATTGCTGGTCATCCTTCGCAGATGCATTGAGACGACAGCCAGGATCGTCCGAATGACGCTCGCGCTTGGTCATCAGCTTCTCCTCGGCGCAGCCAGCCCGCGGTGTGGCGCCGGCACAATAACACGGATGCAGCGTCACAGTACCGAGGATTGCATACAATCAAAGCTATTGATCCCGCTTGCGTTTTCACGTTACGAGCCGGATCCGGGAAACAGACCGGAACGACCGGCGGTTGTGCCAAGGCGGGGTGAGAGGGCATCGATGCCGGGCTCGGATTACACACTCGACGCGGGGGTGAATCCCCTCAGCGAGCTGATGACAGCGGAATCGGTAGGCACCTGGGATTGGGACATCCCGGCCAACCGCCTCTACACCGATGACGTGCTGGCACGCCTGTTCGGCGTCGATCCCGAGCAGTCGAAGGCCGGCTTGCCGCTGGAGCACTATACGGACGGCATCCATCCGCAGGATCGCGAGTGGGTGGTGCCGTACATCGCCGACGCCACCGAGCGCTCCGGCCTGCTCATTGCGGAGTACCGTACCTGCTCGCAAGGGGGCGACGTGCGCTGGGTGCTGGCGCGCGGCCAGTTCTATCACGACGCGGTCGGCCGGCCCCTGCGCAGCCGCGGCATCATCATCGACATCACCAACCGCAAGCTCGACGGGGAGTCCTTCGCGGGCGAGGTGACCCCGCAGGCTCATCATCCGCTCGAACGGGCGGCCGATCTGTGCCTGTCGGTGCGTGACACCATCGTCGAGGCTGACAATCCCTTCCTGCTGAAGCTCATCGACATGCTGCTGCTGGAGCTGGGCCGCGAAGTGGGCGAGCTGGCGCGGGCCGAACGGCGCCAGCGTCTCAACTGACGCCGGCCGACCTGGCTGGCCTCGCGGGATCCCGTGCAGGGGTTCCGAACCCGGCTGGATGCGGCGACCGGATACGCGGGCCCTGCGGCGCTGAGCGGAGCCCGATGGCGCATCGCGCAGCGGAGAGCCGGACGGCGAAGGCCGATGCCGGCTTTCCGGGCAGCCACGATCCGGATCGGTTGTGTTCGCGAAATTTTAGGCCTTCCGACTCATCCATGGGTTGCAAAAGCTGCTGACCCGGCGATCCACCCGGACTGCGCGCGGCATGTGCGGCTTTTCCGATGCGTGCTGCGGGGGGCTGACCATGTTCGGACGGATGAAGCGGGCCGCTGCGGAGGCCATGACAAAGCTCGCCGCGCTCGACCGCTCCCAGGCCGTCATCGAGTTCGATCGCGACGGGACGATCCTCACCGCCAACGCGAACTTCCTTGCCGCCGTCGGTTACGACCTGTCCGAGATCGAGGGCCGGCACCACGACCTGTTCGTCGAGCCGGCCTATCGCGCCAGCGCGGCCTATGCCGAGTTCTGGGCCACGCTCCGGCGTGGCGAGTTCCATGCCGGCCAGTTCAAGCGGATCGCCAAGGACGGCCGCGAGATCTGGATCGAGGCCACCTACAATCCCATCCGCGACCGTGCCGGCAAGCTCCACAAAGTCATCAAGTTCGCCACCGACGTCACCCGTCAGAGGCTGGAGGATGCCGACCGCAAGGGCCAGATCGACGCCATCCGCAAGTCGCAGGCGGTCATCACCTTCGATCTCGATGGCCGCGTGCTCGATGCCAACGACAATTTCCTGAGGGCGGTCGGCTACGCGATGGCCGAGATCGCCGGCCGGCACCACAGCCTGTTCGTGGATCCGGCCCTGAAGGCGAGCCCGGACTACGCTGAATTCTGGTCGCGCCTGCGGCGGGGCGAGTACCAAGCCGGGCAGTACCGGCGGCTCGGCAAGGGCGGACGCGAGATCTGGATCGAGGCGTCCTACAACCCGATCCTGGATGCCGGCGGCCGGCCCTACAAGGTGGTGAAGTTCGCCACCGACATCACCGCCCAGGTGAGGCTGCTCGGCGAGTTCAGGCGCCTCATCGAGCAGAATTTCGGCGAGATCGAAGGCGCGGTCGGGCGCACGACCCGGGAGGCGGGCGGCGCGGGCGAGGCCGCAGGCGCGACGTCGCAGGCCGTTCAGACCATGGCGGCGGCCGCGGAGGAACTCGCCGCGTCGGTGACCGAGATCTCGGAGACCATGGCCAAGGCCCGCTTCGTGATCGACCGGACGCATCAGCAGGTGCACTCCGCGAGCGGGGTCACGCGGAGCCTGTCGACGGCCACGATCGCGATGAGCGGGATCGTCGGGCTGATCCAGACGATCGCGAACCAGATCAACCTCCTGGCGCTCAATGCCACGATCGAGTCGGCACGGGCGGGCGCGGCGGGCCGCGGCTTCGCGGTGGTGGCCCAGGAGGTCAAGAGTCTCGCCAACCAAGCCTCGCAGGCGACCGCGCAGATCTCGGCCGAGATCGGCAACGTGCAGGCCATCTCCGAGCAGGTCGTGACGTCGCTGGAGGCGATCCAGCACTCGTTCGGCACCATGCTGGAGCACGTGACCAGCACGGCCACGGCGGTGGAGGAGCAGAGCGCGGTCACGCGCGACCTGTCGGCGAACATGCAGAGCGCGGCGGGTGCGGTGACCCTGATCGCGGAGAACATGCGGGTGATCTCCGGCTCGGTGGCCGGCATCTCGGAGGCGGTCGCAACCACCAAGACCGCGGCCCGGATCCTCACCCGATAGGCGCTTCACGGGGATCCCGCCCGCGCGCCTCAGCAGAAGCCGCCCCACGCGATTCTGCTTGAATTCCTGCTCCCGGATTTTCGCCGCCGAACTCGCCACCACGTCTACCAACGGCCCGAGATGCTGACGCACCGGTCCGTTGGGCCATCTCGAAATTTCAGCGCCAAGTCGGAGATTTCGCGGACATTCGAGAACGGAACCAGCGGTCATGTTCGATGACCGCTGGTATTGGGCGAATGATGCTCAGAGGAACATCACGTCTCCGGCGTCGGCCTTCGGTTCGAGGTTGCCGCTCTCCTCGTCGAAGACGTAGGTCGTGTACCGCCCCTTCGCCGTCCGCTCGGACGGGTCGACGTGGATGACGATGCCCGTGTCCCGGATGGTCCGGATGACATCGGTGGGATTCAGGGGCTTGTGCGCGAACCCCCGGATCGGGGTCTCCGCCGCGACCTGCGCCGCGAGCAGGCTCGCGCCCGGCGCGCCCTGGCCGGGCAGCGTGACCCCGGCATCGAAGCTCCAGTAGGCGGTCTTCTTGTAGACGCCGAGGAACGTGTAACCGGTGCCGCCGGTGATCTCGTCGCCGCCCGCGCGGTAGGACGGCGCCGTCCCGCTCATGATCGCGCCGATCTGCTCCAGCGTCAGCCACGGCGCCTGTGCCATCACCCCGCGGTACCACGCCAGCACCGCCTTCTTTCCGGGATGCGGGTTGTTCAGGAACGGATAGGTGATGGTGCCGCCCCAGCTCGCGCCGCCGAGCCAGCCGGTCGCCGCCATGGTCGCGTCGTACCACGCCAGCAGAGCCTTCTTCCCGGGATGCGGGTTGTTGGCGAAGGGATACTGGTAGCCCCACGGGAAGAAGCCGGCCGCCCCGGGCGGCGAGCCGAAGGTGTAGCTCGCATAGGGGTAGAGGCCGTAGGCGGTGCCGAGGCCGGGCATGCCCCAGTAGGCCTGGGTGTAGGCAGCAAACGCGCCGCTCGTGTGCCGGCCCGCCACCGCCGTGCCGTTGGCGTAGCTCAGCATGGTGGTCGGCGAGCCGGCCGCACCGATGAAGCCGAGGCTCGCTCCGCCCATCCCGAGGGTGACCGCGCCCTGCGCCAGCCCGACCGGGCCGGGCGCGATCGCGTAGAGGGCGTTGGGACCGACGAGGCGCCCGGCCGCGTCGAGGGCGGGAACCAGCATCACGGTCGCGCCGAAGATCCGGTTCGCCTCCGCGCCTCCGTCGATCACGTCGTGGTTGATCAGCACGGCGCCCGGGTCGCGGGAATAGTGCCGGCCGTCCGGTCCCCACCCGCTCGTTGCCGCGCTGAAGAGCACGCCCGTGCCGAGGGTCGAGCCGTTCCACGAGAACGGGCTGGTCGTGCCGGCGAAGAGCCGGGCGAGAACCTGGATCCGGTCGGCAGCGAGGGAGTCGGACGTGGTGGCGCCGCCGTCGCTCGTCCCCTCGACGGGGAGCTGGATGAGGGCCGTGTCGCCCACCAGCACATCGCTGCCGGGACCGCCCGCGATGCGGTCGTTGCCGATGTCGAGCGCGTAGCCCTGGCCGTTGCCGAACACGATCTCGACGGTGGCCTTCGCGGCGAGGTCGGCCGGATGGTTCGCGGCGAGATGGGCTGCGAGCGCCGCATCCTGCGCCGCCGCCTTGGCGACGAGCACGGCGTTCACCGCCGCGGCCTGCTCCCAGGTGAGCGGGTCGAGCTCGGCATTGGTGCGGGCGACGCCCGCCTGCACCATGATCAGGTTGTCGCCCACCACGAGATCGTCGCCGTCGCCGGCATCGATCACGTCGTTTCCGAGCACGAGGTGGTGCGGCGTCCGGAAGTCCGCCAGCGCGGTCGAGATCGTCGCCATCGAGGCGGCGACGAATTCGCGGGCCCGGCTCACGGTCGCGGTGAGGTCCGAGACCACCCAGCGCATGTCGCCGAGGAAATCGGCGAGCGCCGTGGCCGAGGCGAGGGACAGGTCGTCGAGCGGTCCCCGGCCGCGGACCACGATCCGGGCCTGATCGCCGACGATGGTGTCGGCGCCCCCACCGCCCGCGATGGAGTCGTTGCCGAAGCGCAGCTCCTCGGGCGAGCGGATGCCCCTGGCGTGGTCGGTCATGTCGACGCCGGAGGCGAAGCTGTCGAGCATCTCCAGCAGCTGCTGCATGGCGAGCGTCACCGCGTCGATCCGGCCGTTGAGCGCGGCGTAGCGTGTCACGTCGAGGGTGAAGATCTGGGCGTCGTCGCCATAGATCGTGTCGGCGTCGACGCCGCCGTCGATGGAATCGTTCCCAGGCAGGACGCCCCGCGTGTCGACGAGGTTCGGCACCACCGCTGCGTAGACGGTGAGCGCCGCGCCGTCGCTCCGGCGCACCGGACCGGCCCCCGCGATGTCGCCGAGCGCGCCGGCGAGATTCGGATAGGCGGTGATGCGCGGCGCGCTCGCGTTGAGCACTTCCGGCAGGAGGTTCGCCGCCGGGACCACGACCGCGCCGCCGAGCGGCAGGTCGAGCCCGGCGGATTCCGCCGCGCCGATGAGCCGGACCGCGTTCACGATGGTCGGCAGGTCCGAGACCGTCTCCGCGGCGTTCGACGCCCGATCGCCGAAGATCAGATCGTCGCCCGCGCCGCCGCGGATGGTGTCGTCTCCGCGCTGGCCGAACAGGACGTCGTTCCCGTCGCCGCCGTCGATGACGTCGTTGGCGGCCGCCGCCAGCGATACCGCCAGCACCGCGGTGTCGAAGCGGCCGTTCGCGGTGAGCATCGTCCCGCCCGCCGCGTCGCTCGCGCCCGTCGCGAGGAGCAGGTCGGACTTGGCGAGCGCCTCGATCCGCAGGGTGAGATCGACGGCATCGCGGGATTCCATCCGCATCGCGGCCGTGACGGTGCCGGCCTCCTCCAGCACCACGTCCCGGTGCCAGCTTCCGTCGCTGTCGAGCAGGGCGGAACCGTCCGGCCGGTAGGCGCGCACGATCCGGCCCACATCCCCCAGGATGACGTCCCGGCCCGCGCCGCCGCTCAGGGAATCCGCCCCGAGGCCGCCGACGATCGCGTCGTCGCCGGTGCCACCCTCGATCCGATCGTCGCCGCGCTGGCCGAACAGCTGGTCGTCGCCATCGTCGCCCGTGATGACGTCGTTCCCGCCAGTCCCGTCGATGAGATCGAAGGGCATGACCGCGCGCCGCACGGAGTCGAACGGCGCCGGGTCGCGCAGCCACGCGACGGCCTTCAGGTCGTCCACGAGGACGTGGCGGGTGATGACGCCGTTGTCGCCCAGGATCACGTCCGCACCGGCACCGCCCGCGATGACGTCGGCCCCGTCCGCCGCGCCGACCACGTTCGAGCCGCCGATGATGTCGTCGTCGCCCTCGTCGCCGAGCAGCCGGTCGTCGCCCTGGCCGCCGAAGATCGCGTCGTCGCCGGCATTGCCGTGGATCTCGTCGTTACCGCCGGCCTCGTCCGCTCCCGTGAAGAGGGAGATGCCGCGCTGGTTCACCGGCAGGGCCGTGTCGTAGAGCGCGTGGTCGCCGAACAGCCGGTCGTGGCCCTCGCCGCCCAGGATGGTGTCGGCATCCGTACCGCCGGCCACGAAGTCGTTGCCGGCCCCGGCATCGATCCGGTCCGCGCCGCCCGCGAGCGGGTCAGCGGATTGCAGGCGGCGCAGCGCGCGGACGCCGGCGACGGTGACGAAGTCGGCGGCGCCGTTGTCGCCGAGGATGAAGTCCGCCCCCGCGCCGGTAGCGATCGTGTCGAAGCCGGCGCCGCCGAGCACGACGTTGTCGCCCTCGCCGGCCGTGATGGTGTCGCCGCCGCCCGTCTCGGCGTCGATCGTGGCGGTCGAGGCGAGAATGCCCGACGCGAAGGTCGCCCTCCCGGCATCGCCCAGGATCACGTCGGCACCGGCGCCGGTGACGATGCGGTCGGAGCCCATGCCGCCGACCACGAGGGTGTCGCCGTCGCCGGCCGTGATCGCGTCATCGCCGCCCGTGCCGGTGTCGGTGGAGATTACCTGCCGGAGCAGCCCCTCACCGTCGTAATCCGCCCGACCGAGGTCGCCCAGCACCACGTCGCGGCCCTGTCCGGTGATGATGCTGTCGGAACCCGCACCGGCGATCACGAGGTTGTCGCCGTCGCCGAGGCTCAGCACGTCCGCGTCGCCGATCTCCGGATCGGTCGAGCGCACCAGCTCCCGCTTGCCGTCCGCCTGGAAGCGCACGAGGCCGTTGTCGCCCAGCACCACGTCGGCGCCGGAACCCGCCGTGACGACGTCGCGGCCCGCGCCGCCCAGCACCACGTTGTCGCCCTCGCCCGCCTCGATGCGGTCGTCGTCGCCCGAGCGCGGATCGGTCGTGGCGATCCGCATCGGACGGCCGGCCGTGAAGCCCGCCTCGCCCGCGTCGCCCAGGATCACGTCGGCCCCGCGCCCGGTCGTGATCTGGTCGCGGCCGGCTCCGCCGACCACGATGTTGTCGCCCTCCCCGGCCTTGATCACGTCGTCCCCGCCGCCGCGCGGATCGAGGCTCGCGACCTCCGTCACCACTCCGGCCGCATCGAAGCGCACCACGCCGTCGTCGCCCAGGATGATGTCGGCGCCCGCGCCGGTCGTCACTGCGTCGCGGTCGACGCCACCGAGCACCACCGCGTTGCCATCGCCAGTCACGATCGTGTCGCGGCCGCCCGAGATCGGATCGGAACTGCTCACCTCCGCACGGATTCCGGCCGCGAAGCGCGCCGAACCGTTGTCACCGAGCACGACGACATCGCCGTTGCCGAGGGTGATGGCGTCGTTGCCGGCGCCGCCGATCACCACCTTGTCGCCGTCGCGGCCGGTGATGTGGTCGTCCCCGCCGACGAGCGGATCGAGGCTCGCCGCGAGCGCCCGCAAGCCGCCCGCGAAGGTCACCTGACCGTCGTCGCCGAGGATGATGTCCCGGCCGGTGCCGACCGCGATCGTGTCGGCGCCCACGCCGCCGATGGCGAGGTTGTCGCCGTCGCCGGCGTTGATCACGTCGTCTCCGCCCGCGGTCGGGTCGGTGCTGCCGAATTCCCGGCGGATCCCGGCCGCGAACACCGCGTAGCCGTTGTCGCCCACCACCACGTCGCCGCCCGCGCCCGCCGCGATCGTGTCGGCGCCCACGCCGCCGATCACCACGTTGTCGCCGCCGCCGGCCGCGATGGCGTCGTCGCCGCCGAGGCTCGGATCGAGGCTCTCGGCCCGGGTCACCCGGCCCTGCGCACCGAAGGTCAGGTGGCCGTTGTCGCCGAGCACGATGTCGGCATCGGCGTCGTCCTTGCCGGCATCGATGGCATCGCCGCCGAGGCCGCCCACCACGATGTCGGCGCCCGCCCCGGTCACGATCCGGTCCGCCGCGCCGCCGCTGCGGTCGCTGGCGACCTCCGCGATGATTCCGGCGAGGAAAGTGATGGTGCCGTTGTCGCCCAGCGCCACGTCGCGGCCGCGGCCGGTGGTGATGCTGTCGGAGCCCGCACCGCCGATCACGAGGTTGTCGCCGTCACCTGCATCGATCGCGTCGTCACCGCCCACGCCCGGATCCAGGCTCTCGACCCGCGTGACTACGCCTGCGGCCAGGATCACCCGCCCGCTGTCGCCCAGAACCATGTCGGCCCCGGTCCCCAGCGTGATCGTGTCGGCACCGACGCCGCCGAGAACGATGTTGTCGCCCTCCCCGGCCGCGATCGTGTCGCCGCCGCCGATCCCCGTATCCGTCGCACGGATCTCGACCGGCAGACCCGCCGCGTCGAACGTCACCTCGCCCGCGTCGCCCAGGATCACGTCCCGGCCCGCGCCCGTGGTGATCACGTCCGCATCCGCACCGCCCAGCACCATGTTGGCGCCCGTGCCCGCCCGGATGTCGTCCGCTCCGCCCACCGACGGGCTCAGCGTGCGCGCCGCCACCGGCCCATCGGCGGCCAGCGTCACCGTTCCCGCATCGCCCAGGATCAGGTTCGCGCCCGCGCCGACCTCGATGCGGTCGCCACCCGCGCCGCCGATCGCCACGCTGCCACCGTCGCCGATCGTGATCAGGTCGCGCGCGCCCAGCTCGGGGCTCGTCGCGGTGATCACGCTGGCGCGCGCCTGCGCGTCGAATTCCACCGTGCCGTTGTCGCCCAGCACCACCGAGCGGCCGTTGCCGAGGCCGATCGTGTCGGATCCCGAGCCGCCCAGCACCACCGCGTTGCCGGCGCCCAGCGTCACCGCATCGTCGCCGACGACCGTGACGTCGCCGGTCTCGGCATGCGCCACCCGGCCGGCCGCGAACCGCACCAGACCCGCATCGCCGATGACCACGCTGTCGCCGTCGCGCGCACCGACCGTGTCCGCCCCGGCGCCGCCGATCACGGTCTTGGCGCCGTCGCCGAGCGTGATGGCATCCGCCGCGCCCAGGCTCGGATCGAGGCTCTGGACGAGCGTGAGCACGCCACCCGCGAGATCGATGCGGCCGCTGTCGCCCAGCACCACGTCGGCGCCCGCGCCGGAGGTGATCGTGTCGGTCCCGAAGCCGCCGAGCACGACATCGTCGCCGTCGCCGGCCGCGATGGTGTCGCTGCCCCCGAGACCCGTCTCGGTGGAGAGCACCTGCCGGAGCAGCCCCTCACCGTCGTAATCCGCCTGACCGAGGTCGCCCAGCACCACGTCGCGGCCCTGTCCGGTGGTGATGCTGTCGGAACCCGCACCGCCGATCACGAGGTTGTCGCCGTCGCCGAGGCTCAGCACGTCCGCGTCGCCGATCTCCGGATCGGTCGAGCGCACCAGCTCCCGCTTGCCGTCCGCCTGGAAGCGCACGAGGCCGTTGTCGCCCAGCACCACGTCGGCGCCGGAACCCGCCGTGACGGCGTCGCGGCCCGCGCCGCCCAGCACCACGTTGTCGCCCTCGCCCGCCTCGATGCGGTCGTCGTCGCCCGAGCGCGGATCGGTCGTGGCGATCCGCACCGGACGGCCGGCCATGAAGCCCGCCTCGCCCGCGTCGCCCAGGATCACGTCGGCCCCACGCCCGGTCGTGATCTGGTCGCGGCCGGCCCCGCCGACCACGATGTTGTCGCCCTCCCCGGCCTCGATCACGTCGTCCCCGCCGCTGCGCGGATCGAGGCTCGCGACCTCCGTCACCACTCCGGCCGCATCGAAGCGCACCACGCCGTCGTCGCCCAGCACGATGTCGCGGCCGATGCCGAGAGCGATGCTGTCGGCGCCCACCCCGCCGATGGCGAGGTTGTCGCCGTCGCCGGCGTTGATCACGTCGTCTCCGCCCGCGGTCGGGTCGGTGCTGCCGAATTCCCGGCGGATCCCGGCCGCGAACACCGCGTAGCCGTTGTCGCCCACCACCACGTCGCCGCCCGCCCCCGCCGCGATCGTGTCGGCGCCCACGCCGCCGATCACCACGTTGTCGCCGTCGCCGGCCTCGATGGCGTCGTCGCCACCGAGGCTCGGATCGAGGCTCTCGGCCTGGGTCACCCGGCCCTGCGCATCGAAGGTCAGGTGGCCGTTGTCGCCGAGCACGATGTCGGCATCGGCGTCGTCCTTGCCGGCATCGATGGCATCGCCGCCGAGGCCGCCCACCACGATGTCGGCGCCCGCCCCGGTCACGATCCGGTCCGCCGCGCCGCCGCTGCGGTCGCTGGCGACCTCCGCGATGATTCCGGCGAGGAAAGTGATGGTGCCGTTGTCGCCCAGCACCACGTCGCGGCCCTGTCCGGTGGTGATGCTGTCGGAATCCGCCCCGCCGATCACGAGGTTGTCGCCGTCGCCGAGGCTCAGCACGTCCGCGTCGCCGATCTCCGGATCGGTCGAGCGCACCAGCTCCCGCTTGCCGTCCGCCTGGAAGCGCACGACGCCGTTGTCGCCCAGCACCACGTCGGCGCCGGAACCCGCCGTGACGACGTCGCGGCCCGCGCCGCCCAGCACCACGTTGTCGCCCTCGCCCGCCTCGATGCGGTCGTCGTCGCCCGAGCGCGGATCGGTCGTGGCGATCCGCACCGGACGGCCGGCCGTGAAGCCCGCCTCGCCCGCGTCGCCCAGGATCACGTCGGCCCCACGCCCGGTCGTGATCTGGTCGCGGCCGGCTCCGCCGGCCACGATGTTGTCACCCTCCCCGGCCTCGATCACGTCGTCCCCGCCGCTGCGCGGATCGAGGCTCGCGACCTCCGTCACCACTCCGGCCGCATCGAAGCGCACCACGCCGTCGTCGCCCAGGATGATGTCGCGGCCGATGCCGAGAGCGATGCTGTCGGCGCCCACCCCGCCGATGACGAGGTTGTCGCCGTCGCCGGCGTTGATCACGTCGTCTCCGCCCGCCGTCGGGTCGGTGCTGCCGAATTCCCGGCGGATCCCGGCCGCGAACACCGCGTAGCCGTTGTCGCCCACCACCACGTCGCCGCCCGCCCCCGCCGCGATCGTGTCGGCGCCCACGCCGCCGATCACCACATTGTCGCCGTCGCCGGCCTCGATGGCGTCGTCGCCGCCGAGGCTCGGATCGAGGCTCTCGGCCTGGGTCACCCGGCCCTGCGCATCGAAGGTCAGGTGGCCGTTGTCGCCGAGCACGATGTCGGCATCGGCGTCGTCCTTGCCGGCCTCGATGGCATCGCCGCCGAGGCCGCCCAGCACGATGTCGGCGCCCGCCCCGGTCACGATCCAGTCCGCCGCGCCGCCGCTGCGGTCGCTCGTCGCCTCGGCGCGCAGGCCGAGGGCGTAATCCATCGCGCCGTTGTCGCCGAAGACCACGTCGTCGCCGGCCCCCGCGGTGATCGTGTCGGAACCCGAGCCGCCGAACACCCCGTTGCGCCCGTCGCCGACCGCGATCGCGTCGTTGCCCGACACGCTCGTGTTCTGGGTCTCGACGCGCACCAGGATGCCGGCCCGGAACTGCACCCGGCCGTCATCGCCGAGGACGGTGTCCGCGCCCGCCCCCGCCGCGATCGCGTCGTCACCCGCGCCGCCGATCACGACGTTGTCGCCGTCGCCCGCCTCGATGCGGTCGCCCGCGCCGAGCAGGGAGTCGAGGCTGCGGGCCAGGACGAGGACGCCGTCCGCGAAGCCGAGGCTGCCGTCGTCGCCGATGATGACGTCGTCGCCGCGCCCCGTGACGATCCGGTCGGCACCGACGCCGCCGATCACGATGCCGCCACCGTCGCCGAGGGTGATGGTGTCGGCCCCGCCCGCCATCGGGGCGGTCGTCACCGCCGTCAGCACCCGGCCGAGTTCATCGAATCGCAGTTCATCGAACTGCACTTGGCCGTTGTCGCCGAGGACGATGGTGCGGCCATGGCCGCCGGTGATCGTGTCGGCCCCCGAACCGCCGAGGATGAGGCTGCCGCCGTCGCCGACGAGGATCCGGTCGGCGCCGCTCACGGAATCGTCGGTGGTCTCGACGAGAACCGGCAGGCCGGCGGCCGTGAGGGTGGCGCGGCCGGCATCGCCCAGGATGACGTTGTGCCCGTCGCCGCCCGTGACCGTGTCGGCGCCCGCGCCCGCGATCACCAGGGTGCGGCCCTGGCCGAGCGCGATGGTGTCGCCGTCGCCGATCGCGGGCGCGATGCTGGTGATCGCGACGACCTGTCCGCCCTCGAAATCCGCCTGTCCGCCGTCGCCGAGCACGACGTTGGTGCCGTCGCCGAGGGTGATGCGGTCGCGCCCGGCGCCGCCGATCACGACGTTGTCGCCGTTCCCCGCCGCGATGACGTCGTCGCCACCGATCTCGGCCGACGCCGTGACCGCGCGCAGGATGGTGCCGCTCGCGTCGAAGCTGACGATGCCGTTGTCGCCGAGAATGACGGCGCCCCGGTCCTTCCCCTCGATGCTGTCGCCGCCCGCGCCCCCGAGCACGACGTTGCGGCCGGTGCCGAAGACGATCCTGTCCGCGCCGCCGATCTCGGCCGCCAGGGTCTCCACGCGGGTGCGGGTGGCCGTGGCGGCCGCACCGCTCGTGATGCCGACCGCGAAATCCGCGCGCCCGCCGTCGCCGAGGATGACGTGATCCCCCGCGCCGGTGGTGATCGCGTCGCTGCCGGCGCCGCCCAGGATGACGTCGTTGCCGTCAGCGGCCGTGATGGTGTCGGCGCCGCCGGTCCCGAAGTCGATCGACTCGACATGGTCCGCGAGGCCGGCCGTGAAGGTGGCCTTGCCGCTGTCGCCCAGGATGACGCGGTTGCCCTTGCCCGCCGTGATGGTGTCGCCGCCGAAGCCGCCGATGATCGTCACGTCGCCGTCGTCGGCCGTGATGGTGTCGGCGCCGCCGATGCCGCTGGCGAGCGAGGTGACGGTGGCGATCAGGTCCGCCGCGAAGGTGGCGCTGCCGCTGTCGCCGAGCACCACCTGCGTGCCGCGGCCGACCGTGATCCGGTCCGCGTCCGCGCCGCCGAGGATGGTCGAGCTGCCGTCCTGCGCCTTGATGGTGTCGGCGCCGCCGATGCCCGGATCGATCGACTCGATGCTGGCCAGGAGGCCCGCCGCGAACGCGGCCGCGCCGCTGTCGCCGAGGATGACGTGGTTGCCCTTGCCCACCATGATCGCGTCGCCGCCGAAGCCGCCGATGATGGTGGTATCGCCGTCATCGGCCGTGATCGCGTCGGCGCCGCCGGTGTCGGTGGCGGTCGCGGTGATGCCGGCGATCAGCCCGTTCGCGAAGGTGGCGCTGCCGCTGTCGCCGAGCACCACGTGCCGGCCCCTGCCGACCGTGATCGTGTCCGCGCCCGCGCCGCCCAGGATGGTGGTGCCGCCCTCCGCCGCCGCGATGACGTCGCCGCCGCCGATCGCAGCCTCGCCGTCCCGGGTCTTGACGGCGGAGAGGGCCCGCCCGCCGTCGACCAGGGTGAAGGTCGCCTCGCCGGTATCGCCGAGGATGACCTGCGTGCCCTTGCCGACGCCGATCCGGTCCGAACCGGCGCCGCCGACGATGACGGAATCCCCGTCCTGCGCCGTGATCTGGTCGTCGCCGCCGATCGCCCCCGACAGGCTGGCGATGCTCGTCAGGATGCCGTTCGTGAAGACGGCGTCACCGTTGTCGCCAAAGATGACGTGGTTGCCCGCCCCGGCCGTGATCCGGTCCGCGCCCGCGCCGCCGAGGATGACGGTGTCACCCGAGGTCGTGGTGATGATGTCGGCCCCGCCCGCGGCCGTGTTGGTCGAGACGGCCCGGCTGAGGACGTGCGTGCCGTCCAGGAAGACCTGCGGCGTGGCGAGCCCGTCCTGATGGATCTGCCCGTGATCGCCGATCACCACGTTGGCGCCGGCCTTGGCGTCGATCGTGTCCGCGCCGGCCCGGCCGGTGTCGTCGATGGTCAGGATCCGCGTCGCGACCGCGAGGTCGAAGGCGGAATCGCCCAGGATCAGGTCGGCGGAGGGTCCGCCGGTGATCGTGTCATCGCCAGCGCCGCCCGCGATGATGTTGCGGCCCGTGCCGCCGATCAGGACGTCGTCGCCCGCGCCGCCGTCGATCACGACGATGCCGGTCGCGCCGGAGGCGTCGATCCGGTCGTCGAGGCTGACCGGGCGGCCGTCGATGCGGGTCGAGCCCTCCGGACGGAATGCATAGGCCCGCCCGGTCGGGTTTCCGGGCGTCGAATCGTAGCGGCTGTTATCGGCCGAGGTGTCGCCGAACAGGGCGAGCGGGCCGGTGGAGCCGGTCACCGTCAGGGTGTCGGCGCCGCCGCCGCCATGGATCTCGGTGAGGGTTCCCGCCGCGGTGCCCGCCACCGTGACGCTGTCGTCGCCCTCGCCGAGCAGCACCTGGACCGAGCCCATGCCGGCATAGGTGATGCCGCCGCGATAGGTCGTGCTGCCCGTGACGATGTCCTGCGTGGACATGCCGAGGCCGCCGATATGGTCGGCCGTGAGCACGCCCGTGACGTTGGTCTGCACCGAGTCGTTGGAGACGACGAGCTGGTCGAGATCGGGCTTGCCGTTCGTGGCGATGGCCCGCGAGACCGGGGCGTTCGTCTCGCCCGGCAGGGTGATCGGCTGCTGGAGGCCGCGATTCTGCGGCCCGGTGCCGCCCTCGAGCACCAGCGGGCCCTGGATGCCGCCGACGTCGTGCGGCTGGCGCGAGAAGGTCTTGAGGTCGCTCTGCGTCTTGGCGCCGTTCGGATCGCGCGCGACCGTGATCCGGATCGGCGTGTCGGAGTCGTTCGGGCCGAAGGTCACGCTCGCGGGCCGCCCGCCCGCCGCCGCGGTGAAGCGCGGATCGCTGCTCGACAGGATGGTCTGGCCGTCGCCGGCCAGGGTCACCGTCACCGCCGCCGTCGGCGGCGTCGTCAGCACCATGTCGTAATAGGAGGTCTGCGTGTCGGTGACGACGACGCCCGTGGCGGCCGGGCGCACCAGCACGCCGGCCGAGTTCCCGTCCACGACCGCGACGTTGACCACCGGCGTCTCGGTCATGCCGCCGAAGAAGCCGGCCGCGCCGAGCGAACTCGTCACCCTGTGAGTGATCTGCACGGTCTCGCGGTTCTGGACCTGACCGTCCGGCGGGGCCGAGACGAGCACGGTCTGGCCGATGGCCCAGTTCGCCGCCGTGAAGGTCAGGACGGCATCGCTGTTCGTGTCGACCGGCAGGGCGCTGCCATCGGCCCGGGTCAGCCGGATGCGGCCGCTGTTCGCGGACAGCGCCACGGTGACGGTCTCGCCGGCCCGGGGCGGATTGTTGAGGACGACCGTGTAGCTGTCCGTCTGCTGCGGCTTGGTGCCTTCGAGGACCGTGGTCTCGCCATCGGTCTGCGTGATGATCAGGCCCGGCTTGTCGTCATCGATCACGGTGACGAGCGTGGTGCGCAGGACGGCGCCGTTGACCTCGGCGTTCGAGCTGAGGACCGAGTGCCCGATCGCGATCTTCTGGTCGCCCTCGGCCGCCGTGTCGGATTTCGCGCGGACGAAGACCGTCCGGGCCGGCGCCCAGACGTAGCCCCCGGCCCCGTCCGAGACCGTCGTGACGCGCAGCGTCAGGCTGTCCGCATAGGTGACGCCGTCGGCCGAGACCTCGATCGTGCCGGCGCCGCCCGCGAGCCCGCGCATCTGCGCGGAGGCCTGCGCCGCCGAGACGGTGACGACCGCCACATCCGCCGCCGTGAGCTTGGTCGTGGCCGGCGGCGGCGGGGCCACCGTGTAGGTGGCGACGCGGCTGCCCGCCTGGTTCGGCCGGGTCTCGGCGCTGTCCTCGCGGACGGTCAGGCCACCGCCATCGCCGATCGCCTGCCCCTCGGCCGTCGCGACCGTGGCGTTGACGCCGGCGACGAACAGGCCGTCGAAGCGCTTGTCGTCGCTCGACACGGTGTGGTTGATCAGCGCCGAGTTGCTCTTGGCGTCGCGCGAGATCACCTCGCCCGAGACGTCGCCCGCGACGTTGAAGGTGTCGCTGCCGAGCCCGCCGATCAGGGTCGTGACGACGCCCGCCGCCGTCGAGAGCACGTAGAAGGTGTCGTCGCCCTCCAGGCCGTCCACCTCGACCGCCTGGACGTTGCTGAACTTGATCGAGAGACCGGCCCCGTAGACGCCGTCCTTCGTCACCACGAAGGTGTCGGCGAACTCGGTGCCGAGCGCCACCACCCGGTTGAATCCGCTGCCGCCGTCGATGTCGACCGGCGCGTTGATGTTGTACTCGATCTTGTCGTTTCCGCCGCCCGCGTTGACCTTGATCTTGCCGTTATTGGCAAGCGCGAAGGCGCGGATCACGAACTCGTCGTCGCCATCCTCGCCGTCGAGGCGCAGGTCGGCCTTGTTCGAGTAGATCTGGAAGACGTCATTGCCGGTGCCGCCGTAGATCACAATCGGCACGGAATTGCCCTTGGACAGGTAGCCGCCGAAGGAGAGCTGCACCGTGTCGAAGGCGTCTTCGGCGAGGAGGCCGTTGGCGACGTCGCGCGGCGTCGCGAAGACCTGCCCCATCTGGAAGAAGTCGTCGTCCGCGCCGCCGTCGAGGGTCATCAGCGCGGCGTCGTCGTCCATATAGAAGCGGTCGTTGCCGAGCCCCGCCTCGACCACGATGCGGCCGTTGAGCGAGGCGTCGACGTTGATGCGCTCCACCGCCGCGTCGGCCGGATAGGTGCCGTCCGCGTTCGGATGGACCAGGGCGACGAAGTTCTTGCGGCCGAGGACGGTGTCGGCCGCATCCGTGCCGAGGATCGTCAGCGTGTCGACGCCGCGATCGGCGTCGCCGCTGTCGTGGACGTTGATCCGGTAGGACGAGGTCCCGGCGAGCTGAACCAGCGCCGTGTCGGTGTCCTGGCCGCCGTCGATGTCGAGGGTGTCGCGCCGGCCGTTGCTGACGCTCGACAGGGTCGGCAGGCTGGTGATGGTGATCCGGTCCTGTCCGTCCTGGCCGAGGATGCGGGTGTTGCCCGCGATCTCGGTGAGCGCGGCGTCGAGTTCGTCGTCGCCGGCCCCGAGCGCGATGTCCGTCCCGGTCGAACGCAGGCGCCCGCGCAGGGTCACGCGGTCGCGCCCGCCCAGGGTCGTCAGGGCCAGGGTCGAGGCCGCGACCGTGCTGCCGAGGAGGGTGATCACGTTGTCGCCCGCGCCCGCGCGGATCGCGATCGAGCCGGCCTCGATGGTGGCCGTCCGCAGCACCGTCCCGTTCGCCGAGACCGCGCCCGTGATCGTATCGGCATCCGCCCCCGTATTGACGGTGAGGGCGCCGGACACGGTCCAGTTGCCGCCGAGGCCGACCGTGCCGGCGCCGTTGCCGAGCGCGATCGCCACCGATCCCGCCTGGACGCGCGCCGAGGCCTGGACGAGGCCGGCGACGATCAGCGCGTCGGTGAGCGTGTCGATCCCGCTTCCGCCCCGGATCGAGAGGGCGCCCGCCACCGTGGTGAGGCCGGTCAGCCGGATGTCGTTGCGGCCCGATCCCGCGCCGTTGCCGCTGCCGGCCGCGATCTCCAGCGAGCCCACCCGGACGGTGCCGTCGACGGCGATGGCATCCGCGCCGTCGCCCGTCCGCAGGACGAGGGCCCCGGCGATGTCGAGATCGGCCGCGATCGCGAGCGCGTTGTCGCCGTCGCCCGCATCGATGGTCAGGGACGCCGCCTTGATGCGGCCGGCGAGGGTGACCGTGTCGGCGCCGGAGCCGGACGCGATGCCGATCGCGCCGTCGACATGGGCTTCGCCGTCGAGGCTGACCGCGTTGCGGCCCGCGCCCGCGTCGATCCGCAGCGCGCCGAGACCGACGACGCCGTTCGCGATCGAGCCGTAGCTGCCCTTGAGGGTGATGGTGTCGTCGCCCGCGCCGGTGACCACCGCGACTTCGCCCGAAACCGCGAAGGTGCCGTCGAGGCCGATCCGGTTGGTGCCGTCGCCCGCCGCGATGGCGAGCGAGCCCGCCTTCAGCGCTCCGGTGAGCGTGACGGCATCGTCGCCCGAGCCGGCCGCGATCCGCGCCGCCCCGCCGATATTGTACTCGCCGCCGAGCGTGATCGTGTTCCGGCCGTCGCCCGCATCGATCCGCAGCGCGCCGAGCCCGATCACGCCGCCCGCCACCGAGCCGTAGGTCCCGGTGAGGCTGATCGTGTCGTCGCCCGCGCCGGTCAGCACGGCGAGTTCGCCCGTCACCGCGTAAGTGCCCGACAGGGTCACGGCGTCGGCATCGGTGAGGCTCGCCCCCGGCGCGGCCGCGTCGATGGTGAGGCTGCCGGTGCGGACGTCGCCGGCGAGCGTGACGGTGTCGCCGCCGTCCTTGCCGCGGATAGTGATGGAGCCGCCGACGGTCAGCGCGCCCTCGACGGGCTTGCCGTCCCGGTCGAGGGTGATGCTGCGCGTGCCGGTGGCGAAGCTGCCGTCGAGGCGGATGACGTCGCCGTTGCTGCCGCCCTCGATCAGGATCGAGGCGCCGACATAGCTGCCCTTGAGGTCGATGATCGCGCCGGTGTTGTCGGACGCGCCCGACGCGCTGGTGTCGCCGCGCAGGGTGATCGCGCCCTTGGCCTTGATGACCGCGCCCGACTGGATGGTGAGGTTGTCGCCCGCGTTGAGCGTGACCGAACCGCCGGTCGAGAAGATCGTCACGCCCGACAGCACGGTGAGATCGTCACCGGCCGAGCCGGTCTCGCCGGCCGTCTGGACGATGTCGCCCCCCGAGATGATGTCCTTGTCGATGGTGAGCGGGCTCGACGTGCGGATGCTGAGCGTCCCGGCCGCGCGGAATCCGGGTGCGGTGTCGGCGACGACGCCGCCGACGCGCAGGCCGCCGATGTTCCAGAGATGGACGCTGCCGGCGGTGCTGTAGCCCTCGATGCCGCCGTAGCTGTCCGCATGGGCGCTGCCGTTGTCGGCCGTCATCCGCGCGACGATCCGCTTGTCGGCCGTGCCGATATCGGCCTTGGCGATCAGGTAGGCCTTGCCGGAGGTCAGGTTCGAGGCCGTCGCGGCCGGATCCTTGCTGGCATCGTCGTAGAGCGCGAGCCCGTTGAGGATGCTGCCATCCGCCGCCGTGAGGAAGGCGACGCCGCTGCGGCCGGTGCCGACCGTGCCGAGCGCGAGGTCGCCCCGCACCTCGTTCAGGTAGAGGTTGCCGAACACGGTCTGGGCGCTCACCGCCCCCAGCCGGTCGCCGCCCGCGCGGCTGTCGATGTCGACGTTGTTCGCGGCCGTGCCGATGGTGTTGCCGGCGATGAGCGTGACGCCGTTCGCCGTGACGTTGACGCCCGGGCGCGATTCCGCGCCGTCGTTGCTCAGGGCGGAATCGATGTTGGTCGGATCGACGAGGTCGCCCGCATCGAGGATCGACACCGCCGCCTTCAGGGTGACGTCTCCGTTGCTCGCGGTGACCGCGAGGACGTTCATGGAGGTGCCGGTCTCCTCGAGATGGACCCCGTCGCGGCCCGAGGCGAGGACCGTGCCGGAGAGCTTCATCTCGATGCGGTCGCCGGCGGTGCCGATGCTGCCGCCCTTGGCCTTCAGGTAGACGTTGGCCGCGACGATCTTGTTGGTGTCGGTGTGAACGGCGTCGAGGATCCCGCCGGTCTCCGCCACCAGGTAGACGCTGCCGCTCTGCGAATAGGCGGATTCCAGGTTCAGGTCGCCGTTGCGCTCGGTGACGCGGATGTCGCCGGCCGTGCGCACCGTGAGCGCGCCCGTGCCCTGGAGATCGATGCCGATGACCCGCGCGGCATCGCCGACGCCGCCGTCGCCGCCTTCGAGCACGATGTTGCCGCCGCGCACGGTGGTGCCGTTGGCGTCAGCAGCGGTGCTGATGCCGGTCTTCGTCTTGATGCGGATCTCGTCGCCGCCCGTCGAGACGACGGAGGTGAGCTTCAGGGCGCCCTGGGTGCCCACGTAGATCTGCCCGCCGGCGCTGACGTCGAGCGTGCCGGTGGCCGAGAGGTTCATGGCCTTGCGGCCCTGGATCAGCACCTGCTTGATCAGGTTGCCGGGATTGGTCGGGTCGGAGGCCGACTGGAACACCACGACGCCGCGCGCGCCCTCGGCCCTGATCCGCCCGGTCTCCACGACCGTGATGGTCGAGGCCGTCACCGAGGCGACCGTGTAGTAGGTCGTCGCGCCGGTCTGGTTCTGAGTGGTGACGCCGAGGGTTCCGGCGACGCCGATCAGCATGCCGGCCTTGAAGCCGTCATCCAGGAAGCTGCCCGAGGACCGGGTCAGGGTGCCGTCCGCGCCGAAGGCGATCGAGGTGGTGGTGCGCGGCCCCTCGCCCGTCGCGACGGTCTGGCCGAGGCTGATGGTCTTGGCGGTCTCCGCCGTGAAGGTCTGGCCCGCCGCGGTGAGGATCACGCCCTGGTTGATGGAGGCGATCGTGTAGACGGTCGGCGTCTCGCCGGTGGCGTTCTGGGTCGCGCCGCCGATGTAGAGGGTGCCGCCGACCTTGAAGATCGCCGGATCCCAGCCCTGGCCGTCCGTGCGCGTGATCCGGCCCTGGCCGCCGGCATTGTCGAAATCGACGCGTGCCTGGACCGGGGCCGAGGTCAGGAAGACGATGTCGCTGCGCTCGGCGGCGCCGAGCGCCACGAGCTGGTCGCGGTTCAGGGGCTGCCGCGTGGTGAGGTCGATCACGGTGACGCCGTCGACCGAGCCGATATGGCCGCCCGTGCTGGCGACGCCGCTGACCACGAGGCGCAGATTCGCCCCGCGGATGACCGGATCCTGCTTGTCGACCTGGGTGCTGGTCGTCTCCTTGAGCAGGCCCTGGCCGACCGCGTTGATCAGCTCGTCCTGCGTCCAGCGCTTGATGCCGGCATTGATCACATCCTTCGTCGTCTGGTCGATGAAGAAGTGCGGATTCGCCTGCCGCGTCGTGCCGAGGTTGAACTGCGCGAAGAACGTGTCGAGCTTGGCGTAGTCCGCGGTGCGCTGGCTCGAGAGCTGCGACACCCGGCTCGCGACCGCCGCGTCGATGGCGCTGCTGGTCAGCGTGCCGGCCCTGAGCTTGGCGGCGCCGTCCGCCCGGTAGCTCGCAAGCGCCGTATTCAGCGCGTCGCCGGTGAGGCGCGGCGCGAAGGCCGCGTTGTAGATGCCGGGATTCGCCTGCTGGTTGCGGTAGCTCCAATACGTGGCGTAGTCGGCCTGATCGCCCGCCGGGAGCGTCAGGGCGTAGGCCGCGTCGTAGCCGTTGCCGTGGGCGCCGAAGCGCGCGTGCAGCGCCTGATAATCCGCCTTGATCTGGGCTTCGGCCGTGGCGAGGCGGGAGGCCACGTCATCCGCGATCGCCGCGTCGCCGAGCGAGGTCGCGCGGCCGGCCGCGGTGAAGCTCGCGGTGGCGCTCGCGCGTTCCGCGCCGGTCAGATGGACGCTGCCATTCGCCAGCGTGGCGCGCTGCGCCCAGTAGGTGGCGTAGTTCGTGGCGAGGTTGGCGTTGTAGACGTCGCCGAACCGATCGAACGTCGCCTTGAGCGCCGTGTAATCGGCCGCGCGGCTCGCCTGAAGGGCGGCGATCTGCGCCGCGACGTAATCCGCGAGGTCGGCGCCGGTCTTGCCGGCATTGCGGCCCTGCTCGGTGTACTGGGCCTCGTAGGAGCTCTGCTGCGAGGCCGAGAGGAGCGGGGTGCCGTCGGGGGCGAGGTTGCCGCGATAGGTCCAGTACGCCTCGTACTTGGCCCCGAAATCGGCGGCCTGGCTGCTGCCGAGGCTGCCGAACACCGCGTCGAGATCCTGGTAGGCTCCGTTGCGCTCGGCTTCGAGCCGGGCGATCTGCGCCGCCACGTAGTCGGTGAGCAGCGACCCGCTCAGAGTCGAGGTCAGAACCTGGCTGCGGATGGCGTCGCGCTCGGCCTGCGCGACGGGCACGACGAAGCCCGCATCGAAGCGCGCCGTGTCGGCCTGCTGGCCGCGGTAGCCCCAGTAGGTCGCGTAGGCGCCGCCGATATCGGCGACGTCGCTGTCGCCGTACTTCCCGTACTGCGTGTTCAGGGTCTGGTACTGGAGCGTGCGCGAGGCCTCCAGCGTCGCGATCGCCAGCGCCACGTCATCGTCGAGGGCACTGCCACTCAGCCCCTTGTCGAGGCCCTGCTGGCGGTAGAGCGCCTGATAGGAGGCGAGTTCCGCCGAGCCGGCCGCGAAGCGGAACGTGTAGGTCGGGTCGTAACGGGACGGGTCGGCCTGCAGGTTCCGGTAGTGCCAGTAGGTGGCGTATTCCTGCCGGGCGACGCTCTCGTAGGCGTCGAGCGTCTCGTTGAACTTGCGGTTCGCGTCGGCCTCGGTGAGGGCGAGATCCTTCCACACGCCGTCGATGAGCTGCGCTTCCACGCGCTCGTCGCGCACCACGAGGGTGTTGACGTTGAGCAGGCTGCCGGCATCGACCTTCACGAGGACGTCGCCGCTGGTGGTGAGGCCGTAGAGGCGCAGGTCGCCGCGGGTCTCCTCGATCCCGACCTCGCCGGTCGCCGTGATGGTGACGCGGTCGCGCTGGGTGCTGCCGGTATCGAGCTTCAGGACGGCGGCATCCGTCGCGCCGCCGACCCTGCCGCCCGCCGTGATCGTCAGGCTGCCCGCCGTGATCGCGCCGGCCCGGCCGGCCGCCGCCGTGATGTCGCCTCCCGCGACGAGGGTGACGTCGTAGCCCGAGCCCGCCGTGACGCGGTCGATGGCGAGATCGCCCGAAGTCTTCAGGTAGATGGTGCCCGCGCTCGTGGTCGCCGAGAGAGCGCTCGTCGCGTTGACGGTGAGCGCCCGGTCGGAGGCCGCGGTGCCGGTGCCCTGGCCGATGCTGCCGGCTGCCGTCAGCGAGACGATGGCGCCCGACACCGTTGCGGCGGGGCTCAGCGCCTGGATGGCGCCGCCCGAGACGATCGTCGTGGTTCCGGTGGCGTTCGCGATGCCGCCGACGAGCAGCACGCGGCCGGCGCCGGTCGAGGTGATGGTGACGCTGCCCGTGCTCGCCCCGATGAAGCCCATCGCGATCGGGTAGCTGGCATACACGCTGTGCGTGCCATCGGTCTCCGTGTAGGTGACCGCGATCCGCTCCTGGTAATAGGTCTTCTTCCCGTACCACGTGCTCTCGGTCCAGCTGCGGCCGGCCTTGACCTCGGTCGGGCCGGTCGGGACCGTCACCCGCGAGTCGTAGTTGTAGGCGCCCTTGCCCGTGGCATCGAGGTAGAAATAGGCGCTGTTCGGGACCAGCTCGCCCGTCTTCACCGTCTTGGTGTCGTAGTTGTCCTCGTCCGGCGGGTCGGCCGCGAAGGCGTCGATGCCGAGCCACGACGAGGTGCCGGAGGTCTTGGTGTAGGTGGTCTTGTCGCCGCGGCCCGCCGTGAAGGCGTAGCGGAAGCTCTCGGCGGTGCCGCTCCCGTTCGTGAGGCCGGCGCCGGGGGTGTAGCTGGTGATCGCGCCGCCGTTCTGGTGGCCGCCGATCTCCGCGCCGTTCGCCCCGAGCAGGGCTTGGTAGCTGGTGATCGAGCCGTCCGCCTTCTGCGTCAGCAGGGTCTTGCGCGCGACGGCACCGGTCGCCGCGTTGGCATAGGCGAGATCGGTGATGTCGATGATGCCGCTGCCGCGCTGCGACACGTCGAGACGCGCCACCACGACGTCGTAGTCGAGCTGGTTGTTCACCGTCACGCTGGCGAAGCCGCCGAGCGCCCGGATCGCGCCCTGGTTCGGGCTCGTGTTGACGATCGTCCCGGTGAGCTCGATCTTGCCGCCGCTCGACGTGATCTCGCTGATCACGATGCGATTGTTCTGACGGTCGAACACCGCCGAATAGCCGTCCTGCGTCAGCGACTGGATGACGTTCGTGCGGTAGGGGTTGTTCTTGATCTGCTCGATCTCGGCCGAGACTGCCGAATTCTTGAGGATGTTGATGGTGTAGACGTCGCGGCCGCTCTGAACGAGGCCGTTGATGTTGAGGAACTGGGCGTTGATGGTGACGTTGCCGCTGGCGACGAGGCGCGCCGAGGCGGTGCTCTGGAGGGCGCTCAGCACCTTCGAGGCATCGCCCGCATCCACGATCTTGTTCGGATCGCCGCCCGTGATCGCCCCGGCGACCTGCCCGTAGGGATCGCCGCCGACGGGGTAGATCGTCCTGTCCTTGATCGTGACGGCGCCGCCGATCTCCGAGATGTTGTTCTTCACCCGGATCGTGGCGCGGATGGTGTAGTCGCCGCCGGTCTGCGTGCGCGTGGTGAGATCGGCATTCACCGCGACGATGTCGCCGAGGATGTTGAGCGACGGCGCCGGCACCAGGACGTCGTTGATGGCGGTCGCGCCGAGCCAGTTGCTGAGCGTGATCTTGCTGTAGTTGCTCGGCGAGACCACGCCGCCGGTCGTCAGCGTGCCGAAGGCGACGCTGGACGCCGGCAGGCCGGGGAAGAGCAGCGCGTTCTCGTCGGCGATCGCCTTGCGCTTGGCCGCGAGGTCGGTCACGCCTGTGACGTTCTGGCCGTTGTAGAAGGTGCCGCCGTTCGATTCCGGCATCACGATGCCGCCGATGTTCAGCGCGGCGCTCGAGTAGTTGTCGATCGCGACCTTGGTGTCGGACTTGGCGTCGAGGTCGCCCGCGCCGGTGAGCTGGCCCGCCACGATGTTGATGCGGCCCGCGCCGGCGGTGAACCGGCCGATCGTCAGGGTCGGCACCTCCCGCTGGATGGGCAGCACCGTCACGCGGCCCTGGCCGTCCCGCACGATCTCGGCGAGGCCCTGGCTCTGCAGGACGCCGACGATGCGCGCGACTTCGCTGTTGTAGAAGTCCTGCAGCGTCGCGTTCTGCGCGTAGTTCTGCAGCTTGTCCTGGGCGTCGTAGAGCTGCTGGATCAGGGCGCTCTGCGCGTAGGCCGAGCCGAAGCTGACGGTGATCGGCACGCGCTTGAGGGTGACGCTGGTGCCGGAGGTCAGCGAGAAGGTCTTCTGGGTCGGATCGGCCGCGGCGAGGCTGCCCGCGCCGGTGAGCTGCTGATCGTTGATCAGCACGGTGCCGGTGATGGTGGTGGCGCCGCCCGCCCCCACCGTCATCTGGTCGATGGCGATGGCGATGTTGCGCGCAATCCCGGTGGTGATGGTGCCGTCGACGACGACGCGGCCGGTGCCGCCCTGGTTGGCGGTGCCGGAATAGACCGCCTGGGCATTGCCGCCGAGCACGCTGTCGATCGCGCCCGCGACCGCCGTGGTCCAGTTGGTGCCCTTCGCCTTGGCGTCGGTGCTGACCGTGTTGAGGCGGTTGGTGAAGAGATTGGCGTCGCCCGCCGTGGCGACGGTGGCGCCGGAGGCGACCGTCACCGTGTTGGTCTGGACGACGGTGATGTCCGCCTTGATCGTCTGGATCGGGATCGCGCTGCCCGCGAAGGTGTCGGTCCGGGCCGAGATGACGTAGCTGTCGTCGATTTGCTTCAGGTCGGTGCCGGCCAGGAGGTCGACGTCGCCGTAGGCGGTGATCGCCGCGCCCTGCGCCACCATGACGGTGTTGACGGGCCGCAGGTCCACCAGAGTGGCGCCCGCCGCCACGGTGGCGGCCCCGAACGTCTCCGAATTGGCCACCGTGCTCGCGCGGCCGGTGCCGTTCGCCGAGGCCGTGAGCGTGCCGAGCGTGAACAGGCTGGCATTCTCGCCAATCAGCACCTGCGCCGTGAAGGCGTTGGCGATGATCGTCGAGGTCGTGCCCGCCCCCGAGATCGCGCCGCCGGTGGTCAGCGTGACCTTGTCGGAGGCGTCGATCCGGTTCCGCGCCGTGAGCGAGATCCCGCCCGGCGCCGAGACGCCGCCCACGGTCTCGAGCTTCGTCGGGTTGGCCGCGGTGCTGCTCGCCACGGTCACCGTCGCGGTCACCGCGACGGTGGTCAGGCTGTCGGCGCCGGCGGCGCTCGCGATGCCGCCCGTGGTGCCGACGATGTTGGCCTGGGCGAGCGGCGGCTTGAGCACCGTGTTCTGGGCGCTGGCCTGGATGTCGCGGGCGAGCACGCTCGCGCCGGCCCCGAAGGTCGCCGCCGTGTCGTGGCTGAAGGTGGTGCGCACCACCGCACCGCTGCCCGCCAGCGCCCCGTAGGCGCTGGTGAGAACCTGGCCGCTGCCGGTGGCGACGTGGTTCGCCGCCATGAAGAACAGGCCGCTCGCGGCGGAATTCGCCGTGAGGTCGAGGTTCGCGCCGGGATCGAGGCTCGCTTGCGTCGCCCCGGTCGAGGTGCTGGTCGCCACGCCCGCGCTGCCCGAGGCGAGGCCGTAGGCGCCCGCCACCGCCACGGCGGCGTTGTCGTCCGATCCGCTCGCCGTCACCGTCATGGCGCCGGCCCGGATCGCCCCCGTGGTCTTCAGGCGGGCGCTGGTCTGCGTGTTCGACGTCGCCGTCGACAGGGTCGCGCCCGCGCCCACCAGGCCGGCGCTCGCGCTGCTGCCGTTGGCGACCTGCTGCGTGCGGGCGTTCGCCGCGAGCGTCACCGTCCCGGCCACGCTCAGCACCGTGCCGGCGTCGAGCGTGCCCGCCACGCGGCTGTCGTTGGTGGCCTGCGTCACGGTGGAATTGAGGCCGATGAGGCCGCCGGCCGCGCCGGTCGCCTCCGCGTTCGCCGCGCTCTTGCCCGCGGCCTGCGCGAGCGTCGCCTGCACGACGAGATTCGTGGCGGTGATGGTGGCGTTGCGGGTGAAGGCCGCCACCGTGGCGCCGACCTTGGCGAACGCCGTCGAGGCGCCGACCGCGGCGGTGCCCGCGTTGATGCCCGTCGCCGCCGCATGGACGTCCGGCGTCGCCACGGCACTCACGGTCACGGTGGCGCCGCTCACCTGGGCGCCGTCGATCGAGGCGGTCACGGTGGGCGTCACCGCCGCATCGGCGACGGAGCCGCCGGCCGCGAGGGCGAAGATGCCGCCCGCGACCGCGATGCCGACCACCGCCGTGTCCACCGAGGTGGTGTCCGCGGCCTCCACCGTCACGTCGCCCGCGGCCGTCACCCGGCTGCCCGAGACGATGCCGGCGGAGGTGCGGCTGTCGACGCGGTCCTGCGTGACCGCGCCGCCGCCCGCGAAGCTGTAGCCCACCGGGCTGAAGCTCGCGGCGAGCGAGGCGGTGGCGGAGCGGCTCGTCAGGCTCGCGGCCTCGGTCGCCCGCACGGTCACCGAACCGGTGGCGCTCAGGCCGCGATCCGCCGCCCGGATCCGGGCGGTCACGTCGTTGGCGATGGTGTTGGTCGCCGCTGCGACCGCCACCGCGATCGCGCCGCTGCCGATGACGCCGTAGCTCGCCGCCAGGGAGGCGGCCCCCGTGGTCACCGAGAGAAGCGAGGTGTCCGCCGCCGTCACGGCGACCTCGCCGGCCCGGATGCCGGTGCCGTCGCCCTCGACATGGGCGGTGACGCCCGCCGAGACTTGGTTGCGAGCCCCCGCCCCGGCGCCGGCGCCCTGCGCGCTGATCGCCCCGCCGCCGACCGCGACGGCACCGGCCGCCGTGAGCGCCGTGATGGTCTGGCTCGCCTGCGCGCTGACTTCGAGCCGGCCCCTGGCCGTCAGGGTCGCGTCGCTCGCCAGGGCCTCGACCGCGATCGCCGGCTTGGCCGTGCCGGCGTCGAGGATCTCGCGGTTGAGCGACGTGAAGCCGATGACGTTGAAAGCCGTGCTGACGCCGAGGCTGACGCCGACCGCGACGCCGCCGACCGAGGCGCCGGCCGCGAGCGCGATGGTGCGGGCGTCGATCGCGGCGGTGTTCTCGGCATGGACCGTGATGCCGGTCTCGGCCGAGATGGTGGCGCCCAGAACCGTCGCCCGGGTCGCGCCGCCGATCAGGTTGGTGGCGATGGCGCCGCCGCCCGCCACGCCGACCGCCACCGCGCCGCCCGAGAGGGCGGCGGAGGCCGCCGCCACCTGGGCGCTGATGGTGGGCGCCGACGCCGCCTGGACGCTGACGCCGCCGGTGCGGGCCGTCACGGCCGCCCCGGAGATCGAGCCGGTGACGCTGTCGTTGATGATGTTGAGGGCCGTCGCGACGCCGATCGAGGGCGCGACGCCCACGGCGCCGAAGGCCGCCGCGATGGCCGCGGTGCCGACATGGACCGATTGCGTGGCCGCATCCCGCGCCGACACGCCGACGGAGCCGGCCGTGACCGTCGTGGTCGAGCCCTCGATCGTCGCGCTGGTGGCGACGCCGATCGCATTGCCCGAGTAGGAACCGGCGCCTGCGACGCCGACGCCGACGAGGGCGCCGGTCACGACGGCGGCGGAGGCCGCCACGGTCGCGCGGATCGTGCTGGCGGCGGTCGCCGCCACCGCGACGGCGCCCTGCGCATCGAGCGCCGTGTCGGCGATGCGCGCCTGGACGGCGGCGCTGCCGGTCTGGAGCGGCTGGGCGCGGCGCTGGCCGTTGTCGTCGGTCGACCACGTCCCGATCAGGTTCTGCGCGCCGCTGAGGCCGAGGGCCACGGGCACGCTGGCGATGCCCGCCCCGCCGCCCGCCACGCTGGCGAAGGCCACCGTCGCCGTGATGGTGGCGCTGCTCGCCGCGGTCACGCCGACGCCGCCGGCGCTGGTGATGCGGTTGCGTCCGCTGCCGCTCGTGTCGACGAGCGCCCGGGTGCTGCCGGTGATGACGTTGAGCGCCGAGGCGCCGCCGCCCGCCACCTGGACGTTGGCGATGCCGGCGCCGCCGAGGCTCACGGTCGCCGCCGAGACGGTGGCCGTGATGGTCGCGCGGTCGGTCGCCGTCGCCGAGACGTCGCCGCTGCGGCTGGTCAGCCCCGTGCCGAGGTCGCGCAGGGTGGCTTCGGTGTCATTGCCGATGGTGTTGGTGGCCACCGTCGCCGCGACGGTGACGCCGACGCTCGCGACGCCCGCGCCGCTGCCCGCCACGCCGACCGCCCCGGCGATCGCGGTGATCGAGGCGCGGTTCTCCGCCGAGACGGCGACGCTCGCCGCCTTGATGCCGTCCGCGCCCGCATTGCGGATCGCGGCCCGGGTCGGCACCGCGACGGTGTTGACGACGCCGCTCACCGAACCGGCGACGCTGACCGCCGCCGCGCCGCCGCCCTGGATCGAGGCGGAGACCGCCGCGAGCGAGGCCTTGATGGTCTGCTGCGAGAGCGCGCCGACGCCGAGCGCACCCGTGGCGTCGAGGCTGGAATCGGCGAGATAGGCCTGGACCTCGCTGCCGCCGCCGATCTGGTTCACCGCCGCCGCGATGCCGATCGCCACGCCGACGCCCGCCGCACCCCCGCCGCCGCCCGAGGCGGCCGCCGCATCGACGCTCGCGGTGATGCTGGCATCCGCCGTCGCCGCGATGCTCACCGCGCCCTGCGCGGTGAGACGGCTGTTCGTCACGAAGGCATCGGTCTTGGAGCCGATCGCGTTGCGCGCGCCCGCGCCGCCGCCGGTCACGCCCACCCCGGCGGCTCCGCCGCCCGCCACCGCGAGCGCCGCGGCCGCGGAGATGGCCTTGATCGAGCCCGTGCTGGTGGCGCCGACCGAGATCCCGCCCGCCGTCGTGACGAGCCCGTCATTCGCCCCGTCGATAGAGGCCTGGACGTCGTCCGCGATGCTGTTGAGGGCGAGCGCGAAGCCCACCGCCACGCTCACGCCGGCGGCCCCGCCGCCCGACCCCGCCAGGGAGGCCGCACCGGTGATCGCGCTGATCGCCGAGGAATCCCGGGCCGAGACCGTGACGCTGCCGGCCCGGATGCCGGTGCCGTCGCCCTGGATGACCGCGTGCGTCGCCACCGCGATGGCGTTGGCGCTGACCGAGCCGGCCGCCGTCACCGAGACGCCGGCCGCGCCGCCGCCGTTGATCGCCGCCGAGGCGGCGACGATGGTGGCCGCGATGGTCTGGTCGGCGGTCGCGGTGACGCCGAGGGCGCCGGCGACCGTGAGCGCGGAATCGAGGACGGCCGCCTGCACGCCCATGGCGGCGCCGGTCGCCGTATCGACCCGCTGGCCGTTGGCGTCGACGCCGCTCGTCCAGCCGCCGATCCGGTTCTCGGCACCCGCGACGCCGATCGCCACGCCGACGCCCGCCGCCCCGCCGCCCCCGCCCGAAGCGGCCACGGCCGAGATGATCGCCGTGATCGCCGAACCCGCCGCCGCGCTCACGCCGAGCGCGCCCGCGCTGGTGAGCCGGCTCGCATCGACCGTCGCGGTGACCGAGCCGAGGATGACGTTCGACGCGAAGGCGCCGCCGCCGCTGACGCCGACGCCGGCTGCACCGCCCCCCGCCACCGAGAGGGCCGCCGCGGCGGCCGCCGCGAAGATGGTGCCGTCGCGCCGGGCCGCGACCGTGACGTCGCCGGTCCGGGTGGTGAGGCCCGTATCCGCGCTGCGGATCGCCGCCTCGACCGCGCCCGAGACGCTGTTGAGGGCCAGCGTGAAGCCGACCGCCACGGCGACGCCCGCCGATCCGCCGCCGGCGCCTCCGAGCGAGGCCGAGCCGGCGAGCGCCTTGATGCTCGAACGGTCGGTGGCGTCGAGCGCGACGCTGCCCGCCGTGATGCCGGTCGCCCCGTCCCCGTCGATGACCGCGCGGGTGACGACGCCGACCGCGTTGGTGACGACGACGCCCGCCGCCGCCACGCCGATGCCGGCCGCACCGCCGCCGCCGATGGCGGCGGACGCGGCCGCCACCTGCGCCTGGATCGCCTGGTTCGCGGTCGCCGCGACCGCGAGCGCGCCGGTGGTGACGATGCTGCTGCCGGTGATCGTGGCGAGCACGCTCGATTCACCGCCGATGACCGGGGCGTCGACGCGGGTCCGGTCGCTGCCGCTCGTCGTCCAGGCGCCGATCTGGTTGGCGGCGGCCGAAGCGCCCACCCCCACGCCGACGCCGGCCGAGCCGCCGACCCCGGCCGCCAGGACGGGGGCGAGCACGGTCGCGGTGATCGCCGAGGCGCCCTCGGCCCCGACCGAGAGGCTGCCGCTGCCGGTGATCCGGCTCGCGTCGATATGCGCCCGCGTCGCGGTGACGATGGAGTTGAAGGCGAAGGCGCCGCCGGCCGAGACCGAGACCCCGGCCGAGCCGCCCCCGCCGATGCTCATCGCCGCGGCCGTGGTGCTGGTGGTGATGGTGGCGGCGCTGCGCGCCGCGACGGACACCGCCCCGGTCGCCGAGAGGCCGTCCGTCACGTCGGCGATGGCCGCCTCGACGGCGTTGGCGATGCTGTTCAGGGCGAGCGCGAAGCCCACCGAGACGCCCACCCCCGCCGAGCCGCCGACGCCGGCGCTGATCGAGGCGGTGCCGGCATTGGCGGTGATGCGCGAGGTGTCGGTGGCGCTGACGCGCACCGCGCCGGCGCCGACCGCGTTGCTGGCGACGGCGCTGCCCGCCGCGCCGGTCCCCTCGATGAAGGCGCGGGCCGAGACCGCGATGGCATTGACCACCACGGTTCCGCCGGCGGCGACGCCGACGCCGGTATTGCCGCCGCCGCCGATCGCCACGGAGGCCGCGGCGACGAGGGCGCTGATCGTGTTCTTCGATTGGGCGTCGAGGCTCAGCGTGCCGACGGCATTCGTCCTCACGCGGGTGAGCGAGGCCTCGACCACGGTGCCGCCGCCCGTCGCGAGCGCGTCGCGCCGGTCCTTGCCGGTGCCCGTGGTGGTCCAGGTGCCGATGCGGTTCTCCGCGCCCGCCGCGCCGATGCCGACCCCGACGCCATTGGTGCCGCCGACGCCCGCCGCCAGCGAGGCCGCCACGATGCTGGCGGTGATGGTGGTGGAGGCCTCCGCCGCGACGGCGATGTCGCCGGCGCTGTCGAGCCGGCTCTCGCCCGCGGTCGCCCGCGTGCCGGTGGTGATCACGTTCGACGCGAAGGCGCCCGCCCCCGCGACCGCGACCCCGTTCGTGCCGCCGCCGCCGATGCTGAGGGCTGCCGAAGCGGCGGTGGCGGTGACCGAGCCTGCCGACTTCGCCGAGAGCGCGAGCCCGCCGCCCGTGGTCTCGAGGCCCTGGTCGAGGCCGCTGATCGTCGCCGAGACGTCGTTCGCGATGCGGTTGAGCGCGATGCTCGCACCGATCGCGATCGCGACGCCGGTGGTGCCGCCGGCCCCGACCGCCAGGCTCGCCGACAGGGCCTTGGCGCCGATCGCGGAACCGTCCTCCGCCGACACGGTGGCGCTCGCCGCGCGGATTCCGGGCGTGGCGCCCGTCGCGTCGCCGTCGATCACCGCCTGGGTGGCGAGCCCGATGAAGTTCTGGGCGTAGGTGCCGCCGGCGCTCACCGCGCCGCCGGTCTGGCTGCCGGCCGAGAGGGCGGCGGCGACGGCCACCAGCGTCGCGTTGACCGCGTTCGTGGTGGTCGCGGTGACCGAGAGCGCGCCGGTCGCATCGACCCGGGTGTTGCGCAGGGTGGCGGTGACCCCGGCGCGGTTGCCCTGGACGGGAGCGTCGGAGAGCCGGTTCGCCGCCGCATCGTAGGCGGTCCAGGAGCCGATCTGGTTGTAGGCGATGGCGATGCCGAGCGCCCCGGCCCCGGCGGAGCTGCCGCCCGAGGCCCCGATCGAGGCCGCGGCCCCGACGATGTCGGCATCGATGGTGAGCGTGCTGGTCGCCGCGACGCGCACGGCGCCGCCCGCTGTGACGCTGCCGTTCTCGACGAGCGCCGAGGTCGTGCTGTCGATGAGGTTGACGGCCCCGGCCCCCGCGGCGGCGACGCCGACGCCGTTGCTGGTGGCGCTCGCGCCGGCCGCGAGGCTCGCGGCCGCCGCGATGGTCTTGATGCGGCCGGTATTCGCCGCCGTGACGGCGAGGCCGCCGGCACCGGTGCTCAGGGTCGCGACGTTCGCCACGCGCGCGGCGACGTCGCCCGCGACGCGGTTGACGGCGACGCTGGCCCCGAGGGCCACCGCGACGGCCTTCTGGTCGCCGAGCGCGAAGGCGATCGAGAGCGCCCCGAGATTGGCGGTGATGGCCGAGCTGTTGGTGGCCCCGACCGTCACGCTGCCCGCCGCGATGCTCGCCGCGTCGGCGATCTCGGCGGTCGTGGCGGCGCCCACCGTGTTGCCGGCCCCGGCCCCCGAGAGGCTGACGCTGGTGGACGAGCCCGAGCCGGTCGCCGAGACTCCGATGGCGGCGGCGAGGACGGTGGCGTCCACGCTCCGGCCCGTCGTCGCGGTCACCGCGAGCGCACCCGTGGCGTTGACCGGGCTGCGCAGCAGCGAGGCCCGCACCGGCCCGCCGCTGCCGACCGTGTTGGCGGCGGCGGAGACGCCGATGGCGACGCCGGTGGCCGTATCCTTCGTCGCCACGCCGGCCGCGATCGAGAGGGCGCCGGTGAGCGCCTGGATGCCCGAATCGTCGCGCGCCGAGACCGTGACGCCGCCGATGGCGGCGTTGCTCGAACCGAGGCCCGAATCGGTGATCTCGGCGATGGTCGAGCCGGAGATGGTGTTGACGGCGAGCGCGCCGCCGCCGCTCACCGCGAAGCCCTGACCCTGGCCGCTGACCTCCGCGGCGACCGAGGCCGCGATGGTCTGCGCCGTGATGGTCGCCGCGCGCTCGGCCAGGGCCGAGACCGTGCCGGAGCCCGACACCGTCGAGACGGCATGCAGCGCCGCCGTGACGTTGCTCGCGATCTCGTTGGTCGAGAACGAGCCGCCGATGGCGACCGCGCGGCCGTTGCCGCTCGATTGCCCGCTGAAATTGGCCGCGACGGCGATGGCCCGCGCCGTCGTCATGATGGCGGATTCGTCCCGGGCCTTCACGGCGACGCCCTCGGCGCCGGACGCGATGGTGTCGTCGGCGAGCCCCCGCCCGTCGATCAGGGCCGTGACCTCGGTGACGACCTTGTTGCCGGCGTAGAGCCCGGCGCCCGCGAGCGAGGTGTTGCCGCTGCCCGCGCCGCCGCCGCCGCTCGACGCGCCGAATGCCACCGCGGTGGCGCCGATCGCCGCGTCGATCGTCGCCTTGGAACCCGCCGCGACCGAGACCCGCCGGTCGGCATTGACCTTCGCCTTGGTGATCCTGGCCGAGACGTCGAGCGAGGAGGTGGTGCCCGAGCCGAAGCCGTTCCCGGTGGGCAGACCGCTTCCGTAGAAGCCGATCATGTTGAAGGCGAGGGACACGCCGATCGCGAGGGCGGAGGCGGATTCCTTGCCGACGACCACCGAGACCGCGGTGGCGTCGATGCCGGCCGTGATGGCGGAATCGGTGCGGGCCGAGACGTCGACGGCGCCGCTGCCGCCGTTCCCCTGCGCGTCCTCGGCCGTCGTGCCGGTCGCCCAGAGGTTGCTGGTGGCGATGTGCGCGTCGACGCCGCCCAGGATGGTGTTGAAGCCGAGCGCCCCGCCCCCCGCGAAGCCGATGGTGTTGCCGGTCTCCTTGCTGACGATCGCCGCGATGGCGGTCGCTGCCGCCTCGGCCCGGATCGCCGCCGCGCTGCGCGCCGCGACCATGACCTTGCCGTTCGTCGCCCGCAGCGTGTCGACGCCGTCGATGCCCGCGGTGAGCGCGTCGTCGACGATCGTGTTGCGGGCGAGGCTCAGCCCGACCGTGATCGACGTGGTCGTGGTGCCCCCGGTATTCGTGCCGGTGCCCCCGGTGGTGCCGCCGCCCGGACCGGAGCCGCTCGTGTCGGGCAGGCGGTAGACCACCGCCGTGACCGGGGCCGAGACGTCGGCCGCGATGCTGGACTCGCTCGTCGCGGTGACGGCGACGCCCGCATTGGTCAGCGTGCCGCCGCCCGTGATGGTGGCGGTGGTCGCCAGCTTGACGAGGTTGAGGGCGCTCACGGCGCCGACGCTGGTCGCCGCCTCGCCGACGCTGGCGACCGCATTCTCGATCCTGGCGGTGATCGCCGCGTGCGAGCGCGCCGCGACCGTGACGACGCCGGTGGCGTTGACCGGCGTGCTGCCGATGCTCGCCCGCGCCGCGAAGGGCGACTGACCCTGGATCGTGGTCGCGAGATCCGTGCCGGCGAGCGCGTCGACGAGGTCGAGCAGGAAGTTCTGCGAGGCCACGCCGATCTTGTTGGCCGCGAGCGTCACGCCGACCGAGGTGCCGCTCGATTCGACGCTGCTGTCGACCGTGGCCTTGATCGTGGCCGTGTCGTTGGCCGTCACGGTGACGCCGCCGACCGTGGTGCCGGCCGCCGCGTCGCCGAGGATGCTCGCGCTGATCCCGGCGCTCGCCGAGCCGACCACGCTGTTGCCCGCGATCACCCCGCCGATGGCGAGCGAGGTCCGGCCGGCCTCCTGGCCGGGCTTGAGCTTCGACTCGACCTTGCTCGTGATCGTGGCCGCGATGCTGCCGGTCTGATCGGCCTGGACGGTCACGTCGCCCGCCCGCGCGACGGTGACCCCCGTCATCTCGGCGCTCGCCGTGCTGCGCACGCTGTTCTGGACGAGGATGCCGCTGACCGCGACCGCGTAGGGCTTCGCCGCGGCGCCCGTGCCGGTGCCGCCGGTTCCCGTCCCGCTTCCGGTGCCCGAGCCGGTCCCGCCGGTCGCCGGGGTCGAGGAGCCGGCCGTATCCTTCGTCTCGCCGAGGTTGAGGATGCCCGGCGGCAGGAATTTCACGAATTCGCGGAGATTGTTCTCCCGCCAGGAATGCGCGGCATCGAAGGTCTCGCTGCCGAGATCGATGGATTGCGTCGCCCCATAATAGACGTAGAGCGTCTCGACGCCGTTTGTCTTCGTGTAGACCGTATCGCCGAACTTCACGGTCCGGGTGCCGGACGCGGTCGTGTAGGTGTAGTCGCCGAGAACCTTGTCGGCGAAATCCTGCAACAGGCTGTTCTTGGTCAGGCTGGAGAGCGACGAGAGGGCGTTCTCGGCCGTGATGGCGCCGTTGCTGACCGCCTTGACGGTGACCGCGCCGCCGGCGTCGACGGTGGTCGCCTTCGCGGTGCCATCGACCTGCGCCAGCGCGCGGGCGTTGACGAGGTTGCTGGAGAGCGCGAAGCCGAGGGCGTAGGTGCTGGCATTCTTCAGCACGGCGTTCGAGGCGCTGGCCTTGTTGGTCAGCGAGGCGCTGATCGCCGCATCGGCACTCGCCTGGACCGTGAAGGCGCTGCCGGCGCCGGTGGTCACCGCGCTGCCGGAGACCGTGGCGCGCGCGCCGGCCGGGGTGTCGTCGAGGTTCTGGCCCTGCGCGATCACCGGATCGCCGGTGAGCGTGTCGATCGCCCGGAACAGGACGTTCTGCTCCCGCCAGCCGACCGTGTTGAAGGCCAGCGTGACGGCGACCGCGCCGTTGTCGCTGGAGGTCGCGCTCTTGGTGGCGGCGGTGATCGCCGCCTTGTCGTCCGCGACGACCGAGACGCCCCCGCCGCCGGCGAGCGTGGCATCCTGCACCGTCGCGGTGGCCGCGCCGAGGACCGCGTTCGTCGCGATCACGCCGCCGAGGGCGAGGCTGGTGGTCTGCGTGCTGCCCGCCGCCTGACCGCCGGTCGGCTTGTAGGAACCCGCCGACTTCACCGTGGCGGCGCTGTCGGCGGTGGCCTGGATCGTGCCGGTCTCGCTGGCCGAGACGGCGACGGCCCCCGTCCCGCTCGTCACGCGCGCGCCCGTGATGGTCGCGGTGGCGTCGCCGTGGACGCTGTTCAGCACCACGAGACCGCCGATCGCCAGGGCCGAGGCGGATTGCGGGCGGACATTCGCCGCCGGGTTCGCCGCCGAGGGATCCCCGGTCGGAGCCTGGGTCTCGCCCGCTGGCGTGGCCGCGGCGGGCGCCGCCGGATTGGTCGCGCCGGTGGTGCCGGTGCCGGGCAGCGTGAAGTCGTCGGGGAGGAACGAGGAGTCGAGCGAGCGCTTCCAGAGCAGCTTGTTGGTGAAGTCCGTCGCCGCGAGGTCGAGCGTCGCCGGGCTGCCGCCCATGTAGACGTAGATGTCGCCCGCCTTGTAGTCGGAGGCGCTGTTGGCGATCTTGACCCAGTCGGCCTTGCCGCCGGTGGTGGTCGTCAGATCGACCGCGGCGAGGAGGATCTCCTCGAGCGGGCTCGTGCCGACGTATTTCCAGATCTGCCCGCCCGCGGTGGCGAGCGTGTTGCCGGTCTCGATGGTGACCGTGGTGGCGGAGGCGCTGCGCTGATCGTAGGTCGGCTTGGCGTAGCCCTCGCCGATGCGCACGCGGGTGCCGAAGCTCACCGTCTGCAGGTTCTCGGTGAGCGTGCCGCCGGACGCGGCGTCGAAATCACCGAAATCCGAGAGCTTGAGCCCGAGCGGGGCCAGGAACGCCTCGACCTGCGCCTTGATCCGGTCGACCTGCGCCTGCGCCTCGGCCTTCAGGCTCTCGATGCTGAGTTCCTGCCCGAGCAGGATTCCGAGCCGCTTCTGCGCGTCGGAGCCCGCCCGCAGCGCCTCGTCGCGCAGGAGCCCGATGCGGGAGGCGTCGATCAGGCCCTTGACCGCCTCCGAACGGCCCTCGGCCGTCCCGTCCGCCGCCCCCTGGAGCTTGCCCTTGGCGAGCGTCAGGACGGACTTGAGCGTCTGGTTCTCGCTCGATGCGCCGATCCGGGCGACGACCCCGTCGATCGCGTCCGCGATGGCCCCGTCGAGGGCGCCGAGCACGGCCGTGTCGAGGCTGCCGAGCTTGTCGATCAGGCCCTTGGCCTGGGTCTCCAGGCCCTCGATCTTCTCGAAGGCGCTCGCGGCCAGTTCCTTGGCCCTGGCGACCTGGGCGACGACCTTGTCCTCGAGGGCGCTCACCTCGGCCGGCAGCAAGTCCCGGCGGTTCTTGACGAGGTTGCCCTGGACGGTCGCGGCCTGGACCTCGTTCGGATTGGTCGAGAAGTCGGAGGGCAGGAACTTGTTGAGCTTGCTTTGGCTCGTGACCGTGCCGCCGTCGGTCTTCGTCACCGTCGAGCTGGTCACGATCTGGACGTTCGAGGCGATGCCGTTCGAATCCGCCGCCTGCACGCGCACGGCCCCGCCCGCCGCGGCGATGTCGCTGCCGCCGGCCGTGTCGATCGCGAGCCCGGAATTGTCGATCGTCGCGGTCGCGCTGCCGCTGACCTTGTTCGAGGCGAGGACGACGCCGAAGCCGCTGCCGCCCGAGCCCTTGAGCGCGTCCGTGCTGCTGAGCGCGGCGTTGCTCACCGTCGCGTTGATCTTCGCGGCGGCGCTCGCCGCCACCGCGATGTCGGCGCCGGCCGCGATCGCCGAGGCCACGATCGTCGCCTTGGCGCCCGAGCCGGTCTCGCCCCCGAAGGCGTTCGCCAGGGTCGGCGAGCCGATCAGCGCGTCGAGCGTGTTGAAGAGCAGGTTCTGGGTCTCGTAGCCGACCGAGTTGAAGGCCAGCGTGACGGCGCCCGAGACGCCGCCATTGTCCCCGCCCGTCGTGGTCGAGGAGGCCCGCAGCCGCGCGTCGACCCCGGCCTCGTTGTCGGCCTGGACCGTGAGCGAGCCGTCCGCGGCCGTGGCGGTGCTGCGCAGGATCGAAGCCTCGGCCCCGCCGCGCACGACGTTGGTGACCGCGATGCCGTTGGCCGCGATCAGCGTGCCGGAATTGCGCGCGGGTTCGCCCGGCGCCGGGGACGGCGCGGACTTGAACGCCTGCCCGCCCGAGGAGGCGACGGTGCTGACCACCGTCGCCGCGATGTCGCTCTTGTCGGTCGACAGGATCGAGAGGTCGCCCTTTGCCGCGACGGTGGCGTCGGTGACGCGCGCGAGCGCGCCGCCGGTCACCTCGTTCATCACGATGAGGCCGCCGAAGGCCTTGGAGGAGGCCGCCGGAGTCGGCGCGGTGCTGGCCGGGATCGTGATCGCGCCGGTGGCCGGGTCCCTGGCATCCGGATCCGTCGAGGGCGTCACGCCGCTGTCGGTCTTCGTCGCCGCATTGCTCACGGACGGGGGCGGCGCGATCTTGTCGATCTGCGGTGCCGCCGACAGGGCGAGCGCGCTCACCCAGTCCGCACTGGTGTAGTCCGCGCCCTTGAGCGTGACCTTGGCGTTGTCGGGGCCGCGATAGATGTAGATCGCGCCGCGCACGCCCTTGGACAGCGTGTCGTTGACCGAGAGCCGCACGGCCTCGCCGACGCGCATGTACTGGTAGCCGTCGAGGGAAGAGTAGCGGGCGCGGGTCTTGGTGACCCTCGTGGTGGTGCCGGTCGTCGCGTCCTCGGAGACGGTGGTGATCGCCTTGGCATCCGCCGTGGTGCCGGCGGTGTCGGCGGGTTTGGTCGGCGTCTGCGCGACGGTCACGCCCTCCGCCACGTTCAGCCACTTCGTCGCGTCGCTGTAATCGGCCCTGCCGAGATCGAGCGAGGCCTTGGCACCGATATAGACGTAGACCTGCCCGTTGATCCCCTTCGTGGTCGCGGTGCCGGGATTGTAGTCCGCAGCGAGCCGCACGCGGTCGCCGGTCAGGACGGTCTTGGTGCCCGACTTCGTCGTGTAATCGTAGGTGTTGAGGGCGCGCGCCTCGGCGATCTTCGCCACTGCGGCGATCACCCCGTCGACCGCCGAGGCGCTGACGAGGGTGCTCGACGAGGTGACGCCGGCCTGGTTCGCCGCGGTGACCGAGACGCCGCCGAATTCCGAGGCGACGCTGCCCTGGCTCGTCGCGGGCGCGCTCGCCCCGACGCTCGGCGCGCCGATGAAGGCCTCGGCCCGGCCGCTCACCTTGTTGCTGGCGAGGATTGCCCCGGCCGAGATGCCGCGCGCGCCGGTCTGGGCCGCGTGCTCGTAATCCTCGGCCGTGGTCTGCGAGACCTCGTTGCCGACCGTGGCGGCGATCTGCGCCGTGGTCTCGGCGCCCACCGCGACGTCGCCGCCCGCCTTGACCACCGACCCGGTGATCGAGGCGGTGGCATCGGCCGCCTGCTCGCCCCGGGTCGCCGCCGCGATCAGCGGGTCGCCGACGATCGTGTCGACCGCGTTGAAGAGCAGGTTGGCCTGCTCGTAGCCGACCGCGTTGAAGGCCAGCACGACGCCGACCGCCGCCGTCTCGCCCGCGACCGACCCCGTGGCGCTCGCCGTGATCGAGGCCGTGTTGCGGGCCTTGACGCTGACGAGCCCGCCGGTGGACAGGCCGGCGCCGCCATCGACATGGCTCGCCGCGATCGAGGCCGTCGCGCCGTTGAGCACCGTGTTGGTGACGGCGACGCCGCCGAAGCCCTTGCCGCCCTCGATCACGCTCGCGTCCGAGGCCGTGATCGTCGCCCCCGATTCCGCCGTCACCGCGACGTCGGAATCCGTCGCCACCACCTGGGCGCCGGTGATCAGCGCCTGCGCCTTGCCGGAGACCTCGTTGCGGTCGAAGACGAGGCCCAGGCCGGTGGAATCGATGCGCCCGGCCTTCGGCTGCGAGCCGGTGGTGCCGCCCGGCACGACGTTCGCGGCGTCGAGCTTCTTCCAGAGCGAGAAGTCGGAAAAGTCGCGCGTGGTGTCGCCGAGAACGGCGTTCGTGAGCGGCGTGCCGCCCATGTACTGGTAGACCGCGCCCGCCTCGCCCTTGCCGGCCCCGCTCGGGGTCCAGGCGGTGCCGAGGCGGATCGTCTGGCCGAACGTCACCGTGCGCGTGCCGGAGGCCGTGGTGTAATCGTACTCGCCGAGGAGCTGATCGGCCGCCTTGGTCGCGCCGATCACCGAACCGGTCTTCGTCGCCGTCGCGCTCGCACCCACCGTAGTGCTGGCCTCGATGGCGGCCTCGTCCTTCGCCGAGACCGCGACGCCGGTGCCCTGGATGGTCCGCGCGCCGGACTGCCCGTCGATCGTCGCGGTCGCCGCGCCGCTGATGCGGTTCATCGCCACGAGGCCGGAGACGGCGAGCGCCGAGGCGCTGGCCGCCTGGGCGGTGGCGGCGACCGCGTTGCCGAGTTCGGCCTTGATGGTGCCGGCCGATTGCGCGGCGACCGTGACGGCGCCCGCCGCGGTGACGGCGGCGTTGGTGATCGTGGCGCTCGCCTGGGCCGGGCTGCCGGTCCCCAGATTGGTGCCGATCACCGCGTTCAGGCTGTCGAACAGCAGGTTGCTGTTCTCGTAGCCGACGGCGTTGAAGGCGAGTTGCACGCCCGCCGCGCGAGCCGTCGTCCGCGGCGGGGTGGCGGGCGGGGTCGTGCCGCCGCCCGTGCCCGTGCCGGTCCCCGTTCCTGTCCCCGTGCCCGACGCACCGGCGGGCCCGGTGGCGGCGGCCGTGATCTGCGCCGCGACAGTGGCGTCGATCGAGCCGGCGGTCTCGGCCTTCACCGAGACGTCGCCGCCCGCGCCGCTCGTCGTCACGCTGCCGCCGTCGATGGCGGCCGTGGCGAGCGCGTTGACGGTGTTGGTGGCGATCACCGCGTTGATGGCGAGCGCCGTCGCGTTCGACGTCTGCGCCTTGTCGAAGGCCGAGACGGTGCCGGGCGTGTCGGCGCTGGTGTCGCCGGCATCCGCCTTGTCCTTGAGCGTGGCGGTCGCCTCCGCCGTGGCCTCGGCCTTGGCCGTGATCGTCGCGCTGCGGCTGGCGGCGACCGCGACGCTGCCCGAGGCGATCGTGCTCGCCCCGGCGATCCGCGCCGTGGCGCCGCCCGCGATCTCGTTGCGCACCACCATGCCGCCGGCCGCCGTCGCGCCCGCGCCGGTCGCCTTGCTCTGCACGGTCTCGGCGTCCCGCACCGGGCGCCAGAGATCGAGATCGCCGTAATCCTGGGTCTTGAGATCGAGCTTGGTCGCCGCGCTGCTCGGGATGTCGGCGCCCATATAGGCGTAGACGGCGTTCTTCTGGCCGATCTTCTTCCAGAGATCGATGTCGGTATAATCGGTCGTGGCGAGGTTGAGCGGCGCGGAATCCGCGGTTCCGGCGTAGCGGTAATAGGCGCCGGCCTCGCCCTTCTCGGCCGGGTAGCCCGCCTGGAGCAGCACCACGTCGCCCGGATGGACCACCCGCGTCAGGGTCGCGGGAGTGACCGGGTTGCCGGGATTCGCGGGATCGACCGCGTCCGCCGTGCCGGGCTTGACCGGATCGGGCGAAGTCGGGATCGCGGCGGGGAAGTCGAGGACGACGCGCTGGCCGAGGGTGATCGCCACGGGGGCGGGGGCGCTGGCCTTGAAGTCGGCGGGCTTGGCCGCCTTGGTGTCGAGGCCGCCGTCGCTCGACGCCTCGCTCGACGCGACGAGCTTCACGTTGGCGTTGATGGTGGCGACGTCGGTGCCGCGCACCGCGAGGGCGTCGCCGTTCGTCACCGTCGCGCCGCTGATCTCGGCGGTGGCGGAGCGTGCCATGCGGTTCTGGACGATGATGCCGCCGATGCTGCGGCTCGACGCGCTCGCGGTGCCGCTTCCCGCCGAGGGGTCCTTGCGCTGGGGCAGGTTCAGCCGCGCCAGCACCGTGTTGAGGGCGCTGCGCTGGAGATCCGCCTTGGCCTTCTGCGCCTCGGTCTGCTCGGGGCTCGCGCTGGTCACGCTGGTGCTGACCGTGGCGTTGACCGTGCCGGCGCTCGACGCGTTCACCTGGACCGCGCGGTCCGCGCGCACGGAGGCGCTGCTGATGCGCGCGCTCACCGCCTGCGCGGCCATGGTCGAGAAGAAGGCGGTGCCCAGGATGGCGTCGATCGCCGTGCCGGCGAGCTTGTCGGCGAGCGCCCCGGTGGCGATGCCGGCTAGCCGGTAGCCGACGACGTTGAGCGCGGAGGCCCCGCCGATTGCGGTGGCGCCGGCCTGGGTCCCGCCCTCCGCCGCGCTGCGCGCCCGCGCGTCGATGGCGGAGAGGTCGATGGCGTTCACGCGGACGTCGCCGCTGCCACCCGCGGTCAGGGCCGTATCGCCGAGCGCCGCCTGGACGGAGCCGCCGCTGATCGTCGCGGTGGTGCTGCCGAGCACGATGTTGGCCGCCACGGAGCCGGCGACGCCGACCTTGGAGGCGACCGCCGCGGCCGCGGCCTCGGCGCTGAGGGTCAGGGAATTCTGCGCCTGCACGGAGACGCCGGCGCGGCCGGTGACGACCGCGTCGGTGAGCGCCGCCCCGGTGGCGCGCTCGGCGGTGTTGATCGCCGAGCCGCGCCCGATCCCGACCGCGCTCGCGTCGCTCGTCGGCGTCGCATCGATATCCGAGGCGGTGTCGACCGGCACCGCCGTCGCGGTGGCGGCGGTCGCGTCCAGAGCCAGGAAGGAGACCGATCCGGCGGCGGTGATGCGCGCCGCCTCGGCGACCGCGTGGGTGCCGCCGGTGAGCACGTTGCGCGCCTGGATCGCGGTCGCGGTCGCCGTGGTCGCGTTGGTGGCGGCCGCCTCCACCGAGGCGGCGCTCAGCAACACCCCGCGCACGGCGACCGTGACCGTGTCGTCGATCGTGTTGGTGACGGCGCCGGCCTTGACCGGCGCTTCGAGGGATCCGTTCGTCTCGCCGTCCCCGGCGATCGTGGTGTCGTTCCCCTGGGCGTCCCGGCCGAGGCCGGGCGTCGCCGCGCCGATGCGCGTCGTCACCGTGCCGCGGTTGTCGGCGGCGAGCGACAGGCCGCCCTCGGCCTCGATCACGCTCGCGGCGCCGGCCGCCGGCAGCGTGCCGCCGGTCGTCGGGCCGATCACCACGGCGGTCGTGCGCGCGACCGTGGCGTTGCCGGTGAGCGCGAAGAAGTTGAGGAGGTCGCTCACCACCGGCAGGTCGCCGTCGTCGGTCGCCACGAGGCGCGTGGCGACGTCGGTGCGGTCCTTGGCGGCGATCCGGACGGCCGGATCGGCCGGGGCCGGAGCGCCGGGGGGCACCGCCTGCACGATCCGGGCGCCCGGATCGATGCTGACCGTGGTGACGTTGGTGACGCGCGTCTCGGTCTTCTTGACGAGGCCGGTGGCGGCCTGCTCGATCGGCGTGAACACGTCGGACAGGGAGGCATCGCCCTTGGCGACGGCCTTGATCTGGTCGGCCGTGCCGCTGCCCGTGCTGGTCAGCGTGCCGATGCCCGGCAGGACGAGGCCGATCTCCGTGACGGTCACGCTGGCGGCCGTATCGGCCGTGAGGGCCACCGTGCTGCCGTTCACCGCCCCGCCCGCGCCGACCGCGATGGTCGCGATGTTGGCGAGGACCGGGGTCACGGATTTCAGCTGCGGCGAATCCGCGGAGGTGAGCGTCACGGCGTTGTCGACGCGCGTCGAGACCGAGGCCGCGCCGTTGGTGGCCGTCACGCGGCCGTCGAGGGTGACGGTGGCCGAGCCCGTGGCGTTGACCGACAGGGTCGAGGCGAGCGCCGGGACGACGTCGCTCGCCCCCGCATTGAGGGCGAGGTTGCTGCGCACGCCGATCGAGACCGAGGTGCCCTCGATCACCGCACCGCTGCCGAGGCTCAGCGCCATCTCGGCATCGACGTTGCTCGACAGGGCGTGGCTCGCCGCATCCGCCAGGACCGTCGCGGCGGTGGCATCGGCCGAGACGGCGAAGCTCCCCGTCGCCCGGATGCCGGCGCTGGCGAAATTCAGCGCGTTCCGGCCGATGCCGCCCGAGAAGGACAGGTCGACATTGCCCGCGATGGTTGTCGCCCCGGTGTCGACGACGAGGGTGTCGTCGCCCGCGCCGCCCGACACGGAGACCGAGACGGAGGGCGGCAGGCTCGCGAGGTGGAGCGTGTCGCTCCCGGCCCCGAGCAGGATGCCGAGGCTGGTCGTGGGTGCCTGGAACGCGATCAGGGGGGTCGCCGCGCCGGTCGTGCCGAGGCCGTAGACCGCGCCGTTCAGGCCGAGCGTCATGTCCGAGGCCGGGCCGGACAGGGCGCCGCTGAGATCGAGGGAGAGGCCGGCCACGCCGCCGAAGGTGCCGCTCAGGCTGGCGCCTGCGCCGATCGACAGGGCGGCGGTGCTGCCGCTCGCGCCCCCGAGCGACGCGACGCCGCCGAAGTCGGTCGCGAACTTCCCGGCGCTGACCGAGCCCCGATCCGCGCCCGTCAGCGTCCAGAGCGCCGAGGGCCCGCTGTCGAGGACGAGCGAATCCTGCACCCCCGCCCCGAGGATGCGGAAGCTCGGCAGCGAGGCGGTGGCATCGTGCTTGTTGAGGTCCGCGAAGGAGGCGGCATCGACGCGGATGATGTCCCGGCCCGTCGAGCCGTTGATCGTGACCGCGCGCAGTTCGCCGATATCGCCGAAGGCCAGGACCTTGCCGGGCTCGCCGGCGGCGCCGGCCTGGTTCAGGTCGATGATCTGGACGCGCTCGACCTGGACCACCTGGGCCTGGGTCGTGTCGACATGCTCGATGAGGCGGACGAGGAGCTGATGCTCGGCCGCGACCGGGGTCGCGTCCGTGGCGATGTTGACGGTGATGTCGGTGCTGAGGAGCACCCGAGGCTCCAGCGGATCGAAGATCAACCGGTCGCGGCGCAGGGAGAGGCCGTTCTTCGCCTTGAGCTTGGCGATCAGGTCGCGCTTGGAGGCGCGCCGCGGCCGCGAGGCCTGCGGCCGCGGCGCCGCCTGCGCGCGATCCCGGCGCCGGAAGAGCGGTCCCCAGAAGCCCTGCGACGTGAACGGGAACGCCATGCTCAACTCTCCTGGCGAGCGATGCGGCTCTCGCCGGCGCCCGCGGCGGCGGACGTGCCACGAGGGCGGCGACCGCGAGCGGACCCGGCAAGGAGGAGGGCGCGCGAGACGGGCCGCGCGCCCTCCGTCAGCGATGTGCGAAGAAGGAGCGGGCCGCGGCGGGCAGCCCGCGGGGATCAGGCCGTTCCGCTGGTCGCGAAATCGGCGGGCGCGGCAGGAGCCGTGTCCGGAACCGGCTGGCCGACGCGCTCGGCGATCGGCGCCAGATTCGTGAGCGAGGCGAGGTGCAGGTAGATCAGCTCGAGCTCGTCGGCCTGCATCAGCTCCGCCAGCTTGTCCCCCGACAGGGCCTTCAGCCGCTCGCGGTTGATGACGCTGAAGCCCGAGAGGGTCGCGCGCTGGCCGGTGCGCAGGGTGAACTGCGCCTGCATCGGCTCGAGGAGACCCAGATTCTCCAGGCGGGCGACGAAAAGCTTGGTGCGCTGGAACTGCGCCTGATAGGCCTGCAGGAAGCCGAGCACGTTCTGGAGGTACTGCGTGCGCTCGCCATCCGCATCGAACAGGCGCTCGCCGCGGCCCTCGTCGTTGCAGCCGGCGAATTCCTCGTCGACGCACAGGGTGAAGAGCGCGTCCGGAGCATTCGCGTCGTCGGCCGAGAACACGAACGGATAGCGGCGCAGGAAGGCCGGCACGTATTTGCCGGTCCAGGCGCCACCCTCGCCCACGTAGAGGTTCTCGCCGTCGCGGATGCCGAGCAGCACGACCGGGATGATCTCGTCACCCGCGCCGCCGAATACGATGGTGTACTCGGACGCGGCCGGCGCGAACTCGGCCGCCATCAGCGGCACCGAGTTGATCTCCCGCGCGAACTCATAGCTCGAGCCGGCCTTGATCGACCACGAGCCGTGACGCTGCCGCGTGACCGGCACGGCCCGCTCGTAGATCAGGAGCTGCTTGGCCATCGTTCACTCACCCCCAACGTGCAATTTTTGTATCCGCTCGTCCATATCAGTGCGTCCGGCGGCTGCGGAGGGGTTGCCGGTCGTTTGTATTGACCTACCGTCTCAGAACTGCGCGGCGGAGTGCTGATCCGCGCGCGGTGTGTCCCTGCGGTTAACATTCACCAGCAATCCCGATCGATCTCGGACCGGGTCCGGAGCCCGCGCCATCCCGACTAGCACCGCTGCCCGCCGTCCCGGGCCGCGCGCGGCCCGCCTGAATACAAGGCCAATTCGGCGGCACATCGTGTCTCGGTTGTGTCTCTGCCCTGTTTGGGGTAGCCAGCCTCGCGGTGGCCGCCACCACAAAACCTCACGCAGTCGTTTCTTTATTGGTGTCTCACATGCGGTCTGTCGGCCTGTTCATCGGCGCGGCGGCGTTTGAAGATGGCGGCACGATGAAGGGCTGCGGATGCAAGTCGTGCCCGGCCGGCCGCATCATCGGCAGCGCCCGGCCGTGCGGCGGGCGCGCAAGACCGGCCGTCCGGACCGCCGGGAACACGACCTGATCATGGTGATTATCCCGGATCGGCCTCGGCCACCGTGGCGGTCTGCCGCTATGGCCCGGAAACTCTACGGCTGCCGCCCCACGCCGGACCCCCTCTCTCGTGCCGAACCTTCCCCAGCTTCACTATCTCACGACGGAGCTTCCCGAGGCGGAGGCGGGGCGGATGTGGCGAGAGGTGCTCTCGCCCCTGTTCGAGCCGCTTCCGAGCAGCCTGAGCCGCGCTATTCCGGTCGGCTCGGTCACGGGCGCCATCGTCGGGGAACTCGCCGTCGCGCGGGTCGCCTACAACGCGCAGAATTTCCTGCGCGACGCGACGCGGGTCCGCAGCACGCCGGACCACATCCTGCTCCATCTCTACAAGAGCGGCGGCTTCACCGGGCGGATCACGCGGCAGCAGACCACGATCTGGGGCGGCCACGTGGCGGTGATCGACCTCGCCTGCACCGTCGAGACGCAGGCCGCCTCGTCCGACACCACAGCGCTGATCGTGCCGCGCAAGTTCCTCGCCGGCCTCCCTCTCGACCGCTTGAAGCCGCGCCTCGACGGGGCCCGCAACCGCCTGCTCGGGGCCTGCATCTCCTCCCTGCGCGAGCGCAGCGCCCAGCTCGAAGAGGCCGATGTCGAGGCGGCGGTGGCCGACACCACCGCGCTGATCCGGCGCATCCTCGACCCCTCCGGCTGGGATGCGCCCATTGAGGCGGCCTGCACGGAGGGCGGCCTGCGGACCCTGGCCGAGGAGGTGGTGCGCAACAACCTCGCCCTGACGGACCTCTCGCCGGACTGGCTGGCCGCCGAATTGCAGATCTCGCGGGCCACGCTCTACCGGCTCTTCGCGCCGCATGGCGGCATCATGCGCTACGTGCAGGAGCGCCGGCTCCTCGCCGTGCAGGCCGCCCTGCGCGATCCGCTGGAGCGCCGCCGCCTGTCGCGCCTGCGGGTCGATTTCGGGTTCAACAGCGAGGCGCATTTCAGCCGCAGCTTCCGCGCCCGCTTCGGCGTCACGGCGAGCGAGTACCGCAAGGAGCAATGGGCGCTCGCCGCCCGCACTCAGCTCACCAACCCCGCGATGATCCGGCAATGGTGGAGCGGCGTCGCCACCTGAACCCGGCAGAGATCCTCAGCGCGCGCGCACGCCGGAATAGAGCGTGACGAAGGGCTGCCCGTCGCGGCCGAGACCAGCGGCGACGTGCCCGAGCCGTTCGCCGCGGCGGGCGGCGAGCGCCCGCCCGGCCTCCTCGGCCGGGACCCCGAGAGCCGCGAAGGCCCGGGTCAGGATGTCCTCCAGGGCCGCGACCGTGAGGCCCGTCGCATAGAGGTTCAGGTCGTAGGAGAGGCGCGGACCCGGCTCCTCGCGCGCCTCCAGATAATGCGGCGGGCCGTCGCCCTGCGCGCGCACGGCCGCCAGGATGGCGTGGCCGAGCCCCACCACGAAGGGTCCGCCGGCCTTCTCCGCCACCTGCGCCAGGCGCCGGGCGATCTCGTCCGGGCTGCGCGGGCCGGGCCAGTGGTAGAACGTCACGACCGGTTCGGCCCGCGCGAGCGGGCTCCACTTGTAGGCGCGGTGAACGAGGATCGGCTCGCCCGGTCCGGCCGGCCCGTGCTGCCAACGGCGGTCGGCCTCGGCCGACCACTCGACATAGAGCTTGTAGAGCGGGCCACCCGGCCCGTCCTCGAAGCCGAGATGCAGGATGTCCGCCCCGGCGATCGCGGCGGCCGCCTCGGCGCGGGCGGCATCGGCGAGCCCCAGTCCCGCGGCGATGCGCGCGAGGGTCCGGCCGGGATCGAGCCCGAGCGCCGTGCGGTGGAGGCTCAGCAGGAAGCGGTCGGCCTGGAGCGCGCCCCGCGCCGCCTTGATCGAGCGCTCGCAGCCGAAGGGCTGGCGCAGGGACGCGACCATGTCCACGAGGCGCGCGCCCGGCGCCGACCGGCGCAGCACCGCCAGCGGGTCGGCCGGCTCCCGCGCCGTCCGCAGGGTGGCCGAGACCGCGCCCTCCGGCAGCGGGCCGTGGATGCGGGCGAGGAGTGCCGCCTGCGGCGCCATCGCGCCCGCCAGCCGCTCGGTCCGCTCGCGCACGGCTTCGAGGAAGCGCCGGCTCTCGTGCCGGTTGGCGAGGTCGGCCGGGGCGAAGGCCCGCCGCGGCAGGCAGCCGGCCCCCGCGAGGGTGTGGAAATACGCGGTCTCGTCGAAGGCCGCGCCGGCCGGCGCCTCGATGCAGCCCGCGGCCTCGTAGAGGGCGAGGCGATCGGCGAGGCTGTCCGGAACCGCGGCGGCGCGCGCCTCCGCCCAGAACGGCTCCGGACGGCGACCGAGCCGGCCATGCAGGGCGACGGCATCGCGGGCCGCCTCGTGGACGAGGGCCATGCGCGCGCCGTAGGCCCGGCGCAGGGGCTCCTCGGGGGCGCCGCGCGGCAGGAGATCCACGAGGCTCTCGATCGCCCGCTGGATGAGGTGGAGGCCGAGGCCGGCGACGGGCCCGACCTCGCAGGCGGCGGCGCCGAGCGCCACCACGTTCTCCCGCCAGATCACGGCCCGGCAGCCGCTGCGCAGGGGCCGGGCGGAGGCGGCATCGCCCTCCCCGCCGAGCGCCCGGGCCGCGGCCGAGGCCTCGCCCCGCCGGGCGACGACGCGGCAGGCGGTGCGGTCCGCCAGCGGGATGCGCTCGATCCAGCCGGACGGCGTGCCCTCGTACCACGTGGCGGGCGTCCAGGCCGGATCGGCCGGCAGGGACAGGCCGAGGCTCTCGTGATCGGGGGTTTCAGGGCCGAGGATTCCGCCCCACCGGCCGTCCCAGGCTTCGCCGAGACCCTCGCCGATCAGGATCCCGGCCGCGCCGCTGCAATCGAGGAAGAGATCGCCCGCGATGCTGTTGCCCTCGCCGAGGTCGAGGGCGCGGACGGCGCCTTGCCCGTCCCGACGGACGGCGCGGACGCGGCCCTCGGTCCAGGCGACGCCCTCCGACCGGGCGAGGTCGCGCAGGAAGCCGACCAGCCCGTCCCGGTCGAGGTGATAGCCGTAATCGCCCGCCTCCACGATGGAGGAACCGCCGTCCGCACCGCCCGGCCCGCGACCGAGGGCGGCCAGGCGCGCGTTGAGGGCGTAGTCGCCGTAGTCGCCGGCCGCCGCCCCGGCGAGCGCGTCCCGCACCCAGAAATGGAACAGGTCGAGCCCGTTCGGCCGCGGCCCGCAGGGCCCGAGGGGCAGCCAATGACCGGTGCCGGCCGCGAACCAGTTCTCGAAGCGGCTCGCCAGCCGGTAGGTGGCGGCGCAGCGGCGCATCAGCGCCGCCTCCTCGATCCCGGCCCGGCGCAGGAGGCGGGTGAAATCCGGCCCGGCGACGACGGCCGCGCCGCCCGATCTCCGGGGCCGCGGCGCCACCACCGTCACCCGCCAGCGCGCCCGGCGCAGGATCGGCTTCAGGATGGCGGCGGCCAGCGCGCCGGCGAGCCCTCCGCCGACGATGACGATCCGGCGCGGGCTATCATCGACCGGGAGGGTCATGTGAGACTCTTGATCAACGGAATCGTCGTAACGGCCGCTCTTTGCCGTACTCTCCCCGTGAAGGCCGACTAGGGAAAGTCCGCGGTATTCACGGTACTGCGGGTCGACACTTGCGCCCAACCGGCGAACCAATCAAGGGTAGGGCGCGGGGCATCCCGCCAAAAGGGCGGTTCGATCGTCAATCCGATTCGGCGAGGGCCAATTCGCGACACGTCTCAGCGTGCCGCCGCGGGTCCTGGCGCGCCGGAGCAGGCCGTTCGACCGTGGGGGAACAGTGAGACAATCGATGCAGAACGAGTCGGACGCCGTGAAAAGCCGCGCCATCATCTGGCGCGAGGACGAGATGATCACGCAGTTCGCGAACGTGGTGAACGTGCAGGGCACGCGCGAGCAGGTCGATTTGTTCTTCGGCACCAACCGCACCTGGAACGTCAGCGAGAACTCGGACGTGGTGGTCGATCTGTCGAACCGGATCATCCTGACGCCGCTCGCCGCCAAGCGGCTGCTCTCGGTGCTGACGGGCGTGCTCAACGAGTACGAGAGCCGTCACGGCCGCCTGGATCTCGAGGGCTGATCCGCCCCCATCAGGTCTCCCCCGCCGGCCGTGGTCCGGCTTCACGGTGTCACCGGGCGAAGAGCGATGAGCAACGGCGTGGCGGCGGACAAGGGCGGTGATGCCGCCGCGACCGACGAGCGGCCGTTGGTCCTGGAGCCGGCCCTGTGGCAGCGGCTCCAGGCCGCCGCGACCTTCGAGGCCGCGGCCGCGGCCTGGCTCCCGCTCCAGGCGCAGCTGCTGCGGGGGGCTCAGGCCGGCACCGTGCTCGCCGGCGACGCCCCCGCGGCGCTGGCGCCGCTCGCCGTCTGGCCCGCCGGCTCCCGCGAGGACCTCGCCGAGGCCGCCCGGGTGGCGGCCGCCGAGAAGCGCCCGATCGTTCAGGAGCCGGCCTCGGGCGACGGGGCCGCGCTGGTCGCCGTTCCGCTCGTCGAGGCCGAGGGCGGAGACCTCTTCGGCTGCGCCGCCTTCCGCCTCGTCGCCCGCGACCGGGACGTCCTGCGCGCGGCGATCCGGCAGGTGCAGTGGGGCGCCGCCTGGCTCGCGGCCAAGCGCGGGCTCGCCTGCGGGCGCGACGAGCGCCGGCAGCTCGCCCGCGCCCGCGCCGCCCTCGACCTGCTCGCCGGGGTGCTGGAGCAGGAGCGCTTCAAGGCCGCCTGCATGGCGGCGGCGACGGATCTGGCGATCACCTTCGACTGCATGCGCGCCGCGGTCGGCTTCTCGCGCAAGGGCACCGCGCGCGTGGCCGCGATCTCGCACACCGCGCAGTTCGAGCGCTCGATGAACCTCGTGCGCAAGCTCGGCGCCTGCATGGACGAGGCGCTCGACCAGCGCAGCCTCGTCCTGTTCCCGGCGCCGGAGGGCGACACCGCCGTCACGCGGGCCCATGCCGATCTCGCGCGCCTGCGCCACGACGGGCGCGTGCTGACGGTGCCCTTCCTCGCCAACGACCATTTCGCCGGGGCCTTCACCCTGGAGCGGGCGGGCGACACCCCGTTCGACGCGGAGACGATCGCCATCATCGCGGCGGCCTGCGCGGCGATCGGCCCCGTCCTCGACGAGAAGCGGCAGAACGACCGCTGGCTCGCGGTGAAGGCCGGCGAGGCGGCGGGCGCGCTCGCGCGGCGCATCGTCGGTCCGAACCATGCCGGCCTCAAGCTGACGCTGGGCGCCCTCGGCCTCGCCGGTCTCCTGCTCGGCACGGTGACGGCGGATTACCGCGTGACCGCGGATGCGCGGGTCGAGGGGCTGGTGCGCCGCGCCGTCGTCGCGCCTTACGACGGCTACCTCAAGCTGGCCGAGCACCGGGCGGGCGACATGGTGCACAAGGGCGACCTGCTCGCCGCCCTGGAGGACCGTGACCTCGTGCTGGAGCGCCTGCGCTGGGTGACGGAGCGCCAGCAGCGCCGCTTCGAGTACGACAAGGCGCTGGCGACGCGCCAGCCCGCGACGATCAACGTGGTCCGCAGCCAGATCGATCAGGCCGAGGCGCAGATCAACCTCGTCGACGAGCAGCTCGCGCGCCTGAAGTTCTACGCCCCCTTCGACGGGCTGATCGTCTCGGGCGATCTCAGCCAGTCGATCGGCGGCGCGATCGGCAGGGGCCAAGTGCTGTTCGAGGTCGCCCCCCTCGACGATTACCGCGTGGTGATCAATGTCGACGAGCGCTTCATCGCCGATCTGCGCGAGGGCCAGACCGGCCAGATGCTGGCGGGCGCCCTGCCCGACCAGCCCTACCCGATCGTGGTGCAGACGATCACGCCGGTCGCCGAGGTGAGGAACGGACGCAACATGTTCCGCGTCGAGGGGCAGGTCACCGCGGCCTCGACCCGCCTGCGCCCGGGCATGGAGGGCATCGCCAAGATCGAGGTGGACCGCCGCCTGCTCGCCTGGACCTGGGCGCGGCCGATCCTCGACTGGCTGCGCCTCGCGGTCTGGCACTGGGTGCCGTGAGGGCCGCGCCGTGCACTCGCTCTTCAGCCAGTCCTGGTACCGGGTCGCCGCCCTGCGGCCGCGCCTGCGCAGCCACGCCGAGATCCACCGCCAGCGCTTCCGCGGCGACGTCTGGTACGTGCTTCAGGACCACCAGACCGGCCGCTTCCACCGGCTGTCGCCCGCCGCCAACCTGATCGTCTGCCTGATGGACGGGCGACGCACCGTCCAGGAGATCTGGGACCACGCGGTCTCCCGCAACGAGGACGACCCGCCGACCCAGGACGAGACGATCCGGCTGATCTCGCTGCTCCACGGCTCGGACCTGCTGGAGGGCGCCTTCCCGCCGGACTTCGCGGAGCTGCTCGAACGCGCGGACGCGGTCTCGCGGCGCAGCCTGATCGCGCGGGTGCGCAACCCGCTCGCCCTGCGCTTCCCACTCTTCGATCCCGACCGGCTGCTCGACCGGCTGGCGCCGCTGTTCCGGCCGCTGTTCTCGCTGCCGGGACTGATCGCGTGGCTCGCGATCGTGGCCGCGGGCCTGATCGTGGCCGGGCTGCACTGGAGCGAGGTGACCGGCGACCTCGCGACCCAGCTCCTGTCGGCGCAGAACCTCGCGGTGATGGTCTGCATCTATCCGCTGATCAAGGCGCTGCACGAGGCGGGGCACGCCTGCGCCGCCAAGGCCTGGAACGGCGAGGTGCACGAGGTCGGGATCATGCTCCTCGTCATGATCCCGGCGCCCTACGTCGACGCCTCCAGCTCCGCGGCCTTCGGCTCGAAATGGCAGCGGATGGTGGTCTCCAGCGCCGGCATCTTGGTGGAGATGCTGCTCGCCGCCCTCGCGACCGTCGTGTGGGCGACGGTGGAGCCGGGCCTCGTCAAGGCGGTGGCCTTCAACGTCATGGTGATCGGCGGCGTCTCGACGCTCCTGTTCAACGGCAACCCGCTGCTGCGCTTCGACGGCTACTACATCCTCGCCGACCTGATCGAGATCCCCAACCTCGCCGCCCGCGCCAACCGCTACCTGCTCTACCTCGTGCAGCGCTACGCGCTGAAGATCGAGAGCGCCGAGAGCCCGGTCACGGCGCGGGGCGAGCGGGCCTGGATGGCCGCCTACGCGGTGGCCGCCTTCGTGTACCGCACCGGCGTCTCCCTCGCGATCGCCTCCTTCGTGGCGACGCAGTTCTTCGTGTTCGGGGTGCTGCTCGCCCTGACGGCGGTCGCCGGCATCGTCGTGCACCCGCTCGTCAAGGGCGGCCGGTTCCTGCTCACCGACCCGACGCTGAACGGCCGGCGCGCCCGGGCGCTGCGGGTCACCGGCGCGGCTTTGGCCGCGATCCTCGTCGCGGTCTTCGCCGTTCCCCTGCCCTATGCGACCATCGCGCAGGGCGTGGTCTGGGTGCCGGACCGCTCCGAGCTGCGGGCACGGACGGACGGCGTGCTCACCGATTTCCTCACCGAGCCCGGGCGTCAGGCCCGCCAGGGCGATCCGCTGGTGCGGCTCGACGATCCGAGCCTCGAGGCCCGGGTCGCCATCCTGGAGGCGCAGCTCGCCGAGCTGCGTCTGCGCTACGACGCCGCCCGGCTCGGCGACCGCGTCCAGGCCGGAATCCTCGAAGAGCAGATCGGCAGCGCCGAGCAGACGCTGGCGGTGGTCCGCACCCGGGCGGCCGACCGGGTGCTCTATGCCGAGCGGGAGGGGCGCCTCGTCGTGCCGGGGGCGACCGATCTCCCGGGCCGCTACGTCCGCCGGGGTGACCGGATCGGCTTCGTGCTCAGGTCCGACGATCCGGTGGTGCGGGTGGTGGTGCCGCAGGCGGATGTGGACCTCGTGCGCAGCCGGCCCGGCCCGGTCGCCGCGCGCTTCGCCGACAGCCCGCAGGTCCGGCACGCGGCCTCCATCCTGCGCGAGGTGCCCGGTGCGCAGAGCGAGGTCCCGAGCCTCGCCCTCACCCCCCAGGGCGGCGGCCTGATCCCGGTCGACAGCACGACCGGTGAGAAGCCCCGCGCGCTCCAGAGCATCTTCGTCTTCGACGTGCAGGTCGCGGGCGGCATCCCCCTCGACGTCATCGGGGAGCGGGTCTACGTGCGCTTCGACCACGGCAGCGAGGCGATCGGCTGGCGCCTGCTGCGCGGCCTGCGCCAGCTCTTCCTGAGCCAGTTCCGTGTCTGAGACGCTGGGCCTCCCCGCCCCGCTGCGGCTGCCGCCCCTGCGCGCCTATGCGGAGCGGACGGTCCTGCGGCCGGGGGTGATCGACCGGGCGGCGACCCGGGCCGTCGGCGCCGTGCGGGCCCGGCTCACCGGCTGGCAGGGGCGGCGCTACGGCCGCCTCGCGCGGGCGGCGATGGAGCGCTGGATGAGCATGGCGATGCTCAGCGACGCCGCCCTCGATGCGGAGCGGCGCGTCATCTCGGCGGCCCTGCGCGGACGCGAGACCTTCCCGCCCGGTGCGGTGGCGGAGGCCTTCGCGCTGATCCGCGAATTGTCGGCGCGCATCAGCGGGCAGCGCCCCTACCCGGTGCAGATGATGGGCGCGGCCGCCCTCCTCGACGGCCGCGTCGCCCAGATGGCGACCGGCGAGGGCAAGACCCTCACCGCGGCGCTCGCCGCCGGCACCGCCGCGCTCGCCGGGCTTCCGGTCCACGTCGTCACGGTGAACGCCTACCTCGCCGAGCGCGACGCGGCGCTGATGCGCCCGCTCTACGCGGCTCTGGGGCTCACGGTCGGGGTGGTCGGCGAGGGGCAGGAGGTGGCCGAGCGGGCGGCGGCCTATGCCTGCGACGTCACCTACTGCACCAACAAGGATCTCGCCTTCGACTACCTGCGCGACCGCATCGCGCTGGGCCAGCGCGCCACCGACATCCGCATCAAGCTGCGCAGCCTCGCCGCGGAACCCGGGGTGACGCCGCCGCTGCGCCTGCGCGGCCTGCACTTCGCCATCGTCGACGAGGCCGACAGCGTGCTGATCGACGAGGCGCGCACGCCGCTGATCATCTCGGCCCAGGCGGGATCGCAATTCGAGCCCGCCACCCTGACCCAGGCGCTCGGGATCGCGGCGGCGCTGGAAGCGGGGCGCGACTACGTGGTGGAGGCCGACCAGCGCCGGATCGTGCTGACGCAGGACGGGCGCGAGACTCTCGATGCCCGGCTCGCCGGGGCGGGGCCGGCTTGGCGCGCGCGGGTCACGCGCGAGGAACTGATCCGGCAGGCACTCTCGGCGCTGCACCTGTTCCATCGCGACGAGCACTACATCCTGCGCGACGGCAAGGTGGTGATCATCGACGAGTATACGGGCCGCGTCATGCCCGACCGGGCCTGGAGCGACGGCCTCCACCAGATGATCGAGCACAAGGAGGGCTGCGCGCTCTCCTCCGCCCGCAGCACCATCGCGCGAATGACCTACCAGCGCTTCTTCCGGCGCTACCGCAAGCTCGCGGGCATGACCGGCACCACGGCCGGCGTCGCGGCGGAGTTCTGGACCGTCTACGGGCTGGCAGTGGCCCGCATCCCGACGCACCGCCCCGTCCAGCGCAAGCACCGGCCCGACCGGGTGCTGCCCGACGACGCGGCGAAATGGGAGGCGGTGGTCGAGCGGGTCGCGGCCCTGCACCGGCAGGGCCTTCCGGTGCTGCTGGGCACGCGCTCGGTCGCGTCCTCCGCGGCGGCGAGCGCGCGGCTCGCCGCGGCCGGGCTGCCGCACACGGTGCTCAACGCCGCGCAGGACCGCCAGGAGGCCGCGATCGTCGCCGGGGCGGGGGAGCGCGGCCGGATCACGGTGGCGACGAACATGGCCGGGCGCGGCACCGACATCAAGCTCGGCCCCTGGGTCGGGCAGAACGGCGGCCTTCACGTCATCATGACCGAGCGCCACGACGCCCGCCGGATCGACGACCAGCTCGCCGGCCGCAGCGGGCGGCAGGGCGAGCCCGGCAGCTTCGAGGCGATTCTGTCCCTCGACGACCCGCTGCTCGACGGCTTCCCGGTTCCCCGCCCCCTCGCCCGCGCCCTTCTCGCCCGCTTCGGCCAGCCGGCCGGGCGACTGCTGCTGCGGTGGGCCCAGCACCGCGCCGAGCGGCTGCACGCGCGCATGCGCGCCGATCTCCTGCGCTCCGACCGGATGCAGGACCGCATCCTGGCCTTCGCCGGCCATTCCGAATGAGGTTCCGCTCGATGACGACCCCTTCCCTGACGGCGTCGGCCCTCGCCGCGGCCCTGCTCGCCGCCGGCCTCGCCACGGCGCGGGCCGAGCCCGGGACCGTCGATTGCGTGATCGAGCCGACCCAGAAGGTGAAGATCGGCAGCGCGACGCTCGGCATCCTCAAGGAGGTCGCCTTCAACCGGGGCGATGCGGTCAAGGCCGGCGACGTCATCGCGCGGCTCGACACCAGCGTGGAGGAGGCCAACGTCGCCCTCGCCCAGGCGCAGGCGTCGAGCCGGGAGAACATCGAGGCGCAGCGCGCCCGCGTCGAACTCTACAAGCGGCGGCTGGAGCGGCAGAACCAGCTCTCGAAGGGCATCGTGACCCAGGAGAAGATCGATCAGGTCGAGGCCGATTACGAGATCGGCAAGCGCGACCTCCAGACCGAGACCCTGAAGCACGACCTCGCGGGCCTCGAACTCGCCCGCGCCCGGGCGCAGCTGGAGCTGCGCATCATCCGCAGCCCGATCAGCGGGCTCGTCACCGAGCGCCTGATGGCGAGCGGCGAGTTCGTGCGCCAGGACGGCGCCATCTACACGCTGGTGCAGCTCGATCCGCTCTACGTGGAGGCCTACGTCCCGGTGACGCGCTGGGGCGAGATCAAGCCCGGCTCCATCGGCACGGTCACCCTCGACAAGCCGATCGGCGGCACCTATCCGGCCGAGGTCACGGTGGTCGACCGGGTGTTCGACGCGGCGAGCGGCACCTTCGGCGTCCGGCTGGAGCTGAGGAACCCGGACAATGCGCTGCCGGCCGGCCAGCGCTGCAAGGTGAGCTTCACCGCGCCCGCCGCCTCCGGGCCCGTCGCCGACGCGCTGCCACCCGAGACCGGGGGCATGGGCGCCGGGTCGCTGCCGCCGGTGCGGACACGGCCGTCGTCCTCCATCCCGCGCTCGCGGCCGTAGCGGCTCCGGTTCGGACGGGGCGACGCAGAACTCCCCCCTATTCCCGCGTCTCGGGCTCGAAGAAGCGGCCGGGCGCGGCCTGCACCACCTCGCGCGTGGCGCCGATATGCCGGCGCATGGCCGCCTCGGCCCCCGCGCCGTCCCGCGCGGCGATCTGCGCGATGATCGCGGCGTGCTCCCGCTGGGCGGAGGCGAGGTCGTGGGCGCGCAGGAACCGCGTCTGGACCCGGAAGAACATCAGCTGCGCCAGGAAGAGATGCTCGCGGATCATGCTGTTGCCGCCGGCATCGAGGATCGCCTCGTGCAGCGCGTCGTTGATCCGCAGATAGGCTTCGACGTCGTTGTCCGCCGCGGCCGCCTCCGCCTCCCGGTGGATCGCACCGAGGCGCGCCACCCCGGCGGGATCCGCCCGCTCGGCGGCGAGCCGCGCCGCCAAGCCCTCCAGGGCCTCGCGGACCTCGATCAGCGAGAGGCACTCGGCCCGCGAGAAGCGGCGCACCCGGGCGCCGCGATGCATCTCGACCGTCACCAGCCCTTGCGCGACGAGCAGGCGCAACGCCTCGCGGACGCTGCCGCGGCTCGCCGCGAGGTCCAGAACGAGGTCGCTCTCGACCAGCCGCTGGCCCGGCGCGAGCTGCCCGTCCCAGATCCGCGACCGGATCTCGGCCGCGAGGGCTTCGGGCGCCGAGCGGGCCTCGGCGGTTCTGTCGAGGTCGAGAGATTTCTTCACGCCCACCTGCCGCCCGCGATCCGGCCGCGCGGGCGCTCCTCCCGTCCGCGCGGCCGGGCCGCGCCATGGCCTGCAAAGCTCGGGGAGACCAACGGATCTGTCCAGCGGGGACAGGGGGATTTGCACATCGTGCTCCCAGGCCGGGCCGCGCGCTTCTGGTCTATAGGAGGCCGGTGCCCGCTCGAGCAGCGCCCGATCGCGGCGCGATCGGGCGCTGCTCTCGGTCTTTGGTTCAACGCGCTTGCCTGCGCCGAATCGGTATCCACTTCGGCGGGAAGCGCTCTGGAGCGGTAAGACGATATGCAGATCGTGGACGTGCGGAGCTGGGAGCAGCTTCAGACCGAGCTGTTCAAGAACGCCTGGAACGCGCGGATCCGGCGGCACCGCTCGCCCTACCTGTTCCGCGGCGTCGGGCGGGCGCGGTTCGACACCCGCACCTCCCTGGCCCGGCTCGGCGGCGAGTACTGGACTCTCGAAGCGCATCTCCTGCGCAACTTCCGCAAATACGCCCACCGGGAAGTGGTTCCGTTCGACGACGACTGGAACTGGATCGCGCTCGGCCAGCACCACGGCCTGCCGACCCGGCTGCTCGACTGGACCTACTCGCCCTACGTGGCGATGCATTTCGCGACCTCGGAACTCGCGCATTACGACAGCGACGGCGCCATCATCGTGGTGGATTTCCACGCCGCCGCCGACCAGCTGCCGGAGCACCTGCGCGCGATCCTGTCCGAGACGGGCTCGCACGTCTTCACCACCGAGCTGCTGCGCCGGGTGGCACCGAGCCTCAAGTCCTTCGACGACGGCCACCGCGACCTCGACTTCGTCACCTTCTTCGAGCCGCCCTCGCTCGATGAGCGCATCACCAACCAATACGCGGTGTTCTCGCTGCCTTCGAACGCGCGGCTGAGCTTCAGCGCATGGCTCGAAGCCCACCCGGTGATCGCCCGCAAGCTGATCATCCGGGCCGATCTCAAATGGGAGATCCGCGACAAGCTCGATCAGGCGAACATCACCGAACGGGTGCTGTTTCCGGGGCTCGACGGGCTCAGCCGCTGGCTCGGGCGCCAGTACATGAAGCCGGAGGACGTGCATCTGCGCGCCGAGGACGACACCTGGAGCCAGCAGCAGGAGATCCCGCCGACCTCGGCGTGATACCGGCGGCCCTTGAACATGACCGCCGGTTCCGGTCTCGGATTCTTGCCAAGTCTCTGACTTGGCGTCGAAAATGCGAGATGGCCTGACGGACCGATGCGTCAGCATTTCGGGCCGCTGGCATGACAAGGCGCTCCCGGAGGGGAGCGCGCCCGGGCGGACCGCGGGATCCTCAGCGAACCCCGCCGCTGGCGTTGATCTCCTCGCCGGTCACCCAGCGGGCCTCGTCGGAGGCGAGGAAGGCGACCACCCCGGCGATGTCGTCCGGCTGGCCGGCCCGGCCGAGCGGCGTCTGGGCGACGAAGCCGGCCTCCATGTCCGAGCCGGCGATGCCGGCCGCGTGCGTGCCCTCGGTCACCACATAGCCCGGGCTCACCACGTTGACCCGGATCTTGCGCGGGGCGAGTTCGTTGGCGAGGACGCCCGTGATCGCGTTCACCGCGCCCTTGGTCCCGCTATAGACCGCCGAGGTCGCCGGATGAATGCTGGTGACGACCGACGAGATGTTGACGATGCTGCCGCCTTCCCCGAGGTGCTTCGCCGCCGCCTGGGTCGCCAGCAGCACGCCCAGCACGTTCACGTCGAAGAGACGGCGGTAATGCGCCTCCGTCACCTCCTCGATGGGGGAGAATTCATAGACGCCCGAGTTGTTGACCAGCACGTCGAGCCGGCCGAACTCTTTCACCGCCGCCTCGATCAGGCCCTGCGCCTGCGCGGCGTCGGATACGTCGCCCTTGACCGCGACGGCCCGGCCGCCGGCCGCGGTGATCGCCGCCACGACGGCGTCGGCGCCCGCCTGGCTCGACACGTAGTTGACCACCACCGCCGCGCCGTCCTTCGCCAATGCCTTGGCGATCGCCGCCCCGATGCCCTTCGAAGCGCCCGTCACCACCGCGACCTTGCCGTCGAGCTTTGCCATGTGTGCTAACCTTCGAGATGGGCCGGCTCCGGGATGGTCGCCTTGGTCCCATAGTTCGGAATTTCAGAACTAATGGATCGCGGTTCAAGACCCCATATGGAGAAATCATGAGGCCCTTGTTCCATCCCGCGATCGAGGACGTTCGGCCGGAGGCGATTCTGCACGCCCTGTCTGATCCGAACCGGGCGGCGATCTTCGCGCAGATCACCAGGGCGGGCTGCGTCGAGGCCTGCTCGGCGGTCTCCGCGGTGGGAGACCGGGTGATCCCGAAATCCTCGCTCTCCAACCATTTCAAGGTGCTGCGGGAGGCCGGGCTGATCCGCAGCGAGCGTCACGGCATCGAGATGCGGAACCAGTCGCGCTGCACCGAGGTCGAGGCGCGCTTCCCCGGCCTGCTGTCGGCGATCATGAACGCCTACGCGTCAGGGAGGCGGTGAGGTCGCGACCGGACTTGCGTTGCCGGACCGGTGACCACTTCGGCGAATGATGCTCAGCGCTGCCGCGTGCGGTCGAGGGCGAGGAGCGCCGCGTTGATCGTCACCGCGAAGCCGGTGAGGAGGAGCGCCACGGCGAGCACGCTCGCCATGTCGCCGCGCTCCATCGCTCCGACCGCGAGATGGCCGAGCCCGCGCTGGGAGGCGAACATCTCGCCGATGAGCACGCCCAGGAGCGTGAGCGAGACCGCGAGCCGGGCGCCCGCGTAGATTTCCGGCAGGATCGCGGGCCAGATCACCGTAGCGACGGTCTGCCAGCGCGTGAGCCGCATCGTCGCCGCGGTGCGCAGATAGACCGGCCTCATCCGCAGCACCGCGTTCATGGCGAAGAGCGTGAGCGGGATCACCCCGTGCATCACCCCGAAGGCGACCCGCGCCGACAGGCCGAGCCCGAACAGCAGCAGGACCACGGGATAGAGCGTCACCTTCGGCAGGGCGTAGAGCGTCACCAGGATCGGCTCCGTCACCTCGCCAGCGAGCCGGCTGGTGCCGAGAACGAGGCCGAGCGCGATCCCGCCCGCCAGCACGATGGCGAGCGAGAGGCCGAAGGCCCGTCCCGTCTCCGCCACGTCGCGCCAGAAGCCCGGATCGGCGAGGAGCCGCCGCAGGGCCGTGATGGTCTGCGCGGGCGAGGCGATGCCCGCACCGCCGGCCACAACCGCGAGGATCTGCCATGCGGCGAGGCCGGCCAGCAGGACGAGGAGGGTGCCGAGGTGATCCGGTTTCATCGTCACCGCGCGAGCCTCGCCTGGAGACGGCGGTCGACGGCGTCGAGGGCGGCGTTGATGGCCGCGACCACCAGGATCACCAGCAGCATCAGGCCGTACATCTGGCGATTGTTGAAGTTGTTGTAGGCGTAGGCGATGGCGTAGCCGAGGCCGGCGCCCGAGAGGATGAATTCCGAGGCGATCACGCCGATGAAGGCGTAGGCCACCGCGAGCTTCACCCCGGTGAACAGGTAGGGCAAGGCCGCCGGCAGGCTGATGCGCAGGCTCGTGGCGACCGGCCCCATGCCGAAGACCCGGGCCGTGCGCCGCAGCACCGGCGGCACCCGGTCCAGCCCGGTGAGCGTCGCGGTGATCATCGCGACGATCGCGAGCAGGGTCGAGATCGCGATGATCGCCCCGCTGCCGACGCCGAACAGGATGATCAGCACCGGATAGAAGATGAAGGTCGGCACCGCGTAGTAGCTCGCGAGCAGCGGCTCGACGGAGGCCCGCAGCAGCGGCAGGGCGTGGAGCACGCTGCCGATGGCGAAGCCGAGCCCGATGGCGAGCAGCGTCGCGCAGAGCACGTTGCCGAAGCTCGTCAGGATGTCGCCGGTGAGGCTCCCGTCGCGCAGGAGCTCGACGAGGCTCGCCGCCATCTCGGAGGGCGGCAGCACGGCGCTCGCCGGCACGAGGCCGCCGCGCACCGCGGCCTCCAGGGCGCCGACGAGGCCCGCGACGAGGGCGAAGCGGATCAGCGGGGCGGGGCGCATCGGGGTCGGCCTGTCAGCGGCGGGCGAGGTGCTTGAGCGATTCGGCCCGGAGCGTGTCCCAGAGCCGCGCCGTGAGTTCGCCGAAATGGGGCTGCGAGACGACACGGCTGTCGCGCTCCCGCGGCCAGCCGGTCTCCACGAGGTCGATGAGGCGGCCGGGCCGGGCCGACATCACGCCGACCCGGTCCGAGAGCATCGCCGCCTCGTCGAGGGCATGGGTGATCAGCAGGACCGTGGCGCCCGTCTCGCGCCACAGCCGCAGCAGTTCGTCGCCCATCAGGAGGCGGGTCTGCTGGTCGAGGGCGCCGAAGGGCTCGTCGAGCAGGATCAGGCGCGGGCGGGTCACCAGGGTGCGGGCGATGCAGACGCGCTGGCGCATGCCCCCCGAGAGCTGGGCCGGATAGGCCTCCGCGAAGGCGGACAGGCCCATGAAGTCGAGGGCGTGTTCCACGCGCTCCCGGATCGTTCCCGCGTCGAGCCCGGCCCGGCGCAGCCCGAAAGCGACGTTGTCGCGCACGGTGAGCCAGGGGAACGAGGCGTCCTCCTGGAACACGACCCCGACACCGTCCGGGACGCGTCCCGCGAGCCGTCGCCCCTCGAAGGTCACGCTGCCGTCGGTCGGCAGGCCGAGGCCGGAGAGCACGTCGAGCAGGGTGGACTTGCCGCAGCCGGACGGGCCGACCACGGAGAAGAACTCGCCCCGGACGAGGTCCAGATCCACCGGGCCGAGGGCGTGGATGGCGCCGACCTTGCCGCGCGGCCCGAAGATGCGGGTGACGCCGCTGAGGCTCGCATGGATCTCCCGGGACGCGGGCGCGGCCCGCTCCGGCACGCGCGAGACGAGGGCCGTCATGACTTGGCTTGCAGGTCCGCGGGCAGGAAGGAGCGGTCGATGAACTTCGAGAAATCGACCTCCCCCTTGACCTCGCCCACGAGCCGCAGGGCCTCGACCGCGCGGTCGAGCTCGACCTGGCTGAGTTCGCCGTCGCTCCACATGCGCGGTCCGATCATGTTCGCCACCGCCCGGCGGGCGATCTCGGGGTCGAGCTTGTAGTCCCGGGCGATCAGCCGGCCGGCCGCCTCGGGATCGGCGTAGATGGCGGCGACGCCCGCCCGGCGCCCGGCGATGATCGCCTTCAGCTTGTCGGGATGCGCCTTGGCGAAGGCCCGCGTGGTGATGCCGACCGAGGTCGTCATCGGCGGGAGGATGTCGCGGGCCGCCACCACCGTGCGGTACTTGCCCTCCCGGATGAGCGAGAGCGGCTCGATCAGGGTCGCGGCGGCCACCGCCCCCTGCTCCAGCATGGTGAGGCCGTTGACGTAGCCGCCGGAGGCGACGCGCTGCACCTTGGCGGCGTCGACGCCCTGGGCGCGCAGCTCCATCAGCAGCAGCATCTCGGACACGCCGCGCGGCGAGGTCACCGCGACCTTCTTGCCGACGAGGTCCTTCAGCTCCCGCACCGGCGAATCCGGCATGGTGACGAGGGAGGATTCGGCGACGCTGCGGGTGCCGGTATTGACGATGAGGATGTCGAGCCCCTGCGCCTGGGCGGCGATGGCCGCCCCGATGGCGACGTCGCCGTAGGGCGTCGGGCTCGCCAGGATGTTGCGCACGGTGGTGCCGCCGCCGGCAGAGCCGATGATGCCGGTGATGTCGATGCCGGCCTTCCTGAACAGGCCCTGGTCGAGGGCGACCGTGTAGGGCACCCCGTAGAGGCTGGTCCCGTACTGCGTGACCGAGATCTCCTCGGCGAAGGCCCGCGTGCCGGGCAGCAGGAGCGGCGCCCCCGTCAGGAGCATCAGCAGCGCGGCCGCGCGGCGCAGACCTGCGGCAGGGCGGGGCCGCGCCGTCCGGCGGCCATGGGCCGGGATCCGATCGAGCCGAACGAGGGCCATCTGTCACGCTCCCCACTCTGTCGCGGAGCCGATGCGGCGCTGCTCCGCTCCCCTGAAAACTCGTTTGTATACCAATGGGATCGTAGAAACCCGGCCGTGCCCCTGTCAAACCGGTGATGGCGCGGGAGCCGGCCGCTCGCGAGGCGTCGGCGCTTCAATTTGGGGCACGCGGCCCAGCCATGCGGCAGTTCACTGCAAGCCCCCGCTCGCGGCGCCGTCGAGCCGGTAGCCCGTGGCGGCGGCGGCTCGCGCGGCGGCGGCGGCCAAGTCGGCCGGCGCATTGGCGTGCAGCACGAGGAGCGGGTCGCCCGCCCGCACCGGCTCGCCGATCCGGGCCAGGAGATAGACGCCCGCGCCCTTGTCGGCGGGCGCGCCGGCGGTGCGCGCGAGGCCGCTGATGGCGATGCCGTCGATGCCCGTCACGATGCCCGAATGCGCGGCGCGGACCGTGTGCGTGAGGCGCCCCGGCTCCTGCGGCACCGGCTGGCGCCCCTGCGCCTCGACGATCGCCTCCAGGGCCGCCCGCGCCGCACCCGAGGCGAGCAGTGCCTCCGCCCGCTGCCGGGCCCGGCCGCAATCCGCAACCGCCGGATCCCAGGCGATGATGCGGGCGGCGAAGCCGAGCGCCTTCTCGCGCAGGTCGGCCGGAGCCTCCGGATGCCCGTCGAGGACGCGCAGGACATCGCGCACCTCGAGCGCCGGCCCGATGCCGCGCCCGATCGGCGCGCGGCCGTCGGTCGGCACGGCCTCGACGGTGAGGCCGAGCCGCGCCCCGATCCGCTCCAGCAAGACGCCGAGTTCGGCGGCCTCGCCGGCATCGGCGAGCCGCGCGCCCGGCCCCCAGGGCAGGTCCATGGCGACGTGGGTGGCGCCCGCGGTCAGCTTCTTCGACAGGATCGAGGCCACCGACCAGCGCGCCGAGGCCAATCCGAGCGGGCGGGTGATGCCGTTCATCACGTCGTCCAGGGGCGAGTGGTTCAGGCGTCCGTTCCACACCACGCAGCCGCGGGCGCGCGCCACCGCCGCATGCACCTCGTCGGGGCCGAGATCGACCCGGGCCAGCGTCTCCATCGCGTCGGCGGTGCCGGCGGCGGAGGTGATGGCCCGCGACGAACTCTTCGGGATCAGGAGACCGTGGGCGGCGACGATCGGCACCACGATCATGGTGATCCGGCTGCCGGGAATGCCGCCCATCGAGTGCTTGTCGACGACGATCGGCGCGTCCCAGCGCATCGCCGCCGCATGGCGGGCCCGCACCCGCGCGAGCGCCATCACCTCGTCGTCGGAGAGGAAGCGGTTGGCCGCGACGAGGAAGCCCGCGATCTCACCCTCGGCGTAGCGGCCCGCCACCATGTCGCGCAGCACGGTCTCGTACTCGTCCTCCGACAATTCGGCCCCGCGGATCTTGCGGCGCAGGACATCGCGGCTGCACGGCGCGGGCGAACGGCGGATCGCCACGCAGGTCGCCTCCGGCCGGCCCAGCGCCCGGAAGGCCTCGGTCGAGAGGCCGATCTCGTCCGGGCGCAGCCACGCCCCCGATTCCGCGAGGGCGACGTCGGCGCAGAGCCGCGCCGCACCCGCCTCGATCTCGATGCGGCAGCCGGCGTAGTCGGCAGCCGGGACCGCGATGCTGTCGCGGGGCAGGAAGGCGAGGTGGCGCCCGCCGGTATCGATGGCGGTGGCGCGCAGGCGCAGGCGGGCGGCGGCCCCTTCGAGGGCGGCGACGAAGCGTTCGATGCCGATCTCCGGCTCCGCGTCGTTGGCCACCCGGATCACCTCCAGATGGTCCGGCAGCGCCGCGGCCTTCCGGGCGAGCCGGGCGCGCAGGGCCGCGCCGCTCTCCCGGGCCCGGCCGGCGATCCGCGCGGCGAGCACCTCCGGCGGCGCCGTCACCTCGACCACGACGAGGCGGGGCACGCGGTCGGCGAGCGCGGCCACGGCGTTGCGCGAGCCGTTCGCCACCACGTGCCGGCCGGCCGCGAGATCCTCGCGCAAACCCCGGGGCAGGCCGTAATGCAGGCCATGGGCCGACCACGCGGCGAGGAAGCCGCCGGCCGCCGCGCAGGCCGCGAAGGCGTCCTCGCTCATCGCCTCGTGGTCCTCGCCGGCGGAGCCAGGGGGACGCGTGATCACCCGCCGGGCGAAGACGTAGCGCCGACCCGCCCCGAGCGCCGCGCGGGCGCCCTCGATCAGGGTGTCCTTGCCGGCGCCGCTCGGGCCGACGACGAGGAAGAGGATGCCCTCGGGCATCGCCGGCTCAGGCCGGCTCGTCCAGCCCGATATCGACCGGGGGTGCCCCCTGGGTGATCTTGCTCGTGGAGATGTAGTCGACGCCCGTCTCGGCGATCGCCCGGATGGTGTCGAGGCGGATGCCGCCGGAGGCTTCGAGGGGCACGCGGCCGGCGACGAGATCGACGGCTGTCCGCATGTCGGCGAGGCCCATGTTGTCGAGCATGATGACGTCGGCCTTCGCGGCCAGCGCCTCCTCGACCTGGGCGAGGCGGTCGCACTCGACCTCGATCTTGGTGAGGGTCGGCAGCTGGCGCCGGGCGCGCGCCAACGCCGCCGCGATGCCGCCGCAGACGGCGATGTGGTTGTCCTTGAGCATCACGCCGTTGTCGAGGCCGAGGCGGTGGTTGAGGCCGCCGCCGCAGGTCACGGCGTGCTTCTCCAGCATGCGCAGGCCGGGCGTGGTCTTGCGGGTGTCGATGAGGCGGGCCTTGGTGCCCTCGATCGCGGCGACGTATTTCGCGGTCTCGGTGGCGACGGCGCAGAGGCGTTGCAGGATGTTGAGGGCGGTGCGCTCGGCGGTGAGGATGCCCTGGGCCGGGCCTTCCACGCGCATCAGCACCGCGCCCTTGCCCACGCGCTCGCCGTCCCGCACCCGGATGTCGAGGGCGAGACGCGGCTCGTAGCGGCGGAAGACCTCGGCGGCGATCTCGATCCCGGCGACGTGCATCGGCTCGCGGGCATTGACGTCGAAGCGGCCGCGCGCGTCCGGGGAGACCATCGTCTGCACCGTGAGGTCGCAGCAGCCGACATCCTCGGTGAGCCAGAGATCGATGAGGCGCTGAACCGCAAACCGATCGTACATGATGCGCGATCCCTTCCGCTCCGGGTGGCGTGGCGTCATACGCGGGCGCCGCTCCGCGTTGATCGTTCGATTAGATTGTTGGACAATTCGGGCGGTGTCAACGCGATGCGCGAGACCCCGCGTGGCTGCGCCGACGGCTTTCCAGGGTCCGTGACGGACGGCGCTGGTCACGGATCACCGAGACCCGGGGTGGGTCGCGACATCCCCGACGCCGTCTTGACGCGCGTCAGCCGCGCTCGCCCTCCGAGACCTGAAGCGCCAGCAGACCGTGCGAGACGACGGTGGCCTGTCCCAGCACGCTCTCCTCCAGATGGGCGATCACCCGCGCGGCGGCCTGCTCGGGCGCGAGACGGCCGGTATCGAGGTGCAGGTCCGGCGCCTCCGGCGCCTCGTAGGGCGAATCGATCCCGGTGAAATGCGCGATCTCCCCGCTGCGCGCCCGCCGGTAGAGGCCCTTCGGGTCGCGCCGCTCGCATTCCGCCAGGGGGGCGTCCACGTGAACCTCGATGAAGGGCACCGCTCCGGCCGCCGCCCGCGCCTGCGCCCGCTCCCGCCGGAAGGGCGAGATCAGCGAGACGAGCACGATCAGCCCCGCATCCGCCATCAGGCGCGCCACCTCGACGGTCCGGCGCATGTTCTCGACCCGATCGGCATCGGAGAAGCCGAGATCGCGGTTGAGACCGCAGCGCAGATTGTCGCCGTCGAGGATGGTGGCGTGCCGGCCGGCGGTCGCGAGGTCGGCCTCGACGAGATTGGCCAGGGTGGATTTGCCCGCGCCCGACAACCCCGTCAGCCAGACGATGCACGGGCGCTGTCGCAAGGCCCCGGCCCGCTCCCGCGCCGATACCCGGTGCGGATGCGGATGGATCGTACTCGACGATGGCGCATGAAGATCAGCGACGATCATGCCGCCATATTAGAATCGAGCTTGGCCGTGCGAAACCCTGACGTTGCCAGCGAAAGCGAGATATTTGTTAAGCAACGTTTCCTGATGCAGCCGCGACATGCGGATGGGGTGGCGGCTCATCGATCCGCGCAGGGCGAGGCGGGCACGGTGCGGAGTTCACCCGCGCGTCGGTCGACTCTTCCGCCGCCGGACCGAACCGTGGGGCGGAGCACCGTTCCGCGTTGACAAACCGGTCCGCTCGGGGGCACACTCCTCTGGTATACAGTCGACCTGATACAAAATCAGGCGCACCCGGAATGCCCCGTCGCGGGGGCTGCTCCGGGTGACGAATGACCGCCTCAGGAGGAACGCTCATGATCCGCTTCGCCCCCCGATCGCCGGAATGATGCCGGCGGCCGCCGCGCGTGGGCCGGTCTGAGCCCGGCAGCGGCCGACACCACACCGCCCCGCCGGTACGGGGAGGATCGGCCCGGAGATCCGCCGTCCCCCCCTCACGCACCGCCGCAGCGTATCCGCGCGCCGCTCAGCGATCCACGGCCGGGCCGACCCGGCCCGGACCCATCACACGAAGCAGAGACCAGGGGAACAACGATGGAAACCACCGTCAAGACGCAGGCCGAGCCGGCCACCGAGATCGATACGGACGCCCTCGCGTCGGGTGCCGCGGCGCCGGGCGAAGCCGAGCAGACGGACGGGTTCCATCTCGTCATCGACGCCCTCAAGCTCAACGGCATCGACACGATCTACGGCGTGCCGGGGATCCCGATCACCGATCTCGGCCGCCTCGCCCAGGCCGAGGGGATGCGGGTGGTGTCCTTCCGGCACGAGCAGAATGCCGGCAACGCGGCGGCCATCGCGGGCTTCCTCACCAAGAAGCCGGGCATCTGCCTCACCGTCTCGGCGCCGGGCTTCCTCAACGGCCTCACCGCGCTCGCCAACGCCACCACCAACTGCTTCCCGATGATCCTGATCAGCGGCTCCTCGGAGCGCGAGATCGTCGACCTGCAGCAGGGCGACTACGAGGAGATGGACCAGCTCGCCATCGCCAAGCCCCTCTGCAAGGCGGCCTTCCGGGTGCTGCACGCGGCCGATATCGGCATCGGCGTCGCCCGCGCGATCCGCGCCGCGGTGTCGGGCCGTCCGGGCGGCGTCTATCTCGATCTGCCCGCGAAGCTGTTCTCGCAGGTCATGGATGCCGAGGCCGGCGCCCGGTCGCTGGTGAAGGTCATCGACCCGGCCCCCGCCCAGCTCCCGGCGCCGGCCGCGGTGCAGCGGGCCCTCGACCTGCTGAAGGGCGCCAAGCGCCCGCTGATCATCCTCGGCAAGGGCGCCGCCTACGCCCAGGCCGACGACGCGATCCGCGCCCTCGTGGAACGCAGCGGCATCCCCTACGTGCCGATGAGCATGGCCAAGGGCCTGCTGCCCGATACGCATCCGCAATCGGCGGGCGCGGCGCGCTCCCTCGTCCTCAAGGATGCGGACGTCGTGCTGCTGCTCGGCGCGCGCCTCAACTGGCTCCTGTCGCACGGCAAGGGCAAGACCTGGGGCGAGCCGGGCTCGAAGAAGTTCATCCAGGTCGACATCGAGCCGCGCGAGATGGACTCGAACGTCGAGATCGCGGCCCCCCTCGTCGGCGATATCGGCTCCTGCGTCGCCGCGCTCCTCGACGGCATCGGCGCCGATTGGCCGGCCCCGCCCGCCGACTGGACGCGGACCATCACCGAGCGCAAGGAGGCCAACCTCTCCAAGATGGCCGCCAAGCTGCGCAAGACCGGCGCGCCGATGGACTTCCACGGCGCCCTCGGGGCCCTGCGCGAGATCATCCGCGAGCGGCCGGACGCGATCCTCGTCAACGAGGGGGCCAACACCCTCGACCTCGCCCGCTCCGTCATCGACATGTACCAGCCGCGCAAGCGCCTCGATGTCGGCACCTGGGGCGTGATGGGCATCGGCATGGGCTTCGCGATCGCCGCCGCGGTCGAGACCGGCAAGCCGGTGCTGGCAGTGGAGGGCGACAGCGCCTTCGGCTTCTCGGGCATGGAGATCGAGACGATCTGCCGGTACAACCTCCCCGTCTGCGTCGTCGTCTTCAACAACAACGGCATCTACCGGGGCACCGACACCGATCCGACCGGCCGCGATCCCGGCACGACGGTGTTCGTGAAGGATTCCCGCTACGACCGGATGATCGAGGCCTTCGGCGGCGTCGGCGTGAACGCGACCACGCCGGAGGAGCTGAGCCGCGCCGTGAACGAGGCGATGGATTCGGGCCGCCCGACGCTGATCAACGCGGTGATCGACCCGAATGCCGGCACCGAGAGCGGCAATATCGGCAGCCTCAACCCGCAGAGCACCGTGCGCAAGAAGAAGTGAGGCGGCCCACGGCCGTTCCGCGGCGGGCCCCGCCCCGCCCTGCCCCGCCGGCCCCGGCTGCCGGCGGGGCTTCTCGTCTGAAACCCCGACCGGATTGAGCGCCGTGATCGACCCCTCCCTCGCGGGCTGTCTCGCCTTCGCCCACCGCCTGCCGACGCGCCCCGCCCTGCCACCCGGCCGCCACGCCCTGGGCCTGTTTCCCGAGCGCGACGCGCTGCTGGTGGTGCCGCCGAACCTCGACCCGCGCCGGCCGACGCCGCTCGTGGTGCTGTTCCACGGCGGGGGCGGCAGCGCGGGCAAGATCCTGCCGATGCTGGAGGCGCACGCGCAGGTGCAGGGCTTCCTGCTGCTCGCCCCGCAATCGCTCTTCCCGACCTGGGACCTCGTCATCGCCGGCCACGGACCCGACCGGGAGCGGCTCGACGCGGCGCTCGCCGCGGTGGCCGACCGCTACCTGCTCGATTCCGGGCGCCTCGCCTTCGCGGGCCATTCGGACGGCGGCAGCTACACCCTCGCCATGGGGCTGACGAACGGGCATCTCGCGACGCATCTGATCGTCTCGTCGGCGGGCTTCCTGGCGGTGCAGGTGCAGCGGGGCGCCCCGCGGATCTTCCTCTCGCACGGCACCCGCGACGCGCAGATCCCGATCGAACGCAGCGCGCGGCCCCACGCCGCCCTGCTTCAGGGCGCGGGCTACGATCTCACCTATGTCGAATACGACGGCCCCCACGCCTACGACCCGGCGGTGGTGGACCGGGCCGTGGCGTTCTTCATGCAGGAGAGCGCGGTGGCGGCCTGATACGGTTTCCGGACGATCACTTTCGGAAACCGTATCACGAGCCCGCGCGGCGCCTGAGCGAGGCCGGTTTCCGCATCGCGAAGCGATCATCCGGAAACCGTATGACGACGTTCGGCCGGCAGGTCAGGCGGGCTCGCGGAACACCGGTTCGGGCTGCGTCGGCTCTGACGGATGAAGGCCGCGGCGGTCTCGACGATCGCCCCGATCATCCGGCTCGCGAGGTCCGATCCGGGCGCGGGAGCCCCTCTCCCGTTCGGCAGAGGGGACTCCGCGCGGAAGCAGCCCGCCGGATGCGCCACAGGGCTCCGCAGCCTTGATCGAGGCCCCGTCGCGGCCTTCGAAGAGCTGATCCCGGGCGCGCTCCCCGCCCGGGACCGCTCATCAGCACACCGCTCACGCGCCGACGAGCACACCGGCCGGAACCCTGGCGGGGGCCGGCTCGCTCCGGCGTGTCCCGCTCGCGACGAGCAGGGCGTTGATCACGTCCGTCTGCGAGACGAGGCCGATCAGCCGCTGGTCGGGTCCCACCACCGGCAGGTGCGGCAGGCCGCTCTGGGACATGAAGAGAGCCGCGTCGGCGAGCGGCGTCTCTGGATGCACCGGGATCACCGGGGCGGTCATCACGTCCGCCACGCTCCCGTGCGGCGCCCGGCCCCGCTCCAGGGTCAGCCGGACGCGCCGCCCGAGATCGAGGCGGGGGCCCTGACGGTCCCAGGCGGCCTTGTCGATGAGATCGTTGTGCGTGACGAGGCCGAGCACCCGCGCGCCCTCGTCGGTGACGGCGAGCGCCCGGATCGGCCGGCGCCGGAACAGGGCCACCGCCTCGTCCAGGGAGGCATCGGGGGCGATGCCGATCACCTCCCGCGACACCACCGCCGCGCAGGTCGTCGCCCCGAGGGAGCGCCGCGAGGCCCGCAGCAGGGCGTGGTGCAGGATCGCGTCGAGATCGGCCCGGCCGATATCGACCAGCTCGCCGAAATCCTTGAGCGCGCCGTCGAGGTCGGAGGCGGTGAAGCCGAGGCTGGTGAAGGGCGCGGGCGCGAAGCGCGCGGCGGCCGGCGCCTGGGGGGGGCGGTGCGGGTAGGACCGCCCGGTGAGGTTGTTGAACAGGATCGCGGTGGCGAGGAGGATGAGCGAGTTCACCGCGACCGGCCAGAGCACGAAACCGTAGCCGAGGGCGTGGATCGCCGGGCCGCCGAGCACGGCCGTGAGCGCGACGGCGCCGCTCGGCGGGTGCACGCAGCGCAACGCGGTCATCGCCGCGATGGCAAGGCTCACCGCCACCGCCGCCGCCCAGAACGGATCGGCGATGAGGGCGGCCGCCGTGACCCCGATCACGGCCGCGACGGTGTTGCCGCCGATGATCGACCAGGGCTGGGCGAGCGGACTCGCCGGCACCGCGAAGAGCAGCACCGCGGAGGCCCCCATGGGCGCGATCAGGACGGGCAACGCGGCATCGCCGCCGAGGGCGGCTCGGCTGATCAGGCCGGTCACCAGAATCCCGGTGAGGGCGCCGAGCGCCGCGCGCAGGCGCTCCCGCAGGCTCACGGGCATCAAGTCGGGGAGGAAACGTGTCAGGCGGTTCAGCATCGAGACGGACCTCGGCACCATTCCGCCGGCCGACGCGGCCGGTGCCGACACGGTCACCGGTTCGACGGCGGAAATGATGCAAAACCAAGAGCCTCAGCAGAATGGCGCCATGCCGTTCCGCTTGGTGGGGCCCGGTCCCGCCGGGCGACGCGGCCAGGCGGAACCGGGAGCGGCACGAAAAACGGCGCGTCGGGGACGCGCCGTCGTCGTGGTCGCCGCTGCGGTTCCTATCAGACCGCCCGCTCCTGGTGCAGCATCTCGATCTGCTGCTCGGTGTAGCCGAGGCCGCGCAGCACCTCGTCGGTGTGCTCGCCGAGCAGCGGCGACGGCTTCACGTCGATGGCGAGATCCGAGAACTTGATCGGGCTGCCGACCGTCAGGTACTTGCCGAGCTGCGGATGCGGCACCTCGACGATGGACCCGCTCGCCCGCAGCGACTTGTCCTCGGCGATCTCCTTCATCGACAGCACCGGCGCGCAGGGGATGTCGAACTTGCGCAGGATGTCGACCGCCTCGTACTTCGTCTTGTCGGCGAGCCAAGCCTCGATGAAGGCGAAGATCTCGAAGATCTTGTCCTGACGGGCCCGCGGCGTGTTGTAGGCCGGATCCTGGATCCACTCCTCCTTGCCGAGCGCCCGGCAGATCGGCGCCCAGGCGTGACCCTGGATGGTGAAGTAGATGTAGGCGTTGGGATCGGTCTCCCAGCCCTTGCACTTCAGCACCCAGCCCGGCTGGCCGCCGCCGCCCGCATTGCCGCCGCGCGGCACCACGTCGGTGAACTGCCCGTGCGGGTATTGCGGGTATTCCTCCAGGAAGCCGAGCGCGTCGAGGCGCTGCTGGTCGCGCAGCTTCACGCGGCAGAGGTTGAGGACCGCGTCCTGCATCGAGACGGCGACCTTCTGGCCCTTGCCGGTCTTGTTGCGGGCGTGCAGCGCCGTGAGGATGCCGATGGCGAGGTGCATGCCGGTGTTGGAGTCACCCAGAGCCGCGCCGCTGACGGTGGGCGGGCCGTCCCAGAAGCCGGTGGTCGAGGCGGCGCCGCCCGCGCACTGGGCCACGTTCTCGTAGACCTTGAGGTCCTCGTAGTGGTGGCCCTCGCTGAAGCCCTTCACCGAGGCCACGATCATGCCCGGGTTGAGCTCGTTGATCCGGGCCCAGGAGAAGCCCATGCGGTCGAGGGCACCGGGACCGAAATTCTCGACGAGGACGTCGGATTCCTGGATCAGCTTCTCGAGGACTTCCTTGCCCTGCGCGGTCTTGGTGTCGAGGGTGAGCGAGCGCTTGTTCGAGTTGAGCATCGTGAAGTAGAGCGCGTCCGCATCGTCGACGTGCCGCAGCTGGCTGCGGGTGACGTCGCCGGCGCCGGGCCGCTCGACCTTGATCACGTCGGCGCCGAACCAGGCCAGGAGCTGGGTGCAGGCGGGACCCGCCTGGACGTGGGTGAAGTCGATGATCTTGATGCCGTCGAGGGGCTTGCTCATCTAGGACACTCCTCCGCTTTGATGATCGGCGGCTTGGCCCGCCTTGGAACTTCGGCACGGACCGCTCGGCTCGGGCCCGTGCTCCCTCAGCAGACTGGCATTGGCAGGCCAACGCTTCGTCCGCTTAGGTTTCTGATGTATTGCAGGTTTTCGTCGCAAAACCGGTGACCGCTCTTGCGAAACCTGCTCAGGTCAGCTCAGCCCGAGCGCGCTGCTTCGAGTTCGCTGATCTTGCTGCGCAGGGCCTTCTCCTCGGCCCAGCGGCTCGTCTCGTCCCGGATGGCGGCCACGATGCCGGTGACGCGGCCGTCCGCTCCGTGAAGAAGCCCGACGGTGAACGCGATCGACAGCGTCCGCCCGTCCTTGTGAAGTGCGGGAACCCGCAACAGGGTGGTGCCGTAGCGGGTCACCCCGGTCTGCATGGTCTTGTGGTAGCCGTCCCAGTGCCGCTGGCGCTGGCGCTCCGGCGTGATCAGGTCGAGGCTCCGGCCGATGGCCTCGTCCTTGGTGAACCCGAAGATGCGCTCGGCCGCCGGATTCCAGACGGTGATCAGGCCGTCCTGGTCGGAGACGACGACCGCGTCTCCGATCGCCGCGACGATTGGCTCGAAATCACAGGTCGTCGACATCGATCCGCCCCGCTCCCTCGTCCGCAGGTTGTCTGGTTCGAGCGGTTGACACCGTCAGTCTTGGGGACGTGCGGTGGGATGATGTCTCGTGTGACGCGTCGATGCGCAGCCCATGCATTCGGCTGTCATTCAGCAGGCCCTCCCGATTTCGACGCCGGCTTCTTGCGGTTCATCCTTGTCCGGCCGGACGAGTATTTTGTCTTGTTGTGTTGGCATGTGGTATGCCAGCATTCTGACGATGTCAAGCGGAGGATCCGCCCGGCTGAACGGGCGGTGCCGGATCAGGGATCGAACGGGCGCCCGGGGCCCGGCCGACCTGTCCGCCCCGCGGGAGGAACCGAGTCGGGAGCGCCCATGATCAGGTCGGTGGAATTCACCGTGACGCCGATCGCCGCCACGGTGAACCTGCGCACGCGGGTCTACGAGGCCCTGAAGGCGGCGATCGGCGAGATCGACATCTACGGGAGCGCGGAGGAGATCCGCCTCGACGAGCGGCGGCTCGCCCGGGATCTCGGCGTCAGCCGCACGCCGGTGCGCGAAGCCTTCACGGTGCTGGAACAGGAAGGATTCGTCCGCTCGGAGGCGCGCCGCGGCGTCTTCGTGGTGCGCAAGACGCAGGCGCAGATCATCGGCATGATCCACGCCTGGGCGGCGCTCGAAGGCATGGCCGCCCGCCTCGCCTGCCAGCGCGCCACGGATGCGGAGCTGGCCTCCCTCGAGACGCTGTTCGCCGCCTTCCTGGAGCGCGCGCCGTCCGAGCAGATCGAGGCCTATTCGGACGCGAACCTGCGCTTCCATCAGGCGGTCATCGCGCTCGCCCATTGCCCGGTCTTCGACGGCCTGTCCGGCTCGCTGATGATCCACGTGCGGGGCATCCGCCGGGCGGCGATCCGGACGGACGGGCGGGCCGAGCGGTCGGATGCCGAGCACCGCGCGATCCTGCGCGCGCTCGGCGCCCGCAACGGCGAGGAGGCCGAGCGGCTGGTGCGCGCCCACGGGCTCGGCCTCGCCGCCCATGTGGAGCGCGGCGGCGAGGCGCTCGGATGAGCGGGCGGTCCGCTCAGGCCACCCTGTCCCGCCCGACCACGGCGTGGAAGCGGCCGAGGAAGCTGCGCAGTCGCTCGCTCCCGGGCTGCCCGAAGATCTCCCGCGGTGGGCCGGCCTGGGCGACCCGGCCCTGGTCGAGGAAGAGCACGTGGTGCGCGACCTCGCGCACGAAGTGCATCTCGTGGCTCACGAGCAGCATGGTCATGCCGCTCTCGGCGAGGGACTGCATCACCCCGAGCACCTCGGCGACGAGTTCCGGATCGAGGGCGGAGGTCGCTTCGTCGAAGAGGAGGAGGCGCGGCTGCATCGCCACCGCGCGGGCGATCGCCACGCGCTGCTGCTGGCCGCCCGAGAGCTGGTAGGGGTAGTGCCCCTGGCGCTCGGCGAGCCCGACCCGGCCGAGCCAGTGCGCGGCGATCTCGCCCGCCTCCGCCCTGCTCTTGCCGAGCACCTTGGTGAGGCCGAGCATGACGTTCTCCCGCGCCGTCAGGTGCGGGAACAGGTTGAACTGCTGGAACACCATGCCCATGCGCGCGCGCTGGGCCGCGATGCGCGCCTCGCCGAGGCGGCGGCGGCGGCCGTTCTCGATACGGTAGCCGACCGGGTCGCCGTCGAGGCGGATCTCGCCGCCGTCGTGCTCCTCCAGCAGGTTGACGCAGCGCAGGAAGGTGGTCTTGCCCGAACCCGAGGCGCCGATCAACGAGACCACCTGCCCCTGCCGGATCGTGAGATCGATGCCCTTGAGCACCTCCAGGCCGCCGAAACGCTTGCGAACTCCGACGGCTTCCAGCAGTAGCGTCATGGTCGTCATCCTCTCAGTAGCGCAGATGCGAGAAGCGGCGCTCCAGGACTGCGCCGAGCTGGGCGATGCCGAGGTTGATCGCGACGTAGATCACCGTCGCGAGCAGGTAGAAATCGATGATCCGGTAGTTGCGCGCCATGACTTGCTGCGAGGCGAGCAGGAGATCGACGACGCCGATGATCGACAGGAGCGTGGTGCCCTTGGCGATTTCGAGGCAGGTGTTGATCCAGGGCGGCAGCATGCGGCGCAGCGCCTGCGGCAGGATCACGTAGGCGAGGCGCTTGGGGAAGGTGAGGCCGATGGCCTTGGCCGCCTCCGTCTGACCGGCCGGGACCGACTGGACCGCCCCGCGCAGGGTCTCCGCCACATGCGCCGCCGCAAAGGCCGAGAGCGCGAGGATGCCCGCCGTGAGGGCGGCGACGTTGATGCCGAACAGCGCCAGCCCGTAATAGGTGAACAGGATCAGGACCAGCACAGGCATCCCGCGCATGACGTCCACGTAGAGGCGGGCGAGCCCGCGCAGCCACCACCAGCCGTAGGTCAGGCCGACCCCGATCGCGAGGCCGGCCAGCGTCGCCAGCAGGATGCTGACCAGGGTGGCGAGCAGCGTGATTCCGACACCGGAGGCGAGCGAGGCGCGCGCCTGCCAAGCCTCGAACAGGAAGCTTCCGGGCTCCAGCGTGAACACGGGGCCTCCTTAGCGGATCGCCGCGTAGCGGCGCTCGACCAGCCGCAGGCCGGTCGCGATGAGATAGGTCGTGGCGAGGTACAGCGCGCTCGCGGTGAGCCACACCTCCATCACCCGGAAGGTGTTGGCGTTGATCTGGCGGGCCGTGAAGGTGAGTTCCGGGATCGCGATCGCGGCGGCGAGCGAGGTGTCCTTGAACAGCGAAATCAGGTTGTTGCTCACCGCCGGCAGGGTGATGCGAACCATCACCGGCAGCACGACGTAGAGCTGGCGCTGCCACGGCCGCAGGCCGATCGCCTTGGCGGCCTCCACGTATGGCTGCGGGATCGAGGCGAGACCGGAGCGGAACACCTCGCACAGGTAGGCCGCGGCATAGAGCGAGAGCGTGAGGACGAAGCTCTGCGTCTTGTCGAAGACGGTGACGTCGAATTCCGGCAGGCCGAAATAGACGAAGAAGATCAGCAGCAGCAGCGGCGTGCAGCGGACGAACTCGACATAGGCCCGCACGGGCCCGGCGAGCCAGCGCTTGCCCGAGAGCCGGGCATAGGCCGCCGCGAGCCCGAGCAGGCTGCCGATGATGAGGGAGACCACCGCGAGGCCGAGGCCGAGGGCGAGCGAATCGAGGAGCCGGCCGGCATTGCGCGCGATCACCGACCAGTCGAAGTGATAGGCGATCATGCGCGGCGCCGGGCCCCCGCGGTGGCGGTCATCTCCCGTCTCCCCGCTCAGGCGAACTCGGCCGGGAACCCGACCTTCGGGATCGCCAGCTCGATGCCGAACCACTTCTTGTAGGAGGCTGAGAAGGAGTCGAAGTCGACCCCGCACATGGCTTCCTTGTAGACGGTGTTCACCCAGTTGAGCCAGATCGGGTCCCCGGGCTTCACCGCCGAGGCGTAGGAGTTCGGCATCCAGCCGTAGCCCGAATCGACGAAGCGCCCGGGGGCCTCCTGCATCAGCCAGCGGATCGCCGATTGGTCCAGCATGGCCGCGTCGACGCGGCGGGCGTTGAGCGCCTGTACGGCCGCGTCGGGACTCTCGAAGGCATCGACCTTGGCCTGCGGCAGGGCCTTGTGGATCCACTCCTCCAGGAAGACGTTCTGCATGCCGCCCACGGTCACCGCGCTGCCGGCGGCCTTGAGGTCCCCGTGAGTCTTGTACTTGCCGCCGCGGGCCAGCAGCAGGAGGCCGTTGCCCTCGCGGTAATACGGAATCGTGAATTCCACCTGCTGGGCCCGGCCGGGGGTCACCGTCATCCATTGCACGACGATGTCGACCTTGTCGGTCACGAGGCTCGGGATGCGGGCATCCGATCCCTGCAACACGAACTCGACCTTCGCGGGATCGTCGAACAGGCTCTTGGCCAGCAGCCGGGCGAGATCGATGTCCATGCCCACCAGGTTGCCGCCGGCATCCTGGAAGTGCCAGGGCGGGTTGGTGCTGCCGGTGCCGACGATGAGCTTGCCGCGCTCCTTGATGGTGTAGAGCTTGCTCTTGGCAGCGGTCTGGGCCTGCGCCGCGGCGGGGGCGAGCAGCGCAGCGCCGCCGAGAGCCGCCCCCGCGAGGCCGAGGCCGAACAGCCCGCGCCGCGCTTCGTTCACCCCGGTCCCGTTCTTCTCGCTCATCGGCCGATCCTCCGCCCGCGTCGCGCGACGCCCTTGCGTCAACACGCCCGTCGCGGAGCAAGAAGACTGCCAATCCGGGCCCGCGGCATCGTCCCGCCTCCAGCGCCCGGTGGCTGGCCTCGCCGGATCCGATCCCCACATGGTCGGCAGGACTTCTCTCGAGGCTCGCTGCGCGATGACCGCCATTCCGTTCGACAACAGCTACGCGCGCATGCCGGAGCGCTTCTTCGCGCGGACCGATCCGTCCCCGGTCTCCGCCCCCCGGCTGATCCGCCTGAACCGGGATCTCGCGCGGTCGCTCGGGCTCGATCCGGACTGGCTCGCGGGCCCGGAGGGGCTCGCGATCCTCGCCGGCAACCGGATCGCCGCGGGGTCGGCGCCGATCGCGACGGCCTATGCGGGCCACCAGTTCGGCCACCTCGTGCCCCAGCTCGGCGACGGCCGGGCGATCCTCCTCGGCGAGGTGATCGACCGCGACGGCATCCGCCGCGACATTCAGCTGAAGGGCTCCGGCCCGACGCCGTTCTCGCGCCGGGGCGACGGCCGGGCCGCGCTGGGGCCCGTGCTGCGCGAGTACGTCGTGAGCGAGGCGATGGCGGCGCTCGGCATCCCGACCACGCGGGCGCTCGCCGCCGTCACCACGGGCGAGCGGGTGATCCGCGAGACGCTGCTCCCCGGCGCGATCCTCACCCGGGTCGCCTCCAGCCACATCCGGGTCGGCACCTTCCAGTTCTTCGCGATCCGCGGCGACACCGAGGGCGTCCGCCATCTCGCCGACCACGTCATCGCCCGGCACTATCCGGAGATCGCCGGGGAGGCGCAGCCCTACGCCGCCCTCCTCTCGGCGGTGATCGCCCGCCAAGCCGCCCTCGTGGCGCAATGGCTCGGCGTCGGCTTCATCCACGGCGTGATGAACACCGACAACATGTCGGTGGCGGGCGAAACCATCGATTACGGGCCCTGCGCCTTCCTCGATGCCTACGATCCCGGCACGGTGTTCAGCGCCATCGACGAGCAGGGCCGCTACGCCTACGGCAACCAGCCGATGATCGCGCAGTGGAACCTCGTGCGCCTCGCCGAGACCCTGGTTCCCCTGCTCGCCGACGGGACCGAGGCGGCGATCCGCATCGCCGAGGAGCGCCTAGCCGCCTTCGGGCCTCTGTTCGAGTCCGCCTATCTGGCGGGCCTGCGGCGCAAGCTCGGCCTGTTCACGGAGCGCGCGGAGGATCGGGCCCTGGCCGGAGCCCTGCTCACCGCGATGACGGAGAACCAAGCGGATTTCACGCTCACCTTCCGGCATCTCGGAGCCGCCGCGGCCGATCCGGTCCAGGATGGCCCCGTGCGCGACCGCTTCATCGATCCGACCGCCTACGATGCCTGGGCAATGCGCTGGCGGGAGCGCCTCGCCGCGGAGCCGCAGGGTGCCGAGGAGCGCCGCCGCGCCATGGACCGGGCCAACCCGGCCTTCATTCCGCGCAACCACCGGATCGAGGCGGTGATCGAGGCGGCGGTGGAGCGCGACGACTTCGCCCCCTTCGCCGAGTTGCTGACGGTGCTGTCCGCGCCCTACGAGGATCAGCCCGCCTTCGCGCGCTACGCCGAGCCGCCCGAAGCGCACGAGCGCGTGCACCGGACCTTCTGCGGGACGTGAGCGAGGCCGGCCTCAGGGCGCAGCCCGCAGGCGCTCCAGCAGGGCCGCATCGGCGTAGCCGTCCGGCACGAGCCCCGCGGCCTCCTGAAAGGCCCGCACCGCCCGGCGCGTCTTCGGCCCGATCTTGCCGTCGATGCCGCCCGCGTCGAAGCCGCGCGCGGTGAGGCGGGATTGGAGATCCTGCCGCTCGTCGCGGTCGAGGATGCGGTCGCCGCGCGGCCAGGGCTGGACGACCAGCCCCGCCCCGCGCAGGCGGTCGGAGAGATGGGCCACCGCGAGCGCGTAGGACAGGGCCGTGTTGTAGCCCAGGATCACGGAGAAATTCGGCCGCAGCAGGAAGGCCGGCCCGCGGGCTCCGGCGGGCACCAGGAGCCGGGCCGGCGCGTTTCCCTGCCCGGATGCCTCGTCCCGGGCGGACGTGTCCCCGGCCACGCGCAGCCCGAGGGCCAGCCATTCGGCGAGCGGACGCTCCGTGGTCTCGTCGGCCAGCCGGTAGTCGAAGCCCTCCGGCAGGACGACCTCGGTGCCCCAGCCCTCCCCGGACCGCCAGCCCATCACCTTGAGGAAATTCGCCGTCGAGGCGAGGGCGTCGGGCACCGAGGTCCAGATGTCGCGCCGGCCGTCCCGGTCGAAGTCGACGGCGTGGCGCAGATAGACGGTCGGCATGAACTGGGTGTGCCCCATGGCGCCGGCCCAGGAGCCGGTCATCCGCTCGGGCGGCAGGCCGGCCTGATCGGCGATGCGCAGGGCCGCGACGAGTTCGTCGCGCCAGTAGGACACGCGCTCGCCGCCGCCACAGGCCAGGGTGGCCAATGAGCGGATCACCGGCCGGACCTTGTTCGGCTTGTCGAGGACGGCGCCGTAGCCCGATTCGATGCCCCAGAACGCCGCGAGGACGAAGCGGTCGACACCGTAGGCCGCCTCCACCGCCGCGAAGGTCGCCTCCCACTCGGCGAGCTTGGCGCGCCCATCGGCAACGGCCTCCTCGGTGACGGCGGAATCGACGTAGTTCCAGATCGGCTTCTCGAACTCGGCCTGCCGGCGGGAGGCGGCGAGCACCTCCGGATCCGGCGAGAGATCCCGGAGCGCCTGCGCGGCCAGAGCGGGCGCGATGCCGCGCGCCACCGCCTCGGCCGTGAGACCCGCCTTGCAGCCCTCGAAAGCGGACGCATCGTCCACCGGGACGACGGCCGTCTCGGCGTGCGCCGGTGAGGCGGACGCGATCACGCCCGCCAGCAATGCGCGCGCGGCGATGCGGGTCCGGTGTCTCGGGTGGGACGTCATCATCGACGGCTCCTCGGCAGCGGGGCCTCTCGGCCGCCTGACGCCGTGACCCGCGCCCGTGCGGGTCCGGCAGGCCTTGGATCTGTGTCGGACGGGATGGTGGCGCAATCCAGCCGGGTGCGAACCTGTGCCTCCCTGCTGCTCCCGTGCTCGACCGGGATCAGCATCTCGGCCAGATCCCGCACCCTCGATCGGCTCAGCCGCAGCCGCTATCCCTGCGGTCGACGATTGGCTCGGGCTTCATCGCCCACCACCGGACATTCCCGTCAGTGGCCTCAATGCCGGCTTGCGGTCCGGAGAAGGTGCAGCAGAACGGCCGATCGCCCGCGCCTGCGCCCGTCTCTACCGCAACCAGAGAATTCACTTTGAAGGACGAATGGTGGGGGAAGTAGGACTCGAACCTACGAAGGCATAGCCAGCGGATTTACAGTCCGCCCCCTTTGCCGCTCGGGACATTCCCCCATCGCGGCGTCCGCCGCGAGACCGGCACCGCAGCGCCGATGGCGGCCCTTATGGTGGAGGTACCCCGGGGGTGTCAAGCGGGAAGACGGGGCCTCTCACGAGGCCTCTGCCGCATCGCACAGGCGCAGTTGCACCCGGTCTCCGCCGCGCCAGCGGTCGCGGGCGAGGGTGCCGGCGGCGTGGATGTCCCGGCCGATGCCGCGCAGGAGCAGCTGGCCGAGCGGGCCCTCGGCGGCCCGAAAGGCGATCGCTCCGACCGTGACGCCGTCCCGCCCGCGCAGCTGGGCCTTGACATGGCCGGTGCCGACGATGCGCGCATCGGCAATCCGGTGGCGGGCGAGCGCGAAGACCGGCTCCGGCGCGCCCTGGCCGAAGGGACCGGCCCGCTCCACCGCGTCGACGAGATCGGGCTGCACGCCGCCGGCCGAGAGCACGCCGTCGATGAGAAGCGCCTGCGCCGCCCGTGCGTCCCCCACCGCGGCGGCGAGATCCCGGATGAGCCCGTCGCGGAAGCGGTCGAGATCGACGGCGGCGAGCGTCACGCCCGCCGCCATGGCGTGGCCGCCGCCCTTGGCGGCGAGGCCCGATTCCACCGCCCGCCGCACCGCGCAGCCGAGATCGGCGCCGATGATCGAGCGCCCCGATCCGGTCGCCGTGCCGTCCTCGCGCAGCGCGAAAGCGAAGGCCGGGCGGCCGAAACGCTCCTTCAGCCGCGCGGCGATCAGGCCGACCACGCCCGGATGCCAGTCGGGGCTGCCGGCAACGATCACCGGCTGGTCGGGATCCCGCTCCAGGCGCAGCGCCATCAGAGCCTCGGCCTCGGCCACGGCGGCGGCCTCGATGGCCTGCCGCTCGCGGTTGAGCTGATCGAGCTGCGCGGCGATGCCGGCCGCCTCGATCGGATCCTCGCAGAGGAGGAGCCGCGCCCCGAGGGTCGAATCGCCGATCCGCCCGCCGGCATTGATGCGCGGGCCGACGAGGAAGCCGAGATGCCAGGCCTGCGGCGCCTCCGCGAGGCCCGCCGCGTCGAGGAGCGCCGCGAGGCCGAGCCGGCCGCGCCCGCGCATCACCGCGAGGCCCTGGCGCACGAAGGCCCGGTTGAGACCCGACAGGGGCACCACGTCGGCGACGGTGGCGAGCGCCACGAGATCGAGACCGCCCAACAGATCGGGAAGGTCGATGCCGTCCCGGCGCAGGCGCCGCTTGAGCGCCACCAGGGTGAGGAAGACCACCCCCGCCGCGCAGAGATGGCCGAGCCCCGAGAGGTCGTCCAGCCGATTCGGGTTCACCACGGCGCGGGCCGGCGGCAGCGTCTCGGGCGCGCCGTGATGGTCGAGGACCAGTACGTCGAGCCCGAGACGCGCCGCCTCCGCCAGGGGCGCGTGTCCGGCCGTGCCGCAATCCACCGTGACGAGGAGGCTCGCTCCCTCTTCGGCCAGGACGCGGATGGCCTCGATGTTGGGGCCGTAGCCCTCGGTGATCCGGTCCGGGATGTGGAGCCGGAAGGGCACGCCGAGGTCGCGCAGCGTCCCGGCGAGGAGGGCCGCGCTCGCCGCCCCGTCGACGTCGTAATCGCCGAAGATCGCGACCTTCTCGCGCTTCAGCACCGCGGCGGCGAGACGGTCGGCCGCCGCCTCCATGTCGAGGAGCACGCCGGGATCCGGCATCAGGTCGCGCAGGCGCGGCTCCAGGAAGCCCGGGACCTCCGCCGGGGCCACGCCGCGGCCGGCGAGCACCCGGGCCAGCACCTCCGGCAGGCCGTGGCTCTGCGCGATGGTGACGGCCGCCGCCTGGGGGCCGGCCTCGCCGCAGCGGTCGCGCCAGGGGCGGCCGAGCACGGAGCGGTGGACGTCGAGGAGCGGGCGCGGAAGGTCGATGAGCGTGGTCACGGGTGCAATCTAGCGGGATTCCCGCCCGCCCGCTGCCGCAGCCGGGCGACACCGGCGAGCCTCGACGCGCCCCGGCTCGGATCCGGCTCCCTCGATGCGGGACCGCAAATAAGAAGCGGGGCCGCAAGGCCCCGCTTCGCTTCGCCGTGTCGAGCCCGCGTCAGAGGCTCTTGACGATCTCGTCGACCACCTTCTTGGCGTCGCCGAACAGCATCATGGTGTTGTCGCGGAAGAAGACCTCGTTCTCGACGCCCGCATAGCCGGAGCCCATGCCGCGCTTGATGAACAGCACGGTCTTGGCCTTCTCCACGTCGAGGATCGGCATGCCGAAGATCGGCGATTGCGGATCGGTCTTGGCGGCCGGGTTGGTGACGTCGTTGGCGCCGATCACGAAGGCCACGTCCGCCTGCGGGAACTCGCCGTTGATGTCCTCCAGCTCGAACACCTCGTCGTAGGGCACGTTGGCCTCGGCGAGGAGCACGTTCATGTGGCCCGGCATGCGGCCCGCCACCGGATGGATGGCGTACTTGACCTCGACGCCCTCCTTCTTGAGCTGGTCGGCCATCTCGCGCAGGCTGTGCTGGGCCTGCGCCACCGCCATGCCGTAGCCCGGCACGATGATGACCTTGGCGGCGTTCTTCATGATGAAGGCCGCGTCGTCCGCCGAGCCCTGCTTCACCGGCCGCGTCTCGACCTGTCCGCCGCCGGCCGCCGCGGCCGAATCGCCGCCGAAACCGCCGAGGATGACCGAGATGAACGAGCGGTTCATCGCGTGGCACATGATGTAGGACAGGATCGCGCCCGACGAGCCCACGAGCGAGCCCGTGATGATCAGCGCGAGGTTGCCCAGCGTGAAGCCGATGCCCGCCGCGGCCCAGCCCGAGTAGGAGTTGAGCATCGACACGACGACCGGCATGTCGGCGCCGCCGATCGGGATGATCAGGAGCCCGCCCAGCGCGAAGGACAGGATCACGATCAGCCAGAAGATGACCTTGCTCTCGTTGGCGATGAAGGTCGCCAGCAGCACGACGAGGAGCAGGCCGAGCACGATGTTGATCAGGTGCCGCTGCGGCAGCATGATCGGCTTGCCCGACATCCGGCCGTCGAGCTTGAGGAAGGCGATCACCGAGCCCGTGAAGGTGATGGCGCCGATGGCGACGCCGAGCCCCATCTCGAACAGCGACTGCTTGTGGATGTGGCCGCCTTCCAGGATGTTGAAGGCCTGCGGCGCGTAGAGGGCGCCGGCCGCCACCGCGACGGCCGCGAGGCCGACGAGGGAGTGGAAGGCCGCCACCAGCTGCGGCATCGCCGTCATCGGCACGCGCTTGGCGATCACCGCACCGGCGCCGCCGCCGATGCCGAGCCCGAGCAGCACCAGGATCCAGGCTCCGAAGCCGGCCGGCGGATGGCCGATCAGCGTGGTCAGGATGGCGATCGCCATGCCCACCATGCCGTACAGGTTGCCCTGCCGGGAGGTGGTCGGGTGCGACAGCCCCCGCAGCGCCATGATGAACAGGACGCCGGCGACGATGTAGAGAAGGGACGAAACGTTCTCCGACATCGCGTCACGCCTTCTTCTTGTACATGGCGAGCATGCGCTGGGTGACGAGGAATCCGCCGAAGATGTTCACGCTCGCGAAGACGAGGCCGAGGAAGCCGAAGAAGCGAGCGATCCCGGTCCCCTTCTCGATCAGCGGAACGCCGACGGCGAGGAGCGCACCGACCACGATCACCGAGGAGATCGCGTTGGTGACGGACATGAGCGGGGTGTGGAGGGCCGGGGTCACCGACCAGACCACGTAGTAGCCGACGAAGATCGCCAGCACGAAGATCGCGAGGCGGAACACGGTCGGGTCGACCGCGCCGTGGGTGACGGCCGCGATGCCGTGGCCCGCCGCATCGGCGATGGCCTGGGCTTGGTCGGCGGCCTTGGCCGCGATGTCGGCGGCGGTGCGGGCGGCGGCCGCGGCCGCGCGGGCCTGCTCGGCCGCCTGGTCTGGAGGAAGCGTCGCCATGAAGGTCTCCGCGGGGATCAGGCTTTGGGCTGGAAGTTCGGGTGGACGACGGCGCCGTCGCGCGTCAGGCAGGTCGCCTTGACGAGTTCGTCGTCCCACTTCACGGCGAGACTCTTCGAGGCCTTGTCGACCAGGGTCTCGACGAAGGCGTAGAGGTTGCGCGCGTAGAGGCTCGACGAGGTGGCGGCGAGGCGGCCCGGAACGTTGGCGTAGGCCACGATCTTCGCGCCGTTCGGGGTCTCGACGATCTCGTCCGCCTTGGCGCCCTCGACGTTGCCGCCGCGCTCCACCGCGAGGTCGACCAGGACCGATCCGGGCTTCATCGCCGCGACCATGTCGGCGGTCACGAGCTTCGGAGCGGGACGGCCGGGGATCAGCGCCGTGGTGATGACGATGTCCTGCTTGGCGATGTGGCTCGCCACCAGCTCCGCCTGCTTGCGGCGGTACTCGGCCGACATCTCCTTGGCGTAGCCGCCGGCCGTCTCGGCCTGCTTGAACTCCTCGTCCTCGACGGCGATGAACTTCGCGCCGAGCGACTCCACCTGCTCCTTGGCGGCGGGGCGCACGTCGGTCGCGGTCACCACCGCGCCGAGGCGCCGGGCGGTCGCGATGGCCTGGAGGCCGGCCACGCCCGCCCCCATCACGAAGATGCGGGCCGCCGGCACGGTGCCGGCCGCGGTCATCATCATCGGGAGCGCACGGCCGTAGACCGCGGCGCCGTCCACCACAGCGCGGTAGCCCGCGAGGTTCGCCTGGCTCGACAGGACGTCCATGACCTGGGCGCGGGTAATGCGCGGCATCAGTTCCATGGCGATCGCCGAGACGCCCGCATCGGCCAGGCCCTTGAGCTCGGCCTCGTGGCCGTAGGGGTCCATGATGCCGATGACGAGCGCACCGCGCTTGAGGCCCGCGAGCTCCGCTGCCGCCGGCCGGCGCACGCGCAGGACGATGTCGGCATCGCCCGCCGCATGGCCGGCATCCGGCGCGATGGTGGCGCCGACCGCCTCGAACTCGCTGTCGGGAATTCCGGCCTTCGCCCCCGCCCCCGCCTGGACGGTCACATCGGCGCCGAGAGCCTTGTATTTCTTGACCGTCTCGGGGATCGCCGCGACGCGCGGCTCCGCCGGGTCGGTCTCGGATAGCACCGCGATCCGCATCCATCTATCCTTCGGTCACATGGCAAGAACAGCTGCCGACGACGCCGGCGCTGAGGGGAGACCCACACGACCGTAGAGCTGATTCCTCCCGCCAAGATTGGCTCTAGTTGATTTTGGCGGGCTTTGAAAGCGGGGCATCGCTGTTGGTATACATAATACAAAAGCCGCTGCCGGCCCGGCAGCGGCTTTCCGCGCATTTCGTGCGGTGGATGAGGCCGATCAGTAGAAGGCGAGGAGCCCGGCGAGCACCAGGGCGACCGCCGCGGGCGCCCTCCAGCCGAGCTTCGGCGCCAGCGCGCCGACCGCGCCGGCGATGCCCGACACCACGACGCCGAGAATCGCCGTCAGCCACGCCTCGCGGATGCCGCCGATGGCGAGCGAGAGCACCCAGCAGATCACGACCGTGGTCGCGATCTCGACGAAGCGCACGAAGCCGCGATAGGTCGCCTCGTGCGTGGCGCCGTCCATGGCGTGACCGTAGACGTCGTGGGAGGCGTGGTTGGTGCTAGCCATTCTGCGGGGCCCTGGTCTTCTGGCTGTTTGGAGGCGCTTTAGCGCATGGTCAGGGTTGCGGCAATGCGGCTGCGCCCGGCGGCGCCACCCCCATTCGGATGAGCCGCCGGCCGCGGCGAGGCGGGATTAAGATCGGGTTCCGGCCTCATGCCGGCTGCGGAAGCTTGGCGGCGTCGAGCACCGTCCTCTGGCGTTCCGCCAGTTCGTCGAGGGAGAAGCGGTCGATCTCGGCCTCGAACAGGCGGTGGTAGTTGAGTTCGGAGCGCAGGTGCAGGAACACCGCGCCGAGCCCCACCGCCGCCCGGTCCATGAACACGAACTCGCGCGGCACCGTCACCGGACCCCGCTCCTTGAGCGCGCGATGCACCTCGAAGGCTTGGCGCCGGCCATACTCGCCCGGTTTCACCCCGTCCGCCACCGTGCGCACCCGGTCCTCCAGCAGCGGGCCGTAGATGAACCGCGCCCAGATGTTGAGGATGTCGATGAGTTCGCGGTTCAGCTTGCGGAATCCCCAGCTCTCATAGGCATGGACGATCCGCTCCCGGTCGTTGTGCAGGAGGCCGCGGTAGAGGTCCACGACGCCGCCGACGAAGCGCGGGTGGAAGATGCGGATGCAGCCGTAATCGAGCAGGTTGATGCCCTGCGGCTCGCCGCCCTCCGAGAACACCGTGTAGTTCCCGAGATGGGGATCGCCGTGGATGACGGCGGCGCGGCTGAAGGGGTGCCACCACGCCTTGAACATGGCGTGGGCGAGCCGGTTGCGGATCTCCAGCGGGCCCTGCGCGAAGGCGAGGATCTTCTCGCCCTCGAGCCAGCCGAGCGTGAGCAGGCGCTTGGTGGAGAGGGCAGGATGCACGACGGGGACCCGCACGGTGGCGACGTCGCGCAGGACCTCGCCGTAGAGGACCGCGTGCTTGGCCTCGCGCTGGTAATCGAGCTCCTCGCGCACCCGGTCGCCGATCTCCTTGGCGATCTCCCGGGTGTCGATGGCGATGCGCAGCCGGCGGTGGAGCGCGAAGGCGAGTTCGAGCTGCTTGAGATCCGCCTCCACGGCGGATTGCATGTCCGGATACTGGAGCTTGCAGGCGAGGGGCTCGCCCTCGCGCGTCGTCGCGCGGTGGACCTGTCCGAGGGAGGCGGCGGCGGAGGGCTTGAGGTCGAAGCTGCCGAAGCGGCCCTGCCAGTCGGGCCCGAGCTCGGCCATCATGCGGCGCTTGACGAAGGCCGCCCCCATCGGGGGAGCCTCGGATTGGAGCTTCTGGAGTTCCTGCGCGTATTCGGGCGGCAGCAGGTCGGGCACCGTGGCGAGGAGCTGCGCCACCTTCATGATCGGCCCCTTCAGGCCCCCGAGGGCCTGGGCCAGGGCGGCGGCGTTCGACAGGTCCTCGCCCTTCAGCCCGAGCAGGCGGGTGCCCGCCATGCGGGCCGCGACGCCGCCCATGTTGGCCCCGACCCGGGCGTAGCGGGCGGCGCGAGCGGAGAAGCGGTTGGCCTCGGTGTCGGACATGCGCGGGGAACTCGGGGGACGGCGTTGGCTCCCCTGAGATAAGGCTCGCCGACGGCGGCGCTAGGCCACCGGGCGGGATGGTCGCACCGGGGCGTCAGGCTTGCCTCAGTCAGGCTTGCCTCAGCGCTGCGCGCAGCACCCGGATCATCTCCTCGACGGCGCCGTCATGGTCTTGACTCCGCACGGCGTAGTTCACGGAGGCGTCGAGATGATCGCTGATCAGTTGCAGCGCCGCCTCCCGGACCGCGGCCGTGATGGCGTTCATCTGCTGCACCTCGTCCAGGCAGTAGCGGTCCTCCTGGACCATCGACTGAAGGCCGCGGACCTGTCCCTCGATGCGCTTGAGCCGCTGCAGGACCGGCCGCTTCTCCTCGTCGGTGCGGCGGATCTGAAGGCGCCCGTCCTGGTAGGTGTAGTCCATGACCATCCGATCCGATTCGCCCGCGGTCATCATATGACGAGGTCGCGGCGGAGTGCTCGCTGCGTAGGGACGATCGCCTTCTGTCTCTACGGAACTCGGACCGATCGGATATTTCCACCCCGGTGGTCAAGACCGATCGCTCGAAACGTGCAAGGAAACGGTCAAGTATGCTCGCGGCCGTGCCTGGTCGGCGACAGACGCCCCGAGCGATCCCTCTCGTCCGGATGAGCGCGTCCCAAGGCAGCGTGGCAGTCGTCGCGCTCCGGGCCGCGCCCCCGTCCGCGTCAGCCCGGAGCATTGCCGGCTGCGGGGCCCCCGCGAAACCTCGCGAAAGGACCGCGCCCGGCAACGAGACCACGGCGGAAGCGGGCGCGCCGCGTCAGACCTCCATGCCTTCGAGCTCCGCGATCATGCCCTCGATCATCGACAGGCCGATCTGCCAGAAGGCGGGATCGCGCGCATCGAGCCCGAACGGCGCGAGAAGCTCGCCGTAGGGCCGGGTTCCGCCCGCCGACAGCAGGGCGAAGTAGCGGTCGACGAAGCCCTCCTCGGCCTTCTGGTAGACACCGTAGAGCGAGTTCACGAGGCAGTCGCCGAAGGCGTAGGCGTAGACGTAGAAGGGCGAGTGGATGAAGTGCGGGATGTAGGCCCAGAAGGGCTCGTAGCCCGCATCCAGCCGGATCGCCGGCCCGAGGCTCTCGGCCTGGACGGACATCCAGAGGGCGCAGATCTGCTCGGCGGTGAGTTCGCCCTCGCGGCGGGCGATGTGGAGCTTGCGCTCGAAGACGTAGAAGGCGATCTGCCGCACCACGGTGTTGATCATGTCCTCGACCTTGGCGGCGAGGAGCGCCCGGCGCTGGACGGGCTCGGTGGTGGCGTCGAGCACGCGGCGGAAGGTCAGCATCTCGCCGAACACGCTCGCGGTCTCGGCGAGCGTCAGGGGCGTCGGCGCCATCAGCGCGCCGTTGCCCGCGGCGAGCACCTGATGCACGCCGTGCCCGAGCTCGTGGGCGAGCGTCATCACGTCGCGCGGCTTGCCCTGGTAGTTCACCAGCACGAAGGGATGGGCCGAGGGCACGGTCGGGTGCGCGAAGGCGCCCGGCGCCTTGCCGGGCCGCACGGGCGCGTCGATCCAGCCGCCGTCGAAGAAGCGCCGGGCGATCTCCGCCATCCTGGGCGAGAAGGCGCCGTAGGCGGAGAGCACCGTCTCGCGCGCCTCGGCCCAGGCGATGGTGCGCTGCTCGACCTTGGGGAGCGGCGCGTTGCGGTCCCAGTAGGCGAGGCTGTCGCGGCCGAACCAGCGCGCCTTGAGCCGGTAGTAGCGGTGCGAGAGGCGCGGATAGGCCTGGGTCACCGCCTCCACGAGGGCCGCCACCACCTCGGGCTCGACCCGGTTGGCGAGGTGGCGGGAATCCGCCACATCCCCGAACCGGCGCCAGCGGTCCGAGATCTCCTTGTCCTTGGCCAGGGTGTTGGTGACCAGGGTGAAGACCCGGAGATTCGCCCGGAAGACGCCGCTCAGCGCCTCCGCAGCCTCGCGGCGCACGTCCTCGTCGGCATCCTGAAGCTTGTTGAGGGTCGGCTCCAGGGTGAGCTGCTCGCCGTGAACGGGAAAGCGCAGGGAGGCGATCGTCTCGTCGAACAGACGGTTCCAGGCGGCGCGGCCGGTGACCGACTTCTCCAGGAGCAGCCGCTCCAGCTCGTCGCCGAGCTGGTGGGGCTTCTCGCGGCGGATATCCTCGATCCAGGGCCGGTAATGCGCCAACGGCGGCACGGCCGTCGCCGCGTCGAGCACGTCGTCGGGCACCCGGTTGAGTTCGAGGGTGAAGAACAGGAGGTCGCTCGACGCCGCGGTCAGCCGCTCCTGGGTGTCGCCGTAGAACTTGGCCCGGGCCGGATCGGTGGTGTCGCCGGAATAGACGAGGCCGGCATAGGACATCAGCCGGCCCATGAGATCCTCCAGGGACTCGTAGGCGGCGACCGCGGTCCCGAGCCGGTCGGAGGCGCCCTCCCCGGCCGCCAGGGCGGCGATCCGGCCCTGGTAGCTCTCGGCGAAGGACCGGCACTCGGCCTCGGCCCGGGCGAGGTCGCGCGCGAAGGCGGGATCGTCGGTTCCCGCATAGAGGTCCGAGAGGTCCCACTCGGGCAGAGGGCCGAGATCGACGGCGCGTGCCGTGGCCTGGGCCGCGCTCAGGGTGCTGTCCGTCGGCGCGGCGGCTCGGGTCGGCATGGGCTCTCGTCCTCTCTTGGCAATCGGCGACGATCGCGGGTGCGATCAGCCCCGTCATATCGGCAGCCCGGGGCCGGCGATCAACCGAGCGATCCTCGCAATGCGGTGAGCATCCGGCGCGGAAGCCGCAAGACCGAAGGAGGATGTCGCCGCGGCAACGATCCGTTGGCGTTAATCGGCACTTTACGGTTGTGGGCGAGGATCCGGCTCGAAACGAAACAGTCACGCGAGTCGGCACCGCGGATGCAGGGCCGGGCCACGACGCCCTTCGCCCCGCCCGCTGCCTTCGCCCAGCCGAAAGGGACAGGATGTCGACCACGGTGCTGATCGTCGATGACGATCCCGTGCAACGGCGCCTCGCGGAGGCGATGGTCCGGCGTCTCGGCTTCGAGGCGATGGTGGCCGAGGGGGGCGAGGCGGCGCTCTCGGCCCTGCGCCTGCCGGATGCGGGCATCGACGTGGTGCTGCTCGACCTCGTGATGCCCGGCGGCCTCGACGGGCTCGGCGTGCTGGCCGAGATGCGCAGGAGCGGGATCGACACGCCCGTCATCGTCCAGACCGCCAACGGCTCCATCGACACCGTGGTCACGGCGATGCGGGCGGGCGCCATCGACTTCGTGGTCAAGCCCGCCGGCGCCGAGCGCCTGCAGGTCTCGATCAAGAACGCCCTGCAAGTCGACCAGCTGCAGGACGAGATCCGGCGCATGCGCCGGCGCGCCTCGGGGGCGCTGACCTTCAAGGACCTGACCTCGAAGAGCCCCGACATGGGCCGGATCATCCGGCTCGCCGAGCGGTCGGCGAAGTCGAACATCCCGGTGCTGATCGAGGGCGAGTCCGGCGTCGGCAAGGAGGTGCTGGCCCGCGCCATCCAGGGCTCGGGCGAGCGGCGCGGCAAGCCCTTCGTCACGGTCAATTGCGGCGCGATCCCCGACAACCTCGTGGAATCGACCCTGTTCGGCCACGAGAAGGGCGCCTTCACGGGCGCGACCGAGCGCCATGTCGGCAAGTTCGTCGAGGCCTCGGGAGGCACGCTGTTCCTCGACGAGATCGGCGAACTGCCCCTCGACGCCCAGGTCAAGCTGCTGCGCGCCCTCCAGGAGGGCGAGGTCGATCCGGTCGGCGGGCGCAAGAGCGTGCGGGTCGACATCCGCCTGATCTCGGCCACCAACCGCTCGCTCCTCGACCTCGTCAAGCAGGGCCGGTTCCGCGAGGATCTCTACTACCGGCTCAACGTCTTCCCGATGACCCTGCCGCCGCTGCGGGCGCGCCGCGAGGACATCCCGGACCTCGCCCGCTCCTTCTGCGCGCGCTTCGCGGCCGAGGAGGGCAAGCGGGTGCGCGGCTTCACCGCCGAGGCGATGGCGCTGATCACCCGCTACGACTGGCCCGGCAACGTGCGCCAGCTCGAGAACGCGCTGTTCCGCGCCGTGGTGCTGGCGGATGGCGACGAGCTGACCGTGGCGGAATTCCCGCAGATCGCCGCGCAGGTCGAGGGTTTCGACGTGCGCATCCCGGCGGCGCCGAGCCTGCCCGAGGCGATGGCCGCCGCAGCGCCCCTGCGCGAGATCGTCCGCGTCGAGGTGCGCGATCCCCACGCCATCTCCCTCGTCGCCGAGGAGACCGGCGAGATGAAGACCATGGAGGGCCTGGAGGGCGAGATCATCCGCTACGCCCTGCAATTCTACCGCGGACGGATGTCGGAGGTCTCCCGCCGCCTCGGCATCGGGCGCTCGACGCTCTACCGCAAGCTCAAGGACCTCGGGATCGACGAGGACAAGGCGGACGACGCCGCCTGATCCGAGAAACGACGGCCGTGGGCCGGGACATCTTCGCGCCTCAACTGTTCCATACCGGGAGCGCGAGGCATGTGCGCGAGGGCACGCCTTATTGGGGCGCGTCCCCTAGCTTAAGTATCGGTAGAGTGACGATTCGCGGCCGGTGCCCGGCGGCGTGTTCCAGGAGACGATCATGCTCCCCAGGCGCAGGGCCTCCGCGCTGGTCGCGGTGCTGATGGCGGGAGCCGCGAGCCTCGCCGGTGCGCGGGCGCAGGAGGCCGCGTCGAGCCCGCCCGCGACCGCGCCGGCGGCTCCCACCGCCTCAGAGGCGCCCGCTCCCGCAGCGCCGACGGCCGCCGAGGCCCCGGCCCCGATTCAGGCACCCGAGCCGCCGGCCCAGGCCGCGGAGGCGCAGAAGCCCCCGCTGCCCGACGATCCGGTGGCGTCGGCGATCGCCACCAAGCTCGCCGACACCAATGTGCCGCTGCTGCGCCGCGTCGGCCGCAAGGAGCGGGAGGCGCTCCAGGCCTTCTACGCCCTCGGCGCCTTCAAGCCGGTCTGGATCGCGGACGGCGCCTGGACCGACGCGGCCAAGGCCGTGATCGCCCGCCTCGGCGCCGCCGGGGAGGACGGGCTCGATCCCCTCGACTACCCGACGCCGCTCCTCGGCCTGCCGACCCGGGCCCCCGAAGACCTCGCCGAGGCGGACCTGAAGCTCTCCGCCGCCGCCGCGCTCTATTCCCGGGACGCGCGGGGCGGCCGCATCGAGCCCTCGCGGCTGTCGCGCCTGATCACCCCGAAGCTCGACCTGCCCTCCGCGGACGCGGTGCTGCCGCGGCTCGCCGCCGCCGGGACCGGGGCCAACGCCCTGCTGCAATCCTACAACCCGGCCCAGCCCGGCTTCCTCGCCCTGAAGGCGAAGCTCGCGGCCCTGCGCGCCCAGCAGCCCGGCGGCGCCGGGCCGATGGTGCGCCTGCCCAAGGGCCCGACCCTGAAGCCCGGGATGCGCGACGCCCGCGTCCCGCTGATCCGCGCCCGGTTCGGCCTCGGGGCCGCCGACGACGCCACCGCCTACGACGCCGCGGTGGCGGGCGCCGTCGAGCGCTTCCAGCGCGAGCGGGGCCTCGCCGCCACCGGGCAGCTCAACCCGCAGACCGTGGCGGCCCTCGCCGGCCCCTCCCCGGGCCGGCAGGAGGCGGATCTCCTCGCCAACATGGAGCGCTGGCGCTGGCTGCCGGCCGATCTCGGCAAGACCTTCGTCTGGGTCAACATCCCCGAACTCAAGGTGCGGGTGATGACCGGCACGCGGGTGCTGGACGAGGCCCGGGTGATCGTCGGCAAGCCGGATTCGCCGACCCCGGTCTTCTCCGGCGAGATGACCTACGCGGTGGTCAATCCGTCCTGGAACGTGCCGCCCTCGATCCTCAAGAACGAGTTCCTGCCGCGGCTCGCCAAGGACCCGAACTACGCCGCCCGGCTCGGCTATGAGGTCGTGCGGCGGGGCAACAGCATCGCGGTCCGCCAGCCGCCGGGCGAGCGCAACGCCCTCGGCTTCATCAAGTTCATGTTCCCGAACGACCACGCGGTCTACCTGCACGACACGCCCAACCGCACGCTCTTCGCGCGGAGCAGCCGGGCGCTCAGCCACGGCTGCGTGCGCGTGGACGACCCGTTCCGCTTCGCCCAGGTGGTGCTCGGCCCGACTTGGCCGACCGAGCGGCTCAAGAAGCTCATCGGCAAGGGCGAGCGCACCGTGATGCTGCCCGAGAAGCTGCCGGTCCACCTCGCCTACTTCACCCTGGTGGCGGACGAGGGCGGGAGCCTGCGCCAGTACGACGACCTCTACGGCATCAACGCCCGGGTGAAGGTGGCGCTCGGCCTCTCGAGCGAGGCGCCGCCCGCGCCGGAGGCCGCCCGCAAGCCGAAGGCGAAGCCCGTCCCGGCGGCCGCCCCCGCACCGCGCGCCCCCGTCCCGGTGCGCGAGGCGCGGCCGAGCCGCGCCGTCGCCCAGGCGCCCCGGCGCACGCGCCCCATCGCCACGGCGAGCCCCGGCGTGGTGCAGCCGGCCCCCGACTATGACGAGGCGCCCGCACCCGCGGCCCCGCGCTTCGGCTGGTGGTGAGCCGGCGGGCAACCGGTTCGGACAACAACCTGTGGACGCCCGGGCCCTTCGCCACACGGCCGACTTTTGGCCACGGTTAAGGCTTAACCACCACCGCAAGGGGAGACGGGGCTGGCGGTAACCGTCCTTTCACGGTTCTCGGCAACCCTGCGTTCACCATGGCGGCCGCCGCAATCGCGGCGGGACGGGGGGCGGAGACGAACGTGCGAGCGCTGCTGCGGACCGGCTGCCGGACGGCGGCGCCCTCTCTCCGACCGGCCTGGCGCCGGGCCGGCCTCGCCGCGATCGTCGCGACCGTGCTGATCGGCGGGAGCCGTGGCACTCAGGACGCTGCCGCCAACGGCGACACCCGCACGCTCACGATCATTCACGAGCACACCAAGGAGAGCGCGACCATCACCTTCAAGCGGGATGGACGCTACGACCGGGCGGCGCTCGAACAGCTCAACTGGCTCCTGCGCGACTGGCGCATCGACGAGCCGACCAAGATGGACCCGCGCCTCTTCGACGTGGTGTGGGAGGCCCACCGCGCCACCGGCTCCCAGGACGCGATCCACATCGTCTCGGCCTACCGATCGCCGCAAACCAACGCGGCCCTGCGCCGCCGCTCCCGCGCCGTCGCCGAGCACAGCCAGCACATGCTCGGCAAGGCGATGGATTTCTACCTGACCGACGTCTCGGTGGACCAGATCCGCGAGATCGGCATGCGCATGCAGCGCGGCGGCGTCGGCTGGTATCCGCACGCCTACAATCCGTTCGTGCATCTCGATGTCGGGTCGGTGCGCGCGTGGCCGCGGATGCCCTACGACCAGCTCGCCCGGCTGTTCCCGGACGGGCGCACCGTGCACCTGCCGCGGGACGGCCGCCCCCTCCCCGGCTACGAGCAGGCGAAGGCCGAGATCCTCGCCCGCGGCGGCTCGGTGCTGGGCTACGGCCAAGCGGTCGCCGCCGTCGACGAGGAGGACAGCCCGAACGTCGTCGGCCAGTTCTTCAGCTTCCTGTTCGGCGGCGGGTCGAAGCCGTCGCCGGCCCCCGCACCGCAGGCGCCCCAGCGTGTGCGCCCGGTGGTCCTGGCGAGCGCGGCGCCGGACGATGCGGGCACCCGCGGCGTCCTGGCCTACGCGCCGCAGCCGGATCCGCGCGCCGGAATGCCCGTGCGCGACGCGCCGGTCCCGGTCGCACCCGCGGAGCCCGCTCCCGTCGCCGCGGCCCCCGCGCCCGAACCCGCTCCCGCCGAGCCGGGCGCGCCGCTGCCGCCGCGCCGGCCGGCCGAGTTCGCCGCCCTGGCGGACGCCCTCGTCGCGGTGCCGCTGCCGCCCGAGCGGCCGGCCTCGATCCAGATCGCCTCGGCGGATCCGGCAGCGCTCGGACCGCTGATCGCGCCGCGTCCGGCGCCCGCCCGCTCCCCCGCCGCCGAGGCGGCCGCGGGCGACGCCAAGGCGCAACTGCGCGCCCTCTTCGCCGCGGCGGCGGATCCGGCAGCCGCGCAGGGCCGGACCGTGCGCCTCACCCAGGCCCGCACGGCGCCGCGCGGGACCCCGCCCGCCGGGCTCGTCGCCGCCCCTGCCGGCGGCGTCGCCCTCCGCTTTCAGCCGCGCGGGCCCGAGGAGGTCGATGCCGGCCGCTTCTCCGGCCCCGCCGTGAAGCCGGGCGCACGCTGACCGGATCGGCTCCGCCGCCCATCCGGATTCCCGATGGGCCGTGGGCGCGAAACCGGGCACAGTGTTCCGCCCCCTGCTCGGACCGGCAGCGATTTCCGTGAGCGCATCGTCCCCCTCGCCCGCCGCGCTCGTCCGAGACCTCGCCTTCGCCTATCGGGGCCTGCCGGTGCTCGACGGGGTGGAACTGGCGGTGCGGCCGGGCGAGATCCTGGCCCTGCTCGGTCCCAACGGCGCCGGCAAGACCAGCCTGATGCGGCTCCTCGCCGGGCGCCTGTCTCCGGGGCGCGGCGCGGTCCGGGTGCTGGGCGGCGATCCCGCCGCCGATCCGGCGGTCCGGCGCGGGATCGGCTGGGTGCCGCAGGAGATCGCGCTCTATCCCCGCCTGACCGTGCGCGAGAATCTCGACGTGTTCGCGCGGCTCGCTGGCCTGAAGCGGGCCGCCCGCGCCCCGGCGGTGGCGCGGGCCCTGGAGCGCACCGGCCTCGGCGCGGTGGAGGGCAAGCTCGTCGGCCTGCTCTCCGGCGGCTATCAGCGGCGCACCAACATCGCGGCGGCCCTGCTGGCGGAGCCGCGCGTCATCCTGCTCGACGAGCCGACCCAGGGCATCGACCGGGCGGCGCGCACGGCGATCCATGCGGTGCTCGGGCGCCTGCGCGGCGCGGGCGCCGCCATCCTGCTCGCCACCCACGACTTCGCGGAGGCCGAGCGGCTCGCCGACCGCGTCGCCTTCCTGCGCGACGGGCGCATCCGGCTCGACGGCCGGCTCGACACGCTCCTCGCCACCCTGCGCTCAGGGCCGCCCGAGCACGAGGCGGCCCTGAGCGACCCGGCCGGGCCGGCCGCCGCCGCGGCCCTGCGCGCCGCGGGCTTCCATCCGGCCGGGGCCCTGACGTGGCGCGCCGCCGATGCGGTGGCGGGCGGGCGCGACGGGGCGGCGCTCCTCGATTACCTGCGCAGGGCCGGCGTGCCGGTGCGCGAGATCCGGGTGCGCGAGCCGGGGCTCGAAGCGCTCTATCTCGACGTGGTCGGCGTCGCTCCCGCGGTGGAGGCCGAGAGCCGATGATCGCCGCCGCCTTCCGGGTGATGCTGCTCACGCTGCTGCGCGACCGGGCCGCCCTGACGATGGCCTTCGTGCTGCCGACCGTGATCTTCTCGGTCTTCGCCGCGATCTTCTCCGGCGCGGTCGGCGACCGGGTCCGCATCCATCTCGGCCTCCTCGACGAGGCGCGCACCGCGACCACGCGGCGCCTCGCCGCCGCCCTGGAGGCCGATCCGGCCCTGCGCGTCGGCCGCCTCGACGGCGACGCGGTGGCGGCGGTCCGGCGCGGCGAGGTCGACGTCGCCCTCGTCCTGCGCGGCGATCTCGCGGCGGGAGCGGCCGGCACCACGGCCGGGGCGCCGCTCCTCCTCGTGGAGAACCCGGCCCGGGCGCTGGCCACGCCGATCGCGCTCGGCCAAGTGCAGCGCGTGCTGAACGAATCGCTGCCCGACGTGGTGCTGTCGCGGGTGGTGGCCGACGTCGAGCGCACGGGCAAGATCGGCGCGGACGAGCGCGCCTTCCTCGACCGGACCTTCGCGGAGAGCCGGGAGCGGCACGAGGCCTTCTCCTTCGCCGCGCTCGTGGAGCGGCTCTCGACCGCGCGGGCCGGCAGCAACGACCGGGTGAGCTACTATGCCGGGGCCATCGCCGCGGTCTTCCTGCTGTTCGCCGCCATGCAGGGGGCGCTCTCCCTGGTGGACGAGCGCCAGTCCGGCATCGCCGACCGGCTGGCGGCGGGGCCGGGCGGCCTGTCGGTGGTGGTGCTCGGCAAGTTCCTGTTCCTGGTCGTGCAGGGCCTGGGCCAGGGGGCGGTGATCTTCGCGGCGGCCGCCCTGCTCCACGGCGTCTCGATCGGCCCGCAATTCCTGCCCTGGCTGGTCACCGGCATCCTCGTCTCGGCCATGGCGGCGGGGCTCGCCCTCGCGGCCTGCGCGGCCGCGCGCACCCGCCAGCAGGCGCATCTCGTCTCGACCTTCGGCGTGCTGCTCCTGTCGGCGGTCGGCGGCAGCATGGTGCCCCGTTTCCTGATGCCGCCCTGGCTGCAGAGCCTCGGCTGGTTCACGCCGAACGCCTGGGCGATCGAGGCCTATCAGAGCGCGCTCGGCGAGGGCGCGGCGGCGGCCTGGCCCGCCTGGGGCGTGCTCGCCGCCATCGCCGCCGCGGGGCTCGCCGCTGCGGTGGCGCTGGTATCCCGGCGCGCCGCGTGAGGCCGCTCTTCCGCACGGCGCGGGGCGCCTGACCCTGCGACAACCCGGTTTGACAACCGGGCGGGAGCGGCCGACAAAGATCGCCCCGCAGAGGTTCAGGCCGCCCCGGCCGACGGCATCCCGTCGACCACCGCGCGCATAATGAACCCCCGGGACAGCGTGGAGGAAACCATGACGATCGGGTTTGACCATCCGAGCCGGCGCGGCCTCGTGCTCGGCGCGGCGGCGGCGGCCATGACGGCGGGCCTCTCGACCGCAACGCGCGCCAAGGCGCCGATGCTGCGGACGCAAAGCCCCTATTACTACCGCTTCAGCCTCGGCGACGCCGAGGCGACGATGGTGTCGGACGGCACGCTGCCGCTCGGCGATCCCCATACCAACTTCCTCGGCCTCAGCCCGGCCGAGATGGACGCCCAGCTCACCACCAACTTCCTGCCGCTCTCGAACGCCATCCTCGAGCAGAACATCCTCATCCTCAACACCGGCAACCGGATGGTGCTGTTCGACACCGGCATGGGCTCGCTCAAGCTCTTCGGCCCGACCACCGGCAAGCTGCTCGCCACGATGCGGCAGGCCGGCATCGACCCGAAGGACATCGACGCCGTGGTGATGAGCCACGCCCATGTCGATCATTGCGGCGGCTGCGTCGCCGACGACGGCACCTCCAACTTCCCCAACGCCCAGTTCTACATCTCGCAGGCCGATTTCGAGTACTGGACCGACCCGTCCAAGGTCCCGGCCTCCATGCCCGCCTTCCTCGACACGGCGCGCAAGAACCTGCTGCCGATCCGCGACCGGCTGGTCTTCTACAAGGACGGCCAGGAATTCCTGCCCGGCATCCAGGCCCTGGCGGCGCCCGGCCACACGATCGGCCACACGATCTTCATGATCACCTCGGGCAAGGACAACCTCTGCTACCTCGGCGACCTGACGCACCACCCGGTGCTCCTGATGGAGAAGCCCCTCACCGAGTTCGCCTACGACACCGACCCGAAGCAATCGGCGCAGTCGCGGCTGCGGATGCTGACCATGCTGGCGCAGAACCGCATCCCGATCCTGGCCTATCACTTCGCGTGGCCCGGGATCGGCCACGTCGCGGCGAACGGCCAGGGCGGCTTCCGGTACTACCCGCAGGCCATGAAGATGGAACTCTAGCCCCGCGCCCGCGGCCTCGACCGGGCCCGCTCCCGGGTCGCGATGGGACGCGCTTCCCGCCGCACCGGTATCCCCTTCGGCGCGGAGCGCTCTAGCTCCCCGGAATGGCGCGCGCCGTTCCGGGCTGCCGCGCCGCGGGAGTGACGTCCGTGATGCGGTCTGGGTCGGCGGTCGCCGTGGTCGGCGGAGGGTTGGGTGGTCTGGCGGCGGCCTGCGTGGCGGCCGCCCGCGGCCATGCGGTGACGCTCTACGACAAGAATCCCTGGCTCGGCGGCAAGGCCGCCCTGCTCCAGGAGGGCGGCTTCCGCTTCGACATGGGGCCGACCATCCTCACCGTGCCGCGGGTGCTGGAGCGCATCTTCGCCGAGGCCGGGCGCTCGGTGCACGATTACATGGACCTGCGGCGGCTCGACCCGCAATGGCGCTGCTTCTTCGACGACGGCAGCCGCATCGACCTCGTGGAGGATGTCGGCCGGATGGCGGCCGAGATGGACCGCTTCGTTCCCGGCGCCGGCGCGGGCGAGGGCTACCGCCGCTTCATCGACGTCTCCGAGCACCTGCACGGCATCTCGGAGAAGTTCTTCTTCTGGAAGCCGGTCGAGGACCTGTTCGACACCATCAACATCCGGGCGAACATGAATCCCGGCACGCTGCGCGACGTGCTCTCGCTGCGCATGCACGCCTCCGTCGCCAGCACGATCCGCGGCAAGGTGCGGGACGCGCGCCTCGCCCAGATGCTCGATCACTTCGTGCAATATGTCGGCTCCTCGCCCTACGGGGCGCCGGCCGTCCTCTGCGCCATCGCCCACATGCAGACCGCCGAAGGCGTCTGGTATCCGATGGGCGGCACGCGCGCCGTGGCCGAGGGGCTGATGCGGCTCGCCACCGATCTCGGCGCGACCCTGAAGCCCGACAGCGAGGTCGAGGGGCTGGCGATCGAGAACGGCGCCGTCACGGGCCTGCGCACCCGGGACGGCCTCGCCCGCTACGACCGGGTGATCTCGAACATGGATTCGGTGCGCACCTACCGCGAACTCGTCGGCGGCGAAGTCGGCCGCACCTACGAGCGCAGGAGCTTCGAGCCGGCCTGCTCGGGCGTGGTGCTCTATCTCGGCCTCGACCGGCGCTACGAGCACCTCGCCCACCACGATTTCGTGTTCTCGCGCGACCCCGAGGAGGAGTTCGACGCGATCTACAAGAAGGGCGAGCCTGCCCCCGACCCGACCGCCTATCTGGCGGCGCCGAGCGTCACCGACCCCTCGGTCGCCCCCGCGGGCGGGGAGGCGCTCTACGTCCTCGTGCACACGCCCTATCTGCGCCCGCACCACGACTGGTCGCAGATGCTGCCGGCCTACCGGCGGGTGATCCTCGACAAGCTCAAGCGCACCGCCGGCCTCCACGACATCGAGGACCGCATCGTGGTCGAGCGGCACCTGACGCCGGCCGACATCCACGCCCGCTACAAGGTGCTCAACGGGGCGATCTACGGGCTCGCCTCGCATGGCCGGATCATGGGGGCGTTCAAGCCCGGCAACCGCTCGCGCGCGGTGCGCGGGCTCTACCTCGCGGGCGGGGCGGCCCATCCCGGCCCCGGCATGCCCATGGTGATGATGTCCGGCTGGATCGCCGCCGACGCCATGGACCAGGATGCCCGCGGCGAGGCCCTGCGGACCGCCTCGTGAGGGACGCGGCCGCCGATCCGACCGCGCGGCGCTCCGCCCTCGCGTGGCGCTTCATGGCGGCCTATTTCGACCGCTACCTGCGGCGGCACATGAATGCCCTGCGGGTGAGCCGCTGGGGCGTGCCGGATCCCGGCGGCCATCCGGGGCCGATCATCGTCTATTGCAACCATCCGGCATGGTGGGACGCGGCCGTGCTGATCCTGCTCGCCGACCGCTACTTCCCGGACCGGGAGGGCTACGCCCCCTTCGACGCCGCCATGCTGGAGAAGTACGGGATCTTCGCGCGGATCGGCGCCTTCGGGGTCGATCTCGCCTCGCGCCGGGGGGCGGCGAGCTTCCTCGCCGCCGCGCGCCGCATCCTCGCACGCCCGGACCGCGCCCTCTGGATCACCGCCCAGGGGCGCTTCAGCGACGCGCGCGAGCGCCCGCTCGGCCTGCGGCCCGGCGTGGCGCACCTCGCCGAGATCGCGCCCGGCGCGGTGTTCTGGCCGCTCGCCCTCGACTACGCCTTCTGGGAGGAGCGCGGGGCCGAGGCCTTCGCGGCTTTCGGCGCGCCGATTCCCGCCCGCGACCTCCTGGCCCTGCCCCGGCCGGATCGCCTCGCGCGGCTCGAAGCGGAGCTGACGACCATCCTCGACCGGCTCAGCGCCGACGTCATGCGCCGCGACCCGTCCCGCTTCGTCGCGCTGGTCGAGGGGCGGCGCGGGGTCGGCGGCATCTACGACGCGTGGCGGCGCCTCGGCGCCGCCCTCGCCGGGCGCCGCTTCGAGCCCGGCCACGGCGGAGGCTGAGGCAAGGAATGCTCCCGTGACAGCGCTCGCGCTCCTCGCCCTGATCCTCGCCCTGATCCCGGCCCTGCACGCCATCGGCAACCTCGCGACTCTGCACGTGCCGAGGGCGGAACCGGGCCCCGGCCTCGTCTCGATCCTGATCCCCGCCCGCAACGAGGCCGCGAACCTCGCCGCGACGCTCGCGGCGGCGCTGGCGAGCCGGGATGTCCCGGTGGAGGTGATCGTCGGCGACGACCATTCCACGGACGGAACGGCGGATCTGGTGACGGCGCTCGCCGCCCGCGAGCCGCGCCTGCGGCTCCTGCGGGTGCCGCCCCTGCCGCCGGGCTGGACCGGCAAGAACCACGCCTGCCACGCCCTCGCGCAGGCGGCGACAGGGAGCGCCCTGCTGTTCATCGACGCCGACGTGCGGATCCACCACCACGCCGCCGCGGCGCTCGCCGCCCATGCCCGCCGCGCCGGCGCAGCCCTGGTGAGCGGGGTGCCCCGGCAGGTGACGGGCTCGCTCGGCGAGCGGCTCACCGTACCGATGATCAACTTCCTGCTGCTCGGCTACCTGCCGATCCCGCTCGCGCGGCTCCTCCCCCACCCGGCGCTCGGCACGGCCTGCGGCCAGCTCGTGCTGATCACCGCCGAGGCCTACCGCGCCACGGGCGGGCACGCGGCCATCCGCCAGACCCTGCATGACGGGGTGCAGTTGCCGCGGGTCTTCCGGCGGCAGGGCTGGCACACGGACCTCGTGGACGCCGCCCCGCTCGCCACCTGCCGGATGTACGCGAGCTTCGGCCAAGCCTGGGCCGGGTTCTCGAAGAACGCCCACGAGGGCCTCGCGACCGTCCGGGCGCTCCCGCTCTGGAGCCTCCTGCTGTTCGGCGGCCACGTCCTGCCCTGGCTCCTCGTGCTCGCGGGCGATGCCGGCGGCCTGCCGGCCATCCTCGTCTCGCTCGGCACGCGGATGGCCGTGACGCGGAAGGCCCGCGAGGATGCCTGGACGGTTCCGCTCCACCCGCTCGCCATCCTCACGACGCTGGCCTTGCAGTGGAACGCGCTGATCCGCCCGGGCCGGGCGGGCGTTTCGACCTGGAAGGGCCGCACCTATCCGGCGGCCCCCGGGCGTTCGCCCTGACCGGGACGTCCGCCGAATCCGCCCCGCCGCGCTGGCTCTGCGACGAGATGCTGGCCCGGCTCGCGCGGATCCTGCGCGCCGCCGGCTACGACACCGCCCTCGCCGCCCCCGGCACGCCGGACCGCGCCTTGCTGGAATCGGCCGGGCGCGAGGGGCGCGTCCTGCTCACCCGCGACCGGCGGCTCGCCGCGGCGGCCGGGCACCGGGGTCTGCTGATCTTGCAGGACGAGCCGGAGGCGCAGGCGCGGCATCTCGCGCGCGCCTGCGGCATCGCTTGGTCCCTCGCCCGCTTCACGCGCTGCCTGATCGACAACGAGCATCTGCGCGAGGCCGCGCCCGCGGAGATCGCGGCCCTGCCCGCCGCGGCCCGGGCCGGACCCGGCCCGTTCCTGGCCTGCCCGGCCTGCGGACGGGTCTACTGGCCGGGCAGCCACGTCCGCCGGATGCTGGAGCGTCTCGACCGGCTCGACGCCGCTACCAATGCTCGGTCCCCGGATCGCCCTTGAAGGGGCCGACCACGCGGGGGGTGATCCAGCCGCCGTAGAAGCGGCCGGCCTGCGGCGTCACCCGCGCCTCGCCGACGTAGCAGGCCTCCATCGGCCCGGCATAGAAGGCGAGGTAATGCGCGAGCGGCTCGAACCCCGCCATCGGCGCCGGATACATCCAGGCCGCGCCGGGCGCCGTGGCGTCGCCGACCGTCACGTCGAACAGGAAGGAGCGCCCCTTCCATTCGCAGATGCCTCCCGGCATCGGCGAGCCGAGCAGGTCGGGCAGGACATCATCGGGCGGGAAGTAGTAGGTGGGCGGATGGCTGGTCTCCAGGATGCGGAGGCCCGCGCGGGTCTCGGCGATGGTGACGCCGCCCAGAACCACCCGCAGGCGCTCCGGCACGGGTTCGAGACGCGGCGGGCGCGGGTAATCCCAGACGCTCTCCTGCCCAGGTCCGGGCATCATCGGCTGCGGGTGCATGCGGGCTCCTCCTGACGCGGAGGATGGGGCAGGTTCCGCGCTCCGGCGCCGCGGCACGATGCCCGGGGCCGCCGCCCCGGACACCGCCATTTGCCACGCGCCGGGGCTTGCGGTTTAAGCCCCTGGCCGCACCAAGGGCCCGTTCCGTGGGCGGAAGGCCGCCAGCCGGAGAGCCGATGCCGTGACCGATTCCCTCGCGCTGTTCCTCGACTTCGATGGCACCCTCGTCGACATCGCCCCGCGCCCCGATCAGGTCGTGGTGCCCCCGGAGCTGCCGGGGGCGCTCGCGCGGCTGCGGGCGAGGCTCGGCGGCGCGCTCGCCATCGTGACCGGCCGGCCGATCGCCACGATCGACGGCTTCCTCGCGCCCGAGCGCTTCGATGTCGGGGGCCTGCACGGCGTCGAGATGCGGCGCGGCAGCGACGTGGCCGGCTGCGAGCCCGCCGCCCACCCGGCTTTGCGGGCCGGCGTCGTCGCGCTGGCGCATGCGGTGGCGGATCTCGACGCGGTGCTGATCGAGGACAAGGGCTGCTCGGTGGCCGTCCACTGGCGCCTCGCCACCCCGACCGATGCCGGGCGCGCCCAGGACGCGATCGAGCGCCTGGCCGCCGATCTCGGCCCCGCCTACCGGCTGCAGCGCGGCAAGGCGGTGGCGGAGATCCTGCCCGCCACCGCGACCAAGGGCCACGCCATCCGCTCCTTCCAGCAGGAGGCGCCCTATGCGGGCCGCCGGGCCGTGTTCTTCGGCGACGACCTCACCGACGAGAAGGCCTTCGTGACCGTCAACGCCGATGGCGGGGTGAGCGTGCGCATCGGCGGCGGCGCGACGGTGGCGCAGCGCCGCCTCCTCCAGCCGGAGGACGTGCGCGAATTGCTGCTGCGCTGGGCGGACGGCGCGCCGATCGATCCCGGCGCGCTGCCGCTCGCGTGAGCGGCGGCCTCTCGGCACGGCGCCGCGGGCGTGCTAACGCAGCCACCCGATCCAGAAGCGAGGACGATTGTCCGCGATGCGCTTGTCTTCCCTCTTTCGTGCCGGAGCCTTGTTGATCGCCATGTCCAGCGCCGCCTCTTCCGCCGATTACGTCACCACCCCCTCGGGCCTGCAATACAAGGACACCGTCGCCGGCACCGGCGCGGCGCCGAAGGCCGGCCAGACGGTCAGCGTCCACTACACCGGCTGGCTCGACGACAAGGGCAGCAAGGGCAAGAAGTTCGACAGCTCGGTCGATCGCGGCCAGCCGCTGAACTTCGCGGTCGGCACCGGCCAGGTGATCAAGGGCTGGGACGAGGGTCTCTCGACCATGAAGGTCGGCGGCAAGCGCACCCTGGTGATCCCGCCGGACCTCGGCTACGGCGCGCGCGGCGCCGGCGGCGTCATCCCGCCGAACGCCACGCTGATCTTCGACGTCGAGCTGCTCGGGGTTCGCTGAGCGCCGGGATCCGGACGTCGATCCGCTGGCGGCGAGGAGCGGTCAGGCGAGCTTCGAGGCCAGCGCTGCGCGGTGGCATCTCAGCAGGCGGAGCGGGCGGGTGCCGGGGACGCCGGCTCGTCAAGCCCGCGTGGGAGTTCCGGCGGCCGGAACGTGATCGTCCGGCAAGCCGCCTCATACGGTTTCCGGATGATCGCTTCGCGATGCGGAAACCGGCCTCGCTCAGGCGCCGCGCGGGCTCGTGATACGGTTTCCGAAAGTGATCGTCCGGAAACCGTATCACACCTCCAGCCATTCCCGCCGCACCGCCTCGTTCGCCAACAGCGCGGCGGGCGTGCCCTCGAAGACCATGCGGCCATGGCCCATGACGTAGAGGCGCTGCGAGAGCTTGAGGGCGATCGTCAGCTTCTGCTCGACGAGGAGCACCGCGACCCCGCGGGCGGCGATCTCGGCGATCAGCTCGCCGACGCGGGACACCATCTGCGGTGAGAGCCCCTCGGTCGGCTCGTCGATCATGATGAGGTCCGGGTTGCCCATCAGGGTGCGGCAGATGGTGAGCATCTGCTGCTCGCCGCCGGACAGGACCCCGCCGGGCGTGTCGATGCGCTCCTCGAGCCGCGGGAAGAGCCGGAAGATGTCGGCCTCGCTCCAGCGCGCCCCCGATCCGGCCTTCTCGCCGAGCGCGAGGTTCTGGCGCACGGTGAGCTTGGGGAAGATCGCGCGCTCCTCCGGCACGTAGCCGAGGCCGCGGCGGGCGACGACGTGGGGCTTGAGCCCCGCCACCGGCTTGCCCTTGAAGCGCACGCTGCCGCGGGGCGCCACGTCCCCCATGATCGCCTTGAGCGTGGTCGAGCGGCCGACGCCGTTGCGGCCGAGGATCGAGACGATCTCGCCCGCCCCGACCGTGAAGCTGACGCCCTGGAGGATGTGGCTCTTGCCGTAATAGGCGTGCAGGTCCTCGACCTCGAGGAGGGCCGGGGCGGCCCGGGGAGGCATCGCGAGGGCGGCGCTCATGCGGCGGCGACTCCCAGATAGGCTTCCTGCACGGCGCGGTTCTCGCGGATGCGCTCGGGCGTGTCGGTGGCGATGAGGCGCCCGTAGACCAGCACCGAGATGCGGTCGGCGAGGCCGAACACCACCGCCATGTCGTGCTCCACCATCAGGAGCGTGCGCCCCCGCGTGACCTCGCGGATCAGCGCCGTGGCGTGCTCGCTCTCGCTATGGCTCATGCCGGCCATCGGCTCGTCGAGCAGGATCACGCGGGCGTCGCTCGCGATGCTGATGCCGATCTCCAGCGCGCGCTGCTCCGCATAGGCCAGCATCCCGGCCGGCATGGCGGCCCGGTGACCGAGGCGGATGCTGTCGAGGATCTCGGCGGTGCGCTCCGCGACGCCGGGCAGGCGCTCGACGCTGCGCCAGAACAGCGGCCGGTAGCCCATGGCCCGCAGCACCGCGCAGCGCACGTTCTCCCAGACCGTGAGCTTGGGGAAGATGTTGGTGACCTGGAAGCTGCGCGCGAGGCCGCGCCGGGCGATCACCGCCGGGCGCGCGCCGGTGATGTCGGCTCCCTCCAGGCGGATGGTGCCGGAACTCGGCACGAGGCGCCCGCTGATCAGGTTGAACAGGGTCGATTTGCCGGCTCCGTTCGGCCCGATGATGGCGTGGCGCTCGCCGGTCGGGACGGTGAGATCCACGCCCGCGATGATCTGCGTCGCACCGAAGGACTTGGTGACGCCGGAGAGTTCGACGGCCGGTGCGGTCATGATCCGCGTCCCTCCCGGGCGGCGAGGGAGGCCGCGTGCCACGCCTCCGCGACCCGCGGCGCCACGGCGCGCAGGCCGAGGACGCCACCGAGGAAGGCCGCCCCCGCCACGAGCCAGGGCAGCGGCGTCGCCACGTCGAGGCCGATCCCGAACAGGGTCATGGCGGTGCCCTCCCCGGCCTTCACCAGCGCCCGGAAGCCCATCTCGATCAGGGCGATGCCGCCGGTCAGCAGGGCGAGGAACGGCACCAGGGCCAGCGCGTAGGCGGGCAGCAGCCGGTGGGCCGTGCCGGCGCGGATCAGCGGGCCGTGCATCAGCGCGAGCCCCGCGATGCCGCCCGGCGCGAACATCACGATGCCGATGAACAGGAGCCCGAAATAGAGCTGCCAGACCTCGGTGAGGTCGCTGAGCGAGACCTGCAGGACGGTGACCAGCACGGCGCCAATCACCGGCCCGACGAAGTGCCCGATGCCGCCGATGAAGGCCGCGAGCAGCACCACGCCCGATTGGTGCAGGCCGAGATAGGAGGAATTGACGATCTCGAAGTTGATGGCCGCGAGCGCCCCCGCCACGCCCGCGAAGGCGGCCGAGAGGCAGAAGGCGACGAGGCGCACGCCCTGCGGCTCGTAGCCGATGAACTCGACCCGCTCGGGGTTCTCCCGCACGGCGTTGCACAGGCGCCCGAGCGGGGTGCGGGTGATGCCGTACATCAGCAGCGCGCAGACCAGGCACCAGCCGGCGATCAGGTAGTAGACCTGGATCTGCGGCCCGAAGCTGAGGTCGAACAGGCGCAGCATCTTGGTGCGGTTGGTGGTGATGCCCTCCTCGCCGCCGAAGAAGCTGTGCAGGATGTGCGAGCCCGAGGCGACGAGTTCGGCGAGGCCGAGCGAGATCATCGCGAAGACGGTGCCAGCCCGGCGCGTCGAGACGAGGCCGAACAGGAAGCCGAAGGCGAGCCCGGTGAGGGCGCCGACGAGGGGCATGACGGCGAGCGGCACCGGCAGCCGTCCGGCCGCCACGACGTTCATGACATGGACGGTGAAGAAGGCGCCGAGCCCGTAATAGACCGCGTGCCCGAAGGACAGGAGGCCGGTCTGCCCGAGCAGCATGTTGTAGGACAGGGCGAAGACGATCATGATGCCCATGAGGCTCATCATCGTGAGCGAGGCGCCGCTGGTGAAGACGTGCGGCGCGGCAGCCAGGATGGCGGCGGCGGCGAGCCAGGGCAGGAGCGCCCCGACGAGGCCGTGCTCCCGCGGCCGGGCGGCGCGCACCGGGCGGCTGCCGGCCCAATCCTCCGCGGCGGGCGCGCGTTCGGCGAGGTCCGTCATGCTTCGCGGTTCCCGAGAAGCCCGGTCGGCCGCACGATCAGCACGATCACGAGCAGGAGATAGGGGATGACCGGCCCGATCTGCGCGATCGTGACGGTCCAGAGATCGCCGAGGACACCGCCGGAGGGCGCAGCCTCGAGGCCGAGCGCCGCGAACACGCTGGCCACCGAGACGTCGAGGGAAATGGCGAAGGTCTGGACGAGGCCGATCAGCAGCGAGGCCACGAAGGCCCCGGTGAGCGAGCCGAGGCCGCCCACCACCACCACCACGAACAGGATCGGCCCGAGCAGGCCCGCCATGTTGGACTGGGTGACCAGGGCCGGCCCGGCGATGACGCCCGCCACCGCCGCGAGCCCGGTGCCGACGCCGAAGACCAGCATGAACACCTTCGCCACGTCGTGGCCGAGCATCGCCACCATGTTCGGATGGGTGAGCGCCGCCTGGATGATCAGGCCGACCCGCGTGCGCGTCAGGGCCAGCAGCAGGCCGGCGAAGATCGCCACCGACACGGCCAGCATGAACAGCTTGTAGGCGGGATAGTTGGTGCCGAAGATCGTGAAGGCCGGGAAGTCGAGGAGGGCCGGGACGCGGTAATCCACCGGCAGCTTGCCCCAGACCATCTGCACCACCTCCTCGATCACGTAGGCGAGGCCGAAGGTGAAGAGCAGCTCGGGGACGTGGCCGTGGCGGTGGACGTTGCGCAGGCCGTAGCGCTCCACGAGCGCGCCGAGGCCGCCGACCACGACCGGCGCCACCACGAGCCCGATCCAGAACCCGGTGAACCGGCTGATCTGATAGCCGAAGAACGCGCCGAGCATGTAGAAGCTCGCATGCGCGAAGTTGAGCACGCCCATCATGCTGAAGATGAGTGTGAGCCCGCTCGCCATGAGAAAGAGCAGCATGCCGTAGAGCACGCCGTTCAACGTGGAGACGATCACGAGTTCAAGCAACGGGTGGTCTCCCGAGGCGAGGATGGTGGTCGGCCGTGGTGGAGACGCGGGCCCCCTCTCCCGCACGGGAGAGGGGGCCCGCGCCTGCCGGATAGGCTCAGCTCGGCCGGTCCATCTTGCAGGTGGTGGGCAGGAGCGTGTCCTTGGCGCTCACCTCGCCCGCCGCCTTCCAGCCCCACCCTGTATTCTCGGCATCGAACTGCGTGGCGGTATCCACCGGTCCCAGCTGCGAGATGTACATCGTCTGGAACAACTGGTGGTCGTCCGGCCGCATGAAGCTGTCCTGGCCGTAGAGCGTGTCGTTGTGGATCGATTCCATCGCCTTGGCGATGGCTTTCGGATCCGTGGACTTCGCCGCCGTGGCGGCCTTCACCAGGATGTTCATCAGGTTCACGGCGCGCGGATAGGTCAGTTCCTGGCCGATCCGGGCCCGGAAGGCCTTCTCGAAGTCGTGGCCGGGCGGGAACGGGATGTTCGCGTAGCCCTCGGCGATCTGGAAGACGCGGTCGGCGAGGTTGGCCTGCTTGATCGCGGTCGGGCCGCCGGTGCCGCCGCCGTAATAGGTGTAGAAATTGGCCTGGAGCCCCGCATCGCCCGCCGCCTTCAACAGCAGCGACATGTCCTGCGCCCAGTTGCCGGTGATCACCGTGTCGGCGCCCGACGCCTTGATCTTGGCGATGTAGGGCGAGAAGTCGTTGACCTTCTGCAGCGGCGCGACCTCGTCGCCGACGATCTGGATATCCGGACGCTTCTCCTTGAGCATGGCACGCGCCGCCGAGCGCACCGCCTGCCCGAACGAGTAATCCTGATTGATCAGATAGACCTTCTTGATCTCCGGCTTTCCCTTGATGAAGTTGGTCAGGGCCGCCATCTTGATGTCGGAATTGGCGTCGAAGCGGAAGTGCCAATAGCTGCACTTGGCATTCGTCAGCGCCGGATCGACCGCCGCATAGTTGAGGTAGATGACTTCCTTGCCGGGATTGCGGTCGTTGTACTTACCCACGAAATCGATGATCGCGGCCGCCACGCTGGAACCGTTGCCCTGCACGACGACGCGCGCACCCGCGTCGATCGCCTTCTGGAGCTGGACGAGGCTCTCCTGCGGGTTGAGCTTGTTGTCGTAGCCCGTCACTTCCAGCTTGAGATCGGCGTTCTTGGCGTTGAGCTGCTCCGCCATGTACTGGAAGGTCTTCAGGCCCGACTCGCCGGTGCTGGCGCCGCCGCCCGAGAGCGGATCGATGAAGGCGATCTTCAGGGTCGCGGGGGCCGCCAGCGCCGTACCCGCCGCCAAGGCCAGAAGCCCGGCCGCGGTGGTGCGCGCGATCGTTCTCAACACGGTCGTCCTCCTCGGGTCGCGTTTCCGCCTCGTCGCTGGCGCGCCGCGTTCGGCGTCGCCGGCGGCTTGTCCGCCGCGTCAAATCGCGGGGACGTCCCCGGGGCATGGCGCACCCCGGGTTTGCCGCGCCGGTCGAAGCCTGCCCTCAGGTCCGTGGCCGGTCAAGACGCGAAATCATGATCCGCATCGCGAAACAGGTTGCCGAACGGCCAGCGGATTGGGCAGGGTTCACGGATCGACTGCCGCGCGTCCCGCGGTGATCCGGGTGACCCATACCGAGTGGACGACACGATGCCACAGGCTTTCGCGACGGGCCGCGAGCCGCAGCGCGGCCGCGCCGGGACCTTGCCCGACCTCATCGAGGGCGAGGATGGCGACCGTCAGTTCGTGACGGCCCTCGCCCGCGGGCTTCAGGTGCTGCGCGCGTTCCGGGACGCGACCGAGATGCTCGGCAACCGCGAGATCGCCGAGCGCACCGGGCTGCCCAAGCCCACCGTCTCGCGCCTGACCCATACGCTGCTCACCCTCGGCTACCTCGTCCACGGTGATGACGGGGAGCGCTACGGGCTCGGCCCCGCGGTGCTGGCGCTCTCGGCGGCGTTCCTGCGCCAGAACTCCTTCCCGCAGATGGCGAAGCCCTACCTGCAGGACCTCGCCACCGCCGTGCAGGCGCATGTGGCGCTCGGGCTGCTCGACGGGCTCCACAGCGTGTACATCCAGCTCTGGCGCGGCGTGGGCCAGACCATCACCCTGTCGCGGGAAGTGGGCTTCCACCTGCCGCTCGCCCGCAGCGCCATGGGCATGGCGACGCTCGCGGGCATGGACGAGGAGCAGCGCGCCCCCCTGCTGGCGCGCCTGCGCGCGGAGAGCGGGGCCGACTGGCCACGGCTCGATGAGACCATCGCCCGCTGCACCGCCGAGGTGGCGGAGCAGGGCTTCTGCATCGGGCTCGGGATCTGGCACCCGGAGATCAACGCGGTGGCGGCCCCGGTGCACAGCCCGGGCGCCCGGGGCCTGTTCGCCATCAACATCAGCGGACCGGCCTTCCTGATGACCGAGACGGCGTTGCGCGCCGAGATCGGCCCCAAGCTCATGGCAACGATCGACCGGATGCGCGCCCTCGGGATCGTCGACTGAACCGGTGTCCGGACGATCCGCCCGACCGTGATCGCACCCGCGAGGCCAACCCTGGACAGGCCCGCCACACCCTGCCATCACTTGCGAAACACGATTTCGCAGGGTGGAAGCGCGGATGATCAGTGCCAATCTGGCGGGGCAATGCGTCCTGGTGACGGGTGGGGCCTCGGGAATCGGGCTCGCGGCCGTCACGCTCTTCGCCCGCAACGGCGCCACGGTGGCCCTCAACCATCTGCCCGAGGATCAACGCGGCCCGGAAGCCGCCGCGCGCCTCGCCGACGAGGGCCTGCGGGTGCTCGCGATCCCGGGCAACGTCGCGGCGGCGGGCGAGGCGGAGGATCTGGTCGGGCGGGCGGTCGCGGCCCTCGGCGGCCTCGACGTGCTCATCAACAATGCCGGCACGCCCGGCACCCATCAGCCGATCGCCTTCTCCGACCTCGACGCGATGACCGAGGACTTCTGGCAGACGATCCTGTCGACGAACCTGATCGGCCCCTATCGCTGCGCCCGCGCCGCGGCCCGGGCCCTGAAGGCGCGGCGCGGCGCCATCGTCAACACCGCCTCGGTGGCCGGGCTCGGCCGGCGGGGATCGAGCATCGCCTATTCGGCGAGCAAGGCCGGCCTCGTGAACCTCACGCGCAGCCTCGCCCGCGCGCTCGCCCCGGAGGTGCGCGTCAACGCGGTGGCGCCCGGCCTCGTGGAGACGCCCTGGACGGAAGCCTGGCCGCCCGAGCGCAAGCAGGCGACGCTCGCCCGCACCCTGCTCGCCCGCTTGGCCAAGCCCGAGGACATCGCCGAGGCGATGCTCTTCCTCGCCGCCGGTGCGGCCTACATGACCGGGGAGACCCTGGTCGTGGATGGTGGAAACGACTGAGGATCCCCGCGATGTCACGTGCGACCGTCATCACCTGCGCCCTCACCGGCTCGTTCGACACGCCGTCGAAGAACCCGGCCGTCCCGGTCAGCCCGAAGGCGATCGCGCAATCCGCCCTCGACGCGGCCGGCGCCGGCGCCGCGGTGGTCCACATCCACGTGCGCGACCCCGGGACCACCAAGCCCAGCATGGAGCTGGCCCTCTACCGCGAGGTGGTCGAGCGGATCCGCGCGCGCAACACCGACGTGATCCTCAACCTCACCACGGGCGCGGGCGGGCGCTTCGTCCCGGGCGAGGACGACCCCGCGATCGCGGGGGCCGGCACCAGCCTCGCCTCCCCAGAGGTCCGCACCCGCCACGTCACGGCGCTGCGGCCGGAGATCTGCACCCTCGACGTGGCGACGATGAATTTCGGCGAGCACGCCTTCCTCAACACGCCCGGCCACCTGCGGGCCATGGCGGCGCGGATCGCCGAGGCCGGCGCCCGGCCGGAGATCGAGGTGTTCGACCTCGGGCAGATCGAACTCGCCAAGCACCTGATCGCGGAAGGGCACCTCGCCCGCCCGCCCCTGTTCCAGATCTGCCTCGGCATCCCGTGGGGTGCCCCGGCGACGCCCGAGACGCTCCTGCAGATGCGCGACCGGCTGCCGCCAGACGCGGTCTGGTCCGCCTTCGGCATCGCGCGCGCCGAGTTCCCGATGGTGGCGCTGGCCGCGACCGCGGGCGGGCACGTGCGGGTGGGGCTGGAGGACAACCTCTACCTGTCGCGCGGTCAGCTCGCGCCAAGCAACGCGGCCCTGGTCGAGAAGGCGGCCACGCTGCTCTCGCTCCTCGACTGCGCCCCGGCCACGCCGGAGGAGGCGCGCCGCCTGTTCGGGCTCGCGCCGCGCTGAAGGCCGGCATCGCGGGCGCGCGCCCGACACGGCTCGGCAGCGCCGAACCGGCCGCCCGGATCGGGATTCATACGGTTTCCGGATGATCGCTTCGCGATGCGGAAACCGGCTTCGCTCAGGCGTGCGCGGAGCCCTGCTCCGTGCCGCGCGGACTGGTGATACGGCTCCCGCACGGATCGTCCGGACACGGTTTCACTCCGGGCTCGCGCTCTCCTTGCCGCCGAGCGCCTCGACCAGCGACACGAGGCGGCGGCGGACCTGCGGGTCCGTCACCCGCTGGAAGGCCCGCACGAGCTGGAGGTCCTGGCTCGTCCAGAGAACGTCCGTGGCCGGCAGCCGCGGCGTCTCCGGGCGCTCCTCGTCGTGCCCGCTCTCGGGGCGCGGCGCGCCCTCGTAGAAGAAGCCGACCGGCACTCCGAGCATCTCGGCGATCTGCTGCAGGCGGCTGGCGCTGATGCGGTTGGCCCCCTTCTCGTATTTCTGGATCTGCTGGAACGTCACACCGAGCGCATCGCCCAGCTTCTCCTGGCTCACGCCGACGAGGAGCCGCCGGACACGCACCCGGTGCCCGACATGACGATCGATTGGATCCGGTGCCTTCTTCAACGGCCTGCTCCACCCCCTGCCTTACGGCCGCGCGTTCCTTCCGCGCACGCCGATGGCCAGCAGGGCAGACCCTAGAAGCAAAGCCGCGAAAAACAAATCGCCAAAACGCGCGTAGAACGTCCTTTCCCCTAGGTTGTGGGGAAGCTTCCCGTCGAGCACCCCCTCCGCACCGACCGGAAGGAACCCGACGACCCGTCCGTAAGGGTCGACGATCGCTGATATGCCAGTGTTGGCGGCCCGCACGAGTGGCAAGCCTTCCTCTACGGCACGCAGGCGCGCCTGCGCGAAATGCTGACGGGGACCCGGCGTATCGCCGAACCAGCCGTCATTGGTGAGGTTGAGGATCAGGCCCGGGCGGCTGCCGTCCGGCACCACTTCGCCGGGGAAGATCACCTCGTAGCAGATCGAGGCGGCCACCGGCGGCAGCCCCGGCACCGCGAGGGGGCGGCGCCCGCCCTCGGCCGCCGTGAAGCCGCCGGGCACGGCCACGAACTGGCGCAGGCCCAGGGTGCGCAGGATCCGGTCGACCGGCTCCGGCAGGTATTCGCCGAACGGCACCAGATGATGCTTGTCGTAGGGCACCCCGAGAATGCCCTCGGCCCCGATGGTCAGGATGCCGTTGTAGAAGTGGAGCCGCTCGCCCGGCAGCGGCTCGTCGGCGCGGGCGGCGCCCGTGACGAGGATCTTGCCCGGCGGCAGCGCGGCGGTGATCCGGGCCAGCGCCTTGGGCTCGCGCTGGATCAGGAACGGGAAGGCCGATTCGGGCCAGATCAGGTGCGTGATGTCGGCGAGCCCGCGCGAGTCGGGCGCCGTCGCGCTGTCGCTGAGGCCGAGATAGCGTTCGAGTATGCCCTCGCGGTTGCTCGGGTTGAAGCGGGCATCCTGGGGGATGTCGGGCTGGACGAGGCGCAGCCGCACCCCGGGCACCGCCGGCATCGGTGCCGCGGGCAGGCGCCACGCGCCCGCCCCGGCAAGGAGCGCGACCGCCGCGAGGGCGAGGAGCGGCGGCGTCCAGCGCGCCCGCGCGGTCGCCCCGGTGGCAAGAACCGCCGGGGACGCCCCGATCAGCACGGCGAGCAGGGTGAGGCCGTAGAGCCCGAGCACGGAGGCGGCCTGCATCAGCCAGAGATTCTGGCCGAGCGCCATCCCGAGCGTGTTCCAGGGAAAGCCGGTGAACAGGTGTCCGCGCAGCCATTCCGCAGCCGACAACCCGACCGCCAGCGCGAGGATTCGTCCCCAGCCGGGAGACCAGATCAGCCGCGCCAGAGCGAAGCCGAGGCCGAAGAACAGCCCCAGCACCGCCGGCAGGCCGAGCACGCCGAGCGGCATCAGGACGGCGAACTCGTCGGCATCGACCAGGAAGGCGGCGCCGAGCCACCACAGCCCGGCGACGAGGTAGCCGAAGCCCCAGGCCCAGCCGATGAGCGCGGCGGTGCGGATCGTGGCGAGACGCCGCAGCCGCCCGGCGCCGGTGGCGGCCCCGTCGAGGAGCCAGATCGCGGGCACGAGCGCCACGACGAGGGCCGGCAGGATGCCGAAAGGCGGCATGGCGAGCGCCCCGCAGGCGCCCGCGAGCCACGCCAGGGTCAGGCGCCGCCAGCCCGAGGTGAGCGCGACGCGGTCGGCCAGGACGCCGAGCCGGGAGGGAGACGAGGCGCTCGGCGCATCGAAATCAGGATGCCGCATGGATCTTCCGCAGGACCGGGCGAACCGGCCTCGGCGCACCGGGGCCGGTTCGCTCAGGTTCTTGAATCATCGCAGGGTCTCGACGCGGCACCGCGGCCAAGCCTGCTGGGCGGTTGCGGGCCGCGGAAGCGGCCGGGCTGAAGCGGAATCGCACGGGGCGATGCCGCTCATCGTCTGGTTGCCGCATCATCGCCGCCGGACCGGCGACCGCTTCGGCGCATGAGGCCGGCGAGTCAGGCGCCCGCGTCGACCGGAGCGCCCGAACCGCTGAGCGTGTGCGGCGGCGGCAGGGCGAGGGGCTCGGCCGCCGCCGCGAGCTTCGCCGGGCCGTGATGCAGGCGCAGGCGCTTGATCCGGCGCGGATCGGCGTCCAGCACCTCGACCTCGAAGTCGCCCGGCACGGCGATGACCTCGCCGCGCGAGGGCACCCGGCCGGTGATGGTGACCACGAGGCCGCCGATCGTGTCGACCTCCTCGGCCATCTCGCCCACCGCCCCGGCGATGTCGAAGCCCGTCGCCTCGGCGATGTCGTCGAGGCTCGCGCGGGCATCCGCCACGTAGATCTCGGCCTCTCCCTCGACGCGCAGGACCCGGTGGCCCTCGGCGACGTCGTGCTCGTCCTCGATGTCGCCGACGACGACCTCGATCAGGTCCTCGATGGAGATGAGGCCGTCGGTGCCGCCGTACTCGTCGATGACGAGGGCCATGTGGGTCCGGCTCGCCTGCATGCGGACCAGGAGGTCGATGGCCGGCATGGACGGCGGCACGAACAGCACCGGCCGCAGGATGCGGGTCGAGGCGAGGGTCGCGTTGAGGTCGACCGTTCCCAGGCTCGGCGCGCGGGCGAGGTTCGGGCGGCTGGCGCGGCCGTCCTCCTGGATCATCGGCGGCGGCTCGGCGGTGAGCCGCCCGCCGCGGGCGGAGCCGGCCTCGGCCCGCGCCGCCAGATGATCCACGAAGTCGCGGATATGGACCATGCCGCGGGGATCGTCGAGGGTCTCGCCGTAGACCGGCAGGCGCGAATGGCCCGCCGTGCGGAACACCTTGAGCAGCTCGCCGAGGGAGATGTCGTCGGATACCGCCACGATGTCGGCGCGCGGCACCATCACGTCGTCGACCCGCACGCGGTGCAGGCTGAGCACGTTCTTCAGCATCGCCCGCTCGACGGGCGAGAAGGCGTGGTCGCCGTTCTGCGCCTCCGCCAGCGCGTCGGTGATCTCGTCGCGCTGGGTCTCGCGCGGCTTCAGGTGGAAAATGGTGAGGAGACGGTCATACCACGGCTCGCGCGCCGAACTGTCCTCGTCCGGGGCGGCCTGGGCGGTCGCGGCGGCGCCACGACTTCGATCGTTGCTCATGTCTCTCTGGTCTGGAATTGCAGCGCCCGCGGCTTAGTCCACGGTGTCGCCATAGGGGTCCGGAATGCCGAGACGCCGCAGCGCGGTGACCTCAAGCGCTTCCATCGCCTCGGCCTCGGCCTCGTCGGTCTCGTGATCCTGGCCGAGGAGGTGCAGCGTGCCATGAACCAGCAGATGCGCAAGGTGGTGGCCGAGTGGCTTCGACTGCTCCCCACTCTCGCGCAGCATTGTGTCATACGCAAGAACGACGTCACCGAGGGGCCGCAGCCCCCCGCCATGGGGGTGCCCGGCCGGGAAGGAGAGCACGTTCGTGGGCTTGTCCTTGCCCCGCCACGTGCGGTTGAGCTCCTGCACGGCCTCGTCGTCGGTGAGCACCACGCTCACCTCCACCGGCCCCTCCGGCGGCAGGACGGCGAGCGCCGCCTCCACCGCGCCGCGCACGAAGGCGCCGAGATCCGGCACCGCCTCCTCCCAGCGCTCGTCCTCGAGGACGACGTCGATCTCGTTCTCCATCGCCGGCCCCGTCACGGCAGGGGCCCGCGCCGGGGAGCCGGGCGGCTGTCCGGCGGCTCGCCGCCCTGGCGCGTATCGGCCTCGTAGGCGGTGACGATCCGGCGCACGAGATCGTGACGAACCACGTCCGCGTCCTTGAAGGTCACGCGGCCGATGCCCTCGACCCCCTCCAGGATCCGTACCGCCTCCACGAGGCCGGATTTCTGGCCCGGCAGCAGGTCGATCTGGCTCGGATCGCCGGTGACGATCATGCGCGAGTTCTCGCCGAGCCGCGTGAGGAACATCTTCATCTGCATCGAGGTGGTGTTCTGCGCCTCGTCGAGCAGCACCACCGCGTTGGTGAGGGTGCGCCCGCGCATGAAGGCGAGCGGCGCGATCTCGATCATGCCGGTCTGGAGCCCGCGATCGACGTGGCGCGCCTCCATGAAGTCGTAGAGGGCGTCGTAGATCGGGCGCAGATAGGGATCGACCTTCTCGCGCATGTCGCCCGGCAGGAAGCCGAGCCGCTCGCCCGCCTCCACGGCCGGGCGGGACAGGATCAGGCGCTCGGCGTGGCCCTGCTCGAGGAGCGAGACCGCGTAGCCCACCGCGAGCCAGGTCTTGCCGGTGCCCGCCGGCCCCTCGGCGAAGACGAGTTCGTTGGCGCGCAGGGCCTTGATGTAGGCGTCCTGCGCGGCGTTGCGGGCCCGCACGGCCCCGCGGCGGCGGGTGGCGATCTGGTCGAACTGCGCGCGCTCGCCGTTGGTGGGCGCCTCCGCGGCCGGAAACAGGCTGCCCTGGAGCGAGGCCTCCTGGATGACGCCGTCGACGTCGCCGAGGGTGAGCGGCGCGCCGCCGCCGTCCTTCACCCGGGAGTAGAGCGTCTCCAGCACCATGCGGGCCCGCTCCACGGCCTCCGGCGTGCCCTTGACCACTACGTGATTGCCCAGCGCGGTCGCCACGATGCCGAGCCGCCGCTCCAGATGGGCGACGTTCTGGTCGTACTGGCCGAAGACCAGGCTCGCGAGGCGGTTGTCGTCGAAGGTGAGCGCGATCTCGGCGGCCTCGCTCAGGCCCGCGACCGGCCGTGCGGCCGTCTCGCGTCCCCGTCCACCGCGTCCCGAAGACTCTCCCGGTCGCAAATCGGAGCCCCTATGCTGCGGCGGCCGGCGCCGCCTCCGCCCGTTCCCCGAACAGGCTGTTGGAACCGGCGCGGGTGAGGCGCACCGGCAGGACCGTGCCGATCACGGCCGCATCCGCCTCGATCTGCACCGCCTGGAGATAGGGCGACTTGCCGGCGACCTGACCCGGATGCCGGCCGGCCTTCTCGATCAGCACGTCGACCACGCGCCCGATCGAGGCCCGGTTGAAGGCCTTGGTCTGCGCGTCGAGGAGCGCCTGCAATTCGGCCAGCCGCTCGCGCTTCACCGCCTCCGGCACCGCGTCCTCGCTCTCGGCGGCCGGGGTGCCCGGCCGCGGGCTGTACTTGAACGAGAAGGCGCTGGAGAAGCCGACATCCGCCACGAGGCGCAGCGTCTCGGCATGATCCGCGTCGGTCTCGCCGGGGAAGCCGACGATGAAGTCGGAGGAGAGCGCGATGTCCGGCCGCGCCGCGCGGATGCGGTCGATGAGGCGCCGGTAGGTGTCGGCGTCGTGCTTGCGGTTCATGGCCGCGAGGATGCGGTCCGAGCCCGACTGCACCGGCAGGTGCAGGTAGGGCATCACCGCCGGGCAGTCGCGATGGGCGGCGATGAGGTCGTCGTCCATGTCGCGCGGATGGCTCGTGGTGTAGCGCAGCCGCGCGATGCCCGGCACCTCGGCGAGGCGGCGCAGCAGGCGGCCGAGCGACCACGTCGCCCCGTCCGGCCCCTCGCCGTGGAAGGCGTTGACGTTCTGGCCGATGAGGGTGAGTTCGCGCGCGCCGCCCGCGGCGAGGCGCTCGGCCTCGGCCAGGATCTTGTCCACCGGCCGCGAGACCTCGGCCCCGCGCGTGTACGGCACCACGCAGAAGGCGCAGAACTTGTCGCAGCCCTCCTGCACGGTGAGGAAGGCGGAGGCGCCGAGCACCCGGCGCGGCGGCAGGTGATCGAACTTGTCGTCGATGGGGAATTCCGTATCGACGACCTTGCCCTCCCGGGCCCGACGCAACAGGTCGGGCAGGCGGTGATAGCTCTGCGGCCCCACCACCACGTCCACGGAGGGGGCCCGGTGGATGATCTCGCGCCCCTCGGCCTGGGCCACGCAGCCCGCCACGACGATGGTCGTCTCGCGCCCGGCCTCGGCACGCTCGCCCTTGAGGTCGCGCACCCGGCCGAGTTCGGAATAGACCTTCTCCGCCGCCTTCTCGCGGATGTGGCAGGTGTTGAGGACGACGACGTCCGCCTCCTCCATCACGGCCGTTTCCGTGAAGCCCTCGCGGCCGAGCAGATCCACCATCCGGGCCGCGTCGTAGACGTTCATCTGGCAGCCGTAGGATTTGACGAACGCTTTCTTCAACGAACCGGCCTTCTGCGGGGGATGGGGCGGAGGGTTCCCCGTCATGTAAGCCGTCGCGGCCGGATTGAGAATAGGCGGACCGGAAACGGAACGGGCCCCTCGCGGGGCCCGTCGCGCCGGTGACGATCCGGGAGATCAGTAGCCGCGGGCGTAGCGGCGGCGGGAGAGCGGCGAGGTCGGATCGAGGTAATCGAGGCCCGAGAGGTCGACCGAAACGGACGACAGGCCCGGCCTTGCCCCGATGAAGGCGGTGTTGGTGATCGGATCGGGCAGCACGCCGGCCCCGCCCCAGCGCTCGCGGTTGGCGATGTAGGGCGGCGAGGCCAGGTACGACGCCGTGATGAAGTGCGGGTTCGTCGCCGGGTTGGAGACCGAGCCCGCATTCGGCGCCACCACGTTGCCGGCATCGAGCCAGCTGCGCGGACGCACGCGGATGGCGAGGCCCTGACCGCCGCGGTAGCTGCGGATGACGTAGCTGTCCTGCGCCTCCGAGCCGACGGTTCCGGCGCCCAGGGTCGCGAGGGAGAGAAGCCCGAGCAGGGCTAGGCGGGACGTGCGCATGGACGGAACCTCGATCATGGTGCCGCGAGCGTAGCGGCAAGTGGATAAGGAAAGGTCAGCGGCTTGTGTCGGGATGACGTCCCAGCGCGGCCGTAGTTCCCGGATCCCGCCACGCTTGGGCCGATTGTCGCACTTTCGCCGCATTTTTTCGCTCGCGGGGCCGGCGGGCCGCCGTCGTGTCCCTCGGCTCGGGCGCCGGCGGCGCGCAGACCGGGCGGGCGGGCCGGGTCAGGAGATCGACCACGGCCGCCGGCAGCAGCACGTTCGGCCGGGCGGTGAGCCGGTCGAGGGCGCAGCCGACCGCGACGGGCTCCGGCGGCAGGCCGAGGGGGGCGCAGAGCCAGCCGTCGAGCCGGATCGCGGGATCGAGCAAGCGGAAGGCCGTGCAGGCGCGCTGCCCCTCCGACCCCGACAGCGTGGCCTCCAGGGTTTCGACCGGTCCGAAGCGGCTCTCGATCCGGCCGCGGTCGCCGGTGCGGATCACCGCGAGACCGTCATGCTCGGCGGCCCGGCGCACGAGGCTCACGAACAGGCCGGTCTCCAGATCGGGCGCCTCGGCCAGGGTGACGCGCAGGAACGGCGTCTCGATGGTGCCGAAGTCGCCGAGCGCGAGGCTGTCCTCCCGCAGGCCGAGGCTCGGCCGCCGCCGGGCGCCGGCACGCGCCTCATCCGTCCCGTCGAGGCGGTAGCGGTCGGCCGCGGCATCCTCCCAGACGGGCGGGGCGGCGATGGCGGCCGGCGCCGGGGCGGGCGCGTCCCGGCGCTCGCTCGCCAGGATGCTGAGGAGCGCGATCACCGCGGCGGCGCCGATGCTCTTGCGCAGGGGCTGCCAGCCGGAGCGCCGGGCGGCCCGGGGCAGCGGCCGCGGCAGCATCGGCTCGGCCGGTCCGAGATCGCGGGCAAGCGCGCGTCCGGCCCGCGTGAGGGCCGCATCGTCGAAATCCCGCAGCGGCACGGGGCCTCCGATCGCTGGGCATCATTCGCCGTCGTGGTCGCCCGTTCGGCGGCGGAAATGATGCGGAGACACGAGGCCGGGCGGACCGGCCTCACGCAGGTCCGCCCGGCGCAGCCGGGAGATCGGGCCGCGCGCCCATGCAACCGCAGCCGCCTCGCCAACCCGTTCGCGCCGGCGTCCTGTCCACGCCTCGTGCGGATCATGGTGAATCGGCCGTGAGCGCTGACGACCGGACGAATCTGTCGCCGGCGCAGCGTCCCGGCCCTTGACAGAAGGGCAGCCCGCGGTGTTGCTGCGCTCGGCCGTGCTCCCCATCTTCCGTGGGCGCAGCGTCCGGGGATTTTGACCGCGCCATGCGTGCTGTGTCGATTACGACGAAACCGAAAGCCCTGACGGCGATCACCGCCGGCTGAAGCCTCGCGTCGTCCTCGGATCCCTCCCCGTCCGTGGCGGACGGAGGCCGGGCTCCTTCAGTGAAGCCCGCCCGCACTCTCCGGGGAGGAGTCTTTCGCCGAACTGGAGAAGCAAGATGGGTTACAAGGTCGCCGTCGTCGGAGCCACCGGCAATGTGGGCCGGGAGATGCTCGACATCCTGGCCGAGCGTGCCTTCCCCGCCGAGACGGTCGTGGCGCTGGCCTCCCGCCGCAGCCTCGGCCAGGAGGTCTCCTTCGGCGACAAGACGCTGAAGGTGCAGGCCCTCGACCAGTACGACTTCTCCGACACGGATATCTGCCTGATGTCCGCGGGCGGCGACACCTCGAAGGAATGGTCGCCGCGCATCGGTCAGCAGGGCTGCGTCGTCATCGATAACTCGTCGGCCTTCCGCTACGATTCCGACGTGCCGCTGATCGTGCCGGAAGTGAACGCGGACGCGATCACCGGCTTCTCGAAGAAGAACATCATCGCCAACCCGAACTGCTCGACGGCGCAGCTCGTCGTGGCCCTCAAGCCGCTGCACGAGGCCGCCACCATCAAGCGCGTCGTGGTCGCCACCTACCAGTCGGTCTCCGGCGCCGGCAAGGAGGGGATGGACGAGCTGTTCAACCAGACCCGCGCCGTCTTCACGGCGGGCGAGGTCAAGGTGCAGAAGTTCACCAAGCGCATCGCCTTCAACGTCATCCCGCACATCGACGTCTTCATGGAAGACGGCTCCACCAAGGAAGAGTGGAAGATGGTGGCCGAGACGAAGAAGATGCTCGACCCCAAGATCAAGCTGACGGCGACCTGCGTGCGCGTGCCGGTGTTCATCGGTCACTCGGAGGCGGTGAACGTCGAGTTCGAGCGGCCGATCAGCGCCGAGGAAGCGCGCGAGATCCTGCGCTCGGCGCCGGGCGTGCTCGTCGACGACAAGCGCGAGCCGGGCGGCTACATCACCCCGCACGAGGCGGCGGGCGAGGACGCGACCTACATCTCGCGCATCCGCGAGGACATCACCGTCGAGAACGGTCTGTCCTTCTGGTGCGTGTCCGACAACCTGCGCAAGGGCGCGGCCCTCAACACGGTGCAGATCGCCGAGGTGCTGATCAACCGCAAGCTGATCAGCCCGAAGACGGCCGCCTGAGCACGCGGATCGGGAGCCCCTCGCCTCCCCCCGGGGTCGAGGGGCTGTCGGGCGCGATGATGAGCCTTGCCGGACCGACTGGTTCCAGCTTCGGTCTCAAGACGAATTCGCGACCCCGACGGAAATCGCAAGTCGTTCCGCGACAATCCCCTTCCCGGATCTCCTTCCGCTGACGCTCCAGTCGTCCGGGAAAGGGCCGGGAATTCCGGTCAGCAACGACGATGCCCTCGGCACCCGGTGCGGGGGCAGATCAAGGGCTGGCGGCGCGGCGTTGATCCGGCCTTGCCCCAGCCCTGAGGCGCGGAAGCGGTCGAGGATGTCGGCATCGGGCCGAAGCGTCGCCTGCGTCATCCTCGTGCCGGTCAGCGCCCTGGAGGGTTGCTCCGCGGACGCGCGCCCGATCAGGCCGGCATCGCCCGCTCGATCAGCCGCGCCCACAGGGACACACCGTAGGGCGTCGCCGCGTCGTTGAAGTCGTAGGCCGGGTGATGCAGGCCCGGGCCCTCGCCGGTGCCGAGGAAGATGTAGGCCCCCGGCCGCTGCTCCAGCATGTAGGAGAAGTCTTCCGCGCCCATCATCGGGTCGACGGCCCGGTTCACGCCGTCCTCGCCCGCGACCTCGGCGGCGATGTCGGCCATGAAGGCGGCCTGCTCCGGGTGGTTGTCGGTCACCGGGTAGCCGCGGCTGTAGACCGTCCGCGCGGTGGCCCCGAAGGCCGCGGCGATGCCGGCGGCGAGCGCGCCGATGCGCTCCTCGCAGAGCTGGCGCGTCGCCTCCGTCAGGCTGCGCACGGTGCCGTTCAGAACCGCCGTCTGCGGCAGCACGTTGAAGGCCTCGCCCGCCCGCATCGTGGTCACCGAGACCACCGCCGAGGCGATCGGATCGGCGTTGCGCGCCACGATCGATTGCAGCGCCGTGATGATGTGGGCCGAGATCAGCACCGTGTCGATGCATTCCTGCGGCTGGGCCGCGTGGCCGCCCCGGCCCTCCACTGTGATCGTGAAGCGGTCCACCGCCGCCATGATCGGCCCCGGCCGGATGGCGAAATGGCCGAGCGGCAGGCCGGGCTTGTTGTGGAGCCCGTAGACCTCTTGGATGCCGAAGCGCTCCATCAGGCCGTCCTTCACCATGGCGTCGCCGCCGCCGCCGCCCTCCTCGGCCGGCTGGAAGATCATCACCGCCGTGCCGTCGAAGTTGCGGGTCTCGGCGAGGTACTTGGCGGCGCCGAGCAGCATCGCCGTGTGCCCGTCGTGCCCGCAGGCGTGCATCTTGCCCGGCACCGTCGAGCGGTAGGGCACGGCGGTCGCCTCCTCGATCGGCAGCGCGTCCATGTCGGCCCGCAGCCCGACGGTGCGGCCCGAGCTCCCCGTCCGGCCGCGGATCACGCCGACGACGCCGGTCCGGCCGAGCCCCGTCACGACCTCGTCGCAGCCGAAGGCCCGCAGGCGCTCGGCGACGAGGCCGGCGGTTCGGTCCACCGCGAAGAGCAGTTCGGGATGCTGATGGAAGTCGCGCCGCCAGGCCGTGATTTCGTCGGTGAGCGCGGCAACGCGATTGATGACGGGCATGGGAGTCTCGGAATCGTGATGGATGACGTGGCCGAAGATCGAAGCGACCAGCAAGCCGCAGGCCAGGGCGCCGGTCAACTCCGGGCTGGGTCGCGCCGCGCGCATGAGCCCCATCACCTCACGGCGTGGCTTGCCACGACACCCGCGACGGGCGACTGACATCGGCGACCGAGGCGCCCGTCGCCTGAGGACGATTCCGAGGACAACCGATGAGCGAGACGATCGAGATCCGCGACGGCAGCACGCGCGCCGTCATCGCCCTGCACGGAGCGGAGCCGGTCTCCTGGCAGGTGGATGGCCGCGAGTATCTCTGGAGCGGCGACCCGGCCCACTGGAATCGCCACGCCCCCTGGCTGTTCCCGGTCGTCGGCGCCTCGGCCGGGGGCCAGGTCGCGGTGGCGGGCCGAAGCTATCCGATGGCGCAGCACGGCTTCGCTCGCGACAGCCGCTTCACGGTGGTGGAGCAGGGGCCGGACCGGGTGCGGCTGCGCCTCACGGAGACGGCCGAGACGCTCGCCCGCTATCCCTTCCCGTTCCGCCTCGACATCGCCGCGCAGGTGGAGGCGGGGCGCCTCGCCTTCGCCTGCGAGGTGACGAATCCGAGCGGGGCGCCCCTGCCCTACGCGCTCGGCTTCCACCCGGCCTTCCCCTGGCCCTTCGCGGATGGGGAGCGCCGGGCCGGCGGCGGCTACGCGGTGCGCTTCGAGCAGCCGGAGCGGCCCGCCGCGCCGGAGGTCGGGCCGGGCGGCCTGCTGCGGCGCGACGAGCGCCCCGTGCCCCTCGACGGCGACGCGCTGCCCCTCGATCCGGACCTGTTCACGGAGGCGCTGGTCTTCCTGAACGCCCGCAGCCGCTGGATGCGCTTCACGGCGCCCTCCGGCGCGGCGATCCGGCTGGAGGCGGCGGAGTTCCCGCATCTCGCCGTGTGGACGAAGCCGACCGCGCCCTTCCTGTCCCTCGAATGCTGGACGGGCCACGCCGATTGGATGGGCTTCTCCGGCGACCTCTCCGAGCGGGATTCGCAGCGCCTGCTCGCGCCGGGGGCGAGCGCGCGGCACGGGGTGGTGCTGAGCGTCGAGGCGGCCTGACCCGTCAACCGGACGGAAACCGCGATCCGGTTGGGTTGCGAGGCCCCATCGCTCCCGCCTCGCGCGGGGGCGACGGCCTCCCACGACGGATCGCCCATGCTCCAGACCACGCCTCCCGACCTCCTCCTCGGTGCCGCGGATGTCCGCGCGGCGGCGGCGGCGTGGCTCGTCACGCTCAAGGCCGAGCGGCGCTTCTCCGCGAATACCGTCGAGGCCTATGAGCGCGACCTGCGCCAGTTCCTGGCCCATCTCGCCCGCTCCGGGGCCGCGCCGACCATCCCCGCCCTCGTCGCCCTCAAGCCGCGGGACGTCCGCGCCTTCATGGCGGCGCGGCGGGCGGAGGGCGTCAGCGGGCGCAGCCTGATGCGGGCGCTCGCGGCCCTGCGCTCCTTCGCCCGCCATCTCGACCGCGAGGGTCACGGCACGGTCTCGGCCCTCTCCGCCGTGCGCTCGCCCAAGATGGAGCGGCGCCTGCCCCGGCCGCTGCCCGTCGCCGCCGCGGTGGCGATGGCGAGCCCCGACATCCGCGCGGGCGAGGATCGACCAGCCTGGGTGCTCGCCCGCGACGCCGCGGTGCTGGCGCTGCTCTACGGGGCGGGCCTGCGCATCGGGGAAGCGCTCGGCATCCTCCGCAAGGATGCGCCGGTGGGCGGCCTCGACGCGCTCACCATCGTCGGCAAGGGACAGAAGACCCGGATGGTGCCGGTGATCGCGCCGGTTCAGGCGGCCGTCGAGGAATACCTCGCCACCTGCCCGCATCCGCTGCCGCCGGACGGCCCGCTCTTCGTCGGGCAGAAGGGCGGTCCGCTCTCGCCGCGCATCGTGCAGCTCGCGGTCGCCTCCCTGCGCGGGGCCCTGGGCCTGCCCGACACCGCGACGCCCCACGCCCTGCGCCACTCCTTCGCCACGCACCTGCTCGCGCGCCAGGGCGACCTGCGCGCGATCCAGGACCTGCTCGGCCACGCCTCGCTCGCCACCACGCAGGTCTACACCAAGGTCGATTCCGCCCGCCTCCTCAGTGCCTTCGATGCCGCCCATCCGCGGGCGGGGCGGGGATAGCGATCCTCCGCCGGCCGGGGTTCAGGCCCCGGCCGCGGCCGGGGGAGACTCGCGCATCGCCTGGCCGGCCATCATCAGCCCGAGTCGGGTGAGATCGAGGCTCTCCGCCGGCAGCGCCTCGGACAGGCGCGAGCGCACCATCACGGCGATGCGGTCGCTCAGGGCGAAGAGCTCGTCCAGATCCTCCGAGATCAGCACGATCCCGGCCCCGCGCCCCCGCGCGTCGAGGAGCCGGCGATGCACCGCGGCGACGGCGCCGATGTCGAGGCCGCGGGTGGGCTGCGCCGCCACGATCAGCACCGGATCCGCGTCGAGGGCCCGGGCCAGGATGACCTTCTGCATGTTGCCGCCCGACAGGAGCCGGATCGGCGCGTCGGGCCCCGGGCAGCGGATCGCATAGGCCGCGATCGCCTCCTCGGCCCGCGCCCGCATCGCCCCGAAGCGCAGGAAGCCGAGGCGCTGGAAGCGGCTCCGGATGCCCTCGGCCGCGACGGTCTCGGCCACCGACATCGACGGCACGGCGCCCTCGTGGTGCCGGTCCTCGGGGATGCGGCCGATCCCGAGGGCCACGAAGCGGTCCGGTGAAAAGCGGGTGAGCGGCCGGCCCCGCAGCCGCACCGTGCCGGCACCCGGCCGGGCGAGCCCGAACAGCAGCCGCGCCAAGGCCGCCTGCCCGTTGCCGGCGACGCCCGCGATGCCGAGGATCTCGCCCTCGCGCAGGACGAGGCTCGCCCCCTCCAGCCGGTTGCGGGCATCCGCCCCGGGCACGGACACGCCCTCCAGGGCCAGTACCTCGACGCCCGGCGCCCGCGCCGTGCGGCGCGAGGGCGGCACCGCGCGGCCGACCATGAGTTCCGCCAGGAGCGCGCGGTCGGCGCCCCTGGTCGCCCGCTCCGCCACCTTGCGCCCGCCGCGCAGCACCGCGATCCGGTCGCTGCCCGCCACCACCTCGCCGAGCTTGTGCGAGATGAAGGCGATGGCGAGCCCCTGCTCCGCCAGGGTCCGCAGGGTCGCGAACAGGCCCTCGCTCTCGGCGGGGGTGAGGACGGCGGTGGGCTCGTCGAGGATCAGCACCCGCACATCGCGGTAGAGGGCCTTGAGGATCTCCACCCGCTGACGCTCGCCCACGGTCAGCCGGCCGGTGGGCAGGTCGAGGTCGACGGTGAGGCCGGAGCGGCGCATCAGATCGTCGAGGCGTCGGCGCGCCGGGCCGGTCCGGCGCCGCGGCCGCCAGAGCCTCTCGGTGCCGAGCATCACGTTCTCCAGGCCCGTGAGGGCGTCCGCGAGCGTGAAGTGCTGATGAACCATGCCGATCCCGGCGGCGAGCGCGGCGCGGGGCTGGCCCGGGGGCAGCGCAGCGAGGCGCCCGTCGCCCCCGGCCACCCGGACGCTGCCCGCGTCGGCCGTGTAGTGGCCGAACAGGATGTTCATCAGCGTGGTCTTGCCGGCGCCGTTCTCGCCGAGCAGGGCCAGGATCTCCCCGGCCCGCAGATCGAGGTCGATGCCGTCATTGGCGACGAGCGCGCCGAACCGCTTGGTGATGCCGCGCAGTTCGAGGATGACGGGCTTTTCGGGCGCGTCCACGTCAGGCGGTGGATTTCGGCTCGGAATCGTTCACCGCCACCGTGAAGGCGCCGGAGCGGATCTCCTTCTCCTTGGCGAGAACGAGGTCGATGACCGGTTGCGGCACCAGCTTCGGGTCGAGGGGCGCGAGGGAGCAGCCGCCCTTCGCCATGTGGCTCCAGGGGCCGTAATCCTCCGCCGCCCAGGAGCCGTCGATCACCTTCGCCACCGCGCGGTCGATGGTGGGCTCCATGTGCCAGAGGGCCGAGGCGATCACCGTGCCGGGATATTGCGCGGCGGTGTCGATGACGTTGCCGACCGCCTTCACGCCCCGCTCCTTGGCGGCGTCGGAGACGCCGAAGCGCTCGGCATAGAGCACGTCCGCCTTGCGCTCGATCATGGCGAAGGCCGTTTCCTTGGCCTTGGGCGGGTCGTACCAGGAATTGATGAAGGAGACGAGGAACTTGACGTCCGGGTTCACGGACCGCGCGCCCGCCATGAAGGCGTGCATCAGCCGGTTCACCTCCGGGATCGCGTAGCCGCCGACCATCCCGATCAGGTTGGTCTTGGTCTCCTTGCCCGCCACCATGCCGGTGAGGAAGGAGGCATCCTGGATGTAGTTGTCGAAGACCGAGAGGTTGGGCGCCTGCGCCGGAAAGGACGAGCCCATCAGGAAGGCGGTGCTCTTGTAATCCCCGGCGATCTTGCGGGCCGGGCGCTCCAGCCCGAAGGCCTCGCCGATGATCAGGTCCTTCCTGCCCTCCGCGTATTCGCGGATGACGCGCTCCGCATCGGTGTTGGCGACGTTCTCGGAATAGACGTAGGTGATGTCGCCACGCGTCTCGGCCGCCTTGAGCGCCAGATGGATCCGGCTGATCCATTGCTGCTCGATCGGCACCGAGGCGACGAGGGCGACCGCGATCGGCTTCGCCTTGGCGGCCCAGGCCGGCCCGCCGAGTCCGGCGCTGGCGAGCGCCGCGCCTCCCGCCGCCAGCAGGCCGCGCCGGCTCAATCCCCGCTCGTCTCGCATCATTCCTGGGCTCCCCCGCGTCTTGGATCCAGGCCACCATGCCGGCCCGCCCGGCGCAAGCCGTTTCCACGGGCAATCCCGAGCGGATCGCGGGCGCGGCGCCGCTGAGCCGGGCAGGTCAGGCCGGGCCGCACCGCTCCGCGGCGACGGGCACGAGCAGGACGAGCTTGTAGTCCGGCCGGTCGGAGGCCGCGAAGCTGTGCTGGAGATAGGCGACGGGCCCGTCCTCCGGATGGTGGAAGCGGCGCAGCCCCCCGGTCCGGTCGCGGACGTCCTGCTCGTCCCAGATCGCCGCGAAGAGCGGGCTGTCGCGCCGCAAATCCTCCACCAGGGTGCGGGCGCGGGGATCGGCGAGGCACTGGCCGTAATCGGCACGGAATTCGGCGATGACGCGCCGGGCGCGCTCCTCCCATTCGGGGATCAGGCGCCGGGCCGCCGGGTCGCGGAAGACGTAGTGCAGGAGGTTGCGCCCGCCCGCGCCGTCGAGCCAGCCGCCGAACAGGCGCCCGGCGGCGGCGTTCCAGCAGCAGGCGTTCCAGAGCCGGTCGAGGCCGTAGGCGGGATGCCCGATCGCCGCCACCGCGGCCCGCAGCGAAGCCGGGGCGTCGGCGCTCGGGCCGGGCTGCGCCGCGCGCGGATCCCGCCGGCCGGCGAGCTCGAACAGGTAGGCCCGCTCGGCGCGGGTGAGGGCGAGCGCGCGGGCGAGGCGGTCGAGCGCCTCCGCCGAGACCTGCACGTCCCGCCCCTGCTCGATCCAGGCGCACCAAGTCGGGCTGATGCCCGCGCGGGCGGCGAGTTCCTCGCGGCGCAGGCCCGGCGTCCGGCGCCGCCCGGTGGGCTGGTCCGGCCGCAGCCGCTCGCGGTGCGAGCGCACGAAGGCCCCGAGGTCGCGGCGCTGATCCGGTGCGAGCATGGCAGCTTCTATACCAGGATAAGCGCTCAGCTTGTACCAGGCTGAAAGACGGGCAGGATGAGACGGTCACGGAGACGCACCATGGACAAGCCGCAAGAGATCCCCGCCTCGACCCCCGTCTCGCACGAGACCCTCGTCACCGCGCAGTTCGGCCCGCGGGCCGCGGCCTATGTGGAGAGCGCGGTCCACGCCACGGGAGAGGATCTCGCCGCCCTCGACGCGATCGCCGCCCGGGCCGCCCCGCGGCGCGCCCTCGATCTCGGCTGCGGCGGCGGGCACGTCGCCTACGTGCTGGCGCGCCACGCGCGGGCGGTGGCGGCCTGCGATCTCTCCGCCGAGATGCTGGCGGCGGTGGCCGCGACCGCGCGGGCCCGCGGCCTCACCGCCATCGAGACCGTCGAGGCCCCGGCCGAGCGCCTGCCCTTGCCGGATGCGAGCGTCGATTTCGTGGCCAGCCGCTTCTCCGCCCATCACTGGCGCGACGTCGAGGGCGGCTTGCGCGAGGCGCGGCGGGTGGCCGAGCCCGGCGCCCCGGCCATCTTCATCGACATCGTCTCCCCGGGCTCGCCCCTCCTCGATACCCATCTCCAGGCGGTGGAGCTGCTGCGCGATCCCTCCCACGTGCGCGACTACACGGCCTCCGAATGGACCGGGATGCTCACCCGCTGCGGCTTCGTCGTCGAGGCCTGCCGCACGTGGCGCCTGAAGATGGAATTCGCCTCCTGGATCGCCCGGATGCGCACGCCCGAGACGCATGTGCAGGCGATCCGGGCGCTCCAGGCGCTCGCTTCCGAGCCGGTGCGGCGGCATTTCGCCATCGAGCCGGACGGGTCCTTCTTCATCGACGGGCTGATGATCGAAGCGCGCGCGGCGTGAGGCCGCCGCTCCGGATCGATGACGGAGCGCGGGGTGGGTGCCGGCGCTACGCCGCCCGTCCCGCCAGCGCCGCGAACACGAGCGCCACCGCGGCGGCGCCCGGATCCTCGTGCCCCGCCAGCGTGTCGGCGGCGAGGTAGCTCGACCGCCCGGTCCCGGCCCGGGTCATGGCTGCGGTCGCCCGCGCGCCGTCGCGGGCGGCCTCGGCGGCGGCGGAGAGGCCGCCCGCGCCGAGGATCGCGGCCGCCGGGATCAGCGCGTCGAGGAGCGTGCGGTCGCCGGCCTTGGCGCCGCCATGGAGCTGGAGCCGATCGATGCCCTCGGCCACGGCTTGCGGCCAGCCGGCGCCCCGCCCGAGCGCCGCCCCGGCCGCCGCGAAGAAGATCGACATCAGCACGCCGCTCGATCCGCCGACCACGCGGGCGAGGCGCTCGGACAGGGCGAGGCACAGGGCGGCCGGGTCCGCCTGCGGCAGCCGGTCGAGATCGGCAAGCACCGCGCGGGCGGCCGATGCGAAGGTGGTGCCGGTGTCGCCGTCGCCGACCTTCGCGTCGAGGGCGTTGAGATCGCCCTCCGCCCCGATCAGCGCGCGGCAGGCGGCCTCGATCGTCGCCGCCACGCGCGGATCCTGCGAGGCGGGCGCCGCCTCCGCGCGGGAGAGCCCGGTGGGAAGCGGCCTCAGCACGGACGGGACGACCGCCCGGGCGCGCGGCCAGGCAAGGACGGGGGTCTCGGCGCGTAAGGCCTCCTCCAGCGCCGCATCGAGGGCGACGACGGTCAGCGAGGCGCCGTGCATGTCGAGCGCCGTCATGGCGGGGGCCGGGCCGAGGAGCAGGCGCACGCGGGAACCGAGGGCTGTGTCGAGCACGGCCTTCGTCAGCACCTGCATCTCGAGGGCGGTGGTGGCGCCGAGATTGTTGACGAGGAGCGCGAGCCGCTCCGCGGAGGCGACCGGGCCGTCGAAGCGCGCGGTCATCCGCGCCGCGAGATCCCGCACGGGCGGGAGCGGGATGCGCTCGATCCCCGGCTCGCCGTGGATGCCGAGGCCGAGTTCCGCCTCGCCCGGCGCGAGGCGCTGCTCCGGCTCGCGGCCCGGGACGGTGCAGGTGGAAAGCGCGATGCCGAGGGACTGGACGGAAGCGGCCGCGTGGCGCGCCGCCGCGGCGACCTCCGCGAGCGGCCGGCCCGCGGCGGCGGCGTGACCCGCGGCCTTGTGGACGATGAGCGTCCCGGCGAGGCCGCGCGGCTGCTTCGCGCCCGGGATGGCGACGTCGTCCGAGACCGTCACGGTCTCGACCATCAGCCCGGCCGCCCGGGCGCGCTCGGCGGCGAGGCCGAAATTCAGCCGGTCGCCCGCGTAGTTCTTGATGATGAGGAGGCAGCCCGCCGGACCGGTGACGGCGAGAATCGCCGCCAGAACCGCGTCCACCGAGGGCGAGGCGAAGACGTCCCCGCACACCGCCGCGGTGAGGAGGCCCGGCCCGACGAAACCCGCATGGGCGGGTTCGTGGCCGGAGCCGCCCCCCGACACCACCGCGACCGCCTCGCCGGTCCAGTCCGCCCGCAGCACCACGCGGATCGAGGGATCGCCGTCGAGGCGGGCGAGCCGCCCCTCGCTCGCCGCCACGAGCCCGTCCACCGCATCGCCGACCAGGGTGGCACGATCGTTGAGGAAGTGGGTCATGGGCGCGCGTCCTTTCGCGGAACAGGGGTCCGGCAAGGCTATCCGCCCGTCACCTCGGCACAGGCGAAGGGACCGAGGTCGAGGGCGTGGCCGGCGACGTCGCGCTTGGCGGCGAGGTAGCGCGCGTTCTCCGGGGTGACGCGGCCGAGCGCCCGCTGGGCGCCGACCACGGTGAGGCCCGCCTCCGAGAGGGCGGCGATCTTCTCGGGGTTGTTGCTCAGCACCCGCACGGTGTCGACGCCGAGGCAGCGCAGCATGGCGGCGGCGAAGTCGAACCGGCGCTGGTCGAGCCCGAAGCCGAGCGCGGCGTCGGCCGCGTAGGTGTCGAAGCCCTTCGCCTGGAGATCGTAGGCGCGGATCTTGTTGGCGAGCCCGTTCCCCCGTCCCTCCTGGTCGAGGTAGAGGATGATGCCGCCGCCATTCTCGGCCATCCAGCGCGCGGTGCCGCGCAGCTGGTCGCCGCAATCGCATTTCAGCGAGCCGAAGAGGTCGCCGGTGAGGCAGGCGGAATGCACCCGCACGGCCACCGGCTCGCCGCGATCCGGGCGCCCGATCACCACGGCCACGTGGTCGCGCAGACCCTCGCCGCCGCGGAAGACCACGAACTCGGCCTCGGGCGCACCGTCGAGGGGCACCGGCGCCCGGCTGACGATGGCGAGGGACGCCGCCTGCCGGGTGCGGAACTGCTCCACCGCCCCGGGCTCGACCGCGAGCGCATCCGCCGGCACCGCCGCGACCGGCGCCACCACCACGGCCGGGATCATCTGAGCCAGCCGCGCAAGTTCGAGGGCCACCGCGTCGACCCGCCGGGGGCAGGCGACCGGGGCGTCGATGCGTCCGTCGACCTTGAGGGCGAGCGCCGCGATCCGGTCCGGATCGACGCTCGGCAGCGCCACCGCCCCCGCCTCGAAGCGGCTGGAGAGCCCGATGCGGCGCAGGCGGGGCGCCGGCAGCACGAGGCGCGCCGTGCGGCTCAGGTCTTCGAGCGCGGCGGCGAGATCGGCATCGAGGCTCTCGGCGGAGACGGCGAGCGCCGGCTCGTCGCCGAGGATCGCGACGGGCCGTCCGGCCCGCATCTCGGCGATGGCCCGCTCGACCTGCACCTGTTCGCGGCGCGGCCGCTCGTCTACGTTCGTGGTCAGAGACATGAGCAACTCGTGGACGTGCCGCCCGGGACCGAACCGCGTCGGGAGATCGTGATGAAGGCCGGGGTGGAATACGCGAGGGAAGGTTGGACGTCCACGCAGGCCCGGCCGGGGCCTGACGCGGATGCGGCGACAGATGGGATGTCCGCCACGCTTTTCGCGCCCCTGGCGGAAGGTTCCCGCGATCAACCTTTCGTGATTGCCCAGCTTGGTCAATCCCTGGACGGGCGAATCGCCACCCTGTCGGGCGATTCGAAATACATCAACCGGGCCGCCGCGCTCGACCATCTCCACCGCCTGCGCGCGCATGTGGACGCGATCGTGGTCGGGATCGGCACGGTGCTGGCGGACGATCCGCTCCTCACGGTGCGGCGGGTGGCGGGTCGCAGCCCGGCCCGCATCGTCATCGATCCGGCCGGCCGGATCCCGGCCGGGGCGCAATGCCTGCGCGACGCGGACGGCGTGCGCCGCATCGTGGTCTGCCGGCCGGAGAGCCGCGTCCCCGCGGGCGCCGAGGCCCTGCGGATCGACGCGCCGGGCCCGTTCTCGCCGCCCGCGCTGGTGGCGGCCCTCGGTCGCCTCGGCTTCGCGCGCATCCTGATCGAGGGCGGCGCCCACACCATCTCGCGCTTCATCGATGCGGGGGCGATCGACCGGCTGCATGTGATGGTGGCGCCGCTGCTGCTCGGATCGGGCCGGCCCGGCCTCGACCTGCGCCCGATCGCGGCCCTGCGCGAGGCGATGCGCCCGGTCACCCGCTGCTATCCGCTCTGCGACGGCGACGTGCTGTTCGACTGCGACCTGCGCCGCTGCGCGCCGCCGTGAGCCCGCCCCCGTGCCCGTCCCGGGCGCAGCGCCCTACCTCTCCGGAGGCCATGCGCCGCGGAGGGGCCGATGACGCCGACCCATTACTCGTCCGTCCAGAAATTCCTGCACTGGGCCATCGCCCTCCTGATCTTCGGGCTCGTCCCCGTCGCGATCACGATGACGAATATCGGCGAGGGCGAATTGCAGAACCGGCTGTTCGAGCTGCACAAGTCCGTCGGTCTGACGGTGCTGGCGCTCGCCCTCGCCCGCATTCTGGTGCGGGCCGCCCGCGGCGCGCCGGGCCTCGTCGAGGGCCTGCCCGCGTGGCAGCGGACGGCCGCCCGCACCTCGCACATGGCCCTCTACGGGCTGATCGTGCTGGTGCCGGTGCTCGGCTGGGCGGGCACCTCCGCCTGCTGCGCGCCCGTGGCGTGGTTCGGTCTCCTGTCCGTCACCCTGCCGATCTCCGGCGGCATGCCGGTCGGCGAGCGCATCCTGAGCGTCCACGTCGTCGCGGCCTTCCTGCTGGTCGCCGTGGTGCTCGTCCATATCGGGGCGGCGCTGCACCATCACTTCGTCCGCCGCGACCCGACGCTGCGGCGCATGCTGCCGGGAACCGGCACGCCCTGACGCCGCGGCCGGCGCGCCCGGCATGGCCGCGTTGCCCGAACGCCCCTTGCGGCGGGCGCGGCATCGCGGGATGGGCAGGCTTTCGGCCCGGAGGAGCCAGAGCCCATGAGCAGCGACACCACCGTCCCGTCATCCGAGGAGACCGTCGCCGGCATCGGGCGCTGGGCCTCGATCGAGAGCCCCACCGACGACGCGGCGGGCGTGAACCGGATGATGGATGCGGTGGCCGCCGAGGCCGACGGGGCCGGCATTCCCTGGGAGCGGATCGGCGGCAAGGACGGCCTCGGCGACAGCCTGATCCTGCGGGCCGGCCCGCAACGGCCGGACGCCCCGGTGCTGGTGCTCTCGCATCTCGACACGGTGCATCCCCTCGGCACCCTCGCCGCGGACCTGCCCGTGCGGGTGGAGGGCGACCGTCTCTACGGGCCGGGCGTCTACGACATGAAGGGCGGGGCGTGGCTCGCCCTCCAAGCCTTCATTGCCGCCGCGAAGGGCGGGGCGGCGCAGCGCCCCCTCGTCTTCCTGTTCACCAGCGACGAGGAGATCGGCTCGCCCACGACCCGGGGCCTGATCGAGGATCTCGGGCGGGAGGCCGCCGCGGTGCTGGTGACCGAGCCCGGCCGCGACGGCGGCAAGGTCGTCACCGGCCGCAAGGGCGTCGGCCGCTTCGACGTCCACGTGGAGGGCCGCCCGGCCCATGCGGGCAGCCGTCACGCGGACGGGCGCAACGCCATCCGGGAGGCGGCCCGGCTGATCCTCGCCATCGAGGGCATGACCGATTACGACCGCGGCATCACCACGACGGTCGGCCTGATCCGCGGCGGCACGGCCGAGAACGTGATCCCGCAGCATTGCCGGTTCAGCGCCGACCTGCGGGTGGTCACCGCGGCGGACGGGCAGGCCTGCGCGGCGCAGATCCTGGCCCTGAGCCCCTCGCCGGATTTCGCCGTCACCGTGACCGGCGGCATGAACCGCCCGCCCTATCCGCGCTCCGAGACCACCGGCCGGCTCTACGAGCGGGCCCGCCGGATCGCCGAGGCCGAACTCGGCCTCGCGCTGGGCGAGGTGCCGCTCACGGGCGGCGGGTCGGACGGCAACTTCACGGCCGCCCTCGGCATCCCGACCCTCGACGGCCTCGGCATCGACGGGGACGGCGCCCACACCCTCGCCGAATACGGCCTGATCTCATCGGTCGCGCCCCGCTGCCGGCTGATGCGCCGGCTGCTCGAGACCCTGTGAGCGAACCGGGCCGGAACCCGCTCAGGCGGCCCGGTCGGTCGGGCGATCCTCGACCAGCGCGACGACGTCGTCCCAGCGCGACAGGAAGGCCTGGACGCAGGTCGGGTCGAAATGCGAGCCGGACTGCTCCTCCAGAAAGCCGCGGGCGCGGTCGAGGGACCAGCCCGGCTTGTAGACCCGGTCGGAGATCAGCGCGTCGAAGACGTCGGCCACCGCGGTGATCCGGCCGGGCAGCGGGATCTCCTCGGCCTTGAGGCCGCGCGGATAGCCGGTTCCGTCCCAGCGCTCGTGATGGGTCAGCGCGATCTCGGCCGCGAGCCGCAGGAGCCGCGACGGGCTGTCGCTCAGCATGCGGTAGCCGCGCAGGGCATGCTGCATCATCTCGGCCCGCTCCTCGTCGGTGAGCGGCCCGGGCTTGCGCAGGATCGCGTCGGCGACGCCGATCTTGCCGATGTCGTGCATGGTCGAGGCGAGCGCGATGTCGTTCGCCTCCTCCTCCGGCAGGCCGAGCCCGTCCGCGATGGCGATGACGCAGCCCGCCACGCGGGTCAGGTGGTCGCCCGCCTGGTCGTCGCGGAACTCCGCCGCCAGCATCAGGCGGTGGATGATCTCCCGCTCGCGCTGCGCGCTCTCGACGGTCATCCGCTCCATCTCGCGGACGAGGCCGTTCGCCGTCGCGGCCATGCCCTGCGCCCGGGCGAGCGCGATGAGGTTGCGGGCCCGGATCTGCAGGTCGAGGCCGTCGAGGGGCGGCAGCACCACGTCGGTGGCGCCCGCCTCCAGCGCCCGGCGGCGGGTGGCGGCCGGATTGCCGGAGGCCAGCAGCATCAGCGAGGTCCGGGCGAGATGCGGCAGGCGGCGCAGCTCGCCCACGAGGCCGATCCCGTCGACCTCGGCCGCGTCCTCGATCATCACGAGGTCCGCCGCCTGCCGGTCCAGGGCCGCGCGGGCCTCCTCCGCATCCTTCACCACCAGGGTCGGAAAGGCCGGCGAGAAGATGCGCGACAGCGGGCTCGGGTCCGGGCGGGCCGTGACGATGATGACGGACGTATCAGCGGCTGCGGTCATGCGCGTCGGATCTCGTGCCTGCCTTCCATCCGGCATGGCGGTCCGGGGCACTATCGCGGAGTTTGCTGAATCGTTCTTTAAACAAAGTATCCCGGATCATATTGCGAAATCTCCGGCCGGCGGGTCGGGCGGCAGAAGCTGCGCGGCCTCGGCCTGGCGGCAGAGATCCTCGATCGAGACCGCGTCGAGGACGGCGAGATAGGCTTGGCCCGCACCGGCGAGGAGCGGATGCACGAGGGCGGCGAGGGCGGGCCGGGCCGGCTCGGGTTGATCGAGGCTCAGCACCGCCCGGGCCACGTCCCCCGCGCTGATGCGCCGCCGCTCGCGGGCGAGCTCGTAACCCCCGTGCGGGCCGCGCAGGCCCTTCAGCAGGCCGTGGCGCACCAGGGCCTGGAGGACTGGCTCGAGATGCCGCGGCGGCAGCCCGTGGCGGGCGGCGAGCGCCTTGGCGCTCACCGGCTGGGGACGGGCATGCAGGGCGATGTCGATCACCGCCGCCACCGCGAGGGCGAGACGCGGCGGGGCGAGCGCGGGGAGCGCCTCCGCCGTCGCGGGCTCCGCGGGAGCCGGGCGGAGCTGGGACGAGGGCTGCGCCATCCCCTCCCCTCAGGACCGCCCGCTCGACCCGAAGCCGCCCGCGCCCCGCGCCGCCGCCTCGCCCGAGAAGCGCTCGACGACGCGGATCCCCGGCCGGGTCACGCGGGTGAAGACGAGCTGTGCGATGCGCTCCCCGGGGGCGATGGTGAGCGCGGCCCCGGTTTCCGGCGGGTTGCGGTTCCAGACCGAGAGCATCAGGGGACCCTCGTAATCGGCGTCGATGACGCCGACCGTATTGCCGAGGACGAGCCCCTCGCGATGGCCGAGGCCGGAGCGCGGATAGACCAGGGCGCACCAGTCCGGATCGCGGATCGCCACCGCGAAGCCTGCGGGGACCAGGGCCGGCACGGCCTGCGGCGCGAGGACGAGCGGCGCGTCGAGGCAGGCATGCAGGTCGAGCCCGGCGGCGAGCGCCGACCCCCAGCGCGGAAATCCCCAGCCCGGCAGGCGCGGATCCAGGATGCGGACCTCGACGGCGAGATCGTCCGCCATCATGCGCGCATCCGGAGAGCGCCACGCGTCGGATACGGGCGGCATCGGCGGAAGGGCTGATCGGGCATCGGCGAACACCTCGCGCGCACCGTCCGACGCTGCGGAAGCCAGTGCGTTGCAGGGATTGCGGCACAACCAAAGCCGCGGGACGGGATCCGTTCCCGCGGAGATCCCCCGCGGGCCGGGCGCCCCTTATGCCCCGGACGGGGCATCGGCGGCTACCCGGGAGCCGGCCGGCCCCGACGCGCACCGCCACGACACGGAAGACGGGTTCCGCCGGATGCGGCGTTGGCTATGGTGAGGCGGCCGTGCCTCATGGACGCACGATCCCGCAACGGAAGATCCGACATGCCCCAAGCCTCGCCCCGGCGCCTCGGTCTCGCCGCCCTCCTCCTCGGCGCGGCTCTGCCGCTCGCCGGCCTCACCCCCGCCGCCGCCCTGGAGGCGCCCCAGCCCAATGCCGGAACCGCCGCCACCCGCAAGGCGAACGTGGTGATCCTGGCGACGGGGGGCACCATCGCGGGCGCCGGAGCGGATGCCAGCAACAGCGCCACCTACCAGGCCGCCAAGGTCCCGGTGGACAAGCTCATCGCCGCCGTGCCGACGCTCGGTCAGGTCGCGGATGTCCGCGGCGAGCAGGTCTTCCAGATCGCCTCGGAGAGCTTCACCAACGCCCAGCTCATCGCGCTCGGCAAACGCGTCTCGGCCTTGCTGAAGCAGGATGACGTCGACGGCGTCGTCATCACCCACGGCACCGACACGCTGGAGGAGACGGCGTTCTTCCTCGACCTCGTGGTGAAGAGCGACAAGCCGATCGTGGTGGTGGGCTCGATGCGGCCCTCGACGGCGCTCTCGGCGGACGGCGCCCTCAACCTCACGGACGCGGTCGTCACCGCGGCGAGCCCGGAGGCCCGGGGCAAGGGCGTCCTCGTCACCATGAACGACGAGATCCAGGCCGGGCGCGACGTGACGAAGCGCGTCAACATCAAGCCGAGCGCCTTCTTCAGCCAATGGGGACCGCTCGGCATGGTGGTCGAGGGCAAGACCTACTTCTTCCGCGCGCCGGTGAAGCGGCACGGCACCGCCTCGGAATTCGACATCGAGGCGATCGACGCCCTGCCGGAGGTCGCCATCGTGTACGGCTCGGGCAACATGAACCCGACGCCCTACACCTCCGCCGCCCAGGGCGGCGCCAAGGCGATCGTCCATGCGGGCACCGGCAACGGCTCGGTGGCGGGCTACCTCGTCGACACGCTCAAGGATCTGCGCGCGAAGGGCACGCTGATCATCCGCTCCTCGCGCGTGGGCGACGGTTTCGTCCTGCGCAACGCCGAGCAGCCGGACGACAAGTACGACTGGGTCGTCGCCCACGATCTCAACCCCCAGAAGGCCAAGATCCTGGCCGCCGTGGCGCTGACCCGCACCAGCGACACCAAGGAACTGCAGCGCATCTTCTGGGAATACTGAGCCCTTCGGCCGCGCCGGGCCGCGATGCGGTCCGGCGCGGCACCACGGCACGGGGCCGAGACCGCCGCGTCTAGACTGCTCGACGCGGGCACGGCGTCTTGGCGGATCCGGAACGCATCCTTGAGAGGACGTTAATCAGCTTGCGCGAGATTGGCCGCGCGGACGGGATACCCGCTTCCGCGCCGGCCCGACGCTGCTCCGAGCCGGGTGTCGCGCAGGGGGAGTGTCATGCACATCGTCGTCGTCGACCCGAGCCGGGTCGTACTGAAGGTGATCGGCTCGCTGCTCGACCCGCGCGGCTATGCCGTGAACACCTTCACGGATTCCCGCGAGGCGCTCGACTTCATCACGGCCAACGCCTCCGTGACGGCGCTCATCACCAGCCTCGAGGTGCGGCCGCTGAGCGGGCTCGAACTGTGCTGGTCCGTCCGCCTGCTGGCGGAGGGGCACCGGCCGCTCTCCATCATCGCCATGTCGTCGGCGCGCAACGCCCGCAACCTCGCCGAGGCGCTCGACAGCGGCGCGGACGACTTCATCGACAAGCCCCCGGGCGCCGAGGAACTCTACGCGCGGCTGCGCGCGGCGGAGCGCATGACCCGGATGCAGCGCCAGCTGATCCGCCTCGCCGAGACCGACGCGCTCACGCAGCTGCTCAACCGCCGCGCCTTCATCCAGCGCCTGTCGGACACCGCCGAGCGGGCCGGGGCCCACGGCCGGTTCGGCCTCGTGCTGGCGGATATCGACATGTTCAAGCGCATCAACGACGAGCACGGCCACGACGTCGGGGACGCCGCCATCCAGGGCGTGGCGCGGGCGCTCTGCGAGCTGCCCGAGAGCATCGTCGGACGTCTGGGCGGCGAGGAATTCGGCATCGCCCTGCCCGGCCGGACCCTGGAGGAGGCGGAGACCGCGGCCAACCGCCTGCGCCTGCGCTGCACGCAGCTGCGCTTCAAGGGCAGCCGGGGCCCGGTGCAGCTCACCTGCAGCTTCGGGGTGAGTGCGTGGTCCGAGGGCGAGACGCAGGAGAGCCTGTACAAGCGCGCGGACATCGCCCTCTACGAAGCGAAGTCGAGCGGCCGCAACCGCGTGGTGTCCGCCTTCGCGGACCTCGTCCTCGCCCGTACGGGCTGATGCCGGCCGGCGGCCCGGCACCGGAGACTTCGCCGGGCTGCGCGATCGTCCGCCCGATGACCGTCGCTGTCCCGATCCGGAACAGGTGGTCACGGCCGGCATCGATCATCCGGGGATGAACCGACCGTGCGTGACGGCGGGCGACCGTTTCTCAACCTTAACGCGCGGTTACCAACCGCCGCCGCCGGTGCCGGACCCCTCGCGGCTGAGCGAAAAACCTCATGAATTTCAAGCGACTGCCAACCGTCGCGGTGAATCCCGGGTGTTCGGCCGGGGCTCTCTCGCCCGAACGGCCCACGCAGCGCCGCCGGCTGGAATGCCGCTTGAAGCGGATCCCCCGTCAACACTGGCGCGTGTCCCGCGCCGAGACGGAGGCAGAACGGTATGAGTGACGCCGTGAAAGTGCTGATCGTGGATGAGCCGGCGGATCTCGGAGCAGCCTTCCAGGCGACGCTGGAGCACCATCCGGAGCTTCGGACGGTGAGCGAGAGCGACCTGCGGGCGGGGATCGAGGCATCGCTCCAGGGCGGCGTCGCGCTGGTCTTCGCGCCGGAATGCGGGGCAGCCGCCATCGCCGCCCTGCGCGCGCATCACCCGGGGCTGAAGGTGCTGGTGGCGTTCCTGGCGGCCGATGCCGCACTCCTGGGTGATTGGGTTGCGGCCGGCGCCGATGCCTTCGTGGCCCGCACCGCCGCCCCGCACGAGATCTGCGCGGCGATCATCGGGCTGGCCCGCGGCGTTCCGCTCTGCGACGGCGCGCCGGACCTCACCGCCGCGGAGGAAGTGGCCGCCAGCCTCGGGCTCACCCCCCGCGAGGCCGAGGTGCTGCGCTTCCTCAGCGCCGGCTTCAGCAACAAGGAGGTGGCGCGCCGCCTCACCGTCAGCGTGCGGACGGTGGAGACGCACCGGCTCAACCTGCGCCGCAAGACCAAGACCGGACGACTCAAGGACCTCGTGCAGCTCGCCCGGCAGATGGGGCTGTCGCCGGTGGTGGATACCGAGCAGACCGCCGGCCGCCCGAACGGCGCGATCCGGACCACGCGGCATCACGGCCACGCGGCGGCTCCCCACTGAGGGGGCCGCCCGGTCTCCGTCCGCCGCGGATGCGCTCCGCCCTCAGGCGGCCCGCCGCGAAGAGGTCCTCCGACCGGACGACTTGCGACCGGACGAGGTGCGACCGGACGGCTTGGCCGAATCCGTCGTCCCCTTGCGGCTGCGGCCCGCCGCAGCATCGGCGTTCCGCGCCGGCGTCGCGTCCCGCGAGGCCCCCGCGAGCCGCGCCTGCAACAGGGCGAGCACGGCCGTCTCCTCCGGCCGCAGCCGGTGGATGTCCTCGCGCAGCTCCGCCTGAACCTCGTCGCGGATCCGGAGCAGGAACTCGCCGTCGAGGTAGCAGCCGAGCACCTCGGGGTGGATGTAGCACTTGCGGCAGATGGTCGGCGTGTTGCCGAGCCGTTCGGCCACCCGCTCGATGGCGCTGCGGATGTTGCGCTTGGCCGCGGCCTGGTTGTCGAAGGCCTCGAATTCCCGCAAGGCCAGCGCCGCCAGCACCGTGCCGGACCAGGTGCGGAAATCCTTGGCGGTGATGTCGCGCCCGGAGATCTCGCGCAGATAGGCGTTCACGTCGGCCGAGGTGACGTCGCGCTGCACCCCGTCCGCGTCGAGATACTGGAACAGCTCCTGGCCCGGCAGGTCCTGGCAGGCCTTCACGATCTTCGCCACGCGCCGGTCCTGCACGGAGAGCTGCCAGACCTTGCCGCTCTTGCCCTTGAAGCGGAATTTCAGCGACGCCCCCTCGACCGTGACGTGGGGGTCGCGCAGGGTGGTGAGGCCGTAGCTGCGGTTCGCACGGGCGTAATCGTCGTTGCCGACCCGGATCAGCGTGGTCTCGAGGAGATGGACGACGGTGGCGAGCACCTTCTCCCGCGGCAGCCCGCGCCGGCCCATATGCTCCTGCACGGTGGCGCGCAGCGCCGGGAGCACGGCCGCGAACTCCATCATGTGGGCGAACTTGGTCGATTCCCGCGCCTCGCGGAAGTGCGTGTGGTAGCGGTACTGCTTGCGCCCGCGATCGTCGCGGCCCGTCGCCTGGATGTGCCCGTTGGCGTGGCGGCAGATCCACACGTCCGTGTAGGCGGGCGGGATCGCCAGGGCCTTGATGCGCTTGAGCACCGCCTCGTCCGTCACCGGCCGGCCCTGCGGGTCGATGTAGCGGAAGCCGCGCCCGTTGCGCTTGCGACGGTAGCCCGGCTCCTCGTCGCTCACGTAGCGCAGGCCGACCTCGCGGGCGGCCTCGCGGGTGTCGACGCGATCCTCCGGCGCGGACGTCGCCGTCTCGGGATCCGACAGCATGCTTCTGCCTCTCGTGGCGGGATGGAGCCCTGGGAATCTCCTCAACCGGAGGGCCCGGCTGCGGGTTCCTGCGGCCTCGGCAACCGGTTGGCGCGGGCGGCCCGATCGGCTTAGGGAACAGGGGACGGATCGGGGAGAACCGCGTGACGGCGCAGCACGGCCAGACAACCATCGCGTTCGTCGTCACGGAGGACTGGTTCTTCGCCTCGCATTTCCTGCCGATGGCGCGCGCGGCGATCGCCGCCGGCCACGCGGTCGCCGTGGTGACGCGGGTGCGCGACCACCGCGCCGTCATCGAGGCCACCGGCGCCCGGGTCGTCGCCCTCGACGCGGAGCGGTCGAGCCTCAATCCCATGACGGCGGGCTACGCCGCCGGGCAGCTCGCCGCGATCCTGAAGGCCCTGCGCGCCGACCTCGTCCACTGCATCGCGCTGCGCGGAATCCTGGTCGGGGGTGCGGCGGCGGCGCTGGCCGGCATCCCGCGGCGGGTCTACGCGCTCACCGGCCTCGGCCTGTTCGGCGTCAGGACCGACCGCACCGGCCGGCTCGCCCGGGGCGCCCTGCGGCGGCTGATCCGCGGACCCCTCGAGACCGCCCGCACCCGCTACCTGTTCGAGAACCCGGACGATGCCGCCCTGCTCGGGCTCGATCCGGCCGGGCCGCGCGTGACGATCGTGGGCGGAGCCGGCGTCGATCCGGCCGCCTGGACGCCCGCCCCCCTGCCCCCGCTGCCGCCGCTGCGGGTCGCCCTCGTCGCGCGCATGCTGTGGTCGAAGGGCGTCGACACCGCGGTCGAGGCCGTGCAGCGCCTGCGCGCGGCCGGGATCGCGGTCGAGCTGGAGCTCCACGGCGCGCCGGACCCCTCCAACCGCCGCGCGATTCCCGAGGCCACCCTGCGCGGCTGGTCCCGCGACGGCATCGCCTGGCACGGGCCGAGCGCGGCGGTGGCGGCGGTCCATGCCGGTGCGCACGTGGTCTGCCTGCCCTCGCGCGGCGGCGAGGGCCTGCCCCGCTCGCTCCTCGAAGGGGCGGCGAGCGGCCGGGCCCTCGTCACCACCGACGTGCCGGGCTGCCGCACCCTGGTGCGGGACGGGATCGAGGGGCTGGTGGTGCCCCCCGACGATCCGGGAGCGCTCGCCGCCGCGCTCGCCCGCCTCGCCGCCGACCCGGATCGCGTCGCCGCGATGGGGGCGGCCGCCCGGCGCCGGATCCTGGAGGGCGGCTTCACCGAGGCGGCGGTGGCCGGGGCGGTGGCGCGCCTCCACGCGGAGATGCTGGCATGATTCCGGACGCGCCGCGCGCGATCGAACCCCTCGCGTTCATCCGCGCCAACACGCGCCTGCGGCCGGTGCCCCACGCGCCCGAGATCCGCCTGCACGTCGCCGACGAGGCCACGGACCTCTGGAGCCGCACCGAGGAGGAACTCGGCGAGATCGGACTGCCTCCGCCCTTCTGGGCCTTCGCCTGGGCGGGCGGACAGGGCCTCGCCCGCTACGTCCTCGACCATCCGGAGACGGTGGCGGGGGCCCGCGTGCTCGACTTCGCTTCAGGCTCCGGCCTCGTCGCCGTCGCCGCCGCGATGGCGGGCGCCGTCTCGGTGGAGGCGAGCGACCTCGACGTCTTCGCGCTCGCGGCGATCGGCCTCAACGCGGCGGAGAACGGCGTCGGCGACCGGGTGCGGGCGCTCGCCGGAGACCTCGTCGGCCGCGACGAGGGCTGGGACTGCGTGCTCGCCGCCGACATCTTCTACGAGCGCGACCTCGCCGCCCGGGTGAGCGACTGGCTGGGCCGCCTCCAGGCCCGCGGCGCCCGGGTGCTGATCGGCGATCCCGGCCGCGCCTACCTGCCGAAGGACCGGCTGGAGAGCCTCGCGACCTACGCGGTGCCCGTCACCCGGGCGCTCGAGGATGCGGAGATCAAGCGCACCGGGGTCTGGCGCTTCGGGCCCTGAGCCGGCCCGGGCTCAGCCGTACATCTCGCGCAGATCGAGACTGCCCGCACGGCCCACCGCGTCGAAATGCTGCTCCAGCCACGCCCGGCCGGCGGCGCGGCCCTCGTCCCGCAGGCGCAGGAAGAACGGCCATTGCGGCTTCAGCTTGGTCGAGGCGGAGTAGTCGTCGAGGGCGCCGCTGCCGTCGATCCGATGCAGGCGCATCGGCCGGTAGCCCGCCGGCGCCAGCGCCCCGCCCTCGATCAGCTCCTGCACGAAGTCGATCGCCCGCAGCTCCCGCATCAGGTTGCCGTTGAAGGTGATCTCGTTGAGCCGGTCGCGGATCTCCTGGGAGGTGCGCGGGGTCATGCGCCGCTCCACCGGGTTGATCTGGACGAGCAGGACGTCCCGGGTCTCGGCCCCGTGATACAGCGGATAGAGCGGCGGATTGCCGAGATAGCCCCCGTCCCAGTAGGGCACGCCGTCGATCTCCACCGCCTGGAACACGGTCGGCAGGCAGGCCGAGGCCATGATGTGGTCGGGCGTGAGGTCCTTGCTCTCGAACACCGCGATCTTGCCGGTCCAGACGTTGGTGGCCGAGATGAACAGCGGCACGGCGTCGCCGGAGCGGAGGGCCTCGAAATCCACCGTGTCGATCAGCGAGCGCCGGAGCGGGTTGAGGTTGAATGGATTCGCCGCGTAGGGGCTCGCCAGGGCCGACCAGAAGGCGACGAAGGGGGTGTGCTTCCAGAACCGGAGCACGCCGTCGAACAGGGTCTGCTGGGGACGGGGCAGGTCGCCGTCGACGCTGACCTCCCGCCAGAAGGCTTCGAGCTGCGCGCGCGCCATGTTGGGCCCGCCCTTGAGCCAGCCATCCGTCATCACCACGGCGTTCATGGCGCCCGCGCTCGCCCCGGTGATCGCCTCGAAGGCGAGGCGGCCATCCTCGATCAGCGCGTCGAGGACGCCCCAGGTGAAGGCGCCGTGCGCGCCGCCGCCCTGGAGGGCGAGCGAGATGCTCTTCTCGGCTCGCGGCCCGGCGAGGCCGCGGGCGGATCCGGACGGCGCGGGCGCGGCGCCGGCCGGTGATTCGGGAATCGGAGGGCGATTCGTGTCGAGCGTGTCGGTCATGGCCTCGATCGGGGATTGCTGCATTGCACGATGAGATGGTGCGATGCACAGAGGGCGCAACCCTCGCGTCCCCGCCCCGCCTCGACAGATGCGGAGCGATGGGCCATGAAGCATCGGGCCGTGAAGGGCTCTTCAACCGTGCGCGCGGTCGCCGCCGCGCGGGTCCGGCATGCGGGCGTCACAGACTTGACGCCGGACGCGCGCAGGATCAGCTAAACGTTTGACGCCTGGCGCGAACCGCCCGGCACGAGGGATCCGATGCAAGCCATGGAAGCTCCCGCCGCTCCCGAGATCGCCGGCCCCGCGCCCCGGCACGGCACCGTCGGCGTGCGGATCGGCGAGGGCGAGGGCGCCGTCACCATCGGCGGCGGCGCGCCGATCGTCGTCCAGTCGATGACGAACACCGACACGGCGGATATCGATGCCACGGTGGCCCAGGTCGCCGCGCTCGCCCGCGCCGGCTCCGAGATCGTCCGCATCACGGTCGACCGGGACGAGGCCGCCGCCGCGGTGCCGCGGATCCGCGAGCGCCTGGACCGGATCGGCTGCCACGTGCCGCTCGTCGGTGACTTCCACTACATCGGCCACAAGCTGCTCACCGAGCATCCGGCCTGCGCCGAGGCCCTGGCGAAGTACCGCATCAACCCGGGCAATGTCGGCTTCAAGGAGAAGAAGGACCTCCAGTTCTCGACCATCGTCGAGATGGCGGCCAAGCACGGCAAGGCCGTGCGCATCGGCGCCAACTGGGGCTCCCTCGACGACGCCCTCCTCACACGCATGATGGATGAGAACGCCCGCAGCGAGCGGCCCCTCGACGCGCGCGCGGTGATGCGCGAGGCGATGGTGCAGTCCGCCCTCCTCTCCGCCGACCGCGCGGTGGAGATCGGCCTGCCGAAGGACCGCATCGTGCTCTCGGCCAAGGTCTCGGCGGTGCAGGACCTCATCGCGGTCTACCGCGAGGTGGCGCGCCGCTCCGACTACGCCATCCATCTCGGCCTCACCGAGGCGGGCATGGGCACCAAGGGCGTCGTCGCCGCCTCCGCGGCCATGGGCGTCCTCCTGCAGGAGGGCATCGGCGACACGATCCGCTACTCGCTGACCCCGGAGCCCGGCGGCGACCGCACCGTGGAGGTGAAGGCCGCCCAGGAGCTGCTGCAGACCATGGGTTTCCGCACCTTCGTGCCCCTGGTCGCGGCCTGCCCCGGCTGCGGGCGCACCACCTCGACGGTGTTCCAGGAACTCGCCCGCGACATCCAGAACTGGATCGCGACCTCGATGCCGGAATGGCGCAAGACCTATCCGGGCGTCGAGACGCTGAACGTGGCGGTGATGGGCTGCATCGTGAACGGCCCGGGCGAGTCGAAGCATGCCGATATCGGCATCTCGCTGCCCGGCACCGGCGAGAGCCCCTCCGCGCCGGTCTTCATCGACGGCAAGAAGGCGCTGACGCTGCGGGGCGCGACCCTGGCCAAGGATTTCGAGGCGATCGTCATCGACTATATCGAGCGTCGCTTCGGCCAGGGCCGGCGCACGGCCGCCGAGTAATTGAGGCCGGCTCCCTTGCGTGACCCTGCCCCACCATCGTGTCGGGCGGGGCGTGAGCTAGGCATGCGCAGGGGCGCGTGCTACATTCTCGCCACATTTGAGGTCGTGCGCGCTCCTCGCCCGGCCTCCACGGCTTCGCGCCGCCGAACGGCCCTGCATCACGCCCGGCGGCGCATCGCCCGCGGGCGCAGTCTCGATCAGCCATGACACAGTCAGCTGCACCCGCGAGTGGGACCAACGTCCCGCCCGAAACCCTGACACCGCCCAGCGGCGGCCCGCCGACCCCCGCGGGCAGCGTGGACGAGCCCGAGGGGCATGGCGGCGCGCACGCCAAGTTCTGGACGCTGTTCATCGGCTCGATCGGCGTCGTCTACGGCGACATCGGCACGAGCCCGCTCTACGCCTTCCGCGAGGCGCTGGGGCCCGGCCGGGCGGACGGCGTCCTCACCCAGGAGGAGGTGCTCGGCACCGTCTCGCTGCTCCTCTGGGCGCTGATCCTGATCGTCACGATCAAGTACGTCCTGCTGCTGCTGCACATGGACAACAAGGGCGAGGGCGGCATCCTCTCGCTGATGGCCCTGGCCCGCAAGGCGCTCGGCGGCTCCCGCACGGTGTTCATGCTGGGGCTCCTCGGCGCGGCCCTGTTCTACGGCGATGCCATCATCACCCCGGCGATCTCGGTGCTCTCCGCCGTGGAGGGCCTGAAGCTCGTCACGCCGGCCTCCGAGCACTACGTCCTGCCGATCACCATCGCGATCATCGTGCCGCTCTTCCTGGTCCAGAGCCGGGGCACCGGGCGCATGGCGACCTTCTTCGGCCCGATCACCCTGGTCTGGTTCCTCGCCATGGCGGTGGCGGCCCTGCCGCACATCATCCGGCGGCCGGACGTGCTGGTCGCCCTCAATCCCTGGCACGCGGCCCACTACCTCGTCAGCCACGGCACGGGGGCGCTGATCGTGCTCGGCGCCGTCTTCCTCGCCGTGACCGGAGCCGAGGCGCTGTTCGCGGATCTCGGCCATTTCGGGCGTCGGCCGATCCAGGCGGCCTGGAGCGTCGTGGTCGGCCCGGCGCTCGCCCTCAACTACCTGGGCCAGGCGGCCCTGGTGCTGACGAACCCGGACGTGTCGGACCCGTTCTTCCAGCTCGTGCCCGAATGGGCGCTGCTGCCGATGGTGATCCTCGCCACCGCCGCCACCGTCATCGCGAGCCAAGCGGTCATCACCGGCGCCTTCTCGCTCTCCCGCCAGGCGGTGCAGCTCGGCCTGTTGCCGCGGCTGGAGATCCGCCACACCTCGGAATCGCATTCCGGCCAGATCTTCCTGCCGCAGATCAACACCTTGCTCCTCGTCGGCGTGGTGGTGCTGGTCGTCCTGTTCCGCTCCTCCAGCGGGCTCGCTTCGGCCTACGGCATCGCCGTCACCGGCACGATGCTGATCACCGCGAGCCTCGCCTTCCTGGTCCTGTGGCGGTTCTGGAACTGGTCGCCGCTCGCGGCGGGCGCCGTGATGGTGCCGTTCATCGCCATCGAGCTGATGTTCCTGGTCTCGAACCTGCTCAAGGTGTTCGAGGGCGGCTACGTGCCCCTGATGCTCGCGGGCTTCCTGCTCCTGCTGATGTGGACCTGGGTGCGCGGCGTCACCATCCTGTTCAACAAGACCCGCAAGACCGATGTGCCGCTCGGCGAGCTCGTCGGCATGCTGGAGAAGAGCCCGCCCCACATCGTCAAGGGCACGGCCGTCTTCCTGACCAGCGATCCGGAGACGGCCCCTGCCGCCCTGCTGCACAACCTGAAGCACAACAAGGTGCTGCACGAGAAGAACGTCGTGCTCACCGTGAAGACCATCGACCTGCCGCGCCTCAACGACGCCGACCGCATCCGCATCGAGCCGATGGGACCGCATTTCTGGCGGGTGGTGATGAAGTTCGGCTACATGGAATCGCCGAACATCCCGAAGGGGCTGGCGCTGCTGCGCAAGCAGGGCTTCAAGTTCGACATCATGGCGACGTCGTTCTTCCTGTCCCGCCGCTCCATCCGCCCGGCCGCGCAATCCGGCATGCCGCTCTGGCAGGACCGCATCTTCATCGCGCTCGCCCGCAACGCCAACGACGCCACGGACTTCTTCCAGATCCCGACCGGCCGCGTGGTGGAGGTGGGCACGCAGGTCACCGTGTAGGGCGCTGCGCGGCCGCATCAAGGACCGCGAGGATCTCCCGCGCCGTGTCGTGCCGGGCGAAGGCCTGCGCCATCGCCCGGGCACGGGTCCGGTAGCGCGGATCGTCCAGCACCGCGTCGATGCCGCGGCGGAGCATGTCCGGATCCGGCCGGTCGGCGGCGAGATTGATGCCGACCCCCGACCAGCCGACCCGCGTGCCGACCTCGGCCTTGTCCTCGGTGAGCCCGGCCGACACCACCGGTACCCCGGCCTGGAGCGTGAAGCGGATGGTGCCGTAGCCGCCATTGGTGACGAGGGCGTCGAGCCGGGGCATCAGGTCGCCGAACGGCAGGAAGGTCGCCACGCGGGCATTCGCCGGCAGCGGCATCCGGATGGCGTCGAGGGGCCGTCCTCCCGTCGTCGCCAGCACCAGCACGTCCTCGCGGTCGGCGAGGGCCTGGAGCGTCGGTTCCACCAGCTCGCCGAGATCGGCGTTGGCCAGCGTCCCCTGGGTGACGAGCACGATGCGCCGGGCCCGGTCGAGATCCGGCCACCACGCGGGCAGCGGGCCGGTGACGGCGGGCGGTGACAGGGCGCCGACGAAATGGATCCGGGGCGGCAGCGGCGAGAAGTCGTACTCGAAATCCGGCACCGTGAGCTGCACCACCGCGTCCGGCAGGGTGAGGATCGCGTGCGTGAGCGAGGCCGGCAGGGGCGACGCGCCCGCGCGCGCCAACAGCGCATCCGTGTAGGCGCGGACCGGATTCGTGAAGGCCTCGTCCACCGCGGCCTTGATGGCGGCGTAGCGCGCCCGGTCGGCCGCGTCCCGGGCCGGCGGCAGGCCGGGACCGAGGGGCGCGCCGTCCGGCCGGTCGAGGAACAGGAAGCTGACGTTGCAGGTGACGATCGGCGGCCGCGGCCGGTCGCCGAGCAGGAGCGGCAGCACGCCGAGGAAGAGGCTCCCCGCCACCACGACGTCCGGACGCTCCGCGGCGACCAGGGTGCGCAGCACCTCGGCCTGCCGGGGCATGCAATCGATGAAGCGGCGCTGGAACTCCCGCCGGCCGCGCTCCGGCCCGGGCGGCAGTTCGGTCTCACGGTATTCCGGGCCGTGGTCGTCCGCGTAGGGAATGCAACGGAAGCCCGCGGCCTCGACCTTGGGGCGGAAATCGCTCGCGGTGGTCACCACGATCTCGTCCCCCCGCGCCGCCGCCAGCCGGGCGATCGCGAGGAGGGGGTTAATGTGTCCGGTGAGCGGGGTGGCCGCCAGCAGCAACTTCATCGTCGTCTCCGCCCCGGTTCGCGCCGGGAAACAAGCCCCTCCCGGACCATTCCCCGCCGCGAGGGCGGGTTCCCGGCCCGTTCGGTCAAGACGGATCGCGGGCGAGCAGGCGCCCACCCGCCAGGGCGTTGAGCCCGATCACCCCGAGGATGGCCAGGGCGTGGACGGCGAGGTCCGTCGCGGTCGCATCGTGCGGGTGGACGAGGACGAGGAGCGTCGCCGCCGCCGCCGCCACGGCGAGGCCGCCGAGCATGGCCGTCAGCACCGGCCGCAGCGGACAGGCCCGGCGCAGCATCACCAGCAGGAGGAACGAGAGCGGCAGCGACAGGCCGATCAGGATGGCCGCGCAACCGCGCATCTCCGCCGCGTCGGCGAGATCGGTGCCCGGCGCCAGCCAGGCGCGCAGGCAGCCGATGCCGCTCGCCCCGATCCAGAGGGCGGCCGGCGGCACCGGAAGGAGGGCCCAGCGGGGTGAGCGTCCCGGCACGCTGGTCATGAAGGCCGCCAGCGCCGCGCTCGCCGCCGTCAGGGCCGCACCGAGGGCGGAGAGCCGCAGGTCCATCACCGCCATGCGCAGGCGCATCCCGTCGAGATCGGCGAAGGGCAGGATCAGGAGCGCCAGCCCCAGCACCGCCGCGCACCAGAGCCCGCCGCGCCACGCCGGCGGGGCCAGGGGACGGACCGGGCGAAGGTCCCGGGCGAGGGCCTCGACCAGCCGCTCGTGCGAAGCGACCTCAGACATGGCCGTTCTCCCTGTCATACGGTTTCCGGTTGATCGCTTCGCGATGCGGAAACCGGCTTCGCTCAGGCGCCGCGCCGGCGGATGATCCGGTTTCCGGACGATCACGTCCGGAAACCGGATCACCGGCGAGCACCGTGCGCAGGCTCTTCAGCGCCCGGTGCAGGTTGACCTTCAGCGCGCCCTTGCTGCGTCCCGTCGCCCGCGCCGCCTCCTCGAGCGAGCGCTCGGCGAGGGAGAGCTGCTCGATCGCCTGCCGCTGGCCCTCCGGCAGGGCCGCCACCGCCCGGGCGAGGGCCGCGGCGCGCTCGCGCTGCTCGATCCCCTCCCCCGGCAGCGGCCCGGCATCGCTCTCGCTCTCGTAGGCGAGCGGATCGTACACCTCCGCCGGGCGGCGGCTCGCGCGGCGCATCAGGTCGATGGCCCGGCGCTGGGCGATGGCGCGAAGCCAGGGCAGGAAGGGGCGGGCCGGATCGTAGGTCGCCCGCGCCCTGTGCACGGTGAGGAGCGTGTCCTGCACCACGTCGTCGATCGCCTCCGGCCGCACGCCCTGGGCGCGCGCCGCGGCGGCGATCACCGGCACGCAGTCGCGCAGCAGCACGCGGTAGGCGGCGGCATCGCCGGCCTGCGCCGCCGCCATCGCCTGCGAGAGTCTGGTTTCGATCTCCATGGAGGATCCCCGGACATCGCGCTCAGTCTAACCCGGCGCGGCCCGGACCAGGAGCCGCAACCAGCGACTCACCGGAGCGGGGCTCCGTCAGGAGGCGCCGCCCCGCGGCCGCGGCGACGCCGGTGATGAGGAGAACGGCCGCGACGTGGACGGCGAGATCCGCCAGGGACGGCCGATAGGGATGGAACAGCGCGACGAGGGTCGCCGCCGCGGCGGCGGCCGCGAGCCCGACGAGGGCGCCGGTGAGATGCGGGGACAGGGGGTGACTGCGCCGGACCACCTCGCAGAGGACGAGGGCGATGGGAACCGCCACGCCGAGGATGAAGGTGAGACAGGCAGCCGAGGCGGGCAGCGTCGCCGGATCGCGGCCCATCGCCGGCCCGTTGAACGCCGCCACGGCGCCGGCTCCGAACCAGATCGCCGCCGGCGGCAGCGCCAGCACCGCCCAGCGCGGCCCGCGATCGGGCAGTCCGGTCAGGACCGCCGCCGCCGCGGCCGCCACCGCCGTCAGGGCCGAGCCGGCGAGCATCAGCCCGATCTCCGGCATCGCCCGGATCCGCCCGGCGAGATCGGACAGGTCGGCGACGGCGGCGAGCCCCGTCGCGAGCGCCGCCACGACGGCCCCCCAGCCCCCGGTCCGGCGGCCGGGCGGGCCGAGCCGCCGCATCGGTTCGAGGCGGCGCGCGAGATCCTCGATCGTGGCCCGGTGGCGGGCGTCGCGCGTCATCGCCGCCGCATCCCCCGGATCGGGCGGGCAGGGTGCGCGGGGCGAGGAGAGCGGCGCATCGGTCTTGGATCCAGCGGCGGTGTCGTCCGAGCTCCTTTCGCCCGTGGCGGAGCGACGGTTACGCGCGAGGCTCGCCGCACGCACCCGATGAGGGTTCGTCGCTCGCCGGAGCCCGTCGCGTGTCTGCGGGGGGCTTGGTGAAGCGCGCGCCCCGAAACGGCCAGGGCCCCGCTCCCGATGGGAGCGGGGCCCTGCGCGTCGGCCCGAGCCAATCCTCGATGCGATCCTCAATGCGCCGCCGCGAGGTTCTCCGGCGGCTCGTCCTTGCCGCGCCAGCGGTCGATGCGGATCAGGACGTGGCGGATCACCACGTAGAAGACCGGCGTCAAGAACAGGCCGAAGATGGTGGCGCCGAGCATGCCGAACAGCACCGCCGTGCCGAGCGCTTGGCGCATCTCCGCGCCCGGGCCGGTGGCGATGGCGAGCGGCACCACGCCCAGGATGAAGGCGAAGGCCGTCATCAGGATCGGGCGCAGGCGCAGGCGGCAGGCCTCCACGGCCGCGGCCACCGGGCCGCGCCGCTCGCTCTCCTCCAGCTGGTGGGCGAATTCCACGATCAGGATCGCGTTCTTGGCCGCCAGACCGATGAGCACGATGAGGCCGATCTGGGTCAGGATGTTGTTGTCCTGCGCCCGGAACTGCACCCCCGCGAAGGCCGCGAGCACGCCGGTCGGCACCACGAGCAGGATCGCGAGCGGCAGCGCCCAGGATTCGTACTGCGCGGCGAGCACCAGGAACACCAGCACGACGCCGAGGGCGAAGACGTAGATCGCCGTGTTGCCGGTCGCCTTCTGCTGGAAGGCGATCTCGGTCCACTCGTAGCTCATGCCCTCCGGCAGGATCCTCTTCGCCAAATTCTCCATCGCGGTGAGCGCCTGGCCCGTCGAGATGCCGGGCTTGGTGTCGCCCTGCACCGGGATCGAATAGAACAGGTTGTAGCGCTGCACGATCTGCGGGCCGGCGATGTCGCGCACCCCCGCCAGCGAGCCCATCGGCACCAGCGCGCCGGTGGAGGAGCGGACCTTGAGCCGCTCGATATCCTGCTTCTCCAGCCGGAACTTGGCGTCGGCCTGCGCGCGCACTTGGTAGATGCGCCCGAAGGTGTTGAAGTCGTTGACGTAGGCACCGCCGAGATTGACCTGGAGCGTCGAGAACACGTTGGCGAGCGGCACGTTCAGCATCCGCGCCTTGGTGCGATCGATGTCGAGGTAGATCTGCGGCGTGTCGTTCCCGAAGGTGGTGAAGACGCGGGTCAGGGCGGGATCCTGGTTTGCCGCGGCGATCAGGTCGCCGGAGGCGGCGAGCAGGCTCGCGATGTCCGAGCCGGTGCGGCTCTGGACCTGCATCTTGTAGCCGCCCGCGTTGCCGAGGCCCCGCACCGGCGGCGGCGGGATGGCGATGATGCGCGCCTCCGTGATCGAGGCCGTCTTGGCGAAGACCTCGCCCACGATGGCACTCGCCGTGCGCCCGCGCTCCAGCCGCTCCTTGAACGGCTTGAGCGTCAGGAACATCACGGCGCCGTTGGTCGTGTTGGTGAAGGTGGCGCCGTCGAAGCCCGAGATCACCACCGCGTTGCCGACGCCGTCGATGGTGAGCGCCCGGGCGGCGGCCTCCTTGACCACCGCCGTGGTGCGCTCCAGCGCCGAGCCCGGCGGCAATTGCACCACCACGATCAGGTAGCCCTGGTCCTGCAGCGGGATGAAGCCCGTCGGCGTGGTCCGCACCAGGTGGAGCGTGCCGGCGATCACGCCGCCGTAGAGGACGAGCATGACGAGGAGCGGCACGGTGCGGCCGGTGAGGAAGCGGATCGTCGCCGCGTAGCCGTTCGCCGTGGCGTCGAAGCCCCGGTTGAAGGTGTTGGCCGCCCAGGCGCCGAATCGCGCCACGAAGAAGCGCGGCCGGGCATGGGCGTGGTGGGGCTTGAGCAGCAGCTTGCAGAGCGCCGGCGACAGCGTCAGCGAGTTGAACATCGAGATGATGGTCGAGGCCGCGATGGTCAGCGCGAACTGCCGGTAGAACTGGCCCGAGATGCCCGGGATGAAGGCGGTCGGGATGAACACCGCCGAGAGCACCAGCGCGATGGCGACCACCGCGCCGCCGACCTCATCCATGGTCTTGTGCGCCGCCTCGCCGGGCGAGAGCCCGTCCGCCATGTTGCGCTCGACGTTCTCCACCACGACGATGGCGTCGTCGACCACGATGCCGATGGCGAGCACGAGGCCGAACAGCGTCAGGTTGTTGAGCGAGAAGCCGAGCGCCGCCATCACCGCGAAGGTGCCGACGAGCGAGACCGGGATGGCGATGATCGGCACCAGGGCCGTGCGCCAGCTCTGGAGAAACACGAGGATCACGACCACCACGAGGACCACCGCCTCGCCGAGGGTCTTGTAGACCTCGTGCACCGATTCGGAGATGAACTCGGTGGGGTTGTAGGCGATCCGGTATTCGAGGCCGGGCGGAAAGTCCTTGGCGAGGTCCTTCATCAGGCTCTGCACCTGCTCGGCGGCTTCGAGCGCGTTGGTGCCGGGACGCTGGAACACGCCGATGCCGATCGCCGGCTGGCCGTTGAGGAAGGATTGGGTGACGTAGTCCTTCTGGCCCATCTCCACGCGGGCGATGTCGGAGATGCGCACGAGGCGCCCGTCCGAGGCCTTGACGATCACTTTCCGGAACTCGTTGGGGTCCTGGAAGCGCCCCTGCGTCTGCACGACGAACTGGAAGGCCTGCTCGGAGGGCGCGGGCGGCGCCCCGAGCGCGCCCGACGCGACCTGGACGTTCTGCTCCTGCAGGGCCGAGATCACGTCCGTGGTGGAGAGCTGGTAGGCTGCGAGCTTGTTCGGATCGAGCCAGATGCGCAGGGCGTATTCGCTGCCGCCGAACACCGTGATGTCGCCGACGCCGTTGAGGCGCAGGAGCTGGTCGCGGATGCGCAGGTAGATGTAGTTGGCGATGTAGTTCTGGTCGTAGGTGTTGTCGGGCGACAGCACGTGCACGACCGTCATCAGGTCGGGCGAGGATTTGCGCACCGTGACGCCGAGGTTGCGCACGTCCGGCGGCAGGCGCGGCGTCGCCACCGAGAGCCGGTTCTGGACCAGCACGTTGGCGATGTCGAGGTTGGTGCCGAGCGCGAAGGTGACGGTCAGCTGCATGTTGCCGTCGTTGGTCGACAGCGACGACATGTAGAGCATGTTGTCGACGCCGTTGATCTCCTGCTCGATCGGCGTCGCGATGGTGGCGGCCACGGTCTCGGCATTGGCGCCCGGATAGGAGGCGCGCACGACCACGGTGGGCGGCACGATCTCCGGATACTGCGAGACCGGCAGCGAGATGTAGGAGACGTAGCCGATGATCAGGATGACGATCGACGTCACCGAGGCGAAGATCGGCCGGTCGACGAAGAAATGGGCAAACCGCATCGGGGACCTCCGGCCTGACCCGCCGCATGGGGCGGGCGGCCGCTCTGTCGTATCGGGTGGCGGACGGGTGCCGGGGCGGTCCCGCCCCGGCCCTCACCGGGTCGGGGACAGTTCCTTGCGATCGGGCGTCACCTTGGCGCCCGGACGCACGCGGGTGAGCCCGCTGATCACGATCGTCTCGTCGCCCTTCAGGCCGTCGCGGACGATCCGGTAGCCGTCGATCTTCGGGCCCAGGCGCACGGTGCGGGTCGAGATCGTGTTGTCGTCGCCGACCACGTAGACGATGCGCTTGTCCTGGTTGGCCGCCACCGCCTCGTCGGGGATGAGCACGCCCTTGTAGGGCAGCGAGGCCGGCATGCTGACGACGCCGAACAGGCCCGGCTTGATGAAGGTGTCGGAATTCTCGACCGTGGCGCGCAGGAGCACCGTGCCGGTCGATTCGTCGACCCGGTTGTCCACGAAGTTGAGCACGCCCTTGCGGGTCGGCTTGTCCTCGCCCGTGAGCGCCACCAGGATCGGCACCGTGTGCTCCTTCTGGGTGGCGCCCATGCCGATCCGCAGCGTGCCCTGGTAGACCAGGAACGAGCGCTCATCGACCGGGAAGGAGAAGTAGATCGGGTCGAGGGACACGATCGTGGTCAGCATCGTCTGGTCGGTGATGACGATGTTGCCCTCGGTGACGTTGCGCTGGGAGATGCGGCCGGTGATCGGCGAGCGCACCTCGGTGAAGTCGTAGTTGAGCTGGGCCTGCCGCAGGGCCGCGGTGGCATTGTCCACATCGGCCTGAGCGGTGAGCGAGGCTTGGCGGCGCTGGTCCGTGACCTGCTCGGAGATGTTGCCGGAGCGGCTGAGCGTCTGGGCGCGCTCCAGATCGGTCTGCGCGAAGTTCAGCCGCGCCTGGGCCGAAGCGAGCGAGGCCTGGGCCTGGTCGAGGGCGGCCTTGTAGGGCCGCCGGTCGATGGTGAAGAGGAGGTCGCCCTTCTTCACCACGGCGCCGTCCTGGAAGTGGATCTTCTCCAGGTAGCCGGTCACCCGGGCGCGCACCTCGACATAATCCACCGCGTTGAAGCGGCCGGTATAGTCGTCGCGCTCCACCACCTCCTTGACGATGGGCTTGGCCACCACGACCGAGGGCGGCGGCCCGCCCGGGGCCTGCCCGAGCGCCTGCCCGCCTGCCGCGATCAGGAGCGTCGAGACCATCGCTGTCAGCCAGCGCCTGCGCATACTCACTCTCCCGTCTCGGATGCTTCGCGTCCGGCCGCGAGAAACCGGGCCGTCCGCCCGGCCGCGCCGGATGGGCCGCTGCGGGAACCGCGCCGTCGATCCGGGCGCGGCCCTCCCGCGGGCCTCGAGGAAACCAACGACCGGGCCGCGGCGCGACCCGGAGACATCCACCCTACTCGACCGCCTCGCCGGCCCCGAGCCAGTCCTTGAACCCGCCGACGTAATGCTCGGTGAGCGGCACGCCGCGGCTCTGCGCATAGGCCAGGGCCCGGGCGGAGCGCACGCCCGCCGCGCAGGACAGCACCGGACGCCGGCCATCCGCGGCGATCAGCGCCTGCAAGGCGTCGAGGTCGAAGGCCGAGAGCGGATGAGAGACGGACCCGGGGATGTGCCCGCGGGCGAATTCGTCGGGCTCGCGCACGTCGATGAGCAGGACCGTGCCGTCGGCCAAGCCACGCTTCACCGCTTCCCGATCCAAGTCCACGATCGCCATATCGCTCACCTGACAGCGGAACCCGGACTTCCGGTCCGCACAACAGAAGATGTGCCCGATCGGATGCGTCGGACAATGCTCCGGATTACCCATAAAGGCGAAGTGTGGCGCTCAGGCAACCGCCCCCGCCTGCAATGCGCCCGCGAGCGGAGCGCCCCCGGGGCGGTCCGCTGACGAATGTGAATAATCATCACTGCTTAGGCTGGCAAGCGCACCCATGTGCGGCATCGCACAGACCTCGGTCGGGGTCGGGCGGGCGCTGGCCTCGCGCGCCCGGGGCGTCTATGGCCGGGCCTGGGCGCTCGGCCGGAGACGCCCGGCGCATCGCCGCCTTGCCTGCTCGACGCCCTGACCCGGCGCGGGTTTCGGGGGGGGCCGCGAGGCATGCTCATCGATCCCCGGCCGGCCTCAACGGACCCTGATGACCGACAGCCCCGTCGTCTTCGACCTGACCCGCCTGATCACCCGCCTGAGCCACGCGAGCCCGACCGGGATCGACCGCGTCGACCTCGCCTATGCGCGGCACGTTCTCGGCCAGGGAGAGGCGCGATTCGGGCTCGTCTCGACGCCGATCGGGCCGAAGCTCCTCGACCGCCGGGCGGCCGCGGCCATCGTCGAGACGGTGGCGGCGGGCTGGGTCGAGGATGGCACCGCAGAAGCCGATCCGGTCTATCGCGCCCTCGCCGCCCGGCTCGGCCACGCCGTTCCGGCGGCCCCCGGCGCCCCGCGCCCGCCCCGGCGGCGGCCGGTCCAGGCCGCGATCCGCCTGCAGGTCCTGCGGGCGCCGGGGCCGGAGGAGCTGCCGCGCGGGGCGATCTATCTCCACACCTCGCATCTGCGCCTCGACAAGCCGGGCCGGTTCGACTGGCTCTACGACCGGCGCGACATCCGCCCGGTCTTCTTCGTCCACGACCTGATCCCGATCGACTTTCCCGAATACGGCCGCGCGGGCGAGGCCGCCCGCCACGCGCAGCGCATGCGGACCGTCTCGCGCCACGCCGCGGCCGTGGTGGTGAACTCGGCGGAGGTGGGGGCGCGCTTCCGGGCCTATCTGGAGGCCCATCGCCTGCACGTCCCGCCGGTGACCGTGGGGCCGCTCGGGGTCGAACCCGCCTTCCTCGACCGGGCCGGCGCGGCGCCGCTGCCGGACCGGCCGACCTTCGTCGCCTGCGGCACGATCGAGCCGCGCAAGAACTATTACGGGCTCCTCAACGCGTGGCGCGAACTCGACGCGCGGCATGGCGCGCGCACGCCGCGCCTCGTGGTGGTCGGACGGCGGGGCTGGGAGAGCGAGAACCTGATCGATCTCCTCGACCGCAGCCCGGCGGTGCGCCGCCACGTGATCGAGGTGGCCGGCCTCTCGACGGCGGGCCTCGTGCGGCTGATGCGGGGCGCCACGGCCCTGCTGATGCCCTCCTTCGCGGAAGGCTACGGGCTACCGGTGGTCGAGGCCGCAGCAGCGGGCCTGCCGGTCGTCGCCTCGGACCTGCCCGTGCACCGGGAGATCGGCGAGCGCTTCGCCCATTTCATCCATCCCCTCGACGGGCTCGGCTGGATGCAGGCGGTGGAAGACCTCGCGGCAGCGGATTCGCCCCTCCGGCGTGCGCTGGCGGAGCGCCTCGTCGGCTACCGACCGCCGCGCTGGGAGGACCACTTCGCGCGCGTCGACCCGCTCCTCGACCGCCTCGGGCGCGGCGAGGCGGCCTGACCTCAAGGGCCCGCCGGCTTCTCCGCGCAGACCAGCAGCACTTGGCCCGAGCGCGGCAGCAGCCAGCTCAGCGCCCGCAGCGCGATCGCGGCCGCCCGGGTGAGGGGGTTGCGGTACTCTCCCGGTCCGTGCCCGGCATTGAACGTGCTGGCGCGGACCGGGCCGAAGCCGAGAGAGCGCAGCACCCGCGTCAGCCGCGCGCCGTCGTAATACATGATGTGGCCGAGGAGCCCGCGCTCCACGTCGTCGGGATCGTCCATGAAGTGGAGGAAGTCCCAATGGCCGAGGGCGAAGCGGATCCGGTGCTCGATGCAGACGGCGTTCGGCGTCGTGATGATCAGCAGGCCGCCGGGGCGCAAGGCCCGCTGGCAGCGGCGCAGCAGGCGCATCGCCACCGTGTAGTCGAGATGCTCCAGGATCTCGGTGCACAGCACGACATCCGCGCAGCCCTCGGCCACGCTCAGGTCGGGATCGCGGAAATCCTCGCCGATCCGCGCGATCCCGCGGGCGTCGAGCCAGCCGCGAATCGTCGGATCGGTGAAGGTCTGGGACTGGGGATGGTCCACGACCGTCCATGACAGGCGCCGCGGCCCGAGTTCCCGCGCGGCGAGATCGAACAGGACGGGATCCGGCTTGCCCTGGTTGAGGCCGGACATGTTGAGCACGTGGACGGCATCGAGCCCGCGCGCGGCGACATGCGTCAGGATCGCCCCGAGGAGAGTCGCCACGCGCGCGCCGCCGCTGCGGTTCCAGGCAGCGGCATCGGCGCTGACCTGCCCGAACAGCTCACGATCGAGCGCGCCGAACGCGACGAAGACCTCCTCGTCGAGGGAACGGCGTCGTTCGGCATGCCTCGCGCCGTCCTTATCCGAACGGCCCGAGCGAGCGAGGCTCGCCCCATCCGAAGAGAGCGCATGCTCTGAAGTCATGTTCGCCTCCCACGACGATGAATCTTTGGTTGGCGCGAGATGCATCGGATTAGCGCTGAGCGGTGAGCCGGCACAAGGGCTCAAACTGCTTAGAGCAGCGCCCGATCACGGTGAACTCGGGCGCTGCTCCAGGTCTTTGATGTTACCGCATCGTCTGCGACGAACCGGTATCCACTTCGTCGGACAATGCTCTGGCGGCCTGGTCCCATTCGGGATTCCGGGGCGCGGGTGGCAGATCCCGCCATCGGCTCCCCCGGAACGGGCTGGCCGCCGGCGTCCGGATCCGTCCCGGGCGGTCCCCCGTTTCCCATCCGCCGGGCGGATCGCTAAACTCGACCGTTTCCGCAGCCGGACCGGAGCCATGGCCGAAATCCCCTACCCGCGCGACATGACCGGCTACGGCCGCACGCCCCCGCAGGCCGGCTGGCCGGACGGCGCCCGCCTCGCCGTGCAGTTCGTCATCAATTACGAGGAAGGCGGCGATAACTGCCTGCTGCACGGGGATCGCGGCTCCGAGGCGTTCCTGTCCGAGATCGTCGGCGCGGTCTCCTGGCCGGGCCAGCGCCACATGAACATGGAGTCGATCTACGAATACGGCTCGCGCGCCGGCTTCTGGCGCCTGTGGCGGCTGTTCACCGCGCGCGGGCTGCCGGTGACGGTCTACGGCGTCGCCACCGCCCTCAAGCGCAACCCCGAGGCCGTCGCGGCCATGCGGGAGGCCGGCTGGGAGATCGCCTCGCACGGCCTCAAGTGGATCGACTACAAGGACTTTCCCGCCGAGGAGGAGCGCGCCCATATCGGCGAGGCGATCCGCCTGCATACCGAGGTAACGGGCGAGCGGCCGCTCGGCTTCTACCAGGGCCGCACCTCAGAGCACACCGTGCGCCTCGTCATGGAGGAAGGCGGCTTCCTCTACACGGCCGATTCCTACGCGGACGACCTGCCCTACTGGGTGACGGGCCCGCGCGGCCCGCAGCTCGTCGTGCCCTACACCCTCGATGCCAACGACATGCGCTTCGCCACCGCGCAGGGGTTCAACAGCGGCGATCAGTTCTTCACCTACCTAAAGGACACGTTCGACCTGCTCTACGCCGAGGGCGCGGAGACGCCGAAGATGATGTCGGTGGGCCTGCATTGCCGGCTCGCCGGGCGGCCCGGCCGGGCGGCGGCGCTTGCCCGCTTCCTCGACTACGTGGCGGAGCATGCCGATGTCTGGGTGACGCGGCGGATCGACATCGCCCGGCACTGGATCCGCCACCACGCGCCCGGCGACCTGAAGCCCAGCACCATGAGCCCGGCGCTCTTCGTCGAAGCCTATGGCGACGTGTTCGAGCACGCGCCCTGGGTGGCGGAGCGCGCGCATGCGGCGGGCCTCGGCCCCGCGCAGGACAATGCGGACGGCCTCCACGCGGCGATGATCGCGGCGATGCGGGCCGCCGACAGGGACCGGCAGCTCGCGCTCATCCGCAACCACCCGGATCTCGGCGAGCGGGTGGCGGCGCTCACGCCGGATTCGGCTGCCGAGCAGGCGAGCGCCGGTCTCGACGCCCTGGACGAGGAGCAACGGGCGCGCTTCCTCGACCTCAACGCCCGCTATCATGCCCGCTTCGGCTTCCCCTTCGTGATGGCGGTGCGGGGCCGCTCCGCCGCGGAGATCCTGGCGGCCCTGGAGGAGCGGCTCGACCACGACCCGGAGGCCGAGCGCGAGACGGCGCTGACGGAGATCGAGCGGATCGCCCTGCTGCGCCTGCGCCAGCGGCTGCCTTCGCTGCCGGATGTCTTCACGCACACCGCCTGAGCGCGCCCCGGCGGGCACCGCGCGCTCGCGCGATGCCCGCCGGTCAGCGCGCCCGGGCGCTGCGGCGGTAGAAGCCGTCGACCTGCGCCTGGGCCTCGGCCCGGTCGCGCTCGCTGGCGGCCGACATCGCCTGCTCCTGCAGGGTGACGATCCACTGGTCCTTCGCCCCGTCCGCGGCGTCGCGGGCGAGCGTCAGCCACGCGAGGCCGCGGGAGCGCTGGGTCGGCACGCCCTGGCCGTTGATCAGCATCTGGCCGAGCAGGGCCTGCGCGGCCGGATGGCCCTTCTCGGCCGCGAGGTTGAACCAGCGCGCGGCCTGCCTTGTGTCCTGGGCCACGCCGGTGCCGTCGAGGTAGAGCCGGGCGAGGTTGTACTGCGCGTTCGGGTCCCCGTAATACGAGGCCGCGTAGTTGAACATCTCGTAGGCCCGCTCGACGTTCGGCCGGACGTAGGACCCCTTGATGCCGTCGAGGAAGTAGCGGCCGAGCGCCGTGAAGGCGCTCGACACCACGGTGGCGGTGGCGGAATCCGGGCCCTCGTCGGCGTTCTCGTCGGCGATCTTCGAGAAGAACTCGAAGGCCTTGAGATCGTCGTGAGGAACCCCGTCGCCCTCCGCGTACATGCGGCCGAGCTTCCACAGCGCCAGGGCGTGCCCCTGCCCCGCCGCGTATTCGAGGGCGCGGGCCGCACCCTCCTTGTCGCCCGCATTGTAGTCGCGCACGCCCGAGCGCACCGCCTCGCGGGCATTGCGGTAGCCACCCGCCGCCGGCACCGGCGTGCGCACCGCGGCGTCGAGGGCCGCAGCCGGTCCGGCGCCGCAGACGGCACCGAGCAGCGCCGCGCCGACGAGCGCGGCGCCGAGACCTCGGCGCCGGCCGGACGGTGCTCCGCGCCTGCGGCCGTCCTCAGATATCCGCATAAGCGAGCGTCTCCTGGGCTCCGCCCGGATGCGTCACGGCGCCGGTCACCGCCGGGCCGACGGTCTGCGCGTATTTCCAGAGATAGCCGGAGGTCGCCTCGTTGCCGCGCGGGGTCCAGGCCTTGCGGCGCTCGGCCAGCTCCTCGTCGGAGAGGTCGACCGCCAGGATGCCCTGGATCGCGTCGAGCCGGATGACGTCCCCGTCCTTGAGGAGGCCGATCGGGCCGCCCACCGCCGCCTCCGGCCCGACATGGCCGACGCAGAAGCCGCGGGTGGCGCCCGAGAAGCGCCCGTCCGTGATGAGCGCGACCTTGTCGCCCATCCCCTGCCCGTAGAGGGCCGCGGTGGTCGCCAGCATCTCGCGCATGCCGGGGCCGCCCTTCGGGCCCTCGTAGCGGATCACGAGGACGTCGCCCTCCTTGTACTGGCGGTTCTGCACCGCCGCGAAGCAGGCCTCCTCGTTGTCGAAGACCCGGGCCGGGCCGGAGAAGACCTGGCGATCCGGCGGCATGCCGGCCACCTTCACGATGGCGCCCTCGGGGGCGAGGTTGCCCTTGAGGCCGACCACGCCGCCGGTCGGGGTGATCGGCGTGTTCGCTTGCCGCACCACGTCCTGGTCCGGGTTCCAGGCCACCTTGGCGAGGTTCTCCGCGATGGTGCGGCCGGTCACGGTCAGGCAGTCGCCGTGCAGGAAGCCGTGATCGAGCAGCGTCTTCATCAGGAGCGGGATGCCCCCGACCTCGAACAGGTCCTTGGCGACGTAGCGCCCGCCCGGCTTCAGGTCCGCGATGTAGGGCGTGCGCTTGAAGATCTCGGCGACGTCGAACAGGTCGAAGGCGATGCCGGCCTCGTGGGCGATCGCCGGCAGGTGCAGGGCCGCGTTGGTCGAGCCGCCGGAGGCCGCCACCACGGTGGCGGCGTTCTCCAGCGCCTTGCGGGTGACGATGTCGCGCGGGCGGATGTTCCTGGCGAGGAGGTCCATCACCATCTCGCCGGCCGCGGCGCAGAACTTGTCGCGGATCTCGTAGGGCGCGGGCGCGCCGGCCGAGTACGGGAGCGCGAGACCGATCGCCTCGGAGACGGTGGCCATGGTGTTGGCCGTGAACTGCGCGCCGCAGGCCCCGGCCGAGGGGCAGGCGACCTGCTCCAGCTCGTCGAGGTCGTCGTCGCTCATGGCGCCGACCGAGTGCTTGCCCACCGCCTCGAACAGGTCCTGCACGGTGACCGGGCGGCCCTTGAAGGTGCCGGGCAGGATCGAGCCGCCGTAGATGAAGATCGACGGCACGTTGAGGCGCACCATCGCCATCATCATGCCGGGCAGGGACTTGTCGCAGCCCGCGAGGCCCACGAGGGCGTCGTAGGCGTGGCCCCGCATGGTGAGTTCGACCGAATCGGCGATGACCTCGCGGGAGGGCAGCGAGGCACGCATGCCCCGGTGACCCATGGCGATGCCGTCCGTCACCGTGATGGTGCAGAACTCGCGCGGGGTGCCGGCAGCGGCGGCGACGCCCTTCTTCACCGCCTGAGCCTGACGCATCAGGGAGATGTTGCAGGGCGCGGCCTCGTTCCAGCAGGAGGCGACGCCCACGAGCGGCTGATGGATCTGCTCGCGGGTCAGCCCCATCGCGTAGAGGTAGGAGCGATGGGGAGCCCGGGCCGGCCCCTCGGTGACATAGCGGCTCGGCAGCTTCGACTTGTCGATGGTGTGACGCGCGTCCATGGCCTGTCCCGTACTCACTGTGCTCAGGATCGGTCGGTTTGGTCCGAAGTCCTGATCCTATCGCCGTGCGGTCTTTTGGAGGCCGGACGACGGCGCTCAACGACACCCCTGACGAATAATTCGCCAGCGTTGCCCGCGATCCCCGGGAGGCCCCGGTTCGGCGCGGTAAATCGTTGTGGGGACAGCCGTTTAACGTGGCCGTTGAGGTGCCGCCGGTTTATGGCGGGATCGGGGCGGCGGAAGGGGCGCTTGAGGGCAATCCTGGGATGCTTTCGCGGTGTTGCGACCCCGCCACAGCTAAGCTTGCCGATGGGGCAGGAACGGCGGCATCCGCGGGCGCCGCTCCTTGGCGCCGCGCGGTCATCCCGGGCCTGCGCGACCGAGACGACAGGGGGCGATCCCGAATCGGAACCCGGGTGGCCGACGGACCGGGTTCGGGCGGGCGCCGGAGGCCGGATCAGATCGACCGCGGCGGAGCGATCGGCGTGCGCAGGCTCGCGATCACCGCCTTCAGCGTGGCGGCGACCTCGCCCGGTGCATCGTCGCGGGCGTGGATCCGCTCATGCACGAAGGAGAGTTTGCCGATCACCGTGGGGGTCAACCGGAACGGGTAGAGATCGGGCTGGCCCATGCTGCGGTTCAGCGAGTTCATCGCGAAGGTGAGCGGCAGCCACGCCTCGATCAGCCGCTCGAGATCGGGAGCGTGGTGGGGATCGAAATCGACCGTGGCGGCGAGATCCGCGCGCAGCTTCGGCTGCATCCGGAGCCCGAAGCTGCCCGCGGTCTCCAGCGTGTCCACGATGTGGAGGTAATGGGCGAAGGTTTCGGCGAAATCCTCCCACGGATGCGCCGTCGCGTAGGCGGAGACGAAGTGCTCCTGCCACGCCTCGCCGGGGCCCTGCGCGTAGTAGCGCTGCAGGGCGGAGCCGTAATCCGCCCGCTCGTCGCCGAAGATGGCGCGGAAGGCCGGCAGGCTCGGATCGTGCCGCACCAGCACGTTCCAGAAGTAATGGCCGATCTCGTGCCGGAAATGGCCGAGCAGCGTGCGGTAGGGCTCGCCGAATTGGGTCCGGCGCCGCTCGCGCTCCACGTCGTCGGCCTCCGCGAGGTTGACGGTGATGAGGCCGTTGTCGTGGCCGGTGAGCACGGCGGGGCCGATCATCTGCGCCTCGGCCGGGTCGACCAGGAAGTCGAAGGCGAGCCCCTCGGGATCGTCCCGGCGCAGGGCGAGCGGCAGCCGCATGCGCAGGAGCGAGTAGAACAGCCGCCGCTTGGCGAGTTCGATCTCGCGCCAGCGGGTCAGATTCCAGGGAATCGAGAGGTCCGGCACCATGCGGTTGTGCCGGCAGGCGACGCAGTAGATCTCGGCCGAATCCTCCGGCACCAGCCAGTTGCAGGCGGCGTGAGCCGCGTTGGCGCAGGCGCGGTAGCGCCGCTCCGGCGCCGCGAAGGCCCGCAGCGTCCCGTCCCCGGCGCTCAGGGTGACGACCTCCCCGCTCTCGGGGTCATAGCCGGCGCGCCGCTCGCAGCTCGCGCAGCGCGTCGTCTCGAAATGAAAGGGCTGCTCGCACGCTTGGCACTGGAAGATCTTCATCGCCGCATCCGCCCGATCGCCGGTTCGCCTCCCGGTCGGCCGGGTTTTCTCAAAAGGAGAATGACCGGCGAAGAGTTCCCCATGGACCGGCACGAGACTTGCCTCAATTCTTCGCAGCCGCGCCCGCCTGGGTGCGCGTCCTGGGAGACCCGAGGAACCACGTCCCGGCACGTCAGTCCCGGTCCGCATCGCGCGGCTGACGCGGAGGGCGCGGGCGTGTAGAAGCCGGCGAGACCAGGATCGCAAGACGCCGCCAGAGCACCGGAGAGACCGTGTCAATCAAGGCCGCCCTGCACCACGTCACCTCCTACACCTACGACCGCCCGGTGGGCCTGGGGCCGCAGGTGATCCGCCTGCGTCCGGCGCCGCACACGCGCACCCGCATCCTGAGCTATTCGCTCAAGGTGACGCCGGGGAACCACTTCGTGAACTGGCAGCAGGATCCGAGCGGCAACTGGCTGGCGCGGCTGGTCTTTCCGGAGAGGACGACGCAGTTCAAGATCGAGGTCGATCTCACCGCCGACATGTCGGTGATCAACCCGTTCGACTTCTTCGTCGACGAGTACGCCCAGACACTGCCCTTCGGCTATCCGCCGGAGCTGGAGGAGGAACTCGCCCCCTACCTGGTGCCGAACGAGGGCGGCCCCCTGCTCGACGCGCTCATGGACCGGCTGCCGGAGGAGACGAACACCGTCCTGTTCCTCGTCGCGCTGAACCAGCTGGTGCGCGACAGCGTGAAATACGTCGTGCGCATGGAGCCGGGCGTGCAGACGCCCGAGGAGACCCTGGAGGCGGGAAGCGGGTCGTGCCGCGATTCCGCGTGGCTGCTCGTGCAGATGCTGCGCCGCCTCAATCTCGCGGCGCGGTTCGTCTCCGGCTACCTGATCCAGCTCGTCCCCGACACCACCGCGGTGGACGGCCCGGCCGGCACCGCCAAGGACTTCACCGACCTGCACGCCTGGGCCGAGGTCTACGTGCCCGGCGCCGGCTGGATCGGGCTCGACGCCACCTCGGGCCTGCTCTGCGGCGAGGGCCACATCCCGCTCGCCGCCACCCCCCATTACCGCTCGGCGGCGCCGATCTCCGGCATGGCGGATCCGGCCGAGGTCGATTTCGACTTCGCCATGACCGTCACCCGGGTGGCGGAGGCCCCGCGGGTGACCAAGCCCTTCTCGGACGAGGCCTGGGGCGCGATGGACGCGCTCGGCGATCGCATCGACCGGGACCTCCAGGCCCAGGACGTGCGCCTGACCATGGGCGGCGAGCCGACCTTCGTGTCCGTGGACGATTTCCAGTCGGCGGAATGGAACACCGCCGCGGTCGGGCCGACCAAGCGCAACCTCTCCGACCAGCTGATCCGGCGCCTGCGCGCGCGTTTCGGCAAGGGCGGGCTCCTGCATTACGGCCAGGGCAAGTGGTATCCGGGCGAGAGCCTGCCCCGCTGGGCCTTCGCCCTCTACTGGCGCAAGGACGGCCAGCCGATCTGGCGCGACGCGAGCCTGATCGCCCGCGAGGCCGGGCCGGGGGATGTCGGCATCGAACACGCGGAGGGCTTCGCCAAGGCCCTCGCCCGGCGCCTGGGGCTCGATCCCTTCGTGCAGCCGGCCTTCGAGGATCCCGAATACTGGGAGCGCCAAGCCTCCGAGCTGCCGATCAACGCGACGGTGATGCAGCCCCGGATCCGCGACAAGGAATTCCAGGAGCGCATGGCCCGCGTCTACAAGCGCGGCCTCGCCGAGCCAGCCGGCTACGTGCTGCCGCTGGCCAATATCGCGATCGGCGCAGAGCGTCATTGGGTCTCGGAGAAGTGGGAGACGCGGCGGGGCGCGCTCTACCTCGCCCCGGGCGATTCCCCGGTCGGCTTCCGCCTGCCGCTCAGCGCGCTCTCCTACATCCCTCCGGAATCCTACCCCTACTACGCACCCCAGGATCCGCTGGAGGAGCGCGGCCCCCTCGCGGCCGCGCCGGCGGTGGCGCGCTCCGGCCCGGTCCACGGTGTCGCGGTGCGCACGGCACTCGCCATCGAGCCGCGGGAGGGCACGATCTGCGTGTTCATGCCGCCGCTGGAGCGGGCGGACGAGTACGTGCAGCTCCTCGACGCCCTGGAGCGGACCGCGGCCGAGACCGGCCAGCCGATCCATATCGAGGGCTACGAGCCGCCCTACGATCCGCGCCTCGGCGTCATCAAGGTCACGCCCGATCCGGGCGTCATCGAGGTCAACGTGCACCCGGCCAAGACCTGGCGGGAGGCGGTGGAGATCACCACCGGCCTCTACCAGGACGCCCGGGAGACCCGGCTCGGCGCGCAGAAGTTCATGATCGACGGGCGCCACACCGGCACGGGCGGCGGCAACCACGTGGTGCTGGGCGGCTCCTCCCCGGCCGATTCGCCCTTCCTGCGCCGGCCGGACCTGCTCAAGAGCCTCGTGCTCTACTGGCAGCGCCACCCGTCCCTGTCCTACCTGTTCTCGGGCCTCTATATCGGCCCGACGAGCCAGGCGCCGCGCATGGACGAGGCGCGCCACGACGGCCTCTACGAGCTGGAGATCGCGCTCGCCCAGGTGCCGCCCCCCGGCGGACCCGAGGTGCCGCTCTGGCTGGTCGACCGGCTGTTCCGCAACGTGCTGGTGGACGTCACCGGCAACACCCACCGGTCCGAGATCTGCATCGACAAGCTCTACTCGCCGGACGGACCGACCGGGCGGCTCGGCCTGCTCGAATTCCGCTCCTTCGAGATGCCGCCGGACGCGCGCATGAGCCTCGCCCAGCAATTGCTGCTGCGGGCGATCATCGCGTGGCAATGGCGCGAGCCGCAGGAGGGCGGGTTCGTCCGCTGGGGCACCGCGCTCCACGACCGCTTCATGCTGCCCCACTTCCTGTGGCAGGACTTCCTCGGCGTGCTCGACGACCTGCGGGATGCCGGCTACGCCTTCGATCCGGCCTGGTACGAGGCCCAGCGCGAGTTCCGCTTCCCGCTCTACGGCAGCGTCTCGCATGGCGGCGTGACGCTGGAGCTGCGCCAGGCCCTGGAGCCCTGGCATGTGCTCGGCGAGGAGGGCTCGTCGAGCGGCACCGTGCGCTACGTCGATTCCTCGGTGGAGCGGCTGCAGGTGCGGGTGGAGGGCTACGTGCCGAGCCGCCACGTCGTCACCTGCAACGGCCGGCGTCTGCCGCTCACCGAGACCGGGCGTTCCGGCGAGGCGGTGGCGGGCCTGCGCTTCAAGGCGTGGCAGCCGGCCTCGGGCCTGCACCCGACGATCCCCGTCCACTCGCCGCTGACCTTCGACATCGTGGACACGTGGTCGAGCCGGGCGATCGGCGGCTGCACCTACCACGTGGCGCATCCGGGCGGGCGCAACTACGAGACCTATCCGGTCAACACCTACGAGGCCGAGGGACGGCGCCTCGCCCGCTTCCACGACCACGGCCACACCCCGGGCCGCGTCGCCCTGGCGCCGGACGAGCCGCGGCGCGAGTTCCCGCTCACCCTCGACCTGCGGACGCCCGCCCCGCGATGAGCGCCGTCCCGCTCGCCGCGAGCGAGGGCGTCGGCGCGGCGCGGGCCGAGCGGCGCGCCCGCTGGAGCGCCGGCTACCGTCCGCTCCCGGGCGTGCCGGACGAACTCCTGCGCGCCGACGGGACGACCGCGCGGGCCTGGGACGTCTTCCTCGACCGGCTCTCGGGCCTGCCCGAGGACGAGATCGACGCCCGCCTCGCCTCGGCGGAGCGCCACATCCACAACACCGGCGTCGCCTACCGGGTCTACGGGGAGGCGGCGGAGCGCGACTGGCCGCTCGGCGTGCTGCCGCTGATCGTGGACGGCGACGAGTGGGAGGAGATCTCGGCCGGCATCGTGCAGCGGGCGAGCCTGCTCGAGACGGTGCTCGCGGACCTCTACGGCGAGGGGCGGCTCGTGGCCGCCGGGCTGATCCCGGCCGCCGCGGTGGCGGGCAGCCCCGAATTCCTGCGCCCGCTCCACGGGGTGCGCCAGCCCGGCGGCGGGCGCCAGCTCCATCTCTACGCGGCCGACCTGTCGCGGGGCCCGGACGGGCGCTGGCGGGTGCTCGCCGACCGCACGCAGGCCCCCTCGGGCATCGGCTACGCGCTGGAGAACCGCATGGTCCTCGCCCGCGCCCTGCCGGAGGTGCACGGGGCCCTCGACGTCGAGCGGCTCGCCCCCTTCTTCCAGGAGTTCCGGGACGGCCTTGCCGCCGCGGCGGAGCGCACCGAGCCGCGCATCGGGCTCCTCACCTCCGGCCCCTACGGCGACACCTATGGGGAACAGGCGGTTCTCGCCCGCTATCTCGGCCTCGCTCTGGTCGAGGGCGACGACCTGATCGTGCAGGAGGACCGCGTCTACGTGCGCACCGTGGCGGGCCTCAAGCGCGCCGACGTGCTCTGGCGCCGGGTCGACGGCGACTTCGTCGATCCCCTCGCCCTCAACCCGGATTCCCGGCTCGGCGTGCCGGGGCTGGTGGAGGCGCTGAAGGCCGGCGCCTGCGTGATGGGCAACATGCCGGGCGCGGGCCTGGTGGAGGGCGGCTGGCTCGCCGCCTATCTGCCCCGTCTCGCCGAGCACCTGTTCGGCCGGCCCCTGCGCCTGCCCGGCCTCTCCACATGGTGGTGCGGCGACGCCGCCCAGCGGGCGGAGGTGCTGGCACGGGCCGACGCCCTGACCCTGCGCCCCGCCGCGGCTCCGGCCCAGGGCGCCTTCACCAACCGGACCTTCGGGGGGCGCGATTGCGACGAGACCGCCCGCCTCCTCGCGATCCTGCGCGACCGGCCGGGCGACCTCGTCGCGCAGGAACCGGTCCAGCTCTCCACCGCGCCGGTCTGGGACGGGAGCGGCCTCGTGCCCCGCCCCTTCGTGCTGCGCGTCTTCGCGGCGGCGGTGCCGGGCGGCTGGGCGGTGATGCCGGGCGGGTTCTGCCGCATCTCGGACCATGCGGACGTGCAGCCCGTCGCCATGGGGGCGGGGGTGCGCGCCGCCGACGTCTGGGTGCTCGCCGGGCGCGGCGGCGACGCCGCCCAGTCGCTGCCGCGCCCGGACCAGCCCTCGGTGCGCCGCGTGCAGGGCCTGCTGCCGAGCCGGGCCGCCGACAACCTGTTCTGGCTCGGCCGCTACCTGGAGCGGGCCGAGGCGATGCTGCGCCTCGGCGTCTGCCTGCTCAGCGGCACGGGTGCGGTGTCGCGCCGGGAGGAGGATCTCGGCACGCATGCGCGGCTGCGCGGCCTCCTTCACGCCTGGGGCGCGGTGCCGAGCACCTTCGGGCCGCCCGCGGCCCTCGCCGCCCACGCCCTGTCGGGGCGCGAGGCCTGGGGCTCGGCGCTCGCCCAGGTGAGCGCGGCGCGCCGCAACGCCGCCTCCCTGCGCGAGCGGCTGTCCTTCGAGACCTGGCGGGCGCTGAGCGCGCTCCTCGACGTGCTGCAGCGGCCCGAGGCGGCGCCCGCCTCGGAGGCGGCGTGGCTCGACCGGGCCGAGCGGGCCCTCGAACTCACCTCCGCCCTCGCGGGGCTGGCGCAGGAGAACATGAACCGGGCCGGCGGCTGGCCCTTCGTGGATATGGGCCGGCGCATCGAGCGGGCGATCAACACCTGCCGCCTCGCGGCGGTGTTCGCGGCGGACGGGGCGAGCGGCGACGATCTCGCCATGCTGCTCCAGCTCGTGGATTCCCGCATCTCCTACGGGTCGCGCTACCTCCTCGGGGTGGCGCTCGCGCCGGTGCGCGACATGGTGATGCTCGATCCCTTCAACCCGCGCTCGGTCGCCTTCCAGGTCGAGCGGCTCGGCGAGCACCTCGCCGGCCTGCCGGCCCTGCGCCAGGACGGGCTGCCGGAGCCGCAGACGCGCCTCGTGCGCCGGCTCGCGGGCGAGATCGCCAGCGCGGAGGCCGCCATCCTCTCCGCCGCGGACCTCCAGAGCTGGGAGACGCGGCTCTGGGCCATCGCGGAAGCGGTGGGCGCGCGCTATTTTCCGGGCGGCTCGGACGCCGCCCGCCCCGAGCGACTGGTGGCCCTCGCGTGATCTACCTCCTGCGCCACGTCACGACCTACAGCTACCGGGACACGGTCACGCATGCGCGCTGCACCCTGCGGCTGACCCCGGCGCATGGCGAGGGGCAGCGGGTCCTCTCGCACCAGATCCTGATCCAGCCGGCCCCGCACCGCCGCGAGACGGACCGCGACTTCTTCGGCAACACCACCACGAGCCTCACCGTGGAGGCGCCTCACCGGACCTTCCGGATCGAGGCGATGTCGCGGATCGAGGTGGAACGCGCGCAACTGCCCGACCTCGCCTCCGGCCTCACCTGGGAGGAGCTGCGCGAGCGGGTGCTCGCCCATGCGAGCCTCGCCCCCGACGCGCCGGTGCATTTCGTGGGCCCGAGCCCCCGCGTGCCCCTCGTCGCCGCGGTGACCGACTACGCCCGCGAGAGCTTCCCGCCCGGGGGCGGCGCCTATGCGGGGGCGGTCGAGCTGATGCGGCGCATCCACGCCGACTTCACCTTCGATGCCGGCGCCACCGATGTCGGAACCCCCCTCGCCCAGGCCTTCGCGGGCCGGCACGGGGTCTGCCAGGACTTCTCCCACATCATGATCGCGGGCCTGCGCGGCCTCGGCCTGCCGGCGGCCTATGTCAGCGGCTACCTGCGCACGCGCCCGCCGCCGGGCATGAAGCGCCTCGAAGGGGCGGATGCGAGCCACGCCTGGGTGGCGGTCTGGTGCGGCGACGGCTGGCACGGGCTCGATCCCACCAATGCCGTCGGCGTCGAGGACGACCACATCGTGCTCGCCCATGGCCGCGACTACGCCGACGTGGCGCCGGTGGCGGGCATCATCGCCGGCTCCGGCTCGCAGCGCCTGACCGTCGCGGTGGATGTGGTGCCGGAGGACGAGGCCGAGTTCGCCCCGGCGGGGAGCAGCGCTACAGCTTGAAGACCGCGTGCGCGGCGGCCTGCGAGGCCTCGCGCTGGCGGCGGGCTTCCTCCAGCCGCGCGATCTCCCGGCGCAGGAGCGCGAGGCGGGCGTCGAGATCGGCGATCGAGAGCGCCGTCAGGTCCTGGCCGATCAGATGGTCGGCGATCACGGGCCGCTTCGTCTCGTCGTCGTTGAGCATGGCTTGCCTCCCCGACGCTTCCTTAACGCGATTGACTCGCTCCGGCCATTCCGCCATACACCGCCCGACGCGACGCCGCCGCCCGACGAGGGCGGGCGCTCGCCATTCGTCATCAACCAGTTCTGAAATCCACGAGGGCTGCGGCGGTGTTCGACATCGTCGGCCCCGGCCTTCGGAGACATCGCCGTGAAGAGAACCTACCAACCCTCCAAGCTCGTGCGCAAGCGTCGTCACGGCTTCCGCGCCCGCATGGCCACGGTCGGCGGCCGCAAGGTCATCGCCGCCCGCCGCGCCCGCGGCCGCAAGCGCCTGTCGGCCTGACCGGCCTCGCGCGGCCCTGGCGCGCCGCATGCGCGCTGACGCGCCGCCGATCGGACGGATCACGCGGCGCCCCGACTATCTGGCGGCGGCCGCGGGCCGCCGTTTCCACACCGGGCGGATGACCGCCCAGGGGCGCCTGCGCGAGCCGGGAGCGGAAACCGGGTTGCGGTTCGGCTTCACGGTGACGAAGAAGACGGGCCATGCCCCGGAGCGCAACCGCATCCGCCGCCGGCTGAAGGCCGCGGTGGCGGCGATCGGGACCGAGCACGCGGGGAAGCCACTCGACGTCGTGCTGATCGGCCGCCGGGAGGCGCTGAGCGCTCCCTTCGAGGTCCTGGTCGACGATATCCGGCGAGCCCTCGCCGCGGTGACGAAACCGAAGCCGGCGGCCAAGCCCGGCGGACCCCGCCGCGGATCGGCACCGCCCGAACCAGAACCGTGAGGCGATGCCGGTCGCCCGGCCTTGCCTCTCAGACCAGGATGCGGAGCCGGGGCGCCGTGGGCGCGCCCGGCTCGGCGCGTGAGGCGGCAGGCGTCGCGGGACCTTCATGGGCAACGACAAGACCAACATGATCATCGCCATCGCGCTGTCGCTGGCGGTGTTGCTCGGCTGGAACTACTTCATCACGGCGCCCCAGGTGGAGCGCCAGCGCCAGCAGCAGGCCCAGACGGCCGCGTCCCCGAGCCCGAAGGAGGGCGGCCCCTCCGCACCGGTGCCCGGCACCCTGCCGGGGGCGGCGGGCGGCAATCCGCAGGCGGCGCTGACCCGCGAGGAGGCCCTCGCCCGCTCGCCGCGCGTGCGCATCGACACCGACGCCCTGCGCGGCTCGGTGGCGCTCAAGGGCGGCCGCATCGACGACGTGTCCCTGAAGGGCTACCACGAGACCGTCGACCCGAAGAGCCCCGAGATCATCCTGCTCTCGCCGACCGGCTCGGCCAATCCCTACTACGCCGAGTTCGGCTGGGTCGGGCAGAATGCCGGCCCGCTGCCGGGCAGCGACACCGTCTGGACCGCCGACGGCGAGGTGCTGAGCGCGGGCAAGCCCCTGACCCTGACCTGGGACAACGGCGCCGGCCTCGTCTTCCGCCGGGTCCTCTCGGTCGACGACAAGTACATGTTCACGGTCGAGGATTCGGTCGAGAACAAGGGTGCGAACGCGGTCACGCTCTATCCCTACGGGCTCGTCTCGCGCTGGGGCAAGCCGCACACCCAGGGCTACTACGTCCTGCACGAGGGCCTGATCGGCGTCGCCGGCGACAAGGGCCTGCAGGAATACACCTACGACAAGATGGCCAAGGAGAACCCGCTCGGCAGCCCCGGCACCCGCGGCGTGAGCTGGCCCGGCATCGTCGGCGGCTTCCTCGGCATCACCGACAAGTACTGGGCCGCCGCGGCGATCCCCGACCAGAAGACGCCCTATACCGGCTCCTTCACCGAGCGCGACGAGGGCGCCACCAAGGTCTACCAGGCGAGCAACCTCGGCGACGCCAAGACCCTCGCGCCGGGCGCCACCATCCAGGCCAGCCAGCACCTCTTCGCCGGCGCCAAGGAGGTCTCGACCATCGACGCCTACCGCCAGAAGCTCGACATCAAGCAGTTCGACCTGCTGATCGACTGGGGTTGGTTCTATTTCATCACCAAGCCGATGTTCAAGGCACTGGACTTCTTCTACAAGTTGTTCGGCAACTTCGGCGTCTCGATCCTGGTGGTGACGTTCATCCTGAAGCTGTTCTTCCTGCCGATCGCCAACCGCTCCTACGTCTCGATGGCCAAGATGAAGGCCGTCCAGCCGGAGATGACGGCCATCCGCGAGCGCTACGCCGACGACAAGGTGAAGCAGCAGCAGGCCATGATGGAGCTGTACAAGAAGGAGAAGATCAACCCGGTGGCGGGCTGCTGGCCGGTGCTGATCCAGATCCCGGTGTTCTTCGCGCTCTACAAGGTGCTGTTCGTCACGATCGAGATGCGGCACGCGCCGTTCTTCGGCTGGATCCGCGACCTCGCCGCGCCCGATCCGACCTCGATCCTCAACCTGTTCGGCCTGCTGCCCTTCGCGGCCCCCGACATCGTGCATCTCGGCGTCTGGCCCATCGTCATGGGCATCACGATGTTCCTGCAGATGAAGATGAACCCGGCCCCGCCCGACCCGGTTCAGGCCCAGGTCTTCACCTTCATGCCGATCATCTTCACCTTCATGCTGGGCTCGTTCCCGGCGGGGCTGGTGATCTACTGGGCCTGGAACAACCTGCTGTCGATCAGCCAGCAATACTGGATCATGCGGCGCAACGGCGTGAAGGTGGAGTTGTGGGACAACCTGCGCTCGACGTTCTCCCGCGGCAGCACCGTCAAGGCGGCGAAGGGCTGATGGCCGACCAAGCCGACGACGAGGCGCTCCGCGAGGCGGGGCGCCTGCTCTTCGCGGGCGCCGCCGACTTCGCCACGGCGGCCGATTCCCTCGAGAGCCTGCCGCCGATGAACGGCCACGAGATCGCCTTCGCGGGCCGCTCGAACGTCGGCAAGTCGAGCCTGATCAACGCGCTCACCGGGCGCAACACGCTGGCGCGCACCTCGCACACGCCGGGGCGCACGCAGCAGCTCAACTTCTTCGATCTCGGCGGCAAGCTGACCCTGGTCGACATGCCGGGCTACGGCTACGCGGCGGTATCGAAGGCCAGGGTCGCATCCTGGACGGAGCTGATCCACGCCTATCTGCAGGGCCGGGCCAACCTCGCGCGCGTCTACCTCCTCATCGACGCCCGGCACGGCATCAAGGCGAACGACGCCGAGGTGCTCGACGAGCTCGACTCGGCCGCGGTCTCCTACCAGATCGTGCTCACCAAGGCGGACGCGCTCAAGAAGGGCGAGATCCAGGCGAGGCTCGACGCCACGGCGGCCGCTCTCGCCCGCCGGCCCGCCGCCTATCCGGAGATCATCCTGACGTCGAGCCGCACGGGCGACGGCATCGCGGAGCTGCGGGCGAGCGTGGCGCGCCTCCTCGCCGAGCGCGCCTGATGCTGCCCCTGCCCGAGCGGCTCCTCCTCGCCCTCGGAGCGCTCGCCGGCCTCCTCGGCGTGGCGCTCGCCGCTGCCGCGGCGCATCTGACCAACGGCGGCAATCTCCAGACCGCCGCGCAATTCCTGCTGTTCCACGCCGGTCCGCTGCTCGCGCTGGCGGGTCTCGCCGGCAGCGGGCGGCTCCGCGCCGGCCCGGCCCGGCTCGCGGCGCTCGCCCTGGTCCTCGGCCTCGCGCTGTTCTGCGGGGATCTGTCCCTGCGCGCCCTTGCCCAGGTGCCCCTCTTCCCGATGGCGGCGCCCGGCGGGGGCATCCTGCTGATGCTGGGCTGGGGCCTCGCCGCCGTCGCGGCCCTGTGGCCGCCTCGCTCCTGATCGCCCGGCCGCGAATCTACGCCACTTGCAGGAAGGCCTGGGCCGGTCCCAGATCGCGCGTGAACACGCCCGCGGTCAGCGGGCCGCCGAAGACGGCGCCGGTGTCGAGGTTGGTCCGATGGCGGCGCACATCCGGCTGGCCGCCGCGCACCGGCGTGTGGCCATGCACCACGTGGCGGCCGAAATCGTGATCGGCGGAAAGGAACGGCTCGCGGATCCAGAGCCGCTGGTCGGGATCCGGATCGGGGGCCGGCCGGCCGGGCCGGAACCCGGCATGCACGTACCACCGGGCCTCGTCCGCATGCACCGTCGGCAGGGCGGCGATCCAGTCCAGGTCATCGCGAGGAATCTGGTCGACGCGGGACACGCCGTAGGAGGCCAGCACCGTCCGGCCGCCGTTGAACAGCCAGAGCGGCTCGTCGGCGCCGGAGAGCGCACCCAGCAGCATCGCCTCGTGATTGCCCATCAGGCAGACCACCCGGTCGGGCTCGCGCGCCTGAAGGCCGCGCAGGGTGGCGATCACCCGGGCGCTGTCCGGCCCCCGGTCGACGTAGTCGCCGAGGCAGACGATGCGGCGCGACCGCCCGGCCCGGTGCTCCTCGATCTGCATCAGGAGCCGGTCGAGGCGATCGGCGCAGCCGTGAATGTCGCCGATCGCGTAGGTGAGGTCCGCGCCGTCCATATCCGTCCCTCACCCCATCATCCCCGGCAGAATGGCCTCGCGCAATTCCGCCGGGCGTCCCGGTTCTTCGCATCACCGAGAATCGGCGGAGGGCCGGCGCCCTGCGGCGCCGGCCCTGCGGCGCCGGCCCTCCGGGATCGCTCAGTTCAGCGTGACGTTGGCCGGCCGGCGACCGGCCGTCACCGCCACGTCGGCGATCACCAGACCCTCCGGCCCGAGGCGCACCGGCACGGTCTCGCCGTCGTGGATGTGGCCGCTGAGCAGCTGCTCGGCCAGCGGATCCTGCACGGCCTTCTGGATCACGCGCTTCAGCGGACGCGCCCCGTAGGCCGGGTCGTAGCCGCGCTCGGCGAGCCAGGCGCGGGCGTCGGGCTCGACCTCGAGGGTGATCTTGCGCTCGTCGAGGAGCTTCTGGAGGCGGGCGAGCTGGATGTCGACGATCGCCCCCATCTCCGCCCGCTGGAGGCGGTGGAACAGGATGATCTCGTCGACGCGGTTGAGGAACTCGGGCCGGAAATGCCCGCGCACCACCGCCATCACCTCGTCGCGCACCGCGTCGCTGTCCTGGCCTTCCGGCTGGTTCACCAGGTACTCGGCACCCAGATTCGAGGTCATCACCAGGAGCGTGTTGCGGAAGTCCACCGTCCGCCCCTGCCCGTCCGTGAGCCGCCCGTCATCGAGAACCTGCAACAGGACGTTGAACACGTCCGGATGCGCCTTCTCGATCTCGTCGAACAGCACGACCTGATAGGGCCGGCGCCGCACCGCCTCGGTCAGCGCCCCGCCCTCCTCGTAGCCGACATAGCCGGGCGGCGCGCCGATGAGCCGGGCGACCGAATGCTTCTCCATGTATTCCGACATGTCGATCCGGACGAGGGCGGTCTCGTCGTCGAACAGGAAGCTCGCCAGCGCCTTGGTCAGCTCGGTCTTGCCGACGCCCGTCGGCCCGAGGAACATGAACGAGCCGATCGGCCGGTTCGGATCCTGCAGGCCGGCGCGCGCCCGGCGCACCGCGGTCGCGACCGCCTCCACCGCCTCGCGCTGGCCGACGACCCGCTTGCCGAGGGCCGTCTCCATCGCGAGCAGCTTCTCGCGCTCGCCCTCCAGCATCTTGTCGACGGGCACGCCGGTCCAGCGCGAGACGACGCCCGCGACGTGGTTGGGCGTCACCGCCTCCTCCATGAAGCCGGAGCCGTTGCCGCGCGTGCCGTCGGCGCCGCGGGCCTCGATCTCGGCGAGTTCCCGCTCCAGCCCCGGGATGATGCCGTAGGCGAGTTCCCCCGCCCGCTGGTACTGGCCCTGGCGCTGCGCGGAGGCGAGTTCGGTGCGCGCCTCGTCGAGCTTCTTCTTCAGCTCCGCGGCGCGGCCGAGCTTGTCCTTCTCGGACTTCCAGCGCGCCGTGATCGCCGCCGACTGCTCCTCGAGGTCGCCGAGTTCCTTCTCCAGCCGGGTCAGCCGGTCGCGCGAGGCCGCGTCGGTCTCCTTCTTCAGCGCCTCGGCCTCGATCTTCAGCCGCACGATCTCGCGGTCGATGTTGTCGAGTTCCTCGGGCTTCGAGTCGACCTGCATGCGCAGGCGCGAGGCGGCCTCGTCGACGAGGTCGATGGCCTTGTCGGGCAGGAAGCGGTCGGTGATGTAGCGGTTCGACAGGGTCGCGGCCGCCACCAGGGCCGCGTCCTGGATGCGCACGCCGTGGTGCTGCTCGTACTTCTCCTTGATGCCGCGCAGGATCGAGACCGTGTCCTCCACGGTCGGCTCCGACACGAAGACCGGCTGGAAGCGCCGGGCGAGCGCCGCATCCTTCTCGACGTGCTTGCGGTACTCGTCGAGGGTCGTCGCCCCCACGCAGTGCAGCTCGCCGCGGGCGAGCGCGGGCTTGAGCAGGTTCGAGGCGTCCATCGCCCCGTCCGCCTTGCCGGCGCCGACCAGCGTGTGCATCTCGTCGATGAACAGGATGATGCCGCCCTCGGCCGCCGTGACCTCGGAGAGCACGCCCTTCAGGCGCTCCTCGAACTCGCCGCGATACTTCGCGCCGGCGATCAGCGCGCCCATGTCGAGGGCGAGCAGCCGCTTGTCGCGCAGGCTCTCCGGCACGTCGCCGTTGACGATGCGAAGCGCCAGCCCCTCGACGATGGCGGTCTTGCCGACGCCAGGCTCGCCGATCAGCACCGGGTTGTTCTTGGTGCGCCGGGACAGGACCTGGATGGTGCGGCGGATCTCCTCGTCGCGGCCGATCACCGGGTCGAGCTTGCCCTCGCGGGCGGCCTCGGTGAGGTCGCGGGCATATTTCTTCAGGGCGTCGTAGGCGTTCTCGGCGGTGGCGTTGTCGGCGGTGCGGCCCTTGCGCAGGGCATTGATCGCCGCGTTGAGCGACGCCGCGGTCACGCCCGCCGCGGTCAGCGCCTTGCCGGCCTCGCTGTCCTTCTCGACCGCGAGAGCGAGCAGCAGCCGCTCCACGGTGACGTAGGAATCGCCTGCCTTCTCGGCGGCCTTCTCGGCGGTGTCGAACAGCCGCATGAGGTCGCGCGTCGCCTGCGGCTGCGAGGCGCCGCCGGACACCTTCGGCTGCTTGTCGAGCCACGCCTCAATCTGGGCCAACGCCACGCGCGACTGTCCGCCGGCACGGTCGATGAGGCCCGCGCAGAGACCCTCCGGGTCGTCGAGCAGCACCTTCAGCACGTGGCCGGGCGCGAGCTGCGGATGACCTTCGCGCATGGCGAGGGCCTGGGCCGATTGCACGAAGCCGCGGGCGCGCTCGGTGTATTTCTCGAAATTCATCTCGTCTCCCCTCCTCTGATCGCGACCTTCCGCCCCTCATGGGCGCGGACGGACCGACAGCTGCCCTCGCCTCTCCGGCGCCGGGCCCCGGCTCTCTGGCTGAGCCACCGGTGACCTCCATGTGGTGTGGCATAAGGGTAACACAAGGGGTGAGGCCGGATCGGAGGGAGGATCCGTCATGCACGCGGCGGGGGACCGCTCCGCTTGTCGCGCGCGGACCGGCAGCGTAGCCCTATGGCATGAGCACCCTTCGCGTCGCCGCCCTGCACCGCTACCCGGTCAAGGGCCTCTCGCCCGAGCCGCTGGAGAGCGCGGATCTCGCGGCGGGGGCGTATTTCCCCGGCGACCGGCTCTTCGCGATCGAGAACGGCCCGAGCGGCTTCGATCCGGCCGCACCGGCCCATCAGCCGAAGATCAAGTTCCTGATGCTGATGCGCAACGAGGAACTCGCGCGGCTCGCCACCCGCTACGACGACGCGACCGGCACCCTGAGCATCCGGGAGGGCGACCGGGGCCGGCTGCGGGCCGATCTCGGGACGCGCGAGGGTCGGCTGTCGCTCGAAGCCTTCTTCCGCCGCTTCATGCCCGAGGCCCTGCGCGGCCCGCCGAAGCTGCTCTCGGCGCCCGCGGGCTTCCGGTTCACGGATTCCCGCCGCGGCTTCGTCTCGCTCATCAATCTCGCGAGCGTCGCGGCGATCGAGGACATGGTCGGCGTGCCGGTCGATCCGCTGCGCTTCCGCGGCAATCTTCAGATCAGCGGGCTCGCGCCCTTCGCCGAACTCGACCTCGTCGGGGCGGAGCTGGTCTGCGCGTCGGGGCTGCGCCTGCGGGTGACCAAGCGGACCGAGCGCTGCGCCGCCACCAACGTCGATCCTGCGACGGGTCTGCGCGACCTCGCGATCCCGCGGGCCCTGATGCAGCATCTCGGCCATACCGATTGCGGCGTCTACGCGGAGATCGTGGCGGGCGGATCGCTCCGGCGGGGCGACGCGCTCGCCGTGGCGGCCTGAGCGCCCCGGCCCGCGGGGCGCCCCGGCGGCCGGAGCGGCTATTCGCGCGTGCGCAGCCAAGCCGGCTCGGGATCCTCCGGCGGCAGCACGGCCGCGACGGCATCGAGATCGACCGTGTAGGTGTCGGTGAGGAGCCGCCAGAGATCCCGGCGGCTGACGGCGCTGCGACCCAGCGCGTCGACGGTGGCTGCGAGCAGGACGGGGCTGGTCAGAGCGGGACGCGGAAGCAGCGAATCGGAGTAGGGCATCGTTCGATCTCGCGGGTGCGCATCGAAGATGCTGATGCATCGTGGTTAATAACTCCTTAATCCGGTCGCGCCGCGAGATCGGTCGGCTGGCTCGCGCAGTATCCGCGGGCCCGCGACGCAGTTGTCCCGGTGCGCGGCAGCGACGGCATGGCAACCTCCGGGGAACCCCTTAGGGCTGTTTCCTTACGCGGCGGCCCGGAATTTCGTCGCCCGGTCGATCCGGCCATTGTCGCCTCATCCAATGCGGGACGAGGACGGAAGCGATGGTACGCGACACTGCACGGACGGTCTCCCGATCCGCCGATCAGGGCATGGCCGCTCCCGCCGCCGGCCTGCACGAGACCGGTCTGTTCGCGGAATGCCCCGACCTCATCGGCACGCCCTCCGCCTTCGCCCGTGACGAGGAGATCTTCGGCGAGGGCGAGGAGGCGGAGTTCGTCTACAAGGTCGTGAGCGGCGCGGTGCGCAGCTACAAGATCCTCGGCGACGGGCGCCGGCAGATCACCGGGTTCCACCTGCCCGGCGACCTGTTCGGCTTCGATCCGGGCGAGAGCCACGGGCACACGGCGGAAGCGGTCAGCGACACCCGCGTCCTCATCTTCAAGCGGCGGCCGATCGAGCGCGCGGCGACGCAGCGGGCCGAGGTCGCCTGCCAGCTCTGGGAGATGACCGCCCGCACCCTGCGCTACGCCCAGGATCACATGCTGATGCTCGGGCGCGGCTCGGCCCAGGAGCGGGTCGCCACCTTCCTGATGAAGGCCGGCGAGCGGTTGGGCGGAGCCGGTGCCGTCGAATTGCCGATGACCCGGCGGGACATCGCGGATTACCTCGGCCTCACGTTGGAGACCGTCTCGCGCACGATCTCGCACCTGGAAGAGGAGGGTGCGCTCCTTCGTGCGGGCGCCCGCCACGTCACGCTCCGCCGCGGTCGCCTGCGCCAGCTGGTCGAGGCCTGATTCCCAGGCCGGTGTCCGGGCAAGCCCGGCTGGCACTCGGCGGCGGAGCCGCCAGCCTCGCCGTGAAGCCCGCGAGCGCCCAGGCCTTCCCGATCTCCTATTCCCGCAAGCTCGTCCCCGAGATCTTCGCGAACCTCGTCCTGCCGCCGCGCTATACGCCACATCCGGTGATCGGCTCGGAAGTCTACGCGGAGCCGCCCGAGCCGGCCGCCCTGCGCCGGGATCGGAGGAGCCGCTGGTCCTCGGGACCGGTGGGAGCGACACGGGTGGCTTCCGGCTCGACTTCGAGCGGGCCGAATTCCGGGACGTCATCCGCGCCATCCTCCACGACGCCCTCGGCGTGAGCGACTCCCTCGGCGCCGAGGTCAGCGGCCAAGTCACCGTTTCGTCGGCGCGCCCGCTCGGGCGCACGAAGTGACGATGCAGATCGTGCAGGAGATCTCGGCCGTGGTCTCCGCCGCCGATACCCTGACGCCGACCATCTCGAAACGCCGGGTGGCGAGCCCGATCTCGGCGGCGAACGGCCAGACCGTGCTCCTCGCCGGCCCGATCAGCCAGGAGCGCCTGCGCGGCCGCCACGGCATTCCCTTCCTCGATCGCATCCCCGAGGTGGGGCGCCTGGTCAGCGCCACCGCCAATTCCGACGCGCGCAAGGAACTCGTCGTCTTCGTCCGGCCGGCCGTGGTCCGCGGCAACCGCGACGCGCAACCGGTGACCGAGGCCCTTCGGACCCAGCTCATGGATGCGGGCCTGCACCGGGGCGCCGCGCCGCGGTCGGCAGTGATCAAGCCGTGAGCAGGATCGCAGCCGCCATCCACCCGCCGGGATCGCGCCGCCGGGCGGAGCGGGACCCGCGCCTCAGGGTTCGGCGGCCTCCGCCGAGGCGCTGTCCAGCGACGACGTCGCCCCGGCCGTGAGCCAGCCACCGGCGATGGCGCCGACGACGAGGGCGCCCGCCACGAAGACGACCGGGAGGGCGAGGGCCAGGAGCGGGCTCTGTTTCGGGGGAGTGGTCATGCGGCCTCCTCTCACATCGCTCCGAACCTCGGGACAACGCCGCAGATTCGGATCCGTGCCGATGGCGACATTCCAAGCATATTGCGTGCCCAGGACGGCCGCCGTCACCCCCTCTTTTCGGCAAATATACACGGCAAAGTTGTGAAATCCTCGCCGTCCGGCGCCTCGGGGAACCAGAATTGCCCCGCTTGCCCGCAAGCACCGCCTCCGAGGGTTGTGAAAGGCCACGCTTCGTCATAACCTTACGGAATATTCGTCGGAAACCTTCGCCATGGTCACGCGCGTCGCCACCGTCGCCTTCGAGGGCATCGAGGCGCGGGCCGTCGACGTGCAGGTGCAGATCACGCCCGGGGCGGTCGCCTTCACGGTGGTGGGCCTGCCCGACAAGGCGGTGGCGGAATCCCGCGAGCGCGTGCGCGCGGCCCTGATCGCCTCGGGGCTCGCGCTCCCGGCCAAGCGCATCACCGTGAACCTCGCCCCGGCCGATCTGCCGAAGGAGGGCTCGCATTACGACCTGCCCATCGCGCTCGGGGTGATGAGCGCCATCGGCGCCCTGCCGGGCGATGCCCTCGCCGGCTACTGCGTGCTCGGGGAACTCGCCCTCGACGGGGGCATCACCGCGGTGGCGGGAGTGCTGCCCGCCGCCATGGCGGCCAATGCCCGCGGCCTCGGCCTGATCTGCCCGGCGGCGAGCGGCCCGGAAGCCGCCTGGGCCGGAGGCGAGATGGAGGTGCTGGCGCCCCGCTCCCTCATCCAGCTCGCCAACCATTTCAAGGGCACGCAGGTCATGGCCCGCCCGCAGCCGGCAGTGGCGGCGGAGGGCGGCCTCCTGCCGGACCTGCGCGAGATCAAGGGTCAGGAGGGCGCCAAGCGGGCGCTGGAGATCGCCGCGGCGGGCGGCCACAACCTCCTGATGAACGGGCCGCCCGGCTCCGGCAAGTCGATGCTCGCCGCCCGGCTGCCTTCGATCCTGCCGCCGCTCGGCCCCCGCGAACTCCTCGAGATCTCGATGATCCAGTCGGTGGCCGGAGAGCTGAAGGACGGCGCCCTCTCGAACCGTCGCCCCTTCCGGGCGCCGCACCACTCGGCCTCGATGGCGGCGCTGGTCGGGGGCGGGATCGGCGCCCGGCCGGGGGAAGCCTCCCTCGCCCATGGCGGCGTGCTGTTCCTCGACGAATTGCCGGAATTCACGCCCCAGGTGCTCGATTCCCTGCGCCAGCCGCTGGAGACCGGCAGCGTGATGATCGCGCGGGCCAACCACCGCGTGACCTATCCGGCGCGCTTCCAGCTCGTCGCGGCGATGAATCCCTGCCGCTGCGGCCACGCCACCGAGCCGGGCTATGCCTGCCGCCGGGGGCCGAACGAGCGCTGCGTGGCGCAGTACCAAGCCCGCCTCTCCGGCCCCCTCCTCGACCGCATCGACCTCCGGATCGAGGTGCCCGCCGTCACCGCCGCCGACCTGATCCTGCCGCCGCCGACGGAGGGCTCGGCGGAGGCGGCCGCCCGCGTCGCGGCGGCCCGCGCCCGGCAGGAGCGGCGCTACGCGGAGGCCGGCCTGCCCGGCGGGACGACCAATGCCGCCTGCCCGGCGAGCCTGATCGAGGCGGCGGCGCGGCCCGACCCGGACGGGCTCGCCCTGATCCGCGACGCCGCCGAGGCGATGCGCCTCTCGGCCCGCGGCTTCCACCGCGTGCTGCGGGTCGCGCGCACCCTCGCCGACCTCGACGGGGAGGCCCGCGTGCGCCGCCTGCACCTCGCCGAGGCTCTGTCCTATCGCGGCCGCTCCACCACGCACCCGGCCGCGGCCTGAGATGCGCGCCAATCGACACGTCGTCTTCGCGATCTGCTAACCCCATCCCGCAAGTCATCTTTCAGCTCTCCGCCGCATCCTGCGCCCCGCAGGCGGGCCGGGGGACGGGGCGATGGGATGGATCGAGGGCGCGACGCGGACCGGCATCGCCGCGGCCCTGCGGGCGGAATCCGGGCTCGCGAAGGCCGGTCTCGGCCAGGAATTCGGGCTGGGATTCGGCCTCCTCGCCGCGCTCCTGCTCGGCGCGCTGGTCTGGTACCTGCGCCGGCTCGCGCTGGGGCGCCGCGAGCGCGAGATCGAGCACCTGCACGACCGCATCTGGCACCTGTCCGAGAGCGAGGAGCGCTACCGCAGTCTCGTCGAGGCCCAGATCGAGGTGATCGTGCAGCGCGACGCGGAGGGACGCATCACCTTCGCCAACGAGGGGTTCGCCCGCCTCGCGGGCAGCAGCCCGGAGGCCCTCCTCGGCAGCACGCGCGAACTCGCCCTGCTGGAGAGCACCCCGACCGAGCGGCGGCCCGACGGCACCCGGGCGGCCGACGTGGCGGTGGCGCCGCCCGAGGGCGGAGCGCCGCGTTGGTTCGCCTTCGTGGAGACCGCTGTGGTCGGCCGCGACGGGCGCCCGGAGGTGCTGCGCGCCGGCCGCGAGATCACCGAGCGGATCGAGGCGGTGCGCTCCCTCGACGAGGCCCGCAGCCGGGCCGAGGCCGCGAGCGTGGCGAAGTCGCGCTTCCTCGCCACGGTCAGCCACGAGTTCCGCACGCCGCTCAACGGCATCCTCGGCATGGCCGACCTGATGCTCGAAACCGCGCTCAGCCCCGAGCAGGAAACCTACATCCGCGCGGTGAAGACCTCCGGGGAGGCCCTGCTCTCGCTGATCGACGGCATCCTCGATTTCTCGAAGATCGAGGCCGGCCGGGTCGACCTCGCGGCGGAGCCCTTCGACCCCGCCGGGCTGGTGGAGAGCGTGGTCGAGCTGCTGGCGCCGCGGGCGCAGGACAAGGGGTTGGAGATCGCCGCGGACCTCGCCGACGACCTGCCGCTCCAAGTGATCGGCGACGGCGACCGCGTGCGGCAGATCCTGCTCAACCTCGCCGGGAATGCCGTCAAGTTCACGGAGACCGGTGGCGTCGGCGTCACCGCGTCATGGCTGGACGGAGAGATCGTGCTTGCCGTGCGCGACACCGGGCCGGGCATCCCGCCGGAGCGGCTGCCGCTCCTGTTCGAGGAATTCGAGCAGGGGGATAGCAGCGCGAGCCGGCGCCACGAGGGGACGGGGCTCGGCCTCGCCATCACCCGCCGGCTCGTCGACCGCATGGGCGGGCGCATCGAGGCGACCTCGCGACCGGGCGAGGGCAGCTGCTTCCGCGTCGTGCTGCCGCTGCGGGCCGCGGGCGAGGCGAGGCCCCTCCCCCCTCCCTGGCCGGCCGGCGGATCCTGATCGCGGCCGCCTCGGCGATCGAGGGGCCGCTCCTGCGCGCGCGCCTCGCGCGGGCGGGCGCCGTCGTCATCGTCGCCGAGACCGAAGCGGCCGCCCGCCACGCCCTGGCGGGTCGCGAGGACGACCCGTCCTCCTTTGACGCCGTGCTGGCCGACCGTGCGCTGGGCGACGAGGCGGTGCGCCGCATCGCGGGCCTCGCCAAGCGGGCCGGCGTGTCCCGGACGATCGTGCTGCTCTCACCCTTCGATCGGCGCGATTTCGGATCGCCGGTCTCGGCGGGGTTCGACCGCTACCTGATCAAGCCGGTGCGGGCGCTGTCGCTGTTCGCGCGTCTGTGCGAGGAGGCGCCTCCGCCGGGCGGCGAGCTGCGCCGGCCCTCGCGGACGGAGCGGCCGGCCGTCCCCCGCCTCCGCCCCCGCGTCCTCCTTGCCGAGGACAACCCGATCAACGCGCTCCTCGCGCGCAAGGCCCTGGAGCGCCTGGACGCCGCCGTGACCTGGGTGCCGGACGGGGTCGAGGCCCTGCGCCACCTCGAAGCCGCCGCAGCCGGCGAAGCCGAGGGCTTCGACCTCGCGCTCCTCGACATCCGGATGCCCCGCCTCGACGGCCTCGAGGCCGCGCGGCGCATCCGCGCCTTCGAGTGCGCCCGCGGCGCAGCGCCCCAGCACCTCGTCGCTCTGACCGCCAATGTCGGCGCCGAGGATCAGGCGGCGGCCGAGGAAGCGGGCTTCGACGGCTTCCTCTCGAAGCCTCTCGACCTCGCCGCGCTGCCGGCGCTCCTCGCCGGGGTGGCGCGCGCGGCGTGAGCGGCGATTGACAGGCCCGGTTCCGCCGCGCGAGGAGAGCCGCATGGCCGAGCCCATTCCCGCCCCCGACCGGTCCCGCGACGCCGCCCTGGCCGGCGGCATCGCCGCCCTCACCCTGGTGGTGATCCTGGTCGCGAATCTCGTACCCACCGGACACGCGGCGGCCGGCCGGCCCGCCGAGGACCCGGCCTGCCTCGAATGGACGGACGATTGCGTGGTCTGCACGCGCGACGGCGGATCCGTCGCCTGCACGACTCCCGGCATCGCCTGCGTGCGGCGGGCACCGGAATGCACGCGCCGGTGAGCCCGGCCATTCCCCGGCGTCTCAAGCCGTGCGACGGCCGTGCGTTTTCGAGGGTGACGCCAGCGCTTGAACCCGCTATCCGTCCGAATGCATCCTCCCTGCGGGGCCTGTAGCTCAATGGTTAGAGCCGACCGCTCATAACGGTCTGGTTGCAGGTTCGAGTCCTGCCGGGCCCACCACACCGCACTCAAGTGCTTGTGGGGAAACCAGGGTCTGCAAACTTGCAGCAGGATGAGTGCCGATATCGGCGGTCGGCATGACCGAGAGGGTGGCGCGGGAACGCCACATGCTGGGCTGACTCGCATCGACGCGGCGCATCGCCTCACTGAACCAGCAGACACACGAGCGGGTCGTCAAGTCGCGACGAACATGACGACGCGGGTGGGAACCGGGCCGTCCCGAATGACTGCGCGGCGGATGCCAGTGACGCCGTCATTCCGGATGGCGCGCAAGCGGATAATCGCGATGAAACCGCGATCTTCCTTGCGTCATATCGCGCCGGAAGATTTCCCCTTCGAGCATGTCGGCTTTCCAACCTTCAGTCAGAAAATTCTTCAATTACAGAAACGAGAGATTCGAGCGCCACTCCGCTTTTGAACGCGATGGACAGTCATCCACGTTCTCATGAGGGTAAAATCCGGAGCGTAACTCTTCAGATATACCTCGCGTGCCAAAGGCTGTCGGACAGGAGAATCCGATGCGGTCATGGGCGGCGCAGATCCGCAGGGTCTTGGCGGACCGCGAGGGCAACCTCGCCATCCTGACGGCCTTCCTGATGGTGCCGATGGTCCTCGTCGTCGGAGGCGCGATGGACCTCGTCGTCTACGAGCGGGCGCGCCTCGCCCTGCAGGACGCCCTGGACCGCGGCACCCTCGCGGCCGCCTCCCTCTCGCAGACCAAGGAACCGCAGGCCCTCGTCAAGTCCTATGTGGATGCGGTACCGGCGATCAAGGGCGCGCAGGTCTCCGTCAGCGACGACCACAAACCCAACCTGCGCAAGGTGACGGCCCAGGCGACGATCCGCCAGACGACGGCGTTCCTCAAGCTCGCCGGCATCGGCACGCTCGTGGTGACCGCAGCCTCCACCGCCCAGGAGAAACGCTCGAACATTGAGGTGTCGGTCGTTCTCGACATCTCCGGATCGATGTACGACAACGGCGGCCTCGCACAGTTGAAGCCGGCCGCGAAATCCTTCCTGGACGTCGTCCTCAAGGACGATCTGCGGGCCACGACGTCGGTCAGCATCATCCCCTTCGCGGGTGCGGTGAATCTCGGCTTCGGGGTGTTCAACCTTCTGTCGGGCTACGTCCCCTCGCTCGGCGAGAAGGATGCGGGCCCGAATGCGAACGGCCAATGCGACCCGTCGGTGCTGTCGCTCTATGCCCGGCGGCACTGCTACTCGTCCTGCTTCGAGATGGTCGATGCCGACTTCAAGGCCGGCACGCCCCTGTTCCCGAAGCGCGATCAGGTCCCGCATTTCTCGGTCTACAACATCAGCGCCAAGGGCAAGCTGCCCTGGTGGTGTCCGACGGATTCCGCCGCCGTCTCCTACCTGACGAACGACATCACCTACCTCAAGCAGCGCATCGACGCCCTCGCCCCCTACGACGGCACCGGTACCGCCTACGGCATGAAATGGGCCGAACTCCTCCTCAACCCGGCCATGCGGCCGACCGTGGCCACCATCGGCAATACCGGGCTCGCCCCCATCCCCGCCGAGTTCCGCAACCGGCCGGCCGATTTCGGGAGCGCGGACACGCTGAAGTTCATCGTTCTGATGACGGACGGCCAGATCGGGTTCCAGCCCCGGCCCGTCGGCTCCCTGTCCGGCAATACGGGGACGGCCGAGGTGACCGACAAGAACGTCACCGGCTCCAACTCCAAGACCGTCTACACCGAGGCGCAATCGGCCGCCTTCTACAAGCAGGTCTGCGACTATGCGAAGGCCGAGGGGATCACGATCTTCACGGTCGCCTTCAAGGTGGATGCCGCGGTGGCCAAGTCCATCGCGGCCTGCGCGAGCGACCAGTCCTACGCCCTGAAGGTCGACGGCCTCGACATGTCCACGGCTTTCCAGTTCATCGCCACGTCGATGCAGAAGATCCGGCTGGTGAACTGACCATGAGGCTGCGATCCTTCCGGCGCTCCACCTCGGGCAGTGCGGCCCTCGAATTCGCGATGCTCGCGCCCCTGTTCCTGTCCGTGGCGTTGTCGAGCTTCGAGGCCGGATGGCTGATGATCCAGTCCAGCCGCCTCGATCAGGCCGTCTCCAAGATCGTGCGCCTCGTGCGGGTCGGCGACGCGAACGCGCCGAAGACGCAGGATCAAATGCGGATTGCGATCTGCACCGAGGCGGTGGTCATCCGCGACTGCGCCAACGTCCTCACGGTCGAACTGACGCCGGTCGCCACCGCCTCCGATATTCCGGCCTCCGCGGTGCAATGCGTCGACCGCGGCGCGAAGCTGCAGCCGAGCGTCGCCTACAAGGAGGGCAGCCGGGCCGCGATCATGTATCTGCGGGTCTGCGTCGTCGTGGATCCGGTGACGCCCTTTCTCGGGCTCGGCCTGGCGCTTCCGAAGGATGCGACGGGCGGCTACGCGCTGATCTCGCGCACCGCCTTCATGAACGAGCCGGGCTGAGGAGGCATGCCGATGCAGACGGTCGCCATCCTTCTCCGCCGGTTCCGCCGCTCGGACCATGGGACCTCGGCCATCGAGTTCGCGCTGATCATGCCGGCGCTCGTGGTGCTCGTCGGCGCCGGCCTCGTCCTGTTCCTGCTCTCCCAGGGCGCCAACCGGGCGGAATCGGCCACCTTCACCATCGCCGACATCCTGTCCCGCAAGAGCACGGTCAACAAGACCTTCCTCGACACGACCTACGACATGTTCGTCAAGATGCTGCCGGCGGCGTCGAGCGAGGTGACCTTCCGGGTCAGCAGCATCCGCAAGACGAAGGGCACGCTCGCGGTGGATTGGTCGTACCCGGTCGCGCCCCTGAAGGCGCTGTCCGACCCCGCCGCCATCGCGGCCAATCTCCCCGACATCGCGGACAGCGACTCGCTGATCGTGGTGGAGACCGGGGTCGCCTACGTCCCGGCCGCCGGGCTGATCGGCATCGCCGCCGGCAGCCACGTCAACGTCGCGGCGACCCGGCCGCGGTTCACGGCGTCGATCACCTACGAGAATTGAAGGGCCGCGCCCCGGCTCATACGGTTTCCGGATGATCGCTTCGCGATGCGGAAACCGGCCTCGCTGAGGCGCCGCGCGGGCTCGTGATACGGTTTCCGAAAGTGATCGTCCGGAAACCGTATCAGATCTTCGAGGCGTCGAACCACACGCAGTTGCGGGCCACCACCGCGAAACTGATCTCCGAGCGGGCCGGCTGCGGCAGCACCGCGCCGTCGATCGCCACCGTGGTCTGGTTCGAGGTGGTGCCGTCGCCGAAGCTCTGCGGGCGCGTGACGTAGCAATACTGCTTCTCGGGCTTCGCCTCGTCGCCCTTGAAGTTCCAGCCGGTCACGATCGACCCGTCGAGATAGGGCACGGTCTTGAACACCGTGAAGCTCGTGCGGATCGCGATGCTCGCCGGCGCCTCCGACTTGCCCTGGTTGGTGGTCAGCGCCGCCACGTCGGGCCGGCCATTCCCCTTCGGGACTCCGCCTTCGAGGCGAAGCGTGTTGTCGGTGAGCGTGACCTCGCCCTTGGTCTTCAGGGTGACGTCGTTGAGGGCCGTGGTCAGGGCCGCGGCGAGCTTGTCGGCCGCGCCCTGCACCTCGTGCATCGTCGCGTAGCCGTAGAAGGCCGCACCCGCGCCGAGGCCCGCGAGGCACGCGAAGGCGCCGAGGCCGAGGGCCCGGAACAGGAAGGCGCGGGCCGCGACCATGCGGGCCTCGGCCCGCAGGCGGCCGTTGACGTGCTGGGCGAGCGCCACGTTCTCGGGCGTGCCGGGGGCGAGGTAGCTCACGATCTCGGCCTCTCGATGCGATCGTCATCCCGGGCCGGCCCGGCGGCCGGCGCACTCCCCTGCGGGCGGCGCTGGTCGAGGGGGATCGCCGCCCCGGAGGCGATCGCCTCGCGCACCGCGCGCTGGGCGTCGCCGAACTGCCCGGCGCTCTCGGCGATCTGGTTGAGGAGGAGCGGCATTCCCTCTTGGTTGAGCACGACGCCGAGATCGTCCTCGTCCGCGTAGGTGCGGCGCAGTTGCACCGCGCAGAGCGCGAGGAGCGTCGAGGCGAAGGCCGCGCAGAGGGCGGGCACGAACACGAAGATGCGCAGGAAGGCGTGGACCTGCTGGTCGGTGACGTCGATCGGATCGACGCCGTAGACCATCGCCGTGAAGGAGTGGAGCTGCGAGCGCCGCACGGCGTCGCGGTAGCTCACCTCGGCCTCGGTGACGCGCCGGTCGGAGGCGCCGCGGTCGAGGGCGGCCCGGGCCGCGCGGGCTTCGGCGAGGTTCTTGGCCACCGCATTCCGCTCATCCCCGGCGCTCTTCAGGCTGCCGGCGATGGTCGCGGTGCGCGGGTCGGTGACGCAGCGCATGTAGGAGTAGCGCTTGCCCCGGCTGTTGGTGCCCGAGAGCCGCTCGCAGCGCTGGCCCGGCAGGCCGGCGAGCTGGGCCGAGGCCTCGCTCGCGCGCTTCTCCAGGGCCTGGGATTCGGCGCTGTACTGGGCGACGCGGGCATCGGCCTGGGCGATCCGCGTGTCGAGGCTCGCCCGGTCGGCCTGCGCCTCGTTCAGCACCGTGCGCGCCTTCGCGGCCTCGGCGAGGCGGGGGTGGAACATCATCTCGCCGAGCTGCGACACGGATTTGGTGGTCACGCCCGCCGCCATCACGATGCCGATCACCGCGAGGCTCTTGATCAGCCAGTCCCGCTGCACGCGGATCAGGATGCCGAGCGGCACGCGGCAGAGCTCGATCGCCGCGTAGACCACGGGGGCGAGCAGCATGAACCAGAAGCTCTGGTCGTTGCGGTCCGCGTAGGTCTCGGCGAAGAACCACGCCCCGGCGAGCGAGGTGCAGATCACCAGCGCCTCGACGAGGTAGGCGATGCCGACGTAGCCCCAGCGGATCCGGTAGCCCTTCTCGATGGCGCGCCGCTGCTTCCAGGCGGCGGTCTCGTCGCTCCAGGCGCGCTTCTCGCGGGCGACGATCCGGTCCGGGGGCTTTCTCAGCAGCATCGACGCTCCTCGCGCGGGCGCAAAGGCGTCCGCGTCAACGGATTCTCAACCCATGGCATGACGCCGTTTTGCGCCGAAAATACGCCGCTTCCTACCCCTGCGGTTGCAGCGCACCGCAACCCGCGCAGCGGTCCACGGCTTTTCGACGCCGCGGCCGGCGGCCCGTTTCTGTCCTATCTTCCCCGGCGGGAATCGGCGCCGGCCGGCGCCGATTCCCTCCAATCGCTGCTGCGCGAGGGCCCGCATGTCGGACGACCGCTACCACAAGGACCGCCTCGGCAACCGCCGTCTGCATCCCGAGACCCTGATGCTCGGCTACGGCTACGATCCCGCCCTGTCGGAGGGCGCGGTCAAGCCACCGGTCTTCCTGACCTCCACCTTCGTCTTCACCTCGGCCGAGCACGGCAAGGCCTTCTTCGACTACGTCTCGGGCCGCCGCGAGCCGCCCCGGGGCGAGGCGGCGGGCCTCGTCTATTCGCGCTTCAACCACCCGAACAGCGAGATCGTGGAGGATCGCCTCGCGGTGTTCGAGGAGGCGGAGAGCGCCCTGCTGTTCTCGTCGGGCATGGCGGCGATCGCCACGACGATCCTGGCCTTCGCCCGGCCGGGCGACGTGGTGCTGCATTCCCAGCCCCTCTACGGCGGCACCGAGACGCTGATCGCCCGGACGCTCGCGGGCTTCGGCATCGGGGCGGTGGGCTTCGCGAACGGCACCGATCCGGCCTCGCTCGGCGAGGCCGCCGCCGCGGCCCGCGCCGCCGGCCGGGTCAGCGTGGTGATGGTGGAGACGCCCTCGAACCCCCTCAACACCCTCGTCGACCTCGCGCTGGTGCGGCGGATCGCCGACGAGATCGGTGCCGCCCAGGACGGGGCGGCGCCGGTGGTGATCTGCGACAACACCCTGCTCGGTCCGCTCTTCCAGCACCCGCTGCGGCACGGAGCCGACATCTCGGTCTACTCGCTCACGAAATACGTCGGCGGCCATTCGGACCTGATCGCCGGGGCGGCCCTCGGCTCGGCGGCGCGGATGCGGCCGGTGCGCCTGCTGCGCTCGGCCATCGGAACGCAGCTCGATCCGCATTCCTGCTGGATGATCGGCCGCTCCCTCGAAACCCTCACCCTGCGCATGGGCGCCGCCAACCGCAACGGCGAGCAGGTGGCGGCGATGCTCGCGCGCCACCCGAAGGTCACCCGGCTCCACCACCTCGCCTATCTGGAGCCGGGCTCGCCCGCCGCACGGGTCTATGCGGCGCAATCCGACGCTCCCGGCTCGACCTTCTCCTTCGACGTGGCGGGGGGCGAGGCGGAGGCGTTCCGCGTCCTCAACGCGCTGCAATTGTTCAAGCTCGCGGTGAGCCTGGGGGGCACCGAGTCCCTCGCCTGCCATCCGGCCTCCACCACGCATTCGGGCGTGCCGAAGGAGGTGCGCGACCGCCTCGGCGTGACCGACGCGACGATCCGCGTCTCGATCGGCATCGAGCATCCCGACGACCTGATCGCGGATCTCGAAGCGGCGCTCGCGACCCTGTCGTGACGGCGTGGGTCAGGGCCGCCGCCCGGCGGCGATCCTGACCTGCCGGGCGATGCGCGCGCGCAGCTCCGCGGCCAAGCCCCGGGCGCGGTCGAGGGCGCTCCGGGGACCGCCCGCCTGCGCGTCGATCTCGTCGAGGCGGTCGAAGGCTTGGGCGCGCGCCACGAGTTCGGCCGCCACCGCCCGGGGATCGCGCACGACCCAGCCGAAATGGAAGGCGTCGCCGCTCTCGGCGTAGCGGGTGCCGGGGGGGAAATAGTACTTGGCCGCATGGCCGGAGACCGCGTCGATCAGCGCGAAATTCGCGTGGAGGCGCTCCATCCAGTTGAGGCCGAGGAGCCGGCATCCGGGCGCCGCGAAAGCCGAGGTGTGGAAGGCCGAGCCCGTGGATCCCATCACGATCCGGCGGGTGGAGAGCAGCCGCACCTGATCGCCGAAGGGCAGGGTCTCGGGCGCGACGATCTCGACGCCGCACCGGTCGAGTTCCGCCACGATCGCGTCCTCGTTGGCGATGCGCGAGATGCCGGAGGAGAGCCGCGTCTTCGACAGGTAGACCGGCCGGCCGAGGCGCTCCCCACCCCAGAAGGGCTGACCGACCGCGCGGCAGAGATCGCCGAACACGCGATGGACGAAGGCCTGCTCCCTGAAGGCGGGGTCGGGCAGGACGAGGCGCGGGATCCTGACCGGCTCGTAGAAGCACGCGACCCCTTCCGCCCCCACCCCGAGGCCGCCGAGGATCGCCCCGACATAGCCGGGTCCCTCGGCCGGCGCCGGCGTGAAGGCGAGAAGGCGCGGGAGCGGGCCCTCCCAGCCGAGGAGCGGCCACAGCCGGGCGAGGGTGTCGACGATGAAGTGCCCGTAATGGGGCGCGAGCGCGCCCACGAACAGGTAGGTCGCCTCCGGTGCAGGCACCGGCGCAGGGCGCGGGCCCGGCTCCCCGCCGCCGCCGGCGATGCGCTCCCCGGCGGCGAGGAGCGCCCAGCGCCCCTGTGCATCGGGGGGTACGTAGACCGCGTGCTCGACGACCCGCAGGGCCGGCAGCGCCTCCAGCAGCACGGATTCGCCCCAGAGCTCGCGGCAGCGGCGAAGCCTGCGTTGCATTCCTCTCTCCATCGCCTCCCCTTGGCACAGTTTCGGGAATGTCGCGAACCGGCCGAAACGACAAAGCGGCCGCCCTTTCCGCTTGCCCCGGCGGCCCGCCTCTCCAAGATGGTGCGGCTCCCCTCCCCCGGCCCGTGAGATCGACCGCCTGCGATGACCGACCCCGTGACCTCCGGCGCTTCCTGGAAGGAAGCCATCCTGTTCCTGGTCACGGCCGGCGTGGTGGTGCCGCTGTTCCACCGGCTGCGGATCAGCCCGGTCCTCGGCTTCATCGGGGCGGGGGCCCTGCTCGGCCCCTCGGGGCTCGGGCGCCTCACCGGCACCGCGCCCTGGCTCGCCAACGTCACCATCGGCAGCCGCAGCGAGATCGCGCATTTCGCCGAACTCGGCGTGATCTTCCTGATGTTCATGATCGGGGTGGAGCTGTCCTGGGAGCGCCTGCGCATCCTGCGCCGGCTGGTCTTCGGCCTCGGCTCGCTGCAGGTGGCGGTGTCGAGCCTCCTCCTCGGCGGCCTGCTGCTGCCCCTCGGGGTCAGCCCGACGGCGGCGGCCCTGGTCGGGCTCGCCCTCGCCCTCTCCTCCACGGCGGTGGTGCTGCCCGTGCTCGCCGAGCAGAAGCGCCTCAACACCCCGGCCGGCCGGGCGAGCTTCGCGGTGCTGCTGTTCCAGGACCTCGCGGTGGCCCCCGTCCTGTTCGCCATCGCGGTGCTCGGGCGCAAGGACGGCGATGCCCTCGGCGGCCTCGCCGTCGCCCTCGGGCAGGCGGTGGTGGCGGTGGTCCTGATCGTCGGGGCCGGGCGGCTCGGCCTGCGCCCGCTGTTCCAGCTCGTCGCGCGCACCCGCAGCCCCGAGCTGTTCATGGCCGCCTGCCTGCTCGTGATCGTGGCGACCGCCCTCGTGGCGGCGTCGAGCGGGCTGTCGACCACCCTCGGCGCCTTCGTGGCCGGCCTCCTCCTCGCCGAGACCGAGTATCGCCGGGCCATCGAGGCCACCATCGACCCGTTCAAGGGCCTGCTCCTCGGGGTGTTCTTCGTCTCGGTGGGCATGAACCTCGATCCGGCGCAGCTCGTGAACGCGCCGGCGGCGATCCTCGGGCTCTCCTTCGCGGTGATCGCGCTCAAGGCCGCCGTGATCCTCGCCATCGCGCGGGCCCTGAAGCTGTCGCGGGCGGTGGCGGTCGAGACCGCCCTGCTCCTGGGAGCGGGGGGCGAGTTCGCCTTCGTGCTGATCGGCAGCGCGCTCACGGCCGGGCTGGTCCCGGAGGATCTGGGACAGGCGGCGCTCATCGTCACCACGGTCACGATGGTGACGATCCCGATCCTGGCGGCCATCGCCCGCCGCCTCGGGCGCCGCCTCGACCGCCGGGCGCTCGCCCATCAGGTGACGGCCGAGCCGCCGCCCGAGACGCAGCAGGGCCGGGTGATCGTGGCGGGCTACGGCCGGGTCGGGCGGCTCGTCGGCGAGATGCTGGCCCGCCACAAGGTGCCCTATCTCGCCCTCGACATGGATGCGGCGCGGGTCGCCGAGCAGCGCCGCCTCGGCAACCCGGTCTTCTTCGGGGATTCCGCCAATCCCGAGTTGCTGCGCCGCTGCGGCATCGCCAGCGCGCGGGCCCTCGTCGTCACCCTGGATGCCCCCCGCTCCGTCGAGGCGGTGGTGGCGGCGGGCCGGGCCGAGCGGCCGGACCTGACCATCGTCGCCCGCGCCCGCGACGCGCGCCACGCCACGGCGCTGTACGACCTCGGGGTGGACGACGCGGTGCCGGAGACGATCGAGGCCTCGCTGCAGCTCTCGGAGGCGGTGCTGGTGGATGTCGGCGTGCCGATGGGCCTCGTCATCGCCTCGATCCACGAGCGCCGCGACGAGTTCCGCGCCCTCCTCAAGCGCAGGGAGGAGGCGCCCGCGCCGGAATTCCAGGCCCGCCGGACGGTCGGCAAGGCGCATTGAGGCCGGGCGATGAGCGTGCAATTCGGCCCCCAGCAGGAGGCGGCCCTGCAGGCCGTCTCGGCGTGGCTCCGGGCGGGAGAGCCGCAGGTCTTCCGCCTGTTCGGCTTCGCGGGCACCGGCAAGACGACGCTCGCCCGGCGCCTCGCCGAGGATGTCGAGGGCGGGGTGCTGTTCTGCGCCTATACGGGCAAGGCGGCCTCGGTGATGCGCCAGCGCGGCTGCCCGGACGCGTCGACCATCCACAGCCTGATCTACCGCACTCGCGAGGATACCGAGGGCGGGCCGGCCTTTACCCTCAACCGCACCGGGCCGGTGAGCAAGGCGGCCCTCGTCGTCATCGACGAATGCTCGATGGTGGATGCCGACCTCGGCAACGACCTGCTCTCCTTCGGCAAGCCGGTGCTGGTGCTGGGCGATCCGGCGCAGCTGCCGCCGGTGAAGGGCGGCGGCTTCTTCACCGAGGCCGAGCCCGACGTGATGCTGACGGAGGTCCACCGCCAGGCCGCCGACAACCCGATCGTGCGCCTCGCCATGACGGTCCGCGAGGGCGGACGGCTGGACTTCGGCGATTACGGCGAGAGCCGGGTGATCCCGCGCCGCGCGATCGACCCCGCCACCGTGCTCGCCGCCGACCAGGTGCTGGTCGGGATGAACCGCACCCGACGGCTCTATAACGGCCGCATCCGCGAGCTGATCGGCCACGCCGACCCGATGCCGGCGGTGGGCGAGAAGTTGGTCTGCCTGCGCAACGACCGCACCAAGGGCCTGCTCAACGGCTCGACCTGGACCGTCCAGGCCCTGCGCGCCGCCCCCCGCCCCGACCTCGTGCGCCTCGACGTGGTGCCGGAGGACGATCCGGCGCTCCGCCGCAAGCCCCAGGACATCCGGGTTTTGCGCTCGGTGATTGCCGGCAGCGAGGAGGAGGTGCCGGCGATCCTGCGCCGTGAGACCGAGGAGTTCACCTACGGCTACGCGCTCACCGTGCACAAGGCGCAGGGGTCGCAATGGGACCGCGTGGTGCTGTTCGACGAATCCTACGCGTTCCGCGAGCACCGGGCGCGCTGGCTCTACACCGCGCTGACCCGGGCGGCGGAGGTGATCACGGTGGTGGTGTAGAGATGGCGTCGTTCCGTCCTCTCATACGGTTTCCGGATGATCGCTTCGCGATGCGGAAACCGGCCTCGCTCAGGCGCCGCGCGGGCTCGTGATACGGTTTCCGAAAGTGATCTTCCGGAAACCGTATCACTGGAGTCGGGAGGTGGGCGTATGATGGATGTCACGCGACGTTCCGTGCGGGTTCCGTTTGGGACGCCCCATTTTTACTGGCGAGGTTTCTGATGGCTGCGGTCGAGTCCATCACGGTCGATCTCCCCTCCGACATCGCTGAGTCCGTGCATCAGGCTGTCGAGGCGGGCGAGTACGCATCGGCGAGCGAGGCGATCGGCGATGCGGTGCGTTTGTGGAAACAGCATCGGAACGCCCACGACGATACGCATGGCTATTCGATCGAGGAGTTGCGCGAGTTGGTCCGCGAAGGTCTGGAGAGCGGGCCGAGCCAGTGGGACAGCATGGCCGAGGTGAAGGCCGAGGCACGCCGGCGCTTCGAGGCGTCTGCCGCGAAGGTCGATCGGTGAGGACGGTCCGGCGAACCCGCCGGGCCGACGAGGATCTGATCCACATCTGGTCGAGCATCGCGCAATATGATCCGGGCGCGGCCGATCGCCTGCTCGACGCGATCGAGCAACGCTGGCAGCTGCTCGTGCAGCATCCTTATTCGGGTGTCTCGCGCGAGGAGATCGCTCCCAACCTCCGGCATCTTGTGATCAGACAGTATCTGATCCTCTATCGTGTCGAGGCGGAGACGATCGAGATCGTCCGCGTGCTCCACGGTCAGCGCAAGCTCGATCGATCGATGATTGAGGATTAGCCTCTACGTCTTGGTCTCGCGCGCCCGTGTCTGAAGGCATGCGCCACGGAAGCCAGCACGGATGGTTCGGCGCGCGGGCCTCAGGCTAGCCGGTCTTGCGCCACGATCCCGAGCACGGCGACGACCGCCTGCGAGGGCGATGAGGTCGCGCTGTCGATGACGAGGCACGGCCGGTCCCAGGACTCGTAGTCCAGGCGCAGGATCGCCTCCCACGAGGGCAAGACGAGACCGGGAATGTCCGACACCCGTCCCTCGACGCGGCGGCGGTGCTCCTCGCGGTCCGGGCACACCACCTCGACCTCGATCAACCGCGCTCCGGCGCGGCCGGCCATGTCCCGCCACCCCTCGCGGCTGGCGGTGTTAGGGTTAACGCAATCGGCCACGACGATCCGCCCGTCCGCGAGATTCGCCCCCGCGAGGGCCTGCGCCACCGCGTAGCCGGACGCGCCTACGGCGTCCGCCGGCACGCCCGAATCCCGGATCGCCTGCTCGATGACGTCGATGCGCAGATGGGCCGCCGCGAGGGCGCGGGAGATCGCCGTCTTGCCCGTTCCGGGCAGGCCGCCGAACACGATCAGCATACCTTCATTCACCGGCAGCCCGCCGTTCCTCGATCTCCCGCGTCGTCCGGTCATAGATGTCTGACGCGACCTTGAGGGCGAGCAGGCCACCGATGATGAGAACGGCACTCACGCCGAGGATCTGCCATGCGTCGGTGACGGTCATCGATGTCGATCTTCGGCTCGGAGGAAGCGAAGGACCGCCTGACCGGCGAGGTGGAAGCTTACGCCCGCGATGAGGAGAAGTCCTCCGCCTCAGGCGAACACGCCGTGGCGGCCCTGCGTGATCGGGATCACGAAGGCGGCCCCGAACACCGCGATGGCCATTGAGTTGAACAGCGAGGCAAGCAGCTTGGCTCCCTCGTTGAAGCGTTTGGCACGATGTTTCTGGTCGCCCTTCGGCATCGGGTATCCGGCGGGAGCGCGAAGGCGGTGACTCGCTTCGCGCTCGCATATGACCCAACGTCATGACGGTGGTCCAGTGCTATGGGCGCTGCCCCCGCTGGACGAACGCGCCGCGAGCCCCCACCTACGCCGCAGCACGACAGCCTGCCCGGAGAGACATCCTTGGCCAACGACGACGCGGGGGGCGCCCCCCGCATGCATGCGACGACGATCCTGATGGTGCGCAAGGGCGGCCGGGTGGTGATCGGGGGCGACGGGCAGGTCAGCCTCGGCCAGACCATCGTCAAGGGCAACGCCCGCAAGGTCCGGCGCCTCGCCAAGGGTTCGGTGATCGGTGGCTTCGCCGGCGCCACCGCCGACGCCTTCACGCTGTTCGAGCGGCTGGAAGCCAAGCTCGAGCAGTATCCGGGCCAGCTCACCCGCGCCTGCGTCGAGCTGACCAAGGATTGGCGCACCGACCGCTACCTGCGCCGCCTCGAGGCGATGATGCTGGTCGCCGACAAGGACGTGAGCCTGCTGCTGTCGGGCGCCGGCGACGTGCTGGAGCCCGAGGGCGGCGTGATGGCGATCGGCTCGGGCGGCAACTACGCGCTCGCTGCCGCCCGGGCGCTGGAGGAGCAGGAGCTCGACGCCGAGGCGATCGTGCGCCGCGCCATGCGGATCGCCGCCGAGATCTGCGTCTACACCAACGGCAGCCTGGTGATCGAGAGCCTGGACGCGGCCTGACCGCCCGCCTCCTTCATCTCCGGCCGCGAGAACCCTGCGTAGAATTCGAAGAAATCCCCCATGACCACCTTCTCCCCCCGCGAAATCGTCTCCGAACTCGACCGCTACATCGTGGGCCAGGCCGACGCGAAGCGCGCGGTCGCGATCGCCCTGCGCAACCGCTGGCGCCGCCAGCAGCTCCAGGGCCCGCTGCGCGAGGAGGTGGCACCCAAGAACATCCTGATGATCGGGCCGACCGGCTGCGGCAAGACCGAGATCTCCCGCCGCCTCGCCCGGCTCGCCAACGCCCCCTTCCTGAAGGTCGAGGCGACCAAGTTCACCGAGGTGGGCTATGTCGGCCGCGACGTCGAGCAGATCGTGCGCGACCTCGTGGAGGTCGGCATCGGCCTCAAGCGCGACGAGAAGCGCCGCTCGGTCCAGGCGAAGGCGGAAGCCGCGGCCGAGGGCCGCATCCTCGATGCCCTGGTCGGGCCGACCGCGAGCCCGGCCACCCGCGACAGCTTCCGCCGCCGCCTGCGGGCGGGCGAACTCGACGACAAGGAGGTCGAGATCGAACTCGCCGGATCGAGCCCGGCGGGCCTGCCGATGTTCGAGATCCCGGGCATGCCCGGCGCCGCGATGGGAGCGATCAACCTCGGCGATATGCTCGGCAAGGCGCTCGGCGGCCAGAAGGGCAAGCCGCGCCGCATCACCGTGCGGGACGCCCACGCGCCGCTGATGGCGGAGGAATCCGACAAGCTCCTCGACCAGGACAGCATCGTCCAGGAGGCGATCCGCGAGGTCGAGGACAACGGCATCGTGTTCCTGGACGAGGTCGACAAGATCTGCGCCCGGGAGGGCCGCGGCGGGGCCGATGTCTCGCGCGAGGGCGTGCAGCGCGACCTGCTGCCGCTCATCGAGGGCACCACGGTCGCGACCAAGCACGGGCCGGTGAAGACCGACCACATCCTGTTCATCGCGAGCGGCGCCTTCCACGTCTCGAAGCCCTCCGACCTGCTCCCCGAGTTGCAGGGCCGGCTGCCGATCCGGGTGGAGCTGAGCCCGCTCACGGTGGACGACTTCCGCCGCATCCTCACCGAGACCGAGGCGAGCCTCCTCAAGCAGGCCGTGGCGCTGATGGCGACCGAGGGCGTGAGCGTGACCTTCACGGAGGACGCGGTCGACGCGCTGGCCAAGGTCGCGGTCGAGGTGAATTCCTCGGTCGAGAACATCGGCGCGCGCCGCCTTCAGACGGTGCTGGAGCGGGTGCTCGACGACATCTCGTTCACCGCCCCCGACCGCTCCGGCGAGAGCGTGACGATCGACGCCGATTACGTGCGCACGCGGGTCGAGAGCCTCGCGCAGAACGCGGATCTGAGCCGGTTCATCCTGTAGCCGGCATCCGCGGATCGCGGCTCAAAGGCCCTCTCCCCGCGCGGGAGAAGGGCCATGCGGCTGTCAGCGCAGCTTCAGCGTCGCGAGGCCGAGGAGCGCCAGCACCACGGCGATGATCCAGAACCGGATCACCACCTGCGGCTCCTTCCAGCCCTTCTGCTCGAAGTGATGGTGGATCGGCGCCATCCGGAAGACGCGCTTGCCGGTGAGCTTGAAGGACGCGACCTGGATGATCACCGAGGCGATCTCCAGCACGAACAGGCCGCCCACCACCGCCAGAACGATCTCGTGCTTCGTCGCCACCGCGATGGTGCCGAGAAGGCCGCCGAGCGCGAGCGAGCCGGTATCGCCCATGAAGATCTGGGCCGGGGGCGCATTGAACCACAGGAAGCCGAGCCCGGCCCCGATCAACGCCCCGCAGACCACTGCGAGCTCACCCGTGCCCGGCACGTAGTTCACCTGCAGGTACGAGGCGTAGATCACGTTGCCGACCAGATAGGCGATGATCCCGAAGGTCGCCGCCGCGATCATCACCGGCACGATGGCGAGGCCGTCGAGCCCGTCCGTGATGTTCACCGCGTTGCCGGCGCCGACGATCACGAAGCTCGCGAACAGGATCCAGAACACGCCGAGATTGATGATCGCGTCCTTGAAGACCGGGAAGGCGAGCCGGTAGGCGAGGCCCGGCGCCGAGTACTCGGCCACCGCCACGCAGGCCGCGATCGCGATCATCGCCTCGAGGCCGAGCCGGAACTTGCCGGAAAAGCCCTTGTGGCTCTGCTTCGTCACCTTGAGATAGTCGTCGTAGAAGCCGATGGCGCCGAAGCCGAGGGTCACCACGACGGTGATCCAGACGTAGCTGTTGCGCGGATTCGCCCACAGGAACACGGCGACGAGCAGCCCCGCCAGGATCATCAGCCCGCCCATGGTCGGCGTGCCGCGCTTGGTGAGCAGGTGCGTCTGCGGCCCGTCCTCGCGGATCGGCTGGCCCTTGCCCTGGCGCAGGCGCAGGAGCGAGATGATCCAGGGCCCGAACCAGAACACGAAGAAGCCTGCGGTGAACAGCGCGCCGCCGGTCCGGAAGGTGATGTAGCGAAACACGTTGAACGGCGAGAACACGCCGCTCAGTTCCGACAGGAGATACAGCATCCCGGGCTCATCCCGATGGTGAGGTGAGCGCCGGCGGGGATGACGGCGCCATCTGTGAAGGGGGCTCCGGCCGGGCCGGGGCGCGAGCGTTCAGCTCGGTCGTCCGGCCGCGAGGGATTCCGCGGCGCCCCCGTAGCGGGCTTTGAGGGCCTCGACAATGCGGCCCATGCGGGTGCTGTTCGAACCCTTGACCGTCAGCGCGTCGCCGGGGCGGATCTCGGCCAGCACCGCGTCGAGCAGCTCGGCCGAGGTCGGCGCGGCGACGCCCCGTGTGCCGGCGGGCAGCGCGTCGAACAGCTCGGCCATCATCGGCCCGGCCACGAAGACGAGGTCGATGCCGTGCTCCTCCACCGCAGCGGCGAGCTCCCGGTGCAGGCGGGGGGATTCGGTGCCGAGTTCCAGCATGTCGCCGAGCACGGCGATCCGCCGGCCGCGGCCCTGGATCTCGATCCCGGCGAGCGTCGCGAGGGCGGCGCGCACCGAGGCCGGGTTGGCGTTGTAGCTCTCGTCCACGAGCAGCGCCTCGCCGCCGGGCAGACGCAGCATCGTGCGCTCGCCGCGGCCGACCGGCGGCCGGAGCTGCGCCAGGGACAGGGCCGCGAGCGCGAGGTCGGCCCCGAGCGCGTGCACCGCCGCCATCACGGCGAGCGAGTTCAGCGCCGTGTGCCGGCCCGGGGTGCCGAGCCGGTAGGTCACGGGGATGCCCATCACGCGGGCATCCACGATCGAGAGGTCGGGCCGCATCAGGATCCGCTCGGCCCGCACATCGGCGTCGGGGTGCTCGCCGAAGCTCACGATCCGTCCCGCCCGCGACGCGAGGGCGTGGGCGCCGAGGCGCTCGAAATGCGGGTTGTCGCGGTTGACGATCGCGACGCCCCCCGGCTCCAGGCCGGCGAAGATCTCGCCCTTGGCATCCGCGATGCCGGAGAGCGACTGGAAATGCTCGATATGGACCGGCTCGACCGTCGTCACGATGGCGATCTCGGGCCGCACCAGACGGGTCAGCGGGACGATCTCGCCCGCGTGGTTCATCCCGATCTCGAAGACGCCGAACCGGCTCGCCCCCGGCATCCGGCCGAGGGTCAGGGGCACGCCCCAATGGTTGTTGTAGGAGGCGACCGAGGCGTGGGTGGCCCCCTGCGCCGCCAGCACGTGGCGCAGGGCTTCCTTGGTGCCGGTCTTGCCGACCGAGCCCGTCACCGCGAGCACCCGCGCGGCGCTGCGCGCGCGAGCCGCCGCGGCGAGCGCCCGCATGGCGGCCAGCACCGGATCGTCCCCGACCGCGGGCACCACGACGAGCGGCCCCGCATCCGCGAGGTCGGCCGCCCTGTCCTGCGAGACCACGGCCGCCCCCGCCCCGCGGGTCAGAGCGTCGCGCACGAAGTCGTGGCCGTCGCGGGCCTCGCCACGGATCGCGAAGAACAGGTCGCCGACCTTGAGGGTGCGCGTGTCGATCGACAGGCCGGCGAGCGGCTGGGCGGCCGCGGCATCGCTGCCGGCGGCGGTTGTGCCGCCCCCCGTGGCGGCCAAGCGGCCGCCGGTGGCAGCCAGGACCTCGGCGAGGGTCCAGAGGGGCTCGGTCATGCACGCGTCTCCTCGATCGCGCTCAGCACCGCGTCGCGGTCCGAGAACGGCAGCGTGCGGTTGCCGATGATCTGGCCGGTTTCATGGCCTTTGCCTGCGACGAGCAGGACATCGCCGGGCGACAGGTCCCGCACGGCGCTGCGGATCGCCTCCGCCCGGTCGCCGATCTCCTCGGCGCCGGGGGCGGCGGCGAGGATCTCCGCCCGGATCGCCGCCGGCTCCTCGCTGCGCGGGTTGTCGTCCGTGACGATGACCCGGTCGGCGCCCTCGACCGCGATGCGTCCCATCATCGGACGCTTGGCCCGGTCGCGGTCGCCGCCGCAGCCCATCACGCAGACGAGGCGCCCGGTGGTGAAGGGGCGCAGGGCCTGGAGCACGCCGGCGAGCGCATCGGGCTTGTGCGCGTAGTCGACGACGCAGAGCGCGCCGTCATGGGTCGCGACCCGCTCCAGCCGCCCCGGCACGCCGGCGAGGTGTCCGAGGGCCGCGACGACCTCCGGCAGGCGGCCCCGCCCGGCGGGCGTCGCCAGGACGAGGGCGGCCGCCACCAGGGCGTTCTCCGCCTGGAAACCGCCCACGAGGGGCAAATCGACGCGGTAGTCCCGGCCCTCCGCCTCGATCGTCAGGGCCTGCGCGAAGCCGCGCGTCTCGATGGCGGTGAGCCGCAGGGTCTCGCCGGCGCGGCCGGTGGTGACGAGCGGCAGCCCCCTCGCCCGCACGGCCGCCACGACGCGCTCCGCCATCGGCCCGTCCGCGTTGACGATCGCGGGCGCGTCCTGCGGCAGCAGGGTGTCGAACAGGCGCAGCTTCGCGGCGAGATAGGCCTCGGCGGTGTGGTGGTAGTCGAGGTGGTCGTGGCCGAGATTGGTGAAGCCCGCCGCGACGAGGCGCACGCCGTCGAGGCGCCGCTGCTCGATCCCGTGCGAGGAGGCCTCCATGGCGAGCGCCGCGATGCCGTCGCCCGCCAGCCGGTCGAGGGTCTCGTGCAGGGTGACCGGGTCGGGGGTGGTGAGGGAGCCGTAGGCGGCCCCGTCCCCGGTGACGACGCCGAGCGTGCCGAGGCTCGCCGAGCGGGTCCCGAGCCGGGCCAGGATCTGGCGGACGAAATCCGCCACCGAACTCTTGCCGTTGGTGCCGGTGACCGCGACGATGCTCTCCGGCTGGCGCGGGGAGAAGCGCGAGGCCGCGAGCGCGAGCGCGCGGCGGGCATCGGGCACGGGCAGATAGACGACACCCTCGGGCAGGGCCTCCGGGCGGGGTCCCTCGGCCGCCATGGCGACGGCGCCGGCCGCCGCCGCGGCCGCAGCGAAGCTGCGCCCGTCCGCCCGCGTCCCCGGCACCGCCACGAACACGAAGCCGGGGGCGACCCGCCGGCTGTCGGCGGTGAGGCCGGCGACGGCGATCCCCGCGGCCGCGCCCGCGGCCTCGGGGAACAGGGTGCCGAGTGTGGCCGCGCTCATCGTCCGCCGACCTCGTTGGCGTGGTAGGCGCCGAGCTTCACCATCAGCGGGAAGGGCTTGGCCGGCGGTTCGAATTGCGGCGGCAGGCCGAGGATCGGCGCCGTCCGGGCGATGATGCGGCCCGTGACCACGCCCGAGTTCCAGGCCGCGGTGGCGTAGGAGCCGGATTCCGCCGCCACCGCCTGCGGCTCGTCCATGATGGTCACGAACAGGTATTTGGGCTTGTCCATCGGGGCGGCAGCCATGAAGGTCGTGAACAGGCGGTTCTTCACGTAGCGCCCGCCAATCACCTTCTCGGCGGTGCCGGTCTTGCCACCGACGAAGTAGTACGGGATGGCCGCCTTCTTGGCCGAGCCCTCGGTGGCGTTGAGCCGCATGATAAACCGCATCGCCTCGCTGGTCTGCGGCGACAGGACCGGGGTCGCCTTCTCGCGGGCGGCGGCCTCGTCGCGCTTCAGGAAGGTCGGCGTGATCAGGAAGCCGCCATTGGTGATCGCCGCGACCGCCGAGGCGGCCTGGATCGGCGCCACCGCGAGGCCGTGGCCGAAGGCGATGGTGATGGTGTTGATCTCGGTCCAGCGCGGCGGGATGATCGGCTCGGCGCTCTCCGGCAGTTCGGTGCGCAGGCGGTCGAGCAGGCCCATCTTCTTCAGGAAGGCCTTGTGGCCGGGCACACCGACCCCGAGCGCCATCTTGGCCGAGCCGATGTTGGAGGAATGCGTGAACACCTCCGGCATCGTGATGACCCGGTTGGTGCCGTGATACTCGTGGATCTTCTGGCGGCCCCAGTGCAGCACGCCGCCGCGGGTGTCGAAGGTCGAGTTGACGTTGAACTTGCCCGATTCGAGGGCCATGGCCAGCGTCATCGCCTTGAAGGTCGAGCCCATCTCGTAGACGCCGACATTCATGCGGTTGATGCGGTCGGGATTGAGGGCGTCGGCGGGCTCGTTCGGGTCGAAGTCGGGCAGCGAGGCGAGCGCGATCACCTCGCCGGTATTCACGTCGAGGATCATCGCCGCCGCGGCCTTGGCGCGGTAATGGCCCATGCCCCAGGCCAGTTCGTCGCGCACCGCGTGCTGGGCGCGCAGGTCGATGGAGAGCTGGACCGGCGAGAGGTCCGCCGACTTCTCGATGAAGCCGAGGTTGTTGAGGTCCTTCAGGCCCGTCTTGTCGATGTACTTCTCCATGCCGGCGATGCCGACATTGTCGAGGTTGGAGAAGCCGAGCACGTGGGCGGCCGCGACGCCGTTCGGATAGACGCGCTTGTGGTCGGGCAGGAAGCCGATGCCCGGGATGCCGAGCCGGTGGATCTCGGCCTGCTGCTTGGGCGTGAGTTCGCGCTTGACCCAGACGAAGCCCTTCTTGGTGCTGAGCTTCTCGCGCAGCTCGCGGGCGTTGAGCTGCGGCAGGACGGCGGTGAGGAGTTCGACCGCCTCGTCCTTGTCGTAGATGTTGCGCGGCTCGGCGAAGAGCGAGACCGTGCGGATGTCGGTGGCCAGGATCTCGCCGTTGCGGTCGACGATGTCGGGGCGGATCGCGGTCGCGGCGGCGGCGGCGACCCGCTGGGCCGAGCTGCTCGGCTCCTCCGGGAAGGCCGCCTGCTGGATGAGCCGGCCGGTGATCACGCAGAACACCGCCGTGAAGACGAGGCCGACGAGGCCCACCCGCGCGGCGCTGCGCTCGATGGCGAAGCGGAACATCGCGCGCAGGATGGTCACGATCAGGGCCTGACGCGCCGGGGCCTCGGGCGCGGGCTCCGGCTGGGCATGGTCGGGATGCTCGGACACGGTGAAGCCTACCTCGTCGCCGTCGGGGTGCGGGTGGACGTGCGGGGGGAGCGGGACGCGGAGGTCGAGCCGGTGGTGCGCGGCTCCTCGGCGCTCCGGTTCGTGGTCGCGGCCGGGCGCTCCTTGCCGGTCGGCGTCGCCGTCGCGAGGAGCCCGAGGGATTCGAGCTTGCGGGCGATCTCGTCGCCGCGGTCGGCCTTGGCCGGAAGGTCGGCGAGCCGCCCGAGATGCTCGGTCCCGATCGGTTCGAGCTGGAGATACTTGTCGACGGCCGCCTGCAGGCGGTCCGGCCGGGTGAGGAGCTGCCACTCGGCGCGCAGCACAGCGGTGGCCTCGCGCTCGCGGCGCAGGCGGCTCTTCAGCTTGGCGACCTGCTCGGCTTGGTAGAGCGTGTCGTACTTGATCGAGTAGGCGTAGACGGCCGAGGCGATCAGGCCCGCGATGGCGAGGAGGTGGAGCAGGCGGATCACCGGCGGCCTCCGCGCTCGCGGGCGGGAAGTGCTGCGAGCGCTTCGAGCACCGTCAGGGGCTCGGGCGCCGGCGCGTCGGTGCGCTCGCCCGCGCGCAGCTTGGCCGACCGCGCGCGCGGATTGGCGGCGGCCTCCGCCTCGCCCGGGCCGACCGGCCCCTTGGTGACCAGGGTGAAGACCTTCGGCGCCGGCTTCTCCGCCATCGGCAGGTGCCGGGAGGCCGAGACCGCGCGGCCGCTGCGGGCCGAGAAGAACTGCTTGACGATCCGATCCTCCAGCGAGTGGAAGGTCACCACGGCGAGCCGGCCGCCGGGGCGCAGGATGCGCTCGGCCGCGTGCAGGGCGCGCTGGAGCTCGCCGAGCTCGTCGTTGACCGCGATGCGCAGGGCCTGGAAGGTCCGGGTCGCCGGATGGATGCCGCTGCCCGGCTCCGCCCGGACCACACTGGCGACGATCTCCGCCAGGGCCGCCGTGGTGGCGATGCGCTCGCGGCGGCGCGCCTCCAGGATGGCCCGGGCCACCGCCCGCGCCCGGCGCTCCTCGCCGTAATGGTAGATGATGTCGGCGAGGTCGGCCTCCGGCGCCTCGTTGACGAGGTCGGCGGCGCTCTCCCCCTCGCATTCCATGCGCATGTCGAGGGGACCGTCGTGGCGGAAGGAGAAGCCCCGCTCCGCCCGGTCGAGCTGCATGGAGGACACGCCGACATCGAGCACGACGCCGTCGACCGCCGCGACGCCCGCGTCCCGCACCAGCCGGTCGAGGTCGCCGAAGCGGCCCTGGATCAGGGTCAGGCGCCCCTCCATCTCGGCCGCGAGCCCGCGGCCCGCCGCGATGGCGCTGGGATCGCGGTCGATGGCGATCACGCGCTGCTCCGGCCCCGCCGCCAGGATGGCGCGGGTGTAGCCGCCGGCCCCGAAGGTGCCGTCGACCACCACGCCCGCGCCGAGGCGCAGGGCGGCACGGACCTCGGCCAGGAGGACCGGGATGTGGGGCGGCGTCTCGCTCACGGCGCATCTCCGGCTGGCTTCGGCCGACAGGGGCGCCGCCTCGCGGTGGCAGCGCGATCGCACGCGTGACGCTCCATGATGCTCCGCATGGTTCAGGGGCTGCGCGACTGGCAGCCGCATCCGGTGCGGCCGCGCGCCGGCCCGCACCCCAACATAGGACGCACCGGGCCGAGCACTGCCGAGGCAGGATCCCGGCGCCGGTTTACGATGCGCCATCAATGAGTTGGGCTGGGCTATCATGGGCCTCCGGAAGCGTCAACGCGGCCCGGCGGGACAGCCACGTCGCCTAGTGGCGATCAGACGTCAGCAACGTTAACGAAGGCTTGCGGTTTTCGCCGCCGGTCCGGCCCGCACGGGGCGGACCCGGACTTTCGGCGGAGCCGCCGAAGAGGGATCAGCCGGCCTGTAAGCCGGGTTCTGTAAGGCCCGACGGGATCCGCAAGGATCCCCCCGGACGTGGCGGCCATTCCTCTGGGACGGCCGTTGCCGACCGCCTCGAGCAACCAACCCGGGCGACGAGGCTGGAGAGGAGCCCTGCGCGGTCCCGGAGGCCCGCCCGTGTCGCCCCTATTCGGTTTTGCTCCCGGTGGGGTTTGCCGTGCCGTCCGCGTTGCCGCGTCCGCGGTGCGCTCTTACCGCACCCTTTCACCCTGGCCGCAGGGCCCCGAGGGGCCCGCGGTGGTCTGCTCTCTGTGGCACTGTCCCTGGGGTCGCCCCCGCCGGACGTTATCCGGCACCGTCTCTCCATGGAGCCCGGACTTTCCTCCCCGCCTGACGGCGGAGCGGCCGCCCGGCCGGCTGATGGGCGCGATGTGCGACGCGGCGGCGGCGGCGTCAAGTCGGGTTGCCGGTCCGCAGTCCCGCTCCTAACTCTCGCGGCTAAGGCCGCCGCGAGCCGCGGCCGTGCAGAACGGAGGCAACCCATGAGCGAGACCGTCGAGGCCGGCTGGACGCTGGAGACCGTGCAGCAGCTCAGGACCATGGCCCGCGAGGGCGTGGCGCCCTCGGTGATGAGCCTGAAGCTCAAGCGATCCGTCGCGGCGATCCACGCCAAGCTCGCCGAACTCGGCATCACCCCGACCGCGAAGGCCTGAGAGCCGCTCCCCGGCGGAATCGTGCGGGGCAGTTCTGCCGAGCCCCCTGGTTTCCGCGGTCGCCGCGGCCGAAACGGTGACCGCGTCAGGCGGGATGCCAAGCCGGGCGAAGGCGCCCCGCCCGGTCACGGCATCAGGGCGAAGAACAGGAACGAGGCGAAGATCACGAGGTGCACGATGCCCTGGAGCACCGTCGTGCGCCCCGTGCCGAGCGTGATCACCGCGACGAGCAACGTCAGCGCCAGGAGCACCTGATCCTTCGGCCCGAGCCCGAGGGCGAGGGGCTGCCCGATCACGACGGAGACGAGGGACACCGCCGGGATGGTCAGCCCGATCGTCGCCAGGGCCGAGCCGAGGGCGAGGTTCATGCTGGTCTGGAGCCGGTCGGAGCGGGCCGCGCGCAGGGCGGCCAAGCCCTCGGGCATCAGCACGAGGGCGGCGATCACGATGCCGGCCACGGTCTTCGGCACGCCGAGGACGGCGATGCCGTGCTCCAGGGTCGGGTTGAGGGCCTTGGCCAGCCCGACCACCGCGACGAGGCAGGCCAGCAGCAGGCCGAAGCTGGCCAGGGCGACCCGGGCGGACGGCGGCGGCGCGTGGTCGTCCTCGCTCTGTCCGCCCCCTTCCGGCAGGAAGTAGTCCCGGTGGCGGATGGTCTGCACGAAGACGAAGGCCCCGTAGAGAACCAGGGAGGCGGCCCCGGCGAAGAGGAGCTGGGGCACCGTGAAGACCGGCCCGGCGGTGTTCACGAAGTTCGGCAGGACGAGCGTCAGCGTGACGAGGGCGGCGAGCACGGCGAGGGCGGCGAGCGCGCCCTGGAGCTGGAAGCCCTGCTCGCGATGGCGCACGCCGCCCGCGAGCAGACACAGCCCGACGAGGCCGTTGCAGATGATCATCACGGCCGCGAAGACCGTGTCGCGGGCGAGTCCCGCCTTCTCAGGCCCCCCCGCGATCATCACCGAGACGATGAGCGCGGTCTCGATCACCGTGACGGAGAGCGCCAGCACCAGCGTGCCGAACGGCTCCCCCACCCGGTGGGCGACGACCTCGGCGTGGAACACCGCCGCGAACACCGTCGCCACGAGCACGATTCCGGCCGCCGCGAGCAGCAGGGCCGGCGGCTCCATGAGGAGAGCGGCGCCGAGAATCAGCCAAGCCGCGGCAGGCCAGACCCACGCCCACCACGGCATCCCGTTCTGCGGCACCTGCATCGTTCATCCTCTCTCGCGGCGCTCCGCACCGACGGAACGCTCATCCCGATCCTCACGATTTCCGCGGCGCCCCGGAGGGCGCCGCGGAGGCGGCTACCACGTGCCGGTGTTCGGCATCGAGGCCCAGGGCTCCTGCGGCGGCTTGGATCCGCCCTTCTGCAGGATCTCGATCGAGATCCCATCGGGAGAACGGATGAAGGCCATGTGACCATCCCGCGGCGGGCGATTGATGGTCACGCCAGCCTCCTTCAGCTTGGCGCAGGTCTCGTAGATGTCGTCGACCTGATAAGCGAGATGTCCGAAATTGCGCCCGCCGGTATACTCCTCCGGGTCCCAATTGTAGGTCAGCTCGAGCAGCGGCGACTTGCTGTCCTTGGCGCGGGCGACGTCGCCCGGAGCAGCGAGGAAGACCAGGGTGAAGCGGCCCTTCTCGTTCTCCACGCGGCGCACCTCCTGCAGGCCGAACTTGCCGCAGTAGAAGTCGAGGGCGCGGTCGAGGTCCGCGACCCGGACCATCGTGTGCAGGTATTCCATCGTCGGGGGCTCCTGAATGACGGGGCCATATCTGGCACGGGTCCCGACCGGGTCAACGCGAATGAGGCCGCGCGGCGCGTTGCGCCCGGTCGCGCGCCGGCTACAAGTGGGCAGGCAACGCCGCCGAGGAGCCCATCCGTCCCATGCGCACCGAGACCCCGCCGATCGTCCGCCTCGCCGACTACCGGCCGAGCGACTACCTGATCGACCGGGTCGATCTCGACGTGCGCCTGCACCCGACCGAGACCCGGATCACCGCGACCCTGGCGCTGCGGCCGAACCCGAAGGGCGAGCCCGGCGCCCCCCTCGTCCTCGACGGCGACGACCTCGCGCTGCTCGCCGTCTCCCTCGACGGCCAGCCGACCGCCCCGGGCGCCCTCGACGCGACGCCCCGCGGCCTCACCCTGCACCAGCCGCCCCAGCGCCCCTTCGTGCTCTCCGTCGAGACGCAGGTGAACCCGAGCGCCAACACCAAGCTGATGGGGCTCTACCGCTCGAACGGCGTCTACTGCACGCAGTGCGAGGCGGACGGTTTCCGGCGCATCACCTACTTTCTCGACCGGCCGGACGTGCTCGCGGTCTACACCACCCGCATCGAGGCCGACCGCGACGAGGCGCCGGTGCTGCTCGGCAACGGCAACCCGGTGGAGGCCGGCGAGGCCGGGCCGGGACGCCACTACGCGATCTGGCACGATCCGCACCCCAAGCCCGCCTATCTGTTCGCCCTGGTGGGCGGGCGGCTCGGGCGGATTGCCGCCCCCTTCACCACCATGGAGGGCCGGGCGGTCGAGGTCGCGGTCTATGTCGAGCCGGGCAAGGAGGCGCGCGCGCCCTACGCCCTCGACGCGGTGATCCGCTCCATGGCCTGGGACGAACGCGTCTTCGGCCGTGCCTACGACCTCGACGTCTTCAACGTCGTCGCCGTGTCCGACTTCAACATGGGCGCGATGGAGAACAAGGGCCTCAACATCTTCAACGACAAGTACGTGCTGGCGAGCCCGGACACCGCGACGGACGCGGACTACGCCAACATCGAGGCGATCATCGCCCACGAGTACTTCCACAACTGGTCGGGCAACCGCGTCACCTGCCGCGACTGGTTCCAGCTCTGCCTGAAGGAGGGCCTGACGGTCTTCCGCGATCAGGAATTCTCGTCCGACGAGCGCTCGCGGCCGGTGCACCGCATCGCCGAGGTGCGCACGCTGCGCGCCCGCCAGTTCCCGGAGGATGCGGGGCCGCTCGCCCATCCGGTCCGGCCGCAGGCCTACCGGGAGATCAACAACTTCTACACGGCGACGGTCTACGAGAAGGGCGCCGAGATCGTCCGCATGCTGCGCACCCTGCTCGGCCCGGAGACCTTCCGGGCGGGCATGGACCTCTACTTCAGCCGCTGCGACGGCACCGCGGCGACGGTGGAGGATTTCCTCGCCGCCTTCGCGGAGGTGAGCGGCCGGGATCTCGCGGCCTTCGCCCGCTGGTACGCGCAGGCCGGGACGCCGACCGTCTCCGTCTCCGGACGCTACGACCCCCATCAGCGCAGCTACAGCCTCGACTTCCACCAGAGCCTGCCGACGGTCGCCACCGAGGCGACGGGCGGGGGCGCGCCCCAGCCCCTCGTCATCCCGATCGCCCTCGGCCTCGTCGACCGGGCGGGCGGCATCCTCGCGGCGCGGTCCGACCGGGTGCGGGACGGCGTCTTCGTGCTGGAGGAGGAGAGCGACCGCCTCGTCTTCACCGACGTCGAGGCCGAGCCGGTGCCGTCGCTGTTCCGGGGCTTCTCGGCACCCGTGAAGGTGGCCCATTCCCTCGATACGGGGCAGCGCCTCGCGCTGCTCGCCCATGACAGCGATCCGTTCAACCGTTGGCAGGCGGCGCAGAACCTCGCCCTCGGCATCCTCACGGCACGGACGCGCGGCGGCGCCCCGCTCGGCACCGAGGCCGGGCCGGATGGGGAGGCCCTCGCCGGGGCGCTCGGCAGTTTCCTCGACGCCGAGGCGTTGCGCGACCCGGCCTTCGCGGCCCTGGTTCTGACGATCCCGGCCGACCAGGAGGTGGCCCAGGAGATCGGCGCCAACGTCGATCCCGACGCGATCCACCGCGCCCGCTGGACCCTGCGCGCCCATCTCGGCCGCCTGCTCCGAGACCGGCTCCTCGCCCTGCGCGACGCGCTCGCCGCGCCGGCGGGCAGCCCGTTCAGCCCCGATGCCGCGAGCGCCGGGCGGCGGGCCCTGCGCAACGCCGCCCTCGACCTGATCGCCGCGGCCGATCCCGACCTCGGCACGCGCCTCGCCGAGGCGCAATGCGAGGCGGCGGACAACATGACCGACCGGCTCGCGGCGCTCGCGGTGCTCACCCTCCTGCCGGGCGCGGCGCGCGAGCGGGCGCTCGCGGCCTTCGGCGAGGCCTATCGCGGCGAGCCCCTGGTGCTCGACAAGTGGTTCGCCCTCCAGGCGCTGATCCCCGAGGAGGGGACGGAGGCGCGGGTGCGCGGGCTGATGCGCCACGCGGGCTTCTCGGCCGCCAACCCCAACCGGGTGCGGGCGCTGATCGGCAGCTTCAGCCTCAACAACCCGACGCAGTTCCACCGGCCGGACGGCGCCGGCTACGATCTCCTCGCCGAGACGGTGCTCGATCTCGACTCGCGCAACCCCCAGGTTGCGGCACGTCTGCTCACCGCTTTCAATACCTGGCGGATGCTGGAGCCGGGCCGCCGGGCGCTCGCCGAGGCGCGCCTGCGGAGGATCGCGGCCATGCCGGGCCTGTCGCCGGATGTCGGCGACATCGCCAATCGTTCGCTCGCGCCCGCCCGCCACCACATAACCGCTTGAGGTATTGCATCAATCCCGATTCGGCGCCCGTAGCGGCACGATGATTTAACGAGAGTTTAACCCTCCTCGCATCGCAGCGGAAAGCTGGACAAATCAGCTGTGGAAATGTCACAAGGATGAACGATTCGGCCGCGCGCAAGCGGCCGGGCCGCACCATCCGGGCGTGTGAGGGGAGAGAGCATGTTGGAGGCGGATCCCGCCCCACTCGCTGCGCGTGCGGCCACGATCCTCGGCATCGCACGAGCCATCACCCCGGCTCACCAGCGGTTGGCGCGCGCGGAATCCTGGCTCCGCTTCGCGATCCCCGCGATCCTCGGCCTCTTCCTGATCTCCCTCTTCGCCATCACGGCGACCCAGCTCCTCGGCCAGCGCCGCGACGCGGTGGCCGATGCAGGGCGCGAGATCGACCTCCTGGCCCGGCTCGCCGCGACGAGCCTCTCGGCCGTCCCCCCCGAGGCGGAGCTGCGCCTCGACGGCGCGGTCCCGGCCTCCGCCCTCGTGGCGGGGCGCGAGGTCCACCTGATCGGGCCGGACGACCTCATCGCCGCCTCGCTGCCGCGCCCTCTCCCGTCCGGCCGCCGGCTCGCGAGCCATCTCGACGATGCGCAACCGCTCCTGATCCTGGGCGAGCGGGCCGGCGTGATGAGCGTGACGCTCGACGGCGTGCCGGCCCTCGCGACCTTGCGCGCCCTGCCCTCCGGCCGCGGGCAGGTGGTGGTGGTGCAGCCCCTCGACACGGTCACGGCCGCCTGGCAGAGCCGCGCCCGCACCGAGGCGGTGGTGATCGGCACCGCCACCCTCGTCATCATCTGCGTCGGGCTCGCCTACACGCTCCAGGCGGACCGGGCCCGCACGGTGGACCGCGTCTGCGAGCAGGTGCGCCAGCGCCTGGACACCGCCCTCTGCCGCGGCCGCTGCGGCCTGTGGGACTGGGACATCGCCCGCGGGCGGATCTACTGGTCGGACTCGATGTACCAGCTCCTCGGCTACGTCCGGGAGCACGAGTTCCTGTCCTTCGGCGACGTCAACGCGCTGGTCCATCCCGACGACACCGACCTCTACGGACTCGCGAGCCAGCTCGCCGCCCAGGACGCCACCGTCGACCACGAGTTCCGCATCCGCAGCGCGGGCGGCGAGTGGATCTGGCTGAAGGCGCGGGCGGAGATCGTGCGCGACCCCGACGACGGCGGACGCCACCTCGTCGGCATCGTCATCGACATCTCCGAGCAGCGCCGCCTCGCGGAATCGACCGCCACCGCCGACATGCGCCTGCGCGACGCGGTGGAGGCGGTGTCGGAGGCCTTCGTGCTCTGGGACGCGCAGAACCGGCTCGTCCTGTGCAACTCGAAGTTCCGCCGCCTGCACGCCCTCACCCCCGAGGAGGCTTTGCCGGGCCGGCGCTACGATACGATCATGGGCCGGGCCGCCGTGCCGACGGTGCGCCGGGAGATCCCGAACACCGATCTCGCCGAGACGGGGGCGCGCACCTTCGAGGCCGAACTCGCGGACGGCCGCTGGCTGCAGATCAGCGAGCGGCGCACCAAGGACGGCGGCTACGTCTCGGTCGGCACCGACATCACCACCCTCAAGCGCCACCAGGAACGTCTCGTCGAATCCGAGCGCCAGCTCATCGCCACCATCGCCGACCTGAAGCGCTCGCGGCGCACCCTCGAACTCCAGACGCAGCAGCTCGCCGATCTCGCCGAGCGCTACCTCGACCAGAAGGCCCAGGCCGAGAGCGCCAACCGCTCCAAGTCCGAATTCCTGGCCAATATGAGCCACGAGCTGCGCACCCCGCTCAACGCCATCCTGGGCTTCGCCGAGGTGATGCAGGACGAGGTCTTCGGGCAGCTCGGCTCGGAGAAGTACCGCGAATATTGCAGCGACATCCGCTCCAGCGGCCAGTACCTGCTCTCGGTGATCGACGACATCCTCGACATGTCGCGCATCGAGGCGCGCCGGCTGACCCTGGTGAAGCAGCCGGTGCCGGTGGCGGTGGCGCTGGAGCGCGCCCTCAAGCTCATCGCCGAGCCGGCCCGGGCGAAGGGCCTGACGCTCAGCGTCGAGATGAACGCCGACGCGGTGGTGCTGGCCGACGAGCGCGCCCTGCACCAGATCCTGGTGAACCTCTTGCAGAACGCCGTGAAGTTCACGCCCGAGGCGGGCCGGGTCGCGGTGCGCACCCGGCGCTCCCTCGACGCGGTCCACATCTTCGTGGAGGACAGCGGCATCGGCATCCCGAAGGCGGTGCTGCCGAAGCTCGGCGCACCCTTCGAGCAGGTCGAGAGCAACCTCTCGCGCAGCTTCAAGGGCTCCGGCCTCGGCCTCGCGATCTCGCGCTCGCTCACGGAACTGCATGGCGGGCGGCTGCGCATCCGCTCGGAAGTCGGGGTCGGGACGATCGTACTCGTGCGCCTGCCCCAGCCGCAGCAGGTGCGGGCGGACACGCCCCCGCGCGGCGAAGGAGGCTCTGCGGCGCTGCCGTGGCCGCGCGCGGCGGTGCTGGAGACGGCGGACGCCTGAAGCAGCGGCCCGCTCAGGGCGCCGCGTCCCAGGGATCGATCAAGCGAACGCCGCAACCCGCGAAATCGGCCACGTTCCGCGTCGCGACCGGCGCGTTCCGAGCGCAGGCCCTCGCCGCGATCATCGCATCACGCCGGTGATCGGCCGTCCCTGCCGACATCGCGCTTCCTCGGGCACCGAATGCCCATGGCTTCGGCCCGCTGCCGCAGCCGGCTCGCCAGCCCATCCTCGAGATCGGGAATGACCATGGTCGCCGTCGGATCATCCGATCGGCCGGATCGGCACGGCTCAACGCGCCGCCCTCACCCGATCAGCCGCTCCCACCACCCCCGCACTTCCGCACGCGCCTCCGCGAGCCGGGCGAGCAGGGCCGCCTCGTCCGGCAGGCCCGCCGCGGCGGCGAGGCGCGCGCGGGTGGCGGGAGCGGCGCCCTTCTCGAAGGGTCCCTCCACCATCAGCCGCTGCCAGTGGTGGACGTCATCGAGAAGGCGGTAGGCCGTGGTCAGCGCCTCCGCGGCCCCCTCGGGGATGAGCCCGAGCGCCCCCGCCTCGGCGAAGACCGCGGGCGCGTCGCGGCCGATCAGGCCCGGATGCGCCGCCGCGTGGGTCAGGACGAGGCCCTGCGCCAGGAAGTCGAGGTCGAGCAGGCCGCCCGGCGCCAGCTTGAGGTCGTGGGCGCCGCCATCCCCCTTCTCGCGGGTGATGAGGGCACGCATCTCGCGCACCTCCCGGCTCACCGCGGCAGGGTCGCGCGGGCTCTGCAGGATCTCCGCGACGGCGGCCGCGATCTCGGCGCCGAGGCCGGGATCGCCCGCGAGCACCCGGGCGCGGGTGAGCGCCATGTGCTCCCACAATCCCGCCTCCTCGCGCTGGTAGGGCACGAAGCGCGGCCATTGCCCGGCCACCGGCCCCTGCCCGCCGCTCGGGCGCAGGCGCAGATCCACCTCGTAGAGATGCCCGCGCCGGGTCGGCACCGTCAGCGCCGCCACGAGACGCTGGGCGAGGCGGTTGTGATAGACGGCCGCGTCGAGAGGGCGCCGCCCGTCGCTCTCGCGGTCCTGCGGGTCGAAATCGTACAGGACGACGAGATCGAGATCGGATTCGGCGGTGAGCTGGCGCGAGCCGAGCCGCCCGAGCCCGAGCACCGCGACCCGTGCGCCCCGCACCCGCCCGTGTTCGATCGCGAAGGCGTCCTGCACGGCGGCGAGCGCCTCGGCGACGGCTCGCTCGGCGATGGCCGCGTAGGCCCGTCCCGCGCCGGCGGGCGGCAGGATGCCGGAGAGCAGACGCGCCCCGGTGACGAAGCGCATCTGCCGGGCGGCGTCGCGCAACCGGTCGAGGAAGTCCTCGAAGGCGGGAGGGGCGCCGATCAGGCGGCGCATCTGCGCGGCGAGCGCCGGCTCGTCGGTGACGGGCTCGACGAAGGCCGGGTCGATCACCGCGTCGAGGACGTGGGGACTGTAGGCCACGGTCTCGGCCAGGCGCGGCGCCGTGCCGAGGAGGTCGGCGAAGAGCAGCCGCAGGCGCTCGTGCGAGCGCAGGATGGTGAGGAGTTCGACCGCCGCCGGCATGCGGCCGAAGGCGTGGTCGAGGGCGGCGAGGGCCCCGTCCGGATCCGCCGTGCCTCCGAGCGCCTGGAGCAGGGCCGGGACGAGTTCGGTCAGCACCTCGCGGGCCCGCGGGCTCGTCACGGCCGGCCGCCGCCCGTGATGCCAGCCGCGCACCGTCTCGGTCGCCTGTTCCGGGTTGCGGAAGCCGAGGCCGCGCAGGGTGGCGAGCGTCGCCGGATCGTCCTCCGCCCCGGTGAAGACGAGGTCGCCCATCTCCGCCGAGAGATCGGGCCCCGCCTCGAACAGCAGGGCGTAATGCCCCTGCACGCGCTTGGCCTGCGCGACCAAGGCCGCCCCGAGCGCCTCCGCGTCCCGGTAGCCGCAGAAGCGTGCGAAGCGGGCGAGGCGCTCGGGATCCTCGGGCAGGCGTTGGGTCTGCTCGTCGGCAACCATCTGCAAGCGATGCTCGATGGTGCGCAGGAACCGGTAGGCCTCGGCGAGTTCGTCGCGGGCCTGCGGGGTGATCCAGCCCTCGGTATGGAGGGCGGGCAGCATGTCGAGGGTGCGCTGGCCGCGCAGGGAGGGGCGGCGCCCGCCGAAGACGAGCTGCTGCGTCTGCACGAAGAACTCGACCTCGCGGATACCGCCGCGCCCGAGCTTGATGTCGTGGCCTGCCACCGCGATGGCCCCGTGGCCGCGCACCGCGTGGATCTGCCGCTTCATGGCGTGCACGTCGGCGATGGCCGCGAAATCGAAGTACTTGCGCCAGACGAAGGGCCGCAGCTCGGCGAGGAAGCGCTCGCCGAGCGGGATGTCGCCGGCCACGGGCCGGGCCTTGATGAAGGCGGCGCGCTCCCAGTTCTGGCCCACCGTCTCGTAATAGGTGAAGGCGGAATCGAGGGAGAGCGCGGTCGGGGTGGCGCCCGGATCGGGCCGCAGCCGGTAATCCACCCGGTGGACGTAGCCGTCCGCGGTGCGCTCCTGCAGCAGCTTGGCGAGGCCCTGGGCGAGCCGGCTGAAGAAGGGCGTGGCCTCGATGCCCTCGCGCAGGGGCGCGGCCGCGGGGTCGAAGAACACGATGAGGTCGATGTCGCTCGAATAGTTGAGCTCGCCCGCCCCGTGCTTGCCCATGCCGAGCACGATGATCCCGCTTTCCGCCTGCGGCGCCTCGGGATCGCGCGGCCGGAACCGGCCCGTGCCGGCCGCCTCGTGCAGCACCGCATCCAGCGCGCCCCGCACCGAGGCGTCGGCGAAGTCGGACAGGGCCGCCGTCACCGCCTCCACCGACCAGACCCCACCGATATCCGCGAGGGCAACCAGGAGCGCGTGCGCGGCCCGGTTGCGACGGAGAGCACGGCCGACCGCGTCCCGCGGCGTGCCAGCGGCACCCGCGCCCCATTGGGCGGCGACGAGATCGGCATGGGCCGCCTCGGGCGGCTGGGCGAGGAGGCGCGCGAAGCGGCCGGGCTCGCGGGCGATCAGCCCCCAGAGGAAGGGCGAGTGGTCGGCGAGGCCCAGCGTCAGGGCGCGCACCGGGCCATCGCTGCGCAGGGACGCGGCGAGGCCCGCATGCTCCGGCTCGGCGTCGAGGGCCGGCAGCAGGTCGGCGAGGCGGTCGCGCGCCCGCTCGGCATCCGAGAGAAGCGGGGCGGCTCGGATCCGGTCGAGGAGCGGGGCTGACATCGCGCGGCCTCCCGTCTAAGCAGAACGGCATGGAGCAATTCTGCTGAACTTCTTGATTTCGCATCATTTTCACCGCCAAACCGGTAACCGTTTCGGCACCGGTCGCAGCGGCCGGCGGAATGATGCTCAGGGCTGTCGCGCCCCTTGGCCCCGGTGGTCGCACGATCCGGCAGCCGGGACAACCGCCCGGGAGCGGCTCAGAAATCCAGCGGCGCGTTGTCGATCACCTCCTTCATCACGAAGAAGGTGCGGGTCTGGCGCACGCCCGGAAGCGCGATCAGCTTCTCGCCGTGCAGGCGGTTGAAATCGGCCATGTCGCCGACCCGGATCTTGAGGACGTAGTCGAAATCACCCGCCACGAGGTGGCAATCGAGCACGAAGCCGAGGGAGACCACCGCCCGCTCGAAGGTGGCGAAGCTCTCGGGCGTCGAGCGGTCGAGCACCACGCCCACCATCACGAGCGCCCCGCGCCCCACCGCCCGCGGCGCCACCATGGCGCGCACCGCCGCGATGGCGCCGTCCCGGAACAGCCGCTGCGTGCGCCGGTGGCAGGTGGCCGGACTGAGATTCACCCGCTGGGCCAGTTCGGCATTCGAGAGCCGGCCGTTCTCTTGGAGGAGGCGCAGGATCCGCACGTCGATGCGGTCGAGCCCCTGGCCTTCGGAAGGATCTTCCATCGGATGGCATTCTCCTGATGGATTTGATCATAGCACGGCCGATCACGGCGCGAACGCGGCACCGGCAGCGCGCAGTTCGAGAGCACCTTTCAGGCGATCGCTGCTAGCTTGCCTCCGCTTCCTCGCTGATCCGGAGATCCGACCGTGCTCTCGAAATTCGAACGCTACCCGCTGACCTTCGGGCCGACGCCGATCGAGCGGCTGTCGCGTCTCTCCGCCCATCTCGGGGGCGAGGTCGAGCTCTACGCCAAGCGCGAGGATTGCAATTCCGGCCTCGCCTTCGGTGGCAACAAGCTGCGCAAGCTCGAATACATCGTGCCGGACGCGATCGCCTCGGGCGCCGACACGCTGGTCTCGATCGGCGGCGTGCAGTCGAACCACACCCGCATGGTGGCCGCGGTGGCGGCGAAGATCGGCATGAACTGCCGGCTCGTGCAGGAGGCCTGGGTGCCGCACGAGGACGCGGTCTACGACCGGGTCGGCAACATCATGCTGAGCCGCATCATGGGGGCCGACGTGCGCCTCGTGGATGACGGCTTCGACATCGGCATCCGCCAGAGCTGGCAGGAAGCCATCGACGACGTGAAGGCCAAGGGCGGCAAGCCCTACGCGATTCCCGCCGGCGCCTCGGTGCACAAGTTCGGCGGCCTCGGCTATGTCGGCTTCGCCGAGGAGGTGCGGGCGCAGGAGCGCGAACTCGGCGTCACCTTCGACTACATCGTGGTCTGCACGGTCACCGGCTCGACCCATGCGGGCATGCTGGTGGGCTTCGCCAAGGACGGCCGCGAGCGCCGGGTGATCGGCATCGACGCCTCGGCGACGCCGGCCCAGACCAAGTCGCAGGTGCTCGAGATCGCCCGCCGCACCGCCGAGCTGGTGGAACTCGGCCGCGAACTCTCGGCCGACGACGTGGTGCTGAACGAGGATTACGCCTACCCGATCTACGGCGTGCCCTCCGCCGAGACCAAGGAGGCGATCCGCCTCTGCGCCCGGCTCGAAGGCATGATCACGGACCCGGTCTACGAGGGCAAGTCCATGCAGGGCATGATCGACCTCGTGCGCAAGGGCTTCTTCCCCGCCGGCTCGAAGGTGCTCTACGCCCATCTCGGCGGCGCGCCGGCCCTCAACGGCTACGGCTACGCCTTCCGCAACGGCTGAGCGGAAACGGCGGCCGCGGAAGCGGGCAGGCTCAGCACCGCCCGCAGCCCCGGCGCGTTGTCCTCCAGCAGGAAGGCGCCGAGGTGGAGGCGGGCGACCGCGTTGACGAGGCTGAGGCCGAGGCCGAAGCCCGGACGCGAGCGCGCCGTCTCCAGGCGCACGAAGCGCTCCAGCACCCGGCCGCGCTCCGCCGCCGGGATGCCCGGCCCGCGATCGGCGACCGCGAGGCGGATCGTGCCGCCCTCCCGCCGGGCCGACACCGTGACGACCGGCTCGGCGGCCTCGGCCCCGTACTTGAGGGCGTTGTCGATCAGGTTCGCGATCGCCTGTCCGATCAGCTCGCGGCTGCCATGCACCGCGAGCCCGGTGGCGATCTCGGTGCGAAGCGTCACGCCGCGCTCCTCGGCCACCGCCTCGTAGAGTTCCGCGACTTCGAGGGCCACCGCCCCGGCATCGAAATCGGCGAGGGTCTCCCGGGTGCCCCCGGCTTCGAGGCGCGCGATCATCAGGAGCGCGTTGAAGACCCGGATCAGGTTGTCGCTCTCCTCGATATTGGCTTCGAGGGCGGCCCGCAGGGTGTCGGGATCGTCCGCCGTGCGCAGGGCCTCGTCGGCCTTGTTGCGCAGGCGCGTCAGCGGCGTCTTCAGGTCGTGGGCGATGTTGTCCGAGACCTCGCGCAGGCCGCGCATCAGCTCGCCGATGCGGTCCAGCATGGCGTTGAGGTTCTGGGCCAGACGGTCGAGCTCGTCGCCGGTCCCGGCGAGCGACAGGCGCCCGTCGAGGTCGCCCGCCATGATGCCGCGCGTGATCTCCGTCATGGCATCGACGCGCTTGAGCACGCGCTGGGCGATGAACAGGCTGCCGACGAAGCCGAGGCCCACCACCAGCATCAGCGACCATGCGAAGGCCCGGGCGATCACGGCGCGCAGGCGGTCGCGCTCCTCGACGTCGCGCCCGACGAGCAGCCGGAATCCCCCGGGCAGGGTGAAGATGCGCACGATCGCCCGGTGGTCGAGCCGCTCGCCGTCGGTGCCACGGCCATAGGCCGTCTCGGTCTGGCCGGGCGCGGCGAGGAGGCCCGCCGGCAGCGATTCGACGTTGCCGACCACGTGCTCCCCGGCGGGCGTGGTCACGAGGTAGAGCGAGGCGCCGGGTTCGCGGGAGCGCCGCTCCACCACGCTCACGAGGCGCCGGATGCCGCCCGCCGCGTACTGATCGGACAGCCCGCTGATCTCCGCCTCGATGGTCGAGACGATCTGGTCGTCGAGCACCTGCCGGGCGTTCCAGGCCACGTAGCCGAGGGCGAAGAACGCGAAGGCCGCGAAGACCAGAAGATAGGCCAGCGACAGCTTGAACGCGGTGGTGCGGAACAGGGTGAGGAGGCGCGTCGGCAGGCTCTCCGGCGCGGGCGGCCGGGCGCTCACCCGTCCCCGCCGGCCCGGACCATGTAGCCTGCCCCCCGCACCGTGTGGATCATCGGCCGGTCGAAGCCCTTGTCCACCTTGGCGCGCAGGCGCGAGACGTGGACGTCGATGACGTTGGTCTGCGGGTCGAAATGGTAGTCCCAGACGTGCTCCAGCAGCATCGTGCGGGTGACGACCTGCCCGGCATGGCGCATCAGGTATTCGAGCAGGCGGAACTCGCGCGGCTGGAGCACGATCTCCTGGCCGCCGCGGGTGACGCGGTGCGACAGCCGGTCGAGTTCGAGGTCGCCGACCCGGTAGGCGGTGGGCTCGCCCGCCCCGCCCCCGCGGCGACGGGCCAGCACCTCGATCCGGGCGAGGAGTTCCGAGAAGGCGTAGGGCTTGGGCAGGTAGTCGTCGCCGCCCGCGCGCAGGCCCTTCACCCGGTCGTCGACCTGCCCCAGCGCCGAGAGGATCAGCACCGGCGTCTGCACCCCCTGCTCGCGCAGGGATCGGATCAGCGACAGCCCGTCGAGCTTGGGCAGCATGCGGTCCACGACGAGGACGTCGTAGTCGCCCTCGCGGGCGAGCGCGTAGCCGTCGAGCCCGTCGGCGGCGAGATCCGCCACGTGGCCGGCTTCGCGGAAGGCTTTGGAGAGGTAGGACGCCGCCTCGCGGTCGTCCTCGATGATCAGGAGGCGCATGGCACGCGATACTAACCGAACTTGAGCGGCGGCGCCCCGGGCAGGGCCCGCCCCGACGTGCCGGCCGGGGGCGCGGCACACGGCACGTCGGGTTCGCCTCGCTCGAGGACGGCAGGCCGGGCGAGGAAGAGCCCGACCTGCCGCGGCGGAGACCGGCGGATCGTCCTGGGGGGCGACGATGGATCCGACGGTCCGGCCCTCGGGGCCGGGGCGGGGGAGCCCGGGGGATGAAAGGTCCCGACCGCGCCCGGCGACATCCTCAGTGATGCACCCGCGTGGCTTACGCCCGCGTCTCCGGAACATGACAATCCGGTAAGGCGGGCCGCCCGCTTCGGGCGTGCCCGCGCCTCGCAGGCCCGGCGGCTCGGACGTTTCGGGGTCCGGGATCCGTTTCAGGCGTCGGACGGGCCGGCATCCTGCGCGGACGGTTTGCCGATCGGCAGGCCGAGGGTGAGCGCGCGGGCGAGTTCCGAGCGGCGCTTCGAGTAATCGGCGCAGGTCATCGGATAGTCGGGCGGCAGGCCCCACTTCTCCCGGTAGGTTTCCGGCGTCAGGCCGAGCCGGGTGAGATGGCGGCGCAGCGTCTTGTAGGATTTGCCGTCCTCGAAACTGATCAGCGCCTCGTGCGTGATCGAGCGCCGGATCTCCTGGGGCGTCGGCTTCGGAGGCCGGGCCGGCGCGGCCTTGCCCTGGGCCGCACTGCGCAGGGCGGTGTGGATCTCCGCGAGGAGGCGGGGCAGTTCGCTGGCCTGAAGGTGATGATGACTGAGATAAGCGGTCGCGATGTCAGCCGTCAGCGCGGCGAGCTTGCCGGCGTTCGGATTAGTCGAATGCATGAGACGTTAGGCCTTGCCGAAGGCGGGGATCCGCCAGGGAAGCCAAAGTTAACACGACTGATTAAACTGCGTCATTCCTTACCGAATGAAAATGGCGCGAAATCGCATTTCGCATGTTCCCTGCGGCAGGTGGCGGCCAATTGTCTTGACCTCAAGCCAAGCAAGCTTCGAGAATGTCCGCCAGCGGCGCGCGGCGCGGCAGGCCCGGATGCTCCGGCGGTTCGGCGCTGAGCAGGCGGCGATCGGCGTCGTAGCCGTCGAAGAACACCACCGGGATGCCCTCGTGGCGCAGCTGGGCCGCGAGCGCGACGCCGTGCCCGCCGCCCGCGAGGCGGTCCACCATCGCCACGTCGGCGATCTCGTCCTGCGCCCAGATCAGGGCGTCGGCCTCCCGGGCGAAGGGCTGGACGAGGCAGCCGAGATCCTCGAGCGTTCCGCCGAGCTGCGCGCGCAGCCACGGATCGGGCGTCAGCAGCAGGACCACCCGATAGAAGAACCGCGTGTCGGGTATCATCCAGCCCCTTTCCGGTGAGCATGGGGGTTTGATGCGGGCGCGGCGGCTGGTCTTTCACGCAGGTCATTGTGGGCCCCGCCGATTCGGCAGAACGCAGGGAGACGACAGGCCCGAACGGAGACTGTGAGATGGCGACCACGAACGGCGCGCGCCCGGACGATCGGGATCCGGCGGACGGCAGGGATTTCGGCGATTCGGCGGGCGAGGGCAGCGGCGGGTCCGGCCTCGACCGTCACGAGGTCGGCGACGACGCGCCCCTCGCGGAGCACCGGCACAACCCCCTCGACGATGTGATGAAGCCGCCGCTCGGACGGCCGGACAAGGCCTCAGGGACCGCCCGCGAGGGCGCCGAGGACGGCCATCACCAGTTCGTCGAGGTCGACCCGGCCGTCGAGGCGGATCGGTCCCGATCCTGAGGCATCGAGCGTCAGGCGCCCGGCGGCGGCCTGCCGCTCCAGCTCCGCCAGGATCGCCTTGCGCACGGGCTCTTCGAGGTTCATGGCCGGCTTCCTCATGTCCGCGAGGACATCGCGCGGAGCCGCCGGAAGATCCCGCGCGGGCCGGGAAACCCTCAGGCGAGGCTGCGCTCGATCTCCTCCTCGTCGCAGATCACGCCGCGGGTCCGGGCGAACTCGGCCCCGGTGACGGCCTCGCCGGCGAGAGCCCCGCTCGGCGCGGCCGCCCCCGGGGTGAAGGCGGCGAGGAAGCAGCGCATGACGTGGCGGATCCCCGCCGGCGTGACCGAGCGCTGATCCTCGGCGTAGTAGCGGGCGGCGTTCTGGCCGCCGGTGACGATCTCGTAGGACGGGAAGTACACCGCCCGCGCATCCCCCGCGATCGCCTCCTCGGCGGCGACCCGCAACACCGCCTTGGTGTAGGTGTTCGAGACGAGGACGTGGCGGGGGATGCCGGTGGCGATCATCGGCACCGGCGAGACCGTGACGATGACCCGCGCCTCCGGATTGACGCCGCGCAGGCGGTCGAGGAAGCCGCGCAGGTCCGCCGTCGCCTCCGCCGCCCCGGCATTGACGAGGTGATAGGCCTCCGGATCGTAGACCCCGCCCGCGACCCCGGGCGCCAGCGGCAGGGCCGCCCCGTCCGCGCGGTGGCGCCAGCCCTCGGTCTGGCCGAGGGTCAGCACGAAGACGTCGAGGGTCTCGAACAGCGTCCGCACCTGCGCGAGATGCGCCGCGCGGGCGCTCGCCACCGCCTCCCGGTCGGGAAAGCCCGCGGGCTCGATGGTCGGGCGGAACGGGTCGACGAAGCGTCCGTCCGCCCGGGTCCAGGCGTCGAGGGCGGGCACGAAGGCGCCGTAGGCCCGGTCGAAGAGCTGCACGAATTGCCGCGGCGTGTAGAGGTTGCCGTAGCGGGCCGAGTAGGTGCCGTACTGGCGCGCCTCGGCCTCCTGCGCCGCGAGGCCGGGTGGCGCGGCTTCCGTGATGTAGTAGTGGTAGCCGGCGTCGCGCAGGGCCTGGGCCACGCGCTGGGCAAAGCAGCTGCCCGCGGTCGCCACCCGGTCGGCCGGGGTGATCGGGAACGGCGTGGCGGGGCGCGGATCGAGCGCGAAGGGCGGCACGCCCGCGACGGCCCGCCGCCAGAACCGCTCATCCGGCAGGTCCGCATAGGGATTGTGCGCCATTTCGACCCTCGTCTCGCCTCCGCGGCCCCTGGTCCGCACGCTGTTCTCCCTCCGATCCTGGGCCGTACCGTGGCGGGAGCGCCGGTCAGGGCCCGCCGAGGCTCCGGGCCCGCGCATCGCGGTGATCGGCAATTGCCAGGGCCGCGGCCTCGCGGCGGCGCTCGGCCTCCTCTGCCCGGGGAGCCGGGTCAGGCTGCTGCCCACGGGCCGGCTGCGCCGCATCGCCCGGGATGCGGACGCCCTGGCGGAGGACTTGCGCGGCAGCGACCTCGTCCTTTCCCAGTCCTTCCCCGATGCCGTTCTGCCGGGCGGGGTCGCGGCCCTGCGGGCGCGGCTGCCGCAGACCCGCCTGTTCCCGACCCTCGTCTTCCCGGGCTTCCACCCGGACACGATCTATGTCGGCGAGGATGCGGCCCTGGTCCCCTCCCCGCTCGGCCTCTACCACTCGGCGATCGCGGCCTTCGGGTTCCTGTGCGGCCTCGACGAGGCGCGCACCACGGGCCTGTTCCGCGAGGAGGTGTTCGCGCGGCTCGGCTATCTCGACATCTGGGACGGTGCGGCGCGGGCGATGCGCGACGCCGCGGCGGAGGAGGGCTTCCCCCTCGACCGGGAACTCCTGCTCTGGAGCCGGCGGGGCTGCTTCATGCTCAACGTCAACCACCCGAAGCTCTTCGTGCTCGGGGACATCGCCCGGCGCCTCCTCGCCGAGGCAGGCCTGCCGGTGCGCGACGTCGATCCGGAGACCTACCTCGCCGACGACCTCCTGCGCGACGTGGTCTGGCCGGTCTATCCGCCGCTGGCCGAGCGCTACGGCGTGGCCGGCTCCTACCTGTTCAAGGGCAAGGCCAGCGGCGCGGCCCTGCCGGACCTCTACGACCTGCCCGCCTTCGTCGCCGCCTCCTTCCGCATCTATCGCGGCCTGCCGCGCGCGCGGCTCACCGGCGTGCGGCTGGAGACCTGGGCGGCGGATGCCGGGCTGCGGGCGCTGTTCGCGGCGGCGTGAGGCGCCGCGCTCAGGCGCAGCGCTGATCCACCTCGCCCCGCATCATCCGCGCGAGGCCGACCACGTCGTCGAGCTCGAACGGCTTCTGGAGCACGATGCCGCCCTGGATGCGGCGCGGATCGATGTGGATCAGGGTCGAGGAGAACACCGCCGGGCGGGCGGGATGCAGCGCCCGGTAGGCCTCGGCGACGTCGAAGCCATCGATCAGGCCCGGCAGCCGGATGTCGGTGAACAGCCAGTCCACCGCGGGGCCGTGCCGCCGCAGCAGGGTGAGGGCGGCCTCCCCGCTCGACGCCGCGAGGGAATTGAGGCCCTCCTGCGCGAAGACCGCGGTCAGCATCTCGAGCAGCAGGTAATTGTCCTCGACGATGAGGACGCTCATCGGGCGGTGGGGGTTCGCGGCCATGCGTCGGTCTCACTCGGACGCCGTCAGGGTTACCGGTAAGGGTTAAGGAACGCTGATGAGATGGTGCGCAACCGTTGCCGGGGCGCGGCGCTGGGCGGTGGCCGACGCGGCCGTCCCGGGGCACGGCGACCGTTGCTGCACCGCAACACGCCGGCGCTTCCGGCATCGACCCGGGCCGGCGCCGCAGCGTGGCCGCAATTCACCGCTGATTAACCTTCGCAGATGGTTTCCGGGGCGGAGCGCCCCGCGAGCCCCCGCCGCAAGGCGCCGTCAAGGTTGACGGAACCTTCGCTTAACCGGCCGGGACCTAGAGGATGTCGCAAGTCGCGGCGGGGCTGCGTTCGCGCCCCGTCAGAGGAGTACCATCGATGTCGCTGCCGCTCGCCTCGTCGCGCGTGCTCAGGGCCGCCGTCGCGGTCGGTCTCGCCCTGTCGATCGCCGCCTGCTCGTCGAACAAGGATCTCGCGGATGCCTCCGCCCTCGCGGGCGGCGGAGCCGGGGGCTACGGCGGGGCCGCCACGCCCGGGAGCGCCCAGGATTTCGTCGTCAATGTCGGCGACCGGGTGTTCTTCGAGTCCGATTCGACGGACCTGACCCCCACCGCCACCGCCACCCTCGACAAGCAGGCCCAGTGGCTCTCGCGCTATCCGCGCTACACGTTCCTGATCGAGGGACACGCGGACGAGCGCGGCACCCGCGAGTACAATTTCTCGCTCGGCGCCCGCCGCGCCCAGGCGGTGCGGGACTACCTGGCCTCGCGGGGCATCGCCGGCTCGCGCGTGCGCACCGTGTCCTACGGCAAGGAGCGCCCGGTGGCGGTCTGCAACGACATCTCGTGCTGGTCGCAGAACCGCCGGGCCGTCACGGTGCTCGACGGCGGCGCGGGCTCGTGAGAGCCCGCCCCCGTTTTGCCGCGAGGGGGCAGATCTGCTATCGCGGCGCCCCGCGCCTGCCGAACGTGCCGCCATGCTCCGCCGCCTGATCCTCGTCACCGGTCTCCTTCTCGCCGCGACACTGCCCGGGAGGGCCCAGGACGCCGCCGACCTCGTCGTGCGGCTCAACCGCCTGGAGAACCAGTCCCGCCAGATGGCGGGCCAGATCGAGACCCTCCAGTACGAGAACCGGCAGCTCAAGGAGCAGCTGCGCAAGTTCCAGGAGGACGTCGAGTACCGCTTCCAGGAGAGCAAGGGCGCCCGCCCCGCCGCTCCGGCGGCCGCGGCCAAGCCGGGCAAGCGCAGCGACGCCTTCGACCCGAGCCAGGCGCCCGGCGCGCCCGGGGCGCCGCTGCCGCTCGGCACGACGACGCCCTCCGCGCCGCGGGCCGCCGCGGCGGCGCCCGCGACCCCGAACACCACCGCGGCCCTCTCGCCGCCCGCCGCCGCCCTGGAAGAGCCGGTGCCGCCCTACGGCGAGCCCGTCGACCTCGCGCCGAGCCGGGTGCCCGCGGCCCCGGTCCGCCCCCGCGAGAGCGTGGCGGCGACCGGCAGCGGCGATGCCAAGGCGGATTACGAGATGGCCTACGCCTACGTCCTGCAGCGCCAGTACGAGCAGGCCGAGATGAGCCTGCGCCAGTTCATCCAGTCGCATCCCCGCGACACCCTGGTGCCGGACGCCACCTACTGGCTCGGCGAGACCTACCTGCAGCGCAACCGCACCCGCGAGGCCGCCGAGCAGTTCCTGAAGGTCTCGACCGATTATGCCCGCTCCCGCAAGGCGCCCGATGCCATGCTGAAGCTCGGCGCCTCCCTCAACGCGCTCGGCGCCCGCGAGCAGGCCTGCGCCACCCTCGCCGAGCTGGAGCGCAAGTTCCCGCAGGCCTCCGCCGCCGTGAAGCAGGGCGTCGACCGCGAGCAGAAGCGGGCGCGCTGCGCCGCGTGACCGCGGCGGCCCGGCCGCTCGACCCGGAGGAGATCGCGCGCCGGCTCGATCCCTGGCTCGGGATCGGGTCCCGAGCGGGCGGCGTCGTGCTCGCCGTGTCGGGAGGGCCGGATTCGACCGCCCTGATGGGCGGCGCGGCGCTGGTGGGCCCCCGGATTCCGGTGATCGTCGCCACCGTGGATCACGGGCTGCGGCCCGAAGCCGCCGCCGAGGCGCAGGCCGTGGCGGCGCTCGCCGCGGATCTCGGCCTCCCTCACCGAACCCTCGTCTGGCGCGGGGACAAGCCGCGCTCGCGCCTGCAGGAGGCGGCCCGGGCGGCCCGCTACGACCTCCTCGTCGGGCTCGCCCGTGAGCGCGGCGCCGCCGCCCTCCTCACCGCCCATACCCTGGACGACCAAGCCGAGACCGTCCTGATGCGGCTCTGCGCCGGCTCGGGACCGGCCGGGCTCGGCGGCATCGAGCCCGTGCGGCATCTCGACGGCCTCCTCCTCGCGCGTCCCTTCCTCGACCTGCCGAAGGCCCGGCTGGTGGCGACCTGCACGGCACGGGGCTGGCCCTTCGTCACCGATCCGGGCAACGCCGATCCCCGCTTCGCCCGGGGACGCCTGCGGCGCGTGCTGCCGCTCCTCGAATCCGAGGGGCTGACGGCGGCGCGCCTCGCGCGCTTGGCCGAGCGCCTGCGGCGAAACGAGGCGGCGCTCCGGGCTGCGACCGAGGCCGCTAGGACCGCCCTGGTCCGGCCGCGGCCCGGTGGGCTCGCGCTCGACGCGGCGGGCTTGGCGGCCCTGCCCGAGGCGGTGGCCCTGCGCGTGCTCGCCGACGCGATCGGTGCCGTCGCGGGCCGGAATTCACGCCCGGCCCGCCTCGAACGGCTCGAAGAGGCGCTCTTCACCCGCCTTCTGCCGGCGATCGCCGCGGGCGAAAGGCCACGCTTCACGCTGGGCGGCGTCCTCCTCGACCTATCCGATGGGGTCGTGGCGCTGCGTCCCGAGCCGCTCCGACGCGCCAACCGGGGGGGAGCGCCCTAGCCCCAACCCTCCCGGGCGATTTACTTGGCAAGGGGGGGTGTGGCGCCTACATTGGGGTCCGAGTGTCGGCAGCCATCCCTGCACGCCTGCGTGGCGCCGCGCTCCACAGGGAATGTCTTTTCGATGAACCCCAACTTCCGCAATTTCGCCCTGTGGGTGGTCATCTTCCTGCTCGTCCTCGCGCTCGTGACCCTGTTCCAGAACCCGGGTCATCGCTCCGGCGGCAGCGAGATCGCCTACAGCCAGCTCCTCAACGACGCCGATGCGGGCCGCATCCAGAGCGTCGTGATCTCGGGGCAGGAGGTCAGCGGCACCTACACGGGCGGCGGCACGTTCACCACCTACGCGCCCAACGACCCCTCGCTGGTGTCGAAGCTCCAGAGCAAGGGCGTGACCATCACGGCCCGGCCGCCCTCGGACAACACCCCGTGGTTCATCGCGCTCCTCGTGAACTGGCTGCCGATCCTGGTCTTCATCGGCGCCTGGATCTTCCTGTCGCGCCAGATGCAGTCCGGTGCCGGCCGCGCCATGGGCTTCGGCAAGTCGAAGGCGAAGCTCCTCACCGAGGCGCATGGCCGCGTCACCTTCGAGGACGTGGCGGGTGTCGACGAGGCCAAGGAGGACCTGCAGGAGATCGTGGAGTTCCTGCGCGACCCGCAGAAGTTCCAGCGCCTCGGCGGCCGCATCCCGCGCGGCGTGCTCCTCGTCGGCCCGCCCGGCACCGGTAAGACCCTGATCGCCCGGGCGGTGGCGGGCGAGGCGAACGTGCCGTTCTTCACCATCTCGGGCTCGGACTTCGTCGAGATGTTCGTGGGCGTCGGCGCCTCGCGCGTGCGCGACATGTTCGACCAGGCGAAGAAGAACGCCCCCTGCATCATCTTCATCGACGAGATCGACGCGGTCGGCCGTCATCGCGGCGCCGGCCTCGGCGGCGGCAACGACGAGCGCGAGCAGACCCTCAACCAGCTCCTCGTGGAGATGGACGGCTTCGAGGCCAACGAGGGCATCATCATCATCGCGGCGACGAACCGCCCCGACGTGCTCGACCCCGCGCTCCTGCGCCCGGGCCGCTTCGACCGCCAGATCATCGTGCCGAACCCGGACGTGATCGGCCGCGAGCGCATCCTGCGCGTCCACGTCCGCAAGGTGCCGCTGGCTCCGGACGTCGACCTCAAGGTGATCGCCCGCGGCACGCCCGGCTTCTCGGGCGCGGACCTGATGAACCTCGTCAACGAGGCGGCGCTGCTGGCGGCGCGGCGCGGCAAGCGCATCGTCACCATGCACGAGTTCGAGGACTCGAAGGACAAGGTGATGATGGGCGCCGAGCGGCGCACCCTGGTCATGACCGACGACGAGAAGCGCCTCACCGCCTATCACGAGGGCGGCCACGCCATCGTGGCGCTGAACGTGCCGGCGACCGATCCGGTCCATAAGGCGACGATCATCCCGCGCGGCCGGGCGCTGGGCATGGTCATGCAGCTGCCCGAGCGCGACAAGCTCTCGATGTCCTTCGAGCAGATGACCTCGCGCCTCGCGATCATGATGGGCGGCCGCGTCGCCGAGGAGATGATCTTCGGGCCCGAGAAGGTGACCTCGGGCGCCCAGTCGGACATCGAGCAGGCGACCCGCCTCGCCCGGATGATGGTGACCCGCTGGGGCTTCTCGCCGGAACTCGGCACCGTGGCCTACGGCGAGAACAACGACGAGGTCTTCCTCGGCATGCAGGTCAACCGGCAGCAGAACGTGTCGGAAGCCACCGCGCAGAAGATCGACGCGGAGGTGCGCCGCCTCGTCGAGGCCGGCCTGCAGGACGCCCGCCGCATCCTGAGCGAGCACAAGGACGATCTCGAAGCCCTCGCCCGCGGCCTGCTCGAATACGAGACGCTGAGCGGCGACGAGATCCGCGACCTGCTCGACGGCAAGCCGCCGGTCCGCGACACGGGCGATTACCCGCCGACCCCGGCGCGCGGCTCGCCGGTGCCCTCCGCCGGCCGCGGCCGGCCGCGGGAGAACGACGGCGGCTACGAGCCCCAACCCCAGGCCTGATCGGCTCAGGGGGACGCACGAAGAAGGGCGGCGGGAGCGATCCCGCCGCCCTTCTTCATTATCCCAAGCCGGGCGACGCCCCTCGCCCGTCATATCGGGCGCCGGCTCATCAGCGGAGCGGATCTGGCAATCATACGGTTTCCGGATGATCGCTTCGCGATGCGGAAACCGGCCTCGCTCAGGCGCCGCGCGGGCTCGTGATACGGTTTCCGAAAGTGATCTTCCGGAAACCGTATCAGACCGCTCCTCATGCTCACGTGGCGCGTAGCGCCCTCGACGCATCCCGGACCGCTCATCCAAGAGTCATTCAAGTGATTGGCGTCTCGGACACATCGTTCCGGGGTGCTTCGAGGCTCGCTCCCGGCGATCGAAGACCGCCCAGCACCTCGGCATGGGGGCAAGTCGCGGCCGCCATAGCACCGCTCCCGATGCGTCGAGACCGCGTCGTGGCCCCTCCGATCGGGAGTGGATCCCGCCCATCCCGCTTCGTCTGCCGGGGTCGGACAGCCCGGCTACTTGCCGCCGCCGCCCGCGCCGCCCGCTCCGCCGCCGGTGGTTCCGGAGGTCGGCTTGTTGTTCTGGGTGGCGTTGCCCGCGGCCCCGGCCGAGCTTCCGGCCGGGCGTCCCTGCGCCAGAACCGGGCCCGCGATGACAATCAGGACAGCGCTGAGTGTCGCGATCTTCCTCATCGAACGTCTCATCTCCAGGCCGACACACCGGCCCTATGCCGGCGCAGCCCCCTGGAAACGCCGAGATCGATGAGTAGATCCCGATTTTTGTCGGTGAGCCTCGACTGCGATATCAGGAGATGAGCCAGGCCGAACAGAAAAGCAGCGCGAAGAAGAGGCCAGAACTCACCAAAACAGCCCGCACTTCGCGGTACTGGATCAAAATAGAGTCGGGAGCAGGCAGCATGGCGAGAGAACCGCAAGGAGCAGCTCGGCTTTCTTGTCATGGCTCCCCTTAAAAGGCGATGAGGAGAATTGCTGAACGGCCTGCAAATGGCGGGTTGTCACTTGTACGCAACAAGGGAAGGCGGCCGCTCGCGGCTCGACCGGGGTGAGATGCGGCGTCACGGGCAAGCGTTAATGATCGCTGCGCAATCGTGCTTCCGGCACCACGCCGTTAACCGGCCGGTAACCATGTCGCGGGCTTGATGGGATCAGGTAACAACTCGTCAAGCATCGTGACCAGCACCAGCCACACCCGTCCCTCCCTCCCGCTGCGCGGCCGCTCCTTCCGGGCGCTCGTGCTCGCGCCGGAGCGGCCCCTCGACGAATGGTTCGCGCAGCTGGACGCTCTCGTCCTGCGGTCGCCGACGCTGTTCACGGAGCGGCCCGTGATTCTGGACGTCGCCGGATTCGCGCAGCACGCTGCGCCGGCGGCCTCCCCCACCGCAGCGCCGGAGCCCGCGGGCGACGGCGAGGCCTCCCCCGCGGAACCCGCAGCCGACGCGGCGACGCCCGATCTCTCCCATCTCCTCGCCGAACTCGACCGGCGCGGGATCCGGATCATGGGCATCGAGAAGGCCGAGCCGGCCTGGACCACGGCGGCGATGCCGCCGCGGCTGAGCGGCGGCCGGCCCGCCGACATGGCGCCGCCGCCCGAGAAGCCGAAGCCGAGCTCGCTCGTGCTGGAGACGCCGCTGCGCTCCGGGCAGACCATCTACCATCCGGACGGCGACGTCACCGTGATGGGCTCGGTCTCCTCGGGCGCCGAGATCCTCGCGGGCGGCTCGATCCACGTTTACGGCGCCCTGCGCGGCCGGGCCATCGCGGGGGCGGGCGGCAACCGGCGCGCCCGCATCTACTGCCGCAAGTTCCAGCCCGAACTGCTCGGCATCGACGGGCTCTTCCGCACCGCCGAGACCACGGATCCGGGCCTGCGCGGCAAGCCCGTGCAGGTCTGGCTGGAGCGCGACGCGCTCCGCATGGCGACGCTGGACTGAAACAAGGGCCGGCGGCTCCGGCCGCCGGCCCTCGTCGATCGCGGGGTCGGCGCGGCGGACCGCCGGAAGTGCGGCCGCCCGCACATCGAGGACGAATCTGGGGGAGAACACGATGGCAAAGGTTTTGGTTGTTACATCGGGCAAGGGCGGCGTGGGCAAGACCACGACCACCGCCGCCCTCGGAGCCGCCCTCGCCCAGGGCGGTCAGAACGTCTGCGTCGTCGACTTCGACGTCGGTCTGCGCAACCTCGACCTCGTGATGGGGGCCGAGCGCCGCGTCGTCTACGACCTCATCAACGTCGTCCAGGGCGACGCCAAGCTCGCCCAGGCCCTCATCCGCGACAAGCGCGTCGACACCCTCTCCATCCTCCCCGCCTCCCAGACCCGCGACAAGGACGCCCTCACCGACGAGGGCGTCGCCCGCGTCATCGGCGAGCTGCGCGAGCGCTTCGACTGGGTGATCTGCGACAGCCCCGCCGGCATCGAGCGCGGCGCCACGCTGGCCATGCGCCACGCCGACGTCGCCGTGGTGGTCACCAACCCGGAGGTCTCCTCCGTGCGCGACTCCGACCGCATCATCGGGCTGCTCGACGCCAAGACGGCGCGGGCGGAGGCCGGCGAGAGCCTGGAGAAGCACCTGATCCTGACCCGCTACGACCCCTCGCGGGCGGACCGGGGCGAGATGCTCAAGCTCGAGGACGTGCTGGAGATCCTGTCGATCCCGCTGCTGGCGGTGGTGCCGGAGAGCGAGGAGGTGCTGAAGGCCTCCAACGTCGGCAGCCCGGTGACGCTGAACAACCCGGCGAGCGCACCGGCGCGGGCCTATGCGGATGCGGTGCGCCGGCTCAAGGGCGAGAGCGTGGCGATGACCATCCCGACCGAGCGCAAGTCCTTCCTCAACCGTCTCCTCTCCCGGAGGGCCGCATGAAGCGCTTCGGCTTTCGTCCCCGCAGAGGCTCCGCACCCGCCGCGCGGGACCGCCTCAAGATGCTGCTCGCGCAGGACCGTGCCCTGTTCGGCCGGCGCGACATGATCGCCCTCCTGCGCGAGGACATCATGGCCGCCGTCGCCAAGCACATGGCGGTGGACAGCGACAAGGTCCGCGTCAATCTCGACCGCCGGGGCGGCGTCTCGACGCTCGGGATCGACATCGACCTTCCGGCCTACAAGAGTGCGGGCCTCGCGGGCGCCTGAGGCCCCGCCGCTCGACTCGAAAGGTCCCGGATGCCGTCCGACGCTCCGACGTATTACGCCAACGCCCTCCTGGGGCTCAGCCTGCGCCGACCCGGCATCCTCCAGCTCACACTGGGCGCTGCCGGGTTCCTCTCCGAGGAGCCCGATCCGGTGGTGCGCCTCGCCCTGCCGGAGGACACGGTCGTCGAACTCGTCGAGGCCCTGGTCGAGGGCCTGCAAGCGGCCGCCGAGGCCGAGGACGACGAGGACGACGAGGCCTCCCCGGAGCCCTACGAGGCCTCGGTGGGCGACGTCGCCACTGCCGGGCTCCTCGCCACCACCCTCGCCACCGCCATGGGCGATTGCCTCAGCCTCCTCGCCGAGCGGCCGGATTTCTCCGAGCGCCTGAGCGAGATCGAGGAGCGCGCCCTCCTCACCACCCGCAACTCCGTCTCGGAGGGCGTCTCGGTGGAAGACGAGGCCAAGGCCGTGCGCGACACCGTCGCGGTCCTCCAGAGCCTGTTCACGCAATGGCGGGCCGACCACGCGCCTCCGCCCGAACCGCCCCCGCAGGGCCCCTCCCCGACGGACGGTCCCTCCCCGCAGGACGATCCGTCCCCGCAGGGCGATCCGTCCCCGAAGGGCGATCCATCCCCCTGACCGGTGCGTCCCGCCGCCGGTTCGGCAGTTCCTGCGCCATCGCGCGGGCGAGATGCTGGAGGAAGCGCGCGGCGGCGTCCGGCAGCTGGCGCCCGAGCCGCGTGACGATCTGCGCCTCGACGGCGTTCAGCGCCGGATCCGCGAGCGGCACGGCGCAGAGGGTCCCGGCCGCGATCTCGGAGGCGGCGCAGAAGGCGGGCAGCAGCGTGACCCCGTTCGCCGCGATCACGAACTGCTTGAGCACCGAGATCGAGCTGGTGATCAGCGCCGCGCCCAGCCGCACGCCCTCGGCCCGCTCGGCCCCCGCGATGATCTGGCGGATGCCGTAGGCGGGATGCATCATTCCGAGGCGGGCAGCCGCGAGATCGTGCAGCGAGAGCGGCGTGGACAGCCGGGCGAAGGGATGGTCCGGACGGACCACGACCCGGATCGGATGGGCCAGGGCCAGATGCGTGCGCAGGCGCGGCTCCGGCGGCGGATTGTAGACGAGGCCGACATGCGCCTCGTCCTCGATCACCCGGCGGACGACGTCGTTGGTCGCCGCGAGGTCGAGGGTCATGGTCACGGCGGGATGGCGCGACCAGAAGCCCTGCAGCACCCCGGACATCAGGTCGCCGATGAAGCCCTCGCCCAGCACCACGTCGATGTGCCCGCGCCGCAGGTCCTTCAGCTCCGAGAGCTTGGCGAGCGTGTCCTCCCGGTCGGAGGTCTGCCGCCGGTAATAGTCGAGGAGCAGGGTGCCGGCATCGGTCGCCCGCACCCCGCGCCTGTGCCGCTCGATCAGCGGGGTGGCGAGCGCCGCCTCCATCTGGGCGAGCTGCCGGCTCACCGCCGAGGCGTTGATGTTGAGCTTGTCGGCGGCGGCGCGGACCGAGCCGCAGCTCACCGCGGTGGCGAGATAGCGCAGGCCGCGCTCGTCCAGGCCGTGCATTCTTTCCTCCCGTAACCTTCCGGGTGTGGCCCGGAGCGCCGGGTGCGTTGCCGGCAAGTCAACGCAAAATACCTGCCAGCGCCATTCTTCTCAACGCTCGCCCGCGGCACTCTCCGGATCCGAGAGAGCGGCGCGAGACGGCGCCCGCGAGCCGTCCGGGAGATTCAGGCATGCAGACGATCGGTGTCATCGGCCTCGGCAACATGGGGCGCGGCATGGCCCTGTCCCTGGCGCGGGGCGGCTTCCGGGTGCTCGGCACCGATGCCGCGGCGGCGGCGCGCGAGGCGGTGGCGGCCGAGGGCATCGCGGTTGCCGCCTCGGCGCGGGAGATCTGGGATTCCTGCGAGATCGTCGTGCTCTCGCTGCCCACCGCCGAGATCGTCGAGGCGGTGCTGCTCGGGCCGGACGGCCCCCTCCGCGGCGCGCGGCCGGACCTCCTCGTCATCGACACCTCGACCTCCCATCCCGACACCACCCGCCGCGTCGCCGCGGCGCTGGAGCCCGCCGGGATCGCCCTCATCGACGCGCCGGTGAGCGGCGGCCCGAAGGGCGCCCATGCGGGAACCCTCACCATGGTGATCGGCGGGACCGATGCGGCCCTGGCGCGCGCCGAGCCGGTCCTCGCAGCGATGAGCGCCACGCGCGTGCACGTGGGCGGGGTCGGCGCCGGCCACGTCACCAAGATCGCCAACAACCTGCTCTGCGCCGCCCATCTGCTCACCGCCGCGGAAGCGGTGCGCATGGCCCGCGACGCGGGCGTCGATCCCGTTCGCCTGCTCGCCGGGATCAATGCCGGCTCGGGCCGCAGCGGCGTGACCCAGGTGAACTTCCCGACCTGGGTGCTCAACGGCGCCTTCGATTCCGGCTTCACCATGAAGCTGATGCGCAAGGACGTTCGCCTCGCCGAGAGCCTGATCGACGCGCTCGGCCTCGACCTGCCGGTCGCCGCGGAGGTGGCCCGCCTGTGGCGCGAGAGCACGGAGGCCGCCCCGGATTCCGAGGACTTCAACCGCATCGTCGCGCTCCAGCTCGACCCGGCCCGCTGAGAGGACAGATTGCCATGACCGAGACCCGCCCCCAGGCGCTCGCCGCCCTCGTCCGCCACTTCTTCCCCGAGGCCGCCGGGATCGGTTCCTGGGTCGACGGCCGCATCGTGCCCGGCACCGGCGAGGCGGTGACGCTCACCGACCCGGCGAGCGGCCTGACGCTCGCCACCTACCCGGATGCCGGCCCGGCCGTGGTCGCGGAGGCCGCCCGGGCGGCCCTCGCCGGCCAGGCGCGCTGGGCGGCGCTGACGGGCGCGGCCCGCGGCCGGGTGATGCAGGACATCGCCCGGGCGATCCGCGCCGAGATCGAGCCCCTCGCCCGCCTGGAGGCGATCACGGCCGGCAAGCCCCTGCGCGACTGCCGGGTCGAGGCGACCAAGGTCGCCGAGATGATCGAGTACTACGCGGGCTGGGCCGACAAGCTGCACGGCGACGTCATCCCGGTGCCGACGAGCCACCTGAACTACACCCGCCGCGAGCCGGTGGGCGTGGTGCTCCAGATCACGCCCTGGAACGCCCCGATCTTCACCTGCGGCTGGCAGATCGCCCCGGCGCTCGCCACCGGCAACGCGATCCTGCTCAAGCCCTCCGAGCTGACCCCCGTCACCTCGCTCGCCGTCGCGGCCCTGGCCGAGCGGGCGGGCCTGCCGCCGGGCGTCGTCAACGTGCTGGCCGGCTTCGGCCACACCACGGGTCAGGCGGCGATCGCCGAGCGGGCCGTGTCGAAGGTGGTGTTCGTCGGCTCGCCGGCGACGGGCGCGCGCATCGCCGAGGCCGCCGCCCGCCGTCTCGTGCCCTGCGTGCTCGAACTCGGCGGCAAGTCGGCCAACATCGTGTTCGCGGATGCGGATCTGGAGCGCGCCTGCCTGGGCGCGCAGGCGGCGATCTTCGCGGGGGCGGGCCAGTCCTGCGTCGCGGGCTCGCGGCTCCTCGTGGAGCGCCCGATCTACGACCGCTTCGTCGCCATGGTGGCGGAAGGCGCCCGGCGCATCCGCGTCGGCGATCCCCTCGACCCCGAGACCGAGATCGGCCCGATCAGCAACGCCAACCAGTACCGGCACGTGCTCGGCATGATCCGCAGCGGCCTCGACCAGGGCGCGACGCTCGCCGCCGGCAGCGACGGCACCCCGGCCGAGGGCGGCTTCTTCGTGCGCCCGACCGTGCTCGCGGGGGCGACCAATGCCATGGATTGCGCCCGCACCGAGATCTTCGGGCCGGTGGTGACCGCGATCCCCTTCGACACCGAGGCCGAGGCGATCGCGATCGCCAACGATTCCGATTTCGGCCTCGCGGGCGCGGTCTGGACCCGGGACGTGGGCCGCGGGCATCGGGTGGCCGCGGCGGTGCGGGCCGGCACCTTCTGGATCAACGCCTACAAGACGATCCACGTCGCCTCGCCCTTCGGCGGCTACGGCCTGAGCGGCTACGGCCGGTCGAGCGGGGTCGAGGCCCTGCACGAATACACGCAGGTGAAGAGCGTCTGGGTCGAGACCGCGGCGGCGCCGGGCGCCTCCTTCGGCTACGCCCCCGGCGTCGGCGCCTGATCCACCTGCCTGCCCTGCCCGGTCCCGGGGGCGGCGCCTCCGGCCCGGGCTCCTGCGCCCCAACCGGAGACAACGCCATGATGAGCCAAGCGCTCGCCCCCGAGACCACGCCCTCCCACGATCCGCCGGCCGCCGCGGCCTCGAAGCGGGGCACCCTGAAGCTGTTCGCGCTCGCCCTCGTCGTCGTGGTGCTGGCCGAGCTGATCGGCAACGTCGCGATCCCGGTCGGCCACGGCAAGATCATCCTGCTGCCGCTGCTCTGGGCCCTGCTGATGGGCGGCGCGCTCGGCCTCGCGGCCGGGCGGCTGCCGGCCCCCTTGCGGGTGACGGCGCCGCTCCAGCACCAGGCCGCGGCGATCCTCCAGCCGGTTCTGCTGCTGTTCATCGCCAAGCTCGGCCTAATGGTCGGCGGCTCGCTGCCGAAGATCCTGGCCTCCGGCTGGGCGCTCGCCTTCCAGGAATTCGGCCACTTCTTCGGCACGATGGTGTTCGGCCTGCCGGTGGCGCTCCTGCTCGGCATCAAGCGGGAGGCGATCGGCGCCACCTTCTCGGTCGGGCGCGAGCCGAGCCTCGCCATCATCGGCGAGCGCTACGGCATGGCCTCGCCGGAGGGCCGCGGCGTGCTCGCCGAGTACCTGACCGGCACGGTGTTCGGGGCGGTGTTCATCGCCGTCCTCGCCGGACTGGTCGCGAGCCTCGGGATCTTCAACCCGCTCGCCCTCGCCATGGGCGCCGGCGTCGGCTCGGGCAGCATGATGGCGGCGGCCTCGGGCGCCATCGCGGCCCAGCAGACCCCCGAGATGGCCAAGGACGTCGCGACCTTCGCGGCGGCGAGCAACCTCATCACCACCACCATCGGCACCTACTTCACCCTGTTCCTGTCCCTGCCCTTCACGGTCTGGGCCTACGGCGTGCTGGAGCCGATCCTCGGCCGCGGCCGCGGCCGGACCGAGCCCGCCGCGGCCCCGGTGGCGGGTTTGCCCGAGGAGGCGCCCGCCCTCGGCTTCGGCGCCCTGGCGGCGGCGTGGCTCGCGGCGGCGGCCTTCGGCCTGATCGGCAACGCGCTCACCTACGGCACGCGCCCCGACGGCGCGGTGCTCGGCGGCGCGGCGATCATCGTCGGCGTGGTGGTGGCGGGCTGGGGCCTCTACCGCCTGACCGGCCGCCGGCTGCCCGCCGTGGTCTGGACCTCGCTCATCGGCATGGCGCTCACCTATCCGGGCCTGCCCTTCGCCGCCGAGGTCGCGGCCCTCACGGGCAAGATCAACTTCCTCGCCCTGGCGACGCCGATCCTCGCCTTCGCGGGCCTGTCGATCGCCAAGGACGTGCCGGCCTTCCGGCAGCTCGGCTGGCGCATCGTGGTGGTGTCGTTCATGGCCAATGCCGGCACCTTCCTGGGCGCCACCCTGATCGCCCAGTTCTGGATGCATCCGCCGGTGTGACGAGACGGGCGCGGGGCACCGCTCCGCGCCCTCAGGTCCCGATGAACAGGCCCGCGATGGCCGCGCTCGTGAAGTTCGACAGGCTGCCGGCCAGGATCGCCCGCAGGCCGTAGGCCGCGACCTCCGAGCGGCGCTCGGGCACGAGGCTGCCGAAGCTCGCGAGCTGGATCGCGATCGAGGCGAGGTTCGCGAAGCCGCAGAGCGCGAAGCACAGGATCGCGGTGGTGCGGGGCCCGAGTTCCCCGCTCTTCAGCACCGGCGAGAGATTGGCGTAGGCCAGGAACTCGTTGAAGGCGATCTTCTGGCCGATGGCGGTCCCGACCATGCCGGCCTGCTCCCAGGGCACGCCGAGGATCCAGGCGAGCGGGCTCAGGGCCACCCCGAGGATGCCGTCGATCGAGGCGCCCGGCAGACCGGCGAGGCCGCCGATCCAGCCGACGAGGCCGTTCGCCAGCGCGATGAGGCCCACGAAGGCGATCAGCATCGCGCCCACCGCCACCGCCACGGCGAGCCCCTTCTGGGTGCCCTCCGCCGCCGCCTCGATGACGTTGACCGCCCGGCGCTCGCCGAACTCGGCCCGCATGGTCTTGACCCGGCTCGGCTCCGTCGCCGGGACCAGGATCTTGGCGTAGAGGAGGCCGCCGGGGATCGCCATCACCGAGGCGGCGAGGAGGTAGTCCATCGGCACGCCGAGCGCCGCGTAGCCGGCCAGGATCGAGCCCGCCGTGGAGGCCGCCCCGCTCGACATCACGGCGAACAGCTCGGATCCGGTCAGGAGCGGCAGGAAGGGGCGCAACGCCACCGCGATCTCGCTCTGGCCGATGGCGATGGTGATCACGGCGGAGAAGGTCTCGATCCGCGAGGTCCCGATGAGGCGCCGCAGCCCCGCCCCGATCCCGCGGGCGAGCGCCTGCATGATCCCGAAGTGATAGAGCACGCCGATCAGCGCCGAGACGTAGACGATCTGCGGCAGCACCCGGAAGGCGAGCACGAAGCCGCCATTGCCGAACATCTCGAACATCTTCGGCTCGACGAGGCCGCCGAACAGGAAGGCCGCCCCGCGATCGCCATAGGCCAGCACCGCGCCCACCGCCTCGGCGGCGACGGTGAGGACGCGCCGCCCGAGGGGCACGAACAGGATCAGGGCCCCGAGCGCGATCTGGATCGTCAGCGCCGAGAGCACCACCCGCGGGCGGATCGCCCGCCGGTTCGTGGAGAACAGCACCGCGACGCCGATCAGGACGGCGAGGCTGAGCGCGCAGTGAAGGATTCTGTCGGCCATCCGGGATCCTGTATCCGCCCCCGCAGGGATTTCGGAACCGTGGTTTGCGGCTCGCCGTCGAGACCCTGCTCCGAAGCGAGGAGCGCAGCCGGCAAGGCCTCGGCCGACGCGGCCCCGCTCGAGGACAGCAAGGGCGATGCCGCTGACGCAGCATCCCGGCCGGTTCATTCAGGCGGAGTTCACCCAGCGCCGCCCGTATTGCACCGGTATGCATCCCGCTACAGCAGGGAGAGGACTCCGATGGCGCAGGCCGCACGGATCATCGCGCTGATGCTGGCCGCGCTCGCGGCCCTGCTGCCGGCTCCGGCCGGCGCGGCTCCAGCCGAGACCCGGATCGCCCTGGTGATCGGCAACGGCGCCTACGAGGCCGGCGCGCTGCCCACCGCCGCCAACGATGCGGGCCTCGTCGCGCAGACCCTGCAGGCGGCGGGGTTCGACGTGGTCGGCGCCCGCGACCTCGACGAGGACGGCCTGCGCCGGGCACTGCGGGACTTCACCGACAAGGCGGCGGCCGCCGGGCCGGACGCGGTCGCCTTCGTCTACATTGCGGGCTACGGCCTGCAACTCGACGGCGAGACCTACGTCGCGCCCGTCGATGCGCGGATCGGCACCGCCTCCGACGTGCCGCTGCGGGCCCTGCGGATCTCGGACTACGCCAAGCGCCTCGCGGCGCTGCCGCTCAAGGCGCGCTTCCTCGTGCTCGACGCCGCCCACAGGGCGCCCTTCCGCCTGACGGGCGATCCGCTCGCGGGCGGGCTTGCCCTCACGGAGGCAGAGCCGGGCTCCCTCGTGGCCTTCAACGCCGCACCCGGCACCATCGGCCCGGAGGAGCAGGGCCCCTACGGCGCCTATGCGCGCGCCCTCGTCGAGATGATGCGCGAGGGCGGCCTGACACCGAACGACCTGTTCGAGCGGGTCCGCCTGCGGGTGAGCGAGACCACGGGCGGAGCCGAGATGCCCTGGCACAGCGCCCATATCGACGCGCCCTTCGTGTTCTTCGAGCGGGCGCCGGACGCGCCCCCGCTCGCGGCCCAGGTGGCGGCGATGGACAGCCGGAAGCCCGTCGGCGAACTCGGCCCCCGGACGGCCTTCGCGCGCTGCGTCGCCCGCGACACCCTTGCCGGCTACGAGGAATTCCTCGGGGCCTATCCGCGGGATCCCCTCGCCAAGCGCGTGCGGGCCATCGTCGCGGCCCGGCGCGAGGCGCTGATCTGGCGTCGCTCGCGCCTCGCCGACACGCCGGACGCCTACTGGTCCTATCTCGACCGCTATCCGCGCGGCCCCCACGGCTTCGACGCGCGCCGCCGCCTGCGGCAGCTCGCGGCCGCCGCCGAGCCGCCGCCGCACTTCGCCGCCCTCGCCTACGACGTGCCGCCGCCCCCGCCCGAGGAGGTGGTCTATGTCGAGCGGCCCGTCCTCGTTCTCGACGACCCGGATTACGATCTGCCCCCTCCCCCGCCGCCGGTCTATCTGCCGCCGCGACCGGCCTACATCGTCGATCTGCCGCCGCCGCCGCCCGTGGTGGAGGAATACGCCCTGCCGACGCCCGCCTTCGTGCCCGTCCCGGCCTATGTCCGGCCGCCCCAGGCGGTCGCGGCGCCGCCCGGCAACGTGATCTACGAGCACATGCACGACACCACGGTGATCGAGCAGATCAACGCCGCCAACGCGGCGCCGGCCCGCGGCGGAATCTCCGGCACCACGATCGCGGCCGGCGTGGCGGGCGCGGCGCTCGGCGCCGTCGCCGCCCGCGTGGCGCTGCCGCCCTCGCTGTCCCGGAAGGCCGCCCTGCGCCCGAGCCTGCCGTCCGCTCCCGGCAGCCAAGCACCCGCTCCGGGCGGCCAAGCCGTCCCCCCGACCGGTCAGCCGGCATCCGGCTTTTCCGGACAGCCGAACCCCGGCGTCCCGGGCCAGCCGGGCCCGGCCGCCCAGCCCGCCGGGCGCCCGGTCGGCCTCACCGGTCAGCCCCTGCCGAGCCAGTCCCCACCCGGCCAGCCCGGCGCACCGGCTCCGCAGGCGGCCCGGCCGCCGGGAGCCCCGCTGCCGGGATTCGCGCCGGCCGCGCCGCAGGGAGGACGCCCGGCCGCCCCCGCCGCGGCACCGGGCCAGCCGGCCGGCCAGGCGGGCCCGGGAGGACCGCCCGCGGCGCAGCAGGCCGGGCGACCGAACGCCCCGGAGCAAGCCCTGCCGGCTCCGAACCCGCCGGCCCAGCCGGCCGCCGGACAGGCTCCACCCGCTCAGCAAGCCGGGCGTCCGGCGCCGACGCCGGCCCCGACGCCGCAGGCGGCACGGCCGAACGCCCCGGGCCAAGCGCTGCCGGTGCCGAATCCGCCGGCCCAGCCGGCAACGCGGCCGAACCCGGCCGCCATCGCGCCGGCCCCGGTCCCGGGTCAACCTGCCCGGCAGGCCGGGCATCCGGCCCCGACAGCGCCGGCCGCCTCGCCACAGGCGGCGCGGCCGAACACTCCGGGACAGCCCCTGCCCGCGCCGACTCCGCAAGCGCCGCATCCGAACCCGCCCGCGGCCGCTCCGGCGCAAGCGTCGCCGCCTCAGCAGGCGGGACACCCCTCTCCGTCGGCGTCGCCCGCCGCGGTGCCCAGCCAAACCGCCGCGCCCGCCAGGCCCGGGCAGCCGATCCCCGCACCGGCTCCGCAAGCCGGACGCCCGGCCCAGCCCGGCCCCGCAGCCCTGCGTCCCGCTACGCCCCTCGCCCTGGCGCCCCGCGCCCAGGACGACGCCACCCGTCGGCAGCAGATGATGCAGGAGCAGGCCCAGCGGGCGGCGGCTCAGCGCCAGCAGGAGGCCGCCCGCCAGCAACAGGCAGCCCAGGCGGCACGCCAACAGCAGCAGATGATGCAGCAACAGGCCGCTCAGCAGGCCGCGGCCCGCCAGCAGGCAGCCGCCCAGGCCGCCCGGCAGCAGCAGATGCAGCAACAGATGATGATGCAGCGCCAGCAGCAGGCCCAACAGGCGGCCGCCGCGGCCCAACGCCAGCAGCAGGCCGCCCAGCAGGCCGCGGCCCGCCAGCAGGCAGCCGCTCAGGCGGCACGGCAGCAGCAGATGATGCAGCAGCGCCCGCAGCCGGCGGCGCCCCATCCGGGACCGGGAGCGCAGCCCGGAGCCGGGCGGTCCTGCGGCCATCCGGGCCAGCCGCCCTGCCGCTGAGCGCGAGCGGGGCCGGATCGCAGTCCCGGTCCCGCCCCTCCCGGGCCGCTCACGCCCCGCAGGTCACCTGCGCCAAACCGCCCATCGTGCCGAAGTTCTCCCCAGCCACCCTTGCCGAATGAGAACAAAACAAGTACATGCAGAGGACCGCGCGCATTGAGAATCCCTCCGACCCCGTGCCATAAGGACCGTTCAGATGGCTCAGTCCTCGCTGCGACTGGTGGAAAACCCGACCATGGATAAAGACAAGTCGAAGGCGATCGATGCCGCGCTCGCCCAGATCGAGCGCGCCTTCGGCAAGGGCTCGATCATGCGCCTGGGCAAGGGCGACAAGGTGCAGGAGGTCGAGACCATTTCCACCGGCTCGCTGGGGCTCGACATCGCGCTCGGCGTCGGCGGCCTGCCGCGCGGGCGGGTGATCGAGATCTACGGCCCGGAATCCTCGGGCAAGACGACGCTCGCGCTGCACACGATCGCCGAGGCCCAGAAGAAGGGCGGCGTCTGCGCCTTCGTGGATGCCGAGCACGCGCTCGATCCGGTCTATGCCCGCAAGCTCGGGGTGAACCTCGACGACCTGCTGATCTCGCAGCCCGATACCGGCGAGCAGGCCCTGGAGATCACCGACACGCTGGTGCGCTCGGGCGCCATCGACGTGCTGGTGGTCGATTCGGTGGCCGCGCTGACGCCGCGCGCCGAGATCGAGGGCGAGATGGGCGACCAGCAGCCGGGCCTCCAGGCCCGCCTGATGAGCCAGGCCCTGCGCAAGCTCACGGGCTCGATCTCGCGCTCGAACTGCATGGTGATCTTCATCAACCAGATCCGGATGAAGATCGGCGTGATGTACGGGAGCCCCGAGACCACAACGGGCGGCAACGCGCTGAAGTTCTACGCCTCGGTCCGCCTCGACATCCGCCGCGTCTCGACCCTGAAGGACCGCGACGAGCCGATCGGCAACAGCGTCCGGGTCAAGGTCGTCAAGAACAAGGTGGCGCCGCCCTTCAAGCAGGTCGAGTTCGACATCATGTTCGGCGAGGGCGTGTCGAAGGTCGGCGAGCTGATCGACCTCGGCGTGAAGGCCGGCATCGTCGAGAAGTCGGGAGCGTGGTTCTCCTACGACAGCCAGCGCCTCGGCCAGGGCCGCGAGAACTCCAAGGGCTTCCTGCGCGACAATCCCGACATCGCCAACCGCATCGAGATGGCGATCCGCCAGAACATGGGCCTCGTCGCCGACAAGATCCTCGAGAACGCGGTTCCGACCGCCGATGATCTGGACGAGGGCGACGCCTGATCCGCGCGCGATCGACAGCGTCCGAGGCCCGCCGCGAGACATCGCGGCGGGCCTCGTCGTGCCGGGGGTTCAGCGCACGAAGGGGCCGATCTTGGTGAACAGCCCCACGAACACGAAGGCGATCCCGACCATCGCCACGCCCCAGATCAGCGTGCGGATCATCGGGATGCCGAAGCCGTAGACCGGCAGGTAGACGAGCCGCGCCCAGAAGTAGAGATGAGACCCCAGCACCACCGCCGTGTTGTGCCGGCCGATCGCCGCCGCCGCGAGCACCAGGGTGGCGAAGAGCGGGAAGGTCTCGAAGAAGTTCTTCGAGGCCCGCTCCAGCCGGCCCGCCGCCCCGGTGACCGGCGTCTGCGTCTCCCGGTTGCCCGCCGCCCAGGTCAGGCCGCCCCGCTGCGTCAGCCCGGCGGCGGAAGCCGCCACGATGTGTGCGAAGCCGAGCAGCACCGCATAGGCGAGGAGGCGGATCTCGATCGGCATCATGGGCGAATCTCCAGCAGGCCCGGCGGCTTGGCCGTCCCTTGGCCGCCCGATCCGACATAGCGGAGGCCGCCGCCTCGACACGGGGGGGCCGCGTGACTAAGACAGCGGGCGCGAGCCCTTCCGTGCTCCTCACGCAACCTCCGTCGCCGGCTCCGCTCCGGGCGCGGGCGGGCGTTCCGTGAGCGGCACTCCGGGCCGAGCCCTTCTCGCCCGTCACCCAACCGCACGAGTCTTCACCCGATGAGCGGCGTCAACGAGATCCGGTCGACCTTCCTCGACTACTTCGCCAAGCACGGCCACGACATCGTGGCGTCCTCGCCGCTGGTCCCGCGCAACGACCCGACCCTGATGTTCACGAACGCCGGCATGGTGCAGTTCAAGAACGTCTTCACCGGCGTGGAGAAGCGGCCCTACCAGCGCGCGGTCACGGCGCAGAAATGCGTGCGCGCCGGCGGCAAGCACAACGACCTCGACAACGTCGGCTACACGGCGCGCCACCACACCTTCTTCGAGATGCTCGGCAATTTCTCGTTCGGCGACTATTTCAAGCCGCTGGCGATCGAGTTGGCCTGGAACCTCGTGACGAAGGAGTTCGGGATCGACAAGGAGCGCCTGCTGGTCACGGTCTACGCGGACGACGAGGACGCGGCGGCCCTGTGGCGCAAGATCGCGGGCTTCTCCGACGACCGCATCATCCGCATCGGCACCTCCGACAACTTCTGGCAGATGGGCGATACCGGCCCCTGCGGGCCGTGCTCGGAGATCTTCATCGACCAGGGCCCGGAGCTGTGGGGCGGCCCGCCCGGCAGCCCGGACGAGGACGGCGACCGCTTCCTCGAATTCTGGAACCTCGTGTTCATGCAGTACGAGCAGATCGAGCCGGGCAACCGGCTCAGCCTGCCGCGGCCCTCGATCGACACCGGCATGGGCCTGGAGCGCATGGCGGCGATCCTCCAGGGCGTGAAGAGCAACTACGACACCGACCTGTTCCGCAGCCTGATCGATGCGGTCGCCCATCAGGTCGGCCGTCCGCCCGAGGGGGCGCAGACCGCCTCCTACCGGGTCATCGCCGACCACCTGCGCGCCGCCTCGTTCCTCGTCGCCGACGGCGTGCTGCCGGGCAACGAGGGCCGCGGCTACGTGCTGCGCCGGATCATGCGCCGGGCCATGCGCCATGCCCAGCTGCTCGGCGCCCGCGACCCGATGATGTACCGCCTCGTGCCGGTGCTGGTGCGCGAGATGGGCCAGGCCTATCCGGAGCTGGTGCGCGCCGAGGCGCTGATCAGCGAGACGCTGCGCCTGGAGGAGACCCGCTTCCGCCGGACCCTGGAGCGTGGCCTCTCGATCCTCGACGCCGAGACCCGCGACCTCTCGGAGGGGCAGAAGCTCTCGGGCGAGACCGCGTTCACCCTCTACGACACCTACGGCTTCCCCCTCGACCTGACGCAGGACGCGCTCAAGTCCCGCGGCATCGGCGTCGACACCGAGGGCTTCAGCGCCGCCATGGAGCGCCAGCGCGCCGCGGCCCGCGCCGCGTGGTCGGGATCGGGCGAGGCCGCCACCGAGACCCTGTGGTTCGCGCTGCGCGAGCGCGTGGGCGCCACCGAGTTCCTCGGCTACGAGGCGGAGACCGCGGAGGGCGTGGTCACCGCGCTGGTGAAGGGCGGCGTCGAGGTCGAGGCGCTGGAGACCGGCGAGGACGGCCTCCTCGTGGTGAGCCAGACGCCGTTCTACGGCGAATCGGGCGGCCAGGTCGGCGACACGGGCCTCGTCACCGGGCCGGGCCTGCGCGTGCGGGTGACCGGCACCGAGAAGAAGCTCGGCGACCTCTTCGTGCATCACGTCACCGTGGAGGAGGGGCGGCTCACGGGCGGGCAGGCGGTCGAGCTGAAGGTGGATCACGCCCGCCGCGCGGCGATCCGCTCCCATCACTCGGCGACGCATCTCCTGCACGAGGCGCTGCGGCAGACCCTCGGCGACCACGTCGCCCAGAAGGGCTCCCTCGTCTCGCCGGACCGCCTGCGCTTCGACTTCAGCCATCCCAAGCCGATGAACGACGCGGAGGTCGCGGCCGTCGAGGAGATCGCGAACCGCATCCTCCTGCAGAACACCCCGGTGGTGACGAAGCTGATGGCCGTCGACGACGCCATCGCCACCGGCGCCCGCGCCCTCTTCGGCGAGAAGTACGGCGACGAGGTGCGGGTGGTCTCGATGGGCGAGGACCGCACCGAGGACGGTCGTCCGAAAGCCTTCTCGGTGGAACTCTGCGGCGGCACCCATGTGGGGCGCACCGGCGAGATCGGCGTCATCACGGTGCTGGGCGAGAGCGCGGTGGCCTCGGGCGTCCGCCGCATCGAGGCCATGACCGGGGACGCGGCGCGCCGCCACCTCGCCGAGGAGAGCCGCCGCCTCGCCGCCGTGGCGGGCCTGCTCAAGGTGCCGCCCGCGGAGGCGCCCGAGCGGCTCGCCGCCGTGATCGAGGACCGGCGCCGGCTGGAGCGCGAACTGGCCGAGGCCCGGCGCAAGCTCGCCATGGGCGGCGGCGGCACGGGCGAGGATCCGGTGCGCGAGATCAGTGGCGTCAAGCTGATGGCACGCGCCGTGCAAGGCGTGGAGATGCGCGACCTGAAGAGCCTCGCGGACGAGGGCAAGAAGCGGCTGGGTTCCGGGATCGTCGCGATCGTCGGCGTGGCGGAGGACGGCAAGGCGGGCCTCGTCGTCGGCGTGACGGACGACCTCACCGACCGATTCGACGCGGTCGCCCTGGTGCGTGCGGGCTCGGAGCGGCTCGGCGGCAAGGGCGGCGGTGGACGCCGCGACATGGCCCAGGCCGGCGGTCCGGACGGGGCGGCGGCCCAGGCGGCCCTGGATGCGATCGAGGCAGCCCTCGCGGCTGCCTGATTGTGCAATACTGGCAAGATCATACGGCACCGCGCCGAGACTTTGGCCATCGCTGACGATGAAGCGTCAGCCTCGATCGAGACGAGATCCGGATCTCTGCCGGCTTGTCAGATTGATCATCAACCTCTAGGGGCCTGCCCGTATACTCGGAGCCTGGCGCGTCGACGCAACTGGGACACGGTCGCCTCTCGGAACGGCGATGGGCATCGCGTAGCCGACGCCAGAATAGATGGAGAGCGTGACGCATGCAGGTGGTGGAGCAGTCGATCCCGGACGTGAAGCTGGTGATCCCCAAGCGGTTCGGCGACGACCGCGGCTGGTTCTCCGAGACCTTCCGCGCCGACATCCTCGCCCGGGCCGGCATCACCGACGCCTTCATCCAGGACAACCAGTCCTTCTCCGCGCATCGGGGCACGGTGCGCGGCATCCATTTCCAGACCCCGCCCCACGCCCAGGCCAAGCTGGTGCGCGTCATCGCCGGCGCCATTCTCGACGTCGCCGTGGATCTCCGCCGCGCCTCCCCGACCTATGGCCGCCACGTCGCCGTGCGCCTCGACGCCGAGAACGGCCACCAGCTCTTCATTCCCATCGGCTTCGGCCACGCCTTCTGCACGCTGACGCCCGACACCATGGTCGCCTACAAGGTCGCGGGCGGCTATTACAGCCGCGAGCACGACGGCAACCTGCTCTGGAACGATCCCGACCTCGGCATCGACTGGCCCGTCGCCCCGGATGAGGCCGTCCTCTCCGACAAGGACAGGATCGCGCCCCGGCTCGCCGAACTGCCCGCCCGCTTCTGACGCCCCGAACGGAGATCCCTCACCCATGCGCATCCTCGTCACGGGCGGCTGCGGCTTCATCGGCTCGGCCCTGGTCCTCCACCTCGTCCAGGATCTCGGCCACGACGTCCTCACCCTCGACGCCCTCACCTACGCGGCCAATCCCCTTTCGCTGCGGGCGCTCAAGGACGACCCGCGCCATCGGTTCGCCGAGGCCGACATCTGCGACGCGGAGCGGGTGAACGCGCTCTTCGCCGAGTTCCGGCCGCAGGCGGTGATGCACCTCGCCGCCGAGAGCCACGTCGACCGCTCGATCACCGGGCCGGCCGCCTTCATCCGCACCAACGTGGTCGGCACCCAGGTGATGCTGGAAGCCGCGCGCGCCCATTACGGCCGGCTCGCGGGGGCGGAGAAGGACGGCTTCCGCTTCCTGCACGTCTCCACCGACGAGGTCTACGGCTCGCTGCCCCCGGACGGCTTCTTCACCGAGGAGAGCCGCTACGATCCGCGCTCGCCCTACTCCGCCTCGAAGGCGGCCTCCGACCACCTCGCGCGGGCTTGGCACGAGACCTACGGGCTGCCGGTGCTGGTGACGAACTGCTCGAACAATTACGGGCCGCGGCACTTCCCCGAGAAGCTGATCCCGCTGATGATCCTCAACGCCCTCGAGGGCAAGCCGCTGCCGGTCTACGGGGACGGGCAGAACGAGCGCGACTGGATCCACGTCGAGGATCACGCGCGCGGCCTGGTGGCGGTGCTGGAGAAGGGCCGGCTCGGCGAGACCTACCTGCTGGGCGGGCGCTCGGTGCGCAACAACCTCGCGGTGGTGAAGACGCTGTGCGCGATCTTCGACCGGCTGCGGCCGGAGGCCGGTCCGCACGAGCGGCTGATCAGCTTCGTGACGGACCGTCCGGGCCACGACCGGCGCTACGCGATCGACCCGAGCAAGGCGGAGCGCGAGGTGGGCTGGCAGCCGACGCGCAGCTTCGAGCAGGCGCTGGAGGACACGGTGCGGTGGTACCTCGACAACCAGGGTTGGTGGCAGCCGATCCGGGAGGGCCGCTACACGGGCGAGCGCCTCGGGCTGACGGGCTGAAGCATGACCCGCGCGATCCTCGTCCTGGGCGGCGGCGGCCAGGTCGGCACCGAGCTGCGGGACCTCGCTTGGCCGGAGGGCGTGACGGTCCACGCCCCCGCCCGCGACGCCCTCGACATCACCGATGAAGCCGCGGTGGCGGCGGCGATCGCCGAGCGGCCCTACGCGGCGGCGATCAACACCGCCGCCTACACGGCGGTGGACAAGGCCGAGAGCGAGATCGGCGCGGCGTGGCGCCTCAACGCGCTGGCGCCCGCCTACATCGCCGCCGCCACCGCCCGGGCAGGCATCCCGCTGGTGCAGGTCTCGACCGACTACGTCTTCGATGGCAGCGGCACGGGCGCCTACGCCACCGATGCGCCGATCCGGCCGACGAGCGTCTACGGCGCGAGCAAGGCTGCGGGCGAACTCGCGGTGCGCACCGGCAATCCGCGCCACGCGGTGGTGCGCACGGCCTGGGTGGTCAGCCCGCACCGGGGCAATTTCGTCAAGACGATGCTGCGGCTCGCCGGCGAGCGCGACGGCCTCACGGTGGTGGACGACCAGCACGGCTGCCCGACCTCCGCCGCCGACCTCGCCGCGGCGCTCGCCACCATCGCGTTGCGCCTCGCGGACGACCCGTCGAGCCCGACCGGCACCTATCACTGCGTGAATGCCGGCGCGACGACGTGGTGCGCGTTCGCGCGGGCCATCATGGCGGGAGCGCGGGCCCGCGGCGCCCGTGGGGTGCCGGTGGAGCCGATCCCGACCGCCGCCTATCCCACCCCCGCCCGGCGCCCGGCCAATTCGGAGCTCTCGACCGAGACGCTGACGCGCGACTTCGGCATCGCGCCGCGCCCCTGGCAAGCGGCTCTCGACGACATTCTCGACCGCCTGATCGGCCCGGCGAAACCGGCCTGAGGAGACCTTTGATGAAGGGCATCGTGCTCGCCGGCGGATCCGGCACCCGTCTGCACCCGGCGACGCTGGCCATCAACAAGCAGCTGCTGCCGATCTACGACAAACCGATGATCTACTATCCCGTGTCGGTGCTGATGCTGGCCGGGATCCGCGACATCCTGATCATCTCGAGCCCCGAGCACCTCGACAACTACAAGCGGCTGTTCGGCACGGGCGAGCAGTTCGGCGTGAACTTCTCCTACGCGTTGCAGCCCAAGCCCGAGGGGCTGGCCCAGGCCTTCATCATCGGCCGCGAGTTCGTCGGCACCGATCCGGTGGCGCTGATCCTCGGCGACAACCTGTTCTTCGGAGCCGGCCTGCAGGAGCTGGTCCGCCGGGCGCGGGCGCGCGAACAGGGCGCGACGGTATTCGCCTACCACGTCGATCAGCCGGAGGCCTACGGCGTCGTGAACCTCGATGCCCAGGGCCGGCCGACGAAGCTCGTCGAGAAGCCCAAGGAGCCGGAATCGACCTGGGCGGTGACGGGCCTGTACTTCTACGACAATCAGGTGATCGACATCGCGGCGGCGGTGAAGCCCTCGGCCCGCGGCGAACTCGAGATCACCGACGTCAATCAAGCCTATCTGGAGCGCGGACAGCTCCAGGTGGAATGCATGTCGCGCGGCTACGCGTGGCTCGACACCGGCACCCATGACAGCCTGCTCGAAGCCGGCGAGTTCGTGCGGGTGATCCAGCGCCGGCAGGGCATGCAGGTGGCCTGCCTGGAGGAGATCGCGTTCCAGCAGGGCTGGATCCCGGCCGAGCAGGTCACCGCACGCGGCCAGCTCTTCGCCAAGACCGCCTACGGCCAGTACCTGCTGCGGCTCGCCCGCGAGAGCGACCGGCGGCCGGCCTCCTGACCGGGAAGCCCGGCGTCCGGATGTCCCGGGCTTCCCCCTTCCGGCCGGTTTTGCGGCACCGCGGCCGCGTGCTAGAGCCGCCTTTCCCGAATACCGCCAAGCCTTGCAGGCTGAGGGCGCCGGACGAACACAGGCGGCAGGCACCATGAAGGATATCCTCGAACGGCTGGACCAGCGGCGCGCGCAGGCCCGGCTCGGCGGCGGCGAGAGCCGAGTGGCGGCGCAGCACAAGCGCGGCAAGCTCACGGCCCGGGAGCGCATCGAACTCCTCCTCGACAGCGGCTCGTTCGAGGAATTCGACATGTTCGTGCAGCACCGCTCGAACGACTTCGGCATGGAGAACCAGAAGATCCCCGGCGACGGTGTCATCACCGGCTGGGGCACCATCAACGGCCGTGCCGTCTTCATCTTCTCCAAGGACTTCACGGTCTTCGGCGGCTCGCTCTCGGAGGCGCACGCCCAGAAGATCATCAAGGTCCAGGACATGGCCCTCAAGATGCGCGCGCCGATCATCGGCCTGTTCGATGCCGGTGGCGCCCGCATCCAGGAGGGCGTCGCCGCCCTCGGCGGCTACGGCGAGGTCTTCAAGCGCAACGTGCTCGCCTCCGGGGTGATCCCGCAGATCTCGGTGATCATGGGACCTTGCGCGGGCGGCGACGTCTACTCGCCCGCCATGACCGACTTCATCTTCATGGTGCGCGACACCAGCTACATGTTCGTGACCGGCCCCGACGTGGTCAAGACCGTGACCAACGAGGTGGTCACGGCCGAGGAACTCGGCGGCGCCAAGGTCCACACCACCAAGTCCTCGATCGCGGACGGCTCCTACGAGAACGACGTCGAGGCGCTGCTCCAGATCCGGCGCCTGATGGACTTCCTGCCGGCCAACAACCTCGAGGGCGTGCCGGAGATCGAGAGCTTCGACGATCCCCTGCGGCTCGACAAGAGCCTCGACACCCTGATCCCGGACAACCCGAACAAGCCCTACGACATGGGCGAACTGATCCGCCGGGTGGTGGACGAGGGCGACTTCTTCGAGATCCAGGCGGCGTTCGCGCGCAACATCATCACGGGCTTCGGGCGCATCGAGGGGCGCACGGTGGGCATCGTGGCCAACCAGCCGATGGTGCTGGCCGGGGTGCTCGACGCGGACGCCTCCCGCAAGGCGGCGCGCTTCGTGCGCTTCTGCGACGCCTTCGGCATTCCGCTGGTGACCTTCGTGGACGTGCCGGGCTTCCTGCCGGGCACCGCCCAGGAATATGGCGGCCTGATCAAGCACGGCGCCAAGCTGCTGTTCGCCTACAGCCAGGCGACGGTGCCGCTCGTCACCATCATCACCCGCAAGGCCTTCGGCGGCGCCTACGACGTGATGGCCTCCAAGCATGTGGGCGGGGACGTGAACTACGCCTGGCCGACCGCGCAGATCGCCGTGATGGGCGCCAAGGGCGCCGTCGAGATCATCTTCCGCCAGGACCTGGGCGACCCGGAGAAGATCGCGGCGCGCACGGCCGAGTACGAGGAGCGCTTCATGTCGCCCTTCGTGGCGGCGGAGCGGGGCTACATCGACGAGGTGATCATGCCGCATTCCACGCGCCGCCGGGTGGCGCGGGCGCTCGCCATGCTGCGCACCAAGGAGAGCGAGCAGCCCTGGAAGAAGCACGACAACATCCCGCTCTGACGCGCGGGGCCGGCCTTCACTCAGGCGTGGAGGCCGGCCGCCCCCGCGAGATCGACCAGCACGATCTCCGGCGGCACGCCGAAGCGCACCGGGATCCGGCTGAGGCCGAGACCGCCCGAGACGACGAGGTGGCGGCCCTTCTCGACCACGTGGCCGTAGACGTAGCGCTGGCCGTACCGCGAGGGCGTGACCGGCGAGTAGCCGAGGATCCGGACCTGCCCGCCATGGGTGTGGCCCGAGAGGGTCAGCGCCACCCGGTCCGGGACCTTCGGGAAGATGTCGGGCTCGTGCGCCATCAGGATCACGGGGGCGTCGTCGGTGATCTGCGCCAGGGTGGTGGGCAGGTCGGCGAGGCTGCGCATGCTGCCCTGCGGCACGAAGGGCTCCTGGTCGGCGAGACCGGCGAGCCAGAACGGCCGCCCGTCCTGCACCAGACGCAAGGCGGCGTTCTCCAGGACCGGGATGCCCTGCGCCTCCAGCGCGCGCCGGGCCTCGACCGGGCCGCGGTGGCTCGCCTGCGCGGCGGCATCATCCCACCAATCGTGGTTGCCGAGGACCGCGTGGACGCCCAGCGGCGCGCGCAGGGCCGAGACGGTACGGGCGAAATCCGGCAGCGGCACCTTGCGGGCCGCGATCGGCCGCGCGCCCGGATAGTCGCCGAGCAGCAGGATCAGATCCGGGTTGAGGGCATTCGTCGCCGCCACGATCGCCTCGACCCGCGCCAGCGACATCCAGGGCTCGCCGATGTGGAAATCGGCGAGCGCGGCGATCCGCAGCTTGAGGCCGGCGGGCCAGTTCGCGGGCCGCGGCGCGTAGGCGGTGACCACGAGGCGCCAGCCCGGCTCGATCGCGAAGGCGTAGGCGCCCGTGGAGCCGCCGAGCGCCGCCAGCCCGGCGGCGCCCGCCAACACCTGTCGGCGGCTCGGCATGATCAGCATCGATGCGGCCCCTGAGATCTGGTTGCTCGCGCGTGCCGATGCCGAACCGGCATCCCCTGCGATGGGGCACGCTCCGGCCGGCGGATGGCAGGGCATCCGCCGCGCGGGGGAATGAGGCGGTCGACCGGTTAAGATCCCATCAAGCTCCGGTCGGAAACCCCGCTCAATCGACGATGTCGTGTTCGTGGAAGCGTGCCGGAGGCGCCTTCGGCGCCGTTCTCGCCGATTTTCCGACGATCCGGGTCGCCGCGGCGAGGGCGGGCAAGGCCAGGGGGCGAAAGCCTGCCGCCACGCCGGCCCCGCTCGGACGACTCGTCGGGCGGGTCTCGGCGGCACCGGAGCTCTGCGCTTGCGACACCATCGGGATCGATCCTCTCGTCACCTCGGCCTCGCGCGGCCGGTCCCCTCGGTAGAGCGGCCGATCGGGACGGCGGTCGGGCGCCATTGCGGCCCGGCCGGGGCAAGACGCAGGCGCGCCCTGCCCCAGAGATGGACGGCGGATGAACAATGCATCCGGTCGATGGCGTTGCCGGAGCAGCGCCCGATCGCGTTGCGATCGGTTGCGGCTCTCAACCTTTGTGACGCGCTTCCTTTCGCCGAACCGGGATCCATTTCGGCGGGAAGCGCTCTGGGCGGAGACCGGTTCCGCTCAGGCCGCCGTCAATCCTTCCTGGCGGATCCACTCCGCCGTGCGGTCGAGGGCCCGCCCGAGGCGGTCGAACAGTGTCTCGATCTCGTCGGGGGCGATGACGAGGGGCGGGCAGATCGCCAGCCGGTCTCCCGCCAGCGAGCGGATGATCAGCCCCTCGCCTTGCGCGAAGGCGACGCAGCGGGCGGCGACGCCCGCCTTGGGGTCGTACTGGGTCTTCGTCGCCTTGTCGGCGACGATCTCCAGGCCGCCGATGAGGCCGATGCCGCGCGCCTCCCCGACGAGGGGATGCGCGGCGAGGGCGGTGAGCCGGCGCTGGAACAGCGGCGCCTTCTCGGCCGCCCCCTCGACCAGCCGGTCGCGCCGGTAGATCTCCAGGGCCTTGATGGCGACCGCGCAGGCGACCGGATGCCCCGAATAGGTGGTGCCGTGCCCGAAGGTGCCGAGTTTGCGGCTCTCGTCGAGCATCGCCTGGTAGAGCGGCTCCTCAACGGTGAGGCCGCCGAGCGGCATGTAGGCCGAGGTCACGGCCTTGGCGAAGGAGAGGCTGTGCGGGCGCATGCCCATGGTCTCGGCGCCGAACCACGTGCCGAGGCGTCCGAACCCGCAGATCACCTCGTCGGCGATGAAGCGGATGTCGTAGGCGGCGAGGACGGCCTGGATCGCCGCGTAATAGCCCTGCGGCGGCACGATCGCGCCCCCCGCCCCCAGCACCGGCTCGGCGATGAAGGCCGCCACCGTGTCGGGATCCTCCCGCTGGATGAGGGCGTCGAGCTCGGCGGCGAGGCGCGCGGAGTAATCCTCCTCGCTCTCGCCCGGCTGTGCCCCCCGGTAGTGATGCGGGCAGGGCGCGTGCAGGAAGCCCGGCAGGGGCAGGTCCCAGTCGGCGTGGTTGGCCGGCAGGCCGGTGAGCGAGGCCGCGGCGACGGTGACGCCGTGATAGCCCTTGGTCTGCGCGATGATCTTCTTCTTGCGCGGGCGGCCGAGGGCGTTGTTGAGATACCACGTCAGCTTGACCTGGGTGTCGTTGGCCTCGGAGCCCGAGGAGGTGAAGAACACCTTCGAGACCGGGATCGGCGCCTGCTCCTTGATCAACTCGGCGAGTTCGATCGCCGGATCGTGGCTGCGGCCGGAGAAGAGATGCGTGAAGGGCAGACGCGCCATCTGCTCGCGGGCGGCCTCGACCAGCTCCTCGTTGGAATAGCCGAGCGCCGTGCACCACAGCCCCGCCATGCCTTCGATATAGGGGCGCCCATCCGTGTCGTAGACCCAGACGCCGTGGCCGCGCTCCAGCACCAGCGGCCCGGATTCGCGAAACAGCGCGAGGTTGGTGTAGGGGTGGATCAGGGTTTCGACGTCGCGGGCGGCGAGGTTCGAGAGCATCGTCGGTGCTTTCCTCGGAGGCTCGACGGGCGGGGGAGCCCCGTCGGCGGGTGATCCGCACGTCCGCCACACTAGCGGCGCGATGCCCCGGCACCAAGGCAGCCCCGCGCAATCCGATTTCCGACCGCATGATCGACCCGGCCCAGATCGCCTCCCACCCCGCCCCCGGCCGCAGCTGCGGCCCCTGCACCCTGTGCTGCAAGGTCTTCGACGTGCCCGCGGTGGAGAGCGTCGCCGGCACGTGGTGCCGCCACGCCGTCAGCGGGCGGGGCTGCGGCATCCACGCGGAGCGCCCCGACCATTGCCGGGCCTTCCACTGCCTCTGGATGACCGAGCACTGGCTCGGCCCCGAATGGAAGCCCGACCGCGCCAAGATGGTGCTCACCCTCGATCCGGTGACGCGCTTCCTCAACGTGCAGGTCGATCCGGGCCAGGCCGGCGCGTGGCGCCGCGCCCCCTACTACGCTCAGCTCAAGCGCTGGGCCGTCGCCTCCCTGGCCCAGAAGCGGCACGTCATCGTCTTCGTGAACAAGAACGCGACGGTGGTTCTGCCCGACCGCGACGTGGCGCTCGGCGTGTTCGAGCCCGGAGACCGCTTGGTCGCCCGCGAGCGGATGACCGCCGCCGGCCCGGTGATCGACGTCGAGAAGGTGCGGGCGGCGGCCTGAGCCGGAAGAGAACCCATGGACGACCTGACGCGCCCCACGCCCGATGCCATCGCCGGGCTGCTCCTCGCCGCCCGGTCGGGCGCTCCCCTCCCCTGGCGGCGCGCGCTGCCGCGGGATGCGGCGGAGGCCTACGCGGTGCAGGCCCGCACGATCGCCGCGCTCGGGGCCGTCGGCGGCTGGAAGGTGGGTGCGAAGGGGCCGGACGCAACGGTCAGCGGGGCGCCGCTGCCCGCCACCGGGATCCTCGCCTCGGGTGCCGTGCTGCGCGGCGCGGGCTGGCGCGTGCGCGGCCTGGAGGTGGAGGTCGGCCTGCGGCTCGGCCGGGACCTCTCCCCGGATGAGGCGGATCCCCTGGCGGCGGTGGAGGCCGTGCTCCCGCTCATCGAGGTGGTGGAGTCGCGCCTGGCGGATTGGCAGGCGGCCGATCCCCTCGCCCGGCTCGCCGACCTGCAGAGCCACGGCGCCCTGGTGCTCGGCGCGCCGGCCGCCTGCGATCCGCGGATGCTGGACCTGCGTCAGGTCGAGGCCGTGCTCACCATCGACGGCAAGGAGGCCGCCCGCACCCGCGGCGGCAACCCGGCGGGCGACGTGCGGCGGCTGCTCGGCTGGCTCGCCCGGCACTGCGCCGAGACGAGCGGCCGGCCGCCCCGCGCGGGCGAGGTGATCGCCACGGGCTCCTGCACGGGCATGATCTTCGTGAGCGAGGGCGCGCGGGTCGCCGGCCGGCTCACCGGGCTCGGCGACGTCACGCTGGAATTCTGAACCGCGCCCCTCAGGCGACGCGCTGCATCTCCTGGCGCGGGTCCGGGGCCGCCTCGCCCGCGATCTCGGTCCTGTTCCGGCCGCTCGCCTTGGCGCGGTAGAGGGCCGCGTCGGCCGCGCCGTAGAGCCGCGCGGGCACCGTCGCGGGCGGGAGGCCGGGCCGGGCGACGGCGGCGCCGATGCTCACCGTGACCGCGCCCGGCTCGACGCCCGCGGCCGGAAGCGCGAACTGCGCCACCTCCGCATGCACCGACGCGGCCACCGCGCCGGCGCCCGGCCCCTCGACGCCCGGCAGCAGGATCGCGAATTCCTCACCCCCCAGCCGGCAGGCGAGATCGCTCGGGCGCCGGGCGCTGCGCGCGAGACACTGGGCGAGCCCGGCGAGCACCTCGTCCCCGACCTGATGGCCGTAGCGGTCGTTGATCCGCTTGAAGTGATCGGCATCGATGATCAGCAGCGCGAGCGGCGCGCCGTCGCGGCACGCCTGGGCCCAGGCCACCTCCAGCGCCGCGTCGAACCGGCGGCGGTTCGGCAGGCCGGTGAGGGCGTCGGTGAGCGAGAGCCTGGCCAGCTCGGCCTCGGCGGTTGAGCGCCGCGCCAGTTCGCGGGTGAACAGCAGGACGAGACCGGCGCTCAAGGTCCCGAGGAGGAGCACCACCGCACCGATCACCAGCGCCTGGTGGCGCCAGCCCGCCTCGATCCCGTCCACCGGCAGCGCGACGGTGAGGATCAGCGGCAGGTCGCCGATCCTCCGGAACGCGACATAGTGCTCGACACCATCCGCATCGGGCATGACGAACTGGCCGCTCTCCGCCGCCTGCAGGCGCTTCAGCAGCGGGGTGCCCGCGATGGTCCCGCCATCGTTGGACGCGGTGGCGGGATGCCGCATGAGCTGCATGCCGTCGAGACGGATGAGGCTGATCACTCCGCCCGGGCCGAGCCCGAGCCGGTCGAAGGCCCGCGTGAAATGGGTGAGCCGCAGGGTGCCGACGACGATGCCGTCGAAGTCGCCATCGTCCGCCGCCAAGCGCCGGCTGAGCACGATCAGACGTGCGCCCGAGATCCGCGAGGTGAGCGGGCGGCTGATGAACAGCCCGCGATCCGGCTGCTCCCGATGGATCTGGAAATACCTGCGATCGGCGAAGTTCAGTTGCCGGGGCGGAATGCTCGCGGCGTCCAGGACCGTGTCGCCGTGCCTGTCGAGGACGAGGATCGAGCCGATATCCCGCGCGCTGGCGGCCCGGTCGAACAGGATGATCTGGCGCAGCTCGGGCGTCGCCGCGACGACCGCCGGCAGCTTCAGCCGGCTCACCATGGACGAGAGCGACAGATCGATGATCTCGACGTTGCGGCCGACATCGCTCGCGACGAGCTGGAGCAGGTTGCCGGCCGTTTGCCGGGCCCGCTCCCACACATCCGCCCGCAGGATCGTCAGCATGACCGCCGACAGGAGCAGCATGCCGAGCGGAGCCAGGACGCCGAGCACGACCCACCAGCGGACCGCCTTCGCGCTTCCGGTGAACAAGGATGATTTCGGCGCTCGCAAGGCAATCACGACCCGGTCTCCCGCGGGCCCACCATGACTCCGGGGCCCTTAACGCAAGACTTGCAGGAGCCGAACTCTGCGCTCGTTCAGAGACCGGACCGGCTTCCCGGGCATCGGCTGCCCGGGCGAGCATCATGGCATTTCCCTTGATTGCAAAGCCAATAGAATTCGCCGCGCGGGATCGCGGCGCTCAGACGAGGGCCTGATCGGCGAGCAGATGCTCAAGGATGCGGCCTTCGAGGGCGGCGAGATCCGGATCGCCCCGGCGGCGCGGCCGGGGCACGTCGACCCGCAGGTCGAGGGCGATGCGGCCCTCCTCGACCACCAGGATGCGGTCGGCGAGCGCCACCGCCTCCGCGACGTCGTGCGTGACGAGCAGGGCCGTGAAGCCTTGCGCCCGCCAGATCCGTTCGATCAGGTCCTGCATGCCGATGCGGGTGAGGGCATCGAGCGCGCCCAGGGGCTCGTCGAGGGCGAGGAGCCCGGGCCGGCTGACGAGGGCCCGGGCGAGGGCCACGCGCTGGCGCTGCCCGCCCGAGAGGGTGGCGGGCCATTGCCCCGCCTTCTCGGCGAGCCCGACCTCCGCGAGAGCGGCGCGCGCCCGCTCGCGCCGCTCCGCCCGGGTGCCCTCCTCGCCGAGCCCCACCGCGACGTTGTCGATCACCCGCGCCCAAGGAAGCAGGCGCGGCTCCTGGAACATGATGCGCTTGAGACGCCGCGGATCCCGGGTCTCCCGCGCGGCCGCGTCCAGGGCGATGCGGCCCTCGGTCGGGGTGTCGAGGCCAAGGACGAGGCGCAGCAGGGTGCTCTTGCCGCAGCCCGAGCGGCCGACCACCGCCACGAACTGGCCGGCCGGCACATGCAGGTCGAGGCCGCGGATCACCGTGTGGCCGTCGAAGGACTTCGACAGGCCGCGCAGGGTCACGGCGATGCCGTTTCCGGCGGCCGAGGGGTGATCCGCGTCGAGGCTGCGGCGGGGGCTCGCCGGGGCGAGATCCGATTCGGAGCGGCGCAGGGCGGTGGCGGTCATGGTCGCTCGTGATGTGGCCAGGGGGAGGTCAGGCGGCCCGGTAGGCCGGGTTCCAGGACAGGCAGAGGCGTTCGAGCCGGCGCGTCAGCGCATCCGCGACCTTGCCGAGCACGGCGTAGATCAGGATCGCCAGCACGACGACGTCGACCAGCATGAACTCGCGCGCCTGCATGGCCATGTAGCCGAGGCCCGAGGAAGCCGAGATCGTCTCGGCGACGATCAGGGTCAGCCACATGATACCGAGCGCATAGCGCAGGCCCACGAAGATCGACGGCAGGGCGCCGGGCAACACCACGCGCAGGAACAGGCTCCCCCGCGACAGGCCGTAGACCCGGCCCATCTCGATCAGTTGCGGATCGACCGAGCGGATGCCGTGCAGGGTGTTGGCGTAGATCGGGAAGAACACGCCCAGGGCCACCAGGAACAGCTTCGCCTCCTCGCCGATCCCGAACCACAGGATGACGAGGGGAATCAGCGACAGATGCGGCACGTTGCGGATCATCTGGACGGTCGTGTCGGTGAGCCGGTCGGAGACCCGCGACAGGCCGTTGGCGAGGCCGAGCAGGAAGCCGATGCCACCGCCGATCAGGAAGCCGGTGGCCGCGCGCAGGAAGCTGACCCAGAGATTGGTCCAGAGTTCGCCCGTGCGGCCGAGCCGGACGCCTGCCGCGACGACGTCGAGGGGCGCGGGCATGAAGCGGTTCGAGACGAGGCCGAGCGAACTCGCCGCCTGCCAGCCGGCGAGAACCAGGACCGGAACGAGCCAGGGCGTCAGGCGGGCCGAGGCCCGATCGAGGACGGAGGAGCGCGGCATCGGCGGATCTCAGCCGTTGCGGGTGGGCCGGAGCCGCACCGCACCGGCAAACGGGGTGGACGGGCCGATCACCGGCCGGCTCCGGCGGCGCGCAGCTCCGGCCCCCGGGCGCTCGCGGCGGCACTCGCGGCGGCTTGGCCGAGCAGGGCGGCGAGCTGGCCCGCGGCGTCGCCCACCCGCGCCCGGATGCCCGCATCGACGAGGGCGCCGTCGCGGAAGTCCGGATCCGACGCGTAGACCGCGGTCGGCAGCGCGAGCGCCGAGAAGAAGCCGAAGAGCGGCCGGAAGGCGTGCTCGACCACGAGGGCGTGACGGGCGCCCCCGCCGGTCGCCGCGATGGCGACGGGCTTGTTCACCAGGGCGGCCGGATCGACGAAGTCGAAGACGTGCTTGAACAGCCCCGTATAGGCGCCCTTGTAGACCGGCGAGCCGACGATCAGGCCGTCCGCCTCCTCGATCTCCTCGACGATGCGGCGCGCCGGCAGCGGGAGATCGCCGCGCGACCACGCGGAACCGAGGCCCGGCCCGGCATCGACCACGTCGTAGAGGCGGATCTCGACGGGGATCCGGGCGGCGGTCTCCTCGGCGATCGCCTCGACGAGGGTACGGGTCTTCGAGGGGCGCTGCAGGTTGGCGCTGAAGCCGACGAGTTTCGGACGCGTCATGAAGAGGGTTCCGCTGCGTGGAGGGGTGCGGGCGCGCCGCCGGGCCGCCCACCCGGTGACGGGGCCGTCGAACGAGGCCGAATGCTCCGCCAGAACCCGCCGGAGGTCAATGAAATGTTCCTTTGAAAGAACGAGCCTTCGGAGATCATTGTGCCTATTCGGGCCGCCGATCGGAGAAGCAAGTTCCCCTTCGGCGCGTTGGTCTCCCATCACGAAAGTCCCTCGCGGCGATCCGGGTCGGGCTATGCTGCCGGGCCCGGCACAGACAAGGCGCTGTACGGTTTAAAGAACGATCCGGCGAAGCCGGAGGCAGGAATCGACTTTTCGAAAAGACGGGTGCAGGCACGCAACGGAGCCTTCTCCCGGCAAGCCGGAGCCGGGGAGGCCCTTCCCCGGAACCGCCGAAAAAAGCACGTCGCTTTCTTTTCGGAGGCGCTCAGCGTGGCGCGGGAGCTGGCCGACAATCTCCGGCGTGGCGCCGCCGAGCGCGACCGGGCGAAGGCCCGCCCGCTCGCCGAGTTCGACGCCTTCTCCCAGAGCGGCCTGTGGTCGATCAACGTGCCGCGCGCTCACGGCGGGCCCGAGGTGTCCTACCGGACGCTGGCCCAGGTCATCGCCATCGTCTCGGCCGCCGATCCGTCGATCGGCCAGATCGCCCAGAACCATCTCGGCATCGTGGCGGCGATCCGCACGGTGTCCGAGCCCGACTGGCAGACGCTGCGGTTCGGCGAGGTGCTGCGCGGCACGCGCTTCGGCAATGCCTTCTCGGAGAGGGGCACGAAGCGCGCGGCCGACGTCGCCACCGCTTCACCGATCACGGCGACCACGTGGTGGTGCGCGGGCAGAAGTTCTACGCCACGGGCGCGCTCCTCGCCCATCTGGTGCCGATCATCGCCCTCGATGACCCGGGGCGGGGGTATCGGGACGGTGCCGCGCGGCGTTCCGTGAAAGCCCCGCCGCAGGCCGGACATCTCGGCGGATGAGGCGCGGGCGTGCCGGCGCCTCATCCGAGGCGCGATCGATCCTGGCTCCCGCGACGGGCCGCGCTATCTTCCCTGGGGAAAGTCTCAAGCCGGCCCTGGCTCGCCGAGGCGACCGGACCGAGGCCGCGATGGTGCGGACCGAGGCGGGAGGATCGAAGCAGATGCCGCTCCCGACAGGCCCGTCCCGGCGAAGGCCGCCCATGACGGCGTGCGAGGGGACGCGCTCCCATGGCGGCTGAGGCGGGCGCGCCGTGGCTGGTCGGCGGTGGCGCCCTCGGCACGCTCATCGCGGAGCGGGACTGGTCGGATTCGCCTCTCGGGATCCCGGCGCGCTGGCCTGCGGTCCTCACGGCGACGGTCGGCCTGATGCTGCCGGCGCACGCCCAGATTGTGCTGTTCTGGGGCCCGGACTACGTGGCGCTCTACAACGACGCCTACGCGCCCACGATCGGGAGCAAGCACCCGCGCGCCCTCGGCCGCCCCGCCCGGGAGAACTGGTCCGAACTCTGGGACGATCTGGAGCCGCTGCTGCGCCGGGTGCGCGAGACCGGCGAGACGGTCTTCGCCGAGAGCCGGCCCTTCTACATCGAGCGGCACGGCTTCGGCGAGACCGTCCATTTCGACATCTCCTACTCGCCGGTGCGGATGCCGGACGCCACGGTGGGCGGCGTGCTCTGCATCGTCGCGGAGACGACGGGGCGGGTGCGCGCCGAGGCGGCCCTGCGCGAGAGCGAGGCGCGCTTCCGCACCATGGCGGATCACGCGCCGGTGATGATGTGGGTGACGGATGCGACCGGCGCCTGCACCTATCTCAACCGCGCCTGGTACGGCTTCACGGGGCAGGCGCCGGCGCAGGGCGCGGGCTTCGGCTGGCTCGACGCGGTCCATCCTGACGACCGGCGGGCCGCAGCCGACGCCTTCGACACCGCCCGGGCCTGCGGCGGCCCCTTCCGGCTGGAATACCGCCTGCGCCATCGGGACGGCCGCTACCGCTGGGTGCTCGATGCCGGGGCGCCCCGCTTCGCTCCCGGCGAGGCGGATCTGGGTTTCGTCGGCTCGATCATCGACATCGACGATCAGGTGCGCGCCCGCGAGGCGCTGACGCGGGATCACGAGGCCCTGGAAGCCGAAGTGAGCGCGCGGACGGCGGACCTTCAGGCCGCCAATGCCCGGCTCACCGCCGAGATCGAGGAGCGCACCCGCATCGAGGAGGCGTTGCGGCAGGCGCAGAAGATGGAGGCGGTGGGCCAGCTCACCGGCGGCATCGCCCACGACTTCAACAACCTGCTCACCGGCATCGTCGGCGCCCTCGACCTGATGCAGACCCGCCTCACCGAGGGCCGCACCGAGAATCTCGGCCGCTACCTGGGCCTCGCCATGACCTCGGCCCAGCGGGCGGCGGCCCTCACCCACCGCCTGCTGGCCTTCTCGCGCCGGCAGACCCTCGACCCGAAGCCCACCGACGTGAACCGGCTGGTCGAGGGCCTGGAGGACCTGATCCGGCGGACCGTGGGACCGCAGATCGTCCTCAGCCTGGCGGCGGCGCCGGATCTCTGGACCGCGCGCGTCGATCCCAACCAGCTCGAGAACGCGCTCCTCAACCTGTGCATCAATGCCCGCGATGCCATGCCGGAGGGCGGGCGGATCACCATCGCCACGGCCAACCGGAATCTCGACGCGGCGGCGGCCCGCGTCTGCGACCTCGCGCCGGGCCCCTACCTGACCGTGGAGGTCCGGGACACCGGCACCGGGATGACCCCGGACGTGGTGGCCCGGGCCTTCGACCCGTTCTTCACCACCAAGCCCCTCGGCCAGGGCACCGGCCTCGGCCTCTCGATGATCTACGGCTTCGCCCGCCAGTCGGGCGGGCAGGTGCGGATCATCTCGGAGCCCGGCCGCGGCACCACGGTCCGCCTCTACCTGCCGCGCCACGACGGCGGCGCGTGGAACGCGGTGGCGAACGGGGCGGCGTTCCCCTCCCCTCGGGCCGGTGCGGGAGAAACCGTCCTCATCGTCGACGACGAGCCGAGCGTGCGCGTGGTGGTCGCGGACGTGCTGCTGAATCTCGGCTACCGGATCCTGGAGGCGGCCGACAGCGCGGCGGGCCTGCATTGTCTCCAGGGGCCGGAGCGCATCGACCTTCTGGTGACGGATGTCGGCCTGCCCGGCGGAATGAACGGCCGCCAGTTGGCGGAAGCGGGCTGCGCCCTGCGCCCCGGCCTGAAGGTGCTGATGATCACGGGTTTCGCCGAGACGGCGGCGACGGGCGCGGGCGACCTGCCGCCCGGGATGCAGGTGATGACGAAGCCCTTCGCCCTGGACTCGCTGGCGGCGCGGGTCAAGGACCTGATCGGGTAGACGGAAGACGGCCGACGCGAAAAGCCCCGCCTCCTTCGGAGGCGGGGCTTCCGGGAAGCGGCCCGGATGCTGCCCGGGCCGCGATCGGCTTAGCGGAAGAGGGAGAGGACGTTCTGGCTCGACGAGTTGGCGATGCTGAGCGCCTGGACCGCCAGCTGCTGCTGGGTCTGCAAGGCCTTCAGCTTGGTCGACTCCTCCTCGATGTCGGCGTCCACCAGGGTGCCGATGGTGCGCTCGTTGGCCTTCTTGAGCGCATCCACGAAGGTGATCTGCGTGTCGATTTGCGTCTTCTTCGCACCGAGCTTCGAGCCCGCCGTGGTCACCGCGGCGATCGCCTTGTCCACCGCCGTGATGTAGGTCGCCACTTGCGCATCCGTCGCCGACGAGATGTCCATGCCGGTGATCTTCGTGGCACCGCTGTCGAGGATGCCGCCCGCACCAGCCGCGCCGCCTGCCGCGGCCGTGCCGGAAGCGGTCACCGCGGTGGTGCCGTAGCCGATGCTGACCGTACCTCCGGTGACGCTCAGCGCGGAAGCCGCCCCCTTGGTCGCCGACTCGAACACGATCCGTCCTGCTTCATCGAGGCTGGCGGTCACCTTGCCCTTGAGGTTGGTGTTGTTGGCGATGCTATTGTTGATCGCCGACAGCAGCTCGTCCTTCGTCACCTTCTGGGCGTCAGCCGCCACGCCGGCCATCGCGGTCGCGTCGAGCTTGATCGTCTCGGAGCTTCCGCCATCGACCTGGATCGTCAGTGAGGCGTCGTTCGAGCCGCTCAGATCCACCGTGCCGTTGACCGCCGAGCCGGCGACCACCTTGGCGGCCGTGGCAGGCGTCGCGTCCGCCGCCTTGTCGTAGAGGCGGATCGACTTCACGTCGATGTCGACATTCGAGAAGTTGATCGCGCCGGTCTTATCGCGGGTGAAGCCCGCCACGACCGACTGCGTGTCCTTGTAGACAGTGGTGTCGCTGGAGTCGACGGAGAGCCAGTTCTGGCCGCTCGACACCGACGAGTCGGCATAGGCTTTGATCTGCGCCAGCGTCGCGGTGATCTCTTCCTGGACCTTGGTCTTGTCGACGCTCGAGGAGGTCGCGGTCTGGAGCTTGCTGCGCAGGTTCTGCAGGCTGGTGATGACGTTGTTCACGCCCGTATAGGCCGTGTCCACCGCCGAGGAGCCGAGGCCGAGCGCGTCCTTCACCGCGCCAAGCGAATTGTTGTCGGTGCGGATCGTGGTGGCGATCGACCAGTAGGCGGCGTTGTCGGCGGCGCTGGTGACGCGCAGGCCGGTCGAGACGCGGTTGCTGGTGGTGTCGAGCTGCGAGCTGATCGACTTGAGGGTCGTCAGCGCGGTCATGGCGGAGCTGTTCGTGAGCAGGCTGGTCATGATGTCGATACTCTACGCTACTTGCGGGAACTGGTTCACATCCGGGCTCACACCGGAGAAGCGGAACGGCATCATGCCTTCAGCTCGCAATCGAGCCTGACCCACAACGCAAGAACCCGGGCTTCCACCGGGGTAACAGCATGAGTTCGGGCCTTACGACCAAATTCACGCGCCACCGCGTCTCTGCCGACCTGGACGACCGTTGGGACAACCGCCGCGTCGACGCCCTAGATCTAAGTTCTCCGACTTTAACGAGATCTGAAAGCAGCCATCAACGCTGATGCGCACCACAACGCGATGCGATTCCTTGGTTACCCGAAGATTCATCATGAATTCGTCTGGCAGGTCCGTTAACTATACGGAGCCTGATTCATCCATCGGCGACGAGCGCATCGCCTCATGCCGCGCCCGCCGACCGGCACCGGGCAACAGCGGAGAAGCCTCGGGATGGGAGACATCCAATCGGCGCCAGGTATGCATCGGCGCGAGACCGCCCTCTCGGCCACGGTCCACGACAGTGAGCGGGCGAGCGGCGCTCGGGGGCTGAGTTCGCCCGGCGAAGGGGTCCTCCGCCCACTGTTTCGCGCTGCCCGGCTTTCCAGTGTCGTGTACCCCCTGCCTCTCGGCGAGCGCCGCAGGCCGCGCGGGCGGCAGTCGGACGCTCGTTGATCCGCAAATCGGTCGGCGCCTCATGCCGGGGATCCCGGGCGCAGCGGTAGCCTCGCCCCCGGTCCGATCGATCCGGTCGACAGCCGGCGAATGCGACCTCCAATCGCCAGTGTCGGCACGAGGATCGGTGGGCTGCCAGGGGCATCGGAGACGAATGGCCCTGGCTCATACGGTTTCCGGATGATCGCTTCGCGATGCGGAAACCGGCCTCGCTCAGGCGCCGCGCGGGCTCGTGATACGGTTTCCGAAAGTGATCTTCCGGAAACCGTATCACTCGCCCAGCGACACATGCGGCGCTCACCGCCCAGGCACAAGCAGACGAGCGCCAGAACGGCGAAAGCCGCGCCTCCTTACGGAGACGCGGCTTTCTGGGTATTCCTCGCGTGGGCGGGATCGGTCAGGCTTATCGGAAGAGGGAGAGGACGTTCTGGCTCGACGAGTTGGCGATGCTGAGCGCCTGGACCGCCAGCTGCTGCTGGGTCTGCAAGGCCTTCAGCTTGGTCGACTCCTCCTCGATGTCGGCATCCACCAGGGTGCCGATGGTGCGCTCGTTGGCCTTCTTGAGCGCATCCACGAAGGTGATCTGCGTGTCGATCTGCGTCTTCTTCGCACCGAGCTTCGAGCCCGCCGTGGTCACCGCGGCGATCGCCTTGTCCACCGCCGTGATGTAGGTCGCCACCTGCGCATCCGTCGCCGACGAGATGTTGATGTCGGTGATGCGGGTGGCACCGGTGTCGAGAATGCCGCCGGCCCCCGCCGTGCCGGTAGTCCCCGCCGTGCCGGAGGCGGTCACCGCGGCGCTGCCGAAGCCGACATCGACCGAGGCATTGCCGGTGACGCTGAGCGCAGCAGTGGCACCGGTCGCGGTCGTCTGCAGGGAGAGGCGGCCCGCTTCATCGAGGCTGGCGGTCACGAGGCCCTTGAGGTTGGTGTTGTTGGCGATGCTCTTGTTGATCGCCGACAGCAGCTCGTCCTTCGTCACCTTCTCGGCGTCAGCCGCCACGCCGGCCATCGCGATCGCATCGAGCTTGATCGTCTCGGAGGCGTTGCTGCCGATCTGGATCGTCAGTGAGGCGTCGTTCGAGCCGCTCAGATCCACCGTGCCGTTGACCGCCTTACCTGCTACGATCTTCGCAGCCGTTTCCGGGGTTACGCTCGCCGCCTTGTCGTAGAGGCGGATCGACTTCACGTCGATGTCGACGTTGGAGAAGGTGATCGCGCCGGTCTTATCGCGGGTGAAGCCCGCCACGACCGACTGCGTGTCCTTGTAACCGGCCGTGTCGCTGGAATCGACCGAGAGCCAGTTCTGGCCGCTCGACACCGACGAGTCGGCATAGGCCTTGATCTGCGCCAGCGTCGCGGTGATCTCTTCCTGAACCTTGGAACGATCGACGCTCGAGGAGGTCGCGGTCTGGAGCTTGCTGCGCAGGTTCTGCAGGCTGGTGATGACGTTGTTCACGCCCGTATAGGCCGTGTCCACCGCCGAGGAGCCGAGGCCGAGCGCGTCCTTCACCGCGCCAAGCGAATTGTTGTCGGTGCGGATCGTGGTGGCAATCGACCAGTAGGCGGCGTTGTCGGCGGCCGTCGAGACGCGCAGGCCGGTCGAGACGCGGTTGCTGGTGGTGTCGAGCTGCGAGCTAATCGACTTGAGGGTCGTCAGCGCCGTCATCGCCGCGGTGTTCGTGAGCAGGCTGGTCATGATGTCGATACTCTACGCTACTTGCGGGAACTGGTTCACATCCGGGCTCACACCGGAGAAGCGGAACGGCATCATGCCCTCGGCTCGGATCGAGCCTGACCCACAACGCAAAGACCCGGACTTGCACCGGAATGGCGATCTGGCCTCATGCCGCGAGACCAGACCGATCCCGCACGCCATCAACACTCAACGATCTCGGTACGCTTAACTTCCATCCGCTCGTTGATGGAGATTGTTTAGGCTAACGGCCCCTAACAACACCTGAACGGCATCAACCTTAACGGCGCCCACCGACACCGAGGAGATTTATGGTTATCGCAGAGTAAATACTCCCGGCAAGCGGCGATGTTCGATTTTGATCCGGCGTCGCACTTGCGGGCGAGCTGGGAACGCGGGTTAATACGCTGCAAAGGAATATGCTTAACGAGTGCTTGCCGGACCGCGCCGGACGGCGAGCCGCCGGAACGAAGCCCCCTTTTCGGGAGTCAGGTTCGTGCAAGGCTCGGCGACTAGATCCCTCGCCACTCCGGAGGACGGTGGACGCATGAAGAGGTCGGATTCGACGGGACCGATGCGGGCCTTCATCAAGAAGGGCGCCCGCTTCTTCCTGAACGGTGCGCTGATGCGGGCGAGCGACAGCGTCACGCTGGATATCCACGCGGTCGACGTGCTGCTGATGCCGAGCCACCTCATCGACGCCGAGGAGGTCCACACCCCCTTGCAGCAGCTCTATTACTGCGTCCAGCAGATGCTGATCGCGCCCGAGCGCAAGGCGGAATGGCAGGAGGGCCTGCGCAGCTGCGTGGCGGGCGCGGGCCTGCCGGATCGCGAGGTGCTGCGGCCGGTCCTGCGGCTGGTCGAGCGCGAGAAGTACCAGAGCGCGATGGCGCAGCTGCGCAAGGTCATGCGCGAGGAGCGCGACTCTCAGAGCCGTGGCACGGAGGCGACGAGCCGGCGCGTATAGGGGTGCCGCGGCGCGCCGAACACCGTCTCCGGTGGGCCCTCCTCGACGATCGCGCCGCCCGCCATCACGGCGACGCGGTCGCAGAGCGCCTCCACCACCGCGAGGTCGTGGCTGATGAACAGGTAGCTGAGGCCGTGCCGGGCCTTGAGATCCGCGAGCAGGCGCAGCACCTGGGCCTGGACCGAGAGATCGAGGGCCGAGACCGGCTCGTCGAGGACGATCACCCGCGCTCCGGCGGCGAGCGCCCGGGCGATGGCGATCCGCTGCGCCTGTCCCCCTGAGAATTCGTGCGGGTAGCGGTCGAGATGGGCCGGTTCGAGGCCGACCGATTCCATCAGCGCGGGCAGGCGCGCCGCCCGCGCCGGCCCGTCGAGGCCGGCGAGAAGGCGCAGGGGCGCGGCCAGCGCCTGACGGATCGTCTTGCGCGGATTGAGGGACGAGACCGGATCCTGGAAGACGTACTGGATCGTCCGTCCGAGTTCCCGCGGCCCCGCCCGGACCAGCGCGGGGAGCGGCCGGCCCGCCACCGTGACCGTCCCGGCGCTCGGCCGCGTCAGCCCGACGAGGCAGCGCGCCAGGGTGGACTTGCCGCAGCCCGACTCCCCGACGAGGCCCAACGTCTCGCCCGCCGCGACATGGAGCGAGATGCCTTTCAGGGCCGCCACCTCGCCCCGCCCCCGGGCGAACCAGCCGCCGCGGGCCGGATAGGTCTTGACGAGGTCGGACACCGCGATGGCCGGCGTCACGCGCGGCGCTCCGTCAGGATCGCCCGGGCGCGGCCGAGCACCGGCACCGCCGCGATCAGGCCGCGCGTATAGGCGTGCTGCGGCGCATCGAGCACCTGTGCGGTCTCCCCCTCCTCCACGATCCGGCCGCCCTGCATCACCGCCACCCGGTCGCAGAGGCGGCGCACCACCCCGAAATCGTGGCTGATGAACAGGATCGCGAGGCGCCGCTCCCGGCGCAGGCGGTCGAGGAGAGCGAGGATCTCCGCCTGAACCGTCACGTCGAGGGCGGTGGTCGGCTCGTCCGCCACGATGAGGTCGGGCTCGTTGGCGAGCGCCATGGCGATGGCCACGCGCTGGCGCTGCCCGCCCGAGAGTTCGTGCGGATAGGCCCGGCCGATCGTCCCGGGATCGGGCAGGGCCACGGCGGCGAAGAGGTCGCGGGTGCGGGCAGCCGCCTCCCGGGCCGGGATCACGCGGTGGGCGCGGATCGCCTCGATGACCTGATCGCCCACCCGAATCAGCGGGTGGAGCGTGGTGAGCGGGTCCTGGAACACGTAGGCGATGCGGTCGCCGCGCAGCCGCCGCAAGGCCCCGGGCGCGAGGCCGAGGAGATCCTGCCCGCCGAAACGGATGGCGCCCCCGGTGATCACACCCGGCGGCGAGGCGACGAGGCGGGCGATGGCCTGGGCGGTCACCGACTTGCCGGAGCCCGATTCGCCGACGAGGCCGAGGCACTCGCCGGGGGCAACCGCGAGGCTCACGGTCCGCACCGTCTCGACGGGGCCCGCCGCTCCCTCGAAGGCGACGCGGAGCCCCCGCACCGCGAGCAACACCTCCGGGCCGCCGGCTGCCGGATCGGCCGGCGGGCCCGCGGGCCGCTCCACCCGCGTCGCGGCGCCCGGACGCGTCGGCGCCCCCGTCCGCAAACGCGGATCGATGGCGTCGCGCAGCCCGTCGCCGATCAGGTTGAGGCTCATCACGATCAGGAACACCATGAGGCCCGGGATTCCCGCCACCGCGGGCGCGGTGATCAGCACCTTGCGCCCCTCTCCCAGCATGGCGCCGAGATCGGCCTGCGGCGGCTGCGAGCCGAGGCCGAGGAAGGAGAGACCGGCGGTCTCCAGGATCATCCAGCCCACCGTGGTCGAGACGGTGACGACGATCACCGGCAGGACGTTGGGCAGGATCTCGGTGAGGAGGATCCGCGCCGGCCCCATCCCGGAGAGGCGCGCGGCGGCGACGAAATCCTGGCGGCTCAAGGTCGCGGCGACGCCCCGCACGGTGCGGGCGAAGAACGGGATGTTGGCGACGACGACCGCGTAGAGGGCGTTGAGGAGCCCCGGCCCCAACGCCGCCACTACCGCGAGCGCGAGGAGCAAGTAGGGGAAGGCCATCAGCACGTCGATGAAGCGCATCAACACCGCCTCGATGCGCCCGCCCGCGAAGCCCGCAACGAGGCCGAAGCCGGAGCCGATCACGGCCGCGAGCGCCGCCGCCGTCACGCCGACCGCGAGGCTCACCCGCGTGCCCCAGACCAGCCGCGCGAGGCTGTCGCGCCCGAGCGCGTCGGTGCCGAGCCACGCGCCCGGGGTGAAGGGCGGCAAAAGCCGGGCGGCCGGGGCGGTGGCGTTCGGATCGGCAAGCGGCAGCCAGGGCGCCGCCAGCGCCGTGCCGGCGACGAGGACGATGACGACGAGACCCGCCGCCGCGGGCCGGTTGCGCAGGAACCGCGCGAGAAAGCCGGTCACGCCCCGATCCTCGGATCGAGCAGGCGCTGCAACAGGTCGGCCGCGAGATTGAACAGCACGTAGGCCGTGGCGACCACGAGCACGCCGCCCTGGACCAGCAGCACGTCCCGGGTGGCGATGGCGTTGACCAGCATCCGCCCGATCCCCGGCCATTGGAATACCGTCTCGACGTAGACCGCGCCGCCGAGGACGAAGCCCGCCTGGGTGCCGATGACCGGAATGACCGTCACGAGGGCGGCTCGGACGGCGTGGCGCAGGACGATGCCCACCTCGCTCACGCCCTTGGCGCGGGCGGTGCGGACGAAGTCCTGGCGCAGCACCTCCAGCATGGCCGAGCGGGTGAGGCGCGCGATCACCCCCGCCGCCACCACGGCCAGGGTCACGGCGGGCAGCACGAGGTGGCGCAGGCGGTCGGACAGATCCTCACCGCCGTAGATCGCCACCATTCCGCTCACGGGCAGCAGGCGCCACTGGACCGAGAAGAGCAGGATCAGCAGGAGGCCGAGCCAGAACGAGGGCATCGAGATGCCCACCAGCACGCCGAGCGTCGCGATGCGGTCGGTCCAGCCGGATTGGCGGACCGCCGAGACGATCCCGACCGAGAGACCGAGCAACGCGGCGAGAAGGAGGGCGGCGCCGGCCAGCACCAGGGTCGCGGCGAAGCGCTCCGTGACCTCGTCGAGAACCGGGCGGTTGAGGCTGTGCGAGCGGCCGAGATCGCCGGTCAGCACGTGCGACAGCCACGTGAGGTACTGGACCGGCAGGCTGCGGTCGAGGCCGAGGTCGCGGTTGATCCGCGCGACGCTCTCCGGCGTGGCGTAGGGGCCGAGCAGGGCCAGGGCCGGATCGCCCGGGATCAGCGCCATGATCAGGAAGACGATCAGGCTGAGGCCGGTCAGCACCGGGACGAGGCCGGCGAGGCGGGCGAGGAGCGCGGATCCCACCGGGCTCACCGCTTCGACACGCCGACGAGGCGCAGGCTGAAGGAGGGTTCGAGGGAGAAGCCCCGCACGGCAGCCGTGGTGACGGCCCCCTGCTTGCCGTGGACCACCACGGCAAACGGCGCATCCTCCGCGACGATGCGCTCCACCGCGCGGTAGAGATCCCGCCGCCGGCCGGGCTCGGTGGTGCGCCGGGCCTCTTCGAGCAGGCGGTCGAGGCCGGGATTGGCGTAGCCGCCCGCGTTGAAACCGCCCTGCCCCGGCCGGGCATCGCTGCGCAGGGCGAGCGAGGGCAACTGGTCGGGATCGTTGGTGATCCAGGCCATCTCGGCCATGTCGGCCTCCCCGAGGCCCCGGTTCACCCGGGCCAGGTAGGCGTTCCACTCGTAGGTGCTGATGCGCGCATCGAGCCCCACCGCGGCGAGATCCGCCTGGATCGCCGTGCCCATCGCCACCGGATCGAGCATGCCCGATCCGCCCTCGGTCACCAGGAAGGAGAGCCGCGCGCCCTCCGCCCCGGCCTCGCGCAGGAGACGGCGGGCGCGCTCGGGATCGTACGGGTAGCCCGGGAGATCCGGATCGTCGGCGAGGGCGAAGACCGGGGCGGTGATGCCGCGGGCCGGCACCGCGGTGCCCTGGAGCACATGCGTGGCGATCGCCCGCCGGTCGATGGCGTAGTTCACGGCCTGCCGCACCCGCCGGTCACGGAGCGGGCCGGCCTGCATGTTGAGGATCAGGTACCAGAGATGCGGCCCGACCTGCTCGTGGACCGCGAAGCCCTCCCGGTTCCGGAACAGGGCGAGGGCATCCGGCGGCATCTCGGTCATCAGGTCGACGCCGCCGGCCAGCATCTCGGTGGCGCGGGTGTTCGGATCAGAGAGCGGCCGGAAGATCACGAGGCGGGAGGCCGCCGTCCCGTCCCAGTAATCGGGGTTGCGGGCGAGCGTCACCTTCCGGCTGCTCTGCCACTCGACGAAGCGGAACGGGCCGGTGCCGACAGGCCGGCGCCCGAACGCTCTCCCCTCCTCCATCACGGCCTTCGGCGAGACCACGAGGCCGGTCGGCCCGGCGAGGTTGGCCAGAAAGGGCGCGAAGGGCTCCCGCAGGACGAACCGTACCGTCCGCGCATCGACCGCCTCGACCCGCTCGACCATGCGGAACAGGAAGGCGAGCGGGAACGGGCCCGTCTGCGCCGCCGGGTGGGCGGGATCGAGAAGGCGTTCGAAGGTGAACTTGACGGCTGCGGCATCAAGGGCGGAGCCATCGTGAAAGCGCACGCTCTCGCGCAGGCGGAAGCTGTAGCGCCGGCCGTCCTCCGAGACGGTCCAGCTCTCGGCCAGGGCCGGCTCGACCTCCAGGCTCCCGGGCCGGTAGCGCACCAGCCCGTCATAGAGGTTGACGAGGATGCGCGCGTCGTTGGTGGCGGTGGTGACGCCGGGATCGAGGGAGGCGGGTTCCGCCGTCTGCCCGACCACGAGCACATCGTCCGACACTTGCGCGACGGCGGACTCAAGGACGCAGAGCGCGACGAGGGCTCCGATGACAGGGCTGACGCACGCGGACTTGACGACCAGCACAGATCCCATCCTCGACAGCCGGAAGGGCAAAGGGCGGGTCTCATCGCGCCGAAGGATTCTCGGCAGGCGCGTGCCAGCCCCAGCCGCGGCACCGCTCCGGATGTGGCGCATGGAACGGGAAAGTCATCCGCCATCAGGCTCGGAAAGCAGCGTCGCGCGATCCTCTCGGCGCCGGGCGGCTCTCGGATCGAGCCCGGCCTGCGACGCGACGGCGGGCAACGCAACTGATGGCCGTCGCCAAGGTGCAGCCACCGGATCTGCTCTCCCGGCACATTCGCGGCTCATCAAGGCTGCATCGGTCAGACAGGCGGATGGCGCAGAACCGTTCCTCCCGAGGGGCGTATCCGCCTCTCGGTGACGCGGGCCTCGCCCTCTCGCAGGGAGACCCTATGTGATGTCTGCGCGCGAGACCGCAACATGCTATCGGGACGAGGTGTATTCGGTGTTCGAGACGTGTGCGTGGCCCCTCGCACCTGACGACGCATCGAGGCCGAGATATGTGGATCTCTCCATGCCCTCGGCCGACGCACCCGTCACACCACGCGGCAGATCGGGGCTCACCCGCTTAACAGCAAGCCACACCAGCACAATGTGAGGATCAGGACACGATCCCAGCGCGACACTGGCTCTCATGCAGGTGCCCGGTTTAGCATGCGTCCGTGGGTCGTGAGATCTTAAGCCCGCCGGGAGTAGATCGCCTCCTGGGTCGCCTGAGGACTTTCAAAACTTCGCTTGGAGGGCAGCAACGGTGTTGGACACAGTAAGTTGCCGAGATTTAAAAAAAGTGATTGCGATAATTGTTTCCTATAAATCTGCCGATCAAACCGTTGAATGCCTGGAGGCCATCGCTCGCTCGGTCTACCCTTTCGCGGGGGTTCATATTTGCGAGAATGGAGGCGCAGATGCATACGACAATTTGGTGGAACAGCTGTCGTCCGAACAAGGACGCATCAAATCATCGGAAAGCCGGCCAGCACAAAGAGTCTTGCGAACAAAACATCTTCGCAATGGTTGCTCAAATTTGTATGTGCATGAGGCCGAAGGAAATCTCGGATATGCGGGCGGCGTCAACGTTTGCTTGGCGGCACTTGCCTACGACGAGTGGGACGCAGTCCTGATTCTCAATCCCGATGCATTGATCGCGCCCGATGCTTTAGGAGCACTCGTTTCTCACGCCGAAGATCCGAGTTACGGCATGATCGGCTGCCGCTTGGCTCTGTCAGAGAGCGGTAAAATTCAAATGTATGGTGGCCAGTGGCGGCCATACATCGCGAGAGCGAAGAATATTGGATTCGGATCCTCTCTCGATGCGCCGGTAGATGCCCCTGCGATAGAACATCAAATGGACTTTGTATGCGGCGCCGCCATGTTAGTGACGCGCGCGTTCGTTGATACAGTCGGCCTCATGGACGAGAGCTACTTCTTGTACATGGAAGAAGTTGATTGGTGCTTTCGGCGAGGAAAATTCAAGCTCGGATATGCCCACGGAGCCGTCGCGATGCACGTGCACGGCGTCAGCACCGGCGCGAGCACGCACGCCGATAAACGCTCCGCACTATCGATCTACCTCAACGAGAGAAACAAACTTCTATTCACCCGTCGCTTTTACCCTAAAATATATCCGATCGCAATCGTAACGACCTTATTATACATTTGCCTGTATCTCAGGCGGGGTGATTTGCATCAATGGCTGAGCGGCCTTTCCGGCTGGCTCGCGGGGCTGAGAGGCCAGATCGGGCAACCCACCGACAGGATCATGCGCAGTTGAGCAGACTTAAGTCGGCAAGCCAACGCTTCGGCGGCTTCGATTCTTGTTATACCGCAGATTTCGCCGCAAAACCGACGACCCTTTCCGCGAAATCTGCTTGAATATCGGATGGAGGCTTCCGCGGAGCAGGATCCGAGCACGCTGCAATCGGATCCCACTCGAGGTCTCTGGTTTTACTGCATTTTCTGCGACGAACCGGCATCCCCTCCGCCGGAAAATGCTTTAGGTTGGCTCTCCTTCGGGAAGTGACGGATGCAGCGAGGATCATCGATTGCGATGTTCGGCCAGTGCCATTCCTGACAGCCATGGCCCATGGTGCCGCTTTCGACGGAACAAGCCCTGCCGGCGTGAGGCGATCGCTCGGCCCCGGTTTTTGCCTCGGCGCGGACACGGCCTTCGAGCCGGAAACCCTCGCGCTCCGGGAGCTATCTTCCTTGGCGGCAGATCCTGCGGTGGCGAGATCCCGGCCCCGCGCGAGAATGCCGCGACCGAATGCGGATCGAACGTCAGGCGGCGACGAGGGGCTGCGGCTTCGCAAACCTCGGCCTATTCCTGCCGAGGTCGCTTGATCCAGGCTACACCCCGCCCGACGAAACGGAGATACGATTCGATGCGCACATCGCTGGTCACTGCGGTTACGCTGACGTCGGTGCTTTGCATCGGCTCAAGCAGCCTTGCTGCCAACCGTGTCCTGCCGCCCTTCGACCCGGACGCTGCCCGTCAGGTGATGGGGCGGCAGACGCCGTCGGGCCCCTGTACGGACCCACCGCCGCCGGCGGTCGACATGGGCGGTCTGCAGTCGCGCTATGACCCCAAGGATCCGACCCAATCCAAGGTCGATCCGGAGCGGGACCGGCGCGACAAGGAGCGCTCCGCATCAGTCGAGAAGTTCACGACCGAGATCGATCGGCTCGCCGACCGCTACGCCACCTCGCAGCCCCCCAACCAGCAGATCGCGGCCTGCATGATGCACAAAGTCGCGGTCTGGGCTCGCGCCGAGGCGCTGACACGGAACGTCGACCAGAATGACCGCCTCGGCCGCCACCAAGCGATCATGACCCAGGCCTGGCACGGAGCGGGGCTCGCCAGTGCGCTGGTCAGGGCCGGCGGGCTTGAGGCCGCGCCCGGCCCGGACGCCGATGCGGTGAGGGATTGGATGCGCCGCTTGGCACTCAACGTGAAGGCCGAGTACACGCCGCCCTTCACATGGCTGATCCCCGCGAACAATCATAAATACTGGTCGGGCTACTTTCTCGGAATCGCAGCGGCGCTGCTCAACGACCCGACGCTCTTCAAGTCCGCCCGCTCCATACTCGACGATGCGATTGATGACATCGGTCCGGACGGCTCGATCGCCAAGGAGATGTCGCGTGGGCCGCGGGCGCAATCCTACCAATTCTTTGCAACAATGCCGATTGTGGGGCTCGCCGTTCAAGCTGAGCGCAACGGCGTGCCCCTATCGACCAAGCAGTATGAAGCTCTCGACCGGCTGCTGACTTTTAACGTCGACGCACATCAGAACCCCGGACTTGCCGAGACGAAGGCCCGGGCCAAGCAAGAGCCGACCAATCGGTCCTTCGATTTTGCATGGGTCGATATGATCATGCCGAGCCTCAAAAAGCGCAATCCGGACTTAGCGGCACGGCTGGATGCCGTGGTTTCAGCGCCCCGAATGCGGCCAGCTTGGCACATTTTCCTCGGCGGCGACGTCACCGCCACATACAATCCACCTGCCTTGTCACGCTCCCCATCAGCCCAGTGATAATCGTCTCTGGACAGCAACGAGGCCACGCCGCTTGTTCGGCGAGCAACCGGTCTCGAAGCACGCGACCTTCGAGACCGAGACATCAACGCAGCGCCCCAGATGAACCGGGGCCACTGTCACGACTGTCTGGTTGTGTGTATGGTCGCGGGATGTGGTGTGACGGATCGAGCCTGAAACGTTTAGGCTCCTTCGTCCAGACCTGAAGGAGAGCCACGACGTGGCGCGGGCGGAAGTCGGCGATCGTGCGGAAGTCCGGCCGCTTCATCCCGGTCACCGCCATCACGTCGACCCGCTCTTCGCAGGCACGGGCGAGTTGACGGGACGAGTACAGGTCCCAGCTCTAGCCGTAGAGCAAAAGCGCCACCCTCATGCCGGGATGGTAGGGCGGGTAGCCGCGTTCCTCGGCGTAGGTGTCGAGGATGGCCGAAAGGTCGAGGAGCTCCCGCACCGTGTCGCGCACGAAATGCGCCACATACCCAGGCGGCGCGAACTCATGCAGCGACGGCGGCAAAAGCCAGCCCTGATCGACATCCCACCCGCGAAACACCTTGGCCATGAGCCAAGTGAATCACCTTAGCACTACTCTTCCAGGTTCATAGCAGCATGTGGATGAGCGTTGGACGCCGGCAGTGCGGGCAGCGGGTCAGAGATGCGCGAGGAGCGCGGCGGCGACGCGGCGTCGGACCTCGGGCAGCGTCGGCTGGGGCGGCGGGCCGGGCGCGTGCGATCCGCACCTTTTCCCCGACCCGCAGGCTCTGCAGGAAGGCGAACGCAATCTGGCACAGAAGGGCGTGGTGGTGCAGCCCGACCCAGGAGCGGCCCTCGAAGTGGTCGAGGCCCAGTTCCTCCTTGAGCTGCTGGTGGGCCTGCTCGCAGCTCCAGCGCGCCTTGATGGCGGCCGCCAACTGCTCCAGTGGGGTGTCCGCCGGATGGTTGGTCAGGTGCAGCTTGCGCTCACCTGTGAGACGGTGCTCACACACCAGCCAGCGCTCGGCCCCTGGCCGGTGCTGGGCCCCTGAGGCCAGCGGGCCGTCGGCCACGCGCACGCGCCGAGCGCTGAAGGCGGCCCGGAGCGGCCCTTTGGTACCGGTGCGCCACGACACGCTGCGGAACGTGGCGTCGGGGGGATCGGCGAACAAGGCCGCAGCCGGGCGGCTCGGCGCCGAGGGCACGGGGTGCTTGCGCGGGCGCCCTCCCGCCTTGGTGGGCGCAGGCATGGCCGTCGTCACGTCGGCGGCAAACACCTTCTGGGTCGGCGGCAGGCCCAGCGCCCAGCAAAGACCCCGGGCATCGAGGGCGTCGCGGAACGCAGCCACCTTGCCGTACTCGGCATCGCCCAGCACGCACCCGAAGCGCACGCCCTGGTCGCCCAGCCGGTCGATCTCGTCCAAGGCGATCTGCCACTTCGGCCGACCGGAGATGTCGTCGGGCACCCCCGCCGTATGTCGCCGCGCCGGATCGGAGGCCCAACCGTCAGGCAGGAACAGCCGCAGTGCCACCGGGACCGGAACCTCGCCTCGGGCCAGCGTCAGAGAGACCAACGCCTGGCAGTTCGCCTTCTTGCCGAGCTGACCGCAGTACTGGCGCTGCACGCCCACGGAGTGGCGCCCCTGCTTGACCAGCGCGGTGTCGTCGACCACCAGCACGGCCTCCGGCCCGCCCACGAGTTGCTCGGCCTGCTCGGCCAGCACGCGTTCGAGCCGTGCATGCGGCCAGGGCGAGGCGGACACGAAGTGGTGCAGTTGCTGCACGTTGCCGGGCGCAACGCGCGCTGCCATCGGTTCGACGCTCTTGCGCTCGCCGGGCAGGAGCAGACCTCGCAGGTAGAGCGGCGCCCAACGTCGCTGCTCGGCGCGGGGCAAGGCGGCCAGAAAGGGAGCCAGCCATGCCTCCAATAGTTCTAGCCAAGATTTCGACCCGACCTCATCCATCGCGCTCCTCCCGTGCACCTCAGCGAACGAGAGATAAGATGCCGTAACCTGGCAGAGTAGTGCTAGAGCACCTAACAGAACCGTCCTTCACTCCTGCTAAATCATTGAAATTGCAGGGGCGATGACGGTTTAGATAGAGGCTCTTAGTCGGACAGGCCCCTAGCGCTCGACCGTACTCCGGCTTACCCTGCCGAACCAAGATTTCAGATAAACAAGAGCGCGACCGTTTCGCTCGAACTGATCCTGCGCACGATTAACCAATTCCACGACGGCACGCTTTCGCCGCATAAGCGGAGCCTCAATAGCGTGCCAAGAAAAAACAGCGTACAATAAGCAAAATAACAGCGAGATCGGAAAGTTAATCCACCATTTTTGGAGCATCGGCCAAGACGCAACAACTTGCTGGATCGGAAACGCAAAGAGGTATATTCCATATGAATAATCTCCCGTCCTCATTAAAGCTGGAACGGACCAGTTCTGAAGACCGATATAGACAGTCAAATAGGCAGCGGGGAAGCAGGCGAAATAAAACAACTCGGAGCGCTGCAGCATTATGAGACAAAGGAGTGCGCTAACGGCTGCTAGCGATCTAAGCAAAGGAATATGCGCCCGCCAAACATAGATAAGAACGCCAATCATAAAAGAGAAAACCAACGCCCGACCCGAGCTAATCTGCTGCGGCTTGTCCATAGCGACAAAATAGGCGGTCAGCAAAGCCGCACCTACGAGACAAAGGCAGAGAAACAATCTCGGACGCCGGACAAAGCCAAGCAATGCGACAAGGGCAAGAGCGATATAGCACTCAAGCTCATACGGCACCGTCCAGAGCGACCCATTGACGACTGCAGGATATGGATTTGTGTGAAAGACCTCAGGCAGCCTGAACGAGATAATCCCAACAGCGTTCAGAATATATCTGAAAAACAGATGATCACTGAAGTACTGAGCGATCGGCAGAGTTGTGAGGAATGGACCAAGCACCAATGCCGACAGGAGCACCTCGACAGTCAAAGCTGGGAAAATCCGCAACGCACGCAGCGACAAGAACGCAGGAAGCCGATTCCGTTCCAAGCTGCCGGCAACCAAAAAACCACTCAGCGCGAAGAACATGAACAGAATCAGGGAGATCAGAGCTCTTACCGGCAAGCCGAGCGCCGTATCGTATGCCCATTGCCCATAGGAAATCGGAAAGCTGTGCCACAGCACGACAGCAGTCGCCAATCCTATGCGGAGATAATCAAATCCTGTTGTCCCTCGCTTCTCCGCCAAATGCGCATGTATCGTCACCGGTGACATTATATTACCCCAATCTATGCTCTCCAAGTGAGAGCGCGAGGGACATCAAGAACGCTACGGAGCCAATGGTTATCAGACGCGCTGCGCACAGATGTTTTGATTCGGCTTTCGGTCGGAGGGCAAGTACAATGCCTCCGTAAACCCAGCACGCAGTCCAATGATAACACCAAATAACCCCCAGCAAGATCCCCACACATGGACTGTGAAAGACGCAAGTATAAAAGTTATTAGGGCTAAATTGACTGCTATTCTTGGCCTTTCATTCGCTCCCATTGGACGATGAAACATCTGACGCGGAGTGATAACGAAGAAGGACCCAAGAACCACGCCTATCAACAGAGCAAGTCCAACATATCCATATTGAAGCGCGATCACAAGCCAAAGTGCGTCTATACTCGAAAGCAGATCCCACGGCCTAAACCAGTCACGATCTCCAACTCCAAAGATTGGCGATATGACTAGATTTTTTCCGATCCAATGCCAGATTTCCAACCGTGTCATGCCAGTGGTAGGATCAAGAGTAAATCCACGAATAAATGCAACAACCGGATCCTCGACAATCAAAAACAGCACCACAACACAAATAATGACGATCGACAATAGAAAAGCCCAACGCCAATGCAATCCCTGGAAAAGATGATCATACAAAATTATCGCTAACACCAATCCAAATAGAAGCATCGGAGCAGAAGATAAAGCAATGGCAACACCGAGAGCGCATACCAACATAGCAAATAGCCTGTGTGCTTGTCGGCGAATATTAAAATACATCAGCGGCGCCAGCACTACGAAAAACAACCCGAAAAGAATGGAATGCTCGATAGGACCTCTCGCTCTCGCGAGTCCGAACCGGTATTGAGCAGCTGACCCGGCCAGCACTTCGACATCGCCGTAAAATTTTACCGTGCGAAAATTTCCAAAGATCTGAGTTGATATGCGACCTAGGATATTTTCACCACTCAGGGTATCAAGGGATCCAAGACCCAACATTATTACAGCGGTACAGAGTAAAATTGGAGTGATTTTGAGTAGTCGATCAGCGTTTCCAAGCAATACTCGCGCGATGAGGTATGGAACGAAAATTTCGAAAGCCAGCACACCAAGATTGCTTCCTACTGCGCCTGCTCCTCCCGATACGAAGGCAGAAAAAGGCACCCAACCGGCGAATCCGATGATAAAAAAATCCGACACCACGGGAACGTAACGAGAGTGCCGAATTTTACGCACGATCGCGATAACAAGCGGAACCAAGCACACGATAATGGCAAGCCGCCGCATCGTCATAACTGTTCCGATTCGAACCGCGGCCTCGGTCGGAAACAGGTATGAAAAGAACAACATCGCCGTGCAATATTTAGCGAGACGATCGTCGCCCGTATCCCATCGGCCCGCGCGCACGGCGCTCGTCGGAATGGCCGGTGAAAACTCTTGAGCCTCTTTAAGAGCTGAGATGTTCAATGCGAGAAACCCCTTAGCCGCCTCTCGATAATAAACCTTCGATCACATATTACTTGTCAGGCTATATGACGAGCGTCTATCTCTTGACCGAGGACTCACGCACTGGCTGCCTCATTCAAAGTTTGTGCCGATGTCGGCGGCCGAGCGAACTGCTTTGGAAAACCAGTCTCGCGACGCAGGCCCGCCGCCCAGCCCGCGAAAGCGTGCCGGAACTGCGACCATCCTCCGCGGCGCAGGTAGCGCAGGGTGTAGAGACCGGCCGTCACCGCGACGAGCGGCATCAGGGCGGGGCGGAACTTCCAGGTTAGGAGGACGCCACTGCGCTCAAGCAGGTAGATCGACAGTGCCGAGCGCGCGCTCATGTCCCGGCTGGAACCGATCGTGGCGCCGTGATCGTGGTGGATGACGGCCTCGTGGCAGTAGCCGAGCGGCAACGTCCCCCGTCGCAAGCACCAGTCGACCTCCTCCGAGAACAGGAAGTAGCGCTCGTCCATCGGTCCGACCTGCTCGACGAAGGTGCGCGAAGCGAGGAGGCAAGCGCCGGAGACGTAGTTGATCTCGCGCTCGACCGCGCCGACGTCCACGGCCGCGTCGGCAGGCCGGCCATAGCCGACGTTGAGCCCGCGCCCAAGCCACCAGCGCCAGCGTCCCCCGTATTGCTGGACGGTGTTAGAGGCCGAGAAGACCAGCCGCGCGCCGACTGCGCCGTAGCTGCCCGCGGCGAGATGGGAATGAAGTGCGGCGAGCGCGCTGGGCTCGGGCTTCGCGTCGGGATTGAGCACCCAGAACGCCGTCCAGGCCGGATCATCCGCCACCGCGTCCGCCACGACGTTGAGCCCGCCCGAATAGCCAAGGTTGCCGCTCGCCTCGTAGACGAGGAGCGCCCGCCCGCCATGGGTGCGGCCGCGGGCGCGACCGACGACGCGCGCCGGCAGGGGACCGGCCTCGTCGCGTCCGAGAACACCGTCGCAGGTGGGCGCCAGGGCCTCGACGAGTGCGGAGAAGGCGGCGGCCCCGCCGTTCTCGCAGATGTGGATCTCCAACTCGGGGAAGTCGAGCCGATCGCAGGCGGCGACCAGTCGCGCGAGAATGTCGGCGCAATTGTAGCCGACGACGGCAACGATCGCCTTCGGAGGGATCGTCGCCGAGGCGGCCCTCTTTGGTGTGCTCTCGGTCAAGGTGCGGTCCGGTCGGTCAGTGCGCTCGCCGACCGCCCCCAGGAAGTAGAGGCGGTGGCTGAGTAGGAAGCGATAGAGGCGTATGTGGATCAGGATCCTAGCCGCATTGAGGCGGTCGCGCCAGCGACTGAGCTTCGAGGTCAGCGCCACGACGACGAGATGCGGGCCGATCGACAGGAGCACGAGCCAGTGGCGCATGAGCCAGAGCAGCCCCCTGCGGCCTCCGGCCCTGGTCAGCCCGTAGGATTCCGTGATCATGCGGAACCACTTCGCCTCAAGCTCGGACAGCGTGCGGCGCGCGGGGTGTTCGATCACGACCCGGTCGGAATAGGCGAGCCGGTAGCCCATCAGGACGGCGCGCCGGCACCAGTCGACGTCCTCGGACAGGCCGCGGCGGAAGCCGCCGACACGGCCGAAGGTGCGCCGCGTCGTGAACAGCGAGGCCGTGACGCTGAAACCGTTGCGGCGCACGTATTTCGAGTTGCGGAAGGCGAAGACCGCCTCGAAGGCTTCGACGGGCGTCATCGCCGCCTCGTCCTGCGCCCTGACGCGGACGAGTCCGCCGACGATGTCGGCGGCGTCGAGTTCGCCGATGCCGGCCCGCAGCCAATCTGGCTGAGGCCGGCAATCGCTGTCGGTGAAAGCCAGGATGTCGCCCCGCGCCTCGCGGACGGCCCGGTTGCGCGCCGCCGCCGCGCCGCGCTCAGTCTCGACGATGAGCCGCGCTCGGCCGCGAATCCGGGCCCGGACCGCCTCCACTCCGCAGGGAGAGGCGTTGTCGCAGACCACCACCTCGAAATGCTCGCGGGGCAGCGTCTGCCGGGTCAAGCAATCGAGACAGGCGTCGAGGCGGTCGAGGTCGTCGTAGTGCGGAACGATCACCGAGACCCGGACCGGGTTCCCGGCCGAGGCCGCGACCGCCAGAGCGCTCTCCCCCACGTCAGCTCCGCCGGCTCCCGGTGCGCCGGCCGTCATGCGGGACCGTCAGCCTTGGTCGCGAGGAAGATGCGCTCGCCCCTCTTGAGGCCGTAGCGCAAGACGTCGGGCTCCTTGCTGACCCATTCCTCCAGGGCGAAGCCGGCGGCGCGGACCCGGTCCCGGAAGTCGCGGCCATAGTAGCGCACGTGGTCCTCCTGGCCGAAATGAACCAGACGGTCGGCCCGCTGGGTGATGGCGGGGTTCTCGTAGGTTTCGTCGAGCCCCTCCTCGATCGGCACCATCAGCACTGCGAGGCCGCCGGGACGCAGGACGCGGCGGATTTCGGCGAGGGCGCGGCGGTCGTCGACATGCTCGAGCACGTGCAGGCAGAACACCACGTCGAAGGAGGCATCGGGCAGTGCGATCGCTTCGATGTCGATCTTCAGGTCGACGTTCCTGGCGAACAGATCGCAGGTGACGTAGCGCTTCGGACCTTGATCGCGGATGAACTTCGACAGGCCTGGCTCGGGCGCGAAATGCAGCACTTCCTTGCCCGCGATGAAGGGGGTGCGGCTCATGTAGAGCGCCAGAGCCCGATGTCGCTCCAGCGACAGGCAGGCCGGGCAGGTCACGTCGGCGGTCAACGGGAAGCCATAGGCGAAGAAGCGGCCCTCGTGACCACAGAGGCTGCACTGACGCGGGCTCTGGTTTCCGAAGATCCGCACCGCACTCTTCGCCAGGAAGCGGGCAGCGCGGGCATGGGCCTTGAAGCGTCGTGGCGCTGCCAATCTCATCATCATCTCCCCTCGCGGTGGCTGGTCCAGAGCCTCGATGGCCCCGGACGGCCACTCGTGGAACTCTCGCATGAGCGAGATATGCCGTCAGCCGCTCCGGCCAAGCCGGCCGCGAATTTCCCAGATCATCACACGGGGCCTCCCTGCTCGCCCGCTTCCAAGCCGGGAGCCCCACGAAAAGGAAATGCACGGGTTTCTTTCCAACAGTCAAGAGCCAGCCGGAAATGAACGCCGGAGAGAAAAGATGCGACAGTATGATACGTTCAGACCTCTCGGGCGGATCACTGATCTTACCGTATTCTGACTGTTGGAGCATAGATTGCGGCAGGCCTGCGGCGATCGACGCCGTCTAAGAATATGATGAACGAAGAGTGCCTGATCCAGTACCGCTACTTTTGCCTGCGAACGCGACCGGGTAGCCACGGGTCGACGATCTCCGGGAGATTCTGAATCGCGTCTCCTTTTTGCAATGCAGCAGAATCCTGCAGGATGCGGTCATCGAGAGACTTGCCGCCCGTCGGCAGCCGCTCCGCTCGTCCGATTGTCGCGCGCGACGACGACCGCCCGGATCAGATCAACCATTGCAGCGCGGTGAAGGATTGGAACAGTCCGGAAGAGATATCGGCACCATCGTCCGCGAACCGTCATAACCAGCCGTCCAGTGGGATCGCGCCTCAAGGTCAGCGCCCCTGCGCTTGAGCGACAACGGAGCGCAGGCGCCTCTCGCCCCTGGATCAAGGCCTCGGCGCGCGCGATGGCTTCGGCAGTCATGGTATCGGCATGACCGAAGCGAGCCTCACCCCTGCCGTTGGCGCCGTGCCACGACTACCAATCACAAAGGTCCGCGCACCTTCTTCGAAAAGGTGTAGCTTCGAGTGGGACGGCCGGTAATCCACATCAGTGCATCACGGCAGCTATGCCATTGGGTGCTCACGCGAAGCTCAGACCCCACAAATCCGAAATGCTGATTCGATGCCAATCTTTTCAGTCGAGTCTAGACCTTCCGTTCTCGTCAGCCGGGGGCAACGACAGACATTGGCAAGTCGGCCTGCGCTTCCTTATCATGCTGGCATTCTCGGTAGTCTCCGCAGTTTGCAACAGAGATAAATCATAAACTCTTATCTGCCTTAATGGCGCCACAGTGGCCTGGGCAACGGTACTCCTCGTGATTTCTGGAGAAACAGACGTGAGCAATGTCGCATCGGCGAGCAGCGGCGCCATAGCGCTCGTTCCGTTGGCGAATGACCAGCATGCGGCGTCCGCGGGCTGCGGGCCGACCATTCGCGCGGTCGACCCGCGGCGGTATGACAGGCACGAATGGGATTCCGAGATGGCGCGCGTCGGCGGCTCCGTGCGTTCGACCCACGCTCATCTGCGCGGCCTTTCCCTCAAGCGCCCCTGGCGGCCGACGCGCAGCTTCGCGGTGACGCTCGTCGGCGAGACCCGGCCGATCGGCTACTTCACCCTGCGCCGCAAGGGCAGCGTATGGGAATTCTACGACGGGCTGCGCCTGGCCCCGGAGCATGCCCACCGCTGGGACGCGGCCATGGCCTCGTCGCTCGCCGCCTGCGGCCCGGCGATCTACCGTTACGGCTGGACCTGGAGCCCGGAACCATCCCGCGAGGCGGCGCTGCGGGGCATCGCGGGCGTCGAGGTTCTCGCGACGGTCGAGGCCGTGGTGCAGGGCATCGACTTCGCCAATTGGCCGAGTTGGGAGGCTTACCGCGCGGCGATCAGCCAGAACGCGAAGCGCAACGCCAGGAAGTTCGAGGCTCGCCTGCGGGAAGCGCCGGTCGTGATGCGCCGTGGCGCCCGATCCCTCGTTGACCTCTGGCACCTCGTGCGGATGCGGCGCGAGATGTACGCCCGCAAGGGCATTGCCTTCGGCGCTCTCGGCGCCCTTGCGGGACATCTGGCCAATCTCCTCGCCTGCCCGAGGGATGGATTGATCGCGAGCGTCCGTGGCGACGAGCGGGTGGCGGCGATCATGCGCCTCGTCGAGCACCTCGAAACCACCTATTATTTCGAGGGCTCGCACATTCCCGGCGAGGAGGGGGCAGCCTGGTACCTGACCCTCGCCGTCCTCCAGCGCGCCTATCGCGCAGCACCGTTCGGCAAGTTCCTGATGGGCTTCTACATCGTCGGCGACGAGCTCGCCGAGGGTCTGATCCGGTCGCGGACCTCGCTGCGGGTGACCAACTGGCCCACCGCGATCGTCACCTTCGCGTGGCAACCGCCCGCGGCACCGGCGACGCGCGAACCCGACCAGGCGGCACTCGCGCAACACGATCGGCCCGTGCCACGGGCTCTGACACCCGAGGCGGCCTGATCCACCGCACCGGAGGGCGACCGCTCACGGCACGGCATAGAGGGCGTTCTTGCCACCCACCGACCCGGGGACGATGGCTCCATCCCGCACCGCGCATTCGACGTAGCCGAGACCTCGCAGGAAACGGACGATCTCGCCCTCGGGCGGAACCGCCTCGATCAGCAGGACGGGCCGAAACGCGTTCAGCGTCTCGGCCGCCCCCTTGAGGACCTGAAGCTCAAAGCCCTGGACGTCGATCTTGATGAAGGCCGGCTTCAAGCCTTGCGCGTCCAGGGTCTCGACGCGGCAGCTCAGCCTGTTGATCGACAAGGCGTCCCGGGAGAACCCGTAGATCGTCTCGGGCGAGAGCCATTCGCTCGCCTCGCGAACGTCCATGGAGGCGAGACCGTCATACACAAAGCCCCGGTAGCTCGGGACATAGAGGTCGAAGACGTCGCTCCGGTCGGCGAGGCCGACCCCATGGACCGTGACGCCGCCGCAGCCGGCATAGCGCCGCCGCAGCATCTCGGCGAGCATCGGGTTCGGCTCGAACGAGTGGATCGCGACGTCGCGGCGATAGAGCCGGCAACTCTCGATGGACTGCCCGTGATTCGCTCCAACGTCGACGATCACTCGATCCCGGAAGTCGATGTGGCGGATGCAGGCGAGATCCCTGTCATGCGGCAACCGTGCGAGCCGCCTGGCGTGAAGGTAGAACCGGTCCTTCGCGGATTTCAGGAACGGGAAGTAGCTCTGCGAGGTACGAAGCACCTTCCTCAAAGCGTTCCCCATATCTCGCACCCCTCATCCGCCCCCGGGCGGTTCGGGCAACAGCATAGCGACGGCCGGGTCGGGCGTCGATGAAGGTCCATCGGGCATCCTCCGAATCTCGCCTACGCAGTTCTCTGCGGCCGGATTCCATCGATTGATGACGAAAGAGTGGAGAAACCCGGTCCGCCCGATTTGCATAAAGGTTAACAAGTGGTAACGCTCGCCGCGGCTCGGCATTCGGCTACAGGTCGGAGGATCGCAGGGCGGGAGGAGACCATGGCATTGAGGCATCTGGGTGGGTTGGTTTTGGCTGCCGGTGCTGTGTTGATCCTTAACGCAGGTCCGGCTCTCGCAGCCTCCTGCGGCAGGGCGATCGGGCTGCCCGCCCGGACTTTGATCGACTTCAACGCGAACCCCACCAACCTCCTCACCGAGACGGCCAATGTGGCGGGGCGGGTCACGGCCATTGTGTCGGCCGATACGAACACCACCGCGGCCGTGTTGCGGGTAGCTCATTTCGGCGACTCCGACCAGAAAGCCGGGGTCGGCAAGGGTCTCGCCCGAGCCGCCCTGGCCTGCCGGGAGGATGTACCGGCCGAGACCACCGCCATCCAGGACCGAGTCATCGCCGCGAACGAACCCGAAATCCTTCGGGCCTTTCTGCTCGAGATGTCCGAGGCTCCCGGGCTGACCGGAGCGGTGAGTGGCCCGAGTGTTTCCCGCGGCGCCCGAACGGCTCGCGGCTCCAGCGGAGGCGATGCAAGTGGCGGCGCGGTGCCGCGGACGGTCAGCAGCGTACCGATCGCCGCTCCCGATACCTCAAGGAGCAGCGGCACGACCCGCGCCTCTTCGTTCAGCTACCTGCCGTCGAGCTATCATCCGTCACCGAGCTATTATTCGTCCTCCAGCTATTCCTCGTCGCCGGGGTCTTCGAGCGCATCGAGTGTCTCGCCCTCTTTCACGGCGGCCCGCTTCACGACCGGAGACAGTCGCTTGCAGGCATCCTCGCCGCGCAGCCCCTGATGGCTCGCCGCCTACGCCGGTGGTCGGGAGAGCAGTTGCAACACGTCGTTGTGCTGTGCAATAACGACCCTCGGTGAAGCAATCGCGGGGCAGATGACGCGGCGATGGACGAGGCCAAAAGCCAGATTTATACGCTACGATTCCTGCGAGCTTCAGCTGCCTTGCTCGTCGTATTTAATCATTGCGAGCAACAGGTTCCAGGGCTGCCTCAGCTTTTCCCTGATGAGCTTTGGGCCTCCGGCGTCGGATGGGCGACGCCTCCTACGCGGTCTACCTGTGGTTCGATGAGCCGAGCCACGACGTCCTCAAGCGGCTCGCGACGCGCATGACGCCTCGTCGGGCCGAGGTGGGGCGAGCGATGGCGGGCAGTTGAGCGATGGGTCGTCCTCAGTCAGGTCACGGGCATATGGGCAGCAAGGCACCGTTCGAGGACGTTGCGTTGAACCCGGCCGGGCTGTCGCGCTCGGGTCAGCCCAACGATTCGGCGCTCCGGGAATCGGCGCTGCTGCGGGCAGTCCTCGCCTCACCGCTGGCCGCCCTGCCTCCGCGGCTGCTTGCCCGAGCCGCACTCGCCCTGGAGGGCGGGCAACTCCTGAGCCGGACGCTGCGGCGCCTACTCTGGCAGCACAACGGCGTCATCGTCGGCGCCTATTCTTATGGGGGCATGCTTGAGGTCACGCGCGCTCGGCGCGACGGCCTCGTCATCGGTCGTTACGTCTCGCTGTCGGTCACCGCGCGCTGGGGTCTCAATCATCGACCTAACCGGATCGGGATGAGCCCGGTCTTCGACGGGCCGGATGCGGCCGAGACGCGCCAGGGGCTGGTGATCGGCTCGGACAGCTGGATCGGCGACTTCGCTGTCGTGACCGGCTCCTGCCACCGAATCGGGATCGGCGCGGTGGTCGGCGCGGGCGCGGTGGTGACCCGTGACGTGCCCGATTTCGCTATCGTCACCGGCGCGCCGGCCCGGGTGCGTCGCTATCGCTTCCCGGAGAGCGTACAGGAGCGCATCCTGGCTTCGCGCTGGTGGGAGCGCGATCTCGACGAACTTGCGCCCTGGATGAGTGAGTTCCGGCTCGACGCCGTAACCCCGCAGGTGCTCGCGGCGCTCGACCGCATCCAAGCCCTCGCGCCGCCCGCGGGCTGACCCGCGAGCGGCCGTGCCGCACATCATATCCCGGCGAAGCCGGAGCGCGATCTCAGAAGAATGCGAAATCGCTTTGGTTCAGCGCGGTCATCGCCACGTTCTGGAGCGTGACTGAGCCGTGGTTGGCGACCTTGATCACGGTGTCGGCCCCATTCTGCTGCATATCCAGATGTGCGAAGTCTTGGATGAGCGCGTGGTCGAACGCCAGCACGTCGCGTCCCGCTTCGCCGGCGATGAAGTTGCGCACGGTGTCATTGCCGAACCCGGCGTTGAACACGACCGTGTCGCCGTTGACGAGAGAGAAAACGTCGTTGCCCGTGCCGCCCCAGAGCAACGTGTCCGCCGTGTAGCCCGTAACCGTCTTGTTGCCCTTTCCATCGACGGTGGCCATCGCAGTCAGGGTACCGGCCTCGTCATAGGTCCGCTCCGTCGCAACATAGGCGCGATCGGTGATCCCGTAATCGAAGATCTGCCGGCCCCCATCCACAAGGACGTTCTCCGTCTTGGTCACCTGTCCGGCCTTGTAGAGGCTGTGGGTGGAGGCAATAGCGGGATCGAAGACGGAGGAGCCGGAACCGATCGCGACGACAGCATAGTCCGTCCGGATCGAGGTCAACGCGCCGGTGGGATCGTAAGTCGAGCTGACGCTCGATCCGTCGCTTTGCAAGGCCTTGGTCGTCTGGAGCTTGCCGGCAGCATCCCACTGTTCGTAGAGCGTCATCGTGCCGAAGCTGTCATAGGCGCGGTGGACTGAGGCTACGCTTCTCGAGGCGAAGGCGTAATCGTAAACGTCACGGGTGCCGTCGATGTGACGATTCTCGACCTTGGCCAGGGATCCGGCGGCGTCGTAGAACTTTGTCACCGTGCCATCCGCCACCTTCGTGACCGTGTAGTCGATCTTGCCGGCCGCGGTCGTGGAAGCGCTCGACAGGAAATTGCCCCGGTCGTCGTAATCCGTAGCGAGCGTCGAACCGTCGGCCTTCCAGGTCTTCACGTAGTCGAGCGAGCCGTCGGTGTTCCTCTGCTCGTAGAGGCGCAGCACGCCCTGCGCGTCGTAGGAGCGGTGGCCCGACGCCGTCTTGCTGCCGGGGACGGTGTAGTCGTAGACCTCGCGCGCGCCACTCGTCGCCGCGATCTCGGTCTTGGTCAGAAGACCCGTGGCGTTGTAGGTCTTGGTCGTGGTGCCGCCGGCATCCTTGACGAAGCTGTAGTCGAGGCTGCCGTCGGCGTGCTTGCGCTCGACGGCCGTGAGCACGCCCTTCGCGTCGTAGTGCGAGACGGCACTGGTGTAGGTCCGGCCCGTGACGTTGAAGTCCGAGACGTCGCGGCTGCCATCCGCGCGGGTCAGCGTCGTCTGGCTGAGGACATTGCCGGCGGCGTAGTTGCTCACCAGCGTCGAGCCGTTCATGTTCCAGGCCTGCGTCAGGGCGAGCGAGCCGTCGGTGTTCCTCTGCTCGTAGAGGCGCAGCACGCCCTGCGCGTCGTAGGAGCGGTGGCCCGACGCCGTCTTGCTGCCGGGGACGGTGTAGTCGTAGACCTCGCGCGCGCCGCTCGTCGCCACGATCTCGGTCTTGGTCAGAAGACCCGTGGCGTTGTAGATCTTGGCCGTGGTGCCGCCGGCATCCTTGACGAAGCTGTAGTCGAGGCTGCCGTCGGCGTGCTTGCGCTCGACGGCCGTGAGCACGCCCTTCGCGTCGTAGTGCGAGACGGCACTGATGTAGGTCCGGCCCGTGACGTTGAAGTCCGAGACGTCGCGGCTGCCATCCGCGCGGGTCAGCGTCGTCTGGCTGAGGACATTGCCGGCGGCGTAGTTGCTCACCAGCGTCGAGCCGTTCGTGCTCCAGGCCTGCGTCAGGGCGAGCGAGCCGTCGGTGTTCCTCTGCTCGTAGAGGCGCAGCACGCCCTGCGCGTCGTAGGAGCGGTGGCCCGATGCCGTCTTGCTGCCGGGGACGGTGTAGTCGTAGACCTCGCGCGCGCCACTCGTCGCCACGATCTCGGTCTTGGTCAGAAGACCTGCGGCGTTGTAGATCTTGGCCGTGGTGCCGCCGGCATCCTTGACGAAGCTGTAGTCGAGGCTGCCGTCGGCGTGCTTGCGCTCGACGGCCGTGAGCACGCCCTTCGCGTCGTAGTGCGAGACGGCACTGGTGTAGGTCCGGCCCGTGACGTTGAAGTCCGAGACGTCGCGGCTGCCATCCGCGCGGGTCAGCGTCGTCTGGCTGAGGACATTGCCGGCGGCGTAGTTGCTCACCAGCGTCGAGCCGTTCATGTTCCAGGCCTGCGTCAGGGCGAGCGAGCCGTCGGTGTTCCTCTGCTCGTAGAGGCGCAGCACGCCCTGCGCGTCGTAGGAGCGGTGGCCCGACGCCGTCTTGCTGCCGGGGACGGTGTAGTCGTAGACCTCGCGCGCGCCACTCGTCGCCACGATCTCGGTCTTGGTCAGAAGACCCGTGGCGTTGTAGATCTTGGCCGTGGTGCCGCCGGCATCCTTGACGAAGCTGTAGTCGAGGCTGCCGTCGGCGTGCTTGCGCTCGACGGCCGTGAGCACGCCCTTCGCGTCGTAGTGCGAGACGGCACTGGTGTAGGTCCGGCCCGTGACGTTGAAGTCCGAGACGTCGCGGCTGCCATCCGCGCGGGTCAGCGTCGTCTGGCTGAGGACATTGCCGGCGGCGTAGTTGCTCACCAGCGTCGAGCCGTTCATGTTCCAGGCCTGCGTCAGGGCGAGCGAGCCGTCGGTGTTCCTCTGCTCGTAGAGGCGCAGCACGCCCTGCGCGTCGTAGGAGCGGTGGCCCGATGCCGTCTTGCTGCCGGGGACGGCGTACTCGTAGACCTCGCGCGCCCCGCTCGCCGCCACGACCTCGTGGCGGGTCGCCGCCCCCTTGGCGTCGTACTGCCAATTGTCCAGCGAGCCATCCGCGTGCCGGATCTGCTGGTAGTCGAGGCTGCCGTCGCCGTGGCGGCCCGACAGCGAGACGATCTTCCCGCTCGCGTCGAACGCGACCGTCTCGCTGACGTAGCTCTTGCCGGTGATGCCGTAGGTCGTGATGGTCAGATCGCCCTTGGCGCCCGTCTCGACAACCTTGGTGAGTGCGCCGGACGCGTCGAAGGATGTCACAATCTTCGCGCCATCGGATTGCGTCGTCACCGTCGCGGCAATCCGGCCGCTCCCGTCGTACTGGTTGTAGGTCACCGGGCCGGCCGGCGTGGGGGCAATGGTGCCGGGCGTGACACTGACATCGAGGTCACTGTAGACGGCCGCGAGGGTCTCCGGCGCATCGCCACGGTAGATCCCCTCTTTCCAGTAGACGCCGGTCTGACCGGGCCAACCGAGCCTGCCCGAGTAGTCGACGATCTTGACGCCATCGCGCATCACGGCGATGTGGCCCGAACCGTCGGGATCGAAGCTCGCCTGGATATCGAAGTCGTAGGCGTGGCCACGCTGGATCGGGGCGCGATCCGTGAAGATCGATTCGACCACGTCCTTCCCGGTCGCATCGCGGTAGGCGACCTTGACGACCATGTTGTCGCCCTCGAGGCCGATCGCGAAGGGCGGTGCGAGCCCCTTGCCGCCGCCGCTTTCGCTCTGGTGGAACTGGCCGAGGATCGTGAAGTTCGCGGTGTTGGCCGCGCCCGGCTCGACCATCATCGTGTAGGAAACGCCGATCTTGCTGCCATCGGCGATATCCGAGCGCATCGCGATCTCGGAACGGTTCTTGTTCGACGGGTCGCTCACCCAGGTGTCGCCAGCACGCACCTCGAAGCGGTAGCTATTGGGAGCGATCCGGAGCAGACTCCAGGGCTCGCCCGCGATCTGGACGTTGTAGAGCGTATCGTCGACCGAGATGATGGTGTTCTTCGCAATGACGGTGGGCATGCTGGCTTTTGCCTCTGGCAGGCCAAAATCCGGCCTAATCCGCAATGATGTTCACGGAGAGATCGGCACGGCCTGGCTTTGTTTCGTAGGCTCATATCAGCGGATGATCGTAACAACATTGTTTATGATCTCGATCGCACTTATTCCTTCCGGACCAAATACGGTTTTGACGACTCTTTTTAGTATTTAAAGCGCCTAAGACATTGGAGAGACAGCTATTGATTTATAAAAGCAAAAAGTAACCCTGCTGCAGGCATCGCTCTTGCGGCGACCCGCGATAACCCCGTCCGCTCAGGCTGACGCTTTGCGGTCGTCCTCGCATCCTGCAGCGGTGAGGCCGCTGCGGTCCGCTTATGGATTGTAGGCCGCGCAAGCCTGCCGGAAGGCGGCGCCCAGTCCCAGCGACACGCCGTCCGGGTCGAGCGTACGGTAAGCGCTCAGTGACACCGCCTTGTGCGGGTCCTGCTGTGCTCTGGATAGAGGAGTTGGCGTCGAATGACGCCGTATCGGCCCTGTGTCTGGACCTATGACGAACCCTGCTCATGTCGTTGTTGCGGGCACGCGCCGAACCTGGTCGCCTGAGCAGAAGCGCGCCATCCCGGCCGAGGCGGACGATCCCGCCACGACCGCGTCGGCGGTGGCGCGCCGACACGGTCTGCATTCCAGCCTGCTGTTCCGGTGGCGGCGCGCCATGCTGGCCGAGCAGCAGGCCCCGGCAGTCTGCGCCCGGCCGACCTTCATCCCGCTCGCACTGCCACTCCCCACCGGCGCGGCAGCCGAGACGCGCACGGGGTCGCGCGTGATCGAGATCGAGCTATCCAACGGGCATCGCGTGCGGGCCGGGGCCGGTGCGGACCTGACGCTCCTGCAGGGCGCGATCGCGGCGCTGCTTGGCCGATGATCCGGGTCCCGTCAGGCTCGCGCGTCTGGCCGGCCACCGGGCACACCGACATGCACAAGGCTTCGACGGGCTAGCCGCCCTCGTCCAGGACCATCTGGCGCACGACCCGCTCTCGGGGCAGGCCTTCGTGTTCCGCGGGCGTCAGGGGCACCTGATCAAGGTGCCGTGGTGGGACGACCAGGGTCCGGGCCTGTTCGCCAAGCGCCTGGAGAAGGGCCGCTTCGTCTGGCCGGCCGCCCGCCGGTGCCGCGGCCGCCTGACGCCGGCCCAGTTCGCCATGCCGCTGAAGGGGATCGACTGCGCACGCCGCTGCGCAACGACCGGCCGACGCTCGCGGGCTGAGGCGGGAGACTACAGAGGCGATAGCGTCCAGGGTCCCGGCCTGTGGCGACCGCTCTCCGTGAGAGCTAAGCTGCTGGCATGGCTCCCGATCCTGCCTTGCTGCCCGACGACGTCAACGCGCTCAAGCGTCTGATCGTCGGCATGGCGCGCGAAGCCGTCCACGCCAGCACCTGATCGAGAAGCTGCGCGGTGAGCTCGCCCGGCTGAAGCGGGTACGGTTCGGCACCTCCTCCGAGAAGCTCGGCGCGCCTCAAGCAGCTTGAACTGGCCATCGAGGTGCTGGAGGTCGACGAGGCCGAGCGTCTGGCTGGCGCACCGGTCGTCGCCGAGGCGAAGGCCGCACGCCGCAGGCCGGCCCGGCAGGACCTGCCGGCGCATCTGCCGCGCGAGAGCGTGGTTCACGCCGGTCCCTGCGCCTGCCCGGACTGCGGCGGGGCGCTGCGCCGGATCGGCGAGGACATCACCGAGAGCCTCGACTTACGTGCCCGGCCGGTTTAGTTGCGCACCATGCTGGCGCGCTGGCCGGCGCTCATGCGCGCCTTCGACGACGGGCGTCTGGCGCTCGATAGCAACGCGGCCGAGCGAGCGCGGCGTGGCGGTCGGGCGCAAGAACTATCTGTTTGCCGGATCCGAGTTGGAAGCCGAGCGCGCGGCCGCGTTCTACACGCTGATCGAGACGGCCAAGATGAACGGGCTCGACCCAGAGACCTATCTGCGTGACATGCTCACGCGCATCGCCGATCAGCCCGCCAAGCGCTTGGCTGAACTGCTGCCCTGGAACTGGATGCCGACCGGCTCGGACGCGCAGGCTGCCTGACCAGTCGGTCCGTCACCGATCGCCTCCTTTAGAGCCGAATATCGAACACGAGTGCTTCCGGCATCCGGACTCCGGACCAGCGGATGGCAGTCGTCGGATGCTTCTCACCAAAGCGGCTTGAATGCCAAGCCTGCTCGGTCTCTGGTCCCAGCACGGCGAGGCCATCGGGATGATTACAGGATAGAGTTACCGGCCGCCCCTCGGGCAACTGGACGATGACCATGCCCTCCTCCCGGCGCGCGACACAACCGGGCGCGAGGACGAAACTGACAGCGACGCTTGCATCACAGGGTGTGCCGACCAAGCGGTCGGTGATGCGGAATCCGTCCGGGGTCGCGGCGACAGCGCGCTCGTGACGGACCCCGAAGCGCCCGACATAGCCGTCGTGGGAGGCGCGCAGAGACCACTGCGCGCCCTTGGCGGCCTCGTCGAGCCGGGCGTGGGCCTTATGCGACCAGTTGAACGGGCCGGAAATGATGCTCTGGTCGGTCTCGTCCAACGCCAGCGTGTTGTGGGCAAGAGTACCGCGAAACAAGCTGCGCCATTTACCGCCGGCATGGTAGAGGTAAGTGCCGGGATCGACGAAGACCGGGACATCGTCGAGGGTCAACGTCACGGCGAGCGCGTCGGCGTGCCCGTGCGCCGCAATGGAGAGATAGCCGAGCGGACCATGGTCGAGGACGAGCGCCAGGGCACGTCCCGCCCGGCGCTCGCGCACCACGCTGTAGCCTCCCTCGGGAAATTGCACGAGTCCGCCCCCGGAGCGGTCGGGCAGATCCGCCGCACCGAGCAGCAGCGCCCGTAGGCCACCTGCCTCGGCCGCCGTCCTCGTCCCCTGCCCTGTTCCCGCCAGGATGGCCGAAGCGATCGCGGCGGCGTAACGGTGTTCCTCACCCGTCGGGGCGACGACCTTGCCCTCATCGTCGTCGCCGATCGCCGGCACTTCGCCGCGCCCGTCGGCAAGGGTGGCGATGAAGTTCGCAAAGAGCGTCAAGCGCTCTCCGACGGCGGGTGCGAGGGGACGTCCCGCGGCGTCCGCGGCGCGCAGGCACAGCAGCAAGAACTCGGCGGTGAAGGCACCGTAAGTCGGCGATTGCTCGGCCGGCACGCCGTCGGCGAGAATCTGCTTCTCAGCCTCGGCCTCCAATATCCGGCGGCCACCGGTCTCGAGCGCCGCCGCCTCCGCAACGGTTTCGGCGCAGGTCGAGAAGCAGAGCCCGATCAGGAACTCGCCGGCGGCCTCCGCGACCAAATGGTTATTCGCCGAGCTGAAGCGCGAGGGGAAGCGCTTCATCCAGGCCCCTTGGGCGCGCAGGATTCGGCGAATGCGCACGATCGTGTCCGTGGACAGCCGATCCGCGCAGAGCGAAGTGACGATGAGCAGGCTGATCGAGCGAAGTGCCAGTTCGATGCCGGAGTTCCAGGCGACGCCGCGATACGGCGGGTTCGCCTCGTACCAGCTTTCGACTGCGTCCTCGATCGCTGCGAGCGCGGTGCCCTCCCGGTCGCCCTCCAAGGCGACGTGGGCAGCCAATGTCTGAAGGAACTGGAGGCGGTTGAACTCCCAGACGTACTTGATGTCGCCGAGCCGCCGCTCGTGACGATAGGCAATGTCGAAAGAGAATTTTTCGGATCCGGGCCACGTCTCGCCCGATACGGGATCGAGCCGCCAGATCTCGGGGTCGAACAGACGCGCCGGGTCGCGGCGCGGCCACGTCACGCTCAGCGTCGCGTATTCGCCCGCGAGCAATGACTGCGCCGCGACCGCGATCCGCCGCGCCGCCATCTCGTCAGCCCGCGCGTCGAGCGCCGCCCTCAATCCTGGTATGACCGGAGCCGCCGTGCCCTCGGCCGGGTAGCGCGCCCAATCATCCAATCGGCCGCGAGCCGTCACCATGGCGACGCGCTCTCTGACGCGAAAGGCGATTTCCGGGACGCTCATCGAGCGCAGCCGGTTGACATACCATCTGAGCGACACTGTGTTCCCCGATTCGCGTCCGGTCAGGCGAACAACTCGGCGCGCAGATTGGCGAGCGTGCTGCGCAAGTTGGCGCGGCGCGCCTCGCGGCGCGCCAACATCCTGCGGCGGTAGCCATCCTCGTCCGCGAGCGTGGCATCGAGCGCCGCGATCAACGACGGAGCGGTGAGATCGACGAAGAGCGCCGCATCACCGAGCACCTCCTCGATGATCTCGGATCGGTTGGTGATCAGGGGGGCCCCGAGGGACAGTGCTTCTTCGACTGCAGTCTGCATGATATGCGACCGTGTCGAGAGTGTGACGACTACGCTGACCGCCGCCATGTGGCGGATGAAGTCCTCGCGGCTGACGAAGCCGAGCAGCACCACGTTGCCCGGCACGTTGGCCATCACCGTTGGATCAGCCTTGCGATGATCGCCCGTGACGTAGAACGTCGCGCCCGGCCGCGCGAGGGCGGCCTCCCAGACGATCTCGACCGGTTCGTCGTTGTTGGCGAATGAGCAGACGACGAGCACCGAGGGCCGCGGCAGCACCAGTGGCGACGCATCGGTCGGCACGGCCATCTCGCCGGGGATCTCCGGCACCAGCACCGAGCGTCCGCCCATCGCGGTCACCGCCTTCGCATCGCGACGGTTGTGGTTGGCGGTGAACAGCGCCCGGCGCGTGAGATATCCGAACAGGCGGGCGGCAAGGCCCGACCGGTTGGGCACATAGGCGTTCGAATGACCGTCGAGCACGAAGGGCACCCGGAAGGGGATCGCGTAGAGGGCGCCGGCGACCAACAGCGGCAGGGGCTGGTTGAGCATCAGCACGTAACGCGGCCGGCGAGCGTAGAGCAGGGCGAGCGTCATGAAGAAGGAGGCGACGTAGCGCAGCGCTTTGCGCCATGCCTGACGGCCGCCGAACGGCGCGATCAGCCAGAGGTCGGCACCGAGGCTGCGGGCCGTCATCAGCGAGCGGAAGCAGTCGGGCTTCCAGGCGATGAACACGCCGCCCTCAGCCGGCCCCTCCGGCTCGCCCGATAGCCACGGCGTGGCACGGATCTCGCGAAATGCGGTGCCGCCAGCTCTCCCGGCCATCAGCGGCGCCTCGATCCCGAACAGGCGCTCGTAGGCGCGCACCAGCACCTCGACCTGCCGGTTCCAGGAGAGCTGCGTCTCGACGCGCTCGCGGCCGAACACTCCCATGCTGCGGCGGCGTTCGGGGTCGTCGAGAAGCTCGACGAGCTTGTCGGCGAGGTCTACCGAATCGTTGCTTCGCGCGTAGAGCGACGCTTCCTGGGCCGAGTAACGCCCCTCGCGCACCTCGAACTGCACGATCGGCCGGCTGAAGGCCATGTACTCCATGATCTTGTTCATGGTGGACATGTCGTTCATCGGAGTGACGAGGTCGGGGTTGACGCAGACGTCAGCCGTTGAGAGCACCTCGAACAGTTCCGCATCCGGCGCCCGGCCGAGGAAGGTCACGTAGTCGTCGACGCCGAGTTCGACCGAGAGTTCCTTCAACGAGGCGAGGCTGGGACCGCCGCCGACGAGGCAGAACTGAATGTCGGTTCGTCCGCGTTCATGCACGAGATGGGCGACCGCCTTGAGCAGCAGGTCGATGCCCTCCTGCGGACCCATGACGCCGACGTAGCCGACCATGTAGGGCCGGCCCTTCTTCCAGGCCGGATTCGGCGGCACCGGCTTGACCCGCGACAGGTCGGGGCCGCTGCGCACCACGAAGACGTCGTCCGGCTTCATGCCGCCGCGCTCGATCGCGACGCGCTTGTAGCTCTCGTTCGTGGCGATCGAGACGTTGGCCGCCATGAAGGTGAGCCGCTCGAACAGCACCATCAGTCGCCAGAAGAAATCACGCTTTCCGAACTTGGTCTCGTAGAGTTCCGGGTTGACATCGTGGTGGTCGAACAGGAATCGCTTGCCGAGCAGCTTGAACGGCAGCGCGACCAGGAAGATCAGGTCCGGCGGATTGCAGGCGTGGATCGCGTCGAAGCCGCGCCCGAGGAAGATCTTCCAGGCGAGCACGCTCTCCCACCAGAGCGCGGCCGCGTATTCCTTAAGGTAGCCGAGCGCCGAATCGCCTTCGGCCGGCAAGGGATGGCGCAGGATGCGAATGCCGTCCAGCACCTCCTCCCGCGCTTCGTAGCCCTTGCCGACCGGGCAGATGATGGTGATCTCGGCACCGGCCGCGCGCAGCGCCCTCGCTTCTTGCCAGACGCGACGGTCGAATGGGACCGGCAGGTTCTCGACGATTATCAGAATGCGCTTGCCAGCCAACGACGCGACTGCGCGCGGCGCAGTGCTCTCGTCGTCAGCCTTCTCGACGGTGTCGATCGCTCTCATCTCGGCTCGTCAGTCGCCTCCAACGCCTCGGATGTCCGACGGCGCCGTCCAATATCCGTCTCCGACGCCCGATGGGACCCCGGAGACCATTCGCTTGCGGGAATTATGATCCGTCAGGACAAGGTGTTGATGTCCACGACGCGATTCGCTTTCAGCGACAGCCGCCCCGCCGTGCCGTTGGTATCGATCACGACATCGTAGTGCGTGCCCGTCACGGTTTCGTCCGACACCAGGATGTTGGGTAGATTCGGCAGGTAGGCGAAAGCATAGCCGAGGTTCTGGCCGACGAGCTGGCGCGGCTTGAGGCCGGGATCGTAGACCGACAGCGCGTAGCCCGCCTGAAGCAATTTGCGCGCAAGGTCAATCTTCGGACTCTCGCGCAGATCGTCGCTTCCGAGCTTGAAGGCGAGCCCAATCATCAGGACCCGGGCTCCCGGCTTGAGACCTGCGGTGCAGTGCTCGAAGAGATGATGCTTGTGGGCCTCGTTCGAGCGCAACAGCGAGTCGATGAGATGGGTATGCGCCCCGACATCGGCCGAGATGTACTGCAGTGCCCGCACATCCTTGGGCAGGCACGAGCCGCCGAAAGCATCGCCGGGCCTGAGATAATAAGGCGAGATGTTGAGCTTGGTGTCGGAGACAAAGATCTCGTGCACTTGGCGCGCGCTGATATCGAGCTGCATGCACAGCCGCCCGATCTCGTTGGCGAATGCCACCTTGACCGCATGGAAGGTATTGTCGACGAACTTGGTGAACTCGGCTTCGCGGAACCGGGTGTAGAACACCGGCGCGTCGAGGTTCTTGTTCATCTCGTCCATGCGGGCATTGGCCTTGCCATCATGGGTGCCGATCACGATCTTGGGCGGATTGAAGAAATCCTTGATCGCCACCGCCTCGCGCAGGAACTCGGGGTTGTAGACCAGCTCGAAGGCGCTGGAACCGGCGCCCAGCGCCGCCTCGAAGATCGGCGCGATCAGCCCTTCGATCGTCCCGGGGCGGATCGTGGAGCGGTAGACCACCGTCAGCGGCGTGCGGCGCTCCGGGTTGACGGCGGCCGCGATCTGCCGCGAGACCTCGGCGATATAGCCCATGTTGTGAGAGCCGTCGGGCCGGCTCGGCGTACCGACGCAGACGATCGCCATATCGCAATCGTTGATCTGCTCATCGGGCTGATTTGTGCAGTGCAAACGTCCCTGCGCAACCGCCTGCTTGAGCAGGTCCTCCAGACCCGGCTCGGCGATGTGCGAGATCCCCCCGTTGGTCTTGGCGACCTTGTCGGCGCTGACGTCGACGCCGAGCACGTCGTGGCCGTCTTTCGCCAGGCAAGCAGCAGCCGTCAGACCAACATATCCAAGACCATAGACAGCGATCTTCATACCGACCCTTCCGTAGCGCCAAGATTCGCCCACCGCGCATCCGGCAGAATCAACGGACCAGAGCCGGACCGTTGCGTCTATCACCATACAGGACGGTCCGCATCTCTGCGGCACGACATGGAACGTCCTGCGATTTACTCGACGCGTCGCATCTTGCTGCATCGCAGAAAAAAATGCAACACGAGCCGCGTGCGCGAGAAGCCAGGCGGCATTGCGGCGGCACCCTGGCCGGCCGAGGCGCCCCGCATGTCCGCGCCTGCCGACGACCCGACGCGGTCTTCGCGGCGCACCCGCGCCGCCGCCCCCAGCGCCGCGCCAACGACGACAGCCACGGGCAGGGCGAAGCCCGGGATCTGCAACGGATAGTCGACGAGGGAATGGAGGCCGGACTGGACCAGCGCAACCGCACCGACGAGCAGGATCGGCCGCGAGGGCTCACGCCAGGCTGCGCGCGCCAGTTGACCGACGGCGGCGGCGAAGGCAGCGAGCACGCAGAGTGCGAAGGGCACCCCAACCTCGACTGCGATCTCGATCAGCGTGGAATGAGCCTTGTTCCAGATGCCCAGCATCGACGACTCGGCCCGACGCTTCGCCGGAAAGATCAGCTCGAAAGTGCCGGCGCCGTGGCCGGCCAGCCAACGCTCGACGATGAGATCGACCGAGCCTGCATAGGTGAGGTAGCGTTCGGTGTCGGTCAGGCCCTCGTCGCGGATCCGTGCCTCGAGACCGGCGCCGCCGATCGCGAGGATCAGCCCGAGCGGAACCACCGCCAGGGCGGCAATGCGGCGTGCACGACGCGCCCGGAGACGACGACCGCGGCCGGGCAGCCGAATCGCCATCACCACCGTGGCGGACGCGGCGGTGGTGAGCGAGGTCAGTATGCCCGCCCGCGAACCCGTCATCATCAGTGCGGTCAGGATCGGGACGACCGCGAGGAGGCGCAGCGTCAGAGGGCCGCCGGCCCGGAACCGGGCCGCGTCCCGCAGGAGATTTGGCCGGAACGGCAACTCCGCCCGGATCCAGGCGCCGATCAGGGCGAGATGGATCATGAGGATGAAGCCGAGGAAGGCGGCTTCGGTGTTACGGTTGAAGAACGTCCCGGTGAGATTGGCCAGGTGGGTGCGCTTGGGCGTGAACAGGACGTAGCCCGGCACGGCGAGCTGCATGACAAGGCCGAGCAGCGCGTAGACCAATCCGGCGAGGCCGAGTGCCTCCAGCAGGCGGCGACTTCCCCCCGCGATCTGCGCCAGCCCGAGACCGCCGGCGAGCGCGAGGGCGAGAAGCAGGGCATACCCGATCGCGAAGCGCGTCCTGTCGGCATCGACCGAGAAGCTCGGCACCCCGGGCTCACCGAGCAAGGCCGCGGCGGCCGACCAGATCTCGGCCGCCGGCAGGGCACCCGGCGTACTCTGGAGAAGCGCGATCAGGCTGTAGGCCGCCATGAGCGTCAGAGCCGGCGCGGCCAGCCGCATCCGCGACCAATCGACCATGCGGGGCGGCGCGAGGAGCAGAGCAATCGCGAGTGCCGCGAGAGCGATCACCACCGCCTTCGGCCCGATCGAGCCGTAGGGCAACGGAGCCAGGATGGCGGTTCCGGTCACCAGGAGTGTGAAGACCCTGTCCCGCCGGCTCATCGCACCCCCCCCTCGGGGAGGCCGCTGCCGTGCGGCGTCCTGCCCGAATTCCGCCAGGATACTTTGTTGTGCGAATCGAGAACGGGCGGCGCCGGCGCCGCGACCGGCCGATTGTGCACTGCACCGACGTCGTGATAGATACTGCGCGGGCTGATGATCGAGCGCATGATCATTCTTCGGAATTGACCGAAGGACCGAATCCTTGTTCAGAAAAGGCTAGAAGACCGAATCATGGCTCAAGTCAAGCTCGAAGCGGGGGCATTGCGTCTCTATTTTTCGCATGTCCTCGGCGTGCATTCGTAGGCCTTCGGCATGCTGAAGCGCCAGAGCATTGATCTCGCCTACGAGACCTACGACTCCCTCGTGAACTCGGCTCGCGTCAGCGCGCCAGGCGATGTCTCGTTTCTCTTGGGCGTCGTCAGGCGGCGCAGGCGCCTCATCGGCCTGTGCACGCTTGTCGGACTGGGCATGGGACTCCTGGCCTTCGCCCTTCTGCCCCGCGGCTATCTCGCGGAGGCACAGATCGTCATCGATTTCCGACGCCTCGCGGTTATCGCCCCCAACGAGGCGGCCTTCAACTACCGCATGAGCGATGCGGCGGTGCAGACGCAGGTGGCGATCGTCGTCTCCGACAGCGTGCTGCGGCGGGTCGTGGACAAGCTCGACCTGACGAAGGATCCCGACTTCGTGCGGCAGCCCGGCTTCGCGACGTCGGTGCTGTCGACGATCGGGCTGGTCGCGGATCCCTCCTCCCTGGCCCCGGACTTGCTACGCGATCAGGCCGTCATTCCCCTGCGCAAGGTGGTGCGTTCCGAGCGTGAGGGCATCTCCTACATGATCACCATCAAGGCGACCTCGTCCGACGCCGAGAAGGCCGCGCGCATCGCGAACGCGGTCGCCGCCGCCTATGTCGAGGACCAGCAGGGCTCCCGCTCGACCATCGCGGAACAGGCGCACGAGTGGTACAAGGCGCGCCTCTCGGAGTTGCAGGATCTCGCCGCGACCGCGCTGCGCGCCGCGGCCGACTTCCGAGCCAGGAATCAGATCGTGGTGGCATCCGGGCGCTACGTCGAGGAGCAGCAGATCGAAGATTACAGTATTCGCCTGCTCGGCACTCAGAACCGCCGCGTCATCGCACAGGCGCGTCTGGAGCGGGTCGACGCGATGTTGAAGCAGGGCACGGAGGGCCAAGCCGTGCTCGGGGGCAGCGTCGCCGAGGAACTGCGCAATCCCATCATTGTCGGCCTGCTCAGCCGCGCCAACGATATCCGTCGCCGCAACGCCGAGAACATCAACCGCTACGGTCCCAATCACGAGGCGGTGAAGCGCGGCGAGCTGGAACTCGCCGAGATCCAGCGTGCCGTCGACGACGAGTTACGCCGCGTCCTCGAGGCCCTACGCAGCGAGGCCGAGATCACGAAGAGCGAGGAGATCAATCTTCAGGCCATCCTGAAGGACCTCGGCAATCGGGTCACGGCCGCGCAGAAGGCCAGGGTCGAGCTCGACCTGCTCGAAGCTGCCGCAACGAGCTACACCAAGCTGCGTGACCTGTTCGTGCAGCAGTACAGCGCCGCGACGCAGCAGGAGACCTATCCGGTCAACGAAACCCTTATCCAGACCCGCGCGACGCCGCCGCTGCGCCCGAACTCGCCGGCCCTGCGCCAGACGCTCGTCGGCGGCTCGGCCGCGGGACTGGTGCTAGGTCTCTGCGTGGCTTTCGGCCTGCAGGCCTTCGACCGGCGTCTCCGGACCCGCGCCCAGCTGGAGCTGGTGACCGGCCGCCCCTGCCTCGGCTACGTGCCGGCGACCGATCCGCCAGGCCATGGCGCCCTCAGCCAGCGGTTCCACGAGTCGATTCTTCTGAACATCCGCGGCGGAGCCGACGAGCGCTCCCCCCGGGTCGTCGGCATCGCCGGCGCCATGCCCGAGCACGGCGCCTCGCAGATCTCACTGAAGCTGGCGGACCTCGCCGCCAGAACCTGCGAGAGAGTCCTGTTCGTCGATCTGCATCAGACCGTGCACGCCCCGACGGCCGGATCCGGCAGCGTCACGGCGCCGATGGCGTCGCTCGGCGTCATGCCGCACGCGGCCCGGCCCAACCTGTTCCTCCTGCCGAGTTCGGCCCTCCGGGCGGAGCACGCCGGCCGGGCAGATGGTCTCGACTTGTCACGGCTGTCGGTGGTACTGGAAGAGGCCCGCCACAATTTCGACCTCGTCATCGTCGATCTGCCGCCGCTGGCTCCCGTGACGAGCACCCGCCAAGTCACGGCACTCCTCGACTGCTTCGTCCTCGTCGTCGCCTGGTACGCCCTCGGCGCCCAGGAATTGTCCGACCTTCTCTCCTCCTATGGTGACCTCGGAGACCGGATGATCGGCGCGGTTTACAGCCGCGTCGATCTCGGGAAGGTTGACGAAACCGAGGATGCCGCCCTGATCAACACGGTCAGCCTCCTCGACGACCGACGTGAGGCCGCATAGTGAAGGACGCTCAGCCGATGCCGCCCTCCGCGCCTCCATGCGCCATGCTCCGAGGCACCAGTGCGTCTCCGAGGAGCGGACGGTCATGAATTTCCGTGATACGCCTCCTGCCGCAGCGTTCGGCCCCCCGGCAAGGACCTGGGAGAACGAGGCTAGCCTCAAGAACGAGCTCCTGGCCTTCTTCCGGATGCTGCGCCGCCAGACGCCGCTGCTCGGCGGCGGCTTTCTCGCGGGCGCTGTGCTGGTGGGTATCTACGCTCTGACGGCGACGCCGATCTATCGCGCGACGGCGCAGATCAAACTCGACCCGCGTGCGCTGGCCTCGATCGAGACCACCGACGAACGCGGCCGGCGCTCCGATGCACCGCAGACCGATTCGGCCCGCGTCGACACGATGGTGGAGGCGCTGAAATCGACGCCGATCCTCGAATCCACGGTCCGTAGCCTCGGCCTTCAGGACGACCCGGAGTTCAACGGCAGCCGCGGCTCACTGATCCGTTCGGCGATCAACGCCCTGGCGGGCGACGAGACGCCGCCGAGCGAGGAGGAGCGCGTCGTCGCCGCCACCGAGATTCTCGGCAAGAGCCTCACGGTGGAGCGCACGGCCGGCACCTATGTGGTGGTGGTCGGCGTGATGTCCGAAAGTCCCGAAAAATCAGCGCGGCTGACCGACGGGATCCTCGATGCCTACGTCAACAATCAGCTTGTCCAGTACTCGCAGACCGCCAAGGCCGCGGCGGGCTGGATGCGGTCGCGCCTGGCGGAACTCGGAGCCCAGACCCTCAAGGCCGACAGCGCAGTCGTGGATTACAAGGCCAGCAAGGGTATCCTGACCTCGGACGGCAAGCTCGTCGCCGACAAGATCCTGGGCGACATCGCGACCAAGCTGACCGAGGCCAATGCCGATCTCGTCGAGAAGAAGGCGCGTCTCGACCGGATCGTCGCGGTCAACCAATCCCAGGACATCGACGCATCGGTCGGAGACGCAGCCGTCAACGAAATCATCGTCAACCTGCGTAAGCAGTACATCGAGGCGCAGAATCGCGCCGCCGAGTACGCCAAGCGCTTCGGCGAGGAGCATCAGGCGGTGCTCCAGTTGCGCCGGGATGCGGCCGGCATGCTGCAGGGCATCCGCAGCGAGTTGCGCCGCATCGAGGAGAACTACCGCAGCGACTACAACGTCGCCTTCCAGCGCGAGCAGAGTCTGCGCCGGGAACTTGACCAGCAATTCACCCGGAACATCGACGTCAACCAGAACCGAGTTCAGCTGCAGGAACTCGAGAGCACGGCCCAGGCCGCCCATGCGGCCTACGAGGATATGCTCAAGCGCTTCACCGAGGTGCAGCAGAAGCAGAGCTTCCCGATCACCGAGGCGACGATCACCAGCAAGGCATCGGTCCCGACACAGAAGTACAAGCCTCGCGTTCTGCTGCTGATACCGGCCGGTGCGCTCTTCGGCCTGATCGTCGGCTTCGGCATCGGTGTGGTGCGCGACATGCTCGACAAGCGCATCCGCACCAAGCGTGAAGCGGCGGCGGCGGCCGGCGTCGAGTGCCTCGGCCTCTTCCCGGCGATATCGCCGCGGGACTTCGCCCGCGAGCCCACGACGTTCGTTCACACCGGACGTGCGGACAAGATGTCGCTGCCCTGGGACTACGTCATGCACGAGCCCTTCTCCGTCGGGGCCGAGGCAATCCGGTCGATCAAGGTCGCCCTCGATCAGAGACGCGACGCCAACCGCGTCATCGGGATCGCCTCGTCCCTGCCGGAAGAGGGCAAGTCGACGATCGCGAGCATGCTCGCCCATCTCCTCGTCGGCGGTGGTGCACGGGTCCTGCTGATCGACGCGGACATGCGCAACCCGGCCCTCTCCCGGCGCTTGCATCCTACCGCAAAAGCGGGCCTCGCCGATGTCCTGATGGGCAGCGCCGCCTTCAGCGAGGTGATCGCGCGCGACAAGAGCGGCCGCTTCGACTTCCTGCCGGCCCTCACCGGCGGACGGATCAGCCATTCGCACGATCTGCTCGGCTCGGCAGCGATGAAGCAGCTGCTCGACGAGACCGCAGCGTTCTACGACTATGTCGTGATCGATCTGCCCCCGGTGCTGCCGGTGGTCGATGTTCGCTCGATCGCGCCGCTCATCGACGCCCTCCTGTTCGTCGTGGCCTGGGCCAAGACGCCCCGGGATGTGGTGGAAGCAGCAGTCACCGTGAGCCCGGCCCTGCGCGACAAACTCATCGGCGTCCTCCTGAATCGGGTCCGCCTCGACAAAGTCGAGCGCTACGGCGAGTACGTGAATTCCTACTACTCGGCCAAGTACCACAATGCGGCCTGACCTCCCGTCCGGCCGATCGCACGAGGGGGAAGGCCGGCGCGGGGCGAGGCGACGCTTCAGGCCAGCGAGCCCGGCTGCGCGCGCCATCGTCGCCGGCGCTGCCTTCGCCTGGATCTTCACGGTTGGGCTCGCCGAGGTCGCATCGGCACCCGCCGTGGCCATCGGCCAGCGGCTTCTGCAGGACAGCACGTTCACGCGCGAGGAACTCTCGGCGGCGGCGACATCGGTCGAGTCCCTCGAGACCTCGAATGCGGCCTGGGCGCGCGCGGTCATTGCCCTGCACCTCTTGGAGATCGAGCCCATACCTCAAGCGGCGGAAGCAGAAGCCGGCCGTCTGCCTGATCCCGCGGCGATCGACGTACGGCGCCGCACGGCCGAGGCCGCCGTGCGCCAAGCGTTGCGTCTGTCGCCGAGCAGCGGCTACTTCTGGTACGCGCTCTTCGCTCTCAACCTGCCGGCCGAGGGTGCGCCGGCCCCGGCGACCCTGCCGTTCCTGGCGAAGTCCTACGAACTTGCGCCACGGGAGGGCTGGGTATCGCTCCGCCGTTCCCCCACCCTGGTACCCCTGCGCGCCGTGCTACCTGAGGCGTTCAGGCTTCGTATCGAGGCGGAGTTCCGGACTCTGCTCAAGCAGAACATCCTGCCGGTGATCCAGAAGGTCTTCGTGATCTCCGATCCGGCCCTACGCCTGGAGGTGCTGCGGCACATGGAGACTCTGCCTGCTTTCGAGCGCATGCGCTTCCTGCGCGGCCTCGCCCGCGAACTCGATGCCGGGTCCGAGGGCTGAAGCCCGTGAGCCGCAGACGACGCCAAGTCCCTTCCGGAGTGATCGCGTGACCGGAAGACCGGCCTCTCGCTACCTCGCCAATTCCGTGCTCGCCTTCGCCACTCTGGCCGAGGTACTGTTGCCGTTCCTGCGCAACGTGGCGCTCGCGCGGTTGCTCGATCCGCACAATTTCGGTCTCGCCGTCACTTTCTCGGTGGTCTGGGGTATTTTGGAGCAGGTCACCGACATCGGCATCGTGTTCTCGGCGATGCGGCACCCGGGCGCGGCCCATCCGGACCGCTATTACGCGACGCTGCACAGCCTCGCGGTCCTGCGCGCGAGTTTCCTGTTCATCGTGCTGACCGCGCTGTCCCCGCTCTGTGCCTGGGTCTTCGCCGCACCCGAGGCGGTCTGGGCTTATGCAGGCCTCGGCATCGCCGCCTCGATCCGGGGTTTCATCAACCTCGGTATCCGCGAAGCGATGCGCTCCTACCAGTACTGGCGGGAGGGAACAGCGGTATTCCTCTCGCAGCTGTTCTGGACGGTGCTGACCGTGGTGGCGGCTTGGTGGCTCGAGGACTTCAACGCCGCGCTCGTCGGCATCATCGGCAACGCCATCTGCTACGTCGTCCTGACTCATCTCCTGTCGCCACGGCGCATGCGCTTCGGCTGGGATCGGGGCCTCGTCGCGGAGAACCTCACCTACGGCCGGCCGCTGATGTTCAACGGCATGTCCAACGCCTTCACCCAGCTCGCCGACCGCTTCGTCGTCGGCATGACGCTCGGCGTCGTCCAACTCGGCATCTACAACGTCACGTTGGCGACGGCGATCCTGCCGCGCAATGCCATCACCAAGTTCCTCAACACGCTCTACATGCCCGGCTTCGTCAACTTGGATGCGGGCCGTGCCCGGGATGTGCGTCTGTTCGAAACCTGGGTTTTGAACCTCGGTTTGCTGGGGTTCGCCTACGGCATAGCCCTGATCTCGATCGGGCCCGTCGTGATCGGCGGCATCTTCGGTCCGGCTTTCCGTCCAACGCCGCTGATCATGGGCCTCGTGGCAATCCTGCTCTGCACCAAGTTCCTGATCCAGCTGCCTGTGCCCTCCGCGCTCGCTTACGGCCAGACACGGTTGATCTTCTACGGCAACGCGGCCTCGGCGGTGGGTGTGCTGTGCAGCATCGGCGTGCTGCTCCTGACCCGCGACCTTGAGCACTTCATCCTCGCCCTGACAGTAGCCGACTTCGCGGCACTCTGCCTGATCGCCTCACTGAGCATCTCCCGCTACGGCTCGGTCCCATGGCTCCTGTGGACCTACGTCCTGCTGCCGAACCTGGTGCTGGCGGGTCTGCTCGCGCTTCAATTGACCGTGTCCTTCACTTTGCCGGCCTGGATCGCCGTGTCCTGGAGTGTCGGCGCGGCGGTGATCATGCTCCTCGTCGCGATCTCCTACGCGGGAGGCTGGCGTCCCGATGTGATCTCCGTCCTGCGGCGTGCCGAGAAAGCGGAGGCCGAGGCAGCCTGAACCGCCGCTTCGCGCATTTCTCGATCGTGCGTCGGGCCGGCGGCCTCCCGGGTCTGGACAAGGAAAAACGACTTGACGTACTGGACAGCGACGAATCCGCTTTCTCCCGCCGACATCTCGCGGAAGCAGCGGCAAGCAGTTCCGAGCCATCCTCGGCATCCTCCCGGGCAGGTACATTGCTCCGTTCCTGCGCGGGCCCGCCAATACCGCCCTCGTGTCGAGTTGCCCGTGACGATCCGAGCCTTCATCCTCCGAACCTTCGCGTGCCTGGTCTGTGCGCTTGTGCTGGGCGCACTCTGTGCTCTCCCCGCCAAGGCCGCTGATTCCTACAAGCTTGCGGTCGGCGACACGGTGCTCTTGAGCATCGCCGGCCTCAACGTTGAACGTCGAATGACGATCGGCGTCGATGGCATGGTCAACGTCCCGCTCATCGGTGAAGTCAAGGCGGACGGCAAAACCATCTCTGAGCTCCTGGAAGCGATCAAGAAGGACTTGCCGTCCAAATCCTATACCTTGCGCACGCCCGATGGCCGGGACGCGGTGACGATCATCGCGCCGGACGAGATCGGCCTCTCCGTCGCCGAGTACCGGCCCGTCTACGTCACCGGCGATGTGGTGCGGCCAGGTGAGGTAGCCTACAAGCCGGGCATGACACTGCGCCAAGCCGTGTCCCTCGCCGGTGGCTATGACATCGTGCGATTCCGCATCGAGAACCCCGCCTTCGCCACCTACGATCTGCTCGCCGAATACCGCCAGGTCTGGCTCGATCGCGCCCGAACCGCCGCCCGGATCGCATGGCTTGCTTCGGCACTCGGGCAGACCAATCAGGCACACGCCCTTCCCATCGGCCGGGACCTGCTTTCCGACAAGATCAAGGCCGAAGCCGCACGGGCGGAAACGGACGTCTTGGAATCCAAGGCGGCGAACTTCCGCACTGCGCGCGAGAACGCACAGCGCAATCTCACCAGCGCCGGCGAGTACGTTCGGGTCCTTGAGCAGCAACTCAAGACCGAGGAGGAATCGGCGAAGGTCGATGCGGAGGAGTCTGACCGGATCGCCGATCTGTTCCGTCGCGGCACCGTGCCGGCGACCCGCCTCGCCGAAGCGCGCCGCCTGACGCTTCTCTCTGCCACGCGCGTCCTTCAGGTCGCCTCGCAACTCGAGATGGCGCGGCGCACCCGCCTCGACAGTGAGCGGGACCTGCGCAAGCTCGACGAAGACCGACGCACCGAACTTCTGACGGCCATGCAGGAGAATCAAAGCGAACTCCGGCGCGCAGCCCCCCATATCGACGCGGTTTGGGAGAAGCTGCGCTACATCACGGCGTTGCGCTCACAACTCGTCGAGGGCGGCTCAGGTGGTGAGCGGCAGATCTCCCTGGTGCGCCGGACCGAAGGCAAGGTCCGGACCTCCGCCGCGGAGGAGGACGTATCGCTGGAACCGGGCGACGTCGTCGAGGTACGCCTGCGCATCGACTATGAAGCGGGCATGCCTTTCAGCGCAAACTAAGCAGATTTGGCAAAAGTGGTCACCGGTTTGCGATAGAAACCGGCGACATATCAGAAACCTAGGCAGACTTGCGCCGGCTCGCCAATGCAAGTCTGCTTAGAGTACGCCCTGCCGGAGCGGACACCATTTCGGTGTCAGGACGTGCAACGGAACAAGGACTGATACCGCCGCGCTTATGAACTGATCTGTTTCAGGTAGGGGTAGGCGCAGAGGGACTTGATGCGGCCGGTCTCTGCCGCGAGCGCAGTCCAGGCCCGGCAGCACGCCTCGACGACGGCCTCGTCGTCGGCGAGGAGCCGATGGGAGAGGTAGCGCTCGCGCAGGTAGAGCCAGACACGCTCGACCGGGTTCAGCTCGGGACTGTAGGGCGGCAGCGGCACGAGGGTGAGGTTGGGCGGGAGCGTCACCGCGCGCGGATCGTGCCAGCCCGCACCGTCCCGCACCATCACAGCGTGGGTGTCGGCTGGGATGCTGGCCGCAAAGTCGGCCAGGAAGCGATCCATGGCCTGGGTGCAGACCCGCGGCAGCACGAGGGCGAACTCCTCGCCTGTGGCGGGCCACACGGCTGCGAAGATGTAGGCTGAGGCGAAGCGCTTGTCGCACAGCCCTGGTGGGCGTTGGCCGCGCACCCACCAGCGATGGCCGGTCCGGCCCTTCTGGCCCACGCGCGCCTCGTCCATGAACCAGAGCGCGATCGTCTTGTCCGGATGGGCTTGGGCCGCCGCCGCTACGGCGGTGCGAAGCCCCCTTTGGCGAAAGCGGCCGCCGCACGGGCGTTCCGCTTCGGGTGAACGGGCCTGGCCTTCTGCTTCGACAGCCCGAGCCGACGCACGACCCGCGACATGGATTGCGGGCACATCGTCTTGTCGAACCGCTCCTCGATGAAACGGCAGAGGTCCGGCAGCGTCCAACTCGACGGCTCCCCTTGCTCGGGATCTGGCCCAACCAGGATCCGATGCACCAGAACTGCTTGCTCACCCTCGCTGAGGATCTCTCGCCTGTGGCCGTGCGGACGATCCACCAGCCCGGCCAGCCCCTCGGCATTGAACCGGATCACCGCATCGCGCAGAGCTTGGCGCTCCATCCCGGCCGCCCGCGCCGCCTCGGCGCGGCTCATGCCTTCCAGCGCATTGGCGATCGCCAGCATCCGCTGCGCTGTCGAACGGCGAGGCTCTTTCCTGGCCCGCCGCCTCAACTCAGTCGGCGTCGCGACATCCTCCCGGATTGGCAAACCGCGTCCCATTCCGACCTCCCGCTTAGGCAGGAGCCAATTGAATCAGCTGCTTCGTTCCCGGGGAACACCCAGCCGAGTCACCTCAATCGCGCGCCGGTATGAGAGCCGCGCCCGATGGCAATCCGATCGGGCGTGGCCTTAGGCGTCCCTCGCTTTTTCGATGCCCATCGTGCGGATTATCACTCTAGAATATTCGTTGAGTGATATGGTTTCCGCAACGCCAAGCGGGCGATCGGAAATCGCACTGATCGGAATCACCCCGGTTGGGACATTGGCCGGCGAGAAAAGCGGTTGATGTCCGAGCGGAGCTGATTGATCTACGCCGGTGCGTCATCGCGAACGATCAGCACTCAACTTCGGCACCATAGTCCGGAATGGTGATCCTTACCTTTGCATCAGCGCCGGGCTTTGCGGGGCGCATGACCGTGTTGACGGATTGATAGACGACGACGCTGTCGTGGCTATTGCTGAAGGGGGCTGTTGCCTTCTCCGCCGGGTCGAAATCGAGCTTCTCAGCAAAGAAACGCTGGAATTGCGGGCAGGAATCGAACAGATGAACCTGCGCAGGGTTGTAGTATATGATAAATATCTTTAATTCTGGCCTTGCCAAAATCTGATCGCAGACTGCATTGATGAAGATATTTGTCAAATTTCCCTTGAAAGGATTATATAGAAAGAAGATTAAATTATCCATTTCAGAAAGATCGATCTTGGTGGCGTCTCCGTTGACGACCTTGATAACAGGACGCTGCGGGTATAGCCTTTCAATTATCTCTGAATTATTTCTAGCGATTGTACAGATATCGGTATCGTATTCAACGCCGATGATTGACTTGAACGGAAATTCCGTTGCCACTGCCAGCGCCCGGCCGAGCCCGCAACCGACATCGATGAAGGTGAAATCATCTACATCGCCAATCATATTGATTGACGTTCGTATGATGCTCGGCTGGGACCCGACATAGCCCAGGCACGAGAAATACATGTCCCACCGATCAGGCCTGAATAGGCTCAACGCATTGAGCTTGGAGAATTGCTTGGATGTCTCGATTCCCAATTGCCGATCGATCGGGTGGGGCAACCATTTTCCATGAGATTTTTGCCGGAAAGCGATATTGACGAGGCGAAAAAATTGCCTTGCTCCTGACCCGCTCATAATCGGTGCCCATGATTCGAAGAGGAATGCCGAACAGCGACGACCTCTAAAGGTAGATGGCACGATGCCACGAACACGCACAAGGATGGGAGGACGAGAACAGGCTTCATGAGTGAATCAGGGAAGATGCCGCAATATGCAGCGCCTGCTTCCAGCCGTGCATTATCCGAGACTCTGCGGGCATGCGCCAAGTCGATGCAATTGATTCACCAGGACAAGATCGCTCGAACGACGCGTAGCAGGATCGCAGCCGAGCGGGCACTTCTTCGCAAGCTGGACGGCAGAAGGATCGGGCGGCGCGGCGGGCAGAGAGAAAGGCGCGAGCAGATGGATGATCGGGCGCAGATCCGGGCATCAGGGGCAGCCACTGCTCCCCACGCCGACGCCACTCGAAGCGCTGGATGAGGCAGCGAGGACAAGAGCGTGGGATGGGCGGAGCGAGCAATCCGCCGTGTTCGATCACGGCACAACGTCTCGGGTCCGAGCGAGGCACAACCATCCCGGCGCGAGACATCGACATTCTTGCGGCATATCACCTCACTGGGATGATCTCGGCGGAGGAGCCGGACAGGATCGGATCGGCACTCCTCGGGTGGCGGCGAAGCGCCAATCAACTCGGTACACGGGCGGCATCGCCGCGGGCCACGCGACACCTTGCAGACGGTCGCCGTCGAAAAGGTGAGGCCGGATTCGGCGGGTGCAACATAAATCGGCGAGAAGAGCCTGCGAACTATGCGCGAGGAAGGGATCGCACTCCCGTGGACAGGCCGATGAGCCCGATCGACCGCATGGCGCTCGGTCGGCGGACGAAGCAAAATGCAGCGCCATTTCGACTGCCGACATGGCTATGTCGGTCCCAGATAAGTCCGGAGAGGGATAGATGCGGTGGCATTATGCGCCTCCTGCCGCCGCGCGGGCCCGAGATCGCTCGGCCAAGCCGACAGTTGAACCGTCAATCAACGCTGCTTTGCTCAATTTGACTTACAGGGCAGGCATAAATATTTCAATATTACACTGCGATGAATCGGCTTACAGGAGATCAATTTACATTGCGACAATGCTTAACATATGCCCGGGTTGTTTTGACTAAAATTGGCCTGTTTGTTGCACTGCGGCGAGGGATGGGTTAATGAGCCACGAAGTTCGTCGAGGTGGAGCGTCATGGAAGCCGCGAGCAACGACTTCGATCAGACCGCGAGCGCTGGGCAGGTTCTCGATCTCGAGTACACGCTCGCTCGTCGTGTCCCACTCCCCAGTTTTGTCCCATCCCTCGATCCGGTTTTGGCGCTTGTCGCGCTGATATTGCTTGCTCCTTTGCTGACGTTGGTCGCGATAGCCATTCGCGTGGACAGCGAAGGACCTGTTTTCTTCCGCCAGACCCGCACAGGTCTGAATGGGAGAAGATTTCAGATCTACAAGTTCCGTTCGATGCGAGTGCAAGAGAACGGGCCGGTTGTGCAGCAAGCCACCAGAGGCGATCTACGCGTCACCCGAGTCGGCCGCATCCTGCGCAAGACCAGCCTGGACGAGCTGCCACAGCTCTTGAACGTCCTGCGCGGCGAGATGGCTCTCGTCGGTCCTCGCCCTCACGCGCTGGCCCATGATGAATACTACGGCCAGCGTATCCCGTCCTACACGCGACGTTTCGCGGTCAAGCCGGGCTTGACGGGCTGGGCGCAGATCAATGGCTCACGGGGAGAGACGCCGACCCTGGCGCACATGAAGCGGAGGATCGAGCTTGACCTCTGGTACATCGAGCGCCGCAGCCTCGGACTGGATCTCGTGATCCTGCTTCGAACGGTGCTGACCGAGGTGACCGGCCGGACGAATGCGTATTAGTCGGTGAGGGGTTCCGGCGGGGTGCGTCTCGCGCACGGAATCGAAAATGCCCGCCTCTGGCATGTGGTTTCTGCTTCAGGTGCCTGACCGTGCGACTTTCGCTCCGCCAGGGATGCGAAGGAGCACTGCGGCACCAATTGGCGAGAACGCTTCCCAAACCGCACCCGTCCCTGGCTCCAAACAAATGCGCCGATCTGGGGAGCGAAGATCGCAAGCCTCGTGAGGGTGAACGGGGTGGTGAGCGCGACGGAGGACGGGACCTGGGGTCTGGTGCGGGCCTCCTCGAACAAGCCGGAGCTGGTGACGGAGAATCCGGTCTCGAAGGAACGGCTACGGGCGATGTTCGCCAGGCTCGACGGGGTGCTGCGCGAGACCCCCGAGGCCGGCGCCCGCAACCAGACCATCTAAGTATCATTCGCTGACGTGGTCATTGATCCGGCAGTGAGAATGGCTAAAAAAATATGCAGAATAGCCTTGCGCAGTTCCGCCTAGGCGCCTGCGTTTCGGCCATCCTTCGAGTTGCCGAGCGGCATCCCTCTCCAGTGAAAGGGGTGCTGCTTACGATACTTGATGACGCCGCAGGCTTGTGAGCGGCGCCATCTGCGATACACAGCCGAGATTGGCTGATTCCTCCCGAGGACGAGCCGAGGCCGGCTTTCTGCCTGAGATGATGGAGACACCATGGGCGATCGCATCCACCCCGTGATCCTGTGCGGCGGATCGGGCACCCGGCTGTGGCCCGCCTCGCGCGAGAGCAATCCCAAGCAGTTCATCCCCCTCGCGGACGCCAACACATCCTCCTTCCAGGCCACGGCGTTGCGCCTGCGCGACGCCGATGTCTTCGCCCGCCCCACCGTCATCACCGCCCAGGACGCCCGCTTCATCGTCGGCGAGCAGCTCGCCGCCCTCGGCATCGCCGCCGACATCCTGCTCGAGCCCCAGCGCCGGGACTCCGCGGCCGCCGTCGCGGTGGCCGCCCTCAACGCTGCCAGCCACGACCCGGGCGCTCTCGTGCTCATCCTGGCCGCCGATCACATGATCGGCGACACCCCTGCCTTCGTGGCCGCCGCCCGCAGCGCCGCGACCGCGGCCCGCGACGGCCACATCATGACGCTCGGCATTACCCCGACCGGACCGGCCACCGCCTACGGCTACATCCAGCCCGGCGAGTCGCTCCCCGGAGAGGCCGGCGCCGTGGGCGCCCGCGCCATCGCCCGCTTCCTCGAAAAGCCCGATGCCGGCCGCGCCGCTGGCCTGATCGCCGAGGGGGCGCTGTGGAACAGCGGGTACTTCCTGTTCCGCGCCGACGTGATGATCGAGGAGCTGCGCACCTTCGCGCCCGCCGTGCTGGAGGCCGCTCAGGCCGCACTGGAGGAGGCCACCACCGACCTCGACTTCGTGCGCCTCGCCCCCGCCGCCTTCGCGCGCGCGCCGCAGATCTCGATCGACTACGCGGTGATGGAGAAGACCCGGCGCTCGGGCGTGCTGCCGGTGCGGTTCCCGTGGTCGGACATCGGCACCTGGGGGGCGCTGTGGGAGGTGCTGGAGCGGGACACCGACGGCAACGCCCTGCGCGGGCGGGTGGCGGTGCGCGACACCCGCAACAGCCTGGTACACAGCCCGGCGGAGATCCTGACCACGGTGGTCGGGCTCGACGATGTGGTGGTGGTGACGACGGCGGACGCGGTGCTGGTGACCACACGGGCGGGCGGAGCCGCGGTGAAGGGTCTGGTGGAGGATCTGCGGGCGCGGGGGGAGCCGGAAGCGGATGCGCACCGGCTGATGTACCGGCCGTGGGGCTCGTACCAGCGGATCGACATTGGCGATCGCTTTCAGGTGAAGCGGATCACGGTGAAGCCGGGGGCGCGGCTGTCGCTGCAGAAGCACTATCACCGGGCGGAGCACTGGGTGGTGGTGCGGGGCACGGCGGAGGTGACGGTGGACGATCGGGTGGCGCTGGTGCACGAGAACGAGGCGATCTACCTGCCGATCGGCTGCACGCATCGTCTGGTCAATCCGGGCAAGATCCCGCTGGAACTGATCGAGGTGCAGGTGGGCAGCTACACGGGCGAGGACGACATCATTCGCATCGAGGATGTCTATGGCCGCAGCGACGCAGCCTGACGGCATGAGGCAGCTCTGCTGAACGCCCTCTTCCTGCATCATCCTCTCGCCGAAGCGGTCATCGGGTCGGCGAGACGATGCGCGGAGCGCTCGCCGCCAAAATGGTTTCCGGTTCGGTGAGAGTGCGTTGAACCGGATTGCGAGAGCCGCTCCTGATCGACGGGTGTGCGCGCGTACGGGACCGTGCGGCTTGTCATCGCCGCTCGGCTTGCCGTATTGAGCATGGCAGATCGCGGAGGCCATCAGGCGCCGATCCCCCGCTCGACTTGAATGCGAAGCGCCGGCCTGAAAATGTCAGAGGGACCTGGGACGGCGTCTGATCTGGAGGCATCGCCCGGCGCCGCGGACAGCCTCGTCGCGGCGCGGCGGCTCAGGCCTGCAAGTGAGCGCACAGCGCTCAATCGAGAGGCACATCTTGCTCCTGCAGCTCATCGGGGTGGCACTGGGCGTGATCGTCGGATTGCCGATCGCGCTGTTCGGCTTCATGCGGCTCGAGGAGCGGCCGGGCCGGCTGAGCTGGGCCATCTTCGCCGTCGGGGTGGCGATCACCCTCGGACCCGCGACCGTGACCGCCCTCTCGCACTACCAGCAATCCGGGAGCGGGCGCTACGTGGGGCACTGAACGGAGGACGTGGCCCTGTTTCGGGCACGGGCCTCCACGCGCCGCTGCGAGCCCATCACGGGCGGATCAATCCGAGGCAGCCGTCGCGCCAGCGCGGCAGGTTGGCTGCAACGGCATGAGATCATGGGCATATCCGGGAACCGGCGCGACTGTTCGCAAGCTCCCGGGCGGGATCGACCAGCATGCCGGCCGCGTTACGCCGGGCGCGAGCGTCCCGCCACGCTGGCCGCCACCGCGGACCTATGCTAGCTGGACGATCGATTCGCGACAGATCCTGAAGCCGATACGAGCACGACTTTGACAACGTTTCCCCCGCGGCGAGTGCCGCACAAGCGCGTGCTCAACACGGGCAGTGGCCCCTACGACCGCGGGAAGCTGCATCCCGCCTTTCACGGCGGCAACTGGAACGAGATCCGCCTGGATATCGACGCCCGCGTCGCCCCGGACCTCGTCGGCTCCGTCACGGATATGCGCGCCTTCGCACCCGATGCGAGCTTCGATGCGATCTGGTCGTCGCACAACGTCGAGCATCTCCATGCCCACGAGGTGCTGCCGACCTTCCGGGAATTCGTCCGCGTCCTGAGGCCGGACGGCTTCGCGCTCATCACCTGTCCGGATCTGCAGGCGGTCGCGCAGCTCGTGGCGGAGGGAAAGATGGACCAGACGGTCTACGTCTCCCCCGCCGGTCCGATCACCCCGCTCGACATGATGTTCGGCCACATCGCCTCGATCGCGGCCGGCAACCACTTCATGGCCCACAATACCGGCTTCACCGCCGAGCGGCTGGGCCGGACCGGGCTCGATGCGGGCTTCCACGAGGTGCGCATCGGCAAGGGCCGGTTCTACGACATCTGGGCGCTCGCGCTGATGCCAGCGGCCGATCTCGGACAGATCGCTCCGCTGTTCCGCGAGACGGATCAGTTCGATCTGATGCGGTGGCGCTGAGGCGCCGCGGCTGGCGGAGATGCGCTTCCTCTTCGTTCACAACAACTTTCCGGCGCAGTTCCGGTTTCTGGCGGAGCACCTCGCCCGCGATCCGCAGCATCGCGTCGCCGCGATCGGCACGACGACCGCCCGAGACCTGCCCGGCATCCGGGTCGAACGCTACGCCTTCGAGGATATCGGCCACGCGGAGGTCCACCCCTTCGCCCGCCGCTTCGACCGCGAGGCCCGCCGGGCCGAGCAGGTGCTCTACGCCCTCAACGCCCTCGATGCGGCCGGCTTCATTCCCGACGTCATCGTCGCCCATAGCGGCTGGGGCGAGACGCTGCCGTTGCGCGCGAAGTATCCGAATGCTCGGATCGTCGTCTATTGCGAGTTCTTCTACCGGGACCGGGGCGGGGACGTCCATTTCGACCCGGAATTCCCGCTCCTCGGCGTCGACGGGCTGACGCATCTGCGGGCCAAGAACGCCGCGCAGCTGCTGGCCCTGGTCGACAGCGACCTCGGCCTGTCGCCGACGCCGTGGCAGCGCTCCACCTATCCGGCCGAATTCCAGCCGAAGATCGCGGTCGCCCATGAAGGGGTCGATCCGCTGACCGTACGCCCGGACCCCGCCGCCACGTTCCGCCTGCCGAACGGCCAGGTTCTGCCGGCAGGTGCCGAGGTGCTCACCTATCTCGCGCGCAACCTCGAACCGATGCGCGGCATCCACATCTTCCTGCGCGCGCTGCCGGCGATCCTGGCGGCGCGGCCCTCGGCCCAGGTCGTGATCGCGGGCGGCGACGGCACCTCCTACGGGGCGACGGCATCGGACGGACGCTCATGGAAGGACACCTTCCTCGGCGAGGTCCGGCACCGCCTCGACCTGCGCCGGGTGCATTTCGTGGGCCCCCTGCCCTACGCCGAGTACCTGCGGCTGCTGCAGGTCTCTCGCGCGCACGTCTATCTCACCTACCCGTTCGTCCTGTCGTGGTCCCTGGTGGAGGCGCTGTGCGCCGGCTGTCTCGTGATCGGCTCTGACACGGCGCCGCTGCACGATGCCATCGAGCACGGCCGCAACGGCCTCCTCGTGCCGTTCTTCGACACCGACCGCTTGGCACGCACGGTGACCTCGGCCCTGGCCCATCCCGAGCATTATCACTGGATGAGGCAGGAGGCGCGGGCCTCGGCGATCGCCCGCTTCGACCGGCGAAAGGCGCTCGGCGCCCAGCTCGCCGCCGTGCTGCCCCGGGGCTGAGACCCGGCCGGCGGAACTCGGCCCCGCGCCGGCCCGAGGCGGGCCTATTCCCCGTGCAGCTTCGAGGCCTTGAAGACGCGGACGCGACGGCGGCCCGCGCCGGGCATGTCGTCAAGCAGGGGAGTCGCGGGGATCGCGCGCGTGGCCCAGGCGATGCCGGTCGTCTCGTGCACCGGCTGAGGCGCCGGCGGAGCCGCCGGCCGCGCGCGGTTCCGGCTCGCCAGATCGGCGAGCTCGCGGGCACCGACGAATTGCCAGTCCTGATCGTAGACCCAGACGCCGTCGGCACCCATCGTGCGCCGCGCCTGGGCGAGGCCGACCGCCTCGTCCGGCGATGCCATGCGCGTGTAGATGTGCACGTCACCGAACTGGGCCACAACCTTCAACGACATCAATCCCGTCTCCCCGGCGGATCCGCTCCGCGCGATCATCCGCACATGCCCGCGCGAGATGGCGAGCGCATGGCAGGTCGACGCCGCGGCCGCGCGTGGCGACATTGGAGCATTCGCGTCGGGGCCTCAAGCGCTCGCGCGGCCGAACGGCCCGCAGCCGCCTGCGGTCACCGCGCCGAAGGGGTATCGCCCCGCAGCTCCGTGGTTGCGCCCCAATACCCGGGTAGGATGTCGGGTCTCCGGTCGGGCGGGCGGCACGCCCCGCCCGCGGAGGTCGACGCTTCGAAGCCGGAGGACCCTGCCTGCATGGCCATCTATCTCGTCAGCTTCGACCTTCGCACCGTCTCGCACGATTACGAGCATCTCTACCGGGCGCTGGTGGAGATGAGCGGCAAGGAGAGCCATCCGACGGCGTGGCTGGTGGAATCGAACCTGCCGCTCCGCGAGATCAGCTCGCAGCTCCTCGGCTACGTGACGCGGGAGGACGGGCTGCTCGTCGTGGAGATCACGCCGGCCACGCCCTGGGCGGCGACGCGGCTCAAAGGCGGAACCGGCGAATGGCTCAAGGCGAAGCGGCCGTGACCCCCGCCGGCGCGACGCCCCGGGGTCGCTTCGGCCTTGCCGGACCGCCCTCGGAGCCGGGCCGGTCTAACCGTCATTCGCCGAACCGGCATCCACCGATTCTGCTTCGCTTCCCGATGGGTTGCAGGTTTTCGTTGCAAAACCGGCGACCACGCTTGCGAAACCCGCTCAGAAGGTGACCGGCGGGAAGATGATGTTCACGTTGCTGAGCCACGTGCGCAACGCCAGCGCGCGGTGCTTGGCCTGCGTCACGTTGAAGTAGTTCTCGGCGAGTTCGACGACGGCATTGCTGCCGCGGAACTTGTCGGGATGGCGATCGACGAAATCCTGGACCTGTGCGGCGGACTGAGCCCCCTGGCAGAACAGGTAGGTCAAGGCGTGATCGGATTCGAAGCGCGACACGACCAGGAAGATCTTGATGTCGCCGGTCGCCTGCCACTCGGCGGGACGGCTGACCGACCGGCTCCGGGCGGGCTCGAGACCGCCATCACCGCCGACGCGGAAGATCATGACGTCCGATTCACGTCCGTTTCCGCTGCTCATCGCTCTGCTCCCGTCCTGCTCCGGCTGACGCGGATCGCTCACCGCACCGGTTTGCCCCTTCGGTGACACGCCCCGCGGGATCCGCGTGGCAGCCGGGGCGGACCGGTTGCACGCGCTCCGCCACTCTCCGAATCGGCGATACGCGAACGGCGCGGGCGGGCCAAGATCCGATGAGGCCGCGCCCCGTCTTCCCGGCCGCGGCGCGGCGCCCGGAGCACGGCCGGCCCGGCGGCGATTCCGGATGAGAGCTCGGGGCCGGGACGGATCAGGGTTTGCGGCCCGCACACCCTCCGCCCTCGCGCGTACCTCGAAAGATCTCGTTCCGCGGAAGGCCCGCTCTGGCACTGTCGTGCCGATGTGGGATTGCCCGCCAGCGGAGGTGAGAATGGCCGAAGCCCAGTCGCTGATGGCTGAATCCACAGACGTCGACCGCCGGACGGCCCCGGCGGCACCGCTCGTGGTCGATCTGGACGGCACGCTTCTGCGCACGAACATCCTGTTCGAGTGCGCTCTGGCGTTCCTGCGGCGCAATCCGCTGGGCGTATTCTCGATCCTCTACTGGCTGATGCAGGGCCGCGCGCGACTCAAGCAGGAACTCGCCCGGCGGGTCCTGCTCGATCCGAAGCTGCTGCCGCTGAACGAGGCGTTCTACACCTACCTCGCCGGCGAGCGCGCCCGCGGGCGCAAGACCTATCTCGCGACGGCGGCGGACGGCACCATGGCCCGGGCGGTGGCGGAGTGCTACGGCCCCTTCGACGGGGTGCTCGCCAGCGACGGCGTGATCAACCTGAAGGGCCGGCACAAGGCCGAGGCCCTGGCGCGCGCCTTTCCGAACGGCTTCGCCTATGCGGGCGACAGCCGCGCCGACTACCCGATCTGGTCGCTCGCCGACGAGGTCATCGCGGTCGGCGGCGCCCGCTTCACCGGGGCCGCCTCCCAGCGCCTCGGCAAGTCGGTGATGCGCTTCCCCACGCCCGCGATGCTGCCGGCCCTGCTCGAATGCGCCCGGCCGCACCAATGGGCGAAGAACGCGCTCGTGGTGGCACCGGCCGTGCTCGGCGGCGTCGCCACCGATCCGTCGCGGATGCTGCACGTCCTCGTCGCCTGCGCGGCCCTCTGCGTCGTCGCCTCCTCCACCTACATCATCAACGACCTCTGGGACGTCTCCGACGACCGCCGCCACTGGTCGAAGTGCCGGCGCCCCATCGCCAGCGGGCGCCTGCCGGTAGCCGCGGCGGCCGGGTTCGTGCCCTTCGGCCTCGGCCTGGGCTTCGCGCTCGGCGCGCTCGTGGGCCCGGCCGTGGTCGCGGCGCTGCTCGGCTACACCGTGCTCACGGTGGCCTATTCGCTCTCGCTCAAGCGGGTCCCGCTCCTCGACGTGCTGGTGCTCGCCGGCCTGTTCACGCTCCGGCTCATCCTCGGCACCGTGGCGGCCTCCGTGCCGCCCTCGCCCTGGCTCCTGGTCTTCTCGATGTTCCTGTTCGGCTCGCTCTGCTTTGCCAAGCGCTACATCGAGGTGGAGCGCTGGCGCGAGCGCGGCGAGGGCAAGGTCACGAGCCGGGGATACGAGACCGGTGACGGGCCGCTGCTGCTCGCCCTCGGCATCGGCACCGGGATCGCCAGCACGGTCACCATCGTCCTGTACGTGATCTTCGACGCCTTCCGGCACGATCTCTACGGCAACGCGGATTGGCTGTGGGCCTTCCCGGTCATCCTGTTCCTGTGGTTCTCGCGCATCTGGCTCGCCGCCTCGCGCCGGCAGCTCGACGACGATCCGGTCGCCTTCGCGCTGAACGACGCGCCCAGCATCATGCTCGGGGCCGCGCTGCTCGGTGCCTTCGTCCTCGCCTGGGCGGGAGTCCTCGCGTGACGGCCCCGGGCGCCGACACCGGGGCAGCGCCCGTCCGGCAGGCATCGGGGGGATTTCGCAGGAGGTCACGGCAAGCCATGCTGCTTCGATCGCTCACGCCCGAACTCGCCCTGTCCGGAGCGGCGGCCGGCGACCTCTCCGGCCTCCGCCCTCCCGCCCCCGCCGGCCGCAGCACCTCCGGCGGGGAGGCCGCGAATTGGGCCGAGGCATTCCGGCAGGAATATCCGGATCTCTTCGATGCGGGGCAGCCCCCGGCACCGCCCAGGCGATCCGGCCCGGGGCGCAGCATCGGCCTTGCCGTCGCGCTCCTTCTCGGAACGGCCCTCGGCGCCCTCGGCACGGCCGCCTTCCGCTCTCCCCTGCCGGCGCGGGCCGGCACCAACGAGGCGGCCACCCGCCTGACCGAGGCCGACGCGCAGATCGCCTCCCTCTCCGCGGCGGTGAAGGCCGCCCAGGACGCGGAGGCGGCGGCCCGGATGCAGATTGCGCAGGCCGAGGCGAAGGGCCTCGAGCAGGCGCAGGCCGCACGCCATGCCGCCACGATCGACGCGGATGCGCTGCGCGAGCGCATCCGCGGCCTGGAGACCGAGGTGGCCGAGCGCGCCCGCGCCCTCGATGCCTCGGCGGCAGCCCTGGCGGCCTCGGAGACCGAAGCGGCGGGCCTGCGCCGCTCCCTCGCGGAATCCGCGACCGCGATCGCCGCCGCGGAGCAGGCCGGGACGGAGGCACGCAGCGGCCGCGCGGCGGCCGAGGCGGCCCTGGCCGAGGCGCTGCAGCGGCAGGAGGCGGCACCGTCACGGGCCGCCGCGACGGCGGAGGAGAGCGGCGGAGCCGCTGCTTCTCCGGCCGCCGCAGCCCAGGCGGATCCTTGGCCGGAGACCGCTACGCTCCTGCCTCGCTTCGTGAGCTTCCACGCGACGCAGCCCGCCGCGGGCCCACCCTTCGCGGCACCGCTCCCCTCGGTCACGGGGACCGTGGAGCCCCGTCGCCCGGATGCGCCCTCGCCGCAGGCCATTCCGGCGGTGGGCACCGCCCGTGGGGTCCCTTCGGGCCGGGCCGCGCCGCGGGGCCGGAGCGGCAGGCAGGCGGCGGAGGCGGTGCGCTCGCCCGCCGCTCGGACCACGCCGAAACCGGCAACGAGCACCGATTGACCGCGCGAGGCAGCGCTCCGTCACGCGCCGCCCTGTCCGGCCAAGATCACGGCCCATGGCCCATGGCTCAAGTCCACGTTCGCGGCCCAAGTAAAGCCTTACTAATATCCTACCGGTTAAAGGCCCTATTGGTCCGCCGGCGGACCAAGACCGGCATAATCCCGGGCGTATACCGGCGTAACGGTTATATGGTGGAACATTAACATATTTTGTGGTGCCGACAAATCACGGTCATGAATGTGCATGAATGCGCCCGAGCGAGCTGATCCCAAGAAACTCGCAGGCACATGCGGAGGAGAGGATGATCCGACCGGCATGCGCGTGACGGAACGATATTGGCACTCTGCTGATGTCGAACGTCGTGCAGCAAGAGTTCTCAGCAGCTCCGCCGTCCGGATCGTCGCCGGGTCCGGATCTGCCGTCGCGATCGACTCGACCTCCCGCCATCCTCGATCCGGACTCGAAGCGGCCCCGCACCGGAGCCGTTCCCGCCGGACCTCACCCTCGCCGAAGCCGCCCGCCGTCATGCGCGATGATCATCGGATACGGCCCCTCCGCGCGGGATCCCCCTCATGCTCGCCACCGCCCACGACCCGTTCAGGTGATGCCCAGTTGCGGAGTTGAGAGATGTACCATTGCCTCTCCAGACGGCCGGCCGCGCGCAGCCAGGCTCCCAACGGATGGTCCTACGCCCCCGCGTCCGCCGCGCCGCGTCCCCTGTCGATTCCCGCTCGCACCGACATCTCCGAGATCTGCGGCACCGAGAGCATCGTCGTCCTCAACGAGGGCATCGCGTGCCTCTACCGGCTGCTGCCGGACGGCTCGCGCCGGATCCTCTCGCTCATCCTGCCGCGGGAATTCTGCTGCGGCCATCTGCCGGACATCCGGCAGCTCGGATACGCCATCGGAACGCTGACCGCCTGCTCGATCCACCGGGTCTCGCCGTGGTCGAGCCTCCATCTGGCCGAGGGCAACCCCAAGGTCGTCGAGGCGCTGCGCTGCCATACCCTGCTCAAGATGAACATGATGCAGGAATGGCTGTGCAACACGGGGCGCGGCTCCGACAAGCAGATGGCCCACATCTTCTGCGAGTTGTTGGTGCGCCTGCAGGCGATCGGCCTCGCGGACGGCAACGGCTTCGATCTCGACATCACGCAGGCCGACTTGGCCGACATGATCGGGATCTCGCCCGTGCATGCGAACCGCGTGCTGAAACTGCTCTCGCGCAAGAAGCTGCTCGACTGGCGCAGCCGGCGCGTGGACATTCCGGACGTTCCGCGCCTCAAAGCCTTCGCGGGCTTCTCGCCGCATTATCTGGCGATCCCCTCCGCGACCGCGCTTCCCTGCTGGACGCCCCCGGACGCCGTCTGAGCGTCCCGTCGCCCCGCCTCCCGTCGATCCGCTCCCGCCCTCATCCCGAGGTTGCGGGCAGGTCCCGCGCGCCGGCCTTCCCGGCGGCCCGGAAGGCCGGCGCCCCCTGCGCAACGGCGATCTCCGCAGGGTCGAGCAAGTGACGCTGCAACCGCCGGGCAGCCGCCTCGGTTGCGGATGACTCGTCGCGAGATCTCGCGACCGATCCGAAGATCCGGAGACAATCCTCGGGTGCAATTGGCAGTCACGCCGGATGATCCTCCGCATGACGTCAGTGTCGCACCCCTTCGGTCGAGACGAGATCCGCGCACCCGAAGACCGCGCGCAGAACAGAGAACCCCGGTCGGATCATTCGATTCGCCTCATCGGCCGAACAGAATTCGGACATCCATCGCCTTCGATCCAGCATGCAGCGATAGAACTGCGACGAAACCAAACAATAACCAAACCAATTCAGATCTCCATGCCCCACACAGTGTCAGGACCTGGAGGCAGAGGCCCAGCATCACCGCCGCGCTTACCCGGGGGCGGTATCCGATCTCTCCGTATAGAATACTGAAAATCAATCACAAGTAGTATACGATGACCTTCCAAAATATAGCAACAACCGACAGGTGTGATAACGCACCAAAAGAGGCGACAGGTTAATATTGATCAATGCAGCAACTGTCGGAACGTGTACAAAATAGTCCATATTCGTACGCCAGCGTACTCTTATCCCGCCGCAGGGCGCTCAAGCATCGAGTGCGATCATGACGAATGGGCAGCAGGGCAGTCTCGATCCGCGCCATCAGGCGCACCACGAAAGATTGGGGACGGTGATCGTTGGAGGGACGGAGCTGTTGCGCGAAGGGTTGAAGCGCCTCCTCGTCCCGAAGGGCTTCAACGTGATCGCCACCGAGAACCGGCTCGGCGAGGCCGCGCGGCCCGGCGGCGCCCCGGAAACCCCCGCCATCGTGATCCTGTGCGCACAACCCAAGACTGAGCTGAGCCTCGACGAAGTGCGCGCGGCCCGCACGCAATTCCCGCACAGCGTCCTCGTCTGCCTGTGCGCGACCTCCAATGAGGCGCAGATCGTTCCGATGCTCGAGACGGGCGCCGCAGCGATCCTCACCCAGGCGACCGGGGTGAACACGCTGATCCAGGCCGCCGAGCTGGCGCTCATGGGCCACCGGGTGGTGCCCTGCCTGCCGCAGGCCGCGACGGAGACCGCGGAGGAGGAGCCGGCGGCCCCGGCCCAGGCCCCGGCCGCCTGCAACGATCCGGCCGCCGCGACGCAGTCCTTCCGCCCGTCGGCCCGCGAGGTGAAGATCATCGCCTGCCTGGTCCGCGGCGAATCGAACCGCGACATCGCCCAGCAGCTCGCCATCCCGGTCGGCCGGGTCAAGGGACACGTCAAGGCGATCCTCCGCAAGATGCGCGTGCAGAACCGCACCCAAGCCGCCATCTGGGGCATGAAGAACCGCCTTGGTTCCGAACCCGGCGCGATGGCGGACGAGGATGCCGGCTTCGACGGTTCGCTGACCGATGGCGGCCTGCCGATGATGCCCCAGGTGGGCGCCGTCGCCTCGCCCGAGATGCACGCGGCGGCCCTGATGCGGCCCGAGATCCCGCGCTGAAGGCCCCGCGCTCAGGCGGGGTCGCGCGAGGCGATCCTGCCCGGCTTCCCCGTCTCGGCCCATGCCCGCGCGGCCCGGCGGCGCGTCCGGGTCAAGCACGCATCGGTTGAACCATGAAGGCCCGATCCGGCCGCGCGGACGATCGTCCGCGCGGCCGTTTTCGTCTTTGGGCTCGGTACGGCGAAGGACGGCCCAATCGGGGTAATCCCTGTTAGCCCGTTCCAACGATCCGCCTGTCGCGGTCAGATCCATGTGCCGGGCGGCCAATCCCGAGGCCGCCCATCCCACATGCCCGATCCCGACGCGACCCTCGCCGCGCGAGGCCGCATCGGTGCGGCACGAGCGCGAGGACGGAATGAACTGTGTTCCGGATCAGCAGCCGAAGGCGGGCTCGGGCCTCAACCTACGGCAGCATTACGAGAACCAGAGCCTCGGTGCTCTGACGGCGCTGTGGCGCCATCGCCGGATGATCGGCGGCGTCATCGCCGTCGCGTCGGTCCTCGCGCTCGCCGCCTGCTTCGTCCTGCGGGACCGCTACACGGCCGAGGCGATGATCCAGGTCGATCTCGCCCGTCCGCCGGCCCTCCAGGGCGGACAGCCCGGCCAGGCCGCGCAGCCCGCCGCGAACCTCGATGCCGGCGCCCTCGTCGAGAGCGAGGCGCGGGTGATCAAGTCGCGCTCGGTCGCCCGGCGCGTGGTGGACGACCTCCACCTGCAGGACGATCCGGCCTATGCGCGCCATCCCGGCCTGGTGTCGCGGCTCGTCGCCGGCATCCAGGACGTCTTCGGCGTGCATGCGGACGCGGCGGCGGATGCGGGGTCGGTCGAGGCCGAGCGGATCGCCGGCCAGATCGCCCGCGGCCTGACGGTGACCAACGATTCGCGGGCCTACCTGATCTCGGTCGCCTACACGGCCACCAGCCCCGACAAGGCGGCCGACCTCGCCAACGCCTTCGTCGCCGCCTACCAGGGCAACCGCCTCGAAATGGCGGTGGCCGAGGCCGAGCGCGCCAGCGCCTGGCTGGAGAGCCGGATCCGCGCCACGGGCGTGGAGCTGCGACAGGCCGAGACCGCCATCGAGCAGTACCGGCAGGAGACGAATTTCGTCGAGAGCGCCTCGGGCGGGAACCTGCCGCAGCAGGAACTGCGCGACGTCCAGACCCAGCTCGTGGCCGCGGGCCAGAGCCGGCTCGCCGCCGAGGCGCGGCTGACCCGGGCCCAGGAGATCTTCGCGGCCGGCGGCGTGCCCTCGGCGCAGGACCTCACCGGCGCCCCGGTGATCCAGCGCCTCCTCGACAGCGTCGAGACCGCCAAGCGCGACCTCGCGGCGCTGAGCACGACCGGCCCGCGCCATCCCCGCTACCTCCAGGCCCAGGCGGCCCTGACCGATGCCGAGCAGCGGCTGCGCCAGGAGATCGACCGCACCATCGGCAACCTGCAGAGCGAGGTGCGCAGCGCCGCGGCGGACGAGGCCCTCCTCGCCGGACGGGTCGATTCCCTCAAGGCCTCGGTGATCGACGCCATGGGCCGCGAGGCGAAGCTGCGCAGCCTCCAGGCCAGCGCGACGGCGATCCGCGACCGGCTCAAGCTGCTCAGCGACAGCCACGCCCAGGCCCTGGCGCTCGCCGGCATGACCACCTCGAACGTGCAGGTCGTCATGCGGGCCCGGTCGGTGCCCTCACCCTCCGGGCCGAACCGCCCGCTGATCTTCGGCCTCGCCGTGCTCGGCTCGGCCGTGGCCAGCGCCGCCCTGGCGCTCCTGATCGAGCGGCGGGACACGGGCTTCCGCTCGGGCGGCGTGATGGCGGAGGAGACCGGCACCCGCTGCCTCAGCATGATCCCGGCGATCACCACGCATTCGGACGCCGCGGCGGTGCGGATGTTCGACGAATCGGTCCGGCTGGTGGCGGCTTCCCTCGGCTGGCCGCACGCGCCGGTCGCCCCCCAGGTGCTGCTCGTCACCTCCTGCGTGCCGCGGGAAGGCAAGTCGCTCCTCTGCATGGCGCTCGCCAAGCTCCTCGCCGGGCGCGGCACCCGCACCCTCGTCATCGACACGGCGGGAACGCGGGCGGGCGAGCCGGACGGACCCACGCTCGAGAGCGTGCTCGCCGGCGACCATCGGGACTTCCTCGACAGCCTGCGCGACCGGCCGGTCGGGCTGCTGCGGACCGGCACCGGCCCGGACGGGGGCGACCACCTCCTCGGCGAGGCCTTCGAGACCTTCCTGGCAGCCGCCCGCGAGAGCTTCGACGTGGTGCTGATCGAGGCCCCGCCCGCGATGCTGGTGGTGGACGTCGCCCCCCTGGCGCGCCTGTCGGACGCGGTGATCCTGGCCGTGCGCTGGAACCGGACGCCCCGCCGCACGGTCCTGGCGACCCTGCAGCGGCTTCAGGATCTCTCGATCCGGATCCGCGGCCTCGTGCTCACGCAGGTGGATCTCGACGAGCACCGGCACGAGCGCTTCGCCGACCAGTGCGCCCACTACACCGCCTACCGGCCCTTCTTCGAGACCTGCGCGGCGCCGCCCCGCAGCGGCCGGGGCCGCAGCGCCGGCATGCCGCCGGCGATCCGGGCGCCCGAGGAGCGGCCCGCCATCGCCCAACCCGCCGAGGAGCGGCCCGCCGGCTTCGTCATGACGCCGTCGCCCACCCCGGATGCCGGCGCCGCCTGAGGCGCCGCCCCCCGAACCCCGCACGGGATCGCACAAGGAGAGGCTTCCAATGAGGATCATGGTGATCGGCGGGAACGGGTTCGTCGGCCGGCCGCTGTCGCGCCTTCTCAGCACGGAGCACGAGGTCTGCGTGCTCGACACCCTGCGCTACGGCGCCCTGCGCTTCACGGGCGAGGAACTCTCCCGCCTGAAGGTGGTGCTCGGGGACATCAACGACCCGGACGAGGTCGGCGCCGCGATCGCCGCCTTCCGCCCCGAAGCGATCGTCCACCTGGCGGCGATCCACTACATCCCGGAATGCGAGCAGGATCCGGGTCTGGCCGCGCGGGTCAACGTCGCGGGCACCGTCAACCTGCTCACGGCCTGCCCGCCCGGCTGCCGCTTCGTCTTCGCGAGCAGCGGCGCCGTCTACAAGGCGGACGAGCGTCCGCACGGCGAGGTCGAATCCATCGTCGAGCCGAGCGACATCTACGGCTTCACCAAGCTGCACGGGGAGCACTACGTCCGCTACATGGCGGCCCTGCGCGGCTTCCCGGCGGTGGTGGTGCGCCTCTTCAACGTGATCGGGCCGGGCGAGACCAACCCGCACCTGATGCCCGAGATCGTGGCCCAGCTGAAAGCCGGGTACAGCCGCATCGCGCTCGGCAACCTGACGCCGAAGCGCGACTACATCCATGTCGAGGACGCGGCCCGCGGTTTCCGGGCGGCGGCGCTCGCGGGCGAGGTCGCTCCGGGCGACTGCGTCACCGTCAATCTCGGCACCTCCCACGCCTACTCGGTCGAGGAGGTGCTTGGGCGGCTGCGGCGCATCTCCGGGCTCGACTTCGCGGTGGCCTCGGACCCGGCCCGCATCCGCGCGGTCGACCGGCCGGTCCTCGCCGCGGATATCGGGCGCATCAAGGCGCGGTTCGGCTGGGAGCCGGCCTGGTCGATCGACGCGGCCCTCGCCGATCTCTGGGAGCGGCCCGACCTCTCGACGCATCTCACCACGAAGTACCGGCTCGACGCCGAGCCCGTCCCCCTTCCGCGCGCGGCCCCGCTTCCCGGCATCGCCGCCGCGGCGGCGCCCTGACCCCCCTCCCCGCCTCGGACCCTCCAAAGACCTGAAAGGCCCCACTTCCATGCCTCAGCGTTCCCCATCCGATACGCCCCGCCTCGCCATCATCGGCTGCGGTGCCGTGGTCGAGCATCACCTGCTCCCCGCGCTGCGCCGCCAGGGCTGGGCGCCGGAGGTGCTGATCGACCGCTCGCCCGCGCGCCTCGCCCTGCTCGCCGGCCGCACGGGGCGCAAGCGCTCCGCCGTCGTCATCGCGTCCGACTGGCGGGAGGTCGCCGACCGCTTCGACGCCGCGGTGGTGGCGACCCCGCACACCACGCACGGCCCCCTCGGCCTCGCGCTCCTGGAGGCGGGCAAGCACGTCTTCATGGAGAAGCCGCTCGCCACCACGAGCGCGCAGGGCACCGCGATGATCGCCGCCGCCGAGGCGCAGAAGCGCGTCCTCACGGTCGGCCTCCTGCGGCGCTACCTGACCATCGCCCGCTGGACGAAGGCGCTGATCGCCTCGGGGCGGCTCGGCACGATCCGCCGGGTCGAGGCCCGCGAGGGCTTCGTGTTCAACTGGGCGACGAGTTCCGACGCGCTCCTGCGGCGCGATCTCTCGGGCGGCGGCGTGCTGATGGACACGGGCGCCCACACCCTCGACCTCCTGGGATACTGGCTCGGCGACTTCACCCCGATCGCCTATCAGGATGACGGCGAGGGCGGCGTCGAGGCCGACTGCATCCTCGATTTCGCGCTGCCCGGCGGCGGCCGCGGCCGACTCGAGCTGAGCCGCACCCGGGAGCTCAGCAATACGGCGCGCATCGAGGGCACGGACGGCTTCGTCGAGGTGGCCCTCTACCGCAACGAGGTGCTGGCGGGCTCCGAATCCGTCCTCGCCTTCGAGCACGAGGGCGTGACGCCCGCCACCATGAAGCCGCAGCTCTTCCCGGCCCTGTTCGACGGCGAGATGCGGGACTTCCTCGCCAGCGTGCGCGGGCCGGACCGGCCCTCGCTGCCGGCGGTGGCGGGCCTGCGCTCGGTGCGCTGGATCGAGAGCTGCTACGCCATGCGCCAGCCCCTCGAGCGGCCGTGGGACGCGGTGTCCGCCACGCCCGTCGGCGCGATCGGCCCGGGCACCCGGGTGGCGGTGACCGGGGCGAGCGGCTTCATCGGCGGCCGCCTCGTCGAGCGGCTGGTGCGGGCGGGGGCCGACGTCACCTGTCTCATCCGCGAGATCGGCACCTCCACCCGCCTCGCGCGGCTGCCGGTGCGGCTCCTGCGCACGGATCTCGCCGATGCGACGCAGGTCGAGGCGGGGCTCAAGGGCGCGGAGGTGGTCTTCCACTGCGCCTACGATCCGCGCTCGCGCAAGCAGAACCTCGACGGCACCCGCAACATCGTGCAGGCCTGCTCGGCGCAGAGCGTGAAGCGGCTCGTCTACGTGAGCACCTTCTCGGTCTACGAGCCCTTCCCGGACGGGCCGCTCACCGAGGAGACCCGCAACGGCGATCCCTCCTGGATCTACGTGCGCGACAAGCTCGCCATGGAGACCGAGGTGCTCACCGCCGCCCGCGAGCGGGGCCTCGCCGCCACCGTGGTGCAGCCCACCATCGTGTACGGCCCGTTCTGCAAGCCGTGGACGAACGCCCCGGCCGAGATGCTGATCACCGGCGAGGTCGTGCTGCCGAGCAAGGGCGAGGGCGTGTGCAGCGCGGTCTTCATCGACGACCTCGTCGACGGGATGCTGCTCGCCGCCACGCGCCAGGAGGCGATCGGCGAGCGCTTCATCCTGTCGGGGCCGGACGACGTCACCTGGGCGACCTTCTACGGCGAATTCGCCCGGGCGCTCGGGGTGCGCCAGCCGGCCTTCTGGCCGCTCGACCAGGTGGGGCGCGCCAATCACGGGCTGATGCGCGACATCAAGCTCGTGGCGCGCAACCCCAAGCGCATCATGCAGATCATCGTGCGCTGGCAGCCGGCGCGGCAGGTGCTCCAGGCGGGGCTCGACGCCATGCCCAAGCCCCTGCGGGCCCTCGTCGACCGCTACTATTTCGGCACCGGCGGCCGGGTCTTCGGCGAGGTCTTCGTGCCCGATCCGCAGAAGACCGCCCTCTACCTCACCAAGGGAGCGGCGGAGATCGGCAAGGCGCAGCGCCTGCTCGGCTACGCTCCGCGCCACAGCTTCGCGGCCGGCATGCAGGCGACGCGTCCCTACCTCGAATGGGCCTTCGCCGACCTGCGGCGGGCGGCCCAGCGCGCCGCCGGCCCCTCCGAGCCGCCGCCCGCGCCGATCGCACCCGGGATCGCCGATGCCCGCTGAGCCGGTCTCCGGAACGGATCTCCTGGGGCCCGGGGCCGCCGCGAGCGGCGGCCTCCGGCACCGGGCCAGGGCCGCCCTCGCGCAGGCGGGGCGGCTGGGCTGGCCGCTCGTCGATCAGGGCATCGCGAGCGTCGGCACCTTCGCGCTCACCGTCACCCTCGCCCGGGTCCTCGACCCGGGCGAGTACGGGGCCTTCGCCCTGCTCCTCGGCGGGCTGATGACCCTCCACATGGTCACCTCGTCGCTGGTGTTCTATCCGCTCTCGATCCGCATCGCCGCGGAGGGCGGCACCACCGCGTCCCGGCACGACGGCCTCGTCCCGGCGGGCCTCCTCCTCCTCGCCGTGCTGCTGCTGCCGGCGCTCCTCGCCGTCGCCCTCGGCCTCGCCCTCGTCGGGCGCCCCGACCTCATCCTCCCGGCCTCGGCCTATTTCATCCTCTGGCAGGTGCAGGAGGCGCTCCGGCGGCTGCTCTTCGCGCAGTTCCGCTTCGCCGCGGCCGTCCCGGGGGACGTGGTGAGCTATCTCGGGCAGGTCGCGGTGGTGGTGGCCCTCGCCCAGACCGGCCGGCTGTCGCTGGCGAGCGCGCTCCTCGCGATGGCGGCGACCTCCGGCATCGCGGCGATCCACCAAGCCATCCTGTCGGGGGCGCTGGCGCCCGTGCGGGTGCGGCGCTCCCTGCGGGCCACCGCCCGGGACTTCTGGGCCCTGGGCGGCTGGTCGCTCGCCAACAACCTGCTGGCGATCCTGCGCATCCAGCTCCTGCTCTGGGGGCTCGCGGCGCTGGCCGGGGCGGGCATCGCCGCCTTCCTGCAGGCGGGCCTGAATCTCGTGAACCTGATGAACCCGCTGGTGATCGGGCTGTGCAACATCATCCCGCAGACGGCGGCGCGCGCCCATGGCCGAGGCAAGGCGCAGGCGTGGCGCGCGGCACGGCCCATCGCCCTCGCCGGGGCCCCGGTCGCCCTCGTGTTCTTCCTCGCCCTGGCCCTCGCCCCGGACCTCCTGCTGAGCCTCGTCTACGGCGCCGAGTCGCCCTACCGGGCCCTCGCTACCCCGGTGCGGCTCCTCGCCCTGTGGGCCCTCACGGCCTACGTCACCGACATGATCTGCTCGTACTTCCACGGGGTCGAGGCGGCCCGGCTGGCGCTGATCATCAACGCGGTCGGCACGGCCGCGACCCTCGTGGCAGCCGTGCCCCTGGTGGCGGGCCTCGGCCTCGTCGGTGCCTGCATCGCCCTCTGCATCGCCGGGATCGTCCGGGTCGTGCTGGCGTGGCGCCTGCTCGGCCGGCTCATCGCCGAGGATTGACACGGTGTCCGGACGATCACGACCGGATCACCGGCCCGCGCGGCGCGGAGCCTTGCTCCGCGCACGCCTCAGCGAATCCGGCCTCCCGGGCGAGCGCTCGCCCGGGAGGCCTTGTCATACGGTTTCCGGATGATCGCTTCGCGATGCGGAAACCGGCCTCGCTCAGGCGCCGCGCGGGCTCGTGATACGGTTTCCGGAAGATCACTTTCGGAAACCGTATCAATCGGAGGCCCAGAGCAGCGCCCGATCACGGTGCGATCGGGCGCTGCTCTCGGTTTTTGATGTCACCGCCTTGTCTGCGACGAACCGGGATCCGCTTCGTCGGACAATGCTCTGGAGCAGGGTCGCAGGGCTCAGGCCGCCCGGATCGTGGTGAGGAAATGCGTGACCTCGCCGCCGAGCCGCTTGGACTGCTCCGTGAGCGCGGAGGCGGCGGAGAGGACCTGACCCGCCGCGTGGCCGCTCTCCTGCGCGGCCGACGCGATCCCGGCGATGGTGTGCGTCACCTCGTCGGTGCCGGTGGCCGCCTGGGTGATGTTGCGCACGATCTCCTGCGTGGCGGCCTGCTGCTCGTCCGCCGCCGCCGCGATCGCCGCCGCCGCGCCGTTGATCTCGCGGATCCGCGCCGAGATCGTGCCGATCGCCGACACCGCCCGGTCCGTCGCCGACTGGATCTGGCCGATCTGGCCGGAGATCTCGTCGGTGGCCTTGGCGGTCTGGGTGGCGAGCTCCTTCACCTCGGCGGCCACCACCGCGAAGCCCCGGCCCGCCTCGCCGGCCCGCGCCGCCTCGATCGTCGCGTTGAGCGCGAGCAGGTTGGTCTGGCTCGCGATGGAGGAGATCAGCGCCACGACGGTGCCGATCTTCGAGGCCGCCGCGCTCAGCTCCGTCATCAGGGCGGCGGTTTCCTCGGCCTCGTCGACCGCCGTCCGGGCGAGCTTGGCCGAGCCGTCGACCTGGTGCCCGATCTCGGAGACCGAGGCGCCGAGCTGCTCGGACGCCGCCGCCACGATGCCGACATTGGTCGAGGCCTGGGCCGCCGCGGCCGCGACCTCGCTGGTGCGCCGCGTCGACTGGCCGGCGAGGTCGGACATGGTGCGGGCCATCGCCTCCATCTCCCGCGTGGCGCTCGACAGGCTGGCCAGCGTGGTGGAGCTGGCGGTGTCGAAGGAGGCGATCAGGCCCTCGAGCTGCTGCGAGCGCGCCTCGCTGGCCTGCAGCGCCTCGACCTCGGCGTGGATGTCCACCAGGGAGCCGCAGGTGCGCACCGCGATGCCTTGCGCGTTGAAGGATACGCCGCCCATCGCCCGGAACCACCGGTACGATCCGGTGGGCATCCGCAGGCGATACTTGACGTCGTAATGGCCCTTGCGCTTCGGATCCTTGAGCGCCTTGCCGAAGGCCTCGAAGGTGGCGCCGGCATCATCCGGATGCAGCGTGCCCGACCAGGATTCCATCGTATCGGGGTAATCCGCCTTCGAGGCGTGGCCGACGAGGCGGCGGAACTCGGCGCTCCATGTCCAGCGGCTCTTGGGATGCGCGGGGTCTCCGTCGTGGAGGACCGCGTCCCACAGCCCGACGCCCGCGGAGGCTCCGAGAAGCTCGAGCAGCCCATCGGAATCCTGACGTTTCTTGAACATGATCACCCCAGAGACAGTACCCCTTCTCGATCCACCATCATCGTTAATATCCGGTTGTAATCCGGCAGATCGCCAGTTTGTCGCAAAACGTTCGACTGGGGGCACAGGGGGCAGGCCATTCGTTAATCTGCCAATTAAAGTAAAATCTCCGAAGCAAAAAACATCGCAAGCCGATCCGCCGTCACCGGGCCGGTGAAGTGGATCGAAAGCTCGCGACGACCGAAGGGAACGTATTGCGCGGGCCGGAGCCTCGCCGCGGCCGCTCAGAACGCCGGCTGCAGGCCCATGGCCGGGACGGCGTAGAGATCCTCCAGACGGCGGGCCGAGCGCGTCCAGTCGCCGATCTCCAGGGCCATCCGGTGGGCGGAGCGCGAGAGGCGCGCCCAGCCCTCCGGCGGCACCCGCGCGGCGGCCCCGAGCGCCTCGGCGACGCCGGCGCCGGAGAGGTCGCCGACCACGAAGCCGGCGCCGTAGCGCTCCACCGCGGCGCCGAGCCCCGTCGCCCGCGACACGATCAGCGGGAGACCGTTCAGCGCCGCCTCCATGGCACCGATCGGCTGCCCGTCGAAGCGCGAGGACTGGACGAAGTAGTCCCAGCTCCGTAGGGCCCGGATCTTGTCCTCTCCGAAGGCGGGGCCGCCCACCGACACCTGGGCCGAGACCCCCTCGCGCTCGGCGAGCGCGCGCAGCGTGTCGCCCTCGTTGCCGTCCCGCCCCATGCCGGCGAGGGCGAGGCGCCCGGCGCCGCCCGCCGCGTGGTGGCGGGCGAAGCCCTCCACCAGGAGGTCGAGCCCCTTGTGCCAGACGGCGTAGCGGCCGCAGAAGCCGAAGGTCGGATAGCCCGCGGAGGGGCGCTCGCGCTCCGGCCAGAGCGGCTGCGCGTCGAAGGCGCTCGAATAGCTCGCATTCTCGACGATCTCGATCCGCGCCCGGGGGGCGATCCGCCGGACCGTCGCGGCCTCGTGCTCGGTGAGGGCGTGCACGAAGGCCGCGTTCTCCAGGAACCGCCGCTCGAAGACCGACAGATACAGGGAGGCCGCGGGGCGCACCGCCCGCAGGTCCTCGTCGAAGACGTGGGCGTAGCGCCCGTGAATGGTGACGACGTAGCGCACGCCGCGGCGCACGAGGTCGCGGCCGGTCAGGGGCAGGATCGGCCGCCGGCCGCCATGGATGTGGACGACCGTGGTCGGGCCGGCACCGTCGAGCACCCCGTCGATCACCCCCGAGGCGGGATGGACGAGGCGGCCGAACAGCCGGTGGCCCGACAGGCGCAGCGGCTGGACCGGCGCAGCCCATTGCCTCAGGTCGAGCCCCTCCCCGCTCTCGTGCAGCAGGACGATCCGGACCCTGTGGCCCATCCGCAGCTGCTCCCGGGCGAGCTTGCTGGCGACGTGATGGATCCCGTTCGTCCGGGAATCCTCGGCCTCCTCGAAGACGAGATGGCGGATGTCGAGCGTCGCGTTGCGGAGCATGGGGCGTCGGGATCCGTCAGGCGGGAGAAAGGGGCGGCACGCCGGAGCGTGCCGCCGGTGACGATGCGAGGAGCGCAGGCTCACTCGGCCGCGGCCAGGACGCCGCTGCCGCGCGACCGCTCGAGCTCGGCGGCGATCCAGCGGTAGGTCGGGACGAGGCCCTCGCGGATCGTGGTGCGGGGCTCCCAGCCCAGCACCTGCCGGATCAGGGCGTTGTCGCTGTTGCGGCCGCGCACGCCCTGCGGCTTCGAGCGGTCGTGCCGCTTGCTCACCTGCTTGCCGGCGATCTCGGCGGCGACGTCGACCAGTTCGTTGATGCTGATCATCTCGTCGGTGCCGAGATTGAGCGGCGCGCTGTAATCGGACTGCATCAGGCGAAACAATCCCTCGACGCAATCGTCGATATACATGAACGAGCGGGTCTGCAGCCCGTCGCCCCAGACCTCGATCTCGCCGCCATCCGGGCAGAGCGCGACCTTGCGGCTGATCGCGGCCGGCGCCTTCTCGCGGCCGCCGTCATAGGTGCCGAGCGGACCGTAGACGTTGTGGAACCGCACCACCCGGGTCGGGATGTTCCAGTCCTCCGTCATGTATTGGCAGAGCTTCTCCATGTAGATCTTCTCGAGCCCGTAGCCTTCCTCCGGAAGAGCCGGCCAGGCCATGTCCTCGCGCAGCGGCGTCACGTCCGGCGAGGTCTGCAGGTTCGTGGGATAGATGCAGGCCGAGGATGAGAACAGGAAGCGGCCGACCGTGTTGTCGTGGGCAGCCTTGGCCATGTGGGCGCTGATCAGCGTGTTGTTGAGCGTGATCTCGGCGTGGGACCCGCTGATGAAGCCGATGCCGCCCATATCCGCGGCGAGGTGATAGACCTCCTCCATTCCGCGGGTGACCGCCTGGCAGGCGTCGTGGAGGCGCAGGTCGCACTGCACGAACTCGTGCGCCTTCGTCTCCTCGAACTGAGGATACTTGATGTCGACCGCCCGAACCCAATAGCCGCGGTCGACCAGAAAGTTGACGAGGTGGTGGCCGATGAATCCGCCGGCACCGGTAACCAGAACAGTCTTCATGGTGGTCCGTCCTCTCCTGCATCGCACACGGGAAAGTCGTGACATGACCATCGGGGACAGCGCTATCTGGCATGCGGGCTACGACCGAATCGCCCGCCGCCCACCCCTCTTGCGGCATTCCAAACGGGCCTGAATCCGGCCCGCCGCCGCGCGCGCTCCTCACGCGCGGCTGCCCGACCAGATCAGCCAAGTCAACCTTTCGTATTCGTTTCCACGCCACACTATCGCCCTAATTTCGGATTTGAGCTTAACCCTAACGAAATATCAAAAATTAATTTTACGCCTCGGATAACCGTACTCACACGTACGAAACCCTGAATATGTACTTGTGAGTACATTCGCAGCCAGCCCCAACCAACCGGGCTGGTGGCTGCACAACCGATCCGATTTCGACGCGACGCCGCCCGCGGAGGGCGCGGTCGCTCGGAAATCCGTGCGCCTGCACGGACCAGAACCCGGTCGCATGAAGCGAGCGGGACGGACGCCTGCGGCCCTACGGCCGGGCAGCAACAACGACAGGAGATACGATGCGGTTCACGTCTCGTCACGACACCGTCGCCCACACTGGATCCTGGTGGCAGATGAAGCGGCGCTCGCCGTCTTCGACCGACACCGATCAGGCCGGTTCGGATTCGAGCCTTCCCGCAGCGTCAGACCCCACCGACCCGACCGCTGCAACTCCGGATCCCGTCACCACCGCTCCGACGACGCCGTCGGACACCACCGAGCCCACGACGGGCACGCCGTCCCCGACCACGCCGGTCGCCACCGCGCCCGAGCCGGTCGTGACCCCGCCCGTGAGCGATCCGGTCACCACGGCACCCGTGGACGATTCCACCGATCCGGTCGCGAGCACGCCGGCCGTCCCGCCGACGACCGCCCCTGCGGCCGGCGCGCCCACGACCACGACGCCCACCACGCTCACCCGCCACGACGGCACGGTGGTCGCGAAGTCCGGTGACGTGATCAAGGATCTCGATATCTACGTCAGCGACGGCGAGGGCATCACGCTCGACGACGCCGACAACGTCACCATCAGCAACGTCCGCATCCACTACAACGGCGCGGGCACCAGCGGCGAGGGCAGCGGCATCTCGGCCCTGAACGCGGACGGCCTGAAGATCGATCACGTGGAGATCTTCGACGCCGGGGCTCCGGCGAGCGGCGCCGAGCGCAGCACGGAGCACAACGGCATCGCGCTCTACCAGAGCCCGGGGGCGCAGGTCAGCGCCGTCACGATCCACGACGCCTCGACGGGCATCTACCTGCAGGATTCGCCCAACGCCATCCTGACCGGGATCGAGGGCTACGACATGCGCGGGCCCTATCCGCGCGGCCAGCTGGTGCAGTTCAACCGCTCCGGCAACAGCAGCCTGGAGAACTTCTACGTCCACAACGACGCCGCGACCTCCTGGGTCGAGGACAACATCAACGTCGGCGACAGCAACAACGTCACGATCAAGAACGGCCTCATCGACGGGAACAACTCGCCGAGCGGCCAGGGCGTGATCTTCGAGAACTCGACCGGCGGGCTGGTGCAGAACGTCGACGTCATGCACATGGGCAACGGTGGCTTCGCCGATTACGGCAGCGGCAACACCTTCGACCACGTGCGCTCGTTCGACAATTTCGCGACCGACCAGGGCCGCGGGCAGCCGATGTCCAACGGGCTGATCTTCGGTCTCGCCAACGACACGACGGTCACCAACGCGTCCTACCAGAACCCCGGCGCCCCGCAGAACATCGTGTACGGCGAAGCCTGGGAGAACGGGACCTTCGGCGGCACGTTCAGCGCCACGGAGGTCACCGGCCAGACGCCGATGGCCGCCTGGCACAACACCTTCAACTGGGCCTGACGTCGGTTCGGCGGAATTGCGACGCGGTTCCGCCGGCGCGCCCGTCCCTGCATCGTCGCTGCCGGGCCGGTCACCGGTTCGGCAGCTGATGCCGACAACGAAGCGGCCGCCGCATCCCGCGGCGGCCGCTCTCCCGCCCGCGGCGGGGTCAGCCGAAGGGGCCGATGAGACGCCGGTACTCGCTCTCGGCGGTGCCGTAGGCTTCCCCCGCGACGAGCACGAGCTTCTCGCGGTCGAGCACCGTGATCCGCCCGCGGCTGGTGGCGAGCGCCTCCATCCGCTCGAGGCCGTGCAGGGCCGCGGTGATGCCGGGCCGGTGCGTGCCCAGCATCAGGGCGAGCGCCTCGTGGGTCATGGCGATCTCGCTGCCGGAGAGCCGGTCGAGGGCCTGGAGCAGCCACAGGGCGAGGCGCTCGTCGAGCTTGTTGCGGCGGCAGACGAGGGCGGCCTGGCAACTCCAGATCAGCACGACCTCGACGTAGCGCATCAGGATCTCGTGCAGAATGCTGCTCTGAACGAGAAGGCGGTGCAATGCGCCGGCCCCGATCCGCAGGGCGGTGCCGGATACCCGCACTTGGACGTCGTGGGGCGCACACTCGACCCCGAGCACCGAGGCGGTGCTCACCATCCCCTCGCGCCCCACCACGAGCGTGTCGAGGACGCCGCGCCCGCCGACGTTGAAGATCACGGACACCAGTCCGCTCTCGGGGAAATAGACGTGGCTGATCGGCTCGTTGGCGGTCACGATCCGCTGGCCGGCTTCCAGCTCGACCTCCTCGAAGAGCGGACGGATCCGGTCGAAGCTCTCGGCGGGCAGCGCCCGCAGCAGGCGGTTCTGCACCGCGGGCTCCTGGAGCGGCGAGGACCAGCCGGCCATCAGCCCTGCTCCGCTGGCGCCGCGGCCTCGTCGTCGCGTCCGCTGGGCGGCCCGATCATCCCGGAATGCGCCACGATTCCCTCCCTTCGCTAACGGCGCGCACGGGCGCCGGCGCCGCAGCGAACCTGCGGTCGATCTCTCGGGCGGACAGGACGCGCCGGTAGGCGCGCAGCGCCTTCTCGGCGGCTGCCTCCCAGGTGAAGCCGGCCGCAACCCGCTCCCGCGCGCGCGCACCCATCCGGGCGAGGCGGTCGGGATCGGCGGCGAGATCGACGATGGCCGCGCGCAAGGCCTCCGGGTCGCCGGGGTGGACCAGCCGGCCGCAGGTCTCGTCGATCTGATGGGGGATGCCCCCGACCGACGACGCGAGCACCGGCCGCCCATGCGCCATGGCTTCGAACACCACCAGCGGCAGCGTGTCGGCGAGGGTCGGGAAGACGAAGAGGTCGGCGCGCCGCATCAGGGCCGCGACCTCCGCATCGGACAGGCGTCCGGTCACGACGATGCGCTGGCCGGGCCCAGCCGCCGCCAGGGCCCCCGCATAGTCGATCTCGGGGCGGGTCTCGCCGCCGACGATGAGCGTGAAGGGCTGCTTCAGGCCGAGCACGCCGCGCAGCAGCACGGGCAGGCCCTTGTTCGGGGTGTGATTCGCGAGGAACAGGGCGGTGAGGGGAGCGCCGGGCTCCGGGCTGCCGAGCCCGAACCGCTCCCAGATCGCCCGATCCTCCTCGGGACGGCCCGCGGCGGGTAGCCGCACCCCGTTCGGCACGAGGTCGATGCTCTCGCCCGCGAAGCCCATGCGGCGGATGATTCCGAAATCGGCCGGCGACAGCGCCAGGATCGCGTCGGCCCCCCGCACGGTGTCGGAGACCGGCCCCTGGACGAGGAGCCGCCAGGCCGCGCGCTGCGCCGGGCCGAAGCCGTAGATCTCGGCGCCGTTGGCGATCTCGTTGAAGCCGTGCGTCGAGACCACGTAGGGGATGCCGGCGGCCCGGCAGGCCCGCGCGATCCGCCGCATCTCCAGGGCCGGCATCGGGTTGTGGATGTGGACGAGATCGTAGGCGCCCGGCCGGATCGCCCGCGGAATGTCCGAGCGGTAGAACGGCGTGCGGTGCCGGTTCCCGAGGCGCGACCAGGGCAGGCCCGGCGGCAGGCCCGTGCGCACCGGCAGCCGGTGGCAGCCCTCGGGGGCGTCGGACGCCCCCATCATGTTCGCCACCGTCATCGCGCAGTTGCCGGCGAGCGCGGCGCTGAGGGTTTCGCCGGCGCGGGCTCCCCCGCTGACCGAGAGATGAGGAGGCACCACGATGGCGGAGAGAACGCGGATCATGGGACCTCCTCGGGCGGGGTTCGGGGCTGGCGGATTCACTGCGGGTCGTGAGCATTGCCTCGCCCCGCTTGCGGGGAGAGGGCCTGGGGATCGAAGATCCCACGCGACCTTGTCGTCGGCAGAGCGAGGCGTCAGCCGAAGGTGAGGGGGCGGTGCCGGATGTGGCTCCTCCGGAAGCGCCCCTCACCCCCGCGGCGAACCTGCGGTTTCGCCGCTCCCTTCGCCCCGGCAAGGGGCGGTGGGATCGGTCCGATCCCCAGGGCCTCGCCCCGCTTGCGGGGAGAGGAGAGATCCGCGCCGCATCCGGCGAAGGGGAACCGTCGCGGCCCGGGCGGGCGGAGAGGCGCAACCCGCCTCACGCGCGGGCGTAGATGTCCTCGATGCGGACGATGTCGTCCTCGCCGAGATACTCGCCGTGCTGCACCTCGATGATCTCCACCGGCGTATTGCCGAAATTCTCCAGGCGGTGGACGGCTCCGAGGGGGATATGCGCGTGCTGGTTGGGCCCGAGTTCCCGCACCTCGTCCCCGATGGTGACGCGGGCATGCCCGGTGACGACGACCCAGTGCTCCGCCCGGTAGCTGTGCTTCTGGAGCGAGAGCCGGCCGCTCGGGCGCACGACGATCCGCTTGACCTGGAAGCGGCTCCCGGAATCGATCACCTCGTACCAGCCCCAGGGCCGGTGCACGCGCGGATGGGTGTCGGCCTGCGGCCGGCCGTGCTCCTGGAGGCTGGCGACGATCTCCTTCACCTCGCCGGCCCGGCTGCGGTCGGCCACCAGGATCGAGTCGGTGCTCGCCACCACCACGATGTCCGACAGGCCGAGCACCGAGGTCAGCGGTCCGTCGCTCGACACGTAGCAGCCGTGGGCGTCGCGCATCTCCACCGCGCCGCGCGTCACGTTGGCGTCGGCATCCGCCTCGCCGAGGGACCAGAGCGCGTCCCAGCTGCCGATGTCGGACCAGCCGCAGGACATCGGCACCACGGCGGCCCGGTCCGTATGCTCGAAGACCGCGTAGTCGATCGTCTGGCGCCGGGCCCGCGCGAAGCTCTCGGGCTCCAGGCTGGCCACGCCGATATCCCGCCGCGCCTGCGCCACCGCGCCACCCACCGCCGCGACGGTCTGGGGGTCGTGGCGCTCGTACTCGCCGATCAGCGCGCCGGCCCGGAACAGGAAATTGCCCGCGTTCCAGAGGCAGCCGTCGAGGAGATAGGTGGCGGCCCGGGCCGCGTCGGGCTTCTCGGCGAAGCGCGCCACCCGCCACGCGCCCTCCCCGAGCGCATCGCCGGGCCGGATGTAGCCGTAGGCGGTGGCGGGATGGGTGGGCGTGACCCCGAAGGTCACGAGGTGATCGGACAGGGCGGGGCCGATGCCGGCCACCACCGCGTCGCGGAAGGCGGTCTCGTCCCGGACCATCTGGTCGGAGGCGAGGACGAGGATGAGGGTATCGGCATCCTCGCGGGCGATCTCGCAGGCGCCCGCCAGGATCGCGGGGCCGGAATCCCGCCGCTCGGGCTCGATCAGGATGTCGGCCTGCACGCCGATCTCGGCGAGCTGCTCCTCGACGAGGTAGCGGTGCAGGGTGTTGGTGACCACGAGGGGACGCTGGGTCGCCCCGAGCGCCACGGAGCGCAGGACCGTCTGCTGGAAGGTCGACCGGTTGCCGACCAGGATGGCGAACTGCTTGGGCAGCGAAGCGCGCGATACAGGCCACAGCCGCGTCCCGTTGCCTCCGCACATGATGAGCGGCCTGATCTCGGTCATGCTTGTCTCCCGCCTGAATACCGAGCCGTCAGTCGGCTCCCGCACACTGTCATGCTCATGATTTTGCAGGAAATTTGAAATGCATCTTCGGTATTAATCGTACACAACCCCAGAAGATCTACCCCATATCTCAACGGATCCCGGGGCCGGCCTGGGCGGCGCGGGTGCGGCCGGAGGCCGGCGTCTCACGGCGCACGTCGACGATGTCGCCGGGCAGGAGGGACGTGCCGGCCTCGGCCGTGATGGTCTCGGTGCGCCCGTCCTGCACGCGGGTGATCACGATCTGGCGGATCGCCTCGTTGGTCTCGGGCGCGGCCAGGGAGCCGGCGGCCTGCAGCCGGGCCGCCCGGATCTCGCGGGCGCTGGAGAGCTGCGTCTCCGCCTCGTTGAGCCGCGTCGTCGCCTCCTGCATCTCCGACAGGATGCGCCGCTGATAGGAATCCTTCATCTCCTGCAGGCGCAGGGCGAGGTCGCCGAGCGACAGGTCGAGCCGCGCGAGGTCGGAGTTGAGGCGCGCGATGGTACCCTTGTTGCGGGCCTCCTCGCGCTGGAACTCGATGCCCTGGTAGCGGCGGGCGAGGCCGTTCGCCATCAGCTTCTCGTAATCCTCCATATGGGCCTGGATCAGCCGCAGCTGCGTCTCCTCGGCGGTGCGCTGGGCCTGCACGCCGGCGATGTCGGCCTCGATGCGCGGCTTCTGCGCCTGGAGCATCTCCAGGGACTGGAGCAGGGCGCTGCGCTGGGTCGTGAGGATCTGGCGCTCCTCGGCCAGGATCGGCGCGGCGCCGGCATCGCCCTCGACCTCGGCCGGCGGGCGGAAATTCTCCTCGTTGCGGCGCTGCGCCTCCAGGCGCGCCCGCCGGATCCGGTAGAGGCGCCGCGTGGCTTCGAGCACGCGGACGCGCTCGTCGGCGAGCAGGAAGTCGGTCTGCTGGTTGATCTGGATCTGCTCGGGGCGCGCGAAGCCGCCCGCGAGCGCGATGCCGCTCAGGACCGAGAGGCCAGGCCGGAATGCGTAGCTCCCGGGCTGGCGCACGTCGCCGAGCACGTAGATCGGCCGCATCTCGATGATGCGCAGGCTCACCACCGGCTGCTGGACGAAGCCGTCCACGAGGCGGGCGACGACCTGATTCTGGGCGTCGCGCAGGGTGACGCCCGCGACCGGCACCTCGCCGATGAGCGGCAGGAACAGGTTGCCGTCGGTGCCGACCGCGTAGTCTCCGGACATCTCGGTCTGTCCGTAGACCGAGAGGGCGACGCGGTCTCCCGGTGCCAGCCGGTATGCGGAATCCTGCGCGGGCGCGGATGCGGGCAGCCCGCACAGGCCGGCGAACAGGAGCGCCGCGCGGGCTGCGCGCGCCGTCGGAACGGGCAGGGTCATCACCATGGCAGGGTCGCTCTCGAACCGTCGCGAGGGAGGCCGGGGCCCATCCGGATCGCCCGACTGCCGCGCATGCTAGCGGCGGGCGGCGAGGCTCCGGCATCACCCTTCCGTCGAGCGGACAGGCTCCTTCGAGTTAGTCCGCGGACGGACAGTTCTCGGCCCAGAACACCCGGGACGGGCCAAGCGTATTACAGCGGATCACCGTCCCGCCGAAGAATCTCCACCGAATGCGCCAGTTGTCGCGTCCGGTCGGACGGCGCCATGCTTGATGAGCAACTCGACCATGGATGCTGGCGCGGCCCGCCTCCCGCGAGAGCCGGGCTCAGCCCGGCGCGGGTTCCAGGCCGCCATGCCCCGGGCAGAAGGATCGTCGACATGAAGCGCATACTCGTGACCGGCGGTGCCGGCTTCATCGGCTCGCATCTCTGCGAACGCCTGCTGCGGCAGGGGAACGAGGTTCTCTGCGTCGACAACTTCTTCACGGGCACCCGGGCCAATTGCGAAGCCCTGCTCGCCAACCCGTCCTTCGAGCTGATGCGTCACGATGTGACCTTCCCGCTCTACGTCGAGGTGGACGAGATCTACAATCTCGCCTGCCCGGCCTCGCCGATCCACTACCAGCGCGATCCGGTCCAGACGACGAAGACCAGCGTCATGGGCGCGATCAACATGCTCGGCCTCGCCAAGCGGCTGCGCGCCCGGATCCTCCAGGCCTCGACGAGCGAGGTCTACGGCGATCCCGACGTGCATCCGCAGCCCGAGGGCTATTGCGGCCACGTCAACATCGCGGGGCCGCGCGCCTGCTACGACGAGGGCAAGCGCTGCGCCGAGACCCTGTTCTACGACTACCAGCGCCAGCACCGGATGTCGGTGCGCATCGCGCGCATCTTCAACACCTACGGCCCGCACATGCACCCGCAGGACGGGCGCGTCGTCTCGAACTTCATCATCCAGGCCCTGACGCACCAGCCCATCACCATCTACGGCGACGGCTCGCAGACGCGCTCCTTCTGCTACGTGGACGACCTCGTCGAGGGGCTCATGCGCCTGATGGCCCTCGACCAAGAGCCGGGCGGCGCGGTCAATCTCGGCAACCCGGTCGAGACGACGGTCCTGGCCCTCGCCGAGCGCATCGTCGACCTCTGCAACTCGCGCTCGACGATCAGCTGCCACCCCCTGCCGCAGGACGATCCGCGGCGGCGCTGCCCCGACATCACCCGGGCGCGCGACCTGCTGCACTGGTCGCCGCGGGTCGATCTCGATGCCGGGCTCACCCGCACCATCGCGTACTTCGAGGCGCAGCTCGCCCGCAACACCGCCACGGTGCAGATGCTGCGGGCCCAGGCCGCGCAGCAGGCGGGTGCCCGATGACGGCCGCCGCCGAGACCCGTCCCTGGGAGCGCGAGCGGGCTCCCGTCCTCGGCGTCGGGGTGAGCGTCATCACCCTGTCGGACGCCGTCCTCGCCCTCGACAGCTTCGTGCGGAGCCGGCGCCCGCACTTCGTCTGCATCACCGGCGTGCACGGGGTCATCGAGTGCCGCACCGATGCCCAGCTGCGGGCGATCCACGCCGAGGCGGACCTCGTCACCCCGGACGGGATGCCCCTCGTCTGGATGTCGCGGCTGCTCGGCTTCGGCCCGATCAGCCGCGTCTACGGGCCCGACCTGATGCGCGAGGTGATGCGGCTGTCCCCGGCGATGGGCTACCGGCACTACTTCTACGGCGGTGCCCCCGGCGTTGCCGAGGCGCTGCGCGACCGCCTCTGCGCCGAGATTCCGGGGCTCACGGTGGTGGGCACCCACTGCCCGCCCTTCCGGGCGCTGACGCCCGAGGAGGATGCGGCGATCGTCGCGGAGATCAACGCCGCGCGGCCGGACTTCGTCTGGGTGGGCCTGAGCACGCCCAAGCAGGAAACCTGGATGGCCTCCCATCGCGGGCGCGTCGCCGCACCCGTGATGGTCGGGGTCGGCGCGGCCTTCGACTTCCTGGCCGGGACCAAGCGACAGGCGCCGCGCTGGATGCAGCGCTCGGGACTGGAATGGTTCTATCGCCTCGTCACCGAGCCGCGGCGCCTCGCCGGGCGCTACGGACGGATCGTGCCGCTGTTCCTGATCCTCGCGACCCGCCAGCTCCTCGGGCGGGCCCTGGCGGGAGGCGGAGCAGGGCCTCAGCCGCCGCGGCCGCTCGCCAAGGGCAACTGACGCCGGAGGGCAACCGGTGCCCGGGCGGCGGGATCGCCCGGGCCAGGTCCCTCCCCCGGCAGGCTTGATCGGCCGAACCGCCGCAAGCCTGACCGGCCATCCGATTTGTCGCGGGTTCTCGCCGGACGGCCGCAAGGCGACGGTCCGGCCCCCGCTCCGCGGTCTTCGAGAGGTTGATCATGCGCAACGGCAACACGGTCATCTCTTCCGTCGCAACGATCGGACGGGCGACCCACGCCGAGCGCCGCCCCGCCCGTCGCGTGCGGCGGGGCCTCGTGGCGGTCTCGCTGATGAGCGGGGACGCCGCGGTCGCGGTCGTCGCGGCGGCCGCGGCCGGCTTCCTCCTGCGGTTTGCCGGCCTGCCCGCCGGGACCGCGCTGGCCGGCGCGCTCCCGCTGCCGACGCTCGCCATCCTGCCCGTCTTCGCCGCCCTCGGCCTCTACGGCAGCGGTGGCCCGAGCCCGCCGGAGCGGCTGCGGCTGCGCGCCCTCGGCGTCGCCCTCTACGCGATGGCCTGCCTGCTCGTCGGCTCCGGCCTGGCGGCGCATCAAGTCGGGCTGATTCTCCTCGTCGCCGCGCTGATCCTCGTCCTCGGCTTCTACGGCGAATGGGCGGTGCAGCGCCTCCTCATGCGCACCGGCGCCTGGGGCGCCCCCACGCTGATCGTCGGCTGCGACGAGGCGGGCCGGACCCTCGCCGGCACCCTGCTGGCCCAGCCCGAACTCGGCCTGCGGCCCATCGGCTTCGTCGCCGACCGGCTCGCGGAGCCCCCGCGCTCCGAGCCGCTGCCGGTCATCGATTCCCTCGACGCGACGAGCCTGTCCTCCGCGGAGGTGATCGTGTTCTCCTCCTGCGCGGATCTCGCGCAGCATGACGGGATCCGCAGCGGGGCCGGACCGTCCGCCCGGCTCCTGCTCGCGCAGCGGATCGAGGATCTTCAGAACCTGTGGCTGCAGGTGCATCCGCTCGGCGGCGCGGTCGGCCTGGAGATCCGGCGCGAGCTCTACCGGCCGCGCAACCTGCTGCTCAAGCGGGTGATCGACGGGGTGATCGCCGGCATCGGCCTCCTCGCGCTGGCGCCGCTCATCCTGCTGCTCGCCGGCCTGATCGCCCTCGCCGATCCGGGCAGCCCGTTCTACACCCAGGTCCGGGTCGGCCGGAACGGGCGCCCGATCCGCGTGCTCAAGCTGCGCACCATGTACCGCGATGCCGAGCACCGCCTGCGCGACCATCTCGAGACCTGCCCGGCCGCCCGGGCGGAGTGGCAGCGGTTCTTCAAGCTCGCGGACGATCCCCGCGTGCTCCCGCGGGTGGGGCATTTCCTGCGGCGCAGCAGCCTGGACGAGCTGCCGCAGCTCTGGAACGTGCTGTGCGGCGACATGAGCCTCGTCGGCCCGCGGCCCTTCCCGTCCTACCACCTGGACAGCTTCGACCCCAGCTTCCGCCGCCTGCGCGTCAGCGTGCCGCCCGGCCTGACCGGCCTGTGGCAGATCTCGGCCCGCAGCGACGGCGACCTGGCGGTTCAGGAGAGCCAGGACACCTACTACATCCGCAACTGGTCGATCTGGCTCGACCTCTACATCCTGCTGGCGACGGTTCCCGCCGTGCTCGGGGCCAAGGGCGCGCGCTGACCGGCGCGCGCTGACCGGCACGCGGTGACGGCCTGACGGGCCAGGCGCGCCCATCATCCCGCCCCCTTCCGAGGCTCCGGCGATCGACGATCGCCGGAGCCTCGGCATGGGTTTGACCGTCGGCTTAATGTCGGTCCTGGGCTGAGCGATCCCGGGTGGCGCCACACTCCGCGGGCCGAGGTGGCGCGTAGCGCCCTCGAAGCACCCCGGACACTCATCCACAGGAGGATGGGCGCCTTGGACATACCGGTCCGGGCAGCCTGCCGGTCCGGGCTGCGTGCCGGCGAAGGCCGGCCGGAGGCTCCCTGCTGATAGGCGCAGATCGCTCACCACCATCAGCATGACGAGGTAGCTTGACCGCGCCCGATGGAGCTGACGCTTCGGTTCGCCGCGATCATGCTGGAAGGACGCCGCCGGCTCGTCAGCTCGCGGATACCCTGGTTTGTTTCTGCTCCACGACGATGTCGCGGTCCTTGCACCCAGCTCTTCCAGCAGCCGATCGTCGGGGAGACTTTCGATCCAGCCCTCTATCAGGCTTATCCAATCCCGACGCCCGAAGCCTCCGGCACGGGCCGCGCTGCCGCGTCCCGGCGCATGGCACGACGAAACCCCCCGCCGGGTGCCCCGGCGGAGGTCTCTCATACGGTTTCCGAATGATCGCTTCGCGATGCGGAAACCGGCCTCGCTCAGGCGCCGCGCGGGCTCGTGATACGGTTTCCGAAAGTGATCGTCCGGAAACCGTATCAGGTCCGGCCGCGCGGAAAGCGGCGGGCTCAGTCCAGGGCGGCGTCGAGGCGCGCGGGGGCGATGCCGTGACGATGGGTCCAGATCGCCGCCTGCGTGCGGTTCTGGAGACCGGTCTTGCGAAGGATGCTCTTCACGTGGATCTTCACCGTCGCCTCGGCGATCGACAGCCGGCGGGCGATCAGCTTGTTCGACAGGCCCGCCGCCAGATAGGCGAGAATCTCCACCTCGCGGTCCGTGAGCGTCTCGTTGGCGGCGAGCCCGCGGGGTGCGTCCGGGGCCGCCGGCGGGCGGTGGCTCGGGCTCGCCACGCAGGAGCGGCCGAGATGCGGCACCACGCCCATGGGCATCACGATGTTGCCCTGCATGACTACGTTCAGCGACTTCACCAGCGCTTCCGGCTGCGTGAGGACGTCGAGGCAGGCCCGCACACCCATCGCCAGCCACTCGCGCAGGGTCGTGGCATCGGACGGCTCCGCCAGGATGGCGATGCGCGCCCTCGGTGCCAGCCCGCGCAGCCGCGGGATCACCTCGCGCGGGCTCTCGTCCCATCCCCACTCACTCAGGAGGATCAGCTCCGGCTCCAGGCTCGGATCGAACTCGGCGATGCTGCCGATCGAATCGACGACGAGATATCCGTTCTCTTCGAGGATGCTGGTCAAACCATCCAGATAGAGGCCGTTCTGACCGATCAGGACGGTCGCGACGGAGGGGTGCTGCGCGGATCTGAGGCGGATCCGCATACCGGCCTCCGCGGTGCCTGCCGGAACCATACCGAACGGGGGTTCAACCGTGCTCGACATCCACCAAACTCCCTGTTCCCGAGCCTTTTGATCGTCACGCCTCCGCACCGGTCTGATCGCCAGTGTCGGGACGCGTTGGGCGAGCGCGCGCAGCTCCGTCTACACGGTTGGCGCCATGGCCCCGGGCCCATCGATGCGTGTCCCGCACGTCACTTCGGATGCCTTCCATGCCGAAGGCGTGCGGATTTGTTCTTGTCCGAGCCGGATGTGAGGGCTCTGATTGGCCTCGACAGATAAGATGATTGTTCTCCCCAATCATCATTGTCAAGCAACCGTTCACCAAGCACCTGTGATCAGCTTGTCTGCGCGTTTATCGATCGACCATGACGCAGATTATATTTCATGAGAGACGATCATGTCGCATACCAGAAGGTGCCGTCAAAACGGCACATAGGATTTCCGCGATCGAACCCGGCGAATTGACCGCACGATCTGCGGGCATGTTGCACCATGCCCGTCCAGGAGAACGGCATTTCGCCTATATTGCAGCGGTATCATGAGATTTTATTCAATTTTCTTGCTTGGATTCACCGCAATTTTGCGAGAGATACAGGTTAACCAAGACGGAGCCGACGGCGAAATCGCGGCCATGCGTTCGGACAGAGATGACAAGAGTTCATTGAACTCCGACAGCAATGTTCGATCGATGCATTCTAGTCGGTGTTGCGCGGATTCAGCAGAATAAAGCTTCTTCGTCGCGGATTCAGAATATGGCTTGACGACCACGATTCGCACTCCGCGGGCCTTCCACCGGGGTTTGACCGGTGGGATCGAGCCTTCAGCGCGGAAGAACTAACCCCTTTGCGTGCGCAGGCACACGCCGGCTGTCGCCGGGAGTACCGGGTGAGGATGCGGGGCTCGTGCGGATTGCGCCGGAGCCGGACCGCCGCGGCGGCGGCGGCGGGCGCTATTGGACCCGGCTCTCCGGAACCGTCACCGTGAGCCGGGTGCGGGCCGCGATCTCGCGCGCCACCTGCGCGAGCAGCTCCGGCGAGAGATCGACCCCGTGCAGCTGCCAGCGCCAATTGCGCATCTGGAAGTGGAGGACGAAGCGCGGCTCCGCACTGTCGCGCAGCGGGAAGCGCAGCGTGAAGCGGCGGAAGCCGTGCAGGTCGACCGCCATGAACAGGGGCCACACCTTGCGCCAGCCGACCGCCCGCAGCACGCCCTGCGGGGCCGGCGCCTTCCCGAGCCGGTCGACCCAACCGTCATCCAGAAGGTCGACCAGGATCGCCGGCGTCACCAGCTCGGCGACGATCGGCTCGGCGGCTTGCGCCAGGGCGAGGCTGGACAGGGACAGGGCCGCCGCCGCCGCCGGCTCGCGGGGCTGAACGAGGGCCGCAACCTGGCGCAGGAGCGACAGGCGCACGGCCCGCAGGTTCACCCGCTCCTGAAGGGTGACGGTGTCCTGGTCCTGGACGGCGCGCGCCAGCTCGTAGACGGCAAGCATCGGCGAGACGGCGAACACGCACCATGCCAAGCCCAGGAGGGCCACGATCCGGATGGTCACGCGTGCCGGGCACATCTCTCCGCCGCCGTTCGGGTCACCGCCGATGCCGAGCGTCCCCCATCTCCGTGGCGGAATGTTGCCCGATCGTGTCCCCCCGCTTAGCGGGCGATGCGCGCCGGCGCCAGGGGCGGCATCGCCCCGCGAGGCAGCGTGCGCCCACGCCGCGATGCGATTCGCGGGCTGGCGGGCGACGGGGTCGCGGCCGCCCCGTTGCCCGCTTTCCCGGATCACGAGACCGGCTCCGCACCCGCGCCCGGCCCTCCAACTTCGACGGCGACCCGGGATCACCGCTTGGTTCGCCGCCGCGGATGACGGCGGCGCAGATTCTTGCATAAGCTCCTGCATAAGAGCTTGGCCACGACCGAAGCCACGGAGCCCGTCCCATGCGTCCGATCCCCCTGCGTCTCGTTCCCGTCCTCGCCGCCGCGCTGTTGCTGCTGCCGCAGGCGGCGCTTGCCCATCCGGGCCACGTGGAGGCCGCCGGCTTCCCGCACGGCTTCGCCCATCCGCTCGGCGGGGCCGACCACGTGCTCGCCATGCTGGCGGTGGGGCTGCTGGCGGCCCTGCGCGGGGGCCGCGCGCTCTGGGCCGTGCCGGCCGCCTTCCTCGGCATGATGATCCTCGGCGGCGCCCTCGGCGTGGCGGGGATCGGCCTGCCCTTCGTGGAAACCGGGATCGGGCTCTCGATCGTGGCGTTCGGACTCGCAGCGGCCTTCGGGCTCGGCCTGCCGGTGGCGGCGCTCGCCGCGCTCGTCGGCGCCTTCGCGGTCTTCCATGGCTACGCCCACGGGGCCGAGATGCCCGAGACCGCCTCGGGCCTCGGCTACGGAGCGGGCTTCGTCGCCGCGACGGCGCTCCTCCACGGGGCGGGCCTCGGGCTCGGTCTCGTCGCCGGCCGCCTGCGGGCGGCGGCGCCGGTGGCGGGCGCCGCGGTCGCCCTGTCGGGTGTCGCGGTGCTGGCGCATCTCGTCTGACGCCGGGGCGGAGACGCGGGCCGCCCGCGTCTCCGCCCCGGCTCACTTGGCCGGGTTGGTCCCGCTCACCAGCCAGCAGGCGGCGCCGAGCACCACCGGCTCCGTCGGCGGCAGGGCGGCGATGACGGCCTCGCGCGCGCGCATCCGCGTCGCCTCGTCGAGATCCCGCAGCAGGGCCGAGACCGGCCCCACCGTCAGCGCGAAGCGCGCGGCCTCCTCCCGGTCGCGGCCGAGCGTGAGCCCGCGGGTCACCGCCTGCTCGCGCACCGCCGTGAAGCCGGCCTCCGCGAGCAGGCCGGCGAGAGCGCCGGCCTCCCCGAACCGGAACGGGCCCGGCGCGCCCGGCGCCGGAGGCTCGGGTGCGGGCGCCACGCGCAGGACCGCCTCGCGCGGCACCGCCACCCACGGATTGTCGGGCAGGCCCTGCCAGCACAGGAGCACGATGCGCCCCCCGGGTTTCAGCGCCCGACGCAGATTGGCGAAGGCGGCCCGCGATTCGTCGAAGAACATCACGCCGAAGCGCGAGATCACCACGTCGTGGACGGGGGGCAGCTCCGTGATCTGCGCATCCGCCTCGATCCAGGTCACCGGCGCAGCTTCCGGGGTGCGGGTCCGGGCGCGGGCGAGCATCGGGCGCGAGAGATCGAGACCGGTGGCGGAACCGCCCGGCGCGACCGCATCGGCGGTCATCAGGGTCGTCTCTCCGCAGCCGCAGCCGATATCGAGCACCCGCTCGCCGGGACGCGCCGCCGCCGCCTGGACCAGCGCCGCCGTGAGGGGCGCGAAGACCGTATCGAGCGCGTCCTGCATCCGCGCCCAGCGTTCCCCGACCTCCCCGTTCCAGTACTCGCTCTGCGGCATCGGATCCGGCATGGCGCTCCCCTCGGGCTCGGTGACCGGCCCCTTGTGGGTGACCGCGGGCGGTCCGTGCAAGCGGGATCCCGGCACCCGGGCGGCGGCGCGTCCGGGTTGCACGCCGCCGCGGCCGCCGACTATGCGGCTCCCGCATGTCGGCCCGGACGGGCCGGACCCGCGGGGAGGATGCGGATGGATGACCTCGACAGCTATCGACTCCTCACCGCCGAGGAGATCGTCCTCGGCCTCGCGGCGATCGGCGCGGCGGTCGCCCGCCATGCCGCGCCCGGGAGGGAGATCCGCGCCGTCCTGACACCGGATGGGATCCGCCTGGAAGGCCGCGGCACCGGCGAGCCCCGAAACCTGCTGATCCCGTTCCGGGAGCTGCGGCGCCGGCCGGGTTATCTCCTGGCTCGGGAAGCGGCGCGCTTCGCCGCGCATCTTTAGAGCATCGCCCGACGAAGCGGATGCCGGTTCGTCGCAGACAATGCGGTAAAATCAGAGATCTAGAGCGCGCCCGGTTGCACCGTGATCGGGCGCTGCTCGAGAGGGCCGGAGGGCCGGCCGCGCCAGGGCGGCGCAAGAAATGTCACGCTTGGGCACGCAAGCCGCTTGCAGCCCGCAAAAGCCGTCGCTATAAGGCCCCCACGTCGGCGGCGCCGACGCCTTCGGAGTGTAGCGCAGTCTGGTAGCGCACCACGTTCGGGACGTGGGGGTCGCAGGTTCAAATCCTGCCACTCCGACCATTAAATCAATAGCTTAGCGAATTCCCGATTTCGCTGGCCCAGGAAATGGCCCAAGAATTGTGGCCTGCCTGATTACCTCTCCAAGCTAATCATCGACGACCGCCGAACGCGCCGGCTGCTTCCTCCTGGAAGTCCGGATGGTGGTGCCCGTAGGTGCCCTGCAGCGTCTCGATCGTCATACCCAGCATGCCGGCCGCCTCCCACGGGTCGACGCCAGCTTGCATCAGCCACGTCGCGGCCGTGTGCCGTAGCACGTGCGGCACGATGCCGTCCTCCAGGCCTGCGTCGGCGAGACAGCCCTCCCACCCGGTGCGAATCGGCGTCGAGAGCGGCGAGCCGTCCGTCCGGTGGATCACGTAGATGGTCGGCTCCTCCCGCAGGCTCTTGCGCCGCTCGCGCGCCGGCTCGGGCCGCGCGTCGATCTTCGCCCAGCGGCGGACATGCGCCATCAGCCGGTGCGCGATCTTGGCCGGCGGCCGGCGCTTGCGGCTCTCCCGCTCGCCGATTCCGCGCCGGTAGAGGCGCCCGCGCTCTAGATCGATCCAACCGCCGGTCGTGTTCGGATGCCATTGCAGCCGCTCCACAGCCTCGTGGCGCGTGCCGGTGTAGAGCCCGATCAGGATGAAGCGGCGGATGTGCCGGCGGCGCGTGCGGGTCACCCGGTCGCGCAGCACAAGGCGCCCGGCCCCGTCCTGCTTCCATCGCCCGAAGAGCGGATCCCATACGAGGCCGCACGCCGCGCCGAGCAGCCGGGCTGCCTCGTGGCGGGTCAGCCAGCGCTCTCGCGCGCTCGACTTCGGCGGCAGCGTCACCTTGGGCACCGCTGTCAGCGTGTACTCGGCGTGGTAGAGGTTCACAGCCGCGCGCAGGACCTCGAGATCTCGGCGCGCCGTCGCGGCGCTGACCCGCTTGCCCAGCGCCTTGCCCTTCCGGGCCGCCTTCAGTGGCTGCGCGGTGCGCCACGTGACGTATTCCCGGCAGGTCGCGCCCTTGATCGCGCCGACCGCCTTGTCACCCCAGAATTCCAGCAGCTTCGCGATGTAGGCGAGCAGCTCGTCATACCGCCCGAGCGCGTCCTTTCCCGCCCCCTCGCCCGGGTTCTTCGCCTTCGCGTAGAAGGTCAGGACGTCGGTGATCGCGAGGTCAGCGGGTGAATGACTGCCGAGCGTCGATTGGTGCTGGCGCCCGATGTACGCCGCAAGGCTGCGCGCAGCTCCGCTATGGTCGTCTGGCCCGCACTCTGTGCTGATTTCAGCGCCTCGGTGGAGAATGACCCAGACGGGATCGCGGCCGGCGCGCTCGCGGAGATAGAGGCGTGGCGGCTTGGCTTTGCGGCCCGGCATGGCTTGGTCATCTCTCGGATGGCGCGCGGCGTGGTCAGCATCTTGCCGGCGACACACCGCACGGCAAGATCACCGTTGCGGTAGGCGGTCCGCAGGGACGAGAGCGTCATCGGGCCCTGCGGGAAGAACACGGCGGCGGCCTCGGCGAGCGTCATGGGCTCATCGTCGGACCACAGGTCGGGCGTCGGGCGCTGGGCGATTCGGACAGAGGCGCGTGGCATCCCCTACCTGCCCTTCGCCTTGCTCTCGAAGGCCAGGAAGAGGGTGACACCGAGCGTCAATCCGATGACGGCTATCGTGAGGCCGACAATCGGGGCGCAATCGCAGGCCATCACCCCACTCCCAGCCAGTCGGGGAGACCGAGTGCCGGCCGCAGAGCGCTCGCGAATGCGACGAAACCCGGGTGAATCCTTAGCCAATCCCGCAGCCAAGTCTCACGGAACGGCTGCAGCCAGGACTGGCCCGCCTGTGCCCACTCGCCGTGCATCGACACCGCATAGAACGCCGCCGCCTCAATGCAGGCGATCTCCTGTTCGCCCAGATGCTCCAGCGCTGCCGTCATGATGGTGTCGAGGGCGACGTAATACATGTCGGCCAGCAGGTCGTGCTCGCTCCCGATCTGCGCCATGTTCTCGACGATCAGGGGAATGAAGAATTCGGCGCGCTCGTGCCAAGACGGATGGTCCATCATCCCCGTGACCCACGCCTCGACGGGCGTGAGATCCTTTGCCGGCATCCGCGGATAGAGCGGAGAGTCCGGGCGCGGCAAGGGCACCCGCGGCACGGGGTGGCCGCCGAAATCCTCCAGCCGCAACCGCACCTGCTGCATGTCTCCGGCCCCGGGCCGCGCCTGCCGAGCAGTCTCTTCGGCGAAGCGCCGGCGTTGGGCCGGATCATGAATGCCGGCGAGCAGCGCGCTTGCCTCGACGTCGAACACCCAGGCGTTCTCGTGCTCCGGCGGCAAGTCGGTGCGCCGGTAGATCTTGATCTGGACGCCGTAAGGCGTCGCCATGTAGCCGTCGTGGATCATGGACGGTCCGGTCATTCTGCGCTCTCCGCTGCACCATCGGGGAAGGCGTCCGGCCGGATCTCGGCAGCCCGCGCCCAGATCTCCGTCATGATCTCGTGGCCGAGCAGCTCGCGGGCGGCGACCATGAACGCCCGCCGCTGTCCGTTGATCTGCGCCCGGTCGGCCACGCGGTTCGCTTCGGCCCGCGCCTCCTGCTCGGCACGCCGCAGCGCCCCTATGCGCTCTTGGAGGCGCGGGCGGATCCGCCGCTTATGCTTCAGCGCGAGCTCGGCCCGGCGCCGCCAGGCCGGATCGGCGTCACCGCGAAGCTGCGCGGCCGAAAGCTGGCCTTCGATGCTCAGGATCTCCCCGTCCAGGCGATCGAGAAGCGCCCTGCCCTGCTCGACCGTCGCGACGTCGTCAACGTGCACCGAGGTCCTGTCATTGGCGAAGAGGATCCCCGTGCCTGGGATGCCGCGGTCGGGCGCCGCCCCTGTGGCTCGCATGGTCACGCGGCACCTCCCTGAGGCGTCGCGCTGCCATCAGGAAGCGCCAATCCCTGCACCACGACCGCGAGCGCGGCAAACACCTCAGGCTCGTCGTCCATGCCCTCGTAGCTCCGAAGGTAGGTGTCGAGGTGGTGGAGCAGGGCGACGAGGCCGCCGAAGGTGGTGACCTGTACGGTGAAGATTTCCCGCCATGCCCGCTCATCAGCCGCGTCCGCCTCGTCGCGCTTGCCATCAAGGATGGCGAGCGCGCTGGGTGACGTGGCGCCGCCGCGCGCCCGGATGGCCGCCGGGTCGGAGGCCGTGATGGCCTCGCCGAAGCCGTAGTGCGCGAGCCGGTGGCGCTCGATCGCCGCGAAGATCGGATCGTGGCGGTGCGCGGCGACGGCCGCGGGATCGACGTGGATCATGGCGTTCTCACGCGGCTGCGGGATGAGAGTGCTTGACCGGCGCGGCCTGGCGGGCCGGTTCGCGCTGCGCCACCGCCGCAGCAGCCGGCGCGATCCACTCGCTCTCCGCGTGTTTCGGGGTGATATCCTCACGCGGGACGCGCACGAGACCGGCCCGGGCCATCAGTTCATCGAGCAGCGCCCGGCAGGCGCGCTCACCGGCGCCGATGTCTTCGTCATCCCACCATTCGGCGACCTCGCGGGCGATGACGCGGGCCTTCAGGCCGAGGTCGAGTGCCGTGTTGCCCGGGATGGCGGACATGAACCGCATGGCCTCGCGCTGCTTCCGGACAGCGTGCTTGGTGGCGGATTCGAGCCCAGGCAGGAGAGTGGCCGGTGCGCCCCTGTTCTCCTTCAGGTCGCATGCCCGGTCGTAGACGCCCAACCAGTCGAGGTATTCGCGCTCGAGCCGTATGAGCTCGGCGGTGAAGGTGCTCACCTCGGCGACCGGCGGCGGGTCGAACGGCAGGCCGAGCTTCACGATGCCGTCCGGCGCATACCAGGGCGCAAGGTAGTCGGCCCAGGCCGGCATTATGTAGTCGGCGCCGAGCGCCTTCACCGTGAGACCGGTGTGGGCCTCCAGTGCGCTGGCGATTGAGAACAGCACCCGATGGAGTTCGGCGCATGCCTGCTTGAGGTTGACGTCCGGATCCTCGTCGATGCGCGATGCGATGCCGTAGGCGATCACCGTCTGCGCCAGCGCGTCGGAGAGCGTCCTGGCTCGCCCATGGCTGATCGCCTCCTGCAGCGCCTCGATCCGGCGCGACACGAGCTCCATCGCCCGCTCGCGCTCCATCTCCTTGTCGCGGTCGCCCTTCACCTCCGACGACGCCTCGTCGATCCTCCGGTGCAAGCGCACCGCCTCACCCAGCATTCGTCCCAGGTCGCCTGGGGAGGTACTGCCATTCCGTGACCGCGCCTCGTGGTACATGACACGCTCCTGTGCCGGTTGGGCAGGTTGTGCGACTTGTGCAACTTGCTCAAACGGAACACGGCTGTGCGTGCCCGTCAAGCGGAGTTGTGCAACTTGTGCCAGTCGGCTATGAGAGGCCCATGGCCGACGAACTCAAAGACCAGCGCATCCCGATCATGATGACCCCTTCTGAAGTGAAGGCGGTTGAAGACTGGATGTTCGCAAATAGAATTAAGTCGAGAGCCGAGGCTATTCGTAGATTATGCCAACTTGGTATCGCTTTAGATTCAAATATGGATCAGTTGATAGAAAATCATAAAAAAGCAGTTCTTACTCTTCATGAACATGTAAGTGAATTAGATGAAGAAAAAATGGCCGATCTGCCTTATATACAAAGAATACGCATACTCAAACCACTTGCTTTAGCTCTTTTTGATCTTGTCATGGATAACGAAGAAATCATGAGATTGTTATTTACTGCATCGTTTGTTTATAGAAATCCTGAAGATTTACCAACAGAAGATGGGTTATCAATTGAGAACATTAGAAGCGGTCTAGCGAAAATCGACGCCCGCAAGAGCGCTGACAAGAAAGATCGTCCTCAACCCGATGATGACAGTTCCGAATGAAGAAGAGGAACAATATCCCGCGACCACTTAAGCTGCCGCACGGGCGTACCGTCTGAGTGCTTTTTGCCGGTGTCGAGGAAGACAGCGAAGGGCTTGCCCGTGGCGGTAGGAACCCAGAAGGGCCGATCCTTGGCGTCGCGCCGCCCCTCTTGGAAGCCGCGGTCCGCCAGCAGGTTGTTGACCGCGATGGCCGAGAGGCCGCCGAGTTCCTTGCCAAGGTCGGTCGGGGTGAGAAGCGGGGCCTGCTGCGGCGCCAGGAGATGGGTCGCGCCCATCAGCGCCAGCGGATCGACACCGGTCGTGGTGCGCGTCGCCCGGTTGGCCGCCAGCGCCGCTTGGTTGCGGTCGAGGCCGATCAACTCGCCGATGGAGAAGTAGCTGCGGAAGGCGCTGGCGACCCCGGGCGCTTCGGACTGCTCGGCCGGCGCGTAGGTGCCGGTCCGGCGGATGCTCGGCAGCACCTCGTGGAAGACCCAGCGTTGGAAGCGGGTGATGGTCTGCCGGATCTCGGGTGGGACGGAGTTCGTCGCCCGGCGCTGGAGGATAGCCCGGTACAGGCCCGCCTCGCTGATGATCGCGACCGTCTGCTCGCCTCCAGGGGTACCCACCGTGTGGGTACCCTTCTCGTCTTCGTCGAGCGTGCGGGTCAGCTTCTCAGCGTCCCGGTGTCCGAGAATGATGGCAGCGTCGGCGGCGACGAACCAGCTCTCGCCGTCCCGGTCGACCAAGCGCAGCGGCTTGGCTTCGAAGTCGAAGGTGGTGAGCGATCCCATCTCTCACCTCTCCATGCGACGGGTGAGGTGGTGACCGACGCCCCATGCGGCGGCGACGATCAGGACGGGAATGAAGGGGATCAGGTTGGGGAGCACGACGGGCCTCCACCACCTCCCACCGAGGCGGTGGATGTCATATAGCCATATCAGCTAAGAATGTAAAGCCGATTCGGCTATGGAAGCGGATAGCCATCCTCGTCCTGCACGTGGGCAGGCGAAAGGACGATCATCGAAGCGGGAGCTGCGTCCACCACCACAACCCCTCGCAGCGGAGCGGCGCCGGCGATCTGCACGTCGTAGCGGCCGCTCAGCTGTGATGGACTTAGAACGCCGACGATCTTTTTTGTTTTTGGCACATCATCTCTGTCGCCACTTTCTTGGATCTCCACCAAGCAAAGTTTGTGTAAGTATGTGCTAGGATGATTAAATGCAGGATATGTAAATCTTATCAAATCACCATTGCTCATAATTGGATAATATGCGTCCGTATTAACGAAATACCAGACCGTTCTATCTGGCTCTTTGGCGCCCAAGGCAATTTGGAACGGCATCGGCTGGTCGTTTTCGAGCGTTAAATTATCTGCAATACCTTTGTCATTCAAATTTCCCGAGACATATACTGTCCTAGTAAGCGGGGCATCTGCTATAAGCTCCGCTGGTTCAACACCCAATGCGTCAGCGAGACGCTTCATCCAGTCCTGGGTCAGCCGCATCTCACCGCGTTCGAGCTTCGAGATCGTGACCCAGTGAGCGCCGGCCTTCTCGGCAAGCTCGCTCTGGCTCCACTTCCTGTTGAGGCGAAGTTCATTGATCCGATTCGGGTTGCGCTTCTGCTTCATACAGCCTGTGTCGCTTAGCCGCTCGCCAGCCACCATATCCACATCGGCTATAAGACCCCTTGACCGCGTCATAGCCGATATGACTATATCGCGCCATGACACCTCAGGCATGGCGCAAAAGTGTTGGCTACTCGCAGGCGCGGGCCGCTGCTGCAGCTGGCCTGAAGGGCCGCAACCCCGCTCGCACGTGGCAGCGGTGGGAAGCCGGTGAGCGCGAGCCGCCCATCCATGTGGTCGTTGCGATCGAGGCACTGAGCCTCGGTCAGGTGACCGCCGCCTCGTGGATGGCGGTTCGTTCTCGTTATCTGCGATCAACATCCCCGGTGCAGGGCCTGCCTGCTCTCCAGTCATGCTGACCTCACCGCCGCATCACCACGCCCCGGCTCGGGGTATTGCACCTCTCCCAGGGCGCGTGCCGGCGGTTCTGCTGCCGGTCGTGTTCCTTCCGCTTCTTCTTGTTGTTCTCAGTGCACCTGGTGGAATGACCCGCCAAGATCTTGCTGCCGAGCGCACTGATCCCAGGTTGATCGCTACTGTTCCGTACCCCCATTGCGAAGAGCTCCCTGCTGTCGAGTGCCAATCGACCACGGAGGCCTTTGCGTGTCCGGCAAAAATCTGTTGCACCGGAGTGGACCGTTGAGCGCGACGTTGACAGATGGGGCGGTCCTCGCCCGCGATCTGGCGCAGTGGCTGGAGGACCGCGAGGCCTCCGGCGGCATTGCGCGCCCTGCGGCGCGGAGCAATCTGGAAAGGCGCCACGGGATCCCGCGGGGTGTGTTCTGGTCCGCGCGCCACCGGGCGCGTGAAACGTTGGGGCAGTGGCTCGACGCCCTTATCGAGGCCCGCGTCGCCGTCGCCCGGAGTGAGGTTCATGAGCTTGAAACGACGCTGGCGGCTGCTCGGGCTCTTGGTCGATCTGATCTGGCAGGTGAAATCGCGGCGGCGGAGGCTGATCTCGCGAATGCGCGAACCCGTCTCGCCACGATCTGCCGCCCCACCGGTGGAGCGGCCCGATGATGGCCGCGGAGGTCCTCGCGCCGCCCGCTGAGGGCGGCGGCTCCGAGAAAGCCTATCGGGACCGGCTGTTCCGGGCCTGGGTCGACGCCAAGCGCTGCGCGGCCGAGAGCGAGAACCCGGCCGATCACGCCGTGGTGGCTGCGGCCTACACCGCATTCATGCGGGCCCACCTCGCCCGCGAGGAACGCGATCTTCTCGCCGTCGAGGATGAGGTCGCGCGCCTCACCGCGGAGAACCTGCGGCTACGCGCCGCCATCCTGCGCGCCTCCGACGCCGTCGCGGAGAGCGCGTGATGGCCGCCCGCGCCCGCCCCGAGCACGACATCCAGGTCGCCATCGTCGGACGGCTGCGCGGCAGCTTCGATGCCGTCGTGGTGGCGGTCCCGAACGGCGGGCGGCGCGGCAAGCGCGAGGCGGTCGACCTCCGAGCCGAGGGCGTCGAGTCCGGCCACCCCGACCTGATCGCCTACGGCCGTGACGGCCGCCTCCTCCTGATGGAGGTGAAGGCGCCCGGCGGCTCGCTTAGCGCGGAGCAGCGGCGCCTGATCCCGAAGTTGCGCGACCGCGGTTTCCCCGTGGTGGTGGTCCGCGACGTCGATGGCGCGGTGCGCGCGATGCGTGAAGCCGGGTTCGGACCGCGCGTTCCGCCGGCGGCCGAGCCGACGACCGGCTTCTGAGCATGGCGGAGCTCCAGACCGATCCCCCGGCGCGCCGCCGCGCCCGCCTTCCCGGCTCCCGAGAGCCTAGGCACCCGGCCCGGCGCGGCAAGCCGGGCGGTGGCGAGGCCGAGAAGAAGCTTCGCGAGGACGAGAAGCTGTCCAAGCTCTACCGGGCCTGGAAGCGCCAGAAGATGCAAGCCCTGCTTGACGGGCCGAACGGCGAGGCCATCCGCGAGCCGGACCGCTTCATGAAAACCATGAGGCTGACCGACGCGGAAGCGCTGATCGCGCGCATCGAGGCCGCGGCGTGGATCCACGGGATGTCCGCCGACGATCGCGCCGACCTCCTGAGCCTGATCGGCCGCCGCATCGTGCTGATGCGCGAGCGCAACGGCCTCGACCCCTTCAACGACGGCGTGCCCGGCGACCCGCCGCGGGCCTTCGAGCGGATCAAGACCATCATGGGAGTACGGTGATGGCAGGCGGCAAGCTGGCAGTCGAGATCGCCGACTTCAAACCCTTGGAGCGCGGCAGCTTGCGGGGCTTCGTGACGGTGCGCATCCCGGCGATGCGGCTCACGATCCGTGATTGCACCGTGAATGAGAGCGGCGGGCGTCGCTGGGTGGGATTGCCCGGCAAGGCGCAGCTCGGCCGCGACGGCGAGACCATCAGGCGGGACGGCAAGGTCCAGTACACGCCGACCTGTGTGTTCGATTCGAAGGAGGTCGGCGACGCGTTCAGCGCGGCGGTGCTCCAGGCCCTCGACGCGAAGCAGTGCTGAACAAGTCATGCCGAAATCCTCTCGCCGAGGGGCGACCCCAAACAGAACGCGGCCAGCCATCGCGCCCCTGGATCTTGAGGCGGTGATCGAGGGCGATCGCCGTTTCTTCCGGCGTCACCGGGATCGGTCGCACCGCGTGCGCCACCTGTCGGATGCCGAGCGGGCCGCGTTCGAGCGCGCCGGCAAAGTCCTGCGCGCTCCTATCCCGGGATGGCGATGGTTCGTCGCGGTGAAGCAGGTCGCCCCCGGTGTGCGGATCCGGCAGCCGTTTCAGGGCCCTGAGGCCGCGGAGGTCGATCTCCCCGAGGACTTGGCCGCCGGCTTGTGGTCTGCCGTCGCCGACAACGAGCGGACCGGCGCGGGCTACGGCATCGTGAACCTCGGCGGCGCCCATGAGTGACACCCCCGACGATGCTCTGACCGAACTGCGCCTCACGCTGCGCCGAAACGGCTACCACCCGGTGCCGGTGTCCGGGCCGCGCATGAACGTCTCCGCCGCGGGCAAGCGCCCGGTGATGAAGGACTGGCAGACCCGGTGCCTGGGCGCCTCGGCCGAAACGCTGCGCGCGTGGCGCCGCGCCGAGCCGGCATGCACCAACACCGGCCTGCTCACCGGCGCGCTGGCGGGCGTGGACATCGACATCCGACGGGAGGAACTGTCCGCCGCCATAGAAGCCCTGGCCCGCGAGCTGCTGGGCATCACGCCGCTCCGCCGCATCGGCCTCGCTCCGAAGGTGCTGCTCGCCTACCGGTCCGCATTGCCCTTCGACAAGATCCAGACCCCCGATCTTCGGTTCACCGAGGACGTGGCCGAGAAGCCGACCAAGGTCGAAGTGCTCGGCCGCGGGCAGCAGTTTGTGGGGTTCGGGATCCACCCGGAAACGCAGCGCCCCTATGAGTGGCCGGATGCCTCCCCGCTGGATGTCGCGTTCGCCGATCTGCCGGAGGTAATGGAAGGCCAGCTTCGGCAATTCGTGGCTGAGGCCGAAGAGATGATCCGCGCTGCCGGCGGAGCGACCACGGCAGAACGTCGGCGTGAGAACCGGAGGCGCGAGGATGGCGGACGCCGAGCAGCCGGGTTGAGCGAAGGGCAGCCTCCGGACCGCGCGCTGATCGCAGAAGCGCTCGAGCACATCCCGAACGACTTCGACTACGACGGGTGGGTGAAGGTCGGCTTTGCCCTCTACAACGGCTTGGGCGAGGCTGGGCGCGACCTCTGGGAGCGCTGGTCCGCCTCGTCCCCCCGCAACGATGCCGAACTGACCGCGAAGAAGTGGTCGACCTTCGCGCAGGGCCGCAGCGTATCGGTTGCGACCCTGTTCTGGCATGCCGCACAGAACGGATGGCGAAGCCGCGAGCGCTCCCCCGGCGCCCGCCGGCGCGCCCGCCGGGCCGAGCGCTTGCGCAACGGGGTGCAGGGCGAGGACCTTTCGGAGGAAGGGGGGGCACACGGTGCTGACCCTGAGACAGGCGAGATCGGCGTACCGACTATACGCGTCATCGCCGGCCAGGTGCCGCGCGCGGTCAGGGAGACCGAAGCAGCGCTTCTCAAGGCCGGAGCGCAAATCTTCACCCGGGCTGGATCGCTCGTCCGGCCCGTCACCGAACTCGTGCCCGCAGCGGACAGCAAGACGACGCTGGTGACCCGCTTCCGCGAGATGTGCCCGGCGAGCATGGCCGACCACGCCGCGAGGGTGGCGCGGTTCGAGCGCTACGATGCGCGCAGCGAGGACTGGGTCACCATCAATCCCCCGGCGGAGGTCATGACGGCCCTGCTGGCGCGCGAGGGCGAGTGGCGGTTGTCGCCCGTGGCCGGGATCGTCACGACACCGACGCTGAGGCCGGACGGAACGGTGCTGGCGCAACCGGGCTATGATCCCGCCACACGCCTGCTGCTGGTTCTGGCGCCGAACTTCAAGCTGCCGGCGATCCCCGATCGCCCGACGCGCGCCGACGCAGAGCGGGCGATCAAGCTGCTCAAGGAGTTGATCGCGGAATTCCCGTTCGTGACGCCGGTCGACGTCGCCGTGGCTCTGTCCGGCATGATCACGGGGGTGGTACGCGGCGCGCTACCCGTCACGCCGCTCCACGCGGTCAATGCGCACACGCCGGGCACGGGTAAGAGCTACCTCGTGGACCTCGCGTCGGCCATCGCCACCGGCCGGCGCTGCCCGGTCATCGCGGCCGGCAAGACCGAGGAGGAGACCGAGAAGCGGCTCGGTGCCCTGCTACGCGAGGCGGTGCCGGTGGTGTCGATCGACAACGTGAACGGCGAACTCGGCGGCGACATGCTGTGCCAGATGACGGAGCGCCCGATGGTGCGGGTCCGCATCCTCGGCAAGAGCGAGGCGCCCGAACTGGAGTGCCGCTCAACCGTCTTCGCCACAGGCAACAACCTCACGCTCGTCGGCGACATGACCCGACGCGCCGTCATCTGCGCAATGGATGCCGGCGTGGAGCGGCCCGAACTGCGCGAGTTCGCCTTCGATCCGGTCAAGCGCGTGCTGGCCGATCGTGGCGCATACGTGGCCGCCGCGCTGACGATCGTCCTGGCCTACCGCGCCGCGGGCTCGCCCACGGTGTGCGGTCCAATCGGGAGCTATGGCGCGTGGTCCGAGATAGTGCGCGCGCCCCTGATCTGGCTCGGTGAGGAAGATCCGGTCACGAGCATGGAAACGGCCCGCGAAGAGGATCCTGAACTCTCCGCGATCCGCGAATTGTTCGAGCATTGGCGCGGCCATCCCGGCTTGCATCTCGGTTCGCCTCATTCGGTCAATAGTATCATTCAGGCCGCGTGCGAGCGACATACCAACCAGTTCGGCGACCACACCGGAGAGTTCCGATACCCGGAATTCCGAGATCTTCTCCTCCGGCAGGCCGGCAATATGGGGGCTGTGAACAGCGCAAAACTTGGACTGTGGTTCAAGAGGATAGGCGGGCGTGTAGTCGATGACTTCAAGATACACGTCAATCCTGATGAAAAGAGGGGAAATAAATACAGCCTGTCGCAGGTCAGTCACGCCCATGCGTGGGCTGCGGAGTGAAGCGGGAGGGGGGGGTTAGGGGGACTTCGGGGGGGTTCTACGGTCAACGCGTGGAACTGTCAGAAACCACTTCTTCCTCCAAGAGCCTCCCACACACACAGCGCACACATCCGTGACAGTTTTAGGGGTGTGAGGCTGGCACCCCCCCGAAGTCCCCCTAACCCCCCCCCCTCGCCCGAAAGCCCCACGGGAGCACGCCAATGGCACTCGGAAAGAATCGCCCTTGGTTGCCAGCACCCGACACTGAGTGACCACCGGCGAGTTCGCCAGACCATCAGAGCGCCAACCCAAGAGTGCCGTCCCCATGTCTCGTCGTTCGACTGCCCTCGCCCACGCCGCCGGTGATGCGACCGACGCGCCCGTCCTGCCGGCCGATCCTGCCCTGCGCCTCGGCGAGCGGTGCCGCTGGTCGCGAGACATGCGCCGGTCGACGGCGATGGCGCACGCGGCGGGCGAGCCGACGCCCCTGCGCTGGCACGCCGCCGTCACCTTCCCGAGCTGCGAGATCAGGGTCAGGGACGCGATGCAGCGGCGCGGGATCGATACCGTGCTCCCGATGATCCGGTTCTGGCGGATCCGCTCCCGGCAGAGGTTCATCGCCGAGAGGCCGCTGCTCGCCCGCACGGTGGTGTTCGGCCTGGATCACAGCTGCCAGGACATCGCCAACATCGAGGGCCTGGAGCACGTCGTGCGGGGCGCCTCGGCCGGATGGGCGGACCTGCCCGAGCAGGACGTCTACGACCTGCGCCTGAGCATCCTGCGGGGGGAGTTTGATGCGACGTTGCGCCAGAGCCATCCCGAGCGCCCGTGGCCGCGGCTGATCGCCTACCTGATCCGCAACGGCGATCTGCCGCCGCAAGCCGCGTGGACCCACAGGCAGGCGAAAGCGGCCGGCTTGAAGTTCTCGGTGGCGGCGTGATATGTCAGACACGTCAGCACGGGCAGACTGTGGCAAAAATGTCACCGTCCTCCCGTGCGGTAGCATTGGTGGCCCCGCGCGAGAGGTCGTGGCGGGACTTCTTCGGTGGGACAAGCGCCGACCGGGGTGAGCCGGTCGGCGCCGGAAGTTGTAGCAAAGCTACTTCTTCCTGATCGTTTCCACGACGTGAGTCTTGGGCTTGGACGTAGCCTTCTTCACCGTAGTGAAGCGCCCAGTCACGGCGCTTCTGCCGATCTTACGCGTTGCCATCAGTATCACCTCCCTTCTCGGGCAGTCGCCCGGCCGCAGAGGCTTCTGCGAGAAGCGACAGTGAATTGAGGCACGCGCTGCTGTTACAGCTCAGCTTGGAAACAGCGTCAAGTTGCAAATCGACCTGATCTGCGCACGTCGGCCATCATGGATGGGTTCCCCGACATATAGGCGCTGAGGGCTGGGCTGGCTTTCGCTAGTAGGCCGGTCTCACTTCGAATTTGGAGGGCTTAAGCCCCCGCCTCCTCCAGCAGCTTCTCCATCTCCGCCTCGATGTCGTAGGGGGCGGCTTCCTCGATCTGCCGGAACTCCTTCCCCTCGTTGGTCTCGATCATCAGGGCGCGGATGTCGTTGCGGAGGTCGAGGCCGGCGAGGTAGGCGGTGATGGTGGTGTTCATCTGTTGTCTCCATCTCTGATGTCTTAGTTATACTGACCAATACTTGAGACGTCAACGGCAAAGACGAGAACTTCTCAAAGTATTTTGCAGATAATGGCGAGCCTATGTCTGGCCTGACCGGCGGCGGCTGGGGTGGTGACTTGCTGGTCCTCATGGCCAGCCTTGCGGGCACCTCCGCCCTCGTCGTCACCATCGTGCTGGTGGGCGAGTATCTGCTCGGCCTGCGGTGAGAGAGACGGCATGGCCGACGTTCGGAGCACCTACATCCACCGCCGTGAGGTCCGGTGCTTCATCGACCGGCGCGAGCTTGAGCGGGTGGTTCGGGAGCATGCCGCCCGGCAGGCCGGCTACGACCCGGCAGCCAGTGGCCTGACGTTCAAGGTCAGGTTCGAGGACGAGACAGAGGGCTCGCCCTCCTACAAGGTCGGCACCAAGGCGGTTGTCGAGATCGTCGAGGAGCTGCAGGCGGACCCTGAGTGAGCCCACGCCGAGCGCCGCCCTCTCGCGATGGCGGACGCGGTGCTGATCGTATGGGGTGGATCCGCGTTGTTGGGGTTGTGAAGGCTTCCTCGGAGAGAACCCATGCGGATCTCGATCGATGAGCGCGACCCCGGCTTCCGAGCCTACGCCGAGGCGCGTGATCAGGGCATCACCTTCGCCGTGACACTCGATGGAGAGCGGTTAGAGGCTGTCCACACCGCCGACGATGTGACGGGCGAGGTGATCGTGGCGGCCCGGAATGCAAGCGGCCGTATCAAGCGCGATCCCTACTTCAACGGGCGGGTACAGCTGGTGACCCTCCAAGGATGTGTCCGCATTGCTCGCAAGCACCGGCATTGGTCGGACCGCAGCGCCCCCTTCTGAGCCTCCCGATAGGCACGGCGTCAGGGCCCCTGGAGGGTTCAAACCTAAACGGGTGGTCGGGGCCCCGCCTTTTCCTAGCGCCAGGGTGCCGCAACCCGTGAACGGTGAACTGTGAACGCAGGCCGTGAACCCTCAGCTGAGGCCATGACGCAGGCCGAGTTCGCGCGGCATCGCGGTGTCTCGAAGGCCGTCGTCACGAAGTGGAAGGCGCAGGGCCTGCTCGCCCTCACCGACGACGGGCGGGTGAACGTCGAGGCCACCGAGTGGAACCTTGACCAACGCCCGGCCAAGTACCGGGGCGGCGTCACCCACCGGCCTGTGCGTACCGTGCCGGGGAGCCAGCGCCCGGCACGCGAGCCGCCTCCGGTCCGGGCACCGCGTGTACCCCAGGCTGATGCCGAGGCGCGAGACGAGGATCCGGATTTCGACCTCGACAACCCCAACCTGCCGCTCAACCAAGCCATCCAGCGGAAGGAAAACTTCCTCGGCCTCCAGCGGAAACAGGCCGTCGAGAAGGAGGAAGGCAAGCTGGTCGATCGCGCGGCGGCCGAGCGGCTGTTCTTCGAGACCGCCCGGGATCTGCGGGACGCGTGGCTGTCCTGGCCGGCGCGGATCGCGGTCACGATGGCCGACGAACTCAAGGTCGATCCCCGCGCGCTGACCCAGGTCCTGACGGCGCATGTCCATCAACACCTCGCCGAACTCGGCGAGCCGGCAGCGGATCTCGGCTGACACGGCGAGCCTCTCGCGGTCATGGCGCCGTGGCCTCACCCCTCCCCCGAACCTCAACGTGGTGGAGTGGGCGGAGCGCTACCGCCGCCTGAGCAAGGAATCGTCCAACGGCGGCCGGTTCATCACTGCCCGGGTCGAGGTCGCCCGCGGGCCGATGCTGGCGGCCACCGAGCCGGGCGTGCAGACCATCACCCTGATGGCGTGCACGCAGCTGCTGAAGACGACGGTGAGCAATAAGCAAAAATACGCTTTCACATCAATGGCTTATCCCCGCTTCGGCGGGGATTTTTATATACGCATGGTGGCCGCGCTCGAAGCCATAGGAATCAACAGGTTAGCACCGATTGACGCCGCCTGACGGCTTCTCCGTTTCGCATCATTTTACGCATGGGAGCACCCAGCTATGAGGCCCGACCGTTCCCCTGATGACGTGCTGTATGGCGTCCCCGCCATCGCCGAGGCCTTCCAGCTGAAGGTCCGGCAGGTCTACCATTTGAAGGCCGAACACGGCCTGCCGACCTTCAAGGTTGGCCGAACAGTGTGTGGGCGTCGCGGAGCGATCGCGGCTTGGCTCGCTGAGCGCGAAGCGGCGGCGCGGGATGAGCGGACGCCTCTATAGGCGGCAACAGTCAGAGGGTAAACCTCAAAATGCTTGACCTTGTAAGGGATTTCTGAGGGTGGAAAGCGGAATTCCATATAATCAAACGCTTACCACGCCTTCGATCCCAATAGATGATACAGATGTACGGCCTAGCCCTTCTCGCGGTGAGAATTCTGATTAAATATCAGAATCCTAAATGTCACAAGGACTCAGTAGTCGATCCTGTCAACAAGGGGCTTTCCTTGCCACTGAGCAAGATAAATTGACCCGTATCTGCGGAAATTCTCTGGTTGACACTCAGCAAGCGCAATTATTTGATCAGATATACGCCGATGATATTCTAGCCACTTTTCCGCATCGCTCCGATCTATTGAAAATTCAGAACCAAAACGATTCACGATCCGAAAAAATCTTTCCACAGTCGGAGGATGGGTGTCGATTGAAGCAAACGCTTTATCCAACCTATCGGCCACAGTTTCGAAGACATATAGCGCAAGGAAGAAATGTATAGCACCATGCACTAGTCGATGTCGTGCTTCCCAAGCTTTCGCCCCCATCACGCTTGCCGTGTCAGCCTCAAACTCTTGTTCCCAGCCGCGCTTATACAAGCTAAGTTGTGATGGGTTTTGTCCGATGAACGCGCCGCCTTGCTTGCTGTGAATCTTGATCACGTCATCAAATGAATGACCAAGTCGATGATGCGCATATTCATGACCTATAACGAATTGTATTTGAGCTTCAACAACTCTCTCAATCTCAGCGTGGAGGTCATATGGTACCTCTCCGCGCGGATCAATCTCAAAATCCATTGTCTCGTACATGAACATGACTCGAACAGCGATCAACAAAGCGTTGCGTCTTACTTCCAGCGGAACTTCGAGCTCTGTCGTGCCTAGAGACATGTAGTATAGAAAATGCCGCATAACCTCGGATACGATAATTATTTTACCATTTTCAGTCCTGACACACTGAGCATTGGGGATGTTAGTCAAGATAAAGCCAGATGGCACGTCTTCGCATATAAGTTGATCGATGCTGTCGAGCTTTTCTAGGTACTCTGAAAAGTCATTTGCATACAGATCATCGAGAAGTCCGCGCTGGATTCTCTGAGATCTAGCAACACTAACGCGAAATATGCGCGTGCTGTCCAATATGGCATCAGCGCGTGTCCGAAGCAGCCAGTCCTTAGCAGTCGATGGATCCATGACCGAACGGAGCTCTTCAGAGTTTGCACAGACTGACATGTACCAAATGCGTGCTACATCAGGTTCTTCACCGTCCATTCCGAAACTAGCGCTTGCATCAAAACCAGATAATTGAGCTAAATCTGTCGTTTTGATTAGATGAAAACCGGATTTATCGAGTTCGTAATTTTCTCCACCGTCACTCGTGACCTCTCTCTTTGTGCTAATTTGCTGCATATCAATCGCTTGGTTTAAGTGGCAGCGTTTGAATTTCCTGCCGCTACCGCAAGGGCACAAAGAATTACGTCCAATTTTGAGGCGCTTGCGCATGACCTGCCCGATCCGCATTGAGGGCCAGCTGCTGCTCGCGGACGCTGGTTGACCCGCCTACCATCCTCCCTAGTGAGAGCCTGTACGTCAACGGAGGCTCTAGTCGGCGACGGCCGACTAAGAGGTTCCGACTATCATTAGCGCGCCAAGGTTGGTCCATCTGCCTAGAGTCGAAACCGATCATTCACATAGCCAAGCTGATTGAGTTTTGACTTCCGGGTGCATTGAGCACCGTCGCGCGTGACCGAACACCAGCGTACGGCCTCCCTCGAAGCCGCCCACAACTTGGATCCCAACATGCCGAAGTCGAGACGCCGCCCCCCGGCGGCCGAGCACCCGCGCGCGTGCATCATGGTGGTCCGCAGTGCGCCGCCCGAGATCGGCGTCCTCATCGAGGCCGACCGCCGGTTCTTCGAGCGCTTCCCGGAACGCTCGCATCGCATCCGGCACATGGCTCCGGTGGAGGTCCAGTTCTTCTGCGAGCACGTGGACGCGCTGCCGCCGCTGCTCGACGGCATGCGCTGGTTCGTGGCCGTCAAGCAGATCACGCCCGGCTCCCGCGACCGGATCCCGTTCCAGGGCCCAACCAATGCCGAGGTCGACATGACCGAAACTCAGGCCAGGGGCCTGTACGACGTCGCGCGCCGAGCCGCCGGCGGGGCCGACAGCTTCGGTATTGTGGATCTCCGGGGCGCCGAGTGACAGACCCGGTCGACAGTCCGACCCGGATCCGCCTCGCCTTGCGCGAGCGCGGCTATCACCCCGTGCCGGTGGCCGGGCCGGACATGAACGTGCCCTCCGCCGGCAAGCGACCGCTGATGTCCAAGTGGCAGATCCGGTGCCTCGATGCCTCGCCCACGGCCATCGAGGGTTGGGAGCGCTCGGAGCCGGGCAGCGTCAACACCGGCCTGCTCACCGGTGCGCTGGTGGGCGCGGACATCGACGTGCTCCGCCCGGACCTCGCCGCGGCCATCGAGGCGCGTGCCGTCGAGGTGCTGGGGCCGACGCCGCTGCGGCGCATCGGGCGCGCCCCGAAGGCGCTGCTCTGCTACCGGGTCGCCCTGCCCGTCGACAAGATCCAGACGGCCGCCCTGCATTTCACGGCCGACGACGCCGAGAAGCCGACCAAGATCGAGGTTCTGGGCAGAGGCCAGCAGTTCGTCGCCTACGGCATCCATCCGGAGACCCGCCGGCCCTACGACTGGCCGGACGGCTCGCCGCTTGCCATCGACTTCGCAGACCTGCCGGAGGTCACGGAGGGCCAGCTCCGTACCTTTGTGGCCGAGGCCGAGGAGATGATCCGCGCGGCCGGCGGCGCGACGCGCCAGGAGCGCAGGCGCGCGACCGCCAAGCAGGAGACCGAGGGCCGCCGCGCGGCCGGTCTGAAGGACGGCGCGCCGCCGGATCAGGCCACGATCGCCGCGGCGCTCGAGCACGTCCCGAACGACTTCGACTACGACGGTTGGGTCCGCATCGGCTTCGCGCTCTACGACGGGCTCGGCCCCGCCGGTCAGGACCTGTGGGAGCGCTGGTCCGCCACGTCGCCGCGCAACGACCCGGCGGTGACGGCCCGGAAGTGGCCGACCTTCGCGCAGGGCCGGACCGTCAGCGTGGCGACGCTGTTCTGGCACGCGGCGCAGAACGGCTGGCGCCGGGCGGGCGCGCAGCGCCGCGCGGCCCGGGAGGCGCGGGCGTCCGAGCCGGACGCCGGCACCGCGGAGCCGGGGGACGATGGGCGGCCGGTGATCCGCGTCGCGGGCGGCAACCTGCCGAGCGTAGTCACCCGCGGCGAGCGGGCGCTGATCGACGCCGGCCTCGGGCTCTACCAGCGCGGCGGCCTCGTGGTGCGCCCGGCCCTGGTGAAGGTCGCCGTCGCGGACGGTCGCAAGACCATCGGCGTTCGGCTCGTGCCGGTCCGGGCCGCGCACGTCGCCGAGCTGATGACCCGCGCCGCCCGCTGGGAGCGCTACGACGGCCGCGCCGAGGACTGGGTGCCGATCGACTGCCCGCAGCGCGTCGCCGACACCTACCTGGCCCGCGAGGGGCAATGGCGCCTGCCGATCATCTCCGGCGTGGTGAACTGCCCGGTGCCGCGCCCGGACGGCTCGATCCTCGACGCGCCGGGCTACGACGAGGCGACCGGCCTGCTCTACGATCCGCAGGGCGTCGCGTTCGACCCGTTGCGGGGCGTGCCCAGCAAGGATTCGGCTGCGCACGCCCTCGACCATCTGCGCCGGCTGGTGGCGACGTTCCCCTTCGTCCGCCCGGTCGATCGCTCCGTCGCCCTGTCCGGCATTCTGACCGGCATGGCCCGCCGCGCGCTCCCCACCGCCCCGATGCACGGCTTCGACGCGCCGACAGCTGGATCCGGCAAGTCGCTGCTGGTCGACATCGCCAGCATGATCCTCGACGGCCGGCAGGCTGCGGTGATGTCGCTGGGCAAGTCCGAGGACGAGGCCGAGAAGCGCCTCGGCGCGGCCCTGATCGCGGGCGATGCCGTCATCTCGATCGACAACGTGGAACGCCCGGTCGGCGGCGACCTGTTCTGCCAAGCCATCACGCAGGAGACGCTGAAGGTCCGCATCCTCGGCCTCTCGAAGCTCGCCGAGGTGCCGTCCAACGCGGCGATGTTCGCGACCGGCAACAACCTCGTGTTCGTCGGGGACATGACGCGCCGCGCGCTGCTCTGCAGGCTCGACCCCGGCGTGGAGCGGCCCGAGACCCGCGAGTTCGCGGTGAAGCCCCTGGACGAGATCCGGCGAAACCGGCCGCTCTACGTCCGCGCCGCACTCACCGTCCTGCTGGCCTTCCACGTCGCCGGCCGGCCGCGTCAGGCGCCGCCGCTCGGCTCGTTCGAGGCGTGGTCCGGATGGGTGCGGGACGCGCTGATCTGGCTCGGGGAGCCGGATCCCTGCGAGACGATGGAAGGCCTGCGGGAGGCCGATCCCAAACTGGTCGCGTTCCGCGCCGTGGTCACGCAGTGGCGGGAGGTGATCGGGGAGGAGCGCGTCTCGGCGAAGGACGTGATCGCCCGCGCCATCGAGCCGGACGGGTCGCCCCCCGACTACGACACCGGCTATGCTGATCGCCGGGGGCGGGGCTTCCGCCATTCCGAGTTCCGCGAGGCGCTGCTGAGCGTGGCGGGCGAAGGCGGCCAGATCTCGAACCTACGCCTGGGGCAATGGCTGAGCCGCAACAAGGGGCGTCTCGTGAACGGCTGCCGCATCGTGGAGGCCGGTACCTCGGCGGGGGTGGTGCGCTGGATGCTGAGCGCGCTGCCTTCTCTCTAGAACAGCGCCTATCACGTTGCTGTCAGCTGCAGCTCTAAGTCTTTGATTTAGCAAGCTTATTGCCGTCAAATCGGGCTTCGATTCGTCGTCAAACGCACCTACCGAACATATTCTCCGAAATTTGATTCTGATACCTCAAATAGGGGATGAAATCTAATCTTTTGGCATTTAATTTTACTTGCGCATTGAGGCCGCCTGCCAGGATGTCTTGAAATCATCACGCATAAAAGCCGATATTATTTTTAGTAAACATCCAACGTAAATAGTTTCCTCTCATCTGATAGGAAGCAATGCTTCTCAAGGAGGCCGAGATGCTATTTGTCTTCTTAGTAAGTGTCGTCGCTCTGTTCTCAACGGCGGCGCATGCACAGCAAATCGAAGCGACTTCAACCCAGAATTTTTGCCGCGTTTCAATAATTACCTGCAATCAATCTCCCGAAGATAATTGCCCTGTTCAATTTGATGGTCCGATGGCAATTGGAGCAATATTCGTAAGCAACACAGGACGAATGTGCTACAAACGTGAAAATAGACCCGGGTACTGCGACTCTGGTCTTATGAACAACTGGAACTGCTTCACCATGACTATATCTGGAAAGGAGAGCGTCAGCATAGACTAGAGACATCTGCTCAAAATTGAAACCAACATTTAATAGAACAAGATGGAGGGAATCATGCGTGCAGTAACATCATCAATATTAGCGCTTACGGCCACATTAATTATACATACAAGCTCATCGGCTGGCGAGTTCACATCATGCTCATCTGTGCCGGCAACAGGTGTGGATTGCAAAGGGGAAAATTATTCTTGTGGGCAAGGATGTGTGAAATGTAGCTTGGTAAGCGTTGGGGCTCCAGCTGGTCAGACAATAATTTCAGTATCAGGATGGGCAGATAGAAACGGTTGGTGGGCCTGGGAGCAAAGTCCAAGCGTATCTGGAAATTCGGCAGTCGGTCGTGCGAAAAACTGGAGTCACAATTTGCCTCTACAGGCGTGCATCAAAATAGTTACAAATTAGATAAGCTAAAATTTTGATCTATATCGGATCAAGCATCGGCGTGGGGCGCATCATAAAATGGTGTGCCCTGTGTCGTTATGTCGGTATAAATAGCCGCGATATCTAAGTAATATCTTTAAATTACTCATATTGTGACGTAGCTTAGACATTTGCAGAATAAATATATCCAAAATACATTTCTCTCTAAGAATGACTTACTGGGAATGATACAAATAGCAGATACCTTTTCAGCGCGAAGCTAGATATCATGCGAACTACAGGATTTCGTTTCATAATAGTCGAACGGGTGTCGTTGCCTGTGGGAGATTGCCTGGCGCTCACCCACGAGCCCAGATATGGACGCCCGTCGCCCGCGCCTCAGTGGCACGCGAGAGTCTGTCCTACGCAACCTGCCTGACCGACGCCAGACAAGCACTCCCCCCGCTCCTGCCGCGCCCCGCCCTCAGAGGCCGCCCCTGGTGCCGATCGCTCCGCGCAATACTCAACGCCATTCCGCCCCTTGCCCACGGGCTGCGCGTGGCGGCGCCTGCCGTTGGACGTCCCGCTCGACCGACCATGAAACGCTGGTTCCAGCGCCTGTCACGCGAAGCGGGTTCGAGCGCCTCGCTCATGCGCTCACAATCGCGGAACCCCCGAGCGAAAGGATGAGAGCAGGCTCGGCCGGCTGCGTTCTGGACGCGCAGACGGCGTGCTCAGGCGGCCAGCGGTGGGGTTGGTGGGGTTTGGTGGGGTTGTTTCGGTACCTACGCGGCAACTGTCCCAGAACCGTAGACGCATCCTCAGACACATACACACGCACATCCGTGACATGTGCGGAGTAGTGGCCGAAACAACCCCACCAAACCCCACCAACCCCACCAAGCGGCCCTAGACGGACCCGCCGGCCGAGGCGCTTCAGGCGACACCGCGCAGCTTGCGGATGGGATGCCGCTGCCTGTTGTCGAGGCCGCGAAGACCCTGCCCCTCGATCCCGCCACCCTCCGGACCGTCAGGGACCCTGGCAAGTCGAAACGTACACGGGTGGTCGGGGTCCCCGATTGCGCTAGCGCCAGGGTCCGAAAACCCGGCAAACGGCAAACGGCAACGCAAATGGCAAATCTCACCCGCAAGGAGTTCGCTGTGCGCCGAGGGGTTGACCCGGGCACGGTGACGAAATGGGATCGCCGCGGCATCCTCGTGCTGACCGATAATGGCAAGGTCAATGTCGAGGCCACCGAGCGGATCCTCGATCAGCGCCCTGCGAAGTACCGAGGCGGCACTACCCACCGGCCGGCCCGCATCTCGCCGAAGGAAGCGCCGAAAGCCGCGCCGGAGCCCGTCGAGGCCCACGCCGACGAGGAAGACTTCGCCTTCGCGGCTCGCTGCGTCCGGGCGACGCTGGGGCGCGTGCTGGACCGCTGCAAGCCGATCGTGGCGGCGATGGTCGTCGAGGCCGGCGTGTCGATCCCGGTCGCCTACGGCCTGACCGAGATCCTGCGGATGGAACTCCACGGTCTCGCATCCGAGGCGATGGAGCACTTCGGGCACGCCGAATTCGCCCCGTACTCCGATAGCCCGCTCGATCCTCGACCCTGGCCGGGCATGCAGCCCGACGCGCCGCAGGAGCCCGACTGGCCGAAGCTGGCCGCCCTGGCCGGGGAGCCCTTCGATCAGGCGGCCTGCGAGGCCCACACGACCCGCCTGCCGTACTTCGCCGATGACACCTACAGCACCGAGTGGGTGCCGAGCGTCTGCGCTCCGCAGGGCAGGCCCACGAAGGGATAGCCGGATGACGCCCGAGGAGCGCAACGCCTGTCTGGCGGCGCTGGAGGCCGCGGAGAGGGCCGCAGACGCCCTTCGTGCGGTCCTGGCGCGCCGAGACGCCTCGCCGGCTGAATTGGTCCCCCTGGCGGAAGCCTGCCGCGCCTGGGGCTGCACCAAGGATGCTGCGCGCAAGCGGGCCCGCCGCGGCCAGGGCCGCAAGATCGCCGGCCGCTGGCATGTCTTCCTGACGCCGCCGCAGGCCTGACCGCCTTCGAACTATCCGATGCCGAATCCCTCGCGGGCGCCGACCGGCGCGCCGCTTCTCATCGACCAAGGGGAGTGCCTGATGCCGAATCCTCCGACCTGCTCGGCCTGCCGCTGGTTTCACCGCGGCCCCACCACGGCCAATCCCTTTGCCAACCGGCCCGACGACGGTGAGTGCCGGCGCCATCCGCCCGGGCTCGACAACGAGGTCGCCGCCTCCCCCGGCTGGCGGGTGTGGCCGGCCGTCTTCGACGACGACTGGTGCGGCGGCTTCGATCGCATCGGGCCCGGGGAAGCGTGCGGCCCCCGTCAGGCCGGCGAGTGAGGCGGCCGAGCCGCACTCCGCCCGCGGCATGGCACGTTTGTCCAGCCCCCGTGTCCAGTTCTGTCCAGTCCCGCGGCGCGCGCGGCTGGCGCACGATGGCGGCATGTTCGATGACGTCGCCTTCCTCTCCCGCCTCACCGTCGCCGTCCCGGACGACATCGCGTCCGCGGTGCGCGCCGTCGCGGCCGCCAAGGGGCTGACGAGCGCCGACTATGTGCGCGGCGCCGTGCAGGCCCGCCTCACCCTCGACGGAGCGCGCTTCCGGCCGCTCCCCAACCTTCAGCGCTTCGCGGTCCGTGGCGACCGCAGGCGCACAGTCTGATCGGAGCCTGTATGCGCCGCCCCAAGCCCGTCACCGATGTCTCGCCCCCGAGTATCGAAACCGAACTCGCCGGCCTCGTCACCACGCGCGACAACCTGCAGGCCCGGCAGAACGTGCTTGCGGCCGACGTCGAACGCGCCATCGCCACCCGCCGCGAGCTGCTCATCCAGGGCGGCGACGCAGCCGCGATCGCGGAGGCCGAGCATACCGTCCGCGAGCTCGAAGGCGCCGCCCTCGGGGTTGCGGACGCTCTTGCCGAAGTGGAGCGCAGGATCGCTGCCGCTGAGGATCGGATCACGGACGATCGCATCAGGGCGGAGAGGGAGAGTGCCGCCTCTACGCTTGATCGCGATGCCGACGCAGTCGATGCGGCAGCGGCTCGGGTGCAGCGAGCGGTGGCGGATCTCGTTAAGGCCCACGCGTCCCTGATCGCCGCCATCACGCCGATCGCCGCTCCGCTCTTCACCAAGTCGGACACCTACAGCCCCGAGCGGATCGCCAGCTATCTCGCCGGCCAGATGCTCGCCAAGGCGCTCCCCTCCCTCGAATACTCCGAGGCCGCACGTCAGACCCGTTGGGGCTGGATCTCCGCCGAGCCAATCGAGGTCATCGAAAGTCCGGATCCGGCCGCCGTCTTCGTCACCGGCAGCATGCGTGAGCGGGCCGCTCGCATCCGAGATGGTGGAGCCTCACCGGATCTACCCCGGTACGTGGCGCCCGAGCCCGACTTCATGCCGGCCAGGACCGAGACGATGCTCTGGGTGACAGAGCCGTTCCGCTACTCGCCCAAGCCCGGCCACGTACCCATTTCCGTGGATGCACGCCAGCAGCACCTGCCCGATCCAGTCGCAGCCCTGGCCATCGAGCGGGGGTTCGCCGTCGCGGCCGAGCCGCACAACTGGCAGGCCACCGCAGATCGCCGCCGCGCTGCCGGTCTGCGCGGTACCATCTGGGATCTGCCCGATCTCGGCATCGACCTTGAGGAGTGGCGGCAGGCCGAAGCCGATCGCCGCCGACAGGCTTGGCTCGCCGAGCAGGACCTTGCCGCCTGACCCGAGATCACTGGGGCCTTCTCCTCCCCGGTGAGGCACCCGCGGCGGTGTTGGAGGCATTCCACCGCCGCGGGTGCTGTCCCCATTTCTCTCCAGGAAGAAGCAGGTGGACGATGATCCGAACAGAAGACGAGCATCGCCAAGCGCAGGCGCGCCTCAACGAGATGCAATTCATCGTAAGAAATCGTTCACTGACTGACGACGAGCAGCGCGACTTCGATGGACTCGTCCGGGATCTCACCGCTTACCAAGAGACACGGTTGGCTGGGACGAGCCACGCTCCGACCAATCGTGTCGCGCCATCACACCAACCCGCTGCCACTACGTGCGCTCACACTCTACTGGCCGACGAGATGAGGGGCCGTTTTTCACAGTCGAGCAGTAGCATGCGACGCGAGCTGGCGCGTCGAGGTCTCGTCAGCGCGGAACGCGAACCGGCGCGAATTGATGTTTTGGCATCCTGCTCCGTTCGTCAAGACCGTGATGCTGGCAGCCAGTCACAGGCCAGCATGCGTCGAGTGCTTATCCGGGCCGGTCTGACCTCCAGGGAAAGGGGCTGACCCTATACCGGCACCATGCCGAGCCCCCGAAATGCCGGCGATGACTCAAGCGTCCTCCGCTCCCATCCTGGCACTGACTGGAGATGAGCGCATCCGGCGATGTTGAAGCCGCGCAGTCGGCCGAGGCAATGGTCAAGCCGGAACTGCTCAAGCTGCTGCCCGCAGTTCTGATGAGCGGGGCAAGTGCGGCGCAGTTGGTCACGACAGGGCGGCGGCAGTGGTCCGGGCCTCCCATGTCCGCCCCGCTCGCTATCTGGAGCAGCAGCCTCTGATCTACATCTTAGGGGACGGGCCGCACGAGGCTTGAGTGCATCCAACCCCAAGGCTGAGTGTCTCCGACCTGAATCCAGCTCCAGCTTCGCCCGAACCTAAAAAAAGGCAGACCGATCTCCAGACCCGCAATGAAACCAATTGCTCCACATATCGCAGTCTGAGCTGCATCATGCATGCTGCCGGTTCGTGAACAGGCGGCCAACAAAGCGATGTGGAGAGATCTCGGTGAGCAGGATCTTCCAGGGTGGCTGTCTCTGTGGGGCATCACGCTACGAGGCACGAGGCGATCCGATCAATGTCCGAGTGTGCCATTGCCGCCTTTGCCAGAGAGCGATCGGTGCTGCATTCAACGCCCGGGCTCTGATGCCCATCGAAGCCGTGACGATCTCGGGACCTGTCAGCCGGTTCAACTCCTCACCGGCGCTGGCTCGCGGCTTCTGCCAGATCTGCGGGACGGCCCTGTTCTCCGAGCGCGTGGGCAGCGGGGTAATCGGGCTAACGTGCGGTAGTCTGGACGAACCCACCGCCTTCAGACCGACCGCGCACATGTGGACGTCCAGCAAGCAGGATTGGGTCAAGCTCGATGATGGGCTGCCGCAGTACCCGGAGAGGCCTCCTCGTTGAAAGAGCATGGGCTCCTGAATCGCTGCAGGGCGCCTAATTCAGCGGCCTGGTATCGAACACCAAGCTCCCAGCCTAAACCTGACCAGCTTTGACCATGCGGGGACGGCTTTCGACCGAACGCAGTCATTCACGCGTGACCGTGCGGATCCCGAAAGCGGACGCTTGTTCCGCTGCTACTATGGCGGTGATGCGCCCATCCTCGCCGTTCAGCTAAGTTCGACCCAATCCCGAAACCCGCCGGTCATTCATCCAGCCCTTAGTTGCCGCATGAATTTCCCCGCGTCGGATCAAATTCTGCTGGGAAGCAGCCAGCACTCCTGGTCGCAGGCTTGAGCAGTTGCGTCCGGCTGGCGCGTGGTCATTGCCTTCGAGATGAAGGTCAGGTCAGGGGCGTTGACAACTACCCCGTCGTCGATCATTCCCTTGTCGCCCATCGAGAACTCCGGGAAGCATGTTGGGATCGCCGCCCCCCGCGAACGCCCGATAAATTCTTGTGTGCAGCAACAAGCCGTTCGCCCATAGGTTGCGGTTGGGCCGACCATCGGCTCTAGTCGGCCGTCTCCGCACGAGCCGAATCGATGCAGCCGACCGAAGCGAAATCTTACCCGCCACGCCGCTGCCCGGGGAACCCGAGCGCCGGTGCCCGTGCCTCGAACTAGGATGGCGAACGGCGGAGCGGATCGCGACGGCCCCGATGCGGACGCGGAAGCCCTCGCCCGCGCGCTCGCGACCCTGCTGAATCCTTCGAAAATCGATGGCGTGGTGAACTGCTGCGTTCGGGCGGTCCATGACGAGGCCTGGGAAGGCCCCCGGACGGGCCTGCTGCACGTCCGGTTCGGCGAGGACAGGCCGAGGGTGGAGGACCTCGCCTACCTACTCTGGACGGAGTGCATGTACTACGCACTCCCCCGGCGCAGGCAGGAGAGGTTCCGCCGCGAGATCGCGGCGGACATGACGGCGGTCGCGCGATGCTACCGGGCCGTCAGGGATCTCTTCATCGACTTCAACGCGCGCCATCCCGAGCGCGCGAGCGAACTGGGCGAAGTGCTGGCCTACTGCCTGGTGCAGGAGCACCTCGGGGCCGCGCAGGTGGCGAGTAAGATGTCCTTGAAGACGGCGGCCAACATGCCCGTCCACGGGCTCGACGGCATCCACGCGGTTTTCGAGAACGGCGCGCTGACGGTCTACTTCCTGGAGTCAAAGCTGGCGAGCGAGGGCCGGCGGGGCGTGGCGTCCTACGCCGCGTCGGCCGCCGAGTTCCTGAGCGACCGTCGCCAGTACCTCCGCGAGTACGAGATCGTCGCGGACCTCGGGAACCTAGACGCGCTTGAGGGCGAGGCAAGACAGCGCGCACTCGACCATTTCGACGTAATTGGCCACCCCGAACTCCGGCGCAGGGAACGGTTCGTCGGGATCATCTGCCATTCGGAACCGGGGCACTTCGGCAAGCGCCTGCGCATACGCGACGACCAGCCCCCCGACATCCACGAGCGCGACTTCGCGGAACGGTACGCCGCCGACCACGGCAAGCTGCGGCTTGCCGCGAGGAAGCAGTTGCTGAAGCATGGTGCAGACCCGGCGAAGGCGATCGTCCTCCTCGTGGCGGTGCCCGACGTGCGCGAGTTGCGGAAGGCGTTCTACGCGGCGATGGGCGTGGCCGAACGGGAGCTGCCGCTGGACGGCGACGACCTCGAGATGGACGACGACGAGGACGCGGGAGGCGACCCGGCATGAGCTTTGCCCTGGACCTCTCGGACCGCATGGCGGGCCACGCGGTGTTCTCGGACATCTTGTGGCGCCTGGAGAGCTCGGGCGCCGCCCGCTCCATTGCCGCCGAGATCGAGACCGTGACGGAGCCGCCCTCCGACGAGGACCTGCACAAGCTCCTCTACTGCGCGGGTGTCTTCGTGCAGACGGACGTTCTCGCCTACAGGCGCATGGCGCAGTCCATCGCCTTGAACTCGCTCATCGTCGCGGGGGGCAACGAGGGAGCGTACCAGCGCGGCCGCCGCATCCTGACGGACCTTGGCAACTTCCCCGCGCTTGACCGCGTCAGGCGCGAGGGTGCCGAGACCGGAGCCTCGTTCCTCGACGCACTCCGCCGGACGCTTTCGCGCGAGCTGAACACCGTCAGGGTCGGCGACCAGTGGATCCCCCTGACCGACTTCCAGAAGGACGCCTGGGACGAACTGCCCGACGCACGGGCGATCGCCATCTCGGCGCCGACGTCGGCGGGCAAGTCGTTCCTCGTCATCGAGCACCTGTGCCGGCAGGTCGAGCGGGCGGCTTCCTTCCGCGCCGTCTACGTCGCTCCCACGCGGGCGCTCCTGTCGGAGGTGAGCGCAAAGATCCAGAGGCGCCTCGGCGAGGCGGCCGACGTCAGGATCACCACCGTGCCGACGCAGGACCCCTCCGGTCCGGACCGCCAAGTCTTCGTGCTGACACAGGAACGCCTCCAGGTGCTGCTCGCCGCCTCGGCCGTGACGTTCGACCTCGTCGTCGTCGACGAGGCCCAGAACCTCTCGGACGGCTCCCGCGGGATGATCCTCCAGGACAGTGTCGAGCAGGCGGTCAGCCGAAGCAGGACGACCCGCCTCGTGCTCCTCGCGCCGGGTGCTCGCGGCTTCGAGGCGATCGGCGCCTCGATCGGCGCGCCCGATCTCACCGTGGCGCGTAACGAGCTTCCCTCCGTCCTCCAGAACAGGATCCAGTTGAGGAAGGCGGAAGTCGGCAACGCGCTCGAACTGGACCTGCTGACGCCGGACGGTCCGCGGCGGCTCGGCACCTACCGGAGCGGGCGGGGTTTCGACGTGCCGGACAGCCGACTGGCGGCCGCGGCCCTCGAGCTGGGCTCGATAGGGGGATCCCTCGTCTACGCGACCGGCCCAACGGATGCGGAGAAGGTCGCGCGGCAACTGTCCCACGATCTTAAGGACGGCGGCGACCCCGCGCTGGCCACGATCTCCGATTTCGTGAGGAAGCACATTCATCCCGACTACACGCTCGCCGGGATGATCCGGAAGGGCGTGGCGTTCCACTACGGCAAGATGCCGACGCTCCTTCGCGAGACCCTCGAGAGCGCCTTCCGCGACGGCCACGTAAATTTCCTCGTCTGCACGACGACGCTGTTCGAGGGCATCAACCTCCCGGCACGGAACGTCTTCATCGACACGCCCACCAGGGGCACGAGGAAGCCGCTCGCTCCCGCGGCGCTGTGGAACTTCGCCGGGCGCGCCGGGCGCATGTCCGCCGACATCGTGGGAAACGTGTTCCTCGTCGACTACGAGGACTGGCCGGACAAGCCCCTCGACGCGTTCGTCGGCTACGAGGTCCAGTCCGCGTTCCTGCGGACGGCCTCGGAGGTTCCAGACCGCCTGCTCGGGGCGTTGGGCGGCGCCATGCCTGCCGAGTTGCCGAATGACGACGACGCTCTGCGCGTGAGGGCAGCCGCCGGGCTGCTGATCTCCAAGGCCGCCGGGAGCGACGTCCGCGGGTACGTCGATCGTACCCTCGGCAGCCTCGACGAGGGGCTGCGCGCCCGCCTGACCGAGGCGAGCATCGCCGCCAACGAGCGGATCGGTCTTCCGGCGACGCTGCTGGCGACCAACTGGACCGTCGATCCCTTCGGCCTGCGTCGGCTCCACGACAACATGCTGAAGAAGGTCGAGGAGGGGAAGACGCGCAGGCTGATACCCGTCAGTCCGCTCGGGAAGGGGGCCTATAAGTCGTACAGCTCGATCTTCTCAAGGATCCACAGGGAGGTGAACGGGGGGAGCGTTAACTTCGCGGGCCTCGTGTCCGGCATCGCTCTCGATTGGATGCGCGGGGTGCCCTATCCCGTCATGCTCGCCAAGGCGGTCGAGCGGCAAAGGAGGTTCGACGCGAAGAGGATCGAGGCCAACAGGATCATTCGCGAGAAGAACCCCGCCAGCAGGGTTCAGGATCCCGACGAGATCGTCGTGGACGACGTCGTCCGCCGGGAGTTCGACCTCATCGAGGACCAGGTACGCTTCCGCTTCGTCCAGCTCGGCAAGGCGTACATCGACATACTCAACATCGTCCTTCGGGAGACCGGGCAGGAAGGGTTGATCGGCGACGTCTACGATTTCCCGTTGGCGTTGGAGTTGGGCATCTCGACCAAGTCCGGCTGGTCGTTCATGGAGCTCGGCCTGTCCCGGATCGCCGCGGCGGCCCTCCAGCCGGAGTTCCCCGACAGCAACCTCACGCCTGATGCGGCGCGCAAGTGGCTGGCGGGAATCGAGGACATCGGCACGCTGCGCCTAGGGCCGGTGATCGTGGATGAACTGCGGCGCTTGAAACTCGTACGCCCGGCGGGGTGATCCGACCTGGGTGGACGCTCCGGCGTACTTCGTCTGTGGAGGCCCCGGGCCGGAACACTAGTGTCCTGCGCCTGAAGTTTATGACAAAATGTGGGGATGCTGGGAGGTGCCGATGGCCTACCGCGTGCCCACGCCCCTGGATCTGAGCACCGAGGAACGAGCGGAGCTTGAGAGCTGGGCTCGCCGTCGCAAAACAGGCCAGGGACTGGCGCTGCGCGCCAGGATCGTGTTGCTGGCTGCCGACGGGCTGAGCAACACCACCATCGCGGCGGAACTGGCCACTGGCAAGCACACGGTCGGCAAGTGGCGCGAACGGTTCGCCCGTCAGCGCAGGGACGGGCTCCTCGACGAGCCTCGCTCAGGGGCACCGCGCAAAATCGGCGACGAACAGGTCGCCGAACTCATCGATCGCACGCTCTGCGAGCGGCCGCCAGGCGCCAGCCACTGGAGCCGGCGCAGCATGGCCAAGGCCAGCGGCGTGTCGGGCACGACGGTCGGGCGGGTGTGGCGCGCCTTCGGCCTGCAACCGCATCGGTCCGAGACCTTCAAGCTCTCGACCGACCCGCTCTTTGCCGAGAAGGTGCGCGACATCGTCGGGCTCTACCTGGCGCCGCCCACTCGCGCCCTGGTTCTCTGCGTGGACGAGAAGTCCCAGGTGCAGGCGCTCGACCGCACGCAGCCGCTGCTGCCGCTGCGGCCCGGGCAGGCCGAGCGGCGCACCCACGACTATGCCCGGCACGGCACCACCAGTCTGTTTGCCGCGCTCGACGTGAAGGCCGGGACGGTGATCGGGCAGTGCTACCCGCGTCACCGCGCCAGCGAGTTCCGCCGCTTCCTGGACGAGATCGAGGCGGCGGTGCCGGACGACCTCGACGTGCACCTGGTGCTCGACAACTCGGCGACGCATAAGACGACGCTGATCCGCGACTGGCTGGCGCAGCGCCCGCGCTACCAGGTGCACTTCACGCCGACTTCCGCCTCCTGGATCAACCAGGTCGAGCGGTGGTTCGGCCTGCTGACGGACCGGGCCATCCGACGGGGCGTGCACTGCTCGGTGGAGGAGCTTGAACGCGACATCCGCGCGTTCATCCAGGCCACGAACGCTGACCCGAAGCCATTCCGATGGGTGAAGTCGGCCGATACCATCCTGGCCAGCGTCAAGCGCTTCTGCCTGCGAACGCTCGACGCCGATCCTGACAACACGCCTTTGTCATAAACTTCAGGCGCAGGACACTAGCACCTGTTGGCCAAAGCTGCCGGGATCGACGGTCTGCCCCGGCACCAGTTCGGCATATGATGTGTGAAAGTCAGTTCCAGCTTCAAGCACCATGCCGATGCCTTAGTTGTTGGGACACTAGAGGCATTCATGCTCTACGCTTATTTGTCCTCGCCTCCTCGTCTTTGAGGATGTCGCGCGTGCTACCAGAGCGTGGCCCCTTTCGAGAGGGCGTCAAGGTCTCATCGCCGCTCATACTATTGGCGTCGGCCGTCGCCATCTGCTTGGCGCCACGCGCTAGTACATCGTGCATGCGGCCGTGCCATCCCGGGCCGGTGGCTTGGTAGGCCGCCAGTACGTCGGGATCGACCCGCATTGTGACCTGCACCCGCTTGTTCGGCGACTTCGGCCGCCCGCGCTTGGTCAGCGCCGCGAACAGCGCAGGAGGCAGAACCTCGCTGGCGGGGCGCATCCCCGCAATCTCCTCATCGGTCATCTCGCGAGCGTCAGGGTCTGCGGCCATGCGGGCTTGCAGCTCGGCCTCCTCCGCATCGCTCAGGAGGGGCACGCGTCTACGATTATCGGTGGACGGCATAGGCTTTCCTCTCGCGGTTGCTGGCGGTGCGCAGGCTGATGGCCGAAATCGCCTCCGTGCCGAGGAGCGAAAACGTCAGCGTAACGAGCTTCTTATCGAGATAGCCCGTCGCCATGTACCGGGCGCTGCCGTGCTTGCTGTCATAGCTCTGGGCGATCATGGCCGTGTCCCATTCGAACCGGTCCCGCGCATCCGCGAAGTCGAGGCCGTGCCCCGCCGGCGGAGGTTGCCGGTTCTTCTCGCGCTTCCGTTCGTCCCAGACCATCAGCATAGGTTTAGAGTAGCTACTGGAAATCCGCCAAGCAAGGAAAATCGGTAGCTACCGAAAAAAACCCGAATTGCAGCGGCGGGGAGCCACGCAGCACGAAACCCCCGCAGCCTTGCCGGGCTCGGGGTGTTCGTGTCATTGTGAAGGTGGAGCGTGACAACTCCCGAGACGGGCCCTTGCCGGGGCTGGCGTCTCAGTCCAGAGCGGAAGCCTTCCACCTTGCCGGGTGTTCGGCCCCGTAATGACGTGCTCACCTCCCGGTGAGCGCGACCGGCTCACTATGCCGGGAGTACCGCAGCACCGTCAAGCGCAAGCTTGATCGGCGATACAACAGCCCTTCGGGGTAAAGGCTGCGGTGCACGTTCTCTGGGCGTGTTGTCACCCTCCCGGTGCCAGTGCCGTTCGCTGGCATCTTGGCGCAACCTCCGTGACAAGAGCGAGCGCCCCGGCCGTGACAAGCCGGTTCCCCAGAGAGCACCACCCCTATGGGTTTCCATCGACATTCCAAGCCCGGCCAGCCCGGACCCTTCGTCGTGCCCGCCAGCGGCCCCGTGACCCGCGCCATGCGGGCGATGCGGAACGATGAGCTGGCGCCCCGACCCGACCCTATCACGGCCCTGCGCTGCGCCCTGGAGCGCCACTTTGCCAGCCTGGGGCAGCAGGTGAGCTTCGTCGAGCGGAAGCCGACGTCGCTCGCCGCGGTGCGCCGCGCGCTTGCCGACCGCATAGAGGCTGACCTCGCCGTGCTGGACGCCATCGACGGCGATAGCGACCTCGAGGTCGAGGACGGCGGAGACGACGAGCCCTGCCTGGGCGCCATGCTTCCCCAGCCCGTTCGCATCGACATCGGCACTCACGGGCGCAGGGTGCTGTTCGATGGTCTCGACCAGCGCAACTGGGCGTTCGGCAGCGACGACGACCGGGAGATGGCACATGACTGAGCGCACCTCCCGCCGCGGCTTCCTCCGCGGTCTCGCCGCGCTCCCGCTCATCGGCGGCGGCGTGGCGCTCACGGGCCGGCCCACGGCCGCGGCGGTGCCGATCACCGGCGGCATGATGGCGACCTACGTCGCGTGGCTGCACTACGAGCTGCGCGCCGTCGCGGAAGCGAGCTTCGGTGATCGCCGCTTCATCCCGGCCATCAATCCCGGCAGCGGTTGGCATGACTTCGGCCGGTGGCGTGAGGAGGGCATCGCCGCGCAGCGGCGGGCGCCCGTGATCCTCTCGGCCGCGGGCGTGCCGCTCACGAGTGCCGAAGCGGACGAGCAATGGGGAGGGCCGCTCGCATGAGGCTCATCCGCACGCTCTGCGCCCGCTGGCTGATTCGGCAGGCGACGGCTGACCTCCGGTTGGCCGCGCGCCATGCCAGGGCCGCCGCTGCGCTCGAAGCCCGCGCTTTGGACCGCATCGACGCGGCCGAGGCCTTCCTCGTCCAGACCGGCCGCCTCCGCGCGGCCTGACCTCCTGGCCCGGCCGCGGGCCGACCTCTTCGAGCGTCGACCGTGGCCGGGTCTCCATCGTCTCAGGAGGACCCATGTCCAAGCTCATCACCGTCCCCTTCCACGGGGACACCTTGTTCGCCGTCGAGCGTGAAGACGGCATCCACGTCGCCATCAAGCCCATTGCCGACCGACTTGGCATCGACTGGCGTTCGCAGCGCAGCCGCCTCAGCAGAGACCCCATTCTGTCCGAGGGGCTGGCGATGGAGCCCATGCCGTCAGTTGGCGGCGCGCAGGATACCGTCGTGCTGCGCCTCGACCTGCTCAGCGGGTGGCTGTTCGGGCTCGATGCCAGCCGCGTGCGGCCGGAATGCCGTGAGGCGGTGCTCGCCTATCAGCGCGAGTGCTTCTCTGTCCTGTTCGCCCACTTCTACCGGCGGCGGAGCGAAGGTGGGGTCATGATGACCCCTCCCCCCGCGGAGCCAGCACGCGCGGAGAGCGTATCCGTCCGGCGTGGCCTCGTCACCGAGGCGCGGCAGACCTTCGGTGCCCGGGCAGCCGGAAGCCTGTGGTTCGCGCTCGGGCTGCCCACCGTGCCCGAGATGAGCACGCCCGCGGCAGACGACCTCTTCACCTACACTGCCGTCCGCCGCGACGGCTCAACCTCAGCAACGGGAGGCCGCTGACATGGCGAGCGTGGGCAAGCGCGAGTGGACTTCGCCGAGTGGCGAGAAGCGCTCGGGTTATGAAGTCCGCTACAAGGAGGGAGGCAAACACAGGTCGAAAACCTTCCGGCTGAAGAAGGATGCGGACACCTTCCGCCGGAAGGTGGAAGCAGAACTGGCCGACCGCACCCACATCCCGGAAAGTGAGGCGCATACCGTCGCTCAGGTCTGCGAAATGTTCGTTCGCCACACAGAGGACCGCGTCTCGGATGGACGAATCGGCAAGGCTCGACAGCACGACATTAAAACGGCAGTAGATCGCCACATCAAGCCGAGGCTCGGCACCATCAAGATCAAGGATCTGACTTGGCAATCTGTCGAACGATTCTATGCCGACTGCCGCAAGGCTGGTCTCGGCCCCCGAACGCTGAAGAAGTATGCGGATATCCTGCGAATTATTGAGGACTACGCCTTCAAGCGCGACCTGACAAAGCAGCGCGTGGTCGTGGCTGCCAACAGCGAGCTGCGAGGCATCCCCCGCGGCAAGGTGCGAACCTTCACCGTGACAGAGATCGAAGCCCTGCTATCGGCCGTAGAGACGAGGCACCACCGCGGCAAGCACCACGGGCATTTGCTGACGAAATGCTTCGTCCATCTCGCGGCGTTCTGCGGCCTGCGCTTCAGCGAGATCCGGGGTTTGACATGGGGGTGCATCGACTTCGAGAAGCGCCTGCTGCTGATCCGGCACAGCCTGTCGCGGTGGGATGAGCTGAAGGGGCCGAAGACCCGTGCCGGTGTTCGCGACGTGCCGATGCCGGCACATGTCGCAGCGCTGCTGCTGGAATGGCGGGAACGGTTCAAAGTCGCCAATGAGCGCGACCTCGTGCTGATCCTGCCGAGCGGGCGCTCCGTCGCGCCGAGCGAGTTCCATGCCGGCTACTGGAAGCCGCTGCTGACCCGCGCGGGCCTGTGGGAGAAGGGACAGGACGCCCACCACTTCCACGCTCTCCGGCACTTCGCGGCAAGCTGCTTCGTGGACATGGGTATGTCCCTGCCGCGCGTCGCTGCCACGCTCGGACACAGCACCTTCGACATGACGCTACAGGTCTACGCGCACGAGATCCGCGGCGGCGACCGGCAGCACGACGTCGTGGACGTCATGTCCGGACGCCTCCTGCCGCCACCCACCTTTACGCATGACGTGCGAAATTCTTCTAAGCCATTGATTTCAAACGGCTGAATAGTCTCAAGACCACGGTCATCGAGAACATCCTCGGCCGCTTCGCCCACGTCGACCCCTGTCCCATCCTGGTGGTGCAGCCGAAGGACGATGCGGCGGAGACCTTCTCCAAGGACCGGCTCGCCCCGATGATCCGGGACACCAAGGTCCTGCGGGAGCTGTTCGGGGAGGCGAAGTCCCGGGACGCGAGCGACACGCTCACCCACAAGCAGTTCCCCGGCGGGCACATCACCCTGGTGGGCGCCAACAGCCCCACCAACCTCGCCATGCGGCCCATCCGGCTGCTGTGCTGCGACGAGATCGACAAATATCCGCTCTCGGCTGGTGGCGAGGGCCCTCCCATCGACCTCGCCGAGGAGCGGCAGGCCGAGTTCAAGACGAACAGCCTGTCGGTGCGGGCCTGCTCACCCACCGTCGCGGGGCGCTCGGCGATCGAGGCGAGCTACGAGGAGAGCGATCAGCGCAAGCCCTTCGTCGCTTGCCCGCACTGCGAGGGCTGGCACCCGCTCGAATGGGAGCAGGTGCGCTTCGACAAGGACGAGGATGGCCGGATCCGGCCCGAGACCGCCCGCTACGAATGCGTGGAGTGCGAGCACCCTTGGACGGAGGCGCAGCGTCTCGCCGCCCTGCGCAAAATCGAGTGGCGGCAGACCCGGGTCTTCACCTGCTGCGGCGAACGCCAGGTGCCGGAGGTGTGGGAGGCGGAGCGGCACGGCGTCCGCCGGGCGCTCTGCCGGCATTGCGGGACGCGCGCGGTGCCGAACGATCATACCGGGTTCCAGGCGTCGAAGCTCTACGCCCCGAAGCAGACGATCCGGGAGACGGTGGCGAAGTTCGCGCGGGCGCTGCGCCGGGGGCCGGAGGCGTTGCGGACCTTCTTCAACACCCAGCTCGCCCGCACGTGGAAGGAAGGCGCGGACGCGCCCGACTGGCAGGATGTCTACGCGCGTCGCGACGACTTCCTGTCCGGCGCGGTCAGCCGCGGCGCGCTGATCCTCTTCGCCGGGGTCGACGTCCAGAAGGACCGGCTGGAGGTCGGGATCTGGGGCTTCGGCCGCAACCGGGAGCGCTGGCTGGTGGAGCACCGCGTGCTGCCCGGCCCCACGAACCGGCCGGAGGTCTGGGCCGACCTTGAAGCCATGTTCGAGGAGACGTGGCAGCACGAGAGCGGCGCTGAGATGACGGTGCGGGATTGGGGCATCGACAGCTCCGGCTTCACCGCCGAGGTCTACGCCTTCGTGCGCCGGCAGGCCGGGCGCCCGGTCCACGCCATCGACGGGCAGGACAGCTACGCGGGGGCATTCCTCGGCGTCGGGGCGAAGGACAGCACGGCCGCCGGGAAGAAGCTCCGGCGCGGGCTGAAGACGCTGCGGGTCGGCGCCTCGTTCGCCAAGCAGGAGCTGATGGGCTGCCTCGCCCTGCAGCGCCCGGCGGCGGGGCAGGCCTTCCCTGCGGGGTTCGTGCACCTGCCGCGGGACGTCACCGAGGATCAGGTGAAGCAGCTCACCGCCGAGGAGCTGGTCACCCACGTCACCCGCGGACGCACGCGGCGGGAGTGGGTGCCGATCGGCGGGCGGCGCAACGAGGTCCTCGACTGCGCGAACTATGCCCGCGGCCTCGCGGCGATGCGCGGATGGGACCGGTGGCGCGAACCGCACTGGCGCGAGCTTGAGGCGGCGCTGGGCATCGCTCCCGTCCGCCCGAGCGCGAGCGAGGTGCCCACGGTGGCCCCGGAGGTCGCCGCCCGGACCCTCGCCGCCCGGGACCAGCACAGACGCGCCGTGCGGCGCAGCCGGGTCAACAACCGGCCCGGGAGGTAGGAATGGCGGACACGCCGGAACAGCAGCTCGCGAAGCTCCGGGCCCAACTCGCCAAGCTCGATCAGGCCATGGCGAGCGGCGTGCTCACCGTCGAGCAGGCCGACAACGCCGGGCGCATCACCTACCGGAGCTACGCCGAGATGAAGCAGGCGCGGGCGGACCTCGTGCGGCGGATCAACGACCTCGCCGCCACGCTGCCCGGCGCCGTTGTTCAGCGGCGCACCCGGCAGGTCGTGATGACGGGCCGGAGCGGGTGGTGAGCGTGGCGCAACCGGTCCGGTTCCGGGTCAAGGGCACCAGCCAGTACGTCGAGCCGCTCGCCATGGACCTCGATGGCGAGGCGGGCGGCGCGCTGGAAGCGCCGGCCTACGACGTCGCTGGCGGGCGCGGTCGTCGCTCGCGGTCCTGGCGCGTCGGCAACTACGGCCCGAACAGCGCCATCACCTACGCGCTGGACGAGCTGCGCCGGAAGAGCCGCGACCAATCCCGGCGCAACCCCTACGCCGGCGCCGCGGTCGACCGGCTGGTGAGCAACATCATCGGCACCGGCATCGTCCCGCGCTCCACGGCGGCTCGGTCGACGGACGGCCTGGACGAGGAGCAGGCCGCGCGGATCAAGGCCGAGGACGCCGCCTTCCGGGCCCGGGTGCAGGCGCTGTGGCTGGAGTGGACGGACGTCGCCGACAGCATCGGCGCACACGACTTCTACGGCCTCCAGGCCATCGCCGTGCGCGGCATGGTCGAGGGCGGTGACAGCTTCACCCGGCTTCGCACCCGGCTCCTCACGGACGGGCTGCCGGTTCCGCTCCAGCTGCAGGTTCTCGAAGGCGACCACTGCCCGCACCTCAAGACCGAGCCCAGCAACAACATCCGCCAGGGCATCCGCTACAACGCGATCGGGCGGCGCCAGAGCTACTTCCTCTACCGCGAGCACCCGGGCGACGGGATCATGACCCCGGCCGGGCTGGAGCTTGCCGAGGTGCCGGCGAGCGACGTCGCCCACCTCTACCGGGCGATGCGCCCCGGTCAGGACCGCGGTGAGCCGTGGCTGGCCCGAGCGCTGCGCACGCTCTACGACCTCGACGGCTACCTCGACGCCGAGCTGGTGCGGAAGAAGAACGCCGCCCGTCTCGTCGGCTTCATCAAGCGCACGATGGAGGAAGGCGCGGACGCTCCTCTCGGCTCCGGGCCGCTCGGTGCCGATCCGGCCGACGACGAAGGCGTGGCGACGCTGGAATTCGAGCCGGGAACCCTGCAGGTCCTGGCGGACGGCGAGGATGTCACGTTCTCGGACCCGAAGGATGTCGGGCCGAACTTCGAGATGTTCGTGCGCGAGGCCAAGCGCCAGATCGCGGCGGCCTGCGGGTTGCTCTACGAGATCCTGAGCGGCGACTACAGCCAGCTCAATGACCGCACCCTGCGCGCCGCCCTGAACGACTTCCGCCGCGCCGTTGAGGGCTGGCAGCATCACCAAGTGGTGTTTCAGTTCTGCCGGCCGGTGTGGATCCGCTGGATAGATCTGGCGATCCTCTCCGGCGCGCTGACCCTCCCCGAGGGCATGTCGCGCGCGGCGGCCTACTCGGCCCGCTGGATCCCGCAATCCTGGCCGTACATCCACCCGGTGCAGGACGTCCAGGGCAAGTCCATGGAGGTGCAGGCCGGGTTCGCCAGTCGCACCCAGAAGGTCGCCGAGGCCGGCTACGACAGCGAGGCGATTGACGCCGAGAACAAGGCGGACAACGAGCGGGCCGACGCAGCCGGCCTTGCCTACACCAGCGACGGGCGCCGCGCGGCGAAGTCGGCCGGCGACGATGCGTCCTCCGAACCCAATCCCCCCTCACCGGAAGGGCAGTGATGACCAGTGCGCTCCACGCCCTGACGGCCGAGCCGTGGGCGATCCGTCCCGACTACCTGCACTTCATGGCCTCGCTCGCGACCCTGGACCGTTCCGGCCGCGCCGATCGCCGGGCCGCCGAGGGCGAGGACTGGTTCCGGCTGGACCTGCAGGCGACGGCGGGCCCGGCCGCGCAGCGCCTGGACGGCGCGCGCTACGCCATGCTCACCCGTGAGGGTGTGGCGATCATCCCCGTCATCGGCCCCATCTTCCCGAGGGCCAACCTGATGACGGAGATGTCCGGCACCGGCACCTCGGCGACGATGCTGGCCCGGGACCTCGTCCTCGCCCGCGACAGCGCGGATGTCGGCGCCATCATGCTGCTGGTGGACAGCCCCGGCGGCTCGCCCACCGGCATCAACGCGCTGGCCGATCAGCTCTACGCCATGCGCGGCCGCAAGCGCGTCGTGGCGCACGTGAGCGGTTCGGCGGCGTCGGCGGCCTACTGGCTCGCTTCCTCGGCGGGTGAGGTCGTCACCGAGAAGACGGGCATGCTCGGCTCGATCGGCGTCGTGGCGGCGATCTCGAAGCAGGTGGAGCCCGACACTACCGGCAGCCTGTCCATCGAGATCGTGTCCTCGAACGCGCCGAACAAGCGCCCGGACCCGCAGAGCGAGGACGGCGCGGGCCAGATCCGGACGCTGCTCGACGCCATCGAGACGCAGTTCATCGCCGACGTGGCCCGCGGCCGGAAGACCACGCCCGCCCGGGTGCGCACCGACTTCGGAGCCGGCGGCATGAAGGTGGGCAGCGACGCGGTCGCGGCCGGCATGGCCGATCGCGTCCAGACCTACGACGCCACCCTCAGGGACCTGTCCCGGACCGCGGCCAACGAACGGGCCGCCCGGGCCGCGCGGCGATAGCCGCTCCACCCCATTCCGGCGCCGCCGGGATCAGAGCGCTTCGGCGCATCGCACCCAGGAGAAACGAATGCCTCGCGACCTCGCGGGCCTTCGACGCGATCGCGCGAAGGCCTCCGACCGCATGAACGAACTCGCCGCGGCCGCCCGCGGCCGGTCCATGACCGACGACGAGCAGCGCGACTTCGACGCCGCCGCCCAGGAGGTGTCCGACCTGGACCGCCAGATCTCGGCGACCGAGGCCCAGGAGGCCCTGAACTCGGCCACCTCCATCAGTCGCGCCAACGCGGCCGAGATCGCCAAGCTGTGCGTGGACGGCGGCGTGCCGGCGATGGCCGCCACCCTCCTCGCCGAGGGCGTGGGCGTCGAGGATGCGAAGAAGCGCGTCACCGAGGCCGGCGAGGCCAAGAACCTCGTGATGCTGGCGCGCCGGAAGGACCCGGGCATCCCCGAGGACTTCGCCGCCACCATGCTGGCCGAGGGCAAGACCGTCGCGGACATCCGCTCGGCGCTCTTCGACAAGCTCGTGGCCGCCGAGGAGAAGACCTCGATCCGCTCGCACCCGCCGGCCCTCGAGGGGAACGCCGGCGTCACCGCCTCCGCCAGCAGCATGGAGCGCGAGCTCCGCCGCGCCGGCCGCATCAAGAAGGATGCCTGATCCATGCCCCTCCTCGAAACCGCTCCCGTCGCCTCGGACTGGCTGAAGGCGGAGGACGGCTCCTACCGGAGTCGAGACACCGTCGTCATCGCCTCCGGCTCGGGCAAGCTCGCCTCCGGCACCGTGCTCGCCAAGGTCACGGCCTCCGGCAAGTTCGTGCCGGCCGCCGCCTCGGGCAGCGACGGCTCGCAGACCGCCGCCGCGGTGCTGCTCTTCCCGGTCGATGCGACCAGCGCCGACGCGAAGGCGGTCGTCGTCTCTCGCCACGCCGTCGTGAGCCATGCTGGGCTCATCTACGGCTCCACCATCAACGATGCCACCAAGCGCGCAGCGGCCAACGGCCAACTCGGCGCGGCGGGCATCATCGTCCGCCAGGGGGCCTGAACCGCGATGCCCGAGATCCTCGACATCTTCAACCAGGATGCCTTCTCGGCTTCGGCCCTGACTGGCAACATCACGCTGGTGCCGAACACTTACGGCCGCATCAACGCGCTCGGGCTGTTCCGAGCCGAGCCGATCGCCACCACCACGGTGACGGTGTTCATCGAGAACGGTGTGCTCAACCTGCTGCCGACCCGCCCGCGTGGCGCGCCGGCGACCCTCGGCACCCGTGGCCGGCAGAAGCCGCTGGCGTTCCCCGTGCCGCACATCCCGCACGAGGACAGCGTGCTGGCGACCGACGTCCAGAACATGCTGGCGCTCACCCCGAACGGCGTCGCCGGCCTGGAGACCGTGCTGGGCTTCCTGAACCGCAAGCTGATGGTGATGCGGGACAAGCACGCTATCACGCTGGAGAAGCTGCGGATGGACGCGCTCAAGGGCGTGATCCGCGACTACGACGGCTCGGTCATCCTCGACCTGTTCGCCGCCTTCGGCGTGACCGAGAAGGTGGTGGACTTCGCCCTCGGCACCGCATCCACCGACGTGCTCGGCAAGTGCCAGGACGTGACCGGCTACATGGAAGACAACCTCCTTGGCGAGACGATGACGGGCGTGCATGCGCTCGCCTCGCCCGAGTGGTTCCGCAAGTTCACCTCGCACGCGAGCGTGAAGGAGGCCTACAAGTACTACCAGTCGGGACCGCAGATCCTGCGCGAGGACGTGCGCAAGGGCTTCACCTTCGGCGGCATCACCTTCGAGGAGTACCGCGGCTCGGCCTCCTACGTGCAGGAGGACAAGACCACCAGCGTGCCGGAGCGGTTCGTGCCAGCCGGCGACGTGCGGTTCTTCCCGCTCGGCACCACGGACACCTTCACCAACTACTGGGCCCCGCCCGACTTCTGGTCGGCGGTGAACCAGGCGCCGGCCATCGGCGACGCGGAGGTGTTCGTGGCGCCGCTCGAGCCGAAGAAGTTCGGCAAGGGCGTGGACATCCACACGGAGAGCAACCCGCTCCCGCTCGTGAAGCGCCCCGCGCTCCTCGTGCGCGGCACCACTTCGAACTGACGCGGCTGATCCACACCGGGTCGACCTCGCGGCCGACCTGATCCCCCTGACGCCCGCACGACGGGCCATCGACACGAGGGAGGCGGCCATGCGGCTGCGCGAGAAGGGTAAGAAGGACGGCGAGGTCGTCACCATGGGCTGGGACGAGGCGCAGGCCGCGCTCCAGGCCGGCACTCACGTGGTGGCGGAGGGCAGCGACGCGAGCGACGGCAAGGACGGCCAGCCCAGCGGGGCCGACAGCCAGGGCGGCAGCAAGCCGGCCGACGACGGCCTCGATGCCAAGTCGGAGGCGGAGCTGAAGGCGCTGGCGGCCAAGCGCGGCGTCGACATCTCCGCCGCCAAGACCAAGGCCGACATCCTCGCCGCGCTCCGCGCCTCGAAGTGAGCGCCTTCGACCTCGGCTTGGACGCCATGTTCGAGGATCCGAACGTGGGTCAGGACGCGATCTGGCGTGCGGGCGGCGCCTCCACCGGGCTGCCCGTGCGCATCATGCGCGTGTCGCCGGAGGCCATCGTGGGCCTCGGCGACAACCGCTTCGACCTGAACGCCATGCTGATCTCCGTCCGCCTGTCGGAGGTGCCGGAGCCGGCGAAGCGGGATCAGGTCGACCTCCTCGATGAGGACGGCAACGTGGCGCAGACGGTCGAGGTGACCGGCCTCGCCCGGATCGACATCCGCCAGCTCGTGCGCACCTGCGAGGTGTCGCCGCTGGCGCCGGACGACGAGGACGAGCCGTGAGGTTCACCGCGACCGCGAGCGACGTCCGCAAGGCACTCGCCGGCACCGAGGTGCAGATCGCGCGCTCCGTCACGGCCGGCATGCGGCAGGTCACGGACGGCCTGAAGGAGGATCTGCGCGACGACGTGCGCAGGGCCGGCCTCGGCCAGCGGCTCGCCAATACGTGGCGCGGCCGAACCTTCCCGACCTCGGGCGAGAGCGTGGACGCGGCGGCCTACGTCAGCAGCAACGCGCCCAAGCTCATCAACGCCTTCGACCAGGGCGTCACCATCACGGCGCAGGGCCGGAAGTACCTCGCCATTCCGACACCAGACGCGGGCGTGCGTGTCGTCTCCGGCCGTCGCGCAAAGGGCTCCGGCGGCAACGGCCTCACCCCGGCCGCGTGGGAGCGCGAGACGGGCGCGAAGCTGCGCTTCATCCCGACCGCCACCGGTGGCGTGCTCGTCGCCGATGCCTTCTACCGGCGGCAGGCGGCGCGCTCCCAGCGGCGGAAGTCGTTCCGGGCGATCCGCGAGGCAGGCCCGGCGAAGGGCCGGAGCTTCGTCGTGATCTTCGTGCTGGTGCGCCAGGTGAAGCTCCGCAAGCGCCTCGACATCGACGCCGTCGCGAAGGAGTGGGCCGACCGCGTGCCCGGCGCCATCGCGGCGAACTGGACGGCCTGAGCGCCGCCGCGCCCCATCACCCGAGAGGCTGATCGATGATCCGTTTCGCTGCCGCCCTGGCGGCCATCCTGTGCTGCGCGCTGCCGGCTCTGGCCGAGGCGCCGCCGTCTGTCGCCCCCGGCGTGCCGTTCGGAACCGGAACGCAGCCGGTGGTGGTCTACGATGCCCAGGGCAACGTCGTATCCTCCTTCGGTGGCGGCGGGGGTGGCGGCGGCGGCTCCGTGACGGCTCCGGGGACGGCCGGCACCCAGGCGGAGGCGGTCCAGGGCGTCCCGGGCGGCGTGCCTCTGCCGATCAGTGCGGCGGCCCTCCCGCTCCCGGCTGGCGCGGCGACCGCGGCGGCGCAGGCCACCGGCAACACGTCGCTCGCCTCGATCGTCAACGGCCCGGCGCCCACGAGCAGCTTCTCGATCGCGCGGACGGGCAGCATCGGCACCACCGCCGTGCAGGTCTCCGGGGCAGACACGACGAACCGGCGCACTGTCACCAACACCTCCGCGATCGGCTGTGAGCTGATGCCGGCCGCCACCGCCTACGGCACCGGCTACCCGCTGCCGGCCGGTGGCTCCTTCACCTTCGACGCGTCGGGCCGCACCACGGGTGCGATCTTCGTCGCCTGCTCCGCGGCGGGCGGCACCGTCGCCGTCATCAGCTACTGAGGCCCGCCCATGCGTCGGATCGCATCCTGGCTCCTCGTCGCGCTCCTCGCCCTCGGGCAGGCAGCAGGTCTCGCCCATGCCGCCGGCCCGTCTGGCAGCGGCGTCGCCGCCTCGGCTCTCATCCCCACGCCTGCATCGCGGATCTGCGGGCAGATGGGAGACAGCCGCACGCAAAACGGCGGCGCGGTCATCTCCGGATCCTCGCAGCCCTGGTCGGCGACGCAGACCGAAGCCAACACACCGGTCTCGAAGAGATCGAACGGCTACCAGTTCTGGGTTGAATTCCTGACCTATGGGCGGATCCAACTCCCGCTCTCGCTCAACTTCGGCGTCACGGGTGACACCGCGGTCAACATGTTCGTGACCTCGGCCTCGACACGCCTCGACGTCGCCATTCAGCGCACGCTCGCGGCCGGCGGCTCGTGCATGGTGCTGTGGGCTGGCACCAACGACTGGACCGGGGGCGCCGCCTACACCGACGTGATCAACGCCTACGAGGCGGCCATCACCAAGGCGCGCGCCGCCGGCCTGCTGGTGATCTTCATCACCGACACCCCGCGCGGCCACAGCTCGGCCACGAGCGCCCGGCTGTCGACCACCAACCTCAAGCGCATGCTGCGCGCGGTGCAGTGGCTGCGCGACCAGCGCAACCGGCCCGGCGTCTACATCGTCGATGGGATGCGAGATCTCGCCGACCCCGCCTCGACGGTGGGCGACTGGCGCAGCTCGGACCTCACCTCGGACGGCACCCACCTTACGGCGATGTCCGCGGCCCTGCTGGGTCAGCAGTTCGTGGCGATCGCCAACGCCCTGCACACGCCCGCCGCCTACCTGCCGGCAGCCAACTCTGACCTCTACGATGCTACGGACAACCCGCTCGGCATCATCACCGCCAACCCGATGGTGGACGGCACCGGCGGCTCCCTCGGCGGGAGCGCCACCGGGCAAGTCGCGACAGGGTGGTCCGCCCTCTACAACAACCTGACCGGCTACACGCTGGCCTACAGCAAGGAGACCGTTGCCGATCCCGACACGGGCGCGCCGAAGGTGTGGCAGGCCCTCACCATGTCGGGCACCCCGACCGTCGCCAACACCTATGCGGGCGCGACGCAGACCATCTCGCTGGCGACCTACCCGGTCGGCACCCGCCTGCAGGTGGTCTGCGAGGTGATGTGGGACGCGGGCCTCGCCAACATCGAGGGCATCCGCGTCGGGATGGAGGGCGGGCGGACGAACGCCCCGAACTTCTGGCTGGTCTACGCGGGCAGCGTCGGCGCGGGCGGCAAGCCGATGGATGGGTCGCGGGTCTATCGCGGCCTGATGGCGACCGAGCCGTACACGCTCGCCTCCGACATCAACTCGGTCTCCATGCAGTTCCGCGTCAGCCCGATCCAGAACGCGGCCATCACCGCGAAGATCTACTGGCGCGCCTGCGGCACCCGCATCGTGCAGTAGCCCATGCCCAGCACGCGCGAGCGGGTCATCCAGGCCGTGGCCGACCTGCTGAAGGCAGCCCTGCCGAAGGCGGACCACTTCCGCAACGAGGTCAAGCCGCAGACCATCTCCACCGGTGGCTTCGTCAACGTGGACGATGGCGACCCGGGCGAGCCCGAGGTCACGCTGAACCCGCCCATCTACATCTACGAGCACCAGATCCCGGTCGACGTCGCGGCGAACAAGACCCGCACCGTCTCCGCCGAGGCCCGCCTCGACACCATGCTGCAGGCGATCGGTGCGGCGGTCGCGGCAGACCGGACCCTCGGCGGCCTGTGCGACTACCTCATGGTCTCGGCGGCGACCACCGAGCCTCTGACCGCGGAAGGCGCCGAGGTCTCCCGCTCCGCCCTGATCGGCATCACCGCCGTCTACGGCACCACCGATCCCCTGAACTGATCACCGCGAGAGGAGAGCACTATGGCCCGAGCCAGGGGCGCGAACGCCATCATGGCGGCTGCCTTCGAGACGACCTACGGCACCCCACCGGTCAGCGGCTTCCGGAAGCTCCCCTTCGTCTCGTCCAACCTCGGCGAGGAGCAGGGCCTGCTGTCGAGCGACCTGCTCGGCTATGGCCGCGAGCCGCTCCCGCCGTCGAAGGACGTCATCAACAACGACGGCGACGTGGTGGTGCCGATCGACCTCAAGAACTTCGGCAACTGGCTGAAGCTCTTCATGGGGCAGCCGACCTCCACCACCGACACCGGCACCACCACCCACGTGTTCACCTCGGGGGCGGTCAACCTCCCGTCCATGACGGTCGAGGTGGGCCTACCGGAGGTGCCGAGCTACGGCCAGAACTACGGCGTCCGCGGCAACACCATGCGCGTCCAGATGCAGCGCTCCGGCCTTCTGACGGCGACGCTCGGGCTGATCGCGCAGGGCGAGAACAAGCTGAACGCCTCGGCCGCGGGCACCCTTGCCGAAGCGACCATCGAGCGGTTCAGCCCGTTCCAGGGAGCGGTGACCCGCGGCGGTGTCGCACTCGGCTCCGTCGTCTCGGCCGACTTCACCTACTCGAACCAGCTGGAGAAGGTGGAGGTCATCCGCGGAGACGGCCGGATCGAGGACGCCGACCCGGGCATGGTGATGATGACCGGCAGCCTCGCGGTGCGCTTCGCCAACACCACGCTGCTGGATCAGGCCACCGCCGGCACGCCCGTCGAGTTCACGTTCGGCTGGGTGACCGACGCCTCGCGCTCCCTCGTCTTCAAGGTCCACTCCGTCTTCCTGCCGAAGGCCAAGACGCCCGTGACCGGTCCGAATGGTGTCCAGGCCACCTTCAACTGGCAGGCCGCCAAGGATCCGACCGTGGGCCGCACGGTCACCGCCACCCTCATCAACAACGTGCCGAGCTACTGAAGATGCTGCGTCTCGCGTCGTCCGCCGAGCCCTCCTGGCTCGATCTCCTCCCCGGCGTCCGAGTGCGGGTGCGCCCTGCCTCCGTCGCGATGATGCTCGCCGCCCGGGAGGCGGTCGGCAAGGTCGTGCGCGGCGACGATCGGGAGGATGTCGACCTGCGCACCAACATCGCCCTGGTGGGTGAGCTGGCCCGCCGGGCGATCGTCGAGTGGGAGGGCGTCGGCGATGCCGATGGCGTGCCGATCCCGGTCACGCCCGAGCACGTCGACCGGCTCATGGAGCACTGGCCGGCCTTCGACGAGTTCGATACCCGCTATGTTGGCCCGGCCCTCCGGAGGGATGCGGAAAAAAACGCATCGTCGAGCTCGCCCAATGGCACTTCGGAGGGGGCACCGATTACTGCGGCGCCTGCGGCGTAGCGTGCGACGAGTGCCCCTACACGCTTCACGCGCCGGAGACCGATGAGGGCGTCGTGGCCTGGTCGGTGATCCAGCGCTGCGGGGGGCAGATCCGGGCCGGCTTCGGCGGGCCCTACGCGCTCGATTTCGGGGCCATCTTGCTGATGGCCGAGGCGATGGGCGGAGCATCGCCGCTCCTCGCCGACGTGCTGCCTCGGATCGAAGCCGTGATCGTGAAGGCCTACCAGAAGGACAGCGATGGTGGCGAATAACGTCGCGATCCGCCTCGCCGTTGAGGGCGGCGCCGAAGTTCGGCGGACCTTCGACGATGCCGGCCGCGCGGGCCAGCAGGCCTTCCAGGTCGTGGCTACGGCGGCCGACGCCGCGGGAGCGGCCACGGACCGGCAGACCGCCCGCTACCAGCGTCTCGCGGAGGCAGCCCGGCAGGCCGAGGCCCAAGCCCGCGCGCAGGCCAATGTGAATGCCCTGCTCGGTGTCAGCACCCCGCAGCCGGGCGCCGCGCGCGCCTCCGCGTCGGTGTTCGAGGAGCAAGCCCGGGCAGCAGAGGCGGCGGCGACGCGCGTCCGATCGGCCGGCGACAGCTGGCGGGATCTCGGCGCCACCGGCCGCGCCACGCTGGCGCAGATCGAGACCGACCGCGCCCGGGCCGAGGCGAATGCGCAGGCGTCCCGCCGGCTGGGCTCGCTCGGGGTGACGCCGCAGGCCGCCAACGAGAATGAGGGTGGGGCGCGGCGTCTGCGAGCGGACGAGATCCGGAACCTCATCTTCCAGGGCGGCGATGTTCTTTCATCGCTCGGGAGCGGCGCCAGCCTTACCACCGTGGCCTTCCAGCAAGTCCCGCAGATCGCTCAGAGCTTCGCGGGCCCGGGCGGCGCGAGCGTGAAGGGAGCGCTGACGCAAGCCGGCGAGGCAGCATCGGGCCTTGCTGCTCGTGTCGGCCTTCTCGGCGGCGCGATCGGCGTCACCACGGTCGCGGTCGTTGCCGGCGGCGCGGCCCTGCTCAGCTTCCAGAGCCGGATGCGCGAGATCGATCAGCTGCTCGCGGGTGCCGGACGCGCGTCCGGCGCGAGTGCGCAGCAGGTCAACGCCGCGGCCGTCGCCATTGCGGCGTCCGGCAATACCTCGGTGCGCGAGGCGCGCACGATGGCCGCCACCTTCGCCTCGACGGGGCGGATCGGCGCCGAGATGTTCGTGGACCTCGGCCGGAGCGCGAAGGACTTCGCGGCGACCACCGGTCAGGATGTGGCCGACGCCACGAAGGAGCTGGCGCAGGCCTTTGCGGATCCGGTCAAGGGCGCCCAGACGCTCAACGAGCGGCTCGGTTTCCTGAACGCCCGGACGGAGGAGACGATCCGAACGCTCGCCGAGCAGGGTGACCGCCTCGGCGCGCAGCGCGTGCTCTTCGACGCCTACAACGCCAGCCTGTCCCGGGCCGCCGACCTGACCACGTCCCTGGGCGATGCCACCAGCGCGTTCGGGCGCGTGTTCGCGAACGTCTTCGACCGGATCGGCGAGCGCGTGTCCGACGCCTTCGGTGGCGCGACCATCGATCGGCAGATCGAGCTGCTCGAGGAGCGGCTGAAGAACGTCCAGCGGGACCGGGCCGGCGTGTTCGGCTACGTCCCGGGGAGCTCCAGCCGGTTCGATGCCGAGCAGCGGGACATCGAAAGCCAGCTCGCCAGATTTCGCGCCACGCAGGCGCAGCAGCAACAGCAGCGCATCCAGGCGCAGGCGGCGCAGAACAGCCGCCTGGTGATGGGCTTGGTGGGGCAGATCGACCCCACCACGCGCGACGTCGACACGCTGCGCAACCGCGTGGAGCTGCTGCGTAAGGCCATCTCAGATCCGGTGAAGTTCGGCCTCGACGCCCAGCAGCTTGGGCAGGTGCAGGCGGCGTTCGAGCGGCTTCAGAACCTCGCCCGGTCCGCCCGAGAGGACATCGAGCGCTATGGCAGCACCTCGGCGGCGACGGCGCTACGAGCCGCGCAGGATGCCAACCGGAACGTCGGGCTGAACCCGGTTGACCGGGCCATCACCGAGCGCGACCAGCTGCTGCGGACGCAGCTGCGCGACAAGGGCCTGGACCAGCTGCCGACCCGCGAGGAGGTGCTTCAGCAGCTCGCGGCCCGGGCAGGAAACGACAACCTCGACGCCCGCGAGCTGCAGAGCCTGACCCAGGAGCGTGACACGCGACTGCGCAGCATCGACGAGCGCAACACCCTGATCGAGACGGCGCGCGTCGAGACAGACCGGATCCGGAAGGAGGCCGAGGAGGCCGCCAAGCGCACGGCCGTCAGCCAGGACTTCATCTCGGCGATGATCAATGCCGAGAGCCGCGGCGACGCGAACGCTCGCAACCCGCGGTCCAGCGCGACGGGCCTCGGCCAGTTCATCGACAGCACGTGGGAGCGGCTGTTCCGGCGCACTTTCCCCGAGCGCGCGGCTGGGATGGACCGGGACGAGATCCTGGCGCGCCGCACCGATCGTGACGACAGCATCGCGCTGATCCGGGTCTATGCGGAGGAGAACCGCCGGGCGCTGGAGCGGGCGGGTCTCGATACCTCGAACCGGAACCAGTACCTCGCGTGGTTTGCCGGCGCCCAGGGCGCGGTCAACCTGCTGCGCGCGGACCGGAGCGCGTCGGCTGAGGAGATCCTGGGCTCGCGCGCGGCCGCGGCCAACCCGAGCATCATCCCAGGCCGGACCGCCGGACAGGTCATCGACTGGGCGGACCGGACCATCAACCGCAACCAGTCCGGCATCCGAGCAACCGAGCGCTCTGCCGACGTGCTGCGCTCGCAGATCACGCTCACCGACCAGAGCACCGAGGCCGAGGCGCGCCGGCAGAAGATCCAGGACCTCCTCAACGACGCAATCGAGCGCGGCACTGAGGTCGGCCGCCAGTTCAACACGGCGCAGGCGCTGCTCGCCGCCGACAGCTCAAAGCTGACCGACACCGCCCGCAACGAGCGTCAAGCCATCCTCGACGTCGCGAACGCCTATGCGACATCGACCGCCGCTGCCGAGCGCTCGCGCCTTGGCCGAGATCTCCTGTTCGAGCGGGCGCAGATCGGCCGGACGGACGGCGAGCAGCGCATCGCGTCGCGGCTCCGTAATTCCGGGCTCGGTCTGGATAGCGCGGAGGCCGAAGCGATGCGCCTCAACGACCGGCTGTCCGAGACCAAGAGCCTCGCGAAGGAGGCTTTCAGCGGCTTCACGTCCGACGTGATGCGGGGGACCTCGGCCCTGACCGCCCTCACCAACGTGATGCAGCGGTTCGTGGACCGGGCGCTCAACTCGTTCATCGACAAGGGCATCTCGGCCATGTTCGGCAGCGGGTCGGGCTCGTCGGCGGAAGCGGGCACCGGCATGGGCGGCTTCTTCTCGTCCATCGGGAAGGCCCTCGGCTTCGCGGACGGCGGCTTCACCGGCCCCGGGGGGCGGTACGACGTCGCCGGCTTCGCGCATCGCGGCGAGGTCATCTGGAGCCAGGATGACGTGCGGCGCTGGGGTGGGCCCTCTGTTGTCGAGGCGCTGCGAACCTCCCGCGGCTACGCCGATGGCGGGATCGTCGGCCGGGAGCTGTTCCCGGTGCCACGGTTCGCCGCGGCGTCGAACGCGCCCGGCTCGGCCATGCCCGCCATCAACTTCATCACGCCCCCCGGGATGGCCCTTGAGGCAGACGGGCCGCCACAACGGCGCGCGGACGGCTCCTACGATCAGGCCCTCCGGACCGTCGAGCGAGGTGTCGCGGGTCGCGCTCAGAACGGCCGCGGCCCGTTCCGGCAGGCGGTCGGCGGCGCCTGGTCACGGAACGGCTGATCCATGGCGATCCCCTCATGGCCGTCGAGCCTGCCGGCGCTGCGTTCCCGGGTGCAGGAAGCCGGCTCGAAGGCGCTCCACGCCGCCCCGCAGGTCACGAACTTCGATGACGGCCCCTCCCGCCAGCGGCGCCGGTCGCTGTACGTCGAGACGCCGCTGAACATGGCGATCCGCATGACGCCCGAGCAGTTCGTGGCGTTCAAGGCGTTCCACCTCGTCGGGCTGAACTCGGGGGCGCGCCGGTTCACCGGACCGGTGCAACTGCCGGACATGAGCATCGGCACGCGCACCTGCCGGATCCCGGGCGAGGTGTCGTGGTCCGCCGCCAAGCGCAACGAGTACCTCGTCTCCTTCACCCTGCTGGTCCAGGACTGGTGATCCGTGACGCTGAAACTGGCGCTCCAAGAAGCCTACGCCTCGGGCGACGAGGAGGGCGTGATCATCGACACGGTGCAGATCGACCATCCCTCGCTCGATGCCCCGATCTACCTCGCGTGCAACATCGACAGTGCGCTCGGCGACCCGGGCGACACCATCGGGCTGCCGATCGAGGAGGGTGGCGCGAAGGTCCCGCACCTGCTCTGCGCCTTCGCGGTGATCCGGCCCGGCGCCGACGAGGACGGACCCACGGACGGCAAGCTCCAGATCGACAACGTGTCGGACCTGCTGCACGACCTGCTCAAGAACGCCGTCGGCTACGACGCCGAGGTGCTGGTGAGCTTTCGGCAGTACCGGGTGCTCCCAGGCCACCTCGACGACGTGACCGGGCCCGACGACGACACGCTGTCCGGGCTGGAGCTGACCTCCTTCGAGGTCACGGCCGCGCAGGCCGAGGGCACGCTGTCCTGGCCGGATGGCCGGCAGCAGAACGTCCCGACCGGGCCGCACGCCTTCTTCGACCGCGACGAGTACCCGAGCCTGTTCTCGTGACCCGGGCGGACTTCCTGAGGAGCGTGCGCGGCCGGCCCTACGACCGCGACGCGCTGAACTGCTGGCAGCTGGCGAGCCTCACGCAGTGGACCTTGTTCGGGCGCGTGCTGCCGGCGGCGGATCCCGCGCTGGTGGCGGACGTCCCCGAGCGGGTGCGGGTGCTCGCCACCCACCCCGAGCGCGCGAACTGGCGCGAGATCGCCGCGCCGGTCGATGGTGCCCTGGTCCTGATGGGCCGTGGGCCTGGGAAAGAGGAGCACTGCGGGACGTGGCTGGCCGATGACGGCGGCCTGATCCTGCACACCGACGAGCCGCACGGTGTTGTGCTCGACCCGCCCCTGGAGATCGTCCAGGCCCGGCGGTGGCGGCTCACCTACCTGATCCCTGCACAGGGCCACGAATGACCCTCGTCGTCACCGCCAACGTCGTCGGGAAGGTCCGCGGCACCCCGGTTCGCTTGCCGAACCGGCGCCGCCGCCTGTCGACGATCGTGGCCCGTCACAAGCCGGCGGACGGGCGGCGCTACGTCGTGTCGGTCCACCGCGGCGGCACGGACGTCTACCAGCCGAACGACCGCACCGTGCGCCTTCGCGCGGCCTGGAAGCACACCCTCGTCGGCCCAAACGACACGGTGCTGATCACGGTCGTACCGATGGGCAAGGGCTTCGCCTCGATCGGCCTCGCCATCGCCTCCATCGCGCTGATTGCGCTCGCGCCCTACGCTGCCCCCGCACTGGCCGGCGCGGCCCTCGGCCTGCCGGGTGCGGCCACCGGCACCCTGTCCTTCGCGATCCAGGCCGGCATGGTCCTCGGCGGCGTCGGCCTCTCGATCGCCGCGCAGGCCTCCTCGGCCGCCAAGACGCGCAAGGAGCGCGAGGTCTACAGCCTCACCGGCGGCGGCAACGTCCCGCGCCCGGGCGCCCGCAAGCCGCTGCTCTACGGCACCTGCTGGTCGGCTCCGCCGCTGAGCCAGAAGGACTATATCGGTTACGACGGTGACACGATGGTGCTGGTCAAGCGGATGACGCTCGGCCTGGGCAAGTTCCAGATCCATCAGGTTAAGGTCGGCGATGCGCTGTTCTGGACCGAGGACGGCGGGATCCAGCCGCCCTTCAGCACCACCACCGCCGGCCCCTCTGGCACCGCGATCGAGTTCCTGTACGAGCAGCCCTCGTCACTGGCGAGCGGCGACGTCGTGTCGAGCGACGCGGTGGCGGGCCAGCAGCTGCCGCGCCCGGGCGGCAATCCCGAGTGGACACCCTGGTTCCGCGCCCAGCCGCAGGGCGTGACCACCGACCAAGTGCAGGTCAACTGGACGTTCCCACGGGTCGAGCGGCAGTCCTCCGCCGGCCGGCAGGTGCCCGGCGCGGCCGGCGCCGTGTTCCAGGCCCGCCGGATCGATCCGACCACGGGCAACCCGATCGGCGAGCCCTTCGACATCGTGCGCCAGGACGAGGGCCTCGTCCTCGCCACCACGCCGCTCCGGCGCACCGCGCTCGTCCGCTGGCCCGAGCAGGGCGCCTACGAGGTCCGCGGCCAGAACCTCCACCCCGCCAACGTCAACATCAACCAGGTCAACGACGTGACCTGGGACACGCTGATGGCGTTCGAGGACGACATCCGTATCCGCCCGCTCACGACGGAGGTGGTGATCCGGGTGCGGGCCGGCCCGGGCCTGACCATCACCGCCTACTCGGACATCACCGTCCAGGCGACCCGGATCCTGCCGGTGTGGGACGGCACGACGTGGACGGAGCAGCCGACCCGCAAGGCGGTTTGGGCCTACTGCGACCTCGTGCGGGCGAGCTACGGCCTCGCTGCCCCCTCGGGCGTCGATGCCGACAAGGCGCTCTATTACGCCAACCTGCTGAGCGCGAACGACACCTACGACGGCGCCCTGCCGGAGGTGTCCTCGTTCTGGGAGGCGGCGGGCCAGATCCTGCTGCCGATGCGGGCCGACGCCATCAAGGTCGGGGCCGTGCACAGCTTCGTGCGCGACGAGAGCCGGGCCGAGCCGCGCCACGTGCTCACCCGCCGCCAGATCGTGCGCGACAGCGCGAGCGCGACCTACAAGACCAAGGTCGAGGGCGGCGACGTCATCGTGGAGTTCGACCGCGACGGCGATCCGCGCCGGCCGGACGAGGTCCGCTACAGCTACGGCCCACCCTCGCGCACGCCGAAGCGCTACCGCGTCGCCGGCATCACGGATGGCGTGCACGCCCTCAAGCACGCGAAGTGGCTCGCGGCCGTGGCCGTGTTCCGCGGCGCCGAGCGGGCGATCACGACGGAGTGGGACGGGCGCCTCGTCTACCCGGGCGACCACATCCTCTCCGACCTCTGGTTCTTGCAGGGCAAGCAGGTCTACGGCGTCGCCTCGGCCGCCGGCAACCTGCTCACCCTCGACGTGGACGCCAACGTGCCCACCGCCTGGGGCTACGGCTCCATCCGGACCCGGGCCGGCCGCGAGTGGGGCATCCTGCGCATGCGCGGCCAGGGCGCCCGCGGGCTGGAGTTGCATCCGGACGACGTGATCGCGGCGGCTGCGCAGAGCGGGATGCAGCTCTCCGCCGTGCTGGCGCGCGACACCCAGGACCCGACCACGGTGGTGCTGGGCGAGCTCGTGGAGCTGCAAGAGACCTACGTGGCCCGCTCGGCGATCCCGTCCGACGCCGACCACGTGCGGATCGAGATGGTGCGGGACGACGCCCGGGTCTGGCAGCTGCTGGACGAGGACGTGATCGCGCCCGCGCCGGTCAACGCGGACAGCCTCGCCGAGCCGCTGGTGCCGCAGATCTCGGTACTGCACGCGCGCTGCTACCGGATCGAGACCGGGATCGAGGTGGCCTGGGGCGTCTCGCCCACCCGCGGCGCGCGCACCTATGAGGTCGAGCTGTCCTACGACAACGGCGTGACCTGGGAGACGATCTCGCCGACGAGCCCGGCCTCGAGCGGCCGCGCGCCGATGCGGCAGTCCGAGCAGCCGGTCACGGTGCGGGCGCGGGCCTACGGGCGCACCGGCCTGCATGGCGAATGGGTGTCCACCACCTTCACGACGGTGGCGCCGGTCGTCCAGGGCGAGCTGATCGAGGATTTCTCGGTCAGCCACGCGAAGATGACGGCGCAGCTCCAGAAGGAGATCGCCGACATCAACGCCAAGGGGCAGGCCACCCTCGCCCTCGGGCAAGTCACGATGGATGACGCGCTCGCGGCGATGAAGGAGGCGCTGGCGCTCGCGAACGACCACGGCGCCGATGCCAACGCGCTCGCGGAGAGCGCCCGGCGGATCGCCGCGGAGATGACCCGGACCGCGCTCCAGATCGGCCAGGGCACGCAGTTCGACGCCATACGGCAGATCGCCGACGCCTACGACCGGCTCGCGGCCGAGATCGCGACGCAGCGCACCACCACCTATGAGCAGCGCCAGCTCACCAAGGTGCAGCTCGGTCGCAGCTTCGCGGCCATCGAGCGCACCGAGCGCGCGAGCGTCTCGCGGGACGACGCCCTGGCGTCCGTTCAGACGGCGCTGTCGGTCCGGCTCGACACCGCCGAGGGCGGCATCGTCGGCAACGCGACGGCGATCCAGGGTATCAGCGCCCAGGTCACGAGCGCGGAGGGCGCGCTCATCTCGCAGGCGCAGTCGATCACCACGCTCGGCTCGCGCATCGACGCCAACGACCTCTCGATCTCCGGGCAGGCCACCGCGACGCAGCAGCTCACAACCCGAGTGAAGGCCACCGAGGACAACATCACCTCGAACAGCTCGGCGATCACCCAGCTCCAGAACACGGTGTCGACGCAGGGCGGCCTGATCACCGGACAGGCCACGGCGATCGGCAACCTCACGACGTCGGTTGCGGCGAACGGCTCGGCGATCACCGCCGTTTCCGACCGCACCACCGTGCTCGAAGGCAAGGTCACCACCCAAGGCGGCACGATCACCGCGCAGGGCACGGCGATCGACCAGCTCAAGACGGACGTCAGCGCCAACGCGGGTTCCATCACTGCGGTGTCGAACCGCACCACCGCGCTGGAGAGCACGGTCTCCACACAGGGCGGGCAGATCTCGGGGAACGCCACCGGCCTCTCCAATCTCACGACGCGTGTACAGGCGGCCGAAGGGAAGATCACCTCTCAGGGCGAGAGCATCACGTCGCTCCAGTCGACAGTGGCGACGCAAGGCGGGCAGATCTCCGGCACCTCCACGGCGCTCGGCACGCTCACCACCCGGGTGGGCACGGCCGAAGGCAAGATCACGTCTCAGAGCGAGGCGATCACCGCGCTCCAGTCGACAGCGTCGACACAGGCCGGGCAGATCTCCGGCAACGCGACCGCGACCAGCAACCTCACCACGCGCGTCGACACGGCCGAGAGCACGATCAGCGGCCACACGAACTCCCTCAAGTCGCAGGGCGACACGATCACCTCTCAGGGGCAGGCGATCACGTCGCTGCAGTCGAGCGTCTCGACGCAGGGTGGCCAGATCAGCGGCCTCACATCGTCGGTCTCGTCCCTCACCACGCGCACCGAGACGGCCGAAGGCAAGATCACGACACAGGGGCAGGCGCTCACCACGCTCCAGGGCACGGTATCGACGCAGGGTGGGCAGATCTCATCCACCACGACGGCGGTCAACAACGCGTGGGTCGTGATCAACAGCCACGACGGCATCATCGTCAATCAAGGCAAGGATATCTCGGCCCTCAGCTCCACCCTGTCGACACAGGGTGGGCAGATCTCCGCCAACGCGAGCGCGATCAGCGGGCTCACCACGCGGGTGTCCAACGCCGAAGGCGTCAACTCCTCGCAGGCCGATCGTATCGGCGCCCTGGAGAGCACGACGTCGACACAGGGCGGCCAGATCACCACCAACGCGCAGGCCATCAACAGCCTGCAGACCGTGACGTCGGTCCACGACACCACCATCCTCTCGCAGGCGCAGGACATCTCGTTCCTGTCCAGCAAGGCCAACACCCTCGACAGCAACATCACCGCGGTCGCGACCACGGCGTCGAACCTCAGCACCCGGGTCTACAACACGGAGGTCGGTCTTAACGCGGTCGCGGAGACGACGTCGTCCCTGACCTCCACGGTCGGCGGCCACACCTCGACGCTGACCACCTACGGCTCATCCATCAACGGCCTGCAAGTCCAGTGGGGCGTGACGGGCTACATCGACGGGCAGAGCGGGGGCTTCGTCTTCCAAGGCATCCGTCGCCTGGATGGGGCTGTCGAATACAGCGTCCGCATCAGCGGAAGCTTATTCGTTTCGGAGAGCATTCAAGGCTGGGCGCTCGCAGGTGACAGCATCATCGTCCGGACGGCGCAGATCGGGACCCTGATCGTCGGCACCTCGAACATGCAGAACCGGGCGATCTCGCAGATCGCCGTCGAACTCACGGGGCAGGCGACTTCACAGCTCTCGGTGACCACGCGCGCATCCGATAGCGTCATCAAGCTCTCCGCTCTCAACTATGGCACCGGCGGCGCGCAGAACCCGCGGTCTTACAATCCGGGAATGCTCAGTATCTACAGACAGAACGACGGGACGCTGGTCGCTCGAACGAACAACTCCTTCGCCTATGAGGGCAACGTGGTTTACTTCGGCCCCACGCCCCTTCAGACATTCCAAGTTGTCGGCGCCGGAACTTGGACGTATTTGGCTGAAAACACCTGTTCGGTCCCATCGGCTATGTATTTCGAGATCCTGGTGCTCGACAAATGATTGGCCCCTCTATCACGAGCCTCACCGAGATCCTTCCCTTCGTCCGGTATGCGGACGACGGGACGATCCTCAGCTCCGGCTCCATGGCCAAGGGCCATATCGAGGCCGAGCGCGCCGAGACCGGCCGCATCCTGCAGACCAGCGGTCGCCCCGATACCCACTACATCGACCTCTCCGGCGAGGAGCCGCGGCGGCGCACGAAGTCGAGCTGCCCGGCCACCCTGGACGGCCACACGCTCCGCAACCTGCCGATCCCGTGCAATGTCGAGGTGTCAGTCCCGCTCTACGACGCGCCCCGGGTCTACCGGATCGCGAGCCCGGCGGACCTGACCCTCTCGTTCGAGCACCCGGGCTCCTACCGCGTGCGCGTGATCAGCGCGCCGCACACGCCCGGCGAGTTCACGGTGGAGATGCCCGGTGCCTGAGACCGTCATCCACCACGCGACCTCCTACGCCGATCACCGCCTCGCCGAGTACCCCTCGGTCGGCGATCAGCTCGACGCCCTTTCGAAGATTGCCCTGGCGCTCGAAGCGCAGGGCATCGTCCTGCCGCCTGATGCCATGGCGGTTGTCCACCGGTGCGCGGACATCAAGGCGCGCTACCGCAAGCCCACGAATGGAGAGACCCATGGCTGAGAAGAACCCTGTGACCTTGATCCAGAACGCGAACGGGCAGGTTGTGGCGGTGAAGATGGGCGGCGGCGCCGCGGTCCCGGTGATGATCGCCGGCCCGCAGTTCTCCGCTGGCCAGATCAACCTGACGCTGACCGTCCCGAACGTGGACTTCAGCTACGAGATGCAGGGCCAGGAGCCCACGCCGCCGGCCGCCTCTTAAGCGCGGGCCGAGAGAACCTGTCACCGGAGCCCTAAGCGACCATGGCCAATCCCGATAACTCGATCTCCATCGCGACGGGATCTCTTGTCGTCTCCGGTGCGGTTACGGCGTTCAAGGCCGCCGAGTGGGACATCCTGCACGTCGGCAACATGGCGGTGCCGATCGAGTTTCAGGTCTCGACCAGCGAGCTACGGCTCAAGTACCCGTGGCCGGGGCCTGACGTCGTCGGGCGCCTGGACTGGCGGATCAACAACTGCGGTCCCTACTGGACGTCGGCGGGGACCGTCGCCCGGCGGATCAACGACCTCCTCGACAAGATGGAGGCCGGGCCGATCAAGTGGGACGCCGCCGGCACACTGGCGGAGCGCGACGACTACAACGGGCAGCCGGTCGGGTTCCTGTATCTCGCGATCGAGCCCGACGCGGTGTGGACCCTCTACACCAAGCTCGCCAACTTCGGCCTCCCCACCGACTGGAGCACCGGGCAGGCGCTCGTCCTCACCCCGACGATCACCGAGGAAGCGCGGGCCTCCCGGGACGATGCCGTGGCTGCGGCAGCCGCGGCCGACGCCGACGCCGCGGCAGCAGCGCAGAGCAAGGCGGACGCGGCGGCGATCTATCAGCAGGTGCTTGCCACGCCGCAGGCGGTGAACTCTGCCACGGTCACCGGCAAGGCGCTGTTGAGCGCGGCGAGTGCGGCTGCGGCAGCCACCGCGATCGGACTTGGTGCGGCCAGCAATGTATCTTTTCGCACCCTCGAAGTCGGCCGCACAGATGGTACCGCCTCCACTCCGTTCATCGACTTCCACTCCAGCGGCAATAACACCGACTACGACGCGCGGATCCTTGGCTCGGGCGGGAATGCAACGGTCGGCCGAGGCAACCTGACCTTCTACGCGGGTTCCGCCAGCTTCACCGGGTCGATTAGCGCGGTCGGTTCATACACTCTCGACGGCGCGGCCGGGAGTTTCCGGACGATTTACTTCAGATCCGACAGCGTGAACCGCTGGACGATCTACATCAACAACACGGCCGAGAGCGGAGGCAATGCGGGATCCAACTTCCGCATCAGCCGCTTCGCCGACGACGGCAGCACCTTAGGGGATCCTCTCTACATCGATCGCGCAAGCGGGCGCACCGGGGTGATCGAGCTGGCGATCAATCAGGCCGCGGGGAATGACCGCCGGGTGATCTACCAGTCCAACGGCACAACCCGCTGGACAGCCGGGGCCAGTCCGGCGGCGGAGACCGGATCGAATGCGGGCTCGAACTTCAACATCGCCCGCTACAGCGATGCCGGAGCCTTCATCGACACCCCGCTGACCATCGATCGCGCGAACGCCCGCACCACCTTCACCGAGATGGCCCTCAGCAAGCCGGCCGCGACCCCTCGGGTGTTCTGGTTCCAGTCCGGGGGTTCGCACCGGTGGTCGCTCAGCCTTAGCGAGGAGGCCGAGGCCGGCTCTAACGCCGCCAGCGATTTCCGAATCAGCCGCTACTCCGATGCCGCCTCGCTGCTCGACCGGCCCCTTGTCATCGAGCGCTCCTCGGGGCGCACGACGGTCACCGATCTGGCCATCAGCAAACCTGCCGCCACCACCCGGGCCCTCTGGTTCCAGTCCGCCGGCGCGAACCGGTGGTCGATCAATATCAGCACCGGCGCCGAGAGCGGGTCCAACGCCGGCAGCGACTTCCGCATCAGCCGCTACAGCGATGCGGGCGCGGGCGTCGATGAGCCCCTGTCCATCAACCGCGCGACCGGTCGCACCACGCTGACGGATCTCACCGTCACCGGCGATACCCGGATGCAAGGGACGGTGAACCACATCATCCCGGCCGCCTTGACCGGCTTCCGTCTCCAGGGCTCGGGCAAGACCAGCAAGATCGAGATCCACTCCTGGCTCACCAACAGCGCCTACAACGCGCTCTCGCAGGTGGATGACCAGGGCATCTTCTTCTACGGCAGCGCCGTCGATAGCAACACGGCCAAGGGCTTCGTGATCGCTCCATGGTCGGCCAGCGCGGCCGGCGTGCGTATGGATTACACGGGCAAGGTCGGCTTCAACAAGTCGAACCCCGTGGTGGCGGTCGACGTCGTCGGCGCTATCGCGGCGACGGCCGGCGTGTCGGTCGGCACCACCCTGCAGCTCGGCTCGTACACGGTCGCGACGGTGCCGGCCGGGACCGCCGGCATGATGATCTACGTGAGCAACGCCAGGAAGAACGGCGAGGCCGCCGGCGCCGGGACGGGTGTGGCAGCCTACTACTCCGGCGGCTCCTGGCGCCGCACGTCCGACGACACTGCAATCGCAGCCTGAGGGGAGATCGATGAGCGATCCGTTCCTGTACGAGTTCCTGTTCCGCGGACGGCCTCCGGGCGATCCCGAGTTGCCCGCGTGGCACGTGGTCATCGGCCAGTATGTCAGCCTGCCCGGCAGCGAGCCGCAGTTCGTGTCGAGCGGCCCCCTCACACCCGAGAAGGCGCAGGCGGCCGGCTTCCCCTTGGACGTGGTGATCGGAGATCTCGCGACGGCCGCGATGGTCGGACGGGATGCCCTGGCCGCCGAACTCGCCACGGCCCGCCAGGAGCGTGACGCCGCAGTCGAACGCGCCGACGCGCTGGAAGCTCAGCTCGATGCGATCCAGGCTGAGCGCGAGACCATCGCGACGGCCGCGGTCGAGGAACAGGTCTAGGATCAAAACTCGGGCCGCTCGACCGCGCGAGGGGGGGGCTGCTTCCGACCTTTTGCGGCCCCTCGGAAGGTCCGCTTTCCAGCCGCTTGGTGGATGAAGCCTATAATCGGGTTGGGCGCTGAGGAGGCCGATGCATCGTGTCCGCGCACACTGCTAGAGACACCGCGATTGGTTCCGGGCTCGCCTTCGTAGCCGGCTTCGTGGACGCCGCCGCCTTCATTGCTCTGACTGGCCTCTTCACGGCCCATGTCACCGGCAACTTCGTCCTGATTGGCGCGGAGTTGATCTCTACCTCGACCGGCGTCCTCGCGAAGCTGCTTGCCCTACCAATCTTCGTCGTGTCTGTCGCCATCACGCGCCTGATCGCCCTGGCCCTTGAGCGGAGAGGATCGTCGCCGCTTCGCCCCTTGCTGGCACTCGAAGCTTCCGTCCTGATCACCTTTGCTATTGCGGGTGCGGCCATGTCACCGCTCGGCTCACCGGATGGCGCTAAGGCAATCGGCGTCGGCATGCTCGGGGTCGCCGCGATGGGTATCCAGAACGGGATCGGGCGTCTGGTGATCGGCCACTTGGCGGCGACGACCGTGATGACCGTGAACGTCACGCAGGCCGTGATCGATCTCACCGACCGCCTGTGCGGGGCGAGGCTCAGTGAGCAGGTCAGCACCCGGCTGCGGCGCACGCTGTCCGCCGTGCTGGCGTTCGCGGCAGGCGCACTCGCAGGGGCGTTCGGTGTTGCCGCCTTGTCCTTCTGGAGTGTGCTCGTGCCGGCCTTCATCCTCGTCGTCCTGCTGATCGTTCCCGACCAGAAACCGGGTTCGTGAGCAGCAACTTCGTAGCGAAGCGGAACTTCCGCTTCCGGATGAGAGGTCGAAGTCCGCCCACCACCCCGAGCGGACCTCGCGAGCGGGTATCAAGCGTCAGGTTTGGACCACTAGTAAAGGCGGCGCGAGCGCATCAACGAACGGTAAGTTTATTCAGCAGCTGTATTTCACTAATCCGGCTCCTCCTCTGAATTTGTGAAACGAAACTCGACAGTCGTATTCGGATCTGGGTCGGTACAATAGGAGAAATGGTGAAAATAAAGCCGGGATGCGCTTCTTAAATCATTGGAATTATATTCGAATTTCCCCCGTTGAAACTCGTATGTACCGCCCTCGTGCAACCAGTATCTCTCAAGGTAGAACCCAATTCTCTTTCCGGGAATTCCATCGCGCAATTCATTTCTAAGAACTCTGATTTTTATTTTAGTATCTTTATTATTTGGCATCCAAAAAGGATCCCATTCCTGATAATAATATCTATCTTCATCCCAAACTGCTATTTTCCAAGCTGAGACCTCGTCCCGATCCCGCTTCAATATGATTTGTTTTATGCCAAGACCTCTCGGCACCATGTCCCTAAAGTAAACCCTGTTGCTGATTGGACCGCAAAGCGTCCTCACGGGCGGCTTATCTGCGACTCTGACCAACAAATTATCAGCAATGATTTTTGAGGCAACGTCGCTCGCCCAAGCATCACTTGCGGATAACACTAGAGCACAAAATATAAACGTGACAGTTCGGTGCATGCTGCCCTCCATCCGCTATGGGAAAACCCTCGGCTCTTGGGAGATCAAGGACGATGACGGGAACATGCACTAGCCAGCACAAGCTATCTTAAGTACTAATCCATTTAATTCATAGCTGTGAGCGCAAACAAATATTAGTCCGTGATCCGCGCTAGTGGTCCAAATCTGACGCTTGATACCCTCCGCGAGGGGCCGCTGCCGACACGTTGCAGAAATTCGCAACGTCCGCTTCATGGCGGTCCGATTGGAACATGATCAATTTTTCAGGTCGAAACGGACGCCAATGGCCCCGCTTGCTGTCGCTCACCCGATCGCGCAACATCCAAGTCGGCAACGGCCTGCATTTTAATGCCGAGATGCAATAGGATTAGCTCATGTCGGCTCATGAACATTGGCAAATGGATGCCAGCGCGCCGGAGTTGTATGAGCGCTATCTCGTGCCAGCCATTACCTCGATATGGGCTGATGATCTTCTTGGCCGAATTATGCTACGGCGCAGCGACAGCGTACTCGACATTGCTTGTGGTACGGGCGTTGTGGTTAGGCTGGCAGAGCAGCGCGGGCATGTCGGAAGGCTGGTTGGCATTGACGTCAATAAAGCGATGCTCGGGATTGCACGTTTGAAATCTGCAGCAATCGAATGGATCGAGGGCAGCGCTTCAGAACTGCCGTTTAACACAAACAGTTTCGACGTGGTGATTTGCCAACTCGGGCTACAATTTTTTTCTGATCGACGGTTGGCGCTTGAGGAAATGGTGCGAGTTCTCAAATCGGGCGGACGAGCGGGAGTGAGCGTCTACAGCGCGATTGAGCACACGCCGGTAGCGCACGCCTTTGTGCAAGCGCTAGACACATTTCTCGGGCCAGGAGCGTCACGAACCAAGCGTGCGGAGCATCTCTCCTGCGATGCGCAGGAGGTCGGCAGTTGGCTAAAGCAGGTCGGGTTCGACGTTGTAGAAATTGCCACTGTTTCCAAGCATATCACGTTCCCGTCGATTTTAGACTACGTTCGATTTCAGCTAACGGCGACCCCGATGGCTGCGTTGTTGAAAGATAAGGACGCGCGCGAACGTGAAAATTTGTTGGCGTCGATAGCTGACGACGCCGCTTCTCGCCTCCATCCCTCAATGCTGGCCGGTGGCAAGCTTACATTTCCTCAGCAAGCGTTTGTCGCGACGGCTTCGCTCCGCTGATGCGTCTGCTTTTGGCCTCGACACCGAAGTCCGGACCCCACCCTCAGCAGCCATTCACATGGTCAAGCTGATTGCGCTTTTACCCGTAAGGATCGGGGCCGCGCCTCAGCCGGCCTAAGCATATCTCTCCCCCGTATCGCAGATCCCCATGACCGCTGCCCTTGATGGGCCGGCGGCCGAGATCTCGTGACCCTCTGACCCCTGACAATCGGAGACCATCATGACCGCGTCGTCGTTCGACCGGGCGCTCGCGCTCGTCCTCGCGCATGAGGGAGGCTACGTCGACCACCCCGACGATCCCGGCGGGCCCACCAACCTCGGCGTGACCATCGGCACGCTCTCGGCCGCGCTCGGCCGGCCCGCCACCCGGGCCGAGGTCCGGGCGCTCACGCCGGTAAGCGTCGCACCGCTCTACCGCAGCCGTTACTGGGACGTGGTGCGCGGCGACGACCTGCCGGCCGGGCTGGACTATGCCGCCTTCGATTGGGCCGTGAACTCGGGTCCGGCCCGGGCGGCGATCGCGCTGCAGCGGCTGGTCGGCGTGGCGGATGACGGCCACATCGGCCCGCTCACGCTGAAGGCTGTCGGTGGGCAGGACCGGCAGAAGCTGATTGGCTCGCTCTGCGATGCGCGCATCGCGTTCCTTCGAGCGCTCTCGACGTGGCCGAGTTTCGGCAAGGGCTGGACGTCCCGCGTGGCCGGCGTGCGCAAGGTGGCCCTCGGCATGATCGCAGCCCCGCCCGCGGTGCCCACCTGCCCGAGCTGCGGCAAGCCGCTCGCCGCCTGACCCTCTCCCGAGCCCGGCGGGTATCCCGGCGCACCATCCCCGAGCCGGCCGGGCCCGCCGCGCATCTCCTCACAATCAGGACACCCCCATGATCCGCAAGCTCTCGCTCGCGGCGCTGGCGCTCGCCTGCGTCATCGCCCCCGCACATGCCGGCGCTGTGCTGCCCGTGGCCGATTTCACCTTTCGAGCCGGCCCCGGCGCGCCCGGCCTCGCGCTCGGCCTCGTGCTGATCAGCACCTGCGCCCTGGGCGCGGCGGCGATCGTCGCGCTCGCGTACCGCCTTCCGGTCCTCGGAACGGCGCTGGCGCTCCTCATCGCCCTCGTCCTGCCCGCCACGGCCGCCACAGCCGCCGAGGTCGGCGGAACCACCGTCGAGATTCCGTGGGGCGCGTGGCTCGCAGCGCTGATGCCCTCCGTGGCTTCGGTGGCGGTCACCATCCTGGCCGGTGTCGCCTCAGCTGCCCTCGGCAAGGTCGCGCCGTGGCTGACCCTCTTCATCAGCCAGAAGCGGATCGAGGCGACCATCCAGACCGCCGTGGACTACGGCATCAACGCCGTCGAGGGCGCCACCAAGGACGGCAAGCTCTCCGTCCCGGTGGGCTCGCGCGTGCTTGCCGTGGCGCTGCAGCGTGCCGTGGACAGCACCCCGAAGTGGATCATCGACGCTGTGGGCGGCCCGGCCGAGATCGCGGCGCGCATCTTCCGGGCGCTGCACCTCGACGAGAACGCCTCGGCCGCGAAGGTACTGGAGCCGGTCCTGGCGAGCCTGCCCGCACGGACGAAGTGAGGACGGCCGCCATGCTGCTCCCGATCGCCTCCCCCTCGGCCGCGCATCCCGCGGGGCCGTACAGCTCGCACCGCCTGTTCGAGTGGGCGATGGCGGTGATGATGCTGCTGATCGCCCTGACGCTCGCGCTGCCGGGCGATACGATGGAGCGGGCCTCGCTGAAGCCGATCGCCGACCTCGGCTTCAGCGAGGGCAGCATGGCGTTCTTCTTCGGCACGGTGGGCGTGCTGCGCGCCACCGCCCTCTACCTCAACGGGCACATCAACAACGGCATGATCCGGCCCAACGGCGCCAACGTCCGGGCGGTCTGCGCCGGGTTCGGGGCGCTGGTCATGGCGCAACTCACGCTGGCCCTGGTGGTGGATGCCTTCCGCTCGGAAGCGCCATCGTTCGTGATCCCGGTCTTCGGGACGCTGACGCTGTTCGAGGCGATCAGCTGCTACGTGGCCCGCCTCGATGCGGTGGACCGCCAGTCCCGCCTGGGCAAGGCGCTGACAGCCCTGGAGCAGGTACGCTGACATGGAGCACCTGATTGCCCTGCTTCCGCTGCTCTCCTCCATGCCGGCGCTCCAGGTGATCGTCGGCGGGATCGTCGCGCTGACCTGCGTGGCGATGGTGCTGCGGGCCAACCGCGACAAGGCCGAGGTGCCGCCGCCCGCCCCCGGCACGATCGGGGACGCGATGCTGCACTTCCAGGGCCCGGCCGCGCTGCTCGATATCCAGCGCGAGATCCGGGACATGCTCCGGCAGTGCACCGAGTACCAGGGTCGCATCGCCGAGTGCGTGCGGATCATGCGGGAGGAGAACCGGCGCCAGACCGAGCTGCTGGACAAGATCGAGCGCGAGCAGTCGGTCCAAGGGCGGGCGCACCGGGAGCACTGACCCTCGCGCCCTCCCTTCCGAAGGCGACACAAACTCCCATTCTGGAGGCGGACACCAGGGGCACGATCGAGGCGTGGCGGCGGCAGTACAACGAGAGCCGTCATCACACAGCTGCGGCCTGGTATGCTGCATCAGGGTCGTCGAAACGTGGGGGCAGACGGCCTGCTCCGGCTGGCTCGGCGCGATTTCCCTCGTTAGCTCAGTGATCCATCCAGGACTGCCCGGAGGCTCCTTGGTTCCCTTGTGGCGATGCACCCTGCTGGATGTCACCCGCAAGCCGCAGCTACTCAGGATCAGCTGTCATACGCGATTGTGAGGGATGACTGCGCAGGTGCGAAGGCAGATGGTCCGGCACTGTGAGTTTCGGGAAGGCGAGCCGTCATGAAGCGCGATTTCCGTATACACCAGAGATGGTTAGCCGGCACCGCAATCGGCCTTGCCGCGCTGGCGGGCTGGGCTCATTCTGGGTTCGCAGCTGATGCGGGAGCATCCGCTCAGACCCTGCCCCGCTTCGTCCAAGCCGATCTCGGCGTCCCTGGCGTCACCCTCGACGAGAGGGGCATCACCGTGAAGTCTCCTGACGATGCTGTGCGGTTCCGCATCGGGGGCCGGCTGCAGCTCGATCCCGGCTTCGGCGGTACCAACCCGCGCATCCCAGACGGGTTCGGCTCCAACATCGAAGTCCGGCGTGCCTGGATCGAGACCTACCTGACCATCAACAACGCCGTCGAACTCGCCTTCCAGTACGACCTGAACACGGACCGCACGCCGATTCAGGACGCTGCCATCGGCTACCACGGCATCAAGGGGCTGGTCGTATCGCTCGGCAACTTCAAGGAGCCCTTCAGCCTCCAGCAGCTGATCAGCGACAACAACACCACCTTCGTGGAGCGCGCGCTCCCCGACTCCCTCGTTCCGGCTCGCAACACGGGCTTTGCGGTTGCTGGCTATGGCGACCGCTGGACCCTCGCGGGCGGCGTATTCGGGGGCAACATCAACACCGGCGTCGAACTCGGCGGTATCGCTGGGACGGTGCGTGCCACCTACGCACCGATTCTGAGTGAGTCCGAGGTGCTCCACCTCGGCGTCGCCGGCAGCTTCCGGTCCTACGACCAGAACGATCGCAGCCTCTCATTCTCATCAAAGCCGGAGGAGTTCATCTTCCAGACCACGCTGATCAACACCAGCACCATCCGCAATGCCAACAACCTCACCCGCTTCGGGGCCGAGGTGGCCTACCAGAATGGGCCGTTACGTGTGCAGGGCGAGTACATCCGCGCCGACGTTGGTCGCAGTGGCGCGCTGTCAGGCGCCACATTCGAGGGCGGCTACGTGGAAGGCGCCTGGGTGATCAACGGCAAGGGCCGTCGCTACGCGCTTAACACGGACTACGGCACCGATGTGGCGATCTTCAAAGGGGTCCAGGTTGGTGAGACGGAGCGAGTGAGCCGGGGCGGCATTGGCGTTTTCGAACTTGCGGCGCGCTACAGCATCCTGAACCTCAAGGATGGCGGGATTGCCGGAGGCGTCGAGCGCGACTGGACGGCGGGCGTGAACTGGTATCCAGACAGAAACATCAGGCTGATGGCCAACTACACGCATGCCACCGCGGATGGCTCGCCAGTCGTGGGTGGCCAGCGGATCGAAGCGGATATCGCCGAGTTCCGGCTGCAACTCTACTGGTAGGATCCGCGCGGACCGCCTAATCTCCAGAGGACTATCGATCCACGGCGCCGCTCGCGGATGCGAACCGGGCGTTACCGAGGCCCGTCCCGATGGTGAGCACGCCCCAGCGGGCGACGTTGCGCTGGAAGGGAACCTCGCTTAGGCCCTGCACCACCGCATCGTTGTGCATCACCACCGTTGTTGCCGCCCCGCCAACCATCGGGAGGGCAGCACGCACCCGTTTCGGCAGGTTGAAGTCCGATGCCTCCCAGTTGCCCGGCAGGTTCTGCGCCCCGCGCACGATCGCACCGTCGGCGCGGATCTCGCCCGGACTGGCCAGCCCGATAAACGGCACGAGCCGGGGCCCGGCATGCTCTGCGCCGCTCCTCAGTCTGCACCTTGCCGTCGTGTTGCACGTCGAAGTAGTAGCGAGGCATGAATCCTCCTGTCTGAAGGGCATACCTCGGCGGCGAGGTCTGGGCGTCAACGTGGATCACAACATCAAGCTGGTCCCTCGCGCATGCCGAATGGCTGTTCGCTTTCCGGCTCCTCAACACCCCACGCCAGCCGCACCGCACCCTCGCCCGAAATATTAGCTGGTGCACGCGGTCATCACTCAATTATGAGGCACACTCTACCAATACGCCGGGATGAATGACCGGGTCTGAGGCGCCCCGCCCGCTCCCAGCTGCCGTGCCGCCGTGCTAGGGCGATGGGTGAGGCTGAGGGAGCGGCAACGTGCGGATCAGGATCGGCTTCGCACTCGGACTGGCGCTGGGCGCGGCGGATGTCGAGGCGCAGCCCTCGTCCGAGGACGCCGCCCGGATCGCCGGGGAGGGGATCGCCATCGGCTCGCCCTTCGGCGCCGGCGGCGACCCGCAGACCTCGGTGGCCCAGCCGGACACCTCCGCCAAGCCCTCGGCCAACCTCAACACCTCCATCGCCGACCAGCTCGGGCCCGCGGGCGACCCGGGCGGCTACCGCGCCTTCCTCAAGACCAAGGGCATCGAGTACAGCCTGACCTATATCGGCGAGGTGCTCGGCAACGCCACCGGCGGCGCGCGGCGCGGCGCCATCGCCGAGGGCCGCCTCGACGTGCAGGTCGACATGGATCTGGAGAAGCTCGCCGGCTGGACCGGCGCGGCGATCCACGCCAACGCCTACCAGATCCACGGCACCGGCCTGTCGCGCTACTACGTCGACAATTTCATCACGGTGAGCGCCATCGAGGCGCTGCCGTCCACCCGCCTCTATGAGGCGTGGTTCGAGCAGAAGCTGTTCGATGGTCAGCTCGCCCTGCGGATCGGCCAGCTCGCCACCGATACAGAGTTCGCTGTCAGCCAGACCGGCACGCTGTTCATCAACTCGACCTTCGGCTGGCCCAACATCATGGCGGTGATCCTGCCGAGCGGCGGCCCGATCTACCCGCTCGCGACGCCCGGGGCCCGGATCAAGTACGTGCCGAACCGCAACCTCTCGTTCCAGGCCGGCGTCTACGACGGCGACCCCGCTGGGCCCGACCGGCTCGGCGTCCAGCCTGATCCGCAGCGGCGCAACCGCACCGGCACCAACTTCCGCCTGACCGACCCGCCGCTCGCCATCGCCGAGATCTCGTACGCCTACAACATCGACAAGGGATCCGGCGGTGAGCCCGGCACGGTGACGCTCGGCGGCTGGCACCATTTCGGCCGCTTCGCCTCCCTCGACCGCGACGATGCCGGGCGCGCGCTGGCCGATCCCGCATCGACCGGTGTCGCCCGCCGCTTCCGGGGCAACAGCGGCGTCTACGGGATCATCGATCAGACGATCTACCGCGAGCCGGACGATCCCAACGACGGCGCCAGCGTGTTCCTGCGCCTGTCCGGCGCACCCGCGGACCGCAACCTGCTCGACCTCTACCTGGATGCCGGGATCGCCTACAAGGGATTGTTCCCGGGCCGCTCCGACGACACACTCGGCCTCGCCTTCGCGCTCTCGCGCGTCTCGCGAAGCGCTCGACAGGCGGACGTGGACGCCATCCAGTTCTCCGGCCTGCCGCAACCGCGGCGGAGCGCGGAAGCAGTGCTGGAGGCCACCTACCAGGCTGTGCTCGGCCCCGGCGTGACGATCCAGCCAGACGTTCAATACGTGTTCAAGCCGAGCGGGGGCGTCACCAACCCGCGCTTTCCGGAGCTCGGGCGCGTGAAGAACGCCGCCGTGTTCGGGCTCCGCGCGACCATCCGCTATTGAGGTTACGGGAGGAACGCACATGCGCGGCCAAGCCCGACTAGTGATAGCAGCGCTCCTGCTCTCCTCGAGCGTGTTCGGTGCCCTGAGCGCAGACGTGGAGCGGCTGGCTCGGCTGCTCATCCCAGCTCTGATGGCGCACCAGTTCGCATCTGCCTGCCAAAGCCGTGATCCAGACTTCGCCTCCGAGGTTGGAGGCTTTCCGGCGGTAGAGGCGTTCTCCGAGCGCGTTCGCGGCAGCGTGTTGGCAGGCCTTTCGCCGGCACACGCGCGGACGGTGCTTCTAAGCGCCGCTGCCGCTGCGAGAAACGCTGCCGTGTCCGAGGTTCGTGCATTGGCTCATTCATCGGCAGATGAGGAGAACCGCCGTCTCGATCGGTGGTGCGATCGGTCTGCCGAGCCGTTCGTGCGAACGATCATAGAGCGTCACGAGCAACAGCAAGAGACGTTTCGGCAGGAGATCGCACGCGCGAAAAGCTGATTTTCGCTGAGAGAGCCAGGATGATTGAAGCTTTCGCGCAGCCTTCCCATTATGGTTGCGCTTTCAGTGCTCCCCCATCTCGCTCATCGCGATCAGGTCGCGCGCTCGCGCATAGGCGAGATCCCTGAACGCGCGCTCATAGGTGTCGCTCAGGTCCAGGTCCTCCCATGCCGGGCAGCTCTGGATGTTGAGCCGGGTGATCTCGTGGATCTCGCGGGCGAGGATATCGAGCTGGGTGGGATCGGCGGTAGGTTCGATCATGAGGCCTGGGTCAGTGAGTGGCGGTGTAGAAGACGATCCGGCCCGCGGCTTCGAGGAAGTTGGCGTGCTCGCCCTCAAGTGGCACGTAGCGGCCCGTTGACCATCTCTCGGCGGTGAACCATTCGCGGGTCAGCTCGCCTTCTTCGCCGTTCTGCCACAGACGGACACGGCCAATCGCGAGGGGGTCCCCGTCCCGGTAGATCCGCTTCGTGTGCGTACCGTCCAGGCTCGGCAGCCACTCCTCATCGTAGATGATCGACATCGGCAAGCCCCCCCGGCCCCGGCGCCGCATCATAGCTCACGCCGGCCGTGCCAGCAGGATTGCGGTCCGCACGACCATGCGGCGGGCACGCGCGCTGATGTCGGGATCAGAGAGGATGTCGCTGGCGTACTCGTGGCTCGTCACGGCAGCTGCGATATCGATCGCCACGCCCTTCGCGATCAGCCGCGTGCCGGGCGTGGGATCGTTCAGATAGTCCGCGACGGCGGCATTCAGCTCGGCGTCGGTGACCTGCTTGAGCTTGAACAGCTCGCCGATCGTGGGGGTGTCAGGCATGCCGGCACCGTAGCCTCAGGAGTCGGCGGGCGGGAGGGGCAGCGGGCCGGATGGACAGGCTCGGGCACCGCTATCCGACCCGCTGGTGCCACTGCACATGCCTTACGGGGTCTCGGTCGAAGGCCGCGCGCAACGACACGCGCTCTCTATGGGGTTGGGCGGGCGTGGCGTCGTTCACTTTGGTTGAGCTTGGCCCAATCGCTGCACGCTCGACCGTGACCCGCTTGAGCTTGTAGAACTCGCCAAAGGTAGGGGTACCGGGCATGCCGTTACAGTTCCCAACCAAGTGAGCGCTCGAAGGCAGCAGCGTTCTTTTGTTGGCCTATGGGGTCTACAACCGAGATGTCGCGAAAACCTCGACCCTCTAACTCCCGGACCTTATCTAAAGCCTGCTCGTCCGTGCCGCATGCGAACGTTAGCGTGCGGCCAGAGGCATCCGTGCCTATTACCTTGTACAAGGGTACCTTCTCCTACTTGCGCCGAGCATACGCCAGTCGGCAGTGGGTCGCGAGCGAATAGGCAGGCGGCGAACTCGCCCACTTCGACGCGCCGGTGCACCTGCCGGCTCAGGCTAGTGCTTGCGCACCAAGGCGAGCAGCACATCCACGGGAAGAGGGCTGGGATGCTCCGGAAGCGCGAGGCTCACGGGCGCACCCACGGCCGCCATGATCACTCTCAGGTCTTCAACCCAGTCCTCAGCCTCGGCCAGGGTCGTAAAGCCCGTCCGGAACACCGTCTTGTCAGGCTTCATGGTCGCAGCGACGGTGAACCGCCCGTCCGGCCCATCAAGGATCTGATAGGTCACGCGACGCGCCATCAGCACGACGTTGCGCAGAATGCTTTCGCAGACACCGGTCATTCCTCTTGTGGCGTGCCAGAGCTGGGATGGGGCCTTCAACTACGAGAAGGCTGTCGGCAGGAAGAGCACTGAGAACGTCGACCTGAGCGCCGAGTTCAATGCCCTTCTTCGCGAGGCGGGATCGATCGGGGACGTCCGCGATCGCGACGATGCCTGGCACCTGGAGGCCAGCTTCATGACAGAGCGCCAAGCGCGGACATGCTCCGAGGAGCGGAGCGAGATGGAGGGCGAGGAGCCAAGGCTTGGCGCCGCGGGGCCTGAGCTCCCTCACGGAACCGCCGAGGGCTCCGCGACATACCCCCTCAAGACATACATCAGGACTTTGAGTGCCGGCCGAGCCTTCCCCCTCGCGCCGGCGTCGTTATGCGGAGGTAAAGCCCAGCGATGCAGGATCAAACGACGTCTGTCCCGGACGTGGAGCAGCAGCTCAAGCGGGTGTGGGCCACTTCCCTGGCCCTCTTGGGCGAGACGGCGCTCCTCGGCCTCGCTGTGCAGATCGCGTGGTCCAACGCTTGGCTGGGTCCGATTCGACGGGCGAGCGAGGCTTCCCAGCAGGCGTGGGCGCAGCAGGAGCGGAGCGCCCGATTGATCCGGCGTGGCGTCCCTGATCAGCTTGCCCGGCAGGGCCTTCGGATTGTGGAGCGGTGGGGGAACTAGGTGGAGCTGAAATCACCCCCGCGCCGGCGCTCCTTTGTTTATGCGCCGCCTGTGCCATCACGCTAGGCTGCCGGTTCCTGCTGGACTGACACCCGCCCAGCGCGGCCCACTGGGCGGTGGTCGAGACAACACCCAGAGCCGGCGGCCCTCCTCCCAGACCCAGGGGCGCGGCCGGCACCTATAGTTCAGCTCCTAGGAGACCTTGAGCGCGTTCTGCTCCGCCCCGTCCTCAAGGCAGCTCTTCACCCACCTCTCCGCGTCCCCGGTGGTGTCGAACGCCTCAGGCGCGCGGTGGGCGCAGGGACCAAACCCCGCTTCGAGGAACCAGCGGCCGGCGAGTTCATCGCTGACCGAATTGCGGAGCTGCGAGATGATGGCGACGAGCCGGCCGTTCGCGAACAGCAGGAGGCCGTCTTCAGGCTCGGTGAAGGTGGCAATGCGGACTGCCTGCGAGGCAAGTTGCAAGGTCATGGGAGGCACTTAGGAAGCGTGCCGGGCGCCTGTCATCCCCCCGAAAAGGCAATTTTCGCCTGCAATGTGCTGCATCAGGAGCGGGGTTGTGCCGACAGCAGATGACGGCGGCCCGGCCGCTGCTGGGGCTGCCGAGCCGCCGGTGACGCCAGCTGAGCAGTACGGCAAAGCAAGCGTGACGATCTGCAAGTAGGATTGGTCCCCCTTGGAGCAAGCACGCAGCAGAACGCCCAGCGGAGGGTTAGGACCTTGCTGGGCGTCTGTAGCAGGGGGTCTGTAGCAGGGGACTTCAATGACCGATTACCGCTTCAACAGGGCTGCGACGCCTTTGTTCCCATCTGGTGGGCTCCTGCTTGCGATAAACATGGTGGCCGGGCTGCCTACATCGCCACCGATGCCCGAGATCGAGGCAAGCTCCTGGAGCCTGCATCTCTACAGCCAGTCAGCCACAACCTCCTGACGGTAGGCCTCTGAGGGTGTTCTAGCCGAGACGGTCAGCGTCCACGTCGAAGTTCTCTACTAAGCGCCGGCAGTTGCTCCGCGTCTCCACCCACTCCTCCGGCCGGAAGCCGGGGCAGGGCGCTTGTCCAGGCGACAGGCTTGCGAGCCCGCGCGACCATTTGAGGACGGCAGGTGATAGGGCAGCGGCGGACGATTCGAGCATGGCCAGACGCTAGCCACAGAAGCCGGTGCCCAGAAAGAGCGACGGGTCACGCACCTCCGCGCAGACCTGTGGACGCTCACCCCTCCTCTGGCGCTCGCCCAGGAAATGCCCAGGAAATGGGTACGATCCCGGCGAACAAAGCGTGGGCAACTCGCACACGCACTCCATATTTATCAAGGATTTAGAATGCCCGCACCACGTTCGGGACGTGGGGGTCGCAGGTTCAAATCCTGCCACTCCGACCAAATATCCCGCTTTCTTCCATCCCCGGCAATTTCACAGGACCTAGCACGAAGCGTGATCGCACGTGCGCGATCCTCTTGCGGGGCGCCTCAATCCTGACATGCTGGCAGCCGAGACGATTGCGGACGGGCTTATGGCCTCCGGTTGATTTCGGTCCGCGGCCTGCGCATGGTCGCGCCGGCAACCGGACGCCGCCCCGCCCTGCGGGTCCGCCGCTCGGATGGGCCCGCGAGACGACATCCTTCCAGGAGCCACGGTGAAGCGCGCGCGCCTCGATCCGGCCGGGTATCCAGCAGCGACCTCCCGCGCCGGGCGGACGGCCGATCCCGGGCGTGAGCCGCCGCTCAACCTCGCGGGGGCGGATTCGCCCCGGGCGGACCGGCGCGACGTGAACCTGCGCTGGCTCGCCGCCTGCGTGCTCACCGGCATGGCCGGGACCGGGCTGATCGGCTCCGCGATCTGGGTCTCGCTTCAGGGCGAGCTGAGCTTCGCCCAGTTGCCCCAGGCGGTGGCGATCGCGGCGCGACCGCAGCCGAGCGACGGCGGCTCCAACACCGCCCGCAAGGGCGACCGGCTGGTGCGCAATCCGATGGTGGCGCTCGCCAAGCAGAGCTTCCGCGCGCCGGTCACCATCCGGGCGGGGGAGCGCGAGATCATCAAGGTCCGCCCCTTCGTGCGGATCGCCACCGCCCTCTCGACCACGGCGGGCCTCGCGGCCACCGACATCCCGCCCTTCGACCCGATGCGCTTCTTCAGCGAGCCGGGCGCCGAGCGCGCGCCGGAGGTGGCGGCGACCGAGACGCCCGACGCGGACGTCTCGGTGGTGAAGCGCAGCCTCGCCGACGTGACGGTCGGGCCGGGCGCCCCCGCCCTCACCGACGACGACGTCGCGGCGCAGATCGAGGAGGAGCGCCGGCTCGCCGCCGAGGCCGGGCGCCTCGCCGCCCTGCCCATCGCCCCGCAGCTGATGCTCTCGCGCGCCCTGCGCAGCTTCCCGGCCCTGCCGGGCCTCGACGCCGAGCCCGGGCGCGATTCCGGGCCCTTCAAGTCGATCGAGGTGCGGGTCCTGCGGGAGAACGTCACCGATCTCGCCAAGATCGACGCGCGGCCCCGCGAGGTGCCCCTCGTCGAGGAGCGCGACGTCACCATCAAGCGCGGCGAGACGCTGGAGAGCGTGCTGCGGGCCAACACCGCCCTGGAGGATCAGTTGCGGCCGATCCTGGCCGCGCTCGGCGGGTTCACCCGCGCCACCACGGTGGGCGAGGGCCAGCAGATGCGCCTGCTGATCGGGCCCGGGCCGAAGCCCGGCGATCCGCGCCAGCTCAACCGGGTGATCCTCTACGGCGAGCACGGCATCGAGGCGATCGCGGCCATGAACGACCGCGGCCAGTTCGTCTCCGTGGCGCCGCCCGCTCAGGAGGGCGTGGCGCCGAAGACCGCGCCCGCCGCCGGCTCGGACGAGGACGACGACGGCACCGGCGCCCGGCTCTATGCCAGCCTCTACGAGACCGCCGCCCGGCACGAGCTGCCGCGCAGCATGGTCGAGGATCTGGTGCGGATCTTCGGCTACGACGTCGATTTCCAGCGCCGGGTGGCGAGCGGCGACAACCTCGAACTCGTCTACACCTACGACGAGGAATCGGGCGGCTCGGCGGAACGGCCGGACCTGCTCTACGCGGCGCTGACCGTGGGCGGCGAGGCGCGGCGGGTCTACCGCTTCCAGTCGCCGGACGACGGCACCATCGACTTCTTCGACGACATGGGGCGCTCGCTGAAGAAGTTCCTGATCCGCAAGCCGGTGGCGGACGGCAACATGAGTTCCGGCTTCGGCTACCGGCGCCACCCGGTGCTGGGCTACGCCAAGCTCCACACCGGCGTGGACTGGTCGGTGCCGATCGGGACGCCGATCGTGGCGGCGGGCAACGGCACGATCCTGAAGGCGGAATGGGATTCCGGCTACGGGCGCCGGGTCGAGCTGCAGCACGCCAACGGCTATGTCACCACCTACAACCACATGTCCCGGTTCGGCCGCGGCATCGCGGCCGGGGGCCGGGTGCGCCAGGGCCAGGTGATCGGCTACGTGGGCTCGACCGGCCTCTCGACCGGCGCCCACCTGCACTACGAGGTGATCATCAACGGCCATTTCGTGGACCCGATGAAGATCCGGGTGCCGCGCGGCCGCGAACTCGATGGACGCCTGCTCGCCGAGTTCCGCCGCCAGCGCGATCAGGTCGACGGGCTGATCCAGAAATCCACCAGCGGCACCGCGCTCGCACAGCATCGCGAGGCGATGCGCTGAGAGGAGGGGCGCGGGCCCTACTCCTCCGCCAGCGGCGCCACCGGCTCGTCCTTGATCTGGTCGAGGGCGAGCGCCGTGCGGACGCTGCGCACGTTCGGCAGGGCCGTCAGATCGGCGACGAGACGCTGGAAATCCGGCAGGTTGCGGGCGACGCACTTGAGCAGGAAGTCGGTCTCGCCCGAGAGCGTCCAGGCCTCGCGCACGGCGGGCCAGGTGCGCATCTCGGCCGCGAAGGCGGCGATCTCCGCCTGTCCCTGCGCGGCGAGCTGCACCATGGCGAAGCACACCACCTCGTAGCCGAGGAGCTTCGGGTCGAGGAGCGCCCGGTAGCCGCGGATGATCCCGGCTTCCTCCAGCGCCCGCACGCGGCGCAGGCAGGGCGGCGCCGAGAGCCCGACCCGGCGGGCGAGCGCCACGTTGGTGATGTTCCCGTCGGCCTGCAATTCCCGGAGGATCGCCCAATCGATGGCGTCGAGGCGGACTGGCAAGGTGCAGGCGGGTCCCAGCGTCGGGGTTTCCGGTCCCCCGTACAGGTCCGCCGGGCGGGACACAAGGCGCCGCGCTTGACTCGTCCGGCCGCCGGCCCGATGCGGGGCCGGTGACCGCGCTTCCCCCCGGCACCACCGCCTGGATCCTCACCGACGGCAAGGCCGGCGACCTCGCCCCGTGCCGGGGCCTCGCGCAGGCCCTCGGCCTGGGCGCCGAGGAGCGGCGGGTCCGGCCCCGCCCGCCCTTCTCGTGGTGGGCCCCGCGCGGCCCGGCCGACCCGCGCGACCGGGTGCTCGCGCCGCCCTGGCCCGACCTCGCCATCGCCACCGGGCGCCGGACGGTGCCGGCGCTCCGCGCGCTCAAGCGGCGCTCGCGGGGCACGACCTTCACGGTGTTCCTGCGCGATCCGCGCATCGGCCCGGGGGCCGCCGACCTGATCTGGGTGCCGGAGCACGACCGGCTGCGCGGCCCCTCCGTGCTCGCGACCCTGGGCGGTCCGCACCCGGTCTCGCCCGCGCGCCTCGCGGCGGCCCGCGCCGCGCCCGATCCGCGCCTGTCCGCCCTGCCCTCGCCCCGCGCCGCGGTGCTGGTCGGGGGCGACAGCCGCCACGGGCGGGTGCGCCCGGAGGCGCAGGCGCGCTTCCTCGCCGCCCTCGACCGCCTGAGCCGGGAGGCGAGCCTGATGATCACCGCCTCGCGCCGCACCCCCGCGCCGCTGCGCGCGGATCTGCGGGCCCTCGCCGCCGGGCGGGGCGGCTTCTTCTGGGACGGCGAGGGCGAGAACCCCTATCTGGCCCTGCTGGCGCTGGCGGATGCGGTCGTCGTCACCGCCGACAGCGCCAACATGGTGGGCGAGGCGGTGGCGACCGGCTCCCCGGTTCTCCTCTTCGAGCTCTCCGATACCTATGTTCGGCATCGCCCGTACTTTGCCGCACTCGGGCACTACGGAGCTGTGCATCCGTTCGATGGCAGACTTGATGGTCCGCGCTACGAACCCTTAGATTTCACCCCCGCGATCGCAGAGGCCGTCGCGGCTGCCTATCTCAGGCACCGCGATGCGCTCGCCCGCCCGACCGGCCCCTGACGCCGGCCCGGGCTGGCAGGCCCGGAGACCCTGATGTCCACCACCCACGAGAAGCTCATCATCATCGGCTCGGGACCGGCGGGCTACACCGCCGCGATCTACGCCGCCCGCGCGATGGTGGAGCCCCTGCTGATCTCCGGCTTCCAGCCCGGGGGCCAGCTCATGATCACCACCGACGTCGAGAACTATCCGGGCTTCGCGGAGGCGATCCAGGGCCCCTGGCTCATGGAGCAGATGCGCCTCCAGGCCGAGCATGTCGGCACGCGGATCGTCTCGGAATACATCGCCAGGGTCGATCTCAAGCAGCGCCCCTTCCGTCTGGAGGCGGATTCCGGCGCGGTCTACACCTGCGACGCGCTCATCATCGCGACGGGCGCCCAGGCGAAGTGGCTGGGGCTGCCGTCCGAGGCGAAGTTCCAGGGCTTCGGCGTCTCGGCCTGCGCCACCTGCGACGGGTTCTTCTTCCGCGGCAAGGACGTGGTCGTCGTCGGCGGCGGCAACACCGCGGTCGAGGAGGCGCTCTACCTCGCCAACCTCGCCGCGAAGGTGACGGTGGTGCATCGCCGGGACGCCTTCCGGGCCGAGCGCATCCTGCAGGAGCGCCTGTTCCGCCACCCGAACGTCGAGGTGGTGTGGAACCACACGGTCGAGGAGATCGGCGGGCGCGAGAGCCCGGCCCCCTCGGTCACGCATGTGCGCCTCAAGGACGTGCGGACCGGCGCGGTCACCGAGCGCAGGACCGACGGCGTCTTCGTGGCGATCGGGCACCAGCCCGCCACCGCGATCTTCGAGGGCCAGCTGCCGATGCGCGCGGGCGGCTACCTCGCGGTCGCGCCGGGCACGGCGGCGACCGAGGTCCCGGGCGTGTTCGCGGCGGGCGACGTCACCGACGACGTCTACCGGCAGGCGATCACCGCGGCCGGGATGGGCTGCATGGCCGCCCTGGAGGCGGAGAAGTACCTCGCGAACCTGGCGATCGGCGAGACGCCGCGCCAAGCCGCGGCCGAGTAGGGCGAGAGGCGGGATCGGTCGCAACGCTGCGGGGTCCCGCCCCGCTCCGTCGCGGCTCAGGACAGTACGCGTTCGCGAGAGCCGCCCGCCGCCCCCCGCCGGCCGGAGCTCTGGCGCGGGGATGACCAGCCGTGGATTGGGACAAGATCCGGATCTTCCTGAACGTCGCCGAGGCGGGAAGCTTCACGAAGGCCGGCGACGACATCGGTCTGAGCCAGTCGGCGGTGAGCCGCCAGATCAGCGCGCTCGAACGCGAGCTGAAGGCGCCGCTGTTCCATCGGCACGCCCGGGGCCTGATCCTCACCGAGCAGGGCGACCTCCTGTTCCGGGCCGCCCGCGACATGAAGATGCGGCTGGAGACCACCCGCGCCCGCCTCGTGGAGACGAGCGAGCGGCCCTCCGGGGACCTCAAGGTGACGACCACGGTGGGGCTCGGCACCGCGTGGCTGTCGCACCGGATCTCCGAGTTCATCGACCTGCATCCGGACGTGCGGGTCGAACTCATCCTGACCAACGAGGAACTCGATCTCGCCATGCGCGAGGCCGACGTGGCGATCCGCCTGCGCCGCCCCGCCCAGCCGGACCTGATCCAGCGCCGGCTGTTCACGGTGCATTACCACGTCTTCGCCTCCGCCGAGTACATCAAGCGCTTCGCCGAGCCGCGGACCATCGAGGACCTCGACAAGCACCGGATCGTCTCGTTCGGCGGCGACCAGCCCTCCTACCTGATGGCGACGCACTGGCTGTCGACGGCGGGCCGCGAGGGGCGCGAACCCCGCACCGTGCATTTCACGGTCAACAACATCTCGGCCCTGCAGGTGGCGGTGGAGACCGGCGTCGGCATCGGCATCCTGCCGGACTACGTGGCGAACGGGAATCCGCATCTCGTGCAGGTGCTGCGCGACATCGAGATGCCGAACCTCGAGAGCTACCTCGTCTATGCCGAGGAGATGCGCTCGGTCGCCCGCGTCCAGGCCTTCCGCGACTTCCTGGTCGCCAAGGCCCAGCGCTGGACCTACTGAGGGACCCCACCGGGCCTCGGCGCCCGATCGGGTTTCGTTCCATGCGCCGGGCCCGGGCCTGATAGACCATCGGGGTGGTTGCGGGTCGCGCCCGTCCGGCGATCATGGGGGCGGCCGGTCCGGGACGTCGACCGGCCGATCCCCTCTGAGTGGGCCCGGCCCGGTGGCCGGCCCCGATCACACCTTAGGCCGGGCTCCGCGAGGACCCGGCCTTTTCGCGTCACGCGAACAGCCGCTCCTTCTCCAGCCCCTTGTAGAGACCCGCCACCTGCTCGGCGTAGCCGTTGTAGAGGAGCGTCGGCACCCGCTGGTCGGTGCCGAGCACGCGCTCGCTCGCCTGGCTCCAGCGCGGATGCGGCACGGCCGGGTTCACGTTCGCCCAGAAGCCGTATTCGGAGGCCTGCAGCCCCTCCCAGAAGGTCTTCGGACGCTCGGCCGTGAAGGTGATGCGGTTGATCGACTTCACCGACTTGAAGCCGTATTTCCACGGCACGGCGAGGCGCAGCGGCGCACCGAACTGGTTGAGCAGCGGCTTGCCGTAGACGCCCGTCGCCAGGAAGGCGAGTTCGTTGCCGGCCTCCGCCAGCGTCAGCCCCTCGGTGTAGGGCCAGGGATAGAAGAACTGCCGCTGGCCCGGCGCCATCCCCTTGTCGAGGAAGGTCTGCATCCGGACGTATTTCGCGTCCCCGGTGGGCTTGGCGAGGGCGACGAGCGCCGCGAGCGGAAAGCCCGTCCAGGGCACCGCCATCGCCCACGCCTCGACGCAGCGATGGCGATAGAGCCGCTCCTCCAGCGGCATCTTGCGCACCAGATCCTCGAAGCCGATCTCGAACGGCTTCTCCACCAGCCCGTCGACCTTGATGGTCCAGGGCTGGACCTTGAGGGCGTTCGAGCCCGGCGTCACCGTCTTGTTGGTGCCGTACTCGTAGAAGTTGTTGTAGTCCGCGCTATAGCGCTGCTCGGTCAGCGGCCGGTCGAGGGTGTAGGCCTCGTTCCGCCTGGCCGGATAGAGATCGGCGGTGCCGGTCGCGCCCGTGCCCTCCCCCGGCAGGGCGGCGAAGGCGGGCCCGCCCGGCAGGGCGGCCGCCGCCAGCCCGAGCGCGCCGCCGAGCAGCGTGCGGCGGTCGAGGAAGACCGCCTCCGGCGTCGCCGCACGCTCCGGAAGCTCCCAGCTGCGCTTCGATCTGATGTGCATGTCTCGACTCCTTGGCGGCTCGGTCGCCCTCGGGCCGCAGATCGGGATCCGGGAGCGGGAGCACCAATCACGGTTCGGCGAGAATGCCTCCGCGGTTACCGGCCAACGGCCCGATTCCTGCTTGTGGCTCCGGCACGGGGCTTCGCCCGGGCCCCTGGTTCGCCCAGCGCAACCCAAGTGATTTACAGGATGACGCTTCGTTTCGCATTGTAATGGACTGACCCGGCGGCAACAGGAGACTCCGACCGGCGCCGCACAATCCTTTGCGGCGATCGAAATGTGCGCGAATAAAATGCGCGACATGGCTCGCCTCGCGTGCCATAGAGCCCGCCATGCCTTCGAAGAAGCCGAAAGAGACGGCCTTCACAGTTGCCGTATCCGCCCCGGAGGACGCCGCCGGTGCTCCAGCGCTCCAAGTCTACGTGGCGATGGCGCTCGATGCGCCGCGCGCCGTCGAGGCCGTGCGCGCCGTCGCGTCACCGGATGCGGCGGTGGAATTGAGCGGCACCCTCTCCGACCGCCTGACCACCCGCCTGAAGCTGCGTCCGGGAGAGGTCAGGCCGATCTGACGCGGCGCCTCGGGCTGGCGCCGCGGCCCTCCGGCGAGACCCCGCGGTGGATCGGGATCCGCGCTCAGGGCGCCCCGTCGCGCAGCTCCCGCCGCAGCACCTTGCCGACATTGCTCTTCGGCAGGGTCTCGTGGAAGACGAACTCGCGCGGGACCTTGTAGGCGGTCAGGCTCTTGCGGGCGAAGGTGCGCAGGGCGTCGGCGGTGAGGCCGGGATCGCGCGGCACCACGTGGGCGATCACCATCTCGCCGCATTCCGGCATCGGCCGGCCCACCACCGCGACCTCCAGCACGCCCGGATGGGTCGCCAGCACGTCCTCGACCTCGTTCGGATAGACGTTGAAGCCGGAGACCAGGATCATGTCCTTCAGCCGGTCGACGAGGCGCAACTGCCCGTCGGGCTGCAGCACCGCGACGTCGCCGGTGCGGAAGTAGCCGTCCGGCGTCATCACCTTCGCGGTCTCCGCGGGCCGGCGCCAATAGCCCGGCATCACCTGCGGCCCGCGCACGTAGAGTTCGCCCGCCTCGCCGACCGGCACCTCGGCCCCGTTCGGATCGCGCACCGAGACCTCGGTCGAGGGAACCGGATAGCCGATGGTGCCCGACCATTCGCTCAAGCCGCGCGGGTTGATGGACACCACGGGCGCGGTCTCCGAGAGGCCGTAGCCCTCGATGATCGGCTTGCCGGTGAGCGCCTTCCAGCGCCGCGCCACCACCGCCTGCACCGCCATGCCCCCGGCATTCGCGAATTCGAGCATCGACCAGTCGACCTTGCCAATGTCCGGATGGTTGAGCAGGGCGTTGAACAGCGTGTTGACGCCCGACAGGTTGGTGAAGCGGTTCGTGCGCAGGAGCTTCACGAAGCCCGGGATGTCGCGCGGGTTGGGCACGAACAGGCAGCAGGCGCCCAGCCGCACCATGAAGAAGAAGCAGCAGGTGAGGCCGTAGATGTGGTAGAGCGGCAGGGCCGTGACCATGACCCGGCCGGCCCCCTCGTCGTCGCGCATGCCGAACCAGACGCGGCTCTGCTCGATATTGGCCATCACGTTGCGATGGGTGAGCATCGCGCCCTTCGAGACGCCGGTGGTGCCGCCGGTATATTGCAGGAAGGCGAGATCGCCCGGCTCGATCGCCACCGGCCGGAACCCCGCCTTGCGGCCCGCCGCGAGCGTCGCCCGGAAGCTCGTGGAGCGGCCGGGGGGCAGGCTGTAGGCGGGAACCGCCTTCTTGAGGTGGCGGGCGGCGAGCGTGACGAGCGCGCCGCGCAGGCCGATCCCGTCGCCCGCGCCCGCCACCGCCACCATCTCCAGCTCCGGGAGCGAGGGCAGCGCCTCGGCGACGACGGAAGCGAAGTTCTCCAGCACGACGAGCACGCGGGCGCCGGCATCGGCGACCTGATGGATGAGTTCGCGGGCCGTGTAGAGCGGGTTGACGTTGACGGCGATGGCGCCCGCGATCAGCGTCCCGAACAGGGCGATCGGGTAGGTCGGCACGTTCGGCAACATCAGGGCGACCCGGTCGCCCTTGCGGATGCCGTGCGCCTGCAACCAGCCCGCGAAGGCTTCCGCCCCCTCCTTCAGATCGGCGAAGCTCAGCGTCGCCCCGAAGCAGCGGACCGCCGGGCGCTCGGCGAAGCGCGCCGAGGCGGTGGCGAAGAGATCGGCCAGGGTGCCGAGCCGGTCGGCATCGATCTCGGCCGGGACGTCGCTCGGATAGGCCGCCAGCCAGGGCCGTGCCGGAATGCCGCCCGACGGGACACGCACTGCTTCACCCATCTCCGCTCCTCCCGCGGTGCCCGTTCCGCGCACCATCATTGCCGTCGAGTCGGCCGTTGGCTCGGCCGTTACTGTCAACGTTGAGAGTAACGGCCTCGCGACACGGATTCAACCGCGGCCTCCGACCGTCTCTCACGGCGTGCCATGATGATAGCGTGCGGCAGGAAGGCAATCAGCACCAATCCCGCGGCGATCAGCGCCTCCCGTCCGTCCAGGCTGCGCTGCGGCCAGCCGGCGAGGCCGAGCGTGCGGCCGAGGCCGAGGAGGCCGAGGGCCCACCAGAGGGCGGCGGCCCGCAGCAGCGCCCGCAGCAGCGCTCGCAGCCCTTGGCCGCGGCGGCCCTTGCGGCCTCCGACCAGCCCCGCGAGGCCGAGCGCCGCCCCGAAGGGCAGCATCGCCGCGAAGGCGCCGAGCGCCCGCGCCCCGGGCATCGGCACGCCGTGGAGGAAGCTCATTCCGCCCACCATGAAGGCGAGGCGCAGGACGAGGCCGCCGAAGGTCGGATAGAGCGACAATCCGAGGAGCAGCCCGAGCCCGAGCGCGGCTCCGAGCAGGCGCAGGGCGACGGGCCGATCGAGGGCCTCGCCGGTCACCGCGAGGATGCGGGCAGCCCCGTAGATCACCGCGAAGGGATAGAGCGGGAACTGATCGAGGAAGAAGCCGAAGAACAGGCCGCCGAACCCGGCCGCCTCGACGCGCGCCTGGTTCAGGCCGGCCAGAGCCGCGATCCCGACAGCGGCCAGGGCCGCCGCGAGAGGCACGAGGGCCGTGACGAGCGCCCGGCCGGGCAGGGTCATGGCTGAAGACGCTCCTCGCGCGGACACCGTGATGCCGACGTACCGCAGATCTGCGACGGAATCAGGACCCGGAGCGGGAGCCCGTCGTCCGGGATGCCTGCCGCTCCGGCGATTCGCGGGGCCCGGGAGAGAGACCCCCGCGGGCCGGCCTGCTTCGGGTCTCGCCAACGGCCCAAGATGCTGACGCATCGGGCCGTTGACGTCAGCCCTCGTAATGGTCGCGCACGAGGCGGTCGAGGAGGCGCACGCCCCAGCCGGAGCCCCAGGACCGGCTGATCTCGCTCGACGGCGCGTTCATGCCGACGCCCGCGATGTCGAGATGCACCCAGGGCACGTCGTTGACGAAGCGCTTGATGAAGTGCGCCGCCGTCGCCGAGCCGCCGTGGCGCCCGCCGGTGTTCTTCATGTCGGCGAACTTCGAGTCGATCAGCTTGTCGAAGCCCGGCGAGAGCGGCATGCGCCAGACCTTCTCGCCCGTCGTCTCCCCCGCCGCGGAGAGCCGCTCGGCCAGCTCGTCGCTGGTGCTGAACATCCCCGCATATTCCTGGCCGAGGGCGACCAGGATCGCCCCCGTGAGGGTGGCGAGGTCGATCATGAACTTCGGCTTGTACTCCTGCTGGACGTAGGTGATCACGTCGGCGAGGACGAGCCGCCCCTCGGCATCGGTGTTGATGATCTCGATGGTCTGGCCCGACATCGCGGTCACGATGTCGCCCGGGCGCTGCGCCTTGCCGTCGGGCATGTTCTCGACGATGCCGATGGCACCGATGGCGTTCACCTTGGCCTTGCGGGCGGCGAGCGCGTGCATGAGGCCGACGACGCAGGCCGCGCCGGCCATGTCGCCCTTCATGTCCTCCATGCCGCCGCTCCCCTTGATGGAGATGCCGCCGGAATCGAAGCACACGCCCTTGCCGATGAAGGCCACCGGCGTCTCGGAGGAATCGTCGGCGCCATTCCAGCGCATCACGACGGTGCGGGCCTCCTTGGAGGAGCCCTGCGCCACCGCGAGGAGGGCGCGCATGCCGAGCTTGCGCATCGCCTTCTCGTCGAGGATCTCCACCGAGACGCCGAGCTTCTCCAGGGCCTCGGTCCGGCGCGCGAATTCCTCCGGATCGAGCACGTTCGGCGGCTCGTTGACGAGTTCGCGGGCGAGGATCACGCCCTCGGCCACCGCGTCGGAGGCCCGCAGGGCCTTCTTGAGCCCGCCGGATTCGGCGGTCAGCACCGTGACGCGGCCGCCGCCGTTCTCGTCGCCCTCGCCCTTCTTGCTCTTGTAGCGGTCGAACTTGTAGGCGCGCAGGCGCAGGCCCAGCGAGAAGGCGGCGGCGGCCTCCGAGGTCGGGATCCCGCCGGCCCAGTCGAGCACCACGAGGGCCCGGCGCCCGCCGATCTTGGACGAGGCGACCCCGCCGAGCGTCGCCCAGTCGAGCTTGTCCCGCTCGCCCTCCGGCCCGAGCCCGATCACCACCAGCCGGTCGGCCTTCAGGCCCGCCGGCGCGGTCACCACCAGGGTGCCGTTCGCCTTGCCCTTGAACCGCTCGACGGCGGCGGCCCGCGCCACGATGTCGCCGGCCGTCTCCCCGGCGACCTCGCGCGCCCGGGCCGAGAGGGCGAGATCCTCGCCCACGAACAGGACGAGGTCGCTCCCCTCTTCCGCCTTCGCCGATCCGAAGGGCTCGAACGCGATGCTGATACCGTCCGCCATGACGCTGCTTTCAATCCGTGAAGGGAGTTGCCGACGCTGCGATCCCTTTGTGTAGCGGGGGGCCGCCGCCGAACGCAACGCGGCCCGCGCGACCGGGCCGGGGGTCCGCTCCGTCACGATCCGGCGAGGTGCGCTGTGACACCGGGCGCGCAGGGACGACGAAATCGCCCGCAAAAGGCCGCCTTCCGGGTGCTTGCGACGGTGGCGGCGCTTGTGCGGGGAGGACCCGCGGCTTAACCGGAGCGCTGCGGGAGGGGGCCCGACCGCGACGAGCCGATGAAGCAGATCGAGCGATACATCTTCCGCATCGCGCTCAGCGCCTTCCTGGCCTGCCTCGCGGGCCTGACCGGCGTGATCTGGGTCACCCAGGCGCTGCGCGAACTCGACCTCATCACCGCCAAGGGCCAGACGCTGCTGATCTTCTTCCTGATCACCGGCCTGTCGATCCCCGCCCTGCTGACGATCGTCGCCCCCGTCGCCCTGTTCATGGCGGTGGTGCATGCCCTGAACAGGCTCAACGGCGATTCGGAGCTCATCGTGATGAGCGCCGCCGGCATGTCGCCGCGCCACCTGATGCGGCCCTTCCTGACGCTCGCGCTCATCGTCAGCCTCGCGGTGGGCTTCCTGACCATCCAGGTGCTGCCGTCGAGCTTCCAGGAGCTGCGCGACCTGCTGACGCGGGTGCGGGGCGACTTCATCGCCAACGTGGTCCAGGAGGGGCAGTTCACCAGCCTCGACAACGGCATCACCTTCCATTTCCGCGAGCGCGGCCCCGGGGGCACGCTCCTCGGCATCTTCATGCAGGACCGTCGCGAGGCCGGGCGCAGCGTGGTCTACCTCGCCGAGCGGGGGCAGGCCGTCGATCTCGACGGGCAGACCTATCTCGTGCTGGAGAAGGGCAGCATCCACCGCCAGCAGCCCAACAGCCGCGACGCCTCGATCATCACCTTCGCGCGCTACGCCGTCGACCTCGCGGCCTTCACGCCGCCGGACACGGACACGGTCTACAAGCCGCGCGAGCGCTCGACCGCCCAGCTCCTCTTCCCGGACCCGAACGAGCATTACTACAAGCTCGTTAAGGGGCGCTTCCGGGCCGAGCTGCACGACCGCCTCACCGCCTGGCTCTACCCGCTGGCGATGGCGCTGATCGCCTTCGCGGCGCTGGGCGACCCGCGCACGACCCGCCAGGGGCGGGGGCTCGCCATCGCGGGGGCGGTGGCGGCGGTGGTGGGCCTGCGCATCGCCGGCTTCGCGGCGGCGAGCGCGGCGGTGCGCAGCCCCGCCGCCGCAGCGGCCCTCTACGCGGTGCCGCTCGCGGCGATCGGGCTGTCCGTGCTGGTCGCCTTCCAGGGGGCGCGGCTGCGCGCCTTCAACGCCGCGCTCGCCGCCCGCCTGCGCGCCGCCTCCGCCGGGCGGGCGCGGCTGCGGCCGAGCCACGGGTGAGGGCGCGATGCTGATCGGCGCCACCCTCGGCCGCTACATCGCGGCCCGCTTCCTGCGCATGATCGCGGGGGTGTTCCTCACGGTCTTCGCCCTCGTCTACACCCTCGATTTCGTCGAGCTGATGCGGCGGGCGGGAGAGACGCAGGGCATCGGCGCGCTCACGGTGGCGCATCTCTCGCTCCTGCGCACCCCCACCATCGCCGAGCAGATCATGCCCTTCGCGATCCTGTTCGGGGCGATGGGCGCGCTGCTCCAGCTCAGCCGCAAGCTCGAACTCGTGGTGGCGCGGGCGGCCGGCATCTCGGCCTGGCAGTTCCTGCAACCGGGCGTCTTCGTGGCGCTCGCGGTCGGCGCCCTGATGGTGGGCGCCTACAATCCGGTGGCCGCCGCGCTCAAGCAGCGCTCCACCGAGGTCGAGGCCCGGATCTTCGCCAAGTCCAACAAGGGCGGCTCGGGCAAGGACCTGTGGATCCGCCAGCGCAGCATCGACGGGCAGGCCATCGTGCGGGCGGAGACCGCCATCGAGGGAACCACCACGCTCGCCGGGGTGACGCTGTTCACCTTCGACGACGAGGGCGCCTTCGCGCAGCAGATCGAGGCCCGGCGGGCGGTCCTGCACGACGGCTACTGGGAGCTGCAGGACGCCCGGGTGCTCGCCAAGGATTCGCAGCCCGAGAGCTACGACACCTACCTCGTCGCCTCGAACCTGGTGCCCTCGCAGGTGCGCCAGCGCTTCACCCCTCCGGATTCCGTGCCTTTCTGGCAACTGGGCGACACGATCGCACGCACCGAGCGGGCCGGGCTCGATGCCACGCGCTATCGTTTGCAGCGGGCGGTGCTCCTCGCCCGGCCGATGCTGTTCGTGGCGATGGTGCTGGTGGCCGCCTCCGTTTCGTTAAGGTTCTTCCGGTTTGGTGGGATCGGCCGGATGGCGCTGGCGGGCGTGGCGGCGGGCTTCGCGCTCTACGTCGCCCGGCAGGTGATGGAGGGCCTCGGCGCATCGGGGATCGTCGCCGCCCCGGTGGCGGCGTGGTTCCCCGCCGTGGTAGGGAGTTTGCTCGGTACGCTCGCGCTTCTGTACCAGGAGGACGGCTGATGCCGCACCTCCGGTCGAAGGCCGCGACGGCAACGGGTGCAGGGATGGGTCGAGTCGTGCGTACGGTCGCCGCGCGGGCGGTCGATGTCATGTTGGCGGCGTTGCCGGCCTTGCTGCTGACGGCGGGGTCGTCCGATCCCGCGCGCGCGCAGGCCACGCTCGGCGACCGCGTCCATGCGGGGACGGCCAAGGGCGCGGGCAAGGCCGGCGGCCAGGAGCGCCTGCTCGTCGAGGCGCAGGAACTCGTCTACGACAACGACCGCAACACGGTCTCGGCGGTCGGCAATGCCGAGCTGCATTACGGCGCGCGCACCCTGCAGGCCGACCGCGTCCGCTACGACCGCGACACCGGCCGCGTCTTCGCGGAGGGCAACGTCCGCCTCACCGAGGAGAACGGTGCCGTCGTCACCGGCGACCGGATGGAGCTGACGGACGACTTCAAGAACGGCTTCGTCGATTCGCTGCGCGTGCAGCAGACCATCGAGCCGCGCGGGCGCCCCGCCCGGGTGCGCTTCTCGGCCCCCCGGGCCGAGCGCGCCAACGGCGAGACCACCACCTTCGAGCGCGGCACCTACACGGCCTGCGAGCCGTGCAAGGACCATCCCGAGCGCCCGCCCCTGTGGCAGGTGAAGGCCGCGCGAATCATCCACGACAACACCGAACGCAAGATCTACTACGAGGACGCCACCGTCGAGGTCGGCGGCGTCCCGGTGGCCTACCTGCCGTATTTCTACACCGCCGACCCGACCGTGCGGCGCGAGACCGGCTTCCTCGCGCCCCACTTCGTCAATTCGAGCGTGCTCGGCTACGGCATCGGCACCCCGTTCTTCTGGAACATCGCGCCCGACTACGACCTCACCGTCACGCCGACCTTCGCGACCAAGCAGGGCGTGCTCGGCCAGCTCGAATGGCGCCAGCGCCTCGCCAACGGCTTCTACAACCTGCGGCTCTCCGGCATCTTCCAGGCGACGCCGAGCGTCTTCCTCCCCGCCCCCCTCGGGCCGGGCGACCGGGAGTTCCGCGGCTCGATCGAATCCGCCGGCCAGTTCTATCTCAGCCCGCAATGGCGCGCGGGCTGGGACGTGGTCGGCGTCACCGACAAGTGGTTCCTGGACAATTACCGCATCCGCAACCAGGCGATCACCACGGATTATTTCCGGGAGGCGGTGTCCACGGCCTACCTGATCGGCCAGGGCGACCGCTCGTGGTTCGAGGCGCGGGCCTACTACTTCAAGGGCCTGTCCACCTACGACTGGCAGAAGCAGCAGCCGATCGTCGCCCCGATGGTCGACTACGACAAGCGCATCAACGGCCCCGCCCCGCTCGGGGGCGAGGTGCGCTTCCAGATGAACTTTCAGAACCTGATGCGCGACGCGACGCAGTATCAGGAGATCCCGCGCACCCGCAGCTACCTGCTGACGCCCACCGTCAACGGCAATTCCTACGCGCTCTACCCGACCTGCTCGGTGTTCGAGCGCGGACGCTGCATCGTGCGCGGGCTCGCCGGACTCGATACCCGCCTGTCGGCGCAGGTCTCCTGGCGGCGCGACTTCGTGGACGAGTTCGGGCAGGTCTGGCAGCCCTTCGCCTACCTGCGCACGGACGCCTTCTACGTCGATCCGAACACGCGCTCCTACCAGAACAACGAAGTCACCAACCTGTTCTCGCCCGACGTCGACTTCTCCGGCCGGGTGATGCCGGCGGTCGGCCTCGAATACCGCTATCCCTTCGTGGCCGATCTCGGGGGCTGGGGCGTCCACACGGTGAGCCCGGTCGCGCAGATCATCGCGCGGCCGAGCGAGACGCATATCGGGCGGCTGCCGAACGAGGATGCCCAGAGCCTCGTCTTCGACGACACCTCCCTGTTCCAGTGGGACAAGTTCTCGGGCTACGACCGGGTCGAGGGCGGCGTGCGCGCCAATCTCGGCGCCGAATACGCGATCACCACCCGCACGGGCTTCCACGTCAACGCGATGTTCGGCGAGTCGATCGCGGTGGCGGGCGTGAACTCGTTCCGGCGCGGCGACATCGCCAATGTCGGCCTGAATTCCGGCCTGGAGACGCAGGGCTCGGACTTCGTGTCCCGCCTGCAGATCTCGCCGAACCAGAACATCAGCTTCATCACCCGGGCGCGGTTCGACAACGACACCTTCGCGCTGAAGCGGCTGGAGACCGGCCTCTTCGCCAAGTTCTCGCCGTTCCTGCCCCTCGATACCTCGCTGCTCTACGCCCGCTACGCGGCGCAGCCGGAACTCGGCTTCGACCACCGCCGCGAGGGCATCCAGGCCTCGGCCACCTACAGCATCACGCCGAACTGGTTCATCACCGGCTCGCTCCTCGTCGACCTGTCGCACTACCTCGAGGTGCGGGAACTCTACACCACCTCGCTCGACGCCTATCTGCTCAACCCGGTCGGCACGCCGCCGGTGACGCCGCGCGGCAACAAGTTCTACGTCTCCTCGACGAATATCGGCTTCGGCTACCGCGACGAATGCACGACGGTGTCGCTGAACTACTATTCGTCGCCGATCGAGACAGCGGTGGGCCTGCGCGAGCGCAACCAGACGGTGCTGCTGCGGCTCGAACTGCGCACGCTCGGCGAGGCGAACCTGCGCCAGAACATCAGCACCAGCACGACCGACGGCATCGCCACGACGGTGCGGTGAGCCCCGGCGGGAGATCGCGATGAGCCATTGCCTGGCCCTCACCCAGGGCGATCCGGCCGGCATCGGCCTGGAGATCACGCTCCAGGCTTGGGCGGCGCGCGAGGCGGCGGGGCTCGCGCCCTTCCTGCTGATCGGCGACCCCGATCTCGTGGCGGAGCGGGCCGCGCGCCTCGGCCTCGCCGTGCCGGTGGAGCGGGCCGGTCCGGAGGGGGCCGCCGCGGTGTTTCCCCGTGCCCTGCCGGTGCTGCCGCTGCCCGACCGGGTGACCGCCGAGCCGGGGCGGCCGGATCCCGCGACCGCGCCCATGACCCTCGCCGCGATCGAGACGGCGGTGCGGCTGGTGCGCGAGGGCCGGGCCGCGGCCGTGGTGACGAACCCGATCGCCAAGCACGTGCTCTACGCGGCGGGTTTCCGCCATCCGGGTCACACCGAGTATCTCGCGGCGCTGGCGGCCGGCCCCGACGGGGTGGCGCCGCGGCCGGTGATGCTGCTGTGGTCGGACGATCTCGCGGTGGTGCCGCTGACGATCCACGTGCCCCTGCGCCGCGTGCCCGACCTCCTCAGCGTGGATCTCGTGGTCGAGACCGCCCGCATCGTCGACCGGGACCTGCGGGCGCGCTTCGGCCTCGCCCGGCCGCGTCTCGTTCTGGCGGGCCTCAACCCCCATGCGGGCGAGGCGGGCAGCATCGGCACCGAGGACCGGGACGTGCTCGCCCCGGCAGTGGCGCGGTTGCAGGTGGAGGGCATCGCCATCCGCGGCCCGCTCCCCGCCGACACGCTCTTCCACGCGAGGGCGCGGGCGGAATACGACGTCGCGCTCGCCCCGACCCACGATCAGGCGCTGATCCCGATCAAGACGCTCGCCTTCGACGAGGGGGTGAACGTGACGCTCGGCCTGCCCTTCCTGCGCACCTCGCCCGACCACGGCACGGCCTTCGACATCGCCGGGCGCGGCATCGCCAAGCCCGACAGCCTGATCGCGGCGTTGCGCCTCGCCGGCCGGCTCACGGCGCCGCGCGCATGAGTGCCGATGGCAGGAGTGCGGACGGCCTGCCGCCCCTGCGGGAGGTCGTGCGCGCGCACGACCTGTTGCCCCGCAAGGCGCTCGGCCAGAACTTCCTCTTCGACCTCAACCTGACCGGCCGGATCGCCCGCGCGGCGGGGCCGCTCGCGGGCGTCACGGTGGTGGAGGTCGGTCCGGGCCCCGGCGGCCTCACCCGGGCGCTGCTCGCGGAAGGGGCGGCCCGGGTGATCGCGGTCGAGCGCGACCCCCGCGCCCTGCCGGCGCTCGCCGAGATCGCGGCGCATTATCCCGGCCGGCTCACGGTGGTGGAGGCGGACGCGCTCGCCTTCGATCCCCGCCCCCATCTCGGCGCGGGCCCGGCCCGGATCGTCGCGAACCTGCCCTACAATGTCGGCACGCAACTCCTGACCGGCTGGCTCACCGCGCCGGACTGGCTCCCCTGGTGGGATTCGCTCACCCTGATGTTCCAGCGGGAGGTGGCGGAGCGGATCGTCGCCGACGAGGGCGACCGGGCGAATTACGGGCGCCTCGGCGTGCTGTGCGGCTGGCGCACGGAGGCCAGGATCCTGTTCGACGTGCCGCCCTCGGCCTTCGTGCCGCCGCCGAAGGTCACGTCGAGCGTGGTGCGGCTGGTGCCGCGCTCCGCCCCCCTGCCCTGCCGGGTCGGCGCGCTGGAGGCCGTCACCGGCGCCGCCTTCGGGCAGCGCCGCAAGATGCTGCGCCAGAGCCTCAAGGGCGCCACGCCCGATCCCGCGCCGCTGCTCGCCGCCGCCGGCATCCCGGAAACGGCGCGGGCCGAGGAGGTGCCGGTGTCGGGCTTCGTGGCGATGGCGCAGGCGCTGGATGCGGGCCGGAACCCGCCGTCCTGATCGTTCAGCGTGCCTCGGCGGCGGGTTTCACCGCCATCTGCGCCAGCGCGGCCCACAGGGGCGCCGCACTCACCGGTATCGGCCCGTCGAAGGGGCGCTCGTGGAGGGCGACGAGGCCGAGGGTCGAGACCATGCCGGCGGAGAAGATCACCATGGCGGCGATCTGGGCGCGCGGCTTGTCGAGATGCACGAGCGCCAGCGCCACCAGGGTCAGGCCGGCCAGGATCATCAGCGTCAGCCATTTCGACTGGTCGATGGTGTTCTGGGCGAGGCTGAGGCGGTCGCCGCGGGCGGCGCGCAGGCGCAGCACCGTGGTCAGGAGCGCGTTGTGGGCCGCAGGCCCGGCCTCGGCGCTGATCTGCGGCGCCGCCACGGCCTGGAGCAGCCGGCCCAGAGCCTCGCCGGCCCGGGGCGAGGATTCGCCGTCCTGCATCCGCACCCACTCGTCGGTGACGACCGCATCGAGATAGGCCGCGAGATCGGTGCGGATGTTCGACATGTCGGAGACGGTGGCGATGCTGAGATCGTAGGTCGCCAGGGCGCTGTCGCGCTCGGACTGCACGACCCGCACCGCCTGCCGCTGCCGCTCCCAGGCGTCGTTCGCGACGAACCCGGTCAGCAAAGCCAGCAGCACCGAGACGCTGCCGAAGAACGGGGCCACCACGCCGCCGAGGCCGAGGCAGAAGGCCCGGGTGGGTGGGGCGACGAGGATGAGCCGGATCAGCAGGATCGCGACGGCGAAGACGGCCGCGAGGAGCGCGAAGATCAGCCAGACGGGCTGATCGAGCCAGATACCGAGGATCACCGCTTCCCTCCGCCGAGATCCGGACCAGCTTAAAGCAGGATCCGGTGTGCGGAGCGTGACCGGCATCGATGAACGGGACGTGCAGAGGGGCCTCGAGGCCCCTCTGTCCGGGGTGCGCGGGGGCGCCCCCCGCGCGTCGGCCTTACCGGGTCTGCTGGATCGCCGAGAGGATCCAGGGCCCGCCGCGGTCGCGGCGGAAGGTCCAGACCTCGACCGCCTCGGGATCGCCGTTGGCGACGATCCGGCCGGAGCCGCGCTCCATCGTCACGTCGCGCAGGCTGTAGCGCATGGCGACGGTGGCGTAGTCGGTCGGGCCCTCGCGCCACGCTTCCGAGAGGTCGCCCTGCTGGAGCTTCACGTCGGAGATGCGGTTGATCACGCCGCGGGCGGCGTTGGCCTGCAACTCCTCGGTGAAGTAGCCCACCATCTCGGGCGTCGCGAGGCGGCGCAGCGCGGCGACGTCCTCGGCACCATAGGCGAGCTGGACCTGGGTCAGGGTGCGCTCGAAAGCCTCGTAATCCGCCGGGCCGATGCCGACCTGATCGGGCTGGGCCGGGTTCGGTCCCGGCCCCGGACGGGAGCCGCCTCCGAGGCCGCCGAGACCCGGCATGCCGGAGCGCGGATCGGGAGCCGGGCCCGAGCGGGCGTAGCCGCCGGCCATGGCCGGCTCGGCCTGACGGCGGCGGAAGAAGCGCACCGCCAGCATCACCAGGCCGACGAGCAGCGCCACTTGGATGAGGAAGCCGAGGAAGGACGCGATGCCGCCGAGGCCGCCGAAGAAGCCGCCGCCGAGCAGGGCGCCGAGGAGGCCGGCCCCGAGCAGGCCCGCGAAGAAGCCGCCGCCGAAGCGGCGCTGCGGCGCGGCCTGACCGAAGCCCGGATTGTTCATCGACGGGCCGGGCGTCGCCTGCGAGCGCTGCATCGGCGCCGCCATGCCGGGAGCCGTCGTGGTGGGCGCCGGCGCGGAGTAGGTGCGCGAGCCGCGCGAGCCCATGCTGGACGAGCCGCCCGGACGCGCTTCGCCGGCCGTCGTCGCCACGGCCATCAGGGCCGCGAGGCCGAGGGCCGCCGCCGTCCGGCGGTTGCGGGTGAAGGTGGTCATCATCGGTTCGTATCGCCTCACGCAGTCTACTCGGGCGCTCATCGCCCCATCGGGATATGGGGAGGCGCCCTGCGCAGTAAAAGGGACGGCGGATCGCGCCGCTGCGGAAGTCTGCTGGCTCCGCGGCCCGAGAATTCCCGACGCGGAGAACTTTCGCCAGGACGAAATTTTTTCGGATGAAAGGATTAACCCCGCAGGGTTCTTCGTCAGCCGTCGGGCCGCAGGCGCGGGCGCGGCAGCTCGGCGGCCGGAAAGGTGAGACGCAGGAGCGTGCCCTCGCCGGGCGTGCTGCGCAAGCCGACCGAGCCGTTCTGGCGCTTCATCAGGGCGTTCAGGATCGCGAGCCCGGTGCCACGGCCCGGCTCGCGGGTGGTGAAGAAGGGTTCGAGGGCCCGGGCCAGCACTTCCGGGGGCATGCCGCTGCCGGTATCGGCGACGCTCATCACCACGTGCCGGCCGAGCGTCCCGTCCGCCGCGACCCCTTCGCCGCCGTGATTGACGGTGGTGATGGTGACGTGGCCGCCCGCCGGCATGGCCTCGCGGGCATTGGTGAGCACGATCTGGAGGATCAGCTCGGTCTGCACCGGATCGAGGCAGGCCGGCCACAGGGCCTCGTCGAGGTCGAGGTCGAGGGCGATAGCGGGGCCGAGGATCGCCCTCGCCCGCCCGGCATAGGCCGCGAGCAGGGCGTTGAGATCGACCGGGCGCGGCTCGGGCCGGTGCTTGCGCGAGAAGGCGAGCAGATGGCGGGTGAGCGTGGAGGCGCGCTCGGCGGCGTCCGTCGCCCGGCTGAGGGCGCGTTGCACGAACGGATCGGGATGCTCGCCGAGCCGGCGCTTCAGCCCGTCGACGTAGCCGACGAGGATCTGGAGCAGGTTGTTGAACTCGTGGGCGACGCCGTTGGTGAGCTGGCCCAGCGCCTCGCGCCTCTGCGCCTGGCCGAGGGCCGATTCGACGTCGCGGCAGCGGGACATGTCGGTCCACTGGACGAGCCGCAGATCCGATCCGCTGCCCGCGGCCGTGAGGTAGAGCGCCGCCCACAGCGTGCAGCCGTCGCGCCGCCGCAGCAGGATCTCGGCGGTGGCGGCCTGGGGGGCGCGCAGCAGGGCGCGGAGCAGCCCGGCGGCCTCCGTCTCCCCGGCCAGGGCGGGAAGCGCCTGCCCGGTCAGCGCGGCGGGGTCCTCGCCGAGCGCGCGGGCCGCGGCCTCATTGGCGAAGCGGATGGTGCCGCCCTCCCCGAGGAGGAGCGTCGGCAGGGGCGAGCCGGCGAGCGTGGCGAGCGGGAGAACGGCCGGTATCCCCGGTGCGGCATCGGGCGCGAGCACATCCGACACGACAGCCCCCCGCTCGCGGCGGGATCCGCCGCATCTCGTTCCGGTCCCAGGGACCGCTCGGGCCCCGGCAGGATCTTACGCCCGGCCGGAGACCGTGGCGAGTCGCCGAAGGGAGGGGCTCGGCGAGAGGCGCTTGGAAGGAGGGGCGGCTACCACATGTCGAGGGCGACGCGGGCCTCGTCGGACATCCGGCTCTGGTCCCACGGCGGGTCGAACACCATGGTGACCGAGCAGCCCTGCACGCCCGGCACGGCCGAGACCGCGTTCTCGACCCAGCCCGGCATCTCGCCCGCGACGGGGCAGCCCGGGGCGGTGAGGGTCATGTCGATCCGCACGTGCCGGTCGTCGCCGATATCGACCTTGTAGATCAGGCCGAGCTCGTAGATGTCGGCGGGGATCTCCGGATCGTAGACGCTCTTCAGCGCGGCGACGATGCCGTCGGTGAGCCGGTCGAGTTCCTCCGGCGGAAGAGCGGAGCCGGTCTCGGGATTAGCTTCGGTCATCGGCGGTCCCTGGAACATGTCCAACCAACAGCGGCGGAGACCGCTCTCCGCCCGGACATGCGTATGATCATCGATCTAAGCAGGTTTCGCAAAAGTGGCCACCGGTTTTGCGACAAAAACCTGCGACACACCAAGAGCCTAAGCGGACGAAGCGCTGGCGCGCCAGCGCAAGTCTGCCTCGCCGCGCTCGGCCGCTTTCGAAAGGGTCTCCCTCACGCGAACATCATCTCGGCCTTGGCGAGCGCGGCGACCAGCGCATCGACCTCCTCGGCGGTATTGTAGAGGCCGAACGAGGCGCGGCAGGTCGAGGTGGTGCCGAAGCGGCCGAGCAGCGGCATCGCGCAATGGGTGCCGGCCCGCACCGCCACGCCCTGGCGGTCGATGACGGTGGCGATGTCGTGGGCATGCGCGCCCTTCATCTCGAAGGAGATCACGCCGCCCTTGCCCTTGGCCCGGCCGATGATGCGCAGGCTGTTCATGGCGCCGAGGCGCTCATGCGCGTAGGCCGTCAGCGCCGCCTCGTGGGCGGCGATCCGCTCGCGGCCGAGATCCATCATGAATTCGAGCGCGGCCCCGAGGCCCACCGCCTCGACGATCGCGGGCGTGCCCGCCTCGAAGCGGTGCGGCGGCTCGTTGTAGGTGATAGAATCCTGCGTCACCGTCTGGATCATCTCGCCGCCGCCCTGGTAGGGGGGCAGGCGCTCCAGCCACTCCTTCTTGCCGTAGAGCACGCCGATGCCGGTCGGCCCGTAGACCTTGTGGCCGGTGAAGGCGAAGAAGTCGCAGTCGAGGTCCTGCACGTCGATGGTCTGGTGCACGGCGCTCTGGGCCCCGTCGAGCAGCACCGGCACGCCGTGCGCGTGGGCGATGCGCACGATCTCCTTGGCCGGCGTGATCGTGCCGAGCACGTTCGACATGTGGGTGATCGCCACCATCTTGGTGCGCGGCGTGAACAGCTTCTCGTATTCCTCGACGAGGAAGTTGCCCTCGTCGTCCACGGGCGCCCACTTGATCACCGCGCCGCGGCGCTCCCGCAGGAAGTGCCAGGGCACGATGTTGGAGTGGTGCTCCATGATCGAGAGGATGATCTCGTCCCCCTCCCCGATCAGCCCGGCCCAGCCCATGGACGAGGCGACGAGGTTGTAGCCCTCGGTGGCGTTGCGGGTGAAGATGATCTCGTCGGTGGAGCGGGCGTTGATGAACTGGCGCGTGGTCTCGCGCGCACCCTCGAAGCCCTCGGTGGCGGCGTTCGCCATGTAGTGCAGGCCGCGATGGACGTTGGCGTAGGCCGTCTCCATGGCGTTCGTCATGGCGTCGATCACGGCCTTCGGCTTCTGGGCCGAGGCGGCGTTGTCGAGATAGACGAGCGGCTTGCCGTAGACCGTCTGGGACAGGATCGGGAACTGGGCCCGGATCGCCGCGACGTCGTAGGGCGGGAGGACGGGTGCGTTCATCGCGTCACGCTTTCTCGGTCAGGCGTCCGGCCCCCTCGCGAGGGCGGGATGATGGTGGAACGGCGGTCGTCGCGGGGAGCGCGATTACCCTCTCCCGGGTGGGAAAGGGGCCCCGCGCCCCCTCGCGCGACGAAAGCTCACCGCCGCGCGGCGAGCCAGTTCTCCACGATCGCGATCATCGCCTCGCGGGCGCCCTCGTGGGTGATCGCCTCGATGGCCTCGCCCAGGAAGGCCTGGACCAGGAGCCCCTCCGCCTGGACCCGCGGCAGGCCGCGCGCCATCAGGTAGAACAGCAGATCGTCGTTGAGCGCGCCGCAGGTGGCGCCGTGGCCGCAGGCCACGTCGTCGGCGAAGATCTCCAGCTCCGGCTTGTTCATCATCTGCCCCTCGTCGGTGAGGAGGAGGCAGTCCGACTTCATCTTGCCGTCGGTCTTCTGGGCGATCTGCTGGACGATGATCTTGCCCTGGAACACGCCGGTGGCGTCGCCGTCGATCACCGTCTTGAACTGCTCGCGGCTGACGCCGCCGACGGCGGCGTGGTCGGCGAGCAGGGTCGAGTCGCCGAGCTGCCCGTCGCCGAGCATCGTGGCGCCGTTGACGGTGGCGGTGGCGTCGTCGCCCGCGAAGAGCAGGTTGATCTGGTGGCGGGAGAAGACCGCGCCGGCCGCGACGTTCACGGTCTCGACGTGGGCTTTGGCGCCGAGCTTCACCGAGATGGTCGAGAGAGCGACCGCGTCCCGGCCCTCGCGGTTGAGGCGCGTGTGGCGCAGCACCGCCCCGTCACCGATCACCGCGTCGAGGGCGTCGTTGGGCTGGTAGGCGACGCCCGCCGGCCCCTCGTGGCTCTCGAACAGGGTGAACTCCGCCCCCTCCTCCAGCACCACGAGAGTGCGGGTGGCCGTGGAGAAGGCCTCCGTGCCCGTGCCGACGAAGCGCAGATGCACCGGCCGCTCGACCTTGAGCCCGGCCGGAACCCGGATCAGCACGCCATCCGCCATGAAGGCGGTGTTGAGCTGGTAGATCGGGTTCTCGCGCGCCTGGGCGACGGGGGTGAACAAGGCCGTCAGCGCGTGGCCCTTGGTCAGGGCCTCGACCAGCGGCACCACCTCGACGCCCTCGGGCATGGCGCCGAGATCCGAGAGGGCCGGGACGAGGTGGCCGTTGACGAAGGTGAGCCGCGCCGCCTCGACGGTGGCGAAGCCCTCCGCCTTCATCACGGCGGTGCGGGCGGCTTCCGGGGTCGGGGCCTCGGCCGGCGGCGCGGCCTCGCGGAGCGCGGCGCGCAGGTCGGAATACTTGAAGGCCTCGACCCGGCGATGGGGCAGGCCCGCCGCCTCGAAGAAGCGGAAAGCCTCCTCGCGGGCGATTCCGGAGCCGGGCAGCTTCATCCGCCGGACCTCGAACAGCTTCGACAGGGCGGTCTCGGCCGCCGTGCGCAGGGTGGTGATCTCCGCCATGGTCACGCGGCCTCGGCGCTGCGGTACTCGGCGTAGCCGCTGGCTTCGAGCTCGAGGGCGAGGTCCTTGCCGCCCGAGCGCACGACGCGGCCCTGGGACATGACGTGCACGGTATCGGGCACGATGTGGTTCAGGAGCCGCTGATAGTGGGTGATCACGAGGAAGCTGCGCTTGGGGTCGCGCAGGGCGTTCACGCCCTCCGAGACGATGCGCAAGGCGTCGATGTCGAGGCCCGAATCGGTCTCGTCGAGGACGCAGAAGCGCGGCTCCAGGAGCGCCATCTGCAGGATCTCCATGCGCTTCTTCTCACCGCCGGAGAAGCCGACATTGACCGCGCGCTTGAGCATCTCGCGGTTGATCTCCAGCGTGTCGGCGGCGGCGTAGACGCGGCGCATGAAGTCCGGCGTCGACAGCTCCTCCTCGCCGCGGGCCTTGCGCTGCGCGTTGAGGGTCGCCTTGAGGAAGCTCATGGTGGCGACGCCCGGGATCTCCAGCGGGTACTGGAAGGCCAGGAACACGCCGGCCGCGGCGCGCTCGTCCGGGCTCATCTCCAGGATGTTCTCGCCGTCGAGGAGCACCTCGCCCTCCAGCACCTCGTAATCCGCCTTGCCGGCGATCACGTAGGAGAGGGTCGACTTGCCCGAGCCGTTCGGGCCCATGATGGCGGCCACCTCGCCGTCGTTCACGGTGAGGTCGAGGCCGTTGAGGATGCGCTTGTCCTCGATCTGAACGACGAGGTTCTTGATTTCGAGCATGGTCTTGTCACCGTCAGGTCGGGACGAGCGGCCGCGATCAAGGGCCGCGATCGTCCACGGATCACGAATGGAACGGCGCCCGCCGCGGCGGGGCGGACCCCGGCGGCGGGCGGGTGCGGTCGGCCATCGGCGACGCGGATCCCGCGTCAGCCCACCGAGCCTTCGAGGCTGATCGAGATCAGCTTCTGCGCCTCGACCGCGAACTCCATGGGGAGCTGCTGGAGCACGTCGCGCACGAAACCGTTCACGATCAGCGCCCGCGCCTCCTCCTCCGACAGGCCGCGCTGCTGGCAGTAGAACAGCTGGTCCTCGGAGATCTTGGAGGTGGTCGCCTCGTGCTCGAAGACGGCGCTCGCGTTCTTCGACTCGATGTAGGGCACCGTGTGCGCGCCGCACTGGTCGCCGATCAGCAGCGAGTCGCAGTTCGTGAAGTTGCGCGCGTTCGCCGCCTTCTTGTGCGCCGAGACGAGGCCCCGGTAGGTGTTCTGCGAGCGGCCGGCCGAGATGCCCTTCGAGATGATCCGGCTCGTCGTGTTCTTGCCGAGATGGATCATCTTGGTGCCGGAATCGACCTGCTGCATGCCGTTCGACACCGCGATCGAGTAGAACTCGCCCCGGGAACCGTCGCCGCGCAGGATGCAGGACGGGTACTTCCAGGTGATCGCCGAGCCGGTCTCGACCTGCGTCCACGAGATCTTCGAGTTCGCGCCGCGGCAATCGCCGCGCTTGGTCACGAAGTTGTAGATGCCGCCGCGGCCCTGCGCATCGCCGGGGTACCAGTTCTGGACCGTCGAGTACTTGATCTCGGCGTCGTCCAGGGCGATGAGCTCGACCACGGCCGCGTGGAGCTGGTTGTCGTCGCGCCGCGGGGCCGTGCAGCCCTCGAGATACGAGACGTAGGAGCCCTTGTCGGCGATGATCAGCGTGCGCTCGAACTGGCCCGTGTCGCGCTCGTTGATGCGGAAATAGGTCGACAGCTCCATCGGGCAGCGCACGCCCGGCGGGATGTAGACGAACGAGCCGTCCGAGAACACCGCCGAGTTCAGCGTCGCGAAGAAGTTGTCGGTCACCGGCACCACCGAGCCCAGGTACTTGCGCACCAGGTCCGGATGCTCGCGCAGCGCCTCCGAGATCGGCATGAAGATGACGCCGACCTTGGCGAGTTCGGCCTTGAAGGTGGTCGCCACCGAGACCGAGTCGAACACGGCGTCCACCGCCACGCGGTTCTCGGGCGCGATGCCTTCCAGCGCCTCGACCTCGCGCAGCGGGATGCCGAGCTTCTCGTAGGTCTTCAGGATCTCGGGGTCGATCTCATCCAGCGACTGCGCCGCCTTCCGCTTCGGAGCGGCGTAGTAGTAGAGATTGTCGTAATCGATCTTGTCGTACGACACCCGCGCCCATTCCGGCTCCTTCATCGTGAGCCAGCGGCGATAGGCGTCGAGCCGCCATTCCAGCATCCATTCCGGCTCGTCCTTCTTGGCCGAGATGAAGCGGATCACGTCCTCGGAGAGGCCCTTCTCGGACTTCTCCATCTCGATCGTGGTCTCGAACCCGTACTTGTACTGATCGACGTCGATAGCGCGAACGCGATCGACCGTCTCCTGCACTGCAGGCATTCCCGTCTCCTACCGCTGACGGCTTCAAGGGCCGCGGGTTGATGACACGGCCGGTATGGGGCGCGCGATCACGCCGCCCTCTCCCGACGCTTATATAGGGTGGCCAGCAGCCGATCGAAGACCGTCAGGAACCGGTCCCTGTCCGATTCACGACTGGTCCACCCGAAACTGATGCGCAGGGCGCAGGCCGCCAGGGCGGGCGGGACGCCCATGGCGGCCAGCACCGCGGAGCGCCCGACCTTGCCCGAGGCGCAGGCCGAGCCCGACGATACCGCGACCCCGCCGAGATCGAAGGCGATGAGCGCGGTGGCCGCCTCCAGCCCCGGCACCGCGAGGCAGACGGTGTTCGGCAGCCGGGCCGCACCCGCTCCCGCGACCACGGCCTCGGGCGCCCGGGCCAGGACCGCCGCCTCGAAGGCCTCGCGCAGGCCCGTCAGCCGCGCGGCCTCCGCGGCGAGGTCGCGCCCGGCGATCTCCGCCGCGACGCCCGCCCCCACGATGCCCGCGAGGTTCTCGGTGCCGCCGCGCAGCCGCGCCTCCTGCCCGCCGCCGCGGACGAAAACCGGATCGAGGGTGACGTCCGCGGCGAGCGCCACGGCGCCGACCCCCTTCGGCCCGGCGAGCTTGTGCGCCGAGACGGTCACGGCGTCGAGACCGGAATTGGCGAAATTCAAAGGAATCCGCCCGGCGGCCTGGACCGCGTCGCTGTGCACCAGCGCCCGCCCGTGCCGGCGTGCGAGCGCGACCACCGCGCCGAGGGGCTGGAGCACGCCGGTCTCGTTGTTGGCCGCCTGGAGGGAGATCAGCAGGCTCTCGCCCGCGAGCGCGGCGAGCCGGGCTTCGAGATGCGCCAGATCGACCACGCCCTCCGCGTCGACCGGCAGCAGCTCCGTCGCCTCCGGAGCGAAGCGATGGCCGGCGAGCACGCAAGGGTGCTCGCTCGCCCCGACGAGGAGGCGCGTCGGGGCCGGCGCGCCCTGCCGTCGCAGGGCCCCCGACAGGACCGCGTTCGCGCCCTCCGTGCCGCCGCTCGTGAAGGTCACCCGGGCGGGCGCCGCGCCGAGGAGGGCCGCGACCTGGGCCCGGGCGTTCTCCAGCGCCGCGCGGGCCGCCCGGCCCTCCCGGTGGACGGAGGACGGGTTGCCCGGCAGGTCGAGGAGCGCGCGCGCGACCGCCTCCGCCACCTCGGGCCGCACGGGCGCGGTGGCGTTGTGGTCGAGATAGACGCGGTCTCCTGCCTGCACGTCGCGATGCCCTTGCCGATTTCCTTTGCCTTGCCCCCGGGGGGACGTGCTAAGGCGCGGTCGAAACACGCGTTCTGCACGCTGCCGAGCGGCTGGCGAGCGGCCCGCGAATGTGCCGGCCCCTCTTTTTAGAATTGTTCTAACGCAATAGAACTGTTCTAAGGGTGCTTGTAGGGGAGCCAACCCCCGAGTCAAGGCTCGCGCCTGACGGATGCATTCGCGCCGCACCCACGATCGTCCGGAGCGTCGAGCCCGAAAGGTCCGTGAATGCCCGAGGTCATCTTCGCCGGTCCGGCCGGCCGCCTGGAAGGGCGCTATCAAGCGCCGAAGCAGAGGGGCGCCCCGATCGCCATCGTGCTGCATCCGCACCCGCAGTTCGGCGGCACGATGAACAACCAGATCGTGTACAATCTCTTCTACACGTTCGCGAATCGCGGCTTCGCGGCCCTGCGCTTCAATTTCCGCGGCGTTGGGCGCAGCCAGGGTTCGTTCGACCACGGCGCGGGCGAGCTGTCGGATGCCGCCGCGGCCCTGGACTGGGTGCAGGCGGTCAACCCGGAGGCGCGCGCCTGCTGGATCGCGGGCGTGTCCTTCGGCTCGTGGATCGGCATGCAGCTGCTGATGCGCCGGCCGGAGGTCGAGGGCTTCATCTCCATCGCCGCCATGGCGAACCGCTACGATTTCAGCTTCCTCGCCCCCTGCCCCTCCTCGGGCCTGTTCGTGCACGGCTCGGAGGACCGCGTGGCCCCGGCCCGCGAGGTGATGCCGGTGATCGAGAAGGTGAAGACGCAGAAGGGCGTCGTCATCGAGCACCAGATCGTCGAGGGCGCCAACCACTTCTTCGACGGCAAGGTCGACGAGCTGACCCAGACGGTCGACACCTACCTCGACAAGCGCCTCGGCAAGAAGGACGAGGAGGCCGCGTAGACGGTCTGACGGCTGGCACCGGCCCCGGTCGGCGCCGCCACTTTCAATTGCCATCCCGCATTGCCGAACGACTTGAGGTTCGGTAACGATAGCCCTCGGACCGGCCAAGCTGACTTTGCGGCCGGTCGGGGAGACGGGCTCCGTGCGGCGCGCAGCGATCGGCGATGTCGGGACGGGGCGGCCGTGACGCCGCCCACCATCGCACCCGCGGGGATCGTCGGGCGGATCGCCGATCTGGCACCGGGCCGGCGCCTCGTCCTCACCGGCATCGACCGGGACGGGGTGCGCAGGCTGCTCGCTTGCGGCGCGCCCAGCCGCAGCGTCCTGGCCCTGCCCGCCGAATCGTGGCCCGGCGCCGACGCGGTGATCGCGCGCCTGCTCGATGATCTGGCGGATCTCGCCCTCGCCCTCTGGCCGCGCTGGCACGGCGGCGAGGATCCTCCCGCGGCATTCCCCGTCTCCGGCCCCTGGCTGAAGGCCGCGATGAAATGCGCCGCCGCCGGGCGCCCGCCGCGCTTCCGGCGCACCGCGCCGGCCTTCGAGCTGCGCCAGCTCATCGGCGCGGTCGATCCCCTGGGCGTGATCCTGGCCGCCGGCATCGATCCGGTCGCGCCGGCGCGGGCGGCGCCGGTGATCGCGGCCCTCGAATGGGCGCTCGGGCACGGCGCGGCCTGCGTCATCGCCTGCCCGGTGCCGCCCCCGCCTGCCCCGCCCTACGACCGGATCCTCTACGGCGCCCTCGCGGTCGCGCCGCCGCCCGAGCCGGCGGGCGCCCGCTTCCTCGCCCGGCCGTCCCGGGCGCATCCGGCGAGCGCCACCGAGCAGCGGATCGAGGCCGCCCTGCGGCGCGACCCCGAACTCGGCCCGCTCTTCTCCGCCAACGAGACCGTGCCCCTGCCCGGCTACGGGGCGCCGCGCGTGGACCTGCTCTGGCGCGCGGGCCGCGTGGTGGTGGAACTCGACGGTCCCGAGCATCGGACCGACCCGACCTTCGGCAACGACCGCCATCGCGACTACGAGCTGCTGGTCGCGGGCTATCGGGTGCTGCGCATCACCAACGAGCAGGTCGAGACCGACCTGCAACGGGCCGTCGAGAAGATCCGCGCGGTGGTGCGGGTCCGGCGGGCGGAAGGAGGCTTGTGCGGATGAGCGAGACGCTGACGCCCCGGCGGGGGTTGATCCTATGGTGCCTGCTCGGCCGGCAGGGCCGCGCGCTCCAGAGCGAGATCCGGCCGAAGATCCAGAAGCTCGACCGCGAGGCGCTGATCGAGAACGGCTATCTGGCGGCGGCGAAGCAGGGGCGCTCGCTGCGTCTCACGGTCACCGACAAGGGCTGGCGCTGGGCCGGCGAGCACCTGCGCGACCCGCTGCCGGACAATGCCCGCGTGCTTCAGGACTGGCTGGGACTGATCCACCGCCACCTCGACGCGACGGGGGCGACGCTGGCCGACCTGATCGGACAGGCTCCCGAACCGGAGCCTGTCGCGAAGGCGCCCGCCGCGAGAAGCGCCGCCAAGCGCCCCAAGCCGCCGGGGCCGCAAGCCCTGCGGACGCGGATCGAGGCGGCCTATCTGGCGCTCACGGAGGGCCGGAAGTCGGAATCCGTGCGGCTGAGCCGGCTGCGGGCGGAGCTGGCCGATCTCGACCGCGCCACCGTTGACGCCGGGCTCGCCCGCATCCTCGCGGGCGACAAGACCGCCCGGCTCGGCCAGATCACCGATCCGCGGGCGATCGACGCCGCCGAGCGCGAGGCCGCCTTCAGCCCAGCCGGCGAAGCCTTCCATCTCCTGTGGATCCAGGCATGACCAACGCCCTCGACGCCCTGCAGCGGGTGGATTTCGACTGGGTGCGCACGCTCGACAGCGTGTGGACCGACACGCCGGCCGACCCCGGCCCCAACAGCCACCTCGTCGCCGGGCTGGTGAGGGACCTGCACCAGCGGGCGAAGACCTCGGACGATCGGCCCAAGGGCTGCGTCCTCGTCGGCCAATCGGGCATCGGCAAGACCCATCTGGTCGGCGAGATGCGCCGGGAGGTCTGGCGGTCGGGGGGCTGGTTCGTCCTGCTCGACGTGCTCGGCCTCACCGATTTCTGGCGCAGCACCGCCCTGAGCTACCTCACCGCCCTGCTGCACGAGATGCCGGACGGGCGCCGCCAGTTCGAGGCGGTGCTCGCCGGGGTGGCGCGGCGCTTCAACGTCGAGCAGCAGGTCGACGAGGCCTTCAACACGCCCGACATCGACGCCCGCCGCATCGTCGATCTGCTGGTGAAGGCGCTGATGCGGCTCGACATGGCCCGGGCGCTCAAGCATCAGGACGTCTTCCGCGCCCTCTGCCTCCTGCGCGCCAACGACATGAGCGCGGTCGGCCTCGCCCATGCGTGGCTTCAGGGCCACGATGCCGACGAGGAGGCGCGCAAGGCTCTCGGCTTCCTCAGCCCGCCGCCGCCGGCCGCCGAGCTGGTCGCCGGGATGTCCTGGGTGATGAGCCTCGCCGGTCCGACCCTGGTCGCCGTCGACCAGATCGACGGCTTGGTCAGCCCCGCCAGCATCACCACCACCGACGATTTCGAGCCCGGCCCCAGCCTCGCTGCCGTCCTCGCCGCCGGCCTGCTCGCACTGCACGACGTCCGCCATCGCGGGCGCACGGTGATTACCTGTCTGCATGACTCGTGGGATCGAATCCGCGAGCAGGGCATGCAGTCAGCGATCGAGCGCTTCGAGGCGGCGATCGGCCTCGTCGGCATGAACGACCGCGCCGCCGCGACCGCGCTGATCGTCAACCGGCTGGCGCCGGCCTACGCGGAGGTGGGCTTCACGCCGCCCTCGCCGTCCTGGCCCTTCAGCGAGGCGGCGATCGCGGGTGCTGCCGCCTCCGGCATGATGCCGCGCACCATCCTGATGCGCTGCGACGCCTTCCGCCGCGCCTGCATCGAGCAGGGGGCCGTCAGCCGCTGCGACAGCCTCGCGGCGATCACCACGACGACGGTGACCGGTCCTCAGGACCCGGGCTTCGACCTCGCCGCCGCCCGCAAGGCGGCCGACATCACCGGCCTCCTCGACGAGGACGGCGCCCTCGGGCCCCTCCTGCGCGACGCCTTCGACCTCTACGCCCTCCAGGCCGAGCCCGAGGATGAGGTCGACATCGTCAACAAGGGCGATCCCGACCAGAGGATCCCGCCGCTGCACGGCCGGCTCACCTTCATCTTCCACGCCGAGAACGACCGCGAGCGGCATGTCTGCTACCGGGCGCTGCCGCACCTGAACGCCATCGCCTTCCAGGCGCGGCTGCGGGCGGCCCTCACCGCGTCGGGTATCTCGACCCGCATCCCCGACCGGGAGCTGGTGCTGGTGCGGCGCGGCGCGCTGCCGAGCGGCGCCAAGACGCGCCAGCTCGTCGAGGCCTTCACCAAGGCCGGCGGCCTGCTGATCGACCCGGCGGACGACGACCTGCGGACGCTGGCGGCCCTGCGCGACCTGCGCAGCCAAGCCGCCGCCCAGGCCCGGCTCGGCGCCTTCGAGACCTGGCTCCGGAGCGAGCGTCCCCTCGACGGGCTCGCCTTCTTCCGGGCGATCGGCCTCGGCGGCGAGCCGGCAGCGGAGGCGCCGGTCGCGCCTCCCGTCGTCCCGACGCCCCCGGAGCGCGCACCCGCACCCCCCGCACCGCGCGAGCCGACCCCGCCCGCGCCGGCCACGCCGCCGGACGCGATCCCGGTCGGCCGCCGGATGACGCCGGAAGCCGAGCCGGTGGCGCTCGCCACAGCGCTGCTTCCGCGGCACACCGCCATCATCGCCGGCTCGGGCTCGGGCAAGACGGTGCTGCTGCGCCGCCTCGTGGAGGAGGCGGCGCTCGCCGGCATCCCGGCCATCGTGATCGACCCGAACAACGACCTCTCGCGGCTCGGCGATCCCTGGCCCGAGCGGCCGCCCCAGTTCACGGCGGAGGACGACGCCAAGGCGGCGCGTTACCGGGACCACGTGGAGGTCGTGGTCTGGACACCCGGCCTGCACGCCGGCAATCCGCTGTTCCTCTCGGTGATGCCGGACTTCTCGGGGCTCGGCGACGACCGCGACGAGCGTGCGCAGGCGGTCGAGATGGCGGCCGAGACCCTGGGCCCTCTGGCCGGCGCCCGACGGGAACTCCAGCGCGGGGTGCTGGCGGATGCCTTGCGCCTGTTCGCGAGCCGGGGCGGCGGCGACCTCGCGGCCTTCACCGGGCTCCTCGCCGAGCTGCCGGACGGCGTGAGCCGGATCAGCAACGCGGAGAAGCTCGCCGCCGGCATGGCCGACCAGCTCCACGCCGCGGTGGCGACGAATCCGCTGCTGCGGGCCGAGGGCGCGGTGATCGACCCGGCCCTGCTGTTCCACGGTCCCGACCGGAGCCGCACCCGGATCTCGGTGATCAACCTGTCGGGACTCGCCTCGGAGGCGGGCCGGGAGGATTTCGTCAACCGGCTTCAGATGACCCTGTTCGGCTGGATCAAGAAGCATCCGTCGCCGCGGGGCCTGCTCTACGTGGTCGACGAGGCGCAGATCTTCCTGCCCGCCCAGCGGCAGGCGCTCAGCCTCGGCAGCGGCCTCAAGCTGGCGGCGCAGGGCCGCAAGTACGGGCTCGGGATGATCGTCGCCACGCAGGTGCCGCGCGGCATCCACAACCAGATCGTGTCGAACTGCACCACGCAGTTCCTGGGCCGGCAGAGCAGCCCGGCCACGATCGGGGCGGCACAGGACATCCTGATCGCCCGCGGCGGCAGCGGCGGCGATATCGGCAAGCTCAATGCGGGCGAGTTCTACTTCTCGACCGAAGGCAGCGGCCGGCCGGGCAAGCTGCGCACGCCGCTCTCCCTGAGCCACCACCCGGCGAATCCGCCCGCCCCGGACGAGGTGGCGGCCCGGGCGCGGGTGTCGGCCGAGCGGGTGCGGCGGGGTGCGGGGTAGGGGCGGGCCCTCAAAGGCCGAGGCTCGGTCGATTTTATGGAGGGCCGCCCGCGGCCCTCATTGAAGCCGATTGGGATAGTCGCTCCCAGGTCTGCTTTCCCAGCCGGAACCGCGCCGAGGCGAGCCGACCGGACTGCGGGTCGCGGACGGCTTCGCGCCCACCCTACGGCGCCGCATGCACCACCGGCACCGCCGGCGAACCCTCCCACTCCGTATCATCGGGGATCGCCTCGCCCTTCATGATCACGGTGAGCGGCCGCAGGCGGGCGTAATCCCCGACATCGGTGTCGTAGAGCACCGTCGCGAAGGCGCCCACCGTCACTCCGCGCCCGAGCACCACCCGCCCGACCTTCATCACCCGGTCCTCGTAGAGGTGGGTCTGGAGGGCGGACATCCGGTTGATCGACGAGAAGTCGCCGATCGTCACGCAGTCGAACTCGGTGATGTCGGTGGAGAGCATGCAGACGCCCTGGCCGGTGCGGGTGCCGAACAGGCGCAGCACCCAGGGCAGGAAGGGCGTGCCCATCAGGTGCTCCAGCAGCACCTTGCCGGCGAGGCCCCAGTACATCACCGCCACCGCCTCGGTGCGCATCGCCCACCACGACCACATCGGGTGCATGCCGGGCCGGTAGACGCCCATCAGCAGCCATTTCACGGCGATGACGACGAGGGTCTGCAGCACCGCGATCACCACGCCCGTCACCACGAAGCTGACCGCCAGCCCGCCCCAGTCGCCGGCCAGGATCGCCGGGTAGAACACGTAGTCGATGGCGATGATCGCGAAGGTGATGAACAGCATCGGCGAGAAGGACGAGGTGAAGGCCTCGAACACGCCGCGCCCGACCCGCGGCCAGATCCCCGGATCGAAGGTCTGGCGCTGGCCGAGATCGACCTTCTGACGGGTCGGCAGCTTGATCGGCGGCGAGCCGAACCAGGTCTCGCCCGGCCCCATGCGGTCGTTGGCCGGGGGCTTCGACTTGATGCCGATCAGCACGTCGTCCGGGATCACCGCCCCCGGCGGCACCACCGCGTCGTTGCCGACGAAGACCCGCGCGCCGGTCCGCACCGGGTCGAGATGCATGAAGCCGTGGCGCACCTCCTCCTCGCCGTAGACCACCTCGTCGGCGATGAAGTTGCGCTCGCCCACCTCCGCGAGGTCGTAGCGCCCGGCGAGGTTGGTGGAGATCTCCGCCCCCTTGCCCATGCCGGCCCCCATCAGCCGGTACCACGCCCGCATGTAGACCGTGGCGAAGAGGGAGGAGAGGGTCTCCAGCGTCACCTCGGCGGCGAGCGCCACCGCCCATTTGCGCAGGTAGACGCCGCTATAGACCGGGTAGCGGCCCGCCCGCAGCCGCGGCAGCACCAGCCAGCGGATCAGCGCGATCAGCCCCACCGTGCCCGCCGTCATCAGCATGGCGGTCGGCCAGGTCAGGAGCGGCAGGTAGAAGTGGTAGTCGACGTCGGTCAGCGTGGCGAGCGAATCGCTGATCTGGTCGAAGATGTAGAAGGCCGGGAAGATCGGCAGCAGGCCGACGGCGGGGATCGCCGCGAGCAGGGCCGCGTAGATCACGAAGAACGCGGCCCGCCGCTCCCGCGACACCGGCGGCAGTTCAGGGCTCGCCGAGAGGTCGACCTCGCCCACCTTGCGGCCGGGCGAGCCGTCCCAGATCTCGGCCCGGCCCACCAGGGTGCCGGCCGGAACCGTGGTGAGATCGGCGATCTCGGCGTGATCCTCGATCCGCGCCCCGTGGCCGATGACGCAGGAGGTGCCGATCGAGACGTTGTCGCCGATGGAGACGCGGCCGATCACCAGCTCGTTGCCGACGATCTCCGCGTTGGCGATGACGAGGCGCCCGCCGAGCGAGGCGCCGTGCCCGATGCTGACGAGGTCCGCCGCGCCGATGTCGATGTCCGAGACGACCGCGTCGTCGCCGACCTTGGCGCCGAGGAGCCGCAGGTAGATGCGGATCATCGGCGAGCCCTGGAGCCACTTGATGTGGACGAGGGGAGTGAGGCGCTGCGTCAGCCACCAGCGGAAATAGTAGCTGCCCCAGAGCGGGTAGCGCCCCGGCCGGGTGCGCCCGAGCAGCAGCCACTTCGCCGCGATGGCGATCAGCGCCGTCACGGCGTTGAGGCCGATATAGACGAGGAGCAGCACCGCCATCTCGGCGAAGAAGCCGAGATCGCCGCCCGTGATCAGCAGGTAGGTGACGAAGATGCCGAGCCATTGCGCCGTGGCGAGCGCGATGACGAAGGGCAGCACCACCGCCTGGGCGAGGCCGCAGAGGAAGCGGCGCAGGAGCGGCGGCGGCGCGAAGGAGAGGTCGCGCACCGCCATCTCGGCGCCGACGCCGCCGGTGCGGACGATCAGGTCGTCGGCCATCGCCCGGAGCGTGCGGTGCGCGTAGACGTCCTGCAGGGTGATGGAGGCGAGGGCCGGCGCCTCGCGCACGCCCGAGACGAAGCGGGCGGCGAGCAGCGAATGGCCACCGAGATCGGCGAAGAAATCCGCCTCGAACGGGATCGCGACATTGCCGAAGACGCGCTTGGCGGCGGCGAGGAGCGCCGCCTCCGTCTCGTTGCGCGGCTCCTCCTGCTCCCCGGTCGGGGCGGGGGTGGCGAGTTCCATCGCCCGCAGGGCCTTGCGGTCGACCTTGCCGGAGGCGGCGAGAATCGGCAGCGACGTCACCACCTCGAAATGCCCCGGCACCATGTAGGGTGGCATGGTCTCGGCGAGCTGGGCGCGCAGGCGCTGCGTCTCCAGCACCGCGGCACGCTCGGGCACGAGGAAGGCCACCAGCCGGTCGACGCCGTCGTCCTGGCGCAGCACCACCGCGGCCTGGGCGATGCCGGCCTGGGCCCGGATCCGCGCCTCGATCTCGCCGAGCTCCACCCGGAAGCCGCGGATCTTCACCTGATCGTCGATGCGCCCGTGGAAGAGGATGCGCCCCTGGGGATCGAGGGAGACCGCGTCGCCCGAGCGGTAGAGGACGGGGTCCGCACCGTCCCCGCCGAAGGGGTTGGCGATGAACTTCTCCGCCGTGAGTTCCGGCCGGGCGAGGTAGCCCGCGGCGACGCCGGGGCCGCCGATCAGGAGTTCGCCCTGCACGCCGGGGCCGACCAGCGCCAAGCGCTCGTCGACGATGTAGCAGGTGTAGTTGGCGATCGGCCCGCCGATGGTGACCGGGTCGCCCGGGCGCATCTCGGCCGCGGTGGCGACCACCGTCGCCTCGGTCGGCCCATAGGTGTTGAACAGGCGCCGGTTCGGGGTCGCCCAGCGGGCGACCAGCGGCTCGGGCAGGGCCTCGCCGCCGAGCAGGATGAGGCGCAGCCGCGGCACGTCCTGCGTCATCAGCCCGAGCAGGGTCGGCACCGTGTCGAGCACCGTGATCCCGGCCTCGTTGAGGATGCCGGGCAGGGCCTCGGCATCGCCCATCATGGCGGGGCTCGCCACGAACAAGGTCGCGCCGACGAGGTAGGGGACCCAGATCTCCTCCATCGAGAGATCGAAGGCCACCGAGGCGCCCTGGAACACCACGTCCTCGGCGGTGAGCCCGTAGAGGTCGTTGGCCGAGCGCAGGAAGTGGCAGATGTTGCGGTGGCTGATGACGATGCCCTTCGGCACGCCGGTCGAGCCCGAGGTGTAGATCAGGTAGGCCGGGTGCTCCGGCGTGAGGCCGGCGGCCCGCAGGTCGGGGGCGGGGCCGCTCGCCCCCGCGGCGGCCTCGGCCGGGGTCAGGGCGGGAGTGCCGGCCGGCGCCCGGGGTTTGAGCGCGTCGGAGACGATGAGGGCCTTGGCCGCGGCGTCCTGGAGGCAGACGGCGACGCGGTCGGCGGGCGCCTCGGCGTCGAAGGGCAGCCACGCGGCGCCCGCCTTGGTGATGCCGATCTGCGCGATGAGGAGGTCGGGGGCGCGGGCCATCCAGAGGCCGACCACGTCGCCCGGGCCGATGCCGCGGGCGGCGAGCCCGGCCGCGATCGCGTCCGAGCGCGCGTCCACCTCGGCGTAGGACAGGCGGGTGCGCTGCGCATGCGCGCCGTCGATCAGGGCAGTGTGGCCGGCGCGGCGCGCGGCGGAGTCGCGGAAGATCTCGGCCAGCACCTCGTCGCGGAGGAGATCCGGCCGCACCGGACCGCGCAGCACCGCCATGCGGGCGCTCTCGTCGGAGGTCGGGCGGACGATCCCGGCGGTCTGACTCATGCTCTGCTCCACGGCCCCGGGCCGATGCGGGCCGTCCCGGTTGGGCGGCGTCCTGCTCAAGTAGAGGATCTTGCGGCGAGGCAACGCTCGTGACGGGGGTCGGTGACGGCGGTTCAAGGCGGTGATGCGGCGGCCCGCCGCGACGCATTGGCCCAAGGTCACCCGGACGAGGAATCACGCCGGCGGGCGGCCGAAAGCCGCGGTGACTTACCGCTTCCCCGGCCTCCCCGTCCACCCGCCGGCATTGAGCGGCTCCGGATCGGATCGGGCCCGTGATGATCGCGGAGCATCAGACCCAGCGATGCCCCGCCGCATCGATGACGAGCACGCGCCCCTGCCAGATGTCCCGGTGCGGCGCCTCGGCCGTCGTCGCGTGGCCTGTGGCGACGAGGACGGCGCGGGCGACGCCGCCATGCGCCACCATCACGGTCGGCCCGGCGAGCCCGTCGAGGACGGGGCGCACGCGGTCGAGCAGCATCGCGTAGCTCTCCGCGCCCGCCCCGGGCGGGCAATGGCCCCAGCGGTCGCGGTTGCGCGCCGCGTAGGCTCGCGGGTCGGCGTCGCGCAGGTCGCGCCACGTCCGCCCCTCCCAGGCCCCGAAGCCGATCTCGACCAGGCGCGAATCGGTGGCGTAGGCGGCGGGATCGAGCCCGAGCACGCCGCGCAGGGTCTCCATGGTCGCGCGGGTCCGGGTGAGCGGGCTCGCCAGATAGGCGAGGTCGCCCGCCCGCTCCCCGAGCAGGAAGCGGAGCGTCTCCCCCACCCCCGCGGCCTGGGCGAGGCCGCGGGGGTTGAGCGGGGTGTCCCGCTGGCCCTGCAGGCGCCCCTCCGCGTTCCAGTCCGTCTCGCCGTGGCGGACGAAGTAGAGGGCGGGGCGGCTCATCGCACGCCCCCGCACCGGCCGCTCTCCCACCTGCCACCCCGGCACTTGGCGGAACGGGACCTCGGCGGTTCCGTTATCGTCGACATCGCCCTCTCCCTTCACCCCCACGCTCCATGTCGAAGAAGAAGCGCAACAGCAAGGCCGAGACCGTCCCGCACGGCCCGCACCCCTCCTCCTCAGCCTGGGCCGCAGCGGCACCCGGCTTCGAGGCGAGAAGCCCCGGCTCGATCGATGCCTACGAGGCCGCGCGGCCCGTGGCCGGGCCCGGCCTCACGGTGGTGCGCCCCGGCGTGGCCTTCTCGCTGGCGGCCGTCGATCCCGACGCGCCGAAGGACGCCGACAAGGCGGCGGCCCAGACCGCGCTCGCCGTGGAGCGGGCCCGGATCCAGTCGTTCCAGGAGCGGCTCTACGCCGAGCATCGCCGCAGTCTGCTCGTGGTGCTGCAGGCGATCGATACCGGCGGCAAGGACGGCACCATCCGGCACGTCTTCGAGGGCGTGAACCCGCAGGGCTGCCGGGTGTGGTCGTTCAAGACGCCGAGCCGGGAGGAGCTCGATCACGACTTCCTGTGGCGCTACCACCAGTACACGCCCGGCCGCGGCCTGATCGGCGTGTTCAACCGCAGCCATTACGAGGACGTGCTGATCGTGCGCGTCAAGGGCTTGGTGCCCGAGCCGGTCTGGAGCCAACGCTACGACCTGATCAACGATTTCGAGCGGCTGCTGACGCTGTCCGGAACCACGGTTCTCAAATTCTTCCTGCACATCTCCCGCGACGAGCAGAAGCGCCGCCTGGAGAGCCGGCTGGAGGATCCCACCAAGCGCTGGAAGTTCGACCCGTCCGACCTCGTCGAGCGCGAGGCCTGGGACGATTACCAGGCCGCCTTCCAGGACGCGCTGACGCGCTGCGCCACCGATCACGCGCCCTGGTACGTGGTACCGGGCAATCAGAAGTGGTTCCGCAACCTCGTCGTCGCCCGCAGCATCGCCGACACGCTCGAAGCCATGAACCCGCAATTCCCGGAGCCGCCGGAGGGGCTGGATCGGGTGACGGTGCCGGATTAGAGCCGGGCCACGGTCCGCTGCGTCGCGGCAGGGCCGGCAGCCACGAGGAGGCCGCATGGATGCCGACCGGGTGCTCGCGGGGATCGTCGTCTACGAGCCGGACCGGGCGCAGCTCCTGCGGCTCGTGACGGCCATCGCCCCCCAGGTCGGCGAAGTCGTGATCTACGCCAATTCCGCCGTGCCGGAGGCGTTCGAGTCGGACCTGCGCGCGGTGGCGGGACCGGCCCTGCTTAGCGTCCTGCGCCCGCCCGGCAATGTCGGCCTCGGCAGCGCCTACAACGCCATCGCCGGCCACGCCCGGATCCGTCGCAGCGAGTTCGTCCTCCTCCTCGATCAGGACAGCCTGCCCGGGGCGGGGTGCGTCGCGGCCCTGCGCGCGGGGTTCATCGCCCTCGACGCCGCGGGCGAGCGCCCGGCCCTGATCGGTCCGCAGCCGCTGGGCGGGGAGAACGCTCCCATGCGGGCGCCGCGGGACGGCGCGGCGGGCCCGCGGGATCTCGTTCCGGTGTCCTTCGCCATCTCGTCCGGCTCGTTGATCCGCCGCGAGGTCCTCGATGCGGTGGGTCCCTTCCGGGCGGATTTCTTCATCGATGCGATCGACACCGAGTGGTGCCTGCGGGCGCGGGCCCGAGGGTTCTCGGTGTGGATGGCCGCGGGCGTGCCGATGACCCACGCGCTCGGCCGCGGCGTGATGCGTCTGCCCCTCGGCCTGCTGGTGCCGGACCAGCCGCCGCGGCGGGTTTACACGATGATCCGCAACCAGCTCGCCCTGATGCGGCTCGGGCACGTGCCCGCCTCCTTCAAGGTGAAGGCGCTGGTCTCGCTGCCCCTGCGGATCGCCGCCCATCTGGTGCGCGACCGGGGCTCGCGCGCCATGCAGGCGGCGATCGGGCGGGGCCTCGTGGATGGCGTGAGGAACCGCCTCGGGCCGCCCTGATCCCGGTTCGACGGATCGGGATCCCGCGTGTTCCGAAAGCGATTCGGCGACCGGGTGCTGGAACCCGCCCACCCCCTCATGCTGAGGGAGCGCGGGAATGCCAGACAGGCCGGCGGCGGCTCATACGGTTTCCGGTTGATTGCTTCGCAATGCGGAAACCGGCTTCGCTCAGGGGTGCGCGGAGCCTTGCTCCGCGCCGCGCGGGCTTGTGATACGGTTCCCGGACGTGATCTTCCGAAAACCGTATCACACGTCCAGGTTCGCCACGTTGAGCGCGTTCTCCTGGATGAACTCCCGGCGCGGCTCCACCACGTCGCCCATCAGCTTGACGAAGAGGTCGTCCGCGTCGGTCGTGTCCTTGACCTTGACCTGCAGCAGCGAGCGCACGTCGCGGTCGAGGGTGGTTTCCCAGAGCTGCTGGGCGGTCATCTCGCCGAGGCCCTTGTAGCGCTGGAGCTGCAGGCCCTTGCGTCCGAGCGCCATCATGGTCTCGAACAGCGCGACCGGCCCGTGCAGGACGATCTCCTCGCTCTTGCGCACCAGGGTCGCGGGAGCGTCGTAGATCTGGCGCAGGGCGTCGGCGCGCTCGTCGAGCCGGCGCGCCTCCTGCGAGTTGATCAGCGCCTCGTCGAGCACCGCCACCTGCCGTACGCCGCGCAGGGTCCGCGACAGGACGTAGCCGCCGTCCTTCGCCTCGCCTTCCCAGCCACGCTCGATCTCGTCCGCGATGTCGTTGAGCCGCTGGGCGATCTCGTCGGCCACCGCCTCGGCATGGGCCGGATCCTCGGCCACGGAGGGGCGCAGCGCCCCCGCGATCACCGCCTGCTCGACCACGGTGCGGTCGTAGCGGGTGTGGAGACCGTGCAGGATCTGGCGCACGCCGCGGGCCTCGTCGACCAGCGCCCGGAGTTGGGCTCCCCCGAACTCGACGCCGGTGGTGAGGCGCAGCGTGGCTCCCTCGATGCCGCCGTCGATCAGGTAGTCCTCCAGCGCGCGCTCGTCCTTCAGGTAGATGGCCGAGCGGCCCTTCGCGGCTTTGTAGAGCGGCGGCTGCGCGATGTAGAGGTGCCCGCGGTCGATCAGTTCCGGCATCTGCCGGAAGAAGAAGGTGAGGAGCAGCGTGCGGATGTGCGAGCCGTCCACGTCCGCATCGGTCATGATGATGATGCGGTGGTAGCGCAGCTTGTCGGGGTTGAACTCCTCGCGGCCGATGCCGGTGCCGAGCGCCGTGATCAGCGTGCCGATCTCCTGGCTCGACAGCATCTTGTCGAAGCGGGCACGCTCCACGTTGAGGATCTTGCCGCGCAGGGGCAGCACCGCCTGGAAGGTGCGGTCGCGGCCCTGCTTGGCCGAGCCGCCGGCCGAATCGCCCTCCACCAGCAGGATCTCGCACTTCGACGGGTCGCGCTCCTGGCAATCGGCGAGCTTGCCGGGCAGCGAGGCGATGTCGAGGGCGCCCTTGCGCCGGGTCAGCTCGCGGGCCTTGCGGGCGGCCTCGCGGGCGGCGGCCGCCTCCGCCACCTTGCCGACGATGGTCCTGGCCTCGGAGGGATGCTCCTCGAGCCAGTTCGACAGGCCCTCGTTGAGCACGTTCTCGACCACCGGCCGGACCTCCGACGAGACCAGCTTGTCCTTGGTCTGCGAGGAGAACTTCGGGTCCGGCACCTTCACCGAGATGATGGCGGTCAGCCCCTCACGGCAATCGTCGCCCGTGAGCGAGACCTTCTCCTTCTTGGCGATGCCGGAGGATTCCGCGTAGCCGGTGATCTGGCGCGTCAGCGCCGCCCGGAAGCCCGCCATGTGGGTGCCGCCGTCCCGCTGCGGGATGTTGTTGGTGAAGGGCAGCACCGTCTCGTGATAGCTGTCGTTCCACCACAGGGCGACTTCGACGCCGATCCCGTCGCGCTCGGCGCGCACCACCACGGGCTGGGCGACCAGCGGGGTCTTGGTGCGGTCGAGATAGCGCACGAAGGCCTCGACGCCGCCCTCGTAGACCAGTTCCTCGCGCTTGTGCTCGGCATGGCGGGCATCGGTGAGGACGATGCGCACCCCGGAATTCAGGAAGGCGAGTTCGCGCAGGCGCTTCTCCAGCGTCGCGTAGTCGAACTCCACCATCGAGAAGGTCTGGGTGCTCGGCAGGAAGGTGACCTCCGTGCCGCGCCGGTCCCCGGCCGGGCCGACCACGGCAAGGGGCGCCACCGCGTCGCCGTGGCGGAACTCCATCGCGTGCTCCTGACCGCTGCGCCAGATCCGCAGGCGCAGCCAGGTGGAGAGCGCGTTCACCACCGAGACGCCGACGCCGTGCAGGCCGCCCGAAACCTTGTAGGAGTTCTGGTCGAACTTACCTCCGGCATGGAGCTGGGTCATGATGACCTCGGCGGCCGAGACCCCCTCCTCCGGATGGATGTCGGTCGGAATGCCGCGGCCGTTGTCGGAAACCGTGCAGGAGCCGTCCGGGTTGAGGGTCACGGTCACGAGAGTGGCATGGCCCGCCAGCGCCTCGTCGATGGCGTTGTCGACGACCTCGTAGACCATGTGGTGGAGGCCCGAGCCGTCATCGGTGTCGCCGATATACATCCCGGGACGCTTGCGTACCGCGTCGAGGCCCTTGAGGACCTTGATCGAGTCGGCGCCGTAGGTGTCGGGGGTGAGGTCGCGGGCGGGTTCGGCCATGTCGATTCCTGAGCGGGCGGGCGCTGGTCGCGGACACGCGTCGCAGAGCGCCGCCGTACCATCTCTCTCTTGGATGCCTAGATAAGCATTCCGCCTTGAGATTGCATCGGTTTCGGGCGCCGCAGGGGCGCCCGTCCCGAGTCTTCGCAGCGGCCGGTTAAGGGAGCCGTACCCGAGAGCGCTTCCCGCCGGAGTGGAGGCCGGTTCGGGGAAAGGAAGCGCGTCACACCAAAGGCTCAGAGCAACGACCGGTCGCGACGCGATCGGGCGCTGCCCTACGCGCGAATGCCGTCCCGGCTCGCCGCGTCGAGGCGGGCGATCGCGGCCGGATCCAGGGTCAGGCGCACGCCCGCGATCAGCTCGTCGAGCTGGGGCAGCGAGGTCGCACTCGCGATCGGCGCGGTGAGGCCCGGCCGGGCGACGAGCCACGCGAGCGCCACCTGGGCGGGCGTCGCTCCCTGGGCCTCGGCCACCGCGTCGATCTCCCGCAGCAGGGCGAAGCCCTTCGGGTTGAGATAGGGCGACACCCGGATCTCGCGGGCGCGGCCGGCGGCGGCGCCGGCCTCCCGGTACTTGCCGGTGAGGAAGCCCGCCGCGAGGGAGAAGTAGGAGATGACGCCGATCTCCTCCCGGCGGCAGAGGGGCTCCAGCTCCGCCTCGTAGCCCTGGCGCGCGGCGAGGCTGTATTCCGGTTGCAGGCTCTCGTAGCGCGGCAGGCCGGTGCGGGCGGCCACGTCGAGCGCCTCCTGAAGGCGCGCGGCGGAGAAGTTCGAGGCGCCGATCGCCCGCACCTTGCCGGCGCGGATCAGGCGGTCGTAGGCGCCGAGCGTCTCCTCGATCGGCGTCTCCGGATCGTCCTCGTGCGACTGGTAGAGGTCGATGCGGTCGGTCTGGAGGCGGCGCAGGGAATCCTCCACGGCCCGCTCGATATAGGCGGCCTTCAGCCCCTTGCGCCCATCTCCCATGTCCATGCCGACCTTGGTGGCGAGCACGATGCGGTCGCGGCAGCCGCGCTCCCTCATCCAGCGGCCGAGGATCGTCTCGGATTCGCCGCCGCTGTGGCCGGGCACCCAGCGCGAATACACGTCGGCGGTGTCGATGAAGGTGAAGCCTTCCGCGAGCAGCCGGTCGAGGAGCGCGAAGGAGGTCGGCTCGTCGGCGGTCCAGCCGAGGACGTTGCCGCCGAAGCAGAGCGGCGGGACGGAGAGGCCGGAACGGCCGAGGGGACGAAGCTCCATGGATCGCGCGCTCACTGCAGGAAGGGGTTGGACAGGCGCTCCTGGCCGATCGTGCTGGTCGGGCCGTGGCCGGGGATGAAGGCGAGGTCGTCGCCGAGCGGCAGGAGCTTGGTCTTGATCGCCGTGATGAGCGCCTCGTGGTCGCCCCCCGGCAGGTCGGTGCGCCCCACCGAGCCGCGGAACAGCACGTCGCCCATCTGGGCGAAGCGGGCCTCGCGGCTCACCAGCACCACGCTGCCGGGCGAGTGGCCGGGGCAGTGCAGCACGTCGAAGGTGAGGTCGCCGATCGTCACCGCGTCGCCCTCGGCGAGCCAGCGCTCCGGCGTCACCGCCCGGGCGCCGTCGAGTCCATAGGCCGCGCCGGCCTCGGGCAGGCGGTCGAGGAGCGGCTTGTCGGCGATGTGCGGCCCCTCGACCGGCACGCCGAGGCGCTCCTTGAGGTCGGCGGCGCCGCCCGCGTGATCGATATGGCCGTGGGTGAGGAGGATCTTCTCGACCGTGACGCCGGCCTTCTCGACCGCCGCGAGGATCCGCTCGAGGTCGCCGCCCGGATCGACCACCGCGGCGCGCTTCGTCGCCTCGCACCAGAGCAGGGTGCAGTTCTGCTGGAAGGGCGTGACCGGGATGATGGCGGCGCGGGGCGTGCTCGGCATGGGGCTCCGGGGGCTGACGTCTCGCAGCCTATGTAGCCCGGATGCGCCGGAGAGGCACGCATCACTCCGACCATCCACGCCGTTTCCGGATCGGAGGCGCCCCGGCCTCGCCCGGGCCCTGGACCCGCACCGGCCCTCAGGCCGGGGCGTCCGCCTCCCGCACCGACAGCCACCACCCCTCCCCGGCCACCCAGGCGCTCCCGTCGGGCTCGGTCCCGCGGTGGAGGCTGCGCACCGCCTCCATCCGGCCGCCCGCGAAGGCCGCGGCGAGGCGGGCCGCGCCCGCCGGGGTGCGCGCGCCGAGGCAGGGTACGAACAGCGTCCGGGAGAGGAAGCCCGCATCGAGGAGAGCGGCCGAATGGCCGGGGCCGCGGCGGCGCGCGAACAGGAGCCCGCCCCAGCCCCGGTCCGGGGTCAGCGGCACGATCAGGCGGCCCGTGTCCGACAGGGCGTCGAGCCAGAGGGGGAGCGGCTCGGTCGCCCCCGCATTCACGGAGACGAAATCGGCCTGCGGCAGCGGGCCGGCCGCCCCCGAACCGGCATGAACGGCGACCTGGGGATAACCGCGGAGCGCCGCCGCCGCCCGCGCGGCCAGCTCCGGCTGGACCTCGTAGGCATCCACCCGGCCCGCGGGGCCGACCAGTTCCGCGATGATCGCCGTGTAGTAGCCGCCGCCGGCTCCGACCTGCACCACCCGCTCCCCCGGCCGCAGGGCGGCCGCCGCGAGCGCCATGGCGTGCAGGCCCGGCTCGCCGTTGTTGATCCCCTCCCCCGGCAGCAGCGCCACGAGCACGTCCCGGGACAGGCCGCCGGGATCGTCCGCCGGAACGGTCTCGGGGCCGGCCTCGCTCATCACCACCCAGGGGCCGGGCCCGCAGAAATCCTCCCGCTTCACCGTCGCGAAGGCGCGGATGAGGGCCGGATCGTGCGTGCCCGCGCGGAAGGCCACGTGGCGGGCATAGGCGGCGCGCTGGCGGATCGAAACGTCCATCGCAGGTCTCGCGCACAGCAGCAGCAGGCTCTCGCGCAGGCCTCTCGCAGCCCCGGGCCGGGCCCTCCGCGGCCCGGCGGAGGACGCCCTGTCCATCGAACGGCCCCCGTCCGGCCGTGGTTCCCCGAACGGGGGCCTGACCTTAAAAGAGCCGCGTTGTACACGTCCCCTTCAGGTCCCCGGCCGTTCCCTGGCGCAACAGCCCCTCCGGCCGGGCTCAAGGCACATGAACGCGATCCTCATCAAGCTCTTCGCCACCGCGCTGACGCTGAGCCAGGCGACGACCCGGCCCGAGGCGATCCGCACCCAGTTCGACCCCGCCCGGGACGGACCGGAGGTGGTGCGCATCCTGCGCGACGGCTGCGCCCACATGCGCAAGGCCTTCGACATCGAGGACATCAACCTCGACGAGCTGATCTCCACCGCCATGGAGGATCCGAAGGCGATCGCGGGCGAGTCCAAGATCCTGCACGGCCTCGACATCGGTGAGCTCAACACGAGCTACAAGCAGTTCTGCAAGGGCGAGAACCCGCCGAACTCGCCCTTCGAGGCCAAGGCCGTGATCGAGTTCTACAACAAGGCGGTGGAGGGTCTGCCGGACGCGAACGCGCTCAAGACCCTGAAGCTGCCCGGCGTCAGCACCATCCTCGACGGGAACGGAAACCGCTTCTCGGAGACCGCCGAGCCGAACGGGCGGCGCATCGGCGTGCCGATCGGCCAGATCCCGCCGATGGTCCAGAAGGCGTTCATCGCCGCCGAGGACAAGCGCTTCGAGACCCACCGGGGCATCGACGAGCGCGGGGTGATCCGGGCCTTCATCGGCAACCTCGCCGCACCGGGCCGGCCGGCGGGCGGCTCCACCATCACCCAGCAGGTGGTGAAGAACCTCTCGGTGGGCGACGACGTCACCTACGAGCGCAAGATCCGCGAGATGATCGTGGCGGCCCGCGCCGAGCAGGCGATGACCAAGCCCGAGATCCTCGGCCTCTACCTCAACGGCATCTATCTGGGCCGGGGCGCCTACGGCATCGAGATGGCCGCGCGCAGCTATTTCGGAAAGTCGGTCAAGGACCTGCGCGTGCCGGAGGCGGCCCTGCTCGCGGGCATGCCCAAGGGCCCGAACTACTACAGCCCCGACCGCTACCCCGACCGGGCGCGCGAGCGGCGCGCCTACGTGCTCTCCCGCATGAAGGAGGAGGGCGTGATCGACGAGGCGGCGATGAATGCCGCCCTCAAGAGCGATCTCGGCCTCGTGCCGCTGGAGCGCACCCGCCAGGAGGCGGGCTTCTACTACGTGGATCACCTCGGCCGCGAGGCGCGCTCCCTCGCCGGGCTCGATTCGCTCACGGCGAGCGCCTACACGGTGCGCTCGACCCTGAATGCGGGGCTCCAGAGCGCGACGGAATCGATCCTCCAGGAAGCCCTGTCGCGCTACGAGGCGTCGACGGGCCGCGCCCGCTTCGAGGGGGCCGAGTTCAACCTCACGGACGCGGTCAAGCGCATCGAGGCCGCCGCCGCGCCGACGCCCGCCCCGGCCCCGGAACCCGCGCCGGCCCCCGCTCCGGCTCCCAAGGGAGCCAGATCCGCGAAGGCGGCCAAGGCCGTCCCTGCGAAGCCCGCGGGGCCGAAACCCGCTTGGCAGCGCGCCCTCGAATCGGCCCGCGCGCCCCTCTACGACGTGCACTGGCCCCTGGCGGTGGTGCTCGACACCGGCGCGAAGGGCGCCAATCCCCGCGTCGGCCTCGCGGACGGGCGGGTGGCGAGCCTCAACCCGGGCCAGGCCCGGGGCAAGCTCGTCCCCTACGACGTGGTGCGGGTGTCCCTGCGCGAGGGCAAGGGCGCGCCGCGGGCAGACCTGCGCGTCAAGCCCCAGGTACAGGGGGCGGCCCTGGTGCTGGAGAACCGCACCGGGCGCATCCTCGCCATGGCGGGAGGTTTCTCCTACCCGCTGAGCCAGCTCAACCGGGTGACGCAGAGCGTCCGCCAGCCCGGCTCGACGCTGAAGCCCCTCACCTACCTCGCCGCGCTCAATGCCGGCCTGCAGCCCAACACCCTGGTGATGGACGCGGCCGTGACCCTGCCGCCGATCGGCGGCGTCGGCCAGTCCTGGTCGCCGAAGAACTACGAGGGCGGCGGCGCGGGGCCGATCACCCTGCGCCGCGGCCTCGAACACTCGAAGAACCTCGTCACCGCGCAGCTCCTGCGCGGCGGCATCGCGGAGAAGCCGGAGCAGAGCCTCCAGCGCGTCTGCGACATCGCCCTCGAAGCGCAGCTCTACGCGGAATGCGAGCGCTACTATCCGTTCGTGCTCGGCGCCCAGCCGGTGCGGATGATCGACCTCGCGGCCTTCTACGCGGCCATCGCCAACGAGGGCGCGCGGCCGAGCCCCTACGCCCTCGAATCCGTCTCGCAGGGCGATGCGGTGGTCTACAAGCGGGCCGACCGGCCGCTCGCCCGCATCGGCTCGTCCGACCGGGTCGCCTTCTACCAGATCAAGAGCCTGCTCCAGGGCGTCACCCAGCGCGGCACCGCGGCGGCGCTCGCGCGCTTCGCCCCCTACGTGGCCGGCAAGACCGGCACCTCGGAGGACGAGAACGACGCGTGGTTCGCGGGCTTCACCAACGACATCACCATCGTGGTTTGGTTCGGCTACGACAACGCGGACGGCCGGCGGCGCACGCTCGGCCGCGGCCAGACCGGCGGGCACCTCGCGGTGCCGGTCTTCGGGCAGATCCTCCAGGCCGCCTGGGCGAACGGGGTGCCGAAATCCCCCCTCGCCCCGCCGAGCCCCGAGGCGCAGCCGCTGATCGCCGACGCCACGATCGACCTCTATTCCGGGCGCCGGGTGGCGGGCGGCGGCTTCACGGAGCATTTCCGCCTGCAACCGGATGGGCGGCTCGCCGACACGCAGTACCGCCTCGTCCCGCAGGAATCGCTCTACGCCATGCGGCCCGATGCGGATCGCGACGGCGACGCGCTGGATGGCGGGCGCTCCGACGACGTCCGCCGCCCGGAGGACGACCAGTACGATCCCTTCGCCGAACTCGGTCGCCAGCTCTTCGGCGGCGGTGCGCCGCCGATCCGCCGCGCCCAGCCGGTGCCGGCCCCCGAGCCGCTCTGGCCCGGCCGCTCGGCTCGCTCGCCCTTCGGCGACGACGACGACGTCTATCGCCGGCCGCGCCGTCGCGATCCCGACTATCTCTTCGGCGAAGATCCGAACTACTGATACGGTTTCCGGAAGATCACTTTCGGAAACCGTATCACGAGCCCGCGCGGCGCCTGAGCGAGGCCGGTTTCCGCATCGCGAAGCGATAATCCGGAAACCGTATGACCCCGGGGCCGCATCGTCCCGGTCCCCATCCAAGGAAGCTTCCCCCGTGCGCCACAGCCTGACGGCCCGCTTCGCCGTGCCGCTCCTCGCCCTCCTCGCGGCGAGCCCCGCCCTCGCCGAGTACCGCACCAAGGACGTGCCGAGCGTCTCCGGCCTCGAGGCCGGGGCGATCGCGCCGAACACCATCGCGTTCACCGATCACCGCGACAACCCGTCGAGCCCCGAGAGCGGGCTGACGCCCTTCGCCGAGTGGAGCCGCACCCAGCCGCTGCAGAAGGCGGTGCTCGCCCCCTACCCGGACTACGTCGAGCCGAGCTACACGGTGACGCTGAACGGCTCGGCCAAGCCGCGCCACGAGGTGCTGAAGGTCTACCTCGCCGAGGCGCGCTTCGTGGTGCCGCGCGCGCCCGACAAGATCGACCTGAAGCGCTTCGCCTCCCTCGCCTTCCTCGGCCGGATGGACCCGGCGATCAAGCACAAGGCCCTGAGCGCCGCCGAGGTGACGCCGACCAAGGACCCGCAGGCGGCCTTCGCCCGGCGGCCGGACCGGCCCTGGTGCGGGACGCCGGAGGCGCTCTGCATCGAGTCGCGCTACGACCTCGAAGGCAAGCTGCCGCTCGGGGTCAAGCTCGCCAACAAGCTGGAGGAGGGCGGCAAGAAGATCGCCGAGTTCGTCTCGTTCCAGAGCGAATTGCGGGCGCTGCCGCCCGAGGAGGCCGCCAAGCTCGCGAGCCTGACCAGGATCGAGGCGCCGGTGGCGGGTGCGCTCGAGCAGAACATCTTCTGGGTCAACCAGATCCTGCGCTTCGGCAAGTTCCTGGCGGTGGTGCAGCCGGTGAGCAATGATCCGAACAAGACGGTGGTGACCGCCTACATGGCGCTCGGCATCAAGGCCGACGTGCTCGACCGCAAGAAGGAGTACGAGCGCGTGCCGGTGCTGCGCAACCTGCTGCCGGCGCAGGTGCTGATGGGCAATTCCTCGTTCAACACCGGCACCTCGATCAGCGCCGGCCTGCCCACCTACGCCCGCAACCGCATCGCGGCCTTCGCGGACGCGCTCGCCAGGGAATGAGCGGAGGGCCGGGCGCGGGACCCCGCGCCCGGCCGATCTCAGAAGCCGCGGTTGCTGATGCTCGGCACGCTCGGCTGCGTGAACACGCGGTTCACGTCGGGCCGGCGCTGGGTGCCGTTGGTGTCGCTCGAACGCACGTAGTTCTGCGTGTTGAAGGTCTCGCTGAAGGCGGAACGCTCGGATTCCATGCTGGTGCAGGCCCCGAGCAGCACGATCAGCGTGCCGGCGGCGGCGAGGGACGGGAGCTTCATCGGTCGGTCCTGTGGGCGGCTCGAACGGCCCTCCTCGCGGTGGATCGGGGCGCCGTCAAGGCGCGCGGGCGCGCGCGGGACGGTTTGCCGGCCGCCGTGGCCGCCGCGCCGCGGCTGCGCGGATTGTGTGGAGAGCCGCGACTCCTCGCTGGTGCCGGGCGACGCTTTGCGCGACAGTTCGACTCGATGAGCAACGTCATTCCCCTGCGCGTCCGGCCGGCGCCCGATGTGTCCGCCCGAGAGACCGCCGCGGTCGTCTCCGACCTCGTGGCGATCGCCGAGCAGCTGCACGACATCGGTGCGCGCACGGCGACGCTCGGCCGGCCGCTGACCGAGACGGAGCGCACGGTGCAGATGCTGCTCGACGCCGTGACCTCGGTGGAGCGCGCCCTCGACGCCATCACGGATGGCGGGGATTACTCGCCGTTCTGACGGACGGATTCAGCTCTTCGACGATCCCGTCTACGGCGTCTGGAACGTTCGGACGGCCTCGTGCCGAGGCGATCGTCGACGGCGGGGTGCCGCGCTCACGCCGCCGCCGCGATCATGCTGTGGAACACCGCGCCGTAATGGCAGGCCGCCGCCGCCAGCACGAAGCCGTGCCAGATCGCGTTCTGGAACGGCAGGCCCCGCCAGAGATGGAAGATCACGCCCGCCGAGTAGAGCAGGCCGCCGGCGGCGAGCAGGGTCAGCGCCTGGGGCGCGAGCAGGCCGATCACCGAATCGTAGGCCATCATCCCGCTCCAGCCGAGAGCGAGGTAGAGGCCGACCGCGAGCCGGTCGAAGCGGCCCGGCAGCGCGAGCTTGATGGCTGCCCCCGCCACCGCGACGAGCCAGATCCCGGCGAGCAGGCCCCAGGCGAGGCTGCCCGTGCCGACGAGCGTCACCAGGGGCGTGTAGGTGCCGGCGATCATCAGGAAGATCGTGGCGTGGTCGGCTCGCCGGAGGCGCCATTTCAGCCGGCCGACCGGCCACATGTTGTAGGCCGCCGACACGCTCAGCATGGCCACGAGGCCCGTCGCGTAGATCCCCACGGAGACCCGCTCGGAGGGGTCGAGCCGGATGAGGAGCGCGGTGGCGATGAGGGCGGTGGCCCCGATCACCGCGAGCGCGACGCCGAGGACGTGCACGATGCCGTCGGCCAGGAGTTCGCGGGGGGTGTAGGTCCAGAGCAGGGCGGGCGGCCGGCCGTCATCGGCGGAAGCGTCGGCGTGTCCGGTCGTCATGCGCATGCGGGCTCCGGGCTCGGCCGGCGGCGGAATTGCCACCGCTGCCAATGAGAGCACCGATCACCCGCGCGGTCACCTCACCTTTCGGTGGTCAGGCCGGCGATAAGGTCGAGACGCGGGCATGCGCCACCGCCATCCCGAGGACGAGCATCGCCATCACCTGATGGGCGAGCCCGGCCCAGAGCGGCACCGCGAGGAGCAGCGTCGTGATGCCGAGCACCGCCTGCGTGGTGACGAGGCCGAGAAGGCCCCCTGCCCTCTTGGCCCCGCGGCTGCCCGGCCGGGTGCGGCGCAGGCCGAGCCAGTGCAGGGCGGCGACGGCGAGGAGCCCGTAGGCCACGAGCCGGTGGTTGAGCTGCACCAGCGCGACGTTGTCGACGAAGTTCTCGATCCAGGGCTTGACCGCGAACAGCCCCGAGAGCGGCGGGATGAGTGCCCCGTCCATCAGCGGCCAGGTGTTGTAGGTGAGCCCGGCCTTCGAGCCCGCGACGAGGCCGCCGAGCGCGATCTGGACCAGCACGAGGAGCGGCAGCGCCGCCGCGCTCCAGCGCAGGCGCCGCGGCAGCGCCGGCTCCGCCGCCCGGTCGAGCCCGGCGGCCAGCCAGACGAGCCCCGCGAAGATGGCGCTGGCCAGGGTCAGATGGGCGGCGAGCTTGATCGGCGCCACGGCGGTCATGCCGGGTTGCAGGCCCGAGGCCACCATGATCCAGCCGACCGCCCCCTGCAGGCCGCCGAGCACGCCGAGGGCCAGCAGGCCGAGGCCGAGCCGCCGGTCGAGCCGACCCGTCCACCAGAACCAGCCGAGCGGCAGGAAGAAGGCGAACCCGATCAGCCGGCCGAGGAAGCGGTGCCCCCATTCCCAGGCGTAGATGAACTGGAACTCGGAGAGCGACATGCCGCGGTTGAGGATGTCGTATTGCGGGGTTGCCCGGTACTTGGCGAATTCCTGCGCCCAGGCCTCCGCGGAGAGCGGCGGGATGGCGCCGGTCACCGGCTTCCACTCGGTGATCGACAGCCCGGAGCCGGTGAGCCGCGTGGCGCCCCCGACCGCCACCATGGCGATGACGAGGGCCGCCATGACGAACAGCCAGCGGCGCAAGGCGGCGCGCGAGCGGGGGGCGGAGCCGGCAGCGGCAGAAGGGGCGAGGACGGCGCTGGTCATGGGCCGGCCTCTACGCGCGGGCGGGCGGGCAGCGCAACGCTCGCCGGTGCCGCACCCGCGGTCTCTTTCCCTCGGGTCGCGCAAGAGACCGCGATTGCGCCGCATGGCGGGCGGGCGCGGCCTCGCGTAGGCGGGCGGCGAACGCCCACCCGCCCCGGAGATCCGTGATGCGCCGCCGCACCCGCTCGCTCATCGGCACGATCGTGATGATCGCCTTCGTGCTGATCTACGCCCCCCTGGCGATGGCGCTCGCCGACAGCCACATCGCCGAGACGCCTCCGGTGGTGCAGTCGATCCTCTATGCCCTGCTCGGGATCCTGTGGATCTTTCCCCTGATGCCGCTGATCCGGTGGATGGCGCGGCCGGATGGCGGCGCCGCCTGACGCGACGGCCGGTTTTTCGCCGCAAAACTCGGCCACAAGCCGCTACGGTGTCCCGGCGATCCTCCCGGGCGCTCCCTTCCGGCTCCCGCTCCCGACCAAGGCAGTCCCCGGCCCATGCGCCACGCGTTCGCGATGCTTCTCCTGTTCGGCCCGCTTGCCGGCCCCGCCCTCGCACAGGGCGCTCCCCGCTCGGTCGCCGATTGCGAACGCATCCGGGGCGATCTCGCCTACAATCAGTGCCTGTCGCTGTTCGGGCCGGCAGCCCCCATGAAGGGCGCGGCTGCCGCCGCCGCCGCCGAGGCCCGCCTGCCGGCCACCACCGCCAGCGCCGCCGTCACGGCGGAAGACGCCGAGCCCGCCCCGAGCTATCGCGGCCGGCGCCGCTACGGGCGGCGGGTCCATCGCGGCCGCCAGACCGCGAGCTTCGCGGTGATGAGCGGGCGTCATCGCCGCCGCTGAGATCCGAGCAGACCTGCATCGGCGTGCCGATGCTTCATCCGTTTCGATTCGTGATGTGCCGCAGGTTCTCGTTGCAGAACCGGCGGCGACCTTTGCGAGACCTGCTCAGGCCACGTTGAGCCGCCGCCCGCGGTTCCAGGCCAGGAACGGCACCCCGGAGAGCAAGGCCGTCAGCGCCGCCTCGCTCTGGAAGCAGCCATTGACCGAGACCCGCGGCAGCGCGTGGAGATGGCCGGCATGCTCCGCGAAGAGGTGGCCCGGCCGCGTCGTCACCGCCGTGGAGAAGCCCGCCTCGGCCGCGAGAGCGAAGTCGCGCGGGCCGGCCGAGGTCGGATCTCCCACCGGATAGGAGAAATGCTGCGGCACGCGCCCGAGCCGGGCCGCGATGACGGCGCGGGATTCGGCGATCTCCCGCCGCGCCGTCTCCGGACCGTGCTTGGCGAGCATCGGATGCGTGAGGGTGTGGGCGCCGATCGTGACGTCGGCATCCTCCGCGAGCGCGCGCAATTCGTCCCAGCCGAGGCAGAGCTCCCGGGTGATGGCGGTGGGATCGAGCCCCGCCTCGCCGGAGAGCCGCGCGATCACCGCGAGCAGCCGCTCCTCGGGCCCCGCCCGCAACAGCCGGTAGAGCTGCGCGAAGGCCGCGCCCTTCTGCGCCGCGCCCCTGGCCGGCAGGTCGAGCCCGATCTCCGGCGCTCGCACCCGGTCGAGCCGGCCGATCGCCCGTTCCAGCTCCACCCACCAGAGCCGTCCGGTGCCGGCCGCGTAATCGGCGGTGACGAACAGCGCCCAGGGGGCGCCGTGCCGGCGCAGGACGGGGCGGGCATGTTCCAGGTTGTCGCGATAGCCGTCGTCGAAGGTGAGGACCGCGAAGGGCCGGCGCCCGGGCCGGCGCAAACGGCCCGGCACTGCGTCGAGGTCGATCAGGTCGAAGCCGCGGCGGCGCAGGGTCGCGAGGACGCGGTCGAGGAAATCCGGCGTGATCGCGAGCAGGCGGTTCGGCGCGTAGGGGCCCGGCGCCTCCGGCCGCACGTGGTGGAAGGTCAGGATCAGGCCGAGGCCCTGCGCGGCCGGGGCGAGCCAGCGGTCGGCGCGGGTCGCGGCGATGGTCGCGAACCCGGCGCGGAACAGGCGGAGACGGGTCTCGGCGGCGAGCATGGTCGCGACCCTAGCGGCGTCCCGCCAAGGATTCGTTACCGATGCCGTGAGAAACGCCCCGTTACAGGATGGGCAATCGGCTAGTGTGCTCCCGGAAAGAGGCCGGGAAATCCGGATGATGGGGGTGCGTCCGGAGATGACGGGGCTCGCGGTCGATCTGTCGGAAGCAAAGGGGCCGAGCGCGGCCGAGGCGGTCGTGCTCGCGCCGGAGGCCTTCACGACGCTGGCGGCCGCCGAGGCGGTCTGGCGGGAACTCGAAGCCGGGCCGGCCGTGGTGATGACACCCTATCAGCGCTTCGACTTCGCCGCCGCCTACATGACGACGATCGGGCGCGCCGAGGCGGCCTCCCCTTTCGTCGCGGTGTTGCGCGATCCCCTCGGCCGGGTCCGGCTCCTCCTGCCCTTCGCGGTCCGGCGCGAGCTGGGCCTGACGGTCGCCCGGGTCATCGGCGGGCCGCACGCCAACTTCCACATGCCCATCTTCGCGACCCGCGAGGCAGCGGGCCTGCCGCACGGGACGATCGTGGCCGCCCTGCGCCGCCTCGGCCGCGTCGCTGGCATCGACGCCTTCGCCTTCGCGCACCAGCCGCGGATCTGGGATGGAACCGCCAATCCCCTGGCCGTCGGCGGCACGCCCTCGGCGAGCGATGCCTATGGGATGCGCCTCGACGGTGATGCGGAGGCGACGATCCGGCGCCTGTTCAGCGGCGACGCCCGGCGCAAGCTGCGTCAGAAGGAGAAATGGCTCGTCGACGCGCATGGCCCGGTGACACACCGCGTTGCGGCGACCCCGGTGGAGGCCGAGGCGATCCTCGCGGCCTACCTGACCCAGAAGGCGGCCCGCTTCGCGCAGCTCGGCCTCTCCGACCCCTTCGCCGGTCCGGCCGCGCGGGACTTCCTGACCGCGTCCTGCCTCCCCTCCCCTGCCGGCCCGGCGCCCTTCGAACTGCATGCCCTGATGGCGCAGGCGGATGGACGCGTCCTGGCGACCTTCATCGGCGTCGCGGATGGCCGGCGCTTCAGCGGGATGCTGACCTCCTTCGATCCGGACCCCGCCTTCGCCCGCTTCAGTCCCGGCGACCTGCTCCTCCACCGGCTGATCCGCGATCAGGCCGCACGCGGTCGCCTCGCCCTCGATCTCGGCGTCGGCGAGGCGCATTACAAGGCGAAGATCTGCGAGGAGACCATCGCGCTGGTGGACGGGCTGGTGCCGGTGAGCCCGCGCGGCCGGTTGTTGGCGATCGGCGGGCGGCTCGCCGTGACGGTGAAGCGCCGCATCAAGCGCAACCCGCGCTTGCGGTTCCTGGCCGAGAGCCTGCGCGGGGCGGCGGCGGGGCGGGTTAGAATCTTCTCCAATCGATGATTTCTGCATTGGATTAGGGCCGACGATTGAACCAATCTCGGCCATGCGCGTCTTCTCGTCGGAGCGGCTCGGCGGACGGGCCGCGGATGACGGAACGACCCATGACCAAGCTGAAGACCCTTGCCCTGGCGGCCGTGTTCGCCGCGGTCTCGCTTCCTGCCCTCGCGCAGGGCGGCTCGCCCTACAACGCCTCTGGCTCGCAGGCCGGCGGGCCGCTCGCCGGCCGCGAGCGCGCCATGGGTGCGCCGGGCGGCGCCCCGGCGGTGGGCGTGACCCCGCGCCAGTACCGCATGATGAAGCAGCAGCGCCGCATGTACCGGCACAACCACTACCGCCGCCACATGCGCTGACACGCATTTCGCGAAGCCGGCTTCCCGTTTCCCAATCGGCTTCTCATGGCGCGCCCGTCCGGCGGACCCTCCGCCGGCGGGCGTCGTCGTTTCGGGCATCAGCGCGGCGGGCGGGCGGCGCGGAGATCGCGGATCTCGGTGAGGAGCTTCACGTCGGCCGGCGCCTCCCTCGGTGTGGTGACGAAGGCCGGCGACATGCTCAGCGCCTCGGGCGAGGCACCCGAGACCCTACTCCCGCGGCGCGAGCGGAGCCGCCTTGGCGCCGTAGCGACGGGACCATTCCGCCAGGATGCGCGGGCGGTTCTCGGCCATCCAGGCGAGATTGTTGCGGATCATCCGCGCCTCGGCATGGGGCGGATAGTCGGGAGGCGGCGTCGCGAGGCCGGGATGAGCCACCACCGCGAAGGTGCGGGCATAGAGCAGGTTCGCCTCGCGGCTCGCCGCCCAGTCGGCCACCTGCCGGGCGAGATCCGCGTGCGGCGTCGATTTCAGGATCGCGAAGGCTTCCAGCTCCCAGCCGACGCCGTCCGCCGGCACCACGATCCGCAGCGGCGCCCCCGTGGCGCGCAGCGTCGCCGCCCGCATGTCGTAGGTGAGCCCGACGACCGAACGGCCGTCCGCCGCCTCGCGGCAGGGCGTCGCCGCCACCGGCAGATAGGCCGCGACGTTCTCGTGCAGCGCGTCCATGAAGGCCCAGCCGGCCGCCTCGCCCATGGATTGGAGCCAGCCGGCAACGAGAAGATAGCCGGTCCCGGTCTGGACCGGGTTCGGCATCAGGATCTGTCCCTTGAGAGCCGGGGCGAGCAGGTCGCGCCAGAACACCGGGGCGGAGAGCCGCGCGCGCTCGCCGGCCTGCGTGTTGAAGCAGATGACACCCAGATAGGCGTCCATCCCGGTCCAGGCGTAACCGTCATCGGCATCCCGGAAGGCGGGCCGCAGCCGCTCGGCGCCTCTCGGCCGGTAGGTCAGCAGCAGGTCCGCGGCCTTGAACACCTGCAGGCTCGTCGCGGCGAGGCCCAGGACCATATCGGCCTTCGGCGCCGCGCGCTCGGCGAGGATCCGGTCGGTGATGGTGCCGGTCTGGTCCCAGACCCAGGCGATCTCGACTCCCGGCACAGCAGCCTCGATCGCCGCCTTCACGGGCGCGTGCTGCTCGGGTTCGAGCGCAGTATAGACGGAGAGCCGCGTCCGGTCGGCCCCCCCGGCGGGCAGACCGATCGATGACCACAGGGTGAGAGCCAGCAGGAAGCGAAGCATCGCGAAGACCGGCGGCCGCCTCGAACGGCACATGGCGGCTTCTAAGCCGAGTTTCGCCGACAAGCCAATGCACATCCGGCGAGATTCATGGGGCGCGGCGGACCGGCCGCCTCGCCGCCAAGCCGGCATCGAGGACGCCGGCGCCGGGATGCCTCATTCCGCCGGCGCCCGTGCCTTCTTCGCCCGGAACGCCGCGTAGAGGTCCGGCAGGGATTCCACCAGGAAGGCGCCGAACTCGGGCTCCGCGACGTCGTCCACCGTCAGCTGGGTCCGGCGCGGCGTGCGGTCGATGCGCACGACCGCGCGCCCGGCCGGATTGGTCCAGGCGATGACGGCGCCGTCCGGCCCACGCCCGCCGTCCCGGACGCGCTCGGGCGCGGTGGTGAGGGCGGTGAGGAGCCGGACGAAGCGCGCATCGGAATCGAGGGCCCGGAACTCGTCCGAGGCGAGGGTGCGCGTGACGATCGCATCGGCATCGGAGCGGGCGAGGGCCTCGACCAGGGCCGACCAGCGCGGGCGGCCCGTCTTCGGCGCGGGACCGATGGCCGCGACGATTGCGGCGGGCACGGCGCGCCCGACCGCGATGAGACGGGAGAGCTGCGTCTTCTCCATCGAGAGGGCCGCCATGATGACGCTGCGCTCGAAGCCGCGATCCTCCAGCGTCACCGCGAAAGTGGCCCGCTCGATGTAGCTCAGATCCGTGCGGGCGGAATTCTCCTGGCCCTGCGCGACGACGAGATCCTCGTCGGTGAGCGGCTTCACGACGGCGCGGACCAGGCGGCCGAGCGCAAGGGCGGCGCGCAGGCGCCGATGCCCGTAGGCGACCTGATAGCGGTTCGCCTGCTCGGGATGCGGACGCACCAGGATCGGCACCTGCTGACCGCGCTCGCGGACCTGCTCGATCAGCGCCGCGTCGTCCTCCGCCGAGACGCCGAGGCGGTCGGACACGAAGGAGGGCTCGATCAAGGCCGGATCGAGTTCGACGATCCGGTCGCCGGCCGCGACCATCGCGCGAGCCTCCTCCGCCGCCGAGGCGATCCGCCCGAGCGCCCGGCCCATCGCCCCGACCGCGCCGGAGCGCACGGCGGTCCGTGGGGGCCCGGCGGGCGAGTCCACGCCCTCGGCCGATGGGGCTTCGGGCGGGTTGCCAGGTGGCAACTCGTCCGGGGGCGTCGCGCGGCCGCGGGCGGTGAGGGCGGCGCGCAGGGCATCCTTCCTGGTCGTCATGCGCCGCGCCCCCAGGCCTGCTGCATCAAACCGAGGATCTCGCCGTTGACCCCGTCGAGCGCCTCGATCGCACGATCGTAGGTGGTCCGCGAGAAGCTCTCGCGGCCGATCTCGTAGAGCGTCTGCTTCGACAGCCCGGCATCCGAGACGGCCGTCGACTTGAGCATGGTGTGGGTGAGGACCCGGTCGCGGAACAGGGAGCGCATGAAGGCCACCATCTGGGTCTGAGGACCGTCCGACGGCTCGTAGCGCGTTACCACGTAGCGCAGGAAGTCGTAATCGAGTTCGGCCCCGGCCTCCTGCACCACCCCGAGCAGATCGGAGGCCATGAGCAGGAACTGGCACATCGACATGACGTCGAGCATCTGCGGATGCACCGTGACCAGCATCGCCGTCGCCGCGCAGAGGGCGCCCAGGGTCAGGAAGCCGAGCTGGGGCGGACAATCGAGGATCATGACGTCGTAGGCATCCGCCACGCTGCCGAGTACCGTCGCGATGCGCCCGAAGAACGGCTCCGCCTCCTGATCCGCCAACGCCTTCGGCGTATCGTGCTCGAACTCCATCAGTTCGAGATTGGCCGGGACGAGGTCGAGGCCCGGGAAATAGGTGCGGCGCACCACGTCCGAAAGCGGGCGTCGCAGCGCGTCGTAGCGGATCGCCGCGTAGAGCGTCTGGTTGGCATCGACGTCGAATTCCGGCTGGTAGCCGTGCAAAGCCGTGAGCGAGGCCTGCGGATCGAGATCGACGGCGAGCACCCGGTAACCCTTCAGGGCGAGGTACTGGGCGAGATGCGCCGCCGTGGTGGTCTTGCCCGAGCCGCCCTTGAAGTTGACCACCGCGAGCACCTGGCAATGCTCGGTGCCGCTGCGATGCGGCACGTAGCCCTTGCTCTTCGGCCCGTCGTCGAGGAGGAGGCGCAGCTCGTTGATCTGGTCGAGGGTGTAGGAGCGCCGGCCGCCCGGCCCCACTTCCGGCTCCGGCCCTTTGCCCGCCAGGGAGAGCTGGCGCAGGTAGCCGTCCGCGACGCCGATCAGCCGGGCGGCCTCACCGGAGGTGAAGGAGCGCAGCAGCTTCGCCGAAGCCGGCGGAAACAGCGTGCGGCGCAGCGCGTTCAGCTCCGCCGACAGGGACCCGCCATCGGCCGCGATGAGGCTGGTGATGGAGGGGCGGGCGGTCGCGACGGCTCGCGGATTGTCCTGCGGCGTATCGGCCATTTACGGTTTCCGGACGTTGATACGGCTGTAAGCCGTAACCAGAATGCCCAAGCTGCCTGATTCGCGCAAAGCCTTTCCGAGCATCCGCGTTCCGACAGAGGTCCGTGCGCGGTTGCCAGATGGCAACGCGGGACGGGGAGGGCGGCCGGAGCCGGGGGATGCTGGGCGCAGGCCTCCCGCTTCCCGATCGTGATCCAGCCCAGCAATCATTACGGACGGTACGGTACGCGCGGAGCCGTTCTCCCGGCGGGGACGCTCGTGCTAAAGCTTGTCAGGATGGCGCAGGGGCAGTCGCGCTCCGTCGGAGGCAGGCGAGGACGAGCGTGGGCACAGACGATCGCCGGGGCGGCACTTCATGGCGCGAGCGCGTCATCCCGCGCTTGGGTCGGCGTCGGCCCACGCCCTCCGCACCTCCGGAATACTGGCCGGCCCTCGGCGGCCGCACGGTGGTGGCTTTCGGCGACATCCACGGGCGCGACGACCTGCTCGCCGCAACCCATGCCCGCCTCGACGCCCTCAGTGCGGAGCGCGGGATCACCCCGATCGAGATCTATCTCGGCGATCTGATCGACCGGGGACCGGACAGCCGCGCCGTCGTCGCCCGGATCATCGCCCGCGCCCGGGAGCGGATGGTCGTGGCCTTGCGCGGCAACCACGAGCTCATGCTGCTGCAGGCGCTCGAGAGCGACGACGCGCTCTGGCCCTGGCTGGCCCTGGGGGGCGAAGCGACGCTCCGGGCCTATCACTGCGCATCTCCAGCAGGGGAGGGGGGATCCGCCTCCACGCGGGACATGCTGCGCCGGGCCTTGTCCGAGGAGCATCTCGCCTTTCTGCGTGCCATGCCGGTGAGCTTCACCATCGGTGCGCTGCTCTTCGTTCACGCCGGCATTCGTCCTGGCCGTCTGATCGATCAGCAGGACGAGAAGGATCTCCTCTGGATCCGGGAGCCCTTCCTGTCCTCGGAGCGGGATCACGGCCTGCTCGTGATCCACGGGCACACGCCCGTCGCCGCACCGGACTTCCGCTTCAACCGGATCAACATCGATACGGGCGCCGTCTATACGGGGCGCCTGACGGCACTCCTGATCTCGGACCAGTCGATCGAGATCGTCTGAAGGTTTCCTGCGGGCATGCCGGCCCCGCGCTGCCGTCAAGGCGGATTGACGGATGGCTCCGACTCTCGTTGAAGAAGCATCGGCGCCGCCGGTGCGGTCGCCATTCCTGGCTTCAAGGACGATCGAGATGCTGCTGCTGGCGTTGGTTGCAATCCTGAGCGGCGCAGCAACATCGCTCCTGCTCTCGATGGCGGGCTATGGCTGGCTCCTGGCCGCCTTCGGATTCGCGCTCGGCGGCAGCGTGGCCGCCCTTCTCGCCGGCATGATCCTGTCCACCACGCGGCAAGACCGGTCACGCGCCGCGCGGCCGGCGCTGATGCCGGAGCCGGAGCCGTCGCGCAGCGCCCACCCGAACCCGTGACGCGGAAGCGTCGCAGAAGGTTCAAAAAGGGAGTTGACGGGCGGGGAGGCGGGCCGTATACGACCACCCATCGGCGCCGGCCGCGACGCAAGAGCGGCCCGGGCGCTTCTGCTTCTTTCCGACAGGCCAGGGGTCAGGTTCGGGTGGGTTACCCGGGTCGGCTTGGCTGTCTGTGAAGCGAGCTCTTTGACAAGTTGATC
>NZ_JBHZEO010000001.1:5012500-5605000 GCF_042748905.1 Methylobacterium carpenticola
CGATCACCGGCAGGGCGACGAGGATCGGCACGGGCGGGGCCGCGGCGATCACGGCGTGCCGGGCCGGGATGGTGATCACCTCCTGGCCCGCCATCGCCAGGGCTTCCGGCCGGCTGACCTCGCCAAGAGCGGCGCCGCGGCGCAGGAGCGCCGCGAAGACCGGATGCTGGCCGCCATCCGCGTAGGTGGTCCGCACCGCCTCGATGCCGCGCCCGACGAGAGCGGCGATCCGCGCCTCCTCCCCGGTGCGGCGCGCCAGCGCCAGCGCCTCGATGGCCGGGTCCGGATAGGGCACGAAGCTGTAGCGCCCCGCCACAACGGTCACGATCGGCTCGCGTCCGGTCGCCTCGAACCGGTCGGAGCCCTCCTTGAGCTGCCGCCAGAAGGCGATGTGCGGATCCTGCCGGTGACGGGCAAGGTTCTCGGCCGTCATGCGGAACGGGAAGGCCTGGAACTGAAACGCCGCCTGGCCGCCCGCGAAGGCCTCGCGGGCGAGCGCGAAGATCTCACCCACCTGCCGGTCCGTCATGGCGAAGCAGCCGGCCGACGAGCAGGTGCCGTGCACCATGAGAGCCGAGCCGGTGCCGCCCTGCGCCCGGTCGTAGGCATTCGGATAGCCGACGTCGAAGGACAGGTAATAGCGCGATTTGGGATTCATCTGCTGCGGGCGGACCGCGTAGAATCCCTCCGGCGCCTGCCGGTCGCCCGCCTTGCGCTTCGGGCCGAGCTGCCCCGACCAGCGGCAGATCGGGAAGGTCTTGAGCAGCACGAAGCGGCCGTCCGCAGCGCGCTTCCAGACCTCGATCTCGGATTCCTTCTTGTAGGCCCGCATCAGGATCGGGGCGGCCGGGTTCGTGTCCCGCGCCGTCATCAGCGCGAGGGTCGCGGCGGGAAGCGGCGTGAGATGCTTCGGCGTGGATTGCGCCCGCGCGGCCGGAGCGGCGGGCAGCACCGCCAGCGCCGCGATCATCACCCACCGAACCGCCATCCGCCGCCTCGCCATTCCGGCCGTCTCCCCTTGCACGCCATTGTGCGGATCTTGCGGCGCCGGGGCTCAACCATGGAGAAGCGCGTCGAGACGGTCGATCACCCGCAGCGGCGGCAGGTCGGGATATTCGTCGGGCTGGCCGGTGCGGTTCACCCAGGCGGGCAGGAAACCTTGCCCGGCGGCGCCCGCCACGTCCCAGCGGTTGGACGACACGAACAGGATGGCGGCGGCCGGCAGCCCGAGCCGGTCCGTCGCCAGAGCATAGGCGCGCGGGCTGGTCTTGAAGGTTCCGGCCGGGTCGACCGAGATCACCGCGTCGAGGAGCGGGCCGAGCGACGCCGACCGCACCGCCTCGTCCAGCATGCCGGGATCGCCGTTCGAGAGGATCGCGGTGGCGAGTCCCGCCCGCCGCAGGGCGCCGAGGGCGGCGGGCACCTCCGGATAGGGATCGAGCCGCCGGTAGGCGTCGAGGAGCGGAGCGCGCATGGACCGGTCGATGCCCGGATGCTTGGCGAGCGCGTAATCGAGAGCCTGTGCGGTGAGCGCGCTGAACGGCGCGTAGCGGCCGGCGAGGGAGAGCACCCAGGAATATTCGAGCTGCTTGTGCCGCCATGTCTCGGAGAGGCTCGCCGCCTCGGCGCCGATCGCCGCCGCGTGGCGCTGCACGGCGGAATGCACGTCGAACAGCGTGCCGTACGCATCGAAGACGACGGCGCGGGCGGCGTCGAACGGGGAGGGGAGGGGCATCGGCCGTCTCGCGAGGCGCAGAAGCCATCCATGTAGGGCGGGCCGAACCGTCAGGATGTCCGCTCCGGCGGAAAACCGCGACCGAAGCGCAATCTCGCAGCCAAGCGCAGGCTCATGTCCGATATCCGCAAGATCGCGATCTTGCGGATATCGGGCTCACACCCGCTTCAGCCGCACCCCGAACAGCCGCAACGCCGCGAGCAGCGTCGCCGCGTAGGCGATCAGACCGAGCGACCCGAGCGCCGTCAGGATCGCGAGTTCGCGGAAGCGGGGCAGGGCGGGCATCAGGCGTTCGAGGAGCGGCAGCCCCCCGATTGTGCCGGCGGCGAGCACCGCGCAGCCGGCGAGCACCCCGCAGGTGGTGACCGCGAGCGCCCGGCTCGGCGCGGTCCAGCCGCGGCGGCGGGCGATCAGGAACAGCATCAGCCCGTTCACCCAGACGCCGGCCGCGGTGGCGAGCGCGAGCCCGGTCACCCCGAGCGGGCCGGTGAGCGCCACCTTGAGGGCGACGTTGAGGGCGACGGCCGTGAGCGAGGCGATGACGGGCGTGCGCGTGTCCTGCCGGGCGTAGAAGCTCGCCACGATGCTGCGGATCAGCACCGCGGCCGGCAGGGCGAGGCCGTAGGCCGCCAGCACCGCGCCGGCACGCGCCGCCGCCTCCGCGTCGAAGGCGCCGCGCTGGAACAGGGCCGTCATGATCAGGTCCGGCACCAGCAGGAAGGCCACCGCGAAGGGGGCCGAGAGGGCGAGCGAGAAGCCCGTCGCCCGGTTCTGCGCCGCGTGGGCGGCGGCGGCGTCCCCGGCGGCGAGCCGGCGGCTCATCTCCGGCAGCAGAACGGTGCCGGCCGCGATGCCGATCACCCCGAAGGGCAGCTGGTAGAGGCGGTCGGCGTAGTAGAGGGCCGAGACCGCTCCCGTGGGCAGGAACGAGGCGATGATCGTGTCGGCGAACATCGCGATCTGGACGCCCGCCGAGCCGATCACCGCCGGCCCCAGCATCCGGAAGAAGCGCACCATCCCGGTGTCGGACAGCGTCGGGCGGGCGAGGCGGGGTGCGACGCCGGCCCGCGCCGCATCCGCCCAGACGAGCAGGAATTGCAGCACCCCCGAGACCGCCACGCCCCAGGCCGCCGCATAGGCGGCGTTCGGGAACAGGAAGGCGAGCGCCAGGGCGGCGAGCAGCGAGAGGTTGAGCAGCACGGGCGCGGCGGCGGCGGCGGCGAAGCGCCGGCGCGCGTTGAGCACGCCGGAGAGCAGCGTGACCAGGGTGATGAACAGCAGATACGGGAAGGTGATGCGGGTGAGCGCCACCGCGAGGACGAATTTCTCCGGCTCGTCCGCGAAGCCCGGCGCCAGCGCCCGCACGATCCAGGGCATCAGCGGCAGGGCGAGCGCGAGGAGCGCCACCTGCACGCCGAGCATCAGGGTGAAGATGCGGTCGGCGAACAGGCGCGCGCCGGTGACCTCCCCGGCCCCGTCGAGCCCCGCATAGGTCGGCACGAAGGCGACGTTGAAGGCGCCCTCGCCGAAGATCGCCCGGAAGTGGTTGGGCAGCCGGAAGGCGACCACGAAGGCGTCGGCGATCGGGCCCGCACCCATCACGGCGGCCATCACCACGTCCCGCAGGAAGCCGGTGACGCGCGACACCAGGGTCCAGCCGCCGACCGAGAGGATGCTGCGGATCATGTCACCGAATCTCTCACTCTGACGGGCGCATCCGCGCCCGCAGCGGGCGCCCTCGCGCCCGCCGGGTCATACGGCGCCGGTGAAGGTGGCGCGGCCGCGGCGATCGTCCGGGAAGGCTCCGCTCTGCCCCGCCGCGGCGGGGCCGATCCGCTCGGCCACCACGTAGAGCGGGCGCCGCTTCACCTCGGCGAAGATGCGCCCGATATACTCCCCGATGATGCCGAGCGACATCAGCTGCACGCCCGAGAAGAACATCACCGACACGATCAGCGAGGCGAAGCCCGGCACGTTCGGGCCCCAGAACAGGTACTCGGCGATGAAGTAGAGCGCCGCCAGGATGGCGAGCGCCGCGATGGCGCCGCCCAGATAGGTCCAGACCCGCAGCGGCACGGTCGAGAACGAGGTGATGCCGTCGAAGGCGAAGCGGAACAGCTTGCGGAAGCTCCACTTGCTCTCGCCCTCGTGGCGCGCCGCGACCACGTAGGGCACGCCGACCGAGCGGAAGCCGATCCAGGAATAGAGGCCCTTGGAGAAGCGGGCGCGCTCGGGCAGCGCGCGCAGCACCTCGACGCCCTTGCGGTCGATGAGGCGGAAATCCCCCGCGCCCTCCGGCAGCGGCATCTCGCCGAACCGGGCGAAGAGCCGGTAGAACAGGCGCGCGAAGCCGCGGCGCAGGGCGCTCTCCCCATCCCGGTCGACGCGCTGCGCGTAGACCATGACGTTGCCCTCGCGCCAGCGCTCCACGAAGGTCTCGATCAGCTCGGGCGGGTGCTGGAGATCGGCATCCATCAGCACCACGGCGCGGCCGCGGGCATGGTCGAGGCCGGCCGCGATGGCGACCTCCTTGCCGAAGTTGCGGCTGAACGAGACCGCGCCGACGCGCGGCTCGCGGGCATTCTGCCGGGCGATCACCGCCGCGGTGTCGTCGCGGCTCCCGTCATCGACGAACACCACCTCGAAGGCCGGGGTGATGCGCTCCAGGACCGGCAGCAGGCGGCCGAGGAGCGCACCGATATTGGCGCTCTCGTTGTAGACCGGTATGACGACGCTGAGGTCGATCGGGTCGCTGGGCCTGAACAGCTCCACGGTGCCGTTCCTCAATCTGGTGCCGGCGGGGCCGGCTTCTGGCGGGCATCAAAAGCCGGTTTCGACGCCCGGCTCAAGGGAATGCTGTAGCGGATGCGACCTGAACGGCGCCCGATCGTGCTCTGCGCGGACGATTACGGGCTGAGCGCCGGGGTGAGCCGCGGCATCCGCGCCCTGGCGGAGGCGGGGCGCCTCTCGGCCACCGGCGCGATGACGAACCTGCCGGCCTTCGCGCGCGAGGCCCCGGCCCTGCGCGCGTTCGACGGGCGGATCGGGCTCGGCCTGCACCTGACGCTGACGGCGGGTGCGCCGCTCGCGGCGATGCCGCGCCTCGCCCCCGCCGGGAGCCTGCCCCCGCTCGGCCGGCTGATGCGGATGGCCTTCGCGGGCGCCCTCGACGGAGGGGAGATCGCCGCCGAGATCGCGCGCCAGCTCGACGCCTTCGAGGAGGCGATCGGGCGCCCGCCCGATTTCGTGGACGGGCACCAGCACGTCCACGTGCTGCCCGGGATCCGCGGCGCCCTCCTCGCGACGCTCGCGCGGCGGGGCCTGTCGGGCCGGCTGTGGCTGCGCGACCCGGCCGACCGCCTCGCGGCGATCCGGGCACGGCCCTCCGCCCCGAAGGCCGCCCTGGTGCGGACCCTCGCCCTCGGCTTCCGGGCCGCCGCCGCCCGACAGGGCTTCCCGACCAATCGCGGCTTCTCGGGCTTCTCGGACTTCGCCTCCGGCGAGGCCTTCGCACCGGCCTTCGAGCGGGCCTTCTCCCATCCCGGGCCGGCCCCGCTGGTGATGTGCCATCCGGGCGAGGTGGACGACGAGCTGCGCGCCCTCGATCCCGTGGTGGAGAGCCGGCCGGCGGAACTCGCCTACCTCGCCTCGGACCGGTTCGCCGATTTCCTGGACCGGGCGGGCCTCGTCCTCGCCCCGAGCCCCGTGGCGGTCTCCGCTGCGGTCCAGGCGGGCTGAGGCCTTATTCCGCCGCCATCAGGGCCGGAACGCCGAACCGGCCGGTCCCGCCCTTGGCGAGGTAGATCAGGCAGGAGCAGCGCAGGAGCGAGGCGAAGTTGCGCACCTCGCCGTGGCGTTCCAGCACCTCGTCATGCAGCTTGGTCGCGAACTTGGCGACGCTCAGGTTCTCCTGCCGGGCGATGTCCTCCAGGATGGTCCAGAACGCGGCTTCGAGCCGCAGCGACGTGCAGTGCCCCCCGATGCGCAACGAGCGCGTCTCGCAGGCGTAGTTCTCCGGCGGCTGCTCCGCGAAGATGCGGCACATGGCTTTCCTCCATCATTGGAAGAAGTCTAAGCGGGTTTGCCCGGGCAAGCCAACGCGTCACCCACGCGGCCCTTTGATGTGACGCCGATTGCGGATGACCGCACGGCACGCGCCCGCCCCCCGCTCGGGCATCCGTGCCGGCCCGGCACGGGGGCGGCCTTCGCCGCCGCGCGACGGCGGGGCCGGACGCGGTGGCGGGGGAGGGGCGCGTCCCGCTCCTGTTCCCCTCGCACCCGACATGTTCTAGACGGGCGACGTCCTCACCGCATGCCCGGAATCCGTCATGTCCGCCGCTCTCCGTCCCGTCCCGCGCCCCGGCGTTCTCGAGATCGAGGCCTATGTGCCGGGCAAGAGCGCGGCGCCGGCCGGCGTGAAGCTGCACAAGCTCTCCTCGAACGAGACGCCGCTCGGCCCGAGCCCGGCCGCCGTGAGCGCGATGCGCGACACCGCCGCCCATCTCGAACTCTACCCGGACGGCAGTTCCACCGCCCTGCGCCGGGCCATCGCGGCGAAGTACGGGCTCGACCCCGAGCGGATCGTCTGCGGGGCGGGGTCGGACGAGCTCCTGTCGCTCCTCACCTACGCCTATCTGGGCGCGGGCGACGAGGGGATCTATTCGCAGTACGGCTTCCTCGTCTACCGCATCGCCATCCTGGCGGCGGGAGGCACGCCGGTCGTCGTGCCGGAGCGCGACCACACGGCCGACGTGGACGCGATCCTGCGCGCCGTCACCCCGCGCACCCGCATCGTCTACCTCGCCAATCCCAACAACCCGACCGGCACCTACCTGCCCTTCGACGCGGTGCGCCGCCTGCATGCGGGCCTGCCGGGCAACGTGCTCCTGGTGCTCGACGCGGCTTACGCGGAATACGTGCGCCGCAACGACTACGCGGCCGGCCTCGAACTGGTGGCCGAATCCGAGAACGTCGTGATGACCCGGACCTTCTCGAAGGCCTACGGGCTCGCGGCCCTGCGCATCGGCTGGATGGTGGCCCCGGCGGCGGTGGCGGACGCGGTCAACCGCATCCGCGGCCCCTTCAACCTCAGCGCGGCGGCCATCGCCGCCGGCACGGCCGCGGTGGCCGACGACGCCCACATCGCGGCGGCCGTGGCCCACAACGAGGAATGGCTGCCGAAGGTGAGCCGGGCGCTGACCGATCTCGGCCTCGCGGTCACCCCGAGCGTCGGCAACTTCGTGCTGATCCACTTCCCCGACACGCCCGGCCGGAGCGCGGCCGATGCGGATGCCTTCCTCACCGCCCGCGGCCTGATCCTGCGCCGCGTCGCGGCCTACGGCCTGCCGAACGCGCTGCGCATGACCATCGGCTCGGCCGAGGCGAACGAGGCCGTGGTCGCGGCCCTCGGCGACTTCGTGCGGGAGCGCGGACATGCGTGAGGAGCCCGCCCGCATCCGCCGCCTCGCCCTGGTCGGCCTCGGGCTGATCGGCTCCTCGATCGCCCGCGGCGCCCGGGCGAACGGCCTCGTCGACAGCATCACCGCCATCGACCGCGACCCGGAGGTGCTGGAGCGCGTGCGGGCGCTCGGCATCGCCGACCACGTCACCGACGACGTGGCGGCGGGCGTCGCGGAGGCGGATCTCGTCATCCTGTGCGTGCCGGTGGGGGCGGTCGGCCCCGTCACGGCGGCGCTGGCCGACACCCTCAGGCCGGGCGCCATCCTGTCGGATGTGGGCTCGGTGAAGGGCGCGGTGGTGGCCGCCGCCGCGCCCCACCTGCCGGCGCACGTCGCCTTCGTGCCCGCCCACCCGGTCGCCGGCACCGAGCAATCGGGCCCGGATGCGGGCTTCGCCACCCTGTTCCAGGGCCGCTGGTGCATCCTGACCCCGCCCGACGACACGCCCCCGGAGGCGGTCGCCCGGGTGCGCGGCTTCTGGGAGGGCCTGGGCTCGGTGGTCGAGACCATGAGCGCGGCCCATCACGACCTCGTGCTCGCCATCACCAGCCACGTGCCGCACCTCATCGCCTTCAACATCGTGGGCACGGCGGCGGATCTGGAGACCGTCACTCAATCCGAGGTGATCAAGTTCTCGGCCGGCGGCTTCCGCGACTTCACCCGCATCGCCGCCTCCGACCCGACCATGTGGCGCGACGTCTTCCTCAACAACAAGGAGGCGGTGCTGGAGATGCTGGGCCGCTTCAACGAGGATCTGGCGGCGCTGGCGCGAGCGATCCGCTGGGGCGACGGCGACGCGCTGCACGCCCTGTTCAGCCGCACCCGCACGATCCGCCGCGGCATCGTCGCCATGGGCCAGGAGACGGCGGAGCCGGATTTCGGCCGGCGAGGCACCAAGACGGCGGGCTGACCGCGCCGCTCCGGCGGCGGCAGGGCCGCCGGAAGCGCACCGATGCACCGCGGCCACGCCCGCCCCGAAGGGAACTCTTCCGGGCCTCAAGCTTTGCCATAAGCGTTGCCATTCCGGCGCGCTTGCCCGAGAGTCCGGGCGAGGCGGCAGCGAGACCGACGGCGGAGTTCCCGTGTTTCTTCGATCGCATCCTGTGCGCGCGCTCCTCGCCGCGCTGGTCGCCGCGCCGATCGCGGCCTGCTCCTCGATCCCGCGCACGCCCTACACGGCCGCGGAGGCCGCCATCGCCACCGTGCCGGGGCAGGCGCCCAGCATCCGCTACTGGGCCGACGCGCCGGCCTCCGCCTTCGCCAGCGTGAGCGAGGCGGCCACCTCCCAGAAGGAGCCCTTCACCTACCTTGCCCTCTCGGGCGGCGGCGGGGACGGCGCCTACGGGGCGGGCGTGCTCAACGGCTGGACCGACAGCGGCCGGCGCCCGGCCTTCACCCTCGTCTCGGGCGTCTCGACGGGGGCGCTGATCGCGCCCTTCGCCTTCCTGGGGCCGGCCTACGACCCGACCTTGCGCGAGATCTACACCAGCGGCATCGCCTCGACCCTGGTGCAGTCGCCGAGCCCGCTGAACCTGCTGCTCGGCGACGGGCTGTTCGGCGACCAGCGCCTGCGCGACCTCGTCGGGCGCTACATCAGCCCCGAGATCCTGGCCCAGATCGCCGAGGAGCACCGCAAGGGCCGCCGCCTCCTCGTCGTGACGACGAATCTCGATTCGCAGCGCGCCATGATCTGGGACATGGGCGCCATCGCGGCGAGCGGCCAGCCCAACGCCATGGAGCTGTTCCGCGACGTGCTCACCGCCTCGGCGAGCGTGCCGGCGGTGTTCCCGGCCATGCTGATCGAGGCCCAGGCCGGCAACCGCGCCTTCCAGGAGCTGCACGTGGACGGGGCGGTGGCGACCCCGGTCTTCACCCTGCCGGAATCCTTCCTGGGCCAGGACCGGCACTTCGCGAGCCGCCGGGGCAGGCCCAACATCTTCGTGATCATCAACGGCCGCATCGAGCCGAGCTTCGACGTGGTCGAGAACCGCACCCTCGCCATCGCCTCGCGCACTCTCTCGACCGTGGGCCGCGCCCGCTCGCGCGCGACGCTGGCCAGCACCGCGGCCTTCGCACACCGCAACGGCATCGGCTTCAACCTCACCTATATCGACCGGCGGATCCCCGAGGTCGCAGCCCAGCAGGGCTTCGACACCGCCTACATGCGCAGGCTGTTCGACGACGGCTACGACAAGGCGCGCTCGGGCGCCCTCTGGCAGACGGCGCTGCCGCGCGACCAAGTGATCGAGGCGCAGGCCCTCCCCCGGTAATCGGCGCTTGTGGTTCTCCCCGGCTTGGGCGATTCCAGCCTGAAGAGGCGAGACAGCCGGGAGGAGAAGCGATGAGCGCCAGCGTCAAGCCGGGCGTCACCCCGTCGATCGTGGGACCGCGCGGCGTCGCCGATGCGGATCCCGGCGAGACCGCCGACTGGCTCGCCTCCCTCGAATCGGTGGTGCGGCATGCCGGGCCCGAGCGGGCCCGCTTCCTCCTCGACCGGCTGGAGGAGAAGGCCAAGGCCATCGGGCTCGTGGACGAGGCACCGCCCTATTCGCCCTACCGCAACTCGATTCCCCTCGAGAAGCAGCCGCCCTATCCGGGGGACCTCGCCACCGAGGAGCGCCTGACCTCGATCATGCGCTGGAACGCGCTCGCCATGGTGGTGCGGGCGAACATGGCCTACGGCGAACTCGGCGGCCACGTGGCGAGCTACGCCTCGGCGGCGGAGATCTTCGAACTCGGCTTCAACCACTTCTTCCGCGCCGGCGACGAGACCGGGGCCGGGGCGGATCTCGTCTTCTTCCAGCCGCACTCGGCGCCCGGGGTCTATGCCCGCGCCTTCCTGGAGGGGCGCCTCTCGGAGGATCACCTCAAGCATTACCGGCAGGAGATCGCCGGGCAGGGCCTGTGCTCCTACCCGCATCCCTGGCTGATGCCGGATTTCTGGCAGGTGCCCACGGGCTCGATGGGCATCGGGCCGATCAACGCCATCTACCAGGCGCGCTTCATGCGCTACCTGCGCGACCGCGGCCTCGCCGATACCGACGGGCGCCACGTCTGGGGCGTGTTCGGCGACGGCGAGATGGACGAGCCGGAATCGATCGGCGCGCTCAGCCTCGCGGCGCGGGAGAAGCTCGACAACGTCACCTTCGTGATCAACTGCAACCTCCAGCGCCTCGACGGCCCGGTGCGCGGCAACGGGCAGATCATCCAGGAGCTGGAGAGCCTGTTCCGCGGCGCGGGCTGGCACGTGATCAAGGTGCTGTGGGGCTCGGAGTGGGACGCGATCTTCGCCCGCGACACCAACCACGCCCTGCTGCGCCGCTTCGCCGCCACGGTGGACGGCAAGTACCAGACGCTGGGCGCCAAGGACGGAGCCTACAACCTCGCCCACTTCTTCGGCGAGGACGAGGAGGTGAAGGCCCTCGTCTCGCACATGTCGGACGCGGACGTGGACCGGCTCAAGCGCGGCGGCCACGATTTCCGCAAGCTCTACGCGGCCTTCGCGGCGGCCCGCGCCACCCGGGACCGCCCGACCGTCATCCTGGCCAAGACCAAGAAGGGCTACGGCATGGGTGGGGCGGGTGAATCGCGCATGACCGCCCACCAAGCGAAGAAGCTCGACACCGACGCCCTCAAGGCCTTCCGCGACCGCTTCGCCCTGCCGCTCTCCGACGCGGAGGTGGAGCGCCTCGACTTCTACCGCCCGCCGGAGGGCAGCGCGGAACTGCGCTACCTGCGCGAGCGCCGCACGGCGCTCGGCGGTTCCCTGCCGAAGCGCCGCCGCACCGCCCCGCCCGTGCCGGTGCCGGAGCTGTCCTCCTACGCCGCCTTCGCCCTGGAGGCGGACGGCAAGGAGATGTCGACCACGACGGCGGCGGTGCGTCTGTTCGGCAACCTCCTGCGCCACAAGGAATTGGGGCCGCGCATCGTGCCGATCGTCGCCGACGAGGCGCGCACCTTCGGCATGGCGAACCTGTTCCGGCAGGTCGGCATCTACTCGCCGCTCGGCCAGCTCTACGAGCCCGAGGATGCGGGCTCGATGCTGTTCTACAAGGAGGCGCGAGACGGGCAGCTCCTGGAGGAGGGCATCACCGAGGCGGGGGCGATCTCGTCCTGGGCGGCGGCGGCCACGGCCTACAGCGTCCACGGCCTCGCGATGCTGCCCTTCTACATCTACTACTCGATGTTCGGCTTCCAGCGGGTCGGCGACCTGATCTGGGCGGCGGCCGACCAGCGGGCGCGGGGCTTCCTCATCGGGGCCACGGCCGGGCGCACCACGCTCGGCGGGGAGGGGCTCCAGCACCAGGACGGGTCGAGCCTGCTCGGCGCCTCGACGGTGCCGAACTGCCGGGCCTACGACCCGGCCTTCGCCTACGAGATGGCGGTGATCCTCGATCACGGCGCCCGCCGGATGATGGAGCAGGGCCAGGACGAGTTCTACTACGTCACGGCCATGAACGAGAACTACGCCCAGCCCTCGATGCCGGCCGGCGCCGAGACGGGCATCGTGCGCGGCCTCTACCGCTTCGCCGCCTTCGGCGAGGGCGAGCGGGTGCGGCTCCTCGGCTCGGGCGCCATCCTGCCGGAGGTGATCGCCGCGGCCCGCATGCTCGCCGAGGAATGGGGCGTCGGCTCGGCGGTGTTCAGCGCCACGAGCTTCAGCGAACTCGCGCGCGACGCGCAAGCGGCCGAGCGGGAGGCGCGGCTCAAGCCGCAATCCGCGGCCCGCCGCAGCCACGTGGCGGACCTCCTGCCCGGCAAGGCCCCGGTGGTGGCCGCCACCGACTACGTGCGGGCCTATCCGCAGCTCATCGCGCCCTATCTGGAGGGGCGCTTCGTGACGCTCGGCACGGACGGGTTCGGGCGCAGCGACACGCGCAGCCGCCTGCGCCGCTTCTTCGAGGTCGACCGCCAGCACGTCGTCGTGGCGGCCCTCGCGGCGCTCGCCGACGAGGGCGCGATCGGGCGCGAGCGGGTCGCCGAGGCGGTGACCCGCTACGGGCTCGATCCGGAAGCGCCGCCGTCCTGGACGGTGTGACGCATCAGCCTGCCCCTCTCCCGCAGGCGGGAGAGGGGAACCCGCGCCGGAGCCTCAGCCCGTCCGATCTCTCCCCGAAGCCCTCCGCCCGAAGCCCCCCGCATGACCTCCCGCCTGCCCGTCACGCTTCCCGATATCGGCGACTTCACCGACATTCCCATCGTCGAGATCCTGGTGAAGCCCGGCGACCGCATCGCCGTGGACGACCGGCTCATCAGCCTCGAATCCGACAAGGCCACCATGGAGGTGCCCTCGCCGGTGGCCGGCGTGGTGGCCGAACTCCTGGTCGCGGTCGGCACCAAGGTCTCGGCCGGCACGCCGATCCTGATGATCGACACCTCCGGCGAGGCACCCGCGCCGGTCCCGGCCGCGCCGCCTCCCGCCACACCCGACGCTCCGGTCTCCGCGCCTCCTGCGCCGGCGGCTCCGCCGACCGCGCCCGGCGTCCACGCCACCCCGGCGGTGCGGGCCTATGCGCGGGAACTCGGCGTGCCCCTCGACGAGGTGCCCCCGACCGGCCCCGTCGGCCGCGTGCTGCGCGAGGATGTGCAGGCCTTCGTGCGCGGCTCGCTCGCGAACCCGCCCGCGAGCGCCCCGCCGGCGCCGGCCGCCTCCGGCATCGGCGCCGGCCTGCCGGCTTGGCCGCAGGTGGATTTCTCCCGCTTCGGCCCGGTGCGGCGCGAGCCGCTCTCGCGCCTTCAGCAGCTCTCGGGACCGAACCTCGCCCGCAATTGGCTCACCATCCCGCACGTCACCAATTTCGACCATGCGGATGTCACCGAGACCGAGGTGTTCCGGCGCGAGCTGAATGGGCAGCCGCGCCAGCCCGCCGCGAAGGTCACGATGACGGCCTTCCTCCTGAAGGCCGCCGCCGCGGCCCTGCGCGCGTACCCGCGCTTCAACGCCGCCCTCGACGGGGGCGACCTGATCCTCAAGGACTACGTGCATGTCGGCTTCGCCGCCGATACGCCGCGCGGCCTCGTGGTGCCGGTGGTGCGCGACTGCGACCGCAAGGGCGTGGTGGAGATCGCCGCCGAGATGGCGGCCCTCGCCGCGGAGGCGCGGGCCGGCACCCTCAAGGGCGAGGCCATGCAGGGGGGCTGCTTCTCGGTCTCATCCCTCGGCGGCGTGGGGGGCGACGGCTTCACGCCGATCATCAACGCCCCCGAGGTGGCGATCCTCGGCGCCGCGCCGGCCCGGATCGAGCCGGTCTGGGACGGTGCCCTGTTCCAGCCGCGGCTGATCCTGCCCTTGAGCCTGTCCTGGGACCACCGGGTGGTGGACGGCGTCGCGGCGGCCCGCTTCCTGCGCTTCGTCGCCGAGGCTCTCGCCGATATCCGCCGGGCGGTCCTCTGATCCGATTTCCGATTGGTTGCTCGGCGATTGCCAGGGCAATCGCCTCGCAAGGGGCCATCGGCTTCGCCCGGATGTGCGCGCAAGGCTCCGCGCCGCGCGGGCTCGTCGTGAGACCTGTGCGCGACGCGTTGGGACCACGACATGTTGGGGGTGCGCCCTGGCAGGAACCACCGTGGATGGTGGCACCGTCGCGCCGCGCACAGGTCTCAGGGTCCGGCCCCCGCTCGATCGAGGCGGGTGCCGGATCACCCCCCGCCGGGCGGGCGCGGGTGGAGCCGCTACATCGCCGTGCTGCGCAGGATATACGTCACGCCGCTGCCGAGATCGGCGACGAAGGGGCCCGCGAATTCGAGGCTGTCGTTGTCCAACCGGCCGAGGGAGGTGCAGGCGAGGACCGACGTCATCTCGCCAGCCCGCGAGAACAGGAACAGCTGGCCGGACGGCGCGTGAATCTTCCAGCTGTGCTCGTTCGCGAAGGCGGCAACGCCGGCCTCGTCGGTGATCCTGCCATCCGGGTGCAGGGCGAGGAGCGGCCCCGGCGCGGAGAGCGTGTTGACGAACATCCGGTAGCGGCCGGACACCCGCGCATTCGCCGAAGCCAGCGTCTGCACGCTCTGGCCCCGCTCGTAGGACAGGCTGCCCTCGCCCGCGTAGGAGGCCGGATACGTCTCGCGTGCGAGGCGCCGGTATTCCTCAAGCAGATCGGTGGCTTCGAGGTAGTGCCGCTGCGGCGTGAAGGCCCAGTGCGCGCAGATCGCGTCGCCGCAGATCGAGGCCGGCGACTTGTGCAGCACCGGGCCGACGGCGCTGATCCAGAATTCCTCGTCGCCCGGGACGACGCCCGAGAACTCCGCGAACCGCTTGCCGAACCACGCGAAGCAGTTGACGGAGAAGCGTCCGAAGATGGTCTGCGACGGGATGCGGATGGCGTCGAGCCGGCCCGCCCGCAGGGTGTCCAGGAAGAACCGATGCACGCTCTCGGCAAAACCGCCGTGGGCCCAGCCGACCGGATCGGTACAGCTCGTGCCGACCAGTTGCGCCATCGCGGCGGCACCCGACCCGGCGAACACGCCCTGGCAATTCATCAGGAAGGTGGAGACTGAATTGTTGATGATCTGCGGGAAGACGACGAAATGATCTGGATTCGCGACGCGATACCGGAGGAACCTTTCGAAGAAATACTCTTCCAGATAGACGACGTCGTCGTCGAAGCGGATGTAGATGGCGTCGGTGTCGATGCATTCCTGGAAAAACTGACCGATCGTCAGCCCCGCCCAGCTGTCGCCCGTGCGCTTGATGGCGGTCGGTAGGATCGGCTTGATCTTGGCATGGCGCGCAGCCAAGCTATGGATATAGTCGAGATCACCCGCGGCGTTGGTGTTGACCCAGAGATGGAGCTCATCGACAAGTTCCGAAGAGATAATATAGGGAATTATAATTTCCATATACTGCCGCCGTCCGGCCGGCATCACAGCAACGACGCGGTATCCTTCGTACATGATGGGCTCCAGCAAGGACCTCTCGACCCAAACATACTTTACCAGCGGTCGCAAGCGAGGCCCTGGAGATGGCCGCCGCCCGTGGCCCGGCTGCAATGGTCGCGCGGTTGTATTTGGCTGATCATGCGGGCGTGCTGAATGCGGCGGCGGAATGCCGGAGCACGCCGCTCGCGAGGTGGAGGGCGAGCGGCCGCCGACACGAATCAGGGTTCGGCGGCTGCCCGCGACGGGCCGGTTCCCTCCCTGTCGGGGAATGCTCTAGAAGGGCGGCGTGAACTACCGCCATGCCTTCCACGCCGGCAACCACGCCGACGTCCTCAAGCACCTCGTGCTCACCCGGGTGCTGGCCTACCTCCAGCGCAAGGAGGCACCGTTCCGCGCCATCGACACGCATGCGGGCCTGGGCTGGTACGATCTCACCGCCGACGAGGCCACCCGCACGGGGGAGTGGCACGATGGCTGGGGCCGCCTCGCCGAGCCCTTCGCGCCCGAGATCGAGGTCCTGCTCGCGCCCTACCGCGCGGCGGTGGCCCACCTGCAGGAGCGGCACGGCCCCGAGAGCTATCCGGGCTCGCCCGCGCTGATCCGGCACTTCCTGCGCCCGGGCGACCGGGGCGTATTCGTGGAGCTGCATCCGGCGGACGGGGCGCTGCTGCACGAGCGCTTCAGCCATGATGCCCGCACCAAGGTGATGGCGCTCGACGGCTGGACGGCGCTGCCGGCCCTGATCCCGCCCAAGGAGCGCCGCGGCCTCGTGCTGATCGACCCGCCCTACGAGGTGCCGGGTGAGATCGGCCGGCTGGGCCGCGACCTCGCCAAGGCGGTCGCCAAGTGGCCGACCGGCCTCTATCTCGCGTGGTATCCGATCAAGGATATCGGGGCGGTCGACCGCATGGCCGCCGCTCTCGGCGCGGCCCTCGACCGGCCGGCCCTGCGCATCGACCTCCTCATCGACTCTCCGGACGATCCGACGCGGCTCTCCGGCAGCGGCCTCATCGCGGTCAATCCGCCCTACACGCTCGCGGGCGAGATGGAGACGGTATTGCCGGCCCTGGCCGAGCGGCTGGCGCGCGGCGCCTACGGCGCCTTCCGCTGCGAGGCGATCGGGCGAGCAGCGTAGGGGGCGAGGAAACCTTAAGCCGATCGTGCTTCCGTCCGGGCTCCTGACGGGAGCCCACCCCATGACGAACGCCATCGGCAGCGCCACCACCGGCCTTCTCGCGGCGACGGGCCGCTTCGCGGCGGGCGCCACCCGGGTCGCCGCGGCACCATCGGGCGGGCCGGGCGGCGCCGTGGAGGCCGCCGTGGGTCTCGCCGCCAAGACCGACCTGTCGATCCAGACGGCGATGCTACGGCAGGCCAACGAGATCCAGAAGCGCGTGCTCGACATTCTGGTGTGAGGGCGTCGTCAGCGTCGTCGCCGCCGAAGCGGTGACAGCTTCGGCGGCGGCGACGATGCGAAACCAAGGACCTCGGCGGAATCTCTCGATGCCATTCCGCCGAGGCGTTACGCCTGCGCGTGGTGGCGCTTGAGCATGGGTCTGAGGACGGTGATGGCGAGGCAGGCGGCGATCAGGTCGAGGATGGCGACGGTGTAGAGAACGCTCGTCCAGGTGCCGGTGGCCTGCATCAGCAGGTTGCCCGCGGGCACCAGCAGCGCCGCCAAGCCCTTCGCGCAGTACAGCACCCCGTAGATCTTGCCGATGTGCCCCGACCCGAACGTGTCCGCGGCGGTGGCGCTGAACAGGCTGTAGACCTCGCCCCAGGCCAGGAACACGATCCCGCTCAGGATCACGAACGCCCACGGATTGTGCCCGAACGTGCCCAGCGCCACGATCCCGATCCCCTCCAGCGAGAAGGCGATGAACATCGTCTTCTCCCGCCCGATCCGGTCCGAGATCCAGCCGAAGAACGGCCGCGAGATCCCGTTCATGATCCGGTCCAGCATCAGCGCGAAGGGCAGCGCCGCCATGGTGATGAAGTACAGGTTGACCTGGAAGTTCTTCACCCCGAGATCCTGCGCGATCACCCCGAGCTGGGCCACCGCCATCAGCCCGCCGGTCACCGTGCAGGTGAACATGATCAGCATCACCCAGAACACCTTGGTGCGCAAAGCCTCGCCCAGGGTGTAGTCGCGCCGGCTCTGCTGGACGGTGGTGGAGAAGGTCACCTCGCCGCGGGCCGGCGAGCGCAGGCCGATCGAGGCCAGGATGATCAGCGCGCCCTGGATCAGGCCGAAGACGAAGAAGGCCTGCTGGAAGCCGCCATCGGCGATCATGCTGGCGATGGGCAGGATGGTGAGCGCGGATCCGGCCCCGTAGCCGCCGGCGGTGAGGCCGACGGCGAGGCCGCGGCGGTCGGGGAACCACTTGAGGGCGTTGGCGATGCAGGTGGCGTAGACGCAGCCGACCCCGATGCCGCCGATGACCGCGCCGATGTAGAAGCCGGTCAGGGAGGAGGCGTAGGAGTTCACCACCCAGGCCAGGCCGGTGAAGAAGCCGCCGGCCATGACGACGCGGCTGGGGCCGTAGCGGTCGATGAAGTGGCCCTCGATGGGGGTGAGCCAGGTCTGGACCACCACGAAGATGGTGAACGCGACCTGGATCGCGGCCCGGTCCCAGCCGAAGGTCTTCTGGATTTCGGGGACGAACAGCGTCCACGCGTACTGGATGTTGGCGGCGGCGACCATGCAGATCACGCCCAGGATCAGCTGGAACCAGCGACCCGCGATCGCGGGCGAGTGGGTCCGGGTAGCGGCGACGGACGTCATCTGCGGCTTCTCTCCCTGCTGCGCTCGCCGGCGGGACGGCTTGGCCATGCGCTTGGGGTTCAGTATTTTTAGCTTGATCTCATAGGCAAAGGAAAAATTTTGAATACCAGGTGAAATTCCGATGAAGCGGGGCGCCGCGGGGATTGCGCGCCCGAGGCGGTTTCGGGAAGAGTGCCAACCCCTTGGACGGAGGTCGCGCGCGGCCCCGGCCCGCTTCCGCCCACTCCTCGTCAGGTCCGCGCGATGTGCGAACTGCTCGGCATGAGCGCGAATGTGCCCACCGACATCCGCTTCAGCTTCGCCGGCCTCGCCCGCCGCGGCGGCGAGACCGGACCGCACGGGGATGGCTGGGGCATCGCCTTCTACGAGGGCAGGGGCTGCCGCAGCTTCCACGACCCGCAGGCGAGCGCCCGCTCGGAGATCGCCCGGCTGATCCGCCAGTACCCGATCAAGAGCCGCATCGTGGTGGCGCATGTGCGCCGCGCCAATCGCGGCCGGGTCTCCCTCGAGAACACGCACCCGTTCAGCCGGGAATTGTGGGGCCGCACCTTCACGTTCGCGCATAACGGGCAGCTCAAGGGCGTGAAGCGCCTGCCCCTGGGACGCTTCAAGCCGGTCGGCACCACGGATAGCGAGCACGCCTTCTGCTGGATGCTCGGTCGGCTGGAGGCGCGCTGGACGACGCTGCCGCGCCCGACCCTCCTCGACGGCGCCGTGCGGGCGCTGGCGGCCGAGCTGCACGGGCTCGGCGTGTTCAACATGCTGCTCACCGACAGCCGCACGCTCTACGCGCATTGCGGCAAGCGGCTCTGCTACCTCACCCGCCGGGCGCCGTTCGGCACCGCCACGCTCATCGACGAGGATTGGTGCGTGAACTTCTCCGAGGAGACCACGCCCGACGACATCGTCACGGTGGTGGCGACGCAGCCGCTCACTCGGGACGAGCGCTGGACGGACCTGGCGCCCGGCACGGTCCTGGCTTTCCGGCTCGGCGTGCCGGACGGCGACGAGACGGGAGCGGCGGTCGGCGGCTGACGATCGCGGGGCTGACGGCCTGGCCTTTTCGCAGCCGCGGCGCGACCCATCTCTCTCAAGGAGCCCTCGGTCCGGCGCCCGTGATCCGGACCGCGCGGGAGCGCCCCCGCCCCGTCGGTGAGCCAGATGCGGAGACCCATGTCGCACGACCAGCCGACCGATCCCCGTCCCGGCCTGTCGGCCACCATCCGCAGCCATCTCGGCAACCAGTTGCGCGTCGCCTACGAGGCGCTCGGGTCCGAGGATTCGAGCGGGCGGTTCGCCGACCTTATCGAGCGGCTCGAAGCGGCGCTCGCCGCGCAGGGCGAGGTGGTGCGGCCCGAGTTCCGCGACGGCCTGTTGCAGGCGGTGCCCTCGCTGCGCGCCTTCGCCCTCTCGCTCACCAGCAACGCCGCCCGGGCCGACGACCTCGTGCAGGACACCCTGCTGAAGGGCTGGCAGCACCGGGCGCGGTTCCAGCCCGGCACCAACCTCAATGCGTGGCTGTTCACCATCCTGCGCAACATCTTCTACTCGGATCACCGCAAGCGGGTGCGCGAGGTCGAGGATCAGGACGGCTCCTACGCGGCCCGCCTCGCCACCGCCCCGCATCAGGGCGACCGGCTCGACGTGGAGGATCTCCAGAGCGCGCTCGCCAAGCTGCCGCCCGACCAGCGCGAGGCGCTGGTGCTGGTGGGCGCCGAGGGCGTCTCCTACGAGGAGGCGGCGGCGATCATGAACTGCAAGGTCGGCACGGTGAAGAGCCGGGTCAGCCGCGCCCGCAACCGCCTCGCGGAACTCCTCGGCTACGACGAGGAGGATCTCGGGGCCGACCGGCTGATCCAGTCGGCCATGCCGAAGGACGGCTGAAGGGGCGTCGCCGCACCCGGGCGGCCGGTCCGCCCAAGCAACATCCGAGATTCCGGCCGATCTCGACTGAACCGTTTCGCGTGTCGCGGCGTTACTCCCGCCGAATCCCGCCTCGCTCGACCGGGGCGGACCGGACCGAAACGGAGAGTGAATCCATGAAGACCAAGACGCTTCTGGCCATGACCGCCCTCGCCCTGTCCCTGCCGATGGCCGCCCAGGCCCAGGGCCTGGTGCGCGGCGCCGAGCGGGGCGCGCAGGAGGGTGCGGACGCGGCCGGGCCGATCGGCGGCATCGTCGGCGGCGCGGTGGGCGCGGCCACGGGTGCGGTCGGCGGCCTCCTCGGCGTCGACGATCGTCCGCGCTTCCGTGAATACGCCACCAGCCGCCGCGTGCGCTCCTACGATTACGACGGCGACATCCGCGTCGGCGCCGTGCTGCCCTCCTCGGGCGTGACCTATTACGAGGTGCCCTCCGAGTACGGCGTGCGCGGCCGCCGCTACACCGTCGTCAACGATCGCGTCGTGCTGGTCGATCCGGGCAGCCACCGCATCGTGCAGGTGATCGACTAAACGCGATCGGCCAAGACCTTCGTCGGGCGCCGCGCGGGCGGCGCCGACTCCCTCCGAGCCCTGGCCCCTCACCCGATGGGCCGGGGCTCTTCGATTCCCCATCGATCACTCCAACGGGATTGCGGATCATGGCGGACAACGATGCCCTCGACCCGCCCGCGCTGCCGCCGCGCGTGCGCGAGCACCTCGCCCAGCAATTGCGCGCCACCTACAACCAGCGCTCCGAGAAACCGGATTACCTCGGCGATCCCGGCCTGCCCTCTGCCTTCGATCCGCAATTGCGCCGCCTCGAGCGGCGCCTGAAGGCGCAGGAGGCCGGAGCCGCGGCGGTGGCGGCGGCCCTGCATGGCATCGGCCGCTCCGAGAGCGGCGACGCGTAAGGAACCGCTTCCGCAACAGTCGATCTCCGGCTAAGGTTCTGTCACGACGGGCGGAAATCCGGAGGGCGCCATGGCGGGCTGGGATGCGGCGCAGTACCTCAAATTCGCCGACGAACGGACGCGGCCGGCCGCCGACCTGCTCGCCCGGGTGCCGCTCCAGGCACCGGCCCGGGTGGTCGATCTCGGCTGCGGCCCCGGCAACAGCACGGAACTCCTCGTCGCCCGCTTCCCGCAAGCCGACATCCGCGGCCTCGACAGTTCACCGGAGATGCTGGATGCGGCGCGTCAGCGCCTGCCCGGGATCGCCTTCGCGGAGGCGGACATCGCGACCTTCAGGCCGGAGCCGCCCCCGGACCTGCTCTTCGCCAACGCGGTGCTGCAATGGCTGCCCGACCATGCGAGCCTGCTGCCGCGCCTCGCGCGCAGCCTCGCTCCCGGCGGCTGCCTCGCCGTGCAGATGCCCGACAATCTGGAGGAGCCGTCGCACCGGCTGATGCGCGCGGTCGCGGGCGAGCCACCCTTCGCGACGCGCCTCGCCGCGGCCGCCGCCTCCCGCGCCCGCATCGGCAGCTTCGCGGAATACGACGCGTGGCTCTCGGCGGCGGGCTGCACGGTCGAGATCTGGCGCACCACCTACGTCCATCCCCTCGCGGGCCATCGCGGCATCGTCGAATGGGTGCGCGGCACGGGCCTGCGCCCCTTCCTCGATCCGCTCGACGGGGAGGGACAAGCGGCGTTCCTCGCCCGCTACGAGGCGGCCCTCGCCGAAGCCTATCCGCCGCAGAGCGACGGCCGGGTGCTGCTGCCCTTCCCGCGCCTGTTCCTGGTGGCCCGGCGGACGCGGTGAATCCCGGTCAGCTGGTTTGCGCGCGCGGCTTCAGTTCGCCTGCGCGCGCGGCTTGGGCGCGGGCTTGCCGGCCTGGGCGGGGGGCTGCTGGCAGCCGGCCTGCTTGCCCTTGGCCTCCTCCTTGCCGCCCGGCACGAACATCGCGGAGACGCGCCCGCCCGCGGTCGGGTCCATGTTCGCCCGGCCGGTATTCATGTCGTAGACGAGGCGGTTGCCGCGGGTGACGTTCTGGCACTGGCTCAGCACCACGTTGCCGGTGAGGATCACGCGGTTGGCCGCCTTGTCGAACACGGCGTTGTCGCCGGTGGCGACCTGATCCTTGTTCACCACCGTCACCGGCCCGGCACAGACCACCTGCTTGATCGCGCCGCTGTCGGTCGGATCGGCCGGCTTCGTCTCCGCCTTGACCTCCGCCAGCTTCGCATCCGCCGGTTTGGAATCCGTGGGTTTGGCGCCGTCCTTCGCCTTCGCGTCCTTGTTGCGCAGGTAGTGGACCGTCATGGTGGAGCAGCGGATGGTGCTCTCGCCCTGCACGGCCACGACGTTGCCGGCGAAGATCGCCTTGTTCTCGCGGTCGAAGACGTCGAGGCGGTCCGCGTCGATCTTGATCGGCTCCTTGCCCGAGCCGCCGAAGGCGCCGAAGCCGGAATTGCGCTCCTTCTTGGGCGGCGCGGTCTCGCCGTGGAGGGCGGCCGGAGCGGCGAGCAGCAGGGTGGCGGCGAGCGCCGCGGCGAGGCGGGTGGTCACGGCTGGTCGTCCTTCACCTCGGCCGCGGAGGTCCGCACCGGCGCGTCGCCGGTCCCCGTCACGCCGCCGTCGAACACGGTCTTGACGTTGCCGACGAACGAGATCGAGCGGCCGTTATCGACCACCTCCAGCCCGTCGGACCGGATGGTCCCGTTCGGCAAAGTCACGGTCACGGGCTCGCGGGAATTCAGCGTCCCGGCCTTGAAGTTCACCTGGGCGGAGGTGAGGCGCGCCTCCTGGCCCTTGTCGGTCCAGAGCCGGATGCTGCGGCTCAGCTCCAACGATTCCTTCTGCGTGTCGAACACGCCCGCGGCGGCTTCGAGATGGGACTGGGTCCCGGTCTCGTCGGCCTGCATGCGGCCCTTCATGCTCTGCAGCTCGATCACGGTCGGGCGCCGCACATCCTGGAGCGCGGCCTTGGCCGTCACCTCGTAGGGCCGGCCGTCCTTGCCGCGATAGCCGGTGAGGCGAGGGCTCTCCATCGTCACCTTGGAACCCGAGACGCTGACCTCGCCGAGGCTCACCGTGACGCCGAGGGCCCCGAACGGATCGAGCCAGGCCACGGCCGCCACGGCGAGCACCGCTGCCGCGGCCCCGAGGGGAATCGCGACGCGCAGGAAGCGCACCTGCGCGCTGTGGCGCTGCGCCCGCCGATGCGCGCGCTGGCGGCGGGCATCGAGCGGCGCGAGGCCGGGGCCTGGAATCTCGACGGCTTCCATCACGGGGCTCGCCCCACCTCTCTCGCGCTCCGGCTGGGATCCTGCCGGCAGAGGCGGGCCCGTCGGCCTCCTTGCCGCGCTCCGGTGTCGAAGTTGTGGCCGCGCCGCTCAGCTATGGGCCAGGATGTCGACGTCCTCCCAGCCGAGCAGGTCGAGCTTCGCCCGGGTCGGCAGGAAGGCGAAGCAGGCCTCGGCCATGGCGGTGCGCTCCTCGCGGGCCAGCATCACGTCGAGCTTGGCGCGCAGGGCGTGCAGGTGCAGCACGTCCGAGGCCGCGTAGTCGATCTGCGCCGGGGTGAGCGTCTCCGCGCCCCAATCGGAGGATTGCTGCTGCTTCGAGAGCTCGACGCCGAGGAGTTCGCGCACGAGGTCCTTGAGGCCGTGCCGGTCCGTGTAGGTGCGCGCGAGTCGCGAGGCGACCTTGGTGCAGTAGATCGGTCCCGGCATCACGCCGAGCCGGTGATAGAGCACCGCGAGGTCGAATCGCGCGAAGTGGAAGATCTTGGTGACGGTGGGATCCGCCAGGACCCGCTTGAGCACCACGGGCTCCGGACCGACCTTGGGGATCTGCACCACGTCGGCCTCGCCGTCGCCGCGGGAGATCTGCACCACGCAGAGCCGGTCGCGGTGGGGCTGGAGGCCGAGCGTCTCGGTGTCGATCGCGATGGCCGGGCCCGGATCGTAATCGGCGGGCAGGTCGCCGCGGTGCAGGCGATGGGGCATGGGGCTGGGTCCGGACCTGTGCGCCGCCGTCTCGCGCGGCGGCTCCCCCGCGCCTAACACCCCCTCCCTGCACCGGCAAGGCGCTGAAGCGGCTCAGGTCTTCTGGCGGGCGACGACCTTGTCCTTGATGCCCTCGTAGACGTTCGACGGAACGATCTTCTTCGAGAGGAGCTCGTCCTTGCCGCGATAGGGCCGGCCCTTGATGATCGCCTCGGCGCGGGCGGCGCCGATGCCCGGCAGGGTGTCCAGCTCCTCCTTGGTGGCGCTGTTGAGGTCGATGAGGGCGGGCTTGGCGGCGGGGGCCGGGGTGGTCGGAGCGGCGGGCTTGGCGGCCGGGGCGGCGGGGGCCGGCTTGGTCGTCGTCGTGGGGGCCGGCGCCGGCGCCTGGGCCAGTACGGGCGCCGCCGCGCCGAGAAGCGCCGCCGCGGCGAGCGCGCGGCCGAAGCGGGCTAAAGGACGGATCTGGATCATGGGAGGGACCTCCGAGGGTCGCTTGCGCCGGGTCCTGGCCGGCTCGCCCATCAGGCGCCCCGCCGGTTGAACTGCGGCTTAACGGTGAGCGGTGGATCCTGCCGGCGGCCTCCGGCGGAGAAATCCCGGCGACGGGCTAGCCAGGGCCGTCCGGCCTCTGTATAAGCCGCGCTCCATCAGTTCTCAGGGTGCGCGGCGGCTCCGCCCGGGGCAGCCCCGTGCCTGTTTTGCTGCAAGAGAATACGTGTCATGGCCGTTCCGAAGCGAAAGACCTCCCCGTCGCGGCGCGGCATGCGCCGCTCTGCCGATGCCCTCAAGGCCCCGACCTACGTCGAGGACAAGGATTCCGGCGAGCTGCGCCGCCCGCACCACATCGACCTGAAGACCGGCATGTACCGCGGCCGGCAGGTGCTGAAGGTCAAGACCGAGGCGTAAGGCCTTCGCGCGGGGCGGCCTATCCGCCCCCGTCAGCCCATCCGTTTCGCACCGGCCGCGTAGCGCTCCGACGCTTCGCGGCTGCGTTGGTTTCGGGGTGGGCGCAACGATCCCGCCGGGCCATCGATCAGTTGGACGAGGAACGGCGCCAGCGGCCGGGCCGGGACGGCCCGCGCCGGGGCAGGCGCCCCGACGAGTGCCAGCGCCCACGACGGCGTCTCCGGCTTCTCCGTGTCGGCGTGGGACATTCCGGCGCTCTCCGCATCCTCCGGCGCATCAACCCGCAAGGCGTGCGCCGGTGCCGCGGGAGCCCTCACTTCTTGGCGAGGGCGTCGAGCCGGCTCTGCATCTCCAGCATCTGCCGGCGCAGGTCGTCGAGTTCGCCCCGCGAGGCGGCCGGCGGCGCGACGGGAACGTCCTCGGCCGGCGGCTTTTCCGGCTGGGTCCCCGGCGTGAAGGGCGTGAACATCTTCATCGCCTCGCTGAAGAAGGTCATGTTGGCGCGGACCTGCTCCTCCATGGCGTGCTGGAAGGCGCTCGCCCCGAAGGTCTGGGACATCTTCTCGCGCAGGCCGTTCTGCTCCTTGGCCAAATGGTCCATGGAGAATTCGAGGTAGCTCGGCACCATCGCCCGCATGCTGTCGCCGTAGAAGCGGATCAGCTGGCGCAGGAAGGCGACGGGCAGCAGGTTCTCGGCCCCCGCCTTGTTCTCCTGCTCGAAGATGATCTGCGTCAGCACCGAGCGGGTGATGTCCTCGCCGGACTTCGCATCGTAAACCACGAAATCCTCGCCGGCCTGCACCATGGCCGCCAAGTCTTCCAGGGTCACGTAGGTGGACGTGCCCGTGTGATAAAGACGCCGGTTGGCGTACTTCTTGATGACGGTGGGTGCCGACTTGCCGCTGTCCGCCATCTCCACGGGCTCTCCTCTGGGTCAACCTGCAGCCGACGTAAGGCCGCCGGTCCGGGTCCGCTGTTCAGCGCGTTTCCACGTATGGACCTTAAGGCGTTCCTGTGCTGGCGAAAATAGCAATCTGCGCGGCATCCACGCAAACCGTGTCTCGACACCACCGACAGCCAGCTTGACTTCCCCCTGGCCAGGGCGTTCATCGGCTTCAAACGCGCCGGGTGGCGCGGAGATCGAAAGGTGGAGGTGCGCATGGCCGAGAAGCAGGACATCGTCATCGTGGGCGCGGCGCGCACGCCGGTCGGCTCCTTCAATGGTGCCTTCGCGAGCCTGCCCGCCCATCAGCTCGGCGCCGTCGCCATCCGCGCCGCCCTGGAGCGCGCCAAGGTCTCGCCGGAGGACGTCGACGAGGTGATCTTCGGCCAGGTGCTCACCGCCGCCGAGGGCCAGAACCCGGCCCGCCAGGCCGCCATCGCCGCGGGCATCCCGCAGGAAGCCACCGCCTGGTGTCTCAACCAGCTCTGCGGCTCGGGTCTGCGCACCGTCGCGGTGGGCATGCAGCAGATCGCCAACGGCGACGCCACCATCATCGTGGCCGGCGGCCAGGAATCGATGTCGATGGCGCCCCACGCGCAGCACCTGCGCGGCGGCCAGAAGATGGGTGATCTCGCCCTCGTCGACACGATGCTGAAGGACGGCCTGATGGACGCCTTCAACGGCTACCACATGGGCGTCACGGCCGAGAACATCGCCCAGAAGTGGCAGCTCACCCGCGAGGAGCAGGACAGATTCGCGGCCCGCTCGCAGAACAAGGCCGAGGCGGCGAAGAAGGAGGGCCGCTTCAAGGACGAGATCGTCCCCGTGACCGTGAAGACCCGCAAGGGCGACGTGGTCGTCGACACCGACGAGTACATCCGCGACGGCGCGACCCCCGAGGGCATGGCCAAGCTCCGCCCGGCCTTCTCCAAGGAAGGCACGGTCACGGCCGGCAACGCCTCGGGCATCAACGACGGCGCCGCCGCCATCGTGCTGATGTCCGCCGCCGAGGCCGAGAAGCGCGGCCTGAAGCCGCTCGCCCGCATCGCCTCCTGGGCCACGGCCGGCGTCGATCCCAAGATCATGGGCACGGGCCCGATCCCGGCCTCCCGCAAGGCCCTGGAGAAGGCCGGCTGGAGCGCCTCCGAGGTCGACCTGATCGAGGCCAACGAGGCCTTCGCGGCCCAGGCCCTCGCGGTGAACAAGGAACTCGGCTTCGACGATTCCAAGGTCAACGTGAACGGTGGCGCCATCGCGATCGGCCACCCGATCGGCGCCTCGGGCGCCCGCGTGCTGGTGACCCTGCTGCACGAGATGCAGCGCCGCGACGCCAAGAAGGGCCTCGCCACGCTCTGCATCGGCGGCGGCATGGGCGTCGCCATGTGCGTGGAGCGCTGAGCGCCGCATCGGCCGGGCGGCCGAGGCCACCCTATACTCCGGACGAGGCCCGGCGAGGGCCTTGTCCAGACGGACGAAAGAACCAACAACGAAGAGACGTCTGGGCTCTTCTCGAAGTGCCCGGGCATCTCTAGGGAAGAAATGCATCCGCAAGGAGAGGGCACATGGCAGAACGCGTCGCACTGGTGACAGGCGGAACGCGCGGCATCGGCGCCGCGATCTCGAAGGGTCTGAAGGCGGCCGGCTACAAGGTGGCGGCCAATTACGGCGGCAACGACGAGGCCGCCAACGCCTTCAAGGCCGAGACCGGGATCCCGGTGTTCAAGTTCGACGTGGGTGATGCCGCCGCCTGCGAGGCGGGCATCCGGGCCGCCGAGGCCGAACTCGGACCGATCGACGTCCTGGTCAACAATGCCGGCATCACCCGGGACGGCATGTTCCACCGGATGACCTTCGAGCAGTGGCAGGCGGTGATCCGCACCAACCTCGACTCGATGTTCACCTGCACCCGTCCGGTGATCGACGGCATGCGCGCCCGCGGCTTCGGCCGCATCATCCTGATCTCGTCCATCAACGGCCAGAAGGGCCAGATGGGCCAGACCAACTACTCGGCGGCCAAGGCCGGCGTGATCGGCTTCGCCAAGGCGCTCGCTCAGGAGAACGCCAACAAGGGCATCACCGTGAACGTGATCGCCCCGGGCTACATCGCCACCGAGATGGTGATGGCGGTGCCCGCGGAGGTGCTCAAGACCAAGATCCTGCCGCAGATCCCGGTCGGCCGCCTCGGCGAGGCGGAGGAGATCGCCCGCGCGGTGGAGTTCCTGGCCGGCGAGCAGGCGGGCTTCATCACGGGCTCGACGCTGACCATCAACGGCGGCCAGTACATCGCCTGATCGACGGGCGGCGGCGCCGGTCGCGCCGCCGCCTGCGCCCGGAACGATTCCAGCGAACCACCCTTTGCCGCAGTGATCTGATCACGATGCAGACCGGGTGCGTTCCCAGGCACCTTGACGGCTCTGCTGCAGGTGCGAGATGACCGGCGCCAAAAGGTTGACGATCCAGGAATCCGTCCGATGAGCAATTTCAACGAGGAGCGTGTGCTGTCCGTCCATCACTGGACCGACACGCTCTTCAGCTTCCGCACGACCCGCGACCCGTCGTTCCGCTTCCGCAACGGCGAGTTCACGATGATCGGGCTGAAGACGGAGGGCAAGCCGCTGCTGCGCGCCTACAGCGTGGTTTCGGCCAATTACGAGGACGAGCTGGAGTTCTTCTCCATCAAGGTGCCGAACGGCCCGCTCACCTCGAAGCTCCAGCATCTCAAGGTCGGCGATCCGATCGTCGTCAGCCGCAAGGCCACCGGCACCCTCGTCCTCGACAACCTGCTGCCGGGCCGTCACCTCTATCTCCTCGGCACCGGCACGGGGCTCGCCCCCTTCCTGTCGATCATCAAGGATCCGGAGACCTACGAGCGCTTCGAGAAGGTGGTGCTCGTCCATGGCTGCCGGCAGGTGCAGGAACTCGCCTACGGCGAGACGATCACTCAGGATCTGCCGAACCACGAGCTGATCGGCGAGATGGTGCGCGAGCAGCTCATCTACTATCCGACCGTGACCCGCGAGCCGTTCCGCAACCGCGGCCGGATCACCGACCTGATCACCTCGGGCAAGCTGTTCGAGGATGTCGGCCTGCCCGCGATGAGCATCGAGGCCGACCGCTTCATGCTGTGCGGCAGCCCGGACATGATCCGCGACACCCGCGAGCTGCTGTCGAGCCGCGACTACGTCGAGGGCAACCACGGCGAGGCCGGCCACTACGTGATCGAGAAGGCCTTCGTCGAGAAGTAGGACCGCCCGGCTTGCGCCTGCTCGTCATCAACCCCAACACCACCGCGGCGGTGACCGACCTCGCCGCGTCCGCCGTGCGGCGGGTGCTGCCGGGTGTCGCGCTGCGGGCGGTGACGGGCCGCTTCGGCGGTCACTACGTGGCGAGCCGGGCGACCTACGCCATCGCGGCCCACGCCGCCCTGGACGCCCTCGCCGAGCACGGCGCGGGTTGCGACGGGGTCTACCTCGCCTGTTTCGGCGATCCCGGGCTTCTCGCCCTCAAGGAGGTCTCGGCGGTGCCGGTCGTCGGCATGGCGGAGGGCGCGCTCCACCTCGCCTGCACGCGCGGGCGGCGCATCGGCATCGTCACGGGCGGCGCCCTGTGGAAGCCGATGCTGGAGGAATTCGCCGCGAGCCTCGGCTTCGCCGGCCGCATCGCCGGCATCCGCACCATCGCGCCGACCGGGGGCGAGATCGCCCGGGATCCCGACTCGGCCCTCGCCCGCCTCGCCGCCGCCTGCCGGGCCTGCGCCGCGGAGGACGGGGCCGACGTGGTGGTGCTCGGCGGGGCGGCCCTCGCGGGCCTCGCGGACCGGATCGCCCCGGACGTGCCGGTGCCGGTCCTCTGCTCGGTGGAGGCGGGGGCCCGGATGGCGCTCGCCGCCGCGGCGGTGCGGGCCGGCCGCGCCCTGCCGCCCGCCATGGCGAGCACCGGGCTCGCTCCCGCGCTCGCGGCCCTGCTCGCCGAGCCGGCCTGACCGGCCGCTACTGCACGATCTTCGGAGCCGACCCCTCTGGCGCCTGCGGCACAGGCGCCTGCGGCGCAGGCGCTTGCGGTGGCTGCCCCTCCGGCGCCTGCGGCGCTTGTCCCTCCGGCGCCTGGACCACCGCCGGCAGCAGCACGCCCTTGGCGACGCTTCCCTCCGGCCCGAACTCGCCGGCGACGAGGCGGCAGGCGGTGTCGCGGTTCGCCATCATCTGGTTCGACATCAGCGTGAACATCGTCTGCACCTTGGCGCCGAAGGGACCTCGCGGCGGGCGCACATCCTCGATCGTCACGTTGAAACGGCCGAGCAGGGCCTCGAAGGCCGCGACCCCGATCGGGTAGCCGCAGACATTCGCCGCCGCGAAGACATAGGCCGCGGTCTCGAGGGAGCGGGGCGGGGGCGCATTGCGGATCTGCTGGGCGGCGGCGCTGCCGGCGCACAGGACGAGGCCGGCGAGCGCCGGGGCGAGACGGGATGGCATCGGGCTTCCTCCGGGGCGATGGGGCGGGGCTCTGCGGCCCCGCTCCGGCTCGCGGCACTAAGCAGACTTGCGTCGGCGTGCCAACGCCTCCTCCGCTTAGGCTCCTGATGTTCCGCAGGTTTCTGTCGCAAAACCGGCGATCGCCCCTGCGAAACCTGCTGAGAGCAGGATCCGTTCACGGCGCGATCGGATCCGAACGGAAGCGCCCCTATTCCACGATGAGCTTGTAGGGCTGCCCCGGTCTCAAGGCGGCGCCGCGCTCCAGGCCGTTCAGCACCAGGAAGGTCTCGGTGCCCCGGTCGCCCACCGCCATGCGGCTTCCCATCACCTCGGCGGTGTCGCCGGGCGCGGCCGCCACGATCTGGATCCGCGCGGGCCGCAGGCGCCGCGCCTCGTCGGGACCGACCGCCGCGACGCTTCCCAGCCAGCGCCCGAAGGCGGCCTCGGGATCGCTCGCCCCCTTGGCGGCGATGATCATCCGGAAGGTGTTGGTGCCGACACGGACCGCGGCGAGGCGGAAGAACCACTCCTTGCCCTTCGACACCGCCGTCACGGCCGGGAAGCCGTTGATCATGCGGTTCTCGAAGCTGCCGGTCTCGATGGCGTCGTTCCAGGTCGCCCGCAGGACATCCTCCAGGCCCTGGCCCGGGTTGGTCTCGACGGCATCGAACAGGAGCCGCCGGCTCCCGTCCGGGGTGGTGCCGAGCACCGCCCGCGCGGTGTTCTCCAGGGCGAAGCCGTCCGGTGCCTCGAACGTGACGCCGAGCCGCGGGTGGATGAAGCGGCGCCCGCGCACCAAGCCGTCGGCCGGGTTGTCGCCATAGGCGATGCCGTCGATGCCGGCGAGATAGTGGGTGCGGTCGTCGGTGCCGAGACCCGGCGCCCCGATGCGGCGGGCCGCCTGCGTCACCTGGGTGATGCGCTCGGGCGTGCTCGGATGGGTTGCGAGGAGATCCGGCTCGGACGAGAGGCCGCTGCCGGCCCGCAGCGCCGTCGCCCGGTTGAGGCTGGTGAGGAAGCGGGCGGCGCCGAACGGGTCGTAGCCGGCCCGCGACAGGGTGCGCACCCCGGTCTGGTCCGCCTCGAATTCCTGCGAGCGGGAGAACTTGGCCAGCACGAAACGCGACTGGTCCTGCAACAGGGCGCCGGTCGCCGGATCCTTGAGGACGTCGGCCACGACCTTGCTGACGAGTTCCGAGCGCAGGGCCATCTCGGTGCGGGCATTGGCGTGCCGCAGGGTGACGTGGGCGATCTCGTGCGCCAGCACGGCCGCGAGTTCCGAGGTGTCGTTGGCGAGCGCCAGGAGCCCGCGGGTGACGTAGAGCCGGCCGTTCGGCAGGGCGAAGGCGTTGACGGCGGGCGCGTCGAGCAGGGTGACCGCGTAGGTCTCGTCGGGCCGCTCCGTCGCCTTCACCAGCCGGTCGGTGACCTCGCTCACGAGCTTCAGCGCGGCCGGGGCCCGGTACTCGCCCCCGAAGGAGGCGACGAGCTTGGCATGGTCGGCATCCGACCCGGTGCGCTCGCGCCCGCCGGTGGTGCGCGGCGCCTCCGGCGGCACCGCCACGGCCACGGGCGTCAGCGCCCCGGTCTGGTCGCCCGCGCAGGCCGCCGCCGCCAGGATGAGCACCAGCGCGGCGACGCGGCGCGTCGCGGCGGCTCCCGGCCCGCTGGCCGGCGATTTCCACGTGAAGAGCCCGTCCATCGCGATCAACGGCGCTGCGCCCGCTCCTCGTCCAGCATCTCGATCGTCTCGGCCGCGCCGATGTCGAGGGTCGGCCCGCGCCAGAGCTCGACGAAGCCGCGAGCCCGCACGCGCCGTCCCCGAAGCGCGGCTGCCGTCAAACCACGTTCGAGCAGGGTCCGCCAAGTGCGTTTCGACACCGTGACCGTCAGACCTTCCTCTCCGAAAGGGGCGAAGTTGAGGTAAGTCCGGCTGCGACGCTCGCCGACGCTGCGCACCCGCCCCTCCGCCACCACGAACCGGCCCGCCAGGGCGGCGAGCCGCGCCGCATCCTCGGCGGGGATCGGCTGCCGGTCCGCCCAGAGGCCGCGCCGCTCCCGCCGGGCCGCCGCCTCCACGGAGAGAAGCGCCGGCCGGCAGAGCCTATCCGATTCGCCGGCATCGACCAGGGCGAGACCCGCCGCCACGAGGCCGCCCGCGAGATCGACGGGCTCACCCTCCGCCGTCTCGGCATCGAGGACCACGCGTTCCCAGCGGTCCGGGGCCGGCTCCTCCCGGGTGGCGAGGGGGCGGCCCACCCGCGCGCCGAGCCACGCGCGGGCCGCTGCGGCGAGCGCCGGCTCCTCCGGCCAGCGCACCCCGTCGAGCCGCGCCCGGCGGCCCGAGGCGAGCAGCAGATCCCCCTCCGGGGTGAGCGCCTCCAGCCGGTCCTGCCCGGGGACCCGGTGACGGCAGCCCTCGGCCGCCGCCGGCGCAGCGGCGAGAATCGCCAGGATCGTGCCGGCGAACGGCCACTTCCTGCATGCCGCCGGTTGGCTGCGCCTCTCCGGGATGCTATGCACGCGCCGTGGGTCTCCGTAGCTCAGCTGGACAGAGCACAGGTTTCCTGAACGGAAAATTGGGCGTCGCGCCGGGAAACCACGCGACGGATCCGCTCAAAGTCGGGGAAAGCGTCGATCTCGCGTCACGCCGATCCCGAGCCAAGCCCGGCCCCGCCGGGAAGGTGTAGAGACTAGACGGGCGGCACCTAAGGGCTTTCTCGGCCTATGGTGAAGGGATAGTCCAGACCACGAACGCCGGATGGCGGCGGCGAAAGCCGAAGTGGGATGAAACCTGGGGTCGCAGGTTCGAGCCCTGCCGGGGACGCCACGCTTCTCTGAGCCCCTTCGGGGCCGAGATTCCTCTTGAAATCAGCGATTGAGACTGCAACCTGTGGATGCGGGCCCGCATGCGGCGCTGCACCCGGATGCCGTGCGGCGCTGCGGCCGGGGGGACACGGCGGCCGCATACCGGCGGCACTATTATCAAATGCGAAAGCAGGAGCTTGGCGATTTCGCTTATGCGAAGGGCATGATCACTCGACTTGATTCGCAGCCGGCCCGCATCGCCACCGGGACCGGATCGGAAGACGGCCTGCTGCTGTTCGCGGACGGTTTGCTCGTCGCCGTCGTCTCTCAGCTCCGCCATTCGGTGGGCGACGAATTGATCGGCCGCTGGTTCCTCGAAGCGGGGTTCGGCCCCTGCGCATACCGCGCTCCCGAAGTCTTCGACACCGCCGAGGACGCGAAGCAATGGGTCAGGGGCCGCGTCGAGGACGACGCGGCCGACCGGGGCTGCGCCGCCGCCGCGTGACGCGGGTCGCGGGTCCTCCGGCCCGCGCCGTCTCCGCCGAGCGACGCTGTTTCCCGCGCCGGGCGTTGCCGCGCCGAACGGCCCGTTCGGCCCGACGCCGAGCGTTTACGCACTCTCAACCATCGGGGAGCAACAATCCGGGCACTTCCCCCGATGGCGCGGCCTGCGCGCCGCTCCTGCGAGCCCCCATGGCCGGCAAGCCCGCCGACGCGCGCGACGTTCACATCGGCCAGCGCATCGAGATGCTGCGGGTGCGGGCGAAGCTGTCCCAGGAAGCCCTGGCCCGCCGGCTCGGCATCTCGGCCTCGCAATTCGGGAAGTACGAGAAGGGGCAGAACCGCATGAGCGCGGCCGACCTCGACCTCGTCGGCCGCCTGTTCGACGTGCCGATCGGGTACTTCTTCGAGGGATTGCCCGCGGTCGAGAATGCGCGGCCCGGCTTCGCGGAAAGGCCCCAGGCGGCCCTGCTCGGCCCGGGTCCCTGGGCGGATTTCGCCGGAGCCGTGGCCCGCGCCGCCGATGCGCATCTCGGCGCCGAGGAACGCCGGCGTCTCGCCGCCGTCGTGCGGGCCCTCGACCGTGCTCTCCAGGCCACGCCCTCGTTCGATATAGAGAACGACTCCGGTTCTTCAGGTTGACCGCCGCTTTGCCGGCTGCCACAACCCGGACGCGCCGAAACCGCCGGGTCGACGATCGGACGGTCGCGCCCGGCTGGTCAGGGGATAACCGATGGCACGTACCGATTACCTGTTCACAAGCGAGTCCGTTTCCGAGGGGCACCCGGACAAGGTGTGCGACCGCATCTCCGACACGGTCGTGGACGCCTACCTCGCCGAGATGCCGGAGGCCCGCCTGGGCGTCGAGACGCTCGCCACCACGAACCGCATCGTCATCGCGGGCGAGGTGCGCGGTCCCGATTCGGTGACCTTCCAGCGCCTTGAGGAGCTGACCCGGGCCGCCGTGAAGGACATCGGCTACGAGCAGGACGGCTTCCACTGGAAGCACAACGACGTCCAGATCTTCCTGCACGCCCAGTCGGCCGACATCGCCCAGGGCGTGGACGCCGCGGGCAACAAGGACGAGGGCGCGGGCGACCAGGGCATCATGTTCGGTTACGCGACCGACGAGACCCCCGCCCTGATGCCGGCCCCGATCTACTACGCCCACAAGATCCTCAAGGACCTCGCGGATGCGCGCAAGGGCCGGGTCGGCGAGGCCGCCAAGCTCGGCCCCGACGCCAAGAGCCAGGTCACGGTGCGCTACGCGGATGGCCGTCCGGTCGAGGCGACCCAGATCGTGCTCTCGACCCAGCACCTCGACGAGAACCTCGATTCGGCCGCGGTCCGCGCCATCGTCGAGCCCTATATCCGCGCGGCGCTGCCGGGGTCGTGGGTCACCGACCGGACCGTCTGGCACGTGAACCCGACCGGCAAGTTCGTGATCGGCGGCCCGGACGGCGATTGCGGCCTCACCGGCCGCAAGATCATCGTCGACACCTACGGCGGCGCGGCCCCTCACGGCGGCGGCGCCTTCTCCGGCAAGGATCCGACCAAGGTCGACCGCTCGGCGGCCTACGCGGCGCGCTACCTCGCCAAGAACGTGGTCGCTGCCGGCCTCTCCCGCCGCGCCACGATCCAGCTCGCCTACGCCATCGGCGTCTCGAAGCCCCTGTCGATCTACGTCGACCTGCACGGCACCGGCGAGGTGGACGAGGCGAAGCTGGAGAAGGTGCTCGGCGAGATCCTCGATCTGTCGCCGCGGGGCATCCGGACGCATCTCGGCCTCAATAAGCCGATCTACGCCCGCACCTCGGCCTACGGCCATTTCGGCCGCGACCCCGAGGCGGATGGCGGCTTCTCCTGGGAGAAGACCGACCTCGCCGGAACCCTGAAATCGGCCCTGGCCTGATCCGCCGCTCCGGTGCTACGGGGCGCCCTAAGCAGGTTTCGCAAAAGTGCTCGCCGGCTTTGCGGCGAGAACCTGCGACACCTCGGGAAACGCAGCGGACGAAGCGGTGGCACGCCAACGCAAGTCTGCTGAGCGATGGGGCGCCCCGCAGCGGAGCGCGCCCCGCCACCTGCACCGGACGACGATGACCGACGACGACACCGACGCGGCCCCCGAGCGGGGCCGCGCCTTCTACGGCCGCCGCAAGGGCAAACGCCTGCGTGCGGGCCAGGAGGAGCGCATCGCCGCGCTCCTGCCGCGGCTGCGGGTGCCCGCGGACGGGCCCCTCGATCCCGCCGCCCTGTTTCCCCGCCCCGTCTCGGCCCTGTGGGTCGAGATCGGCTTCGGCGGCGGCGAGCATCTGGCCGCCCAGGCCCGCGCCCATCCGCAGATCGGCTTCATCGGCTGCGAGCCCTTCGTGAACGGCGTCGCCAAGCTCCTGCGCGCGGTGGACGACGGCGGCCTCGACAATGCGCGGCTGTGGGACCGCGACGCGATGGAGCTGCTGCCGCGCCTGCCGGCGGCGAGCGCCGCCCGCGTCTACCTGCTCTATCCCGATCCGTGGCCCAAGCGCCGCCAGCGCAAGCGGCGCTTCGTCTCGGACGAGAGCCTCACGGAGATCGCCCGCGTGCTCGCCCCCGGCGGCGAGTTCCGCTTCGCCAGCGACATCGACGATTACGCGGGCTGGACCCTGGTTCGGACCGCCCGCGCGCCGCATCTGCGCTGGACCGCCGAGCGGGCGAGCGACTGGACGCAGCCCTGGCCCGACTGGCCGGGCACCCGCTACGAGGCCAAGGCCGTGGCGCAGGGCCGCCGGCCGACCTACCTCGCCTTCGCGCGCGACTGAAGCTTCGCGCGCGACCGAAACCTTGGCGCGCGACCGAGTCGTCTCCAGGATCGACCTCCCGCGCCCTCCCCGGGCGATGGCGCGGGTTTCCGCACGCGCGGGCGCCCGTCAGCGGGCGAGCGCCTGGCGCAGGGCCGTGATCGCCGCCTCCAGCATCGCCTCCGCCTCGGGCCGGAAGACGAGTTCGTCCGCCGTCGCCTCGATCAGGCCGGCCGCCGCCAACTCCTCCACCGCCCGAGGATCGGCGGAATGGCCCGCCCCGTCGTGGCGCACGACACGCGAGACCTTCTGCCCGCTCTCGAGTTGGTGGTACGCTGCGAATGCGAAGACCGAGAGAGCCTTGTCGCTGAGTGCCATGACGGTCATCATCCTCGGACGGCCAAGCCCGTCGGGCCTGGGCGGGGACAGAAGGAGCGGAGAGATACCGGGACCGGTCCGAACGGGTGCCGGCCGGATGCGGTTCCCCAACGCGTGAGCCGCCTTTCCGTTCGTGGCCGGCGCGGCCGGCCTTGAGACCAGTGGGGCGCGTCTTGAACCACAGGCCTGACCAGCAGCCCGGCCGGCACGGGGACGCGCCGGATCCGGGTTCATCCGAGGATGCCGGCGCGCGCTTCGCCTTCGAGGCGGCGCCGCTCGGGCTCGTCTGCCTGGCCGGGCCGGACGACCGCATCGTCGCCGTCAACCCGCGCCTCTGCGCGCTCCTGTCGGCGACGCCGGCCGACCTCCTCGGCCGAACCCTCGCCGATCTCACGGATGCCGACGCTGCGGCGCCCGACACCGCGTCCGGCGCGGCCGTCGAGCAGTGCTGGCGGCGCCCCGACCGCGGCGCCGTCTGGGTGATGGTCCGGGCCGGGCCGCCGCGCGACGGCCGGCGCGTGCTGGTGGTGGAAGCCGCGGAGGATCACGGGGCCGCCGCCCGCGCCGAGCAGACCCGCCTCGCTCTCGCCTCCGCGGGGCTCGGCGACTGGAGCTGGAGCCCGGCGAGCGGGGCGATCACCCTGTCGGAGCGGGCGGCCGAGATCCTCGGCCTGCACCCCGGCCCCTCGATCACCTGGGAGGAGCTTCAGCTGCGCCTGCGGCGCGACGACCTGGAGCGGGCCCGGGCCCTGATCCACGAGACGATGCCCGAGGGCCGGGCCTATGCCATCGACCTGCGCTACCGCCGACCGCCGGACGATCAGGAGGTGTGGATCTCCGCCCGCGGCCGGGCTCAGTTCGGGCCGGACGGCACCGTCACCGGGATGATCGGCGTCGTGCAGGACGTCACCGCCCGCGAGGAGGCGCGCCGGGCGCTGCACGACCGCGAGCAAAGGCTGCGCGTCGCCACCTCGGTCGCCGCCCTCGGCATCTTCGAATGGCATCTCCTCGACGATCAGGCGCTCTGGGAGAACGAGCGTATGTGGGAGATCTTCGGCCGCCGTCCGCAGGACGGCACGATCAGCATGACCGAGTTCTTCCGCGACGTGATGCACCCGGAGGACAAGGGCCCGTTCCGCGCCGCCGTCGCGGCGGCCGTTCAGGGCGAGGGCGTGCTGCACGCCACGGGCCGCGTCCGCCGCGCCAGTGACGGGACGTGGCGGACGATCGAGATGGCGGGGCGCTTCGAGCGCGACACGCCGGGGAGCCTGCCGCGCCGCCTGATCGGCGTCGTCGCCGACATCACCGACCGGCGCCTCGCCGAGGAGCGCCAGACTCTCCTGATCCGCGAACTCCATCACCGGGTGAAGAACACGCTCGCCACCGTGCAGGCCATCGTGGGCTCCACCGCCCGCACGGCGTCGAGCATCGAGAGCTTCTACGAGGCCTTCGTCGGCCGGATCATGTCGCTCGCCCACACCCACTCGGTGCTGACCGAGGACGTCTGGCAGACCGCCTCCCTGCGCGGTCTCCTGGAGAACGAACTCAAACCCTACGCGGACGGGCCGATGACCCCGGAGGCGGACGGACGCGTCACCCTGGACGGGCCGGCGGTCGATCTCGCCTCGGAGATCGCGGTGCCGATCGGCATGGCGATCCACGAACTCACCACCAACGCGGCGAAGTACGGCGCCCTGTCCAACCGCGCGGGCCGCGTGCGGGTGCGCTGGAGCCTGGAGCCCGAGGGGGAGCGGGTGGTGCTGCGCTTCGAGTGGCGGGAGACCGGCGGGCCGCTGGTCAAGCCGCCGAGCCGCCAGGGCTTCGGCTCGCGGCTGCTGCAACGGGTGCTCTCGACCCAGGTCCAGGCCAACGTGGCGATCGACTACGACCCCGAGGGCCTGCGCCTGACGATGCTGGCGCCGATGCCCAAGCGCAACATCGCCCTCAACCCCCTCGCCAAGCTCTGATCCGGCTTCCCGACGACCCGCCCGGAAGCCGAATGAAGGGGCCGCCCGCTCAGGCAGCTCCCGAGCGCAGCTCGTCTCCGGCCTCGCCGCCCTCGGCGATGAAGGTCTTGAGTTCGTCGAGGGAGTGGAAGCGGTACTTGCCGCCCGGCGTCTGCGCGTCGATCGTGCCGTCGGAATACATCACGTAGGTGTTTCCGCCCGACGCATAGGTGCCGACGATGGCCGGCTCCTCGGGGCCCGGCCCGGCTTCCGGCTCCGGGCCGGAGGGCGGCTCCGGGGCCGGGGCGGGCGGCATCTCGGGCGCCGGGATCTCGGCCCGGGGCTCCTCCGGCGGCGGAGCGGCGGGCACCGCCGCCGCCGCGTCCGGTGGCGGGGAGGGGAGCTCGGAGGACGGCGCCGGCTCGGTCTCGGCGGGGGACGACGGATGGTCGTCGGGGTCGGCCCGCGTGAAGCGCAGCTCGGGCGCGGCGAGAACCGCCGCGCTCGCCACGCCGGCCTCGCCGAGGGCTGCGGCCACCGGGGAGGGGACCGGCGGCGCGGGCGGCGGCTCGTCGGCCGGCGGCACCGGCTCGGCGGACAGGGCGGGGGCAGGGGCGGGCGGCGCCTCGGCCCGGAGCGGCAGCGGCATGGCGGGAAGCGGCGGCGCGGGCTCCGGCGCGGCCGCGCGGCCGGCCTGTGCCCGGGCGGCGAGGAGGTGCTCGATGCGGGCGAGCCGGGCGACCGCCACGGCGATGCCGAGCAGCACCGCCCCGCCGCTCGCCCCGACCGCGCCGGCGATGACCATGGTCCAGCCGATCTCCAGCCGCACGAAGGGAAGGCCCTGCGCGATGGCGGCGAGGCCGCCCAGGATCATCAGCAGGGAGAGCGCGAACAACGCACCAATCATCAGGACTCTCGAACACGCGCGGGCGGGGCCGCTCACGGCCGAGATTTAAAGCCCTGCCGCCCTTTTGCAAAACCGGGGAGAGGGCGATTCTCCGCCCATGCGGCACGTTGCCGGCGAGCTCCGGCCGACTTACGTAACGCCCGGATCCCGCGCCGCAGCGAGGCTGCCGGCGGCGGTCCATCGCTCTAGCGATCCGGAGACACCCGATGGCCTTCACGCTGCCCGAACTGCCCTACGCCTACGACGCGCTGCAGCCCTACATGTCGAAGGAGACCCTCGAGTTTCACCACGACAAGCACCACAAGGCCTATGTCGACACCGGCAACAAGCTCCTCGAAGGCTCGGAACTCGCGGGCAAGAGCGTCGAGGAGGTGGTGAAGGCCTCCTACGGCCAGAACCAACCCCTCTTCAACAACGCCGGCCAGCACTACAACCACATCCATTTCTGGCAGTGGATGAAGCCGAACGGCGGCGGCGCGATCCCCGGCGCCCTTGAGAAGAAGATCGCCGAGGACCTCGGCGGCACCGACAAGTTCAAGGCCGACTTCATCCAGGCCGGCGTGTCGCAGTTCGGCTCGGGCTGGGCCTGGCTCGCCGTGAAGAACGGCAAGCTCGAGATCATGAAGACCCCGAACGGCGAGAACCCGCTGGTGCACGGCGCCAAGCCGATCCTCGGCGTCGATGTCTGGGAGCACTCCTACTACATCGACTACCGCAATCGGCGCCCCGACTACCTCAAGGCCTTCATCGAGAACCTCGTGAACTGGGAGCACGTGGAGAAGATGTACGCCGAGGCGATCGCCTGAGGCCGGATCTCCGGACCTGAGTTCCTCCACCCGGGAGGGGATGAGGACCGACGGCGCTCCGCTCTCGGGCGGGGCGCCGCTTTCAGATGGGCCGCCCGGAAGCCGTGCCGCCCAATCGAGAGCTTCTCTAAGTCTTTGATTTTGTTCACCACCAGGGCGTGGTGCCGCGTGGCGCATCCCTCCGTCGGCCTGACGGGCTCCCCTCTCCCACTCGGGAGAGGGGAGCCCGCGCCTCGATCGGAACCCACGAGCCGGATCCATCGGGACGGTCGTCGAGACCAGCCTGGCCCTCGTCCGTCAGGGTCGACGCCGCCGGTCGCCACCTCATGGTGGGGTGATACGGTTTCCGGAAGATCACTTTCGGAAACCGTATCACGAGCCCGCGCGGCGCCTGAGCGAGGCCGGTTTCCGCATCGCGAAGCGATCATCCGGAAACCGTATGACAGCCTGCACGCTGGGCTGCGCGGGCGCGACGCCCGGATGATCGTCCGGAACCCGATGATTGACGATCTGCCGGCCCTCTGTCGCAAGGTCATGGTGGCGCCATGACCTGCTCACCGGATATTTTCCACGAAGCATGACTGTTATAACGGTCAGTTCGAATCGAACTCCATAGCATAGTTGGCTAAAATTCATTCGATTTAAGAGCGAATTAAAAATTCCCGCCTAGGCATAGCTCCATCTTCCACAGACAAAGCACTCCTCCCATGCGCATCACCCTTGGACGCAAGCTGGGCGCGGTCGTCCTCATTCTCAGCCTCGTGGCGGCCGGGATCTCGGCCTTCGCGCTTCATCAGGCGGCAAGCGAGCAGCGGCGCGCCGCGGACACGGAGGCGATCTGGGCCGCCGCCCTCCAGGCGCGGACGCTGGCGCAGGCGATCGAGCACGCGGTCGTCGCCGCCACCGCGGTCTACACGGCCGACGACACGCAGGGCGCCAAGGGCTACTTCTCCGCGCTCCAGGCGGCGCTGGCGGATGTCGAGCGGGCCCGCGCCCCCTTCCTGTCCGCCCTGCGCGCCGAACTCGCGCCCGAGGAAGCCCGCCGGCTCGACCTCGCGATCAAGGAATTCATCGCCTACCAGACCGATACGGCGCAGCTCGGCCTCACCGTCTCGCCCAAGGCCGCGCTGATCCAGGCCACCGACGAGGCGACGGTGCGCAACCGCGAACAGATGGTCTCCCACATCACCAAGCTCGGCGAGACGACGCTCGCGGCCCTCGACCAGACGCGCGCCGCCGCCGCCGCGGAGCGCGAGCGAGCGGCCCTGGCGCTCGTCGTGGCACCCGGCGCGGCCATCGCCCTCTCCCTCGCCGCCGCGTTCTGGATCGCCACCACCCAGATCCGGCGCCCCCTCGTGCGCCTGAAGGAGACCATGCGCGCGCTCGCGGCCGACCGGCTCGAGGCCCGGGTGCCCTACGCGGAGCGCCGCGACGAGGTCGGCGAGATGGCGCAGGCCATCGCGACCTTCCAGGCCGCGCTGATCGAGAAGCGCGCCCTCGATGCCGCCGCCCGCGACCGCACCGCCCGGGACGTGGTGCGCGGCGAGCAGCTCGCCGAGGCCACCGGAGCCTTCCGGCGCGAGACCCAGGACATCGCCGCGACCCTCGTGCGCGCCGCCGCCGAGATGCAGGGCGCGGCCGAAACGTTGCTCGGCGCCTCCGGCGAGACGGCCGAGCAGACCGCCGCCGTCCTGCGGGCCTCCGAGCAATCCTCCGTGATGGTGACCACGATCGCGGGGGCGGCCGAGGAACTCTCGAGCGCCGCCCACGAGATCGGCACCCGCGTGCATCTCACGGAGGCGGTGGCGACGAGCGCGCTCGCGGAGGCCCGCGGCCTGGAGACGACCGTAACGGCGCTCACGACGGCGGCCACCGAGATCGGCGCGGTGGTGACCCTGATCCGCACCGTGGCCGAACAGACGAACCTGCTGGCGCTGAACGCCACCATCGAGGCGGCCCGGGCCGGGGAGGCGGGGCGGGGCTTCGCCGTGGTCGCCGCCGAGGTGAAGTCCCTCGCGGGCCAGACCGCGCTCGCCACGGACCGGATCACCGCGCAGGTGAGCGCGATCCAGGACGCGGCCCAGGACACGGCGGGCGCCCTCGGCGCCATCGGCGCGACGATCGGGCAGGTGAGCACGATTGCCCGCGACGTCGCCGCCGCGGCCGACCAGCAGGTCACGGCGAGCCAGACCATCGCGGCCTCGATCGCGGGCGCCGCGGCCGAGGTCCGGACGGTGTCCCGGAGCATCGGCGGCGTGCAGGCGACCGCCTCCTCCACCGAGGAGCAGGCGGGGCAGGTGCGGCAGGCGGCGAACGCGATCGCCGCCCGCACGCAGGCCCTGCAGACCGCGGTCGCCTGCTTCGTGGAGCGCGTGCAGGCCGCCTGAGCGCCGACCCGCCGCGCCGGGCCGTTTGCGTCAGATCTCCCGGCGCTGCATCGCTCCGGCGATGTGGTCGGCCTGCCGCAGCGCCAGCGCCACGATGGTGAGGGTCGGGTTGCAGGCCGCCCCGCTGGTGAACTGGCTGCCATCCGAGACGAACAGGTTCTTCACGTCGTGCGTCTGGCCGAACTTGTTCACGACGCCGTCCCGCGGCTTCGCGCTCATCCGGTTCGTGCCCATGTTGTGGGTGCTCGGATAGGGCGTGACCGGATAGGTGACGGTGGCCCCCACCGCCTCGTAGACCGATGCCCCCTGCCGGTAGGCGTGGGTCCGCATGGCGACGTCGTTGGGATGGTCGTCGAAATGGACGTTCGCCACCGGCATCCCGAACTTGTCCTTCACGGCCGCATCGAGTGTGATGCGGTTCGTCTCCTGCGGCAGGTCCTCGCCCACGAGCCACATCCCGGCCATGCGCGGATACTGCTCCATGGCGCTGGTGAAGCTGCGGCCCCAGGCGCCGGGATTGAGGAAGGCCGCCATGAAGGGGATGCCGAGGGAGACCGTCTCCATCTCGTAGCCGCCCACGAAGCCGCGGGACGGATCGTGCCGCGCCTCGTCCCGGATGATGCCCGCCATGGTGGTGCCGCGGTACATGTGCACCGACTTCTCGAACACGCCGTAGACGCTGCCGGTCATGTGCCGCATGTAGTTGCGGCCGACCTGGCCGGAGGAATTGGCGAGCCCGTCCGGGAACAGGGACGAGGCACTGTTGAGGAGAAGGCGCGGGCTCTCGATCGAGTTGCCGGCCACCGCGACGATGCGGGCCTTCTGGCGCTGGAGCGCGCCGGTCTCGTCCGCGTAGACCACGCCCGTGACCTTGCCGGCGGCGTCGTGCTCGATGCGGAGCGCCATGCAGTTCGGGCGCACCTCCAGCTTGCCCGTCTCCTCGCCGCGGGGGATCTCGGCGATGAGCGTCGACCACTTCGCGCCGGATTTGCAGCCCTGGAAGCAGAAGCCGATCTGCTGGCAGGAGCCGCGGTCGTGGCGCTCCTGGCTGTTGATCGCCATGCGGCCGGTATGCACCTCCCGGTAGCCGACGCGGCGGGCCCCGGCCTCCAGCACCTTGTAGTTGTTGTTGCCGGGCAGGCCCGGGATGCCGTTGGTGCGGGTCACGCCCATCCGGTCCTCGGCCTTCTCGTACCAAGGGTCGAGTTCGGCCCGGGTGATCGGCCAGTCGAGGAGGTTGGCGCCCGGGACCGGGCCGTAATGGTCGCGGGTGCGGAACTCGTGCTCCTCGAAGCGCAGGGAGGCGCCTGCCCAATGCACGGTGGATCCGCCCACCGCCTTGACGATCCAGGCCGGCAGGTTGGGAAAGTCTCGCGCCACCCGCCAGGAACCCGAGGTGGTGCGCATGTCCGCCCAGGCGAGCTGGGCGAAGCTCGCCCACTCGTCGTTGACGAAATCCTCCATGTTGTGGCGGGCGCCCGCCTCCAGGATGACGGTGCGGATCCCCTTGAGCGCGAGTTCCGTGCCGAGCGTGCCCCCGCCCGCGCCCGAGCCCACGATGACGACGACACCGTCGTCGTTGAGGTCGAATGTGGCCATGCTTTCCTCCGGTCGCGCCGGCGGGCCGCGCTTCGCGCGTCGCCACAGCCGCGCATCTCTCGTTCTTCGTGCTTGTCTTGGACTTGGGCTTGGACTTGGACTTGGCTTGAACTTGAACTCGGGCTTGGACGGCCGGGTGCTCAGACCTTCGGAAGCCAGTCGATGTCGTTGAAGCCGCGGTTGATGTAGCCGCCCTTGTCGGCCGAGGAGCCCTCGTAGCCGAATTTCGGCCAGAGATCGGGCTGGTTGTAGAGCGAGACGACGAGGTCGGCGCGCAGCGCCTTGAAGAACGGCGTGTGCTCGATCGCCTGGAGCAGGACGACGCGGTCGGCCTCCCAGCCGATCTGCGCGTAGGCGACCCTGTGGCGGCTGCGGGCATCCTCGTCGAGGCGGCGGATCCCGTCGCCGAGGAGCTGCTTCACCGCCGGGTCGCTCGCGGCCTTGGCATCCCAGGGCCTCACGGCCGCGATGTAGGAGGTGTCGGCGAGAAAATCGTGCGGGTAGATGTCCCGCGCCACCTTCACGAGGGTCTTCAGCTCGGCGGGCGAGAGGGCGGCGCCGCCCTCCGCCCAGGCCTCCTCGGCGGACAGCCCGACGCCGGTGGCGACGGCGGCGGCCGGCGCCGCCACGGCCGCGCTCTGCAGGAAGCTGCGCCGGCTCACCCGCCGGCGCGGATCGACTTCTCTCATGGGCGTTTCCTCACGATGTGTTGTTCTTGATGCCGGGTCGGCGGCGTTCAGCCGAAGCGTCCGCCCTTCTGGATGACCTCGATCTTGTACCCGTCCGGATCGGTGGCGAAGAAGAACCGGGCGAGGGTGCGGCCCTGGTGCTGGAAGTCCTTCACGGGCGTCGCCGGCAACCCCTCGCGCGTGAAGCGCGCATGCTCGGCATCGACGTCGTCCACCACCACGGCGAGGTGGCCGTAGCCGTTGCCGATCTCGTAGGGCTCCTGACGGTCGAAATTGACGGTGAGTTCGAGTTCGAAGGGCGAGGCGGGATCGCGGAGATAGACGAGGGCGAAGCCATCGAACTCGAACCTGTCGGCGACTTCGAGCCCGAAGGCCTTGGCGTAGTAATCGCGCGAGCGGGCCTCGTCGCGCACGCGGATCATCGAATGGACGGGCTTGGCCATGAAACCGGGTCACCTCTCTCCGGGGCCGGCCGCGGCCGGCTGGTGATCCGGATCGTAGCGCAGCACCGCAGCCGCAGGTGGTAGCGGGCTGTGTCGCCTCAGGGGCCCGGCGGCTGACCCAGATAGCCGAAGACGGCGCGCCCGACGCGCACCTCCAGCCGGCCGGGATCCGTCTCGCCGCGCTCGCCCGCCGCATCGACGAGGCCCTTGACCATGGCGAGGACATCCGTCGACGCCTCGTGCAGGTCGTCGACGGCGAGGGCGGGCAGCCGCGCGAGTTGCCCGACGAGCATCGCCGTGAAGGCGTCGGAAATCCGGCGCTCGTCCTCGCCGAGAGGCAGCCGCCGCTCCTCGAAATCGAGCAGCCTCGCCAGAACGGGGCGTCGCATCTGGTGCCGGACGGCCGCCGCGATGAGATGGAGCACCGCGCTGCGGCCGTCCGGCCTGTGTTCCGCCGCGGCGATGTCGGCCAGGAGCAGGGCCGTCTCGCGTTCGATCAGCGCCACGGTCAGCGCCTGCTTGGCGGGGAAGTACTGGTAGAGCGAGCCGATGCTGACGCCCGCCCGCTCCGCAACGGCATTCGTCGTGTACCCGGCGAAACCGCGCTCCTCCAGAATGCGAGCCGCCGCCTCGACGATGATCCGCACGGTCTCCGCCGACCGGGATTGCACGGGCTTCTTCCGTGGCTTGAGGGAGGCGGAACGGACCTGAACCGGCATGGGAATGCGAGTAGGCGATGTGACCGATCGCTCGCAGATTTGGGCCGTCAACGAACGCAAGGCAAGACCTCATGTCGGCCCCTGAAACCCTCAGCATCTTCATGCTCGTCAAGACCTCCCCGGAGTGGCTCGGCTTCCCTGTCCCGACCCGCTTCGCTCATCTCCGCAAAGATTTGCAGCCGATCATCCGGAAATACGCCGACCGGGTGACGTTCCGCTGGTACGATGCGGAATTTTACACGACACGCCTGACGGATCTCTGGCTGATCGAAGCGAAAAGCAGCCACGACTACGAGATGATGGTGGAGGAGCTGCGCGAGACACCGCTCTGGGACAGGTATTTCCAGATCGTGGAGATCATCCCGGCAATCGAGAACGCCTATGCGCGGAACTACGACGAGGCGCCGGTCGGCGCCTGAGCGGCATGAGGGCGGCAGCCTGTCCCGGACTATGGCGATGACCGATGATCTGCTGCGCTGCACGGGGGAACTGGCCCGATCGACCCTCGCAGGAGCGTCCGAGACCGATCTCCTTGCACGCTTCTGCGAGGAACTCCGTGCGAGCGGCATCCCCCTGTCGCGTGTCGAGGTCGGCTGTGATGCTCTCAGCGCCGCGTGCGCGAACCGCTTCTTCTGCTGGCGGCCGGGCCGGGCGGTCGGAGACGGGAGCCGGGCCGCGGCGGCGATCTTCCGCCGCATGCTCGCCGGCCGCCTGTCCCGGCTCCGGGCGGCGCGGTCGCCTGGAGGAAGCGGTGCGGAGACCGGTCCGCCCGCCGTGTTCGGCGCCGAGGGCGTCACCGAATTCGTGGCATTCGCCACGCATCTCGAGCCGGATGCCACCCTGGGCCCCCTCGACGACGTCATGACGCTGTTCGCCACCGCGCGCCCGGGAGGGTTCGGCGCGGACGAGATCGCCTTCCTGGAGCGGATCGTGCCGTTCTTCGCGCTGGCCCTGAGCACCCGCCTCAACCTCGAAACGGCGCGCACCCTGTTCGACACCTATCTGGGCCCGCACGCCGCGGCCGCCCTGCTCGCCGGACGGGCCCGGCGCGGCGCGGTGAGGCGGATCCGCGCGGTGGTGCTGTATTGCGACCTCGTCGGCTTCACGGGGCTGACCGAGCAGGTCTCTGCCTCCGACCTGATCGCGACGCTGAACCGCTTCTTCGATGCGGTGACGCAGCCGATCGTGGCGGCCGGCGGGCATGTCTCCGGCCATGTCGGCGATGCTGCCGTCATGTACTGCCCGATCCGGTCCGCCGACGACATGAGAGCCGTCTGCGCCGCGGCCGTGCGAGCGGCCACCCTTGCCCTCGACGCCGTGGCGGGGCTGGCGCCCTGCGGCTCGGGCCGGGGCCTTCGCGCCAGGATCGGGATCGACGTGGGCGAGGTCGTGCATGGCAACATCGGCTCGGCCGACCGGTTCTCATTCACCATCATCGGCGATCCGGTCAACCGGGCCGCTCGGCTGCAGGAGCTGGCCAAGGAACTCGGTGTGTCGCTGCTGATGACCGGAGCCGTGGCCGGACGCGCCGGGATCGCATCCAGGAGCTACGGCCTGCACGTGCTGCGCGGGTCCGACCGAACCGTCGAGGTGGTGGGGCTGCCCGCGCCGGCCCCCGAAGGGCCGAGTGCGGGCCGCCCGCCGGCTCAGCTCCCCCGGTACACCGTGTAGCTCCACGGGGTCGCGATCATCGCCACGTGGTAATGGCCCTCCGGCTCGTCGATGCCGAAGCGGATCGGCACCGTTTCCAGAAAGAGATTGCGCACCGCGCCATCGACCCGGCCACGGAAATACGGCCCGATGTCGAACTCGATCTCGTAGCGGCCCGCGCGCAGGGGAGCGCCCGCGAGGAGCGGCGCGTCGGTGCGGCCATCCGCGTTGGTGGTGCGGCTGTCGAGGAGCCGGCGCCCGGCCCGCCCGACCGCGTAGAGGCGCAGCGCGACGCCCGCGGCGGGCCGGCCGCCATGGGTGTCGAGAACGTGGGTCGAGAGGCGCCCGGTCGATGGCGGCAGCCCCGGCCCCTCGACCGCGCGGGCGAGGCGAAGCCGGACGATATGCCCGAATTCGCCGAGCGAAGCGGCGCGCTCCGCCGCGGGTTCGCCGGCGAGCCGGGCCGCGAGGGCATCGAGGACCGCGTCGATCGTCTGCCGCTCGGCACAGATCAGGAAGGGAAAGCCGAACCGCTCCCGATAGGCCGCGAGGCCGCGGGCGAAGGCCTCCGCCTCCGCGGCCGCCGCCAGCGGGTCGAGTCCGGCGGCGTCCTCGGCCGTGGGCTCCGGATGGGCCGCCAGGAGAGCCCGCTGCTCCTCGGGGGAGGCGGCCATCAGCGCTGCCATGAGGGCCGCGTGCAGGGCCGAGACGGTGGCGAAGGGGCGGGCGGACGCGGCCCGCTCCCCGAGGAAGGCCGCCCCCGGGATCAGGCTGCCCACGAAGCCCGCGAAATCCTCCGCCGGGGCCGCGTTGAGGGAATCGAGATGCGTCGTCATCGTCCCACCGTGCACTCGATCTGGCCGTGCGGCTCGTCGGTCGGCAGGAAGACCTGGTTCTCGTTGTCGAGGCCGAAGGGCGACAGGTCGAGGAGCAGGTAATGCTTGTTCGGACAGGCCAGGGTGATGGTCTCGATCTCCGGCACCGCCGCCAGCGCCGCCTCGCCCATCCGGTAGAGGCTGTCCTGGATGCTGTGGCTGTAGGTGGTGGCGAAGACCCGCAGCAGGCTCTCCAGGATGCGGGCATTGGCGGCCGGATACGCGGCCGGCGGGCGCGACCACAGCCAGGACGCCTCCATGCTGGAGGCGGCGAGGCGGTCATGCGTCTCGCGGATCGTGGTGTAGGGATCCTTCACGTAGTTGGCCCAGCCGGATTCGGTGGTCTTGAGGAAGGTGAAGTCCGACAGGCCCGATTCGAGGATCTGCGCCCCGTCCCGTCCCAGCACCACCTTGGCGACGGAGGTCCCGTTGCCGTCGAGGGTGAAGGCGTGCGGGTGGGGCGTCCCGTCGACGGCGAGCCGCGACCAGCGCGTCTCGTGGGCGGTCACGGTGGCGGTCTCGACCATGGCGTAGGAGTCGAGCAGGCGCCGGGCGACCGCCTGGCAGAACGCCTCCGTGGCGAGCGTCAGGCTCTCGCGCGCCACCACGTTGACGACGTTCTTCACCGTGTCGGTGGAGACCGTGGTCGAATTGTCGGCCTGCGTGAAGGCCGGATCGAAGCCGCCGGTCAGCATGGCCTGGACGGTGAGTTCGCGCACCTCGTGGCGCTCGCCGTCGCGATGGACGCGCATCACGCGGACGCGGCTCTTGCCGTAGGTCTTGTGCAGGAGGGTCATGGTCTCGAGGGTCTCCACCGGGACCGATCCTGCGCGGCGGCGGCGGCCCGGCGCAAGGCTCACCGTGCTGCGCCGGTCGTCGAGATGCGGGTCACCCGCGGGCTGGGATTCCGTTCAGCTTCGCGTGAGAGGATGCGCTCCGCGGTTGCGGCGCCGCCCGGATGGCGGCAGTCAGGACGGGGCCGCCCGCCTTCACACGCGAAAGAGTTCAGTGCCCATGCGAACCATCGTCTACGCCGACGGCGGCTGCGACCCCAATCCCGGCCCGGGGGGCTGGGGCGTCGTGATCCTGGCGCCGGAGGGGCCGGTCGAGCTCTGCGGCGGCGATCCGCGCAGCACCAACAACCGCATGGAGCTGATGGCGGCGATCAGCGCCCTCGAGCATTTCCCCGAAGGCGCGGCGATCGAGATGCGCTGCGACAGCCAGTACGTGGTGAAATCCGTCACCGAGTGGCTGCGCGGCTGGAAGGCCAAGGGCTGGCGCACCACGACGGGCGAGGTGAAGAACCGCGACCTGATGGAGCGCCTCGACGCGCTCAACGCCCGCCGCGACGTGCGCTGGGTCTGGGTGCGGGGCCATGCGGGCGAGGAAGGCAACGAGCGCGCCGACCGGCTCGCCGCGGAGGGCCGCCGCAAGGCTCTCGGCCTGCCGCCCGGCCCCGCCGCCCCGGTCGCGGTCCCGGCGCCGCCGCAGCCCACCGCCCCCCGCGGCACCGCGATCCCGATCGACGGCGCCCTCGGCCTTCAGCTCGCCCGCGCCGCCAAGCAGGCGGGGCTGACGCCGCAGGCCTTCATGGAGGAGGCGGTGCGCCTCGCCCTCGATCTCGGGCCGGAGGGCGTGGCGCAGGCGCGCGCGTCCGTCCGCGCCCGCAAGGCTCCCGCCGCCTGAGCGGAATTGCCACGTGGCGATGCTGCCGACCTCATCGCGTCGGCATCATCCGCCGACCCGGTGACCGGTTCGGCGGATGAGTACCTAACCGAGCGCCTCGGCCACGGCCTGCCCGCAGGCCGTGGTGTCGGCATTGCCGCCGAGGTCGCGGGTGCGCAGGGTGCGCTCGGCGAGCACCCGCTCGATCCCTGCCACGATCTCCGCGGCGGCCTCCCGTTCGCCGAGATGCTCCAGCATCATCGCGCCGGACCAGATCTGCCCGATCGGGTTGGCGATGCCCTGGCCGGCGATGTCCGGCGCCGAGCCGTGCACCGGCTCGAACAGCGAGGGGAAGGTCCGGTCCGGGTTGATGTTGCCGGAGGGCGCGATGCCGATCGTGCCGGTGCAGGCGGGGCCGAGATCCGACAGGATGTCCCCGAACAGGTTCGAGGCCACCACCACGTCGAACCAGTCCGGGTGCAGCACGAAATGCGCCGTCAGGATGTCGATGTGGTACTTGTCCCAGGACACGTCCGGGTAACGGGCCGCCATCGCCTCCACGCGCTCGTCCCAGTAGGGCATCGTGATCGAGATGCCGTTGGACTTGGTGGCGGAGGTGAGGTGCTTCTTCGGCCGCGACTGCGCCAGCTCGAAGGCGAAGCGCAGCACCCGGTCGGTGCCGTGGCGGGTGAAGATCGATTCCTGCACCGCGAATTCGCGCTCGGTGCCGGAGAACATCCGCCCGCCCGCGTTGGAATACTCGCCCTCGGTGTTCTCGCGCACGACCCAGAAGTCGATGTCGCCGGGCTTGCGGCCGGCGAGCGGGGACGGCACGCCGGGCATCAGCCGCACCGGGCGCAGGTTCACGTATTGGTCGAAGTCGCGGCGGAACAGGATCAGCGAGCCCCAGAGCGAGACGTGATCCGGGATCTTCTCCGGCCAGCCGACCGCCCCGAAGAAGATCGCGTCGTGTCCCTCGATCTGCGCCCGCCAATCCTCCGGCATCATGCGGCCGTGCCTGGCGTAATGGTCGTAGGAGGCGAAGTCGAACCAGTCCTGCTGCAGGGTGAAGCCGTGGCGCTTGGCCGCCTGCTCCAGCACCCGGACGCCCTCGGGCACCGTCTCCTTGCCGATTCCATCCCCGGGGATCACGGCGATGCGATAGTGGCGCTTGGCGGCGGACATGGCGCGTCTCCCGAGATGCCTGTTTCCTCCGCCCTCGCGCATCCGGGCGCGCGGGTCAATCGAAAGCCGCGCGCCCGTCCTCCACCCGATCCGCCCCGGTCAGGGCGCGAGATCGTGGACCGGCTCCGCAACGGCCCCGCTGTTGCTGTTCAGCACGGTGCTGCTGCTCGGAACGTTCGGCTTCAGCGCCGACCGGTCGATCTGCGGCGGCGCCGGAAGCTGCAGTTGCTCGCTCGTAGAGGCCCAGGCCTGGGCGACCCGCTCCGGATCGTCGTTCAGCCGCTGGCCGTAGCTCGGAACGATCTGCCGGATCTTCGCCTGCCATTCCGGCGTCGCGACGTTCGCGGCGAAGACCTTCTCCAGCACCTGCAGCATGATCGGGGCGGCGGTGGAGGCGCCGGGCGAGGCCCCGAGGAGCGCGGCGATGCTGCCGTCCTTCGCGTTGACGATCTCCGTGCCGAGCTTCAGCACGCCGCCCTTGTCCTTGTCCCGCTTGATGATCTGCACGCGCTGGCCCGCCTGCCACAGGCGCCAGTCCTCCTTGCGGGCCTTCGGGAAGTACTCGCGCAGGGCGGCGAGGCGGTCCTCGTCGGACAGCATCAGCTGCCCGGCGAGGTATTCCACCAGCGGATACTCGTCCAGGCCCACGCGCAGCATGGGCCAGACGTTGCTGGTGGTCGTGGAGGTGAGGAGGTCGAAATACGAGCCCTCCTTCAGGAACTTCGTCGAGAAGGTCGCGAAGGGGCCGAACAGGATGACGCGCTTGCCGTCGAGGACGCGGGTGTCGAGGTGGGGAACGGACATCGGCGGGGAGCCGACGGAAGCCTTGCCGTAGGCCTTCGCGAGGTGCCGCGTCGCCACGTCCGGGTTCTCGTTGATCAGGAACGAACCGCCCACGGGGAAGCCCGCGTAATCCTCGCCCTCCGGGATGCCGGAGGCCTGCAGGAGGTGCAGGGCGCCGCCGCCCGCGCCGATGAACACGAACTTGGCGTCGACGCTCTGCTTGGAGCCGTCCTTGAGGTTCCGGGAGGTCACGCGCCAGGACCCGTCCGCGTTCTTCGCGATGCCATCGACCTCGGTCGAGAGCCGCAGCTTGAAGTTCGGCTGGCCCTGCAGGTGGGACACGTACTGGCGGGTGACCTCGCCCCACTCGACGTCGGTGCCGAGCGGCGACCACGTGGCGGCGACCTTCTGCTTGGGATCGCGCCCCTCCATCATCAGGGGGACCCACTTCCCGATCTGCTCCGGATCGGCCGAGTATTCCATGCCGGCGAAGAGCGGGCTGGCCTTCAGCGCCTCGTAGCGCTTCTTCAGGTAGGCGATGTTGTCGTCGCCCCACACGAAGCTCATGTGCGGCGTGTAGTTGATGAAGGAATGGGGGTTCTTCAGAACGCCCTTCTTGACCTGCCAGGCCAGGAACTGGCGGGTCACCTGGAAGGCCTCGTTGATCTCGACGGCCTTGGCGATCTCGACCTGGCCGTTCTTCTTCTCGGGCGTGTAGTTCAGCTCGGCGAGGGCGGAATGCCCGGTGCCGGCGTTGTTCCAGCCGTTCGAACTCTCCATCGCCACGCGGTCCAGGCGCTCGACCATCTGGATCGACCAGCCGGGCTCCAGTTCGTTCAGCCACACGCCCAGCGTCGCGCTCATGATGCCGCCGCCGATCAGCAGCACGTCGACCTTGCCCTCCGCGGGCGCGGCCAGGGCGACCGGGCCCGGCAGAGCCGCCGCCGCCACGCCACCCATCGCGGCTGCGAGGATCTGCCTGCGGCTGAGCGGAAGGATGTCGTGCGAAGACTCTGCGGGACGGTGCTTGTTCCTGTCGTCGGCGTTCATCGATGAACCTCGTTCTCGCGCGCGCCCGCAATGTCCGGCGTCGCGCGTCTGGATTTGGACAATCATTGGATTGAAACGATCGGAATCCTGCCCTGCCCAGGGTTCAAGCCGTCCGTTCGGATTCAATCTCAAGACGCGGAAGATCAGCCGGCTGACAATCCAGCCGGCACTCGGCTTCCCTGAAGCGCCCAATTATCCTGGCATTACCTTAAGAAAGACCAGACAGCCTGAGCCGATCGAAGAGGCAGATGCTCTGCCCGCTTGCGCGGGGCGGCCCGACGAGGCGGTTGCGGCGCAATCGCAGACCGATCCCGGAAGCTGGAATGACGTTGGCGGCCGTCAGGGCGGGAAGACGCTGGCTGATTTGGCTCAGCGATTTGATGCCGGCCTCCCTAGACGATCGTGCCCGAGAGGACAATCGGGGCTGCCGGTAGGGCACGGCGCCGCGTCGGGAGCGGCCGGGGCGCTCCGACCTCACCCCACCTCGCCCACGGTGGCGGCGCGCTGGCGGTCCAGCTCCTCGCTGTAGCGGCGCAGGGTGTGCTTCTCGGTGAGCAGCCCGATCACGCGCGCGGTCTGGCGGCTCTCGACCACCGCCAGGGCCTCGCTCTCGGTGCGGTCGAACAGGGCGGCGGCCTCCTTGGCGTTCATCTGCGGCAGGAGCATGTCGCCGCGGCAGCGCAGGATGTCGGCCACCCGGGTCGCGCCGGCCTGCTCGTCGATGGGCGCCGCATGCGCCTCCGGCACCAGCACGATGCCCGCGTAGAGCCCCACCTCGTCGACGGCGACGACCTGGCTCGCCGAGCCGAGGGGGAAGCTGCGCCGGAAGGTGGCGAGCGTCGTGTCGGCCCGCACCGTGCGCACGTCGCGGCGCATCATCTGGCCGACCGTCAGCGTGCGGATCCAGCCGATGTCGTGGGCGCTGCGGATGCTCTCGCCGCGCAGGTGGAAGCGCCAGGTGGCGAAGGAATAGCCGAAGGTCTTGCGCACCGTCAGCGAGGAGGCGATCACCGCCACCAGCACGAGGGCCGTCACCGGGAAATCGCCGGTCATCTCCAGCGCCAGGAAGGTCATGGTGAGCGGCCCGCCGATCACCGCCACCGCGAGCGAACTCATGCCGACGATGGCGTAGGTGGTGGGGGGCAGCGCCGTGGCGATGAGGGGCGGCATCAGCACCGCGTAGACCTTGCCGGCGATCGCGCCGAGGAACAGGGAGGCGAAGAACAGGCCGCCCCGGAAGCCGGTGCCGATCGAGATCGCGGAGGCGAGCGCCTTGGCGCAGAACAGCCCGATGAGGGCGCCGGCCCCGAGCACCGGGCCTTCCTGCGCGAGGTTGAGATGCAGCGCCCCGTGCCCCGCCGAGAGCACCTGCGGCGAGGCGACGATGGCGAGCAGGCCGATCAGGAGGCCCCCGAGGGCGGGCCGCGCCAGGGTCGGCAGGCCGCTGCGCCGGACGCTCGCCTCGGCGAGCGTGACGGTCTGCATGATCAGGATGCCGAGGCCCGCGCAGATCAGGCCGAGCCCGATCGTCGGCAGGTAATCCCCCGGGCTCACGGGGGGCGTCGGGTCGAGGACGATGCCGGCCGGATGCGGCAGCACCGCCCGCGAGACCAGGGCGCCCACGAGCGCGGCCGCCACCACCGGCGTGAGCGACGCGATGGCGTAGGTGCCGATGATGAGTTCGAAGGCGTAGAAGGCCCCGGTGAGGGGCGCGTCGAAGGCCGCCGCGATGGCGGCGGCGGCCCCGCAGCCGACCAGCACGCGCATGTCCGAGCGCCGCAGCTCGAAGCCGAGGCCGAGGCGCGAGGCGAGGCCGGCGGAGATCTGGGTGTAGCCCGCCTCCAGCCCCACCGAGGCGCCGCAACCGTTCGAGATCAGGTTCTGCAGCGCGACGAGGGTGGAATCGCGCAGGCTGAGCCGCCCGCCATGCAGCGCGTTCGCCTCGATCGGGTCGACCACCGGGCGCCCCGGGACCCGCCGGAACCGGTTCCCGAACCGGATGGCGAGGCCGAGCACGATGCCGCCGATCACCGGCACGCTCAGCACCACGGCGGGCGCAAGGGAGGGCACGGCACTCAGGCGGCCATCCGCGACGAGGCCGTAGAACAGGCGGTGCAGCGCCTGCGTGGTCCAGGCCATGCCGCTGACCGCGAGCCCGGAGAGACATCCCACCACGATCGCGAGCCCGACGAGACCGACCTCGCTGCCGCGCACCAGGGCCCGCAGGCCGCCGGGAGCCTGCACGACGGGGCCGTCGGTGAGTGAGCGTCGGATCGTCTCGGGCTTCGCCGTCATCGGGCCGTCGGGATGGGCGTGCCGGGCCGCGGGAACCGGCCCGGGCGGCCCCGGGTGTTTAGGGGCGGGTCGGCCCCGGGTCGACCGGCATTTGTCGTCCGCCTGCTCAGCGCCCCCGCGTTTCACGATTTTCTGCCCCCCGATCGTGCGGACACGGCTTGTCAGAGCCCTCCGGGCGCATTACACAGCGCCCCACGTCGGCCGCCATAGCTCAGTTGGTTAGAGCGCTAGATTGTGGATCTAGAGGTCCCCCGTTCGAGCCGGGGTGGCGGTACCACCGACCCGGCCTCGCGCCGCAGGCGTCTCCGACGCGACCATCCCCGGACCGCACCGCCCTACATCAATCCGAATGCCGCGCTCTGCCGCGGGAACGACGTCGGCCGTGCTACGGTTCGGCAAGCGGAGGGACGTGATGGCCGATCCTGAACACACCGACGAGATGACCCAGGAAGAGGCGTTCCACATCCCCGACGAGGTCGCCGCCGCGCTGACCGAGTTCGCGGCCGTGGAGCAGCTCAGCCGGGGCGACGCGATCTGCACCATCCTCGCCGAGTACCTGCGCCTGAAGGGCTACCTGAAAGGGTGGCCGCGCGCGTGAGGGCGATGGTTCTTCTCGCTCTCCTCGCCGCGGCGGGGCCGGCCGCCGCACAGGATCGGGCGCTGGTGCTGCCCCACGTGGAAGGGGAGCGGCTCGGAACCATCGTCGGGCGGGCGATGGCCTGCGGCGCCCCGGAGGCGGAGACCCGGCGCGCCAGCGCGGCCGCCTCCGCGCGCCTGCGCGGGGCCGTGGGCGAAGCGGGATGGCGCGACCGGTTCCTGCCGGCCTTCAACGACGCCGTGGCGCTCGTCTCGCAGCTGCCGGAGGCCGATTGCGACCGGGCGCTGGCGGCCTTCAGTGCCCTGGAGCGGAACCCGGCGCCGTGACGGCGGGGGCAGTTCCCCGCACACCGGCATCCGCCGTCGCGCCGATCAGCCAGAGACCGAGGCCCGCGATCAGCATGAGCCTCACCAGAACGACGAGATCGTCGAACAGGCGGCGCATCGGGCTCGCCGGCGCCGTGCGTCAGGGATCGATGCCACGCAGCTGGATCTCCAGCCGCTCGATATCGTCCCGCAGCCGATCCATCATGCGCCGCGCCGCCGGATCGGCCGGAGCGGCCTCGGCAGCACTCGCGGCGGCGCGCAGGGATTCGCGCTTCGCCGTCAGGGCGAAGGAGATCTGGGCACGGGCTTCTTCGGGGGTGCGGGCCGACATGGGTGCCTCGGGATGGGGTGCCTCGGACGCGGCCGGAGCCCCATGCTCCGGCCCTGAAACCGGAACAACGGCCGGGAGGCCGCCAGGCTCCATCACGCCTGCCGGGCCGGGAGCCGGCTCGGCAGGCGCTCGCGGCCCGCGTCGCGATCCTCTCGCCCTTCGGTCGCCGCGTCCCTTCGCCCGGCTGGAGCCCGCCGGCCGCATCACCCCGACCGTGCCGGGCGTTTCCGCCCGGGCACCGGCGTCACCGCGCCGGTCGCGGGCGGATCGACGGATCGGGCGTCAGAGCGGAAGGGCGTGCTGGGGCCGCGACTGGGCGTAGAGGCTCGCACCCGCATCCGGCCCGACCACGCGCACGAGCGCCTCTTCGTCGCAGGTGCCGGCGATGCGCAGACCCAGCCGGTGGAGATGGTCCTTGTCGGTGCAGTAGGCGGCGAGCCGAGCCCGGCCGGTCTCCGGCACCCGGGCGACCAGCGCATCGACGTCCGACTCGCTCGCGCGGTGCAGGGCCGCCAGCAATTCGAGCGGAATCGGATATTGCGCGAAGGCCTTGGGCATCGGCCGGACCTGATTCTGAGCCATGGGCGATCTCCAGGGATTCGGGAGCCCGAGCTTCGCGCCGACAGGGTTAGCAGAGTGTTAAGACGGGCCGCCGGTGCATCCGAACGGCCTGCTCCGACAGTCGGTCTGGACGCACCTTGCCATCGACACAATAATCGCGACGCTTGAGAGGCGCACCGAACCCGGTGGCGATGCAGAATGATCGATGCCGAGACGGCGAATGCGGGCACCGTGAGCGAAGCGGCGATCCGCCAAGCGCTGACGGACTACCTTCAAAGCCAGACTTTCCGACGCTCTCCGAAGCTCGCTGCCTTCCTGTCCTTCATCGTCGAGGAGGAGTTGGCCGGGCGCGGCGACGCCATCAAGGCGTATACGATCGCCACGCGGGCCCTCAATCGCTCGCCGAGCTTCGATCCGGCCAACGATCCGAGCGTGCGGGTGGAGGCCGGCCGGCTGCGCCGCGCCTTGGAGGAGGCCCAGAACCAGGAGGGCGCCGCTTGGCCGGTGCGCATCGTGGTCCCGGTGGGCGGCTACCGCCCGATCTTCGAGCCGCGCAGCGGGACGGCCGCGCCCGAGCGGCCTGAGCCGGTGCCCGTCCGGCCGGAGACGGCTTCACCGCCCGAGCCCACGCCCGAGCCGGCCCCCATCTTCGACACCCGCGGCCAAGCCATCATCGCCGGGCTCCTGACGGCGATCCTCCTGCTCCTCGCCGTTCAGGTGGGCCTCAAGCTCCACGGCCTGTACGGCAGCGCGACCCGGCCCGTGCCGGCGGATGACGGCCGCCACCGCTGATCCCGCGGACGCGTGGCGGCAGCGCGGGGCGAATTTCCCTTCGCGGGAAAATGCTCTAGCGTCGCGGGCCGGACGGCTCCCGGCAGGCTCCGTCCGCGGTGCGGCTCCTCCGGCGCCGGTCGGTTGACACCCGCATCGCACTGCAACATAGTTCTGCTGCGTCGCACAACAGCACGGCGGCCTGCGGCAGGACCTTCGGGGGAGACGACCATGACGAACAAGGGCTTCGAGATCCCGAACGAGGTGCGCGACAGCGCCGAGAAGGGTCTCCAGCAGGCCAAGAGCGCACTCGGCAACCTGCTCGGCACCGCCCGCAAGTTCGCCGAGACGGTGCAGACCTCGACGGAGACGGCTCAGACCAAGGCCGGCACCGCGGTGACGAAGGGCTTCGACTACACCGAGCAGCACCTCGCCGCGACCTTCGACCTCGCCGAGAAGCTCGTGAAGACCCGCGACCTCAAGGAGGCCATGAACCTCCAGAGCGAGTACATGCGCAACCAGATCGCCGCGCTCCAGACGCAGGCGAAGGAATTCACCACCTTGACCGAGGAGGCCGCCAAGGCCGCCGCCGACAAGGCCACCGGCAAGGCGTGACGGATCAGGAGCGCAGCCCCGCCCGGCATCGCGGATGCCGAGCGGGGCGCGGGACCGCGCGATGACGAACGGACGCAGAGGACGCCCCGAGAAGCCGCCCCGGCGGATCCGCGGCCAAGCCGGGGGCTCGGCCCTGGCGCAGAACGGGCCGCCCGCCGCGGAGGCACCGGACCGCGCCCCTGCGGACGAAGCCGCGGCGATGGCCGTCGCCGGCCAGCAGCCGGAGGCTGCGGCTGTCGCGATCGAGGCGGCGCCCGTGCCGGTCGATCCTGAGCCCGAACCCGAAACGGCGCCGCCCGAGGCCGCCGAGGCGCCGGATCCCGTGGACGCGACGGTGCCCGCGGCTCCGCCTCCCGTGCCCGAAGCGCCCGTCCCGGTGCCGATGGCTCGGGAGACCGCCGCGCCGGAGGCCGAGGAGTCGAAGCCGTCCATCGCCGGTCCTTCGGGACTTGCCGCGATGAACCTCCGCCTCCTCACCTTCATGCAGGACGAGATGACGGCCGCCTTCGCCCATTGGAGCGCCCTGCGCGAGATCCGGGCACCGGGCGATGCGGCCCAGTTGCAGCTCGCGGAATTCAACCGCCGCCTCGCCGCGGCGATGGACTGCTGGCGCGACCTCGCGCGCCTCGCCCTCGGCTCCCGCACCATCTGAGAGACGCTTCATGTTCGGACCGTGGTACGCGGCGACGCTGCTCGCCATCGAGTCGCAGACGGTGATCGCGCTGCGCCTCGCCGCCCTCGCCGCGGGCGGTCCGGCCGCGCGCCGCGAGACCGAGCGGATGATCAACGAGAAGATCGGCGCCGCCGTGGAGGCCGCCGACACCCTGCTGACCGGCGGCACGCCCGACGCGGTGATCGCCCGCTACCGCGAGCACGTTCAGGCCAACGTGACGCGCCTGAGCGCGGACAAGCCGGTCCTGCCGGCCTGACCGGAACGAGGCGCTGCCGGCTCCTCGTTCCCGCATCATCGCCGCCGAAAAGGCGGCGGCTTCGGCGAAGGATGCTCATACGGCTTCCGATTGATCGCTTGGCGATGGCTGCGCCATCGCTTGCGCGATGCGCAAACCGGCTTCGCTCAGGCGTGCGCGGAGCCCTGCTCCGCGCCGCGCCGGCCGATGATACGCCTTCCAGACGCGATCGTCCGGAAACCCTATCAGTTGATCTGGCAGAAGCCCCTGCCGCTGCCGACCACACGCCCGTCCGCGCACCAGGGCTTGGCGGGCTTGGCGAGCGGCAGGGTCGTGCCGGTCGTCGTCGGAATCGGCCCGTCCTCGGCGGAGGCGGTGCGGAGCCGGGGCGGCACGGCCGGCGCCGCCTCGCCCGCGGGTTGCGGGGTGGCCTCCGCCCGCAGATCCCCCGCCTCGGCCGCCCGGCCGGCGAGCAGGCAGGCAAAGGCCGCCATCAGAAGACCCGTCCGCATGATCTCCTCCACCATCGGAGCGGGAGACTGGCGGAGGAAGTCTTAACGCCCGGTCTTGCCGATCCGCCGCAATCGCGCGACCGCGATCGAAGCCTGTGGATGGCGGGGCCCGATCAGCCCGCCCTGCGCACCGGCTGGCCTGCGCGGACCGCGTCGGCGGACCGCCCGGTCAGCTCGGCCCGGTGATCGAAGCGCGCCGTGTAGTGGCCGACGCCGGCCGTGGCGGAGCGCAGCTCCACGATGAGGCCGTTCATCTCCGCCTCCGGGATCAGCGCCTCGACCTGATCCCAGCCCGTCCAGCCGGGCCGCGCGTCGAAGCCGAGGATCTGCCCGCGGCGGGCGGTGACGAGGCCGGTCGCCCGCGCGGTGGCCGAACTCGGCACCGAGAGGGTCACGGCGAGGATCGGCTCCAGCAGCACCGGCCCGGCCTTGGGCAGGGCGTCGTCGAGGGCGAGCCGCGTCGCGGCCTGGAAGGCGGCGTCGGAGGAATCCACCGCGTGGGCGGCCCCGTCCTTGAGGGTCACGGCGATGTCCTCGACCGGGAAGCCGAGGGGGCCGCGGGCGAGGGCGGCCCGGGCGCCGGCCTCCACCGAGCCGATATACTGACGCGGCACCGACCCGCCCACCACCTCGTCCTCGAACCGGAAGCCCTCGCCGCGCGCGAGCGGCCGGACCGTGATCGCCACGTCGGCGAACTGGCCGTGCCCGCCCGTCTGCTTCTTGTGGCGCCCCCGTGCCACCGCGCCGCTCCGGATGGTCTCGCGGTAGCCGACCCGCGGCCGGTCGAGATCGACGCCGATGCCGAACCGCGCGCCGAGCCGCTCCACCGCCACCCGCAGATGCATCTCGCCCTGGCCGGTGAGCCGCATCTCGCCGAGATCGGCATGCTGCTCCAGAGAGAGCGCCGGATCCTCCTCCAGTACCTTGGCCAGGGCCCCGGCGAGACGCACGTCGTCCTTGCGGTCGCGGATGCGCAGGGAGACGGCATGGACCGGTTCGAGGGGCGGCAGCGCCACCAGGGCGGCGGGCGCCTCGTTCCCCACCGCCACGGTCTCCGCGGTGGCGATGCCTTCGAGCTTGGCGAGGCCCGCAACCTCGCCCTCCCGCGCCTCCGGCACCCGGGCTCCCGCGGCGCCGGTGAGCGTCATCAGGCCGGCGATGCGGGCCTGGTTCCCGCCGCTGCCCGTCACCCCGTCCCCCTCCCGCAGCACGCCGCGCAGGACGCGCGCCACCGAGAGCTTGCCGCCGAAGCCGGCATGCAGGGTCTTGACCACCTGCGCGAGGCCGGGGCCCTCCGGCGCGACGCCGAGCCGGGCGCGGGTCTCGGCGAGGCCGGGCGCCTCGTGCCGCAGGGCCTTCAGCAGCCGCGTCACGCCGTGCCCGTGCTCCGCCGCGCCGAACAGCACCGAGACCACCTGCCCCTCGCGCAGCTCCCGGGCGAGATCCGCGAAGACGCGGTCGCGCGCGGGCTCCACCTCGGAGATCAGGTCCTCCATCAGCGCATCGTCGTGATCGGCGAGGCGCTCCAGCATGGTGAAGCGCTCGGCCTTCTCGCGCGGCCACTCGCCCTCCGGCAGGGCGACAACCTCGCTCGGGGCCTGCTCGCGGTAGACGAAGGCCCGCTCCAGGGCGAGGTCGATGAAGCCGACGGCCTGCTCCCCCTGCCAGAGCGGGATCTGGCGCAGCAGCAGCGGGACGCTGGAGGCGGGCTGGAGCAGGGCGAGGGCGTCCCGCAGGGAGCCCGGCGTCGCATCCGCCTTGTTGATGAACAGGAGGCGCGGGATGCCGGCGGCTTCGAGGTCGCGCAGCACCAGTTCGAGGGCCGGCCGCTTGCGCTCGTCCGCCTCGCAGACGACCACCGCCGCGTCGCAGACCGGCAGAGCCGCGCGCATGTCGTGCGCGAACTCCACCGAGCCGGGACAATCGATGAAGGTGAAGGTATCGCCGAGGAAGCTCACGCTCGCCACGGCCGGCTCCACGCTCATGCCGTGGGCCCGCGCCTCCGCCGAGACGTCACCGGTCCGGTTGCCGCTCGCCGCGCGGCCCGGGCGGTCGATCGCGCCCGTGCGGTGCAGGATGGCTTCGAGCAGGGCGGTCTTGCCGCTCTGGAACGGTCCGACGATCGCGATGCACCGGGTTTGCCCAGCCACGTGACGCCTCCTCGACCTGTGCGGCCCGTTGATTGGGCACTTAGCCAATGAGTTAAGCACCGGGTCCGGTTCAGGGCAATCCTTCGCCGAAGGCCGCGATCGGGCCGGCCGCGGGATTGGACAGCGGCCCGACGCCGTCGCATGGTCCCTCCCAACGAGAACCGGGAGGAGCGATGACGGATGCTGGCGGATCGGGCGCGCGGCCGCTCGACGGGATCACGGTGCTCGCGCTCGAACAGGCGGTGGCGGCGCCCTACTGCTCCTCGCGGCTGGCCGATGCCGGCGCGCGGGTGATCAAGGTCGAGCGGCCGGAGGGCGACTTCGCCCGCGGCTACGACGCCGCGGTGGGCGGCCTGTCGAGCTACTTCGTCTGGCTCAACCGGGGCAAGGAGAGCCTCGTCGCCGACATCAAGGATCCGGCCGATGTCCGCCTCCTCCACGCCATCCTGGCCGAGGCGGACGTCTTCATCCAGAACCTCGCGCCGGGCGCGGCGGAGCGGGCGGGCTTCGGCTCGGAAGCCCTGCGCGCGGCCCATCCCCGGCTGATCACCCTCGACATCACCGGCTACGGCAGCGGCCATGCCTACGCGCAGATGAAGGCCTACGACCTCCTGGTCCAGGCGGAGAGCGGGCTCGCCGCCATCACCGGGCATCCGGCCGGGCCGGGCCGGGTCGGCGTCTCGGCCTGCGACATCGCCTGCGGCATGGCGGCCCACGCCGCGGTGCTCGAAGCGCTCATCGCCCGCGAGCGCACCGGCCGGGGCTCCCGGCTGTCGGTCAGCCTGTTCGACGGCATGGCCGACTGGATGAACGTGCCGCTCCTCTACTACGAGGGCACCGGCCGGGCGCCGCAGCGGGTCGGGCTCGCCCATCCGTCGATCTGCCCCTACGGCGCCTTCCGCACCGCCGACGACGGCCTCGTGCTGATCGCGATCCAGAACGAGCGCGAATGGGCGGCCTTCTGCGCCGGCGTGCTCGGGGAGCCGGACCTCGCGACCCGCGCGGGCTACCAGTCGAACACCGTCCGGGTGGCGAACCGGCCCGAGGTCGACGCGCGGGTGGCGGCGGCCTTCGCGGGGCTCACCCGCGACGCGGCGGCCGAGCGCCTGCGCGCGAGCGGCACCGCCTACGGCTTCGTCAACGAACTCGCCGACCTCGTCACCCATCCGGCCCTGCGGCGCGTGAGCGTGGAGACGCCCGCCGGCTCCGCCCGCATCGTCGCCCCGCCCGCCCTGATCGACGGAAGCAGCCGGCCCCTCGGCCCGGTGCCGGCGATCGGCGCGCAGAGCGACGCCATCCGGGCCGAGTTCGGCCGCTGAAGCTCGCCGCTGAAGCCCTTGGAGACCCCATGACCGAGACGACCTATCCGGAGATCCGCGAGGCGGTGCAGAAGCTCTGCGCCCGCTTCCCGGGGGAATACTGGCGCGCCCTCGACCGGGAGATGGCCTATCCGACCGCCTTCGTGACCGCGCTCACCGAGGCCGGCTACCTCTCGGTGCTGATCCCCGAGGAATACGGCGGCTCCGGCCTGCCGCTCTCGGCCGCCGCGGCGGTGCTGGAGGAGATCCAGCGGGCCGGCTGCAACGGCGGCGCCTGCCACGCCCAGATGTACACGATGGGCACGGTGCTGCGGCACGGCTCGGAGGCGCAGAAGCGGCGCTACCTGCCGGAGATCGCGTCGGGCGCCCTGCGGCTCCAGGCCTTCGGCGTCACCGAGCCGACGAGCGGCACCGACACCTCCGCCCTCAAGACCACCGCGCGGCGCGACGGCGACCACTACGTCGTCAACGGCCAGAAGATCTGGACCAGCCGGGCCGAGCATTCCGACCTGATGCTGCTGCTCGCCCGCACCAGCCCGGTCCCGGAGGGGGGCAAGCGCACCGAGGGGCTCTCCGTCCTCCTCGTCGACATGCGCGAGGCGCTCGGGCGCGGCCTCACCATCCGGCCGATCCGCACGATGATGAACCACGCCACCACGGAGGTGTTCTTCGACGACCTGCGCGTGCCGACCGGGAACCTGATCGGCGAGGAGGGCAGGGGCTTCCGCTACATCCTCTCGGGCATGAATGCCGAGCGCATCCTCATCGCGGCCGAATGCGTGGGCGATGCCAAGTGGTTCATCGACAAGGCGACGGCCTATGCCAAGGACCGGCGGGTCTTCGGCCGGCCGATCGGCCAGAACCAGGGCATCCAGTTTCCCGTCGCCACGGCCTACGCCCATATGCGCGCCGCCGAGCTGATGGTGCGCGAGGCCCTGCGCCTCTACGAGGCCGGCACCAATCCGGGGCCGGAGGCGAACATGGCCAAGATGCTCGCCGCCGACGCCTCGTTCGAGGCGGCGAATGCCTGCATCCAGACCCATGGCGGCTTCGGCTTCGCGGAGGAATACGACGTGGAGCGCAAGTTCCGCGAGACCCGCCTCTACCAAGTGGCGCCGATCTCCACGAACCTGATCCTGTCCTACCTCGCCGAGCACGTGCTCGGCCTGCCGCGGTCGTACTGATGCCCGATCTCGACATCGACCACCTGCGCGGCTGGATCGGCCGCACGCGCGTCGTGGAGGATCTCGTCACGCCCCGCCTCGTGGCGGAGTACCGGGCGACCCTGGCGCCGAACCTCGCCCCGGTGGGGGAGGGGGAGGGGGAGGCGCCGCTCGCGCTGCACTGGTGCCTCGCCCCCGAGACACCGGCCGCCGACACGCTCGGGCCGGACGGCCACGCGGCGAAGGGCGGCTTCCTGCCGCCGGTGCCGCTGCCCCGGCGGATGTGGGCCGGCGGCGAGGTCGAGACCCTCGCGCCCCTGCGCCTCGGCGACCGGGTGATCCGGCGCGAGACCGTGGCGGACGTCGCCGTGAAGGAAGGCCGCACCGGCACGCTCTGCTTCGTCACCGTGCGGCACGAATACGAGACGCCGCGCGGGCTCGCGATCCGCGAGCGGCAGGACATCGTCTACCGCGAGGCGAGCCGGCCGGGCGATCCCCCCGCCGCGGCGCCGCCCGCGGCCCCCGCGCTCCCGGGGGCCGATCTCGCCTGGAGCGTCGCGGCGACGCCGGTGCTGCTCTTTCGCTACTCGGCCATGACCTTCAACGGCCATCGCTTCCACTACGACTTTCCGTACGCGACGCAGGTCGAGGGCTATGCCGGCCTCGTGGTGCACGGGCCGATGCAGGCGAGCCTGCTCCTCAACCTCGCGGCCTCGCTCCTCGGGCGCCCTCCGGCCCGGTTCCGCTACCGCGGCGTCTCGCCGATGATCGCGGGCCAGACCTTCACGGTGGCCGGCCGCCGCGAGGGCGGCGGCGTCTCCGGCTTCACCGCGGACGCCGCCGGCCGCCGCTGCATGGAAGCGGAGAGCTTGCAGGTGGAGAACTCGGAGGCGGAGAGCTGACGCGTCGGCGTTGAGCGATCGTCGCATTGCGCCCTGCCGGCCCGCCTGCCAGGGTCGGCAACGAGAACAGGGCCGGAGCACCGGCCGGAACCACGAGGAAACGCCATGTCCCGCTCCCCCGGCCGTCTCGGGCCGCTCTCCCGCCGCGCGCTCTGCGCCGCGGCCACGCTGCTGATGCTCGGCGGCGGCGCCGTCGCACAGGCGCCCATCGTCATCAAGTTCAGCCACGTCACCGCCCCCGACACGCCCAAGGGCCGCGGCGCCGACAAGTTCAAGGAGCTGGCCGAGAAGTATACCGGCGGCAAGGTCAAGGTCGAGGTCTATCCCAACTCCCAGCTCTTCAAGGACAAGGAGGAGGTGGAGGCGCTCCAGCTCGGCGCCGTGCAGATGCTCGCGCCCTCGCTCGCGAAGTTCGGGCCGCTCGGCGCGAAGGAGTTCGAGGTCTTCGACCTGCCCTACATCCTGCCCGACAAGGCGGCCCTGCGGCGGGTGACGGACGGCGCCCTCGGCAAGCGCCTGTTCGAGAAGCTCGAATCGAAGGGCATCACCGGGCTCGCCTACTGGGACAACGGCTTCAAGATCATGAGCGCCAACAAGCCGCTGCGCCAGCCCGCGGATTTCCGCGGCCTCAAGATGCGGATCCAGTCCTCGAAGGTGCTGGAGGCGCAGTTCCGCGCGCTCGGCGCCATCCCGCAGGTGATGGCCTTCTCGGAAGTGTACCAGGGCATGCAGACCGGGGTCGTGGACGGCTCCGAGAACACGCCCTCGAACATGTTCACGCAGAAGCACCACGAGGTGCAGAAGTTCGCGACCCTCTCGGATCACGGCTATATCGGCTACGCGGTGATCACGAACAAGAAGTTCTGGGACGGCCTGCCGGCGGAGGTGCGCGGCCAGCTCGACAAGGCGATGGCGGAGGCGACGACCTACGCCAACGAGGTGGCCGGCAAGGACAACGCCGACGCGCTTTCGGCGATGAAGGCCTCGGGGAAGATCACCTTCATCGACCTCACCCCGGAGGAGAAGGCGGCGTGGCGCAAGGCGCTGGAGCCGGTGACCGCCGAGATGACGAAGCGCGTCGGCAAGGACGTGATCGAGGAATTCCAGCGCGAGGCGCGCACGCAGTAGCGGGTGTCCCGTCGGGACGGACACGCTTCCCCTCTCCCGGGCGGGAGAGGGGCTAGAGCATTTTCCGACGAAGTGGATCCCGGTTCGTCGCAGAAAATGCGGTAAAATCAAAGACCTAGAGCGGCGCCTGATTGCAACGTGATCGGGCGCCGCTCTAGGGGTGAGGGACGGACGCGTCGGCAGGAAGCCTGAACCGTACCGCCGCCCCGCTCGCCGCTTCGCGCCCGACCCCGAGGCCGAGCCACCCTCACGCGGGCGTTCAGGCCCGTGCGCGATCCTCGATCGCCTGCCCCTCTCCCACCCGGGAGAGGGGTCCCGCGAGCGTCCGGCGAGGTCCGGTCGCTGGCGCCGTGCGAACCGCCCCGCCCCATCCACCCCAGGTCCTCAACCGATGATCCTGCTGCGCGTCCTCGACCGCCTGGAGGAGATCCTGATCGCGAGCCTGATGGCCGCGGCGACGCTGCTGATCTTCGTCGCCGTCGTCCATCGCTACGCCTCGGGCATCGATCTCCTGTTCCCCATCACCCAGGCGATCCACCTGTCCTGGGCCCAGGAACTCTGCATCTACATGTTCGTCTGGATGGCGAAGTTCGGCGCCGCCTACGGCGTGCGCACTGGCATCCATGTCGGGGTCGACGTGCTGGTCAACCGGCTCGATCCCCGCCTCCGCAACAAGGTCATCCTGTTCGGGCTCCTCTGCGGGGCGCTGTTCACGGCGATCATCGGCACGATGGGCTGGAAGTTCGTCCTCGGCCTCGTCGATACCGACCAGACCTCGCCGGACCTCGAGATCCCGAGCTGGATCGTCTATCTGGCGATTCCGCTCGGCTCCTACCTGATGTGCTTCCGCTTCCTGCAGGTGGCTTGGAGCTTCGCGCGCACGGGCGAGCTGCCCCACCACGATCCCGGCCACGTGGAGGGCGTGGTCGAGAGCCCGCAGGCCGCCCGCGATCTCGCCGCCGAGGAGCGCTCCCGATGAACGCCGCCGTCATCTTCGGGCTGCTCATCGCCCTGATGCTCACCGGCATGCCGATCTCGATCGCGCTCGGCCTGTCGGTGCTCACCTTCCTGTTCGTGATGACGAGCGTCCCGATCGAGGCGGTGGCGCTGAAGCTGTTCACCGGGATCGAGAACTTCGAGATCATGGCGATCCCGTTCTTCATCCTGTCGGGCAACTTCCTGACCCATGGCGGCGTCGCCCGGCGGATGATCAACTTCGCCACCGCGATGGTCGGCCACTGGTACGGGGGCCTCGGGCTCGCCGGCGTGATGGCCTGCGCGCTCTTCGCGGCGATCTCCGGGTCGAGCCCGGCCACCGTGGTCGCCATCGGCTCGATCATCCTGCCCGCCATGGTGGCGCAGGGCTTCCCCAAGCGCTTCGGCGCGGGCGTGATCACCACCTCGGGGGCGCTCGGGATCCTGATCCCGCCCTCGATCGTCATGGTGATGTACTCGGTGGCGACGAGCGGCGCGGTGGTGTTCGGGCCGGACGGCAACCGGGTCTCCTCGGCCTCGATCTCGACCCTGTTCGTGGCCGGCGTGGTGCCGGGGCTGATGCTCGCCGCGCTCCTCGGCTTCACCACGTGGTACCGGGCGCGCAAGCACGATTATCCCCGCATGCCGCGCGCCTCCTGGCGCGAGCGCTGGGTCGCCTTCCGCAAATCCGTGTGGGGGCTCCTGCTGATCGTGCTCGTCCTCGGCGGCATCTACACGGGCGCCTTCACGCCCACCGAGGCCGCGGCGGTGAGCGCCGTCTACGCCTTCGTGATCGCGGTCTTCGTCTATCGCGACCTCACGTGGCGCGACGTGCCGCGGGTGCTGCTCGATTCCGCCAACATGAGCGCGATGTTGCTCTACATCATCACCAACGCGGTGCTGTTCTCGTTCCTGATGACGAGCGAGCAGATCCCGCAGGCGATGGCGAGCTGGATCACCGGGGCCGGCCTCGACTGGATCGTCTTCCTGCTCATCGTGAACCTGCTGCTGCTGATCGCCGGCAACGTGATGGAGCCGTCCTCCATCGTGCTGATCATGGCGCCGATCCTGTTTCCGATCGCCGCCAAGCTCGGCATCGATCCGGTGCATTTCGGCATCCTGATCGTCGTCAACATGGAGGTCGGCATGTGCCATCCGCCCGTGGGGCTCAACCTCTACGTGGCGTCCGGCATCACCAAGATGGGCATCACGGAACTCACCATCGCGGTCTGGCCCTGGCTGCTGACCATGCTGGTGTTCCTCGTGATCGTGACCTACGTGCCGGCGATCTCGCTCTGGCTGCCGCGGCTCCTCGGGATGATGTGAGGGAGCGGCGGCCCGGGATCCCCTTCGGCGGGAAGCGCTCTAGGTCCGTCGGCGGATCCGATCGTCCCGGAGTACCCGCCATGGTCCTCGTCGTTCCCGTCATTCTCGGCAGCGTCCGCCATGAGCGCCACGGCCTGCGCGCCGCCCGCTACATGGTCCGGGCGCTCGAAGCCCGCGGCCACGAGGCGCCGCTCGTCGATCCGGCGGCCCTCGCGCTGCCCCTCCTCGACCGGATGTACAAGGAATACCCGAAGGGCGAGGCCCCCGCGGTGCTGGAGACGCTCGCCGCCACCTATCGCCGGGCGGACGCCTTCGTGATCGTCTCGGCCGAGTACAACCACAGCATCCCGCCGGCCCTGTCCAACACGCTCGATCACTTCCTGGAGGAGTATTTCTGGCGGCCCTCCGCGATCGTCTGCTACTCGGCCGGCCGCTACGGCGGCGTGCGGGCGGCGATGCAGCTGCGGGCCATGCTGGCCGAACTCGGCATGGCGAGCATTCCCTCGCTCCTGCCGATGCCCGAGGTCCAGAAGGCCCTCGATCCGGACGGCGCGCCGCTCCAGCCCTGGCTCGACAAGAGCGCGGGCCGCTTCCTCGACGAACTCACGTGGTACGCCGAGGCCCTGCGCGCGCGGCGGCAGGGCGGCACGCCCTATTGAGGGCTGGACCCTGATCCTTCGCGCAGGGTTCCGCAGGGCCCGCGCGGCACGGAAGCCACCCCGCCAAGATGCGGCCATGATGAGCAAATCCTGCCTGCCGCCGGTCAACCGCAAGAGCCTGTTAAGGAAGCTTCGCCATCGTTGAGGCTGTCTCCGACCTGTCGATCGGGACGTACCGGGTTCCGGCCCGGCCTCACGCCTGACGAGGATCCGATGTCCGTACTGCGTTTCCGCTCCTCTCCCGCCGGCTTGGCCGTGGTGGCCCTCGGCGGCTTCGCCCTGTTCGGATGGGGCGCGTTCGGCGTGACGGCCGCCGGGCAGCGCAGCCTCGAAACCCGCCTCGCGCAGGCGGAGAGCGACCGCGACACCCTCCAGGCGTGGCAGAAGCAGTTCCGCGACGTGGAGACCGAGCTGCGGGAGATGCAGGCCAAGGTCGGTGCCACCCGCGATGAACTCGCCCAGGTCACGGCCACCCGCGAGAAGGCGAAGGCTCAGCTCGCCGCCACCCAGCGCGACCTGACGGCGATCACCAAGCGCCTCGATCAGGCCCGGGAGAAGGCCACGCAGACGACGGGCAGCCTGCCCGCCGCGGACCCGGCCAAGAAGCCGGCCCGCTGATACGGTTTCCGGAAGATCACTTTCGGAAACCGTATCACGAGCCCGCGCGGCGCCTGAGCGAGGCCGGTTTCCGCATCGCGAAGCGATCATCCGGAAACCGTATGACGCCGCGGATCGCCGGTCAGGCGGCAACCTCGCGCCCGCTGCGCGCCGCATCCCCGTCGCGCAGGGCCTCCTGCGCCGCGCACCGGGAGGGGATCGCCCGGCGCATCGCCACGCATCGAGACGCGACCTCCACTGTCCGGCGCCGGGACGACGCGGGTCACCAATTCCTGCACGATTTGTGCGTCGCGGGATGAGCGGGTCAAGCCGCGCCGGACGGACGTGACCCGGCCGCGGATCCGCCGCGGCCGGGTCGGCCTCAGCGGTCCTTGTCAGCGGTCCTTGGACGCGATGGCGTCGGCCCAGGCCACCGCCCGGCGGGCCATGCCGATGTGCTGGCGCTCGAACATGCGGCCGTTGATCTGGATGGCGCCGCGCTTGGCGTTCTCGGGGCGGTCGAAGGCCGCGATGACGCCGCGGGCGATCTCGACCTCGGCCTCGGTCGGGGTGAAGGCGGCGTTGGCCGGCCCGACCTGGTTCGGGTGGATCAGCGTCTTGCCGTCGAAGCCGAGGATGCGGGCTTGGCCGCATTCCTCGCGCAGGCCCTCGACATCGGCGAAGTCGTTGAACACGCCGTCGAGGATGGTGAGCCCCTCGGCGCGGGCGGCGGCGAGCGCCATCATCAGCCAGGGCAGCATCGGGGCGCGGCCGGGGACGATCTGGGTCCAGGTGTCCTTGGCGAGGTCGTTGGTGCCGAGGACGAAGCAGGCGAGCCGGGTGCCCGGGTTGCGCCGCGCCGCCGCGATCGCCTGGATGTTGAGGATGGCGGCCGGCGTCTCGATCATCGCCCAGACCCGGATATGCGCGGGCGCGTCGAGCGCCTCCAGGCGGTCGGCGATGTTCTCCAGCACGGCCGGGGAAGAGACCTTGGGCATCAGGATCGCGTCGGGGCCGGCCTCGATCGCGGCCTTGAGGTCCGCCTCGCCCCACGGGGTCTGCGGGGCGTTGACCCGGACGATCAGCTCGCGGTCGCCGTAGGCGCGGCTGCGCACGGCGGCGCAGACCTGCTCGCGGGCGACCTCCTTGGCGTCCGGCGCCACCGCGTCCTCCAGGTCGAGGATCAGCGCGTCCGCCGGCAGGGTCTTGGCCTTCTCCAGGGCGCGCGGGTTGGAGCCCGGCATGTAGAGCACGCTGCGGCGCAGGCGGAGATCGGTCATGGCGTCGTTTCCTCTGGGTTCGCCCTCTCGACAGGTTCCGGAATGATCCTCGCGGGCGCCCATCGAGAACCTGCTGCCTCTCGGCAGAGAGCTGCCTCCTGGCGGCACCCTAATCGAAAAATGCTGCGCCGCACACAACCCGGCCCGCGGGGTCGCCCGCTACTCGGCGGCGATGCGGGCGGGAGCGAGGTCGAGGGGCAGGGCGGAGACGGCGCGGAACACCGCGGCGAGGCGCTCCACCAGGGCATCGAAGCCCGGCTTCGGGATCAGCGTGCGCTCGTCCATGTAGAGGGCGCGGTTGATCTCGATCTGCAGCGCGTGGCGGCCGAGGGAGGGCTCGCCGTAATGCTCCGTGATGAAGCCACCCGCATAGGGCTTGTTGCGCACCACCCGGAAGCCCTGATCCTGCAGGGCGGCCTCGACGCCGTCGGTGAGCGTGTGGGCGCAGGCGGTGCCGAAGCGGTCGCCCAGCACCACGTCGACCCGGGGGCCCTCCTCGCGCCCCAGGCTCGTGGAGGGCATGGAGTGGCAATCGATCAGGACGACATGCCCGAACAGCGTGGTGGTGCGGGCGATGAGCCCGCGCAGGGTGCGGTGATAGGGCTTGTAGAGCCCCTCGATCCGCGCGGTCGCCTCCTCGACGGGCAGGCGCCCGCGATAGATCTCCTGCCCGTCCGCCACGACGCGCGGCACCGTGCCGAGGCCCCCCGCGACCCGCATCGAGCGGATGTTGGCGAAGGGCGGCAGGCGCCCGTCGAACATGCGCGGGTCGAGCTCGTAGGGCTCGCGGTTCACGTCGAGATAGGCCCGCGGGAAGCAGGCCCGCATCAGCGGCGCGCCGAGGCCGACCACGGGCGCGAACAGGCGGTCCACGAAGGCGTCCTCGGAGCGGCGCAGGGAGACCGCGTCGAGCCGCGAGGCGGCCACGAAGGACGGCGGATAGACCGCACCGGAATGCCCGGTGTTGAAGACGTAGGGCAGGCTGTGCCGCTCCGGCTCGTCGACGACGAAGGGCGGCGAAAAGAGGCTTTCGGGACCCGGGCTGCTCATCCGGCCGCCCGGGCGCGCGCGACGGGGAGGGAAGGGGGCTTCAACCGCATGTCGCTACTGTGACGTCCGGGCCGGGAGCTGTCCACTGGCGCGCGCGCGGGAAACCGTCACGGAAGCGGCCGGAAGACGCGCTCCGGGGAACCGAGCCGGGCGCGCGAACCGTCGAGGAGGCCGCGCCCGACCGCGCGACGCACCTCCCGGGAGAAGCGGTTGCGGGCGAGGTAGATGCCGATCCGCGGCGGCATTAGCAGCAGGGTCTTGGCCTTGTGCGCGCGGGGCACGTGAGGCAGGCGCAGCATGGCGAGCTGGTTGCGGATGAAGGTGTAGAGCCGCCGCGGCGGCTGGTCCGTGAGGGTCAGGCCGAAGGGGAGCCGGATCACGCCCCGGCCGAGTTCATGCGCCATCGGGATGTCGGGAGCCACGAAGATCGCGTAGCCGCGATGCGCCGCGCGCATGCCCCATTCGACATCGATGGCATCGATGAAGAAGTCGGCCCGGAAGGGACCGACCGCCCGCGCCGCCGCGCAGGCGAGGAGCGAGCCCGACGAGAAGGCGAAGCCGACCCGCCGCACCGGCGCCTCGGGCCAGCGCGGATCGGGATCCGGCACCGCGCCGAGGGGCCGCCCCTCCGGGCCGACCGGCTCGGCGGCCACGATGGCCGGGCGCTCGCCCGCCCGGCTCAGCGCGCCGTGCCGGGCCGCCAGCGCCCGCACCGCCCCGGGCGCGGGCAGGCTGTCCTGATCGAGGAGGAACAGGAAGGCGTCGCCCGCCGCCTCGGCCGCCGCGAGAAGGCGGTTGTAGGCCGCGCCCAGCCCCTCGTTGGCGGCGGGACGCAGCAGATCGAGCGGGGTCTCCCCCGCCGCCCGCCGCAGCGCCGCCTCGAGTTCCGGCGGCAGCGGCGAGTTGGCGACGATCGCGAGCGCCCGCGCCTGCGGCGCGACCCGGGCCACGAGGCGCAGGAGCTGGTCCGGATCGGGGTGGAACACCACGATCCCCGCCAGCACGGTGTTCATCTTGCCTAAGGGAATTGCGTCCAAGGGTGCCGTCCGTTTCGGGTTCCCCGAAGCGCCGCCGAGACTGGGCCGGCGCATCAACACCTTGTTTACCAAGCCGACGCTTTATGGAAAGAACGCGTCGAATCGACAGCCGGGACACCGCTCGATGAAGATCCTCCTCGCGGAAGACGACAACGACATGCGTCGCTTCCTCGCCAAGGCCCTGCAGAATGCGGGCTACGACGTGGCCTCGTTCGACAACGGACTCTCGGCCTACAACCGGCTGCGCGAGGAACCGTTCGAACTCCTGCTCACCGACATCGTGATGCCCGAGATGGACGGGATCGAACTCGCCCGCCGGGCGACGGAGCTCGATCCGGACATCAAGGTGATGTTCATCACCGGCTTCGCCGCGGTGGCGCTCAACCCGGATTCGAAGGCCCCGAAGGACGCCAAGGTCCTCTCGAAGCCGTTCCATCTGCGCGAGCTCGTCAACGAGGTCGAAAAACTGATGGCGGCCTGACCGGGCCGGCTTTCGCTTCCGGACGAAACCCTCTATCCGGCGCGGGCGACCAGACCCGCGAGAGCCGCCCGATGCAGCCCGTCACGATCTACACCACGAGCTGGTGCCCCTACTGCTCGGCCGCGAAGTCCCTCCTGCGCGAGAAGGGCGCCGCCTTCACGGAGATCGACGTGGAGGCGAAGGCGGGCGCGCGGCGCGAGATGACCGAGAAGGCGGGCGGGCGCACCAGCGTGCCGCAGATCTTCATCGGCGCCACCCATGTGGGCGGCTGCGACGACCTCTACGCCCTCGACCACGCCGGCAAGCTCGACCCGCTGCTGGCGGGCTGAGGCGCGAACGCCCTTTTCCTGTCCGCCGGACTTCCTCTAGGCTGACGCGCCCCGCACGCCAGAGAGAGATCCGCCCATGACCGCGCCCCGCTTCGTCGCCGCCTGCGTCCAGATGCGCTCCGGACGCGACCCGGCGCAGAACCGCGACGCGGCCGTGGCCGGCGTGCGCGCGGCGGCGGAGCGCGGCGCGCATTACGTCCAAACCCCGGAGATGACCTCGCTCCTGGAGCGCGGCCGCGACAACCTGTTCGCGAAGATCACGGTGCCGGAGGCGGACATCACGCTCGCCGCCCTGCGCGAGACCGCCCGGGCGCACGGCGTCGTGGTGCATGTGGGCTCGCTCGCGGTGCGCAACGGCGACAAGGTGGCCAACCGCGCCTTCCTGATCGGGCCGGAGGGCGAGATCCTCGCCTCCTACGACAAGCTCCACCTCTACGACGTCGACCTGCCGAACGGCGAGAGCTGGCGGGAATCCGCCACCTACACGGGGGGCGCCTGCGCGGTCGTCGCCGACCTGCCCTGGGCCCGGCTCGGCATCGCCATCTGCTACGACGTGCGCTTCCCCGCCCTCTACCGGGCGCTGGCCGAGGCGGGTGCCGAGATCCTCACCGCGCCCGCGGCCTTCACGCGCCAGACCGGCGAGGCGCATTGGCACGTCCTGCAGCGCGCCCGCGCCATCGAGACCGGCTCGTTCATGATGTCGGCCGCGCAGGGTGGGCGCCACGAGGACGGCCGCGAGACCTACGGCCACTCGCTCATCATCGATCCCTGGGGACGCATCCTGGCGGAGGCGGACGGGGCCGAGCCGGGGGTGATCCTGGCCGAGATCGATCTCGGGCTCGTCGCCGACGCCCGTGCCCGCATCCCGGCCCTGCGTCACGCCAGACCCTTCACGGTGGAGACCCGCACGGCGGAGACCCGCACGGTGGAGACCGCGACGGCGCGCCGCGCCTGACCGGGCGGAAAATGCTCCGGAAAATGCTCTAAGAGGCGCCCGCCACGGTCGGATTCGCGAGGATCGCCTCTCGCGGGCGCGGCCGCTCATCCCGATATCCCGATCATGATCCGTTACGCCCTCTCCTGCGAGGCCGGCCACGCCTTCGAGAGCTGGTTTCCGTCGAGCGAGTCCTACGACGACCAGCTCGCGCGCGGCCTCGTCGCCTGCCCGGTCTGCGCGAGCCCCAAGGTCGCCAAGCAGCTGATGGCGCCCGCCCTCGGCCGGCGCGGCAATCGCGGCGGCCTTCCGGCCCCGGCGGAGGCCCCTCCCGCCGCTCCGGCCCCCGAGCCGGTCCGCCTGATGTCGGAGCCCGAGCGCCAGCTGCGCGCGATGATCAGGGAGCTGCACGAGCACGTGGCCCGGACCTCGGACCATGTCGGCGACCGCTTCGCGGAGGAGGCCCGCAAGATGCATTACGGCGAGGCCGAGCAGCGGGCGATCCACGGCGAGGCGAGCCTCGCGGAGGCCCGCGCCCTCCTGGAGGAGGGCATCGCCGTCCAGCCCCTGCCGTCGCTGCCGGACGAACGGAACTGAGACCCGGTTCGCCGGCGCTCAGCTCCGGACGGCGCGCAGGGACGCCGCCCCGGCGAAGCCCGCCAGGGCGAGCGAGATCAGGGCGTTCCAGCCCGCCAGCGACACGCCGAGGAAGCGCCACGCCGCATCCGTGCAGCTCACCACCCGGATCGTGTCGAGGCTCTTGAGGAAGTCGTTGACGCTCGCCGGTGCGGCCCCGGTCCCGCCGCCGCAATCGCTCGGTCCCGGCCAGAAACCCCATTCCGCCCCCGCGTGATAGGCGCCGAGCCCGGCGCTGGCCAGGAACAGGAGGGCGAGCCCCGCCAGGACCCAGCGCGCGAAGCGCGGCGGCAGCAGGGCCGCCGCGAGCGCGAGCGGCAGGGCGAGGTAGTAGGGCTGGCGCTCCGTCAGGCAGAGCTTGCACGGCACGTAGCCGAAGCCGTGCTGGACAATCAGCGCCGCCCCGACCGTCGCCGCGGCGGCGGCAAAGAGCACCAGCGCCGCCGGACGGGTCGCCGTGACCCGGAACGCGATCGCCGTCATGACCCTCACCCTCAGAACAGGTAGCGGAAGCTCACGAACCCGGCCACGCCGACCGCCACCACGACGGCGGCCACCGCGTTCAGGTGCCGGTCGAGCACGGTGCGGATCCCGACCCCGTAGCGGCTCACCAGCCCCGCCAGGATGTAGAACCGCGCGCCCCGGGTGATCAGGGAGAGCAGCGTGAACCAGAACAGGTCGTAGCCCGCGAAGCCCGAGGTGATGGTGACGAGCTTGTAGGGGATCGGCGTGAGGCCCTTGAGCAGGATCACCCAGTGGCCGTGCTTGGCATAGGCCTCCCGGAAGGCCTCCGCCCCGTGCGACAGGCCGTAGAGGTTGAACAGCCATTGCCCCAGGGAATCGTACAGGAGGGCGCCGATCGCGTAGCCGACGAGCCCCCCGACCACCGAGGTGAGCGTCGCCACGAGGGCGTAGGTCCAGGCCCGCTCGGGCCGGCTCACCACCATCGGCACCAGCATGACGTCCGGTGGGATCGGGAAGAACGAACTCTCCGCGAAGGAGACGGCCCCGAGCGCGTAGGGTGCGGAGGGGCGCGCGGCGAGCGCGAGGATCCACTCGTAGAGGCGGCGGAGCATCGATTCGAGGGCCTGTCTTCGCGTGAGGATGTGCCCTTTCAGCACAGGATTGCGGCGCTGGCGAGAGCCATGCACGCGGCTCTTCCGATGCTCGTCCGGAAGATCGCGGCGCGCGGGCCCCGGACCGCCCGGCACGATCGCCGCCCGGGCAACGGACCGTTAAGCGCGATCTGGGACTGTCCGCCGCAGTTTCGACCAGTTATCCGGCGCCCGGGGGCTCCACGTGCAGAGCAGCGATGAGATCAGCGGCCGCTTGGCGTTCATGGAGATCGATACCGCCACGGTCGCGACGCTACGACGCCTGTGGCCGGTGATTGCGCCGGCATTGCCGGGAATCCTGGCGCGATTCTACGACACGATGCGCAGGACGCCGCGACTCGCGGCGATGATCGGCCCGCAGCAGCCGCGGCTGGTCGCCGCCCAGTCGGCGCATTGGGAGGAGCTGTTCAGCGGGCGCTTCGATGCCGAGTACCTGGCGAGCATCCGGCGCATCGGGCGCGTGCATCACCGGATCGGGCTGGAGCCGCGCTGGTACATCGGCGGCTACACCCTCGTGCTGAACGCGCTCGTGGGCGTGGTGACGGAGCGGGCCGGCCTTCTCGGGCGCCGCACCCTGCCCGCGCAGATCGCCGCCATCAACAAGGCGGTGATGCTCGACATGGATCTCGCCCTCACGGTCTACGTGGACGTGCTGACGGACGAGCAAGAGCGCCGGGAGCAGGCGCTCACGCAGGCGATCGCGCAATTCTCCGGCGCGGTGCAGTCGAGCCTCTCGGTCTCCGGCGCGGCGAACGGCGCGCTGGCCCGCAGCGCCGAGACGCTGAACGCCGCCGCCGCCGATGCCAGCACCCTCGCCGACGAGGTCACGGGCACCGCCGAGCAGACCGCGTCGAACCTCCAGGCCGGCGCCGCGGCCGCGGAGGAACTCGCCGCCTCGATCCGCGAGATCGGCCTGCAGGCCGGGCGCTCCGCCGACGTGGCGCGGCAGGCCGTGGACAGCGCCCGCAGCACCGAGGAGACCGTGCTCGGCCTCGCCGAGCAGGCCCGGGCGATCGGCGAGGTCGTCGACCTCATCAACGAGATCGCCGGCCAGACGAACCTGCTGGCCTTGAACGCCACCATCGAGGCGGCCCGGGCCGGGGAGGCGGGCCGCGGCTTCGCGGTCGTCGCCGCCGAGGTGAAGTCCCTGGCCGGGCAGACGGCGAAGGCGACCACCGATATCGGCTCGCGGATCGGGGCCATCCAGGAGGCGACCCGGCGCAGCACGACGAGCATCCAGGACATCGTCCGGGTGATCGGCGAGGTGAGCACCATCGCGACCACGATCGCCGCCGCCGTCGAGGAGCAGACGGCCGTCACCTCGGAGATCGCCGGCAACGTCCAGCGGACGGCGGCGGCCACGAGCCTCGCGGTGGAGAGCATCGCGACCCTGCGCGACCGCACCGCCTCGTCGGCCGCGGCGGCCCAGGACGTCACCCAGGCCCGCGAGACCCTGGATCAGCAGCTCGCCCGCCTGCGCACCGACATCGACGGCTTCCTCGACACCGCCCGCTCGGCCTGAGGATCAGGACAATCGCGGAAGCAATCGCCTTGGCCTCCCGATCAATCAACATTGACTTTTCGGCCCGTCACGGTACACAGGCGGCCCTCGCACGGACGGCGCCTTGCGCCGCCCGGCCTTGGCGTTTGGTCTCGGGCCGCGCCGCGATTTCGTTCAACCTCGACACCGCGACCGGTGAGGAGCCGGCGCGCCGACGTGAGACCAGACCGATGAAGATCCGCAATTCGCTGAAGTCGCTCGCCGGTCGGCACCGCGACAACCAGATCGTGCGCCGCAAGGGCCGCATCTACATCATCAACAAGACCCAGAAGCGCTACAAGGCCCGCCAGGGCTGATCGGCGGCGCGGAGCCCCCGCGGCTGCCCAGCCGCAAGGGGGCGCCGCGGCAAGCCATCGCGTTGACCATCCGGCCCGGGCGCCGGAGCATGGCGGCATGCGTCGCCTCTCCGCCGCGCCCGGCCTCGCCGGGCTTCTCCTGACCGGTCTTCTCCCGGTGAGCCTCGCCGGTTCTCCGGCCGGAGCCCAGAATGCGGCTCCGCCCGATCCCGGTGGAGCGCCCAAGGAGGCGCCTCGGCCGCCCGCGACGCTGGACGACCTCTTCGGCCGGCTCAAGGCCGCCAAGACCGACGCCGAGGCCCGCGCCGTGGCGCAGCTCGTGGAGCGTCGCCTCGACCGCTCCGGCAGCGACACCGTCGATCTCCTGGCCAACCGCGCCGGCCAAGCCCTCAAGGACAAGGACGCCGCCCTCGCGGTGGAACTCCTCGACCGGGTGGTGGCGCTCGAACCCGGCTGGGCCGAGGGCTGGAGCCGCCGGGCCACCGCCTTCTACCTCCTGGAGGATCAGGCGAGCGCGCTCGCCGACCTGAGCCGGGCGCTGCGGCTGGAGCCGCGGCATTTCGAGGCCTGGGCGGCCCTCGCCCACATCTACATGGCGAGCGACGACAAGGCCCGGGCGCTGGCGGCCTTCCGCCGGGCCCAGGAGATCTATCCCCGCATGGGCAAGGTGCGCGAGGCCATCGATCATCTCTCCCCCGACGTCGACGGCCGCGACCTGTGAGCCGCGCGCTTGCGCATGCCGCCCGGCCCTGAGCCGCGGTCCCGGCGGATCCTGCGCGTGCTGACGGCTTTCCTCGGCGGGATCGCGGCGCTGGTGCTGGCGCTCGCCGCCGGCGGCGCCCTCGCCACGTGGTTCATCACCCGCCAGGTGGAGGCGCGCTATCCGCCCGCGGGCCGCACGGTGCCGGTGACCGGCGGGCACCTCGCCGTGCTGGAGGCGGGCCCGGGAGAGGGCAGGCCGAGCCGCGGCACCGTGGTGCTGCTGCACGGCGCCTCGGCGAACGGCATGGACCCGATGCAGGCCTTCGGCCGGCGCCTTGCCGGGGACGGGTTCCGGGTGCTGGCCTTCGACCGGCCGGGCTTCGGCTGGAGCGAGCGCATCGCGGGGCCGGCGGCCGCCTCGCCCACCGTGCAGGCGCGGCTGATCGCCGAGGCGCTGGAGGCGATGGGCGTCGGCCCGGCGACATTCGTCGGCCATTCGTGGTCCGGGGCGCTGGCCGCGACCCTCGCCCTCGACCATCCGGACCGGGTCTCCGGTCTCGTGCTGCTCGCCCCCGCCCTCTATCCCTGGCCGGGCGGGACGGTGTCCGGCTACGCGGGCTGGTCCCGCTTCCCCCTCGGCCGGGCGCTGCTCTGGATCGCTACGCGCACGATCGCCGCGCCGCTCGGGCTCACCTGGCTCGACCGCTTCGCCGCGGCGGTCTTCCGCCCTGATCCGCTGCCCGCGGACTACGTCGACGCGGCCCGGGTGCCGCTGGTGCTTCGCCCCGCCACCTTCGCGGCGAACCTGCAGGATCTCGACGGGCTCTACGGCTTCCTGGCCGGTCAGAGCCCGCGCTATCCCGAGATCGCGGTGCCGACGACGATCGTGGCCGGCGACATCGACCCGATCGTGCGGACCGAGGTCCATGCGGTGCCGATGGCGCGGGCGGTGCCCGGGGCCCGGCTCGTGGTGCTGCCCGGCATCGGCCACATGCTGCACTACACGGCGACCGACACGGTGGTGTCGGAGATCGAGGCGGTGACGGCCCGCCAGCGGGCGGGAGCGGATTGAGGGGAGGCGCGGTCGCGGGCTCGCGGATGCCGGGCCCGCGCACCCCGTCAGGCCTTCGCGGCGTGCTCGCGGGTCACCTGGGCGATGCGGATCAGGTTCGTCGCCCCCGGCGTGCCGAAGGGCAGGCCGGCCACCACGATCACCCGGTCCCCGACCTTGGCGAAGCGCTCGCGCACCGCGAACTTGCAGGCGCGGAACGACATGTCGTCGATGTCGCTCGCGTCGTTGGTGACGATCGGGTGCGTGCCCCAGGCCATGGCGAGGCGCCGGGCCGTCTCGCGCTTCGGGGTGAGCGCGATCACCGAGGCGTTCGGGCGGGCGCGGGCGAGCCGCAGGGCCGTGGAGCCGGAGGCCGTCCAGGCCATGATCGCGTCGAGGCCGAGGGTGCCGACGATCTGGTGCGCGGCGAGCGCGATCGCGTCCGAGGCGGTCGCCTCCGGCACCGAGCGCTGGGCGGCGATGATCGACCAGTAGATCGCGTCCTGCTCCACCTGCTCGGCGATGCGGCTCATGGTGGTCACCGCCTCGACCGGGTAGGCGCCCGAGGCGCTCTCGGCCGAGAGCATGACCGCGTCCGCCCCCTCGTAGACGGCGGTGGCGACGTCCGAGACCTCGGCGCGGGTCGGGACCGGGGCGCTGATCATCGATTCGAGCATCTGGGTCGCCACCACCACCGGCTTGCCGAGGCGCCGGGCGCCGCGGGTGATGCGCTTCTGCACGCCGGGCACCTGCTCCAGCGGCATCTCCACCCCGAGGTCGCCGCGGGCCACCATCAGCCCGTCCGACACCTCCATGATCGCGTCGAGATGGGCGAGCGCCTGCGGCTTCTCGATCTTCGCCATGACCAGGGCGCGGCCGGCGGCGATCGCCTTGACCTCGGCCACGTCCTCCGGGCGCTGCACGAAGGAGACCGCGATCCAGTCGATGTTGGCGGCGAGTCCCGCCTCCAGGTCGAGATGGTCCTTCTCGGTCATGGCGGCCACCGGGATGGTGGTGTCGGGCAGCGAGACGCCCTTGCGGTTCGAGATGCGCCCCCCCACGAGGACGCGGGTCACGGCCCGGCGCGGCCCGACCTCGACCACCGACAGGCGCAGCTTGCCGTCGTCGATGAGCACCGTGTGCCCCGGCTCCAGGGAGGAGAGGATCTCCGGATGGGGCAGGTGGACCCGGGTGGCGTCGCCGGGGGCCTCGTCCCCGTCGAGGACGAAGGTCTGGCCGGTCTCCAGGATCGCCGCGTCCCCGGCGAAGCGCCCGACCCGCAGCTTCGGCCCCTGCAGGTCGAGCAGGATGGCGATGGGCCGCCGCAGGCGCTGCTCGATGGAGCGGATCACGGCGACGCGCTCGGCAAGGTTCTCGCGGGGCAGGTGGCTCATGTTGAGCCGGAACACGTCGGCCCCGGCCTCGAAGAGCCTCTCGATCACCTCCGGTTCGCCGGAGGCCGGGCCGAGGGTGGCGACGATCTTGGTGCGGCGGGCGCGCTTCATGGCAGTTCCGGGCGGAGAGGGCGACGGCCGCCCCGCCGGGAGAACCGATCGGGGTCGACCGAGCCCTGCATACCAGTCCGGGCCGGGCCGATCTCCTCTCCCTTCTGGCGAGACGGCGCTCAGGGACTCGAGGCGGGCCGGCCCGGATCGGTGAGCTGGATGGTCCAGCTCTTCTGCTCGCCGGTATCGACCTCGAAGAAGCCGTTGCGGTCGAAGCCGCGGGCGAGGCAGTCCTCGACGCCCCGGATGGTGAACTCGCGGTCGCGGGTGCACATCAGCGAGCGCCCGCTCCACTCGCCGCCGCGGTCGTAATCGACCGCGAAGACGTAGTAGTAGCGGGCGGCGAGCGCCCCCTTCAGCAGGGTCTCGCAGCCCTTGGCGGTGAGGTTCCACCAGCCTTCGGTGACCCAGCCGCCGGCATCGCGGTAGCCGAGGGCCACGCCGATGCGGCTCCCGGTCATGTTGCACATGCGCAGGTCCGCCCGCGCGGGCGCGGCGGTGACGGCGGTGACGAGGAGCGCGGCGAGGGCCGCGCCGGTCGTGCGGAGAATCCTATCCCACCAGGATGATGCGGCAATCATTGACGTTGGTGCGGGTCGGTCCGGGCCGGACGAGGTCGCCGATCCGGTCGAAGAAGGGGGTCGAGTCGTTCTCCGACAGACTGACCCGCGGGTCCAGCCCCGCTGCTGCCGCACGGGCGAGCGTCGTCTCGTCCACGATGGCCCCGGCCGGGTCGGTGGCCTCGCCCCGCCCGCCATCGGTGCCGTCGGTATCCGCCGAGAGGGCCGCGATGCCGGGCGCCCCGTCGAGGGCGACGGCCATCGCCAGCATGTATTCCTGGTTCGGCCCGCCCTGGCCCTCGCCGCGGATCGTCACGGTGAGTTCGCCCCCGGAGATGAGCGCCACCTTGCGGCCCTCGGCGGCCATCTGCCGGGCGAGCGCGGCGTGCTCGGCCGCGACCTCCCGGGCCTCGCCCTCGAGGTCGGCCCCGAGCAGCACCGGCTCGTAGCCCGCCGCCTGCGCCGCCGCGGCCGCGGCCTTGAGAGCGTCGATCGGCCGGGCGATGATCCGGTACTCGGTGCGCGCGAAGAGCGGGTCGCCGGGCTTCGGGCTCTCGTTGGCGGGGTCGTTGAGCAGCGCCTCCGCGGCGGGCGGCAGCGGAATGCCGCGGCGGGCGCAGATGGCGCGGGCATCCGCCAGCGTGGACGGGTCCGGCACGGTGGGGCCCGAGGCGATCACCGCGGGATCGTCGCGCGGCACGTCGGAGATCGCGAGCGTGAGCAGCCCGCCGGCCTCGCGGGCGGCGAGGGCCAAGCGCCCGCCCTTGATGCGCGAGAGGTGCTTGCGCACGCAGTTGATCTCGTCGATGGCGGCGCCCGAGCGCAGCAGGGCCTTGGTGATGCCCTGCTTCTCCGCCAGGGTCAGGTCGCCCGCGGGCGCGATCCAGTTCGCCGAGCCGCCGCCGGAGAGCAGCACCAGGACGAGATCGTCGGCCCCCGCCGAGGCGGCGAGTTCGAGGCTGCGGCTCGTGGCGTCGATGCCGGCCTGATCCGGCACCGGGTGGCCGGCCTCCACGACGGCGATGAGGCCGGCGGGCTCGCCGTAGCCGTGGCGGGCCACCGCCTGTCCGACCAGCCGGTCCGGGCCGAGGCCGTGGACCTCGCGGTAATGGCGCTCGGCCACCGCCGCCATGCTGGCGCCCGCCTTGCCGGCGCCCAGGATCACGAGGCGGCCGGCCGGCGGCGGGGGCAGCTCGGGCACGAGGCAGCCCCGGGGATGGGCCGCCGTCACGGCATCGTCGAGGAGGCGCAGCAGCAGCGCGCGGCGCGCATCGGCGGGGGAGGGGCTGGCGGTCACGGGGCGGATCCTCGGTCTGTTTGTTGCGTGTCGATCAGGATCGGCGGCGCCGGGGACGGGCGACCGCGATGCCGATGAGGATGAGGGCGCCGCCGAGGGCCTGCGGCCCGCTCAGCGCCTCGCCGAGGACGAGCCAGCCGAGGGCGGCGGCGGCCACGGCTTCGAGGAAGATCACGAGGGACGAGAAGGCGGCGGGCAGCCGGCCGAGGGCGACCGAGAGCAGGCCCTGGCCGCCCGCGTGGCTGAGGAGCGCCAGGGCGACGAGGCCCGCGACCGCCCCGGCCGAATGCGGCAGGACGGGCCGCGTCTCGACCGCGAGGACGACGCCGAGCAGCACGACGGCGGTGACGCAGGAGGCCACGAAGGTGACGCGGGCGGCGCCGAGGCCCTGTGCCCGGGCGCGCTCCACGGTCAGGAAGTAGAGGGCGAAGAACACCGCCGTGACCACGCCGTCCCGGTCGCCCGCGAGGCGGGCGGGGTCGACCTGGACCGACTGGCCGATCAGCGCCACGCCGCCCGCGAGGCAGAGGGCGAGGCCCGCCAGGGTCGCCCGGGCCGGCCGACGGCGCAGGCCGATCCAGGCGAAGAGCATCACGAAGACCGGAGCGGTGGTGGCGAAGAAGGTGGCGTTCGCCACCGTGGTGCCGAGGATGGCCCTGTGCCAGAAGACGAGGTCGCCCGCGAAGGCGAGGCCGGCGAGCAGCGCCGCGGGAGCGAAGGCCGGCCGGCGCAGATGGGGGCGGTGCGCCTCCTCGACGCGCATCCAGGCGTAGAGGGCGGGCAGCGCCAGGGCGACGCGCCAGAAGGCGCTGGCGAAGGGGCCGACCTCGGGGCTGACCAGCCGCACGAGCACCGGAGAGACGCCCATCGCCACCGCGCCGAGGAACAGGGCCAGGACGGCGAAGCCGGCCCCCTCGCTCGCCGGGCCGGCCGCGGGAGCAGCCCGCTTCGCGGCAGCCAGGTCGGGCAGGGACGGGCGGGACATCGTTGCGCGGTCTCGGGTCGGGGCGGCGGATCGATCCCCGAAGCACTATGGCATGTCGCGGCCCGCGTCACCCTGGCGGCCGGTCCGGGCACGGGCCCGGCCGCTCGGCCATTTGGGTGAGGCGGCGGGCCTGCGCTAAGGAGCCGGCTCCCGCCCGCCAGCCCCGGCCCGCCATGCCCGATCCCGTCCCGAGCCATCCCGTCGAGAGCCATCCCGTCGAGAGCCATCCCGTCGAGAGTCTTGCGGGAGACCCGGCCTGCGGGCTGCTGCTGCTCTGCGACCACGCCTCGAACGCGGTGCCGGAGGATCTGGGCTCGCTCGGCCTCGACGCGCCGCATTTCGAGCGGCACATCGCCTACGACATCGGCGCCGCCGCGGTGACGCGCTCGCTCAGCCGGCGGCTCGGGGCGCCGGCCCTGCTCACCACCTTCTCGCGCCTGATCATCGACCCGAACCGGGGGCGGGACGACCCGACGCTGGTCATGCGCCTCTCGGACGGGGCGGTGGTGCCCGCCAATGCCCGCATCGGCCCGGAGGGCGTGGCCGCGCGCATCGCCCGCTTCTACGACCCCTACGACCGCGCGATCGCGGGAGCGCTCACCGCGGCGCGGGCGGCCGGGCGGCCGCCGGCCGTGGTGGCGGTGCACAGCTTCACGCCCGCGTGGCGCGGAGTGCCGCGGCCCTGGGAGGTCGGCATCCTGTGGGACGGCGTCGACGGGCGGGTCGCCCGGCCGCTCCTCGCGGGGCTCTCGGCGGATCCGGCGGGATTCACGGTGGGCGACAACGAGCCCTATGCGGGCGGCTTGCCGGGCGACACCCTGGACCGCCACGCGAGCGCGCAGGGCTTGGCCAACGCCCTGATCGAGATCCGCCAGGATCTCATCGCCGACGCGGCCGGCCAGGAGGATTGGGCGGCGCGCTTCGCCCGCCTGCTCGCACCGCTGATGGCGGCTTGACGCCCCGGCCCGGAGCGCCGACCTGAGCCGAAGCCGCGTTCCAGGCAGCATGGCCCCCGCGATCCTGCCTGGCTTCGTATTGTCCGCATCATCGCCGCCGCCGGCTCGGCGGCCATTGCGAATGATGCCGAGGGAGAGACCCATGCAAGGGATCGACGAGACCACCCGCACCGAACTCGAAGCCGCGGTGTTCCGCCGCCTCGTGGCGCATCTCCAGGCGCGCACGGACGTGCAGAACATCGACCTGATGAACCTCGCGGGCTTCTGCCGGAACTGCCTGTCGAACTGGCTCAAGGACGCCGCCGACGCGCGCGGCCTGCCGCTCACCAAGGACGAGAGCCGCGCGCACGTCTACGGCATGCCCTACGAGGAGTGGAAGGCGAAGCACCAGACCGAGGCCGGCCCGGCCCAGCAGGCGGCCTTCGCCGCCCGCCCCGAGACCCACTGACGGGTTCAGCCGTCCCGGCTTCCGGCCGCGGCATCGGCCCGGTAGGCCTGCCACACCGCCACCGCCTCCGCCCGCATCATCGGACGGGTCGGGATCGAGCGCGCCCCGGTCGGCTTGGCGACCTCCCGCACCACAGCGCTGTCGTCGAAGTCGCTGTAGGTGCGGATGTCCTCGGCCGTCGAGGCGTAGCGGATCTCCGCGATGCCCGCCCAGTAGGCGGCGGCCGCGCACATCGGGCAGGGCTCGGCGCTGGTGTAGAGGATCGCCCCCGGCAGCTGCGGGCTCCCCGCGCGCCGGCAGGCTTGGCGGATCGCATCCATCTCCGCGTGCCAGGTCGGGTCGTTCTCCGCCGCCACCCGGTTCGCGCCCTCGGCCAGGATCCCGCCGTCCCGGACGATGACGCAGCCGAAGGGCCCGCCCGCCCGGTCGATCAGGGCGGTCTTTTCCGAGAGCGCGATGGCGCGCCGCATGAACTCCGTCTCGTCGGTCATCGGATCTCCCCGTTTCGGTGGCAGACAGGCCGTCACACGGCCGTGGCAGGCTCGCCCCCTGCCCCGGCAAGAACTCGGTAAGGTTGAGAGCCTATCAACCCTGACGAGGGCGCCCCTCGGGGAGCGCCGATCCGACAGAGGAATTCGAGCCATGGCTGCATCCCCCGTGCTCGCGGTCGACAACTCGTCGGTCGCCGCCGACCAGCTGAAGAGCATCATCGAGCGCATCGAGCGCCTGGAGGAGGAGAAGGCCGGCCTCGCGGGCGACATCAAGGACGTCTACGCCGAGGCGAAGGCCAACGGCTTCGACACCAAGGTGCTGCGCAAGATCATCTCGATCCGCAAGCGCGACCACGAGGAGCGCCAGGAGGAGGAGGCGATCCTGGAGCTCTACATGCAGGCCCTCGGCATGGCGTAGGGTCGGGGTCTGCGCGACCGCGGGCCTCGGCCATCCTACCGCGCCCCGAGCGCCCGCTGCAGCCGGATGCGGATCGCCGCGCCCGGCTCGGCGAGGCGGAAGGCCGCCGCCGCGTAATCCGGCCGGCCGCCCCGGCCGGCGCCGTTCGAGAAGCCGTAGGGCTCCCGCGGCAGGCCGAGCGGCGTGCGCGCCAGCCGGCCGTCGCCGTCGAGATCCTGGAACGCCGCCACCGCATAGGTCCCGGGCGGCACCTCCGTGAAGACGACGCGCAGGGTCGGCGCGCGCGCCGGCGCGTCCCGGCCGTCGCGGCAGAACTCCTCCGACAGACCGCCGACGCAGAGCGCCACGTAGACGGTGCCGCCCCCCGGCTGCACCCCCTCGACCTCGACGGCGAGGTCGGCGGCGAGCGCGGGCGCGCCGAGCACCGCGAGGAGGAGGGCGCCCCGGAGCCTCACGGGACCTCGCCGCCGGGCGCGACCTCGAGCGGCGCGAGCGATGACGGGGCGGGCCGCGGCTCGCGGGCCAGATCCTCCATCAACAGCCGCGCGGTGATGCGGGCCCCCTCGTAGATCACCGGCAGGCCCGAGCCCGGATGGGTGCCCCCGCCCACGAGGTAGAGGCCCCGCCCGAAGCGGTTATGCGGGCGGAAATAGAGCATCTGCCCGAGATCGTGGGACAGGTTGAAGGTCGCGCCCTCGTTCACCGCGAAGTCGTCGCGCCATTGGGTCGGATCGACGATGCGCTCGTAGCGGATGCGGCTCTCGATGTCGGGCAGGCCGAGCAGGCGCAGCCGGTCGAGGACGAGGCGGCGGTAGACCGGCCGCACCGCATCCCAGTCGATCCCGGCGCGCAGGTTCGGCACCGGCACCAGCACGTAGAGGCTGGTATGGCCGGGCGGCGCCATGCCGCCATCCGTGTAGCCCGCGTGCTGCACGTAGAGCGAGGGCTGCATCGGCAGGATGCCGCCGGAGATCTCCGCGATGTTGCGCCGGTAATCCTCGGCCAGCAGGATCGTGTGGTGGCCGAGCGCCTCCGGCATCCGGCCCTCCAGGCCCAGATACAGCATGAAGGTCGAGCAGGAGAGGCGGGCCTTGTCGAGCTTGGCGTCCCGCCAGCGCGGCCGGTGGCGCTCGGGCACGATCTCGCGCACGACCTTGGCGAAGTCGCCGTTCACCACCACCGCGTCGGCCATGATCCGCTCGGAGCCGGCCTCGATCCCGACCGCGCGCTCGTTCTCGAACAGCACCCGGTCGACGCTCGTGCCGAGCCGGATGTCGACCCCGAGGCGCCGGGCGAGCCCGGCCATCGCCTCCGAGACCGCGCCGCAGCCGCCCACCGGGTGGAAGACCCCGTGCTCGTATTCGAGGAAGCTCAGGATGGTGAACAGGCTCGGGCACCGGAACGGCGACATCCCGAGGTATTTGGTCTGGAACGAGAAGGCGAGGCGGACCCGCGGATCCGCGAAGTAGCGGGCGAGGTCGCGGTCGACGGTGGCGTGCGGGCGCAGGAGCGGCAGCGCCCGCAGCATGGCCGGCGAGGCGAGGCTGCGCAGCGAGTCGAAGGCCTGCTCCAGCACCGGCCGGAAGGCGGCGAGCTTCGCCCGGTTGTCGGCGAGGTAGCGCCGGACGTTGCGGGCATCCGCCGGCGCGATGCGGGCGATCTCGGCCTCGAGACGATCCATGTCCGAGGAGGCGCGGATCTCGCCGCCGCCCTCGAAGACGAGGTGGTAGAGCGGATCGAGCCGCTCCAGCCTCACGTGATCCTCCAGCCGCTCGCCCACCGAGGCGAAGATGTCGGCGAGGATGCGCGGATAGAGGAAGAAGGTCGGCCCGATGTCGAAGCGGTAGCCTCCCGGCGCCGTCATGGTGCGGGTGCGCCCGCCGACCTCGGCCTCCCTCTCGACCAGCGTGACCTGAACGCCCTCGCGGGCGAGCAGCAGCGCCACGGCGAGGCCGCCCGGCCCCGCCCCGACCACCACCGCCCGCCGGCCCGTCAAGGTGCGGCTGCCCTCCCGCGGCTGAAACAAACCTCACTCCTCGCGCGCCTGGCCCGGATCGACCGGAGATCCCCTCACAGTCCAGTTCTGGGGCGCGCGGGCATCCCGGCAATAGCCGCTCCATGCCGCACCGGCATTTTGCGTGATTCTCGTCCGCTGACGATCGGATCGCGTCCGAGGCAGGCGCCGGTCAGCCCCGCGCGACGGCGAGCCGCGGACCGGCGAGGCGATGGAGCGCCACCGCGCCCGCGACGGACACGTTGAGGGAATCGACGCCCGGCGCCATGGCGATGCGCACCCGGCGGGCCCGGGCCATCAGCGCCTCCGGCAGGCCGGTCCCCTCGGTGCCCAGCAGGAGGAGCGCCCGCGGCGGGGGCGGCAGCGCCGCCAGATCCTCGGCCCCGCCGGGGGTCAGCGCCACCGGCACGAGGTCGTGCCGCGCGCAGAGCCCGAGCAGGGCCTCCCCGTCCGGCACCCGGCCGAAGGGCATCGTCAGGGCGGTCCCGGCGGAGACCCGGATCGCCTTGCGGTAGAGGGGATCGCAGCTCCCCGCATCGAGGAGCACCGCATCCGCCCCGAAGGCGGCGGCGTTGCGGAACAGGCCGCCGACATTGTCGTGGTTGGCCAGCCCCACGAGGCCGAGGAGCAGGGCGGGCCCCGGCGGCACCAGGGCGTCCGGCTCGGGGGGCGGGCCGCTGCGCCCGATCGCCAGCACGCCCCGGTGGATCGGGAAGCCGGCGAGCGCGCTCATCACCGGGCGCGGGGCGACGTAGAGCGGAGCCTGCGTCCCGGCTGCGGCGATGGCCGGCAACAGGCCCGGCAGGCGCTCGGGCGAGAGCAGGATCGAGTCGATGGCGAAGCGGGCGCGGGGCGAGAGCAGCACCCGCAGCACCACCTCGCCCTCGGCGACGAAGCGGCCCTGGCGTCCCACGAGATCCCGCTCGCGGATCGCCGCATAGGCGGCGATCCGCGGGTCGGCGGGATCGTCGATGGGGATCGGGTCGGGCACGCGGGCGCGCCGCTCAGCCTTTGGCCGGGCGGGCGGCGAGCGGGTCGGCCTCGGCCTTGGTCGGCACCTTCACCAGGGCCTCGCCGTCGAGCACGGTCTCGCCGTTGACGGTGCAGGTGCATGTGAGGCGCGCGCGGCGGCGCTCGGGCACGAGTTCGGCGACCTCGACGGTGACGTCCACCGTGTCGCCGATGCGCACGGGCGCGCGGAAGTTCAGGCTCTGGCTGATGTAGACGGCGCCCGGCCCCGGCAGGCGGGTGCCGAGCACCGCCGAGATCAGCCCCGCCGTGTAGAGGCCGTGGGCGATGCGGGTGCCGAACGGCGTGCGGGCGGCGAAGTGCTCGGAGAGATGGATCGGGTTGCGGTCGCCGGTGATCTCCGCGAAGCCGACCACGTCCGAGGAGGCGATGGTCTTCGTCAACGTCTCCGCCATCCCGACGGCGAGATCCTCGAAGTATAGAACGCGCAGTTCGGGCAGCATGGCGTCTCTCTCCCTCACGCAGCATTGCGCCATGCGCGGCCTCGCACAGGATGAGGGGGAAAATCCAGTGTCCGAAGGTCGGGGAGGGCCGGAACGCGCCGCCGGGCCCTGCACCATCGGCGAGGCTCGGCGAGGCTTGGCCTTGCCGGGGCGGCACGGCATAGACGCCGGGCCCGCCACCGCGACGGAGCGCCCAGGATGCCGACCGACGACACCTTTCCGGCCTTGCGCCCCACCCTGCGCCTGTTTCCGCTCTCGGACCTGCATCTGGAGCGGCGCAAGGCCGCCGACCTGCCGCCGCTCGCGCCGGATTTCGACGTGCTCGTCTGCGCGGGCGACGTCTGGGAGGGGCAGCCGGAGCGGGGACTCGCCGTGCTCCTCGATCTCGCGGGGGAGCGCCCGGTGGTGCTGGTGCCGGGCAACCACGAGCATTACGCCCCGGCGGGCGACCCGCGCACGGCCCCGGCCCTGCTCGCGGCGCAGGAGGCGGAGGTCGCCCGGATCAACAGCGCGGCGGGCCGGACCCGGATCGCGCTGCTGCGGGCGGGCGCCGCGACCGTGATCGGCGGCGTGCGCTTCGTCGGCGCCACCCTGTGGAGCGACTGGTCCCTCGCCGGGCGCTGGCTCAAGCCCGAGGCCCCGAACCGCCCGGCGGATCCGGTCGCCGACGCGGCCGCCCGCATGACCGACCCGCTCACCGGCTCGCGGGAATATCGGGCGATCCGCCTCGCCGACGGCACCGCCTGGACCCCCGCCGCCGCGATGGCGGCGCATGCGGAGGACCGGGCCCGCCTCGCGGCCGCCCTCGCCGTGCCGCATGCGGGGCCGACGGTGGCGGTGACCCACCACCCGCCGATCGCCGAGGCCGCCGACCGCTACCGCGACGCCCCGGGTGTCCCCTGGTGGGTGCCGGCCTTCTACGCCACCACGCTCCTCGACGATCTCCCGGCGGCGCACCGGCCGGCCCTGTGGATCTCAGGCCACTTCCATGCCGGGCACGATCTCGTGCTCCATGGCACGCGCTGCGTGGCGAACCCGGTGGAGGGGCGCAGCTTCGAGGCCGGGAAGGTCGTGGCGGTCGGGTGATCCCGCGCCCTCGTCCTGAGCGCGGTTGGCCGGGGAAACGAGGGAGCGCCCACCCGATTCCCACCGCCGCGGACCCCTTGGCGCCGCGAATCCGCGCCCCATCCTGCTCCGACCCCCGACCGGAGCGCTCCGATGAACGGCTTCCTCGCGATCGTGCTGATCTGCGCCAACGGCATCGCGGTGCAGGATTGCGAGGAGGCCACCGCCACCGACGTGTTCAAGACCAAGGTCGCCAACGAGATCGGCTGCGCCAGCGGCTGGCAGGAGATCATCGCCCGCTCGGAGGTCCGCGCGGGCATCGGGCAGACCGCCTATCTCAAGACCCAGTGCAAGCGCATCCGCCAGAGCGGCTGACCTCTCATACGGTTTCCGGATGATCGCTTCGCGATGCGGAAACCGGCCTCGCTCAGGCGCCGCGCGGGCTCGTGATACGATTTCCGAAAGTGATCTTCCGGAAACCGTATCACTTGTCGTACTTGATGTAGGCGAAGCGCGGGTCGGCCGGGGTGCCTTCGAGGGCGCCGCCCTCCAGGCCCGGCTGCCAGCCCACCACCTCCTCGATCTTCCGCGCCAGGGCGAAGTCCTTCTCGGTGATGCCCTTCGCCGAATGGGTGGTCAGCCGCACCTCGACCCAGGCGTAGGAGGCGGTGAGGTCGGGGTGGTGCCACGCGGCCTCGGCGAGGTGGCCGACGGTGTTGATCACCATCAGCGTGCCCTTCCAGCCGTTCGTCTTGTAGACGCGCTTGATCCAGCCGTCCTCGTAGTGCCACGCGGGCAGGTCGCGGGCGATGCGGTCGGCGATGGCGCTCGGCTCCAGCACGGCGTCGCGGGTCACGGCCATGGGACGTCTCCTCATCCGCTCGACGAAAGTACGGGTGACCGGGGGCGGGCGGGCGCCCCAAGGTCGGCACCGCCGGCAGCGGCGCGATGGCGAAAAGGTGAACCGGCACCCGGCCTTGCGCAAGCCTGCGTGGTGGACGGAACCGGCGGCTCTCCTTAACGAGGGCGCCGGATGAAGCGGCCGGACGGACCGGACCGGATCAGGGAGGAGCGCGATGCTCTCACGGCGCGGATTGCTGGCGGCCGCCGCCCTCTGGCCGCTGCCGCTCGGCGCGGCGGAGGCGGGCGCGCTCCGGGTCGGCGTGCTGCCCTTCGGCACCGTCTCGTGGGAGGCCGCCGTCATCGCGGAGCGGCGCCTCGATGCCGCCCAGGGCTTCGCCCTGGAGACTCTGCGGCTCGCCGGCAACGACGCCGCCCGCATCGCCTTCCAGGGCGATCAGGTCGACACCATCGTGTCGGACCTGCTCTGGGCCGCACGCCTGCGCGCCGAGGGCAAGCCGGTGAAGTTCCTGCCTTATTCCTCCACCGAGGGCGCCCTGATGGTGGCGGCCGCCAGCCCGATCCGCACCGTGGCCGACCTCGCGGGCAAGCGGATCGGCGTGGCGGGCGGAGCCCTCGACAAGAACTGGCTCCTCCTCAAGGCCCGGGCCGAGAAGGACGGGCTCGACCTCGAACGGGCCGCCCGGCCGGCCTTCGGGGCGCCGCCGCTCCTGATGCAGAAGCTGGAGACGGGCGAACTCGACGCGGCGCTCCTCTACTGGACCTTCTGCGCGCGGCTGGAGGCGAAGGGCTTCCGGCGCCTGATCGGTGCCGATGAGATCGCCGGCGCCTTCGGGGTGGAGGGACCGATCGCGCTCCTCGGCTACGTCTTCGACGAGGCGCTCCTGCAGCGCAAGGCCGCGGTGGTGGCGGCCTTCGCCCGGGCCTCGCGGCAGGCCAAGCAGGCGCTCCTGACCGACGAAGGCGCGTGGCGCCCCGTCCGCCCCCTGATGGCGGCCGAGGACGAGGCGACCTTCGCGACCCTCAAGCGCGACTTCCTGGCCGGCATTCCGCGCCGGCCGGTGGCCGCGGAGCGGGCCGATGCGGAGCGCCTCTACGCCGTGCTGGCGCGGCTCGGCGGCGAGCGGCTCGTCGGCAGCGCCACCGCCCTGCCGGAGGGGCTCTACTGGGATGCGCCGAATGGCTGAGCGGGCTGCGCAGGCGGCTTGCCCCCGCGGGCGCGGCGCCCTCCCGGCCGGGCGGGCGTGAGCCGGCATGGCCCTCGCGACGCGCCTGCTCTCGGCGCTCCTCCTCCTCGCGGCGTGGTGGCTGGCGAGCCGCTTCACCGACCTGCGCACGCTGCCCTCGCCCGAGGCCGTGGCGGCCTTCGTATGGCGCGAGACGCAGAGCGGCGACATGCCCCGCAACGTCGGCATCACCCTGTGGCGGGTGGCGCTGTCGTTCCTCCTCGCCATGGTGACGGGGGCATGCCTCGGCATCCTGCTCGGGCGGCTGCGGACCGCCGACCGGCTCCTCGACACGCCGCTCCTCGTGCTCCTCAACACCCCCGCCCTGGTGATCACGGTGCTGGCCTATATCTGGCTCGGCCTCACCGAGACGGCGGCGATCCTGGCGGTGGCGCTCAACAAGATGCCGAACGTCGCCGTGATCATGCGCGAGGGTGCCCGCGGGCTCGATCCGGGGCTCGAGGAGATGGCGCAGGCCTTCCGGTACGACCGCCGCACCTGGATCCGCCACGTGCTGCTGCCGCAGCTCGAACCCTTCGCGGTGGCCGCCGCCCGGTCCGGGCTGTCGCTCGCCTGGAAGATCGTGCTCGTCGTCGAGCTGCTCGGGCGCCCGAACGGCGTCGGCTACGCCATCTCCTACTATTTCCAGCTCTTCGACGTGACCGCCCTGTTCGGCTACAGCCTCGTCTTCAGCGCCGTGATGCTGGCCGCCGACACCCTGCTGCTCCAGCCCCTCGATGCGCATGTCCGACGCTGGCGCTAAGTTCGACGCCGGGGTCGAACCCGGCGCCGGTCCGGCCGTCGCGGTCGCGATCCGCCGCAAGACCTATGCGCGCCGCGGCGAGCGCGTGGAGGCGGTGCGCGACCTCGCCTTCACGGTGGCGCCGGCCGAGACCGTCTGCCTGATCGGCCCCTCGGGGGCGGGCAAGACCACGACGCTGCGCATCCTCCTCGGCCTCGACCGGGACTTCGAGGGCAGCGTCGTCCCCGATCCCGCCTCCCTGGCGACGGGCATCGTGTTCCAGGAGCCGCGGCTCCTGCCCTGGCGCACCGTGGAGCAGAACGTGCGCCTCTCCCTGCCGCGCCCGGAGCGCGGTCGGCCCCTCGGGGGCCTGTTCGAGGAACTCGGCCTCACGCCGTGGCGCGACCGCTACCCGGGCGAGCTCTCGGTCGGCATGGCCCGCCGGGTGGCGCTGGCCCGGGCGCTCGCCATCGAGCCGCGCCTCCTCGTCCTCGACGAGCCCTTCGTCTCCCTGGACGATGCCGCCGCGGCGGCCTTGCGCGGGGCGGTCTTCGGCGCGGCGCGGCGGCGGCGGGCGGCCGTGCTGATGGTGACCCACAACGTGCCCGAGGCGCTGGAGGTGGCCGACCGGCTCCTGCTGCTGACGCCCCGGCCCGCGCGCCTCGTCGCCGCGGTGCCGCTCGCGACGCCGAAGGCCGAGCGCGGCCGCGCCTGGCTGGAGGCGACCCGCCGGGACCTCGCCGCCCGCTTCCCCGAAACCGTGGCGGCCTGACATTCGGAGATCCGCGATGCGCGCCCTTCCATCCTGGCTCCTCGTCGCGGCGCTCGCCCTGCCCCCCGGCCCGGCCCCGGCCGTCCGCGCGGAGGAGGCACCGCCCGCCGCGGCCGAGACCGCGCCCCTGCCGGTGCAGGAGGTGGCGCCCGGAATCTTCGTCCATGCCGCCCCCTATGCGCTTGCCGCCCGGAGCAACGCGGGGGCGATCGCCAATGCGGGATTCGTCGTCGGGACGGAGGCGGTGGCGGTGATCGACACCGAGGGAAGCCTCGCGGCGGGCCGGCGCCTGCTCGCGGCGATCCGCGCCAGGACCGCGCTGCCGATCCGCTACGTCGTCAACACGCATGTCCACCCGGACCACGTGCTCGGCAACGCCGCCTTCGTGGCGGAGGGCGCGACGTTCGTCGGCCACCGGAACCTGCCCGACGCCCTGGCCGCGCGGGCCGGGAGCTACCTGCAATCGAACGCCCCGCTGGTGGGACCGGCCTTCGCGGGCACGCGGATCGTGCCGCCGACCCTGCTCGTCGAGGACCGGCGGGATCTCGATCTCGGCGGACGGGTGCTGCGCCTGGACGCGTGGCCCACCGCTCACACCAACAGCGACCTCACGGTGCGCGACCTCGCCACCGACACGTGGTTCCTCGGCGACCTCCTGTTCGTCGGCCACGTGCCCGCCCTGGACGGGCGGCTCGCGGGCTGGATCGCCGTCCTGCGCCGCCTGAAGGCGGAGCCCGCCGCCCGGGTGGTGCCGGGTCACGGCCCGGCCGTCGTGCCCTGGCCCACGGCCGCCGGCCCCATCGACCGCTACCTCGCGACCCTGGAGACCGAGGTGCGGGCGATGGTGCGCGAGGGCCGGCCGATCGGCGAGGCCGGCGAGGCGGCGGCCGGCGAGGCGAAAGACTGGTCACTCTTTCGTGAATTCAACGCCCGAAACGCAACCACGGCGTATCAGGAACTCGAATGGGACTGAGCGGCATCCGTCGAATCCGATCACTCCATTGAGGTTCAGAGCCGGCTCATCCTGAGACAAGCGGCCTCATCGGCGTGCCGCTCGATTACACAAGTCGTTGATGATGCAATGCAGCAATTTTGCGCTGCGATGCAGCGCAGAGGGAAATTCGTACTTAAGTCACCCTTTTCGATGCCGAAACCGCTGCGGACGGGCACCGATCGTTGTTGACGCCGCCTATTTTTCTCTTAGAGTTCGTTCAGCTTCGGTTTCCAACGGTGCCGCCAGGGGAGGGCGGTTGCCGGTTCGCAGACACGGCATGCCCCAACGGCAGAACAAGCCCGGGCCAGCAACCAAGCCTGTTGTGACACGCTGCCGAAGCATAAAAGACGTCCCCAAACGCAAACAGCAGGTTCGTGCCGCCATGCTCCTGAATCCAGGGGCGGGTCACGCAAATGCACCTGTCGGAGGAATCCATGAGAGCGGTCCATCTCCTCGCGTTGAGTGCCGGCGTTCTGGGCGTGACGCCCGCCCTGGCGAATGACGATCTGATCAAACAGATCGCGAACCCGGCGCAGCAGGTTCTGCAAACCGTCGACTACGCCAACACCCGCTATTCGAAGCTCGACCAGATCAACACCGGCAACGTCAACAAGCTGCAGGTGGCCTGGACGTTCTCGACCGGCGTGCTGCGCGGTCACGAGGGCTCGCCGCTGGTCGTCGGCGACATCATGTACGTGCACACGCCGTTCCCGAACATCGTGTACGCGCTCGACCTGAACCAGGACGGCAAGATCGTCTGGAAGTACGAGCCGAAGCAGGATCCGAACGTGATCCCGGTGATGTGCTGCGACACGGTCAACCGTGGCCTGGCCTATGCCGACGGCAAGATCATCCTGCACCAAGCCGACACCACCGTGGTCGCCCTCGACGCCAAGACCGGCAAGGTCGCGTGGTCGGTGGTCAACGGCGACCCGAAGAAGGGCGAGACCAACACCGCCACCGTGCTGCCGGTGAAGGACAAGGTCATCGTCGGCATCTCGGGCGGCGAGTACGGCGTGCGCTGCCACGTCACCGCCTACAACCTGAAGGACGGGAAGCTCGCTTGGCGCGGCTACTCGATGGGTCCGGACAGCGAGATGCTCGTCGACCCCGAGAAGACCACCTCGCTCGGCAAGCCGGTCGGCAAGGATTCCTCGCTGAAGACCTGGGAAGGCGATCAGTGGAAGCAGGGCGGCGGCTGCACCTGGGGCTGGTTCTCCTACGACCCCAAGCTGAACCTGATGTATTACGGCTCGGGCAACCCCTCGACCTGGAACCCGAAGCAGCGCCCCGGCGACAACAAGTGGTCGATGACCATCTGGGGACGTGACGTCGACACCGGCGTCGCCAAGTGGGTCTACCAGATGACCCCGCACGACGAGTGGGACTACGACGGCATCAACGAGATGATCCTCACGGATCAGAAGGTTGACGGCAAGGATCGTCCGCTCCTGACCCACTTCGACCGCAACGGCTTCGGCTACACCCTCGACCGCGCGACCGGCGAGCTCCTCGTCGCCGAGAAGTTCGATCCGGTGGTGAACTGGGCCTCCAAGGTCGACATGGACAAGTCGTCCAAGAACTACGGCCGTCCGCTGGTCGTGGCCAAGTACTCGACCGAGCAGAACGGCGAGGACGTGAACTCGAAGGGCATCTGCCCGGCGGCTCTCGGCACCAAGGACCAGCAGCCGGCGGCCTTCTCGCCCAAGACCAACCTGTTCTACGTGCCGACCAACCACGTCTGCATGGACTACGAGCCGTTCCGGGTGAGCTACACCCCGGGCCAGCCCTATGTCGGTGCGACCCTGTCGATGTACCCGGCCCCGAACAGCCACGGCGGCATGGGTAACTTCATCGCGTGGGACGGCGTGGCCGGCAAGATCAAGTGGTCGCTGCCCGAGCAGTTCTCGGTGTGGTCGGGTGCGCTTGCCACCGCCGGCGACGTGGTGTTCTACGGCACGCTCGAAGGCTACCTGAAGGCCGTCGACGCCAAGTCGGGCAAGGAGCTGTACCGCTTCAAGACCCCGTCGGGCATCATCGGCAACGTGATGACCTACGAGCACAAGGGCAAGCAGAACATCGCCGTCCTGTCGGGCGTCGGCGGCTGGGCCGGCATCGGCCTCGCGGCCGGCCTGACCGACCCGAATGCCGGTCTCGGCGCGGTGGGCGGCTACGCGGCCCTGTCGAACTACACGAACCTCGGCGGTCAGCTCACCGTCTTCACGCTGCCGAACTAATCGGTCGCAGGTTCTACCCGTACATAAGTCTGGCCGGCGCGGGTTTCCGCGCCGGCTTCCTTATGATTATGATTATGCGGACCTCGGGACCCCGGCCCGCGATGGGGGGCTCTCGTCGTATACAGGGAGAAACGTCCGTTGCGTCACCTCAGCACGACCGCCCTGCGGCCCGTCCTGGCCGGCCTCGCCCTAGCAACCCTGTCCGTGGTTGCCGTATATGCTGAGGGTGCCAAACCCGCCGATCCGGCGCTCGCCAATTCGCTCAATGCCAACGACAAGACCGCCGAGGTCGACCAGAAGGTGCTCGACAAGGCGCAGGCCACGAAGGTGGAGGACGGCAAGTACCTCGACGCCGACGGCCATCCGACCTTCCACGTCAGCGACAACGGCAAGAAGGTCGACTGGTACGCCTATTCGGGCTACCGGCGCTATCATGCCGAGTGCCACGTCTGCCACGGCCCGGACGGCATGGGCTCGACCTACGCCCCGGCCCTGAAGGACTCGCTGAAGCACCTCTCCTACGAGGAGTTCATCGGCATCCTGGTCGGCGGCAAGCAGGACGTCAGCGCGTCGCAGCAGCAGGTGATGCCGGCCTTCGGCGACAACAAGAACGTGATGTGCTACGCGGACGACCTCTACGTCTACCTGCGCGCCCGCGCGGCCGGCGCCATGGGCCGCGTGCGCCCCTCCGACAAGGAGGACAAGCCCGAGGCGGCCAAGAAGGCCGAGAAGGAGTGCCTGGGCGGCTGATGGCCCGGGCCGGCGCCTCCCACGCGACGGGCCGGCTGCTCGCCGGCCTCGCGGTCCTGCTGATGGCGGCGGGACCGCGGGCCGCTGTCGCGCAGCAATTGCCCGACCTCGTCACCACCGACGCCCTGCGCGTCTGCGGCGATCCGGGCAACATGCCCTTCTCCGACCGCAAGGGGGAGGGGTTCGAGAACCGGATCGCCGCGATCCTCGCCGACGAGCTGAAGGTCCGCTTGCGCACCTACTGGTTGACGCAGGGGCCGGGCTTCGTGCGCAACACGCTGGGCTCGGGCCTGTGCGACGTGATCATCGGCTCGGCGCTCGGCACCGATCTCGTCCAGAGCACCAACCCCTATTACCGCTCGGCCTACGTGCTGGTGTCGCGCCGGGGCGACCTCCCGGGCGTCGGCGCCCTCGACGATCCACGGCTCAAGGGCAAGGCGATCGGCGTGGTGGCGGGCACGCCGCCGGTGAACCGGATGGGGGATCTCGGCCTCGTCGGGTCGATGCGGCCCTACGCGCCCTACCAGTTCGATCCGTCGAACCCGCACCAGACCGTGTCGGCCCAGATCGTGGCCGACCTCGCCGAGAAGAAGCTCGACGCGGCGATCCTGTGGGGCCCGGCGGCGGGCTGGCTCGCCCGCCAGAGCGGGGTGCCGATGGAGGTGGTGCCTCTCCTCAGGGAGCCCGACCGTCCGGCGCTCACCTACCGCATCGCGATGGGGGTGCGGATCAACGAGAACGAGTGGAAGCGCACGCTCAACACCGCCCTGCGCAAGCGCCGGGCGGAGATCGAGCAGGTGCTGCGCGACTACGCGGTGCCGCTCCTCGATGAGGAGCAGAATCGGCTTCTCGACGAAGCCAAGCCGTGAAGCGGGCCGCCTTGGGGTATGGTGTCCTGGCGGCTCTCGCGCTGCTGGCCCCGATGCGGCCGGCCGCCGCCGCGCCCCCGCCGCCCGAACCCTCCGGCTACCGCAACGACAACTTCCGCTCCCCCACGCCCGCGACGCTTCAGGGCGCGCGGGTGGTGACGACGGAGGAGGCCGAGGCGCTGTGGCGGGCGGGCGTGCTCTTCGTGGACGTGATGCCCCGGCCGCCGCGGCCGGCCACGCTGCCCGCGGGGACGATCTGGCGGGATCCCCCGCACGAGAGCATCCCGCACGCGCACTGGCTCGCCAATACCGGCCTCGGCGCCCTCGCCCCGGAGACGGAGGCCTATTTCCGCGACACCCTCGACCACCTGACCGGCGGCGACAGAGGCAGGCCCCTGGTGTTCTTCTGCCTGCGGAACTGCTGGATGTCGTGGAACGCGGCGAAGCGGGCGCTGTCCTACGGCTACCGCCGGGTGATCTGGTTCCCGGACGGCGCCGATGGCTGGAGCGACGCGGCGCTCCCTCTCGAGCGCCTGCAACCGGTCAAGCCCTGAGGGGCGGTCCGGCGGCGGGGGCGCCCCCGGCCTCGTCCGGCTCGATGCCGGTGCGGTCGAGCTTCGCCAGCGCCTGCGTCACCGTTTCCCCGCCGATCACGAGGCCGGGCGCGATCTCGGCCAGGGGCACGAGCACGAAGGCGCGCTCGCGCACGAAGCGGTGGGGCAGGACGAGGCGCTCGTCCTCCACCACGGCGCCCGCATAGTGCAGCACGTCGATGTCGATGACGCGCGGCCCCCAGCGCCGCTCGCGCACGCGGCCGAGCCGCGCCTCGACGGCGAGGCAGGTCTCCAGCAGGGCGTGGGGCGGCAGGGTCGTGTCCACCCCGACCGCGGCGTTGAGGAACCAGTCCTGATCGGTGTCGCCCCAGGGGGGCGTGCGGTAGAAGCGCGAGCGCGCGGTGATGCGGATGCCCGGTGCCGCATCGAGTTCGGCGATGGCGCGGGCGAGCATCGCGGCCTTGTCGCCGAGATTGCTGCCGAGCCCGAGATAGGCCTCAGCCATGGCGCGTCCTCGTGACCTCGACCGAGACTCCGTCGAGGATGGCCGGGATGGGGGCGGAGGGCTTGTCGACCCGCACGGTGATCGCCGTGAGGGCGGGGAAGCGCGCGAGGCTCTCGGTCGCGATGGTCTCGGCCAGGGCCTCGATGAGGCGGAAGCGCCGGCCGGTGGCGATCTCCGTGGCGAGGGCCGCGAGGTCGGCGTAGCTCACCGTGGCGGCGATGTCGTCGCTGCGGCCGGCCGCGCGCAGGTCGAGGCTGACCTCGAGGGAGAGGTAGAAGCGCTGGCCGAGCCGGTTCTCCTCCTCCAGCACGCCGTGATGGGCGAAGACCGCGAGGCGGTGGACGAGGATGCGGTCGCCCATCAGGCGGCTCCCCCGCGGGCGGTTGCACCACTCGCGGCGGGATCCCGGCGCATGATGGCGTCGATCACCTGGCAGGCTTCGACATGGGGGCGCACGTCGTGGGCGCGCACGATGTCGGCGCCGAGCGTGGCGGCGGCGGCGTGGGCGGCGATGGAGCCGAACAGCCGGTCGGCCGGCGCCGTCGCGGTGTTGTGGATGCGCCCGAGCAGGGATTTGCGGGAGATGCCGACGAGGAGCGGAAAGCCGAGCGCCCGCAATTCGGGCAGGCGGCGGATCGCCTCCAGGTGCTGCTCCCAGCTCTTGCCGAAGCCGATGCCCGGATCGAGGACGATGTCGCGCTCCGGGATGCCGGCCTTCGCCGCGATGGCGAGGGAGCGGTCGAAGAACCGCTTCATCTCGTCGAGGATGTCGAGGCTGGCATCCACGCTCTCGCGGTTGTGCATCACGATCACCGGGGCGCCGTGGGCCGCGGCGACGCGGGCGATGTCGGGCTCGCGCTGGAGGCCCCAGACGTCGTTCACGATGCGCGCGCCGGCCTTGAGGGCGGCCTCGGCGGTGGAGGCCTTGTAGGTGTCGATGGAGATCGGCACCGGGCAGGCGGGCGCGACCGCTTCGAGGACCGGGACGACGCGGGCCTGCTCCTCCTCGGCGGGGACGGGCACGTGGCCGGGCCGGGTGGATTCCCCGCCGATGTCGAGGATGGCGGCGCCCTCCGCCACGAGGGCGGCGGCCTGGGCCCGGGCGGCCTCGCGCTCCTGGAAGCGCCCGCCATCCGAGAAGGAATCCGGCGTGACGTTCAGGATACCCATGACCAGGGTGCGCCGGCCGAGTTCCGGCAGCAGGGCGGCGAGGACGGCGGGATGGTCGGTCACGGGAACCTCGGCGGGATCGGCGCGGGACGTCTCCCGCGCTTATGCCGGATCGCGGGCGGGGCGCAACGTTCGGCGGCGCGCGGGACATCCGCCGCGGCGTCGTACCTTGGGCGGGGTCGCGGCGTCCGGCGCCCGCGGCAGGGGAGGGGCGGCGGCCCGGATGCTCCCGGAGCCGCCGGGTGTTGCGATCCGCGCGCCCGTCAGGACAGGCGGCGCGCGATGGACGCGATGGAGACGACCGCAACGATCGGCTGGTTTCAATCCGTGCCCCCGCGAGGGGGCGACCTTGACAGCGGCGACCGCCCGTTCAGTATCAGTCTTGTTTCAATCCGCGCCCCCGTGAGGGGGCGACTTCCCTTGTGTAACCCACACCGGCCCCGAACAGAATGGCGACGGTTGCGCGAACCGGGGGAGTGACGGCGCAAGGAATCGGTCGCGAACCCGCCCCACCATCCGCTGCCCCACGATCTCAAGGCCTTAAGGCCAGCGCGAGCCTCCGCCGCGCCGGCCCATCGCTTCCGGTTCGCGCGCAGAAGGATCACGATCCAGCGTGTCCCCGGCCAAAGCGCCCGGCCGTCAGGGGTTTGACCGCAGGATGGCATGGCGCGCGGCGCTCCCGGCCTCTACATCTGATGGCACAGGCAAGAGGCGGCACAAGAGGCGGCGGACGCCCCGGCCCCGGCGGAGGACACCGATGAGGAGCCCACGATGATCCGATCCCCCAAGAGACCGAGTCTCTGGAGACCGGCCCTCGCCGGCGCGGCGCTGGCGCTCGGGCTCGCCGGTCCCGCCCTCGCCCAGGACGAGGCGCGGCCCGAGACCGCCTGGACAGAGCTGCGCGCCGGCATCACCGGCGACAGGCCGATCCGGGACGGGGCCGGCCTCGTCACCCTGGAGACGCCCAAACGCGCCGAGGATGCGGCCATCGTGCCCGTCGCGATCCGCATCGCCCTGCCGGGAGGCGACGCGCGCGCGGTCAAGAGCCTGACCCTGGTGGTGGACGAGAATCCCTCGCCGGTCGTCGGCACCTTCCGCTTCGCCAAGCCGCAGCACCGCTTCGACCTCTCCACCCGCATCCGGGTGAACTCCTACTCCTACGTCCGCGCCATCGCCGAGACGGAGGACGGCGCCCTCTACATGACCAAGGCCTACGTCAAGGCCGCGGGCGGCTGCTCGGCGCCCGCCGTCAAGGATCCGGCCGAGGCCAAGGCCAATCTCGGCCAGATGCGCTTCCGCAGCTTCGCCGATCGCGGCGAGGCCCAGGTCCAGGTCCGCCACCCGAATTATTCGGGGCTCCAGATGGATCAGGTCACGCGGCTCTACACGCCGGCCTGGTTCGTGGAATCGCTCAGCGTCCGCCAGGGCGAGACGCCGCTGTTCTCGATGACGGGCGGCATCTCGGTGAGCGAGGATCCGACCTTCCGCTTCAGCTTCACGGGGAACGGCGAGCCGGTGACGGTGGTGGCCAAGGACACGGAGGGGCGGACCTTCACGCACAGCTTCCCGGCCTCCGGGAGCTGATCAGGGCGGGGTCGGGCGCATCACGCCGTCCGGCCCGCGCCGGAGCGGGGCGGGCTGCTCGGGCAGGGGCGCGCCCGGTGCCTGCGCGATGCTCACGCCCTCGGGCCAGTCCGGCGGCGCGATCGCCACGTAGCGGGCATAGCCCCCGGTGCCGCCGAGCGGCTTGGCGAAGCCGATCGTGATCAGCGCGCCCGCCTCCGGCACCTTGTCGAGATTCGCCACGCCCTCGGCCTGCGCGAAGTTGTTGTGCATCAGCCACGCCTCGCCTTCGAGGGTCGGCGTGGTGTCGGTGTCGAGCGGCTCGTGGCCGTGGAACAGGATCCGTCGCTCGCGGTGGAGGAATTGCAGCGCGGCGAGGCTCACGCCGGGAAACGGCTTCCGGCGGAAGCGCTCCGTCTCGGCCCAGCGCTTCGACCAGTCCGAACGCACCATCACCACGGCGCCCTCGGGGATGCGCCCGTGCCGCTCCTCCCAGGCCGCCACGTCGGCGACCTGGAGGTGGTAGCCCTCGTCGCCGGCGACCTGCGGGGTGATGTCGATGACGACGAGCGGGCGCAGGGCGTAGGTCGCCGGCAGGTCGCTGATGGTGGCGCCGCGCGGGTTCCAGTGGGCCGGCGGGTCGAGCTGCGTGCCATACTGGTCGGTCGGCAGGTCGTAGGCGGTGGCGACGAAGCCGTGCTTCTCGTAGGTGAACACGTCGCCCAGCGCGACGTAGCCCGGGATGTCCTGCCCGGCCTGCGCGGCCCTGAAGCGGGCATGGGCGAAGCCCGGCCAGACCGGCTGCACCGGCGCGAAGGCGTGGGTGAGGTCGATGTACTTGGCGCGCTTGAGCGTGGATTCGTAGACCCTCCACAGGGAGGTGTCCTCGGCCCGCGCCGGCAGGGCGAGGAGGGCGAGCATCGCAGCGGCCGCGGACCGTCTCATCATCGCGTCTCCCATGCGGTTGCGCAGCGGGAGAGTGACGCGCGGCAGGATCGCTGACAACCGGGGCCGGAGGTGGGTCCTCTCTCCGCCGGGTGGGACGACGAAGAGAGGGCCCCCAGGGTCAGTTCACGCTCGCCCGGTAGCAGCGGATCTCGGCCTCGGCCTGGGCGCGGCGCAGCTCCGCGACCTTGTCGTCGAAGAGCTTGGTGGAGCGGAACTCGTTCGCGCGCTGGCCGATGCCCTGGCGCATCGACAGGATGGTCGAGGCCTGGACGTACCGCTCGTAAGGCAGCACCGCCGCGATCGCGTCGATCGAGCAGGAGCATTTCTGGAGCGCGTCGCGGGTCTGGCCGTTCGCCGCCATGCAGCCGAAGACGTAGTCGGCCCGCGCGTCGGTCGGGTAGTCGTTGTCGTCGGCGGCGGCGGCGAGCGCCCCCGCCAGGAGGGCGCCAGCGGCGAGCGCCCCCTTAACCCAGGCTCGGTTCATACGTGAGTGTCTCCTGCAGGAGCTTGCCGCCGTCCGGGGTGGTCGCGTCGATGGCGATCGAGACGATCTGGCCCGGCACGGCGGGCGAGACCACGAAGGTGTAGGTGAGGCTGTCGAAGCCGCGCAGCTTGTCCTTGACCGGGTCGTTCACGAAGGGCCGCAGCACCACCCGCCAGCCCGGGCGGGTCCCGCCCTCCACGGCAACCTCGGTCGGGGTGACGGTGCCGCCCTCGCGCATCGCCTTGCGGATCGCGTTCTTCAGGTAGCGCGGGTTGCCCTTGAGCGCCTTGGCGACGTCGAGGACGTGGTATTCGAGGAACTGCGCCAGCAGCGGATTGCCCGCCATGTTCTCGTAATGCGCGGTCGGCTGGCGGCGCTCGCCCGTGAAGGCCTCCACCGTCAGGTCGCGGGTGTCGGGCTCCTTGCCCGGGGCCACCATCTCGCGGATATGGTCCTCCACCGGCGGGCCGAAGGGCCCGTCCGCGATGCCGCTGAAGCGGGTGTAGCGGTAGGTCAGGGTGCGGCCCGGCGGCGTCGCGGCGAAGTGCTTGCCCTCGAACAGGAGGTCGATGGCGTCCGGCGTCCCGGCCTGGGTCGCAGGGGCCGGCTGCGTCTGGGCGAGCACCGGACCGGCCGCGAGCGCTCCGAGCACGGCCAGCAGAACGGCGGATCTCACGCGGATACTCCCTCGGGTTGGGGCACGGCCGGCGCGCCGCCGATCGTGCGGTACTGGTAATCGGGCGCGGTCTCCAGGGCCGATTCGGCGATGGCGAGCGCCTGGACCTTGCCGTGGAGCGGCGACAGCGAGCAGGCCGGGTCGGTGGCGGCGGCGTCGCCCGCGAGCGCCAGCGCCTGGCAGCGGCAGCCGCCCCAATCCTTCTCGCGCCGGTCGCAGGAGCGGCAGGGCTCCTTCATCCAGCTCGTGCCCCGATAGGCCTGGAAAGCCGGGGATTGCGCCCAGATCTCCCCGAGGGCGTGGTCGCGCACGTTCCAGAATTCGAGGCCCGGGATCGTCTCGGCGGCGTGGCAGGGCAGCACCTTGCCGGCGGGCGTGACGTTCATCAGGCGCCGGCCCCAGCCGCCCGCGCAGGCCTTCGGGTACTTGGCGTAGTAGTCCGGCACCACGAGGTCGATGACGAGCTGGCCCTTGAGGCGCTCGCGGGCCTCCTCGACCACGCGGATCGACCAGTCGACGTCGGGCTTGGCCGGCATCAGGGCGGCGCGGTTGACGTAGGCCCAGCCGTAATACTGGGTGTGGGCGACCTCCAGCCGCTTGGCGCCGAGCTTCACCGCGAGGTCGATGATGGTCGGCACCTCGGCGATGTTGCCGCGGTGGATCACCGCGTTGAGGGTGAGCGGCAGGCCGAGCGCCACCACCCGCTCCGCGAAGGCGAACTTCTGGGGCTGCGCGTTCCGGAGGCCGCCGATCTTCTCGGCATTGGCCGCCTCGGCCGCCTGGATCGAGAGCTGCACGTGGTCGAGCCCGGCCTCGGAGAGGGCGTCGAGTTTGCCCAGCGCCCCCGCCACCCCGGAGGTGATCAGGTTCGAATAGAGGCCGAGATCGGCGCAGGCCTTGGTGATCTCGACGATGTCCTGCCGGGCGGTGGGCTCGCCGCCCGACAGGTGGACGTGCAGAACGCCGAGAGCCGCCGCCTCCGCCAGCACCCGCTGCCACGTCGCCGTGTCGAGTTCGCCCGAGCGCTTGTCGAGTTCGAGCGGGTTCGAGCAGTAGGGGCAGCGCAGCGGGCAGCGATGGGTGAGCTCCGCGAGGAGCCCGATCGGGGCCGGCAGGGTGGGGGTGACGGCGTTCATGGGACCTGTCCTCAGGCCGGCGGCGCGGCCGGCAGCGTCTCCAGCACGCGCTTCTCCGCGAGGCCATTCAGCATGGTGATGACGTCGGGCTCGATCACGCTCGCCGGCGCGTCGTACTGCGCCGCCAGCGCCTCGGCGATCGCCCGGATGCTGCGCGCCCCGTCGACCAGCGACAGGACCGCCACGGCGTTCTGGTCGAGGTCGAAGGTGCGCTCGGGCGCGAGCAGCACATGGGCGCCGCGCACGCCGTCGAAGCGCATCCGCACGCCGCGCGGCAGGCGCGGCACGTCGGTGGAGGTCAGGCTCACGCGCGCGCCTCCACCAACCCCTCGCCGGGCTGCCACGCATCCGGCGGCACCATGCCGGGGCTCACATAGGCGAAGTAGAGGGCGTCGAGCTGCGTCCAGAGCACCGTGCACTTGAAGATCAAGGCGTCCATGGCCTGCCGCTGCAGCGCCGGAGTGGTGGCGTGCTGCTTGACGTAGTCGAGGGCGAAATCGGCGTCGCGCGGCGCCTGGGTGAGGCGCTTGTCGAAATAGGCGAGCGTGTCCTTGGTGATGAAGTCGTAGTTCTTCAGCATGCCGGCGACGCGCTCGGAGATGATCGTCGGCGAGAACATCTCGGTGAGCGAGGACGCGATCGCTTCGAGCAGCGAGCGCTCGGCCACGAAATGCACATAGGCCTCGACCGAGAAGCGGGTGGCCGAGAGGATGCCCCGGGTCGAGAGCACGTAGGCGCGGTCGAAGCCGACGCCCTCGGCGAGCTTCAGCCAGCGCTCGATGCCGCCATCGCCCTCGTGGTCGCCGTCGTGGTCGACGATGCGCTGACGCCAGATCCGGCGGAGATTGGCGTCGGGCATGCGGGCGAGCACGGCCGCGTCCTTCACCGGGATCATCGCTTGGTAATAGTAGCGGTTGAGGGCCCAGGCGCGGACCTGATCCTTGCTCAGCTTGCCGTCGTGCAGCAGCCGGTGGAAGGGGTGCAGGTTGTGGTAGCGGCGGGCGCCGATGTCGCGGAGCGCCGCTTCGAGCTCCGCGGGGCTCAGCAGGCGCGCGTCGCCCGCCGCCGGAGCGCCGGCCGCGGGGAGGGACAGGGACAGGGCTGCGGTCATGGCGTGATCGGTTGCCTTCGTGATGGTGTTCATCGGAGCGCTGACGGCCCCGTTCCTCCCGGAGCCGAGGTGGCGGCTGCGGCCGCTGGGGTCAAGGGTCAAGCCCTTCACGTTCCTGGCAATCCGGATCCGCCTCATGGTCGGAGGATGGTCGATCCCCGCTCCGGACCGCCGCTCCTCGCAGCCCGCGCCGGGCGCCGGCCCTGCGCTGGATCAAGCGTTGCACCGCACCGGCAACGGCTGGATCACAGCGCGATCGTCAGCCCGTCATGGGCGACGGTCCAGCCCTCGGCCTCGACGGCCCGGCGGGCGTCCGAACCCTCGACCAGCACCGGGTTGGTGTTGTTGATGTGCACGAAGATGCGCCGGCCGATCGGCACGGCGGCGAGCGCCGCGATGGAGCCGCCATCCCCGGTCATCGGCACGTGGCCCATGCGCCAGCCGGTCTTGGTGCCGACGCCGGCGCGGATCATGTCGTCGTCGGCGAGCACCGTGCCGTCGAACAGGAGCAGGTCGGCGCCCGCCAGCCGGCACTTGAGATCGTCGGTGACGCGCGCGCAGCCCGGCACGTAGGCGAGGCGCTTGCCCCCCGCCTCGATCATCGCGCCGACCGTGGTCTCGGTCTCGGCGCCGATCTCGGGCGTGCCGTCCTCCAGCCAGAGCGGCACCTTGCCGGGCACCGCGAAGAGCGTGACGGACAGGCCCGGCACCGGCTCGAAGGTCTCGTTCAGCGCCACCTCGCGGCGCGCCACGTGCTCCGCCGCCAGCACGTCGAAGACGCGGTTGGCGGAGACCGAATCGAGGATGTTGCGGGTGGCGTGCAGCCGGAAGGGCTGGCCCTCGCGCAAGGTGAGCAGCCCCGCCACGTGATCGACGTCGCCGTTCGTCAGCAGCACCGCCGCGATGGGCGAGTGGCGCAGGCCGTGGCGCGGATGCAGGGCGGGGGTGGCGAAGAGCTGCTGCCGGATGTCCGGCGAGGCGTTCACCAGGAGCCAGGTGTCGCCATCGGGGGAGACGGCGAGGCTCGACTGGGTGCGGGGCAGGACCCTGCGGTCCCCCGCCCAGGCCATGGCGCAGATCGGGCAGCGGCAGTTCCACTGCGGAACCCCGCCCCCCGCCGCGGAGCCGAGGATGATCGCCTGCATGGTGTCCCTCGTCGGCGCGACGTCATCCTGACGGCCGGAGACCCCTCAGTTGAAGGGATCGATCTCGGCCGACTCGTAGCTGGTGACTTCCATGCCGACGCAGACCTCGGCGACCACCGGAAGAGCCCACTTCATGATGTTTCCCCTCTCGCTGACAGGTGGATCAGAACCCCCGGCGGCGAAACCGCCGGAGGCGTGGAACCGACGCCCTTAGTTGAAGGGATCGATCTCGGCCGACTCGTAGCTGGTGACTTCCATGCCGACGCAGACTTCGGCGACCACAGGCAGAGCCCACTTCATGACGCTTCTCCTTGGACTTCCAGGATCCTCATAAGAGGTTCCTAAGATGTTGAGATGACAGTGTTTTCTGTCACCCGGGATATATCGGCAATCGTGATCGGAAGCGCAAGAGGTATTTTTCCTGTCGCCGATCCCCAAGCGGGGCCGATCCTCTCAGACCGGTCTTATTGTGCCGGTCCCGCACGGGCTTAGGCACGATGGATCGTGCCCCAAAAAATCTCGTGAATGGCAAACCCGGGATTACTGCCGGAAGCTCGGCTCGTGCAGGTCGAGCATGAAGCCGCGCCCGCGCACGGTCACGATGCTGGGGCCGCCGAGCCGGGCGATGTCGCCGAGCTTCGTGCGCAGGTAGCCCACATAGACGTCGACCACGTTGAGCGAGAGGCCGCCCTGGTTGGCCCAGAGCCGGTCGAAGATGTCGCCGCGGGTCACGGGCCGGCCGGCCTGATCCATCAGCACGCAGAGCAGTTCCGCCTCGCGCTGGGTGAGGCGGGCGGTGGTCTCCCCGCAGCGCACCTGCCGGGTGGCGAGATCGAGGGAGAGGCGGCCGGCACTCACCAGGGTGCGCGGCTCACCCGCCGCGCGCCGCCGCTGCAGGTGGGTGCGCAGGCGCGCCAGCAATTCATCGAAGGCGAAGGGCTTGACGATGTAGTCGTCCGCTCCGACCGCGAGGCCGTCGACCCGGTCGCTGACCTCGTCCTTGGCGCTGAGGAACAGGATGGCGCCCGGATAGCCGCCCTCGCGCAGGGAGCGGCAGACCTCGTGGCCGGAACCGTCCGGCAGCATGATGTCGAGGAGCACCGCCTCCGGCACCCGGTCGCGGGCGGCGGCCAGCGCCTCGTCGACGCTGCCCGCGAGGTTGACGGAGAAGCCTTCGGCGCTCAGGCCGCGGGCCAGCATGCCGCGGATGTCGCCATCGTCCTCGACGACGAGGACGCTCGTCATCGGGCCATGCTCCGGATCTCGGCCGGATCGTCGGGCGCACTCACGCCGCGTCCTCCCTGGCTTCGGCGGGCAGCTCAAGGGTGACCCGGGCGCCGCGCTCCTCTGAACCGCCCGAACTCAGGCGGATCGTGCCATCATGGCGCTCGACGACCCAGCGCGCCAGTGCCAATCCGATGCCGAAGCCCTGCGCGGGCGAGGAATTGCCGCCGCGGCGGAAGCGTTCGAACAGGGTTTCGGCCTCCTCGGGAAAACCCGCCCCGTCATCCGCCACGGTCACCTCGGCACCGTCGCGGCGGGCGCTCAGGACCACCCGGACACTCGTCGCCCCGGCCGCGTGGCGCAGCGCGTTGTCGATCAGCCCCTCGACGATCTGGCGCAGCCATTCGGGATCGGCCTGGATCTCGACGTCGGTCTCGCTCGGCTCGAAACTCAGGGCGATGCGGCGGCGCTTGGCCTCCGAGGCGCAGTTCTCCACCGCCTCGGACAGGACGCCCGCGAGGCTGACCGGGCGCCGCTCCAGCTCGATCTGCCCGGATTCCGAGCGGGCGATGCGCAGCATGTCCCCGACCCGGCGGTGCAGGCGCAGCGCCCGCTTGCGGATGGTGGCGATGACCGGCCGGAAGGAATCCGGCGTCTCGGGGGAGCGCGCGGCGAGATCGCACTCGCCGAGGATCACGGTGAGCGGCGTGCGCAGCTCGTGGCTGACATCGGCGAAGAAGCGCCGCCGCGAGCGGTCGATCTCCTCCAGCCGGCTGTTGGCGGCGCGCAGCTCCGCGGTGGCCTGGGCCACGGTCTCCTCCAGGGCGGCGCGGGCGGCGGCGATGCGCTCCTCGCGGCGCTTGAGGCGGGCGGCCATGCGGTTGAAGCCCGCGACGAGGAGGCCGAGTTCGTCGTGGGCGGCAACGGGCAGCCGGGTGTCGAGTTCGCCCCGGCCGATGGCGGCGGCCCCCGCGCGGATGTCCTCGATGCGCCGCAGGAGGGGCCGGGTGAGGATGCGCTGGACGAGCACCAGCACCACCACCGCGAGGACGGCCACCGCGAGGGCGACGATCCGCAGGCGCCCGGCCAGCGCCCGGGCCTGGGCGGAGGCGACCTCCACCCCCCGCCGCTCGGCCTCGACCAGGAAGGTGAGGGGCTGGCCCGTCACCGCCCCGAAGGCGTTGAGGGCGCCGCGGATCGCGTCCGAGCGCTTGGCCGCCTCCGGCTCGCGCTGGATCTGCGCCACCTGCCGGTCGAGCATGACCCGGGCGGCGCGCAGGCGGGCCAGGGGCCGCGAGCGGGCGGCGTATTGCGTGCGGTCGATGATCGCGTCGCTCTGCGCGACGGCGCGGTTGAGGCCCTCGTCGACGGCATTGAGCGCCCGGTCGACCTCGTCGCGGGCATTGGCAAGGCGCTCGGGCCGGCTCGGATTCTCGCCCACCGCCTCGACGGCGGCGAGGCCGAACTCGGTCAGGCGCCCGGACAATTCGGCGATCAGCTCCAGGCGGACCTGCGCTTCGAGGGTGCTGTCGAGGGTGCGCTCGGCGGCGGTGAGCGCCCAGTAGAGGCCGCCGGCCGCCAGGACGACCAGAGCCGCCGCGCTCCCGATCAGGAGCCCGAACCGTACCCGCAACGACCCCATCGGCGCTCCTCCGTGGCGGCGCCCCGCCGCCCGCCCGATTTTGCGGCGCCCCGCCGCTGGCCCCATTCTGCCACAGGGCCGCGGGCCCATGGTGCGCGACGCGGCCGGCCTCCGGACGGGGCCCGAACGCGAACGGCCGGGGCGAGGCCCCGGCCGCATGGGTCGTCCGTGGTGACGTGGATCAGCGCAGGAGCTGGAGCACGCCCTGCTGGGCTTGGTTGGCCAGCGACAGCGCCGAGATGCCGAGCGAGTTGCGGGTCGAGAGGGCCTGCGAGTTCGCCGCCTCCTCGTTCATGTCCGCGTTGGTCAGGTTCGCCGCGCCGGTGTCGAGCACGTTGATGATCTGCTTGGTGAAGTCCTGCCGGTTCTGCACCACCGCGAGGTTGGCGCCGAGCGACGAGGCGAGGTTCTTCAGGTTGCTGACCGCCGAGTTGATCGTCGTCAGCACCTTGTTGATCGCGTTCGTCTCGAGGAAGTCGTTCTGGCCGATGGTCGACAGGCCGAGGCTGGCGGCCGAGACGTCGTTGCCCGAGACCGAGAGCGAGGAAGTGCTCTTCTCGTTGAAGTTGATCCGCAGCGTGTCGCCCGCGAGCAGGTTGACGCCGTTATAGCCCGAATCGGCGGCGAGCTGGTCGATCTGCGTCAGCAGGTTGTTGTAGGTGGTGACGAGCCCGTTGCGCGAGGTCAGGCCGTCGCCGCCGATCGTGGCATTGGCGGTGGCGGTGTTGAACGGGTTGGTGGCGCCGACCGTGAGCAGGGTGAGGCTCTCGGCGCCGGCCTCGTTGGTGGTGGTGACCTTGATCTGGCCCGTCGTGGCGTCGAGGGAGGCCTGGGCGTTGGCCGGGGCCAGCGCCGCGTTGAGCTGGGTCAGGGTCGCGATCTGGCCGAGCGCCGTGCCGAAGGTCAGCGACACCGCCGTGCCGCCGCCCACTTGGACGGTGATGGTCTGCCCGTCGAGCCGGCTCGCGTTATAGGTCGTTCCCGTGATCGCGCCGCGGCCCGCCTCGAAGAACTGCGTGTCGAAGCCGAGATTCTTCACCTTGGAGGTGGGGGTGCCGCCGTCGCCGACGGCGATCGTCGTCGAGGGATCCGCCGCCGTGAAGGTGAACTTGCGGGTGTTGGCGTCGTAGGCGGCGGTCACCGCACCACCGGTCGCAACTCCCACCTTCTGGGCGAGCGAGATCATGGTGTCGTTGCGGGCGACCGTGATCGTCTTGCCGTTGACGGTGAAGTTGTCGCCGACGTGGAAGCCGAGGCCGGTGGCGAGCGAGGTCGAGGTCGGCACGAGCACGCCGGCCACTTCGTTGGGCGAGGCGCCGAACAGGTTCGTGGTGCCGGTATCGGTGCCGATGGTGAAGGCGCCGCCATCGGCCGTGCCCTTGGCCACGATGTTGGCCCCGCTCGCCTCCACCGTCACCGCCGAGCCGTTGGATTTCAGCTGCGTGTTGATGGATTTGACCAGGACGTCCTGGCTGACGTCGTCGACGCCCTTGTTGAGGGTGATCTTGACGTCGTCGATGGTCAGCGTGGCGGTGTTGCCGGAGGCGAACAGCGCGGCGTCGATGTTGGTGGTGTCGCTGAGGTCGACCGTGCCGGTGGTGGTCTGCTGGGTCACGCCCGTCGAGGCGCCGATGGCGCGGTCGGCGGAGGCGGCCGTCGGGCCGACCGAGAGCAGGTTCGAGGCGGTGGCGCCGGTCAGCGCGGTCGAGGCGACGCTGGCCTTGGCCGTGAAGGCGTTGGAGGCGGCGAGGGCCTGCTGGGCCACCGATTTCAGCTGGTCGGTGAGGCTGCGCAGCTTGGTGATGCCCGTATTGGCCGCCTGGATGATCTGGATGCCGTTCGACACGCCATCGAGCAGCGCGCTCAACCCCGCGGAGCGCGACGACAGCCCGTCGGCCGTGAAGTAGTTGGTCGGGTTGTCGAGGGCCGAGTTGACCTTCTTGCCCGTCGCGAGGCGTTCCTGCGTGGTGGCGAGGAGGTTGGCGGTGTCCTGCAGCGACAGCAGGTTCTGACGCGTCGCAGCCGAGAGGGTGATGGACGACATCTGAGCAGAGCCTATTCATGTCGGCGCCCTCTCCGCTCCGAGAGCGCGCGCACGTGTCGCTTTCCACGAAATTACGGCGGCATGGTTTAAAATCAGTTAAGGCGTCGAGTACCCGCCGGACTGCTCGCGCGAGGGCAGCAGAAGGGCTGAAGAGCAGGCCCGAACTGCCAGCTTGCGGGCACCTTCAGCGAACAATTCGAGCCCCGGCACCCGACCAATTCTCGGCAGACCCGCAGTAGGATTGAGTGCGTGCAGTGGCAGGACACGCAACAAATCGCACCCCGCCGGACAGTTCCGGAGGCGGGCCCGTGGGTTACGGGGGGCACCGCGGCAGATGCAGATCCCCCGGAGCACTCAACAGATCGGCCCTGAATTACGCCGGCCATCGGTCGCTTGATTCGCCGCGCCACGGCTGATTCGGGCGACATGCCTATCCGCATCGCTGTCAACACGGATTCGAAGCGTCATCGCCAAGCAGAGGGGCGGCAGCGCCACGACCCGGAACCGGGCCTCCGCTGGTCGACGAGCCCGCTTGAATCCGCATCAACTCACCCCGGCCAGGGACGATGCAGCCGGCGCTCCCGCGGGCAGGCAGCCGAGATCCGCCAGGGTCGCCGCCACCGCGGCGTCGAGGGGCGTGTGCGGTTCGGCCCCGAGCAGGGCGACGAGCCGCCGGTTGTCGAGGTGCAGCGGCTCGCGCCAGAGATAGAGCATCTCCCGGGCCTCGCGCAGGAAGGGCACCATGGGCTCCGCGAGCCGCGCCAGCCCCCAGGGCACGCGGCGCACGGGGAGATCCGGACGGCCGACCGCCCGGGCGATCGCCGCCGCGATCCGGGTGCCGTCCGCGTCCCAGTGCCCGCCGCAATGAAAGCGGGCGAAGGCCGGCAACTCCGCCTCCCGCTCCGCCACGCGCACCATCGTCTCGGCGAGGTCGGGCAGGTAGGCCCATTGATGGCCGATCCCGCGCGGGCCCGGATACCACAGGCGCCGGACCGGCCGCCCCCGGCGGGCGAAGAGCGAGAACCACGTGTTGCCGGTGGCCCCGGGGCCGAAGAAGTCGCCGGCCCGGACGATCAGGCTGCGCACGCCCGCCTGCGCGGCCTCCTCCAGGCGCCGCTCCATCACGACCCGGATCGCGCCCTTGCGGGTGAGGGGGTTCTGCGGCGCGTCCTCGTCCGGGTTCGGGCCCGCATCGGGTCCGAAATTGTAGACGTTGCCGGGCAGCAGGATGCGCGCCTCCGCGGCCCGCGCCGCCGCGAGACTCGCCCCCAGCATCGGCAGCACCAGCCGGTCCCAGTCGCGGTATCCGGGCGGGTTGACCGCGTGGACGATCAGCCCCACCCCGCGGGCGGCCTGCGTCACCGCGGCCTCGTCCCGGGCGTCGCCCCGCATCCAGGCGAGGCCGTCGCCCTCGCGGCGAACCGCGGCGGGATCGCGGTGCAGCGCCCGCACCGTCCAGCCCTCCGCTTGCAGGCGGCGCGCCACCGCGCCGCCGATGCCGCCCGTCGCGCCGAGCACCAAAGCCGTCCTCGTCCCGCCCATCATCCGCTCCCGTTCCATCGATAGGGGGAGGGTCTCACCCAAGCGCCCATCCGTGAATTGCGGATCGCCGGCGAGCCGCTATACGAAAATGCATGACCCTGCCGAGCTGGGACCATTGCCGCGCCGCCCTCGCCGTCCTGGAGGAGGGCTCGCTCTCGGGCGCGGCGCGGGCGCTCGGGCTGACGCAGCCGACCCTCGGCCGCCAGATCGCGGCCCTGGAGGCGGCGCTCGGCGTCGTGCTGTTCACCCGTTCGCAGGCCGGGCTGGTGCCGACCGAGGCGGGCTCGGCCCTGCGTCCCTACGCGGAGGCGCTGCGGGCGACCGCCGCGGCCCTGGAGCGGGCGGCGACGGCGGCGGAGGAGGCGGTCGCCGGGACGGTGCGGATCACCGCCTCGGAGATGGTGGGCGCGGCGGTGCTGCCGCCGATCCTGGCCCGGCTCCATGCCGCGCATCCCGGGCTCGCCCTCGAAGTCGTGCTCTCGGACCGGGTGCAGGATCTGCTGCGCCGCGACGCCGACATCGCCGTGCGGATGACCGAGCCGGCCCAGGGCGCGCTCCTGGCCCGGCGGGTCGGCGCGGTGCGGCTCGGCTTCCACGCCCATCGTTCCTACCTGGCGCGGCGCGGCACGCCCGCCACGCCCGCCGACCTCGCCCGCCACAGCCTGATCGGCTTCGACGCCGAGACCCCGTTCATCCGCAGCATGCGGATCCCGGACGCCGCGTTCGACCGCGACCGTTTCGCGTGGCGCAGCGACAGCACCCTCGCGCAGGCCGCGGCGGTCCGGGCCGGCTTCGGCATCGGCGTCTGCCAAACGGCCCTCGCCGCCGCGGAGCCGGATCTCGTGCCGGTCCTGCCGGAAATCCGCTGGGACCTGCCGACCTGGATCGTCATGCACGAGGATCTGCGCCGCCTGCGGCGCTACCGGGCGACCTTCGATGCCCTGACGGAGGGCTTGGCGGCGCATTGCGCCGCCGCCTCGTGAGCGGGCTTCACCAGTAGAGCTGCACCCGGCCGATGAACACGTCCGCATCGATGGTCCGCCCGCCCTGGCTCGCGGCCGAAGGGGAGGTGCGGGAGCGGACGTAATCCGCCATCAGGCGCAGGTTCGGCTCCGGATACCAGTTCACGCCGAGGGTCAGGTCGCGCTCGATGCCGCCGCGCACGGAGCCGTCGTCGAGGTCGACGGCGCTCAACCGGGCCGAGACTTCGAACACCCCGGCGCCGCCGTTGCTGACCCGCTGCGCGTCCCCGACCTTGATGCCCTCGAAGATCGCGTAGGTGGTGCCGTATTTCGGCGTCAGCGCATAGGCGCGGTTGTCGCCGTTGAGGACGTAGCTCGCCTGCACGTAGCCGCCCTGGAAATCCAGGGGCGCGGCCCCGCCCCGGCGCTCGACCCGGGTGCGGATGTATTCCGCCTGCACCAGCAGCGGGCCGCCGCGATAGGCGGCCTCCAGGCCGACCCGGCCGATGCTCGCCGCGTCGCGGATGTCGCCCGTATCCACGAACCGGCGCGTGAACAGGAAGGCCTCCGAGCGCGAGGAGAGCTGCAAGGGCTCCTCGCCGGCCGGCAGGCCGCGATAACTGCCGGCCAGCCCCAGATGCAGCACCGTGCCGTCGCGGCGGATCGGCGCCCAGGTGGCACGCGCGGTGCCGGCGATGCCCTCGCTGCGCACCCCCGTATTGATGTTGCCGCCGAACACGCCCGCCACCACCGTCCAGTCGTCGCGGGCGTGGCCGAGCGCGAAGCCGAAGTTGCGGGCGGGCGCGAACGCGTCCGCGAGCGAGCGCTCGGTGAACAGGGTGTTGTTGTCGCTGATCAATTGGTCGAGGCTGAACGGCTCCTTGACGTTTCCGAGGGTGAGGATCGTGTCGGAGATGCCCTTCCAGGAGACCGCCGCGTCCTGGATCGGGCGCACCGGATCGTTGAAATCGTACTGGAAGGCGAATTCCCAGGTCTTGCCGAGGCTGAGAAAGCTCTCGATCCAGGCGCGGCGCACCGCCACGTTGTCGGCAAAGGGTTCGGGGAAGCCGGGCTGGCGGATGCCCGCCGCGCCGACATCGACCTGCAGCCGCCCGCCGATGCGGAAGGTGGCGGTATCGTCGGGGAAGCGCAGGGTGATGCCCTTCTCGCCGATGGTCAGCGTCTCGCCATAGGGCCCCGCCGGGCCCTCGGCCCAGACGGGACCTGCGGCGCGGGACTTCCCCTCACGGGGCTTTCCATCCCAAGACTTTCCGTCCCAAGGCTTTCCATCCCAGAACTTTTCTTGGGAGCGCGCCGGTCCGGGCGCCTGCCCGGCCAGGGCTGCGACGAGGCCCGCGGCGCACGCGATCGATCGACGGCCCATGTGCCGGCTCCCTGAACAGCGTCCCGCCGCACGGTAGCGGGGATGGGACGCCGAGGCTCGGTCTTTTGGGTGACAGTCTCACGACGAACATGCGTCGCGCCGCCGTCGCGGGAGGGCCTGGGGGACTTCAGCCGAGCGGGGTGAGCAATTCGCCCTTGCCGAGGGTCGCGAGGTCGCCGGAGCGGCGGGCGAGCCGCGCCCGGGCGAGGCCCGCGAAGCGCGCCGAGACCGGCTCCAGCGCCTTGGCGAGGAGGCGCAGGAACACGAGGTCCTGCGTGCCCGTCTCCACGAAGGTCGGCAGCAGGGCGCCGTGGCGTTCCACCAGCAGCGTGCCCCGGCGCATGCCGTAGCCCGGATGGTCGCCGACCGCCCCGGCGACGATGGTGCCGGCGATCATGCGCGCGCCGGCATGGTCGCCCGCCGCCTCGGCCACGATCAGCCCCGCGCGCATGCGGTCGCCGAGGCGCTCGCCCGCGCGCCCGCCGATCACCAGGGTCGCCCCGTCGAGGCCGCCCATGGCACCGTGCAGGGCCCCGCCCGCGCTCGCACCCGCATCGCCCGCGACCGCGATGGTGCCGCCCTTGGCCGCCGTGCCGGCGAAGGGCCCGGCCGCGCCGGAGACCCGGATCGCGCCGCCGGTCATGCCCTCGCCGAGGCGCTGGCCGACATCGCCCTCGACCACGACGGTGCCCCGCGCGAGGCCGGCACCGACCCGGTCGAGGCGGTCCGAGCCGCCCACGATGCGCAGGTCCTCCGTGCCGTCGAGCGACAGGGCGAAGCAATCGCCCAGCACCAGCCCCCGGCGGCTGGTGCCGATGGGCAGCCGCGCGGCCTCCGCCTCCGAGAGGCCGGCGAGGCGGGCCGGCGTGAGGCCGGAGAGGTCGAGCCGCTCGGGCGGCGCTTGGCGCAGGGTGAGGGTGCTCATGCCGCCGCCCCGTCGATGAGGTCCCGCAGGTGGAAGTGGTGGCGGCCGAGATTGCCGCCGTAATTGCCGGCCGTGACCGCGACGAGGCCGAGTTCGCCCCCGGCCCGGGTGGCGGCGTGGAGCGCCGCCCGCATGGAATGCGAGATCGCGCCCGCCGAGAGCCCGTCGATGACGATCTCCAGCACCACGTTGACCTCGGGGGGCAGGGCCGAGCCGGCCCGTCCCTTCAGGGTCGGGCAATAGGCGTCGTTGGTGGAGGCCATCATGCCCTTGGTGCGCGCGCCGACCTTGGAGCCCGAGCGCACGATGCCGCCCGGGAAGGGCAGGATCACGTCCGGCACGCCGCGCGCCGCCGCCACCGCGATCTCGGCCACCTTCAGGGTGTCGCCGAAGGCCCGGCCGAGGAACAGCAGGTTGCCGCCGCCCACCGCGCCCTCGATGGTCGGGACGGAATGCTCGCACAGGAACTCGCCGTCCATCACCGGCGTGCGCCAGAAGCGCCGTCCGCCGAAGCGCTTGGCCACGGCGAAACCGTCGCCGAACATCCGGATGGCGCCGCCGAGCTTGATCGCCTTGCCGCGGTTCGGGTCGTCCCAGGCGATGCCCGCATAGGCCGCGCTGCCCGGCGAGGTCAGCACGCATTGCCCGACGCGCTTGAGGAGCTGCGATTTCAGCCCGCCCGCATCGAAGCCGAACAGCAGCACCCGCACCCCGGGCCGCCCGTCCGGCGTCGCGTCGGGGCCGAGCACCGCGTCGATCCCCGCCTCGGCGCCGCAGCCGATCACGGAGGTGGCGAAGCCCGTCATGGTGGTGGCGGCGATCATCGCCCATTCGGGCGTCTCGGCGGTGAGCACGAGGGCCGTGCCCGCCATGTCGAAGGCCTCCGCGAAGGTGTCCTCGACCCGGATGCCGTTGAGAGTGAGGTCCGCCATCGTCAGCCCCGCACTGCCACCGGCTCGAAGGCGTCGCGCCCGGCGAAGGCCGCGTCCGGCACCGAGAAGGTGTCGAGCCCGGCCCCGAAACGGCCCTGCAGGTAGGAATCGGTGCGCCGCGCCATGCCCTGATCCGCCTCGACCGCGAGGCTGAGCGTGCGGCCGAAGCGCCGCGCCACCACGGTCCCGTCCTCCACGATCACCACCCCGTCCTTCAGCACCCGGTGGGCCGCGCCGAACATCGCCGTCCGGTCCGGCTGGTCGCGGTAGACCGCGACGTCCGCCCGCGCGCCGGGGCGCAGGTGCCCGCGGTCGGTCAGGCCGAGGAGCTTGGCGGGCCCGGAGCGGGTGAGCTGGGCGACCTCGCCGAAGCTGTACTCGCGGGTGAGCGCGTGGAGGCTGGAGCGCTCCGTCGCCACCTTCGGGTGGCCCGCGAGTTCGCGGTCGCGCGCCTCCTTGTCCATGAGCAGGTGCAGGATGCGCGGATAGGCGGTGAAGGGCCCGCCATTCGGGTGGTCGGTGGTCAGGATGGTGCGCTCGGGGTCGGGCGAGAGCAGCATCAGCTCGAGGCCGATGGCGAATTGCAGCGAGGAGGTCGGGCCGCGGTCGCGGTAGCGGAACGGCACGATGCCGCCGCCCTCGGCGTCCCCCGCATTCACGATCCACTTCTTCGGGTTCGCCCCCTTGCGGCCGGCGAACTGGCGCAGGATGTCGAGGGAGATGGTGCAGGTCTGCCCGAACACCACCTGGCCGACATCGAGGGTGGCGTTGGGATGGCGGCCCATCGCCTCGGCGATGCGGGCCGCCGCCGAGGTGAAGCCGCCGCCGAGCGGGTTCTGCGGATCCACCGCCGCATAGGCGTAGAACTGGGCGTGCGCGAAGTGGATGCGCCGCCCCTCCGCCGCCTCCAGCGTCTCGATGAAGCTGTCGTCGGCGCCCGGCAGGCCGAGATTGCTGCAATGGACGTGCAGCGGATGCGGCACGCCGATGCTCTCGACGGCGTTCAGCAGCCCGTCCAGGATCTGCCGCGAGGTGAGCCCGTAGGCCGGCACCGCGTCGTCGAGGGAGAAGCGCACCGCGCCGTCCTTGAAGGCCTCGGCGCCGCCCGCGTTGATCACCTTCACGCCGAGCGCCCGGGTGGTGGCGAGGTTGAGCGCCACGAGGTCGCGCACCGCGTTCGCCCCGGCCTTGTCGCGCAGGAGCTGGAGCAGGTGGTCGTCGTTGCCCATCACGCAGAGCCCGCCCCGGTCGAGGAGCGGGATGTCGGCGAGTTCGAGCTGGGTCGCCAGCGCGTTCACCGGCGGCATCGCCGGCTCGACGGCGGTGGTGTAGCCCATCCGCGCGTAGAGCGCGCCGATATCCGAGGCCGAGCCGTGCGGGTTCGCCGCGTCGGCGGATTCGGCGATGCCGAGTTCCGGCAGCAGCAGGCGCGACAGCACCACGTTGCCGCCCGCGATGTGCGAGTGGACCTCGACGCCCCCCGCCATCACCACGCAGCCGGCGGCGTCGATGGTCTGGTCGGGGGCGCGGTCCGGGGCCGCGACGATGCGGCCGTCCTCGATCCAGACGTCGCCGATGGCGTCGCGCCCGGCGGTCGGATCGACGACCCGGCCGCCGGCGATACGGGTCAGCATGAGGCGGAGCGCTCCTGAGCGGGCGTGAGGCGGTCGTGAAGGGCGTCGATCAGCGCGGCGGCCGCGGGCGCGGCCCCCGGCTTCGCGGCGGGATGCCAGGTGATCGCGGCGCGGCGGGGATGCCAGAGGGCGCCGCCTGCATCCTCGCCCGGAACCGCGACCGCAAGGACGATTTCGGCCTCGCTGCCGTCGGGGGCGCCGAGGAGGGCGATGCTCGGCACCGTGGCGAGCCAGCCGGGCCGCGGGGCCGGGAGGGAGCCGAGCCAGAGGGCGGCATCCGCCTCGCCGGCCTCGGCCAGGCGTGACGCAGCGAAGCGCCAGGGATCGTGCTCCGGATAACCGCGGCCGAAGCCGACCCGCGGTCCCTGCGCGGTGGTCCAGGCGGCGACCTGGGCGACGGCCCGCCCCTGATGCGGATCGGAGAGCGGCAGGGCGAAGACCCGCGTCGTCTCGTTCAGGTCCTTGACGAGGCCGTTCAGCATCTCGGCCCCGAGGCCGCCGATCTCGGCGGGATCGTAGAGGATCACGCCGTAGCGGGCGGCGCCGAGGCGCCCGGCGAGGTCGGAGAGGGGGGTCTCGCCCGCGATGCGCCCGGCCACGAGGGCGCGCAGCAGGCCGATCGCGGCCGGCAGCCCCGCCGCGCCCGCGGCGAAATCGGCGCCCTGCCCGGCGGCGAGGGACAGGATGGTGCGGCCCGATCCCGCGGCGCGGCCGCGGCTCGGGCCCGATGCCGCGAGATCGGCGAGGATCGCCGCCTCGGCGGCGCGGTCGCCCAGCACCAGGACGAGATCGGCCCGGCCCACCGCCTCGGCGGGGGTGGTGGTCATGGCGCCGCCCGCGGCGAGCGCGCCGAGATCCGCGTAGAGCCCGTCCGACGAGACCGTATCGAGGGAAGCGCCGATGCTCCGCGCGAGCCGGAAGGCGGCCTGCACCGCCGCCACGTCGGCGCTGAGCCCGGCCACCACCGGCGCGCGGGCGCGCCTCAGGAGGTCGGCCGCGGCGGCGAGCGCCGCGTCGGGATCCGTCGCTTGCCCTTTCACCCAGGCCGTCATCCGCCCTCGCATCCTTGGCCGGCCGGGCCGGCCCGCATGAAACCGGCCCGCACGAAACCGGCCCACGTGAAATCCGCCTCGGCGTTCGCCGCCGTTCCGTCGTGCGGAGGCCTGCGGCCGGGAGTACTCCCGAGGCCGCCCGAGACGTTTGCATCCCGGGCTCCCGGCAAGCAAGTCCCCCTGAAAGTCGGGGCGGATCACCCGAAAAATTTCTTGAAGGCCGGCGCGTTGCCCTCGGCCGCGGCGTTATGGGACAGTGTCGCATCGCCCCGCATCAACCCTTGCGCGTGCCCCTCCGATCGTGAGAACGGGCCTTCCGCGAGAGGCCGCGGGCTCAGGCAGGGGTACGGGTTGGCGGACGGGGCAGGCAGTCGGCAGGCTCGCGGGGGAGCGCCCACGCGAACCCGCCTCGCGCATCGGCTTGACGCAGGTTCTTGACGGAAAACCGCATGGCACTTTTCCGAAACCTGCTTGAGCAGGGGCTCGTGCGGGTGCGCGCACCGGCCCGGCTGCATTTCGGCTTCCTCGATCTGCACGGTGGCCTCGGCCGGCGCTTCGGCAGCATCGGCGTCGCCGTGGACGCCCCCGGCATCGACCTCACGGTCGCCCCCGCCGAGACCCTGAGCGTGGCGGGGGAGGGGCCGGGCATCGCCGCGGAGCACGAGCGCGTGCGGACCGCCGCCATCGCCGCCGCACGCCAGCTCGGCGTGCCGGCCTCCGGCGCCTTCCACCTCGATGCGGTGATCCCCGCCCATGCGGGCTTCGGCTCGGGGACGCAGCTCGCGCTCAGCGTCGCAGCGGGGCTCGCGGCGCTCCACGGGGCGCCCTTCGCGCCCGCGGATTTCGCCGCCGCCCTCGACCGCGGCAACCGCTCGGGCGTCGGGCTCGCGGCCTTCGTCGCCGGCGGCCTGATCGTCGATGGTGGGCGCGACGGCAGCGACGCCGCCCCGCCCATCGTCTCGCGCCTGCCCTATCCGGAGGCGTGGCGCATCGTGCTGCTGCTCGATCCCGCCGGCACCGGCGTGCACGGGGCGCAGGAGCGTCACGCCTTCCGGGACCTGCCGCGCTTCCCCGCGGGCGAGGCGGCGGAGATCTGCCGCATCGTGCTGATGCAGGTGCTGCCCGCCGCCGTCGCGGGGGCGATCGAGCCCTTCGGCCGCGGCATCACCGAGATCCAGCGGCGCATCGGCGACTATTTCGCCCCCTACCAGGGCGGGCGCTACGCCAGCCGCGCGGTGGCGGCGGCGCTCGCCGACATCGAGGCCCTCGGCATCGGCGGGTTCGGCCAGAGCTCCTGGGGACCGACCGGCTTCGCCCTCGTCGGCTCGGAGGCGGAGGCCGCGGCCCTGGCCGCGCGGCTGCGCACGAACCACCCGGATCTCGCGATCGTCGTCGCCCGCGGGCGCAACCACGGCGCCTCGGTCACCCGCGAGCCGGCCACCTGATTCCGCCGGACCATGGTCGGGGTCCGAACCGGCGGTAAAACGTCTATCAAGGACCGCCGCGGCACGATGCCGGGACGCGCCTTCCGGGACGATCGGGCTTCGCTCCCGTATCCCGGAGGACCATGATTGATCATCCGTCCACGGGGCCCCCGGGCGGATGACGTGAGGAGACCCGCGCCATGGCCCGCTCGATCCTGCACATGCTGACGCCCCTCAAGCACATGAGCCCGTTCGACGTGAACATGGCGGTGGATGCGGGCTTCGAGGTGGTGACGACCTATACGGGCGTGAGCCTGGGGGAGGTCGGGCCGCTGGTGCAGGATTCGATCTTCTCCCGCGCGCCCCAGGACGGGGTGCGCACCGGGATCTTCATCGCGGGCAAGAACGCCGAGGACGCCCTCGACATGGTCGACCGGGCGCGCAAGGCCTTCGTGCCTCCCTTCGTGAACCACATCTTCGCCGATCCGGCCGGCTCCTTCACCACGGGGGCGGCGATGGTGGCGCAGGTGCACAAGGCCCTGCGCGACCGCTTCGGCGCCGGGCTCCAGGGCCAGCGCATCGTGATCTTCGGCGGCGCGGGCGTCGTCGCCTACGTGGCGGCGGTGATCGGCGCCATCGAGGGCGCCCGCCCGGTGATCGTCGGCCATGACGGGCAGGAGCGGGTGAGCAAGATCGCCGCGACCATGAAGTGGCGCTTCGACATCGACGTCGAGGCGGTGGACGGCTCCAGCGGCGAGGCGCGCCGCGCCGCCATCGTGGACGCGGACGTGATCCTCTCGGCGGGCCCGGCCGGGGTGGCGATCCTCTCGGCCGAGGATCTCGGCCACGCCCCGAAGCTGAAGGTCGCCTCCGACGTGAACGCCGTGCCGCCGGCCGGGATCGCGGGCATCGACGTGCATGCGGACGGGGTCCCGCTGCCCAGCGGGCGCGGCGTCGGCATCGGCGCGCTCGCGGTCGGCGACGTGAAGTACAAGACCCAGGCCGGCCTGTTGCGCCGCATGCTGGAGGCCACCGAGCCCCTCTGCCTCGACTTCCGCGACGCCTACCGGCTCGCGGTGGAGATCGCGGGCTGAGGGCGGAAGGGCCCGGAGCGTGTCCCCGCATCCGCCCCCGCGATGACTTCATGACGCCGCCCCCATGACCCCGCCCCCATGACCCCGCCCCCATGACGCGCCCCGGCGGCGCGATCCTGATCGCCGCGCAGTCCGGGCGCGCGCTCGCGGCGGCGGCGCGGCGGGCGGGCCTGCGCCCCTTCGTGGCCGACCTGTTCGGGGATGCCGACACCCGGGCCCTCGCCGCGGGCTACCGGCAGGTGCCGGGCCGCTTCGGCGCCGGGCCGGGCGGGCGGGCCGTGCTCGCGGCCCTCGACGCCCTCGCGGCCGAGGCGGGCCCGAGCCTCGGGGTGGTGCTCGGCAGCGGCTTCGAGGGCTCGCCCGCCCTGATGCGGGCCATCGCGGCGCGCCACCGCCTCATCGGCGCCGCGCCCGATACCGTCGCGGCCCTCAAGGATCCGCCGGGCCTCGCCGCCCTCTGCACGCGGCTCGCCATCCCGCACCCGCCCCTCAGCCTCGATCCGGTGCCGGATCCCGAGAACTGGCTCCTCAAGCGCCGGGGCGCCTCGGGCGGCGGCCATATCCGGCCGGCCGGGCCGGGACCCGTGCCCCGGGGCGCCTCTCTCCAGCGCCGGATGCCCGGCCGCGCGCAGTCCCTGAACTTTCTCGCCGACGGACGCCGGATCCTCGTCCTCGCCGACACCGCCCAATGGTCCGCCCCGGCCCCGGGACGGCCCTTCCGCTACGCGGGCGCCGTCGATCCGGGCGGGATGCCGGAGGGCGTGCGGGCGGCCGCGACGGCGGCCGTCGCCGCGCTCGCGGAGGCGACGGGGCTGCGGGGCCTCGCCAGCGCCGACCTCCTCGTCGACGGGTCCGACTGGTGGTTCCTCGAGATCAACCCGCGCCCCGGCGCCACCCTGGACGTGCTCGACCGCCGGGCCGAACCGCTCCTCCTCCGCCACATCGACGCGGCGGGCGGCCGGCTCGGGCCGACCCTGGCCCTTCCTCCAGATGCGGCCGCCACCGAGATCTGTTACGCCGCCGAGGCCATAGCACCGGTGCCGCCCCTGGCTTGGCCGGACTTCGTGATGGACCGGCCGCTCGCCGGCAGCCGGATCCCCGCCGGGGGGCCGATCTGCACGGTGCGGGCCGCCGGGCCGGATGCCGAGGCCGCCCGGACCGGGGTTCGGGCGCGAACGGGGGCCGTGCGGGCCCTATTCACCGCGAGGGAGACCGTCCCATGAGTTCCACCATCGTCCGCCCGAGCGTGAACGCCGTGGCCTCCCCCCTGGTCGAGGCCCTGGTGGCCGATGCGGCCAAGCTCCGCCTCGCCGTCTCGGCCAATCGCGGCGAGGCGCGCCTCGTCGATGCCGGGGCGAGCGCCCTCGGCTCGATCGAGGCCGGGCGCCGCATCGCCGAGATCTGCCTCGGGGGCCTGGGCACCGTGACCATCGCGCCGACCGGCCCGCTGACCGCCTGGCCCTTCACGGTGACGGTCCACAGCACCGATCCGGTGCTCGCCTGCCTCGGCAGCCAGTATGCGGGCTGGAGCCTCGCGGACGAGGGCGGTGATTCCGGCTTCTTCGCCCTGGGCTCCGGCCCCGGCCGGGCCGCGGCGGCGGTGGAGCACCTGTTCGAGGAGCTGCACTACAAGGACAACGCGGTGCAGATCGCCCTGGTGCTCGAATCCGCGAGCGCCCCGCCGGCCTCCGTGGTCGCCAAGGTGGCCGAGGCCGCGGGCGTGCGGCCCGAGGCCGTCACCTTCATCTACGCGCCGACCCAGAGCCTCGCCGGCTCGACCCAGGTGGTGGCGCGCGTGCTGGAGGTGGCCCTGCACAAGGCCCACTCGGTCGGCTTCGACCTCGCCCGCATCGTCGACGGCATCGGCGCCGCCCCCCTGAGCCCGCCCCACCCGGACTTCGTGCAGGCCATGGGCCGCACCAACGACGCCATCATCTATGGCGGGCGGGTGCAGCTCTTCGTGGATGCGGAGGATGCGGAGGCCAAGGGCCTCGCCGAGGCGCTGCCGAGCACGACCTCCCGCGACCACGGCGCGCCCTTCGCGGAGATCTTCGCCCGCTTCAAGGGCGACTTCTACGCCATCGACTCGCATCTCTTCAGCCCGGCCGAGGTGGTGGTGACCTCGGTCCGCACCGGCCACAGCCATCGCGCCGGCCGGCTGGTGCCGGAGCTGGTCGAGCGCTCCTTCGCGTGACGCGTCCCGCGCGGGATCCCCTCGCCCGAGAGCGGAGCCCGCGCCATCCCCCAAACCCGGAGATCCCCCGATGCGCATCGGGCTCGCGGCCGATAACGGCGCGTGGCACAAGGGCCGCCTGCAGGCGGCGCTGACCCGGCTCGGGGCCGAGCCGATGCTGTTCTCGCTCGCCGAGGTCACCGTCGAGACCGGCGCTCCCGAGCCCCTGCGCGTGCCGGGCTTCGGCGATGCCCTGCCGGACGGCGTCCTCCTGCGCACCATCGCGGGGGGCACCTTCGAGGCCACGACGATGCGGCTCGGCGTGCTGCATGCCCTCGTGGCCGCCGGCACGGTGGTGTGGAACAGCCCCACCGCCATCGAGCGCTCGGTGGACAAGGCCGCGACCAGCCTGCTCCTCGCCCGCCACCGCGTGCCGACCCCCGAGACCTTCGTTCTCTCCCGGCGCGAGGCCGCCGCCGCTCTCGTCGCGCGCGAGGCCGGGCCGGGACGCCCGCTCGTGCTCAAGCCCCTGTTCGGCTCGCAGGGCGAGGGCCTCCAGCTCATCGAGCGGCCCGACGAATTGCCGCCGGAGGAACTCGTCGGCCGCGTCTACTATCTCCAGCGCTACATCGCCCGCCGGGACGGGGCGTGGCAGGATTACCGGGTCTTCGTCTGCGACGGGCGGGCGGTGGCCGGGATGATCCGCCAGGGCGACGGCTGGATCACCAACGTCCACCGGGGCGGCCGGCCGCTGCCCTGGGGCGTGCCGCCCCGCGCCGCGGACCTCGCCGAGGCGGCGGCCCGGGCGGTGGGCGTCGACTACACGGGCGTCGACCTCGTGGAGGACGGGGAGGGCGGCTTCATGGTGCTGGAGGTCAACAGCATGCCGGCCTGGTCGGGGCTGCAGCAGGTGACCGACACCGACATCGCCGAAACCGTGGCGCGCGGCTTCCTCGCCGCCGTCCGGGCGCGTACCGCGCCGGCGCCGCGCCTCGTGGCGCAGGGGTGAGGCCGTGACGGCGCCGGCGGCGATCGCGGCGGCCTATCTCGCCGCCTGCCGGGCCGAACTCGCGGCGCTCAAGCCCGGCAACGTCCACGTCTTCGCCGAAGGCCACCGCATGACCCTGGCGGATTTCGAGACCAGCGCCGCGGTCTCCGCCGGGCCGCTCACCGCACCGGGCCGCCGGGTCGGCGAGCGGGCGGAGGCGGCCGTCGCGGCCACCATGGTGGCGGTGGGGCAGAACACCAATCTCGGCATCGTGCTCCTCTGCGCCCCCCTCGCGGCGGCGGCCGAGCAACCGCCCCCCCTGCGCTCGGCCCTCGACCGGGTGCTGGCCGGGCTCGACGCGGCGGATGCCCGGGGCGTCTTCGCGGCGATCCGGCGCGCCAATCCGGGCGGGCTCGGCCGCGCCGCCCGCCACGACGTGACGCAGGCCGCGGCGCCCCCGCCGCTCCTCGCCGCGATGGCGGAGGCGGCCGACCGCGACCGCATCGCCCGCGCCTACGTGACCGGGTTCGCGGACCTGTTCGAGATCGGCCTGCCGGCCCTCGACCGCGCCCGCGCGCAGGGGCTTACGGCGCCCTGGACCGCGACCGCGATCCACCTCGCCTTCCTGACGGCCTTCCCGGACAGCCACATCGCCCGCAAGTTCGGGCTCGATCGCGCCGAGGCGGTGCGGGCCGAGGCGCAGGCGGCGCTCGGCGCCCTCGTCCTCGGCGAGCCCGCCACCGCCGCTCTCCTCGCCCACGACCGGCGCCTCAAGGAGGCCGGGCTGAACCCCGGCACCAGCGCGGACCTCACCGTCGCGACGCTGTTCCTGGACGCGCTGCGACGCTTCGAGTTCGATCAAGTTCCCCCAGGTAAAGACCGAGGGAAAGCAACCTGCCAAAAAGTCTAAATCCCTTACCCGGCAATGCCTTTCTTATCGACCAAAATGGCATCGCTCCACGAAGTTGGCGGCTTGTTCGCCGTTCGGCACCGCTGTAGGGTCCGCCGCGCTATCCGGGAACCGGTTCGGCTGCTTAGCCGGACGCCGCAACAAGGATGGCGCGCTTCCAGCCGTGCCTGTTTCGTGGGCGGCTCATCTTTTGACTCCTGGGAGAAACCCCGCATGGCGAAGATCAACAAGGTGCTGGTGGGCGAGGCCCTCGTCGGCGACGGCAACGAGGTCGCTCACATCGACCTGCTCATCGGGCCGCGCGGCAGCGCCGCCGAGACCGCCTTCTGCAACAGCCTCACCAACAACAAGCACGGCTTCACCAGCCTGCTCGCCGTGGTGGCGCCGAACCTGCCGTGCAAGCCGAACACGCTGCTGTTCAACAAGGTCACGATCAACGACGCCCGCCAGGCGGTGCAGATGTTCGGCCCGGCCCAGCACGCGGTCGCCAAGGCCGTGCAGGACTGCGTCGCCGAGGGCATCATCCCGGCCGACGAGGCCGACGACCTCTACATCCTGGTCGGCGTGTTCATCCACTGGGAAGCCGCGGACGACGCGAAGATCGAGAAGTACAACTACGAGGCCACGAAGCTGTCGATCGAGCGCGCCATCAAGGGCACGCCGACCGCCGCCGAGGTCACCGCGCAGTACAAGAGCGCGCAGCACCCCTTCGCCGCCAACGTTTCCTAGACAGGAAACCGTCCGGAGCAGCGCGCGGCTCCTCCGCCGCCCCCACCGCCTCCGCCGAAGGGGCTGTTCCAGCGACTGGCTTCCATCTTCCTCGGACGTTGATGGTTCTCGGGAGGGCTTCGGCCCTCCCGTTTTCGTTGGGGCTGCCGTCCGTCGTCGCAACCACGGCCGGATCCGCCCCCGCACCTTCGCGGGGGTCCGGCCGACGCGTCATCGGGCGCGTCGGCGTTCCGGTCCTATGCGTCCCGGTGCTCCGGACGCAGCCGCCCGTCATGGAGCGCGCTCGCGACCAGGATGCCGGCCACCCCCGCGTCCCGCAAGGCCGCCAGATCCTCCGGCCCCCGCAGGCCCCCGGCCGCGTAGAGCCGGGCCGCGGGCGCCCGCGCCCGCACCGCGGACAACCCCGCCAGATCCGGCCCGGCCCCGCTCCCGACGCGGCCGAGCGCCATCACGATGATCTCGGAGGGCCAGGCGGAGGGATCCTCGTGCAGGGAGGCGGGGCCGAGGGCCGCGCCGTCCCGGCTGTCGAGGGAGAGGATGGCGCGGTCGCCGAGCCGGCGCACCAGAGCCGCGTCGGTCTGGCTCTCGCTGCCGATCACCGGGCGGCCGAGCCCGGCGGCGAGGAAGGCCTCCACGCCCGCGGCGCTGGCGAAGCCCGCATCGACCCACAGCTCCACGCCCGGCGCGGCCGCCGCGATGGCCCGCAGCGCCGCCGCATCCGGCGGCACGCCATCCATGATCGCGTCGAGATCCGCCACGTAGAGCCGGCGCGACGGCCACGCGGCGAGGAGGCCCCGCGCCACCGCGGCGGGCTCGGGGCTCGGGCTCAGCGGCGTGACGATGGGGGCGTAGGCATGGCGCTCGCCCGCCTTCGCCCGCACCACGAGGCCGTGACGAAGGTCGAGGACCGGAATGACCGCGACCGGGCTTGCGCCGTCCCCGATGCTCATGCCACCCGGGCCCCGCCCGCCCGTTCCATCCGCGAGATCCGCCCGTGAGCCAGCATCCGTCGTCCCCGTTCGCCCGCACCATCGGCTGGGACCTCGGCGGGGTCCATGTCAAGGCCGCCCTGGTGGAGGGGGGCCGCGTGCGCGCCGTGGTGCAGGCGCCCTGTCCGCTCTGGCGCGGGCTCCCGGCCCTCGATGCCGCCCTCGCGGCCTTGCCCGATTGGACCCGCGAACCCGCCCGCCACGCCGTGACGATGACGGGCGAACTCACCGATTGCTTCGCCGACCGGGCGGACGGGGTGGCGCAGCTCGCCGGCTGGGCCGCGCGGGCGCTTCCCGGGAGCGTGGCGGTCTATGCCGGCCGGTCGGGCTTCGTGTCCGCGGAGGCGGCGGCCGGGGCGGCGCCCGACATCGCGAGCGCCAACTGGTACGCCACCGCCTCCCTCGTCGGCCGGCTCGCCCCGGCCGCCCTCCTCGTGGATATCGGCTCCACCACCGCCGACCTGATCCCGGTCGTGGAGGGGCGTCCCGCCGCCCAGGGCTACAGCGACGCCGAGCGGCTGGAGACCGGGGAACTCGTCTATACGGGGGTCGTGCGCACGCCGCTCCTGGCGCTCGGCCCCGTCGCGCCCTTCCGCGGCCGGCGCACCGCCCTGATGGCCGAGACCTTCGCGGCGACCGGCGACGTGCACCGGCTGCTCGGCGACCTCCCCCCCGAGGAGGACCAGCAGGACACGATGGACTTCAAGGGCAAGTCGCTCCCCGAGACCGAGACGCGGCTCGCCCGCATGATCGGCCGGGACCGCCACGAGGGCAGCACCACCGACTGGACCCGCCTCGCCGGTCACTTCGCCGAGGCGCAGCTGCGCCTGCTGCACGACGCGGCCGCGGTGATCCTCTCGCGCGGCACCCTGCCGGACGCGGCCCCGGTGATCGCCTGCGGCGCGGGTCGCTTCGTCGCCGCCCGGCTCGCGGCCCGGCTCGGCCGCCCGTCCCGCGACCTCACCGACCTGATCGCCCCGCATCTCGCCCCGGAGGCGGCCGGCTGGGCCTCGACCTGCGGGCCGGCAGTGGCCGTCGCGTGGCTCGGCGGCGGCAACGCCACAGCCTGATCCGCGCAGGTCCGAGCGGCGGATCATACGGTTTCCGGATGATCGCTTCGCGATGCGGAAACCGGCCTCGCTCAGGCGCCGCGCGGGCTCGTGATACGGTTTCCGAAAGTGATCTTCCGGAAACCGTATCAAACAGGCGTTGAAGTCCGCGCTCAGGCCAGCTGCGGCATCAGGACGGCCGGCTCCCAGCCGTCGCGGCGCTCCGCCGCCCGGCAGCGCGCGGCGAAGATCTCGGCCGGGAGCGGCCTCCCGAGCAGGTAGCCCTGGCCCTCCTGGCAGCCTTCGGCCGCGAGGGTGCGCAGGGTCGCCTCCGTCTCGATCCCCTCGGCCAGCACGGCGAGGTCGAAGCTGCGGCCGAGTGCCAGGATCGAGCGCACGACCGCCCGGTCCTGCTCCGAGCCGGTGACGGCCTGCACGAGCGAGCGGTCGATCTTCAGCCGGGTGACGGGGCAGCGATTCAGCAGGCTCAACGACGCGGTGCTCGTCCCGTAATCGTCGACGGCGAGGCCGGCCCCCATCGCCCGCAGGGCCCGCAAGGTCGGGATCAGCCCGTCGCCGTGCTGGAGGATGAGATCCTCGGTGATCTCCAGCTCCAGGGCGGCGGCGGGCAGGCCCGTCTCGGCGAGGGCGGCCCGGACCTCGTCGACGAGGTGCGCGGAATGGAACTCCCGGCTGAACAGGTTCACGGCGATGCGAAGCTCCCCGAGGCCGCTGCCGCGCCATGCCGCGGCCTGCGCACAGGCGGTCCGCAGCACCCAGCGGCTCACCGCCGGCGCGTGGGCGCTGCTCCGCAGCGGCGCCAGGAAATCCGCCGGCGCGAGCAGGCCGAGTTCGGGATGCCGCCAGCGCAACAGCGCCTCGGCGCCCACGACGGCGCAGTCGCGCAGCTGCAGCTGGGGCTGGTAATGCAGCTCGAACTCCCCTGCGGCCAGGGCCCGGGGCAGCTCCCGCTGCCGTGCGGTCGCGGCGAGCAGCGTGCGGCGCATCTCGGGGCGGAACGGCCGGTGGCAATGCCGGCCCGATCGCTTGGCCTCGTAGAGCGCCATGTCGGCCCGCGTGAGCAGATCGTCGCTCACCGCCTCGCCGGCTTGCGTGACGGCGACGCCGATGCTGGCGCCGAGGTGAAGATCCTGGTCGCCGATGCGGAAGGGATCCGCCAGGCTGCGGAGGATCGCCTCGGCGGTGCGGTCCGCGGCGGCGGGCTCCCGCAGATGCGGCAGCAGGATCGCGAACTCGTCCCCGCCCATCCGCGCGGCGATCCCGGACGTGCCGAGGCAAGCCTCAAGGCGCTGGCCGGCCTGCCGGATCAGATCATCGCCCGCGTCGTGGCCGAAGGTATCGTTGACCGTCTTGAACCCGTCGAGGTCGATCATCAGCATCGCTGCGTGATCCCCCGGATCGGACAGGCTCCCGATCGCGCGCGCGAAGCCGCGGCGGTTGCACAGCCCGGTCAGCCCGTCCGTCTCGGCCTGACGGCGAAGGGAGGCCATCAGGGTCGCCCGCTCGTGCATGCGGATGTGGAGGACCGCGAGGGCATCGAACAGGCGGTCGATCTCGCGGATGCGCGTCGTGGCCGGGGAGGGGGCGGGCTCGCGGCCCTCCGCCAGGGCGATGACGGTCTCGCGCGCGCTCAGCAGCGGATGCAGGACGGAGAGGCGCAGCGAGCGCAGGAGCAGCGAGAGCGCCGCGAGCAGGGCGAGGGCCCCGCAGGCGACGGCTGCCAGACGGGCCCGGGCCGCGTCGCGCTCCCGCGCGAAGCCCGCGACCATCCGGCCGAGATAGGCGACGCGCAGCTCCTCCAGGGGCTTCATGCGCGGCACGTACCGGGCGGTCAGCTCGTCCGCCGTCAGCGCGTGGGCGCCCGATTCGCGCCCCTGCGCCACCACGGCATCGATCAGGCCGAGGCCTTCGCCGAGGAAATCGGCCTCGACCCGCCGGAGCAGATCGCCGAGGGGCCCCTCGGCCGCCACCACGGCCTGCCCGCGCAGCAGCCGCCACATCTCGCGGATACGGCCCCGGGTCTCCAGAACATCCGCGAGCTGGCGATGGCTCAGCGGCTCGCGCATGGCGAGCGCGGGGATGATGTAGGCCCCGATGCGGCCGCCATGCTCCCGGAGGTCGCTCACGAGATGCGCGATCAGGGAGGGGCCGACGAGATCGGGGGTGGTTTGCCCGAGCACCCGGACCTCCCAGATCAGGACGTCCTGCAGCACCTCCACCACGTCGATCATCGCCGCGATGGCGCCGGTGATCTCCTCCCGGCCGCGAGCGGAGGGCGGCAGGGCGGCCACGCGGTCGACGCTCCGCCGCGCCTCGCGCAGGCGCGTCTCGACGGCCGCGACGAGATGGGCGGGAACCGGCCGGGCGCGCGGGCCGAGGAATCCGGGATCCCCGGGATCGCGCAGGGCGGCGAGGGAGGCGTCGCTGGCCGCCCGGAAATCCCGCAGCCGCACCGCCGCAGCGTCGCTGCCAGGGGCGAGGGACATGACCAGGTTCGCCGGGCCGCGCTCAGCCGAGATCCGGTTGGCCGCGTCGAGGATCCGCGTGAACTGGCCGATCGCGACGAGCTTCCGCCGGCTCTGGACGAGCGCGCCCACGGAGGGCACGACCACCACTGCCGTCAGCGCGAGCAAGCTCGCGCCGATCAGCACGATGGTGGCCCGGAGCCTGAATGCCAGGCTCGTGCCCGCGCCCGCCCTCTTCCTGCGCCCCACGCCCAGCTCCCGACACGCGATTGCGGGCCGCAATCGAGACGACCGGCCTCATCGAGGCCGCGCGACCGAATTCTAGCCCGATCGGCGCGGATACTGGCATGAGACTCGTTGCGGAAGTTTTAGCGCCTCACCTTCCCAAAGGTCAGAGGGAAGCGGGCGCCGGATTCATTGGCGCAAACTCGACGAGGGCTCCCGCAAGGCCCGGCCCCGGGTCAGGCCGGCGGCGACGTCCCCTCGCCGAGCACCGTCCGCAGCTTCGCGGCGAGCTGGGTCACCGTGAAGGGCTTGGTGATGAGCTGCGTGCCGGGATCGAGCATGCCGTTATGGACGATGGCGTTGCGCGTGTAGCCGGTCATGAACACGACCTTCAGGTCCGGCCGGCGGCGCAGGGCCTCGTCGGCGAGCTTGCGGCCGTTGACGTCGGGCATCACCACGTCGGTGAGCAGGAGCGCCACCTCGGGGTGGAGCGCCAGCAGGTTGAGGGCAGCAGAGGCCCCGTCCGCGTCGAGCACCCGGTAGCCGAGGTCCCGCAGGGCCTCCACGGCGAACTGGCGCACCGCCGGTTCGTCCTCCACGACGAGCACCGTCGCGTCGCCCGCCGCGAGCGCCAGGGCATCGCGCGCGGCCGGGCGCGGCTGCTCCTCGGGGCCCGCGTGGCGCGGCAGGTAGATCTTCACGCTCGTGCCCTGGCCGGGCTCGGAATACACCGCCACGTGCCCGCCGGACTGGCGCACGAAGCCGTAGACCTGGCTCAGGCCGAGCCCCGTGCCCTGCCCCTGCGCCTTGGTGGTGAAGAAGGGCTCGAAGACCCGCGCCAGCACCTCGGGCGCCATGCCGCTGCCGTTGTCGGTCACCGCCACGAGCACGTATTGCCCGGCTGCCACCTCCGGATGGGCGGCGACGTAACCCTCGTCCAGATAGGCGTTGGCGGTCTCGACGGTCAGCCGGGCGCCGGTCTCCGGCATGGCGTCGCGGGCATTGACCGTCAGGTTGAGGAGCGCGCTCTCGAGCTGGTTGGGATCCGCGAAGGTCCTCCACAGCCCGGCCGACAGCACGGTTTCGAGCCGCACGGATTCCCCGAGGGTCTGGCGGAGCAGCTCGGCCATCCCCGAGACGAGGGCGTTGGCGTCGACGGGCCGCGGATCGAGGGGCTGGCGGCGGGCGAAGGCGAGGAGCCGCCCGGTCAGCGCCGCGGCGCGCTCGGCCCCGCCGATCGCGTTCTCGATGAGCCGGGTCTGGCGGGCATCCGCCGATTCCATGCGCCGCTGCAAGAGTTCGAGCGAACCGAGCACCACGGTGAGCAGGTTGTTGAAGTCGTGCGCGAGGCCGCCCGTGAGGCGCCCCACCGCCTCCATCTTCTGCGACTGGCGCAGCTGGTCCTCGCTCGCCTCGCGCCGCAGGATCTCGGCGCGCAGCTGCGCCAGCGCCTCGCCCTCGCGCCGGGTGCGCCGCAGGGCCACCAGCGTCAGCCCGACGAGGCCGAGGGTGGCCGGCAGGCCGAAATAGAGGTGGCTCGCCACCGCGTCCCGCCACTCGGCGAGCAGGGTCGCCCGGTCGATCCCCGCGGTGACGTAGACGGGGTAGTGGGGCAGGCGCCGGTAGGCGTAGAGCCGGTCGCGCCCGTCGATGGTGGAGGCGGTCTCGTAGAAGCCCTCCTGCGGCGCGCGGGCGAGCGCGGCGAGGAAGCCGCTCGTGGGCGGCGTGCGCAGGATGCGGCCCCCGATCTCGGGCGCGCGCGCCAGGATGGTGCCGTCCTCCCGCAGGAGCGAGACCGTGTCGAGGCCGCTCTCGCGCACCTGCGCGTAGAAGTCCCGGAAATAGGCCGGGTCGATGGCGACCGCGACCACGCCGCGGAAGCCCGCGCCGGGCCGGGCGCTGCTCACCTGGAAGGCCGTGGCGCCCGCGGGCCCCGCCGCCATCACCTCGCCGACGAAATCCCGTCCCCTGGCCAGCACCCCGTCGCGGTGGAGGCGGAAGAACGGGCGCGCCGCAAGGTCGCCCTCGCGTTCGGGCGCCAGGGGGGTCGCCGTGACGAGCGGCCGGCCCTCCGCGTCGAGGACCCAGATGGTGCTCACCTGCGCGAGGGAGTCGCTCAGCTCCGCCAGCTGGCGCTGGAACTCGGGCCCACGGGCGCGGATCGCCTCGTCCGGCAGGTCGCCCAGGATCTGGTTGACCTGCCGCGTCACGAGGTCGGCGGTCTCGAACACCTTGATCGCGTGTTCGCGCACCACGTCGAGGGTGCGCTCCAGGCGCCGCTCCGCCTCGCGCCGATGGCTGCCGTAGGAGAGCCATCCCCCCGTCGCCAGGACGAGGAGGGGCAGGAGGACGGCCGCGACCACGACGAGATGGAGCGACCGTTCGGCCGCGCTCGCCGCCATGCGCGGTGCGCCGGCCGCATCGGATCGGGATGGCGGCACCAGGGCTGTCACGGAAGGCGGCGCGGATTCGGTTCGGGCTGTCCCCGGAGAACCGGGTATCGGAGAGACGGGGTATCAGACCGGCGAAGCCTGCACCAGCGCCGGACGGACACAGGGGCGCCCGGCGCGCACCGGGGCCGAGCGTGTTGCGCCCGAGGATGAACACCGGGTTGACCGGATCCCGCAGGAACGGTTTCTCATCGCGCATGCCGACCGCCCCCGCTCTCACGGCCGACCTGATCGCCCGCGTCCATCCGGGCCGGGGCCTCGACGATGCGGGAGCGATGCCGCTCCTGGCGGAGGCCGAGACGGACGCGCTCCTCGACGCGGCGCTCGCGGCCAAGCCCGGCGCGCCGGACGCGCTCTGGCTCTTCGCCTACGGCGCCCTGATGTGGCGGCCCAACTTCGCCTTCACCGAGCGCCGGCCGGCCACCGTGCGGGGCTGGCACCGCCGCTTCTGCCTGTGGCAGTGGCGCTTCCGCGGGACGCGGGAGACGCCCGGCGTGATGCTGGCCCTCGACCGGGGCGGGCAATGCCGGGGCCTCGCCTACCGGCTCGCCGGGCCGGAGCCGCGGGCGGCCCTGCGCGCGGTCTGGCACCGGGAGATGCGCGGGCAGGGCTACGCGGCCCGCTGGCTCCCCGCCCTGACGCCAAAAGGGCCGGTCACGGCGCTCGCCTTCGTGGCGAACCGCGCCGGCGGGCGCTACGCGGGGCGGCTGACGGAGGGCGAGGTCGCCGCCCGCATCGCGGCGGCCTGCGGCCATATCGGCCCCAATGCCGAGTACCTCCTCAACACCGCGGCGGCCTGCGCGGCGCTCGGGCTGCGCGACCGGCACCTGGAGCGCCTGCAGATCCAGGTCGCCGCGCATCTGCTGGCCCGGCCGGCCGCGGCGGCAGCCGGCGGGACCGGGCCGTGAGCCTCCGGGAGGCGGAACAAGCCGCATCCCCGGGATTTGTCCTCCGTGCGGAGCGGCACCCGTCTCCGGAATGCAGCAACGTCGTGAAAAACGCCGCGCCGCGGCCCGTGCGTGCTTGACGTCGACGGTCTTCGAGCGCATGTCGATCCCCGTCGCGCGTCCTCGCCTCGGCCGTTCGCGCGGCTCCACCGGAACCACGAACTCCATGTCCAGCGACAGTAGTCGAAGGACCACGCCGCCCGCGCCCGCCGCGTGAGCCGCGCCTGATCGTGAGATCGGGCTCGCCCGCGACCGGCCGCAAGGCGGCTGGTCGAAAGAGGTGAGCCATGAACGAGTTTCCTGTGCGGGCCCGCGCGGCCGCTGATGCCGTCCGTCGCGACCAGAGCATTGCCTTCGCCCTTCTCCTGCTCCTCGCCCTCGTGTTCGCGCCGGTCATCGGCCTGCACGTCGCGGTGGCGTCCTTCGGTGCGGCCCCGGCCGCGCCCGACGGCGTCGCGGCGGCGCCGAGCGACAGCAAACCCTCGCGCGGGTAACCGACGGCCGCGCGGCCGGGGCGCTCGAAAGCCGGCATCCGCCGTGCTTGGATGCGCCGTTCGGGAGGCCGCCGGCCCCCGGTGCCGGAACGGCCGTGCCATGAACGACGACCTGCGCGAATCCCGCGGCGCCCTGATCCTGCTCGCCGCCGCCGTCCTCTCGGTCCTGCTGTTCGGGGCGGTCACGCTCCTGGGACTCGCCGGCTGAGCGGCGCTCACCGGGCAAGGAACATTCGGGGTGCGCCGGAGGATGTGTCCTCGAGGAGGAGCGCGCCCCATGACGGACACCGACCCCGCCAAGCCCGGTGACCGGGCCCCGCCCGGAACGCCCGGGACCGGCGAGAATCTCTGCCCGCGCTGCCACGGCTCCGGCCGGATCGACGGCACCGCCTGCCCGGATTGCGCGGGAACCGGCAAGATCACCGAGCCGATCGGCGGCGCCTGACCACCCGGCCTCCGCCGGCGCGGACGGGTGAGGACCTCGGCCTCCCCCGACCGGCAACGCCGCCTTCACCGGTGACCTGCGATACCATCGCCCGATTCGGACGAAGCGGGGAGACGGTCGCGGATGGCGGACGAGGCGGAGCGGCCCAGGAGTGACGGCGCGACCGGGCGGAGCACCGCCAAGAGCGGCACCTCGGCGAGCGGGACCTCGGCGAGCGGGACCTCGGAATGGCGCGAGGTCCGCAATGCCCGCGCGCGGGCGCGGCTCGACAAGGCCCTGCCCGCGATCTTCCCGCCCCTCGTCCTGCGCCACGCCCTGGCGCGGCCCTTCGTGCCGCCGACCCCGCGGCTCGCGGTCGAGAGCTACTGGCGCACGCATGTGCTGCGCGCCGACCGGCTCGCCCGGGGCCTCGCCGCCCGCAGCGGCCATCCCGAGGGCTGGACGTGGCGGCTCGGCCCGAAGGAGGAGGGGCTCGCGGGCAGTTTCCGCATCCCGCCCGCCCCCTTCCGCGAGCCGGCCTTCGCGCGCGGGCGCGGGCATTGCTGCATCTGCGGCCAGCCTGTCTTCCGCTTCGGCTGGCACGAGGATCTCTGGGGTGCGGGCGAGCCGAACCGCAATGCCGGCTGGCATTCCGCCTGCGTCACCGCCTGGAAGTTCTGGATCGCCGCGAGCGACCACGTGAAGGTGCTCAAGGCCCGCCAGCGCCACCGCTGCACCGAGACGGGCAAGCGGCTCCTGCGCAGCGCCGAGGTGGACCACCGGGTGCCGCTCTACCGGGTCTGGCGCGAGCACCGCGACGCGCCCTGGCCGGTGCTGCTCGGCTACTGGGGCCTGCCCAACCTGCAGGTGGTGAACCGGGCCGCCCATGCGGGCAAATGCGCGGCCGAGGCCGGCGAGCGCGCCGCGCATCGCCGGCAGGCATCGGATCAGCGCGGGCCGATGTGAAGGCCGGCGTCGGGCAGGAGGTTGCGGGCGCGGCCACCCGTCTGCTGGCCGCGCCCCTGCTGGTCGTAGGGCCGCTCGGGATGCCGGTCGCTGTCGCCGCCCGAATCGTACTCCCAGGGCTGCGACCACGGGGCCCGGCCACCCAGCGAGCCGGTCGGGGCCCGCCAGGGCGAGCCCCGGGGCCAGCAGGACCGCGCCGAGCACGAAGGTCCTGATCAAGCCCGACATCGTCGCCGTACCGGCGCTCACCGCGCCCGCCCCCTCATACGGTTTCCGGATGATCGCTTCGCGATGCGGAAACCGGCCTCGCTCAGGCGCCGCGCGGGCTCGTGATACGGTTTCCGAAAGTGATCTTCCGGAAACCGTATCACCCGTCACGCCGAAGGGATCGTTCCGCAGCGGAACGCCCGGCCGATGTTTCGTCACCGCGTTACGGGACGCAACGATCCGGGCCCGGCGACGCAATCGGCCCGTAACGGCCGGCTCCTACACAACGCCCCGACACGACACCGCAATGCCGCGAGGGGAGCCACCGATGATCCGAACCGCCACGCTGATCACCGCGACCGCCGCCCTGGCCTCCGCCCTCCTGACGCCCGGCCTCTGGGCCGAGCCCGCCCGCATCGCACCGGGCAAGGCCTATACCGACCGGCTGAGCGCCGCCTCCTTCGCACCCACGGCCCAGGACGTGACCCTGTTCTCCCTCACGAATGCGGGCGGCGGCGACGCATCGGCCCGGCCCTGCCGCGGCCCGCAGGGAGGGGGCGCCCGCTGCTTCGCCGCGGCGGCCACCGGCGGGATCCTGCGCTGATGGCCGCCCTGCGGCAGCGCCTGCACGAAGCCCTGCTGGTCGGCGGGAGCTTCGGGCTGGGCATCGGCCTGGCCTTTCTGATCGCACCCCTGCTCTGAGGGCGAGATTTTCCGGCCCGGCGGCGCTATATCGGCGCCATGCTCAAGCTCGCCGGCACCCTCCTCGCCCTGACCCTTCCCGCCGCCGCCCTGGCCCAACCGCAGCCGGACCGCGTACCGGCCCCGGCGCTGCCCTGCGGCCAGGTGGTGGCCCTGGTCACCCAGCGCGGCGCGGCGCTCGTCGGCACCGGCCCCTACACCTACGAGCGGCTGGTGCGGGATGTCGGCTTCTGCGCCATCGAGCAGACCACCGAGCCCTTCTACGGGCCGTCCGCCGATGCGGGCCAGTGCTTCCTCGGCTATCGCTGCCGCGACCGCGCCACCGAGGGCCGCCGGGGCGATTGACGCCTCTCCTCCATCCGCCGCCGGGGCAGGCTGATCGGTGCGTCGACCAGGATGAGCAGGGCCCGGCGCAGGATCTCGGCGAGATGCCCCTGCTCGCCGACGAGGCCGGGAGCGGGCCCGGAGCGGTTCAGGCCGCGGTCGAGTTCCGGAGAGGCGCGTCGGTCGACGAGGATCGACTCGAAGATCGGCGGTGCCGCCGATCGCGGCCCCTCCGGCACCTGCAGGAAACCGTGCCCCGTATAGACGAGGACGCCCGGGACGCCGGCCGCCGCGTTGCGGGCCCGCGCGGCCGCCAGGATCGCCGCGATGATGCCCGGCATCGAGCATCATCGCGGGCGGATGGGCGCCCGTGCTCTTGTCGATGATGCGAAACAGCTCGTCCGGCCTGCGGCTCCCCCGGAGGAAGGGCCCCGCAATACGTCTGTCGCGGCGCGGTCGTCCAGCGTGCGGCCCATCAGGACCGGCGTTCAACTGCGCCAACGCAGCTCCCGCGGGGCGAGGGGATTGATGAAGGCGCCGCCGGCCTCGCGGGCGCGCAGGAATTCGCGCTTGAGGCTGAAGTACCACTGGGACTGCACGTCGCTCTCGCCCATCAGCACCATGGCGGGCTTCCGGTCGAGCCCCTTCTGGGCGATCTGCAGCACGTCGCGGTCCTGGCCGAGGAACTGGCGCATCAGCGGGCGGGCGACCGGCTTGAGCAGGTTGAGTGCCGGCACGTTCCAGTACATGGCGTTGATCAGCGCCGTACGGCCGGGGCCGCGCGGCGTCGCGAAGGTGTAGTTCGCGATCCGCTTCTTCCCCGCCGTGATCCGCTCCAGGCGCACGCCGGGCAGGCGGAACTCGATCTCGACCTCCGGCACCGCGCCGAGCAGGCGGTAGACCACCGAGGCGGTCTTGGCCGTGTGGCTCGTCATGGTGAAGCCGAACGGGGAGGGGGCGAACTGCTTCACCTTCTCCTTGAGGGTCTTCGAGGGCCGCCACCACCAGGAATCGTGCACGTAGGCGACGTGGGCCGGATCGACGAAGCTCAGCGCCACGAGGTCGAAGCTCGCCTCGACCTCCAGGATCTCGACCAGCATCCCGCAATAGGAAAAATCCACCGCGGGGATCGGGGGGGCGCCCTGCGGGCCCGGTCCGGCCGCGACCCAGACGAGGCCGGAGACCTCCTCGATCGCGAAGCGCGGCAGCCGCACCGTGGTGAAATCGGCGTCGTCCCGGCGGGCGAGCGCGGGAATCGCCGCGCATTGCCCGTCCGGCCGGAACTGCCAGCCGTGGAAGGGGCAGACGAGGTTGCCCTCGACGAGGCGCCCCGCCGAGAGCGCCATGCCGCGATGCGGGCAGCGGTCGCGCAGGGCGAAGAGCGCCCCCGTCTCCTCGCGCCCGACCACGATCGCTTCCTCGCCGAGGGTCACGGAGACGAGCTGCCCCGGGCGAAGCTGGCGGCTCTCGCCCACGCAGTACCAGACGGCGTCGAGCGGGCGGCGGATCGGATCCCCTGTCATGCGGTCCTGCGGTTGGGGCGGCCCCGTCATGCGGGCGCCGGCTGTTTAGGGCAAAGTCCGGTCCGCGTCATCGGGGCCGCCGCGCCAGGAACGGAGTGCGGACCGGTTCGTTGAACCGCGGCCATGGGCGCGTTGCGGCGGCACCGAGATCGCCGGCCCCCATGTCAGAGGAGAGAGCGCGATGAGCCTGCTTGGAACGATCGTCAGCAAGATCCTGCATCCCTTCGGCGGCGGCGAGGCCCAGGCCGCGACGCCGGACGCTTCGGCCTCGGGGAGCGCCGCGCCCGGCTCGGCCGGCGGTGCCGGTCCGGCCACCACCGGCACGGTCCCCACCGTCGACGGCAAGGTCGATGTCGAGGCCGTGCTGTCGGACCTCGCGGCCAAGGCCGGCCAGCCGCTCAACTGGCGCACCTCGATCGTGGACCTGATGAAGCTCCTGCACCTCGACAGCAGCCTCTCGGCCCGCAAGGAACTCGCGAGCGAGCTGAACTACACCGGCGACACCAACGATTCCGCCACGATGAACGTCTGGCTGCACAAGCAGGTGATCAAGAAGCTGGAGGAGAACGGCGGCAAGGTCCCGGACGACCTGAAGGACTGAGACCGGCCGCGCCGCGGCCCCTCGGCGGGGCCGCGGCCACGGGCCTCAATTCGTCGGCTCGCCGGCCGCGACCTTGGCGGTCCAGTCGTCGAAGGCGATGACGTTCTGGCGCTGCTCGCCCAGCCCCTCGATGCCGAGACTCACCACGTCGCCGGCCTTCAGGAAGCGCGGCGGCTTCATGCCGAGGCCGACGCCCGGCGGGGTGCCCGTGGTGATGACGTCGCCCGGCTCCAGCAGCATGAAGTGCGACAGGTAGGAGACGATCTGGCGGCAGTCGAAGATCATCGTCTTCGTCGAGCCCGTCTGCATCCGCTCGCCGTTGACGTCGAGCCACATCGAGAGGTTCTGCACGTCGGGGATCTCGTCCGGGGTGACGAGCCACGGGCCGAGCGGGCCGAAGGTCGGGCAGCCCTTGCCCTTGGTCCAGGTGCCGCCCCGCTCGAGCTGGAATTCCCGCTCCGAGACGTCGTTGCAGACGCAGAACCCCGCCACGTAGTTCATCGCCTCGTTGGCATGCACGTAGGAGGCGCGCTTGCCGATGACGATCGCGAGTTCGACCTCCCAATCGGTCTTGGCCGAGGCTTTCGGGATGATGACGTCGTCGTTCGGCCCGACGATGCAGGACGGCGCCTTGTTGAAGATGATCGGCTCGGCGGGGATCGGCGAGTTGGTCTCGGCGGCGTGATCCGCGTAGTTCAGCCCGATCGCGATGAAGTTGCGCACGAACCCGACGCAGGGCCCGAGCCGCGTGCCCGCCGAGACCAGGGGCAGGGTGGCCGGGTCGATCGCCCGCAGATTGCCGAGGCTCTCGGCCGCGAGGGTCGGCCCCGCGATGTCGCGGATCACGCCCGACAGGTCGCGGATCGTGCCGTCCGGGCCGACGATCCCAGGCTTCTCGTCGCCGCTCTCGCCCCAGCGTACCAGCTTCATGACGGATCCTCCCGCTCGCGGCCGGCGGCTGCCGCCGGACCTCGGGCCGAGATGGGGCATCCGCCCCCCATCCGGCAAGCGTCGGCGCGCTTGCCCCCGTCCGCGGCGTGGCAATTCCAGCACACCGGTCGACATTCCGGCGGCGGGCGCCGCCGGTCGGCGCCGCGCGCAGGATTACCGGAACGGATGACAATAGTGCAGAAAAGATCAGGAAACCCATCCTTAAGGTAATGGCGTCGATCGATCAGTCGAGGGAACCGGACCCGCGCGGCCCGCGCCCCCGCGGGCCGATTGCGGCGGCGGTGCGGAGTACGGCAGAGTACGGCCACGCTGCCGAGCCGGGACTCAAGATTCGCGGGCGGGGCGGCCCTGGAGGGGATGGAAACGTCATGATCACGAGGATCAGGGGCGCGCTGCTGGCGGGCGTTGCCCTGGGGATGAGCGTCGGAGCCACCGGCGGGGCGATGGCGGGGGCCTTCGGCCTGCGCGAGCAGAGCGCGCAGGCGCAGGGCCTGGCCTTCGCGGGCGGGGCCTCGGGCTCCGGCGGCCTGTCGTCGATGTTCTGGAACCCCGCCGTCGTGACGATGAAGCCGGGCTGGAACTCGGACTTCAACGCCACGGTGGTGATACCGCAGGCGGAATTCACGACGCTGCCGGGCACCTTCGCGCCGCTGCGCACCCTCGGGGAGTCCGGCGATATCGGCCAGGCGGCGGTGCTGCCGGCGACCTACGCCAATTACCAGCTCAGCGACCGCCTGTTCATCGGCCTGTCCGGCGCGGCGCCCTTCGGCCTGATCACCAAGCCCAGCCAAGTCTGGTCGGGGCAGGTCTACAGCCGCTCCTCGCGGGTGTTCTCCCTGAACTTCAACCCGGTGATCGGCTACAGGGTGACCGACTGGCTGTCGGTCGCGGCGGGCCCGACCATCGAGTACTTCAAGCTCAAGCTGCGCCAGGCCACCGGCATCCTGCCGACCTCGCCGAGCGCCGAGCTGAGAGGCACGGATTGGGGCGTCGGCTTCACCGCGGGCGTGCTGATCCAGCCCACCGCCGGCACCACGATCGGCGTCGGCTACCGCTCCTCGATCCACCACGAACTCGAAGGGCTCGCCACCGGCGTGCCCGGCCGGATCCGCGCCAACCTCAACACTCCGGAGAAGATCTCGGTCGGCCTGACCCAGGCCGTGACGCCGGACTTCCGGCTCAATTTCGGCTTCGAGTGGGACAACTGGTCGAGGCTCGGCGAGCCGGCGATCGTCTCGACCTCCCTCAACCGGACGGTCTCGTCGCTGCCGCTGAACTACAAGGACGGGTTCTACTACTCGGTCGGCGGCGAGTACGATCTCAACCCGCAATGGACGGTGCGGGCGGGCTTCGCCTACGAGGTCTCGCCGATCGACGACAGCAACCGCTCGACCCGGCTGCCGGACGGCGACCGCTACTGGGGCGCGATCGGCGCGAGCTACCGCTACAGCGAGAAGATCCAGTTCGACATCGCCTACTCGCACCTGTTCGCGGCGGGCCGCAACCGGATCGCGATCATCCCGGGCGACCAGCTCTACCGGGCGCCGCTCGCCTATCTGGCGACGACGGATGCGAGCGCCGACGTGGTGTCGGTCGGCCTGAAGTACCGCTGGGACAACCCGCCGGCCCCGCTCGCCCCGGCGCCGATCGTCCGCAAGTACTGAGACGCATGACCGGGGGCCTCGCGCTCCCGGCGCATGCGGAGAACCGGGGCCGGGGGCGCGGAGCCCCCGGCCCGCGCCTCACGCCCGGATCCGCACGTAGGTGCCGGGCGCGGGGGCGAGCGAGGGAAGCTGGCCGCCGCCGGGCTCGCGGGCCGGAACCCGCTCGGGAGCCTGGCCCTCGATCCACGAGAACCAGTAGGGCCACCACGAGCCCGGATGCTCGACGGCGGCGGCGATCCACTCGCTCAGGGAGCCGTGGGCGGGACCGCCGGTCCAGTACTGGTATTTCGGCTTGCTCGGCGGGTTGACCACGCCCGCGATGTGGCCCGAGCCGGCGAGCACGTAATCGACCGGACCGCCGAAGGCGCGGCAGCCCTCGAAGACCGACAGGGCCGGGGCGATGTGGTCCTCGCGGGTGGCGAGGTTGAAGATCGGGATCGTCACCCGGCCGAGATCGAGCCGGACGTTGCCGATCTCCATCTCGCCCCGCGAGAGCTTGTTCTCCAGGTAGCAGTTGCGCAGGTAGAACGAGTGGTTCGCCGCCGGCATCCGGGTCGCGTCGGAGTTCCAGTAGAGCAGGTCGAAAGGCAGCGGCGCCTTGCCCTTCAGGTAGTTGTTGACGACGTAGGGCCAGATCAGGTCGTTCGGCCGCAGCATGTTGAAGGCGGTGGCCATCTTCGAGCCGTCGAGGTAGCCGCGGCTCTGCATGCTGGCCTCGACCGCCTGGATCTGCTGCTCGTCGACGAAGACCTTGAGGTCGCCGGCATGCGTGAAGTCGACCTGGGTGGTGAGGAAGGTGGCGCTGCCGATGCGCGGGTCGTCGGTCGCGGCCATGTAGGCGAGGGTCACGCCGAGCAGCGTGCCGCCGACGCAGTAGCCCACCGCCGAGACCTCGCGCTCGCCCGTCGCCGTCTCGATCGCGTCGAGAGCCGCGAAGATGCCCTCGCGCATGTAGCTCTCGAAATCCTTCTTCGCGTGCCGCTCGTCCGGATTGACCCAGGAGATCACGAACACCGTGAGCCCCTGCGACACCGCCCAGCCGATGAAGCTCTTATCCTTGTTGAGGTCGAGGATGTAGAACTTGTTGATCCAGGGCGGCACGATCAGGAGCGGGCGCTTGAGCACCGTCTCGGTCTGGGGGGCGTACTGGATCAGCTCCATGAGGTCGTTGCGGAAGATGACCTCGCCCGGCGTGTTCGCCATGTTGACGCCGATCTCGAAGCGGCCCGGATCGGTCTGGCGCAGACGCAGCTCCCCGCGCCCGGCCTCGACGTCCTCGGCCAGCATCTTCATGCCGCGCACGAGGTTGGCGCCGCTCTCCGACAGCGTGTCCCGGAGCAGCTCCGGGTTCGTCATCACGAAGTTCGAGGGCGAGAGGGCGCTCGACAATTGCCTGACGTAGAAGCGGGCCTTGGCGCGGGTGTGGTCGTCGAGCCCCTCGGCCTCGTCGACCAGGATCTCGGCCCAGCGGCTGGTGATGAGGTAGCCCTGCTTGAGGAAGTCGAACATCGGGTTCGACGACCATTCGGGGGCGGCGAAGCGCTTGTCGCGCGGGTCGGGCATCACCACGGGCGGCGCGGCCTCGCCCTGCATCCGCTGCAGGGTCGCGCCCCACAGGGCCAGGAACTGGCCGCCGATCAGGGTCTGCGCCTCCGCCGCCTTGTGGGGATCGGTGAACCAGCGTTCGGCCACGGTGCCGAGCGTCCGCACCACCTCCGCGACGCCGTCGGCCGCGGACGAATCGGTCTTGCCCTGCTCGAAGGGCTTGGCGTAGGCCGCCATCGCCCGCCCGAACTCCTCGACCAACAGCCCCGCATTGCGGGACATCGATTCAACGTCCACGACAGGCGTCGCGATCTTCTCGACCGTCACGCGTGCACTCCTCCCTCACGGGTCGGCCGCCCCTGCGGGATGGGCCGCCTTTCAGACAAATTAAGGCCTCACAACCGGCTTCCGCCAGATCTCGATTGGGTTTTATTCAGCCGCCATGCGTCCTCAGAGGCTCCTCATCCTGCTTGCCCTCGCGTCCGCACCGCTGCTCTCGGCCTGCGTCCTCGACAGCGCCACGGTCCGGGACGCCGCGCAATCGGCGGGCTTCACCCCCAAGCCCCCGCAATCGGCGGACTTCGTCGTCCAGTCGCGGCGCGAGAACACCGACTACCTCCCGGTCGGGGTGTCGGCCCCGCCCCGCACGATCCGCGCCAAGTCGGCGACGGGCGTGAAGGACCTCGAAGCCGACCTCGACGCCAGCCGCCGCCGCAACGAGGCGAAAGGCAAGGATGCGGCCAAGGCCGTGGTTCCGGCCGCGCGATAGGCGAGAGGCGAGAGGGCAGGGCGGTCGGTCATGCGCGGGCCCGGGGCTCCTGCCAGACTTGTGCGACAGGGCGACGATGCCGGGCGGGCCCGCATTCGACTTCCGTGGGGTCCGGAGGCGGTTTCGTCGCGGGCCGAACGGGGCTAAGCAGAACGACTCCGGCGGCATGGGCGCCGCCGGCCGTGCTAAGACGCGACAGGCGCCGCAGCGATCGGCGCCGACCAGGATCCGGCCGATGACCGACTTTCACCGCATCAAGCGACTGCCCCCTTACGTCTTCGAGCAGGTCAACCGGATCAAGGCCGCCGCCCGGGCCAACGGCGCCGACATCATCGATCTCGGCATGGGCAACCCGGATCTCGACGCGCCCCGCCACGTGATCGAGAAGCTGGTCGAGACGGCCGGCAAGCCGCGCACCGACCGCTACTCCGCCTCGAAGGGCATCGCGGGCCTGCGCCGGGCCCAGGCCGGCTACTACGCCCGCCGCTTCGGCGTGACCCTCAACCCCGAGACCCAGGTCGTGGCGACGCTGGGCTCGAAGGAGGGCTTCGCCAACATGGCCCAGGCGATCACCGCCCCGGGCGACGTGGTGCTGGTGCCGAACCCGAGCTATCCGATCCACGCCTTCGGCTTCCTGATGGCGGGGGGCGTGATCCGCTCCGTCCCCGCCGAGCCGACGCCGGCCTTCTTCCCGGCGGCCGAGCGGGCGATGCAGCACTCGATCCCCAAGCCGGTGGCCCTGGTGGTCTGCTACCCCTCGAACCCGACCGCCTACGTCGCCTCCCTCGACTTCTACCGGGACCTCGTCGCCTTCGCGAAGAAGCACGAGCTGATCCTGCTCTCGGACCTCGCCTATGCGGAGGTCTATTTCGACGACAACAACCCGCCGCCCTCCGTGCTGCAGGTGCCGGGTGCCATCGACGTCACGGTGGAATTCACCTCGCTGTCGAAGACCTTCTCGATGGCCGGCTGGCGCATGGGCTTCGCGGTGGGCAACGAGCGGCTGCTCGCGGCGCTGACGCGGGTGAAGTCCTATCTCGATTACGGCGCCTTCACGCCGATCCAGGTCGCCGCGACCGCGGCGCTGAACGGCCCGGAGGAGTGCATCCACGAGATGCGCGCCACCTACCGGCGGCGGCGCGACGCGCTGGTCGATTCGTTCCAGAAATGCGGCTGGACCATCCCCGTCCCCTCCGCCTCGATGTTCGCCTGGGTGCCGATCCCGGAGAAGTTCCGGGGCCTCGGCAGCCTCGAATTCTCCAAGCTCCTCGTGGAGAAGGCCGACGTGGCGGTGGCGCCGGGCATCGGCTTCGGCGAGCACGGGGACGAGTTCGTGCGCATCGCCCTCGTCGAGAACGAGCAGCGCATCCGCCAGGCCGCCCGCAACATCCGCCGTTTCTTCGACGGGGCGGAGCGCACCCTGCACAACGTCGTGCCCATGCAGAAGGCCGTGTGAGGGCGGGGCTCCGGCCCCGGGCAACCGCTTGCGCACTTGCCCGGGGCTCCGGCGCTCCCCGGTTGTGGCCGGGGGGTGACAGGGCGGGGGAAAGCCCCGCCCGGCGGCCCGCTGGCGGGCGCTGCGCCTTGATCGGAGCGAGGCGCGGCGTCAGGGTTGCGGCCACGCTGTCTAGGTCACACCCGGGTTCCCCATGCGTCGTTCGCTGACAATCGTCGGTCTCGTGCTCGCGGCCCTCGCGCCGGCCGCCTGCGCGCCGAACCCGATCGTCGCCCGCGATCCGGTGCCCGCGCCGGGACCCGAGGAGGCGTATCGCTGCGAATCCCGCTCGGCCGTGCTCAACGGCTACTGGAGCACCTGCGAGCCGGTGCTGCGCGAGCGCGAGGTCGTGGTGCGCAGCAAGGGCTGACGCCTCCGGCGCGACGGCCCCGCGCACGCGGCGCGACAAGAAGCGCTCGCCGAGAAACACTCGCCAAGAAACGCTCGGCGCTCCTGGCGCGTTGACGGAGCATTCGCCGTCGCGCCGAGGATCCGCCCGTGCTTCGCCCCTCGCTCCTCATCGCCGCCCTGCTCGTCGCAGGTCCCGCCGCCGCCCAGACGGCCGGCGCGCCGCTGACCGTGCGGGTGCGGCCCGAGCCGATCCCGCGCGAGGACATCTACGCCCGCGCCGCCGCCCGCGGGCCGGTGGTGCTGCAGGTCGACCCCTTCGCTCCGCGGAGCGGCCTGCCTCTGGTGGCGATCCGCGCCGTGCCCATCGCCTCGGTGCAGAATGGCGGCGCCTTCGGGCCGACCGGCTTCGGCTACTACAACGATGCGGTCAGCGAGGGCCCGCTCAACCGCCGCTCGCGGCCGGCCGCCTACGTCCTCGGCAGCCGGCCTGACTGAGCGCTCGGCAGACGAGGCGGTGGCGCGCCACCGCTTGGTCCGCTTCGATTCCCGCTGTGTCGCAGGTTCATGTCGCAAAGCCGGCGACCATTGTTGCGAAACCCGCTGAGGAGGCTTCCATGCGTGCCGCCTTCGCCCTCGTCCTGGTCGCGCTCGCCGGCATCGCCGGTCCCGCCGCCGCGCAGAGCGTCGGCTACGTCACCGGCATTCCGGGCCGCGATCCGGCCGGCGACGACGAGATCGGCTGGGGACCGGCCTACCGGCCCGAGACCAGCTTCTCCCAGCCCGGCACCCCGCCGACGCCCGGCGATTTCGCGGGCGCCGCCTACCGCGCGCGCACCGGCCGGGGCGTCTACGACGACGTGCAGGGGCCAACCGCCGGCTTCGGGCCTGCGCACGAGGCGCCCGTGACGGCACCCCGGCGCCGGGTACGGGCCCAGGCACCGGCCCGCCACCGGCAGGCGCGGGTCCGGCCGCCGCACCGGCAGGCGGCGCGCTGACCCGCGCGGGGCTCAGCCCTCCGGCACGATGACGATCGCGCCGGCGACGCGGCGCGCCTCGGCCGCCTCGTGCGCCTCCGCGATGCGCCCGAGGGGGAAGCGCTCCCCGATATCGACCCGCACATGCCCCTGCGCGATCGCCTCGAAGAGGTCGGCGGCGTTGGCGCGGAAGGTCTCGACCTCGGCGTTGTGCGGGAAGACGGAGGGCCGCGTCAGGAACAGGCAGCCCTTCTTGTTCAGCAGTTCGGGGTCGATGGCGGGGGAGGGGCCCGAGGCCGCCCCGTAGGAGACGACGAGCCCGAACGGCGCCGCGCAGTCGAGGGACCGGATCAGGGTGTCCTTGCCGACCGCGTCGTAGACGACCCGCGCCTTGCGCCCGCCCGTCGCCGCCAGGAAGGCCTGCGGCCAGTCCGGGTCGCCGAGATCCACCACCGCTTGGCAGCCGGCCGCGAGGGCGGCGTCCCGCTTCTGCGGCGACCCCGTGGTGCCGATGACGGTGGCGCCGAGCGCGGTGGCCCAGCGGGTGAGGATCTGCCCGACGCCCCCCGCCGCCGAGTGGACCAGCAGCAGATCCCCCGCCTGCACCGCATGGGTCTTGCGCAGCAGGTACTGGGCGGTCATGCCCTTGAACAGCAGGGAGGCCGCGGCCTCGTCGCTCACCGCCTCCGGCAGGACGACGAGCTTGTCCGCCGGGACGTTGCGCCGGTCCGCATAGGCGCCGACCCCGGCATTCATGTAGGCGACGCGGTCGCCTTCCCGGATGGTGCCGACGCCGGGGCCGACCGCCTCGACCACGCCGGCCGCCTCGAAGCCGAGCCCGGTGGGCAGCGGCAGCGGATAGGCGCCCCGGCGCTGATAGATGTCGATGAAGTTGAAGCCGATGGCGGTCTGACGGATCTGGACCTCGCCGTCGCGCGGCGGCGCCAGTTCCTCGGTGCGGAGCGACAGGACCCGCGGGGGACCGAACTCCGTGATCACCACCCTGCTTGCGCTGGACATGGGAGAGCGCCTCCTCACCTCGTTGCGATGGGCCGCCGGTCGGGCGGGCCCGCCGCCTCGGCCGAAGGCTGTTCTAAAGGCAAAGCGGGACCTGCGGATCCCGGCCTCCGTCGCGGCTGATGCGCGTCCCCGTCACGCCGCCGCGGTCCGGCCGCATCAAAGCCTCGTTCACCCTTCGGCAGACCAGCGATCGCGCGGGACCCGCCCCGGGCGGGATCGCTCGAATTGCGCGCATACCCCTCATGCGCCGGTGACGCCCGGCGGGTCTTGTGATCTCCACGCAGGCCAGGGGGGGCACGCTGCCGATGACCAAGACGCCCATCACGACCGCCCGGGGACTGGTCGAGGAGGAGGAGAACGGCCTCGACGGGCTCTGGGACTTCGTCCGGGGGCACACCGCGGCGCAGCGTTTCGCGGCGGCGCAGGACTTCGTGAGCGGCACGGCCCCGCACGGGGCGGACCTCCTCCAGGCGCCCGGCGTCGCGGGCAGCGCGCTCGCCGCCGCCGGCTACGATCCGGCGATCGACAAGGGCCAGTGGAACATCGCCGCGATGTACGGCCCGAAGGCGCAGGCGATCCTGAAGCAGTTCAACGGCCAGGGCGTGCATATCGGCCTCTACGACGACGGCATCGACAAGACCAGCGCCGCGGTGATGGCGCATTACGACGCCTCGCGCGAACTCACGATCAGCGGCGTGAAGGCCGATCCCGGCCTCCTCGCCGGCAACGGCCAGGGCGTCCACGGCACCGCGACGGCGGGCCTGCTCGTCGCCGATGCCGGCCGGACCGGCGGGCAGATGACCGGCCTCGCCTACGGGGCGGGCCTGACGGCGGTCAACATCTTCAGCGGCGCGGCCTCGGGCACCGGGATGCTCGCGGCGATCGCGCAGATGAGCCGGTTCGACGTCACCTCGAACTCCTGGGGCTGGAGCGCCAAGTGGGCCGACCGCGCCGACCTCTCCGGGTCGTTCGGCCGGCAGCTCATCGCCAACCTCACGGCGGCCGCGACCACCGGCCGGGGCGGGCTCGGCACCGTGATCGTGAAGGCGGCCGGCAACGACTGGTTCACCGACCATCGCGACGCCAACACCCAGGAATTCAACGCCGACCGGCACGTGATCACCGTGGGAGCGGTGGGCCAGAACGGCACCGTGGCCTTCTACTCGCAGCGCGGCGCCTCGGTCCTCGTCTCGGCCTATTCCAGCGGCGGCGGCGCCGGCATCCTGACCACGGACCGGACCGGGGCGGCGGGCTACGCGGCGGGCGACCTCACCAGCACCTTCGGGGGCACCTCCGCGGCCACGCCGCAGGTCGCGGCGGTGGTCGCCGACATGCTCTCGGCCAATGCGAGGCTCGGCGCCCGGGACGTCCAGGCGATCCTGGCGCTCGCCGCGCGCGACACGGAATCGGCGGTCTTCACCACCGCCCGCACCGGCAACATGGCCTACGGCTTCACGGTGAACGCCGCCCGGACCGTCAATGGCGGCGGCTATCACGTCTCGAACGACGTCGGGTTCGGCACCCTGAACGCCCATGACGCGATCCGCGAGGCGGAGGTGTGGTCCTATTTCGAGCCCGCCCCGCAGACCTTCGCCAACGAGCTGAGGCTCTCGGCGAGCGCGGCCGGCAAGGCGGTGCCGGCCACCGGCACGGGGGCGAGCTTCAGCTTCACGGTCGGCGGGGGGATGACGGTGGAGAGCGTCGCGCTGGCGCTCACCGTGACGACGAAGAACCTCGACGCCATGAAGGTCGTGCTGACCGACCCCTACGGCAACCGGTCGATCCTGCTCGACGCGTCGCAGACCCTGGCGGGCGAGACCGGGAACGCGGCGAGCGGCCTGACCTGGACCCTCGGCTCGCAGGCCTTCCGGGGCGAGATCCCGGCCGGCACCTGGACCGCCGCGGTGACCGACCCCAAAGCCACCGACGGGCTGGTGGTGAGCGCCGCCCGCCTCGACGTCTTCGGCGCCTCGGCCGCGCTGCCGCACGTCTTCCACTACACCGACGAAGCCCTGATGATGCAGGCGGACAACCCGGCCCGGAAGATCCTGAGCGACCCGGGCACGAGCAATGCCTGGATCGACACCGCGGCGATGACCGGAACCACCCGCATCGACCTGCGGGCGGGCGCCACCTCCACGGTGGACGGCCGGGCCTTCCTGACCCTCGCGCAGGGCACCACCATCAACCGGGTGACGCTCGGCGACGGCGCCGCGACGGTGACCGCGAACAACAACGGCGACACGGTCGTGGCCGGCCACGGCTTCGCGACCATCGCGGGCGGCACCGGCGCCGACACGCTGGTCGCGGGCTATGGCGGGGCGCGGATGACGGGCGGCGCCGGGGCGGACGTGTTCGCCTTCGGGCATGACGGCTTCGGCACCACGACGATCACCGATTTCGTGCGCGGCGTCGACACGATCGACCTGCGCGGCCTGCACGACCTCTGGGGCTCGCTGCGCATCACCGAGACCGCCGCGCAGACCCTGATCACCGGCCTCGACGGGGCCGGCGACGCCATCGCGCTCCTCAACATGGGGAATCAGCGCCTGACGGCGAGCGACTTCCTGTTCGCGTGAGGGCGGCGCGGCCTCGGGACGGCCCCTGCGGCCGCCGGCCTCAATCCTCGATGACGGCCTTGACCCGGGAGGCACGTTCGAGCCGCGCGGCCAGGCGCGGCGTCGCGACGAGACCGACCATGCCGAAGGCCGTCGGCTCCCCGAACCCGCCGAGTTCCGCTTGCAGCCGCTCGCGCGTGACGAGGGCTTTCAGGGCCTGAAGATCGTCCGCGGTCTTGCGCAGTTGCTCCTTCACGAGCGCGGTGCGCTCCTCCCGGGCCGGAGCGCCTGTCTTGAAGACGACGGTGTAGCGGTGCATGTCCCCGGACGCCGCCTGCGATCCGGGAAGACCGACCGGGCTCGGCGTGTTCGATGCGGATTTCCGTGGAGCCGTCGCCATCAGAGATACCGTGCGATCTTGGCGGAGCGCCGGCCCGTCTGCACGGACGACGCGTTGGCCAGGAGCTTCGCCCGCAATGCCTGCGCCGACAAGGTGGGCTCTCGACACAGGTAGAGCGCCGCGACGCCGGTGGCGTCCGCGGTGAATTCCTGCAGCAGCCAGTTGAGGCCGTAGACCACGCGCATGAAGCTGGTGCGTGCGGTCTCGCTCTCGATCACCGAGGCGACCATCAGCTCCGCCTCGGGCGCCACGCCGACCGTCGAACCCGCGATGATCCCGCAGACATGCGGGCCATGGCCGTCCGGCTCGATATCCAATTATTTCGGAGATTCAATCAAATATAATATACGCCAATGCCGAGCTTTACCGCAAGAGGAGTCGCACTTCATAGCATCAGGCGCAGATCTCATTATGTAAATGTATTTTCCAACTGCATTTTTAAACACATTCAGAAGTTCATGAATATTCGCCAATCATACTTTTCCCGAGACTGACAGTCCACCGATAGAGCTGTCTGAATTTACAGACGATATGGCCCCCGCCTCACAGGATCTTGGGAGCGGAACAGCAAATCGTCGTCGCCTCGCCACAGGCCGAGAACGGAAACGAACGCCCCGTGATCAAAGCATGCGTCGCGATGGGCAGGAGCAAACGAGCGGCCTTCGTTCTCGGCAGCCCCTCGGCCGCGGAGCGCCCTTGAATGATGCTCCATCATCCGGCGCACCGGAGGTGGTCAGGACGGCTTCGAGGGTCGACAGACGGCCATCGACGGTCGCGCGGACGATCTGCGATCGCCAGTGCCCCGGGGTGACGAGCGCTCGGCTTCCGGATCCTCTCGCGACCCTCGACGACGAAAGGCCCGGGCGGAGAATATCCGCCCGGGCCTTCGATTCCGTCAGGACGGGCCGGTCGGTCGGCCCGGGGCGTCACGAGCACCCGGTCGTGGAGCCGCAGGTGTCGCACTTCAGGCAGGTGCCGTTGCGGACCAGCGTGAAGTTCGCGCATTCGGGGCAGGCCTCGCCCACGTAGCCCTTCATCTTCGCCTCGGCGCGGCGGTCGGCGACGCTGCGGCCGGCGACGGCCGGATCGGGCTTGGCGAAGGGGAGGGGCTCGGTCAGCGCCTCGATCTTGCCGGCCAGGGCCGGCTCGGTCTTCAGCGCCACCGCGCCCCGCACGGCGTGGATGGTGCCGCCGGCCGGGGCCGACTGGCCGGTCGCGGGAGCGGCCACCCCCGCGGTGGCGCTCGCCGGGCCGCCCTGGATCAGGGTCAGCCGGTCGGCCGAGCCGCGCAGCAGGCCCCGCGACACCACCGCCGCCACCGCCGGTTCGGGCGCCGGCTGCTTCGACTGCGCGACGCCGCCGCCCATCACCGTCGAGCCGATCTCGGACGGGTCGACATGCGCGAGGTCGGTGCGGCCGAGATACGAGATCGCCAGCTCGCGGAAGACGTAGTCGAGGATCGAGGTCGCGTTCTTGATCGCGTCGTTGCCCTGCACGAAGCCCGCCGGCTCGAAGCGGGTGAAGGTGAAGGCGTCGACGTATTCCTCCAGCGGCACGCCGTATTGCAGGCCCAGCGAGATCGCGATGGCGAAGTTGTTCATCAGCGACCGGAAGGCGGCGCCCTCCTTGTGCATGTCGATGAAGATCTCGCCGAGGCGGCCGTCATCGTACTCGCCGGTGCGCAGATAGACCTTGTGCCCGCCGACCACCGCCTTCTGGGTGTAGCCCTTGCGGCGATCCGGCATCTTCTCGCGGGAGCGGATCCGCTCGACGCGCTCGATCACCCGCTCGACGATCTTCTCGGCCACCGCCACGGTCTTGGCGGCGGTCGGCTGGGCGAGCAGGGTCTCGACCGCCTCCTCGACGTCGTCCTCGTCGTCATCGGCGATGAGCGCGGCGTTGAGGGGCTGCGAGAGCTTCGAGCCGTCGCGATAGAGGGCGTTCGCCTTCAGGCCCAGCGTCCAGGACAGCCGGTAGGCCTCCTTGCAATCCTCCACCGTGGCGTCGTTGGGCATGTTGATGGTCTTGGAGATCGCCCCCGAGATGAAGGGCTGCGCCGCCGCCATCATGCGGATGTGGCTCTCGACCGAGAGGTAGCGCTTGCCCGTGCGCCCGCACGGATTGGCGCAGTCGAAGACCGGGTAATGCTCGCGCTTCAGGTGCGGCGCGCCCTCGAGCGTCATCGCCCCGCAGACGTGGATGTTCGCCGCCTCGATCTCGCGCTTGCCGAAGCCGAGATGCGCCAGGAGGTCGAAGGCCGGATCGGCGAGCTTCTCGGACGGGACCTTGAGGGTCTGGGTCAGGAAGTCGTCGCCCAGCGTCCAGCGGTTGAACACGAACTTGATGTCGAAGGCCGATTTCAGGCCGGCCTCGACCGCCGCGATCTTCTCGTCCGTGAAGCCCTTGGCCCGCAGGCTGCCCGGGTTGATGCCGGGCGCCTGGCCGAGCGAGCCGTGGCCCACCGCATAGGCCTCGATCTCGGCGATCTCGGATTCCCGGTAGCCCAGCGCCCGCAGCGCGTCCGGCACCGCCCGGTTGATGATCTTGAAGTAGCCGCCGCCGGCGAGCTTCTTGAACTTCACCAGCGCGAAGTCGGGCTCGATGCCGGTGGTGTCGCAATCCATCACGAGGCCGATCGTGCCGGTCGGCGCGATCACGGTGGCCTGCGCGTTGCGGTAGCCGTGCTCCTCGCCGAGGGCCAGCGCCCGGTCCCAGGCCCGGGTCGCGTGACCCACGAGGTCGGCCAGGGGGCAGGCCGCGTGGTCGAGGGGCACCGGCTTGGTGTTGAGGAACTCGTAGCCCTCGGCCTCGCCATGGGCGGCCCGGCGATGGTTGCGGATCACCCGCAGCATCGCGTCGGCATTCTCCTCATAGGCCGGGAAGGGGCCGAGCTCGCGCGCCATCTCGGCGGAGGTGGCATAGGCCACGCCCGTCATGATCGCGGTGAGCGCCCCCGCCAGCGCCCGCCCCTCGCGGGAATCGTAAGGGAGGCCCATCGTCATCAGCAGGCCGCCGACATTGGCGTAGCCGAGGCCCAGCGTGCGGTAGCGGTAGGAGAGGTCGGCGATCTCGCGCGAGGGGAACTGCGCCATCGTCACCGAGATCTCGAGCACCACCGTCCACAGGCGGCAGAGATGCTCGTAGGCCTCGACGTCGAAGGTCTTGGCCGTGCGGTCGTAGAGCGCCAGCAGGTTCGCCGAGGCGAGGTTGCAGGCGGTGTCGTCCAGGAACATGTATTCGGAGCACGGGTTCGAGGCCCGGATCCGCCCGCCCGCCGGGCAGGTGTGCCAGTCGTTCATGGTGGTGTTGAAGTGCAGGCCCGGATCGGCCGAGGCCCAGGCGGCCGTGCCGATCTTTTCCCACAGGTCGCGGGCCTTGGGCGTCCGCGTCACCTTGCCGCCGATGCGGGCCTTGAGCGGCCAGTCGGCATCCGCCTCCACGGCGCGCAGGAACTCGTCGGTGAGCGAGACCGAGTTGTTGGAGTTCTGGCCCGAGACCGTGAGATAGGCCTCCGAATCCCAGTCGGTGTCGAAGATCGGGAAATCGACCTCGGTGGCGCCCTGGCGGGCGGACTGGATCACGCGCTTGATGTAGGCGTCCGGCACCATGGCGCGGCGGGCGGCCTTCACCTCGCGCTTCAGCGCCGGGTTGCGCTCGGGGTCGAAGCAGGCATCGCCCTCCGCCTCGCAGTTCACGCAGGCGCGCATCACCGCCTTGAGATGCTTGGCGGCGACCTTCGAGCCGGTGACGAGGGCGGCGACCTTCTGCTCCTCCTTCACCTTCCAGTCGATGAAGGCCTCGACGTCCGGATGGTCGATGTCGACGATCACCATCTTGGCGGCACGGCGCGTGGTGCCGCCCGACTTGATGGCGCCCGCCGCGCGGTCGCCGATCTTGAGGAAGCTCATCAGGCCCGACGAGCGCCCGCCGCCCGCGAGCTTCTCGTTCTCGCCGCGCAGGGCGGAGAAGTTCGAGCCGGTGCCCGAGCCGTACTTGAACAGGCGCGCCTCGCGGACCCACAGGTCCATGATGCCGCCCTCGTTCACGAGGTCGTCGGCCACCGACTGGATGAAGCAGGCATGCGGCTGCGGATGCTCGTAGGCGGTCGCCGACCGGGTCAGCTCGCCCGTGCGGAAATCGACGTAGAAGTGGCCCTGGCTCGGGCCGTCGATCCCGTAGGCCCAGTGCAGGCCGGTGTTGAACCATTGCGGCGAGTTCGGCGCCACCATCTGGCGGGCGAGCATGGCGCGCAGCTCATCGAGGAAGGCCTGCGCGTCCTCCTCGGCGGTGAAGTAGCCGCCCTTCCAGCCCCAGTAGGTCCAGCAGCCGGCGAGCCGGTCGAAGACCTGCGTGGCCGAGGTCTCCGAGCCGTAGCGGGCCTCCTCCGGCAGGGCGGCGAGCGCCGCCTCGTCGGGCACCGAGCGCCACAGGAAGGAGGGAACGTCGTTCTCCTCCACGCGCCTCAGGGCCGCCGGCACGCCCGCCTTGCGGAAATACTTCTGGGCCAGCACGTCGCAGGCGACCTGGCTCCAGGCCTCCGGCACGTCGATCCCGTCGAGGCGGAACACGACCGAGCCGTCCGGATTGCGGATCTCGCTCACCGCCTTCCTGAAGGGGATGCCCGCATAAGGGGATTGTCCGGCCGTGGTGATGCGCCGCTCGATCCGCATGAAGTCCTCTCCCAAAAGACATGACAGCCCGAACCGCGACCCGCGCGGCCGTTCCCCCAGACAAGGTTCAGGATGCCTCTCCCCAGCGCATCAACGCGCGGCCAGGGATCGCCCACCGCAGCTTGGCGCCGCGGGGCTGGTGGACGTTCAGCCGGCGAACCGGTCGTCCAACCTGCGGGCAAGCTAGCGAGCTTCGGGGCTCCGCGTCAACAACTAGTGTGCCGCCTCCCTGTTCCCCGCTAGATGTTGTGCCGGCGACCCAATTCCTGTGGATATCCCGACCCGCGCCGGTAACTCCGCATCGGCCCTTCGGGATTCGCCGCGAAATTTTTCGCTGTGCACCGGCGAGTCACGCCGTCGCGCGGTCCACGCGCCGGGGATCTGGTGCAAATCGGCCACGGCCGGTCCTGCGCCCCGGGGATGGCGCCCTGCGACGCAGGGCGGCTGGACTTCGCGGGACGGCGTCACCATAGTCCGGCGCGAATTTCTCCACGCGCGGGCGCCGGCTGCCCGCGCCAGCGACGAGACGGCCGCGATGGCGCTGAAAGACACTCTCCTGCGGATCTTCACGTGGTGGAGCGGCTCGACCGTGAGCCTCGACCTCTACACCAAGCGCCACGGCAGCCATGTCGGCACGGACGAGTTCGGCAACCGCTACTACCGGGCGAACGGCCCGCTGATCGATCCCTCGGTGGGGCCCGAGCGCCGCTGGGTGATCTACAACGGCGAGGCGGATGCCTCGAAGGTGCCGCCGGGCTGGCGCGGCTGGCTCAGCCACACGGTGGACGTGGCGCCGAGCGAGGAGACCTACGTCCCGCGCGAGTGGCAGAAGCCGCACGAGGAGAACCTGACCGGCACGGTGGCGGCCTACCGCCCGCGCGGCTCGCAGCTCTCCTGGGGCCAGCGCCCGGCCGCGACCGGCGACTACGTGCCCTGGACGCCCGGCGAGTAAGCCCTCCGCCGGACGGCCTCCGGACGGATCGTCCGGACGCCGCATCAGACAGCCCCGGCGCGGAACGCCCTTTTTCCACCACCCTTCGGGTGGAGAGAGCAGGCAGCCGAAGGGAGTTCGCGTTGAGCCGCATGACCGCACGATCCTCCGCTGGGGCGGCCCGCGCCGCCGCGCGCGCGGCCCTTGCCCTCTGCCTCGCGGGCTTGGCCGGGAGCTTGGCGGCGCCGTCCGCGCAGGCCGACAAGATCCGCAACCCGACCGCGGTCTTCTCCGGGCTCGACAAGATCACCGGCCGCATCGTCTCCTTCGAGGTGGCGGTGGACGAGACGGTGCAGTTCGGCGCGCTCCAGCTCACGCCGCGGGTCTGCTACACGCGCCCGCCCACCGAGAGCGCCAAGACGACGGCCTTCCTGGAGGTCGACGAGGTCACGCTGGAGAACAAGTACCGCCGGATCTTCACCGGCTGGATGTTCGCCGCGAGCCCCGGCCTGCACGCCATCGAGCACCCGATCTACGACGTCTGGCTGGTCGACTGCAAAGGCGGCACGGACATCATCGCGGAGGCGAAGGAGCAGGACGACGCCCCCGTGGCGGCGGCCAAGCCCGAGCGGCGCCGCCGCGAGCCCGGCCAGCGCGAGGAGGCGCGGCGGGCGCAGCCGGTCAACCGCGAGGGGCAGGTGGACGTGACGCCGCTGCGCGGCACCCCGGTTCAGCCGCGCCAGACCCCGTCGCGGCGCTTCTTCCCGACGAACGAGGGACCGTCGAACTTCAGCTCGGATCCGCGCTGAGGCGACCGCTTCCGCCCCGACCTCCCCGGAAGACGGGACGGTGCCCGGCGCGACGGCGGCGGGCACCGTTTCGCGTCGCGGCATCCGTGACGCTCCTCACGCCCCCTGCCGCGGGCGCTCTGACGCAGCGGCGTCTGTACAACCCCGCCCGCCCGTGTAGATTAACACCCGCCGGGTCCGCTCTCGGCACAGTCGATCCCTCCTCCGCCGACGCGAACATCGTCGGCGGAGCTTTTTCGTGACAATTCGGAACTTGGCGCTGCCGGATTATCCCGGGTCCACGACCCGGTTATCCTGCAGCCAGGCGAGCGCCTCGGCGCCCGAGAGCGGGGCCGGATTCCAGCGGGCCGGGTGCTCCACCGCCTCGCGCAGCAGGCGCTTGTAGACCTGCCGCGGCACCTCGGTGGCGCCGAACTGGGTGAGATGGCTCGTCACGAACTGCGCGTCGAGCAGCCGGTAGCCGTCGCGCTTGAGCCGGGCGGCGAGATGCACCAGCGCCACCTTCGAGGCGTCGCGGGCGAAGTGGAACATGCTCTCGCCGAAGAAGGCGCCGCCGAGGGAGACGCCGTAGAGCCCGCCCACCAGCACCCGCGGCTCGCCCGCATAGACCTCCACCGTGTGGCAGTAGCCCAGGTCGAACAATTCGCCGTAGAGGGCGCGGATGCGGCCGTTGATCCAGGTGCGGACGCTGTCGCGGCGCGGGGCGGCGCAGCCGGCGATGATCCCGTCGAAATCCCGGTCGGTCACCACCTCGAAGGCGTCGGAACGCACCGTGCGGGCGAGCCGGCTCGCCACGTGGAAGCGGTTGAGGGGCAGGATGCCCCGCTCCCGCGGCTCGACCCAGTAGATCGCCGGGTCGTCCGCATCCTCCGCCATCGGGAAGATGCCCGCCGCATAGGCCTTGAGCAGGATCTCGGGCGTGATCTCGACGAAGACGCTGCCGTGCATCGAGGGCTTCCGGTCGAGAGAGGGCTCCATTCTCCACGGGCCGGGCGGCCGTTGTAAATGGCCACCTTGCAGCGGGGCATCGCCGACGCGGCGACGCCCCGCCCGCGCCGTCAGGCGACGTCGAGGCCGCCGGTCCGCAGGAACTCCTCCAGCCAGTGGATGTCGTAGAGGCCGTTCTGGATGTCGGGGTTGCGCACCAGGGTGCGGAAGAGCGGCAGCGTGGTGTCGACCCCGTCCACCACGAATTCGTCGAGGGCCCGGCGCAGGCGCATCAGGCACTCGGTCCGGGTGCGGCCGTGCACGATGAGCTTGCCGAGGAGCGAATCGTAGTGGGGCGGGATCCGGTAGCCCTGGAAGGCCGCGGAATCGACCCGCACGCCGAGGCCGCCCGGCGGGTGGAAATAGGTGATGGTGCCGGGCGAGGGCCGGAAGGTCGCCGGGTGCTCGGCGTTGATGCGGCACTCGATGGCGTGGCCCTCGACCCGCACGTCCTCCTGGCGCAGGGACAGGGGCGCCCCGGCCGCGACCCGGATCTGCTCGTTCACGAGATCGATCCCGGTGATCATCTCGGTGACGGGATGCTCCACCTGGATCCGGGTGTTCATCTCGATGAAGTAGAACTCGCCGTCCTCATACAGGAACTCGATGGTGCCTGCGCCGGTATAGCCGAGTTCCTGCATGGCCCGGGCGCAGATGCCGCCGATGCGCTCGCGCATCTCCGGGTTGAGGGCGGGGGAGGGGCCCTCCTCCCAGACCTTCTGGTGGCGGCGCTGGAGCGAGCAGTCGCGCTCGGCGAGGTGGATCGCGCCGCCGCGCCCGTCGCCCAGCACCTGCACCTCGATGTGGCGCGGCTTCTCGAGATACTTCTCGATGTAGACCGCATCGTCCCCGAAGGCGGCCTTGGCCTCGATGCGGGCGGTGGCGAGGGCGGTCTCCAGATCCTCCTCGCTGCGGGCGACCTTCATGCCGCGCCCGCCGCCGCCCGAGGCGGCCTTGATCAGGACCGGGTAGCCGATCTCGGCCGCGACGCGCCGCGCCTCGTCGGGATCCGAGACGCCGCCCTCCGAGCCCGGCACGCAGGGGATGCCGAGCCGGGTCGCCGTGCGCTTGGCCTCGATCTTGTCGCCCATCACGCGGATGTGCTCCGCCTTCGGGCCGATGAAGCCGATATTGTGGTGGCCGAGCACCTCGGCGAAGCGGGCGTTCTCGGACAGGAAGCCGTAGCCCGGATGCACCGCGTCGGCCCCGGTGATCTCGCAGGCGGCGATGATCGAGGGGATGTTGAGGTAGCTGTCGCGGGCGGGCGGCGGCCCGATGCAGACGCTCTCGTCGGCGAGCCGCACATGCATGGCGTCGGCGTCGGCGGTGGAATGCACCGCCACGGTGGCGATGCCGAGTTCCTTGGCCGCCCGCAGGATGCGCAGCGCGATCTCGCCCCGGTTCGCGATCAGGATCTTGTCGAACATCGGCGCTTCGTCACTCGATCACGAGAAGGGGCTCGCCGAATTCCACCGGCTGGCCGTCCTCGATGAAGATCGCCGTGACCGTGCCGGAGCGGGGCGCCACGATGTCGTTGAAGGTCTTCATCGCCTCGACGAGGAGGAGACGCGCGCCGCTCTCGACCCGCGAGCCCACCTCGACGAAGGGCTTGGCGTCGGGCGAAGGGCGCCGGTAGGCGGTGCCGACCATCGGCGAGAGCACGGCGCCCGGATGGCTCGCCAGCGCCTTCGGGTCCGGCTCCGCGGTGGCGGGCGCCGGCACGGCGGCGGCCGGCAGGGGCGGCGGCGCGGCGGACGGAGCCGCCACCGGCACCTGGATCGCCGTCGCCGCCAGGTTGCGCGCGACGCGGATGCGCAGATCACCCTTCTCGACCTCGATCTCGGTCAGGTCGGTCTCGGCGATCAGGGTCGCGAGCTGGCGCACCAGATCGGGATCGAACGGATCGTGCTTGGACATGCGGTCGGCAATCAGGTCGGTTGAAGGAAGGGATCGGCTCGCCGGAACGACGCGGCGGTGGCCGTGCCGGCCGCAACGAGAGGCGACCGTGCGCGCAATTAGGACCAGTTCGGCCGGATTTCAAACGGCGATTGCGCCGCGCGCGCCGCTCAGCAGGTGGCGTGGCCGCACTGGCGCACGCCCGCGATGGTCTTGCGGATCGGGTCGGCGCCGACCGCGCCCGGGATGATCTCGTCGCCGATGATGAAGGCGGGGGTGCCGGAGAGGCCGAGCTTGTCGCCGAGGCCGACATTCTCCTGAAGGGCGGCCTGCACCTCGGGGGATTGCATGTCCTTCTGCAGGCGCGCGATGTCGACGCCCATCTCCTTGGCCACCGCGACCGCGCGCTCGCCGTTCACGCGGCCGCGGCTCTCGAGAAGCCGGGTGTGATAGTCGAACAGCTTGTCGCCCTTGAGCTGCTGCTTGACCGCGAGCGCCACCTTGCTGGCCTCGACCGAATCCGGGCCGAGGACCGGGAAGTCCTTGAGCACCACCTTGAGCTTGGGATCGGACTTGATCAGCGCCTGCAAGTCGCCGAGCGCCCGCTTGCAGTAGCCGCAATTGTAATCGAAGAACTCGACCAGGGTGACGTCGCCGTTCGGGTTGCCGGCGACGTAGCCCGCCACCCCGTTGTGCAGCACGTCGCGCGTTTCCTTGAGGGCGCTGGCCTGGGCCTGGCGCTGGGCCTCCTGCTGGCGCTTCTCCAGCTCGGCCATCGCCTCCTGCAGCACCTCGGGGTTCTTGAGCAGGTAGTCGCGGATCACGCCCTCGATGGCCTGCCGCTGGACATCCGTCATCGGGGCCTCGGCGCGGGTCGGCGCGGCGGCGAGCGCGAGGGCCCCCGTGAGGGCGAGGGCGGGCAGAAGGCGGGGCAGGGGCAGCATCATCGTCCTCGTGGGCTCCTCGCCTCGCGGAGGTTTCACGTCGCGCGGGCGGCTCTCTCTGCCTGCGGGGTTAGGCGGTTTCGCGGCATGCGGCAAATCACGGTCGCGTCGCCGGGAGGCCGCCCCGCGCCCGCGGCGTTGCGGGATGCGGGCGATGCGCCTTATCTGCCGGGCTCCTCCTTCGCCACGGAATGCTCCCATGCGGCCCGCACCGACCGACCCGCTCGTCTCCCGCCGCGCCGCGCGGGTCGCCCCCTTCCTCGCCATGGACGTGCTCAGCGCCGCCGCCGCCAAGGAGCGGAGCGGGGATTCGGTGGTGCACATGGAGGTGGGCCAGCCCGCCGCCCCGGCGCCGAAGGCCGCCCTCCGGGCGGCGCAGGAGGCGCTGGCGGGCGGGCGCATCCCCTACACGGAGGCGCTCGGCATCGCCCCCTTGCGCGCGCGCATCGCCCGCCACTACGCCGAGGCCTACGGCGTCGCGGTGCCGCCCGAGCGCGTCGTCGTGACCACGGGCTCCTCGGCGGGGTTCGTCCTCGCCTTCCTGGCCCTGTTCGATGCCGGGGGCCGCGTCGCCATCGCGGAGCCGGGCTATCCGGCCTATCGCAGCATCCTCCAGGCCCTCGACCTCGAACCGGTGCCGCTGCGTCTGCGGGCGGAGGACGGCTTCGTGCCGACCGCCGCCGCCCTGCGGGCCGCCCATGCGGAGCGGGCCCTCGCGGGCCTGCTGGTGATGAGCCCGGCCAACCCGTCCGGCACCATGATCGACCCGGTCGGGCTTGCCGAACTCGGCCGCACCTGCCGGGCCCTCGGCGTCGCCTTCGTGTCGGACGAGATCTATCACGGCCTCACCTACGGGGTGCCGGCCGCCACCGCGCTCCAGAGCGATCCGGACGCGGTGATCATCAACTCCTTCTCGAAATACTACTGCATGACGGGCTGGCGGATCGGCTGGATGGTGGTGCCGGAGGGGCTGGTGCGCCCGATCGAGCGGCTGGCCCAGAACCTCTACATCTCGGCGCCCTACCTGTCGCAGGTGGCGGCGCTCGCGGCCTTCGACGCCACCGCGGAGCTGGAGGCGGTCAAGGCCGATTACGCCCGCGCCCGGGCGCTCCTCCTCAACGAGCTGCCGGGGCTCGGCCTCGGCGACGTGCATCCGGCGGACGGCGCCTTCTACCTCTACGCGGACGTGGCCCGGCTCACCAACGACGCGAGCGGCTTCTGCCGCCGCATGCTCGACGAGGCCGGGGTCGCGGCGACGCCGGGCCTCGACTTCGATCCGGCCGAGGGCCACCACCACCTGCGCTTCTCCTTCGCGGGCGGCGAGGCGGAGGCGCACGAGGCGGTGCGACGGCTGCGGGGCTGGCTCGGCTGACCGGCCGCCGGTCCCGAGCCGGCGGATCAGACCCGCAGGATCGCCTGGGCGTGATCCGCCATCGTCCGCGCCACCTTCTCGAAGGCCTGGAAGGCCGGGGTGGCGCGGTCCCAGTCGTGGGCGCTCACGCCCTGCACCACCTGGGCGGCCTGCCGCCTCGCCTCCTCGAAGGCGGCGAGCACGGCGTCGAGGGGCGTGCCCGCATAGGCCGGATCGGCCTTCAGGGCGGCGCAGAGGGCCGGGAGATCGAAGGCGTCGAACACCGCCTCCTCGGGCTTGGCCGGCCGGGCGCCGACGAGGACCATCGCCAGCCGCCGCTTCCAGGCCGCCAGATCCGCCGGCAGCCGCACGAAGCCGTAGGCCGGGATGTCGCGGCGGGCCGCCGCGCCGAGGGTCTCGACCGCGATCGACTCGGCCCGGCCGAGCTGCCCCATCAGGCCGTCGATCTCCTGGCGGGTCTTCTCGGTCTTGGCCGCGACCTGCTGCACGCCGGCCGAGATCTCGTGGGTGGCGGATTGCTGCTGGCCCAGCACCTCGGCCAGCGCCCGGATGCCCTCGGCCGAGCCGGCCACCGCCTGCCCCTCCTCCACGATGCGGGCGCCGACCCGGCTCACCGCGGCGGTCCCGGTCGCGACGGCCTGCCGGCTCTCGGAGACCGCGCTCTGGATCGCGGCGAGTTCCTGCAGGAGGGCCGCGAGGCGGGTGCGGATCTGGTCGGTGGCGCGGGCGGTCTGCCCGGAGAGCTGCTTGACCTCGGCGGCGACCACCGCGAAGCCCTTGCCGGCCTCGCCGGCCCGGGCCGCCTCGATGGTGGCGTTGAGCGCGAGCAGGTTGGTCTGGCTGGAGATCGCCTCGATGGCGCCCGCGATCTCCTGGATCTGCTGGGCGGCGCTCTCGAAGCCGCGCAGCCGCTGCTCCATCTGCACGGCGCCGGCCTCGATCACCTCCATGGTCCGGCCCGCCTCCTGCATGTCGGAGGCGCAGCCGGCAATGCCCGCGCGGGCCCGCTCGGCCAGATCCGCGCTGCTCTGCGAGCGGCTCCACAATTCCCGGGTCGAGGCTGCGACCTCCTCCACCGCCGCCGCCATCGTGCGGGTCTGGCTGGCGACCTCGGAGGCGTCGTGCGTCATCCAGACCAGGATGGTGCCGGCCTCGGACGCCTCGGCCGCGATGCGGGCGCTCAGGCCCAGATCCCCGGCCGCCGCGCGGCGGCTGCGATCCACCAGCCGGCCGAGGGACGCACCGATGCGCCCGGAGAGGCCGCTCGCCGAGCCCGAGGCCGCGACCTGATCGAGCAGGCCGACCATCTTCTCCTCGGCCGCCTCCGAGGATTCGACGGCCACGACGGGGTGCTGGCGGGCGGCGCGAAGAGCTCGGAACATCGAAATAGACCCACGTTGGACTTCCAATTGGAATCCAACGAAAGCTTTAAGGAACCGTCAAAATAGTCCTCAACACGCCGCCGGAGGCTTCCGTCATGGCGCGTGCCCTAAGTTCTTTCTAAAAGCCAGACCGCCAAATCCTGTGCGTTACACCGAAGACAGGCCGGACAACGATCGGAGACCCGGCAATCGTGCGAAGGACAGAGCAATCCGCACCGATGCAGCCACAGCATTGTTCGGTACCATCTGCGATCAGGCCGCAGCGAATTTCGGCCACGCCATGAAATATTATTCGCTATATCTTGCACGATAATGCAAGCTCCTACCCCCTTCTCGACGAAAGGCCCGATCCTCGTCGAGGATCGGGCCTTTCGTCATCTTACGGAACCATCGGCTCCGCCACGTGTGCCGAGACGATCACTCGCCGCCGATCGCGGCTTTCGTCCGCGACCACCAGCCGGCCCGCTTGGGCCGATCCGGATCGGGGGGCGTGAGCACCACCGCGACGGGCTCCGGCTCGGGCGCCGCAGGCGCGGCGGCCGGCGCCTCCGCGGCGGGCGCTGCATCCGGGGCAGGCGCCTCGATCGCGGCCGCCGTCACGGCCTCGCGGTCGACGGCCGAGAGATCGGGGATCTCGGCGGCCGCGGCCGGCGCCACGGCCTCGGGTGAGGGACCGGCGATCTCGCCCACGGCGACGATCTCCTCCGCGAGGGCATCCTGGGCGAAGGTGCCGCCATCCGCCTCCACGGTCTCGCTCTCGCCGACCACGACCTCGTCGCCGATATGGCCGACCTCCTCCTCGTGCCGGTCGCGGCTGCGCCCGCCACGGCGGCCGCGGCGACGGCGGCGGCCGCCGTTCTCGTCACCCTCGCGGGAGGGTGCGGCCTCGCGGGCGGCCGGGGCCTCGCCGTCCTCGGTGATCGGGATGGTGACGGGCCCCTCCGCGGAAGCGGCCTCGTCCTCTGCATCCGCATCGGAATCCGCCTCGGAATCCTCGGCACCGGCCTCGAGCGGACGGCCATCGCCGCGTCCACGGCGGCGGCGGCGGCGGCGGCGACGGCGACCGCCGTTCTCCTCCTCGGACGCCCCAGTCTCGGCGGTCTCCTCGGCGCCCTCGGCCTCGTCGAGGGTCTCCTCGACGGCCTCCTCCTCCTCGTCCTCCTCCTCGAGCGGCGGCGGCTGGACGGCCTCGGCCCGGATGCTGGTGACGGGCAGGCGCGGCTCCGGCGGCTGGGCCGGCTCGCCGCGGTCGAGGTGGAAGGCCGAGGTCGGCGGCAGCCGCTCGTCGGCCGCGACCGTGATCGCCACCCCGAAGCGCGTCTCCAGCTCGCGCAGATGCACGCGCTTCTGGTTGAGGATGTAGAGCGCCACGTCGGTGCGGGTGCGCAGGATCAGGTTGTGGCTGCTCGCCTTGATCAGCGCCTCCTCGATGGCCCGCAGGATCTGCAGGGCGACCGACGAGGTGGCGCGCACGAAGCCCGAGCCGCCGCAATGCGGGCAGGGCACGGACGAGGATTCGAGCACGCCGGTGCGGATGCGCTGGCGCGACATCTCGAGCAGGCCGAAGGGCGAGATGCGTCCGACCTGGATGCGGGCGCGATCGTCCTTCAGGCACTCGTTCAGCTTGCGCTCGACCGCCCGGTTGTTGCGCTTCTCCTCCATGTCGATGAAGTCGATGACGATCAGGCCGGCGAGATCCCGAAGCCTGAGCTGGCGGGCCACCTCCTCGGCGGCCTCCAGGTTCGTCTTGAGCGCGGTGTCCTCGATATCGTGCTCGCGGGTGGCGCGCCCCGAGTTCACGTCGATGGAGACGAGGGCCTCGGTCGGGTTGATGACGAGGTAGCCGCCCGAGCGCAGGGAGACGTGGTTGGAGAACATCGCGTCGAGCTGCTGCTCGATCCCGTAGCGGGCGAAGAGCGGCACCGGGTCGCGATAGGGCTTCACGACCTTGGACTGGCTCGGCATGAGCATCCGCATGAAGTCCTTGGCCTCGCGGTAGGCGTCCTCGCCCGAGACCAGAACCTCGTCGATGTCCTTGTTGTAGAGGTCGCGGATGGCGCGCTTGATCAGCGAGCCCTCCTCGTAGACCAGGGCCGGGGCCGAGGAGGTGAGCGTCAGCTCGCGCACGCTCTCCCAGAGGCGCATCAGGTACTCGAAGTCGCGCTTGATCTCCGGCTTGGTGCGCGCGGCACCGGCCGTGCGCAGGATCACGCCCATCCCCTCGGGCACCTCCAGATCGGAGGCGATCTCCTTGAGGCGCTTGCGGTCGGCCGCGCTGGTGATCTTGCGCGAGATGCCGCCGCCCCGGCCGGTATTGGGCATCAGCACCGAGTAGCGGCCGGCGAGCGACAGGTAGGTGGTGAGCGCCGCGCCCTTGGTGCCGCGCTCCTCCTTGACCACCTGGACCAGGATCACCTGGCGGCGCTTGATGACTTCCTGGATCTTGTAGTGGCGGCGGGGCGCACGGGGCCGGTCGGGGATCTCGGCGAGCGCGTCGCCGCGGCCGCCGACCTGCTCGACGACCGGCTCCTCGTCCTCGGCCTCGCCCTCGCCCTCATCGTCGTCGGACTCGTCGTCGTCGGACTCGTCGTCATCCTCGTCCTCGTCGGATTCGGACCGGTCCTCGTCGTCGTCGTGCTCGTCGTCGGATTCCTCGTCAGCCTCCCGGGCCTCCTCGTCGGACGAGACCTCGCCGGCCTCGGCGATCGATGCCGGCTCGGCTTCGTCCGGGACGGCCTCGGGCGACAGGGCCGTGACGATCTCGGCCGGGGCCGGCTCGGCGCCCGCCTCGGGAGCGGTCGCCTCGGGCGCCGGAACCTCGGCCTGCGCGGGAGCCTCGGCGGACATGTCGGCGGGAGCCGCCGCGTCGGCCGCCGGGGCCTCGCCCAGGGCGGGTTCGGATTCGGGCTCGGATCCGGGCTCGGGCACAGCCTCGACCACCGGCTCCGCGGCCGTCGCGACCGCGCCCGCGCTCTCGCCGGCCAGGGTCTCGCCCGTCGGCCCGGCGGCCGGGGCGTCATCGTCGCGGGCCTCGGCCACGGGCGCCGCCTCGGCGGCCTCGGGCGCGGCGGATGCGGTCTCGGCAGCCAGGTTCTCGCCCGCCTCGGGCTCCAGCCCCTCGGCGGGGGCGCTCACCACCGGATCGGCCTTGGCGGAGGCGGCCTCCGCGCGGCGGCCGCGGCGACGGCGACGGCGGCGCTCGTCGGGCTCGCGCTCGGGCCGCTCCGCGTGCTCGCGCTCGGCCTGCGCATCCTCCTCCAGGAGGGCGAGCCGGTCGGCGATCGGGATCTGGTAGTAGTCGGGATGGATCTCGCTGAAGGCGAGGAAGCCGTGCCGGTTGCCGCCGTACTCGACGAAGGCGGCCTGCAGGGAGGGTTCGACCCGCGTGACCTTGGCAAGGTAGATGTTGCCGCGCAGCTGGCGGCGGTTAGCAGCCTCGAAGTCGAATTCCTCGACCTTCGATCCTTTGACCGTCACCACCCGGGTCTCTTCCGGGTGGGAGGCATCGATGAGCATCTTGTTGGCCATGACGAACTTTCGGCATGGCGAATGACGGCAGCAAAGCTCGACCGAGCCGGCCCGGCGGTGACGCCGGCCTCCGGAAGGCTCTCATGGGCCGCGGTCCTTCGACCACGACGGCTGATCTCGCGCTGGGTTTGCCGTCAATCGCCGCTGCGCGCGTCCATGCGCGCGAGGGGTTGACCACGGCCGGGGGCAGGGAGCGCGGAAGGGCGCGACGCCGGATGCGCGCGCTCGGATCGGCAGCAACGGAACCCGAAGCTGTGCGTCCGCGCATTCTCCCACCGACCTCTCGAAACGACGGGCCGGCGCTCGCGGGGAGGCCGACCGGCGATAGAATGGCGGCGACGCCTCTCAACAGGGCGCCACCGCTGGCGAAGACGACACCCGCCCGGCTCGGGGCCGAACCGTCCGGCGGTGAGCCGGCGACGGACCTGGCGCGGGGCTCGCAGCGAGCCCGGACAGGCCCGCGGGCCGCGACGGAAACCGGCGGCGACGGGCAGGGGTCGATACCATTACAGAGGGTTGAGCCCGATTGGCAAGCCGGATCCGCGAGGGAGCCGGGCAATCGCCGAGGCGGTCGCCCTGGTGGCGGGGTCTCGCCTCAATTGGTCAGCCGGAGGTTCGTGGCGGCGATCTGCTGTCGACGCCGCTGGGCCGCCGTGACGATCGCGGGCCCGTCTGAGGCCCGCATGTTGAGCGACGCCGACGAGGCGCAGCTGGCGAAGGCGTCACCGAACCGGCCCGCGACCGGCCTGACGTCGGTGTCGTGGGGGCCGCCGCTGTCGCCATAGGCGGTGTGAGAGGCCTGGATGGTCGCCACCTGGATCCCCGCGCTCTTCAGCGATGAACAGGCCGAGGGCCAGTCCACGTCGGCGCAGCCCGCGTGGAGGCCGGACGGACGCAGATCGTCGGCCCCGTCCGTCACCAGGATGACGTCGGTCAGTGGCGCATTCGCCGCGGAGCCGCCCCCGGACGATTCGGCAGCCCTCGAGTTCCGGCCAGGTCTGCTCCTGAGCGACGGCCGGGCGCGCCGCCGGCTGTGCCACGGGAGCAACAACGCACGCTCAACGGCACGCAGGAGCTTTGCCGCGCGTTAACCATGGCCCGGTTATCGCCTAACCGGACCTGACCCCTTGATTCGCGCGGAGCCCATGCCGAGACGCGCCGCACGCTTCCTGTCCTGCGCCGGCCTTAGGCCGGCAGTGCTCGCCGTCCTGGCGACGGCGTGGCTGTGCGCCGCGCCCGCACGGGCCGGGGAGGCGCCGGCGGTGGCGATCGCCGCCGAGGTCGGGCCCGCGCCCGAGGGCGGCACCCGGCTCAGCGTGGTGCTGTCGCGCCCCGTCGAGGCCAGGGCCTTCGTGATGGAGCGGCCCGACCGGGCCATCATCGACCTGCCGGAGGTGAACTTCCAGCTGCCGCCGGAGACCGGCCGCCGCCGCGAGGGGCTCGTCGCCTCCTTCCGCTACGGGCTGTTCGCGCCGGGGCGCTCGCGCATCGTGATCGACCTCGCCCAGACCGCCGCCGTGGCCCGGGTCGCCACGGCGCCGCGCCAGCGGGACGGGGCCACGCTCCTCACCATCGACCTCGCCCGCACCGACCGCGACGGCTTCCGCCGCGCCGCCGTCGCCCCCGAGCCGCCGGCCGCCGCGAAGGCCGTGCCGGCCAATCCGGGCGACAGCCGCCCGCTCGTCATCGTCGATGCGGGCCATGGCGGCACGGATCCGGGGGCGATCGCGACGAACGGCGCCTTCGAGAAGGACATCGTGTTCGGGGTCGCGCGCGAGCTGGTGCGGCGGCTCGAGGAGGGCGGCAAGGTGCGGGTGCGGATGACCCGCGACAGCGACGTCTTCGTGCCCCTGTCCGAGCGGGTGCGCATCGCCCGCGAGGCCCGGGCGGACCTGTTCGTGTCGATCCACGCCGATTCGATCTCGGCGGCCCCGCAGGTGCGCGGCGCCACCATCTATACCGGCTCCGAGAAGGCCACCGACGCGGAATCGGCCCGCCTCGCCGACCGCGAGAACAAGGCCGACCAAGCGGCCGGCGCCGACAGCGCCGAGGGCCCGGGCGACGTGGCCGACATCCTCCAGGAACTCACCCTGCGCGAGACCCGCAGCTTCTCGGCCCGCTTCGCGCAGGGGCTGCTCGGCCAGCTCGACCGGGTGATGGAGATGAGCGCCAAGCCCCATCGCGAGGCCGGGTTCCGGGTGTTGCGCTCCCCCGACGTGCCCTCGGTCCTCGTCGAACTCGGCTACCTGTCGAGCAAGCGCGACCTCGACCTCCTGCTCTCGGAGGAATGGCGCACGAAGGTCACCGGCCGGATGGCGGAGGCGATCGAGACCTTCTTCGCCGGCCGGGTCGCCCCCGGCTTCGGCCCCGCCTATGCCAGGCGGGCCGCGACGGGACCCGCCCCAGTTTCACCATAGATCCCGTGTCGATGGGCGCTCGTCGGCGCCTCGATTCCCCGCAACCCTCGCCGCGGCGCACGCGCCGGGGCGGTGGTATGGGGATATCGCGACCGCGGCGCGGCCTGAGGCCCCTGCGGCTCATCATCGACGGATCGGGTTCGGATGCGCTTTGTCCTTCGCTTCTTCGGCTTCCTGTTCAGCATCGCCGCGATGGTCTTCGTCGCGGGCGCCGCGGTCGGAGGCTACTTCTACTGGAAGTACTCCCAGGATCTGCCGGATCACGCCGCGCTCGCCAATTACGAGCCGCCGGTCATGACCCGCGTGCACGCGGCGGACGGCAGCCTGCTTGCCGAATACGCCCGCGAGCGCCGGCTCTACCTGCCGATCCAGGCGATGCCGAAGATCGTCGTCGCGGCCTTCCTGTCGGCCGAGGACAAGAACTTCTACAAGCACGGCGGCATCGACCCGGAGGGCATCGTCCGGGCCATCCTCACCAACGCGTCGAGCGGCAAGAAGCAGGGTGCCTCGACCATCACCCAGCAGGTCGCCAAGAACTTCCTGCTCTCCAGCGAGCAGACCATCGACCGCAAGGTCCGCGAGGCGCTCATCGCGCTGCGCATCGAGTCGACCTACTCCAAGGACAAGATCCTCGAACTCTACCTCAACGAGATTTTCCTCGGCACGATCGTGCCGGGCCGCAACCTGCACGGGATCGCGGCGGCCGCGCTCGACTATTTCGGCAAGTCGGTGCACGAGCTGACCATCCACGAGGCGGCCTATCTGGCGGCCCTGCCCAAGGGCCCGAACAACTACCATCCGTTCCGCAAGACCCAGGCGGCGCTCGCGCGGCGCAACGAGATCATCGGCCTGATGGCCCAGAACGGCTACATCACGCGCGAGGAGGCCGAGGCCGAGCGCAAGCTGCCGCTCGGGGTCAACCCGCGCAGCGTCTCGCCCAATACCGCCAACGCGAACTACTTCGCCGAGGAGGTGCGCCGGGAGATCTCCGAGCGCTACGGCGAGAAGAAGCTCTACGAGGGCGGCCTGTCGGTGCGCACCACCCTCGACTCGAAGATGCAGGCCCAGGCCCGCAAGGCGCTGGTCGACGGGCTCGTGCGCTACGACCAGGCGCGCGGCTGGCGCGGGCCGCAGGCGAGGATCGACCTCGCCGGCCGCGACTGGGGCCAGGCGGTGGCCGGGGTGCCGGCGCTCGGCGACGTGCAGCCCTGGCGCCTCGCCGTGGTGCTCGACACCGCCGGCGGCCGGGCGCAGATCGGCCTGCAGCCGCGCAAGGAGAGTTCGGGGCAGGTCTCGAAGGACCGCGAGACCGGGATCATCACCGCCGAGGGCGTGCGCTGGACCGGGCGGGGCATCGCCTCGGCGCTGAGCGCGGGCGACGTCGTCTACGTCGAGCGCATGGACGGGGCGGCCAACACCTACCGGCTGCGGCAGGTGCCCGAGATCTCCGGCGCCATCGTCGCCATGGACCCGCATACGGGCCGCGTGCACGCCATGGTGGGCGGCTTCTCCTTCGACGAGAGCGAGTTCAACCGCGCCACCCAGGCGATGCGCCAGCCGGGCTCCTCCTTCAAGCCGATCGTCTACTCGGCGGCCCTCGACAACGGCTACACGCCGTCCTCGATCGTGCTCGACACGCCGATCACGATCGAGGCGGGACCGGGCCAGGAGGCCTGGACGCCCTCGAACTACGACGGCAAGTCGGGCGGCCCCCACACCCTGCGCTACGGGATCGAGCACTCGAAGAACCTGATGACCGTGCGGCTCGCCAAGGACATCGGCATGCCGCTGATCGCCGAGTACGCCCGCCGCTTCGGGGTCTACGACGACATGCTCCCGGTGCTGCCGATGTCGCTCGGCGCCGGCGAGACCACGGTCATGCGCATGGTCACGGCCTATTCGATGCTCGACAACGGCGGGCGGCGCATCCGCCCGACCCTGATCGACCGCATCCAGGACCGCACCGGCGAGACGATCTACCGGCACGACAACCGCAAGTGCATCGGCTGCGACGCCGAGAAGTGGTCGGGCCAGGACGAGCCGAAGCTGGTGGACGAATCCGAGCAGGTGCTCGACCCGCTCACCGCCTACCAGATGGTCTCGATCATGGAGGGCGTCGTGCAGCGCGGCACGGCGACGATCCTGAAGGAGATCGGCAAGCCGCTCGCGGGCAAGACCGGCACCACCAACGACGCCAAGGACGCGTGGTTCGTGGGCTTCTCGCCGGACCTCGCGGTGGGGGTGTATCTCGGCTTCGACAAGCCGCGCTCGCTGGGCGACCGCGCCACCGGCGGCGGGCTCGCGGCGCCGATCGCCCGGGACTTCCTGAAGGCCGCGCTGGCCGACAAGCCGCCGACACCCTTCCGGGTGCCGCCGGGCATCAAGCTGATCCGGGTCAACCTCGCCACCGGCACCCGCGCGGGCGGCAGCGAGGGCGGCGTCCTGGAGGCCTTCAAGCCCGGCACCGCGCCGCCCGACAGCTACTCGGCGCCGCCCGCGGCCCAGCAGCCCGCCCCCGGCGCCCCGCCGCCGGACGCGGACCGCGCGGCGCAGGCGGGTGGGTTGTACTGACGCACCTCCCCGTCCGGCCCGCGCGTCACGGGCCGTACGATCCACCTGAAGCGGACCGCGACGTTCCGGAAGCGGGAGCGCCGGCTCGAGGATCAGAAGGCCCGGGCCGTCATCGCCGCTCGCCCGCTGCGGCTTGCGACCGGGCTCGCCGGGGATGTGTCCCCGGTCGGACGTCAGCGAGTCGCGCCTCCGTTTACACCGGCGGGCCGGGACGCTATCACCGCCACCCACCTCACCAACGACCGTCACACGAGATGCGCGCCGAGATCGAACAACTCTCGGATGCCGCCAAGCAGTCGATCGGACTGCTGAGGAGGCATCTTTGACTGGGATACTGCCGATAAGCGCCTCGCGGAGCTGAACGCCCGCTCGGAGGACCCCGATCTCTGGAACGACCCGGAGGCGGCCCAGAAGGTCATGCGCGACCGCAACGACCTCGAGGAGGCGGTCTCCGCCATCCGGCGCCTGGAGCAGGGGCTGGAGGACGGCGCCACCCTGATCGAGCTCGGCGAGATGGAGGGCGACGAGGCCAGCATCCGCGAGGGCGAGGAGCAGATCCGCGCCGTGCAGGCCGAGGCCGCGCGCCGCCAGATCGAGACCCTGCTCGCGGGCGAGGCCGACGGGAACGACACCTACCTCGAAGTCCATGCGGGGGCCGGCGGCACCGAGAGCCAGGACTGGGCCAACATGCTCCAGCGCATGTATGCCCGCTGGGCCGAGCGCCGGAAGTACAAGGTCGACATCGTCGAGTGGTCCGAGGGCGAGGAAGCCGGCATCAAGGGCGCCACGCTGCTCATCAAGGGCCACAACGCCTATGGCTGGCTCAAGACCGAGTCGGGCGTGCATCGGCTGGTGCGCATCTCGCCCTACGATTCGAACGCGCGGCGCCACACCAGCTTCGCGAGCGTCTGGGTCTACCCGGTCATCGACGACCGCATCACCATCGAGGTGAAGGAGTCGGACTGCCGCATCGACACCTACCGCTCCTCGGGCGCGGGCGGCCAGCACGTGAACACCACGGATTCGGCCGTGCGCATCACCCACATCCCCACCGGGATCGTGGTGGCCTGCCAGCAGGAGCGCTCGCAGCACAAGAACCGGGCCACCGCCTGGAACATGCTGCGCGCCCGGCTCTACGAACTGGAGCTGAAGAAGCGGGAGGAGAAGGCCAATGCCGAGGCCGCGTCGAAGACCGACATCGGCTGGGGCCACCAGATCCGCTCCTACGTGCTGCAGCCCTACCAGCTCGTGAAGGACCTGCGCACGGGCGCCCAGTCCACCAGCCCGGACGATGTGCTCGACGGCGACATCGACCCCTTCATCGAATCCTCGCTCGCCCAGCGCGTCTATGGCGGGGCCGAGGCCGTCGAGGACATCGACTGACGGGGCTCCGGACGAAAGCCGCGACGGTCAGCGCGCGGCGAGCACCACGGTGCCCGCCCGCAGGAAGCGCGTCGGATCCACCGGCTCGCCGTCGATGCGGGTCTCGTAATGGAGATGCGCTCCCGTGGAGCGGCCGGTCGAGCCGACGCGGCCGACGATCTGGCCCGCCTCCACGGTCTGGCCCGGCGACACGGTGAAGGCCGAGAGATGGGCGTAGCGGGTCGCGATTCCGTGACCGTGGTCGATCTCGACCATGTTGCCGTAGCCGCCCGCATAGTCCGTCGACACCACCGTGCCGGCCGCCGCCGCCCGGGCCGGGGCGCCGTACTCGGCCTTCAGGTCCACGCCCGTGTGGAGGGCGAGGCCCCGGGTGAACGGGTCGACCCGGTAGCCGTACTGGCTCGACAGGCCCGCATCGACGAGCGTGGGCCGCGCGAGGGGCAGGCTCCGGACGATCCGCCGCAGGTCGTCGCGCTCGCCGATGCTGCGCTGCGCCTGGAGCAGCGCCGTCTCGAACGCCCCCGCGCCCACGGGCACCAGCGGCCCGCCGAGGCCGGCGGGGCGGGGCGCTGCGAAGCGGGCGGGATCGAGGCCGAGATCCGCCACGATGCGGCGCAGGCGTGCGGCCTCGCCGTGGCTGCTCCGCAGGATCCGATCCACGGCGAGGTCCTGCTGGGCCGCCACCGCGGCGAGCCCGGCGGCGAGCCCGGCGACGCGCAGGGACAGCCCCGGCTGCGCGGCCGGGCCCTGCACCTCGCTGCGCAGGCCGAGCGACTCGGGCGAGGGAACCGGTATCGGGGCCGGCCTCGCGGGTGCGGTCCGGCCGGGGAGGGCGCCCGTGGCGACGGCGGGATCGCGCGGCGGCGCCTCGCCCCCCGCCTCGGTCAGGCCGAGAAGCATCGCCTGCCGGTTCTCCAGGGCGACCTGCCGGCTCGCCAGCTCGGCGACGCGGGTCTCGACGCCGTCCTGTTCGAGGAGCTTCTGCGTCGCCACCCGGTCGAGGCGGGCGCGCAGCGCGCTCACCCGCTCCTCGTAGGCGTATTGCAGGGCGCTCTGACGAGCCATGAACTGCGCGAGCGCATCGTCGTGGAAGACGATGAACCACGTGGCGGCGCTCGCCCAGAAAGCCAGGAGGACGAGGAGCGATCCCGCCACCGCGGCGGTGCGCCGCCGGACCACCCAGACCTCCGTCTCCGTGACGGGGAGGGGACGGGGGCGGGCACCGGGTCGGGAGGAGGGTGAGGACATCGGGTGTTCCGGGGACGTGCCGCGGAGTTCAGCCCGTTAAGGTTAAGGAACCGCCAAAGCGTACGGCGCCGGACCGATCGGGGAGTGGCGATGATGCCGCGGCACGCTCTTGCCGATCATCCTGATAGCTTGGGCTCCGCGCCGGAGCGGCGGATGAAGGCGCCGAGCGGCACCGCTTCTTGGTGCTGAACACAATCAAGGCGTTATGCGGTTTTCAGCTGATCCGTTCAGCGTGGCCGATAGCGGTCCTGCATGAGACACCATCGCTACGCTGAACGGATCGCCAAGAAACCGCATTAGAGACGCTTTCGGGTGAGGAGCGGTGCGCGCTCCGGATTCGCTCCGCTGACGAGCCGGCACCCGAGAGGGGTGAGCGGCGTCGCCGGAAGGCACGCGGCGACCATCGCGCGCCCGACAGCCATGCCGCCTGCGGGGAGCGGGGGAAACCCGCGGCACCGCACCGCCGGTCCCTCAGAGCGCCCGGGCCGCCTTCAGCACCGCATCGGCATGGCCCGGCACCTTCACCTTCGGCCAGACCTGCGCGATGCGGCCGTCGCGGCCGATCAGCACGGTGGTGCGCTCCACCCCCATGTACTTGCGCCCGTACATGCTCTTCTCGACCCAGACGCCGTAGGCCTGAAGCATCGCCTTCTCCTCGTCCGAGACGAGCGGGAAATCGAGCCCGTACTTCTCGCGAAACTTGTCGTGGCTCTTCATCGGATCGGGCGAGATCCCGATCACCACCGTGTCGGCGGCCGCGAAAGCGTCGCGCAGGTCGTTGAACGCCTTCGCTTCGAGGGTGCAGCCGCTCGTGTCGTCCTTCGGATAGAAGTACAGGACCGCCTTGCGTCCCTTGAGGGAGGTGAGGCTGATCGTCTCGCCACCGGTGGCCGGCAGAGAGAAATCGGGGGCGGGATCACCGGGATTCAGGGCCATCGTGCCTTCCTTTCGGCCGAATGATGGTGTGCCTCGTGATCCCGCGCGGCCGCCGCGACGGTCCGAGGGGAAACCGCCGTAGAGGCGCGCTTGCGTCCAGGCAGGCGCCGCGGGACCATCGGCGGCCGACAGGGATGCGGCCAGGCGATTAATCGCGGGTAACCGGACGGAGGAGACACTGGGCGGACAAGTCCCGCAGGCCCATCTTCCGGCTTCGACAGGCATGGATCAGGCTGCTCATCCCGACCCCGCTCCGCTCCCGGCGGCGCCGAGCCCCGCCCAGCGGCGCTCGGTGGTGCGGCGCTGCGTGCGGGGCGTGCTGCTCCTGAAGCTCGCGGTCGCGCTGCTCCTCGGCCTCGGCTGCGGCCTCGCCTATCTGCGCCTGTCGAGCGGCCCGATGAGCTTCACGTGGCTGGAGCCCCGGCTCGCCGCCGCCATCGCGGGGCGGCTCGGCCCCGGCTGGAGCGTCGACCTGCGCGACAGCGCCATCGAGATCGACCGCGACGGGGCGCTGGCCCTGCGCACCACCGGGCTCGACATCCGCAACCCCGAAGGGGTGCTCGTGGTGCGCGCGCCCCTCGCCCTCGTCAGCATCGACCTCCTGCCCCTGCTGAGCCTGTCGATCCAGCCGCGCTCGGTGGAGTTCCGCGACCTGCAGCTGCACGCCGTCGTCCACCGTGACGGCTCCATCGCGGCGGCGGCGGATCCCACCGGCGCTCCTCCGCCGACCCCGCCCGTGGTCGACGCCGCCCGGGGCACCGTGTCGCCGCTCTCGGCCACGGTGGCCTCGATCCTGAGCCTCGTCCTCGACCCCGCCGGGGTGATCGGCAGCCTCGACCGGGCGCGGCTGACCAATGCCCGCCTGACGCTCACGGACGACAGCGGCGCCGAGCGGGCGGTGTTTCCCCGCGTCGACGGCCTCTTCACCCGCGACGCGGTGCGGGACGCCAAGGTGTTCGAGATGCGCATCATGGGCCCGCACGGGCCCTGGCGCTTCGGCGGCGACATCGAGCAGGCGAAGGACCAGCTCCGCCGCGGGGTGCTCACCCTCGACGATCTCCCGGTCACCGACCTGCTGCTGCTCTCCGGCCAGTCGCGCCTGCCGCTCACCACCGACGTGAAGCTGTCCGGCCGGGCCACGGTGGCGATGCACGGCGCCCGCCTCGACACGATGACCCTCGCGCTCAAGTCGAGCGAGGGCACCTTTCTGATCGAGGAGAAGGATTTCAACCCGGTCACGATCGAGAGCGTCTCGGTGGATGCGAACTGGGACGAGGCCCGGCGCACGCTCAAGCTCGATTCGCTGGATTATCGCGGCGCCGGCAACGCGGTGCGGCTTGCGGGCGAGTGGGCCGCGAGCGGCGCGGGGGCCGATACGGCTTGGCGAGCCACCCTGACGGGACGCGATGCGGTGCTGCGCGGCGCCGTGGAGGGCGACGCCCCGGTCCGGCTCGACACGCTCGAAGCCTCGCTCGCGGGGCGCGACGACGGCATCGTCATCGAGCGCTTCGCCCTGGCGGGGCCGACCGCGAGCGGTACCATCACCGGCACGATCGGCACCCGCGCGGACGAGGGCGGCCTCACCCTGCGCATCCAGGCCGACCGGGCGGAGGGCCGCACCGCCCTGCGCCTGTGGCCCGAGCACATCGCGCCGCCGATCCGCACCTACCTCGTCGACAACCTCCGGGGCGGGCGCCTCGACAGCCTCGACATCACCGTCGACATGACCCAGGCGGAGTTCGCGGCCGCCACCCGCGGCGATCCGATGCCGGACGGCGCGGTGCGGATCGCCTTCGCGGTCAGCGGCGGCGGCCTCACCATCTCGCCGGACGCGCCGCCCCTGAGCCGCGGACGCGTCTCCGGGCTGGTGACCGGGCGCAACACCACGATCCGCGGCGCCACCGCGGAGATCCGGATGGCGGACGGGCGGGTGCTCTCCCTCCAGGACGGCTCCTTCGTGATCAAGGACGCGGTGCCGCACGCGGTGACGGCCCAGATCGGCCTGCGGCTCACCGGCGGCACGGACGCGCTCGCCGCCCTCCTCCAGGCCAAGCTGTTCCGCGGCCTCACCGGGGCCGAGATCGACCCGGCCACGGTCCGCGGCCAGACGGACCTGCGGATCGACTTCCCCTTGAGCCTCGAAGCGGTGCCGGACATCGCGGACCTGCCGGTGGTGATGTCGGGCAGCCTCACCGACGTCGCGGTGGACCGCCTCGTGGGCAAGGACCGGCTGGAGAACGGCCGCTTCACCCTCGCCTACGACCGCTCCGGCTTCGCCATGAAGGGCGAGGCGAGGCTCTCGGGCGCGCCCATGAATGTGGACCTGCACCAGCCGAAGGCCGGCGTCCCCGGCGAGGCGGTGGTGGCGCTCGTCCTCGACGACGCGGCGCGGGCGCGGCGGGGCCTGCCGACCGCGCCGGCCCTCGCCGGGCCGGTGCCGGCGCGCTTCGTGGTGCCGGTGGGCCGCCCCGGCAAGACCACCGCCAAGGTCGAGGTCGACCTCGCCCGCGCCGCCATCGACGGGCTGGTGCCCGGCTGGACCAAGGCCGCGGGCAAGCCGGGCCGGCTCACCTTCGCGCTCACCGAGACCGGCGCCGGCACCGAACTCAGGGACCTCGCCCTCGACGCGGGCCCGGTCTCGGCCCGGGGCAGCGCCGTGATCTCTGCCGAGGGCGGCCTGGAGCGGGCGGAGTTCACGAGCCTCAAGCTCTCCCCCGGCGACGACGTGCGCGGACAGGTCGAGCGCAGCGGCGGCGTCTACAAGCTCGCCCTGAAGGGCGGGGTGGCGGATGCGCGGCCCTTCCTGCGCGCCCTCACGGCGGCACCGAAGAAGGGCGCCAAGGAGGCGGCGCAGAAGGATGTCGACGCGGATCTCAATTTCGCGATCCTCACCGGCTTCAACGACGAGGCCCTGACGAGCGCCACCCTCCGGCTCTCCCTGCGCGGCGACGACCTGCGGCAGGCCCGGATCCAGGGGCGCCTGCGGGGCGCCTCCGTCCGCGTCGAGGTGAACCGGGCCGAGCGCAGCACCACGCCGGTCCTCACCGCCGAATCCACCGATGCGGGCGCGGTGCTGCGCTTCCTCGACATCTACCGGCGCATGCAGGGCGGCCGGCTCGCCCTGCACACCACCATGAACGACGGGCCGCAGACCGGCGCGGTACAGATCCGCTCCTTCACCCTGCGGGACGAGCCGGCGCTCGGGCGTATCATGGCGCAGGGCGAGCCCGCGCCGGAGGACCGGGGCGGGCGCTCGCCGGGACGGCGGCAGGAGACCAACGACGTCGGCTTCGACCGGCTCAGCGCGGAATTCGTGCGCACCGGCACGCGCGTGGACTTCTCGGACGCGGCGATCTCCGGGCCGGCCATGGGCTTCACGCTGGGCGGCTGGCTCGATACCGGCCGCAACGCCACCGACATTCGCGGCACCTTCGTGCCGCTCTACGGGCTCAACAACGTGTTCTCGCAGGTGCCGATCGTCGGCCCGCTGCTCGGGGGCGGGCACAACGAGGGCCTGTTCGGCATCAACTTCTCGGTCACGGGCTCGATGAGCGCGCCGAACGTCGCCGTGAACCCGCTCTCGGCGATCGCGCCGGGCTTCCTGCGCAAGCTGTTCGGCGCAGGCGGAGATCCCTCCGCGACGGCCTCGCCGCGGCTCAACCCGTGAGCGCGCCGCTCACCGGGTGATGCACATCACCGGGTGATGCGTTTGGGCGCGATAGGGTCGCTCGCCGGGAAGGTCTCCTCCACCGCCTCGTCGAGGAGTTGGTCCTGGCGGGCCTTCAGGTCCTCGCCCGGCTGCCGCTGGCCGGGAGCCGCCTCGGCGGCCCGGTCGGCGAGGGGTTGGCCAGGCATGCGCTCGTCGGCATCGGGCCGGGAATCCGGCCGGGACGGCGTGGACGGGGTCATGGCATCCTCCGGGTTGGTGCCGAGGCTTAACCAACTCCGGACGGCGCCGATCGTTCGCCGGGAGCCGCCGAACCGGAAGCGTGCGCCCCCGCACCGCTGCCGGACCTTCCCTGCCCTACTCAAGGATCCATCGACGGCGCGGACGCCGCCGATGGGTTCCAGCCGGCGGGGCGCCCATCAGCACCGCCTCCCACCCGGAAGATCGGGCCATGCGCAGGACCTCGCTCACCGCCGCGGCCGCCACCCTCGCCGGCGCCGTCGCCGCCATGACCCCGTCCACGCCGTCCCGGCCGGATTCCCGGCCCGATGCCGACGGCTATCGGGTCGGCTGGCGCCGGGTTCCGGTCTGCTGACCGCCGCTCCCCGCCGGCCGATCCGATCGCCCCGCCGCCCGCCCGGGAGGCGGGGTGCCGCGCGTCAGGCGCCCGCGAGGAGCGCGTCGCGGGCGGCCCGGTCGGGCAGGGCGTCGAACACGCCGAGCCGGGCGACCACGCAGGCCCCGCAGGCGGCGGCCTCGCGCAGGGCCTCGCCCAGGGGCCGCCCCGCCGCGAGGGCGACCGCGAGCCCTGCCGTGAAGGCGTCGCCCGCCCCGATCGTGTCGACCGCCGTCACCGGGATGGCGGGCTGCGCGAGGAGCGGGCCGTCCGCCTCGCGGGCCAGCGCCCCCCCGGCCCCCAGCGTCACCACGACGATGCGGGGCCCCCGCGCCAGCAGCGCCGCGATCAGCGCCTCCCAGGATTCGCCGGGGAGCCCGAGATCGTCGCGCAGGGCCGCCGCCTCGGTGGCGTTGAGGACCAGCACCGTCGTGTCGGCGAGGAGCGCCGCCGGGACCGGCCGGAAGGGCGAGGGGTTCAGCAGGGTCGCGACCCCGGCCGCCCGGGCGCGGCGGAACGCCTCGGCGACCGGCGCCGTGCCGATCTCGAACTGCGCCAGGACGAAGCCGGCCCGGACCAGCCGCCCGGCCGCCCGTGCCACCGCCGCGGGGCCGAGTTCGGCATTGGCGCCGGGAAACACCGCGATGCAATTCTCGCCCTCCGCATCGACGAAGCCGATGCCGGCCCCCGTGGGGGCGTCGGTCCGGTGCAGCATCGCGGCCGGCAGGCCGGCCCGCCGCAGGGCCGCCTCCGCCATGTCCCCGAACAGATCGCGGCCGACCGCCAGGAGACCGTCGACCCGGGCGCCGAGACGGCGGGCGCCGACCGCGAGATTCAGTCCCTTGCCGCCGGGATCGAGGCGGAATGATCCCGCCTCCAGCGTCTCGCCGGGTCGCGGCAGCCGCGCAACCGTGGCAGAACAGGCCGCGACGAAGCTTCCCAGGACGAACAGGTCCGGATCCTCCCCCATGTCGGTCACGCCCTCATCGGTCACGGCGATGTCCTCCCTCCGGCCTGCAACCGGCACGACAGCATGTCCGGCGCCGGTTGTCATGGCGGGCCTCCCGACCGACGCTGCGCCCCATGCCTGACGGCAAGACCGAGAGCATCCACTGGGGCCGCGGCCCGGCGGCCCCGTCGCTGCCGAGCCTCGTCCAGCTGCGCCAGGACACGGCGAAGCCGCTCTACCAACAGTTGGAGGAGCAGCTGCGCGCGCTGATCGAGGACGGCACGCTGGCGGCCGGCATCACCCTGCCCGCCGAGCGCGCCTTCGCCGAGGCGATGGGGGTGAGCCGCACCACGGTGCAGCGCTGCTACGACACGCTGCGCCGCCAGCGCTACCTGAGCGCGCACGGGCGGCTCGGCTACATCGTCGAGGCCGGCCGCGCCCGGCTCAGCCCCGGCATGGACCGGCTCAAGGGCTTCACGGAGGAGATGCGCGAGATCGGCCGCGTGCCCTCCTCGGAGATCCTGGAGCGGATCGTGGTGCGCGATCCCGCCCTGGCGGAGCTGTTCGGCCGCCCGAGGCAGGCGGAGTTCCTGCGGCTGGTGCGCATCCGCAAGGGCGACGGCATCCCGCTGTCGCGGGAGGTCGCGTGGTACGACCTGACGGCGGCGCCGCTCCTGGCGGAGGCGGATCTGAGCGGGTCGGTCTACGCCCTGCTCGGCGAGGCGGGGGCCGGTCTGGTGCGCTGCCAGCAGACGATCGAGGCGGCGATGCCCGACGCGGAGGCCTGCGCGGTGTTCGGCTTCCCCGAGCCGCGCCCCTGCCTGCTGATCAAGCGGCGCTCCTACGCCCGCGACGACCGGATGATCGAGTACGTCGAGGGCCTGTTCCGCGGCGACGCCTACGCGTACCGCCTCGACCTGCGGGTTTAGGGCGCTGGAAGAACCGGCGGCAAACGATTGGCCGCGTGGCGCATTTTCGTTTCCACGATCTTAAGAAACAGGGTTAACGAAGCCCTCCAAGCCGGTTCGGGCGGCCGATGCCGCAAGCCGGCGGGCCCGCCTCATACGGTTTCCGGATGATCGCTTCGCGATGCGGAAACCGGCCTCGCTCAGGCGCCGCGCGGGCTCGTGATCCGGTTTCCGAAAGTGATCGTCCGGAAACCGGATCACACCCGGTCCGGCAGGGTGATCCGGAACCGGGCGCCCACCCGCGTCTCGTCGAGGCTGAGCGTGCCGCCGTTGAGGCGCGTCAGCTCCGCGGCGATCGGCAGGCCGAGCCCGGTGCCCCCGGGGCGGGCCGCCCCCTGGAAGGGCGAGAACAGATTCGCCCGCGCCCGCTCGGGCAGGCCCGGGCCGTTGTCGGCGACGAGGACCGTCACGACGGATCCCTCGCGCGCCGCCGTGATGGTGACGAGGGGCGGGGCGCCCCCGGCGGTGCCGGCGAGCGCCAGCGCCTGCACGGCGTTGCGCACGAGGTTGATGACCACCCGCGAGAGCTGGTCGGGGTCGGCATCGACCATCAGGTCGTCGGGCGTGCGCGCCTCCAGCCGCACCGCCGCCGGCAGGTTCCCGGCGAGATCGAGGGCGTCGGCCAGGATCGGCTTCAGCGGCGTCAGCCGGCGCTCCGGCACGCGCTCGGCGACCCGGCCATAGGCCAGCGTCGCCTCGCAGTAGCGGATCGCCCGGCCGAGCGTCGCCATCAGGCGCGGCGCCACCCGCTGCACCGCCGGATCGGCGGTCGCCTCCAGGCGGTCGCCGAGCAGCTGCGCCGTGGTGAGCAGGTTGCGCAGCTCGTGATTGATCTTGCTCACCGACAGGCCGAGATCGGCCAGGCGCCGCTTCTGGCGCAGCTCCCCGGCGAGCACGGTCTCCATGCGGGCGAGCGCGGTCTCGGCGAGCCCGATCTCGTCGGTGCGCCAGGAGGGCGCGATGAGCCGCGAGGCGTCCTCCGGATCATCCGCGAAGGCCGCGATGTTGCGCGTCAGGCGCAGGACCGGGCGCACGATCGAGACCTGGAGGGCGAGGAACACCAGCCCCCCGGTGATGCCCGAGATCACCAGCGAGGTGAGCAGGATCCGCCACGAGAAGGCGATCAGCGCCTCGCGCAACGGAGCCGTGTCGATGACGATCTCGACGAACTCGACCCCGTCCATGCCGTGGCCCACCACGCGCATCGGTGCGGTCTCAGCCTGGCGGAGGGTGTGCCACGCCCCGGCGATCAGGTCCGCCCAGTCGGTGTCGCGCAGGTCCACCGTCTCGCTCACCTCGGAGGGCATCTCCGTCACGGTGATGAGGCGGCGGGTGCCGCCGGCCCTGAGCGCGATCGCCCGCGCCCCCACCCCGGTCAGCAGCCGCCGGGCGAGGTCGTCCGAGACCTTCTGCTGGGGGGCGGCATCGAGGGCGAGGGCCGCCACCTGCGCCGCCGCGACCCGGTCCGACAGCCAGGTGCGGCGGAAATTGGCGACGCTCGGCACGTAGATCAGGATCTCGGCCAGGAGCACGAACAGGATCGTGAGCAGCAGCAGCCGGCCCGACAGGCCGAACCGGCTGGCGGCGCCGGCCGGGGCGTTCCGCTCCCGCAGGGCATCGGCGAGGCGCACGATGGTCCGATCCTCCCGGCAGCCGCCGGCATCGGCGACGTGAGGCAGATTAGGCGAGAACGCCCATGGCGAACCGCGTTGTCAATCGTCGCAGGGGACCGCCTTGGGACTGCGGCGCAGCCGCCGCACCACGACCGGGAGCAGCGCCAGGGCGCCGAGGGCGACGAGCGTCGCGACGAGTTCCGGGGTGATCACCGAGCGCAGGGAGAGGGCGCGCTCGCAATCGGTGCCGGCGGCGGCGAGGCAGGCCGCCCGCGCATCCTGATGGGCCGCCACCACCGCCTCGATCCGCGCGCCCGTCGCGGCGTAGATGAAGCCCCCGGGCGAGATCCCGATCAGGGTCGCGAGCGCGAAGGTGCGCAGGGGGACCCCGAAGATGGCCGGGCCGAGATTGGTCATCCAGAACGGGAACAGCGGCAGCAGCCGCAGGAACAGCACGTAGGAGAAGGCGTCGCGCCGGAAGCCCGCGGCGAGCCGGTTGAGCCGCTTGCCGGTGTTGCGCAGGAGCCATTCGCCCGCCGCCGTGCGGCCGATCGAGAAGACGATGACCGCCCCCGTCGTGGACGAGGAGATGGCGAGCAGCGCCCCCGGCACCGTGCCGAACAGGAAGCCGCACAGCATGGTCATGAAGACCGAGACCGGCACCGAGACCACCACGATGCCGATATAGAGACCGGAGGCGAGGGCCATCGCCCGCAGGCGGTCCTCCTCCACCACTCCGAGCGCCCAGGCGCGCGAGGCGAGCAGCCGGTCGAGGCTGAACCACTGCGCGGCGCCGCCCGCGACGAGGCCGATCGAGACCAGCACCAGGGCGACGAGGGGCAGCACGCGCAGCCAGCGCCGCCAGGGCGGCCGGGCCACCGCCTCCGGCCCGGGCTCGTCGGCGGGCGGTCCCGGCTCCTGCGCGCCCATGCGGCTCATCCCGCGGCTCACGCCGCCTTGCGCAGGCGCATGATCTTGAAGAAGCCGCCCGGGAAGGTCGGCCGCAGGCCCATCACGGCGACCCCGCGCCGGGCCGCCCAGGCCTCGATGCGCGCGGCCTTGAAGTCCGAACTCCAGCCGATCTTCGAGCAGAGCGGCGCCACGATCTCCTCGACCCGGGCCATCGCGCCGTCGGCCTGCCCGAAATGGTTGGCGAGCACGATCTCGCCGCCCGGGCGCAGCACGCGCAGGAACTCGTCGAGGGCCCCTTCGGGATCGGGCACCAGGGTGATCAGGAACTGCGCCACCACCGCGTCGAAGGTCGCATCCGCGTAGCCGAGCCGGCAGACATCCATCACCTGCAGGCCCTTGACGTGGGCGAGGCCGCGGCGGCGGACCTTCTGGGCCGCCCGCTTCAGCATGTCCTGCGAGAGGTCGACGCCGTAGAGTTCGCAGGAGGCCGGGTAGTAGCCGAGGGACAGGCCGGTGCCGACCCCGGCCTCCAGGATGCGCGGCCCGTTGGCCATGGCGACCGTCACCGCATCGCGCGCGGCGGGCTCGGTCAGCTTGTCGTACACGACGTCGTAGACCGGCGCCCAGCGCGCATAGGCCTTGCGCATCAAGGCGGTGGTGGGCCCCCCCGCCCGCGGCTCGCTCAACATGGTCCCGTGTCTCTCCTAAGCATCATTCACTGAAGCGCCGGTTCGGCGGCGGCGATGATGCGGCAGCAAAAATCCAAGCGGAGCCGCGCGCGGCGGTTCGGCCGAAGGCTGATCACGCCGCCTCGCGCTGCGCCGCCTCGACCCGCAGGATGGTGCCGCCGCCGAGCACCCGCGCGCGCGGCCCGTCATCCGCGTAGATCACGCAGGCCTGGCCCGGCGAGACCCCGTCCTCGGGGGTGGCCAGCACCACCTCGGCGCTCGCCGCGGCGCGGTTCCAGCGCAGGGTGGCGGGCCGCGGCTCCCGGGTGGAGCGCACCCGCACGGCGACCGGCAGGCCGTCGAGTCCGGTGAGGGGGCCGTCGCCGAGCCAGTTGGTCTCCGCGAGGCGGATCACCGAGGTGGCGAGCGCCTCGCGCGGGCCCACCACCACGCGGGCGTTCTCGGGATCGAGGCGCACGACGTAGAGGGGTTCGCCGGTGGCGAGCTTCAGGCCCCGCCGCTGGCCGACCGTGAAGCCGATGATGCCGTCGTGGTGCCCGAGGGTGCGGCCGTCGAGATGGACGATGTCGCCCGGGCGCACCGCATCGGGCCGCAGCCGGGCGATCACGTCCTGGTAGCGGCCCTGGGGCACGAAGCAGATGTCCTGGCTGTCGGGCTTGTCGGCGATGGCGAGGCCGAGGTCGCGGGCGAGACGCCGGGTCTCGTCCTTGGGCAGCTCGCCGAGGGGGAAGCGCAGCACGTCGAGCTGCTCGGGCGTCGTCGCGTAGAGGAAGTAGCTCTGGTCGCGGGCCGGATCGAGGGCGCGGTAGAGCGCCCGCCCGCCGCCGGGGAGCGGCCGGCTCGCCACGTAGTGGCCCGTCGCCAGGGCGTCCGCCCCGAGGTCGAGGGCGGTGGCGAGGAGGTCGCGGAACTTGATCGAGCGGTTGCACTCGACGCAGGGGACCGGCGTCTCGCCGTGGATGTAGCTGTCGGCGAAGCGGTCGATCACCGCCTCGCGGAAGCGGTCCTCGTAGTCGAGCACGTAGTGCGGGATGCCGAGGGTCTCGGCGGCCCGGCGCGCGTCGTGGATGTCCTGGCCCGCGCAGCAGGCGCCGCGGCGGTGCGTGGCCGCGCCGTGGTCGTAGAGCTGGAGCGTGATGCCGACGACGTCGTAGCCCTCGCGCTTGAGCAGCCCGGCGACGACCGAGGAATCGACGCCGCCCGACATCGCCACCACGACGCGGGTGTCCTGCGGGGCCTTGGGCAGATCGAGCGAGTTCATCGTCTTGAGGGCGGGCGGCTTCGGTGCGGCGCGGCCGCGGGCCCGCTTCTGGCAACGGCGCTGCGCGCCCTGTCTATAGTGATGGAATGGCCGTTCTGCCAGGGTGCCGTGACCGACCCGCACCCGGCAGGTTCTGCCGGGTGCGCGGCAAGATCCTCTCAGGGGCCGCGGCGGGCCCGCGGGCTTCCTTCAATTGCCTAGATTTTTCAGATGTTTGCGTTTGCGCCGGGCTGGCCTCGGCCTTGCGTGACCGGCCGTGATCCGGGAGTGGTTCGGCATGGCTGTGACGGGAACGGGCGAGGGGGTTCATGCGGTCGTGCGGGAGAGCCCGCGCGGCCTCGCGCGGCGCGCCTCCGGTCCGGAAGCGCCCTTCCGCGTCGTGCAGCAGCAGGCCCGCGCCGAGGAGACGGCCCGGTCATCGGCGGACCGGACGCGCTCGGCCGGCGCGCAGGCCCGGCGGGAGACCGCCGCGCAGAACGCGGCGTCGCGCCGCGCCGAGGCCGCGCATGCGCGGTCCCAGGCGGCCGAGACGGCGGACCGGGCCGCCGCGCGCCAAGCGGATCATCTCCAAAAGGATCGTCTCCGAGCGGATCGCAGCACGGCCGCCAATTCGGACAAGGCCACGGATGCCGCTGCCGGCACCGTCTCCGCGGAGGCCGGCAAGGACGTCAAGGATACGAAGGAGCGCGACGCCTCCGAGACGGACGAGCGCGCGCAGGACGGGAGCGGCGGCCAGCCGGAGGTCACCGCCCAACCCATGCAGCCCCCCGCATCGCCGCCGCCTTCCCCCGGCGCCTCCGGAGGGGCCGAGTCGGACGACGCGGCGGCCCGGGCGGGCGGAGCCAAGGGGGATGATGGGGTCCCGACCGCCGCCGGTGACGGCAAGGCCGCAGGGATGGAGGCCGCCGCAGCCGCGCCGGGCTTCGCGGCCGCTCTGGCGGATGCCTCCGCGGCCGGCACGCCCGCCATGGGCCCGCCGCCCGGAGGCGTGACCGCGGGCACATCCTCCGCGGGGGCGTCCGCCGCGACGGGGAGCGCCGCGCCGGCCGCCGAGGCCCCGCCGCCGCCGCCGATGCCGCTCGCCGCCGTGCCGATGACCATCGGCCTGCGCTCGCTCGCCGGGAGCAGCCACTTCGAGATCCGCCTCGACCCGGCCGATCTCGGCCGGATCCAGGTGAGTCTCGACCTCGACCGCGAGCACGGCGTGAAGGCGCATCTCGCGGTGGAGCGGCCCGAGACGCTGGCCCTGCTCCAGCGCGACGCGGGCAGCCTGCAGCAGGCCCTGGCGCAGGCGGGCTTCTCGGGCACGGATGCGGCGCTCAGCTTCTCGCTCCAGGACGGATCGGGCGGCCAGGGCCGGGCCGGCCGCGACGGATCCGCCCCCCCGGGGCCGGGCGCGGGGATCGGGGCCGACGCCCCCGATCCCGAACCGGTTCCGCTCACCCCCGTGCTGCGCTCCGGCCGGCTCGGGCTCGACATCCGCATCTGAGTGGAATCGCGTCAGGCGATGCTGCTCAGCGTCTTGTTTCCGCATCATCGTCGCCGCCGCACCGGTGACCGGCGCAGGATGCTCAGCCCGACGGGATCCCCATGGCCTCCAGCGTCAGCAACGCGCTCTCGGGAACGAGCGGCACCGGTTCGTCGACGGCGAGCGACGCCGCCACCATCGCGGGCAACTTCAACCAGTTCCTGACGCTGCTCACCACGCAGCTCCGGAACCAGAACCCCCTCGATCCCCTCGACACCAACCAGTTCACGCAGCAGCTCGTGCAGTTCGCCTCGGTCGAGCAGCAGCTCAAGACCAACGACCGCCTCGACACCCTGCTCGCCGCCAGCAAGGCCTCGGCCGCCGCCAATGCGGCGGGGCTCGTCGGCAAGACCGTGACGGCGAACGGCACCACCGCCACCCTCTCCAAGGGATCGGACGGCACCGGCACGGCGGCCTGGACGCTCAACGCCGCACGGGCGGCCACCAAGGCGACGCTGACGATCACGGACGCCAAGGGCAACGTCGTCGCCACCCAGACCAAGGCCCTGACGAGCGGCAGCCAGAGCTTCACCTGGGACGGGCGCACCTCCACCGGCCTCACGGCGCCGGACGGCACCTACACCCTCAAGGTCCAGGCGGTGGATGCCACGGGCCAGAGCGTCTCGGTCGACACGACGGTGACGGGCGAGATCGAGAGCGTGGACGTGACCGGCTCGGAGCCGATGCTGAGCGTCGGCGGCCGCGAGGTGCCCCTGAGCAGCCTCCAGGCCATCGGCGGCGCCGCGGCGGGGGCGTGATCCACAGGGTTACGCACACGAATCAGATCCTAAGAATCGGATTCAAGCAATCTTAAACGCGGCTGGCTAGCCTGAATCGTGACAGGTCAGTCGAGTGTAAGAGCGTATCATGACCGAACCGCACCGCCCGAGGGTGAAGTATGTCATCGGGCCCGATGGAAGCCCGCTGACGATCGCGGACCTTCCCCCGACCAACACCCGCCGGTGGGTGATCCGGCGCAAGGCCGAGGTGGTGGCGGCCGTCCGCGGCGGGCTCCTGAGCCTCGAGGAGGCCTGCCAGCGCTACACCCTGACCACCGAGGAATTCCTGAGCTGGCAGTACTCGATCGAGCAGCACGGCCTCGCGGGCCTGCGCACGACGCGCATCCAGCACTACCGGCAGTGAGGGCCCGGCGGCGCGGCGGGGAGCCGTCGCGTCGCGGATGCCGTCAGCCATAGGCGGCGATCGCCCGCGCCTGGCCCGGCTCCGGCACCGTGATGCCGGCCTGCATGTACTCGTTGAGCTTGTTGCGCAGGGTGCGGATCGAGATGCCGAGGATCCGCGCCGCATGGGTGCGGTTGCCGAGGCAATGGTCCAGGGTGTCGAGGATCAGGTCGCGCTCGACCTCCGCCACGGTGCGCCCCACGAGGCCGCGCGTGACGGCCTCCGCGGTCTGCACCGCCCGCACGGCGGCTCCGGCACCCCCGTCGAGGGCCTCGCCCTCCGGGCTGCGGATCGCCTCCGCGCCGATCTCCGCGCCGCTGGCGAGCAGCACGGCCCGGTGCAGGGTGTTCTCCAGCTCCCGCACGTTGCCGCGCCAGGGATTGGCGACGACGAGGCGGCGCGCCTCCGCCGAGAGCGGGCGGGCCGGGATGCCGTTCACCTCCGCGTATTTGCGGGCGAAATGCGCGGCGAGTTCGAGGATGTCGGCCGGGCGCTCCCGCAGGGCGGGCAGGCGCAGATGCACCACGTTGAGGCGGTAGAGCAGATCCTCCCGGAAGGTGCCCTTGCGCACCTCCTCGGCGAGGTTGCGGTTCGAGGTGGCGATCACCCGCAGGTCCACCCGCACCGGCTTGTCGCCGCCGACCCGGTCGATCACCCGCTCCTGCAGGGCCCGCAGCAGCTTGGCCTGGAGGCGGACGTCCATCTCGGAGATCTCGTCGAGGAGGAGCGTGCCGCCGGAGGCCTCCTCGAACTTGCCGATGCGCCGGGCCACCGCCCCGGTGAAGGCGCCCTTCTCGTGGCCGAACAGCTCGGATTCGAGGAGCGCGTCGGGGATCGCCGCGCAGTTGACGCTCACGAAGGGCTTGGCGGACCGGCCCGACCGGGCGTGGACGTGGCGGGCCAGCACCTCCTTGCCGGTGCCGCTCTCGCCGCTGATCAGCACCGAGGCGTCCGAGCGCGCCACCTGCTCGGCGAGCTTCACCACCCGCTCCATGGCGGGGTCGCGCCAGACGAAGGCCCGGGCATCCGCCGCCACCGCCTCCAGCACCGCGGCGATCAACTCCGGATCGGGAGGCAGCGGGATGTATTCCTTGGCCCCCGCCTGGATCGCCGCCACCGCCGCCCGGGCATCCGAGCCGGTGCCGCAGGCGATCACCGGCGTGCGGATGCGCTCCTCGGCGAGCGCCCCGACGAGGGTGCGGATCGCCAGCGAGACGTCCACCATCACGAGGTCGGCGCCCTTGGCACGCAGCACCGTCAGGCCCTGCTCGACCCCGTCGGCCTGGGTGACCGCCGCCCCCCGGCTCATGGCGATCTTGGAGGCGGTGACGAGTTCGCCGTTCAGGCGTCCGATGATCAGAAGGCGCATGGCGGGCACTCCGTTTCGGGGGACGCCTCGCGGCGCCGGTGGAGCCGGTCGGGGATCACGCGTCGCCCTTGACGATCTCGGTCATGGTGACGCCGAGGCGCTCCTCGACCAGCACCACCTCGCCGCGGGCGACGAGGCGGTTGTTGACGTAGATGTCGATGGCCTCGCCGACCTTGCGGTCGAGCTCCAGCACCGTGCCGGGCCCGAGGCGCAGGAGGTCGCCGATCGGCATCCGGGAGGCCCCGAGCACCGCCGAGACCATCACCGGCACGTCGAAGACCTGCTCCAGATCGAGCGCGCTCTTCGAGATGGGCGGGCCGTCCCGCAGGGAATCGGCGCCGTTCTGGTCGTAGGCGAGATCGGCTTCGCTGAGCTGGGGCAGGCCGAGATCGTCTTCGGGGCTCATCGGGGACCTTTCGGGATCAGGCGGGGTTCGGGGCGGCGGCCAGGGTGGCCTCGATGGCGGCCTCGATGGCGGCGCGCTCGCGCACGATGCCGCCATCGGCCCATTCCAGGCGGACGTCGCCCGGGGGCAGGTCGGGATCGCCGAGCACGATCAGGCGGCCGTCATAGCCGCGCTCGCGGGCGAGGCGCGCGAGCGCCGTCTCCGTCTCCTCCACCAGGGCGTCGTTCACCCGCACGGCGAGGTGGGGCACGCCGCGCAGATGGTGCAGGGCGGCGCGGGCGGTCTCCAGGATCGCCGCCACCGGATGCGCGTCGAGGGCGTCCCCGGCGATCCTGCGGCCGAGGGCGACGGCGAAGTCGAGGGCCTGGGCCTCGCGGGCGGCGTCGCGGGCATCCGCCGCCGCGAGCAGGCCCACCGCCGTGGTGGCGAGGCGGTTGAGGGCGTCGGCGAGGCGGGCCTGGACCTGGGCCTCGGCCTGGGCGCGGCCCTCCTGCAGGCCGCTCTGGCGGGCGGCCTCGACCTGCGCCCGCAGCACCGCCTCGGCCTGGGCCGCGGCCTGCGCCTGCGCGGCGGCGCGGGCGGCCTCCTCCCGCTGCCGGGCCGCGGCCTCGGCCTCGGCGGCCTCCTCCCGCGCCCGCGCGGCGCTGCCGCCGGGGACCCGGAAGTCGTTGTCGAAGAGGAAGCGCCGGGGCTGGGCCATGGGATATCAGGATGGGATCTCGGGGCGGTTGGAACGGGGGCGCCGGTCAGTAGACCAGCTCCTCCTCGGCGCTGTTCTTGGCGATCATGATCTCGCCCTTCTCGGCGAGGTCCTTGGCCATCTCGGTGATCTTGGCCTGGGCCTCGTCCACCTCCTTGAGGCGGATCGGGCCGAGCGAGGCCATCTCGTCCTGCAGGTTCTTGGCCGCCCGCGTCGACATGTTGGCGAAGAAGAACGTGCGCACCGGCTCGGATGCGCCCTTGAGCGCGCGGCCGAGCGTGTCGCGGTCGACGTTGCGCATCAGCGTCTGGACGCTGCCGGCATCGAGCTTCAGGAGATCCTCGAAGGTGAACATGAGCTGCCGGATCTTCTTGGCAGCGCCGCGGTTGTTCTGGTCGAGGGCGGTGAGGAAGCGCGCCTCCGTCTGGCGGTCGAAGGCGTTGAACACGTCCGCCATGAGTTCGTGGGCGTCGCGCCGCGTCGTCTGCGCGATGGTGGAGACGAACTCGCTGCGCAAGGTCTCCTCGATGTGGCGCAGGGCCTCCTTCTGCACCGTCTCCATGCGCAGCATCCGGTTGAGGACGTCGATCGCGAAATCCTCCGGCAGGATGGTGAGCACCCGGGCGGCATAGTCCGAGCGCACCCGCGACAGGATCACCGCCACGGTCTGCGGGTATTCGTTGCGCAGGAACGAGGCCAGGATCTCGGGGTCGATCTGGGTCAGGCTGCTCCAGACCCGGCGGGCCGAGGCGCCCTTGACCTCCGCCATGATCAGCGAGACCTGCTCGGGCGGGAAGATCTTGAGCAGCAGCGCCTCGGTGCGCTCGTAGCTGGAGCTGACGCCGCCGCTCGCCGAGAGCTTCGACACGAACTCGACGATGAGCTGCTCGACCGTCTCGACCTCCAGCGAGCCGAGCTGGACCATGGCGTGCGAGACCTTCTTGACCTCGTCCTCCTCCAGCATCCGCCAGATCGGCGCGCCGACCTCCTCGCCGAGCAGCAGCAGCAGCGCGGCCGCGCGCTGCGGACCCGGCAGATCGGCGAGGCGCGAACTCGCCATCATGGCGTCGGCGAGGGCGGGTTGCGGGGAGACGGCCATCGGTTCTGGTCTCTCGGGGCTCTAGCGGTCGTTGATCCAGCCGCGCAGGACCTCGGCGGTCTCGGCCGGGTTCTGGCGCACGATGTCGGCCACGCGCTCGATCGTCTCGGCCTGGATCTTCCCGTTGACCTTGGCGAATTCGACGAGCCGGTGGGCCGGGCTCTCGGGGAGGAGGGCGTCCTCGGGCGCGGCGCCCGGCAGGGTCGGGACGGCGGAACCGGGGCCGAGGCCGGCGCCGGCCGCCGCCAGTTCCGCGGGCGCGACCTCCACGGTGATCACCTGCCGCAGCAGCGGGCGCACCACCGCCAGCACCACCACCAGGGTGAGGAGCGCCAGCACGCCGAGTTCGGCGAAGCGCAGCACCTCCTCCTTGGTCGGCCGGAGCAGGGAGGCGAGCAACCCCTCCTCGGCGATCTCGGCCGGGACCGGGCTGTCGGCGAAGCGCAGGTTGACCACCTCCACCTGATCGCCCCGGGCCTTGTCGTAGCCGATGGCGGTGCGCACCAGCGCGGTCATGCGGTCGAGCTCCTCCTGCGGGCGCGGGGCGTAGACGGGCTTGCCGTCCGGCCCCGGCGCGTAGGTGCCGTCGATCACCACCGCCACCGAGAGGCGCTTGATGCGGCCGCCCTCGTTGACCTCCGTGCGGGTCACCCGGGAGATCTCGTAGTTCGTGGTCTCCTCGTTCTTGTTCGTGTTCTCGCGGGTGCCGGTCTGCTGCTGGTTCTCCCGGGCGCCGGGCAGTTCGTTGCCGACGCTGACCCCGGTCTCGCCGGGCCCCTGCGAGGCCTGCATCTCCGAGCGCGTCTGGGTCGAGCGCACCACCCGGCTCTCGGGATCGAAGGTCTCCGAGCGGCTCTCGACCCGGTTGGCGTCGAGTTCGGCGGCGACCTGCACGCGGGCCCGCCCCGAGCCGACGATGCCGGCCATGATTCCTTCGACCTGCGCCCGCAGGCGCTGCTCCAGGCCGGCCTGCCGCTCGTCGAGGCCGCGGCGGGCCTCGCCCTCCTCGGAGGCCGCCCCGTCCGCGAGCAGCCGCCCGCGCTCGTCCACGATCGAGATGCGCTCGGGCTTCAGCCCCTCCACCGCGGAGGCCACGAGGTGGCGCACCGCCCGCACCTGCCCCGGATCGAGTTCGCCCGCGAGCTTGAGCACGATCGCGGCGCTCGGCACCTCGCGGTCGCGGTTGAACAGCCGCTTCTCCGGGATGACGAGGTGCACGCGCGCCGCCTGCACCCGGCCGATCGCCCGGATCGAGCGGGCGAGCTCGCCTTCCAGGGCGCGCAGGTGGTTCACCCCCTGCACGAAGCTCGTGGACGAGAAGGCGTCGCCCTTGTCGAAGATCTCGTAGCCGACGCCGCCGGCGCTCGGCAGGCCCTTGCCGGCGAGGTCCATGCGCAGCCGCGCGAGATCGGCCCGGGGCGCCATCACGGTCTGCCCCGTATCGCCGCGGGTCTCGGTGCGGATGCCCCGCGCCTCCAGGTCGCGGATCACCGCGCTCGCATCCTGCATCGAGAGGTCGGCGTAGAGCACGCCCATCTCGGGCCGCGCGGCGCGCAGGATCACGAAGGCGAAGAAGCCCACGAGGGTGAGCGTCACGGCCCCCATCGCGGCAAGCCGCGCCGGTCCGAACTTCGCCACCAGATCGAGAACCGGCTTCACGACGCGCTCAACCCACCCCCGGGCCGACCGGGCCCTTAGGCAAAAATTGCCGGGACGTGGTTAGTGACCGGTTAACGGACCGCACGCGGCTGCGGCGATCCTCACCACCCGGTTAACCCCATCGGGACAAGCCGCGCCGGCCGCCGCCGCGCCCGTCACCCATCGTCAAGCTTAAGGCCCCGTCACGGCCAAGATCGCAATGTGAAGCGTGGCGGATGGCAGCTGCCGACCACCTTGACGGATCTTACGGGGTAATGATTTCGAGAGAAGAATTTCACTGGATGATCAGAACAAGTCATGCTACTTGCCCTGATCATCGGCGGACAGCCGAGCTTCCCTCTCTCTCCTTGCGATTCTGACGATGCGACTCCGGTTTGATCTTGGCCGGGCGGTCCGGTGCGCGGACGGCCTCGGGCGGTGGTTCGTTGCGGCTTGCGTCCTCTCGCTGGCGCTGGCCGGCCCCGTCCGGGCGGCGGAGGCCGTGTGCGCCGCGCCGCGCTTTCTCGATCAGGTTCAGCTCGCATCCCTGAGCGGGCACGTGACGCGGCACGAGGCGGTGCGCGTGCTCGCCATCGGCTCCTCCTCGACGGAGGGGATCGGCGCCTCCTCGCCGGCCGCCGCCTATCCGCAGCAGCTGGAGGAGGATCTCTCGACCGCATGGCGCGGCACGCCGGTGCGCGTCGCCAATGCGGGCATCGGCGGCGAGACCGCGTCCCAGACCCTGGCGCGCCTGGAGCGGGCGCTGACCGGGCCGGAGAAACCCGACCTCGTCCTCTGGCAGGTGGGCACGAACGACGCGATCACCGGCGGCGACGAGGCGGCCTTCCGGGCCATGGTCGAGCGCGGCATCGCCCTGGTGCGCGCCGCCGGCATCGACCTCGTGCTGATCGACCAGCAGTATTTTCCGGGCATTCCCGACCACGCGCGCTACGAGCGCTTCGTCGGCATCGTGGCCGCCGTGGCGATGCAGGCCCGCGTGCCCGTCTTCTCCCGCTACGCGCTGATGAAGGACTGGAACAGCCAGGACCCGGCGCTCCTCCTCAGCATGCTCTCGGGCGACCGCTTCCACATGAGCGACCGCGGCTACGACTGCCTCGCCGAGGCGCTGAGCCGCGGCATCGTCCGGGCATCCCTGCCCGCCGCCCAGACCGTGGCCCGCGCCAAGCGCCCGGCCGTCAGCGACGCGCTGCCGACCCGGAAGGGCTGAGGGGCGCCCGCAGCGCCCTCCCTCCTGCGGCGAGGGCGCTCCCGCTACTCCGCCGCCTCGAGCGCCTCGATCGCCGGCACCGGCAGGCCGATGTCGCGCAGGAGCTGGGCGTCCGCGTCGGCCTCGTTGTTGGCGGTGGTGAGCAGGCGCTCGCCGTAGAAGATCGAGTTGGCCCCCGCGAGGAAGCACAGCACCTGGGCCTCGCGGGTGAGGCTCTTGCGGCCGGCGCTGAGGCGCACCCGGGCCTTGGGCATCACGATGCGGGCGGTGGCGCACATCCGCACGAGGTCGAGGGGATCGACCGGCGGACGCTCGGCGAGCGGCGTGCCGGCCACCGCCACCAGGGCGTTGATCGGCACGCTTTCCGGATGGGGGGCGTGATTGGCGAGCACCTGGAGCATGGCGGCCCGGTCGGTCACGCCCTCGCCCATGCCGATGATGCCGCCGCAGCAGACGCCGATCCCGGCGTCGCGGACCGCCTGAAGGGTGTTCAGCCGGTCCGCGTAGGTGCGGGTCGAGATGATGTCGCCGTAGAAGTCCGGCCCGGTATCGAGGTTGTGGTTGTAGGCGGTGAGCCCGGCCTCGGCGAGGCGCCCGGCCTGCGCGGGGGTCAGCATGCCGAGGGTCACGCAGGCCTCCATGCCGAGGCCGCGCACGCCCCGCACCATGGCGAGCACCGCGTCGAATTCCGGCCCGTCCTTCGGCTGGCGCCACGCGGCGCCCATGCAGAAGCGGGTGGCGCCGGCGGCCTTGGCGGCGGCGGCCTCGCGCAGCACCGTCTCCACCGGCATCAGGCGCTGGCGCCCGACGCCCGCCTCCTTGTGGTGGGCCGATTGCGGGCAATAGGCGCAATCCTCCGGGCAGCCGCCGGTCTTGATCGAGAGCAGGCTCGCCCGCTGGATGTCGGCCGGGTCGTGATGGGCGCGGTGGACGAGGGAGGCCCGGTGCACGAGGTCGAGGAGCGGCAGGTCGTGGATCGCCTGGATCTCCGCGACGGTCCAATCGTGCCGGATGGCGTCGGGGCGCTCGGTCGTGGTGCTCATCGGGTCCCTCTTGTCTTTCGTCCCGCATAGAGGATGTGCGGGCGAAGGGGAATCCGGTCCTCCGTCCGGATCGACGGTTGTCAGCGGCGGCGCATCTCGCCCATCGTCGCGCCATGTCGCTCCCGGTCCCCCTCTCCGCCGTCCGCTCCTTCGAGGCCGCCGCGCGCCGGCGCTCCTTCAAGGCGGCGGCCGCCGAGCTCAACCTGACAGCGAGCGCGGTGAGCCACGCGATCCGCAAGATGGAGGAGGCCCTCGGCGTCGCCCTGTTCGAGCGGGTCGGGCAGGGGGTGACGCTGACGCCCGCCGGCGAGGTGCTGCTGGAGCATGTGGGCCGCGCCTTCGAGGAGCTGCACCGGGGGCTCGACTTCGTGGCGGCGCGCGGGCCGCAGCTGCTGCGCCTGCACTGCGCCCCGAGCTTCGCCGCGCAGTGGCTGACCCCGCGGCTCGCCCGCTTCCTCGCCGACCATCCGGGCTTCGAGGTGCGGCTCGCCGCCGGCATGGACTACGCGCGCTTCACCACCGACGAGTTCGACGCCGACATCGTCTACGGCCCCCCGCGGGGCGAGGGACTGGTGGTGGTCCCCCTCTGCACCGAGACGGTGATGCCGCTCTGCGACCCGGTGCGGGCCCAGCGCATCCGCAGCCCGGCCGACCTCCTCGATCAGGTCCTGATCCAGAGCGACAACAAGCTGGTGCGCTGGCCGCTCTGGTTCGCGCGCAACGGCCTGCCGGCGCCGCGCCCCCCCGGGGTGCGCTTCGACCGCAGCTTCCTCGCCATCGCGGCGGCGGCGGACGGGCTCGGCGTCGCCCTCGAATCGCCGCTGCTGGCGGAGCGCGAGATCGCGAGCGGGCGCCTCGTCGCGCCCCTGCTGGGCCGCGCGCAGGACGTGACCTATGTGGGCCACCACCTCGTCTTCCCGGCCGCGACCAAGCGGCGGGCGCCGTTGCGCACCTTCGCGCGCTGGCTCGCGGGGGAACTCGGGATCGACCCGGCGCTGGCGGAGCTGGGGTGAGCGGGACGTCGCCGCCCTCACTCAATAGCTGTAGTCGCGCCGGGGATAGGCCCGCGACGGCCCGTAACCGGCATCCCGCGTCCGCACCCGGGACCCGTACTCGATGTCGCGGCGGGCCCGCCGGTTGGCGAGCGCCCGGCCGGCGAGGCAGCCCGCCACGGCGCCGACCACCCCGCGCTCCGCGAGATAATGGCCGGCGATCCCGCCGATGATCGCTCCCTTGATGCAGCCCTTCGCCTCCGCTGCTCCGACGCTCGCGAGCGTCAGGACGGCGACGACCGACGCCTTGGCCACGATCCGCATGCAGTTCCTCCGGGCTGGTGGGGAGAACAACCGCGGCGGCGGGGCGTTCCGGATCGATCAGGCGGGAGCGCCGCCCTACAGCAGCCGGTACTGCCCGCCCTCCGGCACCGGGACGGCGAAGAGGTCCGTGCGCAGCGGCGTGCGGCCCTCTCCGTAGCCGAGGCGCCGTGCCGCCTGCCGCATCCGATCCGCGAGGAGGGCCGCGTAGGGGCCGCTGCCGGTGAAGCGCCGGCCGAAGGTGGCGTCGTAGACCTGCCCGCCCCGGGCCTCGGCGAGGAGCGCGAAGGTGCGGGCCGCGCGGTCGGGATAATGCTCGGCGAACCAGTCGCGCACGAGGTCGGCGAGTTCGTGCGGCAGGCGCAGGAGCACGCTGCCGCACTCGCTGGCGCCGGCCTCGCGGGCGCGGGCGAGCAGGGCCTCGATCTCGTGGTCGTTGAGGCCCGGGATCACCGGCGCCATCAGCACCATCACGGGCACGCCGGCATCCGCCAGGGCCCGGATCGCGGCGAGCCGCTTCTCGGGCCGCGGCGCGCGCGGCTCCATGCGGCGGGCGAGGACCGGATCGAGGGTCGTCACCGAGAGCGCCACCCGGACGAGGCCCCGGGCCGCCATGCTCCGCAGGAGGTCGAGGTCGCGCAGCACGAGGTCCGACTTGGTGACGATCCCCACCGGATGATTGAAACGGTCGAGCACCTCCAGCACCCCGCGGGTGATGCGGTGGCGCCGCTCGATCGGCTGGTAGGGATCGGTCGCCGTGCCGAGGGCGATCACCCGGGGGCGGTAGCCCTTCGCCGAGAGTTCCCGCGTCAGCAGATCGGCGGCGTTCGGCTTGGCGAAGAGCTTGGTCTCGAAGTCGAGCCCCGGCGAGAGCCCCGCATAGGCGTGGTTCGGCCGGGCGAAGCAGTAGACGCAGCCGTGCTCGCAGCCGCGATAGGGGTTGATCGAGCGGTCGAAGCCGATGTCGGGCGAGTCGTTGCGGGTGATGATCGTGCGGGCCCGCTCGATCGTCACCTCGGTGCGCAGGGGCGGCAGCGCCTCGTCGCGCTCCCAGCCATCCGCGAAGGCCTCGCGCCGCGCCGGCTCGAAGCGCCCGGTCGGGTTGGCGGTCGCGCCCCGGCCGCGGCGCTGCTCGGCCGCCGGCGTCGCGGCCGACAGGCGCCGATCGCCCCGGATTCCGCCGTCCTGCCCCGCCACGATCCCGATCCCCGCCCGATCCCCGGACAAGACTGGAACAAAAAGTGAACATTGGCAAGTGGCGCCGATCGAGGCAGGACGACCGATGATGCATGGGTTAAGGGCCGCCGCATGATCACCGCCGTCGTTCATGTCAGGCAAGCGGACAGGCCCGAAGCCATCGAGGCACTGGCGGATTCGCTGTCGGCGCTGGTGGCGGGGGTGGCGGCGGGGGTGGTCGGCGACGCGGTGATCGTGGCGGCCGACCCCACGGACCGCGACCTCGCCCTGGTGGCCGACCGGACCGGCGCCGCCCTGGTCGCGCGGGGCGCCGATCCCTGGTTCGCCGCGGCGGCGGTGGCGCGCCGGTCCTGGCTGTTCTGCCTGGAGGCCGGCGACGTGCCGGCGGAGGGCTGGATCCGCACCCTCGACCGCTTCGCCGGAACGGCGCCGGAGGGCGTGCTCGGCCGCCTGCGCCGCCCGCACGCCCCGCTGCCCCACCGCCTCGCCGCCCGCATCGAGACGGTGGCCGGCACGCGCACCATGCGGGCCGGCGACGTGGTGCGCCGCGAGGCGCTGCCGCTCGCCGGCCGCTTGCGGGTACGCCGGCTCAACGGGATGCTGATGCGGGAGTGACGTACGGAGCGATCCACAGGGACCTCGTGGATTCCCCCGAGCCACGAGTGGACGGCGACGGTCTAACCGAGCACGGGATGACGGACGGGACGGTCCGGCCCAGCCCGGAGCGGCTGTCTCGGGAAGCCTGAAGTTCCTCGCCGCGGCTCTCGCCCTGACGATCGCCGCCACCGCGGCCGCCGCCGAGCCGTTCGAGCTGCCCGACGACGGAGCCGCTGGCGACCGTCGAGCTGCCGAACGCCTGGTCACCCGAGGAGATCGAGAAGGGCGCCCAGGCGACCTCGCCGGATTCCTCCGTCCACGTGGCCTTCGAGATCGACAACCCTCAACCGGGACGGCGAGGACAAGGACGGGCCGACCAAGGTCAGCCTGTCGATCCTCATCCCGTCACCGACTGAGGTCGGCATCCTGAGCGACCGGGGCTCGCCGGACGGTGAGAAGACGCACGCCCGCCAGCTGCGGCGCATCGCCGAGAGCATCCAGCGCCTCGGGAGCCGACGGGCCAGGGCAGGGCGCTCAGGCGCCGGCCCCGCGCCTCAGGTGCTCGTCGAGGCGCGGCATGATCTCGACGAAGTTGCAGGGCCGGTGGCGGTAGTCGAGCTGGGCGGCGAGGATGCCGTCCCAGGCGTCCCGGCAGGCCCCGGGCGAACCCGGCAGCACGAAGATGTAGGTCGCCCCCGCGACGCCGGCCGTCGCGCGCGATTGCAGGGTCGAGGTGCCGATCTTGTCGTAGGAGATGCGGTGGAAGATCGCCGAGAAGCCGTCCATGCGCTTCTCGAACAGGGGCTCCAGGGCCTCGGGCGTGACGTCCCGCCCGGTGAAGCCGGTGCCCCCCGTGGTGATCACCGCGTCGATGCCGGGATCGGCGATCCAGGCCCGCACCTGGCCCCGGATGGCCTCGACGTCGTCCGGCACGATCGCCCGGGCGGCCAGCGCGTGCCCGGCCTCGGTCAGGCGTCCGGCGAGCGTGTCGCCGGAGCGGTCGTCGGCGAGCGTGCGGGTGTCCGAGACGGTGAGCACCGCGATCCGGAGCGGGACGAAGGGGCGGGCGGTGTCGAGGGCCATGGGCCGCCTCCTACAGCTGCGCCGCCCGGAACGTGTCGCAGGATTGCGTCTGGCCGCTGCGGAAGCCGGTCTGGAACCAGCGCATGCGCTGCGCCGAGGAGCCGTGCGTGAAGGAATCCGGCACCACGTAGCCCTGGCTCTGCTTCTGCAGGCGGTCGTCGCCGATCGCGTTGGCGGCCGCCATCGCCTCCTCGATGTCGCCCTGCTCCAGGGCGTTGAAGCGGTCGTCCGAGTTCTTGGCCCAGACGCCCGCGAGGCAATCGGCCATCAGCTCGACGCGCACGGAGAGCTGGTTGGCGGTGCGCTCGTCCACCTGCTGCTGCCGCTTCTGCACCTTGCCCAGGATGCCGAGCACGTCCTGCACGTGGTGGCCGACCTCGTGGGCGATCACGTAGGCGTAGGCGAAGTCGCCCTTCACCCGGAACTTCTGCTCCATCTCCTTGAAGAAGGTCGTGTCGAGATAGACCTTCTTGTCGAGCGGGCAGTAGAACGGCCCCATCGCGGCCCGGGCGGCGCCGCAGGCGCTGCGTGTGCCGCCCTGGTAGAGCACCATGGTGGTGGGCGTGTATTGCCGCCCGGTCTGGTTCGGCAGCACCTCCTTCCAGACATCCTCGGTGTTGCCGAGGATCGCGGCGGCGAAGCGCCCGGTCTGGTCGGTGGGCGCGCCGGTGCGGCGCTGGCCATCCGGACGCTGCCCGTCCGCGCGCTGCTCCTGGGGGGCGCGCTGCCGGTTCACCATCTCGGCCCCGCCGATCAGGATCGCCGGGTTGATGCCCGTGACCCAGCCGATGATGCACAGGATCACGATGGCGCCGATGCCGAGGCCGCCCGCCCCGCCGCCCGGGAGGCCGAAGCCTCCGCCGCCCTCGCCGCGACGGTCCTCGACGTTCTCGGAGGTCCGAAAGTCTTCCCAGCGCATGTCCGTCACCCGTTCGTCCCGGACGGACGGCTACGCGGGCCGGCGCCGGGGCTCAAGAGTAATCGACGCCGCCGGGCACGGTTCCGCTTCGAGTCACCCGGCCGGGCCGCCCTCCGGCCCGGCCAGGGCCGCGCGCAGGGCCCGGAAGTCGCGCCAGGCGAGGCGCTTCTGCAGGGGCTGGCGCAGCAGGTAGGCGGGGTGCAGCGTGGCGAGGAGCCGGATCTCGCGCTTTCCCGTCTGGTACGGGAACCAGCGCCCGCGCGACTTCAGGATGCCGTCCTTGGTGCCGGCGAGCGTCTGGGTGGCGACGCCGCCGAGGCAGACCAGGATGTCGGGATCGGCGAGCGCGATCTGCCGCTCGATGAAGGGCTTGCAGGTGGCGACCTCCTGGGGCGTCGGGTTGCGGTTGCCCGGCGGGCGCCAGGGCACGACGTTGCCCACATAGGCCGAGGTCCGGTCGAGGCCGATCGCCGCCATCATCCGGTCGAGGAGCTGGCCCGAGCGGCCCATGAAGGGCTTGCCGACCCGGTCCTCGTCGGCGCCCGGCGCCTCGCCCACGAACATCACCCGGGCGGCGGGGTCCCCGTCCGCGAAGACGAGGTTCTTGGCGGTGAAGCGCAGGGGGCAGCTCTCGAACCGGGCGAGCAGCCCTTCGAGCTCCTCCAGCGAGCCGGCCGTGCGGGCGAGTTCGCGCGCATCGCCTGCGGCCTCGCCGGGATCGGCGGCGGCGGAGCGGCCGAAGGTGCTGCTGCGCGCCGGCGGGCGGGGGGCCGCCACCGCGGGAGCGGCGGGCGCCGGCTCGGGCGGGGGCGGCGCCTGGCGGGCGGCGGCCTTCGCCGCGCTCTCGGCGAACCGGTCGTGCGGCGCCTCGTCCAGGGCCGCGTCCACGCCGGCCGCGACGTGGAAATCCAGGTAGGCGAGGAGGTCGCCGCATTCCGAGGCGTCGTCGGTCATCCCCGTGATGTGGCAAGCCTTCCGCCTGTGGACAACGGCGAATCGCCACCTCATGCCTGCGGCACGGCGCGCCGGATCACCCTTCGTCCGCTTGCGCCCGACGAGCCGGCGTCGCACGGTCCGCGAGATTGGAATGGCTTGAGCCTGTCCTAGATCGTTTATATGTGAACGATCTCGCGGCCGCGGGATTCGAGCGCGAGGGAGGATGAGGGATGGAGTTGCCGGAACGCGAGGCGATGGACTTCGACGTGGTCGTCGTCGGGGCGGGCCCGGCGGGGCTCGCGACGGCGATCCACCTCAAGCAGCTCGCCGCCGAGGCCGGCGGCGACGTCTCGGTCGTCGTGGTGGAGAAGGGCGGCGAGGTCGGCGCGCACATCCTCTCGGGGGCGGTGATCGACCCGATCGGCCTCGACCGCCTGCTGCCGGACTGGCGCGAGGATCCGGACCGCCCCCTCAAGACCGCGGTGGTGAAGGACGAGTTCATGTTCCTGGGGCCGGCCGGGGGCGTCAGCCTGCCGAACATCGCCTTCCCCAAGCTGATGTCGAACCACGGCAATTTCGTGGGCTCGCTCTCCAACGTCACGAAGTATCTCGGCCGCAAGGCGGAGGAACTCGGCGTCGAGATCTATCCGGGCTTCCCGGCCGCCGAGGTGCTGCACGACGAAGCCGGCGCGGTGGTGGGCGTGGCCACGGGCGACCTCGGCGTCGCCCGCAGCGGCGAGCCGCGTGACGACTTCACCCGCGGCATGGAGCTGCGCGCCCGCTACACGGTGTTCGCGGAGGGCGCGCGCGGCTCGCTCACCAAGCGGGTGATCGACCGCTACAAGCTCAACCAGCATTCCGACCACCAGAAGTACGGGCTCGGGGTCAAGGAGCTGTGGCAGGTCAAGCCGGAGACGTTCCGGCCCGGCCTCGTGCAGCACACCATGGGCTGGCCGCTGCCCAACAAGGCCGGCGGCGGCTCCTGGCTGTACCATTTCGACGACCACCTCGTGTCGGTGGGGTTCGTCACGCACCTGAACTACGAGAACCCGACCCTGTCGCCGTTCGAGGAGTTCCAGCGCTTCAAGACGCACCCGATGATCCGCGAGACCTTCGCGGGCGCCAAGCGCATCGGCTACGGCGCGCGGGCGATCATGGAGGGCGGCTGGCAATCGGTGCCCAAGCTCGTCTTCCCGGGCGGCTGCCTCGTCGGCGATTCGGCGGGCTTCGTGAACGTGCCGCGCATCAAGGGCTCGCACAACGCGGTGCTCTCCGGCATGCAGGCCGCGAAGGCGCTGTTCTCCGCCGTGGCGGCGGACCGGCGCCAGGACGAGATCACCGAGTACGAGGCGGGCTGGCGCGGCAGCGAGATCGGCTACGACCTCAAGCGCGTGCGCAACGTCAAGCCGCTCTGGTCGAAATACGGCACGCTCGTCGGCGTGGGCCTGGGCGGCCTCGACATGTGGCTGAACGAACTCACCGGCCTGTCGCTGTTCGGCACGCTCAAGCACGGCAAGCCGGACTATGCCTGCACCAAGCCGCTCAAGGACGTGACGCCGATCAAGTACCCGAAGCCCGACGGGGTGCTGACCTTCGACCGGCTGTCCTCGGTCTATCTCTCGAACACCAACCACGAGGAGGATCAGCCGGTCCACCTCCAGGTGAAGGATCCGGAGCTGCAGAAGCGCTCCGAGCACGACGTCTTCGGCGGTCCCTCGGGGCGCTACTGCCCGGCGGGCGTCTACGAGTGGATCGAGGATGGCGGCTCGGTGCGCTACCAGATCAACGCGCAGAACTGCGTCCACTGCAAGACCTGCGACATCAAGGATCCGAACCAGAACATCAACTGGGTGACGCCGGAAGGTCCGGGCGGTCCGAACTACGTGAACATGTGAGGGAAGGGGGCGACAGCCCCCTTTTTCTTGTTCCCCGATTCTCCGCGTCCGTTACACCCGAGCGTTTTCCCCGGAACTCCCTCCACTGACGCTCCGGCCGTGCGGGAAAGAGGAAGAGCGGGCGGGCCCGCCCTCACACCCTTTCCAGGCACAGCTCGAAGGTGATGCAGACGCTGTTGCGGCCGCGGGCGAGGGCGCCCTCGTGGATCGTCCCCGCCACGTCGACCACCGCGATGTCGAGCTCGGCCAGGGGCCGGCCGTCCGGACCCTCGCGGACGAGGCCGTCCCGGATCAGCACCTCGCTCGCATCGGTCGGCACGACGCGTCCGTCCGCGAAGGCCGGCTGCACGATGCTTCCCAGACCCCGCACCCGGGCGCGGCGCAGGCCGAGATCGGCGCAGGCGCCCTCGACCGCCGCGAACAGCTCCTCGTTCGGCTGGATCTTCAGCAGCACGCAGGCCGCTTCCGCGGATGCGGGCCCGGCCACCGGCGTGAACAGCGAGAAGTTCGTCTCGGCATCCGGCAGCACGCGCCAGGCGGGCCCCGCCGTGCCCCAGATCTCGGCCCGCGGCGGGGTGCGGATCACCACCTCGCCGGGCAGCAGGTGGCCGGCCCGGCGCCGTCCGTCGGCTTCGGTCCAGATCCCGTGCACGTGCAGGAAGGGCGCGCCGTCCCGCTCGCCGCAGGTCACGCTCGCCCGTTCGAGCCGCGTCTCGCCCGCGGGCCGGAAGGTCTCGCTGTAATAGGCCGCATAGGTCGGGTCGCTGGAGAGCGCTGGCATCACGTAGGCGAAGGGCCCGAACGAGCCCCCGTCGAGATGCGCCACCGCCCCCGTCACCCCCGCCGCGGCGAGGGGAGCGGCCAGCGTGTCGAGGAGCGTCGCGCCGGGCTCGAGCCGGGGGGAGAGGTGGAGCAGGGCCCCGGCCGCCGCGATCCGGCGCTCGGGCCGCAGCGGTCCCGGCTGGGCGAGATGCGCGCGCACAGGCTCAGGCCGCATGGCTCGGACGCCCGCCGAGGGGCAGGAGGCCCGCCGCTTCCAATTCCTCGCGCACCATCTTCTTGGTGATCTTGCCGTAGCCGGATTTCGGCAGGGACGGTCGCAGGAAGATGCGCTTGGGCAGCTTGTAGCGGGCGATCTTGCCGTCGAGGAAATCCAGGATCTCGGCCTCGGTGAGCGCCGCTCCCTCGCGGGGCACGCAGACCGCGATGCCGATCTCGCCCCAGGTCGGGTCCGGCACGCCGAGCACCGCCGTCTCGGCCACCGCCGGATGGGCCAGGATCTTCTCCTCGATCTCGCGCGGATAGATGTTCGAACCGCCCGAGATGTACATGTCGGAGGCGCGGCCGGTGATGGTCAGGAAGCGCTGCGCGTCGAGGAAGCCGAGATCGCCGGTGCGGAACCAGCCGTCGCGGAAGGATTCCGCATTGGCCTTGGGGTTGTTCCAGTAGCCCGCGAAGACCGCCGGGCCGCAGACGCAGATCTCGCCGGTCTCGCCCGGCGGCAGCGCGCGGCCCTCTGGATCCTGGACCTGCACCTCCATGCCGGTGCGCTCGATGCCGCAGGTGCCGATGCGCACCCCCGGCCCGTCCTCGGCCTCGTGCAGGTGGGGCGGCAGCACCGTGATGTTGCCCGTCACCTCGCCGAGCCCGAAATACTGGACGATGACCGGCCCGAGGGTCCTCAGCGCCCGCTTCTGGTCCTCCCGGTACATCGGCGCGCCCGCGTAGATCACGTAGCGCAGGGAGGAATGGTCGTGCGCGGCCACGGCCGGATGCTCGACCATCATCTTCAGGATGGTCGGGACCGTGAACATGTTGGTGATCCGGTGCTGCTCGACCAGCCGCCAGACCTCGCCGCCGTCGAAGCGGTCGGAGCCCGGCAGCACGGTGGTCACCGCGCGGGCGACCTGGGCCAGCGCGTGGACGCCCGCCCCGTGCGAGAGCGGCGCCACGACCAGGGAGGCATCGCCCTCCGCGGTGGTGCCCGGCATCAGGTCGCAGAGGTGGTTGGTGATCACGAAGGCCATCTGGCCGTGGGTGAGCACGGCCGCCTTCGGCTTGCCGGTGGTGCCCGAAGTGTAGAAGAACCAGCAGGGGTCGTCGTAATCCACGGCCGCGTTCGGCACCCGGCCCTCCGGCGCCTCCGCGAGCAGCGCCTCGTAGGCGACGCCCTCGGCCGGGCCGTCGCCCAGGGTGACGACGAGGCCGAGATCCGGGCGGGCCGCGCGCACCGCCGCCACGTGGTCCGGGTTGTCCGCCTGGCACAGGAAGGCGCGGGCCCCCGACTGCTCGGCCAGATAGGCGACGTCGCCCGGCATCAGCCGGTGGTTCGTGGGCACGAACACGGCCCCGAGCCGGAAGGCCGCATACATGATCTCCAGGATCGGGTTGCCGTTGCGGGCATGCACGAGGAGGCGGTCGCCCTTGGCGATGCCGCGGCCGGCGAGCGCCGCGGCGAGACGCGAGACGCGGGCGTCGAACGCGGCCCAGCTCCAGCGCCGCTCGCCCCAGGCGATCGCCGTGCGCTCGGGATGCCGCTCCGCCGCCTGGGTCAGCCCATGGGCAAGATTCATCACCCGGCGGGACATCGGGGTCATGGGGCGCCTCCCGGCTGTTGTCGGTGGTGTTCTCGTTCGGGCCGGCGCCGCTCAGGGCGGTTCCGGCGGCCCGTTATGCCACAGGGCGCCGCCGACCCGGAAGCTCCGCCGGTGATGGGGGCTGGGTCCCTCGCGCAGCATGGCCGCCCGGTGCGCCGCGGTGCCGTAGCCGACGTTGCGCTCCCAGGCATAGGCCGGGTGGCGGCGGGCCAGCACGGTCATCAGCCGGTCGCGCATCACCTTGGCGAGGATCGAGGCGGCGGCGATCTGGGGCACGAGGCGGTCGCCGCCGATCACCGCGCGCACCCGCCCCTCGAGGCCGGGCGGCCGGTCGCGCCCGTCCACCGCGACGGGGCCGGCGAGGCCGAGCCGCCGCACGCTGCGGGTCATGGCGTCGAGGGTGGCGGCGCGGATGTTGATGCGGTCGATGAGCGCCCGCGAGGCGCCCGCATAGGCGATGCGGGCATGGGCGGGCAGGCGGGCCGCGATGCTCCGGCGGGCGGCCGCGTCGAGCCGCTTCGAATCGTCGAGGGATTCGAGGAGATCGACCGGCAGGGCGGCGGGGTCGAACTGCACCGCCGCCACGATCACCGGCCCGCAGAGCGCGCCGCGCCCGACCTCGTCGCAGCCGATCAGGACGGGATAGCGCGCCGCCTCCTCCGCGCGGAAGGGGCGGGTCGCGCGGAGGAGGCGGGTCACTTCTCGGTGCAGAGTCCCGCGGCGGTGAGGCGCCGGTGGTGGCGCGGATCGCAGTCGGTGGCGAGGAACGAGGCCCATTCGGCCTGCGTGCCGTAGAAGGCGTTGCGGTCGACGTCGCCCTGCACCCCCGGCACCCGGCCCGTGGAGGTGAACTGCCAGAGCATCCAGTCCCGGTTGGCGAAGCGCTGCTCGGGCTCGGCCGCGGTGGAGCGCACCCAGTGCGGATAGTCGGGCAGCTCGCCCTCCAGCACGTCGCGGTGGAAGGTGATGTCCGTGTAGATGATCGGCCGCTTGCCCGTGTAGGCCTCCATCTCGCGCAGCATGTACTGCGTCATCGCGAGGGCCTGGGCCTTGGGCAGCTTCTTCGGGCACTTGGCGGAGTGGCCGTTCCACTCGACGTCGAGGACCGGGGGCAGGGCGGTGGGATCGTTCGGGACGTTCCGCTTGAACCACGCCATCTGCTCCTCGGGGGAGCGGCACCAGAACACGAAGTGGTAGGCGCCCCGCGGCACGCCGGCCCGGGCGGCGCCGTTCCAGTTCTCGCGGAAGCGCTCGTCCAGGTGGTCGCCGCCCTCGGTCGCCTTGATGAAGGCGAATTGCGTGCCGGCGGTGCGCACCGAGGTCCAGTCGATCGGACCCTGCCACTTCGAGACGTCGATGCCCTGGATCGGGTGGCGCTTGGCCCGCGCGACGCCCGGATGGGGCTTCACGTCGCCCTTGGTGGGATAGAAGTCGCTGGAGCCGGCGCAGGCCCCGAGCAGGAGGAGCCCGAGCCCGGCCGCGAGTCGCTTCGTCCAAGCGACACGACGCAGGGCGAGGGAGGAGAGCTTCGACTCCAGCGGCATCGACGCGCAACCTGAACTGACGCAGAACACAATGGCTATTCGATGGAGCGGGGCAGGTTAATGAAGGCTTGACAGTATCGCGCGCGAATTCCAGCGAGCGTTGCAGCAAAGACACTTACGGGCCGGCGCGGGCGGGCGCGGCCCTCGGCCGATCGGCCTAAGCGCCCGGCGGCATTGGATTTTGCGAGGGAAGCGGGTGGATAAGGTTCTGTTCACCATCGGGTACGAAGGCGCCGACTCGGAGCGCTTCGTGGGGGCCCTGCGCGGGGCGGGCGTGGCCGTGCTCGCCGACGTGCGGGCGGTCGCCCTGTCGCGCAAGCGCGGCTTCTCGAAGAGCGCCCTGCGCGACGGGCTCGCCGAGGCGGGAATCGGCTACGAGCACCTGCGGGCGCTCGGCACGCCGAAGGCCGGCCGCGAGGCGGCCCGCGCGCACGACGCCGCGCTGATGCGGCGGATCTACTGCGCGGAGGTGCTCGACACGGGGGCGGGCGAGGCAGCCCTCGACGGCCTCGCGGACCTCGCCGCGGGGGCGCCCACCTGCCTGCTCTGCTTCGAGCGCGATCCCGAGCGATGCCATCGCCGGGTGCTCGCCGAGCGGCTGGCGGCGCGGGGTTTCACCGTCGTCGACCTGTTCGCCTGACCGGGCGCCGCGAGAGCCGCCGCGCCGGGAGGATCAGCGGCCGGGCAATCGCCCCGAGGCCCGGGCCTTTACTTGCGGCGGGCCTTGCGGGCGGCGTAGCGGGCGTCGCGGGCGGCCTTCTGCTCGGCCTCGACGGCCTTCTGGCGCTCGGCCTCCTCGGCGGCCTCGCGCTCGGCGTGGGCGCGGGCCTCGGCCTCCTCGGCCGCGCGGCGCTCGGCCTCGGCCTTGCGCTCGGCCTCGCGCTCGGCCTCGCGGGCGGCACGCGCCTCGGCGATGCGCTGCCGCTCGGCGCGGCGCTCCTGCACCGCCGGATCGTCCTCTGACGGGCGGGCCTTGAACTTCTCCAGCATCGCCTTCTTCGCCTGCGCGGAAGCGCCCTGGCGGTTGCCAAACTGCTGGTCCTTGAAGCCTGCCATCGTGTGCGTCTCGTGGGTCCTGCTCGGGGGCGCGGGGCGCCCGGTTCGGGAAGAGACCGTCCTCTAGCGCCCGGCGCGTCCAGATTCAAAGGTAAACGAAGACGCGGCCCCGCGCGATCGGGCCTTGCGCAGGGGAGACCTCGTCGAGGATTGCGCGCCGCGCAGGCGTGGAGCCCCGCCCGGTGGCGGGACGGCGCCCTCAGCCGAACTGCTCGCGCAGGATGCGCTCGTCCATGCTGTGGCCGGGATCGTGCAGCATCACGAGGTCCGTCGAGCGGTCGAGCTGGGTCTCGACCCGGGCGACGCGGCGGAACTCCGTGTGGTCGGCCACCGCCGCCACCGGCCGGTACTCGGGGTCCTTCACCTCGATGCGGATGCGGGCGTGGTTGGGCAGCAGCACGCTGCCCTGGCGCCGCGGCCGGAAGGCCGAGATCGGGGTGAGCGCGATGAGCTGGGCCGAGATCGGCAGGATCGGGCCGCCCACCGAGAGGTTGTAGGCCGTCGAGCCGACCGGGGTCGCCGCCAGCACGCCGTCCGCGATCAGCTCGGGCAGGCGCACATGCCCGTCGATGGAGATCTTCAGCTTGGCGGTCTGGTGGGTCTGGCGCAGCATGTAGACCTCGTTGACCGCCCGCGCCGTGTGGGTGAGGCCGAGCACGTCGGTCGCCACCATCAGGAGCGGGTGGACCACGCTGCGCTCCGCCTGCTCCAGCCGCTCGGGCAGGTCGTCGAGGTGGAACTCGTTCATCAGGAAGCCGACCGTGCCGCGGTTCATGCCGTAGATCGGCTTGCCCGTGCCCATGAAGCGGTGGAGGGCCTGCAGCATCAGGCCGTCGCCGCCGAGGCCCACCACCACGTCGGCGTCCTCCGGAGGCACGTGGTCGTAGCGCTGCATCAGGAGGGCGGCGGCCTCACGGGCATCCGTGGTGGGACTCGCGATGAAGGCGATCCGGTTGAAACGCCGCGCCATGCTGATTTCCGCCCCGCTTGACGCCCCGGCGCCGCATCCCGCACGTCGGGGATCCGGATCCGCCGTCACGGGAGACGCATAGCATGGAGCGCCCGCTGCTCGTCTACACGACCTTTCCGGATGCCGAGACCGCGCTCGCGGTCGGGGAGGCGCTGGTGCGCGAGAAGCTCGCCGCCTGCGTGAACGTGCTGCCGGGCATGCGCTCGGTCTATGCCTGGAAGGGCGCGGTGGAGCGGGGCGAGGAGGTGGTGGCGATCCTCAAGAGCCGCGAGGGGCTGGCGGACGCCCTCGGCGCCGCCCTCAAGGCCCGCCATCCCTACGAGACCCCGATCATCCTGCACCTCACCCCCTCGGGCGCCGATGCCGGCACCCTGGCGTGGCTCCTCGCCGAGACGGGGGGCTGACCCCTCAGGCCGGGTTCACGCCCCATTGCAGCGGCACGAACTCGTAGCCCTCGCCCGCCTTGGCGATGTGGCCGGCCGCCGGGAAGGGCGCGTGGTAGAACGCCACCGCCACCCGCTCGGCGGCGGCCATGCCGAGCATCGCGTGCCGGGTGGCCCGGGCCTGGTCGGCATCCATGTCGAACACCGCCGACCAGTCGGGGTTGCGCACGAACAGGGCCGGGTGGTTGGTGACGTCCGACAGCGCCATCAGGCGATGCCCGCCGGATTCGAGCAGGAAGGCGGTGTGGCCCGGGGTGTGGCCGCGCGCGTCGAGGGCGGTGAGGCCGGGCAGCACCTCCTTGCCCCAGGCGTAGCGCTCGACCCGGATGTCCTTGGGCTCGAAGGCCCGGCGCACCGCCCCGACCGTGGGCTTGAGCGGATCGGGCGGGTTCGCCATCCGGCTCTCGTCCATCCAGAAGGCCGCCTCGGCCTCCGGCACCAGCACCTGGGCGTTCGGGTAGGCGAGGCTGCCGTCCTTGCGGCGCAGGCCGAGGATGTGGTCGGGATGGAAGTGGCTGATCACCACCGCGTCGATCTGGCCGGGCTCGATCCCGAGCGCCGCGAGCGCCCGCAGGGCCCCGCCGGTGGTGGGCGGTCCGTTATCGGCGAAGCCCGTGTCGATCAGCACCCGGCGCCCGCCGAGGGTGAGGAGCAGCGGCGTGAAGGTGATCGGGAGCTGGTCCTTCGGCAGGAAGGCCCGCTCCAGGGCGGCCTGCACCGCCTCGAAAGGCGCGTTGCGCACGAAGGACGCGTCGAGCGGGCGCGCCGCCATCCCCTCGTGCAGAGCCGTCACCGCCACCTCGCCGACGGCGTAGCGGTGGAGGGCGGGCGGCGGGGCCGGGCTCTGCGCGGCGGCGGGGCCGCCGCCGAGGCCGGCGGCGCTCGCGGCCGGGGCGGCGGCGAGCAGGGTGCGTCGGGTCATCGACATGGCTCTCTCATCCCGAGCGGACGGACGGGCCGCACCTAAGGCGGCCCGCCGCCCCGTCAAGCGAGACGGCCCGCGCTCAGCGGTTGGCGCGGGCGAGCGCCGCGTGCAGGAGCAGGTTCACCCCCGGCAGCGTCGCGGCGAGGTCGATGTCCTCGGCCTCGTTGTGGGTGATGCCGCCCTTGCAGGGGGTGAAGATCATGCAGGCCGGGGCGACCCGGGCGACGTGGTAGGCGTCGTGCCCGGCCTGGGAGCGCAGGTCCATGGTGGGGATGGCGAGCTGCCCGGCGGTGCCGCGCAGGAGACCGATCAGCTCCGCATCGAAGCCGAACACCCCGAAGCCCCATTCCTCGGCGATCCGGATCCCGGTGCGGGAGCGCGCGGCGCAATCCGGCAGGGCCGCGCGGAGGGACGCCTTCATGGTCTCCAGCGTCTCGAGGGCGGGGGCGCGCATGTCGACGAACAGCTCGGCATATTCCGAGAGCGTGCCGGGCAGGTTCGGCACGAGGTCGAGCCGCGCCGCGGTGGCCTTGGCGTCGGTGTCGGCATGGGCCCAGCCGATGTCGTTGACCGCCACCGCCACCATGGCGGCGCCCACGAGGGCGTTGTGGCGCTCGGCCATGGGGGTCGGGCCCGTATGGGCGGTCTCGCCCTCGACGGCGATGCGCATGCCGCAGCTCGGATAGCCGCCGGTGACGATGCCCACCGGCACGCCCGCCGCATCGAGGGCCGGGCCCTGCTCGATATGCAGCTCGAAATAGGCGTCGATGGCGCGGCCCCCGACCGGCTCAGGGCCGCGATAGCCGATGGCCTCCAGGGCGTCGCCGAAGCGGGTGCCGTCGCGGTCGATGCGGCCCTCGACCCATTCGGGGGTCTGCTGGCCCGACCACGCCAGGGAGCACAGCATCGGCGGCGAGAAGCGCGCGCCCTCCTCGTTGGTCCAGTTCACCACCTCGATGCTGCGGCGGGTCGCGATGCCGAGATCGTCGAGCGTGCGCAAGACCTCGAGGCCGGCGAGCACGCCCAGGATGCCGTCGAAGCGCCCGCCCGCCCATTGCGTGTCGAGGTGGCTGCCGATCACCACCGGGGGCAGGTCGGGCTCGCTGCCGGGGCGGCGCAGGGTCATGCTGCCGAGCCGGTCGATGGAGAGGGCGTAGCCCCCCTCCGCGGCCCAGGCCTTGAGCTGGTCGCGCATCACCCGGTCGGGCTCGGTGAGGGTGAGCCGCCGGATGCCGCCGCGCGGCCCCGTGCCGATGCCGGCCGAGACCATCAGCGTGTCCCAGAGCCGGGAGCCGTTCACCGAGAGATTGGTTGCCATGCTGGTTGACCACCGAAAGCCGTTTCGTCGCGCGCCAGCATGCGAGCCCCGTGCCGGGGGGACAAGCGCGGGATGCAGGGCAGGGGGGCCGCGGGAGCGGTTCTCGCCCTAGAGCATTTTCCGACGAAGTGGATCCCGGTTCGTCGCAGAAAATGCGGTAAAATCAAAGACCTAGAGCGGCGCCTGATTGCAACGTGATCGGGCGCCGCTCTAAGCCCAGCGGCGGGCCCCCAGCAGCCCCTCCCGCGCCGCCGCGTAGTCCCGCTTGAGCCGGGCGATCACCGCCGCGGCGGGCGGCGCGTCGTCGATGGTGCCGACGCCCTGGCCCGCCCCCCAGATGTCGCGCCACGCCTTGGTGCGGCCGGAGCCGAAATCCATCCGGGTCTTGTCGGCATGCGGCAGGGCGTCGGGATCGAGCCCCGCCGCGGCGACGCTCGGCTTCAGGTAGTTGCCGGGCACGCCCGTGAAGAAGGGCGTGTAGATCACGTCCGCCGCGCTCGTCCCGACGATCATCGCCTTGTAGGCCGGGGCCGCGTTCGCCTCCGCGGTGGCGATGAAGCGGGTGCCCATATAGGCGAGGTCGGCGCCCATCGCCTGCGCGGCCAGGATCGCCGCGCCCGTGGTGATGGCGCCCGAGAGGATCAGCGGCCCGTCGTAGAAGCGGCGCACCTCGCCGACGAGGGCGAAGGGGCTCAGCGTCCCCGCATGGCCCCCGGCCCCGGCGCAGACCAGGATCAGCCCGTCGACCCCGGCCTCGAGCGCCTTCTCGGCGTGGCGCACGGTGGTGACGTCGTGAAAGACCAGCCCGCCCCAGCCGTGCACCGCCGCCACCACCGCGTCCGGCGCCCGGAGCGAGGTGATGATGATCGGCACCCGGTGCGCGGCGCAGACCGCGAGGTCGTGCTCCAGCCGGTCGTTCGAGGCGTGGACGATCTGGTTGACCGCGTAGGGCGCCACGATCCGGCCGGGATCGGCGGCGCGGGCCGCCGCGAGGGCCCCGTCGATCTGGGTGAGCCAGCCGTCCAGGGCCTCCTTCGGGCGGGCGTTGAGGGCCGGGAAGGAGCCGACGATGCCGCCGAGACACTGCGCGATGACGAGTTCCGGCCCCGAGACGATGAACATCGGCGAGGCGACCACGGGCAGCGACAGGGCGCCGGCGAGGCTGTCGGGCAGGGGCATCGGCGGCGTGTCTCCCGGGTCTCGTGACGCACCGGCATCGCATCGGCCTCGCATCCGGTCAATCGGCCGGTGACGGCCCCGCCCGCGGCGGGCTAGAACCCGCCGGGCGGGCGCGAAGCCCGCCAAGCATCATCCAGAGGAGCCGCCCTTGCCCGAGACCTCCACTCCCCCCGAGGCGGTCGGCCTCTCCGCGGAGCGCCTGGAGCGCATCGACGGCTGGATGCGCCGCTACGTCGACGAGGGGCGGCTCGCCGGCCTGTCGGTGATGGTGGCCCGCCACGGGCAGGTGGCATTCTCGCGCGCCCACGGCCTCTGCGACCTCGCCCGCGGCCTGCCGATGGCCGACGACACCATCGTGCGCATCTACTCGATGACGAAGCCGCTGACCTCGGTGGCGGTGATGATGCTCTACGAGGAGGGCCGCTTCCAGCTCGACGATCCCGTCACCCGCTTCCTGCCGGAGTTCCGCGACATGCGGGTGCTCACCGGGGGCAGCCGCCGCAAGTGGGAGAGCGTGCCGGCCGAGCGCGACATCACCATCCGCGACCTCCTCACCCACACCGCGGGCCTCACCTACGGCTTCATGGAATCGACGCTGATCGACGCCATGTACCGGGACGAGGGCGTCGACTTCCAGACCGCCGAGACCTCGCTGGCCGAGGTGGTGGCCAGGGCCGCCGCCCTGCCCCTGCTCTCGCAGCCGGGGGCGGAGTGGAACTACAGCATCGCCACCGACGTGCTCGGGCACCTCGTGGCGGTGGTCTCGGGGCTGCCCTTCGACGTCTTCCTGCGCGAGCGCATCATCCGCCCGCTCGGCATGGTCGATACCGACTTCCACGTGCCGGCGGACAAGCTCTCCCGCTTCGCCGCGAACTACGCCTACGGCGAGGGCGGCCGCCTCACGCTGATCGACGATGCGGTCGAGGGCCGCTACGCGCGCCCGCGCCGCGTCGCCTCGGGCGGGGGCGGGCTCGTCTCGACGGCGGCGGATTACGCGCGCTTCTGCCGCTTCATCCTCAACCGCGGCGAACTCGACGGCGTGCGCCTCCTCGGCCGCAAGACCGTGGCGCTGATGACCGCGAACCACCTGCGCGGCGACCTCGCCGACATGGGCCAGCCGCGCTTCTCGGAATCGAGCTACAGCGGCATCGGGTTCGGGCTCGGCTTCTCGGTGATGCTCGATCCGGCCAAGGCCCAGATCGTGGGCACGCCGGGCGAGGTCGCCTGGGGCGGCGCCGCCTCGACGGCCTTCTGGATCGATCCGGCCGAGGATCTGTTCGTGATCCTGCTCACGCAGCTCATGCCGTCCTCGGCCCTGCCGCTGCGGCGCGAGCTGCGCGTGCTGACCTACGCGGCGCTGGTGGATTAGCGCGCCTGCCGCCGAAGGGGATCCCGCATCGGCGCAGGATGCTCAGGGTCCCACCGCCCGCCGGTAGAGGTGCCAGGTGGCATGGCCGAGCACCGGCAGCACGATGGCGAGCCCGACGAACAGGGTCGCCATCCCGACGACGAGCAGCGCCGCCACCATCAGGCCCCACAGCACCATCGTGACCGGATTGGCCCGCATCAGGGCGACCGAGGTCTCGATGGCGGTGCCGGCATCCATGTCGCGGTCGACGATGAGCGGGATCGACACCGCGCTCACCGCGAGCGCCAGGAGCGAGAAGGCGGCCCCCGCGAGGTTGCCGACCGCGATCAGCGCCCAGCCCCGGGGCGTGGTGACCACGTCGGCGAGGAAGGCGCCCACCGAACCGTAGACGGAGCCGTCGAACAGGGCGTGGTAGATCGCCAGCGCCACCGTGATCCAGGCGGCGAAGAGCGCCGCCAGCACGAGGCCGACCGCGAGGAGGGGCCGGGGCGAGCGATGGGTGAGGGGCTCGTAGGCCTGCACCCAGTCGGTCTCCTGACCGCGCTCGCGCCGCCGGCTCATCTCGTAGAGGCCGATCGCCGCGAAGGGCCCGATCAGCGCGAAGCCCGAGGCGAGGGGGAACAGCAGCGGAACGAGGTTGTTCTCGAAGGTCGCGGCCGCGATGATCACCCCGGCGATCGGATAGATCATCACGATGAAGAGGACGTGGGTCGGGTTGTCGAGGAAGTCCGCCCAGCCCTTGGCGAGCGCGATCTGGAGATCGGCCGGGCCGATCCGATGCACGGCGGGATGATGCGCCGCGTAGTCGGGCGAGAAAACTGACACCGTCATCGCAGATCCTCCGCACAGGTGATGCGGGCGCGACGGCCGACAGGCCGAGCCGGGAAGCGGGGTCGTCAGGTCATCGCGTGCGCAGGTTCATCCTTCGTGGGCGCCCGCCCTCGTCGCGGCGGGCCGGAACGGCGGGAGCGTAATCCATGCCGTGGGATTGGACCAAGGGGGGAGGCCGCGCGCGGCCTCCTGCGGGAGCCGATCACGTTGTCTCGATCGGGGCGGCGGAGCGGAGCCGGGCCTGCTCAAACGCTCGCGAGCCCCGCCGCCGCGACGAGCGCCCGCGTGTAGGCCGCGCGCGGATGCGCCAGCACCGAGGCCGTCTCGCCCCGCTCCACCTCGGCCCCGTCGCGCAGCACCAGCACCGTGTCGGCGAGCGCCCGCACCACCGCGAGGTCGTGGCTGATGAACAGGTAGGCGAGGCCGTGCGCCGCCTGGAGGTCGCGCAGGAGCGCGATGATGTCCCGCTGCACGGTGCGGTCGAGGGCCGAGGTCGGCTCGTCGAGCACCACCACCCTCGGCCGCAGGATCATCGCCCGGGCGATGGCGATGCGCTGGCGCTGGCCGCCCGAGAAGGCGTGCGGGAAGCGGTGGCGCCACGCCGGATCGAGCCGCACCGCGGCGAAGGCCTCCGCCGCCCGCGCGTCGCGCTCGCGGGCGCTCAGGGCGGGCGCGTGGACCCGCAACCCCTCCGCCACGATCTCGCCGGCGGTGAGCCGGGGCGAGAGCGAGCCGTTGGGATCCTGGAACACCGGCTGGAAGCCGCGCCGCAGGGGGCGCAGGGCGGCCCGGTCGAGCCGGGTCAGGTCGCGGTCCTCGAAGCGCACGATCCCGGTCGCCGCCGGCTCCAGCCGTAGCAGCGCCCGCCCGAGGCTCGACTTGCCCGAGCCCGATTCGCCCACCACCCCGAGCGTCTGTCCGGCCCGCAGGGTGAGGTCGATGCCCCGCACGGCCAGCCGCGGCGCGCCCCGGCGCCACCAGCCGCCGCGGCCCGGATAGGACACGCCGAGCCCGCGCCCCTCCAGCACCACCGGGGCCGTCGCGGGCACCGGCGCCTTGCGGCCCTGCGGCTCGGCGGCGAGGAGGTCGCGGGTTTCGGGCGCCGCGGGATGCGCGAAGAGCCGATCGGTCGGGCCCTCCTCCACGAGGCGCCCGGCCCGCAGCACCGCCATGCGCTCGGCCATGCGCCGCACGAGGCGCAGGTCGTGGGTGATGAACAGGAGCGCGAGGCCGAGCCGGGCCTTGAGGTCGGCGAGCAGCGCCAGAACCTGCGCCTGCACCGTCACGTCGAGGGCGGTGGTCGGCTCGTCGGCGATGAGGAGATCGGGCTCGCAGGCGAGCGCCATCGCGATCATCACCCGCTGGCGCTCGCCCCCCGAGAGTTCGTGCGGATAGGCCGGGAGCCGCGACGCGGCATCGCGCAGGCCGACCAGACCGAGGAGATCGCGGGCCCGGTCGCGGGCTTGGCCGCGCGTCAGGCCGCGATGGGCGCGCAGGGGCAGGGCGATCTGGTGGCCGATCGGGAAGAGCGGGGAGAGCGCGCTCATCGGCTCCTGGAACACCATGCCGATCCGCGCGCCGCGGATACGGTCGAGGGCCGGGCGGGGCAGGCCGATCAGCTCGGTGCCGTCGAACCGGGCCGAGCCGGCGACGCGGGCCGCCTCCGGCAACAGGCCCATGACGGCGAGCGCCGCCTGGCTCTTGCCCGAGCCCGATTCGCCGACGAGGGCCAGGGTCTCGCCGCGGGCGATCGCGAGGTCGAGCCCCGACAGGGCCGCCACCCCGCCATAGGCGACCGAGAGCCCGCGCAGCGTGAGGAGGGGCGCCATCGGTTCAGCCACCATCGGCTCTAGCCTCGCGGATCGAGGGCGGCGCGCAGGCGCTCGGCCAGGGCGGTGAGGGCGAGCAGCGTCGCCACCAGCGCGAGGGCCGGCGCGAGGAGCATCCAGGGCGCGGATTCGATGCTGCGCGCGCCCTCGGCGATCAGCACGCCCCAGCTCGTCATCGGCTCCTGCACGCCGAGGCCGAGGAACGACAGGAAGCTCTCCAGCAGGATCACCCGCGGGACGAGCAGGGCCCCGTAGGCCAGGACCGGGCCGAGCGCGTTCGGGATCACGTGGCGGCGCAGGATCGCGCCGGTGCCGACGCCGAGAGCCTCCGCCGCCCGCACGTAGTCCTGGCGGCGGATCGCCAGGGCCTCGCCCCGCACGATGCGCGCCATGTCGAGCCATTCCACGGCCCCCACCGCCACGAAGACCAGGGCGAGGGAGCGGCCGAACACCACCACCAGCAGGATCACGAAGAACACGAAGGGCAGGGCGTAGAGGATGTCGACGAGCCGCATCATCGCGGCATCCGCCGCCCCGCCGAGCGTGCCCGCCGCCGCCCCGTAGGCGACGCCGATGAGGAGGGCGACGCCGGTGGCGAGCACGCCCAGGGCGAGCGAGACCCGCCCGGCCACGAGCACGCGGGTGAGGAGGTCGCGCCCGATCGCGTCGGTGCCGAGCAGGAAGCGGGTCTCGCGCAGCGGCACGCGCACCGTGAGCCGGCGCCCGTCCTCCGCGCGGCCGAGCACGGCGGCCGGCCCGAACAGGTCGGAGCGCGCGAAGAAGGTCAGCACGCGGTCGTCCACCGGCCCGTCGGCGGCGAGGGTCAGCCGCAGGGCATCGGCCCCGACCGTCACGTCCTCGATCCGCACCCGCATGCGCAGGGCCAGGCGCTCCAGCGCCGGGCCGATCGTCTCGGGCCGCGGATAGACCTGCAGCGAGGGCGGCGTGCGCGGATAATCGTAGGAGATCCGCTCGTAGGAATGCCCGGTGAGGACGGGCCCGACGAGGCAGGCGAGCGCGATCAGCGCCAGCACCGCGAGGCTGAGCCGCGCCCCCCGGTCGCCCCACAGGCGCCGCCGCGCCGCCGCCCACAGGGAGAGGTCGGGCGCCGTCATGCCTGCCGCACCCGCGGATCGACGAGGGCGGTGGCGAGATCGACCAGGAGGTTGAACACGATCACGAAGACCGCGACCAGCACCACCGTGCCCATCACCAGCGGGTAGTCGCGGTTGAGGGCTCCGTCCACGAAGGCGCGCCCGACGCCCGGCAGGCCGAAGATCGTCTCCACCACCACCGAACCGGTGAGGAGCCCCGCCGCGGTCGGGCCCAGATAGGCGATCACCGGCAGGGCCGCCCCGCGCAAGGCATGGAGCGCGATCACCCGGGGCGGCAGGCCCAGGGAGCGCAGGGTGCGCATCGGCAGGGTGGCGAGCACGTCGAGGAGGGCGGCGCGGGTGAGCCGCGCGATCACGGCCGCCTGCGGCAGGGCGAGGGTGACGACGGGAAGGACGAGGTGGCGCGGCGCCCCGTCCTCCCAGCCGCCCACCGGCAGCCAGCGCAGCGAGAGGCCGAAGGCGATCTGCAGGAGCGGCGCCACCACGAAGGCCGGCACGGCGAGCCCGAGGGTGCCGAGCGTCGTCGCCGCGTGGTCGAGGAGGCCGCCCCGGCGCGCGGCGGCCACGCCGCCGAGCCCGACGCCCGCCACGAGGGCGACGAGCAGGGCGAGCCCGCCGAGCCGCATCGAGACCGGCAGCCCGCGGGCGAGGAGTTCCGCCACGCTCATGTCCCGCACCGAGAAGGAGGGCCCGAGATCCCCGGTGAGGAGCGCGGCGAGATAGCGCCCGTACTGGACGGGGAGCGGCTGATCGAGCCCGTAGACCCGGCGCAGGTTCTCCATCGCGGAGGGCGCGAGCGGCCGCTCCAGATCGAAGGGGCCGCCGGGCGCGAGCCGCACGAGGAAGAACGACAGGGTCACGACCAGGAACAGGGTCGGGATCGCCTGGAGCAGCCGGCGCAGCACGAAGCCGGTCATCGGGGCATCGCCTCAAGCCCCGGCACGGGCTCCGCCCTGGACCCGCCGGGGCCACAGGCCCCGGACTCCGGAAGCATCCTCATCCGTCGAGCCACAGGTAGCGGGTCGGTGCGACGCCGCGGATGTTGGGCTGCATCCCCTTCAGGCGCGGCGACACCATGTGCTTGTGCCGGTAATGCAGCAGCGGGATCCAGGGCAGGTCGGCGAGGAACAGCGCCTCGGCGCGGTGGAGGATGCCCGCGCGCCGCTCCAGGTCGATCGTGCCGGCCGCCTCGCGCATCAGCGCGTCGTAGGCCGGGTTGGCGTAATGCCCCGAGTTGAAGCCGTCATTGCCGCTCTCCACCAGGAACAGGAAGTTCTGCGGGTCCGAGTAATCCGCGATCCAGCTGTAGCGCGCGAGATCGAACGGGCCGCCGTCGCGCAGATAGGCGAAGTGGGTCTTGGCGTCGGTGTTGACGAAGGAAGTGGCGACGTTGAGCGCCCGCCACATGTCGGCGATCGCCACCATCATGTTCCGGTTGTTGTCGGTGGTGTTGTAGCGGATCTCCACCGCGAGGGGCTTCGCGCCGGGTCCGAACCCGGCCTCGCGCAGGAGCGCCACCGCCCGGTCCTCGCGCTCCAGCGGCGACAGCGCGCGGCCCGGCATCTCCGGCGGCGGCAGCGCGTTGTCGAGGCCCGGCGGCGTCAGCGAATAGGCCGGCAGCATGGTCTCGCCCCACACCGCCTCGGCCAGGAACTCCCGGTCGACGGCGAGCGAGAGGGCGTGGCGCAGCCGGGCATCGCCGAAGGGCGGCTTGCGCAGGTTGACCATCAGCGCCAGCACGCCGAGGGCGGGGGTGAGCGAGACCTGCGCGCCGAACCGCGCCTTCAGGGTCTTGATCTGATCCGCCGGCAGGTCGTCGAGGGAATCGATCTCGCCCGCCGCGAAGCGCCGCACCGCCGCCGCGAGGTCCGGGGTGGGGATGTACTCGACCTGCGGGATCCGCACGCCGCCCGCCGCCCGGTAATGCGGGTTGCGCAGGGCGGTGATCCGGTCGTTGGGCGAGAAGTCCCCGAGGAGGTAGGCGCCGTTCGAGACGAGGTTGCCGGGCCGGCTGAAAGCCTCGCCGTGGCGGGCCAGCGAGGGGCGGTGCACCGGCGTGCTCGCCTGATGGGTCATCAGTTCGAGGAGATAGGGCGTCGGCTGCTCCAGCTCGATCACCACCGTGCGCGGGTCGGGCGCCCGCACGCCGAGTTCCTCCGGGGGCGCCGCGCCGCGGTTCACCGCCTCCGCCCGGCGGATCGGGAAGAGCACGCTCGCGTATTTCGCGCCCGTGGCCGGGTTCAGCATCCGGCGCAGGCCGGCGGCGAAATCCTCGGCCACGACGGGGTCGCCGTTCGACCAGCGCCCGTCCGGCCGCAGGGTGAAGGTCCAGGCGAGCCCGTCCGGCGCGGTCGTCCAGCTCTCCGCCGCCCCGGCGACGAGATTGCCCCCGGCGTCGTAGCAGGTCAGCCCCTCGAACAGGTCGAGGAGGATGGTGGCCTCCGCGACGGTCGAGGTCTTGTGCGGATCGAGGGTCTCCGGATCCGCGCCGTTGCCCCGCCGGTAGACCGCCGGCCCCGCCGCGCGGGCGCGGCCCGCCAGCGCCGCGGCGCCCAGGGATGCGGCACCCAAGCCCGCCAGGAGGTCGCGGCGGCGCATGCCGCGCTCAGGCGCCGGTCTCGGCCTGGAACCCGGCGGCCTCGATCCCGGCGACCGCCGCGGTCTCGTCGTTGTCCGAGGTGTCGCCCGAGATGCCGACCGCCCCGAGGACGCGCCCCTCGCGCTTGATCAGCACGCCGCCCGGCACCGGCACCAGGCCGGCCGGCCCGGCGAGATGCGTCACCGCCGCCACGAAATAGGCCTGCGCCTCGGCCCGCGCGCCGATCGCCCGCGAGCCGATGCCGAGGGCGAGCGCCCCGTTGGCCTTGGCGGCGGCGATCTCCGCGCGCTTGAGGCTGGTCCCGTCCTCGACCCCGGCCGCCTTCAGCGCCCCGCGCGCGTCGAGCACCACGACCGCGAGCGGCTTGAGATTCAGCCCGCGTGCCGTATTCAGCGCGGTCGCCACGATGGTCTGGGCGGAATCGAGGGTGAGGTCGGACATGAAGCCTCCGCGTGTCGCCGGAGGCGGGCATAGCACAACTCCGCCGCCGCGAAATCGCCCGGGATCACGCCCCCGATCGCATCGCCGCCAGCCTTCATCGTAGAGTCACAAACTTGGCCGCAAACCGGCACAGGCCTCGCCGCCAGCCCCCTTCGATCCGGTTTCCGGACGTGATCGTCCGGAAACCGGATCACCAGCCCGTGCGGCATGTGAGCGGAGCCGGTTTCCGCATCGCGAAAGCGATTGCGCAGCAATCGCCAAGCGATCAATCGGAAACCGTAAGAGAGACTGATGAACAGGCCCCCTGACCTTCTGGCCGAAGCCCGCGCGGCAGCCGGTGATCACGACCGCCTCCGCGCCATCGCGCGGGAGAGCCTGACGGCGCGCCTGCCGTCCCTCGACGGCGTGAATATCGGCATCGTCCTGCGGGAGGCGGGCCTGCGCGCGGAGGCCCTGTCGGTCTTCGACCATCTCGGCGCCGCGGATGCGCGCGATATCCTGTCGCGCTACGAGAAGGCCATCCTCTACCTGCACGAGGGCAGCCACGCCGAGGCGCTGGGCAGCTTGCAGGAGATCCTGGCGCATCACCCGCACGAGGACCGCACCAACCTCGTCGCGGCGCGGCTCCTCCACGCGATGGGCGACCACGCGGCGGGCGACGCCGCCCTCGACCGGATCCCGATGCTCGGGCATCCGGAGCGGCAGGAGATCGAGGCCTTGGCGCGGGTGCTGCGGGAATTCGGGCGCTTCGTGGCGGAGTATCCGCGCGCGCGCGCCCTCGCCATGGCGAACGCGGTGAGCGCATCGCCCCGCTACCTCCCGGTCGGCGACGTCGCCGCCGCGGCCGCGGCCGCGCTCGAAGCCCGCAGGGGGTTCAGCCTGATCCGGGTCGGCGACGGGGAAGGGGCCTTCGCGCATCTCGGCGCGGCGGACGAGGCCCGCTTCCCGCACCTCTACCGGCACAACCGCCGTGACCGGGCGCATGTCTGGTTCGCCGGCACCATCGACGCCCAGGATCGCGGCTTCCTCGACACGGCGTTCGGGATCACGGATGCGATGCGGGAGGCCGACATCGTCGGCATGCCCTACCCGAACTGGATCCGGCACGAATACACGATCCTCAGCGTCACCGGCATCTCGACCCTGGTCAACCTGCTGCGGGTCGCACGGCCGCCCCAGGCCACGTCCTGCACGCAGTTGATCCACCTCGAGCTGCACCAGTCCGGGCTGCTCTACCGCCTGATGCGCCAGCAGGAGGCCATCGGCCTGATCGCCTGCCACCGCGACCTGCCGGCCCTGCTGACGGCCGCGTTCGGGTTCTCGGAGATCGACTACCATCCCGTGCCCGGCGAGAAGGGGCACAGCCACCTCGTGGCCGCCTCCTCGGTGGAGGGCACCCACTGGCCGGACCGGTTCCACGCCGTCATGGAGAGCCTGTCGCGGCCGCTCCACGGCCGGCTCTACCTCGTCGCCGCGGGCCTGCTCGGAAAGCTCTATTGCCGGCGCATCCGGGACAGCGGCGGCGTCGCCCTCGACATCGGCTCGCTGGCGGACGGGTGGATGGGCTTCGGCACCCGCCCGGGCCTCGGCAGGCTCGCCCTCGCGTGAGGAGGAGGCCGCCGGGCGGCCCCTATCCGCAGCACAACCTCCGCAGCCATCCCGCCTGCCGGACGTGAGTGGCCGCCCTTGGATAGCTGACCTTGGGCGGCCGACCTTGGGCGGCCGTTATCCCGCCGTCAGGCCTTCCTCCCAAACGGCCACCATCGACGCCGTCGCTTCTCCCGCCGCGCCTTCGCGTGCATGAGATCGAGCAGTTCCACGGCAACCTGCCTGGCATCCGGCAGATGGCGGACGGTTATGAAGCCGTCGGCCTTATCCATGACTTCGATACTACGCGGAAAGTAATAATTAGAACTATTGCCAGCGAGATCGTCGATGATCTTGAAATTCGAGTTGATATTATGCGTCACGTTCAGGCAGGTGATATTTCGATTTTGGCAGAATATACTTGTATGCAGGAAGGATCCCGATGATCCCATGATCGAGGTCCGACTCGCCATCAAGCCGATCTGATCATCCAAGGTGAGGGATTCGGGATGAACGATATCGACACCCTTGGATGCCAAAACGTCTTCGATCTCACGCTCGTTGACGATGACTCCGACTGCCGACTTGAGATTTGCCTTGGAATAGTAGACCGGACGGTCGCTTTGTTCGACGGAGCTCGAAGCGAGGACGCGGGCACCGATGGCCCTGCCGAGCCGACCATAGGCTTGGTAGCCGGCCTGCTGCTCTTCCAAACTCGTCCCAGGAACGATGACGGCATCCAGCCGGGTCGGGCGATCGAACGACACGAAGTCCCGCACCGACAGGCCGAGCAATGCGAAAGCCCGGGCGATGAACGGAATGCTGAACCAGAGCTCCGGCGATCCAATGCCGTGACACAGAATCTTCGTATCCGCAGTCATATTCCGGGACATATCCCAGAAGCGCGGCAGCGTATTGATGATGAAATGGCCAAAATGCAAATTGACATGACCGCCATAGACATATCTCCTGGGCGGGGCATGGTCGTCGATTTGATCGATCCTCAAGGGCGACAGCAGCAGCTGGCCGTGCGTCTCCTTGCTCACATCCCGGAAGTCCACGGCCGCCTCGATGATACGGCCATCCTGCTCGAACAATCCCCAAGCCTGACCATGGGCGTAAGGCAGATAAAAGATATCAGAAGCCGTTATCGTCAGAGGGTCCGCCTCGATGATGCGGCTCGCCCCCCACAATTCGTGACATTCATCAAGGAGCAACAAAACAACCTCTCCGATACGGGCAAAACACTCAGTATTCGAAATTCAAAAACATACGATATCTCAATATGTCACGCACAGCAACCGGCGCGCCTCTCCACTTTGGAGAAGGCTCGAATGCCACGCACTCTTAGATATCGATCCGACAGTCGCCGCGCACGGTGTCGCAGCGATGTCCCTCGAAACCGAATGGGAGAACCTTCAGCGGCCTGCGAGAACGACGGACGCTTCTCCCCCGGGCTCTTGCCGCGCGTCCGGCTGGGCGTCGGGAATTCGACAGGAGCTAACGAGCCGATGCTTCGGCATCTCGGTCCGTCGACACGAGATCCGTGCCACCCACCCGAACCCGACCGATCCGCATGCCTCAACCGCCGGAAGCGGGATTTTCTGCAATTTTCGGGGAGACTTTGCGAGATCGAAGACTTTGCGGGATCTCTGAACCCGATAGAGCGGGTCTCGCTGCGGATCTCGCTCATCGCAAGATCAATTCGGAGGATCACTCTGCGTCAGCGATCAACCCCATTGCCACTGTCTGGCACCATCCTGTCCCTCGTGAGGGAATGAGGAATGGTGCGGCCGAGAGGACTCGAACCTCCACTGGTTGCCCAACTAGCACCTCAAGCTAGCGCGTCTACCAATTCCGCCACGGCCGCGGAGCACTTCCTCGCCGGCGGGGCCGGCGGTGCGGGGTTGCGACCCGCTCTCGAAGCGTGGCGCAGCCTATAGCAGGTCGATTCCGGGGTCACAAGCGCCGAGTTCGGAAAATTTTGCGGGCTCAGGTCAGGGCAGGTCGGGGGCCTCGCTGAGGGCGGCGGCGGCGCCCTCGCCCACCTTCACGCCCGGCTCGCGCACCACCTCCGCCTTGCGGATCAGCTCGGTCACCTCGACGGAGATGCGGTTGCCCGTCACCACGATCTGCCCGCGGGCGATCGGGTGGTCGTTGGCGAGGATTTCGACCATATCGGAGTCGGTCGCCTCGAGTTCGATCACGGCGCCGCGGCCCATGCGCAACAGCATGTGGATCGGCATCCGGCTCCGGCCGAGGACGACCGTCAGATCCACCTTGAGCTCTTCGAGAACCGCCACGTGCCCCGCCTTTCCCCGCGCCGCCGCGTCGTGCGGCCTCTCGCCCGACTTTTCGTCGTCATGGTGAAGCCTTGGTAAACGACCGCCTCGCCGTCGCCCCCGAGACGATGCTGCCGCGCCCCGGCTCGCCCCCCGTCGAGTGGGCGGTGTCGGAGGGCCTGACCGACTACCGCGCGGCCGAGGCCGCCATGGAGGCCCGGGTCGCCGCCATCGCCCGGGGCGAGGCGCGCGAGCGGGTCTGGCTCGTGGAGCATCCGCCGCTCTACACCGCGGGCACCTCGGCCCGGGAGGCGGATCTGGTGGCGCCGGAGCGCTTCCCGGTCCACCGCACGGGGCGGGGCGGGCAGTTCACCTATCACGGCCCCGGCCAGCGCGTGGCCTACGTGATGCTGGACCTCAACCGGCGCCGGCCCGACCTGCGGCTCTACGTCTCCGCCCTCGAAGCGTGGCTGATCGCCGCCCTGGAGGAATTCACGGTCCGGGGCGAGCGGCGGGAGGACCGGGTCGGGGTCTGGGTGCGCCGTCCCGAGAAGGGGGAGGGGGTCGAGGACAAGATCGCGGCGATCGGCATCCGGGTCCGGCGCTGGGTGACCTTCCACGGCATCAGCCTCAACGTCGAGCCGGACCTGACGCATTTCGACGGCATCGTGCCCTGCGGGGTGCGCGGGCACGGGGTGACGAGCCTCGTCGATCTCGGCCGCCTCGTGAGCTTGCCGGAAGTCGATGCGGTGCTGCGCGCCCGCTTCGAGGAGGTGTTCGGGGAGACGGTGCCGGTTTCGGCGCCGGGCTAAAGCCGGGCGCCCCCGCCGGAGGGGATCCCGGTCCGGCAAAGGGCAGCGCGTCAGGTCGGGAGCGGAGACCGGCGCACCCGTGCGGCGGCGATCGTCCGCAGGCGCCGGAAGGTCGGGCATTCGGCGTGACTGGGAGCGGGACAGGCGGCCGCGTGGCGAAGACCGTCCCGCAGGGCGCTCAGCCGCCGGATCGTCCGGTCCAGCTCGTCGGCCTTCGCGGCGAGCCGCGCCCGATCGATCCGCGGCTGATCCTCGTGGCCGAGCATCCCGCCGATCTCGTCGAGGGAGAACCCCGCCGACCGGCCCAGCGCGACGAGCGACAGGCGATCGAGCACGTCGCGGTCGAAGACCCGCCGCAGCCCGCGCCGGCCCGACGACGCGATCAGGCCCTTCTCCTCGTAGAAGCGGAGCGTGGAGGCCGGCAGGCCGGACAGCCGCGCGACCTCGGCGATATCGATGAGACGCACGCTTGACCTCAAGTTCACTTGAGGTCGTAGCCTGCCGGCATCGCTCCAGCGACGCAAGGGAAACGCGATGGCTCAGCCGGACGGACAGGCCCAGCAGGGGCAGGCCGCCTCATGGAACGCGCGCAACGGCGAGGTCTGGGCCGAGCAGCAGGCGCTGCTCGATCGCCTGTTCCTGCCATTCGAGCAGCGCTTGGCGGGGATCGTCCGGGCCAGCGGGGCCCGGACCGTCCTCGATATCGGCTGTGGAGCCGGCGCCACGACGCTCGCGGTGGCGAGGGATCTCGCGCGGCAGGGCACCTGCTTGGCAAGTCCTTGCCCGGAGGGTCCTTGCCCGGACGGCACTTGCACCGGGCTCGACATCTCCGCCCCCCTCGTCGCGGCGGCCCGCCGCCGGGCGGCGGCGGAGGGCGCCGGGAATGCCCGTTTCATCCTCGGCGACGCGCAGCGCCATTCCTTCGCGCCGGCCGGCTTCGACGCGGTCATCTCGCGCTTCGGCGTGATGTTCTTCGACGCCCCGGAATCCGCCTTCGCCAATATCCGCCGCGCGGTCGGCCCCGGTGCCGGCCTCGCCTTCGTCGCGTGGCGCCGTGCGGCGGAGAACCCCTTCATGATCGCGGCCGAGACGGCGGCCGCGCCCATCCTGCCCGCGCTGACGCGGCGCGATCCGGCCGCCCCGGGCCAGTTCGCCTTCGGCGATGCGGATCGGGTGCAGCGGATCCTCGCGGGCAGCGGATGGCGTGACATCGACATCGCGCCGCTCGACGTCCCCTGCTCCCTCCCGGAGACCGACCTCGCCATCTATGCCACGCGCATGGGCCGGGTCGGCCTCCTGCTGCCCGACCTTGATGCCGCGACGCGGGCATCGGTCACCGCCGCCGTCGGGCGGGCCTTCGCGCCCTACCTGTCGGCTGGGGCCGCGCGATTCACGGCCGCCTGCTGGCTCGTCCGCGCCCGCGCCGGCTGATCCCCCTCACAGGACCGGCACGCCGCGCTGCTTGGCGTGGTCGCCGGGCTCGACGTGGATCGTCACCACCGCGCCCGGCAGCGCCTCCTCGATCACCCCCTCCAGCCGGTCGCAGATCTCGTGGGATTCCGCCACCGTCATCTCGCCCGGCACCACGAGGTGGAAATCGATGAAGGTCGCCTGACCCGCGTGGCGGGTGCGCACGTCGTGCGCCTCGAGGGCGCCGACCCCGTGCTCGGAGATCAGGCCGCGGATCTGCTCCAGCAGCTCGGGGGCGGCCGCCTGGTCCATCAGGCCGTTGACCGATTCGCGCACCATGCCCCAGCCCGACCACAGGATGTTGAGGGCGACGAGGGCGGCGATGGCCGGATCGAGCAGGAGCCAGCCCGTGGCGGTGGTGAGGCCGACCCCCGCCAGCACGCCCATCGAGGTGACGACGTCGGCCATCACGTGCCGCCCGTCCGCGATCAGCGCCGGCGAGCGCCACGCCCGGCCGCGCTTCAGGAGCATCCAGCCCCAGATCCCGTTGATCACCGTGGCGAGGCCGTTCACCGCCACGCCGAGGAGCGGGAGGTCGATGGGCTTCGGGTCGAGGACGGCCTCGTAGGCATCCCGCAGGATCATCACCGCCGCCACGACGATGAGCGCCCCCTCGATCACCGCCGAGAAATACTCCGCCTTGTGGTGGCCGTAGGGGTGGTCCTGATCGGCGGGCTGCGCGGCGACGCGCAGGGCCACGAAGGCGGTCGCCGCTGCCACCACGTTGACGATGCTCTCGAGCGCATCCGAGTAGAGCGCGAGGCTCCCGGTGAGCCACCACGCGCCGAACTTCAGGCCGAGCACCACCAGCCCGAGGCCGGCGCTGACCAGCGCCGCGGCTTGCGCACGTTCCATCGCAGATTGTCCGTCAAGGCGCCCCGGCCCTCGCGGGGCGCCGGCTCCATACGCGGAGCCGGCGCCGCAAGGCCACAGCACACCTCTTAGCCACGGCTAAGACGGCGCCTCACGAGAGGGCCGCCTCGCCCCGGCGCGCGGCCTCGCGCACCCGGCTGAGCTGCGCGCGGGACCGCGCCTCCGCGGCCTTGCGGGTGTAGCGGCGCTGCATGAAGCCGAAGCGGGCGGACGCCGCGAGGGCCTCCAGGCGCGCCGCCTCGGCCTCCCACCACGCCGCCAGCTCCGCATCGAGCGTCGGATGATGCGTCATCGTCATCGGCCTCCCTGGCCGCTTCCCGAGGGCCCCCTCTCGGACCAAGATGGCGTCGCCGGCTCCGCGCCGCCACGGGCCATTGATCCGCGGGCCGGATCCGTGCTGATGGCGCGCATGCGCGTGGACCTGTTCGATTTCGATCTCCCGGAGGCGCTGATCGCGCTCCGCCCGGCCGTGCCCCGGGATGCCGCCCGCCTGCTGCGGGTGCATCCCGGCGCCCCTCCGGCGGAGGCCCGCGTGCGCGACCTGCCCGACCTGCTGCGGCCGGGGGATTGCCTCGTCTTCAACGACACCCGGGTGATTCCCGCCCGCCTGCGCGGCCTGCGCACCCGGCCGGACGGCAGCACCGTCCGGGTCGAGGCGATGCTGCATCTGCGCGAGGCGCCGGACCGCTGGCGCGCCTTCGCGCGGCCGGGCAAGCGCCTGCGCGAGGGCGACCGCATCCGCTTCGCGGCCGGCGAGGCGGGCGCCGGGCCGGAGGGCACGGCCTGCGACCTCGCCCATCTCGACGCGACGGTCGCGGCGCGCGGGGAGGGGGGCGAGGTCACCCTCGCCTTCGACCTGTCGGGCGCCTACCTGGACGAGGCAGTAGCGCGGCTCGGGGAGCTGCCCCTGCCGCCCTACATCGCCGGCCGCCGCCCCGCCGACGCGCAGGACGCCGCCGATTACCAGACCGTCTACGCCCGCGAGCCCGGCGCGGTGGCGGCCCCGACCGCGGGGCTGCACTTCACCCCCGACCTCCTCGCCCGCCTCGACGCGGCCGGGATCGGACAGGCCCGCGTCACCCTGCATGTGGGCGCGGGCACCTTCCTGCCGGTGAAGGCGGACGACACCGCCGAGCACCGCATGCATGCCGAGATCGGCACGGTGACGGCCGAGACGGCGGAGCGGCTCAACCGCGTGCGCGCGGGAGGCGGGCGCCTCGTGGCGGTGGGCACGACCTCCCTGCGCCTCCTCGAGGCCGCGGCCGATCCGGACGGCACCATCCGGCCCTTCGCGGGCGAAACCGACATCTTCATCACGCCCGGCTACCGCTTCCGGGCGGTGGACGTGCTGATGACCAACTTCCACCTGCCGCGCTCGACGCTGTTCATGCTGGTGAGCGCGTTCTCGGGCCTCGACACCATGCGGGCGGCCTACGCGCATGCCATCGCGCAGGGCTACCGCTTCTATTCCTACGGCGATTCGAGCCTTCTCTTCCGGGCCGGGACCTGATGACCGACACCTTCCGCTTCACCGTCGCGGCCACGGACGGCGCCGCCCGCACGGGCGAGATCCGCATGCCGCGGGGCGTCATCCGCACCCCCGCCTTCATGCCGGTGGGCACGGCCGGCACCGTCAAGGCGATGTATCCCGAGCAGGTGAAGGCGCTCGGCGCCGACGTGGTGCTCGGCAACACCTACCACCTGATGCTGCGCCCCGGTGCCGAGCGGGTGGCGCGGCTGGGGGGCCTGCACGCCTTCATGCAGTGGCCCTACCCGATCCTCACGGATTCGGGGGGCTTCCAGGTCATGTCCCTGTCGGGCCTGCGCAAGCTCGACGAGACCGGGGTGACCTTCCAGTCGCACATCGACGGCACCGCCCACGTGCTGACGCCCGAGCGCTCGATCGAGATCCAGGGGCTGCTCGGCTCCGACATCCAGATGCAGCTCGACGAGTGCGTGCGCCTGCCGGCGGACGAGGCCGCCATCGCGAAGGCCATGCGCCTGTCCCTGCGCTGGGCGGAGCGCTGCCGCATCGCCTTCGGCGAACAGCCCGGCAAGGCGCTGTTCGGCATCGTGCAGGGCGGCGACATCCCGGCCCTGCGGATCGAGAGCGCGAAGGCCCTCGTGGACCTCGACCTCAAGGGCTACGCGGTGGGCGGGCTCGCGGTGGGCGAGCCGCAGGCCACCATGCTGGCGATGATCGAGACCGTCGAGCCCCACCTGCCGATGACGAAGCCGCGCTACCTGATGGGGGTCGGCACGCCCGACGACATCATCGAGGCGGTGCGCCGCGGCATCGACATGTTCGACTGCGTGATGCCGACCCGGGCCGGCCGCCACGGCATGGTCTATACCCGCCACGGCCGCCTGAACCTGCGCAACGCCCGCTTCGCCGAGGACAACACGCCCCTCGACCCGGAATCGACCTGCCCGGCCGCGAATCTCTACACCAAGGCCTACCTGCACCACCTCGTGCGGGCGGGCGAGATCCTCGGCATGATGCTGCTGACCTGGAACAACCTGTCCTACTACCAGGACCTGATGGCGGGCCTGCGCCGGGCGATCGCCGAGGGGCGGCTGGCGGACTTCATCGGCGAGACCCGCGAGGGCTGGGCCCGGGCCGAGCGCGACCGCGCCGGGCGCTGACGCCGCCCGCTCAGCCCGCGGCCGGGTGGGCGAGCACGCGGTAGACCCCGTCCGGATCGTCGGCGCCCGTATCGACGGCGCGCCGCAGGCCCTGGAGCACGCGGTCCGCGATGGGCAGCCGGTAATGCAGGGCGTCCCAGTAATGGACGTCCTGCGTCGTGACCGGGGAGGCGATGCGGAAATCCACCACCGTCGCCCCGCGCCGCCGGCCGATCGCCGCGACCTGCGCCTTGCAGGCGGCCTCCTGGGCGGCTTCGGGGCTGCCCGGCCGCGGCTGGATGGCGACGTGGGCGGGCATGAAGGCCACGAGCCGCAGCGCCGCCGCGGGCGGAGCCGCCAGGAGCCCGTCGAGCCATTCGAGCGCCGGGAAGGCGGTGCCGCCCGGGAGGGGCGCCTGCGCCTCGGCCATCGCCCGGATGTGGGCGGAGGCGCGCGCCGGGTCGTAGCTGGCTTCCGGCGGGGTGAAGACCTCGTAGCCGTCGCCGCGGATGCGCTCGCGCATGCGCCCGAGCCGGTGCAGCAGGACCCGCCCGGCGATCTGCACGCTCTGCAGGTTCCATTGCGCGACCAGGCCCCGCCACGCCGCATCCGCCCGGTAGAGCCAGGGCGGGAAGGACCGGAAGGTCAGCCGCTTGGCATCGGCCTGCGGGTCGCACCAGCTCGCGTCGATCCCGAGGATCATCGCGCTCGCCCGCCCGCGGGCGAGGAACAGGCGGGCGAGCTGCGTCTGCTCCCAGGGCGTCGCGGCGTTCATGGCGAGGTTGGCGAAGCGCCCCCCGAACACCCGGTCGAGGGCCCGCGGATCGAGGAGCCGCGCCGTGGAGGTGCCGAACACCGCCGCGTCGTAGGAACCGCCGCGCACGATCTGCGGGTACATGTAGCGCTGGTTGAGATCCATGATCGGCCCCGGCGCCCGGCCGGGCGCCGCCCGCAGGCCGTACGGGTCCATGGCCGCCACGAAGGCGAAGACCGCGAGGCCGGCCGCGACGGCGGTGCCGAGGACGATCCACGCGAACCGGCGCCAGGCCGCGCTCGCGACCGCCGTGCTCGCGGCCACCGCGACCGGGACCGCTGCGGAAATGGGGACGGGACGGATCACGCGCCCTCGTTCGGCGGTTGACCCCGCGGCGTCAACCCCCTACATCCGCGCCTGCTTCGTTCACGGACCGCCGGGTTGCCCGCGCCGGACCCACGCGGAAGCGGGCGCGTAGCTCAGCTGGTAGAGCAACGGACTTTTAATCTGTAGGTCCTGGGTTCGAGTCCCAGCGCGCTCACCACAGATCTCGCCCGCAAGGCCAGCGACCTGGCGGGCCCCCCACTCCCGGACCCGACTGAACTCGCGCTGTGCAGCGCGAGTCCGGGAATGCACGCGCGGATCAGGCCCTCGCGACCAGCCGCAACGAGCGCGGCGCTTCACGGACGGACGGCGCGGTGGCTTGTCCCCGATTTCGATCGGGAAGCGGGTAGCCGAGGAACCAATCGGCCTGGACCGTCAGCCGCCGGCCCACGGGCAGCACGGCGTTGCCGTCCGTCCAGCGCTTCGTCCCGCAGGGCTCGACCGGATGCCAGCCCGCGGTCAGGCCCGCATCGTCCAGGCGCAGGGAGGCGCCGTCCAGCTGGATGTCCGCGATGCAGACCCCGAGCCGGCGGGGATCCTCGTTGTCGGCGATCCAATGCGCCGGCACGGACGAGCGCGAAACGAGGCGGAGCGCCTGAACGCCATCCGGCACGTCGAAATCGAACCGGCGATCGCGGATCGCCGTGGGCGTCAGGACGCATCCATCCGCCATCACCTGCAAACCGGGATCATCCGTGCGAGGCGCGCCCCGGTGCTTCGCGCGTCCGATCAGCCATGCTTTCACGGCGTGCAGGCGCGGGCCGCCGACGACGTGAGGCGCATGGAGCGGTGCCTCGTTCCCGCCCGGGTCCCTGTGATCGCCCCAGGTCTCGCCGCCGACGAAGAACCGATGCAGGCCGCAATCCCGGTAGCTTTCCGCCGGCATGCCGTTGGCGATCAGGACATCGTGATCGTCGAGCTCGACGTGCCAGTAATCGACGGAGCCGACGTCTTCGCGCACGATCGTCGCGTCGTTGACCAAATGCTTCGCCGGGATGAGAACATCATCGAAGAACAAGCAATGATCGGGGGAGACGACGAGATCGGCGTCGGGGAGGCCCGGGGCCATGGCGCCCGCCCGAATGCGGACCGGCAGCACGGTATCGGCTGCCGGGTAGCCGGCACAGTCGACCGTCCTGCGGCCGATCCAGCGCACGGGCCGCAGCGCGCCGGCCGCCGTGAGCGCGAGATCTCCCACGGCGAGCTGCTCGATGGCAAGGTCGCCCCGCGCCGTGCGGATCCGCGTTCCGCGGCCGAAGCACACGGGCGGCGACGCGTTGAGCACGAGATCGCCCGTCGTGGCCGCGCCTCCCGCCAGGGAGCCCCCGGCCTGGACGTAATAGGTCTGCCCCGCCGTGGCCGTGAAGTTGACCTGGGAGGTTCCGCCCGGCGGAAGCGGCCCCTGGCCGATGTCGTCACTGACATCGAGTTCGGTCAGATTCCCGTAGGACACGGGCTGCGACGGATCCGTGACCCGGAAGACCTGAAGGGTCGTATCGTAACTCGAGCCGAGCGTCGTCAGGGTGACCGGACCGTCGGTCTGCGCCGCATAGGAGAACCAGACCGTGCTGCCGACGTCGAGAGGCACTTCCGCGCTCACGTCTTCACCGGCCGCCACCGTCGCGCCAGCCGTGTTCTGACTGGTCACCGCGGCGGTGATCGGGACGGCGTTGGCGAGCTCATCGTTGGGTGGAAGGGGGCCTGACGCCATCGGAAATCCTCCCTCGCAGCATTGTTACGGCGATCGTATCACCCGCGAGCCGGAAGGATGTATCCCATCTACATCACCGGTCGTCTAAATGCGGGACCGATCAGAAAATCGGGCACGAACACGCATCATCATATGATAATCTGAGCCGGCAACCCGCGGATTTATCGAGAAGTTTTTCAAGACCCGATTGCACATCTGTCGATGTTCGAGGCGAGGGCAGCGGGGGGCGGGGCCCGCCCCCGGCGCGGCGCTTCCTCGCCGGAATACGGGAAAGGCCGGGGCCTGCGCCCCCGACGTGCGTCAGCCGGCCCGACACGCGAGGGTTGCGACCCTGGCGCGTCATCCGCTAAGCATCCTTCGCCGACATCGTCGCCCGTTCAGTGGCGGCACTGATTCAGGAACAAGAAGCTGAAGCAGAACTGCCCAGGCATGTCTGCTGAAGTCTGGCGCTCGACCAGACCAGCCAAGTCGCGAGGAGGTGCGCTGTGACGACGCGTCAGTGGGTCCTTGATCGGCTCTGGAACGGGGCCGATCCCATCGCTGCCTTTCCCCGTCGCGTCTACGGCGTCGACCACCAGGGCTGGAACAGCGACCACGGCTATCTCGCCGAGGCGGTCGACGCGGTGCGGCCGCGCATCGTGGTCGAGGTCGGGGTCTGGAAGGGCGGCTCGGCCTCCATGATGGCCGCGCGGATGAAGGAACTTGCGCTCGACGGCGTCGTGGTCGCCATCGACACTTGGCTCGGCGCCTCGGATCACTGGCTCAACCCCAGCTTCCACCAGGAACTCCGCTTCCGCGAAGGCTATCCGAGCCTGTACCACTGCTTCCTGGCGAACATGCTCGACAAGGGGCTGGAGGACTACATCGTTCCGCTGCCGCTCGACAGCATCAACGCCTTGGTCGTGCTGAAGGAGCGCGGCATCACGCTCGACGTGCTGCACATCGATGCCGGGCACGACTACCGGTCCGTGACGAACGACCTTCATGCGTGGTGGCCCCTGCTTCGCCCCGGCGGCGTGCTGATCGGGGATGACTATCACCGCGACCGGGCGCACTGGCCGGAAGTGGCGGCGGCCGTCGACGATTTCTTCGCCGAGACGCCGCACGAGGGCTTCCGCGCCGATTGGGGCAAGTGCTACGTGCGCAAGCCCGCCGCCGGCACCGCGTCGTGAGCGCAAGGGGGGCGCATCGGCTCCTCGGCGCGCTGGTCCTGAGCACGGCCTCCTGCCTGGCTCCTTCGGCCGGCCGCGCCCAGGCGATCAATCCCCTCCATCTGGACCAGCTGACCGTTGCCGGAGGCCGGGTCCCGAACGCCGCGAACGACGCGGTCGATCTCTCGGCCGCGAAGCCTCCGGGGACCTTCACGGCGCCGTTCGCGCTCTACTCCTTCTGCTCCGATGTCGGCTGCCTGCCGGGCGACCGGCATCGGGCCCAGTTCCTCAACCGCTGGGTCTCCCGCTACGGGGCCGACCGGCTCGAATACGGCGCCGTGTTCGACGGCCGCATGGATACCGGCCGCGCCGACCCCTGGGCGCCGAACACGGCCTATCGCGTCGGCCAGCAGATCGACACGAACGGACAGGGCGACGCGGCCATCTTCGAGGTCGTGGCGGCGGGGACCTCCGGGCCGACATCCGCGTCCATGCCCCGCGGCACGGGCCAGAGCATCCCCGACGGCAGCGTGCGCTGGCGCCAGCTCGGCTTTGCCGGCACCAACGCCAAGGCGGTGCTCGGCGTCTCCGGAATCGTCGGCCCGAACGGCGGACGGAGCTGGGGGATCGTCAACGATCTCATCCTCAAGCCGGACGCCCAGCGCGCCTTCGCCGCCGCGATCGAGAGCGACTTCGGGAACGAGAGCGGTCCCTGCGACCTCGGCCGTCATTCCTGCTACAACATCTTCCTGTACGGGCTGTCCTCCTTCACCTCGACCGCCCTGATCGCCGCCGGAACGCCGAACACGGGGCCCGGCAAGGATTACCATTTCGGCCTCTGGCTGAAGGGCGCCCACCTCGTTCAGGACGTGTCGATCCTCGACGAGACCGAATCGGCCATCGGCCTGCGCTTCGCGAACGGGTCGCACGCCGTCGGCACGATCGTGGACGAGACGGTCAGCCCCGCCTCGGTGCATGTGCAGGGCAGCCACTCCACCGCGGCCTTCGTCGACACCTCGCACAGCGCGAGCGCGCTCCTGGCCAAGGGGCAGTACGGTTATGCCGTCCTCAACACGCAGGGCGCGACGGGTCCCGGCGGACGCTATGCCCTGACCCTGCAGCCCGGGCAGCTCGTCTGCTTCGCCGGGCAGGAGGCCTGCGTCGGATTCGACGCCCGCAGCGGCAAGCTCGCCTTTCAGGTCGGCGGGCAGACCGTGTTCAGCGTCGACAAGGCCGGAAACGTCCGGGCCAGGGGCACGATCGCGCAGGGCGTCGCGCCGTGACTCACAGCAGGGCATGGACCCGGTCGATGCCCCGCCGCGCCAGGACGAGATGATCCTCGCGGGCGCAGCAGAGATAGTTCAGGGCACCTCGGTTCGCGCCGTGCTGCGCGAACCATCCGGGAATGCCCTCGGCCTCCACGGGCGGGGTCATCGTCAGGCCCTCGTCGTCGATGCCCCACATCCGATAGCCGTGCGGGGCGAGGAGCGCGTGGCAGCGCTGAAGCAGCTCGGCGGAGGCGACCTCCAGAAACAAGGTCGGCCGCGCGCGCAGGCAGAGCGACATCCCGCGCAGGGCCTCCTCCTCCAGGCCCTCGACGTCGATCTTCATCAGATCCGGCTCGGTGACGCCGGCCTGCGCCATGATCGCGTCGACCGGGGCGCAGGCGACGATCTCGGTCCGGCTCACCGCGCCACTGCGGTTGAGCGAGGCGCCGGTGTCGAGCAGGTCCGCGCCCATCGGCACGAAGAGGGGCAGCGTCCCGATCTCGGCCGAGACCGCGTAGGGCACCACGCGGCTGCGGTCGCAGCCGTTCCACACCATGTTGTTGTAGAGGCGCGCCCGGCTGGCCGAGTTCGGCTCGACCGTGACCACCCGCGCCTCGCCGGACGCCTTGTGGGCGAGGAGCGTATAGAGACCGGTGAACGCCCCGATATCGGCGATCTGCCGGCACTCGCGCGCGAGCGCCACCCAAGCCGCGACGCTCGCCGCCTCGTAACTGTCGGGTCCGAATGCGTTGTAGATCAGCGCGACACCATCGTCGTTCGCCATGAACATGGCGACCACGACATCGTCGACTTGGACGTGCACCCATCCGGCGTAGGGATACTGGGACCAGAACTGAGCGCAGGCCCGATCGTGGATGGACATCGGACGGTAGCGGTAGCCGGGCTGCCGCCACGGCCTCGCCGCCAGCGCCCGCTCGCTCATGGCCATGATCTCGCCCGCCCGCGTTCCAACGAGGTCACTCATGCCCTAATCCTTCTCACTCGCGCCGCCGCCCCCGATTGCGCCCGCAAAGCGCGGAGGTCAGTCCTCCCGGCGCAACACCTTGAGCCCGACACCTTGGCAGCGCTTGTTCGGAATTGACAGTCCTGCTATCAGCTCAGGGGAGGGACGCCTAAACATAGGTTGATAACAAATTATTCATTGATGGATTGAGGTATTTTCGTGGCGAAACCAGTACTCTACACGATCAAGAGAACTGGAAAGCGCTGCTGTTCGACTTAAATCCGCGAGTCCCGCCCTCATGCGCCCAAATCGGCGCGGGCGGTCAGGAAAGCCGATCGCGACGGTCCGAATGGTGGTGCTGCGCTTCGAGAGCGACAGAGGTGTCTATGCCCGTTGACGCGCGCAAATGCGTTCCTTCTTTGGCCGCTTTGAAGGGCGAGGAGATCGGCACGCCCGTCGTGTCGCTCGATCTGTTCGACACGGTGATCAAGCGCAAATACCTCGCGGTGAACGAGGTCCACGACACGGTCAGCGCCTACCTCCTGGCTCGTCTGGGGCAGTACGGGACGCAATCCCCCGGACACCTGACGCTCACGCGCTACAACATCGGCAACTTCCTGAAGATGTCGCCCCACGCGGCGATGGAGGAGCCGAGCCTGGGCGCCGTGTGGGCGCACGTCCTCGCCTCGCTCCGGGGCCGCTCGGCGGGCGATGCGACGATCATCGACGACGTCATCGCGTTCGAGTTCGACCTCGAGCTTCAGAACCTGGACCTCGTCCCGGGCGCTCACGATCTGCTGACGCGACTGCGGGCGGCCGGCAAGCGCGTGGTCGCCGTCTCGGACATGTATTTCAGCCAAGTGCAGATCGAGACGATCCTCGATCGGCTCGGCATCCTGCCGCTCTTCGAGAAGGTCTACGTCTCGGTCGATGTCGGGCTGACCAAGCAGACGGGCCGTCTGTTCCGCCACGTGCTGGCGGATCTCGGCCTCTCGCCCGCCGACCTGCATCACGTCGGCGACAATCCCCATTCCGACATCGCCATGGCGCGCGAGATCGGGCTGTCCGTCACGCAGGTCGAGCAGCACGAGCTGCTGCACATCGAGCGTCCGGTCTACGGCCGTAGGCCGGACATCCACGACGAGATCTCCGACCTCATCAAGATCTTCCTGCTGCAGGTGCTGTTCAGGGCCCTGAACAACGGCACGGACCGGATCTATTTCATGAGCCGGGACGGGCTGCTGCTCCACGAGGTGCTCCGACGCTGGGACTGGCCGCTGGTCGGTCGCCACCTCGACCGGTTCCCGAAATCCGACCTGTTCCTGAGCCGCGCGATGTCCTGCTGGCTCGCCCTGAACTTCCAGGGCGACTGGCTGACCCAGGCGGTGGGCTTCGCGTTCTGGCTCTGCCACGGCAGCGCGACGCCGGGGCAGCTCTCCACGCTGCTCGGCATCGAGGAGGTGCCGCCGGGCCTGGAGGACAAGGTCTACGATTCGGCGAGCGACACCGTCGTGGTGGTCCACGCCTACCGGGCCGCCGGCCTCGCCGAGCGGATCCGCGCGGCGGTGCTGGAGAAGCGCCGGCTCGCGGAGGGATACCTCACGGAGGCCGGCCTCTTCTCGGGCCGCCACATCACGCTGTGCGACATCGGCTACTCGGGCACCGTCGCGCGCGACCTGAACAGCTTCTTCCTTCAGGAGAGCCTCCGCCCGGAGGCGCCGAGCCCGCCGAAGGTCGAACTCAACCTGATCTCGACCAACGGGAATTACGGGCGGAACGCCGTCCTGGCGCAGCCCTACATCCATTTCGGCAGCAAGGTGATCCTGCCTGCCGACCGGCTGCCGGACGCCCTCGCCGACAGCTTCGCGTGGCTCGAGATGTTCTTCAAGCACCCGAGCTACGGCCCGCTGCGCGGCTACGTGCGGCGGGGCGGGCGGGTCGAGCCGGATTACGACGCCGCGCCGCCCGCAGGTGGATTCCATCCCGGCACGGCCGTCCTCGCTGCGAGCGCGCCCAAGCCGGAGGACATCGTCCTGCTCTGGATGGCGAGCCAGGAGTTCTGGGGCCAGTTCGTCGATCCCCTCGTGGCGCGCTTCACCGCTCCGGACCTGGACACGGTGAGCCAGATGCAGGCGGAGATCTACGAGGAGGACGCGGTCAGCGGGCGCAAGCGCTCGGTGATCCTGGTCAGGCCCGACCTCTCCGCCGCGGAGATCTACCAGCTCGCCAAGCGCAAGGATTACTGGATCCCGGGATCGATCCTGGCGAGCGCGCAGCAGCGGACGCAGGCGCCGGCCGAAGCCGGCCCGGGCGAGGCCCCCGCCGCGGTGAGCGGGACGCCCGCCGTGGTGACGGCGGCCGCGCGGCCCCGACGCACCTTCGCCCTGCGCTCGCTCGAAGGCCTTCTCAGGACCCGCACGATCCGGCGCTCGATCAGCAACCGGTTCCGGCCCGGCCGCCGCGAGATCGGCCGGCCCGCGATCGACCATGCGTTCTACCGGACGCACCACCCGGACCTCGGCTCCTTCGACGACGCGGCCCTGGAGCGGCACTACACCGAGTACGGTCGCGAGGAAGGCCGGTTTGCCAATCCCGAAGCGCTGATCGCCCATCTCGAGCGGGAGCACGGGGCGCTGCCGGCGGATTTCGACGCCCAGACCTACGAAACGCTCTACAGCGACCTGGCCTTCGCGCATGAGTGGCAGCTGAAGGTCCATTACCTGGTCTTCGGCCGCCGCGAGGGGCGGACCTACCATCCCGGCTACGGGCTGATCGATCGGGAGTTCGAGGATCTCGTCCGGGCCGGCGACGTTCCGCTGTCGGCGGAGGAGCGGGCGGCCTGGGAGCGCGGGATCCCCGCCCGGCAGCTGATCTTCCGCCGCGCCGGCCTCAAGCCGGGCCCGTGGCTCGACCTCCTGCATGTCGGCGAGTTCCAGGCGCTCAACCACGCCTGGGCGGGCCGCCTGCGGTCGCGCATGCACGCGATCGCGACCTTCCTCGACCGCGGGGTGGCGCGGCTCGCCCCCCTGTCGCTCGGGGCCCGGTTCGATCCGGCCTACTACGCGAAGCGGCATCCGGACCTCGCCGAGGCCACGCCGGAGCAGGCTTACCGGCACTGGCTGCAGCACGGGGCCGGGCAGGGGGAGGTGGCCTGCGAGGACGACCGGCTGTTCCAGCTCGTCGGCGAGCGCGTGTTCCCGGCCGCCTTCCGGCCCGACCGCTTCGCCGAGCGCCATCTCGCGCCGGGCGAGGCGGGCGAGACCGTCGACCGGGTCGAGCTGCTCGCCCGCTTCCTCGACGGCGCCTACACCGCCTATACCGACCTCGCCGAGGGGCCCGGCGCCGCGCGGCTGTGGGAGATCGCCGGGCGCCGGGCGCTCGTCGGCGGGCGGCTCGACGAGGCGCGGCGGGCCTTCGAGAACGCCCTGGAGAGCGGCGGCGCGCCCGGCCGGATCTGGCACCAGCTCGGCGACGTCGCGGCCGGCCAGCATCGTCTCCACGATGCGCTCGCCTGCTACGAGCGGGGAGTCGCGGCTCCCACCCCCGACCGCTGGTCCTTCGTCAACGGCGCCCGCATCGCCGCCGACCTCACCTATTTCCCGCAAGCCCTCGACCTCGTCCGGGCCGGCGCCGCGCCCTGGGCCGGCAAGGAGCCGTGGCGGCGCGTCCGCGACCACGTCTACGAGGCTTGGTTCGAGCACACCGTCCGCACGCATCGCGGGGACGACGCGCTCCTCGCCGTGGTGGCGGAACTGACGCGCCTGATCGGGGCTGAGCTGCCGTCGACCTTCCGTCTCGCTGCGGCGGACGGCCCCGCGCTGATCCTGAGCGGGCGGGAGCGGAGGGAGCTTCCGCCCGAGGCCGTCGCGCGCGCCGAGGCGGCTTTCGGGGCGGAGATGGGCAGGACCGCCCGGCTGTTCCCGCTCGACGAGGCCGCGGGCTTCACCGGCGCCCTTCCGGGCGCGGGGCTCGCGGTCTTCCACGAGACGCGCCCGCGTCCGGCGACGCTCCGCGCCGTGCAGGCCGCGCGGGCGCTCGGCATCCCGACCGTCTACTGGGCGGGCCCCCTCGACGGGGCGGACGTGCCGGCCTTCCGCGACGCGGAGGCCGCGCGCCTCGCGGAGCTGCTGGGGAGCCGGCTCGCCCGCGCCTTCATGGCCTTGTGCGACCAGGGCATGGCGACGCTGCCCGCGGCGGCGGCGGTGCTGGAGCGCGCGACCGCGGGCGGCACGGCACGGCTGGTCGGCCGGCTCGCCCGGTCGTTCCGGCGCCCGCGGCTCCCGGCGGAGGCCCTCACCCTGGCGGTCCGGCTCCCGCCGCACGGACACGACGAGGCCCTCGCGCGCGCCTGGGCGGCGGTGGAGGCCCTCCTGTCGCAGCGCGCGACGGTGTCGGTCCTGCTCGACCGCAGCGCGGTGCCGCCGCAGGATCTCGCGCGCTTCGGGGCGCGGCTGAGGACGGCGCAGCTGCGAGCGACCGACGCCACATCCGTCTGGCTCCTGCAGGAAGCGGACGGCTTCATCGATTTCGGCCCCGAGGCGCCGGAGGGGAGGGGCGAGCCGCTCGCCGGGCGGCTCGACGCGGCCGCCTGGGGCCTGCCGGTGCTGGCGGTCGGCGAGGCCGCGGCGGGCGACGGGGGCCCGACGATCCCCTGGCAGGATGCCGTGCCGGCGCTGCTGCGCTTCGCCGACGATCCGGCTTGGCGCGAGGCGGCCAGCCGGGCGGCGCGGACCGGCTTCGCGTCCCGCTTCCTCGCCCCGCCCGCGCCCGCCCGCGCGCCGCAGCCGGGCCCGGCGCGGCCCCGCATCCTCTACGCCAACGTGTTCTTTCCGCCTCAGACCGTGGGCGGCGCGACGCGGGTCCTCAAGGACAACATCGACTACATCCTCGACCATCATCACGAGGCGTTCGACCTCGCGGTCCTGACCTCCGACGACGAGAACGACCGGGCCGGCGCGGCGCGGGTCGACGATTACCGGGGCATCCCGGTGCTGCGCATCGCCACGCCGCAAGAGATAGACATGGACTGGCGGCCCTACAACGCGCAGGTCTACCGCCACGCGCTCACCGCACTGGAGACCGTCCGGCCCGACCTCGTCCACATCCATTGCCTGCAGAGGCTCTCGGTCGCGGTCGCCGAGGCCTGCCGGACCCTCGGCATTCCCTACGTCGTGACGCTCCACGACGCGTGGTGGCTGTCCGATTTCAGCTTCCTCATCGACGAGGACGGCCGGCTCGCGACACCCGCCCCCGATCTCCTGGCGCAGCCGCACTCGGCCCGCATCGGCCTCACCGAAAGCGCGTCGCGCGGGGCGCAGCTGCGCGATGCGCTCGGTGCGGCGGCGGCGCGGCTCGCCGTCTCCGCGCCCTTCGCGGAGATCTACCGGGCCTGCGGCTTCGACGTCGCGGTCGTGGCGAACGGCGTGTCGCGGCTCGAGCCCGCACCGCGCGCGCCGGCCGGGCCACGCGTCCGGCTGGCGCATCTCGGCGGCACGCAGCACCACAAGGGCGCCTACCTGATCGAGGCCGCCCTGCGGCAGAACGCGTTCCGCAACCTGAGCCTGACCCTCGTCGACCTGTTCCGCGACGACGGCGACGTCTCCCACACGATCTGGGGCACGACGCCCGTCACCATCGTGGGCAAGATCCCCTCCGGCCGGATCGAGGAGACCTATGCGCGCAGCGACGTGGTCCTCGCCCCGTCGATCTGGCCCGAGAGCTTCGGGCTCGTCTCGCGCGAGGCGCTGAGCGCCGGGTGCTGGGTGGTGGCGAGCCGCCTCGGCGCCATGGGCGAGGCGGTGGTCGAGGGCGAGAACGGCTTCCTCGTCGACGTGACGCGCCCGGACGACCTCGCACGCGTGCTGCACCTGATCGACTCCGACCCGGAGACCTACACGCGCAGCCCCGCGCGCCGGCCCGACCTGCGGACGGCGGACGACCAGTCGCGGGATCTCGTCGCGCTCTACAGGAGGATGCTGGCGGGAGAGCCGTGAGCCAGGACCATCGCTCGAGCGATCGTCCCGGCTGCCCGCAGGGCGGCGCCGTCGAGCGGGCGCGAACAGCGCCCCGCGGAGCGGGTTCGAGGGGACGCATGTCCTCTCGAACGCAGAGCGGAGCGAAAGCCAAGGTCGTGGCGACGCAAGCATCGCGGCGACGCTTGCGTCGCGGAGGCGAGCGCCGGCGTATGAGGCTAGAGCAGTGTCCGACGAAGCGGATGCCCGTTCGTCGCGGACAATGGGCAAAAACAAGGATCCCGAGCAGCGCCCGATTGCAACCTGATCGGGCGCTGCTCTAGGCAGAGAACCAGGGCAATCGCTTGAGAGCGCTTGCCCTGGGCCGTGAGGCGCCCCGCCTGGCCCGCCATGCGGGATTGTGCTCGGCCCCGCGCGAGCGGGTCGGGCCCGGCCGGAGGGGAACCGCGTCCAGCGGACCGGGTCCTCCCAACGAAGCGGACAGGAGAGTCGCGATGCCCCGATCGGCCTTGGAAGAGGTGGTCTCCCTGGTGAAGTCGCGCACCGGCGATCCGCTGTCCTTCGCGGATACGATCGATTACGGGGCCCACGACGATTTCCAGATCCTCGTCGCGGCGATCGAGTGCAAGGAATCCGGCTGGGAAACCGGCGGACTCGAGGTCGCCGAGCGGATGCTGAAGCGGCTCCTGGCCAAGTCCCCGGACTACGCCGCCGGCTTCTACGAACTCGCCGTCGTCCACCGCTTCCAGCGGCGCCTGAGCGACGCGCTGAACTGCGCGGTCCAGGCCGCCCGCAAGGCGCCCGGCAACCTCGGCTACGGGGTGTTCCAGGCCCACATGTTCTACGCGAACGGCTGCTGGGACGAGGGCGATGCGGCCCTCGACGGGATCGTGGCCGCCCATCCCGGGGAGCGCGCCCAGATCGCCGCCATGCGCGGCTTCGGCGCCTACCTCAAGGAGTTCCCCCGCGAGCGGGCGCGCTACATCACCGACGAGATCCGGCGGCGGCACTACTGGATGAGCGTCGAGGAAGTGGCCGCGGCGATCACATCCGCCATCCGCAGCCGGCGCGGCTTCGCCCTGGTCCGTCTCGGCGACGGCGAGGGCACCTTCGCGCGGGTCAATCCGGCGGACGAGCAGCGCTTCGCCGACCTCTACGACCATTGCCGGCGCTTCTGGGTGACATTCCTCCTCGGGGAGAGCTTCGATCCGAGCTGGACCGGGTACGAGGCCCTGACCGCGCACCTGATGCCCACCGTCGAGCAGGCCGACATCCTCGGCGTCGCCTACTGGGACTGGATCGACTACGAGTATTCGATCGCCGCCGAGCGCACCATTCCCTGCCTGCTGAACATCAACCGCTACGTCCTGGAGAACGTGAGATACAGCACGCTCTGCAACCAGGACATCCATCTGCAACTCTACAGGACCGGCCTGCTGGCCGAGGTGATGCGGGAGGTGCCGAGCGCCACCGTCATCTCCTGTCTCGACGGGCTCGACGCCAAGATCCGGGAGATGTTCGGCATCGCCGACGTCGACCTGATCCGGATCCCGAGCGAGAGCCACGCTCCGCACCTGGCGCACGTCGCCCACCGGACGGACAAGCCGCATTTCCCCCAGGTGTTCTGGGACCTCATGCATGCGCTGGCCCGCCCGCATCACGGCCGTGTCTTCCTCATCGCGGCCGGCACCTTCGGGAAGTATTATGCCTGCGTGATCAAGCAGCATGGCGGCATCGCCCTCGACCTCGGCTCGATCGTGGACGGCTGGATGAAGCTGGCGAGCCGCCCGGGATACGGGTCGGTCTTCGGGATCGGCGGCGCGGACCCGTCCGGGGCTTGAGGCCGGCCGGCGCGTGCGGCGCCGCTCAGATCAGGCGCCGCAGCGCGAGTTCGTTCTTGAGGTAGGCGTAGAAGATCGGCGCCGCCACCAGGCCGGGGATGCCGAAGACGGTCTCCATCACCAGCATGGCGGTGAGGAGTTCCCAGGCCCGCGCCTGGATCTGGCCGCCCATGACCCGGGCGTTCACGAAATATTCGAGCTTGTGGATGGCGACGAGGAACGCGAGCGAACTCACCGCCAGCGCCGGGGAGACGCTCAGGGAGACCAGCACGATCACGGTGTTGGAGATCAGGTTGCCGATCACCGGCAGCAGCCCGACCACGAAGGTGACCACCACCATGGTCTTGGTGAAGGGGAGGGGGATGCCGAGCCAGGGCACCGCCACCAGGAGGTAGAGCGCGGTGAGCCCGGTATTCAGGGCCGAGATCCGCACCTGGGCGAAGACCACGCGGCGGAACGCGTCCGCGAGCAGGCGCGCCCGCTCCATCAGCGCGTGGACCAGGGGGCCGCGCTCGTCCATCCCGCTCTCGCGGCTCACCGCGACCATGCCGCCGATCACGAGCCCGAACACGATGTGGAGGAGGGCCCGCCAGACGTCCTGGCCAAGGGCGCGCAGCTGCCCGGCATGGTCGCGCAGCCACGCGACGGCGGCCGCCCTCAGCTCGGTCGATTCCTCCGGCAGGAAGCCGACCGCCCAGGCGGGCAGGCGGGAGCGGGCGGTCTCGATCACCTCGGCCATCTTGCGCAGGAGGACCGCGAGGTTGTCCGATCCGCCCGACAGAAGGGCGATGAGGCCGAGGATCGCGGCCGTTACCCCGGCGACGACCAGCGCCGCCAGGACGGTGACCACGATCACCTTGGCGGTGTGGTGGTGGACGAGCCGGCCGGCCCAGCGCGGCGCCAGCAGGTGGACGAGTTCGTGGACGAGCAATCCCGCGAGCAGCGCCCCGAGCAGGTGGACCTGCAGCGTGGCGAGCAGGGCGAGGCCGGCCAGGATCTGCGCCGCGGTCTCGAGCCGATGCGAGACGGCCGGTGCGGCGGTGGCGGGGAGCGGGGGAGCCGGATCGAGCATGGCGGGAGCGTTGCGCCTGCGGTTGGAGCGGCGATCATTCTACAACCCGGCCGCCCGCGCATCATGCACCGAAGCGGTCGCCGGTTCGGCGGGCGAAGCCGCAGCGTCGGGGCGGGGCTCCCCGGTCCGCGCGCCGATCCGCAACGCCGCCCTCCGGGACGGTTGCGAGCACCTCCGGGCCGCGGGGTGCGGCGGGCCGGGCCTGTCGCCGGGCGAAGCGGTGCCGTATGGTCGCGGCGATGCCGAACGCCCCCGCTTCCCCGATCCTCGACCGCCTGCTCGCCTTCGCCGAGGAGGCCGGCGCCCTCGCCCTGGCCCACCGCGAGGCGGGCCTGTCCGTCACCTACAAGGATGCCGGGCTCGGCCAGGCGCTCACCGAGGCCGACCTCGCCGTCAGCCGTCTGCTCCACGCGCATTTCGCGCCGCGCCTCATCGAGGAGGAAACCGCCGGGGCCCTGAGCCACGCCGCCGCCCGGGACCTCCTCGCGGAGGAGGCATGGAGCTTCGTGGCCGATCCCATCGACGGAACCAAGCCCTATGCGGGCGGCCTGTCGAGCTGGGGGACGATGGCGGCCGCCTGCCGCGGGGGCTGGCCGCGCGCCGGGCTGCTGAGCCTGCCCGCCTTCGCGGACGACAACGCGGATCCGTTCCACCCGCTCCCCGCCGCGGAGCAGCGCGGCCTCCTGCTCGCGGCGGTCGACGGGGTGGCCTACTGGGCGCCGACGCGCGGGGGGCGCCGCAGCGCGCCCCTGCGGGAGATCCGGCGGCCGGAGCGGCGCACGCACCATGTGGGCTGGCTGCCGGTGGCCGCGCAGCGCTACACGCTCGACTACGACCAGGGCTTCTTTCCCTGGAGCGAGAGCAGCGCGGTGTCCGACGCGGCGCTCCTCGCCCTCGGCCGGCTCGACGCCACCTGCCTCAACCACATGCTCTGGGACGCCGCCGCCTCGCTGGCGGTGCTGGGAGCGCTGGGCTTCCGGCTCTATCGCTGGCCCGATCTGGCGCCGCCGCCGGCCAACCTGGTCGATCTCTACGACGAGAGCCTGTCCGCCCACGACGTGCTGTGGCTCATCTGCCGCGACCGCGACCAGGCGGAGCGGCTCGCCCGCGCCATCCGGCCGGCGCGTCCCGCGCCCTGAGGCCTGACCGGCGGAGGAAGATCCGGAATCCGTCCGGCGGTGGTTAACCTGCGTTGCCGCGGCCGGGCCGGCCCGCGGGTACGATCGACACTCCGTCATGATGTCAGGGTGTTATCATGAAGGTGAGACGACCCGATCTTCTCGACCAGGATACCGTCGCGGAAATCAAGGATCTGGTGGCCGACGACAGCACCGCGGTGACCGCCGCGAAGCGCCGCATGGTGGAGAAGCTGCGACGCCTGGAGGATATGTCCCGCCTGCAGATGAACAGCCGCCAGGAGCTTCAGGTGATCATGTCGGCCCGGCGGCTGCTGGGTGACCGGGAGAGCCTGGGGATGGTGCACGGTCTCTTCGCGGACGGCCCGGCCCGGCTGTGACGGCCGCGGGGCCTCCTGCCCGCCATCCGCTCATGCGAGGTCTGCCGCGTCCGCATGACGGGCGCGCGAACCCCTTCGCCCGATGGGCGTTCTTCCCCCGAGGGAGCACCTGACCGCGTTCGGCGCGTCGGGCCGAACGCCGTGACCTCCGGGGAGCGGTGCCATGGCGGCTCTCGTCGAGCGGGTGTTCGATCGGGCCCTGCGGGCGATCCCGCTCGCGGGCACGCTCACGGTGGCGCTGCCGAGCGGCCGGATCGTCACCGCCGGCGACCGGGACGGGCCGGCGGCGGCGATCCGGCTGCGGGACGATGCGGCGCTCCGCAGCCTCCTCCTCGATCCCGAACTGAAGTTCGGCGAACTCTACACCGACGGCCGGATCGTTCTGGAGCACGGCACGCTGCCGGATCTGCTGCGGATCCTGCTCGCCCGCTCGCACGGGGAGGCGGCGCTTCCCTCGATGGCCGCCATGGCCGCCCTGCGCCGCCTCGCCCGGAGGATCGGCCTGCGCAACACGCCCGGGCGGGCCCGCCGCAACGTCGCGCATCACTACGACCACGACGAGACCCTCTACGGTCTCTTCCTCGATCCGGCCTGGCAGTATTCCTGCGCCTATTACGAGACCGAGGCCGACGATCTCGACGCCGCCCAGCGCGCCAAGATGCGCCACATCGCCGCCAAGCTGCTCGCCGGGCCCGGCCAGCGCGTGCTCGACATCGGCTGCGGCTGGGGCGGGCTCGCCCTCTACCTCGCGGGCGTGGCGGGCTGCGACGCGGTGCAGGGCATCACCCTCTCGGGCCGGCAGCGCGCCCGGGCCGAAGCGGCGGCCGAGGCGCAGGGCCTCGCCGGCCGGGCGCGCTTCGCGCTGGAGGATTTCCGCAGCACGCGGGGGCGCTTCGACCGGATCGTCTCGGTCGGCATGTTCGAGCATGTCGGGCCGGCGGATTACGAGCGCTTCTTCCGCATCGCCCGCGCGCGCCTCGCCGAGGACGGGGTGATGCTGCTGCACACGATCGGCCGCACCGGTCCGCCCTATCCGACCAATGCCTGGATCACCCGGCACATCTTCCCCGGAGGCCAGTTGCCGACCCTGTCCCAGATGATGCCGGCGATCGAGCGCGCGGGCCTGATGGTGACGGATATCGAGGTGCTGCGGCTGCACTACGCCCACACCCTCGCCGCGTGGCGGGCGCGGTTCCAGACCCGGCGGGAGGAGGCGCGAACGCTCGCCGGCGAGCGCTTCTGCCGGATGTGGGACTGGTATCTCGCGAGCTGCGAGGCTGCCTTCCGGTACGAGGACGTGGTGGTGTTCCAGCTCCAGATCGCCCGGCGCAACGACGTCGTGCCGCTCACCCGGGACTACATCGCCGCGGCCGAGGCGCGCCTGCGCGAGCGGGAGGCGGTGCTGGCCGCACCGGTTCCGGCGGTGGCATGACTCCGCACGGGCCGGGTCCCCGCCCTCCCGTGCGCGGCCAGAGACCCGCATGACACCGCCGGACTCGACCGTCCTCCCGCTCGCCGACATCCTGCTCCGGCTCGGAGCGGCGACGCTGTGCGGGCTGCTGCTCGGCCTGGAGCGGGAGCTGCGCGGCAAGGATGCGGGCCTGCGCACGCCCCGGTGAGCCTCGGCTCGGCCCTGATCACGACCTCGGCGGTCAGCCTCTCCGCGACGGTGCGCGAGCAGGGCGGCGACGCGGATCCGCTGCGGGTGATCCAGGGGCTGGCGCCGGCGATCGGCTTCATCGCGGCGGGCATGATCTTCGTGGCGCGGCGCAGCGTGAAGAACCTGACCACGGCGGCGAGCATCTGGTTCTCGGCCCCGGCGGGGATCGTGGCCGGGGCCGCCCAGTACCGGCTGCTCGCCGTCGCCATGGGGATGAGCCTGACCGTGCTGGTGCTGCTGGGGCTGCTCGGCCGGTTCGGCCTCTCGCGATCGGACGGAGGCAGCCCCTGACGCCCGCCTCAGCGGGCCGGATCGACCAGCGTAAGCTTGCCCTCGAACGGCTTGCTCTGCGCGGTCACGCCGGTGCAGCCGTAGGTGTACTGGCCCGGCGCGATGGTGCGGATCCGGATCTCGCCCGTTCCCCTGGCCTTGACCAGGTAGGCATCGTTGCTGGCGACGTGGACGACGTCGCCGTCGTGATGCAGCACGTTCTTGTTCTGGAAGATCTGCGGCGCGGTGATGGTCACGCGCTCATCCGACTGGTTCGAGACCTGGAGCGCGACGTCGCTGTTGGCCGGCAGGCGAAGCTCCGCCGGCTCGCATGTGGCCGCACCGTTCTGGGCCGTGATGGTCACCTGCACGGGCGGCATCGCGTCGCCGCCGGCCTTCGGGGGCGGCAGGTCGTTGGCGGCGAGAACCGGCCAGGCCGCGCCCGCGGCGAGCAGCGCGACCGCGGCGGCGAGACGGCGCGGCGAGGTCAGGAGGGCATTCGATCGCATGACGGCTCCGTTCGGCTGGAGAGGATCTCGCAGGCCAGAACGTGGGAGCCGGGCCGATGTTGCCGGGTGCGCGGTGTGGCCGGGTGCGGCAGGGCGCGCGGGCGGCGGCCCTGGCCCGGTGCGCTCCTCCCGACCACGACGATGCCTGCGCACCTAGCGCGCCGCAGAGGCCTCGTAGCTCTCGATGGTCGCCCTGATGCCGTCCCTCAAGGAAATCCTGGCCTTCCAGCCGAGCGCGTTCAGTCGTGAGACATCGACGAGCTTCCGGGGCGTCCCATCGGGCTTCGACGTGTCGAAATCGAATTCGCCCGTCCAACCGGCGGCCTCGGCGATCAGCTCGGCGAGTTCGCGGATCGATATGTCCTTGCCGACACCGATGTTGAGCGGCACATCCCCGTCGTAGTTCTCGAGCAGAAAAACGATGGCGTCGGCCAAGTCGTCGGCGTGAAGGAACTCGCGACGCGGCGTGCCGGTCCCCCAGATGCTCACACGCGTCTCACCAAGCTTCTTCGCAGCGATGATCTTTGCGATGAGAGCCGCCATCACGTGGCTCGACTTCGGATCGTAATTGTCGTTCGGACCGTACAGATTCGTCGGCTGCGCCGATATGAAACTGGAGCCATGCTGCCTGCGATACGCCTGACACAGCTTGATGCCGGCGATCTTGGCGATCGCATACCACTCGTTCGTCGGCTCCAGCGGGCCCGTGAGCAGCGCATCCTCGTTCAGCGGCTGAGGCGCCAGTTTCGGATAGATGCAGGTCGAGCCGAGGAACAAGAGCTTGCGCACCCCGATGGCCTGCGCAGCGTGGATGACGTTCAGAGCGATCGCGAGATTCTGCGCGATGAAATCGGCCGGCTGAGCGCTGTTGGCCAGAATGCCGCCCACCTTGGCGGCTGCCAGAACAACCACGTCCGGGCGCTGATCCGCCATCCAGCGCTCCGTGTCGGCCTGACGCGTCAGGTCCGCCTCGCGCCGCGACGCCGTGAGCACGGTGCAGCGCTCTCTCTCCAGCCTGCGCGTCACGGCCGAGCCGACCATCCCGCGATGGCCCGCAACCCAGACCCGGGCTCCCTCCAGCGTGACGCGCGCCCTCCCCGCGGAGAGGCCGTCGGACGGGCCGGTGACACCCTCAGACGTCATGGAACAGCCTCTTGCGCTCTTCGACGACCTCGACCAGATCGCCCTGGATCATCTCTTTCACGAGATCCTCGAACGACGTGCGGTGCTGCCAGCCTAGCTTCGTGCGCGCCTTGGTGGGATCCCCCAGAAGCAGATCGACTTCCGTCGGCCGGAAGTAGCGCGGATCGATCTCGACCAGCACGTCGCCCGTCCGCTCGTCGAGTCCCTGCTCCTCGGCATCCCGGCCGCGCCAGACGATCTGCCGCCCGATCTGCTGGAAGGCGAGTTCGACGAATTCGCGCACGCTGTGCATCTCGCCCGTGGCGAGGACATAATCGTCGCCCTGCTCCTGCTGCATGATCATCCACATGCCCTCGACGTAGTCGCGCGCATGCCCCCAATCCCGCAGGGAATTGAGATTGCCCAGCAGCAGCTTCTTCTGGTGGCCGTGATGAATGTTGGCGACCGCCCGCGTGATCTTGCGGGTCACGAAGGTCTCGCCCCGGATCGGGCTCTCGTGATTGAACAGGATGCCGTTCGACGCGTGGATGCCGTAGGCCTCGCGGTAGTTGACGGTGATCCAGTAGGCGTAGAGCTTCGCGGCGCCGTACGGGCTGCGCGGATAGAAGGGTGTCGTCTCCCGCTGTGGCGTTTCCTGCACCTTGCCGTACAGTTCGGAGGTGGACGCCTGATAGAACCGTGTCTTGTCCGTCAGGCCGAGAATACGCAGCGCCTCGAGGAGACGAAGGGTGCCGACCGCATCGGCATTGGCCGTGTATTCGGGTGTCTCGAAGCTGACGGCGACGTGGCTCTGCGCCGCGAGATTGTAGATTTCGTCCGGCTGGACCGACTGGATGAGACGGATGAGGTTGGTGCTGTCGGTGAGATCGCCGTAATGCAGATGGAACGGAGTGCCATTCTCCGCCGCATCATGGAGCAGACGATCGACCCGCGACGTGTTGAAGGAACTGGAGCGCCGCTTGACCCCGTGGACGGCGTAACCCTTCCGGAGCAGGAATTCCGTCAGATAGAAGCCATCCTGACCTGTCGAACCGGTTACCAACGCTGTCTTCATGCTAATCTCCACATATTCTGCTCAGATAACGTCCTAATGCCGGCAGGGCGTTAAGATTCGTGCTAGGGCCTGTTGTCGCTTGAACCCTCTGGGCTGATGAGCGTTTCCCCACTTTGAGTGAGGAGACGCGATGCTGACGGACGCCCAGTGGGCCGAGTTGGAGCCGCTGGTGGAAGCCTGCCGGCCCAAAGGCAAGACGCCGCCCCTTGAACTGCGCCGCACGATCTCAGCCATCCTTTGGCGGCATCACAACGGCGCCTCCTGGCGCGCCATCCCGGCCGAGCTGGGTCCCTGGTGGCAAGCCGCCCAGGTCTTCATCCGCTGGGCGCGCGCCGGTGTCTGGGAGCGGCTGCTCGACCTCGTGCAGACCCGCGGCGTCGCGCTCGGCATGGTGTTTCTCGACGCCACGAGCATTCGGGCTCACCAGAAGGCGGCGGGCGCGGCCAAAGGGGGGATCTGGAGCCGAGCGAGACCATCGTGAAGCTCTTGGCCGTTCGCGTGGCGGCTATGGCACCAAGGCCTGCGTGATCGCCGACGGGCGAGGACGCGCGATCGCGTTCCGCCTCGCGCCCGGCCAGGCGCATGAACTGCCGCACGCTCTCCCGTTGCTCGATCGACTGCCCGGCGTGCCGCAGTGGGTGGTGGGTGACCGCGGCTACTCCAGCCACCGTTTTCGCGAGGCGATCTGGACCGCCGGTGCACGGCCAGCGATCCCGACCAAGGGCAACGAGGCCCCGCTCGCCTGTCCTGAGTGGATCTACAGCAACCGCAACATTGTCGAGCGGCTCTGGGCCCGGCTCAAGGAGTGGCGGGCCATCGCCACCCGCTACGAAAAGACCGCCGTCAGCTTCATGGGCATCCTTTGTCTGGCCGCCACTCTCGATTGGCTCAAGTGACGACAGGCCCTAGCATTACAGTTGCATGCGGCGTTTCAGATATGCTTCTCGGGCTGCCGCTTGATGAGCGCGTCTCCAGGCTGACCATGCAATGACGACAGCGGGCTCAATGCGTCGCTGTGCCAGCCGCATCGCCACGCGCCGGATCTCCTGGACCGACCAGGGCACCGGCGAGCGTGGCGATGAGCGCGGTTTTTGGGGGCGCGCCGTTCGCCAATCGGCGCACCCGCGCCAGCATCGCAAAGGCCAGCATCACCAGCGAGACGTGCCGGTGCCAGCCATGCCAGGAGCGGCTCTCGTTGTGGGCCAAGCCGAGTTCCGTCTTGGCGGTCTCGAAGGCGTCCTCGATCGCCCAGCGCCGGCCCTCCACCGCCACCAGCGTCGAGACGGGTGTCCCGGCCGGGCACCAGGTCGTGAAGTAGGCCAGAGCCCCGTCCGAGAGGCTGCGCCGGACCAGCAAGCCGCGCGTCCACTCGCTCTCATCGAGGGCCGGATCCACGGCGCTGGCCGGCAGGGTGGCCAGGGGCAGGTAGGCCCAGTCGAACAGGCGTGCGCCCTTCGTGCCCGCCCCAGCTGATAAGCGGACCCAGTCCGTCTCCGAGAGAGCCTTGGCGATCTCCTCGGCCGTGCCGGCAATGGGACGTTCGGTGATCCAGGACCAGAAGCTGTGTTGGCCGGTGACGCCCAGCACGTAGCCTTTGGAGGCGCGCCGCAGCGCCATCTCGATCTCGCTCACCCCGTAGACGCTGTCCGCCGCCACCCAGGCAAACGGCACCCCCGCGGCGATCGCGCGCTGGATCATCCCCCGCGCCAGCTGTGGCTTGGTCGAAAAGGCGATCTCGTCGGGAACATGCGCCGCCCGCCTACGCGCTGGATCACCGCTCCACGCTTTGGGTAGATACAGCTGACGGTCGATGAAGGCGTGCCCCTGATCCGAGACGTAGGCCGCGAACACGCCGATCTGGCAGTTCGTGATCTTGCCGGCCGAGCCCGTGTACTGACGGCCGACGCCGCACGAGGCTTTGCCCTGCTTGAGAAAGCCGGTTTCGTCGAGCACGAGGGTCGCATCTGGTGAGGCAAGCGTCTCGATCACGAGGTCGCGTACCACGTCGCGCAGAGCGTCCGCGTCCCAGTGACTGCGGCCCAGGATCGCCTGCTGACGCCAGGGCCCAGGATCCCCGGCTGCTTCCGCGCGCATCCAGCCAGTCTTGCGCCGCTCGCCCCCGAGCAGCCCATCCAGGAAGGCGTTCGCGGAGGCGGCGACACTGGGAGCGGCAAACAGCGGTCGCATGCGCTGCTTGGCCTCGCGCAGCGACGTCGACCAGAGCTCCAACGTGGTCTCCAACGAGGCTGAGGGCATCGGGCTCTCCGTCCAAAACCTTCAGATAGGCGCAACACCATGCAACTGTAATGCTAGACTCCGCTTCATAATGCTCCGGCGAGCCGCCCGACGAGGATCATGCCAGCGGGTAGGACGAAAAGGACAAGCTCCTGGGCTGGGCATAGTAGCTCGCCTCTGCTCTGGAGGTGACACGTTTCCAACCGGCTCAAGCAGTCGGCGATAGTTGAACCGACTCACTCGGGAGCGGTACGGGCTGGAAGCTGCGCCCTGGCACACGCCGGTGGATCACTGTGGCCTTGGGCAGGTCATTGATCGTTTCAGTGAGAGCATCGTCATCGCTGCCACCAACGCGACCGACCGAGGGCCGGACATCAACCTGGGGCGGTTCATCTCGCTCCGCCGGAGCGCTGGCATCGCGGCTCGCGCGCCCTGGACCAGCGTCTTGCGCGGGCGTTCGCTGCCCTCATTTGGTGACCCCAACGAGCTTCAGGCGCCCGCCTTCGTGGCCTGACGGGGAACAGCTAAGGCCATACGGGCGCGCTCTTGAGCAAGGACAGATGGCCGCGGCCATGCTACAGACAGCTATCCCATCAACGCAACCGTGAGGGGGAGCGTGCTCAAGATCATGATGGCCGGCGCCGTGCTCAAGTCTGGCGTACTGTCGAACATGAGAAACTATCGTTGCCGCCGGGGCACTGATTGCAAATCCAAATCCGAGACTTCAGTCAATCGGTGCCGACTGTCAGACTAACCTTTCAACCACCCTAAAATCGCACATTACTCCGCATCTGGTGTTTCATGCCCCTCGAAAGAGCACCGCTTATCGGCGGCGTGCATGCCAGTCCTTCCGAGCGCAGTTGAAGTAGTAAGCCTTCTCGCGCAGTGATCGGATTAAGCGCAAGAGTCACTCTGCAATGGGCATTTGCCAAGCACCGTCGGTTTCCGATCAAAATTCCCAAAAATAGACTACAACGAGCACATAAGCCTTGACAACGGAAATTCAATCCGCTCACTACCTCCGCCATTTTCCAATCACGCAGCTTGAGGGCACAAAGATGGATCATAAAGTTGTTTCAAGTTTTGATAGTATCTATCGCGCTCTATTAAAAAGATCGCTTAATGAGATGGAGAAAGATGAAATTAGCAAGCAATACAAGAGCGATGATTCACAATCTTTTGATTTAGAAAATGCCTTACGCTCGATTATTGATAGCGACGAGTTCTTCGCGGCCAACCGAGAGTGGTTGTTCCAAAAATTCATACCTGAGCCTTGCGTCGTTAGAGCAAAAGGCCCGCTTGGCGATGATCTTTTCGTAGATCTTCGTCAGTTTCATCTTGGATTTGCCATAGCAGTTGGCCATTTCGAGCCCGCCGAAGTGGCGTTCGTGCGTAGCTACATAAAACCTGGATTCAACATTCTCGACATAGGAGCGAATGTTGGATTCTTTACGAATATGTTTGCTCGCCTCACGGGTCTGAGCGGGTCTGTCCATGCATTCGAACCGGTTGGCGAAAGCTACCGCAAACTCGTCGCTTCGATTCGAGCGAACGGATGGGAACAAAACGTCCAGACTTATCAACTTGCGCTAGCTGATCGCTCCGGCACCATGGATATAGCTTATGCCGAGCGCTCGTTGAATATGGGCGGAGCGCATCTTGCCAGCGAGGGGGAACCAAAGACCGGCGAGCGGCGCGAGCGTGTGCAGATTGCCCGTCTCGATGAGGTGGTGCCGCTTGGTCGATATGATTTTATCAAGATCGACGTAGAAGGCGCAGAGTGGCTGGTACTACAAGGCGCAGGGTCGATTCTGCAGACGTATCGTCCGACTATTATGATCGAGTTCAATCCGAATCAGCTCAAATTGGTCTCGAATATAGACCATGAGTTTCTCGCGAAGCACCTTCTAAGCTATGGATACAGATTTCATGAAATTGAAGAGAGTGGAATACTACGCGAGATGAGACAGCCAGTTGATGATATCAATACAGCCCTTCAGCGCGCTGAAATAGTGAATGTTGTGTTAATGCCGTGAGGCGCAGCCTCAACAAAAACCCCGCGCGGTCGATTATCCACGCGGTGCATTTGAACATGGTATGACCCCGGCGGCCCCAAGGGGCCCGCCGTGCTCCTTGACCACAACTGGCGCTCACAAAACGACCTTGCGTGGTCTGAGGGCTTGCTGAGACAGGGCAGGCAGTTCAAGCCTCCTGCCTTGAGGACGCAGTGGACGGTATTCCGGTTCAGATGCAGCATGAATTGACCGGCGACCTCGGCCGGTAAACTTCGAGCCAGGGCACCGCAGCATCAGAGGAACTGACCCGGGCGATGGGCAATAACCTCGCCGGGACTGGGATGATCGTCCGGCGCGCCCTTCATGACCCGGCTTGGCCTGCGCGCTGCTCCTTGCGGTCGCTGGAGGGCGGCTTGCAGGAGGTGCGCGAGATCTTCTCGGCCCGCTGCAGCCGGAGCACCAGCTCGATCAGCTTCTGCTTGCTCAGGCGCTCCAGCTCGCCGCGGCTCTCATCTCCCAAGGGCGTCAGCGAAATCGCTACCGGAGGCTGGCGCGAGCGCAACCACATCAGCCCCTCGCCAGCATCACCCTGTGACTGAGCGCCCCCCCTAGGCAACTACGATTTTAGTCACCTACTCCGCGCAGAATCAGATGAGTCAACTTTGCTCGGTTTTGCTCTCTGCCATATCCAGATATTCGAATCTCGAATAGATCCATCGCCGAAGCAACGGAAAATCCGATTTCTCCTCGCAGGCGTCCACGTACCGGACAGCTAAATAGGCTGATCCTGCCAGCAAAAGCCGACGCCTCCAAAAAGAAGGCACCATCAATAACCTCAATATCAATATCTATGTAATAATTCCCCTTCTCAATAAGACATTTCGGACCAAATAATAAAAATTCACCGCGCTCTCCAGTGATATTGTTGTCCTTATCAATCTTCAAGTGCACGTGAAACCCAGGAATACACACGTCATTCTGGGTAACAACCAACGGCAAGGCGCTATTGTTCTCTACCGTTTCCGAGCTAGAGTTCTGGTCATTCGAAGCAAGGTGGCCGTCATACACAACAACAGCCCGACGTTGGCCTTCCTCGGAATGCCAAATCTCAGACACTATTTGCCGTCGAGTTAAATACCCACCGTGCAGCATGTACATGTAGTGGTCAAATCCAGGTTCATCCGGCTCCCGTCCAAAAATTCTTCTGTAGCAAGCAGACACGAACTCCCTGTCATCTGCCAAATTCGTCAAATCCTCGGCGCTGATAAATTCGACATCGGACGAATTTTGAATAATAAGATGCCGCATTTTGCGCATTCCTTTTCCAGAAAGATTATCTATATTAATCTGATACTCTTCCACAATTTCGTGCGCGAGCTTTCTTTTGTCTCTTCCCTGAAATTGAAGCGAAGGAGATAAGTAGTCCGTTTGGGCGGGCGAAAAATAGCGCTGGACGCATTTCAAATCAATCGATTGTTTAGGTGATATAAGGGTTTGCCGTCGTAGAGTTACAACGTTGCCTCGGGCGATTTCCAGGTGTCGTTTTGTAATGAATTTTCCTCTATGCTTTAAAAGTATCTCAAACATCATGTCATTTGCATCGCGGTCAAACATTCTATTTTCCCTCATAAAATTCTTGAGGAGCGAGCCATGTTCTGGTCCCATTCTGTTAAGTTAAAATACCCAATCTTGGATTTATATCTGATTAATCCGTAAAGTTCGGGAACGAGAGCGTCCCAGGATCGATGTTTGGCGATAGAGGCGGAAATTTGGGACATTTGCTCACGCCGATACTTGTTCTTTACGCAATCTATAACCTTCTCGGCGAGATCTATGGGGTCCGCGCCTCTGAAACGTGGAAGCTCCGAGGGAGCACTACTAAAGATTTCAGAGTTGGATATCAATAGTGGCACGCCTGCTGTAATACAGGTGCGGAGGGCGCCACTAGCCCCCTCGCTGGACTCTTGATATGGCAGCAGCGTTAGATCGCTAGCTTTGAGAATCGCAGTCACCTGACTCGTTTCTAAGAACGCCGTATCAATACGGACATCTTTCTCAAGTCCATAGTACGAGATCAAATCCATCAGATTGAAATATGTAACTTCCGATTTTATATTGTTCTGCGAAGCAGAAAGCAAGGTGAGTCGACATTTCGGAAAAAATCTCTTTATGATTGGCATCGCATGGATTATATCTTGAAATCCCTTGTGTGGCATAATGAAGCCGAAACTAGTCAGGTGCGGGTCATCTTTAATATGTCTTGCTTGATGTGTTTTATCAAGGCTATCCACAACCGGATGTTCGAAGAGATGAACATCCTTGAAGCCCATTGATGTAAGATGCTCTTGATCTCTTTCGTCGTGAACGACGATAGTAACGTTTTGCGAGGCATTTTTTACGTCTTCGGGAAACGGCGCCGGCCAATCCCGTGCGTTATGAGCAATGATAATCGATCCGATATTCAGGGCAGAACAGTATCGAATAAAGCTGATCGTTGTCTCTTTAGAAAAATATGCCAAATGATGCTGAAGAATTACAACCTTCGATCTATTTTCTATCAGTAAGCTCTTGTAAATAGAGGCAGATGAGGCGTCTACTGACCATTTTCTTTCGACATAATCCTCATCTTTGCGGATCAACTCAGTTTTGGAAATCACCGGCGCAATGACATTGATCCCAACCTGGCGAGCCGACAACGCCCGCACGAGATTTCTTGAATACTCGGCCAATCCGCAGCGCTGATTCCAAGTTGTGATAAGAACGATATCAACGCTCTCCTTCTTCTTTCTTGCAAGTGCTGCGCTATAAAGTGTCCTCCTAACCGCCCTGTTCCAGTTAAAAATCTTTCTTATGTAATTCTGCTCAGAAAATGATGGATGGATATAAGCTCCATGCGCAACTCTAAGAAGCTTGTCTGCCAGATCTGCTCTATCTGGATCCGCAATCAATGCTCCAGCGCAAGCAACATGCGTGCGTGATTTTATCGGCTTGTAATCTACCAGTAAGCTGTTTCTATCGTTGCAGAAGTCCAAAGCACCAGAAAATCGCGTTGTTATCAGCGGCTTTCCCATAGCCAACGCCTCGGCCGACGGAAGCGAAAAACCTTCACCTCGGGAAGGCAACACTATGCATGTAGCAATATTGTAAAGCTGCCGTAAATCCTCTTTTGTGATATCATTGTCAATCACAAAGATATTACTCTTAAATTCCTCGGGTATTTTTTCCAGCTCCTTAACCACAATGCTGTCGGGATTTGAGAATGTTTTGATAATAAGACAAGCTTCACGCGATCCTTTGAAATTATCAAGGAACGCATTTATCAAGACGTCCACACCTTTTCGCCAAAACCCAGATGAAACGTGCAGGAAACGTGTATCGAAGTTGAAGATGTTACTTGGCAGCCAAGCAAGGCTGCTTGTCGTTTCACCTGCAAGAAATTCTTCGATGCCGTTTCCAGTATTCATTACAGGTATTGTGACTCCACTGCTTAACAAAGATTTTGCCGTGAAGTCAGAAGTTACTGTTATAAAATCCAAGTTCCGATTGAATCCGTCAACAAATGTTTTTGGAAAGCGCGTTTCTTCCCAGGCAAAATTCACATAGGCGTTCACTCGTCCCACCATTCCCTCCGTCGTGGGAGGCCATGTGTTTTTGAGATGCATATCATACTGCCGCAATGCATCCTTGCCTAAGAAATCGACCAAGCCGTCATCCTTGAAATAGGTATCGTCCTTGCAATCCAATTCATCAGGAAGAAGATAAAGGTCGCAAAATCTATGCAATCTCTTTGCTATATTTCTATTCACTATAGCTAGGCTGTACGTCCCTTTCATCGGACCTTGTAGTAGTACTTTGAGCATCGTAGGTTCCCATGACTGATTGGAAGATTGGGCCGTTAAGACATCAAACCATGTAGTTAATCTGAATCTGCCTGAAGATTTGCGCCCTCAATTCCAGGAATGGGTTTTCTGCTAGCGCGCTCAATACTATACTTCTTATCGTGAAATTTGGCTTACTGATCGACATCCAGTGCACGCTCGAGATCGCAGAGAGCATGAGGGGGTTCGTGACCGTGGTGAGGTATCTGGCAGCCTGCCTTTATAGCACGCAGCGATACGGCTTGAGCGGCCACATCAGCCGCTCGCCTTTCCTGCCTCCTGGTAAGCGGCCTTGCCGCTCGCCTGTCCCTGAGACCCTTTGCAGAGACACCCCGATCCGTCTCCAGATGCCTTCGCGGCAGAGCCCGCAATCTACATAGCGCTCAACCGGACATAATCTCGGACCTATCTACTTCCTCGGGCTCCAGCAGGAGCCTGATTCCTGTGACGCGGAACGACAGAAGCCGGGCGTCGGACGGTGCCCTGTCGATTTCGCTGGAACGCAAGGCGCGGCCCGCGATCAATCTCGCCACGCCGAAATGCTTCGGGGTCGGGAGGGTGAAGCGGATGGTGTAACTGCGCCCGTCGATCAGACCCAGCGGCTCGCCTGACAGCGCCTCCCCGTCGTCAAGCGCCAGGAAGAGGTCGGGCGGCGTGTCGCCGATATAGGAGAGCACGCTGACCAGCAGGCCGGTCGCGCGCCGGTCCGCGGCCGGATTGAACAGCGTGGCAGCCTTCGACATCCAGCGGCAGGGTACGCCGTCATCGGTCTCCAACGGGTACCAGTCGTCGCCATAGGCCGCGTGCGCCGGCGCGAGGCACAGGATGTCCCGGGCCAGCGGGGCGGCCCGCCCGCCGCGCGGCTGCCGGATGATCTCGTAGAAGGCCTGGACCGTCTGATCGATCTCGGCCGCGGCGCGCGGGTCGCCCGGCGCCTGCGAGCCTCGGTCGTGGACGAGGGCCGCGAAATACTCGATGACGTCATCGAGGCGCGTCTGCTGGCGCGCGACCGCCTCTTCCAGAATGCGGCGGCTGCCGGCCGCATCGATCCGCGCCCTGGCGCTGAGTTGCGCGACCTTCGCCTCCAGGCGCGTCACCGCTTCCACCAAGGCGTCCCGGTCGGTGCGGGCGAAATGGAGATGGGCGATCGGTTCGAAGCTCGGCAGGGTGTGGATGCCGATCACCGCGCCCGTCTCGGTCAGGTCGCCGGCGTCGAGGTTGAGCGAGATCCGGCAGGTGCTGCCGCCCTCGTCACGCAGGCGCAAGGGGCCGACATGGACCTGGCGCACGACCTCGTTGACCGTCGCGACCAGCACCGGCGCCGCAAGCCCGTTGAGCGCATTGGTGACGGTACCGGTCACGATCCCGTTCTCGATCCGCAGCCCGTCGCACGTCACCTCGCCAGGGCCGGCCAGCCGCACCGCCTCGGCCGCCGACGCGACCGGGAGCGAGGGTGCCAGATCAACGCCGTCCTCGCCGGAGAAGCGGATCTCGCACGGCAGCGCGACGAACGGGAAACGCCGGATCGGGATCGCCACCTCATCGCCCGCCGCGCAGGCGCTCAGCGGGCGGCTGCGGCCGATCTCGATCCCCTCGACGAGGGCGAGCAGGGGCCCGGACACGCGGACCTCCTCCCGGGCGGTCAGGGCGATCTCGCCGGACACGATGCGCCCCCGGACGAACGGGAACCGGTCGGTGGTCGAGGCGCCCGGCAGGGGCTCAGACGGGCTCTTGGCGGCCCTGGCTTCGGCGATCATGGGAGACATCCTCGATGGAACCGATCAACGTGTCGAATTGCCCGGCGACCTCGCCCGCATAGGCGACGGCGAGGCGGCGGCTCGCCCCGGCCACTTCTTCTGCCAGCGAAGGGCTCGCCGCGTAGTCCTGCATGCCGTCCGCGAGCGCCTCGGCGGTCGCGAAGCCGTGGAACGGGTGGGTGGGCCGCAGGCCCTCGAACGCCGCCGTCGTGCCGATGATCGGCCTGCCGTGGGACAAGGCTTCGATCGTCTTGATCTTGAGCCCCGTGCCGCCGATCATCGGGTTCACCACGCAGGCGACGTGGTCGTAGAAGTCTCGCGGGTGGTCGAGGCGGCCGAGTTCGAGCGGGGCGGTCTTCAGAGGCAGCCGGCTCTCGCAGATCGTCCCGGCGATGGCCCAGTTCCGGTAGGGACGAGCGGCGAGGGCCGCATCGAGCGCCAGAGCCGAGCGCTTGTTCCACGGATTCCCGCTCGCGAAATAGCCGAATGGCAGCGGCCGATCCGGATCGGATTCCGCGAGCAGGAAGCCGAGGTCGAGGGGATGGCCGACGGTCAGGACCCGGCCCGCGAACCGCTCGGCGATCAGGGCGCTCTCCGTGTCCTGAATGCCGATCACGATGTCCGCCCGGGCGAAGGCCTTGCGCTCCTCGGCCACCGAGGTGAAGAACCAGCGCGGGTCGAGACCGGCCTCCGCCATCTTGTCGCGCCGGTCGGCGAACATGTCGTGGGTGTCGACGACCTTGACCGGAACGTCGCAGAACTCCAGCACCCGCGACATCCAGGTGTAGTTCACGATGATCGCGTCGTAGCTCCGTTCGGCGGCGAGCCGGTCGACGACGTCGCAGAGCGCGTCGGAGCACCAATCGTCGATGCCCCAGTCGGTCGCGTAGGATTGCCGGCCGAGCGGTCGGCTCGGCACGAAGACGAAGTCGTTCCAAGCCATCCGCATCGCCGCCTCGGCATCCGGCGTCAGCCCCTCCATGCCGTAATACACGAGGTCGATGCGTGCCCCGCGCGCCATCAATTCGCGATTGAATGCCAGGAGGCGGAGCGAATTGCCCTGGTTGGGCGGGTGGGACGCCATCGGCGAGACGACCAGGATCCGGGGTCCTGCCCCAAGGGTCGCGGTGCGGCTCATCGGGCTTCGGTCTCCTGGGGCGAGGGGCGCGCACCGGTGGGCGCCAAGGTCACGGCCTTGATGTGCATCGTGAGCAGGCGCCCGTCACCCGGCAGCCGGACGCCCTCGCGGCAGCCGATCGACAGCACCAGCGGCTCGTCCTCCTCGCCCGGCGGCAGCGTGAGGAGCACCGCCCCGTCCTGACCCGCGACGGCCGTGGCCGCCTCGACCGTCCGGCCGTTGATCTGGAAGCGCAGCAGATCACGGCAGCGGGAGCCGATGCCCGCGTCGATGGCGTGGAATGCGATCCCGAGGGTCGTCCGGACGAAGGGCTTGCGTCCGAGCGCAACGCGCAGGATCCGGTCCGGCCCGCACCAGATCCAGGAATGCCCCCCGGACATCTCGGCCGTGCCGGAGGCGCAGACGAGGTTCCGGGGCAGGAGGAGGATGCGGTCGAGGGCGGGCGCCGCGTCCGCGGGGTCGAGGGGCGGCATCCACCGTCCCGGCTCGACCAGGGCGGCGACCTGCAGGCCGTCCGCGCCGACCGGACCGAGGTCGATCCGCGCGGCCCCGGCCAATTCGGCAGTTGCGAGGGCCTCGGCGATGCGGTCGGGCTCGTCCCGCACCAGGAAGGAGCGCAGCGCCAGGGCCGGCCCGAGCCGGCGGGGCAACCCGTCGCACCTGCCGGCATAGGCCCATTCGTGCGCCTCGGGCCTGTGGGGCAGGCCGCCGACGAAGATCGGCTGGTGCCCGCCCTGCTGGCGGAACGCGGCGTAGAAGCGCGCCCGATCGTCCCGGGCGAGCAGCGCCGCGGGCGCGGCGACCGCGGCTTGCGGCACGAGGCTCGGGAGGATGTGGTCCGGATAGGTGGCGTCGATGAAGCGAGCCTCCGGATCGAGGCGCCTCACTGCCGCGACCGCGCCGGCGAGAGCGCTCAGAGCCGGGTCGATCGCGCACGGGGCGGCCTCCCGCACCCGCTGCATCATCTCCAGGCGGATGATCGGCTCGATCAGGTGGACGGCCGTCCGGTCGCCCGCATGGAGCGGCGCCGCGAGACGCCCCTCCCGCATTCCGAAATGCAGGTAATGGACGAGGGGGTGCTCGCCGGCCGCCCGGACGTCCGGATTCTGCTCCAGGTACCAGAGGGTGCTGAAGTCGGGGCTCGGATCCCGCCCGTCCTGCACTCCGTGCCGCAGATAGTGGATCAGGGGGTGCTGGCCGAAATTCAGCACGTCCGGGTAGCGCTCGGTATACCACCGCGTGTCGAAAACCGGGTTCGGCCGCCGGCCGGCGGCGAGCCCGTCGCGCAGGTACGAGAGGATGGCCAGCGTGCCGTCCTTCACGGCCTCCGGGTAGGTCGCCGCGTACCAGACGGGATCGAACAACGGATTGGGCCAGCGGCCCTCCGCGGCTCCGGCGGCGAGGTAGTGGGCGATGGGACCGCGGCGAGCGGCCCGGACATCGGGGTAGCGCCTCTGGTACCACGTGGCGTCGAACAGGCCCGACTCCACCAGGCTGCGAGCCTCGTCGGATCGGAACGCCCGCTTGATCGACAGGATGTTGCGCAGGGAAACCACTTCAGCCTCGATGCGAAGGGGGCGTGGCGCGTCCGTCAGGCCGCCGGCGCATGGCGCAGATCGGCCTTGCGGCAGAGATGCAGCCGGATCTCGTAGGCTGCCTCCCCGGTGGAGCTCTCGGGCGAGACGGGTGCGGCGCGGACGTGACGGGCATCCGCCCGCTCGGGCACCAGGGCGGCGAGGAGCGGGCGCGCGTCGGTCGCGGCGTCGATCGGACCGATCACGACCTCGATTCCGGCCGGATGTGCCGCGAGCGCCTCCGCGAGGCGCGGGCGTGCCACGATCGGATCGGGGGCGAGGTGCAGCGCGGCACGGGCGGGCGAGACCTGCACGGCGGGGGCGGGGGCGTCGAGACCGTCGATGACCTCGCAGAAGCGCGCGATGTAGCGGTCCATCGACAGGTCCGTGGCGGCATAGCGGGCGGCACGCCGCCCGAAGGCGTCGCGAAGGGCGGGATCGGCCGATAGCGCGGTCAGGGCCGCGGCGATCACCCCGGGCGCGCCGATCGTCGGGATCTTGACCGCGACGTCGGCCGGGATCTCCTTGAACGCCGCCGTATCGGACACGAGGCAGCAGGTTCCGTTCCCGAATGCCCGTGCCAGCGAGCCCGAACTCTCGCCCTCCGAGGGGAAGCGGAGGTTCACCAGCACGTCGGCCGCCGCGATGGTGGTATCGAGGTCGCTCTCCGAGAGATAGCCGGTGACGCGCGATATCGCCTTCACCGCCGGGAATCGATCGAGGAGGGCGGACAGGGGCACCTCCTCCTCCCGCAATTCGCCCGCCTGGATCCAGATCACCGGGCGGGCGCTGGTCTGCGCCACCTGGTCGAGGGCCTCGATCAGCCACTCGTAGCGTTTGCGGCGATGAACGAAGCCCGCCGTGACCACCACGAAGGCGTTCCGGTCGAGGTTGAGGGCGGCCCGCGCGGCCTCGCGCGACGGATTCGCGGGGGTGTAGGCGAAATGCGGAATGACCGACACCTTCGCGGCGGCCGCCTCGCCGTGGTGGCGCCGGATGAGCTGGCGGGCATGGTCGGAATGCACCACGATGGCGCGGGAAGCCTGCAGAACCTCCGCCAGCGCGTCGAACAGCACGTGGTCGACCCGGGTCGGCCCGCGGCCGTCCTCACGCGCGGCGCGGGCGAACTCGGCCGCGCGGGGGTTCGACGCGATCATCAGGTCGTAGAGATCCTGGGTTCCGGTGCCGGCGACCTGATACAGGTACAGGATGCGCGGATCGTGCAGCACAACCACGCCGGGATAACGCAGGGCGGCGCGCAGCACGAAGACATGCCCGGGATTGTTGCCGAGCTGATACACGATCTTCGCGTTCGGCGGCAGATGCTGGAACGCGAAAGCCTCGTCGACGAGCGAGACCCCGTCCGGTACCTCGGCGAACAGCGAATCCGAGCACGCGCTGACCCGGTACCGCGAGGATAATCCCGCCAGGACGCGAACCGCATAATCTGCGATGCCGTTCCGAGATGGAGGCAGAGGGCTGAAGAAAAAAATCTCCTCCCGATCCTGACGCCGCAGTTTGACTGGCTGGGCATCCATCAGCATCGTTCCTGTAATGAGGCGGGCAGCGTGTATAACTCCGGGAGCTGAGGCGCAAGACGCGCCGCTGAATTTCCGGACCGCCGGCCAAGCCGTGGATGCATGTCTGGCGATCTTTGGACGATTGCCTCGAGCAGCGCCCGAACGCCGTGCAATCGGCCGCAGCTCTAAGCCCTTGATCGAACGCGCCTCCTTGTGCCGAACCGGAATCCGCTCCGCCGGGAAGCGCTCTGAAGGGCAGCCGCAGCGGGTGATGCCGAGACCAGCCGCTCGGGATGGCACGGCCGCCGCCCCGGAGTGCCGCAAGCGATGATCCGGGGTCCCATCAGGCCGGTTCGCCCACGATCGCGAGCCGTGTCGGCCGAAGCAGATACATGCACGATTCCGACCAGCCCTCATACAGGGCGAACCCAACGCCCGAGCGCGCGAACAGCGCTTCCGTCTCGTCGGTCGGATCGACGATGATCAGCACGGCATGTGCGCGGGACAGGGCGAGCAGCTCCGACGAGGCGGCGCCGGGGGACGACATGTCCATGAGGCAGATCGACCTCGCCCCAGGCTTGCCGCCGCCGTCCAGTCGCGCCCGCAACTTGTCCTCGATGAGTCCTCCGCGCTCCGCCTCGACGGCAACGGCAGTGAAACCGCGCGACAGCATCTGCCTGCACGCGTGAATGCCGAGCCGGGCCGGGACGTCGAACCCGCACGCGCTGCAGACGAGCCCCTGCCGGCCTCCGGATTCGGCCTCGCCGCTCGCGCGGAAACGGTTCCTGCTCTCGCAGACGATGCAGTATCCGGTCAGCGGCTCGTGCTGCAGCAGGGCCTGTCTCACCCTGCCTTCCGCCTCCTCCCGGATGGCCCTCACGCGGGGAGGCAGCCCTCGGCCGGCGTGAAGGCTGCGCAGCGGCAGGTGAGGGGGGGCTTCGCCCTTCGGGCGGCTTGCGAAGATTTCCAGCAACGTGTGCTCGTTCTTTCCCGAGGCACCCGACCAATTGAAGCCATAGTCGATGCTCGAGTAGAAATCATGACCGTTCTTATAAACCAGCTCTCTATACTCCGAAAGCAAGTCACCAACACATCCAAATGTATTTATGTTAAATTCGTGGCTATGCCTTGAGAAGACACTGGCATCTTCGATCAAGTTACCGCTGAAATGGAAGAACCTCAATGGCATGTCGTTGACGTGCCACTGCGTTCCGCGCTTGGCCAAGCGTCGCTGGCTCAGGTTCCAGTACGCGGCGTTGTAGCCGGGATGCCGCAATATGACCGTGTCCCCGATCATCGCGGGCAGGAGGTCGGCCCACTTCTGATCGACGAACCGCCCGCGCGGCAGGTCGATGATGCACTCGGTCTCCAGCCGCCGCGACCACCACGCCACGATCCGGCGCACCTCCGGCGTATCGGCAAAGCAGCAGAACCCGAGATTGTAGATGCCGTAGATCAGGAACATGCCGTCGTTCATGTCCGCGAACTCGGCGGGCTCCGTGATGTGCGGAGTCAGGATGCAGGGTGCCCCCTCGCGGATCAGCTCCTTGAGCTCGCGCAGAGGAGAGCAAACCATGATGTCCGGATCGAAATACGCGGCATGCTTGCCGGGGTGCCGGTCGAACAAATACAGAAACATGAACGGCTTGAGCGATGTATTCAGCTCCGTGATGCTGTAATTATCCTTCATGAAATCGAGATTTGGCACTCCGAGATCTTCTATGTAAATGATCTCGAAATCGAATCCGCTCGGATCCAGGGAATTTTTTTCGTCACAGAGAAGAAGATAGAATGTGACATCCGGCTCGTGCTTCGCCATGGATTCATACAGTGCCAAGGCGTAGCTCATGAAATTGGCAGAGCAAATCGTGAAGAATATCATTTCATGATCCCGACGCAACTACACTGCCGACCATCGCCCAACAGTGGCGCGATGGCCATCCTGCGCGAGGAGATGACCCGGGTGCTCCGCTCGCATGTTCCCGCGGCCCTATCCGATACGACTGCCGCCGGCACCTTCCGGGCCTTGCTCACCCGGTCCGGCCGGACCTGCCGCTCGGCGCTTCATGACAGCCCGGCCCGGCACCATCAAGTCGACGCCTCCAACATCGTCGCTGCCGGAAGCCCTGCGCCGCAACGGGAGGGATCATCCTTATCCGCCGCACCGACGAAGGGTCGGCCGGGACGGCGCCCAACCATGATGTCCAGCTCCCGGTGCGTCCGCCGATGGAGCGACCTTGACCCTCGCCGGCTGCACCGGCGGGATGCCGATCGGCCTGCGACGCTGCTTGGGCCGCCCGCGACACTCGGAACGGCGAGTCTCCGGTGATGCCGGCACCCCATGCCGACGCCTGTGAGGGACCAACACCTCTGTCTCTGGTTCGGCCCACACCGTGTTCCCACGGCGCGAAGGGCCGCTTAGGCTCTCACGATGAGCGCTCCGATCCGATTTGCCGATTACTGGTCCATGCAAGACCGCGATGTGAAGCTACCGAGCGGCGGGATCGCGGACCTGAAGGCCGCCACGGATCGCCTCGGAATCCATTGGATCGATCATTTCCTGAGGGGCGGCCACTTGGTCGTTCCGAGCCCGCGCGGGAGCGGGAACCTGACGATCACCCGCGTCCGGGCGGTGTCGTGGAACACGATGATCCTGTTCTCCGACGATCTGGCCGCCGGAGTCCTCGTCTCGTCCGTGCTCGGGATCGGCTTTCCGATCGTGGGCGTCGTGTTTCTGGGCGACGCCGTGTTCGTGAATTGGGGACCGGGCGAGTTCGGGGTCTCCGCTCAGGATCTGGAGACCTTCGCGCGATGGGCCGCTTCCGGGCTCCTTCCGGGCGAGCGGGTATCGGCCGTCTCCGTGCTGATCGGCCACGAGAACTTCGCTCACGTCCTGCACAACGAGGTGGCCGGGCTCGAAAGGTCTCACCGCGACAGGGCGGGGGCGGCCATCCGGATCGCCGAGGTGATCGTGACGCGCGAGCCGCTCGGTCCCCTGCGCGAGGCGCTCCCCTTCATCCGCGAGATCCCGACCCGCCACATCGCGCCCGCGGCGATCGGCGCCGAGTGCGAGCAGCGCCCGATCCTGATGATCGGCGCCACGCAACTGAGCGCCCGCGCGCGTCAGGACGTGATCGCCTTCATCGACCGCACCCAGCCGGAACAGCACCCCGAGCTGTGCGCCGCCCTGCGGGAGGCGCCGCGCCCGATCCTGGTGCTGGGCTTCCGCTCGCATTCCCGGGTGATGGGCAATCTCTCCGAGGCGTATCTCGGTGTGGTCCGGCGCCTGCGCGAGCGATACGGCGCCGTCACGCTGATCCTCGACGGGTTCAGCCTCCCGGCCGATTACGACCGACCCGACGCCTATCCGGGATGGTTCGCCTGGATCGCCGGACAGTGCGGGGCGGTGATCGAGGCATTCATCCCGGCGGCCCGCGAGGCGGGAGCCTCGGCCATCTTCTCCACCGCCGACATCGCCGTGCCGACCGCACTCTGGATGACGCGCCAAGCCGACTTCTACTTCACGAACCAGGGCACGCAGCAGCACAAGGCCGGCTGGTTCTCGGACGCCTACGGCGTCGTCCACGGCCCGCCGGACCGCCTTACGCCGCGCGACGTCGCATGGTTCGATGGGCTCGTCGACGGCGACCGATCCTTCGCCGTCCTGCCGGCCGACCTGTACGACGTGGACGCCGATTCGGGCGATACCTCGGCCGGCCATCGCTTCCGCGATCCGCAGGAGGCCGCCGCGCGCGTTGCCGAGCTGATGATCGCGCACGGGCTCGTCCGGGCGCCGGCGGATCAGCCCGAACCGGCTCCGGACCGCCCGCCGTCCCGCTGGGGCAGGGTGTTCGGCCGCCCGCTCGCGCGGCGCCTCACGGCCCTGATGCAGCGGGGCATCCGGCCCGGAGCCGGCTCCGGCTGATCAAACCCGGAGCCGGCTAGTCCGCGCGGCGTAAGCGCCGGGACCGTCAGGCGTTGTCGCGGCCGTACACGTCCTCGATCCGGACGATGTCGTCCTCCCCCGTGTAGCTGCCGACCTGCACCTCGATCAGCTCCAGCGGGATCTTGCCCGGGTTCACCAACCGATGCACGCAGCCGATCGGCAGGTAGATCGCCTCGTTCTCGTGCACCAGCGTCACCGTCCCGTCGACCGTTACCTCGGCTGTGCCGCGCACCACCACCCAGTGCTCGGCGCGATGGTAGTGCTTCTGGAGCGACAGGCGCCCGTCCGGCTTCACGGTGATGCGCTTCACCTGGAAGCGCGCACCGATGTCGATCCGCTGATAGGAGCCCCAGGGCCGGTAGATCAGGCGATGCGCATCCGCCTCGGGCTCGCCGCGTGCGCGCAGGTCCTCCACCAGGGCCTTGACCTCGCTACCCGCCTCGCGGGTCGTCACCAGCACGGCATCCGGCGTGGTGACGACCACCACGTCGTCCAGCCCCACGACCGCCGTCAGGATGTCGCCGGAGCTGTGCACGAGGCTGTTGCGCGTGTCCCGTACCGCTGCCCGGCCGCGCAGGGCATTGCCCGATCCGTCCTGCTCCGAGATCTCCCACAGCGCGCCCCAGGTGCCGATATCCGACCAGGGGAAGCGGACCGGCAGCACGCCCGAGCGCCGGGTGCGCTCCATCACGGCGTAGTCGATGGAGATCTTCGGCGCCTGCGCGAAGGCGGCCGGATCGAGCCGCACGAAGTCGAGGTCGCGGCTGGCCCGCGCGAGGGCCTGCTCGGCGGCCTCGAGCACGGCCGGCGCATGCGCGCGCAACTCGTCGAGCATCACGTCGGCGCGGAACAGGAAGTAGCCACTGTTCCACAGCGCCCCTTCGGCGATCAGGCCTTCGGCGCGAGCCGCGTCGGGCTTCTCGAGGAAGCGCGCGATCGCGTGAGCGCCGCTCGCGCCCGCCGCTCCGGGCAGAGGATCGCCCATCTGAATGTAGCCGTAGGCGGTGGCGGGTGCGGTGGGCGTGATGCCGAGCGTCATGATGGAGCCGTCGCGCGCCGCGACCGCGGCGGCCCTGGCGGCGGCGACGAAGGCCGGCGTGTCGCCCACCACGTGATCGGCCGCGAGGATCAGCACCAGGGCCTCGGGATCGCGGTGGGCGGCATTGAGGGCCGCCACCGCGACGGCCGCCGCCGAGTCGCGGCGCTGCGGCTCGAGCAGGATGTCGGCTGCCACGCTCACCTGGGCGAGCTGCTCACCGACGGTGAAGCGGGCTTCCTGGGCCGTGATGACCGTGGGCTTGGCGAACACGGCGGTGTCCGTCAGGCGGAGCGCCGTGGCCTGGAACGACGACCGATCCACCTCCGCGAGGGGGATGAATTGCTTCGGATGGCTCTCACGCGAGGCCGGCCACAGCCGCGTGCCCGACCCACCGCAGAGGATGACCGGATGGATCAGGTTGTGCTCCGTGGCAGTCATTTCTTGCTCCAACACATGCGGCGTTGCGCTTATCAGATCGATTTGGGCGAGAGTAGGGACCGAGCATCCGCTTCTGGCGCTGCGCATTGCGCGCGAGCATGTCTCACGATGACCCGCTCCATTCTCCGCCGGTTGCACGTCTCAGATCAGGCGCGCGGTCTGGTTGCGCACGCCGCCGCTGGGGAAGGGTGGTTCCCGCGACAGGCTTGAGCCAGGATCCGGCGCGTGTACATATGCGCACCGCCATCCCCTTCCGGCCCGCCTCCTCGGGCACCATGGCGCGTTCCACTGGTCCAGCAGGACGGACATCCTCAAGCAAGCGCTCACACGCGATGCCTCGATCCCGGTCTGCCCTCGGCCGAGGCGTCTCCTCCAGCATGTCGTGCAAGGTTCGACAATGAGAAAAAGACGTGGCATGTTTGTCGAATACGCGGTCAGGACCGGGCGGGCATTGAATGGATACCGCCGCAGGCGGCCGATCCGAACGAAATCACAAGCGTCCAAAGACTATGCCGCGATAAAGAACAGCACCGGCATGTTCGATGCGGCGTGGTACCTGACCGAGTACCCCGACGTCAAGCAGTCGGGAATCGACCCGATCGCCCATTACGTCGAGCACGGGTCCAAAGAAGGGCGCATGCCGAACCCGCTGTTCATGACGCACTGGTACCTCGACCGGTATCCGGAGGCGAGATCGTCCGGCGAGAATCCCCTGGTCCATTACATCCGGCACGGCGTCGATCGGGGGCTGCAGCCCCATCCTCTCTTCGACACGGCTTGGTATGACCGCCAGTACCCGGATGCGGCACGCGGAGGTCTCCACCCACTGGCACATTTCCTGCGCCACGCATTCGACGGCACCGTCGACCCGAATCCGGTGTTCGGCACCGGCGCATACCTGACGCGTCACCCGGATCTCGGTAAGACCGGGATCAATCCGCTGGCGCATTATGCCGCCACGGACGTGAATTTCTGCGCCAAGGCCGAGACGGCAAGAGCCGGCCAACCCCACAGGAACGGTCGAGAAATCCTCTATATCGATAGCTACCATCCTCGATTCAAAGCCGATTCAGGATCCCTGGACGCGCTGAATTTCCTCCGAATCTTCATCGGCCTGGGTTTCAAGATCACCTTCATCGCAGCTGCTGAGTTTTTCGACCAAAATCCGCATCGTGATCATATCGAAAGCATGGGAGTTGACTGCATTGATTACTACAAATTTAAATCTGTCGAGGATTTGATTGCCAGACAAGGCAATTCATTCAGTATTTTCTTTCTTTCAAGAATCCATTGTGGCGGGAATTACTACAAAGCGGCTAGGAAGGCGGCGCCGGAGGCGAAGATTATTTTCAATACGGTCGATCTCCATCACGTGAGAGAGGAGCGGGAAGCGCGCCTCACCGACGACCGGGTATCGCTCAACCGCAGCTACTGGACGCGCGAACGGGAATACTATCTGAGCAGAATGTGCGACGCGACGATCGTGGTGTCGTCGGTCGAGGCCCGGATCATCGCGGACAACGTCAAGGGCGCGAACGTGCGGGTGATCCCGCTGCTCCGCGACCTGACCGGGCGCGGGAGGCCTTTCGCGGAGCGGGACGGCGTCGGGTTCATCGGCGGCTACCGCCATACGCCGAACATCGACGCGCTCCTCTACCTGCTCACGGAGATCTGGCCCCGGGTCACCACGATCAACGACCGCCTCACGCTGTACGTCATGGGCGCCGACCTGCCGGCATCGTTCAGGGAGCGGAACGACCACAACGTCGTGTATGTCGGGTACGTCGACGACATGGCGGAGGCGTTCGGGACGCTGCGGGTGACGACGGCCCCGTTGCGGTACGGCGCCGGCGCGAAGGGAAAGCTGGTGTCCAGTCTCCTGCATGGCGTCCCCTGCGTGGCGACGCCGGTCGCGGCCGAAGGCATGGATCTGGTGTCGGGACAGGATGTTCTGGTCGCCGATGATCCGGCCGCGTTCGCCGCGATGATCTGCCGTCTGCACGACGACCCAGCCTTGTGGGAACGTGTGTCACGCTCGGGCTACGCGCACGCCTCGCAGTTGCACGACATCAACCGCGGCTCCGATCTGATGCGAAGCCTGCTCGAGAGCATCCGCTCCGATTGGCAACTGGCACATACTGAGGATGAAGGCCCCACAATAGCGGCTCTCGGCACCCTCTGACCACCGGATCGAAAGGTTGCACGGCGACTTGCATTACAGTGAGTTTTAGTTTTCCGATCTCCGAATCCAACTGATCAAAGCTGAGATCAGCTTCGTTGTCCAAGTAGGGCAGAGTGACCATGCGGGTCTCTTACCGTTTGTTGCTCCCTGGTTTGTCGTGTGGATCATAGAGATGCGGTTCGCAGCGCGATGGGGGCACGTACCGGGGTCTCATCGCAGAGCCGGGCCCACAGCAAAAAGCAATCCTGCAAAATCTTACTCAAAGATGAAAAACCTACACTCAATCGAGACAGTTTCAAGTCATCTGCGGGATGATCCTTTATTTTGGAAAGATTATTTAAATGGCTTTTACTTTATTCCCAATGAAAATATCAGTTTTGCCACCTATTTATTGGAATATATTTGCTACCGTCGCTTCTACACGAAGCCTAGCGCGTGTTACGGACCCGGGCCTAAGTGCCTGTAATAGCTCATTAATCCGATTGGCCGCGGTGATAAAAAAATCATTGCCTCAACGGGTTAGCGTTGGTACGTAACACGCTCTAGCACTACCTGGGCACAATGCCGGATTGCGCAGCGTGATCAACGAGTTGGCCGAAGTGGTCCTTTTCGCTAAGTCATTGACACAAAAAGATTTTTCAGAAAATCTGCCCAAGTAGTGCTAGGTCATTTCACTACCTGTTAATTTGCGGATCATGGCTCGCCTGAAGCACAGCCGGACCAGCCTACCCTTATGCCTATGCGAAGCCGATGGAATGCAGAGCGTGCCAAGACCCTGCAACCTATGAGGATCGCCCCTCTAGAGCCATGATATGAGGCGGGCTTGGCATTGCGAAACACTAGATGTATCATGCTATCTATGTGTCTTCTTCAATTAGGTGAAATTTGATTATGCTAAACCTGCAAACATATACTTCTTGTGGAGATCTTATTGCGCCAGGGTTTAGGTCTTTGCCTTACAAACGAACCACACCTTTGATCTACGGACCTCGCGCAGACTGGATGAAGGAAGTCATTTCGCAGAAGGTTGGCGAAGAGGTAAGGGCACCAGACTTAAATATTGTAAAGTTCAGGGATGTTACGATACACGGGCCGGGGGTTGCAACACTGGCAAACAAGATAATCGTAAAAGAAACACTGCAAAATTGTGAGCATGATGCTGTCCTTGGCAATGTTAAGCGCATCGAACAGAAGGATGAATTCGAATTAATATCCGAACATGAAGTTCAAGAAAGAAAGGGCAATTTCATTCATTTAAAAGTTCAATGGGATGGAAATTATGGTCACTGGCTAGTTGAATGTCTTCCTCGCTTGATACTTCTTTCGCAAGTCGTTCCTGTATTTGATTATCAAATTATCGTTTCCGGTAATGGCGGGCGGATTGACCAAGTCTATATTGATACATTATCTCAAATTGGAATTGCGAGGGAGCATATTTTTTTCAGTTATTGTCATAATTATCACTTCAATGAGCTGATCTATCCGGGACCAATTACCATTCAGCCCTGGATAAAATCACCGCTGGTTGTAGCAGCTCTGAGCGAACTCCGCACATCCGTTATCGCAAACACAGCCGAAAAACAATCCAATACTCCGCGAAAAATTTTCATCGACCGCCCCAATACATCGCGGCGCCCACTGATAAATATTGATAAAATCAGAGATATAGCCTTGAGCAAAGGCTTTACCGTTGTCAATCCTAGCGGTATGAGCTTTCATCAGCAGGTGCGCGCATTTGCACACGCCGAGGCTGTTGTCGGCGTGCTGGGAGCCGAGTGCACAAATATTGTTTTTAGCCCAAAAGGCGTCAGATTATTTGGCCTGTCACCTGAACACATGCAAGATGATTTCTTCTGGGATCTGGCTTCTTTGAAAGAGGGTCACTACGTCTCGCTGCACGGAACAAGTTCTAAATCGGAGGATGGCATGAACTCACCGTTCGAGATTGATGCTAAGTTATTCGATACCCTGCTAGCGCAGTTCATGGAATATTGAGTAAAATTTACATATTCAAAATAACGCCCAAAGCATTGCTTATCGTGCGCTAAAATCATTGGACGGAGTCGAGAAATATCGGAGATAAACCTGACCTCAGCACTCTGGTTTCTTGTGGATGGCCCATTGGCCAACTGATACATCTCTGCTCGTGATGACTCGGAGTTTCTTCCCGCCCAGCGCAACCAGGCCTTGTATGACCACATCGTCGTGAGCCGCCCGCGCCTGAATTCTGCGGTGGGCTGCGTCGACTGCCGTGCTATGCCGCCAACCGGACCACGATGGACGTGCAGACGAGCCCGGCCTCCCACATTCGGCTTGGAAGGCTGGACAAGCTTGAACAGCACCTGTCTTGCACTCAATCGTACCTGAGCCGTGTCGGCGCCGATGGAGAGATCATGAGCAGTCTGAAGTTCGGAACAAGCGGCCTGCGCGGCCTGGTGACGGACCTCGAAGGCGGGCCGAGCTACGCCTATGCGAGCGCCTTCTTCCGCTCCGTCGCGGCGACGAGCGGCACAGGCCGCGAGGTCGTGATCGGACGGGATCTGCGCGACAGCAGCCCAAGGATCGCCGAGACGGTGGCCAGCGCGGCCGCGGCGGCCGGCTTCGACCCGATCGATTGCGGCGCCCTGCCGACGCCGGCCCTCGCGCTGGAAGGCATGCGGCTTGGGGCTTGCGCCGTGATGGTCACGGGCAGCCACATCCCGGAGGACCGCAACGGCCTGAAATTCTACCGGCCCGATGGCGAGATCACCAAGGATGACGAGGTCGCCATCCTGGCCGCCCTCGGCGGCATCGAACAAGCGGACGCCCCCTCGGCACCCGTCTCCGCGGCCCCGGACACCGGTGCGCTCGAACGCTACCGCAGGCGCTACACCGACGTCTTGCCGTCAACGATCCTGTCCGGCTTGCGGGTTGCCGTCTATCAGCAAAGCTCGGTCGCCCGCGACCTTCTCGTCGATCTGCTCACGGCGTTCGGAGCGCAGGTGGCGCCGGTCGGGCGGTCCGCCGTCTTCGTGCCGATCGACACGGAGGCCCACCGTCCCGAGGACGTCACCACCATCCGCGACGCCGTGACCTCGGGCGGCTTCGATGCGCTCGTGACGACGGACGGCGACGCCGACCGGCCGCTCGTCGCGGACGGCACGGGCCGGATCGTGCGCGGCGACATCCTCGGCCTGATCACCGCCCGCTACCTCGGCATCGACACGGTCGTGGTGCCCGTCACGGCGGGCTCGGCCCTCGAGCAGGCCGGGTTCCGGCGCGTGCTGCGCACCAAGGTCGGCTCGCCCTTCGTCATCGCCGGCATGGCGCAGGCGCAGCAGGAGGGCGCCCCCTCGGTCGTCGGCTTCGAGGCGAATGGCGGGTTCCTGCTCGGGTCGGACGTGACCATCGGCGGGAGAACGCTGGCCGCCCTGCCGACCCGCGACGCGGTGCTGCCGATCCTGGCGACGCTGGCGGCGGCGCGCGAGGCCGGCCGGCCGCTCGCCGATCTCGTCGCCTCACTCAATGCAGGCGAGACTGCGAGTGACCGTCTTCCCAACACGCCTGCGGAGCGGAGCAGTGCTCTGCTGCGGCAGCTCAGCCAAGACGCATTTCGCCAGAATTTCCTGCGCCCGGTCGGCACGCCGCTGGCGGTCGATGAGCAGGACGGGATCAGGATTGAACTCGACGGCGGACGAACGATCCACTTTCGGGCCTCCGGAAATGCGCCTGAACTGCGTTGCTACGCGGAGGCGCAGTCGGCAGCGGAAGCCCAAGAGCTCGTTCGATGGGGATTGGCGGCCGCGGCGGCGGCCATGACGTGAGTCGCGAGGGGGAATGCAGGCCGAACCGCGGTCCCTCGCAATCTCCGTGAGAGGCGAGCGGACCGCTTTGCAGCCCTCCCGTGCGGCGGCACCGCACAGGTCAGGCGCCGGCTCAACGCGTGCGCATCATCCGCGCCCGCGCGGAGCCCCCGCGGGGAGCCGGAGACGAGCGCCCTCGACCTCGGCGTGAGCCGGCAGACCGTGGCGCTGTGGCGCCAGCGCTTCGCCGGGCACCGGCTGAAGGGGCCTCGTTGATGCGCCGCGCTCCGGCGCATCCCGTTGCATCAGCGACGAGGCTGTTGATCAGCTGGTCATACGGTTTCCGGATGATCGCTTCGCGATGCGGAAACCGGCCTCGCTCAGGCGCCGCGCGGGCTCGTGATACGGTTTCCGAAAGTGATCGTCCGGAAACCGTATCACTCCCATCCGAGAGGCGGCCCGCAACGCCCTGCATGGGAGCCGCAGCGGCATGAGCCAGACTCGCGCGTTCGCCCTGCGGTCGCACCACGCCGACACCTTCGAGTTCGCCGCTGATCCGATCTTCGTCGAGAAGGCCGGCACCATGATCGGCTCCGGCTTCGTCCGCAGGTCACACCGACATGTGCGTCGTGGCTGAACTCGGTTGATACCGACGGCCATGTTCCGTGATCGCTGTCATAACTCCGATCACGAGGCATGACATGACAGCGTTGCTGGCAATACGCCTCGCCTGGATCAGACGGAGGACACCCAGATCGATCATCAACGGACCGAAGCGCCGATGCGGATCGGCCCGCACGAGCCTGAAGCTCCGGTCGACCAGTGACGATTTCGGTCCGTGGGATGGCTCCCCGAGCAGGACTCGAACCTGCGACAAGGCGATTAACAGTCGCCTGCTCTACCAGCTGAGCTATCGGGGATCGCGCTGGGGCCGCCTCTCTAGGCGAAACGCGGTGCGGCGTCAAATCGTTCTTTCGCCCATCGGCAGCCCTCCCGGATCACCGGCGAAACCCGCCCGTCACGACGCGGGGAGGGGCCGCCGAAAGCCGGGGCACCGAGCCGCCCCGGCCGCTCGATGCTGCCAGCACCTACCACGTCCAGCGGCAGCAGGTGACCCTGATGGACCACGGCCCAGCCAGCAATAGGAGCCCCGCCGCGCTTGTCTGCGCCGCCGGGAGGCGCCTCGACTGGATCCGTAACCTGCCCGCCAGCCGCCGGAATCGTCAGAAATCGTGGATTGACCTCGGTTTCGGTGTGAATATTCGCTGAATCCCGTTGACGGACCGCACCAAGCACTACACTGATACGACCAGCTAAGCACAGGGACACATAGATGAGCGAGACCGAAGCAGCGCCCGTCGATCTGAGCGGCCTGACCAGTGATATCGTGTCGGCCTACGTTTCGAAGAACAACGTCCCGAGTGCCGAGCTGCCGGCCCTGATCCGGAGCGTCTACGACACGCTCTGCAACATCGGAAAGCCCGCGGCTCCCGCGGCCGATGAGGCGCCGAAGGCCACTCCCGCGCAGGTTCGCAAATCCATCACCGTCGACCACCTCATCAGCTTCATCGACGGCAAACCCTATAAGTCCCTCAAGCGGCATCTGACGAAGCACGGCCTGACGCCCGAGGAATACCGGACGAAGTTCGGTCTGCCGCGCGACTATCCGATGGTGGCCGAGAGCTATGCCAAGCAGCGCTCGGAACTCGCCCGCAGCCTCGGCCTCGGCCAGATCCGGCGCGACCGCGCCGCCAAGGCGAAAGCCGTGGAGCCCGAGCCGCCGGCCGTGGTCGAGCCCCCCGAGGTCGTCGAGGCCCCGGCCAAGAAGCCGGCCCGCCGGGCGCGCTCCAAGGCCGCCGCGGAATAGCCCCGAGGCGCCGGCCGCGCGCTGCGGGCCGGCTCCCGAATGGCCGCGCGCCGCCGTTCACGGCAGCGCGCGGATTCCCCCCAGAGCAGGGGTCGTCCATCCCGGGACGGATCCGGCTCCTGGTGCGTCAGGCTCCCACTTGGCGCCGTTCCGTGGCCCGCGGCAGCCAGCCCCGCAGATCCTTCGTCGCCATGCGCACCGGGACCGGCCGGGGCGCACAACCGGCTCGGCGGCACGTATCGTGCCGTGCTCGGCCGGGATCGCACGATCGACGGCTTGCCGAGGGCACCGGCGATCGCCCCCGGAATCCGCGACGCCGCCCGGATCTTGCAGATTGCCCGCTGCCCACCGAGTGTCTTCCGAGCCGGAACGCGACCGATCGGGAGATTCGCGGCGATGCAGCATCGACCATCGTCCTCATCCCAGGGCTTCCCTTTCCAGGTGGACCAGCAGGTCCAGCGGGTGGTAGCCGCCTCCCTGGTGCTCGCGGAGCAGACATTCCTCCTCGGCCTCGCCCTGCAGGCTGCGTGGGTCGAAGCCTGGATGCGCCCGCTCCTCCAGGCGAGCGAGGCCTGTCGGCACTGGCATACGCAGCAGGAGCGGCGCGCCCGCTTGGTGCGGCGCGGGATCCCGGATCGGCTCGCCCGCCGGGGCCTGCGGCTCGTAGAGCCCTGAAGCCGCTGGCCTACCCGCCGGAATTCTGACCCAAGGTCAGGAACCGACCGCGGAACCGCCCGTTGACGAGACGCACTGACCGACCATCCGGTGTGCCGTTGGGCACACCGGGCGGGGCCGTTTGCGTTTACCGAATTTCCAACGGACACGCTTGCCGGGCGGCAACCCTTCGGGTGTTCGGGACTTATCTATGGCAGAACGGTGGAGCGGCGGCTCCGCCGTCGACCCTCACGCGAAGCTCTCAGGAACAGGATGAACCCCATGCGTGCGCACCTCGGCGCCCGGCTGACCCTGCTCGCCGCTCTGACCGCCGGTGCAAGCCTCGCCACTGTCCCGGCCTTCGCCGCGCCCGCCGTCGACAAGACCCCCGCCAAGGCTCAGGGCCGCAGCCCGGCAGTCCGCGACGTCACCGCGACCGCGACGACGCCGGAGGACGCCGCCGACGACGCCACCTGCACCACCGCCCGCAAGCGCCTGTTCGTGGAGGGCGAGGGCTGGATCGTGCGCCGCGTCACCACCTGCCGTTAGGTCCCGGTCACAGCAGGGCGAGGTCAGCCGGTGCGGCTCCGGCGAAGACGCGCTGCAGGCTCGCAGGCTCGAGGCCGTAGAGGCACCGCAGCAGGCCGGCGAGCAGCGACCGGTAATCGGTGAGAACCGGAAAGCCTCGATTCTGGACGAGATGCGCCTCGTCGGCCCGCACCTGCGGTCCGGCGATCCGGCCGCCCTTCACGCCGCCTCCGAGCACCCGGCCGACGCTGCCGTGGCGGCGATCGGTGCCCCGGCTGCCGTTCTCCCGGACGGTGCGGCCGAATTCCGACAGGCCGACCACCGCCGTGTCGACCCAGCCCGGGCCGACCTCCTGCGCGAAACCCGCGAGACCCCGCCCCAGTTCGCGTCGAGGCGCCCGGCGGCATTGTCCGCATTGTCGAGGAAGCGCGGCATCGCCGGATGGCGCAAAGTCGCCCCGAGCAGGTCGCGGAAGCGGCCGAGCGCGTGCGGACGGATCGCCGTATCGACGTAGTCGCCGACCATGGCGCGCAGGTTGGCCTTGCCCTGATGCACGTTGAAGCGGTTGAACCAGAACCACGTCAGCCGCTCGCGCACTCAGCCCCGCGGCGCCAGGGCTCGGCCGGCGTCGCGGCCCGGGCGAGGCCCGGCCGCCGCAGGCGCCGCATCATGATCGTGAGGCTCCCGTGACCCAGGGCCGTCACCCTGCGTCACGATGCGGGGCGGGATTGCGGCAGGGCTCCTCACGATCCCGTGCCCGCCTCATGAAAAACCCCGCCTCCGGAGGAGGCGGGGCCATCGCGACCGGACCGGCCGTCACCCTCAGGCGAGGATGTCGCGGTCCTTGGTCTCCGGCACGAACAGGAGGCCGATGACGAAGGTCATCAGGGCGATCACGATCGGGTACCAGAGGCCGTAATAGATGTCGCCGGTCTGGGCCACCATGGCGAAGGCGGTGGCGGGCAGGAGACCACCGAACCAGCCGTTGCCGATGTGGTAGGGCAGGGACATCGAGGTGTAGCGGATCCGGGTCGGGAACAACTCCACCAGCGCCGCCGCGATCGGGCCGTAGACCATCGTCACGTAGAGGACGAGGATCGTCAGGATGGCGATCACGAGCAGCTTCTGGCCCGAGAAGATGTCGATGGGGTTTGACGCCTTCACGATGTCGGGGTTGTTGGCGCCCGGATAGCCCGCCTCGGTGAGGGCGGCGGGCACCGCCTTGGCGAAGGCCGGGTCGCTCACCGGGAACTCCTTGCCGGCGACGGTGACCACGGTCGGGGTGCCGGCCGGGACCGCCTCGGTCCGGTAGTTCACCGCGTTGCGGGCGAGCAGCGCCTTGGCGACGTCGCACTCCTTGGTGAACTTGGCCGTGCCGACCGGGTTGAACTGGAACGAGCAATCGTTCGGGTTCGTCCGGACCACCACCTCGACATTCGACTGCGCGGCGTAGAGCTTCGGATTGGCGTTGGCGGTGAGCACCTTGAACAGCGGGAAGTAGGTCATCGCCGCGATCAGGCAGCCGCCCAGGATGATCGGCTTGCGGCCGATCTTGTCCGACAGCGCCCCGAAGAACAGGAAGCCGCCGGTGCCGAGGATCAGCGACCACGCGATCAGCACGTTCGCGGTGAACTGGTCGACCTTGAGGATGCTCTGGAGGAAGAACAGGGCGTAGAACTGGCCCGTGTACCAGACCACGGCCTGGCCGGCGGTGAGGCCGAGCAGGGCGAGGAGCGCCCACTTGGCGTTGCGCCACTGGCCGAACGCCTCCGAGAGCGGCGCCTTGGAGTGCGTACCCTCCTCCTTCATCTTCTTGAAGGCGGGGCTCTCCTGCATCTGAAGCCGGATCCAGACCGAGATGGCGAGCAGCACCACCGAGACCAGGAAGGGAATGCGCCAGCCCCAGGCCTGGAAGGCGGTGAGCGTCGTCGTGGTGCCGTCCGGGTTCTGCGTGACGGTGGCCGGGAAAGCCGCGTTCACGTAGCCCTGCGTCGACAGGATGATGATGAGCGAGAGCAGCAGGCCCAGCGTCGCCGTGGTCTGGATGAAGGCGGTGTAGAAGCCGCGCCGGCCGGGCGGGGCGTGCTCGGCCACGTAGACCGCGGCGCCGCCATACTCGCCGCCGAGCGCGAGGCCCTGGAGCATGCGCAGGGCGAGCAGCGTCACGGGCGCGAGCCAGCCGATGCCGTAGGCGCTGAGCGTGCCGTAGGAGGGCAGGAGGCCGACGCAGAAGGTCGACAGGCCCATGATCAGGATGGTGATCAGGAAGGTGTGCTTGCGCCCGACCATGTCGCCGAGCCGGCCGAACACCAGGGCGCCGAAGGGCCGCACCAGGAAGCCCGCCGCGAAGGCGAGCAGCGCGAAGATGTTGCGGGTCGCTTCCGGGTAGGCCGAGAAGAACTGCGCGCCGATCACCGCGGCGAGCGAGCCGTAGAGATAGAAGTCGTACCACTCGAAGACGGTGCCGAGGGAGGAGGCGAGGATGACCCGCTTCTCCTCCCGGGACATCGGCCGGGGGGCGGTCACCGCCTGCCCGACCGCGGTTGCTGTTGCCATGGGGGCGTTCCTCCGTGCTGCGAGCCGCAAAGACCGGCGGGCGCCGTTCGCGTTCCGCCGGGCGGCTCGGTCGCCGCGCGATCTCGATCCGTGCGGGGGCCCGGGACCGGTCGAGTCCGGCCTCCGCGCATAGCCCCGTCACGGTCGCCAGCCAGGGTTAATCCAGCCGCGATCCGAACCCAATTCTCCGTTCGTCGTCAGACTTTCGGATCATCCGCGCGCCCGGCGATCCGCGCGACCGACTGCCCCTCGCCGACGCCCGTCCGACCCGCGGCGCACGCCTGGTTGATGTTGGGTAAACTGGGCACAGGGCGAGATCCTGCGTCCGGGCGAGGAGCCTCATCGGGCTGAGCAAGGTCGCCAATATTCCGCCGAAGGCCGGAATCGGCCTCATGACCCAAGGGAAAACAGCCGCCGGACGCGCCGCGCGCGCCGAAGCTGCACCCACCAAGAGTTGCATCCAGGAGAGAGCGGCCGAGCTGGGCCGTTCACCCGGCCACCCGCGCCGGCATTATTCAGCGCCACGCCATGCTTGCCCGATCCTTATCTATCCGGATTAGGGGCGATATTCAAACTCTGAACAACACTATTACTGCGATTTCTAGAACACAGGTTGTACACGCTATACACAGGCTGACGTTCGCTCGAATGCGTGCGTTCTCTTTAATACCTTGTTAACTTTGGATCGCTGGAGGGCTGGGGGCGCCTCCACTCACCAAAGTCGGATGCTTCCGGAAACGAATGGTCATGAGCCGCAATTCAGCACACGTGATCCGTGAGATCAGCCAAGCTTCGCTCCGGCCGGTCCGCAATCCTGCCGCGCCCGGCATCGCGGCTCCGACCCCGCGCGCCTTGCTCTCACCTTCCGTCTACACGCGCCTTCCGGTCCGTTCCCTCGAACGGCACTACGCGGCCGTGGCCTACGACGTGAATCGGGCGCTCGATCAGGTCCACGACATCGCGATCGAGGGCGGATACGACCCCTTCATCGCCGAGCTGATCGACTTCCTCGGCCTGCTCAAGGATTCCTTCAAGGACAGGACGTGGCGCGAGGCGGTGCTTCCGGCGGCGCGCGGGCACAAGGTGGCGGCCCTGGTCCACGAATGCCCCTTCACCCGCCACTCCTTCGAGCGGCCGCGCGGATATCCGGGCGATGCCGGGCTGCTCGACTTCGTCTACCGTCATCCGGTCGCGCGGCCGTCGGAGGAGGCCGCGACGGCGGGCGGACGGGCGGTCATGGCCCACACGGTGAATGTCAGCGCCTGCCAGGCCGTGCGGCAGCGCAAGGCGCTCCTGGCGCGGACCATCGACGCGGTGGCGGACCGGCATCCGGGGGCGGAGGTGCTCGCCGTGGCCTGCGGCCACCTGCGGGAGGCGGAGGAGAGCCTTGCCCTGCGCGAGGGCCGGGTGGCGCGCCTCGTCGCCACCGACCAGGACCCGGTCAGCCTGGAGGTGGTGGCCGGCTACCGGGAGACGATCTCGCCCGCGATCGAGACCCGCCCCCTGAGCGTCCGGCACTTCCTCGCCGGGCGGCACGGCCTCGGCAGCTTCGACCTCGTCTACGCGGCCGGCCTCTACGATTATCTGGAGGAGCGGCTCGCGGCCCGGCTGACCCACCGCCTGTTCGGCCTCCTGAAGAGCGGCGGGCGCCTGCTGATCCCGAACTTCCGCACCGGCGTGCGCGAGGAGGCCTATATGGAGGCCTATATGGACTGGTATCTCCTCTACCGGTCCCGGGCCGAGATCGAGGCCTTCGCGGCCGAGATCCCGCCCGCCGCCATCGCCCAAACCCGCTACGTCGAGGATGAGAGCGGCCTGATCGGCTATCTGGAAATCGAGAAGCGCTGAGTCCCGCCGCCGCCGGGCCGTCACCCGGCGGTGCCCGGGGCGAGCCGGCCGCCCTTGGCCGCGAGAAGCCCCAGGGCGTCGGCGGACATCGGCCGGTTGAAGTAGAAGCCCTGGAGCAGGCGCACCCCGTACTGCTTCAGGAGCTCGACCTGATCGCCGGTCTCGACGCCCTCGACGACGATGTTCTGGCCGGAATTCTGCACGAGCGTCACGATGTCCTTGAGCATCTTGGCGCCGCGCGGCGTGTCGCTGGCCTGCACGAAGAGCCGGTCGACCTTGACCGTGTCGAAGCTGATGCGGCTGAGGCAGGACAGGCCGGCGAAGCCGGTGCCGAAATCGTCGAGCCAGATCTGCACGCCGAGCCGCTTGAGGGCCGCGATCGTCTCGGCCACGGCGGAATCGGTCTCGATCTCCAGCCCCTCGGTGATCTCGACGGCGAGCCGGTGCGGGGCGATCCGCTCCTCCGCCAGGATGGCCGCGAGGGTTTCGACGAAGTTCGGCCGCCCGAGCTGCACCGCCGAGACGTTCACGCTGATCGTCGGAATCGCCTCCGTGCGGCCGAGTTGCCGGCAGGCCTGCCGGAAGGCCCAGGTCCCGAGTTCGACGATCGCGCCCGTGCGCTCGGCGACCGGAATGAAGGCTCCGGGCGAGATCGCGCTGCCATCCGCGTCATAGAGCCGCATCAGGGCCTCGACGGCCAGGATTCGGCCCGCCGCCACGTCCCAGATCGGCTGGTAGACCAGGGACACCCGCTCCTGCTCGATCGCGGAGCGCAGAGCCTCGGTCACGCTGTCCTGGGTGCTGTTGGCGCCGAACAGGCGCTCGTCGAAGAGCTTGACGCAGTTCCGGTTGCTGTCCTTGGCGAGGTAGAGGGCGCGGTCCGCCGCGGTGATGATCCGCTCGGGCTTGTCGGCAGCGATCTGCCGGCAGAAGGCCGCGCCGATGCTCACCGTCACGGTGGCGAGATGGTCGAGGCGCGCCTCATGCGGGATCTGCAGGGCCTGGACGCTGCTGCGCATGTCCTCGGCCACGGCGGCGATCCGCGCCTCGGTCTCGGCTTCGAGGAGGAGGATGAACTCCTCGCCGCCGAAGCGGCCGATCCGGCAGCCGTGCCGGGACGCCACGCCCTCCATCACGCGGGCGACCGCCCCCAGGCAGGCATCGCCCTTCTGGTGGCCGTAATAGTCGTTGAACATCTTGAAGTAGTCGATGTCGACCAGGATCACGCCGAAGGCCGCCGACCGCGCCGTCCAGGCGGTCCAGAACTCGCCGAGCAGCTGATCGATGGCGCGGCGGTTCGCCAGGCCGGTGAGGGCGTCGGTGGTCGAGAGCTTCAGCAGTTCCTCGCCGCGCTCCGTCGCCTGCCGCTGGCGGATCTCCGCCCGCATCGAGTTGAGGAACACGCGATAGCGCTCGCGGTTCAACTTCCAATTGATGAAGATCGTCAGCACGAAACTGAGGACGTATAACGACCCGATCGCCACGTAATACTGGAACGGAAAAGCGAAGAACATCAACGTCGAAACGAAGAAGATGACGGTGATGAGGCCTGAGGTGAGGAGTGCGACGCGGAACCGGAAATTGAAGAAGAGGTTCGACACCATCATGAAGACGGTGCCGTACGCGAGATAATAGGAGACGTTCGCGCTGTGGGCGCTGAATACCGTCAGGAGCAGCCAGGACGCGTAGCCGATGACGACCCCGAGCGCGCATTGCAGCTCGATCAGCGCCGCATCGACGTTCCGCCTGATCTGCACGCCGATGCAGAGAATGTAGACGGCTCCGATCGCGAGCCGCGACAGAACCGCGTAGAAGATGACGTCGCCGATGAGGATCGCATCGGTGATCGAGAACAGGATGTACAGGGCACCGACGAACCAGATCGCCAGCCGCGCATCCTGGCGTTGCACCTGCCGCTGATGCGCATCATACAGCCGCTTGAGGAGTCCAAATCTCCGGTCATACCAAGATTTGGCGATCTCAGCGTCGAGCAACTTGGTGAAGTCTGCTTGCATATCTGGATCCTGGATGAAACCAGTGATAGCAGCGAGCGTCTCAAGAAACGTTAACGGCCAAGTGAGAAACGTTCCGCCCGGCTCTCGACCGGCCGGATCTGCGATGAAATCGGGATCGGACGGGTTTGTCCGCGCACGGACATTTGCGGCCACGGCGGAGCAGGCGAATGCCGGGCACTCGGGCGGGCTCCTCGCCCCTGCGCATTCTGCCACGGCTGGCGCTCGCGCGGGGAGGGAACGACCATGGGCGTCGCGCGATTGACGGGCGGATTCCCTGGGAGGCACCACACGATGTGGCGTGACCTGATCGGCCTCGGCCTCGCCGTGGCGGCCCTGAGCGCGGCGAGCCCCGCCGCCGCGGACCCGGCGCCCGGCCTGCGGCCGGCCGGCGGCGCCTTGCGGCCGGCTGGCGGCGCCTTGCGGCCGCCCCACACCCTGCGCCATGCCGCCCGGCCGCCCGGATCCGGGTTCCGGCACGGCCGCTTCGGCGGGGTGCCGGCCGGCTTCGCCGGCGGCGTGGTGGCGAGCGAGGCGGCGCCCCCCGTCGTGGCGGAGGGGCCGCTGCTGACGCTGCCGCAGCCGTCGGAACTCGTGCCCTCCGCCTGGGGATACGGCACCTACGGCATCCCGACCGTCGCGGGCATCGCGAGCCCGCCCCGCGCCGAGCCGGTGGTCTACGTCATCGAGGGCGGGAGCCCGCGCGCGCCGGCGACGGCCCGGACGGCCTCTATCGGGCCGGCGGTCTACGGCCGGACCCGAGGCGGCGCCTGGGAGAAGAGGGCCCAGCCGGCGCGTCCGCCCGCCTCCCGTTCCGGCGCGGCCCGGGTGGTGGAGGTCGCCGTTCCGCGGCGCTGAGCCGGCCCGCATCCCCTTCGGCGCCGGGCTCCGGCTTGCGCCGCCTCGCCGCGGCGAGGGACGGGAGCATGAGTCCGCGCAGCAGGACTGGTGAAGGCTCGACCTTCACGGTAACTCTGCCACTCCAGCGCTGACGAGGGCCGAGAGTACGATGACGGAGGCGGGAGCGAGCACGCCGCGGACCGGCACCTACGGCAGCCCCGCGCGCGTCCCGACCGGGATCGCCGGGCTCGACGAGATCCTCGGCGGCGGCCTGTTCGAGGGCGGCGTCTACATCGTCCAGGGCACGCCCGGCAGCGGCAAGACCATCTTCGCCAACCAGGCCTGCTTCACGCATGCGGCCGAACGCGGCGCGCGGGCGCTCTACGTCACCCTGCTCGCCGAGAGCCACGCCCGCATGCTCGGACACATCGCCGGGCTGGCCTTCTTCGACGCGGGCGCGATCCCGGACCGGCTGACCTACCTGTCGGCCTTTCGCACCCTGCAGGACGAGGGGCTGGCCGGCCTGCTCGCGCTGCTGCGCCGGGAAGCCGCCGAGCGGGAGGCCGACCTGCTCATCCTCGACGGCGTGATGGCGGCGGAGGAAAGCGCGGATTCGGCCCTCGAATTCAAGAAGTTCATCCACGAGCTGCAGACCCAGGCGGCGGCCAGCGGCACGACGGTGCTGCTCCTGACCAGCGCCTCGGCGGGCGCCCCGATGGCGGCGGCCGAGCACACCATGGTGGACGGGCTCATCGAGCTGTCGAGCCGCCTGCACGGGCGCCGGGCCGAGCGCGACCTGGAGGTGCGCAAGTTCCGGGGCAGCGGCTTCCTGCGCGGGCGCCACAGCTTCCGCATCACGGACGAGGGCGTGGTGGTCCATCCCCGGACCGAGGCGCGCTTCCGCGAGCCCAGCCGGCGCGACCACGTGACGGGGCCGGCGGTCTCGCTCGGCATCCCGGCCCTCGACGCCATGCTGGGCCGGGGCCTGCCGCTCCATTCCACGACGCTGCTCGTCGGCCCCTCCGGCATCGGCAAGACGACCCTCGGCCTGCAATTCCTGGGGGCCGGGCCGGGCGAGCCCGGCCTGCTCGTCGGCTTCCACGAGAGCGAGGCGGCGCTCACGGCCAAGGCGCGGGCGCTCGGCCTGCCCGTCGCCGGGGCGATCGCCGATGGCGCCGTCTCGCTGATGTGGCAGCCGGCGACCGAGGGGCTGATCGACGAGATCTGCGACCGGCTGCTCGCGACCGTGCGGAACCTGGGCGTCCGGCGCGTGTTCATCGACGGACTCGACGCGATGAGCCGCCTGACCGAGGACGGGGACCGGATCATCCGCATCGTCGCCGCGCTCACGGCGGAGCTGCGGGCCCTCAACGTGACGAGCGTGGTCACGATGGAAACCGATCTCACCGGGCTCGCCGCAGGTCAGCCGCTCAGCGGCGTGTCGCTGAGGGGAGCCTCCGCCATCACCGAGAACATCCTGGTCATGCGCTTCGTCGAGCAACGCTCGGCCCTCCATCGCATGGTGTCGGTGATCAAGGCCCGCGACAGCGCCATCGACCAGCGCCTGCGCTGCTTTGCGATCCGGGACGGCGGCATCGCCGTCGAGGACGGGCCGGAGCGCGCCGAGGCGATCCTGGCCGAACTCCAGCACCTGCCCCTGCGGCGCGGCGGGGAGTGACGGGGTGGCGACGGTGCTCATCGTGGACGACGAATTCGGCATCGCCGAACTCTTGGACGCGGTTCTCACCGACGAGGGCCACACGGTGCTCACCGCCGCCAATGGCCGTCACGGGCTGATGCGCCTCGCCGAGGCCGAGACCAAGCCCGACCTGATCCTGCTCGATTTCATGATGCCGGTGATGGACGGACCGGCCATGCTGCGCGCCCTGGCGGAGGACGCGGCGACCGCGGCGATCCCGGTCGTGCTGATGAGTTCGATGCCGGAGGCGGCCGTGCGCGAGCGCTGCGACGGCTACACGGCCGTCCTGCGCAAGCCCTTCCGGCTGAAGCAGGCGCGGGACGCGGTGACGGCGGCGCTCGGCGGGGCCGGGCGGGACTGATACGGTTTCCGGAAGATCACTTTCGGAAACCGTATCACGAGCCCGCGCGGCGCCTGAGCGAGGCCGGTTTCCGCATCGCGAAGCGATCATCCGGAAACCGTATGAGGACCGCCCGCGGGGAATCGCCTGAGAGATGGCCCTGCCCGCATGCCCTCGCGGGCTCGTCACCGTCGCGCGGCGCCTCACGTCGGCCGGCGCGGGCCGACCCGTCGAGCCCGGGATGAGCGGCCCGCCATCCTCTGTTCGGGATCGAGCGGTTCGGGCCGGGTCGGCGGATCGCCACGGAACCGGCACGCAGCGCTGCTTCCAGATGCGGGCCGACGATCCGCGGCTCGGGCGCGCCGCGGACGGGACCGTTCCGGAGTTACGGCGGCGTGAGCCTGCATGAGCATGGAAGCCGCGTGATCCTCTACGAGGCGCAAGGCGGGCGGCATGTGATCATCGCGGTCCGCACGGCCCGCCGTCCATCGGCTGTTCGTTCGAACGTCACGCAGGCGTTCCGTTAGACTGTTGCCAGCGCTGCGGATATCCTCCACCGGGACCATACCGGGGGGAGCTTGGCCATGGAGCCGGACGGCAACGCGGCGCGGCATGAGGAGGAGATCACCCCGGCGGGACCGGCCCTCTTCGCGCGGCGGATGGCGGAGGGCGAGGCCTCTCCCGATCTCGACCTCGATCAGCTGCTCGCCGCCCTCCAGGCGATGCGGGCGGGCGATTTCAGCGTGCGCCTGCCGGGCAACCTCACCGGCCGCTCCGGCAAGGTCGCCGACACCTTCAACGAGATCGTGGCCGCCAACGAGCGCATCGCCGGGCAGCTCGAACGGGTGGGCCAGGTGGTGGGGCGCGAGGGGCGCACCCGCACCCGCGTGCGCTTCGACCTCGGCCAGGGCGCCTGGGGGGAGATGGAGACCTCCGTCAACACCCTGATCGACGACCTCGTCTGGCCGACCACCGCCGTGACGCGGGCGGTCACCGCGGTGGCCCGGGGCGACCTCCTCCAGACCGTGCCCCTCGACGTGGACGGGCGGGCGCTCCAGGGCGAGTTCCTGCGCTCGGCCACCATCGTCAACGCGATGATCGAGCAGCTCGGCGAGTTCACCTCGGAGGTGACCCGCGTCGCCCGCGAGGTCGGCACGGACGGCAAGCTCGGCGGGCAGGCGCAGGTGCGCGCGGTGACCGGGGTCTGGAAGGACCTCACCGAGAGCGTCAACTCGATGGCCTCGAACCTCACCGCCCAGGTGCGCAACATCGCCGAGGTGACGATCGCGGTCGCGAACGGCGACCTCTCGAAGAAGATCACCGTCGACGTGCGCGGCGAGATCCTGCAGCTCAAGGAAGCCATCAACACGATGGTGGACCAGCTGCGCTCCTTCGCCTCCGAGGTCACCCGCGTCGCCCGCGAGGTCGGCACCGAGGGGCAGCTCGGCGGTCAGGCCATCGTGCCGGGCGTCGCCGGCACCTGGAAGGACCTCACCGATTCGGTGAACGCCATGTGCGGCAACCTCACCGCGCAGGTGCGCAACATCGCGCAGGTGACGACGGCGGTGGCCCGCGGCGACCTCTCGCGCAAGATCACGGTCGACGTCTCGGGCGAGATCCTCGAACTCAAGAACACCATCAACACGATGGTGGACCAGCTCAACGCCTTCGCCGGGGAGGTGACCCGCGTCGCCCGCGAGGTCGGCACCGAAGGGCGGCTCGGCGGCCAGGCGCAGGTGCCGGGCGCCGCCGGCACCTGGAAGGACCTCACCGACAACGTCAACTCGATGGCCTCGAACCTGACCGCCCAGGTGCGCAACATCGCCGAGGTCTCGACGGCGATCGCGAGCGGGGACCTGTCGAAGAAGATCACCGTCAACGTCTCGGGGGAGATCCTGGAGCTGAAGGAGACCATCAACACGATGGTCGATCAGCTCAACGCCTTCGCCTCCGAGGTCACCCGCGTCGCCCGCGAGGTCGGCACCGAGGGCAAGCTCGGCGGCCAGGCCCAGGTGCCGGGCGCCGCCGGCACCTGGAAGGACCTCACCGACAACGTCAATTCCATGGCCGGCAACCTCACCGCCCAGGTGCGCAACATCGCCGAGGTGACGACGGCGGTGGCCCGCGGCGACCTCTCGCGCAAGATCGCCGTCGACGTGAAGGGCGAGCTTCTGGAGCTGAAGAACACCATCAACACGATGGTGGACCAGCTCAACGCCTTCGCCTCCGAGGTCACCCGCGTCGCCCGCGAGGTCGGCACCGAGGGCAAGCTCGGCGGCCAGGCCCAGGTGCCGGGCGTCGCCGGCACCTGGAAGGACCTCACCGACACCGTGAACGTGATGGCCGCGAACCTCACCGAGCAGGTGCGCGGCATCGTCAAGGTCGTGACCGCGGTGGCGGACGGCGACCTCACCCAGAACCTCACGGTGGCCTCGAAGGGCGAGGTCGCGGCGCTCGCCGAGACCATCAACAACATGACCCGGACGCTCGCGACCTTCGCCGATCAAGTGACCACGGTCGCCCGCGAGGTCGGCGTCGAGGGGCGGCTCGGCGGACAGGCCAACGTGCCGGGGGCGGCCGGCACCTGGAAGGACCTCACCGGCAACGTGAACCTGCTCGCGGCCAACCTCACCACGCAGGTGCGCGCCATCGCGGAGGTCGCCACCGCCGTGACCAAGGGCGACCTGACCCGCTCGATCCAGGTCGAGGCCCGCGGCGAGGTCGCGGAGCTCAAGGACAACATCAACACCATGATCGGCAACCTCCGTCTCACGACGGAGCGCAACACCGAGCAGGACTGGCTGAAGACGAACCTCGCCCGCTTCACCAACATGCTGCAGGGCCAGCGCGACCTCGCCACGGTGGGCCGCACCCTGCTCTCGGAACTCGCGCCGCTCGTCGAGGCGCATCAGGGGGTGATCTACCGGGTCGAGGGCGGGGAGGCGGGCCCGGTCGGCCTGCGGCTGCTCTCGGCCTACGCGGATGGGGGCGCGGCGGGCCACCCCGAGCGGCTCGCGGTGGGCGAGGGGCTGATCGGCCAATGCGCCCGCGACGCGCGGCGCATGCTCATCGCCGAATTGCCGACCAGCGCGACGCCCGTCGTGTCGGGCCTGTTCCGGGCCTTGCCGCGCAACGCCATCGTGCTGCCGGTGCTGTTCGAGGGGCAGGTCAAGGCGGTGATCGAACTCGCCTCGCTCACCACCTTCACGGCCCTGCAGATCTCCTTCCTGGAGCAGCTCACCACCGGCATCGGCATCGTGCTCAACTCCATCGAGGCGACGATGCAGACCGAGGGGCTGCTCAAGCAGTCCCAGGAACTCGCGGGCGAATTGCAGATCCGCCAGCGCGAATTGCAGCAGACCAACGAGCAGCTGGAGCAGAAGGCCCAGCAGCTCGCCGACCGCAACGACGAGGTCGAGGCCAAGAACCAGGAGATCGAGCGGGCCCGCCGGGCCCTCGAGGAGAAGGCGGCGGAGCTCGCCCTCACCTCCAAGTACAAGTCCGAGTTCCTGGCCAACATGAGCCACGAGCTGCGCACCCCGCTCAACTCGATCCTGATCCTCGGCCAGCAGCTCAGCGAGAACCCGGACGGCAACCTGTCCGAGCGGCAGGTGGAATTCGCCCGCACGATCCACGGCGCGGGCACCGACCTGCTCAACTTGATCAGCGACATCCTCGACCTGTCGAAGATCGAATCCGGCACGGTCTCGGTGGAGGCCGAGGAGATCGGCGTCGCCAACCTGCTTGCCACCATCGCCCGGCCGTTCCGGCACGAGGCGGAGAACCGGCGCCTGTCCTTCGACGTCGAGATGGCGCCGGGGCTCGGCACCCTCGTCACCGATTCCAAGCGCCTCCAGCAGGTGCTCAAGAACCTCCTGTCGAACGCCTTCAAGTTCACCGAGCAGGGCGGCGTGCGCCTGCGCGTCGCGCCGGCCACGGGCGGCTGGAGCGCCGACCACCCGGTGCTCGCGGGCGCGCCCACGGTCGTGGCCTTCGAGGTCTCGGATACCGGCATCGGCATCCCGCCCGAGAAGCAGCGGATCATCTTCGAGGCCTTCCAGCAGGCGGATGCTGGCACCAGCCGCAAGTACGGCGGCACCGGGCTCGGCCTCGCCATCAGCCGCGAACTCGCCAACCTGCTCGGCGGCGAGATCCAGCTGCGCAGCGCCTCGGGGGTGGGGAGCACCTTCACCCTGTACCTGCCGCTCGCCTACGGGGGCGCGGCGAGCGTGCTCCCGGCCGCGCCCCGCCTGCCGGCCCGGACGGCGGCATCGCCCGCTCCGGTGGCCGAGACGGCGGCGAGCGACGACCGCGAGACCCTGCAGCCCGGCGACGCGGTGCTGCTCGTCGTCGAGGACGATCCGCATTACGCCCGGGTGCTGGCCCAGCTCGCCCGCGACACCGGCTTCAAGGTGGTCACCGCGAGCCGCGGGGCCGACGCGCTGGCGCTCGCGCGCCGCCACCGCCCGACCGCCGTCTCCCTCGACGTGTTCCTGCCCGACATGCTGGGCTGGACGGTGCTGAGCCACCTCAAGCAGGATCCGGCGACGCGCCACATCCCGGTGCAGATCGTGACGCTCGACGAGGACCGCCGCCACGGCCTCGCCCGCGGCGCCTTCGCGTTCCTGTCGAAGCCGACCACGCCCGAGCATCTCGGCTCGGCGCTCCAGCGCATCAAGAGCTTCGCCGAGCCGCGGCGGCGCCGGCTCCTCATCGTGGAGGACAACCCGGCCGAGCGCCTCGGCATCGCGACCCTGCTCGGGCATCAGGACATCGACATCGTCACGGCCGAGACCGGCACGGAGGCGCTGGCGGCCCTGCGCACGCACGGCATCGACTGCGTGGTCCTCGACCTCAAGCTCCCCGACATGACGGGCTTCGAGGTGCTGGAGCGGCTGCGCGAGGACGACACCCTCGCCGACCTGCCCGTGGTGGTGTTCACCGGCCGCGCCCTCTCGCCGGACGAGGATGCCCGGCTCCACGCGCTCGCCCGCAGCGTGGTGGTCAAGGGCGTGGAATCGCCCGAGCGCCTGCTCGACGAGACCGCCCTGTTCCTGCACCGGGTGGTGGCGGACCTGCCCCCCGAGAAGCAGCGGATGCTGGAGCGCCTGCACCGCTCGGACGAGGATCTGGTCGGGCGCACGGTCCTCCTCGTGGACGACGACGCGCGCAACATCTTCGCCCTGTCGAGCGTGCTGGAGCGCCGCGGCATGCGGGTGCTCACCGCCACGACCGGGCGCGAGGCGATCTCGATCATCGAGGCGCGGCCGGATGTCGCCATCGTGCTCATGGACATCATGATGCCGGAGATGGATGGCTACGAGACCATGCAGGTGATCCGCGCCAATCCGGCCTTCCGGCGGCTGCCGATCGTGGCGCTGACCGCCAAGGCGATGAAGGGCGACCGCGAGAAATGCCTGGAGGCGGGCGCCTCCGACTACCTCGCCAAGCCCGTCAACACCGAACAGCTCCTCTCGGCGCTCCGCCTATGGCTGCACCGCTGACCTTCCTGCCCGCCACCGGCACGCCGCCCGAGGCGGAGGCCTCGCCGCCGGTGCGGCGGGCGGACGAGCGCGTCAACATCCTGCTGGTGGACGACCAGCCGGGCAAGCTGCTCAGCTACGAGGTGATCCTGAGCGAGCTCGGCGACACGCTGCTCAAGGCCACCTCCGCCCGCGAGGCGCTGGAGCACCTCCTGCGCACCGAGATCGCCGTGGTGCTGATCGACGTCTGCATGCCCGAACTCGACGGGTTCGAGCTCGCGACGATGATCCGCGAGCACCCGCGCTACCAGCACGTGGCGATCATCTTCGTCTCGGCGATCCAGATCAGCGACCTCGACCACCTGCGCGGCTACGAGGCGGGGGCGGTCGATTACGTCCCGGTGCCGGTGGTGCCGGCGGTGCTGCGCGCCAAGGTGCGGATCTTCGCCGAGCTCTACCGCAAGACCCGGCAGCTGGAGCGGCTCAACGCCGAGCTGGAGCGGCACGTCGCCGAGCGCACCGCCGCGCTCGAAGCCTCGACGGCGCGCCTGCGCGAGAGCGAGCAGCGGCGCAGCCTCGCGCTCGCAGCCGGGCGGATGGGCTCCTGGGACTGGGACCCCGCGACCCGGGAATACACCTGGGACGAGGGCCAGTACCGGCTGTTCGGCGTCGATCCGGCCGGGTTCGTGCCGACGCCCGAGAGCGTCGATGCCCTGCTCCACCCGGAGGACCGGGCGCGGATGCGGGCGCTCGGCCGCCACGCGGCGCGCACGGGCGAGCCCTTCGACGCGGAGTTCCGGATCGTGCGGCCGGACGGGGAGACCCGCTGGTGCGTGGCGGGGGCGGCCACCACCCTCGATGCGGCCGGTCGGCGGCGGCTCAGCGGCGTCACCCACGACATCACGGCGCGCAAGCGGGCCGAGGAGGCCCTGATCGACCTCAACCGGGAGCTGGAGCGGCGCATCGAGGAGCGCACCCGCGAGCGCGAGGCGGCGCTCGCCCAGCTCTTCGAGGCGCAGAAGCTCGACACGATCGGCCAGCTCACCGGCGGCGTGGCGCACGATTTCAACAACCTGCTGATGGCGGTGCTGGGCTCCCTCGAACTCCTGGAGAAGCGCCTCGATCCGCAGGACGACCTCGCCCACCGCCTGGCGGGCAACGCGATCCAGGGGGCGCAGCGCGGCGCGGCCCTGACCCAGCGCCTCCTCGCCTTCGCCCGCCGCCAGGAGCTGCGCCCGCAGACCGTGGCGGTGGCGGGGCTGGTCGAGGGCATGCGGGACCTGCTGGAGCGGGCGCTGGGACCCAGCGTCGCCCTGGTGATGCTCCTGCCCGCCGACCTGCCGCCGATCCGCATCGACGCCAACCAGTTCGAACTCGCCCTCCTCAACCTCGCGGTGAATGCCCGGGACGCGATGCCGGCGGGCGGCACGATCACCCTCGACGGCAGCGCCGTGGCGCAGGCGCCCGGCCTGCCCCCGGGGCCCTATGTGCGCATCGCCCTGACCGATACGGGCATCGGCATGGACGCGGCGACCCTCGCCAAGGCCACCGAGCCGTTCTTCACCACCAAGGGGCCGGGCAAGGGCACGGGGCTCGGCCTGTCCATGGTGCAGGGGCTGGTGGCGCAGTCGGGCGGAATCCTGCAGGTGTCGAGCGCGCCGGGGCAGGGGACCACGGTCGCCCTCTGGCTGCCGGCTGCGGCGGCGGTCGAGGCCGAGCCGGCGGCGGCCGCGCCGCTGGCGGATCCGGCGGCGCTTGCGTCCTGCACGATCCTGGTGGTCGACGACGATCCGCTCGTGCGGATCGGCACCGCGGCGATGCTGGAGGATCTCGGCCACGTCGCCCTCGAGGCCACCTCCGGCGCGGAGGCGCTGGCCCTCCTGGAGAGCCGGCCGGGGATCGACCTCGTGGTGACGGATCACGCCATGCCGGGGATGACCGGCCTCGACCTCGCCCGTCGCCTGCGCGCGGCGCATCCGGCCCTGCCGGTGATCCTGGCGACGGGCTTCGCCGAGCTGCCGAGCGAGGGCGAGACTCCGCTGCCGCGCCTCGCCAAGCCGTTCAGCCAGGAGGAGCTGGCGATGCTGCTCGCGGCGGTGCTGGTGCCGGAGGCGCCCTGACGCGCGCCTCCGCCGCGTTCGCGGAAGCGGTCACCGGTTCGGCGGCGACGATGCCGCGTCAGCCCGGAACGACGTCGAGCGGAACGACGTCGAGCCCTTCGGCCGGAAACGCCCCGCCTCGCGGGACGCAGAGCACCCGCACGCCGGCGTGGCGCGCGATCGCCTCCGCCACGGTCTCAGGGGGCGTCGGGGCGCCGGGGGTCTCGCTCACCACCACGGAGACGAGGGCCACCCCGTGACGACGCAGGGTCTCGATCGCGGTCAGCGCGTGGCTGATCGCCCCGAGATAGCTGCCCGAGACGAGCAGGGCCGGCAGGCCGAGCGCCGTGAGCCACGCGAGGCCGGTCGCCTCGGCGGTGAGCGGGCTCATCAGCCCGCCGACCCCCTCGACCAGCACCGCCGTCCCGGCGGGCGCCCGCGCGATCGCCTCCCGGCACCACGCCACGAGATCCGCGAGGGCGAGGCTGCGGCCCTCGCGCGCCGCGGCGAGATCGGGGGCGAGCGGTGCGGCGAAAAGCCAGGGCGTCGTCGCCGACACCGTCTCGGGCCTCACCGGCAGATCCTGGGCGGCCAGGAGCTGGGCGGTGTCGCTCAGCGCGAAATCCGGATCGGCGAGGGGCGGCACGCCGCTCGCGACGGGCTTGAGGGCGACGACCGGCCGCCCGGCCGCCCGCAGGGCCCGGGTCAGTGCCGCGGTGACGTAGGTCTTGCCGATCTCGGTGCCGGCGCCCGCGACGAAGAGCGCGCTCATCCGCGCGCCCCGAGATCGACGAGAGCCTGGGCCAGGGCGTCGACCTCCGCCTCGTCGTGCGCCGCCGAGAAGGCGACGCGCAGGCGCGCGGTGCCGGCGGGCACGGTGGGCGGTCGGATCGCCACCACGAGGAAGCCGCGCTCCTCCAGGGCCCGCGACAGGGCGAGCGCGGCCGGGGCCTCGCCGATCAGCACCGGCACGACGGCGCTCTGCGCCTCGGGAAGCCCGAGGCGGGTCGTGAAGCGGCGCGCGAGCGCGAGGGGCCGGGCCGCCCGGTCGGGCTCCGCCTCGATCACCGCGAGCGCCGCCAGCGCCGCGGCGGCGGAGGCGGGGGGCAGGCCGGTCGTGTAGACGAAGCTGCGCGCCCGCGAGGTCAGGAGGTCGATCACCGCCCGCGAGGCGCAGAGATAGCCGCCGTAGCTGCCGAGCGCCTTCGAGAGCGTGCCCATCTCCAGGGGCGCGGTGTCGTCCGGCCCGACCACGCCGAGCCCGTGCGCGTCGTCGACGAGGGTCCAGGCGTCGAAGGTCCGCGCGAGGGCGAGGATGCCGGCCATGGGCGCGCGGTCGCCGTCCATCGAGAAGACGCGCTCGGTGACGACGAGCGCGTGGCGGGCGCTCCCGCGCTCGCGGGCGAGCAGTTCCTCGAGATGGCCGAGGTCGTTGTGGCGGAAGGGCAGGGTGCGGGCGCCCGAGAGCCGCGTGCCCGCCCACATGCAGGAATGGCCGAGTTCGTCGATGAGGATCAGGTCGCCCGCCCCCGCGAGCGCGGGCGTGATGCCGAGATTGGCGAGGTAGCCGCTGCCGAAGACGAGGGCCGCCTCGTGGCCCTTGCGCCGGGCGAGCGCCGCTTCGAGTTCGGCGAAGACCGGATGGTCGCCGGTGACGAGGCGCGAGCCGCCGCTGCCGGCGCCGAAGCGCTCCAGCGCCTCCCGCGCCGCCGCGATCACGGCGGGGTGCGTGGCGAGGCCGAGATAATCGTTGCAGGAGAACGAGACCACCGGGCGCCCGCCGCGCTCGGCCCGGGCCCCGCCCGTGCGCGCGGTGGGAACGAGGCGGCGGCGCAGGCCCGCTTCGTCGAGCCCGGCGAGCTTGGCCTGGGCGAAGGCGTCGAGGCTGGGAGTGTGGGGTGCCGGCATCGGGGCGCTGTGGCGCCGGCAGGCCATCGGTGTCAAGGCGGCTGCGGATAGCGCTTTGGCGGAGAGCCGCTGCGGAATCCCCTGGTCGCGGGGACATGAAAATATTTGACTCAGTCAATAAAACCGGTCACCGTTCTCGGGCCTGGGGAAAGCCATGACCGCGCCGTCAGCCCACACCGACGATCCCGTTGCCGCCGTCCGCGCCTTCAACCGCTTCTACACGCGGCAGATCGGCCTTCTGGACGAGGGTCTGCACCGCAGCGCCTTCTCCCTCACCGAGGCGCGGGTGCTCTACGAACTCGCGCATCGCGACGGGCTCACCGCCAGCGATCTCGGCCAGGATCTCGGGCTCGACGCGGGCTATCTCAGCCGCCTGCTCAAGCGCTTCGCCGCCCAGGGGCTCCTCCTGCGCGCGCCCTCGGCCGAGGACGGCCGCCGCCAGGTGCTCGCCCTGACGGAAGCCGGGCGCGGGGCCTTCGCGCCCCTCGACGCGGCCTCCCGGCGCGAGGTCGGCGCGATGCTGGACCGCCTGCCCGAGGCGGACAGGGCGGCCCTGGTGCGGGCGATGCGGACCGTGCAGCGGCTCCTCGGCGAGCCGCCCGCGCCGATCGCCCTGCGTCCCTTCCGCCCGGGCGACACCGGCTGGATCATCCACCGGCAGGGCCGCCTCTACGCGGAGGAATACGGCTGGGACGACGGCTTCGAGGCCCTGGTCGCCGACATCCTCGCGGGGTTCGCGGCGAACCACGACCCGGCCCGCGAGCGCGGCTGGGTGGCGATGCGCGGGGACGAGCCGGTCGGCAGCATCTTCCTGATGCGCCAGTCGGACGCGGTGGCCAAGCTCCGGCTCCTCTACGTCGAGGCGGCGGCGCGGGGCACCGGCACCGGCCGGCGGCTGGTCGAGACCTGCCTCGCCTTCGCGCGCGAGGCCGGCTACCGGCAGGTGACCCTCTGGACCAACGACGTGCTGGTGCCGGCCCGGCGCCTCTACGAGCAGGCCGGCTTCCGCCTGACGGAGAGCGCCCCCCACCGCTCCTTCGGGGCGGACCTCGTCGGCGAGACCTGGACGCTCGACCTCGCGGCTTGACACCACCGCCCGTTCGGGCCGAAGCCGCCCGCATGAGCGAACCCCGCGACGATCGTCTCTGGCGCCCCTACACGCAGATGAAGACGGCCGCCCCGCCGTTGCGGGCGGCGCGCACCCGTGGCAGCCGCATCGTGCTGGAGGACGGGCGCGAGCTCGTCGACGGCATCGCCTCCTGGTGGACGGCCTGCCACGGCTACAACCACCCCCACATCAAACAGGCGGTGGCCGCCCAGCTCGACGCCATGCCGCACGTGATGTTCGGCGGGCTGACCCACGCGCCGGCTGAAGCCCTCGCGCACCGCCTCGCCGCGCTCCTGCCCGGCGACCTCGATCACGTCTTCTTCTCGGATTCGGGCTCGGTGGCGGTCGAGGTCGCCCTCAAGGCGGCGGCCCAGGTCTGGCTCAACCGGGGCGTCGCCGGCCGCAGCCGCTTCGCCGCCTTCCGGGGCGGCTATCACGGCGACACGATGGGGGCGATGTCGGTCTGCGACCCCGAGGAGGGGATGCATCGCCGCTTCGGCCGCTACCTGCCCGAGCAGGTCTTCTTCGACCTGCCCGACACGCGCGCGCGCGAGGCCGCCCTCGATGCCGGGCTCGCCCGCCACCGCGACACCCTGGCGGGGGTGATCGTGGAGCCGCTGGTGCAGGGGGCGGGCGGCATGCGCCTGCACCCGCCCGAGGTGCTGGCGAGCATCGCGCGGCTCTGCCGCCGCCACGGGCTGATCCTGATCCTCGACGAGGTCTTCACCGGCTTCGGCCGCACCGGCACCTTGTTCGCCTGCGAGCAGGCGGGCGTGGTGCCGGACCTGATCTGCCTGTCGAAGGCGCTCACCGGCGGCACCCTGCCGCTCGCCGCCACGGTGGCGACGGCCGAGATCTTCTCCGCCTTCTGGTCGGACGACCCGGCCGCCGCGCTGATGCACGGGCCGACCTTCATGGCGAACCCGCTCGCCTGCGCGGCGGCGAATGCCAGCCTCGACCTGTTCGCGCGCGAGCCGCGCCTCGCCCAGGCCAACCGCATCGCGGCGCTCATGGAGGAGGGCCTCGCCCCCCTGCGCGGCCGGCCCGGCATCGTCGACGTGCGGGTGCTCGGCGCCATCGGGGCGGTGCAGCTCGCGCCTCCCCTCGACCTCGCCGGCCTGAAGGCGGCCTTCCTGGAGCGGGGCGCCTGGGTGCGCCCCTTCGGGGACATCGTCTACCTGACGCCCGCCCTCACCATCCCGGAGGGCGACCTCGCGCTGCTCCTCGGCGCCATGCGGGCGGTGCTCGGCGGCGCCTGACCGGTCAGGCCGGGACGCGGCAAGGCTCGGGCACCAGGGCCGCGGCGACCGCCTCGGGGCTCGCGAACAGATGGGCGGGCTGCTGGGCCGCCAGCGCCTCGGCCCGGGTGTAGCCCCAGGCCACCGCCCCGAAGGCGAGGCCGCAGGCCGCGGCGGCCTGCGCATCGCGGATCTCGTCGCCGAGGCAGACCACGCGCTCCGGCGCGATCCCGCTCGCCCGCACCACGGTCCTGAACCGGCGGGCCTTGCCGAACAGGGCCGAGCCGCAGGCGAATTGCGCGATCCGCGCCGCGCTCTCCAGGCCGAGCACCCGGCGCACGATGTCCTCGCGGTTCGAGGTCACGACGGCGAGGCGGATCCCGCCCGCGTCGAGGCGCTCCAGCAGGGCGGGAATGCCCGCGAAGGGCCGGATCTCCGCGATGTCGCGGGCGGCGAGATCCCGCATGTGGCGGGCGATGAACGGCAGCTTCCAGCCCGGCACTTCGAGGCGCCGCAGGACCTCCCGGGCGCCGAGGCCGCGCAGGGGCTCCACGTCCTCCGGGGCGATGCGCCGGAAGCCGTAGCGGTCGGCAACATCGTTCAGCACCCGGCAGAACCAGGGGAAGCTGTCGGCCAGGGTCCCGTCGAAATCGAGGATCGCGAGCCCGTACGGACCGGCCGGGTTCACCGGCAGTAGCGCGGCAGGCGGCGCTTCCAGCGCTCGCCGACGCGCAGCTCGTCCTCGCGCCGCTTGCCCCGGGGGGCCGCCTCGGCGCTGCCGCTCCGCGCGGCGGCGAGGGCGGCGGGCACCGGAGCCGGGGCGGGCGGCGCAGCCGGCACGGGCGCGGGCGCGGGCGCGGGCGCGGGCGGAGCGGGCGGCTCGTCCGGCCAATCCTCGGGCCAGACGAAGCCCTGGCTCGCCGGCGGCGCGGCGGGCTTGCGCACGATCGGCCGCCGGCGGCGGAAGATCGGCTCCTCCTCGACGACGGGCTCCGGCTCGGGCGGCGGCTCGGGCGGCGCGATCAGGCTCGGCAGCACCCGGCGCGAGGCCGCGGAAGCGGAACCGCGCGCGGCGCGCGGCGCGGGCGCCGCGGCCTCGGGGGCCTTGCCGAAGAGACCGGGCGCGGGATCGAAGCGGCCGGATTCGCTCGCGGCAGCGGCCTCCTCGATCAGGCCGGTTCCGGCCCAGAGGGTGCTCGCCTGCGGCTTCGGCGCGACGGCCTCGCTGGTGGCGGCGATGGGAGAGTTGCGGGTACGTTTGATCTCGACCGTGAACGACGGTCTCGCGCGGTAGCGCGTCATCGAGTGTCCTGAAGCGATCTGTTCGGGATGGCGCCCTCCGCACACTGCGCCGGCGCCTGCCCCTCACTTAGGATGAGACGCACCCCTTGTCCATGCGGGAGGTTAATAAAGTGCCAACAAGCATGATCTGGAGGATGTCGGAGCGTTTAAGGGCAGGGGAAAACGCCGGAGCCGCAAGTTCAGGACGTGTCCTGTGCCGCTCCGCAGCGGGCCGCGGAGCGGGTGCAGCATGAACATCTTCGTTCTGACCGGCGCCGGCGTCTCGGCGGAGAGCGGGCTCGGAACCTTCCGCGACCCGGGCGGGCTGTGGCGCCGGTTCGACCCCGCGCGGCTCGCGAGCCCCGAGGCCTTCGCGGCCGATCCCGACGAGGTCCACGCCTTCTACAACCTGCGGCGGCGCGGGGTGTGCGAGGCCGCACCGAACGCCGCGCACCGGGCGCTCGCGCGCCTGCAGGCGGCGCTGCCGGCGCAGGGCGGGCGCCTGTTCCTGTGCACGCAGAACGTCGACGACCTGCACGAGCGTGCCGGCGCGACCGAGGTCGTGCACATGCACGGGGAGATCCTGCGGGCGCGCTGCGGCTCCTGCGGGGCCTCGGCGCCCTGGCGCAGCGATCTGACCGTCGCGACCGCCTGCCCGGCCTGCGGGCGCGCGGGCGGGATGCGCCCGGACGTGGTGTGGTTCGGCGAGGTGCCGCTTCATCTCGACCCCATCGAGGCGGCCCTGGCGGCGGCGGATCGCTTCGTCGCCATCGGCACCTCGGGGGCGGTCTATCCGGCGGCGGGCTTCGTCGCCGCGGCGCGCCGCCGGGGCATCCCCACCCACGAGATCAACCTCGCCCCCTCCGACACGGCCCACATCTTCGACACCGCCGCCTATGGTCCGGCGACCGCGGCGGTGCCGGCCTTCGTCGGGGCGGTGCTGGCCGGCCGGATCTGACGGCCTCACGGCTGCCGGGCGCCGGGGCGGGGCGGCGGTCCGGGAACCGTCCCGCCCCGCTCGGCGCGGGCCAGGGCCTCGGCAATGGCGGCCCGCGCCCGGGCCCGGGGCGTATCGCGGCCGGGGCGGCAGTCCAGTTCGGCGACCGGAGCCGCCAGGAGTTCCGCCTCCAGCACCGCAGTGAGACGCTCCAGGGTGAGATCCGGCCGCCAGCCGGTCGGAGGTGGGGTCATGAGCGGGCTCCATCCGAAGACAGGCGCAGGAGCGCGCGGCGCATGCGCCTGCGCGCCGTATCGTAGGTGGTCTCGGACAGGCCGTACCGGGACCGGATCTCCGGCGGTGTCGCCCCCTGGGCGAGGCCATCGAGGATCGCCAGCACCGTGGCATCCCTCTCGAAGAGGCCGCGGAGGGCCCGCAGGGCCTGGGCGGCGGCCAGGACGCGCTCGGGATCCGCCTGCGGCGCGGGATCCGGCTCGGCCTCCACCCTCGTCTCGCCGGCCGCGACCATCACCCGGCGCTCGCGCTGCAGGCGGCGCCAGTGGTCCTGGCAGAGGCTGCGCATGCAGCCGGCGAGGAAGACCGTGAGCGGCAGGCCGGGCGGCCGGTGCCGCGCGCCGCTGAGGGCACGCAGCACCGCCTCATGCAGCAGGTCGGCCGGATCCAGCCCCGGTACGGAGCGGGCCCGCAGCCGGGCCACGGCTTCGAGCCGCACCAGATCGGCGTCGGACAGGGCGGCCAGGGCCTCGGCCAGATCGGGCCCATCCTCCTCGGGCGCGGCAGCGGCACCGATGCGTGATGGTCTCACCGCGAAAGCGTCCTCCACTCCGGGACTCTACGTGCGGCGGGAGACCGCGCGGACCCCGCACCGAAAAATTTCCGGGCCCGTCCGCGCCGACGCGCGAACCGCGTCTTGTGGGGGACAGATCCCGGAGACGACGGATGACGACGGACGACGACCTGCGCGCGCTGCGCCGCGCCTATGCCAAGCAGGTGGCCCATGCGGCACAGGCCGCCGATCCACGCCTGGAGGACGCCCTGGCGGACCTGCCGCGGGAGCGCTTCCTGCCGCCCGGCCCCTGGCTGCTCGCCCGCGGGTCGGGCGGCTACCGGCCGACGCCGGATGCCGATCCGGTCTACCTCTATCAGGACGTGCCCATCGCCCTGCAGCCGGAGCGCCGCCTCAACACGGGGCAGCCTTCCTTCGTCGCCGGGCTGATCGGCCACCTGCGCCTCGCCGCGGGCGAGACCGCCGTTCATGTCGGTTGCGGCACGGGCTACTACACGGCGATCCTCGGCCGGTTCGTCGGCCCACAGGGCGCGGTGCTGGCGATCGAGCACGAACCGGATCTCGCGGCACGGGCCCGCCAAGCTCTCGGCGGCCTGCCGCAGGTGCGCGTCGTGGAGGGCGACGGCAGCGCGGTCCCGCTGCCTCCCGCCGACGCGATCCTGGTCACGGCCGGATGCACGCACCCTGCCGACCCGTGGCTCGACGCCCTGACGGCGGATGGACGCCTGATCCTGCCCCTGACCGTGGACAGGGGAGAGGGCATCACCGAAGGCGTGATCCTGCTCGTCGAGCGTCGGGGCGAAACCTTCGCGGCGCGCTGCCTCTGCGGCACGCGCTACTATCCCTGCATCGGCGCCCGCGACGCCGCCTCGGGTGCCGCCCTGGCGGCGGCCCTCGCCCGGGGCGGCGCCGGACGCGTCACCGCCCTGCGGCGCACCGATCTCGTTCCGGAGGAGGCTTGCTGGCTGCGCGCGCCGGGCTGGAGCCTCACTTACGCGTGACGTCCCGGCCGCTTCAGGGCGCGTAGGCGCTCGCGGCGGTGGGCAGGCCGGGGGGGCGGGAGGGGGAGAGGGGGCGCAGGCGCAGGGCCGCCCAGGGACCGGCGAGTTCGTAGAGGGAGCGGGCCTCGCCGCGGCGCTCGGCGCCGCGCAGGGGATCGCGCGAGACCGGCTCGATCTCGGCGGCGAGCCGCTGCTCGGGCAGGTTGACCCGGCCGCGCAGGGTCAGGGCGGAGGCGCCGGTGCGCACCTGTCCCTGCATGATCTCGCCGAGGCCGCCGGCCACCCCGAGCGTCAGCTGGGCCCGCTCGAAGGACAGCCGGCTGCCGCGGCGCAGCACCGGCTCGGCCCCCGGCACCTCCGCCAGGGCGACCCCCGCGATCTCCCCCTGGTCGATCGTCGCGGCGAGGCGCCCGCCGACCCGGCGCGTCATCTCGGCGAGGTCCGACCCGGCCGCGTCGAGGGCGAGGGAGCCGTGGAGCCGCCCGAGGACCGGCCGGGACAGGCCGAGATCCGCGAGCAGCGCGCCGAGATCGACCCGGTCGGCCGTGCCCTGCAGCTTGGCTTCGAGCCCGGACGAACCGCCGTCGAGGAGCACGGCGCGCCCCTTGACGGTGCCGCCCTGCACGGTCGCGCGTCCGAGGCTCGCCTCCACGGCGCCGGCCCGGACGAGGAGGCCCGCGGCGACGTCCTCGGCCTCGAGGGAACCGATCCGGGCCGATGCCGCCGAGAGGCGCAGGTCGAGGTCGCCGCCCGTCCAGGGCGCGAGGGCGAGGGGCGCGCGCACCCAGTCCGGATCGGACCGGCCGGGCAGCAGGGTCGACAGGTCGAGGCGCTCCGTCGCGAGGGTGCCCGAGAGGGCGAGGCGGCCGTCCGGCCCCAGGGTCGCGCCGCCCGCCCCGTCGAGCACCGTATCGGCCACGGCGAGCCGCAGGGCCGGCATCGCGAATTCGTCCGGCCGCGCCTCGAAGCGGCCCTCCAGGGTGGCCCGGCCGAGGACGGGGGCGAGCGGCGCCCGGACGCCGAGCCAGGCCAGGGTCTCGGGCAGCGCGCGGGTGGTGAAGCGGCCCTGGCCCGCCAGCAGCGGCCCGTCCCGCCAGGACCCCGTCCCGTCGAGATCGAGGCTGCCGGACGGCCAGCCGAAGGCCGCCTTGAGCGGGCTCGGATTCCCCGTGGCGAGATCGAGCGGGCGGGCGGCGGCGAGCACGATCGTGGCCGGCACCCCGCGCCAGGAGAAGCGGCCGGACAGGTCGAGCCCGGCCCCGGCCCGGGGCCAGCTCGCCGCGACGGCGAGGTCGCTCACGCGGTCGGGCCCGGCTTCGCCGACCGCGATCCGCCCGCCGGTGACGGCGAGACGGCGCAGGGGCCGGGCCCCCTCGGCGAGGCGCGCGGTCAGGCGGGCGAGGGGACCGGCCCAGCGGTCGTCACCCTCCCCCTCGGGCAGCACGAAGCGGGCATCGCCGAGCGTCAGGGCGGCGGCCTCGGCCTGGCCGGCGAGCAGCGCGCCGAGGCCGAGCTGCACCTCCAGCTCCCGGCTCTCGGCGAGCAGGCGGCCGTCGTTGAGGACGCGCACGCCCCGGAAGCGCAGGCGCGGCGCGGGCAGCAGGGCGAGGGTGGTCGGCCCCTCCGCCTCGAAGGCGAGACCGTAGGCCCGGGCGAGGTGGCGCCCGACGAAGGCGCGGGCCGCGGGCGTCGCGACGCCCCAGGACTGGCAGGCCGCAGCGGCGAGCGCCAGCGCCGAGGCGCCGCCGCAGAGGACCAAGATGGATCGGCGCGACATCGCTCCCCGGCTGATGGTGTGACCTCAGGTGCCCCCCACGGTCGCGCCGCCCGCCCGCAGGCGGCGCACGTTCCATCCCCTTGCCGCCTCCCATACTCTTTCGGGGACGATTTGTCTTCAGCCCCGGCGCGGCACGGGCCTTGCGGTCCCAAGCCGGAGCGTCGCAGTTTTCGTGCGGGTCCCCGGTGACCGCCCGCCCGAAGGATGCTTAAGAAGGGGTCTGTCGAGCACCCGCCTCGTGCGGGAGGTGGACGCGGCAGGCGCCGGATCCGCACGAGGTCCGGCGTCCAGGAGAGGAACCGCGATGAAGAAGGTATATCCCGACGCCACGGCGGCCCTGGCGGGCCTGCTGCGGGACGGCATGACGATCATGGCCGGGGGCTTCGGCCTGTGCGGCATCCCCGACGTCCTCATCGACGCCGTGCGCGAGAGCGGCGCGAAGGACCTCACCGTCATCTCGAACAATGCCGGCATCGACGGGGTCGGCCTCGGCGTCCTCCTGGAGACGCGCCAGATCAGGAAGATGATCTCGTCCTATGTCGGCGAGAACAAGACCTTCGCCCAGCAATACCTCGCGGGCGAACTGGAGATCGAGTTCAACCCGCAGGGCACGCTCGCCGAGCGCATCCGGGCGGGCGGCGCGGGCATCCCGGCCTTCTTCACCAAGACCGGCGTCGGCACGCTGATCGCCGAGGGCAAGGAGGTGCGCGAGTTCGACGGCGAGCACTACGTGATGGAGCGCGGCCTCTTCGCCGACATCGCCCTCGTGCACGCCTGGAAGGGCGACACCGAGGGCAACCTCGTCTACCGGAAGACCGCGCGCAACTTCAACCCGATGATGGCCACGGCCTCGCGCATGACGGTGGCGCAGGTGGAGCACCTCGTCCAGCCGGGCGAGATCGACCCCGACCACATCATCACGCCGGGCGTGTTCGTGAAGCGCCTCGTCCACCTGCAGAACCCGGCCAAGCGCATCGAGCAGCGCACCACCCGCAAGCGCCCCGATGCCGCCGCGGCCGGCGGCGGCGCCATCTAAGTCGAGGAGAGAGCTCAATGGCCTGGACGCGCGACCAGATGGCGGCCCGCGCCGCCCGCGAACTGCAGGACGGCTTCTACGTCAATCTCGGCATCGGCATTCCGACGCTGGTGTCGAACTTCATCCCCGACGGCATGTCGGTGCAGCTCCAGTCGGAGAACGGCATGCTCGGCATGGGTCCCTTCCCCTACGAGGGCGAGGAGGACCCGGACCTCATCAACGCCGGCAAGCAGACCATCACGGAACTGCCGACCACGAGCTACTTCTCGTCCTCGGATTCCTTCGCGATGATCCGCGGCGGCCACATCGACCTGTCGATCCTCGGCGCCATGCAGGTGGCCCAGAACGGCGACCTCGCCAACTGGATGATCCCCGGCAAGATGGTGAAGGGGATGGGCGGCGCCATGGACCTCGTGGCGGGCGTCAAGAAGGTCGTGGTGGTGATGGAGCACGTGGCCAAGGCGAAGGACGGCTCGGAATCCGCCAAGCTGCTCAAGGCCTGCGACCTGCCGCTCACCGGCACGCAGGTCGTCGACATGGTGATCACCGATCTCGGCGTCTTCGCCATCGACAAGAAGGGCGACGGCGGCATGAGCCTGATCGAACTCGCCGACGGCGTCACCGAGGAGGAGATCCGGGCCAAGACCGAGGCCGAGTATCGGGTGGCGCTCAAGAACACCTGAGACGGACTACGGGCCGGTCCCCGAGGAACCGGGGCCGGCCGCGCTCCTCGCCAGGGCATCGTCCGACGAAGTGGATCCCGGTTCGTCGCAGACAATGCGGTAACATCAAAAACCTGGAGCAGCGCCCGATTGCACCGTGATCGGGCGCCGCTCGAGACCTTGGAAGCGTGGCCCGCGGTCTCCCGGCGGGGATCCGCGGCCCATCGGACGCGACGCGGGTGGAGCGCCGGCTCGCACCGCGAATCCAACCCGATCCTCGCAAAGCCCGTGGCATGGGGCCCCGTGGCATGGGACCCGGTTTTCGGCGACGCCGGACCACCTCACGCGACATGCGGAGTGTGACGCGGCGCATCGCCGGTGCTTTCTTTCTGTCGTCCGAACCTGCGCGACGCCGGGCGAGGACACATGACGGGAGACGGCGCATGATCACTCTTTACTCCTATCCTGGGCTGTTCGGCGTCGCGGACAACAACGGCTACGGGCTCAAGGTATTCGCCTTCCTCAAGCTGACGGGCCTGCCTTTCAGGCAGGAGCACATCGTGGACGCGTCGGCCGCGCCGCGTGGACAACTGCCCTACATCGTCGACGGCGGAGACACGGTCGGCGACAGCGACGTCATCATCTCGCACCTCACGCGCCGGTACGGCTTGACCATCGACGCCGGGCTCACCCCGGCCCAGCGGGATATCGGCCACCTCGTCACCCGCATGCTCGACGACCTGTACTGGGTGATGTCCTACTCGCGCTGGAAGGATGAGCGGTTCTGGCCGGCGTTCCGGGACGCCTTGCGCCACGAGCATCCCGACTTGACGGACGAGCAACTCCGGACGGCTCGGGACTTCAACGCCCAGCGCTACTATTACCAGGGGATCGGCCGCTACGCGCCGGACGAGGCGTACGCGCGCGGCATCGCCGATCTTCGCGTTCTCGCCCATCTCGTTCCGGCGAGCGGCTTCCTGTTCGGAGAGAATCCGACCAGCTTCGATGCCGCGATCTACGGATTTCTGGCGAACATCCATTTCTACGACATCGAGACCCCTCTCAAGGCGTTCGTTGCGGGGCATGCCGATCTGGTCAGGCATTGCACGACGCTGCATGGCCTCATCGGCCGGGACGGAGAGATCGCTTCGCCGGCGTGAGGCGCGCGGCCGGCCGCCGCCCCGAAACGCCGGTCCGGGTTGCGCCCCGCTCGCTACCGGCAGCGCGAGCGCGCTGCTAGAGCCACTCTCCCGCCCGGAGCCGGCGCCAAGACCGGCCGGGCCTCGCCCGAGGATGCGCCCGTGCCCGCCCCCAGCTTGCCGGCCGACCGGCCGGATTCCCCCGCCGCGTGGCGGCGCCTCGCCGTCGCCGTGCTGCTCACCACCATCGGCGGCGTCGGCATGTGGTCCGTCGTCGTGGTGCTCCCCGCCGTGCAGGCGGAGTTCGGCATCGCCCGCGCCGCCGCCTCGCTGCCCTACACCCTCACCATGGTGGGCTTCGCCCTCGGCGGGGTGCTGATGGGGCGGCTCGCCGACCGCTTCGGCATCGTGCTCCCCCTCGTCATCGGCGGCCTCTGCGTCGCGGCGGGCTACGGCGTCACCGCCGTCGCCCGGAGCCTGTGGCCCTTCGTCCTGGCGCACGGCCTCCTCATCGGGGTCGGCTGCTCGGCCGCCTTCGCGCCCCTGATGGCCGACACCTCCCTCTGGTTCGTCCGGCGGCGCGGCATCGCGGTCTCGCTCTGCGCCGCCGGCAACTACCTCGCCGGAACGATCTGGCCGCCCCTCGTCCAGCACGCCGTCGCCACCCATGGCTGGCGCGCGACGCAGGCCGGGCTCGGGCTCATCTGCCTCGCCACCATGCTGCCGCTCGCCCTGCTGATGCGGCGGCGGCCGCCGCAGGCGGGCGGGCCTACGGCCGGGCCCGGGGGCTGGCCCGGCGGCGCGCCGGCGCTCGGGCTCTCCCCCGGCGGGCTGCAGGCGCTCCTCGCCCTCTCGGGGGTCGCCTGCTGCGTCGCCATGGCGATGCCCCAGGTCCACATCGTCGCCTATTGCGGGGATCTCGGCTACGGCGTCGCCCGCGGCGCCGAGATGCTCTCCCTGATGCTCGGCTTCGGCATCGTCAGCCGCATCGCTTCCGGCCTCCTCGCCGACCGCATCGGCGGGGCCGCCACCCTGCTCATCGGCGCCGTGCTCCAGGGCGCGGCGCTCGTCCTCTACCTGGTGTTCGACGGGCTGACCTCGCTCTACGTGGTCTCGGCCCTGTTCGGCCTGTTCCAGGGCGGCATCGTGCCGGCCTACGCGATCATCGTCCGCGAGGTCTTCCCGCCCGGCGAGGCCGGCGCCCGGGTCGGCATCGTCATCATGGCGACCCTGTTCGGCATGGCGCTCGGCGGCTGGCTCTCGGGGGTGATCTTCGACCTCACCGGCACCTACGCGGCGGCCTTCGCCCACGGGCTCCTGTGGAACCTCGTCACGGTCGGGATCGCCCTCTGGCTGATCCAGCGGCAGGCGCCGCGGGAGCGCCTCGCCGCGGCCTGAGCGGCCCGCATGCACCGCCGCAAGGGCGACCTTGCGGCGGGCCCGGTTTCCAAGGCGTCTCCGCTCCCCCATCCTCGGGGGCATGACGATCTCCATCGAACTCGGCCTCGACACCTTCGGCGACGTGACCGCGGCGCCGGATGGCGGCCTCCTCCCGCACGCCCAGGTCATCCGCGACGTCGTCGCGCAGGCGGAACTGGCCGACGCGGTCGGCCTCGATTTCTTCGGGGTCGGCGAGCATCACCGCGCCGATTTCGCGGTCTCCTCGCCCGAGACCCTGCTCGCGGCCGTCGCCGGGCGCACGCGGCGGATCCGGCTCGGCTCCGCCGTCACCGTGCTGAGTTCCGACGACCCGGTCCGCGTGTTCCAGCGCTTCGCGACGCTCCAGGCGGTGTCGAACGGCCGCGCCGAGGTGATCCTGGGCCGCGGCTCCTTCACCGAATCCTTCCCGCTCTTCGGCTACGACCTCGCGCAGTACGAGACCCTGTTCGAGGAGAAGCTCGAACTCTTCGCGGCCCTGCTCACGGGCGGGCCGGTGACGTGGCAGGGCCGCACCCGGGCGCCGCTGACGGAGCAGCGCGTCTTCCCGAGCCTGGAGACGCCGCTCACCACCTGGATCGGGGTCGGCGGCAGCCCGAACTCGGTGGTGCGGGCGGCGCATTACGACATGCCCCTGATGCTCGCCATCATCGGCGGCGATCCGGGCCGGTTCCGTCCCTACGCCGACCTCTCCCGGCGCGCCTACGCGCAAGCCGGACGGCCGGTGCGGCCGATCGGCGTCCACTCGCCCGGCTACGTGGCCGCGACCGACGCCGCGGCCCGGGAGGAGCTGTTTCCCGACTACAAGCGCATGCGCGACCGCATCGGCGCCGAGCGCGGCTGGCCGCCGATGACCCGCGAGGAATTCGAGCAGGAGGCCGATCACGGCTCGCTCTATGTCGGCTCCCCGGAGACGGTGGCGCGCAAGATCGCCGCGACGGTGCGGATGCTCGGCCTGTCGCGCTTCCAGCTCAAGTACAGCGCCGGCCCGCTCCCGCACGACAGGCTGATGCGCGGCATCGAACTCTACGGCATCCGGGTGGCGCCGCTCGTGCGCGCGCTGCTGGCCTGATACGGCTTCCGGAAGATCACTTTCGGAAACCGTATCACGAGCCCGCGCGGCGCCTGAGCGAGGCCGGTTTCCGCATCGCGAAGCGATCATCCGGAAACCGTATGACCGGGCCCCTCACGCCCGCGGCGTCGCGGTGCGCAGCAGCACCGCCACCGGGGCGAGCCCCACCGCCACGATCAGGAGGGCGGCGAGCGCCCCGTCCTCGTAGGTGCCGCGCGCGGCCTCGCCGTAGAGGTGGGTCGCCAGCGTCTCGACGTTGAGCGGGCGCAGCAGCAGCGTCGCGGGCAGTTCCTTCACGCAATCCACGAAGACGAGGAGCGCGCCGCCGAGCACCGCCGGCCATGTCAGCGGCAGGTGGATCTGCGCCAGCGTCGCGGCGGCGCTGCGGCCGAGCACCCGGCTCGCATCGCCCAGCGACCGCGGCACCCGGGCGAGCCCCGCCTCGCTGGTGCCCACGGGGATCGCCAGGAAGCGCACCACGTAGGCGTAGACCAGGGCGACCCCGGTGCCGAGGCCGACGAGCCCGAGCCCCGTCCCGGTGAGCGCCCGGCTCGCCCCGTCGAGGGCGGCGTCGAGCCCCGCGAGCGGCGGCATCAGGCCGATCGCCAGGATCGCCCCCGGCACGGCGTAGCCGAGGGTCGCGCAGCGCACGAGCGCCGCCCGCCACGCCACCGGCCCGGCGAACAGGCGCGGCCCTGCCGCCACGAGGAGCCCGAGCGCGGTCGCCGCCAGCGTGGCGAGACCCGCGTAGAGAACGGTGTTGAGAACCTCGCCGAGGATCCGCGGCGAGACGCCCGCGAACTGCACCCGGCGCACGGCCTGCACCACGAGATAGGCGGCGGGCGCGAGGAAGCCGACCGCCACCGGCGCGAGGCCGAGGGCGAAGGCCGCGAGGGCCGGCAGGCCCCGGAGGCGCTGGCGGCCCATGCGGCGGGGCCGCTGCGCCCCCCCCGCATAGCCCCGGCGGCGGCGCGCCGCCCGCTCCACCGCCATCAGCGCGAGCACGAACAGCAGCATCACCAGGGCGATCGCCGCCGCGCCGGGCAGGTCCGAGCGGTTCACCCAGGTCGCGTAGATCGACACGGTGAGGGTGCGCACGCCGAGGAATTCCGCCGCGCCGATGTCGTTGAGGGCCTCGAGCAGCGCGAGGCTCGCGCCGAGCGCGATGGCCGGCCGCGCCAGCGGCAGCGCCACCCGGCGGAACACCGCGGCGGGCGAGAGGCCGAGGCTGCGCCCCGCCTCCACCAGGTTCGCCGACTGCATCAGGAACAGCGCCCGCGTCGGCAGGTAGACGTAAGGGTAGAGCACGAAGCCGAGGAGCAGGATGCAGCCCGGCAGCGAGCGCACGTCCGGCAGCATCAGGTCGCGCGGGCGCGCAACGCCGAGGAGCGCCCGGATCGCGCCCTGCACCGGGCCGACCGGGTGCAGCAGGTCGAGATAGGCGTAGGCCACGATGTAGGTGGGCACCGCGAGCGGCAGCAGCAGCGCCCAGTCGAGGAGGCGCCGCCCCGGAAACTCGTAGGCCGCGACCAGCCACGCCGCGCCCGTGCCGATGGCGACGACGAGGAGCCCGACGCCCGCGAGCAGCAGCGCCGTGTCGCGCACCGCCTGCGGCAGCACGTAGGCCAGGAGATGCGGCCACAGCCCCCCCGAGCCCTGCAGCGCCTCGGCGGCGAGCGAGAGGAGCGGGGCCAGCACGAGCAGGGCCGCGAGCCCCGCGGCCAGCGTCCAGGTCAGAAGGCCGGGAGCGAGGGCGGGGGGCACGCGCGCCCCGACCCCGCGCCGCGGAGCGATGCCCTCCGGGAACCCGCTACTTGTCGAAGCCGACACGGTCGACGAGGAGGCTGGCGGCCTTGCGGTTGCGGGCGATCTCGGCGAGCGGGACCGTGTCGACCTTGAGCGGGCCGAGTTCGGCGAGCAGCGGGTCGACGGCGACGCCGGGCTTCACCGGATACTCGTAATCGCCCTTGGCGTAGAGCGCCTGCGCCTCGTCCGAGACCAGGAATTCGAGGAGCTTGACCGCGTTGTCGCGGTTGGGCGCCGACTTGGCCACCACCGCGCCCGAGATGTTCACGTGCGTGCCCGCGCCGGCGAAGACCGGCAGCACCACCTTGATCCCGTCGCCCCACTTCTTCTGCTCGGGGCCGCCGCGGCCGCTGCGCATCAGGCCGACATAGTAGGAATTGGCGAGCCCGACCTCGCAGAGATCGGCCACGATGTCGCGCGCCACATCGCGGTCGCCGCCGCCGGGCTTGCGCGCGAGGTTGGCCTTGAGGCCCTTGAGCCACGCCTCCGCCTTCTCCTCCCCGTGATGGGCGATGTAGGCCGCGATCAGCGCCGTATTGTAGGGGTGCTGGCCCGCCCGGATGCAGACCTGCCCCTTCCACCTCGGATCGGCGAGATCCTCGTAGGTGATGGCCTCCAGCCCCTTGGTGTCCGGATCGGCGTAGAGCACCCGCGCGCGGGTGGAGAGGGCGAACCAGCGCCCCTCCGGGTCGCGCAGGCCGGCCGGGATCGCCGCCTCCAGCACCGCCGAGCGCACCGGCTGGCCGAGATCCTTGTCCACGATCTCGATCAGGTTGCCGACATCGACCGTCATCACGAGGTCGGCGGCGGAGCGGGCGCCCTCGGCCGCCACGCGCTCGGCGAGCCCCTTGTCCACGAACACCGTGTTGACCGTGATGCCGCTCTTGGCCGTGAAGGCGTCGAGGAGCGGCCGGATCAGGCCCGGCTCGCGGGTGGTGTAGAGGTTCACCTCCCCCGCCGCCCGCGCGCCGGCCGGATGCCCCAGGATGGCGCCGGCGAGCGACGCAAGGACGACGAACGGACGGATCGATCGGTGCGACAAGGTTCCCCTCCCGGATTGTCGCAATCCGTAGAGAAGCAGAAGCGCGGGAAAATCAAGCGTGATAGATTAGACTGGTTTTAAGATGAGATCCGGCGGCCCGAACCGGGTCGCCGCACGTTCACGGCCCCGCTTTAATCCTGTCAGGACCCTGCATCGTCCTCGTCCGGAAGGACCAGCACCGCCGCCTCGCGCAAGGTCAGGCCGACCGCGTCGCCGGGCCCGAAGGATTCCGCCCCCGACAGGCGCGCCCGCAGCGGCACCGCGAGGCCCGGCACCGCGAGGTGGACGAGGGCGGAGGCGCCGAGGAAGACCCGGCGCACCACCTGCGCGGGCAGGCCGGTGCCCGGCGCCCCCACCCGCAGCGCCTCCGGCCGCAGGCAGACCCGCACCGCCATCCCCTCCGCGAGGCCTTCGGCCCGCATCCGGCCGAGGGGCGTGTCGGCGGCCCCGTCCCGGATGCGGGAGGGAATCTCGGTCGCGTCGGCGAGGAAGCGCGCCGCGAACAGGGTGGCGGGCGCCCGGTAGAGCGCCTCGCCGGTGGCGACCTGGACGATGCGGCCGGCCCGCATCAGGGCGATGCGGGTGGCGACCGCGAGCGCCTCCTCGGGATCGTGGGTGACGAGGAGCGCCGTCGTGCCCGTGCGGCGCAGGAGCGCCACCGTATCGTCGCGCACCCGGTCGCGCATGCGCCGGTCGAGATTCGAGAAGGGCTCGTCGAGGAGGAGGAGCCGGGGGCCCGGCGCCAGCGCCCGCACCAGCGCCACCCGCTGCTGCTCGCCGCCCGAGAGCGTCTGCGGATAGCTCTCCGCCCGGGCGCTCAGGCCCACCTGCTCCAGGAGCGAATCGGCTGCCGCCCGGGCGGCGGCGGGCCGGCGCGCGAGGCCGAAGCGGATGTTCTCCGCCACGGTGAGGTGCGGGAACAGGGCGTAGTCCTGAAACATCAGGCCCACCCCGCGGGCCTCCGGCGGCACCGCCACGCCGGGCCCCGCGACGAGGTGGCCGTCGAGGAACACGCGGCCCCGGCCCGGCTGCTCCAGCCCCGCCACGATGCGCAGCAGGGTGCTCTTGCCGCAGCCCGAATCACCCAGCAGCGCCATCACCTCGCCGGGCCGCACCGCGAGCGACACCCCGTCGAGGGCCTGCACGCGGCCGAACCGGCAGGCGACGTCCTCCGCCGCGAGGGCCGGGGGGGCCGGGTGAGATCGCGGCGCCGTGAAGGGCATGGAGGCTCGATCGCTCCGTTCTGGCACAGACCGGCCGCGGATGGCGGTCCACAGGGTCAATCAGGCGTTAAGCGGATCCGTCGAAAGCTCCGCATCGCCCGGGCGGCCTTAGCCGGCCGGCCGGGTCCCGAGCAACCGTCAGGGTGAGTGGCGTATGCGTAGCGCGTCGAGCGAGGCCGGCAATGTCGTGCCGTTCCGGCGATCCAAGCTCCAGGCCGGGGGCTATCATCCCGAGGACCTCGCCGCTCCGAGCCCGGCGCTCGCCCGCTCCCGCCGCGACCAGCGCAGCCTGATGGACACGGTCTACGAGGCGGGCCACCTGCCGGTGGCGGCGGGCGACCGCGACACCAAGCTCGTGGCCGCCCGGCTCCAGGTCTACGGTTTCCTCGTCATCGAGGAGGTGGAGGAGGACGGCCGCCTGCGCCGCCTGCGCCCCTCCGAGGCGGTGCGCGCCGAGGGCGACCGCCCCTGGCGCCTGTCGCGCTCCTCCTACGGGGTGAGCCTCGCGGTCTCGATCCCGCGCGTGGACGACTTCCTGTTCGAGCCCGTCGGCATGACGGTGTGAGGGGCGGGGCGGTCCGCCCCGAAAATTGACTTTCCGGACCGGATCACCGACAGGAGCGCCCGTCGCGGCGACCGGGGGCGGAGTGCCGTCGCGGGCCCGCCGCCGATTCGGAGCGACAGGATGAAGAGCCTTGCTGCCGGGCCGACATCCGGTGCCGGGCCAACGCCCGGCGCCGCGGAGCGCCCTGGCCGCGCCGCCCTGCTGGGCACCCTCGCCGACCGGCTCGTGTCGCTCGGCGCGCGCGGCCATGCGGCGGCCTGCGGCCTGCTCGTCCTCCTCTGCCTCGTCTGCTTTCTGCCGGGCTTCGCCTCGCTCCAGCCGATGGACCGGGACGAGCCCCGCTTCGCCCAGGCCTCCAAGCAGATGCTGGAGAGCGGCGACCTCGTGGACATCCGCTTCCAGGGCGAGGCGCGGCACAAGAAGCCGGTGGGGATCTACTGGGCGCAGAGCGCCGTGGTCGGCACCGCCGAGGCGCTGGGCCTGCGCGACGCCCGCACCACCATCGCCCTCTACCGCATTCCCTCGCTCCTCGGCGCCATCGCGGCCGTGCTGCTGAGCTACTGGGCCGCGCTCGCGTTCCTGCCGCGCCGCCACGCCTTCCTGGCCGCCGCCCTGTTCGGGGCCTGCGCGATGCTGTCGGCCGAGGCGCGCCTCGCCAAGACCGACGCGCTCCTCACCGCCACCGCGGTCGCCGCCATGGGGGCGCTCGCCCGCGCATGGCTGGCGCGGGGCCGGAGCGAGCGCCTGCCAACCGGCACGGTGCTCACCTTCTGGTTCGCGGTCGCCCTCGGCATCCTGATCAAGGGGCCGCTGGTGCCGATGTTCGCCGGCCTCGCGGCGCTCACCCTCTCCCTCAAGGCGCGCTCGGGGGCGTGGCTGCGGCGCTTGCGGCCGGGGCTCGGCCTCCTCATCGTGGCCGCCGTGGCGGCCCCCTGGTTCATCGCCATCACGCTCAAGAGCGGCGGAGCCTTCTACGGCGAGGCGGTCGGCCACGACATGCTGGGCAAGGTCGGCACCGCCCAGACCCAGCACTGGGCGCCCCCCGGCACCTACCTGCTGGTGATCTTCGGCACCTTCTGGCCCGCCGCCGCCATCGCCGCCATGGCGATCCCCTTCGCCTTCGCCGCCCGGCGCGACGACGCGGTCGCCTTCCTGATCGCCTGGGTGGTGCCGTCCTGGCTGGTCTTCGAGGCGGTGCCGACGAAGCTGCCGCATTACGTGCTGCCGCTGTGCCCGGCCCTCGCCATCCTGGCGGTCATGGGCGTCGCCCGCGGGGCGGTCCACCGGGACCGGCCGGGGGCGCCCCTCGTCGCCCTGCTCGTGCCCCTGGTGCCCCTCGGGCTGACCATCGGGCTCAGCGTCGCGGCGTGGCGGCTCGACGGCGTGCTGCCGCTCGCCGCGCTCCCGCTCCTCGTCGCCGCGACCCTCGTCGCCGCCGCAGCCTGGCGCCTGTTCGTCGGCGGCCAGCCCGAGCGGGCGCTCGCGGTCTCGGTCCTCGCCGCGATGCTGCTCGGCCCGGCGGTGTTCGGCCTGACCCAGCCGGTCCTCGGCGCCCTCAAGGTCTCGCCGCGCCTCGCCGCCCTGCGCAGCGCGCTGCCCTGCACGCCGGCCGTGGGGACCTTCGGCTACCGTGAGCCGAGCCTCGTCTTCCTCACGGGCACCGAGCTGCGGATGCTCGATTCGGGCGAGGAGGCGGCGGCGTTCCTGGCCGCGGGCGGCTGCCGCCTGCTCTACGTCGAGGACCGCGTCCGGGACGCCACCCGCACCGCCCTTTCGGCGCGGGACCTCCGCCCGGCGCTGGTGGGACGCGTCACGGGCTTCAACATCAACGGCGGCAAGCCGGTCGGGCTCGACGCCTACGCGGTGGTGCCGTGACCGAATCGACCTCCCTGCGGCTCAGCGTCGTCGTGCCCGTGCGCAACGAGGCGGGCAACATCGCACCCCTCGTCGCCGAGATCGCGGCCGCCTGCGCCCCGCTCGCGCCCTTCGAGATCATCTACGTCGACGACGGCTCGACGGACGCGACGCCGGCGGCGCTGGCGGCGGCGCGGGCGGCGCATCCCATGCTCACGGTGCTGCGCCACCGCGAGAGCTGCGGCCAGAGCGCCGCGGTGCGCTCCGGCGTGCGGGCCGCGCGCGGCGATCTCGTCGCCACTCTCGACGGGGACGGCCAGAACGACCCGGCCTTCATCCCCCGGCTGGTCGCGGCCCTCGACGCGGCCGGGCCCCGGGCCGGCCTCGCGCAGGGCCAGCGGGTAGGGCGCAAGGACGGACGCCTCAAGGGCCTGCAATCGCGCATCGCCAACGGGGTGCGCTCGCGCGTGCTGCGCGACGCCACCCGCGACACCGGCTGCGGCCTCAAGGTCTTCCGCCGCGCCGTCTACCTCGCCCTGCCGTATTTCGACGCGCTGCACCGCTTCATGCCCGCCCTCGTCGCCCGGGAGGGCTTCGCGGTCGTCCACGTGGACGTGGTCGACCGGCCGCGGATGAGCGGGCGCTCCAATTACGGGCTGTTCGACCGGCTCTGGGTCGGGCTCCTCGACCTCGCCGGGGTGTGGTGGCTGATCCGCCGCCGCCGCCGGGTGCCCGACCTCGCGGCCGAGGGGAGTTGAGCGCATGGTCGCCGACATCATGCACGGCCTGTGGGCCTACATCGCCTCGCTGTTCACCGGCCCGGTCGATCTCGTGGTGGTGGTCGGGCTCCTCGGGCAGGCCCTGTTCACGGCCCGGTTCCTGGTGCAGTGGATCGCCAGCGAGCGGGCCGGGCGCAGCGTGATCCCGCTCTCGTTCTGGTTCTTCTCCCTCGGCGGCTCGGCGGTGCTGCTCGCCTACGCGCTCTACCGGCACGATCCGGTCTTCATCCTCGGCCAGAGCCTCGGCACGGTGATCTACCTGCGCAACCTCGCGCTGATCTTCCGCGAGAAGCGCCGCGGGCGGGGGAAGAGCCCGGCCTGAGACCGGGGGCGCCGGGACCGGGCTTGTGCGGATGGCGCGTTTCGCGTTGGCTCCGCGTCCCGGAGACGCCCGCATGACCGACCAGCCGCCCTTCTACGACGACCTCGCCGCCTGCCTCGACGAGGCGTGGCGGCTCTTGTCCGAGGGGGCGGCGCATCGGCGCGGCGCGTGCCACACCCCGACCCTGGCCACGCTCGGCCGCGACGGGGCGCCGCGCCTGCGCACGGTGGTGCTGCGGGAGGCCGACGCGGGGGCGAGGCTCCTGCGCTTCCACACCGATGCCCGCTCCGACAAGGCGGCCGAGATCGCCCGCGAGCCGCGGGTGGCGCTCCACGCCTACGATCCCCACGCCAAGATCCAGATCCGCGCGGAGGGCCGCGCGACGCTGCACGGCGCGGACGCGCTCGCCGCGGCGGCCTGGGAGGCGGCCCGGCCGATGAGCCGGACCTGCTACGGCGTCAGCCCCGGCCCCGGCACCCCGATCCCGCGGGGCGACGGCTACGCCCTGCCGACGGACCGGGCGACGGCGGAGGAGGGCCGCGCCCGGTTCCGGGTCGTCCTCGTCACGGTGGAGCGGCTGGATTTCGTCTACCTGGCCTTCGAGGGCCACCGGCGCGCCCGCTTCACGTGGGACGGCGGCACGCCGGCCGCGACGTGGCTGGTGCCCTGAGGAAGGCCCCGCCATGCGCGATGGTCAGGACGCGGCGGGTGCCAACCGCGGGGCGTCGCGAATGGCGGCGGGATCGCGGCCGATCGCCGCGAGATAGGCCTGCCGTGGCGTCGGGGGCTGGTCCGGCCCAGCTCCCGATCCCGCAACGTTCCCAGCGGGATATGAAAGCGGACCGCGAACTCCTCCTGCGAGAGGCCGAGCGCCCGGCGGATGATGCGGACCTGCGGCGTGCGCCGCAGGGACCGGAGGTCCTCGGAGGGGAGCGGCGCCTCGGGATCGGCCATGGCGGCCGCGTGCCGCTCCGCTTCGCCCATCGCGTCGAAGCGGCTCCCGTCGTGCCGTGGCGGGCCAGAGCTCGGCTTCATGGTATCGTCGGCGTTCATGCGGTTCGGCTCCCCGGGCCGAGATGATCCGGATCGCGTCGCCCCCCATCGTATCGACGAGGCACAGCAATCATACGGTTTCCGGATGATCGCTTCGCGATGCGGAAACCGGCCTCGCTCAGGCGCCGCGCGGGCTCGTGATACGGTTTCCGAAAGTGATCTTCCGGAAACCGTATCACCCCTCCGCCATGCCGATGAGCACGGAGCGCTCTTCCCGATCGTTTTTCACGCGTGTCGTGCACGTCAAGAGCGAAGGGGTCGAGGAGCGTCGCCCGCGCCGCTTCGAACGACACGCCGTGCCGCACGACGTTCGAAGCAGCCTTCGCAGGATCCCGCTCGAAGCGGCCAAGCTCCATGACGGGATCAGGCTGTCCGACCCAAGGTCATGCAGCAAGGACGCCGCTCTCGCTCGGGGGGCCGCCCTATCCCGCCGCCCGCAGCCGGACGAAGCCCGCCTCCAGATCCCGCTTGAGGTCCTCGGGATCCTCCAGGCCGATGTGGAAGCGCAGGCCCGGGCCGCCCGGCTCCCAGGCGGTAGCGGTGCGGTAGGTCCGGCAATCGAAGGGGATCACGAGGCTCTCGAAGCCGCCCCAGGAGAACCCCATCCCGAAGAGTTCGAGCCCGTCGAGCATCGCGGCGACCGCGGTCTCGGAGCAGGGCTTCAGGATCACCGAGAACAGCCCCGAGGCGCCCTTGAAGTCGCGGGCCCAGATGGCGTGGCCGGGATCCTCCGGCAGGGCCGGGTGCAGCACGCGCGCGACCTCGGGGCGCTGCTTCAGCCACTCCGCCATGGCGAGGGCTTGGCGCCCGTGCTCGGCGAGCCGCAGGGGCAGGGTGCGCAGGCCGCGCAGGGCGAGGAACACGTCCTCCGGGCCCGCGCACATGGCGAAGAGCGAGAAGGTCTGCTTGAGGGCCGGCCAGTAGCGCGCATTGGCGGAGGTGAGGCCGAGCAGCAGGTCCGAGCCGCCCGACAGGTACTTGGTGCCCGCCTCGATGGCGATGTCGACGCCGCGCTCGTGGGGCGGGAAGAGCAGGGGCGTCGCCCAGGTGTTGTCCATCAGCACGCAGGCGCCCCGGGCATGCGCGGCCTCGGCGATGGCCGGGATGTCCTGCATCTCGAAGCTCTGCGACCCCGGCGCCTCGGTGAGCACCGCCGTGGTGTTGTCGCGCATGAGGTCGGCGATGCCCGCCCCGAGGGTCGGGTCGTAGTAGGTGGTCTCGACGCCGAACCGGGCCAGGAACCCGTTGCAGAACTCGCGGGTCGGCCGGTAGGCGGAATCGGTCACCAGCAGGTGATCCCCGGCCTTGAGGCAGGCCAGCAGGCCCACCGTGACCGCCGCGAGGCCGGACGGCGTCAGCACCGTGCCGGCCGCGCCCGCGAGTTCGGTCCAGGCCTGCTCCAGCGCCCGGATGGTCGGCGTGCCGGCGGTCCCGTAGGTGTATTCCGCCCGGCGGTGCCGCAGGGCGTCGGTGCTCTCGAAGAGCACGGTCGAGCCGCGATAGATCGGCGTGTTGACGAAGCCGTGCTGCTGCGAGGGGTCGCGGCCGGCATGGACGAGGCGGGTGCGCTCGGCCAGACGGCTCGGATCGCGGGGGGGCGTGATGCTCATCGGACCTCGGGATCGGCAGAAGGCGCGACCACAGCCCGGCCGGCCGCCCCGCGTCAAGCCGCCGAAGCGGGCAGGGCGGCCTCCGCAGGGTCATCCAACCCCTTGACCAAACACCGACCTTCGCCTCGAATGCCGTTTGCTTAGGCAGGACCCCTGTTTGGGCAGGATCCTTGCTTAGGGCAATCGACGGCGCAGGTGCGGACGCCCGGATGGCGCAACCGGCCGCGCGGAACAAGAACGGGGATCGGATGAAGAAGGTTCTTGTGGCGCTCGGCCTCGGCCTGAGCGTCTGCCTGGCGGCCGGAGCCGCCCAGGCTCAGGCGACACTCGCCAGCATCAAGCAGAAGGGGTTCATCGCCTGCGGCTCCAATCCGGGCCTCGCCGGCTTCGGCGTGCCGGACGCGCAGGGACGCTGGACCGGCCTCGACGTCGAGTTCTGCCGGGCGCTCGCAGCGGCGATCTTCAACGACGTCACCAAGGTGCGCTACATCCCGCTCTCGGCCAAGGACCGCTTCACCGCGCTCCAGTCGGGCGAGGTGGACGTGCTGTCGCGCAACACCACCTGGACGATGTCCCGCGACACGTCCCTCGGCCTCGACTTCCCGGCGGTCAACTTCTACGACGGCCAGGGCTTCATGGTGAAGAAGAAGCTCGGCGTGACCTCGGCCAAGCAGCTCGACGGCGCCTCGATCTGCACCCAGCAGGGCACCACCACCGAACTCAACCTCGCCGACTATTTCCGCGCCAACAAGCTCAAATACGAGGTCGTGGCCTTCGCCACCTCGGACGAGACCTTCAAGGCCTACGATTCCGGCCGCTGCGACGCCTTCACCACCGACGCCTCGGGTCTCTACGCCGAGCGCCTGCGGGCCGCGACCCCCGACGACAACATCGTCCTGCCCGAGGTGATCTCCAAGGAGCCGCTCGGACCGGCGGTGCGCCACGGCGATTCGCAATGGGCCGACATCGTCCGCTGGACCCACTACGCGATGCTCAACGCCGAGGAGGCCGGCATCACGCAAGCCAATGTCGACCAGATGCTCAAGTCGTCCGACAACCCGGACGTCAAGCGCATCCTCGGCACCGAGGGCAAGTTCGGCGAGGGCATCGGGCTGACCAACGACTGGTCCTACCGGATCATCAAGCTCGTCGGCAATTACGGCGAGGTGTTCGAGCGCAACGTCGGCCAGGGCTCGCCGCTGAAGATCCAGCGCGGCGTGAACGCCCTGTGGTCGAAGGGCGGCCTGCAATACGGCCCGCCGATCCGCTGACCGGATGAGGCGCGGGGATCCCCCCTTTCCCCGCGGGAGGGGGATCCCCGTCATCCGCCCATGGCGTCAGGGAAAGGCACAAACCGCTTGCGTGAGGAAGGTCAGCCATCCGTGTCGAACAGTTCCTCCGGCCCGCCCCGGGTCTCGCCCCTCAACGACCCGACGATCCGCGGGGCGGCCTACCAGATCCTGCTGCTCCTCGGGGTCGGCCTCCTCGCCTGGATGGCCGTCGGCAACGCGGCCGAGAACCTGCGCAACGCCCGCATCGCCTCGGGCTTCGGCTTCCTGTCGAACACCGCGGGCTTCGACGTCAGCCAGGCGCTGATCCCCTTCGCGGCGGCGACCTCGACCTACGGCGCCGCCTTCGTGGTCGGGCTCCTCAACACGCTCCTCGTCGCGGCGATCGGCATCGTCATCGCCACGATCCTCGGCTTCCTCATCGGCGTCGCGCGGCTCTCGCCCAACTGGATTCTGGCCAAGCTCGCGGGCGTCTACGTCGAGACCATCCGCAACATCCCGCTGCTGCTCCAGCTCCTGTTCTGGTACGTGGCCGTGCTCGCGGCGCTCCCGGGCGCGCGGGATTCCCTCGCCCTCCCGGGCTCGATCTTCCTCAACCAGCGCGGGCTCTACGTGCCCAAGCCCGTGCTGGCGGCGGATGCCTGGGCGATCCCGGCCGCCTTCGCGCTCGGCATCCTGGCCGCGCTCGCCTTCCGGCTCCGCGCCCGGCGGGTCCAGGCCCGCACCGGCCGGCAGGCGCCGGTGGGCCTCGTCGGCCTCGCCCTGGTGCTCGGCCTGCCGCTCCTCGCCTGGGGCGTGCTGGCGCTCGGAGGCGCCGACCCGGTCACCTTCGAACGCCCCGTCAAGGGCACCTTCAACCTGCGCGGCGGGCTGCAGCTCTTCCCCGAATTCGTCGCCCTGGTGCTGGGCCTCAGCATCTACACGGCGGCCTTCATCGCCGAGGTGGTGCGCGCCGGCATCCAGGCGGTCGCCCGGGGTCAGACCGAGGCCGCCCGGGCGCTCGGCCTCCAGCCCGGCCCGACATTGCGCCTCGTCGTCATCCCGCAGGCCATGCGGGTGATCGTGCCGCCGCTCACCAGCCAGTACCTCAACCTGACCAAGAACTCCTCCCTCGCCGTCGCCATCGGCTACCCGGATCTCGTCCAGGTCTTCATGGGGACGGTGCTGAACCAGACCGGCCAGGCGGTCGAGGTGGTGGCGATCACCATGGCGGTCTACCTGACGATCAGCCTCGTCACCGCCACGGGCATGAACCTCTACAACCAGCGCGTCGCGCTGATCGAGCGGTGAGGGCAGCATGACCGCCGGATCCCGGACCCTCCCCCTGAGCTTCATCCGCCGGGAGCCGATCCCGCCGGCCCCGGCCCCGGCCCTGGTGAGCGGACCCCTCGCCTGGGCGCGGGCCAATCTCTTCTCCAGCCCCGGCAACGCGGCGCTGACGCTCCTCGCCGTGCTGATCATCGCCCTGGTGGTGCCGCCGCTCCTGCGCTTCCTCGTGCTCGACGCGGTGTTCACGGGCGAGAACCGCGACGCCTGCCGGCCCGAGGTGGTGGGCCGGCCGGTCGGGGCCTGCTGGGCCTTCATCGCCAACAAGATCAACTACTTCGTCTACGGCTCCTACCCGATCGAGGAGCGCTGGCGGGCCAACGTCTTCTTCGCCATGGCGGCGATCGGCGTCGGCTGGCTGCTGTGGCTCGACGCGCCGCGGCGCGACCTCGGCGCCCTCTACTTCTTCGTCGTGTTCCCGCTCGCGGCCTACGCGCTGCTCGCGGGGCTGCCGCTCGCCGGACTGCCCACGGTGCCGACCTCGCTCTGGGGCGGCATGCTGGTGACGATCGTGGTCTCGATCGTCGGCATCGTGGCCTCGCTGCCGCTCGGCATCCTGCTGGCGCTGGGGCGCCGCTCGCGGCTGCCGGTGGTGCGGCTCGTCTGCGTGATCTTCATCGAGTTCTGGCGCGGCGTGCCGCTCATCACGGTGCTGTTCATGGCCAACGTGATGCTGCCGCTGTTCCTGCCCGGTGACATCAGCGTCGACCGGCTGCTGCGTCCCCTGGTCGGCGTCGCCCTGTTCTCCGCCGCCTACATGGCCGAGGTGGTGCGCGGCGGCCTCCAGGCCATCCCCAGGGGCCAGACCGAGGGGGCGAACTCGCTCGGGCTGACCTACTGGCAGGGCATGCGCCTCGTGATCCTGCCCCAGGCCCTGCGCATCGTGATCCCGGGCATCGTCAACAGCTTCATCGCCCTGTTCAAGGACACGACGCTGGTCTCGATCGTCGGCATCTTCGACTTCGTGCGCACGATCGAATCCGCCCGCATCGACCCGAACTGGGCCGCCCCGACTGTGGTCACCACCGGCTACGCCTTCGCGGCCCTGTTCTACTTCGTCTTCTGCTTCGGCATGTCGCGCTACGCGCTGTTCGTGGAGCGCCGGCTCGCCGCCGGCCAAAAACGGTGATTCCCATGAGCATCCCCATGAGCGCCCCGATGACCGCCTCGCCCGCCGTCCCGCACCTGCCGGAGATCGATCCGGACCTCGCGCCCGCCAACACCTCGGCGACCCGCCTCGCCAGCGCCCCCGTCGCGGTGACGCTGGAACGGGTGAACAAGTGGTACGGGGCCTTCCACGTCCTGCGCGACATCGACCTCACCGTGCGCCGGGGCGAGCGCATCGTCGTCTGCGGCCCCTCCGGCTCCGGCAAGTCGACGATGATCCGCTGCATCAACCGGCTGGAGGAGCACCAAGCCGGCCGCATCGTGGTCGACGGCGTGGAACTCACCAACGACCTCAAGCGGATCGACGAGGTCCGGCGCGAGGTCGGCATGGTGTTCCAGCACTTCAACCTGTTCCCGCACCTGACGGTGCTGGAGAACTGCACGCTCGCGCCGATCTGGGTGAAGAAGATGCCGAAGGCCGAGGCCGAGGCGGTGGCGATGCGCTATCTCACCCGGGTGAAGATCCCCAATCAGGCGCACAAATATCCGGGCCAGCTCTCGGGGGGGCAGCAGCAGCGGGTGGCGATCGCCCGCTCCCTGTGCATGAGCCCGAAGATCATGCTGTTCGACGAGCCGACCTCCGCCCTCGACCCCGAGATGGTCAAGGAGGTGCTCGACACCATGGTCGGCCTCGCCGACGAGGGCATGACCATGCTGTGCGTGACCCACGAGATGGGCTTCGCCCGGCAGGTCGCCGACCGGGTGATCTTCATGGACGAGGGCCAGATCGTGGAGGTGAACACGCCGGACGCCTTCTTCCGCTCGCCCCAGCACGAGCGCACGAAGCTGTTCCTGAGCCAGATCCTGCACTGAGCATGCGCGGGCTCCTCGCGGGCTGGCAGGCCTGGGCGCTGCTCTCGGCCCTGTTCGCCGCGCTGACGGCGATCTTCGCGAAGGTCGGGGTCGGGAGCATCAATTCCGACTTCGCCACCTTCGTGCGCACGCTGGTGATCGTGGGGGTGCTCGGCGCGCTCCTCGCAGCCACCGGGCAGTGGCAGGCGCCCGGCACGGTGCCGGGCCGCGCCTGGCTGTTCCTCGTGCTCTCCGGCCTCGCCACGGGCGCCTCGTGGCTGTGCTACTTCCGCGCCCTCAAGCTCGGCGACGCGGCGCGGGTGGCGCCCCTCGACAAGCTCAGCGTCGTGATGGTGGCGCTCTGCGGAGCGCTGTTCCTGGGCGAGCGCCTCTCCGCCCTGGCCTGGCTCGGGGTGGGACTGATCGCGGCGGGCGCGGTGCTGGTCGCGGTGGGGCGCTGACCAGCACCGTGGACCGTATATCCGACAGGGGCGCCCGATCGCGACGCGATCGGGCGCTCTCTAGAGCAACGTCCGACGAACCGGCAACGGCTTCGGCGGGCGGCGCTCTACCGCCCCGTCGCCACCGGCAGATCCTCCCGCGAGCCCCACTCGGTCCAGGAGCCGTCGTAGAGGGCCCGCGCCGGCCGGCCGAGGGTTTCGAGGGCGAGCGAGACGATCGCCGCGGTGACGCCCGAGCCGCAGGTCGTGATCACCGGGCGGTCGAGATCGACCCCCGCCTCGCGGAAGACCTGGCGCAGGGCTGCCTCATCCTTGAGCTGTCCGCCTTCCTGAAGGGCGGCGTAGTGAACGTTGAGGGCACCCGGCATATGGCCCGGCCGCACGCCCGGGCGCGGCTCCGCCTCCTCGCCCGCGAAGCGCGGCGCCGAGCGCGCATCCACCATCTGGGCGGAGCCGGCGAGAGCCCGCCGCACGTCGCTCACGTCCGCCACCGCCGAATGGTCGAGGCGCGCCGTGAAATGGCGCCGGTCGCGCGGCCGCGGCTCGCCCTCCTCGACCGGATGGCCGCCCGCCACCCAGGCCGGGAAGCCGCCCGCCAGGACGGCCACGTCCCGGGCGCCGAAGACCTTGAACATCCAGCGCACCCGCGGGGCCGAGAACAGGCCCATGCCGTCGTAGACCACGATGGTCATGCCGTCGCCGATGCCGAGCGCCCGCATCCGGGACGCGAAGACCTCGGGCGGGGGCAGCATGTGGGGCAGGGGATTCGTCTCGTCGCTCAAGGCGTCGATGTCGAGGCGCAGGGCGCCCGGGATGTGCCCCGCGCGGTACTCGGCCGCGGCGTCGCGATTCATGGCCGGCAGGTACCATGAGCCGTCCACCACCACGATGTCGGGAGCATCGAGCCGCTCGGCCAGCCAGTCGGTCGAGACGAAAGGTCCTGTCGCCATTGCTGTTCACCTTGGGGGCGCCGCGAGCCCGGATCCCCTTCTTTAAGGTGCATCGGCGGGCGGGTCGACCGCGGTACGAGACGAGACGCAACGGATCAAAGGTTAAGCAACGCCGCCCGGGACCATGCTACGACCGGCTGACCGAGGGGAGGAGACGATCGGATGAAGGGCACCGGAGCCGGCATCACGGCCCCAGATGGCACGGTTCATGCTAGGATTCCGGCGCTGCAACCGCCGTGTCCACTCTCCCTTGCACGGCCGGGCGCGGCCGACGGGCCAGGCAGTGAAACTCCGAGGGCTGCCTGGCCCGCCCGGCCCGCATCGCAGCCGGCCCGGACCACCTCAGCCTTCGAGGTCGCGATGAACGCCACGGCTCGATTCGTGCACCCGCTCCGTCCGGACTCGGTCCGGGTGCTGTCCTGCGGCTATCTGGCGGCCGCGATCTGGTGCGCCGACCTCGTGGCGGCCGCCCTGCCGCCGCGCCCGCGCAAGGCCACGGTGCATCGTCTCCAGCCGAAGGTGCAGCCGCCGCGGCCGGCCCTGCGTCCGGCGGCGATCCTGCCCTTCGCCCACGCCGCCCTGCGCTGAGGGAGCCGACGCGACGTGCGCGCGGATCGCCGGGCGTTCCCGTGCGCACGAAAAAGGGCGGCCGAAGCCGCCCTGTTCCGGTGTCATCGGGCCCAGCGTCGGACCCGGGCCGTCATATCCGCGGCGAGCGGCCCCGCATGAGGCCGAAGATCGCCGAGACGGCGAACAGCACGATGGCGACGAAGAATACGATCTTGGCCGCTTCCATGGCGGTGCCGGCGATGCCGCCGAAGCCGAGCAGCGCCGCGACGAGCGCGACGACCAGGAACGTGATGGCCCATCCGATCATGGAGGTCTCCTGTCTGTCTTGACGCTGCCGACATGGACCGGATGGCCCAAAGCGTCGCAGCAAGTTGCAGGGAAAACCTCGTGCGGCCGAAGGAGTTCCGGCAAATTTTCGTGCACCGGATGGGGAACCGTCCCGAGCCCGGCCCGGCATCGCGATTCGCTGGAGCCGGATCACGCGGCGGCCGCGACGGATCAGGGTGTCGTCGGCAGGGGCGGGATGGCTCCCCGAGCAGGACTCGAACCTGCGACAAGGCGATTAACAGTCGCCTGCTCTACCAGCTGAGCTATCGGGGAACGACGGGCACCGCTTAGCGCATGGCTCCGGGCCGATGCAAGCGCGATTTGGCGGAACGCGCGAAAATTCGCCGGCTCTCTCCCGGTTGCCGAGCCGCCCCCAACTCTGTTAGAGAGCCCTCGTTCCCGGGACGGCCGCCCGCCCCGGGAGGACGGCGCTGCCTTCGCTGCACGCCTGTCGGACGGCCTCGTGGCGGAGTGGTTACGCAGAGGACTGCAAATCCTTGCACCCCGGTTCGATTCCGGGCGAGGCCTCCACCTTCATCCCTTCCCATCCATCGCGATTCCAGCCGAAGCGGCAGCCGGGGTGGCAGGCGCGGTCCAACCTTGCCTTTTGGCAGGCGATCCACCACAACCCCGACGCCCGACGGCCTGGCCCGTCGCCGATGGCTTGGCCGCCACTGTCCCCAGAGACTCCCATGCTCGATTACGCGCAAGCGCGCCGCCTCATGGTCGATTGTCAGCTGCGGACCTTCGACGTGACCGATATCGCGCTTCTCGACGCCTTCGACAGCGTCCCGCGCGAGCGCTTCGTGCCGGAGGGACGGGAAGCCTTCGCGTATATCGATCAGCCCATCACCCTCGGCACGGAGGAGGGGGAAACCCGCGCCATGCCGGCGCCGATGGTCCTCGCCCGCCTGATCCAGGCGCTCGCCGTCAAGCCGGGCGAGCGGGCGCTCGACGTCGCCACCGGCCTCGGCTACGCGGCCGCGATCCTCGACCGGCTCGGCGCGAGCGTGACCGCCCTCGAATCGCTGCCCGGCCTCGCCGAGCAGGCCCGCGAGCGCCTCGCCGCCGTCACCGGCAAGGCGATCCCGGTCGAGACCGGCGCCCTCGACGGCGGCGCCCCCCGGCACGGCCCCTACGACGCCATCCTGATCAACGGCCGAATCGAGCGGCGCCCGCAGGCGCTGCTGGAGCAGCTCGCCGATGGCGGGCGCCTCGCCTGCGTCCAGGGCGAAGGCCGCACCGGCAAGGCGACGCTCTGGGTGCGCGCCGGCAACGCCTTCGGCGCCCGCCCCCTGTTCGACGCCGCCGTGCCCCCCCTGCGGGCCTTCGCGACCGAGCCCGGCTTCACCTTCTGATCCGGCTCCGGACGGTCGGCTCCGGCAACCGCGGCGCCGGTCCTCCGCAGGCGACGCGAGCGACCGGATGACGGTCCGGCCCCGGCCGGTGTCCGCACCGCGCAGCCGGAGCGCCAACGGCGCCCGGGCTGCGCGGCTGCGCGCCGGCCGCCGCACTGTCGCTTTTATGCGGCACCACAAGCCAAACTCAGCCCGGAGCGGCCGCGAGGCGATGCTCCTAACCGGCAGTTCAGCTAAGGTTAGGGCCGAGGTGGCAAACCGCAAACCATTCCGCCCGTCATGTCCGTGGATCGGAGCGGAATGGCCATCGACCTCGCGAGGGTGAGTTTAAGCGTGACCGACACACCAACTCGGGCGAATCGCGGGCTCAGGCTCGGTGGTCTCACAGGCCTCGTGCTGGCGGTGGCCGGCCACACCGCGTCCGCGGAGACCCTGGAGACCGCACTGGCGCGGGCCTATGCGGGCAACCCGACGCTGAATGCCCAGCGCGCCGGCCAGCGCGCCACCGACGAGACCGTGAACCGGGCCATGTCCGGCTACCGGCCGACCGTGAGCGGCAACGCCACGATCGGCGTCCAGACCACCGTGGGCAACCAGGGCCAGACCCGCCTGAACCAGACCCTGACTCCGGGCGGGGCAGGGCTCACCGTCAACCAGACCCTGTTCAACGGCTTCCTCACGGACAACCAGACCCGTCAGGCCGAGTCGACGGTGCTGCAAGGCCGCGAGGGCCTGCGCAACGTCGAGATGTCGACCCTGTTCGCGGCCGCCCAGGCCTACATGAACGTGCTGGCCGACACGGCGACGCTCGAACTCAACCGCAACAACGTCGAGGTGCTCGAGGAGCAGCTGCGGCAGACTCGCGACCGCTTCAACGTCGGCGAGGTCACCCGCACCGACGTCGCCCAGGCCGAGGCCCGCCTGGCGGGCGCGCGCTCGCAGGTGAGCGTCGCCGAGGCGAACCTGCGCACCAGCATCGCCACCTACCGGCAGGTGGTGGGCATCGAGCCGCGCCAGCTCGCCCCGGGCCGTCCCCTCGACCGCTACGTGCCGAGCACCCTCGGTGCGGCGATCGACATCGGCATGCGCGAGCATCCGCAGATCCTGGCCGCGCTCCACGCCGTCGACGCCTCCGAGGCGCAGGTGAAGATCGCCGAATCCACGCTCTACCCGACGGTGAGCGTCAGCGGCACGGTGCAGAAGCTCTACGACCAGCAATTCGCCCATACGGAGCTGTTCGACGGCGCCGTCACCGCCCGGCTCACCGTGCCGCTCTACCAGGGCGGCGCGGAATACGCGGCGATCCGGCAAGCCAAGGAGCAGGTCGGCCAGACCCGCATCCAGGTCGAGACCTTCCGCGACCAGGTCCGCGCCTCCATCGTGACCGCCTGGGGCGGCCTCGAAGCCGCCAAGGCCCGGGTGATCGCCCAGCAGGCCCAGGTGCAGGCCAACGAGGTGGCGCTCAACGGCGTGCGCGAGGAAGCCCGCGTCGGCCAGCGCACCACCCTGGACGTGCTGAACGCGCAGCAGGAACTGCTCTCGGCCCGCGTCAACCTCATCACCGCCCAGCGCGACCGGGTGATCAGCTCCTATCAGGTGGTCCAGTCGGTGGGCCGGCTCACCACCGCCTTCATCAACGTGCCGGTCGCGCAGTACAGCGCCAAGCAGCACTTCGATCAGGTCAAGGACCTCTGGTACGGCGTGCGGACGCCCGACGGCCGCTGATCATGGCTCGCGGGTCACACCCGCGAACTGTCCTGTTGGCGGCGGACGGGGTCGCTTGTGCGGCAGCGGGGACGTGGAATACTGCCCTGCGGGCGTGATGGCCCGGCCCTCCCTTCCCGCAGTGTTGTGAGTCGATGAGCGCAGCGAGCCCCAAGACGCAGGAACCCTCGATGGAGGAGATCCTCGCCTCCATCCGCCGCATCATCGCCGACGACCAGAAGGAGGCCGAGCCGGCCCCCGTGGCGGAAGTCCGCCCGATGCCGCTGCCCGACCCGACCCCGGAAGAAGACGTTCTCGACCTTGCCGGCGTGGCCGAGCCCCTGCGCAAGCCGCCGCTGGAGGAGGACGAGCCGGAGATCGCCTTCAAGGACGACCCGATCGACTTCGACGCGATCGAGATCGAGCCGCCGCCGCCGCCGCCCCCCCCGAAGGCGGCCGCCCCGAAGACCGAGCCCGTTCCCCCGCCGCCCGAGCCGGCTCCGGCGGCCGAGCGGCTGATCTCGCAGGACACGGATGCGAGCGTGAGCCAGGCCTTCAACCTCCTCGCCCACACGGTCCTCACCAACAACGCCCGCACCCTGGAGGATCTCGTCCAGGACATGCTGCGCCCGATGCTCAAGGCCTGGCTCGACGACAACCTGCCCGCCATGGTCGAGCGCCTCGTGCGCGCGGAGATCGAGCGGGTCGCCCGCGGACGCTGAGCCCCGCCGGGGCGGGGGAGAGTTGACGGGAAGGCCCCGTTCGGTTGAAAGCGCGTCGTGAGGGGGCCGGTTGCTGACGCGAGCCGGCCCCGTTTCGATTTCCGACGCGTTTTCGCCGGTCGGGCGCCGAGGCCGAGGCCGGGCGCTCCACCGGCGCGGGTGGCCCGTGATGATGGACAAGACCTTCGATCCCGCCGCCGTCGAGGCGCGCATCGCCGCCGAATGGGAGGAGGCGCAGGCCTTCCGGGCCGGGCGCCCCGACCGCACCGACGCGGTGCCCTACAGCATCATGATCCCGCCGCCGAACGTGACGGGCTCGCTGCATATGGGGCACGCCCTCAACAACACCCTGCAGGACGTGCTCGCCCGCTTCGAGCGCCTGCGCGGCAAGGACGTGCTCTGGCAGCCCGGCACCGACCATGCGGGCATCGCCACCCAGATGGTGGTCGAGCGCCGCCTCGCCGAGCACCAGCAGCCCGACCGCCGCAGCCTCGGCCGCAGCGAGTTCGTGCGCCGCGTCTGGGAGTGGAAGGCGGAATCCGGCGGCACCATCGTCAACCAGCTGAAGCGCCTCGGCGCCTCCTGCGACTGGTCGCGCGAGCGCTTCACCATGGACGAGGGCCTCTCGAAGGCCGTCGTGAAGGTCTTCGTCGACCTGCACGCGCAGGGGCTGATCTACCGCGACAAGCGCCTCGTGAACTGGGATCCCAAGTTCCAGACCGCGATCTCCGATCTCGAGGTGCAGCAGGTCGAGGTGAAGGGCCATCTCTGGCACTTCGCCTATCCGGTGGTGGACGCGGACGGCAACGAGACCGCCGAGACCATCACGGTGGCGACGACCCGCCCCGAGACGATGCTCGGCGACACCGCGGTCGCCGTCCATCCGGAGGACGAGCGCTACCGGGCGCTCGTCGGCCAGCGCGTGCGCCTGCCCCTCGTCGGCCGCCTGATCCCGATCGTGGCGGATGAGTATTCCGATCCCGAGAAGGGCACCGGCGCGGTCAAGATCACCCCGGCCCACGACTTCAACGACTTCGAGGTCGGGCGCCGGCACGGCCTGCCGCTCATCAATATCTTGGATGAGGAAGCTCGCATAACGCTCGATGGAAACGAGGCCTTCCTGGAGGGCTCCGCGCCCGAGCCGGAGACCCTCGCGCTCCACGGCCTCGACCGGGCGGAGGCGCGCAAGGCCGTCGTCGCCCTGATGGAGGCGCGCGGGCGGCTCGTCGCGATCGAGCCCAACACCCATGCGGTGCCGCACGGCGACCGCTCGGGCGTGGTCATCGAGCCCTATCTCACCGACCAATGGTACGTGAACGTCGCGCCGCTGGCCGAGCGGGCGATGCAGGCGGTGCGCGACGGCCGTACCCGCTTCGTGCCCGAGACCTACGAGAAGACCTACTTCCAGTGGCTGGAGAACATCGAGCCCTGGTGCATCTCGCGCCAGCTCTGGTGGGGCCACCAGATCCCGGCCTGGTACGACCCCGAGGGCACCGTCTTCGTGGCGGCCAGCGAGGAGGAGGCCCTGGAGAAGGCCGCCGCCCATCACGGCCGCCCGGTGACGCTGCGCCGCGACGAGGACGTCCTCGACACGTGGTTCTCCTCGGGCCTGTGGCCCTTCTCGACGCTCGGCTGGCCCGAGGCCACGCCGGAGCTCGCCCGCTACTACCCGACCAGCACCCTGGTGACCGGCTTCGACATCATTTTCTTCTGGGTTGCCAGGATGATGATGCTCGGCCTTCACGCGATGGACGAGGTGCCGTTCCAAACCGTCTACATCCACGCCCTCGTCCGCGACGAGAAGGGCGCCAAGATGTCGAAGTCCAAGGGCAACGTGGTCGATCCCCTCGATCTCGTCGACCGCTACGGGGCGGATGCCCTGCGCTTCACGCTCGCCGCCATGGCGGCGCAGGGACGCGACATCAAGCTGTCGGTCCAACGCGTTGAAGGCTATCGGAACTTCGCCACGAAGCTGTGGAACGCCGCCCGCTTCGCCGAGATGAACGGCTGCCGGATCGACCCGGAGTTCCGGCCCGAATCCGTGCGCGAGACCCTGAACGCCTGGGCGCTCGGCGAGGCGGCCCGCGCCGTGGCCGAGGTGACGGCGGCGCTCGACGCCTTCCGCTTCAACGACGCGGCGAACGCCGCCTACCGCTTCGTCTGGAACGTCTTCTGCGACTGGTATCTCGAACTCGCCAAGCCCGTCCTGCAGGGCGAGGCGGGCGCGGGACAGGACGAGACCCGGGCCACGGTGGCCTTCCTGATCGACCAGATCTGCATCCTGCTCCACCCGTTCATGCCCTTCCTCACGGAAGAGCTGTGGGCGACGAAGGGCCGGGAGGCCGGGATCGAGCGCGCGCTCCTCGTGCTCGGCCGCTGGCCGGATCTCGGGGCCCTGAGCCGGCCGGAGGCGGAGGCCGAGATCGGCTGGGTGGTCGATCTCGTCTCCGAGATCCGCTCGGCCCGCTCCGAGACGAACGTGCCGGCCGGGGCCCAGATCCCGCTGGTGCTGGTGAACCCGAGCGAGGCCGTGCAGGCGCGCCTCGCCCGCTGGGGCGAGACCGTGCGGCGGCTCGGGCGCATCGGCGAGATCGGCACCGTCGCGGCGAGCCCCGCCAAGGCGGTGCAGCTCATCGTGCGCGGCGAGGTGGCGGCGCTGCCCCTCGAAGGCGTGGTGGACCTCGCCGCCGAGGTGGCGCGCCTGAGGAAGGAGGAGGGCAAGCTCGTGGCCGATATCGGCAAGATCGACGCCAAGCTCGCCAATGCCGACTTCCTGGCCCGCGCCCCCGAGGAGGTGGTCGAGGAGCAGCGCGAGCGCCGCGAGGCGGCCGCCGAGCGCCTCGCCAAGGTGCGCGAGGCGCTGACCCGGCTGGAGGGGTGATACGCAATCCGCTTGATCGAAGCGGATTGCGTATCAGCAAGCCCGCGCGGCGCTTGAGCGAAGCCGATTTCCGCATTGCGAAGCAATCAACCGGAAATCGTATGAGCCGGGCGAACGCCCCGATCCGGCGCCGCAATCACGCGGCGGCAATGCGACAACCCAACGGCCTCGCGATCGGGACCGTTGACGATGCCGGCTCGGCGCGTGCATCACGGTGCCCATGACGACGCATGGTCATCCCGTCTCGGAACCGAGGACGCGGGCCGGCAGCTTCCTCGCCGGCCTCGGAGCGCTCGTTTCGATCTGGCCGGCCGTCACCGTTCCGGCGCGAGCTTCCGGCCTTGACGCCCTGCGGGCGGACGGGCGGCGGATCGGCGACGACGTGAGGCGCGTGATCGCCCGCGAACATGCGCTCCTCGAAACCTCCGCGAAGTGACCCCGCGCAGCCGTCGCAGGGGGCTCGTGCGCCCGTCAGCCCACAGCCATCGTCCGCTCCGAGGAGAGCCGGCAAGGACCGCTGCCGCCGCGGACCCTGGACGAGTTCGAGGCCCTCGTGCCCGATGCGCCCGAGCGGATCGTCGCTCCGTGGGAGCCGGAGGCGCGGCATCGCCGGGTGCTGGAAGAGCATGCGCTCCGCGGAAGCCTGCGAACGGTGCGGATCGGCCAGATCGGCGCCATTGCCTTCGGGTCTGGGCGGGCTCGCATCCGGCTGCTTCCGTGTCTGGATGGGGCATCCCTCCGTGGCGGGCGTCGTGTTCGGCACGATGATCGTGCCCGTGGTGGGTGCCTTCCTCTATCGGCAGCTCAGGACGGAGAAGGCCGGGCAGCGGACCAGCCAAGCCGGTGAGCCGTCGCAGGACGTTTCTCACCGGAACGCGCCATGAAGACCCCGGTATTATGGAAGACCCCGGCATTGCCGGAACGTCCGCGATTCAGACCCCGCCGAACCATCCTGGCGGTCGCGGCCTTCATCATCATCTTGGCCCTCTGGATCGGACTGACCGCGAGGCCCGGCGACCCGACGCTCTATCCGCCCGCGGACGCGGCGGGGATCACCATCCACGTGGTGGCCAATGGCTGGCATTCGGGCCTGCTCCTGCCGCGGGACGCCCTGGCCCGGGGCGCCGCCGCCGTCGGGGCCGGGGGCCTCGCGGGGGTGGCCGAGCGCTTCCGCGCCTATCCGGCGCTCGAGATCGGCTGGGGCGATTCCGGCTTCTACCGGCAGGTGCCGACCCTCGGTGCCCTCGACTGGCGCCTCGCGCTCGAAGCCCTGTTCACGCCGGGGGGACGGCCCGCCGTGCTGCACGTGGTCGGGATCATGGGCGATCCCGCCGAGGCCTTCCCGGCCGCGCGGATCATCCGGCTGCGCCTGTCGCCGGCGGGGTTCGCGCGGCTCGCCGCCGCCCTGGGCGCGAGCCTGCGCGTCCGGGACGGACGGCCCGTCGAGGCGGGGCCGGGCCTCTACGGGCCGAGTCTGTTCTACGAGGCGGAGGGCCGTTTCAGCCTGCTGCGCCTCTGCAATCACTGGACGGCGGGCCTCCTCAACGCGGCGGGCCTGCCGGTCCTGCCGGTGCTCGACACCCTGCCGGACGGGCTGCGCCTCGACCTCGCGCGCAGCACCGAGCCGGACGCCCCGCCGCTCGGGCGCTGACCCGCCCGGTCAGGCGCTGACCGGGAGGTCGCTCTGGTGGGCGAACAGGGACCGGTAGACCCCGCCGCGGTGCAGGAGGGCGGCGTGCGGGCCGTCCTCGACGATCCGGCCGCGGTCGAAGACCAGGATCCGGTCGAGGCCGCGCACCGTCGAGAGCCGGTGGGCGATGACGAGCGCAGTGCGGCCCTGCATCAGCCGCTCCATCGCTTCCTGGATCAGCCCCTCCGATTCCGAATCGAGGCTCGACGTCGCCTCGTCCAGGATCAGCAGCGGCGCATCGGCCAGGAAGGCGCGGGCGAGCGCCACGCGCTGGCGCTCGCCGCCCGAGAGCTTCACGCCCCGCTCGCCCACCGGCGTGGCGTAGCCCCGCGGCAGGCGGCTGATGAAGTCGTGCGCGTGGGCGAGCCGCGCGGCGCGCTCGATCGCCTCCGGCGTGGCGTCCGGCCGCGCATAGGCGATGTTCTCGGCCAGCGAGCGGTGGAACAGCACCGGCTCCTGCGGCACCAGGGCGATCTGCCGCCGCAGGGACGCCTGGGTCGCTCCCGCCACGTCCTGCCCGTCGATGAGGACCCGCCCCTCCGCCACGTCGTAGAGCCGCTGGATCAGCTTGACGAAGGTGGTCTTGCCCGAGCCGGAGCGGCCGACGAGGCCGACGCGCTGGCCGGCCGGGATCGTCACCGAGAGGTCGCGGTAGAGCGGCGTCTCGTGCCCCGCATAGTGGAAGGTCACCCGCTCGAAGCGCAGGCCCCCGCCCGTGACCGCGAGGGGACGGGCCTTCGGCCGGTCCGAAACCCCGAGCGGCTCGGCCTCCAGGGCGACGAGATCCTCCAGCTCGTTCACGCCGCGCTGGAAATGGTTGATGTGGCCGCCGATGTCGCGCAGGTAGCCGTGCACCACGAAGTAGGTGGTGAGCACGGTGGCGACCTCGCCCGGGCTCGCGGCCCCGCGCCACCACAGCCAGAGCGCGGCCCCCACGATGGCGCTGCGGAAGGCCACCAGCAGCGCGAGCTGCCCGGTGCCGCTCCAGGTGACGCGCATCCAGGTGCGCCGCGTGCGCCGGCTCCACTTGGCCAGCACCCGCGCGAGGCGGGCCTCCTCGCGGGCCTCCGCCCCGAAGGCCTTGACCACGGCGTTGTTGCCGACCGCGTCGGCGAGCGCGCCGCCGAGCCGGGTGTCCCAGGCGTTCGAGAGCTGGGCGGCGGGCGCGATCACCCGGGTGGCGAAGAACAGGGTCGCGCCCACATAGGCCAGGGTGCCGAGTCCGATCACCGCGCCCATCACCGGCCAGCGCCAGCCGAGCACCGTCATGGTGCCGAGGAGCACCACCAGGGTCGGCAGGAGCGACAGCAGGATCGTGTCGTTGAGCCCGTCGAGGGCCCACATCCCGCGCGAGATCTTGCGTACGGTCGAGCCCGAGAAGCTGCCCGCGTGCCACTCGGTGGACAGGCGCTGGACCTTGGCGAAGGCCGAGGCCGCGACCTCGGCCATGGTCGAGAGCGTCAGCGGCACCACGAGGCTCCAGGCGATATGGCGCAGGGCGACCGCGAGGAGGCCGAGCCCCGCCAGGGCGGCGAAGGCCGGCACGGCCGCGGCGAGGGCCGCGTCGCGGTCGGGAAGGCCGAGCGCGTCGACGAGGCGGCCCGCGTAGAGGGGCAAGGCGACGTCGGCCAGGGTGGCGCCGGTGATCGCGGCGGCGAGAGCGGCGACGAGGCCGGCCCGCGCCCGCCAGTGACGGACGATGAAGGCGAGGACGCCGCGGAGGGCATCCGCGCGCCGGGGACGAGCGAGGGTCATGGGGCTGCCCGATGCGGGCGCGCATCGGCTCCGGTCAGGCGCCGCCGGCGCGGCACGGATGGATGGTCGGGGGAGAGCGTGCGGAGCGGCCCTCAGGCCGGCTGCCGCGCGGGGCCGTGCGATCTAGCGCGGACGGCCTGCGGAGGAGACGTGATCGGCATGCAGCATGCGGACTCCTCCGGTTCGAGCGTGACGGCCGGGAGCTATATCGTTGCCGGGACCGATTGGCAACCGGGGCCGTCCCGTCTTGTCCGGCAACCCCGTCATCATCGTCATCCACCGAAAGATCTGTCGAACACCTCCGATGCTCACCTCCCGTTTCCCGAGGACATCATGCATTCGGATGATTCTGCATCCCTTGACAGAATAGGCGGAGTGAAAAACTCTCCACACTTCTCGCGTCCATCGCGCAAGAGGGAGATGGACCGTGCCATCGGCCAATCAGATCGCCCTCCGGCTGGTGACGAAGGCGCCCGGATTCTGGCAGTTCGTCAGCGATACGCCGGGTCTGCGCGGCATCGTGAACCGGCTCTTCATCAATCTCGTCACGCAGAGCGCCCCGGCGCGCCCGTACCCGCTCTCCCTGTGGGGACCCGGCACGGATCCCTGCGCGCCCTACGCCTCCTGGACCGGCCTAGTGGAGCGCCGCTTCTCCGGCCGCCACCTGCCGCCCGCCACCCCGGCGGAGATCGAGGCGCTCCCTCCCGTCGCAGCGCTCGACGGGCTCTTCCGCCGCACGGGCACCATGCAGCCCTGCCCGAAGAGCTCGGCCCTGTTCTGCTTCTTCGCGCAGTGGTTCACCGACAGCTTCCTGCGCACCGATCCGGACGACATCCGCCGCAACACCTCGAACCACGAGATCGATCTCTGCCAGATCTACGGCCTGTCGCCCGCCGATACCGCCCTCCTGCGCAGCCACCAGGACGGCCGGCTGAAGTCGCAGATGATCGACGGGGAGGAATATCCGCCCTTCCTGTTCGACGCGGCGGGGGAGCGCGTCCGGCCCGAATTCCTGGGCCTGTCCTACGTGAACGAGGACGGCACCGGATATCGCAACCCGATCCTGGGGGAGAATTTCGACACGCCGGAGCGCCGCCGGACCCTGTTCGCCGCCGGGCTGGAGCGGGGCAATTCCACGATCTTCTACTCCGCCCTGAACACGATCTTCCTGCGGGAGCACAACCGGCTCTGCCGCCGGCTGAAGGCCGAGCACCCGGCCTGGAAGGACGACCAGCTGTTCGAGACGGCGCGCGCCGTCAACATCGCGCAGCTCCTCGAGATCATCATCCGCGACTACATCAACCACCTCTCGACGACGCGCTTCCGGGTCTTTCCCGAGATCGGCTTCGCGGAGCGCCGGCCCTGGTACCGGACGAACCGCATCGCCGGGGAGTTCGACCTCCTCTACCGCTGGCACCCGCTCGTCCCGACCGCGCTGACCCTCGACGGGGCGCCGCTGCCGAACGAGCGCTTCCGCGTCGACAACAGCCTCCTCCTGGAGCGGGGGCCGGTCGCGGTGCTGCACGCGGCGGCGACCCAGCGGGCGGGCCGGATCGGCCTCGGCAACACGCCCTGGTTCCTGGTCCCGGCGGATCTCGCCGCGATGGCCAAGGCCCGGGCGTGGCGGATCAGGCCCTACAACGATTACCGCGAGCGCTTCGGCCTGTCCCGCGTCACCTCCTTCGAGGAGCTCACCGGCGATGCGGACCTCGCCGCGCAGCTGCGCGACCTCTACGCCCACGTGGATCAGGTCGATTTCCTGGTCGGCCTCTTCGCGGAGGCGCGCGCGCCCGACGCGCCGCTCGGCGACCTGATGACGCTGATGGTCGGCTCGGACGCCTTCTCCCAGGCGCTCACCAACCCGCTCCTCGCCCTCAACGTCTACGGGGCGGAGGCCTTCTCGGGGCCGGGCCTCGCCAGTCTCGAAACCACCTCGACCCTCGCCGACGTGGTGCGCCGCAACGCCGATCTCGGTGAGCGGAGCGCGGCCTTCACCTTCGGGACGCCGCCGGAGCGCGACCCGCCCGGCGCCCTCGATCCGCCCGTGCTGAAGACCCTCGTCGATTCGGTGGACTTCCTGTTCGTGAGCGGCTGGGAGCGGTTCTTCGCCCGGCGGCGCGCCCGCCACCGCAGCACCGTGTTCCGGGTGAACCTGTTCCAGCCCCTCGTCGCGGTGCTCGACCAGAAGGGCATCGGGGCGCTCTTCGCCGATCCGGACCTGATCCAGGATTACGGGTTCGGCTGGGCGGTTCCGCCCCGGCCCCTCGTCGGCCACGTGGTGCCGAGCATCTTCGAGAGCGGCCCGGACCACGACGCGCCCAAGCGCCTCTACCTGCGCCTGCTCGCCTGGCGCGCGGAGACGCTGGAGCCGGTCTTCGCCGCGACCTTCGGAGATTTCGCCGCCCGCTGGGCCGCGCAGCCGCGCTTCTCCTTCGCGGAGGCGATCGAGGATTTCGCCGCGACCCTCGCCTTCCGCTGGCTCCTCGGGGCGGAGGTCGACCCGGCCGACGTGCGGCTCGTCTACGGCAACCTGTTCACGCAGCGCTTCACGGCGATCACCCGGTTCATCCCCTGGTCGACCTACGCGCGCTCGCTGCGCGCCTATGCGCGCATCGTCGATGCGGTGAAGCGGGCCCCGGCCTTCCACGACATCGCCGCGCTGGCGCAGAAGGAGGGCTTGGCCGACCGCGAGGCGCTGGCGAGGCAGCTCGCCTTCCTCGCCGGCATGAACGGCTTCCTCGGCCTCCAGAACCTGATGAAGTCCCTGGTCGGCGAGCTGAGCCTGCATCCCGGCTGGCGCGAGGCGGTGCGGCAGGAGGCCGCGGGCGGGCCGGCCGGCCGCGCGACTCCGATCCTCGACCGCGTCATCCGCGAGACGCTGCGCCTGCATCCGCCGGTGTTCTTCATCTTCGGGCGCGCCACCCGCGACCGCAGCCTCGATTCGGAATCCGGCCGCTTCCGGATCCGCAAGGGCGAGCTGGTGATGGGCGTGATCCCCTTCGCCCAGAACGACCCGACGCATGTCCCGCGCGCCACCGTCTTCGATCCGGACCGCTTCGCCGATCACCGGGACGGGCAGCGGCCGCTGATCTGGCCCCGGGGGCTCGAACGGGCCACGGTGGGGGCGCAGGACCGCACCTGCCCGGGCAAGGACGCGGCCTTCGCCGTCGCTCGGCTCTTCTGCACCACCCTGGTGCGGGAGTATGAATGGACGCTCGCCGAGCGTCCGGTCTGGGAGCGCCGCCGCTTCTCGCTGAACGTGGCCGCCCCGAAGGGGCCCCTGACCGTCGAACGGTTCGTGAGACAGGAGCAGACCGGGTGAGGATCGAATCCCGGACGAATGCCCCGGAGAGCGGGGCCTGATGGCGGTCCTCGACCGCACCGGGCGGCGCGAGGAGCCGCATGCGGACCGGGCCGCCGCGAGCCGGGAGCCCGAGCGGCCGGCCGGGCACGCGCCCGAGCGGCGCCAGCTCACGGTGATGTTCTGCGACCTCGTGGATTCGACGGTGCTGGCCTCCCGCCTCGACCCGGAGGATCTGCGCGTCGTCCTGCGCCGCTACCAGGCGGTCTGCGCCGAGGTGGTGGCGCGGCACGGGGGCTTCGTCGCGCAGTTCCAGGGCGACGGCATCGTGATCTATTTCGGCTTCCCCATCGCCCAGGAGGACAGCGCCGAGGCGGCGGTGCGGGCGGGGCTGGAGATCCTGCGGCGCGTGCCGGAGCTGCGGGTCGCGACCGGGACCGAGGCGGAGGTGCGCCTCGGCGTCGCCACCGGGCTCGTCGTCGTCGAGGAGGCGAGCGAGGCCCCCGGCACGCACACCGCCATCATCGGCCAGGTGCCGAACCTCGCCGCCCGCATCCAGGCCGTCGCGGCACCCGGCACCCTGGTGATCGCCGAATCCGTCCGCCGGCTGCTCGGCACCCTGTTCGACCTCACGGATCTCGGCCCCTACCGGCTCAAGGGCATCGCCGATCCGGTGCGTCTGTGGCGGGCCGAGGGCGCGCGCGAGCACGCCGCCCGCGCCGAGGCGCGCCGCAGCGGGAGCATGCATGTCGGGCGGGGGCGGGAACTCGACGCCCTCTCGGCGAGCTGGACCCGCGCCGCGAGCGGGCAGGGGCAGGTGGTGCTGGTGCGCGGCGAGCCGGGCATCGGCAAATCCGCCCTGTTGCGCGCCTGGACGAGCCGTCTCGCGGGGGCCGAGGCGACGCGCATCCTGCTCCAGTGCTCGCCCCGGCACACGCACAGCCCGTGGTATCCGCTGCTGGCCTATTGGCGGCGCGCCGCCGGGCTCGCGCCGGACGATGCCCCCGCGCTCCAGCGGGAGAAGATCGCAGGGCTCCTCGCGCCGGAGCGGCGGGCGGAGGGCGTGCCGCTCCTCGCCCACCTGCTCTCGGTGCCCCTGGAGGATGCGGCCGCGGACCTGACCTCCGACCAGCGCAAGGCGGCGACCCTGCGGCTCCTGCTCGAGGAGGTGATCGGGCTGACCGCGCGCCGGCCCGTGGTGATGGTGGTCGAGGACGCGCAATGGGCCGACCCGACCACCGAGGAGCTGGCGCGCCTCATCATCGACCGCCTCGCCGGGCGGCGGCTCCTGCTCCTCGTCACGGCCCGGCCCGAATACCGGCCCGCCTGGGCCGACCGCACCGGCGTCCGGCCGCTCACCCTCACGGGGCTCGATGCCGGCGAGGCGGAGGAACTCGTCCGCGGCGTGGCCATGGACCGGCCGCTCGCCGCGCGGGCCCGGCGCGCCATCGTGGCCCGGGCGGACGGGATCCCGCTCTTCATCGAGGAGCTCACCCACGCGGTGCTGGAGGTCCGGGACGGCGCGGGCCCCGAGGTGTCCCGCGTGCCGGCGACCCTTCAGGACATCATCATGGCCCGGATCGACCGGCTCGGCGGCGCCAAGCCGGTCGCGCAGATCGGCGCGGCCCTCGGCCGGACCTTCGCCGGAACGATGCTGCGGCGCGTGGCGGACCAGCCCGAGGCCGACCTCGCCGCCGCCCTGCGCGAGATCGTCCAGGCGGGCCTGCTCTCGCAGGGGGACGGGCCGGACGGCGCCACCTACCAGTTCAAGCACGCCCTGGTGCAGGACGCGGCCTACGAAAGCCTGCTGCGGTCGAGCCGCCGCACCCTCCACGCCCGCATCGCCGCCGTCATCGAAGCGGAATGCCCGGAGATCGCCGAGACAGAGCCCGAGACCCTCGCGCATCACCTGCGCGGGGCGCAGCTCTTCCACCGTGCCGCGGCGGCCTCCCTGCGCGCGGGGCAGCGGGCGGCGGCGCGTTTCGCCAATCCGGAGGCGATCCAGCACTTCCGGGCCGGCCTCGACGACCTCGCCCGGGTGCGGGACGAGGAGACCGGCCTCCTCGGGGCCCGGCTGCATCTCGGCCTCGCCCAGGCGAGCTACGTGACGAAGGGCCCCGCCCACGGCGACACGGTGGCGGCCTATGCGCGGGCGCAGGGCTGCCTCGACGACCTCTCCGACCCGGAGGAGCGCCTCGCCCTCCTGTGGGGCGTCTTCTCGGGCCACCATTTCGCCGCCCGGTTCGGCCCCGCGGAGGCCACGGCCCGGACCTGCCTCGACCTCGTGCGGCGGGACGGGGACCCGGCCCATCTCTGCCAGGCCCACCGCATGCTCGGCTACGTCCGCTTCTTCCAGGGCGACCTGCCGGAGGCGCAGGCGCATTTCCGGGAGATCCGCCGCCTCTACCGGCCGGCCCCGCACCGGAGCCTCGCCCCGATCTTCGGGGCCGATTGCCAAGTCGGGGCCGCGGGATTCGAATGCGTCCTCCTCTGCGTGCGGGGCCGCGTCGCGGAGGCGGTCGCGATGGCCGAGGCGAATCTCTGGCACGCGCGCGGCCTCGGGCATCCGGCGAGCATCGGCTGGGCCCTCGCCTCCACCTGCTACGTCCATCACTACCGGGGCGACCGGGCGGCGACGCGGGCGGTGGCGGCGGAGGGCGTCGCCTTCTGCCGCGCTCACGCCATCGCGGCCTGGGGTCTGCACTGCAAGGTCTTCCTGGCTTGGTCCCTGGCGGCGGGCCCCGACGGGGCGACGCTGGCCGCCGAGATCGTCGGCGACCTCGCGGATGCCGCCACGCGCACGCGGCTCGGCCTGCCGCAGCTCCGGGGTCTCGCCGCCGAGGCCCTGCTGCTCTGCGGCGAGACCGAGGCGGCCCTGGCCCAGCTCCGCACCGCCCTCGACGAGATCGCCGAGACCGGGCAGGGCTTCTTCACCCCCGCGCTCCTGCGCCTGCGCGGACTGTGCGCGCTCGCCCGCCGGGAGGGCGAGGCCGAGACCTGGCTGCGCGAGGCCGTCGCGGCGGCCCGCACCATGGGCGCGGCGCTCCTGGAGGATCGGGCACGGACCGACCTCGCGGCCCTCGCGCAGCAGGGCGGGGACGAGGGCGGAGCGGACTTGGTCCGGACCCTGCTCGGCGCGCCGGACCCGGTGCTGCCGCCCGTCTGACCGCGGCCGCGATCGTTCGTCGTGATCATCCTCGGCGAGCGTCCTTGGCGCTGCCGCCGGGATGTGGGACGAGGCCGGGATGACGACCTTCCTGGCCTATGCGGGCGCGGCGCTCGCCGAGATCGCCGGCTGCTTCGCGGTCTGGGCGTGGCTGCGCCTGGACCGCTCGCCCCTCTGGCTCATTCCCGGCCTCGCCTCGCTCGTCCTGTTCGCCGTCCTGCTGACCCGGGTGGAGAGCAGCGCCGCCGGGCGGGCCTACGCGGCCTATGGCGGCATCTACATCGCCGCCTCGCTGCTCTGGCTCTGGGGCGTCGAAGGGCAGCGGCCGGACCGCTGGGACCTCGGCGGCGCGGCCCTCTGCCTTGCGGGCACCGCCGTGATCCTGCTCGGGCCGCGCGCCTGAGCAGGATCACGGCAAGCCGCCATGCCGGCGAAGCGCCTGTGCCACCTGACCAATCCGTAATCTTCGGGCCACGGGCCGGTCAGGGCTCATCCCTAGAATGGCGACATCGACGGGGGCCGCGAGGCGGCCCCGCCCGCCAAACCGGAGGATGACATCCATGACCGAGCCCGTTCCCGCGTCCCGCTTCCACCGCAAGGCCCTCGCCTCCGTGGCGGCGGTGACGCTCGTCGCGACGGGCGCGCTCGGCACCGCGTTCCTGCCGCCGAGCACGCCGGTCCACGCCCAGGCCCTGCCGGAGACCCCGATCACCGTCCCCGAGCACCCGCCGGGCAGCTTCGCGCCGATCGTCAACCGGGTGAAGCCCGGCGTCGTCTCCGTGAAGGTGGCGCTCAAGGACGACGCGAGCGACGACGACGGCCCGGGCGGCGCCCAGAACGTGCCGCCGCAACTGCGCGAGTTCTTCCGCCGCTTCGGCGAGAACGGCGCGCCGAACCGGCCGCACCGCAACGGCGGGCGGGCCGCGCAGGGCTCGGGCTTCTTCATCTCGGCGGACGGCTACGTCGTCACCAACAACCACGTGGTCGAGAGCGCCAAGTCGGTGGAGGTCACCCTCGACGACGGCCGCACCCTCGACGCGAAGGTGGTCGGGACCGACCCGAAGACCGACCTCGCGCTCCTGAAGGTCACGGAGGGCAACGGTTCCTTCCCCTACGTGAAGCTCGCCCACGGCGCGCCGCAGGTCGGCGACTGGGTGGTGGCGATCGGCAACCCGTTCGGCCTCGGCGGCACGGTCACGGCCGGCATCGTCTCGGCCCGCGGCCGCGACATCGGCGCCGGCCCCTACGACGACTTCCTGCAGATCGACGCGCCGATCAACAAGGGCAATTCGGGCGGCCCGACCTTCAACGTCGCGGGCGAGGTCGTGGGCGTCAACACCGCCATCGCGTCGCCCTCGGGCGGCAATGTCGGCCTCGCCTTCGCGATCCCCTCGGAGACCGTGCAGGCGGTCGTCGACCAGCTGCGCACGGACGGCAAGGTCGCCCGCGGCTATCTGGGCCTCCAGATCCAGCCGGTGACCAAGGACATCGCCGAGGGGCTCGGCCTCGACAAGGCCAAGGGCGCCCTCGTCACCAGCGCGCAGGACGGCACACCGGCCGCCAAGGCGGGCCTGAAGTCCGGCGACGTGGTGCAGGCGGTCAACGGCAGCACCGTGAGCGATGCCCGCGAGCTGTCGCGCAGGATCGCCTCGATGAAGCCGGGCACCAAGGTGGAGCTGTCCTACCTGCGCGGCGGCAAGACCGACACCGCCACGGTGGAACTCGCCACCCTGCCGAACGACGGCAAGGTCGCCGCCCGCGGCGAGCGCGGCCAGGGCAGCGACGCCCAGCCGCGGCTGGGCCTCAGCCTCGCACCCGCCGACGCGGTGGGCGCCGGCACCGAGGGCGTCGCGGTGGTGAACGTCGATCCGGACGGCCCGGCGGCGGCCAAGGGCATCGAGCCGGGCGACGTGATCCTGGATGTCGGCGGCCAGCCGGTCTCCTCGGTCTCCGACGTGCAGAGCCGCGTCCGCAGCGCGGAGCGCGACGGCCGCAAGGCGGTGCTGATGCGGGTCAAGAGCGACAAGGGCGTGCGCTTCGTCGCCATCGCCCTGCAGTCCAAGAACGGCTGATCGGGAACAGCCGATCGCGCGATCACACCGGGGCCGGCTCCGCAAGGGGCCGGCCCCGTTCGCTTGATCCACAGGCCGCGATCCGCCTCTCGGAACGGCCCGTCCGTCAGGGGCTGCACAGGAGGGCGAGGCGGCGTCCGGCGACGCGGCCGCGGGCGGTGCCGTCCGTGCGGATGCGGTCGCCCTCCAGGCGGATCTGCCCGGCATCCTGGATCAGCGTGTAGCGGGTGCGGTCGAGGCCGAGCCCGAACTGGCCCGCCCAGAGCCGCAGGGCGGCGCAGAAGCTCTTCAGGGTCTCGGGCCCGTAGCGGACCGGAACGAGGAGCGGGGCGACCTGCGCCGTCCCGAAGGCCGCGCTGCGGAATCCCGCGAGCAGGTCGGAGCGCCCCTCCGGCAGGTCGAAGGCGGCGAGGGATTCGACGCCGAGCGCCCCCGCCCGGTCGGCGGGCTCGGTGGAGAGCGTCAGCGCCAGCGGCTGGTCGGTCAGCACCACCACGGCGCGGTCGGGCGCCGCCGCGAGATCGACGGCGGTGCGGCGGTAGGATTGGGCCTCGGCGGGCCGCGGCTGCGTGAAGCCGAGGCCGATCACGTCGAGCCACGCGGCCGAGCCGGAGACGCGGTCGGGATGGGCGACGAAGCCGACGAGCCGGCGGCGCTGGGCCTCCCGCTCGGCCGCGATGTCGGGCGTCACGATGCCGGTGGCGGGAACCGGCGGGGGTGGCGGAGCGGGAGGCGGGGGCGGATCGGACCGCTCCGGCGCCACCGAGGGCCGCAGCGCCTGCTCGGGCCGCAGCGGCTGCTCGGCCCGCTCGCAGGGCGGGCAGGAGGCCGGCAGCGGCGCGGGCGAAGCGGTCACGGCGGGACCGGGCGCAGGGGCAGGCGCCGGCTCGGGAGCGGCGGGCATCGGCAGGGCCGGGGCGGGCTCCGGCGCCGCGCGGCGGGCGATGAGGCCGATGCGCGGGTCGAGGAGCAGGATCAGCACGATCGGGCTCGCCACCGCGGCGAGCGCGGCGAGCCCGAGCAGGCTGCGGATGATCCTGTGTCCCACGCTGTCCCCGCCTCGGCCGCACCGGACCGCCAGTATGCGTGCGATCCGCCCAACAAAATGTCAGCGGGAAGTGCGGAGCCCCCCCGGCCCTGGGGATAGCGGGCATTGCGGGCATGGCCGGGCCGCTCGGCCACGCACCTTGACCGCGGGCGGGGCCGGCCGCACGGTCCCGGGCGCCCCCCCCGGGTCGCGGGGCCGAGCGGGGGGCCAAGAGGGTTGTCGGAGGACCGTCACATGCTGCGCATCGGGCTCGTCGCGCTCGCCGGTCTCGCGGCGGCCGCCCCGGCGCGGGCCGATGCCTGCGCGGCGCTCGCCGGCCGCTTCGTGACGACGACCGGGGCGGCGCTCGCCGGCCGCAGCGGCAGCACCGTGGCCTTCGGGGCGGCGGATGCCGACCTGATGCTCCTCGATTGCCGGATCCCCCGGCAGGTGATCCTGCGCTCGCGCTTCGCCGAGCCGAACCGGTCCACGTTCGTGCTGATCGGGCTCGCCGCGAAGGCCCTGGCGGGCGCCCGGGCCGAGGAGGCCGAGACCCTCGCGCTCGCCCTGCACCGGTCGGTGCGGCTCTCCGGCGGCGGCGCGTCCGGCCGGGCGGGGCCGGTGGAGATCGCCTGCTCGGCCGCGCCCGCGGGCGAGTTCCGGACGAGCTGCCTCGTGCGGGCCCTGCGCGGGTCCCGGGCCGGACGCTCCTGAAGCGGATACACCGGGGCGGTTCCCCCCTCGGGCCGGACATGCTCTAAGCGTCGGGTGATGCCGCGCTTCCTCGCCACCGGATCCACCCCGTGACGGACACCTCCCGCCTCATCGCCATCCTGGCCGCCGGAGGGTTCGCCAGCACCTTCGCGGGCCGGGTGGTCGAGCCCCTCGTCGGCGTGCTGGCGCGGGATTTCGCCGCCGCGCCCGCCACGGTGGCGCTCCTCTCCACGGCCTTCGCGCTGCCCTACGCCCTGATCCAGCCCGTGCTCGGGCCGGTCGGCGACGCGCTGGGCAAGGAGCGGGTGGTGGTCACCTGCCTCGGCATCCTGACGCTCGCGCTCGCCGCCAGCATCGTCGCCAGCGACATCCGCATGCTGTTCGCCCTGCGCATGGTCGCGGGGGCGGCGGCGGGCGGCGTGATCCCGCTGGCGCTCGCCATGATGGGCGACCGCATCCCGATGAACCGGCGCCAAGTCGCCATCGGGCGCTTCCTCGTCGCGGTGATCCTCGGGCAGCTCATGGGCTCCACCGTCTCGGGGCTGATCGAGGGGCAGATCGGCTGGCGAGGGGTCTTCGGCCTCTCGACCGCCGTCGCGGCGGCGGGATGCGGCGCGGTCCTCGTCGGCTTCGCCCGCAGCCTGCGGACCGCCGGCAGCCGCTTCGCCGTCGGCCCGGCCGTGCAGCGCTACCGGACGATCCTGGCCAATCCCCGCGCCCGGCTCCTGTTCGGCGCCGTCTTCATCGAGGCGATCGCGGTGTTCGGGATCTTCCCGCACCTCGCCCACCTCATCGAGGCGCGGGGCGAGGGCGGCCCGCGCGAGGCGGGGCTGGTGCTCGCGGGATTCGCGGCGGGGGGCCTGCTCTACTCGCTCCTCGTCGGCGTGCTCCTGCGCCTCCTCGGCCAGACCCGGATGCTGATGGCGGGCGGCGCAGTCTCGGGGGCGGCGCTGCTGACGGTGGGGCTCGCGGGGGCGTGGCAGATCGATGCCGCCGCCCTGGTGGCGCTCGGCCTCGGCTTCTACATGCTGCACAACACCTTCCAGGTGCAGGTCACCGAGGTGGCGCCGGAGGCCCGCGCCTCGGCGGTGGCGCTCCACGCCTTCTCGTTCTTCTGCGGGCAGGCGCTCGGCGTCGCGGTGCTGGGGGCCGGGCTCGCGGCGCTCGGCCAGCTCGGGGCGCTCGCCCTCTGCGCCGTCCTCATCCTGGTCCTCGGCCTCGTCACCGCCCGGCGCTTGGCGCAGCCGATCGGGCTCGCGCGCACCGGCTCATGATTTGCCCAAGACGATACTTGAGCAAGATGATCATCCGGTGAACGGCCGATGAACGAAGATGTGACGGTCACCTGCGTCGGTCTCGATTGCCGGAGATGCGGGAACCGTCCGGCGTCTCGCTCGTTGTTCTGCCTGAACAGAGACACATGCGAGGAGAATTCATGCGCAAGCTCGCGCTTCTGTCCGCCGCCGCCCTGTCGCTCGGCACCACCATGATGGTCGCAGCCCCCGCCGAGGCGCGGCCGGGCTACCGCCATGGCGGCTACGGCCACGGCTATTACGGCGGCCCGCGGGCCTATTACGGCGGTCATCGCGGAGGTCGCGGCATCTCGACCGGTGCGGCGGTCGGCCTCGGCATCGCGGGCCTGGCGGCCGGCGCCATCGCGGCGGATGCCGCGCGCCGCAACGGCTACTATTACGGAGCCCCGGCCTACCAGGCACCCGCCTACGGCTACGACGATTACGGGTACTGATCCGCACCGCGCGAAGCGGGCGGGCCAAGGCACGCGAACGAGGGCGGCCGGTCCATCCGGCCGCCCTCGTCGTGTGCCTGTCATCCCCGCGCGCGGTAGGGGGGCACGCCCTGGTCGGGCAGCCAGAGCGCTTTCGGCGGCTCGCCCGTCTGCCAGAACACGTCGATCGGGATGCCGCCGCGCGGATACCAGTAGCCGCCGATGCGCAGGAAACGCGGCTCCAGAAGCCCCGCGAGCCGCTTGCCGATCGCCACCGTGCAATCCTCGTGGAAGGCGCCGTGGTCGCGGAAGCTGTGCAGGTAGAGCTTCAGCGATTTCGATTCCACGAGCCAGCGGTCGGGCACGTAGTCGATCACCAGGATCGCGAAATCGGGCTGGCCCGTCACCGGGCAGAGCGAGGTGAATTCCGGCGCCGTGAAGCGGGCGAGGTAATCCGTGTCCGGATGCGGGTTCGGCACCCGGTCGAGTTCGGCCGCCTGTGGCGAGCGGGGCAGGGCGGTCGCCCGCCCGAGCTGAAGGGTCTCATCGGTGGTCATGCGCCCGATATAGGGATCCCTAACCGCCCGCGATACCGCGTTCTTCCTTCCCTTGGGGTGCTTGCCGCGCGCGACGTCTTGGCCGATAAGCCCGGCCTGTCGGCCGTCCGCCGGAGAGCATCGACATGACCGCGATCACCAATATCGCCGCCCGCCAGATCCTCGACAGCCGAGGCAACCCCACCGTGGAGGTGGACGTCCTGCTGGAGGACGGCTCCTTCGGCCGCGCCGCCGTGCCCTCGGGCGCCTCGACGGGCGCCCACGAGGCCGTGGAACTGCGCGACGGCGACAAGTCCAGGTTCGGCGGCAAGGGCGTGCTGAAGGCGGTCGCCGCGGTCAACGGCGAGATCCTCGACGCGGTCGGCGGCATGGATGCCGAGGACCAGGTCGCCGTCGACGAGGCGATGATCGAGCTCGACGGCACGCCCAACAAGGCGCGGCTCGGCGCGAACGCCATCCTGGGCGTCTCGCTGGCGGTGGCCAAGGCCGCCGCGGAAGCCTCGGGGCTCCCGCTCTACCGCTATGTCGGCGGGACCCAGGCCCGCGTCCTGCCGGTGCCGATGATGAACATCATCAACGGCGGCGCGCATGCGGACAACCCGATCGATTTCCAGGAATTCATGATCATGCCGGTGGGCGCGGCCTCGATCGCCGAGGCGGTGCGCATGGGAGCGGAGGTCTTCCAGACCCTGAAGGGCGCCCTCAAGAAGGCCGGCCACAACACCAATGTCGGCGACGAGGGCGGCTTCGCCCCGAACCTGCCCTCGGCCGAGGCCGCCCTCGACTTCGTGATGGAGTCGATCCGCGCCGCCGGCTACGCCCCGGGCAAGGACATGGTGCTGGCCCTCGACTGCGCGGCCACCGAGTTCTTCAAGAACGGCGCCTACGTGTACGAGGGCGAGGGCCAGACCCGCGACCCCGAGGCCCAGGCCGCCTACCTCGCCAAGCTCGTCGACGCCTATCCGATCCTCTCGATCGAGGACGGCATGGCCGAGGACGACTGGGCCGGCTGGAAGGCGCTCACCGACCGGATCGGCAACCGCTGCCAGCTCGTCGGCGACGACCTGTTCGTGACCAACGTGACGCGGCTCTCCGAGGGCATCGAGAAGGGCACGGCGAACTCGATCCTGGTGAAGGTCAACCAGATCGGCTCGCTCACCGAGACGCTGGCGGCGGTCGATATGGCTCACCGGGCCGGCTACACGGCGGTGATGTCCCACCGCTCGGGCGAGACCGAGGATTCGACCATCGCCGACCTCGCCGTCGCGACGAATTGCGGGCAGATCAAGACCGGCTCGCTCGCCCGCTCGGACCGGCTCGCCAAGTACAACCAGCTCATCCGCATCGAGGAGGGGCTGGGGCCGCAGGGGCGCTACGCCGGGCGCGCCGCGCTGAAGGCGTGACGGAACTCCGGGGAGGAGCGGGCGATCCCCGCTCCTTCGGACGACAGCGATCGGGAAGGCCGCCTCCGGGCGGCCTTTTTGCTGGGAGCCGCCGTCAGGGGCGGCCGATCCGCGGCGCGAACACGACCAGGTTTCCGACGAGGATGGCCGCGACGCCGGCGGCGGCGAGCGGCGTCACCTGGTAGCCCTCGAACAGGACCGACAGCGTGAGCGCCACCACGGGAAACAGCACGGTCATGGTGGAGGCCTTCTCCGGCCCCAGCCGATGCACGACGATCAGGTAGGTGGTGAAGCCGATCACCGAACCCGGAACGGCGAGGTAGAGGAGCGCTCCCAGGTAGGCCGGCGAGGGATCGAGGGTGAACGGCACGCCGCGCAGGAGCGCGAAGGCCGCGACCAGCGCGGCGCCGTACAGCATCCCGTAGGCGTTCACCGAGGCGACGGCGAGCCCGTGCCGCTGGTTCCGGGCGGAGACGAGGTTCCCGGCCGAGAAGAACCACGTGCCCAGCAGGGCGAGCGACAGGCCGCGCGCCGTCTCGCCGCTGAGCGCGGTTCCGGCGATGGTCTCCCAGAACAGGCCGACGATCCCCGCGAGCCCGATCAGCGCCCCCGCCAGCACGCGGGGCGCCGGCCGCCGCCGATGGAACAGGAAGGCGTTCGCGATATTGAAGATCGTCGCCGCCGAGAACACCACGGAGACGACACCGCTCGCGACGGACCGGGTCGCCGCGTAGAAGCAGGCGAAGTTGCAGGAGAACAGGCACGCGGCCTGGAGCAGGACGAAGGGCTGCTGGCGCAGGGGGATGGGCCGGAGACGGCCCGTCAGCCCCAGGGCGGCGAACAGGACGAGGCCGGCCAGGGCGAAGCGGTAGACGATGGACACCTCCGGGGCGACGACGCCGAGCTGGTGCTTGATGGCGATCCACGTCGTGCCCCAGATGAGCACGGTCGCGGCATAGGAGAAGGCGGTCACGGTTCCGGATCCTGGAGCGAACGATGGCGGCCTCGATAGACCGGAGCCGTCCCCGCCGCTCGCCGATTCCCCGCCGGGCCTTTGCACATTCCTGGGCTTTTTCGGCGTCCTCCGTTGCCCGCCGCACCGGGATCGCCTCCTACTCGCGCAGGATCCTTCCCCGGCAGCCCATGGCAATCCGAGATTCGGCAGACCCGCATCCCGACATCCGCACCGTCCTCGCCCGCACCGGCGCGGCCCTGCTGCGGTCGGGCTCGGCCGGCCGCGGGATCGCGCTGGCCGAATGGGTCAACCGCGACAATCATGCGCGCTACGACCGTCCGGATCACCATACGCTGAGCCTCTATCTCGCGGGCGGCGAGGGCGTCGTGCGCGAGGATCGCCCGGTCTCCGGCGGCGGGCCGGACAAGCTCTGCCTGCTCCCGGCCGGGCACGAGAGCCGCTGGCAGATCGGCGGCGAACTCCGGCTGTTCCACCTCTACATCGCGCCGGAGACGCTCGCCCTCCAGGCCGTCGAGGCCTTCGACATCGATCCGCGCCGGATCGACCTCATGGAGCTGACCTTCTCGGACGATCCCGCCACCGCGATGGTCGTGCGCGGCGGCGTGCTGCCCCTCGACTGGGCGGATGGCAGCGACCGGATGGCCCTGAGTTCGGCCTGCCACCTCCTGCTCCACGCCCTGCTGCGGCGCCACACCCGCGCCGGCGCGGGGCGGCCGGTGACGGGCGGGCTCTCGCCCTCCGTCCGGCGCCGCGTCGCGGACCGGGTCGAGGCGCGTCTCGGCGAGGCCCTCACCCTGGACGTGCTCGCCGACGAGGCCGGCCTCAGCACCTTCCACTTCGCGAAGATGTTCAAGGCGAGCTTCGGCGTGGCGCCCCACCGCTACGTCGTCGACCGCCGGATCGCGCGCGCGAAGAGCCTGCTCGCGGACGGGCGGACGGGCCTTGCCGAGATCGCTACGGCCTGCGGCTTCGCCTCGCACAGCCACTTCGCGCGCAGCTTCAAGCAGGCGACCGGCGCCACGCCCGGCCAGTGGCGGGGCCGCGCGGCCGGAGTCCCGGCGCCCTTGACCCTTCCTTAACCCTGACCGGCCATGCTTCCGGGCATGGTCGTCCGTCGCCGCGCCCGCGCCCTCCTGCTGCCGCTTGGCCTCTACGCCGCCTCGATCCTGGCGGTGGGCTACTTCCTGCGCGAGGCCGAGAGCGGCAGCCGCGGCCTCCAGGCCAAGCGCGCGCTCAAGATCCAGGCGTACAACCTCCAGCAGGAGCTCGACGCCGCCAAGGCCGACCGGGCCGAGTGGGAGCGCCGCGTCGCCCTGCTGCGCAGCGACCAGATCGACCGCGACCTCCTGGAGGAGCGGGCCCGCCTCGTGCTCGGGCGCGTGCACCCCAACGACGTCGTGATCTTCAACCCCTGATTCTCCCCGTTTTCCGGGCGCTCCCCGGCGCCGTGCCCCCTTTCGGGGCCTCGCTTTCCCGCCCCGCCTGCCCTAGACAAGCGTTGGACTAAGGTAGGGATCGGGAGGCGCTGATGGAGGCCGGGAACAAGGCACGCCGCGAGGACAAGGCCGCAGCCGCGGCGCCGCGCCCCGCGAACGCGCCGCAGTTCACGCGCGACGAGGATCTCCACGCCTATCGGGAGATGCTGCTGATCCGGCGCTTCGAGGAGAAGGCGGGCCAGCTCTACGGCATGGGCCTGATCGGCGGTTTCTGCCATCTCTATATCGGCCAGGAAGCCGTGGTGATCGGGGTCCAGATGGCCTCGAAGGACGGCGATCAGGTCATCACCGGCTACCGCGACCACGGCCACATGCTGGCCTGCGGCATGGACCCCAACGGCGTCATGGCGGAGCTGACCGGCCGGCGCGGCGGGTATTCCCGCGGCAAGGGCGGCTCCATGCACATGTTCTCCCGCGAGAAGAACTTCTACGGCGGCCACGGCATCGTCGGCGCCCAGGTCTCGCTCGGCACCGGCCTCGGCTTCGCCAACAAGTACCGCGGCGACGGGGCGGTGAGCCTCACCTACATGGGCGACGGCGCCGCCAACCAGGGCCAGGTCTACGAGAGCTTCAACATGGCGCAGCTCTGGAAGCTGCCCGTGGTCTACGTGATCGAGAACAACCGCTACGCCATGGGCACCTCGGTGAGCCGGGCCTCGGCGCAGACGGACTTCTCGAAGCGCGGCGTCTCCTTCGGCATTCCGGGCGAGCAGGTCGACGGCATGGACGTGCGCGCCGTGCGCGAGGCGGCCCGGCGGGCGATCGAGCATGCCCGTTCGGGGGAAGGGCCCTACATCCTGGAGATGCAGACCTACCGCTACCGCGGCCACTCGATGTCCGACCCGGCCAAGTACCGCACCAAGGACGAGGTCGCCCGCATGCGCGAGGAATCCGACCCGATCGAGCAGGTGCGCAAGCGGCTGCTCGGCCCCCACAAGCTGCCCGAGGACGAGATCAAGGCGGTCGACGCCAAGGTCCGCGAGATCGTGAACGCGTCGGCGGACTTCGCCACCAACGATCCCGAGCCCGATCCGTCCGAGCTGTGGACGGACGTCCTGCTCGAGCCCGCCCGCGCCTGACGCGACCCTCTTCCCCGGATCGACAGAAGCACCCATGGCGACCGACATCCTGATGCCCGCCCTCTCGCCCACGATGGAGCAGGGCAAGCTGGCGAAGTGGCTCAAGAAGGAAGGCGACCCGGTCAAGGCCGGCGACATCCTGGCGGAGATCGAGACCGACAAGGCGACCATGGAGGTCGAGGCCGTCGACGAGGGCGTGCTCGCCAAGATCCTGATCGCCGACGGCACCGACAACGTCGCGGTCAACACGCCGATCGCCGTGCTGGCGGAGGAGGGCGAGGACGTCTCGGCCGCCTCCAAGGGCTCCGGCAAGGGGCCGGCTCAGGAACCGGCCAGGAGCCCCGCGAAGAAGCCGAACGGCCAGGACGCCCCCACTCCCGACATGAAGGCCGAGGGGCAGGCCGGGACGGCGGCGCCGGCCGCCAAGACCGGCGAGGACGCGCCGGTCGCCCCGGCGGCGCCGGCCGCGATCACCAGCCGCAGCGCCGACACGGCGATGGCGGAGATCCCCGAGGGCACCGAGATGGTGACCCAGACGGTGCGCGAGGCCCTGCGCGACGCCATGGCGGAGGAGATGCGCCGGGACGAGGCCGTCTTCGTGATGGGCGAGGAGGTCGCCGAGTACCAGGGCGCCTACAAGATCACGCAGGGGCTCCTGCAGGAATTCGGGGCGCGCCGGGTCGTCGACACGCCGATCACCGAGCACGGCTTCGCCGGCGTCGGCGTCGGCGCGGCCTTCACGGGCCTGCGGCCGATCGTCGAGTTCATGACCTTCAACTTCGCCATGCAGGCGATCGACCAGATCATCAACTCGGCGGCCAAGACCCTCTACATGTCGGGCGGGCAGCTCGGCTGCCCGATCGTGTTCCGGGGCCCGAACGGCGCGGCCGCCCGCGTGGCCGCCCAGCACAGCCACGACTACGCGGCGTGGTACTCGAACGTGCCGGGCCTCAAGGTGGTGATGCCCTACACCGCCTCCGACGCGAAGGGCCTGCTCAAGAGCGCCATCCGCGACCCGAACCCGGTGATCTTCCTCGAGAACGAGATCCTGTACGGGCAGTCCTTCCCGGTGCCGAAGCTCGACGACTTCCTGGTGCCGATCGGCAAGGCGAAGGTCCACCGGGAGGGCTCGGACGTCACCATCGTGTCCTTCGGCATCGGCATGACCTACGCGCTCAAGGCCGCGCACGAACTCGCCGAGCAGGGGATCGGGGCCGAGGTCATCGACCTGCGCACCATCCGGCCGATGGATTCCGAGACGGTGGTGGAATCGGTCAGGAAGACCGGCCGCTGCATCACCGTGGAGGAGGGCTTCCCGCAATCGGGTGTCGGCGCCGAGATCGCCGCGCGCCTGATGGTGGACGCCTTCGACTATCTCGACGCGCCGGTCCTGCGCATCACCGGCAAGGACGTGCCGATGCCCTACGCGGCCAACCTGGAGAAGCTCGCGCTGCCGACCGTCGCCGAGGTGATCGAGGCGGCCAAGGCCGTCTGCTACCGGTAGGCCCGGCATGGCGGACGAATCGAAGTTCGAGGCTCTCGCGGTCCCGCCGGACGCCCTGGAGAAGGGCGGCGTCGAGGTGGTGCGCGCGAGCGTGGTCGATGGCGGGGTGAGCGTGGCCCTGCGGCGCTCCTTCGACGATCCCTTCACCTGGGGCGTGCTGCTGATCGACCTCGCCCGCCAGGCCGCGCGCATCTACGCGATGGAGACCGACCTCTCGGAGGAGGAGGCCTTCGCGCGCATCCGCGAGGGGCTCGAGGCCGAGAGCTTCGATCCCGGCCGCGTGAACTGAGAGCCGCGCATGGCCGAGCCTGTCCCGCGTCGCGCCACCTACGCGGATCTCGAAGCGGTCCCGGCGCATCTCGTCGCCGAGATCATCGACGGGACGCTGGAAACCCATCCCCGGCCGCATCCGCGGCGCGGCATCGCGACGGCGGAACCGGCCAGCGAGCTGATCCCGCCTTTCGGCCGCGGGCGCGGGGGACCGGGCGGCTGGATCTTCATCATCGAGCCCGAGCGTCACCCCGACGCCCAGGGGGTGGTGCCCGATCTCGCCGGCTGGCGCCGCAACCGCCTTCCCACCGAGCCCCCGACCGCCTGCATCGAGACACTGCCGGACCGGGTCTGCGGGATCCTCTCGCCCTCGACCGCCCGGATCGATCGCGGCCCGAAGCGCCGCATCTCCGCGCAGGCGGGCGCCGGCCATCTCTGGCTGCTCGACCCCGCGGACGGCGTGCTCGAAGCCTTCACGCTGACCGGCGGCCGGTGGCCGCTCGTCGGCACCGTCCAGCGCGGCGAGGGGGTCGGCCAGCCGCCCTTCGACGCCGCGCCGTTCCCGCTCGACGCCCTCTTCCCCTTCGACGATCCGGCCGCCCCGCCGCTGCCCGAGACCTGATGCCATGCCGATCAACGTGCTGATGCCCGCCCTCTCGCCCACCATGGAGAAGGGCAACCTCGCCAAGTGGCTCAAGAAGGAGGGCGACCCGGTCAAGTCCGGCGACGTTCTCGCCGAGATCGAGACCGACAAGGCGACCATGGAGGTCGAGGCCGTCGACGAGGGCGTGCTCGCCAAGATCGTGGTGCCGGAGGGCACCGCCGACGTGCCGGTGAACGACCTCATCGCCCTCATCGCCGAGGAGGGCGAGGATCCCAAGAGCGTGAGCGCCGGGGGCGGCGCCGAGGCGGGAGTTCCGAAATCCACCTCCCCGCAGGCCGAGGCGAAGGCCGAGGGCGGCGAGGACCGCACGCCGGGCGGCGGCACCATGGCGTATGCCCGGGTGAACGAGGCGCCGGACGCCGCCAAATCCGCGGCGAAGCCGAACGGCGCCGCGGCGCCGCAGGCGGGCGGGCGGATCTTCGCCTCGCCGCTCGCCCGGCGCATCGCCAAGCAGGAGGGGATCGACCTCTCCGCCATCAAGGGCTCGGGCCCCCACGGCCGCGTGATCGAGCGCGACGTGCGCGCGGCGGCGAAGGAGGGCGTCGGCACGGGCGCCCCCGCTCCGAAGGAGGCCGCGCCGACGGCGCCTGCCGCCGCCCCCGCCGGGGCGCCCGCCAAGCCCGCTTCCGGCGGCGGGCTGGCCGCCGGCCTCACGGCCGATCAGGTCAAGGCGATGTTCGCCAAGGATTCCTACGAGGAGATCCCCCTCGACGGCATGCGCAGGACCATCGCCAAGCGCCTCGTCGAGTCGAAGCAGACGGTCCCGCATTTCTATCTCTCGCTCGACGTCGAGCTCGACGCCCTGCTCGGCCTGCGCGAGCAGGTGAATGCGGGGGCGGCCAAGGACAAGGACGGCAAGCCGCTGTTCAAGCTCTCGGTGAACGACTTCGTCATCAAGGCGCTGGCACTCGCCCTGCAGCGGGTGCCGAACGCCAACGCGGTCTGGGCCGAGGACCGGATCCTCAAGTTCCGCCACTCCGACGTCGGCGTCGCGGTGGCGGTGGAGGGCGGCCTGTTCACGCCGGTGATCCGCAAGGCGGAGCAGAAGACGCTCTCGACCATCTCGGCCGAGATGAAGGACCTCGCCGGCCGCGCCCGCACCAAGAAGCTGAAGCCCGACGAGTATCAGGGCGGCGCGACGGCGGTGTCGAATCTCGGCATGTACGGCATCAAGGAGTTCGGCGCGGTCATCAACCCGCCGCACGGCACCATCCTGGCGGTGGGGGCGGGGGAGGCCCGCGTGGTGGTCAAGAACGGTGCGCCGGCCGTGGTGCAGGCGATGACCGTGACCCTCTCCTGCGATCACCGGGTGGTGGACGGCGCGCTCGGCGCCGAGCTGCTCGCGGCCTTCAAGGGCCTGATCGAGAGCCCGATGGCGATGCTGGTGTGAGCGCGGCGGCGCCCGCGGCGCCGCATCCCGACCGCCGATCCTCGCCCTGCCGGCGCATGCCGCCACGGAGTCCCTGACGAATGTCCGACACCTACGACGTCCTCATCATCGGCGCCGGCCCCGGCGGCTACGTGACCGCCATCCGCGCGGCGCAGCTCGGCTTCAGGACCGCGGTGGTCGATCGCGAGCATCTGGGCGGCATCTGCCTCAACTGGGGCTGCATCCCCACCAAGGCGCTGCTGCGCTCCGCCGAGATCTACCACTACATGCAGCACGCCAAGGATTACGGCCTCTCCGCCGAGACGGTCGGGTTCGACGCCGCCGCGATCGTGAAGCGCTCGCGCGGGGTGTCGGCGCGCCTCAACGGCGGCGTCGGCATGCTGCTGAAGAAGAACAAGGTCGACGTGATCTGGGGCGAGGCGCGGATCGAGGCCGCCGCCAAGGGCGCCACGCCCGGCCGGGTCGCGGTGGCGGAATCGAAGCGCGCCGAGGCCCCGAAGGGCGCCAAGGGGCCGGGCACCTATCAGGCCAAGCACATCATCGTGGCGACGGGCGCGCGGCCGCGCGTCATCCCGGGCATCGAACCGGACAAGAAGCAGATCTGGACCTATTACGAGGCGATGGTGCCGGAGGCGATGCCCAAGAGCCTGCTGGTGATGGGCTCGGGCGCGATCGGCATCGAGTTCGCCTCCTTCTACCGCACCATGGGCGCCGAGGTGACGGTGGTGGAGCTGCTGCCGCAGATCCTGCCGGTGGAGGATGCCGAGATCGCCGGCATCGCCCGCAAGCGCTTCGAGAAGCAGGGCATCCGGATCCTGACAGGCGCCAAGGTCACGAAGGTCGAGACGGGCAAGGACGCCGTCACCGCCACCATCGAGGCGGACGGCAAGACCCAGACCCTCAGCGCCGAGAAGCTGATCTCGGCGGTGGGCGTCGTCGGCAACATCGAGAATCTCGGGCTGGAGACGCTCGGCGTGACGACCGAGCGGGGCATCGTGGTGACGGACGGGCTCGGGCGCACCAGCGTGCCGGGGATCTACGCCATCGGCGACGTCGCCGGCCCGCCGATGCTGGCCCACAAGGCCGAGCACGAGGGCGTGCTCTGCGTCGAGACCATCAAGGGCCTGCCCACCCATCCGATGGACAAGGGCAAGATCCCGGGCTGCACCTATTGCCAGCCGCAGATCGCCTCGGTGGGCCTGACGGAGGCCAAGGCGAAGGAGCAGGGCTTCGACATCCGCGTCGGCCGCTTCCCCTTCATGGGCAACGGCAAGGCGATCGCGCTCGGCGAGCCGGACGGCTTGGTCAAGACGATCTTCGACAAGAAGACCGGCCAGCTGCTCGGCGCCCACATGGTCGGGGCCGAGGTGACGGAGCTGATCCAGGGCTACGTGGTGGCGATGCAGCTCGAGACCACCGAGGAGGACCTGATGCACACGGTCTTCCCGCATCCGACCCTGTCCGAGATGATGCACGAGAGCGTGCTCGACGCCTATGGGCGGGCGATCCACATCTGAGTCGGGGCAGGGGACCGCGGGATTGCGGGGGCCACGGGGCCCTCGCCGCCGCCATGCGCGAGAGCCTCGGGTCACTTCTCCTGAGGCGGAGGAAGATTGTTCTTCACGAGGTAGCGCAACCCCCGATCGAAGGACGTGTCGTTGTCGCCGCGGATGTCTACGCTGTAGGCCTGCTCGCGCTGCTCGCTCCTGAGGTCCTTCACGTAGACGTTGATGTTCAGAATCAGGTTGGAGACCTTCTGGATCTCGCCCGTGATGGCAACGTCGGCCCCCAGTTTCCTGGCATAATCTTCGGCGCAGCCATTGCATTTGCGCAGTTCGGGTCCCTTGGCGACCTCCTCCCTGACCGGATCGATCGACAGGATCCGGTAGCGGCCACTGTCCTTCAGGAGTGACCGCAGCAGCTCACTCAATGGGCCGAGGCGATCGGAGTCGGCCTGCGTCGGCGGCTGCGCACCGATATTGGCGAACTGGAAGTCGAACACGGCAGCCCGTGGCGGCTCCGCATGCGCGGTTCCCACTGTGGCCAACATGGCCGCGGCCATGATGGGCAGCCGGCCTTTGCACGTCATGAGCACGCTCTCCCGGTATCCTGCGGGATGAAACGCGAGACGGCGCACTTTGGATCGCACGAACCGAGGACACGGTCTCATACGGTTTCCGGATGATCGCTTCGCGATGCGGAAACCGGCCTCGCTCAGGCGCCGCGCGGGCTCGTGATACGGTTTCCGAAAGTGATCGTCCGGAAACCGTATCATTGGTCGGCGCCGCACCGCCGGGTTCTCACCCTTGCGCCAGCGGATCGGAAGTTCCGTGAGGATCCTTCCGGTTCGGGCCCCTTGACGCAGAAAGCCCAAGCAAACGCCCCGTCCTGGAACAGGCTGCGCGCGCGAATCGATCATGCCAATTCATGGTGATGCGCCATCGATGCGTCTGGAGAAACGCCATGAGGTTACTCATCCGCGCTTCCTCTCCTCGTTTCCGTCTTATCTCTCGCCAGCATTCCTGCCTATGTGCGCACGCCTTACTACCGTTCCGGCACCTGGCGACTCGTCCCTCGCCTCGAAATGCAGATCCGAGGCGTCGATGATCGGCGGAGGCGGCGGCCGCGGATCGGTCATGCGCGCCGAACAGGTACGTCACATGCGAGTCGAATACCGTCGAAACTGCATGCAGGGACGGTAAGTAGCGCGGATTCAACCTCGGTTGCTCGGCAATGATATCGCATCCGCCCGGCGAGGCGGCGATGGCGCGGCGGGTGAGCGGACCCGCAGAGGGCAACGGCAGGCCAGGATGCGACGGGGAGCTGTTCAGACTGCGTCGGCCCGGCCTGCCTGTCGCACGAGATCGCGGGGGCGATGCCCGAAGCAACCCGCAAGAATTAACATATTGAGTGCCGCAAGGGAAAGAGAGCAAGCCGATGGCTCGCGGCCGACCTCGCATCCGCTTCCGAAGGCGTCGTCACCGGGCTTGCGGCCGGCTCGCCCCCGCGCGCAACACCCGGCCGGGGCTCGAACCCTGCCGGGCGCGCATCAGGAGAGCTTGCCGGATCGCGGCGCTCTCGACGGGCGCGGAGTGGCCGCCTCCCTACCGGCCGCCACCACCGGCGCCGCTGCCGCTCCCGCCGCGCCCGGTTTGCGGCAGGGGCTGATTGGGCGCCTCGGCGTTGGACGCACCGGCCGGGTTGTTCGAGATGGTGTCGGCCCCCGTGCCCCGGGGCGCGACCGTCCCGGTCGAGGCAGGCCCGGAATTCGCGATCCCGGGCGAGCCGCCCTGGACCGGAGCATCCATGGGCGCCGGCCCAGGGGTGGGTGAAGCCGGGGCCGTCGTTTGGGCAAGAGCGGGACCGGCGAGAAACAAGGTGACACCCGCGAGAGCAGCAAGCTTGCTCATTCGGCATTCCTCCAAGTCTTGGCGTCGGCACTCGGCACACGGGACCGAATGCGACATTTCGGACCGACAACGCCAACCAAAACCGCCAAGTTTCACCGAGGGAAAGGGATAAAAAATAGGCAGTTCATGCCTGTTCAAGGTGCAACCAAAGCGACTGGCCACAAGTTTTACTCGTCGGCCCTGGACGAAAAAGAGGACCGCCCGGGAGAGCGGCCCTCAAGTCTAGGGAGGAAACGCCCTGCGGACAGGGCAACAGCGCGGCACCACGAAATGCCGCGCCGCAATGATGCAACGCGATACGCAGCCGGCATGTTCCGTCGCCCGGCCATCTCACCGGTCCACCTCGCGTGGGCCTTCTTTTTTGGACGGTTGCCTTCGGTGACACGTGGGCCGGAAGGCCGATCGGCGGACTAACCATAAAGAGGCTGCCGGGCTGCCCGTCAGGCGCTCTTGCGTGCCGCCAAGCCTCTGATAAATCTCAGGCAACCCAGCCTGCCCACGCGGTCTGACGCGATCCGGCTCCGCGAATGACTGGTACAGGCGGCAGGGCTCGTGACGACGGGGCAGCTCGGACCAGTTCTCTCGGCTGGGCCCTGTGACGCTTGGTGGGTCGAGCGGTCACGAGACGGTCAGCGCGGCGGAGAACAGGAACCGCGACGCTGGCTGATGGCCCACCCAATTCCCCCGCGGAGCGGCGCCTATGGCCGGCTCACGGCGACGGCACCGCACCCGCAGTCAGAGATTGGCCTCGGCCCGTGGATCGAGGCCGATCCGCGCGGGCGGGCCGGCGCAGATCGGCTCGGGTGCCACCGCGGCGGCCGCGGATCGCGCCGGGGGCGCATCGTTGTACGGGCGATTGTAGCAGCGGCGCACCGCGCTCCAGAACGCCGCCCTGGCGTCGTCGTCGAGATGGCCGATGCAGCCGTCGAGGAGCGCCCGGCCGGCCTCGGCGTATTCCGCCCGTTGCCGCGCCGAGAGGTGCCCGTCCGGGCAGGTATCCGCCGCCAGCTGACCCTGAAGCATCCGCACCGCGCCACCCCGCATGTCGAGAGACCATCCGCGGAACGCACGAAGCCTGGCTACGATCCTGCGCCATGACAGCGCGGGCGGGTTCCGCCGTCTCGGCTGCGCGGCCCGGATACAGGAAGGCCACCCGCGAGGGTGGCCTTGAAGTCTCGGGAGGAAGCGCCCGCGAAGGGCATGTGTCGGTCTTGAACGGATCGGCGCGATGCTGCGGTGCGACACCGCACACGGGTCCGGCCCTCGTCCCTCCGGGCCCGCCTCCCGGGGCGATCGGACCGGCGGGAGCAGCCCCGGACCATCGAACCTCCCGCATGCAGGCCCGCCCCGGGCCGCGCGCGGCCTCAGGCAGGCGAGGTGTGATACGGTTTCCGGAAGATCACTTTCGGAAACCGTATCACGAGCCCGCGCGGCGCCTGAGCGAGGCCGGTTTCCGCATCGCGAAGCGATCATCCGGAAACCGTATGAGGAAAGTCGAAAGCTCGCGGGGCCAAAGTGCGGGATGGTCGGCTCCGCCGAGGCCGGAACCGAACGCGGGGCCCGTTGCGCTGGCAGCGGGCGCCGCTCTATCCCGCCCGCGTGCGGCCGCGCGCTCGTGCCGCGTCGAGACACGTCCCGGAACCGAGAGGCCGATGGTGGTCCTGCCCGATCTCGCCACGCTCCAGCTGTGCAGCGCCGTCGCGAGCACCGCTTTCGCGCTGATGTTCCTGGCGCTCTGGCAGGGGCGTCGCGCGGAGCGCCACTGGCTGTGCTGGGCGGCCGGCGCCCTCGGCTATGTGCTGGTCGTCGCGGGCTTCGCGCTGACCGGGCAGGCCGGGGCGAGGGCGCTCTTCTATGCCGGCCTCGGCACCACCAACGGCCTCATCCTGATGGGCGTGCGGCTGTTCGACGGCCGGCCGGCGGTGCCGCGGTGGCTGCCCTGGCTCTCGGCCGCGCCCGGGCTCGCCTATGCGCTCCCGCTCCCCTTCGCGGCCGGCGCCGAGGCGGCCTGGGCGTGCCGCGTCGGCGGCATGCTGGCGCTCGCGGCGAATATGGGCATCGTCGGCGGCATCCTGCTCTGGGGCCACGCCCGGGTGCCGACCCGGGGCCGCCGCATCGCCGGGGCGGCCTGCCTCGGCTACCTGCCCTCCTACGCGATCGGTCTCGCGGCGGAGTTCGGCGGCGTGCAGCCCGGACTCGCGACTTTGCTGCCGCTGCTGTCGGACCAGCTCCTGCTGCCGGTCCTGAATTTCGGGCTCATGGTCATGCCCGGGGAGCGCGCCCAGGAGGAACTCCGCACCGCCGCCCTGAAGGATTCCCTCACGGGCGCCTGGAACCGCGCGGGCCTCCGGGCCCGCACGGCCGCGACGCCGCTGCGGCGCGCCGCGATCATCCTCATCGACGTCGACCACTTCAAGGCGCTCAACGACCGCTTCGGCCACGCCACGGGGGATGCCGTGCTGACGGCCCTGGCGGCAGGGGTCGCGGCCCGGCTGCCGGGTCCGGAGGATCTCGTCGCGCGCCTGGGGGGCGACGAATTCGTGGTCGTCCTGCACGACACGACCCTGGCCCGGGCCCAGCGCTTCGCCGAGGAGGTGCGCGCCGCGACGCCGCGCGATCCGGGCCTGCCGCCCTGGACGGTCAGCCTCGGCGTGGCGATGAATGCGGGCGGCCTCGACGAGAGCATGGCGCGCGCCGACCGGGCCCTGTACCGGGCGAAGGCGTCGGGCCGCGACCGGGCGGCCTGAGATCGGGGAGCCTGCCCGCCGTCACCCGCACATGCGGCGATAGCGGCGGCAATTGCCCGCCCCCTGCTCGCCGAGTTCGTCCTTGTGCAGGCAGGCTTGGCGCAGCTCCCGGCACATGCCCGGCGACGGCCCGCGCCGTCGCTCCTCGTAGTAGCCGCGGCGGGCACCGTGATACCCCTGGCCATCGTCGATCCGGACCCCGCCGGGACCGACGGAGATGCCCTGGGCGAGGCCGATCCCGGACGAGGCGACGAGCAGCGAGACCGCGACCGCGCCGAGGAAACCCTGTCTCGTCGAAATCCGTCTTGCCTGAACCTGTTTTGCCATCATGCCCTCCTCTCGCCCGCTCGGGCGCATGCGCCCGAACCGGCGTGGCACCCGGAACGCCCGTATTGCCAAAAGGTTTCCGGCAAAACCGGATCAGGCGGCCGGCCGCGCGGGCAGGGTCTCGACCCGGTTGCGGCCCGCGCGCTTGGCGACGTACAGCGCATCGTCCGCCCGCTTGAGCAGGATCGCCGCGTCCGCGTCGCGGGATTGTCCGTCGCCGCGGCCGGCGGCGACGCCGGCGCTCACGGTCAGGATGCCGCCGGCGGGCAATCCGGGATGCGGCACCGCCAGATCCGCGACGGCGCCGCGCGCGGCCTCGGCCATCTCCCGGCTGGCGGCGAGGTCGCGGTGCGGGAGGAGGGCGGCAAATTCCTCGCCGCCGTAGCGCGCCATCACGCCCCCGGCCGAGGTGACGACGTCGCTCAGGGCCCTGGCGGCGAGGCGCAGGCAGCGATCGCCCTCCCCGTGACCCGCCGCGTCGTTGAGGAGCTTGAAGTGGTCGAGGTCGAACAGGACGACGCCGACCCAGCTCTCCTCCGCACAAGCCCCGGCCCAGACCGCGTTCAGGCGCTCGACGAAGAGCCGCCGGTTGGCCACGCCCGTCAGCGGGTCGGTCTGCGAGAGCGCGATGAGGCGCGCATTGGCCCGCGCCAGTTCCCCGGCCCGGATCCGCTCCCGCAGCCCGAGCAGGAAGCTGCGCTTGGCCTCCCATTCCCGCGAGTAGCTCATCTTGGTCGGGACCAGGGTGAGGCTCGCGACCAGCAGCGGCACCCCGATCTGGTGCGAGGCGGTGAAGCCGAGCCCCACCACGCCGGAGACGTAGAGAACGAAGGCCGAGCCGCAGAACCACAGGCTGTGCCGGAACGGCATGGGCGCGATCAGGCCGACCACCAGCGGCACGATGGCGGCGAGGATGAGATAGGTGTTGGTGTGCTCCGGGGCGACGAGCCGCGCGCTGTTGAGGACGATGGCCATGTCGGTCAGCGCGGTGGCGAGCGCCGCCAGGGTCAGACGCAGGGGGGAGGGGCGCCCGCGCAATGCGATGATCGCGGCGACCGCCACCGGCACGAACACGCCGAGGGTGAGGACGAGCGGCACGACCATGGCCTCGGCGCTGAAAGCGTCGTGGTCCGTCTTGAGCGACAGGACGTTGAAGACGATGAAGACGGCGAGCCAGGATTGCACGAAACGCCCGCTCTCGGGGCCCGTTTCGGCGTGATAGCGCGCTTCGAGGGGCGCCGGCAGCCTGAGTTCGTGCCAGGGGCGGCTCAGGCCGCGCTCGATCAGGGACTCCATGTCAGGCTCGGAACGCCACTCGGTTGCCTCAGCAGCATCGCATGGCGCAGGTCTGCTGATCGTCTTCGCTCTCGCAGCGTTCGCCGGGCCAGCAAAACCTCGACCGGCGGCACCGCAACGAAGGCTGCTCGGCAGTGTAATGCCGGTTTCCTGCCTCAATAGTAAAGCTTCCCGCCGAGGAAATGTCTCACGCCGCCGCGAGCGGGATGCCGCCGCAGGACGCGCTGCGCGAAAATCGCGCATCGATGCGTCCGGATCGGGGGGATCGGCGTTCCCCGCTCCGTCCGCCACCGGGCGGATCCATCTTCGGAGGTGATCGCGATGATGAGACTCGCAATCGGCGCCTTCGCGCTCGCGGCCGGCCTTGCCGGCGGCATCACCGGCGTGCGCGCGGCGGATTTCGTCGAAACGGAGATCGACGGCCCCGACGCCGTCGTCACGCGCCGCACGATCGTGGAGCGGCCGGTCCTCCTGCCGCCCCGGCGCGTGGTGCGGGAGGTGATCGTGGAGCGGCCCGCCCTCCTTCCTCCGCGCCGCGTGATCCGGGAGGAGGAGGTCGTGGTCGAGCGGCGTCCCGTGGCGCGCGAGATCGTCGTGGAGCGCCGGGGGGTCTACGGCCCGCGCCCGGCCGGGTATGGCGGCTGGGATCCCGATCCCGACGAGTGATCCGGCTTCAGGCCGGGCGGCGCGGCGCGGCGAGGGCGCGAAGCTCGCTCCCGCCGCGCAGGACGGCGTAGAGGATCGCCGGCCACGCGAACAGGAGGATCGCCGCCGGCAGGGACCAGTGCCAGCCCACCACGGCGCCGAGGATGCCGGCGATGGAGCCGACGTAGCGCAGGTAGAAGACGGGGATCGCCACCAGGAAGGCCACGAGCCAGGGCAGGCCCACCGTCTGCATCAGCCCGGCCTGGACCGCCAGCAGGTTGGTGACGCCCATCACGAGGAATACCCCGAAGGCGAGCTTCTGCATCCGCATCCCCTGTGGTCGCCTCGACGGCCCCGAAACCGGGACGGAGCACGACCGCACCGCGAGGGCAATTTCAAGGCAAGCCGGGCCTGCGGCCAAAGAAGCTGTCGGGCCTGCGGCCAAGCGCCTGGGGCGGAACCGCGAACCGGAGCGGGAGTATTAGGGTTGTGTTGAGGGGCGGGCGTCACGGTACGCGAGCGAGGGATCGGTCATGGCCATCACGGGTCGCTTCAACTTCCGCAGAACCCTGACCGGCAAGCTCGTGCTGCAGGTCGAGACCGTGCGCCGGGCATGGTGGCCCTTCGCACGCACCGCGTCGCCCGGCCATGTCTGGCGCGACGCCACGGCGCAGGACCTGACGGCCGTCGAGCTTCAGCCGCTCCTGAACCTGCGCGGCAATCCCGGCTACACGCCTCGCAGCCCCGTGATCTTCATGATGCACCCGGACCGGCCGGCGGCGCCGCCGAGCGCCGAGGTGGTCACCCTCGCGGCCCACCGCGCCGCGAGCCAGGGCGGCTGAACCCATGCGCGGCTGAGCGCAACGCTTGCACCGGATGCGGGTTGACGGGTCACCGGCCGCCAGAGCCGGGGAACCCAGGGGAGAGCGCGCATGGCGATGACGTCGGTGAACCAAGCCGTGATCGAGGCTCTGTCCCACCGGATCGTTGCGACCTATCTCGACGCGTCCGGCCCGGCGGACGGGCCGGCCCGCGCGCGGCTGATGGAGGAGGTCGCCCATGCCCTGGCGGAGCCGGTGGGCCGCCGCAGCCTCGCCGCGCAGGGGCCCGACCACGTGAATGCCGCCCTCGCCGACTGGGAGGCGCAGGAGGGCCGCCCCTTCGGGCTGCGGCTGATCGAGATCGATTCCGCTCAGGCCACCGTGACCATGGGCTGAGGATCAGGGCCGCGACGTCCCGAGTTCCACGAGCAGCCGGGTGAGGGCGTCGGGCGCGCTCACCATGGCGTCGTGCCCCGCCTCCAGGGCGACGAATCCCCAGCCGGACTGACGGCGCACCCATGCCTTCACGCCGTTGAGGGCGGCGTAGGCCGGGCGGGTGCAGTCGACGTAAGTGCGCGGCAGCCCGTTGCCGACCGGGCCCCGCAGATGAAGGGGGCTCTCGTAGGTGCCGAGCGGGTGCGGGGTCAGGCGGCGGGCGAGCCAGGCGGCGTCGGCGGCCTCGGTCACCCCGAAGACCTCGGGCGGCGGCACCGGCAGGCTCACGCCCCCGCTCCTCTCCGCCGCGGCCCGGCGGCGAGCCTCCGCCACCTCGGGCGCGAGGGCCGACAGGGGCGAGCGGCCGGGTTCGACCAGGAGGGAATCCAGGTAGACGAGATGGCGGATGCGCTCCGGCATCGCGTCGGCGACGCCGCTGACCGCGAGCCCGCCGAAGGAATGGCCGACGAGGACGATGTCGTCGAGTTCCTCGGCGGCGATCACCCCGGCGACGTCCTGCACGAAGGTGTCGAGGGTGATGGCCCGGGAGAGGAGATGGGCCCGCTCGCCGAGCCCGGTGCAGGTCGGGGTGAAGACCCGGTGGCCCTCCGCCGCGAGCCTGTCCGCCACGCGCCGCCAGCACCAGCCGCCATGCCACGCCCCATGCACCAGCACGAAGGTGAGGCCGTCCTCACGCCCGTCCCTCTGTCCACCCACGCGCGCCTCCGTCGGTCCGACCGAGCCAAGCGCGGATGCGGGACGGGCGCAAGCCCCCTTGCAACCCCTTTCGGACGGTGCCTCCGCTCAATCCTCGTCGTGTTCGAACCGGGCGGAGCGCAGGGCGATCATCTGCTCCAGCGCCTTGAAGTCCCGCAGGGCCTCCCGGGTGCGGCCGGCCGCGCAGGCGCCCTCGGCGGATCGCGTCCAGAGCAGCAGGCGGTTGAACTCGGCCTGCCCCGGCGCGGCCCCGATCCGGGCGCGACGGGCGATCTCCGCATCCACGACGGTGCGCACCGTGTGGCCCGCGTTCAGGCACAGGTCGCCATCGGGCGGCAGGGCGGCGCGCGAGACGGGCGGCGTGCTGAGCATCGTCACCCAGAACGCCGCCGTCGCGAGGCCGAGGGCCGCCGCCGCGGCCCCGGCCGCCTGGCGCAGGCGTCCGCCGGGGTTCCGCGGCGGGGCCGGCGGCTCGAAGGCGGGAAGGGCATCAATCGCCTCCGCGCAGCAATGCGTATAGTGGATCGACCCGTCCCCGTGCCGGTGTGGCCAAGCATTGTACATCACACGCCCCTTGATCAGGGCAAGCGCGGCAGTTTTCAGCGTCGCTCGCAGATGGCGTCTACTCCACTTTTGCTCTAATTTTTGCTCCCCGCATGTGCTCTGGCGCACATCACGGGTAGAATATCCATCGCCTCCGCAGTCATCATTATCGTGGATTGCTATCAGAACTTGCGGTCACCTGGAATACAGGATACCTCGCAGGCCGGGTGCAAGCGTCGCAGACGAGATGCAAGCGTCGGCGCCATCTGGTAGGGCTCGGCGGCATTTCCGTCCGCGAGCGCCGCCCATGACCGCCCCCCCCGACGACGCGAGCCGGATCGCCACTGGCGTTCCCGGCCTCGATTCCATCCTGGGCGGGGGCTACGCGGCCAACCGGGCTCATCTCCTCGAGGGCCGGCCGGGCTCGGGCAAGACCACCCTGGCGTTGCAATTCCTGCTCGACGGGGCGAGCCGGGGCGAGCGCTGCCTGTACATCACCCTCTCGGAGAGCCGGCGCGAACTCCTCAACGTCGCCGGGCGGCACGGCTGGTCGCTCGACGGCATCGAGGTGTTCGAGCTGGTCCCGCCGGAGCTGAGCCTCGATCCGTCGCAGCAGCAGAGCCTCGTCCATTCCTCCGACCTCGAACTCGGCGAGACCGTGCGGCTGGCCATCGCGGAGATCGACCGCATCAAGCCGCAGCGGGTGGTGGTCGACAGCCTCTCGGAGATCCGGCTGCTCTCGCAGGGCTCGCTGCGGTTCCGGCGCCAGGTGCTGGCGCTGCGCAGCTACCTCCTCATCCACGACACCACGGCGCTCCTCCTCGACGACATCACCGCCGAGCAGGACGATCTCAACCTGCACAGCCTCTGCCACGCGGTGATCCGCCTGGAGCAGCTCGCCCCGCTCTACGGCGGCGAGCGGCGGCGCCTGCGGGTGATCAAGATGCGGGCGACCGCCTTCCGGGGCGGCTACCACGACTTCGTCATCCGCCGGGGCGGGCTGTCGATCTTCCCGCGGCTGGTCGCGTCCGAGCACGGCCATCCCTTCCCGGATGAGCGGATCGGCTGCGGCATCGCGGCCTTCGACGCGCTGCTCGGCGGCGGGCTCGACCGGGGCACCAGCACGATGCTGCTCGGCCCCTCGGGCGTCGGCAAGTCGTCGAGCGCCCTCGCCTTCGTGACGAGCGCGCTGAAGCGAGGCGAGCACGCGCTGATCCTGAACTTCGACGAGGCGACGAACGTGCTGATGCGCCGTGCCCGGGGGCTCGGCATGGAGATCGAGCCCTATTGCGCGTCGGGCCTGCTGACGGTGGAGCAGATCGACCCGGCCGAGATCTCGCCCGGGGAACTCGCCATCCGCGTGCGCGACGCGGTGGAGCGGGACGACGCCCGGATCGTGCTGATCGACTCGCTCACCGGCTATCACAACGCCATGCCGGAGGAGCAGTACCTGCTGCTCCACATGCACGAGATCCTGACCTACCTGAACCAGCAGGGGGTCACGACCCTCCTGGTGCTCGCCCAGCACGGCCTCGTCGGGCCGATGTCGACCCCGATCGACCTCACCTATCTCAGCGACACCATCGTCCTGTTCCGGTTCTTCGAGGCGGCGGGAGAGCTGCGGCGGGCGGTCTCGGTGGTCAAGAAGCGCGTGGGCCCGCACGAATCGGCGATCCGGGAACTCCGCATCGAGAGCGGCGGTTTGCGGGTGGGCGAGCCGCTCGCCGCCTTCCGGGGCGTGCTCACGGGCGTTCCGACCTACGATGGGGACCCGGACCGCCTGATGGCCGAACAGGACATGGCCGAACAGGACATGGCTGACCAGAACGTGGCCGAATGGGACGGCGATGAAAGACAGTGATCCGCCCGTCCTGATCCTGGCCCCCGCGGGGCGCGACGCCGTCGTGGCCCGCGACATCCTGGCGGAGGGGGGCCTGCGGTCCGTGATCTGCGCGGACCTGCCGGACCTCCTCACCCGCCTCGATTCCGGAAGCTGCGCCGTCGTGACCGAGGAGGCCCTGCGGGCCGCCGACCGGCGGGACCTCGCGGCCTGGATCGCCGGCCAGCAGCCCTGGTCGGATTATCCGTTCCTGCTGCTGACCCTGCGCGGATCGCCCCCCGATGCGCGGCTGACGGACGCGCTCGGCAACGTGACGCTGCTCGAGCGGCCCTTCCATCCGGCGACCCTGGTGACGGCCGCGCGCTTCGCGGTTCGGGCGCGGCGGCGCCAGCGGGAGGCCGCGGCCTATCTGCACGAGCGCCAGCAGACCGCGGAGCGCCAGACCCTGCTGATCCGCGAGCTGCACCACCGGGTGAAGAACACGCTCGCCACCGTGCAGGCCCTGCTCGGCGCCTCCGCCCGCTCGGCCACCAGCGTCGACGAATTCTACCAGAGCTTCTCGGCCCGGGTGATCTCGCTCGCCAAGACGCACAACCTCCTCACCGACGATTACTGGCAGATGGCCTCGCTCCAGGAGATGCTGGAGAACGAACTCGGCCCCTACAACGACGAGGCGGGGCGGCGCATCGCCCTCGACGGGCCGACGGTGGATCTCACGGCGGATCTCGCGGTGCCGACCGGGATGGCGATCCACGAACTCACCACCAACGCCGCCAAGCACGGGGCGCTCTCGGTGCCGGAGGGGCGCATCGCCGTGCGATGGCAGGTGACGGCGGCGGAGGGGGGCCGGCGGCTCCAGCTCGACTGGACCGAGCGCGGCGGCCCGCCGGCCCGGGAGCCCACCCGCCGGGGTTTCGGCTCGACCCTGCTGCAGCGGGTGCTGACCATGCAGTGCGGGGCCGACATCCGCTTCGACTTCGCGCCCGCGGGGCTGCATTTCCGCATGGAGGCACCCCTGGTGGAGAGCCGGACCGTGCCGCAATATTGACCGGCGCCGGGGCGGACACCATCTGCCAGCCGGCCACGCTTTCGCCGCCGGGACGTGCCCGGCGGGACGGATGCCGGTGAATCAGGGACGACGGGGCATCGCCGCGGACGGGACCGTTCCGGCCGGAACGGCGCCCGCCGGAGCCGGATCCCTGCGGCAGCGGATCGATCAACCAGGGCGGAGAGGATCATATGGACGGTCACGTCTACGGAGCGCTCGGTCAACCGGGCGTCGGGCTCGTCATGGCCATCATCATCGGGGCGATCGCGGGCTGGCTCGCGGAGCAGTTCACCTCGGCGAACATGGGCCTGTTCGCCAACATCGTGCTGGGCATCATCGGCGGCGTGGTCGGCAACTTCCTGGCGGCGCAGTTCCACATCCCGATCTTCGGGTTCTGGCGCAACCTGATCTCGGCCACGATCGGGGCCGTGATCGTGATCACCATCGTCCGGGCGGTGCGCGGGCAGCGGAGCTACTGACCCGGCCTCCGGGCGCGGGGCGCCGCTACCCGCGCCCGGCTGACGGCGCGGCAGCCCGTCACGCCCCATTTGCCCAATCGTCGGCAAGCCCTTAAGTCAGGGCCTCGGCGTCCCATGGGGCGGGCGCCGCGTCCGGATCACCCATGGCCGTCGTCCTCGATCTCCTCGCCAACGATGCGCGTCCGCGCCACCCGGAGAAGGCGCACCGGCCCGATCAGCCGATCCAGCGCAAGCCCGACTGGATCCGCGTCAAGGCGCCGGGCTCCCCCGGCTGGGCCGAGACCAACCGCATCGTGCGCGAGCACGGGCTCGTCACGGTCTGCGAGGAGGCGGGCTGCCCCAATATCGGCGAGTGCTGGGAGAAGAAGCACGCCACCTTCATGATCATGGGGGACACCTGCACGCGGGCCTGCGCCTTCTGCAACGTGCGCACCGGCCTGCCTCAGGCCCTCGACGGCGAGGAGCCCGCCCGCGTCGCCGACGCGGTGGCCCGGCTCGGCCTCTCCCACGTGGTGATCACCTCCGTGGACCGCGACGACCTCAAGGACGGGGGCGCAGGCCATTTCGCGGCGGTGATCGGCGCCATCCGGGCGGCCAGCCCCGGCACGACGGTGGAGGTGCTCACCCCCGACTTCCTGCGCAAGGACGGGGCGCTGGAGGTGGTGGTCGCGGCCAAGCCCGACGTGTTCAACCACAACCTCGAAACCGTGCCCTCCCGCTACCTCACGGTGCGGCCGGGCGCCCGCTACTTCCACTCGATGCGGCTCCTGCAGCGGGTGAAGGAACTCGACCCCACCATGTTCACCAAGTCCGGCATCATGGTGGGCCTCGGCGAGGAGCGGAACGAGGTGCTGCAGCTCATGGACGACCTGCGCTCGGCCGACGTCGACTTCATCACCATCGGCCAGTACCTGCAGCCGACGAAGAAGCACCATCCGGTCAAGCGCTTCGTGCCGCCGGACGAGTTCCGCGCCTACGAGACCACGGCCTATGCCAAGGGCTTCCTCCTCGTGTCGGCGACGCCGCTGACGCGCTCCTCCCACCATGCGGGATCGGATTTCGCCCGGCTCCGCCAAGCCCGGCTCGACCGGCTCGCGACCGCCTGATCGATGCCGAGCTTCCGCACCACGCGCACCGTCCGGCACAGCCCGGACGACATGTTCGACCTCGTCGCCGATGTCGAGCGCTACCCCGAGTTCCTGCCGCTCTGCGAGGGCCTGCGCGTGCTGCGCCGCCAGCCGGGCCCGGAGGAGACGGAGGTCCTGGTCGCCGAGATGAGCGTCGGCTACAAGGCGATCTCGGAGCGCTTCACCACCCGGGTGCAGCTCGACCGGCCGAACCGGCGCATCGTGGCCGAGTACATCAACGGCCCGTTCCGGCATCTGGAGAACCGCTGGACCTTCCGCGAGGCGCCGAACGGCGGTTGCGCGGTGGAGTTCTACATCACCTACGAGTTCAAGAGTCTCGCCCTCGGGCTCCTCATGGGCAAGATGTTCGACCACGCCTTCCGCAAGTTCACGGACGCGTTCGAGAGCCGGGCGGACCGGATCTACGCCCGCGCGTGAGGCCGGGCCCAAGCCGCGCCTGCGAACGCTACGCCCGCGTCGGGGGCACGTGAGCGTTCCGCGCTCAGAGCGGCTCGCCAGCCAAGTCCCGGCGGCCATCGACGATGGCGACGGTCTCGACCCGGCTCACCGGGCCCAGATCCGTATCCGGGCGGTTTCGTAGAGGGATCGGACAGGGCGCCTCGACCAGGATGCGCGCTCGCCCGGATGTCCGGCCGGCGCGGATCCATGCGCGGCTGCTCGGCGACTTGCCGCGTGCGCTCGTCGATCCGCTCGGCGGCAGCCGGATTCGTCAGGCCGATCGGTCGGCGAGATCGACCGCACCCTGCGGGCCGCTCGCCTTCCTGGCATCCCACGCCTGCCGCAGCTGCGCCAATTCGTGCTCCCGCAACTGCCGTCGTCCCGACCAGAGCCGCACGGCTCACGCACGACCTCGCTGGTGGAAGCATATTCACCGGCCTCGACGGCCGCGCGAATCTGCGCCGGCCTCGGATCTCCGCCGCAGCGTTCCGCGGTGGTCCAGGTCTCTCGTGTCCGGGAGCAAGGGAAAGGTCGCGCGCCGGAGGTGGGCTCCCCGGCAGCCGCCTCATACGGTTTCCGGATGATCGCTTCGCGATGCGGAAACCGGCCTCGCTCAGGCGCCGCGCGGGCTCGTGATACGGTTTCCGAAAGTGATCTTCCGGAAACCGTATCACACCTCGGTCAGTGCCGCCTCCAGCAGCCCGAGCGCATCCTCCACCGCCTTGCGGCGCACCTCGGCCCGGCCGAGATCGCCGTAGCGGCGCTCCAGGTGGCGCCGGGTGCGCCCGGAGGTGACGAGGCCGAAATGCACGAGGCCCAGGGGCTTCGTCGCCGTCGCCCCCGAGGGGCCGGCGATGCCCGTGATGGCGAGCGCCACGTCGGCCCGCGAATGGGCGAGCGCGCCCTCCGCCATGGCGCGGGCCACGGGCTCGCTCACCGCGCCGTGCTCGGAGATCAGGCCGAACTCGACGCCCAGGATCTCGGCCTTGGCCTCGTTCGAGTAGGTGACGAAGCCCCGCTCCACCACGGCGGAGGAGCCTGCCACCTCCGTGAGCAGCGCCGCGAGCAGGCCGCCGGTGCAGGATTCGGCCGTGACGATGCGGCGATGGCGCTCGCGATAGGCGGCGATCAGCACGCCCGCGCGGGCGATGAGGGCGGTGTCCGCGATCATCGGGCCTCCTTGTGATGTCGGCAAGTTGTGATGTTGGCAAGTCGCGACAGGTTCTCCGCCGGGACCGCCGACAAGACAAGGACCCGCGACCTCGCCCGGGGGCTTCGTCCAGCGCATGGCAGGCGCCACGGCGCCCCGTCGGACCCTACGGCAGGCGGATCGTCGCGGCGGCCTGGGCGGCGAGGCCCTCGGCGCGGCCGACGAAGCCGAGCTTCTCGGTCGTCGTCGCCTTGATGGAGACGGCGCTCACCGGGACGCCCGCGACCTCGGCGATGCGGGCGCGGATCGCCTCCCGGTGCGGGCCGATGCGGGGCTGCTCGCACAGGACCGTCACGTCGAGATGGTCGATCACGCCGCCGCGGGCCGCCACGCGGGCGACCGCGTCGGCCAGGAACTGGTCCGAGGAGGCGCCGCGCCAGCGGGGATCGCTCGGCGGGAAATGCACGCCGATGTCGCCGTCCGCCAGGGCGCCGAGGATCGCGTCGGTGAGCGCGTGCAGCACCACGTCGCCATCCGAATGGGCGAGCACGCCGCGATCGGCCGGAATGCGCACGCCCCCGAGCCAGACATGGTCGCCCTCGGTGAAGGCATGCACGTCGAAGCCGGTGCCGAGACGGGTGACGAGGGTCATGGAAGCTCCTGAGGCGAGGCTGGCCGGCGCCGCGGCATCGTCGGAGGCGGCCGCGCCGCCGAAGGCACGGTCCGCCTCGTCGAGATCGGCGGCCTGGGTGATCTTGCGGTTGCGGACGTCGCCCTCGAACAAAGCGACGGGGAGCCCTGCCCATTCGGCGAGCGCCCCGTCATCCGTGAAGCCGTCGAGCCCCTGCGCGGCGGCGCTCCGATGGGCATCGAGCAGCGGCGCGAAGGCGAAGGCCTGGGGCGTCTGCACGGCGCGCAGGGCCTCCCGGGGCGGGGTCTCGACGACGAGGCCCTGCGGGTCGATCCGCTTGATCGTGTCGGTGACCGGGATGCCGGGCACCGCGGCCCGGTGGGCGCGGGCCGCCGCGACGGCCCGGTCGATCAGCGCCGCGTCCACGAAGGGGCGGGCGGCGTCGTGGACGAGGACCAGGGACGGAGCCCCGGCCCCGGCGAGGGCCTCCAGGCCCGCCCGCACCGAGAGCTGCCGGGTGGCGCCGCCCTCCACCGGGGGCAGGAGCTTGGCGGCGTGGCCGGGGGCGAGGTCGCCGAGGCACTCGCCGTAGAAGGCCGCCGCGTCGGGAGCGATCACCACCTGGATCCGGGCGAGCCCGGGATGGCGCGCCAGCGCCTCCAGCGTCCGGGTCAGCACCGCCTTGCCACCGACGCGGCGATATTGTTTGGGGGTGCCGCCGCCGACGCGGATGCCGCGGCCAGCAGCGACGACCACCGCGGCAGTCTCGGACATGGACCGGATCTTTCACAGGCTTCGGGCGGGAAACCGGTTTCCCGAGGAAGCCCGCTTCCTAGGCGGGGTGCGACGCAAAATCAAATCGGGGCGCACCGCGGCATCTCCGCTTGCGCGCGGCCCGGTTTTGGCTATTTGTTGTGCAGAATGACGAGTGATCATTATTTGAGCGCGTCGGGGGACGAGAGCAGGGTGACAGCGCTGCCATCCGGATCGAGGGCGGGCGGGCGTCTGCCGGGCGCCCTGCTGGCGCCGCTGTCGGGCGTCACCGACCTGCATCTGCGCCGGATCGCCCGCCGGCTCGGCGCCACCGCGGTCGTCTCCGAGATGGTGGCGGCCGAGGATCTCGCCCGCGGCACCGAGGAGGCGCGGCTGCGGGCGGAGGGCGAGGGGGTGCTGCCGCACATCGTGCAGCTCGCCGGCTGCGACCCGCGCTGGATGGCGGAGGGGGCCCGCCTCGCCGAGGCCAACGGCGCCGACGTGATCGACGTGAACATGGGCTGCCCGGCCAAGAAGGTGACGGGCGGCGAGGCGGGCTCGGCGCTGATGCGCGACCTCGACCACGCGGCGCGTCTGCTCGCGGCGGTGCGCGGGGCGGTCTCGGTGCCGGTCACCGTCAAGATGCGGCTCGGCTGGGACCATGCCGCCCTCAACGCCCCGGAACTGGCCCGGCGGGCCGAGGATCTCGGCCTGTCCGCCGTCACGGTGCACGGCCGCACCCGGCAGCAATTCTACACCGGCCGGGCCGATTGGGCGGCGATCCGCGCGGTGGTCGAGGCGGTGGCGATCCCCGTGGTGGCGAATGGCGACGTCGACGGCCTGGAGACGGCGCGGGCCTGCCTCGCCGCGTCCGGCGCCGCCGCCGTGATGATCGGGCGGGCGGCGGTCGGGCGGCCCTGGCTCGTGGGCGCGGTGGCGGCCGGCTTGCAGGGCCGGGAAGCGCCCGTCCTGTCGGGGGCCGAGCGGGCGGACCTCGCGGCGGAGCATTACGAAGGCCTGCTCGCGCTCTACGGCGTGGCGATGGGCGTGCGCCACGCCCGCAAGCATCTCGCCGCCTATGCGGACCATGCCGGGGGCCTCCCGGCCCCCGAGCGGGCCCGGCTCGTCACCACCACCGACCCGGCCGAGGCGCGGCAGCTGCTTCACCGGGCCTTCGCCGGTTCGACGGCTTCGGCCGCAGGTCGGGCGGCACCGGCTGCGAAGCAGGCGGCATGAGAAAGGGTCTCGCCGATGATTCGGCCACGCTCCCCGACGAGCCCGCGCGCGGCTCTCCCCGCGTCGCTGCCGGGAGGCGCCCGGCGATGAACGCCCCCACGAACGACGCGATCATCAACGCGCTGCCCCTGCCCGTGCTCACGATCGGGCCGGACGAGCGCATCCTCCAGGTCAACATGGCCGCGGAGCACTTCTTCGACCATTCGCGCCGGCTGATGCAGCGCCAGCGTCTGCGCGACATCATCCCGTTCTCCTCGCCGATCATCGCCCTCGTGAACGAGGTGCGGCGGCGGCACTCCAGCGTGAGCGAGTACCGGGTGGAGCTGGGCTCGCCGCGCTCGGGCATCGAGCGCAGCGTCGACGTCTTCGCGACCTATCTCGACGACGACATGGTGGTGCTGATGCTCCAGGAGCGCACCATCGCCGACAAGATGAACCGCCAGCTCACCCACCGGCAGGCGGCCCGCTCGATGGTGGCGCTCGGCGCCATGCTGGCCCACGAGATCAAGAACCCGCTCGCCGGCATCCGGGGCGCCGCGCAGCTCCTCGAACAATCCGGCAGCGAGGACGACCGCCTGCTCACCCGCCTGATCTGCGACGAATCCGACCGCATCGTGCGCCTCGTCGAGCGCATGGAGCTGTTCGGGGACGAGCGGCCGGTGGAGCGCGGGCCGGTGAACGTCCACGGCGTGCTCGACCAGGTGAAGCGCTCGGCCCAGTCGGGCTTCGCCCGTCACATCCGCTTCGTCGAGAACTACGATCCCTCGCTGCCGCCGGTGCTCGGCAACCGCGACCAGCTCATCCAGGTGATCCTCAACCTCGTGAAGAACGCCGCCGAGGCGATCGGCGCGGACGCGGTCGACGGGGAGATCACCCTCTCGACCGCCTTCCGCACCGGCCTGCGCCTGCAGGTGCCGGGCTCGCGCGAGCGGGTGAGCCTGCCGATCGAGGTGGCAGTGCGCGACAACGGCCCGGGCGTCAGCGCCGACCTCCTGCCCGACCTGTTCGATCCCTTCGTCACCACCAAGGCTCAGGGGTCGGGCCTCGGCCTCGCCCTCGTCGCCAAGATCGTCGGCGACCACGGCGGCATCGTCGAGTGCGACCCCGCCCCCCGCCGCACCACCTTCCGCGTTCTCCTGCCGATGTCCCACGCCCGCGACGGGCGCGAATCGGCCCCGGATGTCGAGTAGCCCCATGCCGAACGGACACATCATCGTCGCGGACGACGACGCCGCCATCCGCACCGTCCTCAACCAGGCGCTCTCGCGCGCCGGCTACGAGGTGCGCTCGACGGGCAACGCCGCCACCCTCTGGCGCTGGGTGGCGCAGGGCGACGGCGATCTCGTCATCACCGACGTGGTGATGCCCGACGAGAACGCCTTCGACCTGCTGCCGCGCATCAAGCGGGTACGGCCGGACCTGCCGATCATCGTCATGAGCGCGCAGAACACCTTCATGACGGCGATCCGGGCCTCGGAGCGCGGCGCCTACGAGTATCTCCCCAAGCCCTTCGACCTGAAGGAACTCACCGCCATCGTCGGGCGCGCCCTGTCGCGGCCGCGGGGCAACGCGGCGCCGGGCGCCGCGCCCGAGAACGAGGACATTCCCCTCGTCGGGCGCTCGCCCGCCATGCAGGAGATCTACCGCTCCCTGGCGCGGCTGATGCCCACCGACCTCACGGTGATGATCACGGGCGAGTCCGGCACCGGCAAGGAGCTGGTCGCCCGCGCGCTGCACGATTACGGCCGCCGCCGCTCCGGACCCTTCGTGCCCGTCAACATGGCGGCGATCCCGCGCGACCTCATCGAATCCGAGCTGTTCGGCCACGAGAAGGGTGCCTTCACGGGCGCCACCGCCCGCTCGGCCGGGCGCTTCGAGCAGGCCGAGGGCGGCACCCTGTTCCTCGACGAGATCGGCGACATGCCGATGGAGGCCCAGACCCGGCTCCTGCGGGTGCTGCAGCAGGGCGAGTACACCACGGTCGGCGGGCGGGTGCCGATCAAGACCAACGTGCGCATCATCGCGGCGACCAACAAGGATCTGCGGGTCTCGATCCAGCAGGGCATCTTCCGCGAGGACTTGTTCTTCCGCCTCAACGTGGTGCCGCTGCGCCTGCCGGCCCTGCGCGAGCGCACCGAGGACGTGCCGGACCTCGTGCGCCACTTCTTCACCCTGGTCGAGCGCGAGGGTCTGAGCCGCAAGCAGCTCGACGCCGACGCCATGGAGCGCCTCAAGCGCTACCGCTGGCCCGGCAACGTGCGCGAGCTCGAGAACCTCGTGCGGCGCCTCGCGGCGCTCTACCCGCAGGAGACGATCACCGGGCCGGTGATCGAGGCGGAACTCGACACGCTGCCGCTCGCCGCCCCCGCCCAGGGCAACGGCGCGGCCCGCAAGGGCGCGGCCGAGGGGGAGGGGCTCTCGGCGGCGGTGGAGCGGCACCTCGCCGATTACTTCTCGGGCTTCCGGGACACGCTGCCGCCGCCCGGCCTCTATCACCGGGTGCTGCGGGAGATCGAGGGACCACTCATCGGCGCGGCGCTCGCGGCGACCCGCGGCAACCAGATCCGCGCGGCGGAGCTGCTCGGCGTGAACCGGAACACCCTGCGCAAGAAGGTGCGCGACCTCGACCTTCAGGTCTTCCGCACGCCGCGCTGAAGCCCATCGGGCCGTGCCATGGGACGCGTCCGAGCCTCAACTGGTTCCGGAAGCGTCTCGAGACGGCGGCCGGGGAGAGTTCCGGCGCCCGCTCCCGGTGATTGCGGGCCGCGCAACGCTTTCAGCCATGGAGAGCGTCCCGGGCGATGATCCGATCTCCGGCGCCCGGAGGCCGGGATCGCAGTCCTTGAGCCGCGCCCGTCGAGACCGTGCGGTCCTTCGGGTGCCGAGGACATTTCGTCGCAGCGCGATCGGGCAGGCGCGGTCCGGCCGCGCCGCCCACAGCCATGCTTCAGGCGCAGGGCAGCGCCGCCTCCTCGGGCGAAGCGGTCACGCAGTAGAGCCGCTTTCGGGAATACAACTTCATGTTGTCGTTGGCCGAAGCGCCCGGATGGCCGTGATACTCGTCCGAAATCTCGCCGGCCGTCAGCACGCGACGGCGTGCGCGCCACGTCGACGGCAGAGCCTTCGGCGTCTTGCGAGTCCGGCTCTTCTTCTCACCACCGACCTGCGAGCGATCCTTTCGCTTCGTCATCTTTGAAACGTCCCCCAACCACGACCGCTTTCTCCGCGGAGCCAGGAAGACCGCCGGTTGGCCCGGCTGATTCCGCCATGCACGCTCCGCAGGTAACCGCAGACCTCACCCTAGACCGAAATCCCCTGCAAAGTCCGGCGACATTTCGACTTTTCAGATTCTTCGCCGGCCTGCGGCGGGCCAGTCACACCCCGCCGTCAGGTCTAATCCGTATGGCGAAACGGCATAGCCCATACGGCTTATGCCATACGATCGGGCAAGTGATTGAGGATGCGATCGTTTCCCCGCCCGCCGGGCCTCGCTCCGGCCGGCGCGCCGGAGCTTGGCATTATGCGCCGGCCGCATTGGTCCGGCAGGTCGGTTCGAGCCGATTGACGTTACGAAACTGAACCGTCCGCAAGCATATCCCGATCGTTTCTGTTCTGCAGGACCTTGAAGTTGACCGCATCTCGCGTAACATCCGACCCATTGGATGGGGTACGCAGTTCCGCGAGGATGACGATGAATTCCGAGAATCAGACCGACGCCCCCCTGACCATTGAACTCGTGTCCGACATCGTGTCGGCCTACGTGTCGAACAATTCGGTGCCCGTGGGTGAGCTCGCCGGCCTGATCCGCAGCGTGCACGAGACGGTGGCCCATCTCGGCGCCCCGGCGGCGCCCCAGCCGGAGAAGCTGAGCCCCCCGGTGCCGATCAGGAAGACCATCACCCCGGATTATCTCATCAGTCTGGAGGACGGCCGGCGCTACCGCACGCTCAAGCGTCACCTCGCGGGACGCGGCCTGACGCCCGAGCAGTACCGCACCAAGTGGGGCCTTCCGCCGGACTATCCCATGGTCGCGGCGAACTATGCCGCCCAGCGGTCCGAACTCGCCAAGAGCATCGGCCTCGGCCAGAAGCCCATCGCGCGCCGCGCCCGCACGAATCAGGCGGCCTGACGCGGGCAGGCACCCGGCGCAGGACGGTGCCCTGAAGCGGCCCGCAGGCCCGACGAGCCCGGGCCGGATCCCCACCGTTCCTCCGATTCCGGTCCGTCTCACGGGACCGCGTGCCATACCGGCCGCGGTCCCGTATTAATTTCGCCACACTGTAGTGGCCTTGCATCACGCATGTTGCTGTCGCGCCGCGTTCACCCTCCCGGGGCTCAAGCCTCCGGCTCCCCGCCGGAGGCTGCCCCGCGGGGGCCCGGCCTGTTCGGGGCCCTCGTCGTCGGCGTGGCGCTCGCGCTGGCGCTCGCCACCTTCCTGATCCTCGTCGGCGCCACCGCGATCGCGCCGACCCACAACGTCGTCGTCACCCTGCTGCTCGGCAACGTGGCCCTGGTGATCGGCCTCGTGGTGGTGATCGTCTGGGAGGCCCGGGTCTTCCTGCGGGCGCGGCGGGCCAATGCCCGGGTGGCGCGGCTGCACACCCGCATCGTCGGCCTGTTCAGCCTCATCGCCACCCTGCCGACGATCCTGCTCGCGGTCGTGGCCTCCATCACCCTGGAGCGGGGGCTCTCCCCCTGGTTCTCCGACCGGATGCGCAACGTCGTGCTGATGTCGGTCGACGTCGCCGACGCCTATCTCACCAACCAGTGCCAGAGCCTCGCCCGCGAGGCGCGGATCCTGTCGGACGACCTCACCCGGGCCCGGCCCGCCTTCGAGGTGGAGCGGGCGTGGTTCGAGAACTTCCTCACCGCGCGGGCGAGTTCCCTCGGGCTGCCGATCGCCCGCATCATGCGCTCGGCCGACGAGACCGTGGCGCGGGCCAATATCGACGTGCTCAAGAACCCGCCGCTGCCCTCCGCGGCGGATTTCGAGGAGGCGGCGAAGTCCGCCGACCCGACCTGCCTGCTCCCCCGGGAGGGCCGGGTGTTCGGCGCGCTCATGAAGCTGCCGGCCTACGGCGATTCCTTCCTGCTGATCGAGCGGGAGGTGACGCGCCTCGCCGTGGAGTTCCCGGGCGTGTCGCGGGCGGCGGCGGCGGAGTTCCTCACCATCGATGCCGGCCGGCGCAGCGTGCAGATCGCCTTCGCCAGCATGTTCGCGCTGATCGCCCTGATCGCGCTCCTGTCGGCGGTCTGGTTCGGGCTCAACTTCGCCAACCGGTTCGTCGCGCCGATCCGGCGCCTGATCAACGCCGCCGATCAGGTCGCCTCCGGCAACTTCTACGCGCAGGTGCCCTTCCGCAAGACGGAGGGCGACCTCCAGCACCTGGGCGAGAGCTTCAACAAGATGACCCAGGAGCTGCGCCGCCAGCATGACGGCTTGGTCGAGGCCCGCGACCAGATCGACCGCCGCCGCCGCTTCACCGAGGCGGTGCTGGCGGGAGTCCCGGCCGGCGTGCTCGGGATCGACGCGAACGGCGTCATCACCATCGCCAACCCCTCCACCGAGCGCATGCTCGGGCGCAAGCCCCAGGACCTCGTCGGCACGCCCCTGCGCCTCGCGGTGCCCGAACTCGCCGAGGTGTTCGGCGAGAAGGGGGAGGCGCGCCTGCGCCCGATGCAGCAGCAGATCCAGATCACCCGCAACGGCCGCGAACGCACCATCGACGTGCGGGTGACGAGCGAGCAGGCGCAGGGGGACGACCGCGGCTACGTCGTCACCCTCGACGACATCACCGATCTCGTCACCGCGCAGCGCACCTCCGCCTGGGCCGACGTCGCCCGGCGCATCGCCCACGAGATCAAGAACCCGCTGACCCCGATCCAGCTCTCGGCCGAGCGCATCCGGCGCAAGTACGGCAAGGTCATCACCACCGACAAGGACGTGTTCGAGCAGTGCACCGCCACGATCGTGCGCCAGGTCGACGACATCAAGCGGATGGTCGACGAGTTCTCGTCGTTCGCGCGGATGCCCAAGCCGGCGATCGCCCGGAACGACCTGACCGAGACCGTGAAGCAGAACCTGTTCATGATGCGGGTGGCGCATCCCGACATCGACTTCGCGATGGAGGGGGAGGGCGCCCGGGTCAGCGCCGCCTTCGACACCCGCCTGCTGGCGCAGGCGGTCACCAACATCCTCAAGAACGCCGTCGAGGCGGTGCAGGCGGTGCCCGAGGCGGAGCGCGGGCGCGGCCGCATCACGGTGCGGCTGGTGGAGGAGGGGGAGAGCGTCGTGATCGAGATCACCGACACCGGCAAAGGATTTCCCGCCGAAGGGCGCCAGCGGCTGCTCGAACCCTATATGACGACCCGCGAAGGGGGCACCGGCCTCGGGCTGGCGATCGTGAGCAAGGTCTTGGAAGAGCACGGCGGCGGCATCGAACTCAACGACAACCCGGCGGGGCGGGGCGGGCAGGTCCGCATGCGCCTGCTGCGCGAGGTCCGGCGCGACGAGCCGGGCGACGGCCCGGGCCGTCCCCGGGAGGGGGCCGCGTGAGGCCGCTCCCGCTCCGCCCGGTGGCGCAGGCCCCGGACAAGCCGATGAGATCAGACAACCAGGGTGCGGCCGCAGGGCAGGACACCCGCAGCGCGGGGAGGCCGTGAGCGATGAGCGCCGACATCCTGATCGTCGATGACGAGGCCGACATCCGCGACCTCGTGGCGGGCATCCTCGACGACGAGGGCCACCGCACCCGCACGGCCGGGTCGTCCGACGAGGCGCTCGCCGCGATCGAGCAGCGCCGTCCGCACCTCGTCTTCCTCGACATCTGGCTCCAGGGCTCCCGCCTCGACGGGCTGCAGGTGCTCGACGTCGTCAAGGCGCAGGCCCCGGACCTGCCCGTGGTGATGATCTCGGGCCACGGCAACATCGAGACCGCGGTCTCGGCCATCAAGGCGGGCGCCTACGACTTCATCGAGAAGCCGTTCAAGGCCGACCGGCTGATCCTGGTGGCCGAGCGGGCCCTCGAAGCCTCGCGCCTGAAGCGCGAGGTGCGCGACCTCAAGGCCCGCTCGGGACAGGCGAGCCGCATCGTCGGCGGCTCGGTCGCCATCAACCAGCTGCGCCAGACCATCGAGCGGGTGGCGCCCACCAACGCCCGGGTGATGATCTCGGGCGCCCCGGGCTCCGGCAAGGAACTCTCGGCCCGCACCCTCCACGCCGCCTCCACCCGCGCGAACGGGCCCTTCGTGGTGATCAACGCCGCCACGATAACGCCCGAGACCATGGAGGCGGAGCTGTTCGGGGTCGAGGCCGCGGACGGGCGCCCCCGCCGGGTCGGCGCGCTGGAGGAGGCCCATGGGGGCACCCTCTACATCGACGAGGTCGCGGACATGCCCCGCGAGACCCAGAACCGCATCCTGCGGGTCCTCGTCGACCAGAACTTCCAGCGGGTCGGCGGCACCACCCGGGTGCATGTCGACGTGCGCATCATCTCCTCCTCCTCGCGCGACCTCGCCGAGGAGATCGCGGGCGGGCGCTTCCGGGAGGACCTCTTCCACCGTCTCAGCGTGGTGCCGATCCGGGTGCCGCCCCTGGCCGAGCGCCGCGAGGACGTGCCTGAGCTGATCGGCTTCTTCATGGAGCAGATCTCGACCGCGACCGGCCTGCCCCAGCGCCGGATCGCCTCCGACGCCATGGCGGTGCTGCAGTCGCACGACTGGCCCGGCAACGTCCGGCAGCTGCGCAACAACGTCGAGCGCCTGATGATCCTGACGCAGGGGGATCCCGAGACCGAGGTGACGACCGAGATGCTGCCGACCGAGGTCGGCGCCCTCGTCCCCACCACGCCGAGCGGGGCGGGAGGCGAGAAGCTGATGAGCCTCGCGCTCCGGGAGGCGCGGGAGATCTTCGAGCGCGAGTACCTCATCGCGCAGATCGCCCGCTTCTCCGGCAACATCTCGCGCACCGCCGAGTTCATCGGCATGGAGCGCTCCGCCCTGCACCGCAAGCTCAAGTCGCTCGGCATCGGCGCCTGAGGATCGCACCCCGCCTGCATTTGGGAATGCGGGCGGGGCACGAGCCTGCTAGGACTTGCTGCGGCGTGGCCGGATGCCACGCCTGCGCCGGATACCTCTTGCGCAAGACCGACCTTCACCGTGTAATAGGGTGCAGCAGGTCCGGGGTCGCGCGCGGCGCGGCCCGCAAAAATCAACGGAGCGACCCGTCATCCGGGGCCGGCAGCGGGTTCACAAGGATAAGAAGAATGGCGGGCGAGCGCGCGCAAAATCTGCAGGACACTTTTCTCAACCACGTCCGCAAGAACAAGATTCCTCTCACGATCTTCCTGGTCAACGGCGTCAAGCTGCAGGGCGTAGTGACTTGGTTCGATAATTTCTGCGTGCTTCTGCGGCGGGATGGACATTCCCAGCTGGTCTATAAGCACGCGATTTCGACGATCATGCCCGGACATCCGGTGCAGCTCTTCGAGCAGGGGGAGGAGGGGGCCGAGAAGGGCTGAGGGCCGCGCGCCCCGCCCATCGGAGACCCGGCCGCTTGATTGCGGCCGGGACGCTTCCAATCTGTCATCGATCGCCGTCGCGGCGCGGTTCGGGCCGAGGCTCCGGACGCGACCGCCGCGGCGATGGCGGTCCGGTGCCCCGGACGTCTCAACGATGCGCGTGAGAACCGGTTTTGATGGAACCACGGATCCCGGGCGACGCCCGACGTGACGACCGGCTGCCGGGCGAGATCCGGCTGCAGCAGATGGCGGAGCCGGAAGGCACGATCGCCGCCGAGACCCGCACCCTCGTGATCGGCCCCTATCAGGTTCGCCGCAATCCCGACGGGGCGCGTCCGGGCGCCGGGCGGCCGCTGGCGGCGCGCCTCGACGAGGCGGTGGGCCTCGCCGCCGCCATTGATCTCGACGTGGTCGACCGCCTGATGCTCGCCGTTCAGGCGATCCGGCCCTCGACCTATCTCGGCAAGGGCCGCGTCGAGGAGATCGCCGGGCGGATCGCCGCTGAATCCGTGCGCCTCGTGGTGATGGACTGCGCCCTCTCGCCGGTGCAGCAGCGCAACCTCGAGAAGGCCTGGAGCGTCAAGGTCATCGACCGGACCGGGCTGATCCTGGAGATCTTCGGGCGGCGCGCCTCCACCCGCGAGGGCACCCTGCAGGTCGAGCACGCGCATCTCGCCTACCAGCGCAGCCGCCTCGTGCGCTCCTGGACCCACCTGGAGCGCCAGCGCGGCGGCTTCGGCTTCCTCGGCGGCCCCGGCGAGACCCAGATCGAGGCCGACCGGCGCATGATCCAGGAGCGGATGACCCGGATCGAGCGCGAGCTCGAAACCGTCACCCGCACCCGCGGCCTGCACCGTCAGAGCCGGCGCCGGGTGCCGTATCCGGTCGTGGCCCTGGTCGGCTACACCAATGCGGGCAAGTCCACCCTGTTCAACCGCCTCACCGCGGCCGAGGTGCGGGCGGAGGACATGCTGTTCGCGACCCTCGACCCGACCGCCCGGGCGATCAAGCTGCCGCACGGCGAGACCGCGATCCTGTCCGACACGGTCGGCTTCATCTCCGACCTGCCGACCATGCTGATCGCCGCCTTCCGGGCGACGCTGGAGGACGTGATCGAGGCCGACATCCTGCTGCACGTGCGCGACATGGCGCACGAGGACACCCAGGCGCAGGGCGAGGACGTGCAGGCGGTGCTGGCCGAACTCGGCATCGCCCCGGAGGGGGACCGGATCATCGAGGTCTGGAACAAGGCCGACCTTCTCGACACCCCCGAGCGCGAGCGCCTGCTCAACCTCAGCCGGCAATCCGGCACCAAGCCCGTGCTGATCTCGGCCCTGACGGGCGAGGGGACCGACCGCCTGCTCGCGCGCATCGAGGCCCGGATCGCCGAGAGCCGGACGAGCTTCGCCCTGATGCTCGACCCCGCCGAGGGCGCGGGCCTGCACTGGCTCTACGAGAATGCCGAGGTGCTCGACCGCCGGGAGGATGCGGAGGGCCAGCTCCACCTCGTGGTCCGCCTCGCGCCCGAGAAGGAGCCGCGCTTCCTCAACCGCTTCGGCACCGCGCGGCGGCTGCGGACGGGCGACGCCCCCCGGCGCTGAGGGGGGGCTTCCGGGATCAGGTCCCGGGGCTCCAGTGCTTGCGGATCACCGAGAGCACCCGCTCGTTGAGTTCGAGATCCATCTCGATGAGCGGGTCCACCTCCTTCATGCGCCGCAGCAGATCGGCGAGATCGACCGCCTCCCGCGGCTCCGCCCGCCGCTCCGGCAGCGGCTTGTCGATGCCGAGCCGGTCGAACAGCGTGGCGGCGAAGCTCTCGTAGTATTCGGCGTGGCCGACCACCTCGAAACGGGAGATGTTCTGCACCGCGCTGTGCCAATGCGTGGGCCCGAGCTTTCCCTGCTTGGGGTTGTAGCCGAGGCAGCGGGTGATGGGGTTGGACAGGAAGGCCCGGCTCTCGTCGTCGATGCCCGCGAAGGCCCGCTTCAGCAGGGCGGGATTGCCGAAATCGAGATCCGTCGCGAAGGCGCAGGGCCCCGCCATGGCCTCGATCCGCCACGCCTGGACCGGGTTGAGCGCCAGCTCGGCCCGGTTGCGCAGCCACAGGATCCGCGACGCGAGTTCGAGATAGGGATCGCCGATCAGGATCGCCCGGACGAACCGGTCGCCCTCCAGCACATCGATGAACTTCTCGTACTCGAACTCGCCATAGACCAGCGACGATCGGATGTCGGTGTTGCCGAACATGCAGCGCAACGCGTTGTTGTCGATGTTGCGCAGGTTCGTATGCGCCATCTGAAACTGCGAGATCAGGATTCCCTTGAGGGGGTCGTTCTGGCCGATCCGGTAGTCGAGATGGACGAGACGGGCGGCGATGTCGTTCAGGCGCTTCGAGCGGCGATAGAGCAGGAAGTTGGTTTCGTAGTCGCGGATGTCGATGTCGCTGTCGGCGGCGTAGCCCGGAACCGAGACCGCCCCGATATCGAAGCCGCACTGGCCCGTCGTGTGCCAGCCGACATCCTTGACGGTGTGCCAGTACACGTTGGCTTCCAGATTGAGTACCGTATTCCCGTCGGCCACGACCCGGACCCGCGGAATCAATCTTTGGTCGTCCGGCGCAATCCAGATCGAAATATTCGAATTCTCTTGCAAATGAAGAGCGAAAAGCATTGCGATCCAGAATTCGTTGTAATCTGCGTCCGGATGAGAGCGTTTTCCGACGAAGTGGATGCCGGTTCGTCGCAGAAAATGCGGCAAAACCAAACATCTAGAGCGGGATCCGACGGCAGCGTGACCGGATCCCGCTCTAGTAGCGCCCGGATAGGCCGTCAAGATCGTGCAGGCCGGGCCGGAGCATCGCCCCGGCCCGGGAGCAAGGCCCCGCGCCCTATTGCGAGCGGCGGCTGAAGGAGACGGCGTAGGCCTGCACCCGCGCGTCGATCAGCGGATCGTCGGAGACCTCGATCCCGTCCGGCAGGTTGTTCGGCATGAACAGCAGAGCCTTCTCGGCCTCGGCGCTGTCGGCCACGGGCTTGGTGAGCGCGAGCGTGCCGACCTCCACGAGGCGCCTGTCCTCGGGCCAGGGCTGGGTCGCGTCCTTGGTGGAATCGCCCTCGCCGGCGATCTGCGCCAGCACCCGGAAGCTCACCGGCTCCCTGGCGATCCGGGCGGCGATGTCGGTCATCAGGAAGTTCGGGTCGCGCCGCGCCGCCACGGCCGCGTCGAGGTAGTCGGTGCCCGCGACCGGCACGAAGCGGTAGCGGAACGGCGTGCGCTTGCCGGCCGCGTCCACGAACACGAAGGCGTTGACGCCGTTATAGACCTCGCGCGCGAGGCTCGACGGCGCCCCGACGGCGGCCCCCGCCTTCGGCACCGCCGGATGCGTGGCGACGAACTGCTCGACCGGCGTCGGGTGGGGGACGTTCGGGCCGCTCGCCGCGGCGGCGCGCAGGAGGTCGCGGAACTCCTCCGGGGTGGCGACCGGGAAGAACTTCAGCGAGTTCACCACCACGTCCATCTCGCCGCCCTCCGCCAGGGCGAACTTGATCGCCATCCCGTGCGGCTTGGCATTGGCGTCGCCGTCCGGGATCGCCGGCAGGCCGGTCGCGTCGGAGAAGCGCACGGTGACCGGCACCGCCGGCCCGCGGAAGACCGCCGCCTTGCTCAAGGCGGCGGCCTCCTTGCTCGGCGTGAAGGTGCCCTGCACCACCACGCCCTTGGCGTGGTTCGCCCGCATGCCGGGATGCTTGCCCCAGAGCGTGTTCATCACGTCGACGATCTGCTCGGGCGTCGAGACGTCCTGCGCCCGCGCGAGGCCGCCGGCGCCGAGCAGCAGCCCGATCCCGGCCGCCAGCGCGGATCCGATCCTCATGTAGCCCGTGAATCCCTTGCCTATGAATCCCTCGCCCATGAGTCCCTCCGGTTGCGGCCGCCTCACGCGCGCCCGATCGGCCGGACCATGGCCCGCCGCTCCATGTCGGCGCAAGATGTGTTGTGCTCAATCTTTCGGGAAGGAGCCTGGCCGGCCGCAGTATCTTCCGCTGCGGAAAACCCCTAAGCTGCGGCGGGCGGGGCAGGGGGCTGTTCATAAGGGGCGGGTCATGGGGCCGGTCACCGGGTTCGACGTCGCGGTCATCGGACTCGCCCTCGTCGTGGTGCTGACCATCGCGCTCGGCGTGCGGATCGTGCCGCAGGGCTTCGTCCACACGGTGGAGCGGTTCGGGCGGTTCCAGCGCACGCTCACGGCCGGGCTCGGGCTCATCATCCCCTATGTCGAGCGGATCGGGCGGCGGGTGAACGTCATGGAGCAGGTGCTCGACGTGCCGAGCCAGGAGGCCTTCACCCGCGACAATGCCGGGGTGCGCATCGACGCGGTCGCCTTCTACCAGGTGCTCGACCCGGCCCGCGCCTCCTACGAGGTCTCGAACCTCGAACTCGCCCTCCTGACCCTGACGATGACGAACATCCGCACCGTCGTCGGCTCGATGGACCTCGACCAGCTCCTGTCCCATCGCGACGAGATCAACGAGCGGCTGCTGCGGGTGATGGACGCCGCCGCCTCGCCCTGGGGCGTGAAGGTCACCCGCATCGAGATCAAGGATATCCTGCCCCCCGCCGACCTCGCCGGCGCCATGGCCCGGCAGATGAAGGCGGAGCGCGAGAAGCGCGCCTCGGTGCTGGAGGCGGAGGGCCAGCGCCAGGCCGAGGTGCTGCGCGCGGACGGGCGCAAGGCCGCCGTCATCCTGGAGGCCGAGGGACGGCGCGAGGCCGCCTTCCGCGACGCCGAGGCCCGCGAGCGCCTGGCGGAGGCCGAGGCGCGGGCGACCACGCTGATCAGCGAGGCGATCGCCCGCGGCGACCTCGCGGCCGCGAACTTCCTCGTCGCCGAGAAATACGTCGAGGCGGTGCGGGCGCTCGCCACCGCGCCGAACCAGCGCGTCGTCGTGGTGCCGATCGAGGCGGCGGCGCTCGCCGGCACCCTCGGGGGCATCGCGGAGATCACCCGCAGCGTGTTCGGGGAGGGGGCCCCGCCCGCGAAAGGCTCCGGCCGGCCGCCCGCCGCCGGGACCCCGCCGCCGCGGAGCTGAAACCGATGCTCGCGGATCTCCTCACGGCGATCGGCCCGGCCTGGGGCTGGATCCTGTTCGGCCTCGTCCTGATGGTGGGCGAACTCGTCCTGCCGGGCGTCTTCCTGGTCTGGCTCGGGCTCGGCGCGCTCCTCACCGGCGTCGCGACGGGGCTCGCCGGAGCGCCCTGGCAGGCGCAGGTGCTCGTGTTCGCGCTCCTCTCGGGAGGCACTCTGCTCGTCGGCCACCACCTGTCCCGGGCGCGACCCGACGCGCTCAACCGGCGCGGGCCGGACCTCGTCGGCCGGGTCACGGCGCTCGATGCCGCCATCGAGGGCGGGATCGGGCGCATCCGCGTCGATGATTCGGTCTGGCGCGTCACCGGCCCGGACCTCCCGGCCGGCGCCCGCGTGCGCGTCACCGGTCTCGACGGCGCCACCTTGATCGTCGAGGCGGCCTGACCGGCTTTCACGACCCCGCCCTCACTCCTCCCGCTTCACCGCGGCCCAGGCCTCCTCCATGGCGGCGAGGCCGGCCTCGGGGAGGCTCCGCCCGCCCGCCCGGACCCGGACCTCCATCGCCTCGAACCGGCGCCGGAACTTCTCGTTCGCCCGCCGCAGGGCCTCCTCGGGATCCACCCGCGCGTGGCGGGCGAGGTTGGCCACCGAGAACAGCAGGTCGCCGATCTCCTCGGCCACCGCCTCCGCGTCGCCGGCCGCCAGGGCATCGGCCACCTCCTCGGTCTCCTCGCGCACCTTGGCGACGACCTGCGCCGCATCCGGCCAGTCGAAGCCGACCGCCGCGGCCTTGGTCGAGATCTTCTCCGCCCGGGTGAGGGCGGGCAGCGCCAGGGGCACGCCCGCGAGCGTCCCGGCGGGCTCGCCCTTGCGGGCCCGCTCCTGCGCCTTGATCACCGCCCATTGCGCCTTGACCGCCTCCGGATCGAGGTCGCGGGCCTCGCCGAAGATGTGGGGATGGCGGCGCACCATCTTGTCGGCGATGGCGGCCGCCACGTCGTCGAACCGGAAAGCACCCGCCTCCTCGGCGAGCCGCGCCTGGAACACCACCTGGAACAGCAGGTCGCCGAGTTCGTCCCGCAGATCCTCCATGTCGCGGCGGTCCACCGCGTCCGCGACCTCGTAGGCCTCCTCGATCGTGTAGGGCACGATCGAGGAGAAATCCTGCTTGAGGTCCCATGGACAGCCGGTCTCCGGGTCGCGCAGGCGCGCCATGATGGCGAGGAGCCGCTCGATCGGGGTGCTGCTCATTGTGATGGGCGCTCGACGATTGCCGCGCCGCCCCTGCGCGGCGCCCCCCGCTCATAGAGCGCGGCTCCCCGGAGAGGAAGGAACCCGGCGATGCCGGCTTCCTGCTCCCCGTTTCGGAATATTCCCAAGCGGGAAGCAGGACGGGCGGCGCCCGTCCCCATGACTCAACGGCATACCTTCGTTCTTCAAAACGAACCGATCATCGGGCCTATACGAAGCCCTATCGGGCTATGGAGTTCAGAGAGTCAGTTCTGTGAATTATATGGAGGGCCAGATCCTGCTGCACCGACAAGGACTTGAGCCATGTCCAGGCATGCAACTCTGCGTGGATCCGCATGGGACTCTGCGGGGATGCGCATGGGACTCTGCGCGGATTTCGCCGCCGGTCGCATCGGATTCTGCGCGGTCGCGCATCGGATTCTGCGCCCGGGCTGGGCCAAATGCCTCGGAATCCCACAGCTTTTCGGACGCCCGGGCGTATCGGACTCTGCGCGGCCGCGCGCTGGCGCCGTCCGGGCGTATCGAACTCTGCGCGGGGCCGCCCGTCCTGCACCGCCCGTCCCCCGCTCATCGACCGCCGGGAGGGGGCCTCTCCCCAGGGTCGTCCCCAGCCCCGTCCCGGGTTTCTCCCCAGGCGCTCCACCGATCGGCCCGCCCGGCGGGTCCCCGCATCCGGCGGCTTACGGGACCGGCCACGGGATCATCGGCGGGAATCCCGCGGTCGGAATCGTGGGGACGACTCGCGGGAATCTTGGGATAACCTCGGCCCACCCCGGGATTCCCGGGAGCGGAATCGGTCATGACGGTTTGAACCGGTGCGGCGCGGCCGCGGACGGGACGAGCTGTTTTCGGAAAGCCATGGGCATCGAGGCCAAGATCGCGGCGATCCACGACGAGGACCTCCGGGCGGAACTCGAAGCCGCGCGGGGCAGCTTCCTGTTCGCGGTCATCGTCGAGACCATCGCCCACCGGCAGGCCCAGCGCGACGCCGAGCGGCAGGAGGCCTCGCGCACGGCCGAGGCCCGCGCCGGCATGGGCCGCGACCAGCGCCGCCGCGACGCGATCCGGGCGGTGATCGAGACCGAGCCGGTCGGGCCTGAGAACATCCAGCACATCCACTCGGTGCTGGCCCTGTGCGGCCTGCCCTACCGCGATCCCGGCGAGACCCGGGAGTTCTTCCGCGAGTACGGCCGCAACACCCTCAGCATCCTGGCCGGCCGCATCAAGAACCCGGCCACCGGCCAGATGGAGCTGCAGGGCCTGCCCTACGGCCCCAAGGCCCGGCTCGTGCTCCTGCACCTCTGCACCGAGGCGGTGCGCCAGCGCAGCCCCACCATCGAGGTCGCCGACAGCCTCTCGGGCTTCATGCGCGAGATGGGCTTCGCGGTGACCGGGGGCGAGCGCGGCACCATCCGGCAGTTCAAGGAGCAGCTCAATCGTCTCGCCGCCTGCACGCTGCAGATCGGCCTGTGGGACGGGCAGTCGCGCTCCTCGACCCTGACCATGCCGCCCTTCCGCAAGCTCGATCTCTGGCGCGTGGAGGGACAGGGCGGCGTCGCGTGGTCCAAGACCGTGCAATTCCACCAGGATTTCTACGACAATCTCGTCAAGCACGCCCTCCCGGTGGACATCCGGGCCGCGCGGGCCTTCTCGGGCTCGGCGCGCAAGCTCGACCTGCTGTTCTGGGTCGGCTACCGCCTGCGCGCCCTGCAGCGGCCGCTGCGCCTGTCCTGGGACAACCTCCACCAGCAGTTCGGGGCCGACAACGCCTCCCTGCGCAGCTTCCGCCAGGCCTTCAAGGCCGACCTCGCCCATCTGTGCGAGGTGTTTCCGAAGCTGCCGATCAGCCTCGACGAGACCGGCATGCAGCTCCTTCCGGCCGATCCGAGCCTGCTGCTCGTGCCGCCCAAGCCCGCCCGGAAGAAGGCCGCGGGCTGACGCGGCGGGCTTGCGGGCCGGCGACCGCGGGCGACAGGGTGCGGGACGCTCCCGCATCCGAAGGGCCCGGCCATGCTCGATCCCCGCATCTCCCTGATCACCCTCGGCGTCGCCGACGTGGCCCGCTCCACCGCGTTCTACGAGGCCCTCGGCTGGACCCGCTCGGCGGCCTCCACGCCGCAGATCACCTTCATCGGGCTCAAGGGCGTCGTGCTCGCCCTGTTTTCGCGCGCGTCCCTCGCCGAGGATGCCGGCGTCGCGGATGCGGGCCGCGCGCCGGAGACCTTCCCGGGCATGACGCTCGCGCACAACCTCGCCGGCGAGGCGGAGGTGGACGCGGCCTATGCCGTCGCGGTGTCGCGGGGCGCCCGGGCGGTGAAGCCGCCGCAGCGGGTCTTCTGGGGCGGCTATTCCGGCTACGTCGCGGATCCGGACGGCTACCTCTGGGAACTGGCCTTCAACCCCCTGGCGCCCCTCGATGCGGACGGGCACATGACCCTGCCGGGCTGAGGCCGGGGACCGGCGCCCCTTCCCGGAAAATTCCCTCTGAGAGTTGGAAATCCGGCCTCTTCCCGGCTTGCGGATTGCGGCCAACCGGCAATATTCCTTGCGAGGTATCGAGGCATCGGAATATTCTGAGAGGGCGTCATGTTCCTGTCGGAGGCGGAAGCGGAGGCCCGGCTGGAGGAGCTGCGGCGCCAGCGCGCGGCGCTCGACCGCGCCATCGCGGAGCACGAACTCTATCTCGAACTCGGCCGCCGGCTGAAGACCCCGGCTCCGGCTCCGGCTCCGGTGCAGGCCGCCGCCGCCCCGGCGCGGCCCGAGCCGGAGCCCTCCGCGCCCGCCGCCGGGCGGGCGGAGGGCCGCCGGGTCATCGAGGCGGCCTTCGCGGTGCTCGCCGCCGCGGGGCGGCCGATGCACGCGGCGGAGATCTGGGAGGCGGTCGCCGCCCGCGGGGTGACCCTGCCGGGCCACGATCCCGTCGCGGCCCTCAACACCCGCCTGTGGAAGCGCGCGCAGGGAGACACCCCCCTGCGGCGGCTCGGCGACGCGGTCTATGCCCTCGACGGGACCGGATAGCCGGGGCCGGCTCATACGGTTTCCGGATGATCGCTTCGCGATGCGGAAACCGGCCTCGCTCAGGCGCCGCGCGGGCTCGTGATACGGTTTCCGAAAGTGATCTTCCGGAAACCGTATCAGCCCGCGAACCGCGTCCAGTGCTGCGCATGCACCGTGCTGATGATGCCGGAGGCCCAGACCAGCCGGCGGTCCGGCATCAGCGGGGCGTTGTGGCTCTCCAGATGGTAGCTGCCCCGCCGCGAGCCGCGCAGGATCTTCTTCAGGAAGCGGTTGCCGTCCGCGGTCGCCACCGCCGCGTAGCAGCCGATCAGCCGGTCCGGGCTCTGGCCGGCCTGCGCGCACAGCACGATGTCGTCGGGCTCGTATTTCGGGTGCATCGAGGCGCCCGCCACCCGGAACGCGATGGTCCCCGGCGGCACCGCGAAGGGCACCGTGACCTCGAACAGGTTGCCGCTCGGATCCGGCTGCTCGTCGCCGGTGGCGATCAGCCCGCCCGCGCTGATCACCCCCCGTACGCCCACCACCGGGGCGCCGTCCGCCGCCGGGTCGCTCGCCTCGTCGTCGCCGAACAGCAGGCCCTTGGCCGTCACCTGCACCCCGTCCCGCCGGAAGCGCTCGGCGTAGCGCTCCGCGTCGTCCTGGCCGATGGTGCGGGTGCCGGCCTCGTGCGCCCGGTAGGTGCTCTCCGGCCAGGCATTGCGCAGGGCCGCGTCGCGGGCGGAGCGGTAGCCCGCGGCGAGGCGGGCGAGCCGCAGCCGCTCGCCCTGGTCGGTCCGGATCCGGCTCTCGCGCATGGTGTCCACAACCTCGACGGCGAAATCGCTACTTGGCGTGTTGATCATCGTCATTACATCATGTAGCTATTCGGGGTGCAAGCGGCCGCTCTGCACGTGCCGCGCGGCTTCCTCTACGGCAGGAGTTCTTGATGATCCGCCGCCGATCCGCGGCGCGCGTCTCCGCATGCGCTGCTCCGACCGTCCTCTCCGGTCCGCCGCATCCGTCCCGGGCTTCCGCCGCGGGCCGTTCGCCGCTCGGCGGTCTTGCGTTGGCGGACCACCGCGTCGTCCGCTTCGGTTCCGGCTGTGTCGCAGGTTCCTGTCGCAAAACCGATGGCCACTGTCGCGAAACCTGCTTAGAGCGGCGCCCGATCGCGGCGCCATCGGGCGCCGCTCTCAGTCCGTGTCGTGACGCGCTCCCGCCCGCCGAACCGGTGTCCATGTCGGCGGGGAGTGCTCCGGGGAGCGGCCATGAAGGCAGCGCTGATCGTGCTCTGGACCGTGGCCGCGGGCGTGGTCCTGTTCCTCATCGTGCGGCGGCGGATCGACGAGGCGATCCGGGAGATGAAGCGGATCGCCGCCGAGCAGCCGGAGGACCGGCAGGACGGCCCGCCGCCGCCCTGAGCCGCGCGCTCCGGCGCGAGCCGGCCCGGCGCGAGCCGGCCGGGAGGCGGCCGTGAGCGGCCCCGCGGGCAGGAAGCGCCGCATCGCCCGGCGGCGGCGCGAGGCGCTGGCCCATGACCGCCCGCCCGCCGCGCGGCCGAAGGCGGTCCGGCGGCGGCGCTCCCGGCCCGCGCGCATCCGCGTGGCGCCGGACCGGGTCTGGCTCGTCGCCCGCACCCGTCCGCGCTGGTCCGCCCGCGCCGCGCGGGAGCTGGCCGGGGCGGACCTGCCGACCTTCGAGGCGCGCGAGGAGGTCGAGCGCGTGGAGCCGAACGGCCGCCGCCGCACGGTGCAGGCGCCGCTCCTGCGCCGCCTGATCTTCGTGGGCGTGCGCGACGACGCGGAGCTGGCGCGCGTCGAGGCCCATCCGGGGATCGAGCGGGTGCTGTTCCGCGACGGCCGCGCCGTGGTGATCCCGCCCGCCATGCTCCAGGCCTTCGCGGATGCGCTCACCGGCCATGCGGGGGAGGGTGGGGACGAGGCGGTGGAGCGGGTCCTCTTCGCCCTCGGCGATGCCGTGCGGGTGACCGCGGGGCCGCTCGCCGACCGGCCCGGCATCGTCGAGGCCGTCGATCCGCGCCGCCGCCGCTACCGGGTGGCGGTGGCCCTGTTCGGCGGCGCCACGCCGGTCGATCTCGGCGAGGACCAGATCGAGCAAGCGCCGGAGCCCTCCGCCGTCAAACCGCCACGATGACCACAGGACGGCGGCGCGGGCGGCGCCGCGCCGCCGCAGGCGGTGGGGCAGGCCCGCATCGTAGGCGGCGCAGTCGCCCGGGCCGAGAACCAGCAGCCGGTCCGCTACCGCGAGGTCGACCGCCCCCTCCAGCACGGAGACGATCTCCTGCCCCCCTGCGTCTGCCCCCATGCGTCGGCAGGTCGTGGGTGAGGACGGCCTCGCCCGGCTCGACGCGGGAGAGCGCCGCCGCGCGGCCGGCGCCGCCGGGCGCCAGGGCCTGCACCGCGTAGGCCGCGTCCCGGGCGCCCGCGAGATCGGCTGGGCGCCGGTCGACCCGACCCCGGCCGGGCGGGAGGGGCCGCTGCGGCCCCTCGACGGCGTGCCCGTACTGCACGGGCATGGCGACACCTTCGCGATCCCGCCCGGCGCGGTGCGCCTCGCCGGCACGGCGCTCTGCGCGAACCAAGCCTTCGCGATCGGCCGCCACGCCCTCGGGGTCCAGTCCACCCGGAGGCGGATGGGCGCGGCTTCGAGAGCTGGCTGATCGGCCACGCGGCGGAGATCGCCGCGACGCCGGGCCTCTCCCGGGCGGTCCCGCGCGCGGAGGCCGAGCGGTTCGGACCGGCGGCGGGGGAGGCCGGCCGGGGCTGCCTCGCCGAATGGCTCGCGGGGCTCGCGGCGGCGTGACGGCCCTGGCGATCCGCGCGGATGCTGGTCGGGCGCTGCGCGCCGCTCGATCCGGCCGGGCCGCAGGGCGGGGCGCCCCGGAGCGGGATCGCCAAGGCGCCGGTCTCCGGCCCGGTCGCGATCGGGCCGCTCGGCCTCGCCGGCGACGAGCAGGCCGACCGGCGCCGTCACGGCGGCCCCGGGAAGGCGGTGCATCACTACGCCCTCGATCATTACGCCGCGTGGTCCCGCGGTTTGCCGGGGCCGCCGACGGTGCTCGCGCGGCCCGGCGCCTTCGGGGAGAACCTGTCCACCCGCGGCCTCACCGAGTCGGATGTCTGCGTCGGCGACCTCTGGCGGGCCGGGCGGCGCGCCGGCTGGAGCGCGGGGCCGTGGAGGACGGGACGCCCCGCCTCGACGGCGGGTGAATCCATTTCATCAAAAAGAACATTTGACGAACAAAACGGGATCGCGTATCAAGAGCGCAGGTAATCCAGGTCTGCGGCCCGCCCTTGAGGAATGTGGCCGCTCGACTGCCCCGCCGCGGATCCGTCCGCCCGGGGATGTGTCCCTGGACCCGGCCCACGGCATCACCGAGGCGACGGGAGGCTCGTGCCCTCCGGGCGCCCGGCCCACCTCCGCGGCAGCGCATGACACGCGAATCCATCGACTGGGCGGCGATCGAGGCCGCGTGGCGGGCCGGCCTGTCCGCCCGCGCCGCGGCGCGGCGCTTCGGCCTCACCCACGGCGCCGTGCTGGCCCGGGCGCGCCGGGAGGGGTGGGAGCGGGACGCGTCCCCGGCCGATCCACCCGATCCGCCCGATCCCACGCCCGAGCGCGTGGTGGCGGCTCATCGCCTCGTGATCGAGCAGGGCCAGATCCTGACCCAGCGCCTGCTGGAGGAGGTGCTGGCCGCCTCCGCCCGGATCGACGCGCTCGCGGCCGAGGCCGCCGGCGACGAGGCCGGCCGGCTCGCCGCCCATGCGCGGGCCGGCACCCTGCCGAGGCGGATCGCGGCCCTGCGCGACCTCGCCCAGGCCGCCCGCCTCTGGATCGCCCTCGAACGCCAGGCTTGGGGCCTCAAGGATGGGGGCCTGAAGGACGCACCGGGTGACGACACGCCGCGCCTCGACCTCGACGCCGCCCTCTCCGCCCTCGCCCCCGAGGAACGGGCCCAGCTCCGCCGCATCGCCGAGATCGTTTCTGGCCGACCCGCCGGCCCTGCTGCGGGCCCTTGACCGGGTCGAGAGCGAGGAGAGCCTCGTGGGCTTCCTGCGCCGGGCCTGGCCATCGGTCGAGCCCGGCACCCCCTACATCCACGGCTGGCCCATCGAGGCGATCTGCGAACACCTGGAGGCGGTCACCCGGGGGGAGATCACCCGGCTCCTCATCAACGTGCCGCCCGGCCTCTCGAAGAGCCTCTGCGTCGGCGTGTTCTGGCCGGCCTGGGAATGGGGGCCGCGCAACCGGCCGGCCCTGCGCACGCTCGCGGTCTCCCACCGGCAGGCGCTCGCCATCCGCGACAACCTGCGCACCCGACGCCTCGTCACTTCCGACTGGTACGCCGGCCTCTGGGGCGACCGCGTCCGGCTGAGCCGCGACCAGAACCGCAAGCAGCGCTTCGAGACCTCCGCCGCCGGTTTCCGCGAGGCCCTGGCGGCGGGCGCCATCACGGGGGCCCGCGGCGACCGGGTCGTCCTCGACGATCCGCTCTCCGCCGAGGACGCCAATTCCGAGCGGGTGCGCGAGACCGTCGCCCGCTGGTTCCTCGAATCCGTGCCGACCCGCCTCAGCGATCCCGCCCGCTCGGCCATCGTGGTGATCATGCAGCGCCTGCACGAGCGCGACCTCTCCGGCCTCATCCTGGCGAAGGGGCTCGGCTACGAGCATCTCTGCCTGCCGATGGAGTTCGAGCCCGGCCGCCGCTGCGTCACCGGGATCGGCTTCGCCGATCCGCGCCGGGAGGCGGGCGAGTTGCTCTTCCCGGCCCGCTTCCCGCGGGCGGTGGTGGAGCGCGACAAGGCCGTGATGGGCGCCTATGCGAGCGCCGGCCAGTTCCAGCAGCGCCCGGCCCCCCGCGAGGGCGGGCTGTTCAAGCGCCACTGGTTCACGCGGGTGCGGGCGCTGCCGGCCGGCTGCCGGCTCGTGCGGGCCTGGGACCTCGCCGGCAGCCTGCCGCGGCCCGGCCGTGCCCCCGCCTACACGGCGGGGGTGAAGCTCGCCCGCACCCCCGACGGGCGGTTCGTCGTGGCGGATGTCCGCCGCGAGCGGCTCTCGCCGGGCGGGGTGGTGCGCCTGATCCTCGCCACCGCCGCCGAGGACGGGCCCGCGTGCCGCATCGCCCTGCCGCAGGATCCGGGCCAGGCCGGCAAGGCCCAGGCCGAGGACCTGATCCGGCAGCTCGCCGGCTACGACGCCCGCGCCAGCCCGGAGAGCGGCGACAAGCTCACCCGCGCGGCGCCGGTCTCGGCGCAGGGGGAGGCGGGCAACCTCCTGCTCCTCGACGGGCCCTGGAACGCCGCCTTCCTCGACGAGCTCGCCGCCTTCCCGAACGGCGCCTTCCTCGATCAGGTCGACGCCCTCTCGCGCGCCTTCTGGACCCTGAACGGGCCGCGCCGCGCCTACGGCATGCTGGGAGTTGTCTGAATGTGGCTCGCCGACCGCCTCGCCAACCTGCTCACCGGCCTCGGGGGCCCGCGGGACAAGGGGGCGGGCGCCCTCCACGTCCACGTGCCACGGCCGCGCCACGAGCTCGACGCCGCCTACCGGGACAACTGGCTCGCCCGCAAGATCGTGGACGTGGTGCCCTTCGACATGCTGCGCGAGTGGCGCCAGTGGCAGGCCCCGCCCGAGGCGGTCGCCGCCATCGAGGCCGCCGAGACGCGCCTGCGCCTGCGCGAGGTGCTGCTGCGGGCCCTGCGCCTCGCGCGCCTGCATGGCGGCGCCGCGATCCTGATCGGCGACGGCGCCCCGGACCCCGCCGCCCCGCTCCGGCCCGAGGCGCTCCCCGCCGGGGGCCTGCGCTACCTCCACGCCCTCGGCCGCGACGCCGTCGCCCCCGGCGCCGTCGAGCGCGACCCGCTCTCGCCCTGGTTCGGCGAGCCCGCCGCCTACACCCTGGCGGGGGGCCAGCCGGTGCATCCCTCGCGGGTCGTCCGCCTGATCGGCGCCCCCGTGCCCGAGGAGGCGGGGGGCGACGCCTTCGGCGACAGCGTGCTGCAGGCGCTCCTGGAGGCGATCGACCAAGCGACCTCGGCGGCTGCCCACATCGCCGCCATGCTGCCCGAGGCCAAGCAGGACGTGATCTCGGTGCCGGGCCTGTCCCAGGCGCTCGCCACCGAGGAGGGCACGCGGCGCCTCACCGAGCGCTTCGGCTACGCGGCCGCGATGAAGTCGATGTTCGGGATGCTGCTCCTCGAAGGCGACGGCCGCTCGCCGGAGGGGGAGCGCTACCAGCAGAAGCAGCTCGACTTCGCGGGGCTGCCCGAGGTGGCCCGGCTCTTCCTCCAGACGGCGGCCGGCGCCGCCGACATCCCGGTGACGCGCCTGCTCGGCCAGTCGCCGGCCGGGCTCGACGCCACGGGCGATGCCGACCTGCGCAACTACTACGACCATGTCGCCGCCCGGCAGGCGGTCGAACTCACCCCGGCGCTCGCCCGCCTCGACGCGCTCCTCCTGCGCCACGCCCTCGGCCGCCCGGCTCCCGAGATCTGGTACGCGTGGCGCCCGCTCCTCCAGACCTCCGAGCGCGACCGGGCCGAGATCGGCCGCCTGCGCGCCGAGACCGCGGCCCTGCTCGCCCGCGAGACCCTGGTTCCCCGCGAGGTCCTCGCCGCCGGCGTCGAGGGCTGGCTCGTCAACGCCGAGCTCTTTCCCGGCATCGAGGCCGCCTACCGGCGCGCGGCGCCGGCCGGGCCGCGCTGACGCGGGCCAAGCCCCGCGCGCGACCGTCACGGCCAACCTCTTTCCGGACCCGTTCGGGCCTGCACGTTCGGGCCTGCGCGACTGAAGCGTCAGCGGAAGGAGATCCGGGAAAGGAGTGGCTGGGTCCTGGAGAACACGCTTCCAAATCCCGCCGACCACGAGGGAATTCCATGCAGATCTTCGACACTTTGAGCCTCGGCCCCCCGGCCGGGATCGCCGACGCGCGGGCGCTGCGCAGCGGCGCCCTGGTGGTGCAGGCCCGCGCGGCCCGCGCCGGCAACGTCCAGCTCTACCAGGGCTCCGAACTGGAGCGGCCGGAGCGCGGGACCGTCCGGGTCTACCGCGACCCCGAGGAGATCTTCCGGGCGGAGTCGCTGGCGAGCTTCGGCCACAAGCCCGTCACCCTCGGCCACCCGCCCGAGGCGGTGACGCCCCGCACCTGGCGCGGGGTCGCCCGCGGCCATGTCGGCGGCGAGGTGCTGCGCGACGGCGAGTTCGTCCGCATCCCGCTGCTGCTCGCCGATGCCGAGGCCATCGCGGCCGTGCAGGGCGGGCGCCGGGAGATCTCGGTCGGCTATACCTGCGACCTCGACTGGACCCCCGGCACCGCGCCGGACGGCAGCCCCTACGACGCCCGCCAGACCGGCGTGACCGTCGATCACGTCGCCATCGTGGAGCACGGCCGCGCAGGGCCCGATTGCCGCATCGGCGACGAGGCGGATCTGCGCCACCGGCTCGCCGACGCGGTCGCCCACGCGCTGCGCGCCGAGGCCGAGACCGCCCGCCTCGCCGCCGTCCTGGCCGAGCGGGAGCGCGAGGTCGCGGCCCTGCGCGGGCCGGGCGCCCTCGACGCGCTGGCGGGCGCCCGCGCCGACCTGATCGCCGAGGCCCGCCGGCTCCTCGGCGACGCCTTCGATCCCGCCGGCCTCGAGACCGCCGTGATCCGCCGGGCCGCCGTCGCCGCCCGCCTCGGCGAGGCCGCCGCCCGCATGGGCGAGGCCGAGATCGACGGCGCCTTCCGGGCGCTCCTGGCGGCCGGGTCCGACCGCACGGCCGCGCCCGATCCGCTGCGCACGGCGCTCGCGCGCCCCGCCGACGCCCTCACCCCCGCGGCGGCCCACGCCGCCATGGTCGAGACCCTCCGCACCGCCTGGAGACACGGAGTTCGCTGATGCCCGTCCAGACCACCTATTCCGGCCGCGCGGCCGCCGCCTACGAGGGCATGGTCGCCTTCGAGGAGCCGAGCCTCACGATCAGCCGCATCGTCGAGACCGCCGCCGGCATCGGCTTCGGCAAGCCCGCCTTCCAGGGCACCCGCGACGAGGGCATCGCCGCCTCGGGCAGCACCTTCCGCGGGGTGACGCTCGCGGACCGCAACGTGGCGCCCCGCAACGGCGGCGACCTGTTCGCCCAGGGCGACACCGCCCCGGTGATGATCAACGGGACGGTCTGGGTCGTGGTGTCGGGCGCGGTCGCGGCCGGCAACCCCGCCTACCTCACCGCGGCCGGCGCCTTCACGGCCAGCGCCACCAACAACACCCCGATCCCCAACGCGCGCTTCGATTCCTCGGCCGCTTCCGGCGGCCTGGCGCGCCTGCGCCTGAACTGAAGGACCGGCCCATGACCCGCACCCTCGTCACCGACGCGCCGCGCGCGCTCGCCTTCCTGGTGAGCCAGCAGGCCTTCATCGAGCCCACCGTCTACCGCACGCAGTATCCGGCCATCCGCTATCCGCGCCTGATCCCGGTCGACACCGCGGCGCCCGAATGGGTGCCCACCGTCACCTACTTCTCCGCCGACCGGGTGGGGCAGGCGGGCTGGCTGCACGGGGCCGCCGACGACGTGCCCAAGGCCGAGGTGCTGCGCCGCCAGACCGAGACCGCCGTCGCCATGGCGGGCATCGGCTACGGCTACGACCTGGAGGAACTCGGCAAGGCCCAGCTCATGGGCCTCGCCCTCGGCACCGAGAAGGCCGACGCCGCCCGCCTCGCCTCGGAGGAGTTCATCGATCAGGTCGCCCTCTACGGCGACGCGGCCAAGGGCTTCTCGGGCCTGCTCAACCATCCGGCGGTGACCACCGGCACCGCCGCGGCCACCGGCACCGGCAGCAGCTCCGCATGGTCCGCCAAGACCGCCGAGCAGATCCTCGCCGACGTCAACGGGCAGCTCACCGGGCTCTTCACCGCCTCGGCCACCGTCGAGATGGCCGACACCCTGCTCCTGCCCTACGACCAGATGCTCGCCATCGGCCTGCGCCGCATCGATCCCACGAGCCCGATCACCATCCTCGACTGGATCCGGCGCCACAACGTCTACACGCTGGAGACCGGCCAGGACCTCACCGTCTTCGGCGTGCGCTCCCTCGAGACCGCGGGGACGGGCGGCTCCGCCCGGATGGTCGCCTACCGGCGCGACCCCGCGGTGCTGAAGCTGTGGCTGCCGATGCCGTTCCGGTTCTTCCCCGCGTGGCAGACCGGGCCCTGGCGCTTCGAGGTGCCGGGCGCCTTCCGCCTCGGCGGCCTCGACATCCGCCGCCCCGGCGCCTTCCGCTACCTCGACGGGATCTGAACCATGGTGCAGGTGACGAACCGCGCGCCCGGACCCCGGCTGTTCTGGGTGCGGGGCGAGGGGACGCCCCGCCGCCTCGGCCCCGGCGAGAGCGCCGACCTCGACCTCCTCGACCGCGACGACCCGCTGCTGCGGGCCTGGGAGGCGGCGGGCGAGGTCGCGATCGCCGAGATGCCGGCTTCGCGGCGCCCGCGCGGGCGGGACCGCGGGCCGGAGGAGCGCTGAGATGGCGGAGCCTCAAGGCCCCGCTCCGGCGGATTTCCGGGCCCGCTTCCCCGCCTTCGCGGCGGTGCCCGACGCCGCGGTGGCGGGCGCCCTCGCGGAGGCGCTGGCCCGGGTCGACGCGACCTGGGCCCCGGGCGAGCGCGACCTCGCCCGCATGCTCTACGCGGCGCATGTCCTCACCCTCGACGGGTTCGGCGGCCCCGAGGGCGACTGGCTGCGGGCGGGGAGCCCGCAGGTGCTGCGCAGCGGCTCCCTCCACGTCGAGCGCCGCGCCGGCGGCGCGGTCCCCGGCACCGATTGTCCCGGCACCCTCGGCCAGACCTCCTACGGGCGGCGCTTCCACGAGGCGCTGCTGCGCAACAGCCCCGGCATCGGGGTGGTGTGATGGCGAGCGATCCCCTCGCGGCCCTCCTCGCCGCCGCCGCTCCCCTCTGCGGGAACGGCACCCTGCACCGCGCCCGGACCGAGGGCGGTTTCGCGGATGTTGCCATCCGCTGCCGCACCGAGGCCCTGCGGGAGGGCGCCGAGGCGCCGGGCCTGCCCGGCCGGCGTATCACCCTGATCGTGCTGCTGAGCGGCCTCGATCCCGGCCCGACGGCCGAGGACGAGGTCACGGTGCCGGAGGGCCGCTGGCGGATCGTGGCCGTCGAGCGCGATCCCGCCGGCAGCCACGTCCTCGTGCAGGGGAGGCCCGCGTGACGGGTCTCCCCCGTCTCGCCGCCCGCCTCGCCGCCCTGCGGCGGGCGGGGCGGCGCCGGGCCCGCGCCCGCCTCGATGCGGCCGCGCGGGCGATCGCCGCGGACCTGCCCGCCGATGCCGCCGCCACGGTGACGGAGACCCCCGCCGGGGCCGCCGTCACCGTCGAGGCCCCCGGTCTCGTCGTCCGGGAATTCGGCACCGCCGCCACCCCCGCCCGGCCCGTCCTCGGACCGGCCCTCGACCGCCTGCGGGCGCCAGACCGCCTGCGGGCGCCAGACCGCCTGCGGGCGGGATTTCCCGATCCGGAGCCCTGACATGGCGAGCCTCGATCTCGGCGAGCCCATCGGCCACGCGGTGATGGCCCGCCTCGCCGCCGACCCGGCCCTCGCCGCCCTGATCCACGGCCGCGTGCGCGACTACGTGCGGGCGGCCGAGGACTGGCCCTTCCTGCGCCAGGGGCCGGCCTCCTGGCACGCCGTCCTGCGCTTCACCGCCGTCGCCACCGCCTGACCCCCGAAGGATCCCGACCCCATGACCGAAGCCGCCACGCTGCCCTTCTCCGGCGTCTCCGTGAAGCTGGAGAGCCCGACCCAGGCCGGCACCTTCGAGGCGCCCGTCGGGCTCACCGAGCGCTCCGTCTCCTTCAGCAAGGAGACGAACAGCGTCGCCATCCCGGATTCCGTCAACGAGGATCTCGCCCCCTTCGTCGCCCGCGACGTCGTCTCGAAATCGGTCTCGATCGCCGGCAAGGGCGTGATGGCCCGCCAGAGCCTCGGCCGCTGGCGGGCCGCCTTCGAGGCGGATGCCCCCGTGCGCACCCGCGTCACCGTGGCGGGAACCGCCGCCGAGAGCGGCGGGCACTGGGAGGGGCTGTTCCACCTCACCGGCTTCGAGGTCGGGGCGATCCGCGGCGAGCGCTGCACCGTCACGGTCGCCCTGCAATCGAGCGGCCCGGTGCCGTTCACGGCCGCCGCCTGAGGCGCCCCCGTGAGCCGCGACGGCCACGTCGATCTCGCGCTGGGCGGCGCCGTCCGGCGCTTCCGCCTCGCGATCGGCGATCTCGAAGCCCTGCAGGAGGCGACCGGTCTCGGCCCCGCCGACCTGCTGCACCGCCTCCATGCCGGGCGCGCCTACGGCTTCCGCGACCTCTGCGCCCTGCTGCGCCTCGCCCTGATCGGCGGCGGCACGCCGCCCGGCGAGGCCCACGCCCACGACCTCGACGGCCTGCCCTGCCTCACCCTCATCGCCACCGCGACGCTCGTGCTGGCGGCGGGGCTGGAGGGCGCCGAGGACGAGCGGGTCGGGCGCTGGACGCGGCCCGGCCCCGCCCGGCCGGACGGCCGCATGGCCTTCGCGCCCTTCTACGAGGCCGCCGCCGCCATGGGCCTTCCGGTGGCCGACCTCAGGGCGATGAGCCTCTGGCAGTTCGCCGCCTACCTCGACGGCTTCAACCGGATGCACGGGCCCGAGCCGATGAGTGCCGAGGAGGAGGACGCCCTCTGGGCCTGGATCCGGGCCGAGACCGCGGGAGCGCCGCATGCCGACCGAGCTTGACCGTCTCGTCGTCTCCCTGGAGGCCAATCTCGGCGCCTACGAGCGCGAACTCGCCCGCGCGGCGCCCCTGGCCGAGCAGGCCCTCGGCCGGACCGAGCGCAGCGTCGCGGCGGGCGCCGCCCGGATGCAGGCCGCGCTCGCCCGGGCCGGAGAGGGCGTGCGCGGCGAGATCCTGCGGATCGCGAGCCCGGCGGGGGCTGGCCCGCAGGCCGCTCTCCCGCCGGCCGCCGCGGCGCCGGCCTCCGCCCCGGCGAAACCCGCCGCGGAGGACGACTTTTCCGCCGAGGCCGCCCGGCTGACCAAGCGCACCGGCCTCCTCAGGGTCGAGGCCGAGACGCTCGGCCAGTCCGAGGGCGCCGCCGCCCGGGCCGAGGCCGCCTTCCGGCTCCTCGCGGCCGCCAAGGCGGCGGACCTCGCCGTCACCCCGCAGCTCAGCGCCGAGATCGAGCGGGTCGCGACGGCCTACGGGGCGGCGGCCGAGCAGGTCGCCACCGCCGAGCGCGCGCAGCGCGCCTTCCAGCTGGCCTCGCGGGATTTCGGCGCGGCCCTCTCCGAGGGGTTGAAGGGCGCGATCCTCAACGGCGAGCGGCTCGGCGCGGTGCTCTCCCGCCTCGCCACGTCGCTGGCGGCGCGGAGCATCGACCGCACCGTCGAGGGCTTCTTCGGCAAGGGCGGGACGGGCAGCGACCTGCTGGGACAAGCTTTCGGGGCGCTCGGCCTCGACCTCAACCCGACCGGCCGCGCCGAGGGCGGGCCGGTGCATCCGGGCGTCGCCTACACGGTGGGCGAGCGGGGCCGCGAGACCTTCGTCCCGCTCCAGCCCGGCCGCATCGTCCCGGCCGCCCGCGGCGCCGCCCCGCCGGCGGCGCCGCGGCCGATCCAGGTCTCGGTCTCGATCGCCACGCCCGACGCGCCGAGCTTCGCGCGCTCGGAGGCGCAGATCACCGCCGCCCTCGCCCGGGCGGTGCAGCGCGGCCTGCGCGGAGCCTGAGATGCCCGCTTCCTTCCACGAGGTGCGCTTCCCGCTCGCGCTCTCCTACGGCTCGCGCGGCGGGCCCGAGCGGCGCACCGAGATCGTCACGCTGGGCTCCGGCGACGAGGAGCGCAACGCCCTCTGGCGCCACTCGCGGCGCGCCTACAATGCCGGGCCGGCCCTGCGCCGGGCCGAGGACATCGCCCTGCTGCTCGCCTTCTTCGAGGAGCGCCGCGGGCCGCTCTACGGCTTCCGCTGGCGCGACACCTTCGATCACGCCTCCTGCGCCCTGGGCCGGCAGCCCGCCGCCACCGACCAGCCGATCGGCACCGGCGACGGCAGCACCACCGTGTTCCAACTCGCCAAGACCTACGGGGCCGCCTTCGCCCCCTACGTCCGGCCGATCGTCAAGCCGGTCGCCGGCTCGGTGCGCGTGGCCGTCAACGGCGCCGAACTGCCGGCCTCCGGCTTCACCGTCGATCCGACCACCGGCCGCGTCACCCTGGCCACGGCCCCCGCCGCGGGCGCGGCCGTCACCGCTGGCTTCCTGTTCGACGTGCCGGTGCGCTTCGCCACCGACCGCATCGAGATCGACCACCAGGCCGTGCTCGCCGGCGTGCTCGCCGACATCCCGATCCTGGAACTGCGCCGATGAGGACCCTGCCGCCCGCCCTCGCGCAGAGCCTCGCGAGCGGGGTCACCACCCTGTGCCGCTGCTGGATCCTCACCCGCACGGACGGGCTGCGGCTGGGCTTCACCGACCATGACGAGGACGTGCCCTGCGACGGCGTCACCTGCGCGGCCGAGACCGGCGCCACCGGCACGGCCATCGAGCAGGGGGCCGGCCTCGCGGTCGACAGCCTGGAGATCATGGGCGCGCTCACCAGCGGGCGGCTCGCGGAAGGCGAGCTGGCCCGCGGGCTCTACGACGGGGCGGCGGTGGCGGTGTGGTGGGTCGACTGGTCGGCGCCCGCCAATGCGGTTCTCATGCTCTCCGGTCACCTCGGCGAGGTCTCGCGCGGCAGCACCGGCTTCACGGCGGAGGTGCGGGGCCTCGCCGACCGCCTCGGCCAGCCGACCGGGCGGCTCTACCAGCGCTCCTGCGACGCCCTGTTCGGGGATGCCCGCTGCGGCATCGACGCGGCCGGGCCGGCCTATCGCGGCACCGGCCACGTCACCGCCGTGCGCTCGGCCCGCGCCCTGGTGGCGTCCGGGCTGGCGGCCTACCGCGGCGACTGGTTCAGCGCCGGCCGTCTCGTCTGGACCTCGGGTGCCAATGCCGGGGCGGTGGTCGAGGTGCGTGCCCATCTGCGTGCGGCGGCCGGGGCGCTGCTCGACCTATGGGAGCCGATGCCGGCGCCGATCACCATGGGCGACGCGTTCACGGTGACGGCCGGCTGCGACAAGGCCTTCGCGAGCTGCCGGGCCAAGTTCGACAACGGGCTCAACTTCCGCGGCTTCCCGGACCTGCCGGGCAACGATTATGCGGTGTCCTCCGGCCGCGAGGAGGCCGGCAACGACGGTGGGCGCATCCGGTAGGCGCGCGCCCGCGGGTGAGGCCGCTACGGATGGGAGCGGTCCTTCTGGCTGTACCGGCCGAGAATCATCGCGCCGTCCAACTCGCGCGTCCTCGCCTCCAGAGTGTTGCCGGAATACCGCCCTGGCCGACGAACGGCGCCGTGACGCGACCCTGCCCAAGTCTTCATGACGGAATGGGCCCGATACCTGTGGGGGGAGGAGATCGCGCCCCGCCGGGTCGGGAACGCAAACCATGCTCGAACGCCTCGCCAAGATGCTCCCCAGGCTGGTGCCGGCCGCACCGGTGGCCGGCGCGAGTCGGCCCGCGAGCCCCGCGGCGGGGACACGGTCGAGGACGGCCCTGGATGCCAGGATCGGGATCGGGCCTGCGCGCGGGTCGGCCCGCACCCGCGCGGCCTCCGGCTTGTCGAACATCCAGGCCCTGCGCGGGCTCGCGGCGGCGATGGTGCTCGTCCATCACGCGGCAATCTACGCTCATCTCCTGCGCGGCGCGGACCGTCCCCTGCCGACCTTCGACACGCTGATGGGCCTCTGGGGCGTCTCGATCTTCTTCGCGATCTCCGGTTTCCTGATGGCGGGTCTCGTCGTGCGCGACCGGCCTCTCGTGTTCCTGTCCCACCGGATCTCGCGGATCTTCCCGACCTATCTCGCGGTCGCGGCGCTGTTCGCGGCGCTGTTCGCCGGCCTCGGCCTGAGCGTCGGCGGTCTCACCCCGCTGTCCCTGTCGCTCGCTCCCGCAGGCCCGCGCAGCTACGCGCTCAACGTCGAGTGGACGCTCGTCTACGAGACGAGCTTCTATGTTGGCCTCTTCCTCGTGGCCTGCATCGGCCTTGCCCGCCGGATCACGCCACTCGCCACCCTCTGGCTCGGGCTGCTCACGGCGGCCTTCCTGCTGCTGCCCGAAGGGTCTCGCGACACGGTCCAGCCGCCGCTCCACCTGCTGCCGGTAACGGCAGCCTGCGTCCCCTTCGCGGGTGGGTTGCTGCTGCCCCGGCTGATCGCCGCCGGGCGGTTTCCTCCGGCCGCCGGGCTCCTCGCCCTGCCGGTATGCGCCGCTTGCTTCGTCGTCGAGAAGGACGTGGCGCGCTGGCTCGGCGGGGTTGCGGCGGTGCTTCTCGTCGGCGCCACCGCGTCGGGCCGCCAGATCCGGGAGGAGGGCGCCGTGTCCCGGGCCGTGCTCGGCCTCGGCAATGCGAGCTACGTGCTCTACCTCGTCCACGCTCCGATGCTGGTTCTGACCGCCTGGGCGCTGCCCGCCCGATGGTCCGGTCTCGCCTACGGGCTCACCGCTGTCGCGGCATCGCTGGGGCTTGCCGCGCTGCTCGGCCCATTGGACGTGGCGCTCTACCGCGCGCTGCGCCGCCGCATCGATGCGGCCTCGCCCACGATCCTCAAGCGGGGGCTCGCCCTCTATCTCCTGCTGTTTGTGGGGTGTGCCGTCTGGGGCAGCGTGGAGACCGCCCGCGACGACTGGCGTGAAAGCCGGGCGCGGGCGGCGCTCGCGGCCCTCCCGCCGGAAACCTGGACCAGCCGCGCGCTGGCCACCAGCGCCATCTCCAACCAAGGCATTGCCCTCCCTGCCTCGGTGCAGGGGGCTCTGGAAGGCATCGAGCGCCTATCGCCGATCGAGGCCATGGTGACGGCCTTCGCCTACGATCCAGCGCAGCCGAAGCGGACTTTTCTGCTGGCCCTGCACTGCTCCGGCCGCCTGATCCGGCTCGATCGGCCGCGCCGTGCGCGCAAGGATCTCGCTCCCCGTCTCGGCTTGGAGAATTCGGGGCACCGGATCGGCTACCGGATGCCAATTCCAGCGGAGGCTTGTGAGGCGGACTCCGCCCCGGTTGCGGTTGTCGTCGATACGAAGGGAAGGATGGCCGTCCTCACTGCCACGCCGGCCCCTTGATCCAGCCGTTCGCTCCGCCGTGATGGGTACGGAATACCGCCGGGGCGAGGGCTTCGCTCCGCAGTCTCTCGCATGTGAACCGCTCGACGGACGCTGCCCCTGGGACGCTCACGCGAGCAACGAGGCTCGAATTTTCTGGCCGCCGCATCGGAGCATCGACCTCCTCACCCTCTGCGCTTCGATGGTGACAACCAGCGCTCGTCTTCCCGGGGGCGGAAGCCATCCCATAGGGCGTCCGGGAAGAGCCGGAACCGGTGCTTTGATCCGGTGTCCGGACGATCCGTCCGGACACCGGATCCGAAGCCCGCGCGGCGCGGAGCAGGGCTCCGCGCACGCTTGAGCGAAGCCGGTTTCCGCATCGCGAACCGACTGCGCAGCAATCGCCGAGCGATCGACAGGAAACCGCATGAGAAGGCAAGACGAGTGGATGCCGATCCCCGCATGACCCGGGCCCGCGTCGTCGGGCTCGCCCGGACTTGGCTCGGCACGCCCTATCACCACCAAGCCGCCCTCAAGGGGGTCGGCTGCGACTGCCTCGGCCTGCTGCGCGGCGTCTATGCCGAGTTCTACGGGCACGCGCCCGAGGAGCCGCCGCCCTACACGCCGAGCTGGGCGGAGGATCACGGCGCCGAGACCCTGCGCGACGCCGCCCGCCGCCACCTCGCCGAGATCCCGATCCCGGACGCGCAAGCCGGCGACGTCCTGCTGTTCCGCTGGCGCGAGCGCCTTCCCGCCAAACACTGTGCCATCCTCTCGGACCGCGATCGCATGATCCACGCCTATGACGGCCACGCCGTCCTGGAGAGCTGGATCCCCCCGGCCTGGAGCCGGCGCATCGCCCACGCCTTCCGCTTCCCTGAGCGCCCGCGATGAGCACCCTCGTTCTCTCCTCCGCCGGCAAGGCGCTCGGCACCGCGATCGGCGGACCGATCGGCGGCTTTCTCGGCGGCATCGCCGGCGCCGGTCTCGGCAGCCTCGCCGACCGTGCCCTGTTCGGCAGCCGCCCCAAGCCGCAGATCAACGCCGGACCGCGCCTCTCGGACCTCTATGTCACCGCCTCCACCGAGGGCGCAGCCATCGCCCGCGTCTACGGCCGCGCCCGCCTCGCCGGCCAGATCATCTGGGCCACCAAGCTCAAGGAGACCCAGAGCGTCGAGAAGGTGAAGAGCCAGGGCGGCAAGGGCCCGCCGACGCAGAAGAGCTACACCGTCACCTACAGCTACAGCGTCAGCCTCGCGGTCGCCTTCTGCGAGGGGCCGATCACCGGCCTCGGCACGGTCTACGCCGACGGCAAGCCCCTGCGCCTGTCCGACTACCAGGCCCGGCTCTACCGCGGCAGCGAGGATCAGCCGCCCGATCCCAAGATCCTGGCGGTGGAGGGCGCGGCCCCGGCCTATCGGGGGCTGGCCTACCTCGTGCTCGAGGACCTGCCGCTCGCCGCCTTCGGCAACCGCGTCCCGGTGATCACCGCCGAGGTGATCCGCCGCCCGCCCGCCGGCGCTCCGCGGCTGGAGGACCGCCTCACCGCCGTGACCCTGATCCCGGGCATGGGCGAGTTCGTCTATGCCACCGCCCCGGTCACGGCCAACGACCGCGGCAGCCTGTCGGGCCAGAACACCGTCTCGGGCGGGGTCGACCTGATCAAGGCGCTCGATCAGCTCCAGGCCGAAGCGCCCACCTGCCGGCACGTCTCGCTGGTGGTGGCCTGGCACGGCACCGACCTGCGCCTGTCGGCTTGCCGTATCCTGCCCAAGGTCGAGACGGCGGCGAAGACCACGGACGTGGCCTGGGCGGCGGGCGGTCTGATCCGGACGAGCGCCCAGGTGGTCAGCCACGATGCCGAGGGCCACCCGCTGCTCGGCGGGGCGCCCGCCGACCTGTCGGTGGTGCAGGCGATCGGCGAGCTGAAGCGGCGCGGGTTGTCGGTGACGCTCTACCCGTTCGTGATGATGGACATCGCTCCCGGCAACGGCCTGCCCGACCCGTATGGCGGGGCGGAGCAGCCGGCCTTCCCCTGGCGCGGGCGCATCGGCTGCGATCCGGCGATCGGCCGCCCGGGCAGCCCGGACAAGAGCGCGGCCGCCGCCGAGCAGGTCGCGGCCTTCTTCGGACAGACCCGACCGGAGGACCTCGCCTGGACGGGCCAGACGGTCACCAGCCAGCGGCCGGACGAGTGGAGCTTCCGGCGCTTCATCCTGCATTGCGCGCGCCTCGCCGAGGCCGCCGGCGGGGTGGAGGCCTTCCTGATCGGATCGGAGATGGTCGGGCTCACCTCCCTGCGCTCCGGTCCCGCCACCTTCCCGGCCGTGGCGCAGCTGCGCGCGCTCGCCGCCGACGTGCGGACCATCCTCGGGCCCGGCACGGCCCTCGGCTACGGGGCGGACTGGAGCGAGTACGCCAACTACCGCCCCGCCGACGGCTCGGGCGACGTGTTCTTCCACCTCGATCCGCTCTGGGCGGATCCCGCCATCAGCTTCATCGGCATCGACAACTACATGCCGCTCGCCGACTGGCGCGACGGCTTCGAGCACGCCGACGCCGCCACCTACGCCTCGCCCTACGATCCGGCCTACCTCGCCGGCAACGTCGCCGGGGGCGAGCTGTTCGACTGGTACTACCCGAGCGAGGCCGACCGCGACGCCCAGAACCGGGTGCCGATCACCGACACCGCCCACGACGAGCCCTGGGTGTTCCGTCTCAAGGATCTGCGCTCCTGGTGGTCGAACCCCCACCACGACCGGCCCGGTGGTGTCCGGCAGGCTGCCGCCACCGCCTGGGTGCCGCAATCCAAGCCGATCCGCTTCACCGAACTCGGCTGCCCGGCCGTCGACAAGGGCGCCAACCAGCCCAACGTCTTCCTCGACCCCAAATCCTCCGAGAGCTTCCTGCCCCACTACTCCAGCGGCCGGCAGGACCTCGCCATGCAACGCGCCTATCTCGAGGCGGTGCTCGGCTTCTGGCAGGACGGCACCGGCAACCCGGTCTCGGCGGTCTATGGCGGCCGCATGGTCGATCCCGAGCGCCTGTTCGTCTGGACCTGGGACGCCCGGCCCTATCCCGAGTTCCCTCGCCAGGCCGCCGTCTGGAGCGACACCCCCAACTACAGCCTCGGTCACTGGCTCAACGGCCGGCTCAACCTCGGCCTCCTGCCCGACGTGGTCGCCGATCTCTGCGCCGGCAGCGGCGCCCCGGTCGACGTCTCGGCCCTGCACGGCGTCGTGCCCGGCTACACGGTCGCCGAGGTCCAGCCCCCGCGCGACAGCCTCGCGCCCCTGCGCACCGCCTACTTCTTCGACGGGGTCGAGAGTGGCGGCGCCATCCACTTCCGCCCGCTCGCCCGGGCGCCCGTCGCAAGCTTCCGCGAGGAGCAGCTCGTCGCCGCGAGGAGCGGCCCGGACTACCGGCGCACCCGCACCGAGGAGACCGCGCTGCCGGCCGTGGTGGCGCTCACCTACCTCGACCCGGCCCGCGCCTACCAGAGCGCCGCCGTCGAGGCCCGCCGCTCCGCCGGCCGCGCCACCGCGGTGACGCGCACCAGCCTGCCGCTCTGCCTGGAGGAGGGCGCTGCCCGCGGCCTCGCCCAGGCGCTGCTCTACCAGGCGCTCGTCGAGCGCGAGGCGGTCAGCGCCGTGCTGCCGCCCTCGGCGCTGGCCCTGGAGGCCGGCGACGTGGTCAGCCTGTCGCTCGCCGGCAGCCGCACGGATGTGCGCCTGACCCAGCTCGGCCTGGAGGCGGGCCGGCCGTTCAGCGCGCTGCGGGCCGATGCCGGCGTCTTCGCCTATCGCGACGGCTCGCCCACCGGCCGCGCTCCGGCGCCCCCGGCCACGGTGGGAGTGGGGCTGTTCCAGATCCTGGATCTGCCGCTGCTGCGCGCCGATGCCATCCCGCACGCGCCCTACTTCGCCGCCTACACCGCGCCCTGGTCGCCGGTGAGCGTGCTGCGCTCGCGCGGCGGCGGACCGTTCGAGGCCGACGCGGTGATCGCCGCCCGCTCGATCATCGGCCGGCTCACCGCCCCGCTCTACAGCGGGCCCAGCCGGCGCTGGGACCGGGTGTCAGAGCTCGACGTGCAGGTGCCGGCCGGGGCGGAACTCGCCTCGGCCACCGACAGCGACGTGCTCAACGGCGCCAACGCCGCGGCGGTGCTCTCGCCCTCGGGCGAGTGGGAGGTGCTGCAATGGGCGCGCGCCACGCTGCTGGGCGCGGGCTCCTACCGGCTCACCCGCCTGCTGCGCGGCCAGCTGGGCACCGAGTTCGCCATGGGCACGCCCACGCCGGCCGGTGCGCCCTTCGTGGTGCTCTCGCCGGCCCTGGTGCAATCCGCCATGCCGCTGTCCACCCGGGCCCAGCCGCAGAGCTTCCGCTGGGGGCCTCTGGCCCGCCCGCCGGAGGATCCCGCCTATGCGGGTGCCACCCTCAGCGTGGCCGGTGCGGGCCTGCGCCCCTACGCCCCCGCCCAGGCTCGCCTGCGGCGGCTGGCGGGCGGCGATCTCCAGATCAGCTGGATCCGCCGGACCCGGATCGAGGGTGATGCCTGGGAGCAGGTCGAGGTGCCGCTGGCCGAGGAGAGCGAAGCCTATGCCCTCGACATCCTCGACGATGCCGGCGCGGTGCTGCGCTCCGTGCAGGTCACCAGCCCATCCCTGACCTACGCGGCGGCGGACCAGGCGGCGGATTTCGGCGGGCCGGTGACGCGCCTGGCGGTGGCGATCTGCCAGCTCTCGGCCGTCGTCGGCCGCGGCACTCCCCTGAGGACCACCCTGTATGTCTGAGGCCACTGCCCTGCTCGCCCTGCCGCTGCTCGCCGCCGCGCAGGCGCAGAAGCACGTCACCCACAACGAGGCGCTGGTGCTGCTGGACACCCTCGTCCAGCTCGCCGTGCTCGACAAGGATCTCACCAGCCCACCCGCCAGCCCCGCCGAGGGCGACCGCTACCTGATCGCCGGGGCGAACCCGAGCGGCGCCTGGGCCGGCTGGGCGGGCCGCGTGGTGCGCTACCAAGACGGCGCCTGGACCTCCGCCGTGCCGCGGCCGGGCTGGCTGGCCTTCGTGCTGGATGAGGGCGAGCTCTACCTCTACGCGGCCGGCGCCTGGGTCAGCTACCGCACGACCCTCACCGTGCTGCAGAACCTCCAGCGCCTCGGCATCGGCACCACGGCGGATGCCGCCAATCCCTTCGCCGCCAAGCTCAACGCCGCCCTCTGGACCGCCCTCGGCACGGGCGAAGGCGGCACAGGGGATCTCCGCACCACCCTCAACAAGGAAGCGGCCGGCAACACGCTCTCGCTGCTGTTCCAGTCGGGCTGGTCGGGCCGGGCGGAGATCGGGCTCACCGGCGACGACGACCTGCACCTCAAGGTCTCGGCCGATGGCAGCAGCTGGACCGAGGCGCTGCGCCTCGACCGCACCACCGGCGGGGCGGATTTCCGGGTGGCGGAGGTGGCGGTCGCCTCCGCCGCGACGGTGGATCTCGGCGCCATCCCCGCGCTCGCCGTGACGATCACCGGCACCAGCGCGATCACCTCCTTCGGCAGCGCGCCGCGCTGCCTGCGGCTGCTGCGCTTTGCCGGCGCGCTGAGCCTGACCCACAACGCCGGAGCGCTGATCCTGCCGGGCGGGGCCAGCCTCACCACCGCGGCCGGCGACACCGGCCTCGCCCTCTCGGATGGGGCCGGCACCTGGCGGGTCATCGCCTACCAGCGCGCCTCCGGCAGACCCCTGAACCTCCTCACCGCCGGCGATCTCGCGGCCGGCGCCGTCACCCCGAGCCGGATGACGCTCGCGGATCCCAACAACATCATCCTCAACCCCGACTTCGCCGCCGGCGCGGATGGCTGGCTGCTCAACGCCGCCGCCATCCAGCCCGCCTCCGCCGCCCCCTCCGGCGCGCCCGCCGAAACCGTCCTGCGCCGCGCGGCCGGCACCAGCAACGCCGACGTCTACGCCAGCAACTCCATCCAGGTCTCGCCCGGCGAGGTCTACTTCGTCGAGGCGTGGTTCGCGGCCGAAGCCAACACCACCGGCACCCTGCGCGTCGGCCTGCACTGCCGCGACGTCGGCAAAACCGGCAACGCCTGGATCACCGCGACCCCGATCCCGGGCGCGGTGAGCACGCAGGCCGCCGCCGCGACCACGAGCTGGACGCGCTTGGCCGGCCTCGTCACCATCCCGGCCACCGTGAACGGCAACCGGACCGGATGGGCCCGCTTCTGGTCCTCGCATGACGGGGCGGCTTCGCCGGCGGGGGCCAGCTACCTGGCGGCGGCCAAGATGCGGATCGTGCCCGTGGCCGCTACGATCGGCGATGCCACCGGCACCGGGCGCGCGCTCCTCACTGCCACCAGCGCGGCGGCGGGGGCGGGCGCGCTGGGTCTCGGCACGGGCAACAACCCGGTCTTCAACGGGCTGGTGCTCAACGCGGCGGCGGGCAACTTCCGCACGATCTACTTCCAGTCGGGCAGCTCCAACCGCTGGACCGTGTTCGTGGACAACGGTGCCGAGAGCGGTGCGAATGCCGGCTCGAACTTCCGCATCAGCCGCTGGAACGATGGCGGCACCTCCGCCGGCGATCCGCTGGTGATCAACCGGGCGAGCGGACAGACGACCCTGTCTTCGCTCGCCGTTTCCGGCACCACCGGCCTGACGGGGGCGGTGTCGTTCACGCCGAGCGCTGCCCTGCAGCCGATCAGCCTACAGGGCAGCGGGCAGACCAATAAGCTGCAGATCCATCCGTGGCTCAATAACGGCGCCTACAGCAACATGACGAAGGCCGGCGACCAGGGCCTGTTCTGGTACGGCTCAGCGAGCGACAACGCGAACGCGGGCGGGCTGGTCCTGGCGCCCTGGTCGAGCAACGCCTACGGCATCCGCATCACCTACGACGGCAGGGTGGGCGTGAACAAGTCCGCGCCGGCTGTGGCCCTCGACGTGGTCGGGGCCGTGGCGGCGACCGGCGGCGTGTCGGTGGGCACGGTGCTGACGCTCGGCGCCTACACGGTGGCGACGGTGCCCGCCGGAACGGCGGGCCAGCAGATCTACGTGAGCGACGCACGCAAGGCGGGCGAGGCGAGCGGGTCGGGCACGGGGGTGCTGGCCTGCTACTCGAACGGGGCGTGGCGGCGGCTCTCGGACGACACGGCGATCGCGGCGTGAGGAGGTGAGGGATGAGCGAGGCGTTCCTGTACGAGTTCCTGTTCCGGGGGCGGGCTGCGGATGATCCCGAGCCGCCGGCCTGGCACGTCATCCTGGGTCAGGTCGTGCGGCTGCCCGGGGCGCGGGAGGCGCAGTTCGTGGACAGCGGGGCGCTGACGCCGGCGCAGGCGGCGGCGGCGGGGTTCCCGCTGGAGCGGGTGCTGGCGGGGATCGAGGCGGCGGCCTTGGCGGACCGGGACGCGACGGCGGCGGCGCTCTCCGCGATGACGCGGGAGCGGGATGCGCTGCGGGAGGCGCTCGCCGCCGTGACGGCCGAGCGGGACGCGCTCCGCTCCGCCGCGGCGGATGCCTAAAGCAGCACCCGATCACGCTGCAAGCGGGTGCTGCTTCAGGTCTTTGATTTTGCCGCATTGTCTGCGACGAACCGGTATCCGCTTCGTCCGAAAGCGCTCTCGATCAAGGCCCGCTCGGCTCGGCAGGAGAGCCGCCATGAATGGAAAGCCGATGCGGAACGACGCATGAGCGCTTCACCGCGCACGATCCACGGACCGGCCCGTCGATGAACCTCCGTTCCCGATACGAGCAAGCCGTGCGTGATCTGCGCGAGCGCGCGGCCGAGCTGCAAGGCGACGGCGCGTCCGCAGAAACGATCGCCCGGACCTTGCACGCGGAGCGCAGGCGACTGGCCGCCCTCTTCAAGGAACAGACGCCCGAGCCGTACCGGACCCGCATCTACGAGCGGACAATCAGGGTCTATGGAAGCGAACTCGGCCCGTCGATCGAGTTCCTTCGCGCGTCGGGCAAGTCCTGGGAGGCGATCATCGCGAGTGCGATGCGTCCGGGACCGATGATCGGGCTGGGGTCTGATCAGGCCGATGGCGAGTCGGGCGAGGCCGGCAATCGAACCGGGGCCTCACGGCGCACCGGACCAAGGTCCGAGTTGGGCGGCTTGCCGAAAGGGATTGCTTGTCAGCCCCCTGCGAGGCGATGCACCGGCCGGCGCATCGGTGCGTGGAGCGGACCGGGCGACAAGGAAGGGAGGAGCGGCGTGGCCGAGGATCCGAACGGGATGGAGGCCGACGATCCCACCCGGCTGATCGACGCGAAGATCGCGGCGCTCGGCGATTGGCGAGGAGAGCTGCTTGCCCGCATGCGGAGCTGGATCAGGCAAGCCGATCCCGAGATCGCCGAGGCTGTGAAGTGGAGAAAGCCGTCCAACGCCCTGTCGGGGGTGCCCGTGTGGGAGCATGCGGGCATCATCTGCACCGGTGAGACCTACAAGACCTGCGTGAAGGTGACTTTCGCGAAGGGCGCCTCGCTCCCGGATCCTTCGGGCCTCTTCAACGCCAGCCTTGAAGGCAGCACCCGGCGCGCCATCGACATGCGCGAGGGCGATCGAATCGACGAAGACGCGTTCAAGGCCCTCATCCGCTCTGCCGTGGCGCTCAACCAATCCCGGGCGCGAGGGTAGGCGAACGCCTCGGAAGGGGCGGGAAATCATTCCCGCAATCGCCAGGCTGATCGAGTTTTGACCCGGGCCTCGTCGATCCCGCCCGGCGGATGAGCCGCCGAGGCTTGCGGTCTCGCATCCCCGGCCGGATCTCGGCTGATCCGCCCCTCCACAATTCCGAGACCCTGCCCGGCGTCGCGCTGCGACGTCGCCCTTAAGCGTCCGCGCACGAGAGCGATACGTCCGCCATTCCGCTGATCCGGGCGGCCCCGCCTCGGTGGCGGAGGTGAGGGCGCTCAACCCCGGCCGCGATGGCGCCGGCCCGACCTCCCGCGCGCCGCCGGGATCCGCGGCGCTCCAGACCGGAGAGAGACGATGACGAAGTACCTGACGCCCGGCGTGGTGGCCGGCCTGCTCTCGGCCGCGGCGGTGGGCGCGGGCTTGGCGGGCAAGCCCGCGCTCGCCGCCTTCCTCAACGATCCGTCGACGGCCGCGAACCTGCTCTCGGCCGCCGGTGCCGTCGGCGCGCTGGTCGCCGGCGTCCTGAAGGGCGTGCGCTCCGCGTGAGCGTCTGCCCGCCCCGCTCGCGGGGCGGGCGATCACCACGATCAGCCGATCACCACGACTTGGGCGCCCACCGAGACCCGTGCGTAGAGGTCCATCACGTCCTGGTTGATCATGCGGATGCAGCCCGAGGAGACGCTGCGCCCGATGCTCTCCGGCTCGGTGGTGCCGTGGATGCGGTAGAGCGTGTCCTTGTTGTTCTGCCAGAGATACATGGCGCGGGCGCCCAGCGGGTTGCGCGGCCCGCCCGGAACGCCGAGCCCGCTCTGGAGCTGGCTGACCTGCCGGGCGAGCGCCGGCTGGCGGGCGATCATCTCCTTGGGCGGGTACCAGTCGGGCCAGGCCTGCTTGGAATTGATCGTCGCGATGCCCGACCACGCGAAGCCCTGGCGCCCGACGCCGACGCCGTAGCGGCGCGCCCGCCCGCCCGGCTGGACGAGGTAGAGGTGATGCGCCCGCGGGTCGATCACCACCGTGCCGGGCTCGTAGCGCCCGCCATAGCCCACGTCCTGGCGCAGGAAGGCGGGGTTCGCCCGCTGCCAGCGGAAGGCGGGGATCGGGAAGGGCTCGGAATTCACCGCCGCGTAGGCGCGGGCGTAGTCGATCGGTCCGTCATCCACCGCCACCGAGGGCTCCTGAGGCGGCGCGGCCGGCCGCCGCGGCCCGCCCCAGAACGGATCCGGCTCGGGCTCGACGGACCGGCGGCCCCCGAAGGGCCAGTCGCCGTCCGGCTCGGGCTCCGGGGCGGGGTTGCGCGGCAGCGGCCAGGCGTGCGCGGCGCCGGCCAGCGCGGTCGAGAGCAGCGCCGAGGCGAGGCCCGTCGCGGCGCGCGCGACCAGAATGCGGCGAGTTGGGTCGGTCATGAATCCGTCGCGGGGCTGTCGGGGGACGGCCGTCGGGCCGCCTTCCTCAAGGGTCTGCAAGGGTTTGACGACCGAAATGAGACCGGACCGGTGAGCCGTCAAGGCCGAGCTGCGCGGCGGCATAGGCGCCGTCCTGCGACCACCGCATGCCTGCGGGCCGGTGGCCGATCGTGCGCAATCGTCTTGGGATGCAGACCATTATCTTATGATGAGATGAGGCTTGTGCATGATAAAGTTGACGTTTGGCTAGAGTCATGCACATCGTTGTTCATCAAGAAAAATCGGTGATACATGATGAACGACGATGCAACCTCCCAGCTCGACCTGATCGAGTTCACCGCCGATATCGTCTCGGCCTACGTGTCGAACAATTCGGTGCCGGCCACCGAAGTGGCTGGGCTGATCGGGTCCGTGCACGGATCTCTGACCCAGCTCATCGCCCCGCCGGAACCGGAGCCGGAGAAGCTCACACCGCCCGTGCCGATCAAGAAGACCGTCACGCCCGACCACATCATCTCGCTGGAGGACGGCAAACCTTACAAGACGCTCAAGCGTCACCTCGCCGGCCGGGGCCTGACGCCGGATCAGTACCGCCAGAAATGGGGCCTGCCGCCGGACTACCCGATGGTGGCGGCGAACTACGCGGCCCAGCGCTCCGAACTCGCCAAGACGAGCGGCCTCGGCCAGAGCCGGCGCGTGCGCAGCGCGGCCCGCAGCGCGGCGCCCGATCCGGTGGTGACCGAGCCCGAAGCGGCGCAGCGCCGGGGCCGGCCGCGCAAGGGGCAGGGCTGAACGGAGGCGGACACCCGCGCTCATCGGGCATTCAGAACCGGGCGCCTAGCCTTGGACATCATTCGCCGGATCGCTCTTCGGTTCGGCAGCGACGATGATGCGAAACCAAGGGTCTGGGCAGAGTTGCTCTCTGCAATTCTGCTTAGGCGGAGACCGGGCGGTCCCAGCCGTCCGGTCCTGTCTGGAGAGTGCTCAGATGATGCCCATCAAGGTGCTCGGGATCGCCGCCCTCGTGGCCGGCAGCCTCGGACTGGCCTCGGCGGCGAGCGCCGCCCCGATCGGCCTCGGCGCGGCGGGCGCCCTGGCCGGCGAGCCGGCGGCGACGCCGGTCTTCGGCGGCTGCGGCCCGGGCTTCGCTCCCAACCGCTTCGGCTATTGCCGCCCGTTCTACGGACCGCGCCCCTATTACGGGCCCCGGCCCTATTATGGCGGCCCGCGCCCGTACTGGCGGCGGCCGTATTACGGCCCGCGGCGGTTCTACTACGGCTATTGAGAACCGGGAGCCGCGCTCCCGATCCTGCTCACGACACCCGGCGTCCGGCGACGCCGGGTTTTTTCATGCCTCGGGGTCGGTCCGGGTCGAGAAGCGGTCGCGGGCGGTGAAGCGATCCGCCGGCAGGCCGGGGAGGGCGCCGCCGTAGATCTCCCGGGACAGGAACGAGCGCTCGATCTCGAGTTGCGCCTCGTCGAGGTCGATGTACCAGCAGCGCCGCCGGCTGGACCAGCGGTAGTTCCGGTCCTTGAGCCGGTCCTTCAGCGCGAAGGGCGCGTCGGAGGCCCAGAGCCGCACGGTCGGCCGGCGGGCCGCCTCCAGCAGGGCCGCGAGGGCGAGGCGCCCCGAAGTCCTGAGCGGCCGGGCGAGCAGCCACAGCAGGGCCTCGCAATCGTCGATCGCCCGGTGGCCGTTGTGGAAATACCCGTGATCGGCGAGCAATCCGCCGAGCCGCGCCGCCTCGTGGCCCTCCTCGCGCCAGGGGATCTGGTGGCAGGAGCAGGCCCAGTTCAGCCCGGCGAAGACCGGCCAGCGCTCCTCGCACATCCGCCGGTCGAAGCGGGCGTTGTGGGCGATGACGACCCGCGCCTGGGCGGCCAGCGCCTCCACGGCGGCATCGTCGATGCGCTGGCCGGCCACGTCCGCGTCGGTGATGCCGGTGAGCCGCGTCACCACGTCGGGGATCGGCTTCGAGGGCTGCTGGAGCTGGTTGAGGCGGTGCCGCACCCGGTAGATGCGGCCGCTCGGGCCGTACGTGAAGGCGATGATGCCGAGTTCGATCACCTCGTCGGTGGCCGGATCGAGCCCGGTGGTCTCGGTGTCGAGGACCAGGCCCAGAAAGGTCGGCTCCTCGGGCACCTCTTTGGGGGCGAGGGCCTCCGGCGCGAAGGCCTTGAGGCGGCGCAGCACCCGGTACTCCCCGGTCCGTTCCAGGATCCCGGCTATGTCGTCGAGCGCGTCCGTCACGCGTCACCCAACCGGACGTTTCAGCATGATCCGGCTTAGCGTCGCCCGAGCCGGCGCACCAGGGCGGCCCGGGCACGATCCACCGCGGATTCAGCCGGCGGCCGGCAGGGCGGCCTTGAGCGTGTCCGGCCGGTCGCCGAGCCGCGCCGCGGTGAGGAGGCCGACCAGGGCGACGGCCGCGATGATGAGGCCGGGCGCGGCCGGCCAGCCGGTGGCGCCGATGAGGGCGTTCGCGGCGAGCGGCCCGAGGCCGCTGAGCAGGGTGAAGCCGACATTGAGCGACAGGGCCACGCCGCTGAAGCGCACCCGGGTCGGGAACAGCCCGGCGAGCAGGTAGGCGAAGCTGCCGTTGGCGCCCGCCACCGCGACCGTGAGGAGCGGCAGCACGAGGAACAGGTTGGCGTCGCCGCGCGCCAGGAGCTGGTAAGTCGGCACCGCGCCGACGAGGAGCAGCAGGGCCGAGGCCTGCATCAGCCGCCGGGGCGGCACGCGGTCGGCGAACCACGAGGCGGCGAGCAGCGAGGACGACATCGCCAGGAGGGCGAGGTTCATGGCAAGCGCGATGGTCTGCCGGTCGTAGTGCAGCACCTGCCCGAGATAGGCGGGCATGTGCGCGAACAGGAGCCCGTTGAAGCCCGCCGTGAGGGCGACGATGCCGATGCCGGCGAGAACCGCGCGGCGGTGGTGGCGCAGCACCTCGCCGACCGGGCTGCGGGCGGCGGCGTGGCGCAGGCGCAGGAATTCCGGCGTCTCCTCCAGGGTGCGGCGCAGCCAGAAGCTCACCAGCCCCAGCACGCCGCCGAGCCCGAAGGCGATGCGCCAGCCGGACTCGGCCATGGCGGCGGGCGGCGGCCAGGATTGCAGGGCGAGGTTGACGAGGGCGGCGAGCAGCACGCCGCTGTTCACGAGGCAGAACACGATGCCGCAGGCGAGGCCGGGCCGCCGCCCCGCGGTCTCGACCACGAAGGTGATGGCGCCTGGCAGCTCCCCGCCGATGCACAGGCCCTGCACGAAGCGCAGGGTGACGAGGAGGAGCGTCGCGGCGACGCCCCAGGAGGCGTAGGACGGGACGAGCCCCATGCCGAGCGTGCAGGCCGACATGGTGAAGACCGTGACCACGAACACGGTCTTGCGCCCGTAGCGGTCGCCGAAATGGCTGAGCACCATGCCGCCGAGCGGCCGGGCGAGGTAGCCGACCGCGAAGACCGCGAGCGAGAGGGTGAGCGCCGCGACCGGGTCGCTCGCCGGGAAGAAGGCGGCGGCGATGTCCTTCGCGAAGATGCCGTAGACGATGAAGTCGTAATATTCGAGCCCGCCGCCGAGGCTCGCCAGCACCGTCATCTTCCATGGACGGCGGGCGATGTCGCTCCCGCCGGCTGCATCCTGTGTCATGATCGCGTCGCTCCCGGGCCCCTCCGGCGAGCCCCCGTCCGGGGGCCCGCGGGGCCTTGGGCGCGCGCCATAACCCGGTTCGGCGCGCGCGCCTACATCACGGCGCCGATCTGCCAGGGCACGAATTCGGCATCGCCGTAGCCGAGCGCCTCGGATTTCGAGCGCTCGCCGGAGGCCACCGCGAGGATCTTGGCGAAGATCTCGTCGCCCTTCTGGCGGATCGTCACCCCGTCGAGGACGTCGCCGCAATCGATGTCCATGTCCTCTTCCATGCGACGATAGATCTCGGAATTGGTGGCGAGCTTGATCGAGGGTGTGGGTTTGCAGCCATAGGCCGAGCCGCGCCCGGTGGTGAAGCACAGGACGTTGGCCCCGCCCGCCACCTGGCCGGTGGCCGAGACGGGGTCGAAGCCCGGCGTGTCCATGTAGACGAAGCCCCGGGCGGTGACGGGCTCGGCGTAGCGATAGACGCCCTCGAGCCGCGTGGTGCCGCCCTTGGCCGTGGCTCCGAGGGATTTCTCCAGGATGGTGGTGAGGCCGCCGGCCTTGTTGCCGGGGGAGGGGTTGTTGTTCATCTCGCCGCCGTTGCGGGCGGTGTAGGCCTCCCACCAGTGGATCATGCCGACGAGCTTCTCGCCGATCTCGCGGGTGGCGGCGCGGCGGGTGAGCAGGTGCTCGGCCCCGTAGATCTCGGGCGTCTCGGACAGGATCGCGGTGCCGCCCTCCGCCACCAGCCGGTCGACGGCGGCGCCCAGCGCCGGGTTCGCCGTGATGCCCGAATAGCCGTCCGAGCCGCCGCACTGGAGCGCGAGCATGAGCTCGGAGGCCGGCACGGTCTCGCGGCGCACCGATGCGACCGCGGGCAGCATCTCGCGGATCGCCGCGACGCCCGCCTCGACGCTCTTGCGGGTGCCGCCGGTCTCCTGGATGGTGAAGCTGCGGAAGGTGTCGCTCTCGGTGATGCCGTAGGCGCGCTTCCAGCGGTCGATCTGGAATCCCTCGCAGCCGAGCCCCACCATGATCACGCCGCCCATGTTGGGATTGGCCGCGTAGCCCCACTGGGTGCGCTTGAGGATCTCGCTGCCCTCGCCCTGGATGTCGTAGCCGCAGCCGGTGCCGTGGACGAGGGGGATGATGCCGTCGATCTCCGGGTAATCGTCGAGGAACCCGGAGCGGCGCACGGCCTCGGCGATGAAGCGCGCCACCGAGGCCGAGCAGTTCACCGAGGTGAGCACGCCGATGTAGTTGCGGGTGCCGACCCGCCCGCCGGCCCGGCGGTAGCCCCGGAAGGTGGCGCGCTCGGCTTCCGGAACCATCGGGGTCTCGCGGGCGTCCTCGGCGAAGCGGTAGTCGCGGGCGAAGTCGCCCTTGGCCTCCCCCAGGCCGACATTGTGCTCGTGCACCCACTCGCCCGGCGCGATGGCGCGGTTCGCGAAACCGATGATCTGGCCGAACTTGCGGATCGGGGCGCCGTCCGGGATGGGGGCGGTGGCGAGCTTGTGGCCCTTCGGCACCCGGACCGCCGCCGTCACGCCCTCGACGCGATCGCCCGGCGCAATGGCATCCACCGCGACGACGACGTTGTCCTCGGGGCTCAGCCGGACGGTGCGGGGTGACGAGGACGGGGGCAGGGCGGTTGCGGCGGACATCGGGGGACTCCTCGACGCGTCGGGGGCGAGCGCGGGGCGTCCCGCCTCCGGGATATGGGGATGGTGCGAGAGCGTTGTCCGACGAAGCGGATGCCGGTTCGTCGCAGACAATGCGGTGAAATCATACGCACAGAGCAGCACCCGATGGCACCCTGATCGGGCGCTGCTCTAGCCGGCGGCCGCCTTCGCGCGCCCGCCCAGATACGCCGCGCGGATGTCGTCGTTGGCCCAGAGCTGCTCCGGCGCGCCGCTGAGCACCAGCTGGCCCGTCTCCAGCACGTAGCCGCGGTCGGCCACCGAGAGGCCCATGCGGGCATTCTGCTCCACCAGGAGCACGGTGGTGCCGCGGCGGCGCACCTCGGCGATGATGGAGAACACCGCCTGCACGATCACCGGCGCGAGGCCCAGCGAGGGCTCGTCGAGGAGCAGGATGCGGGGCTTGGCCATCAGCCCGCGGGCGAGCGCCACCATCTGGAGCTGGCCGCCCGAGAGCGTCCAGCCGAGCGCGTCGGCGAAGCGGCGGATGTCGGGGAAGAGCTCGAACATGGCGTCCGCCTCCTCCCGGATCCGCCGGGCCGGGAGCCCGGTGCGGTTCGAGGCGCCGAGCATGATGTTCTCGCGCACCGTGAGGCCGGGGAAGACCCGGCGGCCCTCCGGCACGTGGGCGACGCCGCGGCGCACGATCTCCTCGGGCTTGAGGCCGAGCAGCGACTGGCCCTCGAACAGGATCTCGCCGCCCGCGGGCTTCACCAGCCCCGAGATGGTCTTGAGGGTGGTCGACTTGCCGGCGCCGTTGGAGCCGAGCAGGGTGACGACCTCGCCCGCCTCCACCGAGAACGAGACGCCGCGGACGGCCTCGATCTCGCCGTAGCGCACCGTGAGGTCGCGGATGTCGAGGAGTGCCATCGGATTCCCCCTCAGGTCGGCGCGAGATCGGCGCGCAGGCCCGGGTCGCGCTGGTCGGCGCTCTCCTGACCCAGATAGGCCTCGATGACCGCGGGCTCGCGCAGCACGCTCGCGGTGACGCCGTCGGCGATGCGCCGGCCGAAGTTCAGGACCGTGATGTGGCTCGCCACGTCGCTCACCAGCGTCATGTCGTGGTCGATGATCAGGATGGTGACGCCCTTGGCGGCGACCCGGCGCAGCAGGGCGGTGAGCGCCCCCTTCTCGGTGCTGTTGAGGCCCGCCGCCGGCTCGTCGAGGAGGAGCAGCACCGGATTGCCGGCGAGCGCCCGGGCGATCTCGATCAGCCGCTGGTGGCCGTAGGAGAAGGCCGAGACCGGCTCGTCCGCCCGCGCCTCCAGCCCCACGAAGGCGAGTGCCGAGCGGGCGCGCGCCTCGAGGGCGGCCCGGTCGTGGCCCTCGATCGGGTTGCCCGGCCGCTCCGCCCCGATCACGACGTTCTCGAGCGCGCTCATCGAGCGGAACAGGCGGATGTTCTGGAAGGTCCGCCCGAGCCCGGCCGCCGCCCGCGCGTGGGGCGGGGCGTGGGTGATGTCCCGCCCGTCGAGGCGCACCCGGCCGGCGGTCGGCCGGTACAGCCCCGAGAGCACGTTGAGGGTCGTGGTCTTGCCCGACCCGTTCGGCCCGATCAGCGCGTGGATGCCTCCGCGCGTCACCGTGAAGGAGACCTCGTCCACCGCCTTGAGGCCGCCGAAGTGCTTGGACAGGCCCTCGATCTCCAGCACCGGGGCGGGGCTCGCCGGCCCCTGGGTGAGGACGAGATCGGAGGCGGGTGCCGCGGAGGCGCGGCGCGGGCGCAGGCGCTTCACCTGGTCGCCGAGGAAGCCCCAGATGCCCTCCGGCATGAACACCACGATCAGGATCACCGCGAGGCCGTAGAGGGCGAGGTAGAGGCCCGGGATCTCCTTCAGGAAGCGCAGCCACTCGGGGATGAGGATGAGGAGCCCGGTGCCGATCACCGCCCCCGCCGGGGAGCCGACGCCGCCCAGGAGCGCCATCGTCAGGAAGACGATGGATTCCGCGAAGGAGAACTGGTCCGGGCTCACATAGGCGAAGCCGCCCGCGAAGAGACCGCCGCCGAGCCCGGCGAGCAGCGCCCCGATCGCGAAGGCCAGCACCTTGGTGCGGTAGACGTCGATGCCGGTGACGCCCGCGGCGAGCTCGTTGTCGCGCACCGCCCGCATGGCCCGGCCGAGCCGCGTGCGCGGCATGTGCCAGACCACCCAGGCGACCACCGCGAGCACCGTCAGGCAGAGGCCGAGATAGGCCTGCCCGTCCGTGAACAGGGCGGGGCGCTGGATGCGCGGCACCCCGTCCGGCCCGTGGGTGACGGGAATCCAGTTCACCAGCACCAGGGTGAGGATCTGCTGGAAGCTGATCGTCACCATGGCGAGGTAGTGGCCGCCGAGGCGCAAGGTCGAGGCGCCGAGGAAGGCGCCCGCCACCAGGGCGGCGGCGAGGCCGGCCGCGAGGCAGAGCCAGAAATTCGCCCCGAGATCGACCGTGCCGAGCCCGACCGCGTAGGCGCCGAGCCCGAAGAAGGCGGCCTGGGCGAGGTTGATCTGCCCGCACAGCCCCAGCACCACCGTGAGGCCGATCACCGCGATGGCGTAGGTCGCGGCCTGCATCAGGATGTTGAGGAGGTAGCCGTTGACCGGCGTGGTCACGGCCAGCGCGACGATGCCCGCCGCCGCCAGCGCGTAGACGAGGGTGCCCAGCGGCAGCCGCCGGGCGGCGGGGACGGGCGCGGCGAGGCCCGCCTGGGGAAGGGGAGAGCCGGTCATGCCTTCTCCGCGATGCGTTCGCCGAACAGCCCCTGGGGCCGCAGGATCAGGAAGGCGACGAGGACGATGAACGCGAAGGCGTCCTTGTAGGGCACCGACACGTAGGCGGCCCCGAAGGTCTCGATGATGCCGAGGGCGAGCCCGCCGATGATCGCGCCGGTCACGTCGCCGAAGCCGCCGATGATGGTGGCGGCGAAGGCCTTGAGTGCGATGGTCGCCCCCATCTGGATCGACACGAACAGCACCGGCGCCACCAGGATGCCGGCGATGCCCCCGAGCACCGCGCTGTAGACGAAGGTCAGCATGATCATCCCGGCGACCGGGATGCCGAGGAGGGCGGCCATCTCCTTGTCCTGGGAGGTGGCCTGGAGCTTCTTGCCGAGCAGCGTGTGCTCGAAGAACCAGTACTGGAAGGCGACGAGCACCGCCGTCACCGCGATGATCAGGAGGTACTGGCTGTCGAGGAAGACCGGCCCGAGCAGGATCCCCTGCGTCTCGAAGACCGGCGAGAGCACCTGCGGCTGCGGCCCGTAGAGGGCGAGCGTGGTGTTGGCGAGAAAGATCGAGGCGCCGATGGTCGAGATGATCACCGGCAGGTAGCTGCGGTGGCGCAGCGGATAGTAGACGCCGAGGTTGAACAGGGCGCCGAGCAGCGCCATGCCGCCGATGGCGAGCAGGAAGGACAGCCAGTACGGCCATTCCAGGTCGACCGCGAAGACGACCATCAGGAAGGCCGCCACCATCGAGAACTCGCCCTGGGCGAAGTTCACCACGTTGGTGGCCCGGAAGATCAGCACGAAGCCGAGCGCCACGAGGGCGTAGACGGCGCCGATGCCGATGCCGGTGAAGAGAAGCTGGAGGAGGAGGTCCATGCGATCCGCCCGCGACCGGTGAGCGAGGGGGCCCGCCCCGGGGGGCGGGCCGGCGGCGGGCGCTCAGCCCTGGTAGAAGTCGATGCGCTTGTCGAAGGTGATCGCGCCCTTGTCGTTCTTCACGACGTTGTAGCCGTGCAGGCCGTCGCCGTTCTTGTCGAAGTTGTATGTGCCCTCCGCGCCCGCATGGCCGCGCACGGCGAGCAGCGCCTCGCGCACCGCCTGGGGGTCGGTCCGGCCCGCCTTGTTGATGGCGAGCGCCAGCACCGTGACCGCGTCGAAGGTCCACGAGGACTGGTTGTCGGGGGCGATCTTGGTGGCGGCCCGGTAGGCCTTGCCGAAGGCCCGCGCGGCGTCGCTCGATTCCTCCGCGTAGTCGGCGACGCCGTAGGTGCCGTAGAGCGAGGGGCCGGCGAGCTTGAGCGCCGTCACGTTGACGATCGAGGGCGAGCCGACCCAGGGCACGGTTACGCCGAGCTGGCGCAATTGCCGGGCGAAGATGCCGAGGTCGTTCTCGAAGGTGAAGTAGGAGCCGATGATCTCCGCTCCCGACTGGCGGATCGCCAGCACGACGGGCGTGAAATCCTGGCTCTGGTTCGTGTAGCCCTGATCGAGGGCGACCGTCGCCCCGGCCTTCCCCAAAGCCTCGGTCAGCGCCTTGGCGCCGCTCGTCCCGAAGGCGTCGGTGGAGTGGATCACCGCCCATTTCTTCTTGGTGAGGCTGCTGATGCCGAAATCCGCGATCACCCGGGCGGAGTAGCTGTCGTTCGGCCGGAACCGGAACATCCAGGGATTGCCCATCTGCGTCAGCACCGGATCGGTGCCGCCGAAGCAGACGGGCTTGCCGGTCTTGAGGATGTCGGGCGCCATGGCGTGGTTCTGGGTCGAGCGGATCGAGCCCAGGAACCCGACGAGGTCGCTCTGCGCGGCGAGCTTCGAGAAGGCGAGCACCGCCCCCGGATTGGTGGTCTGGTCGTCCTCGGTGACGATCTCCAGGGGCTTGCCGAGGACGCCGCCGGCCTTGTTGACCGCCTCGAGCGCGATCTTGGCGCCGTTGAGGGCGAAGCGGCCCGCATCCGCGCCGGGGCCGGTCACCGGCAGCACCATGCCGATGCGCACGGTGGAGCCCGCGCCCTGCGCGCAGGCCGAGCGGATCAGCCCGGGGCCTGCGCCGCTCATGACCGCACATGCGGCTCCGCCCAGGAAAACGCGACGCGTCGTCCTCATGAGGTCGTCCTCCCAATCGTTCCGGTGTCGAGGCCCGGTTGTTGCGCGGAATAGGACACCGGCAGCGCTGCCATGTCCAGTCCCCGGTTGGCGAATAGTGGTCGGGGCGAATGGCGGAGGGGGCGGGGATGCGCCAGGATGGGCCGGCGGCGCCCCGCGATGCCACGGTTGCGGGTTGGATCCCCACGCGCCATTCGCTATTCGCCATTCGCCAAGAAAAATCTCGGGAGGATCCCATGCTCATCGGTGCCGCGGGCCTGACGGCCTTCGTGCGGGACATCTTCGTGGGGGAGGGCTGCTCGGCGGAGGAGGCGGAGCGGATCGGGCGCTACCTCGTCGCCGCGAACCTCACCGGCCACGACAGCCACGGGGTGATCCGGGTGCCGCGCTACGTCGGCTGGCTGCGCGAGGGCGAGGTGGTGGCGGGCCAGGCGCCCGAGGTGGTGACCGACAGCCCCGCCTTCGTGCTCGTCGACGCCCATTACGGCTTCGGCCAGACCGCCGGCCCCTTCGCGACGGAACTCGGCATCACCCGGGCGAAGGCGAACGGCGTCGCCATCGTGGCCCTGCGCCACGCGGGCCATCTCGGGCGGATCGGCGAATGGGCCGAGCAGGCGGCGGCGGCCGGCCTCGTCTCGGTGCATTTCGTCAACGTGGCGGGGAGCCTGCTCGTGGCGCCCTTCGGCTCGGTGGACCGGCGCTTCTCGACCGCGCCCTTCGCGGCGGGCTTCCCCGTGGCGGGGGCCGAGCCGGTCATCCTCGACTTCGCCACCTCGGCGGTGGCCGAGGGCAAGGTGCTGGTGGCCTCGCAAGGGGGCAAGCCGCTCCCCGCGGGCGTGCTGATCGAGCCCGACGGGCGGCTCAGCGCCGACCCGCGCACCCTGTTCGGCCCGATCGAGGGCACCCCGGAGCGCGACAGCCGGCGGGGCGAGGGGGCGATCCGGGCCTTCGGCGAGCACAAGGGCTCGGGGCTCGCCCTGATGTGCGAACTCATCGCGGGGGCGCTCACCGGATCGGGCACCGCGGGGCCGGGGCCGAAGCGCTTCTGCAACGGCATGCTGTCGATCTACATGACGCCGGAGGCCTTCGGCTCCGCGAACGCGGTCGCCACCGAGACCCGCACCTATCTCGACTTCTTCAAGGGCGCGCGCCCGGCCTCCCCGGACGGGGAGGTGCTGCTGCCCGGCGAGCCCGAGCGGCGCACCCGGGCGCAGCGCCTCGCCGAAGGGGTGCCGCTGCCCGACCCGGTCTGGGCGACGCTCCTCGAGGCCGGCCGCCCGCACGCCCTCGACGGGGAAGCCTACCGGCGCTGACCCTCGATCCGTCACGGTCCGGTGGTTCAAGCATCGCTCGCCGAAGCGGTGACCGGTTCGGCAGCGACACCGATGCGGAAGCGAGACGCTGAGCAGAATGACCTCACGCCGTTCCGCTCCTGTCCCGCGGGCGCGCATCCATGCCCGCGGGAGGCGACCGTCGTGACCGTTCCGATCCGGAGCCGGGCCGTCCGGCTCCTCGGCGTCGCCCGCCTGGGGCTGTCGGCCTTGGGGCTGGCGCTCGTGGCGCCGCCGGCTGTGGCGCAGCCCGCCTCCGACCGCCGGGTGCCGCTCGAACCCACGGCCTGGCCCTTCACGGCCATCGGGCGGGTCAACGTGGTCACCGGGCCGGCCCAGCGCGGCCACTGCACCGGCACGCTGGTCGGCCCGCGGCTCGTGCTCACCGCGGCCCATTGCCTGTTCGACGATCGCCTGGACGCGTGGGTGAAGCCGCATCAGGTCCATTTCGTCGCCGGCCTGGCCCGCGACCGGTCCACCGGCCACTCCGTGGCGCAGGCCCTGCGCGTCGCTCCCGACATCGACCTGCGCCGGGAGGCCCGGCCCGGCCCCCTCGCCCTGGCCCCGGAGATGATCCGGCGCGACTGGGCGATCATCACCCTGAAGGACGACCTGCCCGGCCTGAAGCCGGTGCCCTGGCGGGTGCTGCCGGGAGCGGACCTGCCGGGGAGCACGCCCGGCGCCGTGGTGGCGGTGGCGGGCTACGCCTTCGACCGGCCGTTCCTGCCGGTGATCCACCGCGGCTGCTCGGCCCGGATCGACGCGCCCGTCCGCGGGCAGCTCACCGACCTGTGCGATTCCGGCTCCGGCGAATCGGGCGCTGCGGTGCTGCTGCTGGAGCCCGATGGCGGCGCCGTCGTGGTGGGGATCCACACGGCCGTGATCGGGGCCGAGCGCGTCGTCAACGCCTATCGCGGCAGCATCGGGACCGGCGTCGCCGCGAGCGTCTTCGCGCCCGCGCTGGAGGCGATGCTGAAGCGGTGAGGGGGCAGACCCGGGGCCCGCCTGAGGTGTCCGTCCGGGCTCTCATACGGTTTCCGGATGATCGCTTCGCGATGCGGAAACCGGCCTCGCTCAGGCGCCGCGCGGGCTCGTGATACGGTTTCCGAAAGTGATCTTCCGGAAACCGTATCACCCCTCGAAGCGGCCGAACACCACCTGCGTGTCGCCGTAGGTCCGGCGTTCCAGCTCCGAGAAGCCCGGCGGCAGCGCCAGGGAGGCGCTGGCGGCCTCCTCCACCACCGCGAGCGCGCCCGGCGCGAGCCAGCCGCCCGCCCGGCAGGCCTCCAGCGCCTTCGGGGCGAGGTCGCGCCCGTAGGGCGGGTCGCAGAAGACGAGGCCGAAGGGGTCTCCCGGCGGGGCGGCCCCCAGCCGCGTCGCGTCGCGGCGGAAGAGCCGCGTCACGCCGCCGAGGCCGAGCGCCTCGACGTTGCCGCGGATCACGCCCCGCGCCTCCGCGCCCTCGTCCACCATCAGCGCGTAGGCCGCGCCCCGCGACAGCGCCTCACAGGCGAGCGCGCCCGTCCCCGCGAAGAGGTCGAGCACCCGCGTCCCCGCCACCGGGTCGTCGTAGGCGTGGGCGAGCACGTTGAAGAGCGCCTCGCGCAGCCGGTCCGAGGTGGGCCGGATCGCGTCGCTGCGGGGCCCCGCGAGGGCGCGGCCCCGCAGGGTGCCGCCGACGATCCGCACGGCTCAGTGCCCGCGGGACGGGCGTCCCCCGCGCGGCGGGCCGCCGGGACGGCCGCCGCCCGCGGGCGGGCCCGAACGGCCGCGCCCGCCCGGGGCGCCGCCCGGCCGGGGACCGCCCTTGCCGGCCGGCTTGCCCGGACCGGACCGGCCGCCGCCCTTCGAGAAGCCACCCTTGGAGAAGCCGCCGCCCTTGGAGAAGCCTCCTCGGCCGCCCCCGGGACCATCCTTGGAGAAGCCCGGCTTGCCGCCGCCGAACCCGGCCTTCGGGCCGCGCCGCTCCGGCGCCCCGCCCTCGGCGCGGGGACGCCGCACTGGACGATCCTCGCCGGTGCGGGGCGCCCACTCGGCGCGCTCCGCCCGCGCGGGCCGCTCGCTCCGCTCCTGCCGGTCATCCGACCGGTGCCGGTCATCCGACCGGTAACGGCCCTCTCCGCGCGGCCGGCTCGGCGGCTCGGCGGCGGGATCCGCCTTGAGCCGCTCGACCACCACCCGGCGCTCGCCCGACGCGATCGCGCCGACCCGCTCGCGCGGGCGCTCGGCCGCCGCGGCCCGGGCCTCCTTGGGATCGCTGATGCGCCGCCGCACCCGCGGCCGCGCCTCGTTCGCCGCCTCGGCCTCGGCATCGCGCCACACCATCCGGCGCGGTGCCCCGGCCTCCGGCCGGCTCCGCTCGGGCCGCGGGCCCGGACCGGGCGCGCGGCCGAATTGCGGCCGGGCCGGATCGCGCCCGCCGAAGCGCTCGCCGCGCAGCGGACGGTCACCCCTGTCGGGTCTGTCGCCCCGGAATGGACGGTCGCCCCTGTCGGGGCGGTCCCCCCGAAACGGGCGCTCGCCGCGGTCCGGCCGCCCCTCGCCGCGTCCCGCCGGGGCGGCCGCCTTCCGGGCCTCCTTCGGCGAGCCGAACGGCGCGATCGGCTCGCGCACCGGGCTCGTGAAATCGACGCCGGCCTGCTCGGCCAGCGCGGTGCCGAGCTGCTCGCGCAGCACCTTGGTGCGCACCTCCTCGACCAGTCCGACCTCGAGGTCTCCGAGCTGGAACGGGCCGAAGGAGAGCCGGATCAGCCGGTTCACCGAGAGGCCGAGATGCTCCAGGATCCGCTTGACCTCGCGGTTCTTGCCCTCGCGCAGGCCGAGCGTCAGCCAGACGTTGTCGCCCTGCTGGCGGTCGAGGCTGGCCTCGACCGGGCCGTACTCCATCCCGTCGATGGTGACGCCGCCGCGCAGCCGGTCGAGCCGCGCTTGGTCGATGTCGCCGTAGGCCCGCACCCGGTAGCGGCGCAGCCAGCCGGTCTCCGGATGGGCGATGACCTTGGCGAGGCCGCCGTCGTTGGTGAGGAGCAGGAGCCCCTCGGTGTTGATGTCGAGCCGGCCCACCGCCACCACCCGCGGCAGATCCTCGGGCAGCACCTCGAACACGGTCTGGCGGCCCTCCGGGTCGCGGGCCGTGGTCACCACGCCGCGGGGCTTGTGGAAGACCCACAGCCGGGTGCGCTCGCGGACGGGCAGGGGCTCGCCGTCGACGGTGATCCGGTCGTCGGGGCCGACATTCACCGCCGGCGAGGCCAGGGTCTCGCCGTTCAGGGTCACCCGCCCGTCGAGGATCATCGCCTCGGCGTCGCGCCGCGAGGCGATGCCCGCCCGGGCGATGACCTTGGCGATGCGCTCGGGCTCGGAGGAGGTGGCGTCGGGGGCCGGAGCCGGCGCCTGCGCCGGGTCAGGCTCGCCCGGCCCGCGGCGGCGCTTGGGCCCGCGGGGCTCGTGGTCGTTGCTGTCGCTCATGCGCGCCTGATACCAGAGCGGATTCCTTTCGGCGAGCGGGGCCATGGGCGAATCGATGGGCGAATCGTCAGAGCCGCAGGTCCGGGCCCGTCCCGACCCGCTCGGGCTCGCCTTCGCGGCCGCCCGCGAGGCGGCGGCCCTGGGCGAGGTGCCGGTGGGGGCGGCGGTGGTGCGCGACGGCACCGTGCTCGCGGTCGCGGGCAACCGCCCGCGGGCCCTGCGCGACCCCACGGCCCATGCGGAGATCCTGGCGATCCGCGCCGCCTGCGAGGCCGTCGGCGACGAGCGGCTGACCGGCTGCGACCTCTACGTCACCCTCGAACCCTGCGCCATGTGCGCGGGGGCGATCAGCGTCGCGCGGATCCGCCGGCTCTACTTCGCCGCCGGCGACCCGAAGGGCGGTGCCGTCGAGAACGGCCCGCGCTTCTTCTCCCAACCCACCTGCCACCACGCCCCCGAGGTCTATGGCGGCCTGCGCGAGACCGAGGCGGCGGCGCTGCTGCGGGAGTTCTTCCGCACGCGGCGGGACTGAACCGGAAACGCCGCCTCGCGATTCAGCCTTGTCGATTGATTATAGCAAAGGCTATATATGGCGCCGCAGCAGGAGAGCGGAAGCCCATGCGGGACGGATCGGCGTGGCGGTTCGGGAGGGTCGGGACGGAGCCGAGCCTCGGGGCCATGAACGGCAGCGTGGCGGTGGTGAATTCGGGCTCCTGGGCCCGGCGCCTGCTCGCCTTCCTGGGGCCGGGCTACATGGTCTCGGTCGGCTACATGGATCCGGGCAACTGGGCCACCGACATCGCGGGGGGCGCCCGCTTCGGCTACACGCTGCTCGCCGTCATCCTGGTGTCGAACCTGATGGCGATCGTGCTGCAGGCCCTCGCGGCCCGGCTCGGCATCGCCACCGGCCGCGACCTCGCCCAGGCCTGCCGCGACCATTATTCCCGGCCGGTGGGCCTCGCCCTCTGGCTCGCCTGCGAGGCGGCGATCATCGCCTGCGACCTCGCCGAGGTGATCGGCACCGCCATCGCCCTGAAGCTGCTCTTCGGCCTGCCGCTGCTCTGGGGCGTGGTGCTGACGGGGCTCGACGCGCTCCTGATCCTGCTCTTGATGCAGCGGGGCTTCCGGGCCCTCGAAGCCTTCGTGATCGCGCTCCTCACGATCATCTTCCTGTGCTTCGGCGCGCAGATCGCGCTCGCCGCGCCGCCGGTGCGGGCGGTGCTCGGGGGGTTCCTGCCGAGCCCCACCATCGTCACCGATCCGGCCGCCCTCTACATCGCCATCGGCATCCTCGGGGCGACCGTGATGCCCCACAACCTCTATCTCCACTCCGCCATCGTGCAGACGCGGGCCTATCCGCGCACCGAGGAGGGGCGCCGGAGCGCCCTGCACTTCGCGGTGGCGGATTCGACCATCGCCCTCATGCTGGCGCTGTTCGTGAACGCCGCGATCCTGATCATGGCGGCGAGCGTCTTCCACGCGGCCGGGCGCACGGAGGTGGAGGAGATCGAGCAGGCCCACGAGCTGCTCTCGCCGCTGCTGGGAGCCGGCATCGCCTCGACGCTGTTCGCGGTGGCGCTGCTCGCCTCGGGACTGAACTCCACGGTCACGGCGACGCTTGCCGGGCAGATCGTCATGGAGGGCTTCCTGCGCCTGCGCCTCGCCCCCTGGCTGCGCCGACTCATCACCCGCGCCATCGCCATCGTGCCGGTGGTCGCGGTGACGGCCCTCTACGGGGACCAGGGCACCGCCAAGCTCCTGGTGCTGAGTCAGGTCGTGCTGTCGATGCAGCTCCCCTTCGCGGTGATCCCGCTGGTGCGCTTCGTCTCCGATCCGGGGAAGATGGGGCCCCTCGTCATCCCGGGCTGGCTCAAGGCCCTGGCCTGGGCCATCGCCGCGCTGATCGTGGTGCTCAACCTCAAGCTCCTGGCCGACACGGTCCTCGGACTCTGATCCGGGTCCGGCGGGCCGCATCCGGCGATCGCAGCCCACGCCGCGATCGCCGGATGCGGCGTGACGCAGCATCCCGGCAGACATCGTTGCGGATCCGCGGGAGCACGCTCCTCGCGCCGGATCGGCCGGGACATGCCTGATCTTTGAGCATCATCCGGAGCGATTTCCCGGGCGCGGCGGGAACATTTGCGGCTATGACGACTTTCGTGTCGACATCTCCCGCGCCCCAAGCAAATCCATGAAGATCAGAACAGGCTACACCATCGCCTTCGATACGCTCGCGCCGACGCCGATGGTGCTGATGCTGAGCGTCCACCCCTCGCGCGCGCGCGACGTCCTGACGCCCGAGACGATCAGCTTCGACCCGCCGGTGCCGGCCCGGCAGTACCGTGACGCGTTCGACAATCTCTGCACCCGGATCGTCGCGCCGGCGGGGCGGATCCGCATGAGCGCGGATTTCACCGTGCGCGATTCCGGGCAGCCGGACGTGCAGGCGCCGGAGGCGCGCCAGATCCCCGTGGCCGAGCTGCCGGACGCGGTGCTGCCCTTCCTGATGGGCAGCCGCTACTGCGACACCGACAAGCTCTCCGCCTTCGCGTGGCAGCAATTCGGGCGGGTGCCGGAGGGCTGGGCCCGCGTGCAGGCCATCGTGGACTTCGTCCACGGCCACATCCGCTTCGACTACATGCAGGCGGACGCGACCCGCAGCGCCTTCGAGGCGTATCAGCAGCGCCGCGGCGTCTGCCGGGACTTCGCCCATCTGGCGGTGGCGCTCTGCCGCTGCATGAACATCCCGGCGCGCTACTGCACGGGCTATCTCGGCGATATCGGCGTGCCGCCCGTGCCCGATCCGATGGATTTCTCGGCCTGGTTCGAGGCCTATCTCGGCGGGCGCTGGTACACGTTCGACGCCCGCCACAACCGCCCGCGCATCGGCCGCATCGTGATGGCCCGCGGGCGCGACGCCACCGACGTCGCGCTCACCACGAGCTTCGGGCAGGCGCGCCTCGCGGAGTTCCAGGTCCATACGGACGAGGTGCCGGAGGGAGCGGACCGCCGGCTGGAGCAGGCGGCCTGATCCGGCGTCCGGACGATCACGTCCGGAAAGCGCGTCAGGCCGCGCGGCGCGGAGCAGGGCTCCGCGCATGCCTGAGCGAAGCCGGTTTCCGCATCGCGCGGCAATCGCCAGGCGGTCAACCGGAACGCATGATCCGGTTTCCGGACGATCACTTTCGGAACCCGGATCACGAGCCCGCGCGGCGCGGAGCAGGGCTCCGCGCATGCCTGAGCGAGGCCGGTTTCCGCATCGCGAAGCGATCATCCGGAAACCGTATGACACCTCCGGCAGCGGGGAGGGATCTCCCCGCGGCGTCCTACATCGCCCAGCCGCCGTCGATGATGTGGGCTTGGCCCGTGGTGTAGGTCGCGGTGGCGAGGTGGAGCGCCAGCTCGGCGATCTCCTCCGGTCGGCCGATGCGGCCGATCGGCTGGCGGGCGATGAAGGCGGCGCGCGCCGTCTCGTAATCCCCCTGCGCCGAGAGCCGCTCCTGGAGCGAGGGCGATTCCACCGTGCCGGGGCAGATCGCGTTGCAGCGGATGCCCTTGGTGACGTAGTCGGCCGCGATGGACTTGGTCAGCCCGAGCACCGCCGCCTTGGTGGTCTGGTAGGCGAAGCGGTTCGGCACGCCCTTCACGCTCGACGCCACCGAGGACATGTTGATGATGCAGCCGCTGCCGCGCTCCAGCATGCCCGGCAGGACGGCCCGGGTGGTGCGCACCATCGCCTTCACGTTGAGGTCGAAGGCGAAGTCCAGCTCCGCGTCGGTCATCTCGAGGATCGTCCCGTTATGGACGACGCCCGCGCAGTTGAAGAGCACGTCGACGCGCCCGATCTCGCCGAGGACCCGCCGCACCGCGGCGTCGTCGAGGACGTTGAGCACCCGCGCGTCGATGCCCTGGTCCCGCAGCTCGGCCAGCTTCGCCTCGTTGATGTCGGTCGCGACGACCTGCGCGCCCTCGCGGGCGAACAGGTCCACCGTCGCCCGGCCGATGCCCTGCGCCGCGGCGGTCACGACCGCGACCTGACCCGCCAGTTTTCCAGCCATGTGTGGTGTCCCCGTTGGATGGTCCGAAGGCTCGCGCCGGGGCGGCGGACCTCCCGGCCGCCGCGGACGCTCGCGTGAGGTGGGATGCGCCGGGCCGCGCGGCCCGGCCGCCGGTGCTCAGTCCACCGGCGCCAGCTGCAGCGACGGCGCGGATCCGTCCTCCGGCCGGGCCGCCTCGGCCGCGCCCTGGCCGAACTGCTTGTACCAGAGGCCGGTGAGGATCGGGACGACGATGGAGGTGACGATCACGCAGATCGCGACCAGCACCGTGGCGTTCTGCGCCGCGGGCGCGAATTGCGGCGCCACGGCGGCGATCGCCACCGGGTTGGCGGCCGCGGCGCCCGCCGTCGAGGAGGCGGCGAGGCCGGCGGTGCCGGTGCCCCGGCCGATGACCTTGTCGGCGATGATCAGCGGGATGCCGGTCAGCACGATGACGGCGAGGGCCAGCACCACGCCGAGGCCCGCCAGCGGCGAGAGCAGGGTGTTGAGGTCGATGGTGTTGCCGAGCGCGAAGGCGAAGAACGGGATCATCAGATGGCCGCCCGGGCTGAAGAACTCGCGCAGCTTCGGGTCGAGGTTGCCGAGCGCGAAGCCGACCAGGAAGGGCAGCACGGCGCCGACGAAGATCTGAGGCTCGAAATGCGCCGCCCCCGAGGCGCCCAGGATGATCATGCTCATCAGCGGGCCGGACTCGATGGAGGTCAGCACGAAGGCGCCGGCCTCCTCCCGGGTGCCGTAGGTCTGCATCAGGGAGGCGTAGAGGCCGCCATTGGTCATGTCCATGGCGCAGACGATGGCGAGGATCGATAGGCCGGCGAAGAAGCCGGTCTGGATGCCCTCGGCCGGGATGAAGCGGGACGCGACGAGGACGATGATCCAGGCCGAGAACAGCTTGGTGAGGACGAGGGTGCCGGATTTGCGCAGCACCGTCCCGGTGGCGCTCAGCTTGATCGAGGCGCCCATGCAGAAGAACCACACCGCCAGGATCGGGATGACCCCGGTCATGATCCCCTGCGTGAAGCCCTTGAAATAGGCCGGCGCCCCGGGCGCGAAGGTCTTGCACAAGGCGCCGAGCAGCAGCGGCGCCAGCATCAGGCCGCCCGGAATCCGGTCGACCGTCCTCTTGATATCCATGCCTGTCTCCTCCCTGGAGCAGATGTTCGAAAGCAGTGGTCCAACGGCCGTTTTTGTTGTTGTTGATGTCGGCAGTCGAAAGGGCGGTGTTGTTCCGTCTTGCTCAGCACATTGTGGTGTCTGCGGCGCAGCGGAGGGTTCCTTTGCGTTCGGTTTCCTGGCTCCGGCGAGCCCATGGCGGAGTCCGATCGCACGACGCCCCTTTGAGGGTGCGGCGGAGATGCTGTCAAGACTGACGATCGGAGGGCCCGCGTCGCGCCGGGACGGACCGTCGGGGGGCGGCACCCGATCGGTTCGGTTCTGCGCGGGGCCGCATTCGCGCCATTGCAGGCCTCGGGCGCCGAGCAGAACCCGGATTCGCCGAGCGAACGTGCTTGCCGCACCAGAACTGTCGATGACGCGACAGGTGCGGAGCGCGCATGACTGACAAGGTTCGCATCGCTCTCGATGCTGCTTTGGGTCAGACCTCGAAGCCAATCCGAATGGGGCTGCGACAGGGCGTGGACGCCGCCGGCTCTGGTGCGCGGCAGGCGCCCCACGGCCAAAGCCGAGCTTGCCAGCCGAGCCGGGTGCCGGCAATCTCAGCGTCGCATGGCGCTCGACGGGTGCCGGCTGGAGCGGCTTCTCACCGAGCCGCAGGATACGGGAAGTCCGGAAGCATGATCATGGACGGCGGGAAGACCGGCGCCGAGGGGATGGACGAGATCGCTCGGCTCCGGCGCCAGGCGCGGCTGCTCGACCGCCGGTCGTTCCTGGTCGGCTCGGCCGCGAGTGTCGGCGCCCTCGGGCTCGGCGGTTGCGCGACATCGGACGGGTTGATCCTGGCCGAGGCGGCGAAGATCTATGGGCCGATGCCGGACGAGAAGTTTCCGATCCCGGCGGTCGATGTCAGCAAGGTCGATCCGAAATATTATCGCCGGACGGTGCGCTACGAATCGAAAGAGGCGCCCGGCACGATCGTCGTCGATCCCGGCAAGTTCTACGTCTACCGCATCGAGGGTGACGGGTCCGCGACGCGGTACGGCGCCAATGTCGGCCGGGATGGATTCCGGTGGAGCGGCGACGCCTATGTCGGCCGCAAGTCCGAATGGGCGACCTGGACGCCGCCCAAGGAGATGATCCGGCGTCAGCCCGAGGCCGCCAAATACGCCCGCGGCATGCCGGGCGGCCTCGACAACCCGCTCGGCGCCCGGACCCTCCATCTCTACCAGAACGGCGCCTATACGCTCTACACGATCTACGCCAGCAGCGACCCCGAATCGATCGGCACCGGCGTGACGAGCGGCTGTGTCGGCCTGCTCAGTCAGGACATGATCCACCTCTACGCGCGGACGCCGGTCAAGACGAAGGTGGTCGTGCTGCCCGCGTGAGGATCGGCCGGACCGGGGCGGCCCTATGCCCGGGCATCGAGGCGGCGGAACGTGCCCGGATAGTCGCGCACCAGCCCGTCCTCGTCCACCGGCAGGTCGCCCGCGAAGCCGCGGAACAGCCCCTCGTAGCGGTAGAGCCGCCCCGGCTCCAGGCAGGTGTAGCGCTGGTCGACCGCGCGCGGCGCGAGGTCGGGAACCGGGACGTAGACGACCCGGATCGCCTCCGCGGCGCCGCGCTCATCGAGCCGCCCGTCCCGCCGCAGGCGCCGGATCGGCAGGGTGTTGGTGAAGGGCGTCGCCGCGATGTCGATGTCCCGGCAGCCGTCGAGGGCGGGGAGGGGCCGGCCGTCCCCGTCCGTCCAGCGCCCCGCCCCGTCGCCGATCAGGTGCAGGACCGGCCCGCCGACCCGCGCGACGACCGCCTCGCGGACGCACCAATCCGGGTCGCAGCGCAGGCGGTAGCTCAGGCCGAACGGCAGCCCGTCCCGCTCGCCGACGACCACGCTCTCGGCGAGGATGTCCCCGCCGGCGAGGTCGCGGACCTGCAGGTGCTCGAGGCCGGATCCCGTTGCGGGCGCCCAGCGAACGACGCGGTCCATCCTGTCCTCCTGCCTGTATCGCGGGCATCTTCCGCCGCGGAAGCCCGGCGGGCAAGGGGCGCTATCCGGCGAGGAACGGCTCCAGCGCCCGCAGGGTCTCCTCCGGGTTCTCCTCGGCGAGGAAATGGCCGGAGGCGATCACCGCGCCCTCGGCCTTCGGCGCGAAGGTCTCGCGCCATGCGCCGAGCACCGGCTCGAGCCCGCCCTGGCCGACGAAACCCGAACCCGGCAGCACCAGGGTCGGGCAGGCGAGGGTGCGGCCGGCGGCGAGATCCGCCTCGTCCGCCGCCCGGTCCGGTCCGGCGCCCGCCCGGTAATCCTCGCACATGGCGTGGATGCGCTCGGGCACGTTCCAGCTCTGGCGGTAGAGGTCGAGGGCCGGGCGGGCGAAGGCGTCGAGCGTCCCGTCGCCGGTCCAGGTTCGCAGCAACCCCTCGTAGTAGGTGTCCGGATCCTTCGCGATCTCGCCTTCCGGACCCGGCGCCGGCTCGGCGAGGAAGCGCCAGTGCGGGTAGGTTCCCGGCTGAGCCTCCATGCGCCGCCACTGCACCAGGGTCGGCAGGATGTCGAGGAGGGCGAGCCGCTCCACCCGGCCCGGCTGGTCGAGGGCGAGCCGGTAGCCGACCCGGGCGCCGCGGTCGTGCCCGGCCAGGGCGAAGTGCGCGTGGCCGAGCCGCTCCATCACCGCCACCACCTCCTCGCCCATCCGGCGCTTGGAATAGGCCGCGTGAGAGGCATCCCCCGCGGGCGCCGCCGACCAGCCGTAGCCCTTGAGGTCGAGGCAGACGACCCGATGACGGCGCGCGAGCGCCGGGGCGATCCGGTGCCAGCAGGCATGGGTCTGCGGGAAGCCGTGCAGGAGGAGCAGCGGCCGCGCCTCCGCCGGCCCGCCGCTGCGGGCGAAGAAGCGCCCGTCGGGCAGGTCGATCCAGTGGGAGTCGAAGCCCGGGAAGAGGTCGGTGGGCATGGGGCGAACCCGGCGGCTGCGGCGCGACCTCCCGTACTATGGAGGAGGCCGCGCCCGCTTCAAGGGCGGCCGCGCCGCGCTCAGGCCAGGATGCTCATGGCCTGGAAGGCCCGGGCTCTCGTGAGGACGTCGGCCGAGTAGTCGCCGTGCGCGGTCGGCTTGTCGACCGCGGCCATGCCGCCCCGCCGGACGGCGTCGAGCACCCGGCCCGGGCCCGCATTGTAGCCGGCGATCCCGCATTGCTGGATGTCGGCGGCGGGCCAGCCCGGCAGACGCCCCGCCATGAAGGCGATGCTGTCGCGCAGCACGCGGCACGCATAGGCGATGTTCTGCTTCGGGTCCTGCCAGGGGCCGGTGCGCGCGAAGTCGTGCGCGTCCCAGTCGATCTGCATGAGGCCGCGGCCGAAGCCGAGCCCGTCCGGCGGCAGGGGGCCGGGGCGCAGCGGCGGATTGGGCCGCCGCCGGGCCCGGTCGCCCGTCCCGGTCGGCCCGGGCGGGCGCAGGAGGGGGCTGGTGCCCCAGCCCGATTCCCGCGAGCCGATCCCGACGACGACGTAGGGGTCGAGGCGGAAATAGGCCGCCGCCTCCAGGATGAACGGGCGCATCAGCCGGATCGCGGTGTTCTCGGGCGTCGGCGGGATTGGGGGGGCCGCGGCTGCCGGTGCGAACGCGGCGGCCGGGGGCGCGAAGGTCGCGCTCAGTTCCGCGCTGAAGGGGCGCTCGAACGCCCCCGGAGGGGCCACCGTCGCCCAGGGCAGGCCGGTCGGCGTCAGGAACGCCACGATGTCGGAGCGGCGGTTGATCGGGCTGATCATCACCTCGGCGTGCCGCGCCCGCGCCTTCTCGACCGTCGTCGTGTCGGGGCCGCCCTTGCCGGCCTCGATCATGTAGACGGTGTCGAGGCAGATCGCGACGTGCCCGACCCGGGTTGGCTTGCCGAAGAAGGCCAGCGTTCCGCAGATCGCCCCGGTCTGGGGGACGGCCCGGGAGCGGCCATTGTCCTTGAAATACAGGTAGAGGTCCTTCGCGGTCTGATCGCCCGGCGGATCGAGGCCGACATACGCGAGCAGCTTCTGCGCCAGTCCGGAGCAGTCGAAGGCATCCGGACCATCGGCCCCCCAGATGTAGGGCAGTCCGAGAAACTGTTTTGCATGCGCGGTAAAATCGTCGGGCGTCATCTGCGACTCTCCGAGGAATCACAGGAAGCATCGCGGCGAAGATGCCTTGCGTCAACAGGGTTGCTTCTGTTGGATCGTTGTAAAAATGTGCCGCATGGTCGACATGATTTCCGTGACTGAATTTCAATTCAATTCGTGCGTCTGTACGATATCGCGAGCATGGAAATTCATTATCTTGATGGAATAAGACAGGAGAAGAAAACGCCTGAGCCTCGGGAGAAGCTCAGGCGTCTGAATTCGAGAGAGGCTTCGTGATGACGGATGTTCGGTCTCGGGATCAGGCGCTCCGCGGCCCCACCGCCCGCCAGCCGATGTCGCGCCGGTAGAAGCCCTCCGGCCAGTCGATCCGGGCCAGCGCCGCGTAGGCGCGCGCCTGCGCCTCGGCGATGCCGGCTCCGGTCGCCGTGACCGCGAGCACCCGGCCGCCATCGGCGAGGAGCCGCCCGTCCGCCTGCTTGGTGCCGGCCTGGAACACCAGGGCGCCGGCCGCCTCCGCCGCGTCGATGCCCCGGATCTCCGAGCCGCGGGCGACCGTTCCCGGATAGCCCGGCGCGGCCATCACCACGGTGAGCGCCGCCTGCGGCGACCATTCGGGCGCCACCCCGGCGAGATCGCCTGCACCTGCCGCGCGCAGGGCCGGCACGAGGTCGCCGGAGAGCCGCGGCATCAGCACCTGGCACTCGGGATCGCCGAAGCGGACATTGTACTCGATGAGCTTGGGGCCCTCGGCCGTGAGCATCAGCCCCGCATAGAGGATGCCCCGGAAGGGCGTGCCCCGGGCGCGCATGCCATCGAGGGTCGGCTGGATGATCCGCGCCATCACCTCGGCCTCGAGGGCGGGGGTGAGGATCGGCGCGGGCGAGTAGGCGCCCATGCCGCCGGTATTCGGCCCGCGGTCGCCGTCATGGACGCGCTTGTGGTCCTGCGCGGTGCCGAAGGCCACCGCCCGGGTCCCGTCGCAGAGGGCGAAGAAGCTCGCCTCCTCGCCGCTCAGGAATTCCTCGATCACCACCTCGGCGCCGGGATCGGCCAGCAGGTTCGCCACCGCCGCCTCGGCCTCCGCCAGCGTCTCGGCCACCACCACGCCCTTGCCGGCGGCGAGCCCGTCCGCCTTGACGACGATCGGGGCGCCCCGCGCGCGCAGGTAGGCGAGGGCGGGCTCGGGGGCGGAGAAGCGGGCGAAATCCGCGGTCGGGATGCCGAATTCCGCGCAGAGCTCCTTGGTGAAGCCCTTCGAGCCTTCGAGCTGCGCCGCCGCCCGGGTCGGCCCGAAGGCCGGGATGCCGGCCGCGTCGAGGGCGTCGACGACCCCGGCCACCAGGGGCGCCTCGGGGCCCACCACCACGAAATCCACGCCTTCGCGGCGGCAGAAGGCCACCACGGCGGCGCCGTCCATGACGTCGAGGCCGGGATGGTTGGTGCCGTGGGCGGCGGTGCCGGGATTGCCGGGCGCGACGAGGAGCCGGCCGCAGGCCGGGCTCTGCGCGAGCTTCCAGGCCAGGGCATGCTCGCGGCCGCCGGAGCCGATCAGCAGGATCGTGAGGGTGTCGGTGCGCATGGCCCGTCCGTGAGAAGGCTGTGTTCCGGCCCGTTTAGGCGATCGGGCGCGCCGATCTCAACCCGGCCGTCCGGGGTGGGGCGCCCGCCCGGGTGGCCGCTCCCTCTCGGCCGCTCCCCCTTGGCCGCGGGCGGCCGGTATGGGATGACCCGGCGCATGAGCATCGACGCGTCCCTCGACATCGACGGCCTCAAGCAGGAGGCGACCCAGTGGTTCGCGCAGCTGCGCGACCGCATCTGCACGGCCTTCGAGGCCCTGGAGGCGGAGGCCGCCGGCCCGTTCCCGCCCGAAGCGACGGCGCCGGGACGCTTCGTGCGCACCCCCTGGCAGCGCACCGACCATTCGGGCGCGCCCGGCGGCGGGGGCACCATGGCGATGCTGCGCGGGCGGGTGTTCGAGAAGGCGGGCGTGCACGTTTCGGCGGTGCACGGGGAATTCGCCCCCGAGTTCCGCGTCCAGATCCCGGGTGCCGCCGAGGATCCGCGCTTCTTCGCCACCGGCATCTCGCTGATCGCCCATCCCTGGAACCCCAACGTCCCGACCGTGCACATGAACACCCGCTTCGTCGTGACCACGAAGGCGTGGTTCGGGGGCGGGGCCGACCTCACCCCGGTTCTCGACCGGCGGCGGACGCAGGAGGATCCCGACACGCTGGCGTTCCACGCCGCGCTCGCAGCCGCCTGCGGGCGCCATCCGGGCGCCGATTACGCCCGCTACAAGGCGTGGTGCGACGAGTATTTCCACCTCAAGCACCGCAACGAGCCGCGCGGCATCGGCGGCATCTTCTACGATTACCACTGGACCGGCGATCCGCAGGCCGATCTCGCGCTGACCCACGAGGTGGGCGAGGCCTTCCTGGCGGTCTATCCGGAGATCGTCCGTCGCAACCTCGCCACGCCCTGGACCGAGGCCGACCGGCACGAGCAGCAGGTGCGGCGCGGGCGCTACGTCGAGTTCAACCTGCTCTACGACCGCGGCACCATCTTCGGGCTCAAGACCGGCGGCAACGTCGATTCGATCCTCTCCTCGATGCCGCCGACGGTGCGCTGGCCTTGAATCCGGAATCCGACCGGTGCGGCCGCTTCCCGATCTCGCCGCCGTCATCCTCTGGATGGCGGGCGCGCTCCTCTCCTTCTCGGCCAATGCGCTCGCCGTGCGCGAACTCGCCCCGGCGCTCGGCCTGTTCGAGATCCTGGGCGCGCGGGCGGGGGCGGGCCTCGCCGTCGTCGGGCTCGTCGCCCTCGCGCGGGGCCGCTCGCTCGCCCCGTCGCGGCTGCCGATCCACGGCCTGCGCAACATCGCCCACTGGTTCGGCAACTACGCGTGGTCGGTGGGCGTCACGCTCCTGCCGCTCGGGGTGGTGTTCGCCCTCGAATTCACCACCCCCGCCTGGGTGACCCTGCTCGCGGTGCTGATCCTGCGCGAGCGCCTGACGGTGAGCCGCGCCGGCGCGGTCGGGCTCGGCTTCCTCGGCGTGCTGGTGATCCTGCGGCCGGGCTTCGCGGCGCTCCAGCCCGCGAGCCTGCTCGTGCTCGCCGCGGCCCTGGGCTTCGCGATCACCGCCGTCGCCACCAAGGCCCTCACCCGTCACGACAGCACGCTCGTCATCCTGTTCTGGATGAACGCCATGCAGCTGCCCCTGAACCTCGCCGCCGCGTGGCTCGTCCCCTCCGCCCCGGCGGTCGCCTTCGAGCCCCTGCATCACGGGATCGGCCTCGCGGTGGTGTGCGGCGCGGGCCTGTCCTCCCACTGGTGCCTCACCAACGCCTACCGGCGGGGCGACGCGATCCTGGTCGTGCCCCTCGACTTCCTGCGCCTGCCGCTCATCGCGCTGATCGCCTGGCGGATCTACGGCGAGCCCCTCGATCCCTGGCTGTTCGCCGGGGCGGGGCTGATCGTCGGCGGCATCGTCTGGAACCTCGCCCGCGAGACGCGCACCCGCGCGGGGCCCGGGCAGCCCGCGCCGAAGTGGTCGCCGGTTCGGCGGCGATGATGCCGGGCCCGGCGCCCGCCGGGACTTGACCTCGCGGGCCGCCTCGCGCGTTGATCGCGCATGCTGCTCACCTTCTTCACCGAACTGCGCGCCGCCAAGGTCCCGGTCTCGCTGCGCGAGTACCTGACCCTGCTCGACGCCCTCGGCCGCGACCTCGCCGACCAGCGGGTCGAGGACTTCTACTACCTGTCGCGGGCCGCGCTGGTGAAGGACGAGCGCAACCTCGACAAGTTCGACCGGGTCTTCGGGCAGGTCTTCAAGGGCGTCGCAGCCCTCGGCGAGGCCGTGGAGCCGCGGGAGATCCCCGAGGAATGGCTGCGCAAGCTCGCCGAGAAGTACCTGTCGGAGGAAGAGAAGCGGCAGCTCGACGCCCTCGGCTGGGACACGCTGTTCGAGACCCTGAAGCAGCGGCTCGCCGAGCAGAAGGGGCGCCACCAGGGCGGCTCGAAATGGATCGGCACCGCCGGCACCTCGCCCTTCGGCGCCTACGGCTACAATCCCGAGGGCATCCGCATCGGCCAGGACGGCAACCGCAACTTCCGGGCCGTGAAGGTCTGGGACCGGCGCGAGTTCAGGGACCTGGACGATTCCGAGGAGCTGGGCTCGCGCACCATGCGGCTGGCCCTGCGGCGGCTGCGCCGCTTCGCCCGCACCGGAGCGGCGGAGGAACTCGACCTCGACGGCACCATCCGCGAAACCGCGAAATCCGGCATTCTCGACCTGCGTCTGCGCCCGGAGCGGCGCAACGCCGTGAAGGTGCTGCTGTTCCTCGATGTCGGCGGCTCGATGGACTGGCACGTGGGGCTCGCCGAGGAGCTGTTCTCGGCGGCGCGCTCCGAGTTCAAGCACTTCGCCCATTTCTACTTCCACAACTGCCCCTACGAGACGGTGTGGACCGAGAACCGGCGCCGCCACACCGAGCGCACGCCGCTCCTCGACGTGATCCGCACCTACCCGTCCGACTACCGGGTGGTCTTCGTCGGCGACGCGTCGATGTCGCCCTACGAGATCGCCATGGCGGGCGGCTCGGTGGAGCACTGGAACGAGGAGGCCGGTCAGGTCTGGCTCTCGCGCATCCTCGACCACTTCCCGCGGGCGGTCTGGCTCAACCCGGTGCCGGAGGCGCACTGGCCCTACACGCAGTCGATCGCGATGATCCGGCAGCTCGTGGCCGGCCGGATGTTCCCGCTCACCCTGGCGGGGATCGACGCGGCGACGCGGGAGCTGGTGCGCTGAGAGCGCCCGGATCCTATCCGGCCGGCGCGGCGCATGCTTCGGTCGCCGCCGGAACGACGGCCCGCACCGCGCAGCCAGGATGCCGCCCTGAACGGAGGGCGGTTCCATGACCCCGGATGCCGAGACGGCGGTCCTGCACATCTACGAACGCTGGCACGAGACGGTGGTGCACCGGGACCTCGACGGCCTGACGGCGCTCTACGACGACGATGCGGTGTTCGAGAGTCCCCTGGTCTGGGCGGTCCGGCGGGAGGCCGGCACGGGCATTCTCCGGGGCAGGGCCGCCATCCGGGATTTCTTCGCCGCCGGCTTCCGGGCGCCGGAGACCGGCCTCGGACGCTGGTACCGGACCGGGACCTTCTTCTCTGACGGCCGGCAGCTGACCTGGGAATATCCGCGCCGCACGCCCGATGGCGATCAGGTCGACCTGGTCGAGGTGATGGACCTGCGCGGCGGCCTGATCGCGCATCACCGGGTCTATTGGGGATGGGTCGGAATCCGCGCGCTCTCGGCCCTTCCGACGCAGGCGCCCCCGCTCAGCCCTGCCGGGGCGGCGTCGAGACCTTGAGCCCTTCGAGTTCGGGCTTGAGGCGGATCTGGCAGGAGAGGCGGGAATTCGGCCGCACGTCCGAGGCGAAGTCGAGCATGTCCTGCTCCATCGGCTCGGCCGGGCCCACCGCCGCCTCCCATTCGGGATCCACGTAGACGTGGCAGGTGGCGCAGGCGCAGGCGCCGCCGCACTCGGCGTCGATGCCCGGCACGTTGTTGCGGATCGCGGTCTCCATCACGGTCGAGCCGACCGCGCCCTCGACGGTGCGGGGCGTGCCTGCGGCATCGACGTAGGTGATCTGGACCATCGTGCGCTCCGAGCCTCGTGCCTCGCGGGATTCGCCAATCGGGCGCCGCGGCTGCGCCTGATTGGCGGGCCGGGGGCCGGAATGCAAGCGCGCCATGCGGTGTCCGGTTCCGCGGGCGTCGGCGCCGCTGACGCAGCGCAGGGGAGGGCCCGCCGCGCTGCGACGTCGCGGCGCGGGTCAGAGCACGGCCAGGGTCTCGCGCAGGGCCTCCGCGAGGCGCGGGAGCAGGAGCGCGGCGCCGGCCTCGTCCTCCCGGCGCAGGCTTGCCTCCAGCGCCGCGGCCAGCGCGCCGAGCCGCCGCGCGCCCACCCCGGCCGCCGAGCCCTTGAGCGTGTGGGCGAGATCGGCCCGCTCCGCCGCCGGTCGCGCGGCCTCCGCCAGGGCCGGGCCGAGCCGCTCGCACTGCGCCCGGAACAGGTCCAGCACCTCCCGGGCGAGGTCCGCATCGCCGAAGGTCTCGCGCGCCAGATGGGCGCGGTCGAGGAGCGGGGCGGGGGTGTCCAAGTCGCCGGTGTCCAAGTCGCGGGTGTCCAAGTCGCGGGTGTCCAAGTCGGGGGGCTCCATGGCGCGGGCTCCGCATTCCTCACGGACTATCCACAACGGGATTCCCGTGCCGCCCCGCGCCGGGGTGCCGGCGGGAACCCTTGCGCGTCCGTGGGATAGCCCGGGACAACGCGAACCGCCACGCCAATGGTAACCAATCCGTTAAGGTTTTTGGGCCGGTTCGACCGGATCGGGTATCCCGCTGGTACTCCTTGCGTCTAAGGTTCGCCCCGGTAATGGCGACAGCCTCGCGTCCGGGCCTTCGGGTCCGGGCAGCGGGCGGAAGGCCGGGGGCGCGGGGGCGCCGCCGGGTCCCTCGCCGGGGTTCACGGCGTAACGAGGCGTTCGATGGCAACCGAGAAGAAGCTCAAGGACCCGACGGAAGCGGCGCTGTCGGCCATTGAGCAGGCCTTGAACCTGGACCAGACGCCGACCGCCGACGCCAACCGGGTCGAGCCCCGGCTGCCCGATGTCGAGGATGCCGATCCGCTCTCCGCCCCGCGCCGCCCCGGAGCCGGAGCCCGCTCCGGCGAGCCCGTCTTCGACGGCAGCGTGATGCCGGAGCTGGAGCGCGAGGCCCGCCGCGAGGGCGGCCTGCTGCCGCCCGACCGCTCCCTCGTGGCCAACGACGACCGCCGCGGCATCGGCGCCATGCGCCAGAGCCTGCGCGTGCAGCCCTCGCGCACGCCCTATCTGCTCGCCACCCTCGCCGCCCTGGTCTGGTTCGCGGGCTTCGCGGCCCTCGCCTGGTCGCAGGCGAACGGCGACATCCGCGGCTTCCTCACCGGCCTCACGGGCCTCCAGGGGGCGGTCGGCGCCGCGTCCGTGCTCGCGCCCGTGCTGCTGTTCTTCATCGCCGCCATGCTGGCCGTGCGCGCCCAGGAGATGCGCCTCGTCGCCCGCGCGGTGGGCGACGTGGCGATCCGCCTCGCCGAGCCGGAGGCCTTCTCGACCGATGCCGTGCTGACCATGTCGCAGGCGGTCCGCCGCGAGGTCGCGGCGGTGGGCGACGGCGTCGAGCGGGCGCTCGCCCGCGCGGGCGAACTCGAGACCCTGGTCCGCGGCGAGATCTCGACCCTGGAGCGGGCCTATTCGGACAACGAGATCCGCATCCGCGCCCTGGTGGACGAACTCGTCGCCCAGCGCGAATCCATCGTCGCCAATGCCGAGCGCGTGCGCGGCGCCATCCAGGGCTCGCACCAGAACCTGACCCAGGAACTCGACACCGCCGCGACCCGGATCGTCTCCGCCGTGGACGGGGTGGGCGAGCGCGTCACCACCTCGCTCGGCTCGCGCGGCGAGGAGATCACCGCTGCCCTCGGCCGCAAGGGCGAGGAGATCACCGCCGCCCTCGCCGAGACCGGCGAGCGGGTGGCGCAGGCCGTCTCGGGGCAGGGCGACGGCCTCGTCCAGCGGCTCGCCAGCACCGGCGAGAGCCTCAAGGCCGGCCTCGGCGAGGCGGGCGACACCCTCGCCGTCACCCTGCAGGCCCGGGTCGAGGAGGTCACGCAGGCGATCGGGCACACGAGCGGCCTGCTCACCAGCGCGCTCGCCGAGAGCACGGGCGAGGTCGCCCGCGTCCTCGGCCAGACCGGTGCCGGGGTGATCGAGGCCCTCAACCGGGAGAGCGCGCAGGTCCGCGAGGGCTTCGAGCGCTCGGCCGCCACGCTGGAGGAGCGCCTGCTCGCCCGCGGCGCCGACCTCACCGACCGCTTCGCCGAGACGGGCGAGGCCATCACCCTGCGCTTCGCCGCCTCCGGCAACGCGCTCGCCGCCCACATCGCCGACCGCTCGACCGCGCTCCGCCAGGAGATCGAGGGGGCCGGGAGCCAGGTGGCCGAGACCCTGGAGGCGCGCGCCCGTGACACCGAGGGCGCGCTCGCCCAGGCGAGCGACGGCGTGCTCGAAGCCTTCTCGGCCCGCGCGGCGCGGCTGCGCGAGGAGGTCGCCGCCCTCGTCGAGGAGGCCGCCCAGGCCATCGGCGTGCGCGCCGCCGACCTGTCGGGCCGCCTCGACGAGACCATCGGCCGGGTCGAGGAGGCGCTCGTCGTCCATGGCGGCGCCCTGGAGCGCGGCCTCGCCGAGACCGGCGAGCGCATGGCCGGCCTGATGGCCGAGCGCACCGCCACCGCGACCACCGCCTTCGCGGCCGCCTCCGACGCCCTCCAGGAATCCCTCGACGGGCGCACGGGCGCGGCGATCGCGGCCCTGCGGCAGGCGGCCGCCGAGGTGGCCCGCGAGATCGATGCCCGCGCCACCGAGGCGACGCAGGCCTTCCGGCAGGCCGCCGAGACCGCGACCCAGGCGGTCGGGACGCAGACCGCCGAGGCCGCCGAGGCGATCCGCGCCGCGGGCGAGGGCACGGCCCTGACGGTCGGCACCAGCGTGGCCGAGGCGGTGGCGACCTTCCGGCGCGCCGCGGAGGACGGCGCCGAGGCCGCCGCCCTGTCGGGCGGCGAGGCCGTCGCGGCGTTCCGCCAGGCGCTGGCGGCGGCCGAGGGCGAGCTCGAAGCCCGTGCCGCCGAGGCGGCCGAGACGATGCGCCGTGCCGCCGAGGCCGCGACGGGCGCCCTCGGCACCCGCGCGGTCGAGGCCGCGCAGGTCTTCCACCGCACGCTGGAATCCACCGGCACGGAGCTCGGCAGCCGCACCGCGGAGGCCGCTTCCCTGTTCCGGCAGGCCGCCGAATCCGCCACCGCCGAGATCGGCGCCCGGGCGGGCGAGGTGGCGGAGGTGCTGCGCCGCTCCACCGAGACGATCCTCCGGAGCGTCGGCGACCGCACTGCGGAGAGCGTCGAGATCGTGCGCCAGAGCGCCGAGGATCTCGCCGCCACCTTCGAATCCACGAGCGGCAGCGCGGCCTCCCGCGTGCTCGGCGCCGCCGAGGAGGGCACGCGCCTGCTCCATGCCCGGGTCGACGAGACCGACGCGCAGCTGCGCGAGGCGCTGACCCGGATCGAGGCGGCGGCGAATGCGGTGGTGCAGGCCACCGAATCCGCCACGGGCGCCCTCGATCACCGCACGGCCGGTGTCGCGACGGCCTTCCTGGCGGCGGCCGAGGAGGCCTGCGCGCGCATCGAGTCCCGCACGGGCGAGGCGGACGAGACCCTGCGCCGCTCCGTCGCGGCGCTGGCGGCCCGCGCCGAGGAGGTGGCGGCCGGGATCGCCCGCTCGGCCGAGACCGCGGCCGGCGCGGTCGACGCGCAGATCGGCGGCGTCGTCGTGAGCTTCTCGGAGGCGGCCGAGGCGGCGAGCGGCCGCATCGGCACCCAGGTGGCCGAGACCGACGCCGCCCTGCGCGAGGCGGTGGAAGCCATGGTCCTGCGGGCGCGGGACGCGGCGGTCGCCATCGCCCGCTCGGCCGAGATGGCCACCGGGACGGTGGATGCCCGCATCGGCAGCGTCGCTTCGGTCTTCACCCAGGCGGTCGAGACCGCGACGGGCAGCCTCGACGACCGCATGGCCGCGGCGACGACGGCGCTCCTCGGCACGGCGGACACGGTGGGCGCGCGCCTGACGGCGCGCACGGCGGAGGCCGACGAGGCCCTGCAACGCTCGGTGGAGGCGCTGGCGGAGCGCGCCCAGGCGGCCGCGGCGGCGATCGCCCGCTCGGCGGATTCCGCCACGGGCGCGGTCGATGCGCGGCTCGCGGGCCTCGCCGAGGCCTTCCTGCGGGCGGCCGAGGAGGCCGAGGGGCGCCTCGGGGCGCGCACGGCCGCGACGGACGAGGCCCTGCGGCGCGCCCTCGACGCGGTGGCGGCCCGGGCCGAGGCGGTCGCCGGTGCGATCGCGCAGGCCGCCGAGACGGCGACGGACGGCCTCGACGACCGCGTCACCGCGGCGGCGGCCTCGCTCGTCGGGGCGGCGGACGCGATGGGTGCGCGCCTCGGGGCGCGCACGGCGGAGGCCGACGAGGCCCTGCGGCGCTCGGTGGAGGGCCTCGCCCAGCGCGCCCAGGAGGCTGCGGAGCTGATCGCGCGCTCGGCCGAGACGGCGACGGGTGCGGTCGATGCGCGGCTCGCGGGCGTGGCCGAGGCCTTCCTGCAGGCGGCCGAGGAGGCGGAGAGCCGCGTCACGGCCCGCGCCGGCCAGGCGGACGAGTCCCTGCGCGAGGCTCTCGACGCGGTGGTGGCCCGGGCCGAGGCGGTCGCCGCCACGGTGGCGGGCGCCGCGGAGGCCGCCACCGGCGGTCTCGAGGCGCGGGTGAGCGCGGCGACGGCGGCCTTGGTCGGAGCGGCGGACGAGGCCGGCGACCGCGTGACGGCGCGCACGGCGGAAGCCGACGAGGCGCTGCGGCGCTCGGTGGAGGCGCTCGCGGAGCGGGCGCGCGACGCGGCCATGCTGATCGCCCGCTCGGCCGAGACGGCGACGGGCGCGGTCGATGCGCGGCTCGCGGGCGTGGCCGAGGCCTTCCTGCGGGCGGCCGAGGAGGCCGAGAGCCGCGTCACGGCCCGCGCCGGCCAGGCGGACGAATCCCTGCGCGAGGCCCTCGACGCGGTGGTGGCCCGGGCCGAGGCGGTCGCCGCCACGGTGGCGGGCGCCGCGGAGGCCGCCACCGGCGGTCTCGAGGCGCGGGTGAGCGCGGCGACGGCGGCCCTGGTCGGGGCGGCGGACGAGGCCGGCAGCCGCGTGATGGCGCGCACGGCGGAGGCCGACGAGGCGCTGCGGCGCTCGGTGGAGGCGCTCGCGGAGCGGGCGCGCGACGCGGCCATGCTGATCGCCCGCTCGGCCGAGACGGCGACGGGCGCGGTCGATGCGCGGCTCGGCGACGTGGCCGAGGCCTTCCTGCGGGCGGCCGAGGAGGCCGAGACCCGCGTGGCCACCCGCACGGGCGAGGCGGACGAGGCCCTGCGCCGCGCCGTGGAGACGCTGGCCGAGCGCGCCGAGGCGGCGGCGCTCGCGATCGCTCGCTCGGCGGAGGGCGTGGGCAGCGCGCTCACGACGCAGATCGGCGCCGTCGAGACGGCCTTCGACGGCCACGGCCGCGAGATCGTCTCCCTGATCGGCCGGCACACCGACGAGACGCAGACCCGTCTCGCCGGCGTCGGCCGCGACATCGTGCTCGCCGTCACCAGCCAGGGGGCGCGGGTCAACGACGCGCTCATGCGCGCCGGCGAGACCCTGGTGAACTCCACCGAGACGGGCGGCAAGGCCATCGACGAGGTGCTGACGAACCGCCTCGCCGCCCTGCAGGAGCTGATCGCCCGCGGCGACATCCTGGCCGACCGCATCGCCCGCGACACGGGCGACCTCACCCGGACGGTGGCGACCAACCTGGAGGAGATGGACCGCGTCATCACGGTGCAGGGCCGGGCGGTGGCCGAGAGCATCGCGGAGCGCACCCGCGAGGCCCGCGACGTGGTCGAGACCCAGCTCGGGGCCCTGGAGGAGCGCTCCGCCAAGCGCAGCGCCGAGATCAGCGCCACCTTCGACACCCTGGTCGGCCATGTCGACCGGCAGATCGGCGCCCGCGCCACCGCCCTCAACGAGGCCCTGATCGTGCGGGCCGGCGAGATCGCCCGCACCCTGGCGGAGGGCGGGCGCGAGGTCGCCCAGGCGCTCGACGCCCGCGCGGACGAGCTGGCCCGGGCGATCACCGCCCAGAGCCAGGCGATGAGCGATGCGCTGCTCGCCCGCGCGGGCGAGATCGGCGGGGAACTCAGCCGCCGCACCGAGGCGCTGACCGAGAGCATGGATGCGGGCGCCGCCCGCTTCGACGAGCGCGTGCTGCGCCGGCTCGACGGCGTCGCGGCGGCGCTCGACGAGCGCAGCCGTCTCATCGAGGAGACCTTCGGCGGCCAAGCCCAGGAGATCCTGCGCCAGGTCGAGGCGCGCACCCGCGCCATCGACGAGGAACTCGCGGCCCGGACCCGCGACCTCGTCGGCTTCGTGGAGAACCACGGCGGCGCGGCGAGCCGCGACCTCGCCACCCATGCCGAGGCGATCCGCGCGGCCTTCGAGGGCCGGGCGGAGACCCTGGGCCGCCTCGTGGCGGAGCGCACCGCCGCCATGGCGGCGGAGCTCGACGAGCGCGGCCGGGAGATGTTCGGCTCCCTCGGTCAGCGGGTGACGGAGATCGCCCGCCTGTTCGACCGCGGCGGCAGCTCGCTCGCCGAGCTGCTGGAGCACCGCGGCGAGGGCATCGTCGAACGCCTCCGGGCGGCGGTGGCCGAGGCCGAGCGCACCCTCGCGGAGGGCGGCTCCCGCCTGCAGGACGGCGTCACCGCGCTCGACGCGACCCTGGAGCGCCGGGGCGACACCCTGGTCGCGCGGCTCCAGGGCGCCGTCACCGAGGCCGAGCACGTGCTGGAGACGGGCGGCACGCGCCTGCAGGAGGGCGTCGCGGCCCGCACGGCGGCGATGGCCGAGCTGTTCGACGCCCGCGGCTCGCAGGTGGACGAGGCTTTCGAGGAGCGGCTGAAGCGCCTCGGCGGCCTCGTGGACGAGCAGGCCGCGATGATCCACGCCCTGCTCGACGGGCAGGCGGCGGCCCTGCGCGCCACCCTCGACGAGCGCATCCGGGTGCTCCACGACGTTCTCGACGAGCGCGCGGCGGCGTTGCGCGGCTTCCTCGACGGACAGGCCGGCACGCTCGGCAGCGTCCTCGACGAGCGGGTCGGCGCCCTGCAGGGCCTGCTGGCCGAGCGCGGCCAGGGCCTGGTGCGGCAGCTGGAGGACCATGTCGGCGACCTGACCGGCGCCGTGGACGAGCGCACCCGCGACCTCGCCACCCTGTTCGACCGGCGCATCGCCGCCCTCGACCTCCTGGTGGAGCGCCGGGGCGCCGCCTTCGCCGAGACGGTGGAGGCGCGGGGGAACGCCCTCGCGGCCCTGGTGGACGGCCGCGCCGAGGCCTTCGCGCGCACCGTGGACGAGCGCGTGGCGAGCCTCGGCCAGCGCCTGCAGGCCCGCATCGACGATCTCGGCACCGCGGTCGAACTCGGCGCCGAGGCCTTCGCGGGCCTCGTCGAGGAGCGCCGCACGGCCCTCGCGCAGCTCCTCGCGGGCGGCGCGGGCCTGCGCGAGGTGTTGGAGGAGAACGAGCGGGCGATCACCGCCCTGCTCGATGCCCGCCAGACGGCGCTCGCCCAGGAGATGCGGTCCCGCACCGCCTCCCTGGCCTCCGTCCTCGACGAGCGCACGCAGGCGCTTGCCGGCACCCTGGCGCGGGGCGGGCAGGCCGTCGTCGAGGCGGTGGGAGCGGGCGACGCCGCCGCGCAGGCCCTTCAGGCGCGGGTCGCCTCCCTGTCGGAGGCGGTGGAGCAGAGCACGCAGGATCTCGTCGCCCTGTTCGACGGTCGCGCGGGCGAGCTGCTCGGCCTGATCGAGAGCCGCGGCGGGGCGCTCGGCACGGCCTTGCAGGCGCGCATCGCCGAGTTCTCGGACGCGATCGCCCGGCGCGATGCCGCCTTCGCGAGCCTCGTGGAGGGCCGGGCCGAGGAGTTCGGCCGCGTGCTCGACGCCCGCGGCGAGGCCCTCGCGGCCCGACTTCAGGCGCAGATCGCCGCCCTCGACGGCACCGTCGCGGCCGGGGCGGACGCCTTCGCCGAGACCGTCGAGAGCCGGGCCCAGGCCCTGGCCACGCTCCTGCAGGAGCGCACCGAGACCCTGTCGGGCGCGGTGGACGAGCGCAGCGCCGCCTTCACGGCGCGGATCGACGGCCGCATGCGCGCCTTCGCGGCCCTGGTCGCGGCCCGCGGCGAGGCCCTGGCGGACGCCTTCGACGACCGCAGCGACGCCTACGCGGCCCTGGTGGATGCCCGCACGGCGGCGCTCACCCAGGCCCTCGACGAGCGCGCGGCGGCGCTGCAGGCAGCCCTCGACGAGGGCAGCGCCGGGCTCGCCAGCGGCTTCGACCGCCGGGCGGCGGCGCTCGCCGCGGTCATCGACCAGCGCAGCGCGACGCTCGCCCGCAGCCTCGCCGAGACCGCGCGCGAACTCACCCAGGCCCTCGAAGGCCCGGGCGCGACCCTCGCGCGCAGCCTCGACGAGCGCGTCGGAGCGCTGGCCGAGATCGTCGACGGCCGCGGCCAAGCCCTCGGCCGCACCCTGGACGAGAGCGCCCGCATCCTGCGGGAGGCGATCGACGCGCGCGGCACCGCCCTCGTCGCCAGCCTGGAGGCGAGCGGGGCCACGGTGGTCGGCGGCCTCGACCAGCAGGTCTCAGCCCTGCGCGCCCTGGTGGACGGCCCCGGCACCGCCCTGGTGTCGGCGCTGGCCGAGCAGTCCGAAGCCCTGGAGCAGACCCTGGAGCAGGGGGTCGGCAGCGTGCTCGACACCCTGCAGCGGCGCAGCCGGGAACTGGCCGAGGCGGTGGCCCGCGCCGGTTCGGCCCTCGACGCGGCGGCCGGCCAGGGAGCGGCCCGGGCGGTGCAGGCCCTGGAAGAGGTCAATGCCCGCATCGGCGGCGACCTCGGCGCCCTGATCGGCCGGATCGAGAGCGCCTGCCTCGGCCTGCAGGACCTCGTCGGCAACGCGGGCGACACCCTGGCGGCGATCGAGGACGGGCTCGCGGGCCGCGTCCAGCAGATCCAGGGGGCGCTCACCGAGATCGCCGAGGGCGCCGGCCACGCCTCGGGCCTGGTCTCCGGCCAAGTCACGGCGTTGCAGGAGGCCGCGGCCGGGGCGCTGCGGCAGGCCTCCAGCCTCGCCGCCGCCCTCGACGCCCGCGGCAAGGCGCTCGCCGACACCACCCGCCAGCACGTCGCCGGCCTCTCCGAGGCGGCGGGCGAACTCGAAGGGGTGGAGGGCCGCATGGCCGCCGCCCTGTCGGACCGGAAGGCGGCGATCGACGGGCTGCTCGCCCAGATCGACGCGCGGGCGGCGGCGCTCACGGCGTCGACAGACGGGCTCGGCGGGCGCGTGGCGGAGACGCTCGCGGGCGTCGAGGCGCGCACGCAGGCACTGGGCACGGCCCTGGCGGAGAGCGCCCGCGCGGCGGGCGAATCCCTGGCCGAGTCCTTCGAGCGGCTGCGCGGCAGCGCGCAGGCCGAGGGCGCCGGGACCGCCGACGCGGTGCGCAAGGCGGTGGCGGATGCCTCGGGCGAGCTTCAGGGCGCGTTCGGCGAGGCCGCGACCCGGTTCCAGGGCACGGTGGAATCCCTGCGCGGCATGGCGGCCGACATCCGCCGGACCCTCGACGAGATCCGCTCCGAGCTGCAGCAGGGCGTGAACGCGATCCCGCAGGAGACGCAGGACGCGACGAGCGAGATGCGCCGGGTGGTGGCCGACCAGATCAAGGCGCTCAACGAGCTCTCGGCCCTGGTCGCCCGCTCCGGCCGCTCGGTCGACGTGGCCGCGCCCAAGCCGGCAGAGGTGCGTGCGGCGGAGGGCCGTGCGGCGGCGGCCGAGAGCCGGCCGGCGCAGGCCCCTCGCCCGGCGGAGACCGTGCGGTCCACAGCGTCTGCCACGGCGCGGCCGGCCCCGGCCCCCGCTCCGGCGGCGCGCGCTCCCGCGGCGCGTCCCGCTCCGGCGGCCGTGCCCGCCCCGGCCCCCGCGGCGCGTCCCGCGTCCCGGCCGGCCACGGGAGCCTCGAAGGCTGGCGGCGCCGGCTGGCTGTCCGACCTCCTCAGCCGCGCCTCGCAGGACGAGGCCCCGGCCGAGGCGGGCGGGCGCCCGCGCGGCGCCGACGAGGGGCTCGGCACGATCGACTCGATCTCCGGCAACATCGCCCGGATGATCGACCACCAGGCCGCCGTGACCCTCTGGGAGCGCTACCGGCAGGGCGAGTCGGATCTGTTCACCCGCGACCTCTACACGGCGCAGGGCCAGCAGACCTTCGACGAGATCCGCCGCCGCTACCAGGCCGAGCCGGAGTTCCGGCGCACCGTCGACCGCTACGTGCGGGAGTTCGAGCGCCTGCTCGGGGAGGTCTCCCGCGCCGACAAGGATCCGCGCCGGGCCAACGCCTACCTGACCTCCGAGACCGGCAAGGTCTACACGATGCTCGCCCATGCGAGCGGGCGGTTCGAGGGCGCCTGAGCGCCCCCGCGGGCGCCGCGGGGCTTCGGAGCCTGATGCACCCACGACACGGGCCGGGCGCCGTCAACAGGCGGCGCCCGGCCCGCCCTTCCGCGGGGCGGGGCCTGCGGCTAGCCTTGAGGGCATGTCCGCTTCGCTCCTCTCCGTGCCTCCCGCCGCGCCGGCCAACGCGCCCGAATGGTCGGTCACGGATCTCGCCGCGGCGCTCAAGCGCACGCTCGAGGACGCGTTCGGCCATGTCCGGCTGCGGGGCGAGATCTCGGGCTTCCGCGGCCCGCACAGCTCCGGCCACGCCTATTTCTCGCTCAAGGACGGCGGCGCCAAGATCGACGCGGTGATCTGGAAGGGCACCTTCGCCCGCCTGCGCCACCGGCCCAAGGAGGGGCTGGAGGTCGTCGCCACCGGGCGGATCACCACCTTCCCGGGCAAGTCCGCCTATCAGATCGTCATCGAGGCGCTGGAGCCCGCGGGCGCGGGCGCCTGGATGGCGCTCCTGGAGGAGCGCCGCCGCCAGCTCGCCGCCGAGGGGCTGTTCGACGCCGCCCGCAAGCGCCCGCTGCCCTACCTGCCCCGGGTGGTGGGCGTCGTCACCTCGCCGACCGGCGCGGTGATCCGCGACATCCTCCACCGCCTGGAGGACCGCTTCCCCCGCCCCGTCCTGGTCTGGCCCGTGCGGGTGCAGGGGGAGGGCTCGGCCGAGGAGGTGGCGGCGGCGATCCGGGGCTTCAACGCGCTTCCCTCCGGCGGGCCGATCCCGCGGCCGGACGTGCTGATCGTCGCCCGCGGCGGCGGCTCGATCGAGGATCTCTGGAGCTTCAACGAGGAGATCGTGGTGCGGGCCGCCGCCGAGAGCGCGATCCCGCTGATCGCGGCGGTCGGCCACGAGACCGACGTGACGCTGATCGACCACGCCGCCGACCGCCGCGCGCCGACGCCCACGGGCGCTGCCGAGATGGCGGTGCCGGTGCGCCTCGACCTCGTGGCGGATCTCGACGGGCTGGCGCGGCGCCACGCGGCGGCGCTCGCGCGCGCGATCGACCGGCGGCGCAGCGACCTGCGCGGCCTCGCGCGGGTCATCCCGAGCCCGGAGGCCCTGCTCGCGGTCAAGCGCCAGCGCCTCGACCTCGCGGAGGCGCGCCTGCGCCCGGCGCTGGCCGAGAGCGCCCGCACGGCGCAGCGCCGCCTCGCGCGCCTGCTGCAGGATCTCGGCCGCCACCCGCCGGCGCTCCGCCTCGCCCGCGCCCGCGAGCGCCTCGCCGCCGTGGATCACCGGCCCCGCCACGCCCTGGAGCGCCTCGTCGCGGTGCGGGGCGAGCGCCTGAACGGCCTGTCGCAGCGCCTCGCCCAGGCCCAGGCCCGCGACCTGGAGCGGCGGCGCGGCCGCTTCCAGGGCCTCGCGGCCCTGTTCGACAGCCTGAACTACCGGGCGGTGCTCGCGCGGGGCTACGCCCTCGTCCTCGATGGGCAGGACCGCCCCCTGGCCGAGGCCGGGGCGGCGCGCGCGGCCGGCCGGATCACGCTGGAGTTCCAGGACGGCAAGGTGGGGGCGGTGGTCGAGGGCGCGCCGCCCCGCCGGGCCGCGGCGAAGCGGGGACCGGCGGCGCCCGCCAAGCAGGGCTCGCTGTTCGATCCCTGACCGGGGGACGGGCCGGCCGACGCTGGAATTCTTCCAAAACCCCTTTCCAAGGCGCCGGGCCGATCCAGATTGGCTCATCGGGAAAAGTTCCCGCAAGCGGTGCAGGCCGGGGGTGCGCTCGGTGCAGTTGTAGCTCCCGGAGCGCCCGGCCTAGGACCGCCTGATTGGAACCGTTGTGATCGAGGACGGGCCGCGCGCCGCGACCGGAAGCGTGTCCGCGCGATGCGCCGCTCCCCCGACAGCCGGAGGGCGACGATGATCAAACTCACCGTGAACGGGGCGGAGCGCAGCTATGACGGGGATCCCGACATGCCGCTCCTCTGGTATCTGCGCGACGAGCTGGGGCTGACCGGCACCAAGTTCGGCTGCGGCATCGCGGCCTGCGGCGCCTGCACCATCCATGTGGGCGGCAGCGCCGTGCGCGCCTGCCAGACGCCGGTCTCGGCGGCCGAGGGTCAGCCGGTCGTCACCATCGAGGGCCTGTCGCCGGACGGCAACCACCCCCTGCAGGCGGCGTGGCGCGACCTCAACGTGGCGCAGTGCGGCTACTGCCAGACCGGGCAGATCATGCAGGCCGCCTCGCTCCTCAAGGACACGCCCAAGCCCACCGACGAGGACATCGACACCGCGATGAGCGGCAATCTCTGCCGCTGCGGCACCTATCCGCGCATCCGCGCCGCCATCAAGCAGGCGGCCGGCGTGACCCCGAAGGCCAGCCAGGGAGAGCGCCTGTGATCCACGACACCGATCTCGCCTCCCAGGCCGGACCCGCCGAAGCGCTCAGCAACGTCAGCCGCCGCGGCCTCCTCGGCGGTGCGGGCGCGCTGGTCCTCGCCCTCTCGCTGCGCACGCCCGCCCGGGCCGCCGACGAGCCGAAGACGTTCGGCGCCGACGCCATGCCGCATGGCTGGCGCGACGACCCGCACCTGTTCGTCGCCATCGCGCCCGACGGCACCGTGACGGTGACCTGCCACCGCTCGGAGATGGGGCAGGGGGTGCGCACCTCCGTCGCCCTCGTGGTCGCCGACGAACTCGACGCCGACTGGGCCAAGGTGAAGGTCGCCCAGGCCCAGGGCGACGAGACGAAGTTCGGCAACCAGGACACCGACGGCTCGCGCTCCCTGCGCCACTTCTTCATGCCGCTGCGCCGGGCCGGCGCCGCGGCCCGCCAGATGCTGATCGAGGCCGCGGCCAGGCAATGGGGCGTGCCCGCCGCCGAGGTGACGGCGGAGAACCACGTCCTGCGCCATGCCAGATCGGGCAAGCAGGCGGGCTACGGCGAGCTGGCGGCCGCCGCCGCGCAGCTCCCGGTGCCGACCGGCGACGCCGTGCGCCTGAAGGACGCCGCCGCCTTCCGCTATATCGGCAAGGGCAAGACCGGCCTCATCGACAACCACGACATCACCACCGGCAAGGCGTGGTACGGCCTCGATACCCGCCTCGACGGCATGCTCTACGCGGTGGTGGCCCATCCGCCGGTCTTCGGCGGCAAGGTGAAGTCCGTCGACGCGGACGCCGCCCTGAAGGTGCCGGGCGTGGTCAAGGTGGTGCCGATCGACCCGCCGACCCCGCCGGTGGAGTTCCAGCCCCTCGGCGGCGTCGCGGTGATCGCGAAGAACACCTGGGCGGCGATCAAGGGCCGCGAGGCCCTCACGATCACCTGGGACGACGGGCCGAACGCCTCGTACGATTCCGACACCTACCGGGCGCAGCTGGAGGAGGCCGCGCGCAAGCCCGGCAAGGTGGTGCGCCAGGAGGGCGACGTCGACGCGGCCATGGCCAAGGCCGCCAAGCGGATCAGCGCGGAATACTACATCCCGCACCTCGTCCAGGCCCCGATGGAGCCGCCGGCCGCCACCGTGCGGATCAAGGACGGCAAGGTGGAGGCCTGGGCCTGCACCCAGGCGCCGCAGGCGACGCGCGACCGCATCGCCAAGCGTCTCGGCATCGGCCCCGAGAACGTGACCGTGAACGTGACGCTGCTCGGCGGCGGCTTCGGGCGCAAGTCGAAGCCCGACTACGTGGTCGAGGCGGCGCTCTGCTCCAAGGCCATGGACGGCGCGCCCGTGAAGCTGACCTGGACGCGCGAGGACGACCTCCACCACGGCTACTACCACACGGTCTCGGTGGAGCACCTGGAGGCGGGTCTCGACGAGACGGGCAAGCCGGTGGCGTGGCTGCACCGCAGCGTCGCGCCGACGATCGGCTCGATCTTCGTGGACGGCGCCCAGAACGAGATTCCGATCGAACTCGGCATGGGGCTGGTGAACACCCCCTTCGCCATCCCCAACCTGCGGATGGAGAACCCGAGCGCGCCGGCGCATGTGCGCATCGGCTGGTTCCGGTCGGTGTCGAACATCCCGCACGCCTTCGCGATCCAGTCCTTCGTGGCGGAACTCGCGCACGCGGCGGGCCGCGACCCGAAGGACTACCTCCTCGAGGTGATCGGCCCGGCCCGGATCATCGATCCGGTCAAGATCGGGGACGCCTGGAACTACGGCGAGGATCCGTCGCGCTACCCGATCGATACCGGGCGCCTGCGCCGGGTGATCGAGGCGGCGGCGAGCGGCATCGGCTGGGGCCGCAAGGTGGAGAAGGGGCGGGGGCTCGGCATCGCCGGCCACTACAGCTTCGTCACCTACACGGCCGCCGCCGCGGAGGTGGAGGTCGGGCCCAAGGGCGAGATCACCGTGCACCGGGTCGACATCGCGGTCGATTGCGGGCCGCAGGTGAACCCGGAGCGCATCCGCTCGCAGCTCGAGGGCGCCGTGGTGATGGGCATGGGCCTCGCGCTCACCGCCGAGATCAGCTTCAAGAACGGCCGGGCGGTGCAGGACAACTACGACACCTACGAGATCACCCGCATCGACGCGGCCCCGAAGGTGATCAACGTCCACCTGCTGCCGGGCAGCGATTACGGCAAGCCGCTCGGCGGCGTCGGCGAGCCCGGCGTCCCGCCGGTGGCGCCGGCCATCGTCAATGCGGTCTTCGCGGCCACCGGCCGGCGCATCCGGCAACTGCCCCTGCGCGACAAGCTGAGCGCCTGAGCGCGGGCCCGGGCACCTGACCGAGACCCGGAGGCCGCCGGACGCGGCGGCCTCCGGGCCGGACCGTCACATCCAGGGCATGCCGGAGAGGGTGGCGAGGGCGTCGGCGTCCAGGGGACGCCAGCCGAGGCGCCGCCGGACGGCCGCGTAGAGGGCCGTCAGCGCCACCAGGCTCGCGGCCAGCACCAGGATGAACGCTCCCGTGCTCTGCCTCGCCAGGCCGACCGCCGTGGCGAGCAGAACCGCGATCAGCAGGATGAGACCGACCGGATGGCGCGGTCCCGGATGATCTGACGGCGGCCTCATCGGTCTTGGCTCCCCTTGGTTCCCCGCGTCACGTCGCTTGCCATCGCGTCCGCCGCCTCATCGGGCGCGGCAGTTCGGGCCGTACCAAGTGCCGGAGCGGGCATCGAGGCCGCCGTTGCTCGCCGCCCCGCAAACCGGGAAGCGCGTGTCGCCGCTGCGCTGCAGGCTCAGCGCCCGGTAGAGGTCCCTCTGGCGCTCGCGCTCCTGGTTCTGGGCAGTGAGCCGGGCCTGGAGTGCCAGCCGCTCGTTCTGCTGCATCAGCGCGCGCTGCTGGGTCACGTCCAGCATGCACTGCGCAAAGGCGTCGGTGCCGGGCTCGAAGCCGAAATCGGCGCATTGGCCCTGGTCCATGGCCCGCTGCTCCCGCGCCGTCACGCAGGCCGAGAGGGAGAGGGCGCAGGCCCCGGCCAGGACGAGCCGCGCGAAGCGGGAGAGGGCCGGCCGGGACGTCGGCGCCGCCCGGCCGGCCGCCGCCCGGCCATGACCGATGCCGGCCTCTGAAGACGATCTCATCGAACACACCTCGTCTGCGGCGCCGGTCCCGCGCCGTGATGAGGGGCACTCTGGGACATTCGCCTGAAAATCCGCCGCAACGATTCGGTCGAATTGTCGATAATCCGGGAGAACCGAGGGGGCGACCCGCCGTGATCTTCCGATCGGCCCGTCTTCCGTTGGGGGATCGGGCCCGCGGGTTCCTGTTGCGGGACGGCGACGCGCAACGCGGATCGTACGCCATGAGACGGATCGATCCGCCAATACAAGGCGGTCTTCCTTTTCATAAGAACAGCGTGTACTCTTGATAAGGATGAAGATATCCGGTCGACGAAGCCCGTCATGCCGGCATAGGGAGGATAAGTCCGGACGGAGAGACTTGCGTTTCTTCGCTCGTCGGGATGATCCGGGCGCTGGCCGATGTCCCTGACGGATGTCGGCCGCCTGTCCTCTCACGGTTATCGGGGCTGGGTCCCACCGCTTCCGGGGAGGAACGAGACGTGATCAAGCTGATGCTTCCGTCGCTGCTGGCCTCTGCTTTGGCCTGCCTGTCGCCCGCCGCCGCCCAGCCCGCTCCGCCTGCGGCGGCGCCCGCGCCGCTCGGCGCGCCCGCCGGCTGGGGGCAGGAGGTGCGGACCGTGGTCACCGCCAGGATCCCGGACGCGGTCGCCCAATCCCTGCTGCCGGCCGGCTGGACGGTGAACCCGGTCGCACAGGGGCCGGCCAAGGGCGCCAACTTCGCGATCGTGTTCGCGGAGAGCCTGCTGGGCCTCGCGGCGGACGGGAAGCCGGAGGTCGGGCCGGGGGCCTTCGTGGCCCTGTCGGTTCCCGCCCGGAACGGCGAGGAGACCGCCTTCGGCATCGTGGCGGTGCTCAGCGACGCGCGGACCACGCCGGGCTTCTACCGGGTCGGCAAGCCCGCCACGGTCACGGTCGCGCGCACCACGCACGGCGACAACCTCGCCAGGACGGTCGAGGAATCCTGGAGCGTCGCCGCCGAGACCGGGGAGCGGCTCGCCTTCCGGGTCGCCTACGAGGCGGGCCCGCCCGCCCGGATCCAGCTCGATTCCCGCAACGTCTCGGCGGCCGACCCGAAGCTGCGCCGCCTCTACCGGATCGACCAGGGCAGCTTCGTGATCCGCAGCCAGGGCAGCGGCATCGACCGGGCCAAGACCGTGAGCTTCGAGGCGTCGGGCGGGATGCTCGACCGCATCTTCGAGGGCGGCCCGTCGGTCGTGAGCATCGCGGCCCTGCCCTGGTACGAGCGCCAGATGTTCGTGCCGCCCCTGGTCGACTGACGCCGCGGCCGGAACTGCCTCGGCGGATCGGGGTTGAGCGGGCATCCGCTGAACGGAGCCGTTCGATGATCCCACGCCTTTCCCTCGCCGCCGGCCTCCTGTGGGGGCTGGCGGTCCTGCCCGCCGCGGCCGCCTGCGAGCAGGAGATCGCCGCCTTCGAGCCGCGGCTCGCCGATCAGACCCGGGACGTGATCTCGACCTCGACGGCGAGCAAGGAGGTGTCGAGCCGGCGCGAGGCGCAGGGCGAGGCGGCCAAGAATGAGAACGTGCCGCCCTCCGCCCTGCCGAAGGGCCCGGAGGCCGGCTCCGGCGAGGCGCGGGCCGCCGCGGAGGCCGGGACCGGCACCGGCGCCATGGAGGCGCGGGCGAGCCTCAACCGCGCCCGCGAGGCCGCCAAGAAGGGCGACGAGGCCGGCTGCCTGCAGGCCCTGAACCAGGCGAAGTCCCAGCTCGGCCAGCGCTGAGGGGGCCTGCGCCGGGCGCAACGCCGCCCGGCTGGCGACTCCGGCCCGGCCGCTGAGAGCATCGTCCGACGAAGTGGATGCCGGTTCGTCGCAGGCCATGCGGTAACATCGAAGACCCGGAGCAGCGCCCGAATGCACCGTGATCGGGCGCTGCTCTAGGTGAGGGGGACCGGCCGCCACGAAGGCGGCGCCAGTCCGGAGCCCCCATGCCGTCCCTGTTCGACCCGATCCAGCTCGGCGCCATCGCGGCGCCGAACCGCATCCTGATGGCCCCGCTGACCCGCGGCCGCGCCACCCGCGCCCATGTGCCGACGCCGATCATGGCCGCGTACTACGCGCAGCGCGCGAGCGCCGGCCTGATCCTCAGCGAGGCCACCGGCATCAGCCGCGAGGGGCTGGGCTGGCCCTATGCGCCGGGCCTGTGGTCGCCCGAGCAGGTCGAGGCCTGGAAGCCGGTGACGGCGGCGGTCCACCGAGCGGGCGGGCGCATCATGGCCCAGCTCTGGCACATGGGCCGCATCGTGCACCCGGACTTCCTCGACGGCGCCCCGCCGGTCTCGGCCTCGGCCACCACGGCGCCCGGGCAGGCCCACACCTATGACGGCAGGAAGCCCTACGCCGCGGCGCGGCCCCTGCGCGAGGACGAGATCCCGCGCCTCCTCGACGACTACGCCAAGGCGGCCCGCAACGCCGTGGAGGCCGGGTTCGACGGGGTGCAGATCCATGCCGCGAACGGCTACCTGATCGACCAGTTCCTGCGCCGCTCCGGCAACCATCGCCAGGACGGCTACGGCGGCCCGGTCGAGAACCGCATCCGCCTGCTCGTCGAGGTGGCCGGTGCCGTGACCGACGCGGCGGGGGCGGACCGCACGGCCGTGCGCCTGTCGCCGAACGAGCCGATCCAGGGTGTCGAGGATCCCGAGCCCGAGCCCCTGTTCGTCGCCGCCGCGACCGCCCTGTCGCGTCTCGGCCTCGCCTTCCTGGAACTGCGCGAGCCGGGGCCGCAGGGCACCTTCGGCAAGGCCGTCCACCCGCCCGTGGCCCCGGCGATCAAGGCGGCCTTCGCCGGCCCGCTTGTGCTCAACGCGGATTTCGACGGGGCGAGCGGCCAGCGCGCCCTCGACGAGGGGCGGGCGGACGCGATCGCGTTCGGGCGCACCTTCCTGGCCAATCCCGACCTGCCCGCACGGATCGCCAGGGGCGCCGCCCTGACCAAGGACGATCCCAAGACCTGGTACAGCCAGGGGCCGGAGGGCTACATCGACTATCCGGCCCTGGACCCGGCGGGCTGAGACTCGGTTCGTCCGCCCGGACCTGCCGCAGCGGCAGGTCCGGGCGTTGCACCGCCGCACGCCCCGCGGAGTCTTTGGTGCAGTGCGGCGGATTCCCGGCTTGACGCGCGGCCCGCCGCTTGCAACCGGGGGCCGGGCCCCGACCCGGCCCGGCAGCGGGAGACGACCGTATGACCACCACCGGCAGCCAGCCGTCGCAATCCTCCGAGCCGACGCAGCTCCTCCACCTCGTCTTCGGCGGCGAACTCACCAGCCTCGAAGGCGTCACCTTCCGGGACCTGTCCAAGCTCGACATCGTCGGCATCTTCCCGGACTACGCCAGCGCCGCCATGGCCTGGAAGGCCAAGGCCCAGCAGACCGTGGACAGCGCGCTCACCCGCTACTTCATCGTCCATCTGCACAAGCTGCTGCAGCCCTGAGGACAAGGCCGGCACCGCGTCCATGAAGACATTGTGACGCTCCGCCACCACTGATATGAGCCGGGCGCGGCGCGCCGGCCCGGCACCCTTGCGGCGGCCAGAACCGCTTGCGGCGGCCAGGACCGATGGAATGGCGATGAAATCCTCGATCAAGATCGTGGCGGGTAACGCGAGCCGGCCTCTCGCGGAGGCGATCGCGGCCTATCTGGAGCAGCCGCTCGCGCTGTGCTCCGTGCGGCGCTTCGCCGACATGGAGATCTTCGTCGAACTCCAGGAGAACGTGCGCGGCGAGGACGTGTTCATCGTCCAGTCGACCTCGTTCCCGGCGAACGATCACCTGATGGAACTCCTCATCATGATCGACGCCGCACGTCGCTCCTCGGCGCGGCGGATCACCGCGGTGATCCCGTATTTCGGCTATGCCCGCCAGGACCGGCGCACCTCGGGCCGCACCCCGATCTCGGCGAAGCTCGTGGCGAACCTCATCACCGAGGCGGGCGCCGACCGGGTGATGACCCTCGACCTGCATGCCGGCCAGATCCAGGGCTTCTTCGACATCCCGACCGACAATCTCTTCGCCGCCCCCGTGATGGTGCGCGACATCAAGGAGCGGCTCGACCCCGACGACATGATGGTGGTGTCGCCGGATGTCGGCGGCGTGGTGCGCGCCCGCGCGCTCGCCAAGCGCATCGACGCGCCGCTCGCCATCGTCGACAAGCGCCGCGAGCGCCCCGGCGAATCCGAGGTGATGAACATCATCGGCGACGTCGAGGGGCGGTCCTGCATCCTCGTCGACGACATCGTGGATTCCGGCGGCACGCTGGTGAACGCCGCCGAGGCGCTGCTGGCGAAGGGCGCCAAGGACGTCTCCGCCTACATCACGCACGGGGTGCTCTCGGGCGGGGCGGTCTCGCGCATCGCCTCCTCGAAGCTGAAGGAACTGGTGATCACCGATTCCATCCAGCCCACCGCCGCCGTGAAGCTCGCCCGCAACATCCGGGTGGTGACCATCGCGCCGCTCCTCGGCGAGGCCATCGGCCGCACCGCCGAGGAATCGAGCGTGTCGAGCCTCTTCGTCTGAATCGACCCATCCCGGTCCTGCCGCCTTCGGGACCCGCGCGGCCGCCGGTGACGGCGCCTCGGCCCGAGGGGCGTCCGGCTGCCGGGGTCGCTGACGCCTCGGCCCTCCATCCGCATCGGGCATGCCGAAATCCGGTTTGCGCCCGGGGGCGGACCCTCCTATATTGCGGCCTTCTCCCTCACAGCGTGAGACGCGACATCCCGGAGTGATCCGGAATGTCCGGCGGGGCCTCCCCGGCGCCGCCCGCGGCGTCATGCTGTGCGAAGGGTCGTCATTCAGGCCGCCGCGTTGCCCGGCGGCATCCGCGTCCCCGCTCAAGGGGGCGCCCGAGGAGGTGCTGCATGTCCCAGGGACCGTTGATGCCGAAGGCGACGGCCGTCTGGCTCATCGAGAACACGTCGCTGTCCTTCGATCAGATCGCCGATTTCTGCAAGCTCCACCCGCTCGAGGTGAAGGGCATCGCCGACGGCGAGGTGGCGAGCGGCATCAAGGGGCTCGATCCGGTCTCCACCGGCCAGCTCACCCGCGAGGAGATCGAGCGGGCCCAGAAGAACCCGAACCACCGCATGAAGGTGGCGGTCTCCAAGGTGAAGCTGCCGGAGGTCAAGCGCTCGAAGGGGCCGCGCTACACGCCGCTGTCGCGCCGCCAGGACCGTCCCAACGCGATCCTCTGGCTGCTGCGCAATCATCCGGAACTCAAGGACGCGCAGATCATGCGCCTCGTCGGCACCACCAAGTCGACGATCCAGCAGATCCGCGAGCGCACCCACTGGAACTCGGCCGCCCTGCAGCCGATGGATCCGGTCACCCTCGGCCTGTGCACGCAGATCGACCTCGATTTCGAGGTGCAGCGCGCCGCCAAGGACCGGCCGGCGGTGGTGGAGCCCGTCGATGGCGGCCAGACCCTGATGCCGCCCGAACTCTCCGTGCTCCCCGAGCACGAGGAGGACGACCGCGATGCCCGTCGCGGCGGCCGCGACGAGCGGCTCGACGCGGATTCGGTCTTCGCCCGCCTCAAGCCCCTGCACCGGGGCGAGGAGGACGACGAGGACGACCTCTGATCGCGCTCGTCGCTCCGGCGATGCGTCGATCTTTGCTGGTTCGTCTTGCCCGGAGGGCGCTTTTACGATAAGGCGCCACGATCCGGCGAGATCCGCGCGCGATGAGGTCGAGAGGGGCGGAAGGCCCCTCTTTTCGCATGGCGCGGCTCTCCCCGGACAGAACACGGTCCTGTCCGTCGATTTCGCGCCGGCACGCTCCCTCGGGGAGCGCGCCCCGGGGGCTCCGAGGAGCCGACGGGGCACCGGCGGGCAGGAGCGGCCCGTCACACGAGCCGCCGGCGTCGTCCGGCCCTTCGAAGGGCCGGGCGATCTCAAGGAGTTTCAATGTCCGCAGGTTTGCAAGGCGCCGCGTCGAGCCGCGAGGATTTCGCCGCCCTTCTCGAAGAGTCGTTCCGCGAGCACGAGATCACGGAAGGCTCCGTGGTCAAGGGCCGGGTCGTGGCGATCGAGAAGGACGTCGCCGTCATCGACATCGGCGCCAAGACCGAGGGGCGCGTCCCCCTCAAGGAGTTCACCGGCCCCGGCCGCGACCAGCCGATCACCGTCGGTGATGAGGTCGAGGTCTATGTCGACCGCATCGAGAATGCGCTCGGCGAGGCCGTGATCTCGCGCGACAAGGCCCGTCGCGAGGAGAGCTGGGTCAAGCTCGAGAAGGCGTTCGAGAACAACGAGCGCGTCACCGGCACGATCTTCAACCAGGTCAAGGGCGGCTACACGGTCGACCTCGACGGCGCCGTGGCGTTCCTGCCGCGCTCGCAGGTGGACATCCGTCCGGTCCGCGACGTCACGCCCCTCATGGGCACGCCGCAGCCGTTCCAGATCCTCAAGATGGATCGCCGCCGCGGCAACATCGTGGTGTCGCGCCGCACCGTCCTCGAGGAGAGCCGCGCCGAGCAGCGCTCCGAGCTGGTGGCGAACCTCGAAGAGGGTCAGGTCATCGACGGCGTGGTCAAGAACATCACCGAGTACGGTGCGTTCGTCGACCTCGGCGGCATCGACGGCCTGCTGCACGTCACCGACATGGCGTGGCGCCGCGTCAACCACCCGTCCGAGGTCGTCAACATCGGCCAGACGGTCAAGGTCAAGATCATCAAGATCAACCACGAGACGCACCGCATCTCGCTCGGCATCAAGCAGCTCCTGGCCGATCCGTGGGAGGGCATCGCCGCCCGCTACCCGGTCAACGCCAAGCTCAAGGGCCGCGTGACCAACATCACCGATTACGGCGCCTTCGTGGAGCTGGAGCCGGGGATCGAGGGCCTGATCCACGTCTCGGAGATGAGCTGGACCAAGAAGAACGTCCATCCGGGCAAGATCGTCTCCACCTCCCAGGAGGTCGAGGTGCAGATCCTGGAGGTCGATCCGGTCAAGCGCCGCATCTCGCTCGGTCTCAAGCAGACCCTGCAGAACCCCTGGGAGGCCTTCGCCGAGAAGCACCCGGTGGGCTCCGAGGTCGAGGGCGAGGTCAAGAACAAGACCGAGTTCGGTCTGTTCATCGGCCTCGAGGGCGACGTCGACGGCATGGTCCACCTCTCGGACCTCGACTGGAACCGTCCGGGCGAGCAGGTCATCGAGGAGTTCAAGAAGGGCGACATGGTGCGCGCCCAGGTTCTCGACGTCGATGTCGAGAAGGAGCGCATCTCGCTGGGCGTCAAGCAGCTCGGCGGCGACCCCTTCGCGGATGCCGGCGAGATCCGGAAGGGTCAGGTCGTCACCTGCGAGGTGCTGGAGGTCAAGGATTCCGGCCTTGAGGTGAAGATCGTCGACACCGACCTGTCGACCTTCATCCGCCGGGCCGAGATCGCCCGCGACCGCGGCGACCAGCGCCCCGAGCGCTTCGCGGCCGGCGAGAAGGTGGATGCCCGCGTCACGCAGTTCGACCGCAAGGCGCGCCGCGTGCAGCTCTCCATCAAGGCCCTCGAGATGGCCGAGGAGAAGGAGGCGATCGCCCAGTACGGCTCGGCCGATTCGGGCGCCTCGCTCGGCGACATCCTGGGCGCGGCCCTCAAGGCCCGCGCGGGCGAGAAGAAGTAAGGCGGCGGCCGGGCGGAGATCTCGCCCGGCTTCCCTTCCGGGACGCTTGCCTCGGGAATCAAGAAGGCCCGCGCCGGGAGACCGGCGCGGGCCTTCGCATGGGTGGGTGATGTCAGGCCGCGGAGGAGCCGCCGCTCAGGAGCCGCAGCGGCCTCGCCGACTGGGGAGACGGCTCGCCCTGGCCGAGGATCGCCTCCAGGGTGAGCGGGCGGCCGGTCTCGGCGCGCAGCCGCAGCAGGGCGCTCTGGCGGAAGCGCGGGTCGCCGGAGACTTCCGGTCCGACCCAGTCGGGCAGGGCGAGCGCCGCCGCCTCGTGCTCCAGTTCCACCTCCGCGAGGATCAGGCCGGCGAGGTCGCCCTGGAAGACGTCGATCTCCCAGAGCCGTCCGGCATGGGGGACGCCGTAGCGGATCTTCTCGATCAGGCCGCCCGCGCAGCAGATGCCCGCCATCATGGCATCTGCGTCGCTGCGCGGAATCTCGTACTCGAATTCCTGGCGGCCGAGGCCCTGGCGCGGTCCCTTGACGGCCAGCCAAGCCCGGGCGTCGTCGATGCGCACCCGCACCTTGGCCCCGTTCGACTGCATGATGAGACCGTCGCGGAGATGGCGCCGGATGGTTGCGGCCGGCCGCCAGCCGTCGTGACGCACGAGAAACTTCCGCTCCACCTCGAACCGCATCTGCCCTCCGGCCACCCGTCGCTGCACTGCAACCTGAACCGCTTACCACGACGCTCCGGGCGCGGCACCCCGGCTTCGGGCCCGCTCGCCATCCCGCGGAGCGGCGTGCAGGCTCCGGACCGGTCCGTGCCTGGTGTGGACAAATCTGAGGAGCCTCGATAGTGTCCGACGGCTTTTATGAGTGTCGAGGCTGTGTTCAACTATAGAACTGATTTCGACGGCTTCGACGATGGCGGCTTAGCGTATAATCATCTGAAATATACGTACAGGTCGGTTCCGTGCGGGCTTGGACGGAAAAGGTGCGACTTATGCTCGGTCCTCTGATGGTGATTCGTGTCCTGAATCGCGGCTCTTCACGGTAGAATTTTTCTCCTGCAGATTGAATGAAGATTTTGGGTCAATAAAAATGCAGGATTTGACAGATATTTCCCTTGAAGAGAGTATCGAGGCTGTCAAAGAAAGCGCATTGTTCGATCGTGATTACTACCTAGCGCAAATCAAAGACGACTCTTTGGACGAAATTTCGGCGATCCGGCACTACTTGGAGCTGGGTTGGGTGTCGATGCTCAATCCGAGCCGGGATTTCAGCACGGCCTATTACCTCGACCGGTACGGCGACGTGCGGTCGTCGAACGTCAATCCTCTGCTGCATTACCTGTTCTGGGGGCGGGCCGAAGGCCGGCTGGCCGACAGGGCGCCGCCCGATCCGAGCCAGGCGGCGGTTCCCCAGCCCCGGGCGCCCGACGATGCGGCCTGGGAGCGGCTCGCCGCCCGGCATGCGCGGCCGGATCCCGCCGCCGCGATCCCCGTCGACGTCGTCATCCCGGTCTACAAGGGCGTGGCCGAGACGCTGCGCTGCCTCTACAGCGTCATCGCCGCGCAGAGACGCATCCCCTACGCCGTCGTGGTGGTCGACGACCGCAGCCCGGAAGCCGAGATCCGCGCCCGCCTGCGCTGGCTGGCGGAGCGCGAGCTCATCGTCCTGTGCGAGACGCCGCGCAACCTCGGCTTCGTGCAGGCGAGCAATCTCGGGATGCGGCAGCATCCGGGGCGCGACGTCGTCCTGCTGAACTCCGACACGGAGGTGTTCGACCACTGGCTCGACCGGCTGCACGCGGCCGCCTATCGCGACCCCACGATCGCGACCGTGACGCCGTTCTCGAACAACGCCGAGATCTGCAGCTATCCGACCTTCATCAAGAACAACTGGCTCGGCCTGGAGATGGCCGACGCCGATCTCGACCGCCTGATGGCCGCGGTGAATGCGGGGCAGATGGTCGATATCCCGACCGGGGTCGGCTTCTGCATGTATGTGCGGCGCGCCTGCCTCGACGAGATCGGCCTGTTCGACGCCGACCATTTCGGCCAGGGCTACGGCGAGGAGAACGATCTCTGCCGCCGCGCCCTGGCGGCGGGCTGGCGCAACGTCATCGCGGGCGACGTCTTCGTGCGGCATTACGGCGGGGCGTCGTTCGGCGCGAGCAAGCCCGCGCGCGTGCGCAAGGCGGTCGAGACGGTCGAGCGCCTCCATCCCGGCTATCTCCAGGACGTCTACGCCTTCCTCGACCGCGACCCGATCAGGCCCCTGCGGCGGCAGGTCGACATGGCGCGGCTGCGCAGGGTCCTGTCCGCCTTCGCGCACGCGCCGATGCTGTTCGTCTCGCACAACCGCGGCGGCGGGACCGAGCGCCACATCCAGGACCTGATCGCCAAGCTGGCCGAGGAGGGCATCCCGGTTCTGTTCGCCCGGCCGAACCGCACCAACCGCTGGCAGCTCCAGATCGAGCTTCCGCTCCTGTCCGAGACCCCGAACCTCCCGGCCTTCGACTTCGCGCAGCCGCCCTCCGAGATGGCCCGGTTCATCCGGGAGATCGGGATCTTCCACGTCCACATCCACCACCTCGCCGATCTGGAGGACAAGGCGGCGGATTTCGTGCGGCTGGCCTGCCTGGAGGCCGGCGTGCCCTACGACGTCACCGTGCACGATTACACGGCCATCTGCCCGCGGATCACCCTGACGACGACCGGGGACGCGTATTGCGGCGAGCCGGCGCCGGCGGCCTGCCAAGCCTGCATCTCCGCCAACGGCTCGGATTTCGGCCAGCCGGTGATCTGGGAATGGCGCGAGCGCTACGGGCGGCTGCTCGCGGGCGCGCGCCGGGTGTTCGTGCCGAGCCGCGACGTCGCCCTGCGCCTCGGGCGCTACTTCCCCGGCCTCGACTGCGCGGTGCGCCCGCACGCCATGCCCGCCCTGTTCCAGGGCGGGGAGGCGGCGCCCCGGCCCGCCCCGGCCGTCCGGACCGGGACCGCCGTGCCGCACGTGGCGGTGATCGGCGCGATCGGACCGCACAAGGGCTCGGGCCTGCTCCTCGCCTGCGCGCGGGCGGCCGGGGCGCGCCGCCTGCCGATCCGGTTCACCCTCATCGGCTATTCGGACCGCGACCGCGAGCTGGCGGCCTGCCCGAACGTCACCATCACCGGCCGCTACAACGACAAGGATCTGGTCGCCCTCATCCGCCGGGCGAATCCCGACGTGATCTGGCTTCCCGCCCTCTGGCCGGAAACCTTCTCCTACACGCTGAGCGCGGCCTTCGCCGCCGGGATCACGCCGGTCGCCTTCGATCTCGGGGCGATCGCCGAGCGGATGCGCAGGCACCGGGCCGGCCGGCTCATCCCGGTCGAGGCGATGCGCGATCCCGACCGGGTGCTGGACCTCCTCGCCGAGGCCGCGCGGGACGGACGCGCCCGCGTGATCGCGGCGGACGAGGGCGGGACCTACGACGACCCGCTGCGCTCCTACTACGACCTGCGCCGCAGCGGCCTCGGGACCCTGTGGCGCGCGGGGCGCGGCCGGTCGTGGCGCGCGGGGCTGCGGCGCGGCAGCCGGTGAGGCGGGATCAGCCCCTGCTCTGAGCGAGACTCGCCGAGACCACGATCACCGCGATCGCAATCGCGCTCAGAGCAAACATCAGCATACCGGCCGGCCCATGCGGAGGAAGGGAGCCGCCCGTGGCGCGGGGCACCCATCGGCGGCGCCCGCTCCTTAGGCGAGCCGTGCAACGGTTTCATGAACCAGGGCCGGCGGCCCTGCCGCCATGCGCCCGGCGCCGGCCCGCGGAGGCTCAGCGCGGCGGCACCGCGGCGACGATGGCGATCTCGACCGTGGCGCCCGCCCGAAGCCCGGCCTGGACGCAGGCCCGCGCCGGCTGCCGGCCGGGGACCAGCCACGCATTCCAGACCGCGTTGACCGCGGCGACGTCGCCGTTGACGTCCGTGAGCCAGATCGGGGCCGACAGGATGTTCGCCTTGTCGGTGCCGGCGCGCGAGCCGGGCATCCCGCTCGGCCGGCACCTGCTCGGTCTGGCGCCCCCATCCGCCGAGGCGTCGGCGGGAACGGCGCCCGAGACGTGGGCGACGCCGCTCCAGATCACCGTGTCGGAACGGTGCTTCAGGTCGCCGGGGTTCTGGAAGGCGGTGTCCGGCCTGGTGTTCCCGCAGCGGTTCCGGCCGCCGGGCCGGGGCGATCCCGTTCAGTACCGGTCGGGCCGGTAGGGCGCCGGGTCCACGAAGGGCGGCTCGCCCGTGATCATCTCGGCGACGAGGCGGCCCGTGCTCGGGCCCAGCGTCATGCCCTGATGCCCATGCCCGAAGGCGCACCACAGGTCCTCCGCTCCCCCGACGCGCCCGATCACCGGCAGCATGTCGGGCATGCAGGGCCGGGTGCCCATCCAGGGCTCGGCATCGACCCGCTCGGCCAGGGGCAGGAGCCCGCGCGCCACCGGCTCGGCGCGCGCGAGCTGCGTCGGGGTCGCGGCGGCGTCCTGGCGGGCGAATTCCGCCCCCGTTGTCAGGCGGACCCCGCGGCGCATCGGCGCCAGGAGGTAGCCGTTGTCGCCGTCGAGCACGGGCCGGTTGAGCACCGCGCCGTCCCGCAGGGTGTAGTGCATGTGGTAGCCGCGCTTGGGGAACAGCGGCGGCGCGTAGCCGAACCGGCGGGTGACCTGCAGCGAGGCGGCGCCGAGGGCCACCACGGCGCGTTCCGCCTCGACCGGCCCCGCCTCGCCCCGCAGGCGCCAAGCCGCGCCGTGCCGCTCCAGGCTGCCGGCATCGCCCGTCAGGATGGCGCCGCCCGCCGCGACGACGCGGCGCGCATAGGCCAGCACGAGGTCCTGCGGGTCGCTCAGCGAGAGGGCGTCGGTCCAGTGCAGGGCCCCGGCCTTGCGCCTGAGCAGCGCGGGCTCGGCCGCCGCGAGCGCGTCCCCGTCCAGGATCCGGGAGCCGACGCCGTAATCCCGCCGGGCGGCCTCCGCCTCCGCGGCGGCGGCGTCGAGGTCGCGGCGCTCGTCGTAGAGCCGCATCCAGCCGAGCGGGCGCAGCAGGTCCCCGGCCCCGGTCTCGGCCGCGAGGTCGCGGTGCTCGTCGAGGCAGGTGAGGATCAGCCGGGAATAGCCCGCCACCGCCCGGTCGTACCGCGCGGGCGCGGAGTGCCACCAGTAGCGCAGCAGCGGCGAGGCGAAGGGCGGCAGGGCGAGGGGGTGGTAGGCGGCGTCGATCGAGCGGTTGCGGGCGATCCGCAGCAGCGTCCCGGCCTCGCGCGGGAACGGATAGGGGAACACCGCCTCCCGCTGGATCAGCCCGCCATTGCCGAAGGACGCGCCGGCCCCCGGGCCGCGGCGGTCGACCACCAGCACCTGCTGCCCGCGGCGCTGCAGGTGGAGCGCGATCGAGAGGCCGACGATGCCGGCCCCCAGCACCAGGACAGTCCCTGCCATCGCCCCCTCGTCCTCTCCTCCGCGGCGGCGGGCCGGAACCCGGCCCGCTCCCCCTCAGCCCTTGTAGGCGGCGGGATCCGGGCTGTCGGTCGGGTTCTCGAAGGCGCGCTTCAGCTCCGCCGGCATCGGGAAGCGGTAGTTGATGCCCTTGGGCGGCACCGGCGACTGGAACCACTTGTCGTAGATCGCGGTGATCGCGGGGCTGCGGTAGAGCGCGGCGGTGGCGCGGTCCACCACCGCCTTGAAGGGCTCGTCGTTCCGCCGCAGCATGATCCCGTAGGGCTCCGGCTGGCCGAACGCCTCCTCGCTGATCGTGTAGGCGGCCGGGTCCTTCGACAGCGCGATCAGGACGCTGAGCTGCACGTCGTCCATCACGAAGGCGGCCGCCCGGTCGGTCTCCAGGAGCAGGAAGGCCTCGACCGTGTCCTTCGCCGCCTGGATGTTCAGGCCGAGCTTGCGCTCGCCGTTCACCTTGTTGATCTGAACGATGTTGGTCGATCCGGCCACCGAGACGACGGTCTTGCCCTTGAGGTCGTCGATCGTCTTGATGTTGTGGGCCTTCTTCGAGGCGAACCGGCTCGCCGTGACGAAGTGGGCGTTGGTGAAGGCGACCTGCTTCTGGCGCTCGGGATTGTTGGTCGTCGAGCCGCATTCGAGGTCGATCGTCCCGTTGGTCATCAGCGGGATGCGGGTCGACGAGGTGATCGGGTTCATCTCGACGCGCAGATCCGGCGCGTTGATCTCCGCCTTGATCGCGTCGACGATCCTGCCGCAGATGTCGATCGTGTAGCCGATGTAGCGGCCGTCGTTCTCGATGTAGCTGAACGGGGGACCGCCGTCCCGCACGCCGAGGACGATGCGGTTGCCGTCCTTGATCTTCTTCAGGGTGCCGGTGAGTTCGGCCGCCGCCGCGGGGGCGGCGGCAACGGCCATGGCCAGGGCGATCCCGAGCAGTCGCATCGTTGGTCCTCTCGTCGTGGGATGTCCGATCGCTGCGCGATGCGGAAGGCGGCTTCGCTCAGGCCCTGCGGGCGGGATCGCGCGCTCAACCGGCCGGCTTGGCGTAGCGGCCGTCGTAGCGGCCTTCGCGGATCATCCGCAGCACCTCGGCCTCGCGGGCTTCTTGAGCCCGCACGGCCGCGATCAGGCCGGGGGCGATGCCGGGCGGGAAGGTGACCACGCCGTCCATGTCGCCCACGACGACGTCGCCGGGATGGACGGTCCATCCGCCGATGGAGACCGGCACGTTGATCTCGCCCGGTCCCGTCTTGTAGGGGCCGCGGTGGATCGCGGCCCGGGCGTAGCAGGGAAGATCCGAGGCGGCGAAGGCGGCGGAATCGCGGATGGCGCCGTCGATGACGAAGCCCGCCACGCCGCGGCTCTCCGCGATCGCCTTCATGATGTCGCCGACCAGGGCGCGGCTGGTGTCGCCGCCGCCATCGACCACGATCACGTCGCCCGGCCCGGCGACGGCGAGGGCTTGGTGGATGGCGAGGTTGTCGCCCGCCCGCACGCGGACCGTCAGGGCCGTGCCGAGAAGGCTGCCGCCGCGGTGGAAGGCGCGCAGGCCGACGAGGCCGGGCAGCCGCTCCAGGTTGTCGCTGATCGTGGCGGTCGCGACGCCCCGGAACATCGCCAGGAGGGCGGGGTCGAGCGGCGGGGGAGGCGGCACGGGGCGGGCGGCCATCACGTCGTCCTTCTTCAGGATAGCACCGCGGAAGGACCGGCGGGACGGATGCGACGCCGGAAACCTCGAGCTGGCGTATAAGCCCCGCTCCGATATCGTGAAAGGGAATAAAAACGATCGGGTTCCATCGCCGGATGGAATGCTGGTAGGGGCAGGCCGGCCGCCGGCTGCGTGGCCGTACCGGAGGGGTGGGGAGCCGCGATGCCGACGCTCAAGCAGCTCGAAGCCCTGCGCTGGATCGCCGTGCTCGGCAGCTACGAGAAGGCCGCCGAGCGCCTGAACACCACGCAATCCGCCGTCTCGAAGCGGATCCAGGAACTCGAGGCGCGCCTCGGCGCGACGGTGTTCGACCGCAACCGGCGCGGGGCGCGCCTGACCGTGAAGGGGGAGGCGATCCTCGCCCTGGCCGAGGAGATGCTGGCCCTGCATGCCAAGGTGGTGGCGGCCGGCACGAGCGAGGCCGCCCCCATCCGCCAGCTCCGCTTCGGCGTCACCGAACTGATCGCGCTGACCTGGCTGCCGGCCTTCGTCGCGGAGATCCGCGCGGCCTATCCCGCCATCGTGCTCGAGCCGGAGGTCGAGCCGAGCACGGACCTGTTCCGGCGCCTCCGGGACGGCACGGTGGATTTCATCATCGTCCCGGACAGCCTGTGGCAGCCGGGCTTCAAGAGCGTGCCGCTCGCGCGCGTCGCGAATGCCTGGATGTGCGGCCCGGCCCTGATCCACGAGCGCGGGATCGTGCGGCTCGCCGATCTCGTCCGCTTCACCCTGCTCACCCAGGGCAGCCGGTCGGGAACCGGGCTCGTCTTCGGAAAGTGGCTGGAGGAATGCGGGATCGTGTTCCCGCGCCTCGTCACCAGCAACAGCCTGATCGCGATCATCGGCCTGACGGTCGCGGAGATCGGCATCAGCCACCTGCCCCTGCGCTGCTTCGAGGGCCTGATCGAGCAGGGCAGGCTGCGGGTGGTCGAGACCGATACGCCGCTCCCGCCCGTCACCTACGTGGCGATGTTCCGCGGCGACGAATCCGTGAACCTCATCAGCGTCATCGCCAGCATCTGCCGGGCGACCTGCGACTTCTCCCGCCCGATCCGGTGGGCCTGATCATCCGGCCGGGCGCGGGGTCAGGGGCGCCGAAGGGCCGGCGGGCGCGAGCCGAGATGCGCGCGCAGCGTCCGGCCCTCGTAATCGAGCCGGACGAGGTTGCGCTTGCGCAGCTCCGGCAGGACCAGCGCGATGAAGTCGTCGAGCCCGCCGGGCAGGGTCGGCGGCATGATGTTGAAGCCGTCGGCGCCGTGGGCCCGGAAGCGCGCCTCCATCTCGTCGGCGATCTGGGCGGGCGTGCCGACGATCTGCGAATGGCCGCGCGCGCCCGCGATGCGCAGGTAGAGCTGGCGCAGCGTCAGCCCCTCGCGCCGCGCGAGATCGACCATCAGCTGCTGGCGGGACTTGGCACCGTTGGCCTCGGGCAGCGGCGGCACCGGCCCGTCGAGATCGTAGCCCGACAGGTCGAAGCCGCCGATCATGCGCTCCAGCAGGGCGAGGCCGACGACGGGGTCGATCAGCTCCTGGAGTTCCGCGAACTTGGCCCGCGCCTCCGCCTCGCTGCGTCCGACCACGGGAAACAGGCCGGGCATGACCTTGAGGTCGTCCGGCGCCCGGCCGAAGCGGCCCATGCGCTCCTTGAGGTCGCCGTAGAACTCCACCGCCTCGGCCAGCGTCTGGTTGGCGGTGAACACGATCTCCGCGGTCCGGGCCGCGAGATCCTTGCCGGGGCCCGACGAGCCGGCCTGCACGATGACCGGCTGGCCCTGCGGCGTGCGCGAGATGTTGAGCGGCCCGCGGACCGTGAAGTGCTTGCCCCTGTGGTTCAGCGGGCGGAAACCGTCCGGCTTCGAGAACTGGCCGCTCTCCCGGTCGATGATCACCGCGTCGTCGTCCCAGGTGTTCCACAGGCCGAGGACCACGTCGACGAACTCCTCCGCCCGCTCGTAGCGGTCGGCGTGCAGGGCGATCCCGTCATGGCCGAAATTCGCCGCTTCGAGGTCGGTGGCGGAGGTGACGAGGTTCCATCCGGCCCGGCCCCCGCTCAGATGGTCGAGGGAGGCGAAGCGGCGGGCGACGTTGTAGGGCTCGTTGAAGCTCGTCGAGGTGGTGGCGACGAGCCCGATCCGGCTGGTGACGGCGGCGAGCGCGGAGAGCAGCGTCACCGGCTCGAAATGCGTCGAGCGCGCCGTCCGCTCGCTGGAGCGCAGGTTGGCGTCCCGGATGCCGGTGCCGTCCTCGAGGAAGACGAGGTCGAACTTCGCGGCCTCGGCCCGCTGCGCCCAGCCGATGGTGCGCGCGAGCGCAAGGCCGCCATCGGCCTCGCTCGACGGATGGCGCCAGCCGGCCACGTGGTGTCCGGTCGCGTAGAAGAAGGCGCCGAGGCGCAACCTGTCCTGTCTCATCGAGCCACTCGTGATGCGTGCGTCGATCCGCTCCGGAGGCGTCCCGGCGGCCGGAGACGTCCGATGTCAGCGGACCATGCCCCAGCGCCGCGTCGTCAGCCGCTCGACGGCCGCGAACACGACCGTCTCGACCGCGAGCCCGATCGCGATGACGAGGAGGAGGCCGGCGAAGACGCGGTCCGTGTAGAGTTCGTTGCGGTTCTGGAAGATGTACCAGCCCAGGCCGCCGCGCCCGGAGGCGGCGCCGAAGACCAGCTCGGCGGCGATCAGGGTGCGCCACGCGAAGGCCCAGCCGATCTTGAGGCCGGACAGGATGGACGGCAGCGCGGCCGGAACGAGGATCTGGCCCACATAGGCGAGGCCGGTGAGCCCGTAATTGCGTCCCGCGAGCCGCAGCGTCTCGGGCACGCTCTGGAAGCCCGCATAGGTGTTGAGGGCGAGCGGCCACAGCACCGAATGGATCAGCACGAAGACGAGGCTGCCCGTGCCGAGCCCGAACCAGAGCAGCGCCAGCGGCAGCAGCGCGATGGCGGGGAGCGGGTTGAACATCGCGGTGAGCGTCGAGAGCAGGTCGCGGCCGAGCTGGGTCGAGACCGCGAGCGTCGTCAGCAGGAAGGCGAGGCCGATGCCGGCGAGGTAGCCCTGCGCCAGGACGGTGAGGGAGATGCGGACGCGCTCCGGCAACTCGCCGCTCGCCAGCCCCTCGCCCAGGGCCGACAGGGTGGCGAGGCAGCCCGGCAGCAGCAGGTCGTTGTCCTGCCAGCGGGCGAGCCCCTCCCAGGCCAGGGCGAGGGCTGCGAGGATCAGCCCCTTGCGCAGGGCGCCCTGCTGCCAGAGACGCGCGCCGAGCGGCAGGGCCCGCGCGACCGGGGTGTCGACGAAGGGCGGGAGCACCCGGTCGTATTCCGGGCGGATCGGGGGCAGGAGGGGCTGGTTCATCGCGGGGCCGCTGTGTCGGGATCGGCCTCGAACAGCCGCCCGTGCAGGCGCTGGACGGCGGCCTGGAAGGCGGTGCTGCCGATGCTGGTCAGATCGAAGTCGTGGCTGTTGAACTCGCCGCGCACCCGGCCGGGATGGGGCGACAGCACCGCCACGCGGTTGCCCACCACCAGCGCCTCCTCGATGGAATGGGTGACGAAGAGGAGGGTGAAGCGGACCTCGTCCCAGAGCGCCAGCAGCTCCTCCTGCATCCTGCGGCGGGTGAGCGCGTCGAGGGCCGCGAAGGGCTCGTCCATCAGCAGCACCTTGGGCTGCATGGCGAGCGCCCGGGCGATGGCGACGCGCTGCTTCATGCCGCCGGAGAGCTGGTGCGGATAGCTGTCGGCGAAGCGCGACAGGCCGACCTTGTCGATGAAGTGCCGGGCGCGCGCCTCGGCCTCCCGTCGGCCGAGGGTGCCGGAGGCGCGCAAGGGAAAGGCGACGTTCTGCGCCACCGTCTTCCAGGGCGGCAGCTGGTCGAATTCCTGGAAGACCACGATGCGGTCCGGCCCGGGGCCCCGCACCGGCCGGCCGTCGAGGACGATCTCGCCCTCGACCGGCGGGATGAAGCCGGCGATGGCCTTGAGCAGGGTGGACTTGCCGCAGCCCGAGGGGCCGAGCAGGACGAAGCGGTCGGCCCGGTAGACGTCGAGGTCGATCCGGTGCGCGGCCCGGACCACGCGCTCCGGCGTGCGGTACTCCAGGGAGACGCCCGCGACGCGCAGGAGCGGCGCGGCGCCCGCGGGCGCCGGTGCGCCGGGCCGGTCTTCGGGGAGCGCGGGATCCCTCCGCCGCGCCGGTGAGGGCGCCTCGCGCCGAGCCACCAGAATCATGCGCCGCCTGCCGGTCAGCTGCCCGCGGCGATGCGCGGGCTGACGAAGAAGTAGTCGCCGAGCGCCTTCGGCTCGTTCCTGATCGCGCCCACCCGGTGCATGAACTGGCCGAGCCCGAGCGTGTTCTGCGGCTCCACCTTGAACGTCACCTCGGGGTTCTTGATCACCTTGAGCAGGAGATCGCGGTCGGTCCGGCTGCCGGTCGCCTTCAGGTAGATGTCGGCCGCCCGGTCCGGGTTGGCGGTGATGAACCGCGCCGCCTCGTCCAGGGCGTCCACGAAGGCCTGATAGGTCTTGGGGCTGTCCTTGTAGAACGCCTCGGTCCCGTACAGCACGGTGGAGGAGGCGGGGCCGCCCTGGACGTCGTAGGACCTGAGGACGATGCGGGCGTTCGGGTTCTCGGCCAGCTCCTGCTCCTGGAAGGGCGGATTGGCGAAATGGGCGCTGATCTCGGTGCCGCCCTTGATGATGGCGGCGGCCGCCTCCGGATGCGGGACCGCGACGCTGATCCTGTCGAGCTTGGCGAAGTCCTTGTCCCCCCACAGCTTGGCGGAGGCCCATTGCAGGATGCGGGACTGGACCGACACGCCGACCGCGGGCACCGCGATCCGGTCCTTGTCCGTGAGATCGGCGATCGACGCCACCCCGGGGCGGTTGGTGACGAGGTAGTAGGGGAAGTTGCCGAGGGAGGCGATGCCCTTGACGCCCTGCCGGCCGCGGGTGCGGTCCCAGAGGGTGAAGAGCGGGCCGATCCCGGCGCTGGCGACGTCGATGCTGCCGGAGAGCAGGGCATCGTTGACGGCCGAGCCGCCGGACAGCTGGACGTATTCGACCTTGATGTCGAGGCCGGCCGCCCGGCCGTGCTTCTCGATCAGCTTCTGGTCCTCGGCGACGTTCAGAAGCAGGTAGACGACCCCGAACTGCTTGGCGATGCGCAGCTGGCCTTCGGCCGCCGCGGCCGGAAGGGCGGCGACCGCCGCCAGGCCGAGACCGCCGAGCAGGCCTCCGAGCAGGGCGGCAGCCTGCCTGCGCGAAGGCAGGTCGCGTCTCTTCGTCATCATTCGCCTCTGCTGGGTCGTCGGTTCTGCGGACCCGGATGGGGCGCGCTCGATGGCGGAGAATCTGTCTTCGCGGCTGCGCCACGTCAACGAGAACGTTCTTTCGGGTCAAAGAACCCTGCGAGGGAAACGATCTATTTTCTCATCGTGTCGGAGAAGAATCTCTCGATACATGACATGATGGTCGAAATGTCGCCGGATGTGTTGCGGGTTGGGACAAATATGGCCGTATATTCTTCGCGTTGCATCATTTTCGGAAAAGGAATCCCTTGACCGGCCGGCTGCCGTCTCGCCATGCTTTTCGGGCCGCGCGGGGCGATGCGGGACCGGGCACGCCTCCCGGAGGCCGGTCAGGGGCTTCCGGTCCGATCCGGGCGAGCGGTCCTTCCAAGCGAGGTTGCGGATGTCCGAGACCGGGCGCCAGCTGGCGCTGAACCTGTTCATCTATCCCGGCGGCCATCACGAGGCGGCCTGGCGCTACCGGGAATCCGAGCCGCGCCGCGTGCTCGACATCGGCTATTATCAGGAGCTGGCGCGGCGGGCGGAGGCCGCCAAGTTCGACGCGATCTTCTTCGCGGACGGGCCGTCGCTGCCGGAGAACATCCGCTATTCCGCGCGGGTGCGGTTCGAGCCGGTCACGTGGCTGACCGCCATCGCCGCCGTGACGAGCCGGATCGGGCTGATCGGGACCGCCTCCACCACCTACACCGAGCCCTACAATCTCGCGCGGCTCTTCGCCTCGCTCGACCATATCAGCCACGGCCGGGCCGGCTGGAACATCGTCACCACCAGCGATGCCGGCGCGGCGCAGAATTTCGGCCTGCCTGAGCATCCGCCGCACGGCGAGCGCTACGACAAGGCGCGCGAGTTCCTCGACGTGGTGACCAAGCTCTGGGACAGCTGGGAGGACGACGCCCTCGTGGCCGATGCCGCGAGCGGCGTCTTCGCGGACGGCGACAAGGTCCACCGCATCGACCATGTCGGCCGGCACTACCGCGTGCGCGGGCCGCTCAACGTCGCGCGCTCCCCGCAGGGCCGGCCGGTCTACGTCCAGGCCGGCTCGTCGGAGGACGGCCGCTCCTTCGCGGCCCGGCACGCCGAGGCGATCTTCACCGCCCACCAGACGCTCGCCAGCGCGCAGGCCTTCTACGCCGACATCAAGACGCGCGCCGCCGCGCTCGGGCGCCGGCCGGAGCACATCCGCGTCCTGCCCGGCCTCAGCCCGTTCATCGGCTCGACCCAGGCCGAGGCCGACCGGCTGGAGGAGGAGATCGACGCACTGATCCAGCCGGCCGCCTCGCTGGAGCAGCTCAAGCGCATGCTCGGCGTCGACCTGAGCGGCCACGACCTCGACGGGCCGGTTCCCCGCCACCTCATCGACACGCGCGGGCCGAACGGAGCCGCCAGCCGCTTCCAGCTCGTGGTGGACATCATCGACCGCGAGAAGCCGACCCTGCGCGGTCTGATCAAGCGGCTCGCCGGGGCGCGGGGCCACTGGGTCCTGGCGGGCACGCCCGACCGCATCGCCGACGCGATGCAGACCTGGTTCGAATCCGGCGCTGCCGACGGCTTCAACGTGATGCCGCCCTGGCTCACCGGCGGCTTCGACGTCTTCGTCGCCGAGGTCGTGCCGATCCTGCGCCGGCGCGGCCTGTTCCGCGAGGACTACGCGGGCACGACCCTGCGCGACCATTACGGGCTGCCGCGGCCGGAGAGCGGCTACGCCCTGACCCGGCGCCGGAGCGCCTGAGGCGGGCGCCCGGCTCGATCGGGCGCGGCACGGCGCGCCCGCGGGGAGGCGGAAGCTGTTCTGAACAGCGAACGCAAGTGGCCGTGCCGTCCGGTGCCGCGCGGAGCCCTCCGGTCGCCCGGGCCGTCCGTCCCGGAGGGCTCCGCGCTGCCGCCGGGCGGTCCGCGGGCATGCCGTCCGAGGGCGTCCCACCGGCAGGGGGCGTCTCGGCATCGCAGGATTCTCCGGCAAGGGCCGATCGACAGTCAATTCTTCTGCGAGGGCTCGTTCTTTAAAAAGTACGTTCTCGTTGATCTTTCGGTCTCTCCGCTCGACAATTCCCGCTCGACGTCGCCCTGGGCGACGGGTTGGAAGGAGGTCCCGATGCAAGCGGCTGCCGCGACCCCGCGGGCGCGGGACGGGCGACACCACCTCGTGGTGGGCGCCACGGCCAGCGCCCTCTGCCTGACCTCCCACCTGTTGCGCCAGGATCCGCGCGCCCAGGTGACGCTGATCGAGCGCAGGCCCGATCTCTGTCGCCTGCTGCGGCGGCAGGACTACGCGCCGATCCTGAGGGCCGGCGTCGCGGACGGGGCGCGCTGGTGGCCCGCCGGGGCGGCGGAGGGGGCGCAGCAGCCCCGCCTGAGCGCCGCCCTGGGCGAGGCCGCCGCGCGCCTGCACGTGGCGGAGGGGACCTGTACGGCGCTCGGCGCGACGGTGCAGGGCGTCGCGGCCCTGCTCGACGACGGCACGACCTATCTGGCGCGGACGGCGACCGTCACGGTGGCGGGCTCCCCCGCGGCCTCCCCGGCCGGGGCCGGCGGGGCCCTGCTGCGCGTGCTGCGCCTCGACCGCGCCGACATGCCCCTCGGCACCGGCGTGGCCTACCTGATCCGCTGGCTGCGGCACGTGGTGCGGGAGGCCGAAGGCCGCGGGATCCCCTGGAGCGAGGCGATCGACGGCGTGCGCCTGCACGCCCCGGAGATCTGGCACCACCTGCCGCCGCAGGCGCGGGGGAGCGTCCTGCGCCATGGGCGCCGGGCGTGGCACGCGCTCGCGGCGCGGGCGCCGGGGGCGCCGGGCGGCGTGCCCCATCCGGCGGATCACGCGCTCCTGGCGATGGCACGGGCCGAGGCGGCCGGGCGCGGGGACCGGTTCTTCACCACCGATCCCGCCGCGTTGATGCCCTACGCGTCCGGGGGGCAGCTCCTCGACCTCGACGTCGCCTGCGCGTGGCTCGCCGCCCGCATCCGGGACGGCGAGGGGATGGACGCGGTCGAGGCCGTCCCGAGCGCGCCGGCGCGCCCCTCCGCCACGTGGTGAGGGGATAACGTCAGATCTGGTAGGTGAAGCTGTCGCCCTCGTCGATCGCCGGCCGGTCGCGCATCTGCGCGAGGGTGAGCGTGTCGAGCACCGCCGCCATGCTGTTGCGCACCTCCAGCATCACCAAGCGCACGGCGCAGCCGGCCTCGTCGGTGCAATCCTCGCAGGGACGGTAGCCGGTGCGGCTCGCGCAGGGGATCGGCGCCAGCGGGCCGTCGAGTACCCGGATGGCGTGGCCGATGCGGATCTCCTCGGGCGGCCGGGCCAGGGCGTAGCCGCCCCCGGGCCCCTTGCGGCTGTGGACGATCCCGGCATTGCGCAGCTCGGCCAGGATCGCGTCGAGGAACTTCTTCGGGATGTTGTTCGCCGCCGCGACCTCGGCCACGCCGATCCGGGCGCCGGGCGGCAGGCCTGCGAGGTGGACGAGCGCCTTGAGCCCGTACTTTCCCTTGTTGGTGAGCATCCTGGCTCCGCGCGGCCGGGGGGAGGGTGGTGTGAGTGAGGGCGACTTGGTCGATGTAATGGCTGGACTTTCCCCGCGCCAGCGCGTCAGCGCAGCCCGAAGCCGAGCCGCTCCAGCGCCGTGCGGATCCGGTCGCGGCCGCTCAGGGCCTCGGGCCCGCGCACCCGGTCGAGCGCCGCCCTCGTCCAGCCGACCGGCGGCAGGCGCTGCCCCTCCTGGAAGGCGGCGAGGGCCCGGTCGTAGGCGGCGACATCCGCCGGATCGGGCGCCGCCCCGTAGCGCTCCCGGTGCAGCACCACGGATTGCGGCAGGCGCGGCTTCACCGCGGCCGGGCGCGCCGGGTCCTCGTAGCCGACGCAGTGGCCGAACACCGCGAGCACGTTCGGCGGCAGGCCGAGGATCCCGGCCACGGTCTCGGGATCGTTGCGCAGCGCCCCGATATAGACCGAGGCGAGGCCGAGGGATTCGAGCGCGACGGTGGCGTTCTGGGCCGCGAGCGCCGCGTCGATGATCCCCACGAACAGCGTCTCCAGATAGGCGAGGCCGCCGGTGGGCCGGTCCTGCGCGCGGCCGATCGCCCCGAGGCGCGACAGGTCGGCGAGCCAGACGAGGACGAGCGGCGCCTCGATCACGTGGCGCTGGCCGCCCGCCACCGCGGCGAGGCGCCGCTTCGTCTCCGGATCCTCCACCGCGACGACGCTCCAGGTCTGGAGATTCGAGGAGGAGGGGGCCGATTGCGCCGCGGCGACCAGCGTCTCCAGGGTGTCCGGGGGCGGGGGATCGGGCCGATAGGCGCGCACCGAGCGGTGGGCGAGGAGCCTCGCCAGCGTGTCGTTCCAGGCGATGGCGAGATCCGCCCCCGCCGGTCCGTAGCGCTCCGCCAGCGCCGTCTCGTGCGATCCCGTCCCTGCCACGCCCACCTCCGCCATCCGCCCCAGACTAGCGTCGGAGCAGGTTCCCGCAAATAGTATACTTTGTATGTTGACTATATGGAATAGAGCCGTCACACCGTCGGCACCGAGTGGCTTCGAGCGGAGAAGGGGCGGCTGCATCTCGGGGCGCTCCCGTATCCGGGCGGGCGCCACGTGGCGGCGCCGTGCGCGGGCGCGGGCCGCGCGTGCTTCCGGCGCGCTTCCGGATGGAGCTCGTGATGCTCGGCGTCGTGATCCTCGGCCTCCGGCTTCCTCCTCGACCAGGGTGCCGCCCGCCTCGCAGCGCGTCTCCTGCGCCGGCGCGACGGCTGACCTGGGCCCTCCCCGAAAGACCTCATCCATGACGCATTCCACCGCTTCCGTTGTCACGCACGCCCTGGCCGCGCCATCCCCGGCCACCCCCTCCCTCGTCATCGTCGGCGGCGGCTTCTCCGGCGCCGTCGCGGCCCTCAAGGTGATCGCCGCCGCCGAGGGGCCGGTCGCGATCACGGTGATCGAGCCCGCCGCGGATCTCGGCGCCGGCATCGCCTACGGCACCCGGGATCCGGCGCATTTCCTCAACGCGCCGGCCAAGATCGTCTCGCTCCATCCCGAGCATGCGGGCCACTTCACCGAGTGGCTGGCGGCGCGGCCCGACGCCTTCGCCGGGCCGGGCCCCGCCGAGGCCTTCGCGCGGCGCGGGGCGCTGGGCGCCTATGTCCGGGACGAGCTGGCGCGGGCGCTCGCCGCGGCCCCGCGCGCCCGGCTCGACCACGTGCGGGCGGAGGCCGTCGACCTGCGGGTCTCCCGCGACGGCGTGGCCGTCACCCTCGACGACGGCCGCACGGTGGGGGCCGACCGGGCGCTCCTCGCCACCGGCCTCGTCGGCGCCCGGCCGCCGATCCCCGGGGCCGATACCCTCGGGCCGGAGGACGGCTACATCGCCGATCCCTTCGACGCCGCTTCCCACGCGCATGTGCCCGCCGACGGCACGGTGCTCCACATCGGCACCAGCCTCACCATGCTGGACAGCCTCGTGACCCTGGAGCGGCGCGGCTTCCGCGGACTGCATCTCGGCGTCTCCCGCCACGGCTTCCTGCCGCAGGAGCGGCGCGAGCCGCCGGCTTGGCCGGATTTCCTCGGGGCCGCCCCGCTGCCGGCGACTGCGCGGGCGCTGCTCGCCCGGGTGCGGCGGGAACTCGCCCTCCTCGCTGCGCAGGGCGGCGACTGGCAGGCGATCGTCCCGGCGATCCGCCCCCACGTCCCGGCCCTGTGGGCCGGCGCCTCCGATGCGGAGCGGGCGCGCTTCCTGCGCCACCTGCGCCGCTACTGGGAAAACGCGCTCCACCGCTCGCCCGGCCCCTCCCACGCCACCTTCCGGGCCGTCGCCGCGCAGGGGCGCTTCACCGCCGAGGCGGGCCGGGTCACCGGGCTCGCCCGCGAGGGCGGCCGCCTCGTCGCCACGGTCGCGGCGCGCGGCGGGGCGGTGCGCCCGGTCGCCGTCGATGCCGTCGTGAACAATCTCGGCTGGGACTATTCCTGGATCCGGGCCGGCGCCGTCCGGCCCCTCGCCCGCACCCTGATCGCCCGCGGGCTGGTGCGGCCCGGGCCCCTCGGCTCCGGGCTCGACGCCGACGCGGCCGGCGGCCTGATCGGCCGGGACGGGACGGCGAGCGGGCGCCTGTTCGGCATCGGCCCGGTGCTGCGCGGCCGGCGCTGGGAATCGAACACCGTGATGGAGATCCTGACCCAGGCCATCGCGCTCGCCCCCCTTCTGGCGCGGGCGGAGAACGCCGTTCCCGCCGCTTCGGCGGCCTGAGACGGTTTCCGGAAGATCACTTTCGGAAACCGGATCACGAGCCCGCGCGGCGCCTGAGCGAGGCCGGTTTCCGCATCGCGAAGCGATCATCCGGAAACCGTATGAGACGGCCCGCCCGCGGCATCCGCCGCGTCGCGGGCCGGCGCGGCGGACGGCCATACGCGATCGTGCCACCCCCGGCAGGATCGCGGCAGCGCGCATCGCCGGCCCGCGCCTGCCGCGCTGCTCTCGGTTTCTGATTTTACGGCATTGTCTGCGACGAACCGGCATCCGCTTCGTCGGGCAATGCTCGAGAGAGAGGGGGATTCCCCGCTTCACCCGTCCTCAGCGGGCCGGCTCGCGGTCGCCGCCGGACCGTCGGAACCGCGCCGCCGGATGGCTCTCCGGCAGCCGCTGCCTCCCGGTGCCGAACACCTTCTGGCGCAGGGGACCGGGGGCGTAGCCCGTCTTGTAGCGGCCCCGCCGCTGCAGCTCCGGCACCACGAGGTCGATGACGTCGCCGTAACCCTCGGGCGTCACCGCGTAGCTCAGGTTGAAGCCGTCGATGCCGGTCTCGTCCATCCAGGCTTCGAGCCCGTCCGCCACCTGCTCGGGGGAGCCGATCAGCACCGGGCCGCGCCCGCCGATGGCGTTGTGCTGCACGATCTCGCGGATGGTCCAGCGCCGCTCCGAGCGCGCGAAGGAATCGACCATCGAGGTCACCGCGTTGTCGCGGCGGATCACCGGGAACGGATCGTCGAGCGCGTGGGCGGACAGATCGATGCCGGTCCAGCCGGAGAACAGGGCGAGCGCCCCCTCCGGATCGACGTAGGCGAGGTAGTCGCGGTACTTGTCGTGCGCCTCCTGCTCGGTCCGCCCGACGATGACCGTGATCAGGGCGAAGAACAGGATGTCCGCCGGGTCGCGGCCGCGGGCCGCAGCCCGGGCCCGGGTATCCGCGACCGTGGCGGCCACCGCCCGCTTCGCGGGATCGCTCAGGAACACCGCCTCCGCATGCGCGGCCGCGAAGTCGCGCCCGCGGTCCGAGGCGCCGGCCTGGAACAGGAAGGGCGTGCGCTGCGGCGAGGGCTCGACGAGGTGGATGCCCTGCATCCGGAAATGCTCGCCCGCATGCTCGATGCGGTGGATCCGCGCCGGATCCGCGAAGAGCCCGCGCGCTTGGTCGCGCAGCACCGCCCCGTCCTCCCAGCTCCCTTCCCAGAGCTGGTAGACGCAGTCGAGGAACTCGTCGGCGATGTCGTAGCGGGTGTCGTGCGCGGTGATGCCGGGCCGTCCGACCGCCCGCGAGGCGGCGTCCGAGTAGCCCGTGACCACGTTCCAGGCGATGCGCCCGCCCGTGAGGTGGTCGAGGGTCGAGAAGCGCCGGGCGAGGGTGAAGGGCGGCTCGTAGGAGACCGAGGCGGTGACCCCGAAGCCCAGATGCTCGGTCGCGGCCGCCATGGCGGAGACGAGGAGCATCGGGTCGTGCTTGGGCACCTGGGCGGCCCGGCGGAGCGCCGCGTCCGCATTGCCCGCGTAGACGTCGTGGATGCCGATGCCGTCGGCGATGAACAGCGTCTCGAACAGCCCGCGTTCGAGGAGCCGCGCGAGGTCGGTCCAGTAGGACAGCGTGTTGAAGTCGAGCGAGCGGTCGCGCGGGTGGCGCCACAGGCCGGGCGAGAGATGGACCGGGCTGTGGATCGCGAAGCCGTTGATGCGGATGGGTTTTGGCGGGACGGGAGCGGTCATGGCGCGCCTCACGCGAGGCGCCGGAAGCCGGCGCCCGGATGGGTGGATTTCAGCCGCGCGCCCGAGCCCGGAAACAGCTTCTCGCGCAGGGTGCCCTCCCGGTAGCGCGTCTTGAACACGCCGCGGTCCTGGAGTTCCGGCACCACGAGGTCGACGAAGGCCTCCAGGGTCTCCGGCACGACGACGCGGGTGAGGTTGAAGCCGTCCACGTCCGCCGCCTCGGCCCAGGACAGGAGTTCGTCCGCCACCTCGCTGGCCGAGCCGACGATGAAGGGCGCGCGGGCGCCGAGCGGCCCGAACTGCGCGAAGTCGCGCACGGTGAAGCGGTGATCCGCGTTCACCGTCAGGTTCTCCACCAGCGACTGCATGGCGTTGGTCTTCACGTAGGCCAGCGCCTCCTCGGGCCCGAGGGCCGAGAGGTCGATGCCGGTCCAGCCGGAGACGAGGGCGAGCTGGCCCTGGACGTCGAGGTAGCGGGCGTATTCGTCGCGCAGGTCCAGCGCCTCGGCCCGGGTCGGCGCCACGATCACCGTCGCGCCGAGGAACATCAGGATGTCGGACGGGTCGCGCCCGTGGTCGCGCGCCGCCTCGCGGATGCTCCGCACGGCCTTGGCGGCGATCGGCTTGGTGTGCCCGTTGAGGAAGACGCACTCCGCGTGGCGCGCCGCGAAGGCCCGGCCGCGCGAGGAGGTGCCCGCTTGGTAGAGCACCGGGGTGCGCTGGGGCGAGGGCTCGGCGAGGTGGCGGGCGTCGACCCGGTAATAGGGGCCCTCGTGCCGCACCCGGTGCACCTTCTCGGGCCGGGTGTAGAGGCCGCGCTCCCGGTCGCGGACGACGGCATCGTCCTCCCAGCTCCCCTCCCAGAGCTTGTAGGCGGCCTCCATGAAGTCCTCGCCCGCCGCGTAGCGGGTGTCGTGCGCGCGCGCCTCCGCGAAGCCCATGCCGCGGGCGCCGCTCTCCAGGTAGCCGGTGACGATGTTCCAGCCGGCCCGGCCTTGCGTGAGATGGTCGAGGGTCGAGAAGCGCCGGGCGAACTGGTAGGGGTGCTCGTAGGTGAGGTTCGCCGTCACCCCGAAGCCGATCTGCGTGGTCACCAGCGCCATCGCCGGCACGACGAGGAGCGGGTCGGCATTCGGCGCCTGGGCCGCTCCCGCCAGCGCCGCATCGGCATTGCCCCCGTAGACGTCGTAGGTGCCGAACACGTCGGCGAGGAAGATGCCGTCGAGGAGCCCGCGCTCGGCCGTGCGGGCGAGCGCGGTCCAGTAGTCGAGGGCGGTGTAGCGCACCGACGCGTCGCGCGGATGGCGCCACATCCCGGCCCAGGTATGGCCGGGGGCGTGCATGTGGAAGGCGTTCAGCCTCAGCTCGCGGCGGCTCATTCGAAGTAATCCGGCAGCTTGAACCCGTCGTAGAAGCGGTCGGCCCGGATCGCCGCCTTGAAGGCGTCCGAGCGGTAGGCGCCGACGATGTCGCGCGCCCACGGCGTCTCGGCGGAGGCCTTGCGGACCGCGACGACGTTCACGTAGGGCGAGGTCATCCTCTCGAGGGCGAGCGCCTCGCTGAGCTTGAGCCCGCTGAAGATCGCGAAATTGCCCTGGATCGCCGCGAAGTCGACGTCGTCGAGCACCCGCGGCGCCTGGGCGGCTTCGAGGGGCACCAGCCGGATCCCGGCCGGGTTCTCGATCACGTCGAGTTCGGTCACGTCGACCGGGTTGCCGTTGGGACGCAGCTTCACCCAGCCGAGGTCGCGCAGGATCTTGAGCGCCCGCTCCAGGTTCACGGGATCGCTCGGCACCGCCACCGAGGCGCCGCGGGGCACCGCGTCGGTGCTGCGGTGCTTGCGCGAGTAGAGCCCCATGGGCGGGGTCGGCACCTGCACGATGCCGACGAGGTCGGTGCCGTTCCGGTCGTTGTAGGCCTTCAGGTAGATGCTGTGCTGCATCACGTTGGCGTCGACCTCGCCCCGGTGGATGGCGGCGTTCACCTCGAGCCCGGTGCTGAAGTGGAAATACTGCACGCGGTAGCCCTGGGCGCGCAGGGTCGGCTCGACCCCGACCTTGAAGGCATCCTCGTAGGGGCCCGGCACGAAGCCGAGCTTGAGGTCGGGCTTGGCCGGCTCGGCGAAGGCGCTGCCCGCCGCCGCGAGCGCGGCGATGAGCGGGAGGAGCAGGCGGCGCATGGTCAGGCCCTGCATGGTCAAGCTGCCTGGGCCAGCCGGCCGGCGGCCGCGAGGCCCCGGTCGAGATCGGCCAGGATGTCGTCGATGTGCTCGAGCCCGATCGAGAGGCGCACGTAGCCCTCCGACACGCCGGTGGCGCGCTGCTCGTCGGGCGAGAGCTGCGCATGCGTCGTGGTCGCCGGATGGATGGCGAGGCTGCGGGCGTCGCCGATATTGGCCACGTGGTAGAACAGCCGCAGGCCGTCGATGAAGCGCCGTCCCGCCTCGCGCCCGGCCGCCAGCTCGAACCCGACGAGCCCGCCCTGGCCCCCCGCGAGGTAGCGGTCGGCCCGCTCGCGCGCTGCGCCGGTCTGGAAGGCCGGATGGATCACCCGCGCCACCTCCGGCCGCCGGGACAGGTAGGTGGCGACCGCGAGCGCGTTCTCGGCGTGGCGGGCGATGCGCAGGGGCAGCGTCTCGATGCCCTGCAGGATCTGGAAGGCGTTGAAGGGCGAGAGGGCCGGCCCGAGGTCGCGCAGCAGCCGCACCCGGGCCCGCAGCGCGTAGGCGATCGGCCCCAGCGCCTTCGCCTCCTCGACCCAGACCGCTCCGTGATAGCTCGGATCCGGCTCGGTCAGTGCGGGCTGGCGCTCCGGGTGGGCGCTCCAGTCGAAGCGCCCGCCATCGATGATCAGCCCGCCGATCGAGGTGCCGTGGCCGGCGAGATACTTGGTGGTGGAATAGACCACGATGGCCGCGCCGTGATCGAAGGGCCGGGCGATGAGCGGGGCGGCGGTGTTGTCGAGGATCAGCGGGATGCCGAGCGGCCGGCCGATCGCCGCCACCTCGGCGATGGGGAAGACCGTGAGCTTCGGGTTCGGCAGGGTCTCGCCGTAATAGGCGCGGGTGCGCGCGTCGGTGGCGCGGCGGAACGCCTCCGGATCCGCCGGATCGACGAAGCGCACCGCGATGCCCTGCTCCCTGAGCGTGTTGGCGAAGAGGTTCCAGGTGCCGCCGTAGAGGTCGGTGGCGCTCACGACGTTGTCGCCGGCCCGCGCGAGGTTCTGCACCGCCAGCGCCGAGGCCGCCTGGCCCGAGGCCACCGCGAGGGCCGCGGCACCGCCTTCCAGCCGGGCGGCGCGCTGCTCCAGCACATCCGTCGTCGGGTTCGTCACCCGCGTGTAGATGTTGCCGAGTTCCTTGAGCGCGAACAGGTTCGCGGCGTGGTCGGAGTCGCGGAACTGGTAGGAGGTTGTCTGGAAGATCGGCACCGCGACGGCGCCGGTGGACGGGTCGGCGCGCCAGCCGGCGTGCAGGGCCAGGGTCTCCGGCCGTAATCCGGCCGGATCGAGGGTCTCGGATGCCATGTGACGGGATCTCCCGGGGATCGGACGCCGCCGCCGACAGGCCGCGCGGCGGCCCATGAACGCTCTCGCGGTGGGGCTCCGGTGTCAACGAGAATGTTCTTTTTAAAGAACGATGATTCGGAGTCGTGATCCGCGTTCCGCTGCGGGTATTCGGTGTTTTCCTTCTCGGTCCGCTCGCGACGGGGCGATCATTGATGTTCGCGGTGCCACGGGCGTCGATGGTGCCGCGGCCGGTTCGTTTTGAAAAACGGTCCGGAGCCGCACCGGAGCGCTTGTGCCGGTCTCCAATTGGTCTATCAGATAAATGTACTAATCGCCAGCGTGGCCGTGCCGGCGCGGCGGCGGAGCCCGCCCCGGCGGCCGGGCCCAGGACAGGAGCAGGATGCATGTCGCAGATCCAGGCAGGGTGGGGAGCGGGGCCGAGCGCCCGCTACGACGATCTGGCCGAGCGCTTCCGGCCGGTCTTCCGGCGCATCCGCGAGACGGCCGCGGCGCGCGACCGCGACCGCCGGCTGCCGCACGAGGAGATCGCGTGGCTCAAGGAGGCCGGCTTCACCACCCTGCGCCTCCCGCGGGCCCGCAACGGCTACGACGCGACGCTGCCGGAGCTGTTCAACCTGCTGATCGAACTCTCGGCGGCGGATTCGAACGTCACCAACGCGCTGCGCGCCCATTTCGGCTTCACCGAGGACGCCCTGAACTCGCGCTTCCCCGCGTGGCGCGAGGCCTGGATCGAGCGGATCTCCCGCGGGGAGACCGTGGGAAGCGGCGTCTCGGAGGCCGGCTCCGCCAAGGTCGGCGCCTTCGAGACGGTGGCGCGCCGGGATGGCACCGGCTGGCGGCTCGACGGCACCAAGTACTACACGACCGGCTCGCTCTTCGCGGACTGGATCCACCTCGCCGCGCAGGACGAGAGCGGCGCGCCGGTGGGCGCCGCCGTGCCCCGGCGCGCGCCCGGCGTCGCGGTGATCGACGATTGGGACGGGTTCGGTCAGGCGCTCACGGCCAGCGGCACCGTGCGCTTCACCGACGTGGCATTGACCGCCGACCTCGTGAATCCCGATCCGGGCCGCTTCCGCTACGCGATGGCGTTCTTCCAGCTCGTCCACCTCGCGACGCTCGCCGGCATCGCCCGGGCGGCGGCGGAGGATGTCGCCCGCCTCGTCGGCGAGCGCCGCCGCGTCTACAGCCACGGCAACGCGGCGAGCGTCGCCGAAGACCCGCAGATCCTCCAGGTGGTCGGCCGGGTGCGCGGCGGCGCCTATGCGGCGGGGGTGATCGCGCTCAAGAACGCCGAGGCGCTGCAACGGGTCTACGAGGCCGATCAGGCGGGCGACGCCGAGGGCGCGGAGGCCGCCGGCTCGGTCGCCGATGTCGAGGTCAACCAGTCGGTGACCGTGGTGACGAACCTCGTCCTCGAGGCCACGACCCTGCTGTTCGACGCGCTCGGCGCCTCGGCCACCGCCCGCGGGCTCGGCCTCGATCGCTACTGGCGCAACGCCCGCACCATCGCGTCGCACAACCCGCGCATCTACCGCGACCGCATCGTGGGGGATTTCGCCGTGAACGGCACGGTGCCGCTCAAGCAGTACCGCGTCGGGCAGGGGTGAGGCCCGACGCGGCGAGAACCGATGCGGGACCCCGGGGGCGCCGCTCACGCCCCCGGCCAAATCACGCGCCCGGCCAAATCACGCGCCCGGCCAAGCCGGCACGAAGGCCGGCAGGTTGCGCTCGATGAAGGTCTTCACCGCGGGCGCCTTGAAGGTCTCGATGAAGCGGCGCAGGCGCGGATCGTCCTTGCGGTCCTCGCGGGCGGTGAAGCGCAGCACGAACTGGTCGTCCGCCGAGCGGTCGAGGAGGAGCGCCGTGTTCGGATCGCCGCCCGCCGGGATCAGGTAGGTGAGGTTCACCATCGCGAGCGTCACGTCGTCGAGCGAACGGTAGAGCTGCGCGGCGTCGAGCTCGATGATCCGGAGCGCCTTCGGATTGGCGGTCACGTCGAGCGGCGTCACCGCGAGTCCCTTGCCGGGGGCGAGCGTGAGCAGCCCGGCCTTCTCCAGGAGGCGCAGGGCCCGCGCCCCGTTGAGCGGCTCGTTGGGGATCGCCACCGTGCCGCCGGCCGGCACCGCCTCCAGCGACCGGATCTTCTTCGAGAACAGGCCGATCGGCGCAATCAGCCCGACCGGATCGGCCTGCACCAGCTTGGTGCCGCGCTTGGCGTTCTGCAGGGCGAGGAAGGCGGCGTGCTGGAACAGGTTCGCGTCGAGATCGCCCGTATTCACCGCCTCGTTCGGCGTGACCCAGTCGGTGAACTCGACCACCTCCACGCGCTGGCCGCGCTCCTTGGCGAGGCCGGCGGCGAATTGCACCGCCTGCGCCACGGGGCCGGCGGTCACGCCGATCCGCAGGGGTTTCTCGTCGGCCTGCACCGCGCTGAGGCCCAACAGGACCAGAAGGACACCAAGCACCATCGGCCGCATCGGGCTCTCCATCGCTGTGACAAGATGATCGTGGGGTCCGGAGCGCGATGCGGATGATGATGAAAGAATAGAGTGGCATGCGGCGCCGGATTGATCGTTTCATCACATGCACGGATGGCCGAGATCAACAGAATCTATTGCTGTTTTTGCGGCCCGGGAACGGAGGTCGTTCTCTGGGGCGCGGCGCCCGGGAAAGCCTCCCGGCCAGCGTGCCGCCCTCCGCCACCCGCTCCGAGCCCGGACGGACGCCGATGCCGGGTCCGGGCGGAGAGAATGAAATTTCTCTCCAATACGTTGGTGTGGATGATTTTCAGCTGTATTGATCCATATTTGGAAGTCTCTATTCATTGACCTGAACAGGATCGCATCGGCATAGTGCCGCGCGATCTTTGGCGGCGACGTCTGCGCATGCATGCCGTCACGGAGATCGGCACGTCCAGACTGGCGGCCTCGCGCGGGGCCGCCCGCACCCGCAAGGAATCGTCCCGCCCATGTCCGGCCTCGTCCGCGTCCTCGTCTCTGCCCTCCTGATCCTCGTGGCCGCGGCGGCGGAGGCACGCACCCTGCGTCTCGGCTACCAGCGCTCCTCGACCCTCATCGCCCTGCTGCGCGAGGACGGCTCGCTGGAGAAGGCCCTGCAACCCCTCGGCGTCACCGTGTCCTGGCACGAATTCACCAGCGGCCTGCCGATCATGGAGGCGCTGAATCTCGGCCAGATCGACGTCTCGGCCGACGTCGCCGATACCGTCCCGGTCTTCGCCCAGGCCGCGCAGGCGCAGATCGTCTACGTGGCGGAGGAGGCGGCCTCGCCCGCCGCCCAGGCGATCCTCGTAGCGGGGAATTCCCCCGCGCGCAGCGTCGCCGACCTCAAGGGCAAGCGGGTCGCGGTGACCAAGGGCGCGGGCAGCCACTACCTGCTGCTCGCCGCCCTGGCGGCCGAGGGCCTCTCCTTCAAGGGCATCAGCCCCGCCTATCTCACCCCCGCCGATGGCCGGGCGGCGCTGGCGAGCGGCGGCGTCGAGGCCTGGGTCGCCTGGGACCCGTTCCTCTCCGCCGCCCAGGCGCAGGGCGGCGCCCGCATCCTGCGCGACGGCACCGGGCTCTCGCTCTACAAGCGCTACTACTTCGCCTCCGAGAGTTTCGCGGCCAAGAATCCCGACGTGCTCGCCATCCTGTTCGCCCGCCTGCGCGACACCGGAGCCTGGGTGAAGGCCCGGCCCGACGAGGCCGCCGCGCGGCTCGCCGCCCTCTGGCGCCTCGACCCCGCGGTGGTCCGGCAGGCCAACGACCGGCGCAGCTACACGGTCGAGCCCGTCACCCGCGCGGGCCTCGCCGAGCAGCAGAGGATCGCCGACGCCTTCCTGGCCGAGGGCCTGCTGCCGCGGGCCGTCGACACCGCGGCCCTCGGCATCTGGGAGCCGCCGACCCGCTGAACCCCTTGCAGCCGACCCGCCGGGGCTCGCTCCGGCGGGTCGGAAGCGTCATGGAGGACGTTTCAGGTGCCGGGCCGGCGCACCGCGTCGGCGATGCTGAGGGGCTTCGGCAGCAGGCCGAGCCGGTGGAAGGTGTCGGCGACCCGCTGCTGGTCGGCGATCGCGGCGGCGTCGAGCGGCGCGACGCCGTAGGTCTGGCGGCGCAGCGCCACCGTCAGGACCGGTGCCGGGATGCCGACGAGCGGCGCGAGTTCCTGCGCCACCGCGTCGGTGTTGTCCTTCGCCCAGGCGTCGATCTCGGCCACGGCCGCGAGCGTGGCGTCGAGCGCCTTGCCGTGCTGGGCCACGAAGGCGCGCCGCGACAGGTAGAACTGCCGGTTGGGCACCAGCCCCTCGCCGGTCGCCAGCGTGCGGGCCGCATGGGCCTGCTCGCCCGAGGCCAGGAACGGATCCCAGATGGCCCAGGCATCGACGCTGCCGCGCGCGAAGGCCGCTCCCGCATCCGCCGGCGCCAGGAAGGCGAGCTTCACCTGGTCGTAGGGCACGCCCGCCTGCTCCAGGGCGCGCACCACCAGGAAATGCACGTTCGAGCCCTTGTTGAGCGCGATGGTCCGGCCGCGCAGATCCGCCACCGTCCGCACCGGGCTGTCCTTCGGCACTAGGATCGCCTCGCCCTTCGGCGCCGGCGGCTCGTTCGCCACGTAGACCAGGGCGTCGCTCGCCGCCTGCGCGAAGATCGGCGGCGCCTCGCCCGCCGAGCCGAAGTCGATCGCCCCCGCGTTCAGGGCTTCGAGCAGGGGCGGCCCCGAGGGGAACTCGGCCCAGACCACCCGGTAGCCGAGCGGCTTCAGCCGCTGCTCCAGGAGGCCCTTGCCCTTGAGGAGCACGAGCGTGCCGTATTTCTGGTAGCCGACGCGGATCACCGCCTCCTCGGCCCGCGCCGTCGCCAATGTGAGGAACACCAGGGCGAAGGCCGCGAGCAGCAGCAGGGTCTCGAACAGGCCCCGGCGCCGGAGAACCCGGCGGGCGGCGATTGCAGGCATGAGGATACTCCCGATCGGCGCGGTCTTGTCCGCGCCACGATGGCGCCAGGATCCGCGATCCGGATGCGCCGCATCTCACCGGCTGATCATCATCCGGTCAATGAAATCGGTTTCCATTGTTGCTTGAGGCGGGCGCATTCGATTTTACGAAGACTGTGACGAGGGGAAGATTCGTGTTGCGCGCGTCCGGGGCGGGGAGCCGGGCTCAGGCGAGGGCCGGCGCCCGCCTCCGATCGGGGATGGCCTCGACCGCGGCGGCCACGAGGGCGGCGACCTCCGCGGCCTGGTTGCGGATGTCGGGCACCGCGAGGCATTCCCACGACGCTCCACGCAGGAGCGGCCCGAGGGTCCAGAGGCGGCCCGGCCGGGCGCCCCGCACCCGGTAATCCGGGCCGACCTCCAGGCCGAGCCGGAAGGGGCCCGGCCGCACGAGGCCCCGCGCCGTCAGCCGGCGCAGCAGCGGGTCCGCGCTCTCGTCGATGCGCCCGATCCCGGTCGCGTCGAGGATGCCCTGCACCGGGACCGCGACGTCCCGCCCCGTGCCGCGCGGGCGGAGCGTCACGACGGCCTGCCCGGCCTCGTCGGCGATGGCCAGGATCCGCCCGGCCCTCACCTCCAGGCGCCCGGAGGCGATCTCCGCGCCGATCGCCTCCGCCGAGGTGGGGGCGGCCCGGTGCCGGTGCACGTCCCAGAACGGCCGCAGGTGGCGCAGGAAGCGGGCGCGCTCCGCCGCCGGCAGGCTGCGCCAGAGATAGTCGGTGACCGGCCGCAGGGCGTCGATCACGTCGCGCCAGTCGCGGCCGCTTCGCCGCGCGGCGGCGACCTCCGCCCGGATCCGGCGGGTCAGCCGGGTCAGCGAGGCGAGATCGGCCGGCGCGAATTCGGGCAGCGGCCAGACGGCGGCCGGGGCGTGGACGTTCGGCAGGAGGCCGCGGCGGGAGAGGGCGAGGATCCGGCCCGTGAAGCCGTGGCCGCGCAGGGAGGCCACCGCATCGACCATGGTCAGCCCGGTGCCGACGATCAGCACCGGGAGATGCGGGTGCAGCCGGCCGAAGGCCTCGGGCTGCCAGGGATCGAGCCGGTGGCGGCTCGGGGGCGCGCCGGGGCCGGTGAGATGGCCCATGGCCAGCACCGCCCCGGCCACCGGGTGATCCTGCCCGCCCTCCGTGCGCAGGAGGTAGCCCCCGGGCGCGGGGACGAGATCGGTGACGGCGTCGTGGACGAGGCGCAGCCGCGGCGCGCCCTCGGCGCCGAGGGCGCGGGTCAGGAGCTCGGCGAGGTAGCGGCCGTAGAGCCCGCGCGGCGCGAAGGTGCCGGCCGGGGTGGTGCGGATGCCCAGCGGACCCGTCTCCGCGGGATCCGCCGCCAGCCGGGCGAGCCACTCGGAGAAATGCTTCGGCCGGTCCGGGAAGGCGCTCATGTTGATCGCGCGCAGGTTGAGCAGGTGGTCGGCCGCCGCCGTGCCGTAGGCGAGGCCGCGGCCGAAGGTGCTGCCCCGCTCGCACAGCAGCACGGACCAGTCCCGCGGCAGGGCGGCGAGCAGGTGGAGCGCCGCCATGCTGCCGCTGAACCCGGCCCCCACGATCGCGATGACGCGGCTCACGGCCGTCCTCCTCTCTCGGTCTCGCAGCGCTTCCCGCCGAAGTGGATCCCGGTTCGTCGCAGAAAATGCCGTAAAATCAAATAACTAGCGCAGCAGGAAGGCCAGCGTGGCCAGGATCAGGGTGGCGCAGAGGATGATGACGACGAGCCCGGGGCTGGGCTCGGTGGGATGGGGGTGGACGGGGGCGGACGGGTCGTGCTGCAGGCTCAAGACGCTCTCCCATCGGATGGAGAGCCCCCGGACCGGGGGCTCCCGTCGGGTGCCGATCCGGCGATCAGAAGTCCGGCGCGGCCGGGGCGGGCAGGGCGGCCTTGTCCTTCGGCCGCTCGGCGACGAGGGCCTCCGTGGTGACGAGGAGCCCCGCCACCGAAGCCGCGTCCTGCAGCGCGGTGCGCACCACCTTGGCGGGATCCACGATGCCCGCCTCGATCAGATCGACGAAGGTCTCGCTCTGCGCGTCGAAGCCGTAGGTGTCGGAATCGCTCTCGATCACCTTGGCCACGACGATCGAGCCCTCGACCCCGGCATTGGCGGCGATCTGGCGGATCGGCGCTTCGAGGGCCTTGAGCACGATCTTGATGCCCGCCTCGATGTCCGGGTTGGCGCTGTGCAGGGCCGAGACCGCCCCGCGGGCGCGCAGCAGCGCGGTGCCGCCGCCGGGCACGATGCCCTCCTCGATCGCCGCCCGGGTGGCGTTCAGCGCGTCGTCCACGCGGTCCTTCTTCTCCTTCACCTCGATCTCGGTGGCGCCGCCGACCCGGATCACCGCCACGCCGCCGGCGAGCTTGGCCAAGCGCTCCTGCAGCTTCTCCCGGTCGTAATCCGAGGTGGTCTCGGCGATCTGCGCCTTGATCTGCGCCACCCGCCCGGCGATCTCGGCCTTCTCGCCCGCCCCGTCGACGAGGGTCGTGCTCTCCTTCTCGATGCGCACCCGCTTGGCCTGGCCGAGCTGGGCGAGCGTCACGGTCTCGAGCTTGATGCCGAGATCCTCGGAGATGACCTGTCCGGCGGTGAGGATGGCGATGTCCTCCAGGATCGCCTTGCGGCGGTCCCCGAAGCCCGGCGCCTTCACGGCCGCGACCTTCAGGCCGCCGCGCAGCTTGTTGACGACCAGCGTCGCCAGGGCCTCGCCCTCGACGTCCTCCGCGATGATGAGGAGCGGCCGGCCCGACTGCACCACCGCCTCCAGCACCGGCAGCAGCGGCTGCAGGGAGGAGAGCTTCTTCTCGTGGATCAGGATGTAGGGCTCTTCGAGTTCCGTGATCAGCTTCTCGGCATTGGTCACGAAGTAGGGGGACAGGTAGCCCCGGTCGAATTGCAGCCCCTCGACCACGTCGAGTTCGGTCTCGGCGGTCCTGGCCTCCTCGACGGTGATCACGCCCTCGTTGCCGACCTTCTCGACCGCCTGGGCGATGAGCCGGCCGATCTCCGCGTCGCCGTTGGCCGAGATGGTGCCGACCTGCGCGATGGCGTCGGAGGCGGTCACCTTGCGGGCGCGCCCGGCCACCTCCTGGATCGCCGCGGCCACCGCGAGGTCGATGCCGCGCTTGAGGTCGAGGGGGTTGAAGTTCGCCGCGACGGCCTTGGCGCCCTCCTTGACGATGGCCTGGGCCAGCACGGTCGCCGTGGTGGTGCCGTCGCCCGCCAGATCATTGGTCTTCGAGGCCACCTCGCGCAGGAGCTGGGCGCCGAGATTCTCGAAGCGGTCCTCCAGCTCGATCTCCTTGGCGACCGTCACGCCGTCCTTGGTGATGCGCGGCGCCCCGAAGCTCTTCTCGATCACCACGTTGCGGCCCTTCGGGCCGAGCGTCACCTTCACCGCGTCCGCCAGGATGTCGACGCCGCGCAGCAACCGCTCGCGCGCATCCGCCGAGAACTTCACGTCCTTCGCAGCCATGTCCGTCGTCCTTGCTTCGAATGTCGTCGGGATTTCGCTCAGGCCGCGATGACGCCGAGGATGTCGGTTTCCTTGAGGATCAGGAGATCCTCGCCATCGACCTTGACCTCGGTGCCGGACCACTTGCCGAACAGCACCCGGTCGCCGGCCTTCACGTCGAGGGGCAGGACCGCGCCGCTGTCGTCCCGGGCGCCGGGGCCGACCGCGACGACCTGGCCCTCCTGCGGCTTCTCCTTGGCGGTGTCGGGAATGATGATGCCGCCCTTGGTCTTCTCCTCGCCCTCGAGTCGGCGCAGCAGCACGCGGTCGTGCAGGGGTCGAAACGCCATTGTCCGGATTCCTGTCTGGAAGGGGCCGGGCCGGGCCCTCGCGGGCCCGCTCCCGATGCCGACAGGGTGTCCGGGCGCGTTCGTTTAGTCAACGAGATTGTTCTTTTTAAAGAACACGGGGTCGGAGAGAGAGCCTTCGCCGCGAGCGGCGCTTCCGAGAAGAATCCGTGCGGCCTCCGCCGCGGGGGCCGGGACCGGGGCATGGATGGGCCAGGGACTGCGCAGATCGGCCCGTCGTCCTAAGTTTCCCCGAACGACGCACGAACAGGCGTCGGCCAGGAGGAGCACGCCGATGTCCCTTTCCATCAAAGCCGAACGCTCTCTCACGACGCAGGACGAGTTCGAGTTCCTGGCGCAAACCCACATGCCGGGTCTGCTCGGCCTGGAGGACGGCGCATTGTCCGCCGCACAGCGGCGCCTCCGTGATCTTCGTGCGAAGGAGCGCACCCTCGCCCGGGAGATGAGGAGGGGCATTCGCGGCAAAGGCGAGCCGCGGGGCAGCAGCTTTCCTGGGAACATCGAGAAGCCGTCCCGGCGCAAGCAGATCTTCGCGAGCGCCTTGAAGCGGCTCAACGGCGAGATCGCACGCCGACGCTCACGCGCCGCCCGCGACGCGCTCAAGGCGTCGGCGCGGCGCGCGCTGCAACTCAAGACCAACGCGGCCCGTCGGCACCGCCGGCTCGCCCCCGGCCGGTCGAGCGGCGCGGGTATGAGGCCGATCGAGAGCGAGCGTCCACGCATGGAGGTCAATCCCGCGATGGTCGGCCGTGTGTCGCAGGCAACGAAGACCGCGCAGGCAGCAAAGGATACGCGCTCGCAAGACGAGTGACGCCAAGGAGCCTGGATATGGGCGATCGAGAGATCCGAACGGCCCTGGATCACCACTGGGCCGCCTCCGATGCGAACGACCTTGAGGGAGAGCATGACATCTACCGCGAGGACGCGGTGCTCGAATATCCGCAATCGGGAGAACGCATCCGCGGCCGGCAGAGAATTCAATCGTCTCGCGAGGCGCAGCCGAGCCGGAAGCGCTTCACGGTGCGGCGCATCATGGGTTCAGGGGATTTCTGGGTCACCGAGTACGTCCTCACCTACGATGGCCGGCCCTCCTACACCGTGAGCATCATGGAGTTCCGCGATGGCCAGGTGACCCGCGAGACACAATATTTATATTTCGGCGACCCTTTCGAGCCGGGGCCTTCGCGGGCGCAATGGGTCGAGCGGATGCCGTGAGACCATCCGCCGGGCCGCCCGCGCTCGATCCTCCGGCGCTTCGTCTCCGCCGCGCGGCGTCCGGAGCGCGGGTCGCGGGCGTCCATCCGGCGCTTCATCCATGGATCAAAGCCATGCGCCCCGCGTTGCTCGCCTGCTGATCATGGAGAATGGCGTGCGCTCCGGTTATCGTGCATCGAATTCCCTGGCAGCTCTGACTGTTCTGGCTCTCGCCGCCATTCCCATCACAGCCGATGCGCAGGAGCGTCCCTCGACCACCGACATGACGTGCCGGCAGGCGAGGGGTGTGCTGGCGGAGCGTGGCGCATCGGTGCTGGGCACCGGTGGGTTCACCTACGACCGGTTCGTGCGTGACCGGAGCTTCTGCGAGCCGACGCAGGTGACGGCCAATGCCTTCGTCCCGACGCGCGATAATCCGCAATGCCTCGTCGGCTATCGCTGCATCGAGCCCGGGATCGACTCATTCGGGGATGACGAGTAGCGCCGAAAGCCGTTTGGTTCGGATCGGGCGGCCGAGCCGATCGTCCGGACGCTTCACGGCCGCAAGTGCTCTTGGTCGGGGATCCCGGTCACCGCCCTCGATTGCGGCCTGGGGCCCGAGGCGCAGAGCTGGCTCGCCGCTCACGGCGTGAGCCCGGCTGGGATCACGCCTTCGACCGTCGGCCATGGTGGCGCGGCCTCACCGGCCGGACGGCGCGATCATCGTCTGGCTCGACGCGGATTGCCGGGTCCCGGATTGCGCCGCGGCGATCTCCTGCGGCGGGCGCCGCGCGCGACGGTTTCGCGATCGTGCCCGAACTCGACCGATCCTGCCCGTCATACGGTTTCCGGATGATCGCTTCGCGATGCGGAAACCGGCCTCGCTCAGGCGCCGCGCGGGCTCGTGATACGGTTTCCGAAAGTGATCGTCCGGAAACCGTATCACTCAATGGGGAGGCGTCCGACGTCGCCCATCTCGACGCTTGGCATCGGGCCTGCGTCGACGCCGAGACCGCCCAAGGCGGAGCGGGTGGCGCCCGCCCACCGGCAGGGCTGCTCCCGGGGCCGGAAAGAAGCCCTGCTGGACCGGATCCCCAGGGGCCGATGACCGGGCCCGTGCAGGGCATGGCCGCAGGCGCGGCAGCGCGCACGGAGGATCGCCGTCACGCCGGTTTCCTTCCGGCGCCGGGCGTTCCTGCCAGGGCCGGTTGATTCGGGCGCCCGGTTCGGCCAGTCCGTCCCGTCGCCCCGGCCTGTCGGGACGCGGAGGGAGCGGGATGATCGTGGTGACGGGAGCCGCCGGCTTCATCGGCTCGAACGTGGTCGCGTCGCTCAACGAGCGGGGCGTCGAGGACATCCTCGTCTGCGACCGTCTCGGCTCGGACGGCCGCTGGCGGAACCTGCGCGACCGGGCGGTCGCCGCCTTCGTCACCCCCGAGGCGCTGTTCGAGCGGTTGCGTGGGCGCGGCGACGTCGAGCACGTCATCCATCTGGGCGCGATCTCGTCGACGCTGGAGACGGATGCGGACCGGGTGATGGCGGAGAACTACCATTTCAGCCTGCGGCTGATCGATTGGTGCACCGAGGCTGCCGTCCCGATCGTCTACGCCTCGTCGGCCGCGACATACGGCGACGGCGCGCAGGGCTTCGACGACGATCCCGCGCTCGCCGCCCTGCGGCGCCTGCGCCCGCTCAATCTCTATGCCTGGAGCAAGCATCACCTCGACCTTGCCGTGGCCCGGCGGCGCGAGACGGGAGCCTCGCTGCCACCGCGCTGCATCGGGTTGAAGTTCTTCAACGTGTTCGGCCCGAACGAGTACCACAAGGGCGCCATGGCCAGCCTCGTCACCCAGATCCACCCCCGGGTGCGCGCGGGCGAGACGGTCACGCTCTTCGCGAGCCACCGGCCGGACGTTCCGGACGGCGGTCAGCGGCGCGATTTCGTTCCGGTCGCCTATGCGGTCGAGATCCTGCTATGGCTGATGGCCGGTCCGGTCCACCAGGGCCTGTTCAACGTCGGGACCGGTCGCGCCCGCAGCTTCGCCGACCTCGCCCGGGCGGTCTTCGCGGCCGAGGACAGGCCCGAGGCGATCGCCTATCAGGCGATGCCCGAGACCTTGCGGGAGGTCTACCAGTACGCGACCGAAGCCTCGACCGGGCGGCTGCGCGCCGCGGGCTGGACCGGACAGGCGCCGGCGCTGGAGGACAGCGTGCGCGATTACGTGGCGTCGTATCTGCGTCCGCTCCGTTACCGCTGAAGCCGAAACGGGGCTGACCGCTTCATCGTGGTGCGGCCGGCATGGTAGGGCCCGGTATCCCGCCGTGCCGGAACCTGCCCGCGACCCGGGTACCGGGTCAGGACGCTTCAGACACGCTTCCGGGATGCCGATGCGCACCGCATGAAGACAGCTCTGATCACCGGCATCACCGGTCAGGACGGCGCCTATCTGGCGCAACTCCTCCTTGAGAAGGGCTACGCCGTACACGGCCTCGTGCGCCGCTCCAGCGGCATGGAGATCAACGATGCCCGCCTGCGCTGGCTCGGCATCGCCGACGCGGTGCACCTCGTCGACGGCGACGTGACCGACCTGTCGAGCCTCCTCCGGGCTGTCCGGACGGCGCGGCCGGACGAAGTCTACAACCTCGCGGCGCAATCCTCCGTGATGACTTCCTGGCATCAGCCTCTGCTCACCGGCGGCGCGACCGCCCTCGGCTGCGTCGGCGTGCTGGAGGCGGTGCGGACCGAGCGGCCGGAGGCGCGGATCTGCCAGCCCTCCTCCTCGGAGATGTTCGGCCGCGTTCGCGAGTCGCCGCAGACCGAGGCGACGCCGTTCTTCCCGCGCTCGCCCTACGCGGCGGCCAAGGCCTACGCGCACTGGATGACCGTGAACTACCGCGAGAGCTTCGGCCTGCACGCGTCGAGCGGGATCCTGTTCAACCACGAGAGCCCGCTGCGCGGGATCGAATTCGTGACCCGGAAGGTCACGGACGGGATCGCACGGATCAAGCTCGGCCTCGCGACCGAGCTGCGGCTCGGCAACATCGACGTCGCGCGCGACTGGGGGCACGCGCGCGATTACGTCCGGGCGATGTGGCTGATGCTGCAGCAGGAGGTCCCCGACGACTACGTGATCGCCACGGGACGGACCGTCACCGTGCGGGAGATGTGCGGGATCGCCTTCGGCTACGCCGGCCTCGACATGGAGCGCCACCTCGTGATCGACGCGGCCCTGTTCCGGCCAGCCGAGGCCGCCACCTTGCAGGGCGACGCCTCCAAGGCCCGGGCCCGGCTCGGCTGGGCGCCCGAGGTCACGCTGGAAGCGATGATTCACGAGATGGTCGAGGCGGACCTGCGGCGCCTGTCGGGCGACGCGCAGGGCGTGCCCGTGCGGGAGCGCCCGGCCCGCGCGCCGTGACGCCGCGCGGGGACAGACCGTCCCCGGCACGGGGCATCGGGGGATGGTCGGCTCGATCACCGTCCGGCGCCGGCGCGCTCGGCCACGCCAACATCCTGACGATGGAGCGTGCCCCGAAAGGTCTCTCGCCCGGGATGGTCCCGCATCAGCGGCTCAAGGGCAAACCCGCACTGGCTCATACGGTTTCCGGATGATCGCTTCGCGATGCGGAAACCGGCCTCGCTCAGGCGCCGCGCGGGCTCGTGATACGGTTTCCGAAAGTGATCTTCCGGAAACCGTATCAGTCGAACGTGAAGTTCGCCGCGGTGAGCGCGCGCAGCTCGGTATTCTGCAAGGTCAGCGTGTCACCCGTGCCGTAATCGATCACCGTGTCCGAACCGTCCTGCCGACTCGCCGCCAGGACCGCGGCGAAGGACGAGAAGGCCCCGTTGTTGAACGCGATCACATCCGCGTCCGGTCCGTCGATGACGAAGTCCCGAACCAGATCGGCCCCATCGCCGCGTCCGAAGGCGAAGATGTCGGAGCCGTCCCCGCCCACCAGCGTATCGGCGCCGGCATTGCCGAACAGCAGGTCGTCACCCGCGCCGCCGAACAGCAGGTCGTCACCCTCGCCGCCGCTCAGGTCGTCGTTGCCACCGCCGCCGAACAGGGTGTCGTTGCCCTGCTGGCCCAGCACGCGGTCATTGCCCGCGTCGCCGGAGACCCGGTCGTTGCCGGTCCCGCCATAGACGGCGTCGTCGCCCTCGCCGCCCGTCACCTCGTCGTCGCCGTCGTCGCCGTAGACGGCGTCGTTGCCCAGGCCGCCATCGACGCGGTCGTTGCCGTAGCCGCCGGAGACGAAGTCGTCGCCCGCATCGCCCCGGACCAGGTCGTCGCCGTCCTGGCCGAACACGACGTCGTTGCCCTCGCCACCGGAGACGAAGTCGTCGCCCGTGCCGCCATAGACGCGGTCGTTGCCGGCCTCGCCGTAGACGCCGTCGCGGCCCTCGTCCCCGAACAGCAGGTCGTCGCCGTCCTCGCCGTGCACCTCGTCGTTGCCGTACCCGCCCGACGCGAAGTCGTTGCCCGATCCGGCCCCGATGAAGTCGTCGTCGTCCTGGCCGAACAGCACGTCGTCGCCGAGTTCGCCGAACACCGTGTCGTTGCCCGTTCCGCCGAACAGCGAGTCATTGCCTTCGCCGCCGAGCACGCTGTCGTCGCCCTCGTCGCCGAACAGCGTGTCATTGCCGCCGGCGCTGGCCACGGTGTCGTTGCCGCCCCCGCCGTGCAGGATGTCGTCATCGGCACCGAGATACAGGTACTGCCGGTTGCCATCGCCGTAGACGATCTGCTGGCCGTCGCCCCCCACCAGCGTGGCGTTGCCGACCACGGCGACGAACTCGATGTTGTCGAGCCGGATGGTCACGGGGCCCGGCACCGCGGTGGTGTCGATCACCAGGGCAGTCGGCATCGTGCTGCCGGTGCCGGTGCCACCCAACGTGTTGCCGCTCACCCGCATCTGCACCGGCTGCCCGGGGGCCAGGCCCGGCGCGCGGATGTCGATGGCGCGGACGAGGAGCAGGGCCTGCGAGGACAGCTCGGCGAGGAAGCCCGAGCCGCCGCCGGTCAGGTCGGCCCGCGAGGCCGTCCCCTGGCCGGTGCGGGCCTCGATGGCGGCGATCAGGCCGGCCAGCCCGGTCTGGGCCTGGCTGGCGGTCTGCCGCTCGGCGCTGCCGGTGGCGACGACACCCACCCCGGTGGGAACGCTGACCGTCAGGGTGGCGACGCTGGAGGACTGACCGGTCTGTGGATCGACGACCGTCTCGCGAACCACCGGCACGTCGGCGAGATCGGGGTTGCTGCTGCTGGTGTCCTCGACGCGGCTGGCGTCGGTCGCCGCGATCGTCACAGTGGCGACACGGCTGCCGTCGGTACCGGTGACGACCTCCGAGTTGACGGTAGCACCGTCTATGGTCACCGGCCCAGTGACGGGTGCGACCGGGTCGGGGACGGTCGCGGTCAGCTTCTGCGTCGCCGCCGTGACGGGGGCCGAGGCGTTGCCCGCCGGATCCGTCAGGCGGAGCGCCAGCGTGAGGGTTCCGTCGCCCAGGCTGGACAGGTCCAGGCCGCTCACCCGGGTCGTGCCGGCGGTCGTCACGCCGCGACCGATGACTTGGCCGCCGCCCGAGGAGGTGATGGTCCAGGTGAAGGTGGCGCCGGCCTCGGCGCCGCCGATGAGGAAGGCGCTGCTTCTCTGCTCGACGGCGTCGATGCTTCCGTCCTCGAACAGCAGGGTCGCTGTGGGTGCGGTGGTGTCGAGGGTGAGCGTCTGCGTGCCGGCCGCGGAGAGGTTGCCGGCCGCGTCCCTGGCGGTCGCCGAGACGGCGTTGGGACCGTTCGGGTCGAGGCTCAGCGTGCCTGTCACCGGCACCGCAGTGGCGAGGTCGAGCGACCAGCTCCCGCCCGTCGCAATCGCGGTGTAGCTCGCACCGCCCACCGTCACGGTGACGGCGCTACCCGCCTCCGCTGTGCCAGTGAGGGTCGGGGTGGCGCTGTTGCTCAGCGCCGCGCTGGTGACCACCGGGGCATTCGGGGCGGTAGTGTCGAGGGTGAGCGTCTGCGTGCCGGCCGCGGAGACGTTGCCGGCGGCGTCCCTGGCGGTCGCCGAGACGGCGTTGGGACCGTTCGGGTCGAGGCTCAGCGTGCCCGTCACCGGCGTGGCGGTGGCGAGGTCGAGCGACCAGCTCCCGCCCGTCGCAATCGCGGTGTAGCTCGCACCGGCCACCGTCACGGTGACGGTGCTGCCCGCCTCCGCCGTGCCGGCCAGGGTCGGGGTGGTGCTGTTGCTCAGCGCCGCGCTGGTGACCACCGGGGCATTCGGGTTGGTGGTGTCGAGGGTGAGCGTCTGCGTGCCGGCCGCGGAGATGTTGCCGGCCGCGTCCTCGGCGGTCGCCGAGACGGCGTTGGGGCCGTTCGGGTCGAGGCTCAGCGCGCCGCTCACCGGCACCGCAGTGGCGAGGTCGAGCGACCAGCTCCCGCCCGTCGCAGTCGTGGTGTAGCTCGCACCGCCCACCGTCACGGTGACGGTGCTACCCGCTTCCGCCGTGCCGGCGAGGGTCGGGGTGGTGCTGTTGGTGAGCGCCGTCGTCACCACCGGGGCATCGGGGCTGGTGGTGTCGACGGTGACCGTCAGGGGGGCGGAGGCGAGGCTGGTGTTGCCGTAGACGTCGACCCGCGTCGCCGTGAGGGTGTGGGCACCCTCGCCGAGCCTGCTCGCCTGCGCCGCCCAGGCACCTCCGGCATCCGCCGTCGCGGCGCCGACGATCGTCGTGCCGTCGTAGAGGGCGATGACGTCGCCCGCCTGCGCCGTGCCGGTGATGGTCGGGGTGCGGCTGCGCGTCCTGAGATCATCCTGGACGCCCGTGTCCGAGGCCGGCGCGAGCGCGAGGCCGGTCGGGGCCGCGGCCGCGATGGCGATGTCGAGGAGGAGGGGGCCGGATCGGCCGCTGAGGTTCCCGGTGACGTCGACGGCCGAGGCCGTCAGCGTGTGAAGTCCGTCGGCGAGGTTCGGTGTGGTGAAGAGCCAGGTGCCGAGGCCGCTCGCCGTGACGGTGCCGATGGCGGTCCCGTTGTCGTAGAGCGTGACCGCGGCCCCGGCCTCGGCCGTGCCCTGGATCATCGGCGCGGCGATGTTGATCCGGCCGTCGCCGGCATCGCGCCCGGTGTCCTGGCCGGTGACGAGCATCGGCACGCTCGGCGTGTCGCCGGTCGTGTCGATGGTGACCGTTATGCCGTCGCGAGCGATGTTGCCGGCGCCGTCATCCGAACTGACGGAGAAGGTGTTCGCACCGGTGCCGAGCGGTCCGGCGGTGTAGAACCAGAGGCCCGAGCCGTTCGCCGTCACCGTCGCCACCGGCACCGTGGCAAGCGCGATGGTGACCGCTCGATTCGCACCCGCCTGACCGGTCAGGACCGGCTGGGTGTGCGACGTGATCCGATCGCCGACGAGGCCGGTGTCCGAGCCGCTATCCAGCCCGACCGTGACCGCGTCGGGCACCGTATCGATGGTGATGGTGAGCGATGCGGAGGCCGGGCTGGTATTGCCCGCCCGATCGACGATCGTGGCGAACAGCGCGTGCGGCGCGCCCGTGCCTCCGGTGAGTATCCGGTCGCTGGTGATCGCCCAGAAGCCGGCTCCGTCCGCGACGGCGGTGCCGAGAAGGGTCTCGATGCCGCCGGCCGCCGTCGCCGCACTCTCGTAAAGCATCACGACGCTGCCGGCCTCTGCGAGGCCGTTGACGGTCGGCCGCTGGCTCGCCGTGATGCCGTCGCCGAGGATTCCGCTATCGGACGCCGCGGCGAGCGCGAGACCGGCCGGCTGTGCGGCTGCGGTATCGACCGTGAGCGTGAGACCGGTCGATGCGGTGCCGGTATTGCCGGCCGCATCGGTGGCGACGGCGACGAGCGTGTGCACGGTCCCATCGGCCGAGCCGGACAGCGCGCTGCCGCTGGTGATCGTCCAAAGGCCGCCCGCCCCGGCCGTCGCGATGCCGAGGCTGGTGGTGCCCTCGTAGAGCACGACCCTGCTGCCGGCCTCTGCCGAACCCGTGACCGTCGGCGTCGTGACCGCGGTCACCCGGTCGCTGCCGGATGTCCCGCTGTCCGAGTTCCCGGCCAGGGTGAGCGCACTCGGCGCACCCGGTGCGGTGGTGTCGACCGTGACGTCGAGGACCGACGAGGCGATGCTGGTGTTGCCCGCGAGGTCGATCAGCCGGGCCGTCAGCGCGTGCGTGCCGTCCGACAGGCCGAGGCTCGTCACCGTGAAGGCGCCGTCGAGGCCCGCCGTGCCGGTGCCGACGAGGGCCAGGCCGTCGTAGAGCTGGACCAGCCCGCCCGCCTCCGCCGTGCCGACCTGGCCGACGAGCGTCGGCGTGCCCGTGTCGATCAGCCGGTCGGTCGATGAGAGCCCGCTGTCGACCGCCAGCGCGAGGCCGGTCGGCGTCGCGGCATCGGTATCGATCGTGACGGTGAGGGACGCCGAGGCGGCGGAGGTGTTGCCGGCCCGGTCGACCGCGACCGCCGTCAGCGTGTGTGTTCCGGCGCTCAGGGCCGTGGTCGCCGTCGACCAGACGCCGAGTCCGTTCGCGGTGGCGGTGCCGATCGCGGTCCCGCCGTCGAGCAGCGTGACGGTGCTGTTCGCCTCGGTGGTGCCGGTCACCGTGGGCGTCACGGTCCGGGTGATCCCGTCCGTGCTGGAGACGCCCGTATCGGTCGCGGCGGTGAGCGCGAGCGGCGAGAGCACGGGGGCCACGGTGTCGATGGTGACGGAGAGAGGGTTCGACGCCGCGCCCGTGTTCCCGGCCACGTCCGTGACCGTGACTCTCAGGCTGTGCTGACCATGCGTGAGCGAAGTCCCGGCCGCGACCGTGAACAAGCCCGTGCCGCCCGCGGTCGCCGTGCCGATCGCCGTGCTGCCGTCGAACAGCGTGACGGTGCCGTTGGCCTCGGCCGAGCCGATCAGGGCCGGCATCGCGATCCGGGTGATCCGGTCGGTGTTCGAGCTGCCGACGTCCGAGCCCGGAGCAAGCGCCAGGCCGGTCGCCGCGCTCGGTGCCACGGTGTCGATGGTGACCGCGAGCGGCGCGGATGCCACCGAGGTGTTGCCCGCCCGATCGACGAGCTGGGCCGTCAGGGTGTGCGCCCCGTTGGCGAGTGGGTTGCTCGTGAGCGTCCAGGCGCCCGCGCCGTCGGCGGTCGCCGTGCCCCGCACGGTCGCACCCTCGTAGAGGGTGATGACGCCGCCGGCTTCGGTCGTGCCCGCGAAGGTGGGCGTGCTGTCGTTGGTGATGGCGTCGCCCGTCGTGCCGCTGTCGCTCCGCAGCGCGGCCGCGTCCAGGGCGGGTGCGTCGGCCCGTGTGTCGATGGTGACCACGAGGTCGGCGGAGGGCACGGAGGTGTTGCCGGCCCGGTCCACGGCGATCGCCGTGAGGGTGCGGGCGCCGTCCGTCAGCGCCGCCGTCGTCAGCGTCCAGGCGCCGAGCGTGCCCGCCTGCGCGGTGCCGACCGCGCTTCCGTCGGCATGGACGGTGACGGTGCTGCCCGCCTCGGCCGTCCCGGTGAGAAGGGGCCGGTTCTGGGCGGTGACCCGGTCGCTGTTCGAGGCGCCCGTATCGGAGGCCGGCTCCAGGGCGAGGCTCGGCTGGCCGGTCGAGACATCGACCGAGACGGTGAATGGCGCGGAGGCCGCCGAGGTGTTGCCGGCCGGGTCGACGCTGCGCAGGGTCAGGCTGTGGTCGCCGGCACCGAGGCTCGCGCCCAGGATCGTGAAGGCGCCGGCGCCGTCCGCCGTCGCCGTGCCGAGGGACGTCCCTCTTCCGTAGAGCGTGACGACGCTCAGCGCCTCCGCCTGGCCGGCGATGTCCGGAAGCAGGAGGCGGGTCAGGCCGTCGCCCGGGACCCCCGTGTCGCTCGCGGCCGTGAGGGCGGCGCCGAAGGGAGCGTCGTTGACCGTGTCGATCGTGAGCGTCAGTCCGGCCGAGGCGGTGGAGCTGTTGCCCGCGAGATCGACCGCCGTGGCGGCCAGGGTGTGCACGCCGTCGGTCAGCGTCGGCGTGCGCAGGGACCACGCGCCCGCGCCATCGGCGGTCGCGATGCCGAGGAGCCGCGTCCCGTCGTGGAGCGAGACCGCGGCGCCGGCCTCGGCGGTGCCGGTGACGACCGGGGCCGCGACGTTGGTGAGCCGGTCGCCGAGGGTGCCGCTGTCGGAGCCGGCGTTCAGTGCGGGGGCGGATGGCGCGGCGATGGTGCGATCGACCGTGACGGTGAGCGCCGCCGAAGCCGCCGAGGTGTTGCCGGCCGGGTCGATCGCCGTCGCCGTAAAGGTATGCGCGCCCTCCGTGGCGCCCGCGAGGGTGAAGCTCCAGGCCCCGGTGCCGTCGGCCTGGACCGTGCCGACCGGGTTCGCGATGCCGCCGTCGTAGAGGGTGACGAGGCTGGCCCCCTCCGCCGACCCGGTGAGGGTGAGCGTCGAGGCCCGGGTCACGCGGTCGCTCGCCGACAGGCCGGTGTCGCTCGCCGCCGCGAGGGCGAGGGCGGAGGGCGTATCCGACGCGAGGTCGATCGTGAGGGCGAGCGCCGCCGAAGGTGCGCCGGTATTGCCCGCCGCGTCGGCCGCCCGCGCCGTCAGGCTGTGGAGACCCGCCGCGAGGGTGACGTTCGCGATGCTCCAGGCGCCGCTCGTCGCGTCCGCGGTCACGGCCGCGAGCGCGGTCCCGTTGTCGTAGAGGGTGACGAGACTGCCGGCCTCCGCCGTACCGCTGAAGGTCTGGACCGGCTCGCGCGTCACGCCGTCGCCCGGCGTGCCGGTGTCGGCCGAGGGAGCCGGGGCGGTGGGAGCACCGGGCGCCGTGCTGTCGACCGAGAGGACGAAGTCGGCCGAGGCGGCGCTGGTGTTGCCGGCGCGGTCCACGATCTGCGCGGTCAGGGTGTGCGTGCCGTCGCCGAGCGCCGCGGCGCCGACCGTCCAGGCACCGGACGCGGGATCGGCACTCCCCGTGCCGACGAGCTGGCTGCCCGCGTAGAGCGCGACGCTGCTGCCGGCCTCGGCCGTGCCGGTCACCGTGGGTGCGGTCTGGCGCGTGAGATGGCTGCCGCCGGTCCCGCGGTCGTCGGCGAGGGTCAGGATCGCGGGGGCCGCCGCGTCCGTGTCGACGGTGATGTCGAGCCCGGCGCTGGCGCTCCCGGTATTGCCCGCGACGTCGACCGCCCGCGCCGTCAGCGTGTGTACGCCCGCGCCGAGGGTCGCGGTTGCCGACCATGCGCCGTCCGCCGCGCTGGTCGCGTGACCGACCACGGTGGTGCGGTCGCTGTCGTAGAGGGTGACGAGGCTGCCGGCCTCCGCCGTTCCGGTGACGACCGGGGTCGTGGCCCGTGTGACGCGGTCGCTCGACGAGGCGCCCGTGTCCGATGCCGCCTGCAGCGCGAGCCCGCCCGCGTCGGGCCCCGTGGTGTCGATGGTGATCGTCAGCGGCGTCGAGGTGCCGAGCGTCGTGGTGCCGTCCAGGCCCATGGCGCGCAGAACGTGGGTTCCTTCGCCGAGCGCGGTGGCGGTGATCGCCCATGCGCCGGTGGTGTCGGCCGTCGTGGTGCCGACCACCGCCGTCGTGCCGTTGTCGTAGAGCGTGATCACGGCGTCGGCGAGGGCCGTGCCGGTGATGGTCGGCGCGGCGACCCGGGTGATGCGGTCGCCCGGGTCGGTGCCGCTGTCGCTGCCGGCCGCCAGCGCGAGCCCGCCTGGAATGCCCAGACGCCCGGCCAGGGTCAGCGTGATCTGCGCGCTGCCGACATTGCCGGCGGCGTCCATCGCCTGGGCCACCAGAGTGTAGGTGGCGGGCGCGAGGTCGGGCGTCTTGATGCTCCAGGCGCCGGCCGAGCCCGCGGTCGCCGTGCCGAGCACGGCTCCGCCCGAGGGGCTGCCGTAGAGGGTGACGAGGCTCCCGGCCTCCGCGGTGCCCGAGACGGTCGGCGCCACGCCGTCGGCATCGGCGGTGGGCGTGCCGATGGCCGGGGCGGTGGTGTCGATCGTGACCACGAACCCGGCCGAGGCTGCGCCGGTATTGCCGGCCCGGTCCGCGGCGACAGCCGTCAGGGTGTGGGGGCCGTCGATCAGGGTGTTGGCGGCCTGCACCGACCAGAGCCCGCTGACGGCGTCGGCCGTGCCGGTGCCGACGAGGGCGGTGCCGTCGTAGAGGTCGATCCGGCTGCCGCTCTCGGCGCTGCCGGTGATGACGGGCGCGGTCCGGTTCGTCACGCCGTCGCCGGCCGTGCCGCTGTCGGAGCCGCCGTCGAGGGCGAGTCCGGACGGGGCGGCCGGGGCCACGAGGTCGAGGGTGATGGCGAGTTCCGCGGAAGCCGCGCTGGTGTTGCCGGCCGGGTCGACGGCGACGGCCGTCAGGCTGTGGCCGCCGCCGGTGAGGACGGAACTGCTCACCGTCCAGGCGCCCTGTCCGTCTGCCGTGCCGGTGCCCAGAAGGGTCTGTCCCTCGTAGAGCCGGACGCGATCGCCCGCCTCGGCGAGGCCGCGGATGGCGGGGGTCGACAGGCGGGTGATCCCGTCGCCCGGGTCGCCGGTATCGGAGGCGGCCGTGAGGGCGAGGCCCGTGGGCGCCGGCGGGCTGGTCAGGTCGATGGTGACGGTGAGGCCGCTGCCGTCGCGGGTGTTGCCGGCCGCGTCGCGGGCCCGGGCCGAGACCGTGTGGGTGCCCTCGCCGAGGGTGCTCGACGTGATCGTCCAGAGGCCCGCCCCGTCGGCGGTGCCGGCTCCCACCAGGGAGCCGCCGACCAGAAGGTCGATCGTGCTGCCGGCCTCCGCGCTGCCCGTGAAGGTGGGTGCGGCGACCCGCGTGATCTGGTCGCTGTTCGAGGTGCCGGTGTCCGAGGCTGGCGCCAGCGTCGGCGCGGAGGGCGCGGTCGGCGGCGTGGTGTCGATCGTGACGGTGAGCGATCCCGACGGAACGCTGGTGTTGCCCGCGCGGTCGACGGCGCGGGCGGACAGGGTGTGCGCACCCTCCGAGAGGGTGCCCAGGGTGAGCTGCCACTGGCCCGACGCGTCCGCACTCGCGCTGCCGAGCAGCGCGCCGTTCTCGATCAGGCTGACGACGGCGAAAGCTTCCGCGCTGCCGGCGATGACCGGCGCGTTGACGGCGGTCAGGTCGTCGCCCGCGATCCCCGTGTCGGAGGCGAGGTCCAGGGCCAGGGTCGGGGCCGCCAGCGAGGTGTCGATCGTCACCTCCAGCTGGCTTGAGGCCGTGCCGGTATTGCCGGCCGCGTCCATGGCGCGCGCGGTGAAGGTGTAGGTGCCCTCCGTCAGGGGCTGGGCGGCGGCAATCGACCAGACGCCGGCGCCGTTCGCGGTCGCCGTGCCGATCGCGAGGGCGCCGTCGTAGAGCGTGACGGTGCTGCCCGCCTCCGCCGAGCCCGTCAGGGTCGGCTGCACGACGTTCGTGAGGCCGTCGGTGGTCGAGGCGCCGGTGTCGGAACCCGGCGCGAGTCCCAGGGTCGGGGCGGCCGGCGCCGTGGTGTCGATGGTCAGGAAGAGGAAGGCGGAGGCGGCGCTCTCCGTGCCGGAGGCGACGCTCCGCGCCATCAGGGTCCAGGCGCCGTCGGCCAGGGCCGTGCCCGTGGTGATCGACCAAAGGCCCGCGGCGTCGGCCGTGCCGCTTCCGAGGGCGAGGACGGTGGCTCCGCTGGGCGGCGCGCCGTAGAGGTTGATCACGCTCCCGGCCGCCGCGGTGCCGGTCAGGGTCGGAACGGCCGTGCCGGTCCGCAGGTCGCCCTGAACGCCGGTATCGGATGCGCTGGCGAGGGAGGGAGCGGACGGAGCCGCGGGGGCGGTTGCCGAGAACGGGAAGACCACCTGGCGGCTCTGGCCGGTGACGTCCAGGGTCTGGCCGGTCTGCGCGACATAGAGGGTTTCGACATCGCTGACGAAGATCGTGCCGGCCGCCTCGGTCAGGATGACGACGTCGGTGCCCGCGCCGCCGATCAGGGTCTCCACCGCCTCGACCGCGACCGTGTTGCCGCCCGCGTCGAGAAGGACGACGTCGGTACCAGCGCCGCCGGCCAGGGTCTCGATCCCGGCGACCTGCATGGTCGTGCCGCGGGCCGAGGCGGCGGCCGTCAGGCCGATGACGTCGGTGCCTGAGCCGCCGATCAGGGTCTCCACGGCCTCGACCGCGACCGTGTTGCCGCCCATGTCGAGGAGGAAGACCTCGGTGCCGACCCGGCCGACGAGCGTCTCGACCGCCGACACCGACAGGGTGCCGCCGCCATTGTTGAGGGAGACGATCGCGTCCTGGCCGGACGTGCCGATGATGGTCTCGATCAGCGAGACCAGCATCGTGTTGCCGGCGGTGTTCCACGGGATCGGCCCCGTGCCGACGATCGGCGTGCCGTCCAGCATCGTCAGCTGCACGACGTCGTTGCCGCCACCGCCGATCAGGGTGTTGAGGCTCCCCACCGTGACGGTGTTGCCCTGGTCCAGCAGGATGGCCGTGTTCCTGGAGCTGGTTCCGCCGACGATCATCTCAATGCTCGAGACGGCGACGGTGCCGCCGCCCGACGCAACATTGGCGCTTCCGGCCTTCCACCCGAGCGCCGCGACGTCCCGGGCGGCGGATCCGATCACCGTCTCGACGAAGGCGACGCCGATAGTGCCCCCGCCGGCGAGGGTGAGGACGTCGCTGAAACTCGTGCCGGCGTTGCCGAGGAAGATCTCGATGCCGGTCAGGCTGACGGTATTGCTGCCGCTCGCGTTGGTCGCGATGAGATCCATACCGCCCGCGGTACCGATCAGCGTCTCGACGAAGGAGACCGCCGTCGTGGTCCCGATCTCGCCGGCGGCGCCGAAGGTGATGACGTCCTTGCCGGCCCCGCCGATGATCGACTTGAGGTAACCGACCGACATCGTGTTGCCGGCGGTGCTGGTCAGGGCGATCAGACCGGTGCCGGTCGTGGCACCGAGGACAGTCTCGATGCCCTCCACCGCCATCGTGGATCCGGTGCTGGCGATCTGGACGACGTCCCGGCCGCCGCTGCCGTACATCGTCTCGAGGAAACTGACCGAGATCGTGCTCCCGCCGTTGGACGGCAGCAGCGTGACGACCTCCTTGCTGGTGATGGACCGGGCGCCGGTGATGTGATCGAGCTGGGTGACGGTGAGCGTGCTGCCCCTCGTGTTCAGAGTGACGCCGCGGGTGCCGTTCCCGACGATGCCGCTCCAGACCTCGGTACTGCTGAAGACGTAGTCGGAACCCGTCGAGAGCGTGAGCGTCCCACCAGCCGCCATCGGTCGGATCCCATCCACCTTCTGCGGGACGATCGCGGCTCGTCAGCCGTCCGCCCCCATCCATCGAACACGCCCGGATCATCCGGTGCGCTAGCCAGGGCCCACGCGCCCGACCACCGGTGATGCGTGCCCAGATGTGATGAAGGACCGGTTAACCGGTCCTGCCCGGCGCCGCACACGGTCCGCACGAGACGATCGCGCAGGCCGCCATCGACATCGGATGACAAGTCGAAGACGAGAACCATCTTCGATTCGTCTGAGCAATGTCCTGAAGGGCTTCGCCGATCCGGATGGACGGCGTGAGTGAACTGTCGCCGGGACCGTGGCGATGCCCGTCCCGACGCGGCATTCACTCCGATTGATTCTGTACCCGGTCCGCGGCGAGACTGGGAAGGGGGGCGTTTCGGTCATCCATGGGTTGTGCCGGGGGGTGTGCTGTTTTGGCGACAGGGACGGCTGTGGACGCGGTCGATGGATCCGTCGGGCGCCTGATCTCGGAGGGGATCGATCATCTCGGGGCCGGGCGCGTCGAGGCGGGGATCGCGAGCCTTCGGGCGGCCCTGGCCGGGGCGCCGGGTCGCCGGGACGCCCTGCTCGTGCTCGGTCTCGCCGCGGCGCGTGCGGGCCGGACCGAGGAGGCGGTCGAGGCCCTGACGGCCGTGCTCGGACGCGACCCCGAGCAGCCGGATGCGCTCTTCCACCTCGCCGACCTGCTCGCCCGCGGTCCCCGCGCGCCGGAGGCGATCGGCCTGCTGCGCCGGCTGCTGCGCCTGCGCACCGACTATCCGGGCGCCGCTCTCCTCCTCGGAACGCTGATGGTCGCCGGTGGCGAGCCCGCGGCGGCCGAGGCCGCTCTCCGCCTCGCCCTGATCGACGCTCCCGGCGCGGCCGGGGCCGCCAACAATCTCGGGGCGGCCCATATGGCGCGCCGCCGCCTCGGGCCGGCGGAAACCTGGTACCGGCGCGCCGTCGCGGCCGATCCCGCCGACCCGCACCACGCCAAGAATCTCGGCATCTGCCTGCTGGCCGCGGGGCGGCTCGCGGAGGGTTTCCGGCACTACGAGGCGCGCCTGCTCCAGCCGGTCTGGCGCTGGCGCCCGGATTTCGGGCCGGTTCCCCTCTGGCGCGGCGAGCCGCTCACCGGCCGGACCATCCTGGTGCATTTCGAGCAGGGCCTCGGCGACAGCGTGCAGTTCGTCCGCTACCTGCCGCTCCTGAAGGCGATGGGCGCCCGCACGGTCTTTCTGTGCCAAGCCCCCCTCCGGGGCCTGCTCGCGAGCGCGCCCGGCATCGACAGGCTCGTCGCCGAGGGCGAGGACCTGCCGCCCTTCGACTGCCATCAGAGCCTGATGAGCCTGCCCTATCTCTGCGGCACGCGCCGGGAGACGATCCCGGCCGCTCTGCCCTATCTCGCGCCGGAGGCGGCGCGCGCCGCGGCCTGGGCCCGCCGCCTGCCGCGTCGGGGCCTGCGCATCGGCATCCACTGGCGCGCGAGCGGCGCCCTCCGGGCGATCCCTCTCGCGGCTTTCGCGCCGCTGGCCGCCCTGCCGGGCGTCTCCCTGCACAGCCTCCAGCGCGTCGAGGGGCTGGACGAGCTGGCCGAACACGGGGCCCGGCTCGGGATCGCCCAGGCCGACGCGGATCCGGACGGGGACGCGGACGGCTTTGCCGACGTGGCCGCGCTCGCGGCCAATCTCGACCTGATGGTCTGCTGCGATTCCTCCGTGGCCCACGTCGCGGGGGCGCTCGGCCGGCCGGTCTTCCTGGTCCTGCCCTGGATGGGCGACTGGCGCTGGATGGAGGATCCCGAGCGGACGCCCTGGTATCCGGGCCACCGCCTGTTCCGCTGCCCGCGCCCGGGGGACTGGGCCGGCGCGATGGCCCGGGTCGCGGCCGCGGTCGCCGCCCTCGTCCGGGATGGGGCAGGCGCGGGCGGCACCGCGACGCTCCCGCCTCGCGTCCGGGACGCATCCCGGATGATGGAGACGGCGCTGCAGGCCTATCTGGACGGCCGGCTCGACCGGGCGGAGACCCTGGGCCGCGACGCCCTCGCCGCGACGCCGGAGCGTGCGGACATTCGGCTGCTCCTCGGCGCGATCGCCGCCGCCGCCGGGCGGCCGGAACCGGCCGCGGCTTTGTTCCGGGACGCGCTCTCCCTCGATCCGGGCATCGCGGATGCCTGCGTCAATCTCGGCCGGCTGCTCTGCGAGCAGGGCGATGAGAGGGAAGGCCTGCGCCTTCTGAACCGGGCGGTGACGCTCGATCCGGAGCACGGCGAGGCCTGGCTGATCCGGGGCGCCGCCCGCCTGGCGGCCGGCGACCGGGCGGCTTCCGACCTCGACCGGGCCGTCGCCCTGCGGCCCGAGGACGTGCGGGCCCGCATCCTGCTCGGCGCGGCGCTGCGGGCGGAGGGCCGCGCCGCCGCGGCCCGGAGCGTCCACGAGGCGGCCGTCGTGTGGGCGCCCGAGTCGGTCGAGGCCTGGCACGAGCTCGGCCATACGCGGCGCGGGGCGGGGGACGGCGCGGGCGCCGCCCGGGCCTACCGGCGCGCCGCCCGCCTCGATCCGGACCGGGGCGACATCCTCAGCGCAGGGCTGTTCTCGAGCCGCGCGTCCGGCGACTGGGAGGCGGACGAGGCGATCACGGCGCGCCTGCGGGCGGTCGCGGCGGCGGACGGCGTCGTCCTGCCCCTGGTCAACCTGCTGATCGACGACGATCCGGCCCGGCAGCTCCGCTCGGCCCGGGCCTTCCGGCGGACGATGCTCGGCCCGGTTCCCGCCTGGGGGCCGCCCGACCGGCCGGAGGATCCGGAGCGGCCCCTCACGGTCGGCTACGTGTCGGCCGATTTCCACGAGCACGCCACCGCCTATCTGGCCGCCGAGGTGTTCGAGCTCCACGACCGGGCGGGCTTCCGCGCGGTCGGCTACGCCACGCGGCCGGACGACGGCGGCCCGATGCGCCGGCGGCTCCGGGCGGCCTTCGACCGCTTCCACGAGGTCGCCGGCCTTCCGGACGCCGCGCTCGCCGAGCGGATCCGCGCCGACGGGATCGATATCCTGGTCGATCTCAAGGGCCCCACCGAGCACGGCCGGCACCGGCTCTGGCGGCGGCGCCTCGCGCCGCTGCAGGTGCACTGGCTCGGCTATCCCAGCACGCTCGGCGGCGCGGCGGTCGATTATCTGATCGGCGATCCCGTGGTCACGCCGCCCGAGCACCAAGCCTTCTTCGACGAGCGGCTGGTGCGCCTGCCCGACACCTACCAGCCGAACGATCGTCGGCGGCCCCGCGCCGCCGCGCCCCCCGCGCGCAGGGCGCTCGGGCTGGCGGAGGACGCCTTCGTGTTCGCCGCCCTGAACGCGCCCCACAAGATCGGTCCGGCGCTCTTCGCCCGCTGGATGCGCCTGCTCGGGCGGCGGCCCGGCGCGCAGCTCTGGCTCACCGCGCCGGACGCCGCCTGCTTCGCGCGGATGCGGGCGCGGGCCGCCGCTTCCGGCATCGCGCCGGAGCGCCTGGTCTGGGCCGCGCCCCTGCCGCAGGCCGAGCATCTGGCCCGCATCGGCGCGGCGGATCTGTGCCTCGACAGCTTCCCCTATACCGGCCACACCACGACCTCGGACGCCCTCTGGGCCGGGGTTCCGGTCGTGACCTGCCTCGGCGAGGGCTTCGCCGCCCGCGTCGCCGCGAGCCTGCTGCGGGCGGCCGGCCTGCCGGAGCTTGTCGCCGCCTCCCCCGACGCCTACGAGGAGCTCGCCTCCTGCCTCGCCGCGGAGCCGGAGCGGCTCGCCGGCCTTCGGCGGCGGCTGGCGGAGGGGCGCGGCACCTGTCCGCTCTTCGACACGCCGCGCTTCGTCCGCCACCTGGAGAGCGCGTGGCGCCGGATGTGGCGGCGCCACGCGGCGGGATTGCCGCCGGAGGCGTTCTGCGTGGAGCCGGCCGTTTGATGCGAGTGTCCGGACGATGACCTCCGGAAACCGCACCTCCGGCCCGCGCGGCGCTTGAGCGAAGCCGGTTTTCGCATCGCGACGCGATAAGCCGGAAACCCTATGACGGAAGCGGATCCGAAGACCCGATGAGCATGTCCGGACATCACGCGGCGGCGATCGCCTACCTGGAGGAGTCCCGCGACGTGCTCCAGCGGGCGATCGACGACCCGGCCTTCCTCGACGCCCTGACGCGCGCGGCGGACCGGGTGGCGGGGGCGCTCGCCTCGGGCGGCAAGCTCCTGGCGCTCGGCAACGGCGGCAGCGCGGCGGACGCGCAGCACATCGCCGGGGAGCTGCTCTCGCGCCTGAACTACGACCGGGCGCCGGCTGCGGCGCTCGCGCTGACCACCGACACCTCCGTGCTCACCGCCATCGGCAACGATTACGGCTACGAGGCGGTCTTCGCCCGTCAGGTCCGCGCCCTCGGGCGGGCGGGCGACGTGCTGCTCGCGCTCTCCACCTCCGGCCGCTCGCCGAGCGTGCTGCGGGCGATGGAGGCGGCCCGCGCCGGGGGCCTCGTCGTCCTCGCCTTCACGGGACGGGGCGGCGGCGCCATGCCGGAGCGGGCCGACCTCGTGCTGCACGCGCCCACGGACCGGACGCCGCTGATCCAGCAGGTGCACATCGCCGCCGCCCACATCCTGTGCGGGCTCGTCGAGGAGCGCCTGTTCCCGCGCCCGGAGGCCTGAGATGGCGCAGGTTTGAGATGGTGGAGGTCTGACATGGATTGCGCGGTCCCGCGCCCGGCGGTCTTCCTCGACCGCGACGGCGTGCTCAACCACGATCTCGGCTATGTCGGCACGCCCGAGCGCTTCGTCTGGATTGCGGGCGCCCGCGAGGCGGTGGCCGCCTGCAACGCGGCCGGCTACCGCGTCTTCCTCGTCACCAACCAGTCGGGCGTGGCGCGCGGCCTCTACACGGAGGCGGACGTGGCGGCGCTGCACCGCCACGTGGCGGCCGAACTCGCCGCCGCCGGAGCCCGGCTCGACGACGTGCGCACCTGTCCCTACCATCCAGAGGCTCCGCTCGCCCGCTACCGGCAGGCCCATCCGTGGCGCAAGCCCGCGCCCGGCATGCTGCTCGACCTGATCCGCGCCTGGCCGGTCGACGTCGCGCGCAGCCACCTCGTCGGCGACCGGGAGACCGACCTGACGGCCGGCCGCGCGGCGGGGCTGCGCAGCCATCTCTTCCCGGGCGGCAACCTGCTCGACTTCATGCACGACGCGGGCATCCTCGCCGCCCGGTCCGCGCCCTGAGGAGGACAGCTTGGCTTCGCCGACATTCGCCCTGTCCTGGCAGCTCTCGGAGCTGCACGGCTGGGGACTCGTGGGCACGCATACCTGCCTGCACCTGCTCGACGCGGGGCGGCCCCCGCTGCTCCTCCGCGAGCCGGCGCTCGAAAGCCTGCGCCCGCATAACCGCGCCCGGATCGAGCCCCTGATGGAGAGCTGCCGACGGATCGGCGCGATCTCCGCCGCCCGGGATGGGCGGCCCCTGCGGCTGGGCGGCACCGTGATGCTGCACGCGCTGAGCAACGGCATGGTCTGGGACGAGCCGAGCCGGCTCTACCAGGGCGAGCGCAACATCGGGGTCATCGCCTTCGAGGATACTGGCCTCGACGCGGACGCGATCGAGCGGGCGCGCCGGTTCGACCGGATCGTGGTGCATTCGACCTACAATCGCCGCCTGCTGCGCGAGCGCGGCCTGGCGGACGTGGCCTGCGTCTTCCAGGGGGTGGATCCGGGCGAGCTGGAGCCGGTCGCGCCGCGCCGCGCCTTCGGCGACCGCTTCGTGATCTTCTCCGGCGGGAAGCTGGAATTCCGCAAGGGGCAGGACATCGCCCTCGCGGCCTTCACCCGCTTCCACCGGCGTCATCCCGAGGCGCTTCTCGTCACCGCCTGGATCAATCCATGGCCGCACACGGCCCGCGGCATGGCCGAGTCGCGCCACGCCCCCGTTCCGGTCGGCGTGGCGGAGGGCCGGCTCGATCTGGAGGGATGGGCCGTGGCGAACGGCGCCGCGCCCGGCAGCGTGGTCGATCTCGGCTTCCTCCCCCGCGACCGGCTCGCGGGCCTGTTCGCGGAGTGCCACGCCGCGCTCTTCCCCAACCGCTGCGAGGGCGCGACCAACCTCGTGGCCATGGAGGCGATGGCCTGCGGCGTGCCGACGATCCTCTCGGCCAATACGGGCCATCTCGACCTGATCCGGGAGGGCACCTGCCTGCCGCTCCTCCGCCAGGATCCGGTGCCCGACCCGGAGGGGCGGCGCATCGGCTGGGGCGAATCCAGCGTCGAGGAGGCGCTCGCGCATCTGGAGGCCCTCTATCAGGACCGCGCCGCCGCCCGGGACCTCGGGGCGAGCGGCCGGGCCTTCGTGCGCGCCGAGCGGAGCTGGGCGGACTTCGCCCGGGCCTTCACGGAGGCGGCGGATTGACCGGCCGGACCGGGCACGGGACGTGTCGCGCCGGCCCGCGTTGCGCGGACCGGAGAAGCCGTCCAGAAGCCTCGATGGCGGGGGCCGGCGATGGCGGGGGTGGGAGAGCCGTGAGCGAAGGTGTGGCGATGGCGGCGACCGCCCGGATCACGGAGGAGCGGGGGACGGGCGACGGACTCGGCCTCTCCGTCGCCGTGATGGATCCGGCGCCGCTGCTCGCCCGGGCCACCGCCCTGCACAGGGCCGGCCGGGCCGGGGCGGACGCGATCTACCGCCGCGTCCTCGCCCTCGACCCGGCCAATGCGGACGCGCTCCACCTGCACGGCGTCGTCGTGCTCCAGGCCGGCGCCGCGGGGCGCGCCCTCGGCTGGATCGCCCGCGCCACGGCGGTCGACGGGACCCAGGCGATCTACCGCAACAGCCTCGGCGAGGCCCTGCGCGCCCTCGGGCGGCCGGAGGCGGCGCTCGCCCGCTACCGGCAGGCGCTGGCCCTGCGGCCCGATTATCCGGAGGCGCTCGCCAATCTCCTGAAGCAGCCGGCCGGCCCGGGCGGGGCGGCGCGCTGGCTCGGCCGGTTCTGCCGCCTGCGGCCGGCCGCCCCCGCCCTGGTCGCGGTGGCGACCGCCCACCTGCTGGCCGGCCGCGGCGGCGAGGCGGAGCGGGCCGCCCGCGCGGCGATCATCCTCGAGCCGGGGGGCCCGGAGGCCTACGTCAAGCTCGGCATCGCGGCCTCCCTGCGGAAGGACCAGGCGCTGGCGGCAGGGGCCTATGCCCGCGCCCTGCGCCTCGCGCCGGACCAGCCCGAGGCGTGGAACAACCTCGCCAGCGCCCGCTGGGGCCTCAACGACGGCGCGGCGGCCCTGCGCGGCTGCCGCAACGCCATCGCCCTGCGGCCGGACCACCCCGACCCTTACGCCAATCTCGGCCATATCCTGCGCTCGCATGCGCAGGGGGCGGCGGATTTCCGCGAGGCCGAGACCCTGTGCCGGCGCGCCCTGCGGCTGCGGCCCGGGCACCTGTCGGCCCGCAACAACCTCGGCATCGTCCATCTCGACCTCGGCGACCTGAAACGGGCCGAGACCCTGTTCCGCGGCGTGCTCGATGCCGAGCCGCAGCATCCCGACGCCCGCTTCAACCTGTCGCTCGCCCTCCTGAAGGGCGGGCGGCTGCGGGAGGCCTGGGACCTCTATGAGGCGCGCTGGGAGACCGGGCAGCTTCCCAGGGTGAGAGCGGATCTCCGGCCCTGGCGGGGCGAGCCCCTCGAAGGCCGGACCATCGCGCTGCACGCCGAGCAGGGCCAGGGCGACACCCTGCACTTCGTGCGCTACGCCCCCCTGGTGGCCGAGCGCGGCGCGCGGGTGGTCCTGCTCGTGCAGCCGTCCCTCAAGCGGCTGGTCGCCGGGATGCCGGGGGTCGCCGCGGTCTACGGGACGAGCGAGGCCTTCCCGCGGCCCGATTTCCACTGCCCGCTGCTGAGCCTGCCGCGCCTGTTCGGCACCACGCTGGAGAGCGTGCCGGCCCGGATGCCCTACCTGTTCCCGCCGGCCGAGGCGGTGGCGCGCTGGCTCTCCGTGCCGCTGCCGGGCGGGGGGCTGCGCGTCGGCCTCGTCTGGTCGGGCGATCCCCGCCCCGGCCTGATCAGCGCCCATCTCACCGACCGGCGCCGCAGCATGACCCTGGCCGATTTCGCACCCCTCGCCCGGGTGCCGAACCTGCGCCTCGTCAACCTCCAGATGGGCGCGCCCGCCGCGCAGCTCGCCGACCCGCCGCCGGGCCTCGCGCTCCACGATCCGATGGGGGCGGTGCGCGACTTCGCCGACAGTGCCGCCCTGATCCTGCGCCTCGACCTCGTGATCACCGTCGACACCTCGGTGGCGCATCTGGCGGGAGCGCTCGGCAAGCCGGTCTGGGTGCTCTCCCGCTACGACGGCTGCTGGCGCTGGCTCCAGGACCGCGACGACTCGCCCTGGTACCCGACGATGCGCCTGTTCCGGCAGACCGAGCCGGGCGGCTGGGCCGGCGTCGTCGCGCGGGTCGCGGCGGCGCTGGCGGAGATCGCGGGGCAGCCCCCGTCTCATACGATTTCCGGTTGATTGCTTCGCAATGCGGAAATCGGCTTCGCTCAAGCGCCGCGCGGGCTTGCTGATACGCAATCCGCTTCGATCAAGCGGATTGCGTATCATACGGTTTCCGGATGATCGCTTCGCGATGCGGAAACCGGCCTCGCTCAGGCGCCGCGCGGGCTCGTGATACGGTTTCCGAAAGTGATCTTCCGGAAACCGTATCAGGCCGGGTCGGCCGTCGCCAGCCAGTCCTGCCACAGCGCGCGGTAGGCCGCTTCCACGGTCCGGGCGAAGCGGGCCGGGTCGCCGAGCGGCGCGGCCAGCATCCGCCTGCGCAGCTCCGTGCGGAGCGTCGCCCGCCGCGCCGGATCGGCCGCGAGTGCGGCGGCGATGTCCAGATAGGCGTCCTCCGTCTCGGCCACGAGGTCGGGCAGGCCGCAGGCGTTCAGCAGGCTGACGCCGACCCGGGCGACGTGATGCGTTCCGGCGAGCGTCACCACCGGCACGCCCATCCAGAGCGCCTCGCAGGTCGTGGTGGTCCCGTTGTACGGGAAGGGATCGAGGGCGACGTCGACCCGGTGGTAGGCGCGCAGGTGCTCGTTCATCGCCGCGACATGGCCCGCGAGGATCAGGCGCTCCGCTCCCACGCCCGCGCGGGCGAACAGGGTGCGGTACCGCTCCCGGGTCCAGGAATCGGCGAGGGCGCCGCTCTTCAGGACGAGCCGCGAGCCCGGGACCGCCCGGAGGAGGCGGCCCCACAGGGCGACGACCTGCGGCGTCAGCTTGGCGAGGTTGTTGAAGGAGCCGAAGGTCGGGGGCTCCTCCGGGCCCCGGGCCGGCCCCGGCTCCGCCTCGGCCAGCGGCTCGAAGCACAGGAAGCCGCCGGGCAGCCGCACCAGCCGCTCGCTGTGCCAGCCGTCGCTCGGGCCCGGCGGATCGGCCCATGCGTCGGTGAGGCGGTGGCCGATGGCCGGCATGCCGGTGGTGTCGGGATAGCCGAGCCAGGCGACCTGCACCGGCGCCGGGGTGCGGGCGAAGATCAGGGGGCGTGCGCCCGCCGTGTGGCCCGCGAGATCGACGAGGATGTCGACGCGGTCGGCGCGGATCAGCGCGGCGGCCTCCGCGTCGTCGTGGCCGGAGAGCGGGCGCCACAGGTCGACCCGGCGCTCCAGGCGCTCCGTCACCGCGTCCCGCCGCTCGGAGAGGGCATAGGCCACCACCTCCACCGCGCGCCGGTCGTGCGCGCCGAACAGCGGCAGGATGAAGGAGGCGCAGGCATGGGTGCAGAGATCCGGCGAGACGTAGCCGATCCGCAGCCGGCGCGCCGGGTCGCGCGCATGGGCGTAGACGGGCAGGTCGGGCCGGAATCCTGCGGCGTGGCGGCGGTTCCAGTGCGCGTGCGCGCGGGCCAGGACCGGAGGCGGGACCGCGGGCAGGTAGTGCAGGGTCAGCAGCAGGTTCGCGTGCAGCAGCGGGAGGTCCGGATGCAGCGCCAGCCCGTCCTGGAGCAGGATGGCGGCCTCCCGCGCCAGCCCCTGCGCCTTCAGCGCCTCGCCGAGATTGACCCGGGGCTGCGGCAGATCGGGCCGGTGGCCGAGGGCGGTGCGGTAGCAGGCGACCGCCTCCGCCAGGGCCCCGGCCTCGGCCCGCATGTCGCCGAGATTGCTCCAGGCCCCGGCGAAATCGGGCCGGGCCCGCGTGGCCCGGCGGTAGGCGCGCTCGGCGCCCGCCCGCTCGCCGTGGCTGCGCAGCAGGTTGCCGAGGTGGAACCAGGCCTCGGGAAGGTCCGGCTGGAGGGCGAGCGCGCCCTCCGCGAGCGGGCGGGCGCGGTCCGGCCCCGAGGACTCGGCGACCAGGGCCGCGAGGCTGGCGCGCAGGCCCGCCGCCTCCGGCGCCGCGCGCAGGGCACGCGTCAGCACGGCGATGGCGTCGGCCGCACGACCCGCTGCGCAGAGGAGCGAAGCCAGGTTGCCCGCCGCACCCGGATGGCCCGGCGCGGCGGCGAGGACCGCGCCGTAGCCGGTCTCGGCCGCCCCGGCGCGGCCGGCCTCGTGGTCGCGGCAGGCGGCCCCGAACCGCGCCTCGACGGCGCTCATGCGCCCTCCGGCCGCGGGGCGAGGCCGAGCCCGCCCAGGATCGTCAGCAGGGTCGCGGCCGACTGGTCCCAGGTGAAGTGCCGCCGCAGGTGGTCCGCGGCCGAGGGAAGCGCCGCCCCCTTCCGGATCACGGCCTGAAGGGCCGCGACCGCCGCCTCCTCGTCCGGCTGCCACCAGTCCAGGCCGTGGAAGGGCGCCCAGGGCTCGTCCTCGTAGGGGCGCGTGGCCGGCGCGGTGCCGGCCGGGATCAGATGGGCGATGCCGTCGTGCAGGTAATCGAGGTAGGCGGTGTGGCGCGGCGCGATCAGCCCGAGGCCGAGCGCCCCCGCGGTCGCCATCGGGAGGTCCCAGCCTTCCCCATGCGACAGGCTCCAGTAGTGGGTCGCCGCCCGGTAGAGGCCGTTCATCCGGGCCTCGTCCAGAACCGCGTCGACCAGCAGGATCGGCGCGGCCTGCGCGAGGCGCCGGCCCGTCGCCGCCTCGCCGCGGCGCACGAGGTCGGCGAGTTCGGTCCGGCCGTGCGGCCGGCCGCCGATGGCGAGCTTGAGGATCAGGCAGGCCGGGTCCCGGCGGTCGGTGGCCCGCAGCCAGACCCGCAGCAGCCCGTCGACGTTCTTGCGCGGGATGAAGTCCGAGACGTTGAGGAAGCGGTAGGGGATCTCCGCGACGGGACGCCCGTCCGGCAGCGTCAGGTGCAGGGGCGCGCCGTCCCCCGATTCGGGGTCGATCCCGAGCGGGCAGAGGCGAAGCCGCGCCTCCGGGAAGCCGCGCGCGATCCAGGCCCGGCGGGAGGCGCGCGTCGGCACGACGACGACGTCGCTGCTGCGGCTGTGCACGAGCCAGCTCGGCGGGATGGGATGGCCCTCGAACATCGTGAAGGTGACCGTCGGCAGGCCCGGCACCCGCTCCACCGCCATCGGGATCAGCACGTTGAGCAGCGCGCGCGCCCGCACCGGCCGGTCGAGGGGCTCGAACGGCCAGCGCTCGTCGGCGAGGAGGCCCAGGATCTCCAGGGGGATGCGCCGCCGTCTCAGGGCCTCGATCAGGCGCCGTGCCATGTGGCTGTAGCCGCTCGCCGTCGCGAAGGCGCCGCGCAGGGCGAGCCCGTCCGGCCCGGCGCCCGAACGGGCAGCCCGCGCGGTCGCCCGGTAGCGCGCGACGCGCACGCGGCCGTGGCGCGCATCGGCCGCCGCCGGGTCGAGGCGCAGGGCGCGCGCGTAGGCCGCCTCCGCCGCGTCGAGATCCCCGGCCCGTAAGCAGCAGGCCCCGAGCAGCCCGTAGGCGAAGGCGCCCTCGGGCCGCAGGGCGATCGCTTGCCGAAGGGCCCGGATCGCCCGGTCCGGCGCGCCGGTCTGGCAGAGGGTCGCCGCGAGGTTGAAGCGCTCCTCGATCCCGTCCGGGACGAGCCGCGCCACCCGGCGCAGAACCGCCTCGGCCCCGTCGAGGTCGCCCATCTCGGAGAGCGTCGCGCCGAGGAGCCTCAAACCGTCCCGGAGGCCGGGATCCAGCACCAGGAGGCGGCGCAGGCAGGCCGCCGCGGCGCTTCGGCGCCCGGCGCCATTCCGGAGCGCGGCGAGGTTCAGGAGCGCTTCCGCATGGTCGGGAGCCAGAGCCAGGGCCGCGCGCAGGGCCGTTCCGGCCTCGTCCGTCTGCCCGGCCGCGTGCAGGCAGACGCCCAGCAGGTTCAGGACGGCGGGCTCGCCGGGACGATGGTCGGCCAGAGCGCGCAGCATGGCCACCGCCTCCGCGCCCCGGCCCGCGCGGTAGAGCCCGAGCGCGGTCTCGAACGCGTTCTCCATCCTGCCGACGATCGTGTCCGTGCTGCGCGGGCTCGCCTGGACGGCGAGGCGGTATCTGATAAAGCGCGGACCCCATCTAGGCTAGCGGAGTCCCGGCCCCGATGGACGCGATCATCGCCGATCTGGCCGCCGGCCGCCTCGCCGAGGCCGAGCGGGGCTGCCGCGCCGTCCTCGCCGCCGCGCCGGACCGGGCGGAGGCGCTCCATCTCTGGGGCGTGTGCCTGCTGCAGGCCGGCCGGCCGGCGGAGGCCGCGATCCGCGTCGCCCGCGCAGCCCGCCTCGCGCCGCGCGTCTGCGCCTTCCGCCTCTCCCACGCCGCTGCCCTGCGCATGGCCGGCCGCCTCGCCGAGGCCGAGGCGGAGGCCGTCGCGGCCCTGCGCCTCGCCCCCCGCACGCCGCAGGCCTGGAACACGCTCGCGAACATCCTCGGCGACGGCGGCCGCCACGCGGAGGCGGCCACCGCCCTCGCGCGGCTGACCGAACTCGACCCGCTCGGCACCGAAGCCCGGCTCGCGCTGGCGCGCCACCTCATCCTGGCGGAGCGGGCGGACGAGGCCGTCGAGGTCCTGATGACGCTCCTGGGGATGAACCCGGTGCTGGCCGCCGCCTACGGAAATCTCGGCGTCGCCCTCCGGCGGCTCGGGCGGGATGCCGAGGCGGAGGCCGCCTATCGGAACGGCCTCGGCATCGACCCGGAGGAGCCGGGCCTCCTCAACAATCTCGGGATCGCGCTGCAGGATCGCGGCGACCACGACGGGGCCGGGCGCTGCCTGCACCGGGCGCTGGCGCTGCGGCCGGCGGATGCGGCGTCCTGGCTGAACCTCGCGCTCGGCGCCCAGCACGGGATGCGCCCGCGTCAGGCCGTCGCCGCGGCGCGCCGGGCGATCCGGATCGAGCCCGGGCTGGCCGAGGCGCACACCACCCTCGGCTTCAACCTGCTGATCGAGGGCCGCGACGCGGAGGGCTACGCGGCCTACGAGTGGCGCAGCCGCATGGCCGATTTCGGCGCCTCGCCGACCTTCGCCTCGCCGCGCTGGGCCGGCGGCGACCCGGCGGGGCTGACGCTTCTCGTCCACGAGGAGCAGGGCGCGGGCGACACGCTGCAATTCGCCCGCTACGCCGGCCTGCTCGCCGCCCGAGGCGCCCGGGTCATCCTGGCCTGCAACGGCCATCTCGCCCGGGTCCTCGCCGGGCTGCCGGGCCTCGCCGCGGTGATCCGCAACGGCGATCCGGTCCCGCCGCACGACGCGCACGCCGCGCTGATGAGCCTGCCCCACCTCATGGGCCTCGCCGGGGAGGATCCGCCGGGCCCGCATCCCTATCTCGTCGCGGAGCCCGGGCCCCGGGCGGCGTGGGCCGGCCGCCTGGCGGGCCATCCGGGCCTGCGGGTCGGGCTGGTCTGGGCCGGCAACCCGACCTTCCGGGGCGACCGGGCGCGCTCGCCGGGCCTCGCGGCCTTCCGGCCCCTCCTCGACGTGCCGGGCGTGAGCTTCCTCGCCCTGCAGAAGGGGCCGGGCCACGCCCAGCTCGCCGCCTGCCCGGAAGCCGCCGCGCGCCTCGTCGATCTCGGGCCGGACCTTGCGGATTTCGCCGACACCGCCGCGGCGATGCGCGGGCTCGACCTCGTGATCAGTTCCTGCACCGGCCCCGCCCATCTCGCGGGCGCGCTCGGCTGCCCGACCTGGACGGTTCTGCCCTTCGCCTGCGACTGGCGCTGGCGGACCCGCGGCGACCGGACGCCCTGGTACCCGACCATGCGCCTGTTCCGCCAGGAGCGGCGGGGCGACTGGGGCGGCGTGATGGAGCGCGTGCGCGCGGCGCTGGCCGGCCTGCTCGCGGCCCGCGCCCTGGTCGGGCAGGCATCCCGATCCCCGCCGTGACGCGCGCTCCCGAGCCGGACAGGCCTTCGGTCTGGCGCAGGACGCTCCGGCAAAGGATTCCCGGCACGCCGCGTCACGTCCACGGCCGGAACGGGCGGATCCGCCGCGCCGCGAGGTCGGGCTCCACGGCGAGGCGCAGGCCGGGATTGAGGCGGGCGGCGAGCGCGCTGAAGCCGCTGGCGGCGCTGACGCCGACGATGTCGGCCCGGGACAGGACGTGGAAGTCCTGCAGGTAGTCGAGACCCGGCCAGGGCTCGGCCACGTCCGCCAGCGACAGGGGATCGAACTCGGCGAAATCGGCCCGGACGGCCGCGAGATCGTCGCTCGCGAGGTAGAGCACCGGCCGGTCGAGGGTCGGCCAGAGTTCGCGCAGCCACGCCACGTACCACCCCGCATCGGTGATCGGGTAGCCGCAGGCGACGAAGTCGCCGCGTCGCAGGTGCAGGGCCACCAGGGTGCGGCCGAGGAGCCGCAGCCGCGCCACGGCCGGGTCCAGCCAGGGTGCGAAGGCGGGCCGGGGCCGCAGCCAGGACTGGACCCGCTCCCGCACCGTCTCCGGATAGGCGAACAGGAAGAGCGGCGAGAGCGCGTCGCAACCGGCGAGCGGCGGCCGGTGGGGTTCCCCCAGCACGCCCTCGTTCAGGAGGTGGCGGCCGAAGAGCAGGGGCGCGAGCGGGCCGGCCGGGGCGGGATCGTCGAGGGCGAAGAACAGGCCGCCGACCCAGTCGGGCGTCTCCAGCACCAGCCCATGGCGCTCGGCGTAGAGGCGCAGGAGGACGTATTCGAGGACGTTGTGGGCGAAGCGCCCCCGCGTGCCCAGCGTGCTCGACGCGAGGCGGGGCCGGCCGGGATCGGCCGGGATGCGCACGAGCGTCTCCCCGCGTTCGGCCAGGGCGAGACGCAGGGCCGCGACCGAGCGGAGGGTGAAGGTCCAGCCGGCCTCGCCGGCGACGGGCGCGAGCCGGGCCTGGGCCGCGGCGGGGCGCCCCTGCGCGAGGTCGGCTGCGGCGAGCGCGGTGCGGCCCTCGCCGGCATGGAGCCTGCCGGCGAGCGGTTTCGTCTCGAAGGGCGCGAACAGTGCCCGCAGCTCCGGGATCCGGCCCTGCGCCAGGAGGAGGCCGGTGAGCTGCTCGACCGCGTCCGGCACGGCGGTGCCGGGGAGCGGCAGGGCGGCGCGCAGCTCGGCCTCGGCCTCCGCCGCGCGGCCGAGATCGGCCAGCGCCGCGGCGAGCCGGGTGCGCGCGAGCCCGAGCCCGAGCCGGACCGCGCGCCGGTTGCAGAGCAGGGCGGCCTCGGTCTCGCCGCGGGCATGGCGGACGAGTCCGAGATTGTACCAGCATTCCGGGCTGCCGGGGGCGAGGCACACGGCGCGCAGCAGGTGGGCGAGCGCCCCGGCGCGCTCGCCCCGGCCGAGGAGGGCGTTGCCGAGGCTCATCTCCGCCTCCGCATCCGGCCGGAGCGCATGGGCGCGGCGCAGCGCCCCGAGCGCCGCGTCGAGCTGCTCGGCCTCCCGCAGGGCGAGGCCGAGCCCGCGCCACGCCTCGGGAGCGTCGGGCATGAGGCGCGTCGCGTGCCCGAAGGCGGCGAGCGCGGCCGCAGCTCGTCCGGGTCCGTCCTGCGCCAGGAGGGTGCCGAGACGCAGCCAGGTCGGACCATGGTCCGGGGCGTGTCGCAGGAGGCCCCGCGCATTCGCCACCGCCTCGTCCCGGCGGCCTGCGGCGGAGAGCAGGGCGACCCGGTTCTGCCACGCCTCGACGAGGCCGGGCGCGAGCCGCAGCGCCCGCTTGATCAGGCCGAGGCCAGGGTCGAGTCGCCCCGCCTGCGTCTCCGCCACCCCGAGCATGTGCCAGGCCTCGGGCAGGCCGGGCTCGTCGGCGAGGGCGTGGCGGTAGCGGAGGGCGGCCTCCGCCAGGGCGCCGCCCCGGTGCCGGGCGAGCCCCGCGTCGAACAGGGCCCGGCCGGTCACGGGCGCGTCCTCAGGGCAGCGGCTCGGCGGAGAGGTCGACCGGACCGTGCCGGAAGGGGATCCAGTCCTTGTGGTCGGGTCGGAATTGCAGGCCGTAAGGCGAGTTCAGGAAGATGCGGCCCTTGGCGACGCCCTCCTCGCCGAGGGTGCGGGCCTGATCGACCAGGGGCGAGGGCGCGAGGACCTTCTCCCACAGCTCCGAGAACGGGACCTCGCGGCCGGCATTCTTCGTGTAGTCGCTGATCGCGTCGCTCAGCTCCCAGCTGTCCTCGACCATCCTGAAATAGTCCACGCTCTCCTCCTTCGGGCGCGCCTCTCGCGGCGGGTCCGGTTCCCGTCGCGCCAAGTTCCCGTCGCGCCAAGTTCGCGTCGCGCCAAGTCCCCGTTCCGCCCCGTGCCCGGAGGTATCAGGGCAGGCGGTCGGAGGCCAGCCGGCGCAGGGCGTCGGCGGCACGGGCGAAGACCGGCTCCCAGGCCCGGTCCCGCCCCTGCCGGAACAGGCGCATCGTCGGGTACCAGGGCGTCGCGTCGCCGGAATGCCCGTAGATCCAGTAGGGCACGTGCTGCACGAGATTCCAGACCGGACGTCCGAGGGCGCCCGCCAGATGGGCGACCGCGCTGTCGGTCATCACCACGAGGTCGAGCCGCGCGACCACGGCGGCGGTGTCGGCGAAGTCGTCGAGATGGGGGCCGAGCGGCGTGACGAGGCGCGCGAGACCGCCATCCAGCTCCTCCGCGGGGCCGCCCTTCTGCAGGCTGTAGAGGCGCACGCCCGGAATCTCGGCGAAGCGCAGGAAGGGGGTGAGCCGGGTCGCCCGCAGATGGTTCTCCCCGAAGCTCTCCCGCCCCGACCAGACGATCCCGACCCGCAGGGTGCCGTCGGCGGGCCCGAGCAGGGCGTCGGCCTTGCGCTGCGCCGCCTCCGGCACGGTCAGGCGGACGGGGGGCGGCACCGCCTCGGCCCGGGTCCCGAACAGCCCGGCGAGGCTCATCTGCGAGATCTGGAGATCGAAGGCCGGGAGCGCGGCGCCGGGATCGACCAGGGCCGTCACCGGCAGGCCGGCGAGGACCCGGCGCAGTTCCGGGTGGCATTCGAGGATGACGCGCCCCCCGCGCTCGGCCGCGAGCGGCACGTAGCGCGCCGCCAGGAGCGCATCGCCGAATCCCTGCTCCACCGTGATCAGGAGGGTGCGGCCGGCCAAGTCCCCCCCGTCCCAGCGGGGGCCGTGCAGGATGCGGTTGCGGTAGGTCGCGAGGCCGAAGCGGGCTTCGTAGTCGCGCAGCCCCCCGGCATAGTCGCCGGTCTGGAGCCGCGCGAGCGCGCGCTCCCAGATCAGCGCCGCCGTCGCCGGAGCGAGGGCGGCGGCGCGCTCCAGCAGCGCCAGCGCCGCCGGGAAGGCGCCGGACTGGCGGAAGGCGATGGCGGCGTTGAAGGTCAAGGTCGGGTCGGCGGGGGCGAGGCGGAGCGCCTCCTCGTGCGCCGCCGCCGCCTCGTCGAGCCGCCCGCAATCCATCAGGGCGTTGCCGAGATTCGACCAGATCCCGGCCTGCTCCGGCGCGCGCTCCAGGGCGCGCCGGTGGAAGGCGATGGCGGCCTCGTGGCGGCCCGCCCGGCGCTGAAGCACGCCGAGCACGCTCAGGGCGCCGGCATCGGCGGGGTCGGCCGCCAGGGCCGCCTCGGCCCGCGCCAGGAGTTGCGCGTCCGTCTGCTGCGCATCCGCGTCGCGCCCAGTCTGGTCCGCCACCGGTGCCCCGTGCCCGGGCCGCCCGCCCGCGTCCCGTGTCCCCGGCCGCTCCGCCTCATCCGTCGCCGGCTCCCGCCCGGCCGGGGGCTTCCCTGCCGGATCCGGCCGCAGGTCCCGCACGGGCGGCGCGCCGGGCAAAGCCGCCGCCGCGAGGGCGGCCCGGACCTCCGCCGCGACGGGCGCCCAGGCGCCGGGCCGCGGCTGACGGAACAGGCGCATGGTCGGGTACCAGGACGTCGCCTCGCCCTGCCGGCCCCAGCGCCAGTCGGGGGCGAAGGCCACGAGGTTCCAGACCGGGCAGCCGAGCGCGCCGGCGAGATGGGCGGGCGCGGTGCAGCAGGTGATCACGAGGTCGAGCGCCGCCATCGCGGCCGCGGTGTCGGCGAGATCGGCCAGATCGGGCCCGAGATCGAGGCAGTGGGGCGGCAGCGGCACAAGCCCGAGATCCGCCCGGCCCGGCCCGGCCTGCAGCAGCACCGTCTGCACGCCCGGCACGTCGAGCAGGTCCGCCAGCGCGGCGAGGCCGGGGGAGCGGCGCGCGTCGTCCGGATGCCCGGGGCTGCCCGCCCAGACGAGGCCGGCCCGGAAGGACCGGCCGGGCACCGCCCCGGCCGCGAGCCGGGCGCGCCAGCGGGCCGCGCGCTCCGGTTCGGCGCTCAGATAGGGCAGGGTGCCGGGCGCCGTGCCGGTCTCCGGCCCCAGGAGATGAGGCAGGCTGAGCAGGGGCGCCCACGCGTCGTGGGGCGGTGCCGGGCCGTCGAGGCCGATCACGGCGTCGAGATCCGGCATGGCCGAGAACAGGCGCTGCAGGGCCGGCCCGCAGGCGGCGATCACCCGCGCGCCGCGCGCCCGCAGGGGCCGGGCGTAGCGGATGAACTGGATCGCGTCGCCGAGACCCTGCTCCTCCTCGATCAGGATGGTGCGCCCCGCCGGATCGTCCCCGGTCCAGTCCGGCGCCTCCGGCGCGCGGTGGGCCGCCCATCCGGGCAGGCGCCTGCGCCACTCGTAGTCCCGGAAGCCCGCTTCCAGCGCCCCGCGCGCGAGCCGGCCGAAGGCCAGGACGAGATGAGCCTGGGCGTGCTCCGGATCCCGGGCCAGGACCGTCCGGCAGAGCGCCTCGGCCTCCGCCTCCCGGCCTTGCTCGGCGAGGAATCTGGCCAGATCGACCAGGGCCTGGGGCGCGTCGCCGCCGAGCGCGGCCGCCCGGCGCAGCCACCGCTCGGCCTCCGTCTCCCGGCCCGGCATCCGGGCCAGGGCGAAGCCCGTGTTGCCGAGGAGTCCCGGCTCCGCCGGCATGAGCACGAGGGCACGGCGATGAGCGGCCTCGGAAGCGGCGTAGCGTCCGAGATTCTTGCGCAGGACGCCGAGGTTGCTCAGGCTGCGCCAATCCTCGGGGTAGCGCCGGACGAAGGCGGCGAGTTCCGGCTCGGCCTCGGCGGGGCGTCCCGCCCGCATCAGCGCCTCGACGAGAGCGAGGCGGGCTTCCCCGTCCTCCGGCCGCAGGGAGAGCCAGCGGCGCAGCAGGATCGCGGCTTCGGCAAAGTCCCCGCGCGCCAGGGCGAGGGCCGCGAGGCCGCGCAGGGCCGGGGGCTCGGCCGGCGCCGCGCCCAGATCCCCGAGCAGACCGGCCGCCTCGGCGCAGTTCGGGTCGGCCGCGAGGACGGCCCGGCAGGCGGTGCGAGCCGCATCGAGGCGGCCGGCTGAGGCGTGCGCGCGGGCGGCGTCGAGGACGGCTTCGCGGGCGCGCCGGGCGGCATCCGTCACGAAGCCGCCTCCTGCGGGCAGAGCCAGCCGCGCCGCCGGTATCGGTCGAGATCCGCCAGCACGCTCGCGGGGAAGCGCGCATCCACCGGGACCCGGGCGAGGTCCCGCCACATCCCCGGGACGGGCCCGGCCGAGGGCCGGCCATCGGCGTAGAACCGGGCGAGGCGGGCGCGGTTCGCGGCCGCCTCACGGTCGAACCCGGCGGCCATCTCCCGGTGGGCATAGGCCCGCATCTTCGCCTCGAAGCGCTCCATTCCCCCCATCCACGTGAAGTGCCAGCCGGCCTCCGCGACCGGCCGGCCGAGACCCTGCTTGACGAGGTAGCGGGCATGGTTCGGCCCGATCCGGCGGATCAGCGACCAGGGCGCCGCGGCGACCGAGAGCCAGGGCTCGGCCGCGGCGAGGTCGAGGAAGTACAGGCGCATGGCGAGTTGCGGCGCGAACAGCTCTCCGGGCGCCGTGCGCAGGGCCGCCACCACCTCGGGCCGCAGGATCTCGTCCACGTCGCTGACGAGGACGAGATCGTCGGGATCCGCCCCCGCGAGGCCGTGGGCGATGGCTTCGCGCTGGTGCGCCTCGCGCCGCCACGCGAAGCCACCCGGATCGTCCTCCACCACCACGTGCGCGATGCGGTCGGCATAGGCCGCGAAGCGCGCCCGGTTCTCGGCGAAATGCAGGGGCTTCGGCCGGCCCGCATGGGTGTGGCGGGCCTCGACGAGGACGATGCGGTCGACGGCCGGCCCCATCTCGGCGAGGCGCAGCTCCAGCATGTCGAGCTCGTCGTTGAACGGGAAGCAATCGTGGACCCGGCGCCCGCCCGGCGGGACCGGGCCCGGCCGGTGAGGCTCCGCGGTGAGGCTGAGCCAAGCCGAGAAGCCCCGCAGGGTGCCCCAGACCCGGCTGCGGATGTCCTCGGGGGTGCGGTCGAGGTCGAGCATCCCGTCGACGGTCGCGATCAGCCGCGCGGCCTCCGCGCGCCAGCCCGGCCCCGCCTCGCCCCGCTGGCCCGCCTGCAGCAGGCCTTCCAGCGCGTCGAGCATCTGGAACTGCGCCTGCGCCAGGCCCGCGGCGACCCGCGCCTCGGCCACCGCGGCGCCGCCGGCCGCGCCCGCACGCCGCAGCAGCGGCAGCGCCGCAGCGGGCTGGCCGAGCCGCAGCCGCCGCCGGCCGAGGCCTCCCGCCAGAAGGGAGGCGGCCGTTCCGGGATCGGCGGCTTCCGACACCGCTTCGGCGGTCTCGGCGAGCAGGCCCGGATCCTCCCCGAGCGCGCCGACGAGCCCGGCGAGGCGGCGGAGCCGGCCCACGGCCTCGGCCCGGTCCGAAACCCCGCCGGCGGCGGCCGTCTCACCGAGCCCCGTCCGGGCAAGGTCCGTCTCGGCGGCCGCGACGCAGCCCGCCGCGAGGGCGCGTGTCCGGGACTCGGCGAGAAGATCCGCGGATCCGAGCGCGAGGGCCCGGTCGAGTTGCGCCAGGGCGTCGCCGTGCCGGCCGAGGGCGCTCTGCGCCCAGGCGACGGCGAGGTGCGGGCCGGCCTCGCCGGGCCGGTGCCGGAGCAGGACCCGGCCCGCGCGCACGACGGTGTCGTGGTCGCCGAGGCGGGCGGCCTCCCGCATCAGGGCGCGGGCGAGATCCGCCGCGCCGGCGAGGCCGGCGATCCCATTGATCCGCTCCAGGGCGTCCGCGCGCGCTGGCAGCGACGTGCCGTCGACCCCCTCCGCGATCGCCGGGCCGAGCGGGGCGAGGTCCCGGTCGATCCGCGCGCCGAGGGAGGCGGCGCGCCTCAGCCCCCGCGCCCCCGCCGCCCAGCGCGCCGCCGACAGGTCGGCACGGGCGAGGGCCAGCAGGGCCTCCGCCTCAGCCGGGTCGGCGACGACCCGGCGGGCCGCCCTCCGGCCGCCATGGTCCGGGTCGCCGCGATCGGCCGGCGCGCCCGGCGCTGCGCCGGCGAGCGCGCGGAACCAGGCCGCCCAGGCAGCGGCGCGCACCGGCCAGATCGCCGTGGCCAGGACACGCTCGGCCTGCTCGCGCAGCCGGCGCGCGGTGCCGGCCGGGTCGTCCCGCCGCCGCGCCAGGACGGCGACCATGCGCTCCGCGTAGAGCGCGGCGTGCGCGGCCGGTTCGTCGGGGACCGGCGTCAGATGGGCGAGCCCCATGCCCGTTTCGGGAAGCGCGCCGAGCCGGCTCGTCACCACGAGGCAGCCCGCCGCGAGCGCCTCCATCACGGCGATGCAGGAGGTCTCGGGAAAACGGTTCAGGTAGGCCAGGGCCGTGACGTCGCGCAGGTCCTCCGCCAGGGCGGCCTGCGGGATCGCGCCGCGGTAATCGACCCCCTCGGTCGCCCGGCAGCGCGCGTACAGGTTCTGGTAGGGGTCGGCCTCGCCCGTGACCTGATAGGGGGCGAGGCTCGCGTAGACGCGCAGCACCGTGCCCGGCAGGGCGGCGCGGATGCGCGGCAGGCTGTCGAGGAGCACGTCGAGGCCGCGATAGGGGGTGCTCGTATAGGCAAGGATCGGGGGCCACGGCCGTGCCGCCAGATCCTGCTCGCTCGGGGGCCTTGCGGCGAAGGCCGGGGCCACGGCATTGCGCAGGGTGCGGCAGCGCTCCGGCGGCAGACCGAAACGGGTGAGATAGGCGTGGCGCTGCCAGTCGCTGACGAAGGCGAAGGCGTCCCAGCCGGCGCGCTGGGCGGGGTCGTGCAGCCCGCGCATCGCCGGCTCGTCGGCGGCATGCTGCGTCCACAGGATCAGCCGCACGGACGCGCCGAGCCGGGCGCGCAGCTGTGCGAGCAGGGCCGCGTCGGTGCCGTTGAGCACGACCACGGCCGCGACGCCGGAGAGATCCGCGAGGGACAGGGCCCGGGTCGAGAGCACCCGCACGCCGTGCACCCGCCCGGGCCGGTCGGTCGCCGTCGCCACGGTCACGTCGAGCCCGTCGCGGGCGAGTTGCGCGGCGAGGTGGCAGAGGGCGGATTGCGAGCCGCCCAGGGGCGCGGCCTCGGGCGTCGCGGGCGTGTAGGACATCGCGCCCGGATCGATGAAGGCGACCCGCATCATCGGCCGCCCGTCGTCCCGCGCGCCCGATCCGGGCCAGAGCATTTTCCGACGAAGTGGATCCCGGTTCGTCGCAGACGATGCGGCAAAACCAAAGACCGAGAGCGGCGCCCGATTGCACCGTGATCGGGCGCCGCTCTAAGCGGACATGCGTTGGCAGGCCAACGCTTCGTCCGCTTAGGTTTCTGGTGTGTCGCAGGGTTTTGTCGCAAAACCGGTAGCCATTGTTGCGAAACCTGCTTAGAGCCGCGCTCGCCGGACCGGTCCGGACGGCCGGGCGCGCGTCCGCAGGCCGGGCCGGGCTCCGCGGACGGGGCGCGGCGAGCGGGGGGACGCACAGCAGCGGCCCCGGAGGCGATTGGCGACATGGACCTCGACCCGGCAGCGAAGGCGCGCGACCTGCTCCTCGACCCGGCCGACGCGACCGCCCTGCAATACCTCGCTCTCGCCGCCCGCGAGAAGGGGGACGGCCTGCGCGCCATCCGCCTGTTTGCGCGGGCGCATCGTTTGCACGGCAACCGGGAGATCCTCCTCCGGCAAATCGATAGCGCGCTCCACCTCGCCCTGAACGAGGCCGTCGGCCTGATCAACGGCGGCGCGATCGACCGGGCACTCGACCTTCTCACGCGGATCGCCGGGATCGCGCCGGTCGAGGGCGACCTCGCCAGCCTGCTCGCCACCGTGCGGCTCATCCGGGGCGAGGACGCGGAGGCGGCCCGGCTGCGGGCGCTGCTGCCGCCGGAGGCGGGCGGCCTCGGCGTCGCCGTCGACGGGCTTGCCGCGCGGGCCCGCGAGGAGGCCTATCTCGGCACCGTGGTCATCCCGGCCTTCCGGGCCGAGGACACGATCGGGCGCGCCCTCGACAGCGTGGCCGGCGCCGTCGCCCGGCTGCGCGCCGCCACCGGCCGGGCGGAGGCCCGGGTCCATATCTGCGTCGTGGACGACGCCTCGCCCGACGGCACCGCCGGGGCGGTGCTCGGCTGGGCCCGCGCCAACCCGGACCAGAGCCTCGCCCTGACCGTGTTGAGCCGGAACGGGGGCGCCGGCGCGGCGCGCAACCTCGGCGCGGCGGGGGCGAAGGGGGACGTCCTCTGGTTCCTCGACGCGGACGACACCTTCCTCGCCGATCACCTCCTCGTCACCCTGGCGGTCTTGGACGACCGGCCGGATGCGGGCTTCGTGCGCACCGGCATCGTCTTCGACGCCATCGATGCCGAGATCGCGCCGGCCTGGCGCGAGGCCTCGGAGCAGACCTATCCCTGCAACATCGCCGTCCGCCGGGCCTGCCACCTCGCGACCGGCGGCTTTCCCGACGAGCCCCCCTTCCGGCCGGCCGTCGCGGACGACGTCGGCTACAGCCGCGTCCTGCACGCCCTGGTCCCGGGCCTGCGCGTCCCGGCCCGCACGGTCCGCTACACGCTGCGGCCCGGCAACGCCTTCGACCGGCAGCGGGCGGAGATGACGGGCGCCCGCCCGCCCGGCGCTGGCGCGGCGCCGGACGCGCGCTTCCACGCAATCGGCCTGCTGATCCGGCGGCGTCTCCACGCCCTCGAACGCGGCCGCGCGCGCGCAGGCGGGGCCGCGCGCGCCGCACCCCCGGCCCCCGGGACGGCCGACGCCCTCCTGGGCCGGTTGCTCGACGCACCGGCCGGCGCGCGTCCGGGCATCGAGGAGCTGGCGGATCTCTGGCTCGGCCGGGGCGAGGCGGCCCGGGCCGAGGCCCTTCTGCGGGCGGCCGTGCCCCTGGGGACGGATGACGGGCGGCTCGGCCGGGCCCTCGCCCGAACCCTCGCGGCGCAGGGCCGGCCCGCCGCCGCTTCCCTGCGCCACGCCCTCGTCCGGGAGCCCGCCGACGCGGCGACGTGGTTCGCGCTCGGTCTCGATGCCTACCGGTCGCAGGAGGCGGGAGACGCCCTGCGCGCCTTCCGGCGCACCGCGTCGCTCGCGCCGGACGCGGCGGCCGCGGTCTCGAATATCGGCGGCCTGCTCATGGAGAGCGGCGACGCCGCCGGCACCCGGCGCGCCACGAGGCGCGCCCTGCTGCTCCAGCCCGATCTGGCCACCGGCCTGCTGCATCTCGGCCGGGCCGAGGCGCGTCTCGGCGCGCCGGAGCGGGCGGAGCCCTGGCTCGCGCGGGCGGATCGGCTCGCGCCCGGCCGCCCCGACATCGCCCTCGCGCGGGCCGAGATCCGCCTCTCCGGCGGCGACGCCGCAGCGGCGGCCTCCCGCGCCCGGCGCGTCCTGCTCCTCGATCCGGCCAGCTACGAGGCGCACGCGCTCCGGGCGCGCGTCCACGAGGCGACGGCGCAGCCGGAGGCGGCCCTCGCCGCCTGGGACCGGGCCGCCCGGTGCAACCCGGCCTACGGCGAGGCCTTCACCCGCCGGGCGATGCTCCGGCTCTCCGCGCGCTGGGGAGCGCCCCCGGTTCCGGTCCGGCCCGGGGCGCCCGGGCGGCGCCTCGCCGTGGGCCGGCTCGGGCTCGACGGGCGATTCGGCAACCAGATCCTCCAGTACGGCTTCCCGCGCCTCTACGCCGAGCGGCACGGGCTCGTGCTGGAGACGCCGTCCTGGCTCGGGCAGCACCTGTTCGACCGGGACGACCCGCCCCTGGGCACCACGCTGCCGCGCCGCGCCGGGGACGCAGCGGCCCTCGCGGCGGACCGGGACGGCGCCTATGCCGGACAGGACGTCGCCGGCTATTTCTGCGGCGATCCCGGCGGCTGGGCCGGGGAGCGGGACCGGTTCCGCGCCCTCTTCGCCCCCGGACGCAACCTGCGCCCCTTGGCCGAGGCGATCGGCCGGCGCCTCTCGGGCGGGACGCTGGTGGCGATCCACCTGCGGCGCGGCGATTACGGCTGGGGCCGCTTCTGGATCGCGCCGGAGGCGTGGTACCGGCGCTGGCTCGACGCGCTCTGGCCGGCTCTCGACCGCCCCGTCCTCTACATCGCCACCGACGCGCCCGGCCTCGCGCAGCAGGCCTTCGCCGCCTACCGCCCACTCACCGCCCGCGACCTGCCGGCAGGGCCGGCCGGCGCCGCGTTCTTCCCCGATTTCCACGCGCTCTGCCTGGCCGACCGGCTGGCCACCTCGAACAGCACCTTCTCGGGCACGGCGGCCCTGTTGAACCGCCGCGCCGCGTGCTGGCGTCCGGACCGGAACCTCGGCGGCCTCGTCGCCTACGATCCCTGGCACAGCCCGATCCTGCTGTGAGGACCGCCCGATCAGGCCCTGATCCGCCCCATCGTGGCGGTCGAGGAGTGACCCGCGTGGAAGGCGGTGGTGACCACGCGCCCGCCGCGCGCCCGCACGATGTCGGCGCCGACGATGTCGCCGCCCGCGTAGTCGCCGCCCTTCACCAGCACGTCCGGCTCGATCCGGGCGACGAGGGCGCGCGGCGTATCCTCCTCGAAGCCCACCACGCAATCGACGGTGGCGAGGGCGGCCAGCACCTCGGCCCGGTCGGCCAGGGTGTTGACCGGCCGCTCGGGGCCCTTCAACCGCGCGACGGAGGCGTCGCTGTTCAACCCGACGACGAGGAGGTCGCCCTCGGCGCGGGCCGCCCGCAGCATGCGCACGTGGCCGGGATGCAGGATGTCGAAGCACCCGTTCGTGAAGACGACCCGCCCGCCCGTCGCGCGGCAGCGCTGGACCCGGCTCAGGGTCGCCTCGAGCGTCATGAGCGCCGGAATGCCGGGCGGTTCGCTCCCGCCCTCGCTCCGGCCCAGGCGCTCGGCGATGTCGCGGGCGGTGACGACGTAGGTGCCCGCATGGGAGACGGCGATGCCCGCCGCGAGGTTGGCGAGATCCACCGCGCGGTCGAGTTCCTCGCCCGCGCCGAGCGCGACGGCCAGCGCCGCCAGCACGGTGTCGCCCGCCCCCGACACGTCGTAGACCTCCAGCGCCCGGGTCGGGTGGCGGCGCACGCGCCCGTCCGCCGAGACCGTGATCATGCCGGCCGGCCCGTTCGTGAGCACGAGGTGGTCGATCCCGTGCGCCCGGATCGCCGCCAGCGCATGGGCCGGCAGATCCGCTTCCGGGCAGGCGCCGAACAGGAGCCGGTACTCGGCGCCGTTCGGCTTGAGCACGTGGGTGCCGCGGTAGCGCTCGGCTCCGGCGATCTTCGGATCCACCAGCACCGGCACGCCCCGGGCCCGCGCGAGCGCGATGAGCCGGGCGATCGGCTCCAGGACGCCCTTGCCGTAGTCGGAGAGCACCACCATCCCGACCCGGTCGAGCGCAAGCCCGAAGCGCCGCTCCAGCTCGGCCAGGGTTTCGGGATCGACCCGGCTCTCCCGGTCCACCCGGGCGATCTGGTGCTGCCGCCCGGAGACGATGCGCGTCTTCTCCGTGGTCACGCCGGTCCGGCCGACCACGAGGTCGGTCGTCAAGCCGGGTATGGCGAGGAGGCCGGCGAGTTCCCGGTGCTGATCGTCGTCTCCGACCGCCGCGAGCAGTTCGCAGGTCCCGCCCATGGCCGCGATGTTGGCGGCCACGTTCGCGGCGCCGCCCGCCCGCACCGTGGACTCGCGGGTCAGCAGGACCGGCACCGGCGCCTCGGGCGAGATGCGGGTGACCTCACCGTAAACGTAGCGGTCGATCATGGCATCGCCGACCACGAGGATGCGCCGCGACGTCGCCTTCGGGAAAGTCGTCACCGTCAACCGCCCTGTCCACTCATCCTCCGGGTAATGCTGAGCTTGATAGCGGCCGGCGATCCGGGATGAAAGGGCACCGTCCTGGGCCCGACGACGAGACCTCGCCGATATCTGGGACCTGATCGATCGAGAACATGCCGCATGGTCGTGCTTCACCGGCAATGCAGCCTTGGCGGCCGCGATCCACGGCCGCATTGCTGGGACGAACGCCCACCCCAAGCCGCTCGCAGGGACCAAGACCGTCGGTGGCATTTTCGCCAACGGCGCGCGGTTCTGCCACCGCAGGTCCAACTCCGACCGCGAGCGCCTGGAAGAGGTCCATGTGCTCGGCCTGCGGCGCAACGAGGACCTCAATGCCGGCGGCGAGGCCGAGATTCGGGTGCATCGACGGAGCGCTCGGCATCGTCGGCCGGCGGGTCGAACCGGTCAGGAGATAGGAGCCTGGCTGGCATCAGGCTCGCATCGCAGCGCTCGGCCGATACCAGAGCGCCGGCCTCAGCCGCTGTCGTCGCAGAGGAAAGGACTGGAGCGGGTGAAGGGAATCGAACCCTCGTATTCAGCTTGGAAGGCTGCTGCTCTACCATTGAGCTACACCCGCGCGGCAGTGGCCTTAGCATGACGCCCCGCCGATGAGAAGCCTCAGCCGCCGCGCTCGGCGGGCGGCGCGAGGCGGGCGACGATCGGGGCGGCCAGCGCGTGGTAGAGCCCGTCCGGACAGACGAGCTTCGAGGCCGCGTCCGCGAGGAGCGCGGCGATCATCAGGGGGATCACGAGGGCGTGCGTCTCCGTCATCTCCGAGACGATCACGAAGGAGGTGATCGGCGCCTGCAGGACGCCCGCCAGGTAGGCGACCATGCCCACGAGGACGAGCGCGCCGACCGGTGCCGGCGCGAAGACGGGCGACAGATGGGCGCCGAGCCCCGCGCCCACCGCCAGCGAGGGGGCGAACAGGCCGCCGGGAATGCCGCTGATCGACGAGAGGGTGGTGGCGAGGAACTTCGCCGGCCCGAACCACGCCGAGGTGTCTCCCCCGCCGTGCAGGAGCGCCTTCGCCTCCTCGTAGCCGGTGCCGTGGATGTGGCCGCCGGTGGCGAGGCCGCACAGGGCCACGCCGAGGCCGCACAGCATCGCGAAGGCGACCGGATGCCGCCGCATCAGGATCCCCGGGCGGCCCGGCAGGCCGCGGGCGACCGCGATGACGATCCGGCTGAACAGACCGCCGCACAAGCCCCCGACGAGGCCGAGGATCGGCACCGCGAGCCACGCCGTCCCGAAGGGCAAAGTCGCCGCGGTGGTGCCGAAATAGGCGTAGTTGCCGAGCAGCGCGAGGGAGGTCAGGCCCGCGGCGATCACCGTGCCGAGGACGAGCCCGCTCGTCTTCGACTCGAAGGAGCGGCTGAGTTCCTCGATCGCGAACACGATGCCGGCGAGCGGCGTGTTGAAGGCCGCCGCCACCCCGGCCGCTCCGCCCGCCAGCAGGAGCCCGCGCTGATGCGCCGGCGCCCGGCGGCCCGCCGCCGCCATGATCGCCGCTCCCACCTGCACGGTCGGCCCCTCGCGCCCCGTCGAGGCGCCGCAGAGGAGGCCGAGGGTCATCACCACGATCTTGCCGAGGGCGACCCGCAGGGAGACGAGGCCGGCGCGACGCTCGGGCTCGGCGATGGCGCGGGCGGCGATGACCTGCGGGATGCCGCTGCCCTCGGAATTGGGGAAGACGCGCCGCGCCAGGAGCACGCAGAGCCCGAAACCCAGCGGCGTCACCGCGAGGGCCGCGAGCGGCGAGAGGGCGGAAAGGTCGCGGAAGGCGGCCTGGGCCGCGTCCGCGAGCTTGGCCATCAGCACCGCCGCCGCTCCGACGCAGAGCCCCCCGACCAGGAACAGCCCGCGGCGCGTGCCGGGATCGAGGATCCGGCGGCGCAGGGGAACCGAGACACGCCGCCAGGGCCCGTCGCCGTGCATGCCGCGCCACCCTCCATGATCGCCCGCCGGGCTCCCCGGGGCCGCTTCAGCTTGGACGAAAGGGCGGGGGATGCGAAGCTCCCTTCGCCGCACATCGCGCATACCCTGTGCGCGGTCAGCCGGAGGGAGACGACATGCGGGTTCTGGTGGTGGGCGCGGGCGCGACGGGCGGCTATTTCGGGGCGCGGCTCGCGGAGGCCGGGCGGGACGTGACCTTCCTGGTCCGCCCGGCCCGGGCCGAGCGGCTCGCCGCCCACGGCCTCGTGGTGAGAAGCCCGGTGCGGGACCTGCACATTCCCGCCCCCGCGACGGTGACCGCCGACCGGATCGCCGGCCCCTACGACCTCGTGATCCTGAGCTGCAAGGCCTACGACCTCGACGGCGCGGTCGCAGCCGTGGCCCCGGCGGTGGGGCCGGGGACGGCCGTGCTGCCGATCCTCAACGGCATGGCCCATCTCGACGTCCTCGACGCCCGCTTCGGGGCGGAGCGCGTGCTCGGCGGCTCCTGCGCCATCGCGGCGACGCTCGGCGAGGCGGGCGAGATCGTGCAGATGACCGAGATGCACAGCCTCACCTTCGGGGAGCGGGACGGGACGCGCTCGGCGCGGGTGGAGGCCATCGCGGCGCTGATGCAGGGCGCCACCTTCACGGCCCGGCTGAGCGACAGGGTGCTGCTGGAGATGTGGGAGAAGTGGGTCTTCCTCGCGACGCTCGCGGGTGCGACCTGCCTGATGCGCGGCGCGGTCCGCGACATCGTGGGGGCGCCGGGTGGCCGGGCGCTGATGCTCGGCCTCCTCGACGAGTGCCGCCGCATCGCCGCGGATGCGGGTTTCCCGCCGCGCGACAAGGTGCTGGAGGCGAACCGCGCCGCGCTGACCGCGGAGCGCTCCACCATGACGGCCTCGATGCTGCGTGACATCGAGCGGGGCGCCGCGATCGAGGCCGATCACATCGTCGGCGACCTGCTGCGGCGCGGGCGCGCGGCGGGAGACGCCGCCTTCCCGTATCTCGACACGGTCTACGCCCACCTCAAGACCTACGAGGGCCGGCGGGCGCGGGAGCGGGCCGCGGCCTGAAGCCCCCGCGCCGGCGCGGGGCCGGGCCCGGCCGCGCGATCGCTTGCCGCAGATTGCATCCGTTCCAAGCTGCACTGCGTTGGGCCCGAGGTGTGGACCAGGGGAGGGACGCCATGACCGCCGCCGAGATCGTCGGGGATGCCACGCCGCCGCCGCGCTGCTCTCAGGTGGTGCTGTCGGATTTCGGCCTGTTCTTCGAGGAGCAGCGCCGCAAGCGCCAGCTCGCCGAGGCGGCGCCGGAGACGCCCGCCCCGGCCGCGCCGCTCTCCGCGGAGGATCTGCGCCGCGTCGCGCTGCTGAAGGGCATCGCCGCCGAGGTGCTGGATTCCGCCGCGGCCCAGCTCGCGCCGCACCGGATCCTCGTGGAGCGCGGCCCCTCGCTCCGGGGCCGCCCGGATTTCGAGCAGGCCTACACCCAGTTCATGCTGATCAACCGCCAGTCCGGCCGCGTCTCGCCGGTCTACGTGATGAGCATCACCGATGCCGGCTATTTCCTCGCCAGCGCCTGCGATCCGGAGCTCGACCACGACCTCGCCGACCGGCAGGTGACCCATTGCGCCGCGAGCGAACTCACCTGCGAGATCGTCTCCCGGGTGATGAAGGACGCGATCCTGCAGGTGGTCTGAGGCCGAGTTTACCGTAACGCGCAGCCGGCTCACGGACCGCTTGACCGGTCCTTCCGAATGACGCAGCATGCCCTGGTCGAAGTCGACATGAGGAGGTCAGCGAATGAACGCTCAAGGCCGTCAACCTCAGGCGACCCGCACCGCCGATGGGGGCGAGGACACGCCGCCGGATCAGATCCGACAGGGATAGTGGTTCCAGGGCGGTTCAGCCCGGCGCGTGGCCGAGACGGCATCCCAAACCGCGCCGACCCTTCACGAGATCGAACCCTGGAACGTGGCCCCTGCCTTTCGAGGCCCGTCGGTCGTGCCGGCGGGCCTTCTCGCGCTCAGACCGACCGGGTGAGGCCGCCATCGACGCGGATGTTCTGGCCCGTGATGTAGCCGCCCCGCGCCGTGGCGAGCAGGGCGACGACCTCCGCCACTTCCGCCACGCTGCCGTAGCGCCCGAGCGGGATGCCGGCGCGCCGCTCCGGCTTCTCCGGCAGGCTGTCGATGAAGCCCGGCAGCACGTTGTTCATGCGGATGTTCTCGGGCGCGTAGCGGTCTGCGAACAGCTTGGTGAAGGCGGCGAGCCCCGCCCGGAACACGCCCGAGGTCGGGAAGGCCGGATCGGGCTCGAAGGCCGCGAAGGTCGAGATGTTCACGATCGACCCGGCGCCCTGCCGCTGCATGATCGGCGTCACGAGGCGGGTCGGGCGGACCACGTTGAGGAAATAGACCTCCAGGCCCCGGTGCCACTCCTCGTCCGTGAGGTCGAGGACCGGCGCGCGGGGCCCGTGCCCCGCGCTGTTCACCAGCACGTCGATCCGGCCCCAGCGCGCCATGGTGAGATCGACGAGGCGCGACAGATCGTCCACCGACTGATTCGATCCGGTGACGCCGACCCCGCCGAGTTCGGCCGCGAGCGCCTCGCCCTTGCCGGAGGAGGACAGGATCGCGATCCGGAAGCCCTCCTGCGCGAGGCGCCGGGCGACCCCGGCTCCCATCCCGCTCCCGCCCGCGGTCACGACGGCGACGCTCTCGGTCATCGGCGAATCTCCTCCTGTTTGCCGGGCCCGAGGCCTATCGCCGGCTGCGCCCCGCCGTCTACTGGCGCGGCCCGTCCTCCCGTATAAGCGGCGGGCCATGACCCGCCTGCCGCTCGCCCTCTGCCTCGTCGTCCTGACCCTGCCCGCCGCCGCGCAGGGCACGCTGGTGACGAATCCCTTCGCGTCGAACTATCCCTCGGTGCCGGTCCCGCCCTCGGTGCCGGTCCCGCGGGCCGGGCCGCCCGGGCCGGACCGGCTCGTCCTGCCCGGCGCGGTGGCGTCGGCCTATGCCGGCCGCTCGGCGGGCATCGCCCGGCGCCTGACCTGCCTCGACCAGTACCGCGCCAACAAGGCGGCGGGGCAGGGCAATGGCGGGCTCGCCTGGACCGCGCGGGGCGGGGGCTACTACGCCGCCTGCAACCGGCATCTCGGCGGCTGATCCAGGACGAGGACCGGACCACGATGCGCGCGCTCCACGGCGTCTTTCCCTATCTCGTCTCCCCGATCGACGCGGAGGGGCGGGTGATGCGCCCGGTGCTGGCGCGCCTCGTCGAGCACCTGATCGCGGCGGGGGTGCACGGGCTCACCCCCCTCGGCTCGACGGGGGAATTCGCCTACCTCACCCCCGCCCAGAAGCTCGCCGTGGTCGAGACCGTGGTGGAGGCGGCGGCCGGGCGCGTGCCGGTGATCGCGGGCGTCGCCGCCACCACCACCGCCGAGGCCGTGTCCCTCGCCCGTGCCGTGATGGCGCGCGGGGCGGATGGGGTGATGGCCACCCTCGAAGCCTATTTCCCGGTGCCCGATTCCGGCATCGAGGCCTATTTCACGGCCATCGCCGCGGCGGTCGACGGGCCGGTGGTGCTCTACACCAACCCGCATTTCCAGCGCGCCGACCTGTCGCTGCCGCTGATCCGCCGGCTCTCCGCCGTGCCCAACATCCGCTACATCAAGGACGCTTCCACCAATACCGGGCGCCTGCTCTCGATCCTCACCGAGACCGAGGGCCGGATGCAGGTCTTCGCCGCCTCCTCGCACATCCCGGCCTGCGTGATGCTGATCGGCGGCGTCGGCTGGATGGCGGGGCCGGCCTGCCTCGTGCCGCGCCAGAGCGTCGCCCTCTACGAGCGGGCGAGGGCGGGCGACTGGGCGGGGGCGATGGCGCTCCAGCGCGACCTCTGGGCGGTGAACCAAGCCTTCGCCCGCCACAACCTCGCGGCCTGCGTCAAGGCCGGGCTGGCGCTCCAGGGCTTTCCCGTCGGCGACCCCCTGCCGCCCCAGGCGGCCCTCGACGCGCCCGCCCGGGCCGATCTCGGCCGCATCCTCGCGGCGGCGGAGGCGCTTGCTCTTTAGGGGATCGGGGACCGGCCGGCCGGGTCGTGCCGGGCGGCTCGGGACATCACCCCGGTCCGGTGGGAGACGGCCCGTGCGGGCGGCAGCTTCGCGCGCTCAACGACAATGTGAGGCCGATCCAAGGGATGGTCCCGAGGCGCGGGAGCGCCTCCCGCACCAGCAGCAGGAGGATCGGTACCGTCGGTCTCGTGCCGCCACCCGGCGCCAACGCTCCTCACGGTCCGAGCAGACGACCTCGACCTTGATGAGCCGCCCCGGACTGCGCGATGCAACGAGGCGCCATCCCTCCCGGGGCGCGGCGGCCGGATGACGTCCCCGAGGACCTGAGCGAGCCGCAAGCAGACCGCGCGCTTCGAAGCGCGCAAGCTTGGCAGGATGCTAGGCAAGCAATAAAAAGAACTTCCTCCTCATTTCCAGTCGGACTCTCGTTCATCTGCTTGGATGAGGCTGGTCGTTGCAATCCAGATGCCGACTACTTGCTTTTGTTCACTGGAAGCGTAGCGTGGATCAATCGGCCTCGGACGCACCGCGTTCGAGCACGCCAGTCAGCTCAAATGAGGTTCCGGAAACGCAGAACACCAGCCCAGATCGCTGAGACAAGGAGTTCCACGATGGCGACGTTGTCACGAACTCGGCTCCTTCCGCTCGTCATGGCCACCTTAGCCATGGCGGCAGCCACTCGGTCGGCCCGAGCCGACACCGTGATGGACTGGAATGCCAAGGCCGACGCCATCGCCGCCGAGAAGCAGCTCGGACCATCACCTCACGGCCGGAATCTTGCCCTTCTTCACACGGCCATCTTCGAGGCGGTGAATGCCGTGCAGGGCCGCTACGCCCCCTACCGGCTGTCCCTCGTGACCCAACCGGACGCCTCCAAGGAAGCCGCAGCAGCCACGGCGGGCCACGACGTTCTCGTCGCTCTCTATCCCGATCAGAAGGAGAGCCTGAACGAGATGCTCGCTCGAATGCTCGCGGCTCTGGATGAGAATGTCGCGAAAGCGAAAGGCGTCGAGCTCGGGAAACGTGCGGCGTCCGGCATGTTGGCAGAGCGCATGGACGATGGGTCAGATGCCCCCGAGAATTACCGCCCTTATGCGGCGCCGGGAGCCTACGTTCCCACCACGATCCCGCTGTACTCGAACATCGGGCGCATGAAGCCTTGGGTGATGACGTCCGGAGCGCAGTTCCGTCCACCCCCGCCGCCGGCACTTACCTCAGAGACCTGGACACGTGACTACAATGAAATCCGGGAGCTCGGTGCTCGCAACAGCACCGTCCGAACCCCGGAGCAGACCAGCATCGGCCGCTTCTGGGTCCTGGCGGGAGCTCGCAGCTACAACCCCATCCTTCGGCAGGTCGCCCTGGCACAGGACATGGACCTTCTGGATTGTGCCCGCCTCTACGCGCTCGCCGCGATGGCTGGCAGCGATGCCCAGATCGCCGTCTTCGAGGCCAAGTACGCGTACGGCTTCTGGCGCCCGATCACGGCCATTCGCAACGGCGACTTGGATGGCAATCCCGCCACCCCGCGAGACGGGGGGTGGCTCCCGCTCAGCGACACTCCCATGCACCCGGAATACCCGTGCGCGCATTGCATCACGTCGTCCGCCGTCGCGGCCGTGCTGACCCTCCTCGTCGGCAACGAGGTCGGGGAAGTCTCGCTCACGAGCGTGACCGCGCCGGGCATCGTCCGCAAATGGACCCGCATCAGCGACTACGCCGACGAGGCCGTGAATGCGCGCATCTATGCCGGCTTCCATTACCGCTTCTCGGGGGAGGTCGGCCAAGCGATGGGACGTCAGATCGGAGACCTGACGGTGCGTACGCAACTGCTTCGGCGTCTTCCGTCCGCCGAGGCAGCGCGCTGAGAGGCGATGACCGACCGAAGGCCGCAAGCCGGCTCAGCGGGGCAACGATGCGCGGAGGTCCGCTTCGACCTCGACCCTGGACCGGACGCAAACGGGGCGGACATGGACGGTCTGATACGGTTTCCGGAAGATCACTTTCGGAAACCGTATCACGAGCCCGCGCGGCGCCTGAGCGAGGCCGGTTTCCGCATCGCGAAGCGATCATCCGGAAACCGTATCACGAGCCCGCGCGGCGCCTGAGCGAGGCCGGTTTCCGCATCGCGAAGCGATCATCCGGAAACCGTATGAGAAGGGCCGGGGCCCGCCCATGGCACGACCTGCACGGATCGGCCTCCGACCCTATCCCCGCCCCACCTTCCCGAAGCGCTTGAGCAGCCGGTCGCGCTTCAGCCGCGACAGGCGCTCGGTCCAGAACAGGCCGTCGAGCTGGTCGATCTCGTGCTGGAGGCAGGCGGCGAGGAAGCCCTCCGCCGCGATCTGCCGCTCGGTGCCGTCGAGATCCTGGAAGCGCACCCGCACCCGGGCCGGCCGCTCCACCTCCTCGTCGACGCCCGGCATCGCCACGCTGCCCTCCCGGTGGCGGGCGGTCTCGGACGAGGCCCAGACCAGCGCCGGGTTGACGTAGGTGACGAGCGGCTCGGCCGGCCCCAGCCGGATCACCGTGATCCGCAGGCTGAGCCCGGCATGCGGCCCGGTGAGGCCGATCGCCCCGTGCGCCGCCAGCGTCTCGGCGAGGTCGGCGGCGGCGGTGCTCACGGCGGGGTCGGGCAGGGCGGCGGGCGGCACCGCCTGGCGCAGGCGCGGATCGGGATAGCGCAGGAGGGACAGGACCGGCACGGGGACCTCAGCGCGTGTGCAGTTCCGAGGGCCACAGGCCGGCGCGCTCGACCCCGACGATGAGCAGCACCACCGCGAGGGTGATGGCGACGATGACCAGCATGGTGCGGCCCGGCGTCCCCCGGCTCACCAGGAACAGCACGAGGAGGAGGGAGACGATGGAGGCGACGATCATGCGGGTCTCCGGGCCGGGGCGCAGGGACGCGCCGGGTCCGTCGGGGAGATAGGGGAGCGGCCGCCCCGGGGCGCGGACCTCACCGCGACGCGAGGGACCGCCAGCGCGGGCCGAGCGCGGTCCAGGCCCGCCGCAGCCGCTGGCGGAACGGGCGCATCCCGCTGCGCATCAGGTCGCGGCCGCAGCGGATCGCCGCCTCCTGGCTGAACTGGAAGGCGATCTCGGTGTTCTCCGCCACCGTGAGGGCGAGGGCCGGCCGCCCCGGGGCGAGGTTGCCCGCCGTCCAGCGCAGGACCGGGAAGAAGCAGTTCTCGACCCGCGTTCCGGGCGCCACCGGGTGATCCCGGTCGGTCGCCACCGAGGCGGTGGCGATGAGCGCGAGGCCGAGATCCGTCGCCTCGGCCGGGCTCAGCCGGACCGGGTAGTCGCGCGGGCCGAAGCGCACCACGAGGTCGACCGCCTCCGGCCCCGCCGCCGTCACGGAGAAGCCGATATCCGGGCGCGGGGGAGCCTCCGGCTCCGGGGCCGCCTGCGTCGCGCGTTCCGAGTCCATGCCGCGGATCCTCCGTCGAGGCCGGAACCTCCCTCACCCGAGCCATATCGCCACGCTCGCCGCCCCCGCAAGCCGGCGCGCGCGCCGCTGCTCTCGACTGCGGCGTTGCTTGTGGCCGGCCGGGGCGAAGGCGCGAAGATTGGTGCGGCCAAGCCGGCTCTGCCGCCGTGCAAGACGAGGGCGTCGCGGCCGGCACCCGAGAATCAAGTCTGATCCTGTCAAGGCGAAAGAAAGGCTTCTTGGCCGTTTCCCGCCCCGTCATCGCCACATTTGCCATCGAGCTTAACGGAAAGCGTGACCGCAAGCTTCGGGGGTTGCATGCAGCGATCGCGAACGATGTCTCTGGCCGCCGGCTTGGCGGTCCTGGTCTGTGCGCCGCATCTGGGCGGCTGCGGGGTGGTGAATCCCGGCTTCGACTCGGTGGCGAGCACCGGCTCGCTGCCGAACGGCAAGCGGCTGGCCGCCGTCACGACGGCCGACCGCGACTGCCTGGCCCGGGCGATGTATTTCGAGTCCAACCGCTCGAGCGAGGACGGCCTGCTCGCGGTGGGGACCGTGGTGATCAACCGGCTCGAAGCCCCGGCCTATCCGGATTCGATCTGCGGCGTCGTCGGCCAGCCCCGCCAGTTCGCGACCGGCGTGCTGCGCAAGCCGATGCGCGACCGCGAGCGGCAGAAGGCCGAGCAGGTCGCCGACGCGATCCTCTCCGGCCAGCGGCACGAGGCGGTCGGCAGCGCGAAGTTCTTCCACACCGCGGGCCTGCGCTTCCCCTATTCCAACATGCACTACGTGGCGCTGGCGGGCGGCAACGCCTTCTACGAGAAGCGTCCCCGCCACGACCGCGAGGCGCCGTCTCAGGCGATCGTCCGGCTGGCCCAGGCCCGTTCGCCGGCCCCGGCGGCGCATGTCACCCGGGTCGCCCGCAACGGCGGCCAGACGCCGCTCGCCGAACTCGGTCCGGCGCGCAACATCTGCCGCGTCGCCGCCGTCGACACCGCCCGGCAGGGCTGAGCCCCGGCGGCCCGGGGCATCGCTCCGCCCGGGACGCGGCGGCCGGGCCTCAGGCCCCGCCCCCCGCGCGGCCGAGTTCCACCACCCGCAGGTTGTTCGTCGAGCCGGTCGAGCCGAACGGGATGCCGGCCACCACGACGACGAGGTCCGGGCTCTGGGCGAAGCCCTCCTGCGTCGCCACCTCGGCGGCCTTCGCGACCATCGCCTCGTAGGAGGCGACATCCTCCGACAGAACGCTGTGCGCCCCCCAGAACAGGCTGAGGCGCCGCGACACGCCCGCATCGGGCGTCACCGCCAGGATCGGCACGCTCGGCCGCTTGCGCGCGATGCGCGCCGCCGTGGTGCCGCTCGACGTGAAGGCGACGATCGCCTTGGCGGCGATGGCGTCGGCGAGGCCGGCGCCGGCGGCGGCCACCGCGTGGGGCGGGCTGTCCTCCACCTCGGGCTCGCTCGCCGCCACCAGGGAGCGGTAGAGCCGGTGCTGCTCGGTGCGGCGGATGATGCGGTCCATCATCCCCACCGCCTCCACCGGATACTGGCCGACCGCCGATTCGGCCGAGAGCATCACCGCGTCGGCGCCGTCATAGACCGCGGTGGCCACGTCGGAGGCTTCCGCCCGGGTCGGGCTCGGGGCCGAGACCATCGAGTCGAGCATCTGCGTCGCCACGATCACCGGCTTCACCGCCCGGCGGCAGGCGCGCACCAGCTCCTTCTGCCGGCCCGGCACGTCCTCGGGCGGCAGCTCGACCCCGAGATCGCCCCGCGCCACCATCACGGCGTCCGACAGGCGCACGATGTCCTCGATGTGCTCCAGCGCCGAGGGTTTCTCGATCTTGGTCATCAGCCCGGCCCGCCCGCCGATCAGCCCGCGTGCCTCGATCACGTCCGAGGGCGTCTGCACGAAGGAGAGGGCGATCCAGTCGACGCCCAGCTCGAGGCCGAAGGCGAGGTCGGCCCGGTCCTTCTCGGTGAGCGGCGAGAGGGCGAGCACGGTGCCCGGCAGGTTGACGCCCTTGCGGTCCGAGATGACGCCCCCGGTCACGACCTCGGCCTCCAGGCCGTCGTCGGTCACCCCGGTGACCCGCACCCGCACCCGCCCGTCATCGATGAGGAGGTCCTGGCCGGGGGTGACCGAGGCGAAGATCTCCGGATGCGGCAGCGGGATCGCCTGCGCGTCGCCGGCCTCGCCCCCGCGCACGAAGCGCACGCTGTCGCCCGCCTTGAGCGTCAGGCGCCCGCCCGCCACCGTGCCGATGCGGATCTTCGGCCCCTGCAGGTCCTGCAGGATGCCGATCGGCCGCCCGGTCTCCCGCTCCAGGTCGCGGATCGCCCGGTAGACCTTGGCGTGGTCGTCGTGGTGGCCGTGCGAGAAGTTGAGCCGGAAGGTGTCGACCCCGGCGAGGAAGAGCGCGCGCAGGCGCTCCGGGGCGGCGCTCACCGGTCCGACGGTGGCGACGATCTTGGCGTGGCGGTGGCGTCGCATGCGGGAGGCTCCTTCGTGGCGTGCGAGGGCGGATCGGTGCGGCGGCCCGGCCGCCGGGCCGGGTCCCCCTATTGGTCCAAGGCCGCCGCGCGGCAAGGGGGCGGGCGGCAGGCCCCGCGGGCGGTTTCTCCTGGCCGGAAGGGTAGAGCGGGCGGCCCAGCCGTCATCCCCGGGGCCGGTATCCGACGCTGCCGGCCGCCCGCCCGCTTGACGCCTCCTCTGCTGCGGCGCACCATCATCCCTGACAGCAATGCGCTGATGTGCGACGGCGCCGCCACAGGTGCCGCGGGAGGGAGGCCAGCCTTCATGTTGTTCCAGCCCCCCGTCTTCGAGACCATCTTCTGCATTCCGGCCGCACACCGGCTGATGATCATCGGATCTCGCAGCCGCGGCGGACCGGCGGATGGCGTCCTCTGGTTCCATACGGAGCACGATGCGTCCGGAACGGCAATCGCGCGCTACGAAACCTTCGACGAGACCGATGAGGCGGGGCGGGTGCGCTGCGGCTGGCGCAAGTACGATGCGCGCGGGCGCCTTCTGGCCCGGCACGAGATCGCCATGCGCTGGTCGCAGATGGTGCGGATGAGTTCCCGCCGGGAGGCCGAGATCGCCCTGCGGGGCCCCGCGGCGGGACGGACGGAGGGGCCGCGGCGCGAGCCGCACGGGCTCGCGGCCTGAGCGGAACCGCATCGGTGAATTCTGCTTGGGTCCTTGGCTCCGCATCATTTTTGCTGCCGAACCGGGGCCCTTCCGCACCGGCGAGACGATGCTTGGCGCCGCGCCGTCAGCGGGCTGCGGCGGCGATGCCGACCACCATGCCGCCGCCATAGGCGAGGCCCGCGGCCGGGCCCTGGGACAGGGTGCGGGCCACGATGGTCGCGTTGTCCGGCCCCGGGCTCGCCGCGAAGACCGTGAAGGCCAGGGTGAAGGCCGCGAGGGTCGAGAGATCCAGGGGCATCGGCGTCTCCCGGGATGGAGCCGCTGACGCCGAGGCAAGGATGGTGCCGGAGACCGGCCGGCTCCGGAGGGATGTCGGGCCGGAGGTGCAGCCACCTCCGGCCCGTCCCGGCGTTCCGAGGCTGGGGGAACTCAGAACGTCGAGAAGCGGTAGTTCAGCCCGGCCCGGACGAGGCCGAATCCGGAACTGTCCCGGGCCGTGCCGTAATAGGCGCCCGTGGTGGCGTCGTAGATCGTGTCGCGGCGGCCGCGGTCGAGATTCACGTAGAGACCCTCGATCCGGGCGCTGATGCGGTCGGTGATGGCGTATTCGATGCCGCCACCGAGCGTCCAGCCGGTGCGGCTGGTGCCGGGCAGGGTGCCCGGATAGGTCCCGGCGAAGGAGGGCAGGCTGCCGCCGCCATAGGCGAAGCCGCCGGTGCCGTAGACCAGGATCCGGTCCACCGCGTAGCCGATCCGACCCCGCACCGTGCCGAACCAATCGAGGCTCGGGCCGATATCGTAGAAGGCCGTGCTGCCGACGAGCCCGGTGCGGCTGGGCCCGAAGGTGGTGCCCTGGATGTCGGCCTCGGCGCCGACCACGAAGCCCGAGCCGGGCATGAACTGGTAGGTGGCGCCGATCTGGCCGCCGCCGACGAAGCCGCTGCGCCCACCGCCCGTGGTGACGGTGCCGTAGGTCGGATCGGTGAAGCCGTCGCTCCCCGCGCCGAAGCCGTAGCCCGCGTTCACGCCGGCATAGAAGCCGGTCCAGGTGAAGGCCGGCGGGACCGGCAGCGGGGGCGGAGCCGCCTGGCGGGGCAGGTCGGCCGCGAGGGCCGCCGGGCCGAGGCAGGCGCAGCCGAGGGCTGCGAAGCCGAGAATCGATCGCATCATGTTGGGAACCGTGGTTGTGGAGGGGACGCGGCCACCCTGGGGGAGCCGCGGGCTGCCCGGAGGCAGGGCCGGCCCTTGGGGCCGGGGAGCCGGCGGGTCGCGCCGGATGAGGGAGGCGTCGCGGTCAGAACGCCCGGAGGATCAGCAGCGTCTGGAGCAGCACCAGGACGATGGCGCCGCCGACGAGCAGGCACAGCCCGATCAGCACCACCGTCTGGCCGCCGTCGCCGGGATCCGCCGCGTGGCCGGGCTGCCAGCCCGCGGATCGCTGCGGCGTCGGGAACGGCGCCCCGCGGTGAGCCGGGAGATTGCGACAGGAGCCGAGCATCACGGGCCTCGCCGCAGCGTCTAGCGGGCGGACGGGGCGGGGCGGACGAGATCCGCCACCGAGGCCGCGGCCACCGGCATCGCCAGGGCGAGGGCGACCACCAAGCCGCGCCCGACCATGGCGAGCGACGGCAGCGGCGAAGGGGATCGGGGATGGGAGCGAGCCATGACGGCCTCTTTCGTGGGAAATCTGACCACGGCGATCTTCTATGTGGGCAAATTTCCCACGTCAATCGGGATTCGCCGCGGCCGCCGCATTTGTGGGATTGTGTCCCACGCGGGCTCGGCTAGAAGCGATGGCGATGTCCGCAGCCTCTCCCCCCGTCCCGCCGGATGCGAGCCGCCTGCAGGCGCCCGTCGCGCGCCTGCTGCGCCCGCTGGTGCGGCTGTTCGTGCGCTGCGGCATCACCTTCCCGGCGCTGACCGACCTCCTGCGCGAGCTCTACGTCAACGTCGCCGAGTACGATTTCGCCCTGCCGGGCAAGGAGCAGACCGACAGCCGGGTGAGCCTGCTCACGGGCATCCATCGCAAGGAGGTGCGCCGCCTGCGCGGGGCGGGGGCGCCGGTGAGCGCCGTGCCGGTGGCGGTCTCGCGCACGAGCCGCATCATCGCCCGCTGGCTCGCGGCTCCCGAATTCACCGACGCGGCGGGGCGGCCCCGGCCGCTGCCGCGCGCCTCCGAGACCGAGCCCTCCTTCGAGAGCCTCGTCGCCTCCGTGACCCGCGACCTGCGCCCGCGCGCCGTGCTCGACGAATGGCTCGACCGCGGCATCGCCTTCGTGGACGAGGCGGAGCGGATCGTGCTGGCGGAGGCGGCCTTCGTGCCGCGGGGCGGCGGCGAGCAGCAGCTCTACTATTTCGGCCGCAACCTGCACGACCATGTGGCGGCGGCGGTGACGAACATCCTCGAGGAGAAGCCGCGCTTCCTGGAGCGCGCGGTGCATTACGACGGCCTCTCGCCCGAGCTGGCCCGCCGCCTGGAGGCGCGGGCGCGCGAGATCGCCATGGAGGCGCTGCACCAAGCCAACCGCGAGGCGCATGCCGCCTGCGAGACCGATCCGGGCGGCGAGGCGCGCTGGAACTTCGGTCTCTACGTCTATACCGAGGAGGCGCCGGATCCGCCCCGCGCGACGCCGGCCCCGTGAAGGATCCCCGCCTTGCGTGACCCGCTGAGCCGCCGCGCCCTGCTGCGCCTGCTCTCCGGCGCGAGCACGCTCGCGGCGAGTGCCCTCGCGGCGAGCGTGCTCGCGCCGGGCGTCGCCGTGCGGCCCGCGGGAGCGGCCGGGGACAAGATCCTCGACCAGGGCATCGGCGGCACGGGCATCCGGCCCGGGCCGGACGAGGAGGGCGACCGCGGCATCGGCGGCACCGGCGTGGTCGGCACGATCCGGGCCTTCGGCAGCATCGTGGTCAACGGCCTGCGCATCGCCTATCCGCCGGACGCCGCCGTCGCCATCGACGGCCGGCCCGCCACGGTGGCGGATCTCAGGCTCGGCCAGGTGGTGCGCACCGTGGCGCAGCCGGGCGAATCGGGCCTGTCGACCACGCGCATCGACGTGATGCACGAGGTGGTCGGCCCGGTGACGGCCGTCGGCCGCGACCGCCTGACGGTGCTCGGCCAGAGCGTCGCCACCCGGGCCGCCGCGGAGCCGCGCCGCTGGCGCCTCGGCGAGCGCGTGGCGGTGAGCGGCCTGCGCCGGCCGGACGGCGTCATCGTGGCGAGCCGGATCGATCCGGCGGGGGATGTCCCCGCCCAGGTGGCCGGGCCGGTGCGGCGGGGACCGGGCGGCGTGCCGCGGATCGGCGCCCTGCCGCTCATGGATCTCGACGCCGCCCTGATCGGGCGCCGGGCCGTGGTCGAGGGCACCCTCGCCGGGCGCCGCCTCGCCGTGGTGGACAGCCGCGCGGCCGACCGGCCCTTCGGCGCCGCGGTCGCGCGCGTCTCGATCGAGGCCTTCGTCGCCCGGGAGGGCGGGCGCCTGCGGCTCGGCTCGGGGCTCGCGGTGGCCGGCAGCGTCCCCGCGCTGCCGCGCGCCGGCGGCCTCGCGGTGATCGACGCCGCGGTCGGCCGGGACGGGCGCCTCAGCGTCGAATCCCTGCGCCCCCTCGCGCGGCAGCCGGAGGGCGGCCGGAGCGGACCGGGCGCGCCCGATGGGATCGGGCGGCGCGGCTTCGATGCGCCGGGTGGACGGGGGCCGGGCGGCACCGGGCCGCTGCCGGGTGGTCCGGGCGGCGATGGCGGCCGCGGCGCCCTGCCGCTCGACCGGCGGCTTCCGGGCGATGCGGGCGGTTTCGGGCCGCGCGGCGGCTTCGGCGGCCCGGGCGCGCCCGGGGGGTTCGCTCCGCCGGGCGGTTTCGGGCCGGGGGGCGCGGGACCGGGCGGTGGGCCCGGCGGCCCGGGAGGATTCGGTGGTCCGGGCGGCCCCGGGCCGGGGGGAGGAGGGTTCGGCGGGCGCCGCTGACGGAGCCCGCCGTGAGGGTGCTTCGAGGGCCGGCTTGAGCGGCCCCTCAGCCTGAGGGGCGCGGCGGGCGGCGCGGGCGTGCCGCCCGCCGCGCCCGGATGAAGACCCGCGATCAGGCGGCCTTCCGGCGCTCCGGATAGAGTTGCAGCAGGCCCTCGGGCGTGGCCTCGGCGATGCCGCGTTCCGTGATCAGCCCCGTCACGAGCCGCGCGGGCGTCACGTCGAAGGCGGGATTCGCCACCGGGCTGCCGGGCGAGACCACCTGGATCGTGGCGAAGCCCCCGTCCTGCGTGCGGCCGGTGAGGTGGGTCACCTCGCGGCCGTCGCGCTCCTCGATGGGGATGCCGGCGACGCCGTCCGTGAGGGTCCAGTCGATCGTCGAGAAGGGCAGCGCGGCGTAGAAGGGCACGGCGTTGTCGCGGGCCGCCAGCGCCTTCAGGTAGGTGCCGATCTTGTTGCAGACGTCGCCCGTCGCGGTGGTGCGGTCGGAGCCGACGATGCAGAGATCCACCTGCCCGTGCTGCATCAGGTGCCCGCCGGCATTGTCGGCGATGACCGTGTGCGGCACGCCGTGGGCGTGGAGTTCGAAGGCGGTGAGCGCCGCGCCCTGGTTGCGGGGGCGCGTCTCGTCCACGAAGACGTGGACGGGCACGCCCGAATCGTGCGCCACGTAGATCGGCGCCAGCGCCGTGCCCCAATCGACGGTGGCGAGCCAGCCGGCGTTGCAATGCGTGAGCACGTTCACCCGCCGGCCCGTGGCGGTGGCCGCCTCCGCGATGAGGCGGGAGCCGTGCTCGCCGATGGCCCGGCAATTCGCCACGTCCTCCTCGGCGATCCGGCCGGCCTGCGCGAAGGCGTGCTCCGCGCGGGCATCCGGCGGGAGCGGCCGCAGGGTCTCGCTCAGCCGGTCGAGGGCCCAGCGCAGGTTGACCGCGGTGGGCCGGGTCGCGGCGAGCATCGCGGCGAGGCGCTCCAGCCCGGCATCGGACGGATCCTGCCGCAGGCCCAGCGCCAGCCCGTAGGCCGCGGTGACGCCGATGAGGGGGGCGCCGCGCACCACCATGGTGCGGATGGCCTCGGCGGCCGCCTCGGCGCTGGCGAGCCGCCGGATCTCGAAGGCGAAGGGCAGCCGGGTCTGGTCGATGACGCAGACGGCGTCGCCGCCGGGCTCGGGGAAGATGGTGCGATAGGGGCGGCCGTCGATCTTCATGGCGATCCCTTTAGCACGGCCCGCGCCCGGAGGCGCCAGACCGCGACGGGATCGCTGTGCGAAAACGGGCCGGTGCCGGAGCGGCGGCCGGCGCACCCGGATCAGCGCACTTCCGCGACCCGCTGCTCGACCGTCTCGCGCGGGCGGGCGGCCACGGGCTGCGGGGTGACCGTCAGCTCGGAGGCCGGGCGCACGGCGCGGGTCTCGCGCGCCATCTCCCGGAAGAGCGGCGGGAACACCGTGACGGCACCGTCCTGCGCGGAGGCGGGAGCCGCGGCGGACACGACGAGGGCGAGGGCGCACGCGGAGAGCGCAAGGCGCATGGTCAGCTCCTTAAGTATTCTCTAGATGTGATCAAATTTAAGCACGATTTTTCGCAAGACACAAGGATCATGTTGCACTGCAACATAGAGCATTTTTGGCGATGACCTTGTGAACTATCGTGCAGGCCGCCATCATCCATCTGGGGGATGACGGAGAGATGTGGCGTGCGCCGAGGCAGCTATGGAGGCGGAGGAGGGGCGTTCTGCCTGGAATCACGGCAGGGGCCGGGCGCGGGTCGATCGCGGGCGCGACCCGGCGGGCGGTCAGTCGAGGGCGAGGCTGAAGGTCTCGCCCTCGTAGGCGTCGGCGCCGCGCCCGATCGCCGCGATGGCGGCGACCATGCGGCCGTCCCGGCCCAGGACCGCGTCCGCCATCGCGACGAGGCGCGCATTCGGCGTGGCCGAGGGGGAGGCGGCGCGCAGCGTCCGGGCGAGTTCCGCCTCGTCGCGCTCCGGCAGCAGGGCGCAGGCCGCGATGTAGGCCGCCGCCGGCGAGCGGCTGACGCCCGCGTAGCAGTGCAGCACCAGGGGCCGCGCCCGGTTCCAGGCGCGCACGAAGGCGATCAGCCGCTCCGCATGGGCGCGCTCCGGCAGGACGTGGCCGGCCAGCGGCGCCGTGATGTCGCTGATCCCGAGGAGGAGGTGGTCGTCCGGGGCGATCGCGGCCGGCCGCGTCACCGGCATGCCGGCGGTGACGAGGGTGACGAGATGGCGTGCGCCGCAGGACGCCACGGTCTCGGGCAGGCGCGAGAGGGGGCAGACGGTGAGCCGCGGCACGGGGTCAGATCCCGGTCGGGGCCGGGGCGCGGGAGCCCGCGGCGGCGAGCGCCCGGAAGCGGCCGAGGAAGCGCGCCTGCGCCTCCGCGGTCGGCCAGGGATCGAGCAGCGCGTCCACCGGCACCCGCACGGGCTCCGGCCGGCCGAAGACCTTGAGCGCCTCCGCCCGCGAGAACCCCGCGAGCCGGGTGGCTTCGAGGAAGGCGGCGAGCCGGTCGGCGCGCTTGATCAGGCGCTGCATGGCCGGGGCGGGCTCGGGGGACAGGCCGAAGCGCAGGCGGATCGCCGCGAGCAGCCGCTGCTCCACCGCCTTGTAGGAATGGCCGATCGCCGCCTTGAACGGCGAGATGATGTCGCCGATCACGTATTCGGGCGCGTCGTGCAGCAGGAGGTCGAGGCGCTCCGCCGGCCCCGCCTCGGGCAGGAGCCCGCCGCCCAGGGCCTCGACCAGGAGTGCGTGCTGCGCCACCGAGAAGACGTGCGGCCCGGCGGTCTGGCCGTTCCAGCGCGCCACCCGGGCGAGGCCGTGGGCGATGTCCTCGATCTCGACGTCGACCGGCGAGGGATCGAGGAGATCGAGGCGCCGGCCCGACAGCATCCGCTGCCACGCCCGCGGGGCGGCCCTCATGCGGGATCTCCCGCGGCGCCGTGCCCGGCGGGGCCGGGCAGGGCCGCGCAGGGGCCGTGGCGGCAGCAGCCGACGAGGTGGTCGTTGACCATGCCGACCGCCTGCATGAAGGCGTGCACGATGGTCGGCCCGCAGAAGCCGAAGCCCTCCGCCTTGAGCGCCTTCGACATGTGCCGCGAGACCGCCGTCTCGGTGGCGATGCCGGCGTGGTCGCGCGCCGTGCCCTGGATCGGGCGTCCGTCCACGAAGTCCCACAGGAAGGCCGAGAAGCCGGGGCCGCGCTCCTGGATGGCGAGGTAGGCCCTGGCGCTGCGGATCGTACCGACGATCTTGGCGCGGTTGCGGATGATGCCGGTGTCCCGCATCAGCGCCTCGACCTCCGCCTCGCCGAAGCGCGCGATGGCCGCGGGCTCGAAGCCCGCGAAGGCCCGCCGGAAGTCGTCGCGCCGTCGCAGGATGGTGATCCAGGACAGGCCGGCCTGGAACCCGTCGAGGATCAGCTTCTCGAACAGCGCCCGGTCGTCGTGCTCGGGCACGCCCCACTCGGTGTCGTGATAGGCGACGTAGAGCGGGTCGGTGCCCGGCCACCAGCAGCGGTCGTGCCCGTCCGGATGCCGGATCAGTCCCTCGCTCATTCAGTCCACGAACTCGGCGGCGGAGAATCCCTGGAGATACAGGAGGGCGGTGAGGTCCCCGTGCTCCACCCGGGCATGGGCGGCGGCGGCCACGGCGGGCTTGGCCCGGAAGGCGACGCCGAGGCCGGCCTCGCCCAGCATGGCGAGGTCGTTGGCACCGTCGCCCACCGCCAGCGTCTCCGCCGCCGGTAGGCCGAGCCGGTCGCGCAGCTCGATCAGCGCCGCGCGTTTGGCGTCGCGCCCGACGATCGGCTCCTCGACCGTGCCGGTGAGCTGCCCCGCCTCCACCACGAGGCGGTTCGCCCGGTGCTCCTGGAAGCCGATCCGCTCGGCCACCGGGCCGGTGAACAGGGTGAAGCCGCCCGAGACCAGGGCCGTGTAGGCCCCGTGCGCCCGCAGGGTCCGCACCAGGGTGCGGCCGCCGGGGGTGAGGGTGATGCGCTCCGCGATCACCTCCGCGATGGCGCCGGCCGGCAGGCCCTTGAGCAGCGCCACGCGCTCGCGCAGGGCCGGCTCGAAGGCGATCTCGCCGCGCATGGCCCGCTCGGTGATCGCGGCGACGTGCTCCTTGAGCCCGACCCGGTCGGCGAGTTCGTCGATGCATTCCTGGCCGATCATGGTGGAATCCATGTCGGCGAGGAACAGGCGCTTGCGGCGATGCGCGTCCGCGGGCAGGACGGCGACGTCGATCGGCTCGCCGTCGAGCGCGCGGCGCAGCCGCTCGGCGAGGGCGGGGCCGGATTCGGGCGTGCCCGGCACCAGCACCTCGGCGGCGACCTCGCCGTGCAGGATGCGCGGCTGATGGTCGGTGGCGAGCACGCGCCGGGTTTCGGCGAGCACCGCATCGGTGATGGCGGGGCGCGCGGGGTTTGCTATCAGGATCGCCACAAGGGTCATGACGGAACTCGGAAAGGCGGACGGAGGCATGGCCGGGCGGGCGATCCTCATCGCAGGGCCGACCGCCTCGGGCAAGTCGGCGCTCGCCCTCGGCCTCGCGCGGGCCCGCGGCGGCGTGGTGATCAACGCCGATTCGATGCAGGTCTACCGCGACCTGCGCGTCCTCACCGCCCGGCCGAGCCTTGACGAGGAGGACGCCGCGCCGCACCGCCTCTACGGCTGCGTGGACGGCGCGGTGAACTACTCGGTGGGGCACTACCTCGCCGATGCGGAGGCGGTGCTGCGGGAATGCTGGGCCTGCGGGCGGCTGCCGATCCTCGTCGGCGGCACCGGGCTCTACTTCAAGGCGCTGCTGGAGGGGCTCTCGGCGATCCCGGCCGTGTCGGAGGCGGTGCGCGCGGCGGTGCGCGCGGCGGCCGAGGGGCGCACGACCGCCGATCTCCACGCGGACCTCGCCCGCCGCGATCCCGCGGGGGCGGCGCGCCTCTCTCCCGGCGACCGGCTGCGGGTGCTGCGGGCCCTGGAGGTGCTGGCCGCGACCGGCCGGCCGCTCGCCGCCCATCAGGGCAGCCGCCGGCCGGGCCTCCTCGCGGGGGTCGAATGCGAGAAGATCTTCCTGGCGGTGGACCGGGCGGTGCTCCGCGCCCGCATCGATGCGCGCTTCGTCGCCATGATGGAGGCGGGCGCCCTCGACGAGGTGCGCCGTCTCCACGCCCGCCGCCTCGACCCGCTGCTCCCGGTGATGCGCGCCCACGGCGTGCCGGGGCTGATCGCCCATCTCGACGGGACGCTCACGCGGGACGAGGCGATCGCCCGCGGCCAGGCCGATACGCGGCGTTACGCCAAGCGGCAGGTGACGTGGTTCCGCCATCAGGTCGGGGCGGATTGGCGCTGGCTCGCGCCGGAGGAGGCGGGACGGCTTCTGGCGGCAGGACGGTGAGCCCGTCCCGCCGCTGCGCATGGCCAGGCGGAGCGGCCAGGCGGATCGGCAGGGAGATTCCGCGACTCGGAGCCCGTCTGCCCGGTTTGCAGCCTATCCCATCCGGCACCTCGGGATGAGGTCGAGAACAGGACAGATGGTTTGCGACGGTGACTGGTTTGCGAAGGTGACGGCCGGGAGCCGTCGGACAGGCCTCATACGGTTTCCGGATGATCGCTTCGCGATGCGGAAACCGGCCTCGCTCAGGCGCCGCGCGGGCTCGTGATACGGTTTCCGAAAGTGATCGTCCGGAAACCGTATCACTCCCGGGTCATCAGCGCGTCGATGGTTCCCATGCCCGTCATCAGGAGGATGCCGACGAATCCGGCGATCGCCGCATAGGTAACAAGCTTCGTGAACCGCATTGCGCCTCCGACGTCGTTGGAACCGGATCGAGAGCGGGACGTCCGCGGCCTCGCCGCGGATGAATGCCTCCGGCCGTCAACGGGCAGGGTCGCGGGGCGTTGCTGCGGTGCAGCACGATGCCGCGGGGGCGTTGGAATCGAACGCGATCCGATCGCGCAGGGGACATCGCGGCAGCTGTGGCGACCCGGGTGCTGCCGGAGGCAAAGGGCCCGCTACTTCGTGTCGAAGGGCAGGTACTTCGCCCGGATGCGGTCGTAGGTGCCGTCCGCGATCACGGCGGCGATCGCCTTGTCGAAGGTCTCGCGCAGGGCGTCGTCGCCCTTGCGCAAGCCGATCCCGATCCCCTCGCCGAGGATCGGATCGCCCGGCGGCACGTCGCCGACGAGCCGGCAGCAGGCCGCGCCGTCCGGGAGCGCCAGGATCTCGGACAATTCGCGCTTGTCGCCGAGCACGAGGTCGAGCCGGCCGAGCCGCAGATCGTAGCCGGCATCCTTGGCCGAATCGAAGCTGCGGATCTCCGCGCCCGGCACACGCGCCTCCAGGTAGGCGAGCTGGGGCGAATGCGCGGCGGCGCCGATGGCCCGGCCCTTCAGGGCGGCGGGATCGAGGGAGGGCACGGCGGCGTCCCGGCGCGCCATGTAGGCGGAGGGGACGCGGTAATAGGGGCGCGAGAAGGCGATGCGGGCGCGGCGCTTGGGCGTGATCGCGAGCGAGGCCATGACCGCGTCGTACTGGCCCCCTTCGAGATCCCGGAGGATCCCGTCCCACTGGTGCAGGACGATCCGGCAGGTGAGCCCTGCCGCCCGGCACAGGGCCTCGGCGAGATCGACCTCGAATCCGGCGGGCTTGCCGTCCTCGACGTAGTTGAAGGGGGGCTTGCCGCCCTCGGTGGCGATCTGCACCGGATCCGGCAGCGGCCCGGCCAACGCGGCCGGCGCCGGGCCGGCGGCGAGGCCGACGAGGACGAGGAGGCGCGAGAGGAGTCGGCTCATCCGGGCGGGTCCAGCGGGAGCCGGTCCCTTGCCACGCTTGCCCGCTCCCGCGCAACCGGGCGGCCCTGCCGGCAGGGTTAAGCGGCCTTTAAGCGGAAACCCGCCTGATGGGGCCATGCGTCTGTCCCGCCGCCCCCGCATCCCGCCGGATGTCTTCGAGGCCGTCGAAGTGCTGCCGCCCGAGGGGCCGTGGCCCCGCGCCGCCACGCCGTGGCGGCCCGGAGGCGATGATGCCGCCGCGGTGCGGCGGTCCGGCCTCGACGCCGTGGACGCGGTCGAGGCGGAGATCGGCCGCGCCGTCCGCGGCATCGCCGGGACGGCGGCGGTTCTGGGCGCCGAGGCTGCGGCCGCGCGGTCCGGCGTCGCCGCGCTCGTCGCCACCCTCGCGGCGCCGGCGCCGGGCGGGATCGCCGCCGGGGGGCACGCCATCGCCGCGGCGGCGGGTGCCCTGGCCGACGACGCGGCCGGGATCGGCGCCGTGCTGGAGCAGGCGGGCCGCCACCTCGACCATGCGGGCGAGAGCCACGCGCTGGCCCGCAAGGCAGCCGATGCGCTCGCCGGCGTGGCCGACGAGATAACCCGCGCCATCGACCGGGTCGCCAGCCTGGCGCGGGAGGCGAACCTGCTCGCGCTGCACGCCACGATCGAGGCGGCGCGCCTCGGCGAGGCCGGGGCGGGCTGCGCCCGCATGGCGCGGGACGCGGCCCGCCTCTCGGCCGAGGGCGTCCGGGCCGGCGAGGCGATCCGCCGGCTCGGCCACCGTTTCGAGGCCGGCGCCCGGGACGCCACGGGGGCGGCCGAGACGGCGGCGGCCTCGGTGGCGGGCTTGCGGCCGGTGCTCGCGACGCTGGAGGCGGCGAGCCGCAGCCAGGCCGAGCGGGCCGGGACGATCGCCGGGACGGCCCGCGCCCTCGCGGCGGATGCCGTCCGGCTCGACGCCGGGGCCCGGACGGCTCTCGCCGCCGCGGACGGGGCCGCCGAGCGGGCCGTCGCGGCCGAGACCGCGGCCGGCGACCTCGCCCGGGTCGGCCCGCGCATCGTCGCGGCCCTGCGGCAGGCGGAAATCGGCGACCGGCGCCGCCACGACCGCTACCCGGTCGACCTGCCGGCGCGGGTGGGGCCGAGCGGCCTCGGCCGCGTCCTCGATCTCGGCGCGGGCGGGCTGCTGCTGGCGCCGCCCGCGGGGCAGGCGGCCGGACCCGGTGCCGTGCTCGCCCTCGACGTGCGCGGCATCGGCCGGCTCGGCGTCACCGTGGTGGGGATCAGTCCGCGGGGCTGGCACTGCGCCTTCGCGCGGGCCGAGGACGCCGCGCGCTGCGCCCTGGCATTGGCGCAGGTCGAGGCGGCCCACCGCCCCCTCGTCGCCCGCGCCCAGGACCTCGCCGCGCAGGTGGCGCGGGCCCTGGAGGGGCTGCTCGCCGCGGGCCGCCTCACCTGGGACGCCCTGTTCGGTGCGGCGTATGCGCCGGTGCCGGGCCGCGAGCCGCCCCGCGTCCTCACCGCCGCCGGCCCGGTACTGGCGGAGGTGCTGCCGCCCCTGCTGGAGCCGCCGCTCCTCGCCGACGAGCGCCTCGCCGCCTGTTTCGCGGTCGACCGCAACGGCTACGCACCGGTGCATCGGGGCCGCGGCGCGCAGGCATCCCGCCACCCGTGCTTCCACGACGATGCGGTGGGGCTCGCCGCCGCCCGCTCGATGCGCGCCTTCCTGGTGCAGATGCGCCCGGAGGAGGGCGGGTCCGCGCCGCTGCGGGAGATCTCCGCCCCCATCCGCGTGCAGGGGCGGCACTGGGGCGGCTTGCGCATGGCCTACCGGATCTGACGCGCCGGGAGCCTCAGCATCATTCCGCCGGCCGAGGCGGCCGGCGCCGAAGTGGTCCCCGGTTCGGCGGCGACACTGAGGGAAACGAACGACCTGACGCAGAATGGCCCGATGCGTTTCTGCTTCAGCCCCCGGTGGTGCTCATGTGCCGGGGCACGGCGGGCCGCGCGGCCCGCTCGATGACGAAGTCGTGCCCCTTGGGCTTGCGGGTGATCGCCTCGGCGATCGCCTCGGCCACCAGCGCGTCGTCCGGGGAGGCCCGGAGCGGCGCGCGCAGGTCCGCCGCATCCTCCTGGCCGAGGCACATGAAGAGCTGCCCCGTGCAGGTCAGGCGCACGCGGTTGCAGCTCTCGCAGAAATTGTGGGTGAGCGGCGTGATGAAGCCGAGCCGCCCGCCGGTCTCCTCCACCCGCACGTAGCGGGCCGGGCCGCCGGTGCGGTCCGGCAGCGGCGTCAGGGCGAAGCGCTCCGCGAGCCGCTCGCGCACCACCGACAGGGGCAGGAACTGGTCGACCCGGTCGGGCTCGATCTCGCCGAGCGGCATGACCTCGATGAGGGTCATGTCCATGCCCTTGCCGTGGGCCCAGGCGAGCATCGGGACGATCTCGTCCTCGTTCACGCCCTTGAGTGCCACGGCGTTGATCTTGACCCGGATCCCGGCCGCTTGCGCCGCCGCGATGCCGTCGAGCACCAGCGGCAGGTCGCCCCGGCGGGTGATCGCCCGGAACTTGTCCGGATCGAGGGTGTCGAGTGAGACGTTGACGCGGCGCACGCCCAGATCCGCAAGTTCGGCCGCGTGCTGCTTGAGCCGGGTGCCGTTCGTGGTGAGCGTGAGCTCGTCGAGATCGCCGGAGGCGAGGTGGCGCGAGAGCCCCCGGAACAGCCGCATGATGTCCCGCCGCACCAGCGGCTCGCCGCCGGTGATGCGCAGCTTGCGCACGCCCCGCGCGACGAAGACCGAGCAGACCCGGTCCAGCTCCTCCAGGGTGAGGAGGTCGCGCTTGGGGAGGAAGGTCATGTCCTCCGCCATGCAGTAGACGCAGCGCAGGTCGCAGCGATCCGTGACCGAGACGCGCAGATAGGTGATCGCCCGCTGGAACGGGTCGATCAGGGGCGCCGGCCGCGAGGGGGCGGGACGCGTCGTCTCGTCGGGGGGACCCCACATGGCGGGTATGGTTCCTCAGGCAGCGACGGGCCGCGCGGCGTCTGGCGGCCGCGTCGAAGCCTGCATATGAGGTTTCGGGCCGCGGCGGGCAAGCCGGCATTGGCAAGCCGTCATGGTAAGCCGGCATGGCAAGCCGGCGCGGGCCCTCGCTCCGGTGCGGGCCGTCGACGGGGAGTCGCGCCGTTCCGAGAGCCCGACCCGAGACAGCTTCCGAGGAGAGCCGCCATGACCGATGCCGACTGGCCGACCGAGATCCGCCTGTCGCGGGACAAGCGGGTGCTGCACGTGAGCTTCGCGAGCGGCGCGAGCTTCGCGCTCCCGGCGGAATACCTGCGGGTCGAGAGCCCCTCGGCCGAGGTGCAGGGCCATGCGCCCTCGGAGCGCCAGTGGATCGGCGGCAAGCGCGAGGTTCAGATCCTGTCGGTCACGCCGGTCGGCAACTACGCCGTCAAGCTCGCCTTCGACGACATGCACGACACCGGCATCTTTTCCTGGACCTACCTGCGCGACCTCGGCCTCGAACAGGAGGAGCGCTTCGCCCGTTACCTCGACGAGATCGCCAAGCGCGGCCTCGGCCGGGACCGGATTCGCAAGGCCTGACCGGCTCCGCACCGGCCGCGGCCGCCGCACCGCGAGTAAAAAAAGCGCTGTCTGACCGCTATTTAGCCGGGATCCAGGGGGAGGGGTGGCTCTTTGTTCAGCATCTGTTAATCTTCTGGCGATCCGATGACCCGCGTCCCAGGGGTCTTCGACAGGAGTTGCCGATGTTCAGCATTGGACCCTTCCATCGGCCGTCCGGCCAGCCCGCGGGGATCTACACCTCGCTGCTTCCGCTCGAGCCGGATCCCCTGGAGATCACCGCGGGCAGCGCCCCCTCCAAGCCGGCTCCGACCTTCCGCCGGCACGCGCTGACGACGGTGCTGCTCGTGGTGATGACCCTCGCCGTCCAATCGGCGGTGGGCTGGTGGACCCTGCCCGGCGCGCCCCACGACCTGTCGCCCTCGGCCCTCGCGCCGACGGAGCGGGCGCCGTCCTGAGGGCGGGCGCGCGACGCGCTAAGTCGTTGGTTTCCGGCATGATCCGCGCCGGGTCGGCCGTCATTTTGCCGGGCAAGCTCTCCCGATGCCGGCTTTCAGGTCGTCTTGGACTTTTCGGCAGGTTCCGCCGCATCGGTGTCGAGAACCGGGCAAGACTATCGTTCGGCCCTTGCGCAGCGGCCGCATTTCGTTAACGTCCCGTTCATCGCGGAACGTTCGCGAAATCCAGCGCACAGGGGGAGGCCTCGCATGGCTTCAGACGCTGTCACCACTCACGATGCCATTCGGGTGAAGCCCACCCAGGATGGAACCTACACGGTGTATCGCGGCACCAGCGTGCTGGTGAGCGGCCTGACCCGCGCCCAGGCCGAACTCTACGAGGCCTCGATCATCCAGCAGGCCCGCCAGCAGACCCAGCACGTGCAGCAGGACGCAGCCGCGGCCCGCTCCGTCCACTGACGGGCCGCCGCGGGCGGAGGCGCGGGCCCAGGTGGCCGGACGAACCGGTCGCCATCGAGGATCGCCCGGACGCGGAATGCCGGCCCATCCTCCCTCATCCGAACGACATGATGGACATCGGGTGCCGCAGGCGCGGCCCGTACGGCCCTCCGGATGACGACGGTCATCGGGCGGTGGCACGCCGCCTCTCTTGATCAGCTTAGATTGGTCGTTCACAAACAAAATCATATGTTAACGCCTGGCACGGAACACTGATCCAAAGGCCGCTCCGGTCGCGGCTCAGTGGATACGTGAGGCATGATCGATCCCATCGTGTGCGCAGGCCTCGCCGGACAGGACGAGGAAGACCGGCTGCGTGAACTCGCCACGTATCGGGTGGCGGCCACGCCGCCGGAGCCGCAGATCGACTGCATCGCGGCGGTGGCGGCGGCGCTCTGCGGGACGTCCTGGGCCGCCGTGACGCTGATCGGCGAGGACACCCAGTGGGTGAAGGCCCGCTTCGGGCTCGACTTCAGGCTCGACATGGGGGAGATGCCCCGGTCGGCCTCGTTCTGCGATCACACCATCCGCAGCGACGCGGTGCTGGTGGTGCCCGACGCGGCCGCCGATCCGCGCTTCCGCGACACCCCGCTGGTGCGGGGCGAGCAAGGGGTGCGCTTCTACGCGGGGGCGCCGCTGATCGCGCCGAACGGGCAGCGCATCGGGGCGATCTGCGTCTTCGATCCCGCGCCGCGCGCCGGTCTCGGGGCGATGGAGCGCGGGCGGCTCGCGGATCTGGCGCGCATCGTGATGGCGCAGTTCGACCTGCGCCGCGAGCGGCTGCGGGACGCGGATGTGACGCGGTTCGCCGCCGCGACCGAACTCGCGCTGCTCTCGGTGGATCAGGCGGGCCGCATCACCTTCGTGAACGGGGCCGGCGAACGGCTCTTCCGATACGGTCCCGGCGAGATGCTCGGACGGCCGGTCGCGATCATCGTGCCGGAGCGGCTCCGGGCCGGCCGGGAGGGAATGGCCTGCATCCCCGGCCAAGGACGCTCGCACCTCGTCGGCAAGACGATCCGGGTCGTCGGCCTGTGCCGGGACGGCACCGAGATCCCGGTCGAGCTGACGCTCTCGGCCTGGAGCGGTGCCGACGGCGTCGGGATGGGGGCGGTGATCCGCGCCGTCTCCGATCGCCCGGAGCGGAGCGGGCACCTCCTCACTCTCGCCGATCACGACGCGGTCACCGGCCTGCCGAATCGCCGGACCTTCACCGAAATCCTGGCGGCCCGCCTCATCGAAGGGGCCGCCGCCGCGCTGCTCCTCCATCTCGAGGGGCTGCGGGACGTGGCGGAGGATCGCGGTCCGGCCTTCGGCGATGCCCTCGCCCAGGCGGCGAGCATCCGGCTCCTCGCGGCCCTGGACAGTTCCGCCACCGTGGCGCGCTGGGACGTCGACCGCGTGGCCGTGATGGTGCCGGATCAGGATCCGGCGAGGATCCTCGCCCTCGCCGCCCGGCTGCAGGACGCCTTCGCGACGGCCTTCACGATCGGCGGCCACGCCGTGCATCTCGGGCTGAGCCTCGGCATCGCGGTGGGGCCGCTGCACGGGCGCGATGCCGAGGGGGTCCTGGCGAATGCCGATCTCGCCCTGAGCCGGGCCCGGCACGGGGAGGGGCGCGGCATGCGCATCTACGACCCGGCCATGCGGGCGGAGATCGATTCGCGCCGGGCCCTGCAGAACGAGCTGCGGCGCGCCCTGGAGCAGGGCGAGCTCGTGCTGCACTACCAGCCGCAGGTGGCCCTGCGCACGGGGGAGATCGTCGGCGCGGAGGCGCTGGTGCGCTGGCAGCACCCGGAGCGTGGCCTGCTCTATCCGGGGGACTTCCTGCACGCGGTCGAGTCGAGCACGCTCGCCCTGCATCTCGGCTGGTGGACCGTCGACGAGGTCTGCCGGCAGATCGCCGCCTGGCGCGCCGCCGGCCTGCCCCCGATCCGCGTCGCCCTCAACCTCTACGCGGCCCAGTTCCGGGCCGGCACCCTGAGCCAGGTGATCGAGGAGGCGCTGGCGCGTTACGGCCTGCCGCCCTCCGTCCTCGAACTGGAGGTCACCGAGACCATCGCCCTCCAGAACGACGGGACGGATCTCGATCCGATCCGCACCCTCCGGGATCGCGGCGTCGGTATCGCCTTCGATGATTTCGGCACCGGCTACGCGGCGCTGAGCACCCTCAAGCGGTTCCCGCTCACCAAGCTGAAGATCGACCGCAGCTTCGTGCACGACCTCCTGTCCGAGCCGCACGACGAGGCCATCGTCGGGGCCGTGCTGTCGATCGGCAAGCGCCTCGACCTCGACGTCGTCGCCGAGGGAATCGAGACGATCGACCATGTAGCGGCCCTGCTGCGGATGGGCTGCGAGCACGGCCAGGGCTTCCTCTTCGGCCGCGCCATGCCCCCCGACGCCTTTGCGGCCCGGCTGGCCGCCGGGGTGGAGGCGCGCGAGGCCTGCGGGCTGATCCGTGCCGTGCGCGCGTGAGCGCACGGCACGGATCACCGGGTGGGGGAGGGGGCGTCGCAGAAGGTTCAAAAAGGGAGTTGACGGGCGGGGAGGTGGGCCGTATACGACCACCCATCGGCGCCGGCCGCGACGCAAGAGCGGCCCGGGCGCTTCTGCTTCTTTCCGACAGGCCAGGGGTCAGGTTCGGGTGGGTTACCCGGGTCGGCTTGGCTGTCTGTGAAGCGAGCTCTTTGACAAGTTGATC
>NZ_JBHZEO010000001.1:5612500-6742140 GCF_042748905.1 Methylobacterium carpenticola
TGGTCGGTTCGTGCGCAGCGGAACCGGACCCATGACCAGTGATCGCCGGACGACCTACCGGATGGATGCCTTCAAACTGGGATTGATCCGGCCCGCGGATGGCGAGCCGATCGATTGCCTGGTCTGGAACCGCACCGCGCTCGGCCTGATGCTGGAGGTCGAACCGGAGGCCGAGGTGCCGCCGCTCTTCCGCATCGTCGTCGAGTCGCTGCGGATCGACCGCGGGTGCCGCATCCGCTGGCGGCAGGGCCGCAAGCTCGGCGTCTCCTACGTCGATTGACCGCGCCCTCCGCCAAGCGACCCTGCCAGCGCTCGGCCGCCCGGCGCGGCGTCCACGTTTCGGGCCGCGGCACGACGCGCTATCGTGACCCCTTCGGATGGGACATCCGGAGCGGCCGGAGGCGCGCGTGCTCGAGTTCAGCCAGATCCGCTGCTTCGTCGCCGTCGCGGAGGAGCTGCATTTCGGCCGGGCGGCAGCTCGCCTCAGCATGACGCAGCCGCCCCTGTCGCGGCAGATCCAGGTGCTGGAGCGCGTCCTCGACGTGCAGCTCCTCGAACGCTCCAGCCGCTCCGTGCGCCTCACCGCCGCCGGCCGCAGCTTCCTGCCCGAGGCGGTGCGCATCCTGCGCCTCTCCGAGGCCGCCACCCACGTCACCCGGCAGGTCGCGGCCGGCCGGGCCGGCACGATCAAGCTCAGCTTCACCGCGGCCTCGGCCTACGACTTCCTGCCGAACCTCGTCACCGCCTGCCGTGCCGCGCTGCCCGACGTGACGCTCGCCCTGCGCGAGATGGTGACCAAGGACCAGATCGAGGAGCTGCTCGCCGGCCGCATCGACGCCGCCCTGGTGCGCCCACCGGTCACCCATCCCGAACTCGATTCCGTGCGCGCCCGCGCCGAGCCCCTGGTTGCCGCGCTCCCCGCCGGCCATCCGCTCGCCGCGCGCGAGGCCCTGGCCCTGGGGGATTTCGACGGCCTGCCCTTCATCGCCTATGCGCCGCACGAGGCGCGCTACTTCTACGACCTCGTCGCCGGCCTGTTCGCGGAGGCCCGGATCCAGCCCGACACCGTGCAGCAGCTCGCCCAGATCCATTCCATGCTCGCCCTGGTGCGGGCGGGGCTCGGCCTTGCCCTGGTGCCGCAGGCCGCCGAGCGCCTGCGCCTCGACGGTGTCGCCTACCGGCCCCTCGCCCTGGCGCGGCCGCGGCCGGTCGAGCTCGTCCTCGCGTGGCGACGCGACCACGACAATCCGCTGATCGCCCCGCTCGTCCGCTTGGTGGAGGCGGGGGCCGGGCCTTGAGCGATGCCCGCGCCGCATCGATCCATTCAGCCTTTGGCTTGGACGAGCATCGCCGGGTGGGCCTAGATGGGCATCAAGCACGGCGCGCCAGATGCCGTGGTCCGGGAGCACGCCATGGAGACCCATGCCGGCCGCACGCGCGGCCCCTCATCCACGCCGGTCGTCACCGCCATGCGGGTGGTGCCGGTGGCCGGCCGCGACAGCATGCTGCTCAACCTGTCGGGCGCGCACGGGCCGTTCTTCACCCGCAACCTCGTGGTCCTCACCGATTCGACGGGCGCCACCGGGCTCGGCGAGGTGCCGGGCGGCGAGCGCATCCGCCGGACCCTGGAGGAGGCCGGCGACCTCGTCATCGGCCAGCCCCTCGGCGCCTGGAACCGGGTGCTCGCCAGCATGCGGGCCCGCTTCGCCGACCGCGATGCCGGCGGGCGCGGGCTCCAGACCTTCGACCTGCGCGTCACCATCCACGCGGTCACGGCGGTGGAAGCCGCCTTTCTCGACCTGCTCGGCCAGTTCCTCGACGTGCCGGTGGCCGCGCTCCTCGGCGAGGGCCAGCAGCGCGACGCGGTCGAGATGCTGGGCTACCTGTTCTATGTCGGTGATCGCCGCCGCACGACCCTGCCGTATCGCGAGCCGGAGGCCGGCGACGGCTGGCTGCGCCTGCGCGACGAGGAGGTGCTGACGCCGGAGGCCGTGGCGCGCCTCGCGGAGGCCGCGCACGAAGCCTACGGCTTCAACGATTTCAAGCTCAAGGGAGGGGTGCTGCGGGGCGAGGAGGAGATCGCGGCGGTGACCGCGATCCACGAGCGCTTCCCCGCCGCCCGCGTCACCCTCGACCCGAACGGGGCGTGGTCGCTGGAGGAGGCGATCCGGCTCTGCCGGGGCCAGGGGCACGTGCTCGCCTACGCGGAGGATCCGTGCGGGGCCGAGAACGGCTTCTCGGGCCGCGAGATCATGGCCGAGTTCCGCCGGGCCACCGGCCTGCCCACCGCCACCAACATGATCGCCACCGACTGGCGGCAGCTGACCCATGCGGTGCAGCTTCACGCCGTCGACATTCCGCTCGCCGATCCGCATTTCTGGACGCTGGCGGGCGCGGTGCGCGTGGCTCAGACCTGCCGCGACCACGGCCTCACCTGGGGCTCGCACTCGAACAACCACTTCGACGTGTCGCTCGCCATGTTCACCCACGCGGCGGCGGCGGCGCCCGGCCGGGTCACGGCCATCGACACGCACTGGATCTGGCAGGACGGCCAGCGGCTCACGCGGGAGCCCCTGCGGATCCGGGGCGGCCTCGTGCGGGTGCCCGAGCGGCCGGGGCTCGGCATCGAGCTCGACTGGGCGGCGGTGGAGGAGGCGCACGCCCTCTACGAGCGCCACGGTCTCGGTGCCCGCGACGACGCCGCGGCGATGCAGTTCCTGATTCCCGGCTGGACCTTCGACCCCAAGCGCCCCTGCCTGGTGCGCTGAAGGATTCTCGTACTGAACGATCCGGAGAGAGCGACCATGGACATCCTCACCAACCGCTTCAAGGCCGGGCTCCGCGAGGGCCGTCAGCAGATCGGCCTGTGGTGCAGCCTCGCGAGTGCGATCACCACCGAGATCGTGGCCGGTTCCGGCTTCGACTGGCTGCTCCTCGACATGGAGCACTCGCCCAACGACCTGCGCGACATCTACGGCCAGCTCCAGGCCATGGCCGAGGGCAGCGCTTCCGCCGTAGTGCGGGTGCCGAGCGACGATCCCATCACCATCAAGCGCATCCTCGATGCGGGGGCGACCTCGCTGATGATCCCCAACATCGACGATGCCGAGCAGGCCCGCCGGGCGGTGGCGGCGACGCGCTACGCGCCGAACGGCATCCGCGGCTTCTCGCAGGCCCCGCGCGCCGCCCGCTTCGGCCGCATCCCGGACTACCACACCCGCTGCGAGGCCGAGATCGCGGTCGTGGTGCAGGTCGAGTCCCGCCGCGCCCTCGACAACCTGGAGGAGATCGCGGCGGTGGACGGCGTCGACGGCCTGTTCGTCGGCCCGGGTGATCTCTCGACCAGCCTCGGCTATCTTGGCCGCCAGAACCACCCCGACATCGTCGCGGTGATCGAGGAGACCATCGGGCGCATCCGGGCGACCGGCAAGGCGGCCGGCATCCTCACCGCCAACGAGGAACTCGCCGCCCGCTACGCCGCCGCCGGCACGCGCTTCACCGCCATCGGCTCGGATCTGGGACTGCTCGCGCGCAGCTCCGAGGCGCTGGCCGCGCGCTTCCGCGCCGGCCTCTGACCATCGCAGGGAGGATTCGCATGGACGTCGGATTCATCGGGCTCGGCATCATGGGCGCGCCCATGGCCGGGCACCTCATCGCGGGCGGGCACACGCTCCACCTCAAGAGCCGCCGCAGCGTGCCCGATCACCTCGTGGCGGCGGGCGGGCGCGCCTGCAAGAGTGCCGCCGAGGTGGCGGAGCGCTCCGACGTCGTCATTCTGATGGTGCCGGACACGCCGGACGTGGAGCTGGTGCTGTTCGGGGAGGACGGGGTCGCCGACGGGCTCCGCCCCGGCACGGTGGTGGTCGACATGAGTTCGATCTCGCCCATCGCCACCCGCGACTTCGCGGCCCGCATCGCCGGGAAGGGCGGCACCTACGTGGACGCGCCGGTCTCCGGCGGCGAGGTCGGCGCCAAGAACGCCGCGCTCTCGATCATGGTCGGCGGCAGCGCCGAGGCGGTGGCCCGGGTGCGCCCGCTCCTCGACCTGATGGGCAAGACCGTGACCCATGTGGGCGAGACCGGGGCCGGGCAGGTGGCCAAGGTGGCCAACCAGATCATCGTGGCGCTCACCATCGAGGCGGTGGCCGAGGGCCTGCTCTTCGCCTCCAGGGCGGGAGCGGATCCGGCCAAGGTCCGCGAGGCGATCACCGGCGGGCTCGCCACCTCGCGCATCCTCGAACTGCACGGGGAGCGGATGATCAAGCGCACCTTCGATCCGGGCTTCCGGATCGCGCTGCACCAGAAGGACCTCAACCTCGCCCTGGAGGGCGCGCGCAGCCTCGGCCTCAGCCTGCCCGGCACGGCGCTCGCCCAGCAGCTCTTCGCGGCCTGCGTGGCGAACGGGGCCGGGGGCTCGGATCACTCGGCGCTGGTGCGCGCCCTCGAGATCATGGGCAACCACAAGGTCGCGGAATAGAGCGCTTCCCGCCGGACTGGATCCCGGTTCGGCGCAAGGAAACGCGTCATACGGTTTCCGGATGATCGCTTCGCGATGCGGAAACCGGCCTCGCTCAGGCGCCGCGCGGGCTCCTGATACGGTTTCCGAAAGTGATCTTCCGGAAACCGTATCATACCAAATCCGCCTGATCCCTCGGCGCTTGCGAACGCCATCGCTGCCGGATGGCGGATTGGGACTTCGCTCGCCCGCCGCGCGGGCTTGCCGATCCGGCATCCGCTTCAATCAAGCGGATGCCGGATCGGACCAAAGACCGGGAGCGAGGCGTGCAGCCGGGGTGGCCGCCAGCCGGGCGGCCACCGGAGGTCAATCCTCCACGAAGTAGCCCGGAACCGGCCGGCCGCGCGGCACCACGACCACCGGCGCCCGCTCGAAGCGATCGACGGCGTAGGGGTTGACCCGCTCGTCGTACCACGCGCCGTAGCGGCGCTCGAGGCCCGCGCGCGGCCCGCCGGCCTGGGCGCCGGAGGCGTTGTACGGGGAGCCACCCTGCGCGAAGGCCGGGGCGGCCGCGACCAGCAGGGCCCCCGCGGCGAGGACAGGCTTGAGGATCATCGCTCATCTCCATCGTTGAGCCGCTCTCGCGGCCCTTCGGCCGCTCGGGCGGCGTGCCCCCCGGACGGGTGGGGCCGCCGCCGGGGCCCGAGCCCGGGCCGGCGCGGCGGCCGCGTGAAGACGACGTTCGCGCTCGCGAAAGGTTCGATCCGCCAGGTGCGGCAGCGCACAAGGCGCGGCCCGTCACGCCACCGGCGGCTCCGGATGGCGCACGGCGTGGTCGACCTGGGCCAGCACGTCGAGGGCGCGCCAGGGCTTGGGCATGTAGACGGCGCTCTCCGGCAGGTCCGCGGCGCGGCTGCGCGTGTAGCCCGAGGTGACCACGAGGCGCACCCCCGGCCAGAGCGTGTTCACGGCGCGGGCGAGCGCGACCCCGTCCATGTCCCCCGGCAGCCGCACATCCGTGAACACCATGGCGACGTCGTTGCCGCGCTCCCGCATCAGCGCCACCGCCGCTTCGCCGGTGTCGCAAGTGATGACGTCGAGCACCGTCTCCTTCAGGAGCGCCACCGCGAGATCGCGCACGGCCGGGTCGTCCTCGACGACCAGGACGAGCTGCGTCGGCTCCTGCGGCCCGTTCCGGTGCGCGGTGCCCTCCCGCCGCCCGACCGCGTCGCGGGCGAGCAGGAGATCGACGAGATCGCGCAGACGGTCCGGCAGCGTATCCTGCGGGGGCGGCCCGAAGACGTCCTGCAGCCCCCGTCCGACACCATGTGCCACGGCCGATTCCGAGCTGGTCTGGGCAGTCTGAAAGACAGTATCGGCACGACGCATCAGATATCCTCACGTAGGGCGCCCCACCGCCCATCCGGCTATCGCAGGTTAAATCTCACACAGAAGGAATGAGGCCGAGTGAGGTTGGTTTCAGCGTGGCATTACCTCGTGAAAGATGTGCGCAACTCAATCGCCCTAAACTTGTCGATCGCGGCAGGTGCGCTGGACATACCATGCCGGGGTAGGGGCGGCGCGGGCGAGCGGGGCCGCTGCCGATCCCGCCCGCGGTCCCGCCGGCCCACTTGACCCAGAGACGGGCCCCGGCCCGGCCGCCTGCCGCGACCCGCGACGATCACAACCGTGGCTGGTGGAACCATCGATGCAACAGCAGGGTTGGCGTCGTGCAGTGTGCAGCGTCTTGGCTCCTCTGCGGATCTCCTCCCTATACTGGGCCGTGCTGAAGAGGCACGGCCCTTTTTCGTCATTTTACCTGTGTTAGTCGGCGGTATTGCGTCAGGTTAATCTGCGCACCCGGTGCGGTGCCGGTCCGACTCGCCGTCGCGCGCATCATCGCTTATGTCCTGTCAAGCAGCAGGACGGAGGGCCGATGCGCTTCACCGGAACCGACACCTACGTCGCCTCGCAGGATCTCGCGGTGGCGGTCAATGCCGCCGTCACCCTGGAGCGCCCGCTCCTCGTCAAGGGCGAGCCCGGCACCGGCAAGACCGTGCTCGCCGAGGAGGTCGCCCGCGCCCTCGGCGCGCCGCTCCTCACCTGGCACGTCAAATCCACCACCAAGGCCCAGCAGGGGCTCTACGAGTACGATGCGGTCTCGCGCCTGCGCGATTCGCAGCTCGGCGACCCGCGGGTCTCGGACATCCGCCACTACATCCGGCGCGGCAGGCTGTGGGAGGCCTTCTCGGCCCCCGAGCGCCCGGTCCTGCTCATCGACGAGATCGACAAGGCCGACATCGAGTTCCCCAACGACCTGCTGCTCGAACTCGACCGCATGGAGTTCCACGTCTACGAAACGGGCGAGACCGTGCGGGCGGCGCGGCGGCCGGTCGTCATCATCACCTCGAACAACGAGAAGGAGCTGCCGGACGCCTTCCTGCGCCGCTGCTTCTTCCACTACATCCGCTTCCCGGACGCCGACACGCTGACGGCGATCGTCGCGGTGCATTACCCGGGCATCAAGCAGCGGCTGATCGAGGAGGCCCTGCGCGTCTTCTTCGAGGTGCGCGAGACCCCCGGCCTCAAGAAGAAGCCCTCGACCTCGGAGCTCCTCGACTGGCTGAAGCTGCTGATGGCCGAGGATATCGGGCCCGAGCAGTTGCGCGAGCGCGACCCCCGCAAGCTGATCCCGCCGCTGCACGGCGCGCTCCTGAAGAACGAGCAGGACGTTGGCCTGTTCGAGAAACTCGCCTTCCTGAGCCGCCGCGACGGCCGCTGACCGACCGAGGACCCGATGCGCCGCCTGATCCTCCTTCGCCACGCCAAGTCCGACTGGCCGGCCGGCATGGCCGACAGCGACCGGCCGCTCGCTGCCCGCGGTCGCGCGGCGGCGCCCCGCATGGCCGCCTACCTCGCCGAGGAGGGGCTGCGGCCCGACCGCGTGCTGGTCTCGCCCGCGCGCCGCACGCAGGAGACCTGGGCGCTGGTCCGGCCGTCCCTGCCCGAGGCCGCCGAGGAGCGGGTGCCGCAGATCTACGAGGCCTCGGCGTCGCGGCTCCTCGACGTGGTGCGCAGCGTGGACGACGGTGTCGCGACGCTGATGCTGGTCGGGCACAATCCCGGCCTGCAGGATCTCGGCCAGCTCCTCCTCTCCGACGCGGATCGCGACGGGTTGCGGGCCCTCTCGAAGAAATTCCCGACGGCGGGGCTCGCGGTGATCGATCTCGACGCGGCGGAGTGGTCGAAGGCGGGGCCCGGAACCGGCACGCTGGAGCGGTTCGTGACGCCCAAGAGCCTCGGCGCGGGCGAGGACGACTGAACCGGAAGGCAACTCGGCCGTTTCCCAGGCAGAGCGGCCTGAGCAAGTCTGCTCGTCGGTTTCGCATCGCCGCCGCCGCCGCCGAACCGGTGACCACGGCGGCGGGGGACGCGCCGGGCCGGCCCTGCGCGGGGAGGAACGACACGGTGAACGCATGACGCCGGCGGCCCCCGCCACCGCCCGGTCGGGCTGAGCCGGCCGATGCTGCTCGCCCCGCTCCTCGCCCTGGCCACGGCCCTGGGCCCCGCCGCCGACGCGACGGCCGCGCTGACGCGCGAGGGACTCGCGAGCGCCGGCGCGCGCTGGCGGCAGGCCGCCGCCGCCGCCGCGGCCGCGCCGCTCGCCGAGCCGCCGCTCTACCGACCCGAATCCCGCGCCGTCTCGAACTGGCGCGCCGAGACGCGGGCCTCCCTGCAACCCGTCTCCCTCGCGCTCGTCGCCGCGACGGCGCCGGTCGACCCGGCCTTCGTCGCCCGCTGCGTCAAGCTCAACAACTACTGGTGCATCAAGCGCGCGGGCTGGGACGGCGAGATCGGCGCCGATGCGGAGGGCCATACCGGCTTCGCCACGGCGGGGCAGGGGGCGGATGCCGCGGTGGCTCTGCTGCGCCGCTACTACACGGTGCTGGGGCGCCGCTCGGCCATCGCCATCGTGCGGCGCTGGGCCCCGGCCGAATGCGGCGCGCCCGTCGCCGCCCGCCGGCCGGCCCCGGCCGCGGCTCTTCCCGCCTCGCCCGCGCTCGCAGCGCTCGCCCCCCGGGGCCTCGGCCGCACCCTGCGGGCGCGCTATCTCGCGTCGCGCGGACGGCCCCTGCGCCGGGTCGCCCGCGCACCCGTCCCGTCATCCGCAATCAAGCCATCCGCGGCCTCTGCCGGGGTCGCGGCGGCGCCGGTCGCCGACGCCGCCCTGCGCGTCCAGCCCTGGTCGGCGCGGGCGCGGATGGCGGGGCGGGTGCGCGGGCGGCCCGGCGCAGGGGCTGCCCGCCCGCTGCCCGCCCGCGCCCGGCCGCTCCCGCTGATGGCGACGCCCTCGATCGCCACCGGTATCGGCGAGGCGCCGGCGCGCACCGCCGCCGTCACGCCCGCGCGCATCCTCGACGGCGACCGGCTCGTCGCCGAGGCCGCGGCGCTGCCGACCCTCACCTCGATCGCGGCCCTGCCGCTCTCCTGGCGCCCGCCCGCGCCGCTGTGCAGCTCGGACGAGGCGCGCATCCAGGCCTATGCGGCCCGCATCGCGGACAGCGTCGGGCTCAAGGCGGGCGACGATCTCGGCCTGTTCGACGCGGACGGGCGCGCCACCGGCCGGCTTGCCCCGGTGCTGCTCGCCATGTCGGCGGTGGAGCTGGGGCGCCTGCGGGCGACCCCGGCCCTCGTCGCTGCGGCGATCGGGCGGGCCGGGACGGGCGGTCCGCGGGCCGAGGCCCTGCCGACGCCGCACCGGCCGTGAGCGCCCCAACCTTGAGCGCCCCAACCTTGAGCGCCCTTGCGGAGCCGGCCCGCGGGCGCCACCTCCACCCCGTTCATCCAACGAGAGCGATCCCCTGGTGCTGCCCCTCCCCAGCTTCGTCGAGCGGGCCGGCTCGGCCGCCCGCGCCCTCGCCGAGGCGTCGAGCGACCTCCTCGTCCAGCCGACCGTGCGCCTCGGCGTCACCGGGCTCGCCCGCTCGGGCAAGACCGTGTTCACGGCGGCCCTCGTCCACCAGCTCACCGGCCTCAACCCGCTGCCGGCCCTGAAGGCCTCGCAGGAGGGCCGCCTGCGGCGGGCGCGCCTCGTGCCGCAGCCCGACGACGCGGTGCCGCGCTTTCCCTACGAGGAGCACATCGCCGCCCTCACGCAGGAGCGCCGCTGGCCGCGCTCCACCGACCGGATCAGCCAGCTGCGCCTCGCCGTCGAGTACGAGCGGAGGCCTGGCTGGCGCAGCGGCCCGGCGAGCCTGATGGTCGACATCGTCGACTATCCGGGCGAGTGGCTGCTCGACCTCGCGCTGATCGAGCAGACCTACGAGGGCTGGTCGCGGGAGACGATCGCGGCGGCCGAGCGCCCGGGGCGGGCGGCGGTCGCGGCGCCCTGGCTCGACACCCTGCGCGGCCTCGATCCGAACCAGCCCCTCGACGAGGTGCTGGCCGAGCGGGCGAGCGACGCCTTCAAGGCCTATCTGGCGGCGGTACGGGCGGGGCCGGAGGCGGTGGCCACCACGCCGCCGGGGCGCTTCCTGATGCCGGGCGACCTCGCGGGCTCGCCGGCGCTCACCTTCGCGCCGCTGGCCCTCACCGGCCCGACCGCCCCCGACAGCCTCGGCGGCCTGATGGAGCGCCGCTTCGAGGCCTACAAGAGCCGGGTGGTGGCGCCGTTCTTCCGCGACCATTTCCAGCGCATCGACCGGCAGATCGTGCTCGTGGACGTGCTCGCGGCGGTGGATGCGGGGACGGCGGCGCTGGCGGAGCTGGAGGACGCCCTCGACCGCGTCCTGTTCAGCCTGCGGGTCGGGCGCAACACGGTGCTGTCGCGCCTGTTCGCCCCGCGGGCGGACCGGATCCTGTTCGCCGCCACCAAGGCCGACCATCTCCACCACGCCAGCCACGACCGGCTCGACGCGCTGCTGCGCCTCCTCGTCGCCCGCTCCCTGCGGCGCACGGAGGCGGCGGGCGCCCGCGTCGGCACCGTGGCCCTCGCCTCGGTGCGGGCGACCCGCGAGACCCTGGTGCATGAGGGCGCCCACACCTTCCAGGCGGTGGCCGGCACCCCGGAGGCCGGCGAGACGATCGGCGACGAGGTCTTCGACGGCGAGACCGAGGCGGCGATCTTCCCCGGCGAACTGCCCGAGCGGCCGGAGGCGGTGCTGGAGGGGGCGGTGCCGCCCGGCTCCCTGCGCTTCCCGCGTTTCCGCCCGCCGCGCGTGCCGCCGGACGCCCTCGGCCGCCCCGGACGGCTGCCGCAGATCCGCCTCGACCGCGCCCTGCAATTCCTGATCGGCGACCGCCTCGCCTGAGACCGCCTCATGAGCCAGCCCCCGAAGCCCCGCGCCTTCCGCCTGCCCCCCGATCCTCCGCCCCCCGGCACCGGCCCCGGCGCGGAGACCCCGCTCGCCGACGGCGTGCGGGTGGTGGAGCAGCCCTTCGAGATCGTGGACGCGGCGGACGGCGTGCCGGTGCCGGTCGCGCCGCGATCGGGTCCGCCCTGGGCGACGCTGCTCCTCTCGGCGCTGGGCGGCCTCGCGAGCCTCGGCATCGGGCTTTCGGTCGAGCGGCTGATCGCCGACCTCTTCTCCGCCGCGCCCTGGCTCGGCGCCCTGGCCCTGGCGCTTCTCGGGCTCGCCCTCGTGGCGCTCCTCGCCCTCGTCTGGCGGGAACTCGCGGGTGTGCTGCGCGAGCGGCGCATCGAGGCGATCCGCGAGGCGGCCCTGGAGGCGCTGGCCTCGCGCGATCACACCGCCGCCAAGGCCGTGGTGCGCGACGTCTCCGCCCTCTACGCCGACCGGCCGGGCTTCGCCGCCGCGCGCGGGCGCCTCGACACGGTGGCGGAGGCGATCCTCGACGTGGAGGACCGGCTCGGCATCGCCGAGCGCGAGCTGCTCGGCCCTCTCGACCGCATGGCCAAGGCCGCGGTGGCGGACGCGGCCAAGCAGGTCTCGGCGGTGACGGCGCTCAGCCCGCGGGCGATCGTGGACGTGGCCTTCGTGGTCTTCGCGGCGGTGCGGCTGCTGCGGCGGGTGGCGACGATCTATGGCGGGCGCCCGGGCCTGTTCGGCTTCCTGCGGCTCGCCCGCGCGGCCTTCGCGCATCTCGCGGTCACGGGCGGCGTCGCGGTGGGCGACAGCCTCATCCAGCAGGTGCTGGGCCTGGGCGTGGCCGCCCGGATCTCGGCGAAGCTCGGGGAGGGCGTGCTCAACGGCCTGATGACGGCTCGCTTCGGCCTCGCCGCGCTGGCCGTGTGCCGCCCGTTGCCCTTCCTGCGCGAGCCCGCCCCGCGGCTGGGCGATGTCGCGGGGGAGCTGATCCGCACCGGGGAGGGAGAGTGATCCGGCTTCCGGACGATGGGTTCAGCGTGGCTGTTCTTGGCGACTCCGATGGCCATACCGCTCGCGACCGATGAGGAGCGAAGGGGTGCCAGGGACGCGGGGCTCATCACGCCACGCGCGTCGGTTCGGGCCGCCCAAAACTGATCGCCCGGACATCCGATCACTCCAGCGGCAGCCCCACGTAATTCTCCGCCAGCACCGTCTGCGCCGCCGCCGAGCCGCGGATATAGGCGAGTTCGGCCACCTGCATCCGGCGGGCGAAGGCGTCCATGTCGGGGAAGCGGTGGGTGAGGCCGGTGAACCACCAGCTGAACCGTTCCGCTTTCCACACCCGCGCCAGCGCCCGGGCCGAATAGCCGTCGAGGCCGGCCGAATCCCGGTCCGCGTAGTGCTGCACCAGGGCCTCGGCCAGCATGGCGACGTCCGACACCGCGAGGTTCATGCCCTTGGCCCCGGTGGGCGGCACGATGTGGGCGGCGTCGCCCGCCAGGAACAGGCGGCCGTGGCGCATCGGCTCAGCCACGAAGCTGCGCAGGGGGGCGATGCTCTTCTCGAAGGAGGGACCGCGCACCAGCCCCTCCGCGGCCGCCGGCCCGAGGCGCAGGGCCAGCTCGTCCCAGAAGCGATCGTCCGGCCAATCCTCGATGCGTTCGTCGAGCCCGACCTGCACGTAGTAGCGGCTGCGCCGGGCCGAGCGCATGCTGGCCAGCGCGAAGCCGTTGCGGTGGTTGGCGTAGATCAGCTCGTGGTTGACCGGCGGGACCTCCGCCAGGATGCCGAGCCAGCCGAACGGATAGACCCGCTCGAAGACCCGGAGCACCTCGGCCGGGATCGCCGCCCGGCTCACCCCGCGGAAGCCGTCGCAGCCGGCGATGAAGTCGCAGGCGAGGCTGCGGCTCTCGCCGCCCGCCCGGTAGCGGATGGTGGGCGAGGGCGTCGCGACGCCCTCCAGCGCCACCTCCTCGGCCTCGAAGACGATCCGCACGCCGCGCGCCCCGGCGGCGTCGAAGAGGTCGCGCATCACCTCCTGCTGGCCGTAGACCGTGACCGCCGAGCCCCCGGTGAGCGCCGCCATGTCGATGCGGAAGATCTCGCCGTCATAGGCGAGGTTGGTGCCCGTATGGACGAGGCCCTCCGCCTTCAGGCGCGCGTGGAGGCCGAGGCGTTCGAGCAGGGCGACGGTGCCCTGCTCCAGCACGCCCGCGCGCACCCGGCCCTCCACGTAGTCGCGGGTGCGCCGCTCCAGCACCACGGCGTCGATGCCGGCCCGGGCGAGCAGGTGGGCGAGGAACAGGCCGGCGGGGCCGGCCCCGATGATGGCGACCTGCGTGCGCATGCGCGACTCCTTGAAGCGTGTCTCCCGGACCGCGGCGCTTCTCGTGGCGCGCGGCCTCCGTCTCCGAGCCGGATGATGCGCCCGCGCCCCCGCCCTGGCGATGGACGCGGCGGCGAATAAGTTGGATTTCTTGCATCCCCCGGCTCCTCGGAGGACGTCGCCCGCGATGCCCGCACCGTCCGCACAAGTGCCTGTGATCCCGCACTTCTTCCTCTACGGGGAGGCGCCGCGGGACGTGGATGACCGCTTCCTGCACTTGGAGGCGCTGGACGATCGCAGCCGGCCGAACCGCTGGAGCATCCGTCCCCACGTCCATGCCGGCCTGCACCAGATCCTGCACCTGCCCGCGGGGGGCGGGGTGATGCGGGCGGAGGCCGAGACGATCTCCTTCGCGGCGCCCTGCTTCCTGCTGGTGCCGGCGGGCACCGCGCACGGGTTCCGCTTCGCGGACGAGACCGTCGGCACCGTGCTGACCCTCTCGGAGCGCTACTGGCGCGACCTCGCCCGGCGCGAGCCCGACCTCGCCGGGCTGTTCGCGGCCCCCGGCGCGCTCCCCGCCGACCCGGCGGGCGGGGCGGGCGAGAGCATCGCGGAACTCGCCCGCGAACTCGCCTGGGCGGCGCCGGGCCGGCGGGCGGCGATCGAGGGGCACCTCCTCGTGCTCCTCGTCGCGGTGCTGCGGCAGCGCCGGGCGGCACAGGGCGCTCTCGCGCAGCAGCCCGGGCCGCAGGCGGTGCTGGTGGCCCGGTTCCGCGAGGCGGTGGAGGCGCGCCACCGGGAGGAGCGGCCCCTCGACGCCTATGCGCGCGACCTCGGGGTGACGGCGGCCCGGCTGCGCGCCGCCGTCCGGGCGGTGACGGGCGCGAGTCCCGGCCGGCTCATCCGCGACCGGCGGCTCCTCGAAGCCAAGCGCACGCTGCTCTACTCGGACCTCGCCGTCGCGGAGGTGGCCTACAGCCTCGGCTTCTCCGACCCGGCCTATTTCTCCCGTTTCTTCGCCAAGGGCACCGGCGAGGCGCCGCGCGCGTTTCGCGAACGGCGCGGCGCGACGGAGTGAGACCGGATGAGCGGGATGGATGCGGGTTCCACGCGCAGGGCCGTGCTCCAGGGGGCCGCCGCCCTCGCCACGGGCCTTCCCGCGACGGGCCTTCCCGCGACGGGCCTTCCCGCGATGGGCCTGCCCGCGCGGGCGGAGGGAACCGGCATGCTGACGCGCACCATCCCGTCGAGCGGCGAGAGCCTGCCGGTGATCGGGCTCGGCACCTGGCTCGGCTTCGATGTCGGGGAGGGCGAGGCGGAGCGGGAACGGCTCGGCGCCGTGGTCCGCATCCTCCTCGACGGCGGCGGGCGGGTGATCGATTCCTCGCCGATGTACGGCCGCGCGGAGGGGGTCGTCGGCGATCTCCTCGCCGGATCCGGCGCACGGCCCCGCGCCTTCCTCGCCACCAAGGTCTGGACCAGTGGGCGCGCGGCCGGGCTCGCGCAGATGCGCCAGTCCTTCGCGCGGCTGCGCACCGATCGCGTCGACCTGATGCAGATCCACAATCTCGTCGACTGGCGCACGCACCTGCCGGCGCTGCGGGCCTGGAAGCAGGAGGGCCGGATCCGCTACCTCGGCATCTCGCACTACACCGAGAGCGCCTTCGACGCGGTCGAGGCCGTGCTGCGGGCCGAGCGCCTGGATTTCCTGCAGATCAACTACGCCCTCGACGACCGGGCGGCGGAAGCGCGGCTGCTGCCGCTCGCGGCCGAGCGGGGCGTCGCCGTGCTGGTCAACCGGCCGTTCGGCGGGGGCGGGCTGCTGCGGCGCCTGAAGGACCGTCCGCTGCCGGACTACGCCGCCGCCCTCGGCTGCGGAAGCTGGGCCGAGATCCTGCTCAAGTTCGTGCTGAGCCATCCGGCGGTGACCTGCGCGATCCCGGGCACCGGCCGGCCGGAGCACATGGCCGCGAACCTGCGCGCCGCCACCGGCCCGCTCCCCGATGCCGATCTGCGCCGCCGGATGGCGGAAATCTGAACGACAGTTCAGGTCGAGGCACAGTCAAGCTCGCGCGGCGGCAGACGAGGTCAAGCTTTCGCGGCTGCACGGCGCGGCGAAACGCCTCCATCCGGTAGTGTCCTTCAGCTGGAACCAGGCGCGGTCGCCGCATTTCCGCCCGCTCTCCCTGGTTAATACCCTTCATCCAAGCCATCGCCGAGGTGAGCGCGACGGGGGTCGTACCCCGAGGCGCGCCCGGTCCGGGTCGTGCCCGGTGTCATTCGAGGGGACCTCATGCTCATCAAGTCCGTCGTCGCCGCACTCACCGTCAGCGCTGGGCTGGTATCGTCGCTGCCGGCCCTCTCGGGCGAGGGCCGCGGCTACAACGGCACTTGGACCGTGCAGCTCGTCACCGAATCGGGCCTGTGCGACAGCCGCTACGTCGTCTCCCTCGCGGTGCGGGACGGGGACGTCCGGCTCGCCTCGCTGGGCGAGGGCGGCGCCACGGTGAGCGGGCGCGTCGGCGAGAACGGGAGCGTCGGCCTCACCGTCCGCAAGGGCTCCGCGAGCGGTGCGGCCTCCGGCCATCTCCAGGCCAGCTCCGGCTCCGGCACGTGGTCGGTTTCCTCGCTCTGCTCGGGCCGCTGGACCGCGCAGCGCCGCTCGACGCGCATCGCCCAGGCGGATTGAGTCTTCAGGCTGCCGGAAATCCGGCCGTCTGCCGCATCGCCTCGCCGAGAATCATGGCGGCGGCGACCGCGACGTTGAGGGAGCGCAGGCCCGGCCGCAGCGGGATCACCACGCGGGCCTCCGCCGCCGCGTGCACCGCCTCCGGCACGCCGGCGGATTCGCGCCCGACGAGCAGGCAATCGTCCGGCCCGTAGGCGAAGTCCGTATAGGGCAGGGCCCCCGCCGTGGTGGCGAGGACGAGGCGGATCCCCGCCTCCCGGCGCCATCCCTCGAAGGCCGCGAAGGAGCGGTGCCGCGTGATCGCCACGTGGTCGAGATAATCGAGGCCCGAGCGGCGCAGGTGCCGGTCGGAGACGTCGAATCCCGCCGGCTCGATGATCTCGACGGCCGCCCCGAGGCAGGCGGCGAGCCGCAGCATCGTGCCGGTGTTCTGCGGGATGTCGGGCTGGTAGAGGGCGAGGCGCAGCATCGGATGGCGGGGCGAGGGCGTAAAGACCTGCGGCATCGCCCCCCGGTTGGCAGGCCGTCAAGGCGGAATACCTAACCGGGTCCGTTTCCCCGAGAAGGCTCCGGCATGTTCCTCGACTGGCTCGAGCGCCGCATCGATCCGTTCGCGCCCTTCGACGAAGGGCGCCAGCCCCCCGGCACGGTCGCGGGCTTCGCCGGCTACTACCTGCGCCCGGTGCGCAAGGCCCTCGCGGTGCTGTTCGTCGTCGGCCTCGCCGCCGGCACAGTGGAGGCCTCCCTCTACCTGCTGATGGGCTGGTTCGTGGACATCCTGGCGAAGTCCGAGCCCGCGACCCTGTGGACGGCGCACGGCACCGGCCTCGTCCTCGCCGGGCTCCTCGTCCTCGTGGTGCGGCCGTGCCTGTCCTGGCTGCACGAGGCGCTCTCGAACCAGCTCGTGGTGCCCCAGACCACCAACATGGTCCGCTGGCGCACCCACCTCTACACGCTCGGCCACTCGCTCTCCTACTTCCAGGCCGATTTCGCCGGGCGGCTCGCCAACCGGGTCACCCAGGTCGGCCCGGCGGTGCGCGAGCTGGCGGTCGTGTTCATCGACACGCTGCTCTACGTGGCGATCTTCGCGGTGACCGCGGTCGGGCTGTTCTCCTCGATCAGCCCCTGGCTGGTGCTGCCCGTCGCGGTCTGGATCCTCGCCTATGCGGGGCTCACCAGCTACTTCGTGCCCCGCGCCCGCGCCCGCTCGCTCCAGGTCGCCGACACCCGCTCGGCGTTGATCGGGCGCATCGTCGACAGCTACACCAACATCCTGACGGTGAAGCTCTTCGCCCGCGACCGCGAGGAGCGCTCGGCGGTGCGCGAGGCGACGACCGCCCATACCGACGCCTACCTGCACTCGTTCCGGCTCATCACCGCCACCACGGCTGCGCTCTCGCTCCTCAACTCGACGCTGATCGTGGCGACGGCGGGGGCGGTCCTGGCGCTGTGGTCGCAGGGGCGCATGACCACCGGCGAGGGGGCGGCGGGGCTCGCTCTAGTGCTGCGCCTCATCGCCATGTCGGGCTGGGTGATGCAGACCGTGCGCGGGCTGTTCGAGAATATCGGCGTGATCCAGGAGAGCATGCAGACCATCGCCCGCCCGCACGCCATCGTGGACCGGGCGGGGGCGGGCGACCTCGCGGTGACGCAGGGCGCCATCGCCTTCGAGCAGGTGAGCTTCCATTACGGCCGCGAGGATCGCGGGGTGATCGAGGGCCTGAGCTTCGCGATCCGGCCCGGCGAGAAGGTCGGCCTCGTCGGCACCAGCGGCGCGGGCAAGACCACCATCACCTCGCTGCTCCTGCGCCTGCACGACCTCGAAGGCGGGCGCATCCTCATCGACGGGCAGGACATCGCGGGGGTCACGCAGGATTCCCTGCGCCGCCAGATCGCGGTGGTGACCCAGGACACCTCGCTCCTGCACCGCTCGATCCGCGACAACATCGCGTATGGCCGGCCGGAGGCGAGCGAGGCGGAGATCGTCGCGGCGGCGCAGCTCGCCCACGCGCACGACTTCATCGCGGATCTGGAGGACCACAAGGGCCGCCGGGGCTACGCCGCCCAGGTGGGCGAGCGGGGCGTGAAGCTCTCGGGCGGGCAGCGCCAGCGCATCGCCATCGCCCGGGTGATCCTGAAGGACGCGCCGATCCTGATCCTCGACGAGGCGACCTCGGCCCTCGATTCGGAGGTCGAGGCGGCGATCCAGGGCTCCCTCGACACGCTGATGCAGGGCAAGACGGTGCTCGCCATCGCGCATCGCCTCTCGACCATCGCGGCCCTCGACCGGCTGATCGTGCTCGACCGCGGCCGGATCGTGGAGGAGGGCCGGCACGCGGAGCTGGTCCGCCGCGGCGGTCTCTATGCGCGGCTGTGGGAGCGCCAGTCGGGCGGGTTCCTGGGGGTGGGCGAGCGCGAGGGCTTCGATCAGGCGGCGGAGTAGGGTGCGCAGACCGGGCAGCCGGGGTCGGCTGACGCCGGCCACGCGGCACGAGGAGGGGCCCCGGCCGGGGCCTACTGCGCGTTGCGGAAGGGCTCGTACTTGGTCAGGCCGCGCAGGAGCTGGCCGAGGAAGGCCTGCTCGCCGCCGCTCGTCGGCGTCGTGCGCGAGATGAAGTCGAACACCCGGCCGTCCTGCTGGCCGTAGAGCGCCACGCGCTCCACCTTGAAGCCCTGGTTGAAGTAGACGGCGAGCACGCGCTGGTCCTCGGTGCTCTCGCCCATGAACATGACCGTGCGCTTGGTGTTCTGGCTGATGTAGTACCAGGACTTGTTGCCCACCGTGGAGACGGTGGTGGGCGTGCCGAGGAGCTGCAGCACCTGCTCGGCGCTGGCGCCCGGCTTCACCTGGGCGACGGCGGCCTCGTCGATGAGATAGCCGCGGCGGAACTCTTCTCCGATCACGCAGCCGGCGACCGACAGGCCGATGAGACCTGCCGCGGCGAGGCGGGTGAGCGACGGGATGAAGCGACGCGGCATCGCGGCCCTCTGAACAGCGCAAGCGGACGGCGCCCTTGCGCCGGAACGGAGCGCTGCCGTACCCCGGGGTTGTGGCGTTGGCAAGGCACGGCCAAGGTTCGGCCATACCCGGAAACGGGTGTTGCTCGCGAAAACCCCTCGACAGCGCAAGGGCTTCGGGTACGGAGGAGGGATGATCCGCAATCTGTTCCGGCGCGATGACGGGCGCCGCCGCGCCATCGAGGCGCTGCACATCCGCATCAACGACGCGGCCCGGGTGCCGGCCCTCTACCGCGATCTCGGCGTGCCCGACACCGTGGAGGGCCGCTTCGAGGCCCTGTGCCTGCACGTGATCCTCACCCTGCGCCGGCTGCGGCACCTGCCGCCGCCGGCCGAGGACATCGCCCAGGACCTCGTCGATTCGGTCTTCGCGCAGCTCGATTCCTCCCTGCGGGAACTCGGCGTCGGCGATTTCGGCGTGTCCAAGCGCATGAAGAAGCTGGCCCAGGCCTTCTACGGCCGGGCGGCCGCCTATGACGGGGCGCTCGATGCGGGCGACGGGGAGGCGCTGGCGGCGGCGCTCGCCCGCAACGTGCTCGGGCGCGACGAGGCGGGGAGCGCCCGGCCGCTCGCCGCCTACGTGATGGCCGGCGCCGAGGCCCTCGCGGGGCAGGACCTCGCCCGCCTGATGGCGGAGGGGCCGGCCCTGCCCGATCCGGCCCGCTTCCGCGGCCCCGCTTGACCTGATCGGAACCCGTCGCGCCGCCCCGCGTGGATTCCCATATCCCCCTTCTCGACAGGAGCGCTCCCATGACCCCCGATTCCATCGGTCCGCTGTCCCGCCCGGTCATGGTGGAGCGCGCCCTCAAGGCGGGGCAGGAGATCGTGGTCGAGGCCGATGCGGAGGAGCGTGCGGCGCTCGCCCGCGATTTCGGACTCCCGGCGATCCACAGCCTCACCGGGCGCTTCCGCCTCGCGGGCTCGCTCCACCGGCTCCAGGTGACCGGGACCGTCGAGGCGGCCATCGCGCAAACCTGCGTGGTGACCCTCGACCCCTTCGACTCGCAGATGCGCGAGGAGGTGGAGGTCGATTTCGCCGCACCCGACGCCTTCGCGGGCACCCCGGCCGAGGATGCCGACATCCCCGACCCGATCGTCAACGGCCGCGTCGATCTCGGCAGCCTGACCGCGGAGTTCCTGGCGCTCGGCCTCGATCCCTATCCGCGCAAGCCCGGCGTCGCCTTCGAGCCGCCGGAGGCCGAGGCGGCGGAGAACCCCTTCGCGGGCCTCGACCGCCTGAAGGGCGAATGAGGCCCCTGCCGGAAGGGCCGACATCCTCCCGGCAGAATTCGTTTGCGGCCCGGCGTCAGGCCGCTATTTTCCGCCGCGCCGCGGCACCCCCCCGTCCCCCCGCCGCCGGAACGAGGCTCATCGACGTCCCCATGTCCCAGAGAGTGCGCATCTCGCTCGACGCGATGGGCGGCGATCATGGTCCGTCGACGGTGGTGCCCGGGGCGGCGATCGCCCGCGAGCACCATCCCGAGACGACCTTCCTGATGTTCGGCGACGAGGCGATCATCGGGCCGATGGTGGAGGCCGAGCCGCGCCTCAAGGGCGCCGTCGAGATCCGCCACACCAGCGTGGCGGTCTCCATGGACGACAAGCCGAGCCAGGCGGTGCGCACCGGCCGCGGCAAGTCCTCCATGTGGAAGGCGATCCAGGCCGTGCGCGACGGCGAGGCCGAGGCCGCGGTCTCGGCTGGCAACACCGGCGCGCTGATGGCGATGTCGAAGATCTGCCTCAAGACCATGGCGCATATCGAGCGCCCGGCCATCGCCTGCCTGTGGCCGACGGTGCGCGGCGAGAGCGTGGTGCTCGACGTCGGCGCCACCATCGGCACGGATGCCAACCACCTCGTCGACATGGCGCTGATGGGGGCCGCCATGGCCCGCATCGTGTTCGATCTCGACCGGCCGACGGTGGGGCTCCTCAACGTCGGCACCGAGGAGATCAAGGGCAACGAGGCCGTGAAGGAGGCCGCCCGCCTCCTGCGCGAGGCCGATCTGCCCAGCTTGCGCTACCACGGCTTCGTGGAGGGCACCGATCTCGGCCGCGGCACCACCGACGTGGTGGTGACCGAGGGCTTCACCGGCAACATCGCCCTCAAGACCGCCGAGGGAACCGCCAAGCAGATCGCCACGTATCTCAAGGGAGCGATGAGCCGCACCCTGATGGCGAGGATCGGCTACCTGTTCGCGCAGGGCGCCTTCGAGGCCCTGCGCGAGAAGATGAACCCGAGCCGCGCCAATGGCGGCGTCTTCCTCGGGCTCGAAGGCATCGTCATCAAGAGCCACGGCTCGGAGGATGCGCACGGCTTCGCGGCGGCGATCGACCTCGCCACCGACATGGCCCGTCACGATCTGATGCGGACGATCCGCGACATGCTCGAGGCCACGCCGGCGACGGCCTCGGCGTGAGGGAGGAGGACCCCACCCCAATGACCCGCCTTCGCTCGGTGGTGCGGGGCTGCGGCTCCTATCTGCCGCAAACCGTCGTCACCAACGACGACCTCGCCGCCCGCGTCGACACCTCGGACGAGTGGATCGTCCAGCGCACCGGCATCCGCCAGCGCCACATCGCCGGTCCGGACGAGACCACCTCGGTGCTCGGCATCCGGGCGGCGAAGGCCGCGCTCGCCGCGGCGGATCTCGATCCGGCGAGCATCGACCTCATCGTCTGCGCCACCTCGACCCCGGACCACACCTTCCCCTCGACGGCGACGCAGATCCAGGACGGGCTCGGCATCCATGGCGGTGCCGCCTTCGACCTGCAGGCGGTCTGCGCCGGCTTCGTCTACGCGGTCGCCACCGCCGACAAGTTCCTGACCACCGGCGCGGCCAAGCGCGCCCTCGTGATCGGCGCCGAAACCTTCTCTCGCCTCCTCGACTGGGAGGACCGCACCACCTGCGTGCTGTTCGGCGACGGGGCCGGGGCGATCGTGCTGGAGGCGCAGCCCGGCGAGGGCCATTCGGGCGACCGCGGCGTGCTCACCAGCCACCTGCGCTCGGACGGGCGCTACCGCGAGAAGCTCTACGTCGATGGCGGGCCGGGCTCCACCGGCACCACCGGCAAGCTCCGGATGGTGGGCAAGGAGGTCTTCCGCTTCGCGGTGGGCTCGGTCACCGACGTGGTCGCGGAGGCCTTCGCGGCCACCGGCACCACGGCGGAGGATCTCGACTGGTTCGTGCCCCACCAGGCCAACCGCCGCATCATCGAGGCGTCCGCCGACAAGCTCGGCATCGCCCGCGAGAAGGTGGTGCTCACCGTCGACCGGCACGGCAACACCTCGGCGGCCTCGATCCCGCTCGCCCTCGACGCCGCCTGCCGGGACGGGCGCATCAAGCGGGGCGACCTCGTGATGATCGAGGCGATCGGCGGCGGCTTCGCCTGGGGCAGCGCGCTGATCCGCTGGTAGCCGGACGGTTCCGGAAACATCCGGTTGACCCAGCGGGCGCGCCCGATTAGCGTGCCCGATCATAGACATATTTCGATTTCTTGAGAATCGCCGCCGGGGAGCAGTCAGGATGGCAGGCAAGACGGTCACGCGGGCTGACCTGACCGAGGCCGTCTATCAGCGGGTGGGCCTGTCGCGGACCGAGTCGGCGGCCCTCGTGGAGACGGTGCTGTCGGAGATCTGCGCCTGCCTCGCCTCCGGCGAGACCGTGAAGCTGTCCTCCTTCGGATCCTTCGTGGTGCGCGACAAGGGAAAGCGCGTCGGGCGCAACCCCAAGACCGGCGTCGAGGTGGCGATCGAGCCGCGCCGGGTGATGGTGTTCAAGCCCTCGAACGTCCTCAAGGCCCGCATCAACGGCGGTCCGGTGGAGGCCGAGGAGGAATCGTGATCCGCGCCGGGGCGCCGTGCTCCGGCTGATTGGTCCCGAGGCGGGAGGTCCCGCACATGACGACCCTCGCGGCCGCCGGGGAGCCCGGCGGCGACAAGGCCCCGGATGCCTTCCGCACCATCAGCGAGGTGGCGGAGGAACTCGACCTGCCGCAGCACGTGCTGCGGTTCTGGGAGACCCGGTTCGCCCAGATCCGGCCGCTCAAGCGCGGCGGCAACCGGCGCTACTATCGTCCTGACGACGTTGACCTGTTGCGCGGCGTGCGCCGGCTCCTCTACGGCCAGGGCTACACGATCCGCGGGGTGCAGCGCATCCTGCGCGAACGCGGCATGCGCTTCGTCCAGGCGGTGGGCCGCGGCGAGGAGGTGGCGCCCGCCGCCTTCGCGGAGGCCGAGCCGCCCCGCGAGGAGACGCCGGGACCGCCCCTCGCGCCCGAGGACCGGGCGGCGCTGACCCGCGCGCTCGACGACCTGCACATCTGCCGCGACCGCATCGCGGCCCTGCGCCGCGTCCTGCCGCGCCGGGCGGCGGAACCCGAACCGAACCCGACCGCATGAGGGACGTTCATCGCAGATGGCCGACCCGCCACGCCACGCCTCGCCGACCACCCAGCTGATCGCCCGGCTGATGCGCATCGTGCGCACCTGTCCGGAGGCGACGGCGGACGTGCTCGAACTCGTGCTGCTGGTGAGCCAGGTCGAGGCCCTGACCAACGTCGACCGCGATTACCGCGACGCCCGCCGGGTCATCGCCCGCCTGCGCCACCCGCTCTGGGACATGGCGCCCGAGCAGCGGGCCACCCTCCTGCGGGCCGCCGACACCATCAAGGCGGCCTGCGGCCTCGCGGAGCGCGACATCCCGTCCGACCCGATCGGCGATGCGGGCGAGCGGGCGCGCGTCGAGGTGCAGCTCGCTACGGCCCTCGCGGGCGAGTTCACTCCGGCCCAGATCGCCAAGGTCACGGGCGCGGTGATGGCGGTGCTGCAATCCTCCGGGAGCGGGGGAGCCGGCAAGGAGGGCCGAGCGGGCGGCGCCGGCCAAGCCGGCGAAGGCAGCCAAGCTGGCGACGCCAGCCAAGCCGGCGACGCCGGCCAGGAGGGCGGGTGATGTTCGGTGATTATCCGGTCGAAGGGCGGGGCTACTGGCTCTGGCTCGGGGGCATCGCGCTCCTGGGGCTGTTCAACCTCTTCGTGATGCTCTCGCTGCACTGAGGAGCGTGCCGCTGCGGCAGCATCCGGCGCGCCGGACCTCGACGGCGGCGGGCGGGCTCCCCACATCCGCCGCGGAGCGTCCTCGGAGTGAGCCCTGCCATGATCCGCCCCATCCTCGCCCTCGCCGCCTGCGCGGTTCTCGCCGGCCCGGCGCTCGCCCAGAGCGCCAAGACCCTCGAGCGCAGCGTCGCCTCGGGCAAGCAGATCCGCCTGCTCGCCGTGCCCAACCTCAAGAAGGATTGCTCGCTCGGGCCGCAGCCCGAGCTGAAGGTCACCACGCCGCCGAAGAACGGGTCGCTGATCCAGCGGGCCGGGCGCATGAAGACCCCCGCCACCTATCGCTGCCCGAATGTGGAGGCGACCATCCAGGCGGTGTTCTACGAGAGCAAGGCCGGCTTCACCGGCACCGACGAGGTGACGGTCGAGGTGAAGAGCCCGGACGGCTCCACCGCCGTGCGCACCATCAAGCTGAAGGTGGGCAGCGCCGGCGAGACCAAGAGCGACGCCACGGATCTGTGAGGCCGCCCGCGGCGGCGGGACCGCGAGCCCGCTGCCGCAGGCACGCCGCGGCGAGGAACGTCCGCCTGCCGCGGGGCGTTTCCCTTCCGCGGCGAAGGTGACCCGGCGGCGAGCGGGGTCTCAGAACGGCAGCGGGCGTGACCTTTTCGTCACAGAACTGTTGCCGAACGGGCTTTCGCCTTGGCGGATCTCGAACTTTCCGCGGGAGCGCGGTGCCGGCATCGCACCGGTCTCCCGCCGTTCGGGTCCGCCGACCAGCCTCCGCAATTCCCCGCTCTCGCCGCACTGCGACAAACATGGGGATATCGATTGCAATGGAGGCGGGACAGGATGAAGCTGGCGATGTCGTGAGGGTTCGGAATGCCAATGCCGTCAGCGAGCGATCTGTTTCAGACCTTTGCCCGCAGCTACGAGGCCCGGCGTGACGCGGAACTGTCGCTCACCGAGTACCTCGAAGCATGCCGTGACGATCCCCTGATGTATGCGAGCGCCCCGGAGCGGATTCTGGAGGCGATCGGTCAGCCGGAATTCGTCGACACCGCGCGGGATTCGCGCCTCGGCCGGATCTTCATGAACCGGACGATCCGCATCTACCCGGCCTTCTCGGAATTCTACGGCATGGAGGAGACGATCGAGCGGATCGTCTCGTTCTTCCGCCACGCCGCTCAGGGCCTGGAGGAGCGCAAGCAGATCCTCTACCTGCTCGGGCCGGTCGGCGGCGGCAAATCGTCCCTTGCCGAGCGCCTCAAGGCGCTGATGGAGGTGCATCCGATCTACGTGCTCAAGGCCGGCAACGAGCTGAGCCCGGTCTTCGAGAGCCCGCTGGTGCTGTTCGACCCCGAGACGATGGGGCCGGCCCTGGAGGAGCGCTACGGGATCCCGCGCCGCCGCCTCACCGGCCTGATGAGCCCCTGGTGCCTCAAGCGCCTGGACGAGTTCGGCGGCGACATCTCGCAGTTCAAGGTGGTCAAGGTCCGGCCCTCGCGGCTGCGCCAGATCGCCATCGCCAAGACCGAGCCCGGCGACGAGAACAACCAGGACATCTCCTCCCTCGTCGGCAAGGTGGACATCCGCAAGCTCGAGACCCTGAGCCAGGCGGATCCGGACGCCTATTCCTACTCGGGCGGCCTCAACCGGGCGAACCAGGGCATTCTCGAATTCGTCGAGATGTTCAAGGCGCCGATCAAGATGCTGCACCCCCTGCTGACCGCCACGCAGGAGGGCAACTACGTCGGCACCGAGAACATCGGCGCGATCCCGTTCTCCGGCATCATCCTCGCCCACTCGAACGAGGCCGAGTGGCAGAGCTTCAAGACCAACAAGAACAACGAAGCCTTCATCGACCGCATCTACGTCATCAAGGTTCCGTACTGCCTGCGGGTGACCGAGGAGCAGCGGATCTACGAGAAGCTCGTGTCCGGCTCCGAACTCGCCGCGGCGCCCTGCGCCCCCGGCACGCTGGAGATGCTGGCCCGGTTCTCGGTGCTCTCGCGCCTGCGCGAGCACCCGAACTCGAACGTGTTCTCCAAGATGCGGGTCTATGACGGCGAGTCCCTGCGCGAGGTCGACCCGCGCGCCCGCTCGCTGCAGGAATACAAGGACTCGGCCGGCGTCGACGAGGGCATGGACGGGATCTCGACCCGCTTCGCCTTCAAGGTCATGGCCGCGACCTTCAACCACGACACCACCGAGGTCTCGGCCGACCCGGTCCACCTGATGTACGTGCTGGAACAGTCGCTGCGCCGCGAGCAGCTCCCGCCGGAGATCGAGAAGCGCTACCTCGAATTCATCAAGGGTGAGCTGGCGCCGCGCTACGCGGAGTTCATCGGCCACGAGATCCAGAAGGCCTACCTCGAATCCTACCACGATTACGGTCAGAACCTGTTCGACCGCTACATCGACTACGCCGACGCCTGGATCGAGGATCAGGACTTCAAGGATCCGGAGACCGGGCAGCTGCTCAACCGCGAGCTCCTGAACCAGGAACTCACCAAGATCGAGAAGCCGGCGGGCATCGCCAACCCGAAGGACTTCCGCAACGAGGTGGTGAAGTTCGCCCTGCGCTCGCGGGCCCAGCACGGCGGCCGCAACCCGTCCTGGACCTCCTACGAGAAGATCCGCGAGGTGATCGAGCGGCGCATGTTCAGCCAGGTGGAGGAGCTGCTGCCGGTGATCTCCTTCGGCTCGAAGAAGGACAGCGAGACGGAGAAGAAGCACGGCGAGTTCGTCGAGCGCATGCGGGCGCGCGGCTACACCGAGCGTCAGGTGCGGCGCCTCGTCGAGTGGTACATGCGCGTGAAGCAGGCCGGCTGAGACGGGCCGGACGGGACCGGCGGACGCCGCCTCGGCGGCGCCGCCGGCTCCCCGGTCGGGGCGGGCCGCCCGCGGTCCGTCCCCGCGACGCGGTTGCTGATGCCGGGAGCCGCCCGGTAGGGTAAGATGGCGTGATCGGAAGTTCGGCCTGATGCACATTATCGATCGGCGCCTCAATCCGGGCGGCAAGTCTCTGGCGAACCGGCAGCGCTTCCTGCGCCGGGTGCGCGACGTGGCACAGCGCGCGGTGCGCGAGGCCGCCCGCGACCGCGACATCCGCAGCATCGACAAGGAGGCGAGCGTCACCGTCCCGGCGGACGGGGTGCGCGAGCCCCGCTTCAGCCGCGCCCCCGGGAGCGGCGTGCAGGACCACATCCTGCCCGGCAACAAGACCTACATCGAGGGCGACACGATCGAGCGTCCGCCGCGCGGCCAGGGCGGCGGCGGGGGCGGCCAGGCCGGGGAGGGCGGCCAGGACTCGGAGGATTCCTTCCAGTTCATGCTGACCCGGGAGGAGTTCCTCGAACTCTTCCTCGAGGATCTCGAACTGCCGGACCTCGCCAAGCGCCGCCTCGCCGTGGTCGAGACCCCGGCCCTGCGGCGGGCCGGCTACATGGTCTCGGGCTCGCCCGCCAACCTCGCGCTCACCCGCACCCTGCGCAACTCGCTGTCGCGGCGCATCGCCCTCAAGCGGCCGAAGCCCGAGGATCTCGCCGCCCTGGAGGCGGAACTCGCCGCCCTGGAGGCCCGCGACCCGGATTCGCCGGAGGCGGCGGCCTTGCGGGCCGAGTTCGACCGGCTGCTCACCCGCAGCCAGCGCATCCCCTACATCGACCCGATCGACCTGCGCTACCGGCGCTTCGAGCCCTATCCGCGTCCCGTGGCCCAGGCGGTGATGTTCTGCCTGATGGACGTCTCGGGCTCGATGACCGAGCACATGAAGGACCTCGCCAAAAGGTTCTACATCCTGCTGCACATCTTCCTGGTGCGCCGCTACAAGCACGTCGAGATCGTCTTCATCCGCCACACCGACCAAGCCAAGGAGGTGGACGAGGAGACCTTCTTCGGCTCGCGCGAGACCGGCGGCACGCTGGTCTCCTCGGCGCTCGTCGAGATGAAGCGGATCGTGGCCGAGCGCTACAATCCCGAGGACTGGAACATCTACGCCGCCCAGGCCTCGGACGGCGACAACGTGTCGAGCGATTCGACCACGTCGCAGGAGCTCCTGCGCTCCGCGATCCTGCCGGCCTGCCAGCACTTCGCCTATCTGGAGGTCGGCGACGAGACCGGGCCGCGGGCGGGCTTCGTGGAGCACCGCACCACGCTCTGGCGCACCTACGAGCCGGTCTCCAAGGCCAATCCGGTGCTCGCCATGCGCAAGGTCAACCACCGGCGGGACATCTACCCGGTCTTCCGCGAGCTGTTCGCCCGCAAGGCCGGCCAGGAGAGCGCCTCGGCCTGAGCCTGAGCACCCGTCCCCGAGCACCGTCCCGAAGCGTCGAAACGAGAGCTGCGAGGTCCGATGAGTTCAGCCACGACAGGGGTGATGCCACGGCCCGCCCTGGTTCGGACGGGGGAGCCTCTGTTCACCGGCAACGACTGGGACTTCGACACGATCCGGCGCATCCACGACGCCTGCGAGGCGATCGCCGGGCCGGAACTCGGCCTGAGCTGGTATCCGAACCAGATCGAGATCATCACCGCCGAGCAGATGCTCGACGCCTACGCGTCGATCGGCATGCCGCTCTTCTACAAGCACTGGTCCTTCGGCAAGCATTTCGCCCAGCACGAGGCCGGCTACCGCCGCGGCCTGATGGGGCTCGCCTACGAGATCGTCATCAACTCGAACCCGTGCATCTCCTACATCATGGAGGAGAACACGGCGACGATGCAGACGCTGGTGATCGCGCACGCCGCCTTCGGCCACAACCACTTCTTCAAGAACAACTATCTCTTCCGGCAGTGGACGGATGCGGAGGGCATCCTCGACTATCTCGACTTCGCCAAGAGCTACATCACCCGCTGCGAGGAGCGTTACGGCCACGGCGCGGTCGAGGCGGTGCTCGATGCCGCCCATGCCCTGATGAACCAGGGGGTGCACCGCTATCCCCGCAAGAAGCGCCCCGACCTCTCCTCCGAGCAGCGCCGCGAGCGCGAGCGGCAGGAGCACCAGGAGCGGATGTACAACGACCTCTGGCGGACGCTGCCCGCCAAGGCCAAGACGGACAAGCCGGACCTCTCGGCCGAGCGCCGCCGCGCCCTGCTCGAACTGCCTCAGGAGAACATCCTCTACTTCCTGGAGAAGGTGGCGCCGCGCCTGCAGCCCTGGCAGCGCGAGATCCTGCGCATCGTCCGCCACGTGGCGCAGTACTTCTACCCGCAGCGCCAGACCAAGGTGATGAACGAGGGCTGCGCCACCTATACGCATTACCAGATCATGACCCGCCTGAGCGAGACGGGGCAGATCAGCGAGGCGGCCTACCTCGAATTCCTGCAATCGCACACGAACGTCATCCGGCAGCCGACCTACGACGACCGGCATTACGGCGGGCACAATCCCTACGCCATCGGCTTCGCGATGATGACGGACATCGCCCGCATCGCCACCGAGCCGAGCGAGGAGGACCGGATCTGGTTCCCGGACATCGCCGGCTGCCGCGACCCGATGGGCGTCCTGCGCGACGTCTGGGAGAATTACCGCGACGAGAGCTTCATCGCGCAGTTCCTCTCGCCCCGCCTGATGCGCCAGCTGCGCCTGTTCCACGTGGTCGACGATCCCGACCAGCCGGAACTGCGGGTGGAGGCGATCCACGACGAGCGCGGCTACCGCCGCCTGCGCCGCGCCTTCGCGAAGCAGTACGACGTGGCGTGGCTCGATCCGGACATCGAGGTGGTGGACGTGGATCTGGAGGGCGACCGCCGCCTGATCCTCCACCACCGCGTGCTCAACCGCGTGCTGCTGCAGAAGGACGACGCGCAGCGCGTGCTCCAGCACCTCGCCGACCTGTGGGGCTACGACGTGGTGCTCAAGGAGGTCGATCCGGCCTCCGGCACGGTGCTGAAGGAGCACACGGCGACCGCCCGGCCGACCTTCTTCTGAGGGAGATCGGCCGGCCTCTCATACGGTTTCCGGATGATCGCTTCGCGATGCGGAAACCGGCCTCGCTCAGGCGCCGCGCGGGCTCGTGATCCGGTTTCCGAAAGTGATCTTCCGGAAACCGTATCACACGCGAGGCGATCCCCTGTGCGGGTCGTCAGGCCGCCCGGTCCTCCGCCCGCACGGCCCGCGCCGCCTCGGCGCCGGCGCGCAGGAACAGGTCCGGCACCTCGGCGGCCTCCGCATCGAGGCCGCGGCCGGTCAGTTCGGTGCGCAGGCGGGCGATCAGCGCGTCGTCCGTGACGGGCGAGGCGACGGCCTCCACGAGACCCCGCGTATAGGTCTCGGCCTCCTCGTTCGTGAGGCCGAGGCGCCGGCTCATCCAGGTTCCGATGATCCGGTTCCGGCGCACCAGCGCGCGGAACCGGATTTCCTCCTCGCGGGCGAACAAAGCCTCGAAGGCCCGCTCGCGATCCTGGAACAGGGTCGTCATGGGCTCCTCCCTGCAGCGACCGTTCCGCGGATGCTACGCCGATCGCGGCCGGACGCCAGGGGGCGCCTCAGCGCCGCGGCCGGGGATGCTCCCGGAAGAAGCGCCACATCTCCCGCGAGGCGTCGGGCCCGAGGGGGTCGGTGTAGCTCCCCGCCGCGTCGCCCCCGGACCACGCATGGCCGCTGCCCTGGATCACCCAATGCTCGAAGCGCGGCCGGCCGCGCTCATCCGCCAGGATGCTGCGCCGCCACGCCCGGCCGTTCGGCGAGGTGCCGGATTCGTCGCGCAGGAGGGTGGCGCCCGTCGCCGCGATGATCGCCGCGCCGTTGCGCGGATGCACGGTCGAATCCTGGTCGCCGTGGAACACGATGGTGGGCAGGGCGTCGCCGACGGGCACCGCCCCCTTCGCGCCCTCCCGCATGGCGCGCAGGGCCGAGGGCAGGTCGCTCGCCGCACCCGCGCAGAGGCCCGAATGGATGCCCACCGCCGCGAACAGGTCCGGATAGGCCGCCGCGAGGTTCGCCGCCGCGGCGCCGCCCGCCGAGAGCCCCGCCACGTAGACCCGGCGGGAATCGATGGAGAACTCCTCCATCACCGCCCGGGCGATGCCGGCGATGATCGCCGCCTCGCCGCGGTCCCGGCGCTGGTCGGCCGTGCTGAACCAGTTCCAGCAGCGGGCGTGGTTCGCGGCGGCCGTCTGGGCCGGATAGGCGACCAGGAAGGTCTCGGCCTCGGCGATCCGGTTCATCCCGGTGCCGGCGGCGAAATCGTCCGGGTTCTGCGTGCAGCCGTGCAGCATCACCACGAGCGGCACCGCCTGCCCCCGGTAGCCCCGCGGCACGTAGAGCTTGTAGGCGCGCTGGCCGGCGGCGGCGGCGAAGTGCCGGTCGAGGAACTGCCCGGGCTCGGTGGAGGCCGGGGTGGCGGGCTCGCCGACGAGCGGCCCGACGCGGCGGCCGATCTCCCGCACGAGGTCGCGCAGGCCCTCGGGCAGACCCGGCAATCCGTCGGCCAAGCCCGCGGCGGGGGCCGGCCGGGCCCCGGGAGAGGCGGCGGGCGGCGGCTCGACGACCTGAGGTTTGGCGATCTGCCGGACGGGCCGGAGAGGGGCCGGCGGCGAACCCGGCTGGGTGGGGGAGGGTGCGGGGGAATCCTCTCCCCGCACCACGCGCTGGATCACGGTCAGGGCCTCGCCGAGGCGCCCGGCGCGGGTGAGGCGGGTCGCCTCGGCCATGCCGGGAAGGATCTTGTTGCGCATGAGGGACCCTCGTCTTGCAGACGCGAGAGGAACCGGCGCCGGATCGCATGACCCGGCGCGGTGAGGCGGCGGAGGGCGGAGCGCCTCCGTCAGCGGATGCGGTCGGCGAGCGCGGCCTTGACGGCCGGGCTCGCATGCAGGGCGCCCAGCACCTCCACCGAGGCGATGGCGGCCCGGGCGAGGTCGGGCGTCACGTCCGATGCGATGGTGGCGAGCCCGAGGACGCGGATGTCGAGGGGACGGCCCGCATCCCGGGCCGCCTCGAGATCCGCCCGGGCGAAGTGGCGCAGGCCGAGTTCCACGCTCTTGCGCGCCACCGACTGGCGCGCCGCCTCGCCGTGGCGGTCGATCTGGTTGCGGATCGCCGTGCGGATGAAGTCGGTGCGGTTGGCGTAGAACCCGTCGCGCACCAGCAGGTCCACGTGCCCGAGATCGACGTAGCCGAGATTGATCGTGATCTTCTCGCTGTCGCCCGGCCGCGCCCGCAATTCCTGCACGCTCCCGCCCATCGATCCCATCCCGTCACCATCCGACTGGATGGAAGATGGGGCATGTTCGCAGATGCAGCAAGTGCGGTGCAGCAAAAATCTCGCCGCGCGCACCCCCCCCGAAGGATGTAGGCCTTGGCGGAGCGGGGGCGTTGAGGCGCCAACAACCCTCTGTTAAGCGCCCGCCTCATTACAACGAGGAGGAACGCCATGTGGAACCAGGTCTATGACCCGTTCGGGAATGCCTGGCTGTCGACGCTCGCGGCGGCGGTCCCGGTCGTGGCCCTCCTCGCGCTGATCGCGAGCGGCAAGGTCAAGGCCCACATCGCGGCCGTCATCGCCCTGGTGCTCGCCTTCGCGGTCGCGACCCTCCTGTTCGGCATGCCCACGGGCCTCGCGCTGCGGGCCACGGGCTTCGGCGTCGTCACCGGCCTGTTCCCGATCGGCTGGATCATCCTCAACGTCATCTTCCTCTACCGGCTGACGGTGGAGAAGGGCTGGTTCGCCACCCTCCAGCAATCGGTGGCCGGCATCACCACGGACCGGCGGCTCCAGCTCCTCCTCGTCGCCTTCGCGTTCGGCGCCTTCTTCGAGGGGGCGGGCGGCTTCGGCACCCCGGTGGCGGTGACGGGCGCGATCCTGATCGGGCTCGGCTTCTCGCCGCTCGCGGCCTCCGGCCTCTCGCTCATCGCCAACACGGCGCCCGTCGCCTACGGGGCGCTCGGCGCACCGATCCAGGGTCTGGCCTCGGTCACGGGCTACGATCCCTACGTGCTCGGCGCCATGATCGGCCGCCAGCTGCCCTTCTTCTCGCTCCTGGTGCCGTTCTGGCTGATCGCGGTCTTCGCGGGCTTCCGGGGCATGGCCCAGATCTGGCCGGCGATCCTCGTCTGCGGGGCTTCCTTCGCGGCGGCCCAGTTCCTGATCTCGAACTACGTCAATCCCTGGATCGTCGATATCGGCGCCTCGCTCGTCTCGATGGGGGCGCTCGTCGCCTTCCTGAAGGTCTGGCACCCGGCCGTGATCTGGACCTCGACGGCGCTGCGCACCCACGACGATTCCCTGGCCTACGCGCCGCCGCGCCCGGCCTCCGTCGGCGCCGCCGCGGTGGAGCGCTCCGCCTCGCAGCGCGAGATCCTGATGGCCTGGGTGCCGTGGATCATCCTCTCGGTGGTGGTCGCGATCTGGGGCACGGGCTGGTTCAAGGCCCTGGTCAACCCGCTCTTCACGTGGCGCTACGAGATCGAGGGCCTGCACAACCTGATCATGAAGGTGCCCCCGGTGGTGGCCAAGCCCCATCCGGAAGCGGCGGTGTTCCTGTTCACCTACATGTCGTTCACCGGCACGGGCGTGCTCTTCGCCGCGATCATCTCGGGCTTCATCATGGGCTTCGGGCCGATCCGGCTGATCCGGGCCTATCTCGAGACGATCTGGGTGCTGCGCACCTCGCTCATCACCATCGCGGCGATGCTGGCGCTCGGCGTGCTCACCCGCTACGCGGGGGTGGATGCCACGCTCGGCCTCGCCTTCGCGGGCACCGGCATCCTCTACCCGTTCTTCGGCACGCTGCTCGGCTGGCTCGGCGTCGCGCTCACCGGCTCCGACACCGCCTCCAACGTGCTGTTCGGCGGCCTCCAGCGGATCACCTCCGAGCAGCTCGGCCTCTCGGGCATCCTGATGGCCTCGGCCAATTCCTCGGGCGGCGTCATGGGCAAGATGATCGACGCGCAATCCATCGTCGTCGCCTCCACGGCCACCGGCTATTTCGGCCAGGAGAGCAAGATCCTGCGCTTCGTGTTCTGGCACTCGATCGTGCTCGCCTGCCTCGTCGGCGGCCTCGTGATGCTGCAGGCCTACGTGCCGCCCTTCACCGCGATGGTGCTGCACTGATCCGGTTTCCGGACGATCCGCGCGGAAACCGGATCGGGCAGCCCGCGCGGCGCGGAGCACGGCTCCGCGCACGCCTGAGCGAAGCCGATTTCCGCATTGCTCGGCGATTGCCTTGGCAATCGCCGAGCAATCAATCGGAAACCGCATGACAGGAGGGGCGCCCGTGACGATCACCCTGTACGAACTCGCGGGCGCCGATCCCGAGCGGCGCTTCTCGCCCTTCTGCTGGCGCATCCGCCTCGCCCTGGAGCACAAGGGCCTCGCCTTCGAGGGCCGGCCCTGGCGCTTCACCGAGAAGGATGCCATCGCCTTCGCGGGCAGCGAGACGGTGCCGGTGCTGGTGGATGGCGGGCGGGCCGTCGCCGAATCCTCGCTGATCGCCGCCCATCTGGAGGAGGCCTATCCGGACCGCCCGAGCCTGTTCGGCGGTCCCGCGGCCCGGGCCCTCACGCGCGTCCTCGTCCACTGGACGGACGGCGTGCTGCATCCGGCCTTGGCGCCGCTCCTCCTCGCGGAGATCCACGCGATCCTGGCGCCGCAGGACCGGGACTATTTCCGGCGCTCCCGCGAGACCCGCTTCGGCAAGGCGCTGGAGGCGGTCTGCCCCGACCGGGAGGCGCAGCTGCGGAGCCTGCGGCGCACCCTCTCGCCCGTCCGCGCCACCCTGCGCCAGCAGCCCTTCCTCGGGGGCGCGGAGCCGCTCTACGCGGATTTCGCGGTGATGGGCGCCTTCCTGTGGGCGCGGGGCGTCAGCGCGCTCCCGCTCCTCGACGCCGACGATCCCGTCGAGGGCTGGCGGCAGCGCATGCTGGCGCGGCTGCAACCGGCCTCGCGGGCGCTCGCGGCGTTCTGACACCGGCTCCGGCGCGGAGTCCTGTGGACCCCGCCCGTCCCCGCGGATCGCCTCCGCCCGGCCCGTGTTAGAGATCGGGTTCGGGTGACCGCGGAGCCGTGATGACGATCAGCGTGGAGATGGGAGCGGCGGCCGGGAACCAGCCTGCCTCCCTCGATCTGGAGGAACTCCTCGCCACCCGCCTCCTCGTCCAGGGCAATTCGGGTTCGGGCAAGTCGCACCTGCTGCGGCGCCTCCTGGAGCAGAGCGCCCCTCACGTGCAGCAGGTGGTGATCGACCCCGAGGGCGACTTCGTCACCCTGGCCGACCGCTACGGCCACGTGGTGGTGGACGGCTCGCACGGGGAAGCGGACCTGCAGCGCATCGCCGCGCGGGTGCGCGCCCACCGGGTCTCGGTGGTGCTGACCCTGGAGAGCCTGGACGTCGAGGCGCAGATGCGCGCCGCCGCCGCCTTCCTCGGCGGCCTGTTCGATGCCGAGCGCGACCATTGGTACCCGGTCCTCGTGGTGGTGGACGAGGCGCAGCTCTTCGCTCCCGCGGCTGCCGGCGAGGTCTCGGACGAGGCCCGCAAGGCGTCGCTCGGCGCCATGACCAACCTGATGTGCCGGGGCCGCAAGCGCGGGCTCGCCGGGGTCATCGCCACCCAGCGCCTCGCCAAGCTCGCCAAGAACGTGGCCGCGGAAGCCTCGAACTTCCTGATGGGCCGCACCTTCCTCGACATCGACATGGCCCGCGCCGCCGATCTCCTCGGCCTGGAGCGCCGTCAGGCCGAGAGCTTCCGCGATCTGGAACGCGGCTCCTTCGTGGCCCTCGGGCCGGCGCTGGCCAAGCGCCCGCTCACCCTGCGCATCGGTGCGGTCGAGACCGCGCCGCGCTCGACGAGCCCCAAGCTCGTGCCGCTGCCCGCCCCCGCCGCCGAGGACCTGCGCGACCTGATCCTGACGCCCGCCGCCGGCGAGCCCGTGCGGATGCCGAGCCCCCGCCCGGTCCCGCCGCCGCGCTCATCGCCGGCCGACCTGCTCCAGCAATTGGCGCAGGCCCGCCCGGTGCAGCCGGAGCCCGAGGAGGTGCCGGCCCTCACCCGGGAGGAGCGCGAGGCGGCCCTCGCCGCGATCCTGCACGAGATCGCGGCCGATCCCGACGCGGGCCATCACACGATCGCGGTGCTCTACCAGGATTTCCTCGTGCGCTGCCGGATGCGCCGGGTCGGCGAGCCCCTCGACCTGCCGGCCTTCCGGCGCCGGCTCGCGGTGGCGCGGGCGGGGCTCGATGCGGGAGCCGCGGAGGAGGGCGAGGCCGACGCGGTGCTCGACGCCTGCGCCACCCTGCCGGAGGAGGTGCAGGGACTGTTCCTGCTCATCGCCCGCGCGGCCCGCAGCGGCGCCCCGTGCCCGTCCGACGATGCGCTCGCCCGGGCCATCGGCTCGCGCTCGCCCGGCCGGGCGCGGCGGCTGCTCGCCTTCGTGGAGAGCCGGGGCGCCGTCGTCTGCCGCACGGATTTCCGCGGCAACCGCATCGTGGCGATCCCGAGCCTCGGCTGCGAGACCGGCCCCGGCGACCCGAAGGCCGCCCCGGCCGAGCTGACGGGGCTGTTCGCGGCGGAGTAGCGTCACCCGGATCGCCGGCGAACCCGCAGCGTCAGTGCCGGCGTTCGCAGAGGGTCTTCACGTAGGTGCTGCGGTCCTCGCTGCGGCCGGCGCCCGCCACCATCGTCGGTCCCATCAGCAGGCATTCCTGGGGCGAATGCGCCGGGGCCGTGATCACGTCCTGCGCGGTCTCGCGGGTGCAGTCCTTGGCGGCGAGGGTGGAGGCGCAGACGAGCGCCACGACGAGGATGACGGGCATGACACCTCCGGTCGGCATGAATCCGGAAATCTAATGCCGCAAGCGCCGGCTCCAAGCATCGGTTCCTGCGCTATAATGCATCATCCTCCGACATCCGTCGCGGGCGCCGCGATCTCGGCCAGCCGCGCGACGAGGCGCCGGGCGACCTCCTCCTTGCCGAGGGTGGGCCACGTCTCGACCGCGCCGTCGCGGCCGATCAGCAGCACGGTGTTGCGGTCGCCGCCCATCACCCCGGTGGCCGCCGAGACGTCGTTGGCGACGATGAGGTCGCAGCCCTTGCGGGCGATCTTGGCGCGGGCGTGCGCGACCACGTTGTGGGTCTCGGCCGCGAAGCCGACCACCAGGGGCGGGCGGTTCCCGGCCATCCGCGACACCGTCGCCAGGATGTCGGGGTTCTCGACGAGGGCGATGCCGGGCGGGCCGTCCGGTCCCTTCTTGATCTTCTCGTCGGTCGCGGCGGCGGGGCGCCAGTCGGCGACGGCGGCGGCGAAGACCGCGATCTCGGCGGGGAGCGCCGCCTCGACGGCGGCGAGCATGGCGCGCGCGGTCTCGACCCGCACCACGCTCACGCCGGGCGGGTCGGGGAGGGCGACCGGGCCGGAGACCAGCGTCACCCGGGCGCCGGCCTCCGCGGCGGCCTGCGCGATGGCGTGACCCTGCTTGCCCGAGGAGCGGTTGGCGATGTAGCGCACCGGGTCGATGGGCTCGTGGGTCGGCCCCGAGGTGACGAGGACGTGCCGGCCCGCGAGCGGGCCTTGCGCCAGCGGGCCCGTGCCGCGGTCCCGCTCCAGCAGCGCCGCCAGGGCGTCGGCGATCTCGTGCGGCTCGGCCATGCGGCCGGGCCCGGTCTCGGCCTCCGCCATCGCCCCCGCGTTGGGGCCGACCACCGCGACGCCGTCGGCGCGCAGGGTGGCGAGGTTGCGCTGGGTCGCCGGGTGCAGCCACATCCGCACGTTCATGGCCGGGGCGATCAGGATCGGCAGCGTGGTGGCGAGCAGCACCGTGGAGGCGAGGTCGTCCGCGTGGCCGCCGGCCATCCGCGCCATCAGGTTGGCGGTGGCGGGGGCCACCACCACCGCGTCGGCGTTCCGCGCGAGCTTGATGTGGCCGATATCGGCCTCGTCGTCGCGGTCGAACAGGTCGGTATGGGCCCGTTCGCCCGAGAGGGCGGCGGCGGCCAGCGGCGTCACGAAGCCCTGCGCGCCCTTGGTCAGCACGCAGCGCACCGCCGCGCCGCGCTCGCGCAGCCGCCGGATCAGGTCGAGGGCCTTGTAGGCCGCGATGCCGCCCCCGATCACGAGCAGCACCCTGCGGTTCGCCAGGGGAAGGGTCATGGGTGTCTCGGCGAGCGCGCCGGATCCGGATGCGGCGCGGGACACCCCTCTCCCGTGCGGGAGGGGGCAAGGGGAAGGCCCGGACGGCTCCGGTATAATGCACCGGGCGCGGCGTCGGCAGTCATCCGATTTCCGATCGACGGCTCGGCGATGGCCGAGGTCGTCGCCGAGCCATGCGGATCTCGGCTTGCCCAGGTGTGCGCGGAGCAAGGCTCCGCGCCGCGCCGGCTCATGATCCGGTTTCCGGAAGCAACTGTCCGGAAACCGGATCGGACGATCGAACCGTTCCGTCGGATCATCCGGGTCCGCTCGCCGGCCGCGCCGCCATGTGGCGGCGTCCCTTCAGTTCGCCGCCTTCACCAGCGGGCAGTTGCCCTCGGAGAGGGGGCGGAAGGCCTCGTCGCCCGGTACCGTGGCGATGAGCTTGTAGAGGTCCCACTCGCTCTTCGATTCCTTGGGGGTCTTCACCTGCATCAGGTACATGTCGTGCACCATGCGGCCGTCCGCGCGCACCTTGCCGCCCTTGGCGAACATGTCGTCCACCGGCATCTCGCGCATCTTGGCGACGACCGTCAGGGCATCGTCGGTGCCGGCGGCCTGCACGGCCTTCAGGTAATGCCCCACCGCCGAGTAGACGCCCGCCTGGTGCATGGTCGGCATCAGCCCGTAGGCCGCCTTGAAGCGCTGGGCGAAGGCCCGGGTGGCGTCGTCCCGGTCCCAGTAGAAGGCGGTGGTGAGGAGCAGCCCCTGGGCCACCTCGATCCCGAGGCTGTGCACGTCGTCGATGTTGATGAGCAGCGCGAGCAGCGTCTGGCCGCCCTGCACGATGCCGAATTCGTGCGCCTGCTTGATGGCGTTGACGGTGTCGCCGCCCGCATTGGCGAAGGCGATGAGCTTGGCGCCCGACCCCTGCGCCTGGAGGAGGAACGAGGAGAAATCGGCGGTCGCGAAGGGCGCCCGCACGGTCGAGAGCACCTTGCCGCCCGAGCGCTTCACCTCCGCGGCGCCGTCGCGCTCCAGCGCGTGGCCGAAGGCGTAATCGGCCGTGACGAAGGCCCAGGTGTCGAGCCCCTTCTTGACCGCGGCGTTCCCCGAGACGTGCGAGAGCGCGTAGGTGTCGTAGGTCCAGTGCAGGCCGGTGGGCGAGCAGGCGGGCCCGGTGAGGTCCGAGGTGCCGCCGCCCGACACGATCAGCATCTTGCCCTTCTCCTTGGCGATCTGCTGGACGGCGAGCGCCACCGAGGAGGTCGGCACGTCGAGGATCACGTCGACGCCCTCGCGGTCGTACCATTGCCGGGCGATGTTGGAGCCGATGTCGGGCTTGTTCTGGTGGTCGGCGGAGACGACCTCGATCGGCTTGCCCTGGAGCGTCCCGCCGAAATCCTTCACCGCCATCTCGGCGGCGATGGCCGAGCCGCGGCCGGTGGAATCGGCATAGACGCTCGACATGTCGGTGAGCACGGCGATCTTGACCTTGCCGTCGCTGAGCTGGGGCTCGGCCGCCGCGGCGGTCCCGGCAAGCGCGAGGGCGGCAACGGACGCGAGAAGGCCGCGGACGAGGGCGTGCGTCCGCCGGTGGCGTGAAGGCATCAGGCGTGTCTCCCGGGCGTATCGTTGGGGCGTTATCGTTGGTCCTGGTGCTCAGCGCAGGGCGAGCAACAGAACCGCGCCCGCGATGGCCCAGAGCCCCAGCGTAGACCAGATGGCCCGCCGCGTCTCGGCCCGAAGCCGCCGGTCGAGACGGGCGCCCTCGCGCGGGGCCGACTCGTCGAGGCGGACCAGGATGCGCTTGACGCGCTGCGCCAGGTCCGGCGCGTCGGTGATCACGTCGGCGAGCGTCAGCGCCGCGCGGCCCGCCTGCTCCACCCGGCCGATCGGCCCGAGATTGCGCGCGAGCCACGTGCGCACCACCGGCTCGGCGGTGCTCCACATGTCGAGGCGCGGATCGAGGGAGCGGGCGACGCCTTCCACCACCACCATGGTCTTCTGGAGCATCACCAGCTCGGTGCGGGTGCTCATGTCGAAGAGCGCGGTGACGTCGAAGAGCAGGGTGAGCACCTTGGCCATCGAGATCTCGTCGGCCCGGCGCTGGTGGATCGGCTCGCCGATGGCGCGGATCGCCTGGGCGAAATCGTCGACGGAATGGTGGGAGGGCACGTAGCCCGCCTCGAAATGCACCTCCGCCACGCGCCGGTAGTCGCGCAGGATGAAGCCGAGCAGGATCTCTGCGAGGAAGCGGCGCTCCTTGATCCCGAGCCGCCCCATGATGCCGAAATCCACCGCGGCGAGCCGCCCCGACGGATCCACGAACAGGTTCCCGGGATGCATGTCGGCGTGGAAGAAGCCGTCCCGGATGGCGTGGCGCAGGAAGGACTGGATCACCGTGCGCCCGAGCGCCGCCACGTCGTGGCCCGCCGCCACGATGGCGGGCCGGTCGTTGAGGCGGAAGCCGTCGATCCACTCGCTCACCAGCACGTCGCGGCCGGTGAGTTCCCAGACCGGGGCGGGCACCCGGAAATCGGTGTCGTCCTTGATGTTCTCGGCGAATTCCGAGAGGGCGGCGGCCTCCAGCCGCAGGTCCATCTCCATGGCGACGGAGCGGGCGAGCGTTTCCACCACCTCGCGCGGGCGCAGCCGCTCGGCCTCGGGGCGCAGGGCCTCCACGAAGCGGGCCATGAAGCGCATGGCCTGGATGTCGCGGGCGAAGCGCTCGCGCACGCCCGGCCGCATCACCTTCACGGCGACCATGCGCTCGGCGCCGGTGGCGTCGCGCAGGCGCGCCTGATGCACCTGCGCGATGGAGGCCGCCGCGATGGGCGGGCTGAAGGACAGGAAGAGCTCGCCGATCGGCCGCCCCAGCGTCTCCTCGATGCTCGCGACCGCCACCGCCTGCGGGAAGGGCGGCACCCGGTCCTGCAACTGCTCCAGGTCGCGGGCCGCCGCCACGCCGACGATGTCGGGCCGCGTCGCCAGGAACTGGCCGACCTTGACGTAGGAGGGCCCGAGCCGGGTGAGCGCCTTGGGCAGCCGGGCGGCGTTGCCGAGGCCGCGGCGCTCCAGCCGGCGGCCGAGCCGCAGGAAGGCGCGCAGGTGCGGGGGCAGGGCGGCGGCGTCGACGAAGGCGAGCGCGCCCTCGCGCGCCAGCACCCAGCCGACCTCGATGCCGCGCAGGAGGTGGATGACCGCGCTCAGCAAGGCCGGCGGCCTCCCTGCGGGACGGGGGCCGTCACGCGATCTTCCAGCCGGAATGGATGGCGCAGATGCCGCCGGAGAGCGGCCGGTGCGTGACCCGGGCGAAGCCCGCCTCCTCGATCATGCCGGAGAAGGCTCCGGGCGTCGGGAAGCGGCGGATCGATTCGACGAGGTAGCGGTAGGATTCCTTGTCGCCCGCCACCAATTCGCCGAGGCGCGGGATCACCCGGAACGAGTAGAGGTCGTAGATCCGGTCGAGGCCCGGCACGTCGACATGGGAGAATTCGAGGCACAGGAAGCGCCCGCCGGGCTGCAGCACCCGGTAGGCCTCCGCCAGCGCCCGGTCGATGCGCGGCACGTTCCGGATGCCGAAGGCGATGGTGTAGGCGTCGAAGGTGGTGTCGGGCAGGGGCAGCGCCTCGGCGTTGCCGGCCACGAAGTCGATGCGTCCCGGGAAGCGGTCGCCCGCCCGCTCGCGCCCCACCATGAGCATGGCGTCGTTGATGTCGAGCACGGTGACGTGGGTGTCCGGCCCGCCCGCCGCCAGCGTCCGGAAGGCGATGTCGCCGGTGCCGCCCGCCACGTCGAGATGCCGGAACGGCCGCGTGCGCGAGGGCCGCAGGGTCGAGATCAGCGCGCTCTTCCAGGCCCGATGCAGGCCCCCCGACATCAGGTCGTTCATCAGGTCGTAGCGCCGGGCGACCGAGCGGAAGACCGCGTTGACGCGCCCCTGCTTCTCGTCGAGGGGTACGCGTGAGAAGCCGAAATCGGTGCTGGTCTCGTCGGCGGCCATCGGTCCCTCCTGCGGTGGCCTCCATAGCGGGTGAGCGGCGGAATCACCATCTGCGGACAAGCCTTCCGGGTGCGGTTCTTCGCGCAGCCGCCCCGCCGCCCGTCGGAGTCCCATGCCCGAACTGCCCGAAGTCGAGACCGTGCGCCGGGGCCTCGAACCCGCCCTCGTCGGTGCCCGCTTCACCGACATCCACCTCGCCCGCCCGTCCCTGCGCTTCCCGCTCCCCGAGCGCTTCGCCGCGCGCCTCGCCGGGCAGCGGGTCGAGGCGCTGTCGCGACGCGCCAAGTACCTCGTGGCGGATCTCTCCTCGGGGGAGGCGCTGATCATGCATCTGGGCATGAGCGGGCGCTTCGACGTGGTGCTGGCGGACGGGCGCCAGCTCTCGCCCGGCGAGTTCTACCTCGAGGGCGCGCAGGGCCAGTCCAAGCACGACCACGTCCGCTTCGCGTTCTCGAACGGGGCGCGGGTCACCTACAACGACGTGCGCCGCTTCGGCTTCATGGACCTCGTGCCGGCCGCCGATCTCGCCACCTGCCGCCACTTCGCCGGCATGGGCATCGAGCCCCTCGGCAACGAACTCTCGGGCGAGACCGTGGCGCGGCTCTTCCGGGGGCGGCGCACGCCGCTCAAGGCGGCGCTTCTCGATCAGCGCCTGATCGCGGGACTCGGCAACATCTACGTCTGCGAGGCCCTGCACCGGGCGGGCCTGCATCCCGAGACGCCGGCCGGCGCCCTCGCGGATGCGGCCGGCCGCCCGACCCGCGCGGCCAAGCGCCTGGCCGAGGTGATCCGCGACGTGCTCACCGAGGCGGTGGCGGCGGGGGGCTCGACCCTGCGCGACTACGCCCACACGGACGGGACCAGGGGCGCGTTCCAGCACAGGTTCCGGGTCTACGACCGGGAGGGGCTCGCCTGCACCGCCCGGGGCTGCCGCGGGGTGGTGCGACGCATGGTGCAGTCGGGCCGCTCGACCTTCTATTGCGAGACCTGCCAACCGGCGCGCTGAGGCCCGACTCGTCCGTGTGCGCTCTCGCACATGGGCCCGGCGGGTTTCGGATTAGGTTCTCTCCCGCAGGACGCGATGGCGTCGTGGTCCTGCAGCCCTCTTTGGGCGTTTCCTCCCTAGACTTCGGCCGCCCCGCAAGGGCGGCCTTTCTTTTGGCCGGGATCCGCACCGGCTGGAGCATGTCCCGACGAAGCGGGTCCCGGTTCGTCGTAGAAAATGGGTCACGATCAAAGACCTAGAGCCTCGCCCGGTCGCCACGGGATCGGGCGAGGCTCTAGGCCGGCCTGCGCCCGGGCGACGCGCGCTACTGCGCGGGCGGCCCGGCTGTCCAGCGGCCCGGGATCCGCGCCCGCCAGGACGCGGCGCTTGAGCGCCACGAGGTCCGGATCGCCCCAGGTCTCCAGCAGCGCCTGGAAGGCCGCGTGGCGGGCGGGGTCGAACCGGCCCCCGGCACCGGGATGCGGGGGCTGAAGCATCACGACCGGCACGAGGCCCTGCGGGATCGGAGCCGTGGCCGCGTGACCGCGCCGCAGGCGCAGGAGCTTCGGCAGGATCTGGAGGCGCGCGCCCGTGGAGCCGGGCGCGGCCTCGGCGCGGTGGCCCGCCGCCAGCACCACCCGGTCGCAGGGGAGGGCGAGAAGGCCGGCGAGGCGCGCCTCGTCGTCGCGGAGGGACAGGCCGCGGGCCGCCCGCAGGGCCGCGAGGCTCGCCGGATCGGCGCCGCGCAGGCACAGGCGCGCGGGGCCGGGACCGGAGCCGAGGCCGAGATCGAACAGGATCCCCGTGCGGTCGCGGGGGCGGACGGCGCCGGCATCCGGGCCGATCTCCGTCACCCGGTCGGGCGGGACGTCCCCGCCCTCCGCCGCGACGCAGAGCGCGACCGCGTGGCTCCAGGCCGCGCCGCCGAGCGCGGTCTCGTAGGCAACCGGGCGGAGGCCCGACACGTCCCCGAAGGCGAGAGCGCCCGTCGCGGTCGTGAAACCGAGCCGGCCCAGCAGGGGCTCGGCCGATCCGGTTTCGTCCCGCGCGATCGCGATGGCGGCCCCGTAGGCGCCGAGGCTCCAGGTCGTGGCGGGATCGGCGAGGGCCGCCGCGACGAGAGCCCGGACGGCGGAGGCCGCGGAATGCGCGCCGCTCATCGGCCGCTGCCTTGAGCGCGGCGCAGCAAACCGCTACCTGTGCGCGGGCAGGGGGCGCCTGCGCTGGTGAGGGCGAGAGCGTGCAGGATCCGTCGCCGTTGATCCACGAGCCCGACTCCGGCGCGCGCAAGCGGGTCAGCATCCGCGGCCGCCTGCGCAACTACTTCTTCACCGGCGTCATCGTCGCCGGGCCTCTGGCCATCACCATCTACATCACGTGGTGGTGCATCAGCCTGATCGACGGCTGGGTCAAGCCGTGGGTGCCGACGACCTACCTGCCGGACCATTACCTGCCTTTCAACATCCCGGGGCTCGGCCTGCTGATCGCCTTCGTGGCGCTCACCCTGCTCGGCGCCTTCACGGCGAATCTCGTCGGGCGCTCGGTGGTGGAGTTCGGCGAGGTGCTGCTCGCCCGCACGCCGGTGATCTCGGGTCTCTACCGGGGCCTGCGGCAGGTCTTCGAGACGCTGTTCTCCACGAGCGGCACCTCCTTCCGCACCGTCGGCCTGGTGGAATTCCCCGTGAAGGGCACGTGGTCGGTGGTGTTCCTGTCGGCACCGGCCGGGCCGGACGTGCAGGCGGCGCTGCCGCCGAACGGCGAATACGTCGGCGTGTTCCTGCCCTGCGCCCCGAACCCGACCACCGGCTTCTTCTTCTACCTGCCGCGCTCCGAGGTGATCGAGGTGCCGATCAGCGTCGACGACGCGGCCAAGCTCGTGATGTCGGCCGGCGTGATCCAGCCGGAGGATCCGCAGACCCGGCTGCAGGCCATGGCGGCGGGTCTGCGCGTGGCGCAGGTGGGCCCCGTCGAGATGCCCGCCCGGGACAAGCAGGACGCCTGAACCCGGCGCGCTCCGAAGCAGACCTGAATCGGGCCATTCCGCCGAGGTCCCTGGTTTCGCATCATGGGCACCGCCGAACCGGGGACCGCTTCGGCACCGGCTGCTTCGGCCGGCGGCATGATGCTTAGCGGTCGGGTCCCGCGCGGCGCAGGGCCTTCTCGGCCGCGATGCGGCGGGCGAGGTCGAGGTAGCGCTGGCTGATGGAGCCCCAGGCGTAGCGCTCGGCCGTGGCGCGGGCGCCGGCCCGCAGGGCGGCGACGCGCTCCGGAACGGACAGGGCCCGCCCGATCACGGCCGCCACGTGGGTGGCCTGCGGCCTCACGAAATGCCCGTTCAGGCCCTCGACGAGGTAATCCTCGATGCCGCCGACGCCAGTCGCGAAGACCAGGATCCCGGCCGCCATCGCCTCCATGCAGACGAGCGAGAAGGTCTCGTAGCTCGACGGGTGCACCAGCGCGTCCGCCGCCGCGTAGAAGGCCGGCACGTCGGAGCGGGAGCCGGCGAAGATCACGTCCCGGGCCCGCGCCCCCGCGAGGTCGCGATAGGGGCCGGGATTGTCGGAGCCGACCACCAGGATCCGGTATTCGGGGCCGAGCAGCGGGAGTGCGCCGACGAGATGGGCGAGGCCCTTGCGGCCGAATTCGTGGCCGACGAAGAGCAGCACCTTCGCCTCGGCCGGGATGCCGAACTCGGCCCGGATCGCCCGGCCGGCCTCCGCGGAGGCGCTGAAGCGCCCGAGATCGATCCCGTTCGGGATCACCTCGATCCGCCCGGCCGGCACGCCGTAATGCGCCTGCAACTCGGTGGCGACGCGCCGGGACACGGCGACGTAGCGGGCGTAGCGCAGGCCGCCGATCATCCGGCGGTCGCGCAGGGCGACGAACAGGTGCAGGGGGTTGAGGCGCCAGCGCCACTCGCCTCCGCGGCGCTTCTCCTCCAGGTTCTGGGCGTTCACCGCGTGCACGACGAGGACGTCGCCCGCGAGGCTGTCGCCGTGGCTGATCACGACCGCGGCGGCGTGGCGCCGCAGCCGCGCGCTCGCCGCCAGGGTGAAGGCCGGCACCACGAGGAGCCGGCCGAGATAGCGCAGCAGCCCCCGCGTCGGAATGCGCGAGAGCCAGGCCGCCGCCGGCTCGACGGTCACGCCGGGCGCCACCGGGCCGCCGACCCGGTTCGCGATGACCCGGTTCGGCACGCCCGCCCGCGCGAAGTTGTGCGCGAGTTCCCACGACACCGTCTCGGCCCCGCCGTGCAGGCTGAATTCCGGGATCACCTGCACGATCTCGGGCGCGGGCTCCGCGGCGGGAGGCGGCTCGTCCCGCTCCGGGACGCCGTGCCGAAGCGGGAGATCCGGTGCGGCTTGCTGAGGGGCGTGGGGGGACATGCGCTGGCTCCAGCCGGTCGATCGCTTCCGTTCCGTTCCGTTCCGGGACGGGCAGGGTGGCGATCGCCGTCGCCCTGCAAGTTAGAGGACTTTGGGGAAGCGGGCAGCGAACAAGACCGCGTCTCGGTAGTCGACACGGATCTCCTCGAGGGTCACGGCGGCCGGCGGAAAGAGCCTCCCGCGGGGGCATCCTCCTGCGCGAGAACAGCGCCCGATCACGTTGCCATCGGGCGCTGCTCCAGGTCTCTGATTGTGCCGCATTGTCTGCGACGAACCGGGATCCACTTCGTCGGACAATGCGCTAAGCTCGGCCCCATGCGCAAGACCGAGCCGCTCGCCTGCCAGCGCCACCTCTTCGAGGTGCCCGATTCCGTCAGCTACCTGGATGCCGCCGCCTGGGCCTGCGTCCCGCGGGCGGTTCGCGCGGCCGGCGAGGCCGGCATGCTCGTGAAGAGCCGGCCCTGGTCGCATCCCCGCAGCGAGGCCGCGGCCTGGGCGGAGCGGGCCCGCTCGGCGGCTGCCGCCCTGATCGGCGCCCGCCCGGACGACGTCGCGATCGTCGGCTCGATCAGTCACGCCATCGCCACCGCGGCCCGCAACCTCGCGCCGCCGCCGGGCCACCGCATCCTGCGCATCGCCGACGAGTTTCCCTCCCAGTGCTACGCCTGGGACCGGCTGGCGGCGGAGCGCGGGCTCGTCCTCGACATCGTGCCGCGTCCCGCGGACGGCGACTGGACGCGAGCGCTGCTCGCCGCCATCGCCCCCCCGGGCGCGCCGCCCCTCGGCATCGCCGCGCTGACGCCCCTGCACTGGGCGGACGGGACCGTGATCGACCTCGATCGCCTCGCGCCCGCGATCCGCTCCGCGGGCGCCGCGCTGGTGGTGGACGCCACCCAGGCGGCGGGCGCGATGCCGATCGACGTCGCCGCGCTCCGGCCCGACTTCCTGGCCTTCCCGACCTACAAATGGGCGCTCGGCCCCTACAGCCTCGCCTTCCTGTACGCGGCGCCCCACCGGCAGGCGGGCGAGCCGCTGGAGGAGAACGAGGGCAACCGCCCGCCCGCCGCGGGGGCGCGGCGCTACGACCGGGGCGAGCGGAACGATCCCATCGCCCTGCCCATGGCCGCCACCGGGATGGAACTCCTCGCCGGCTGGGGAACGGCGGCGGTCGCGGCGCGCCTGCGCGGCCTCACCGACCTCCTGGCGGAGGGCGCGACCGAACTCGGCCTCGCCGTCGCGCCGCGGCCGCTGCGGTCGGCCCATATCCTGGGCCTGCGCGTCCCCGGCGACCTGCCCGGGGACCTCGTCGGCCGGCTCCGGGAGCGGCACGTCTTCGTCAGCGCCCGGCTCGGCGGGCTGCGCCTCAGCCCCCATGTCTGGGTCTCGGAGGACGACGTGGCGCGCGCCCTCGCGGAGCTGCGGGCCGCGCTCGGTCGCCGGGGCGCGACCGGCGGTGACGGGCCAGGGTGACGGGGACACCGGATGAGGGCCGTGCGCCCGCCCGCCGCCTTCGCGCCGTTCGAGGACCTCGCGGCGGACCTGCTCCGGCACCTCCCGGACGGGGGCGACGGATCCCACGACCGCGCCCATCTGCACAGGGTCTGGCGCAATGCCCGGGCCATCCGGGCGGAGGAGGGCGGCGATCCCGAGATCCTGGCCGCGGCCTGCCTCCTGCACGACGGCGTCGCCGTGGAGAAGACCTCGCCGCTGCGCCCGCGCGCCTCGCGCCTCGCCGCCGCGCGGGCGGACGATCTCCTCGCCCGGCTGGGCTGGCCGGAGGCGCGCCGGGCGGCGGTGCGCCACGCCATCGAGGCCCACAGCTTCTCGGCCGGCATCCCGCCGGAGACGATCGAGGCGAAGATCCTTCAGGATGCCGACCGGCTCGACGCCATCGGCGCCCTCGGCATCGCCCGCTGCTTCTACACCGCCGGCCGCACGGGAGCCGCGCTCTACGAGGCCGCTGATCCGGCGGCGCGGGGGCGGCCGCTCGACGATGGGCGCTTCGCCCTCGATCACTTCGCCACCAAGCTGCTCCGGCTCGCGGACGGCTTCCAGACCGCGGCGGGCCGGCGGATGGCGCGCGCCCGCCACGCCCGCATGGCGCACTTCCTCGCCGGGTTCCACGAGGAGATCGGCGGGCCGGAGGACGAAACCGCCGGGCCTTGAACATCCCCATGTCACATCCGGCGGGCCGTCCTCGTCATGCTGCCCGACGCGCCCGCGCATCTCGGACCGGCCCGCTTCGTCGATTGGCTCGACCGCCGATCCTGAGATCCATCCGCGGCCCTCACCGGAGAGAACCAGCATGATCGAGAACCTTGCGCGAGCCGTTGCCCTGGGCCTGCTCCTGAGCGGGCCCGCCGCCGCCCACGACGCGCCCGGCCGGGCCGCGACGGTGACGGTGGTGTTCGACCACGCGCTGCCGAACGTCCCGGGCAAGAGCCTGCGGGGCGTGATGGTCGCGTACGGGCCGGGCGGCTTCTCGCCGGCCCATACCCATGCGCCGAGCGCCTTCATCAGCGCGACGGTGCTCGAAGGGGCGATCCGCAGCCAAGTCAACGACGGGCCGGAGCGGACCTACCGGGCGGGCGAGACCTTCACGGAGCAGCCGGGCGACCGCCACGGCGTGAGCGCGAATGCGAGCGAGACCGCGCCCGCGCGTCTCCTCGCGGTCTTCGTGGTCGATACGGCCGAGACGGTCCTGACGACGCCGATCAAGCCCTGAGGCGCGGGGAGGCGGGCGAGCATGGCGGCTCGCCCGCAGGTGGGACATTCCAACTTTGCGCCAACTTTGCGCCCACAGCCCCGATTCGCATAAGGAAGATTATGGAACAGAACCGGCGCTGGTCGCCGATGCCGCTGATCCGAATTCGCTTCTTCGTGCAAGAATGATACGGTTTCCGGAAGATCACTTTCGGAAACCGTATCACGAGCCCGCGCGGCGCCTGAGCGAGGCCGGTTTCCGCATCGCGAAGCGATCATCCGGAAACCGTATGACATGCATAATGGGGACATGACCGAGCTGCTGGAACAAGCTGTCGAGCGCGTTCGCGCGCTCCCCCCGACCAGCAGGACGAGTTCGCCCGCGTTCTGCTCCGGCTCGCAGGTGACGGCGAGCCGCTTTACCAGCTGACTCCCGAGGAGGAGGCAGACCTGATCGAGGCCGAGATCGCGCGCGGCGAGTTCGCCACGGGCGTGCCGCGCCGGGCCGGCTGTCGCTGACTGCGCCGCCCCGGAGCCACGCCCCCGCCATGCCCGCCCCGACCGCCGACCTCTTCGCCGATTGCGCGCCGCCCGGCACTGCGGACGAGGTCGTCACCGCGATCCTGGCGCGGCCGGGCCTGCGCGTCGAGCGCATCGTCTCGACCGGCCAGGCGAGCCCGCCGGGCTTCTGGTACGACCAGCCGGAGGACGAGTGGGTGCTGCTGCTCGCGGGCGCGGCGGGCCTGTGGATCGAGGGCGAGGCCGAGCCGCGGGTGCTCGGGCCCGGCCATCATCTCCTCCTGCCGGCCCGGTGCCGGCACCGGGTCGAATGGACGAGCCCGGAGGGCCCGACGGTCTGGCTCTGCGTCTTCTGTCAGCCGTCGACCGAGACGGTCAGCCCGTCATAGGCTGGCACCACGCCCTCCGGCAGCCGGCGGCGCAGCGCCGCGTAGTCGAGGTCCGTGTGCAGGTTGGTGAGGATGGCCCGGCGCGGCCGCACCTCCTCGATCAGCGCGAGCGCGTCCGAGACGGAGTAATGCGTCGGGTGCGGGGTGTCCCGCAGGGCGTCGATGATGAGGAGATCGAGGCCTCGCAGATGCGCCTTGGCGGCCTCCGGCATGGTGCTGACGTCGGGCGCGTAGGCCGCATCCGCGAAGCGGAAGCCCAACGCCTCCTCGTTGCCGTGCTCCATCCGGAACGAGGTGGCGGTGACCGGGCCGCCCGGACCCTGGAGGGTGACCGGGAGCGCGTCCGGCAGGTCGTGCAGGTCGAGGATCGGCGGGTACTGGCTGCCCGGCGCGGTCTCGAAGCAGTAGCCGAAGCGCAGCCGGAGCAGCGCCTGCGTGGCCGCGTCGGCATGGACCGGGATGCGCCGCCGCATGTGGATCACCAGCGGGCGCACGTCGTCGATGCCGTGGGTGTGGTCGGCATGGGCGTGGGTGAACAGCACCGCGTCGAGGCGCATCACGCCCGCGTCGAGGAGTTGCTCGCGCAGATCCGGCGAGGTGTCGATCAGCACCGTCGTCGCCTCCGCCGCCGCGCCGCGGCGCTCGACCAGGAGGGAGCAGCGGCGGCGGCGGTTCTTCGGCTCGGCGGGATCGCAGGCGCCCCAGCCGGAGCCGACGCGCGGCACGCCCCCGGAGGAGCCGCAGCCGAGGATGCGGAGCGTGAGCGCGGGCATGGGGCAGACCTCACGAGGCCGTGTCGATGGGCGCGGCGTCGGCCCGCGCGGCCTTGTCGAACAGCCGGTGGAAGTTGGCGGTGGTGAGCCGCGCGAAGGCGTCGGGCGTCATGTCGAGGGTCCGGGCGAGCACCCGGGCGGTCTCGGCGACGTAGGACGGCTCGTTCGGACGGCCGCGATGGGGCTCGGGCGCCAGGAAGGGCGCGTCGGTCTCGACGAGGAGGCGCTCCCGCGGCAGCGCCGCCGCGATCGCCCGCAGCTCCTCCGAGCGGCGGAAGGTCACGATCCCCGAGAAGGAAACGAACAGGCCGAGTTCCACCCCCACCTCCGCGAGGCGCCGCCCGGCCGTGAAGCAGTGCAGCACCGCCCGGAAGGCTCCGCGCGCCATCTCCTCGGTGAGGATCCGCTCGACATCCGCATCCGCCTCGCGGGCGTGGATGACGAGGGGCAGGCCGCTCTCGCGCGCCGCCGCGATGTGGGTGCGGAAGACCCGCTCCTGCACGTCCCGGGGAGCGTTGTCGTAGTGGTGGTCGAGCCCCGCCTCGCCGATCCCGACGCAGCGCGGATGGTGCGAGAGCGCCACGATGTCGGCGGCCGGGACATCCGGCTCCTCGCCCGCCTGATGCGGATGCGTCCCGACCGTGAAGGAGACCTCCGGATGCGCCTCGGCGATGGCACGGTAGACCGCGGCCTTGCGCAGGAGAGTCGAGATCGTGACCATGCGGGTCACGCCCGCCGCGCGGGCGCGCTCCAGCAGCTCCGGGATCCGCTCGGCGAGGCCCGGGTAGTCGAGGTGGCAGTGGCTGTCGACCAGCATGCCGCCTCAGGCCTCCGGCTCGACGAAGCGCGGGAAGATCGGGCTCGGCGCCGGCAGCGCCGTGCCGGGGGCGAGCCGCGCCCCCTCCCCGACCGCGGCGAGCCCCCGCGCCGCCTCGGGAACGGCCAGGAGGTCGAGGAGCTTGGCGGCGGCGGCCGGCACGAAGGGCTGCACCAGGATGCCGATGGCCCGCAGGGTCTCGGCGGTGACGTAGAGCACGCTCGCCATCCGGGCCGGATCGGTCTTGCGCAGCGTCCAGGGCTCCTGGGCCGCGAAGTAGCGGTTGGCCTCCGCCACCACGGACCAGATCTCCGCGAGGGCGTGGTGCAGGGCGTAATCCGTCATCGCGGCCCGGGTGGCGGCCGGCAGCGCGTCGGCGGCGGCGAGCATCGCCCGGTCGGCCTCGCTCAGGGCGCCCGGCTCCGGCACCGCGCCGCCGCAATTGCGCGCGATCATGGTCAGCGAGCGCTGGGCGAGGTTGCCGAGGTCGTTGGCGAGGTCCGCGTTGGTGCGGTTGACGATCGCCTCGTGCGAGTAGTTGCCGTCCTGGCCGAAGGGCACCTCGCGCAGCACGAAGTAGCGCAGCGGATCGACCCCGTAGACGCCCGCGAGCTCGATCGGGTCCACCACGTTGCCGAGGGACTTCGACATCTTCTCGCCGCGGCTGAGCAGGAAGCCGTGCCCGAACACGCGCTTGGGCAGCGGCACCCCGGCCGACATCAGGAAGGCCGGCCAGTAGACCGCGTGGAAGCGGATGATGTCCTTGCCGATCACGTGCAGGTCGGCCGGCCAGGACAGCCAGCGCGGATCGCCCTCGTCCGGGAAGCCGCACGAGGTGATGTAGTTGGTGAGCGCGTCGACCCAGACATACATCACGTGACCGTCCGCCCCCGGCACCGGGATGCCCCAGTCGAAGGTGGTGCGGCTCACCGAGAGGTCCTGCAGCCCCGAGCGCACGAAGCTCACCACCTCGTTGCGGCGGGTCTCCGGCTCGATGAAGCCGGGATTCCCGGCGTAGTGGGCGAGCAGGCGGTCCGCATAGGCCGAGAGGCGGAAGAAGTAGCTCTCCTCCTCCACCCACTCCACGGGCGTGCCGGTCTTCTCGGCGCGGCGCACGCCGTCGGGGCCGAGCACCAGCTCGGACTCGTCGTAATAGGCCTCGTCGCGGACCGAGTACCAGCCGGAATACTTCGACAGGTAGATGTCGCCGTTCGCCTCCATGCGCCGCCAGAGCGCCTGGGCGGAGGCGACGTGGTCCGGATCGGTGGTGCGGATGAAGCGGTCGAAGGAGCAGTTCAGCGTCTCGGCCATGGCGCGGAAGCGCGGCGCCATCCCGTCCACGAAGGCGCGCGGGGAGACGCCGGCCTTGGCGGCGGTCTGCTGGATCTTCAGCCCGTGCTCGTCCGTGCCGGTGGTGAAGAACACGTCGTAGCCGTCGATGCGCTTGAAGCGCGCGATGGCGTCGGCGGCGATCACCTCGTAGGCGTGGCCGATATGCGGCACCCCGTTCGGATACGAGATCGCCGTGGTGATGGTGAAGCGTTCGCCCGCCACGCGTGGAGTTCCCGGGAAAGGTTCGAGGATCGCGAGGGCGCAAGCGCCCGGTGTTCCGCAAGCCTTAGCGCAAATTCCCGGAGAGGTGGACACCCCCGCGCGCAGTTCCCCCCGCTCGCTCCCCGGAGCGGGCCTTGACAGGCCGGGGCGCATCTCCTCGGCTGGCCCGCCGGATCCGGCCCGGGCCGGAGCGGCCGGGAGGCGCGCCGGCCGCCGGGGACAAGCCCGCAGGGAGGAGACGGATGAAGGTCATCGCGGATTTGTGCATCGTGCCCATGGGCGTCGGACCCTCCGTCTCCCCCTACGTGAAGGAGATCAAGGCGGTCATCGACGCGAGCCCGCTCCACGCGGAGATGCACGCGAACGGCACCAACATCGAGGGCGAACTCGGCGACGTCTGCCGGCTCATCGAGCAATGCGAGGCGCGGCTCGCCGAACTCGGCGTCGAGCGCGTCTTCTACACGATGGTGTTCGGGTCGCGACGGGACAAGGAGCAGTCCATGGCCGACAAGCTCGACGCCGTCCGGTAAGCGCGGAAGCCCGACCCCTACCGCGCCGCCGCCACCTCCTCGAACAGCGACAGGATCACCGGGCGGCGGTCGAGGTTGTAGATCGCCGCCTCGCGGGCCGCGCGGGCGATGCGCTCGCTCGCATCGGCGAGCGCCGCGAGGCGCGCCGGCGGCTCGGCGAGGCGCCGGCCGATCTCGGCGGCGAGGTGGCGCTGCACCGTGTCGAGGGTGGTCTCGTAGAGCGCGTCGGCGTCCCGGGAGTTCAGGCGCTCGGCCAGCGCCAGCACCCGGCGCCAGTCCGGGACGGTGAGCAGCGCCTCGACCTCGTCCACCAGGGCGAGGGTCGCGGGATCGAGCAGGCCCAGCGCCCGCGACACCGAGCCCTCGCTCAGGGCGGCGGCCCGGGCCAGCACCTCGGGCGGATGGGCCGAGAAGGGCTCGCCGAGGCCCTGGAGCACCCGCACCACCGCCTCGTCGCCGAGCGGGCGCAGGGCGAGGCGTCGGCAGCGGGAGCGGATGGTGGGGAGCAGCCGGCCCGGCGCGTGGCTCACGATGAGGAACAGCGAGCGCGGCGGCGGTTCCTCGATGAGCTTGAGGAGCGCGTTGGCGCTCGCGAGGTTCAGCTCCTCCGCGCAATCGACCACGCAGATGCGGTAACCCGCATCCGCCGCGGTCTCGGCGAAGAGATGGAGCGCCCGGCGCGCCGCCTCCACGGTGATCTGGGTCGGCACCGTCTTGGCGCCCGGCGCCCGCTGGCGGCGCAGCACCACCAGGTTCGGATGCGCGAGCGTCGCCACCTGCCGGGCGACCGGGTGGCTTGCCGGCACCGCCAGGGTCTCGGGCACGCCTCGCCCGGCCCCGTGGGCGAGGAGATGCCGGGCCACCCGGTAGGCGAGCGTCGCCTTGCCGATCCCGCGCGGGCCGCCGATGAGCCACGCGTGGTGCAGCCGCCCCGCACCGATCGCCTCGCGGAACGCCCGCTCGGCCGCCTCCTGGCCGACGAGGGCGGTCTGGGCGCGCGGCCGCGTCAGGCCCGGGATCTCGCCCGGCTCGCTGTCCTCGACCGGAACCTCAGGCGGCATGGCCCTGCCCTCCGCGACGCAGCTGCGGCAGCCGCCCCTCCACCGCCGCCCGGACGGCCGCGGTGACCGCGTCCGGCTCGGCGGCGGCGTCGATGAGCACGCAGCGCTCCGGCTCCCCGGCGGCGATGCTGCGGAACGCCTCCCGCAGGCGCTGGTGGAAGGACAGGGTCTCGGCCTCGAAGCGGTCCGGCCCCTGGCCCTCGGCCCGCTGGCGCGCCCGGGCGAGCCCGGTCTCGGGCGGCAGGTCGAGGATCAGGGTCAGGTCCGGCCGGGTCGGCCCGACCACCACCCGCTCCAGGGCCGCGACCTCCTGCGGGTCGATGCCGCCGGCCGCGCCCTGATAGGCCCGGGTCGAATCCGCGAAGCGGTCGCAGAGCACCACGGCGCCGCGGGCGAGCGCGGGGCGGATCAGGGTGTCGAGATGGTCGAGGCGCGCGGCCGAGAACAGCAGGGCCTCCGCGAAGGGGCCGTGATCCTTGGCGACCCCGGCGAGGAGCGCCGTGCGGATCTGCTCCGCCCGGGGCGAGCCACCGGGCTCGCGGGTGATCACCACCTCCCGGTCGCCCCGGCGCAGGTGCTCGGCGAGCCGGGCGATCTGGGTCGACTTCCCCGCGCCCTCCCCTCCCTCGACGGTGATGAAGACGCCGGTCCGCGCCGCCCCGCTCACGAGCGGTTCGTCAGCTTGGCGAAGGCGCCGCGCACCCAGCCGGTGCCGACCTCGAGGGCGGCGTCGAGGGCGCGCTGGCTCATGGTGCCGGGGCCGACCGCCTCCGCCGTGTAGAGGGGCATGTCGAGCACCGGCTGCTCGTTGCGGGTGATCCTGAGCCGGGCCACCTCCCGTCCCTCCGCCACCGGCGCCACCAGCGGGCCCTGATAGACCACCCGGGCGGTGAGCCGGTCGGCGGAGCCGCGCGGCATCAGCACGCGCACGGGCTTCTTCGCCACCAGGGCGACCTTGCCCTTCTCGCCTCCGTAGGTGTCGGCCTCCGCCACCGTCTCCCCGGCGGTGAAGACCTGCCGGGCCTCGAAGGCGCGGAAGCCCCAATCGAGGAGCTTGCGAGCCTCCGCCGCGCGGTCGCGGGCAGTCTTGAGGCCGCTCACCACCAGGATCAGGCGCTGGCCGTTCTGCACCGCCGACCCGGTCAGGGCGTAGCCCGATTCCTCCAGGTAGCCGGTCTTCAGCCCGTCCGCCCCGACATCCATGGTGAGGAGCGGGTTGCGGTTCTGCTGGCGGATCTTGTTCCAGGTGAACTCGCGCTCGGCGAAGAGCTTGTACTCCTCCGGATAGGTCTCGATCAGGTGGATGGCGAGCTTGGCCATGTCGCGGGCCGTGACCTTCTGGTCGGGCGCCGAGTAGCCGGTGGCGTTGCGGAAGGTGGAGCGCGTCAGCCCGATCTCGCGGGCGTGGCGGTTCATGATCTGGGCGAAATTGTCCTCGGTGCCGCCGATCGCCTCGGCGGCGGCGATGGCCGCGTCGTTGCCCGATTGCACGATCAGACCGCGCAGCAGGTCGGGCAGCTTCAGCTTGCTGTTGAGCTGGGCGAACATGGAGGAGCCGCCGCCGCCCGCGCCGCCGCGCTTCCAGGCGTTCTCGCTCACCGGGAACTCGCTGTCCTGGGTCAGGCGGCCCTTGCGCAACTCGTCGAAGATCACCTCGACGGTCATCAGCTTGGCCATGCTGGCGGGCGAGAACGGCTCGTCGGCGGCCTTCTCGTAGAGCACGGAGCCGGAATCGGCATCGATCAGGATCGCGTGCGGGGCCTGGCTCTGGAAGCCCTGCGCCTGCGCCGTGGCCGCGAGGCAGGCGGCGAGCGCGACCCCCACCGCGAACCGTGCGACCGCCCTGCCCGCCCGTGCTGCCGTCCCCGCCATGCGCGATCCCGTCCCGTTTGCCGACCGGCGGCCACTCTGCCGTCCCGGCCGGAATGGAGCAATTGCGGCCGAACGCCCGCGAGGGAGAACTAGAGCGCTTCCCACCGAAGTGGATCCCGGTTCGGCGCAAGGAAGCGCGTCGAATCAAAGCTCTAGGGACCATGGGCGGGGGTGATACGGTTTCCGGACGATCACTTTCGGAAACCGTATCACGAGCCCGCGCGGCGCCTGAGCGAGGCCGGTTTCCGCATCGCGAAGCGATCATCCGGAAACCGTATGACAGGCCCGCGCCCGTCATCCCCGCCGCGCGTCGCGTCAGAGCATGTCCGCCATGCGCGCGCGAGGCGCGGAGGCGGAATGCGTCCGGTTCGCACCCGCTCCGCCGTCACTCCGGGCGGTCTGGCTGCGGGCCGCGCCTGGCTTGGCGGGCGCCGGCTGGGAGCCGGTGAGCCGGAGCGGCGTCGAGAGCGCCAGCGGCGCGCCGTGGCGCGGGGTCGCGGGCGCCGATCCGGCCTTGCCCGCGGGCTTCGCCGCCGCGGTGGTGGCCGCCACCAGCATGGCCTGGGCCAGGGCGTTGCGGTCCTTCGGGGCGGCGGGCTTCGCCGCTGCCAGGACCGGTTTGGCCCCGAGGCCGGGCTTGGCCGCGGCGACGGCGGGATTGAGCCCTTCGACCGCGAGCTTGGGCGCGGCGGCGTGGCGCGGCACGGCCTCGGCGAGCCGGACCGGGGCCGGACGGGCCGGCGCCTCGGCGACACGCAGCGCGGGGGCCGGCGTCACGACGCGCGGACGCTCCACCACCGGGGCGACGGATTCCGGTTCGGGCTCGGGCCGCCGGAAGGCGAAGGGCTTCGCCTCCTCGCCGGCATCGGCCACCATCAGGTTGGCGCCGGAGGGGCCGCCGGCGGGCCGCCCGTCGGTGCGCAGGGTCGCCATCAGCTTGCGGTCGTCGCTGCCCGCCACCGCGGCCTTGCCGATATACTCCACCCGCACCTTGGTGGTGCCGCGGCGGTGGAATTCCAGGGCCTCGGCCACCCGCTCGGACACGTCCATCAGGCGGCCCTCGTGATAGGGGCCGCGATCGTTGACGCGCACCACCATGGAGTGGCCGTTGGCGAGGTTGGTGACGCGCGCGTAGCTCGGCAGCGGCAGGGTCGGATGCGCGGCGGCCACCGAGAAGCGGTCGAACACCTCGCCATTCGCGGTCATGCGCCCGTGGAAGGCGGTGCCGTACCACGAGGCCAGACCCTCGCGGACATAGCCCTTGGGGTTCTCGCGCGGCACGTAGGTGTGGCCCGCCACCATGTAGGGCTTGCCGACCATGGCGCGGCCGCCGCCCTTCGGGATCGGGTCGTTCTCGCCGTAGAGGCGCGGGCTCGGCGCCACGCCGTATTTGGGATCGACCTGCCGCCCGCTCCGCGCCGCGCTGGCGGTGGGCGGCGGCTTGCCCGCGCAGTTGGCCGTGAGGAGCGCCACGCCGGCCACCGCCGCCAGCCGAAGCACGCCCGCCCCGGTGCCGGATGCGGCCAAGCCGCTCTTCGAGGATCCCGCCATCGTCCTTCCGGTTCCCACCTGCCGCCGACCCGGTGTCACCCGGATCTCCGCGCGGCCTGATCCGCCGCCGGAGCGACGGCACTCAACGCCACGCTGACGCGCGTTCGTGAAGGAAGGCTTGACGGCTCTTCGAGTCAAACGTCCGGCCAGGACCCTGCGGCGGCCCGAGGATATCCTGCCAAGTCCTTGACTGCGCTGGCGATAAGGCTCCGTCCATCAGACCCGGGCGGCGGTCCGGCCCATCGCGTCGGACCTCAGGATAAGCAATCAACCCATTGGCAGAGCTGACGGATTGACGATGGCGGCCGGAACCGCCCGGCTGGGCGGCTCCATCCACAGCTTGGCCGGCGGACTATTCCGCGCCGTCCTCCGGTTCGCCGGCCGGCGCGAGGCGGACCCAGGCGTCGAGGGCCCAGCGGATGCCGTGGCCGGCGAGCGTCGCGAGCGCCATCGCGCCGCCGATCTCCAGGAACAGGGATGTGTCCGTCATGGGCCAGTCTCGTTGCAGGGCCGCCCAGTGGAGCGGCGGAGACGGCGGACCGCCAGTGCCGGGATGCGACACAGGGGGCGGCGAGGCCGGATCCGGCCCGCTCGGCGGCCGTTTCATCCTGACTGTGGCATGAACGACCGATGCGGCATGTGCGACGGCTCACGCCGCGGCCTCGCGGGCGAGCGGGAGGCCGGATCATCGGCGGGTGACAGGATCGCGCCCGATCGACGAAGGATGGCAAGTCGTTACGCGGCGTTGCTGATGCTGCGTGCAAACATCCCGTCCGCGCTCCGGCTCCCGTCCCGCTCCTCGTCACGAGGAGCGTCCCGGCTTCCGGGCCCCGATTCGACGCCGGAAGCCCCGACGGGCGCGTGGGGCGGCGTCAGCTCCGCCGCTGCGCCTTCATGTAGCCGGCGATGGCGGCTTGGCAGGGCTGCGAGAGCTTCGCCTTGTTCTGCTTGAAGCAGGCCTGCACCTCCGGGCCGTCCGGCGGGAAGTTGCCGCAATAGGTCAGGTAGTCGCCCGTGCAGGACTGCTTGAGGGCTGCGCGGTCGGGCGCGGGCGTCTGCTGGGGCGAGGCCAGGGCGCAGGTCGAGGTGAGGGCGAGGACGAGGACGGTGCGGCTGAGCACGGCGAAACTCCGGTACGAACCCGATCTGGCCGGGCGGCGCCCTCAGACCAGAGGATCGCGTCCAAAAGGCGGAAGCGTGGCCTTTGGTTCCGCCCCCGCCGGGGCAGACCTGCGTTGGCCGAACGCAGGTCCGCCTCGATTCCTGATGTGTCGCGGGGTCCTGTCGCAAAACCGGTGGCCGCTCTTGCGAAACCTGCCGAGCGCTCAGGTCCGCCAGGGATGGGCGGGCAATTCGGTGCGGCCGATGGCCTGCGCGCCCGCCTCCGCCACCGCGTGGTCGTTCTCCACGGTGGAGCCGCTGACGCCGATCGCCCCCGACATCACCCCGTCCTCGTCCACGATCGGAATCCCGCCCGGGAAGGTGATGAGCCCGTCATTCGAGTGCTCGATCCCGTAGAGCGGGCCGCCCGGCTGCGACAGCTGGCCGATCTGGCCGGTGGGCATGCCGAAGAACAGGGCGGTCTTGGCCTTCTTCTGCGCGATGTCGATGGAGCCGACCCAGGCGTCGTCCATCCGGTAGAAGGCCTTCAGGTTGCCGCCCGAATCGACGATCGCGATGCACATCTGGGTGCCGATCGCCGCCGCCTTCGCGCGCGCGGCCTCGATCGCCTGCTGGGCCTGCTCGATCGTGACGTGCATGCGTTCCTCCTTGCTCCTCGCCGCGCGGCCCCGGAGCGGCCGCGCGGCTCGACTTATAGAGAGGATCGCGGGAGCGGACGATGCGCGGCGCCTCCGCCATTCGGGCGAGGCGCAGGCGGCGATCAGGGCCGGCGATAGACCCAGACGCGGGCCGGCGGCAGGTTCAGCCAGACCTTGTTCGAGCGGCTCGCCGTGTAGGTCGAGGAGCGCTCCGGGATCGGCGGCGCCACCGCGTAGGTGAACTGCACGAAGGGGGCGTTCGCCTGCATCAGCTCGTGGGCGCCCTGCAGCAGCTCCAGGCGCTGCTCCAGGGGCTTGGTGAGGAGCGGCAGGCTCGAGATGGTGGCGCAGGCCGGCTCGTCCACGACGCCCCGCAGCGTCTCGCGGATGCGGTAGGCGTCGCCCCGCAGGATCGTCGCCCGCGGGAAGCGGCGGCGCAGCAGCTCGCAGAAATCCGGATTGTACTCGACGAGGACGAGCCGCTCCTGCTCGATGCCGCGACGCACCAGGGCGTCCGTCACCGGGCCGGTGCCGGGCCCGAGTTCGATCACCGGGCCGGGCACGCGCGGGTCGACGTAGGAGGCCATGGTGCGGGCGAGCATCCGTCCGGAAGGCGTCACCGCTCCGGTCACGAGAGGCCGCTCGAACCACGAGCGCAGGAAGCGCGCCTCGTCCTCGAACAGGTCGCGCCGGGGCGCGGTGCGGGACAGGGCGACGGCTTTCGCGCTGGATCGGCGGGGCAAGGGCAAGACGGTCGGACCCTTAAATCACGCGGACGATTGGGAAACGGCTCTCGACCAAAGGGGCGCCGCCGTCAAGCCTGGAGCCGGCTCTCGACCGGTCTCCCGCACCGGAAGACAGCTTGAGCAGGCCCGCGCGTGCAACGCGCGTGCTGCGTTCCGGTTCACGGGGAAATTGCGCGGCGCGTTCCGTCCGAGCACCGGACAAGTGCGCCGCAATGCGGATTCCGGCTTCGCTCAGGCGCGTCCGGAGCCGCTCAGGCCGTCGAAGAACTCCTTCACCCGCGAGAAGAAGCCCGCGCTCTCCGGGTGGTTGTCGGCCTGGGTGCCGTGCTGGTCGAACTCCCGCAGCAGCTCCTGCTGGCGCTTGCTGAGGTTCTGTGGCGTCTCGACGAAGACCTGGATGTAGAGGTCGCCGACGTCGCGCGAGCGCAGCACCGGCATGCCCTTGCCCTTGAGCCGGAACTGCTTGTTGGTCTGCGTCCCGGCCGGGATGCGCACGGTGGTGTGCGAGCCGTCGATCACCGGCACGGTGATCTCGCCCGAGAGGGCCGCCGTCACCATGGAGATCGGCACCCGGCAGAACAGGTCGGCCCCGTCGCGCTGGAAGAACGGGTGCGGCTTGATCGACAGGAAGATGTAGAGGTCGCCCGCCGGCCCCCCGCGCAGGCCCGATTCGCCCTCGCCCGCGAGGCGGATGCGCAGCCCGTCATCGACACCCGCCGGCACGTTGACCGAGAGCGTGCGCTCGCGGGTGACCCGGCCCGCCCCGCCGCAGGCGGTGCAGGGATCGTCGATGATCTCGCCCCGGCCCTGGCAGTTCGGGCAGGTCCGCTCGATGGCGAAGAAGCCCTGCGCCGCCCGCACCCGGCCGTAGCCGCCGCAGGTCGGGCAGGTCCGCGGCTTCGAGCCGGCCTTGGCGCCGGAGCCCGCGCAGACCTCGCAGGTGACGGAGGTGGGCAGCCGGATCGTCTCGGTCTTGCCCGCGAAGGCCTCCTCGAGCGTGATCTCCAGGTTGTAGCGCAGGTCCGCCCCGCGCTCCCGGCCGCCGCCGGTCCGCCCGCCCCGGGCCCCGGGCGCGCCGCCCGCCCGGGCATCGCCGAAGAAGGTGTCGAAGATGTCCGACATGAAGTCGCCGAAATCGGCGCCGAAGCCCGGCCCGCCGGGGCCCCCCTGCGAGAAGGCGGCGTGGCCGAAGCGGTCGTAGGCGGCGCGCTTCTGGCCGTCCGAGAGGGTCTGGTAGGCCTCGTTGACCTCCTTGAACTTGATCTCGGCTTCCTTGTCCCCCGGGTTCCGGTCGGGGTGGTAGGCCATGGCGAGCTTGCGGAAGGCGGATTTCATCTCGCCCTCGCTCGCCGTCTTGGCGACGCCCAGCACCTCGTAATAGTCGCGCTTCGACATTCCCCGTCCCCGAGCCCCTTGGGGCCTCACACCCCGAACATACGCGCGGCCCCCGCCGCCTCAGGCGCCGGGGACCGGCCGGTCTTCGCTTGGCTGCTTAACTTGGCTGCTGACGCAAGACACGCGCGGCCGGGGCGAAACCCGGCCGCACCGGACCCGTGATCAGGCCCGCTTCTTCTGGTCCTTGTCGTCGACCTCCTGGAAGTCGGCGTCGATGACATCGTCCTTCTTGGCCTCGGCCTGGCCCTCCGGCCCCGCCGCGCCGGCCTCGCCGCCCTGCGCCGCGTACATGGCCTCGCCGAGCTTCATCGAGGCCTGCATCAGGTCCGTGGTGCGGGCCTTGATGGTCTCGACATCCTCGCCGGCGAGCGCCTGGCGGAGGGCGTCGATGGCCGTGGTGATGCCGGCCTTGTCGGCCTCCGAGACCTTGTCGCCGTACTCCTTCACCGACTTCTCGGTGGCGTGGACGAGGCTCTCGCCCTGGTTCTTCACCTCGACGATCTCGCGGCGCTTCTTGTCCTCGGCGGCGTTGGCCTCGGCCTCCTGCACCATCCGCTGGATCTCGGAATCGGACAGGCCGCCCGAAGCCTGGATGCGGATCTGGTGCTCCTTGCCCGTCGCCTTGTCCTTGGCCGTGACGTTGACGATGCCGTTGGCGTCGATGTCGAAGGTCACCTCGATCTGCGGCACGCCGCGCGGGGCCGGCGGGATGCCGACGAGATCGAACTGGCCGAGCAGCTTGTTGTCGGCCGCCATCTCGCGCTCACCCTGGAAGACCCGGATGGTGACCGCGTTCTGGTTGTCCTCCGCCGTCGAGAAGACCTGGGACTTCTTGGTCGGGATGGTGGTGTTGCGGTCGATGAGCCGGGTGAACACGCCGCCCAGGGTCTCGATGCCGAGGGAGAGCGGGGTCACGTCGAGGAGCAGCACGTCCTTGACGTCGCCCTGGAGCACGCCCGCCTGCACCGCGGCGCCGATCGCCACGACCTCGTCCGGGTTGACGCCCTTGTGGGGCTCCTTGCCGAAGAAGGTCTTCACCACGTCCTGGATCTTCGGCATGCGGGTCATGCCGCCGACCAGCACCACCTCGTCGATCTCGCTCGCCGAGACGCCCGCATCCTTGAGCGCCTTGCGGCAGGGCTCGATGGTGCGCTGCACGAGGTCGTCGACGAGCGACTCGTACTTGGCACGGCTGAGCTTGAGCGCGAGGTGCTTCGGCCCGGAGGCGTCCGCCGTGATGTAGGGCAGGTTGATCTCGGTCTGGGTGGCCGAGGACAGCTCGATCTTGGCCTTCTCGGCCGCCTCCTTGAGGCGCTGGAGGGCGAGCTTGTCCTTGGTCAGGTCGATGCCCTGCTCGCGCTTGAACTCGGCCGCGAGGTACTCGACGATCCGGTTGTCGAAATCCTCGCCGCCCAGGAAGGTGTCGCCGTTCGTGGACTTCACCTCGAAGACGCCGTCGCCGATCTCCAGGATCGACACGTCGAAGGTGCCGCCGCCGAGGTCGTAGACCGCGATCACGCCGGACTTCTTCTTGTCGAGGCCGTAGGCGAGGGCCGCCGCGGTCGGCTCGTTGATGATGCGCAGCACCTCGAGGCCGGCGATCTTGCCGGCATCCTTGGTCGCCTGGCGCTGGGCGTCGTTGAAGTAGGCCGGGACCGTGATCACCGCCTGCGTGACCGGCTGGCCGAGATACGACTCCGCCGTCTCCTTCATCTTCTGGAGCGTGAAGGCGGAGATCTGCGACGGCGAGAACTGCTTGCCGTCCGCCTCGACCCAGGCGTCGCCGTTGCCGGCGCGCGTGATCGCGTAGGGCACGAGGCCCTTGTCCTTCTGCGTCATCGGGTCGTCGTAGGTGCGGCCGATGAGACGCTTGATGGCGAAGAAGGTGCGCGAGGGGTTGGTGACCGCCTGGCGCTTGGCCGGCTGGCCGACGAGCCGCTCGCCGTCGTCCGTGAAGGCGACGATCGACGGGGTGGTGCGCGCGCCTTCCGCGTTCTCGATGACCTTGGGCTGCGTGCCTTCCATCACGGCCACGCAGCTGTTCGTGGTGCCAAGGTCGATACCGATGACTTTACCCATGGTGGGATCCCTCGTTGATGTTTTAAGCAGACCGCCGAGCCCCGAAGCAGCTCGGCCCATGGTGCTACAGGTGACGAAAATCAGTTGACCGGGGCGGGATCCGTCCAGACCTCGGGGGTGAGGGTCGATGGCGGCGCCCGCGCCGGACGCGATATAAGAACGCCGCCAAAGGCCCGCAAGGCGAGGTCGCGCCGGAGCGAGACGGCAGCCAGTTGCGGGGGCCGCGCGCGCGCGCCGTCAAGCCGGATCGCCGCGGGATTCGCGCATCCGGCCAAGGCGCCACGAGAATGTTGCGGCCTTGCCACGTCGGCGCCACGGGTCGCATGGTAGGGTTGGCCTCCGCGCCGATCGCCCATTGGAGCCTGATGCCCCGGACCCGCCTCCTCCTCGCCCTCGCGGTGGTCCTGCTGCCCGCCCCCGCCTCGGCCCAATCCTTCTTCGAGGAGCTGTTCGGCATCGGACGGGCGGCCCGCCCCGCGCAGCCCGCGCCCCGCGTCGCCCCGCCGCCCATGGACGTGCCGCCGCCCGAGAGCCGGCCGGCCCCGGCGCCCCCCGCCCCGCCGAAGCCCGTGGTGATCAAGGCGCCGAACGACGACGGCGCCATCGGCCAGGACCTGCAGCAGAACGGTTCCGCCGGCTCCCTTCGGCTCGAGCGGGCGCAGGGTGGCGGGCTCACGGCCCGCATCACCCTCGACGGCACCAAGGTCTCGCAGCCGACGGAATCCTGCCGGGTGCCCCTCAATGGCGGCACCCCCATCGCCCTCGCCGACCAGGGCCGGCCGAACGGCGTGACCCGCCTCGCCTCCTCGGACCCGGTCTGCCCGCTGCGGATGGAGATCCTGGACGGCAGCGTGCTGGTGACGCCGCAGACCGAGCCGGACATCTGCGTCTTCCAGGCGGCGGATTGCGCGACGACCCCGAAGGGCCTGTGGGGGCCGGGCGCCGCCGCCCTGGTGACGCGCGCCCAGGAATTCGACACCGCCCGCGGCTCCGCCGACCGGGCCGTGCGCGAGAACTACAAGGTGATGACGCAGCGGGCGCGGCGCGAGGACGTGCGTCCCATCGTGGCCGAGCAGGCGGCCTTCTCGGCCGATCGGGAGCAGATGTGCCGCGCCTATGCCCGCGAGGGCGTGCACGGCTTCTGCCACCTGCGCTTCACGGAGGCCCGGGTGCTCTCGCTCGCGACGCGGCTCGGCATCGCCACGAGCGCGTCCCCGACCGCCAGCAACACCCCGCGCCCCGCCCGGCGGCGCCCGCCCACCGTGGAGGGGCTGAACCCGGGCTTCGATCCACAGCAGCCGGAGTGATCCGGGATCCGGACGTCCGGTTCGGCAACCGGATGACGGGCGGCGCCCTCAGGCGTGCCCGGCGCTCGTCGAGAGCATGGCGGGCTCGATCCCGATCGCCCGCAGCGCCCGGTCGTACTTGGCGTCGAGGGCGGTGTTGAAGATCAGCTCCGGATCGGCCGGGCAGTGCAGCCAGCCGTTGGCCTGGATCTCGCTCTCGAGCTGGCCGGCCTGCCAGCCCGCGTAGCCGAGGGCCAGCACCGCGTCGCGCGGGCCGGTGCCGGCGGCGATCGCCCGCAGGATCTCGACCGTGGCGGTGAGGCAGATGCCGTCGTCGATCAGCAGGGTCGACTGATCGATGTGGAAGTCGGGCGAGTGCAGGACGAAGCCGCGGCTCGATTCCACCGGCCCGCCCATCAGCACCGGCATGTGCCCGACCCGGTTCGGCAGCCGGATGGCGTCGTCCTGGCGGATGATGTCGAGCTGGACCAGCAGGTCGGGCATGTTGAGGTCGGCCGCCGGCTTGTTGACGATGATGCCCATCGCCCCTTCGGCGGAATGCGCGCAGAGATAGATGACCGCGCGCGCGAAGCGCTCGTCGGTCATGCCCGGCATGGCGACCAGGAGCTGACCGTCGAGGTAGCTCGCCGCGGGCGTCTCGTCCGGCACCGTCGTCTCGTGGGGGGCGGATAAAGTGCGCATGGGGGCATGCTACGCCCCGGCCCGGCAATGTCCATCCTCGAAACCCCGCCGCGGGCGCGGAACGACGCCGCGGCGGCGCTCGCGGGATCGCCGGGGTCACACGATCGTTTCTCGCAAGGGGCTGTTTCCCGCTGATACCTTCGGGACGCGTGGCGTGCGGACGACGAGGTCATGACCCTTCCTGCTCCGGGGCGGCGCCGGATCCGCCGCGCTTCCCTCGCGCTCGCGCTCGCCCTTCTGGCCTGCGCCGGAGGAGCGCCCGCGCGGGCGGCCTCGGCCTGGGCGACGGGGCTGCACGCCCGGGCGCGGCTGGTGCCCGGCGGCCAGGCCGGCGGGGTGCGCTACGCGGGCCTGGAGATCCTCCTCGACCGCGGCTTCAAGACCTTCTGGCGCGATCCCGGCGAGGCCGGGATGCCGCCCGCGATCGACTGGTCCGCCTCCCTCAACGCCGCCGCGGTCGAGGTGCTCTGGCCGGTCCCGCGGCGGATGACGGAGGCGGGCGACGTCGTCTTCGGCTACGTGGACCGTGTCGTGCTGCCGATCCGGGTGGTGCCGGCGGACGCGCGCGGCCCGGTCTCGCTCCGGCTCCGCCTCGATTACGGCGTGTGCAACGACATCTGCATCCCGGTGCGGGCCGACCTGTCGCTGACCCTGCCGGCGGATGCGGCGGCGGTCGGCGACCCGCGCGTGGCCGAGGCGGTGGCCGCCGCGCCGCGGCCGGTCCGTCTCGGCGAGGGGGCGCTCACGGTTCTGGGCGCCGTGCCGGAGCCGCCGGGTCTCGCCGGCCGGCTCTTCGTGGCCGTGCGGGCCCGGGTGCCGAGCGGCGACCGGGCGGACCTGTTCGTCTCCGCCCCGCCGGGCTGGCTGCTGCTGCCCCCGCCCCGGCCGCGGCCCGAGGCGCCCGGGACGGTGCTGTTCCGCATTCCCGTCCTGGAGCGGCCCTCGGCGCGGGACGACCGTCTCTCCCTGAACCTGATCCTGGCGAGCCCGGGGGAGCGGCCGGTGACGACCGAGGCCAACCTCGACACCCGGGAATGGCCGCGCTAAGCAGCGGGCGCGGCCCGGACGCGGCGGGGCGGTCATCCGTCCCCCGGGGCCCGGCACAGGAGCGGAGGCTCAGGCGACCGGGCGGCAGGCGCCGCCGGTCGGCCTTCACCGATCGGAGAGCACGATGACGATCCAGGTAGGCGACCACCTGCCCCAGGCGACCTTCCGCGTGATGACGGCGGACGGCCCGGCGGCGAAGACCACCGACGACGTGTTCAAGGGCCGCCGCGTGGTGCTGGTCGCCGTGCCGGGCGCCTTCACCCCCACCTGCCACCGCAACCACCTGCCGGGCTACATCGCCAAGCGGGACGAGATCCTGTCGCACGGGGTCGAGGCGATCGCGGTGACCTCGGTCAACGACGTCTTCGTGCTCGACGCGTGGTCGAAGTCGGCGGGCGCCGAGGGCATCGAGTTCCTGGCCGACGGCAACGGCGACTTCGCCAAGGCGATCGGCCTCGACATGGACGGCGCGGGCTTCGGCCTCGGCGTGCGCTCCAAGCGCTACGCGATGCTGGTCGACGACGGCGTGGTGCGCGCCCTCAACGTCGAGGACTCGCCCTCGAAGGCCGAGGTGTCGAGCGCCGAGACGCTGCTCAAGTCGCTCTGATCCGGCCGCGCCGGGGCGGGCGGTCCCGCCCTCCCCGGCCCTGCCTTCCGCCCCGGCCTCGCACGGTGCGGAAGGCCCGCCGAAAAGGGTTGCACCCGCGACCCGGGACGGCTAAGAACCGCGAGCTTCATCGCGGCACCGGCCGGGATCAAGTGTCGGAGCGTAGCGCAGCCCGGTTAGCGCACTAGTCTGGGGGACTAGGGGTCGTGGGTTCGAATCCCGCCGCTCCGACCATTCGAAATCAAGCACTTAGTCGGTGATGGTAATGCTTGTGGCTTCCGAAGACCCGAGATTAGGAAGCCAATCGGAAGCCACCTCACCCTTCAGGCTGTTTGGCCTTTGGCTTGCCGCGGATCGGTGCAGCGCCTGAAAGGCACGCCGACCATTTTGCTAGGCGCGCTCACGTTTGCGGATCCAAATCATACAGGGACTGTGATGGGTTGCGCCCCCTCATGCATAATGAGGTGAGGCCAGGGTTGGAATCCCTCCTGTGGCACCATTCCTGAACTGAGTTGCGAACCCTTTTTGGTTTGGGCTTGCCTGTCACGGCAGCGGCCAGGTTGTCGTTGAACCCGACGACACGCGGAGTGTCCTCGGTGACGATCACCGCGTCGACGATGGACGCGATGTAGGCCTTGCGCGCAGGCACATCGCCAGAACGCAAACGCTTGCGAACCGAGCGGGTGAGCTGCTCGCCTCTCTCTGGATCGATGGTGACCGTTTCCGCCTGGGTGGCACGGGCGTAGTCCAGCGCCTCGCGCAAGTGACCCCGCTTGCCGCCTATTGCGGCAATCCGCTGCTTCAGCGTCGGGTTGGCCCCGTCGGTCGCGCCGGCCTCGCCGTGTAGTTGCACGAGCTGAACCGGGGCCTAATAGGTCACCATCGTCCGGATCCTGCGCGAGCGTCCCAGGGCGACAAGTTCGCCGATGGACCAGCGCTTCCTTTACGTTGGTTCCATCGTTCCAGGGTGCGCTGGTCCATTGACGAGCTGGTGAGCGCCTCAAGCTCAAACTCCATCATACGCTCACCCGCAAGGCCAAGAGACGGCACGAAGCGAGCGGCCGCCCCTTCCCAATCATGTCAATCAGGGTCATTCTGTAGTGAACCATTGTTGTCTCTGATCAGGTGGAAATTCGCAAATCGAATCCTATTCAACGGCGGTTGGAGACAACCTCAGCCGCAGTTCGCTCCCACAGCGATCCCTACGGCACGCCCGTTGTGCGTGCGACTCAACGGGCACAGCGCGCTCCATTCATCTAGATTTGAGGATCAAAAAAGCCGTATGCCTGACACCGTCGATCGTCACTGGCTATGGGCGGCCTTCAGTGAGGACTCCGCCCTACTCTATGGATGTCTCATCCATAAGGCGGATCCATGGGCAGCTATTGCTGAGAGCGACAAGCTCTCAAGCACATCCTTGGGCGAACAGCGCATCCAGATTGTTCAGAATCTCGTTAACACAGCGAAATCACAGCAAATTATCGATGCACTTGGGGGTCAATCTGTGATCGATCTCACCGATATGGGCGGACCAACGTTCAAATTTGGGAGTTCACGGAGAAGGTTACTCGATGGATTCGGTCGCACAGCTCAATCATCAACGACATATGCGAGCTTGCGTATTCCTGAACTATCGGATGCAGAGTGGCGAACAGCATTCGATTTTCTAAAATCCACAATTGGTATTGATTTTCGGCGAGCATCTGATCGCATTGGCGCATTCGATATTTTCGACAGCCCGAAAATCGAGTCAAGTGAGATGCTGATCGATTTAGATATTGATCGTGAAAATAATCTCGAGGCAACGAATTATCCAGACAGTGTTATTATCCGTCATCGCCGGATTGGATCCTCGGCCGTCAACGTACAGTTGCAATTGAAGCTTAGCGGCGACTGGGTATTTTCGAGATTATTCGTATTGAGTCCTGGTCAAGAATTGCGATTCAAGGCGGTGCCTTTCGATCACTATTGCATGTCTGTGTTTGATGAGGCGGGTTCACTTGCTCAATTTGAGGAACACTCCTTATTTCTTCGCGCGGGCTTAAACATGTCCATGCTGGCCTCTGTGCGCGAAGTTGATGATCGATTAGCCCGCTCAGCGCAGGGTCTTAGTTCGCCGCTTCGCGACCGAGCAAGCGTGGTACAAACCCGGTCGACGAGGCGGTCACTGATTGGCGTTAATAACGTGCCTTTTGACGTATATCAGGCGCAGATGCGGGCTTTGATCAAGCGCTTGGTTCCCCCAATCGGAAGCGATCGGTGGTTTCCGCGTGGTGTGGCCCACGAAGTCAATGTCATCAGCTATTTAAATACGTTGCTGGACGGTGCTCGTGTAAACGCCGGTGTGCTAGTTGATCCATTTTTTGGAGTCGATACTCTGAAGAGGGTTATTGCCAGGCTTGAAAGCGTGGACGTGGCCCTCACAGTCGTGACAAGTCTGAGAGGTATTGATCCAGAAACAAACCAACAGAACGAGGATTTGATCTCTAAGTTGCGGCAGGCCCTTGATGAACTTCGAAGTGATAGGGTTCCGAATGCGTCACATCGCCTACAGGTCATAAATTTGGTTGATGGGTCAGATCAGGCTTTTCATGACCGCTATCTTCTGCTGAATCCGCATGAGGGCGAAAAGGAAGTCTATCTACTTTCAAATAGTCTTAATCGCTCGGCGGGCGTATGGCCGTTTTGCATATCAAAATTGGATCCCGCTGCGGCCCACGATGCCGCGCTTTATATAGACGGTTTGACGCATGGGCGGGACATCTCTAGCTCCACTCAACCCACAATAACATTTCAATGGCCTTCAAATGATAAACGGTAATTCCGATCCGTGCCGAGCGCCGGGAGTGCTTACTGCTGCGGCTTGGCTAATTGATGCAAAGAGCGACAGTGAACGTAAGCTTTTGAAGCAAGCCTATCTCAAATGCCTACTGAGCAGAACAGCGGCCGGTGGACGTTGGGATTGTGATGGGCTGCTCCTGGGTCGTCTCATCGAGCAGCGAATGCGATCTGGCGATATGCCGCGTCAAGGTGCGGTTCTCATTGGCATCGGCGAAATGGTTGCACGTTCGCATGCGCCAGAAGAAGCTATCAAAGCTGTATTATGCAGAATATTCCGTCGCTCAAGCCCTGAATCAACAATCCTTACGTGCCTTACCGAAGCCCTCGATCTCGCTCAGAAACATACCAGCGCACGACAGAGAGCAGTATCGCCTATATATAAGAGCCAGGAGCTCTCGATCAACGATTGGAACTCTCTACCGCTGGCCGACGGATGGATGCGACATCCAGCACCAGTAGGTGCTTTCGCTGGTTACGGACTGGGTTTCGTCACCCGTCTTCTGCTGCGTGGTGCTCCTGATCGGTTGCGCTGGTTTGCAGCAGAAGCCGACAAACGGCAAATTCTTCCAGCCGTGGTTGGCGCCGTTGGTGAAGCTTGTTGCTGGAATGAGGCGGTCGCCTGCAAGGCGCTGCAGAGCGGCGTTCCTCTTTTCATCGGCTTCGGAGTAGCGCGCCTCCTGCACGGTGGCGAAGACGGAGAAGGTTGGAAAGCCTCTTCCGTAGATCACATGCTTACTACAAGCGAAGTACCGCTAGCGGGGCGGGTGCGGGTCAGCGCGCTTATGTTAAAAGAAATGGTTCACGCTTGGCATCGGCAGAAAGACCGGCCTTACGAGAATCGTCGCAGGCGTGTCCTACTTCGTTTCGAACCGAAGCATGCGATAGGCGGCGAGCGGTACGCTGCGAATGAAATCGAGCGTTTAGCAGAGGAAGAGGCCTCTCTTGAGGCAAGACGAGCCGCCGTCATGGCCGCTCTAGATGATGCGCTCCACGCTGCAGCTCAGCTGGACGTTGATCCTGGAAAATTGTGGAGCGTATTTGAGCCATCATTGGTTGACACACCTGAGATAAGGCACCGCTTTGCAGCTGCGCACCCCGAAGGCCCGATCCGTTGTGCGGCCTTTGAAGCTTCCTTGGCGGTGTTCGACGAAATCCTCGGAGTGCGACGCCCAGAACGCATTTGTCGTGAAAATTTTGAGTCGTTCCGTTCTGGCCGCGACCTCGCCTTGTGGGCGGCTCATTCGCAGATCATGCTTTCTAAAGCCAACCGGCGTGATGCAGGCCATGACGCGGCCCGGAGGATCGGGCGGGTGGAGCAAGCTCTGCGCAACTTCGTTCTCCAACCGTTCGCGGCATCCCGGTTCGGCGAGCTTTTTCAGCACGCGCTCGAACGCTGGTCATTGCTGCTTCAGTTCGCCTTTTCTGTCGCTTTACTGGACTCTAACGCCCCATTGGTTCGGCTTCGCGACCTCGCGCTTCAATCTGCTCTTTCATTCCTGCCGGTTGGCGATCGCCTTTGTTACAGCCATAAAGCAGTAGATTTCGTCGCTGGATTGACTGCTGATGCATTGACGACCGCTTCGCCTGAAGATTGCTGGAAATGGATCAACGATGAAAATCAGCCGATTCTTCTCCGTGCGCAGATTGTCTGGTCGCGTTCGGATACTATAGGGGTAAATTGCGGCCTCGGCGAATCGCTGATTGAGAAGGTAGCGGCTCGCGAGACTCCGCCCGGTTTCCCCGGACGCAATGGGAGTGCACTCTTCGATATTCTCGATCGGGCAGCAGCCATGATCAAACAGGATGCTCGACTGGATCTCAGCCCTCTGTTAGCCGCTCCTTATAAGAGGGCGGCAGCAGACATAAACACGCCGCTTGCTCAGAGTCTTGATCTTGCGACGCTGCTTGCCGCACTCAATGGCGATGCCGACGCCCATCGGCAGGTGAGGGAAGACGCTATTTGGGGCCAGAGCCGGCTCAGCGAAGTCCTCAGTCGATGAAGTGCGAGCAGTCACTAGCTGCCCGACTGCCTGAGCCGAATGGTGACGTGTTGAGCCTCTGAGCTTCACGCCCCTCCAGCTCAGAATCTTGGAACTATCACGCGTCAAGGCGCGCCCGCCCAGCCCGCAGCACCGCAACCACCACATCCTGCCGCCGGGCGGCAGCCTCGAGCGCCATAAGATCGGCGCCGCAGGCTGCAAACGTGCCGCTCACCAGCGCCTCGCGCCGTCTGGCCTCGCTCTCGGCGATACCAGCCTCTTCCGGATCGCTGATCACCTTCCACAAGGCCGCATCGAAGTCTACGCCCCACCGCACTGGCGGCTCCAGGTGCCGGGCGCCCTGGTAGCGACGCCAGTGCGCGCCCGTCGATCCAATTGGCGAACATAGCTTACGGCTTTATTGGGCAAGAATTGCTACCCACAAATCGCAATCTATACTGAAATTTCGTCTATCTGCTACCGAGCTGCTTTATATCGGTAGCGCCCCCCGTGCAGTAGGTGCGCGAAGCAGATCAACCATAAGATTCAAGAGCTACGGAATGGGAGGGGCGGGACGCGGACCTCCTGACCGGCAAGACTGATAGGTCCTATTGCCGGCTCCACGTTCGGGTCGGGGTGTCTGGCCACCTCGGCGTTCCAATAGCGTGCCAGCCACTCCACCTTGGCATAGACGTCGGGCTGATCGAGCGTCAGGTCGAGCTTCGTCTGGATGATCTGTCGGATCGACCGTCCTACACTGCACAAAGGGTGCCGGAGCATGTCCGGGTTGCCCGGATCCTGCCGGTTGTAGCAGCCGAGTTCGGTTAGGTAATTTAAGAACCAGACGCCATCCCGGTCGCGCAGCAGCCTCGCGTTGCGATAGACGGCCCAGACCTCGGTTTCGCGGGCATATCGCTCGGCGGCTTCAAAGGCCCGGGCGCCCAACACCACCCTCGGCATCTTCGCGACCGTCGACTCGAGGCGATAGGCCTCGTTCACCCCGACACCGAACACGAGGTTAGGATCGTGTCGCATACCCCCAATTGTCACACCACCGCGGATTAGGACCCCGATTTGAAGCAAGTTCCAGGCGAGCGCATCAACCGAGAACAGCAGGTGCCAGAGCCCGTCCGGCGTGTTCGCGGCGGACAGGATGAGGCTGTCGGAAAAGTTCTGGCTGCGCAGGTCGGTTTCCCCGCCACTCGGCGACGAGACCGCCCGGACCTGACCCAACGCCTCCGCGATTTGGTCGCGTAGTCCGGGGTCGCGGTCAGCGCGCCGGACTAGCATTACAGTTGCATGGTGTTGCGCCTATCTGAAGGGTTTCGGACGGAGAGCCCGATGCCCTCAGCCTCGTTGGAGACCACGTTGGAGCTCTGGTCGACGTCGCTGCGCGAGGCCAAGCAGCGCATGCGACCGCTGTTTGCTGCTCCCAGTGTCGCCGCCTCCGCGAACGCCTTCCTGGATGGGCTGCTCGGGGGCGAGCGGCGCAAGACTGGCTGGATGCGCGCGGAAGCAGCCGGGGATCCTGGGCCCTGGCGTCAGCAGGCGATCCTGGGCCGCAGTCACTGGGACGCGGACGCTCTGCGCGACGTGGTACGCGACCTCGTGATCGAGACGCTTGCCTCACCAGATGCGACCCTCGTGCTCGACGAAACCGGCTTTCTCAAGCAGGGCAAAGCCTCGTGCGGCGTCGGCCGTCAGTACACGGGCTCGGCCGGCAAGATCACGAACTGCCAGATCGGCGTGTTCGCGGCCTACGTCTCGGATCAGGGGCACGCCTTCATCGACCGTCAGCTGTATCTACCCAAAGCGTGGAGCGGTGATCCAGCGCGTAGGCGGGCGGCGCATGTTCCCGACGAGATCGCCTTTTCGACCAAGCCACAGCTGGCGCGGGGGATGATCCAGCGCGCGATCGCCGCGGGGGTGCCGTTTGCCTGGGTGGCGGCGGACAGCGTCTACGGGGTGAGCGAGATTGAGATGGCGCTGCGGCGCGCCTCCAAAGGCTACGTGCTGGGCGTCACCGGCCAACACAGCTTCTGGTCCTGGATCACCGAACGTCCCATTGCCGGCACGGCCGAGGAGATCGCCAAGGCTCTCTCGGAGACGGACTGGGTCCGCTTATCAGCTGGGGCGGGCACGAAGGGCGCACGCCTGTTCGACTGGGCCTACCTGCCCCTGGCCACCCTGCCGGCCAGCGCCGTGGATCCGGCCCTCGATGAGAGCGAGTGGACGCGCGGCTTGCTGGTCCGGCGCAGCCTCTCGGACAGGGCTCTGGCCTACTTCACGACCTGGTGCCCGGCCGGGACACCCGTCTCGACGCTGGTGGCGGTGGAGGGCCGGCGCTGGGCGATCGAGGACGCCTTCGAGACCGCCAAGACGGAACTCGGCTTGGCCCACAACGAGAGCCGCTCCTGGCATGGCTGGCACCGGCACGTCTCGCTGGTGATGCTGGCCTTTGCGATGCTGGCGCGGGTGCGCCGATTGGCGAACGGCGCGCCCCCAAAAACCGCGCTCATCGCCACGCTCGCCGGTGCCCTGGTCGGTCCAGGAGATCCGGCGCGTGGCGATGCGGCTGGCACAGCGACGCATTGAGCCCGCTGTCGTCATTGCATGGTCAGCCTGGAGACGCGCTCATCAAGCGGCAGCCCGAGAAGCACATCTGAAACGCCGCATGCAACTGTAATGCTAGGGCCTGTCGTCACTTGAGCCAATCGAGAGTGGCGGCCAGACAAAGGATGCCCATGAAGCTGACGGCGGTCTTTTCGTAGCGGGTGGCGATGGCCCGCCACTCCTTGAGCCGGGCCCGGAGCCGCTCGACAATGTTGCGGTTGCTGTAGATCCACTCAGGACAGGCGAGCGGGGCCTCGTTGCCCTTGGTCGGGATCGCTGGCCGTGCACCGGCGGTCCAGATCGCCTCGCGAAAACGGTGGCTGGAGTAGCCGCGGTCACCCACCACCCACTGCGGCACGCCGGGCAGTCGATCGAGCAACGGGAGAGCGTGCGGCAGTTCATGCGCCTGGCCGGGCGCGAGGCGGAACGCGATCGCGCGTCCTCGCCCGTCGGCGATCACGCAGGCCTTGGTGCCATAGCCGCCACGCGAACGGCCAAGAGCTTCACGATGGTCTCGCTCGGCTCCAGATCCCCCCTTTTGGCCGCGCCCGCCGCCTTCTGGTGAGCCCGAATGCTCGTGGCGTCGAGAAACACCATGCCGAGCGCGACGCCGCGGGTCTGCACGAGGTCGAGCAGCCGCTCCCAGACACCGGCGCGCGCCCAGCGGATGAAGACCTGGGCGGCTTGCCACCAGGGACCCAGCTCGGCCGGGATGGCGCGCCAGGAGGCGCCGTTGTGATGCCGCCAAAGGATGGCTGAGATCGTGCGGCGCAGTTCAAGGGGCGGCGTCTTGCCTTTGGGCCGGCAGGCTTCCACCAGCGGCTCCAACTCGGCCCACTGGGCGTCCGTCAGCATCGCGTCTCCTCACTCAAAGTGGGGAAACGCTCATCAGCCCAGAGGGTTCAAGCGACAACAGGCCCTAGCATTACAGTTGCATGCGGCGTTTCAGATATGCTTCTCGGGCTGCCGCTTGATGAGCGCGTCTCCAGGCTGACCATGCAATGACGACAGCGGGCTCAATGCGTCGCTGTGCCAGCCGCATCGCCACGCGCCGGATCTCCTGGACCGACCAGGGCACCGGCGAGCGTGGCGATGAGCGCGGTTTTTGGGGGCGCGCCGTTCGCCAATCGGCGCACCCGCGCCAGCATCGCAAAGGCCAGCATCACCAGCGAGACGTGCCGGTGCCAGCCATGCCAGGAGCGGCTCTCGTTGTGGGCCAAGCCGAGTTCCGTCTTGGCGGTCTCGAAGGCGTCCTCGATCGCCCAGCGCCGGCCCTCCACCGCCACCAGCGTCGAGACGGGTGTCCCGGCCGGGCACCAGGTCGTGAAGTAGGCCAGAGCCCCGTCCGAGAGGCTGCGCCGGACCAGCAAGCCGCGCGTCCACTCGCTCTCATCGAGGGCCGGATCCACGGCGCTGGCCGGCAGGGTGGCCAGGGGCAGGTAGGCCCAGTCGAACAGGCGTGCGCCCTTCGTGCCCGCCCCAGCTGATAAGCGGACCCAGTCCGTCTCCGAGAGAGCCTTGGCGATCTCCTCGGCCGTGCCGGCAATGGGACGTTCGGTGATCCAGGACCAGAAGCTGTGTTGGCCGGTGACGCCCAGCACGTAGCCTTTGGAGGCGCGCCGCAGCGCCATCTCGATCTCGCTCACCCCGTAGACGCTGTCCGCCGCCACCCAGGCAAACGGCACCCCCGCGGCGATCGCGCGCTGGATCATCCCCCGCGCCAGCTGTGGCTTGGTCGAAAAGGCGATCTCGTCGGGAACATGCGCCGCCCGCCTACGCGCTGGATCACCGCTCCACGCTTTGGGTAGATACAGCTGACGGTCGATGAAGGCGTGCCCCTGATCCGAGACGTAGGCCGCGAACACGCCGATCTGGCAGTTCGTGATCTTGCCGGCCGAGCCCGTGTACTGACGGCCGACGCCGCACGAGGCTTTGCCCTGCTTGAGAAAGCCGGTTTCGTCGAGCACGAGGGTCGCATCTGGTGAGGCAAGCGTCTCGATCACGAGGTCGCGTACCACGTCGCGCAGAGCGTCCGCGTCCCAGTGACTGCGGCCCAGGATCGCCTGCTGACGCCAGGGCCCAGGATCCCCGGCTGCTTCCGCGCGCATCCAGCCAGTCTTGCGCCGCTCGCCCCCGAGCAGCCCATCCAGGAAGGCGTTCGCGGAGGCGGCGACACTGGGAGCGGCAAACAGCGGTCGCATGCGCTGCTTGGCCTCGCGCAGCGACGTCGACCAGAGCTCCAACGTGGTCTCCAACGAGGCTGAGGGCATCGGGCTCTCCGTCCAAAACCTTCAGATAGGCGCAACACCATGCAACTGTAATGCTAGCAGGGTGCTGAAAAACCCCGTGGCACGCGGGACGGCGGCGTGATTCACTCCCGACGCGACCGTTGTCGGGGGCGGGAATGCGGGGATCAGACACACGCTCTGGATCGCTGTTCTCTTACGTGGACCTGGAGGCGCGCGTCAGAGCCGACCACCCGCTCCGCACCATTCGTCAAATCACCGATGACGCCCTGCAAGCCATCAGTGGTGCGTTCGCGCCGCTCTGCTACCTTGTCAGGGATCAATTGATGGGTAGAGACTGCGCAGCTTGTCGCGAGCTTGACCGGCGGTGAAGTGCCAGTCCACCTTGGTCTGCCCGGCGTTGCGGGCCTCCTCCCAGCGGGCCAGCTGTTGAGTGAGCGTGTCCACCTGGGCGATGCGCCGGGCCAAACATTGCTGCCCCAGCGCGCTCAACTCGATCTCGGCCATGTTAAGCCACGAGCCGTGCTTGGGCGTGTGATGAAGCTCGATGCGCTCGGCCAAGCGGCGCGCCTCGGCGGCCGGGAAGGCCTCGTACAGGCTGGCCAGGGCATGAGTGTTGAGTTGATCCATCACCAGCACCACCCGCTCGGCCTCGCGATAGCGGCCGTCGAGCAGGTCGCGCACGACGCGCGCCCAGTCCACGCGGCGTCGCTGGGCGGTGACGGCCACGTGCCGCCAGCCCGCCAGCGGCTCACAGGCGAGGAACAGGCTCGCCACGCCGTTGCGCACGTAGACGTGATCGTGGCGCGCCACCGCCCTGCGGCGCGGGGCAGCGCCGGGCGGGTCTCACCGATCAGTTGCTTGAAGCTCTCGTCCAGGCACACCACCGGCCGACGCGGATCATAGGGTCGGCAGTAGACCTCCAGCACGTCCTCCATGTGGAAGACGAACTCCGCCGAGTGCTTGGGCGGGATACACCACATCTTCCTCAGGTGCGGCTTGAGAGTGTTTTTTTGAGTGTCTGACGCACCGTCTCGTGAGACACGCCCGGCACGGGCTGCAGTTCGACCATGCGGCTGGCCAACAGGCGCAGCGTCCAGCGCGCCCGTCCTTGAGGCGGCGATGAACAGGCCAGGGCGATCAGGTGAGCCTCCGCTTCGCCGTCGAGCGCGCGGGCGTAGAGGCGCTGGCCCTTGCGGTAGGGGCTCAGCGCCCGCTCCAGCCCCTCCTCGACGAAGCGCCGTCGCACCCGCTCCACGCTCGCCGTTCCGACCCCGACCCCTGCGGCGATCCGCTCGTCGGGCCAGCCCGGTCCCGCGGCGCTCGCGTCAGCCTTGAGCAACACCTGCGCGTGCTTGAGACGGCGCACCTCGGCCTTGCCGCGCGACACCAGCCCAGAAAGCTCATCCCGCTCCGCCGCCGTGAGCGTCACAACGTACTTCTTCATCGCGCGCCTCCCGGGATCGTTCCCCACCAACGCGCAACTCATCAAATCAGCCCAGACAAGCCACTACTCGCGCGTCGGACGGCCTTCGGTCGCACCCGAAATGCTGCTCAAGGCCATGCTTCTGCAGGCGTTCTACTCCATCCGCTCAGAGCGGCAGCTGATGGAACGACTGGAGTTCGATCTCCTGTTCCGGTGGTTCGTGGGTCTGGGCATCGATGAGGCGGTGTGGGACGCCTCCGTATTCGCCAAGAACCGGGACCGGCTGCTCGAAGGCGACATCGCGGCCAAGTTCCTGGCTGCCGTGCTCAGCCAGCCCAAGGTGACGCGCCTGCTCTCCACCGAGCACTTCAGCGTGGATGGCACCCTGGTCGAGGCATGGGCTTCGATGAAGAGCTTCAAGCCGAAATCCAACAAGGATGCGGACGCACCGCCCGTCGGCGGACGCAACGCGGACGTCGACTTCCGCGGGCAGAAGCGCCCGGACGACACACACCAGAGCACGACCGACCCGGAGGCGCGGCTCTGCCGCAAGGGGTCCGGGATGGAAGCCAAGCTGTGCTTCATGGGCCATCTCCTGATGGAGAACCGCGCGGGCCTGCTCGTCGGCACCTGCCTGACGAGCGCTGACGGCCACGCGGAGCGGATCGCGGCCTTGGCGATGATCGAGCCGCGCGCCGACCGGCCCCAGGCCATCTCGGTCGGGGCAGACAAGGCCTTTGACGCCGAGGATTTCGTCAATGAGCTGAGGTCCAGGAACGTGCGCCCGCACGTGGCCCAGAACACCAACGGCCGGCGCTCGGCCATCGACCGGCGAACGACGCGCCATGCGGGCTATGCCATGAGCCAGAAACTGCGCAAGCGCATCGAGGAAGGGTTCGGCTGGATCAGGACGGTGGCGGGCCGACGCAAGACCCGCTTCCGCCGCAAGGACCGGGTTGGGTGGGACTTCACCTTTGCTGCGGCCTACACCTTGATCCGGCTGCCGAAGCTGCTGGGAGCCCTGGCGTGACGCGCCGCGCGTCCGGGCTGGCCAAGGCCTTCCAGGGCCGGTGGCGGATCGTCGAGATGGACCTGTGGGACACCGACTATCTTGACCTGCTTGAGCCGGCCCACATCACCTTCGCGGGCGAGCACGATGGCCGCTTCGTGTTCGGCGCGGTCCAAGGCAGCCTCGACGTGCGTTACGGATCGCGCGACGGTTCGGCTTGCGCTGAGTTCTCCTGGGAAGGCTTGAACGACGCTGATCCTGCCTGCGGCCGCGGCTGGGTGATGCTGGGCACCGCGGGCCGGCTCGTCGGGCACATCTTCATCCACAACAGCGACGATTCGGGCTTCGTCGCGGAGCCAGACTGAATTTTTCAGCACCCTGCTAGCGGCTCGATTTCGCTGCCGCTCGGCAGACCGGACGTTGTACGTCGCAAGCGCTGCGGTCAGCGGCAGCGTCTACATCGGTCAACTCACCGCAGGAGGCGGCAGACGTATTCACCACTGCGCCCGATCGTATTCGTCCTGCGATATCGAACGAACGCGGCGACGGTACTCCCATCCGCCGTCGCCGAGACGGCGCTCAACAATCAACATCCAGACCAAACCGCGTAACGGCCATCGGGACACATCGGGAACAAGAGATGCATCCGGATCTTTTGTGGGTACATACGATACTGTGACTGGCCACCAGGAGAGCCACGGCTCCCAAGATCTATTGTCATCATGTCGATAAGTCTCGACGCTTCGAGAAGCCGCTTCCGAAAACATGACCATGCTGCGCTAACACGATTAGCCCTGATCAAGCTTGGATCGCTGCAAGTCAAGGAGATTTTTTTAAGGCAATCCGTTCAAAACATGGCCGCTAGCCGCCCTTATAATAATCCGATCATGAGATGAAATATTGGGAGATATATAATTCGACATTTGTAAATTACCATCAAGCAAAAATACATCCGATATGACGACTTGCTTATTTTGGCCACTCATTTATTGAAGGGGTCGATAAATAATAGTCAAATACACGGAACTGTTTGGTGCAGATGTCTCGCTGCCGCTCGGAACTGGGCGCGCTGCTCAAGCCTGCGTTGTGCCCGCCCTTGTGGCTTGGCTTCTGCCTAATGATGGAAGAGGGCCCGATCCTCTGTCCGTGACAGGACTGCATCCTGTCACAATTCTACAACGATGATGCCCTGGGATCTGGGCGGCTCAGCGACGAGCGCGGCCTTCGGGGGCTCCCAACCTGAGTGAAGAACGGCGCGCCCGTCCGGCCCATATGGGGCGCGTGCGTCGTTGCGCGAGTCTCCGAGGGCCCCCGGGGGGTGCGTGCCGTGCCACCAGCGGGCCGGGGCAGCCACCCTTCAATCCCGGCCGGCTGCCGCCTCGGACGCGCGCAGTTCGGAGCGGCCGATGCCATGCTTCGACTCCGACATCCTGGACGGCGGACCGCACCATCGCCAGGGAGGAGATCCCGGCCGGGAGCGATCATCGCACCGTCCCGGTTGTCGTGCCGCGACGAGGGCGGGGGCGCGATCGACACGGCCACCCTCGGTTTCGCAGGATTGTGGCTGATCGATCGTTCTTGACGTCTCCCGGGCGGGCGCCAAGGAGCGCATGTGGAGGCGGACTTACGCGAACCGGAAGTCCGTCGCATGCAGGAAGCTGCTCGTCGCGGTGCCCGTCGGGACCGTGAAGGACGCGAGGGCCACGCCCGCGCCGGCTCCGACCCCGTCCGCGTCCCACACCAGGGTTCGCGAGCTGGTGTTGAACAGGAATTCGGCATGCGCCTTCGTGGATCGGGTGCCCGCCTCGAAGTAGTCGGCGCTCAGCGTGCCGTCGGCGTTCAGTCCGGCGCCGGTGATCAGGGCATAGTCGCTCGCGTGGAATTGCAGCCTGTCGCCTGACGCCGAGGAGAAGTCGGTGACGGAATCCGTGCTCGCGGCGCTGGCTGGGCCGAACACGAAGGTGTCCGCGCCCGCCCCGCCCGTGAGCGCGTCCTTGCCGGCGCCGCCCGCGAGCGTGTCGGCGCCGGCCCCGCCGACGAGGGTGTTGGCGAACTCGTTGCCGGTGAGGCTGAGCCCGGTGCTGCCGGCATTGGCGCGGAGGGCCTCGATCTCCTGCCCCGCCGCGAGCGCGTAGCTGATGCTGCTGTAGACCGTGTCGGTGCCCTCGCCTGCCTTCTCGATCACCTGATCGGCGGGATTGTCGACGTCGTACACGTCGTTCCCGGCTCCGCCGAGCATGGTGTCGCTGCCCGCCCCGCCGTCGAGCCGGTCGTTGCCGCCTGCGCCGGTCAGCCGGTCGTTGCCGCTCAGGCCGAGGATCAGATCCGCCGCGCTGGTGCCCGTCAGCGTGTTGGCGACGCCGCTCCCCACCACCGCCGTCTCGCTCGACGCGAGTGCCGCGGTGCCGAACGGATCCGTGTAGCGCGCCACGGCGCGCAACAGGGCGCCGGCCTGCGCGGCGGACGGCGTGTAGCTCGCGCCCGTCGCGCCGGCGATCGCGGTCCAGGTCGTCCCGCCGTTGGTGGATGCCTCCCAGCGATACGCGATTGTGGGCTGCGCCACGTCCGGATCGACGATGTCGTTGCTTGCCGTGAGCACCGCGCTGCTGGCGGTCTGCGCGGAGGACGCGAGGTGGACCCCGCCCGAGGCCGCCTCGTTGACGTTGGTCACGCCGATCGCGAGGGCCTGCGTGTCGCTGAGCTGGCCGTCCGAGGCCGTGACGATGACGTCGTAGACGTTGTTCGCGCCGGCATCGGCCGGGGCCTCGAAGTTCGGGGCCGTCTTGAACGCCAGGGCGCCGGTCTGGGCGTCGAGCGTGAACAGGTTCGCGTCGGCGCCGCCGGCGAGCGAATAGGTGAGCGCCGGGGCGGGGTTCGGGTCGCTCGCCGTGACCGTGGTCACGGCCGTGCCGTTCTCGGGGATGCTCAGCGCCGCGGTGTCGCCGCCCCCGTTCGAGGTGATGACCGGCGCGGAGGCGCCCGTGCTGCTATGGGTGATCTGGTAGCTCGGTCCGACCCCCTTCGTCGTCTGGTTGAGCAGGACCGAGATCGTCCCGTCATTGTAGTTGGGGGTGACCACGTCGGGCCGGCCATCCCCGTTGAGGTCGGCGGTGGCGAACAGCGACGGGAAGTTGCCGGTCGGCACCGTCGTCTGCGGCCGCAGCGTGCCGTCGCCGTTGCCTATCAGCACCGACAGCGTGGCGTCGCCCGCGTTCGAGACCAGCACGTCGAGCCGACCGTCGCCGTTCACGTCCGAGAGCGCCACCGCGTAGGCCTGCGCCCCCGCCTGGTAGACGACGCCGGGCCGGAAGCTCCCGTTGCCGTTCCCCAGCAGAACCTCGATGCTGCTGTCGCCGTAATTGTCGACCACGAGGTCCGTCTTGCCGTCGCCGTTCAGGTCGCCCACCGCGATGCCGTTGGGGATCGAGCCCACCGCCAGGGCGGTGGCGGGCGCGAAGCTGCCCGTCCCGGTCCCCCGCAGGATCGACAGCGTGCCGTCGAAGTTGTTGGCCGTGATCAGGTCGGCATTGCCGTCCTGATCGAGGTCGGCGATGGCGACGAAGTTCGGGCCCTGCCCCGTCGCGTAGGCGGTGCGGGCCTGGAAGGTGCCGTCGCTCCGGCCGAGCAGGACCGAGACCGTGTCGGATTCCGCATCCGCCACCACGAGGTCGGACAGGCCGTCGTGGTTCAGGTCGCCCATGGTCATGGCCTCGGGATCGGCCCCGACCGTGTAGTCGGCGCCGAACCGGAAGGCGCCCGTGCCGTCGCCGAACAGGATCGAGACGCTGCCGTTGCCGTTGCCCGTGTTCTTGAAGCCCGCGAAGGCGTTCAGCACGGCGAGGTCGACATTGCCGTCGTGGTTGAAGTCGGCCGTCTGGACCACGTAGGGGCCGGCGCCCGCCGCGACCGAGACCGGCTGGCGGAAGCTCCCATCGCCGTTGCCCATCAGCACGGAGAGGGTGCCCGCGCCGAAGGTCCCGTCCGCGTTCTTGGGCGAGCTGTAGAGATTGGCGACGATCAGGTCGGGGATGCCGTCGCGGTTGACGTCGGTGACGGCGACGGAGGCCGGGTTGGGACCGACCGTGTAGGTGGTGCTCGCCGTGAAGGGGCCGCCGAAGGGATTGCCCGCGAGATCCTGGACACTGTTCCCGAGGAGCTGGAGGGCGAGCGCGCCGTTGCCGGTGCCGGTCGAGGCCTCGACCGTGTAGGCCTTGCCGCCGGAGCCGGCCACGCCCGTGATCCGGGTGATCGCCGCGCCGCTCAGGCCGCCGGTGCTCACGAGCGCGAAGTCGCTGGCCTGGGGCGCGGTGACGGCCTCGGAGAAGGTCACGGTGAACTGGACGGTCGCGGCGCTGGTGCCGGCGGCGCCGACGAGGGCGATGGCGGCGAGGGTCGGGGCCTGGGTGTCGATGGTGAGGACGACGGGGTTGGAGAGGGCGGAGCTGGCGACGCCGTCATCGGCGATGGCGAAGATCTGGTAGGCGCCGTCGGGCAGTTCGAGGATGGTCGAGTAGGTGCCGTCCGCGCCGGCATAGACGCCGCCGACCGTCTGGTCGGGGTAGTCCGCGATGCCGTCGCGGTTGACGTCGTTGAAGAGGATGACGCGGTTGCCGGGCGTGGCCTTGCCGCTGACCTTGATGTAGCGCGTCTTGGTGATGCCGTCCGATGATGAAACACCCGTATCCTGGTTGGAGGCCAAGAGGAGCGTAGGCGTACTCGTTGCCATGTTGCCTCCACCGATGCAGGCGATGAGGATCGATGATGATGCGACCGGCGTGCGCCTGCCCGCAGCAAGATCATTTGCTGTCGTCCGATCCGGGCCGTACGCGGGTCTGTGCCGTGCAGTGGCGGCACTTTTCACAATTCATTCAGACGCGAAAAGTAAAAATAAGTCGTAATCCAAAAGGGATATTTTGGTGGGTTTGATCGTGGTCGGCCGCCAATGTTACGACTTGCCGCATGTCTATACTGGCAACGATAGAATCAGATCCGATAGAGGTTGTGAAGTCTGCTTGGCGATCTTGTTTCTGGAATGAAGCCGGGCCGGCTCCGCCGCGGGCGGGCGAGGCGCCCGGCCGGGATCGGGCGGGACCGGGATCGGGGCCTGTCACCACCCGCCGCGGGTGATGCTCCCCGTCCTCCGCGCGCGGTGTCATCGTGCCGATGTGGATCGGCACGGGCCGGTGTTGACGGTCTGCACAGTCTATGGAAGTTGCGCCCGCTCCGGAGCGGAGCAAGTCTGATGTCTGACGATGATACCCTCGCGCGGGCCTTGGCTGACGTGAGCGAGAGGCGTGCCGCCCTTCAGGCCGAGTACGACCGCATCGCGGCGGAACTGGCGAAGCTGAACCAGGCCGAGAACGCCCTGCGGGCGATCGTCGAGAATGCCCCGCTTCCGGATGCGATCCTCGATCTCGGCGGGGCCGAGCGGGCGCTGCGCCTTGAGGCGCGCGCGCCGTCGCGGCGGGGGGCCCGCGGGCCGCGCGCCAACTCGGCCAAGGGCCGCCTGCGGACGCTGCTGGACGAGGCGGGGCCTCAAGGGCTGTCCCACGCGCAGATCGTGCAGCGCCTGCCGGACGTCGCTCCGGCCACGCTGAACGCGTATCTGAGCACGATGGTCACCAACGACGAGGCGGTCCGCAACGGCGACTTCTACAGGAGCCGGCGGCCGGAGCCGTCCGAGGAGACCGACGAGGCCGACGGGATCGCGTCCGGCGAGGATTCCGCTCCCGAGAACGACGGCAGGGCCGCCGAGTGATGCCGGGCTTCGGCTGATCGGCTCCCAGAGCAGCGCGACGCCGCAACCATCCGTGGGGCGTCGCGGACGGCCGCCGCGCCGCTCCGGCCGGGGATCGCCCGCGCCCTGCGGAAGGAGCGCGGTGACGTCGACCCTGGCCAGCAGGTAGGCCGTGATGAGCAGCGACGGCACCCTCTCCGGCAGCAGGGAATTCACGCGGAGCGCCGCCAGGATCGTCACCAGCGGAACCTCGATCGCGAACAGGGATGTGAGATCCCGCAGGGCCGCCAGGCGGCCGGGCGATGCGGTCGGGATCGTCGCCAGCTCGTAGGCGGAATAGACGATCGCGGCGAGCTTGGTGACTGTCTCGCGCCGCGGGTACATCGAACGAACCGGCCCCGTCCCGCGCCGCCGCGATCCCGAATCGCGGATCCGGCCCCCTATGATACGGTTTCCGGAAGATCACTTTCGGAAACCGTATCACGAGCCCGCGCGGCGCCTGAGCGAGGCCGGTTTCCGCATCGCGAAGCGATCATCCGGAAACCGTATGACACGAAGCCGGCCGCGCCCGGAGCGGGGCGGAACGCGGCATCCGGGCTGTGCGGCCCGCCCGCGCGAGGGCGGCGGCGCTGTCCGGAACCGGCACGCCCGATCCCCTCTGGCACGCGGATGTGCCGCCCTGATGCGAAAATCCGTGGCCCGATCCGCGCAGGGAGAGGGTGCGCCGATCGGCGGCGCGGTGCGGACGGGACCGGTCATGACGCAGAGCCCGGAGGAGATGCGAGCGGCGGAAGCCGGATCCGCGCCGTGCGCGTCCCCGGTCCTGCCCTGCCGCCGCACCGTGCTCGCGGGGCTCGCGGGGATGATCGCGGGCCCCGCGCGCGCCGCGTCGCCCGCCCCCGCCCCGGTCGAGCGCTTCCTCGACAGCGTCGGGGTCAACGTCCATCTCGGCAGCGAGCCTTATCGGTCGCGCTTCGACACCGTCGCCGCGCTGCTCGCGCGGAGCCGCATCCGGCACGTCCGCGACGAACTCCGCCCCGGCAACGACCTCGCGTGCTGGAGGCACCTCCACGCGGCCCACGGCGTGCGGGCCCAGCTTCTGGTGTCGCCGGCGACCAACACGGTCCCGGAGATGCTCGCCTATCTCGACGCGGTCGGCCCGGGCAGCGTGTCGGCGATCGAGGGCCAGAACGAGGGCGACAGCGACTGGTTCATGGCCCAGCCCGCCGCCCGCCCGGACTGGAGCGGCGCGGTGGTCGCCTATCAGCGGGCCGTCTATCAGGCGCTGCGCCAGCGCTTCGACCGGGCGACCCTGCCGGTCGTCTCGCCCAGCATCATCGACTACAAGCCGCAGGACGTGGCCCTGATCCGGGGCGCGGCGCCGTTCAGCGACATCGTCGCGATCCATTCCTACGTGCAGGGCGGCCAGGAGCCCGAGACGGCGGACGATTACGCCGCCCTCTCCTGGTATCTCACCCACATGCGCGACGGCTTCAAGCCGGGCGCGCCGGTGATGAGCACCGAGGTCGGCTACTGCACCCGGCCCGTGCGCGGGCGCAGCGACGTCTCGGAGGCCGCGGCGGGCATCTACATTCCCCGCCTGCTGCTGCACAATTTCAGCGCGGGCGTGCAGCGCACCTTCCTCTACGAGCTGATGGACGAGGGCGACGACCCGCGCGAGGGCGAGCAGCATTGGGGGCTCGTGCGTCCCGACGGCAGCCCGAAGCCGGCCTATCGGGCGGTGAGCGGGCTGCTCGGCGCCCTGGCGGCGCCGGGCGAGCCGGCGGGCGGCGGTCCGCCGATCCGGGCCGCGCTGCCGGAGGCCGCCCCCGATCTGCGCAGCGTCGCGTTCGTGCGGCCGGATGGCGGCACGGTCCTCGCCCTCTGGCGCGCCCTGCGCTGCTGGGATCCCGTCCGGGGCGTCGATCTCGCCGTGCCCGATGGTCCGCAGCGCGTCCTGCCGAGCCGCCGCCCCGCCCGCGCGCGGATTCTGGTGCCGAACGACGCGGAGGCCTGGACCGACCTCGCGCCGCGCGACGGGACAGTTGAAGTACCGGTCGGTGCCAAGGTGGTTCTGTTATGGCTAATCTAACCCAAGGTCATCATGCGCCAACCGGAGCCGCGCCGGAATGTCCAGGCCCGGAAAGAGCGCGACTGACGGCCGCGGCACGAGACCCACATCAAAAAAATGGCATCGGAAAACGGGTCTCATCGCGAAATTACGTAGTTGACCACAGTGTGGTTGGCAGAGATGCCGGATTAGCTAATCTTCGGATAAAGTCGTCGCTCCGTTCTGAAATCGAGCCGGACGCAGCGGATGCGGCCGGGCTGCGGAGGCAGGCATCGCCGATCATCGAACGGACTGCGAAGGAGGGTCGCCGCGTGCGTGTCGCCATCGTCCATGACTGGCTCTACGTGGTCGGTGGGGCCGAGCGCGTGCTGCGTGAGATGCTGGCCTGCTACCCGCAGGCCGACGTCTACACGCTGTTCGACGTTCTCACCCCCGAGAACCGCGCCCGGATCGGACTCGGCGCGACGCGCCAGAGCTTCCTGCGGCGCCTGCCCCGCCTCGGGCGGTCGCACCAGATCTACCTGCCGTTGATGCCGCTCGCGGTCGAGCAGTTCGACCTGTCGGGCTACGACCTCGTCCTGTCGTCGAGCTACGCGGTGGCCAAGGGGGTGATCACCGGTCCCGATCAGGTCCACATCGCCTACGTGCATTCGCCGATGCGCTACGCCTGGGATCTCCAGCACGCCTATCTGCGCGGGAGCGGCCTGCTGCGCGGGCCCAAGAGCCTGCTGGCGCGGCTCCTCCTGCACTACCTGCGGCTCTGGGACGTGCGCACCGCCGCCGGCCCGGACGCGATCATCGCCAATTCGCGCTTCATCGCGCGGCGGATCCGCAAGATCTACGGGCGCGAGGCGACGGTGATCCACCCGCCCGTCACCCTCTCGGACCGTTCCGTCGACCTCCTGCGCGGCCGCCACTTCCTGGCGGCGAGCCGCCTCGTTCCCTACAAGAACATGGAGGCGATCGTCGACGCGTTCCGGCTCACCCCGGATCTGGAACTCGTCGTGGCGGGCGACGGCTCCGAGGCGGAGCAGCTGCGCCGCCGTGCCGGGCCGAATGTTCGCTTCGCCGGGTTCGTGAGCGACGCGGAGCTGCGCCACCTGATGGCGACCGCGCGGGCCTTCGTCTTCGCGGCCGAGGAGGATTTCGGCATCATTCCCCTGGAGGCCCAGGCGGAGGGGACGCCCGTGCTCGCGCTCGGCCGCGGCGGGGTCCGCGAGACCGTGGTGACGCAGGGGCCCGGGCGGACCGGCCTGTTCTTCCCCGAGCCGAGCGCCGAGGCGATCGCCGCCTGCCTGCGCTCCTTCGTGTCGATGGAGGACAGCTTCTCGCGCGCGGCCTGCCGGGCGCAGGCCGAGCGCTTCTCCGCGGAGCGCTTCCGCCGCGAGTTCACCGACTTCGTCGAGGCGACGATGCAGGGGCTCGACCCCCGCGACGCGCCCAAGGAGCAGTACCTCTACGCGGTCGAGATGCACAGATAAGCGGGCGGGTGTGCGGTGAGCGTCGTTCTGACCAAGACGGATGTCGGAGTGCCGCCCGGGCCGGTGCCGCGGGTCGGCCTCGTCACGCGGCTGTGGCGCCGCCGCGGCTTGTTCCTGGCGGTCTTCGCGACCGTCCTGGGCGCGGCGATCGCGGCGCTCCTGATGCTGCCCGTGCGCTACGCGGCGACCGGTTCGGTCATCGTGGCCGAGCCCGAGCCGGGCGGCGGCAACGGCTCGGCGGCCTGGGCCCAGAAGGTCGGCGACCCGGCCGATCTCGAGAGCCAGCTCCTGCTCGTGCGCTCGCCGCGCATCCTGCGCCTCGCCATGGCCCAGCCGGGCATCGCCGAGGCGGCGCAACGCGAGTGCCGGCTGGCGGCCGAAGGCGGCCCGCTCCGGCTCGGCCGGCTGACGGGCGCGTCGGCGACGATCTGCGACGGTCTCCAGCCGGGCAGCGCCGCGCTCCTCGACTACCTCGACACGCGCGTGGGCGTCGGCACGGTGGGGCGCTCGCGCATCATCAGCGTCTCCTACCAGTCCACGCTGCCCGAGGTGGCCCAGACCATCACCAACGCCGTCATCACCTCCTTCCTGGACGACCAGCGCACCAACCTCGCCAAGAGCCGCGAGGCGGCGGCGGCCTGGATCTGGCAGGAGATCCGGCAGCTCGACCGGACGCTGCGCGAGGAGGAGGAACGGATCCAGGCCTATCGCCGCAGCCGCGGGCTCGTGCGCGGCGCCACGGCGCCGATCAGCTCCGAGCGGCTCACCAGCATCAGCCAGCAGCTCGCGAGCGCCGAGGCGGCGCGGGCGGAGGCCGCCGCGCGGCTGCACGAGATCAACGCCGATCAGGCGCGCGGCTCGGCGGATTCGCCGGCCGTCCTCGCCAGCCGGACGATCGGGGACCTCAAGCAGCAATACGCCACCCTGTCGAGCCAGCTCGCCAACGCCGCGACCACGCTGGGGCCGAGCCACCCGACCATCCAGGGCCTGCGGCGCGAGCGCGAGGCGCTCCAGGCGCGCCTGCGGCGCGAGGTGGCGAGCGTGGCGGCGAGCGCCCGTCAGACCTACGACGCGTCGAGCACCCTGGTCGCCTCGCTCCGGCGCCAGCTCGAAACCGCCAAGGCCGATGTCGGCTCGGCCACCGATGCCGAGGCCGCCATCGCCGCCATGGTGCGCAGCGTCGAACTGAAGCGTGGCCAGTATGTCGACCTCTACAAGAAGGCGAGCGAACTCGAGACCGAGCGGCGCATCCTCACCGGCAGCACGCGCCTCGTGAGCCTCGCCGAGCTGCCGGCGCGGCCGTTCTTCCCCAAGCGCCTGCCCTTCCTCGCCGCGGGCTTCACCCTGGCGGCGCTGCTCGCGACCGCCGCGGCGCTGCTGCGCGACCGCACCGACGGCAGCGTCCGGGCGGCGGCGGAGATCGACCAGGCCGCCGGCACCACGACCCTCGCGCAGCTGCCGCGCCTGGGCGGCCGCGGGATCCTGTCCGCCCTGCCGCGCCGGGATCCGTCCCTGGCGGCGGCGCTCGACCGGGCCAGCGCCGATCCGGCCCTCCAGGCGGCCCTGCGCACCCTCTACGCGCGCCTCACGCTGCGGCCCTCCGGCCGGCCCCTGCGCACCCTGCTCGTGACCTCCGCCGCGCCCGGCGAGGGCAAGACCTTCACCACCCTCGCGCTCGCCGGCCGGATCGCGGCGAGCGGGCAGCGGGTGCTGGTGGTCGAGGGCGATCTCGGCGCCCCGGCCTTCGCGGGCGCCCTCGGCCTGCCGCCGGGCCCCGGCCTCGGCGCGGTCCTGCGCGGCGAGGTGCCGGCCCGCGAGGCGGTGATGCGCACCCACCAGCCCAACCTGGACGCCATGCCGGCGGGCGCCCCGATCGAGGCCTCGACGGAGCTGCTGATGGGCCAGCGCGTCGCCGGCCTCCTCGCCCTGGCGGAGGATTACGACCTCGTGCTGATCGACAGCCCGCCGCTGGGCCTGCTGATGGATGCCTCGGTGCTCGCGCGGCGCGTGGACGGGGTGCTGGTCTGCGCCCGCTGGGGCCGCTCGCCGATCGAGGCCACCGCCGCCACCGTCGCGGCCATCCGGGCCGCCGGCGGCACGGTGGCGGGCGCCGTCATCACGGTGGCGCGGCCGCCGGCGCCGGTGATCTACGGGGAGCGGCCGGGCCGCGTCCCCGCCTCCGTGGGGGCCGCCTGATGACGCGCCCGCGGGTCCTGTTCGTCAACCATTCGAGCCTGCTGTCGGGGGCGGAGCTGGTGCTCGCCGACGCGGTGGGGCCCTGGCGCGGCGCCACCGCCTTCCTGTTCGAGGACGGGCCGCTCGCCGCCGCCCTCGCCGCGCGGGGCCTCGCGGTGGAGCAGGCCGGAATGGGCCGCGCGCTCGCCGGCCTGCGCCGGGATTCCTCGCCCCTGCGGGCGCTCCCGCTCGCCGGCCGCCTCGCCGCCCTCACCCTGGCGCTCGCCGGCCACGCGCGCCGGCACGACCTCGTCTACGCCAATTCGCAGAAGGCCTTCATCCTGGCGGCGCTCGCCACCGCGGCGGTGCGCCGGCCCCTGATCTGGCACCTGCACGACATCCTCGATCCGGTCCATTTCGGCCCCGCCCAGCGCCGGCTCCAGATCGGGCTCGCCCATGCCCGCGCGGCCCGGGTCGTCGTGCCCTCCGCGGCGGTGGCGGAATCCTTCGTGGCGGCGGGGGGGCGCCGGGATCTGCTCACCGTCGTGCCGAACGGGCTCGACGTGATCCCCGACCCCCGGCCCCGGTCCGAACTCCGCCGCGCCCTCGGCCTGCCGGAGGGGCCGCTCGTCGGCGCCTTCAGCCGCCTCGCCCCCTGGAAGGGCCAGCACGTCCTGCTGCGCGCCCTGGCGCGCCTGCCGGGCGTGCACGGCGTCGTCGCGGGTTCGGCCCTGTTCGGCGAGGACGCCTACGCGGCGGAACTCGAGGGTCTCGCCGCCACCCTCGGCCTCGCCGGCCGGCTGACCTTCCTCGGGCAGCGCAGCGACGTGCCCCGCCTGATGCAGGCGATGGACGTCGTCGTGCATCCCTCCATCCATCCCGAGCCCTTCGGCCGCACCCTGGTCGAGGCGATGCTGGCCGGAGTGCCCGTCGTGGCGACGGATGCGGGCGCCGCCGCCGAGATCCTGGATGGCGGGCGGGCCGGCACCCTCGTGCCGCCGGACGATCCCGCGGCCCTCGCCGCGGCCCTCGCCCGCATCCTCGCCGGGGAGGCCGCGCCCGCCGCGGCGGTGGCCGTGGCCCGGACCCGCGCCCGCACGCTCTATCCGGTCGGGCGGATGCAGGACGAGATCGCCGGGATCATCGGCCGGGTCGCCCGGGAGGCGCGGGCGTGACGGATCAGCTCGTCGCGCCCGCCGCCCTCGGCCGGTCCCTGCCCGGCTGGCTCGCCGCCGCGCTCCTGCTGGCGGGCACCGCGCTCGCCGGTCCGCTCCTCGGCGGGGCGTCCCGGCCGCTCTTCATCCTCGGCTGCGCGGCGGTCGGCGGCTACGCGTGGCGCCGCTCGGCGGCCGAGCACCTCCAGGCGGCGCTCCTGCTCTTCGCCTTCGCGCCGTTCCTGCGCCGCGTCGTCGATCTCTCGGCCGGCTACGAGGCGAGCGGGCTGATGCTGGTCGGGCCGCTCCTGGCGGTCCTGGCGCCGCTCCCCGGCCTGCGGGTCCTCCTCGACGGCGACCGGCCGGTCCCGGCCGCCCTGGCGGCGGTCTTCGGGGTGGGAGCTTGCGTGGCCTACGGCACCGCCCTGTCCCTGTTCCAGGGCGAGTGGATGAGTGCCGCCACCGGCTCGATCAAGTGGTTCGCGCCGCTCCTCTACGCCGCCGCCCTCGCCCTGCGGCCGGCGGAGGAGCGGCCGGAGCTCGTGCAGGCCATGGCCTCGGTCTTCCTGGCGATCCTGCCGCTGACGGGGCTCTACGGCATCCTGCAATACGTCGACCCGCCGGCCTGGGACCGCTACTGGATGAGCCTGACGCCGATCCTCTCGATCGGCCAGCCGGTTCCCTACGGCGTGCGCACCTTCAGCACCATGAACGCACCGGCCTCCTTCGCGACCTTCACGGTCGCCGGCCTGCTCCTCGTCGGCTTCCTGCGCCCGGGCCGCGCGGCCCTGCTGGCGGCCAGCCCGGCCGCCCTCGCCCTGCTCCTGTCGATGTACCGCACGGCCTGGATCTCGCTGGCGGCGGGCCTCCTGTTCTGCCTCCTGTTCCAGGCCACCCGGCGGCGGGCGGTCGGCGTCCTCGTCGGCGTCGCCGCCGCCGTCGCCGTGGCGGCGACGCTCACCCCCTTCGGCGAGGTCATCGGCGACCGCCTCGCGACGCTCGGCTCCGGCACCGGCGACGACAGCGCCCGCGAGCGCCTGGAGCAGTACGTCACCCTGTGGAACCTCCCGGATAGCGGGCTGATCGGCAACGGCTTCACGGTCACGGATGTCGGCAGCGCCGGGGCCATGGCCATCGACGGCATGATCGTCTCCTGCTGGGTCACCATGGGCATCGTCGTGGGGATGATCTGCATCGCGGCCCTCCTCCTCGCCGCCGGCCGGGCGATCGCGGCGGCCTGGGGCGGCCGGGCCGAGGCCGTGGTGGTGGGCGCGATGGCCTGCGGCGCCCTGGTGCAGATCCCGCTCTCCAACGTCGCTTCGGGCGAACTCGGGGTCCTGTTCTGGATCGTCGCGGTCCTCGCCCCAGAGGGCGGGCCCGGGGGCCGGGCGTGAGCGGCGAGGCGGGCACCGCCCCGACCCGGCCGGGCCGCGCCGCGGCGGTGCCGGCCGTGGAGCCGGGGCTCGACCCGGCGCTGGGCGAGGAGATCGTCGCCGAGGCCGCGGCGGCTGCGGCGCGGCCCGGCCGGGATCCCGCCGAGAGCGGCCGCCACCGGCGCTTCGCGGTGCTGCTGATGGGCGGCGCGCTCGTGAGCAAGCTCCTCGGCTTCGTGCGCGAGATCGTGATGGCCCACACGCTCGGGGCCTCCCTGGCGGCGGACGGCTTCCGCGGGGCGATGACGGCGATCCTGCTGCCGCTGGCCGTCCTCCAGAACGAGAGCGTGCCGGCCCTGCTCGTGCCGATGTACCGGGAATGGCGCCGGTCCGGGGATGCCGCCCGGCGCCTCACCGCCCTCACCGTCGCCATCACCGGCATGGCCGTGGCGCTGATGCTCGGCGTCCAGGCCCTCGGGATGCTCTGGGTCGACGCGATCGTGGGCGGCTACTCGCCCGCCGGGCAGGCGCTGACCCTCGACTTCGTGCGGGTGATGGCCCTCGGGATGCCGGCCTCGGCGTTGCTGAACTGCCTCGCGGCGGGGGAGATCGCGCTCGGCCGCTCGCGGCTGACCATCGTGCGGGCGAACATCCTCAACGTCGCGGTGCTGGCCGGCCTCGTGCTGATGGGCTGGACCGGCTGGGTCCTCGCCCTCGCCTGGGCCTTCACCCTGGCGATGAACGGGGTCGCCCTCTGCGGCCTGTGGTGGCTGTGGCGCGAGGGGCTGCTCGATCCCGCCGGGGCCCGGCCCGCCCTGGTACGGGCGGTGGGCGGCGAGTTCCTGCGCGGCCTGCGCCCGCTCCTGCCGATCCCCGCCGTCGAGCAGGCCAATGTCTGGATCGAGCGCGTGCTCGCCTCGCGCCTCACCGCCGGCACCGTCGCCTCGATCGACTACGCCCGCACCCTCACGGAGAGCGCCCTCCTGCTGATCAGCCAGCCGCTCGGCCTCACGGTCCTGGCCGGGGGGCCCGCCGCGGACATGCGCCGGCAGGCGGAGGCCATCGCCCGGCCGATCCTCGCCGTGATGCTGCCGGGCTCGGTCTTCGTCGCGGCCTTCGCGCCCGAGATCACGCGCCTCGTCTTCGCGCGGGGCGCCTTCGACGAGGCCGCCGTGCTCCTGTCGAGCCAGGCGCTGCGGGGCATCGCCGCCGGGCTGTGGGCGGCGACCCTCGGCTGGATCCTGATGCGCATCCTCAACGGCGCGGGGCGCAACGGCGCGGCGGCCGGGGTGCTCACGGGGGCGCACGCGGTCAACATCGCGCTCAACCTCGCGACCGGCCTGGCGCTGCCGGACGGCTGGGCGAGCCCGCTGATGCTGGGATTGGGCGAGGCGGCGCGCGGGCTGGTGCTCCTCGTCGGCACCGGCCTGCTTCTCGGCTGCACGCGGCGCCTCGCCGTGGCCGTTCTGCTGGCCGCCGGCCCCGCCGCCCTGACGGGGCTCGCCGCGTGGCAGATCCACCTCGCCTGGAGCGGGACGCTGGCGCGGCTCGCGGCCGGCGCGCTGGCCTGCGGCATCGGCATCCTGCTCGCCCTCGCCCTCGCGGCGCCGGACCTGCGCGGGATGGCCGGGCGGATCGTCCGGGGGCGGCCGGGCACGGCAGGGCACTGAATTCACGGCCGTCCGGGCGCCAGGAGCCCCGGCGGCGGAGCGAGCGATCGGAGGACGGGATGCAGATCATCACGCAGCCGCGGGCGCATCCGGCGCGGCCCGGATCCCTCGGGCGGAGCTTGGCGACGCTCGCCGGCTCGCTGCTCGGGCCGCGCGGCTGCCTGTTCACCTTCCACCGGGCGGTCCCCGGCGCGGATTGGGCAGACATGCCGAACCGCGGCTTCCACCTCGATCTCGACTTCCTCGACCGGCTGCTCACCCATCTGCGCGCCACCGGCTGGGCCGTCGTCACCCTGGACGAGGCCCTGCGCCGGGCCACGGCGCCGGAGAGCGGGCGCTACGCGAACTTCTCCGTGGACGATTGCTACCGCGACACCGTCGAGGCGGTGGTGCCGCTGTTCCGCCGCCACGGCATGCCGGTGACGCTGTTCCTCACCACCGGGATCCCGGACGGCACCCTGCCGCTCTGGGGCGCGGGGCTGGAGGATGTGCTGCGGGTGCGCGACGGCGTGACCCTGCCCGAGGGGCCCCTCGCCCTGCCCTCGCCCGAGGCCAAGCGCGCGGCCTATGCCCGGCTCGCCGCCGCCTGGGACGGTCCGCAGGCGGGCGAGCACTACCGCGCCTTCTGCCGCCGCAACGGCGTCGACGAGGAGGCGATGCACTGGCGGCACGCGATCACCTGGGAGATGCTCGACGCCCTCGCCGACGATCCCCTGGTGGAGATCGGCGGCCACACGGTGAGCCACGCCCGCATCGCCGCCCTCGATCCGGAGGCGGCCCATGCCGAACTCGCCGGCTGCCGGGAGCGGATCGGCACCCGGCTCGGCCGCGAGGCGCGCCACTTCGCCTTCCCGTACGGGCGCGGGGCCGATTGCGGCCCGCGCGACTTCGCCCTCGCCCGTCGGGCGGGCTTCGCCAGCGCCGCGACCACCCGCAAGGGCCTGGTGCGGCGCGGGCAGGACGCCTGGAGCCTGCCGCGCAACACGCTGAACGGGAGCCATCGCAGCCTTGCCGCCGCCGAGGCCCATCTCACCGGGGCGACCGCCGCCGCCGCGCGGATCCTCGGCCGTGTCTGAGCCGCTGCGGGTCCTCTCCATCGCGCATCCGGCGGTGAGCCGCGAGGCCGGCCGCCTGCGCTACCATGCCTTCGCCGGCAACCCGGATCTCGACGTGCACCTCGTGGTGCCTGCGCGCTGGCACCAGTTCGGCCGGGTGCTCGACGCCGACCCCCCGGACGATCCCGGCATCACCGTCCACGTCCTGCCGATCCGGCTGCCGAAGGCCGGCCCGATGGGCTGGTATCTCCATGTCTATCCGGCCCTGGGGCGGCTGATCCGCCGGCTCGACCCGGACGTGATCCATCTCTGGGAGGAGCCCTGGAGCGTCGTCGCCCTCCAGGCCTGCCTGCTGCGCGGGCGGGCCGGGCTGGTGCTGGAGGTCGACCAGAACATCCTCAAGCGCCTGCCGCCGCCCTTCGAGGCGATGCGGCGCTTCACCCTCGCGCGCACCGCCCATGTCCTCGCCCGCAGCCCGGACGCGGAGGCGGTGGTGCGCGCCAGCGGCTATGCCGGACCGGTGACGCCGATCGGCTACGGGGTCGACACGGCGACCTTCCGGCCGGCCGCTGCGCCCCCTCCGCCCGGCGGGCCCCTGCGCCTCGGCTATGTCGGCCGCCTCGTGGTCGAGAAGGGCCTCGACGACCTCCTCGACGCGATGGCGCGAAGCCCCGCCGAGACCCGCCTCGCCCTGATGGGCGAGGGCCCGCACGAGGCGGCCCTGCGCGCCCGCGCCGCGGCGCTCGGCCTCGCGGAGCGGGTGAGCATCCAGGGCTGGGCTCCGCCCGCCGGGGTGGCGCGCTTCATCCAAGGCCTCGACGCGCTGGTCCTCCTCACCCGCACCACCGCCGCCGTGCGCGAGCAGTTCGGGCGGGTGATCATCGAGGCGCAGGCCTGCGGGGTGCCGGTGATCGGCTCGACGGGCGGGGCGATCCCCTCCGTCGTCGGCCCCGGCGGCTGGATCGTGCCCGAGAGCGACCCGGACGCCCTCGCCCGGCTGCTGGCGGCGGTCGCGGCCTCCCCGGACGAGCGGGCCGCCCGCGGCGCGGCGGGCCGGCGCAACGTCGCCGCGCGCTTCACCTACGCGGCGGTGGCTGCGGCGCTGGCGCGGGCCTGGATGGCGGCGGCACCGGCCCGGCGGGAGATCCCGCCGGAGGAAGGGATGGTGACGCCCGATCCCCCGCATCCGTCATCGGGCTGAGGCTCGGGGGCGGAACCGGGGGCACCGACGCCACCTCTTGAGGTGGATCAACGCGGGCCCGGCCGCGGCTGCGCAGAATGCCGGTCGAGCATGCGGAGCATCTCATGACCCGGACGACAACCTCCCCCTTGTCGACGATCCGTGACGTCCTCGTCGGCCTGACCGAGGAGGGGCGCGGCGACGAGCCGCCGGCCGCCATCGGCTACGGCCTCACCCTCGCAGCTGAGGCAGGCGCGCATCTCACCGTGCAGGCGGCCTCGCGGCGGATCGTGGCCGTTGGCGCCTCCATCCCCGGCCTGATGCGGTCGCTGGTCGCGGCGGAGAACCGTCGCCTCGACAGGCTCGCCCACGCGGTGGCGGAGCGGGCGGCAGGTGATGCGGCCATGGCGGGCGTGGCCTGCACGGTCGAGGCGCCCTCCCTGAGCCAACCGGCCCTCCTCGCACGGCTCGCGTGGCGGGCCCGGCTGCACGATCTCACCGTCCTCGACGCGGAGCCGTGGGCCGAGGACATCGACCGCGACCTGATCGAGGCCGTCCTGTTCAGCAGCGGACGGCCCGTCATCGTGGTGCCGCCGAACCGGAACACCTTCCGCGCCCGGCGCATCATGATTGCCTGGGATGGGAGTGCGTCGGCAGCGCGGGCCATCAACGACGCGATGCCGCTCCTGCGGGCGGCCGATACGGTCGAGGTCGTGTCGGTGGTGGGCGAGAAGGAGCTTCCGTCCTCCGCACTCGGTGCCGAGATCGCGCCGCACCTCGTGCGTCACGGCGTGAACGCCACCGTGACCGAACTGCCGATGCAGGCGAGCGTGGCCGACACCCTGCGCCTGCATGTCGACCTGACGCGTGCCGACGTGCTGGTGATGGGCGCCTTCCGCCACGGCCGCCTGCGCGAGTGGCTGTTCGGCGGGGTGACCCAGTCCCTCCTCGGCCGCTCCCCGGTGCCGCTCTTCCTCGCGCATTGAGAGTGCGCCGGGAACGGGCGACACGTATTGGATACCCACGGGTACCATGCTTGTCGGTCATCCGGTCCGATAGCAGGCTCGACTTCAACTCGTCCGACCACGAGTTGGACAAGGCCGCGGAAGGAGACCGGCTGCTCCTCCTGCGCCCTCCCGCCGGCACGCGGCCCGAAGTCGGCCGGACAACGGCACCGACCAGCACGGCCTGATTCTGCCTGACGCTCGCGACCGGCGCAGGCCGCAAAGCCTGTCGTACTCATCGCGCGTGGACACAGCCTTTCGGCTCCTCCCGCTGCCGCAAGACACGCTTTGGCTCGACGCGAGAAGACAGAGCGCGTGAGCGCCGCGCCCATCACCCTCCTGATCCGGCGAGACCACGGTGGCGCGAGATCCTGGATCTGCTCGCGCTCCATTTCGCATGACGGGTATGGCCGCGCTCGGCCAATGAGAGTGCCACAGACACGAACGCCCCTCCGTTCTGGCTGTTTGCCAAGCGAGAACTCAAGCCGAGCGCGATAGACGGCAGTCGCAATTGAGCACAAATAGATTCATGAAATCGTTTCCATACACGAACTGTCCGTAGAAAATATAACTTATTTATCGCTGGGTGTGCCTGAAGTCGACCGGCCGATACAGATCGCGTAATCGTGGCTGCAAGGGAACAAATTGCCGGTCCTCGGCTTGATCACGCTTGAAGCGAGCGAGGATGCATGCACGACGCCAGAACCCATCCCACGACGACGCGCGCCAACCGCCGGAACTGGCTCGCTCCCGCCCTGATCGGGTCCGCTGCTGCCCTCGGCGCCTCGGCGCTCTATGCCCTTTCGAAAGCCCGCGAAGCCGAGCGACATCATAAGCCGATCGGCCATTTCATGACCGTCGATGGTGTGCGGCTGCACTACATGGAACGCGGGAAGGGCGAGCCCTTGGTGCTCATCCACGGCAACGGCACCATGATCCAGGACTTCCTGGTCAGCGGCATCGTCGAGGATCTCGCCAGACGCCACCGCGTCATCATCATCGACCGGCCTGGCTACGGTTACAGCACGCGCCCGCGAGCACTCTGGACACCCCGGGCACACGCCACCCTGTTCCAGAAGGCGCTGGAGCGTCTCGGCGTGGCGCGAGCCGTCGTGCTCGGGCACTCGTGGGGCAGCTTGGTCGCGGTCGCCCTCGCGCTGCAGGCGCCGCACCTCGTGCGCAGCCTCGTGCTCGCCTCGGGCTACTACTATCCCACCCTGCGGGCGGACGTGCTCCTGTTCTCGCCCCCGGCCATTCCGGTGCTCGGGGACGCGATGCGCTACAGCGTGTCGCCGCTGATCGCGCGCCTGATCCTGCCGGGGTTGATCAAGGCCATGTTCGCGCCTGCTGAGGTCCCGGAGCGGTTCGACGCACAGATGCCGAAGGAGCTGATGCTGCGGCCCTCGCAGCTGCGCGCAGCGGCCGAGGATGCAGCGCTCATGACGCCGGTCACTGTGGAGCTTCAGGAGCACTACCGCGAGTTGACGCTGCCGCTGGTGATCGTCACGGGTGCCGACGACCAGATCGCCGATGTCGGCCGCCAGTCGGTGCGGCTCCACCGGGAGGTGCCGCACAGCGACTTCATCGTCGTTCCGGGCATGGGCCACATGATCCATCACTTGGCGCCCGATCGGGTCATCGAAGCTATTGAGCGTGCGTCGGAGAGGTCGCTCGATACGGGCGTACCCGCCATAAGACGGTCGCGCGACCGACGGCTGTGGGGTCAAGCTGCGGTGGGGTAGCGTCGAGGACGCGGGCCGAGACGGTCTCGACTGGCTGCCGGACGAAATGACCTGGGGCGGGATGGCGTGAGGTGGTTCCGAACGCTGGCCTCATGGAAAATCGGCGCAGGCCGTACGACGAACCGCGGGCTTCAAGCTCCGCTGCCACTTGACGACCAGTCATTGCGGCCATAGTGGCTGAATGTCCAATACGGGTCGATTTATCGGAAAATTTAGGGGCGACGCCTGATGCGTCGCCGTATGACTGGCTGCAAGGAATAAGTTTCTCTTTCCGGACTCTTGTATTCTGACCTGTAGAGGATTGCTCGAGCCAGCGCGCAAGGCTTTTCTCCGCCCAGCATGGTGTAGAGCATCGCATCGGCCCAGCCCTTCCATTAATCAAGAAGTACGGCCTGAGGAGCCGTTTGGGAGCTGCACGTAACCGCAAGACAGCTGACAGAAACAGGTTTTCACCGCCTCCTGCGCAGGGCGCAGCCAATCGCGCTCACGAATACTTGAAGACGATCGTCTCATGAGGGCCCACGCAGAGCGGCTGCGCCCTATCAATTCGATCAGTGCGGCCCAATGAAGAGAGCAGAATATGGCCGCGTCGCCGCAGGGCAGCGGATTCGACTGCCCCTCCGAAATTGAGTACAATTGCAAACGCCTGGTCGCTCAATTCCCGTTCATACGTCAAAATGTTGCCACGCGCTGCAACGGCCGAAATGGTGCCGCTTGCCAAAGCTGGCTCGCGCCTTCTGAGCTTCAGGAGTTCTCGGTACAGCGAGAGGAGCGACCTCGGATTGACCCTGACCCCGCAAACTGGTCCGCACCCAGCGCAAGTTTTTCGGGCATTGGTCCTGCCCCGGTTTGTGGTCCAAGGCCTATGCAAGTTCTCGGGCTGTGATACCGCCGCGCTTATGAACTGATCTGTTGCAGGTAGGGGTAGGCGCAGAGGGACTTGATGCGGCCGGTCTCTGCCGCGAGCGCAGTCCAGGCCCGGCAGCACGCCTCGACGACGGCCTCGTAGTCGGCCAGGAGCCGATGGGAGAGGTAGCGCTCGCGCAGGTAGAGCCAGACACGCTCGACCGGGTTCAGCTCGGGACTGTAGGGCGGCAGCGGCACGAGGGTGAGGTTGGGCGGGAGCGTCACCGCGCGCGGATCGTGCCAGCCCGCACCGTCCAGCACCATCACAGCGTGGGTGTCGGCTGGGATGCTGGCCGCAAAGTCGGCCAGGAAGCGATCCATGGCCTGAGTGCAGACCCGCGGCAGCACGAGGGCGAACTCCTCGCCTGTGGCGGGCCGCACGGCTGCGAAGATGTAGGCTGAGGCGAAGCGCTTGTCGCACAGCCCTGGTGGGCGTTGGCCGCGCACCCACCAGCGATGGCCGGTCCGGCCCTTCTGGCCCACGCGCGCCTCGTCCATGAACCAGAGCGCGATCGTCTTGTCCGGATGGGCTTGGGCCGCCGCCGCTACGGCGGTGCGAAGCCCCCTTTGGCGAAAGCGGCCGCCGCACGGGCGTTCCGCTTCGGGTGAACGGGCCTGGCCTTCTGCTTCGACAGCCCGAGCCGACGCACGACCCGCGACATGGATTGCGGGCACATCGTCTTGTCGAACCGCTCCTCGATGAAACGGCAGAGGTCCGGCAGCGTCCAACTCGACGGCTCCCCTTGCTCGGGATCTGGCCCAACCAGGATCCGATGCACCAGAACTGCTTGCTCACCCTCGCTGAGGATCTCTCGCCTGTGGCCATGCGGACGATCCACCAGCCCGGCCAGCCCCTCGGCATTGAACCGGATCACCGCATCGCGCAGAGCTTGGCGCTCCATCCCGGCCGCCCGCGCCGCCTCGGCGCGGCTCATGCCTTCCAGCGCATTGGCGATCGCCAGCATCCGCTGCGCTGTCGAACGGCGAGGCTCTTTCCTGGCCCGCCGCCTCAACTCAGTCGGCGTCGCGACATCCTCCCGGATTGGCAAACCGCGTCCCATTCCGACCTCCCGCTCAGGCAGGAGCCAATTGAATCAGCTGCTTCGTTCCCGGGGAACACCCAGCCGAGTCACCTCAATCGCGCGCCGGTATGATACCGCCGCGCTTATGAACTGATCTGTTCCAAGTAGGGATAGGCGCAGAGGGACTTGATGCGGCCGGTCTCTGCCGCGAGCGCAGTCCAGGCCCGGCAGCACGCCTCGACGACGGCCTCGTCGTCGGCGAGGAGCCGATGGGAGAGGTAGCGCTCGCGCAGGTAGAGCCAGACACGCTCGACCGGGTTCAGCTCGGGACTGTAGGGCGGCAGCGGCACGAGGGTGAGGTTGGGCGGGAGCGTCACCGCGCGCGGATCGTGCCAGCCCGCACCGTCCCGCACCATCACAGCGTGGGTGTCGGCTGGGATGCTGGCCGCAAAGTCGGCCAGGAAGCGATCCATGGCCTGAGTGCAGACCCGCGGCAGCACGAGGGCGAACTCCTCGCCTGTGGCGGGCCGCACGGCTGCGAAGATGTAGGCTGAGGCGAAGCGCTTGTCGCACAGCCCTGGTGGGCGTTGGCCGCGCACCCACCAGCGATGGCCGGTCCGGCCCTTCTGGCCCACGCGCGCCTCGTCCATGAACCAGAGCGCGATCGTCTTGTCCGGATGGGCTTGGGCCGCCGCCGCTACGGCGGTGCGAAGCCCCCTTTGGCGAAAGCGGCCGCCGCACGGGCGTTCCGCTTCGGGTGAACGGGCCTGGCCTTCTGCTTCGACAGCCCGAGCCGACGCACGACCCGCGACATGGATTGCGGGCACATCGTCTTGTCGAACCGCTCCTCGATGAAACGGCAGAGGTCCGGCAGCGTCCAACTCGACGGCTCCCCTTGCTCGGGATCTGGCCCAACCAGGATCCGATGCACCAGAACTGCTTGCTCACCCTCGCTGAGGATCTCTCGCCTGTGGCCGTGCGGACGATCCACCAGCCCGGCCAACCCCTCGGCATTGAACCGGATCACCGCGTCGCGCAGGGCTTGGCGCTCCATTCCGGCCGCCCGCGCCGCCTCGGCGCGGCTCATGCCCTCCAGCGCGTTGGCGACGGCTAGGAGGCGCTGCATCGTGCGTCGGCGGGGCTCGCGCCGGGCCAGGCGACGCAACTCGGCGGCGCTGGCGAGATCGGTGCGGATCGTCAGGCCCGGTCGTGCCATCGCGGCCTCCTGCTGCACAGGCCGCAGGCCAGCACAGACGCGCTGCACAACCAACTCACGTTCGAGTCAACGCCAAAGCGCGGCGGTATGACAGCTTGGTTGGCGAAGGCTCGCGGCGTCAAGCCGCCGAGGGCCGTATGAGGCCGGTCTTCGTTGTAGTGGACCTCCATTCTTCGATGCGCTCGCGGGCATCGGCCAGCGACAGGAACCATGAGGCATTCAGGCATTCCGCCCGCAGGCGGCCGTTGAAGGCCTCGATGTAGGCATTGTCGGTCGGTTTTCCGGGCCGAGAGAAGTCGAGCTCTACCCCGTTCAGGTCGGCCCATTGATCCAGCATACGACCGGCAAATTCCGGCCCATTGTCCACCCGCAGGGTCTTGGGGCAGGCTCTTGGGCCGGCCGCGGAGCCTCACCAGAGCGTTGAGGGCCTCGACCACTTGGTAGGCCCGGAAGTTGGCTCTCGGCGCCAGCGAGAGCGCCTCTCGCGTGTGGCAGTCCACGACCGTCAGGATCCGGAACGGACGTCCGTCGAAGAGACGGTCGGCCATGAAGTCCATCGCCCAGATCTCGTTGGGAGCACCGATGGCGGGACGTCCTTGCCGGTAGCGCCAAGCCCGCTTGCGCCTGGGCAGCTTGGGCCGGATCGACAGGCCCTCGTCCCGGTAGAGCCGGTACGTGCGCTTGTGGTTCACGGCCCAGCCCTCCCGTCGCAACAGGATGTGCAGCCGCCGGTAGCCGTAGCGCACCCGAGCGGCGGCGAGTTCCTTCAGCCGCATGCGTAGCGCCACCTGCGGATCCGACCGCCGGCGGTAGCGCTGGGACGAGCGACCGAAGCCGGTCGCCTGGCAGGCCCGCCGTTCGCTGATGCCGTAGGCCGCCTGCAGGTGACCGGCGACCTCGCGGCGAACGGCGGGCCTCACCACTTTCGCTTGAGCACGTCCTGCAGCATCGAGCGATCCAGCGTCAGGTCGGCGACCAGCCGCTTGAGCTTGCCGTTCTCCTCCTCCAGCTGCTTCAACCGCCGGATCTCCGGCACGCCCATGGCGCCGAACTGCTTCTTCCAGCGGTAGAAGGTCGGCTCGGACACGCCCATCTTCCGGCAGACTTCGTCCACCGTGCTGCCGTTCTCCGCCTGACGGAGGGCGAAGGCGATCTGTTCGTTCGTGAAGCGTTTGCAAGGCATGGCATCCACCCTCCTTCAGGGATCAGGATGCCCGAAAAACTTGCGCTGGGTGCGGACCAGTTTGCGGGGTCAGGGTCAACCTGGAGGACGGGTCATCCTTCGGAACATCGCGCGGCAAGCCGAAATCGACCGATACGGTGGCATTTTATCGATGCGACTCCGTTCGACGCAATGAAACGGCCTCATCCTGGGAACCAGGAAGAGGGCCAGGCCCCCTTCTCGGCGGTGCACCGCCTTCCCGGTCCAATCCCGTGAGACAGCATCATGACCAGCATAACGGCAAGCAATTCCACCGTCAGAACCCTCACGAACACCATGCCGCAGGGATTGAGCGGCCTGACTGCGGCGAGCCGGGCGACGCTGGCTGCACCGGTCGCCCCTGCGGCATCCGCGGCGGCGACACCGCCATCGGCCTCCAAAATCGCCGTCACAAGCCCGGTGACATCCACGCCACAATTATCGTTGGGCGCCATTCTGACGCTTCAGGACGCGCGGTCAGGAGAGCTTACCAAGGAGACGATCACCAAAGCCCTCAACGGTTATGGCGCAAATAGGCCGACGCTTCAGGACGCGCCAGCGTCCGACACGGATGTCAGGAAACCTGCCGCTTCCACTTCGAGGCTCACGTTGGCGGAACTAAACTGGGAGGGAACCAGCCTCGTCAATCTACAGACGCGGACGCCGATCGGAACGAACACGTTGTCCCTGGCCAACCAGTTTCCCCAGAGCCTTCTGAAACTCTTGTCTGCGTAGCTCGGTAAGAAGGTGCGCGACAGGCGCAGCTCGGAGGTGATCAGCCCCCACAGGGTGGCCCGAGTGGAATGTTAGTGGAGCGTCGGCCTGTCCACCACGGGTAGCTTGGCCGGCGGAGCCGGTCGGGCGAGCGCAGCCGGCCAAGCGGTCAGGGCCGGCACGAACACCTCCGGGGCTGGCGGGCGGTAGCCCAAGGAGGCGTGCGGCCGCACGCCATTGTAATGTCTCCTCCAGTTCTCGATCAGGATCTGCGCCTCCCGCAGAGAGGAGAAGATCTCCCCGTTCAGCAACTCGTCTCTCAGGCGAGCGTTGAAGCTCTCGATGTAGCCGTTCTCCCATGGTGATCCCAGGGTGATGTAGGCCGTCTTTGCACCCACGGCGGTGATCCACTTCTGCACAGATGCGGCGATGAACTCAGGTCCGTTGTCGGAGCGAACATGCCCGGGCACGCCGCGCAGGATGAACAAGTCCGAGAGCACATCGATGACGTCCGCCGCCTTGAGCTTGCGCGCACCCGGATCGCCAGGCACTCGCGGGTGAACTCGTCGATGACGTTCAGCAGGCGGACCTTGCGGCCGTCGTGCGTGCGCGCCTCGACGAAGTCGTAGGACCAGACGTGATCGCGGTGCGCGGGCCGCAGCCGCAGGCAGGAGCCGTCCCCGTCCCACAACCGGCCCTTCTTGGGCTGGCGGGCGGGCACCTTCAGCCCCTCCCGCCGCCACAGCCGCTCCACCCGCTTGTCGTTGACCCACCAGCCCGCCGCCCGCAGCAGGGCGGCGATCTTGCGGTAGCCGTAGCGGCCATACCGGCGCGCCAGTTCGATCAGGTCGGCCAGCAGCACCGCCTCGTCGTCTCTCCCCCGCGGCACCTTGCGCTGCGTCGAACGATGCTGCCCGAGCGCGCGACAGGCGCGCCGCTCGGAGACCCTCAGCACGGTCCGGACATGCTCGATGCAGGTGCGCCGGCGCGCGGGGCTCAGAAGTTTCCCCGGGCGGCCTCCTGCAGGATCAGCTTGTCGAGCGTGAGGTCGGCGATCGCCTTGCGCAGCCGCTGGTTCTCGGTCTCCAGCTCCTTCATCCGGCGCACCTGGTCGGACTTCAGCCCGCCGAATTCCTTGCGCCAGCGGTAATACGTGACCTCCGTCACGCCGATCGCGCGGATCGCGTCCGCCACGCTCTGCCCCTGCGAGACCAGCACGTCGACCTGCCGCAGCTTGGCCACGACCTCTTCCGGCCGGTGCTTCTTCGTTCCCATCGCGTCCGTCCTCCATCGGCTCAGAGCCATACTTCAGGCCGGACCACGCCGATGGGGGCTGACCACTCGAAGGCGTTGGAGCGCCAGGGATCCAGCACTCCCCCAGGCGGCTCGAGCTGGAGCTTCGCTTGCGCGATATTACGCGAACGCTCAGCGATCGGGCGTTAGCGGTTGCGGTTGCCCAAGTCGATGTTCTGCTGCAGGAGCGGATTTAAGCGTCAGCTCAGTAGCCGGCGCGGGTGCGAGACGAGTTTCATATCCGGCCATAGTTCAACCGGGTGGGTCCGCGGACGTCCGCTGATATCCACTCGAACTGTTGGGGCCTGAATTAGGGCCGTCAGCTGGGCGATTGAAATAAACCTTGTTTTTCAATACCTTGAGACGAGCCCTGGCGGAAGGGGTGGGACATTCCGAGCCAACCTTGCAACGCCTTATAGATCAATGGTTTAGTACCTATCATTCCCCTCCCCTGTAGCACAAAACTGTAGCACTCAGAGGCGCCGCGGGCGCTGTTTGGCGGAGCCTTTGGGAGTCGAACTCGGTCCACCTCAGGGCATCGAGGGCTCAGAAGGTGGCCGTATGGGTGCGTGAGACCGTGAAGCTGGATGCCGAGGTAGACCCTGACCACGGCTGGCGACATACGTGGAAAACGAGGGCGCTCGGGGTGGGGATTGAGGAGCGCATCAGGGATGCCGTTACGGGGCACCGCGTTGCCACCGTGGGGAGGCAGTACGAGACCCCTTCTCTACCGATGCTGGCGCAGGCGATGGAGCAGTTTCCGCGGTACACCCTCACGGTCTGAGTGCCGGCCTCGTTGCTGCATGTGCGCCTTCGCACCGCAACAAGGGCTTGCTCCCTGTATCACCACACATGCCCCTCGTGGGGCGTTTCCTCCCTAGACTTCGGGCCACTCGCAAGGGTGGCCTTTCTTTTGTCTGGCCCACAGCCCTCATGGGTGAGCGGGAGGGACACGCTGACTACCGACAAGGGACCAGCACAGGGCGACGGTTCGGCAACTCACCCGTTCGCAGAGCAGCCGAACCGTCGCTCGTTGGAGCAAGGCTGTTGCCGAAGTTGGAGACAACTCGCAAAGATGGATTGCTTACCTACCTACCGGTGTGTTGCATTAGAGCGGCCGAAGTGGGTGAGGAAACATGCTCCGGAAAAGATTGGTTGATGTCACGGCCGACGATCTAAACGACTTGGTCGCCCGCAAGGCTCAGGAAGATACCGTCCTTGATTTTAAAAAGACACTCTCAACTCGTGATGGAACTCCGGACGCATGGGAGAGCGGGCAAGACAAGATTGGAAGTGTAGCTAAGCGCGATCTTACAAAGGAACTGATTGCTTTCGCCAACACAAGAGGAGGCACTCTCATCCTGGGCGTTGAGGAGGATGGCGAAAAGCGCGCCGCACGACTGAACCCAATACGAGACTGTCGCGTTCTTGTCGATAGATTGGCAGCTAGCATAGTGGCTAGTGTGGACCCGCCCTTGACATCTTTAGAAGCCGTCGGGATTGAATTGGACGGTACGACCGGCGTTATAGTCTTCCGTGTACCTCCATCCCATCGTGCCCCACATCGCGACAAAGATGATCGTGAGTGCTATCACCGCTCAGGCGATAGCTCCTTATCCATGAGCATGCGTCAAATACAAGACCTTGCAGTTGGTAAGGCGCGCGAAGCCGAGAGTGTCTCCCAAACGCTTGATAAACGAAGCATTACCTTTGTAGTACGACAGCCTCAGGCGGAATTCGTCTTGTTGGATGGCGTTGGAAATGTTCCAGCAGTTCTCTGTGGAATGAGGGGGTCTGCCTATCCCCTTGAATCTGTCTTCATCGAAGAGATGAATAAACGCCGTGAGTTCAATCTCATAGTGCCTACATTGGTTAGATTGACGGATGATGGCGGCCAGAAAGTCTTTGCGCCGTCAGAGGGACTGAACTGGTCACCAATATTGCGTGGGCTGAGATGCCGGGAAGGCTACTCTGATCACCACGAGGTAACACATACAATCCGCTCTGACGGCCTTGTCGAGATTACGACCAGGATTAGGCAGGAGCCTCGCTATGGGCGGGGATGGGACGGCTTAGGTGTGCATGTGAAATTCATGCTCTGGACCTTTGCTCATTTGATTGTGCGAACAGAAGTTCTTCGAACTCTGATCGGAAGACCGGAACTTGAATTCGCGCTTGACTTCGAATGGATATTTCCGAATGGCGCTCGGATTGTGTATTCATCTGACGACGGTTTCGGGAGCTTCCGCTCCGCTGTCGCTGTTGATGAACGGAGCCGAGTTTCCGACTACGAGATGCCTACAAGAGACCGCATTCCTCAATTCTGGATGCAGTTGCAGGATGATATCAGGTCATCTTTCGGCCTTGATGGAGTTGTGGTTCACCGGTTTGACTTCAATGAGGCTATATCACAAGTTCTTGCCAGAGTGGGGCAGCTTAGCTGAACTGGCTACTTGGCGAGGATTGGCATGAGTTAGTCTGACTCCTCGGCCAGCCTCCCCGCTCGCGATCTCGTCAACGCGCTCGTTAAGCTCATCCCCAGCGTGGCCCTTGGTCCACGTCCAGCGCACCTCAGCGTGCCTGGACACGGCCTCACCGAGCACCTTCCAAAGCTCCACGTTCTGGACGGGCTTCCCTCCCCCGGTCTTCCAACCCTTGGCCTTCCAGCCAGGGAGCCATTCCGTGAAGCCCCTTACGACGTACTGAGAGTCCCCGACCATGGTCACGTAGGCCCCTGGACGGAGCGCCCTCAGGCCAGCAATGGCGGCTGAGAGTTCCATCTGGTTGTTCGTGGTCGGGCCGGCTGAGTGGCCCTTAACGATCCTCTCTCGACCTGTGGCCTCGTTGATGAGGATGGCTGCGAAGCCTCCTTTGCCAGGGTTGCCCTTGCAGGCGCCATCAAAGGCGATCGTGATACGGCGTGCCGGAGCCTTGGTGGTCCCGTCCATGGTGGCTGCTCTCTCGTGGGTTGATGGAAACGAAAAAGGGGCCCCGACTAGGGACCCCTCGAACGTTGTTTGATGATTAGGTTCCTTGCAGAAGCTACCGGAGCTTGTCGTCTTCTGCTGGGTTAAAGGAACCGGCAGGCTCTTGGGTTCGCTTGATCGCCTTCTGAACGGGGTCGGTTGCATTCTTGATTTGCGTGCTTCGGATGCGTTCGCGGGCGGCATCCAGCTTCTCAGGGGTCAAAACGGTTTCCTCACCCGGCACGCCAAGGGCTCCGATCGGTCCGATGAGGCGGCCCTTCGCCATGATGATAAAGACGTCACTCATCTCACCAGACGGAACAAGGTACAGGTCACGAGCACTGGAGATGCCAAGCTCCTTCCCGTATTTCTTATAGACCTCATTCAGATGGTCCTTAGCGAGTTCTTCAAAGTCCGGGGGGATGCGCCTATCGTTGACATCGAGAGCCATACCATGAATGACCGTGTAATGGCTCCTAGTGTTCTTGATAGCTGCGGAGATAGCATCCTTCGGCTTCAGGCCAAACGCTACCGAATAGAGTGCGGCCTGCTGGGACACCCTGTTCCTAAGGAGGTTAGGGTTCTCAATCAACTCCTGACCACCTAAGTCAGCCCTGATCTCTTTCAGCCAACGATCATCCAACTTATCAAGCTGCTCAGTGACCTCCCGCTGTACGACCTTCTCCCGCTCCTTATCGCGGTTAGCCATGTAGTTAGCGGCAGCCTGAAGCTGAGCCTGAGGAGTGTCGTAGCCGATGCCCTTAGCAGCCCTAGCATTACAGTTGCATGGTGTTGCGCCTATCTGAAGGTTTTGGACGGAGAGCCCGATGCCCTCAGCCTCGTTGGAGACCACGTTGGAGCTCTGGTCGACGTCGCTGCGCGAGGCCAAGCAGCGCATGCGACCGCTGTTTGCCGCTCCCAGTGTCGCCGCCTCCGCGAACGCCTTCCTGGATGGGCTGCTCGGGGGCGAGCGGCGCAAGACTGGCTGGATGCGCGCGGAAGCAGCCGGGGATCCTGGGCCCTGGCGTCAGCAGGCGATCCTGGGCCGCAGTCACTGGGACGCGGACGCTCTGCGCGACGTGGTACGCGACCTCGTGATCGAGACGCTTGCCTCACCAGATGCGACCCTCGTGCTCGACGAAACCGGCTTTCTCAAGCAGGGCAAAGCCTCGTGCGGCGTCGGCCGTCAGTACACGGGCTCGGCCGGCAAGATCACGAACTGCCAGATCGGCGTGTTCGCGGCCTACGTCTCGGATCAGGGGCACGCCTTCATCGACCGTCAGCTGTATCTACCCAAAGCGTGGAGCGGTGATCCAGCGCGTAGGCGGGCGGCGCATGTTCCCGACGAGATCGCCTTTTCGACCAAGCCACAGCTGGCGCGGGGGATGATCCAGCGCGCGATCGCCGCGGGGGTGCCGTTTGCCTGGGTGGCGGCGGACAGCGTCTACGGGGTGAGCGAGATCGAGATGGCGCTGCGGCGCGCCTCCAAAGGCTACGTGCTGGGCGTCACCGGCCAACACAGCTTCTGGTCCTGGATCACCGAACGTCCCATTGCCGGCACGGCCGAGGAGATCGCCAAGGCTCTCTCGGAGACGGACTGGGTCCGCTTATCAGCTGGGGCGGGCACGAAGGGCGCACGCCTGTTCGACTGGGCCTACCTGCCCCTGGCCACCCTGCCGGCCAGCGCCGTGGATCCGGCCCTCGATGAGAGCGAGTGGACGCGCGGCTTGCTGGTCCGGCGCAGCCTCTCGGACGGGGCTCTGGCCTACTTCACGACCTGGTGCCCGGCCGGGACACCCGTCTCGACGCTGGTGGCGGTGGAGGGCCGGCGCTGGGCGATCGAGGACGCCTTCGAGACCGCCAAGACGGAACTCGGCTTGGCCCACAACGAGAGCCGCTCCTGGCATGGCTGGCACCGGCACGTCTCGCTGGTGATGCTGGCCTTTGCGATGCTGGCGCGGGTGCGCCGATTGGCGAACGGCGCGCCCCCAAAAACCGCGCTCATCGCCACGCTCGCCGGTGCCCTGGTCGGTCCAGGAGATCCGGCGCGTGGCGATGCGGCTGGCACAGCGACGCATTGAGCCCGCTGTCGTCATTGCATGGTCAGCCTGGAGACGCGCTCATCAAGCGGCAGCCCGAGAAGCATATCTGAAACGCCGCATGCAACTGTAATGCTAGGGCCTGTTGTCGCTTGAACCCTCTGGGCTGATGAGCGTTTCCCCACTTTGAGTGAGGAGACGCGATGCTGACGGACGCCCAGTGGGCCGAGTTGGAGCCGCTGGTGGAAGCCTGCCGGCCCAAAGGCAAGACGCCGCCCCTTGAACTGCGCCGCACGATCTCAGCCATCCTTTGGCGGCATCACAACGGCGCCTCCTGGCGCGCCATCCCGGCCGAGCTGGGTCCCTGGTGGCAAGCCGCCCAGGTCTTCATCCGCTGGGCGCGCGCCGGTGTCTGGGAGCGGCTGCTCGACCTCGTGCAGACCCGCGGCGTCGCGCTCGGCATGGTGTTTCTCGACGCCACGAGCATTCGGGCTCACCAGAAGGCGGCGGGCGCGGCCAAAAGGGGGGATCTGGAGCCGAGCGAGACCATCGTGAAGCTCTTGGCCGTTCGCGTGGCGGCTATGGCACCAAGGCCTGCGTGATCGCCGACGGGCGAGGACGCGCGATCGCGTTCCGCCTCGCGCCCGGCCAGGCGCATGAACTGCCGCACGCTCTCCCGTTGCTCGATCGACTGCCCGGCGTGCCGCAGTGGGTGGTGGGTGACCGCGGCTACTCCAGCCACCGTTTTCGCGAGGCGATCTGGACCGCCGGTGCACGGCCAGCGATCCCGACCAAGGGCAACGAGGCCCCGCTCGCCTGTCCTGAGTGGATCTACAGCAACCGCAACATTGTCGAGCGGCTCTGGGCCCGGCTCAAGGAGTGGCGGGCCATCGCCACCCGCTACGAAAAGACCGCCGTCAGCTTCATGGGCATCCTTTGTCTGGCCGCCACTCTCGATTGGCTCAAGTGACGACAGGCCCTAGCCATCTCGTAGAACTCACGAGTGGTCTCGTCAGTGGCCTCACGAACAAGGTTAGGGTACTTCTCAGCCATCAGGTTGTATCTGTTGAACTGCTGAAGGGTGATCTCAGGGGGAGCCTTACCAGTAGCCGCAGAGGCGGTCATCTGGCGGAACCCTGCCTTCATATCGTCCTTCCACTCGTCAGGGACCATTCCATTCTGTGAATAGCGGTCCAACTCACGAGCCGTCATGAAGTCCTCAACCTGCTCCTTAGGAGTTCCTTTGTTGAGCCACTGGGCACGCTCGTAGTCCATACGACGCTTGAAGGCGTTGGTTACTTCCTTCCTACGCTGCTCAGCAGAGAACTTCTCATCGTAGGTGGTGTTGTTCTCCATGAGGCTCTTAGCAGTCGGAAGGGTACGATCCTCCACACGGAAGAAGTCACCATCCTCGAACTTCTGAAGGTCCTGAGCTACCACTTGGTTCTTGACACCCTCAGCCTGAGACTGAGCCTGGAGTTCGAGAGCCTGCTTACCGAGAGCATCAATGGCCTTCTGACGCTTGATCAGGATGCTATTGATCTGCTCCTCAGAGGCAACACCAGGGAACTGAGACTGCCACTTACGAACCTTCTCAGGGTCCACCTTGTCAGGATGACGCTCAGCGTTGTAGTTCCAGGCTTCGAGGTCACCTGCGTATTGCTTATAGTTTAGCTCATCACGCTTCTTCTCAAGCTGAGCGAGCTTCGCACGAGCAACCTCACCGACACCTTCAGGCGCCTCAATGAGTCTCGTCTTGATACCATTCTTCTCATCCACGCGCTCACCAGTGAGAACTTCACGGGTAGCAGCGATGATGCGATCACGCCTCTCCTTGTCGTTTCCTGCCCTATCGAGGTCCCCCAAGAGGGGATCGATAGCGTCCAACAGCATCTTCTGTTGGTCCTTGTAGGACAGACGTTGCCAATCCTTGTTGGCATCGAAGAGGTCCTTAACGCCCTTCGCAGCGTCTTGAGCAGGAAGACCCTGATCAACGACAGTACGGAGAACACCAAGAGCCGCATTCTGAGTAGCGTTGGCCTGTTCGTACTTGAAGGCTTCCTGTGAACGAGCAAGGTCCTGGCGTGCTACGTGGTTCATAGCAGCGGCCATACGGGTATTGTAGAGCTCTTGGAAGCCGTTCTGGTTCCCGTACTCCTTAGCCCGCTGAGCTACCAGGGAGTTGAATTTGTCCTGATAGGTAGCCTTATCAGCCTCAGACGCCTTGCTATACCAGTCCTGTAGGAAGACAGCATCAGCATCAGCCTGAGCGAGGGCCTGTTGATTGCGAAGGGTCTCCGTACCGAACTGTGTACGAAGCCTCTCAGGGACACGTCCAGCGGCAATATCAGCCTGGACTTCCTCCGGCTTGCGTCCTGCGATGAACCGAGCGGCCTCGTCACCAACCCCTCTCTTGTCCTGCTTAGCGTTCACATCAGCCCAGTGCTGAAGGGCAGGATTGAGGGAGGCAAGGCCCTCCGCGAGCATCTTCAGGCTGTTGTCGATAGGAGCCTGTTCAGGACGTGCGAAGTTGTCGTAGGGCTTCGCCTGAGGCTTGAGGGCAACGAAGGGGGAAGAGTCGTCACGAACAAGGTCACGCGAACGCTGCTGAACGATCTCTGGACGTGAACCCTCGGTTTCACCTTCGATGGGCGATAAGCCGGATTGTAGAGGCATTGATATGTAAGTTCCTGCGATGTTGTTTGGTGTGAGAAGATGCGACGCTGTTGTTGTGAAGTGCTGAAATAAACGCACGAAAAGCCTCAGGCGAAGCCAGGGCCTTTGTATCGTCTTGCGATGCAGATTTCGGGGGGGTGAGGTAGGGGAACCTGCCAGTAAGCTAGGCTTATAAAGCTTTGCTGATTGCCGGGAAAGATCGATCAGGTGTATTGCTAAGCTGGAACAGCGTCATGAATGACGCGTTTGCTCATTGTCATGCCTTGGTGCAATTAGGCGTGACTGTTAAGTGAAGGATCGACACTCATTACGGCCTTAAGCACGCACAGGCGCCCGGTAACGGTCCTAACCCCTTGCCGGGCGCTCTGCTGTGCAGCCTCCGGGCATCGTCAGGACAGCCTTGCCCTCTTCCTTAGTGGCTCACCCCCACGTCCAGCCTCATGATAGAGGTTCGATCGGCGGAGGTTCAGGCCGTCTCCATCCTTGAACCTGACGGCCAACCCTTGGATGTCACCAGCAATCAAACGACTGATATAAACGGAGCGCTTCTTAGGGCGAGATGTCCTGAGAAAGACGTAGCATCGACCAAACCCATTGCAACGCGTGGTCCAAGCACAGATGCCGTACTCAGATATGATGCGATCGTAATCTGATCTGTTGAGCCATGCATGGGTGTCTGAGTTGTTGATGTGTACGCCTACAACGGCTGTGCCATCTGTGTCCGTTTCGTGTAGAAGATCATGCGTAATCTGTTTCGACATTGGTCCATTTAGCTCGATGGTTCGACTCGCCATGCCAAGCGCCATCGCCCCTATTCGAAAGGGTGATCACGGCTTCGCGTGGGTGTTGGGAGAGATGGTCTGAAGAAGTTCGGTGAGGTGGTCGCCTAGAACGGCCGTTTATGACCGGAGAGGTACTGACCCACTCGGGAATAGAGAACGGCCGTTTATGACGGGTATGTCTACAGCGAAAAGGCTAATCTCCGCCGTGTGGGTCCTCGAAGCTCGAATAGGGAGCTAAGCGAGGCCCGACGCTGGCGTTCTCAGTCACCGTGAGGCCCGCAGCGATGCCTACAGTGGAACGCAGGGTGATCGCATCGGACCCCTCATGACGCATCGCAAGAGGGGTACTGGGATCGATGCCCTCACTCAGCAGCTTGCGGGCTGCACTGAGGAAAGGGGTACGGGCAGAGTTCAGAATGGTCCGGTCATCGAGGCGCACATCATAGCGGCCCTTGGATGCCGGAGTGACAGTGATGATCATTGGTTAGGGTACATCCGTATGACTAAAAACAAAGGCCCCGTCCCAGTGTTTCAGGGAGGAGCCTCATGGTGGTCGTTTAGTGTTAAACCAGGTGTGCATACGAATAAAAATTAGACGTACTACACCATATATGACACAGACGAGACAGCATTTCAGGCGTTTATTGCCTGAAGTGCAAGAGAATGATGATTACTGAGGAACCTAAGAAACTCTGATCTTACTCAGCCAGCTAGGCGACTGGTGAGGTTGATGACGGAACGAGCCGTCCACTTGCCTCCGCGAGGGGTTGCGATGTGGCGCGTCAACAGCGCACTTGTGGCAGAACCCTTGAGGGCAGTCAGGCACGCCCCTCACTCAGGACGCGATGTACACTTCCGACCCCAATGCCGAGGTGAGTGGCGATCTTCGCCATGCTGAGGCCCTGAGAGGCGAGCGCCTTGATCTCATCAGCCTTGGCCCTGGCGGTCGGCTTGCGGCCCTTGTAGGCCCCTTCAGCCTTCGCCTTGGCGATCCCCTCGCGCTGCCTTTCGAGCATCATCTCACGCTCGAACTGAGCCACGCCAGCAAGGACGTTGAGCATCAGCTTGCCGGTAGGCGTTGAGGTATCGACCCCAAGGTTGAGGATGCGCAGGGCTACACCCTTGCCCTCCAGCGTCTCGATGATCTTGCCGAGGTGGGTGACAGAGCGGGCAAGGCGATCAAGCTTGGTGACCACCAGCGTGTCCCCGGAGCGAGAGCAGCGCCCGATCACGCTGCCATCGGGCACGGCTCCAGGAGTTTGATTTTACAGCATTTTCTGCGACGAACCGGTATCCGCTTCGTCGGAAGATGCTCGAGCGAAGTCCAAGGCTGCTTCGAGGTTCGGCCGTGAGGCGACGGACGACACCTGCTCCTTGAACAGCTTCTCGCAGCCAAGGGCGGTCAACTCTCTCACCTGTGCATCGAAACCGGCTTCCTGCTCCAGGGTCGAGGTACGAGCGTAGCCGATGAGCATGGCGGGCCATCCATTCCACTGATGTCTTAAACATGGAAGCAGAGTGCATTCCAGAACGCAAGACCATTTATGTGGAATAGGTATCAGCCGAGCTTGGAATGTTCCACACGAGCAAGCCCTATTGGAATGACATGCACGGAAGCAGTGGTTGGCCCTTAGCATCGACCACTCTGGATAATTCCCAGGGTAGGTGTTTGGCCTCAGAGAATTCTCAGACCAGCCACCTCAGTGAAACCGAAGGGGGGCACGGGGGGACTTCCGGCGTGTTCGATCTGTCGATGTCCACTCACATTTTTCTGGTGAACTTTTAGGACCGCCTTAAGTGCTACCGAGAATAAATGGATGCCATCCTAGTGAGGCATTGGTGATCAGGGAAATGAAGGCAGCAGCATTATGGACAGCCATTGTGTTGGCCGTAAGCCTTGGCATCACCATCATCACCCATACAAGACACTCTGAGGAGTATTTTGTTGGGGTGGTGTTCCTCCTAGGCTCAGTCGCTCTGACCATCTGGAGGCTCAGGAGAGGTCACATTAAGTGACACTTCAACGATCCCTATAAGGGCACTCTCAGTCCACTTATAGATACACCTTAAATACAATCATTATTAACAACTCTATTAAACACTTTATATACAACTTTATATAAACTGTTTTTCTCGTTATTCCTAGTGGTGGTGGTAATTGCCCCTCAGGGCACTTTTCTCTTTGTGTCGTAGGGCTTTAGCCCATCCTAAGAGTGGCCTTCAGGCGCTCATAGGCCACCTGACGAGCCTCGTACTCCTCAGCCCACGCACGAGCCGCAGCAGCAGGGTTTGAGAAGTCAGGGAGGGACGAAGCCTGCTTGGACTCAAGCTCCTGCCAGTGGTCCACGATGCGGGCTCTAAGGGCCACGCTGTAGCCCGAGACGAGGATGAGGCATTCCCGCTTGGGGAGCCGGAAGATCGGGTAGCTCTGCCCATTCTGTGGGTTGCGATGGGTCTGCTCAAAACTGAGCACACCCCCCTCCCCGTGTAGCTCCTCCAGCATCACGCGAATGTCTCGCATCACGTTCCGGTGCTCTTTCCCAGTCAGGTCAGCAATCTCAAGGCTGCTCATGGTGGGCTCAGTGGCCCCGTGGTTCGTGAGCGTCGTCAGCATGTTCATTGGATGGGTCTCCTTCACGAGCCTTGAGGCGGGCTCCTGAACGTCCCTGCTTCGTGATGATGACTTCATGACCGCGTTCTCGGCCGAGAGGCGTTCCACCTTGGCCTGTAGGAGCGTCACAGCCTTGAGGATCAGTTCGTCCTCAGACATCTCCCCGGTGACCACCTTCTCCTCACCCTGCACGTACATGCCATCCTTGCGGATCGCAGGGAGGACCGTCTTGGTGACCCAATCTTGGAACTCAGCAACCGCAGGCTTCCGCTTCCTGGCCCGCATAACGAGGCGGTACAGCCCTGCCTCGGTGATGAGGTTGGTAAGGCGGTGCCCTAAGTTGAACTGAGCCTTCTCCTCAGCAGGCAAGCTGCGGAGCGCCATCGTGACATTGCCGTGCTCCGTGAAGGCGCACACGTCAGCAGCCACGAACCACAGGCGATCGCCGCGCATCTCACACCGGAGGTCCAGGCCGGCGAACTTGAAGGTCTTGGTATCGGTCATTGTCAGGGCCACGAAGGGGCATGCACGCCGGACATGCATGGGCCAGGGCTCGCTGTACGATACGACAAACCTCCACATTGACGGCTGACAAAGAGATGCCGGCCGCGGTTGAAGCCAGGGCCGGCAGTCAGGGTCTACATGGTGTGCGGATGGGGGAAATCGCGCACGTTGGATAGACGGCTCAAGGTGACCTTCTAATCCCGGAAGGGCTGCGGAGGGGGCCTTCTCAGCAATCTGGGTCAGGGAGGTGAGCAAGGATGTCCAATCTTCGTTCCTGGCTAGGGTAGTAGCCGGAGCACCCTAAACGGCCGCTGGTGACGACCCCCTGCGCCTCTAAAGAGCATTCTATTGGCAGAGGGCTCTCTGGTTGCCGTCCCGCGCCAAGTATGATGCCTCACATCCCCCACTTCTTCAGAACGTTATCGGCCCATGAGGGGTCGAGACGGATGTGCTCAACAACCTTCTTGTTCACGTTCAGGACGCGAGCAATCTCAGTCGCAGCCATTCCCTTCTTCGACAGGGCCAAGACAGCAGGGATGTCGTCTCGTTGGAACGTAGGCTTGCGTCCCCGGGGTCCTGTCCTGATCGCCTCAAAGACGTCATCTTCGTGCTGCACTACCTCTTGGCGCTTGGCAGGAGCAGCTTTGGATGACCGACGTGCTTCCGCTCGTTGGGTTGGCGTAGATACTGGCTTGAACTGCACAGCCTGCATCTGCACGAGGTTCTGAAGGATATCCGCGATGGCTGCGAGAGGTCCGACAACGGGAGCAAGGAACTGCTCAGAGTGGATATTGCCAACGAGTTGATTGCTATCTGCCGACACGTTGTCATATCTCCAGAGCTTAAAGGTACATGATTGCGCTTGGACCCGGGCACGCGCAGCGAGAACAGAAGCAGTCAGGGAGTTCTAGACTGCGTCCATTGCTGCGCTGCCGGCATCGAGGGTGTGTGTACTTAACAGCACGGAACCCTGTAGAGCGTCAATGGACCTGAACGCTAAACAGGATGCCACTAGATTTTCTGTCTCGTGCTGTCGCCAATCTGTTCAGTCACTTGTTGCTGAGTGTGGCGGTAGGAAAAAGTTTTGTGGCGGCTTGTAAACAAAGGTGCCGCTGAGGAGATGCTGGGGGTGGCGCAGGACGGTCGTTGAGAGTTCTAGCTAGGCAGGTAGCGGAGTGAGACTGAACGGCCGTCCTTGGTAACCCCCTGCTCCTCTAAACGGCATCTCGCTCGGTGATGTCCTCCTGGTGCTCTTGCCCCAGCGGGCTCACCTGCTTGCGGAAGGGACCTTTATCGATGGTCCAACCCTGACCACGGGTCCAGAAACCTTCCCACCGATCATAACGGCCGAAGGATAGGCCAACCTCATCCAACTGGAAGAAGAACGAGCCGCAAGCGATCGCGATACCGTAATCGGTCTGAAGGTGCATTTGCGTGGAGCCTTGGATGTCTCGCTTCCACTGTAGAGCGGACGCAGGACGGTATCCATGCAGACATTCCAGACATCAACTAGGCCGAAAGGCTTAAATCTATGCATATGTGGGTAGATATTATGATCTTATTGTACTCAAACCATTGACCCGACTCAAGCAAACTATGCATGTGTGGGTATGTTTTCCAGCCACACCTTAAAGATACGTGCTTGCCTCTCCCGAGTGCGTGCCAAGAGACCACCCAGAGCCTCCCGCGAGACAACAACCATCGCCACTTGGCCGCGCTTGGTTGGGATGAGGCTGTAGCCCCACTCGTCACCCGTGAGGGCTTCCTGTCTGCGGTGCCTTGAGGTGTCAGGGTGCCACCCGATGGCCTCCCCTGCGTCCTGCTCTACGAGCCAGAGGTGACCCTTCTCGACCACTGCCCGGACCGTGAAGGCTTTCCTGAGCCCCCTGATGCCAGGACTGAACTTGAGGGTGAGCACGCGATGGGGTTCGCTCTCGCACCCTTCACGATTCATGTTGTTCTCTCTGAGTGTTGATCGCTGGTTATAGCGAGACGAGAAAGGCGCCAGTGCAGGCGGCTAATACGAATGAGTGTGCAACACCCATCCACTGAAACCACGAGTGGATACATTTCTGGTTTGACAACCTAGTCGCTGGGCGCGAACGTGCAATGAGATGTCTCGGGGCGGCCCTTCGATGCGCGGGATTGCGTTTGCTCTTGTTGCTGGATTATCTGTCTGCCCTGCGGCTGCTCAAGTGCGGACACCAGAGTTCACTCGGGCTGAGACCGCTTTCAACGAGGGAAACGACCTCAGGTCCCGAGTAATCGCTCAAGTGCTATTGATTGCAATTGGGCATCAGAATTCTGTTCCGACTGAGAACTTCAGCCTGCGCACCTTTAGCGCGATCAAGAGATTTCAAGAGCAGAACGGTCTCTGGCCTGACGGCGTGCTTACCAAGGCCACCTCTGATCGGATGTTTACGGCAGCAGCGCCGATGCTGAGCATGTGGAACTTCAAGCTGCTATCGCATCCCTGGCGTGGTCACCCGATCTGGATGCCTCAGGGCTTATCTCTTCATCCTGCGCCTAACAAGAACGGCCTCGCGTTTGACGATTCCCTTGGTCGCCTGAACGTCAAGTACAATTACTTTCCATCTATAAGTATTGATCTTGTTTATTCAGATACGCTCGAAAGGAAGAGGCGCAATCGATACACCATCAACTATTCAGTTATCAAAGATGGATGGTTCGTTATCTCCGCCTCTTCTCCAGAGGATAGGGACGAGTATTTGCGGTATCATCAGGACGGAGATGGGGTGCTCGGCTTCTCACTCTTCTGGAACAACGCAAACGGAAACGTTAGCGGCGAGCGCATTGCCATTCTGATGTCGGCCTCCCTCGGGTCGGTGATGAATGGGCGGCCTATGGTCGAGCCACCCGGAGCCACGCAGACGGCTCCTCAGGTCGCCAACACACCGCCGCTGTACGTGCCGGTTCCTGCCCAGCCAGTGGCACGAGAGAACCCGCCTACTCCTTCGGCGGTACCTCCATCCACTGCCGTTGCGCCTCCTGCTCCCGCGCCTCCTCCGCCAATGAAGGCTGAAGAGAAGAGCTTCTCAACGGGTTCCGGCTTCTTCGTAGACGCAAATGGCAACTTCATCACCAACGCTCATGTGATCAAAGATTGCAAGATCGTTGTGGTGAAGCTCAATGATGGCAAGTCGCCTCATAAAGCACGAATTGTTGCGACGGATAACAGCAACGACTTGGCCCTTCTGTCGATAGAAGACGCCAAGGGAGGCAAGTTTGCACCTCTAAGGATGGGCACAAGGCTGGGTGAGGGTGTCGCTGCTTTCGGGTATCCTCATGCCGACATCCTGGCGAGTTCTGGTAACTTCACGCTGGGAAACGTGACGGCTTTGTCGGGCTTAAATGATGACAGTCGGTACTATCAGATATCGGCACCTGTGCAACAGGGCAACTCTGGTGGACCGTTACTGGACAATTATGGGAATGCTGTAGGGGTTGTTGCTGCGAAGTTGAACGTGCTTAAGGTGGCTATCGCTTCTGGCGACTTCCCTCAGAACATCAACTTCGCCATCAAGAGCACGATGCTCGCGACGTTCTTGGAGTCGAACCAGATCACGACCCAACCCGGCACGACTACAGGAACCAAGCTCGATCCCGCGGACCTTGCTGATACTGCCAAGGCTATGAGTGGGTTCGTGTCCTGCCAGTGACAGCGCCTGGACCAACGGTGACTTCATCCAATCATTGCCCGTGATGGGCTAGTGATCTTGAGTGATGCTGGCCTTGATTGCCTCAGTTATGCAGGTGCGTGAGTGTCAGCCCCGGGTAGCGAACCTTCTCAATCTCCCGATACAAGGTCGCAGCCTTCAATCCCTTACCATAGATCGACTCCTCACCTTCGCTATCTCGTCTCCACCCACCAAGTGCCCTCACCCGCTCAAGGCCGATCTCTGCCTCTCGAAGGGCATCCCGATAGTTGTGCCTGAAGCTGTGGAACGACACGCCTGTACCAGCCATGCCGAGCTTGCCTAGGAAGCGGCGCTTATCGTTGAACCACTTCGAGAACGTGCCGGACAGGTAGCCCATCGAGTCGGGCTTGATCTCCGGGAATAGGCGCTTCTCTCCTCTGCCCCGCTTAGCCTCCACGAACTTGAGGAAGCCGATACGCTGAAGCTCAGGATGGACAGGGACGAACCTCTTGCCCGCCTCTGTCTTCACCCGTTTCTTGTCGGCTTCGTCGCCTCCTGGCTCCTCATCGTCGTTGATGAGGATGACAGGTACGCCCTCGTACTCGGTCACATCCTCAACCCGTAGCTGGCAGCATTCCCCCAGCCTCATGCCCGTCCAGAGGGACAGCAGGGGGACCCAGAAGCGCCCTCGACGTGGCACGTTCGGTCCAGGCTTGGCGTACCCTTCTTCGTCATCCTGACAGCCGGTGTAGAGCGGTGCCGTGAAGATGGCCTGAAGCTGGGCGATGCTGAAGGGGTGGCGTAGGTCTCGCTCATCGCGATCATCAGGAAGGGCAAGCCCCTGAGCCGGGTTGCGCGTCACACGCCACGTGTTCACGCCCCATTTGAACAGGGCTGAGAGGTTGTGGAGGTAGTTGTTGACCGCTGACACCCCCAACCGCTCCAGCTTCTCCGCATCGGCTACCTTGGCTGCATCCTCAAGGGACAGGTCAGGGAATCGCTGAGAGGCGTTCTTTGGGAGCCGCATGATGACATTGCGGATGCGCTCGCAGTCCGTCCGGTGGATGCTGTCCACGGGAGTGTCAGGCCCAAGAAGCTCCCTCATCGCCCGGAAGACGGTCTGATAGGTCTTGAGCGTGCCAGGAGTGCGCCTCCTCGTCGGGTCGTTGAGGTACGCGGTGATGAGGTCTTCAACGGTGCAGGAGCGGGGCGTAGAGGCTGCTTTAGGCGGCTGAGGGGTATCGACCAGTTCGCCGTCATTGCGAAGCTGGAAAGCATCGTTCGCCTTCTTGCAAGCCTTCAGGAACTCGTAGGCGATCCGCTTCCAAGACTCTGAGCCGGGTCTGGCGATCACTCCCTGCTCAATCAGGAAGCCTGAAAGGCCGAAGTCGCCATACGGCCCATCTGTGCTGCCGGTAGCGACAGCCTGCCGAAGGTACGCTTCGGTGTGCTTGAGGTTGAGGCGGTCATCCTCAAGCGCCCTGGGATCGATCCCCGATCGCCTATCGTCTTCATCCGCTGCTAACTCACGGCTCAGCCACAGCGCCGCCAACCGTGCTGCTTCAGAGTGGGAGATGACATCCTCCTCACCACGAAGCTGGCGCCTTGCAGTCTCAAGCTCCCTGTCGAACTCCACGGACTTCAGGCGAGCGCGACGGACCGCCTCAGCACGATCAGCGGTCCCGAGAGCAATCCACTTCTGCCCGCTACGGCCACCAGGGATGGCCTCTCGCAACTCGGGAGGGACGTACCCACGGAATGCGTAGGTGCCGTTCTTACGGCGGACAAGGCGGGTCTCAAGGCCCATCGCGAGGGGGTGACCTGTAGCAACAACCTGTAGCACAGGTGCCGCCTAACCCCTTGTCTGTCAACGCTTCTCAGTGGGCCAGATACTTAGAAGAGCCCTGGCGGAAGGGGTGGGATTCGAACCCACGGTGGGGTTGCCCCCACGGCGGTTTTCAAGACCGCTGCCTTAAACCACTCGGCCACCCTTCCGCAGCGTGGCATCCGTCATTGGACCGGCGCCCGGTCCCCGTCAATCCCGATGGCGATGCTCTGCCGAAGGCCATGGCTCCCGCTCTTTAAGAACAAAGGCCGAACACCTATATCAACACCATGAGTGAGAACAGCTTTTCCGGATCGGTCGAGCGCCAGGACGGCGCTTGGCGGGTGCTGCCGATCGAAGGCCGGTTCGAGCTCGTGTACGAGGATGGCAAGGGCGCCTGGACGGTGCGTCATCTCGCGGCCCACGAGCTCAAGATCGGACCCGGCAAGGTGCTGGTCGGCGGGACCGACCGGGACCGCGATGCCTATCGGGGCTTCCGCGCCGACCGCATCCATCGCTTGACCGACCGCGATTCCGGCGAGCGCGTCGAGCGCAACATTCTCGACTGGCTCGTGCGACGCGCCGAGCGTCTCCGGCGCAGCCGCACCGCGGCCCTGCGGCGCTCCGCGCCCGCGGGGAAACCCGGCCGCCACGCCGTCCCGGCGTGAGATCGGTCAAGATCTTCGGGGACGGCATCGTTCCGGCGGGGGCTCAGGCCCGATCCGCCGGTGCCGCCGGCAGCACCCAGTCCAGGAAGGCCTCCACCACGGCGCCCGTGTCGAGGGGCTCCTCGGCTCCGTAGAGGCCGTTCCAGATCGTGGCGAGCACCCCGGGCGCCGCGAGCAGCATCGGGAAGCGCACCAGCGCGTCGCCGGACAATTCACCCCGCGCCGCCGCCGCCTGCGCGTGCCGCCGGATCGCCCCCATCGCCGGGTCGATCACGACGCGGCGATAGGCGGCCGCCACGTCCGGGAAGCGTCCCCCCTCCGCCACCACGAGACGGATCAGGTCCGCGCGGCGCGACGTCTCGAGGCTGCGGAAGGCCGGCAGCAGCGTGCGGCGCAGGAAGTCCCGCAGGGTCTCGCCCGGTGCCGGACCCTGAAGGCTCAAGCCGCCGACGAGATCGGCCATCACCTCCTGCAGAACGCCCTCGAACAGGGCCTCCTTGTCCCGGAAATACAGGTAGAGCGTGCCCTTCGCCACGCCCGCCCGCTCCGCCACGTCGATCATCCGGGTGCCGGAGAAGCCGCGCTCCACGAACACCACGAGGGCCGCCGCCACGATCGCGCCGCGCGTGCGGGCAGTCTTGTCCGGGCTCGGGCCGCGGCGGACCCGCCCGGCGCCCGGCCGTCCGCCCGTCACCCCGCCCTCGCTGCGGCGGCAGCCCGGATTGCAAAAATGACCCTCCGGTCATATCGTGTCTCCCGGAGGGTCCGACCATGTCCGCTTCCGCACATTCCCCGATCCTGCCCCCGATCCTGATCGTCGGCGCCGGTCCCACGGGCCTCGTCCTCGCCCTGCGGCTCGCCCGCCACGGCGTGCCGGTGCGGATCATCGACCGGGGCCAGGGTCCCGGCGAGGCCTCCCGCGCCGTGGTGGTCCATGCCCGGACCCTGGAATTCTACCAGCAGCTCGGCTTCGCCGACGAGGTGGTGGCCGGCGGCATCCGCATGGGCGGGGTTCATCTGCGCGAGGACGGGGTGGAGGTGGCCTCCGTCCGCTTCGACGATCTCGGCGCGGGCATCAGCCCCTTTCCCTTCATGCTGTGCTTTCCCCAGGACGATCACGAGCGCTTCCTGCTCGCCCGGCTCGCGGAAGCCGGCGTCGCGGTGGAATACGGCACCGAACTCGTCGCCGTCTCGCAGGAGGCGGAGGGCGTGCGCGCCCTCGTCGACCGGGCGGGCCGGCGGGAGAGCTGCACGGTCGCCTATCTGTGCGGCTGCGACGGCGCGCGCAGCCGGGTGCGGCAGGCCCTCGGGCTGGAATTCCCGGGTGGCACCTACGCGCAGGTCTTCTTCGTCGCCGACGTGCGCCTGAGCGACCCGCCCGGCGAGGACGTGTTCGTCAATCTCGGCGCCGACGCCCTCGGCCTCGTCCTGCCCGTGCGCTCCAGCGGCATGCACCGGCTGATCGGCATCGTGCCGCCGGATCTCGCCGGGCGCGACGGGCTGACCTTCGCCGATCTCCAGCCCCGGGCCGAGCGGCTCCTCGGCCTGCGCGTCGCGGCGGTGAACTGGTTCTCGACCTACCATGTCCACCACCGGGTGGCGGCGCAGTTCCGCCAGGGGCGCTGCTTCATCGCGGGGGATGCCGGCCACATCCACAGCCCGGCGGGCGGCCAGGGCATGAATACCGGCATCGGCGATGCCGTGAACCTGGCCTGGAAGCTCGCCGCGGTGCTGCGCGGCCGGGCCGGTCCCGCCCTCCTCGACACCTACGAGCCGGAGCGCATCGCCTTCGCGCGCCGGCTCGTCGCCTCCACCGACCGGGCCTTCGAGGCGGCGATCGGCCGGGGCCTGCGCCATCAGCTCCTGCGCACCTGGCTGCTGCCGCACCTGATGCCCCTGCTCTGGGGCTTCGCGGCGACCCGCCGGATGATGTTCGACATCGTCTCGCAGGTGCGCATCGCCTATCCGGACAGCCCTCTCAGCCGCGGCCGGGCGGGGGCGGTCAGGGGCGGCGACCGGCTGCCCTGGATCGCGACGCCGGAGGGCGACAACTTCGCCGCCCTGCGCAGCCTCGACTGGCAGCTCCACGTCTACGGCACCGCGCGGCCGGCCCTCGCGGAGGCCGCCGCGTCGCGCGGCCTTCCCCTGCACGCCTTCCCGCACGGGCCGGCCGCGGCGGCGGCGGGGCTGCCGCAGGATGCCGCCCTCCTGGTGCGGCCCGACGCGCACGTGGCCCTCGCCCTGCCCGACCAGGATGCGGCCGGCCTCGCCGCCTATGCGGGCGAGCACGGCCTGCGATTCGCCGCTTGACGTCCGCCTGCCGTTTCGTCATTCCCGGCAGCGGGACACCTCTCCCCACCGAGAGGCGCCCATCTGGAAGGATGGACTGACAGCATGACGACCCGGCCCGACGCGCGTCCGCGCGCACCCTTCTTCTCGTCCGGCCCCTGCGCCAAGCGCCCCGGCTGGACCCCCGCCGCCCTCTCCGATGCGGCTCTCGGCCGCTCCCACCGCGCGAAGCTCGGCAAGGCCAAGCTGAAGGAGGCGATCGACCTCACCCGCGCCGTGCTGGAAGTGCCGGACGATTACCGTATCGGCATCGTGCCGGCCTCGGATACGGGCGCCGTCGAGATGGCCATGTGGTCGCTGCTCGGGCCGCGCCCGGTCGAGATGCTGGCCTGGGAATCCTTCGGCGAGGGCTGGGTCACCGACGCGGTCAAGCAGCTCAAGCTCGATGCCCGCATCACCACGGCCCCGTACGGCCGGCTGCCCGACCTCTCCGCCATCGACACCAAGCACCACGACGTGGTGTTCACCTGGAACGGCACCACCTCGGGCGTGCGCGTGCCGGATGCGGACTGGATCGCCGCCGACCGCGAGGGCGTGGTGATCTGCGACGCCACCTCGGCGGCCTTCGCGCAGGGGCTCGACTGGGCCAAGCTCGATGTCGTCACCTTCTCCTGGCAGAAGGTGCTGGGGGGCGAGGCCGCGCACGGCATGCTGATCCTCTCGCCCCGCGCGGTGGCGCGGCTGGAGAGCCACACGCCGGCCTGGCCCATGCCGAAGCTCTTCCGCATGACCAAGGGCGGCAAGCTCATCGAGGGCATCTTCCAGGGCGAGACCATCAACACGCCCTCCATGCTCGCGGTCGAGGACTACATCGATGCCCTGCGCTGGGCGGAGGGACTCGGCGGCCTGCCGGCTCTGCGCGCCCGGGCGGATGCCAATGCCCGCGTGATCACCGACTGGGCGGCGCGCACCCCCTGGGTCGCCAACCTCGCGGCCGAGCCGGGCATCGCCTCGAACACCAGCGTCTGCCTCGTGATCGCCGATCCGGAGGTGACGGGCCGCGGGGCCGAGGCGGTGGCGGCGCTCGCCAAGGGCATCGCCGCGAGTCTCGAGCGCGAGGGCGTCGCCTTCGACATCGGCTCCTACCGGGACGCACCGGCGGGCCTGCGGATCTGGTGCGGGGCCACCGTCGAGCGGTCGGACCTCGACGCGCTCACCCCCTGGCTCGACTGGGCCTTCGCGCAAGAGAAGGCCCGCCTGCTCCAGCAGGCCGCCTGACGCCGCCCGGATTCCGCCTCGCCTTGCCGGCCGGGGCGTGGGCGCGCGGGGGTTCCGTTCCGTGGCGTCCTCGCGGATTCACAAGGGGCGCCGGTCGCGCGACGGCTCCGACAAGAGCGCGGGATCCCCTTCTCCCGCCCGGGAGCGGGGGAATCGCGCGATCCCGGAGCGTCGGCTCTGATCGGCACCGGTGACATCCGCAAGGCCCCCACGGATGCGGGATGTCCCGGCGCCGCCCGCGTCCGGCCCGGCACCTGCGCCCCCGGCGGATCCGGCCCCCCGCATCCGGAGCCCATCCCATGACCAGCCCCAAGCGCGTCCTCATTTCCGATTCCCTCTCCCCGGCCGCCGTCGCGATCTTCCGCGAGCGCGGCCTCGTCGCCGACCTGCGTCCCGACCTCGGCAAGGACAAGGAGGCGCTGGCCGCCGTGATCGGCGACTATGACGGCCTCGCCATCCGCTCGACCACCAAGGTCACGGCGGCCCTCCTCGACAAGGCCGGGCGCCTGCAGGTGGTGGGCCGGGCCGGCATCGGCGTCGACAACGTCGACGTGCCGGCCGCCACCGCCCGCGGCGTCATCGTGATGAACACGCCGCACGGCAACGCGGTCACCACCGCCGAGCACGCCATCGCCATGATGCTGGCGCTCGCCCGCGAGATCCCGCAGGCCGACGCCGCGACGCAAGCAGGCCGCTGGGAGAAGAACCGCTTCCTCGGCATCGAACTCACCGCCAAGACCCTCGGGGTGATCGGCTGCGGCAATATCGGCGCCATCGTGGCCGATCGCGGCATCGGCCTGCGCATGCGGGTGATCGCCTACGATCCGTTCCTGACGCCGGAGCGCGCCGTCGAGATCGGGGTCGAGAAGGTGGAGTTCGACGAGCTGCTGCGCCGCTCGGACGTCATCACCCTGCACGTGCCGCTCACCGAGAAGACCCGCAACATCCTCTCGGCCGAGGCGCTCGCCCGCACCAAGCCGGGCGTGCGCATCGTCAACTGCGCCCGCGGCGGCCTCGTGGACGAGGCGGCCCTGCGCGCGGCCCTCGACAGCGGCCACGTGGCGGGGGCGGCCTTCGACGTCTTCTCGGTGGAGCCCGCCACCGAGAACGTGCTGTTCGGCCACCCGAACGTGATCTGCACGCCGCATCTCGGCGCCTCGACCCGCGAGGCGCAGGAGAACGTCGCCCTGCAGGTCGCCGAGCAGATGGCCGACCATCTCCTGCATGGGGCGATCCGCAACGCGGTCAACTTCCCGTCGATCTCCGCCGAGGAGGCGCCGCGCCTGCGGCCCTTCGTGACGCTCGCCGAGCAGCTCGGCTCCTTCCTGGGCCAGCTCACCGAGGCGCCGATCCGCGGCATCCGCATCGCCTACGAGGGCGAGGTGGCCTCCATGAACCTGAAGGCTCTCACGGCGGCGGCCGTGGCCGGCGCGCTCCGGCCCTTCCTCGAGGGCGTCAACATGGTCTCGGCCACCGAGGTCGCCCGCCAGCGCGGCATCGTGGTCGAGACGACCACCCGCACCGGCAGTGCCCGCAATTACGCCTCGGTGGTGCACGTCACCGTGGAGGCGGAGGACATGCCCCGCGACGCGGCCGGCACGGTGTTCCAGGACGGGGTGCCGCGCACGGTCGAGATCCGCTCGATCCCCCTGGAGGCCGCCTTCGCGCCGCACATGCTCTACGTGCGCAACGCCGACCAGCCGGGCTTCATCGGCCGCTTCGGCACCCTGCTCGGCGAGGCGGGGGTCAACGTCGCGACCTTCCATCTCGGCCGCGACCGGCCGGGGGGCGACGCGATCTGCTTCGTGGCCGTCGACGAGCCGGTCTCGCCCGCCCTGCTGCGGCAGATCGAGGCGATCCCCCAGGTCAAGCGCGCCCGCGCCGTGCGCTTCTGAGCCGCCGCGCCCCGGACGGAATCGGGCCCGTCCGGGGCAGCTTCGACTTGTATTAAGAGTGTGGCTCAAACGCAGCCCTCCTCGGAGAATAGTCCGGTCTCCCCGGGCGCGGGCCGCAGAAGGGTTGTTTTGAGGCAGGCGCGCGGCCATAAACCTTCGCTCGCTGGGAGCTTGAAGGGATGACCGCAGCCCGGTCCGATGCCGCGTCGACCGCCCCCTCGTCCGGCCCGGCCGTGACGGGGGATCTGCCGTTCGAGACAGCGCTCGAGGAACTCGAGGGCATCGTGCAGCGCCTCGAGCAGGGCAACGTGCCGCTCGACGAATCGGTCGCGATCTACGAGCGCGGCGAGGCGCTCAAGCGCCATTGCGAGCAGCTGCTCCAGCGCGCCGAGGCGCGCATCCAGCGCATCACCCTGGGGGCGGACGGCAACCCCGTCGGCACGGCACCGCTCGATGTCGCCTGAGGCGACCGCCCTGCCCTGCATCCGTCCGCGGCCTTCGCGCGCTCACGCGGCGCGCTTCCCTTTCCGGACATGAGGATCGTTCGGTGTCACCGCTCAGCCTTCCCCTCCTCGACCGTGTCCGTGACGCGACGGATCTTCGCACCCTTCCGGAGAGCGACCTTGCGCAGCTCGCCGAGGAACTGCGCGCCGAGACGATCGACGCCGTCTCGGTCACCGGCGGCCATCTCGGCGCCGGGCTGGGCGTCATCGAGCTGACGGTCGCCCTCCACTACGTCTTCAACACCCCCGACGACCGCCTGATCTGGGACGTCGGCCACCAGGCCTATCCGCACAAGATCCTCACCGGGCGCCGCGACCGCATCCGCACCCTGCGCCAGGGCGGCGGCCTCTCCGGCTTCACCAAGCGCGCCGAGAGCCCCTACGATCCCTTCGGCGCGGCCCATTCCTCCACCTCGATCTCCGCCGGGCTCGGCATGGCCATCGCCCGCGACCTGCGCGACGCCGCCGCCCGGGCCCGCGGCGAGACGCCCGAGCGGCGCAACGTGGTGGCGGTGATCGGCGACGGCTCGATCTCCGCCGGCATGGCCTACGAGGCCATGAACAATGCCGGCGCGCTGCGCTCGCGCCTGATCGTGATCCTCAACGACAACGACATGTCGATCGCGCCCCCGGTCGGCGCCATGTCGGCCTACCTCGCGCGGCTGGTCTCGGGCGACACCTACCGGAGCTTGCGCGACACCGCCAAGCAGTTCGGCCGGCTCTTGCCCAAGGCCCTGTACGACACTGCGGCGCGTGCCGAGGAATACGCCCGCGGCATCCTGGCGGGCGGCGGCACGATGTTCGAGGAACTCGGCTTCCACTATGTCGGGCCGATCGACGGACACAACCTCGACCACCTGCTGCCGGTGCTCAAGAACGTGCGCGACGCGCCCGAGGGCCCGGTGCTGGTGCACGTGGTGACCCAGAAGGGCAAGGGCTACGCCCCGGCGGAAGCGGCGGCCGACCGCGGTCACGCGGTGGTGAAGTTCGACGTGGTCTCGGGCCAGCAGGTGAAGGCCAAGCCGAACGCGCCGAGCTACACCAAGGTGTTCGGCGACAGCCTGGTTCGGGCGGCGAACGGGGACGACAAGGTGGTGGCGATCACCGCGGCGATGCCCTCGGGCACGGGGGTGGACATCTTCGCCAAGGCGCATCCGGACCGCACCTTCGACGTGGGCATCGCCGAGCAGCACGCGGTGACGTTCGCGGCGGGCTTGGCGGCGGAGGGCTACCGGCCGTTCTGCGCGATCTACTCGACGTTCCTGCAGCGGGCCTACGATCAGGTGGTGCACGACGTGGCGCTGCAGAACTTGGCCGTGCGGTTTGCGCTGGACCGGGCGGGTCTGGTGGGGGCGGACGGGGCGACGCATGCGGGGGCGTTCGACCTGGCCTACCTGTGCTGCCTGCCGAACATGGTGGTGATGGCGGCGGCCGACGAGGCGGAGCTGGTGCACATGGTGGCGACGGCGCACGCGCACGATGCGGGCCCGATCGCGTTCCGCTACCCGCGGGGCGAGGGCGTGGGCGTTGAGCTGCCGGAGGTGGGCGAGGTGCTGGCGCTCGGCAAGGGGCGGGTGCTGCGTCGTCCGGAGGGGGCGCGGGTGGCGGTTCTGAGCCTGGGGACGCGGCTGGCGGAGGCGCTGAAGGCGGCGGACCAGCTGGAGGATGCGGGGCTGGGTGTGACGGTGGCGGATGCGCGGTTCGCCAAGCCGTTGGACGAGGCGCTGATCCTGGATCTGGCGGGGAGCCACGAGGTTCTGGTGACGGTGGAGGAGGGCTCGACGGGGGGCTTCGGGGCGATGGTGCTGCACCTGCTGTCGGCGCGGGGCGCGCTGGACGGGGGGAGCGTGCGGGTCCGGACGCTGACGCTTCCGGACGAGTACCAGGACCACGACACGCCGGCGCGGATGTACGCGCAGGCGGGCCTGGACGCGGCGGCGATCGTCAGGACCATCCGCGACGTCCTGCCCGAGCAGCCCCGCACCGCCGCCAAGCGCCCCGAGCGCGACGGCAACGTCGTCAGCGTCTCCCGCCGGCCGCGCTGATCCGGCGCGGCGGGGGGCGCCGGCCTGTCGGCCTCGCCCGCCTCCGGGAGCGTCTCATACGGTTTCCGGATGATCGCTTCGCGATGCGGAAACCGGCCTCGCTCAGGCGCCGCGCGGGCTCGTGATACGGTTTCCGAAAGTGATCGTCCGGAAACCGTATCAGCCCGCGGGCTTGCGCTTGCGGGCATCCGCCGAGCGGATCGCCTGCCAGCCGTTGGGCTGGGACATGAAGGCCCGCAGGGCCGCGGCGTTCTGCGCGGCCTCGGCCGGTCCGAGATCGCGGCGCAGGACCTCCTCCGCCTCGGCGGTGCGGCCCGCGAGGCCGAGCACCAGCGCGAGGTTCTGGCGCACCCGCGCATCCGCCCGCGGATCGGCCGCCGCCTGCCGCAGCACCTGCTCGGCCTCGCCGAGGCGCTTGGCGAGGGCGTAGGACAGGCCGAGATTCGAGAGGACGCTCGGCTCGCCCGGGACGATCTTCAGCGCCGCCTCGTAGTAGCGCTGGGCCTGGACATGGTCGCCCATCTGGTCGGCGACGGCGCCCTGGGCGGAGAGCACCCGCCAGTCCGGGTTCGCCGGCGAATGCGCGTTCTGCAGCACTTCCGCCGCCTCGCCGTAGCGCCCGGCCTCCGCCAGAGTCTTGCCGTAGGCGGCGAGCACGATCGTGTTCTTGGGATTGCGCAGGGCGGTCTGCTGCAGGACCGCGACGGCCTGGGCCGTCTGGTCGGTGGCGCGCAGCGCGTTGGCATAGGCGATGGCGGTGCCGACTTCGCCCGGATTGCCGTTGTAGCGCGAGGCCAGCCGGCCGATGTCCCGGCGGGCCTGCGCCTCGCCCGCCCCGGTGCCGGCCTCGATCGAGCCCGTGGTCATGGGAGCGCGCGACAGGCATCCCGACGCCAGCAGCGCCACCGCGCCCGCCGCCAGCAGGCGCCGCAGGGCGGAGCGCGACACAACCACGACGGGACCCATCCGCTGCTCCTCATCCGAGCTCGTTGACCGGTGGCTTCTCGCTGCCGGTAGCCCGGTGATAGAGCGTTAACCCTAATCGCCCGTTAACCTTACAGCCTCGGAGCGCCCGTGACCGTCCTTCTGCCCGCCGCCGATGCCGCGTCCGCCTGCCCGATCTGGTGCGTCACGGCCGAGGATTGGCCCGCCCTTGCCGAGACCCTGGCCGAGACCCTGCCCGGTCCGGCCGCCGCCTTCGCCCGGGCGACCGGTTTCAAGGCGAAGCCCGGCACGCATGCCCTGCTGCCCGATGCGGCGGGCGGGCTCGCCGGCGTGGTGGCGGGGCTCGATCCGAAGGGCGATCCCTTCGCGACGGCGAAGCTCGCCGATAGCCTGCCCGAGGGCAGCTACCGCTTCGCCGCTCCGCCGCCGCAGCCGGCCCTCGCGGCCCTCGCGTGGCGGCTCTCCGCCTACCGCTTCGCGCGCTACCGCGACCGCCCGGCGCCCGGCGCCCGGCTCGTCCTGCCGGAGGGCGTGGATCCGGCCGAGATCGGGCGCATCGCGGATGCCGTCGCGGCCGGGCGCGACCTCGTCAACACGCCCGCCAACGACCTCGGCCCGGCCGAGATCGAGACCGCTTCCCGTTCGCTCGCCGAGCGCTCCGGCGCGGCCTGCGCGGTCGTCTCGGGGGAGGCGCTGGAGCGCGACTTCCCGATGATCGCCGCGGTCGGGCGAGCCTCGGAGCGGGCGCCGCGCCTCATCGATCTCACCTGGGGCGACGGCGCCGCCCCGAAGGTCACGCTCGTCGGCAAGGGCGTCGCCTTCGATACCGGCGGCCTCGACATCAAGCCCTCCGCGGCGATGCTGCTGATGAAGAAGGACATGGCGGGCGCCGCCGCCGCGCTGGCCGCCGCCGAGATGGTGATGGGGGCGGGCCTGCGGGTGCGGCTGCGGGTGCTGATCCCCACGGTCGAGAACGCCATCTCGGGCAGCGCCTTCCGGCCCGGCGACGTGCTGCGCAGCCGCAAGGGCCTGACCGTCGAGATCGGCAACACCGATGCGGAGGGCCGCCTGATCCTCGCCGACGCCCTGGCGCTCGCCGACGAGGAGAGCCCGGACCTCGTCATCGATTTCGCGACGCTGACGGGCGCCGCCCGGGTGGCGCTGGGCCCGGACCTGCCGGCCCTGTTCACGGAGGACGATGCGCTCGCCTCCGCCATGGCCGAGGCGGGCCGCGCGGTGAACGATCCGGTCTGGCGCATGCCCCTGTGGGCGCCCTATGCGAGCCTGCTGGATTCGAAGATCGCCGACATCAACCACGTCTCGGGCGGGCCCTTCGCCGGGGCGGTGACCGCCGCCCTGTTCCTGCGCCGCTTCGCGCCGACCGCGAAGGCCCACGCGCATCTCGACCTCTACGGCTGGAACCCGAGCACCAAGCCCGGCCGGCCGGAGGGCGGCGAGGTGCAGACGGCGCGGCTGGTCTACGAGCTGCTGAAGCGCCGCTACGGCTGAGCGGGGGCGGTTCGCGCCGAGGCTTGTGAGCGCCTCTCCCCGCGAGCGGGGAGAGGCGAAACCAGCGCCGCGCTGTCCGGATCTCCCCGGACGGCCGGACGGACGATGCCGCTCAGCGGCGCAGGAGCTTGGTGACGATGCGGCCGACGAGGGTGCTCGAATCCGCGTTTCGGGTGTCGTAGCGGTCGCCCGGGCGGTAGTTCGGGTCGTCGTTGCCGAGGATCTTGGTGACGATGCGGCCGATCAGGCTCATGGCGGTCCCCTTCCGGATGGCGGGCGCGCGAGCACCCTCTCTGACCATCTCAACGAGGGACAGGCTCAGCCGTTCCGCATCCGCGGGGCTCAGATCCATTCCGCCATGGCCTCGAAGACCAGGGCGTGGCGGGCCGCGAGCGCGTCGATATCCGCCGCGTAGCCGCCGCCGATCACCGCGGCGAGGGGGATGCCGCGGCGGCGCACCTCGCCGACCACGTGGCGGTCGCGGGCGAGCAGGCCCGCATCGCTGAGTGCGAGGCGCCCGAGCCGGTCATCCCGGTGCGGATCGACCCCGGCATTGTAGAAGACGAGGTCGGGGCGGAGCGCGTCGAGGAGACGCGGCACGTGCCGGCGCAGCTCGGCGAGGTAGCCCTCGTCCTCGAGCCCGTCCGGCAGGCCGATGTCGAGGTCCCCCGGCACCTTGTCGGTGGGGTAGTTCTTCTCGCCGTGCATGGAGAAGGTGAAGAGATCGGGCTCGGCCGACAGGCAATCGGCGGTGCCGTCGCCCTGATGCACGTCGAGGTCGATGATCAGCGCCCGCCGGATCGCCCCCTCGCGGTGGAGCTTGAGCGCCGCCACCGCCACGTCGTTGAAGACGCAGAACCCCCCGCCCCCGGCCCGCCGCCCGTGATGGCTGCCGCCCGCGGTGCTGCCCGCGAGCCCGCCCGCCAGCGCCAGCCGCGCCGCGAGCAGCGTGCCCCCCGCCGAGGCGAGGGAGCGCCGGGCCACCCCCGCATCCACCGGCAGGCCGATCGCCTTCTCGACGGCGCGCGGCACGGTCGCGGTCAGCACCTGCTCGACGTAGAGCGGGTCATGCGCGAGCGCCACCGTCCCGGCATCGGCGGGCTCCGGGCGCACGAAGCCGCGGGGCACGAGTCCCCGCTCAGCCAGGATCTCGGCGAGCCGCCCGTACTTGCGCATCGGAAAGCGGTGGCCGTCCGGCAGTGCGGCCTCGTAGGCCGGATGGAACACGACCGGCAGCATGGGATCTCCTCTCCACAGGCATATGGGCGCGGGATCCGCCCCTGAAGCGCGACCGCACGCCGCAAGCAGGCGAACCCCAAGGGACCGTTCGCCAACCTGTTGTGCCGTCCGGGCGGGGCGGCATCCCGCAACTCTGCTTAGCGTCTTGTTCCCTCATCGCTTTCCACGCCGGGCCGGTGACCGCCTCGGCGAAGGATGACCGGGGTTCGGGGGAGCGCCGGCGGCTGTCCGGGGTGCCTGCGGGCCGCCGTTCCGGCCCCGTTGCCGGGCCCGGGGTTGAGTCGCCGCCACGTTTCCTTCCACAATGGCACGCGTTGCGCTCCGGCGTGGACACGGTTTGAACACGAACCCCGCCAACCCTTGCGGCAGGAGGCCGACCTGCGGGAAGGCGGGGGCAACGAGCAGCCGGGGGCATGCCGGATCAGGGTCGGATCGCGCGCGCGCAGGCAACGCGCCGCTGGGGAGTGAGAGGCAGGCCGGGGGCGCTCGCCCTCGTCGCCTGCCTGCTGGGCGCGCCCGAGGCGCGGGCCTTCGATGTCTTCGGGCTGTTCGGCTCCGAGGAGGCGCCGCCTGCCCCGCGCCCGGATGCCGTGGCCTACGCGGTGCGCATCCAGGGTGCCGAGGACGACGACCTGCTCTCCGCCCTTCAGGACGCCTCGACCCTCTACCGCCTGCGGACCGAGCCGCCCCCGGACGGCGAGGGCCTGCTGCGCCGGGCCGAGGCCGACGCCACCCGGCTCGTCGATGCCCTCTGGGGCTTCGGCTACTACTCCGGCACCGTCGCCTTCCGCATCGAGGATGTGGTGCTGGGCGGGGATGCGGCGGCCCGGGCGGCGGTCCGTGCCGCCGAGGCGACGCGCAACCGGCGGCTCGCGGCGGTCCGCATCAGCGTCGAGCAGGGGCCGCTCTACCATCTGCGCACCATCACGGTCCGGGACGTCTCCGGCCTCCCCCTCGACCTGCCCGCCCGCCTCACCCGGGTCGGCGACGACGTGCCCGCGCGCTCGGCCACCGTGCTCGCCCGCGAGGCGCGGATCGTCGACGCCCTGCGTGCGCAGGGCCATCCCTTCGCCAAGGTGGTGCGGCGCGAGCCGGTGGTGGATCACGCCGCCCGCGCCATGGACGTGGCCTTCACGGTCGATCCGGGGCCGGAGGCGGCGATCGGCGCCGTCACGGTGCGCGGCACCCGGGACCTCGACCCGGCGGTGGTGCGCTCCTTCATCTACGCCGAGCCGGGCGATCCCTACTCGCCCGAGGCGATCGCGGGCATCCGCCGCTCGGTGACCCGGGTCGAGGCCATCGGCGGCGTGCGGGTGCGCGAGGCCGAGGCCCTGGCGCCGGACGGGACGCTGCCGATCTTCGTCGACGTCACCGAGCGGGCGCCGAACCTGCTCGGCGTCTCGGCGCGCTACTCCACCGTCGACGGGCCGGGGGTGCGCGGCTACTGGGCCAACCGCAACCTGTTCGGCGGCGGCGAATCCCTGCGCATCGACGCGGATCTCTCCTATCTGGGTCTCGGCCAGGATTACTACGCGCGCCGCCGCAAGCTCGCCGGCATCGAGACCAACGGCCTCGGCGGGCGGCTCGCCGCGACCTTCGTCAAGCCCGCCCTGTTCGGCACGCGCAACGATCTCCTGGCCGGCGCCTTCATCGGCCGCGAGGTGCAGCAATCCTACCTGAGCGACGCGGTCGGCGGCACGGTCGCGGTGCGCCACCGCTTCAGCGACACCTTCTCGGTGCAGGCCGGCGTCGAGGGGCAGATCGGCTATGCCCGGGACGCCCTCGGCAAGGTCGATTACCGGCTGATCGGCCTGCCGGTCTCGGTCTCCTACGATTCCACCGACAACCTGCTCGACCCGAGCCGGGGCGTCCGCCTCACCGCCTCGGCGACGCCCTATCCGAGCTTCCTCGGCTCGGATCCGGGGATCTTCGTCGCCAAGGCGCAGGGCTCGACCTACTACGCCCTCGACGACGAGGCGAACACGATCCTCGCCGCCCGGCTCGGCTTCGGCTCGATCACGGGGGCGAGCCTCGCCGAGATCCCGGCCTCCATCCGGTTCTTCGCGGGCGGCGGCGGCTCGATCCGCGGCTATGCCTACCGCACGGTGGGGCCGATCGGCCCGTACCAGCTGCCGATCGGCGGGCGCTCGCTCCTCGAAGGCTCGCTGGAGGCGCGCATCAAGGTCACGGACACGATCGGCCTCGTGCCGTTCCTCGATGCGGGCACCGCCTTCGCGTCGAGCCTGCCGGATTTCGACGAGCCCATCCGCTACGCGGCGGGTCTGGGCCTGCGCTACTACACCGGCATCGGCCCGATCCGCGTCGATCTCGCGGTGCCGCTGAACCCCGACAAGGCGCTCAAGCAGCCGCCGGTCGCCCTCTACATCAGCATCGGGCAGGCCTTCTGATGATGAACCAGACGGGCCGCAGAGCCATCCTGCCGCGCCGCCCGCGCCTGCGGCGGACCGGGTCCGCTTCGCTCGCCGCGGCCTGCGCCCTGCTCCTCCTCGGCCTCGTCTGGCTCGGCCAGGGCACGGCCGGCCTCGCGGCCGAGGGCGAGACCACGGTCCTCGGCGACCTCCTCTCCCGCGCGCTCTCCACCCCGGCCTCGCGGGTCTCGATCGGCGCCGTCGACGGCGCGCTCTCCTCCGACGCCACCATCCGGGACGTGTCCATCGCCGACCGCGAGGGGGTGTGGCTGCGCCTCGACCGGGCGCGGCTGATCTGGCGGCGCACCGCCCTGCTCTCCCGCCGCCTGGAGATCGACCGGCTCGAGATCGGCCGCCTGGAGGTGCTGCGCCGCCCCCTGCCCAACCCCGTCGCCACCACCGCGACGAACGAGCCGCTGCTGCCCGACCTGCCCGTGAAGGTCGAGATGAAGGCCTTCACCCTCGGCGAACTCGCCCTCGGCGAGCCGGTGCTGGGGCAGGAGGCCCGCCTCGCCGGGGCGGGGCAGGCCAAGCTCGGCGACCCGGGCGAGGGGCTCGACCTCGCGCTCGGCATCCGCCGGCTCGACCGGCCCGGCACCGTCACGCTCAAGCTCGCCTACGTGCCCGAGGGCCAGAAGCTGGAGCTGAAGCTCGCCCACGACGAGCCCGAGGGCGGCCTCGTCGCCCGGGCGATGAACCTCCCCGGCCTGCCGCCCGTCACCCTCGACCTCGACGGGCGCGGCCCCCTCGACGCCTTCGCGGCGAGCCTCGCCTTCCGGGCCGGCGACGACATCGGCGCCGAGGGCAAGGCGCGCATCGAGCGGGCGGGGCGGGAGCGCCGGATGAATCTCGATCTCGCCTCGCGGATCGAGGGGCTGGTGCCGGGGCCGGCCGCCGCGATCTTCGCCGGCACCACCCGCCTCGACGGCGCCCTGCGCTTCGGCGACGACGGCGCCTCTCGCTTCGAGCGCTTCGACCTGACCTCGCGCACGGCGAAGCTCACCCTTGCGGGCGGGCTCGACGCCGCCGGCCGGGCCGACCTCACCGTCACGGCCCGGGCCCTGCCCACCGAGGGCGGCGTCACCCGCACCGGCGCGGGCGCGGTCGAGGCGCTGACCTTCGACGGCGGCGTCACCGGCCCCCTCGCCGCGCCGCGGGTGGTCGGTACCCTGCGGGCCGCGGGCCTCAGCGCCGCCGACAGCCGGCTTGCCCGGGTGAGCGCCGATCTCGCGGTCGAGCCGCTGGCGAAGGTCGCGGAGGGCCAGCCCTTCCGCCTGTCCGCCGATGCCGCCTTCGAGGGGCTGCACCTCGCCGATCCGGCCCTGCGGCGGGCTGTCGGCCCGGAGGCGCGCTTCACCCTGCGCGGGCAGTTGCGGCCGGATGGGATCGCCGACCTCTCGGACGTCACCCTCGACGCGCCGCAGGCCGGCCTGCACTATGCCGGCCGTCTCGGCCGCACGGAGGTGGCGGGCACCCTGCGGGCGGAGCTGCGCGACCTCGCGGCCTTCTCGCTCCTCGCCGGCCGGCCGCTCTCCGGGCGCCTCGCCGCCTCCGCGCTGCTCAGCGGCGATCCCACCCGCTCGGGCGTCGCCGCGGAGGTCGAGGCTGCGGGCGAGCGGCTCGATCTCGACACGCCCGCCCTCGACCGCACCCTCGGTCCGAGCCCCCGCTTCGCCGGGCGGCTGACCCGCCTGCCGGACGGCTACGCGGTGGAGCGCGCCCGCTTCACCGGCGCGGCCGTGACCGGCAGCGCGGAGGGCCGCGCCACCCTGGCCCAGGCCGATCTCGCGGCGCGCCTCGACCTGTCGGACCTCGCCAGCCTCGATCCCGCCCTCGCCGGGCGCGCGAGCCTGAACGCCCGGCTCACTGGCTCCCTGGAGCGTCCGGATCTCGCCCTCACCCTGGCCGCCCCCGAGGCGAAGGCGCTCGGCCGCCCGCTCCGCGACCTCGCCGCCGAGGCGGCGCTGAAGGACGTGACCGGGCATCTCGACGGGACCGTGAACCTGTCCGGCCGGGTCGACGGCAAGCCGCTCACCGGCGGGGCGCATCTCGCCCGGGCGCGGGCCGACTGGGTGCTCGACCGGCTCGCCTTCGGGCTCGGCTCGGTGGCGCTCCAGGGCTCGGCGGCCGTGGCGCGGGAGAGCGGCCTCGCCGAGGCCGACCTCACCCTGCGCGCCGGCAACCTCGACGACCTCTCGGCGCTCGCCCTGACCCGGCTCGCCGGCCGGCTCGACGCGGCCATCGCCCTCGACCGCCGGGACGGCCGGCAGGGCGCGCGGATCCGGGCGACCGGCGAGGGCCTGCGCGGGGCCGGCCTCGCCCTGGCGCGGCTCGAGGCCGATCTCGCGGGCAGCGATCTGCGCGCAGCCCCGCGCCTTCAGGGGCGCTTCGCCGCCGAGCGGGTGGCGGTGGCGGGCGAGACCATCGACTCGATCCGCTTCGACGCGACGCCCGCGGAGGGCGCGAGCGACCTCACCCTCCAGGCCCGCGCCCGGGGTTTCTCGCTCGACGGCGCCGGGCGGCTGGTGGCGGGCGCCCGCCCGCGCCTCGACCTCGCCCGGTTCAGCGCCGTGCGGGGCGCCGACCGCCTCGCGCTCGCGGGCCCGGCGAGCCTCACCCTCGACGGGCGCGACCTCGTGGTCGAGCGCCTCGCCATCGCGGCGGGGGCGGGACGGGCGAGCCTCGACGGCCGCCTCGGCTCCCGGCTCGATCTGCGGCTCGCCCTCGTCAAGCTGCCGCTCTCCCTGGCGCGGATCGCGGATCCCCGCCTCGCCCTCTCGGGCACCCTCGACGGCGAGGCCTCGCTGTCGGGCGCCCTCGACAGCCCCGAGGGGCGCTACGCCCTCCAGGTGAGCCGGCTCGTCACGCCCGAGACCCGCTCGGCCGGCCTGCCGCCCATCGACGCGAAGCTTCAGGGCCCGATCCGCGACGGGCGCGCCGGCCTCGACGGCACGGTCTCGGCGGGGCGCGGGATGCAGCTCACCCTCGGCGGCACGGTGCCGGTGGAGCCCGGCGGCCCCCTCGGGCTGACGGCCCGCGGCACGATCGATGCCGCGCTCGCCAACACGGTCCTGTCCACCTCCGGCCAGCGCCTCGCCGGCCGCCTCGCCGTCGACGGGGAGGTTGCGGGCACGCTCGCCGCCCCGCGGGTCGGCGGCAGCGCCACCCTCACGGGGGGCAGCTTCAGCGATCCGCTCCAGGGCATCCGCCTCACCGACATCCAGGGCCGGGTGAGCGGCCGGGGCGACACGCTGGTGATCGAGCGCCTCACCGCCGCGACCCGCAACGGCGGCAGCCTGCGGGTGGAGGGCCGGGTCGCGGTGGCGCCCGCGCAGGGCTTCCCGGGCTCGCTCACCATCCGGGCGGACCGGGCCGAGCTGGTCTCGAGCCCGCTGATGACCGCGGTGACGGGCCTCGACCTCGCCCTCGCGGGGCCGCTCGCGCGCACGCCGCGCATCAGCGGCCGGGTCGACGTGGTCTCGCTGGAGGTCGGCATCCCCGACCGGCTGCCCGCCACCGTCCAGCCCCTGCCGGGGATCCGCCACGTCAACGTGCCGGAGGCCGAGCGCCGGCGCCTCGCCGCGCGGGCCCGTCAGCAGGCGGGGACCGGCCGCAAGGGCGCCCCCTTCGACGCCACCCTCGACATCGCCGTGAACGCCCCGGGCCGGATCGTGGTGCGCGGCCGCGGCGTCGATGCCGAGCTCGGCGGGTCCCTGCGGCTCACCGGCACCTCGCGGGCCCCGGTGGCGAATGGCGGTTTCGCGATGCGCCGCGGGCGCATCCAGATCGTCGGCCAGCGCCTCGACTTCAACCGCGGCCGCCTGACCTTCGCGGGGGACCTGACGGCGCCGGACCTCGACTTCGAGGCCCAGACCCAGGCCGGCGACGTGACCGCGCGCATCGCCGTCAACGGCCCGGCCGACCGGCCGGCCTTCGTGCTCAATTCCGAGCCGCCGCTGCCGCAGGACGAGGTGCTCTCGCGCCTGCTGTTCAAGAAGGCCTCGGGCGGCCTCTCGCCGTTCCAGGCCCTCCAGCTGGCGCAGGGCGTGGCGCAGCTCGCCGGCAATGCGGGCGGGCCCGACGTGTTCGAGAGCGCCCGCAAGGGGCTCGGCCTCGACAGCCTGGACGTGCAGGCCGGCGCGAAGGGCGGCGCGGCTTTGGGATTGTCGCGGGCGCTCGGCGACCGGCTCTCGGTGGGCGTGCGGGCCGGCGCCCGCCCGGAGGACAGCGCCGCCACCCTCACCTACGACGTGACCGGTCGCATCAAGGTGCAGGGCGAGGCCGGTGCGAACGGCGCCACCGCGATCGGGGTCGGGGCGGAGTGGGAGTATTGATACCAACGGTCCCGTCGATCTCGGGCAGGCCCGAGATCGAGAGAGGATGCGCCGGCATCCTGGGGCCCGGCATCTTGGTCCCCAGCATCTTGGGCCGTTGTATGCGGTCGCTCACCCCTCCCGCCGCGCCGTCGCCAGCGAGGCGATCAGCACGCTGAGCGCCACCGTGGCGATCAGCAGGGTCGAGATCGCGTTGATCTCCGGCGTCACGCCGAGGCGCACTTGGCTGTAGAGGCGCATCGGCAGGGTGGTGGCGCCGGGGCCCGACACGAAGCTCGCGATCACGAGATCGTCCATCGAGAGGGTGAAGGCGAGGAGGAACCCCGCCACGATCGCTGGCAATAGCAGCGGCAGCGTCACGGTGCGGAACACCGTGACGGGCGGGGCGCCGAGATCGGCGGCGGCTTCGATCAGGCTGCGGTCGAGCCCCTTGAGCCGGGCCTGCACCACCACGGCGACGAAGCAGAGCGTGAAGGTCGTGTGCGCGGCGACGATGGTCCAGAAGCCGCGATCGATCCCGAGCCCGACGAAGAGCAGCAGCAGGGCGAGGCCGATGATCACCTCCGGCATCACCATCGGGGCGACGAGGAGGCCCGAGAACAGGGTGCGGCCCGGAAAGCCCCCGCGCCGGTCGAGGGCGAGCGCCGCCAGGGTGCCGAGCACGGTCGCGAGGCTCGCCGAGGCGAGCGCCACCTTGAGCGTGGTCAGCGTCGCTGCGACGAGGGGGGCGTTCGCCGCGAGGCCCGCGTACCAGCGGGTCGAGAACCCGCCCCAGACCGTGACGAGCCGGGATTCGTTGAAGGAATAGACGACCAGGACGAGGATCGGCCCGTACAGGAAGACGAAGCCGAGGACGAGCGCGGCGAGCGCCAGCGGGTGGAGGCGCGCGCTCACCGGGGCCGCTCCATCTGGCGGGCCTCGGCCTCGCGGAAGAACACCACCGGCCCGGCCACGATCAGCAGCATCAGCACCGCCACCGCGGAGGCGAGCGGCCAGTCGCGGTTCGCGAAGAACTCGCTCCACAGGACCCGTCCGAGCATCAGGGTGTCGGGGCCGCCGAGGAGGTCGGGCACGATGAACTCGCCGATGATCGGGATGAAGCAGAGCAGGGCCCCCGCCACCAGCCCCGGCCAGGACAGGGGCAGCGTGACGGTGAGGAAGGCCGAGAGCCGGCTCGCCCCGAGGTCGCGGGCGGCCTCGATCAGGCCGCGGTCGAGGCGCTCCAGCACCGCGTAGAGCGGCAGCACCATGAAGGGCAGATAGGCGTAGACGAGGCCGATCAGCACCGCGGCGGGCGTGTTGAGGATGGCGAGCGGCCGCGCGATCAGGCCGAGGCTCAGGAGCGCGTGGTTGAGGAGCCCGTCGCCCTTCAGGATCCCGATCCAGGCGTAGACCCGGATCAGGAAGCTCGTCCAGAACGGGATCACCATCAGGGCCACGAGGAGCGGTTGCAGGCGTTTGGGCGCCCGCGCCATGCCGTAGGCGATCGGATAGCCGACGAGGATCAGGAGCGCCGTGGCGGACAGCCCGATGCCGAGCGAGGTGAGCGCCGCGTCGAGGTAGAGCGGGTCGGCGGTGAGCGTGCGGTAGTTCTCGAAGTCGAGGGCGGCCAGGAAGTCGGACCACGCGGCGACGCCCCCGCCCCAGTCGAGCACCGGCGTGTAGGGCGGCAGCGCGGTGGCCGGATCCGACAGGCTGATCTTGAGGACGATCAGGAAGGGCAGGCCGAAGAACAGGAGGAGCCACGCGAAGGGCACGCCCGGTAGGGCCGCCCGGCGCAGGCGCTCGGCGAGGCGGCGCATCAGGCGGGCACCAGGGCGGCGGCTTCGGGGGCGAAGCCGAGCCCGACCACGGCACCGGGGGCGAGCGCGGCCGCCCCCGCCGGGAGCGCGGCCCGCAGCTCCCGCCCATCCGCCAGACGGGCGCGGTAGAGGGTCTTCTCGCCGAGATAGACCGCGTCGGTCACGGTGGCGGGCAGCCCCTCCGCGTCGGTGCGCAGGACCACCCGCTCGGGGCGCAGGACGAGCACGGCCGCCGCGCCCTCCGCTCCGGCACCGTGATGGTCGGTGGCGGTGAGCGGGCCGAGGGGCGTGTCGAGGCGGCGCCTTGCCCCGGCGCCGCCGGGGCCGAGGCGGCCCTCGATCAGGTTCGCGTCCCCGAGGAGGCCGGCCACGTAGCGGGTCGCCGGGCGCTCGTAGAGCTGGGCGGCCGGCCCGACCTGGATCAGGCGCCCGCGATCCATCACGCCGATGCGGTCGGCGAGCACCATCGCCTCGGCCGGGTCGTGGGTGACCACCACGAAGGTGGTGCCGAGCTGGCGCTGGATCCCCCGCAGCTCACCCTGCGTGGCCTCGCGCAGCGAGCGGTCGAGGGCGCCCAGCGGCTCGTCGAGGAGGAGCACCCGGGGCCGCTTGGCGAGCGCCCGGGCGAGCGCCACCCGCTGGCGCTGGCCGCCCGAGAGCCAGTCGGGCCGGCGGCCCGCGAAGGTGTCGAGCTGGACGAGGCGCAGCATCGCGGCGACGCGCCCGGCGATCTCGGCCTTGGGCAATCCTTCCCGGCGCAGGCCGTAGGCGATGTTGTCCGCCACGCTCATGTGCGGGAAGAGCGCGTAGGACTGGAACATCATGTTCACGGGCCGGCGATGCGGCGGCACCCCGCCGAGATCCTGCCCGTCGAGGAGGATGCGGCCGCGGCTCGGCTCCTCGAAGCCCGCCAGCATCCGCAGCAGGGTGGACTTGCCGCAGCCCGAGGGGCCGAGCAGGCAGAAGAACTCCCCCGCCGCGAGATCGAGGCTCACGTCCTCGACCGCCGGGGTCGCCCCGAATCGTTTCGTCACGCCCTCGAAGCGGAGATGGCCGGGCGGTGGGGAGGGAGCGGCTGTGGCGGGCGACAAGGCGGCGGCGGGTTCGCGTCCAGGGTGCGGTGCCCCTTACACGCAAGAACCCGGCCGCCCGTCAAGGCGCCGCCGGCCCATCCGCCCGGCCCTCAAGCCCGCCAGCGCGGCGGCTCCTCGTAGGAGAGCGACTGCACGATCTGCCGGTAGGCCGCCTCCGGGAAGGCCTTCAGGGTCTCGGCCCGGAGATTGCCGAGCATGCCGAGCTGGAGGCTGAACCGCGCCGCCACCGCATCGTCGGGCGCCTCGTAGATCGCCACGAAGTCGTAGGGGCCCATCGTGAGGAAGAAGTGCTGGAAATGCCCGCCCATGGCCGAGAGCAGCGCCTTGGCCGCGTCCAGCCGCTGCGGCGAGTCGCGCACCGCGCGTGCGCCCTGATCGGTCCAGTTCGCCAGAACGATGTAGGTGGTCATCGCAAGCCTCCGGATCAGAGGGTGACCGGGCCGCGATGGTACTCCGACCGCACAGGATGTCGATCGTCCTGGGGCGAGGGTGCCGGATTTCTCCAGAGATCTACCCGCCGCCGCAATGCGCCGCGATGATCCTGTCGAAGATGGTGATCGGATTGCCCGATACGTCGAAGGGCGAGAAGACGATCTGCTGCTCGGGCACGGCCGAGAAGGGGCGGAACTCCGTCGGCACGCCGAGCGGGCCGCCGACGCTGATCTCCCCGCACAGGATGACGGGCGGTCCCGCGGCACGGCGCAGGTTGCGCAGGCGGATCGCGGAGGGCGCGTGCGATTCGCCGTTGAGGTTGCGCAGGACCATCGCGAGTTCGTCGCGCGGGAGGCCCTCGCCCGAGCGGTCCGCCACCGTCTGGGCCCGGCCCCCGGCGGCGCCGAGGCCGAGACAGACGAGAGCCGTCAGGATCCTGCGCATGCGGCGGTCTCCGGAACGCATCCGTCAATGCGCCGCCGCGCGGAGCGGATGCAACGCGTCACGACAAATTTTGCGCCAAAGTCTCGGACCAAGGTGGGGGGCGCCCACGCCTTGTCCGAGGGCCCTGGAAGAGCGTATTCAGAAGGTGACACGCGACGATTCCGCATCGCTTTTCCTCGATCACTGCGGAATCCGCACTCTCCTCCCGAGACGTGTCGCGACTTGGCGTCTCTCTCCCGCGCATCGGCGCGGAGAGAGACGCCCTCTCAACCGGCATCACTGTTGGCAGCGCTTGCGCTCGCGGCGATGCTTCCGTTGTGGCAGCTCCCGCGCGATCGTGCTTGTCTGATATCCCGGTGCACGACCCGATCCCGCGGGGCGTCCCCGGGGCCGATCGCGGTCGGCGGCGCCGCTCTCGGATTCGGGCGTCGCATCGGGTCGATCGCCGGGTGGTCACCGGAGGCGCAGGGCGGCTGAGATCCCCACGTCCCGGCCGGCCCTCGTCCGGGCCGTGTCTCAGTGGCCGCCCCCGCTGGCCCCCGCCCGCGGCCGGCGGATCAGCGGCGTCGCGCAGGCCATGGCCAGGAACAGCCCGGTGAGCATCAGGAACACGTCCGAGAAGCTCATCAGCAGGCCCTGCGTCCGCACGGTGCCCATCATCGCCTTCAGGGCCATCCGGTCGGGATCGCCCGCGAGGCCCGCGAAACCGCGCGCCATCGCGTCGAGGCGCTCCAGCACCATCGGGTTCGTCCAGGTGAAGCGCTCGTGCAGGCGCGCGAGGTGCAGGTCCCAGCGGTCGTTCAGCGCCGTGTTGATCAGCGCGAGGCCGACCGCCCCGCCCAGGTTGCGCGTCAGGTTGTAGAGGCCCGAGGCGTTCTTCATCCGGGCCGGCGGCAGGGTGCCGAGCGCGATGTTGTTGATCGGGATCATGCACAGCATGAGCGAGCAGCCGCGCAGCACCTGCGGCAGCAGCAGCTCCCAGAAGTCCCAGTCCTTGGTGATGCCGGTGACGATCCAGGTGCCGGCCGCGAAGCCCGTGAAGCCGATCGCCATCATGATCCGCGGATCGACCCGGCCCGAGAACCGGCCGGCGATGGGGGCGGTGGCGAACATGCAGAGCCCCGAGACGAACATCGTCTCGCCGATCTGCAACGCCGAGTAGCCCCGCACGCGGCCGAGATAGACCGGATAGAGGTAGGTCAGCCCGTAGAGGCCGATGCCGAGCACGAAGCTGAAGACGCAGCCCCCCGCGAAGTTGCGGTCCGAGAAGGCGCGCAGGTCCACGATCGGCTGCGCCGCCGTGAAGGCCCGCCAGAAGAACAGCACCCCCGACACCGCGCAGACGATCGCGGCGAGGAACACCGCCTCCTCCTGGAACCAGTCGTGCAGGGGGCCCTCCTCCAGCACGTATTCGAGGCAGCCGAGGAAGGCCGCCATGAAGCCGAGGCCGGCCCAGTCGAAGCGCTTCAGGAGGTCGAGGTTCGGCTGGTCGAAATCGACCAGCGCCCAGGTCGAAACCGTGACGAACAGGCCCGGCACGATGTTGACCAGGAACAGCCAGTGCCAGTTGAACAGGTCGGTGAGGTAGCCACCGACCGTCGGCCCGATGGTGGGCGCGAGGGTGGCCACGAGGCCGATCATCGGCGAGACGATGCTGCGCTTCGAGGGCGGGAAGATCGTGAAGGCCGAGGCGAAGACGGTCGGGATCATGCCGCCGCCGATGAAGCCCTGCAGGGCGCGCCACAGGATCATCTCGCCGATCGAGGACGAGGTGGCGCACATCAGGCTCATCAGGGTGAAGCCGCCCGCCGAGATCACGAACATCCAGCGGGTCGAGAGCACCCGCGAGAGCATGCCCGAGAGCGGGATCGAGATCACCTCGGCGATCAGGTAGCTCGTCTGAACCCAGGGGATCTCGTCCGCGGAGGCCGAGAGGCCGGCCTGGATCTCGGCGAGGGAGGCCGAGACGATCTGGATGTCCAGGATCGCCATGAACATCCCGAACACCATGCAGACGAACGCCACCATGCGGCGGCGGTCGAGGGGCGGCTCGGCCGCCGCCGGAGCGGCGGCTTGCATGGTGGCTTGCATGGCGGCTTGGGCGGCGGCCACCGGCCCTACTCCCGGGCGCCCGCGGTGCGCACCGGGGCCACCCGCGAGATCAGGGTGCGGTCGGGCGTCGCCGTCTCGGAGGGGCCGCGCGTGTCGACGCGGGCCACCACCGAGAGGCCGGGGCGCAGCAGCCCCTCGCGGGCGACCTCGGCCGGCACCCGCACCCGCACGGGCAGGCGCTGGACGATCTTGGTGAAGTTGCCGGTGGCGTTGTCGGGCGGCAGCAGGCTGAAGACCGAGCCCGAGGCCGGCGAGAAGCTCTCCACCGTGCCGACGATGTCGCGGTCGGGCCAGGCATCGACCCGGATGTGGACCGGCTGGCCGACCCGCATGCGGGCGAGCTGCGTCTCCTTGAAGTTCGCGTCGATCCGCACGCTGTCGAGGGGCACCAGCGCGGCGACGCGCGAGCCCGGGGCCACGTAGGCCCCCGCCTCCACGGCCTTGTTGCCGACCACCCCGTCGAAGGGCGCCCGCAGCACCGTGAAGGAGAGGTCGCGCGCGGCGCGGTCGACGGCGGTCCTGAGTTCGGCGGCGAGGCTCTCGGCCTCCTTGCCCTGCGCCTCCAGCACCGCGACGTTGGCCCGGGCGGCGAGGAGGCCCGCCTCCGCGGCCTTGACGTTGGCGTCCGAGCGGTCCCGGTCGGCCCGCGCCTGCTCCAGCCGCGCCCGGGCGGCGAATTCCACCTGCGCGAGCTGCATCTGGCGCTGGTGGTCGGCCGCCGCGCGCACCTGATCGGCGCGGGCCGCCGCGATCTGCGCCTCGGCCTGGGCCACCTGGGCGCGCGCCGCCTCGACCTGCCGGGCGATGCGCGCCATCGTGCTCGTCTGGGTGGCGAGCTTGTCCTCCGCGGCGCGCAGCGCGAGGCGGTAGTCGCCGTCGTCGATGCGCGCGATCACCTCGCCCGCCCTGACCGCCTGCCCGTTCACCACCGGGACGGCGGCGAGGTAGCCGGAGACCTTGGCGGCGAGCGTGGCGATGTCGGCCTGCACGTAGGCGTCGTCGGTGCCGATGATGAAGCGGCCCGTCGTGTACCAGTCGTAGCCGAAGGAGCCGCCCGCCCCGAGGGCGGCGAGCAGCACGAGGGGCAGCACGATCCGGCGCAGGCGGCGGGGCTTGGCGGGCTTTGCCGCCTCCGCGGCCTCGCCCGGCGCGACGGCCCGTCCCTGCGCGTAGTCGTCCCGAAAGGCCATGGCTGGATTCCCGACAGGCCGGCGCGGTTGACCGCCGCCGCTGGTCATCGGTATAGATTGACCGAACGGTTCGGTCAACGCGGCGCGCGGGTGACCGGCCGAGAGCGGCGAAAGGCCGGATTGACCGGCCCGGCCGTCGCCCGGATGGTTTTCGGCATGACAGACGCCCCCACCCTCGACGCCTCGGAAAGCGACAAGCGCCGGCAGATCCTCGACGGGGCCCGCGAGGTCTTCCTCGCCTGCGGCTTCGACGGGGCGAGCATGGGCGGCATCGCCAAGGCGGCCGGCGTCTCGAAGGGCACGCTCTACGTCTACTTCGACAGCAAGGAGGCGCTGTTCGAGGCGCTGACCATCGAGGAGAAGTGCGGGCTGGCCGAGAACCTGTTCCGGCTCGACACCGACGACCCGGACGTGCCGGCGGTGCTGCGCCGCCTCGGCCTCAGCTTCGTCGACGCGATGTCCCGGCCCGAGCACATCGCCTCGGTCCGGATGGTGATCGGGGCCTCGGAGAAGTTCCCGCGCTTCGGCCGGGCCTTCTACGAGGCGGGCCCCGTGCAGGGGACCGAGCGGCTGCGGGTCTATCTCGACGCGCAGGTGGCGGCGGGGCGCCTGCGCCCGGCCGACACCAAGCTCGCGGCGCGCCACTTCCTCGATCTCTGCGCGAGCGGCACCCTGCGCCGGCTGCTCTTCGCGGTGGGCGATCCGCCGACCGCGGCGGAGAAATCCTACCTGATCGGCGAGGCGGTGCGGGTGTTCTTCGCGGCCTACGGGCCGGAGCCGGCGCCCGGCCCGAGCGCCACCGGCAGGTAGATCGCGACGCTCGTGCCCGCGCCCGGCCGCGAGGTGATCTCCATCTCCCCGGACCAGTCGGCGACGATGCCCCGGACGATGGCGAGGCCGAGCCCGGTCCCCTGCCCCGGCGGCTTCGTCGTGAAGAACGGATCGGCCGCGCGGGCGGCGACCTCGGGGGGCATGCCGCGCCCGTCATCCGTCACCGAGAGCCGCAGGCACGGCATGGGCGGGTCGCCGCCGGCGCGGCCGGGGGCGATCCAGGGCCGCTCCCAGCCCTCGACCCGGACCGTGATCCGGGCCGCCTCCGCCTGCATGGCGTTCCGCACGAGGTTCATCAGGATCTGGGTGAGTTCCCCCTCCGCGGCCAGGACCGGGGAGGTCCGGTCGGCGATGGTGACGGCGAGGGGCTGGCGCAGCATCGACTGGAGGAAGTCGCAGGCGGCCGACACCGCGGCGCCGAGGGCGATGCGGCGCGGCGGGCTCGTCTCGCGCCGGACATAGGCGAGGATGCTCCGGATCACCGTCACGGCTTGGCCCGCGCAGTCCAGCACGATCTCGAGGTCCGCCCGCTCGGGCGGTCGCGCGTCGAGGTCGGCCAGCATGATCTCGGTCAGCCCGTGCACGGGCTGGAGCAGGTTGTTGAGTTCGTGCGCGACGGAGCCGACCAGCGTGCCGAGGCTCTCCAGGCGCTGCCGCTCCCGCTCGCTCCGCCGATGCTCCTCCAACCGCTGCCGTGCGAGCAGGTCGAGGGCCGTGCGGTAGGCGACGGCCGCCGAGATGGTGAGCGCGCTCAGGCAGGCCGACATGCGCCGGATGATCGCCGGCTCGCCCATCGGCACGCCCGTCTCCGCCAGCGCCAGGGCCGCTGCCTCGTGCAGCTCCGCGATCTCCTCCAGGGAGCGGTTCTCGGCGATCGCCGTGCGGCCGAGTTCCTCGATCTCGACGAGGGCCGCCTCCGCCTCCGTCGCGACGTAGCGGGCCATCCCGTCCGCGTAGCGGTCGAGGAGCGCCCTCATCCGGGGCCGTCCGCGAAGTCGATGCAGAGGACGGCGCAGTCGTCGCCTTCCGTCCCGAAGCGGGCGAGCAGCAGGGCGGCGAGCCGGTCGGGATCGCGCCGATGCCGCCGGGCGGACTCGTCCAGATCCACGGGCCGCAGGCCGTCCGTCCACAGCACCAGCAGGTCCGCCGCGGCGTAGGGCAGGTCGAGGGACCCGACCTGCCGCAGGCCTGCCCCGACGATGCCCGCCGCACCCTCGAAGCGCCGGGTGCGCGGGCCGAACAGCGCGCCCTGGACGTTGCCGGTCGCCGCGACCGTCAGGGTCATCGGGCCGGGATCGATCCGCACCAGGATGGCGGCGGCGCCGCGGGTGTGCCGCACGGCCCGGTCGATCTGCCGGAGCCGCTCCGCGGGATCGCCGGCGCATTCCTGCGCCACCGCGGCGACGGAGCGCGCCGCCCGGTGCGCCTCCGGCCCGTGGCCGAGCCCGTCGGCGATGCAGGCCAGGGTCGCCGCGCCCTCGCGCCACCAGCCCATCACGTCACCGCAGACCGTCTCGCCCGGGAAGGCCCGCCACGCCGCGCCGATCCTCATGCCCGCCACATGCTGCCGTCGACGCGGGTGCCACCGCCCGGCCGCGACGCGATCGAGAATTCATCGACGAGCCGGCGCGTGCCGGGCAGGCCGCAGCCCAGGCCCCCGCCCGTCGAATAGCCGTCCCGCATGGCGAGGTCCGTGTCCGGGATGCCCGGGCCGTCATCCTCCGCCGTCACGCCGATGAGCATCCGGCCCGCATCCTGCCGGACCGCGAGATGGATGGTGCCGCCGCGGCGGGCGTGCAGAACGAGGTTCATCGCCAGTTCCGAAACGGCGGTGGCGAAGGCGTGGGCCCGGACCTTGCCGAAGCCGTGGTGCTCGGCGAGCCGGCGGGCCGCCTGCCGCGCCTCGACGACGTCGATCTCGGCGGTCACCCGGAAGCTTCGGGACTCGATGGCCCGGCTCATCGACGTCGTGCCATCCTGGCGGTGATCCGGGTGAAGCCCGGCCGCGTCTCGAAGGACACGTCGTCCATCAGCTTCTGCACGGCCGGCAATCCGAGACCGAGGCTCCCTCCGGTCGAATAGCCGGGCATCAACGCTGCCGCGACGTTATCGATCCCCGGGCCGTCATCCTCGACCTCGATCAGGATCGCCTGTTCGGAGCCGGTCGTGTGGGTGAAGATGCGGCACTGCCCGCCGCCGGCGTAGCGCAGCGCGTTGCGCACCAGCTCGGAAATCGCCGTGGCGAGGCGCGTCTGGTCGGCGGTGCCGAGGCCGAGGCCCCGGGCGGCCTCGCGCCCGGCTTGCCGGGCCGTCAGAATATCGTCCTGGCGCCGGATCATCACGCGGGCCGCCAGCGCTCCGCGGAGGCCGGCGCCGCCGGCCGGGCTCCTGGCCTGTCCGTCAGGCGGCGTGAGGGTCGTCACGGCGACCTCCACGGGCGGCCATCACGCGCCTGACCGCCGCGACGCCGCCTTCCAGGTCGAAGGCCGTCTCCATCCGGATCAGGTCCTTGCCCATCTCGACCAGCGTCAGGGCCACGGCCGGCCGCATGCCGACGAGGACCGCGACGCCGCCCATGATCCCGACCATCCGGGCGGTCTCCGAGAGGATGCGGGCCATGTAGGAATCGATCACGTCCACCGCCGTGACGTCGATCACGAGACCGTCCGCCCGCCCGTCCCTGAGCAGGGCGAGCGCGTCGATCTGCAGGTCCATCACCTGCTGGTCGGTGAGATCGGCCGGGACCGAGGTCAGCAGGACGCGGCCGAGGCGAAGGATGGGGACGCGCATCAGGCGGCCGCCTCGGAGGCCCGGGCCGCGTGCTCGGTGCGCAGGAGGCGGAAGGCCTCGGCGAGGCCGGCCCGCAGGGTTCCCCGGGTGACCATGCGCGACAGGTCGACGTCGAGCTTCACGAGGGTCTGCGCGGCTTCCGGGCTGATGCCGGTGACGACGACCTGCGCGCCGAGAAGCCGCGCCGCCTCGACGGTCTTGGCGAGGTGCAGCGCGACGCGGCTGTCGATCACCGGGACGCCGGTCACGTCGAGGATCGCGACATGCGCCTCCTCGCGCGCCAGCGCGTCGAGGAGCCACTCCATGATCTGACGCGCGCGCTGCGTGTCGACGATGCCGACGAGCGGCATCAGCACGATGTGGCGCCAGATCGGCAGGACCGGCGTGGCGAGGTCGAGCAGGGCCCGGCTCTGGCGCTCGATGAGCCGCTCCCGCGTCTCGACATAGGCCGCGAAGCTCACCAGCGCCAAGCGGTCGACGACCGTGTTCAGGGAGTCCAGCCATGCGCCGGGATCCGCCGCCGAGGCGGCGCTCTCCCGCCGGATGACCTCTCCGGCGGCGGATTTGAGCGACATGATCAGGGTCGCCGTTTCCGTCGGCGTGAACCCGTCTCCGGCCCGGGCCGCGCTGATCGCGGCGGCCTGCGCCTCGACGGCCCTGAAGCTCGCCCCGGCCGGATCGAGATCTTCGCCCGAGAGATATTCTGTCAGAGCCGCGAGAAAGCTCGCCAGCTCCATCCGGAGCAGACGGTGCGAGGCCGCCCGCGGCGCTCCGGCGCCTTCGGCCTCGCGCAGGCGGTCGATCCACGCGTCGAGCACGTGGTCCTGCTGCCGCGCCAGGATCCGGCCGAGACTGTGCATGACGCCGCTCCGCCTCAGCCGCGCCCGACCAGATCGGAGACGCAGGACAGGATCTCCTGCATGCCGACGGGCTTCATCAGCACGCGGTCGGCCCCGGCCCGGGCGGCCTCCTCGATCGAGACGCGCTGCGGGGAGCGCGGTGCGCCGCCGGTGATCGCGATCACCGGCGTGGCGCGATGGCGGCGCTTCATGCGGTCGATCAGGGCCAGCCCATCCTCGCCGGGCATCCAGAGATCCGTCACGACGACGTCGAAGGATCGGGCGCGCAGCCTCTCCTCTGCCTCCTGGACCGACCCGCATTCCTCGACGCCGTGGCCTCCGCGCTCCAGGAACTTGCGGACGGTCAACCGCACCACCGGAATGTCGTCGATGAGGAGGATCGATGCCATGGCTGTTTCGTCACCCGTGTTCCGCGGCACTGATTCGACACGGAGCGCGCGTGACCCTCGGTTAGCATGGAACGGAAGGCCGTGCATCCGGATCTCATCCCGCCGGTCCCTGCGTCAGGCCTCAGAAGAGTTCGATGTCGTTGGCGGAGGAGGACGGATCGCGCGGCGGGGCCGGTCCGTCGGACATGGCGGCGGCGGCGAGGGGCTCGGGCTCGGGCCAGGGCTCGTTCGCATTCGCGGCCCGGGTCAGCGAACCAAGGTTCTCCCGCGCGGCCGAGAAGATCGTCTCCAGATGCTCGAGCCGCTGGCGCGTCACGTCCTGGAACTGGATCGAGGCGATGAGCGCGATGATCGGCTCGGAGATGCGGGTGCTCTCGTTCTGCACCTTCACCAGCGTGTCGCGCTGGTGGGAGACGAGGCGCTCCATGTTCTCCGTGAGCTGCGCGATGGCGGTGGAGATCTGGGACAGTTCCGCGCGCTCGCCCTCGATGCGCTGCGTGACCAGCGCCACGAGATTGCTGCGGATGGAATCGCGCAGGGTCGCGAGGCCCTGGTTGATGCGGGCCGCGGCCTGATCGGATTCCTGGGAGAGGTGCTTGACCTCCGAGGCGACGATCCGGAAGCCGGCGCCGAACTGGCCGGCCCGGGACGCCTCGATGGCTGCGTTGAGCGCGAGCAGGTTCGTCCGGTGCGCGAGGCCGCGGATGCCCTCCACGGCGGTGGTCAGGTGATCGGTCGCCGCTTCGATTTCGCCGAGGCGCGTGCGGCAATCCGCGACGTCCCGGTCGCGCCGCGCGAGGAAGTCGGCGATCAGCCGGCGGTTGGCGACGAGTTGCCGGTCGGTCTCATCGACGATCTCGATCACCCGGCTGTTCGAGCCCGAGGCTTCGAGGAAGGCGAGCAGGTCCGTCATCGCCCCGTCCACCGTCCGCAGGCTCTCCAGGATCCGGAACGCCGCGGCCTCCGTCTCGGCGGTGACCGACGCCGTATCCCGGTGGGCCCGCTCGAACAGCGTGTCGTAGACGCCGAAATGCCGGATCAGCCCTTCGGGCGGCGGGGGCGGCGGGGGCGGCACGGGTTCCGCCACCGCCGCGGCGGCCGGCGGCGCGGCTGGAGCGGGCGGTGCCGACGCTTCCGGCGGCCGCAGCGAGAGGCGCGTGGCCGTGGCCGCGAACCATGCCACGGTGCATCCGGCGGCCGCGACGGCGATCAGACTCGGCGTCGGGCCGATCGTCGGCAGCCCGATGGCCGCGGCCGACAGGGCGGCCAAGCCCACGGAGAGCGGCGCGATCCGCTCCGGAGAGAGGTGCAGCACGTCCGGCAGCATCGGTCAGGCTTCCCGGCGGCGCGGGCCATGCCCGGTCGCGGCGTCGCGCGCGGTGTCCGGCCGCAGGGGTGACGTGCGGCTCGCCGTTGACATCGCCAAGGCCATGATCTGCGTCCTGTTCTGGTCATCCGGTGCCCGTGCGCAGCAATGCTGCTCCCGGAAGGCGCTCAATGAAAGAAGATGCCTCGAATTCTTGAGCTGATTCCTCAGCGCGACCGCCGATAGATGGCGCCGGTATATTATGTTTCCTGTCGGTAATACAGAGTGGTCGAAAAAGTATAATTATTGGCTAACGCTGAGGAAGAAAGTGTCTGCTCGAAATGTGCTCGGCCATACTGGAATGACGCGCAGGGCCGGAGGGCGTACCCCGCCCCCGCGGCATCGACCGCCCGCGGCACGGCCCGACGCGCCCGGCGACCGGCGGAGCAGCCGGCCTCGGAAGATGTCGGACGCCGATCGCACGCCGCCGGCCGAGCGGAGATCAGCCGTCCTCGCGCAAAGCCTCGGCGACGCGGGCTTCCAGCAGGTCCGGCCGGCGCAGGATCAGCGCGCCGCGGGTGCGGTCGACGAGCCCTTCTTGGGCCATGACCGTGAATTCGCGCGTCACCTGCTCGCGGCGGCAGCCGATCCGGGCGGCGAGCACGTGGTGATAGGGCGGCGGGCTGACGACGCGCTCGCCGTCCGAGCCCATCCGCGGCGAGGAGAGCCGCAGCAGTTCCGCGTAGAGCCGGTGGCGCAGGTCGAGGACCGCATGCTCCATCAGGCGGCTGTTGAGCGCGCGGACCCGCTTGGCGAGGAGGCGCAGCAGGCGGTCGGCGATGGGCGGGGCCGCGAAGACGATCTGGCGGAAGACGGGAGCCGGCACGACGCAGAGTTCGCCGCGGGTGAGTGCCGTCACGTTGGCGGAGCGGCTGACGCCGTCGATCGCCGCGAGTTCGCCGAAGAATTCACCGCCGCGCATCTCCCCCAGGATCACTTCCTTGCCCGATTGCGTGCGGTTGAGGATCCGCACTTCGCCAGTGGCCAGGAAGTAGACGTCGGTCGAGGCGTCGTCGAAGTCGACCAGCACCTCGTTGGGCTCGAAGCGGCGCCAGATGCAGCGGGTCTCGTAGGGGACGAGGTCGACGCCCGCCTCCTTGAAAAACGGAAAAACCCCCAGACGACCCATGGCGATACCTCGACCCGCGCGCGGATGTCGTTCTTGCCACGATGCGGCCGGGCTTGCCAGGGTTGGGGATAACTTTGGGAATGCGTCCGGAAGCGGCCGTCCCCGGCGCAGCCGCCTTCCGCTCCGGCGTGTCGCCGGGTAAGAGCCGCCGGCCTTCTCGGCGGCGGGGGATTCGGTATGGCGAGCATGGCGGCTTTTCAGGCCTTCCAGCCGGGGGCCTTCCTCGATTCCGCCGTCAGTCTCGTCGTCGCCTTCCTGCTCGGCACCCTGATCGGGGCCGAGCGGCAGTACCGCCAGCGCACGGCGGGCCTGCGCACCACGGTCCTGGTGGCGGTGGGCGCCGCCGCCTTCGTCGATCTCGGCATGCGCCTGAGCGGTGCGGACGGGGGCGTGCGCGTCACCGCCTACGTGGTCTCGGGCGTCGGCTTCCTCGGCGCGGGCGTGATCATGAAGGAGGGCATGAACGTGCGCGGCCTCAACACGGCGGCGACTTTGTGGGGCTCGGCCGCGGTCGGCGCCTTCGCGGGGGCGGATCTCGTCGGCGAGGCCGTGCTCGTCGCCCTCTGCGTGCTCGCCGGCAACACCCTGCTGCGCCCGCTGGTGAACGCGATCAACCGCATCCCGATCGACGAGCGGGCGACCGAGGCGACCTACGAGGTGCGCCTGACCACGGATGGCGAGAGCCTCGGGCGCAACCGCGACCTCCTGACCGAGCGGCTGGAGGCCGCCGACTACCCGGTGAGCGACATCGCGGTGGAGGAGCCGGCCGAGGGCGAGATCGAGCTCGTGGCGACGCTGGTGAGCACGGCGGTGGAGCCGGGCGAGCTCGACGCGGTGGTCAGCGGCCTGGAGCGCGCCCCGGGCGTGCGCCACGCGACCTGGACGGCGCGGACGACGGATTAGAGCCTCTTCCGACGCCGTGGATTACCGGTTCGTCGCAGACAACGCGGCACAGTCGAAGACCTGGAGCAGCGTCCGGTTGCAGCGTGATCGGGCGCTGCTCTGGCGGGCCGCCGCCGCAGGCGGTCGAGCAGCCGGCCGTCGATGGCGGCGAGGCCCGCCGCGACGAGCCCCATGCCCGCAGAGTGCCGCGGGTCGAGGTGCTCGCCCAGCACGAGGGCTCCGAGGATGATCGCCCAGACGGGAATGAGGAAGGTCACCAGGGCGAGGTTCGTCGCCCCCGCGCTCGCCAGGAGGCGGAAGAACAGCACGTAGGCGAGCGCGGTGGAGAGCGCCGCGAGGCCGAGCACCGCGCCCCAGACCGGCAGACCCGGCGGCATCAGCGTCCAGGGACGGTCGAGGGCGAGCGCGAGCGGCGCGAGCAGCAGGCTGGAGGCCGTCACCTGCCCGGCCGCGGTGACGAGAGGCGGCACGCCCATCCGGGCGAAGCGGCGGCCGAACACGCCCGCGACGGCGTAGGACATGGCCGCGGCCAGGATGGCGCCCTGCGCGAGGCCGTCGGTCCCGAGGCCGCCGAGCACCGCCGGGCCGACCATCACGGCGACGCCGCAAAGGCCGATCAGCACGCCCGCGAGCCGCCGCCCGGTCATGCGCTCGTCCGTCGTGAGGCCGTGGGCGACGATCACGGTCCAGAGCGGCGTCGTGGCGTTGAGGATCGCGGCGAGGCCCGAGGCGATGTGGGTCTGGCCCCAGACGATCAGCGAGAACGGGACGGCGTTGTTGAGGAGCCTCATTCCCAGGAAGGCGGCCCAGATCCGCCGGTCGCGCGGCAGGCGCCCGCCCTGCCCGCGCACGACGAGCGTCAGCAGGAGCGCGGCGAGGCCGACCCGCAGGGTCACCAGGGTCAGCGGCGGCAGGGCCTGGAGCGCCACCCGGTTGAAGAAGAAGGAGCCGCCCCAGAGCACGGAGAGGCCGACGAGCAGGCCCCATTCGGCGCCCGTCATGGTGCGGTTCACGGCGGGCGGCATCGGCGGTCCTCCGGCTGTCCTGTCGGGGGCCCGTCACGCGACGGTCCCCGCGCCGTCATGCGACGGGTCCCGCGATCACGCGTCCCGTTTCTTGCGGGCGATGCGCTCAGGCCTTCAGGATTCCCGGCCCGGACAGCCCGTGCCGCGCCATCACGTTGCGGGTGTCGACGATGAGGCGCGCGTGCTCGGCCACCCGGGCGTAGTCGACCCCGTCGTGGTCGGTGGCGATCAGCACCGCGTCGACCGCGCCCAGGGTCTCGGCGTCGAGGGGCTGCGAGCGGCGCCCGGCGAGGTCCGGGTGCTCGCGGGTCGGCGGCAGAACCGGCACCAGGGGGTCGTGGTAGAGGGCGCTCGCGCCCCGCGCCTCGATGAGCCGCATCAGGCGCAGCGACGGGCTCTCGCGGGTATCGTCGATGTTGCGCTTGTAGGCGAGGCCGAGCACCAGGATCCGGGCCCCCGAGAAGGGCCGGCCGGTCCGGTCCACCGCCGCCGCGAGCCGCTCGACCACGTGGTAGGGCATACGGGTGTTGACCTCGCCCGCCAGTTCGATGAAGCGGGCCGGCACGTCGAATTCCCGCGCCTTCCAGGCAAGATAGAACGGATCGATCGGGATGCAGTGCCCGCCGAGGCCGGGCCCGGGCCAGAACGGCATGAAGCCGAAGGGCTTGGTGGCGGCGGCCTGGATCACCTCCCAGACGTCGATGCCCATGGCGTCGTAGACGAGCTTCAGCTCGTTCACGAGGGCGATGTTGACGGAACGGAAGATGTTCTCGGTGAGCTTGACCGCCTCCGCGGCGGCGGCGCTCGACACCGGAACGGTGGCGACGGTGAGCGCGTCGTAGAGGGCGCAGGCGAGCCGCCGCGAGGCGGGATCGTCCGCCCCCACCACCTTGGGGATCTCCGCGGTGGAGAGGGCGTTGCCCGGATCCTCGCGCTCGGGCGAGTAGGCGAGGAAGATGTCCCGCCCGACCGCGAGGCCCCCGGCCTCCAGGATCGGCCGCATCACCTCCGCGGTGGTGCCCGGATAGGTGGTGGATTCGAGCACGACGAGCTGGCCCGGCCGCAGGGCGGCCGCGATGGCCCGCGCGGTCGCCTCGACGTAGGAGAGGTCGGGCTCGCGGTGGCGGGTGAGCGGCGTCGGCACGCAGATCAGTACCGCGTCGGGCTCGGCCAGCCGCGCCATGTCGCCGGTGGCCGCGAAGCGGCCGGCCCGCAGCGCCTCCGCCAGGGCCTCGCCGGGAATGTGGTGGAAGCTGCCCGCCCCGCGGTTGAGCGCCGCCACCCGCTCCGGATTGGTGTCGAAGCCGAGCACGGAGAAGCCCGTGCGCAGGGCCGCGAGGGCCAGCGGCAGCCCGACATAGCCGAGGCCGACGATGCCGATCAGCGCCCGGCGCTCACGGAGACCCCTGTCCAGATCTTCGCCGAGCGGCGTCATCGCACCTGAAGCCCTGCCTTACGCGTTAGCGAGCCCGCATAGGCTGAGCCGGCCCCAGGTTGTCAACCTGGCGATTCCCTTGAGCCGCGCATCGGGATCGGTGCGCTTCCATGTCAGGCCGGACCGGCGGTCTCACCGCTCACGGAACCATTGTGGGAACGCGGGCACCTCGCTCAGGTCGAGTTCGAGACGATTGGCGCCCGCAGGATCCCGCTCGATGACCACACCAACCGTGAACGCACCGTAAGCGACGTCGATCCGGAACTTGGCGCTCCCGTTCCTGGCCGTCTCCGTATAGCACTTCCGTGGGAAGGTCGGATGCAGATGAAACTGCACGCGCCCTGTCAGCCGCGGTTCGCCCGGCTTGCTCTCGACGATCAGCGTGAAGGCGAGGTACTCCCGTCCGCCGATCTCCTCGATATCCGCGACGCGCAGCCGGCGATGCACCGTCTCGGGCAAGCCTCCGAACCGGCCCTTGTTCGGATCGAGAGGATCCACATCGTTAATCTTGTCCTTTGCAAGGGGGAGCGCCGCCTCGACCTCCGGCACGAACGGCGCGGCCTCGGCTCCCCCGCCCTCATCCAATGCGCGACCGTCGCGGATCCGATCCAGCAGAGCGATCAGTCCAGAATGGTCCTCGTATTCCAGGTTCGTCGTATCGATCCGGTAGAAGACAGCCCGCAGGCCGAACTTGGCCTCCATCCGCCGAGCGATCAGCTCCTTCTCGTGCTCCGTTCGATATCCGAATATACCGTAATGCTGAGTGGCCTCGTCCCCGAGATTTGCACGGACGACCCGCAGGATCTGGCTCAATTCGGGATCTTGCATTGAGAAGCCAATAAACACCACCGGCTGCGTCATGAAGACGGCAATCATCCGGCGCTGAAATATATCGTTGAGATAAGAGCGAGCGTATGATGACTCTGTCAAGACGATATGTTCCGGTTTGTCATAACGACCATGAAGATATACAATGCATGATTGCGCTGTTGTGTCGGACAATGAGAAGAAGAATTTTCTGACGTCGGCTGGATCGGACCAGTGGATCGGCATGAATGGCAGATTGGCCTGCTTCATCGCGATTTCGATACATGGATCGTAGTTCGTCGTGAGGACGTGACGAAAGCCGAGACGGGCAATGCGGTGATGCGGCTCTCTGAGCGCGAGCGGGGCCTGAAACGTCTCGGTGATGAAGGTTGCGAAATCGCCTGGATCCATCCGCCTGCAAAGCTCTTCGGCTTGCCAAGCAGGATCGTTGATTGCTTCAAGGATGGGAGGTAATTTGGGCGGTAGAAGATTTTTATCTATCAGATTTTTTTGCATTTTCTCAAGCAGCTTCGGCCATGATGGGTATCCGGATGCGAGACTTGCTCCAGCGCCGACCAAAGCAAGAGGTCTGCTTGTGTTCATGACCCTCGAGAGATCTTTAAGATAATCTGACTCATCGTACAGTGGGAGTGGCATGGCGCACACCGTCGCTGAATATTGGTCATGATTCGCGAGTTATGGTAGCATGAAATGATGTTCTGCTTGACCGGATGAGACATTTGGCACTTGGTTAAGCAAGGGTGTTCGGGCTTCCCTGGCGGATCAGGCCGACAAGACAGTGAGCCGCCGGGCGGCAGAGAGGCAGACCCGCAGGAACGTCGCATCGGAGCGAGGATCGCTCTCTGCCCTTGCCACCGCCCGGCACAATCCGCACAAGACCGGCCATGCTCCGTGTCAACGACCTCACCTACCGGATCGGCGAGCGGCTGATCCTCGACCGCGCCGGCTTCTCCATCCCCGACCGCGCGCGGGTCGGCCTCGTCGGCCGCAACGGGGCGGGCAAGACCACCCTGTTCCGCCTGATCCAGGGCGAGATCGCCACGGAGGGCGGCACCATCTCGCTGCCGAAGGGCACCCGCATCGGCGGCGTCGCCCAGGAGGCGCCGGCCGGACCCGAGACCCTGCACGAGGTCGTGCTCGCCGCCGACACCGAGCGCAGCCGCCTGCTGGCGGAGGCCGAGACCGCCGACGGCCTGCGCCGGGCCGAGATCGAGACCCGCCTCGTCGACATCGACGCGCACTCGGCACCCGCGCGCGCCGCCGCGATCCTGCACGGCCTCGGCTTCGACGCGGCCGCGCAGGCGCGCCCCTGCTCGGCCTTCTCGGGGGGCTGGCGCATGCGCGTGGCTCTCGCCGCCGTGCTGTTCTCCGAGCCCGACCTGCTCCTTCTCGACGAGCCGACCAACTACCTCGATATCGAGGGCACGCTCTGGCTCTACGACTATCTGGAGCGCTACCCGCGCACCGCGATCATCATCAGCCACGATCGCGACCTGCTCGACACGAGCGTGGACCACATCCTCCACCTCGACCGCGGCCAGCTCGCCCTCTACCGGGGCGGCTACACCTCCTTCGCGCGCCAGCTCGCCGAGAAGCGCATCCTCCAGGTCAAGGCCCGGGCCAAGCAGGAAGCCGAGCGCGCCCACCTCCAGAGCTTCATCGACCGCTTCAAGGCCAAGGCCACCAAGGCGCGGCAGGCGCAGTCGCGCATGAAGCGCCTCGCCAAGATGGAGCCCATCGCCGCGCTCATCGAGGACGAGGCGCCGGTGATCCACCTGCCGAGCCCGCCGCGGCCGCTCTCGCCGCCCCTCGTCGCCATGGAGCGCGTGGCGGCGGGCTACGGCGAGCGCATCGTGCTGTCGGGCGTCAACCTGACGCTCGCCCCCGACGACCGCGTCGCCCTGCTCGGCGCCAACGGCAACGGCAAGTCGACCTTCTGCAAGCTGATCGGCGGGCGGCTCGCGCCCGTCTCGGGCGAGCTGCGCCGCTCCGGCAAGATGGAGGTCGCCTATTTCGCCCAGCACCAGCTCGACGAACTGCGCCCGGCCGAGAGCGCCTACGCGCATGTGCGCGACCTGATGCCGGATGCTCCCGAATCGAAGGTGCGGGCCGCCGCCGCCCGGCTCGGCTTCCCGGGCCAGAAATCCGACACGCCGGTGGCGCAGCTCTCGGGCGGCGAGAAGGCGTGCCTGCTGATGGGGCTCGCGGCCTTCGGCGGCCCCCATCTGCTGATCCTCGACGAGCCGACCAACCACCTCGACATCGAGAGCCGTCAGGCGCTCGTCGAGGCGATCAACGACTACGAGGGGGCGGTGATCCTGGTGAGCCACGACCGTTTCCTGGTCGAGGCCTGCGCCGACCGGCTCTGGCTGGTGTCGAACGGCAGCGTGAAGCCCTTCGACGGCGACATGGACGATTACCGCCGCTTGGTCCTCGCCGGGCCGGAGCCGGAGACGCCGCGCTCCACCGAGGCCACCGGCGGGGCGAGGGCCGTGGAGCGGCGCAGCAACGCCGAGCGGCGCGCGGCGCTCGCGCCCCTGCGCAAGCGGCTGGAGGCGGTGGAGGCGCGGATGGCCAAGCTCTCCGACGCCATCGCCAAGATCGACGCGGCGCTCGAGGACGGAACCGCCTTCCGCACCGACCCGGCCAAGGCCGGCGACCTCGCCCGGATGCGGGCCGAGGCCGCGACCGCGCTCGCCACCGCCGAGGAGGATTGGCTCGCCCTGAGCGGGGAGCTGGAGGCGGCCGAGGCGTGAGGGAGGTCCGGGCTCGCCGGACCGCTCGGGCGCCCTACCTGGGTTTGCCCAACCTCAAGGGAGCGCATCATGGCGACGAAAGCCCGGCGGCGGCCATCGTGGAAGAAGCCGAAGCCCAACAAGCCGAAGGTGGCGGGCAAGCCGGCCGCGCGCTGAGGCCGCCGGGGCCCTGCCCCCCGGGATGACGGCGAGCGGGCATGGTCCCGCTCCCGGCACGGATCATGCCAACGGCCCGGGATGCCGACGCCTCGGTCCGGTAGGCCATCTCGAATTCTCGACACCAAGTCAGAGACTTGGCGAAGGTCCGAGAACGCAACCGGCGGTCACTTGGACATGACCGCCGGTATCAGAACCCGTATGCGACGCCGGTCAGCTCCTCGGAGACCCGCCACAGCCGCTCCGCGGCCGCGCGGTCGAGGGCCTGCGGGGCGATGCGGGCCGGGGCCGGAGAACCCCGCGCCTCCCAGAGGCCGTCCGGGCCGTAATAGGCGCCGCCCTGCGCCATGCGGGCGGTCGCGCCGTAGAGGAGCGGCAGGGCGCCCTGCGCCGCGCTCTGGCCGATCAGCCCGAAGATGGCGCGACCGGCGAGCTGCTGCACGGCGCCCGCCCGGTCGCCGCGCCGGAAGATGTCGGTGCGGGCGATGCCGGGATGGACCGGGATCGCCTGGGCCGTCAGCCCGGCGGCGCTCAGGCGGCGGTCGAGTTCGAGCCCGAACATCAGCATGGCGAGCTTCGATTGCCGATAGGCATCCTGGCTGCCGTAGGAGCGGCGGCTCTGCAGGTCGTCGAAATGCAGGCGCGCCTGCCGGTGGGCGAGGCTCGCCACCGGGACGATCCGGGCGGCGGGCGCGGCCCGCAGCCAGGGCAGGAGCAGCCCCGTCAGGGCGAAGTGGCCGAGATAGTTGGTGGCGAGCTGGCGCTCGAACCCGTCGGTGGTCTCCTCCCGCTGCGGCACGGCGGCGATGCCGGCGTTCAGGAGAAGGATGTCGATGACGCCGCCCTCCTCCTGCCAGCGCCGGGCGAAGGCCCGGACGGCGGCGAGGCTCGCCGTGTCGAGGGGCCGGGCGACGAGGTCGGCGGCGGCGTGAACCCGGCGGATCGCCGCCATCGCGCGCTCCGCCTTGGCCGCGTCGCGGGCGGCGAGCACGACCCGCGCCCCGGCCCGCGCGAGGGCGAGGGCCGCCTCGTAGCCGATGCCGCTCGTGGCACCCGTGACGATGGCGAGCCGGCCGGCCTGGGGTGGGATGTCGGAGGCGGTCCAGCGAGGATGCGGCATGTTCGACCAATCGCCACGGGTGGCGGAGCGTTCCCCAGCCGGCACGATGCGGCGGTCGGCCGCCCGCAGGCGTTACCCGACCGTCCGCGGCCGGCGACGGCCCGCGGCCGACGAGACGCGAGGAGACCGACCATGCATGCCGTGCCGGACGATGCCATCGACCATTACGCCCTCGGCTACTACGCGCCGCGCAAGGGCCTCGCCCGCGAGGCCTGTCCCTACGCCGCCGACACCGAGGCCGGTGCCCAGTGGCTCGCCGGCTACGATGCCGCCCTCGCGGGCAAGCCGGAGCCGAGCCCGCCGGGCCGGGACGAGGGTGCGCCGGGGCGGTGACGCCTCGGGGATCCGGCCGCGGGAGGCTGGTCCGAAACCTGCTCGGGAGACCGGTATGGAGATGAAGCTCACCAGCCTGATCCGGGAGGCCGCCGCCGCGGCCCGGGAGCGGGCCGTCACCCATCCGGGCGTGCTGGAGCCCGACGCCCTGCCCTGGGCGGTGATCCGGGCCTGGGACGCGGATGTGCGCGGGCACGTGGAGCGGGATCCGCGGATCGAGGATGCGCGCGACCGGGTGCTGACCACGGCGGTCGACTTCGCCGAAACGCCGCCCGACACCGAACCCGAGCGGGTCGGGCCGGCCCGGGATCGCCTCCTCGCCGCCATCGACGACCTGGAGCGCACCACCCTCCGGCTCGGCATCGTGAACCGCCGGGCCGCCGCCCTCGGCTACGGCGAGGCCGGCCGGCGCCTCGACGGGAGCTGAGCGCGGCTTGCCCGCTGCCGCAGCGTGGCTTCCATCGGCCCCGCCCGGGCCCTATCTCGGTGATCTCTCACCCCGACCCCGGGCCTGCCGAACGCTTCGCCGCGCCGCGGGTTCTCGTCCGGCAACCGCTGCTGCGAAACCGGCGACCACGTTTGCGAAACCTGCTTGGGATCCCATGGCAACTGGCCTGATCGCTCTCCTCGACGACATCGCGGGCCTCGCCAAGCTGGCGGCGGCCTCGCTCGACGATGCCGCCTCGCAGGCCGCCCGCGCCGGCGCCAAGGCGGCCGGGGTGGTCATCGACGACACGGCGGTGACGCCCCGCTACGTCACGGGGCTCTCCGCCTCCCGGGAATTGCCGATCATCGGCAAGATCGCGCTCGGCTCCCTGCGCAACAAGCTCCTGTTCCTGCTGCCCGGCGCGCTGGTGCTGAGCTTCGTGGCGCCCTGGCTGGTCACGCCGCTTCTGATGGCCGGCGGGGTCTATCTCTGCTTCGAAGGGGCCGAGAAGGTGGTCGAGGCCCTCTGGCCGCATGCGGGCCACGGCGCGGCGGAGGAGCCTGCCCCGCGTGACCCGAGGGCTCTCGAGGACGCGAAGGTGGGCAGCGCCATCAAGACCGATTTCATCCTCTCGGCGGAGATCATGGCGCTCACCCTGGCGACGGTGGCGCAGGCCGGACTCTTCACGCAGATCTTCGTCCTCGCCGCGGTCGGCATCGGCATCACCGCCCTGGTCTACGGGGTGGTGGCGCTGATCGTGAAGGCGGACGATGTCGGGCTCGCTCTGGCGCGGCAGGGGCGCCCAGCCTCGTCGTGGTTCGGCCTGCGCACGCCCTCCGGTCCCGCGACCGGCCTCGACCGGGCCCTGTCGCCCCTGACCCGGGGGATCGGGCGCGGCCTGGTGCGCGGCACGCCGGTGCTCCTGCGCGCGCTGGGCGTCGTCGGCACGGCAGCGATGATCTGGGTCGGCGGCGGCATCATCGTGCACGGGCTGGAAGGCTTCGGCGTCACGATCCCCGGCCATGCGATCGCCCACGCGGCGCAGGTGGCCGCCGCGGCGGTGCCGGTGGCCGAGGCCGCGGTGGAGTGGATCGTGACGGCGGCCCTGTCGGGTGTGCTCGGCCTCGTGGTCGGGGCCCTCGTCATCCCGCTCGCGCACTACGTGGTGACGCCCGCGCTGGCGAGCCTGCGGGCGTGAGGCGGGCCTCAGGGCAAGCCCCGGTTCGCAGGCGGGGGATCGCCGGTCACGGCGCCTCCCGGCCCTCCGTCTCCCGGGCGAGCGCCGGCACGACGGCCGCCACCGCCTCCACCTCCGGCGCACCGCCCTCCCGCGCCGCCGCGTACAGCGCCCGCTGCCGGTCGGCGCTGGTGCCCTCGCGGAGGATCCGGCGCGGCCCGTCGAGGGCCTCCGGGCAGTGGAGGGCCTCCGCATCCTCGGCGACGAGGGCGAGGACCGCCTCGAGCGCCTCGGGGAACGGCACCGCGCGCTCCGCCGCCTCGTCGATCAGCGCGGCCGCGATCCCGTCCGCCTGCGCCCGCCACAGGTTCTCGCGGGCGAGGGCCCGCGAAACGCCGTCGAGATCGGCGTTGAGGTCCGGGCGGCGCTCGGTGCAGCGCACGAGGCAGCGGTAGAGGGCCGCGATGGCGAGCGCGTCCTCCAGCCGCGTGCAGCTGTCGCAGACGCGCAATTCGAGGGTCGGATAGCGCACCGAGGGGCGCAGGTGCCACCACAGGAAGCTCGCATCCGCGATCGCCCTGGCCTGCACCATCACCCGCACGTAGCGCTCATAGGCCTCCGGTCCGGAGAACAGGTCCGGCACCCCGGTCCGCGGCATCTCGCCGAAGGCGCTGAGGCGGTAGCCGGCGAGCCCGGTCGGGCGTCCCTGCCAGAACGGCGAGGAGACCGACAGCGCCAGCAGCACCGGCAGGAAGGGCGTGAGCCGGTTCATCAGCGCGACGCGCGCCTCCGGCCGCGCCACCTCCACGTGGACGTGCAGGCCGCTCACCACGCTGCGCCGCCCGACCATCCGCACCGCGTCGAGGATAGCCTCGTAGCGCGCGCCGTCGGTCGGCCGCTGGCGCTCCCAGGCGGCGGTGGGGTGCGTGCCGGCCCCGAAGACGAGGAGCCCGTGCACCCGCCCGATCTCGGCGAGTCCCCGGCGCAGGCCCCCGAGCGACGCGCGGGCCTCGGCGATCCCGGTGCTCGGCGGCGAGGCGATCTCGATCTGGCTCTGCAGCAATTCCCGCTCGGCGGCGGGGAGCAGGGCGCGGGCGGCGGCGTGGAAGCCCGCCATCGCCTCGCCCGGGGTGCCGCAGGTCCCCGCATCGGCGAGGAAGAACTCCTCCTCGATGCCGAAGCGATAGGCGGTGTCCGTCATGGGGGCTCCTCGCGGCGGGTTCAGTGGCCGAGCGCGACGGCGATGAGGAGCCCGACGGCCACGGCCACGATCCCCGCGAGGATGACGGCCTTGTCCGCTTCGGTGGCCGCGGGCGACGGCGCGGCGGCGCCATGCGCCGCGGTCGCGCTCGTGCTCGCGGTGGCGGCCGGCGGCGGCCCTGCGGCCGCTTCGCGCTGCCGCGGCAGGGCGGCGGCGGGCGGCAGCGCGGACCGCACCGGCCGGCCCGGCGCCAGCAGTTCCTCCTCCAGCTCCACCGGGACCCCGGCCTCCTCCAGTTCGACCAGCAGGAGCGCGATGGCGTCCGGGCTCATGCCGCTGATCGGCAGATCGCGGCGCAGGTCCTCCGTGGTCAGCTGGCCCTGCGCGCGGCCCCGGGCGATCAGGCGGTCGAGGCTCGCGCGGTCGATGGCGGGTTGCATGGCGGATCTCCGGGCGCCATCGGCGGCGCGGAGCATCAACGCCGCTTCGGGCCATCCGTTTCTCGGGTCCGGCCACGCTCCTGCCCAGGTCGCCCCCGATCCTGCGTCAAAGCCCGGAGGCCGCCCATCCTTGATGCCGGCCCGCGCCGTCCCGACCTTGGGAGCGCGCCGCTGGGCGCGGAAGGAACGGGCGAGGCATGAACGCGCATACGACGCTCCCGGTGGAGCGACCGACGACGGCGCGCCTGGTGCCGCCCGAGACGCCCCTGGGTCCCTTTCGCCTCATCCGCACCATCGTGCGCAATCCCATCGAGGCGTGGCCCCGGGCGGTCTACCGGGACCCGGTCTACACCTCCTCCTTCCTCGGCCGCGAGACCCTCTTCGTGATGGACCCGGCGCTGGTGCGCGCCGTGCTGGTCGATCAGGCGGAGTCCTTCGAGAAGTCCGAGGTGCTGCGGCGCGCGCTCTCGCCGGCGCTCGGCGACGCGATCCTGACCGCGGACGGGGCGCGCTGGCGCTGGCAGCGCCGGGCCGCGGCGCCGATCTTCCGCAACGAGCGCATCATGCGCTTCCTGCCGGCGATGATCGCGGCGGCCGAGCGCACCCGCGATGCCCTGGCGCGTGGCGCGCCACCGGAGGCCGAGACCGACCTCGCGCCCGTGATGATGCGCACCACCTTCGCGATCATCGTCGCCACGATGCTGTCGGGCGACGGCCGGATCGACGTGGCGCGGGTCGAGCAGGGCATCACCGATTATCTCGAATCCACGAGCTGGATCTTCGCGATGACGCTCCTGCGGGCGCCCGCCTGGATGCCCTTCCCGGGCCGGGCCCGCTCGGAGCGGGCCCGCACCTACCTGCGCGACGAACTCCTGCGCCTCGTGGCCGAGCGGCGGCGCATCGGCGTGGAGGGCCGCGACGACCTCCTGAGCCTCCTCGTCGCCGCCCGCGACCCGGAGACGGGACAGGCCATGGACGACCGCGACGTGGCCGACAACCTGCTGACCTTCGTCACCGCCGGGCACGAGACCACCGCCCTCGCCCTCGCCTGGACGCTCTACCTGCTCGCCCTGCACCCCTCGGTCGAGGCGCGGGTGGTGGCCGAGGTCGAGGCGGTGACCGGAGGCGGTCCCGTGGAGCCCGGCCATGTCGAGGCCCTGGCCTATACCCGCCAGACCGTCCAGGAGGCGATGCGGCTCTACCCGCCCGCCCCGGTGGTGGTGCGGGCCGCCCTCGAGGATGTCGAGATCGGGGGCCGCCGGGTGGCGCGCGGCACCCCCGTGGCGGTGCCGATCTACGCCATCCACCGCCACGCCCTCCTGTGGCAGGACCCGGACCGCTTCGATCCGGACCGCTTCGCGCCCGAGGCCGTGAAGGCCCGCGACCGCTACGCCTACCTCCCCTTCGGCGCGGGACCGCGCGTCTGCATCGGCATGAGCTTCGCGCTGATGGAATCCGTGGCGGTCCTGGCGGTGCTGATCCGTGCGCTGCGCTTCCGCCTCGCCCCGGGCTTCGTGCCGACCCTCAAGCAGCGCATCACGCTCCGGCCCGCCGAGGGGATGCCGATGCGGGTGAGCCTCAGGGAAGGTTAGGGCTGGTTGTCTGCCCGATAGGCGATGCAACCAGCGGCGGATGCAACCAGTAGACCCGCCATGATTGATCGACGCCGTTGTGCATCGCGTTGCTGCAACGCACAACGTTCGTTGCGAAGCTTCATCCGCCTGTCACGAAACCCTCCGATGAGGGCGTCGTTGACCCTCTCGGCGGAATTCCTTGTCCCACGCCCTCGACCATTCCCCGGTGCTCGCCCCCCAGGCCGTGCGCCCGGTCCGGTTCTCCGGACGCGCGCTGCTGCCGTTCGGGCTCCTGGCGCCGTCGCTCGCCTTCCTCGCCCTGTTCACCTACTGGCCGGTGGTCCAGGTTCTGTGGGACGCCACGCACACCGTGTCGCGGCGCGGCACCCGCTTCGTCGGCCTGGACAACTTCACCGCGCTCGCAGCCGATCCGGTCTTCGCCGCCTCGCTCCTGCATACCGGCCTCTACGCGCTGCTGACGGTCGTCCCGAGCCTCGTCCTGGCGCTCGGCTTCGCGCTCGCCCTCGACGGCGGCGGGCGGCTCACCGCGATCCTGCGCGCGATCTTCTTCCTGCCGGTGCTGATCCCCCTCGTCGCGGCGGCCTCGCTCTTCCTGTTCCTGTTCCTGCCCGGGCTCGGCCTCATCGACTACCACCTCGCCAAGCTCGGGCTCTCCGGCGCGAACTGGCTCGGTGACCCGGACCTCGCGCTGATCTCGATCAGCGTGCTCACGGTGTGGAAGAACGCCGGCTACTACATGCTGTTCTTCCTCGCCGGCCTGCAGGCGATCCCGGCCGAGACGCGCGAGGCCGCGCTCCTCGATGGGGCCGGGCCCTGGCAGCGCCTGCGTTTCGTCACCCTGCCGGCCCTGCGCCCGACCATCGCCTTCGTGCTCGTCATCGCGCTCCTTAACGTGGTGACGCAGGTGGACCACGTCTTCGTGCTCACCAAGGGCGGGCCCTCCGACGCCACCAAGCTCCTCCTGTTCTACATCTACGAGCAGGCCGTGGAGCGCTACGACGCCGGCAAGGCCGCCGCCGCCACCGTGGTGACGCTGGCAATGCTGATCGGGCTCACGGCGACCTCGCTGCGGCGGGTCGAGCACCGGCAGGAGGAGCAGCGGTGACCCGCGAACTCTCCCCGCGCCTCGGGCGCGCGGCGACCCTCCTGCTCGGGCTGATCTGGGCCGTTCCCTTCGCCTGGATGCTCGTGGCGACGCTGCGCCCCCCGGGAGGGCCGGCCGGCAGCATGGCCTCGCTGGTGCCTTCGGCTTTGCCGAGCCTCGCCAACCTCGCGGAGGCCTGGGCCTCGGCGGAATTCCCGCTCCACGCCCTCAACACGGTCCTGCTCTGCGCCGGCATCCTGGCGGTGCAGCTCGTCACCGCCTCGCTCGCCGCCTACGCCTTCGCCCGGCTCGACTTCCCGGGCCGCACGCTCCTGTTCTACGCCTTCCTGATCCAGCTCATGCTGGTGCCGGTGGTGCTGCTGGTGCCCAACCTGAAGACGGTGGCGGCGCTCGGCCTCTACGACACGCTGCCGGGCGTGATGGCGCCCTACTGCGCCACCGCCTTCGGCACCTTCCTGCTGCGCCAGAGCTTCCGCGAGGTGCCGCGGGAACTGGAGGACGCGGCGGCCATCGACGGCGCGCGCTGGTGGCAGGTGATCCGCCACGTCTACCTGCCGCTGACCAAGCCCACGCTGATCGCCTTCTCGATCGTCTCGGTCACGACGCACTGGAACGAGTTCGTCTGGCCGCTGATCGTGATCAACTCCCCCGACCGCCGCCCCCTGACCCTGGGCCTCGCGAGCTTCACGCTCAGCGCCGAGGGCACCCAGGCCTGGGGCGTGATCGCCGCCGGCACGCTCATCGTGAGCACGCCGCTGCTCGTCGCCTTCCTGCTGTTCCAACGTCGCTTCGTGAACAGCTTCCTGGCCTCCGGCCTCAAGTAAGAAGAGGATCACACCATGACCCTATGGCGGAAGGTTGCGCGTGCCGCGGCCGTCTTCCTCGTGGGCAGCGTCGCCAGCGCGCGCGCCGCCGACCTCGACCTGTTTTTCCCGGTTCCCGTCGACGGGGCGCTCGCCAAGAGCATGACGGGCCTGATCAAGGAGTTCAACGACTCCCATCCGGGCACCAAGGTCACCCCGGTCTTCACCGGCTCCTACGACGACACGCTGCTGAAGACCCGCGCCGCCATCAAGGCCGGCAAGCCGCCGGGCGTGGTCATCATGTCGGCGAACTTCCTCACCGACCTCGCCATCGAGCGCGAGATCGCGCCGCTCGACGACCTGATCCAGGCCGGGGGAAGCACGCCCGAAGCCTTCATGAACCAGTTCTTCCCGGCTTTGCACCCCAACGCCATCGTCGACCGCAAGGTCTACGGGGTGCCGTTCCACAACTCGACTCCCCTGCTCTACTACAATGTCGAGCAGTTCAAGGAGGCCGGGCTCGATCCCGACAAGCCGCCGCGGACCTGGGAGGAACTGACGACCGCCGCCCGCAAGCTGACCAAGCGCGAGGGCGACCGGGTCACGCGCTGGGGCGTCACGCTGCCGTCGAGCTACGATTACGCGGGCTGGATCCTCGAAGCCCTGACCATGTCGAATGGCGGGCGCTGGTACAACGAGGAATACGGCGGCGAGGTCTATTACGACGCGCCCTCCACGCTCGGTGCCCTCACCTTCTGGTCCGATCTCGTGCACAAGGCCAAGGTGCATCCGGCCGGCGAGCAGAAGGGCCCGGCGGTCACGGCCTCGTTCATGGCCGGCCAGTCCGCCATGATGATCCTCTCGACGGGTTCTCTCACCTTCATCCGCGAGAACGCCAAGTTCCCGTTCCGGGTCGCCTTCGTGCCGATGAACGTGCGCCAGGCGGTGCCGATCGGCGGCGCCTCGCTGGTCCAGCCCACCGGCCTCTCCCCCGATATGCGCAAGGACAGCTGGACCCTGATCCAGTGGCTGACCTCGCCCGAGGTCTCGGGCCGCTGGAGCCGGATCACGGGCTATTTCGCGCCGAACCGTGCCGCCTACGACCTGCCCGACATGAAGGCCTTCCTGGAGAAGAACCCGGACGCCAAGATCGCCGTCGACCAGCTCGCCAACGCCAAGCCCTGGTTCGCCACCTACCGCACGGTGCCGGTGCGCAAGGCGATCGAGGACGAGATCCAGGCGGTGCTCTCCGGCAAGCGTCAGCCCAAGGAGGCGCTCGTCGCCGCCCAGAAGGCTGCGGACGCGATCATGCGCCCCTACGTCGAGGACACGGCCCTGCACCTGCCGGGGGCGGAGTGAGCCCGATGTTGATCGCCCAGATCACCGATCTGCACGTGCGCCCGCGCGGCCTGCCGGCCTACCGGGTCTCGGAGACCACCATGCTGGCGGAGCGCGCCATCGACGCGCTCATCGCCCTCCAGCCCCGCCCCGACGTGGTGCTGGTGACCGGCGATCTCGCGGATTGCGGCCTGTCCGAGGAATACGCGCTCCTGCGCGGCCTCCTCGGCCGGCTGCCGATCCCGGTCTTCGTGGTGCCGGGCAACCACGATCGGCGCGAGGCCCTGCGCGCCGGCCTGCCCGCCGCCTGGCTGCCGGAGGCGGCGGAGGACTTCGTCCAGTACGTGGTCGAGGACTGGCCGGTGCGCCTGATCGCCCTCGACACGCTGGTGCCGGGCGCGAGCCACGGTGCCCTGTGCGAGCGGCGCCTCGCCTTCCTGGAGGAGGCGCTGGCGACGGGGGGCGACCGGCCGACGGTGGTGTTCATGCACCACCCGCCCTTCGCCTGCGGGATGGAGGATATGGACCGGATCCGGCTCCTCGACGGCGAGGCGCGCTTCCGGGCGATCATCGACGGGCACCGCAACGTGGAGCGGATCCTGTGCGGCCACCACCACCGGCCGATCCAGGTCCGCTACGCGGGCACCATCGCCCAGGTGGCCCCGGGAGTGACGCATCAGGTCGCCCTCGACCTGACCTCCGGCCGGGAGAGCGGCCTCGTGCTGGAGCCCCCGGCCTTCCAGCTCCACCGCTACGCGCCCGAGACCGGCCTCGTCTCGCACATGGCCTATGTGGAGCGCTATCCGGGGCCGTTCCCCTTCGTGCTCGACGCGGATTACCCGGGTCACGCGTGAGGCGCGGGCCCGGCCGAACGGCGGGAGAGTCGTGATACGGTTTTCGGAAGATCACGTCCGGAAACCGTTTCACGAGCCCGCCCGGCAGGTGAGCGAAGCCGGTTTCCGCATCGCGATGCGAGGGCCTCGGCCATCGCCGAGCCATCAACGGGAAATCGGATGACATGCAAGAAGGGGCGCAGCTCTCGCTGCGCCCCTTCTTGCATGGACCGGAAGGTCGTGCCGGCGCGGCCGCGCCCCGCCGGTCAGTTGCTCTTCTGCTTCGCGGCGACGGCCTTGGGCTTCTCGTCCTTCGCCTGCTTGGCGGCGGGCTTGGCCGCCGGCTTCGGGGCGGGCTTCGCCGAGGCCTTGGTCGCCGCAGCCTTGGTCGTCGCAGCCTTGGCGGCCGGAGTGTCGGCGGCCGGAGTTTTGGCGCCCTTGCCCTCGCCCGCGATCACCGGGCTGTGCGGGGGCGGGGCGAAGGCCGTGGCGGAAGCCGGGGTGGCGCCGCGGCCGCGGGCGAGGAGCTTGGGCTGCGGCACCGTCGCGCCGGTCTTGGCGATGGCGCGGCTCGGGGCGGGCGCGGGCTTCGCCTTGGCGGCCTTCACGCGCGGCGCGGGTGCGGGTTTCGCCTCGGGCTCGTCCACCGCGGCGATCGCGCTCTCGGCCGGGTCGCGGCCGACCCAGACCAGGACGGGCTGAAGCGGCGCCCGCGGCGGCAGCGTGCGCCCCTTCAGCGCCGCGCTGCTCATCGTCGCGAAGGCGAGCGCGGCGGAGGGCGGCGCGCTGGCGCCCAGGAGCTGGGCCGCCGTGGTGTCGTTGTTGGAACTCGCCGTCACGGCCGAGGAATCGGAATCCGTCGGCATCGGCCGGCGCTTGTCGCAGATGTAGGGCCGCATGTCGGGCGGTGCGGCGGCCTGCGAGGGCGGCAGCTCGGCGAGCGTGGTGCCGCCCCAGCCGAGGCCGCTCTGCCCGAAGCCGTAATCGAACAGGTCGGCGGTCTTCAGGTCGCGCTCGCGGGCGGTGGGCTGGCCCATCACCACGGTGATGATCCGCCGCCCGTTGCGGGTCGCGCTCGCCACCACGTTGAAGCCGCCCGAGCAGATGAAGCCGGTCTTCATCCCGTCGACGCCCGCGTAGCGCCCGAGCAGGCCGTTGTGGTTGGGCATCACCGCCCGGCCGAACTGGATCGCCGAGATCGAGAACAGGTCGCGGTTGTCGGGGAAGTCGCGCAGGATCGCGCGGCCGAGGACCGCCATGTCCCGGGCCGAGGTCCATTGCCGCGGATCCGGCAGGCCGTTCGGGTTGAACCAGCGGCTCTCGCGCATGCCGAGCCGCTGGGCGGTCTCGTTCATCAGCACGGCGAAGTTGTCGACCGAGCCCGCGAGGCTCTCGCCGATCGCCCAGGCGACGTCGTTGGCCGACTTCACCATGATGATCTTGAGGGCGTTGTCGAGGGTGAGCTGCGTGCCCGGCTTGAAGCCCATCTTGGAGGGCGGCTCGGCGGCGGCCTGGGGCGAGATGGTGATGAGCTGGTCCATCGAGGCCCGGCCCTGTCGGACCAGGTCGAGGGCCACGTAGGTGGTCATCAGCTTGGTGATCGAGGCCGGGTACCAGGGATCCGTCGCGGCCTGGCTGTAGAGCACCTTGCCGGAATCCACGTCGACCACCAGCATCGGCTGGGTGACGGCGCCGGCGGCGCCCGCCGCCAGCAGCGCGGCGAGGCCGGCGAAACGCCCGAGCAGCCGCGCGAGCGGTGCAGGTTTGGTCATCAGTCGCATCCCCGTCGGGCCCATCCCGCCACGTGGCGCCCCCGCGGTTCCGGATGAACCGCGCCGCCCTTCAGGCACCCCATGGACGACGGACCTTCAGTTTAGGGCAATGGCGACGCTTTTGACAGCGCCGCTCTGCCTCGCATCAACGCGCGCACCGTGGCGGCAGCATGGCAGCCGGCGCGCGCCGGAGCCCTCCACACCCCGTCCACAGCCCTGCGCCGGGCGCGCGGCGGCCCCGCGGGGACAAGCGCGCCGCGAGGATGCGGTTGCGCCGCCCCCTCCCCATCTGGCAGGGCGAAGCCTGCCCGGCGCGTTCCGCCCCGATCGCGCGCCGGGCTCCGGAGTTCCGATGAGCTACGCCGTCAAGGAGATGTTCCACACCCTGCAGGGCGAGGGCGCCCAGGCCGGACGCTCCGCCGTGTTCTGCCGCTTCGCCGGCTGCAACCTGTGGAGCGGGCGCGAGGCCGACCGGGCGCAGGCCGTCTGCCGGTTCTGCGACACCGATTTCGTCGGCACCGACGGCGAGGGCGGCGGGCGCTTCGCCGATGCGGAGGCCCTCGCGGGGGCGATCGCGGCGACGTGGCGCGGCGGCGCGGAAGGGCGTTACGTCGTCTTCACCGGGGGCGAGCCCCTGCTCCAGCTCGACGCGCCCCTGCTCGCGGCCGTGCGCGCCCGCGGCTTCACCTCGGCGGTGGAGACCAACGGCACGCAAGCGGCCCCGGAGGGGATCGACTGGATCTGCGTGAGCCCGAAATCCGGTGCGCCGCTGCGACTCACCCGCGGCGACGAGCTGAAACTGGTCTATCCGCAGGCGGGCTTGGCGCCCGAGGACGTCGCCGGGCTCGATTTCCGGCACTTCTTCCTGCAGCCGATGGACGGGCCGGACCGGCTCGCCAACACGCGGGCCGCCGTCGATTACTGCCTGCGCGACGCCCGCTGGCGCCTGAGCGTCCAGACCCACAAGATGATCGGGATCCCCTGACCGCGCCCCGCAGTTCCGCCGGACGGGCCTGCGGTGCTATGGGGCTCTCGACCGCGCGTCGCGCGCCATTCCTCAGTGTCGACCGATGAAGATCACCCAGGCCTTCACGTTCGAGGCCGCCCACTGGCTGCCGAACGTGCCCGAGACCCACCGCTGCCGCCGCATGCACGGCCATTCCTACCGGGTGGAGCTGACCCTCGACGGGCCGGTGGATCCGCAGACCGGCTGGGTGGTGGATTTCTACGACGTCGAAGCGGCCTTCGCGCCGCTCCTCGCCGAACTCGACCATCATTGCCTCAACGATCTCCCGGGCCTGGAGAACCCGACCGCCGAGCACATCGCGGTCTGGATCTGGAACCGCGCCCGGCCGTCCCTGCCGGCGCTCGCCGCGGTGAAGGTGTTCGAGACGCCCATGTCCTGGGCCGAGTATACGGGGAACTGACCGGCCTCCGGACCGCCCGACCGGATGGCTGCGGTCCAGCGGAGGCCTGCCGCCGGGAGACGAGGACCATGGAGACGAGCGAGGGCGCGCTGGTGCTGTTCTCCGGCGGCCAGGATTCCACCACCTGCCTCGCCTGGGCCCTCGACCGCTTCGGGCGGGTCGAGACCCTCGGCTTCGATTACGGCCAGCGCCACCGGGTCGAGCTCGATTGCCGCGCGCAGCTGCGGGCCGGCCTCGCGGCGCTGAAGCCCGAATGGGCGGCGCGGCTCGGGGAGGACCACACCCTGCCGCTCGGCGTGCTCGGCGACATCTCGGAGACCGCCCTCACCCGCGACGGCGCCATCGCGTACGAGGCGAGCGGCCTGCCCAACACCTTCGTGCCGGGCCGCAACCTCGTCTTCCTGACCTTCGCGGCGGCCCTCGCCTACCGGCGGGGCCTGCGCCACATCGTCGGCGGCATGTGCGAGACCGATTACTCGGGCTATCCGGATTGCCGGGACGACACCATCAAGGCCCTGCAGGTGGCGCTCAACCTCGGCATGGAGCGACGCTTCGTGCTGCACACGCCGCTGATGTGGATCGACAAGGCCGCGACGTGGCGTCTCGCCCGGGATCTCGGCGGCGAGGCGCTGGTGGACCTCATCGTCGAGGACAGCCACACCTGCTATCTCGGCGAGCGCGGGGCGCGCCACGCCTGGGGCCATGGCTGCGGCACCTGCCCGGCCTGCGAGCTGCGCGAAGCGGGCTACGCGCGGTTCAGGGCTGCCTGACACGCGCTTGTGCGCCCGCTCTCCCTCGCGCACAACGGAACGACAACGGCCGGCCCGACCGGCCCAGGGAGGAGAAGAATCATGACCGCCTGCATCGTCGGCTGGAGCCACACGCCGTTCGGCAAGCACGACACGGAAACCGTCGAGAGCCTCGTGGTGCGCGCCGCCGGCGAGGCGCTGGCCCATGCCGGCATCGCGGCCTCCGAGGTGGACGAGATCGTGCTCGGCCATTTCAACGCCGGCTTCTCGCCCCAGGACTTCACCGCCTCGCTGGTGCTCCAGGCCGATGACGGCTTCCGCTTCAAGCCCGCGACCCGGGTCGAGAATGCCTGCGCCACCGGCTCGGCGGCGGTGCATCAGGGCATCAAGAGCATCGAGGCGCGCCACGCCCGCGTGGTGCTGGTGGTCGGCGTCGAGCAGATGACCCGCACGCCCGGCCGCGAGATCGGCGCCAACCTGCTCAAGGCCTCCTACCTGCCGGAGGACGGCGACACGCCGGCGGGCTTCGCGGGCGTGTTCGGGGGCATCGCCGCCCGCTACTTCCAGCGTCACGGCGACCAGTCCGACGCGCTGGCGATGATCGCCGCCAAGAACCACCAGAACGGCGTCGCCAATCCCTACGCGCAGATGCGCAAGGATCTCGGCTTCGAGTTCTGCCGCACCGAATCCGAGAAGAACCCGATCGTCGCCGGTCCCCTCAAGCGCACCGATTGCTCGCTCGTCTCGGACGGCGCGGCCGCGATCGTGCTCGCCGATACCGAGACGGCCCTGCGCATGCGCCGCGCCGTGGCCTTCCGCGCCACCGCCCATGCCCAGGACTTCCTGCCGATGTCGAAGCGCGACGTGCTGCGCTTCGAGGGCTGCGCGGCGGCGTGGTCGCAGGCGCTCGCCCGGGCCGGCATCACCCTCGGCGACCTCTCCCTGGTCGAGACGCACGATTGCTTCACGGTGGCGGAACTCATCGAATACGAGGCGATGGGGCTCACCCCCGAGGGGCGCGGCGCCGACGCGATCCGCGAGGGCTGGACGCGCAAGGACGGGCGCCTGCCGGTGAACCCCTCCGGCGGCCTCAAGTCCAAGGGCCATCCGATCGGCGCCACGGGCGTCTCGATGCACGCCCTCTCGGCGATGCAGCTCTGCGGCGAGGCCGGCGGCATGCAGATCCCGGGGGCGACGCTGGCCGGCGTGTTCAACATGGGCGGCGTCGCGGTGGCGAACTACGTGAGCGTGCTGGAGCGCATCAAGTAGCGCGGCGCGATCCGCGGGATCCGTCTCCCGGGAGACGGATCCCGCGCTCTCCCCTGCACCTCCGGAGTGCGGTGCCGCCGTGACGGCCTTCCTGGTCCTCCTCCTCGCCTACACGATCAGCCAGTTCGACCGCGGCTTCCTCGCCATGGTGGCGCCGGATCTCGGGCGCGACCTCGGCCTCTCCGCCTCCGACCTCGCGCTGCTCTCCGCGGCGTGGTTCGCCGCCTTCGCGGTGGGGCAGGTGCCGACCGGGCTCTGCCTCGACCGGCTCGGCCCCCGCCGCACCGTCGCGGGCTTCCTCTCCCTGGCGGCGCTCGGGGCCGGGGGGCTCGCCGCGGCGGGCGGCTTCGCCGGGGCGCTCGCCGGCATGGCGCTGATCGGCTTCGGCTGCGCCCCCGCGCTGATGGGGAGCCTCTACCTGTTCGGCCGGCTCTACCCGCCCGAGCGCTTTGCCATGCTCTCCTCGGTGATGATCGGGCTCGGCACGGCGGGGGATCTCCTCGGCTCGACGCCGCTGGCGCTCGCCACCCACGCCTATGGCTGGCGGCCGATCCTGGCGTGGCTCGCCGCCGTGACGGTGGCGAGCGCAGGCCTGATCCTCGCCCTGATCCGCGATCCGGCCCGCGTCCCGGATCCCTCCCGGGCCGGGCTCCTGCGGGGCTTCGCCACCGTGGCGAGCATGCGCCCGCTCTGGCTGATCTTCCCCGTGGTGTTCGTGAGCTACGCGGTGGTGATCGCCACCCGCTCGCTCTGGGTCGGGTCCTATCTCGGCAGCGTGCACGGCTTCGACGCGCTCGCCCGCGGCAACGGGGCGCTCGCCATGAGCGTCGCCATGGCGCTCGGGGCCATCAGCTACGGCCCCCTGGAGCGCCTCCTGCGCGACCCCAAGCGCACGGCGCTGGGCGGCTGCCTCGTCACCGGCCTCGCCTTCCTGGGCCTCGGCCTGCTCGGCGGCCGCTCGGCCGCCCTCGCGGTGGCGTTCCTCGCCGTCGTCGGCGCGGCGGGCCTGAGCTACGCCATCCTGATGGCCCATGCCCGCCGCTTCTTCCCGGCCCACCTGCTCGGCCGGGGCGTGTCCGTCATGAACATCGTCTTCATGGGCGGGGCGAGCGCCGTGCAGGGGCTGTCGGCCGCCTTCGTGCTCGGCGCGGGGAGCCTCGACCCGGCGGCGCTCTACGGCCGCCTGTTCGTGGCCTTCGGTCTCGCCCTGCTCGCCGCCACGGGCCTCTACGCCTTCGCGCCGCGGGCGCCCACGCTCACCGCGGAGCCGCCGCCGCCTCGGCCGGCGTCCGCGCCCGCAGGGCGAGAGCGTGAAGGCCGCGCTTGAAGGCCTCTTCGAGGAGCGTGTTCACCAGGCGGTGACGCTCCACGCGGCTCTTCCCTTCGAAGGCCTCCGACACCACATCGAGGCGGAAATGGGTTTCCCCGCCCGGCCGCGATCCGGCATGGCCCTCATGCTGATGCGACTCGTCGACGACGCTGAGCGCCGTCGGCCTCAACTGCTCCTCCAGCGTCGTCCTGATCCAATCGCCCAAGCTCATCGGGTGCCGTCCTCCGTTCGGGTCAGGTCCCGGCCCGGCGCCGCCCGTGTCAATCCGTTCCGGCGCGCCTGCGGCATCAGGCCCGCAGCCCTTGTGCCCTGCCGAAGCCCCCTCATAATCGCCCCGCCATGGATCTCAACTCGCCCCTGTTCGACCGCATCCGCATCAAGCCCACCTGCGACGACGCCGCGGCGTCGGAGGGGCCGGTCTGCGAGCGGCCGGGCTGCACCCGGCCGGGGCTGCACCGCGCCCCGAAGGGCCGCAAGCAGGAGGGCCAGTACTGGCGCTTCTGCGTGGAGCACGTGCGCGAGTACAACGCCTCCTACAATTACTTCGCGGGCATGAACGACGCAGCCGTCCAGGCCTTCCAGAAGGACGCGGTGATCGGCCACCGTCCGACCTGGAACATGGGCGTCAACCGGGCCGGCCGCGGGGCCGAGAAGCCGGCATCCGCGAACCGCGACTGGGACTACGTCGATCCCCTCGGCATCCTGCGCTCGGCCGGCGTCGCCCCCGACCGCGGCGGCGCCACCAAGGCGGAGCCGCCGCGCCCGCGCTACTCCGCCCCCGTGCGCAAGGCCTACGACGTGATGGGCCTGGAGGAAGGGGCGGATGCCGCCGCCATCAAGGCGCAGTACAAGGTGCTGGTGAAGCGCTTCCATCCGGACGCCAATGGCGGCGACCGCGCCTTCGAGGACCGGCTGCGCGACATCATCCGGGCCCACGACACCCTGCGCGCCGCCGGCCTGTGCTGAGGCCGGCGCGCAGGACCGCCATTCGGCGCGCGGGCACGGTTCTCGCATCCCGGTCGGGCGGCGGGCCTCGAAACGGCGGGCGGCCTGCCTATATGAAGGGCGTTGGCACGTTTGCGCCGGCTCCCCCAGACCGATAAGGAAGGACGGCGCCTGCCGGCACCCCCGCGCCGTCGCGACATCCGCAGGGCCGCCCCTGTGAGGCACCCCTGCCCCCACGAGGCCCTTATGCTCGCTGAAGACACACCACCCGCTCTCCCGGACATGAAGGTGTCCGTGCGCCAGGTGTTCGGGATCGACTCGAACCTCGAGGTGCCGGCCTTCTCCAAGACCGACGAGCACGTTCCCGATCTCGACCCGGATTACATCTTCGATCGCGACACCACGCTCGCCATCCTGGCGGGCTTCGCGAAGAACCGCCGGGTGATGATCACGGGCTATCACGGCACCGGCAAGTCCACCCACGTCGAGCAGGTCGCCGCGCGCCTCAACTGGCCCTGCGTGCGCATCAACCTCGACAGCCACGTCTCGCGCATCGATCTCGTCGGCAAGGACGCGATCGTGCTCAAGGAGGGCAAGCAGGTCACCGCCTTCCAGGACGGCATCCTGCCCTGGGCGCTGCAGAACAACGTCGCCCTCGTCTTCGACGAGTACGATGCCGGCCGCCCCGACGTGATGTTCGTGATCCAGCGCGTGCTGGAGGTGTCGGGCCGCCTGACGCTCCTCGACCAGAAGCGCGTGATCCGCCCCCACCCGGCCTTCCGCCTGTTCGCCACCGCCAACACGGTCGGCCTCGGCGACACCTCGGGCCTCTATCACGGCACACAGCAGATCAACCAGGGCCAGATGGACCGCTGGTCGATCGTCACCACCCTGAACTACCTGCCGCACGACCGCGAGGTCGACATCGTCCTGTCGAAGGCGACCCACTATCGCGGCGAGGGCGGGCGCGACATCGTCAACAAGATGGTCCGCGTCGCCGACCTCACCCGCAACGCCTTCATCAACGGCGACCTCTCGACCGTGATGAGCCCGCGCACGGTGATCACCTGGGCGGAGAACGCCGACATCTTCAACGATATCGGCTTCGCGTTCCGGGTCACCTTCCTCAACAAGTGCGACGAGCTGGAGCGGTCGCTGGTGGCCGAGTTCTACCAGCGCTCCTTCGGCAAGGAGCTGCCCGAGAGCGCGGTCAACGTCGCGCTGAGCTGAGGGAGTGTCGCGCATGGCGGATCCGGTTCTCACGGAGCGGCGCGACACGGCCGGTCCCGCCGAGGACCGGGCCGCCTCCGAGCGCGACCTCTATGCCTGGGCTTGCGAGCAGGCGGCCCTCATCCGTGCCGGCCGCTTCGACGCGGTCGACGCCGAGCACGTCGCCGAGGAGCTCGGGCGCTTGGGCCGCAATCAGGTCGCGCGGCTTCACGGCATCCTGCGGGTGCTCGTGATGCACTGCTCAAGTGGGACCAGCAGACCGAGCACCGCACGCCGAGCTGGATCTTCGCGATCCGCGAGCAGCGGCGGCGCTACCTCCGGCTCCTCGACGAGAATCCGAGACTCAAGCCCCGCCGGGACGCGGCGCTCGCCGATGCCTACGAGGAGGCCCGGCTCTGGGCCGCCGACGAGACCCATCTCCAGCCGGAGGATTTCCCGAGGGCTTGCCCCTACGCCTGGGACGACCTTCTGGAACGCCCCTTCGATTTCGACTCCGTGAAGAAGTAGCCGGATGTCCATCTCCAACCGCAAGCCCGGCGACAAGCGCGAGCCCGTGGCCGAGCCGCTGAAGCGCTCGCTCGCCGGAACGCTGCGCGCCATCGCCCGCAAGCCCGAGATCGAGGTGACCTTCGCCTCGGACCGGCCCGCGCTCACCGCCGACAAGGCCCGCCTGCCCGAGCCGCCCCGCAAGCTCGCCGCGGCCGACGTGGCGATCCTGCGCGGCCACGCGGATTCGATGGCCCTGCGCCTCGCCTGCCACGACGCCGCCGTGCACCGCCGGATGGCGCCCGAGGGCGCGCCCGCCCGGGCGGTCTTCGACGCGGTCGAGCAGGCCCGCGTCGAGGCGATCGGCTCGCGCCGGATGTCCGGCGTCGCCGCGAACCTGACCGCCATGCTGGAGGACCGCTACCACCGCGGCGGGAAGTACGAGGAGATCACCGACCGCGCCGACGCGCCGCTGGAGGACGCGGTCGCCCTGATGGTGCGCGAGCGCCTCACCGGGCAGAAGCCGCCGGAGGCCGCGGGCCGCATCGTGGATCTCTGGCGCGACTTCATCGAGGCCCGCGCCGGGCGGAATCTCGACGGGCTCCTCGGCAGCATCGAGAACCAGCGCAGCTTCGCGCGCTCGGTGCGCGACCTCCTCACCTCCCTCGACATGGCCGACAACGCGCCCCTCGATCCCGAGGACGACGAGAGCGAGGACGAGGACGACGCGCAGCAGAACGAGCAGCAGGCCGGCGAGGGCGAGGCCGAGCAGCAGGCCCAGGGCGACCGGGCCGAGGTCGAGGTCTCGGACGAGGCGTCCGACGACCTCGACGAGGGCGCGACCGAGGCCGCCGACGCGCCCTCGGGCGAATTGCCGGACGATGCCGACGAGGCGGATTCCGAGGAGGCCTCCGAATCCTGGCGCCCGCCGAACCCCCGCGCCAACGAGCCCCGCGGCCCCGATTACCGGGTCTTCAGCACGAAGTTCGACGAGGTGATCCACGCCGAGGATCTCTGCGACGCGGACGAACTCTCGCGCCTGCGCTCCTACCTCGACAAGCAGCTCGCCCATCTCCAGGGCGTCGTCGGTCGGCTCGCCAACCGGCTGCAGCGGCGGCTCCTCGCCCAGCAGAACCGGGCCTGGGACTTCGACCTGGAGGAGGGCCAGCTCGATCCGGCCCGCCTGCACCGCGTGGTCACCGACCCGTTCCAGCCCCTCTCCTTCAAGCAGGAGAAGGACACCAATTTCCGCGACACGGTGGTCACGCTGCTCATCGACAATTCGGGCTCGATGCGCGGCCGGCCGATCACCGTGGCGGCGACCTGCGCGGACATCCTCGCCCGCACCCTCGAGCGCTGCGGCGTGAAGGTCGAGATCCTGGGCTTCACCACCCGGGCCTGGAAGGGCGGCCAGTCCCGCGAGGCGTGGCTGCAATCGGGCAAGCCGGCCTCCCCGGGGCGCCTCAACGACCTGCGCCACATCGTCTACAAGTCCGCCGATGCCCCCTGGCGGCGGGCGCGCAAGAATCTCGGCCTGATGATGCGCGAGGGGCTGCTCAAGGAGAACATCGACGGCGAGGCCCTCGACTGGGCCCACAAGCGCCTGCTCGGCCGCCCCGAGCAGCGCCGGATCCTGATGGTGATCTCGGACGGCGCTCCGGTCGACGATTCCACGCTCTCGGTCAATCCGGGCAACTACCTGGAGCGGCACCTGCGCGCGATCATCGAGGAGATCGAGACCCGCTCGCCGGTGGAACTCCTCGCCATCGGCATCGGCCACGACGTCACCCGCTACTACCGCCGGGCCGTCACCATCATCGACGCGGAGGAACTCGGCGGGGTGATGACCGAGAAGCTCGCCGAACTCTTCGACGAGAACACCGCCACGCCGCCGCGCCGGGCCGTCGGCGGTCGCCGCTGAAGCGACCATCCGCACCGTTGTCCGGCGGTCCGGGCTGCCGCAAGATCGGACGAGAGAATCGGCCTCCGGCTCCCTGGTGGACCGGAGGCCTCCCGCTTACGATGAAGCTTCGCTGTGCATGATCACGACGATCGGCGGCGCCGCAGCGAGGATCTTCCCGTGGGGGAGCGCTCCCGTTCTTCCGGGGGCGCGCCTCCCTGAACTGCCGGACGGACACGGAACCGATGACGTCGCAGACCCTCGACCGCAAGCCTAAATCCCGTGCCGGCTGGGCGATGGGCGGCTTCGACCCGGTCTATTACCTCGCCACTTATCCGGACGTGGCGGAGCACGGCTGCGACCCGCTGGAGCATTACCTCAAGTTCGGCTGGAAGGAGGGGCGCGACCCCTCCGCCCAGTTCAGCACCTCCGGTTACCTCTCGGCCAATCCGGACGTGGCGGAGGCGGGCATCAACCCGCTGGTCCATTATCGCCTGCACGGCCTCGCGGAGGGGCGCAGCGGCTGGCAGAAGACGGTGGATCCCGCCGGCATGGCCACCATGGCGCGCCGCGCCGCCCGCAAGCCGGATTGAGCGGCCCTCAGCGGCCCTCCGCGCAGATGCCGTCGAGGACGCGGTCCAGACGAGCTGCCGCTACCTGCGCTCGGTCCGATCGCCGGGCGGCCGGGCCCCGGCCGGGGGCATCGCCCGGCCGAGATCCGAGGTGTCGGGCCCGCTGCCGGTTCCGGTAGAGGCCGCGCCGGCCGCGAGGATCGCCGGGGCGAGGGCCGCGACGCGGATCAATGTCGGCATGATCTCCTCCGAGGCTGCTCGGCAGCACAGCACACGGCCATTCCGCCGAGCTTCCTGGCTTCGCGTCATGGTCACCGCCGCGCCGGTGATCACGTCGACCGGCGATCAGTGCGGCGAATGAGGCTCAGGTCGCGGTTCCGACGACGGAGACCAGTCGGGAATCCGCCGGGGCATCCGGTGCGGGGGCCGTTCCGGCGACGAGCGGACTGCCCGGCCGGAGAAGCGTCAGGATGGTCACGCCCCCCGCCAGCACCGCCGCGAGGCCGGCCGGGACCAGGAAGGCGCCCTCGCCGAACCGGATCTGGAGCGCGCCGCCCACCACCGCGCCGGTGCTGAGGGCTCCCCAGAGCGGGGCCTGGATCCAGAACGACGCCGCGGGCCGGTGCAGGATGAGGTTGGCGAGCCCGGTGCCGAAGCGGACCACCGCGCCCGTCACGTAGGTCAGCGCGAGGCTGCGACCGGCCTCGTCCTGCAGGGTCGCGTTCTGCATGCCGAGGGCGAGGACGATCGGGTAGGCCTGCACGGGGACCGCGTGGGTGCCCGGTGGCATGACGAGGCCGATTCCGAGGAGCAGGGCCTGGAGGCTCAGCAGGACCGGCAGCCGCCACGACCGCGCCCAGGCCGCGATGAGGGTGCCGAGGAAGGCGCCGAAGCAGAACAGCGCGATGACGAAGGTCACGCGCATCGCGCTCTCCCAGTCCCCATGGGCCGTCGCCACGCCGCAGCGCGTGGTGTTGCCCGACATGAAGGACATGAAGAGCTGGGAGAATTCGAGGAAGCCGATCGCGTCGGCGCAGCCCGCCAGCCCCGACAGGGCGAGGGCGAGCGGCAGGCGGGTCACCGGGCTGGCCGGGAAGGACTGATCTGAGGCCATGGCGGTCAGGGGCGCTGTGCCCGCGTCGTCCCGCCCGGCGGGACGACGCGGGCGATGCCCGGCATCAGCGGCCGATCGCCCAGACCGGGTTCGCCGGCACGCGGCCGCGCTGGTTCTGGTCCACCACCATCGGCGCGCCGAGGATCTGGCCGCCGCTGCGGCGCTGCCAGTAATGGGAGCGCGGATCGTGGTTCGGATGGTTGACGTAGCTGCTCATATGGGCGCCGCCGGCCGGCATCCGGCTGCCCTCGCCGCCCCCGCCTGCCAGGGCCATACCCGGCAGCGCCGTCATGGTCATGAACAGGGTCGCGGTCGCAAGCTTTCTCATGGATCTCTCCTCTCGTTCGGACTGTCGGGTTGGGCATTCGCTTCCATCCCGTTCGATGATTCCGATGTAAATTCCGGACCAGATGAAAGAAGTGCGCGAGCACACCTCGGCGAAACTCGATTTTAATCCGCAATTAATACTTGCATTGTGCGGGGTCGCACGCATCGTATGGTGCAGCTGGATCAGATCGCAGGGGATGACGTTGCGCGCTTCGGCGTCGCGAGCGGTGCGGGCCGGCGGCGGGCGTCACGGCCGGGCGCGGCAGGACCGCCGCAGGCAGCGCGGCCGGCCCGGCCGGTGCCGCGACGGCTAAGACATCCGGACTATATCGGCGCGCTGCTGCGGTGCGAGAATCTGATGAGGATCAGTGTCCGCGCGACGATCCAGTCGCGGGACGGCGATGCGCGCCGCTCGGCTGTGGCTCCGCCGCGACGTCAGCCGGCGCGATCAGCTTGGCGTGGCGCCGCGCTCGACCGGCCGGGGCTTGTCCGACGGTCACGGGTTAAAAAATGCTAAACGGCGTTAACCTTTAATTAACCGCAATCTCCGAAAGATCCCCCATCGCGATCGGCCAGCACCAAGCGTCATACGGACCGGGGTTTCAGATCTCGGAAGACGACCCTGGGGCTGAGAGCGGACCAACCAGCTTGGATCGACAATCGTCGATAAACAGACGGCGATCTGAGGATTTCAAGACTGACCAATGTCTTTTGGGGGCAAGGGCAGTGTACATCGTGATCGATGAGCGGCAGGGCGTGGCCGCGGAATATGTTGCGGGTTTCAGCGAGCAGGGCGTGGCCTCCCACGGCCTCGACGCCGACGCCTTCAAGACCTGGCTCGACGGGCGTTCGCGCGACGATCTCGACACCGTGCAGGGCTTCCTGATCGGTGACTGCGAGGACCGCACCGCTCATACGGCGACCCTGCGCAAGCTGTCCCGGGCGCCGATCATCGCGCTCAGCGAGACGCGCTCCCTGGCGCAGACCCTCGATCTGTTCACCGCCGGCATCGACGATGTGGTGCGCCGGCCCATCCATGTCCGCGAGATCCTGGCCCGGGCCGAGGCGATCCGCCGCCGGATGAACCGGGGCGACGCGCGCGCGGTCACCGCTCCCCAGCAGGCCGAGCGTCTGGTGGTGCATTTCGACGGGCGCGACCCCGAGATCGACGGCGAGAGCCTGATGTTGCCGCGCCGCGAGCGCCACATCCTCGAATACCTCGCCCGCAACCGCGGCCGCTGGCTGACCAAGAGCCAGATCTTCGACGCGGTCTACGGCGACCACGCCAGCGACGTCGAGGAGAGCGTGGTCGAGGGGCATATCAGCAAGCTGCGCAAGAAGCTGCGCCTGCGGCTCGGCCGCGACCCGATCGATGCCAAGCGCATGGTCGGCTACAGCTTCGTCGGCTGAGGCGGCGATGCCCGGCCGCGGCGCCCGCCCGAATGGATCACTCCGGATCCCTGGCGGATCCCTCGGGGTCCGCCGCGGAGCCTTTGGGGTCCGCCGCGAAGGCGACGCCCGCGAAATCGCCGCGCCGCCAGCGCAGTTGCACCGCGATGCTGCGCAGGTCGTGGGCCGCGATGTAGAGGGCGAAGCTCTCGGGCAGGAGGACATCCCGGGCGATGCGGATCTTGGCGCCGCGCCGCGACAGATCCCGCACCATGCAGGGCACGAGCCGGTCGGCACCGAGCACGATCTGGCCGGGCTGCAGCGTCCGATGACGCCGGCCGGCCTCCGGGCTCCGGCTCCCGCCCGGCGGCGCAGCGCGCGTTGCCTCGTCCGTCTCCATTCCGACCCCGCTTCCCTCCGCGCCCGCCGGCCCGACGCGAGTGGTAGCCGCCGATGGTTAACGGTGCCTCAACCCGATCGCCTCATCGCTTGGTAACCAGAGAGCCACAGCGCCCGCCGGTCATGCCTCCCTCCTCCCGTCCCTCGACGCCCCGTCCGCGGCCTGCCGCCCCGGCCCGTCCCCTGCCCCGCAAGGGGCCGGCCGTTCCCCCGCCGCCCTTCGAATCGGCGCTCACCGCCGCGGAGGTTCTGCGGCGCGGGCGCGCCGCGATGCTGGAGCGCACGGCCTTCGGACTCGTGGTCGGGCTCGGCGTCGCCACGACGGGCTTTGCCGCCTACACGGTGGTGGGCGGGCCGCCCGCCATGAGTGTCGCGCCCATCGTTCCGGCGACGGGTGGGGTGATGGCCTGGAAGCGCGGCGTCACGCCGGAGGGGCCTGCCCCGCAGCCCGACCTCGATCCGCTGATCACCGGCTCGCTGCCGGACGCCGCCGCCACGGCGGCCGGATCGCCCGGCCCGGCGAAGCCGGAGCCGGCGGGGCGTGGCTACTCGGTGAAGGGCGTGCTCGGCGGGGTCGCCCTGCTCGACGGGCCGGGCGGCCTGCGGCAGGTGGTGCCCGGCACGGATCTCCCCGGGGCCGGGCGCGTGCTGTCGATCCTGCCCTCCGGCAGCGGCTGGATCATCGTGACCTCGGAAACGATCATCGCCGCGCGCGGCCCGGTCGAGACCCGATGAGCCTCCGCCCGGGCGCCGCAAGCCTGAGACAAGCCCGGCTGCTTACGCGTCTTTCAGGCGGCACGTCCTAGGGTCAATTGCGGAGCCACCATGCGACGTCGAGGCCATCCGGGCGGCAGGTCCCGCCCCGCGCCCGACGCAGGAGACCATGCCGTGACCTCGACCTTCGCGAGCTACACTCTCATCGCGCGCGACTTGACCACGGCCCTCAAGCGCAAGGCCGCGGATCCGACCATCGCCCGCGAGACCGCCTATTACAACGCCAATATCGGCAAGGTGAAGTCGATCGACGACCTGCTCGGCGACCAGCGCCTCTACGCCTACGCCATGAAGGCCTACGGCTTGGAGGACATGACCTACGCCAAGGCGTTCATGCGCAAGGTGCTGGAGGAAGGCGTCTCGTCCTCGACGAGCTTCGCCAACCGGCTCGCCGATGCGCGCTACGTCGCCTTCGCGCGCGCCTTCGACTTCGCCACCGGGGCGAGCGCCAACGGCACCAACCCGACCTACAATCTCGACAATGGAGCGACCGTCGCGGCCACGGCGGCCACGCTCACCGGCAACGTCCGGCTGGCCGATGCGATGGACTTCTCGGGCACGCACGAGACGAGTTTCACCATCTCCTCGCAGGTGGACGCCACCACCACCAAGTCGGCGACCATCATCCTCAACGAATCGACGCTGAGATCCTCCGTCGCCGACATCAAGCGCGTCACGCCGACCGAGCTGGTGGCGGCGATCAACGCGCAGATCGCCGCCTCGGGCGAGGCCAACCTCAAGGGCAAGGTCGAGGTCGGCCTCGGACTCAACAACACCCTGTTCCTGCGCACCGCCGCCTACAACTCGCTCGGGGCCGACGGCCAGCCCGGCGGAACCGGGCTCGCCGCCGACACGCTCTACACGGCGGGCGGCAAGAACCGCACGCTCGCCGTCCGGAACGTGCCGCTCTCCTCCACCGACAAGACCGCGGTCGATGTCGGCTTCGGCACCGCCCTGTCGCCCGACGCGCAGGCCAAGACCGTGACCGATGCCTATCTGCGCCAGTCCCTGGAGACCGATGCGGGCGTGGAGGATACGGGGTTGCGTCTCGCCCTCTACTTCGCGCGCATGGCCCCGACGGTGACGAGCGCCTACGACATCCTGGGCGATTCGGCCCTGAGCCAGGTCGTCAGCACGCTGATCGGCCTGCCGGAGAGCAGCGGCGTCACCTCGAGCGACGCGCTCGCCCGGCGCGCCGCGACGATCGCCAAGAAGATCGACATCGCGAGCCTCCAGGATCCGGACCAAGTGACCGTGCTCGTCAAGCGCTTCGCGGCGATCTGGGATGCCCAGAACGCGAACAGCGACACCTCGCCGATCCTGGCGCTCTTCACCGCCGGCGCGTCCTGACCCCGCGCCCCGCCCCGCCTTCCGCGATCGAGTGTCCGACGCCCCATGCAGAACGGCCTCTACGTCTCCCTCTCGGCCCAGGTCGCGCTCCAGAAGCGCCTCGACACCGTGGCGAACAACGTCGCCAACATGGCGACCGCCGGCTACCGCGCGGAGGAGACCAAGTTCGACACGGTCTTCGACCAAGCCAAGACCGGCCCGGTCGCCTTCGCGAGCGTGGGCGACAGCTACATCTCGCGGCTCGCCGGGCCGACGATCCGCACCGACGCGCCCCTCGACGTGGCGGTGCAGGGCGACGCGTGGCTGTCGGTCGCCGGGCCCGCGGGGCCGCTCTACACGCGCGACGGCCGCATGACGATGGACGCCAGCGGGCAATTGCGCAGCGTCTCCGGCCAGCCGATCCTCGACATGGGCGGCGCGCCGATCCTCCTCGATCCCCAGGGCGGGCCGCCCACGATCGGGCGGGACGGCAGCATCCAGCAGAACGGCAACCTCGCCGGCAATCTCGGCGTGTTCACCTTCGATCCGAGGAGCCGGCTGACCCGGGGGGCGAGCGGGGCCATCGCCTCGAGCGCGCCCGCTAGACCGGTGCAGGACTTCACCAAGATCGGCGTGATCCAGGGCCATATCGAGGGCGCCAACGTCAATCCGATTCTGGAGATGACGAAGCTCATCGCGATCCAGCGCGCCTTCGACAACGCGGTGGCGACCTCCAACGATTCCGATTCGTCGCTCCAGAACGCGATCCGCTCGCTGGGTCCGACGAGCTAAGCGATGGATGCGCTCGCACGCCTCGACGCGGCCCTCGCCGCGGGCCGGGACGAACTGCCCCTGGTGCGGGTGGGCGGCCCGATCCGCGAAGTCACCGCCAGCGCCTGCCGCGTCGGCGGCGTCTCGGCCTTCGTGCGGCTGGGCGACCGCATGGGCTTCGAGGCCGGCGGCCAGATGCAGGTGGCCGAGGTGGTGCGGGTCGATGCGGGCGGCGCCACCCTCAAGCCGTTCGAGGCCCGGATCGAGGCCGGGATCGGCACCCGGGCCTTCCGGCTCGGCCCCGCGCAGGTGCGGCCGGACCCGTCCTGGAAGGGACGGGTGATCGACGCCCTCGGCCGGCCCCTCGACGGGCTCGGGATCCTGACGCCCGGCCCCGACCTCGTGCCCCTCGACGGCGATCCCCCGGCGGCCCTCGGCCGGGCGCGGCTGCGCGCGCCCCTGCGCACCGGCGTGCGGGCGATCGACCTGTTCACCCCGCTCTGCGCGGGCCAGCGCATCGGCATCTTCGCGGGGTCCGGCGTCGGCAAGTCGACCCTGCTCGCCATGCTGGCCGGGGCGACCGGCTTCGACAGCGTCGTCGTCGCCCTGGTGGGCGAGCGCGGCCGCGAGGTGCGGGAATTCCTCGAAGGCCCGCTGGCGGCAAGCCGCGACCGCGCCGTGATCGTGGTCTCGACGGGCGACGAGAGCCCGATGATGCGCCGCCAAGCTCCGCGGCTCGCCATGGCGGTGGCCGAGACCCTGCGCGACCGCGGCGATTCCGTCCTGCTCATCGTCGATTCGGTCACCCGCTACGCCCATGCCGCCCGCGACGTGGCGCTCGCGGCGGGCGAGCCCGCGGTGGCCCGGGGCTTTCCCCCGAGCGTGTTCTCGGAACTGCCGCGGCTCCTCGAACGGGCCGGGCCCGGGGCCGACGGGCGCGGCAGCATCACCGGCGTGTTCTCGGTCCTCATCGACGGCGACGACCACAACGACCCGGTCGCCGACAGCATCCGCGGCACCCTCGACGGGCACGTCGTCCTCGACCGGGCGATCGCCGACCAGGGCCGCTATCCGGCGATCAACCTCCTCGGCTCGATCTCGCGCCTGGCCGATCAGGTCTGGACGCCGGAGCAGCGCGACCTCGTGCGCCGGCTCAAGGGCATGATGGCCCGCTTCGAGGAGACGCGGGACCTGCGCCTGATGGGCGGCTACCGCGCCGGCACCGATGCGGAGCTCGATCAGGCGGTGTCGCTGGTGCCGCGCATCTACGAGGCCCTCCGCCAGGAGCCCGGCATGGCGCCGAGCAGCGACGCCTTCCTCGAACTCGCCCAATCCCTGCGCGGCTGAAGCCCGTCCCCAGCCCCGCGCAAGCCTTCCCGCGTCTAGTCCCCTCAACCACGAATCCTCCGAGGCCACACGATGAGTCTTCTTGGCGCCCTGCGAACCGGAACGTCCGGCATGAACGCCCAGTCGAACCGGATCAGCACGATCGCGGAGAACGTGCAGAATGCCGGGACGACCGGCTACAAGAAGGTCTCGACGGAGTTCTCCTCGCTCCTGATCGAGCCGACCGCGGGCGGCAACTACAATTCGGGCGCGGTCGACACCGTGGTGCGCCGGCAGATCAACGGCGACGGCCCCACCTCGACCACCAATTCGGGGTCCGACCTCGCCATCTCCGGCGACGGCTTCTTCGTGGTGCGGGATTCGAGCAACGTCTCCTACCTGACCCGCGCCGGCAACTTCGTGAAGGACGGCCCGACCGGCAACTACAAGAACGCCGCCGGCTTCACGCTGATGGGCTACAGCCTCGCCAACGGCGAGCCGGTCCCGACCGTCAACAGCCTCTCGGGCATGGTGCCGGTCAACGTCGAGACGCTCGGCATGAAGGCCAAGGGCTCGACGACCGCGAGCTTCACGGGCAACCTCGATTCCACCGCCGCGGCGGTTCCCGCCGCGGATGCGCTGCCGACCGGCGCCGCCTATACCAAGAAGACCTCGGTCGAGACCTACGACACGCTCGGAAAGGCGATCAAGCTCGACGTCTACCTGACCAAGACCGACGAGAACAAATGGACGGCGCTCGTCTACGACGCGAGCGTCCCGGGGAGCTTCCCCGCCACGCCGATGGGGACGACCAACCTCACCTTCACGGACGGCAAGCTCCCGGCGGGCACCACGGTCACCCTCGCCGCCCCGACCGGCAGCACCGCGACCATCACGACCGTCAACCTCTCCGCCCTGACCCAGAACGCGGCGACCACCTCCTTCGCCGGCAAGGCGGACGGCTTCGCGGCGAGCGCGCCCACGAGCGCCGAGTTCGCCGCGGACGGCACGGTCTACGCCGTCTACGAGGACGGCTCCAAGGTCGCGGCCTTCAAGGTGCCGCTCGCCACCGTGGCGAGCCCCGACAACCTCACCCCGAAGGCCGGCAACGTGTTCGAGACCTCGAACACCTCGGGGACGGTCCAGGTCGGCTTCGCCGGGCAGCCCGGCTTCGGCAACCTGAAGACGGGCGCGCTGGAGCAGTCGAACGTCGACGTCAGCGCCGAGCTGACCGCGATGATCGAGTCGCAGACCGTCTACACGGCCAATTCCAAGGTGTTCATGACGAGCAACGAGATGCTCGACACCCTCATGACCCTCAAGCGCTGACGCGTCATCCGTTCGGATGGTCCTCCTCCCGCCCGGGAGGGGGGCCTGCCTGAAGCTGCCTGCGGAGCCTCGTCATGGGCCTCAACCTCGCGCTCGCCACGGCGCGATCCTCGCTGCTCGCCACCTCGTCCCAGATCGCGGTGTCCTCGCGCAACGTCGCGGGTGCCTCGGATGCGGGCTACTCGCGCAAGATCGCGAGCCTCGTGTCCCAGAACGGCGGGGTCGCGGTCGTCGTCTCCCGGGCGAGCGACGCCGCCCTCTACACCCGGATGCTCGGGGCGACGTCCGACCTCGCGAGCCGCGACGCTCTCCTGAAGGGCCTGGAATCCCTCCAGCAGACGGTCGGCGACACGACGAGCACCACCTCGCCCGCAGCCCGGCTCACGGCCTTCGCCGCGGCCCTGCAATCGGCGGCCAACAAGCCGGACGACGTCGCGCTCGCCCGCGCCGCGCTCGACAAGGCCCGCGACCTCGCCGGCAGCCTCAACCAAGCCGCCGCCACCGTGCAGGCGGCGCGGAATGATGCGGATGCGGAGATGTCCGCGTCGGTCTCGCGCATCAACGACCTGCTCGGCCAGTTCGACCTCGCCAACAAGGCGGTGATCCGGGGAACCGCGAATGGCGGCGACATCTCCGACGACCTCGACGCCCGCGACCGGATCCTCGCGAAGCTGTCCGAGGAGGTCGGGATCGCCACGGTGGCGCGCGAGGGCGGCGACATCGCGATCTACACCGACAGCGGCGTTCCGCTCTACGAGCGCTCGCCGCGCAGCGTGACCTTCACGCGCACCGTCGACCTCTCGTCGGGCCAGACGGGCGCGGCGGTGATGATCGACGGCGTTCCGGTCACCGGCACCGATTCGCCGATGCCCCTGCGCTCGGGCCGGCTCGCGGGCCTGGGCGAGCTGCGCGACGTCGCCGCGCCGACCTTCGCGGCGCAGCTCGACGCGATCGCCCACGCCCTCGTCACGACCTTCGCGGAGACGGAGAGCGGCGGGACGAGCCTCGCCGGCCTGTTCACGAATGCCGGTTCCGCCGACCTGCCGGCGACCTCGCCCGCCGCCGGCCTCGCGGCGGCGCTCCGCCTCAACGCCGCCGTGGACCCGCAGCAGGGCGGCGATCCGACGCTCCTGCGCGACGGCGGCATGAACGGGGCGGCCTACCGCGCGAATCCGGCCGCTTCCGGCAGCGGGGCCGCCTATGCGGGCCGCCTGAGCGCCCTCGTGAGCGGGCTTTCGGCCGATCAGGCCTTCGATGCGGGCGCCGGCCTGTCCACCAAGGCCACGCTCGCGAATTTCGCGGCCGGTTCGGTGGGCTGGCTCCAGTCGCAGCGCAAGGCCGCCTCAGATGCCGCCGACCAGCAGACCACGCTGCTCGGGCGCGCCTCCGACGCCCTGTCGAACGCCACCGGCGTGAACACCGACGACGAGACGGCGCTGACCCTCCAATTGGAGAAGTCCTACACCGCCTCGGCCAAGCTGCTCTCGCTCATCAACGAGATGCTCACCACCCTGATGAACGCGGTCTAGGGATCATGCAGACGAGCTACATCTCGACCCAGAGCCTCTGGAACGCGCCGCGCACGAGCGTCAACCGGATGCAGGCGGAGGCCGCCAAGGCCACCCAGGAGGTCGCGACCGGCCGCTACGCCGATGTCGGCCTGACGCTGGGCCAGCGCACCAGCGTCTCCCTCGGCCTGCGCCAGCAGCAGGCGCAGCTCGAAGGCCTGATCCAGGACAACGCCCTGACGACGCTGCGGCTGGACCAGACCCAGACGACGCTCAAGCAGATCCAGGCGGATGCGGACAGCACCCTCAAGACGCTGCTCGCCGCTCCGGTCGGCCAGCAGCTCTCCAGCATCGCGACCATCGCGGGGTCCCGGCTCGCCGCCCTGACCACCGCCCTCAACGGGTCGAGCAACGGCCAGTACCTCTTCGCCGGGACCAATGTCGGGCAGGCCCCCCTCACCGCCTATGCGGGCATGCCGGCCTCGCCCGCCCGGACCGCGGTGGACCAAGCCTTCGCGGATGCGTTCGGCGGCATCGCCCTCGACGCGATCACGCCGGAGCAGATGACCGACTTCCTCGCCGATGGCGGCGGGCTGGCGAGCCTGTTCGATGCCGCGGGCTGGGCCGGCACGTGGTCGAGCGCGTCGGGCGACGCCCTGACGAGCCGCATCGCGCCCGAGGAGACCGCGACCACCTCGGTCAGCGCCAATGCGGAGCCGGTCCGCAAGCTCGCCATGGCCTACGTCCTCGCCGCGGGCATCGGCGCGACGGGCCTGTCGGCCGAAACCCAGGACGTGGTGGCCAAGAAGGTCCAGTCGCTCCTCGACGGGGCGAGCCGGGGTCTCGTCGCCCTCCAGGCCGACATCGGCACCGTCCAGGCGCGCATCAAGGACGCGAATACCCGCATGGATACCCAGACCTCGCTGATCGAGACCCGGATCGGCGATCTGGAATCGGTCGATCCGGCCGAGGCCAAGACCCGCTACGACAGTCTCGAAACCCAGATCAAGATGTCCTACTCGCTCACCTCTCAGCTTCGCCAGCTCAGCATCATCAACTATCTCTGACCGTTCGGTCGATCGTGGGTGACGGTCAGGATGTTCAGGCTCCGGGACTGAGGCGAAGGCCTGACCTTTGCGTCAGGCAACAAGATCAAAGGGTCGAGACGGTTCTGAACGATGTCCGACCCGGAGTTTGTCGGTGTTAACCTTAAGCACAAACTCTCCTGAGATCCTTGGAGACGGCCGCGCGGCGCGGCGCAGCCGGTCCCCGGACGGTCCGGCGGAGCGTCCGCCGGCCGGGCCGACGGCCTGGCGCGCCAGGTTCGAGTCACACGAGGCATCATCGACGATGTACCGTTTTTCCTACAACGAGATCCTCGAGGACGCGCCCGATCTCTGCCGGGAGCGCGAGCGCGCCGCCTTCGACCGGGCGATCGCCCTGCTGCGCAAGGCGGATGCCGCGAACGCGAGATACGAGGATCGCGGCGAGGCGGTGAGCTTCCTGCAACGGCTCTGGGACGTCCTGATCGAGGATCTCCTGAGCCCGGAGAACGCCCTGCCGGAGCCCCTGCGCTCCGACCTCGTCTCGATCGGGCTCTGGAGCATGCGCGAGGCGAGCGAGGCCCTCCGCCTGCCCGAGCGCAGGCTCACCGCGCTGATCGACGTCAACACGGCGATCCGCGACGGCCTGCAATGAGCCGGACCATGCATCTCTCCCTGCGGGCCGGCGAGCGGGTCTACGTCAACGGGGCCGTTCTGCGCGTCGACCGCCGGGTGTCGCTCGAGCTCCTGAACGAGGCGACCTTCCTGCTGGAGCACCACGTGCTCCAGCCGGAGCAGGCGACCACGCCCCTGCGCCAGCTCTACTTCGCCGCGCAGGTGCTGCTGATGGATCCCAGCCGCGCGCCGGAGGCCCGCGCCCTCTACGAGAAGCTCCATGCGGGCCTGATGGAGGCCCTCTCCAACCCGGAGATCCGGGAGGGGCTCCTCGCCGCCTCGGCGCAGATCGTGGCCGGGCGGCCGTTCGAGGCGCTCAAGCTGATCCGGGGGCTCTACGCGGCCGAGGCCGCGGTCCTCGGCGGCCCGTCCGCCCGGGAGGCCGCGCCTCACCCGGCCGCCCGGCCGCCCGGCCGCAGCGTTCCCCGCCGCGCCGGCCGCGCGGCCTGAGATTGTGAACCGCCGCGCCCGGGGCGCGGCACGACAGGAGACGATGAGCGATGGACGTCACCGGCACCTCCTCGGCCGCGAGCGCGACCAGCCAGACCAGCGCCAATTCCACTTCCGCCAAAACCACGTCCAGCACGGCGGCCTCGCTCAACTCGGACAATTTCCTGAGCCTGCTGCTCACCCAGCTCAAGAACCAGGATCCGACGAAGCCGATGGATTCGACGGATTACATGGGCGAACTCGCCACCTTCTCGGAGGTGGAGCAGAGCACGAAGACCAACCAGAAGCTCGACGCCATCCTGGCCTCGAACTACCTGTCCCAGGCCGATCAGGCGATCGGCCGCACGGTGACCTCGTCGGACGGCTCCGTCAGCGGCACCGTCTCCGCGGTGAAGATCACCAGCGACGGGCCGGTCGCCACGCTCAAGGACGGGCGCGAGCTTCTCCTCGGCAACGGCGTGACGCTGTCGTGAACGAGGTCGACGCCCTGGAGATGGTTCGCGCCGCGATCTGGACGATCCTGATCGGGGCCGGGCCCTCCGTCGCGGCCGCCATGGCGGTCGGCATCGCGGTGGCGCTGCTGCAGGCGCTGACGCAGATCCAGGAGGTGACCCTCACCTTCGTGCCGAAGATCGTGGTCATCCTGCTCGTCATGCTGATGACGGGCTCGTTCGTCGGCGCCCAGCTCTACAGCTTCACCGAGGCGGTCTACGGCCGCATCATCTCGGGCTTCTGATCGGCCCCCGCGACCCTCGCGCAAGCTTGCCCACGGATAACTCCCCACCGTAACGGTGAGAGCGGGGAGCCGCGATGGCGGTGGTCGAGGCAGTCGGGCTGGAGCGCAAGACGCAGCGCGATTTCGGGTTCGCGGCCGGCATCGTCGCCATCCTGGCGGTGCTGTTCCTGCCGATCCCGGCGATCCTGATCGATATCGGGCTCGCCCTGTCGATCGCGCTCTCCGTCCTGATCCTGATGGTGGCGCTCTGGATCCAGAAGCCGCTCGAATTCTCCTCCTTCCCGACCGTCCTGCTGATCGCGACCCTGCTGCGCCTCGCGCTCAGCGTCGCGACGACGCGGCTGATCCTGGCCAACGGCCAGAACGGCGTGAACGCCGCCGGGCACGTCATCCAGGGTTTCTCGCAGTTCGTGATGAGCGGCGACTTCGTGATCGGGATCGTGGTGTTCGCGATCCTGGTGACGGTCAACTTCCTCGTCATCACCAAGGGCGCGACCCGCATCGCCGAGGTCGGTGCCCGCTTCACCCTCGACGCCATCCCCGGCAAGCAGATGGCGATCGACGCCGATCTCAATGCCGGCCTGATCGACGACAAGGAGGCGCAGCGCCGCCGCCGGGAGCTGGAGGAGGAGAGCGCCTTCTTCGGCTCGATGGACGGTGCCTCGAAATTCGTCCGCGGCGAGGCGGTGGCGAGCCTCATCACCATCGCGGTGAACATCTTCGGCGGCATCATCATCGGCACGACCCGCCACGGCATGCCGCTCTCCCACGCGGCCGACGTGTTCACCAAGCTGTCGGTGGGCGACGGCCTCGTCTCGCAGATCCCCGCCCTGGTCGTCTCGCTCGCCGCCGGCCTCCTCGTCTCGAAGGGCGGCACCCGCGGCACCGCCGAGCAGGCGGTGCTCGGCCAGCTCGGCGCCTATCCGCGCGCGCTCACCGTCGCCGCCGCCCTGATGGGCCTGTTCGCCCTGGTGCCGGGCCTGCCCTTCCTGCCCTTCATGGTGCTCGCCGGGCTGATGGGCTCGGTCGCCTACGCGATCCCGCGCAAGCTCGCCGAGAAGAAGGCCGCCGAGGCCGCCAAGGCCGCCGCCGAGGAGGAGCGCAAGCAGGCGGCGAGCCGCGACACGGTGAAGGAATCCCTCAAGACCCCCGAGATCGAGCTCTGCCTCGGGCGCCATCTCTCCGCCCAGGCCACCACCTCGCGCACCGAACTCGGCCACCGGGTCGCCAAGATGCGCCGCAAGTTCGCGACCCAGTACGGGTTCGTGGTGCCCGACATCAGGCTCACCGACAGCCTCGCGGTGCCGCCCAAGACGTACCAGATCCGCATCCACGGCACGGTGGCGGCGACGCAGGAGATCCGCCCCGGCGAGGCTCTGGTGGTGGTCGGCGACGGCCCCCGGCCGGACGTGCCCGGCGAGGAGGTGCGCGAGCCCGCCTTCGGCATGAAGGCGATGTGGGTGCTCGACGCCTACACGGCGGAGGTGCGCCGGAGCGGGTTCGAGCCGGTGGACGGCACCTCGGTGCTGCTCACCCACCTCTCGGAGGTGATCCGCAACAATCTGCCCCACCTCCTCTCCTACAAGGACATGCGCCACCTCCTCGACCGGCTCGACCCCGAGTACAAGCGGCTCCTCGAGGAGATCTGCCCCGCGCAGATCTCCTATTCGGGGCTGCAGGCGGTGCTGAAGCTGCTGCTCGCCGAGCGCGTGTCGATCCGCAACCTGCACCTGATCCTGGAGGCGATCGCCGAGATCTCGCCGCATGCGCGCCGGGCGGAGCAGATCGCCGAGCACGTGCGGATGCGCATCGCCCAGCAGATCTGCGGCGATCTCGCCGAGGACGGGGTGCTCAGCGTGCTGCGCCTCGGCAGCCGCTGGGACCTCTCCTTCCACCAGAGCCTCAAGCGCGACGCCAAGGGCGAGGTGATCGAGTTCGACATCGACCCGCGCCTCGTGGAGCAGTTCGGCACCGAGGCCGCCGAGGCGATCCGCCAGCGCCAGAAGGAGGCGCATCTCTTCGCCCTCGTCACCGCGCCCGACGCCCGCCCCTACGTGCGCATGATCATCGAGCGCCTGTTCCCGACCCTGCCCGTGCTCTCGCATCTCGAGATCGCCCGCGGGGTCGAGATCAAGTCCCTCGGGACGATCTCGTGAGCGGCCTCGGCCCCGAGCTGTTCCTCGGGATCTTCCTGATGTTCTGCCGCATCGGCGGCTGCCTGCTCGTGGTGCCGGGCTTCTCCAGCGCCCGGGTCCCGGCGCAGATCCGGCTCTTTCTCGCGCTCGCCGTCACCTTCGCGCTCTCGCCGCTGATCCTGCCCCTGTTCCGCGGCAAGCTCGCCGACCAGAATCCGGCGATGACGTTCCTGTGGATCCTCTCCGAGAGCCTCACGGGCTTCCTGATCGGGCTGCTCGGCCGGGTCTTCCTGTTCGTGCTGGAGACCGTGATGACCGCCGTCACCATGGCGATCGGCTTCGGCACGATTCCCGGCACGCCGATGGAGGGCAACGAGCCGCAGGGCGCCCTGGTCGCGCTGATCATGATGGCGGCGACCGCCCTCCTGTTCGCGGCCGACCTGCACTGGGAGCTGTTCCGCGGCCTCGTCGATTCCTACGCCCGGATGCCGCCCGGGCAGGGCCTCGGCGCGCAGAGCGCGCTCGTGCAGATCGTCGATCAGGTCACCACCGTCTTCGTGCTCGGCCTGCGCATCACCTCGCCCTTCATCGTCTTCTCCGTGGTGGTGAACCTCGCGATCGGCTTCGCCAACAAGCTCACGCCGACGATTCCCGTCTTCTTCATCGCCACGCCCTTCGTGATCGCCGGGGGGCTGTTCATCCTCTACTCGTTGTCGGGCGAGGTGCTGACGCAGTTTCTCGGCTCCTACGCCTCGTGGCTGCGGGAGGGCTGACCCGATGCGCAATCCCGAGCGCCTCGCGCGCGCCAAACGCCTGCAGACGCTCCAGGAGCAGATGCGCCGGGCCGCCGAGTGGGATCTCGCCGAGACGCAGCGGCAGAAGCTGGCGGTCGGGGAATCCGAGGCCGCGCTGCTGCGGGCGCTCGGCGAGGACCTGGCGTCCGGCCTCTTCCTCGAAGCGGCCGCCCGCCGCCTGAAGGCCCTGGCGGGCGAGATGGCGGCCCTCGACGCCGCCGCCGCGCGCCAGCACGAGGCGGTGCGCGAGCAGGCCCTCGCGCAGAAGCGCAGCGAGCGCCGCGTCGCGCATCTCGACGCCGAGTGCCGCCGCGAAGCGGAGCGGCGCGACCTCCAGGCCCGGCTCGAGGACATGATTGCCCGCAGGACCGCAATCCCAGGCGACGACGCGGGCGGCACCGCCGAAGGCGGCACCGCCTTGGGCGGCGCAAGCCTCCCGTAAGCCAGCCCCGCTATCGCTCCCGGAGAGATTGCGCCGGCGCGGATCCAAGATTCGCCGGCGCAGACCGAAGATCACTCGGCGAGAGCCCATGAGCATCAAGCCTCCTTCCGACATCGTTCTCGACGTGGCGCGGGCCGCCGATCCGACCCGCATGCAGGAAGCCGCCGCCAAGCTCGGGACCACGGGCGCGCCGGTCGATCCCGCCGCCTTCGCGGACGCGATGCGCTCGGTCGGCTCGTCGGAGCACATGCCCCTCGACGCGCTCGCCGCCCTCACCTCGGCCAAGACCGACACCGCCCTGTCGGGCCGGAAGGGCACGGGGCCCTACCGGCAGTTCGAGGCCTTCGTGCTCCAGCACTTCGTCGAGTCGATGCTCCCCTCGAAGGCGGGCTCCGTCTACGGCAAGGGCATGGCGGGCGGCTACTGGAAGTCCATGCTCGCCGAGCAGATCGGCGGTCAGATCTCCAAGGCCGGCGGCATCGGGATCGCCCGCCTGCTCGCCAGCGCCCATCCGGCCCAGACCGGCGAGGCGAAGAAGGTCCAGGGGTGAGAGGCCGGGCTCGCGCCCTTTACGACGCATTCCCCGGGACGGGCCGGCCACCGCCGGGACGCCCCTTGAGCGCACGAGGCGACATCCATGCTGATCGCATCCCTGACGCGGCTTGAGGCCACCATCGACGCGGAGACGGAGGCGCTGCTCACCCGCGCGCCCATCGACCAGGACGAGTTCAACCGGCGCAAGAGCCAGAGCCTGCTCGAACTCACGCGCCTGTCCCGCCGCCGCGACGAGGGCGCGCCGGACCCGGACCTCGCCGCCTGCCTCGCGCGGCTGCGCGACAAGCTCGCCCGCAACCAGGAGGTCGTCGCCCTGCACCTGCGGGCGGTGGAGGAGGTGTCCGAGGTGATCGCCGGGGCCCTGCGCGCGGCGGAATCGGACGGCACCTACACCCCCGCCCACCGCTGAGGCCGGGCCATGCGCGTCATCGTCACCGGGGTCTGGATCTGCGTCATCACGCTTCTGTCGTGCTACGGCGTGGTGACGTGGGGCGCCGGGCTCTTCGCCCGCAAGGAGGAGCCCTATTTCGAGGGACTCCAGTATCAGAAGCTGCGCGCCATCAACGTGCCGATCATCGCCGAGGGCGCGCTCCAGGGCTACGTCGTCACCACCATGGTGTTCACGGCGGATGCCAAGCTCCTGCACACCCTCGCCGTGCCGCCCAGCTCCTTCGTCATCGACGAGGCCTTCCGGCAGATCTACGGCGATGCCAGCCTCGATTTCCGCAGGGTCGCCAAGTACAACATCAACAAGCGTCTCACCGAGATCCGCAACAAGGTGAACGAGCGCCTGGGGGCCGAGGTGGTGAAGGACGTGCTGGTGGAGGATTTCAACTTCGTGCCGCGCAAGGACGTGCGGTCGTAAGGCCGCCGCCCCACGCTTCACGCGCAAGGGTCACGCGCAAGGGCCGACGTCGCCGGTCCGGCCTGCCACGGCCGCTGCGCCATCAGCCTTGCGGCATCGATCCGGGCCGGAGATAGGCGAACATGTGCGGCACGTAATCGGCTTTTCCAAGCTCGATCCCGTGGTGCCGCAGGATGGCGTAGGCCGTGATCAGGTGGAAATAGAATTGGGCCAGCGCCCAGTCCCGTGCATATTGCGCCCCCGTCATGTCGAAGACGAGTCCGTTCGGAAGCGCGAGCGTGATCGACCGCTCGGCGCCGGCATCGAGCGCGTCCGATCCGAGATCGCCCAGCACCGAGAGCGCTTCCCTGATTCGCGCCTGAGCGTCCGCGATCGAACCCGGCTCCTCGCCCGCGTTCCGGCCTTCCCGGGCCACCTGCTCCAGCGCCGCCGGCAGGGCCTCGCCCCTCAGCCGATAAACCGCCTCCTGCGCCTGGAAACAGGCGAAGCGCACTTGGGACGACAGGGGATACATGTCCGGTGCAAGCCGCCCGGAGAGCAGCGCCTCCGCCTCTGCTGCCGGACGCTGCTTTCCTGCCTTGTCGAGCCAGCCCGACAGCGCCCGCAGCATCTGCGTATAGGAGGGGACGAGGAGGCTCGTCAGCGACATGGCCATTCCAGCATCCTGAGATCCCCTACGGCAGGGGCCGCGGGCGATGGTCGAACACGGGTTCAGGGCTTAGCCGGATCGCATGGGAATGACCACCGCCATCGTGAGCGGCCCGGCCGGACGCGCGGGCCCGGGCGCCGATCCTGCTACTCCACGGTGTTGGGCGCCACCACGTTGCCGGTGCCGCCATCGCTGTTGTCGATGCTGCTGCCGAAGGGATAGCCGGCATCGTCGCCGCAAGAGAGCCGCCAGCCGTTGCGGGAATTGACCACGATCGGCTCGGCCTGGAACAGGCCGCTGCCGCGAAACCGGTTGCCGGTGATCACGTTGTCGGACGGCGTCTGGTGGCGCACCGTCCCGCCCTCCCCGCAATTGCGGTAGAGCCGCACGCCGCCCTGGCCGCCGAGGGCGAAGCGGTTGCCGGTGATGCGGTTGCGCGCCGAGCCGTCGACGGCGATCGCCTCGCGCCCGGTCTCGGCGGTGAAATCGGTGTTCTCGATGCGGTTCTCCGCGCTCTCGGCATCGAGGTAGATCGCCGTCGCCACCGAGCGGCCGGTGATCGCCGAGTCCCGCAGCGTCACCCGGGTGACGCCCGGCCCGAGATAGAGCGGGATCGGGCCCGCGGCCGTGATCGTCGTGCCGGTGATGGTCACGCCGGTCGGGGCGGCGGCCTGGGCCCGCTCGGTATGGCCGAGGCTGCGCGAGGAGTCGCGGACCGGGAGCGCCTGGCCGTTCACGCCCATGCCCCAGATCCGGATGTGGCCGAACACCGCGCAATCGCTGATCCGGATCTCGGCCGGACGGTCCCAGGGCTCGTTCGGACGGGCGGGAGGCCGGGAGCGGATCGCGATGGTGAAGGCGTCGAGCCGCGCCGGCTCGCCGGGGCGCCCGATCGCGGCGCCGTCGCAGGCGAGGGTGACGCCGGAGGCCGCCGAGCCCTCCAGCACGATGCGCTTGAGGACGTGGTCGCCGCGCGACAGGCGCAGGCTGCAGGTGAGCGCGATGCTGTCCTCGCCCGGGCCCGGCGGCGCGAGGAGGCGGGCGCGGGTCGCGGCGTCGCAGGGCGCCGCGGCCACGCGGTGGACGAGGGCCGGCGGGTCGGGCGGCAAGGAAAGCGCGGGCATGCCGTGGCGATCGCAGGCGAGTCCGGCGATTTCGGGACCCGGACCGGCTTACACCCCGCCCAGCAGCCGCACCACGGCCTCGTGCGCGAGATGCGCGGCGAGCGCCTTCTCGCGGCCCTCGTCGAGGGCGATCCCGACGCCCCCGCAGACCGCGCCCTGGCCGTGGAACACGTAGCGCAGCGTGCTCGACGGGTGCAGGCCGCCGGCCTGCCGCGAGATGTAGCCCTGCAACCCCCCCGGACGGTCGTTGCGCCCGCTCACCAGGGCGAGGCCGCCCCGGTGCCCGGTCACGATCCGGGGCACCACCCGCAGGCGGCTGATCTCCCGGCTCGCCAGCACGAGGCGCGGGCCTGCCAGCGCCACCAGGACGTCGGGCGGGAAATGCAGCAGGCCCTCGACGGAGATCGGCCGGTCCTCCGTCTCGAAGCGGTCGAACACCGCCAGGGCCGTGAGGTCGTCGAGGGTCACGAGCACCCGCCGGTGGCGGTAGTCGGGCCCGTGCACGCTGGTGCCGATCGCGTAGGCGGTGGCGCCGCCGAGGCGCTGCATCTCCGCGAGCCAGCCCGTGCCCGCCCCGGGCTCGCGGCCGTCCGGCCACGCCACGTTGTGGGCGCGCGCCGAGGTCAGGTAGTGGCGCACCCGCCCGGTCTCGACCTGCCCCGAGCCGCCCGCCTCCACGATCCAGCGCACCCCCTCCGCCGCGTAGACGAAGGAGGTGCAGTCGGCGTGGCCGTGGACGTGGCGCTGGTCGCCGAACAGGCAGGCGAAATGCGCCCGGCTTCCGCCCGGCCCCTCCGCCCGCACCGCGATGATGCCGGTGCCGCCGCGGGACGGCACCAGGCTGCCCCGCTCCGCCACCGCGCGCTCGCCGGGCCCGAGGAGGCGCCCGAGCCAGGCGCCGTGATCGACCCCGTGGGGGGCGTCCCCGAAGGGCGGCAGGCGCCCGCCCGGATCGAGCAGGCCCACCAGCATGCGCAGGCCCGCCTCCACCCGGCGGGCGATGGCCGGCGCGGGCGCCTCCTCGCCCAGCGTCTCCACGAGGAGCCGCCCGAGGCTCGCGAGTTCGAGCCGCTGATGCAGGGACGGGTCCGTGAAGGTGCCGTCCGGCAGGGTGAGCGCCTCGAATCCCTCCTCGAGGGCGTGGGCGGCGAGCGAGGTCCAGAACCCCGAGAGGGGGAAGCGCGGCAGCGCCTTGGCGAGGGCGCGCAGGGCGACCGCCGCATGGACGTGGTGGATCGTGCGCGCCACCGCGTTCTGGCCGATGATCTCGGCGAGCGCGAAGCCGTGGCGCACGGCCTCGCCCGCGAGGGTCCGCAGGGGCTCCACCCGCATCGAGCCGATGCTGAAGGGCGCGAGCAGCGCCACCAGAACCTCGGCCCGCGCCGCGAGCGCCACCGGGTGCAGGCTCAGGGCGTCGGCCGGGCGGCCCCAGGGATTGGCCCGCGACCATGACAGGGCGATCTCGGTCGCGCGGGTGGCGTCCGTCTCCACGAGGGGCAGGAGCCAGCCGAGCGACTGGTAGTCGAGCCGCCACGCCAGCGATTCGAACGGGTCCTCGCTCCAGGTCGGCTCCTCCGGCAGCTCCCAGGCCGGCGCCCCGCCGAGGCGCAGGGCGCGCGCCTCCGGGGCCTTCTCCGGCCGGGGGCCGTGCTGGAGCCGGCGCAGGCGGTCGAGGAGGAGCGGCACGCCCTCGGCCGGGGCGGGCGAGCCGCGCTGCCCGAGGGCCGCGTCGACCCGGTCGAGGAAGGTGCCGGCGTCGACCTCGTCGTCGCCGCAGATGGTTTCCAGCCGCAGGTCGTCGTCGAGCCCGATATCGAGGGGGCCGGTGAGTTCCACCGCCGCCGTGGTCTCCCAGGTGGCGAAGCCCACCGCCACCGCCGCGGCGCCCGGTGGCGGCGTGAGGTCGACGGTGAAGCGCCGCGCCTGCCGGTGGGCGGGCAGGTTGATCGCCGCGCCGAAATCCGGGGTCGAGACGGTGTCGGGATAGGGCGGCGGGATCTCGACGCCGGCGCCGTCCCGGTAGACGATCCGCACCAGCGCCCCCTCCCGGCCCGACCGGGCGGCGTGGATCTGCCCGCGCAGGACCAGCGGGCGCTCCGGGACGAGGACGAGATCGAGCCAGTCGGGCTGGGGGCCGAGCCGCCGCCGCCGCCGCCCGCTCCGGGCGGAGCTGCCCTGCCGCAGCTCCGGCCGGACCACCGTGAAGGCCGCGGTGTTGCGCCAGGAGCGCACGCTCACCGCCACGTGGCGGGTGGGGTCCGGCACCAGGAAGGCGAGGCGCACCGTCGCCGTGCGGGTGCCCTCCCCGGCCGCCAGATAGGCCGGCCCGGGGATCCAGGCGCTCTGCGGATCGAGGAGCGTGCGGATCAGGCCCGGCACCTGCTCAAAATCGAGGCTCGACTTGTCCTCCGCCTGGAAATCGACCCCGACGAGGGCGAAGTCGAGGGCGGTGGTCGCGCCCTCCTCCGCCTCCCAGGCGAGCTGGAAGGCGAGTTCGACCCAGGTCTCGGGTTCGAGGCCGGCGAAGGACAGCACCACCCGCGCGAAGCGGTTGTTGGGCGCGATTCCATGCTCGTCGGCGCGGGCGCCGGCCGCGGCGCCGCCGGCATAGCTCACCGAGACGGGCAGGAAACGTGTCGCGCCGGGCATGCTCGCGGGCGGGTCAACGACGGAAGCGTCGTGGAGAACGGGACCCCGCACCTGCCGGTTGCCCCCACGGCGTGTCAAGCGCGGCGGCTTCGTCGTCCAGGGCAATCGCTTGGGAGCGCTCGCCCTGGTTTCCTGCTTCGCCGTCCCGGCAATCGCCGCGGCGACGGCCCGGTTCCGTTGGCCGTCGCGTTGGCCGTCGAATTGCTAGCCGGTCGTCGCACCGCCACGGACAGCCGCACGGGGATGCCGCGCGATTGGCCCTGTCGGCGGCGCCCGCCATGCGGTTGAATGGCCCGGAGGCGTTTCCGGCCGCGACCGCCCGGCAAGGCCCGATGCCGGCCGTCGCGTAGCGGGGCCTTTGTCTTCTCTTGCAAGGACGAACCACGATGAAGCCTGGACTGACCCGCCGCAACGCCGTCGCGGCGACCGCGGCGGCCTTCGCCGCCCTCGGCGCGCGCCCCTCCTTCGGCCAGGCGCAGGAGATCGTGATCGGCGCGCTGTTCCAGTTCTCGGGCGCGAGCGCGCAGATCGGCGTCGATGCCAAGCACGCGATCGAGACCGCCCTCGACATCATCAACACCGACCATCCCGACCTCGACCTGCCGCTCGCGAAAGGGGCCGGCCTGCCGGGGCTCGGCGGCGCCAAGATCCGGATGGTCTATGCCGACCACCAGGGCGACCCGCAGAAGGGCCGCAGCGAGGCCGAGCGCGTGATCACGCAGGAGAAGGTCTCCGCCGTGATCGGCACCTACCAGAGCGCGGTCGCCGCCACGGTCAGCCAGACCACCGAGCGCTATCAGGTGCCCTTCCTCTCCTCGGACAATTCCTCGCCGAGCCTGCACCGGCGCGGGCTGAAGTATTATTTCCGGCCGGCCGCTCACGACGAGATGTTCTCGAAGGCGATGTTCGATTTCTTCGATGCTTTGCGCAAGCAGGGCAAGAAGATCGAGACGCTCGCGCTGTTCCACGAGGACACGATCTTCGGCACGGACTCGGCCAACGCGCAGACCGCGCTCGCCAAGGAGCGCGGCTACAAGATCGTCGCCGATATCCGCTACCGCTCGAACTCGCCCTCGCTCACCGCCGAGGTGCTCCAGCTCAAGACCGCGGATGCCGACGTGCTGATGCCGTCGAGCTATACCACCGACGCCATCCTGCTCGTGAAGACGATGGCCGATATCGGCTACAAGCCGAAGAACATCGTCGCGCAGGATGCGGGCTTCTCCGAGAAGGCGCTCTACGACGCGGTCGGCCAGCATCTCGAGGGCGTGATCAGCCGCGGCAGCTTCTCCCTCGACCTCGCGCAGAAGCGCCCGAGCGTGGGCAAGGTCAACGCGCTCTTCAAGGCCCGCTCCGGCAAGGATCTCAACGACCTCACCTCGCGCCAGCTGATGGGCCTCCTCGTGCTCGCGGCCGGCATCGACGCGGCGAAGTCCGCCGAAGGGCCGAAGGTCCGGGATGCCCTCTCGGCCCTCGTGATTCCCGGCAGCCAGACGATCATGCCCTGGTCGCAGGTGAAGTTCGGTCCGGACGGCCAGAACAACGACGCGAACCCGGTCCTGCTGCAATATCTCGGGGGGAAGTTCGTGACGATCTTCCCGGCCGAGACGGCGGTGTCCGAGGCGAAGTGGCCGATGCCGGGCTGACGGCGGGCGTTGTCCCCCGTCCGGGCGAGCCTTCGGTGACCGCATCGTCACCGAAGCGCTGCGGCGCATCGATCCCGCGCGGAACGGACCCGGAGGGCGCGAAGCGCCCCAGAACGTTCATCCAAGAGATTGGCGCCTCGGATACACGGTTTCCGATCGATCGCTTGGCGATGGCTGCGCCACCGCTTTCGCGATGCGGTAAACCGGCTTCGCTCAAGCGTGCGGGGGCAAAGCCCCGCCGAGGCCCCGCCGTGCGGGCTCGTGAGACGGTTTCCGGACGTGATCGTCCGGAAACCGTCTCAACCGTTCGATCTCACGCCCGTCCCGCCAGCGCCCTGTCGCGGATCTGCGTCAGGGTCTGCCCCGGCGTGATCGCGTCGGTCGAGATCTTCAGGTGGATGATCGCGGGGCGCCCCGCGGCTTGCGCCTCCGCGAAGGCCGCCGGGAAATCCTCCGTGCGCTCCACCGTCCAGCCGAGGCCGCCGAAGGCCCGCGCATAGGCGGCGAAATCCGGGTTGTGCAGGTCGGTGGCGATCGGCCGGTCCGGGAACTCGCGCTCCTGATGCATCCGGATCGTGCCGTAGCTCGCATTGTCGCAGACGATCACCACGATCGGCAGACGGTACTGCACGGCGGTCGCGAATTCCTGCCCGTTCATCAGGAAGTCGCCGTCGCCATTGAGCGAGATCACGGTGCGCTCGGGCCACAGGCGCTTCATCGCCACCGCGGCCGGCAGGCCGTAGCCCATCGAGGCCGAGGTCGGGGCGATGTGGCCCGCAAAGCCGCGGAAGCGGAAGAAGCGGTGGATCCAGGCCGCGTAGTTGCCCGCCCCGTTGCACAGAACGGCGTCGCGCGGGAGCGTCCGGCGCAGGTGGACGATCACCTCCCCGAGATTGACCCCGCCCGGCTGCGGCGTCGCCGTCTCGCCCCAGGCGAGGAACTCCGCATGCGCCGCGCAGGTCTCCTCCCGCCAGGGGATGCGGGCCGGGGGCGCGAGGCGCGCGAGCGCCGCGGCGGTGCGGGCCGGCGCCGCGTTGATGGCGAGGAAGGGCTGGTAGACCCGCCCGATCTCCTCGGGCCCGGCATGGATGTGCACGAGGCGCGTCTGCGGCCCCGGGATCGACAGGAGGCCGTAGCCCTGCGAGGGGATCTCGCCGAGGCGCCCGCCGAGCAGCACGACGAGGTCGGAGTCCCTCACCCGCCGCACGAGCTTCGGGTTCGGCGACAGGCCGAGATCGCCCGCGTAGCAGGGGTGCAGCGCGTCGAAGAGCGGGCTGCGCCGGTAGCTCGTGGCGACGGGCAGGTCGAAGGCTTCCGCGAAGCGCGCGATGTCCGCGCAGGCCTGTTCCGTCCAGCGGCTGCCGCCCAGCACCACGATCGGCCGCTCGGCCGAGGCGATCAGGTCGCCGAGCCGCGCCACGTCGTCGGCCCCGGGCGCCGCCTCCACCGGAACGAAGGGCGGCGCGAGCGGAGCGTCCGTGAACTCGCCGAGCACGTCCTTCGGCAGGGCCATCACCACCGGGCCGGGCCGGCCGGCGGTGGCGGTGGCGAAGGCGCGCGAGACCAGCTCCGGCACCCGGTCGGGATCGTCGATCTCCGTCGCCCACTTGGCCATCGGGCCGAACACCGCCCGGTAATCGAGTTCCTGGAACGCCTCGCGCCCGCGGAAGCGCCGCTCGACCTGGCCGACGAACAGGATCATCGGGGTCGAATCCTGTTGCGCCACGTGCAGCCCCGCCGAGGCGTTGGTGGCGCCGGGCCCCCGGGTCACGAAGCAGATGCCGGGCAGGCCGGTGGCCTTGCCGTGCGCCTCCGCCATCATGGCGGCGGCCCCCTCCTGGCGGCAGGTCGTGACCGTGATGCCGGAATCGCGCAGGGCGTCGAGCACCGGCAGGAAGCTCTCCCCCGGCACCGTGAAGACGTGGCGCACGCCGTTCGCCACCAGCTGGTCCACCAGCACGCGGGCGGCATTGCGCCCGGATTCCCTCGCCGTCATCGCCGTCTCGCGCTCCATCGCGGTCACGGGCCGTAGATCACGCCCTCGGTGTAGGGGATCTCCCCCAGCCGGGGCGGGTTCGGGCCGCGGTAGTACTTGTTCTGGTGGTGGCCGACCCGGCAGCCGACGAGCCCGGGAACCGCGTCGTCGACGTCGACGAGCACGCTCGGGCAGCCGTGCCGGAGCAGGTGGCGGCCGAGCGGCCCGGCGAAGCGCACGAAGTCCGACGGGTCGCGGCAGTAGATCAGGTGCATCGTCGGCAGGAGCCGCTTGATGCGCCGGGGCGCGAGCACGAAGGGATGCAGCCCGTCCGCCGCCTCCCCGACAAGGCAGAGGCAGCCATAGGCCGCGTGCGCCTCGATGAGCGCCCTTTCCGGCAGGTCGAGGGCGGCCGGCATCCGGCCGCGGATCCGGTGGATGCGCAGGGGCTCGCCGCCGGAGAGCCAGGGCAGGCACAGCATCTGGCCGCGGCTGAAGCGGTGGAAGCCCTGCCGCTCGATGATCGGCTGCGTGTGCGGGGCCGGGGACAGGTTGAGGTAGGTCACGTCCTTGTCGCGCAAAACCGCGCTGACGAGGAGCGCCGCCTGACCCGCGAAGGCGGGCTCCGAATACCAGCTCGACAGGTTGCAGCGCACCACGCGCCGGCCCGCATTCTCGGCCTCGGAGAAGATCGTCAGCAGCACGGCGACCGGACGCCCCTCGGATTCGAGCAGGTAGCCGAAGCGCGGATAGCCCTCCGGCACCGCCCGCGCCGCCTGCCGGTGCAGTCCCCGCAGCCAGTAGCGCGCCGGCCGCATCCGGAAGCCCCGGCTCAACAGGGCCGCCACCGCCTCCAGATCGGATTCCGTGATCTGCCGGCGCTTCACGGCCCTGCGGGCGTCCGTGACCATTCCATTCACCCTATGCCGCCGAAGACCTTGCGAGTTTTTCGGCGCGGCTGGTATAGCTCATGTGCAGCATAGGGGTTGGGCTATAATGACTGTAAGGTTAACAGTTCTCGATCAGATGAGGAAGGTCGCGCATGAGCAGCAGAGGAAGCTGGCGCCGCTCGAAGACGAAACGCTTCTGACGGAGACCGGGCTGGACTCGCTGTGTTTCGCGATCCTGGTGGCGCGGCTGGAGGTTGATCTCGGCGCCGACCCGTTCACCATGGCCGAGGAGATCGCGTTCCCGGTGACGGTCGGCGAGTTCGTCGCGCTCTACGAGAGCGCCGCCGTCGATGCCGCGGCCTGAGCCCGCCTCGCTCCGTGCGGCCCTGCTGGGCGCGGCCGGCGGCCGGCTCGCGGGCCGGGACGCCGAGGCCTCCTTCGCGGCGCTGCCCCGGCAGAGCGCACTCGGCGGCGCCCGCGACGGGCTCGCCGGCCGGGCGGTGCTGATCGCGACGGCCGACCCGTTCGCCGCCGCCCTCGCCCTCATCGATCTCGACGGCCTCGCGCGCCGTCTCCTCCTCGCCCCGCCCGATCTCGACCCGGCCCATCTCCCCGTCCTGATCGACCGGGCCGGCATCGAGGCGGTGGTGACGGATCTCGACCCGGCGGCCCGGCCGGATTTCGCGGGACGTCCCGTCGTCGCCATCGGCCCCCTGGCCGAGGCCCCGCTCCCCGCAGCCGCGCCCGTCGCCACCGAGTGGGTGCTGCTGACCTCCGGCACCACGGGCGTGCCGAAGATGGTCGTGCACGACCTCGCGGGGCTCACGGGGGCGATCCGCCCGCGGGAGGCGGGGGCGCCGCCGCCGGTCTGGTCGACCTTCTACGACATCCGCCGCTACGGCGGTCTTCAGATCTTCCTGCGCGGCGTCCTCGGCGGCGGCTCGCTGGTGCTCGCGGCCAAGGACGAGCCGGTGGCGGAGTTCCTGCGCCGCCTCGGCCGGCACGGGGCCAGCCACGTCTCCGGCACGCCCTCGCACTGGCGCCGGGCGCTGATGAGCCCGGCGCTTCACGCCTTCGCCCCGTCCTATGTGCGCCTCTCCGGCGAGATCGCCGATCAGGCGGTGCTCGACGCCCTTAAGGGCGCCTTCCCGGCCGCTTCGATCGGCCACGCCTACGCCTCCACGGAGGCCGGGGTCGGATTCGAGGTGACGGACGGCAGCGAGGGCTTCCCCGAGAGCTTCCTCGGCCTGCGCGAGGACGGCGTGGAGCTGCGCCTGCGCGACGGCTCCCTGCGGATCCGCTCGGGCCGCACCGCCCGCACCTATCTGGGCGAGGGTGCCCCGGTCCTGATCGACGACGAGGGCTTCGTCGACACCGGCGACATGATCGAGATCCGCGACGGGCGCTGCCACTTCGTCGGCCGGCGCGGCGGCATCATCAATGTCGGCGGCCTCAAGGTGCATCCCGAGGAGGTCGAGGCGGTGATCAACCGGCATCCGCGGGTGCGGATGTCCCTGGTCGAGGGCCGCCGCAACCCGATCACCGGGGCGCTCGTCACCGCCACCGTGGTGCTCGACGAGGCGGGGGCCGCGCCCGAGGCGGTGACGGCCGAGATCCTGACCGCCTGCCGGGCGGCGCTCCCCGCCCACAAGGTCCCGGCCCTGGTCCGCGTCGCCGAGGTGCTGGCGGTGACGGGAGCCGGCAAGCTCGCCCGGGGCGCCGCGCCGCGACCGGAGATGCGTCATGCGTAACGTCCTCGTCACGGGCGGCAGCCGGGGCCTCGGCCTCGCCGTCGCGCGGACGCTCGCCGGGTCGGGCTTCCGGGTGATCGCGGTGGCGCGCCGCCCGGGCGAGGCGCTGGAGGCGGCGATGCGCGCGGCCGGGCCCGGCGAGATCCGCTTCGCGGCCGCCGACCTCTCGGAGATCGGCGCCCTGCCCGACCTCGTGCGGCGCCTGCGCGAGGCGCACGGGCCCCTCTACGGCCTCGTCAACAATGCGGGCCTCGGCACCGAGGGGTTGCTCGCGATGATGCCGCTCGCCGACATCGAGGCTCTGGTGCGGGTCAACACCCTGGCGCCGATCGTGCTCACCAAGCACGCGGTGCGCGCGATGATGGCGGAGGGCGCCGGGCGGATCGTCAATGTCAGCTCGATCATCGCCGCGACGGGCTACAACGCGCTCTCGGTCTACGCCGCCACCAAGGCGTCGATGATCGGCTTCACGCGCTCCCTCGCCCGCGAGGTCGGCCCGCTCGGCATCACGGTGAACGCGGTGGCACCGGGCTTCATCGACACCGAGATGACGGGCGGCCTCGGCGAGGCGGAGCGCCGCAAGATCGCCGGGCGCAGCGCCCTGCGCCGCCTCGCCGAGGCGGCGGACGTGGCGAATGCCGTCGACTTCCTGATGGGCGAGACCGGCCGCAACATCACCGGCACCGTGATGACGATCGACGCGGGCAGCACCGCCTGACCGCAACCCCTGTCCTCCCGCCGGGTTAACGCACCGCCATCATCGGTGCGGCGGGAGGGACGTCATGGGTCTGCTCGATCAGGTGATCGGCTCGGTGCTCGGCAACGTGCTGGGCGGGGGCCAGGGCCGTCAAGATCGCCAAGGCGGGGCGGGCGGTTCCGCGGCGATGTCGCCCCTCGTCAAGGCGCTGCTGATGCTGCTCGCCACCAAGGCACTGCAAGGCGGCTTCGGCGACATCTTCGGCAGCGGTCGCCGGCCCGAGGCCTCCCCGGCGCCCGCCCCGTATCCGCGCGGCGACGGGGGCTTCGAGCCCCGCCCCGGCCCGCGCGATGCCGACCCGGACAATCCGTTCTCCGAATTCTCCGGCATGCTCGACGGGCCGGGCGGTGCGCCGCAGGTGGGTCCGCGCGGCGGCGAGGCCCGCGGCAGCGTGCCGAATCCCTTCGACCAGGGCGCCGGCCCGTATTCGGGCCTCGACCGCGAGATCCCCGACAATGCCGGTCCGGACGGGCTCGGCGGGCTCATCGACAGCTTCCGCCGCGGCGGCCTCGGCGACGTGATCGAATCCTGGATCGGGGCGGGCCCGAACCGGGCGGTGGAGCCCCGCCAGCTCGCGCAGGCCCTCGGCCCCGATACGGTGGACACCCTGAGCCGCGAGACCGGCCTGTCCCGCGACGACCTCCTGGCGCAGCTCGCCCAGGTGTTGCCGGGGGTGATCGACGGATTGACGCCGCAGGGCCGGCGCCCGACCGACGGCGAGATGCGGGGCTGGTAGATGGCCTACGCGCTCTATTACTGGCCCGGCTCCAGGGCCGGGGCGAGTTCGTGCGCCTCGCCCTGGAGGAGGCGGGCGCCGAGTACGTCGACGTGGCCCGGGGCCCCGGCGGCATCGGCGCCCTGTCGGACCTCCTCGGCGCGGACGGGCCGCGCCCCGCCTTCGCCTGCCCGGTGCTGAAGGACGGCGATCTCCTCATCGGCCAGACCGCCGCGATCCTGCTCCATCTCGGGCCCCGGCTCGGTCTCGTGGGCGAGAGCGAGGCCGCGCGGATCCGCACGCATCAGCTCCAGCTCACGGTGGCGGATGCCGTCGCCGAGGCGCACGACACCCATCACCCGATCGCGAGCAGCCTCACCTACGCGGACCAGAAGCCGGAGGCGGCGCGGGCGGCGAGAATCTTCCGCGAGGAGCGCCTGCCGGCCTTCCTCGGCTGGTTCGAGCACGTCCTCGCCACGAACCCGGACGGGCCGGCGCATCTGGTGGGCGCCGCCCCGAGCTACGCCGACCTGTCGCTGTTCCAGCTGGTGGACGGCCTGCGCTACGCTTTCCCGGCGGCGACGGCGCGGGTTCTGGCCGGCACGCCGAAGGTCGCGGCCCTGCACGCGGCGGTGGCGCAGCGCCCGCGGATCGCCGCCTATCTGGCGAGCGACCGGCGGGAGCCCTTCAACGAGGACGGGATCTTCCGACGCTATCCGGAACTCGATGGCTGATACCGCCGCGCTTTGGCGTTGACTCGAACGTGAGTTGGTTGTGCAGCGCGTCTGTGCTGGCCTGCGGCCTGTGCAGCAGGAGGCCGCGATGGCACGACCGGGCCTGACGATCCGCACCGATCTCGCCAGCGCCGCCGAGTTGCGTCGCCTGGCCCGGCGCGAGCCCCGCCGACGCACGATGCAGCGCCTCCTAGCCGTCGCCAACGCGCTGGAGGGCATGAGCCGCGCCGAGGCGGCGCGGGCGGCCGGAATGGAGCGCCAAGCCCTGCGCGATGCGGTGATCCGGTTCAATGCCGAGGGGTTGGCCGGGCTGGTGGATCGTCCGCACGGCCACAGGCGAGAGATCCTCAGCGAGGGTGAGCAAGCAGTTCTGGTGCATCGGATCCTGGTTGGGCCAGATCCCGAGCAAGGGGAGCCGTCGAGTTGGACGCTGCCGGACCTCTGCCGTTTCATCGAGGAGCGGTTCGACAAGACGATGTGCCCGCAATCCATGTCGCGGGTCGTGCGTCGGCTCGGGCTGTCGAAGCAGAAGGCCAGGCCCGTTCACCCGAAGCGGAACGCCCGTGCGGCGGCCGCTTTCGCCAAAGGGGGCTTCGCACCGCCGTAGCGGCGGCGGCCCAAGCCCATCCGGACAAGACGATCGCGCTCTGGTTCATGGACGAGGCGCGCGTGGGCCAGAAGGGCCGGACCGGCCATCGCTGGTGGGTGCGCGGCCAACGCCCACCAGGGCTGTGCGACAAGCGCCTCGCCTCAGCCTACATCTTCGCAGCCGTGCGGCCCGCCACAGGCGAGGAGTTCGCCCTCGTGCTGCCGCGGGTCTGCACTCAGGCCATGGATCGCTTCCTGGCCGACTTTGCGGCCAGCATCCCAGCCGACACCCACGCTGTGATGGTGCGGGACGGTGCGGGCTGGCACGATCCGCGCGCGGTGACGCTCCCGCCCAACCTCACCCTCGTGCCGCTGCCGCCCTACAGTCCCGAGCTGAACCCGGTCGAGCGTGTCTGGCTCTACCTGCGCGAGCGCTACCTCTCCCATCGGCTTCTGGCCGACGACGAGGCCGTCGTCGAGGCGTGCTGCCGGGCCTGGACTGCGCTCGCGGCAGAGACCGGCCGCATCAAGACCCTCTGCGCCTATCCCTACTTGGAACAGATCAGTTCATAAGCGCGGCGGTATGATACGGTTTCCGGAAGATCACTTTCGGAAACCGTATCAGGAGCCCGCGCGGAGCCTGAGCGAGGCCGGTTTCCGCATCGCGAAGCGATCATCCGGAAACCGTACGAGGCGGTAAGCCGTGACACTCCTGGAGATGCCGGCCGGCTCCCCCAGTCCCGGATCTCCGTCCACTTCGTTGCCGTCGTGCAGGCCCGAACGGGCCCGGAAAGGGGGAGAATGGGCTGGGACACCCGATGACGGCATTGGCCGCTTCATCGCGAGCGTCGGGCGGGGCGCCTCACCCGGCCAGGGCCGCCCGCTCCGCCTCGTAGGCCTCCCGCACCGCGTCCTTGCCGTAGCGCCGCTCCAGGCGCCGCACGGCGAAATGCGCGCGGGCGATGGTCTGGAAATGGTCCATGAAGGCCGCGTTGACCGCCGCCCCGCCCACCGCGCCGATCACCGGCACCGCCTGCGCCGCCACCTTCTGCGAGACCACGAGGCCGAACCGCGAGGCGATCTGGGCGAGGAAGCGCATCACCGCCGGGGCGCTCTCGTCGAGCAGGCCGCGGCCGGCCGCGTAGCGCGTCACCTCGGACAGGGACTTGGCGAGCATGCCGCGCACGGCGAAGTAGCCGCTGTCGGTCGGGCTCGGCTCGGTGCCGCCGCGGCCGCCGAGGGCGAAGACCTGCATGCAGGCGAGCGCGGCCTCGGGATCGCTCAGATCCTCCCCCTCGCGCCGGGCGATCTCGGCGATGGAGCGCAGCATCAGCGTGGTGGAGACGGGCAGCTCCACCGCGAGCGTCGCGAAGCCGAGGGCGCCGCCCACTGCCCCCGACACCGCCGCGAGCGCCTTGTGCCCGCGGTCGCCCGGCGGGAAGCGCTCCAGGAGCTCGAGGGCGCGGGCGCGCAGGCTCGGGCGCGGCGCCTCCGCGGCCGGCGTCACCGCCGCCGTCTCGGGCGTCCTCGGCAGGGTCGCGAGGGCGACGTGGAACGCGCCCTTCATCGCCGTCTCGGTCGCGTGCGTGATCGCCTCGGTAACGGTCGCGGGCATGGCGCGGCCCAGGAGATCGAGGGGCGCCCCCGCCATGGCCGAGAGCCGCGCCGCGAAGCTCGGGCGCTCCAGAACCGCGACCGCGCGGCGCAGCGTCTCGCGATCCTCGGCGCTGAGCGGCTCGGGCGCGGGCGGGGGGCTGGGAAGCGGCGCGGTCTCGACGGCGACGATCTCGGTCACGGCTTGAACCTCGGGCTGGCGCACGGGAACGGACGAGGGAAAGCTGGCGATGCCGGGGCGGGTTCCGCAAGGGTTGATCGGCCCGGGGGCAGAGGTGATTGGCTCGGGGCAGAGGTGATTGGCTCGGCGCTTGCGTGGCGTTGACGCAACGGGGCCGCCTCCGGTCTCAAGGCCAGTAGCCCCGCACCCGGGGAGCCGGGTACGGTGCGGCCTCGGCCCGGCCGTCCATGCAAGAGTTCGTTCCATGTCCACCGATCCGCCCGCGACCACCCCTGATTGGGGCGCTCCGGTCATCCGCACCATCGCCATGCCGGCCGACACCAACCCGGCCGGCGACATCTTCGGCGGCTGGCTGATGGCGCAGATGGATCTCGCCGCCGGCAACGTCGCGGCGCGCCGCGCGCGGGGGCGCTGCGCCACCATCGCGGTGGAGGGCATGACCTTCCTCCAGCCGGTCGTGGTCGGCGACGAGGTCAGCCTCTACGCCCGCATCGTCGCGGTGGGCCGCTCCTCGATGCGCATCCAGATCGAGGCGTGGCGCCGGGCCCGCGAGAGCGAGGAGACCATCAAGGTCACGCAGGCCCTGTTCACCTTCGTGGCCATCGACGAGAACCGCCGCCCGCGCGCCGTCCCGCCGGAGCCGGCCCCCTCCGTCGGCGACGACGGCGGCTTCGGCGCGTGGTCGGTGTGAGGCCTGTCCGGACGATCGGTCCGGACATCGTCTGAGGCTCAGGCGGCGACGCCCTCGCCGCGCAGCTCCGCCGTTTCGGCGGCGGGCGGCGGGGTGGGCCGCTCCTCCGGCAGCAGGCGCAGGGCGAGGCAGAGGGCGACCACCGGGATGCCGGTGGCCGAGGTCAGGATGAAGAAGGTCGGGTAGCCGACCGCATCGACGGCGAAGCCCGAGAGGCCGCCCACGAACTTGCCCGGCAGCGCGTAGAGCGAGGAGAGCAGCGCGTATTGCGTGGCCGCGAAGGCCGGCGAGGTCAGGCTCGACATGTAGGCGATGAGCGCCGTCCCCGCGAAGGCGCCCGCGAAGTTCTCGATGCTGATGCTGGCGATGAGGAGCGGCAGGTTGTGCCCGGCCACCGCCACCCAGGCATACATCAGGTTGGAGGCCGCCGCGGCGATGCCGCCGACGAGGAGCGCGCTGAGGAGCCCGAGCCGGCTCACCGCGATCCCCCCCGCGAAGGCCCCCGCGACGCCGATCCACACCCCGTAGACCTTCGACACGGTGGCGATCTCGGAGAGCGAGTACTTCATGTCGATGTAGAGCGGGTTCGCCATGATGCCCGAGACGATGTCGGGCAGGCGGTAGAGCGTGATCAGGATCAGGATCAGCGCCAGCCCCGGCCCCTTGCGCCGCGCGAGATCGGCGAAGGGATCGACCACCGCCTCGCGCAGGGCCGTGCGCCAGCCCCGGCCCGCGGGCGGATCCACCGCCTGCACCTTCGGGGCGGCGAGGCAGCCGGCCACGGCGATCAGCATCAGGGCCGCCATGGTGGCGTAGGCGGGCGTCCAGCCGAAGGCGTCGGCGACGAAGAGCGCGCCCGCCCCCGCGCAGATCCGCGCGAGGCTGTAGCCGAGCTGGTAGGCCGCGAGCATCATGCCCTGGCGCTCGGCCGGGGCGGAATCGATGCGCCAGCCATCCACCACGATGTCCTGCGTCGCCGAGGCGAAGGCGATGGTGAGCGCGCAGACCACCATGTAGCCGAGGGACTGGGACGGGTCGCCCCGGCTCATGGCGACGAGCGCGCCCGCGACGAGGAGCTGCGCGGCGAGCATCCAGCCCCGCCGCCGGCCGAGGAGGCGGGCCAGCACCGGCAGGTCGAAGCGGTCGATGACGGGGGCCCAGAGGAACTTCAGCGTGTAGGCGAGGGAGACGTAGCTGAGGAGCCCGATGCTGGAGCGCTCGATCCCCGCCGTGCGCAGCCACGCCGACAGGGTCGCGAAGACGAGGAGGATCGGCAGCCCCGCCCCGAAGCCGAGGAGCAGCATCAGGGCCATGCGCCGGTCGCTCGCGGCGTCGCGCAGGGTCTGCCGGGTGCTGTCGAGCCAGCCGGTGGTCATCGGGTCGCGTCCTCGCTTGATGTCACGGCGTACTCCGCCCGAGGAGTGAGGCCGCATCATGGTTCACGACCCGTTAACGCCCGGCCGAAGGGGATGTGGCAGGCGAGGGGCGCGGCAAGAGGCGTGGAATGGGACGTGTCACGACGAAACACGTGTGGTGACATGGCTCTGGCGGGAACCCGCGATCCGGCCGGGGGTTCGTTTGGCAAGAGGCTTGACGGCTGGGAAGTGGGGAGAGGCTATGGCCGGGGCAGCCCGCCGATCGACCAGGGCCACGGTGAGCCGCCCGGGAGCCGGAGCCGGAGCCGGCCCCGCGGGCGCCGACGAGACCTTCGCGGCCGCGATCCGCGCCAGCGCCGTCCCGATGATGCTGGTGGAGACCCGGCCGCCCGGCTACCCGGTCGCCTTCGTGAACGAGGCCTTCTGCCGGTTCACCGGCTACGCCGCCGAGGAGATCCTGGGCCGGGACAGCGCCTTCCTGCAGGAAGCCTGGGCGAGCCTGCTGCCCCTCGGCTCCCGCGCCGCCTTCTCGCGCGGACGGGCGGCGCAAGGCGAGGCGCGGCTGGTCCGCAAGGACGGGAGTCTCCAGCCCGTGTCGATGACCCTGAGCGCCGTGCGCACGCCCGCCGGCGCGCGCCACGCCTTCGCGGTGCTCAGCCCTCTGCCCGCTCAGGACGATCGCTTCCAGGACGATCGCTTCCAGGACGATCCTGTGGCGGCGCTCCAGGACACCCTCGAGCGCCGCACGGCGCTGCTGCACGAACTCGACCACCGCACCAAGAACACCCTGCAGGTGATCGCCTCCCTGCTGATGCTCCAGGCCCGGCGCAGCCCCGAGGCCGCCGCCCGCGCGGCCTTGGACCGGATGGCCGAGCGCGTCGGCGCGCTCGCGGCCGTCCAGCGCCTCCTCGGTGGACCGGATGGCGGCGGCCTCGACCTGCCGGTCTTCGCGGAGGAGATGGCGGGCGAACTCGCGGCGGAGATCGAGCCCGGCCGCCTCGTCGTCGTGGTTCAGGTCGCGCCGGTCCTCGTTCCGGCCGAGCAGGCGGTCCCCCTGGGTCTGCTCCTGCACGAACTCGCCGCCAACGCGGTGCGCCACGCCTTCCCGGGCGAGCGGCCGGGCACGGTGCGGATCGCGGCCGTGAGCGAGGCGGGCCGCCTCCGCCTGGAAGTGTCCGACGACGGCATCGGCCTGCCGGCCGGGCGGGAGGGGTTCGGCCTCACCCTCGTCGGCATGCTGGTGCGCCAGCTCGGCGGGACCTTGCGCTGGGATGATGCCGCCCCCGGCACCCGGGCGCTCGTGTCGCTGCCGCTCGGCCGGGCGGAGGGGTGAGGGAGCGCTCCCGCCACCGGCCGTGGCCGGACCTGCCCCGAGTGACTGGTTGCCGTATCGCTTCGATGAGATTTCCGGTCTTCGGCCGGGGCGTGTCGGAAAACTGTTTTCTGGCAAGTATAATGGATAATCGGCGCCTGATAGCGAGAAGAACCCCGTCGCTTGCCTGAACGGCGGGCGGGGCCGATATTGCGGGCATGGGCCATCGACCCGAAGAGGATCTGCAATGGCGGACGTCGGTATGGTGGTCATGGTCGCGCCGAGCCGGCGGGGTGACATCGACCAAGTTGCGAAATCCCTCGAAGCCAAGGGATTTCATGTTCAGGAAACGATCCCGCGCTTTCGGACGATCGTGGGGCGGAGCGACTCCGCCCTGGCCGACGACTTGAGGACGGCGGACGGCGTCGAGGCCGTGCGCCCGCAGGCGACCTTTCATCTGCCGCCGATGGACGAGACGGTGCCGCAGTAGAGGCTTCGTCGGACATCCCGACGGGCGGTCGCGTGGCGGACCGACCGGCACGACGCTTGCGGAAGCGCAAGGCCTCCGCTGCGGGAGCGGCGGCCGTTTCCGTTGCGCCGGGCGCCCCTCATACGGTTTCCGGATGATCGCTTCGCGATGCGGAAACCGGCCTCGCTCAGGCGCCGCGCGGGCTCGTGATACGGTTTCCGAAAGTGATCTTCCGGAAACCGTATCAGGCGTCTCGCGCCGCCTTCAGCCGGTAGAGCGCGTCGAGCGCCTCGCGCGGCGTGAGCCCGTCCGGGTCGAGGCCGTCGAGGAGGTCGCGCAGGGCGTCCGGCTTCGGCGCGGGCGGCGGCACGGCCTGGAGCGGCTCGGGGACCGGCGGCAGGGCGGCGAAGAGCGGCAGCTCGGCCGCCGGCGCGCGGCGGCTGCGCCCGTCCCCCTTCTCCAGATCCGCGAGGATCACCTTGGCGCGGGCGATCACCGTCGCGGGCAGGCCGGCGAGCCGCGCGACCTGAAGCCCGTAGGAGCGGTCGGCGGCGCCCGGCACCACCTCGTGCAGGAACACCACGTCGCCCTTCCACTCGGTGACCTTGAGCGTGGCGTTCGAGAGGCGCTCCAGCCGCTTGGCGAGGCCGGTCAGCTCGTGGAAATGGGTCGCGAACAGGGCCCGGCAGCCCGTCACCTCGTGCAGGTGCTCCAGGCAGGCCCAGGCGATGGAGAGCCCGTCGAAGGTCGCGGTGCCCCGCCCGATCTCGTCGAGGACGACGAGGGAACGGCGGGTCGCCTGGTTCAGGATCGCGGCGGTCTCCACCATCTCGACCATGAAGGTCGAGTGGCCCCGGGCGAGGTCGTCGGCGGCGCCGACCCGCGAGAACAGCCGGTCGACGATGCCGAGATGCGCCGAACGCGCCGGCACGAAGGCCCCCATCTGGGCGAGAACCGCGATGAGCGCGTTCTGGCGCAGGAAGGTCGACTTGCCGCCCATGTTCGGGCCGGTGACGACGAGGATCCGGCCCGCCTCGCGGCCGGCCCCCGCCTCTCCCGACAGGTCGCAGGAATTGGCGATGAAGGGCTCGCCCGCCTGCCGCAGGGCGGCCTCCACCACCGGGTGGCGGGCGCCCTCGATCCGGAAGGTCAGGCTGTCGTCGAGGACCGGCCGCGTCCAGTCGAGCTCGACCGCCAGCTCCGCGTGCGAGGCCGCCACGTCGAGGGCGGCGAGGGCGGTCGCGGCGGCGGTGATCGCCTCGGCCTGCTCCATGACGGCGGTGGAGAGCGCCTCGAAGATCTCGAGTTCGAGGGCGAGCGCCCGGCCGGCCGCGTTGGCGATGCGCGATTCGAGTTCGCCCAGCTCCACGCTGGTGAAGCGCATCGCGTCCACCATGGTCTGGCGGTGCACGAAGGTCCCCCGCCAGGGATCCTTCAGCAGGGTCTCGCCCATCGCCTGCGGCACCTCGATGAAGAAGCCCAGCAGGTTGTTGTGCTTGATGCGCAGGGTGCGGCAGCCGGTCTCCTCGGCGTAGCGGGTCTGGAGCCCGGCGACGAAGCGGCGCGAATCGCTCTGCAGCACCCGGGATTCGTCGAGTTCGCTCCGGTAGCCCTCGCGCACGAAGCCGCCGTCGCGCTTCATCAGCGGCAGCTCGTCGGCCAGGGCCGCGGCGAGCGTCCCGGCGAGGTCCTCGCCCACCGTGGCGAGGAGCCGGGCCGCCTTGCCGATCTCGCCCGGCAGCGCCCCCGCCCCGGCGAGCCGCGTGGCGATGCTGCGGGCGGCGTCGAGCCCGTCGCGCAGGGCCGCGAGGTCCCGCGGTCCGCCGCGCCCGACGCCGATGCGCGAGAGGGCCCGGGCCATGTCGGGGGCCCGGGCGAGGTCGGCGCGCAACTCCGCCCGCAGGGCGCCCTCATTGACCAGGAAGGCCACGGCGTCGTGGCGGCGGCGGATCAGGGCGAGGTCGGTGGAGGGGCCGGCGAGCCGCTCGGCCAGGAGCCGCGATCCCGCCGCCCCCACCGTGCGGTCGATGGCGGCGAGCAGGCTCCCGGTCCGTTCGCCCTGAAGGGTGCGGGTGAGTTCGAGATTGGTGCGCGTCGCCGCGTCGATCAGGAGGGCGCCGCCCGCGGCCTGCCGGGTCGGCGGGCTCAGGGGCACCTTCGCGCCGAGCTGCGTGCGGGCGATGTAGTGCAGGACGGTGCCCGCCGCTGCGACCTCGGTGCGGGTGAAGGCGCCGAAGCCCTCCAGGGTGGCGACGCCGAACTGCTCCTTCAGCGCCCGCTCGGCCGAGGCCGGATCGGCCTCGCCGCGTCCGAGCGGCGTCACCGCGGCCGCGGTGTCGCGCCACAGGCGCGCCAGGTCCGGATCGGCGTGGATCGCCTCCGCCATGACGATCTCGCGCGGGTCGAGCCGCGCGATCTCGGCCGAGAGCGCCCCGCCCTCCACCTCCGAGAGGGCGAAGCGCCCGGTGGAGATGTCGACCGCCGCGACCCCGTAGGTCCAGCCGGACTCCGAGGCGCGGCGGCGCGCCAGCGCCACCAAGAGGTTGGCCCGGGCCGGATCGAGGAGGCGCTCCTCCGTGATGGTGCCGGGGGTGACGAGGCGCACCACCTCCCGGCGCACCACCGATTTCGAGCCGCGCTTCTTCGCCTCCGCCGGATCCTCGGTCTGCTCGCAGACCGCCACCCGGTGGCCGAGGGCGATGAGGCGCTGGAGGTAGTCGTCGGCGCGCTCCACCGGCACGCCGCACATCGGGATGTCGGCGCCGCCGTGCTTGCCGCGCTTCGTCAGCACGATCCCGAGCGCCCGCGATGCGATCTCCGCATCCTCGAAGAACAGCTCGTAGAAGTCGCCCATCCGGTAGAACAGGAGCGAGCCCGGATTGGCGGCCTTGATCTCGATGTACTGCGCCATCATGGGCGAGGGCGCGGGATCCGCGGCGGCGGGCGCGCCCCGCCGTGCGCGCGGCGGGGGCGGAGCCTCGTCGCTCGGCATGTGGGACGGCATATGGGGCTCATGGGGCTCGTCGCGCAGGCGCCGGCCGAGGTCGCTGTCCATCGTCATCGGGTCGACACTAGCAGAGGCCGGCGGCCGTTCCAGGCACCCGGGAGGTTCTCCCCGGGGATGATGGGGATGACGGACCGGTTTCGCGAGAGCGGTATTATCACGGCCGACAGTTGAGTATCCCGGGGCCGCCTCACCCGACAGGTTTATGCCACGACACCGCTTGAGCCCGGCTCCACTCGGCCCTATGGGACTTCTCCCATGGTCATATCAGACTAAAGGCGAAGAAGGTCCCGGCATGAGCGAGTCCCGTCCCACCAGCCGCCGCGCGCGTCCGACCTTCACCGACCAGGAGGCGCTGCAGTTCCACGCCCATGGCCGGCCCGGCAAGCTCGAGGTCGTCGCCACCAAGCCGATGGCGACGCAGCGCGACCTCTCGCTCGCCTATTCGCCGGGCGTCGCCGTGCCGGTGCTCGCCATCGCGGAGGATCCGGCGCTCGCCTTCGACTACACGGCCAAGGGCAACCTCGTGGCGGTGGTGTCGAACGGCACCGCGATCCTCGGCCTCGGCAATCGCGGGGCGCTGGCTTCGAAGCCGGTGATGGAGGGCAAGGCGGTCCTGTTCAAGCGCTTCGCCGACATCGATTCCTTCGACCTCGAGGTCGGCACCGAGGATCCCGAGGCGGTCATCAACTGCGTCCGCTATCTCGGCCCGACGTTCGGCGGCATCAACCTCGAAGACATCAAGGCCCCCGAGTGCTTCATCATCGAGGAGCGCCTGCGGGAACTGATGGACATCCCGGTCTTCCACGACGACCAGCATGGCACGGCGATCATCGCGGCGGCGGGCGTGCTCAACGCCCTGCACCTCACCGGGCGCGACATCCGCGAGGCGAAGCTCGTCGTGAACGGCGCGGGCGCGGCCGGCATCGCCTGCATCGAGCTCCTCAAGGCGATGGGCTTCGGCGACCGCAACGTCGTCCTGTGCGACACCAAGGGCGTGGTCTATGCCGGCCGCACCGAGGGCATGAACCAGTGGAAGTCGGCCCACGCGGTCGAGACCGCCAAGCGCACGCTCGCCGAAGCCCTCGAGGGCGCCGACATCGTGTTCGGCCTCTCGGTCAAGGGCGCCTTCACCCCTGAGATGATCCGCTCGATGGCGCCCCAGCCGATCATCTTCGCCATGGCCAATCCCGATCCCGAGATCACCGTCGAGGAGGTCGGGCAGGTCCGCGACGACGCCATCGTGGCGACCGGGCGCTCGGACTACCCGAACCAAGTCAACAACGTGCTGGGCTTCCCCTACATCTTCCGGGGCGCCCTCGACGTGCGCGCGACCACCATCAACATGGAGATGAAGATCGCCGCCGCGCAGGCGCTGGCGGCGCTCGCCCGCGAGGACGTGCCGGACGAGGTGGCGGCGGCCTACCAGGGCACCCGGCCGCGCTTCGGGCGCGAATACATCATCCCGGTGCCCTTCGACCCGCGGCTGATCCACACCATCCCGCCGGCGGTGGCCAAGGCCGCCATGGATACGGGCGTGGCGAGGAAGCCGATTCCCTCCATGGACCGCTACCGGGCCCAGCTCTCGGCCCGCCGCGACCCCGTCGCCGGCACCCTCAACCGCATCTTCGAGCGCGTGCGCAAGTTCCCCAAGCGCGTCGTGTTCGCGGAGGGCGAGGAGGAGGTCGTCATCCGGGCGGCCGTGTCCTTCGTCAACCAGGGGCTCGGCACCGCGATCCTGGTCGGGCGCGAGGACCGGGTGCTGGCCAATGCCGAGGCCGCCGGCATCGACCTCTCGGGCCGCGACAACATCGAGATCCACAACGCCGCGAAGTCGGACCGCAACGCGGTCTACGCGCAGTTCCTCTACGCGCGCATGCAGCGCAAGGGCCTGCTGTTCCGCGACTGCCAGCGGCTGATCAACCAGGACCGCAACCACTTCGCGGCTTCCATGGTGGCGCTCGGCGACGCGGACGCGATGGTGACGGGGGCGACCCGCAACTATTCGGTCGCCCTCGACGACGTGCGCCACGTCATCGATCCCAAGCCCGGCCACCGGGTGATCGGCGTCTCGCTCTGCCTCGCGCGCGGGCGCGTCGTGCTCGTCGCCGACACGGCGATCCACGAGATGCCCAACGCCCAGGAACTCGCCGGCATCGCCGTCGAGGCCGCGGGCGTCGCCCGGCGCCTCGGCTACGAGCCGCGCGTCGCCATGCTGTCCTTCTCGACCTTCGGCCATCCCAAGGCCGAGCGCGCCGAGAAGGTGCAGGAGGCGGTCAAGATCCTCGACGGGATGCGGGTCGATTTCGAGTACGACGGCGAGATGTCGGCCGAGGTGGCGCTCAACAAGGACGTGCTGGCCCAGTATCCGTTCAGCCGGCTCAAGCAGCCCGCCAACGTGCTGGTGATGCCGGCCTTCCACTCGGCCTCGATCTCCACGAAGATGCTGCAGGAACTCGGCGGCGCGCAGGTGCTCGGGCCGCTGATCGTCGGCCTCGACAAGCCGGTTCAGATCGCCTCGCTCGGCGCCACCGACACCGACCTCGTTAACATGGCGGCGCTGGCGGCCTTCAACATCGGCGGCTGAGCCGATCCGGCCGCGCAACGGGATCCCGGAACCTCCGGGATCCCGTTTTCGCATGAGGCGGCTCAGTAAGCCGGGCCGCCGCTCGTGTTGCCCTTCTGCTGCTGGTAGCCGGGGCGCGACGGGTTCCGGGCGTTGATGTCCTGCTGCATCATCCGGCGGCTCACGCCGCGGCCGTGCATCGTGCGGTGGCGGCGCATCTCGCGGTGGGTCATCCGCGTCTGCTCGATCATGCCGCCGTTCTGCGAGACGGCGGTCGGCCCGGTGACGGCGGCCGAGGCCGGCGCGGTGGACAGGGACAGAGCACCCGCGAGCGTCGCCGCCGCGAGGGACAGGGTAAGGATTCGCATCGACTGGATCTCCGGACGGCGGATCGTGCCGCCGTTCTGTCGCTACAAAGTCTTGGCCGCCGCTTCTGTTCCGTCACCTCGCGAAGAACATTAGGGCAGGTCCGGGCGGCCCCGGCCGGGCTTGCATCGCGGGCCGGGCCCGGCCATGCGGGCCGCATGTCCGCTGCTCCCGCCGCTGCTCCCGCCCTGCCGATCGACGCCGTCCTCGGCGACCTCCAGGCCGCCCTCGCCGCCGGCCCCAACGCCGTGCTGGTCGCGCCGCCCGGGGCCGGCAAGACCACCCGCGTTCCCCTCGCCCTGCTCGACGCGTCCTGGCGCGGGGACGGGCGGATCATCGTACTGGAGCCGCGCCGGCTCGCCGCCCGGGCGGCGGCCGAGCGCATGGCCGAGACGCTCGGGGAGCGCGTCGGCGACACGGTGGGCCTGCGGGTCCGGCTCGGCTCGAAGGTGTCGGGCCGCACCCGGATCGAGGTCGTCACCGAGGGGGTCTTCGCCCGCATGATCCTCGACGATCCGGAACTGTCGGGCGTCGCCGCGGTGCTGTTCGACGAGTTCCACGAGCGCTCCCTCGACGCGGATCTCGGCCTCGCCCTCGCCCTCGACGCCCAAGGGGGGTTGCGTGAGGATCTGCGGCTCGTCGCCATGTCGGCGACCCTCGACGGGGCGCGGGTGGCCCGCCTGATGGGGGAGGCTCCCGTCATCGCCTCGGAGGGCCGGGCCCACCCGGTCGAGACCCGCTACCTCGACCGCGACCCGAACCGGCGCATCGAGGAGGCGATGGCCGAGGCGATCGAGCGGGCCTTGCGGGCGGAGCCCGGCTCGGTGCTGGCCTTCCTGCCGGGCCAGGGGGAGATCCGCCGCGTGGCGACGCTCCTCGAAGGGCGCCTCGGCGCCTTTCCGGAGGTCGATCTCGCGCCGCTCTACGGCGCCCTCGACCGGGCCGAGCAGGACCGCGCCGTGCGCCCGAGCCCGCCCGGCCGCCGCAAGGTGGTGCTCGCGACCTCGATCGCCGAGACCTCGCTCACCATCGAGGGCGTGCGGGTGGTGGTGGATTCCGGGCTCGCCCGGGTGCCGGTCTACGAGCCCGATCTCGGCCTCACCCGCCTCGTCACGGTCCGGGCCTCGCGCGCCTCGGTCGATCAGCGCCGGGGCCGCGCCGGGCGCACGCAGCCCGGCATCTGCTACCGGCTCTGGGCCGAGGCGGCGACGGGGGCGCTGGAGCCCTTCACCAAGCCGGAGATCCTCTCGGCCGACCTCGCCGGCCTCGTCCTCGACGCCGCCGCCTGGGGCGTCGCCGATCCCGCCACCCTGCCCTTCCTCGATCCGCCCCCCGCTCCGGCCCTCGCCGAGGCGAAGGCGCTGCTCGGCGGTCTCGGTGCCCTCGACGCGGACGGGCGCCTGACGCCCGAGGGGGAGCGCCTGCGGGCCCTGCCCCTGCCGCCGCGCCTCGCCCGCATGGTGGTGGCGGCGGGGGCGCGGGGGCGCGCGGCGGCCCGGGACGCGGCCGATCTCGCGGCGGTGCTGGTCGAGCGCGGGCTCGGGGGCGACGCCGTCGACCTGACCGAGCGGGTCGAGCGCTTCCGGCGCGACCGCTCCGGCCGGGCCGAGGACATGCGCCGCCTCGCCGCCGGCTGGGCACGGGCCGCCGGACCCGTCGCCTCCGAGACCGAGTCCCCCGCGCCCGGCGCGCTGCTGGCGCTCGCTTATCCGGACCGGATCGCCCGCGCCCGCGGAAAGCCCGGCGAGTTCGTGCTGGCGAATGGCCGCGGCGCGGCCCTGGAGCCCGCCCTGGCGCTCGCCCGCGAGCCCTTCCTCGCGGTGGCGGAGATCGTCGGCAAGGCCTCCGCCGCCCGCATCCTGGCGGCGGCGCCGATCACCCTCGACGCCATCGAAGCCCTGTTCGCCGACCGGATCGAGGCCCGCACCAGCGTCGCCTTCGATGCGGGCGCCCGCGCCCTGCGCGCCCGGGCCCAGCGCCGCCTCGGGGCGCTGGTGCTCGGCGAGCGCGTCCTGCCGGTGCCGGCGGACGCGGACAGCGCGCGGCTGCTCGCCCGCGGCGTCGCGGATCTCGGGCTTTCCGCCCTGCCCTGGTCGAAGGCGGCGGCGCAGTGGCGCGAGCGGGTGCAGTTCCTGCGCCGGGCCGAGGGCGAGCCCTGGCCCGACCTGTCCGACGCGGCGCTCGGCGCCACGGCCGAGGACTGGCTCGCGCCGCATCTCGTCGGCCTCACCCGCCTCGACGAGATCGGTCCCGACCGCCTCGCCGAGGCGCTCCATGCCCTCCTGCCCTGGAACCTGCGCGCGCGCCTCGATGCGGAGGCGCCGACCCATCTCGAGGTGCCGACCGGCTCGCGCATCCCGGTCGATTACGGGGCCGAGGAGCCGGTGCTGGCGGTGCGCGTGCAGGAATTGTTCGGGCTCGCGGCCCATCCGACCATCGGCGGCGGGCGGGTGCCGCTGCTGCTGCACCTGCTCTCCCCGGCCCAGCGCCCGATCCAGATCACCCGCGACCTGCCGGGCTTCTGGCGCGGCTCCTGGGCGGCCGTGCGCTCCGACATGCGCGGCCAGTATCCGAAGCATCCCTGGCCGGAAGACCCCCTCACCGCCCCGCCGACCCGGCGGGCGAAGCCCCGGGGGGCCTGACTCTCAGCCCTTCACGTGAGGGGCGGGTTGCGTCCGCCGCGCATCATACGGTTTCCGGATGATCGCTTCGCGATGCGGAAACCGGCCTCGCTCAGGCGCCGCGCGGGCTCGTGATCCGGTTTCCGAAAGTGATCTTCCGGAAACCGTATCACTTCAGCAGATCGGCGAAGATGTTGCCCTCGATGTCGGGCCGGTCGGCTCCCGGCCGGATGTCCGGGACGGCGTGGGGCGAACGTCCGCCGTCGCGCCCGGTGAAATGCACCTCCCTGAACCCGACCGTCCTCGCCATGGCCGCGAGCAGGTCCCGCGTGAGGATCGCGATGTGCCCCCATTGCCGCTCGCCCGTATAGACGCCCTCCAGGCCGCGGTTGAAATCGGAGTGGTGGCGCATCGCCCAGATCAGGTTCGGCGTGTTGACCCGCTGCCAGCTCCCGGGCTTCATCACCCGCCGGCTCTCCGCCAGGAACTGGAACTGGTTCGTCTGGTCGATGTGCTCAATGAAGTCCTCATGGTAGACGTAGTCGACGCTGTCGTTCGGGATCTGCCAGCGCCGGTCGCAGAAATCGAAGATGAAGTAATCGTCGTAATCGGTCGTGGAGAAGGCCGGGAGCATCGGCGTGACGTCGAGGTTGAGGAAGCCCCGCCGCGGCAGCCGCCCGGCCCCGCAATAGAGCTTGACCGCCTTGCCCTCGGCCTGGAGCTGCGCCACCCGGGCGGCGAAACGCCGGTTCTCCTCCTCGGGCGAGCCATGCGCGCGCGGCTCGCCCAGGGATTCGGCGAAGTGGAACACCTCCCACACGCCCGGCACCTCGGTGGTGATGAGCGCGCCATCCTTGTCGACGGCGCAGAGATAGCGTCCATCCTTGCGCAGCACGTGCCCGAGCCGGAAATGCGGGATGGCGCGGTAGCCGCCGAGCGGCCCGCCGCCGATCTCGACCTCGCCGTCATAGTCGCGCAGCCGCCGCGCCGCTTCCGCGTCGAAGTCGATCGACAGGAGGGAGCTCGTGATCTTCTTGCGGTCGAGGGATTGGTGCTGAAGACGATTCATGATCGTCTTGCAGAGCACCGTGCCGTGAAAGGTGACCAGGTACATGGCGCCCCCTGCGGCTGACGGGGCGTCCGGGCCGGACGAGGATCCTCGCTCCGCCCGGCCGCCCCGCATCAGGTCTCGTGTCCGCGCCGCCGGCGCGCATCCACCACCGCGGTCGCCGCCCGGAAGGCGCCCTCCGCGTCGAGTTCGGTCGTGTCGATCACCACGGCATCCTCGGCGACGCGCAGCGGCGCCGCCGCCCGGTCGGCGTCGCGGGCGTCGCGGCGGACGATGTCGGCGAGCACCGCCTCGAAGGCCACCGGTTCGCCCCGGCTCCCGAGTTCCCGGTGGCGGCGGTTGGCGCGCTCCTCGGGCGAGGCCGTGACGAACAGCTTCACGGGGGCGTCGGGGCAGACCACGGTGCCGATGTCGCGCCCGTCCAGCACCGCGCCGCCGGGCGAGGCGGCGAAGCGGCGCTGCCAGTCGAGGAGCGCCGCCCGCACCGCGGGGATCGCCGAGACGACGGAGGCCGCCTCCCCCATGGCGCGCTCGCGCAGCCGCGCATCCCCGAGGGACTCGGCCCGCAGCGCGCGGGCCGCCTGCTCCGCGGCCGCCGGATCCGCGAGGTCGCGGTCGGCATCGAGGAGCGCGAGGGCCACCGCACGGTAGAGGAGCCCGGTGTCGAGATGCGGCAGGCCGTAATGCAGGGCGAGCCGCCGGGCCAGGGTCCCCTTGCCCGAGGCGGCCGGCCCATCGATCGCGATCACCATCTCGACTTCCACGCGCGTCACGCCCGATCCTTCCTCAATCCGCGAAGCCACCGCCGAGGCCCCGCAGGTCGGCGAGGAAGGCGGGATAGCTCGTCGCGATCATCGCCCCGTCATCGACGGTGACCGGGTCGCGGCTCGCCAAGCCCATCACCAGGAACGCCATGGCGATGCGGTGGTCGAGATGCGTCGCCACCGTGCCGCCGCCCGGGGCCGGGCCGCCGTCGCCGTGGACGATCAGGTCGTCACCCTCCACCCCATGCGCGACGCCGTTGGCCTTGAGCCCCGCCGCCACCGCGGCGAGGCGGTCCGATTCCTTCACCCGCAGCTCGTGCAGGCCCTGCATCCGCGTCGTGCCCTCCGCGAAGGCGGCGGCGACGGCGAGCACCGGGTACTCGTCGATCATCGCGGGCGCGCGCTCGGGCGGCACGGTCACGCCCGTGAGGCGGCTCGCCCGCACGCGCAGATCCGCGACGGTCTCGCCGCCCTCCTCGCGCTCGTTGAGCCGCGTGATGTCGGCGCCCATCTCCAGGAGCGTGGTGATCAACCCGGTGCGGAGCGGATTCATCATCACGCCCTCGATCACCACGTCCGAGCCCGGCACGAGCAGGGCCGCGACCACCGGGAAGGCGGCCGAGGAGGGATCGGCCGGCACCACCACGTCGGCCGCCCGCAGGGTGGGCTGGCCGGTGAGCGCGATGGCGCGGCCGTGGCCCTCCGGCCCGTGCGTGGCGACGCTCACCTCGGCGCCGAACAGGCGCAGCATGCGCTCGGTGTGGTCGCGCGTCGCCGCCGCCTCGATCACCGTGGTGGTGCCGGGCGCGTTGAGCCCCGCCAGCAGCACCGCCGATTTCACCTGCGCCGAGGCGACCGGGGTCTCGTAGGTGATCGGGATCGCCTCGTCGGGCCCGCGCAGGGTGAGGGGCACGCGCCCGCCCTCCTCCTGCGACACGACCACCGTGCCCATCCGCACCAGCGGGTCGAGGATCCGGCGCATCGGCCGCTTGCGCAAGGAGGCGTCGCCGTCGAAGGTCGCGGTGACCGGCTGGCCGCCGACCACGCCCATCATCAGGCGCGAGCCGGTGCCCGCATTGCCGAAATCCAGGACGCCCGCGGGATCGGTGAGGGCGCCGATGCCGACGCCGCGCACCCGCCAGCGCCCCGGCCCGTCATGGTCGATCCCGGCGCCGAGCGCCCTGGCGGCGGCGGCTGTGCGCAGCACGTCGTCGCCTTCGAGCAGGCCCTCGACGCGGGTCTCGCCGATGCTGAGCAGGCCTAGGATCATCGCCCGGTGCGAGATCGACTTGTCGCCCGGCGGGCGCAGACGGCCCCGCAGGGGCGTCCCGGCCCGGGCGGTGATGGGAGACGGGGTGGAGGCGTGGGACACGGCGGGCTGCCTGGTCGGAGGGGCTGGCGAAGGGCTGGCAGAGGGCTAGCAAGAGCGGCGGGTCGTTACCACGTGGGCGGGGCGGCGTCATCCGCCCGCGGCGCGCGCGATTTGACACCGGCACCGCCCCCGACTAACGGGCCCTTTCCCGACGATATCTCGAAGGCTTTCGAACCGTGGCCAGACCGGAACTCGGCTTGAAGCGCCAGTGCATGAGCTGCGGCGCCAAGTTCTACGACCTCAACAGAGACCCCGCCACCTGCCCGAAATGCGGCACGGTCTACCAGATCGCGGCCCTCGCCTCGACCCGCGTGCCCGCCCCCGCGATCGCCAATCGCGCGCAGCCGGATGACGAGAGCGACGAAGAGACGAGCGGGCCGGAGATGGTCTCCCTCGACGAAGTCGAGGCCGTGGAGGAGGGTGCCGACACGTCCGTGGACGATGACGCCGAGGTGGGCGACACCGGCGGCGACGACGACACCTTCCTGGAGGAGGACGAGGAGGGCGGCGACGACGTCTCCGATCTCATCGACGGCGACATCGAGACCGACGAGGAGTCGTAGGGCTCGGCTAAGGCGTGACCGGGCCTCGCGAATTCGGCCCGGTCACGAAAACTTCGCAGAAGGTCGCCAGAGGGGCTTGTGTCCGCCGCGGCGGCCTCATATACAGCCGCCACCGAACGACGCCGCCCCGAAGGGACGGCTCCGGCGGCACCGCTGGCGACCCAACCGCCGCGGTTTTCAAGTGGGGCCATAGCTCAGTTGGGAGAGCGCTTGAATGGCATTCAAGAGGTCGGCGGTTCGATTCCGCCTGGCTCCACCAGCTTCCTTCCGGTTGTGCCGGGTTTGACAGGGCCGCCTCAGCGGCCTTTTTGAGTGCGAGACCCCGCGGCGGTTCCAGGCGCCGTGGTCGTGGAATGGGGCCATAGCTCAGCTGGGAGAGCGCTTGAATGGCATTCAAGAGGTCGGCGGTTCGATCCCGCCTGGCTCCACCATCCCTCCGCCTCCCTCGAATATCGTGATCCCTCGAACATCGTGATGATCATGCGAGGCATCTCGGGCCTCGGCCGTCGCTCGGCGTCCCGCCTGAGGGATATCTGACATCGTGTGCGACCGGTCGATGCTGCTGGCTGAGCTGAGGCCAGCGATCGCTGCGGGCGAATTCATCGGCTTCCCGACGACCGATCGGGCGGCTCAGGATGGGCCCTGCCCAGGCAGACCGTGGCGCGGAGACCTCCTCCCGCCTGGGCGAGCATGGCTCCGTTCCTCCGCCTGAACGCACCTCTCCTTTTACCTATGGCTGTCCGGGAAAAGAGGGGCGCCTCTCCCCTCTCCCACGCGGGAGAGGGGTTCCCCGTACCCGTCTTGTCCCCGGACAGCCGTGTCGCGGCTGGGGAGAGGACAGCGCCTCATCGGGTGAGAGGACTGCGTGGCCCGGTGCGGGGGAGAGGTCCCCGCGCCCACACCCCATCATCCCTACTTCCCGACCGTCCCCGTCGCGATCTCCGCGTTCGGGTCGAGCGCCGCCGGCATCGAGCGGCCGAAGGCGACGAGGCCGCTGCCGTCGACGCTGCGCAGATCGACCTCGGCGCCCGGCGCCAGGCGCGGCAGCGCCACGAAGAGCGGCATGCCCTTCGGCACGCTGCCGGAGAAGCCCACCACCTCCACGGGCTGAAGGCCGGCCGCGGCGAGGCTCGCATCCTTGGCCTGGGCGCCGCTCGGGGCGAGGCCGGCTCCGGCAACCACGAGGCCGGCGATCATCAGAGATTTCATCAGCACGTCTGGCCCTCCGACTGAGGAATAGCTGACTCATTCAACGCAAAAGACGCGATCCGGTTCTCCGGATGTGCTGAGTCTCGACTGGGGCAGGCCGGACGGCCTCTGTGGTGCAAGCCCGACCTTCGGCCGGACGGGCCTCCGGAAGGGCCGCAATCCCCGGTCTAAAGTACATATTCGAATATTTTGAACGACCTGAACAGATTTTTCAGTTTTCCTTCTGGTCCGGCCGCACCCATAGTCAACCCCGACACGCAGGGCGCACCCGGACAGGCCCGGGCACGGCCTGCGTGACCAAGAACGAACCGGATGGGAAGCGCACCAAGGGGGATCGGGTTCCCGATCCTTCAGATCCCGAGGGCGCTCCAGCATCGACAGATGATCCGTCCGGCCGGCGCGGCCAGCCGCGCCTGAGGCTTTCCCCCGCGAGCCCAAGCGGGGCTCGATACGAGCCCGACCGGGTCTCGACGCTGACGACGGTGAAGGAAACTGGAGGACAACATGGCAGGATCGAGACGGCCGGGTCGCAACTTCCTCTTCGTGCCGGGGCCGACCAACGTGCCGGAGCGCGTCCAGCGCGCGATGATCGTGCCGATGGAGGACCATCGCTCGTCATCGTTCCCGGATCTGACGCTGCCCCTGTTCGAGAACCTGAAGAAGGTCTTCAAGTCGAAGGACGGGCAGGTCTTCATCTTCCCGTCGAGCGGCACCGGCGCCTGGGAAGCGGCGCTGACCAACACCCTCTCGCCCGGCGACCGCGTGCTCGCCTCGCGCTTCGGCCAGTTCAGCACCCTGTGGATCGACCTCGCCCAGCGCGTCGGCCTCGACGTGGTGATCCAGGACGAGGAATGGGGCACGGGCGCCGATCCGGACCGGATCGAGGAGGCCCTGCGCGCCGACCGCGAGCACCGCATCAAGGCCGTGCTCATCGTCCACAACGAGACCGCCACGGGCGTCACCAGCGACATCGGCGCGGTGCGCAAGGCCATCGACGCGGCGAACCACCCGGCGTTGCTCTACGTGGACGGCGTGTCCTCGATCGGCAGCATCGACTTCCGCGCCTCCGAATGGGGCGTCGACTGCGCCATCACCGGGTCGCAGAAGGGCCTGATGCTGCCGGCCGGCCTCGGCATCGTCTGCGTCAGCCCCAAGGCGCTCGCCGCCACCAAGGGCGCCGAGTGCCGCCGCGTCTACTTCGACTTCGCCGACATGACGAAGGCGAACGCCACCGGCTACTTCCCCTACACGCCGGCCCTCCCCCTGCTCTACGGCCTGCGCGAGGCCATGGCCTGCCTGTTCGAGGAGGGGCTGGAGCGGGTCTTCGAGCGCCATCGGGTGCTCGCCGATGGCTGCCGCGCCGCCGTGAAGGCCTGGGGCCTCGGCCTGTGCGCGCGTGAGCCCAAGTGGTACTCCGACACGGTGAGCGCCATCGTGGTGCCGGAGGGCATCAACGGTGCAGAGGTGATCGACATCGCCTTCCGCCGCTACAACCTCGCGCTCGGCGCGGGCCTGTCCAAGGTCGCCGGCAAGGTCTTCCGCATCGGCCACCTCGGTGACCTCAACGACCTGATGCTGCTGGGCGCGCTCGCGGGCGCCGAGATGGCGATGCTGGATGCCGGCATCAAGATCCAGCCCGGCAGCGGCGTCGGCGCGGCGCAGCAGCACTTCCGCGAGACCATCCTCGCCAAGGACAAGCGCCCGAGCGAGGCCGGGATCTTCGACCGCAACCACTCCGACGGCGTCGTCCGGGTCTGAGCAATCCGCCGCGGGTCTGGTAGGTCGGACCCGCGGCCCCGCTTCCCCGCGCGAGGCCATTCGGAGGACCACGCCCCATGTCCCACACGATCGTCTTCCTCGACCGCGAGACGCTCGACGCCACGGTGCGGGAGTTCAGTTTCCCGCACACCTACAAGGAGTACGACGTCACCGCGCCGGACCAGATCGTCGAGCGCCTCAAGGACGCCGAGATCGCGATCGTCAACAAGGTGCCGATGCGGGCCGACACCCTGCGCCAGCTCCCCAAGCTCAAGCTGATCGCGGTCGCCGCCACCGGCACCGACATCGTCGACAAGGCCGTGGCCAAGGAGCAGGGCATCACGGTCGTCAACATCCGCAACTACGCTTTCAACACCGTGCCCGAGCACGTCGTCGCGCTGATCTTCGCCCTGCGCCGCGCCATCGTGCCCTACGCGATCTCGACCCGCCGGGGGGATTGGAACAAGTCGCGGCAGTTCTGCTACTTCGACTACCCGATCCGCGACATCGCCGGCTCGACGCTCGGCATCGTCGGCTACGGGGCGCTCGGCAAGTCGATCGGCAAGCGCGCCGAGGCGCTCGGCATGGAGGTCATCGCCTACGACGTCTTCCCGCAGGAGGGCCTCGTCGATTTCGAGACGATCCTGCGCGAGAGCGACGTCATCACGCTCCACGCGCCGCTCACGCCCGAGACCCGCAACATGATCGGGCGGGACGAACTCGCGAAGATGAAGCGCGACGCCATCCTCATCAACACCGCCCGCGGCGGGCTGGTGGACGAGGCGGCGCTGGCGGAGGCGCTCAAGAACGGCACCATCGCGGGGGCGGGCTTCGACGTGCTCACCACCGAGCCGCCGGTCAACGGCAACGTCCTGCTCGACCTCGACCTGCCGAACCTGATCGTCACGCCCCACGTGGCCTGGGCCAGCAAGGAGGCGATGCAGATCCTCTCCGACCAGCTCGTCGACAACGTCGAGGCCTTCGTGGCCGGCAAGCCGCAGAACGTGGTGGAATAAGGCGCGCCGAGGCCGCGGCCGAGGCTAAAGACAAGGGGACCGGGGCGGGTCGGGCGCATGGGCGGCCCGGCGACGCCTCGGAGGAAACGCGAGCCGCAAGCGGCCCACGCCGCGCCGGCGGCCCATGCCGCACCAGCGGCCAGAGGTTGGATGATGAAGAAGCTTCTGTTCCAGTTCGATACCGATGCCATGCCGAGCGTGTTCGACACGGTCGTCGGCTACGACGGCGGCGCCGACAACATCACGGGCTACGGCAACGTCACCCCGGAGAATGTCGGCGCCCTGGTCGACGGCACGATCTACACCCGCGGCGGCTCGGAGAAGAAGTCCACGGCGATCTTCGTCGGCGGCGGCAGCATGGCGGCCGGCGAGGTGGTGTTCGAGGCGGTGAAGAAGCGCTTCTTCGGCCCCTTCCGCGTCTCGGCGATGCTGGACTCGAACGGTTCCAACACCACGGCGGCGGCGGGCGTCGCCCTCGTCGCCAAGGCGGCGGGCTCGCTGAAGGGCAGCCGCGCGGTGGTGCTCGCCGGCACCGGCCCGGTCGGCATGCGCTCGGCCGCGCTCCTCGCCCGCGAGGGCGCCGAGGTGGTGCTCACCGGCCGCTCGCAGGCCAAGGCCGAGGAAGCGGCGCGGGCCATCGAGAAGCGCTTCGGCGTCGCCGTCCGGGGCCTCGAGACCCCGGATGCCGCCGCGCGCATCGCGGCCGTGAAGGGCGCCAACGTGATCTTCTCGGCCGGCGCCATCGGCCTCGAACTCCTCCCCGAGGAGGCGTGGCGGGACGAGTCCAGCATCCGCTTCCTCGCCGACTACAACGCCCAGCCCCCGCTCGGCTTCGGCGGCATCGACGCCATGGACAAGGGCAAGGACCGGCACGGCAAGGCGGTGTTCGGCGCGCTCGGCATCGGCGGCCTGAAGCTCAAGCTGCACCGCGCCTGTGTCGGCAAGCTGTTCGAGAGCACCGAGTCGCTCCTTGACGCCGAGGAGATCTACGCCCTCGCGAAAGAGATGGCGTGATGGCCGAGCACGAGACCATCGCCCGCTTCCTCGACGGGCTCGCGAGCGAGCAGCCGACGCCCGGCGGCGGCGGGGCGGCGGCGATCTCCGGCGCCATGGGGGCGGCCCTCGTCTCCATGGTCTGCAACCTCACCATCGGCAAGAAGAAGTATGCCGAGGTCGAGGAGGAGCTGAAGGGGATCCGCGAGAAGGCGGAATCCCTGCGCGCCGCCCTCACCGGCATGATCGCCGAGGACGTCGCCGCCTTCGACGCGGTGATGGGCGCCTACGGTCTGCCCAAGGCCACGGACGAGGAGAAGGCGGCCCGCACGGAGGCGATCCAGGTCGCCCTGCGCCAAGCCACCGACGTTCCCCTCGCCTGCTGCCGGGCCTGCCGGGCGGTCATCGACCTCGCGGCGGTCACCGCCGACAAGGGCAACCTCAACGTGATCAGCGACGCGGGCGTCGCGGTCCTGTCCGCCCAGGCGGGCCTGCGCAGCGCCGCGTTGAACGTCTACGTCAACGCCAGGGCCATCACGGACCGCGACTTCGCGGACGGCCGCCTGCGCGAACTCGAAGATCTTCTCTCCGGGACCGACGCCCTGACCGAGAAGACCTACGACGTCGTCAAGACGAAGCTGAGCTGACGGTCCCGCTCCCGGCCTAGGCCGGGAGCGGATGACCCAAAGGCGTGGCGACGAAGACTTCGACCGGGGCGCGGACAGCTCCCGGAACGGGATTCTGCGCGCCGAAACCAAGTCCTGAGGAGGCAACCATGGACGTGCACGAGTACCAGGCGAAGGAATTGCTGGCGAGCTTCGGCGTGCCGATCCCGAAGGGCGCCGTCGCCTTCAGCCCCGACCAGGCGGTCTACGCCGCCACCGAGCTCGGCGGCTGGCACTGGGCCGTGAAGGCGCAGATCCACGCGGGCGCCCGCGGCAAGGCCGGCGGCATCCGCCTCTGCAAGACCTACAACGAGGTGCGCGACGCGGCCAAGGACCTGCTCGGCAAGCGCCTCGTCACCCACCAGACCGGCGCCGAGGGCAAGCCCGTCCAGCGCGTCTACATCGAGACCGCCGACCCCTTCGAGCGCGAGCTCTATCTCGGCTTCGTCCTCGACCGGAAGGCCGAGCGGGTGCGCGTCATCGCCTCGCAGCGCGGCGGCATGGACATCGAGGAGATCGCCGCCACCGATCCGGAGGCCCTGCTCCAGGTCGTCGTGGAGCCGGCGGTGGGCCTGCAGCAATTCGAGGCCCGGGAACTCGCCTTCCAGCTCGGCCTCGACATCAAGCAGGTCGGCGGCGCGGTGAAGACCATCATGAGCGCCTATCGCGCCTTCCGCGACTGCGACGCCACCATGCTGGAGATCAACCCGCTCGTCGTCACCAAGGACGACCGGGTGCTCGCCCTCGACGCCAAGATGTCGTTCGACGACAACGCCCTGTTCCGGCGGCGCAGCATCGCCGACATGTACGATCCCTCGCAGAGCGACCCGCGCGAGGCGCAGGCCGCCGAGCACAACCTGAACTACATTGGCCTCGAGGGCGAGATCGGCTGCATCGTCAACGGCGCGGGCCTCGCCATGGCGACGATGGACATGATCAAGCACGCGGGCGGCGAGCCGGCGAACTTCCTCGATGTCGGCGGCGGCGCGAGCCCGCAGCGCGTCGCCACGGCCTTCCGCCTCGTCCTCTCGGACGCGAACGTCAAGGCGATCCTCGTCAACATCTTCGCCGGCATCAACCGCTGCGACTGGATCGCCCAAGGCGTCATCCAGGCCGCTCAGGAGGTGCAGATCACCGTGCCGCTGGTGGTCCGGCTCGCGGGGACCAACGTCGAGGCCGGCAAGGCGATCCTGGAGAAGAGCGGGCTCAACCTCATCACCGCCGACACCCTGACGGAAGCCGCCGAGAAGGCCGTGCAGGCCGTCAAGGGCGCCCGCGCGGCGGCCTGATCCCGAGATCCCGGAGACCGAAGTCATGAGCATCCTGATCGACGAGAAGACCCCGATCCTCATCCAGGGCATCACCGGGGACAAGGGCAGCTTCCACGCCAAGGAGATGATCGAGTACGGCTCGAACGTCGTCGGCGGCGTGACGCCCGGCAAGGGCGGGCGCAGCCATCTCGGCATCCCGGTCTTCAACACCGTCAAGGAGGCGGTGAAGCAGACCGGCGCCAAGGCCAGCATCACCTTCGTGGCCCCGCCCTTCGCGGCGGACGCCATCATGGAGGCGGCGGATGCGGGCATCGAGCTGATCTGCTCGATCACCGACGGCATCCCGGCCCAGGACATGATGCGGGTGAAGCGCTACCTGCGCCGCTACCCCAAGGAGCGCCGCTCCATGGTGGTGGGCCCGAACTGCGCCGGCATCATCTCGCCCGGCAAGTCGATGCTCGGGATCATGCCCGGCCACATCTACCTCAAGGGCAATATCGGGGTGATCTCGCGCTCGGGCACGCTCGGCTACGAGGCCGCCTCGCAGATGAAGGCGGTGGGCCTCGGCATCTCCACCTCGGTGGGCATCGGCGGCGACCCGATCAACGGCTCGTCCTTCCTCGACCACCTCGCCCTGTTCGAGGAGGATCCCGAGACCGACGCGGTGCTGATGATCGGCGAGATCGGCGGCCCGCAGGAGGCCGAGGCTTCGGCCTGGATCAAGGAGAACATGTCGAAGCCGGTGGTGGGCTTCGTCGCGGGCCTCACCGCCCCGAAGGGCCGCCGCATGGGGCATGCGGGCGCGATCATCTCGGCGGCCGGCGACAGCGCCGCCGAGAAGGCCGAGATCATGCGCTCCTACGGCCTCACCGTGGCCCCGAGCCCCGGCGAGTTCGGCTCCACCATGGCCCAGGTGATGGCGACCCGCCGCCGGGCGGCGTGACCGTCCTGATCACGGATGCTGTGATCGCCGCGTGCGGACAGAGCGCGGGAACCCCTCTCCCGGGTGGGAGAGGGGCAGGGGTGAGGGACGGACGCTTCAGCAGGAAACCTGAACCGTCCCGCTGCCAGCTCGACGTTTGGTGCTTGATCCTGAGGCCGAGCCGCCCTCGCCCCGACCCCTCTCCCACCCGGGAGAGGGGATCCCGCGCACGCTCGTCCGTGGGCTGTTCGCCTCCGACGCTCAGGGATCGCATCGCGATGATCCCACCCCCAAGTTCCCGAAGGGGCCGACGATGAACTTTGCGCATACCGTCACCGCGGGCGCGACCGACCAATCGTTCGCGCCGCCCGTGATCACCGGCACCTCGTCCCGCGAGGCGACCGACATCCTGTTCCACTCGCTGCTCGACGTCTGCCGCCGCCACGAGCCGGAACTCGAATCCGTGCTGCACGGCAACGCCAACATCTCGGATTTCTCGCCGGAGCTGATGGCCCGCGCCCTCCAGGTGCAGGGCATCTGGTTCCAGCTGATCTCGATCGCCGAGCAGAACACCGCCATGCGCCGCCGCCGCCATCTGGAGCGGACGCGCGGGCGCCACGCCCTGCGCGGCTCCTTCAGCGCCGTGCTGGCCGAGGCCGTGCACAACGGGATCCCGGCCGCCGGAATCCACGCCCTCCTCAAGGACCTGCGCATCCGCCCGACGCTGACCGCCCACCCGACCGAGGGCAAGCGCGTCACGGTGCTGGAGAAGTTCCGGCGGATCTACCTGCTCCTGCGCGAGCTGGAGCTGCCGCGCTGGACCGAGCGCGAGCGCAATGGCCTGATGGCCGACCTGCGCGACCAGATCGAACTCGTCTGGATGACGGGCGAGCTGCACCTCGAGAAGCCGAGCGTCGAGCAGGAGGTGGCCTGGGGGCTGCACTTCTTCGACGAGACCCTGTTCGAGATGCTGCCCGAGGTGATGGTCTCCCTGGAGGAGAGCCTGCGCGAGTTCTACCCGGACGAAACGTTCGAGGTGCCGGCCTTCTTCCAGTTCGGCTCGTGGATCGGCGGCGACCGGGACGGCAACCCCTTCGTCACGGCCTCCGTCACCCGCGCCACCCTGCGGCGCAACGCGCTCGCCAGCATGCGCCGCTACCGGGACGGCGTGCTCCATCTCGGCCGCATGCTCTCGATCACCGAGCGCTCGCTGCCCGCCCCGGCCTCGTTCAAGGCGGAGCTGGCGCGCCAGCTCGCGGAGAGCGGCGATGCGCGCGGCATCGAGCGGCGCAATCCCGGCGAGCTTTACCGGCAGTACCTGACCTGCATCCTGCGCAAGCTCGAAGCCACGATCGCCCGCAACGAGGGCGACGCGATCACCGGCGCGCCGGATTACTCGGACGCCGACGACCTCATCAACGACCTGCGGGTGCTGGAGCAGGGCCTCACCGACGCCAAGTGCCCGTCGCTCGCCGTCGACCTCGTGCGGCCGGTGCGCCGGATGGTCGAGATCTTCCGCTTCTCGACCGTGCGCCTCGACATCCGCGAGAACACCACCCGCACCACCCGGGCGCTGCACGCCCTGTGGGCGCAGGGGCGGGGCGACGACGCGGCGCCGCCCGAGGTCGATGCCCCGGCCTGGAAGGCGTGGCTCCTGGAGGAGCTGGCGCGTCCCCTCGAAGGCCAGCGCTCGTTCCAGTCCCTGCCCGAGGAGGCCCGCGAGACGCTGGCCACCTTCCGGCTCGTCGGCGAGATGCGCACCCAGCTCGACCGCGAGGCCTTCGGCGCCTTCGTGCTGTCGATGACCCATTCGGTGCCGGACATCCTCGGCGTCTACCTGCTCGCCAAGGAGGCCGGGCTGTTCCTCGACGCGGCCGGCGTCGAGATCTGCCCGCTGCCGATCGTGCCCCTGTTCGAGACCATCGACGACCTGCGCGCCGCGCCCGCGATCATGAAGGAGCTGCTGCAGATCCCGGTGGTGCGCCGCTCCACCCGCTGGCAGGGCGGCGTGCAGGAGGTGATGATCGGCTATTCCGACTCGAACAAGGACGGCGGCTTCGTGTCGTCGAACTGGGAGCTGGCCAAGGCCCAGGCCAAGCTCACCGAGATCGGCAAGCAGGCCGGCGTGCCGATCGCCTTCTTCCACGGGCGCGGCGGCTCGGTGAGCCGCGGCGGCGCGCCGACCGGGCGGGCGATCGCCGCCCAGCCCCCGGGCTCGATCCGCGGGCGCTTCCGCACCACCGAGCAGGGCGAGGTGGTGTCGTTCAAGTACGCCAACCGCGGCACTGCCGCCTACCAGATGGAGCTGCTCGCCTCCTCGGTCTTCGCGCATGCGCTCAATTCCGAGCGCGATCCCTCCTTCGCCGGGAAGGCGGAGTTCGACGACGCCCTGGAGGCGCTCTCCGGCGCCTCGCGTGCGGCCTACGTCAAGCTGGTGTCGCACCCGGACCTCGTGACCTATTTCGGCGCCGCGAGCCCGCTCGACGAGATCGCGCTCCTCAACATCGGCTCGCGCCCGGCCCGGCGCTTCGGGGCGCGCAGCCTCGCCGACCTGCGCGCCATCCCGTGGGTGTTCGCGTGGTCGCAGAACCGGCACGTCATCACCGGCTGGTACGGGGTCGGCAGCGGCCTCGAGAGCTTCCTCGACGTGCGGGGCGAGGCCGGCGAGGCGCTGCTGCGCCGGATGTTCGCGGAGTCGCGGCTGTTCCGCCTGATCCTCGACGAGGTCGAGAAGACGCTGCTCACCGTCGATCTCGACATCGCCCGCGACTTCGCGAGCCTCGTTCCCGACGAGGCCGTGCGCGAGGAGATTTTCGCGATGATCGCGGAGGAGTACCGTCTCACCCGGGCGATGGTGGTGCGGGTGAGCGGCGACCCCGAGGTGGCCGGGCGCTTCCCGCAATACCGGAGCCGGCTGACCGAGCGGCTGCCGGTGATCAATCAGGTCAGCCGCGAGCAGGTGGAGCTGCTCCGCCGCTTCCGGGCCGAGACCGACGCCACGAGGCGGGAGGCGATCAAGTCCGCGCTCCTGCTCTCCATCAACTGCATCGCGGTCGGCTTCGGCGCGACGGGCTGACCACGAGCACGAACTCTCACGGAGGAAACCGAATGAGCTTCACCCTGATCCCGCAGGCCAAGGCCCGGCTGCACCGCTCGGAACTGGCGGTGCCGGGCTCGAACCCGACCTTCATGGAGAAGTCGGCCAAGTCGGCGGCGGACGTCATCTTCCTCGATCTTGAGGACGCGGTCGCGCCCGACGACAAGGAGCAGGCCCGCAAGAACATCATCCAGGCGCTCAACGAGATCGACTGGGGCAACAAGACCATGATGATCCGCATCAATGGTCTCGACACCCACTACATGTACCGGGACGTGGTGGACATCGTGGAGGCCTGCCCGCGCCTCGACATGATCCTGATCCCCAAGGTCGGCGTGCCGGCGGACGTCTACGCGATCGACGTGCTCGTCACCCAGATCGAGCAGGCCAAGAAGCGCGAGAAGGCGGTCGGCTTCGAGGTGCTGATCGAGACGGCGCTCGGCATGGCGAACGTGGAGGCGATCGCGCAATCCTCCCGGCGCCTGGAGGCGATGTCCTTCGGCGTGGCCGATTACGCGGCCTCGACGCGGGCCCGCTCGACGGTGATCGGCGGCGTGAACCCGGATTTCGCGGTCCTGACCGACAAGGACGCCGAGGGCCGGCGCGAGACCCACTGGCAGGATCCGTGGCTGTTCGCCCAGAACCGGATGCTGGTGGCCTGCCGCGCCTATGGCCTGCGCCCGATCGACGGGCCGTTCGGCGATTTCAGCGACCCGGACGGCTACCGCTCGGCGGCCCGGCGCTGCGCGGCGCTCGGCTTCGAGGGCAAGTGGGCGATCCACCCCTCGCAGATCGACCTCGCCAACGAGGTCTTCACCCCGAGCGAGGCCGAGGTGACCAAGGCCCGCCGTATCCTGGCGGCGATGGAGGAGGCCGCCAAGGCCGGCCGCGGCGCCGTCTCGCTGGACGGCCGGCTCATCGACATCGCCTCGATCCGCATGGCCGAGGCGCTGATCGCGAAGGCCGACGCGATGGCGTGAGGGCGCAGCCCGTCCGTGGAAGGGGCGGATGACGGTGGGCGCGCGCGATCCCCTCTCTCACGGGGGATCGCGGGTTCATACGGTTTCCGGATGATCGCTTCGCGATGCGGAAACCGGCCTCGCTCAGGCGCCGCGCGGGCTCGTGATACGGTTTCCGAAAGTGATCTTCCGGAAACCGTATCACACGGCGGCTCGTGAGCGTGCCCTCTCCCCGCACGCGGGGAGAGGAGAAGCCCGCGCTTCATCCGGCGACGGGTGAATGCGATCATCCCCATGGGAGAGGGGATGGGAGAGGGTATCGGAGAGAGGGGACCGCGGCGGTTCCCGGGCGACCGGTCACGCCGTCAGCGCGACCAGCTTGGCTGCGGCCATGAACTCCTCGCGGCGCAGGGCCCGGCGTGCCTCCGCCTCCTCGTCGCGTCCCCACACGCTGGCCTGGAAGGTCTCGTCCACCTGCGCCGCCGCCCAGGCCTCCTCGGCCGTGAGGCGTCCGCGCAGGACCGCGAGGGCGAGCAGCACCGAGCCCGTCAGCGTCGTCATCACGTGCAGCCCGGCGAGCGCGAGCGGGCTCCCGACCGCATCGACGGCCTGCCGCACCGCCCGCAGCGACTCCTCCGGCTGCGCCACGTGCATCACGCCCTCGCTGAGCATGAAGCGGGCGCCGAGATCCGTGCGCGCCCAGTCGAGCACGGGATCCCAGGCCGCCGCCTGGCTCGCCACCAGCCGCGCCGGATCGCCGGCCCGGTAGACGAGGAGATCCGAGCCCGCGTAGCGCGCCGCATCCTCGGCCACCGCCTCGCGCCGCTCCGCCACCCCGTCGAGGGCGGTGTTGACGAGGCGCGTCAGCGGCATCCGGGCCGGATCGATGACCGTCTCCTGCGCCCCCCATTCCTCCGCCAGGGCCTCGGCCACAGCGGCCTGCGGCACTGCGATGAGGCGGCGGCCCGGCGTGCGGGCGGGGCGGCCGTCGAGGACGAGCCGGTGCCCGTCCTCCGCCGCGGCGACGCCCGCCTCGGCATAGAAGCGCTTGGGCAGGGCGGGCTTCCCGGCCTGCCGGGCGGCGCGCAGGGGATCGACGTCCGGATCGGGTTGGCCGAGCCAGTCGCGCAGGGTGCCGTCGCGGGGAGAATCGTCGCGGGAGGTGTCGTCGGTCATGGCTGGCAGATAGGGTGTTGCGGGCTCCGATGCGAGGCGCCGCGTGCGATCAGCCCGGGAGCCGTCCATCCAGCACCGCATCGAGCTCCGCGTAGGACCCGACCACCTGCTGGGCGCCCGCGGCGGTCAGGGCCTCCACCGTGTGGTAGCCCCAGGCGACCCCGATCGGCAGCACCTGGGCGCCCCGCGCCATCACCATGTCGTAGGTCGTGTCGCCGATCATCAGCGTGTCGGGGGGAGACAGCCCCACCTCCCCCATCGCCTGCTGGAGCATCGCCGGGTGCGGCTTCGAGGGGGCATCGTCCGCGGTCTGGATCGTGGAGAACCACGCCTCCCAGCCATAGGCGCGCAGGAGATGGTCGACGCCGCGCCGCGACTTGCCGGTGGCGATGCCGAGCAGCACCTCCGGCGTGCGGTGCAGGCGCGCCACCAGGTCGGCGGCGCCGGGAAAGAGCGGCTCGCGCAGGGCCGCCTCGGCGCGCAGGCGCCCGAAGGCCTCCTTGTAGTGGGTGGCGAGCGCCGTCACCGGGCCGTCCGCGCCGACGAGGGCCGTGAAGGCCTGGGGCAGCGACAGGCCCACCACCGACAGGGCCCGCTCGCGGCTCGGCGCCGGCAGGCCGACGGCGGCGAAGGCCGCCTGCTGCGCGGCCACGATCAGGTGCTGGCTGTCGACGAGGGTGCCGTCGACATCGAAGACGATGAGGATCACGCGCGGGCCCGTCCGTTCGCCCGGGCGTCCCTGCCCCGGCCGCGGGTCCCGTCAGGGCCGCGTGCGGGCGGGGTTCCCCGGCTGGATCCGCTCATAGCCCAGGCGGCAGCGGATCAGGAAGCGGCGCCGCGCCCCACCCTTCAGATTGCGGCGCAGGGCGGCGCGATTGCAGGCGGCGTAGGAGATGCGGCGCTTCGCGCGGCCCGCGCCGCGCCCGTCGCCCCGCGGGGCCGGAGCGGCGGCGGGGGGAGCCGGGGCGGTGACGGGCGGAGGGGCCGCCTGAGTCGTCTCGATCTGCGGCGGCGGGGCGGCCGGCGGCGCCTGGGCCAGGGACACGGCCGGGGGCAGCGCCGCGGCGGCGAATCCGAGCAGGCCGAGACAGGCGAGCGCGACGGATCTCATCGGGCCGGGTCGCATGGCGTTGAGGCTCTCTCTCCGGACAAGATCGACGGGCCGCGGATCCCGCGCGACGGCACCGCGCGGGAAGATAAGGCACGGCGGGATCCTGCCAAGGCCCGGTCGCGCCCGCTGCGTCAGCCTTCGCCGCGTCAGCCTTCGGGCGCCTCGACGATCGGGTCGTAGCGGCCCGCGTCGAAGCCGAGCAGGTTCCAGCTCTGCGCCATGTGCGGCGGCAGCGGCGCCGTCACGTCGACGGGCTTGTTGGTGCGCGGATGCGGGATCACGATGCGGCGGGCGAGCAGGTGCAGGCGGTTCTGCAGGCCCCCCGGCAGCTCCCAGTTCTCGATGTCGAAGTATTTCGGATCGCCGACGAGCGGGTGCCCGATATGGGCCGCGTGGGCGCGCAGCTGGTGCGTGCGCCCGGTCACCGGCTTCAGCGACAGCCAGGACAGCTTCTGGCCGGCCTGATCGACCACCGCGTAGTAGGTGAGCGCGTGGCTCGCCCCCTCGTCGCCGTGCTGGGCGATCCGCATGCGGGCATCCGCGTCGCCGACCTCCTCCTTGGCGAGGTAGGTCGAGACCCGGCCCTGGCGCACCCGCGGCACGCCGGCGGCGAGCGCCCAGTAGATCTTGCGCGCCGCCCGCGAGCGGAAGGTCTTGGCCAAGGTCGCGGCGGCCAGCCGCGTCTTGGCGATGACGAGGCAGCCCGCCGTGTCCTTGTCGAGGCGGTGGACGAGGCGCGGCTTCTGGCCGTCCGGCGTGCGCATGGCCTCCAAAAGCCCGTCCACGTGCCGCTTGGTGCCCGAGCCGCCCTGGACCGCGAGGCCGAAGGGCTTGTTGAGCACCATCATGTCCTGGTCCTCGTAGAGGACCAGGGAGCGCAGGAAGGCGAGGTCGCTCTCCGCCTTGGCGGGGCTCGGTCCGGGGGGAGCGGCGTCGAGCTTGAGCGGCGGCACGCGCACGCTCGCCCCGGGCTCGACCCGGTCGGCCGCCTTCGCGCGCTTGCCGTTCACCCGCAACTCGCCCTTGCGCACGAGGCTCTGGATGCGGGTGAAGGGCAATTGCGGGAAGCGTGCCGCGAGGAAGCGGTCGATGCGCAGGCCCGCCTCGTCCGCCGTCACCTCCAGGGTCTGGACGCCCGTCGCCAGGGCGGCGGCGGTGGCCTCCCGCAGCTCCCGGCGGGTCGGGCCCGGCTGGGGCGCCGGGGCGGGCCTTGCGCCGGCCGCGGGCGCCGGCCGTGCCGCGCGGGGCGCGGCGGGCTTGGAGGCGGACCTCGAGTCGGGTGTGCCGGTGGACTTGCGGGAAGGCTTGGCGGTGGAGTGGGCCGTGGGCTTGGATTGGACCGCGGGCTTGGATTGGACGGCGGGCTTGGCCGCGGGGGCGCCGCCCTCGTCCCGGGCCCAGGGCGCGGCGTCGCTCAGGTCGCGCCCGCCGGCGGCGCGCTCGGCGGCGTCGCGCGCGGTATTGCGCGGGCCGGTGCGCGGGCGTGCGGGCCGGCGTCCGGCGGGGCCGGATTGCGGGCGGCCGCCACGGCTGGGGGGTTTTGCGGTCATGCGGCGTTCCTCAACGCTCCCCGGACGGAGCGAATGCCGGGGCGCTGCAGAAAAGGCGGCACCATCAAGGGACTAGGGCGACATCCGGTCGACGAATGGCTGCTGCTCTAGAGCATTTTGTCCCGAAGGGGAAACCGCCGCGTCGCAGATAAATGCGACGCGGCCGCGGGCGCGCGCAGGCTCACATCCAGGGCGTGCGCACGAAGCCCTCGACCCGGCCGCGCATGACCGGGAAGGATTCCCGCGCCTCGACCGAGAAGCGGCGCACGACATCGGCGGCGACGCCGCGGAAATCCTCCGCCGCCCGGGCCCGGGCGCGGTGTCGCCGCACCGGCTGGCGCCGCGCGAAGGCCTCGCTCACCGCGATGTCGGTGCGCACGCCGCGGATCATCTGCCCCGGCCCGAAGCTCGTGCGCAACTGGCCGAGCACGTCCTTCTCGACGTTGGAGCGCAGGTCGATGCGCATCGGCGCGATGGCGAAGCCCCGCACCGCCGCCCCGTGCTGGAGCATCAGGCTGTGGTAGGAGCGGGCGAATTGCCGGACGCCCTCCAGGCCGAGCGGATCGAGGGTGGTGGGGATGATCACCCCGTCGCTCGCCATGAGGGCGCAGACGGTGAGCGCCGCCGCGGCCGGCGGCACGTCGAGGAGGATCAGGTCGTAATCGGGCTTCAGGGGCTCCAGCGCCTCCGCAAGGCAGCGGATGCCCTTGTTCGTGATCTGGCCGTCGAAACTGCGGTCGGCGGGCAGCACGTCGACCTCGTCCTCCTCGCTGCGCAGGACCGCGCCGCGCAGGTCCATCCGCCGCCCGAGGAGCGGCGCGTGGGCGTTCGCTTGGCCGAGCCGGGCCGCCAGCCCGAAGCCGAGGCCCGAATGGCCCTGCGGATCGAGATCCATCACCAGCACGCGGAAATGCTCGGCCGCCAGCTCGGCCGCGACGTTCACCGCGGTGGTCGATTTCCCGGTGCCGCCCTTGCAGTTGGCGATCGACAGGACGCGGGCGGTCATGATGTCGGCGCCGTGCGCGGGAGCGGGCGGCGCGCGTCGTCTCTGGTTGTCTCCATCGTGGCTCCATCCTGACCCTGGGGCGGCTCCAGCGTCAACTTGGTAAATCACGATGGTTCACAAATTCGTCACACCGGCCGTCAGTCCTCGTCCCGGCGCCGCTGCCGCTCGGCCTCCCACCAGTCGAGGCGCTCGGCGATCCGCCGCTCGAAGCCCCGCCCGGTTGGCGCGTAGAAGCGCTGGCGGCCGAGCCGCTCGGGCCAGTAATCCTGTCCCGAGAAGGCTTCGGGCTCGTCGTGGTCGTAGCGGTAGCCCTCCCCGTAGCCGAGCCGGCGCATCAGCTTGGTGGGGGCGTTGAGGATGGTGCGGGGCGGCGGCAGGGAGCCGTGCTCCTTGGCGGTGCGGGTCGCGGCCTTGTAGGCGGTGTAGACCGCGTTCGATTTCGGCGCGGTGGCGAGGTAGACCGTGGCCTGGGCGAGCGCGAGTTCGCCCTCCGGCGAGCCCAGGAAGTCGAAGGCCTCCTTGGCGGCGTTGGCGACCGCGAGCGCCTGCGGATCGGCGAGGCCGACATCCTCCACCGCGGCGCGCACCAGCCGGCGGGCGATGAACAGCCGGTCCTCCCCGGCATCGAGCATCCGGCAGAGATAGTAGAGCGCCGCGTCCGGATCCGAGCCGCGGATCGTCTTGTGGAGCGCGCTGATGAGGTTGTAGTGGCCCTCCTGCGCCTTGTCGTAGACGGGGGCGCGGCGCTGGATCAGCCCCTGCAGCGCCTCGGGAGTGAGCACCTCGTCCGCCTCGGTCGAGCGCCAGATCTCCTCGGCGAGCGTCAGTGCGGCGCGCCCGTCGCCGTCGGCCATGCGCAGCAGCACGGCCCGCGCCTCCGCGTCGAGCGGCAGCGGGCGCCCGGTGACCGCCTCCGCCCGGTCGAGCAGCTTGGCGATGGCCGCCTCGTCGAGGGCCCGGAACACCAGGACCCGCGCCCGCGACAGGAGCGCGGCGTTGAGCTCGAAGGAGGGGTTCTCGGTGGTGGCGCCGACGAGCGTCACGGTGCCGTCCTCGGTGACCGGCAGGAAGGCATCGAGCTGGGCGCGGTTGAAGCGGTGGATCTCGTCCACGAAGAGCAGCGTGCCCTGCCCCGCCGCGCGCCGGGCGCGGGCGGCCTCGAACACCTTGCGCAGCTCCGCCACGCCGGAGAAGATCGCCGAGATCTGCTCGAAATGCAGCGCCGTTTCCCGGGCCAGCAGCCGCGCCACCGTGGTCTTGCCGGTGCCGGGCGGTCCCCACAGGATCAGCGAGCCGAGGCTTTTCCCGCGCAGGAGCCGGGTGAGCGCCCCGCCCTCCCCGGTCAGGTGCTCCTGGCCCACCACCTCGGCGAGGCTGGTCGGGCGCAGGCGGTCGGCGAGGGGCCGGGGGGCGTCGGCCGGGAGGCCGGCGGCGGCGAAGAGGTCGGACATGCCCCGCATCAACACCGGTGGACCGCCGTCCCGCAAGGGCCGATCAGGCAGGGCAATCGCTGGAGCGATCGCCCTGCGGCCGCCCGCCGGGCGGCGCCGTCAACCGGGCGCGAACGGCGCCCCGCGGAGCGGGACTGGACGACCGAAGGGCTTCCAGGCGCAGAGCGGAGCGGAAGCCGAGGTCGCGGCGACGCAGACGTCGCGGCGACGCAGGCACCGCGGCGATGCCTGCGTCGCGGAGGCGGCCGCCGGCGGCTGATACGGTTTCCGGACGATCACTTTCGGAAACCGTATCACGAGCCCGCGCGGCGCCTGGGCGAGGCCGGTTTCCGCATCGCGAAGCGATCATCCGGAAACCGTATGAGGCCGGGCGGAGAGCCGGGGCCAAGCGCTCCGAAGCGCTTGGCCCCGGCTGATCAGGGCTGAAGGCCGACCGGATCCGGAACGACCGCCGGGCGCATCTCGCGCCACGCGGCCCACAGCACGCTGGCGGCGGCCTGGAACGAGAAGACCACCCCCGCGAGGTCGAGGAGCGCGCCCGGCCAGCGGGCCGGCGCCAGGGTGGCGAGGAGCCCGAGCGCCGCCGTGGTGAGCGTCGCGATGGCGTCGTTGCGAGCGTTGAGCCAGGTGGCGCGGACGAGCGGGTGATCGTCGGCGCGGAAGCGCCGCAGGGTCAGGGCGGCGAGGCAGGCCACCAGCGTCGCCACGAGGTTGGCGGTGACGACCTCGCCCACCTCCTCGCCGGCCGGGTCGCGCAGGTTGGCGACGAAATCCGTGAGCCCGTCGATCCCGGTCGCCAGGAGGATGCCGGCGATCACGAGGGCCGAGAGCCGCTCGATCCGGGCGCCGCGGCCGAAGACCAGGGCCGCCACCCCGTTGAGCGCGATGTCGTAGCCGAAGGAGCCTGCATCGCCGAGGAGCCCCCGCGATCCCGTCGCACGGGCGAGCGCGGCCTCGCCGAGGGCGGCCGCGAGCGTCAGGGCGGCGATCGCCCAGAGGCGTCGGGTGTAGTCCGACCGGCCCGCGCCGGCCGGGATATCGGCTCGGCCCATCGTGCGCCTCCGATCCCGTCAGGTCTTCCCGAGCAGACTCCGCCGTGTTGACTAAATTGAGGCAATACCCGCGACCGCTGCGCGCAGCCGGCGAGCGTAGAGCTGGCTACAGGTGGATCGCTCGTCTCGTCGCGAGGATGCGCTTTCGGGCGGAGAATCGGGTGGATCCGGCCGCTCTCCGGCGATTAGCGCTTCCTTAAGCCTCACCTCGCATCGTTGGTCGCATCGAGAACGGTGGTGACCATGGATCATTGCGAGCACAACATCCGCGAACGGGCCTACATCCTGTGGGAGCGCGACGGCCGCGCCATGGGCCGGGACGAGCATTACTGGACGCTCGCCGAGCAGGAACTGCGCGCGGCGGCCCCGGCCGTCGAGGAGGCTCCCAGGACCGTCGCGAAGCCGCGCGCCAAGGCCGCCCCGAAGCCGCCCAGCAAGGCTGCCGCCGCCGTGAAGGCCGCCCCGCGCCGCCGCCGCGCCGCCGCCGAGGGCCTCGCGGTCTCGTAGGGCGCCTCATACGGTTTCCGGATGATCGCTTCGCGATGCGGAAACCGGCCTCGCTCAGGCGCCGCGCGGGCTCGTGATACGGTTTCCGAAAGTGATCTTCCGGAAACCGTATCAGGCCTCCGCGGCGCAGAGCGCCTCGACGCTCCGCAGATACGCCGCGGCATCGAACTTCCGCAGGGTGTTGGGGCCGAGATAGCGCACGGTCCCGAAGATCGGCCGCCGGCCCCAGGGCCGGTCGTGCAGACCGTAGAGCCACGCGACGTTCGTGAACGAGTTCGCGTCGCGCCCATCAAGGAAGTAGCGGTTGTTGAGCCGCAGGGTGCGGGCGAACCCCTCCTCGGGCGAGGGCGACCATTCGAGGATCTTCTTGCCCCAGTACATGCGCAGGTGATTGTGCATGAAGCCGGTCTCGCGCATCTCGCGCATGGCCGCGTTCCAGTGGCGGTCGTGGGTGTGGCCCTCGGCGAGCGCCGCCTCGTCGTAGACCGGGTCGCGCCGGTCCCCCGCATGCTCGGCCAGCGCCTTGCGGGCCCAGTCCGGCACCGCTGCGTAGGTGGCGTAGTCCGGCTGGTAGTGGACGTGGTTCATGGCGAGTTCGCGCCGGACGATCAGCTCCTCCAGATAGGCGGCCTTGTCCTCCGCCGTGCCCGCCCGCGCGGCCCGCACCCGGAGGGCGATCGCCACCGGCGAGATCTGGCCGAAATGCAGGTAGGGGCTCATATGCGAGGCCGCCCCCGCCTCCGGGCGGCCGCGTTCCGTGCCGTAGCGTGCGAAGGGGCCGGCCAGGTAATCGTCGAGGCGCGCCATCGCCTCCTCCTCACCGCCCCGGAACCTGCGCACCGGCTTGACAGAGCGGTCGAGGGTCAGGGCGGCGAGCGCCGCCTCGGGGTCGGAGACGTCGAGATCGCTCGGCAGGCCGAGCCCCTCCGCCGGCCGCGCCACCCGCCGGGGGCGCAGGGGTGCCAGATACTCCTCCCAGAGTCGGTGCAGCTTCGGCCGCAGGGTGCGGGCGGCGAATTCGTGCTTGGGCGAGGCCGTCTCCACCGGCACCACCACGTCCCCCTCGACCTGCAGCACCGGCCGGTCGAGGCCCGCGGCGATCTCGGCGTACCAGCTCTTCTGGATCGCCAGGTAGCCGCGGTCGAGGACCACCACGGCCGCCTCGGTCCCGAGGGCCAGGGCCGCCTGCGCGGGCGTGCTGCGGCGCAGCACGAAGGCGATGCCCCGGCGCTCCAGCCCCGCCTTGGCCTCGGCGAGGCCCTGGAGCAGGAAGGCGTAGTGGCGGGCATTCGCCTCCGGGAAATGCCGGCCTCCGTCGAGCAGGCCGAAGCCCGCCACCACCGGCAGGCCGCGCCGGTTCGCCTCCTCGATCGCGACTTCGAGCGCCGGGTTGTCGCGGCTGCGCATGCTCTGCTGCATCAGGTAGAGCACGTAGCGGCCGGCCCCCTCCTCCGCCGCGGTGAGTGCCCGGATCCGCGCCGCCTGGATCGCCATACCGTCCGCCCTTCGACCCGTTGCGCCTGCGGCGCCGTGCGTGAAAAATCGGCATCGCTGCCAATTATCCCGGCTTGCGTTCGCAGGCCGGCATCCTATCTTGTTGCAGTGCGGGATCGCGATGGCGTCGCGGTCCTGCTGCCCTCCTTGGGCGTTTCCTCCCTAGACTTGGGCCGCACCGCGTGTGCGGCCTTTTTTCTGTGCGCTGCACCGACCCCGGAGGCGGCTGCCGCGTTTCCGCTCTGCCCTGGCCCGCCGCGTGCATCGGTGGGGTGGGACACGAACGGAGGCGAGATGCAGCACTTCACCCTGCGGATCGAGCAGACCGGGAGCGGCTTGGTCTGCATCACGAGTCCGGAGATCAAGAGCCTGTTCGTCGCCGACGAGACCCTCGACGGCGCCCTGCAGGCAGTGCCGAGCCTGGTCAAGGCGCTCACCCGCGACGAGGGCCACACCCTGCTGCTCGGCGAGGAGCCGGCCGAATAGGCTCATCCCCGGGCGCGGGCCCGGATCATGAAGTTGTCATAGGTGTATTCGGCCACCTGGAACCACAGGTATTCCTCGTTGCGGAAGCTTTTCAGGGATTCGTAGAGCCGCTTGAAGTCGGGATTCTTGGCGGAGATCTCGGTGTAGATCTCGTTGGCGGCCTTGAGCGCGGCCTCCATAACGTCCTGCGGGAAGGGCTTGAGCTGCGCGCCGCCGCCCACCAGCCGCCGCAGCGCGCCCGGATTGCGGGCATCGTACTTCGCCTGCAGGTCCGTGTTGACCTGGGCGGCTGCGCTTTGGGCAATCGCCTTGTAGGATTTGGGCAATTCGCCCCATTTCTGGGCATTGAACCAGAAGTGCAGCATCGCCCCGCCCTCCCAGAAGCCCGGATAGTAGTAGAACGGCGCCACCTTGTTCAGCCCGAGCTTCTCGTCGTCGTAGGGGCCGATCCATTCGGCGGCGTCGAGGGACTTGGATTCGAGGGCCGCGTAGAGTTCCGGCCCGGCGAGCGACTGGGGCACGACGCCGAGCTTGGCTAGCACCTGCGCGCCGAGCCCGGCGATGCGGAAGCGCAGGCCCTGCAGGTCGGCGGTGGTCTTGATCTCGCGCCGGAACCAGCCGCCCATCTGGGTGCCGGTATTGCCGCCCGGCAGCGCGTAGAGGCGCTGGCGCGCGAAGATCTCGTTGAACTGGTCGAGGGCCCCGCCCTGGACCATCCAGGCGTTCTGCTGGCGGGCGTTGAGCCCGAAGGGCGTCGCGGTGGCGAGCGCGAAGGTCGGGTCGCGGCCGATCTCGTAATAGGCGGCCGAATAGGCGATCTCGACCGTGCCGGCCCCGACCGCGTCGAGGAGCGCGGGCTCGCCGCTCGCCGCGGGCGCGACCTCGATCTGGAAACGCCCGTCGCTCGCCTCGCCGACGATCCGCGCGAAGAGTTCGGCCGCGCCGTAGAGCGCGTCGAGGTTGCGCGGGAAGGCGGAATGCAGGCGCCAGCGCAGGGCGGGCGCCGTTTGCGCCACGGCCGGGGCGGCAAGACCGGCGCCCGCCAACCCGATTCCGGCCGTCAGGACGTCGCGACGTTTCATGCTGTCTCTCTCCGGCAACCACCCCCGCCGCCGCGGGCCGCCGTGACACCTAAGCGGGTTTCGGGAAACTGCCACGCGGTTTTCCGACAAAACCTGCCTCGGACACGGACTCCCGCAGGCCCGCAGGGGCGGGCCGCCGCGTGTCCGCCCCGGGGACGGGAGGCCCGGTTCTCCCGCGGGAGGTCCGGTCAATCAAAGACTTAATCTCATCCCGAGAACCCGGGAAGCGTGCCCCGGGGGCGCATCGCCCCGGGCCGAGAATCCCCTCCCCCGCGGCGCCAGCCTGTGGTAGCCGGGGAGCGTGACACCAGAACCGATCTCCCTCCACACCGTCTGCGGCCTGGAAGAGCTGGGGCACCACTCGGCCCGGGGCGTGACGCATGTCCTCTCGATCCTCGATCCGGGCTGGCCGGAGCCCGACGCCTTCGGAAGCTACGACGTGCATCACCGCACGACGTTGCGCTTCCACGACATCATCGCTCCGCTGCCCGGCCAGATCCTGCCGGAGCCGGAGGACGTGGCGGCGATCCTGGCCTTCGGCCGCGATCTCTCGGGCGAGCGCCGGGACAAGACCCATCTGCTGATCCACTGCCACGCGGGCATCTCGCGGTCGACCGCCGCGATGACGATGCTGCTGGCCCAGGCCCATCCGGATCTCGACGAGGCGGCGGTGGTCGCCCGGGTGCACGACCTGCGCGAGAAGGCGTGGCCCAATGCCCGCATGATCGCCTTCGCGGACGAGGCTCTGGGACGCCGGGGCCGGCTCTCCGAGGCCGTGCGCCGGTTGCACGCCGTGCAACTGCGGGTGCGCCCGCATCTCGACGGGCTGATGCGGGAGCTGGGGCGCGGTCAGGAGGTGGACGCCGCGCTCGCCGGGTGATCGCGGCGGCGCCCGCTCAGGCGCCGGCCGCGAGCACGTAGCGCTCGATCGCCCGCGCGAAGCCCTCCGCGTCGTTGGCCTCGGTCACGGCCCTCGCCTGCCGCTTCACCGCATCGGCGGCGTTGCCCATGGCGATCGAGAGGCCGCCCGCCGCGAACATCGCCACGTCGTTGGCCATGTCGCCCAGCGTTGCCACGTCCTCGCGGGCAAGGCCGAGCTGGCGCCGGAGGCGGTCCACGAAGTGGCCCTTGTCGGTACCGGGCGGCGTCACGTCGAGGTAGTAGGTCTGCGAGCGGTGTACGGCGGCCTGGGAGCCGAGTTCCGCCGCTAGGGCGGTCTCGCAGGCGGCGAGGCCGGTCGCGTCCCGGCTCACGCCGACGAGCTTGGCGGCCCGGTCGAGGAAGGGGCCGAGATCCGCCGCCACCCGCGGCTCCGCCCGGAGGGTGCGGCGCTCGAGATCGGTGTAGGGCCCCTGCGGGTCGCGCAGCAGCCACGCCCCGTCCGCGAAGACCCAGAGGTCGATGCCCCGCTCCGCGAAGCGTGCGGCGGCGGCTCGCGCCGCATCGGCCGGGATGTGGGCTTCGCTGACCACGGCGAGGTCCGGCGTCACCACGGTCGAGCCGTTGAAGGCGCCCATCGGCAGGGTGAGGCCGAGCGTCTCGATCAGCGGACGCAGCCCGATCGGCGGGCGGCTCGACGCCACCGTGAAGGCGATGTCCCGCGCGCGCAGCGCCCCGATCGCCGCGATCGTGGCCGGGGTGAGCGTCTTCTCGGGCGTGACCAGCGTTCCGTCGACATCCGAGACGACGAGGCGGATGGGCATGTCAGATCTCCCGGTGGGCCGAGGCCGGTTCGGCGGCGACGTCGCCGCGGGCCGGCACGATCTGCGGCGCCAGGACCCGGTCGCGCAAGGCTTGCGGGCCGAGCGTGAGAGCGAAGAAATCGTACTCGCCGGGCCGGTCGTTCGACATCAGGAACTGGAAGTGCATCCGGAACGGCCGGAAGCTGATCTTCGCGTAGACCGCGGGGTCGAGCAATTCCCGGAACTTCGTGGAGCGGATCAGCGGGTTGGCGATGCGGGCGAGCGGCGGCAGGGCGAGGTCGCGGGCCGGGTTGAAGCCTGGGAAATTCATCCAGTCCTGCGGCGCCTGGTAATCGGCCCAGACCACCCGGTCGCTCTCGACGAGCCGGGCGATGGCGGCGCGGGCGGGTTGCGCCAGGGGGTTCAGCGCGACGAGCGGCAGCCCGCCGCCGAGCGTCAGGACCGACAGCGCGGTCCCGCTGCCCTCCGTACGCTCCAGGAGCCGGGCCGCCACCTCCACCGCCGTGAGGGCCCCCGAGGAATGGCCGATGATCATCACCTCGTCCGCCCCGACCGCCCGGCCGCGCGCCGCCGCGTAATCGGCGAACCAGGACAGCCGCTCCTCGTAGTCGCGGCGCCAGCCGTTGCTGTGCTGCCAGTTGAACACCCAGTCGTTGATGAGCTGGCGCAGGAAGATGCGGTGGTCGTAATGCGGCAGGATCGCGAGGGCGGCCGCCAGGGCGGCGAAGCCCGCCACCGCGCCGAGCCCGGCATTCGCGGCGGGGCCCAGGCCGGTGGGCAGCCCCGCGACGAACCAGCCGATCCCGCCCGCGGCCAGAACCAGCGCCAGCGTCATCACGAACGGATAGAGGATGATGTTCCCGTACTTCCAGTTGAGCCGGTACATCCGGAACAGCTGGGTCGTGGCGGTGGTTTGCAGCACGCCGGCGGTGAGCAGGAGCATCGTGACCCAGAGAGGGCGCCGGAAATCCTGCCGCACGAGGTCGTCCCAGAGCAGCACCTCGTAGGTGGTGTGGGTCTCCCAGCCGTCCCCGCCCGCCTCCACGGTCCAGCTCTGGACCCGCCCGTCCGGGCTCGCGGTGGCCGGCGAGATCCGGCGCCACAGGGCGAACCGCTTGGCGTAGCGCGACAATTCCCGGGCGAAGAGGGCCCGGTAGCGCTTGTGGCTCTCAGGATCGTAGCCCGGAACGTAGAACACGTGACGCCGACGCACGGGCCCGGACGAGGCCTCCGCCAGGGCGGGCGGCGTGAAGCCGATCGTTCGTGCCATGTGCTGCCCTCGGGTGCCGGTCGCGAAGCGGGGTCTTACCGGTTCGCGCCGGGCGGGTCCAACGGGCCGGACCGGGGCTGCGGCCGTGACCGCGATCCGCCCGGCCGAGGCGTCCAGACCATGTGGGTCCTCCCGAGCCTGTGAGTCCTGGGGAGTGCGGGCATCCGGCCGGCTCCCCTCCGCACTGTGACACGGCGGCCACGGACAGCCCGGCCGGACTGGAGTAGGAGCCAAGCTCACGCGGACAAGGACGAGCCACGCACGGATGCGCCCCCTCCCGATCGCTCTCTGCGCCGCGCTCGCGGTGTCCGGCTGCAGCGGGTTCCTGCCCGCCTCGGGGCCGACCACCAGCGCGGTGACCGAGGGCGCGGACGTTGCCACCGATCAGGGCCTGCTGGCCCGCTACGAGATCATCGACGTCACCCCCGCGGTGGTGGAGGGCCTGCGCGGCCGGCCCCTCGACAGCCTGCTCGCCTCCTTCGGCGACCGTCGCCCCTCCGTGGAGCCGGTGATCGGCATCGGCGATGCGGTCACGGTGACGATCTGGGAGGCGAGCACGGGCGGCCTGTTCTCCGGCGCCCTGCTTCCCGACCGGTTCTCGTCCGGCTCGAAATCCGCCACCATCCCGCCCCAGGTCGTGACCCGCGACGGCACCATCACGGTGCCCTATGCGGGCCGGATCGCGGTGGCGGGCAAGCGCGTCCAGGACGTGCAGACCCAGATCGAGCAGGAACTCGCCGGCAAGGCCATCGAGCCGCAGGTCATCGTCACGGTGACCCAGCCGGCCAGCACCGTGGTGACGGTGACGGGCGAGGTGACGGCGGGCGCGCGCATCCCGCTCTCCACCAAGGGCGACCGCCTGCTCGACGTGATCGCGAGTGCCGGCGGCGTGCGCGCGGCGGTGAGCGAGACCTTCGTGCGCCTGTCGCGCGGCCAGACCACCGCCACCGTGCCGCTCACCGCCGTGGTGTCGAACCCGCGCGAGAACATCTACCTGCGGCCCGGCGACACGCTGACCCTGGTGCGCGACCCGCAGACCTTCCTCGCCACGGGCGCGACGGGGGTGAATTACGAGATCCCGTTCCAGGCCGAGGGCATCACCCTCGCCCAGGCCCTCGCCAAGGCGGGAGGCCTGCGCGACTTCCAGGCCGATCCGGCGGGCGTGTTCCTGTTCCGCTTCGAGCCGGCCTCGGTGGTGCGCCGCCTGCGCCCGAACAGCCCGCTCCTCGGCAGCCCGCAGGTGCCGGTGGTCTACCGGATCAACATGCGCGACCCCAACAGCCTGTTCGTCTCCCAGGCTTTCCGGATGCGCAACCGCGACCTCGTCTACGTCTCCAACGCGTCCTTCACCGAGGTCCAGAAGGTGCTGAGCGTGTTCTCGACCATCACGGCGCCGGTCGCGGCGAGCGCCTCGGTCTACTCGTCCACCAAGTGATACGGTTTCCGGACGATCACTTTCGGAACCCGTATCACGAGCCCGCGCGGCGCCTGAGCGAGGCCGGTTTCCGCATCGCGAAGCGATCATCCGGAAACCGTATGATTCGTCCACCAAGCGAGGCGAGGCCGGCGCGGGCGCCGCGCCGCTTCCAGGCCCGCCCGCGAAACGAAGAAGGGGTCCCGCAAGGGACCCCTTCTTCGTTCCGGCACCGTGCCGGAGGGCCGCCGGCCCTCCGGCGAAGCCGTCAGCGGCTGAACTTCTTGTACTTGATGCGGTGGGGGATCGTGGAATCGACCCCGAGGCGGCGCTTCTTGTCCTCCTCGTAATCCGCGAAGTTGCCCTCGAACCACTCCACGTGGCTGTCGCCCTCGAAGGCCAGGATGTGCGTGGCGATGCGGTCCAGGAACCAGCGGTCGTGGCTGATGATCACCGCGCAGCCCGCGTAATCCTCCAGCGCCTCTTCGAGCGCCCGCAGGGTGTCGACGTCGAGGTCGTTGGTCGGCTCGTCGAGGAGCAGCACGTTGGCGCCGCTCTTGAGGATCTTGGCGAGGTGGACCCGGTTGCGCTCGCCGCCCGAGAGCACGCCGACCTTCTTCTGCTGGTCGGAGCCCTTGAAGTTGAAGGCGCCGCAATAGGCCCGGGAATTGATCTCGCGCTTGCCGAGATAGAGGATGTCGTTCCCCCCCGAGATCTCCTGCCAGACCGTGGCGTCGGGGTTGAGCGTGTCGCGCGACTGGTCGACGTAGCCGAGCTTGACGCTCTCGCCGATCCGGATCGTGCCGGTATCGGGCTGTTCCAGCCCCGTGATCATGCGGAACAGCGTGGTCTTGCCCGCGCCGTTCGGCCCGATCACCCCGACGATGCCGCCCGGCGGCAGCTTGAAGCTGAGGTCGTCGATCAGCAGGCGGTCGCCGAAGGCCTTGCCCAGGCCCTCGAAGTCGATGACGTTGTTGCCGAGCCGCTCGGCGATCGGGATGACGATCTGCGCGGTCGAGGGCCCCTTCTCCTGCGACTTCGCCACGAGTTCCTCGTAGCGGGCGATGCGGGCCTTGGACTTGGCCTGCCGGGCCTTCGGCGAGGCGGAGACCCATTGCTGCTCGCGCTCGAGGGTGCGCTGGCGCGCCTCCTCCTCGCGGCCCTCCTGGGCGAGGCGCTTCTGCTTCTGCACCAGCCAGGACGAGTAGTTGCCCTCGTAGGGGATGCCCCGGCCGCGGTCGAGCTCCAGGATCCAGCCCGTGACGTTGTCGAGGAAGTAGCGGTCGTGGGTGACGATCAGGATCGCGCCCGGGTAGCTGCGCAGGTGCCCTTCGAGCCACGCCACCGTCTCGGCGTCGAGGTGGTTGGTGGGCTCGTCGAGGAGCAGCAGCTCGGGCTGCCAGAGCAGCAGGCGGCAGAGGGCGACGCGGCGCTTCTCGCCGCCCGAGAGGGTCGCCACCGCCACGTCGTCGCCGGGGCAGCGCAGCGCATCCATGGCCTGATCGACCTTGGAATCGAGATCCCACAGGCCCTTGGCCTCGATCTCGTCCTGGAGGCGGGTCATCTCGTCCGCCGTCTCCTCGGAATAGTTCATCGCGAGGTCGTTGTAGCGGTCGAGGATGGCGCGCTGTTCCGCCACGCCCTCCATCACGTTCTCGCGCACGGTCTTGCTGGCATCGAGCTGCGGCTCCTGCGGCAGGTAGCCGACCCGGGCGCCCTCGGCCACGAAGCCGTCGCCGCTGAAGTCCTTGTCGATGCCCGCCATGATGCGCAGCAGGGTCGACTTGCCGGCGCCGTTGACGCCAAGCACGCCGATCTTGGCATCCGGGTAGAAGGAGAGGTGCACGTTGTCGAGCACCTTCTTGCCGCTCGCGTAGGTCTTGGTGAGACCCCGCATGTGGTAGATGAATTCACGGGCCATGGGGTGATCCTCGGGGCGAGCAGCGCGGTCCCGCAATGCCGATGCGCCGGGCCGGCCATCACGGGCGCCGGCGCGGGCCTGACGCGCGATGAAATGGGATGGGGCCCGCGATACCAGGGCGGCCGGGGGGGTGCAAGGCGGGGCCTTCGCGGCGCGCGGCCTACCCGAACGGGTTCTTCACGCTCTCCGTTTTCGCCTCCGCCCGCGGCGCCTCCTCGGGCAGGTCCTCCCCCTCCAGCGCCGCCACCACCGCCTCGAGGATCCGCTTGAGCGCGCGGGCCCGCTCCAGGCTCTGCCGGTCGCGGGCGAGGTCGAGGGAGCCGTGCAGCACCACGCGCTCGGTGCCGTTCTCGACCGTCAGCGGGCCGATCGTCTGCACGGTGGCGTCATCGGCGAAGGGGGTCAGCGTGCGGGACGAAGCGGACATGGTCGGTTCTCCCGGGTCGTCAGAACAGCGAGCGGATCGCCTCGCGCAGGGCGCGCTTGGCCATCCGGGTCAGCTCGGCGGCGAGCCAATCCACGAAGGAGGGCTCGGCCTTGCGCGAGCGATGGGTCCCGGCATGCTCGTCGCGGCGGGGCTCGGGCAGCGGCATCGCGCGGCCGCGGGCCGTCTCGGGCAGGCTCGGGAACACCACGATCCCGGCGAGCGCGGCGAGCTGCGCCGGAGAGACGGTTTCCCACCCGGCATCGGCGGCGTTGCGGGCGAGATAGACGCCCGCCTCCCCCCGGCGCGGGTCGTAGACCGCCTTGAACAGGCGCGTCGGCACGAGGACGCGACCCTTCAGGGCCTGGATGTTGCCGCCCTCGAAGACCGGTCCCGTGACGACGTAGAGCTCGCCCCGCTCGACCGCCAGCGCCCGCACGGCGCTCTCGATCCCGGCCCAGAGGGTGCGGTTCAGGTCCGGGTTCTGCGGCACGATGTTGGCGAGGCTGAAGGATTCCGCCTGCGAGGCCGGGTCCGGCATGTCGCCCGAGGGCGCCAGATGTCCGCGGTCGTAGCCGCTGCCCCCATAATCCGAGAGGTCGGCCCGTCCGGTGGCGGGCAGGCGCACCTCCTCGTGGAAGGCATCCACGCGGTCGACCCGGCGGGCGGCCTCGATCCGGGCGCGGTCGAGCCGCTCGGCGGCGTAGAGCGGCGTGCGCGACAGGCCCGAATGCAGCACCGCGAAGGCCCGGTAGCAGAGCAGCGTCGCGTCCGCGGAGAGGCGCGGATTGGCGAGCACGGGCGGCTGCCCGCCCGCGAACTGCTCCGGGCAGGAATCGGCCAGCGCCGGGCCTGCGGCGAGGAGCAGGAGGGCGAGGAGCCGCGCGGCCATGCTCAGAAGCAGACCCGCACCCGGCGGGGTCCCTCGGGGGTCGGGCGCCAGCGCCACGCGCAGGGCGGCCGATAGAGCGGGTTCCAGACGCAGTGCAGGAAAAGGTCGCAGGTCTCGCCACCGGGCGCGGCGGCCGGCGCGTTCGGCGGCGGCGCGGCGGGCGGCCTCGCATCCGCGGTCCACGCGGACGCGCAGGCGACCATGAGACCTCCGGTCGCAAGCCAAGCTCTCACAAGCCAGGCTCTCATCCGCGCGCGCATCCGCCACTCACCCCTGGGGACAAGCCGTCGCCGGAGATCCGGCCCGGTCGCCTTCTAACCTACGCCAGGACCAATGTCCCGGGCTGCGGCGACGGATCGGATTCAGCAGGGGTTCAGAACGTTGTTCGGACTTGTTACAAACCGCACCGCCGCGGCCGGGTGTCTTCTGCCACCTCAATGGCAACCCGGTCCCGTTCGGCTATAAGGGGCGTTCGATGCGCGGCTGTCCGCCCTGCGCCGGATGACATTGAAATTCCTCGCTGAATGCCGCGCCGGGCAGGGCTGTGGCGACGCGTCAACAACGGGTGTACGATCTTGTCAGCACTGGTTCTTCCCCTCCTCGACCGTGTCCGTGACGCGACGGATCTTCGCACCCTTCCGGAGAGCGACCTTGCGCAGCTCGCCGAGGAACTGCGCGCCGAGACGATCGACGCCGTCTCGGTCACCGGCGGCCATCTCGGCGCCGGGCTGGGCGTCATCGAGCTGACGGTCGCCCTCCACTACGTCTTCAACACCCCCGACGACCGCCTGATCTGGGACGTCGGCCACCAGGCCTATCCGCACAAGATCCTCACCGGGCGCCGCGACCGCATCCGCACCCTGCGCCAGGGCGGCGGCCTCTCCGGCTTCACCAAGCGCGCCGAGAGCCCTTACGATCCCTTCGGCGCGGCCCATTCCTCCACCTCGATCTCCGCCGGGCTCGGCATGGCCATCGCCCGCGACCTGCGCGACGCCGCCGCCCGGGCCCGCGGCGAGACGCCCGAGCGGCGCAACGTGGTGGCGGTGATCGGCGACGGCTCGATCTCCGCCGGCATGGCCTACGAGGCCATGAACAATGCCGGCGCGCTGCGCTCGCGCCTGATCGTGATCCTCAACGACAACGACATGTCGATCGCGCCCCCGGTCGGCGCCATGTCGGCCTACCTCGCGCGGCTGGTCTCGGGCGACACCTACCGGAGCTTGCGCGACACCGCCAAGCAGTTCGGCCGGCTCTTGCCCAAGGCCCTGTACGACACTGCGGCGCGTGCCGAGGAATACGCCCGCGGCATCCTGGCGGGCGGCGGCACGATGTTCGAGGAACTCGGCTTCCACTATGTCGGGCCGATCGACGGGCACAACCTCGACCACCTGCTGCCGGTGCTCAAGAACGTGCGCGACGCGCCCGAGGGCCCGGTGCTGGTGCACGTGGTGACCCAGAAGGGCAAGGGCTACGCCCCGGCGGAAGCGGCGGCCGACCGCGGTCACGCGGTGGTGAAGTTCGACGTGGTCTCGGGCCAGCAGGTGAAGGCCAAGCCGAACGCGCCGAGCTACACCAAGGTGTTCGGCGACAGCCTGGTTCGGGCGGCGAACGGGGACGACAAGGTGGTGGCGATCACCGCGGCGATGCCCTCGGGCACGGGGGTGGACATCTTCGCCAAGGCGCATCCGGACCGCACCTTCGACGTGGGCATCGCCGAGCAGCACGCGGTGACGTTCGCGGCGGGCTTGGCGGCGGAGGGCTACCGGCCGTTCTGCGCGATCTACTCGACGTTCCTGCAGCGGGCCTACGATCAGGTGGTGCACGACGTGGCGCTGCAGAACTTGGCCGTGCGGTTTGCGCTGGACCGGGCGGGTCTGGTGGGGGCGGACGGGGCGACGCATGCGGGGGCGTTCGACCTGGCCTACCTGTGCTGCCTGCCGAACATGGTGGTGATGGCGGCGGCCGACGAGGCGGAGCTGGTGCACATGGTGGCGACGGCGCACGCGCACGATGCGGGCCCGATCGCGTTCCGCTACCCGCGGGGCGAGGGCGTGGGCGTTGAGCTGCCGGAGGTGGGCGAGGTGCTGGCGCTCGGCAAGGGGCGGGTGCTGCGTCGTCCGGAGGGGGCGCGGGTGGCGGTTCTGAGCCTGGGGACGCGGCTGGCGGAGGCGCTGAAGGCGGCGGACCAGCTGGAGGATGCGGGGCTGGGTGTGACGGTGGCGGATGCGCGGTTCGCCAAGCCGTTGGACGAGGCGCTGATCCTGGATCTGGCGGGGAGCCACGAGGTTCTGGTGACGGTGGAGGAGGGCTCGACGGGGGGCTTCGGGGCGATGGTGCTGCACCTGCTGTCGGCGCGGGGCGCGCTGGACGGGGGGAGCGTGCGGGTCCGGACGCTGACGCTTCCGGACGAGTACCAGGACCACGACACGCCGGCGCGGATGTACGCGCAGGCGGGCCTGGACGCGGCGGCGATCGTCAGGACCATCCGCGACGTCCTGCCCGCGGAGCGCCGGGAGCGCACCCGCCTGCGGCGCGCGTAACCTGAACGGTTGCGGGAACGGCACGCCGCCCCGCAATCGCCGCCCTCGCCTTGTCGGCGGGATCCCCGAATGGCAGAAGCGGCGGGCCCTTGGCCCCCGCAGGGCTGCCCGTCGCGCCTTGCGCGGCCCTCAAGCCGGACAGTGACGCAGAGCATGATCGAGGCCTCGGACCGCACCTTGTCTGAAGCCCGGCCGGAGGTCGGCCCGGTGCTGATCACCGGCGCGAGCGGCTTCCTCGGCCCGGCTCTGGTCGACGTCTTCCGGGCGGCCGGCTTCCCGGTGCGCATCCTGGTGCGGGCGACGAGCCCGCGCACGAACCTGACGTGGCCCGACGTCTCGGTCGCCGAAGGCGACATGCGCGATCCCGTGGCGGTGGCCGCGGCCATGACGGGCATGCGCTACCTCGTGCACGCCGCCGCCGATTACCGCCTCTGGGCGCCCGATCCCGAGGAGATCGTGCGCACCAACCGCGACGGCACCCGGGTGCTGATGCAGGCCGCGCTCGATGCGGGCGTGGAGCGGGTCGTCTACACGTCGAGCGTCGCGACCATCAAACCGCACGACGACGGCACGCCCGCCGACGAGACCCGCCCCCTCACCCCCGAGACGGCGATCGGCGCCTACAAGCGCAGCAAGGTCGTGGCCGAGCGGGTGGTCGAGGAGATGGTGGCCCGCCACCGGCTGCCCGCCGTGATCGTCAATCCCTCGACGCCGATCGGCCCCCGCGACGTCAAGCCGACGCCGACCGGCCGCATCATCGTGGAGGCGGCGAACGGCAGGATGCCGGCCTTCGTGGATACCGGCCTCAACCTCGCCCACGTGGACGACGTGGCGGCCGGCCATCTGCTGGCGCTCGGCCGCGGGCGCATCGGCGAACGCTACATCCTGGGCGGCGAGAACGTGCTGCTGTCGCGGATGCTCGCCGACATCGCCGGGATCGTGGGCCGCAAGGCCCCGACCGTGCGGCTGCCGCGCGCGGCGGTCTATCCGGTCGCCGTCGTCTCCGAACTCGCCGCCCGCTTCACCGGCAAGGCCCCCCTCGCCACCCTCGACGGCATCCGGATGTCCCGCTACCGGATGTTCTTCTCCGACGCCAAGGCCCGGGCCGAACTCGGCTATTCCGCCCGGCCCTACGCCCGGGGCCTGGAGGATGCCGTGGCGTGGTTCCGTCAGGCAGGATACATCCGATGACCACCGCGACCGAGGCGCGCTCCGGCAAGTCGCACCGCGACGAGAACTTCCCGGTCGCGTCGCACCTGATCCATCCGCGTCACCGCGCGCCGATCCTGGCCTTCTACAACTACGTCCGGGCCGGCGACGACGTGGCCGACAACGGCGAACTCGCGCCCGAGCGCAAGATCGCGCTCCTCGACGGTCTGGCCGATGCGCTCACCGGCGCCGGCCCCGCCGATCCGGAGGCCGAGCCCCTGAAGGCGGCGCTCGCCGCGCGCGGGTTGCCGCCGCGCCACGCCCTCGAACTCCTCGAAGCGTTCCGCATGGATGCGCGCAAGACGCGCTACGCGGATATCGACGAGCTGATGCACTATTGCCGCTACTCGGCCATGCCGGTGGGGCGCTTCGTCCTCGACGTGCACGGCGAGGATCCGGCCGCCACCTGGGCGGCCTCGGACGCGATCTGCGCGGCGCTCCAGATCATCAACCATCTGCAGGATTGCGGGAAGGATTTCCGCCAGCTCGACCGGGTCTACCTGCCCCTCGACCTGATGCGCACGCACGGCGTCGCGGTGAGCGCGCTCGGGGCCGAGACGGCCTCGCCGGGCCTGCGGGCGGTGATCGGCACCCTGGCGCATCGCTGCCTCGACCTCCTGCACGAGGGGCGCGCCCTGCCGGATCTCATCGAGGACACGCGCCTCTCCATGGAGATCGCGGCGATCCACCGGCTCGCGGTGGCGCTCGCCCGCGGCCTCACGGCCCGCGATCCCCTGAGCGAGCCCGTGCATCACGGCAAGGCCGCCTTCGCGCTGATCGCCCTCGCGGCCGCGGGCGCCGCCCTGGCGCGGCGGCCGTTCCGGCGGCGCCTCATCCCCTCCGTCCGCGGAGCCCGTCCGTGACCGCCCTCGCCTCGCCCGCCACCGCGCCGGCCGCCGAGACCCCGGCGCAACCCGCGTCCGGCTCGTCCTTCTATTCCGCCATGCGCCTGCTGCCGGCCGGGCAGCGCGACGCCATGTACGCGGTCTACGCCTTCTGCCGGGCGGTCGACGACGTCGCCGACGAGGGCGGGCCGCGCGAGGTGCGGGCCGCGGAGCTCGACCGCTGGCGGGCCGACATCGACGCCCTCTATGCCGGGCAGCCCGTGCCCCGCGTCGCGGCGCTGGCCGCGCCGGTGCGGGAATTCGGCTTGAAGCGCGAGGATTTCCTCGCGGTGATCGACGGCATGGCGATGGATGCCGAGGCCGACATCGTGGCACCCGACGCCGCCACCCTCGATCTCTATTGCGACCGGGTCGCGAGCGCCGTGGGGCGGCTCTCGGTGCGGATCTTCGGTCTCGCCGAGGAGCCGGGCCGGGCGCTCGCCCACCATCTCGGCCGGGCGTTGCAGCTCACCAACATCCTGCGCGACATCGACGAGGATGCCGAGCGCGGGCGCCTCTACCTGCCGCGCGAGCGGCTCGCCGCGATCGGCCTGACGCAGCCGACCCCCGAGGCGGCTTTGCGCCACCCGCGCCTGCCCGAGGTCTGCGCGGCGCTCGCCGCCGAGGCGGAGGCGCATTACCGGACCTCCTGGCAGATCATGGCCAGGGCGCCCCGGCGCGCCACCAAGGCGCCGCGGATCATGGCGGCGGCCTATCACCTGATCCTCGACCGGCTGCTCGCCCGCGGCTGGGCGGCGCCCCGCCCCCGGGTGAAGCCCGGCAAGCTCGCCCTCGTCGGCGTCCTCCTGCGGCACGGGATCCTGTGATGGCGGGCACCGTTCACGTTCTCGGCGCGGGGCTCGCCGGTCTCTCGGCGGCGGTGCGGTCGGCGCAGGCCGGGCAGCGCGTCGTGGTCCACGAGGCGGCCAAGCAGGCGGGCGGGCGCTGCCGGTCCTACTACGATCCGGCGCTCGGCCTCACCATCGACAACGGCAACCACCTGCTGCTCTCGGGCAACCGCGACGCCCTCGACTTCCTGAGCGCGGTGGGCGCCCCCGCCGGGGCTCTCACCGGCCCCGCGGAGGCCGCTTTCCCCTTCGCCGACCTCGTCACGGGCGAGCGCTGGACCCTGCGCCCCAATGCCGGGCGCCTGCCCTGGTGGGTGCTCGCCGCGGGCCGCCGGGTGCCGGGCAGCCGCGCCCGCGATTACCTCGCGCCCCTCGGCATCTTCCGCGGTGCGGGCAAGGCCGCGACCATCGGCGAGAGCATGGCCTGCGAGGGGCTGCTCTGGAACCGGCTCTGGCGCCCCGTGCTGCTCGCCGCCCTCAACACCGAGCCGAGCGAGAGCGACGCCGGCCTCGCCGCGACCATCCTGCGCGAGACCCTGGGCGCGGGCGGGCGGGCCTGCCGGCCCCTGGTGGCGGTCGAGGGCCTGTCCACCGCCTTCGTGGAGCCGGCCCTGGCCTTCCTGGCCCGGGCCGGGGCCGAGATCCGCTTCGGCCAGCGCGTGCGGGGGCTCGGGCTGGCCCAGGATCGCGTGCTCACCCTCGATTTCAGCGACGGGTCCGAGGTGCTGGAGCCGGGCGACCGCGTGGTCATGGCCCTGCCCGCCTGGGTGGCGGCCGACCTGCTGCCGGGTCTCCCGGTGCCGCAGGAACACCGCTCGATCGTCAACGCGCATTTCGCCGTGGCGCCGCCGGCGGGCTCGCCCCTGATCCTCGGCGTCGTCGGCGGCCTGACCGAATGGCTCTTCGCCTATCCGGACCGGCTCTCGGTGACGATCAGCGGGGCCGACCGGCTCCTCGACACGCCCCGCGAGGACCTCGCCGCGGCGATCTGGGACGAGGTCGCGCGCCTCACGGGGCAGGCGGGCGCGCCCCTGCCCCGCTGGCAGATCGTCAAGGAGAAGCGGGCCACCTTCGCGGCGACCCCGCAGGAGGCCGGGCGGCGGCCGGGTGCGCGCACGCACCTCGCCAACCTCGCGCTGGCCGGAGACTGGACCGCGACGGGGTTGCCGTCGACCATCGAGGGCGCCATCCGATCGGGGGCCGTGGCTGCGGCGATATTCACACAGGACCGGGCAGCCTTGCGCGGAGCCGCTTGACGGCGGCCTCCGCGCCCGGAACAGCTTGAGCAGAGGCGGCGTTCGTTGCAGCGCCGCGAAATCGGAAACCCATTCGGCGGCAGGGCGGGCCGCCCGACCAGGAGAAGGCAAGAACATCGTGGGCAAGGTCGAGACGCTGCACCGGATGAGCACGCAGGACATCACGCTGGACGATGTCGAGCGGCGGGTGTCGCTCGCATCGAAAGCCCTGATGCGGCTCGCCAACCCGGACGGGCACTGGTGCTTCGAGCTGGAGGCCGACGCCACCATCCCGTCCGAGTACATCCTCTACCACCACTTCCGCGCCTCGATCCCGACCGCGGAGCTGGAGGGCAAGATCGCCAACTACCTGCGCCGCACGCAGAGCGCGCAGCACGACGGCTGGTCCCTCGTCCATGAGGGTCCGTTCGACATGAGCGCGACCGTCAAGGCGTATTTCGCCCTCAAGATGATCGGCGACTCGGTCGAGGCGCCGCACATGCGCCGCGCCCGCGACGCCATCCTGCGCCGGGGCGGCGCCGCACACGCCAACGTCTTCACCCGCACCCTGCTCGCCCTCTACGGCGAGGTGCCGTGGACGGCGGTGCCGGTGATGCCCGTCGAGGTGATGCTGCTGCCGCGGTGGTTCCCCTTCCACCTCGACAAGGTGTCCTACTGGGCCCGCACCGTGATGGTGCCGCTCTTCGTGCTCCAGGCCAAGAAGCCGCGGGCCAGGAACCCGCGCGGCATCGGCATCCAGGAACTCTTCGTCGAGCCGCCGGAACGGGTGAAGCACTGGCCGGCCGGCCCGCAGGAATCCTCGCCCTGGCGCCCGGTCTTCGCCGCCATCGACAAGGTGCTGCAGAAGGTCGAGGGGCATTTCCCGGCGGGCTCCCGCGCCCGGGCGATCGACAAGGCGGTGGCCTTCGTCAGCGAGCGCCTGAACGGCGAGGACGGGCTCGGCGCCATCTTCCCCTCGATGGTCAACGCGGTGCTGATGTACGAGGCCCTCGGCTATCCCGAGGACCATCCCCTCGTCGTCACCGCCCGCTCCTCCGTGGAGAAGCTCGTCACGGTCAAGGACCACGAGGCCTACGTGCAGCCCTGCCTGTCGCCGGTCTGGGACACGGCGCTGGCCTCGCACGCCCTCATGGAGGCGGGCGGGCCCGAGGCGGAGCGGCAGGCCAAGCGCGCCCTCGACTGGCTGAAGCCCCTCCAGGTGCTCGACATCAAGGGCGACTGGGCGGCCTCGAAGCCGGATGTGCGGCCGGGCGGCTGGGCCTTCCAGTACGCCAACCCGCACTACCCCGATCTCGACGACACCGCCGTGGTCGTGATGGCGATGGACCGGGCGCAGGGGCGCCGCAGCCCCGGCCCGGCCGCCGCCGATTACAGCCAGTCGATCGCCCGGGCGCGCGAGTGGGTGGAGGGCCTGCAGAGCCGCGACGGCGGCTGGGCGGCCTTCGACGCGGACAACACCTACCACTACCTCAACTACATCCCCTTCTCCGACCACGGGGCGCTGCTCGACCCGCCGACCGCCGACGTGACCGCGCGCTGCGTCTCGATGCTGTCGCAGCTCGGCGAGACCCGGGAGAGCTGCCCGGCCCTCGACCGCGGCGTCGCCTATCTCCTCGCCGACCAGGAGGCGGATGGCAGCTGGTACGGCCGCTGGGGCATGAACTACATCTACGGCACGTGGTCGGTGCTCTGCGCCCTGAACGCGGCCGGGGTCGATCCGGCCTCCGAGCCGGTTCGGCGGGCGGTGACCTGGCTCGCCGGCATCCAGAACCCGGATGGCGGCTGGGGCGAGGACGCGTCGAGCTACAAGCTCGAGTACCGGGGTTACGAGACGGCGCCGAGCACGCCCTCGCAGACCGCCTGGGCGCTGCTCGCGCTGATGGCGGCCGGCGAGGCGGACAACCCGGCTGTGGCGCGCGGCATCAACTACCTGACCCGCACGCAGGCGGCGGACGGGCTCTGGGACGAGGAGCGCTACACCGCGACCGGCTTCCCGCGCGTCTTCTACCTGCGCTACCACGGCTACGCGAAGTTCTTCCCCCTCTGGGCTCTGGCCCGCTACCGCAACCTCCAGCGGGGTAACAGCCGCCAGGTCGCCGTCGGGATGTAAGCGCCGGAGGCGCCCTGCCGGCTCAGGCGGCAGGGTCCGGCGCGCCGTGACGGACCCTCCGTCCGGTTGAGCCGTTCCTCCGGATGGGGACCGGTCCGGACCGGACAGGGTTGATGCCGGCGCGGGGTGCTGCGATGACGCTCTACAGCTTCCACGCCTCGCACGAGCAGATCGCCCCGCGCGACCTGCTCGGCCTCGTGCAGCGCGCCGAGCAGGCGGGATTCGACGCCGCCTTCTCCTCCGACCATCTCCAACCCTGGTCGCCCGCGCAGGGGCAGTCGGGCTTCGCCTGGGCGTGGCTCGGGGCGGCCCTTCAGGCGACGCAGCGGCTGACCTTCGGGGTCGTCACGGTGCCGGGCGGCTGGCGCTACCACCCGGCGGTGCTGGCGCAGGCGGTGGCGACGCTCGGTCAGATGTATCCGGGCCGCCTGCCCTGGGTGGCTCTGGGCAGCGGGCAGGCCCTCAACGAATCGGTCACCGGCGCGCCCTGGCCGGACCGGTCGGAGCGTCACGCCCGCCTGCGCGAGGGGGCCGAGATCATGCGGGCCCTGCTCGCGGGCGAGACGGTGACGCATCGCGGCCGGGTCTCGGCCCTCGACGCGAAGGTCTGGTCGCGCCCCGAGACGCCGACCCGCCTCGTCGGGGCCGCCACCACCCCGGAGACCGCCGCCTGGCTCGGCGGCTGGGCGGACGGGCTCCTCACGGTCGGCAGCCGGCCCGAGGTGCTCGCGCCGATCATCGAGGCGTTCCGGGAGACCGGCGGTGCCGACAAGCCGGTCTTCCTGAAGCTCGACCTCAGCTTCGCCCGTGACCCGGCCGAGGCGCTGCATCAGGCGCACGCGGCGTGGCGCTTCAACCAGCTCGGCAGCCCGGTCGCCTGGGAGCTGCGCAGCCCGGCCGAGTTCGATGCCGCCGCCCGCTTCGTGCGCCCCGAGGACATGCACGCACAGGTGCTCGTCGCCTCGGACCTCGCGGCGATCACGGACCGCATCGCGGCCTGCGCGGCGCTCGGCTTCGACAGCATCGACCTGCATCAGGTCGGCGGCAGCCAGACCGCCTTCATCGACGTCTTCGGCGAGCGGGTGCTGCCGGCCCTGCGGGCCCGCAAGGCGCCGGCGGAGGATTTCGACCCGATGGCAGTGCGGCCCGCCCTGCGGGCGCGGTAGGCCTCGGGGCGGACGGTCGTTCAGGCACGCGGGATTGGAACTTGCGTGCCGTGTGGCCAGGACCACGCTGCGGCTCCGGCCGCATCACTCGTCGGGGACAGCAATCGTAACGGCATCGGGCAGGCCCATACAGGGTCTCAACCGCCGCGATCTGATTGCGGACAGGGTGGTCCTGCGTGAATCCTAAAATGACGGCTGGAATTGGTTCCCGGGCACGTGCCGATGCGAACTCAATTCTTGATGGCATTGGGAAATTCGACCCACTGCCCGTCAACTAGATGGGATTTGGTGACGACAATCTCATTCTGCAATTCTCATTAAAAAATGTCAATGCGACGCTATTATCCTCCGTTCCTCGATTTAAATTTACATTAACTTTCCATTTGTGGGGATCGAAATTCATCCTTAATCCATACTCATCAAAACGAAAAGTTCCAGCTGCTCGGAAGCATTCACCATTGTCTGGCGAGAAAGACGGCCCGGCCTGCACCATCGCCTTCTCCGAAGCGTCTCTATTCATCTCGTATAACAGAACCGGACCTCTTTTCTCCCAGCCGCGCTCTAAGCCTTTCACCTCGCCGCAGACCGGCAGCATGGAGGCTATTGTCAGCACTGTGAGAAAGAGTTGCTGCCTGAAAATTCGCATCGATGCACTCACTTGTCATCGTAGTCGGAATGGGCCGGGCTGATTTGCCGTCAGCCCGGCTGTCGCGCAGCTTTCGAAAGCTATCGATCACAGCGATCGCCGACATCTATTTGCATCCCAGCAGTTCCGTCGGGATTTATTGTGGACATCATCGCTATTATCTGCCAATCATGTGCTACATTCGCTTCGATCACCCCCCCCCTTTGGGGTCGATATTATTGCAGTTTCATTTGTATAGAAATCAATTTGCGCAATTACCGTCTGCCGTTGACTGGCGCCCAGTCTTCCCAGCGGGAATTTGAGTGACGCTCTCGTCAGAGGTGCGGCCTCGAAACACGACGGCACCTCCGCGGTGAAGGGCACCCCCTTTTCCCGCGGGGCGATCTTGACCGGCTGCGCATCGGAGGTGAGCGTGTGCTCGTAGGGCAGCATGGCGGGGTCTCCCGGAGCGTCGCCTCCTGACGGCAGATCCCGCGGGCCGTGGCACGCGGGCTCCGGCGAGTCCTGCCCGCACACCGTGACGCCGGCGCCACAGAGCCGCCCCACACGCCCTGGTATGAAGGGTGCTTGGTGCGGAAACCGTTCCGCGCGTCCCCTTCAGACAGGTTTTCCGCCCGCATGATCGTCGTCGAGGACACCGCCGGCCCGACGGGGCCGCATCCCGTGCTGGCCGTCACCGGATTGGCCCGCGAGGCCCGCCTCGCCGCCGGGCCCGGCGTCGCCACGGTGGGCGCCGGGGGCAATCCGGAGCGGCTGCGGGAACTCCTCAAGGAGCGGGTCCGGCCCGGCTGCCGCGCCGTCATGAGCATCGGCATCGCGGGCGGCCTCGCCCCCGATCTCGTGCCCGGCGACGTGGTGGTGGCGACCGGCATCGTCGCCGCGGGGCGGCGTCAGGCATCCCATCCGGAGGTGGTCCGGGCGCTCGCCGGGCGTCTCGCCGACGCGCCGTTCCGGGTGGTGCGGGCGGATCTCGCGGGCGTCGACGCGGCCGTGCTGTCGCCCTACGCCAAGGCCACCCTGCACGCGGAGACGGGGGCGGCCGCCGTCGACATGGAATCGCACGTGGCGGCGGCCTTCGCGCAGAGCCACGGCCTGCCCTTCTGCGCGGTGCGGGTGGTGTGCGACCCGGCCGACCGGGCGCTGCCCGCCGCGATCGCCAAGGCCCTCAAGCCGAACGGCGAGCCCGATGTGCTCGCCGTCCTGGGGGCTCTCGCCCGGCGTTCCGCCAAGGTGGGCGGGCTGGTGCGCCTCGCCCGGGATTCCTCGGCGGCCTTCGCCTCCTTAGGCCGCTGTCGCGCGCTTCTTGGCTTCGGCCTCGGCGTTCCGGATCTCGGAGAGCTTCTGCGCGACGTTGCGTGAGAACACGAACTCGGCCGGGCGCTGGTTCTCGAGGGAGATCTCGGGGACCATCTCGCCCTCGGTCTTGATGCCCTTCAGAGCGAAGACCAGCGGCTTCCAGGGCTTGCGCACTGAATCGACCACCGAGGACGCCTCGTAGCCCGAGTGGACCATGCAATCGGCGCACTTCTCGTAGTTGCCGGTGCCGTAGGCGTCCCAGTCGGTGGTCTCCATCAGCTCCTTGAAGGTCTTGGCGTAGCCCTCGCCGAGCAGGTAGCACGGCTTCTGCCAGCCGAAGACCGTCCGGGTCGGGTTGCCCCAGGGCGTGCAATGGTAGCTCTGGTTGCCAGCCAGGAAGTCGAGGAACAGGCCCGACTGCTGGAAGGTCCACTTCTCGCGGCCCTTCTGCTTGCCGAGGCGGAACACGCCGCGGAACAGGTCCTTCGTGGCCTTGCGGTTGAGGAAGTGCTGCTGATCGGGCGCGCGCTCGTAGGCGTAGCCGGGGGAGACGGTGATGCCGTCGATGCCCATCCGGGTCACGCTGTCGAAGAAGTCCGCGATCTTGTCGGCCGAGGAGTTGTTGAAGAAGGTGCAGTTGATCGTGACCCGGAAGCCGAGCTCCTTGGCCTTCTTGATCGCCGCCACCGCCTTGTCATAGACGCCGCGCTGGCACACCGACTGGTCGTGCATCTCCTTGTCGCCATCCAGGTGGATCGACCAGGTGAAGTACGGGCTCGGCTTGTACTGCGAGATCTTCTTCTCGAGCAGCAGCGCGTTCGTGCAGACGATGGCGAATTTCTTCTGCGCGATGATGCCTTCGACGATCTGCGGGAGATCCCGGTGCAGCAGCGGCTCGCCGCCCGCGATGACGACGACGGGCGCGCCGCACTCGCGGACCGATTCGAGTGCTTCGTCGACCGGCAGCCGCTTGTTCAGGATCTCGTCCGGATAATCGATCTTCCCGCAGCCGGCGCAGGCCAGATTGCAGCGGAACAGCGGCTCCATCATCATCACGAGCGGATAGCGCTTGCGGCCCGTGAGATGCTGCTTGAGGATGTAGCCGCCGATCTTCGCGACGTACCGTAGAGGGATGCCCAAGATCGAGGCTCCTTGTCTCGCTTGCAGGGTGGAACCGCGTGTGCTTAACGCGAAAAGCGGCGAAATTCCAGCGACCTAGGTTCGAATGGCTCTAACTGTTGCCGAAACCCGACGATAAGGCGAAGCTACTCCGCTCTTCCGTTCTGGCCAATGCCGAGATCGCAACCGGGGTGCGACGCCGCAGCGCAGCAATCGCCTCCGGTGCCGCGACGGGCCGCCTCGCGGCGCCGGGCGCGGGACCCGCCGTCGCGGCCGCGATTCGCGCCGGATCGGAGCGATCGCCGCCGATCCGGGCCGGGCTCGGCCCGATATGCCGTCTTACGGCGGTGACCGGGCGGGCGTAAAGCCCGCCTCGTGGCCATCATGCGGGCGTGAAGCCCGCCTCCCGCCTGTCCGGCCGCGACCGGCTGGGCGGCGCTGCAACCCTCGCGTCCCGGATCCGTTTCGAGCCAATGCGTTGCAATCGTCCTGCCGGACCACTACTTAGCGCGCCATCGCCCCGGGGACGCCCCAGGGGCCTCCCGGCGCGCCCGGACTCGGCGCCCTTCGGCAGCGATCCGGGATCGCGGTTCGCGGAGGCATGGGATGCGGACTCTTCGGGATCCGGGCCGGGCCGCGTCGTGCGGTCCCGGCGCGTTCCCCCAACGGTAGGCAAGGCAACGTGATCGAACGGCTCGTCGCGCTCTCCGTCCGCCATCGCTGGCTCGTCCTCGGGATGGCTCTCGTCATCACCCTGGCCAGCGTGCTCACGGCGGCGCACCTGTTCCGGATCAACACCGACGTCGAGCGGCTGATCTCCCCCGAGGTCGGCTGGCGCCAGGACGAGATCCAGTTCGAGCAGGCCTTCCCCCAACGCAGCAACCTGCTGGTGGCGGTGATCGACGCCCGCACGCCCGAGCAGGCGGACGAGGCGGCCGCCCGCCTCACGGACGCCCTCTCCAAGCACAAGGAGCGTCTGCCGGTCGTCTACCGCCCCGATGGCGGGCCGTTCTTCGACAAGCACGGCTTCCTGCTGATGTCGCAGAAGGAGCTGGAGCAGACGACCGAGCAGCTGGTGCAGCAGCAGGGCCTGCTCGGCCCGCTCTCGGCCGATCCGTCCCTGCGCGGCATCATGCAGGCGATGGGTCTGGGCGCCCAGGGCGTGAAGGGCGGTCAAGCCAAGCTCGAGGACCTGACGCAGCCGATCGGCCAGCTGAAGGAGACCTTCGACACGGTGCTGAAGGGCGAGCCCGCCCGGCTGTCCTGGCAGCTCCTCCTCTCGGGGGGCAAGGCCGAGGCCGGGGACCTGCGCCGCTTCATCATCACCCAGCCCAAGCTCGATTTCGACGAATTGCAGCCGGGCGCGGACGCGACCGCGCTGATCCGCAAGACCGCCCGCGACCTGAACCTGACGCCGCAGAACGGCGTGACCGTGCGGCTCACCGGGCAGGTGGCGGTGGCGGACGACGAGTTCGCCACCCTCTCGGACGACGCGCTCCTCAACAACTCGGTCACGGTCGGGGCGATCGTCCTGTTCCTGTGGCTCGCCCTGCGCTCGGCGAGCCTCGTGATCGCGGTGCTGATCACGACCTTCGCGGGCCTGATCGTCACGGCGGCGCTCGGCCTCCTGATGGTGGGGGAACTCAACCCGATCTCGGTGGCATTCGCGGCCCTGTTCGTGGGCCTCGGCATCGATTTCGGCATCCAGTTCGCGGTGCGCTACCGGGCCGACCGGTTCGTCCAGCCGGATCTCGACAAGGCGATCCGCTCCGCGGCCCACGGGGTCGGCTGGTCGCTGACCCTGGCGGCGGTCTCGCTGCTGGCGGGCTTCTTCTCCTTCCTGCCCACCGATTTCCGCGGCGTGTCCGAACTCGGGCTGATCGCCGGCGTGGGCATGATCGTGGCCTACCTGTTCGCCCTCACCCTGCTCCCCGCCCTCATCGCCGTGATGAAGCCGCCGGGCGAGAAGGAGGAGGTCGGCACCGCCTCGCTCGCCAAGGTCGATCACTGGATCATCGCCAACCGCAAGCTGGTGCTGGTGCTCACCGGGCTGGTGACGATCGCCGGGCTGCCGCTCCTCTACTACCTGCCCTTCGACTCGAACCCGATGCACCTGCGCAGCCCGAAGGTGGAATCGGTCGCGACCTATCTCGACCTCGCCAAGGACCCGAAGACGAGCCCCAACACCATCGACGTCATGGTCCCGAACCGCGACGCGGTCGGTCCGATGGCCGAGCGGCTGCGGGCGCTCCCGATCGTCGCGCGGGTCATCGACATCACCACCTTCGTGCCGCCCGATCAGGACCAGAAGCTCGCGACCATCGAGGATGCGGCGAGCGTGCTCGGGCCGGTGTTGAGCCCGCCGCGCGTCGCCCCGCCCCCGAGCGACCGTGAGGTGGTGACGGCGATCAAGTCGGCCTCGACCGCCTTGCGCGGCGTCGCGGGCAACGGCGAGACCGGGCCGCAGAAGGAGATCATCGCCTTCACGGAGACCCTCGACCGCCTCGCCGCCGCGGCGCCCGCGATCCGCGAGGCCGCGGCCGCCGCGACCGTCCCGGACCTCAAGGGGCTGCTCACCCGCCTGCGCGGCCTGCTCGCGCCCGAGAAGATCACCATCGAGAACCTGCCCGAGCAGATCCGCTCCGAGTGGATCGCCAAGGACGGGCGGGCGCGCCTGGAGGTCCAGCCCAAGGGCAACTCGAACGACAACGCGGTGCTGAAGCGCTTCTCCAAGGAGGTGCTGAGCGTCGCGCCGCACGCGACGGGCGCGCCCATCGCCACCACCCGGTCGAGCGGCACCATCCTCGGCGCCTTCATCGAGGCGGGCCTGCTCGCCCTGGTCTCGATCTTCGTGATCCTGTCGGTGGCCCTGCGGCGTCCCTGGGACGTCGCCATGGCGCTGGGCCCGCTGGTGCTCGCCACCCTGTGGACGCTGGAGGCGCTCTACCTGATCGGCATGCCGCTGAACTTCGCCAACATCATCGCGATGCCGCTGATGCTGGCGGTGGGCGTGGCCTTCCACATCTACTACGTGATCGCGTGGCGGGCGGGCGTCGCCGACATGCTGGCCTCCAGCCTGACGCGGGCGATCTTCTTCTCGGCGCTGACCACCGGCACCGCCTTCGGATCGCTCGTCCTGTCGAGCCATCCGGGCACGGCGAGCATGGGCGAGTTGCTCGCCCTGTCGCTGTTCTTCACGCTGGTGGCGGCCTTCTTCATCGTGCCGGCCTTCCTCGGCCCGCCGCCGAAGCCCGCGAGCCGCGCGGTCCCCGCCCCGGCGCGGGAGCCCGTCCGCGAGCGGGAGAGCGTGGCGGCCCGGCGGGCGGTGTAGCGGTCGATCCGGCAACGTGAGTTGAAAAACGGCCGGCGATCCTGGATCGCCGGCCGTTTCGCTGTCGGATCGCCGTGCTTCGGAAGGCTGCCGGGGGACGTCGCGCCCGGGAGACCTATCCGACGAAGTCCGAGAACCCGCCGAGCCTCGCGCCCGAGGCGGCGAGCGCCGCCTTGCTCTCGGGAGCGGTGAGGGCCGCCAGCTCCTCCGCATAGGCGTAGCCCGGCGCTTCGCCCGGGAAGCCGCCCGCCGTCGCCGGATGGGCGTAGAGTTCGGTCAGCCCGTCCGGCAGGTGCCGCAGCAGGCCGGCGACGCGCGGCGGCGTCATCTGGCCTGACCATGCGAGGCCGAGAACCCCGTCCGGCGCGAGCAGACCGGCGCGGCGGGCGCGCAAGCCGAGCAGGGCCGCCCAGGGCGCGGTGTCGAGAGCGAGCCCTGATGCGCCGCCGGGCTCCGCCCGCCGCAGCACCGCGCGGTCCTCCCGCGGCACCCGCAGCGCCCGCATGCCGTAGTCGCGGCCGATCGCCAGCACGAGGCCGGCGATCACCGGATGCACGTGGAAATGCTTGTGCGCGTTGACGTGGTCGAGGGGGAGCCCGGTCGCCCGGTAGGCCTCGAACTGGGCCCGGATCTCCGCCGCGAGCTGGCGACGGGCAGAGGGTTTCGCGGCGAGGTCGAGGCCGAGCCGGCCCATGTCGCGGCGCAGGAGCCCGTTCTCATCCACGAGGTCGGGGAGGTCCGCGGCCGGCAGCCGGGGCCACGCCTCCACCATGACGAGGTGCAGGCCGACCCGTAGGGAGGGCAGCCGCCGCGCCCGCGCCACCGCGTCGGCGGCGGCGGGCGCGGCCACCATCAGGCTCGCCGCCGAGAGAATGCCCTCGCGATGCGCCCGCTCGACCGCGTCGTTCACCTGAGGGCTCAGGCCGAAATCGTCCGCGGTGACGACGAGGCGCTTGCGGGATGGGGTCATGGCGCGAACGAGGGCCCTGAAGATGCGAAAACCCCTCTCCCGGGCGGGAGAGGGGTCGTGTCGGTGATCGGCCCGAGGCGTCGGGGCGTTACGCCGCCTTCGGCGTCGCCTGCCGCTCCTTGAGGAAGCGGTAGAACTCCACGCCCTCGCGCAGGCGGCGCTTCATCATCTCGGGCGAGCGCACCATCTCGCCGACGATCGAGGCGATCTTCGGCGCCCGGAAGTAGAACTTCCGGTAGAAATCCTCGACCGAGTTGAAGATCTCGGTGTGGGACAGGTGCGGGTAGTGCAACGGCGCGATCTGCACGCCGTTCTCGTCCACCAGCTCGGCATTGGCCTCGTCGAGCCAGCCGTTCTCCACCGCCTGCTTGTACAGGAAGGTGCCCGGATAGGGCGCGGCCAGCGAGACCTGGATGGTGTGCGGGTTGATCCGGGTGGCGAACTTGATCGTCTCCTGGATCGTCTCCTTGGACTCGCCCGGCAGGCCGAGGATGAAGGTGCCGTGGATGGCGATGCCGAGGTCGTGGCAGTCCTTGGTGAACTTCTCGGCCACCTCGACCCGCATGCCCTTCTTGATGTTGTGCAGGATCTGCTGGTTGCCGGACTCGTAGCCCACCAGCAGCAGGCGCAGGCCGTTGTCGCGCAGCACCTTCAGGGTCTCGCGCGGCACGTTCGCCTTGGCGTTGCACGACCACGTCACGCCGAGCTTGCCGAGCTCGCGGGCGATCTCCTCGGCGCGGGGCAGGTTGTCCGTGAAGGTGTCGTCGTCGAAGAAGAACTCCTTCGTCTGCGGGAACGCCTTCAGGCAGTACTTGATCTCCTCGATCACGTGCCCGACCGAGCGCGTGCGGTAGGTATGACCGCCCACCGTCTGCGGCCACAGGCAGAAGGTGCAGCGCGACTTGCAGCCCCGGCCCGAATAGAACGAGATGTAGGGGTGCTTCAGGTAGCCGATGAAGTAGTTCTCCATCACGAGGTCGCGCTTGTAGACGCTCGTGACGAAGGGCAGCTGGTCCATGTCCATCATCACCGGCCGGTCCTCGTTGTGCACGATGACGCCGGAGCTGTTGCGGTAGGACAGGCCCTTGATCTGGGAGAGGTCGCGGCCGTCGGCGACCTCCTTGCAGGTGAAGTCGAACTCGTTGCGGGCGACGAAGTCGATGACCGGCGCCTTCTCCAGCGAGCCCTGCGCGTCCACCGCCACCTTCGCGCCGATCAGGCCGGCCTTGAGGTTCGGGTTGGCCGCCTTGAGCGCCGCCACCGTGGCCACGTCCTGCTTGAAGGACGGCACCGAGGTGTGGAGCACCACGAGGTCGAAATCCTTCGCCTGCGCGGCCACGTCCGAGAGCTTCAGGTTGTGCGGGGGCGCGTCGATCAGCTTGGAATTCTCGACGAGGGCCGCGGGCTGGGCGAGCCAGGTCGGATACCAGAACGATTTGATCTCGCGCTTGGCCTGGTAGCGGGAGCCGGCGCCGCCGTCGAAGCCGTCGAAGGTCGGAGCCTGGAGGAAGAGAGTGCGCATCGGGTTCGTCTCGCGGTTGCGGTCGGGGCCGGTCGGCCGGCCGGATCAGGTCGAGGGAGCGCCGGATTCCTGCGCGAGGCCCGGCTCGGGGATGAGCGTGCCGTCAGCCACAACGCGATAATCATGACCTTTCCAAGTCACGGCGCCGGAGACGAAGCACCACGCGAAGCCGGCGAAGGACACCAGGTCGCGGATCGGCAGCAGCCAGTAGGGGTGCGGCTCGAGGCCGAAGGCCCGCTCGATTCGCAGGCACTGGACGATGCGGCAGGTGAGCGCCAGCGCCGCGATGGCGAGCCCCTCCGGGCTGGTATCGGGCATCAGCGCGCCGATCAGGGCGAGCGGGAAGGCGTGGGTGATGAGGCTGCCCGCGTAGCCCGCCGGATCGACGTTGCGGATGGTGCGGTTCCAGCGCGTCTCGTGCCGCCACAGGTCGGAGAGCGAGGTGTCGACGCAGGTATGCCCGATGGTGAAGTTCGGGATGGCGACGATCCCGCCGCCGCTGCCGCGCAGGGCCGCGCCGAGGGCGTAATCGTCCGCGAGGTCGTCCTTCACCCGCTCGAAGCCGCCGATCGCCGCGAGCTGCTCCGCCCGGAAGGCGATGGTCGAGCCGAAGCAGGGCTCCGCGAGGCGAAGCCCGGTGCCGACGAGGACGTTCGGCAGGAACTGCGTGTCGATGGCGAGCGTCGAGAGCTGCGCCCAGACGGTCTTGTAGGCGGGAACGCCGTGATAGAGGCAGGTCACGCCCGCCACCCCCGGCTGCGCCAGCTCCGCGACGAGCCGCTCCAGGTAGTCGGGCGCCACCACCATGTCGCTGTCGGCGAGCACCACGATCTCGTGCGCGATCAGGCTCGCCATGTTGATCAGGTTCGAGACCTTGCGGTTCGAGCCGTGCTGGCGGGAATCGACCACGAGGTCGATGCGCAGGGCCGGATGCGCGGCCTTGAGGCGCTCGACCACCGCGATGGCCGGGTCCGCCACGGTCTGGACCCCGAAGATGACCTGGATCGGACCGGCGTAGTCCTGGCGGCAGAAGGTGGTCAGGTTCTCGTAGAGATTGGGCTCCGCCCCGCAGAGCGGCTTCAGCAGGGTCACGGACGGACGCCCCGCGCCGGCCGGCAGGGCGGGCGCGGGGCGGCGCGCCGTGCGGCCGGCGAGCCACGCCGCCACCAGGGCATAGGCGCAACCCACCACCGCGAGGCAGAAGAACGGGGTCGAGATCCAGGTGGAGTCCATGAGAGATCCGAGGACACTGGCGGCCGCGGGCAGCGGCGAAACGGGGGCGGCGGGCCCCCGCGGGATCAGGGTTTGGCGGCACCCGCCGCGGGCGCTCCGGCCGGCGCCGGCGTCGGCGCGGCCGCCAGCATCGTGGCGGTGGTCTTGCGCAGGAATTCGAGGAGCGCGTCGGCACCGCCGCTCTTGAGCGTGTCGGCGAAGTTGGTCCTGAGCGTCCCGGCCTCGCTCACCGTCCCCTGCAGGTAGACGTCGGTGATCTTGCCGTCCGCGTTGGTGATGTAGTCGACCGGGGATTCGTCCCCGCTCGCATCGGTGGCGGTGCCGCGCACGATGCGCCCGCTCCCGCGCGGCTCGCTCTTGGGCTGTACGCTGAAGCGCCCGCCCGTCGCCGCCGAGAGGCGGGTCGCGTAGGTCGCGGTGAGATAGGGGCCGAAGGCCTCGATCAGGGCGGCCTGCTTGTCGGCCGGGATGTCCTTCCAGCGCGAGCCGACCGCGAGGCGCAGCATGGCGGGCAGGTCGAACGACTCGGCCATCGGCGCCGTCAGCACCGCCACGCGGCCGCGCACGTCCGGGCTCTTCAGCGCCTCCTGGAACGCCTCGATCATCCGCTGTGCCGTGGCGACCGCCGGGTCGTCGGCGGCCCGGGCCGGGCGGAGCCCGAGGCCGGTGCCGAAGGCCGACAGGCCGGCTGCCAGGATGCCGGTCATCACGAGGCCGGCGCGCAGGATCTCGCGTCGATTCCGCACGTGCGTCACTCTCCCCTTTTCGCATCGGCGGTCGCCACGCCGGGCGCCGCATAGCCGTAGGCCGGATCGAGGGATGCCGGCGCCGACCCGAACATGCCGCGCAGGGACGATCCGAAGCTCGTCGCCGTCCCGCGGGCGCGGTTCTCCAGGGTGTGCCAGAGACCGAGGCTCGGCACGCCGACCGCGAGATCGGCGACCCGCTTGACGAGGGAGAGCGCGAGCGCCGCCTCCGCCGGGATGCCGAAGATCGCGCAGAGGGCGATCAGCCCGCCCTCCTGGGCACCGAGCGCGCCCGGCACCGCGAAGGCGGCCCCGCGTACCGCCTGCGCGAGGCTCTCGATCACCAGCGCCTCCACGAAGGCGGTGCCGTAGCCCATGAAGCGCAGGACCACCCACACCTCCAGGGCGCCGATCACCCAGCCGATGAGATGCAGCCCGATGGCGGAGACCACGCGGCGGGGCGATCCGTAGAGACCGCGCAGATGGGCGTAGAGCACGTCGACGGCGCCGAGGGCCCGCCACTCGCGCCCGCTGGCGAAGCGGCGCATCGCCGCCTGCAGGAGCCGGTGCCCGGAGCGCCGCTGCACGAGGTAGAAGGCGCCGAGCGCGGGCGCCGCCACCGCGAGGCCCACCGCCACGTAATGCACGATCGGCCCGTCGCCGCCGAGGGCGATCAGGATGCCGAGCCCGGCCACGGTGAACAGGAACTGGGTGAGCGCCTGGAGCATCAGGTCGACGAACATGCTCGCCCCGGCGAGCCCGCCCGGCACCTTCTGCAGGGTCAGGAGCCGCGCGCCGATGAGGTCGCCGCCGACCTGCGCCACCGGCAGCAGCGTGTTGATGCCCTCGCGCACGAAGCGGATCGACACGCAGGTGCGCAGGGTCGGCCGGCTCTCCGCGGAAAACACCGCCCACCAGGCGAGGCCCGCCCAGGCCACCGCGACCACGCGCGCCAGCACCACGAGCGCGGCACCCCAGCCCGCGGCCCAGGCGGCTTCCATCACGGCCTCGGGGCCGGAGGACACGAACAGGCCGATCGCGGTGCACAGGCCTGCCGCCAGGGCCAGGGTGGTGAGACGCTTCATGGTCCTCTTTCTGTTGCCACGGTTGCTCCGCGGGCCCCCGGGATGCGCGCCATTCGTGCAACGGGCGGGCGCAAAACATCCTCTTCCGAGCCGCGACGTTGCAGCTTCACCACGCGTTGTCTATCACCGCCCGGACACACTACCGGGTAAACGGGGTGTGCCGTCGCTTCGACCCGATTCCTCGGGAAAGCTCGCAACATTATGGCGCTGGGCGCTTTTTCCGGTCCGAGCGCTGAAAATGCTCCGATGCGGAAGCGCCCCGGATGAGGCCGATTTGCAACGGCCCAAGGGGAGAGACACAGACATGGACCGGGAGACGACCATCGCTCCGGAGCACGCCGTGCTCGACGAGGCCGCCAGCCAGGACCTGCTCGCGTTCAACGCCGCATCGGCCCCGCACCGGGCCGCATCGCCCCACTCGCCGGTCATGGCCTGGAACGAGTGGGATCCCCTTGAGGAGGTGATCGTCGGCAGCCTCGACGGCGCGACCATCCCGACCCATCACCTGACGGTGATCTTCAACCTGCCGCGCGCCGCGCAGCCCTTCTACCGCTTCGCCTCGGGCTGGAAATACCCGAAGTTCATGAAGAAGCTGGCCCAGGCCGAGCTCGACAACTTCATCGCCATCCTGGCGGGCGAGGGCGTGACGGTGCGCCGGCCCGACACGGTCGATTTCTCGAAGAAGTACAAGGCGCCACGCTGGACCTCGCGCGGCTTCTGCGTCGCCTGCCCGCGCGACCCCTATCTCGTGATCGGCGACGAGATCATCGAATCGCCGATGTGCTGGCGCTCGCGCTACTTCGAGGGCGATGCCTACCGGGCGCTGTTCAAGGAGTATTTCCGGGCCGGCGCCCGCTGGACCTCGGCCCCGCGGCCCCAGCTCACCGACGACCTCTACAATTACGACTATCGGGTGCCGAACCTGAAGGCCGGCGAGCCGATGCGCTACACGGTCAACGAGTTCGAGCCGGTCTTCGACGCGGCGGATTTCGTGCGCTGCGGCCGCGACCTGTTCGTCACCCGCTCGAACGTGACGAACCTGATGGGCATCGAGTGGCTGCGCCGCCACCTCGGGCCGGGCTTCCGCATCCACGAGATCGAGAGCCGCTGCCCGCAGCCGATGCACATCGACTCGTCGTTCATGCCGCTCGCGCCCGGCAAGGTGCTGGTCAATCCCGAATACATCGACGTCGAGCGCCTGCCGCCGATCCTCAAGAAGTGGGACGTGCTGATCGCGCCGCAGCCCGATCCGGTCGAGGGTTTCATGAGCAGGATCTCGATGTGCTCGCCCTGGACCTCGATCAACGTGCTGATGCTCGACGAGAAGAAGATCGTGGTCGATGCGAGCCAGCCGACCTTGATCAAGGCGCTCAAGGATTGGGGCTTCGATCCGATCCCGGCACCGTTCCTGTCCTACGGCCCGTTCGGCGGCTCGTTCCACTGCGCCACGCTCGACGTGCGGCGGCGCGGCACGCTGAAGTCCTACTTCTGATTGATGACCGGGAGGGCTTCGGCTCTCCCGCTCCGACCCCTTTCCGGGCCTGCACGGCTGGAGCGGCAGCGGAGGGAATTCCGGAAAAGGGGTCGGGAAGTCGGCAGGAGCCGCATGCCGGAAGCGGCCCGCCGCTCCCGGTTGTGCAACCACGGAACCCGTGCCGCTCTCAGCGGGCGCCCGCTGCCCGCTGCATGTCGAGCGAGCCCTTGTCGGTCCATTCCGGCGGGAAGCCGAGGGAATCGCCGATGATGCCGTCGATGCCCGGAGCGCGGCCGAACGCTTGGCAATCGGGATCGAGCGGGGCCTCGCCCAGCGCCGTCACGCGGATGCGGTCGTAGGTCGGGATGGTGAGTTCGGCCTGGAAAGGATCCTCGCCGGTCGCGAGCAGATAGCCGAAATCCTGGCCGAAATCGCCGGCGAGGTCGTAGGCGTCGCTGCCCGGGGAGAAGCGGGCTTGGTTGGTGAAGGAGTTGGCGCCGCCGGCCCAGACCATGGCGGCCCGCTGCTGCCGGCGCGCGTCGATCGCCTCGGCCTCGACGGTCAGGTCGCCGAGCCCGATCGGGATGCGCGGCACCGGGACCTTGCCGACGGAATCCGCGAAGCCGACTCCGACCTGGGCCGCGATGGAGATCGCCGCCGAGGCGCCGATCGTGGCGCCCGCCGCCGGCACGTTGGTCAGGCCGACGCGGGTGATGGCGGAGCGGACGGTCAGGTCGGCCTTGCCGGAAGAGACCACGTCGTAGCGCAGGGAGAGTTCGTAGCAGAGCGCCCGGTCCGCCGCGTTGGCGATCAGCCGGCGCTCATGCGGCGTGAGGCTGGAGCCCGAGACCACCTCCGAGAAGGCGGTCGGGATGATGCGCACCGTCCGGGTGCCGGCCAGGGCCGCCTTGTCGACGAAGATCCGGGCCTTCGTGGCGGTGGCCTCGGTGGGTGTGAGGTGGTCGTACCGGGAGATCAGGCCTGCCTCGGTCAGGAGCGGCGTCCCGCATCCGGCCGTCGCGGCCAGGAGGGCCGCCGCCGCGCCGAAACGGACGGCCCGTGCCGCCAGGACCGCCTTGAGCACCTTCCGCATACACTCGCTTCCTATCCGGAGGAGGATGGGCGTCCCGCAGGGACGCAACCCATCCGCGCGCGCGCCAGGTGCCCCCGAGCCGGACGCCGCGAAGTTGGCCTAAGCCTAGCCGTTCGGCCCCGGCCGGAGAAGCCGCCGGCCCGCGTCGCGCGCGCTTCCGGACCTGCTGTAACGATTCAGCCACATGACCGGGCCCCGCCCCGGCCTCATCAGCTCAGCGGCGCCATGGAGCAGCTCTGGCCCCCGTCGACCGGCAGGCAGACACCGGTGATGAAGCGGGCCTCGTCGGAGGCCAGGAACACCGCCGCGTGGGCGATGTCCCAGGCCTCGCCGAGCCGCCCGAGGGGGACCAGCCGGTCGCGTCCGGCATCGCGGGTGCCGGCGGCGCGGCAATCGTCGCGCAGCGAGGTGTCGAGAAGGCCCGGCAGGATGGCGTTCGCCCGGATGCCGTGGCGGGCATATTGCATCGCCACCGCCACCGTCGCCTGGTTCACCGCGGCCTTGGCCGCCGCATAGGCGAAGGCCGGGGCGCCGGCGCAGCGGATCGAGGCCACCGAGGAGATGTTGACCACCGCGCCCCGGCGCCGCGCCCGCATGCCGGGCAGCACCGCCCGGCAGGTGCGCCAGACGCCGCCGAGATTGATCTCGATGGCGCGTTGCCACGCGGTCTCGTCGAGATCCTCCGGGCCGCCGGGCTCGGCGAGGCCGACATTGTTGTGCAGGATGTCGAGGGCACCGAAGCGGCGCTCGGCCGTCGCGACCGCCCGGGCCACCGCCTCGGCGTCGGTGACGTCCGCCGTGACGGCTTCGGCCTCGTGCCCCTCCTCCGCGATGAGATGGGCGGTCTCGTCCGCGGCCTCGGGGATGCGGTCGACGCAGACGACCCGCGCGCCCTCGCGCGCATAGGCCACGGCCGCGGCCTTGCCGTTGCCCCAGCCGGATCCGGCCGAGCCGGCTCCGAAGACGATCGCGATTTTTCCGATGAGGCGGTCGGGCATGGCGGCATCTCCCGGTGCCGCGACACTCGCGAGAAAGACGGCCCTCAGGCAACGGGCCGCGAAGCAGGACCGCCATCCGGTGCCCGCATGGCTCCCGGGCCGTTCGTCCGGTCAGAGACCGCCGGCATCCCCGGCCGCCGGCAGCGGGCGGCGCGTCGCCCGCCGCCACGTGGCCACCGCGAGGCCCAGGGCCAAGGCCACCTGGAGGAAGTTGCCCTCGCTCAGGAAGGGGGAGCCGAGGCGGAAGTGAGAGGCGGCCTCGACGGCCCAGCCGAGGATCAGGAAGCCGGCGCAGAAGGCGAGCGCGGCGAAGAGAAGGGCGACGAAGTCGTTCATGGCTTGGGCCCGATGCGACACCGGACGATCCTAGCAAGGGGCGCGCCAGTCACTGGCGCCCCCTTGCCGGCCGCTCAGACCGGCTTCGTCGCCTGCATGGACGGGCGGGCCGCGAAGCGCGCGAACCACTCGGCCGCCGCCGGGTGATGGGCGCGCCACTCCATGTCGGCGAAGCGCAGATCGAGATAGCCGAGGCCGCAGCCGAAGGTGATGGTGCCGATGTCGAGCCGGTCGCCGAGGGAGGGCGCCGCCGCCTCGATGCGCTGGAGCGCGCTCACGACCTTGGCGCGCTGGCCCGCCACCCAGGCCTCGGAGCGCTCGGTCTCGGCCCGCACCCGGCCCTCGTAGACGACGAGGAGCGCCGCATCGAGGAGGCCGTCGCCGAGCGACTGCGCCGCGAGCACGCCCCAGCGCGTGGAATCGCGCGGGAACAGGCCGCCCTGCCCGAGATGGTCGAGGTACTCGCAGATGACCCGGCTGTCGGCCAGCACGGTGCCGTCATCGAGGATCAGGGTCGGCACCTGACCGAGGGGGTTGTGGGGCAGGATGCCGCCGTCCCGGTTCACCGGATGCGCGGCGGCGGGGAGCAGTTCCAGGCGGTCGGCGAGGCCGAGTTCGTGGGCCGTCACCATCACCTTGCGCACGAAGGGGGACGTGACCGAGTGGTAGAGCTTCATCGGGACCTCCGGGGAGTGAGTGCCTCAGCGGGTTTCCCGAACGGCGTCGTGCGGTTGTCCGGCGGGACTCTGCGGCCAGTCGGGACGCTGAAGCGGGGAAGCGGTCGGCCGGTTCGGCGGTGACGAAGATGCGAACCGGGAAGCTCGGCAGAATCGCCTCACGCGCTTCCGCCGAGCCCATCCGGGTGCGCTCAGGGGCGCGGGGCGCCGGCGGGCTTGGCGCCCGGCTTCGCCTCGGCCGGTTTCGGCGCGGTGGGCTTTGTGGTCGTCGCCGTGGCGGCGGGCCGCTCCGCGGGGGGGCGCGGCGTCTCGACCGCGAGGCGTTTCACCGGCCAGCCGTCGCTCCACCGCTCCATGTCGGTGAAGCGGGAATTGGCCTTCAGGGAGGCGGCGTCCTGACCGGCGAAGGCGGCCGCCGCGGCCATGTCGAATGTCTTCCAGTAGGCGAGGTAGTCGAGGCTGTCGGTGCCCGCGGCGTTGATCTGCGCCACCAGCGTGGTCTGCTCGCCGGTCAGCGCCATGTCGGCGGACCACTTGAAGGGCGGCGGCTTCTGCTTGGGGTCCTTCGGCGGCTCGGGCGGCAGCTTGATCGCCCCGGCATCGTAGGCGGCATTGACCCCCGCGGGCGAGGCCAGGGTGGCGGAGAGCGCCGGGAAGCCGTGATCGTCCGAGAGGGCCCGCATCAGGAGCTTGCGCTCGGGCGTGACGGCGGTGCTCTCGCGCATCAGCCGCCGGGAGGCGATGTCGGCGGCGCGCGCGTCGCGGTCGCCGATGATGGTGATGACGAGCGTCGCCGGATCGATGCGGCCGAGGTCGTGCAGGGCGATGCCGCGGGACTTGTCGTCCCGGGCGATGCCGCCCGGCATCGCGCCGAAGACGAGCTTGGGCACCGGCAGCCCGGTCTCCGCCGCGTGCGCCGCGATGTTGGCGGCGATCGGCACGCCGGCGAGATGGCCGATCAGCGCCACCCGGGCGAGGTCGGGCTTCGCCTCCGCATCGCCCGCGAGGCCGTCGAGCGCCTCCTTGATCAGGGCGGCCGCGGTGGCGCTCGCATCCGCGGGCCGGGTGCGGTTCACCTCCTGGAAGCGGGGGAACAGCACGAGATAGCCCTCGCGCGCGAGGTGCTCGATCCAGGAGCCGTAGGATTGCGGGTTGGTGGCGCCCCAGGCGTGCAGGAACACCACGACCGGGCGGCCCGCCGCGGGGGCGGCGCCGTTGCCGTAGAACGCGAAGGTCACGGCACCCGCGCGCCCGAGCGCCCGCTTGACGACGCTCTGCGCCGCGTAGGCCGCGCCGCCCGGCCCGTCCTTCGGCTGGGCGGGGGGCGTCGCGGCGCCGGCCTCGCCTGCCCCGGCAGCGAGGCCGAGGGTCAGCAGGAGGGCATGGAGGGTGCGGAGCGTGGGGCGCATGGGACCGGGAGGCTGGCGGGACGCTGCCGGCGGAGGACCGGACCGTCGACGGAACCCACCCGACACCAGATCGCACGCAATCTCAAGACGTCATCGACCCCGCGGCAACGGTGGTGCGATTCTGTCACTCCAGCGGTACAGTCGCGGGTGCAACCAGCGACGCAGCGGTCACGCCCCGTCGCGGCCCGCATCGTCCAGGGCGTCGAGGCGGGCCACGAGCCGGTTCAGGGCCTCGGGGACGGGCTCGTCGACGAAGTCCGTGTAGAGGGTGCGCAGGTCGTGCCCGAGTTTGGCGAGCAGCAGCGCATCCGCCAGCGACGACGCCGTGGCGTGCGTCTGGCCGAAACTGGCCGCATGGTTGCTCGGGATCAGCTTCATGGCGCGTCGTCGGGCGGGGCCCCGTCTCCGGTTTCGGGAAGGAAGCGGATCCCGGCGCGGGATCTCGCAGCGGCAAGTCTCAACAAATCACGAGTCTCAACGCGGCCGGATTGACTGGGTTGCGTAAAGCCGTGCGCCGAGAGGGCCGATCAGGTCGTTTCGCGAATTAACCTTTCGGCGCGGTCCCGCCCGCCGTTCCTCTGGAAATCTTGCCTGTGGACATCCTGCCGCCGCGCGCGATGATGTACGCGGCCGGCCGGTTCCATCGGATCCTGATCGAAAGAGGGGAATGGTTCCGCGCAGGCCCTGCCGCGCCGGTCCCGCCTCGGCGCGACCCGCCAGGTGCGTCCGAGCCGGTTTCAGCCCGCGCTCGCATCCCCGACGGGCGAGCGCCCGCCGTGATAGCCGGCCGCCTGCTCGACCAAGGTGAGGATGTCGAGCGCCCGCCAGGGCTTGGGGATGAAGGTGGCGGACATGCGCAGATCGCTCGGCTGATCGCCCGCGTCGCCGGAGGTGAGCAGCACGTGCACGCGCGGCCAGGTCACGCCGATGATCCGCGCGAGCTCGAACCCCCCGATCGGCCCGGGGGTGCGCACGTCGGAGAACACGACGTTCACCTCCCCGCCCCGCTCGCGCAGGATTGCGAGAGCCTTCTCTGCGGTGTCCGCCTCGATGACGCGGAAGCCCGTCTCCTCCAGCAGCGTCGCCGCCAGGAAACGCTCCTCCGGCTCGTCCTCAACGACCAGGATCACGGGTTGTGGCTTCGCGCCGCCGGTATCGCTCATAGGCATGGAACGGGCGTCCAGTTCACTGGTTGCATCGCCCGGGACGCTTCTCCGCGCGGGCTCACGAAAGCTTGACCACCAGCGCATCATCTTGCCCTTGATGTGCCGAATCAAGGGTGCGCCGGCACGTGATCCCGTGGCTCCGGGACGGAGCCGATTCCCGTTCGACGCAACCCCGTTTCGCAGCGTGTTGTCCGCCCGTTCGCCTGCCTTGGACCCATCTTGCGTCGGCCGGGGGCTCACGCCAAGGCGACCGGTGCGGATTCCCGTTCACGATTCGGCCAATCGCAGACCTGGCGCCGTGCGCGGGCGCACGGGTGCGAACGACCGAAGGGCGGCCCGAATGCCGGGCCGCCCTCCTCCTGCGGGTCGGATTGGAGCGCGCGTCCGGCTTCAGGCCGCCGCTGCCGCCTTGCGGGTCTTGGCCGGCCAGCCGAGGCTGACGAGCCGCTGCTTGGCGTGCTCGCGCACCTCGTCGCGCAGGCCGGGAGCCATGGCGGAGAGCCGGGCCTGCGTCTCCGGGGAGAGCATCAGGTCGGTCACGGCATTGATGCTCTTCGCCCGGTCGATCTGCGCCTTCAGATCGGCCTCGCCGGCGAGGCCGGATTCGGCGCTGGCGGCCTCGGCCGGCTCCTCCGCGGCCTCGTCCTCCTGGTCCGGCACATGGATGGGCTTCGTCTTCGCCGCCGGCTGGAGATCCGGGCGGGAGGCCTTGAACTCGTCGGCCTCGTCCTCCGAGTAGAGCAGGCCGTGCAGGCCCACCAGCTTGAGGATGACGCGGTCCTTCGCCCGCTTCTCGGCCATGGCGTAGACGTAGGCCGGCTGCCGGCCGCCGATCTTGTAGTTCACGCCGATCAGCGCCTCGCCGATCGACCATTCCGCGCGCTCGCCGCCGGGGCCCGGCATGTGGCCGGTGACGAGGATCACGGCCTCGTCCCGCTCGGCCCGAACGATCACCGGCGCGTCGAAGCGGATGCGGGCCTGGGCGGCGATCCGCTCCAGGGCCTTGTGGTAGATCACGGCGGTTCCCTGCACCCGCCAGACATTGCCGGCCAGCGGCTCGCCGTAGGTCGCGAGGATCTCCGCGATCTGCTTGTCGGTCGTTGCGCTCATGCGATCGATCTCACCTGCTCGAAGGCGGCTTGCGGCGGCCCTTCAGGCCCCCGATTCCACGGTCGATCTTGTAGCATGCCGGCTCTCGAAGAGCGAGTGATTTTGCCGGCATTCATCAAGAAGATCCGCGTCTCGATATCGCATTGCGGACTCCTATGCAGCGGCTTCGTCGCTCGATCCGGGTTCGATCGGAAGACCATAACCGCCAAGGTTCGGGATCAGGAACTGTGAAGGCGTTGACCGGATCGGTGATGTTCGCGTATCGTTCTTGTAAGACGAGCAGACGAAATCTTTTCAAGTCGCGCGAGCGGCGCCCGTTCCCGTCCGTGCCTCCGGAGTCCCGACCGGCCATGAACGCCCCCCTTCCGCACGATTCCGCTTCCCTGCTCGAGCGTCCGGGCAGCCGCCGCAGCGCGGTGCGGGGCGGGCGGCGGGCGGCGCCCGCGCTGCTTCCCGCGGCGCCGCGCATGGCGCTCGTGGCCGATTTCCTGGCGATCGCCGCCCTCGACCCGGCGGTGGAATCGCTGCGCGCCGCCCCGGCCCCCGCCCGCCTCCTGATGGGCGGCGAGGTGGTGGAGCACGCGGCGGATTTCGAGCAGGCGCGCACGGACGAGCCGGGCCTGCTGATCGACGTGGTGGCGGAGGCGGATCTCGCGCGCCATCCGTTCCGGGTCGCCTACGTGGCGGGGGAGCCGGTGGTGGCGGAGGACGGCCGGCGCTTCGTCATCGAGAGCGCGGCGACTTTGCGGGCCGAGCCCCGCATCTCGACGGTGCGGCTGGTGATGGCCTGCCGGCGCACCTTCGTCTCGGCGGGCGACCGGGTGCGGATCCTGCACCATCTCGACGAGAGCGGCACCGGCCGGCTGGTCGAGTGCGCGGCGGTGGTCCAGAACGCGGCGGACGGCGTCGCGGCGGTGCTGGCGCTGGCGGTCGAGGGATTGCTCGCCGTCGACATCACCCGGCCGATCGTGCCCGAGACCCCGGTGCGTCGGCGGCCCCTGCCCTTCACGGATCCGTTCGGGTTCTGAGGCTGCGCCGCAGCGCGGCGGCATTGTCGTGAGATCGTCGACGGCCCGGATCAGGTGAATCCGGGATATCCGCCGGTCCGGAGCGGAGTGCGCGAACAATATCGCAATGTCGAGGACCCGGGCTCTTGCCGCCTGTCTCTAGGGCCGCGAGAAGGTGCCAGGTTCGCGCGACGGAGACCGACATGGCGAATGACGACGAGTACGTGTACGACGAGGCGACCGGCGAGTGGCGGCCGGCCAGCGAACTCGCGGCCGCCGCCGCGGCGGTTCAGGTGCGGGACGCATCCGGGAACATCCTCGCGGACGGCGATTCCGTGACCCTGATCAAGGACCTGAAGGTCAAGGGCGCGAACCAGACCCTGAAGCAGGGCACGGTGATCCGCTCGATCCGGCTTACGGACAACCCCGAGGAGATCGACTGCCGCCACGACACGATCAAGGGGCTCGTTCTGCGCACGGAATTCGTGCGCAAGCGCTGAACCCGGGTCCGGCCGCCGCAACCGATGCGCGGCGGCCGGATTCAGGGGTCAGGGGGCCGCCGCCACGCCGTGCTGCGCGTCGAGAGCGACGTCCTCGCTCGGCACGCTCGCGGTCACCGCGTCGCGGCGGCGCCGGTCCGGGGCGGTCGCCTCGGCGACGAGATCGGCGAGCGCCTGGTCGAGGGGCAGCGTGCGGGTCTGCTGGCTGCCGAGGCGCCGGATCGAGACCGTGCGCTCCTCGCCCTCGCGGCGCCCGACCACCAGCATCACCGGCACCTTGGCGTGCGAGTGCTCGCGGACCTTGTAGTTGATCTTCTCGTTGCGCAGATCGACCTCGGCGCGCAGACCCGCCGCCTCCGCCGCCGCCAGCACGTCGCGGGCATAGGGGTCGGCGTCGCTGGTGATCGTCGCCACCACGACCTGCAGGGGCGCGAGCCAGAGCGGGAAATGGCCGGCGAAGTGCTCGATCAGGATGCCGGTGAAGCGCTCCATCGAGCCGCAGATGGCGCGGTGGACCATCACGGGCGTCTTCTTCTGCCCATCGGCATCGACGTAGAAGGCGCCGAACCGCTCCGGCAGGTTGAAGTCCACCTGCGTGGTGCCGCATTGCCAGTCGCGGCCGATGGCATCGCGCAGCACGTACTCGAATTTGGGGCCGTAGAAGGCGCCCTCGCCCGGGTTGATCGCCGTGCGGATGCGCCCGCCGGACTGCTCCTCGATCTCGGCGAGGACGCGGGTCATCACCGCCTCGGCGTGGTCCCAGAGGGCGTCCGAGCCGACGCGCTTCTCGGGCCGCGTCGAGAGCTTCACGACGATCTCGTCGAAGCCGAAATCCGCGTAGGTCGAGAGGATCAGGTCGTTGATCTTCAGGCACTCGGCGGCGAGCTGGTCCTCGGTGCAGAAGACGTGGGCATCGTCCTGCGTGAAGGCGCGCACGCGCATCAGCCCGTGCAGCGCGCCCGAGGGCTCGTAGCGCGACACCGCGCCGAATTCCGCAAGCCGCAGCGGTAGATCGCGGTAGGATTTGAGGCCGTGCTTGAAGATCTGCACGTGGCCCGGGCAGTTCATCGGCTTGATCGCGAAGACCCGCTCGTCCTCGGTCTTGGTGACGAACATGTTCTCCCGGTACCAGTCCCAGTGGCCCGAGGTCTCCCACAGGGCCTTGTCGAGGATCTGGGGGGCGTTGACCTCGCGGTAATCGGCCTTCAGGCGCCGCCGCATGTAGGCGATCAGCTCCTGGAACAGGGTCCAGCCCTTCGGGTGCCAGAAGACGACGCCCGGCCCCTCCTCCTGGAAGTGGAACAGGTCCATCTCCCGGCCGAGGCGGCGATGGTCGCGCCGCTCCGCCTCCTCAAGCCGGTGCAGGTAGGCGTCGAGATCGGCCTGGGCGGCCCAGGCCGTGCCGTAGATGCGGCTCAGCATCGGCTTGGTGGAATCGCCGCGCCAATAGGCGCCCGCCACCTTCATCAGCTTGAAGGCCGTGCCGACCTTGCCCGTCGAGGTCATGTGGGGGCCGCGGCAGAGGTCGAACCACTCGCCCTGCCGGTAGATCTTCAGGTCCTCGCCCGCCGGGATCGCGTCCACCAGCTCGACCTTGAAGGCCTCGCCCTTGTCGGCGAACAGGGCGCGCACGTCGTCGCGCTTCCAGACCTCCTTGGTGAAGGGGGCGTCCCGCGCGATGATCTCGCGCATCCGCGCCTCGATCGCGGCGAAGTCGTCCGGCGAGAACGGGGTCTCGCGGTAGAAGTCGTAGTAGAAGCCGTTCTCGATGACCGGGCCGATCGTGACCTGGGTCTCGGGCCAGAGCGACTGCACGGCTTCCGCCAGCACGTGCGCGCAATCGTGGCGGATCAGTTCGAGGGCGCGCGGATCGCTGCGATCGAGGAACTCGATGCGCGCGTCGCGGCTGATCAGGTCGTCGAGATCGTGGACGGTGCCGTCGAGCGCCATCGCGACCGTGCGCTTGGCCAGCGACTTGGCGATGCCTTCGACCACCGCGCGGCCGGTGACCGCGTCGTCGTAGGCGCGTGTGGCGCCGTCGGGGAATGTCAGGATCGGCATGAAAGCTCCTGCGGCTCACTCCTGCGCACCGTGCAGGTAAGCGGATGGGATGGGGCCGCCTCCATAGCAGCGCCGCCGGAAAAGGCCAGGGGCGCCTGCGCGACGCAGCGTCAGAGAGGCTTGCAGCGGCGCCTGAATATGATGCAATAAGGTTTTGTCTTGAAATCAGATTATTGAGTCGGTGATCCGTCGTCCGGACGATTGCTTCCGGAACACGGATCACAAGCCCGCGCGGCGATCGAGCGAAGCCGATTTCCGCATCGCGACGCGATGGCCTCAGCCGTCACCGAGCCATCAATCGGCAATCGGATGAGAGGGCGCCCCGCGTCACCTCGGCATGCGGCGCGTCGGGCTGCCGGAGCCGGACGTTCGAGCCCGCACAGCCTCCTCCGCCAGCGGCCCGGCCGGCGCGTTCACGCCCCGCCAGCGCCCGTAGGCCCAGGGCCGGTGCCACGCCGCCTGCGTCGGCAATGTCTCGGGCACGAGGTCGATGCCGTGGGTGCCGAAGGGGCCGCAGCGGCAGATGCGGGCCACGCCCATCCAGCCGCCGGCCCAGAGGCCGTGCCGCTGGATCGCCTCGTCCGTGTAGGCCGAACAGGAGGGCCAGTGCCGGCACTGGCGGCCGACGAGGCCCGACAGGGTGAGCTGGTAGCCGCGGATCGCCACATGCGCAGCGCGGCGCGGAATGCGGGCGGCGCGGCGTGGCGGGCTCACGCGGAGGCCTCGGCGGGGGCGCGGCGGGCGGCGATCTGGTCGAGGGCGTCGACCACGGCGTCGAAGGTCAGGAGCGTCGAGGCGTGGCGGGCCTTGAAGTCGCGCACGGGCTCCAGCACGGCGAACTCCGCCCACTTGCCCGCGGGAGCCGGCCCGCCCTCCTTGAGCATCCGGCGGACCTGGTCGCGCAGGTCCCGCAGCTCCGCGGCGGTCGCCCCGACCACGTGGCGGGCCATCAGCGAGGAGGAGGCCTGACCCAGCGCACAGGCCTTCACGTCGTGGGCGAAGTCCGTGACGGTGTCGCCCTGCGTGGCGAGGTCCACCGTGACGGTCGAGCCGCACAGCTTCGAATGCTTGCTCGCGCTCGCCTCCGGCGCCGCCAGACGGCCGAGCCGCGGGATGTCCGCGGCGAGTTCGAGGATGCGCCGGTTGTAGATGTCGCTGAGCATGGCGGGTTCGACTTTGGACGAGGACAGCCCCCGACCACCAGATGGGCCCCTGCAGGGACTTCCGGCAGAGGGCGTCTCATGGTGACCTGATGTGCAGCCGGCGCATTGCGCGTCGGACGCTGAGGCACGATATAGGCGGCCCGAGCCCGGATCGCGAGGCAGGCGGACGCGGCGCGTTCCGGTGCGACCGTCCGGGGCGGACGAATGGTTGTGAGGCCCGTATCCCGCGGGCGGGAGGCTCCATGGATGCGGTGCTGAAGTCGTTGTCGGTTCGGTTGCCGGACGCCGCCGACAAGCGCAGCGACGCGGCCCGTCCGGAGCGCATCACCGAGCGTCCGACCCGCCAGGAGGCGGAGGCCGCCGTGCGCACGCTCATCCGCTGGGCGGGCGACGATCCGGACCGCGAGGGCCTGCGCGAGACGCCCCAGCGCGTCGCCCGCGCCTACGAGCAGATCTTCGGCGGCTACCGCCAGGACGCGACCAACATCCTCGACCGGGTGTTCGAGGAGGTCGAGGGCTACGGCGACATCGTGCTGGTGCGCGACATCCCCTTCCACTCCCATTGCGAGCACCACATGGTGCCGTTCATGGGCAAGGCCCACATCGCCTATTACCCGCGCCGCGGCGTGGTCGGGCTCTCGAAGCTCGCCCGGGTGGTCGATGCCTTCGCCCGCCGCCTGCAGACGCAGGAGACCATGACGGCCCAGATCGCCGAGACCATCGACACGGTGCTCAACCCCCGCGGCGTCGCCGTGATGGTGGAGGCCGAGCACCTCTGCATGGCCATGCGCGGCGTGCAGAAATCGGGCGTGTCCACCCTCACCACCCAGTTCACCGGCGTGTTCAAGCAGGATCCGCACGAGCAGGTCCGCTTCCTCACCCTCGTGCGCGACAAGCGCTGATGGGCATCGTCTTCGCCGAACCCGGCGACCGCCGGGCGGTCGAGGAGGGCACCGCCTTCACCCCGCGCTTCGGCGCGGACGGCCTGATCACCGCGCTCGCCGTCGATGCGGAGACGGGCGCCCCCCTGATGCTCGCCCACATGAACCGCGAATCCCTCGCCCGCACGCTGGAGACCGGCGAGGCGTGGTACTGGTCGCGCTCGCGCGGCGAACTCTGGCACAAGGGCGCCACCAGCGGGCAGATCCAGCAGGTGGTGGAGATCCGGGTCGATTGCGACCAGGACGCGCTCCTCCTGCGCGTGCGGGTCGGCGGCGACGGCGGCTGCTGCCACACCGGCCGCCGCTCCTGCTTCTACCGGGCCGTGACGGTCGAGCCCGGGACGGGCGCGGCGCGCCTCGTCCCCGCCGGCTGATCCGGCCTCATCTCCCCGCCTCGGCGCGGCGGTCGTCCGCCTGCACCGTGCTGGTCGTGATCGCGTCCGGCGTCCAGTCGAAGGCGGTGCCGGCGCGGCCGAGCCGTTCCGCATGGGCGAAGAGCGCCCGCATGTAGCCCTGGTCGAAGGCCGCGGGCGAGCGGCGCGTGAAGCGCGCGTCGATCAGGGCCACGTGCAGAGGCAGCCCGGTGCGCGCGGCGAAGCTCTTGGTGAGCGCGATCGCGCCCGCCGTCTGGGCCCGGATCGCCGCCGAGAGCGAGCGGCCGAGGATGCTGAGCAGGCTGCGCTGGGTGACCTGGAATTCCGGCGACAGGGCGTTGTTGACCACCACGTAGACCTCCGGGGCCGGCACCGTGCCGGGCGCAGGGGACTCGCTCAGGAGGCTGGCGCCGGGCGCCAGGTAGAACGGCGCCGTGGTGCCGCCATCCGCGTGCATCTCCTGGAACCGCTTGCCGCCCGGGCCCTCGGCGTCGATCAGCACGGGCGGGAAGACGCCCGGGATCGCCGCGGAGGCGAGGAGCACCTCGCGGAACAGCTTGACCGAGGCGGGACCGCCCCTGGCGGCGATCGCGCCCATGTCCCAGAGGACCGGCCGGCCGCTGTCGAGTTCCGTCGTGACGACGAGGAGGCGGCGCCCCTTGGCGTGCTCGGCCGCGACATCGGCCATCAGCGCGGGCGTCACGCTCCGCTCGATCTGCCGCTTGAGCGGCCAGGTATCCGTGAGGCCCTCGTCGCTGCCGCCGAACTCGAACACGTCCGCGGCGGTCGTCTGGGTGTAGGCCTGTTCGAGGGCGCCGTCGTAGCGGCTGCCCGCGAAGGCGAAGGGCGCGATCAGGGCTCCGGTCGAGACCCCCGTGACCACCCCGAAATCCGGGCGGCTTCCGGACGCCGTCCATCCCTTGAGGAGTCCGGCCGCGAAGGCGCCGTTCTCGCCCCCGCCCGACAGGATCAGCCAGGGCGCCGCCGCGGCCTGGGGCGCCTTCGCGAGGAAGGCCCGGTAGGCCTCCGGATCGTCGGCCGGCAGGCGCAGCTGGTTCGGCAGTCCCTCGGGGCGCGCCACCGCGAGATCGGCCGCCGTGAACTCGGCCCGCACGGTGTTGCGCGGGCTCGTCGGCGGGTTGCCGGCCTGGGCCAGTGGGCTTGTGCCGAGCAGAATGATCGCGGCGCAGGCTAGGCCCCGCCGCCGGGTCGAACCCGACATGGTTCTCGTCCTCCGCCACCCGCCTCGTGCTGGAAACGCGGCGTTACCGAGCCTGTTCCGGTTTCGCTGCTTCGCATGTGCGAAATTGCACAAACCGCAATGGATCCGGCCGCTCCGGCAAGTCTCCGATGGCAGAGGGCAACTCGCCGTGGCTCGATCGATTGGGGCGAGGGTGACCGATCGCGGCCGATATGCGGGCGAAGACTGGAGGGCGGGGGCCCGGTATTGCGCCGGCTGAGAAGAGGCGGCGTCGGGCCCGGCCGCTACAGCCCCGCCACCAGCCAGCCGCCCTTCACCGCCCAGACGAAGGCGGTGAGCGTCACGATGGAGGCGAGCGTGCCGACGAGCAGGCAGAGGGAGGCGCGCTCGGTGCCGAGCCCGTATTGCGAGGACACGACGAAGATGTTGAGGGCCGGCGGCAGCGCCGCCATCAGCACCCCGGCGGCGATCCAGACCGGGGGCAGCCCGCCGATCAGCACCAGCACGCCGAGGGCGAGGAGCGGGTGCACGAGGAGTTTCACCGCCACGAGGAGCGCCACCTCGGGCGGCGGTAGGCGGGCCGGGCGCAGGGCGACGGTGAGCCCGAGCATGAACAGGGCGGTGGGGGCCGCGGTCTGGGCGAGGGAACCGGAGATGCGGTCGAGGACCACCGGCAGGTGCCAGTGCAGGGCACCCCAGACCACGCCGGCCGCCGCCGCGAGGTTGAACGGGTGGGTGGCGACCCGCAGCAGCACCGTGCCGATCGCCGCCGCGAGGCTGCGCCGTTCGTGACCGGAGAGCCCCATCAGCAGCGGCACGGCGGTGAACAGGAACAGGGTATCGAACACGAAGACCAGGGCGACGGGTGCGCCCGCCGTGGGGCCGAGCGCGCCCAGCACCAGCGGCGGCCCCATGTAGCCGATGTTGGAATAGGCCCCGGCCATGCCCTGGAGCGTCGCCTCGGCGAGCGCCCCGCGGCTCGCCTTCAGGCCGATGGCGAGGGACAGGGCGAAGGCGAGCGCCGTCGCCAGGGTGGTGCCGGCGACGAAGCGGCCGTTCATCACCTCGTCGAGGGGCTTGTCGGCGACGAGGCGGAAGAACAGGCAGGGCAGCGCCACGTAGATGACGTAGAATTGCAGCCACGCGAAGCCCGCCGCCCCCTCCGGCCGCGGGAAGTACCGGCCCGCGGCCCAGCCGACCGCGATGAGCCCGAAGAAGGGCGCCAGAAGATCGAACAGCGCCTGGAAATCCACGTCCTCGCCCCTGGCCGTCGTCGCGCCCCCGACCTTCGGCGGAGCGCGCGCGTCTTTACGCTGACGCTGCCCTTGCACTAACCCTCGGGGGTGAGCCAGGGCAGCGGACGCGCTTCCCCGCCCCGCGCGGCGCAGGGCTCGCGCCACCCTCGGTCGGGAGACCCCACGCCATGAAACTGCCGCGCCGCTTCTTCCAGCCGCTCGCCACGGGCGCGCCCGCGCCGTTCCGCGATCTGCCGGTGCGCCTGGAGCGCATGATCCACTTCGTGCCCCCGCACAACGAGAAGGTTCGCGCCCGGGTGCCGGACCTCGCCACCCAGGTCGACGTGGTGCTCGGCAACCTGGAGGACGCGGTCCCGGCCGACCAGAAGCTCGCCGCCCGCAAGGGCTTCATCGCCATGGCGCAGGCGACCGACTTTGCCGCCGCCGGCACCGGCCTGTGGACGCGCATCAATGCGCTCAACAGCCCGTGGATCCTCGACGACCTGTTCGAGATCGTCACCGAGGTCGGAAACCGGCTCGACGTGGTGATGGTGCCCAAGGTCGAGGGGCCGTGGGACATCCACTACATCGACCAGCTCCTCGCCCAGCTCGAAGCCCGGGCCGGGGTGACGAAGCCGATCCTCGTCCACGCCATCCTGGAGACGGCCGAGGGCGTCGCCAACGTCGATGCCATCGCGAGCGCCTCGCCGCGCATGCACGGCATGAGCCTGGGGCCGGCCGACCTCGCCGCCTCGCGCGGCATGAAGACCACCCGCGTCGGCGGCGGCCATCCAGATTACCGGGTCATCGCCGATCCGGTCGAGGGCGTGGCCGAGCGGGTGAGCGTGCAGCAGGACCTCTGGCACTACACCATCGCCCGGATGGTCGATGCCTGCCAGGCGAACGGCATCAAGGCCTTCTACGGCCCGTTCGGCGACTTCGCGGACGGGGCCGCCTGCGAGGCGCAGTTCCGCAACGCCTTCCTGATGGGCTGCGCGGGCGCCTGGACGCTGCATCCGAGCCAGGTCGCCATCGCCAAGCGGGTCTTCGCCCCCGATCCGGCCGAGGTCGCCTTCGCCAAGCGGATCCTGGAGGCGATGCCGGACGGGACCGGCGCGGTGATGCTGGACGGGAAGATGCAGGACGACGCCACCTGGAAGCAGGCGAGCGTGATCGTGAACCTCGCCAAGCTCGTCGCCACCAAGGACCCGGATCTCGCCCGCACCTACGGCCTGGGCTGAAGTCCCGCCTCCCCGGAAGCCGGTTCCTGTGGCATGATGCGGCGTGGCGGCGCGGGTGCAATCCTCCGCCGCCACGCCTACTTGTGCCCGATGAACGTTCGCCCGACCGATCCTGCCGCCATGTCCGCGCTGCCTGTTTCCGAGCCCGTCGCGATCCGCCGCGCCAAGTTCAACATCGGGGCGGTCGTGCGCCACCGGATCTATCCGTTCCGGGGCATCATCTTCGATGTCGATCCGGTGTTCAGCAACACCGAGGAATGGTGGCTGGCGATCCCCGAGGAAGTGCGGCCCGCCAAGGACCAGCCCTTCTACCATCTCCTGGCCGAGAACCAGGAGACCGAGTACGTGGCCTACGTCTCCGAGCAGAACCTGGTGCCGGACACCTCCGGCGAGGCCCTGCGCCATGCCCGCATCGCCGAGTTCTTCGTGCGCGACGCCACGACCGGGGCCTACCGGATGCGAGGCGACAGCGCGAACTGAGCCCGGTCCGGGCGCGCTCTGAATCCGTGAGCCGCGACGGTCCCCCGGTTTTCGCCTCCCGACCTACTGCCCAGACGAAAGGGCCGGGTGTCGCCACCCGGCCCTTGTCGATTCCGTTCCGCGGCGCGTGCTTGCGGCTTACTTGGGCGCGGCGTTGGCGGCGGGAGCCTGCGGCGCGGCGGCTCCGCCCTTCTGGGTCTCGAGCTGCTTGCGCATCTCCTCGCTGCGGCGCTCCAGCTCGGCCTGGAGCTTCTTCTGCTGCTCCTCCAGCACCTTCGGGTCGATCGGGGCGCCGTCGAAGGCCTTGCCGAAGCCGGCGAGCGGCACCGCGAAGGTGACCTCGCGCTGGGCCTGGTTCTGGACGCTCAGGTTCAGGGTGGTGCCCTTCTTGAGCGCGGCGATGAGGTCGTCCTTCAGCCCCGGCACCTCGGCGAAGCAGCCGTTCGGGAAGCAGACGGCGAAGCGGCCGGGCTGCGGCTGGCCCTGGTCCACCGCGAAGCGGATGCCGGGCTGGAGCAGCAGGCCGAGCGGCAGCAGGAAGCGGGCGACGCGCTGGTTCCCCTGCGCGCCCTTGAGGTCGTAGATCGCCGCGGCGAGAACCGGCTGGCCCTGCTCGGAGACGAAGTCGCGGGTCGTGTAGCAGACCTCGGCGCCGCTGCCCTGGTCCTTGCCGCAGACCTTGGTCCACTCGGCCTGGGACGGCTCGGACTTCACCTGCACCACCTGCGGGCCGTTCTGGGGAGCGGCGCCCTGCGCGGGCTGGGCCGGGGCGGCGGGTGCCGGGGCGGGCGCGGCGGGCTTCTTGGGCTGAGCCAGGGCGGGGACGGTCGCGAGGCCGAGCCCGAGCCCGGCCAGGGCGAGAAAGGCGGCGGCCTGGTGCGGGCGCGCGGAACGAGTCGCGAAGAACATCAGGTGGAAACCCCTCGAAACGGCTTGGTTCTCGAAGCCTGGAGCCGCGCCAGCGGCGGTTGGGCGTGTGCGGGAGCGTGGCCGGTGACCGCGCTCGACCTCCGGCGCCTGCTTCCCCGGAATTTGAGGCGAAGACAAGGCTTTCCGGCCGCCGCGCCTTAGCGCATGCCCGGTTCCCTGGCGAGGGGCGATCTTCAGAGTGTTTTAACCATGGCCGCAGAGAGTCGCGCTCCGATAGGATGAGGTGCGCGGTGGCGGCTCTACAGGCGGCGAGATGGCACGCGGGGGGCCCGCAGGCGCCGGAGGGGCTGAGCGGATCGGCGCGCCCCCTCGGCCTCGCGGCGCTCCTCGCGGCGGCCGCCGACCGGCATCCCGACCGCGTCGCCTTCGTGGACCAGCCCGACAAGCCGGATTGGAGCGGGCGGCCCGCCATCACCTGGACCTTCGCGGCGGCGCGCGAGATCGCGGCCCGCCTCACCGCCGGCCTGCAGGCCCTGCGCCTGCCGCCGCGCAGCCCGGTGGGCCTGTGCATGGCGGGCATGGCCGAGAGCCATCTCACCCTGATGGCGATCGAGCAGGCGGGCCACCTGCCCTGCCTGCTGCCGGTGACCTGGGACGAGGGGCGCCTGCTCCAGGCCGTCGAGGCGGCGCAGATGCAGGCGGTGATCACCCAGGGCCAGCTCGGGGACGAACGGCCGGCCGAGCGCCTCTGCCGCGTGGCGGCGCGCTACTTCCCCCTGCGCTTCATCGCGGCCTTCGGGCCCCAGGTCCCGGACGGGGTGATCACCCTCGACCGCATCGTGCTCGACCACCGGGGCGATACCGCGTCCTTCGGCGGCGCCGAGGTGGCGGGGCTCGTGACCTTCACGGGCGAAGAGCTGCCCCGGCCCGTCCTGCGGGACGGCGACGCGCTCACGGCGGCGGCCGCCCTCTGCCTCGTGCCGGCCCGGATCGAGCCCGGCGATCGGATCGTCAGCCTGCTGCCGCCCGCGGATCTGCGCGGCCTCGTGCCCGGCCTCGCCGCCGCCCTCCTCAGCGGGGCGACCCTCGAATCCCATGCGGTCTTCGACAGCGCCACCCTCGCGGCCGCGCTCGACCGGGAGGCCCCGGTCCATCTCGTCGCTCCGGGCTGGATGGAGCCCGGGCTCGCCCGGACGGCCATCGCCGCACGCCTGCGCAGCCTTCACCTCGTACACCGGGCGCCGGTGCGCCTGAGCGCCCGCGTCCCCGGCCGCCCCGGAATCGTCGACATCGTGGTCTTCGACGAGACGGCGCTGGTGGCGGGCCGTCGGGACGCGAACGACGTCGCGCTCCTCCTCGCCGCGCCGGAGCGCGTGGCCGCGGGCGGCCTGCTCCGGATCCGCCGGGAGCCGGACGGACGCCTCGCCTTCACCGGGCCGGCCGCCGCGGCGCGGCTGTTGCACCGCGGCATCGTCCGCGACGAATCTGTGGATGATTGGCGCGTCTCGCGGTTCACCACGACCTTGCTCGCCGGCGTCGCCACCGCGGTCACCGAGGTCTGAGGGGATCGCGACCTTCGGGTTTACTCCTTTGGCGACAGTATGTTGCATCGCCGCGTCGGGGCGGCGATTCCGGCGGATCGGCCGGCGACTGAGCCTCCTCCGCATGAACCATTCGACGGCTACGGGAGTTATTGCCGCGGTGCCTTCACGAGAGGCGCGCGACGGGTTAACACTTCCACCATGGGTGCGCTGCAGAAAGTCCTCGTCGTTGATGACGGCCACCGCGCCGTCGATCGGGCCCTCTCCGCCGAGCTCGCCGAGCTGGGTTATGCCAGCGTCACGGCGTCCCTCGAAGCGGCGGACGATGTTCTGGCCATGATGCCCCGTCCGGCGGCGGTGCTCCTGCACGTGCCGCCGCGCGGGAACGGCACGTTTCGGATCCGGACCGAGCGCCTGCGCGCCCAGATGCGCGACGCGGGCGTGCCGGTGATCGAGATCGACGGCGCGGTCGGCCAGAACGGCGGCCCGATCGACCTTCAGAGCCGTATCGGAACCCGGGTGCTCAACGAGCCGGAATTCTGAGCGGGCGGTCCTCGCAATCCCCGATGGGCGCGAGGGCCGGACCTTCGTTCTGGCATTGAGACGGCGTCCGCAGGATCGGCTCCGGCAGCCGGGTTGGCGCGCAAGGCTCCGCGAGCCCTGCATATCTCGGCATGAGGCGTGTCGCTGCCTCCATTGCCCGTCCGCCGCCGGGCGCATGCGGAGGCGCGTGGCGGATCCCGTAGCCCGGCGCCGCCCTTACCCCGCCCCCAGCAGCTTCACCGCGGCGTCCCGCTCGAACAGGTAGAGCAGCACCCGCAGCGCCCGGCCGCGCTCGCTCCTGAGGCCGGGATCGCGCTCCACGATGAGCCGGGCGTCGTCGCGGGCCGCCAGCAGCAGGTCGCCATCCGCCTCGGGCCGGGCCAGCCGGAACGCCGCGAGGCCAGACTGGCGGGTGCCCAGCACCTCCCCCTCCCCGCGCAGGCGCAGATCCTCCTCGGCGATGCGGAAGCCGTCCTCGGTCTCGCGCATCATCTCCAGCCGGGCGCGGGCCACCTGGCCGAGCGGGCCGCGATAGAGGAGCAGGCAGGTCGAGGCGCCCGAGCCCCGGCCGACCCGGCCGCGGAGCTGGTGGAGCTGCGCGAGGCCGAAGCGCTCCGCGTGCTCGATCACCATGATGGTCGCCTCGGGCACGTCGACGCCAACCTCCACCACCGTGGTCGAGACGAGGATGCGGGTCTGCCCGGCGGCGAAGCGGTCCATCGCCTCGTCCTTCTCGCGCCCCGGCATCTTGCCGTGGACGAGCCCCACCGCCTCGCCGAAATACTGGCGCAGGTCCGCGAAGCGCTCCTCTGCCGCGGCGAGGTCGATGATCTCGGATTCCGCCACGAGGGGGCAGATCCAGTAGACCCGTTCGCCCCGGGCGATCGCCCGTTCCAGGCCCGCCACCACTTCGTCGAGGCGCTCCGTGGAGACGAGGCGCGTCGCGATCGGCTGGCGCCCGGCCGGCTTCTCGTCGAGGACCGAGACCTCCATGTCGCCGAAACAGGTGAGCGCCAGGGTGCGCGGGATCGGCGTCGCGGTCATCACCAGAATGTCGACCGCCTCGCCCTTGGCTCCCAGCGCGAGGCGCTGGTGCACGCCGAAGCGGTGCTGCTCGTCCACCACCGCGAGGCCGAGATCGCGGAAGGCCACCTCCTCCTGGAACAGGGCGTGGGTGCCGACCGCGATCGGGACCGTGCCCTCCGCCAAGCCCTTCAGCGTCGCCCGGCGTTCGGCGGTGCGGTCGCGCCCCGTCATCAGCACCAGGGAGAGGCCGGCGGCCTCGGCGAGGGGCCGCAGGCGCTCCGCGTGCTGGCGGGCGAGGATCTCGGTGGGTGCCATCAGGGCGGCCTGCCGCCCGGCCTCGATGGCCGAGGCCATGGCGAGCATCGCCACCGCGGTCTTGCCGGAGCCGACATCCCCCTGGAGCAGGCGCAGCATGCGCCGGTCGGAGCGCATGTCCCCGCGGATCTCGGACAGCGCCCGGATCTGCGCGCCGGTCAGCCGGAACGGCAGCCCGGCCTCGATGCGCCGGGACACCTCGCCGTCGCCGGCATTCACCCGCCCCGGCGCCCGGCGCATGCGGCTGCGCACCAGCGCCAGGGCGAGCTGAGAGGCCAGCAGCTCGTCATAGGCGAGGCGGCGGCGCGTCGCGGGCGCCGGCTCGCCCTCGGCGGGCGGGGGCTTGTCCGGCCGGTGCTCCGCCCGCAGGGCCTCCGCGAAGGACGGCCAGCGGTTGCGGTCGAGCCAGGCGGCGTCCTGCCATTCGGGCAGGTCCGGCAGGCGCTCCACCGCGCCCTGCGCGAGCTTGCCGATGGCCCGGGAGGTCAGCCCCTCGGTCGCCCCGTAGAGGGGCTCGACGGAGGGCAATTCCGAAAACCCCTTGTCGTCGAGGATGCGGGCCGGGTGGACCATCTGGCGGAAGCCGTCCCACAGCTCGATCCGGCCCGAGACGTAGCGGCGCGCGCCCACCGGCAGCATCTTCTCGATGCGGGCGCGGGGCGTGTTGAAGAAGACGAGGCTGATATCGCCGGTGGCGTCCTCCACCAGCACCCGGTAGGGCCTGCGGCCCCCCACCGCCTGGGGCGGCCGGTGGGCCACCACGGTGACGCAGAGCGTCACCGGCTCGCCGACCGGCGCCTCGGCGATCGAGCCCCTGAGCTGGCGCGCCACGCCCCCGTGCGGCAGGTGGAACAGCAGATCCACCACCCGGGCCGGGTGCTCGGGCGTGCCGAGGAGCTTGTCGAGGAGCGCCGCCATCTTGGGCCCGGCGCCGGGGAGCACCGTGGCCGGCGCGAACAGGGGATCGAGCAGGGAAGGACGCAGCGACATGCGGGGGCGGGACAGGGAATCGGACCGCGGCGGTATACACGAGCCCGGCCGTTCCCGGCCGCCCTGCGACGATGCGGGATGACGCAGGCCGCCCCGTCGCCCATATAGAGGCGGAAGGAACGAGCGGATCCGCGGGAGCCTCAGGCCCCGGCGGGCCCGCTCCTGTTGTCTCGGGAACCGACCCCATGACCGGCACCACCCGCAGCAGCGCCGACCTCGATCCGCGCCGCCGCCGCACCCTCTACCGCTCCTGGCACCGCGGCACCCGGGAGATGGACCTGATCATGGGGCGCTTCGCGGATGCGGAGATCGGCACGCTCAGCGAGGCCGATCTCGACGAGTTCGAGCGCCTGATCGAGGTGCCGGACCGCGACCTCTTCCGCTGGATCAGCGGCGAGGAGGACGCTCCCGTGAACTACGACACCCCCGTCTTCCGCCGCCTGAAGGGCTTCCATCAGCACGGCGCCCCCATCCACAGCTAGGGAGGGCGGAGGGCCGGTGGCCCTCCGGCGCGGGTGCGGGGCGGAGTCGGCCCCGCCTCGGGGCCCTGCCCCGCATTCCCCGGACTTCCGGATCTTTCTCAGATTGCCCGATGGCCAAAGCCGCTCCCAGCCCTTCGCCCAAACCCCCGGTCGCCCGGTTCGCGCTTCCCAAATCCGCCGCCCTGACCCGGGCCGTCGAGGCCCTGAAGGCCGGCGGCAGCCCCACCCTGGCGCGCGTGCCGGACGGGTTCGACGCCCTGGTGGTGGCCGACCTCGCCCGGGCGCTCGGCCAGACGGCGCAGGGCCCGGCGGTGCTGGTCCACGTCGCCCGCGACGGCAACCGCTCGGCGGCCTTCGTGAGCGCGCTCGCCTTCGTCGCGCCGGAAATCGAGGTGCTGAGCGTCCCCGCCTGGGATTGCCAGCCCTACGACCGGGTCTCGCCGAACACCGCCATCGCGGCCCAGCGCATGACCGCCCTGTCGCGGCTGGCGCGCTCGCGCTCCTCGGAGGAGCGCCCCCGCATCGTCGCCACCACGGTCAACGCCCTGGTGCAGCGCGTGCCGGCGCGCGAGCGCATCGCGGTCGAGACCTTCTCGGCGGCGGTCGGCAACGCCCTCGACACCGACAAGATCGTGGCGTGGCTCGAAGCCAACGGCTTCCTGCGCACCGGCACCGTGCGCGACACCGGCGAATACGCGGTGCGCGGCGGCATCATCGATCTCTCGCCCCCCGGCCTGCCGAACCCGGTGCGCCTCGACTTCTTCGGCGACACCCTCGAATCGATCCGCACCTTCGATCCCGAGACCCAGCGCACCATCGGGCAGTTGCGCTCCCTCGATCTCGTGCCGATGAGCGAGGTGCAGCTCACCACCGAGACCATCCGGCGCTTCCGGCAGGGCTACATCTCGGCCTTCGGGGCGGCCACCCGCGACGACCGGCTCTACGAGGCGGTGAGCGAGGGCCGGCGCGCCGCCGGGCTCGAACACTGGATGCCGCTGTTCTACGACCGGCTCGACACCCTGTTCGACTACCTCGCGGGCGTGCCCTTCGTCTTCGAGAAGGATAGCGACGACGCGGCGGGCGAGCGGCTGGGCCAGGTCCAAGAGTACTACGACGCCCGCAGCGAGGCGATGAAGACGCCGCAGCCCGGCGTCGCCCCCTACAAGCCCCTGAAGCCGGATGCCCTCTACCTCTCGCCCGCCGAGTGGGCGAAGCGCGTCGAGGGGCTCAGCGTGGCACGCCTCACCCCCTTCGCGGTGCCCGAATCCTCCGGGCGCCGCACCATCGACTGCGAGGCCGAGCCCGCCCGCAGCTTCGCGCCCGAGCGGGCGCAGGAGGGCGTCAACGTCTTCGACGCGGCGGTCCAGCACGTCCGCGACCTCCAGGCCAGCGGTCACCACGTGATCCTGGCGGCGTGGTCCGAGGGCTCGCGGGACCGGCTGTGCAGCGTGCTCACCGACCACGGCCTGCCGAAGCCCAAGACCATCACCCGCCTCTCCGACACCCTGGCGCTCAAGCGCGGGCAGGACGTGGCAGTGGCGGTCTGGGGACTCGAATCCGGCTTCACCATCGAGCGGATGGCGGTCGTCGCCGAGGGCGACGTCCTGGGCGACCGGCTGGTGCGGCCCAAGCGCAAGGCCAAGCGGCCCCAGGACGTGATCCTGGAGGTGCAGGCGCTCAGCCCCGGCGACCTCGTGGTGCATGCGGATCACGGCATCGGCCGCTTCATCGGCCTCAAGACCGTGACGGCGGCGGGCGCCCCCCACGATTGCCTGGAGATCCAGTACAGCGGCGGCCTGCTGCTGCTGCCGGTGGAGAACATCGAACTCCTCACCCGCTACGGCTCGGAGGAGGCCGAGGTTCCCCTCGACAAGCTCGGCGGCGGGGCGTGGCAGGCCCGCAAGGCCAAGCTCAAGCGCCGCATCCTCGAGATGGCGGGTGCCCTCATCAAGGTCGCGGCCGAGCGCTTCCTGCGCCCCGCCCCCAAGCTGGTGCCGCCGGACGGCACCTACGGCGAGTTCGCCGCCCGCTTCCCCTACGAGGAGACCGAGGATCAGGACGCCGCCATCGCGGCGACGCTGGGCGACCTCACGGCCGGGCGGCCGATGGACCGGCTGATCTGCGGCGATGTCGGTTTCGGCAAGACCGAGGTGGCTTTGCGCGCCGCCTTCGTGGCGGCGATCGCGGGCAAGCAGGTGGCGGTGGTGGTGCCGACGACGCTCCTCGCCCGCCAGCACTACCGCACCTTCGCGGAGCGCTTCAAAGGGCTGCCCGTCAACGTGGCGCAGGCCTCCCGCTTCGTCTCGAACGCCGAGATGAAGAAGGTGCGCGAGGGGCTCGCCGACGGCACGATCGACATCGTGGTCGGCACCCATGCGCTGCTTGCCAAGAACGTGGCGTTCCGGGACCTCGGCCTCATCATCATCGACGAGGAGCAGCATTTCGGCGTCGCCCACAAGGAGCGGCTGAAGGCCCTGCGCGCCGAGGTCCACGTGCTCACCCTGTCGGCGACGCCGATCCCGCGCACGCTTCAGCTCGCCATGACGGGGGTGCGCGAACTCTCGATCATCGCGACGCCCCCGGTGGACCGGCTGGCGGTGCGCACCTTCGTGACGCCCTTCGATCCGCTCCTCATCCGCGAGGCGCTGCTGCGCGAGCGCTACCGAGGTGGCCAGTCCTTCTACGTGGTGCCGCGCATCGAGCATCTCGACGAGGTCAAGCGCTTCCTCGACCGGGAGATGCCGGAGGCCAAGGTCGGCGTCGCGCACGGGCAGATGGCGGCGGGCCAGCTCGAGGACGTGATGACCGCCTTCTACGAGGGCAAGTTCGACATCCTGCTCTCGACCACCATCGTGGAATCGGGCCTCGACATCCCGACCGCCAACACGCTGATCGTGCACCGGGCCGACATGTTCGGCCTCGCCCAGCTCTACCAGCTGCGCGGGCGCGTCGGCCGCTCGAAGGCGCGCGCCTACGCCCTGTTCACGACGCCGGAGAACAAGACGCTCACGGTCCAGGCCGAGCGGCGCCTCAAGGTGCTGCAATCCCTCGACACGCTCGGTGCCGGCTTCCAGCTCGCGAGCCACGACCTCGACATCCGCGGCGCCGGCAACCTGCTCGGCGACGAGCAGTCGGGCCACATCAAGGAGGTCGGCTACGAACTCTATCAGCAGATGCTGGAGGACGCGGTCGCTGCCCTCAAGGCCGGCCAGGAGGTGCCCACCGACGAGCAATGGTCGCCGACCATCGCGCTCGGCGCCCCCGTCACCATGCCGGACGACTACGTCTCCGACCTCACGGTGCGGCTCGGCCTCTACCGCCGCCTCGCGACGCTGGAGAGCGACGCGGAGCTGGAGAGCTTCGGGGCGGAACTCATCGACCGCTTCGGCCCGATGCCGCCCGAGGTGGAGCAGCTCCTCAAGATCGTGACCATCAAGATCCTGTGCCGGGAGACCAACGTCGAGAAGGTGGAGGCGGGCCCGAAGGGCATCGTCCTCCATTTCCGCGACCGGGCCTTCGCCAATCCGGGCAAGCTCGCCGCCTACATCGCCGAGCAGCGCAGCTTCGCCAAGGTGCGCCCGGACATGAGCGTGGTGTTCATCCGCAACCTCGACACGGTGGCCGAGCGGCTGAAGGAAACGACCGGGATCCTGCGCGATCTCGTCAAGCTGATCACGCGCAAGAAGGCGGCCTGACCGGGGCCGGAACGGGCCAGGGGTTCGGCTCTCGGTGGCCTGCTGGAGCCGCGCCCGGTCACGCTGCCATCGAGCGCTGCTCTCGGTCTTTGATTTTACAGGTTTTTCCGCGACGAGCCGGGATCCGTTCCGTCGGACAATGCTCTAGAGCTGCTTCTCGAAGAAGTGGTCCGGGTAGGGATCGTCGTTGAAGCGGTCGATCTCGATCCAGCCCGTGCTGCGGTAGAGCTGCAGGGCCTCGGGCAGCGCGCTGTTCGTGTCGAGGCGAAGAACCGTGATCGCGAGGCCCCGCGCGACCGTCTCCGCCGCATCCATGAGGCGGCGGGCGAGGCCGAGGCCGCGGGCGGCGGGGGAGACCCACAGCCGCTTGATCTCCGCCCGTTCCCCGCCGCTTCCCTTGAGGCCGACGCAGCCGATGGGGAGCCCGTCGGACAGGGCGACGAGGAATGCCCCGCGCGGCCGGATCATGTCGGCGGCGTCGGGATCGCGCGAGAGCGAGACGTCGAAGCCCGTCGCGAACCGCCGGCCCAATTCGGCGTAATACTCGCCGAGGCAGTGGCGCGCCGCCTCCCCGCGCGGATCCGCCTCCTCGACGCGGATCCGCTCCCGCCCGAGGGCCACGGCCACGAGATCCATGGCGCGCAGCAACTCGTCGGCCCGCGGATGCCGGGCCAGCAGGTCGGCCGCGCGGGCATTCGACAGCGCCTCGTAGGCGGCGAACTCGCGCTGCCCCGCCGCGGTCAGCGTCGCGACGCGCCGCCGCGCATCCTCCGGGTGAGGCGCGGTCTCGACGAGGCCCTCCTCCTCCAGGCCGCGCAGGAGCCGGCTCATCAGGCCCGAATCGAGCCCGAGATCATCGCGGATGCCGCCGACATCGGTGCGTCCCTGGCCGATGGCGTTGAGCACCCGCGCCGCGCCGAGGGGACGGCCGCGGCCGAGGAAGGAACTGTCGAGGGCGCCTACCTCGACGGTGACGGCGCGGCCGAAACGGCGGATGCGGTTGATGGGATCCGGGATCATTTATCTGACTTAAGTCAGATGATCGTCCGGGTCAACGCCGCCCGGTTCCGTCCGGACGAAGCAGCCCCTGCTTCGGCCCGGACCGGCCGGGCCGTGATCTCGCCTCGTCAAGATGAGCGCACAGGTTGCGCTTGCCGCGTCCATCGGCGAGACTTGACGACTCCCTCCGGTGACAGGAGCAGGCGGCGATGCTGACGGTGAGAATCTGGGCGGTGGGCGGCCTGCTGCTGTCACCCGCGGCGGGGCTGGCCCAGACGGAGGCCGACCGGACGGGCACCGGCGGCGGCCCGGGTTCGACCATCACGGCCCCCTATACCAGCTCCACCGGTCAGACCGTCCCCAGGCCGGGGATGGATCGCGGGATGGAGCGCCGGCTCGACGAGCGCACCCGCGAGGAGCGCCGCGACGATGCCATCGACAGCAGCATCTGCACGGGCTGCAAGTAGTTCCGCTCGGAACCCGCGCGCCACAGCCCCGTTTCGGCCTGAGATCCGCCGCGCGTCCCGGCATCACCGCCGCGACCCGGCCGCCGAAGGGGTCCTGTCGCGCATGCGCTCCGTCTCGCTCCTCCGTCCGCTCGCTGCGGCAACCGCCGCGCTCGTCCTCCTGCCCCTGGCCGAGGCGCAGGCCGGCTGCACGCGCCGCATCGTCAACCGCTCGGCGCTGACGCTGGTGGGCAGCCAGGACGGTGGGCCGACCTTCGTGCTGCCGCCCGGCCGCTCGCGCCCGGTGAGGCTCTCGGCGCCGGGACAGTTCGACCTCGCCGCCAGCTGCGGGCCGGCTGGCCCGGTGGTCGCGTCGGCGCGCCTGCCCTACGAGGCGATCCTGGATCGCTGCTACGTCGAACTCGGCACCCCCCTGCTCGCCTCGACCTTCGGGCGCGGACATCTCGGCCAGCAGGGCACCGGCCCCTTCGCGGCCAACGCTCCCCGCCAGGGCGACATCGTGCTCGGCCCGGGCGCGAACGGCGCCTGCCTGATCCGCTGATCCCCGGCCGGGGGGATCAGGCGAAGGGCGCCGGGGCGGTCATCTTGCGCGACGCCTGGACGACGAGGCGCGCGAAGGCCGTCGCCGCCGCCGAGGCCTGGATCTGGCTGCCGTAGGTTTCGTCCGAGCGCAGCAGAGTCACGCCGCGCGGACCGAGAAGGCGCCAGCCCCACTGGCCGGGCTGTTCCTGTTCGACCCGAAACTCCATGGCCGCCTCGCAAGATTCCGCCTCGCCTGTACCTGCCCGATACTGACAAGAATCAGCGTGTGACCGTGATGCGACGGGCGTGCCGGTCCGCGGCGGGCGGCATCGACTCGGGCGATTCGTCCCCGATATCAACAATGGGCGATGGCTCGGGGCGGGTCGGCTTCGGATCCGGGGGCCGCGAGCGGGGCCGGCGCGGCGGGGCCGCGACTCAGGGAGCCGACATCACCCGGGCGGGCCGGACGCGGCCGCCGAGGTGGAGCGCGCAAGGTGGGCCGGGCTCGACGATCCCCCCGGTCCGGCGAGGCCCGGCCCACCGTCGGCCGCGCGCGGTCCGGCCGCGGCGGGGCGACGGCACGATCCTCGGCCGGCGGTTCCCGCGCCGCCTTGATCCAGATCAACGGAAGCGGGAGAGGTGGCGTGCCCCGGCCCGGAACCCCTCGGTAAAACGTGGGCCCGGCCTTTACAAACCAGTGCGGATGGCCCTGTGTGAGCCCCCGGGGCCGTGCGCCCCGTGAGGGATCGTCATCATGAAATTTCGGGTCGAGGTCGACTGTACTCCGCTGGAAGCGCGTCAGTTCGTCGGCCTCCCGAACGTCGAACCCATGCAGGCCGCCGTGATGGCGGAGATCGAGCGGCGGATGCTCGCCGACATGGAGCGGTTCTCGCCGGACACGATCATGCGGAGCTGGTTCTCGTTGTTTCCGCAGAACGCCGAGCAGATGCAGTCGCTGTTCCTGAAGATGTTCCAGCAGGGTTTCGGCGGGGGAACGCCGCCGGCCAGGAACGAGTGAGCGGACGGACGCGGCACGGGCTCCGGCCCGCGGCGGCCGTTGGGGCACGCCGTTAGGGAACGTCCGCGCGACTTGGCGGTTGTGGCCGGGAGCCGGAGCCGCCATGGACGACAAATCGTTTCCCGCCAGCCCGATCACGCGCGTGCCGCTCGCCCTGGCGCTGTCCGGCCTCGCCGGCTGCGCCGACGCGATCGGCTTCCTGCAATTCTCGCAGCTCTTCATGTCCTTCATGTCGGGCAACACCACGCGATTCGGCGTCGCGGTGGCGGGGGCGGACTGGGAGGGCGTGACCCGCATCACCTCGGTCATCGCCATCTTCTGCTTCGGGGCCTTCGCGGGCACGCTGATCGCGGCGTGGTCCGGGCGCTGGCGCCTGCCGGTGCTGCTCGGCCTCCAGGCCGCCTTTCTCAGCGTCGGGCTGATCATGCCTCAGGGGCCCTACGCCTTCCCGATCCACGCCTATCCGGTGGTGTTCGCGCTGGGCATGCAGAACGCGACGCTGCAGGACGAGGACGGGCGCAGCCTCGCGCTGACCTACGTCACGGGCGCGGTGGTCCGCTTCGGCACCGGGCTCGCCAACCTGCTGCTCCACAAGCCGGCCAAGTCCTTCTGGATCCAGGCGCCGCTCTGGGGGGCGCTCAGCGCCGGCGCGGTGACGGGCGGCGTGCTCCACGCCCATTTCGGCGAGAACGCCTTCCTGTTCCCTGCGATTCTGGCAGCCGCGCTCGCGGTGGGGGTGACCCTGCTCACCCTCGCGCGGCCCGGCAGCCCCCTGATCGCCGGGACGGCGCCCGCGCCCGACGCGCCGAAGGATGCGAGGCCGGTCTACGTGGTGCGCGAGCCGCTGCGCTCCTGATCTCGCGGCGAGGCGACGCAAGGTTCATCCGGGCCGCCGCGCGGGTCTCGGCCCCGCGGCCTGTCCGGATTTCCGGACAGCCATGCGGTTCCGTTCCGACCTTCCGGAACGTCAATTCCCCCGGGGCGCATTCAAGCCCTTGCACTTCCTCACTGGTCCAATAGCGTGAGCCGTGGCATGGCCTGTGCTGAACGCAGGCACAGACCAGCCTCACCGCCTCATGTTCGGGCGGACAGGCAACGAGGGAGGAACAGAGTGGAACGCAGCCGCGATCTCGACCCGCGCGATCCCGATCCCATCGAGACCCGGGAATGGCTCGACTCCCTCGATGGCGTGCTGGAAGTGGAGGGTCCCGACCGGGCGCACTTCCTCATCGAGCAGGTGATCGAGGAAGCCCGCAAGAAGGGCGCCCCGGTCCCCTACTCCGCCAACACGGCCTATCTGAACACGATTCCCGTCGAGGCGCAGCCTAGACATCCGGGTGATAGGGCGATCGAGCACCGCATCCGGTCGGCCATCCGCTGGAACGCCATCGCGATCATCCTGCGGGCGAACAAGGAATCCTCCGAACTCGGTGGCCACATCGCGAGCTTCCAGTCGGCCGCGACGCTCTACGACACCGGCTTCATGCATTTCTGGCACGCGGCCGGCGAGGGGCACGGCGGCGACCTGATCTACGTCCAGGGCCATTCCGCGCCGGGCATCTACGCCCGCGCCTATCTCGAAGGGCGCCTCAGCGAGGAGCAGCTCCTCAATTTCCGCCAGGAGGTCGGGGGCAAGGGCCTGTCCTCCTATCCGCATCCCTGGCTGATGCCGGATTTCTGGCAGTTCCCCACCGTCTCGATGGGCCTCGGGCCGCTGATGGCGATCTACCAGGCCCGCTATCTCCGCTACCTGCACCATCGCGGGCTCGCCGACACGGATGGCCGCAAGGTCTGGGCCTTCATGGGCGACGGCGAGATGGACGAGCCGGAATCGCTCGGCGCGATCTCGCTCGCCTCGCGCGAGAAGCTCGACAATCTCGTCTTCGTGATCAACTGCAACCTGCAGCGTCTCGACGGCCCGGTGCGCGGCAACGGCAAGATCGTCCAGGAGCTGGAGGCCAATTTCCGCGGTGCCGGCTGGAACGTCATCAAGGTGCTGTGGGGCTCCGGCTGGGACCAGCTCCTCGCGCGCGACACCTCCGGCATGCTCGCACGGCTGATGGCCGAGTGCGTGGACGGCGAGTACCAGGACTTCAAGTCGAAGAACGGCGCCTATATCCGCGAGCACTTCTTCGGCAGGTATCCGGAGACCAAGGCGCTCGTCGCCGATTGGAGCGACGAGGACATCTGGCGCCTCACCCGCGGCGGCCACGATCCGAGCAAGGTCTTCGCGGCCTACAACGCCGCGGTGAACCACAAGGGCCAGCCCACCGTCATCCTCGCCAAGACCGTCAAGGGCTACGGCATGGGCGAGGCGGGCGAGGCCCAGAACATCACCCATCAGCAGAAGAAGATGGGCGAGGCGGTCCTCAAGCAGTTCCGCGACCGCTTCCAGATCGAGCTGTCGGACGAGCAGGTCGGCGAGATCCCGTTCATCCGCTTCCCCGAGGGGAGCCCCGAGCACCGCTACCTGATGGCCCGCCGTCAGGCGCTCGGCGGCCCGCTGCCGGCCCGGCGGCGGAAGTCGCAGAGCCTCGCCATCCCGCCGCTCTCGGCCTTCGACGCGCAGCTCAAGGAGACGGCGGGCCGCGAGATCTCCACCACCATGGCCTTCGTGCGGGTGCTGAACACGCTCCTGCGCGACAAGGAGATCGGCAAGCGCATCGTGCCGATCGTGCCGGACGAGAGCCGCACCTTCGGCATGGAGGGCATGTTCCGCCAGTTCGGCATCTTCAGCCAGGTCGGCCAGCTCTACCGGCCGGAAGACGCCAACCAGCTGATGTACTACAAGGAGGACAAATCCGGTCAGATGCTCCAGGAGGGCATCAACGAGGCCGGCGCCATGTCGTCCTGGATCGCGGCGGCGACCTCCTACTCGCATTCCGACGCGCCGACGATCCCGTTCTACATCTACTACTCGATGTTCGGGTTCCAGCGGGTCGGCGACCTCGCCTGGGCGGCGGGCGATCTGCGGGCGCGGGGCTTCCTGATCGGCGGCACGGCCGGGCGCACCACGCTGAACGGCGAGGGGCTCCAGCACGAGGACGGCCACAGCCACCTGTTCTCGGCCACGATCCCGAACTGCATCTCCTACGACCCGACCTTCTCGTACGAGGTCGCGGTGATCGTGCAGGACGGCCTGCGGCGGATGTACGGCGAGCAGGAGGACGTCTTCTACTACATCACCGTGATGAACGAGAACTACGCCCATCCGGGCATGCCGGAGGGGGCGGAGGAGGGCATCCTCAAGGGGATGTACCTGTTCCGGCAGGGCAAGGGCTCGGGCCCGCGGGTGCAGCTCCTCGGCTCGGGCACCATCCTGCGCGAGGTCATCGCGGGCGCCGAACTCCTGGAGAAGGATTTCGGCATCGTCGCGGACATCTGGTCCTGCCCGAGCTTCACCGAACTGAAGCGGGACGCGATGGCCGTGGAGCGCTGGAACATGCTCCATCCGGACGAGACGCCGCGGAAGTCGCATGTCGAGACCTGCCTGTCGGGCCGCTCCGGCCCGGTGGTCGCGGCGACCGACTACATGCGAATGTTCGCCGAGCAGATCCGTCCCTACGTGCCGGCGCGCTACAAGGTGCTGGGCACCGACGGGTTCGGGCGCTCGGATTACCGGGTGCGCCTGCGCGACTTCTTCGAGGTCGACCGGCGCTGGGTGGCGGTGGCGGCCCTGAAGAGCCTGGCCGAGGACCAGCTGGTGCCGACCGCGAAGGTCTCCGAGGCGATCGCCAAGTACGGCATCGATCCGGAGAAGCCCGCCCCGTGGACGGTGTGACGCGACGCGGATCCCCTGTCCCGCAGGGCTTGCGGATTCACACCACCCTGTTCGGGCGGACCGTTCGAGGTGGGCGCGATTCCCCTCTCCCGAGTGGGAGAGGGTCCAGGGGTGAGGGTGGCCCGGGTTCAGGATTGTCCTGAACCGTCGGGCTGCCATCGGCACGGTTCCGTCTTCTTGCGGAACCGTCTCCACCCTCACCCCTACCCCTCTCCCGCCCGGGAGAGGGGATCCCGCGCCACCCGCACCACCATTCATTCAGACGTGACGTAACGGGAGAGACGTCGTGGCGACCGAAGTCAAGGTTCCGGATATCGGCGACTTCAAGGATGTGCCGGTCATCGAAGTGCACGTGAAGGAGGGCGACAGCATCGGGCCGGACGACCCGCTGATCTCGCTCGAATCCGACAAGGCCACCATGGAGGTGCCCTCCCCCTCGGCCGGCGTGGTCGAGACGGTGCTGATCAAGATCGGCGACAAGGTGAGCGAGGGGCACCCGATCCTGCTCCTCAAGGGCGAGGGTACGGCGCCCTCCGCCGACACCGCCACGCAGATGCCGCGCCAGGAGCCGGAGCCGAGCGCCCCTGCCCCGGCCGCCCCTGCTTCAAGCACCCCTGCCCCGAGCGCCCCGGCTCCGGCCGCGGCCTCCGCGATCCCGGACTTCTCGCAGGTCCATGCCAGCCCGGCCGTGCGGCGGCTCGCCCGCGAACTCGGCGTCGATCTCAACGCCGTCAAGGGCACCGGCGAGAAGGGCCGCATCACCAAGGACGACGTGAAGGGTCACCTGACCCGCGCGGCCGCCCCCGCGGCGGCGGCCGGCGGCGCCGTCTTCGCCGGCGGCGGCATGGGCATCCCGGAGATCCCGGCGGTCGATTTCGCGAAGTTCGGTCCCGTCGAGACCAAGCCGCTCGCGCGCATCAAGAAGATCTCGGGGCCGCACCTGCACCGGGCGTGGCTCAACGTGCCCCTCGTCACCCACCAGGACGAGGCTGACATCACCGAGACCGACGCCTACCGCAAGGAACTCGACACGGCCGGCAAGGAGAAGGGCTACCGCGTCACGCTCCTGTCCTTCCTGATCAAGGCCGCGGTCTCGGCCCTGCGCCAGCACCCCGAGTTCAACGCCTCCCTGTCGCCCGACAAGGAATCCCTGATCCTCAAGCGCTACTACAACATCGGCGTGGCGGTGGACACGCCGGACGGGCTGGTTGTGCCGGTGGTCAAGGATGCGGACCGCAAGGGCATCACCGAGATCAGCCAGGAACTCGGCGCCCTCTCGAAGAAGGCCCGCGACGGCAAGCTCACCGGCGCCGACATGCAGGGGGCGACCTTCACGATCTCGTCGCTCGGCGGCATCGGCGGCACCGCCTTCACGCCGCTGGTCAACGCCCCCGAGGTGGCGATCCTCGGCGCCGTGCGCTCCAAGATGGCGCCGGTCTGGGACGGCTCCGAGTTCAAGCCGCGGCTGATGCTGCCGCTCTGCGTCTCCTACGACCACCGGGTCATCGACGGGGCGCTCGCGGCCCGCTTCACCCGCCATCTCGCCCACGTCCTGGAGGACGTGCGGCGTCTCGTGATCTGAGGAGGCCGCCCGCATGAGCAGCAACGAGGTGCGCCTGCCCGATATCGGCGACTTCAAGGACGTCCCGGTCATCGAGGTGGTGGTGAAGCCGGGCGACACGATCGGCGTCGACGACACGCTGATCGTGCTCGAATCCGACAAGGCGACGATGGACGTGCCCTCCTCCGTCGCCGGGACGGTGGCGGAGATCAAGGTCAAGCCCGGCGACAGGGTCTCGCAGGGCGACCTGATCCTGCTGATGGCGGAGACGGCCGGCACCGGCGCGTCGAAGCCGGCCGTTGCCGAGAAGCCGGCGCCGGTCGCCGCGGCGAGCGCGCCCGCGGGCGGCGGAGGTCCGGGCCACGCGCCCGGCGAGGGGCAGGCGGGCTACGGCTCGTCCGCCGCCCGCGCGGGCGGCAACGGCGCGGCGGCGCCCGCGCCGCAGGCCGCCGCTCCCGTCTCCGGCGAGGAGATGCGGGCGGAGGTGCTGGTGCTCGGCGCCGGGCCCGGCGGCTACACCGCCGCCTTCCGGGCCGCCGATCTCGGCAAGAAGGTCGTTCTCGTCGAGCGCTGGGCGAGCCTCGGCGGGGTCTGCCTCAACGTCGGCTGCATCCCCTCGAAGGCGCTCCTGCACGCCGCCAAGGTGATCGACGAGAGCCAGGCGATGGCCGCGCACGGCATCAGCTTCACGGCCCCGCAGATCGACATCGACAAGCTCCGGGGCTGGAAGGAGGGCGTCGTCAAGAAGCTCACCGGCGGCCTCTCCGGCCTCGCCAAGCAGCGCAAGGTGACGGTGGTGACCGGCACCGCCCGCTTCGTCAGCCCGCACCAGGTCGCGGTCGAGCACGAGGGGCAGACCCGGATCATCGGCTTCGAGCAGGCGATCATCGCGGCCGGTTCCGAGCCGATCCAGATGCCGTTCATCCCGCATGACGATCCGCGGGTGATCGACTCCACCGGCGCCCTCGAACTCGGCGGCGTGCCCAAGCGCCTGCTCGTCGTCGGCGGCGGCATCATCGGGCTCGAGATGGCGACCGTCTACCACGCGCTCGGCGCGAAGGTGACGATCGTCGAACTGATGGACCAGATCATCCCCGGCGCCGACAAGGACATCGTCACGCCGCTGATGAAGCGGATCTCCAAGCAGTACGAGGCGATCCACCTCAAGACCAAGGTCACCGCCGTCGAGGCGCTGCCCGAGGGGCTGAAGGTGACCTTCGAGGGCGGGTCGGCGCCCGCGACCGACACCTTCGACCGGATCCTGGTCTCGGTGGGGCGGCGGCCGAACGGCAAGCTGATCGGCGCGGAGGCCGCGGGCGTGATCGTGGACGAACGGGGCTTCATCCCGGTCGACAAGCAGATGCGCACCAACGTGCCGCACATCTTCGCCATCGGCGACGTGGTCGGCCAGCCGATGCTCGCCCACAAGGCGACGCACGAGGGCAAGGTGGCGGCCGAGACCGCGGCGGGGAAGAACTCCTTCTTCGACGCGAAGGTGATCCCGTCGGTGGCCTACACCGACCCGGAGGTGGCCTGGGTCGGGATCACCGAGAACGAGGCCAAGGCCAAGGGTCTCAAGATCGGCAAGGGCGTCTTCCCCTGGGCGGCGAGCGGGCGCTCGCTCTCGCTCGGGCGCGACGAGGGGCTGACCAAGGTGCTGTTCGACGAGGAGACCGACCGCATCCTCGGCTGCGGCATCGTCGGGCCCTCCGCGGGCGACCTGATCGCGGAAGCCGCGCTCGCCATCGAGATGGGGGCGGATGCGAGCGACATCGGGCTCACCATCCATCCGCATCCGACCCTGTCGGAGACGGTCGGCATGGCGGCCGAGGCCTTCGAGGGCACGATCACCGACCTCTACATGCCCAAGCGCCCGGGCCACTGAGCCCGGGATCACCGGCAGAAGTGCCATGTGCGGTTCTGCCGGGACTATTCGCGGCGGGCGGTCCCCAAAGGCCGCCCGCCGGCTTCCTCAGCCCTTCCGGGGGGCGCGGTTCTTGCGCTGCTGGCCGAGGCCGATGCTCTTGGCGAGTTCGGAGCGCTGGGCCGCGTAGTTCGCCGCCACCATCGGGTAGTCCGGCGGCAGGCCCCACTTCTCGCGGTACTGCTCCGGCGTCAGGCCGCGCGTCGTCAGGTGACGCTTGAGCGACTTGTAGGGCTTGCCGTCCTCCAGCGAGATGATCGCGTCCGGCGTCACCGTCTTCTTGATCGGAATCGGCGGAACCGGCTTCTCCGGCGCCGGCGGCGGCGGCGCGATCAGCGCCTGCAGGGTGCCGTGGATGGACGTCAGCAGCCCGGGCAACTCCGACGCCGGAACCGAATTCTTCGAGACATAGGCGGACACGATATCGGCCGTCAGCGTGACAAGCTCATCGGCGTCCGCGTCCTGGCCATCCTCGTCTGTCATCATCGAGCATCCGTTCCGTAAGAGGTGACAATGCCCGGGCCGCCCTCGTTTGCTCTCACGGTCGGCCCGCGTTTCTCGTTCGACATGCTCCGAGTTCTGCCGTTGCAGAACTCCGAAGCCTGCATCAGACGTGTTGGCCCGTCTTATGCGTTCCCGCAAGATCCATGATGCTCAAACCGCGGTCTTTCTACGTACTTCTTGTGGATGGTGAGGCAGGAATAGCCTGATATACCCACCTTAGGTTGTCTCCATTGGAGATGCCTGCAAAATAATTGTATAAAATGCATTGCACAATCTGAAATATATGACATTTGATAAGGTTCAATCAAGCGCGCTCCGGCAGCTCGGCCATTCGAGAGAATGGGCACGTTCGCGGAGAGGTCTGCGTAATGCAGGCAGGATTTGCTACCATTGCGTGTAGATTGCGGTCTCGCTCTCCGGCTGCCGATACTTGACGAGAGCCGGTCGCCGCCGGCGAGTTCGGCCGGCGGATTGCGGGCGGCTGGTTCGGCGGGCCCGTTCGTCCTTCCGGCGACGATCCGCGGGACGGGCGCATGGCGCGCGGTGCCGCCCCGGCCCGGCGCGCCTGAACGCCCGGCCTGCAACCAAACGTGGGGATCGGTCCGTTTTATCCCGGCCGGGGGGTGGCGGGCGCGGCATTCCGCTGCGGCCGCTCCGCCGCGGGCAAGGAGCTGACGGGACCGCCTTCAGGCCGCGAGGCGCAGGCGGTCCTGACGGTAGCTCTCGATGAGGGCGGCGGGGATCGAGTCGAGCACGGCGGCGACCGCGGCCTCGCTGGCGATGCTGCGGGCGAGGAGGCGCGCCTCCTCGCGGGCGGCCTCCGCGTCGAACCGGTTGAGGAGCGCGACGAGGGCGTGGCTCTCGGCGAAGGGGAGGCCCTCGCAGGCCGTCACCGCCCGCTCGATCATCCGGCGCGACAGGGCGGGGCCGCTCTCCTCGGTGAGGCCGTCCGCCTCCTCGCGCCACGCGGACATCGCCGCCGCGAAGGCGGGTTCGAGGGCGGCCGGCAGCCCGGCCCGGCGGTAGAGGGCCGTGAAGCCCTGGCCGTGGGCGTCGTGCAGGAGGCCCGCGACCCGCTCGACCGCGAGGCCGCTGAGGTCGGTGAAGGCGGCTTCCGTGAAGTCCATCCGCCGCGACAGCATCGCGCGCAGGATCAGGCCGGCGGTGAGCTGGCCGTTGCGGCGCAGATAGGCCACGAGGCGGCGCAGATCCTCCCGCACCGCGCCCTCGGCGAGGCCGAGGGTCGTGCGGTCGCGGGCCTCGCGGGTGATGCGCTCGCTCCGGTCGGGGCTGAGCCAGCCGCAGGCGGAGACGAAGGCCGAGAGGGATTGGGCGAGGCGGGCGGTCACCGCCTGGCGCACTTCGAGCGGCAGGTCCGGCCGGGCCAGGATCGCCTCCCGCAGGGCGCCCGTATCGCCGTGGCGCTCCACCATCCGCAGCAGGCTGCCCGGCGTGATCGCGGCGCCCGGATTGCCGGCGAGGCGTCGCAGGGCCTCGGGGCCCGCGACCTCCGCGAGCGCCCCGCAGACCATCGGCGAGACGGCCGGGCGCCCCGCGATGGCCTCCCGCGCCGCCTCCTCGCCGATCGCCGCGCAATCGACGAGATCCGCATCCGTCAGGACGGGCGAGCGCGCCAGCACCAGGGCGGCGATCTCGGGCACGTCCTGGGCCAGCGCCACCACCACCGGGCGGGGCGCCTCCGCGGCGTTGGCGCAGGCCTCGGCGAGCGCCCGGCGCACCAGCGGCGAGGGGTCGTCCAGGAGCGCGGTGACGGCGGTCTTCGCCTCCCAGCGCGCCTCCGGGTCGAGCTTGGCGTAGAGATAGGCCCGCGCCAGCGACGAGGCCGCCTCGGCCCGCCGCCCGGCGGATTCGTGCTGCGTCCAGAGCAGGAACTGGCGGATCATCATCGGGGCGAATCCGGGAGGGCCATCAGGGATTGGCGGTCGAACGGTAGAGGCTCGCGAGGGGGCGGCCGGCCGCGGCGAATTCCGGCGGCCGGGCGGGCGGCAGCGGCGCGGACAGGAGGGTCGGCGCGGCGATCGGCGCCTCGGCGACCGACCCGGTGGCCTCCGGCGCCGCCGCGGCCTCGCTGCCGTCGGAGCGCGGGAAGTAGCTCGGCGCCGCTTGCGTCCCGCTGCCGCGCGCCTGCCAGAGGCGCGCCACGCTGTCGGAGACCGGACCCCGGCGCGCATCGGTCTGGAACAGCGAGCGCAGGCCGCTGCCGGCCTCAGGGGTGAAGGCGCTCGCGACGCTGCCGGTCCCGGTCGGGACGGCGGCCGGGGGCGCGCTCCCGGCGACCGACCGGCTCGCCGACAGCAGGGCGTAGAGTTCGGCAGCCCCCCGGGGCCGGCCGGTCTTGTCGTAGAACAGGCCGCGATTGGCGCCCGCCGCCTCCGGCAGGTCGGTGGCGGCGGCCCGGGCGGGAGTGAACTGCGCCGCGCGGATCAGCGTCGCGGCCCCTCGCGTCCCGAGCACGTGCGCGGCGTAGAGATCGCCCTGGGTCGGCTCGCGGCCGAGTTCGGCGACGAGGGCGTCATGGTTGCGCCGGGTCAGCGCCCCCGCCAGGGCGGAGGCCACGTCCGGATCCTGGCGCAGGTCGAGGATCGTCTGGCGGGCGGTCGGATCGCTCACCGTGTAGCCGCCCTGCGGCTTCGCCGTGATCGCCTCCGCGTAGGCGCCGAGGCCGAGGGCGGGGCCATCCTGCTTGAGGATGCCGAGCCAGGTCTGTTCGATGAACTGGAACAGGCCGCTCGCCGAGGAGGTGGCGGCCTTGGCGGTGGGATCGAGGCTCGATTCCCGCTGCGCCGTGGCGAGCAGGTAGTCGAAGCCGGTTCCGGTCTTCTCCGCCCCCTGGCGGATCGCTTCCACCACCGGTCCCGACGCGCCCGCCCCGCGGCTCGGCGCGGTGTCGCGGGAGGGGGGTGAGGAGGTGGTGAAGAGGAACATGGCGCCCCGGCGGGGTGGCACCGCCGTCCGGATGCCGCCTCCCAAGGGTCACCTTGCTGCGATCATGGTAAATGAAGCTTGAAGCCGCCCGGGCCGGCGCCGTCCCGTATCAGGGGCGGGGGACGTCGCCGCCGCCCGTCGGCCGGCGCATCTCGAAGCGGCTCTCCCCGTCCACGGAGAAGTAGTCGAAGTAGCCGCCGCGCATCAGCGGCTTCATGGCGCCGGTATCGACCCGGCCCTCCGGCGTGACGAAGCGGTCGTCGATGTAGATCGACACCACCTGCCCGATCACCATGAAGTAGCGGGCCTCCCCGCCGCCGAGGGGCACGAGCGGGATCGTCTGGAGCCATTGGCACTCGATGGCGGCCGGCGCCTCGGCCACCCGGGGCGGGCGCACCTTGCGCGAGGGCGCGGGAGTGAGCCCCGCGAAGGCGAACTCGCTCTCCCCCCGCGGAAGCGGCGCCGAGGTCTGGTTCATCGCCTCCTTGAGGTCGAGGCTCGCGAAGCTGCAGACGAATTCCCCGCTCTCCTCCGCGAAGGCCAGCGCGTCCTTGCGGCCGAAGGACGAGAACATCACCATCTCGGGATTGTCCGCGACCCCGTTGAAGAAGGAATAGGGCGACAGGTTGAGCCGCCCGTCGCGGTCATGCGCGCTGATCCACCCGATCGGCCGCGGCGCGACGAGGGCCTTGAACGGGTTGTGCGGCAGGCTGCGGGTCTCGGCGTCGTAGTGCATCGGAGGTCCGTTCGTCCCGGGAGATGGCGGACCCTACCACCCTTCCGGATCCGGGACGACGAGCGGGCCGCTGCCGACCCGCGCGCCGAGTCAGAACCGCGACACGATCTCCGCCAGGTCCGGCCGCGGCCGGTCGGAGGGCACCTGCGTCGCGCGGCCGATATGGACGAAGCCGGCGAGCTGCTCGCGGGGATCGAGCCCGAGCGCGTCGAGGATGCGCCGGTCGTAGGCGATCCATTCCGTGAGCCAGGAGGTGGCGAAGCCGAGGGCGTTGGCCGCCACGCAGAGATTCATCGCGGCCGCCCCCGCCGAGAGAACCTGCTCCCATTCGGGGATCTTCACGTGCGGCCCCGCCCGCGACACCACCGCCACCACCAGCGGCGCAAGGGCGAGCCGGCGGCGCTCGGCGGCGAGCCGGGCCGCGTCGGCCTCCGGATGGTCCGCCGCGTAGGCCGCCGCGATCACCCCGCCGATCCGCTCGGCGCCCTCTCCCGCGATCACGATGAAGCGCCAGGGCGCGAGCTTGCCGTGGTCGGGCACCCGGGAGGCAATGCCGAGGATCGTGGCGAGATCCTCGTCCGTCGGCCCCGGGCCGGAGAGCATCGCGGGCGGCACCGAGCGCCGGGTGCGCAGGAGATCGAGCGTCGCGTTCATCGGACCTTCAGTGCGGCTGAGTAGAAGAGGAGAACGGCCAAGCGGGCCGCCGCGCATCCGGCCTCAGATAGGCGCCGCGCGGCCGGCTTTGCAATCCGGCCCGAAAACCGACACGGGAGCGTGGCATGCGGTGCGCCGCATCGACGGATCCCGCGAGATTGAAGACGCTGCCGGACCACGCCATGAGCCGCCCCCTTGCCCTACCGCGCGCCCAGGCCTGGACGTCGCGCGCGTTCGTCCTGGCGCTGGCCGCCGTCCTGGTCTTCTGGGCCGCCGCCGCGGCGGTGTGGCCGCTCACCGGCACCGTCGTGCCCTGGGATTCCAAGAACCACTTCTATCCGATGCTGCGCTACCTCGGCGCGGCGCTGGCGAATGGCGAGCTGCCGCTCTGGAACCCCTATCACTTCGCCGGCCACCCTTCCGTCGCCGATCCGCAATCGCTCCTGTTCACGCCCACCATGCTGGTCTTCGCATGGCTGGTGCCCTCGCCCTCCATGGAGCTGTTCGACGCGGTGGTGTTCGCCCATCTGCTGCCGGGCGCGGTGGCGATGCTGCCGCTGTTCCGGCGCCGGGGCTGGCATCCGGCCGGGGCGGTCGCGGCCGCGATGATCTTCATCCTCGGCGGCTCGGCCTCGGCCCGGCTCCAGCATACGGGGATGATCCTCTCCTACGGCTACTTTCCCCTCGCCCTCTGGCTCTTGGAGGAGGCCCTCGACCGGCGCTCCCTCGCCTACGGAATCGCCTTCGCGGTCATCGCCGCGCTGATGACCGTCGGCCGCGATCAGGTCGCCTTCCTGTGCGGCTTCGTCCTCATCGCCCGCGCGCTCTTCGCAGTGCTGGAGGCCGAGACGCCTCTCGGGTACTTGCGCCGCCGCCTCGGCCTCCTCCTCGTCATGGGCCTGGTGGGCGGGGCGCTCCTCGCGATTCCCTCGCTGCTCACCATGCAGCTCCTGATGACCTCGACCCGGCCCTCCTTCGGCTACGGGGTCGCCGCCATGGGCTCGCTGCCCCCCGAGAGCCTCGCCACCGGCCTGTTCGCGGACGTGTTCGGGTCGCTGCGCTGGACCTACGATTACTGGGGCCCGGACTGGTCGTCGCTCTCCGGCGGAACCTGGACCGACCGGGCGATCAACTACGTCTTCGCCGGCACCATTCCCGCCCTGCTGATCCTCTGGCACGGGCTGGCGGGCGGGCGGCTCTTTTCGCGCGAGATCCGCTTCCCGGCCCTCGTGCTCGCGGGCGCCCTCGTCTACGCGCTCGGCCGCTACACGCCGGTCTTCGCCCTGCTGTTCGACCACGTGCCCGGCATCGACCTCTACCGGCGGCCGGCCGACGCCACCTTCGTGGTGAACATCGGCATCGCCCTCACGGCGGGCTACCTCGTCCACCGCTTCGTGGCGGAGGGCGCTCCGGCGCTCGCCCGCGGCTGGCGCCTCGCCCTGCCCGTCCTGGCGGCGGCTTTCCTCGTCGCGGCGCTCGCGGCCGCCCTCGTCTTCGCGCTTCCCGCCAACCACCTCCTCGACGCCCTGCGCGACATCGCCACCGGCGCCGGCCTCGCTGTCGCGGCGGCGGTCGCCCTGCGCCGGCCGCGGCGGCGCGCGCTGATCGCCGCCGGCCTCGTCGCGGTGACCGGCGCCGAGCTGATCTGGCGCAATGCCGGCTCCTCCCTCAATGCCGAGGCGGCCGAGCGCTACGCCGTGTTCCGCCAGCTGCCGCCCGAGCAGCTCCAGGGCCTCACCATCCTCAAGGCGGAGCTGGAGGCGCGCCATGCCAAGGGCGAGCATCCCCGCGTCGAGATCCTGGGCTTGGGCGGCGCGTGGCAGAACGCCTCGATGGTGCTCGGGCTCGAGGACACGATCGGCTACAACCCGCTGCGCCTCTCCGATTACGAGCGCGCCGTCGGCCCGGGCGAGAACGCCGCCGATCCGAACCTGCGCCAGTTCCCGGCCCTGTTCCGCGGCTACCGCTCGCGACTCGCGAGCCTGCTCGGCCTCGAATACCTCGTCCTCGACCGCCCGGCCGAGCGGCTGCCGAAGCACTTCCCGCAGCTCACCGGGGCGAAGCTCCTCTACGGCTCGGGGCAGATGTGGATCTATCGCCTCGATCCCGCCCGGCCGCGCGCCTACCTCGCCACCCGCCTCGTGCCGGTGGATTCCGAGGACGTGCTCTCGCAGGACGAGCTGCCGGAATTCGAGGGCAGCGACACCGCCCTCGTCGATCAGGAGAGCCTGCCGAAGGTGAAGGGCGCCTACGGGCAGGCCGATCCGGCCGCGCCGGTCACGCCGGCCGAAGGCTCCGCGCAGATCCTCGCCTATCGCCGCACTCTCGTCACGGTGGAGGTCGACACCGACCGCGACGCCGTGCTGGTGCTGCACGATCTGTTCTACCCGGGCTGGGAGGCGCGGGTGGACGGCGTGCGCCGGCCGATCCTGCGCACCAACCTCCTGTTTCGCGGCGTCGAGGTGCCCAAGGGGCGCCATGTGGTGGAGTTCCGGTTCCGGCCCCTCTCGGTCGGCAACCTGATGGCGGCGGCGAGCGAGCTGCTGGCGAGGGATGGGGATGAGGCGGGCGAGACGGCTCTTCGGTAACACGGCGCTCGCGCTCCTCTGCGCGGGACCGGCGGCGGCCCAGGACGCGGTCCGCCCGGCCGCCCCCTCCGTCACGCAGGCCCCCCCGCCCGTCCCCGCTCCCGCGCCGGCGGATGCGCCCCTGGCGCTCCGGGCCGTGCTGACGAGCGAGGCCAAGCCGATCCGCGGCGGCCTGACCTGGCGCATCTACGAGGACCGCAGCGACGCCGGGAAGCCGGCCCTCCTCGCCCGCTCGGACGAGGCGCAGCCGACCTTCAGCCTGCCCCCGGGCAGCTACCTCGCCAACGTCACCTACGGCTTCGTGAGCACCTCGAAGCGCGTGACGCTGGCCCCCGCCGGGCTCAGCGACCAGATCACCGTCAATGCCGGGGCCCTGCGCTTGGCGGGCGCGGTCGGCGACAGCCGCATCCCGGGCACCCAGCTCGCCTTCGCGATCTTCGTGCCGATCGGCAACAACCCCGAGGGCCGCCTCGTGCGCGACGGGGTCAAGGCCGGCGAGCTGATCCGCCTGCCCGAGGGCACCTACCACGTGGTCTCGACCTGGGGCGATTCGAACGCCATCCAGCGGGCGGACCTCAAGGTCGAGAACGGCCGCATCACCGACGCGACCCTCAACCACCGGGCCGCCACCGTGACCCTCAAGCTCGTGGCCGCGCCGGGGACGGAGGCCTTCGCGGGCACGGCCTTCAGCGTGCTGACGCCCGGCGGCGACACCATTCGCGAGGCGATCGGCGCCTTCCCGCAGGTGACGCTGGCCGAGGGCGAATACCAGCTCATCGCCCGCCACGACGGCAAGGTCTACACCCAGGACTTCAAGGTCGAGAGCGGCATCGACCGCGACATCGAGGCCATCGCCAAGGATCCATGACGGTGCAAGGGTCCCTGACGGTTAAGGAGCCGTGAGGCGGCGGGGCGCTGCCCCGCACCCCGCCAGGGCCGAGGCGGCCCTGGACCCGCCCGGATCTCAGGCGGTGCGCTTGGCCGCCGCCACGGCGCCCACCACGGCGGCGCAGGTGAGGATGAGCCCGGCATCCACCGGCTCCCCCAGGACCAGCGCGGCGAGGACGAGGCTGCCGAAGGGCTGGAGCAGCTGCACCTGCCCCACCGCCGCGATGCCGCCGCGCGCGAGCCCGCGATACCAGAACACGAAGCCGATCAGCATGCTGAACAGCGACACGTAGGCGAGACCCGCGAGCGCCGGTCCGCCGACATGCGCCCAGGAGGCGGGCCGCAGCAGCCACGCGGCCGGCAGCGTCCCGGGCAGCGACAGGACGAGGGCCCACGCCACCACCTGCCAGCCGCCGAGCCGGCGCGCCAGCCGCGCCCCCTCCGCGTAGCCGAGCCCGCAGAGCACGACCCCGAGGACGAGCCAAGCATCCCCTGCCGAGAGGCCGCCTCCCCCGTTCCGGAGCGCGAAGCCGACCACCAGGGCGCTGCCGAGGCCCGAGAACAGCCAGAAGGCCGGGCGCGGCCGCTCGCCCCCGCGCCACACCGCGAACAGAGCCGTGGCCAGCGGCAGGCAGGCCACCGTCACGGTGGCGTGGGCGGCGGTGACGGTGGTGAGCGCCAGTGCCGTGCAGAGCGGCCAGCCGAACACCACGCCCAGCGCCACCAGCGCCAGCGCCCCGAGATCCCGCCGCTCCGGCCGGGGCTGGCGATAGGCCATGAGCAGGAGGAGCGCCGCGAGGCCGGCGATGGCGGCGCGGGCCAGCGTCAGGAAGAACGGGTCGAGATCGATCACCGCGAGCCGGGTCGCCGGCAGGGATCCGGCGAAGATCAGCACGCCGATCAGCCCGTCGACGAAGGCGCGCCGCACCTGCGCCACGTCCCGCCCCGTCGATATCGCCGCCACGCCGCTGCTCATGACACGCTCCGCACTTGCGCGGCGACCATTGCGCCGGCAGCCCTGTCGCGACAGGCACGAAGCCGGTACGGTTTCGCCGAACTGTCCGGGTCGGAGAGCAGGACGGATGCCCCTGGCGGAGGATCAGACCCGGGTCGCGGCGGTGGCCGCCTCCATTCGCGAGCGCATCGCCGTGCGCGCGCTCGGGCCGGGCGCGCGGATCCCCTCCGTGCGGGGCCTCGCCGCCGCGATGGGCGTGTCGAAATCGACCGTGGTCGAGGCCTACGACCGGCTCGTCGCCGAGGGGGTCATCCACTCCCGGCCGGGATCGGGCTTCTACGTGGCCGGGGCGGTCCGGCCCCTCACCCTGGCGGCGATCGGTCCGCGCCTCGACCGGGCGGTGGATCCGCTCTGGGTCACGCGCCAGACCCTGGAGGCCGGGGCCGGGGTGCTCAAGCCCGGATGCGGCTGGCTGCCGCCCGGCTGGCTTCCCGACGAGGCCCTGCGCCGCGCCCTGCGCGGCCTCGCCCGCGGCGAGGCGACCGACCTCCTCGATTACGACGAGCCCCTCGGCCACCCGCCCCTGCGCCAGCTCCTCTCCCGGCGTCTGCACGACCGCGGCATCCCGGCCGGGCCGGACCGGATCGTGCTCACCGCCTCGGCCACCCAGGCCCTCGACCTGATCGCCCGCCTGCTCCTGGAGCCCGGCGACGTCGTGCTGGTCGACGATCCCTGCTACTTCAACTTCCGCGCCCTGCTGCAGGTGCACCGGGCGGCGATCGTCGGCGTGCCCTGGAATCCGGAGGGGCCGGATCTCGACGCCTTCGCGGCGGCGCTGCGCGAGCATCGCCCGCGCCTCTACCTCACCAATTCGGCGCTCCAGAACCCGACCGGCGCCACGATGAGCGCGGCCACCGCCCACCGGCTGCTCCGCCTCGCGGAGGAGCACGGCACGCTCATCGTCGAGGACGCCCTGTTCGACGATTTCGAGCCCGATCCCTCGCCGCGGCTCGCCGCCCTCGACGGGCTCGACCGCGTGATCCACATCGGCAGCTTCTCCAAGACCCTCTCGGCGGCCTTGCGCTGCGGCTACGTGGCCCTGCGGGCCGAGTGGGTGGACCGCTTGGTCGATCTCAAGCTCGCCACCTCCTTCGGCAGCGGCCGGCTCTCGGCGAACCTCGTGCACCGCTTCCTCGCGGATGGCAGCTACCGCCGCTCCCTCGACGGCCTGCGGGCGAGGCTCGCCGAGGCGATGGGGCTGACCCGCCGCCGCCTCGACGCGCTCGGCCTGACGCCCTGGCTGGTGCCGCGGGGCGGGCTCTACCTGTGGGCGGGCCTGCCGCCCGGTCTGGAGGCCGCCGCGGTGGCGCGCCGGGCGCTCGCCGAGGACGTGGTGCTCGCCCCCGGCAACGTCTTCAGCCTGTCGCAGAGCGCGGGCGGCTTCCTGCGCTTCAACGTGGCGCAATGCGGCGATCCGCGGGTCTTCGCGGTGCTGGAACGGGCGATGGAGGGTGCGGAGGGACGACAGGCGGCGGCCGGTTGAGGCGAGTCCGCTTCAGGCGTCGGTGCGGTGCAGGCCGATCACGGTGGCGGGCTCGTGATCAGCGTCCATGAGCTTGGCCCTCGCCGTTCGAGGTGCGCTGTACGATCGCCTTGATTGTGCCGAGCGCTCAATCGAAGGCCGCCACGATGGCCCTTGCCTCGACTTGCGTACCGTTCCGGTCAACGACGACACGCCGGACCGCGCCGGGCATCCCGTGGAGTGCGGACAGGACCGCCTGCTTGGTCGCCCCTGGCACCGGCATCCCATCCACGGACAGGATCTCGTCCCCGACCTTGAGATCGGGTTCTCCGACCTCTGCGCTCCGCTGGGCCGGTGCGACAAGCCCGCCCACATAGGTCCGACTGCCCCGCCGAACCAGCGTGACCGGAATCTGATCGAGGTCGTGGGCATCGGCTGGCGCGACGCGCTTCAGGAAGACGGTTCGAGCGGGATAGTCGAGAGTGACCCGGAACTGCTTGAGCACGTTGCCGCCGATCCATCCGACCACGGGCTCGGTCGCCGCTTTCTGCCAGTTGTCCCAGAACAGGTTGCCCAGAAGCGTATCGCCGATGCGGCCGAGCAGCGGCGCCGTGCCGAGGATGCCGATGCGCTCCAACGTCACCGCTCCGAGAGTCAGGGCGGGGATGCGCGCCACCACACCCTTCTTCTCGAAGTCGAAATCCACCATGGCATTGTTGCTCTGCCCGACGGCGCCGGTGGCGCGGTGCCAATCCGGATGCGCAGCGAGCCAGCGCTCCAGCACCTCTCCCCGGACCCAGGTGTAGCCTGACCCCGCATCAAGCACGAAGGAATGGAGACCACCGCCGATCCCGGCCTTGATCACCGCGAAGCCCGTCTCCGGGTTGAGGGCGAAGGGAACGGCCTCACCCTCGGGCCGGATCGTCCCGGCCTCCGCCACGGCGAGCGTCCGGCGGCCGTAGTCGATCGTGACGATCCTCTCCCGGAACAGCGCGGCCGGCAGCACGAGTTCCACCGGGTGCGGCGCGAAGTAGTGTTGGAACTCGCTCTCGCCGTCGATCTTGCCATCGCCGTCGACCACGGTCGCGGGCGCCGCCGTCAGGACGGCGGTTCCGAGGCGGATCGTCAGTGGACGCCCGTCGCCGATGCCGAGGTCCCGGTAGAGCGGCTTCGCCAGCACCGGAGCCGGCATGCCCATGTTGAACCAGGCGAGCACTGCGCGGCTGCGGCCGTCCGGGGTTTCGACCTGCACGGTGAGCAGGATGCGCTGCGCGTCGAGGATGAAGGGGACGGCCCCCACGGACTCCGCGCGCGCCGCAGGCTTCTGCGGGGCTGCCAGCGCGGCCTCCCCACCGGCCAGCAGAAGGACACCCATCGTCGCGAGAAGGCTGTGATGAAGCCGGGACCGAGCCATGCTGCTCTCCGCACAACGCCCTGAGGGTTTGCGCCGACAGGAGCATCTTGCATGACCAAAGGTCAATTCATCCGCTGGGATCCGGGTTCTACGGGCGCCGCCGCACCACCGCCTCCTCCATCAGCGAGCGGATCGCGGCGCGCACCGGCTCGGGCGTGTCGTCGCGGCTGAACTTCGCCTCGATCGCCTCGCGGATCAGGGCGCCGTCGTCGCTGCGGGCGAGGTCCGTGGCGGTCTCGGCCCGCAGGAGGGAGACGAAGGCGCTCTCCACCGGCGCCGAGTCGGGCCGGGCCGGCGCCACCTGCCGGCCGGTGAGGTCGAACACCTCGGGGCGGTGCGGCAGGGGCTCGGGGCGCGGCACGAGATCGGCGCCGAGGCGCCACGCCGCCGGCTCGTGGGTGAGGAGATCGACCGAGCCCCGCGTGATGGTGCCGGGATTGAACCACAGCGTGTCGCCGTGGCGGACCGGCGCGTGGCGCTTGTGGACGTGGCCGTTCACCGCGAGGTCGCAGCCCGGGATGGCGTGGGGCGGCACCGCCCCCGGATAGCCCGCCCCGAAGGCGAGGTCGTGGTGGGTGAGCCAGAGCACGCGCTCCGCCTCCGGCATCAGTCCGCGCACGTCGGCGGGGATCGTCTGCCCGAAGGGCGTCATCCCGACCCCGAGACGCAGGCCCGCCACGGCGTAATGCGCGACCGGGCCGGCTTCGGGACCGACGTCGATCACGTCGCTCACCGCCAGCACCGCGAGGCTGTCCCCGTCCGAGAGCCGGGTGTGGCGGATGTCGTGGTTGCCGACATTGGCGAGCGGCCGGTGGCGAAAGCCCTTCAGGATGCGGATCAGGCGCGCCTTCAGGCTCTCGTCGGGCTCGACCGGATGCTCGAACAGGTCGCCGAGCAGCACGGGCGCGAGGTCGCCCGCATTGGCGAGACTGACGCAATGCTCGAGCTTGGCGAGGACCGGCGTGGGCCAGTCCGGATCCTTGCGCCGCCCGGGCCGCCGGGAGGCGATGTGCGGATCGCCGATGAGGAGGAGGCCCGCGCAGGCGACGGGCGGCGCTTCGAGGCGTTCGCGGTCGAGGATCATGCGGCCTCCGGGCGGAGCGGCGGATGCCGGTGGATGTCGAGCAGGGTCTCGGGCGCGGCGGGGCCGCCGCAGGCCGGGCAGCGACCGCCCGTCGCGGCGAGCAGGGCCGCCATCTCGGCCTCGATCGCGGCGAGGCCGGCCTCCGCCTCCCGCGCGCGGTCCCGTGCGGTGGCGAGCCGTCCGGCGAGGTCCCGCAGCCCGGCGGAGGTGCGGAGAGCGGGAGCGTTCTGCGCCAGGGCGGGCGTGTCCGCGGGCAGCGCCGCCAGCATGTCCGCCCGGCTCCGGGCGCGGTCGAGGTCGGCGGAGAGCCGCGCGAGCCGGGCCGCGTGCCGTTCCGCCGCCGCGCTGCTGCGGGGCGCCGGGGCCGCGCCCGGCAGATCCGCCAGGGCGGCCGCCTGCGCGGTGGCGCGGGCGAGCCCGCTCGCGGCGGCGAGCAGGCGCTGGCCGACGCCCTCGCGGTGGCGCGCCTCCGCGAGCCGGCGGCCGAGATCGGCGAGGGCCTCCGGGCCCGGCAGGGCGCCGAGGGTGGTGCTCCGCGCGGCGGCCGCGTCCCGCGCATGGGCGAGCCGGGCGAGGGCCGCCACCCGTCCCTCGACGGCGCGAAGCCGCGCCTCGTCCGCGGCGAGGCGGCCGGCCTCCCCGCGCAACGCCGCCACGGCCTCACCCAGCGCGTCGAGATCCGCGAAGGGCGCCAGCAATTCCTGCAGGGCCGTGAGGCGCCGCTCGCCCTCGCGGATGGTGCGCTGGTCCTCGGTCACGCGCTCGCGCTGGAGGGCCTGCATGTCGCGGATGTAGCCGGCCTCCCGGCCGATCGAGAGCACGGCGGAGCGCTTGGGGGCCTTCTCGCCGAGGAGGAAGACCGGGAACTTCTGGTGCGCGACGTGCACCTCCAGCTCCTCGACCCGGGTGATGCCGAAGAGCCGGTCGACCCAATCGGGCACGTCGCGCCCGCCGGTCTCCAGATGGGTCCCGTTCTCGACCACGAGGGAGCCGTCCGGCTCGTGTAGGGACCAGAGATTGACCGGCGTGCGCTTGGGCTGGCGCACGAAGCGCAGGGTCCGCCCCTCCGCGACGCCGATCTCGATCCGCGCCGCGGGCTTGCCCGCCCGCACCAGCCCGTCGCGGGCCTCGCCGTAGAACACCGCGCGCAGGGCCCGGATCACCGTCGACTTGCCGCGGTTGTTCGGCCCCACCAGGGCGTTGACGCCGGGGCCGAGCGGCAGGGTGGCGTCGGCGAAGCCCTGCACGTCGGTGAGGCGGATGAAGCGGAAGCCGGGGGCCTCCGGCGCCCAGGCAGCGGCGCATTCCTCCGCCGGCCCGTCGATGAGGACGCCGCTGCCCGGATGGCCGCCGATGCGGCTCACCCGCGTGGCCGGGCCGAAGCCCGAGACGTCGTGATGCGAGATGGCGAGGCATTGCAGGCCGAGCCGCGCCGCCCCGTCCTCCAGCACCCGGTAGAAGGCGGGCACCCGGTCGGGGGCGATCCAGCAATCGGCCTCGTCGAGGGCGATGAAGCGCCCGACGCCCGCCTTCACCACCGCGATCAGGCGCAGCGCCGTGCCGACCACGTTGGTCATGGCGCCCCCATTGTCCTCCAGCACGTCCTCGCGGCCCCCGTCCGGGCGCAGGAGGCCGATATCGAGGGCCGGCAGGCCACGCTCGGTGGTGAGTTCCAGGGAGACCGGCTTCTCCCCCGGCAGCACCTCCTGCACCAGGGCGGAGAGCAGCGTCTCGAAGCTCGCGAGGCTGCGCTGGTGGGTCTCCTGCTGCAACTCGCGCAGGCAGGTCTCGACCGCGTCGCGCAGGGCGAGCCGGCCCTTGGCGGCGGCGACCGCCGCGACGCGCGCGTCGCGCTCCTCGACCAGGGCGGTGCGGCGGGCCTCGGCGCGGGCGAGCATGCGGCCGAGCCCCTCGACGGCGCGGGCCGCCTCGTCGGGGGCCATCAGCGGGTCTCGGTCAGGGTGTCGAGCCGGTCCTGCACGGCGCGCAGGGCCTGCGCGAAGGCCTCGACCCGGCGGGCATTCTCGGCCCGGGTCTCCTCGATCATCGCCCGGATCGCCGCCTCGTCGTCGGTGCCGAGTTCCTCGCGGGCCTGGGCGCGGGCGGCCTCCAGCTCGGCGGTCAGGCGCTCCACGTCGCTCTCGGCCCGGATCCGGTCGGCGCGCAGGCGCTCATAGGCCGGCCGCAGCGTCTCCAGGCGCTTCAGCGCCTCCGTCTCCTGGCTCGTGCGGCTGCGCTCCATGCTGCTCCCCGTCATTCCCGTCCCTGAAGTGGCATGGCGCGGCCCCGGGCGCCAGAGGTTCCGCTCCCCGCGAACGTTCCGTGATTGTTCGCGCGAGCCCATTGACCTCTGTCACAAATCAGATCAGTGTTCCGCATATGTTCCACACACCGGGTGCCGATGCCAGCGCGGCACGGGCCCGCACCGGAGCCGGGAGTCCTGACGATGACGGCGACCTGCCTCGACGACGCGGTGCTGTTCGAGAACCGGGATTGGGTCCTGTCCGCGGAGGGGCTGGAGCATCGCGGCACCGGCTACTTCATCGCCCGCGACATGGTGGCCACCAAGCGGCCGGACGGCTATTGGGATTGGCCGCTCCACCTCTCCGAGAAGATGTGGTGCGGGGTGCGCAGCTTCCGCGAGGCCTTCCTGGCCGCGCTCGACGCCTACGGCATCGTCCCGGATTCGAAGCTCACCCTGTCCTTCGCGCTGGGCTTCGGCACGCGCCTGCCCGGCCCGGAGACGGACGGCTTCGTGCCCCTGGCCGACCTCGTGCGGCTCACCCCGCCCGCCCCCCGCAAGGCCGCGGCGATGCGGGTCCCGCGGGCCCTCGCGGTCGGGGCGTGAGGCCCGGCCGCCTGCGGCGGGCGACGCGATCCTGAAGCCGGGCGGCCTCGGGGGCCGGCGTCCGCGGCCCTCGCGGATCCGGCGGTCTCCTGCGACACTCGTGAGGCTGGTCATGCCCGGCGGCGGTCCCGCTCCTCCGGCCGAGGCGTCGTCCGCACGCAAGGACATCCTCAACGAGCGCGTGAGGCTTCTCGCCAACAATCTCGACCGGGCCTCGACCTCCTGCTTCACGGTCGGGGTGGCGACGCCGGTGGCCGGCTGGCTCTACAACGTCAGCGGGCTTCAGGGCTCCCTGAGCCTGTGGGTGCTCGGTCTCGGCATCGCCGGTTGGCTCTCGGCCGCGGTCGTCCTACATTACCTGGCGAGGCGCCTTCTTGGAGGGCTTCTGCCATGACCGCCTACGCCGTGCTCGCCTTCGTTCTCACGCCGATCCTCGTCGTGACGCTCGGTTATGGGGCCGTGCGTCTGCAGGAGCGGGAGCTGAGCCGGGCGCGGCGGGCCCTGGCGGTGGAGGCGGCTCCCGTCCGCCCGCGACGGGCCTCGTAGGAAGCGCCTGATCGGGGACGTCCGACACCAGGGGTGCCGATATCGGACTGCGCGGGTGGTGAGCGCCGCCGGCCCCCTATTCCGCCGCCTTCTGCTCCCGGCTCGCCAGGAAGGCCGCGTGCTCCTCCACGAGGGCGCCCGACAGCGCCCGCGCGATCAGCGCCCGGGTCTCGGCGACGCCGTAGAGCGCCACGAAGGAGCCGAAGCGCGGGCCCCGCGCCTCGCCGAGCAGGGTGCCGTAGAGCGTGGTGAACCACGTCTGCGCCACGCCCGGGCGCCCGTCCGGGCTCTTGGCCTTGCCGGAGAGGTCCGGATAGTGCCGCCGGCCGACCTCGTAGACCGCCGCCTGCAACGCCTCCGGATCGGTCGAGCCGGCATGCGAAGCGAGCGTCTCCGAGAGGTCGGCCAGGGCTGCGGCGGCCTCCGCGTCCGGGGCGCGGTACTGCTTGGCCGGCCGCACGAAGTCCCGGTAGTAGCGCACCGCGTGATGCACCAGCCGGTCGAGGCGCGGATGGGTCTCGGGCGAGACCTCCGGCGCGTAGCGGCGGATGAAGCCCCACAGCACCGCCGGATCCTCGGTATTCGCCACGGCGACGAGGTTCAGCAGCATCGCGAAGGAGGGCGCGCTGCCCCCCGCCGCCCGCTCCGGCGCCGGCGGCTCGCCCGTGTGGAGGTGCCAGACCGGGTTGCCGAGCTGCAGCTTCGGCTCCTGGCCCGGGAACTTCTCCAGGAACGACAGGTAATCGTCCACGTGGCGCGGGATGACGTCGAAGTGCAGCCGCTTGGCCTCGCGCGGCTTGTTGTACATGAACAGCGCGAGGCTCTCGGGGGTGCCGTAGGCCAGCCACTCGTCGATGGTGAGGCCGTTGCCCTTCGACTTCGAGATCTTCTGGCCCTTCTCGTCGAGGAAGAGCTCGTAGTTGAAGCCCTCGGGCGGCTCGGCCCCGAGCACGCGGGCGATCTGGCCCGAGAGCTTCACCGAATCGATCAGGTCCTTGCCGGCCATCTCGTAATCGACGCCGAGCGCCACCCAGCGCATGGCCCAGTCGGGCTTCCATTGCAGCTTGGCGTGCCCGCCGGTCACCGGGGTCTCGTAGCGCTCGCCCGTGGCGGGGTCGCGCCAGACGATGCTGCCGGCGGCGACCTTCACCTCGTCGATCGGCACCTGCATGACGTGACCGGTGACCGGGTGCAGCGGCAGGAACGGCGAGTAGGAGGCCGAGCGCTCGGCGCGCAGCGAGGGCAGCATCACCGCCATCACGGCGTCGTAGCGCTCCAGCACCCGCAGCAGTACCGCGTCGAACCGGCCCGACCGGTAGTAGTCGGTGGCGGAGGCGAAGGTGTAGTCGAAGCCGAAGGAATCGAGGAAGCGGCGCAGCTCCGCGTTGTTGTGCGCGCCGAAGCTGTCATGGGTGCCGAACGGGTCCGGCACCGCGGTGAGCGGCTTGTTCAGGTTCTCGGCGAGCAGCGCCCGGTTCGGCACGTTGTCCGGTACCTTGCGCAGGCCGTCCATGTCGTCCGAGAAGGCGATCAGCCGGGTCGGCACCGAATCCCGGGTCAGCACCCGGAAGGCGTGGCGCACCATCGAGGTGCGGGCGACCTCCCCGAAGGTGCCGATATGCGGCAGCCCCGAGGGCCCGTAGCCGGTCTCGAACAGCACCTCGGCCTTCGGCGACCGCTCCAGCCGTGCGACGAGTTTGCGCGCCTCCTCGAAGGGCCAGGCCGCGGAGGTCGCGGCGGCGTCGAGAAGGGCGGAGTCGATGCGGAGCGAGGCGGACATGATCTCTCGAAGACCCGGATGCGGGCGCGCGGGGGGGAGTCAGCCGCGCACCCTATGGAGTGCGCCCCCCGGGGTCAACGAAGGGGCGTCAGACGAGCAGGACAAGCGCCGAAGCGATTGTCCTGCGGGCCGCCCATGGGGCGGTGCCGTCAACCGGGCGCGAAGAGCGCCCCGCGGAGCGGGTTTTCGAGAGGGCGCACGTCCTCTCGAACCCAGAGCGGAGCGAAAGCCAGGGTCGCGGAGGCGACCGGCGGCGTCTGAGGCCAGGCAGACGATCAGGCGAGCAGGGGTTCCGGCGTCCGGGACGCTTGAAGCTCGGCCAGGATCTCGTAGGAGCGCACCCGGGCGCCGTGGTCGTAGACCGCCGCCGCCACCATGAGCTCGTCCGCCTGCGTGCGGGCGACGAAGGCCTCCAGTTCCCGGCGCACGGTGTCCTTCGCGCCGACGAACGAGCAGGCGAGCATGCGCGAGGCCTGCACCTTCTCCGCCGGTGACCAGTAGAGGTCGATGTCGTCGATCGGCGGCGGGAGCTGGCCGCGCGTGCCGCGCACGAGGTTGGTGAAGGATTGCTGGGGCGAGGTGAAGAGGCGGCGTGCCTCCGCATCGGTCTCCGCCGCGATCACGTTGACGCCGACCATGGCGTAGGGCCGGTCGAGCTGGGCGGAGGGCTCGAAGCGCGAGCGGTAGACCTCGAGGGCCTGCATCAGCGCCTCGGGCGCGAAGTGGGAGGCGAAGGCGAAGGGCAGGCCCAGCATGGCGGCGAGCTGCGCCCCGAACAGGCTGGAGCCGAGGATCCAGAGCGGCACCTGCGTGCCGGCTCCGGGCACCGCCTGGATGACCTGCCCCGGCTGCACCGGCCCGAGCAGCGCCTGGAGTTCGAGCACGTCCTGCGGGAAGGTGTCGGAGGCGGACGGGTCGCGCCGCAGGGCGCGCAGGGTGCGCTGATCGGTGCCGGGGGCGCGGCCGAGGCCGAGATCGATGCGGCCCGGATGCAGCGAGGCCAGGGTGCCGAACTGCTCGGCGATGACGAGCGGCGAGTGGTTCGGCAGCATGATGCCCCCCGCCCCCACCCGGATGGTGCGCGTGCCTCCCGCCACGTGGGCGATCGCCACCGCGGTGGCGGCGCTGGCGATGCCGGTCATGTTGTGATGCTCGGCGAGCCAGTAGCGGGTGTAGCCGAGGGCCTCCGCGTGGCGGGCGAGGTCGAGGCTGTTGGCGAGCGCCGCGCCGGGCGTGGAGCCCTGCGGGATCGGCGCGAGGTCGAGGATGGAGAAGGGCGGCATCCCGGGCTCCCGTGGTTCGCGTCTGACCCCCGCGACAAGATTTGGCGCGGGGCGGCGCGTTGCAAGCGCGGTACGGGCGGGCGTGGCATGCGCGGCCCGCGCGGCCGGGTGCCGGAAGGCCCTGCCTCCATACCGTATCTTCGAAACCGGCCCTTGCGGCTCCCGCCCGTTTGGCCGAGGCTCCGCCGGTCCGGGTGCGGACCGGGCGGCCGAACGGGAGGATGCGGCATGGCGGGGCTGTTCGATCTCGGCGGGCGCGTCGCCGTGGTGACGGGCGGGAACGGCGGCATCGGGCTCGGCATGGCGCAGGCCCTGGCCGAGGCGGGCGCCGCGGTCGCCATCTGGGGCCGCGATGCGGACAAGAATCAGGCCGCGGCCGGGCGGCTCGCCGCCGCGGGCGCCGCGGTCGAGGCCTTCTCCTGCGACGTGGCGGATCCTCGGGCCGTGCAGGCGGCCTTCGCGGCGACCCTGGCGCGGTTCGGGCGGGTCGACGGCGTCTTCGCCAATGCGGGCGTCGGTGGCGGGGGGCGGCACTCCTTCCTGGAGCGCGACGCGGCCGAGTGGCGGCGGCTCCTCGCGATCAACCTCGACGGCGTCGTGACCGTGTTCCAGTGCGCGGCCCGGCACATGGCCGAACGCGCGGCGGCGGGCGACGCCTTCGGGCGGCTGGTGGCGACGTCGAGCGTCGCCTCGCTCCTCGGCGCGGCCCGCAACGAGCATTACGGGGCGAGCAAGGGCGCGCTCAACGCGCTGGTGCGGGCGCTCGCCGTGGAACTCGCCCGCTACGGCATCACCGCCAACGCGATCCTGCCGGGCTGGATCGAGAGCGAGATGACGGCGGGGCTGATGAGCAACGAGAAGTTCGTCGCCAACACCCTGCCCCGCATCCCCCTGCGCCGCTATGGACGGCCCGCCGATTTCGGCGGCATCGCCGTCTTCCTGATGAGCGAGGCCTCCGCCTACATGACCGGACAGGTCACCGTCATCGACGGAGGCTACACCATCGCCTGAGGGAGATCCCGATGAGCCGGTTCGCCGACAAGGCCGTGATCGTCACCGGGGCGGGCAGTGGCATCGGCCGCGCCGCCGCCCGCCTCTTCGCCCGCGAGGGCGCCGCGGTCGCGGCGGTCGACCGCAACGCGGAGACCCTGGAGGCGACCGTCGCCGCCATCCTCGCGGAGGGCGGCCGGGCGGAGGCCCACGCGGCCGATTCCGGGGACGAGGAGGATGTGGTCGCCTTCATCGCCGCGGCGGAGCGGAGCTTCGGGCGGCTCGACGCGATCTTCGCCAATGCGGGCATCGGCGGCGGCACCAAGCCCCTGCTCGAGCAGAGCGTCGCCCTCTGGGAGGAGGTGCTGCGGGTCAACCTCATCGGCGCCTTCCTCGCCGTGAAGCACGGGGCGCCCGCGCTCCAGCGCCACGGCGGCGGCGCGATCGTCTGCACGGCCTCGGTGGCGGGGATGCGGGCGAACGCGGCGGGCGCGCCCTACAGCGCCAGCAAGGCCGGGGTGATCAGTCTCGTCCAGACGGCGGCCGACGCGCTCGCCGGCACGGGGGTGCGGGTGAACGCGGTCTGCCCGGGCCTGATCGAGACCGGCATGACCGCCGGCCTCTTCGCAGCCGCCCGGGCCCGCGGCAGCGAGGGGCGGATCGGCCAACTCAACCCGCTGCGGCGCGCCGGCCAGCCCGACGAGGTCGCGGCCGCCGCGGTCTTCCTCGCGAGTGAGGCGGCCTCCTACATCAACGGGCAGGCCCTTGCGGTGGACGGGGGCCTGTCCAGCAGCCATCCGTTCGTGCCGGGGCGGTGCTGAGCGCCGCGCGGCCTGGCCCGTTGCCCTTGCCTCGCCCTTGCCCTGCCGGCCATCCAGCCAAGATCCTCTGGGTTTCGCGCCTCGGAGTTCCGCGATGTCCCGGATGTCCCGCACCCTCGCCCCGGCCCTGCTCGCCGGCCTCGCCCTGGCCCTCGCCGGCCCCGCCGGGGCGGGCGACGCCGCGGCCGGGCGCAAGAAGGCCGTGGCCTGCCAAGCCTGCCACGGCCTCGACGGCGTCTCGAAGCTGCCCGACGCGCCGAACCTCGCCGGACAGGTCGAGCCCTACCTCGTGAAGGCGCTCGGCGAGTTCCGCAGCGGAGCCCGCAAGAACGAGGTGATGTCGGTGGCCGCCAAGGACCTCACGGACGCCGACATCGCGGATCTCGCCGCATATTACAGCGCGATCCAGGTCGAGGTGGTGCCCCCGTCCTGATGGCGCGCTGCAACATTCCCGGCGGCCAACCCGCGGGGCGGGTAGCCGGCCGGGGGGCGGATGCGGTAGGACTGGAGCGGCGCGTGCCGGGAGGTCCATCGCAGGATGCCGTTGTTTCCGAGCCGCTCCCGGTCGCCGGTTGCATCGCGGCACGCCGCCGGGGCCGCGGCACCCTGATGACGCGGCCCGGACCCGCCTCCGGCGGCGCCCTCCGGCGGGTGCTGATCTACTCCCATGACACGTTCGGCCTCGGGCATCTGCGCCGGGCGCGCGCCATCGCGCACGCCCTCGTGGCGGAGGCGCCGGAGCGGCGGGTGCTGATCCTGTCCGGCTCGCCGGTGAGCCACGCCTTCCGCTTCGCGCCGGGGGTGGCCTGCCGCCGCCTGCCCGGCGTGGTGAAGCTGGAGAGCGGCGCCTATCGCAGCCTCGGGGCGGCCCATGCCCTCGACGCCGTGGTGGCGACCCGGGCGGCGCTGATCCGCCATGTCGTCCGCCGCTTCGATCCGGACCTCTTCCTCGTCGACAAGGAGCCGACCGGCTTCCACGGCGAGGTGCTGCCGGTGCTCGGCCCCCTCAAGGCCCGGGGCTGCCGCCTCGTGCTCGGGCTGCGGGACGTGCTGGACGATCCGGCACTGCTCGCTCCCGAATGGGAGCGCAAGGGCGCCCTTGGCGTGCTGCCCCTCTATGATTCCATCTGGATCTACGGGCTGCCGGAGATCTACGCCCCGCTCTCGGGCCTCTCCCTGCCGGCCGGGGTGGACGAGCGCCTGACCTATACCGGCTATCTGCGCCGGGAGGCGCCGGAGGCCGGGCCCGCCGAGGCGGAGGAGGAGCCCTTCCTCCTCGTCACGCCGGGCGGCGGGGGCGACGGGGTCGAGCTGGTGGAGGCGGTGGTGCGCGCCTACGAGGCGCGGGCCGTGCCGCACCGGGCCCTCGTCGTGTTCGGGCCGTTCTTCCCGCCGCGGGCGCGCGACGCCCTCCAGGCGCGGATCGACGCGCATCCGCGTCTCTCGGCCCTCGATTTCGACGCCCGGCTGGAGCGGCTGATGCGCCGCGCCGCGGGAGTCGTCGCCATGGGCGGCTACAATACCTTCTGCGAGATCCTGTCCTTCGACCGGCCGGCGCTGATCCTGCCGCGGGTGCGGCCGCGCCGCGAGCAGCTGATCCGCGCCGAGGCCGCCGCCCGGCTCGGCCTCGTCGAGACCCTGGCGCCCGACCGGGCGGATCCGGAGCGGATGGCGGCGGCGCTCGCCGCCCTGCCCGGCCGGCCCCGCCCCTCCGCGCGGCCGATCCCCGGCCTCCTCGGCGGCCTGCCCGCGATCCGCGGGCTCGCCCAGGCGGCCTGCGACGCCGCCTGCATGGCGGCGGAGTAGCGACGCCTCCCATGCCCGTCCGCATCGCCGTCCTGGTCAAGGGCTATCCGCGCCTGTCCGAGACCTTCATCGCCCAGGAGCTGCTCGGCCTGGAGGCGCGGGGGATCCCCCTCGCCATCTGGTCCCTGCGCCGGCCCCATGACGGGGCCGTGCACCCGATGCACCGGCAGATCCGCGCGCCCGTCGCCTACCTGCCGGAATATCTCCACGAGGCGCCCTGGCGGGTGCTGCGCGGCGCCGCCGCCGCCCTCCGCCGCCCCGGCCTGGGCGCCCTCCTCGCCCTGGTCTGGCGCGACCTGCGGCGCGACCCGACGCCGAACCGCCTGCGCCGGCTCGGGCAGGCGCTGGTGCTCGCCCGCGAGCTGCCGGCGCAGATCACCCATCTCCACGTCCACTACCTGCACACGCCCGCCTCGGTCGGCCGCTACGCCGCCCTGCTGACGGGCCGCTCGTGGAGCGTCTCGGCCCACGCCAAGGACATCTGGACCACGCCGGATTGGGAACTCGCCGAGAAGCTCGACGACGCGCGTCTGACCTTCGCGGTGACCTGCACGGCGGCGGGGGCGGAGCGGCTGCGGAGCCTCGCGGCCCGGCCGGAGCGGGTCTCCCTCGTCTATCACGGCCTCGACCTGCGGCGCTTCCCGGAGCCGCCCGAGGCGCGGCCTTCCCGCGACGGCAGCGACCCGGCCGATCCGCTCCGCATCGTCACGGTGGGGCGGGCGGTGGCCAAGAAGGGCTTCGACGACCTCCTCGACGCGTTGGCGGCCCTGCCGCCGGACCTGCACTGGCGCCTCGCCCATCTGGGCGGCGGCGAGGCGCTGGCGGCGTTGAAGGCCAAGGCGGCCGCCCTCGGCCTGGACACGCGGGTGGCCTTCCTCGGGGCGCGGCCCCAGCCCGAGGTGGTGGCGCTCCTGCGCGAGGCCGACCTCTTCGCCCTGCCGGCCAAGCGCGCTCCCTCCGGCGACCGGGACGGCCTGCCGAACGTGATCATGGAGGCGGCCTCCCAGCGGCTCGCCATCGTGGCCACGGATTTCGCCGGGATCCCGGAATTCCTGCGCGACGGGATCGAGGGGCGCCTCGTGCCGCCCGGCGACTGGACCTCCCTGTCGAACGCGATCAACCTGCTCGCCCGGGACCCGGCCGAGCGGGCGCGGCTCGGCGCGGCGGCCCTGGCGCGGCTGCGGACGGAGTTCGGCGCGCAGGCGGGGTTCGAGCGGATCGCGGGGCTGCTCGCCGGGGACGGAATGTCATGAGCGGCGATCCCGCTCTCCCGGGATCGGGCCGACCGGCTCCGGAGGACACTCCCGCTCCTCAATTGAAGGCTGTCCCAACTCTTCGGTTGTGTTCAGCCTCGGGAGACGGTGCCGCGTGGCGCCTCCATCCGCCACTCCGGCGCGGGAACCCCTCTCCCGGTCGGGAGAGGGGTTCCCGCGCCGGATCGGACCTCGCGAGTCGGATCCATCTCGACGGTGGGCAGGGCCGGCGTGGCCGTCACCCGTCAGGGTCGGGAGGCGCCATGCCCGCGCAGAGCGGCCGGTCGGACGGCCGCATCGCCTTCTACGCCCCCCTGAAGCCGCCCGGGCATCCGGTCCCGTCGGGCGAGCGCACCATGGCGCGGCTCCTCCTCCGGGCCCTCGCGGCGGCCGGGTTCGCGCCCGCGACGGCGAGCGAGCTGCGCAGCTACGACGCCGCGGGCGACCGTCACCCGTCCCTGCGGGCGGCGGCCGCGGACGAGGCGGCCCGGCTCGTGGCGGCGTGGCGCCCGGCGCCGCCGCGGCTCTGGTTCACCTACCACGTCTACTACAAGGCCCCCGACTGGATCGGCCCGGCCGTCGCCGCCGCCCTCGGCATTCCCTACGTGGTGGCGGAAGGCTCCCGGGCGCCCAAGCGTGCGAACGGTCCGCACGCCCTCGGCCATGCGGGGGCCGAGGCCGCCCTCGACGCCGCCGACCTCGTGCTGGTGATGAGCCGCCGCGACCGTCCGGTTCTCGAAGCCGCCCGCCCGCCCGGCCAGATCCTCGCCGACCTGCCGCCCTTCCTCGATCCGTGCGACTGGCCGCTGCCGCCGGTCGCGCGGGCCGCCGGTCCCTTGCGGCTCCTCACCGTCGCGATGATGCGGGCGGGGGACAAGCTCGCCTCCTACCGCCTCCTCGCCGACACGCTCGTGCGCTGCGGCGACCTCGCCTGGACCCTCGACGTGGTCGGCGACGGGCCGGCGGCGGCGGAGGTCGCGGCCCTGCTCGCGCCCTTCGGCGACCGGGTGCGCCGCCACGGCGGCCTCGCGCCCGACGCCCTCTCGCCTCTCTACGCGGCGAGCGACCTCCTGGTCTGGCCGGCGGTCAACGAGGCCTACGGCATGGTGCTGCTGGAGGCCCAGGCCCATGGCTGCCCGGTGGTGGCGGGGGGCTATGGCGGCGTGCCGGGCGTCGTGCGCGACGGGATCACCGGCCTCGTGACGGCGCCGGGCGACGCGGCGGCGCTGGCGGGGGCGATCCGCCGGCTCGCGGCCGAGGCCGGGCTGCGGACCGCGATGGGCCGGGCGGCGCTCGCCTTCGCCCGCGAGGAGCGCGGCCTCTCCGCCGCCGCCGCGCGCCTGCGGGCGCTCCTCGGACCGCTGACGGAGCGGGTCGCATGAGCCGCATCCTCATCGCCGTCACGCATCTCCTCGGGGCCGGGCACCTGACCCGGGCCGCCGCCCTCGCCCGCGCCTTCGCGGGAGCCGGGCACGCGGTGACGCTGGTCTCCGGCGGCATGCCGGCCGTCCTGCCCCGCCTCGCCGGGATCCGGCTGGTGCAACTGCCGCCCGTGCGCATCGCCGGCACCGCCTTCACGGCGCTGCTCGAGCCGGACGGCAGGCCGGTTCGGGACGCCACCCTCGCGGCGCGGCGGACCGCCCTGATCGCGGCCCTCGACGCGGCGCGGCCGGACGCGGTGATCACCGAACTCTATCCCTTCGGCCGCCGGGTGCTCGCCGGGGAGTTCGACGCGCTCATCGCGGCGCTCCCGGCGCTGGCGCCCCGCCCGCTCCTCCTCGCCTCGGTCCGCGACGTGCTCGCCCGGCCGAGCCGCCCGGACCGGATCGCCCGGACCCATGCGCGGCTCGCCGATTACGACGCGGTGCTGGTCCATTCCGATCCGGAGGTGCTGCCGCTCGACGCCTCCTGGCCCGTCGATGCGGCGATCCGCCCGCTGCTGCGCTACACCGGCTACGTCGACGAGGCGGCGGATGCGGCCCCGCTCGCGCCTTCGGCCCGTTCCGGCATCGTCGTCTCGGGCGGATCGAGCGCGGCCGGGCTGCCGTTGCAGCGGGCGTCACTCGGCGCCGCGCGGCTGCTGCCGGACCTGTCCTGGCGGGTGCTGGTCGGCCGGGCGGTGCCGGAGGACGCCTTCGCCGCCTTGCGGGACGCGGCGCCGGGGAACGTCGCGGTGGAGCGGGCGCGGCCCGATTTCCGGGCGCTGCTCGCCGGGGCGGCGCTCTCGGTGAGCCAAGCCGGCTACAACACCGTGCTCGACCTCCTGCGCAGCGGCTGCCCGGCCCTGCTCGTGCCCTTCGAGGCCGGGAACGAGACCGAGCAGCGGCTGCGGGCCGAAACCCTGGCGGCTCGCGGGATCGCGCGGGTGCTGCCGGAGGCGGAGCTGACGGCGGAGGCCCTGGCGGCAGCCGTGGCGGCGTCTCCCCCTCCCGGCGACCCTGCGGTTCGCAGCCCTCTCCCTGCAAGCGGCGAGAGGAGAAGCCCGCGCTTCGCCCTCGACGGAGCTTCCCGCTCCGTGGCGATCGTGGAGACCCTGCTGGCCGGGCGGGCGGCCGCGCCCGCCATCCGGGCGACTCTCGACTGGTCCCCCCTCGACGGCGCGCTGGCGCGCCTCGCCGGCCGGGGCCGCGGCGTCACCCTGTGGTGGCGCGACGACGATGCCTGCGCCCACACCCCCGCCCTCGACCGGCTGCTCGGGCTGGCCCGGCAGACCGGCGTGCCGGTGGCGCTCGCGGCGATCCCGGCCCTGATCGAGCCCTCGCTCCCCGCGCGGCTCGCGGAGGAGCCCGCCGTCGACGGACTCGTGCACGGGCTCGCGCATGCCAACCACGCGCCCGCGGGCAAGAAGGCCGAGTTCGGGGAGCACCGGCCGCTCGGCGTGCGCGAGGCGCAGGCGCGCCAAGCCCTCGTGCTGGCCCGGGAGCGCCTCGGCCCCGCGGTGCTGCCCGTCTTCGTCCCGCCCTGGAACCGGATCGCGCCGGATCTCCCGCCGATCCTGCCGGCCATCGGCTACCGGGGCCTCTCCACCTTCGGCCCGCGCGGGCACGGCCTGCCCGGCCTGATCGCGGTCAACACCCATGTCGATCCGGTGGCGTGGCACGAAGCCGGCCGCGGCCTCGCCGATCCCGCCGTCCTGCTGCCGCGGGCGGCGGAGACGCTCGCGCAAGCCGCGGAAAGCGGCGAGCCGGTCGGTCTGCTCACGCATCACTTGGTACAGGATGCGGCAACCTGGGCGTTCTGCGCGGCGTTGCTGGAGCGGCTGGTCCGGCATCCGGCCGTCAACGTCGCGCGGGCGGCGAGTTTGTTTGCGCCGAGGGCATCGCCCGTGTCACAAACCGACGTTAGGGTCGCCGGGACGTTGCGGGACCCGCCCTCGGCCGAGGACGACCCGAAGGGACGAAAAGCACCGGAATGACGGCACCTCTCCTGTCGATCCGCGATCTCACGGTCGACTTCTCGGCCGATACCGGGGCCTTCCGGGCGGTCGACGGGCTGTCCCTCGACGTGCCGGCCGGCCGCACCGTCGCCCTGGTCGGAGAATCCGGCTCCGGCAAGTCGGTGACCGCGCAGGCGATCCTGCGCATCCTGCCGAAGGCCGCCCGCATCACCGGCGGCGAGATCCGCTTCCGCGATTCGGCCGCGCGCGAGACGGTGGACATCGCCCGGCTCGGGGCCGATTCGGAGGCGATGCGGGCCCTGCGCGGCGGGCGCATCGCGATGATCTTCCAGGAGCCGATGACCTCGCTCTCGCCGCTCCACACGGTGGGCGATCAGGTCACCGAGGCGCTGCGCCTCCACGCGGAGGTGGCGGGCGATGAGGCCAAGCGGCGCGCCATCGAGGTCTTCGAGCGCGTCGGCTTCCCGGATCCGAAGCGGGCCCTCGTCACCTATCCGTTCGAACTCTCGGGAGGCCTGCGCCAGCGCGCCATGATCGCGATGGCGCTGATCACCAAGCCCGCCCTGCTCATCGCCGACGAACCGACCACGGCGCTCGACGTCACCACCCAGGCCCAGATCCTCGACCTGCTGCGGGAACTCCAGGCCGAGACCGGCATGGCGATGCTGCTCATCACCCACGATCTCGGGGTGGTCGCCAACATGGCGGACGAGGTGGTGGTGCTCTATCGCGGCCGCGTCATGGAGGCGGGCGGGCGCGAGGACATCTTCCGCCGGCCCGGCCACCCCTATCTCCAGGCGCTGATGCGGGCGGTGCCGCGCTTCCACATGGCGGAGGGCGAGCGGCTGACCCCGATCCGCGAGGTCAAGAGCGCGGTCCTCGCCCGCAAGGCCGGCGAGCCGCACCGGCCCGATCCGCCGGGGCCGCTCCTCTCGATCGCCGACATCCGCAAGTCCTTCACTCTGCGGGCGGGCTGGTTCAGCGGCTCGGTCCGGCGCATCGACGCGGTGCGCGGCGTCAGCCTCGACCTGTGGCCGAACCGCACGCTCGGCCTCGTGGGCGAATCGGGCTGCGGCAAGACCACTCTGTCGAAGGTGGTGATGCGGGCGCTGCGGCCCGATACCGGGACCGTGCGCTTCGACGACGGCTCGGGGCGCGGCCCGCGCGACGTCTTCGCCCTCAAGGACCGGGAGCTGAAGGATTTCCGCCGGGCGGTGCAGTTCGTCTTCCAGGACCCGTTCTCCTCGCTCAACCCGCGGATGACGGTCTACGAGATCCTGACCGAGCCGCTGCGCATCCACGGGGTCGGCACCGCGGACGAGCGCTACGAGCGGGCGAAGGAGCTGCTCGACATGGTCGGGCTCGATCCGCGCTCCCTGCGCCGCTACCCGCACGCCTTCTCGGGCGGCCAGCGCCAGCGCCTCGGCATCGCCCGGGCGCTCGCGCTCAAGCCCCGGGTGCTGCTCTGCGACGAGCCGGTTTCGGCCCTCGACGTCTCGGTGCAGGCGCAGGTGCTCAACCTGCTCAAGGACCTGCAGGCGAGCCTCGGCATCGCCTACATGTTCGTGTCCCACAACCTCGCGGTGGTGGATTACATCGCCGACACCATCGCGGTGATGTGCCGGGGCTTCATCGTGGAGGAGGCCCCCAAGGCGGCCCTGTTCCGCAACCCCGTCCACCCCTACACGCGGGCGCTGCTGGCCGCCGTGCCGGAGCCCGACCTCGACCACCCCCTCGATCTCAAGCTCCTGATGAGCGACCGCTTCTCCGATCCGGCCTCGTGGCCCGACCCCTTCCGGCTCATCGGTCCCGAGACCGGCCTCATGCAGGAAGTCTCGCCGGGCCACTGCGTGCGCGTCGCCGGGCCGGCCCTGCGGCGGGCCGCCTGATGCCCCCCGCCGCCTCCCTCCGCCCGCACCCGCTGCTGGAGCGCCTGCGGCGCCGGTGGCTCGGGCCCCTGTTCGACCGGCTCGGCTACGACCTCGTCCCGGCGGTGCCGGACTGGACGCACCGGCCCCTCTCCCGGCGCGAGACCGAGGCGCTGATCGCCGCCGCCGCCGCGCGGCTCGACGCGGACCTCGCGGCCTGCGGCCTGTCCCTGCCGGGCGGGACGGGCCCGGCCGTCGCGGCCTTCTGGGACCTGATCGGCGGCGCGCCGGTGGCCCAGCGCCGGGGCGGCAACGGCTTCAACGGCGCGCTCCAGCTCTACGTCCTGATGCGGGCGCTGCAACCGCGGGTGGTGATCGAATCCGGGGTCTTCCGCGGCCTGACCACCTGGATCACCCGGCAGGCCTGCCCGGAGGCCGAGATCCTCTGCTTCGATCCCGACCTCTCGGGCCTGCGCTATCGCGACGCCCGGGCGCGCTACCACGCCCGCGACTGGTGGAGCTGCGATCTGCACGGCCTCGACCTGTCGCAGGGCGTCGCCTTCTTCGACGACCACATCAGCCAGGCGCGGCGGGTGCTGGAGGCGCGCGAGCGCGGCCTCACCCGGCTGATCTTCGACGACGACGCGGCGGCCCACCGCCTGCACGCCCATGGCGGTCCCGCCTTCCCGACCATCGCCATGCTGATGGATCCGGCGGGGGGCACGGAGCCGGTGCGCTGGCGGCGCAACGGGCGGGAATTCGTCTACCGGCCGGACGGCGAGGAGGCGCGGACCGCCCGGGCCGCCATCGCCACGGCCCATGCCTTCGACGACCTGCACGCCGCCACCGGCTACTCGCCGGCGCGGATCACCTACGTGGCGCTGGCGCCGCCCGCTTCGGGAGACCCGACATGAGGCCGTGGGGTGGGATCGACGGAGTGCGTGGCGTGGGCGGCCGGCCGGGAAGCCCCCCCGCGCGGCGCCGCTGGGGGGCGCTGCTGCTCCTCGCCCTCCTGCCCGCCCTCGCTCGGGCGGCCGAGCCGAGCACCGCGGAGCGCCTTCCCTCCGAACCCCTCGTGGTCGATCTCGCCGCGGAGAACCGCCAGATCGGCACGCCGGGCGGGGACATCGTCACCCTGGTCGCCAAGCCCCGGGACATCCGCTACATCTCGGCCTATTCCTACACCCGCCTCGTCGGCTACGATGCCAAGCTGACGCTCCGGCCCGACCTGCTCGCGGGCTTCGAGAGCGAGGACGACAAGATCTTCACCTTCACCCTGCGGGCCGGGCACCGCTGGTCGGACGGGCAGCCCTTCACGGCGGAGGATTTCCGCTACTGGTGGGAGGACGTGGCCCTCAACAAGGAGCTGAGCCCCTCCGGCCCGCCCGAATTCATGATGGTCGACGGGCAGTTGCCCCGCTTCGAGGTGCTCGATCCCCTCCGGGTCCGCTTCACCTGGGACAAGCCGAACCCGCGTTTCCTGCCGGAACTCGCCTCCCCGCGCGATCCCTTCATCTACCGGCCGGCCCATTACCTGAAGCAGTTCCACGCCAAGTACGCGCCGAAGAAGGAGCTGGACGCCGCAGTCAAGCAGCAGAAGGTCAAGAGCTGGGCGACCCTGCACAACCGGCTCGACGCGATGTTCGAGCAGACCAACCCGGATCTGCCGACGCTCCAGCCCTGGCGCGTGACCAACACCGCGCCCGCGGCCCGGTTCGTGTTCGTGCGCAACCCCTACTACCACCGGGTCGACGCGCAAGGGCAGCAGCTCCCCTATATCGACCGCGTGCTGATGGACGTGGCGGCGGGCGGCCTCTTCGCCGCCAAGGCCAATGCGGGCGAGGCGGACCTGCTGTTCCGCGGCCTCACCATGGAGGACATCCCGATCCTGCGGGAGGGCGAGCGGGCCAAGCACTACCGCACCCATCTCTGGCCGAGCGCCCGCGGCTCCGAGATCGCGCTTTATCCCAACCTCACCGCGGCCGATCCGGTCTGGCGCAAGCTCAACCGCGACGTCCGCTTCCGTCGCGCCCTCTCGCTCGCCATCGACCGGCGCACCCTCAACAACGCGCTCCTGTTCGGGCTCGGCACCGAGGGCAACGACACCGTCGTGGAGGGCAGCCCCCTCTACAAGCCGGAATACCGCACCCTCTATGCCGGCTACGATCCGGACGAAGCGTCCCGCCTCCTCGACGCGATGGGCCTGACGCAGCGCAACGGCGCCGGCATCCGGCTGATGCCGGACGGGCGCGAGCTGGAGATCGTGGTCGAGACCGACGGCGAGAGCACGATGCTCACCGACGGTCTGACGCTGATCGCGGAATTCTGGCGGGAGGTCGGGGTCAAGCTCTTCGTGAAGCCGCAGGACCGCACGGTGCTGCGCAACCGCGCCTATGCGGGGCTGACCACCATGGTGGCGGCCCAGGGTCTCGACCTCGCCATTCCCACCGCGGAGATGCCGCCGGACGAACTCGCCCCTGTCCATCAGGACACCTACGCCTGGCCGAAATGGGGGCAGTACGCGGAGACCAAGGGCAAGGAGGGCGAGCCCGTCGACATCCCCGAGGCCAAGGCCCTGGTCGATCTCAACGCGCAGTGGATGGCGACGGGCGACGCCGCCGTGCAGGCCCGGATCTGGGCCGAGATGCTCAAGAACCGCGCCGAGAACCAGTGGGTGATCGGCACCGTCGCGGGGGCGCTGCAGCCCGTCGTCGCCAAGACCCGCCTCGTCAACCTGCCCGACAAGGCCACCTACAGCTGGAAGCCGACCGCGATGATCGGGGTCTACCGCATGGACGAGTTCTTCTGGGGGCCGGACCGCAAGGAGGCCGCCCGGTGATCCGCTACCTCCTGCGGCGCACCCTGACCATGGCGGTGACGCTGCTCGTGATTTCGGCCCTGGTCTTCTTCATCATCAAGCTGCCGCCGGGTGACTTCCTGACGAACCAGATCGCCGAGCTGCGCTCGCAGGGCGAGGCCGCCTCGGTCGCCAAGGCGCAGTTCCTGATGCAGCAATACGGTCTCGACCGGCCGGTCTGGGAGCAGTACCTGCGCTGGATCGGCATCTGGCCGAACCCCGAGGGCGCCTTCAACGGGCTGCTTCAGGGCAATTGGGGCTGGTCCTTCGAGTACGACCGGCCGGTGCGCGAGGTGGTGGGCGACGCCCTCTGGCTCACCCTGGTCGTCAACCTCGCGGTGGTGATCTTCGTCCACGTGGTCTCGATCCCGATCGCCATCTACTCGGCCACGCGGCAATACTCGCTCGGCGACTACATCGCGACCTTCATCGGCTATATCGGGCTCGCAACCCCCTCCTTCCTGCTCGCCCTGATCATGCTGTTCTACGCCAACCGCTGGCTCGGGATCTCGATCGGCGGGCTCTACGACAGCGCCTATGCGGGCCAGCCCTGGAACTGGGAGAAGGTGCAGTCGCTGCTCGCCCATCTCGTGGTGCCGACGCTGGTGATCGGCCTGGGCGGCACGGCCGCCATGATCCGGCGCATGCGGGCGAACCTTCTCGACGAGCTCGGCAAGCAATACGTCGTCACCGCCAAGGCCAAGGGCCTGCCGCCGACCCGGGCGCTGCTCAAGTACCCGTTCCGGATGTCGCTCAACCCCTTCATCGCCGATATCGGCAACCTTCTCCCGCATCTCGTCTCGGGCTCGGTGCTGGTCTCGCTGGTGCTGAGCCTGCCGACGGTGGGGCCGATCCTGCTCGCCGCGCTCAAGAGCCAGGACCAGTTCCTGGCGGGCTTCATCCTGATGTTCGTGGCGATCCTCACCGTGATCGGGATGCTGATCTCGGATCTCCTGCTCGCGTGGCTCGACCCCCGCATCCGCCTCGGAGGCTCGGGCCGATGAACCTGGAGGTCCGCCCGCGCCACTTCGTCGATCCGGCCCCGTTCGATCCCGGCCGCACCGAGCCCCTCGGCGCCGAGAGCGAAGTCTTCGACCGCGCCTCCTCCTGGCGCCTCACGTGGTGGAAGTTCCGCAAGCACAAGGTGGCGGTGGCTGCCGGGATCGTGCTGCTCCTGTTCTACGGGCTCATCCCGTTCGTGGAGCTGCTCGCCCCCTACAATCCGGCCCAGCGCCACGGCGACTTCCTCTACGCCCCGCCGCAGGCGGTGCGCCTGTTCCACGAGGGCCGCTTCGTCGGGCCCCATACGAACCCCTACACGTTCACCTTCAACCTCGAGAACTTCCACCGCGAATACACGGTGGACCGCACCAAGGTGCAGCCCCTGCGCTTCCTGTGCCGGGGCGAGGCCTACGAGTTCTGGGGTCTGTGGAAGACCGACTGGCACCTCGTCTGCCCGCCAGAGGGCGGCACGCTGTTCCTCGCGGGCACCGACCGGCTCGGGCGGGACCTGTTCTCGCGCATCGTCTCGGGCGCGCGCATCTCGCTCACCGTCGGCATCGTCGGCATCGCGGTGTCCTTCGCCCTCGGCCTCTTCTTCGGCGGGCTCGCCGGCTATCTCGGGGGCTGGGTCGACAACGTCGTGCAACGGCTGATCGAGATCCTGCGCTCGCTGCCGGAACTGCCGCTCTGGCTCGCGCTCTCGGCGGCGCTGCCGCCGAACTGGAGCCCGGTCCTGGTCTTCTTCGGCATCACGCTGATCCTCGGGATGCTCGACTGGCCGGGGCTCGCCCGCGCCGTGCGCTCGAAGCTGCTGGCACTGCGCGAGGAGGATTACGTGCGCGCCGCCGAGCTGATGGGCGCCTCGAAGGCGCGGATCATCGGCCGGCACCTGATCCCGAACTTCATGAGCCACCTGATCGCCTCGGCGACCCTGTCGATCCCCTCGATGATCCTCGGCGAGACCGCCCTCTCCTTCCTGGGACTGGGCCTGCGCCCCCCCGTGACGAGCTGGGGCGTGCTCCTGAACGAGGCCCAGAACCTCGCCGCGGTGCAGCTTCATCCCTGGCTGCTGCTGCCGATCCTGCCGGTGGTGATCGTGGTCCTGGCCTTCAACTTCCTGGGCGACGGCCTGCGGGACGCGGCGGATCCCTATCACTGATACGGTTTCCGGAAGATCACTTTCGGAAACTGTATCACGAGCCCGCGCGGCGCCTGAGCGAGGCCGATTTCCGCATCGCGAAGCGATCATCCGGAAACCGTATGAGGGGACGGCCGCACGACCGATCGACCCCGCGGGCGCCGCGCGGGGTCGCGGGTGATCCGCCGCTCGGCCCCTTCGCCGGATCGGTCATCGGGCGGCGACAGCGATGCGAGACCACGCAGTGCGGCGGACCTGTCTGACGCGGTTCTGCTTCAGTGGCGGGCCTGCTCGGCGTCGAGGGAGGCCAGTTCGGCCCGCGCCTTCTCGATCAGGCGGGCATGCTGGAGCTGGAGGGCGCGGCTGTTGGCGCCCTGACCGGCGGAGCTGCGGATCTCGGCGAGCGACCGCTCGTAGTCCTGAAGCTGGGCCTCGGCCCGGCGGCGGCGTTCCGCGATGGTCTGTTGCATTCCGGTTTCCCCTTGGTGCTGAAGCGGGCCGGCCTTGATGGCCGGACACCGCTATGGGCCAAGCCTGGCCGCCGGAACGGCCAAGCTGGTCCAGCATGGTCACCAGTGGGGCGAGAATGCGGCACGGCCGCCGCGCATGCGGCGACCGCGGGGCAATTCCGGTTCAGAACCCGCGATAATACCCGCGGGGGCCGTGCCCCCAGTGGCGGTGACCCCAGTGATGGTGCCGGCGGTAGCCATAGGCGCGGCCGTAGGGCGGACCGAAATGCCGGCGATAGCCGTAGGGACGGCCCCAGTGGCGATGGTGGCGGTGGTAGCCGTACTGCGCCCAGGTGGTGGGAGCCTGCGCTTCCGCGGCCGTCGGAGCGGTGAGAGGCGCGGCGGTCGCGGCCTGCGGCGCGAGGGCGGCACCGCCCAGCACGAGCCCGGCGGCCAGGATCACGGTCTTCAGCAAGGGGGACAACTCCTGCTTGAGGGATGCACGCGCCCGCTAAGGCACGGATGCGCACAACGCGTGACCCCCGCGAACCGTTGCATCCCATCGTGCCGGGGGGCGGACGCCCCGGCGCGAGCGGATGTGGGCGTCAGGCGATCTTCAGGGTCATGTCGATGACGGGCGCCTGTCCCGCCCCCTTCACCAGGGCGATGCCGTGCTCGCAATCCTGGCGGCGGGCATAACCCTCGGCCGAATCGGCGATGACCTCGCCATTCGTCGCCCGCAGCCGCCAGCGCCAGTGTCCATCGGCATCCCGGAAGAGTTCGAAGCGCATCGCGGTCTCCTGTGGCGGCTGATCTCCCCTTGAGATGGGGGTGAGAGGAGGCGCGGCAATATCGGCCTGCCGGTGGCGCGGCCGCTGAGCGAGGCTGACGAGGCGTCACGACCGCGCCGCTTTGTCCGGCCACGCTGCGTCGGCAGGGCGGAGCGGTGGCGTGTCCGCGCTGGCGGAGCCCGGCATTGATGCGTCTGCCCCCTCTCGTCCTGTTGCTGCTCGCGGTCGGTCCGGTGATGAGCGGCCCGGTCCTGGCCCAGGAGAATCCCGACACGCCGCGCCGCGGGAACGTCCTGTCGGTGCGCGGGAGGGCCCAGCACTGGCAGAAGCCGGACACGGCGCGGATCGAGATCAGGGTGACGACCAAGGGGCGGACCCTGGACGGCACCGCGCAGGCGCATCAGGAGCGCACGCCGCGAGCCTACGAGATCCTGAAGGCGCTCGAGAGCAGCGGCGTGACGATCGAGAAGAGCACGTTCCGGTTGAACGAGGAGCAGCGCGGCTATCCGACGCCCGCGAACCCGAATCCGAAGGTGCCGGACCTGCCCTTCACGGCGATGAGCGACCTGACGCTGAAGCTCACCGCCGTCGATGCCGTCAATCCGACCGTGACCCGGCTCGTGGGCAGCGGCCTCTTCGAGGTTCTCAAGGTGACCTTCTCGGTCGAGGCCGATCGGCAGGCGCTCAACGAGGCGCGCCGGGCCGCGGTGCTCGATGCCCGCGAGCAGGCCCGGATCTACGCGGAGGCCGCGGATCTCAAACTGGTCGAGATCACCGAGATCGCGGATGGCGAGGCGACGCCGCCGGAGGGCTATGCCGATCTGCCGCGCTCCGCGCGCATCATCCACATCATCCCGCCCGCGGCCGTCGATTTCTCCGCGTCCGTGACGATCCGCTGGCGCATCGCGCCGCGCTGACCCGGCTGCCGAAACGGAAACGGCCCGCGCTCAAGCTTGAGCGCGGGCCGCCGATCGGTCGTCGGCCGGGCTGTCGGCCCGGCCGCGATGGTGCCTTACCGGGGCGCGCGCTCCAGCCAGCCGATGGCGCGGCCGTCCTGGCCGTTGCCGCCGGGCGCGCGGTCACGGCGCTGGGGCTGCCCCTGCGGGCGGCCATGGCCCTTCGGGCCCTCGGCACGGTGAGCCGGACGTCCGTCCTGACCCTGGCGGGCGGGACGCCCCTCCTGCGCCGGACGGCCGCCGTCGCGCGGCCGGCACTCGGCCGGGCGGCCGCCGTGGTTCTGCGGGCGCGCGCCCTGGGGCCGGGCCCCCGCCCCGTTCTGCGGACGGCCCCCCTGCGGGCGGCCGGGGCGCTGGCCCCGCGGGCCGGCCTGGCGCCGGTCGCGCTCGGACTCGGCCACCGCCTCGGCGGCCTCCTGGCGGCTCGGGGGCACGAAGCCCTCCGGGATCGCCATCTCGGGCACCTTCTGGCGGGTCAGCCGCTCGATGTCGCGCAGATAGGCGCGCTCCTCCTCGTTGCAGAACGAGATGGCGAGCCCGTCCGCCCCCGCCCGCGCGGTGCGGCCGATGCGGTGGACATAGGCCTCCGGCACGTTCGGCAGGTCGAAGTTCACCACGTGGGTGACGCCCTCGACGTCGATGCCGCGCGCCGCAATGTCGGTGGCGACGAGGACCCGGCAGGTCCCGGCCCGGAAGGCGGCGAGCGCCCGCTCGCGCTGCGGCTGGGACTTGTTGCCGTGGATCGCCGCCGAGCCGATGCCGGCCTTCTCGAGGCCGCGCACGACGCGGTCGGCGCCGTGCTTGGTGCGGGTGAAGACCAGCACGCGGTCGATGGAGTCGTCGCGCAGGATCGTGCCGAGCAGGGCCTGCTTGGCGCCCGTCGAGACGTGGACCACCCGCTGCTCGACGCGCTCGGCGGTGGTGGCCACCGGCGTCACCGCCACCTGGATCGGGTCGCGCAGGTACTGCGCGGCCAGCGACGCGATGTTCTTCGGCATGGTGGCCGAGAAGAACAGGCTCTGGCGCTCCTTCGGCAGCAGCGTGACGATGCGGCGCAGGGCGTGGATGAAGCCGAGATCGAGCATCTGGTCGGCCTCGTCGAGGACGAGGTACTCGACCGAATCGAGGCTCAGGGACCGGCGGTCGATGAGGTCGAGCAGCCGGCCCGGGGTCGCGACCAGGATGTCGATGCCGTTCGCCAGCGCCCGCTCCTGGCGGCTGATGGTGACGCCGCCGAACACCACGGTGGTCGAGAAGGGCAGGAACTTGCCGTAATCGCGGAAGCTGTCGGCGATCTGGCTGGCGAGCTCGCGGGTGGGCGAGAGGACGAGCACCCGGCAGCCGCGGCGCGGGGCGCGCCTCGTCGGGGTCTCGCTGGCGAGGCGGTGCAGGATCGGCAGCGCGAAGGCCGCGGTCTTGCCGGTGCCGGTCTGGGCGATGCCGCAGAGGTCGCGGCCGGTCATGGCGGGGGGAACCGCCTGCGCCTGGATCGGGGTCGGCGTGACGTAGCCGGTCTCGGCGAGCGCCTTCAGGAGCGGCGCCGCAAGGCCGAAATCAGTGAACTGGGTCAAGGTGGAGGAATCTCTCGGGAAGCAGCGGGATCGCCCGGATGGGTGCGGAGCACCGCGAATCGCGATCCGTCGTTCTGGGGAGGGCCGCCCGCGTGATGGGGCCGCCCGGAGGGTCAAGCGATTGAAGAGAGGGGCCGGGTCTGCCGCGCGAAAAACGGGCCAATCCGTCACGCAGCCCTCTCACGCGGGCCTGGAGGCCGCTGACGCTGCAAGGGCGATATGGCGTTGTGCGGGTGCGAAGTCAATGCGATCGATGCGAACTCGGTCGGTTGAGCGGTGGATGGGGCCCTTCCAGCCCCGTCAATCCGCCGCGGCGAGCGGGCTCGCCACCTCCTCCAGCGGGCGCCGCTCGGCCGCCACGCCCCAGATGCCCGCGACGATCCCCGCCGCGACCATCAGGCCGGAGGCCAGCAGGTAGCCGCCGAGGATCGCCTCCCGGGACTTCCCCTCGATGAGCAGGCCGAACAGGGCCGGTCCCGCCGCCCCGACGGCGGTGCCGATGGCGTAGAACACCGCGATCGCGAAGGCCCGGATCTCCAGCGGAAACACCTCGCTCACCGTGAGATAGGCGGAACTCGCCGCCGCCGAGGCGAAGAAGAACACCGCCATCCAGCTGATCGTCAGCGTGGTGGCGGTCAGCGTCTCCTGCTGGAACAGCACGCCGCTCACCGCGAGCAGCAGGCCCGAGATCCCGTAGGTCAGCGCGATCATCGGCTTGCGGCCCAGCGTGTCGAACAGGCGCCCGAGCAGCACCGGGCCGAAGAAGTTGCCCGCCGCGAAGGGCAGGATGTACCAGCCGATCGCCCCGGCCGGCACGTGGTAGAAGTCGATCAGGATCAGCCCGTAGGTGAAGAAGATCGCATTGTAGAAGAAGGCCTGGGCCGCCATCAGGGCGAGGCCGACGAAGGCGCGCTGCCGGTAATGGGCGAGCGCGGCGAAGACTTCCCGGAGCGGCGTGTGGCTGCGCTGGCGCAGGCGCGCCGTGCGGAACGGCCCCTCGGCGAGGACGTGGCCCTCGCGCCGGAAGCGGTCCTCGATGCAGCCCACGATGGCCTCGGCCTCCGCGGCCCGGCCGTGGGTCATCAGCCAGCGGGGGCTCTCGGGGATCCAGGTGCGCAGGGCCAGGATGACGAGGCCGAGGAGCGCGCCGAGGAGGAAGGCCGCGCGCCAGCCGTGATCGGGCCCGAACAGGGCCGGGTCGAGCACGATCAGCGAGGCCCCCGCCCCCAGCACCGCGCCGAGCCAGAACGAGCCGTTGATGACGAGATCGGTCCAGCCGCGGGCCCGGGCCGGGATCAGCTCCTGGATGGTCGAGTTGATCGCCGTGTACTCCCCGCCGATGCCGGCCCCGGTGAGGAACCGGAACAGGCAGAAGCTCCAGAGATTCCACGAGAACCCAGTGGCGGCGGTGGCCGCCAGATAGACCGCGAGGGTGATGAAGAACAGCTTCTTGCGCCCGAGCCGGTCGGTGAGCCAGCCGAAGCCGACCGCCCCCAGCACCGCGCCCGCGAGGTAGCTCGACGTGGCGAACCCGATCTCGGCATTGGTGAAGCGCAAGGTCGGGCTCTCGCGCAGGGCGCCCGCCAGCGCCCCGGCGAGCGTCACCTCGAGTCCGTCGAGGATCCATGTGATGCCGAGCGCCACCACCACCAGGGTGTGGAAGCGCCCCCAGGGCAGCCGGTCCAGACGGGCCGAGACGTCGGTTTCGACGACGATGCCGGTGGGGCGGGTCGGGGCGCGGGCGAGCGAGGACATCGGCACCTGTGCTGCGTGCGGGGCGGATGACGGGAGAGATAGGGCGCGGGCCGCCGACCCGGCATCGCGGCTCGCTGCCATGCGCCGGCCGGCGATGCGGCCGGGATCGGGCCGTGCCACAACGGCAGCGCGAACCAGGGAGGGCGGGATGGCGGAGGCCTCGGATCCGGCGGTGATCGTGCGCGCGTGCGGGCCCGACGACATCCCGGCCGTGCAGGCGATCTACGCGCAGGCGGTGCTGACCGGCCGGGCCTCGTTCGAACTCGACCCGCCGGATCTTCCGGAGATGCGCCGCCGCCATGCCGGCCTCGTCGAGGCGGGCTTCCCGTATCTGGCCGCCCTGCGGGACGGGGAGCTTCTCGGCTACGCCTATGCGGGTCCCTACCGGGCGCGGCCGGCCTACCGGGGCACCGTGGAGAACTCGGTCTACGTCGATCCGGCCCGGCACGGACGGGGCGTCGGCCGGCTCCTGCTCGGCGGCCTGATCGCGGCGGCGGAGGAGCGGGGCTTCCGCCAGATGGTGGCGGTGATCGGCGATTCGGCGAATCTCGCCTCGATCCGTCTGCACGCGGCCCTGGGCTTCGGCCACGCGGGAATCCTGCGCGCGGTCGGCTGGAAGCACGGGCAATGGCTCGACACGGTGCTGATGCAGCGCGCGCTCGGCGCGGGCGATGCCGCGCCGCCGGATCCGCGGTGATCCCGCCCGGCCTCGTGCTGCGGCTCGGCCTCTCGCAGCTCGTGCTCTGGGGCGTCAGCTACTACCTCGTGGGCGTCTTCGGGCCGGCGATCGGCGCCGATCTCGGCCTCTCGCCGAGCCTGACCTATGGCGGCTTCTCGGTGGGCCTCCTCGTCATGGGCTTCGCCTCGCCGATGGTGGGGCGCGCCATCGATTTGCGGGGCGGCCGGGCGGTGATGAGCCTCGGCTCCGGGGTGGTCGCGGCCGGCCTCGCCGGCCTCGCCGCCTGCCGGGGCCTCGTCGGCTACGGCCTCGCCTGGGCCGTGCTCGGGCTCGGCATGCGCATGACGCTCTACGAGGCGGCCTTCGCGGCGCTGGCGCGCATCGGCGGCGCGCAGGCCCGGCGGCCGATCGCCCAGGTGACGCTGTTCGGCGGGCTCGCGTCGAGCGTGCTCTGGCCCGTGGGCCACGCGCTGGCCGAGGCCCATGGCTGGCGGATGGCGCTCCTCGCCTATGCGGCCCTCGCCCTCGCGACCCTGCCGCTCCACCGCGCCATCCCGGATGCGCGTCATGCGCCGGGCGCCCCCCGCGGCCGGGGGCCCGTCCGGCCGCCGCTCGCGCGCGATCCGGCCGAGATCCGCCTCGCCGGGGGGCTCTACGCCCTGACCGCCGCCCTCGCGAGCGTCCTCAACGCGGCCATGTCCGCCCACATGATCCCGATCCTGATCGGGCTCGGGATCGGCCCCGCCGCGGCGGTCTGGATCGGCACCGTGCGGGGGATCGGCCAGACCGGCTCGCGCCTCGGCGAGGTGCTGTTCGGGCGCCGCCTCAGTCCGCTCGCCCTCGGCCTCGCGGCGGCGCTCCTCCTCCCGGTCGGGTTCGCGGCGGGCTTCGCGAGCGGACAGGCCGTCGCCGCGGCGCTCGCCTTCGCCTTCCTGTACGGAGCCGGGAACGGGCTCCTCACCATCGTCCGCGGCACCGTCCCCCTCGTGCTGTTCGCGCCGCAGGATTACGGGACGCGGGTCGGACGGCTGCTCGCCCCGAGCTTCGTCGTCTCGGCGCTCGCCCCCCTCGCCTTCGCGGCGACGATCGAGCAGGCCGGCGAGGCGGCGGCCCTCGGCCTGGCGCTCGCTCTCTCCGCCATCGTGGTCGGTGCGTCGGCGTGGCTGTGGTGGCGTTTCGGCCGTGCGGCGCCGGACCTCGGCGACCTCGCCCCCTGAGCGCGCTTACGTGCCCTTAACCACGCCGGTTGTAGGTCTCTTAACCATGATTTTCGAACCCCCGGCCTGTGGCGGGGGTGGTGCAGGCGGAGCGGCCGGTGGGGGCAGAGCGGCCGAGGAGCGAGGCGCGGCGCGGGGCTGCGGGATGCGCGGGCGGCGTCGCGCTCGCGGTGCTCACCCTCCTCGCGGAGCCCGCCGCCGCCCAGAGCGTGTCGGGATCCGGGCTCGGGTCCGATGCCACGGCCTCCGATGCAGGCGGCCGGCCGGGCGGGGTCGGGGGTCTGCGCGGCTCGTCGGATCCCGCCGGGCAGGCGGGCCGCTTGCGCGGCGCGGGCGAACGGCTGCGCCCGCCCCCGCGCCGGCGCACGCGCGCGCCCACGGCGGCGCTCGTGCGGCAGGTCACGCAGGCTCCGGTCCCCGACCCACGGGTGCGGCCGGTCGTCCAGGAGCCCGTGACCGGCCTGCCCGACCCGATCCTCGCCGGGATGCTGCTGCGCCGCCGCCCGATCGACCCGAACGACCCCTACGCGCCGCTCGGGCTGAAGTTCGGCAGCCTCGTGCTGTTCCCGGCCCTCCAGCAGAGCATCGGCTACGACACCAACCCGGACCGCGCCCTCCGGGGCAAGGCATCGCTGGCCCTGCGCACGGACGGCGAACTCGGCTTCCTCAGCGAGGGGCCGGCCCACTCGCTCACCGGCACCCTGCGCGGAGGCTACAGCGACTTTCCGGACAACCGCACCGCCAACCGCCCGGACGGCGACGGAGCCTTCCAGCTGCGCGTCGACGCCTCGCGCGACACCCATCTCGAGGTCACGGGGCGCTACGCGGTCACGACCCAGCGCGCCGGCAGCCCCGACCTCAACGCGCAGCTGCGCGAGCGCCCGATCGCGGCCGCCTATGGCGGCACGGTCGGGGTGGTGCAGGATTTCAACCGGCTGCAGGTGGCCCTGCGCGGCGTCGTCGCCCGCGAGACCTACGCCGATGCGCAACTCGCCGCCGGGGGCACCCTGCCGCAGGGCGACCGCAACGCCACCACCTACGGCGTCCGCCTGCGCACCGGCTACGAGATCCGGCCCGGCTTCACGCCCTTCGTGGACGCCCTGGTCGATACCCGCATCCACGATCTCGCGGTGGACTTCTCCGGCTACCGCCGCGATTCGGACGGGCTCACGCTCCGGGCGGGCAGCACCTTCGAGATCAGCCGGCTCCTCACCGGCGAGGTCTCGGGCGGCTATCTCTGGCGCCGCTACGACGACAGCCGCCTGCGCGACGTCACCGGCCCGGTCTTCGACGGCGCCATCGCCTGGGCGGCGACGCCGCTCACCACGGTGCGCCTCATCGCCAGCACGGGCGTGATCGAGACTGTGGTGCCGAATGCGAGCGGCGTGCTCACGCAATCCGTGGGCGCCGAAATCGCCCACGACCTGCGGCGCAACCTGCGCGTGACGCTGCTCGGCTCGATCTACACGAACGACTATCAGGGCGTGAGCATCCACGAGACCGGCTATCTCGCCGGCCTGCGGGTGGATTACCGGATCAACCGCTGGCTCGGCGTCCGGATGAGTTACGCCCACGAGAACCTGAACAGCACGGCGGCGGGATCGAGCTACGCCTCCGACACCGTGCTGCTGGGGGTGCGCGTCAACCCGTGAGGCGCCTCATCCCGTGAGGCCGCGGGCCGCGACCGGGATTTCGCCGGTGATGCGTCCGCCCCGGGTGGTCACCAGCCGGTCGACCATGTTGACCACCACGCAGACGTGGTTGGGAACCACCCGCACCACGGTTCCGACCGGCAGCGCCTCCGGGCAGGCCGAGAGGTCGAGGAAGCCGTGCTCCTCGGCAAATCGATGGATCCGGGCCTGGGGCACCTCGCGGATCAGCCCGTAGCCGTCGAGGCCGCCGCCCGGATCCGAGGTGAGCGTCTTCGAGCCGGCATCGAGGATGCCGCGCTCGGGCGTCGCCCGGCTCACCACCGTCGCCACCACGTCGAGGGCGCAATCCGCCAGGGTCGCGGCGCCGCAGGCCAGCATCATGCGGTCGTTGAAGATGCAGGTTCCGGCCCGGTGCTCGGTGACGCCCTTGATCGCCCCGAGATTGGCGAGGTTGGGGGTCCCGCCCGTCGAGACGATGCGGGCCTCGAGCCCCTGCTCCGCGAGCCCGGCCCGAACCGTGTCGAGGAAGGCCTGCGTCTCCGCCATGGCGTCCTCCGGCGGGTAGAGGAGCAGACCGGCGAAGCGCAGGCCGGGCGTGTCCGCGATCATGCGGGCGAGCGCCACCGCCTCGGCGGCCGTCGCCACCCCAGCGCGGCCCCGGCCGGTGTCGCATTCCACCACCACGTCGAGGGGATGGCGGGCGGAGGCGGCGGCCTCGCCGAGCCCCGCCACCACCGCCGGGTGATCCGCGCTCACGGTGAGCGGCCAGCGCTCCAGGAAGCGCGCGAGCCGCGCACGCTTGTGCGGGCCGACGAGGTTGTAGCTGATCAGGATGTCGGAGAGACCGGCCTCGGCCATCACCTCGGCCTCGCCCAGGGTCTGGCAGGTGAGGCCCCGGGCGCCCGCCTCCTGCTGCATCCGTGCGAGGATCGGGCTCTTGTGGGTCTTGATGTGCGGGCGGTTGGACAGCCCGGCTGCGTCGCAGGCGGCCTGGAGCCGGGCGATGTTCCGCTCGACCTGATCGAGGTCGATCATCACGGCGGGCGAGCCGAATGTGCGGGCGACCTCTTCGGCCAGCGTGGTCATGGGATCTCCTGGGTTTGCGGGAGGCGGGTGCATCCGCCGCCCTTCAGCACGTCGCATGCCACGGGCGCCAGCCCTGGCCCGGCGCCGTCCTCAGCGCACCAGGGCGAGGGGCGCACCGGATTTCGAGAGGGCACCGTCCATGGCGCCGCCCGCCGGGCGCAGGCGCGCCGCCACGGTGCCGCCCGGCTGGTAGAGGTAGACCTCCCCATCCCGATAGTCCCAGGCCGTGACCTTGGCGAGATCCTTGTTGGCGCAGCCGCTCGACGACGCCTTGTAGAGGTCGAGGGACGGGGTGCTCGCGAGCGTGACGCGGCAACTCGCCCCGGTGGCGTCCTTCGCCGTCCAGCCGCCGACCACCGAGGAGCGGCCGCCGCTCGTCACCGGCGGGGCGACGGGCGGCGGGGCGATGGCGGCCTGCTGCTGCGCCGGCGGGTTCGGCTCGGCCATGATCGCGCCGCCGGGATTGGCCACCACGCCCGGGGCGGCGCTGGCGCCCGGCGGCGGGGCGAGCGGGGACGAGGTCACCGGTCCGCTCGCGAGGCCCGGCGCGCCGAGATCCGGTTCCACCTCCGGCGCCACCGGGCGGGCCGCCTGCCGGGAGGCGAGGCGCGGCGCCTGCTGATCGAAGCGGGAGGAGGCGCAGGCCCCCAGGCTCGCGGCGAGCGCCAGAACGGCGACGGAGCGGAGATACGGACGCGGCATCACGGGGTCCCGGGCAGGAGGAGCGGTTTCCCGGGCACATACGCGGCCCCGAAGGCGCGGGCAGGGCCGCGCGAAACGACAAAGGCGCCCGCAGGCGCCTTTTCGAGCAGGTGTGACCCAAAGGCATCAGGCGCGGGCCCGCCTCCCGGGGGGCGGGCCCGCGCCGACGGCGTCCTACGGTTTCCGGTTGAGCGCTTCGCCATGCGGAAACCGGCTTCGCTCAGGCGTGCGCGGAGCCCTGCTCCGCGCCGCGCGGGCTTGTGATACGGTTCCCGGACGTGATCTTCCGAAGACCGAATCACACCTCGCGGGTGACCATCATCTTCTTGATCTCGGCGATGGCCTTCGCCGGGTTCAGCCCCTTCGGGCAGGTGTTGGCGCAGTTCATGATGGTGTGGCAGCGGTAGAGCCGGAACGGGTCGTGCAGGATGTCGAGCCGCTCGCCCGTATGCTCGTCGCGGCTGTCGATCAGCCAGCGATAGGCCTGGAGCAGGGCCGCCGGGCCGAGGAAGCGGTCGCCGTTCCACCAGTAGCTCGGGCAGGAGGTGGTGCAGCAGGCGCAGAGGATGCACTCGTAGAGGCCGTCGAGGCGCGCGCGGTCCTCCGGCGTCTGGCGCCACTCCTTCTCGGGGGCCGGGGTCTCGGTCTGCAGCCAGGGCTCGATCGCCGCGTGCTGGGCGAAGAAGCTCGACAGGTCCGGCACCAGATCCTTCAGCACCGGCATGTGCGGCAGCGGATAGATCTTGATCTGCTTGGCCTCGCAATCGTCGATGCCGAGCGTGCAGGCGAGCGTGTTCTGCCCCATGATGTTCATGGCGCAGGAGCCGCAGATGCCCTCGCGGCAGGAGCGCCGGAAGGTCAGGGTCGGGTCGATCTTGTTCTTGATGTACAGGAGCGCGTCGAGGACCATCGGGCCGCAATCGTCGCGATCGACGTAGTAGGTGTCGATCCGCGGATTGGAGCCGTCATCCTGGTTCCAGCGGTAGATCCGGAACTCCTGCAGGTTCTTAGCCCCGGCCGGCTTCGGCCAGGTCTTGCCCTCGCTGTACTGCGAGTTCTTGGGAAGGTTGAACTGGGCCATGAGACGAGAAGGCTCCCGAAAAGATCAATCCAGCATGCGGTGGCCGACGGGAATCGCCTTGGCGGGGCCTTTCGGGCGCCGCTCGAACACGACGAGACTGTCGTAGAAGGCGATGGCGTCGGTGACGTCGGCGAAGCCGGGATCGCGCGGCTCCGGATCGGGGTCGAGCACGTAGCGGGCGTGCAGCCGGTCGAGCAGGTCCTTGGCGTATTCCATGAAGGCGCCGGGCGCCCGCAAGCCGCCGCCGATCTCCCGCCAGTAGGAGCAGTGCACGTCCTCCACCGCGTAGACGCCGTCCGGCGCCATCAGCGGATAGAGGGTCTCGAAGGTGGCGATCTGGTGCTCGCTGCGGTGACTGCCGTCGTCGATCACCACGTCGACCCCACCCATCGCCTCGACGATCCGGCGCAGCAGGGCCGTGTCGGCTTGGCTGCCGATGTGGATGGTGACGTCCGGCCCGCCGACATCCGCGCAGCGCGGGTCGATGTCGAGCCCGTGGATCACCGCCTGCGGCCCGAGATAGCGCCGCCAGACCTGGAGCGAGCCGCCGTGGTTGACGCCGATCTCCAGGAAGCGGACCGGCCTCCCGCGGTAGCGCGCGAGGTGGCGGTCGTAGGCGTCGAGGTAGTGGGTCCATTTCGACGCGAAGCGGTCGCCTTGCGCGAAATAGGCGTCGCGCATCGGGTTCGAGACCCGCGCGCGCTCCGCCGCGAGGTCGAGCCCGGTCGAGGCGCCGCGGACGATCTCCTCCCAGGAGGACGGGGGCGCCGCCGGCGCCCCCGTCCGGAGGAAGTCGGGTGAGGCCGCGGGCTTCCCCCGGCGCAGCCGCTTCAGCATGGCGTCCTCCCGCGCGTCCCCATCCCGGTCCGCACGGCGCTCAGTAGACCCGCGCCTTCGGCTCGATATACGCGATGTCGTTCGACATCGTGTAGGTGTGGACCGGCCGGTAGTCGATCGTCACCTTGCGGCCCTGCGGGTCGAGCCAGGACAGGGTGTGCTTCATCCAGTCCTTGTCGTTGCGGTCGGGGAAGTCCTCGCGGGCATGCGCGCCGCGCGACTCGGTGCGGTTGGCCGCCGATTCCATGGTCACGACCGCCTGGCCGATCAGGTTGTCGAATTCCAGGGTCTCGAGCAGGTCGGTGTTCCAGACCAGCGAGCGGTCGGTGATGCGGATGTCGTCGATGCCCGACCACACCTTGTGGATGAGGTGCTTGCCCTCCTCCAGCACCTCGCCGGTGCGGAAGACCGCGCAGTTGTTCTGCATGGTCTTCTGCATGTCGAGGCGCAGATCCGCGGTCGGCGTGGCGCCGTTCGCGTGGCGGAAATGGTCGAGGCGGGAGAGCGCCTTGTCGGACGAGTCCTTGGGCAGGTCGGGCAGGCGGCCGTTGGCCTCCACGATCTCGGCACAGCGCAGGCCCGCGGCGCGACCGAACACCACGAGGTCGATGAGCGAGTTCGAGCCCAGCCGGTTGGCGCCGTGCACCGAGACGCAGGCCGCCTCGCCGATCGCCATCAGGCCCGGCACCACGTAGTCGGGGTTGCCGTCCCTCAGGGTCAGCACTTCGCCGTGATAGTTCGTCGGGATGCCGCCCATGTTGTAATGCACGGTCGGCAGGACCGGGATCGGCTCCTTGGTCACGTCGACGCCCGCGAAGATCTTGGCCGACTCGGAGATGCCGGGCAGGCGCTCGTGCAGGATCTTGGGGTCGAGGTGGTCGAGGTGCAGGAAGATGTGGTCCTTGCCCTTGCCGACGCCGCGGCCGGCCCGGATCTCCATGGTCATGGAGCGGGAGACCACGTCGCGCGAGGCGAGGTCCTTGGCGGAGGGGGCGTAGCGCTCCATGAAGCGCTCGCCCTCGGAATTGGTGAGGTAGCCGCCCTCGCCGCGGGCGCCCTCGGTGATCAGGCAGCCCGCCCCGTAGATGCCGGTCGGGTGGAACTGCACGAACTCCATGTCCTCAAGGGCGAGGCCGGCGCGCAGCACCATGGCGTTGCCGTCGCCCGTGCAGGTATGGGCGGAGGTCGCCGAGAAATAGGCGCGCCCGTAGCCGCCCGTCGCCAGGATGGTCATGGCGGCGCGGAAGCGGTGGATCTCGCCGGTCGACTGGTCGAGGGCGATCACGCCGCGACAGCGCCCCTCCTCGTCCATGATCAGGTCGAGGGCGAAGTACTCGATGAAGAAGTTGGTCTTGTTCCGGACCGCCTGCCCGTAGAGCGTGTGGAGCATGGCGTGGCCGGTGCGGTCGGCCGCCGCGCAGGTGCGCTGGGCGGTGCCCTTGCCGTAATCGGTGGTCATGCCGCCGAAGGGCCGCTGGTAGATCTTGCCCTCGGCCGTGCGCGAGAACGGCACGCCCCAATGCTCCAGCTCGTAGACCGCCGCGGGAGCGTTGCGCACGAGATACTCGATGGCGTCCTGGTCGCCGAGCCAGTCCGACCCCTTCACGGTGTCGTACATGTGCCAGCGCCAATCGTCGGGCCCCATGTTGCCGAGCGAGGCCGAGATGCCGCCCTGCGCCGCCACGGTGTGCGAGCGGGTCGGGAACACCTTGGTGATGCAGGCGGTGCGCAGGCCGGCCTGGGAGCAGCCGACCGTGGCGCGCAGGCCCGCGCCGCCGGCCCCGACGACGACGACGTCGAAGCTGTGATCGACGATGGGGTAGGCCTTGCCGTTCTGAGCCGGCGCGGCGGTTCCGTTGGTGGCCATGGGGGGATCCTGTGAGAAGACGTCAGACGAAGGCGCGCAGGCTGATCCGCACGATGGCGTAGAGGCAGGCGACCGCCACGACGACGCTGTAGAAGGTGTTGGCCATCACGGCCGCGATCTTCAGGCCCTTGTCGTGCACGTAGTCCTCGATGACGATCTGCATGCCCATCCGCATGTGGTTCGTCACCGAGAGGACGCCGAGGATGAGCAGGATCGCGACGAGCGGATGCGACACGAGGCGGACCGCATCCTCGTAGGAGCGCCCGGCGCAGAGCGCCACGATCACCACGAAGGCCAGGATGAGCGGCACGTTGGAGACCGCGGTGAGGCGGTGCAGCCACCACTCGCCCGCGCCGTGATGGGCCGGGCCGAGCCCCTGCGCCCGGGCGTAGGAGGTGCGGATGGTGCGGGTGGCTTCGGGACGGTTGTCGACCATGGGATCCTCCCGCGCCCTCAGCGCGCCAGCAGGGCCGCGGCCCAGATCACGGCGGTGAGCACCGCCGAGCCGACCAGCGTGTACTTCGCCATGGCGATGCGGGTGCCCGGGTCCATGCCGTGGCCGAAATCCCAGACCAGGTGCCGGATGCCGCCCAGCATGTGGTGCATCAGGATCCAGGTATAGGCGAAGATCACGAGGCGCCCGAGGATCGAGCCGTAGAGCCACGCGACCGGGTCGTAGGCGGCCTTGCCGGAGGCCAGCGCCACGAGCCAGATCGCCACGAGGGCGGTGCCGCCGTAGAGCGCGATCCCGGTGAGTCGGTGGGCCACCGACATCGCCATGGTCCAGGTCCAGCGGTAGATCTGGAGGTGGGGCGACAGCGGTCGGGCCACGGCGGGCCTGACGATTTCGGCCATGATGATCCTCAGCTCCTCGGCGCCCGAAACTGGTCCGGTTCTAAACTCAGGTGCTTATCGGCTCCGTGACGGGCCGGCAACGCGGACGGATGGCGGCGCCCCGGTTTCGGGTGCGCACCATTCTCCGCCGCCCTCTTTGTTTGGAAATGGTCCGGTTCGCAATGTGAATCTCGTTGACGGAGGCTTCGCGGTTCGCGAAGTCTGAGGCGGTTCGCCAGGGCTGGTATACCAGAGCTTTCCACGGCCGCCCTTCGTCCCCGGCGCAGGATGCGCCGCTTTCCACCCGGCGCAGGATGCGCCCTCGCCCACCCGGTCAGGCCGCGCATGCATTTCGACCTCGTCGACCTCAGCCTGTTCCGCCACGTGGTCGAGGCCGGCTCGATCACCCACGGGGCGAACCGGGCGAACCTCGCGCTCGCGGCGGCGAGCCACCGCATCCGGGCCATGGAGGCGTCCCTCGGCGCCGCCCTCCTCACCCGCGCCCGGCACGGGGTCACGCCCACGCCCGCGGGACGCACCCTCCTCGCCCATGCCCGGGCGATCCTGGGCGATGTCGAGCGGCTGCAATCGGATCTCGCCGCCTTCGCGGGCGGGGCGGCCGGACAGATCCGCGTCCTGTCGAACACCAACGCGCTCACCGAGTTCCTGCCCGAGGTGCTGTCGGCCTACCTGACGCAGCATCCCGGCGTGAGCGTCGAGATCGAGGAGCGGCTCTCCGACGAGATCGTCGGGCTGGTGGCCGAGGGTGCGGCCGATCTCGGCCTCGTGGCCGCCACCGTGGATACGGGCGCGCTCCAGACCTATCCGTTCCGGCGCGACCGCTTCGTGCTGGTGGTGGCGGCCGACCATCCCCTCGCCGCCCGGGAATCGGTCGGCTTCGCGGAGGTGCTCGGCCACGACGTGGTCGGCCTCGACCGGGCGAGCGCGCTGACCCGCTTCCTCCTCACCAAGGCGGCGCGGATCGGCCAGCCCCTGCGGCTGCGGGTGCAGTTGCGCGGCTTCGACGCGGTCTGCCGGCTGGTGGAGTGCCGGGTCGGCCTCGGCATCGTGCCGGAGACCACCGCCCGGCGGGCGGCGCGCACCATGGCGATCGCGGCGGTGGCGCTCGAGGATCCCTGGGCAGCCCGCGACCTCACGATCTGCGTGCGGGATCTCGGGGCGCTGGCCCCCTTCGCGCAGGATTTCGTGGCCCATCTGCGCGGCGGGAGCTGATCGGGTCCGTCACGGTCTCCGCGGGGCCGCGCCCGGCGGGAATCCGGGAGGCCGGCTCCGAGGGTGGCGTCTCAGACGTAGCGAAATCGGGCCGGCTCGGGCCGCGCCGCCTGCTGCCAGCGCGCTGCCGCCGCGAGGTTGGGCAAGCCCGGCAAGGGCCCGTCCGCGCTCAGCGCGTCCGCGATGGCGTCGGCCTCGTCCATGTCGAGGCCGATCTGCAGCACGCCGTCGATCACCGCGGTCTGGCCGGTGCGGACGTCGTAGACCGTCCAGCCGAAGCGGTCGCGGCGGATGTCGTAGCGGATCAGGTCTGCCTTGGTGTCCATGGTACGGCTCCGTTCCGATCGCTGTTGAGACGGGGGATAGCCCCGCCCTCCTCCGGCCAAGGTGCTGGCGCGCACATCAGGGTGCTGACCCGCCCGTGGCCGCGCCGGTCGCCCGGCTCCTCATCTGCGGCAGGGCCGTCGAGCCCCGCGGCGGTGCCTTCAGCCCCGCGGCGAGGCTCCGCGGACGTAGCCGCGCGAGATCAGCCGCTCGCGCGCCGCCCGCTGCCGCGCCGCCTCGTCGAGGGCCGCGAGAGCATCCGCCACGGCCTGCCGGAGCGCCGTGACGGGGTCGTCGCCAGCCTCCCGCAAGTAGGCCGCCGTCATCGCGTCGAGGGACGGATGCGCCTTGCTGGATTCCGCGCCGTCCGTCATCGCCGCCCGACTCACGTTGAGAACATAACATGAACAAAGCACGCGGTGCGCGAGCGGTCAAGGTTGCAGGAGGGGTCGTGTGGATTTCGGGGATGGGACGTTGCCCGACCCGCGCGCGATGTGCCCGATCGCAGGCCGATCGATCAGTTATATTTCAATTAATACCGCCGCGCTTTGGCGTTGACTCGAACGTGAGTTGGTTGTGCAGCGCGTCTGTGCTGGCCTGCGGCCTGTGCAGCAGGAGGCCGCGATGGCACGACCGGGCCTGACGATCCGCACCGATCTCGCCAGCGCCGCCGAGTTGCGTCGCCTGGCCCGGCGCGAGCCCCGCCGACGCACGATGCAGCGCCTCCTAGCCGTCGCCAACGCGCTGGAGGGCATGAGCCGCGCCGAGGCGGCGCGGGCGGCCGGAATGGAGCGCCAAGCCCTGCGCGATGCGGTGATCCGGTTCAATGCCGAGGGGTTGGCCGGGCTGGTGGATCGTCCGCACGGCCACAGGCGAGAGATCCTCAGCGAGGGTGAGCAAGCAGTTCTGGTGCATCGGATCCTGGTTGGGCCAGATCCCGAGCAAGGGGAGCCGTCGAGTTGGACGCTGCCGGACCTCTGCCGTTTCATCGAGGAGCGGTTCGACAAGACGATGTGCCCGCAATCCATGTCGCGGGTCGTGCGTCGGCTCGGGCTGTCGAAGCAGAAGGCCAGGCCCGTTCACCCGAAGCGGAACGCCCGTGCGGCGGCCGCTTTCGCCAAAGGGGGCTTCGCACCGCCGTAGCGGCGGCGGCCCAAGCCCATCCGGACAAGACGATCGCGCTCTGGTTCATGGACGAGGCGCGCGTGGGCCAGAAGGGCCGGACCGGCCATCGCTGGTGGGTGCGCGGCCAACGCCCACCAGGGCTGTGCGACAAGCGCTTCGCCTCAGCCTACATCTTCGCAGCCGTGCGGCCCGCCACAGGCGAGGAGTTCGCCCTCGTGCTGCCGCGGGTCTGCACTCAGGCCATGGATCGCTTCCTGGCCGACTTTGCGGCCAGCATCCCAGCCGACACCCACGCTGTGATGGTGCGGGACGGTGCGGGCTGGCACGATCCGCGCGCGGTGACGCTCCCGCCCAACCTCACCCTCGTGCCGCTGCCGCCCTACAGTCCCGAGCTGAACCCGGTCGAGCGTGTCTGGCTCTACCTGCGCGAGCGCTACCTCTCCCATCGGCTTCTGGCCGACGACGAGGCCGTCGTCGAGGCGTGCTGCCGGGCCTGGACTGCGCTCGCGGCAGAGACCGGCCGCATCAAGACCCTCTGCGCCTATCCCTACTTGGAACAGATCAGTTCATAAGCGCGGCGGTATAATACGCTGATTTCTATTCGTTAATTTCTCGCCATTGATGCCAGTAAACGGCGATAAGCGAAATAAAATGCCGAGTATCTTTATTTTCAACTTGTGACTTGAGCGGATGGGGCAGCCTGTTGATCGATCCTGCCGTCTCTCCCGGTCCTGCCCTCATCCTTCGAGCCCGCGCGGCGCGGAGCCTTGCTCCGCGCACATCCGAGCGAAGCTCGGCATTGCGAGGCGACGGCCTCGGCCATCGCCGAGCGATCAATCGGAGATCGCATGGTCGCCGGGACCCGCCGACGACAGAACCGGCTGCCGGACGTCGCGACCCGCGCGGATGCGGTCGCCGGGGGCGAGGCGGGCCATGGCCCGCCTCGCCCGGCCCTCACCCCGCGTAGAGATCCCGGTTCGCGTCGCGCAGGACGTTCTTCTGCACCTTGCCCATCGTGTTGCGGGGCAGTTCGTCGGCGAAGAGGATGCGCTTGGGCAGCTTGAACTTGGCGAGCCGGTCCTCGAGCGCGCCGAGGATCTCGCCTTCGCTGACGCTCGCGCCCGGCCGGCGCACCACCACGGCGGTGACGCCCTCGCCGAAATCCCGGTGCGGCAGGCCGATCACCGCCGATTCGAGCACGCCGGGCAGCGCGTCGATCTCGGTCTCGACCTCCTTCGGGTAGACGTTGTAGCCGCCCGTGATGATCAGGTCCTTGCCGCGGCCGACGATGTGCACGTAGCCGCGCTCGTCCACCTTGCCGAGGTCGCCCGTGATGAAGAAGCCGTCGGTCTTGAACTCGGCGGCGGTCTTCTCCGGCATGCGCCAGTAGCCCTTGAACACGTTGGGGCCGCGCACCTCGATCATGCCGACCGCCTCGGTGGGCAGGGCCTTGCCGGTCTCGGGGTCGACCACGCGCAGGCTCACTCCCGGCAGGGGGAAGCCGACCGTGCCCGCCACCCGGTCCCCGTCATAGGGATTCGAGGTGCTCATGTTGGTCTCGGTCATGCCGTAGCGTTCGAGGATGGCGTGGCCGGTGCGCTCGCGCCATTCCCGGTGCGTCTCGGCCAGGAGCGGCGCCGAGCCGGAGACGAACAGACGCATGCCGCGCGTGGCCTCCGGCGTCAGGCCGGGCTCCTTCAGGAGCCGGGTGTAGAAGGTCGGCACGCCCATCAGCACGCTCGCCCGGCCCATCAGCTCCAGGATCCGCGGCGGATCGAGCTTGGGCAGGAAGACCATCGCGGCGCCGGCCATCAGCACCGTGTTGGTGGCCACGAACAGGCCGTGGGTGTGGAAGACCGGCAGCGCGTGGATCAGCACGTCCCCGGCGGTGAAGCGCCACGCCTCGACCAGGGTCAGCGCGTTCGAGGCGAGGTTGTCGTGCGAGAGCATGGCGCCCTTGGAGCGCCCGGTCGTGCCCGAGGTGTAGAGGATCGCCGCGAGATCGTCGGGCCCGCGGGCGATGTCGGCGAAGTCGCCGGTCTGCCCGGCGGCCTCCGCCGCCATGGTGCCCTCGCCCGCCGCGTCGAGGGTGCCGACCTGCGGCACGCCGGCCGCCTCGGCCACGGGCTTCAGCGCGTCGAGCTTGCCGGGGTCGCAGACGAACAGGGCGGGCTCGGCGTCGCCGAGGAAATAGGCGATCTCCGCCGCCGTGTAGGCGGTGTTGAGGGGCAGGAACACCGCGCCCGCCCGCACGCAGCCGAGATAGAGCGCGAGCACGGCCGGGCTCTTCTCCACCTGCACCGCGACCCGGTCGCCGGGCTTCACCCCGAGGCCCACCAGGGCGGCGGCGTAGCGGCCGGAGGCGGCGAGCAGGTCGGCGTAGCTCCAGCGCAGTCCGTCGAGGGTCTCCAGGAAGGGGCGCGCGGCGGGATCGCCCGGCAGGCGGGCGCGGACGAGATCGAAGAAGTGGTTGGACATGGGACGTTTCCGGTGGCGCGTCACGCCTCGGCCAGCGCGACGGCGCGGGCGGGGGGCAGGTTCTGGCGCAGCTCGCGGTTGACCGCAATGGAGGCCGAGACCGTGCCGAGATTGGCGTAGGTCTCGTGGTTCTTCTCGATCGCCGCGAGGTCGTAGAGGTAGTTGACCATCAGCCCGTAGGATTGCGCGAGGCCCTTCGGGGAGAGGTCGCCGAGGAAGTTCAGCCGCTCCAGCCGCGCCCCGTTGCCGAGATGGAAGCGCGCCACCGGATCGACCGGCTTGCCCCGCGGGGTCTTGGCCCGCAGGAAGTAGTAGGCGGCGGCCGGCAGCAGCGCCTTGCGCACCGTCTCGGCGGTGGCCTTGTCGGCATGCCAGTCGGGCTTGTCGAGGAGGCGCAGGGTCTCGGCATCCTCGCGGGTGAGCCCCTGCGGCGCGTCGGCCCGGCGCTCGCGGTCGAGCCAGCGGCGGAAGCCCGGCACCGGGGAGAGCGTCACGAAGGTCTTGAGCGCCGGCATCTCCCGGCAGAGATCCTCCACCACCTGCTTGATCAGGAAGTTTCCGAAGGTGACGCCCGCGAGCCCGCGCTGGCAGTTCGAGATCGAGTAGAAGATCGCGGTGGTCGCCTCGCGCGAGGCCAGGGGCTGGCGGTCGTTCGCCAGGATCGGGCCGATCGCCGAGGCGATGCCCGTGGTGAGCGCCACCTCGACGAAGATCAGCGGCTCGTCGACGAGGGCCGGGTGGAAGAAGGCGAAGCAGCGCCGGTCCGCCGGCTCGATCCGCCGCCGCAGGTCGTCCCAGCCGGAGATCTCGTGCACCGCCTCGTAGCGGATGATCTTCTCCAGGATGTGGGCCGGGGTGGTCCAGTCGATCCGGTGCAGCACCAGGAAGCCGCGGTTGAACCACGAGGCGAAGAGGTGCTCGAAGTCGCTGTCCAGGCTCTCGGCGGCGTCGATCAGGGCAGGGTCGCGCTCCTCGGCCCCGCGCAGGGCGTCGCGGAGCGTGAACACGTCCTCGCGCATGCGCACGAGCGCGATCGTGCCGTCGCGGGCGAGGTTGAGGCGGCGGATCAGTTCCTGCGAGCGCGGCTCGGCCGCCTCGTGCAGGCGCCCGAGCGTCGCCCGCGAGGGGGCCGCCTGATAGGCCGCGATGGCCCCCTCCACCGCCGCGCCGTCCGCGCCGAAATCGCGGGCGATGCGGCGCAGGAAGTCGTGCCGCTCCGCCGCCGTGAAGGTGGCGTAGCGGTCGAGGATGATGCGGGCGAGCGCGACGCCCGACGCCTCGCCCCGCCGCGAGATCAGGTCCTCGCAGAGCTTGACGAGGTCCGGCACGCTCGCGCGCGAGAGCGCGTCCCCCTTGCCGAAGGGGATGAGCCCGCGGCCCCGCTCCGTGATGCTCTGGAGAAGGTCGCCGAGGAAGGAGATCGCCACCATGTCGCCCTGCTGCGCTCCGTGCCGCCCGTTCGCCGCGGGAGGATCCCCTGCCGCGGCGTCGCCCTTGGGCGGTAGATAGGGTTCCGCCGGGGCGGCGGAGGGGGAACGGCCCCTCCGTCCCCAGCGTTTCGGCGTCGCGCCCGCCATCCGGCTACTTCCCGAGCCCCACGAGCTGGTCCGGCAGCCACAGGGCGATGCCGGGCACGAGGCAGAGGACCAGGATCGCCACCGCCATCAGGATCACGAAGGGCAAGGTGCCCCAGATGATCTCGGAGAGCGGGATGTCCGGCGCGATGTTCTTGATGACGAAGATGTTGAGGCCGACCGGGGGATGGATCAAGCCCATCTCCATGGTGATGGTCATCACGACGCCGAACCAGACGAGGTCGAAGCCCGCCGCCTTGAGGGGCGGCAGGATGATCGGCGCGGTCATCAGGATGATCGAGACCGGCGGCAGGAAGAAGCCGAGCACGACCACGAGGAGCAGGATCGTCAGCAGCAGCAGCCAGGGCGAGAGCTGCATCGCCACGATCGCGGCGGCGGCGGCCTGCGAGATGTGCAGGTAGCTCATCACGTAGGCGTAGAGGAGCGACATGCCGATGATCAGCATCAGCATGGTCGATTCGCGCAGGGTCGCGGTGAGGATCGGGTCAACGTCCCGCGGCTTCCACACGCCGTAGATGAGCGCGATGAGGAGCAGCGCCAGGATGCCGCCCAGGCCCGCCGTCTCGGAGGGCGTGGCGTAGCCGCCGTAGAGCGCCACCATCACGCCGGTGAGCAGGACCACGAAGGGCAGCACCCGCGGCAGCGTCGAGAAGCGCTGCGCCATGGAGTAGCGCTCCTCGGCGAGGATCGGGTGCCCCGTGCCCGCCTCCGCATAGGCCGCCTTGGCGGTGGCGAATTCCCGCCGGAAGCGCCACATCGCGTAGAGGGCGAAGAGCGCGACGAGGAGGAAGCCCGGGCCGATGCCCGCGAGGAACAGCCGGCCCAGCGACTGCTCCGCCGCCACCGCGTAGAGGATCATGGTGATGGAGGGCGGCAGCAGGATGCCGAGCGTGCCGCCCGCCGCGATGATGCCGGCGGCGAAGCCTCCCGAATAGCCGCGCTTGCGCATCTCCGGGATGCCCGCCGAGCCGATGGCCGAGCAGGTCGCCGGGCTCGACCCCGCCATGGCGGCGAAGAGCGCGCAGGCGAAGACGTTGGCGATGCCGAGGCCGCCGGGGATGCGGTGCATCCAGGCGTGCATGGCGGAATAGAGGTCCTGGCCCGCCTTCGAGCGCCCGATCGCCGCGCCCTTCAGGATGAAGAGCGGGATCGACAGGAGCGTGATCGAGGCCATCTCCTCGTAGACGTTCTGCGCCACCGTATCGAGGGAGGCGCCCGGCATGAAGGCCAGCATGAAGACGAGCGCCACCGCCCCGAGGGCGAAGGCGATCGGGATGCCCGAGAGCATCGCGCCGAGCGTCGCCCCGGCATAGAGGAAGCCGACCACGGCGGTGCTCATCGGGCGCTTCCCTTGGTGAGGTCGGCCCCGAGCCCGATCTTCGGATCGGCGCGGCCGGCGGCGAGGGGCCCGCGGGCGAGGGCCTCGGCGAGCTGCAGCAGGATCTGGAGGCCGAGCATGGTCATGCCGATCGCCATCAGCGAGTAGGGGATCCACAGGGGCGGGCCCCAGGTGGATTGCGAGGTCTGCCCGTCGACCCAGGCCTCGTGGAGGAGCGTCCAGCTCTTCCAGGCGAAGAAGGCGACGAAGAGCAGGCTGACGAGATCGGCGAGGAACAGCCGCACGGCGTTGGCGCGCGGGGGCAGCAGGCCGGTCAGCGCCTCGATGGCGACGTGGCCGCGCCGCGCCTGCACGGCCGCCGCCGACAGGAAGGTGGCGCCGACGATGAGGAACACCGCCGTCTCGTCCTGCCAGTCGGTGGGGATCTTCAGGAAGTAGCGGACCACCACGCTGTAGGAGAGGACGAGGCAGGCCGCGACCAAGGCGAGCCCGCCGAACACCAGGATCAGCCGGTTGAGGGCGCCGGTCGCCCGCTCGATGGCGCCGAGGGCCCCGGGCGAGCGGGCGGCGCCCGCAGAATCGGGACCCGCGGCGGCGGCCGAGGCCGCGTCGAAGGCATGGCTCACGCGACCGCCTCCGCCAGCTTGAGCATCTCGGCGCAGGTCGCGGACTTCGCCGCGTAGTCCTTCCAGGCGGTGTCGCGGGCGATGTCGCGCCAGCGGCCCAGCGTCTTCTCGTCGAGGTTGGAGACCTTGGCGCCGGCCTTGCCGAAGACCTGCTCGACGCGGTCGTCGTCGGCCTTGGCCCCCTCCTGCCCGAAGCTCTCCAGCTCTGCGCCGGCCTGCATGATCAGATCCTGCTGGTCCTTCGGCAGCCCGTCGAAGACGATCTTCGACATCATGATCGGCTCCAGCATGAACCAGTAGGAGCGGCCCTTGCCGGAGGTCAGCGACTTGGCGAGTTCCTCCAGGCGGAAGGAGATCAGGCTGGTGGAGGAGGTGATGACCGCGTCGCAGGCGCCGGTCTGCATGGCCGCGTAGGATTCGTTCGAGGGCAGGCTCAGCGTCGCGGCGCCCGCGGCCTTCATCATCAGGTCCATCTCGCGGGAGCCGCCGCGGACCTTCATGCCCTTGGCATCCTCGGGCGCCACCAGGGGGCGCTCGCGGCTGGCCACGCCCCCCGCCTGCCAGACCCAGGACACCATCACGATGCCCTTGGATTGCAGGATCTCCGTGAGCTTGCGGCCGACCGGGGCGGTCTTCCAGGCCTTGGCCTGCTCGTAGGAGGTCACCAGCGCCGGCATCAGGCCGATATTGGTCTCCGGCACCTCGCCGCCCGCATAGGGCAGCGGATAAAGGCTGAGATCGAGGGCGCCCTTCCGCATGGCGCTGAACTGGGCGTTCGTCTTCATCAGCGACGAGCCCGGATAGACCTGCATCTCGAGGGCGCCCTTGGAGCGCTCCTTCACGGCCAGGGCGAGCTTGCGGCACATCCGGTCGCGGAAGTCGCCCTCGTCGATCGAGCCGCCCGGGAACTGGTGCGACAGCTTGAGGGTCGTCGCCGCCTGCGCGCCGCGGGCGGCCAGGAGAGCGGGCGCCGCGAGACCGGCGGCCACGAGCGAGCGTCGCGTGAGAGCCATGGCGATTTCCTCCGTCCGGGGCTCCGGCCCCGGTTCCGTGTGCGGCCGCTTGGTATTCTGCTTGCGGCGTCTGGCATATTGGACTCAAGGAAGCCTGCTCTTGTATATTTTGTCAACACTCCTGCATAATCGGTGCAGGAGCGGGGCGCGCCATGAACCATGCACAGCGGCTGAGGCAGACGATCGAGGATGAGATCGTCGACGGCGTGCTGGCGCCGGGCGCGCGGCTCGACGAGGTGCAGCTCGCCGAGCGCTTCGGCGTCTCGCGCACGCCGATCCGCGAGGCCCTGCTCCAGCTCGCCGTGACGGGCCTGATCGAGATGAAGCCGCGCCGGGGCGCGGTGGTGAGCACCCCCGACCCGACCCGGCTCCTCGAGATGTTCGAGACGATGGCGGAGCTGGAGGCCGCGTGCGCGCGGCTCGCGGCCCGGCGGCTGACGCCCCAGCATCAGGCGGAACTCTCCGCCGCCCTCGAAGCCTGCCGCGCCGCGGCCGTGACCGGCGACGAGAGCGCCTACTACGCCGAGAACGCGGTGTTCCACGCGGTGATCTACCGGGCCTCGCGCAACGGCTTCCTGTGCGAGCAGGCGATGCAGCTGAGCCGGCGCCTCGCGCCGTTCCGGCGCATCCAGCTGCGGGTGCGCAACCGCCTCGCCCAGTCCTTCGCCGAGCACGAGGCGGCCGTGGAGGCGATCCTCGCCGGGGACGGGGCGCTCGCGGCCGATCGGATGCGCGCCCACGTCATCGTGCAGGGGGACCGCTTCTCGGATCTCGTCCTGAGCCTGCGCCGCGACAGCGCGGCGGCCTGAGCCTCAGGTCTGCGGGTCGGAGGCCGGGGCGAGGTCCATCCGGTCGGCGCGCTCGCGCCAATCCTCGACGCCGTGATGCCGGGCGAAGCGCAGGGCGGCGGCGCGCTCGGCGCGCTGTGGGTCGCGGGCACGGGTGATCTCGATCGTTCCGATCGAGAACGGCACCCCCATGATCTCCTTGGCGAACTGAAAACGGTATTGCGACATCGTCCGATCCCTCACGGGTCCAGATCAGGCCGGCATCCGGTGCCGGCCGCTCGAAACTGACTGACCAAAGGTTCCGCTCGCCCAGCCGGGTTGTGCGGGACGATCAACGCCGGAATTCGAGTTCCGCGATGAACAGCCATGCCGCCCGGCAGGTCGCCGGGTCGGAACTATCCGTTGTTCCCGGGCCGAGGCCAAGCGGAATCTCCGGTACAGCCTCCGGCACATGGGGATGGGGTCGGCGGGGCGAAAGGGGTGGACGGGGCCGGGATTCGCCGCCGTCCCGCGCCCCGGCGGCCGTTCCGCCATGATCAGCGCGCGGGGCGGCCGCGCGGCGACGCCCCGTGCCGCGGCGGGCGGAGGCCTTACTTATGGCCACAGCTCAGGGCGCCCGCGGGCTGCTCCCTGCCGGATCTCTCCATAACGGCCCTGCCATGACTGCCCTGTCCTCGCCGATGCCGACCGCCGCGCCGGTCCTCACCCCCGCGACCCGCCTCAGCCTGAGCCTGCTGGCGGGCGGCGCCGTGGCCAACATCTACTACAACCAGCCGCTCCTCGCCGTGCTGGCGCAGGAATTCGGCCCCTCGGCGTCGAGCCTGGTCCCGGCCGCGACGCTCGCCGGGTACGGTCTCGGCATCCTCGGCCTCGTGCCCCTCGGCGACCGCTATCCGCGCCGCGGGCTGATCGTCGGGCTGCTCGTCCTCTTGGCGGGCGCCCTCGTCCTCGCCGCCCTGGCGCCCGGCCTCGGCACCCTCGTCACCGCGAGCTTCCTGATCGGCATCCTGGCGACGGCCGCCCAGCAGGCGGTGCCCTTCGCGGCCGAACTCGCGCCGGATTCCAGCCGCGGGCGGATGATCGGGCAGGTGATGACCGGGCTCCTGCTCGGCATCCTGCTCGCCCGGACGGTGAGCGGCGTCGTCGGCGCGTGGTTCGGCTGGCGGGCGATGTTCGGCGCGGCGGCGGGCCTGTCGCTGGCCCTCGCGGCGCTCGCCGGCCTGACGCTGCCGGGAACCTCGGCCACGACCAGCCTGTCCTACGGCCGGCTGATGGCCTCGGTCCTCGATCTCGTGCGGACCCAGCCGGCGCTCCGGCACGCGGCCCTCGCCCAGGCGCTGCTCTTCGCGGCCTTCAACGCCTTCTGGACCAGCCTCGCGCTGTTCGTGGAGGGACCGCCCTTCCGGCTCGACCCCGCGGGGGCCGGCCTGTTCGGGCTGATCGGTGCAGCAGGCGCCCTCTGCGCGCCCTTCGCCGGCCGCTTCGCCGATACCCGCAGTCCCCGGCCGGTGGTGATCGGCGGCGCCCTGCTCACGGTCGCGTCCTTCGCGGTGTTCGGGCTCCTCGGCAGCGTCTCGCTCGCCGGGATGGCCGTCGGCGTGCTGCTGATCGACATCGGCATCAACACCGCACTCATCGCCAACCAGACCCGGGTCTACGCCCTCGCCCCCGGGGCGCGCGGGCGCATCAACACGGTGTTCTTCACCACGGTGTTCATCGGCGGGGCGCTCGGCGCCTCGGCGGGCACCCGCGCCTTCGCGGCGGGGGGCTGGCCCCTGCTCTGCCTCGTCGGCGGCGCCTTCGCGGCCGCCGCCGTGCTGGTGCCGGTACTGGAGCCGCGGCTCACGGGCTCCAGCCGTATTCCGCAGCGTCCGTGACGCGGCGGTGGAAGGCGAGCTTGCGGTCGTATTCGAGCGGGTCCTTGGGCTTCACCAGGGCACCGGGCGGCACGTTGAGCCAGTCGACGAGCCGCGTCAGCATGAAGCGCAGGGCCGCCCCCTGGCAGAGGATCGGCAGGGCCGCGACCTCCTGCGGGGTGAGCGGCCGGGCCGCCTGATAGGCGGCGATCATCGCCTGGCCCTTGGTGCGGTTGAAGGAGCCGTCCGGCTCGAAGCACCACGCGTTGAGGCAGATGGCGAGGTCGTACGCGAAGGCGTCCGTGCAGGCGAAGTAGAAGTCGATCAGCCCCGACACCGCCTCGCCGATGAAGAACACGTTGTCGGTGAACAGGTCGGCGTGAATCACGCCGCCCGGGAGGTCGCGGGGCCAGCCCGCCTCCAGGCGGGCGAGGTCGGCCCGGGTGCGCTCGGCGAGGTTGGGGGCGACCCGGTCGGCCTGCGACTCGGCCTGGGCGAAGAGCGGGCGCCAGCCCTCCACCGAGAGGACGTTGGGGCGCCGCATCGGGAAGTCGGCCCCGGCCGCGTGCAGGCCGGCGAGGGCTTGGCCCAGCGCCCGGCAGTGGCGCGCGCCGGGCCGGCGCACCGAGACCCCGTCGAGGAACGACACGATCACCGCCGGCCGGCCGCAGAGCCGGCCCAGGGCCACTCCGGAGCGGTTGCGGATCGGTTGCGGGCAGGCGAGGCCGCGGGCGGCGAGGTGCTCCATCAGGCCGAGGAAGAAGGGCAGGTCTCCCTCCGCCACCCGCTTCTCATAGAGCGTCAGGATGTAGGAGCCGGCCGTGGTGTGCAGGAAGAAGTTGGTGTTCTCGACCCCCTCCGCGATGCCCTTGTAGGAGAGCAGCCCGCCGATGTCGTAATCGGAAAGGAAGGCGCCGAGCGCCTCGTCGGGAACCTCGGTATAGACCGCCACGGTCCGGTATCCGTCTCGATGATGAGGAGAGCGGGTCGGCCGGCCGGCCGGGCCCGGGCGCGAAAAGGGCGCCGCCCCGGTGATGGAGCGGCGCCCCGCGCTTGTCAAAGCTGAGAGGCGGTCCGCCTACTCCGCGGCTTCGCTGCGCAGCTCGCGCGGCAGCGGGAACACCATGTCCTCGGTGGTGGTCGAGACCGTGTCGACCGTCACCGTGTAGCGGGTCGCGAAGGCGTCGATGATCTCCTCCACCAGCACCTCGGGGGCCGAGGCGCCAGCGGTGAGGCCGAGCCGGCGGATGTTGGTGAACGCATCCCAGTCGATCTCCTCGGCGCGGTTGAGGAGCCGGGTGATCGAGCAGCCGGCCCGCTCGGCCACTTCGCGCAGGCGCTGCGAGTTCGAGGAGTTCGACGAGCCGACCACGATGAGCGCGTCGACCAGGGGGGCCACCTGCTTCACCGCCTCCTGGCGGTTGGTGGTGGCGTAGCAGATGTCGTCCTTGTGCGGGCCGACGATCGCCGGGAACTTCCGCTTGAGGGCGTCGACGATGTGGCGGGTGTCGTCCACCGACAGGGTGGTCTGCGTCACCCAGGCGAGGTTCTCGCGGTTGGCGGGCTCCAGCGCAGCGATCTGCTCCAGATCCTCCACCAGGGTGATGGAGCCGGCCGGCAGCTGGCCCATGGTGCCGACCACCTCCGGATGGCCCGAATGGCCGACGAGGAGCACGTGGCGCCCGCGCTTGTGATGGATCTCCGCCTCGCGGTGAACCTTGGTGACGAGGGGGCAGGTCGCGTCGATGGTGATGAGGCCGCGGCTGTCGGCGGTCTGCGGCACGGTCTTGGCGACGCCGTGGGCCGAGAAGATCACCGGGGCGCTGCCATCCGGCACCTCGTCGAGTTCCGAGACGAAGACCGCGCCCTTCCGCTTCAGGCTCTCGACCACGTACTTGTTGTGGACGATCTCGTGGCGGACGTAGACCGGCGGTCCGTAGATGGCGAGCGCCCGCTCGACCACGTCGATGGCGCGCACCACGCCCGCGCAGAAGCCGCGGGGGGCGCAGAGCATGATCTCAAGCGGGGGCTTGGCGGACGCGTCGGCGGCGGAGAGGTTCACGGGAGCGCTCATCATACCCGGGATGTGGAGAGGTGGGACTGTGCCTGTCAACCTATCATCGCATCGAATCGTGGCGATCAACAGGCCGGAGGAGACAACGGCAGACAGCGGGCGGCGGGTGCCGGCCGGCCCCGGGCGAGACGGATCAGCAGCGCGAGGGCGCCGAGCGAGCAGGCGAGCGTCGCCGTGAGCACCCCGGCGGGGCCGAGCCGGGTGAGGAGTGACGCCAGGATCGGCGGCGCCGCGGCCGCCGCGAGGTTGAGGGGCAGCGCGATCCGCGCCAGGGCGGCGCCGTAGGCGGCCCGGTCGTAGAACAGCAGCGGCATCGTCGCCCGGGCCACCGCGAAGGCACCGCTGCCGAGGCCGAACAGGACGGCGAAGGCCGTGGCCGAGGCCACTCCGCCGCCGCCGAGCAGGAGGGCCATCAGGCCGAGGGGCATCGCGGCGGTGGCGGCGATGCCCGTGGTCATCCCGTCCCAGCGCTGCCCGCCCATCATGTCGATCGCCCGGCCGGCAACCTTGAGCAGGCTCATCGCCGAGGCGGCCGCGACCGCCTCGGCCGGGCCGTAGCCGTAGGCGGACAGGAGCGCGATCGTGACCGCCTCGAGCCCGAAGGACACGAAGGCGTTGAGGCCGATCGCCCCCGCCATCAGCCGGAAGGGCGTGCCCGCGGGGGCGGGGCCCGCCTGCGCCGCCGGGCTCGCGATCGCCGCCGCCGGCGGGAGCCAGGCGAGCAGCGGCAGCATGAGGCCGAGCTGCAGCCCGGCATAGAGCGCGACCGCGCCGCGCCAGCCGATCGCGGCGTCGAGCCACGCTGTGACCGGCCAGAAGATCCCGGTGGCGAGACCCGTCACCAGCATGACGAGGCCGATCGCCCCCTTGGCCCGGATGCCCGCGAGTTCGTTCAGATAGGCGTTGGCGCTCGTGGAGAGCACCATCGCGCCGAACAGGCCGAGCACCATCCAGGCGGCCAGATAGGTGGCGAGGCCCGTGGCGGTGGCGAGGACCAGCAGGCCGGCGGCGCCGACGGGCGTGCCCGCCATCATGACGCTCCTCGCGCCCCAGAGCCGGTAGGCCCGGCCGAGGAGCGGCGAGGCCAGGCCCGCCACCACCATGACGAGGGACGACCCGGCGAGGACGACCGGCAGGTCGAGGCCGAGCGAGGCGCCCATCGCCGCCCCGATCACCGGCGGCAGGAGGATGGTGCCCCATCCGATCACCTGCGTGACGGCCAGGATGGCGAGGGGCCGGGCGAGGCGGGAGGTCATGAGGGGGCCGTCCGGGCACGCCTCCGTCGGCGTGGCGCCATCCTGGATGACGTCGCGGCACGGGGCAACCCGCCGTTGCGCCACTCCAGAGCAAGCGCTTCAGAGCGCTTGCCCCGGTTTCCTGCTTGGCCCCGGACGCGGGAAGTCCAGGGATCCTGGGCCGCCTCCGCGACGGCTGCGTCGCCGCGGCCTTGGCTGTCGCTCCGCTCCGCGTTCGAGAGGGCGGACGTCCTCTCGAACCCGCTCCGCGGGCGCTGTTCGCGCCCGCCATGAGGTGCCGCCCGGTGGGCGGCCACCGCGTCTCGCTTGCGCCGCAACCCCGGGTTAAGGGAGAGGCCCCTTCCTTCCACCCGGGAGCCCGTCCGCGATGGCGACCACCGCCGACCACGCCAGCTTCCTGCCGCCGGTCCTCACCTTCCTCTCGGCGGCGGTGATCGGCGTGCCGATCGTCCGCCTGCTCGGCCAGAGCGCGGTGCTGGGATACCTCGTGGCCGGGGTGGTGATCGGGCCGTCGGCCCTCTCGCTCATCCCGGAGGCCGAGACGGCCCGCAGCGTCTCCGAACTCGGGGTGGTGCTGCTCCTGTTCATCGTCGGGCTCGAACTCGAGATCTCGCGCCTCATCTCCATGCGGCGCGACATCCTGGGCCTCGGCACCCTGCAGCTCGTGACCTGCTCCATCGCCCTCGGCGGGCTCGCCATGCTGGGGGGCTTGCGGCCCTCCGCCTCCGCGGTGGTGGGCATCGCGCTCGCCCTCTCGGCGACGGCGGTCGCCCTCCAGCTCCTGGAGGAGCGCCGCGACCTCGGGGCGCCCTACGGCCAGCGCGCCTTCGCGGTCCTGCTGTTCCAGGACATCTCGGTGGTGGCGATCCTCGCGCTGCTGCCGCTCCTCGCCTCCACCGGCACGGGCGCGGGCGAGAACTGGCTCAGCGAGGCCCTGCATTCCACCGGCTCGGCGGTCGCCGCGGTGATCGCGGCGGTGCTGGTCGGGCGCTACGGCCTCAACCCGTTCTTCCGCCTGCTCGCGGCGAGCGGCGCCCGCGAGGTGATGACCGCCGCCGCCCTCCTCGTCGTGCTCGGCACCGCGCTCCTCATGGAGCATGTCGGACTCTCGATGGCGATGGGGGCCTTCCTCGCCGGGCTGCTCCTCGCCGAATCGAATTTCCGCCACCAGCTCGAAGCCGATATCGAGCCGTTCCGCGGCATGCTGCTCGGCCTGTTCTTCATGAGCGTGGGCATGTCGATCGACATCGCGCTCGTGCGCGAGCACTGGATCGGCCTCTCGGCGGCGATGATCTCGGCGATCGTGCTCAAGACCGCGATCGTGGCGGGGCTCTTCCGCCTGTTCGGCTCGCCCTGGCTCGATTCCCTCCGCGGCGCGGCGGTGCTGGCGCCCGCGGGCGAGTTCGCCTTCGTGCTGCTGCCGCTCGCGGGCGAACTCGGCATCGTGGACGGGGCGGCCGGGCGGCTCGCCATCGCGCTCGCGGCGCTCACCATGCTGGTCGGGCCGCTCGCCGCCAAGGGCCTCGACGGGCTGCTCGCCCGCCGCCGCACGGGGGCGCTGGAGCCCGCCTACGACGTGATCGAGAGCGCGGAGGCCCGCGTCCTCGTGGTCGGATTCGGCCGCTTCGGCCAGATCCTCAACCAAGTGCTGCTGGCCCAGGGCATCAGCGTCACGGTGATCGACAAGGATGTCGAGCAGATCCGCAACGCCTCCCGCTTCGGGTTCCGGGTCTATTACGGCGACGGCACGCGCCTCGATGTGCTGCGCGCCTCGGGCGCCGGCCGGGCCGAGCTGATCTGCATCTGCATCGACGATCCCGAGGAGACCCTGAAGATCATCGACCTCGTCCATGCCGAATTCCCCTCGGCGCGCACCTACGTGCGGACCTTCGACCGGGTGCAGGCGATCGAGGCGATGAACCGGGACGTGGACTACGTGATCCGCGAGACGGTGGAATCGGCCCTCACCTTCGGGCGCGCCACCCTGGAGGCCCTCGGCGTACCGCCCGCGGAGGCGGCGGGCATCGCGGACGACGTGCGCAAGCGCGACGTCGCCCGCCTCGTCCTCCAGCAGGCGGGCGAGCCGCTCGACCGCTCCGACCCGGTGCGCGGCCTCGTGCGCATCAAGCCCGAGCCCCTGACCGCCCCGGTGCGCGAGTCCCGGGCGCTGACGGCCGAGACGCAGGACATCATCGCCAAGGAGCGCCCCGCTCCACCGGAGCCCGCCCCCGCCTCCGAGCCCGAGACGGTCTCCGATGACGCCTGAGGCGGTCCGGGAGGTGCCCCCGGCCGGGGCCGCCTTCGTCACCGGCTCGACCCTGCGCCACGTGGTCGTGATGGGGGCGACGGGGTCGGCCGGCCTGATGGCCGTCTTCGCCGTCGATCTCCTGTCGCTCCTCTACGTGTCCTGGCTCGGGGATCCGCTCCTCACCGCGGCGGTGGGCTTCGCGACCATCCTGCAGGTCTTCGCGGTCGCGATCACGGTCGGCCTGATGATCGCCGTCGGCGCCCTGGTCTCGCGGGCCCTCGGCGCCGGCGAGCGCGGGGCGGCCCGGCGCATCGCCGCCTCGGCCCTCACGCTCACGCTGGCGACGAGCCTCGTCGTCCTCGCGCTGATGCTGCCCCTGATCGATCCGCTCCTGCGGCTGATCGGGGCCGGCCCCGACACGCTGCCGGCCGCCCGGCGCTTCCTGCTGATCTCCCTGCCCTCGCTGCCGCTGATGGCGCTCGGCCTCGGCTTCTCGGGGGTGCTGCGGGCGGTGGCGGATGCGCGCCGGGCCATGGCGGTGACGATCGGGGGCGCGGTCGCGACGGCCCTCCTCGATCCGCTCCTCATCTTCGGCCTCGGCCTCGGGCTCGACGGGGCGGCGCTCAGCACGGCGGCGGCGCGCCTCGCCTTCGCGGTGGTGGGCTGGCACGGGGCGGTGCGCGTGCACCGGATGGTGGCCGCCCCCCGCCGCGCCGCCGTGCTGGCCGACGCGCCCGAGATCCTGCGCATCGCGCTCCCGGCGGTGCTGACCAACCTCGCCCCTCCGGTGGCGAGCGCTTTCCAGGCCCATATCGTGGCCGGCTTCGGCACCCAGGCCGTCGCGGCCAATGCGGTGATCGAGCGGCTGATCCCGGTGGCCTTCGGGGGGATGTTCGCCCTCTCGGGGGCGATCGGGCCGATCCTCGGCCAGAACTGGGGCGCGCGGCGCTTCGACCGGATGCGGCAGGTGCTGCGGGACGCCGTCCTGGTGACGGCCCTCTATTCCCTCGCCGTCTGGCTCGCTCTGTTCCTCGGGCGCGGGGCCGTGGCGCAGGGCTTCGCCCTCGGCCCGGAGGCGGCGCAGCTCGTCGGGTTCTTCTGCCTCGTGGGCGGCGGGGTCTGGTTCTTCAACGGGCTGTTGTTCCTCGCCAACGCCTCGTTCAACAACCTCGGCTTCCCGCTGCTCTCCACCGCCGTCAATTGGGGGCGGGCGACCCTGGGCACGATGCCCTTCGCGGCGCTCGGCGCGCATCTCGGCGGGCCGGAAGGCATGATCGTCGGGATCGGGGCCGGATCGCTGATCTTCGGATCCGGCGCCCTGATCGCCGCCTTCCGGGTGGTCGGCATCCTCGAGCGCCGGCCGATCCCGAGGACCGGTCCGGCGCCGCGATCGAACTCAGGCCGCGAGGTTGGGCCCGATCCGCTTACCCTCGCTGGCCACGATGGTCATGCGCACCGCTGAGCGGCCCACAGCCCGAGCGTGACGTCGGTCCCCCAGGTGCAGGGTCGGGTCGTCCCGCCACGACAGGTCGAGGGCGCCCATCACCTCGCTGCGCGTCAGCCCGAGGTCTTTGAGCATCCGGTCGTCGAGTTGGGCGAGGCGGTGGGCGGCGCGCCGGTGGCTGAGAATGCGGACGGCCTGCGCAATACCCTGACCGGCCACGCGACCGGCCCGGACGGCCAGCGAGAGAACACCGAGGGGAGCGAAACCGAGAGACATCTGAACCTCCAGCGACGGCCGTTCCGAGGCCCGCCGCGGCACGGTCATACGCCGGTTCGACCGATCCGTTGAGCGAATGCTTGAGATGTGTAACATCACAGATGCTGATGGAAGGGCCGGGCCGTGCATCCCCTCGACATCGACCAGCTCCGCACCCTGGTGGCGATCGCCGACAGCGGTTCCTTCACCCAGGCGGCGGATCTCGTCCACAAGACGCAATCGGCCGTCTCGATGCAGATGAAGCGGCTGGAGGAGCGCATCGGCCGCGAGATCTTCTCCCGGGCCGGGCGCGGGATGCGGCTCACCGATGATGGCGAGCGGCTGCTCGACTATGCGCGCCGGATCGTGCGGCTGCAGACCGAGTGCCTCGCCACCTTCGACGAGGGCGACCTCGCCGGCCGCGTCCGCCTCGGCCTGCCGGACGACTACGCCGACCGCTACCTGCCCGAGATCCTGGCCCGCTTCTCCCGTGCCCATCCGCGGGCGGAGGTGACGGTGGCCTGCGAGCCCACCGACATGCTGGTCGGGCGGATCGCGACGGGCGACCTCGACCTCGCCATCGTCACGGAGGCGCGCCAGCGCCTCAACATCGAGACGATCCGCACCGAGGCCCTGCTCTGGGTCGCGTCGAGCCGGCACTGCGTCCATACGCAGACGCCGCTGCCCCTCGCCCTCGGGCGCCCGCCTTGCGTCTGGCGGACGGCGGCGCTGGCCGCCCTGGAGCGGGCCGGCCGCCCGAGCCGGATCCTGTTCGTGAGCTGGAGTTCGACCGCGGTGGGGGCGGCGGTGCAGGCGGGGCTCGCCGTCTCGGTGCTGCCGGAGAGCGCCCTGCGCCCGGGCATGCGGATCCTCAGCCCGGCCGAGGGCTTCCCCGCCCTCCCCGCCTGCCGCATCGGCCTGGTGCGCCACCGCGCGCCGGAGCCGATGCCCCTCGCCGACGCTCTCGCCGCGCAGATCCGCCAATGCCTCGACAATCTCGGGCTGGCGGCCGAGTAGCCGCGCCGCTCACGGCCGGGAGAGAACGTCCACCACCTTGGCGCTGAAATTCGCGTAGAGGCTCCCCGTCGAGCCGCCGTAGACGGATAGAGAGACCGACAGTGCCAGGAAGATGAGCCCGGCGATCAGCACGTACTCGATGGCCGTCGCGCCCGACGTGTCGCAAAGGAATCGCCGGACGGACCGGGCGCGCAGCCGAGTGCCGAGCACGAAATTCTCCTCTCGCAGATCGTCGCGATCATACGCAACGACATCCTCATCATCGGTTAAGATGATGGTTGACCAAGAGGCTTCGTTGCCGGCGGCGCGCGGCGACGCGCCTCGCGGCCTGTTTTGTTTGATCGCGCGACCCATCCGGCCCCCGACCTCGTTCCGAGGTCGGGGGCCGGATCGAGCATGGGTGGAGGTGTTGCAGGGAGCCGAGAACCGTCAGACGGGCTCTCATACGGTTTCCGGTTGATCGATTCGCGATGCGGAAACCGGCCTCGCTCAGGCGCCGCGCGGGCTCGTGATACGGTTTCCGAAAGTGATCTTCCGGAAACCGTATCAGGCCTTTCCCGTCGCCTTGCGCAGGGCATCGATCCGTTGCGAGGCCTCGGCCTTGTCGAGATCCGGGTCGAAGGCGTCCTCGTCCTTCGCCTGTTCCGACAGCGTCTTGAGGTAGGAGGCTTGGGCGCCGGTCATCGGCTCGCCGCCGGTCGTCCAGTCCTTCGGATCCTTGATCCGGTTGGAGGCGTCGTCGCCCGCCTCCGGAGAGGCCGCCTTGGGGTTGTGGGTCTCGCTCGTCTTCGCCGACATGCCGGATCCTTCGTTCCCGAAATGTTCTCGTCCGGGCAACGCTGCGAGCCGCGCTCGGGTTCCGCGCGGCGTCCCGGATCGCATCTGGGACGCCGCGGGACATTCGCAGGGTCAGGCCGCCTCGATTCAGGCGGCCCCGATTCAGGCGGCCTTGGCGCGGGGCTGCACCTCGGCGCTGTAATCGTCCATCAGCGTGCGCGTCATGTCCGCCGGCTGGAACCGGTAGGGGCCGATCTCGGAGACCGGGGTCACCTCGGCGGCCGAGCCGGTGATGAAGCACTCCGTGAAGCCCTCCATCTCCTCGGGCCGGATGCGCCGCTCGACCACCTCGTAGCCGCGGCGGCGCGCGAGTTCGACCACCGTCTGGCGGGTGATGCCGTTCAGGAAGCGGTCGGCGAGCGGCGTGTGGACGACGCCGTCCTGGATGAAGAACACGTTGGCGCCGGTGCACTCGGCGATGTTGTCCTCCCAGTCGAGCATCAGGGCGTCGGCATAGCCCTTCTTCTCGGCCCGGTGCTTCGAGATCGTGCAGATCATGTACAGGCCCGCCGCCTTGGAGGCGGACGGCGCGGTGCGCGGATCGGGCCGGCGGTAATCCGCGAGGTCGAGGCGGATGCCCTTCATCTTGGTCGCCGGGTCGAAGTAGCTCGGCCATTCCCAGGCCGCGATGGCGAGGTGGATGGTGTTGTGCTGCGCCGAGACGCCCATCATCTCGGAGCCGCGCCACGCGACCGGGCGCAGATAGGCGTCCCTGAGGCCGCTCTCCTTGAGGACGAGCCGCTTGGCGGCGTCGATCTCGGCCACCGAGAACGGGACCTCGAAGTCGAGGAGCTCCGCCGAGCGGCGCAGCCGCGCCGAGTGCTCCGTGCACTTGAAGATCTCGCCGCCATAGGCGCGCTCGCCCTCGAACACGCAGGAGCCGTAATGCAGGCCGTGGGTCAGTACGTGAATCTTCGCGTCCGCCCACGGCACCATGCGGCCGTCGAACCAGATGTGGCCTTCACGCTGGTCGAAGGGGATGACGGACATGTCGATGATCCTCGGTTGCGGTTCGTTTCCGCGAATGCGGCCCGGCTCGCAATGTTCGTGCTCCAAAGGCACGAATGGCGTACGTTCGTTGCGCCGGCGGGGTTGACGGGTATCAACGGGGCTGAGATATGTCAACAAGGCTGACGTAACTGGGAACGGCCCGGAACGCCGGCCGCGGATCCCGGGGAGACGAGGGGGAATGACGGTGACGCAGGCAGCCCGGACCCGAGCGAATTCCCCCGCGCTGCCCGATGCCGCCAACGAGGACCTGCCCGAGGCCGGCCACGCCTACGACCTGATCGAACTCCTGTTCTTCGCCTACCGCGACTTCGTCTCCGACCCCGACCGCATCCTCGAGGAATACGGGTTCGGGCGCGCGCATCACCGGGTGCTGCACTTCGTGGAGCGCAACCCCGGCCTCACGATCGCCGAACTCCTCGATATCCTGCGCATCACCAAGCAGAGCCTCAACCGGGTGCTCAAGGAATTGATCGAGACGGGCTACATCGCGCAGCGCGCGGGCGAGAGCGACCGCCGCCACCGGCTCCTCACCTGCACGCCGAAGGGCCGCCGCCTCGCCGAGCAGCTCGCCCGCGTCCAGGGCGAGCGGGTGCGCCGGGCGCTGGCCGAGGCCGGCCCCGCCGCGCGCGGGCCGGCGAGCCGCTTCCTCCTCGCCATGATCGACCCCGGCGACCGGGCCGAGGTCAGCCGCCTCATCGCCGCCGCGCCCCCGCGGGCGGCCGAGGAGGCGTGAGGGGATGACGGGCCTCGCCGCGCGCGCCGATCTGCCCGATCACGCGCCCCACGTCCTCGTCGTCGACGACGACCGGCGCCTGCGCGACCTGCTCTCCCGCTTCCTCTACGAGCACGGCTACCGGGTGACCGCGGCGGCGAGCGCCGCCGAGGCGCGGGCCAAGGGCGCCAATCTCGTCTTCGACGCCCTCGTCCTCGACGTGATGATGCCGGGCGAGACCGGCTTCGACTACGCGCGCACGATCCGCCTGACCTCGCAGGTGCCGATCCTGATGCTCACCGCCCGCTCGAACCCGAACGACCGGGTGACCGGGCTGGAGATCGGGGCCGACGACTACCTGCCCAAGCCCTTCGACCCGCGCGAGCTGATCCTGCGGCTCAACAACATCCTGCGCCGCAACGCCCGCAGCGACGCCGCCTCCGCCCCCACCCCCCTCGACGCGGTCCGCTTCGGGCCCTTCCTGTTCCGGGTCGAGCGCGGGGAACTCACCCGCGAGGAGGAGCCGATCCGCCTGAGCGAGCGCGAGCGGGAGATCCTCACCATCCTGGCGCTCGCCAAGGGCAACAACGTCGCCCGCGAGGCGTTGGCCGGGGGCGAGGCCGGCAACGAGCGCACCATCGACGTGCAGATGAACCGCCTGCGGCGCAAGCTCGAGGACGATCCGGCCAATCCCCGCTACCTGCAGACGGTGCGCGGCATCGGCTACCGGCTCGTCCTGGACTAGGCCCGTGACTCTCCCGGGCGGGATCGCGCGGGTCGCGGGGGAGCCCGCCCCGCCCGGGCGCCGGTCCCTGCGCCAGAGGCTCGGGCCGCGGGCCCTGTGGCGCCGCATCGGCCGGGCGGCGAGCGAGCGGCTGCCGAAGGGGCTCTACGCCCGCTCCCTCATCATCATCATCGCCCCGGTCGTCCTGCTCCAGTCGGTGATCGCCTACACCTTCATGGAGCGGCACTGGCAGCTCGTGACGAAGCGCCTCTCGGCGGCGGTGACCGCCGACATCGCGGCGCTGATCGACATCTACGAGAGCTACCCGCAGGATCGGGATTCCGAGACGCTCCAGCGCATCGCCGCCGAGCGGCTCACCCTCGACGTCGACATCCTGGAGGGGGCCAAGATCCCGGCGCCGGGGCCGCGGCCCTTCTTCTCCCTCCTCGACGAGGCGCTCTCGGACGAGATCCGGCGCCAGATCAAGCGGCCGTTCTGGATCGACACGGTGGGCCGCTCCAGCCTGATCGAGATCCGGATCGAGATCCCTGGCGGCGTCATGCGGGTGATCGCCCGGCGCAGCCAGGCCTACGCCTCGAACTCGCACATCTTCCTGCTCTGGATGGGCGGCACCTCGCTGGTGCTGCTCGGCGTCGCCATCCTGTTCCTGCGCAACCAGATCCGGCCGATCCTGCGCCTTGCCGACGTGGCCGAGAGCTTCGGCAAGGGGCGCGAGGTGGAGTTCCGGCCCCGGGGCGCCCGCGAGGTGCGCAAGGCCGGCCACGCCTTCATCGAGATGAAGCGGCGCATCGAGCGGGCGATGGACCAGCGCACCACCATGCTCAACGGCGTAAGCCACGACCTGCGCACCATCCTGACCCGCTTCCGCCTCTCGCTCGCCCTGCTCGAACAGGGCCCGGAGATCGACGACCTGACCCGCGACGTGGACGAGATGAGCCGCATGCTGGAGGCCTATCTCGCCTTCGCCCGCGGCGATTCCGGCGAGCAGGCGGTGCCGGTGGACCTGCGGGCGCTGCTGGAGGATCTGCGCACCGACGTGGAGCGCCTCGGCGGCCACGTGAGCGAGGTGACGGTGGCGGGGCCGGCCACCGTGACGGTGCGCCCCGACGCGTTCCGGCGCTGCCTGTTCAACCTCGCGGCGAATGCGGCGCGCTACGGCGAGACGATCGCGCTCACCGCCCGCCAGGAGAGCCGCTGGCTCGCGGTCTCGGTGGACGACGACGGGCCGGGCATCTCGCCCGAACAGCGCGAGGAGGTGTTCAAGCCCTTCGTGCGCCTCGACGACGCGCGTCAGGACGCGGGCGGCTCGGGGCTCGGGCTCGCCATCGCCCTCGACATCGCGCGGGCGCATGGCGGCGACGTCTCGCTGCACGACAGCCCCCTCGGGGGCCTGCGCGCGACGGTGCGGATCCCGGCCTGAGCGGCGGCTGTTGCCGTGCGGAATCCCTCTCGGCTAGGATTTCGCATCGACAGCCTTCGCGGAGAGATGATGCGACGCCCTGCCCTGACGCTCGCCCTCGTTCTGGCCGCCGCTGTGCCGGCCGCCCAGGCCTCCCCTCGGTCCAAGCGCCTCGCCGCCTGCGAGCAGGCCGCCAGCCACGCCGAGCGGCTGCAGATGGGGTGCTGGCGCCTGCGCCACCGGCCGGAGCCGCGCCGGATCGGCCCGGTGGAGACGCCCGGAGCGGCGGCCCGCGCCACCCACGAGGTTCGCGCGTCCAAGGAGGCGCAGCGGCAACGGGACTGGTTGCGGGGGCGCGCCGCCAGCATGGCCACGGACGCGGTGCCTTAGCGCACGTCCCGTCGAACTGGACACCGGTTCGGCGTCAGGACGTGCGACAAGCAAAGATCGAGGGCAGCTCCCGCTTGGCGATCGGGAGCTGCTCTCGCCGGGAGCGCCGCCTACTCGCCGGCCGCCTCGGCCGTCGCCCGCCTCGACGAGGTGGCCGTCTCGATCGGCAGGGCTGCGCTGGCCGCGGCCCGGAGCAGGTTCGGCAGATCCGCGCCCTCGGCCCCGAAGCGCGACCACGCCGCCCGGCAGCGCCGCTCGTCGGCATCGTCCCGGAAGTAGCGCTCCTGCTCGCCCAGGAGCCGCGCGTAGACGGCGGCGCGGACCGAATGGTCGTCCTCGACGTAGAGGCGGTAGATCCGGTGCCAGGACGCCTCGTCGAGGTCCCACTGGCACTGGCCGGCGGCCTTCATCAGGGCGAGCCGGCGCAGGCTCTTCCACTCGGGATAGGACAGCACGAGGAGCCCGTACTGCGCCTTGAGCGCCCGCCCGCCGGCCGTGTAGCCGGCCTGCGTGCTCACCGCCCAGGCGCCGTAGCCGAGGCCGGCCATCAGGACCGCGCCGGCCGCGAGCAGGAATCTCCGGAAGCTCATGGATCTCCGAGGCCGAGGACGAATCGGGCCGATGCTCCCGCACCGTGCCGGCGATTCTATGGAGGACTCGCGCGGTGCGCGAGTCCCCACCGCGTCGCTCAGGCGGCGATCCGGCCGCCGAGCTCGTCCTCGACATGGACCCGGATGATGCTGTCGAAATCGGGCTCCGCGGTGAAGCCGAGTTCCAGCGCCCGGCGGGTGTCGAAGCCCCGCGGCCAGCCCGCCACGATGCGCTCGATCGTCGGGTCGGGCTCGCGGCGGATGCGGGCCACCACCGCGTCGCCGGCGATGCGGCGCAGGGCCTCGATCTGCTCGGCCACGGTCACGGCGACGCCCGGCATGGTGAGGTTGCGCCGGTCGCCGAGCCGCGCGCCCTCGATGGTCGCGGCGTGGAGCAGGAAGCCCACCGCCGCCCGCGGCGAGGCGTGCCAGTGGCGCACCTGATCCGAGACCGGCAGCACCGCCTCCTGGCCGGAGAGCGGCTCGCGGATGATGCCCGAGAAGAAGCCCGAGGCCGCCTTGTTGGGCTTGCCCGGCCGCACGCAGATGGTGGGGAGCCGGATGCCGACGCCGTCGAAGATCCCCCGGCGCGTGTAGTCGGAGAGCAGCAGCTCGCCGATCGCCTTCTGGGTGCCGTAGCTGGTCAGCGGCGCCGTCAGGTACTCGTCGCCGATCGCGTCGGGCATCGGCGCGCCGAACACCGCGATCGAGGAGGTGAAGACGAGGCGCGGGCAATAGCCCTCCCCGATCGCCCGCACCGCGTCGTAGAGGCGGCGGGTGCCGTCGAGGTTGATCCGGTAGCCCTTGTCGAAATCGGCCTCGGCCTCGCCCGAGACGATGGCGGCGAGGTGGAAGATCACGTCCGGCCGGCCGGCGACGAGGCGCTCCGCCTCGCCGGGCAGCGAGAAGTCGGAGGCCGAGAGCGAGACCGGCACGCGCAGTTCCGCCGGCGCCTCGGGGGCAACCACGTCGTGCAGGGTCAGCCGGGTGATCGCCGTGCCGCCGAGCTGGCCGTCCTGCGCCAGCCGGGCGAGCAGCTTGCGGCCGACCATGCCGGCCGCGCCGAGAATCAGAATATGCATCGGGGGATCCTCAAGGCGGCCGTCAGAGGGCGAAGCCGCCGTCGACGAGATGGGTCTGGCCGGTGGTGAAGCGCGATTCGTCCGAGGCGAGATAGACCGCGATGGCCGCGATCTCCTCGGGCGTGCCGAGGCGCCCCATCGGCTGGCGGTCGATGAAGGCTTGGCGGGCCGCGGCCTCGCTGGTGCCGGTCGCGGCGGCGAGCGCCGTGATCCGCTCGTCGAGGGACGGCGACTGGATGGTGCCGGGGCAGATCGCGTTGGCCCGCACGCCCTGGCGGATGAAGTCGCGCGCCACCGCCATGGTGAGCCCGATCACCGCCGCCTTGGTGGCTCCGTAGACGTAGCGGTTGGGAGCGGTCGCCACGCTCGACACCGCCGAGGCGATGTTGACGATCGAGCCGCCGCCCCGCTCCAGCATGCCCGGCAGGAAGGTGCGGATCGTGCGGTGCATCGAGCGCACGTTGAGATCGAAGGCGAAGTCCCAATCCGCGTCGGTGCAGTCGAGGATCGTGCCGTGATGCACGAAGCCCGCGGCGTTGACGAGGATGTCGACGGGGCCGGCGCCCCGGGCGAAGGCGGCGATCCCCTCGTCCGAGCGCACGTCGAGGGGCGCGGTCACGGCGCCGGCCAAGCTTTCGAGCTTCCCCCCGTCGAGATCGGTGGCGAGGACCCGGGCTCCTTCCGCCAGGAAGGCCTCGGCGATCGCGCGGCCGATCCCCTGCCCCGCCGCCGTCACGACGGCGCTCTTGCCCGCAAGACGTCCCACCATGCGTTCCCCTCCCGTGTGCCCGTCACGCGAGGCGCTTGGTCATGTGCACCAGGCGGCGGTCCGGGAGGGCCTCGACCCGCTCCGTCCGCCAGCCGTGGCGCGCATACCAGCCGATCACGCGCGCGAGCTTCTCTCCGGTGTAGAGGCGCAGGTCGGTGAGGTCGAGATCCTTCGCGCGGGCCTCCACGGCGTCGAGCAGGCGGCTGCCGAGCCCGCGCTCCTGCTGCGCCGGATCGACCGCGATGCTCCAGACGAGCAGGTGGTCGGGCCGGGGATCGAGGAGCAACGCCCCCGCGAGGCCCTCCCCGGCGTCGAGGAGCCAGACCTCGTAGGTGTCGAGCAGGGCCTCGGGCGGCGTGAGGAGCGGCAGCGGCTCGACCCCGAGGAGGGCCCGGTTCGGCGCGTAGGCCATCCCCTGGAGGGCGCCGAGGATGGCGAGATCCGCCCGCGTCGCCCGGCGCAGGGCATGTCCGGGGATCGCCGCGGCGGTGAGGGCGGAGAGGCGCAGGCGCTGGCGGCCGTCCGCGGAAAAATTCTCCGGCGCGAGCCAGCGGCCGAGAGCTTGGCGGATCTGCGGCCACTCGCGGTCCAGCATGGAGAACCACGCCGTGTCGCGGTTGCGCCCCTTCACGATCATCGCCTGCCGGAACAGGCCCTCGGGGGTGAAGCCGAGGCGGGTGGCGGCGGCGCGCGAGGGGGCGTTGAGCGCGTTGCACTTCCACTCGTAGCGCCGGTAGCCGAGGCCGAAGGCGTAATCCGCCAGGAGCCGCATCGCCTCCGTGGCGCCGGGCCGGCGCTGGAGGGCCGGCGTGTAGAGGATGTTGCCGACCTCGATGGTCCGGTTCGCCGGATCGATGCGCATCAGCGTGGCGTGGCCGATGGCCTCGCCCGAGCCGGCATCGAGGATCGCGAAGAACAGCGGGTCCGCGGAGGCCTCGCACTCCTTCAGGTAGTCGCGGAAGGCGGCCTCGTCCGCGAAGGGGCCGCGGCCCATGTAGAGCCAGAGCGCCTCGCTGCCGGGCCCTACGGCGCCCGCCGCCGCCAGGGCCGGCCCGTGGGCGTCGGCGTCGAGGGGCACCAGGGTGACGAAGCGGCCCCGCAGGACGGCCCGCTCCGGCCGCGGCGCCGGGCCGGCGGGCGAGACGGGCACGCCGATGGGGAGACCGGTCGCCGGGTCGGTGTCGTGGGTCATCGGCCTTCGAGATCCTTGCGGAAGAAACCGTTGAGGTCGGCGAAGCCGACCGAGCCGTCGAAGCCGGCGAAGCTGCCCTCGTCGCGGATGCGCGTGGCGGCGCGGATGAAGCCGGTCCAGGCCGTGCGGGCGAGCGAGGAGCCGACGCTGATCCGCCGCACCCCGAGGGCGGCGATGTCCGCCACCTTGAGGCCCGCATTGGTGCTCACGAGCAGGTTGACCGGGCGCGGCGCCACGGCCTCGACGATGGTGCGGATCTCGGCGCGGCTTTTCGGGCCCGGCGCGTAGAGCACGTCGGCCCCCGCCTCCGCATAGGCCCGCAGCCGCGCGACGGATTCGTCGAGGGGCGTCGGATGACCGGTCAGATAGGCCTCGCAGCGCCCGGTCAGCAGCACGTCGGCGCCGGTGGCGTCGATCGCCTCCCGGGCGGCGCGGATGCGCTCCACCGCGTGGCCGCGGTCGTAGAGGGGCTTGGCGGGATCGCCGGTGGCGTCCTCGATCGACAGGCCGGCGACGCCGGTCGCCACGCAGAGGGTCACGTTCGCGGCGACGCCCGCGGGGTCGTGCGCGTAGCCGGATTCGAAATCGGCATTGACCGGCAGGTCCGTAGCCGCGGCGATCTCGGCGATGTGGGCGAGCATGGCGTCCCGCGGCACCGCCCAGTCGGTATCGGGCAGGGCGCGGGAGAAGGCGTAGCCGGAACTCGTGGTGGCGAGCGCCGGGAAGCCGAGGGCGGCGAGGTAGCGGGCCGTGCCGATGTCCCAGGGATTCGGCATCACGAAGCAGCCGTCTTCGTGCAGGGCACGGAAGGCGGCGCGGCGGGTGACGGGATCGGTCATCGGCAGCTCCCCCCGGGGGCGAACGCCCGAGCTTACACCGGCCCCGGCGGTAACCAAGCCGCGCGGGAGAATTCCCTCGCAGGGACGGGCCCGTGGGTTCGCGCTTCCTCGTCCGCGCAGACAGTCTGGGATGGTGCGCTTCTCCCGTCCCAGACGGATGGTCGTGCGCGTGCAGGCCGGGGCGGGAGCCGGGAGAGCCCATAAGGGATTTGCAAGTTGGCAAATCCCCTGCATGGCATTCGTTGCCGCTCCTCATGCTGAGGTGCCGGGCGATCTTCGATCGCCAGGAGCGAGCCTCGAAGCAGCGCCGACCAGGAGCCCGAGGCGCCAGGACGTCGATCAGCGCACGGGGGTGCGTACCGGCTGCGCCGGACAGAGGGCGCTTCGCGCCACCTCAGCATGCGGAGCGGGGCGCCTGCCCGATCCGGTCCGCTGAGGTGCCGGCGCCTGAGACAGGTGAACGGCATCGCCCGCGCGGGAGCGGGATTCCCGCGGCGGGCATCATCGGGGCCCGCCCCGTACTCAGTGCCCCTCGAACTCCACCAGCGTCCAGACCGGCACGTCGAGGGCGCGCAGCTTGGCCGCGCCGCCGAGTTCCGGCAGGTCGATCACGAAGCAGGCCGCCACCACCTCGGCGCCGATCTGCCGCAGCAGGTTCACGGCCGCCGTCGCCGTGCCCCCCGTGGCGATGAGGTCGTCCACCAGCACCACCCGGTCGCCCGGCTTCACCGCGTCCGAGTGGATCTCCATCTCGTCGGTGCCGTATTCGAGCGCGTAGGCGATCGAGACCGTGGTGTGGGGCAGCTTCCCCTTCTTGCGGATCGGCACGAAGCCCGAGGAGAGCTGGTGGGCCACCGCGCCGCCCAGGATGAAGCCGCGCGCCTCGATCCCGGCCACTTGGTCGATCCGTCCGCCCGCGAACGGATGAACCAGGGTGTCCACGGCCCGGCGGAAGGCGCCGGGGTCGCCGAGCAGGGTCGTGATGTCCCGGAACATGATGCCCGGCTTCGGATAGTCCGGGATCGTGCGGATCGCATCCTTCAGCGCGGTGAGCGTGCGCGGGTCCATGCGGCAGCCTTGTCGAGACGCGGGAGCGGTGGGGTGAGAGCAGATCGGCGCGGCGGGTGCCGGCGGCCTACTGGTTGGCCTTCTTGAGGAGGGCGACGAGGTCGCGGTGCAGCACCTCGTTGCCGCAGGCGACCGAGCGCGCCGCGAGCGCGTCCGGCCCGCCATCGGCGCTGGAGACGAAGCCTCCCGCCTCGCGCACCAGGATCAGGCCGGCCGCGATGTCCCAGGTCTGCAGGTCCCGCTCCCAGTAGAGGTCGGCCCGACCGCAGGCCACGTAGGCGAGGTCGAGGGCGGCCGAGCCCTGGCGGCGCACGCCGCCCGTCACCGCCATCACGGTGCCGAGTTCCTTGAGGAGCCGCGGGTGGCTGCCGCGCCCCAGATAGGGCGAGCCGTACAGGACGAGCGCGTCCGCGAGGTCGTTGCGGGCCGAGACGCGCAGGCGCCGGTTGTTGAGGAAGGCGCCCTTGCCGCGCTCGGCGATGAACAACTCGTCCTTGATGGGGTCGTAGATCACGCCCGCGACGATCACGCCCTCGCGCTCCAGCCCCACCGAGATGCAGAAATGCGGGATGCCGTGCAGGAAGTTCGTGGTGCCGTCGAGGGGGTCGACGTGCCAGGTATGGGTCTTGTCCGGCCCCTCGATGATGCCGCTCTCCTCCAGGACGAGGCTGTAGCCGGGGCGCGCCTTCATCAGCGCCTCGCGCAGAACCCCCTCGGCACGCTTGTCGGCGACGGAGACGAAGTTGCCCGGGCCCTTCCGCGAGACCTGGAGGTTCTCGACCTCGCCGAAATCGCGCTTGAGGCCCCGCGCGGCCTTGCGCACGGCATCGACCATCACGGTCATGAGGGGGGAGTTGATCATCGCGCGGCGGTCCCGGTCAGGTTCGGCGGCACAACGCGGCTCCCGCGCGCCGAGCGCGCGGCCGTCCGTCCGCCCTCTGGAAATCGAAAACCGGCCTTAGAGCATTTCCCGGCGGAGGGGAAACCGGTTCGTTGCGGGAAATGCAAGGCCGGATAGCCCGGGCGGCGCCCGCTCAGGGCGTCATGCGGTCGGCGGCGAGGCGCTCGGCGCGCGTGCGCTCCTCGGGGCTCAAGCCCGCCAGCGCCTGGGTCAGCCACGCGTCACTGAGGCCCTGCGCGCTCGCCGCCATGTTCCAGGCCGCCGCCTCGACGAGATTCTTCGGCACGCCGCGCCCGACCGCGTAGAGGCGGGCGATGCGGTTCTGCGCCACCGCGTTGCCGCGGAAGGCCGCGTGCCGGAAGTAGCGGGCGGCGCGCACCTCGTCCTTCGGTACGCCCTCGCCGTTGAACAGCAGGATCGAGAACTCGACCTCGCCCGCGATATCGCCGTTATCGGCGGCCCGCCGGAAGAGCTGGGCGGCCTGCATGGTGTCCTTCTCGACGCCGCTGCCCTTCAGATAGAGGATGCCGAGCGCGTGCTGGGCGGCCGGGATCTCTTGCTCGGCGGCCTTGCGCAGCAGGGCGGCGGCGCGGGTGCGGTCGTCCGGCGAGCCGGTGCCGAGCAGGATCAGGGCGAGGTTGTAGCTCGCCGTGGGCTCGCCCTTCGCGGCGGCCTTCTCCAGCCATGCCCGGCCGGCAGCCGGGTCCTTCTTCACGCCGCGGCCCTCGATGGCCATCATGCCCAGCAGCCCCATCGCCGAGCGGTCGCCGAGATCGGCGGCGAGGCGATACCATTCGGCGGCCTTGGCCGGGTCCTGGCGCAGGCCGAGGCCCTGGTTGTAGAGTTCGCCCAGCAGCGTCATGGCGGGCGCGTCGGCCTTGTTCTTCTCCAGGCGCTTCGTCGCCTCGCGGAAGGCCGCGTTGTAGTAGCCGCGCTGGTAGGCGCCGTAGGCCACGTCCGCCTTCGGGTCGGTGCTGTTGATGGCAGGCGGAAGCGTGCTGGAGCCCGGCAGAAGCGCGGTCGGCATCGTCTGCGCGGCGGCCGTGCTGCCGGCGGCGAGCAGCAGCGCGAGGCCGGCGAGGACGCCGGGCCTCACGCGCGGGCTCCCCCGAGCCGCTCCTGCGCGGCGGCGACCGCGGCGGCGCCCTCCGGCCCGTCCCACAGGCCCGCGTCCAGGGCCACGAACTCGGCGCCCGTCGCGGCGAGATCCGCGACCGCGTCGAGGCTGCGGGCCAGCGCCACGCAGGGCGTCTCGAAGATCTCCGCCCACCACGCCGCCTGGGCGCGCACGCTCTCGGGCACCGTCCCCTCGTCGTCGCCGAACAGGACGTAGTCGGCCCCCGCCTCCCCCGCCTCCATGGCGGCGTGGCGGGAGCGCAGGGTGCCCGCCCCGAGGATGCGCCCGTCGCGCAGCCGCTCGCGCAGGTCGCGCAGGGCCGTGCCGGGCTCCTCGTCGGCCGTCGCATGGACGCCGTCGGCCCCCCCGCGGGCGGCGATCGCCACGGGATCGATCCCCGGCCCGTCGCAGGCGACGACGAGCGCGGCGCCCGTCTCCTGGACCGCCGGGGCAATGTCCTTGACGCGCTTGACCAAGCTGCGCTCGTCGGCGGGCGCGAGGCGCAGGATCACCGCCGCCACGTCGCCGGCCCGGCAGGCGGCGGCGAGCCGCCCGGCGAGATCGGGGCCGGTCTCCGGCTCCGGGCCGGCGATGAGGACGAGGCGGGTCTGCGGATCGGTCATGCGCGGAGAATGTCGAAACAAGGCTTCGAAAATAGGGCGTGGGCGGCGCGGAACGCGAGAACCCCTCTCCCGGCCGGGAGAGGGGTTCCCCGCATCATCGCCGCGAAGGGAGGCCGCGGATCGTTACTCCGCCGCCGCCTTCTGCTTGGCGCCGAAGGACGGGTCGAGCTTGCCGGCGGCGTAGCGCTTGGCCATCTCCGAGAGCGCGATCGGCCGGATCTTGCCGGCATTGCCGGCGGTGCCGAACTCCTCGAAGCGCTGCTTGCACAGCTTGGTCATCGCCTCCATGGCGGGCTTGAGATACTTGCGCGGATCGAACTCCGCCTTGTTCTCGGACAGGACCTTGCGGATCTGGCCCGTCATCGCCATCCGGTTGTCGGTGTCGATGTTGATCTTGCGCACGCCGTGCTTGATGCCGCGCTGGATCTCCTCGACCGGCACGCCCCAGGTCGGCTTCATCTCGCCGCCATACTGGTTGATGATGTCCTGGAGGTCCTGCGGCACGGAGGAGGAGCCGTGCATCACGAGGTGGGTGTTCGGCAGGCGGCGGTTGATCTCCTCGATCACGTTCATCGCCAGCACGGCGCCGTCCGGCTTGCGGGTGAACTTGTAGGCGCCGTGGCTGGTGCCCATCGCCACCGCCAGCGCGTCGACCTTGGTGGCTTCCACGAACTTCACCGCCTCGTCCGGATCGGTGAGGAGCTGGTCGTGGCTCAGCGTGCCCTCGGCGCCGTGGCCGTCCTCGGCCTCGCCCTGGCCGCTCTCCAGCGAGCCGAGCACGCCGAGTTCGCCCTCCACCGAGACTCCGGCCCAGTGCGCCATCTCGGCGACCTTGCGGGTGATCTCGACGTTGTAGGCGTAGTCGGCCGGGGTCTTGCCGTCCGCCTTCAGCGAGCCGTCCATCATCACCGAGGTGAAGCCGTACTGGATCGCGGTGGCGCAGGTCGCCTCGTTGTTCCCGTGGTCGAGATGCATGCAGACCGGGATGTGGGGATAGATCTCCACCAGCCCGTCGATCAGCTTGGCCAGCACCACGTCGTTGGCATAGGCGCGCGCGCCGCGGCTCGCCTGCAGGATGACGGGCGCGTCGCAGGCATCCGCCGCCGCCATGATGGCGAGGCCCTGCTCCATGTTGTTGATGTTGAAGGCCGGGACCCCGTAGCCGTGCTCGGCCGCGTGGTCCAGAAGCTGCCTCAGCGTGATGCGCGCCATCGTCAACCCTCCGAAGAAACCGTTTCCGCGATTATAGGCGATCCGGGTGCCGCCGTCCTACGGGCGGCACCCTGAACGCGAGCTTCACGCCTTGACGCGCAGCGCATCGACGCCCGGCAGCGGCTTGCCTTCGAGCCATTCGAGGAAGGCGCCGCCCGCGGTCGAGACGTAGGAGAAATCCTCCGCGACGCCCGCGTGGTTGAGGGCCGCCACCGTGTCGCCGCCGCCCGCCACCGACACGAGCTTGCCGGCCTTGGTGCGCGCCGCCGCGTGGCGGGCCGCCGCCACCGTGCCCTGGTCGAAGGGGGCGTACTCGAAGGCGCCGAGCGGCCCGTTCCACACCAGGGTCCTGGCGTCGTTGAGGGCGGCCGCCACCCGCTCCACCGATTGCGCGCCGACGTCGAGGATCATGCCGGTCTCGGGGATCGCGTCGATCCCGTAGGTGTGGTGCGGGGCGTTGGCCTTGAACTCCTCCGCCACCACCGCGTCCACCGGCAGGATGATGGCGCAGTTCTTCTCGCGCGCCGCCTCGATGATGCGCAAGGCCGTGTCGGCGAGGTCCTTCTCGCACAGCGACTTGCCGACGCCGAGGCCGGTGGCGTGCAGGAAGGTGTTGGCCATGCCGCCGCCGATCACCAGCGCGTCGACCTTGCCGACGAGATTCACGAGGAGGTCGATCTTGGTGGAGACCTTCGAGCCGCCGACGATGGCGAGCACCGGGCGGGCCGGGGCTTCGAGGCCCTTGGTGAGCGCCTCGATCTCCGCCTGCATCAGGCGCCCCGCATAGGCGGGCAGCACGTGGGCGAGGCCCTCGGTGGAGGCGTGGGCCCGGTGCGAGGCGGAGAAGGCCTCGTTCACGTAGACGTCGCCGTTCGCCGCCAGCGCCTCGACGAAGGCGCGGTCGTTCTTCTCCTCGCCGGCGTGGAAGCGGGTGTTCTCCAGCATCACGACGCCGCCGTCGCCGAGCGCCGCCACCGCCTCGGCGGCCTTCGGCCCGATGCAATCCTCCGCGAAGGCGACCGGGCGGCCGAGATCCTTCGCCACCGCCTCGGCGATCGGGCGCAGGGATTCCTTGGGGTCCGGCTTGCCCTTCGGGCGGCCGAAATGCGCCAGCAGGACGACGCGGCCGCCGCCCTCGGCGACCTCGCGGATCGTCGGCAGCACGCGGGTGATGCGGGTCGCGTCGGTGACGCGGCCGTTCTCCATCGGCACGTTGAGGTCGACGCGCACGAGGACGCGCTTGCCCTTCAGGTCGCCGGCATCGTCGAGGGTACGGAAACGGGTCATCGGCCTCTGGCCTCCTGTGGCGGGCGGGAGGATCACCGCGGCGGGATCAGGGTCTGGAGATTCAGGCGCTGCGCCGCGAGGGTGAGCGCCACGGTCAGGACGGCGGTGATGATCGCCGTGAGCAGGAGCATGCCGAAGCCCGGCAGGCGCCGGGTGCGCTCGCCGATGGCCCGCACCTCGCTGCGCAGGGCGGCGAGGTCGGATTGGCGCGCCGCCTCATTCATGCGCTGGCCCGCGGCCTCGACCCGGTCCTCGACGCGGGACAGGAGCGCCTCGGAGCGGGCGTACTTGTCCTCGATGCGGGAGGCCTTGTCCTCGATGCGGGCGAGCTGGTCGCTCACCTGAGGCGGCAGCGCGGGCGCGGCCGCGGAGGAAGGGGGATCGACGGGGGCCGGGACAGGCGGGGATGCGGCCGGCACCGGAACGGTGCGGGCTGTGGCGGTTCCGGAGGTGGAGGTGACGTCCGTGGCGTCGGTCATGGCGGCTCCTCGGCATCGCCCGCCGCGGCGGGCGCCGTTCGCGGGAAGAGCGTGTCGGACGGTGGCGGATCCCCTCGAAGAGAGGATCCGCCACCGTCCCGGGCCGGCTCAGATCAGCTTCGCGAAGGCCACGGCCGTGTCGGCCATGCGGTTCGAGAAGCCCCACTCGTTGTCGTACCAGGACATCACCCGCACGAAGGTCCCGTCCAGCACCTTGGTCTGGTCGATGTGGAAGGTCGAGGAGTGCGGATCGTGGTTGAAGTCGATCGAGACGTTCGGGGCCTCGGTGTAGCCGAGCACGCCCTTGAGCGGGCCGTTCGCCGCCACCTTGATGGCCTCGTTGATCTCCGCGACGGTGGTGGCGCGCTTGGCCACGAACTTGAAGTCCACGACCGAGACGTTGGGGGTCGGCACGCGCACCGAGGTGCCGTCGAGCTTGCCGTTCAGCTCCGGCAGGACGAGGCCCACCGCCTTGGCGGCGCCGGTGGTGGTCGGGATCATCGACAGGGCCGCGGCGCGGGCCCGGTAGAGATCCTTGTGCATCTGGTCGAGGGAGGGCTGGTCGTTGGTGTAGGAGTGGATCGTCGTCATGAAGCCGCGCTCGATCCCGACCGCGTCGTTGAGCACCTTGGCCACCGGCGCGAGGCAGTTGGTGGTGCAGGAGGCGTTCGAGATGACGCGGTGCTCGGCGTTCAGCTTGTCGTGGTTGACGCCGTAGACGACCGTGAGGTCCGCGCCGTCCGCGGGAGCCGAGACGATCACGCGCTTGGCGCCCGCGTCGAGATGGGCCTTGGCCTTGTCGCGGGCCGTGAAGATGCCGGTGCACTCGAGCGCGATGTCGACGCCGAGTTCGCCGTGGGGCAGCTCGGCCGGGTTCTTGATCGCGGTGACGCGGATGCGCTGGCCGTCGACGATGATCGCGTCGCCCTCGACCTTCACCTCGCCGGGGAAGCGGCCGTGCACGGAATCGTAGCGCAGCAGGTGGGCGTTGGTCTCGACCGGGCCGAGGTCGTTGATGGCGACGACTTCGATATCCGTGCGCCCGGCCTCCTTGATGGCCCGCAGCACGTTGCGCCCGATGCGTCCGAAGCCGTTGATGGCGACCTTGACCGTCATGTCGATGACTCCCGAGAAGGAACGGGGATTCCACCTCCCCGCTTCAGGTTGCAGCCCAGTTCCCGACCCCGGCCCCGAGGATGGACCGGGCGCACGGCATCGCGGCCGGGCGACCGTCCGGCGGGATCGGGATGCTGGGGGATATGAGGTGCCGTTGCCGGGACGGCCAACCCGCACGCGCCGGACGATCCCTTGCGGGCGGCGCTGACGAGGAAGGCAGAAGGCGTCACGGGAACCCGGCTCTGCGGCTGTGCGCCGGCCGACATGGCCTGACGCGAGCGCGGGCTTCCTAACATGACGGTCTAGCCTGTCAAATCAGGCCGCCCGGTCTGTGGACTTCATCCGGAGTGATTGCGGGCGGCGTGGCCGCGCTCTAGGCTTTCGCCATGGTGTCGGTCAGTATCGTCGCGTCGAGGGGTGAATCATGAGTGCAGCGGTGGAGGATGCGCTGCGCCGGCTCGAAGCCGCGGTCGCCCTCCTCGACGCCGCCGTGACCCGCAAGCTCGATGCCGAGCGCAGCCGCGGCGATCTGGAGGCCGAACTCGCCCTCATGCAGGAGGACCGGGCACGGCTGGCCGCGGAGCTCGACGGGGCGCTCGCGCAGCTCGCGGAGGCCGTGGCGGTGACCGACGACGTCGAGAACCGGCTCGGGCGCGCCATCGGCACCGTCGAGGGCGTGATCACCCGCGGCCGCGCGGACGGATAAGGGAGAACGGGACGCGTCGATGCCTCAAGTCACGGTGAGCATTGCCGGGAAGACCTACCGCATGGCCTGCGGCGAGGGCGAGCAGGCGCATCTCGAAGCGCTGGCCAGCGCCTTCGACAGCCGCATCGGCGAGATGCGCAAGGCCTTCGGCGAGATCGGCGACATGCGCCTCCACGTGATGGCGGCGCTGACGGTGTTCGACGAACTCGCCGAGACCCGCCGCCGGATCGAGGAGCTGGAGGGCGAGGCCGCCGCCCTGCGCGAGGCCGCGGCGGCGGGCGAGGCGGATCGCGAGGCGGCCGAGGGGCGCATCGCCGAGGGCATCGGCCGGGCCGCCGACCGCATCGAGGCCGCGGTGCGCCGCCTCGCCCCCGGGCAGGGCACCAGCGAGACGTGAGGCAGCCGGCCGGCGGCGCCATGCCCCGGTCCGACGCTCCCGTCTTGGAACGATTTTAATCCCTCTTTCAGCCTCTCGTCCGGCCCCGTGCGCGACGCGGTCGCAACACTGTGTCCTGCGAACCACGTCGGCTGCGCAACCGCACGGGTGCGGCCGTTTTAAGCTTGGCTTTAGCGGGGGTGCGTTTACGGCTTGGCCATCGGTCAAGCCGCACGATGCGCGGCAGTTCACGCATCGCCCTTCCCTCACGCCAAGCGCTCCCCAAGAGGCTCCCATGCGCCGCTTCGCCCCCGCTCTGGCCGGGCTCGCCTGCGCCGTCGTCGCCTGGGCGGCCCCCGCCGCCGCCTACGAGATCGACCCGCTCACCCGCCAGCCGCTCACCCAGGCGCTCACCGTCACGGTGCGCCCCTCCGGCTCCGCCGCCTCGCCCGACGCGATGGACGCGACGGTGCCCAAGATCAGCCCGATCCCGCGCGAGACCGTGGCCTATAACGGGCCCTACGGTCCCGGCACCATCGTCGTCTCCACCACCGAGCGGCGGCTCTACTACGTGCTCGGCAGCGGCCAGGCCCTGCGCTACGGCATCGGCGTCGGCCGGCCGGGCTTCACCTGGAACGGCGTGCAGAGCATCACCATGAAGCGCGAGTGGCCGGATTGGCGTCCGCCGTCGCAGATGATCCGCCGCCGTCCCGACCTGCCGCGCTACATGAAGGGCGGCCCGGAGAATCCCCTCGGCGCCCGCGCCATGTATCTCGGCGGCACCCTCTATCGCATCCACGGCTCCAACGAGCCGGAGACCATCGGCACCGCCGTGTCGTCCGGCTGCATCCGCATGACGAACGACGACGTCATCGACCTCTACAGCCGCGCCAAGGTCGGCGCGAAGGTGATCGTGCAGCGCTGAGCCGCGCGATCGTCGCATCGCATCGAAGGCCGGCGGGGACGCCGGCCTTCGTCGTTTCCGGGGTCAGGCCGCCGGCCCGAACAGGTCCGGGCGGCGCAGGCGCAGGGTCTGGACGAGGAACAGGGTCTTGAGGTCGCGCAGGCCGCCCTCCTCCGCCAGCGCCGCGAGGTCGGCGAGCGGCATCTCGACCACCACGATGTTCTCCTGCTCGGACGCGAGCCCGCCCCCCTCGCCCGTGCGGTCGCTGCCGCGGTAGGGGGCGAGGTAGAGGTCCATCAGCTCGGTCGAGACGCCCGGCATCGAGAAGGCCCGGGTGACCGGCTCCAGGGCGGTGAGCCGCACGCCCGTCTCCTCGAAGGCCTCCCGGCGGGCACAGGCCGCCGGGTCGTCCTCGTCGAGGCAGCCCGCCGGCGCCTCGAGGATATCCACGCTGCCGTCGACGATGCAGGGGGGCGCCCGGAACTGGCGCACCAGCAGGGCGGTGCGGCGCTCGGGATCGTAGGGGAGGACCGTGACCGCGCGGCCATGATCCTCCACCTCCCGGGTGATCGTGCTGCCATCGGGCAGCTGCACCTCGGCCATGACGTAGCGGCCCCAGCCCTCGTAGAGGGGGCGCGTTCCGGTGATGCGGGGACGGCTCACGGGCGGGCTCCGGCGTGACGGGTCGGGGCGAAGCAGCGGGTCATGGCATGTCTCGCGAGGGAGAGGGTTGGACGGTCGGCGCGGGCGCCGCCATGCGGCGCAGGCCGATGCAATACGGGGGCCCGGCGCAGGGAACCAAGCCCATTCGCGTCAGGCGCGCTCGCCGCGGCGGATCTCGAAGACGAGGATGCCGTCCTCGGACCGTTGCGCGTCGAGTCGGTCTCCGGTCTCGTGCAGGAGGTGCGGGATGTCGATGGCCGCGAGCGGATCCGTGCAGCGGACGACGAGGCGGCCTCCGGGGGCGAGGCGGCGCAGGGCCTTGCGGGTGTGCAGGACCGGCAGCGGGCATTTGAGCCCGCGCAGGTCGAGGTCGTCGGGGTCGCTCACGCGGGGGATCATCCATGCGAAACGGCCCGGCGCAGGGTGCGCCGGGCCGCCGGTCGAGCCGGGAAGCCGGACTCAGTAGCCGTAATAGCCGTAGCCGTAGGCGGGATAGCCGTAAGCCGGGTAGCCGTAGGCGGGATAGCCGTAGCTGTAGCCGTAGGCCGGGGCGCCGTAATAGCCGTAGGACGGGGCCGCGCTCGCCGCGATGGCGCCGCCGATCAGGCCGAGCGCCGCGCCGGCCGCCAGCGCGCCGCCGACGTTCCGGCGATAGCCGTAGCCGCGATAGCCGTAGCCGCCGCGATAGCCGTAGCCCCGGTAGCCGCCGCCGTAATAGGCGCCACGCCACCGCACCTGGTCCACGGCCGCCGGCGCACCGGCCACCGCCGCCGCGCTCGCGGCCGGGAGGGGCGCCGCCTGCGCCGAGCCGACCACGCCTGCGCCGAGAGCCACGGCGGCCGTGCCGGCCAGGGCGAGGGACTTCATGCGGAACATGATCATTCTCCTGGTAGGGGTCTCGGGCCTGGCGGCTCTCGCGACCCGTTCGGGCTTAAGAACGGTCAGGGACAGATCTCGTTCCCGGGTCATCGACCCGTCATGGGCATCTCCCGCAGGTCTCGCCGGACTTGCCGCCGGCGCGCCCTGTAGAGGTCTGCGTCATTCTGACCATAGGAGCCCGAACGTCGCAGGAGAACTGTGCGGAAACGCACCACAAGGGCCAGCTTGACGGTTTCGCTGGGGACAACGCCCGGGATCCGGCCGCGATGCCCGGCTCAGAAGGTGCAGGCGCCGAAGGCCGGATCGACCGAGCCGTTCCATGGCCCCTCGTAGAGGGCGAGCAGGTCCTCCGCCCGGGTCCGGCTCGCCGCGATGGCGTGGAGCGGGGCGAGGTGGAGCGTCTCGTCCCTCCCCTGCCCGTCGCGGCGGGCCCGCGCCTTGAGGCCGGCCTCCGCGAGGCCGAGCGCGTCGCGGGCGACCTCGCGCACGCTGCGTCCGCCGATCTCGGCCGCGAGCCCGAGGCGCGGCACCTCCGCCCGCAAAGCCTCGCGGGCGGCGGCGTCCCAGCCGTCGATCAGGTCGAGGGCGCCGTCGAGGGCCGCGTCGTCGTAGAGGAGCCCGACCCAGAAGGCCGCCTGGGCGGCGATCATGCCCGGATCGCCGACATCGGCCCCGCGCATCTCCAGGAAGCGCTTCAGGCGCACCTCCGGAAAGGCGGTCGAGGCGTGGTTCGCCCAGTCGGAGCGGGTCGCGCGCTCGCCCGGCAGGGCGGCGAGCCGCCCCTCCATCAGGTCGCGGAAGGAGGCGCCGCTGACGTCGTGGTAGGTCTCGCCCCGCTTCACGAAATACATCGGCATGTCGAGGAGCCAGTCCGCATAGGCCTCGTAGCCGAAGCCGGGCTCGAAGGCCCGCGGCAGCATGCCGGTGCGGTCGGGATCGGTGTGGCGCCAGATCTCGGAGCGCCGCGACAGGAACCCGTTCGGCCGCCCGTCGGTGAAGGGGGAGTTGGCGAACAGGGCGGTGGCGACCGGCTGCAGGGCGAGGCCGACGCGCATCTTGCGCACCATATCGGCCTCCGAGGCGAAATCGAGGTTCACCTGCACGGTGGCGGTGCGCAGCATCATGTCGAGGCCGAGGGTTCCGACCTTCGGCATGTAGGCCTGCATGATGCGGTAGCGGCTCTTCGGCATCACGGGCGTCTCGCCCCGCGTCCATTTCGGGCTCATGCCGAGGGTGAGGAAGCCGATGCCGAGCGGGTCGGCGGCCGCGCGCGCCGCGTCGAGGTGCTGGGCGAGTTCGAGGCTGGTCGCGTGCACGTCGGGCAGCGGCGCGCCGGAGAGCTCGAACTGGCCGCCGGGCTCGATGGAGATCGCGCCGCCGCCCTCGGCCGCCGCGAGCCCGATCACCCGCCCCGCATCGATGATCGGTTCCCAGCCGGTCGCCCGCTGCACGCCGTCGAGGAGCGCGCCGATGCCTCGCTCGCCCTCGTAGGGCACGGGCGCGAGGTCGGCGCGGTAGAACGGCACCTTCTCGTGCTCGGTGCCGATGAGGAAGGCGTCCTTCGGCTTCTCGCCTTGCGCGAACCACTCGATCAGTGCGTCCCGCGTGGTGAGCGGGGTCGCGTCGGACTCGTCGCGCGCCATGCGCCACCTCGTCGTCGGTTGTTCTCTGGATCCGGCGGGCGAAGGGCGCGGGGCCCGCGCCGCTCCACCGAAACGGTCGCGCTTAGATAGGCCGCCGCTCCCGGCGCCGCAACGCAGCGTCCGATGCGGCCGCTTCAGTTCCGATCGCGCGCGATCGATCGCCGGTTGTTCACCGATCGTTTACCGCAGGACCGGATCGCCGTGCAGCCCCCTTTGACTGCGAACGGAAAGCGAACAAACATGGTCCCGACAGCGAACGAAGGCTGCTCCCATGATCCTACGCAAAGTCCTCCTCGGAGTCACGGAGATCGCCGCGATGGGGCTTCTGGCCGGCGCGGTGGCCTTCTGGGCCGTGGCGCTGGCGCCACTGCATTGAGCGCTCGTGCGAAGAGCCTGTGAATCCCGCCCCGGTGTGGCGTGACTCCGGCAAGCGCTGCTGCAAACGTTCGCGGCCCGGCCGGGCGTCTCTCCGGCCGTGCGAGACGGAGAACGGCGCGTGCGGGTGCTCAAGGACGTCGGTTTCGTTCACCTCCACACCCACTCCTCCTACTCGCTGCTGGAGGGGGCGCTGAAGATCGGCGACCTCGTCAAGGCGGCGACGGCCGACCGGCAGCCGGCGCTCGCGCTCACCGACACCAACAACCTGTTCGGCGCCCTCGAATTCTCCGAGAAGGCGGCGGGCAGTGGCATCCAGCCGATCGCCGGCATCCAGCTCTCGGTGCAGTTCGAGGTGCCGGAGCCGGGCCAGCGCGGCGGGCCGCCGCCCCTGCCGAACCTCGTGCTGCTCGCGCGTGACGAGACCGGCTACGGCCACCTCCTGAAGCTCGCGAGCCTCGCCTATTTCGACGGGCCCCTCGGCGAATCGCCCCGGGTGCCGGTGGAGGCCCTGAAGGACTGCGCCCCGGGCCTGATCGCGCTCACCGGCGGCTTCACCGGCCCGCTCGATTCGTGCCTGCGGGCGGCGCGGCCGGAGCACGCCGCCTCGCGCCTCGCGCGGCTCGTGGAGGCCTTCGGCGAGGATCACCTCTACGTGGAGATCCAGCGCCACGGCCTGCCCGACGAGCGGGCGGTGGAGGCGGAGCTGATCGCGCTCGCCGACCGGCACGGGCTGCCCCTCGTCGCCACCAACGAGCCGTTCTTCGCCAAGCCGGAGGATTACGAGGCGCACGACGCGCTGCTCGCCATCGCCGAGGGGCGCATCGTCTCGGACGAGAAGCGCCGCCGGCTGACGCCGCGCCACGCCTTCAAGACCCGCGCGAGCATGGCCGAGCTGTTCCGCGACCTGCCGGACGCCCTCGCGGCGACGGTCGAGATCGCGATGCGCTGCGCCTACCGGGTGCGCACCCGCAAGCCGATCCTGCCGAGCTTCGGCCTGCCGGCCGGGAGCGCCCCCGCCGAGGCCGCCGAGTTTCTCGACGAGGCGGGCGAGCTGAAGCGCCAAGCGGAGGCCGGGCTGGAGCGCCGCCTCGCCCAGGCGGGCCCCGCCGAGGGGCTCACCGAGCAGCATTACCGGGACCGTCTCGCCTACGAGATCGGCATCATCACCAAGATGAAATTCCCGGGCTACTTCCTGATCGTCTCGGACTTCATCAAGTGGGCCAAGGCGAACGACATTCCGGTCGGGCCGGGCCGCGGCTCGGGCGCGGGTTCGCTGGTGGCGTGGTCGCTCCTCATCACCGACCTCGATCCGCTCCGCTTCGGCCTGCTGTTCGAGCGCTTCCTCAACCCCGAGCGCGTCTCGATGCCGGATTTCGACATCGATTTCTGCGTGGTCGGGCGCGAGCGCGTCATCGAGTACGTGCAGAGCCGCTACGGCGAGCGGCAGGTGGCGCAGATCATCACCTTCGGCACCCTGCTCGCCCGCGGCGTGCTGCGCGACGTCGGCCGCGTGCTGGAGATGCCCTACGGGCAGGTCGACAAGCTCACCAAGCTCGTCCCGCAGAACCCGGCCAACCCCGTCACCCTGGCCCAGGCGATCGAGGGCGAGCCGCGGCTCCAGAGCGCCATGGAGGAGGAGCCGGTGGTCGCCCGGCTGATGGAGATCGCCAAGAAGCTGGAGGGGCTGCACCGGCACGCCTCCACCCACGCGGCGGGCGTGGTGATCGGCGACCGGCCCCTCGAGGAGCTGGTGCCGCTCTACCGAGACCCGAAGACGGGCATGCGCGTCACCCAGTTCAACATGAAGTGGGTGGAGCAGGCCGGCCTCGTGAAGTTCGACTTCCTGGGCCTCAAGACCCTGACGGTGCTGCGCGGCGCCACCGACCTGCTCAAGCAGCGCGGGATCGAGATCGACCTCGCCGCCGTGCCCATCGACGACGCGCGCACCTACGAGCGCTTGCGCAAGGGCGAGGTGGTGGGCGTGTTCCAGGTGGAATCGGCGGGCATGCGCAAGGCGCTCGTCGAGATGTGCGCCGACCGCTTCGAGGATCTGATCGCCCTCGTCGCCCTCTACCGGCCGGGCCCGATGGCCAACATCCCGGTCTATTGCGAGCGCAAGCTCGGGCGCGATGCCGGCAACGAGGCCGCGTGGTACCCCCACACCAAGCTGGAGCCGATCCTGGCCGAGACCTTCGGCATCATCGTCTACCAGGAGCAGGTGATGGAGGTGGCCAAGGTGCTCGCCGGCTACTCGCTGGGCGACGCCGACCTCCTGCGCCGCGCCATGGGCAAGAAGATCAAGGCGGAGATGGACGCCCAGCGCGACCGTTTCCTCAAGGGCGCGATGGAGCGCGGCCTCGACAAGGCCAAGGCCAACGAGATCTTCGACCTGCTCGCCAAGTTCGCCGATTACGGCTTCAACAAGTCGCACGCGGCGGCCTACGCGCTGATCACCTATCAGACCGCCTACCTGAAGGCGAACTACCCCGTCGAGTTCCTGGCGGCCTCGATGTCCCAGGACCTCGACGACACCGACAAGCTCGCCGAGCTGCGCCAGGACGCGCAGCGCCTCGACATCAAGGTCGAGCCGCCCTCGGTGAACCGCTCCGGCGTCACCTTCGAGGTGCATGACGGCACGATCCGCTACGCGCTCGCGGCCATCAAGGGTGTGGGGCGCTCGGCCGTGGAGGCGATCGTCCAGGCGCGCGGCGACCGGCCGTTCCGGGACCTCGGCGATTTCGCCCGCCGCCTCAACCCGCGCCTCGTCAACAAGCGCACGCTGGAGAGCCTGGTCGGCGCCGGCGCCCTCGACGAGATCGAGCCCGACCGGGCCCGGGCCTTCGCGGCGGTCGAGCCGATGATGCGCCTCGCCCAGGGAGCGATCGAGGCCGAGTCGGTGGGCATGACCGACATGTTCGGCGGCGTCGCCGCCGCGGATGTGGCCCTGCGCATCCCCGCCTACGATCCCTGGCCGGCGGCCGACCGGTTGAAGAAGGAGTACGAGGCGGTCGGCTTCTTCCTGTCGGGCCATCCCCTCGACGAGTACGGCGACCTGCTCAGGAAGCTCCGCGTCCAGACCTGGGTGGAGTTCTGCCGCTCGGTGCGGGCGGGCAACAGCGTGGGGCGCGTCGCCGCCACCGTGCTCGACCGCTCGGAGCGGCGCACCAAGACCGGCAACAAGATCGGCATCGTCAACCTCTCGGACCAGACCGGCCATTTCGAGGCGATCGTGTTCTCGGAAGGGCTGCAACAGTACCGCGAACTCCTCGAGCCCGGCCGGGCCCTGGCCCTGCAGCTCCAGGCGAGCGCCGAGGGCGAGGACGTGCGCGCCCGCATCCAGACCTGCGAACCCCTCGACCAGGCGGTCGCCCGCCATCAGAAGGGCATGCGGATCTACCTGCGCGACGAGCGCCCCATCGCCAGCGTGCAGCAGCGCCTGACCGTGCGCGGCGAGGGCGAGGTCTCGCTGATCCTCATCCTCGACGGCGGCGAGCGCGAGGTCGAGGTGCGGTTGCGGGACCGCTACCAGGCGACGCCCCAGGTCGCGGGCGCCCTGCGGGCGGTGCCCGGGGTGGTGCAGGTGGAGGTGAACTGAGCGCCCCTCGCTTCTCGCTTGGCGGAGGTTGAGACGCGGGGGACCAGCTACTCCGCGGCCGGCACCTTCCTCGCCGCGAGCGACAGCACCAGCGCTCCGGCGAGCGACGAGAGCAGGGAGCCCACGAGCACGCCGAGCTTGGTCTCGGCTTCGAGATCCGGACGGGACGCGAAGGCGAGCGCCCCGATGAACAGGCTCATGGTGAAGCCGATACCGCAGAGCAGCGCCACCCCGTAGACGTGCTGCCAAGTGGCGCCGGCGGGCTTCTTCGCGAGCCCGGTCCGCACCGCGAGCCAGACCCCGCCGAACACCCCGATCTGCTTGCCGACGAACAGGCCGAGCGCGACGCCGAGCGTCACCGGGGCGAGGAGCACGCCGAGGCCGAGCCCCGTCAGCGACACGCCCGCATTGGCGAAGCCGAAGATCGGCACGACGGCGTAGGCGACGAGGGGCTGGAGCGCGTGCTCCAGCGCGTGCAGGGGCGAGTGGGTGTCGTCCGGGCGGCCCGGGCTCGGGCGGCAGGGAATCGCGAGCGCGAGCAGCACGCCCGCCACCGTCGCGTGGAGCCCCGAGCGCAGCACCACCAGCCAGAGCGCCGCGCCGAGGATGAGGTAGGGCCCGAGCCGCCGTGACCCGACCCGGTTGAGGGTGAAGAGCATCGCCAGGATGCCGGCCGCGAGCCCCAGCATCGGCCAGGACAGGTCGGCGGTGTAGAACACGGCGATGATCAGCACCGCGCCGAGATCGTCCAGGATGGCGAGCGCGGTGAGGAAGATCTTGAGCGAGACCGGTGCCCGCGCGCCGAGGAGCGCCAGCACGCCGAGCGCGAAGGCGATGTCGGTGGCGGCGGGGATCGCCCAGCCCCGGAGGGTCGCGGGCGTGTGCCAGTTGAGGGCGACGTAGACCAGCGCCGGGGCGATCATGCCGCCGAGCGCCGCGATGCCGGGCAGGGCCCGGTCCGGCCACGTGCGCAGGCCCCCGTCCAGGAACTCGCGCTTGATCTCCAGCCCGACCAGCAGGAAGAACACCGCCATCAGCCCGTCGTTGATCCAGTGGAGCAGGCTCAGGGGCCCGATCTCGGCGTGGAGCGCGTGGGCGTATGTCTCCCCGAGCGGGCCATTGGCGACGATCAGCGCGAGCAAGGCGCTCGCCATCAGCACGACGCCGCCGCCCGCGCTGCTGGCGAGGAGACTGCGCAGGGCGGAGAGCGGGCGCGGGACGCGGCGGATGCGGGACGGGGCGGTCATGATGCGGGCCCTGCCAGGAATCCAGAGTGCGTTCAACGACAGAGCACGGGCCGACGAGCGGCGCTTTCCCGTGCCGGACCATTCTCGCCGAGCGCGATCGGCCGTCACGGCGCGACGCGCGTCCTTAGCACTCCCGGCTTGTCAGCCGGACACTTGAGCTTGCGTCTCCCGGGCGGCGTCTCGCAGGCCGGACATGGAACAGATGGTGATCGTTCAGGCCGACCAGGCGGACGCCCGGACGGTGAAGGTCCTGCAAGGCGCGCAGGACGCAGGGATTCTCCGATCGCGTGTTCGTGGTCGACGGGTTCCGCGCTCTCCCGGGCGTCAAGATGCCCGCCCCGCTCGATGCGGCGGAGGTCAGCCGGCTGTCGATAGGCGAGCGCCTGTCGATCGACGCCCGGGGCGATCGGATGTCCGGGGCCGGCGGGAAGACCCGGCCCGGTGACGGTCTGAGCTGGGCACACGAGGGCTTCCAGGCGCCCCCAGGGAAGCGTCCCCTCCGGGCGCCGGCAGGGGTTACCCCGCCCCGAGCGCCGCCCGTACCAGCTTGAGCGCGTCCTCGCTCGCCCATTCGGCCGGGCCCTTCATCACGCCGATCTCGCAGCCGGCCCTGTCGATCAGGAGCGTCGTCGGCAGACCGACCACCGCCCCGCTCTTCTGCAACACCGGCAGCACGCCGCCCGCGGAATCGGAATAGTAGGCGAGCCGCTCGATCCGGTTCTCCTTCATCCAGGTCAGCGGCTTGTCGAGGTTGCGGGTGTCGACGTTGAGGGCCACCACCTCGAAATCGCTGCTCCCGAGGGCCGCCTGAAGTCGGTCGAGGGCGGGCATCTCGGCCTTGCAGGGCGCGCACCACGTCGCCCACAGGTTCAGGAGCACGGTGCGGCCCTTGAGGTCGTCGAGGCTACGCGGCTTGCCGTCCGGACCCGTGAAGGCCAGGGCCGGCGCGGGTTGCGGGGCGGGATCGACCTGGAGCGCGGCGACCTCGCCGCGGGCGAGCGGCGCCACCCGGGCGGCGGTCGCGGCGGCGGTCGCGCAGGTGCCGCTGTTGCCGTGGCCGCCCCTGGCGTATAGGGCGGCCCCGAGCGCAAGCCCTGCGGCAAGGACCCCGCCTCCCAGGGCGAGGCGGAGGGGCGTGACGGCGAGACGAGGTGCGGACATGAGCAACCGGATGTGGGGCGGGCGTTTCGCGAGCGGCCCCGCCGAGATCATGGAGGAGATCAACGCTTCCATCGGCTTCGACAAGCGCCTCGCCCCCCAGGACATCCGGGGCTCGCTGGCCCACGTGGCGATGCTGGGCAAGACGGGGATCCTGCCGCAGGCCGATGTGGCGGCGATCGAGGCCGGCCTCAAGACGGTTCAGGCGGAAATCGAGTCCGGCGCCTTCACCTTCGCGCGCGCGCTCGAAGACATCCACATGAATGTGGAGAGCCGCCTGCGCGAGATCGTCGGCCCGACGGCAGGGCGCCTGCACACCGCGCGCTCGCGCAACGATCAGGTCGCCACCGACATGCGCCTGTGGGTGCGCGACACCCTGGACGAACTCGACGCCCAGGCCGCCGAGCTGCAGCGGGCGCTGGCCGAGACGGCCCTCAAGCACGCGGGCACCGTGATGCCGGGCTTCACCCACCTGCAATCGGCCCAGCCCGTCACCTTCGGCCACCATCTCCTCGCCTATGTGGAGATGCTGGGACGCGACCGCGGCCGCTTCCGCGATGCCCGCGCACGGCTCAACGAGTGCCCGCTCGGCGCCGCGGCGCTCGCCGGGACTTCGTTCCCCATCGACCGGCACGCCACGGCCGCGGCGCTCGGCTTCGACCGGCCGACCGCCAATTCCCTCGATTCCGTGGCCGATCGCGACTTCGCCCTCGAAGCCCTCTCGGCCGCCGCGATCGCGGCGATGCACCTGTCGCGCTTCGCCGAGGAGATCGTGATCTGGACCTCGGCCCAGTTCGGCTTCGTGAAGCTCTCCGACCGCTTCACCACCGGCTCCTCGATCATGCCGCAGAAGCGCAATCCCGACGCCGCCGAGCTGGTGCGGGCCAAGGCCGGCCGGGTGATCGGCGCACTCTCGGGCCTGCTCATCGTCATGAAGGGGCTGCCGCTCGCCTATTCGAAGGACATGCAGGAGGACAAGGAGGGCACCTTCGACGCGCTCCTGACCCTCTCGCTGTGCCTTGCCGCGATGGCCGGGATGGTGCGCGATCTCGAGCCGGTGCCGGAGGTGCTGAAGGCCGCGGCCGGATCGGGCTACGCCACCGCCACCGACCTCGCCGACTGGCTGGTGCGCGAACTCGGCCTGCCCTTCCGCGACGCCCACCACGTCACCGGCCGCCTCGTCGGCGCGGCGGCGGCGAAGGGCGTCGGCCTCGAAGCCCTCCCGCTCGCCGAGATGCAGGCCGAGGAGCCGCGCATCACGGCGGCGATCTACGACGTGCTCGGCGTCGAGAACTCGGTGGCGAGCCGCACCAGCTACGGCGGCACCGCGCCCGCCAATGTGCGCGCACAGGCCGAGCGCTGGCTCGCCGCGCTCGCCGCGACGAAGTGATCGGGACGAAGCAAGCAGGAGCATGCATCCATGGATCTGGGCCTGAAGGGCAAGCGCGCCGTCGTTCTCTCCTCCAGCCGCGGCCTCGGCCGCGGCATCGCCGAGGGGCTCGCGGCGGAGGGGGCGAACGTGCTGCTGGCGGCGCGCAGCGGCGATCGCCTGAACGAGGCGGTGGCCGCCATCAACGCCCGCGGCCAGGGCCGCGCCTTCGCCTTCGCGGGCGACCTCAAGGACAGCGTCGAGGCGATCCACGCCGCGGCGCAGGAGCAGCTCGGCGGCGTCGACATCCTGGTCGCCAACACGGGCGGCCCGCCCGCCGGCCAGGCGACCAAGGTCGCACCCGAGGCCTGGGCGCCCCAGTTCGACGCCATGGTGGTACCGGTGATCCGCCTCGCGGGCCTCGTTCTGCCGGGGATGCGGCAGGCGGGCTTCGGCCGCGTCCTCGTCGTGGCGTCGAGCGGCGTCGAGCAGCCGATCCCCAACCTCGTGATGTCGAATGCCTTGCGCGCCTCCCTGGCCGGCTGGGCGAAGACGCTGGCGAGCGAGGTGGCGGCGGAGGGCGTGACGGTGAACATGATCCTGCCCGGCCGCATCGAGACCGACCGGACCGGTGAACTCGACGCCGCCAACGCCAAGGCCCAGGGCAAGACTCCGGCCGAGATCGCCGAGGCGGCCCGCGCGGCGATCCCCGCCAAGCGCTACGGCCGGGTGCAGGAATTCGCCGACGTCGCCTGCTTCCTCGCCTCGGAGCGGGCCTCCTACGTCACCGGCAGCATGATCCGGGTCGATGGCGGCGCGATCCGCTCCATCTGATCCTCTCAGGCGAGGCGCCGCCCGATGAGGCGGTGAAGGGCGGACCCGGCGAGCACGCCGAGGCCCGCCCCGCTGACGCTCGCTACCGCGTCGATGACCTGGGAGGTGCGGCCCGGCACCCAGATCTGGCCCACCTCCATCACGCAGGCGAGCGCCGCCAGCATCGTGAACAGCCGCCAGCCGGCCGGACGCGCGAGCCCGATCGCGAGGAGCGCGCCGGTTCCCGCATAGGCGATCACGTGCTCGATCTGCCCGGCGGCACCGGTGCGCAGCTCCCATTCCTTCGGGATCAGGGACAGCCAGACGATGACCGGGATGCAGAGGCATCCGGCGGCGAAGGCGAATCTCCGCAGCGTCATCACCGAGAGCGGCATCGTCCCTCCTTGCGCGTGTGGGTGACGGTCCCTTCGGCCGAAACGCGCGCCGTGTCCAGGGCGCCCGTCGCGTCCGGAAACCGGATCAGGCGAACAGGCTGGTGAGCAGGCTTCCCATCAGGGCCACGGTGGCGATGGTCATGATGAAGCCCAGATCCTCGATCCGCTCGCGCATGGAAGCCTCCCGGTCTGTGGATGGCGCTGTGGATGAACCGGGGATACGGCGACGCTGCCGCGGTCGCGGTGCGGTGCAGCACACGGAACGGTGGCGCGGGCACCGCGTCGGCCGGGCCGGAGCGAGGGAGGATCGAGACATGGGGCGCGCGCATTGGGGCGGGCTCGTCGTGGCGACGGTGCTGGGGCTCGCCTCCCCGGCCGGGGCCGAGGTGCGCCTCGGCGGCAACGTCCGGATCGGCGGATACGATTTCTCGGGGCGGCGTGCGGGTGCCGTCCATGTGGAGCGGGTGCGGCGGCTGCCGGGGCCGCCGGGCTGCCGGCATGTCCGCCGTGGGCGGTACCGGCGGGGCGACGGCACCCTGGTGCGCGGCCCCATGCAGGTGTGCCATCTTCCGGCCCGGCCGCATTGAGCCGGGAGCGGGCCGGCCCTGGTGTTTCCGCCACCTCGGGCTACATGGACATCTGGGGTTACATGGACATCTGGGGTTACACGGACGGATGAACCGGGCGCCGCTCGCGTCCGCCCGGGCGTCCCGCGAGGAGTACAGAGACGTGACGATCACCCGTGAGGACGTGCTGAGGGCGCTGTCGGGCGTGACGGTGGATGCGAAGGGCACCCCGCTGCCCGCCTCGGGGCGCCTCTCCGAGATCGTGATCGATGCCGGCAACCGGGTGATGTTCTCGATCGGCATCGACCCGAGCGAGGCCAAGGCCTTCGAGGCGGTGCGCCAAGCGGCCGAGATCGCCGTCCTGAAAATCGGTGGGGTCAAGAGCGCGCTCGCGAGCCTCACGGCCGAGCGGTCGCAGGGCGCGGCGCCCGCGGCGGCGCGTCCGCCCGGTCCCGGCGGGGCCGGCCCGCGGCCCGGCCCGGCGCTGCCGGGCATCCGCCACATCATCGCGGTGGCCTCCGGCAAGGGCGGCGTCGGCAAGTCGACCACGGCCTGCAACCTCGCCCTCGCCCTCAAGGCGCGGGGCCTGAAGGTCGGCCTCCTCGACGCGGACATCTACGGCCCCTCGGTGCCGAAGCTCCTCGGCCTCGACCGGAAGCCCGAGACGGTGAGCACCCCGCAGGGCCAGCGCATCGTGCCGCTCGACGGCTACGGCATGCCGGTGATGTCGATCGGCTTCCTGATCCAGGCCGATACGGCGATGATCTGGCGCGGCCCGATGGTGCAATCGGCCCTGACCCAGCTCCTGCGCGAGGTGGCCTGGGGCGAACTCGACGTGCTCGTCGTCGACATGCCCCCGGGCACCGGCGATGCGCAGCTCACCCTCGCCCAGGCGACGCCGCTCGCGGGCGCGGTGATCGTCTCGACGCCGCAGGATCTCGCGCTCATCGACGCCCGGCGCGGCGTGGCGATGTTCAAGCGGGTCGAGGTGCCGATCCTCGGCATCGTCGAGAACATGGCGACCTTCATCTGTCCGCATTGCGGGGGCGCCTCGCACATCTTCGGGCATGGAGGCGCCCGCGAGGAGGCGGAGCGCCTCGGCGTGCCCTTCCTCGGCGAGGTGCCGCTGACCATGACGATCCGGGAATCCTCGGATGCGGGCCGCCCGGTCGTGGCGGTCGATCCGGACGGACCGCAGGCCGCGATCTACCGGGACATCGCCGCCCGGCTCTGGGCGGGCCTGTCCGGCGCGCCCGCGGGCCGCACCCCGCCCCGGATCGTCATCGAGTGAGCGCGGCCCCGCCGACCCTCGGGGTGATCCTGGCCGGCGGCCTCGCCCGCCGGATGGGCGGCGGCGACAAGCCCCTGCTGCGGCTCGGCGGACCGACCCTGCTGGAACGCGTGGCGGCCCGCCTCGCGCCGCAATGCCCGGCCGGGGTGATCCTGAACGCAAACGGCGACCCGGCCCGCTTCGCCGGCCTCTTCCCGGGCCCGATCGTGCCCGATCCGGTCGCCGGAGCCGCAGGCCCCCTCGCCGGCGTGCTCGCGGCGCTCGACTACGCGGCCGAACACGTGCCGGAGGTGCGCTTCGTGGCGAGCGTCGCGGGCGACACGCCCTTCCTGCCTGCGGATTTCGTAGCCCGGCTCCATGCCGCCCGCGCGAGTGCGGGGCTTCCCCTCGCCACGGCGGTGTCGAATGGGCGCTCGCATTTCGTGGATGGCCTCTGGCCCGTGGCCTTGCGCCAGGACCTGCGCGCGGCGCTGGACGGCGGCTTGCGCCGCGTCGGCCAGTGGATCGCCGGGCATGGCGCCGCGCAGGCGGAATGGTCCTCCGATCCCGTCGATCCGTTCCTGAACCTCAACACGCCCGAGGATCTGGCCTTGGCCGAGGCGATGATGGCGCGTCTGCGAAACTGAGCGGATTCCCGCCTGCGGCGCGCCGGTCTAAGATCGGTGGGCGATACGAGGCCACCGTGATGAGCACACGCAGTGCCTGGGATCGGGAGGCGGCTCTCCTGGCGCTCTCGGAAAAGCACCTCACGGACGGTCGCCGCCGGATCGACGAGCAGCGCAGGCGCATCACGATGCTGCGCCAGGGCGGCTGCGACGTCGGCCTTGCCGAAGACCTTCTGGCGGCTCTGGAATGCACGCAGCAGGAGTGGCAGTCGCACCATGATCTCATCGCGGCCCACCTTGCCGCGATCGAGGCGGCGGAGAGGACGGATCGGTCGGACACCTGATCGGGCGAGGGTCTTCGCGCGCGGAGCCGCCCGTTCCGCGACGCCCTGATGCAGCGTGAAGCGTGCCGGGCTCGCGCCCAATCGTGTGCCATTCGACCTTGCGGGACACGGTTTTCGTCCACTCGATTGCGGTCCTCGTCATTCGTTTGATGTATTGCGAGTGCATTGCTAAGCTTTCAGAGAGCAATGCATGCTGCTTTAGCTTGCACATTTTGTATGCAGCAGCTGATTGTGTACTAGACATGCAATTTGAGGGCGAGTAGTATTTGTACATGCCCACCGAGACTTGCTTGCCTGCAAGTGCTCTTTTTCTTTGCTTGTGGGCGTTAACGTTACCCGCTGGCTGGGTCTGGAATGGTCGAGCCTTTTACTTGCCGGCTCGGCATTCACATTAGCCTTCAAACAGGGGAAACGGTCATGACAGCTTACACTAGCGCAGCCTCTGGCAACGGCCAGTTTGGGCCCCAGTTCGATTGGAGCATCGTCGGTGATGTTCTCAAAACCGTCGGGCCGATTGCACTCAGTTTCTTGCAGGCCCAGCCGGGTGGCCTGGGCGCCCAGCGGGCCGGAGCACCGGGCCTGGCGGGCATGAACGCCGGTCAGCCGCAGCTGGGGGCGCAGTTCGACTGGAGCGTCATCGGCGACGTGATCAAGACCGTCGGCCCGATCGCCCTGAGCTTCCTGCAAGCCCAGCCGGGCGGTTTGGGCGCCCAGCGCGCCACGATGCCCGGTCTGACCGGCTTGAGCACGGGGCAGCCGCAGCTCGGGGCGCAGTTCGACTGGAGCATCATCGGCGACGTGCTCAAGACCGTCGGGCCGATCGCGCTCAGCCTCCTGCAGGCCCAGCCGGGTGGCCTGGGCGCCCAGCGGGCCGGAGCACCGGGCCTGGCGGGCATGAACGCCGGTCAGCCGCAGCTGGGGGCGCAGTTCGACTGGAGCGTCATCGGCGACGTGATCAAGACCGTCGGCCCGATCGCCCTGAGCTTCCTGCAAGCCCAGCCGGGCGGTTTGGGCGCCCAGCGCGCCACGATGCCCGGTCTGACCGGCTTGAGCACGGGGCAGCCGCAGCTCGGGGCTCAGTTCGACTGGAGCATCATCGGCGACGTGCTCAAGACCGTCGGGCCGATCGCGCTCAGCCTCCTGCAGGCCCAGCCGGGTGGCCTGGGCGCCCAGCGGGCCGGAGCACCGGGCCTGGCGGGCATGAACGCCGGTCAGCCGCAGCTGGGGGCGCAGTTCGACTGGAGCGTCATCGGCGACGTGATCAAGACCGTCGGCCCGATCGCCCTGAGCTTCCTGCAAGCCCAGCCGAGCAATCTCGGTGCTCACCAGATGCACTGAAGCCCATGACGGCCTCGGGGTGAACACACATCGCCGGCGCGTCGGCATCCGTGAACCGCGGACAGGCCGCCGCGACCTGTGAGGTGACCCCGATCGCTGGGCGTCCGGTGCTCCTGCCGCGGTGGCACGCGAGAGCACTCCCGTGGAGTGGATGCGGGGACGGCGCCGAAGCGAAAGCGACGAGCTGGGAGCCGTGGCCGTTCCAACCAGAGCAGCGACGGCTTCCATCCCTGACGGCAAACCGTGGCCGAGTGTTCAAACAAGTCTGCGCACGGGCAGATATGCAGTCATTGAATCAAGGTATATGGTGAAAATAGCTGGGATGAATGTATTTCCAAACTTCGCTCGTGTTTTGCTGCTGTCCTCAAGGTGATCGACGGGGATGATTCGATGGCCAGTCCAGATCAGAAGGAAGAATTCCTGGTTCGCATCAAGGCGCAACCCGATGCCGATGTGAACGATCTCAGGCGGCGCATTGCGGAAGATGGAGGGGTTGATGTCCTCGATCCGGACGTTGCGGGCTCTGGCAATTTGATGAGCGTGAAGATGACGGGCGCCTTGGCGCAGCAGTTGAAAAACGAATTATCCGGAAAGGCAGAGATCGTCCCGAATGTTCAGCTTATGGATCCCGGCGTGATTCCAACGATGCCCCCAGACTAATGGCATTGAAATCAATGGGAGAGAGGTCATGGCAGATCGGACGCGGAGAGGATCGGCGGGACAAGGCAATCCTGATTCCACGGACACAACCACGAGCCCGTCGAGCTCCGAGATACGGGCCGATACGGCCACGGCGAGGGCCGGATCAGCCACGGCGGCGAGCAATTCCGAGGCGGAGGCTTCGGTTTCCGAGACGGTTGCACCTCCGAGTCGTTCAGGCACGCGCGCTTCCGGCGATTCCGATCGGCCGACGTCGGCTGCGGGAACGGCAGCGTCCCCGTCCGCCGCTTCGGCTTCCGATGACGGCTCGTCGGTGAGCGGCAACGGGCACGACAATGCCCAGTCCGTGCCCATCACGCAGAAGCGCGACGAATTCCTCATCGCTCAGGTCAGCGATCCGTCCCGCGCCCCGCCCCTCGATCTGGCGGCGTTCCTGAACACCCAGTTCGGCGCGCTTCTCGCCGGACGGCCGGTCGCGCCACCGCAATTCTCCGTGCTGTCCAATCCGGATTTCTCGATGCTGGCGGACCAGCTCGACGGCCCTGATTTCGAGGTCATCGAGAGGATCGCGCCGAAGGGGCTGACGGCCGTATCGACGGTCGACTCCCCGCCGCCGCCGCAGCTCATCGTGGCCCGGATGTCCCCGGAGAAGGCGGAATCCCTCAAATCCACCTCGGGAGGCCGATTCCTGGTTACGGCCAATCCGCCCTTGCTGATGGCCGATGCCCAATCCACGGCCTTTGCCGCAGCCTTCCAGGCGCCCTCGGTCGGCAATTCCGTCGGTGCGATGCTGGCATTCACGATCGAAGTGCTCGGTGAGACCGCGCCCCTGCCGAATACGCAGATCTACGTTTACGGCAGCACCGGCACGACGCAGGGCATCACGGATCAGAACGGGCGCGCTTCGTTCTCGTTCGCGCAGGAGACGGCGTCGACGATCCGCGGGATCATGATCCAGCCGGCCCATAGCTACTGGAACATCCTCATCAGACGGCCGGCCCTGTCCGAGACGACCGTGAACTCCATTCAGTTGCGATCCCTGGTTTCGACATTCGGCAACCTCCTGACGCAGGACAATTTCGGCTGGGGGCAGAGGGCCATGAGGCTCGACAAGTTGCCTGCCGACTATCGGGGTCAGGGCATCAAGATCGCCGTCATCGATTCCGGCATCGACGCGAGCCACCGCGACCTCTCGAACGTCAGGACGGGGTTCGATTTTCCGCGCAGCAACGCGAATACGTGGAGAGTCGATTCCATCGGTCACGGCTCACACTGCGCCGGGATCATCAGCGGCGTGGCCGACAATGCCTTCGGAGTCAGGGGGTTCGCTCCCGATGCGGAGGTCCACGCCTTGAGGGTCTTGCCCGAAGGGCGGGCGGACGATCTGGTGAAGGCCCTTCAATACTGCATCGACCACGACATCGACGTCGTGAACCTCAGCCTCGGCGGGGTGGGCGGGGATCCGCAGGCCATCGCGGAGATCAGCTCGATCGTGGAGCCGTACCTGTCCAAGGCGAAGTCCCTGGGCGTCGCCTGCATCGCGGCGGCCGGCAACAGTTCGGGGCCCGTGCTCTATCCGGCGAGTTCGCCCAACGTGCTCACGGTGTCGGCCATCGGAAAGGTCGGCGAGTTCCCGGCCGACAGCTACCACGCCTCCCTGCCCTTGACCCCGGTCCAGGCGGACGGCGTCTTCTTCCCGCGGTTCAGCTGCTTCGGGCCGGAAGTGGAGGTCGCCGGACCCGGCGTGGCGATCGTCTCATCCGTTCCGGGGAATGTCTTCGTGGCCTGGGACGGGACGTCGATGGCCGCGCCGCACATCACGGGATTGGCGGCATTGGTGCTGGCGCACAATCCGGACTTCACGTCGCAATACCAAGCCCGGAATGCCGCAAGGGTCGATCACCTCTTCTCCATCCTCCGGCAGAGCGCCCAACCCTTGAATCTGGGCGATCCGACGCGCTCGGGCGCGGGGTTGCCGGATGCGGTCGCCGCGGTTCAGCCGAGAGTTGCAGTGTCTCAAGGCGCGAGCGTTCAGCGGCCCACGCCATCGGCGGCCCGTGCGGAGAGTGGCGGTCTCACCGCGGCACAGATCGCGGACCTCACGCAGCGGATCGCGGCAGCCCTGCAAGGCGCGAGACCCGGCGGAGGCTAGGCGATCGCCGATAACGGGCCCTTCGAGCGCATCGGTCGCGGCTGGGCTCGCCCGCAAGTCACCGTGATGCCTGCCGCCCGGTCACCATGCCGGGCGTCAGGTGCTTCGTCATCGTCACTCTCCCGCCGCCAGGGCCGCGGCCACTCACGGCTCCCAGCTTCGTCCGACAGCCGCCGCGGGCTGGCGAGCCGGCCGGCCGAGAGCCACCGGATCGCCCCCATCGCCGGTGCCGGGCTGCTACCCTCAGCGTTGCCTGCTTGACCCGTCCGTCGCTCGACCACCGGAACCGCCATGGATCTCACGTCCGGACACACGCCGTTCGTGCGCCGGCGGCGTACGGGGTGAGACAGGCCTCTCACGACCGGGCTTGGCCGGCTGAAGGTCTCGTTGATCAATATCTCCTGGAATAGCAGCCCCCACGGTCCGCCAGCCCGCGGCTCCAGGTCAAGCTGAACGCCGACCAGATCGGCTGCGGTTCCAGGACGGCTGAGATCGTGATCAATTGAGGGCTACATGATTTCACGAAGAGCTGGCCAATCAAACATAGTGTGTTAACAAATGACGTTGCCGTGTGAACATTCGGCAACCAAAAGCTAGCCCAAGTGTCATCATGCAAGAGGGAGGAGGCAGCTGGACATGGGCGCTCATCCGAGCCTGCGCACCGTAAAACATATGACGCCGCGCGGCGGCCTACAGGCTGCTGAGTACGAAGATATCGGCTATGGATATCTGGAGATTATCGAAAATTCAGTCAGATATATTGATAAAGAGACGGGTAAGTGCCTGATAAGCTTCTCTTATGCTTCCCAAAGGGACGCAGCGCTACAGCTGCGCTTTTTCAGGCAGGCTTGCCAGGACGCAAAAAGCCACCACAGCGTAAGCAAGTTCAATCGGTCTGAGTTGAGGATTGCGGGCCGCACAACGACGGTGAAAGATCCAATCGAAAAAGACGATGAAGAGGGCCGGAAGATGTTGCCGCAGCCCGCAAATGTCGTTTCCGGAAGGGAAATCGCGGCAAGCAACCGTGAGGATCAAGCTCGTTTTTGCCCGAAGCTCTGGAAGATCCTGGATATGAGCTTCCCTGATCCGCTTGTCCGGATGACCTTCTCCTCGGAGCGGCAAGCTCGCGTCGCCTGTGAAACGATGAATGCCAAGGCCCGCCGAGAGCGGTTCGAGGTGGTGTGGATGGGGACTTGAGGTGTCTGGGTCGTCCGGACGGATTGCGCTGACACACGGCCTTGCGCTCGCGGGCGGACCAACGCTGGCCAGAACGAGCCATCTGATCCGGCGTTGCTCCGCCAAGGAGGAGGCATCTTCCCGGCAAGCGTGCGTGACTTCAATGGTTTGCATGACGGTCGATGGTGCAAGCCTGAGTAAGAGTAACCGAAATGCACAACCTTTTGATAAGAAAGCTTGAACAAACTGGTGTATTGAAAGATAGCGATATCGAAGCCTTGCGATGTATAAAATTCAAGGAGCGAATAGTAACCGCGGGAAGTAATATTTACCATGGTGAATTTGCGGAAAATTTGCATCTCATCGTCGAGGGGATGGCCTGCAGATACAAGATTTGGGCGGATGGCGATCGACGGATCCTGTCCCTGATTGTTCCAGGTGATCTCTGCGACGGGCACGCACCGTTGCCATTCATGTTTCAGACCGAGGTGGCAGCGCTGACGACCTGCAAAGTTGCGGATATTCCCCGTCAGACGATGGCCGATCTGATCGACCTATACCCACGCATTGCGCGGGCTCTCTGGTGGATAACACTCGTCAAGCTCAGCACAACTCAGGTGTGGCTGGCGAATATGGGGCGAGTGGCCGATAAACGAGTGGCGCATTTCTTTTGTGAATTGCTTGTGCGCTTGCAAGCGGTCGGCCTTGCCGATGATGGCAGTTACGATTTCAATCTCACACAGCTGGAATTGGGAGAGATTTTTGGACTGTCCAATGTTCACGTCAATCGTGTTTTGAAGTCATTGAAGGAATTGGGTTTAATGACGGTGGCGAATCGTCGGGTGACGATTCCTGATGTCAGACGGTTGAAGAAATTTGCCGACTTCGATCCGGATTATCTGCATGACGCGGCGGATCTTGGTGCGAACAAGCGGGCCTTGGCTTTGTCGGAGCAGATCGCGAAGCAGAGGGCCTGATCGCGTGCATGCGGGCAGCGCCGTGACAAGGGTGCTCCCGAGCCGTCTCCGGCCGTCCGACCCGGTGCGAACTGCGCCGTACCGCTCGTGGCGGCTCTCCAGCAGCCGAGCTGGCCCAACCTTGACGTGGCGGCGGGATGCGACCGCCAGGGTCGGCGGGCTGCCATCCTCACCCCGAAGGCCGGCCCGGCCAGCGCAGCCGCGACGCGGCGTGCTCGTTCAGTCCAGAGGCCCGATCAGGCGGCGATACTCGGCCTCGGGGCGGCCATAGGCGTCCTGCGCGAACTCCTCCAACCCGCGACGGTCCCGGATCGTAATATGGCCGCGCTCGGTTCGGATGAAGCCGTTGCCCTCCAGAACGTGCAGCGCCGTCGTCACGCTCGGGCGGCGCACGGCCAGCATCAGCGACAGAAAATCGTGGGTGAGCGCCATCTCGTTGGTGGGGCTTCGGTCGTGGCACATCAGCAGCCGGCGCGCGAGCCGCTCGTCGATCGGATGCACCGCGTTCGACAAGGCCGTGAAGTTCGTCTGCAATCCGCGTACCTGCACGAAGCGCAGCAGCAGGTTTCGGAGTGATGCGGTTTCCGGACGATCACTTTCGGAAACCGTATCACGAGCCCGCGCGGCGCCTGAGCGAGGCCGGTTTCCGCATCGCGAAGCGATCATCCGGAAACCGTATGACGCACTCTCCTCGATGGCATCAATCAGGGCCGGTCGGGCGATCCTGTAAGCACCGTCCGCCAGTTGGATCACGATCCGATGCGGCGAGCGGTCCGACCCCAGGATGACGCTGAGGGGAACGCAGCCCTCCTTTCCGACGATGCCCGCCTCGATCTTCAGGCCCTCGGGCGAACTCGCGATGATCGAGCTGATGCTGCCTTCAGGGAAGGAGACGTGCTCGATCAGCCCGTCCTCCTCGACCAAAACGTCGCCCCTCTTCAGCGTGCAGCGTCCGAGGTGCGGGGCGAGAAGCGCGAAGTCCTCGCCGGACATCAGCGCCAACAGCCGGCCATCCACGGCGACGCCGCCGAGCCGGATCGGCCCGGGCCGGCCGGCCTCGATTGCCGTGGCCACGGCCCCCGACAGCTCCAGCTCGCCGGCTGCCCGTTCCGGGCCGCAGACCAGCTGCTCCTTGTCGGCCACGAAGGCCTCGGGATCGCGGGTGGGGCAAGGCGCCGAAGCCGGGACGCGCAGGTCCGCGACAGCGTCCGAGCCTTCAGAGGCTGAGGCATGCGGAACGTGGCGGCATCCCCCGAAGCAGGCCTGATGGCCGTCTGGATCGTTCCTGGCGAGCAAGCCCTCCCGGAATGGCTTGGATCGCGCGTCGGCTCGCGCGTACACACATGATCGCAGTGCTGCGCGGGTTCTAAACCGTAGCCCGCACTGACGAGCGCCCGATCGACCAGTGCCGGGGAGAGGTGATGCCCGTCTACGATCAGATGCTGAAGCGCCAGCAGGTGCTGGCTGACTTCGGCGAGTTCGCCTTGCGCAGCGACAACCTCGACGAGGTCCTCACCGAAGCCTGCCGCCTCGTTGGAGAGGCCCTTGGCACCCATCGCGCCAAGATCCTGGAAATCCAGAGGGGCGAAGAATGCCTCCTGGTGCGCGCCGGTGTCGGCTGGGATCCCGGCATTGTTGGCCAGCTACGCCTGCCGATGAGTGAACGCTCGTCTGAAACCTTCTCGATCAAGAAGGGCAAGCCCGTCATCACCCAGGACATCCGCAAGGAAGAGCGCTTCGAAGTCCCGGCGTTCATGAGGAGGGCCGGTGTGATCGCGCTCGCCAACGTACCGATCTTCGTGCCCGGTCAGAAGGCCTACGGGCTGCTGCAGGTGGATGCAACGGAGCCGCGCGACTTCGGCCAGGAGGACATTGAATTCCTTCGCACCTACGCCACCATTCTGGGCCCTGTCATCGATCGCCTGCAGAAGGTGGGGAACCTGCGCGCGAGCGAGGAACGCTTCCGCCTCGTGGTCGAGAACGCCCGCGACTACGCGATCTTCACCACCGATCCCCAGGACAGGATCACCGACTGGTATCATGGTGCGCAGGCCGTGTTCGGCTGGAGTGCCGAGGAGATCATCGGCCAGCCTGCAGCCATCATATTCACGACTGAGGACCGACAGGCGGGCGAGGATGCCAAGGAGACCGAGATTGCCGTTCGCGAAGGTTCCGCGCCGAACGTGCGCTGGCATGTCCGCAAGGACGGCTCGCGCGTGTTCATCGAGGGGATGACAACGGCCCTGTGCCGTCCCGACGGCTCGCTGAAAGGCTTCCTCAAAATCGGCCAGGACGTCACCGGGCGCCGGGAGGCGGAGACGGCTCTGCGCGAGAGCGAGGAACGCTTCCGTTCGTTCGCGGAGACTTCCGCAGACACGCTCTGGATCGTCAAGGCCGAGACCGGTCAGCTCGAGTATCTCAGCCCCGCCTTCGAGGAAATGTGGGGCGAGCCGCGCGAGGGAGTCATGGCCGATCTCGGCCGCTGGCTCGAGCTCGTCCATCCGGAGGACCGGAAGCGCGCTTCGCAGGGCATGCCGCGGGTTCTGAGTGGCGACAGGTTCATCAACGAGTATCGCATCGTGCGCCCATCCGACGGGACCGTGCGCTGGATCCACGACACGGGTTTCCCGATCAGGAACGAGCGCGGAGAGGTCTGGCGGGCGGGCGGCATCGCTCAGGACGTGACGGATCAGAAAGAGACGGAGGCGCGCCTGGAGATCTTGGTCAAAGAGCTGCAACACCGCTCGCGCAACCTCCTGGGCCTCGTCACGGCACTCGCGAACCGCACCATCGGCCGAGGCGCGCCGGTTGAGAGCTTTACCACGCGGTTGAAGGCGCTCAGCCGGGCACAAGCCCTGCTCAGCCAGTCCGGCAGCGATGCCGTCGAGGTGCGGGCACTCGTGAATGCGGAGTTCGCCGCGCATCTGGGCGGCCCAGGTGGGCGCATAACCATCTCGGGTCCGGAGGTGCAGCTCACCTCAACGCAGGTGCAGACATTCGCGCTCGCCTTGCACGAACTGACCACCAACGCGGTGAAGTACGGCGCATTGAAGGGCGAGGTGGGCCGGCTCTCCGTCGCCTGGGAGCTGCTCCCGAGCGATGACGGAGGCAAGCGCTTGGCACTCAGTTGGGTTGAGAGCGGAGTAGACGTACGCCCGGAGATGGTAAGCCGGCGCGGCTACGGGCGAGAGCTGATCGAGCAGGCTCTCGCCTATGCACTGCAAGCCCGGACCGAGTTCGTGCTCGGTGGGGACGGGGTGCGCTGTCGGATCGAGCTGCCGATCGCCTAACCCACGACAATGTGCGTTCGGATCGAAGCCGATAAGGCGTGGGGGTATGCCGCGCGCTTCCGAGCCCTCATGCCTCATTCCTCGTTTCCCGTTGTCCAACCGTCGCGTAATGGTGGTGGAAGACGATTACTTCATCGCCATGGACGTTAAGTATATCCTCCAGCAGGCAGGTGCCGACGTGGTCGGCCCAGTTCCTGACGTGGAGCAGGCGTTAGCACTCATCGGAGCGGGTTCGCTCGACGCGGCGGTGCTCGACGTGAACCTTAGGAATGAAGAGGTCTACCTGATTGCGGACCGGCTGCGTGAGGATGGCGTGCCGTATCTGTTTGCCACGGGCGAGGAGCAGATCGCGGACCGCTCTGACTATCGCACGCGCCCGAAGTTGATGAAGCCGATCCTCGACACTGAGTTGGTGCAAGCGGTGGGCAAACTCATGCCCAACTGACCGGCCAGCGCTCTGCGACACGCCCGTCGGCGAAGGTCTGCTCGGGGCGGCGAGGCACCATGTGAGAGGGTTTGGGCGAATGCCCACTTCTCACCCTGAGCGGCCCTCCAAACAGTCAGGCTGGTCGGGCCAAGTTCATAGGCGTAGTTCGTCCGCGACGCTGAAGTGCTATAGCCTCTTCGCCCGCACTGGCCGCCGCTCCAACGCGCCCTGCATTTCCCGCTCAATCCGCCGTCGCTTCCACGCCGGCCGGTACCGCTCGGTTCCATCGGATCGTCTGCCACCCGGAAGGCCTGAATTCGCGTCGTCGCCCGGCTGCGCCGGCGCCGACGGCTGCCCGCGTATCTGCACTGCCTCGGGCTCGGGCCCGACGAAGGTCTGCTCGGCCAGCCAGTCCGCGGCGATCGCCTCGAGGAGGTCACGGAAGCGCGCCGCCACGAAGGCCACCGACTGCCGGCTATCCCCGCGCCCAAGCCCGCGCGAGATCTCCGCGAACTCGCGTCCGTTCGCCAGGACCAGGTGGAGGAAGCGGGCACCATCGCTGCCCACGGCCCGCTCGAGGCGCGCGATCAGCCCCTCGACGAGCCGGCCATCATCGATCGCCAGCAGGAGTGACAGCTCGTGCGCGACGGCCTGGTCGACGCGGTCGCGGCCGTCCGGTGAGCCCCCACCCCGCGGGCCCGCCCGCCGCTCGAATACCTCCTGCAGCACGCGGCCGACGAGGGAGGCCTGTTCCGAGACGCGCTTGTGCGCGAATTCCCGCTCCAGCAGGTCGGTGTTGCGGCTGATGGGAACCGCGACCTGCTCCGGGGGCGCGAAGGGATCGCGCTCCGGGTTCGGCCAGGGATCGTCGACGCCGCCGACCGCCGTTCGCACGTTCTGCGATGGCACGGGACGTTCCGGCCTGCGGGGCACGTGTGCCACGCCACCGTCATCGCGTGAGCGCGAGCGATACGGCGTCGTGCCGCGCACGAGCCGGTCGGCAGATGACATCGGTTCATCCCCGCGCCTCGATATCGAAGCGGTATCATAATACCTCGTCGGAGGCAGGTCCGCCCAGGACTGGCCGCAAGGTGCGGTCGGGTTGTCAGATGGGCCATTCCTACCATCAGGCCAGCCATAGAGCCGAAGTACCGTGGCGGGCATTCCAGAGGCACTCATCCGTTGCGCCTGCATCAGCCTGGAGCAGCGCCACGGATCAGGCCTTGCCGGGAGGAACGCTTTTACGGCGGCGGCAGTTCTAGCGGGCAACAACCAGGAGTGAAAGCATGCGACTTGTCGGACAAGCGTCGGTTATCGCTGTCGTGACGCTCATGAGCGTCGGGGCCGCGGAGGCGAAGGGCTGCATCAAAGGCGCGATCATCGGCGGTCTGGCTGGCCACTACCTGGCCGAGCGCGGCGTAGTTGGCGCCGTGGCGGGGTGCCTCGGCGGCCGCTACCTCGCCAATCGTCAGGCCCGGCGCGAGATCGACTATGGCTCACGTGTGCAACCGCGCAACTCGGGCTACGGGCCGCCCCAGGCCTATCCGCGCCGCTCCTACAGCTACTGAACGGGCTGTTAAGGCCATTTGGTGAGGCAGCCTCGGTCGGCTGCCTCACTCCCCCAAGGTTTCCCGATAGAGCGGCTTGATGGACCTTGATGCAATTCGGCAGTGGTCGCTCGCCTTCATCGAGGCCCACAAGGCCTGGACGCCGTTGATCGCGGGCTTGCTCGCCTTCTGCGAGTCCGTTGCCTTCCTGTCGTTTCTGGTGCCCGCCACGGTCATCCTGCTCGCTCTCGGGCCGATGATCGCGGCAGCCGACGTCTCGTTCTGGCCGGTGGTGCTCTGCGCGGCACTGGGGGCGGCACTCGGAGACTGGATCTCCTACGAGTTTGGCCACTACTTCAAGGACGATGCGAAGCGGATGTGGCCGATGCGGCGCTACCCCGCGGCCTTGGCCCGCGCCGAGGCGTTCTGCAGGCGCTGGGGAGCGGGCGCGGTGGCGCTCGGCCGCTTCTTCGGGCCGATCCGGGCCGTCATTCCTCTGGTAGCGGGTGTCTTCGGCGTGCGCCGCTTGCCGTTCCAGGCCGCGAACCTCGCCTCAGCACTGGCCTGGGCTTTCGTACTGATCGCGCCGGGTGCAGGGCTGATGACGTGGTACCGAGGTTGAGGGCAGCTCATCCGTGACGCCACCTCGCCCGCGCTGGGCAAGCTCTTCCGCGCCGGGCAAGGCGGCGCCACGGTCTTGCCGACTAGGCCGGAACCCGTCCATCGGGCGTGTAGCGGTCGACCGCCTGCGGGAGGTCACGGGAGAGCCGGGACAGTAGCTCCTCGCGAGAGAGCCCGGTCCGCTGCGTGAGAGCCATCAGCACGTCGGGACCGATCGCCTGTTCCAGCTGGCTTGGCGCGATATCCTGGTTCGGTCCACGGTCCACCCAGGACTGTGCAACCACGCCGTGACCGGCTTGGTGGAAGCGCTCCAGCATCTCGCCGAGACTGCTGTTCAGGAACCCGCCGGGAGACGCGCCGCGCTGGTTACCCAGGAGGCCTCCGAGGAGGCCGCCCAAGCCTCCGGCCGAGCTGCCGGGACCAGTCGGTGCGGCATCGGCCCGGGCAGAAGCAGGGACGTCCTGACCGGCGCCGCCAAGCAACTCTGCGATTTTGTCCCTGTTCTGGTAGCCTGCCAAGGCTAGCAGACCCAGGAGCGCCGTCATGGAGGGGTAGCCATCGCTCATGGTTCATCTCCGACTTGCGGTAGCGGAGTTGCGTCCGCCCGCTCGGGTTTCAGACCCCACAAACGCGTGAGGCCACCGAGACGATGCAGGCGAGGTATCTTGGCGGGCCGCACGCGCGATGCAACCCTTGAGCTACAACCGGTGATCCTCATCGGGCTGAAGAAGGAGAAACCGCTCTTTCATCAAGATGGCGGCGATTTTCTGCTTCCGAAATTCCAGAAGTTAGCGTTCCCACCAATCTGTTGACGATTTCGTCCTCAATATCCATCAATGAGGCTTCGTGGCTTTTAAATCGATCTGCCCAGACTTGTGCCCCAGTCGATGTGTCAATCAACTGCGCATTGATACGGAATCGCCCGTCGGAGTGGTGTATCGTTCCCGAAAAAATATATCTTACATCTAAATATTTTTTGATCTCGCGCGGATCAATATTTCTGTCTTTGAGTTCGCGAGCGATGCTATTGGCGAATACAAAAATGTTTTCTGACCGAGACAAGTCGGATGTTATATCTTCTGCGACCGCGGCTGCCAAAATATCTCCCGCTAGTCCACCTTCAGGATTTTTGAACGGCATAATCAAAACAGACGTTCTGGCAGTAATTCTCTTTGCAGTTGCGCCAGCTCCACCGAGCGCATTGGTAAAAATGGCATTTCTCAGGTCATTATTATAAAAATTTTGGTATTCAAAATTTATGTTGTCAGATGACAAGAATGTCATGCCGATTATCAGCGGCAGAATCATGGACAAAAGCACAATTTTTCGTATATTAACCCGTATATCTGCTATAGGTTTTGAATTGCTTATCGATGCTTGGCGCGCTATGGCTTCAGGGGTGATTGCAAAAACTCGCACGGCATGATCAATATTCTTGAGGTGGACTGACCCGAGGTCGACAAATTCACATTGTATTTTGCCTCTGATCTGATCAAGGGCCGCTTGAGAAATGCATATACCACCGTTGGGAGCTATATTCTCCAGTCGAGATGCGACATTAACGCTATTACCATAAATATCTCCGTCGTCATCTACCGTAACATCTCCCACGCCTATGCCCATTCGAAAAAACACACGCTGATCTTCATCTATATACTTATTCGATGCCAATAAAGAACGCTGCATCTCAATTGCGCAGTTCACAGCGTGGCGCGTGCTCGAGAACTCGACTAGTACCCCGTCTCCGCTCGATTTTATGACCCGGCCTCCATGGTGCCTCGTACTCGGATAGAGCAAATTGCGGCGGAGAGACCTTAGCTTTAAGATGGTCCCGGTTTCGTCTCTGCACATGTGTTGGCTGTATCCGACCATATCGGCAGCCAGAATAGCGGCAATGTGAGGTTCTCCGCCATGAACAGCTTTGAAGTTAGGCTTTGCCATAACAGGGCCTTTAGACTTCGCAACCGCCCTACCAGATTTCCATATAGTACCATTCATGAGCAAGGCAAGCCGATCACAATTTTATTGGGTACAACAAATCACATCAAACTCAACCATAAAGAGACATGTGGACGGATGTAGTCTATATAGGTGACAACGGAATTGTGCGCGAGCTTGACAGCCACAACCTTCGCTGTTGATTTTATTCGCCCATCATGCGGGCGACGCTGTGGATCATCTACGCAGCCTGCTTATCCATCCAGCATGCCGGCATACTGCGGCACGCCCCGAAGGATGACAGTGTCCGACCGTGTTCCCGACGGCACCGAGCACTGACTCCGGCAATGCGCTTCACGCCAGGATCCACCTGGGCAGTGAACGTTTAGAAATCGTGCCAGGTATGTGAATGTCCGGAGTGTGCTCGCAACCCGCCCCGCGGGGCCGATCCGTCAGGATCGGAATGGCTCTTCCGCGACTCTTCCCTTGGCTCTTCGAACGAAGTGGGCCCGGAATCGGATTCCGGTTGGCGTGACGTGAGATTCCGGTTGCTCGGCTCCGAGGTGCCGGTTGCGGCTGGCGCTCGTCCGGGAGCCGTTGCGTCGTCGCCGCTCCTCCCGATGCAGGGAGCCCTCGTTCTCCAGCCACTTCAGCGCCATGCGCGCGGCGCGCTCGCTGTCGGCCGTGAGCTCGGCCAGCTCCTCCTGCGACGGCCAGCAGGCGCCCGCGCTGTCCGCATGCATGGCGATCGCGTTGAGCACGTTGCGGGCAACCGGGTTGGTGATCCGGCGCTGCCGGCGCGCCCACTGGATCGCCGGGTAGGGCGAGGGCCGGCTCATGGCGTCACCCGTTCGATCAGGCCGGCCGCGCGCAGCGCGTCGGCGAGCGCGGCGAGCTGCGCATCGTCGAGGCCGAAGCGCTCGCGGGCGGCGGTGATCGGCCGGCGCGGCGCCGCCCAGGAGAACCAGGCGGAGAGGCCGAGGGCGGCCGCGGAGATCGCGCGCTGGTCGAGGGCGCGGACCTCGATCGGGACGTAGCGGGGCTGGGAGGAGCGCGTCAGGCGGGATCGCGCGACGCGCGGGTGGCGGTTGGGGTGGGCCGATGCCGGGCAAAGCTCCGCCCCGCACCGAAGCGGTGAGGCGGCGTCGGAACTCAGGTCATGACGGCGCGCAGGGCGGCGGGCCCCGGGCGGAGCGGCGAGACCTTCTCGATCCGCGCCGAGAAGACGGGAGCGATCGTGACGCGGCCGGTCCTGCCGTAGCTCGCGGCCTCGATCGCGGCGACGAGGACGGGCGATCTCGCCTTCACCGTGCAGCTGGATGGCCAGCCCTTCGTGAAGGAAGGCTTCGGGAACGGGTTTCGGGAGGTTTGCCGGGCGGCGAAGGTGCCGGGCTCGGCACATGGTCTGCGCGAGGCCGGAGCGCGGCGCGCGGCCGAGGCAGGAGCGACGGAGATGCAGCTCAACGCCCTGTTCGGCTGGCGCCCCGGCAGCCGCGAGAGCGCGACCGATACCCGGACCGCCGACAAGGCGCGGCTGGCCCGGGATGCGCCCGTTCTTCCCGCACCGTCATCCCAGGTGCGGGATCGATCGGCAAAATAGAAGAAAAATCAGCGGGTTGAAAATAACATGGTGCCCGCAGAGGGAATCGAACCCCCACGCCTTGCGGCTGACGATTTTGAGTCGTCCGCGTCTACCAATTCCGCCATGCGGGCACGCGCCCCGCTGTGCCGCGAGCCATGCGCGGAGTCAATCCCGGCTTACGCGGCGGTGGCGTCGGCGTCGAGGCGCGCGGTGGGTTTGGTGCGGATGTCCATCGCGTTGCCGCGCCAGACGATGTCGCGGGCGACCCAGGCGGCGAGCCAGACGCCGAGCAGCATCCCGTCCCGGGCGAGGCAGGCCGCCGCCCAGCGCCACGAGCGGTGCCAGCCGTTCCGGGCGGCGAGCACCCATTCGGCGCCGTACCATGCCGCGCCCACGGCGCCCGTGGCGAGGAGGCCGGCCCCGCCGCCCCCGGCGGCGAGGAAGCCCGCCACCAGCGGGATCAGCGCGCCGATGCCGATCTCGGGGGCGAAGAAGAGCGGGAAGGTCACCCGCCGCAGCCGCGCCCAGCGCAGCTGACGCGCCCAGACCTCCACCGCCCGCCGCCGGCCCAGCGGCTGCCGGAAAGGCGCCCCGACCAAGTGGACGCGGCGCCCCGCGGCGCGCACGAGCTTCGTCGCCGCCGCATCCTCGGCGATCTCGGCGCCGAGCGCCCGGATGCCGCCTTGCGCCTCCAGGAACGGCCGGTGCCAGAGCATGCTCTTGCCCTGCGCGAAGCCGAGCCCGAGGCTCTCGCCCGCATATTGCCAGCGCGCCTGCAGCGTGTTGAGGAAGGCGCATTCCACCTCGGCCCAGAAGCCGTCCGGCCGGTCGCCCACCGGCGTCGAGCAGACGAGGCCGGTGTCGGGCCGCCACGCCGCGAAGAGCTGCTGCACGTAATCCGGCGGCATCAGCACGTTGGAATCAGCCAGGATGATCCAGTCGTGCCGCGCCGCCTCCCAGCCGCGCACGCAGTTGTTGAGCTTGGGGTTCTCGCTCACCCGCTCGTCGCCGACGATCAGCCGCGACGGCACGGACGGGTGCGCCTTCATCAGCCTGCGCACCAGCGGCACCACCGGGTCGGTGGCGCGGGCCACGCAGATGATCAGCTCGTAGGCCGGATGGGCGAGCCGGAAGCCGGAGGCCAGCGTCTCCTCGCTGAAGGGTTCGAGCCCACAGACCGGCCGCACGATGGTCACGGGCACGGGCTCGGGGGACGGACCCCGGCCCTTGCGCCCGATCCGCCGCAGGGCGAGGCCGAGGCTGACGAGGTTGATCGCGCTCAGCCCGAGGCAGAGGGCGGCGAGCCAGGAGCCGGTCATGCGAGGTCCCGTCGGCACGAAGGGCGGTCCGCGCGCGGCGGGTGCCGGACGCCCGGTTTACAAACAGACCGCGTGTTTCAACCGTGTGACGGTGGCGCCGAACTCGTCCTTGCCCGCCCCTGGACGGGGGCTCCCCAGCGGTTAGGTTCGCGAGACGGCCCGCTCCGCTTCGGAACCCCTCATGACGCTCGTGCCCGATCCCCGCCCGACGCTCGCCGCCCCGGACGACGACCCCTATCTCTGGCTGGAGGAGATCGACGGCGCGCGGGCTCTCGCCTGGGTCGAGGCGCAGAACGCGGCGACGCACGAGATCCTCGCGGACGGGCGCTTCGCCGCCGACCGCGACGGCCTCAAGGCCGCCCTCGACCGGCCCGACAAGATCCCGGGCGTCACCCGCCGCGGCGGGCTCCTCTACAACCTGTGGCAGGATGCGGAGCATCCGCGCGGCCTGTGGCGGCGCACCACCCTCGCGGCCTATCGCGGCGGCGATCCGGAGTGGGAGGTGCTGCTCGACCTCGACGCCCTCGCCCGCGAGGAGGCGGAGGATTGGGTCTGGGCCGGGGCGGTCAGCCTGCCGGGCTCCCACGATCGGGCGCTCCTCAAGCTGTCGCGGGGCGGCGGCGATGCCACGGCGATCCGGGAATTCGACATTCCCTCGCGCGGCTTCGTTCCGGACGGCTTCGTGCTGCCGGAGGGCAAGAGCTATCCGGCCTGGCTCGACCGGGACACCGTGCTCCTGTCGAGCCCCCTCGGCGAGGGCATGGCGACGCTCTCGGGCTATCCGCGCACGGTCCGCCTCTGGGCCCGTGGCGGCGATCCGCTGGCCGCGCCGGTGCTGTTCGAGGCGCCGCCCGAGAGCATGGCGGTCTACGGCGCACCCGACCGGGACGTGGTTCCGGAGCGCCTCGTCTTCGTGGAGCGCACGGGCTTCTTCGACGCCGTGATCCATTTCGGCGACCGCAGCGGGCCGACGACCCGCCTCGACCTGCCCACCGATGCCGAGGCGCAGTGGCACCGCGGTTTCCTCGCGGTCCGGCCGCGCACGCCCTGGACGGTCGGGCCCGTGACCTACGCTCCCGACACGGTGCTGGGGATCGGCCTCGACGCCTTCCTGGCCGGCGAGCGGGATTTCCGGGTGCTGTTCGAGCCGGGGCCCCGGCGGGCCCTGCAGGGCTTCTTCTGGTCGGGTCCCTTCCTCGTCCTCTCGGTGCTGGACGATCTGCGCGCCGTCTTCCCGGTCTTCACCCCGGCGGAGGATTGGGCGGCGAGCGAGGTCGGCGGGCTGCCGCAGCTCGGCATGGTCAGCGTCTGGTCCCTCGACGGCGAAGAGGAGGAGACCAACGGCGATCTCCTCGCCGCCGCCAACGATCCGCTGACACCCGCGACCCTGATGCTCACCCGTCCGGGGCCCGGCGCGCCCGCGATCCTGCGGCAGGCCCCGGCCGCCTTCTCGTCCGAGGGGCTGGTGGTGACGCGCCACGAGGCGGTGTCGGCGGACGGGGAGCGCATCCCCTACGTCCAGGCCGGCCCGCCCGGCGAGACCGGCGAGGCGCCGGTGCATCTCTCGGGCTATGGCGGCTTCCAGGTCTCCAACCTCGCGGGCTACTCGATCGTGCTCGGGCGGCTGTGGCTGGCGAAGGGCGGCACCCGGGTGGTGGCGAATATCCGCGGCGGCGGCGAGTTCGGCACCCGCTGGCACGAGGCGGGCCGGCGCGAGGGCAAGGCGCTCTCGCACGACGATTTCGCGGCCGTCGCCGCCGACCTCGTCCGGCGCGGCGTCACCCGGCCCGGGCGCATCGCCGCGGAGGGCGGCTCGAACGGCGGCCTCCTCATCGCCAACATGCTGACGCGCTATCCGGAGCGCTTCGGCGCCCTGCTCTGCACCATCCCGCTGATCGACATGCGCCGCTATCACCGGCTGCTCGCCGGGGCGAGCTGGGTCGCGGAATACGGCGATCCGGACAAGCCGGAGGATTGGGATTTCCTGCAAAGGATCTCCGCCTACCACGTCGCGGAGCCCGGCCGGACCTATCCGCCGATCCTGATCGCCACCACGCGCCGGGACGACCGGGTCCATCCGGGCCATGCGCGCAAGATGGCGGCCAAGCTCCAGGCCATGGGCTATCCGGCGCGGTTCTACGAGCCGGAGGCCGGCGGCCATTCCTACGGCAAGAACAGCGCCGAGACCGCGAGCTTCGCGGCCCTCTGCGCAGCCTTCCTGCGCCGGAGCATCGGCTGGGAGCCGGACGTCGCGTAGCCGTGCGACATCCGTCCGGGCGCAGCCTCAGTGAACGCGCCGCAGGGCGCTCAGGACGCTGTCCCGGTGCCAGCCGCCGCCCCGCGGCGCCGGGACGCCGCGGGCGGTGAGCGCCCGGGCGATCCCCGCGACGGTAGTGATTCCCTCGGCGCGTATCTCGGCGAGGATCGGTGCCACGGCGCTCGCGCGCTGATCGGCAATCGCTTTCGTGACGGCCATGGCCTTGGCGGCCGAGGCTCTCCGGGTCAGATGCAGGCTCATCGCCACCTCATGGTCTTCGCAGAATGAGGAGGGCGACGGCCCGGCAAACCGGTGATCGGGGGAAGGCCGAACCGTCGCGTGTGCCGGGCCGGTCTCGTGGACCGCCGTGCCCGGCCAGATGAGCATCGGCGGATCGGGGTTAACGACCGGTTAAAGCGCGCCGGATGACGAGCATCGCCGATCGTACGACTGGCGACCAAGATCCTTTACAGTGAGCGCTGCGGATATCCGCAGCTCAGCCGCGTGGGAATTCCAGGCCCATCTCGCGGTAGCGCTCGGGATCGTCGGCCCAGTTCTCGCGGACCTTCACGTAAAGGAAAAGATGGACCGGCGTCTCGGCCGCTTCCGCGATCTCGATGCGGGCCGCCTGCCCGATCGCCTTGATGGTCTGGCCGCCCTTGCCGAGCACGATCTTCCGCTGGCTCTCGCGCTCGACGAAGATCGTCTGCTCGATGCGCACCGATCCGTCCGGCCGCACCTGCCACTGGTCGGTCTCGACGGTGGAGGAATAGGGCAGTTCCTCGTGCAGCCGGTCGTAGATCTTCTCGCGGGTGATCTCGGCGGCGAGCATCCGCAGGGGCGCGTCGGAGATCTGGTCCTCGGGGTACAGCCAGGGGCTCACGGGCATCAGCCCGGCGAGCACCCGGCGCAGGTCCGCCACCCCGTCTCCGGTGAGGGCCGAGACCATGAAGGTGTGGTCGAAGGGCAGGCGCGCGTTGAGCGAGGCGGCGAGTTCCAGGAGCCGCTCGCGGGCGATCACGTCGATCTTGTTGAGGACGAGGATCTTGGGCCGGCGCAGCTCCGGCAGCCGGCCGAGCACCGCCTCCACCTCCTCGTCGACGCCCTTGCGGGCGTCGATCAGCAGGCAGATCGCGTCCGCATCCGCGGCTCCGCTCCAGGCCGAGGTCACCATGGCCCGGTCGAGCCGGCGCTTGGGCGCGAAGATGCCGGGCGTATCGACGAAGACGATCTGGGCCGGCCCCTCCATGGCGATGCCGCGCACCAGCGCCCGCGTCGTCTGCACCTTGCGGGAGACGATCGAGACCTTGCTGCCGACGAGGCTGTTGAGGAGGGTCGATTTGCCGGCATTCGGCACCCCGATCAGGGCGACGAAGCCCGCGCGGGTCTCAGCCGGCGGGGCGGAATCGGGGGCGGAGGGGGAGTCGTGCGTTTCGGACATGGATCATTCCGTACCCTCCGCGCCCTCGTCGCGCCAGACGCCCTCGCGCACGAGGAGCAGGCGCGCGGCCTCCTGCTCGGCGAGGCGCTTCGAGCCGCCGACACCGAGGCCGGGCTCCACCCCGGAGACGCGCGCCTCGATGCGGAAGATCGGGGCGTGGTCCGGGCCGGCCCGCTCCACCACGGCGTAGGTCGGGGTCGGCAGGCCGAGCCCCTGGGCCCATTCCTGCAACGCCGATTTCGGGTCGCGGGTCCGCGCGCCCTCCACCGCCTCGCCGGCTCCGAAGGCGCGGTCGATCACCGCCTTGGCGGCCTCGTAGCCGGCATCGAGGAAGATCGCGCCGAGGATCGCCTCGCAGACATCGGCGAGGATGGCGGCGTTGCGCCGCCCCCCGCCATGCACCTCGCCCGCCCCGAGCTTGAGATGCGGCCCGACGTCCCAGGCGGTGGCGACCGCCGCGCAGCTCTCCCGGCGCACGAGGCCCGAGAGCCGCCGCGACAGGTCGCCCTCGTCGGCGCCCGGCAGCGCGCGGAACAGTCCGTCCGCCACCGCGAGACCGAGCACACGGTCGCCGAGGAATTCCAGGCGCTGGTAGCTCTCCGGGCCGGTCGCGGCGCTGACATGCGTCACCGCCCGCAGCAGCAGATCCGGATCGGCGAAGCGGTGGCCGATCCGCTCCTCGAGAGCCGAGAGGTCCGGCCGGTCGGCCCGACGCTTCCCGCGGCGTGCGCCCACGGCGCCCTCCGTCAGTGGATCGGGGTGAACAGGCGGCCCCAGCGCACGGTCCAGGGCCAGTTCCAGACCTGCCAGGCGGCGGCGCCCTCGTCGATGGAGAAGAAGATCACCTCGGCGCGCCCGACGAGGTTCTCGAAGGGCACGTAGCCGACGCTGCCGAGATCGCGGGAATCGGTGGAATTGTCGCGGTTGTCGCCCATCATGAAGAAGTGGCCGGCCGGCACCGTGTAGACGTTGGTGTTGTCCCACAGGCCGCGGTCGCCGTCGCGCTCGATGATCCGGTGCGAGACGCCGTTCGGCAGGGTCTCGACATATTGCGGCACCTGCGTCGGCTGGCCGAACGCGTCGGTGGAGGTGAAGTCCTCGACCTGCTCGCGCTTCACCGGCCGGCCGTTGATGTTGAGGATCCCGTTGATCATCTGGACGCGGTCGCCCGGCAGCCCGATCACCCGCTTGATGTAGTCGGTGGCGTTGTCCTTCGGCAGCTTGAACACCACGATGTCGCCGCGCTTGGGCTCCGCGCCCCAGATCCGGCCGTGGGCCTGGAAGGGCAGGTACTCGCTCAAGGGAAGCGAGTACTTGGAGTAGCCGAGCGAGTACTTCGAGACGAAGAGATAGTCGCCGACCAGCAGGGTCGGCACCAGCGAACTCGACGGGATGTTGAACGGCTGGAACAGCAGCGTCCGCACCACGACGGCGATCAGGAGAGCCTGGAGGCCGACCTTCACGGTCTCCTTGACGGTCTCCCAGAGGCCCGCCTCCTTGGCCGGCTTGAGGTCGTGGTTGCTGCGCGCGCGTTCCATAGTCATTCGCCTCCGGCGGTCCGTTCTCTCGCCGTGGCGACCGCCGAAGCGGGCGAGCAAGCCGCGGTGCCGCGCGGTCTAGACCAACGCTTGGCCGCCCGCAACGCGCAGGTCCGCCGCGCCCCGGCCGGCCTCTCTTATTCCGGCAGGGCCTCGATCACCACGAAGGCCTGGGCGAGGGGCGGATCGTCCGTGAGCGAGACGTGGACCGCGGCGCGGTGGCCCGCCGGCGTGATCGCCGCCAGCCGCGCCGCGGCGCCGCCGGTGAGCCGCAGGGTCGGGCGCCCGCCGGGGAGGTTCACCACCTCCATGTCGCGCCAGAACACCCCGTGCGCGAGCCCGGTGCCGAGCGCCTTGGCGCAGGCCTCCTTGGCGGCGAAGCGCCGCGCGTAGGACGGGGCCCGGGCGGCCCGGCGGTCGCTGCGGGCCCGCTCGCCCTCCGTGAAGATCCGGTGCGTGAAGCGGTCCCCGAACCGGTCGAGGGAGCGGTCGATCCGCCGGATGTCGCAGAGGTCGGAGCCGATCCCGATGATCACGCGCCCGCCCCGGCCCGCGAGGCGTCCATCGCCGCCCGCATGGCGCGCACCGCGGCGGAGAAGCCGACGAAGACCGCATCCGCCACGATGGCGTGGCCGATGTTGAGTTCGCGCAGATCCGCCAGCGCCGCGACGGGCCCGACGCTGTCGAGGGTGAGGCCGTGGCCCGCATGCACTTCGAGCCCGAGCGCGGTGCCGTGCCGCGCGGCCCGGGCGATGCGGGCGAGTTGGCGCTCGGCCTCCGCCGTCTCGCCCGCGGCCACCGCCTCGCAGTAGCGGCCCGTATGCAGCTCGACCACGGGCGCTTCGAGGCCGCGGGCCGCATCCATGATGTGCACGTCGGGTTCCACGAAGAGCGAGACCCGGATGCCGGCCTCCGACAGCCGGGCCACGGCGGCCCGGACCGGCTCGCGGGCGGTGACGATGTCGAGGCCGCCCTCGGTGGTGCGCTCCTCGCGCCGCTCGGGCACGAGGCAGGCCGCGTGCGGCTTCAGCCGCACGGCGATGCCGACCATCTCCTCGGTGATCGCCATCTCGAGGTTGAGCGGCCGGTCGATCTCGCGCTTGAGCCGCTCCACGTCCTCGTCGCGGATGTGGCGGCGGTCCTCGCGCAGATGCGCGGTGATGCCGTCCGCCCCCGCCTCCACGGCGATGCGGGCCGCGCGCAGGGGATCCGGCATGACGCCGCCGCGGGCGTTCCGGAGCGTGGCGATGTGGTCGATGTTGACGCCGAGGCGAAGCGGGGACGCGGACATCGGTCGAAGACTCCCGGGATGGGCGCGGTTTAGCGGAGCGCGGGCGGGAGGGCCAGCGATGTCCGTCGGCCTTGAAGGCAATTGCCTCCGGGCGGCGACCCTGCCTGTGCGTTTCGCCGTATCCCCTCCCGGATTTCCGGCCGGCGTGCCTGGACACCTCGCCGGGGCGCCCGCAAGGATGGCGGTGCGGTGGCGGGGCTGGCGGCCGGGCGGCCGTTCCCCGATGATCCACGATTGTGAGGCCGGGCCGGCCGCAGGCCCGCCGCGGAGACGCATCCCGATGTCTGTTCGACGGCCCGCCCGCGGCGGTCGCCCGATGGCCCGGCCCGCTCACCCGGTGCCTTCCCACAACTTCGCCGCGATGGCCGCCTATCCCTGCGATCGCCGTGACGCCGCGGAACCCAATGGAACCGGCGCGGTTGGCGATCGGACGATGATGCGAGCGAGACGAGGAGACAGCGTGGGCACGATCCTGCGGACGGCCGTGGCGGCCCTCGCGAGCCTGTGGGCGGTCGCCGCGGTCGGGCAGACCGGATCGGTGCCCCCCTCCCCGCCCGCGGAGGCGCCCACCGGCGCGAAGCCCGCGGACACGCCGCCTGCCGCTCCGCCGCAGGCGCAACCGGTACCGCAGGCTCCGGCCCAGCAACCCCCGGCCGCACAGCCTCCGGCTGCCGCGCAGGCCCCCGCCCCGGTGCCGGCCGTGCCCTCGGGCACGCCCGCGACCGTGCTCGACACCCAGGATTACGACGGCGTGCTCGGCAAGCCGGTGCGCAGCGCCGCCGGCGAGGATATGGGCCGCATCATCGACATCATCGTGGACAAGGAGGGCCGGCCGCGGGCGGCGATCATCGATTTCGGCGGCTTCCTCGGCGTCGGCTCCCGCAAGATCGCCGTGGATTGGCGCGCCCTGCACTTCTCGGCCGACAACAAGCCCGGCCGCGCGGTGCTCCAGCTCAGCCGCAACCAAGTGCGGGTGTCTCCCGAATACAAGCCCGGCGACCCGATCGTGGTGCTGGGGCCGGCGTCGCCGGCCGCCCCGGCGGCTCCGGTTCAGGCACCGGCGGCGCCCGCCCCGGCTCAGCCGCCGGCCGCCGCGGCCACGCCGCCCGCCCCTGCTGCCGATCCCGAGCAGGCCGCCGCGCGCAACCCCCCTGAGAAATGACGTCGGCCCGACCCTCTCATCGCCGCTCCCTGGCGCACCGCGAGGTGCCCCTGCCCCGCTACGACGCGCGCGCCGAACCGACGCGCGAGCGTCCCGCGGCGCCGGCTCCCCAGACCGCCAAGCGCCGCGAGAAGCCGGAGCCGTCGCGGGCGAGCACGCAGGGTCTCGACGCCTTCACGTTCTTCGTCGCCAACCTTCAGACCGGTTTCGGGCCCTTCGTCGCCGTCCACTTCACCGCCCATCAGTGGACGCAGGCCGATATCGGCCTCGTCCTCACCGTCGGCGGTCTGTTCAGCCTGCTCGGTCAGGTGCCGGGCGGCGCCTTCGTGGATTGGGTGCGCTCGAAGCGCCTCGTTGCTGCCCTGTCGGTCATCATCATCGGGGCGAGCGCCGCCGGGCTCGGCATCTGGCCGACCTTCCTGATCGCGGCCCTGTCCATGGCCGCCCATTCCCTGGCGAGCTGCACGCTCACGCCCGCCATCGCGGCGATCAGCCTCGGTCTCGCCGGCCATTCCCGGCTCGGCGAGCGGCTCGGGCGCAACGCCCGCTTCTCCTCCATCGGCAACGCCCTCGCGGCGGCCGGGATGGGCGCCTGCGGCTACTACCTGTCGAACGCGGCGGTGTTCTACGTGACCGCCGCCCTGGTGGTGCCGACCCTCGTCGCCCTCTGGTTCATCCGCGCGGACGAGATCGACGTGGTGCGCCCGCAGGCCCGCGACGGTGCCGTCCCGCCGAGCGGCTGGGCGAGCCTGAAGCTCCTCCTCACCAACCGGGCGCTGCTGTGCTTCGCCGCCTGCATCCTCCTGTTCTACATCGCGAACGCGGCGATGCTGCCACTCGTCGGCAGCGTGCTCACCATGCGCACGAGCCAGACCGCGACGGTGCTCATCGCCGCCTGCATCATGGCCCCGCAGATCGTGATGGCCCTGATCGCGCCCGCGGTCGGGCGGGCGGCCCAGACCTATGGCCGCCGGCCCCTGCTGATCCTCGGCTTCGCCGCCCTGCCCCTGCGCGGCGTGCTCTTCGCCTTCACGCAGGAGCCCGAGGTGCTGGTGCTGATCCAGGTGCTCGACGGCATCTCGGCGGCGGTGATCGGCGTGATGGTGCCCCTCGTCGTTGCCGATGCCACCCGCGGCACCGGCCGCTTCAACCTCGCCCTCGGGGCGATCGGCACCGGCATGGGCATCGGGGCGGCGATCAGCACCACCCTCTCGGGCTACATGGCCGACCATCTCGGCACCCATGCGGCCTTCCTGGGGCTCGCCGCCGTGGCGGCCCTGGCGCTGGTGGCCCTGGTCCTGGTGATGCCGGAGACGCGGCGGGCGCGCGGCGCCTGAGCGGCCCGTCCGGGCCGCTGCGGCGCAGCGGAATTCCGCATCGCAGCGCGGCCGCTCAACTCCCGTTCATGTAGGATCGCTATAAATCGAAGCGGCCGACCTTTTTTGCCTGCAACATAAGGCGACGCTTCCGCGTTGCGGCTGTGGCGGGTGCTCCGGAGTCCCGGATCATCCCATCCGTCCCACGGGCGGCCGCACGCGGACGAAGAACCGGGATCGATCGTCACGATGGAAGACCTCTGCGCCTACGCTGAACGGCCCTGGGCTTTCGTGGCCCGCTACCTGCGGCGCCGCGTGGTCCCCCACGCCGCCATCATCGTCGCGGTGCTGGGTGCCGTCGCCTGCTCGGTCAGCACGCAATACGGCCTCAAGGGCGTGGTCGACGCCCTCGGGAAGGGGCCGCAATCTGGGGAGATCTGGGGGGCGCTCACCCTGCTGGTCGTGTTCATCGCCGCCGACAACATGCTCTGGCGCGTGGCGAGCCTGATCGCGAGCTTCACCTTCGTGGCGGTGACCGGCGACATCCGCCGCGACCTGTTCCGGCACCTGACCGGCCACTCGCCCTCCTACTTCGCCGACCGGCAGCCGGGCACCCTGGCGAGCCGCATCACGGCGACCTCGAACGCGATCTTCACCGCCGAGAACATGTTCGTCTGGAACGTGATGCCGCCCTGCGCGGCGGCCTTCGGCGCGATTCTCTATGTCGGCGCGGTCAGCATTCCGATGGCGGCGGGCCTGCTGGTGATCTGCGGCGGCGTCGTGGTGCTGATGTTCCGCATCGCGGCGGCCGGCAAGCCGCTCCACCACGACTTCGCCGAGAAGGCTGCCGCCGTCGACGGCGAGATGGTCGACCTCGTCAGCAACATGCCCCTCGTGCGCGCCTTCTCGGCCTTCAAGCGGGAATACGTGCGCTTCGACGGCACCATCGGCGTCGAGATGAAGGCGCGGCGCCGCAGTCTGCTCTACCTCGAGAAGCTGCGCATCATGCACGCGGTGATCACCGTCGTGGCGGTGCTCGGCCTGCTCTACTGGGCGGTGCGGATGTGGGAGGCGGGAGCCGCGACGGCGGGCCAGGTCGTGCTCGTCTGCACGCTCGGCATCACCATCCTGGCCGCGACCCGCGACCTCGCGGTGGCGCTCGTCGACGTCACCCAGCACACGGCGCGGCTCTCGGAGGCCCTGCGCACGCTGCTCCAGCCCCACGACCTGCGCGACCACCCGGAGGCGAAGCCCCTGGTCGGCGAGGGTGCGCGGCTCGATTTCGAGCACGTCGCCTTCAACTACCCGGACGGGCGCGAGGTCTTCAAGGATTTCAACCTCACCCTCGAGCCGGGCCAGCGGGTCGGCCTCGTCGGGCGCTCCGGCGGCGGCAAGTCGACCCTCTTCACCCTGCTGCAGCGCTTCTACGACCCGCAGGGCGGCCGCATCCTGATCGACGGCCAGGATATCGGCCGGGTCACGCAGGAATCCCTGCGCGAGGCGATCACCGTGGTGCCGCAGGACATCTCGCTCTTCCACCGCTCCCTGCGCGAGAACATCCGCTACGGCCGGCCCGACGCCACCGACGAGGAGGTCTGGGCCGCCGCCGAGGCCGCCCGCTGCTCGGAATTCATCAACGACCTGCCGCAGGGCTTCGACACCATCGTGGGCGACCGCGGCGTGAAGCTCTCGGGCGGCCAGCGCCAGCGCATCGCGGTGGCCCGTGCGATCCTGAAGGATTCGCCGATCCTGCTCCTCGACGAGGCGACCTCGGCCCTCGACACCGAGTCGGAGGAGGCGATCCGCGAGGCGCTCGGCAACCTGATGAAGGGCCGCACCGTGATCGCCATCGCGCACCGTCTCTCGACCCTGAAGGACTTCGACCGGATCGTGGTGCTGGATGGCGGGAAGGTGATCCAGGACGGCTCGCCCGAGCGCCTCGTCCATCTCGACGGCTTCTACCGCGATCTCATCCAGCGCGAGACGATGAAGCTGTCGCGCGAGGCGGCCTGAGCCTCGGAACAGGAGATCGGCGGAATTGCCTCATGCAACTCCTCTGATCTCCGTTCGGCGCTCCGTCCGCGCGCTGGGAGACGGCTTCGATCCTCGGGCTCCGCAGGGATCAGCCTCAAAGCGTTCCCATCGCCGGCTCGGCCGATCCCTCACGCCGCCGTCTCCTCCGCCAGCGCCCGCACCCGCCGCAGGTCGTCCACGAAGGCGGTGTAGGCCGCGTCCTTGGCCCCGTCGGGCAGGCGCAGCAGGTAGGACGGGTGCACGGTGATGAAGCCCGTGTAGGGTTTCCCCGCGAAACGCGCCGGCCCGCGCGCCCGGGTGATCGGGATCGTCTGACCGGTGAGCGCCAGAACCGCCGTCGCGCCGAGCCCCACCACGAGCCGGGGCCGCACGAAGCCGAGTTCCCGGTCGAGCCACCAGCGGTAATGCGCCACCTCGCCGGCGGTGGGCTTCTGGTGGATGCGCCGCCTGCCGCGCTCCTCGAACTTGAAGTGCTTGACCGCATTGGTGAGATAGGCCGCCGGGCGCTCGATCCCCGCCGCCTCCAGCGCCCGGGTGAGGAGCTGGCCCGCCGGGCCGACGAAGGGCCGGCCCTGTCGGTCCTCCTGATCGCCGGGCTGCTCGCCCACGAAGGCGATGGCCGCGCCCAAAGGCCCCTCCCCCAGCACCGCCTGCGTCGCGCCCGGCACCAGCGGCTCGGAGCGCCGGATGATCGCGTTGAGGGCATCGAGCGAGGCGGGCTCCTGCGCGGCCATGGCGGCGAGCGCGCGGGCGGGAACGCGCTTCTGCGGCAGCGCGGGCTCCCGCTCGATCATCGCGGCGACGCGCGGGCGCGCGGCGCGCACGAGGTCGGGAATCGCCGCCGTCTCGGGCAGGTTGCGCCAGTACTTCTTCGGCATCTCGGCCCGCATCGCGGTCGGGTTGAGCCGGGCCGGGTTGAAGGTGCTGGCGTAATAGGCGCACCAGCCGGCCTCGAAGGAATCCGTCGCGGGCACGTCCTCGCGCCGCCCCGGCGGCCCGAGACGCAGCGCCGCGCCGTCCCAATGCGCCGAGGCTTCCGGCGTCAGGATCGACCAGTCGAAGGCGGGGAAGCGCTCTACGAAGAAGGGAGCCGCCGCCGCCAGGATGTGGTGGTCGGGCTCGAACCAGGCGGCGAAGCGCTCGCGCGGCTCTTGTCCCTGCCCTCGCCCCTGCCCCTCCCCCTCCCCTTGCCCCTCCCCTTGCCCCGGCACCCGCCGGAAGCGCAGGAAGGCGTGCATCTTGTGCAGGTCGCGTCCCACGGCCTTGCGCATCCGCAGCAGGCGGTGGACGAGCGGATCGCTCGCCACCTCCAAGAGGTGGCGCTCCCCGTGCAGGGCCCGCCAGACGAGGCCGTAGAGCAGCGCGTAGCGCTCCGGGTCGCGATGGGGCACCACCGCGGGGATCAGCGCCGCCACCGGCTTCGGCAGGGCCAGCGGCGGCGCCTCGGCCTCCGGGGGGGCGGCGAACAGGCCGGGAGCATCCGCCGTGGTGAAGGCCGCCGCCTCGGGCGGCACGCCCTCCGCCGCGAGGCGCCGGGCGGCGGCGCGGAAGCCGGCGAGGTCGGCGCCCGGAGCGAGCCGGATCGTGCGCATCAGCCGAACAGGGCGAGCTGCCGCGGCGGCTCTGGCAGCCGCGGCGGCTCGGCGAGCCGGGCGCGCAGGTCGAGCCGGTCGGTGAGCCGCGTCGGCGCATGGTCGGCCGCGATCAGGAAGGGCCGCGCGCGCTTCAGGCCGGAGGTCAGCCGCGCCACGTCGGCGAGCCGCAGGCGCGTGTGACGGCGCGCGGCGACGATCTTGTCCACCGCCCGCACCCCGAGGCCCGGCACCCGCAGCAGCAGCTCGCGATCGGCATGGTTGACGTCGACGGGGAAGCGCTCGCGGTGCTTGAGCGCCCAGGCGAGCTTCGGGTCGATGTCGAGGGCGAGCATGCCCTCGTCCGATGCCGCCGCCACGTCCTCGGCGGAGAAGGCGTAGTACCGCAGCAGCCAATCCGCTTGGTAGAGCCGGTGCTCGCGCTGCAACGGCGGCGGCTTCGCCGGGAGGAGCGCCGCGGCGTCCGGGATCGGGCTGAAGGCCGAGTAGTAGATCCGCTTGAGCGCGTGGGCGTCGTAGAGGCTGGCGCTCTTGCGGATCAGCGTCGCGTCCGTGCTCGCATCCGCCCCGACGATCACCTGCGTCGACTGACCGGCGGGCGCGAAGCGGCGCTTCTCCTCCCGCGCCTGCACGATGCGCTCGCTCATCTGGCCCATGGCCGTCTCGATCGCGGCGCCGTCCTTCTCGGGCGCGAGCCGCTCCAGGCTCGCCTCGGTGGGAAGTTCGAGGTTGATCGACAGCCGGTCGGCGTAGAGGCCCGCCTGCTCGATCAGCCAGGGGCTCGCCTCGGGGATGGTCTTCAGGTGGATGTAGCCCCGGAAGCCGTGGCGCTGCCGCAGGCCCTTCGCCACCCGGATCAGTTGCTCCATGGTGTGATCGGGCGAGCGGATGATGCCGGAGGACAGGAACAGGCCCTCGATGGTGTTGCGCTTGTAGAACTCCACCGTGAGGGTGATGACCTCCTCCACCGTGAAGCTCGCCCGCCGCACGTTCGAGGAGCGCCGGTTGATGCAGTAGGCGCAGTCGAACAGGCAGTAATTCGTCAGCAGGATCTTCAGGAGCGACACGCAGCGCCCGTCCGGCGTGTAGGCGTGGCAGATCCCCGCTCCCGTGGTCGAGCCGAGACCGCCGGGATCGGCCCGCCGCTTCGGTGCCCCCGAGGAGGCGCAGGAGGCGTCGTACTTCGCCGCATCGGCGAGGATGGTGAGCTTCTTCGCGAGCCGGTCGTCCATGCGGGAGAGAATGGCGCACGTTCTTGTTTTGTTCAAGTGATGGAGACGGCGCCGGAGGAGAGGGTTCGAGCGGAACCGATCGGTGCCGCGTGCTGTTGTCTGGAGGAATTCCAAGCTGGAAGGAGATCAGCATGGCGAGCACCGAGACCGGCATGGCCTGCCGGACCTGCCGCTACTACGACACGCACCGGCTCAATGCCGGCAGCCCGCAGGGCGACGAGGGCCTCTGCCGCTTCAACCCGCCGGTGAGCCAGCCGGAGCCGCAGGGCCATGGCCTGTGGCCGGTGGTCTCCGCCTCCGACTGGTGCGGTCACTACTCCCCCGAGATGATGGCCGGCGAATAGGCCTGCGACGAGTCTCGATCCCCGAAGGGCCGCCGCGTGCGGCCCTTCTCGCGTCAGGAACCCGGGCCGCCGAAGGGGCGTTGGCGGGCGTCCCCCCGCAACCAGCGAACGGCGAGGCGCATGCCCGACGATCTGACCCTTCTCTCCCGCCGCACCCTGATGCTCGCGGGCGGCGCGACGCTCGCCGCCGTCGGCGGGGCGCAGGGTGCGAGCCCGCCCCAGGCGGCCGTCAAACCGGCGCCTGTCGATACCGGGCGGGTGGAGAACGGGCGCGTCACCTTCCCGAACTGGCGCGGGCCCTCCGACCGGCCCGCCGCGCCGCCCCCGGCGCCGCTGCCCCCCGAGCGCCGGGTCGGTTTCGCGGTGGTCGGGCTCGGGCGGCTCTCCTTGGAGGAGATCCTGCCGGCTTTCGGCCAGACGAAGAAGGCGAAGCTCGTGGCATTGCTGTCGGGCAGCCCCGACAAGGCGAAGCTGGTGGCGGCCCAGTACGGGGTGAAACCCGAGGCGGTGCACGGTTACGACGGCTTCGCCGCGCTGGCGCGGAACCCGGAGGTGCAGGCGGTCTACATCGTGACCCCGAACGGCCTCCACCGCGACCACGTGCTCGCCGCGGCGGGGGCCGGCAAGCACGTGCTCTGCGAGAAGCCGATGGCGAATTCCGCCGCCGAGGCGCGGGCGATGATCGATGCCTGCGCCACGGCCGGCGTGAAGCTGATGATCGCCTATCGCTGCCAGTACGAGACCCACAACCGGGAGGTGACGCGGCTGGTGCGGGGCGGCCAGTACGGCAAGCCGAAGCTGATCGAGGCGGTCAACACCCAGACCATGAGCCTCCCCGAGCAGTGGCGCCTGCGGCGCGACCTCGCGGGCGGCGGGGCTCTGCCCGATATCGGCCTCTACTGCCTCAACGGGGTGCGGGCGCTCCTCGGCGAGGAGCCGGTGGCGGTTCAGGCGCAGATCCGCTCGCCCGAGGATCCGCTCTACCGCGAGGTCGAGGAGACGGTGGCGTTCACCCTGCGCTTCCCCTCCGGCGCGCTGGCGCAATGCAACACGAGCTACGGCGCCCACGAGACCCGCCGCCTCGCGGTGCAGGCCGAGGGCGGCGCGATCACCCTGGAGAACGCCTTCGCGTATGAGGGCCAGCGCCTGATCCTGAACCACCGCGAGGGCCGCTCCGAGGCGCGCGAGGAGCGGGCGCTGCCCGTCCACAACCAGTTCGCCCTCGAAATCGACCACATGGCGACCTGCATCCTGGAGGACCGGTCGCCGCGCACGCCCGGCGAGGAGGGCCTGCAGGACCAGATCCTGATGGAGGCGATCTACGAGGCGGCCCGCACCGGCGGCACGGTGGCGCTGAAGCCGCCGGAGCGCACGCTCCAGAAGGGCCCCCTCGACCTCACCCGCGGCCCCGCGCCCGAGGACGCCGGCTGAGATCGAGCCGGCTGAGGATCGCGGGCCGCCCGCGGTCGCGCAAGGCCGTCCGCCTCCCTATATTCGGGACATGCTCACCGCGTCCCCGACCCGTCCCATCGTGCGCCGCCTCGATCCGGTGCTCGTCGACCGCATCGCGGCCGGCGAGGTGGTGGAGCGGCCGGCCGCGGCGGTGAAGGAGCTGGTCGAGAACGCCATCGATGCGGGCGCGGCCAGCATCGAGGTGACGATCCAGGCCGGCGGCCGGCGGCTGATCCGCGTGGTCGATGACGGCATCGGCATGGAGCCGGAGGATCTGGCGCTGGCGGTGGAGCGCCACGCCACCTCGAAGCTGCCCGAGGGCGACCTCGACCGGATCGAGACCCTGGGCTTCCGCGGCGAGGCCCTGCCCTCGATCGGCGCGGTGGCGCGGCTCTCCCTGGTCTCGCGCACGGCGGAGGCCGAGAGCGGCCACGGCCTCGTGGTCGATGCCGGCATCAAGGGGCCGGTGCGCCCGGTGGCGGCCGAGCGCGGCACCCGCGTCGAGGTCACCGACCTGTTCTCCGCCACTCCCGCCCGGCTCAAGTTCCTGAAATCCGACCGGGCCGAGGCCGGCGCCGTGGCCGAGATCCTGCGCCGCCTCGCGGTGGCGCATCCGCAGATCCGCTTCACCCTGCGGGGCGAGGGCGGCAACGGGCTCACCTTCCCGGCCGAGATGGGCCAGGGGGCGTGGTTGCGGCGGCTCGCGGCGGTGCTGGGCGCCGATTTCGCCGCGAATTCGGCGCCGCTCAGCCTGGAGCGGGAGGGCCTCGCCCTCGACGGCCATGTCGGCCTGCCGACCTTCCACCGGGCCGCCGCCACCCACATGCACTTCGTGGTGAACGGGCGCCCGGTGCGCGACCGCCTGCTGCTCGGCGCCGTGCGCGGCGCCTATGCGGACGTGATGGCCTCCGACCGCCACCCGGTGCTGGCGCTGGCGCTCACCTGCGACCCGACCCTCGTGGACGTGAACGTGCACCCGGCCAAGACCGAGGTGCGCTTCCGCGAGCCGGGGCTGGTGCGCGGCCTCATCGTCAGCGCCATCCACGATTCCCTGCGCCGGGAGGGCGGGCGCGCCTCGGGCAGCGTCGCGGCCAGGACCCTGGAGAGCCTGCGCCCGGCCCAGAGCCCCCCCCTGCCCCTGCGCCGCCCGGAGCCGCCGCCGGCCCCGCCGCGCGGCTCGGGGCGGGTCGAGTCCTTCGCGCAGGACTTCTTCGGAGAGGCGCCGGCCGCGGAGGCGTCCGCGCCGGGCTTCGCCGAGGAGGCGCAGGCGGCCTTCGCCGGGGCGGTGCTGCCCCCCACCGCCGACTGGCGCGAGCCGTCCCCCGAACCCGCCGCGCCCGCCCACCCGCTCGGCGCTGCCCGGGCGCAGCTCCACGAGACCTACATCGTGGCGCAGACGCAGGACGGCATCGTCATCGTCGACCAGCACGCGGCGCACGAGCGCCTCGTCTACGAGCGCCTGAAGCGGGAGCGGGAGGCGGGCGGCATCGCCCGCCAGCTCCTGCTGATCCCGGAGGTGGTGGAACTCGACCCCGCCGAGGCCGACCGCCTCGCGGAGGCGGCCGAGGATCTCGCGGCGCTCGGCCTCGTCCTCGAAGCCTTCGGGCACGGGGCGGTGCTGGTGCGCGAGGTGCCCTCGGCGCTCGCCGGCGGCAGCCTGCGGGCGCTGCTCGCCGACGTGGTCGACGTGCTGCAGGAGGGCGGCCCCGATCCTCTCGCCCGCCGCCTCGACGCGGTGCTCTCACGGATGAGCTGCCACGGCTCGATCCGGGCCGGACGGCGCCTGCGGCCCGAGGAGATGAACGCCCTCCTGCGCGAGATGGAGGCGACGCCCCTCTCGGGCCAGTGCAACCATGGCCGCCCGACCTACGTGGAACTCAAGCTCACCGACATCGAGCGGCTGTTCGGGCGGCGTTGACCGTCACGGGATGATCCGGTCCGCGCGCAGCCGCGCGAAGAGGTCGAAGAAGGCGTCGTCGGTGGGCTGGTAGTCGAGGAAGCCGAGGCGGCGGCTCTTCGCCATGTCGGTGACGACCTCGATCGGCCGGCCGAGATCCGCATCCGTGTGCCAGGCCGAGGCGAGGCGCGACAGATCGGGCTCCGCGAGCCCGCGGCGGCGGGCGATGTCCGCCCAGATCGGGCCCGCATCGGCGAGCTGCCGTTCGAGCGGGACGCCCTCGCCCGGAAACGGGGCCGGCGCGACGCCGAACCACCGGGCGATGCGCTCCCACATCCATTGCCAGCGGAAGACGTCGCCGTTGACGACGTTGAAGGCTTGGTTGCGGGCGGCGGGCGTCGTCGCGGCCCAGGTCAGGTGCCGGGCGAGCAGCCGCGCATCCGTCATGTCGGTGAGCCCGTTCCACTGCGCGGCCGAGCCCGGGAACAGGAAGGGCCGGCCGGTCTCGCGGCAGATCGTGGCGTAGGCCGCGAGCGTCACCCCCATGTTCATGGCGTTGCCGAGCGCGTAGCCGATGATGGTGTGGGGCCGGTGCACGCTCCAGCCGAAGCCGTCCCGCTCCGCGGCGGCGAAGACCTCGTCCTCCTGCGCGTAGTAGAAGTTCTCGACGGGGAGACGCGGCTGCTCCTCGCGGAAAGGCGTCGGGGGCAGCGCGCCCTTCCCGTAATTCTCGAACGGCCCGAGATAGTGCTTGAGCCCGGTGACCAGGGCGACGTGGCGCAGGCTCCCGCCGGGCCGCACCGCGTCGAGGAGGTTGCGCACCATCGCGGCGTTCACCCGGATGTTCTCGGCCTCGCTCGCCTGCCGCAGCCAGGTGGCGAGGAAGACGTGCGAGGGGCGAAGCTCGCGCAGGGCGCCACCGAGCGCCTGCGGATCGCGGAGATCGGCGGCCACCGGTTGCAGGCCGGCTATGTCGCCCGGCGGGCGCCGCGCGAGGCCCGCCACCGACCAGCCCTCCCGCAGGAGGTGCCGGGCGAGCGTGTTGCCGACGATGCCGCTGACGCCGACCACCAGTGCCGCTTGGGTCATGTGTGCTTCCATCATCATCGCGAGGGGCGTGGCGACAACGTCCCGCGACGGCGGAGGGTGCCCGGCATGGAACGGTGCCCGGCTTGGAACGGTGCCCTCTTCGGAACGGTGCCCTCTTCGGAACAGCGGCGTGCCGCCTCCGTTGCCCGCGGTACGGCGCAACCCGCGCCGCCCTCGGAGCCTCGTCATGCGCACAGCCGTCACCACCGCCCTCGCCCTTTCGGCGCTCGCGGCCGCCACCGTCCCGGTCCTCGCGCAGGGCATCAACAACGGCTCGGGCGCCGCCCCGGCCGCGTCCGGCAATACCGGTTCCGGCATGTCGAGCCAGCCGCCCGGCAGCGGGATCGGCGGCAACAATCCGGGCAGCATGGGCTCCACCGGCACGCAGGGAGCGAGCGGCGGCAACATGGGCCCGAATTCCACCTCGAGCACGCAGCGTCCCACCGGCAGCGGTTCGCCCGGCACCGGACCGGGCAGCCAGTCGGGCAACCCGCACAAGTAGGGTGGCCGGGGCGCCAGGAGAGAGGCGGACGAGACTGGGAATCCGATGCCCGAAAGGGCTTTGATCGGCGCGCAGCCCGATCACCGGATCATCAGCGGAGCGAGCCTGGAGTTTGCGACGCTCCTCATGGCGAGGTGGCCGGTGACAACCGGCCCGCGAAGCATCCATGACCGCCGATCGCTTGCGCCGGAGGTCGGGAGCGCCGTTCCGGGCTGCTCCGAGGCTTGCCGACGCGAGCACCTCGCCACGAGGAGCGTCGTGCAGGCCACGAACGCGGCCGCCCGTCGCCTCGCCCCGGCCACGGAGTGGCGCTATGGGGAACCAGGAAGGTTCCGATGCGCCAGTTCCCGTCGCTCCTCGTTGCCGGGGCTCTCCTGTGGAGCGCCCTCCCCGCCGCCGCCCAGGCGCCGCGGGTGAACCCCAAATACGCCGACCTCGTGCGGGCCGAACTCGTGGCCGAGCCCGGGGCGGTGGCGGCGGGGCAGCCCTTCACGGTGGGCGTGCGGCTGGTGATGAAGCCGCACTGGCACGTCTACTGGCGCAATCCCGGCGATTCCGGCCTCGCGCCGGAGATCGCCTGGGCGTTGCCGCCGGGCTTCGCGGCCGGCGCGATCGCGTGGCCGGTGCCCGAGCGCATCCCGGTGGCGGGGCTCATGAATTTCGGCTTCGAGGGGGAGACGCTGCTCACCACGACGGTGACGCCGCCCGCCACCCTCGACGGCGCCTCCGTGACGCTGCGCGCCAAGGTCTCCTACCTCGTCTGCGAGCGCGAATGCATCCCGGGCGAGGCGAGCGTGGCGGCGAGCCTGCCGGTGGCGCCGCCCGGCACCAGCGTGCGGCCCGATCCCCGCCACCGCGACCTGTTCGAGACGGCCCGCTCCCAACTCCCCCAGCCCGCGCCCTGGCCCGCCCGGGTGAGCGCGGTCGGCGAGACGCTCACCCTCCACCTCGCCGCGCCCGGCCTGAAGCGCGAGACGGTCCGCGACGTCGCGTTCTTTCCCTATTCCGAGACGCTGATCGAGCACGCGGCGGCGCAGGACGTCAGCATCGATGCCGGGGGGCTGCACCTCGCGCTGAAGCTCAGCAATCCCGCGCCCTCCGAGCCGGTCTCCCGTCTCGACGGGGTGCTCGCCCTGACGGAGGAGACGGGCAGCGGTCCCGTCCGGCACGCCTTCGCGCTCGGCGAGGAGCCGGCCCAAACAGCCCCTGTCCAAGCGGCACCGGCTCGGCCGATCCCGGCCGCCGCGGCTCCGGCTCCGGCCTCCGACGCCCCCGCCGGCCTGTGGCAGGCCGCGCTGCTGGCCTTCCTCGGCGGTATCCTCCTCAACCTGATGCCCTGCGTCTTCCCGGTCCTGTCGATCAAGGTGCTGGGGCTGGTGCGGCAGGCCGGCGAGAGCCCGGCCCGGGTGCGGCTGCACGGGCTCGCCTACACGGCGGGCGTGCTCGCGGCCTTCCTCGGCCTCGCGGCCAGCCTCATCGGCCTGCGGGCGGGCGGCGCGCAGATCGGCTGGGGCTTCCAGCTGCAATCACCCCTCGTCGTGGCGAGCCTCGCCTACCTGCTGTTCGGGATGGGCTTGAGCCTGTCGGGCGTCGTGCATCTCGGCGGGCGCTTCGTCGCCATCGGCGACGGGCTGACGCGCCGGGCGGGCGTCGAGGGCTCGTTCTTCACCGGCGTGCTCGCCACCATCGTGGCGACCCCGTGCACGGCGCCCTTCATGGGGGCGGCGGTGGGCTTCGCCCTCACGCAGGGGGCCGCGTTGAGCCTCGCGGTCTTCGCCGCCCTCGGCTTCGGGCTCGCCCTGCCCGTCCTGCTCCTCACCCTCTGGCCCGCCGCCGTGCGGCGCCTGCCGCGGCCCGGCGCCTGGATGGAGACGCTGAAGGGCGTCCTCGCCTTCCCGCTCTATGCGACGGTGGCGTGGCTGATCTGGGTGCTGAGCCAGCAGCTCGGCTCCACCGGGCTGTTTCTGGCGCTGATCGGCCTCGTTCTCGTCGGGTTCTGCGCCTGGGTGCTGGAGCGCGCCCGCCTCGCGGGTCCCCGCGGCCGGCGCATCGCGCAGGCGGCGGCCGTGCTCGGCGTGGTCGCCCTCGGGATGCTCGTCGCGGCCCTCGACCGTGACCGTGCGCAGGCGGGGCCGGTCGCGGTGGCGGGCGGTCCGGAGCCGTTCACCCGGGCGCGTCTCGACAGTCTGCTCGCCGAGGGGCGGCCGGTCTTCGTCAACATGACGGCGGCATGGTGCATCACCTGTCAGGTGAACGAGCGCACCTCGCTCTCCGGCGCCGCCGTGCGGCAGGCCTTCCGCGCCCGCGACGTCGCCTATCTCAAGGGCGACTGGACCAACCAGAATCCCGAGATCACCCGGGTGCTGGAGGCGCATGGCCGCTCGGGCGTGCCGCTCTACCTGCTCTACCGCGGCCCCGGCAGCGCCGAGGTGCTGCCGCAGATCCTGACCGAATCCATCATCCTCGCCGCGCTGGACAGTCTCGTGCCCCCGCGCCGCGCCGCCGCCCTCGACCCGGCCTCTTCGCCCAAGGAGTGATCATCCGATGGTCGTGCTCGCGGAACTCACGGCCTTCGACCAGACCGCGCGCGCGCGTGGCGGCCCGGTCACGTCGTCGCCGTAAGTGACCGCCTGGATCGCCGGGGTCGACGGCTGCCCGGGTGGCTGGATCGCCGCCTTCCAGCCCCTCGACGGTCCGCAGGACTGCGTCGTCCGGGTGCTGCCGGACCTCGCCGCGATCTGCGAGGCCCCGGAGGCCCCCGCGATCGTCGCGATCGACATCCCGATCGGCCTGCCCGAGCGGGTCGGGGCGGGCGGGCGTCTCGCCGAGCAGGTGGTGCGCCCGCTGCTCGGCCCGCGGCGGGCCTCCGTCTTCCCGACCTCGGCCCGGGCGGTGGTCGAGGCGCCCGACTACACGGCGGCGATCGCGCTCGCCCGGCGCGGCAGCTTGCAGCCCTTCGCCCCTTCCCCGCCCGCCCATGCCATCTTTCCCCGCATCCGCGCGGTCGATGCGTGGCTGCGGGCGCTGCCGGATCGGCGGGGGCGCGTGTACGAGGTCCATCCCGAACTCGCCTTCGCGAGCCTCAACGGCGGGGCGGCTTTGGCCCACCCGAAGCGCGACCCCGCGGGAGCCGACGCACGCCGGGCCCTGCTGCGCCGGGCTGGCCTGCCGGAACCCGTCATCGCCGGCCCGCCTCCGCGCGGCGCCAGATCCGACGACCTCCTCGATGCCCTGGCCTGCCTCGCCGTCGCGCGGGGGATCGCGCGCGGGCGCGGGGTGTCCTATCCCGATCCGCCGGAGCGCGACGCGCATGGCCTGCCCGCCGCGATCTGGACCCTCCTTCCGGACGAGACCCCGCCATGACCCAGCCGACCTCCCTGCCGACCCGCGACATCGCCCGCGCCCTGGTCTTCGACCCGCAGAACCGCCTGCTCCTCATCGGCTACGAGGCGGTGCGCGACGTGGATCCGGCCCGGCCGGGCGAGCGCTGCTTCTGGTTCATGCCCGGCGGCGGCATGGAGCCCGGCGAGACGCCCGAGGAGGCCTGCCGGCGCGAGCTGGAGGAGGAGATCGGCGTGTCCGACGCGCCGATCGGGCCGCTCGTCGCCCGCTGCGACGGACCCTTCACCCTGTTCACCAAGCCGCGCATCGCCCACGAGCGCTACTTCGTGGTGCGCCTGCCGAGCGACGCGATCGACACCTCGCGCCTCGCCGAGACCGAGGACAACCCGGTGCTCGGCACCCGCTGGTGGTCGCTCGACGAACTCGACGCCACGCGGGAGCGGGTCGAGCCGGCGGGTCTCGCGGCGCTCGCCCGCCGGATCGCGGCCGGCGAGACGGTGACGGAAGTCCGACTCGCCTGGGGTGAGGGTGCGGCCTAGATGGAGTGCAGACGAGCGAAGGTCCTCCGCCGGGTCCCGGGGCAGCGCCCCGGGCAGGCCCGCCTTCCTCCCCCTGAGTTCAACCGATGAGCCGGCCCATGCTTCCTGAGACCCTCACCGAAGGCTACCGCGCCTTCTTGGACGACCGCTTCGCCCGCGAGCGCGGGCGCTACGAATCCCTCGCCGAGGGGCAGAGCCCCGAGATCATGGTGATCAGCTGCTGTGACAGCCGGGTCTCGCCGGAGGTGATCTTCGACGCCCGCCCGGGCGAGCTGTTCGTGGTGCGCAACGTCGCCAACCTCGTGCCGCCCTTCGAGACCGGCGGCGAGTACCACGGCACCTCGGCGGCCCTCGAATTCGCCGTGCAGGCGCTCAAGGTGAAGCACATCGTGGTGCTGGGTCACGCCCGCTGCGGCGGCGTGCGGGCCTTCGCGGACGATGCGGCCCCGCTCTCGCCGGGCGACTTCATCGGCCGCTGGGTCTCGCTGATCGCCCCGGCCGCCGAGCGGCTCGGGCCGCGCGACGGCCCGGACTACCTGGAGCGGCTCGAATACGCGACGGTGGAGAACAGCCTCAGGAACCTGATGACCTTCCCCTGCGTGCGGATCCTGGTCGAGAAGGGCCGGCTGCAACTGCACGGGGCGCATTTCGGTATCGCCTCGGGCGAGCTGCGCGTGCGCGACCCGGAGACCGGCGCCTTCCGGCCGGCGGTGCCGGGGGCGTCCGTGAGCCCGACGCGGCTGATCCGCTGCCAGGACGGCAACGCCGGAGGCTAGCCCCCGGCGAACGGGAAGCCCAGGTAAGGCGGAGAGCCATGCAGGGCGGCACCTGATTGCCGGGCGCGAACAGCGCCCCCGCGGAGCGGGCCTGGACGCCCGAAGGGCGTCCAGGCGCAGAGCGGAGCGAGAGCCGAGGTCGCGGCGACGCGGGCGTTGCTGAAGGCCACCGCCGGCGTCCGAGGCCAAGCAGAGAACCAGGGCAAGCGCTCTCAAGCGCTTGCCCTGAGAGCCAGGGAGACCCGACGCGCCCATGCCGATGCTCCAGCCTCCCGTCGCGGTGATCGGTGCCGGTTTCAGCGGCACCATGGCGGCCCTGCATCTGAGCCGCCTGCTGCCGCCGGGCCGGCCGGTCCTGCTGTGCGAGAAGTCGGCGGTGTTCGCGCGCGGCCTCGCCTACGCGACCGGCTGCCCCGACCACCTGCTCAACGTACGCGCCGCCAACATGAGCGCGTTCCCGGACGAGCCTGAGGATTTCTCGCGCTGGCTCGAACGCTGCGGGCTCGATGACCTCGCCGGCATCCGCGCGACCCCGGCGGGCGTGTTCGCGGCGCGCGGCCTCTACGGGCGCTACCTCACCGATCTCCTGCTCGGCGCCCTGCAAGGGCCCGGGATGCCGCGGCTGATCCTGGAGAATGACGAGGTCGTGGACCTCGCGCCCTCCGCCGAGGGGTTCCGGCTGACGCTCGCGGCCGGCCGGGTGCGGCCTGTGGCCGGGGTGATCCTCGCCTGCGGCAACCTCCAGGGCGGCCGGGAGCTGCCGACCCGCTACCGGATCGACCCCTGGGACGAGACGCCCCTCGACGGCCTGCGCGCCGACATGCCGGTGCTGATCCGGGGCAGCGGCCTCACCATGGTGGACGCGGTGGCGGCCCTGCGGCGGCGGGGCTTTTCCGGGCCCGTGGTGGCGGTCTCCCGGCACGGCTACCTGCCGCAGGTTCACGCACCGGCGCCGTCCTGGCCGGCCCCGGCCTTCGATGCGGCGGAGCGGCTCTCCGCCCGGGCGCTGCTGCGCCGCGTCCGCCAGGAGGTGGTGCGGGCGGTGGAGGCCGGCGGCGACTGGCGCGGCGTGATCGACGGGCTGCGCCCCGGCAGCATCGCGCTCTGGCAGGGCCTGCCGCTGCCGGAGCAGAGGCGCTTCCTGCGGCACCTGCGCAGCATCTGGGACGTGCACCGGCACCGGATGGCGCCACCCGCCGCCGAGATCATCGCGCGCGAGACGCGGGCCGGCGACCTCTCGCTGCTGCGGGGCCGCATCGAGGCCATCGCGGATCAGGCGGGATTCGCGACCGTGCGCATCCGCGAGCGGGGCAGCGAGCGGCGGCGCGACCTCTCGGTGCAGCGGATCATCGACGCGTCGGGGATCGCCAGCGTGGCGCAGACCGACGACCCGCTCCTGCGTCGCCTGATGCAGCGCGGCCTCGTCCGCCCGGATGCCCACGGGCTCGGCCTCGCGGTGGCGGAGGATTTCTCGGTGACCGGCGGCGACGGGGCGGAGCGCCCGCTCTGGACGCTCGGTCCGCTCCTGCGCGGAACGCTGTGGGAATGCACGGCGGTGCCCGACATCCGCGGGCAGGCGGCCACCCTGGCACGGATCGTGGCGGAGCGGGTGGGGAGCGGCGCGGGGACGGCCCGAAACGAAAGCCCCCTGTCCCGTGCGGGACAGGGGGCTCACGGCTGACGCTTCGGACGGCTCGATGCCGTTCAGAACTTCAGGGTTTCCTTCGACTCGCGCAGCTGCGCGATCGCCATGTCGATGTCGCGGCGCTTGTCGAGGTCGTCGGTGGCATCGCGCAGCGTCTCGGCGGTGGCGATCTCCGCGTCGATGCTCTCGGGCGTCAGCTCCTCGACCGGCGTCGCGCGCTCGGCGAGAACGATGAGGCTCGTCGCGTTGATCTCGGCGAAGCCGCCGCGCACCAGCACGCGCTTGCCATGCTGCGGGCCCTCGGTGATCACGAGGACGCCGGTCTTGAGGGTGGTCAGCACCGGGGCGTGGCCCGGCAGCACGGTCATCTCGCCCTCGGAGCCGGGCAGCTGCACGGCGTCGACCGGGCCCGAATAGAGGACCCGCTCGGGGCCGACGAGGTCGAACTGGAAAGTGGCCATGGGATGAGGTCAGTTCCGGTTTCGGGCGTGCCCGGTTTCAACTGCGGAACGGGGACCGGGCGTGAGCCCGATCCCCGACCGACCGTGACGATCCGCGCGTCCGATCAGGCCGCGGCGAGGCGCTGGGCCTTCTCGATCGCCTCCTCGATGGTGCCGACCATGTAGAAGGCCGCCTCCGGCAGGTGGTCGTACTGACCCTCGACCAGGCCCTTGAAGCCCTTGATGGTGTCCTCGAGGGCGACGAGCTTGCCGGGCGACCCGGTGAAGACCTCGGCCACGTGGAAGGGCTGGCTGAGGAAGCGCTCGATCTTGCGGGCGCGGGCCACCGTCAGCTTGTCCTCCTCGGACAGCTCGTCCATGCCCAGGATCGCGATGATGTCCTGGAGCGCCTTGTAGCGCTGCAGCACCTGCTGGACGCGGCGGGCGGTGTTGTAGTGCTCCTCGCCGAGGATGGTCGGCGACAGCATGCGCGAGGTCGAGTCGAGCGGGTCCACCGCCGGGTAGATGCCCTTCTCGGCGATCGAGCGCGACAGCACCGTGGTGGCGTCGAGGTGGGCGAAGGAGGTGGCCGGCGCCGGGTCGGTCAGGTCGTCCGCCGGCACGTAGATCGCCTGCACCGAGGTGATCGAGCCCTTGGTGGTGGTGGTGATGCGCTCCTGCAGGGCGCCCATGTCGGTGGCGAGCGTCGGCTGGTAGCCCACCGCCGAGGGGATGCGGCCGAGCAGCGCCGACACCTCGGAGCCCGCCTGCGTGAAGCGGAAGATGTTGTCGACGAAGAACAGCACGTCCTGGCCCTCGTCGCGGAAATGCTCGGCGACGGTGAGGCCGGTGAGCGCGACACGGGCGCGGGCGCCCGGAGGCTCGTTCATCTGGCCGTAGACCAGGGCGCACTTGGAGCCCTCGACGTTGCCGCCGTGCTCGTGGGGGTCCATGTTGACCTTGGACTCGATCATCTCGTGGTAGAGGTCGTTGCCCTCGCGGGTGCGCTCACCCACGCCCGCGAACACCGAGTAGCCCGAATGGGCCTTCGCGATGTTGTTGATCAGCTCCATGATCAGCACGGTCTTGCCGACGCCGGCGCCGCCGAACAGGCCGATCTTGCCGCCCTTGGCGTAGGGGGCGAGCAGGTCCACGACCTTGATGCCGGTGACCAGGATCTGCGCCTCGGTCGACTGGTCCGCGTAGCTCGGGGCCGGCTGGTGGATGGCCCGGAAGGTGTCGGCCTTGATCTCGCCGAGTTCGTCGATCGGCTCGCCGATCACGTTCATGATGCGGCCGAGCGTGTTGGCGCCGACCGGCACCCGGATCGGGGAGCCGGTGTCGGTGACCTCCTGGCCGCGCACCAGGCCCTCGGAGGTGTCCATGGCGATGCAGCGCACGGTGTTCTCGCCGAGCTGCATGGCCACTTCGAGGACGAGGCGATTGCCCTGGTTCTTGGTCTCGAGGGCGTTCAGGATCTCGGGCAGGTGACCGTCGAACTGCACGTCGACGACCGCGCCGATGACCTGGGTGATGTGGCCGACCTTGTTCGAGCCGGCGCCGGGGGTCGCAGTGTTCGCCATCTGATGAATTCCCTGAAATGAGCGGTCAGAGCGCCTCGGCGCCGGAGATGATCTCGATCAGCTCCTTGGTGATCTGGGCCTGACGAGTCCGGTTGTAGATCAGCGTCTGCTTCTTGATCATCTCGCCGGCATTGCGGGTGGCGCTGTCCATGGCGCTCATGCGCGCGCCCTGCTCGGAGGCGGCGTTCTCCAGGAGCGCCCGGAGGATCTGGACGGTGAGGTTCTTCGGAAGCAGGGCCGCCAGGATCTCGCCCTCGTCGGGCTCGTACTCGTAGGCGGCGTCGGTCTGCACGGTCTCCGCGGCCGGCGCGATCTCGGCCGGGATGATCTGCTGCGCCGTCGGGATCTGCGCGATCACCGAGCGGAAGCGCGAGTAGAACAGCGTCGCGATGTCGAACTCGCCCGCGTCGAAGCGGGTGAGCAGGTTCCGGGCCACCGCCTCCGCGTTCTCGAAGCCGAGCTGGCGCACGCCGCGCAGCTCGATGAGCTCGATGATCTGCTCGCGGAACTCGCGGCGCAGGATGTCGTAGCCCTTCTTGCCGACGCAGATGATCTTGACGGTCTTGCCCTCCGCCATGAGGCGGCGGGCGTGATCCCGCGCGAGGCGCGAGATCGAGGAGTTGAAGGCGCCGCAGAGGCCACGCTCGGCGGTGCAGACGAGGAGCAGGTGCACCCGATCCGCGCCGGTGCCCGACAGGAGCCGGGGCGTCTCCGCCCCGGAGGTCAGGTTGGTGGCGAGGTTGCCGAGGACGGCGGCCATGCGCTCCGCGTAGGGACGCGCATTCTCGGCCGCGGTCTGCGCGCGGCGGAGCTTCGCCGCCGCGACCATCTGCATCGCCTTGGTGATCTTCTGTGTCGCCTTCACCGAGGCGATGCGGTTGCGCAGGTCCTTCAGACTCGCCATCGGGTGTCCCTCGGGGCTCGTGCCGCTCTTACTGGAAGGACTTGGCGAAGGTCTCGACCACGCTCTTCAGCTTGGCCGCCGACTCGTCGCTCAGGTCCTTCGACGAGCGGATCGTCTCCAGAAGGTCCGCGTGCTTGCCGCGCAGCATCGCGAGCAGCCCGTCCTCGAAGGCCCGCACCCGGTTGACCGGGATCGGGTCGAGGTAGCCGTTCACGCCCGCGTAGATCACCGCGACCTGCTCTTCCATCTTCAGCGGCGAGAATTGCGGCTGCTTCAGGAGCTCGGTCAGGCGCGAGCCGCGGTTCAGCAGGCGCTGGGTCGAGGCGTCGAGGTCCGAGCCGAACTGCGCGAAGGCCGCCATCTCGCGGTACTGCGCGAGCTCGCCCTTGATCTTGCCGGCGACCTTCTTCATCGCCTTGGTCTGCGCGGCCGAGCCGACGCGCGACACCGACAGGCCGACGTTCACCGCCGGGCGGACGCCCTGATAGAACAGGTCGGTCTCGAGGAAGATCTGGCCGTCGGTGATGGAGATCACGTTGGTCGGGATGTAGGCCGAGACGTCGTTCGCCTGGGTCTCGATGACCGGCAGCGCGGTCAGCGAGCCGGCACCGGCGGCGTCGCCCATCTTGGCGGCGCGCTCCAGCAGGCGGGAGTGCAGGTAGAACACGTCGCCCGGATAGGCCTCGCGGCCCGGCGGGCGGCGCAGCAGCAGCGACATCTGGCGGTAGGCGACGGCCTGCTTGGACAGATCGTCGTAGATGATCACGGCATGCATGCCGTTGTCGCGGAAGAACTCGCCCATGGCGCAGCCGGCGAAGGGCGCCAGGAACTGCATCGGGGCCGGGTCGGAGGCGGTGGCCGCGATGACGATCGAGTATTCGAGGGCGCCGTTATCCTCCAGCACCTTCACGAACTGGGCCACCGTCGAGCGCTTCTGGCCCACCGCGACGTAGACGCAGTAGAGCTTGGCCTTCTCGTCCGTGCCCGCGTGGGCCGGCTTCTGGTTCAGGATGGTGTCGAGGGCGATGGCGGTCTTGCCGGTCTGCCGGTCGCCGATGATCAGCTCGCGCTGGCCGCGGCCGATCGGGATCAGGGCGTCCACCGACTTCAGGCCGGTCGCCATCGGCTCATGCACGGACTTGCGCGGGATGATGCCCGGCGCCTTCACGTCCACGCGGCGGCGCTCGGTCGACTGGATCGGGCCCTTGCCGTCGATCGGGTTGCCGAGCGCGTCGACGACGCGGCCGAGCAGGCCGCGGCCCACCGGCACGTCCACGATGGCGCCGGTGCGCTTGACGGTCTGGCCTTCCTTGATGTCGCGGTCGGCGCCGAAGATCACGATGCCGACGTTGTCCTGCTCGAGGTTCAGGGCCATGCCGCGCACGCCCGACTCGAACTCGACCATCTCACCGGCCTGGACATTGTCGAGGCCGTACACGCGGGCGATGCCGTCGCCGACCGACAGAACCTGGCCGACCTCGGTGACCTCGGCCTCCTGGCCGAAGTTCTTGATCTGCTCCTTCAGGATCGCGGAGATCTCAGCGGCTCGGATGTCCATCGTCGGATCGTCTCTCGTTCGGGTTTATCGGGGAAGCGGGAGGCGCAGGGCCGGACCGGCCGTCAGCGCGCGTCCCGCATCGCGAGGCGGATGCTGTTGAGCTTGGTGCGCAGCGAGGCGTCGACCATGCGGCTGCCGAGCTTGACGACGATGCCGCCGATCAGGCTCGGATCGATGCGGAGATTCACGTCGACCTCCGCGCGGGCCACGTCGCGCAGCGAGGCCTTGATCTCCTCCAGCACGGCGTCGGAGGGCTGCTCGGCGAGGCGCACCTCGGCCTGCACGATGCCCTTGGCCTCGCGCACCAGAGCCCGGTAGGCCCGGATCATGTCCGGCAGCACGAAGAGGCGGCGATTGGCCGCCGAGAGGCGGATGAAGTTCGCGGCGAGGCCCTCGATCCCGGCGCGGGACAGCACGGCCTCGATCGCCTTGACCTGCTCCTCGGTGGTGAAGACGGGGCTCCGCACGAGGCGCTGCAGGTCCGCGCTCTCTTGGAGAAGCGCGTCGAACCGGTCGAGTCCCTCGGAGACTGCGTCCACGGCGCGCTCGTCGCGCGCCAGTTCGAACAGGGCCGAGGCGTAGCGCCCAGCGACGCCACCCAGGGTGGAACCCGATTCCGATCCGTTCTGAGCCACCAGCGCTCTCTCTTTACCTGGCCCGCCGGGTCCCGCTTCCGCCGGTCGCCGGCGTGGCTTGGCGGCAGCGCGGCCCGTCGATGATGGGAAGGCGCCGGACCGGACATTGCCCCCTTCCCGGCGCGGCGCGGGCCTAGCATGGGTTCACGGGGGGCGCAAGGCGACGCCTGGCGAGCCGTGGGCCCGCCATTCGGCAAGCAATTGAGAGCGTTGGCGGCGGGGCCGTTGGGGCGGTTCGGGCCGCCTCAGCCCGGGTTCCCCGCTTCGCACAGCACGGAATCGCAGGTCTCCACCGCCGCGAGCACCCGCGCGAGGGTGCGTCCGCCCGGATGGCCGAGGAGCGCCGTCGTCCCCAGGACGTAGGACGGGGTAGCCGAAAGGCCAAGATTGGCGGCGAGCCGCATATGCGCCGCCAGGGCCCGGCGGATGAGGTCCGAATCGCCCTCCGCCTCGATCGCCGCGCGGTCGTGGCCGAGGCTGCGGGCGGCATCGAGGGCCCGGGTGCCGTCGATCGTGCCGCTCCGTCCGAGGAGCGCCCCGTAGAGGGCGAAGGCGGCGGCCGAGCCGGCCTTGCGCTGCACCGCGAGGGCGACCTTGGCGGCCTGCGCCGAGCCCGGCGACAGGATCGCGTTGTGGACGAGACCGACCCGCAGGGTCGGGTTGCCGGCGAGGAGCCCGGTGAGGTCGCGCGCCGCCGCCCGGCACCAGGGGCAGTTGAAGTCGAAGAATTCGTAGAGTGTCACCGCCGGCTCGGGGCTGCCGGCCAGGGTGAGGCCCGGCAGTTCGGGAATCTCCGAGACGAGTTCGCCCGGCAGCCGGGCATTGGCCACCGGGCGGCCGTCATCCCCCGTGAGCGGGAACCACTGCCCCTCGGCGGGCTCGGCCGCCGGCGCGCGCGCCGGCGGGAGCGCCTGCAGGACGGGGGCCGCCTCGGCGACGGGGGCCGCGGTGAGGAGCGCGGCGAGGAGGGAGCGGCGGGAGAGCGGCATGGAAGGGTCGATCCGACGGTTGCCCGCCCGCTCTGGCGCAATGGCTTGGCCGGAAGATGGCGGTCAGGCGAGACCGGGCGGGCGATCCCCGGCCGCCCAGGCGAGGGCCTGCTCCAGGCGGTCGTTGCCCCAGAACAGTTCGCCGTCCTCGGTGAGGAAGGTCGGGGCGCCGAAGATGCCGCGGGACTTCGCCTCCTCGCCGACCACGCGCAGACGGCTCTTGTGTGGCTCGGAGGTCGCCGCCCGGACGATGGCGGGCCCGTCGAGGCCGAGCCCGTTGAGCAGGCCCGAGACGGTGCCGGGCTCCGCGATCGACTGGCCGCGGGCGAATTCCGTCTCGAACACCGCCCGGGTGAAGGCGCCGATCCAGGGCTGGTCCGCTCCGTAGCTGGCGACCCGCGCGGCGGCGAGGCTGTTCTGCGGGAAATCCGCGGGCTTGCGGACGGGAGGCAGGCCGAGCCGCGCCGCCTCGCGGGCGAGGTCGCGCCACATGGCGCGCCCCTTGGCCGGATAGAGGTTGAAGGGCGAACTCGCCCAGCCCTGCCCCGCGAAGATCGGTCCGAGCAGGAAGGGCCGCCAGCGCAGGTCGACCCCCGCCATCTCCGCCAGGGCCTCGATCCGCATCGCCGCGAGGTAGGAATAGGTCGACGCGAACTCGAACCAGAATTCGAGGGTGGGCCGGCGCGGCATGCGGATGTCCTCTGCTTTCGGCGTGCGTGTTCGAGCTTCGCTCCGGATCACCCCCGCCACAAGCGCGGGATGGCACCTCGCTCCGCCATGGGAAGAAGCGCGCCGGAGCCGCCGTGGTTGCACGCCGGCGGGCTCGGCTGATAAGGCGCGCGTCACTTCCCCATCGCGAGGCGAGGCCCCGTTCCCATGTCCGATCAGACCCAGAAGCGCGTGCAGAAGGTCGTGCTCGCCTATTCGGGCGGCCTCGACACCTCGATCATCCTCAAGTGGCTCCAGACCACCTACGGCTGCGAGGTGGTCACCTTCACGGCCGATCTCGGCCAGGGCGAGGAGCTGGAGCCCGCCCGCCGCAAGGCGGAGCTGCTCGGGATCAAGCCCGAGAACATCTTCATCGAGGATCTCCGCGAGGAGTTCGTCCGCGACTACGTGTTCCCGATGTTCCGGGCGAACGCCGTCTACGAGGGCGTCTACCTGCTCGGCACCTCGATCGCCCGGCCGCTGATCGCCAAGAAGCAGATCGAGATCGCCGAGCGGGTCGGGGCCGACGCCGTCGCCCACGGCGCCACCGGCAAGGGCAACGACCAAGTCCGGTTCGAACTCGCCTATTACGCGCTCAAGCCCGACGTGACCGTGATCGCCCCCTGGCGCGAGTGGGATTTCCGCTCCCGCGAGGCGCTGATCGCCTTCGCCGAGCAGCACCAGATCCCGATCGCCAAGGACAAGCGCGGCGAGGCGCCGTTCTCGGTCGACGCCAACCTCCTGCACGCCTCCTCGGAGGGCAAGGTGCTGGAGGATCCGGCGCAGGACGTGCCGGACTACGTCTATTCGCGCACCCTCTCCCCCGAGGAGGCGCCCGACACCCCGACCGAGATCGCGATCGGCTTCGAGCGGGGCGACGCCGTCTCGATCGACGGCGAGCGCCTCTCGCCCGCGACCCTGCTCGCCAGGCTCAACGAGCTCGGCCGCGCCAACGGCATCGGCCGGCTCGACCTCGTCGAGAACCGCTTCGTCGGCATGAAGAGCCGCGGCATGTACGAGACCCCCGGCGGCACCATCCTGCTGCCGGCCCACCGGGCGATCGAGTCGATCACCCTCGACCGCGGCGCGGCTCACCTGAAGGACGAGCTGATGCCGCGCTACGCCGAGCTGATCTACAACGGCTTCTGGTTCTCGCCGGAGCGCGAGATGCTCCAGGCGCTGATCGACAAGAGCCAGGAGATGGTCACCGGCACGGTGCGGCTGAAGCTCTACAAGGGCGGCGTGCACGTGATCGGCCGCGAGAGCCCGAATTCCCTCTACGACCAGGATCTGGTGACCTTCGAGGAGGGCGCGGTCGCCTACGACCACCGCGACGCGGCGGGCTTCATCAAGCTCAACGCCCTGCGCCTGCGCACGCTCGGCCAGCGCCGCCGGAAGCTCGGCGCCTGATCGGCCGGGCGCCCGCGGCCCGCGGGCGCCCTGGCGTCATCGGATCCCGAGCGCCCCCGCGTCGCTCGACACGAAGGGCACGCGGAGATCCTCGTCCGGCACGTCGTCGCGGGCCTCCCACTGGAAGGTGGTGGGGCCCGTTTTCGTGACGCCGCTCTGGCTCGCCGAGGAGCGCGATCCGCGGATCCTTCACCAGGAAGAGGCCGCCCGCGTCGAGTTCCTCGGCGCTGTCTCCGCGGCGCTGTCGTGGGCACGGGCGGGCGTGCCGACGAGGCACCCGGTGGCGACGGCGAGCCCGCCACACCAGCCAGACCGAAACCCACGCATCGAGACCCCCGGGATACCGCCAACGGCCGGGCTTCCGCCGATGCTCATCGATCCCGGGGCAACGATCCCGAATGTCGGGATCAGGCGCGCTTCCCCTCTCCCGGCCGGGCAAGGGGAAGCGCGGTTCAGTGCGGGACGCCGGCTCGGGCGCCGACGTGCGACCGGCGCGTCCCGCCGGGCCGGCTCAGTGCTCGCCCTCTTCGTCGATGTCGATGAGGAAGAGGATGTCCACATCCTCCAGATCCTCGTCCGTGTCGTCGGCCGAATCCGCCGCCTTCGTGCCCGAATCGTCCGGCTCGTCGTCGAACTCCTCGTCGTCGTCCATGGCGTCTTCGAAGGTCTCGACCTCGTCCTCCGTGGAGGGACGCAGCTTGAGCGCGGCGGCGTCGCCCGACCACAGGGGCTTGCCCTCGCTCGTCATGGTGCGCAGGTCGTCCTTGAAGCCCTCCACGTCGAGGAGCTCCCGGGCCCGTTCCTCGCTCGCCCGGATGACGGCGACCGGGGTTCCGTTGATCTCGAGTGTGAACATGCTGCCTCCTGTGGGGGTCGGAGCGGTCTCTACGCGGGGAATCGGCTGGGCGCCACCGCGTTCCTGACTCAGGGGCGGGCGCAGGCCGCGAGGCCGTCGATGCGGGCCATCCGGCTCTGAAGCCGCCCCGCCAGCGCCTTCAGACCGCGCGAGGGGCGTGCCGGGTTCCGCGCGGCCGGGTTGGGCAGGGACGCGACGAGGAGGGCCGCCTCGGCGCGCGTGAGGTCGCGGGCGCTCTTGCCGAACCAATGGTGCGCGGCTGCCTCCGCCCCGAACACGCCCTCCCCCCATTCGGCGAGGTTGAGGTAGATCTCCATGGTGCGCCGCTTGCCCCAGATCACGTCGGCCGCCAGCGCCAGCGGAATCTCCAGCGCCTTGCGGATGTAGGAGCGGCTCGGCCAGAGGAAGACGTTCTTCACCGTCTGCATCGTGACCGTGGAGGCGCCGCGGCTCGGCCCGTCCTCGTCGCTCACCACCTGCCCCAGCGCCTCCCAGTCGACGCCGCCGTGCAGGCAGAAGCGCTGATCCTCGGAGGCGATCACCGCCTGGACCAGCACCGGCGCCATCGCCGAGAGCGGGACGGCATCGTGCTGCACGGGGCGGGCCGTCATCCACCGGCCGAGCATGAGGGTTGAGGGCGGGTCCACCGCGCGATAGACGAGCGCCAGGATCAGAACGAGGGCGACCGCCATGACCGGGAGGAGGACGAGCAGGCGCGCGATGCGGCGCAGCCGCGGCGCCCATCCGGCCGGTGCGGCGGCGGGCCTCCTGCCCTCGTCCTCCCTGGTCGCGCCGCGCGGCTCCTGAATTCCGCCCTCCCCCGTTCCCTCGACCGAGGCTTTCATCATGACGTCACTGCAGGCCGGGCCGGCCGAGAACCGGAGCCACCTCCAGGCCGATGCTTCCGGTCCTTCGCACGGATCGGCGGCCGGCGGCTATCCGACCGGCGCCGATTTCCCCGCCCGTCTCACGGCGGTGGCCGACGCGGTGGAGGCTTTCCTGAACGAGCGGCTCGGCGACGCGGCCGGCCCCGGCGAGATCACCCGTCCGGCGCGGCTGATGCAGGGCATGCGGCACGCGGTGCTCGGCGGCGGCAAGCGGCTGCGCCCCTTCCTCACCATCGAGACCGCCCGCATGCTCGGCGGGCCCTATGCGGGAGCCCTGGCGGCGGGCAGCGGCATCGAACTCGTCCACTGCTACTCGCTCGTCCACGACGACCTGCCGGCGATGGACGACGACGATCTGCGGCGCGGCAAGCCCACCGTCCACAAGGCCTTCGACGAGGCGACCGCGATCCTGGTCGGCGACGCGCTGCTCACCTTCGCCTTCGAGGTGGTGGCCGATCCGGCCTGGCAATCCGATCCGCGCATCCGGGCCGAGCTGGTGCTCGGCCTCGCCCGGGCCGCCGGGCTCGGCGGCATGGTGGGCGGCCAGCTCCTCGACCTCGGCGCGGAGGGCCGCTTCGGCCCGGCCAACCTCGACGTCGACGCGACGTTGCAGCTCCAGGCGATGAAGACCGGTGCCCTGCTCGCGGTCTCGGTCGATGCCGGCGCCCTCGTCGGCGGTGCCGATGCGGAGGAGCGGGCCGCGCTCCTCACCTACGGCCGGGCCCTCGGGCAGGCCTTCCAGGTCGCCGACGACATCCTCGACCGCGAGGCGACCGCCGAGGCCCTGGGCAAGCGCACCGGCAAGGACAAGGATGCCGGCAAGGCCACCCTCGTCGACCGGCTCGGCCTCGACGGCGCCCGCGCCGAATGCGAGCGGCTGGTCGGCGTCTGCGAGGCCGCCCTGGCCCCCTGGGGCGAGGCCGCCGCGACCCTGCGCGAGGCCGCCCGCTTCACCGTCGCCCGCAAGACCTGATCGGGGCGAATGGCGAATAGCGGGTGGCGAATGGGGGCTTGCGGCTGCCGCTAACCGGACGCATCCCGACTCGCCACCCGTCCTCCCCCCTCTCACCATCCCGGACACGCACCATGGCCACGCACAAGATCCTGCTCCTTCCCGGCGACGGCATCGGCCCCGAAGTGGCGCGCGAGGTGGAGAAGGTGCTGGGCTGGCTGTCCGGCCGAGGCATCGCCGCCTTCGAGACCGAGACGGACCTCGTCGGCGGCGCGGCGATCGACGCCCACGGCGTGCCGCTGACCGATGCCGCGCTCGCGCGGGCCAAGGCCGCCGACGCGGTGCTGTTCGGGGCGGTCGGCGGGCCGAAATGGGCGAGCGTGCCCTACGCGGTTCGGCCCGAAGCGGGCCTGTTGCGCCTGCGCAAGGATCTCGGCCTGTTCGCGAACCTGCGCCCGGCGATCTGCTATCCGGCGCTCGCCGAGGCCTCGGCCCTGAAGCGCGACCTCGTCGAGGGGCTCGACATCGTCATCGTCCGCGAGCTGACGGGCGGCGTCTATTTCGGCGAGCCGAAGGAGATCGTGACGCTGGAGGACGGCACCAAGCGCGCCGTCGACACGCAGATCTACTCCTCGGGCGAGATCGAGCGCATCGCCGCGGTGGCCTTCGACCTCGCCCGCAAGCGGCGCAACAAGGTCTCGTCGGCCGAGAAGCACAACGTGATGAAGACCGGCGTCCTCTGGAAGGAGGTCGTCGGGCGCGTGCATGCCGAGCAGTTCCCGGATGTCGCGCTCGAACACGTGCTCGCGGACAACTGCGCGATGCAGCTCGTGCGCAACCCCAAGCAGTTCGACGTGCTCGTCACCGACAACCTGTTCGGCGACATCCTGTCGGACGTGGCCGCGATGCTCACCGGCTCCCTCGGCATGCTGCCCTCCGCCTCGCTCGGCGCGGTGGAGAACGGCACCCGCCGCGCGCTCTACGAGCCGGTGCACGGCTCGGCCCCGGACATCGCCGGCCAGAACCTCGCCAACCCGATCGCCATGATCGGCTCGCTCGCCATGGCGCTGCGCTACTCCTTCGGCCTCGGCGAGGCCGCCGACCTCGTGGAGGGGGCGATCACCCGCACTCTCGCGGCAGGGATGCGTACCCGCGACATCGCCGGACCCGGCACGAACGCGGTCGGCACGACCGAGATGGGCGACGCCATCGTGCGGGAGCTCGCCGCGCAGGCGGGCTGAGGAAAGGCGCGGGGGTCCGAACTGACTTCGACCCCCGGACCCTTCGTGGATCCAAAGCTGCGCCACCTCTTCGATTGGGTTCAGCCTCATGACGTGGCGCCACGTGGCGCCTCGATCCGCCTTCCTGGCGCGGGCCCCCCCTCGGGAGAGGGGGGCCCGCGCTTAGATCGGAACTGACGAGGCATACGGTGTCCGATCGATCGCCTGGCGATGGCTGCGCAGTCAGGTCGCGATGCGGAAACCGAATCACCAGGAGGATCGGCAAGGCGGTCGCGGCTTCATCCGTGAGGCCGCCACGTCCAGACCCCGGGCGTGTCGGTTGCGGCCGATCGAGCACCGGCAGGATTCGTATCCTCAAGTATTCCGGAGCGTTCCGACGCCGTCATCTCCGACGTGGCCGGGCGGACGCAGATGTCCCGTCCGGCCGCCCATCGGAACTGATCCTCCCGAAATGAGCCTGCCGGAACGATCCGGTCCTGACCTTCGTTGACCGGCCTCAGCCCCGCTCCCGGCCGATGCGGAGATCATGCTCGTCTTCGAATGGATCATCTGTGTTCTGCTCGCCGCCGTGCTGATGGCGGCACTGGCGCGGCGGGTGGGGGCGCCGTTCCCGGCCTTCCTGGCGCTGGGCGGGGCCGGTCTCGCCTTCGTGGACGCCGTTCCGGATCTGCGGCTCGACCCCGATCTGGCGCTCGCCCTGTTCCTCGCCCCCGTGCTGCTCGATGCGGGCTACGACACCTCCCTGCGGGACCTGCGCGTCAACTGGCTGCCCATCACGGGCCTCGTGGTCGGTGCGGTGGGCGTCACCACGGCGGCCGTGGCGGGCATCGTGCACTGGCTCGTGCCGGACATGCCGCTCGCGGCCTGCATCGCGCTCGGCGCCATCGTCGCGCCGCCGGATGCGGTGGCGGCCGTCTCGATCCTGCGCCACGTGCCCCTGCCGCACCGGCTCGTCACCATCCTCAAGGGCGAGAGCCTGTTCAACGACGCCTCCTCGCTGCTGATCTATCGCCTCGCCGTCCCGGCCGCGGTGAGCGGCAGTTTCGCGCTTCAGGATGCGGTCCCGACCTTTCTCGTCGGCGTGGTCGGCAGCCTGATCGCGGGGCCGGTCCTCGGCTGGCTCTACACCCGCGTGCAGCGCTACTTTCCCGATGCGCCGAGCGCCATCGTGCTCCAGTTCATCGGCACCTTCGGCATCTGGCTGCTCGCCGAGCGGGTCGGCCTGTCCGGGGTGCTGACGGTGGTGAGCTACGCCATCACGGTGGCGCGCATCTCCCCCGCCACGACCCCGCCGCACCTGCGCGTGCCCTCCTACGCGGTCTGGGAGACGGCGGTCTTCGTCCTCAACGTGCTGGCCTTCGTGCTGATCGGCCTGCAGATCGGTCCGATCCTGGAGGGGTTGTCGCCCGAGGAGCGCAGCCGCTACGCCGTGATCGCGGGCGTGGTGTTCGTCACAGTGGTGCTGGTGCGTCTCGCCTGGGTGCTGGGCGCGACGGCGTGCGGCCGGATCTGGCGCCACAGCATCGGCCCCATCGGGCCCGGGCCGACGAGCCTGCGCGGCGGCACCATCGTGGCGTGGTGCGGCATGCGCGGCGTCGTCACGGTGGCGCTCGCGCTCGCCCTGCCCGAGGGGGGCGAGGGCGGCTTCCCGCAGCGTGACGTGGTGGTGCTGATCGCCTTCAGCGTGGTGCTCGGCACGCTGGTGATCCAGGGGCTGACCCTGCGGCCCCTGCTGGCGTGGTTCGCGTTGCGCGACGACGATCCGGTCGGCCGCGAGGTCGGGCTCGCCCGTGCCGAGGCCTACCGGGCGGCGGTGGACAGCCTCTCCCGCGAGCATTCCCCTCACGCCGCGGCCCTGCGGCACGAATTCGCCGCCGCCTTGATCGAGGCCGAGCGCGAGCGGGAGGGGCGCGCCTCCAACACCCTGCCGGCCGACGGGCCGCGCCGCCGGGCGATCGAGGCCGCCCGCCGGACGATCCTCACGCTGCGGGAGGACGGCACGATCGGCGACGACGCCTTCTTCCGCCTGGAGGAGGAGCTGGATTGGGCCGAACTCAGCGCGACGCCGCGGGAGGAGATCGACGAAGTGTAGAGGTGGGTTGCAGGGCGCAGGGGTGGGCAAGCGGGCCAGCGTGGGAGTATTGCGGGCACCGGGTCCCCCCAACGTCCGCGGCACGGGCGCCGCCGGACGCCGATCGAGAAACGCCCGAGGAACGCCCCCAGAGGATCACCCCATGAACTCGACCCGGATGCCGTCGTCGCGACCGCCGTCCACGATGTCGCGATTCTTCTCGACGACGCCCGCGACCTGCATCGAGGACCTGCGCGTGCTCGCCGAGCGCCGCGTCCCGCGCATGTTCTACGACTACGCGGATTCCGGCTCCTACACGGAGGGCACCTACCGGGCGAACGAGAGCGATTTCTCGGCGATCAAGCTGCGCCAGCGCGTCGCCGTCGACATGACGAACCGCACCCTCGAGACCCGGATGATCGGCCAGCCGGTGAGCATGCCGGTCGCCCTCGCGCCGACCGGCCTCACCGGCATGCAGCACGCGGACGGCGAGATCCTGGCCGCCCGGGCCGCCGCGAAGGCCGGCGTGCCCTTCACGCTCTCCACCATGAGCATCTGCTCGATCGAGGACGTGGCCGAGAACACCGACAGGCCGTTCTGGTTCCAGCTCTACGTGATGCGCGACCGGGACTTCATCAACCGGCTGATCGACCGCGCCAAGGCGGCCGGCTGCTCGGCGCTGGTGCTCACCCTCGACCTGCAGATCCTCGGCCAGCGCCACAAGGACATCAAGAACGGCCTGTCCACCCCGCCCAGGATGACGCTGCCGAACATCATCAACCTCGCGACGAAGCCGCGCTGGTGCCTGAACATGCTGCGCACCGAGCGCCGCACCTTCCGCAACATCGTCGGCCACGCGAGCGGCGTGAGCGACCTGTCGTCGCTCTCCTCGTGGACGGCCGAGCAGTTCGACCCGCGCCTGAACTGGGACGACGTGAAGCGCATCCAGGACCGCTGGGGCGGACCGCTGATCCTCAAGGGGATCCTCGATCCGGAGGATGCCGAAATGGCGGCCCGGACCGGGGCCGAGGCCCTCATCGTCTCGAACCACGGCGGGCGTCAGCTCGACGGGGCGCCCTCCTCGATCTCCGCGCTGCCCGCCATCGCCGCCGCGGTCGGCGACCGCATCGAGGTGCTGATGGACGGGGGCATCCGCTCGGGTCAGGACGTCATCAAGGCGCTGGCCCTGGGCGCCAAGGGCGTCTTCATCGGCCGAGCCTTCCTGTACGGCCTCGGGGCCGGCGGCGAGGCCGGCGTCACCCAGTGCCTCGACATCATCCGCAAGGAACTCGACACCACCATGGCGATGTGCGGCCTGCGCGACATCAAGGCGGTCACCGCCGACATCCTGGCGACGCGCTTCGTGCCGGAAGCCGTCTGAGCGCATGGCGATGCCGGAGCGGTGCCCGTCCCCGCGGGACCGGCGCCGCTCCGGCACCTGATGGCCCGCGGCGCCTACATGCGGTGCATGCGGCGGTGCATCATGTGATGCCGGTGCATCATCCGGCGGTGATGCATCTCCCGGCGCATCATCCGGTGGCGCATCATGTGGCGCTCGCCGCGGGTCATCTGCACATAGGCGGTTGGCGCGTTCACCGCGGCGTCGACCGAGGCCGCCGAGGCCGAGCCGGCGCCCAGACCGAGCCCACCCAGAACCAGCGCTGCGGCCAAGCCCAATGTCGTCCTCTTCATGGTCGTTTCTCCTTGGGTTCCCTCGGAGACAGGGAACAGCCTCGTCCAGCGGACGTGCCAGGGGAGAAGTTTCACCGCACGGCGACGGTTCCTCGCAAAACATTCTTTCGGCGGCGAAGCGATCGCGCCACGGGCGTCCTCCCGCCGCCCAAAAATGACGCGCGCGTCGCGACCTTTGGCGACGGCCGCGCGTTAACCCGGCGTGAACGGTTGCCGTAGCCGGCCGTTCGAGGAGGAATGTCCCGTCATGGAAGAAGGCATCCGGATCAAGGCCGACGGGGACGGGACCTTCACCCTCTACAGCGCCGAGCGCGTGATCCTGCGCGGCCTGAGCCGCGAGAAGGCCTATCGCCTCGCGGCCCGGCTCGGCGGGTTTCCGGTCGAATATTGATCGAAGCGCCCCCGCATGGCGCGGATCTTGAAAGGACGGCATCGAAATCGGCCCGACCGATCCACAACGGTGGTGTGATGCAGGCTTTTCTCTTCGCTCTCGTGCTCGTCGTGGTCCTGGTGGGGCTGGGCGTCCTGACGCGCCATTCCGACCATCATCACGCGGCGGCCGGACCGCACCGCGATTCCTCGCCTTCGTGAGGCCGTGCGGCATGGTCGTCGAGGCGCGGTCGCTCCCGCGCTCCACGCGACGGCCTTCACCATCGTCCCGATGGATCTGGCTCGTGGGTTCCGATCCAAGCGTGGGATCCCCTCTCCCGAGCGGGAGAGGGGAAGGGGTGGAGACGGTGCCGCAGATGGTCGCGACCGTCCCGCGGGCAACGCGACGCTCAGCGCTTGATCCCGACGCCGAGCCGCCCTCACGCGGGCCGAAGGCCCGTGCGCGATCTTCGATCGCCTGCCCTACTCCCACTCGGGGGAGGAGTTCCCGGCGACGGAGCGGCGGATGGGTAGGCCACGTGGCACTGCTTGATGAGGCTGAACACGACCAAGGTCCCTACTTCCCGAGATCCTCGGCCATCTTCAGGTGCTGAGCGAGGCTCGGCTCCGTCTTCCCGGCCCAGGCTTTCAGCTCGGCGTTGTCGCCGCCCTTGGCATAGCGCTGGAACAAGTCGACCGCGTCCTTGTGCGCCTTCACTTGATCGGCCCGGTACTGCTTGGTGAAGGCGTCGCCGTTGAGGCCCTTCAGCGTGTCGAGCTTGCTCTGGTGGGCCGAGTCGAGGGTGGTCGGGATCTCGGCCTTCACCGCGCCGGACTGCACCATCGTCTTGAGTTCGGTGCTGGTCTTCTGATGATCGGTGATCATGTGCGCGGCGAAGGCTTTGGTTGCTTCGTCGGCGCGCTCCGCGGCGAGCTGGCTCGATTGCAGCTCGAAGAGGTCGCTGACGGCCGCCTCCTTCACGAAATCGGCGGTCGAGGGGCTGGCCCCCATCAGGGAGTTGAGGCCGCTCCGCTCGCTCAGCGATTGAGCGAGGACGGGAGTGGCGAGCAGTAGGGCCGTGACGGCGAGAGCAGGGCGTCGCATCGGTGATCTCCCGTGAGATCCGAAGCGTCGCCTCGCGGTGTCGGTCGATGGTCTCGCGCGGCGACGCCGGATTGGTCCGCGCGTGAACCGAACCAACCGAAGCGTGCTACCGAAGTTCCTGCCATCCGGCGCGGCGGCTCCGCCGAGGAGCCGCCGCGCGGAGTCGCATCAGTTGCTGGCGAGCTTCGGGATCGGGTCGACCGGGGTCGCGCCCTTGCGGATCTCGAAGTGGAGCTGCGGCGAGGTCACGTTGCCGGAGGCGCCGGACTTGGCGATGACCTGCCCGCGCTTGACCTTGTCGCCCGGGCGCACGTCGATCTCGCCGTTATGGGCATAGGCCGAGACGTAGCCGTTCGAGTGGCGCACCAGCACGAGCTTGCCGTAGCCCTTCACGTCGCTGCCCGCATAGGCGACGGTGCCTTCCTCGGCGGCCTTCACCGGCGTGCCCTCGGGCAGCGCGATGTTGATGCCCTCGTTGCCGCTCGAACCGTAGCCGGCGATCACCCGGCCGCGCGCCGGCCAGCGGAACGCGGAGGATTCTTCCGGCGGAACCGCCGCGACGGCGGGAGCCGGCTCGGCCGGCTTCTCGGCGGCGACGGGCTTCTCGGCCGGCTTCGCAGGCTTGGCGGCCTCCACCTTCGGCTCGGGCTTGGGCTCGAGTTTGGCGACGGGCTTGGGGGCCTCCGCCTTCTCGACGGGCTTCTTCGGCTCGACCTTGGCCACCTTCTCGGCCGGCTTCTCCGCGACCTTCCTCGGTTCGGGCTTGGGCTCGGACTTCGGCTCGGACTTCGGCTCCGGCTTGGCGGCCCTGGCGGGCTCGAGCTTGGCGACGGCCTTCGGCTCCGGCTTCGGCGCGGGCTTGGCCGCGACGGCCTTGGTCTCGTGTTTGGGCTCGGCCTTCTTCGGCTCCGGCTCGGCCTTGGCGGCCTTGACGGGCTCGGCCGGGCGGGCGTTGAGCTTGGCGGCGCGCTCCACCGCCGCGGGCTTCACCGGCGCGGCCGCGGCCTGTCCCGGGCGGGGATGAGCCTTCGGCGCGGGCGCAGGCTCCTCCTTGGCTTCCGCGACCTTCTCCACGGCCCGGCGCGGCTCGGCCGGCGGCTTGCCCTGCTGGAGCACCATCCGCGGCTGCGGGGCCGGCTGGGCGGCCGGCGTCGCGCGCGGCGTCAGGCTGGCGGAGCCGCCCGCATGGTAGACCGGGATCACGATCTGCCGGCCGGGCGTCACCTGGCTCGCGCTCGACAGCCCGTTCGCCGACAGGATCGCGGTGGACGGCACGCCGAAGCGCGTCGACATCTGGTTGAGGGTGTCACCCTGGCCGACCGTGACCGTGGTGCCGCCTTGGGCGGTCCAGCCGGCCGTCCCGCCGGTGGCCGGGGCCGCCGCGACGGCGCGCGGGGTCTGCACCGGTGCCACCGGAGCCGGACGGCTCGACTGGGGCATCGGCGCTGCGGCCGACGGCGCGGCCAGGGCCTGGGAGCGGATCGGCGAGCTGCGCACGGCCGGCGCCACCGCCTGATCCTCCGGCAGGCTGCCGGTCGCGCCGGGCTCGGCGCTCGCCGCCCCGCCCGACGAGAAGGGGTTCGAGAATGGATCCCCGAACCGCATCGTATCGGAGCTGCAGGCGGCGGATGCACCTCCGATCAGCCCGATGAGAGCGAAGCGCGACAGCGTCCTCATCCCGTAGCCAGCCCCGCGATCCCGCATCGACGCACCCACACATGCACGCAACCCGATGCGATGGATTCAAATCCCATTCAGGTTAAGCTTCCGTTTCGAGCGCGCGCCGGGCTTTCAGCATAAGGATCCACGGCGCCGTCCGAGGCCTGGGCGCCACGCGACGTGACGTCGGGAGAAGCGCCTACAGCACGCGGGCGCGGCCGGGCGTGAGCGGCGCGATGCGCAGGGGCGTGTCGAGGATGCGGCGCTGCGGGCCGTCGGGGCCGCGCTCCGCCACGGCGACGCGCACGCCCAGCGGAGTGACGATCGCGCCGACGAGCCGGCCCCCCGGCGCGAGGCGCTGGATCAGGCTGTCGGGGATCGCCGGCAGCGCGCCGTTGATCAGGATGCGGTCGAAGGGCGTCACGTCCTTCTCGGGGGCGCAGCCATCGGCGATGCGCAGCCGCACCGATCCGGCGAGCCCGAGCGCGTCGAGGCGGTCCTGGGCGTCCCCCGCCAGCATCGCGTAGCGCTCCAGGCTCTCGACCACGGCGCACCCGAGGCGCAGGAGCAGCGCCGTGGCGTAGCCCGAGCCGGTGCCGATCTCGAGGGCGCGGGCCCCCGGCCCGGGCTCCAGCGCCGTCAGCATGGCGGCGATCGCGCTCGGTGCCGTCATGGTCTGGCCGCAGGCGAGCGGCAGGGCCACGTCTCGGCGGGCGAGATCCCGGAAGGCCTCCGGCACGAAGCGGTCGCGCGGCACCCGTTCCATGGCGCCGAGCACGGCGGGAGCGCGCACCCCGCGGGCGCGCAGGGCCAGCACGAAGGCGGCCGCCTCGACGGCGTCGGAATGCGCGGCCCCCTCCCCCATTGCGGTCAGGCGAGGGCCTGGGCGAAGCGGGTCAGGGTCGGCTCGTCGGTGAGATCGAGGCGCAGCGGCGTCACGGAGATGCGGTTCTCCGCGATCGCCTTCAGGTCGGTGCCGTGGCCCGGCTCGAACCGGGCCTTGGCGAAGGCGAGCCAGAAATAGGGATTGCCGCGCCCGTCCAGCCGCTCGTCGATGGCGAGGAGCTGCTGGTTGCGCATGCCCTGCGTCACCACGGCGATGCCCTCCACCGCCTCGGGCTCGCAATCCGGGAAGTTCACGTTGACGAGGATGCCGGGCTCGATCCCGGCTTCCAGGATCCGGCGGACCGTGCGCGCCCCGTGATGGGCGGCGGTGTGCCACTTCACGTTGGCCCGGCCGCCCGCGCCGTAGGCTTGGCTCAGCGCGATCGAGCGCACGCCCAGGATCGTGCCCTCCATCGCCCCCGCGACGGTGCCCGAATAGGTCACGTCCTCGGCGACGTTCTGGCCCCGGTTGACGCCCGAGAGCACGAGGTCCGGCCCGTGATCCTTGAGGATGTGGCGGATCCCCATGATGACGCAGTCGGACGGCGTGCCCTTCACCGCGTAGCGGTTGTCCTCCACCCGCCGCAGGCGCAGCGGATCGTTCAGGGAGAGCGAGTGAGAGACGCCGCTCTGGTCGGTCTCGGGGGCGACGACCCAGACGTCGTCGGAGAGTTCCCGGGCGATCTCCTCCAGGACCTTCAGGCCCGGCGCGTGGATGCCGTCATCGTTGGTGACGAGAATGCGCATCAGGCGTGTGGTCCTTCGATTCGGGTGATGCCGCCCATGTAGGGCGCGAGCGCCGACGGCACCGTGACGCTGCCGTCCGGATTCTGGTAATTCTCCATCACGGCGATGAGGGCGCGGCCGACCGCGACGCCCGAGCCGTTGAGAGTGTGCAGGTGGGCCACCCCCCGCCCCTCGCGGCGGCGGAAGCGGGCATCCATGCGCCGGGCCTGGAAGTCGCCGCAGACCGAGCAGGACGAGATCTCCCGGAAGGTCTCCTGCCCCGGCAGCCAGACCTCGATGTCGTAGGTCTTCTGCGAGGCGAAGCCCATGTCGCCCGTGCAGAGCGTGATCACCCGGTAGGGCAGGTCGAGCTTCTTCAGCACCGCCTCGGCGGCGGCGAGCATGCGCTCGTGCTCCTCCTCCGACTGCTCGGGAGCCGTCACCGAGACCAGCTCGACCTTCGTGAACTGATGCTGGCGCAGCATGCCGCGGGTGTCGCGCCCGGCCGCCCCGGCCTCGGCGCGGAAACAGGGGGTGAGCGCGGTGAAGCGCAGCGGCAGCTCCTCCTCGGAGAGGATGCTCTCGCGCACGAGGTTGGTGAGCGGCACCTCCGCGGTGGGGATCAGCCAGCGGGTCGGAGCCCCCGGCTCGGCCGAGCCCGGCATCGCGGCGAACTGGTCGTCCCGGAACTTCGGCAGCTGGGCCGTGCCGAACATCACCTCGTCGCGCACCAGGAGCGGCGGGGCGACCTCGGTGTAGCCGTGCTCCGTCGTGTGCAGGTCGAGCATGAACTGGCCGAGCGCCCGCTCCAGCCGGGCGAGCTGGCCCTTCAGCACCACGAAGCGCGAGCCCGACAGCTTGGCCGCCGTCTCGAAATCCATCAGGCCGCTCGCCTCGCCGAGCTCGAAATGCTGGCGCCCGCCCGCGATGCGGCCCCGCCCCTCGAAGCGGCGGATCTCGACGTTGTCGCTCTCGTCGCGGCCCTCCGGCACCTCGGCCTTCGGGGTGTTGGGGATGGCGGCGAGGCGCTCGTCCAGCGCCCGGGCGGCCTCGGCGGCGGCGGCCTCGAGGGCGGGCGCCTCCTCCTTGAGGCGCGCCACCTCGGCCATCAGCGCCTGCGCCCGCGGCTCGTCCTTCGCCTTCTTGGCGGCGCCGATCTCCTTCGAGAGGGCGTTGCGGCGCTCCTGCGCCCCCTGCGCCGCCGAGATCGCGGCCTTGCGCGCGTCGTCGAGGGCGATCAGCGCGCTGGACAGGGGCTCCAGCCCGCGCTTGCCCAAGCCTTCGTCGAAGGCGGCGGGATTGTCGCGGATGATCCGGATGTCGTGCATCGCTCTTTCGCCGGTTCCCGACGGCGGGCCGCTCCCGCCGTCCTGCATGAAGGCGACGACGCTTTGCAGCATCCCCCCGATCGGGACAAGGGCATCCGGTGCCGGGGCGGGTCGCGGCGCGGCGCTTCAATGGCCGGAGGGCGCCTCGTCGAGGGCGGCGGCGAGCCGCGCCACCTCGCCGGGCCGCAGGATGTGGCCGCTCGCGGTGATGATCCAGGCGCGGCGCTCGCCCGTGGCGGCGCAGGCCGCGCGGATCGCCTCGCGCAGGGTCACGGTCGGGCGCTCGTCGGCGCCGTCTCCCACGTCCGGCCAGTAGATGAGCTGCACCGGGGAATCCCAATCCGTCATGACCTCAGGTCACCACGGGATTGGGGCGCCCCCGGGGCAGTCTCCTCACGTCGTCGTGTGCGGTGGTCCGATTTCCGATCGATGGCCCGGCGATTGCCATGGCCATCGCATCGCGATGCGGAACCCGGCTTCGCTCAGGCGTGCGCGGAGCCCCGCTCCGCGCCGGGCGGGCTGATGATGCGGCTTCCGCACGGACCATGCGGGAAACCGCTTCAGTCCTGCATCTTGGCCATGAGCGCGTCGGAGACGGCGAAGTTCACGAACACGTTCTGCACGTCGTCCTGATCCTCGATCATCTCGACGAGGCGGATCAGCTTCTCGCCGGTCTCGTCGTCCACCTCGACGGTGTTTTGCGGGCGCCAGACGAGGGCGGTGCGCTGGGGCTCGCCGAACCGCGCCTCCAGCGCCTTGACCACCTCGCCGAAGGCGCCCTGGTCGCAGGTGACCTCGTGGCCGTTCTCGTCCGACTTCACGTCGTCGGCCCCCGCCTCGATGGCGGCTTCGAGCATGGTGTCGGCATCCGCCACCTTGGCGTCGAAGGCGACGAGGCCGACGCGGTCGAACATGAACGACACCGCGCCGGTCTCGGCGAGGCTGCCGCCCGCCTTGGTGAAGGCCGAGCGCACGTCCGAGGCGGTGCGGTTGCGGTTGTCGGTCTGCGCCTCGACGATGAGCGCCGCGCCGCCCGGGCCGTAGCCCTCGTAGCGGATCTCCTCGTAGTTCTCCGCGTCGCCGCCCGCCGCCTTCTTGATCGCCCGCTCGATGTTGTCCTTGGGCATGTTCTCGGCGCGGGCCGCCAGGATCGCGGCGCGCAGGCGCGGGTTCATCGCGGGATCCGGCACGCCGAGCTTGGCCGCGACCGTGATCTCGCGCGCGAGCTTGCCGAAGACCTTGGAGCGGACCGCGTCGACGCGGCCCTTCCGGTGCATGATGTTCTTGAACTGCGAATGGCCGGCCATGGTGCTCTCCGGGGCGTGTGCGGCGCTCGGGCGGAGCGCTCCGGGCGGAAGCGCTCGACGCCTGCGTCATCTGAGACAGGGCCGGTTTATAGAGGCGGCTCGCCTCCGAGCACAATCGGCGCGTTCCGAGGCCTGCAGGTCGGTCGGCGGCGGTTCCGAGCCCTGAGCGCAATGCCTGTATTACCCTAACGCATAACGAGACATCGCCCTGCGACCGTGGCGGAGGCGCCATATCTCCGCGTATCGCTGCGGTGCAGAAACGAATCTCTCGTGTAAGACTGTCGCATTGCGGAAAATGAATATTGACGTGCGAGGCCCAAAACCGCATGGGGCTGGCACTCTGCGAACCGGAGCATGTGAATGCAGGACCAAGACCAAGAAATCGACCTGATCGAGCGCGCCACCGACATCGTCGCGGCCTACGTCTCGAACAACTCCGTTCCGGTGACCGACCTGCCGGGGCTGATCAGCGCCGTGCACACCTCGCTCGTGCGGCTGCGCGAGCCGGCAGCGGCCGAGCCCGAGAAGCCGGTTCCGCTGATGCCGATCAAGAAGACGATCACCCCCGACTACCTGATCAGCCTGGAGGACGGGCGTCAGTACAAGTCGCTGAAGCGTCACCTCTCCACGCGCGGCCTCACCCCCGAGCAGTACCGCCAGAAGTGGGGCCTGCCCCACGACTACCCGATGGTGGCGGCGAACTACGCGGCCCAGCGCTCCGAGCTCGCCAAGAACAGCGGCCTCGGCCGGCGCCGGGCCTGATCGGGCTCATCGCCCGCGCGGGTCCCGGCATGGGTCCCGGCATGGGTCCCGGATCGAGCCCCTCTCCCGTGCAGGGAGAGGGGCTCTTTCGTTGATGCGGGGCTTTGGATTCCTCAGGCGACCTCGAAGGAGGTCCACAGGCCGGTGTCGAAGCGCTCCAGCACGGTCGAGCCGATGACCCAGCGTCCCGGATTGTCCGCCAGGAACGCGATGCGGGCGGTGCGGCCCTCCAGGAGCTGGAAGGTGTCGAGCCAGTAGGGCTCCCAGCCGTCGTCGAGCGGGTGCAGCAGCCGGAAGACGTGGCCGTGCAGGTGGAGCGATTGCGGAAAGGCGGTCTGGTTCGTCAGCGCCAGCACCACCACCTGCCCCCGCTTCACCGAGAAGAGCGGCGGTGCACCGGCCGTCCCGGCAGCGCCGTTCACGGTCCAGATCCGGGCGGGGTCGCCCGTATAGACCGGCGCCGCCTCGGGCTTCGCCCGGTCGAGGCTCGCCCCGCCCGCGATGGCGAGGTCGCGCCGGAAGGCGTTCTGCAGCTTGATCTCCGGCGGCAGCAGCCGGTTCTCGCCGATGGCGGCGACCGGCGGGCGCGCCGGCACCGGCTCGCCCTGCGGGGTCACCAGGGCGAGCGGGATCCCCTGCCCGATCAGGGCCACGACGGCGCCCTTGCCCTCCGCCTCGGTCGGCACGTCGAGGAGCACATCGTAGCGGGTGCCGGGCGGGAAGGGCAGAGTGGCGCGCAGGGGCTCGAAGGTGTCGGTGGGCTGCCCGTCCACTGCCGCGACCCAGACCTTGAGCCCGTCGAACCGGATGCGGGTCGCCCGCGCGTTGCAGGCATTGGCGAGCCGCAGGCGCAGCCGCGTGCCGGGCGCCGCCGCGATCGTCTCCGGGACCGGGCGGCCGTTGACGGTCAGCGCGTTGCCGAGGCGTCCGGCCGTCGCCGCGAAAGACGCCTGCCCGAAGGCGGCGAGCGCCCCGTCCGGTTCGATCCGCCAATCCTGCAGCACGAGCGGGACGTCGCGGTCGAGGACCGGGCCCTTGGCCTCCTCGACGACGAGCAGGCCCGCGAGCCCCCGCCCGGCCGGCTCGCTCGACCCGCCCACCACCAGGGGACGGATCAGCGAGGTGCCGGCATCGGGCGGCGTGAAGGCGTAGGTGAAGCTCGCCCCCGGCGCCACCGGGGCCTGCGTGACGCCCCCCACCCCGTCCATGGCGTTGGCGTTGCGGACCCCGTGCCAGTGCAGGGCGAGCGGCTTGTCGGTCTTGTTGTCGAGGCGCAGGCGCAGGGCCTCGCCGTGCCGGATTCGCAGCACCGGGGGCGCGGCCTTGCCGTCGAAGGCCCAGATCGCGGTCTCGGCCGCGGCGGGGTCCGGCCGCAGCCGTGCCGTCGCCGTCCCCGCGCCCAGCGCCTTCGGCTCCGTTTCAGGCGGCTGCCGGGGTCCTTGGGCGGATCCTTGGCCGGGTCCTTGGCCGGGCGCTTGTCCTTGGCCGGGCGCTTGGGCGTGGGACCGCCCCGCCGCGAGCGCGAGGGCGGAGCCCGCGAGGAGCGCGCGGCGCGTGAGGGCACCTTTCGGGGGCAAGGACGGCGTCATGGCACCTCGGCAGGGTTGAGGGAGGCAGGCCCGCTCGCGGGGTTGCGCCTTAGTAGCGGGCGGGGCCGGCGCGCGCGAGCGGGGCCCGCCGAAAACCCCGGTGCCCGAAAGATTCTTGCTGCGTGCGCAACGGACCATGCTATAGAGCGCCGCCCGAGCGCCGCGGCGACCCCGGGCGCGCGCGTTGCGGGCGTGGCGGAACTGGTAGACGCGCTGGATTTAGGTTCCAGTGACGAGAGTCGTGGGGGTTCGAGCCCCTCCGCCCGCACCACTTTCGCCAGCGGACCGCCGCGGGGCGATATACGCTGCACGGCGACTTCAAGCGCCGTAAGGCGACACGACGGATTGGCTTTTCACATCAGGGCCGGCCCGCCAGACTGACGGTTCCCGTCGCGCGGCACCTCTCTCGACGCCGTCCGGGATCCGCCAGGGCGGTCCGGATTCGAAAGAGGCGGAACGACGACGATGCAGGTGACCGAGACCAAGGCCGAGGGGCTGACGCGCGAGTTCCAAGTGGTGCTCGCCGCGGCCGAACTCGAGGATCGGCTGGCGACCGAACTCGCCGGCATCAAGGACAAGGTCCAGCTGAAGGGCTTCCGCCCCGGCAAGGTGCCGGTCGCCCATCTGCGCCGCGTCTACGGCCGCTCGCTCATGGCCGACGTGGTGCAGAACGCCGTCAACGAGGCCAACCAGAAGATCCTCGAAGAGAACAAGCTCAAGCTCGCCCTCGAGCCGCGCATCCAGATGCCGGAGGACAAGGACGAGATCGAGAAGGCGCTCGACGCCAAGGCCGACCTCGCGTTCACGGTCGCCCTCGAGGTGATGCCGAGCTTCGACCTCGTCGACCATTCCGACATCACCCTGACGAAGCCCGTCGCCGCGGTGGGCGACGAGGAGGTCGACGCCGCCATCGCCCGCATGGCGCAGCAGAACCGCTCGTTCAGCGACCGCCCCGAGGGCGGCTACGCCGAGACCGGCGACCGGGTCGTGATCGACTTCGTCGGCCGCATCGACGGCGAGGCGTTCGAGGGCGGCAGCGCCGAGGACGCCAACCTCGATCTCGGCTCCAACACCTTCATCCCGGGCTTCGAGGACCAGCTCCTCGGCGCCAAGGCCGGCGAGCAGCGCACCGTCACGGTGACCTTCCCGGCCGACTACCCGGCCGAGCACCTCGCGGGCAAGGAAGCGGTCTTCGACGTGACCGTGAAGGCCGTGCAGACCCCGGGCGAGACCACGATCGACGACGAGCTCGCCAAGACCTTCGGCCTCGAGAGCCTCGACAAGCTCAAGGAGGCGGTCCGCACCTCGCTCTCCTCCGAACTCGACGCGCAGTCGCGCCGCCGGGTGAAGAAGGCCCTCCTCGACGCCCTCGACGGCCGCTACGCCTTCGACCTGCCCCCGACCCTGGTGCACCAGGAATTCGCGGCGGTGTGGGCGCAGGTCGAGGCCGACCTGAAGGCCCGCGGCAAGACCTTCGAGGACGAGGGCACCACCGAGGAGAAGGCGCAGGCGGAGTACCGCCGGATCGCCGAGCGCCGCGTGCGCCTCGGCCTGGTGCTTGCGCAGGTCGGCGAGAGCGCCGATATCAAGGTGCCGGATGAGGAGGTGAACCAGGCGCTCATCGCCCGGCTTCGCCAGTTCCCGGGGCAGGAGCGCGAGGTCTACGACTTCTACCGCAAGAACCCCCAGGCGATGGCCGAGCTTCGCGCGCCCCTGTTCGAGGAGAAGGTGGTTGACCACGTTCTCGGGCAGGTCAAACTCGTCGAGGAGCCGGTCTCCAAGGAGGCGCTGTTCGCCGACGACGAGGACGAGGCGCCTGCCGCCGAGACCGCGTCCGAGGCCGGTGCGTCCCCGGATGCCACCACCGAGACCAGCGCGGCCTGATCCGGCCCGCGGCCCTGCCGGGCGGCGGACGGACGGCCCGGAGGGCTCACCGATCCGCCGACCCCCGGCCGCAGCGGCGCGGCCGGGTTCCCCAGCACCAGGGCCATCCCGATGAGAGACCCCGTCGACTTCTACAACAGCGCGCTCGTCCCCATGGTGGTCGAGCAGTCGAGCCGCGGCGAGCGCGCCTTCGACATCTATTCGCGCCTGTTGCGCGAACGCATCATCTTCCTGACCGGGCCGGTCGAGGACTACTCCGCCTCGCTCATCGTGGCGCAGCTGCTGTTCCTCGAAGCCGAGAACCCGAAGAAGGAAATCTCCTTCTACATCAACTCGCCGGGCGGCGTGGTGACGTCGGGCCTGTCGATCTACGACACGATGCAGTTCATCCGCTGCCCCGTGGCGACGCTCTGCGTCGGCCAAGCCGCGTCGATGGGCTCGCTGCTCCTGGCCGCCGGCGAGCCCGGCCACCGCTTCGCGCTGCCGAACGCCCGCATCATGGTGCACCAGCCCTCGGGCGGCTTCCAGGGCCAGGCCACCGACATCCTGATCCATGCCCGCGAGATCGAGGCCCTGAAGCGGCGCCTCAACGAGATCTACGTGAAGCACACGGGCCGCGACTACGACGCGATCGAGCAGGGCCTGGAGCGCGACAATTTCATGACCGCCGAAGCCGCCAAGGAGTGGGGCCTCATCGACGAGGTGCTCCAGAAGCGCGCGGATCCGGCGCCCGCCGCCTGACCCGGAACGGGCACCGCCCCCAAGGGATTACGATCCCGCGGGCGATGCGGCCTTTTGGCGAGGCCGTGTCGCTTTCGTGGGATTGATCCGGAGGTGGCTGCGTGTTTGCATCGCGGTTCTGCGTCGGGCACCCGGCGCGTATGCGAAGGCGGTGACTGTTTCTTTAGTCGGGTGTCACTATCTAGAGGGACGCGGCCCCCGCTTCGGCGGGGCCCGTCGGGGACTTGGAGACCCATATGAGCAAGGCTGGCGGCAACGACTCGAAGAGCACGCTGTACTGCTCGTTCTGTGGCAAGAGCCAGCACGAGGTCCGCAAGCTGATCGCGGGCCCGACCGTCTTCATCTGCGATGAGTGCGTCGAGCTGTGCATGGACATCATTCGCGAGGAATCGAAGTCCTCGCTGGTGAAGTCGCGGGACGGCGTACCGACCCCGAAGGAGATCCGTCGGGTTCTCGATGACTACGTCATCGGACAGGATTTCGCCAAGAAGGTGCTGTCCGTCGCGGTACACAACCACTACAAGCGGCTGGCGCACGCGACGAAGCACAACGACGTCGAACTCGCGAAGTCGAACATCCTGCTGATCGGGCCGACGGGCTCGGGCAAGACGCTGCTGGCGCAGACGCTCGCCCGCATCCTCGACGTGCCCTTCACCATGGCGGATGCGACGACGCTGACCGAGGCCGGCTATGTCGGCGAGGACGTCGAGAACATCATCCTCAAGCTGCTCCAGGCCTCCGACTACAACGTCGAGCGGGCGCAACGCGGCATCGTCTACATCGACGAGATCGACAAGATCTCGCGCAAGTCCGACAACCCGTCGATCACCCGCGACGTGTCGGGCGAGGGCGTGCAGCAGGCGCTCCTGAAGATCATGGAGGGCACCGTCGCCAGCGTGCCGCCGCAGGGCGGCCGCAAGCACCCGCAGCAGGAGTTCCTCCAGGTCGACACGACCAACATCCTGTTCATCTGCGGCGGCGCCTTCGCGGGGCTGGAGCGGATCATCTCGGCCCGCGGCAAGGGCACGTCGATCGGCTTCGGCGCCACCGTGCAGGCCCCGGATGACCGCCGCACCGGCGAGATCTTCCGCAACGTCGAGCCCGAGGATCTGCTGAAATTCGGTCTGATCCCCGAATTCGTCGGCCGCCTGCCGGTGCTCGCCACCCTCGAGGACCTCGACGAGACCGCCCTCAAGCGGATCCTCCAGGAACCCAAGAACGCACTGGTCAAGCAGTACCAGCGCCTGTTCGAGATGGAGAACGTCGATCTGACGTTCCAGGAAGAGGCGCTGACGCTGGTCGCCCGCAAGGCGATCGAGCGCAAGACCGGCGCCCGCGGCCTGCGCTCCATCCTGGAGAGCATCCTCTTGGAAACGATGTACGACCTGCCGGGCCTCGAGTCGGTCGAGCAGGTGGTCATCGGCCCCGAGGTGGTCGAGGGCAAGGCAAGACCGCTCTACATCCACGGGGACCGCAACAAGGATGCCCCGGCGAGCGTGAGCGCCTGACGGCTTGGAAAGGCCGCCGCAGAAGCGGCGGCCTTTCCTGTCTCAACTCCCATGCGGCCGGGGTGGCACGGCGCTTGAAAGACACAGCGCCCGCAACCACCTGAGAGCTAACGCGGCGGCCGCATGCTCACTCGGAGGTGCGGTGCCGCGGCCCGGCCGCCTCCCCCCTCCGACCCTGCGGCCCGGTCGTCCCCCCGTACCGTGTGCTTCTCGCCGATTGATCGAAGGCGCGGAACGTCGGGAGTCATCATCAAGGAAGTCAGTCAATGACCCAGCCGAAATCGCGCCAGCCCGTCGTCCCCGGTTCGACCGGGACCTACGCGGTTCTGCCGCTGCGCGACATCGTGGTCTTCCCGCATATGATCGTCCCGCTCTTCGTGGGCCGCGAGAAGTCAATCCGCGCGCTGGAGGAGGCGGTGCGCGCCGACCGCCACATCCTGCTCGCCACCCAGGTCAACGCCACCGACGACGACCCGGCCACCGACGCCATCTACACGATCGGGACGCTCGCCTCGGTTCTCCAGCTGCTCAAGCTGCCCGACGGCACCGTGAAGGTGCTGGTCGAGGGCGCCGGCCGGGCCAAGATCCGCTCCTTCGTGCGCTCGGACGAGTATTACGCCGCCGAGGCCGAGACCCTGTCGAACGACCTCGGCGACCGGATCGAGGCCGAGGCCCTGGCGCGCTCGGTGATCTCGGAATTCGAGAACTACGTCAAGCTCAACAAGAAGATCTCGCCCGAGGTGGTCTCGGCGGTGATCCAGATCGACGAGCCCTCCAAGCTCGCCGACACGGTCGCCTCGCACCTCGCGGTCAAGATCTCCGACAAGCAGGCGATCCTCGAGATCCCGACCGTCGCGGAGCGCCTGGAGCGCGTGCTCTCGCTCATGGAGAGCGAGATCTCGGTGCTGCAGGTCGAGAAGCGCATCCGCACCCGCGTCAAGCGGCAGATGGAGAAGACCCAGCGCGAGTACTACCTGAATGAGCAGATGAAGGCCATTCAGAAGGAACTCGGCGACGAGGACGGCCGCGACGAGCTGGCCGAGCTCGAGGACAAGATCGAGAAGACCAAGCTGTCGAAGGAGGCCCGCGACAAGGCGATGGCGGAGCTGAAGAAGCTGCGCCAGATGTCGCCGATGTCGGCCGAGGCGACGGTGGTGCGCAACTATCTCGACTGGATGCTCGGCATCCCGTGGGGCAAGCGCTCGAAGATCAAGAAGGACCTCGTCGGCGCGCAGAACCTGCTCGATTCCGATCATTTCGGGCTCGACAAGGTCAAGGAGCGCATCGTCGAGTACCTCGCGGTCCAGCAGCGCGCCAACAAGCTCACCGGCCCGATCCTGTGCCTCGTCGGCCCTCCCGGCGTCGGCAAGACCTCGCTCGGCAAGTCGATCGCCAAGGCCACGGGCCGCGAGTTCGTGCGCATGTCGCTCGGCGGCGTGCGTGACGAGGCCGAGATCCGCGGTCACCGCCGGACCTATATCGGCTCGATGCCCGGCAAGATCGTGCAGTCGATGCGCAAGGCCAAGACCTCGAACCCGCTCATCCTGCTCGACGAGATCGACAAGATGGGCATGGACTTCCGCGGCGACCCGTCCGCGGCGCTCCTCGAGGTGCTGGACCCCGAGCAGAACGCCACCTTCAACGACCATTACCTCGAGGTCGATTACGACTTGTCGAACGTGATGTTCGTGACGACGGCGAACACGCTCAACATCCCGCCGGCGCTCCTCGACCGTATGGAGGTGATCCGCATCGCCGGCTACACCGAGGAGGAGAAGGTCGAGATCTCCCGCCGCCACCTGATCCCGAACACGCTGAAGAAGCATGGTCTCGCGGTGAAGGAGTGGTCGATCGCCGATGACGGCCTCCTGCTGCTGATCCGCCGCTATACCCGCGAGGCGGGCGTGCGGAACCTGGAGCGCGAGCTGTCGAACCTCGTCCGCAAGGCGGTCAAGGAGATCCTGATCTCCAAGGTCACCAGCGTGACGGTGACCGCCGACAACCTCGACACCTTCCTGGGTCCGGCGCGGTTCCGCTACGGCGAGGTCGAGACGGACGATCAGGTCGGCGTGGTCACGGGGCTGGCCTGGACCGAGGTCGGGGGCGAGTTGCTCACGATCGAAGGCGTCATGATGCCCGGCAAGGGCAAGATGACGGTCACCGGCAACCTGCGCGACGTGATGAAGGAATCGATCTCGGCGGCGGCGTCCTACGTCCGCTCGCGGGCGGTCGATTTCGGGGTCGAGCCGCCGATGTTCGAGCGCCGGGACATCCACGTCCACGTGCCGGAGGGGGCGACCCCGAAGGACGGGCCCTCGGCCGGCATCGCCATGGCGACGGCGATCGTCTCGGTCATCACCGGCATCCCGGTGCGCCGCGACATCGCCATGACCGGCGAGGTCACGCTGCGGGGCCGCGTGCTCCCGATCGGCGGGCTGAAGGAGAAGCTCCTGGCGGCTCTGCGGGGCGGCATCAAGACGGTGCTGATCCCCGAGGAGAACGCCAAGGACCTCGCCGACATCCCGGCCAGCGTGAAGAACGGCCTGGAGATCGTCCCGGTCGCGCGCATGGACCAGGTGCTGGAGAAGGCCCTGATCCGGCTGCCCGAGGCGATCGAGTGGGACGAGGCGCTGGCCCCCAAGACCCCGGCCCGCGGCGAGGACGAATCCTCGGGGCTGGTCGCGCACTGATCGCGCGCTTGAGCTGAACGCGTGAGAAGGGCCCCGGACGGCGACGTCCGGGGCCCTTCTGCTTTCGACACCAGATGGGCGCGCGGCAGTAGCCTAAGCGAGCAGGGCCGCCAGCACCCGCGGCATCAGCTCCGGCAGATCCTCCGCGATCAGGCCCGGCCCGTAGTGGCGACCCGCCTCGGCATGCATCCACACCGCCGCGCAGGCTGCCTCGAAAACGGGCATCCCCTGGGCGAGGAGCCCGGCCACGAATCCCGTGAGCACGTCCCCGGCCCCGGCCGTGCCGAGCCAGGGCGTGCCGTTGTGGTTGATGGCCGCTCGCCCGTCCGGCGCGGCGATCACCGTGTCGGCGCCCTTGAACACCAGTACGCCGCCGATGAAGGCGGCGGCGGCCCGCGCCCGCTCCAGCTTCGAGCCGGCCGGCACCGCCGCGACATCATCGAACAGCCGCGCGAACTCCCCCGCATGCGGGGTCAGCACGGCCTGCGATCCGCTCTCCCGCAGGAGCCGCGCGAGGTCGCCGGCCCGGCCCTTGAAGCTCGTCAGGGCATCCGCGTCGAGGACGAGGGAGCGCTCCGCCTCCGCCATCACCCGCACGATTTCCCGCGTCGCGCCGCCGCTGCCCAGCCCCGGCCCCGCCGCGATGGCGTTGAGCCGCTCGTCCACGAGCAGGTCCTCCAGGTCGTCGGCGCCGTTGCAGGGACGCAGCATGATGGCCGTGAGATGCGCCGCGTTCTCGGCGAGCGCCGTCTCGGGGGAGACGACGGTCACGAGGCCGGCGCCGATCCGCAGCGCCCCGCGGGCCGCGAGCCGCGCCGCGCCGGTGCGCGTCGCCGGCCCCGACACGACAACGGCGTGGCCGCGGGTGTATTTGTGGCTCGCATCGGTCAGGCGCGGAAAGTGCTTCTCCCAGAGGGCCGGGCCGTTCGCGAAGGTGCGCGCGCCGAGCCCCGCCACGATTGCGTCCGGAATGCCGATCTCCGCCAGCGTGACCGGCCCGCACAGATCGCGGCCCGGCAGCAGCAGGTGCCCGGGTTTGAGCCGCGCGAAGGTGACGGTCTCGGCCGCCCGCACGGCCGTGCCGCGCGGCTCGCCCGTGTCGCCGTCGAGGCCCGAGGGAACGTCCACCGCGAGAACCGGCACCCCGGCGCGGTTGACGCGCTCGATCAGCGCCCGGGCCTCGCCCTCCACCGGGCGGGTCAGCCCGGCGCCGAACAGGGCGTCGATCACCAGATCGTAGCCGGCCGGCTCGAGGCCTGCCGCATCCGCGACCGGGCCCGTCCAAGCGTCCGCGGCCGCGGCGGCGTCGCCCACGAGGGCCGCACGGTCGCCCAGCAGCGCCACCGCGACGGCGCGGCCCGAGGCGGACAGGTCGGTCGCGGCCACGAAGCCGTCGCCGCCGTTGTTGCCGGGCCCGCAGAGCACGAGGATGCGGGCCCCCTCCCCCGTCAGTGCCAGCGCCCGGGCGGCCACGGCGGCGCCGGCCCGGCGCATCAGCGCGAAGCCGCCGGTGCCCGCCGCGATGGTCACGGCATCGGCCCGCCGCATCTCCGCATTGGTCAGCACTTCGGTTGTCGCCATCGCGGCCATCCTCGGAATCCTCCGATGCGGGACTCTAGACGCGGCATCTGCACAACAATCGCGCAGGATGCGCCTATTCGCTGGGCGCTTCTCGGGGGACGCGCCGGAAAACATCATGGCGGCCGGCGCGGCGCGATGCTAGGAATGCGGCAGGAACCGTTGCAGAACCAGGCCCGCCCGGCATGAAGAAGATCGAAGCGATCATCAAGCCCTTCAAGCTCGACGAGGTGAAGGAAGCCCTTCAGGAGGTCGGCCTCCAGGGGATTACGGTGATCGAGGCGAAAGGGTTCGGCCGCCAGAAAGGGCACACCGAACTCTACCGTGGGGCGGAATACGTGGTGGATTTCCTCCCCAAGGTGAAGCTGGAGATCGTCCTTCCCGACCACCTCGTTGACGGAGCGGTTGACGCCATCCGCAAATCCGCGCAGACCGGCCGCATCGGCGACGGGAAGATCTTCGTGTCGTCGATCGAGGAGGCCATCCGGATCCGCACGGGCGAAACGGGCGCCGACGCGATCTGATTTCCCGGTCCGCCTGACCTCCTCTCCATTTCCAGACCGCGGTCCCCGCATGTGCGGGGCCCGTGGATTTGTGACGGCCTGAGCGCCGGCTCTAGGAAGGGGTCAAAAGGGAATGACCAAGACTGCCACGGAAGTCCTTAAGGAGATTAAGGACAACGACGTGAAGTACGTCGACTTCCGCTTTACCGATCCGCGCGGCAAGTGGCAGCACGTCACCTTCGACGTGTCGCTGGTGGACGAGGAGATCTTCGCGGAAGGCACGATGTTCGACGGTTCGTCGATCGCCGGCTGGAAGGCGATCAACGAATCCGACATGCTGCTGATGCCCGATCCGGCGACCGCCTGCATGGACCCGTTCTTCTCGGCCGCGACGATGTCGATCGTCTGCGACGTGCTGGAGCCGGCGACGGGCGAGCCCTACGGCCGCGACCCGCGCGGCATCGCCAAGAAGGCCGAGGCCTTCGTGAAGGCGAGCGGCATCGGCGACACCATCTTCGTCGGCCCCGAGGCCGAGTTCTTCGTGTTCGACGACGTCCGCTTCTCGGCCGATCCGTACAACACCGGCTTCAAGCTCGACTCGGTCGAGCTGCCGATCAACGGCCAGACCGAGTACGAGGGCGGCAACCTCGGCCACCGCATCCAGATCAAGGGCGGCTACTTCCCGGTTCCGCCGCAGGATTCGGCGCAGGACATGCGCGGCGAGATGCTGGCCGCCATGCAGTCCATGGGCGTCAAGGTCGAGAAGCACCACCACGAGGTAGCCTCGGCCCAGCACGAACTCGGCATGAAGTTCGACACGCTGACGCTGATGGCCGACCAGATGCAGATCTACAAGTACTGCATCCACAACGTCGCCCAGAGCTACGGCAAGACCGCGACCTTCATGCCGAAGCCGGTCTACGGCGACAACGGCTCGGGCATGCACGTCCACCAGTCGATCTGGAAGGAAGGCAAGCCGCTCTTCGCGGGCAACAAGTACGCCGACCTCAGCCAGGAATGCCTGTGGTACATCGGCGGCATCATCAAGCACGCCAAGGCGCTCAACGCCTTCACGAACCCGTCGACCAACTCCTACAAGCGGCTGGTCCCGGGCTACGAGGCGCCGGTGCTGCTGGCCTATTCGGCCCGCAACCGCTCGGCCTCCTGCCGGATTCCGTGGACGACCTCGCCGAAGGCCAAGCGCGTCGAGGTCCGCTTCCCCGATCCGATGGCGAACCCCTACCTCGCCTTCGCGGCCATGCTGATGGCGGGCGTCGACGGGATCGTGAACAAGATCGATCCCGGCCCGGCCATGGACAAGGACCTCTACGACCTGCCTCCGGCGGAACTCAAGGAGATCCCGACCGTGTGCGGCTCGCTTCGCGAGGCGCTGAACTCCCTCGATGCCGACCGCGAGTTCCTCAAGGCCGGCGGCGTCTTCAACGACGACTTCATCGACTCGTTCATCGAGCTGAAGATGACCGAGGTGCTGCGCTTCGAGATGACGCCGCACCCGATCGAGTTCGTGCACTACTACTCGCTCTGATCCATCCGGATCGTGAGACGAACCGGGGGCCGGAGCGATCCGGCCCCTTTTTCGTGCCCGGCCTCCGTCTCCTGCGGGGCCGCGCGGGATCGCGGGCCCGGCTCCGGCCGCCGTCGGCCGGCCGCTCCGGTTGCTCAGGACGGTCCGAGATCCCATATTCCGATGAAGAGGTTGGACCCGCGCGGGGCCGGAGGGTGTCGCGGAGCCGGTCGTCGCTCTCCCCCACTCCTCACGAAGTCTCTCTCTTGGCCAAACGCACCGCTCCGAACGCCGATCACGGCACCCTTCCCTCCCGCGAGGCCATCCTCGCCTTCATCGCCGAGTCCACCACCAAGGTCGGCAAGCGCGAGATCGCCAAGGCCTTCGGCCTCAAGGGCGCCGACAAGCTCGAACTCAAGCGCCTGCTCGCGGAGCTGAAGGACGAGGGCGCGGTCGAGAAGGACCGCTCCGGCCTGCGCAAGGCCGGGCGCCTGCCGCCCGTCCTCGTCGCCGACATCGATTCGCGCGACCGCGACGGCGAGTTGCTGGCCCGTCCGGCCCAGTGGGACGCGGAGGCCGGGCCCGCCCCGAAGATTCTCGTGATGGTGCCCCGCGGACGCCGCTCGGGCGCGCTGCCGGCGCCCGGCATCGGCGACCGGGCGCTCCTGCGGGTCGAGCCGGACCGCGAGGCGCCCGGCCGCTACATCGGCCGCGTGGTGAAGCTCATCGGCCGCAACAAGGCCGAGGTGCTCGGCATCTACCGCGCCCTGGAGAAGGGCGGCGGGCGGATCCTGCCCGTCGACAAGCGGGCGCAGGGGCGCGAGATCGCGATCCCGCCCGGCCAGGAGGGCGAGGCCACCGACGGCGATCTCGTCACCGTGGCGCTCGCCCGGGACACCCGCTTCGGCCTCCCGCAGGGCCGGGTGAAGGAGCGGCTCGGGGCGATCAATTCCGAGAAGGCCGTGAGCCTGATCGCGCTCCACGCCCACGGCATCCCGCACGTCTTCCCCCGCGAGGTGCTGGCCGAGGCCGAGCAGGCGGCGCCGGCCGGGATGGAAAATCGCGAGGATTGGCGCGACGCGCCCCTGGTCACCATCGATCCGCCGGACGCCAAGGACCACGACGACGCCGTGATGGCGGTGCCGGACGCGGATCCGGCCAATCCCGGCGGCTTCGTCGTGACCGTCGCCATCGCGGACGTGGCCGCCTATGTGCGCCCCGGGAGCGCCCTCGACCGCGAGGCGCTGGCGCGCGGCAACTCGGTCTACTTCCCCGACCGCGTCGTGCCGATGCTGCCCGAGCGCATCTCCAACGATCTCTGCTCGCTCCGCCCTGCCGAGGACCGGCCGGCGATCGCGGTGCGCCTCGTCATCGGGGCGGACGGGCGCAAGAAGCGCCACAGCTTCCACCGGGTGATGATGCGCTCGGCCGCCAAGCTCGCCTATGCGCAGGCGCAGGCGGCGATCGACGGCCAGCCGGACGACGTCACCCGCCCGCTGCTGGGGACGGTGCTGCGCCCGCTCTGGGAGGCCTACCGGGCGATGGCGAGCGCCCGCGACCTGCGCGGCCCCCTCGCCCTCGATCTTCCCGAGCGCAAGGTGATCCTCGACGCGGAGGGGCGGGTCGACCGGGTGATCGTGCCCGAGCGGCTGGAGGCGCATCGCCTCATCGAGGAGTTCATGATCCAGGCGAACGTCGCCGCCGCCGAGACCCTGGAGGAGAAGGCCCAGGCCCTCATCTACCGGGTCCACGACGAGCCCTCCCTGGAGAAGATGCGGGCGCTCGGCGAGGTGCTGGCCTCGATCGGCATCAAGCTGCCGAAGGAAGGCGTGCTGCGCCCCTCCCTGTTCAACCGCATCCTCGGTCTCGTGGACGGGACCGAGCACCAGATCTTCATCAACGAGGTGGTCCTGCGCTCGCAGGCGCAGGCCGTCTACGCCCCGGAGAATGTCGGGCATTTCGGCCTCGCCCTGCGCCGCTACGCCCATTTCACCTCGCCGATCCGGCGCTACGCCGACCTCGTCGTGCATCGGGCCCTGATCCGGGCGCTGCGGCTCGGGCCGGACGGGCTGCCCGACATGAGCGCGGGCGAACTCGCCGAGGTCGGCCAGCAGATCTCCAACGCCGAGCGCCGCGCCATGGCCGCCGAGCGCGAGACCATCGACCGGCTGATCGCCCAGCACCTCGCCGACCGGGTCGGCGCCACCTTCGCGGGCCAGATCTCGGGTGCCACCCGCGCGGGGCTGTTCGTGAAGCTCACCGAGACGGGGGCGGATGGTTTCGTGCCGGTCTCGACGCTGGGAGCGGATTACTTCCGCCTTGAGGAGGGCCGGCACGCCCTCGTCGGCGAGCGCACCGGCGAGACCTTCCGCCTCGGCGACCGGGTGACGGTGCGGCTGGTGGAAGCAGCGCCGGTGGCGGGCGCCCTGCGCTTCGAAGTGGTATCGGAGGGGGCACGCGGCGCGCCCGGTCCCCGCCGGGGTCCGCGCCCGGGGCGCCCGTCGCCCCAGCGCCGCGAGGGTCTGACCAAACGAAGGGGGAAGCGGGCGTGATCGAGATCGACGGCAAGGCCGCCCCCGCACCGCAGCCCGCGGAGGTGCCCTGGCACCGCGCGGTGGTGCGGGGCTTCCGCAACCGCTGCCCGCATTGCGGGGAGGGTCGCGTCTTCGGGCGCTTCCTCAAGGTGCGGGAGGCCTGCGAGGCCTGCGGCACCGAACTGCACCATCACCGGGCCGACGACCTGCCGCCCTACCTCGTGATCTTCATCGTCGGCCATCTCGTCGGGATCGGCATCCTCGAGAGCGAGATGCGCATCGAGGACATCCCGCTCTGGTTCGAACTCACCTTCTGGCCGCTCCTGACCCTGGCGATGGCGCTCGGCCTGCTCCAGCCCGTGAAGGGCGCGGTGGTCGGGCTGCAATACGGCCTTGGCATGCACGGCTTCGCCGCGATACGCCGCAGCAGGGCCGGGACGGGCCCGAGCGGGGAGACACGGGATGGCGCGCGCGACGGCCGAGACGATGGACAGCGGGGCCACGCCCCCGATCTCCGCAGCGCGTGAGCGCAAGCCGACGCTCCGGCCGAAGAACGCCGCGACGCTGATCATCCTCGATCATTCGAAGCGCAAGCCCAGCGTCCTGATGGGGCGGCGCCACGACGGCCACAAGTTCATGCCCGGCAAATACGTGTTCCCGGGCGGCCGCATCGAGCTGGCCGACCGGCACATGCCGGTGGCGGGCACCCTCAACGACCGGGCGGAGGCGGCGCTCGCCGCGCGGGTCAGCCGCCCGCCCCACCATCTCGGCCGCGCCCTGGCGCTCGCGGCGATCCGCGAGACCTACGAGGAGACCGGCCTGATGATCGGCACCCGGGATTACGGGGCACCCGAGACCGCGCCGGACGGGCCCTGGGCGGCCTTCCGCGAGGCCGGGGTGATGCCGGATCTGGAGGCGATGCAGTTCATCGCCCGCGCGATCACCCCGCCGGCCCGGCCCAAGCGCTTCGACACCCGTTTCTTCGCGGTCACGCGCGAGGCGGTCGCCGTGGAGGTGCCCGGCATGGTCGGGCCGGATTCGGAGCTGACCGAACTCGCCTGGGTGAGTTTTTCCGAGGCGCGCAAGCTCGACCTGCCGCGCATCACCCACATCGTCCTCGACGAGCTGGAGGCGCGCCTCGCCGCCGGGTTCAGTCCGTTCCTGCCGGTGCCCTACTTCCGCGAGGTGCGCGGCAAGCACACCCGCGAGGAGATCTGATACGGTTTCCGGACGATCACTTTCGGAAACCGTATCACGAGCCGGCGCGGCGCCTGAGCGAGGCCGGTTTCCGCATCGCGAAGCGATCATCCGGAAACCGTATGAGAAAAGCTGCGTCGCGACGGGAAGCTGGCGGGCCTTCCACGCCGGCCCCTGGCTGCGCGGCCGGTTTCGCGCCATATCCGGCCGCCCGGAACGGGGTGGCAGGATCAGGATGCGCGCAGTCACGGCGGAATTCGGCAGGGCGGACGTCGCCTCGATCGCGGCGGCGATCGCCTGCGTGGCGGTGGTCGGGATCGGGCTCAGCCTCTCGATCCCCCTCCTCTCCCTCGAGATGGAGCGGATGGGCCTCTCCAACACGCTGATCGGCATCAACACCGCCGTCGCGGGCCTCGCCAGCATCGTCGTCGTCCCCTTCGTGCCGCGGGTCGCGGCCCGGCTCGGGGTGCTGCCGCTGCTCCTCGGCGCCATCGCGGTGGCGGCGGTCTCGCTCGTCGGCTTCCGGGCGCTGTTCGGCTTCCTGTGGTGGTTCCCGCTGCGCTTCACCTTCTCGGCGGCGCTCGGCGTCCTGTTCGTGCTGTCGGAGTTCTGGATCAACCAAGCGGCGCCCCCGGCCCGGCGCGGCTTGGTGATGGGCATCTACGCCACGGTGCTCGCCCTCGGCTTCGCGGTGGGACCGGGGCTGCTCGGCCTCGTCGGCACGGCGGGCTGGGCGCCCTACCTCGCGGGGGCCGCCCTGTTCGGCGTCGGCGCCCTGCCGCTCCTCCTCGCCCGCGGGCTCTCGCCGGAGATCCCTCACAAGGGGGGGAAGGGCTTCCTCAGCTACCTGCGGGTGGCGCCCTCGGCCACCCTGGCAGCCCTGGTCTACGGCGCCGTCGAGACCGGCGGCTTCGCGATCCTGCCGATCTACGGCCTGCGGCTCGGCTTCACGGCCGAGGAGGCGGCGGGTCTCGTCAGCCTCGCGGCCCTCGGCAACGTGCTGTTCCAGATCCCCGTGGGCCTGCTCTCCGATCACGTCGATCGCCGCAAGGTGCTGCTCACCGCGAGCGGTTGCGGGGCGCTCGGAGCCCTCCTGCTGCCGGCGGGCGCGGGGCAGCCGTGGCTCCTCGGCACCATCCTGCTCCTCTGGGGCGGGATCGCGGGGACGCTCTACACGGTCGGCCTCGCGCATCTCGGCGCCCGCTTCGACGGCGCGGCGCTGGCGGGCGCCAACGCGGCCTTCCTGGTGCTCTACAATGTCGGCCTCGTCCTCGGGCCGCCCCTCGTCGGCGGCGGCATGGACCTCGCCTCCCCGCACGGCTTCGCGTGGTCCCTGGCCGGCCTGTTCATCGCCTATCTCGTCGTGGTGGGTGGGCGCGTGATGCGCGCCGTCCCGGCCTGAGCGGGCGTAGCCGGCTTGACGTCCGGCGGCGGATGGGGCAATCACACCCGGCGTTTCGGCCGGGCCATCCCGGCCCTTTTTGCGTTTCGGTCACCCGGACGCATCCCTGCACAATGAGGTCGCGTCATGGCCAAGGCCGTCACCGTCAAGATCAAGCTCGTTTCGACCGCCGACACCGGCTACTTCTACGTGACGAAGAAGAACTCGCGCACGCAGACCGACAAGCTGTCGTTCAAGAAGTACGACCCCGTCGCGCGCAAGCACGTCGAGTTCAAGGAATCCAAGATCAAGTAACGGCCGGGCATCCCGCCGTTCGGAGAAAGGCCGCCCTCTCGGGCGGCCTTTTTGTTTATCCGAACAGGAGAAGCAGGCCCGGCAGGCTGACGACGCCGGCCGCGCAGCCATAGACCATCCAGAGTCCGGGCTGCTTGGCCGCGAGGCGGCGCAGACGGCGGGCGGTGGCGGAGCCCGTGACGCTGCGGCCGTTCACGCAGGAGCACAGCAGGTGGTGCGCCTCGCCCGTGCTCAGCTCGAAGAAGTCGCGCACGTCCCCGAACGTGTCTCCGGACAGCCCGCTCGCCCGCAGGATCGGATCCGCATAGGCGTAGGCGATCGGCGAGTTGTCGGCCCGGATGGCCGCCCGCATGCGGCGGGGCACGAACTCGATCTCTTCCAGGGTCGTGAAGGCGCGGGTCGGCTCACGGTCGAGGATCTCGGCCCAGCGTTCGAGCCGGGCGCGCCGTCCTTCGAGCAGTCCGGGGACCGGCTCGACGTCGGCGATGTCGCGGAGGTGACGAAGCGGCTGATGTTCCATGCTGGGCATCCTATCGATGCGCGGCGTTCAACCTTGCGCGCTGCTGTCGAACCAGCATGCAACAGACTTCGCGAGGATGCATGTGCGAAGATCGGGGGCGTTTTGACTTCTTTTACTGTCAAGCTTGCTTGGGATGACAGGCAAAGAGATGGCCGAAATCAATGGCCTGAGACACGATCGTCGGCGGCCGAACCCGTGCCACGGTCATGCTCCGAGAACATTGCGTCGTTTCGCCGCAAGTGCTCCGGCCGCCGTCACGCTGCCGCGGCGACGACCCGGTTCCGGCCTTCCTGCTTGGCCTGATAGAGCGCGACGTCGGCACGCTTGAGCAGATCGGCCGGGCCGGCATCGTCGGGATGCCGCACGGCGACGCCGATGGACACGGTCACGTCGATCGCCCGCGTGCCGCCATGGACCGTGAACGGCGCCGCCTCGATCCGCTCGCGGATCCGCTCGGCCACCTGGCGACCGCCGTCGAGGCCGGCATCCGGCACCACCACCACGATCTCCTCGCCCCCGAACCGGGCGACGATATCGATGCCGCGGGTATGGGCCCGGATGCGGTCGGAGAACTGCCGCAGCACCTCGTCGCCGGCATCGTGCCCGAAGCCGTCGTTGATGGTCTTGAAGCGGTCGATGTCGAGGAGGAGGAGCGCGAGCGCCCGCCCGCGCAAGGTCGCCTCGCGGAAGAGGCCGGCAAGATGGCTGTCAAAGTAGCGCCGGTTGTGCAGGCCGGTGAGCCCGTCCGTCACGGCGAGTTCCATCGAGGCCTGCACGGATTCGCGCAGCGAATGCGCGAAGCGCTTGCGGCGCACCTGCGTGCGGACCCGGGCCACGAGCTCGTTCCGGTCGATGGGCCGCACGAGGTAGTCGTGCACGCCGAGGTCGAGGCCGCGCATGATCCGCGAGCGGTCGCCCGCGTCGGCCAGCATCACCACCGGCATGTCGCGGGTCCGGTCGACCGAGCGCAGCTGCGTGCACAGGCGCAGCCCGTCGAAGCCCTCGAAATCGAGGCTCACCAGAGCCACGTCGTAGGCGCCCCCGGTCGCCTTCTCGAGGGCCAGCTGGGGATCGCAGACCACCTCGACGCAATGGTACTGGCAGAGGGCCGCCGCCATCCGGTCGGCGGAGGCGCGCCGGTCGTCGGCGATGAGGAGGTTGGCGTTGAGCCCGGTCTCGGCGGCGGCGGCGGCGAGCGGGTCGCCGAAGCCGAGGTCGCGCGAGGCGAGCGCGCGGTTGCGCAGCTCGTCCGTCATGGCCTTCAGCCGCACGAGGCTGCGCACGCGGGCGAGCAGGGCGGTGTCGTCGATGGGCTTCGTCAGGAAATCGTCGGCGCCCGCGTCGAGACCGCGCAGGCGGTCGCTCGGCTGGTCGAGGGCGGTGACCATCACCACCGGGAGATGCGCCGTGGTCGGCGTGGTCTTCAGCCGGCGGCACACCTCGAACCCGTCCATGCCCGGCATCATCACGTCGAGCAGGACGATGTCGCACAACCCCTTCTCGCAGATCGCGATCGCGTCCGGCCCGTTCATCGCCGAGACCACGTCGAAATATTCGAGCGACAGCTTGGTTTCGAGGAGCTTCAGGTTGGGGAACAGGTCATCGACGATGAGCACGCGTGCCGACATGGAGCGTCGCCTCTCAGCTCTGGCGCTCGTCGCCGAGATAGGTCCGGACGGTGGCGAGGAACTTCGCCACCGAGATGGGCTTCGACAGGTAGGCCTCGCAGCCGCCCTCCCGGATGCGCTCCTCGTCCCCCTTCATGGCGAAGGCCGTGATGGCGATCACCGGAATGCTCTTGAGTTCGTCGTCCTCCTTGATCCACTTCGTGACTTCGAGCCCGGACACCTCGGGGAGCTGGATGTCCATCAGGATCAGGTCGGGACGGTGCTGCCGCGCGAGCTCGATCGCCTCAATCCCGTTCGCGGTCTTGAGAGTCGCGTAGCCATGAGCCTCCAACAGGTCGTTGAAGAGCTTCATGTTCAGCTCGTTGTCCTCGACGATGAGCACCGTCTTCGTCATGGCTCACTGTCTCCGGCGTCGGCGAGACGCATCTGAACCTCCGACGACGCCCGTCCATCCTGTTTAAGCGGCACAAGTTGATGAAACGCAAATCACAGAGTTTTACCAGAGGGAAAGCTCCCCAGGGCGGAGCGCCGAGCCGCGCGGAGGCCGAGGCCCTGGCCGGCGCGGTGTTCGGATTCGTCACCGGCGATCCCGGCCGCCTGATGCGGTTCATGGAGCAGGCGGGCCTGAGCCCCGCCGCCCTGCGGCAGGCCGCCGAGGATCCCGGCCTCCTCGTCGGGCTCCTCGACCACGTCGTGGCGGACCAGGACTTGCTGCTCGCCTGCGCCCAGGCGATCGGCGAGACGCCGGAGCGGATCACGCTGGCATGGCAGCGCCTCGGGCCGCCGCCGCCGGATTCCTTCGGGGCATGACGGCCGGAATCCCGCTCTGCCGCGACTGCGCCCGCCTCACCGGCGGAACCCTGCGCTGCGCCGCCTGCGGGTCGCCGCGCCTCGTCACCCATCCGGAGCGCGACGGGCTCGCCATCGCCCATGTGGATTGCGACGCCTTCTACGCGGCCATCGAGAAGCGGGACGATCCGTCGCTGCGCGACCGGCCGCTCATCATCGGCGGTGGGCGCCGGGGCGTCGTCTCGACGGCCTGCTACATCGCCCGCACCCGGGGCGTGCACTCGGCCATGCCGATGTTCAAGGCCCTGAAGGCCTGCCCGGACGCGGTGGTGCTGCGCCCCGACATGGAGAAATACGTCCGCGTCGGCCGCGAGGTGCGCGGGATGATGCAGGCGCTCACCCCGCTGGTGGAGCCCGTCTCGATCGACGAGGCCTTCCTCGACCTGACCGGCACCGAGCGGCTGCACGGCGCGAGCCCGGCCGTGACGCTGGCGCGCTTCGCCTGCGCGGTCGAGGCACAGGTCGGCATCACCGTCTCGATCGGGCTTGCTCCCAACAAGTTCCTGGCGAAGATCGCCTCCGACCTGGAGAAGCCCCGCGGCTTCTCGGTGATCGGCCGGGCGGAGGCGCAAGCCTTCCTGGCGCCGCGCCCGGTCGGCATCCTGCCAGGCATCGGGCAGGCCGCCGCGGCCCGGCTCGGGAGCCTCGGCATCACCATGGTCGGCGACCTGCTGCGCGTGCCCGTCCCGCGGCTCCAGGCGGCGATCGGGCGCGACGCGGCCCGCCTCGCCGGCCTCGCCCGCGGCGAGGATCCGCGGCGCGTGCAGCCGGTTCGCGAGGCGAAGAGCGTCTCGGGGGAGACCACCTTCGCGGAGGACCTGCGGGATTTCTCCGCGCTGCGCCCGATCCTGTGGCGCCTGTGCGAGACGGTGGCGCGGCGCTTGGTGCGCGCGGACCTCGCCGCCGGCAGCGTGACCCTGAAGCTGAAGGATGCGAGCTTCCGCCTGCGCACCCGCACCCGCTCGGGCCTGCCCCCGACGCAGCTCGCCGACCGGCTCTTCCGGCCCTCCGAGGCGCTGCTGCGCGAGGCCTGCGACGGCACCGCCTATCGGCTGATCGGGGTCGGCGCGGGGGATCTCTGCGAGGCGATCCACGCCGACCGGGGCGATCTCGCCGATCAGGGCGTGCGGCGCGAGGCGAGCCGGGCCGCCGCCGTGGAGGCGCTGCGGACCCGGTTCGGCCCGGCCTCGGTCCAGCGCGGCCTCGCCTTCACGCCAGGCAAGACACCCAAGGCCTGACCCGTCAGGGCCGGCAATCCTTGGCTTCGGGCGCGAGATCGATCCGCGAGAGGTCGCCCTTGAGGGCGAAGCCGCCGTAATCGAGCCGCAGGGCGCCGCTGACGCCGTTCTCGTAGAGATCGAAGGAGAGCACGTAGATCGGCATGCGCTCGCCCTCCTCCCCGGCGGAGAAGTAGCTGAGCGTCACGGGCCAGCGCGGCATCGTCGCCATGGCGCCCTCGCGCAGAGGCGCCTCGGCGGCCGGAGGAGCGGTGGTCTCCACGCTCGCCGGAATCGTCCGGCGCGGGCCGATGACCGCGAGCGTGTCGTAGATCTTGCGGCCGTCATCCGAGCCGTCGAAGACCTTCACGGAGACGGTGCGCTCGCCGGCCTGGGCGGCCTCGATCAGCCGGCGCATGTGGGCGGCCGGGAACAGCACCTCCCCGGGCGCCGTGACGCGCGCCTTCTGCGGGTTCTTGATGGTGACGGCGAGCCCCTTGGCGTCGCGCTCCGCATCGCCGTCCACCGCCGGCTGCTGGCTGCCGTTGAGGTCGGACTGGGTGCGGAAATGGAAGCTGTGGCCGTCCCCGCTCTCGAAGGTGTTGTTGCGCAGGTCCGAGGTGCGCGTGCCGCTCTCCGAACTCTCCAGCACCGTCACCTGGCGGTACTGCAGCGCCCATCCCTTGCAGGGGTCGCCCGAGAAATCGAACACGATCCGGCCCCGGGCGCTGTCGACCGAGCGCGCCCCGCCGCTGCGCATCAGCGACAGGTCGTAGACCGCGCGGTGCGGCGCGAGGCGGATGCCGGATGCCGGTTCGGCGGCGAGACCGGTGGGGGCGAGGGCGAGGAGCGGAAGCAGGGACGCGAGGACGATCCGCATGAGTTTCCCGGGGGTCGAGCGCGTACGGCGCCGGGCCCGAACATAGGTGCAGCCCAGCCCGCGGGCAACGCCGCCTCTCGGGCGGGGGCACCGTGGCTTGTCTGCCACGCTGATCGCGCGAGCGGTTCGGGAGGCTGGCGTCGGAACTGCCCGATCGGGCCCGCGGCCGCGTCTCCGGCCCCGTGCGGACGGGGTCCCGAGGCCGGGTCCGGCAGCCCCCGGGATTGCCCACAAGCTGTTGACGGCGTGTGGATTTCAGGCGCCTGCGCGGCGGAGTTCGCGTGGCGCCGGCGCGCCTTGGCGCCCTTCCGAGGGGCGCCGCCGCATGCGCGGCCGGTGCGGGGAAAAGGGGCTCGGATGGGCCGGGGACTCTTGCGCGGGCAACAGCCGCTCCTGTAGGTTCACCCCCGTCGCAGGCGCTGTCACGAAGCGGCGATCACCAGCAGGATCGAAGGGTTTTGGCGCCCGGCCTCAGGGTCGGGCGAAGGCGGTCGCGTGCGCTTCGGCCGCCGGCGTACTGGGGGAATTCGGAGGCGGCGATGATGGATGCGGGCCCGAGCTGGACGAAGGAACGGGTCGAACTCCTCAAGCGGCTCTGGGGGGAAGGACGCAGTGCGAGTCAGATCGCCGCCGAGATCGGGGGCGTGTCGCGCAATGCGGTGATCGGTAAGGTGCATCGGCTCGGCCTCGCCGGGCGGGTGCTGAAATCGAACGGCGCGGTGAGTGCGGCCGCGCCCGCGCCCGTGCAGCCCCGCCGCACGGTGAGCGAGGAGGTCCGCGTGCCGAGCGCGGCGCCCACGCCGACGATGGTCGCCCCGGCGCCCGCGTCGCTGGCGCTGGTGCGTCCGGAGAGCATCGCGCCGCCTGATGTGGCGCTGCCGCTCTCCGAGCGTGTGACCATCATGGAGCTGCGGGAGTTCATGTGCCGCTGGCCCATGGGGGACCCGTCCTCGCCGGATTTCCGCTTCTGCGGTGCCCGCTCGATCACCGGGCTGCCCTACTGCACGCATCACGCCCGCATCGCCTATCAGCCGGCTGCGGAGCGCAAGCGCAGCGACCGGCGCGCGGTGGGCTTCCGCTGAAATCCAGGCACTCCCGGCGCCGGGTTGCCCTGCGCCGGGCCTAAGGCGCGACGCCCACACGAAAGAGCCCTCCGCCGATGGCGGAGGGCTCTTTCGTGTGGGGATGCGGGAGGCTCGCGGGGCGGATGGGCCGCCCAGCCGGGGATCAGGCCGCGCCGGTGGCGAACATCTCATCGAAGGAGTAGCCCGATCCGCGCACCGTGCGGATCGGGTCCGGGCGGCGCGGCCGGTTGATGGCCTTGCGCAAGCGGCCGATATGCACGTCGACGGTGCGCTCGTCGATGTAGACGTCGTGGCCCCAGACGCCGTCCAGCAGCTGCTCCCGGGAGAAGACCCGGCCGGGGCTCTGCATCAGGAATTCGAGCAGCTTGAACTCGGTCGGGCCGAGATGCAGCTCGCGGCCCTCGCGCCGGACCCGGTGGCTCACCCGGTCGAGTTCGATGTCGCCCGCGACCAGAAGATGCGCCACGTGGGCCGGCTTCGCGCGGCGCAGGAGCGCGCGCACGCGGGCCAGGAGCTCCGGCACCGAGAACGGCTTGACGATGTAGTCGTCGGCACCGGTCGCGAGGCCCCGCACCCGGTCGCCCTCCTCGCCCCGTGCCGTCAGCATGATGATCGGCAGGCGCTCGGTCTCCCGGCGGGCCCGGATCCGGCGGCAGAGCTCGATCCCGGACAGGCCCGGCACCATCCAGTCGAGGAGGACCAGATCCGGGATCTGCTCGCGCAGCCGGATGTCGGCCTCGTCGCCCCGCATGACGGAATCGACCTCGAAGCCTTCGGCTTCGAGGTTGTAGCGGAGGAGGAGCGTCAACGGCTCCTCGTCCTCGACGATCAGGATCCTCGTGCTCATGCGGGCTTTCGGGACTCCGACGGGGTCACGCGTCCGTCTGCGGCGCCACCGTGGCGTAGCTCGACCGGTCGTTCTTGGGCCGTTCGGCCACCAGGGTCTCGCCGGTGACGAGATAATGGATCGTCTCGGCGATGTTGGTGGTGTGGTCGCCGATCCGTTCCACGTTCTTGGCGCAGAACAGGAGATGCGTGCAGAAGCTGATGTTGCGCGGATCCTCCATCATGTAGGTCAGGAGTTCGCGGAACAGCGAGGTGTAGAGGGCGTCGATGCCGCCGTCGCGGGTCCAGACGTCGAGGGCCGCGGCGGTGTCCTGGGTGGCGTAGGCGTCGAGCACGTCCTTGAGCTGGGCCTGGACCAGCTCGGCCATGTGCTGGACGCCGACCACGATCTTCTGCGGCTGCGCTTGGTCGCTGATCGCCACCACGCGCTTGGCGATGTTCTTGGCGAGGTCGCCGATCCGCTCCAGATCGCCCGAAACGCGGATGGCCGAGACGGTCTCGCGCAGATCGATCGCCATCGGCTGGCGCCGGGCGATGAGCAGGATCGCCCGCTCCTCGATCTCGCGCTGAAGCCCGTCGAGGCGGGAATCCGCCGCGATGATCGACTGCGCGAGGCTGGCGTCGCGCCGCACCAGGGCGGCGGCGGAATCCGCCACCATCTTCTCGGCGATGCCGCCCATCTCGGCGATGCTGCGGCGCAGGTTCTGCAGGTCCGTGTCGTAGGAACTGACGATGTGTTGGTCCGGCATGGCTCTGTCCCCTTCCCAACCTGTGCGATCAGCCGAACCGGCCGGTGATGTAGTCCTGGGTCTGGCGCTTCGCCGGATTCATGAACAGGCGGTTCGTCGGTCCGACCTCGACGAGTTCGCCGAGATACATGAAGGCGGTGAACTGCGAGATGCGGGCCGCCTGCTGCATGTTGTGGGTGACGATGGCGATGGTGAACTCGCCGCGCAGCTGCTCGATCAGCTCCTCGATGCGCCCGGTCGAGATCGGGTCGAGGGCCGAGGTCGGCTCGTCGAACAGGATCACCTCGGGGCGCTGGGCCACCGTGCGGGCGATGCAGAGGCGCTGCTGCTGGCCGCCCGAGAGGCCCATGCCGGATTGCCTCAGCTTGTCCTTCACCTCGTCCCACAGGGCCGACTTGCGCAGGGCCTCCTCGACGCGGTTGTCGAGATCGGCCTTGCCGAGGCGCTCGTAGAGCCGGATCCCGAAGGCGATGTTGTCGTAGATCGACATCGGGAACGGGGTCGGCTTCTGGAACACCATGCCGATGCGGGCGCGCAGCTCGTTGAGGTCGATCGACGGGTCGAGGATGTTGCGCCCGTCGAGCAGGATCTCCCCTTCCGCGCGCTGCTCCGGATAGAGGCTGTAGATCCGGTTGAAGGTGCGCAGCAGGGTGGACTTGCCGCAGCCCGACGGGCCGATCAGCGCCGTGACCTGCCGGTCGAGGAAGTTGAGGTTGATGTTCTTCAGGCCGTGGAAGGTATTGTAGTAGAAGTTGAGATTCTTGACCGAGATGCGGACCGGCGCGGCCTCGTCGGCGACGCTGTTGCCGACGATCGGAGCGGCGGTGGCGGGGGCGCTCATCGGGATTCTCCTGAGGATCGGCAGGGGGTCAGCGGCTCTTGCCGCCGCCCAGGAAGACGCGGGCCACGATGGAGAGGCCCAGGATGGTGACGGTGATGAGGAGCGCCCCGGCCCAGGCGAGCTGGCGCCAGTTCTCGTAAGGAGAGAGGGCGAACTGGTAGATCATCACCGGCAGGTTGGCGACGCCGCCCATCAGGTTGGGAGCGAACCAGGAATTGTTGTTGAGCGCGGTGAAGAGGAGCGGCGCGGTCTCGCCGGCGATGCGAGCGAGCGCGAGCAGGATGCCGGTGACGATCCCCGATTGCGCGGCCTTCCAGGTCACGGCGCGGATCACGATCGAGGTCGGCGCGCCGAGCGCGGCGCCGGCCTCCCGCAGGGTGCCCGGCACGAGGCGGAGCATGTCCTCGGTGGTGCGCACGATCACCGGGGTGGCGATGATGGCGAGCGCGACGCCGCCGGCCCAGCCGGAATAGCCGCCCATGCCCCGGACCATGATCGTGTAGACGAACAGGCCGATCAGGATGGAGGGGGCCGAGAGCAGGATGTCGTTGAGGAAGCGGATGACGTCCGCGAGCTTCGAGGTGCGGCCGTATTCCGCCAGGTAGGTGCCGGCCAGGACGCCGATCGGCGTCGCCACGACGATGCCGATGAACGTCATCACCAGGCTGCCGAGAATGGCGTTGGCGATGCCGCCGCCGGCCGAGCCGGGACCCGGCGTCACCTCGGTGAACAGGGTCGGCGAGAAGCCGCGCAGGCCCTCGACGATCAGCATGATCAGGATCGAGCCGAGCACGAGGGCGCCGAGCGCGGTCGCGCCGGTGCAGAGCACGATCAGCAGGCGGTCGGCGGTGCGCCGTCCCGCGCGCACGCGGCCCCAGGCCGCCGCGGACGGGGCGGCAGCGGCCGCCGGGGCGGCACCTGCCGGGGCGAGAGTGGTCCGGGCGTCCATGAGAGGCTCCGTGGCGGGATCAGGCCACCTTCACGCGGCGCACGAGCAGCCGGGCGATGATGAGCACGATGAAGGTGACGACGAACAGGATGCAGCCGAGGGCGAGGAGCGAGCTGAGCTGCAAGCCATCCGCCTCGTTGAACTCGTTGGCGATGCGCGAGGCGATCGTCGAGCCCGGGTCGAAGATCGAGGCCGAGAGCCGGTTGGCGTTGCCGATCACGAAGGTGACAGCCATGGTCTCGCCGAGCGCGCGGCCGAGGCCGAGCATGATCGCGCCGATGATCGACACCGAGGCCTGCGGGATCAGCACGTGGCGCACGACCTCCCAGGTGGTGCAGCCGATGCCGTAGGCGCTCTCGCGCAGCACGGTCGGGATCTGGTCGAGCATGTCGCGGGTGATCGAGGCCACGAAGGGCACGATCATGATGGCCAGGATGATGCCGGCGGTGAGCACGCCGACGCCCGAGGGCACCTGCGCGTAGAGCAGGGTGCCGACGATGGGCAGCCCCTCGACGAGGTTCGACACCGGCACCTGCACGAAGCGGGCGAAGAGCGGCGCGAACACGAACAGGCCCCACATGCCGTAGATGATGCTCGGCACCGAGGCGAGGAGTTCGATCGTCATCGCCACCGGGCGGCGGGCCCAGCCGGGGCAGAGCTGCGTCAGGTAGATCGCGATGCCGAGCGAGACCGGCACGCCGATGAGCAACGCCAGGAAGGCCGAGGCGAGCGTACCGATGATGGCGACGAGGGCGCCGTATTCCTCGCGCCCGACATTCCAGGCGCTCGACGTGATGAAGCCGGGCCCGAATGTCCGGAAGGCCGGGATCCCGCCGTAGATGACCGAGGCGAGGATGCCCGCCAGGACCAGCAGCACCAGGAGCGCGGAGCCGAGCGAGGCGGCACGGAAGAGGCGGTCGGCCACGGGGCTCGGCGCGCTGCGCGCGGGCTTCGAGGCGGAGGCGAGAGCGACGTTTTCGGACAACGCGACCATCCGGGATTCCCTTGAGTGAGCCGCCTGTGGCGCGTCGGGCGGGAATGACGCGAGCCGGGGACGGGAAGAGGGCTCCCCCGCCGGGAGGAGGGAGAGCCCCGTCGATCAGGATCGAGGGAAGCCGATCACAGGCCGAGGACGGGCTTGCCGTCCTTGCCGGCGACCTTCTTCCACTCCTCGCGGACGAGGCCGACGACGGTCTCCGGCAGCGGGACGTAGTCGAGGTCGCTGGCGAGCTTGCCGCCGCTCTTGTAGGCCCAGTTGAAGAACTTCAGCACCTCGGTGGCGCGGGCCGCGTCGCTCGGGCTCTTGGGGATCAGGATGAAGGTCGCGGCGGTGATCGGCCACGCCTTGTCGCCCGGCTGGTTGGTGAGCGAGATGCCGAAGCCCGGCGCCGCCTTCCAGTCGGCGTTGGCGGCGGCGGCCTGGAAGGCCTCGTCGCCCGGCAGCGGGAACTTGCCGGCCTTGTTCTGGAGCAGGACCACCGGCAGGTTGTTCTGCTTGGCGTAGGCGTATTCGACGTAGCCGATCGCGTTCGGCACCTGCTTCACGACGGCGGTCACGCCCTCGTTGCCCTTGCCGCCCTGGCCGGCCGGCCAGCTGACGGTCGTCGAGGCGCCGAATTCCTTCTTCCAGTCGGCCGACACGTCCGACAGGTAGGTGGTGAAGATGTTCGTGGTGCCCGAGGCGTCGGAGCGGTAGACCGGGGTGATCACCGCGTCGGGGAGCTTCACGCTCTCGTTCAGCTTGGCGATCTTGGGATCCGACCACTTCTTGATCTTGCCGGCATAGATCTCCGCCAGCACCTCGCCGGTGAGCTTCACCTCGCCGGTCTTCACGCCCGGCACGTTCACGACCGGGACGACGCCGCCCATCACGGTCGGGAACTGCACGAGGCCGTCCTTCTCGAGGGTCTCACCCTTCAGCGGCGCGTCGGTGGCGCCGAAATCGACCGTGCGGGCCTGGATCTGCTTGATGCCGCCGCCGGAGCCGATCGACTGGTAGTTGAGGCCGACATTGGCCTCCTTGCGGTACGCCTCGGCCCACTTGGAGTAGACCGGGAACGGGAAGGTCGCGCCGGCGCCGGTGATGTCGGCCGCGAGCGCGGACGTGGCGATCTGGACGGTCGCGAGCCCGATGGCGAGCGCGGTTGAGAAGGGTCTCACGAGAAGTCTCCGTGTGCCTGGCGATCTGTCGCGCGGCCGATCCCTAACGCAGCGTTAGGCTTCGCTCCGCCCGGGCAGCGGTAGACCGGCAACGACGCCGCCCCTATGACGATTGCATGACGCTTAGATGACAGCGCCCGGGGTGGCGGCCCTCCGGCGGCGGCTTCCATGGGGATGAAGCGGAATCGGATGCGACTGTTCCGGGCCCTCGCGCGTTGATCCCCCGGATGACCACACGGGAGCGAATCGAGGAACTCCGCCGTGCACGAGGCGACGACCGAGATCGGAAACGGGCAGGACCGTGAGCGGGCCGCCCTGCTCGCCCTCCATGACGAGCGCGAAACGCTGGAGCGGCGCTTGGCGCTGGCGCGTCAGCAGCATCTCTACCTCTCCGACCCGGACGCCATCGCGGCGGCGCAGGCGGAGGAGCGGATCCTGCTTCAGCGGCTCGACCAGCTTCTCACGCGGATCCGCGCCGCCGAGTACCGGCGCCGGCCCGGCGGACGGTCCTGGTAGGACGTAGGCAACTCGATTTCGCGAGAGCGGCCGAGGAACCTTAGCCGTGCTTCGGCCGTTGCCCCCGGCGCGCGGCCCTCATGCGGGGTGCCGCTGGTGATGCCGGGACGAGGGACGGGCCATGGCGATCGGTGCGGATCGGGCCGGTGCAGGCCCCTCGCTTCTCCGTCCGGCATCCATTCCCACGTTTGAGAGTTCTGCGACCATGCTCTACCCGAATGCCGCCGCCTCGACCGGGGTGAAGCCCTCCCTGCCCTCCACGGTGCAGCAGCATCTCGGGCAGCACCTGCGGGACGCCTACGCGGCGATCGAGACCACGATTCCCGAGGGCTTCCTGACGCTGATCGAGCGGCTCGAAGCGGCGCTCGCCGCGCAGGGGCGGACCGTCGAGCCGGAGTTCCGCGACGGCCTACTCTCCGCCCTCCCCTCGCTGCGGGCCTTCGCGCTCTCGCTGACCAACAACGCCGCCCGGGCCGACGATCTCGTGCAGGACACGATTCTGCGGGCATGGCAGAACCAGCACCGCTTCCAGCCCGGCACCAACCTCAACGCGTGGCTGTTCACGATCCTGCGCAACGCCTTCTACTCGGAGCAGCGCAAGCGCATGCGCGAGGTGCAGGACGAGGACGGGTCCTACGCGGCCCGCCTGTTCACGGCGCCGGACCAGGGTCACCGGCTCGACGTGCAGGACCTGCGGGCCGGTCTCGCCAAGCTCCCGCCGGATCAGCGCGAGGCCCTGATCCTCGTGGGCGCGGAGGGGCTGTCCTACGAGGAGGTCGCCCGGATCTGCGGCGTTGCCATCGGCACCATCAAGAGCCGGGTCAACCGCGCCCGCAACCGGCTCGCGGACCTGCTCGGCTACACCGAGGACGACCTGAGTTCCGACCGCATGATCCAGTCGGCGATGAGCGAGGGCGCCTGACCGGCCGGATCCGCTCGGTGAGCGCGAGGAACCCCTCTCCGAATGGAGAGGGGTTTTTTGTGTGATACGGCGTCGTTGGCCGGGCTCGGCGCCGTCCTTCGTGCCGACCGCGCGGCGATGGCGCTCGGTCCCAGCGCGCAAGCCGCACCACCCTCGGGCTGAAGCGCCCGGTGTCGACGATTGCCGGGCCTCGAAGCACCTCCGGCCCGATGATCCCGACAGCGGATCAGGCGCGCGGAGGGGATTTGCGCCGGGCGATTCGCCATCGCCGGCGCCCTCGGCAGAAGGGCGGTTCGCGTGGATCCCGATCCCGGCGGTGGGTGGTCGGGTCCGACCACCCGCCCGAGCCGGCATCAGCGCGAGCGCTGCAACTCGCGTTCCCGATGGCGCAGCCGCAGCAGCTGCTGGATCTGATCGTCCGGCAGTGGCAGGCCGTCCGTCGTCGTCTCGTAGAATTTCCGCAGAACCTGTCCCAGCCGCCGCTGGATCTCGGCTCCCAGGAACGGCAGCCGGCGGTCGGGCGTGATGGCCGGCGTCACGGCGTCCTGATTCATCGCGATCCCCTTGCGCGGTCGGGGGCTCCGGCAACAGGGAGCCCGCTGCGAGCACCGAGGATCGGTTCACATGGTAAAGATCCGGTTAATTTTCTGATTTCGTTTACCATGTCGCGCGGGTGCGGCAGCGTAGCGCGATTCGCGATACCGGACCTTAACCGTTTGCCGCGGCCTGTCCAGCGGTCACGCTTCGGCCGCCTCGAGCAGCCGCGCGGCGGCGGCGCGGGCCTCCTCGGTCACCGTCGCCCCCGCGAGCATCCGGGCGATCTCCTCGCGTCGCGGATCCGCGGCGAGGAGCTTGACGCGGGTGGCGACGCGGTCGGAGCCCTTCACGGCCTCCTTGGCGATCAGGAAATGGGTGGCGGCGCGGGCCGCGACCTGGGGGGCGTGGGTCACCGCCACCACCTGCACCCGGGCCGAGAGCCGCGCGAGCCGCGCACCGATGGCATCCGCCACGGCTCCGCCCACGCCGGTATCGATCTCGTCGAAGATCAGGGTCGGAGCGGAGCCCTTGTCCGCGAGCACCACCTTGAGGGCCAGCATGAAGCGCGAGAGTTCACCGCCGGAGGCGACCTTCATCATCGGCCCCGGCCGGGTGCCCGGATTGGTCTGGGCCCAGAACTCCACCCGGTCGAGGCCGGCCGGATCGCGGCTCTCCTCGTCGGCGGCGATCTCGGTGATGAAGCGCGCGCGTTCGAGCTTGAGCGGGGGCAATTCCGCCTGAACGGCCTTGTCGAGCTTGCCCGCGGCCTTGCGGCGGCCCTCGCTGAGTGCGCGCGCCTTGTCGAGATAGGCCGCCTCCGCCTGGGCGAGGTCGGATTCGAGGCGGCCGAGCGTCTCCTCCCCGGCATCGATCGCCGCCACGTCGGCGACGTAGCGCTCGCGCAGGGTCGCGAGGTCGTCGGCCGGGACGTCGTACTTGCGGGAGGCGGCGCGCAGCCCGAACAGGCGCTCCTCCACCCGCTCCAGTTCGCGCGGGTCGAACTCGGCGGCCTGGAGCGCGTCCTCCAGGGCGTTGCGGGCCTCGTCGAGGGCGACGAGGGCCGCGTCGAGGGCGGCGACGCAGGGCTCGACGAGGCCCGGCGCCTGCGCGGCCCGGCGTTCGAGCTTGCGCAAAGCCGCCGAGAGATGCGCCGCGGGCGAGCCCTGGCCGCCGACCGCGTCGAGGGCCTCGTTCAGCTCGCGGGCAACCTTCTCGCCCTGCTGCATGACGGTGCGGCGCTCGGCGAGGTCCGCCTCCTCGCCCGGCTTCGGGTCGAGGACGTCGAGCTCCTCGACGGCGTGGCGTAGGAAGTCCGATTCCTTGCGGGCCGCCTCCACCCGGGCGCGGTGCTCGGTGAGCGTGCTGCGCGCCTGCCGGACGCGCTTGGCCGCCTCCGCCACCGCTGCCTGCCGGTCCTGCAGGTTGCCGAAGGCGTCCAGGATGGCGCGGTGCGTGGTCGGGTCGGCCAGCGCCCGGTCGTCGTGCTGGCCGTGGATCTCCACCAGCGCCGCGCCGATCGCGCGCAGCACCTGCACGCCCACCGGCTGGTCGTTGACGAAGGCGCGGGTGCGCCCGTCCGCCACCTGCACGCGGCGCAGCACGAGGTCGCCCTCGGTGTCGAGATCGGCCGCGGCCGCGACGGCGCGGGACGGATGGTCGAGGGGCACGTCGAAGACGGCGGTGACCTGCCCCTGCGCCTCGCCGTGGCGCACGAGGCGGCCATCGCCGCGGCCGCCGAGGGCGAGAGCGAAGGCATCGAGGAGGATCGACTTGCCGGCACCCGTCTCGCCGGTCAGCACGCTGAGGCCGTCGCGGAAGTTCAGCTCGAGCTTGTCGATCAGGACGATGTCGCGGATGGCGAGCTGAACCAGCATGCCGCCTTGGCCAAGCCTCTCGGAAGTCTCTCGGAAGGGTGAAACCGGGCGTCTCTACAGGTTTCCGCAACCGGGCGCGAGAGGCACCGCGGCCGCACGTCCTTGCGGGCGCCAGATCGTGCGAACGGCCCGACGCGTCGACGCATCGGGCCGCCGATCGATGCGCCGCGACGGCGGCGCCTTTACTGCGCCTCGGCGGTCTGCTCCATGCCGACGATGCCGCGGAAGGCCTTGCTGATCCACGAGGACTTCTCCTCGCGGGGCGCGACGCCGCCCGATTGCAGGAGCGCGTAGGCGTCCTTGTACCAGGGCGAGTCGGGGAAGTTGTGGCCGAGCACGGCGGCGGCGGTCTGCGCCTCCGCGACGATGCCGAGCGCCATGTAGGCCTCGGCCAGCCGCTCCAGCGCCTCCTCGGCGTGCCGCGTCGTCTGGTACTTGCTCACCACGTCGCGGAAGCGGTTGATCGCGGCCGGGAAGTTGTGGCGCTCCAGGTAGTAGCGCCCGATCGCCATTTCCTTGCCGGCGAGCTGGTCGCGGGTGATCTGGATCTTGGCCTTGGCGTCGGCGGCGTATTCGGAGGTCGGGTACTTCTGCACCAGCTCCTGAAGGGCGGCCAGCGCCCGCTCGGAGCGCTCCTGGTCGCGGGTCACGTCCGGGATCTGCTTGTAGTGCGACATCGCCAGGATGTACTGGGCGTAGGCCGCGTCCTTGCTGCCCGGATGACGCTGCAGGTAGCGCTTGGCCGCCGTGATCGCGTCCTCGTACTTCTGGCCCTCGTAGTTCGAATAGGCCGTCATCAGCACGGCTTTCCGCGACCAGTCGGAATACGCGTATTCCTTGTCGAGGCTCTCGAACCGCTTCACCGCCTCGTCGTAATCGTGGTCCTCGAGCTTGGCGAGGCCCTCGCTGTAGAGCTTGTCTGCGGGACGGCGCTCGATGATCTTGGGCTGATACTTCTCGGGGCCGAACGGATTGATCGAGTCGAGGGCGTCGCAGCCGCTCAGACCGGCGCCGCAGGCCGCGACCAGCGCGACGCGGAGTACGGCATTCTTCGCACCGCGAAGCGAGGAGGCGAGAGCCATGAGTTCATCCCCAAGCGGGCGGCCCGCGCGGGCGCCGACCCCTGTCATGTCGATTGCGCCGCGGGATCGCCCCGCGGCCCTGCCCTCACGTCTGCGAGGCGATTTGGGCGCGAAAACGGCGCGCGGCCCGCTGGCACTACCGGCCGTGCCGCGGATGCACCGGATACTCGCCTGAAAACGGGAGGTCTGTGGCTTTCGCGCAACCCGCGCCGCGAGCGAGCGGCCGCTCAGAGATCGGGGGCGTAGGCCGCCACGCCGAGGGCGGCGCCGAGATCGGCAAGCACGGGCTCGCGGCGGGCGCCCGCCCCTTCCACGATGGCGTAGTTCGCCCGGTCGGCGAAGAGCGCGTCGAGCACCGCCACGTTGAGGCCGTGGCCGCCGCAATAGGACTGATAGGCGCCGAGGATCGGCAGGCCGGCGAGGGCGAGGTCGCCCACCGCGTCGAGAAGCTTGTGGCGGACGAACTCGTCCGGGTAGCGCAGGCCCTCGGGGTTGACGATGCCGCCGTCGCCGACCGCGACGGTGTTCTCGAGCGAGGCGCCGAGGGCGAAGCCCATCTTCCAGTAGCGTTCCACGTCCCGCATCATCCCGAAGGTGCGGGCGCGGGCGATCTCGCGGCGATAGGCGGCGGGGGTGAGGTCGAGGGCCTTGCGGCTGCGCCCGATCACCGGGCTCTCGAAGTCGATCTCGACGTCGAGGCGGAAGCCGCGCTCGTAGGGGCGCAGCTCGGAGAAGGCTCGCCCCTTCTCGGCCCGGACGGGCTTGAGGACCTTGATGTAGCGCCGGGGGGCGCCGCAGGAGACGATGCCGACCGAGTCGATGGCGGCGACGAAGGGGGCGCTCGACCCGTCGAGGATCGGCATCTCGGGCCCGTCGATCTCGACCAGCACGTTGTCGAGGCCGAGGCCGCAGAGGGCCGACATCAGGTGCTCGACGGTGGCGACGGCGCCGGTCTCGCGGCTGCCGATCACGGTGCAGAGTTCGGTCGCGGAGACTTGGCTGTGATGGGCCTTGATCAGCCGGTCGAGGCCCTTGGGCAGTCCGGTGCGGAGAAACTCGATGCCCTCGTGAGCCTCGCGGGGGTGAAGCGTGATGCTGACGGGGTTCCCGGAATGGACGCCGATGCCGGTGAGGCTCACGGCCGAGCGGAGGGTCGTCTGCTGACTCGATCTCATTCTTCAGCCCCCGGACGCGATCCACCGTCGCGTCCCGCTTGGGAGACACGCTCGAGAGAGACCCATCCGCTGTTTGAAGCCCCTGGGGCGCCTTGGCCGACGCTGCCGGCCGCGACCCCTGCTTTGCTGTTGGGACACCTATAGTCGCGCTCCAAAGCGCGGCCAAATCACGGATTCTTACGCTCTGTAACAGCCCGGCGGATCGTGTGCAGTTCCCGAAAGCCGTTATGGCACAGAGTCTTAAACAACGGCTTAATCCCCGGGATCAGGGATCCCGGGGTGTGGCCGAAACGCCTCTATGACGGGTCGTGATGGCGCCGTCGGGGCGCTTTCAGGGCCCTCGCGAGGCCCTCTCGCGGTGCTCCCGGCCCATCCCGGAGGATGGGCCGGCGCGCTCTCAGTTCGCCTGCCGCCGGAGGAAGGCGGGAATCTCGAGCTGGTCGTCGTCCATCATGCGCGGGGCGGCCATGGCGCGGCCCTGCGGGTCGAGCTGGCCCTGCGCCGGCCGGTAGCCCTGCGGCTGCGGGGCGTAGCCGGGATGCGCGGGAGCCTGGACCGGCGCCCGGGGAGCCGGCGGTGCCATCGGCGCTTGCGGCTGCCGGGCGACGGGCTGCTGCGGCATCGGCTGGTGCATCGCCGGGGCCGGAGCCTGGGGCTGGGCGGCCGGAGCGGCCATTCCCTGGGCATCGTCCTCGCGCCGGCCGCCGAAGCCGACGGTGGCGAGGCGGCGCAGCAGCGAGGTGCGCTTGACGTCGGGCGCGACCTGCTGGGGCACCGGCTCCTCGCCGCGGCTCGCGCGGATCTGGTTCTGGGCCGGGAGCGGCAGATCCTGCACCCGCGGCATCCGCGGGGCCCGCACCACCGCCGGCGACGGCGGGATGAAGGGCGCGGAGGCCGAGACCATCGGCTGCTCGGCGACGGGCGCGGGCGCTGCCGGCTCGTAGGAGGGCATCGGCCGCGGCTGGGTCGGGGTGATCTGCACCTCGTCCCGCATCATCGGGGCCTGGGGCAGCTCGGCGCGGGGCGCCTCGACGGCCGGGGCGGCCATCATGGGCGGGGCCATCTCCTGCGCCGGGGCGAGCCGGGGAGCGGCGGCCTGCGGCTCGGGCTGGCGGTAGACCGGCGCGGCGGGCTGGGGCTGCTGCTGGTTGGCGCGGGCCCGGGCCTCGGCCCGCAGGCGGTCGGCCACCTCGGCGATGCGCTGCTCGGTCTGCGCGAGGTCCGGCCCGTTCACGGCGTGGGCGGTGATCAGCGCCGGCTCGATGCCGGTCGCCACCACGGAGACCCGGATGATGCCGTCGAGGCTCTCGTCGAAGGTGGCGCCCAGGATGATGTTGGCGTCCGGATCGACCTCCTCGCGGATGCGGGTCGCCGCCTCGTCGAGTTCGTAGAGGGTGAGGTCGTTGCCGCCGGTGATCGAGATCAGCAGGCCGCGGGCGCCCTTCATCGAGACGTCGTCGAGGAGCGGGTTGGCGATCGCGGCCTCGGCCGCGCGGTTGGCGCGGTTCTCGCCCGAGGCCTCGCCGGTGCCCATCATGGCCTTGCCCATGCCGCGCATGATCGCCCGCACGTCGGCGAAGTCGAGGTTGATGAGACCTTCCTTCACCATCAGGTCGGTGATGCAGGCGACGCCCGAGTAGAGCACCTGGTCGGCCATCGCGAAGGCGTCCGCGAAGGTCGTCTTCTCGTTGGCGACCCGGAACAGGTTCTGGTTCGGGATCACGATCAGGGTGTCGACCGCGGCCTGCAGCTCGTTGATGCCGGCATCCGCCGTGCGCATGCGGCGCACGCCCTCGAACTGGAACGGCTTCGTCACCACGCCGACCGTGAGGATGCCCATGTCGCGGGCGGCCCGGGCGATCACCGGGGCGGCGCCGGTGCCGGTGCCGCCGCCCATGCCGGCGGTGATGAAGCACATATGCGCGCCCGAGAGCTGATCGCGGATCTCGTCGATCACCTCCTCGGCGGCGGCGCGGCCGACTTCCGGCTGCGAGCCGGCGCCGAGGCCCTGGGTGACGCCGATGCCCATCTGGATCACGCGCTCGGCCTTCGAGGAGGTCAGCGCCTGCGCGTCGGTGTTCGCCACCACGAACTCGCAGCCGAGCAGCCCCGACTCGATCATGTTGTTGACAGCGTTGCCGCCCGCCCCGCCGACGCCGAAGACCGTGATGCGCGGCTTGAGTTCCCGGATGTCCGGCGCTTGGAGACTGATGGCCATGATGCGCGTGCCCCTTGTTGACTGTTGTGAGCGCCGACCGGCGCCGGTTCGTCCCGCTCGCCCCCGTGGCCTCATCGGCCCGGCCGGGCGCTCGATTGGTTAGAAGCTCTCCCGGATCCAGCGTCCGACCCGGTGGAGGTAGCTGTCGCTCGCCATGCCCATTCCGGCGGCTTGCCCCTTCGGCTCGAAATGCTCGACGTGGGAGACCTGCGGGTAGACGAGGAGTCCGACCGCCGCCGAGAAGGCCGGCCCCTTGGCCGCCTCCGGCAGTCCCTTGATCCCGAGCGGCCGGCCGATGCGGACCTGCCCCTGGAGGATCCGGCGGGCCACCTCGGGCAGCCCGACGAGCTGGCTCGCGCCGCCGGTCAGCACCACCCGGCGCCCGGCCTGGGCGGCGAAGCCCGCGTTGCGCAGGCGGTCGCGCACCAGTTCGAGCACCTCCTCCACCCGGGGGCGGATGATGCGCACGAGCTGCGACTTCGGGATGTGATGCGGCAGGTCGCGCTCGTCCTCGTCGACGCCGTGGACCGCGATCATGTCCCGCTCGTCGGAGGCGGTCGCCATGGCGGCGCCGTAGAGCGTCTTGAGGCGCTCGGCGGCGACGACGCGGGTGGAGAGGCCCCGCGCGATGTCCATGGTGACGTGGTGCCCGCCCACCGCCACCGCGTCCACGTGGACGAGGTGGCCGCCGGTGAACACGCCGACGCTGGTCGTGCCCCCGCCCATGTCGACCACCGCGACGCCCATCTCGGCCTCGTCGTCCACGAGGGCGGAGAGGCCGGAGGCGTAGGGCGTGGCGATCACCGCCTCGACCCGCAGGTGGCAGTTCTCCACCGCCAGCATCAGGTTGCGGGCGGTGGCGATCTCGGAGGTGACCACGTGCAGGTCCACGCCGAGGGTCTCGCCGATCATGCCGGACGGATCGACCACTGCGCTCTGCTGGTCGAGGGAATAGCCGGTGGGCAGGGCATGCAGCACCGCGCGGCCGGGGCTGACGCTGTGCGTGCTCGCGGCTTCGAGCACCCGCTGCACGTCCGAGCCGGTCACCGGGCCGGTGCGCACCGGGACCCGGGCCTCGAAATGCTGCGAGCCGAGCCGCCCGCCCGACAGGTTCACGATGACCGACTGGACCTCGCACTTCGCCATACGCTCGGCGGCATGGACCGCGTGGCGGATGGCGCTCTCGGCGGCTTCGAGATCGACCACCGCGCCGCCCTTGAGGCCGAGCGAGCGCTGGTGGCCGATGCCGATGATCCGCGCGAGATGCGTGCGGCCGCGCAGGGTCGCGAGCGTGTCGACCGGCTGCAGCTCGGCGACGAGGCAGACGACCTTGCTGGTGCCGACATCGAGCACCGACAGCGTCGCGCTGCGCCGCGCGGAGAGCGGCTTGAGGCGGGGCGTGAGGCCGTGCTGGAGAAGACTCATGACGCGACGCCCGGACGAACGGAGGGGGTGAGGAGCGCGGGGAGCGGGCGCGTCATGTCTCGGTCCCCTTGCCCTTGGCTTTCTTCTTCTGCGCCTCCTGGCGGGCGGCGGCGCCCTCCTCGGTGAGGCGCACCACGAGCCGGTCGGGCATCCGCAGGTCCACCGCGATGATGTCCTTGTCGAGGAGGTGCGATTCGGCATCGAGCTTCACGAGCCGCGCGACGGCTTCCCGCGCGCCCGTCTCGGGCAGGCGGATGTCGATGCCGTCGAGCTTGAGCGTCCAGCGCCGGCCCGAGACCAGGGTCCCGGCGCGGATGCGCTCCTTCAGGGGGCCGGCGGCCTCCAGGAGGTCGAGATACTCCTTGGTGCGCAGGTTCGCCTCGTCCCCGACGACGAGCGGCAGGGCGGCGAAGCGCCCGTCCCGCATCCGGTCGATGACGGTGCCGTCCGCCGAGATCACCGCGATCTCGCCGTTGCGCTGCCACAGGGCGCTCGGCTCGCGCTCGGTGAGCGTGACCACGAGCTCGTGCGGATAGATCTTGCGCACCGAGACGGCGCCGATCAGCGGCACCTCGGCGAGGCGGTCGCGCACCCCGACCACGTCGAGGAAGGGCAGCGAGTTGCGCTGGTCGATCCGGGCCGCGTGCAGGATCTCGGAAGGCTGCAGCTGGACCAGCCCGGCGAGCGTCACCTTCTCGAGGCCGAATCCGGCCGCGCGGGCCGCGATGTCGCCGAAGCTGCCGCGGCGCGTCACGACCTCCGCATAGGCGCCGCTCGCCACGAAGCCGGCGGCGCCCACGAGGCCGAAGAAGCCGAACAGCAGGCTCGTGCCGAGAAGCTTCGGCACGCGCTGCTCGATCGGGATCGCCACGGACGCGCGGCGGGGCCGCAGGAACCGGGGCATGTATCGCGTCAGAATCCCCGTGCCCGTCCTGGCTCCGGGGAGCGCGGCTCCCGGAGCGGGCACGCCGCCGGCCTGACCGCCGGCGGGGCCGGCGGCGATCAGCGGTTCAGGGAAGCGTCCTCCACCATCCATCGGACGAGTTCACCGAAACTGTACCCGGCATGGGCTGCGAGCTCCGGCACAAGGCTGGTCTCGGTCATGCCGGGTTGCGTGTTGACCTCCGGCACCACGAGCGCACCGGTGCCACCCGGTGTGTCGTCGTAGCGAAGGTCGGCACGGCTCACGCCCCGGCAGCCAAGTGCTTGATGCGCCGTTAACGCCAACTCTCGAACCAGCTGGTAAATTTTCGGTTTAATTTCGGCCGGCGGCACGCGCACCGACCCGCCCTTGGCCTACTTCGCGTCGGAGTCGTACCGCCCCCCGAGGCGGGGCGGATATCGATGACGCCGAGCGCCGTGCCCCCATCGCCGCGCAGCCGGGAATGCAAGTCTCCGCAGTGACTTCGTTGCCGTGGGGCCGGTCCGCCCGGGCGCGTTCCCGGGGCGGCGGGGAGCGCCCGTCGCGCACGGTCGCGCCCCCACGGGCGAGCCTTCGGCGATCGGCTCGAGCACGTAGGGCGGCGGCAGGACATGGGTTCCGGCCGCATCGAACCGGTTAACGATTCGCCCCTCCGGCACCGGAACCCCGGCCGCCCGCATGACCGTTTTGGCACCGTCCGTGTGCATGGCCAGCGCCGAGGCGAGCACGCCCGAATGGGTGCAGGGGGCGGCGAGCGCGGCGGCGGGATCCCGCTGCACGTCGATCGGCGTGACGCGGCATCCCTGCGCCTCCGGCGCGCGGGCGCCGGCCCGGCCGGAATTCAGCGAGACCGCGCGCTCCGAGGACCAGCCGCCCGTCAGGACGGCGACGTGCTTGGACATGGCGGTCCCTCCGGTTCCGGCCTGCGGTGGAGTGGTGCTCAGCCGGGCAGGCCGATCCGCTTGATCTCCCAGTGCAGATCCACGCCGGATCGCGCGCGCACCCGCTCGCGCACCTCCTCGCCGAGGCCCTCGATGTCGGCAGCGGTCGCGCCGCCGGTGTTGATGAGGAAGTTGCAGTGCATCTCGGAGACCTGGGCCCCGCCCCGACGCAGGCCGCGGCAGCCGGCGGCATCGATGAGCTGCCAGGCCTTGCCGCCCTCCGGATTCTTGAAGGTCGAGCCGCCGGTGCGCTCGCGAATCGGCTGCGCGGCCTCGCGGGCGGCGGTGACCCGATCCATCTCGGCCAGGATCGCCGCCTTGTCGCCCGGCCGCCCGCGGAAGAGCGCGCCGGTGAAGATCACATCGGCGGGCACCGAGGAGTGCCGGTAGGAGAAGCCCATTGCGGCATGGGAGAAGCTGCGGATCTCCCCCGCCCGGGTGACGCCGCGGGCCTCGACCAGCACGTCGGTGGTCTCGCCCCCATGGGCGCCCGCGTTCATGCGCAGCGCCCCCCCGATCGAGCCCGGGATGCCGCGATAGAAGGCGAGCCCGTCGAGCCCGGCCTCGGCGGCGGCGCGGGCCACCTTCACGTCCGGCACCGCGGTGCCGGCCCGGATGGTCTCGCCCTCGATCTCGATGCTGCCGAAGGCCCGGCCGCCGAGCCGCACCACCAGCCCGGGCACGCCGCCGTCGCGCACGATCAGGTTCGAGCCGAGGCCGATCACCGTGACCGGGATGTCGGCGGGGAGCGCCCGGAGCGCCGCGGCGAGATCCTCCTCGTCGGCGGGGGTGAACAGCACCTGCGCCGGGCCGCCGACGCGGAACCACGTGAGGTCGGCGAGCGGGTGATCCGCCAGCAGGCGGCCGCGCAGGGCGGCGGGGGCGAGGCGGGAGAGAATGTCCTGGGATGTCGTCTGGCTGGTCATTTGTGCGCATCTCCGCCTCTCCCCGCTTGCGGGGAGAGGGCTTCACCCCCCCTTGTCGGGGGTGAAGCGAGCCCGAACCGCAGGTTCGGCGCGAGGGTGAGGGGGTGAGACCCTCTCCCCGCAGGCGGGGAGAGGAGAGAGCCGCGAGGATCGTTTCGAGAACGCCGGGGAGGTTGGCAAATACCTCGCCGTTCCGGAATCGAGGAATGCGGTAGCCTTGGGCGGAAAGCCGGGCGCCGCGCGTTCGATCGCAGGGGCTGTCGGCGTGCGGGCTGCCATCCACCTCGACGATGAGCCTCGCTTCTCGACAGGCGAAGGCGGCCACGTCAGGCGCGATCGGACGCTGCCGCACGAATTTGAACCCGCCGAGCCGGCGGTCGCGCAGATGGGCCCATAGCCGAGCCTCAGCCTCCGTTTGAGACTGCCGCACGCCGCGTGCCCGCTGCGTACGACTGGCTGCGGGCCCGCGCATCAGGTGCGAGGCGGCGTCACGCCGCCTTCTCGCCGAGCGTGTCCAGCTCGCCCGGGAGCGCGTAGGCCCATTGCGTGATGTTGCCGGCGCCCAGGCACACGACGTAGTCGTCCGGCCCCACGAGGCCGCGGATCAGGCCGGCGAGGTCCTCGCTGCGCTCCAGCGCGATGGCGTTGCGGTGCCCGCGCGACTTGAGGCCCGCCACCAGCGTGTCGCGGTCGAAGCCCTCGATCGGCGCCTCGCCCGCCGCGTAGACCGGGGCGACGATCACCGTGTCGGCGTCGTTGAAGCAGGTGCAGAAATCGTCGAACAGCGAGGCGAGACGCGTGTAGCGGTGCGGCTGCACCACCGCCACGACGTTGCCGTCCGTCGAGGAGCGCGCGGCCTTGAGCACCGCCTTGATCTCCACCGGATGGTGCCCGTAATCGTCGAAGATCTGCGCGCCGTTCCACTCGCCGGTGCGGGTGAAGCGGCGCTTCACGCCGCCGAAGCCGGCGAGCGCCTTGCGGATCGTCTCCGGCGCAACACCGAGTTCGTGCGCCACCGCCAGCGCCGCCGTCGCGTTGAGCGCGTTGTGCTTGCCCGGCATCGGCAGGACGAGATCCTCCATCTCCAGCCGGAAGCCGGGACGGCGGTCGCGGATCATCACCCGGAAGCGGCTCTGGCCGCCCTTCAGGTCCACGTCGATCAGCCGGACATCCGCCTGCGGGTTCTCGCCGTAGGTGATGATGCGCCGGTCCTCGATGCGCCCGACGAGGTCCTGCACGGTCGGGTGGTCGATGCACATCACCGCGAAGCCGTAGAACGGGATGTTGTCGATGAAGGCCCGGAACGCGTCCTTGATCGCGTCGAAGGAGCCGAAATGGTCGAGATGCTCCGGGTCGATGTTCGTCACGATGGCGATGTCGGCCGGCAGCTTCAGGAAGGTGCCGTCGGATTCGTCGGCCTCCACCACCATCCAGTCGCCCTCGCCCATGCGGGCGTTGGTGCCGTAGGCGTTGATGATGCCCCCGTTGATCACGGTGGGATCGAGGCCGCCCGCGTCGAGGAGCGTCGAGACGAGCGAGGTCGTGGTGGTCTTGCCATGCGTGCCCGCCACCGCGACGCAGGACTTGAAGCGCATCAGCTCGGCCAGCATCTCCGCCCGGCGCACCACCGGCAGGCGCCGCTCGCGGGCCGCCACCAGCTCCGGGTTGTCGCGGCGGATCGCCGTCGAGACCACCACCAGCTCGGCCTCGGCGAGGTTCTCGGCCCGGTGCCCCACGAAGGTGCGGATGCCCTTCTCGGCCAGGCGCCGGACATTGTAGTTGTCGGCCGCGTCCGAGCCCTGCACCGTGTAGCCGAGGTTGTGCATCACCTCGGCGATGCCGGACATGCCGATGCCACCGATGCCGATGAAGTGGATGGGTCCGAGCTTGTTCGGCAGCTTCATGGGAAAGGATGTCCTTGTCGGTCGTCTGTCAGCGGGTCGAGGCCTGGATCGCGGTCTCGACCACCAGGGCGGCGAGGCGCTCGGCGGCGTCCGGGATCCCGGCGCCCTTCGCGGCGGCGGCGGCGGCGGTGAGCCGCTCGGGCGCGCCGAAGAGGCCGGTGAGGTCGGCCGCGAGCCGCTCAGGAGTGAAGTCCGTTTGTGGTCGGGGAAAGGCGGCGCCCGCCGCGCCCAGCACCGCGGCGTTGGCCGCCTGATCCTGGTCGAGGGAGCCGGGCAGCGGCACCAGGATCGCCGGGCGGCCGATCACCGCGAGTTCCGCCACCGTGGAGGCGCCCGAGCGGGCCACCACCAGATGGGCGGCGGCCATGCGGGAGGGTAGGTCCTTGAAGAAGGGCGCGACCGAGACCGAGGCGAGCCCTGCCCGGCCGTAGATCGCCTCCGCCCGGGCGAGATCCTCCGCGCGGGCCTGCTGCACGAGGTGCAGGCGGGCCCGGATCCCCTCGGGCAGGCGCGCCACCGCGTCGGGCACCACGTCGCTCATCACCCGGGCGCCCTGGCTGCCGCCGAAGACGAGGAGGTGGAGCGGGCCGTCCGCCGCGAGGGCCGGATAGGGCGTCTGCGCGGCGGCGAGCACCGCGGGGCGCACCGGGTTGCCGGTATGGACGCGCCGGGCCGTCGCCTTCGCCGGCACGCCCCGCACCTCGGAGAAGCCGGTCGCGATCACCGTGGCGCCGCGGGCGAGGAAGCCGTTCGCCCGGCCCATCACGGCGTTCTGCTCGTGCAGCAGCGTCGGCACCTTGAGCATCTGGGCTGCGAGAAGCGGCGGCACGGTCGGGTAGCCGCCGAAACCCACCGTCACCGCGGGGTTGAGGCGGCGCACGGCGCGCAACGCCGCGGCGAAGCCCCGGCCGAGGGTGAGCATTGCCGCGCCGCGGGCGAGCGGCGAGCGGCCCGAGGGCGTCGCCGAGGGAATGGGCACGATCTCGGAGGCCGGGAACTCGCCCGACAGCTTCTCGACCCGGCTGTCGGTGGCGAGCGCCACCCGGATGCCGCGCTCGCGCAGGCGCAGGGCCAAGGCCTCGGCCGGGAACAGGTGCCCGCCGGTGCCGCCGGCGGCGAGAAGGACGAGGGGTTGGGCGACCGTCATGGCGGGTCTTCGATCTCCGGATGCGGACCGCTCTTTAGGCAGGTTGGGCGCCGAGATCACCCCCCGGGCGCAGAGCCTATCGCGCCAGCCCCTCGTCGCGGTTGAGGAGCGCGGTGCGCGGGCGGCGGCGGGTGAGCGCGACCAGGAAGCCCATGCCGAGCGCGAGCGAGATCAGCGAGGAGCCGCCGTAGGAGACGAAGGGCAGCGTCATGCCCTTGGCCGGCATCAGCCGCACGTTCACCAGCATGTTGATGCAGGCCTGGAGGCCGAACAGGGTGGTGAGGCCGGTGATGGCGAGGCGGCAGAAGATGTCCTCGCTGCGCCGCGCCAGCATCAGCCCGCGCATCACGATGAAGGCGAACAGCAGAACGAGGCCGATGCAGGCGATGGTGCCGAATTCCTCGCCCGCCACCGAGAAGATGAAGTCGGTATGCGCGTCGGGCAGGTGGCGCTTGGCGACGCCCTCCCCCGGTCCGGTGCCGAACCAGCCGCCCACGTTGAAGGATTCCTTCGACCAGAAGCCCTGGAAGTTCTCGCTCGGGTCCTTGTCGAGGAAGCGGTTGATGCGGTCGCGCACGTGGGGCAGGAACTCGTACGCCGCCGCCACGCCGAGCAGGCCGGCGCCGCCGAGGCCCGCCACCCAGATCCAGTGCAGGCCCGCCACGAACACCATGCAGCACCACACCATGGTGAGCAGCATGGTCTGGCCGAAATCCGGCTGCATGATCAGCGGCACGATGGTCATCGGCAGCATGACCAGGGCGAGGAGGCCGCCCGGCATGTCGCGCCGCCGCGAACCCTCCGCGAAGGCCCAGGCCGCCAGCACCACGAAGGCCGGCTTCACGAATTCGGAGGGCTGCACGCCGATGGAGCCGAACTGGATCCAGCGATGCGCGCCCTTGATCTCGGGCCCGTACTTGGTGGCGAGCACGCACAGCACGATGCCGACCGAGTAGGTCACCAGGGCGAGCCGCCGCACGTGGCGCAGCGACAGGAAGGACACCGCCAGGATCAGCCCGATCGTCGGGACCAGATAGGCCACCTGCCGGTTGAGGAAGTGGAAGGTCGGCAGCCCGAGCCGCTCGGCCACCGGCGGGCCGCCCGCCATCAGGAAGACGAGGCCGATGGTCATCAGGGCGCCGAGGCCGGCGAGCAGCGCCCGGTCGACGGTCCACCACCAGTCGCCGAGATGCGAGCGTTCCGCACGGGACATCATGGCTGTCAGGGATCCTCGCTGGCGGGCCGGGACGCGCCCGCGCCGGGCCGCATCGGCCAGGCAACACGTCCGGGGGAGCATCGGGCCGAATGGTAAACCGGGCGTTTCCGGCTCCGGGGAGCGCATGATCCACCGCGGTACGCGCTTCTTCCTCTGGACAGCGGCGTCCGGTTCGCCACATTCCGGCGGGACACCCTCAAGGAGGCCGGCATGAATCCGCTCAAGGCGCTGCACGCGGAACAGGGGCAGGCCGTGTGGCTCGATTTCGTGGCACGCGGCTTCGTCGCCAAGGGCGACCTGAAACGCTTGGTGGTGGAGGACGGGCTGCGCGGCGTCACCTCGAACCCGGCGATCTTCGAGAAGGCGATCGGCCATTCGGACGAGTACGACGACGCCCTGCGCCAAGCCGGCGATGCGCGGGTGATCGACCTCTACGAGGGGCTCGCCATCGCGGACATCCAGGCCGCCGCCGACGTCCTGCGGCCGGTCTACGACGCGAGCGGCGGCCAGGACGGCTTCGTGAGCCTCGAAGTCTCGCCCTACCTCGCCATGAACACCGAGGAGACCCTGGCCGAGGCCCGCCGCCTCTGGGCCGCCGTCTCCCGCGACAACCTGATGGTCAAGGTGCCGGCCACTCCCGAGGGGCTGCCGGCGATCCGGGCGCTCACCGCCGAAGGCATCAACGTCAACATCACCCTGCTGTTCGCGCAGGACGTCTACGAGGAGGTGGCGAACGCCTATATCGGCGGCCTGGAGGAGCTGGCCGCCAAGGGCGGACCGGTGGAGCGGGTCGCGAGCGTGGCGAGCTTCTTCGTCAGCCGCATCGACGCGAACGTCGATGCCGCGCTCGACGCGCTGATCGCCAAGGCCGGCGCGGCGGAGAAGGCCCCTCTCGAAGCCCTGAAGGGCAAGGTCGCCATCGCCAACGCCAAGCTCGCCTATCAGCGCTACAAGCGCCTGTTCGCCGGCCCCCGCTGGGAGGCGTTGGCGGCCAAGGGCGCGCATCCGCAGCGCCTGCTCTGGGCCTCCACCGGCACCAAGAACAAGGCCTATTCGGACGTCCTCTACGTCGAGGAGCTGATCGGCCCCGATACCGTCAACACCATCCCGCCCTCCACCATGGACGCGTTCCGCGATCACGGCCGGGTGCGGGCGAGCCTGGAGGAGGATGTCGGCGAGGCCGAGCGGGTTCTCGCGCAGCTCGCGCGGACCGGGATCGACCTCGACGCGGTCGCCCGGGATCTGGTGCGCGAGGGCGTGCAGCTCTTCGTCGACGCCGCCGACAAGCTCCTCGGCGCGGTGGCGGGCAAGCGCGCGCAGGTCCTGGGCGAGCGGCTGAACCGGCAGGACCTGGCCCTCGGCGCCCTCAAGGAGCCGGCGGAGGCCGCGGCCGAAGCGTGGCGGGCCAAGGGGCTGGTGCGCCGGCTCTGGCAGAAGGACGCCGCGGTCTGGACCGGAGCCGACGAGGCGCGCTGGCTCGGCTGGCTCGACATCGTGGACCAGCAATTCGCCAAGGCCGGCGACTACGCGACCTTCGCGGAGGAGATCCGCGCCGAGGGCTTCACCGACGCGGTGGTGCTCGGCATGGGCGGTTCCAGCCTCGGGCCGGAGGTGCTGGCCGAGACCTACGGGCCGCGCTCCGGCTTCCCGCGCCTGCGCATCCTCGATTCGACCGATCCGGCCGAGGTGCGGGCGGTCGAGGCGGCCGTGGACCTGCCGCGCACCCTGTTCATCGTCGCCTCCAAGTCCGGCTCGACCCTCGAGCCCAACGTGTTCCGCGACTACTTCCTCGCCCGCATGCGCGCGGTCGTGGGGGCCGACAAGGCCGGCCGGCACTTCGTGGCGGTGACCGACCCGGGCTCGGCGATGGAGAAGGCCGCGCTCGGCGACGGGTTCCGGCGCATCTTCTACGGGGTGCCGGAGATCGGCGGGCGCTACTCGGTGCTCTCGGCCTTCGGGCTGGTGCCCGCGGCGGCGAGCGGCATCGACGTCGCGGCCTTCCTGGAGGAGGCGCGGCGGATGGTGCGCTCCTGCGGGTCGGACGTGCCGCCCGCGCTCAATCCCGGCGTGCAGCTCGGCCTCGCCCTCGGCGTCGCCGCCACCGCCGGGGGCCGCGACAAGGTCACGCTCGTCGCCTCGCCGGGCGTCGCCACCTTCGGGGCCTGGGTCGAGCAGCTCGTCGCCGAATCGACCGGCAAGGAGGGCAAGGGCCTGATCCCGATCGACGGCGAGCCGCTCGGCGCGCCGGAGGTCTACGGCGCCGACCGCTTCTTCGTCTATCTGCGCCTGGAGAACGAGGCGGACGCGGCCCAGGACGCGGGCATCGAGGCTCTGGAAGCGGCCGGGCACCCGGTGGCCCGGATCACGCTGGCCTCCCGCGAGGGGCTGCCGCAGGAATTCTTCCGCTTCGAGATCGCCACGGCGGTGGCGGGGGCGGTGCTCGGCATCAACCCGTTCGACCAGCCCGACGTCGAGGCGAGCAAGATCAAGACGCGGGAGCTGACGGCGGCGGCCGAGCGCGACGGGGCGCTTCCCGCCGAGACGCCGGTGGCGGAGGACGACCTCTTCGCCCTCTACACCGATCCCGCCAACGCGGAGGCCCTGCGCCAAGCCGGGGCGGGCGGCGATCCGGAGAGCTGGATCCGGGCCCAGATCGGCCGGATCGGCACCGGCGACTACGCGGCGCTCCTCGCCTATGTGGAGCGCAACGCCGACCACCTCGCTCCGCTCCAGGCCGCCCGGCTGGCCTTGCGGGACGCCAAGCGGGTGGCGACCTGCGTCGAGTTCGGGCCGCGCTTCCTGCATTCCACGGGGCAGGCCTACAAGGGCGGGCCCGACAGCGGCGTCTTCCTCCAGATCACCGCCCAGCCGGCGCAGGATCTGCCGATCCCCGGCCGTACGATCAGCTTCGGCACGGTGATCGCCGCGCAGGCCCGCGGCGATTTCGGGGTGCTGTCGGAGCGCGGGCGGCGGGCGCTGCGCGTCCACATCAAGGGTGATCTGTCGTCGGGTCTCGATCGCCTCCGCCGAACGCTGACCTAACTGAAGGCGGGGGCAGGGCCGCCTCGGCCCTGCCGGGGTGCGGGGCTGAGCCCCGCCTGCGGGGCGTCAGGCCCCGCGAACCACGGAGGTCGCGATGCAGCTCGGCATGGTCGGTCTGGGGCGGATGGGCGGCAACATCGTGCGGCGCCTGCTCCGCGCCGGCCATACGGCGGTGGTCTACGACCGCAGCCCCGAGGCGGTCGCGGCCCTGGTGGAGGCCGGCGCGACCGGAGCCACCAGCCTGGAGGACGTCGTCGCCAAGCTCGAAGGGCCCCGCGCCGCCTGGGTGATGCTGCCGGCGGGCGCGCCCACCGAGGACACGGTCGACCGCCTCGCCGCCCTGATGCAGGCGGACGACACCATCATCGACGGCGGCAACTCCTTCTACAAGGACGACATCCGGCGGGCCGCCGCCCTGCGCGAGAAGGGCCTGCACTACGTCGATGTCGGCACCTCGGGCGGGGTGTGGGGCCTCGATCGCGGCTATTGCATGATGATCGGCGGCGACAAGCAGGCGGTCGACCGCCTCGACCCGATCTTCGCCACCCTGGCGCCGGGCCTCGGCGAGGTGCCGCGCACCCCCGGCCGCGAGGGCCGTGACCCCCGGGCCGAGCAGGGCTACATCCATGCGGGGCCCAGCGGGGCCGGCCACTTCGTCAAGATGATCCACAACGGCATCGAGTACGGCCTGATGCAGGCCTATGCCGAGGGCTTCGACATCCTGCGGCATGCGAACTCGCCGGACTTGCCGGAGGCGCAGCGCTTCGACCTCGATCTCGGCGACATCGCGGAGGTGTGGCGGCGCGGCAGCGTCGTGTCGTCCTGGCTCCTCGACCTGACGGCGGCGGCGCTCGCCGGGGACGAGCATCTCGACGCCTTCTCCGGCCACGTCGCCGATTCGGGCGAGGGCCGCTGGACCCTCAACGCGGCGATCGAGGAGGCGGTGCCGGCCACCGTGCTCTCGGCGGCGCTCTACGCGCGCTTCCGCTCGCGGGAATCGGCCTCCTTCGCGGACAAGCTGCTCTCGGCGATGCGCAAGGGCTTCGGCGGCCACCAGGAACCGAAGTAGCGGGAGGCGTCCGATGACCGAGAAGACCGGCCGCACCAGCGCCCCGCCCGCCCCCGCCTGCACCCTCGTGATCTTCGGGGCGACGGGCGACCTCACGCACCGGCTCCTGATGCCGGCCCTCTACAACCTCGCGCGCTGGACGCTGCTGCCGGAGGATTTTCACGTCGTCGGCGTCAGCCGCAGCGAGATGTCCTCCGAGGCGTACCGGGCCGACCTCGCCGAGACGGTGCGCGGCTTCATCACCGCCAAGGGCGGCGAGGCCGGCGGCGGGGAGTTCGACCCGGCGATCTGGGACGGGCTCGTCTCCCGGGTGACCTACCTGTCGGGCGACCTCGCGGATGCGGGGACCTTCGCGCGGCTGAAGGCGCATATCGCCGAGGTCTCGGCGGCCCCGGAGGGCGGCAGCGTGCTGTTCTACCTCGCGGTGGCCGCCGCCCTGTTCGGGCCGACGGTGAAGCGCCTCGGCGAGGCCGGGCTGACGGCCGAGCCGGAGGGGGCCTTCCGGCGGGTGATCATCGAGAAGCCCTTCGGCCACGACCTCCAATCGGCCGAGGCGCTCGACCGCGAGATCCTCTCGGTGCTGTCCGAGGGCCAGATCTTCCGCATCGACCATTTCCTCGGCAAGGAGACGGTGCAGAACATCCTGACCTTCCGGTTCGGCAACGGCATGTTCGAGCCGCTCTGGAACCGCGACCACATCGACCACGTGCAGATCACGGTGGCGGAGACGGTGGGGGTCGAGGGCCGCGGGCGCTTCTACGAGGCGACCGGCGCGCTGCGCGACATGGTCCCCAACCACCTGTTCCAGCTCTTCACGCTGGTGGCGATGGAGCCGCCGATCTCCTTCGCGTCGGAGGCGGTGCGCGACAAGAAGCAGGAGGTGCTGCTCGCCACCCGCTCCGCCTCACCGGAGGCGGCGGTGCGCGGCCAATACGCGGCCGGCCGGGTGGAGGGCCGGGACGTGACCGAGTACCGGCGCGAGCCGGATGTCGCCCGAGACAGCCGCACCGAGACCTTCGTGGCGCTCACCCTCGGGATCGACAACTGGCGCTGGGCGGGGGTGCCGTTCTACCTGCGCACCGGCAAGGCGATGACCCGCCGCGACACCGAGATCGCGATCCGCTTCAAGCAGGCGCCGCTGACCCTGTTCCGCGGCACCGACGTGGAGGAGGCGGTCGAGAACTGGCTCGTCCTCCAGCTCCAGCCCGACGAGGGCATCTCCCTGCAATTCGGCGCCAAGGTGCCGGGGCCGGCCGTGCGGCTCCACACGGTGGAGATGCGCTTCTGCTACCGGGACTTCTTCAAGATCGAGGCGAGCACCGGCTACGAGACCCTGATCTACGACGCGATGATCGGCGATCCGACCCTGTTCCAGCGCGCCGACACGATCGAGGAGGGCTGGCGCATCGTGCAGCCGATCATCGATGCTGCCGATCGCGAGCCCGCCCTCTACGAGGCGGGGAGCGCCGGCCCGCGCGAGGCGGAGGATCTGCTCGCCCGCGACGGGCGGGCGTGGCGTCCGCTCGAGGGGCACTGAGATGACGGCCCTGCCCCCCGGCGGCATCGTGCTGCCCGACGCCGATGCGGTCGCCCGCGCGGCGGCCGAGCGGCTGGCCGCCCTCGCCGCGGGCACCGATCGCTGCGCGGTCGCCCTGTCGGGCGGATCGACGCCGAAGCGGCTCTACGCGCTGCTCGCGGGGCCGGAATTCCGCGGTCGGCTGCCCTGGGAGCGGATCCACTGGTTCTTCGGCGACGAGCGCGTCGGGGATTCGCCCGAGGCCGGCAGCAACCGGCGCATGGTGGAGGCGGCGTTCGGGTCCGACACGCCCGTCCCGGCGGGGCACCTGCACCCGATCCCGACCGGGCCCGATCCGGACAGGGCGGCCGCTTCCTACGCGGCCGAACTGCAATCCTTCCACGGCGGTGCGACGCTCGACCCGGGCCGGCCGCTCTTCGACCTCGTGCTGCTCGGGCTCGGCGAGGATGGCCACACCGCCTCCCTGTTCCCGGGCAAGCCCGCGGTCACGGTGACGGATCGCTGGGTGGTGGGCGTGCCGGAGGCGGGCCTCGCCCCCTTCGTGCCGCGGGTGAGCCTCACCCTGCCGGCCCTCGCCTCCTCGCGCCTCTCCCTCTTCCTCGTCTCGGGCGCGGGCAAGCGCGATCCGCTCACGCGGATCGCCGCGGGGGAGGATCTCCCCGCCGGCCGCGTGCGGGCGGCGGGCGAACTGGTCTGGCTGCTCGACGCGGCTGCGGCCGGATGATCCCGCTCCCCTCCTCCACCGCCACGCTCTCCGCAGAAGCGCGTCATTCCGCTGAGTCTCGTGTTCCCGCATCCTTGGCGCCGCCGAGCCGGTGAGCATTTCGGCGCAGGATGCCCGGCTTACGCATCGTCATCCCTGGAGACCGAAGGCCCGATGATCCAGCTTCCCCGCCGTGCCCTGCTCGCGATGCTCGCCGGAGCCACCGTGCTTCGTCCCCGCCTCGGACTGGCCCAGACCGCTCCCGGCGGTCCCTTCACCCTCCCGCCGCTGCCCTACCCGGCCGCCAAGAACCAGCCGCACATCGATGCCGAGACGATGGAGATCCATCACGGCAAACACCACGCGGCCTACGTGAACAACCTGAATGCCGCCGTGGCCAAGCATGGCGACCTCGCCAAGAAGCCGCTGACCGAACTTCTCGCCGGCCTCGGCTCCGTGCCGGAGGACGTGCGCACGGCGGTGCGCAACAACGGCGGCGGCCACGCCAACCACACCATGTTCTGGCAGATCATGGGCGGGGCGGGCGGCGACCCGACCGGCGAGCTGAAGGCCGCGATCGACCGCGACCTCGGCGGCATCGCCAAGCTGCGCGAGGATTTCAACGCCGCGGGTGGCCGCGTCTTCGGCTCGGGCTGGGTCTTCGTCACGGTGACGAAGGACGGCAAGCTCGCCCTCACCGCGCGCCCGAACCAGGACACGCCGCTGATGGAAGGCCAGCGGGTGCTGATGGGCAACGACGTCTGGGAGCACGCCTATTACCTCACCTACCGGAACCGCCGGCCCGACTACCTGAAGGCGTGGTGGAACGTGGTGAACTGGGACAAAGTCGCGGAGCGCTACGCGGCGGCCAAGGCGGGCACGCTGGAGGTGTAGGGAGGCCGTCCCGTCGGAGGCTCGCAGCCCTCCGGCGATCATCGTCACACGAAGTGCTTGGACAGCTTCAGCCCTTGCGCCTGGTAGTTCGAGCCGGCCTGCGACCCGTAGAGGGCCGCGGGCCGCTCGGCCATGCGCTCGTAGACGAGCCGGCCGACGATCTGGCCGTCCTCCAGCATGAAGGGCACGTCGCGCGAGCGCACCTCCAGCACGGCCCGGGACCCGCTGCCGCCCGCGGCGGCGTGGCCGAAGCCGGGATCGAAGAAGCCCGCGTAATGCACCCGGAACTCGCCGACCAGGGGATCGAAGGGCACCATCTCGGCGGCGAAGTCCGGCGGCACCTGCACGCTCTCCTTCGAGGCCAGGATGTAGAACTGGCCCGGATCGAGGATCAGCGTGCCCGAGCCGTCCGCCCGCAGGGGCTCCCAGAACTCGCTCACCGCGTAGGTCTTCGGCCGATCTACGTCGACGAGGCCGGTATGGCGCTTGGCGCGGTAGCCGATCAGCCCGTCGAAGCCGGCGAGGTCCACCGAGACGGCGACGCCGCCCTGGAACGAGGGATCGGCTGCGCTCACGAGCGGCGCCTCGGCATGCAGGCGCGCGAGCGCCGCGTCGTCGAGCCGTACGGCACCCTTGCGGAAGCGGATCTGCGACAGGCGCGAGCCGGTGCGCACCAGCACCGGGAAGGTGCGCGGCGAGATCTCGGCGAAGAGCGGGCCCGCATAGCCCGGCTCCACCATGTCGAATTCCCGGGCCTGATCGGTGATGACGCGGGTGAAGACGTCGATGCGCCCGGTCGAGCTCTTGGGGTTCGCGCTCGCCGCGAGGTCCGGCGGCAGGGCGAGGCCCTCCTGCAATTCGGCGATGTAGACGCAGCCCGTCTCCAGCACCGCGCCCTGGCGCAGGTCGATCTCGTGCAGCTTGAGCTTGGCGAGCGAGGCGGCGACGTCGCGGGTGCGGCCGGGCAGGAAGCTCGCGCGCACGCGGTAGGCCGTGCGGCCGAGCCGCAGGTCGAGGCTCGCCGGCTGGACCTGATCGTCCGCGAACGGCGCCTCGGTGCGGATCACGCCCGCCGCATGCAGGGCCGCGATGCTCTCCGCCGATTGAATTCCGTCGCGCAACTGGACCATGACCGACCATCCTTCGGGCCAGTGTGATCGACGCGGGTTGCCGATCGATGAAGGGCGCGGAGGATCCGCTGCCCGCGTCGGAGGGGGACCCGCATTTCGTGCCGATTGACGGCCGAAACGGCGGACCGTACCACGGCGCGGCTGGGCGGCTGCCCCGGTTTCCGGGTCGGTCGCGTCCCCCGGGAGGCTCCCTGATGTACAAGGCCGAGACCCGCGGCATCAGCGTGATCGTCACGCCCCGGTTCGTGGAGGAGGAATCCTCGCCGGACGAGAGCCGCTACTTCTTCGCCTATACGGTGGAGATCACGAATAACGGGCACGACAAGGTGCAGCTGCGCTCGCGGCACTGGCGCATCGTCGATGGGCGCGGCTCCCTGCAGGAGGTGCGCGGCGCGGGCGTCGTGGGCAAGCAGCCGGTGCTCGGCCCGGGCGAGTCCTTCAGCTACACCAGCGGCTGCCCGCTGCCGACGCCGAACGGCACCATGGAGGGCACCTACACCATGGCCACCGCGGACGGCGAGAGCTTCGAGGCGGCGATCCCGGCCTTCTCCCTCGACGTGCCGCACATGCGGCGGGTCATGCACTGAAGGCATCGCCCGGCGCGTTGGCGGCGGAGCGGGAGAGGCGTAGGCTGGCGCAGCCTCATCCTTTCCCTCCCGCATTCCGAACCCGATGATGACAGCCGGCACCCGCCTGACGCCGCTCGCCATGCTCGAGCGGCTCGTCGCCTTCGACACCGAGAGCGAGAAGTCGAACCTCCCGCTCATCGCCTTCGTCGAGGCGTATCTCGCCGGCTGGGGGGTGCCCTTCGTGCGGGTGCCGAACCGGACCGGCGACAAGGCCGCCCTGTTCGCCACGATCGGGCCGATGCGCGACGGCGGCGTCGTGCTGTCGGGCCATACCGACGTGGTCTCGCCCGCGGGCCAGGATTGGACGAGCGACCCCTTCCGGCTGCGCGTGGCGGACGGGCGGATCTACGGCCGCGGCGCGGTCGACATGAAGGGCTTCTGCGCCCTCTGCCTCGCCCTGGTGCCCGAGATGCTCGCGGCGGACCTGCGCACGCCGATCCACATCCTGCTCTCCTACGACGAGGAGACCACCTGCCTCGGCGTCGTGGATGTGATCGCCCGGCTCGGCGTCGACCTGCCGCGGCCCGCCGCCGTGATCGTCGGCGAGCCGACCAGCCTCGACGTCGCGGACGCGCACAAGAGCGTCGCCACCTACCTGACCACCGTCCACGGCCACGAGGCCCATTCGTCCAAGCCCGCGCTGGGCGCGAACGCGATCATGGCGGCGGCCGAACTCGTGGCGGAACTCAACCGCCTCGCCGACGAGATGATCGCCCGCGGCGATCCGAGCGGCCGCTTCGACCCGCCCTACACCACGGTGCATGCGGGCGTGATCTCCGGCGGCACGGTGCGCAACATCCTGCCCAAGACCTGTGCCTTCGAGTGGGAGTTCCGCGGCCTGCCGGATCTCGATCTCGACGAGATTCCGCGCCGCATGGCGGCCCAGGCGGAGACGGTGACGCGCGAGCGCCTGAACCGCTTCGGTCCCTACGGGCATATCGAGACGGTGCAGGACGCCGCCGTGCCGGGGCTGGCGCCGGAGCCCGGTTCGCCCGCCGAGCGCTTGGCGCTCCGGATCGCGGGCCGCAACCGCACCATCTCGGTGCCCTACGCCACCGAGGCGGGCCGCTTCCAGCGGGCGGGTCTCGCCACCGTCGTGTGCGGCCCCGGCTCCATCGATCAGGCCCACCAGCCGGACGAATACATCACGGTTGCGGCCTTCGAGGCCGGCGAGGCCTTCCTGCGCAACCTCATCCGCGAATGTGCCGCCGGCTGGAACCCGGTCTGATCATCCGGCCGGGCGGCGCGCGAGGGCAAGGCCGAGCCCGGCCCCGATCAGGACGCCGCCGGTGATGCGGCTGCGCCAGCGGCTCCCCGCGCCGAGGAGGCCGCGCAGGCGGCCGGCGAGGACGGCCCACGCCCCGTCGCCGATGACGGCCACGGCCAGGAACGTGCCGGCCAGGAGCAGGAGCTGCGGCAGCGGCTCCCGCCGCGGATCGAGGAATTGCGGCAGGAAGGCGCCGTAGAACAGCAGCGTCTTCGGATTGGTGAGCGAGACCAAGAACCCGCGCAGGACCATCCGGCCGGCGTCGCGCGCCGCCGGAGGCGTGCGGGCGAGGTCGGCGGGCGGCGCCCGCCACGCCCGGATGCCGAGCCAGACGAGGTAGGCCGCACCGACCCAGCGCAGCAGCGCGAACCACCCCGCCAGCAGGGCGAGCAGCGTCGTGGCGCCGAGCACGGTGAGGCCGAGCTGGAGCACCATGGCGGCGCTGGTGCCCGCCACCGTCGCGAGGCCGTGGCGGGTGCCGTACGCCACGCTGTTCGCCACGATGAGGGCGACGTTCGGCCCCGGGATCAGCACGAGGACGAGGCTCGCGCCCAGGAAGGCGAGGTAGAGATCGAGGGGCATCATTCCGGGCCCCAGCGCAGCCATTGCCCGTGCGGATGGGCCGTGGCGAGGCGCCGGCGCGTGCCGTCCGGCCAGAGGGTGAGCGTCAGCCCGCATTCGCGGCCGTCGAACTCGTAGGCGAGCCATGCGAGCGGGGTGTCCGCATCGGCGTGCGCACCCGCCTCCGCCAGCGATGCGGCGATCCGCGCCTGCCCCTCGGGCGGGACATATTGCAGGGCGATCGAGTGCTGCACCACCCGCACCGTGCCGGGAACCGGCGGCTCGGCCAGGCGCTCGGCGAGCCAGAGAACGGCGTCGCCCCGGTCGAGGACCGGCGGATCCTCCAGCGCGCGGGCCATGGCGGCCTCCATGCGGGCGAGTCGGGCCTGCTGGTCGGGCCAGATATAGGCCATGAGGCGCTCGCGATGGCCCGGATCGCGCAGGTCGACCGGCCTGAGATCGACCCCGCGCCGGGACGTCACCGTCACCCGGGCCGCCGGCGGCGGCGGGCCGGTCCAGCCGGGGGCGAGGCGCACGGCCGCCGCCTCATCGCCGACCACGACCCCGCCGAGGTCGTAGGCGTAGCGGTCGAGGATGAGGTTGAGGCCGGCGCTGGCGCCGATCTCCCAGAGGACGATCGGCCGCCCGCCGGTCTCGGCCGCGACGGTCATCAGGCCGGGCATCAGCACGCCGGAGCGGGCGACCTCGTTGGTCTGCGGCGGCCCGTCGAGCCAGGCATCGAGGTCGGGGCCCGCCGCGTCCAGCGCCCGCTCCAGGGCCGCCCAGAGCGGTTCCGGCGCCAGCGGCGCGGGCGGATAGAGGGCGGCGAGGTCGGGCAGCTGCCCGCGGCGCACCAGGGCGTGCAGGGCGCCGCAGAGCCGGAGCGGCAGCGCATCCGCATCCGGCGCGCCGGGCCAGTCGAGGATGCGCCGCCCGGCCGCGGTGCGGCGGTCGAGCCGCTCGGCGACGAGCCCGCAGAGGGCGGCCGTGAACGGCGAGCCCAGCCGGGCGCAATGGCCCGCCTGGATCGCGAAAGCCTGCCGGACCGAACCCTCTGCCGCCATGGTCGCTTCTCCGCGGCAGCAGCCTAAGCAGACTTGCATTGGCAAGCCAGCGCGTCGTCCGCTCAGGTTCCCGGTGTGTCGCCGATTTTCGTCGCAGAACCGGCGATCACTTTCGCGAAACCGGCTTGGCGCAGCCGTACCGCAGGGTCACGACCGGGCGCCGACCTACTTCTTGGCATCCTGCTGGCTGAGGTAGATGTATTCCGGGGCGGCGCGGAGCTGGTCCTTGTCCGTGTCGATCACGGCCTTGAGGGTCTTGTCGTCGACGCGGTCGAGCTGCACGGCGCTGCGGGCGATCGACACGTACTTGGTGCCGATGCCGAGGAAGCCGCCGACCCCGACCACGTAGGATTTCACCGAGAGGTCGGGGTCGAGGACGAGATCCGCCACCGAGCCGATGGTCTCGTTGGCCCGGTTCTGGATCGAGAGCCCGATCAGCTTCGAGGCGACCATCTCGTTCGGCTGCTGGGCCACGAAGGTCGGGCGCAGGTTGTCGTCGAGGGTCGCGGGCGCGGCCGGGGCGGCCGCCGGGGCCTTGGCCTCGGGCTGAGCCGGCGCCGGGTTGGGCGCCGGGCTCGGCGTGTCTTGCGCGGAGGCGGAGAGCGTACCCGCGAGGAGGATCGCGGCGGCGAGGGACAGGCGGGACATGGGGGCTCCGGATCGGGAAGCGCCGGCCGTCGCCGGCCAGCAAACGCCCTACAAGCGGCCGAGCTTCCGCAAAGTTCCCGCGTCCGTCGCGCGTCGTCTCATACGGTTTCCGGATGATCGCTTCGCGATGCGGAAACCGGCCTCGCTCAGGCGCCGCGCGGGCTCGTGATACGGTTTCCGAAAGTGATCTTCCGGAAACCGTATCAGTGCCGGGCGGCGCCCACGATCTCGGCCTCGACCTCGGCCGGATCGAGGTCGTAGTGCCGCGAGCAGAATTCGCAGGTGATGCCGATGCGGCCGTTCTCGCCGACCATGTCGCGCCGGTCCTCGTCCGAGAAGCGGCGGATCATGGTCATCACCCGCTCGCGCGAGCAGCGGCAGGCCTCGTGCACGCCCTGGCCCTCGAACACCCGCACGCCGCGCTCGTGGAACAGCCGGTAGAGCAGCCGCTCGCTCGACACGGTCGGGTCCACCAGTTCGTGGTCCTCGGTGGTGGCGACGAGGGATTTCGCCTCGGTCCAGGCATCGTCCTCGGACGTCGCCGCGTCGTCGAGGCGCTCATGGCCCTCCGGCACGTCGCCGGGCGGCAGGTCGGCCGCGCGCGCACGGTCGATCGATTGCGGCAGGAACTGGACCAGCAGGCCGCCGGCCCGCCAGCTGCGCCGGCCCTCCTCCAGGCGCTCGGCCACGGCGAGGCGCACCCGGGTCGGGATCTGCTCCGACTGGCGGAAATACTGGTGGGCCGCCTCCTCGAAGCCCTGGCCGTCGAGGGCGACCACGCCCTGGTAGCGGCTCTGGGCCGAACCCTGGTCGATGGTCATGGCGAGATGGCCGTTGCCGAGGAGATCGGCCGTGCCCTGCCGGCCCGCGCCCAGGGCCGCGACGCGCTCGGCGTCGAAGCGCGCGGTGGCGCGCAGGCGGTCGGGCGCCTCGAAATCCACCACCACCATGTCGACGGGGCCGTCCGTCTTGGTCTGGAGCTGGAACCGGCCCTCGAACTTGAGGGAGGCGCCGAGCAGCACGGTCAGGGCCGCCGCCTCGCCGAGGGCCCGGGCGACCGGATCCGGATAGCCGTGGCGGCGCAGGATCGTGTCGACGGCCGGTCCGAGCCGCACGATGCGGCCGCGCACGTCGAGGGGCTCCACCGAGAACGGCAGCACGATGTCGTCGCGGCCCTCCGCCGCGAGGTCGGGATGGGGGGAGGTATCGGAGCTCATGTCCTCTCCGGGGCCGGGGCGATGCGCGCCGGCTCGCTCGAACGGATCGATGGTCTCCCGGCGGCGCGGCTCCCATGCCTCCGCTTCCGCCGACAGCCCGGCGGAAAGCCCGGGCGCGCCGGCGTCGGGCTCGACGTCAGCGCGCAAGGTTCGTCGATCGGTCGCCGGATCCCGCCGGGGATCGGCGGGAGCCTGCCTGGATCAGCGAAGGATGGAACCGCCGCGTCGAGAGACCGGCCTGACCCGCGATATGGGGATCCATACCCGGCTTTTCACGCCTCGACGGCGCCGAGGCACCAGGCGAGGATGCCCTTCTGGGCGTGCAGCCGGTTCTCGGCCTCGTCGAAGACCACCGATTGCGGCCCGTCGATCACCTCGGCGGTGACCTCCTCGCCGCGGTGGGCGGGCAGGCAGTGCATGAAGACCGCGTCCTTGGCCGCGGCCGCCATCAGCTTGCCGTTGACCTGATAGGGCATCAGGAGGTTGTGGCGGTGCGCCTCGTCCTCGTCGCCCATCGAGACCCAGCAATCGGTGACCACGGCGTCGGCCCCCGCCACCGCCTCGAACGGGTCGGTGGTGACGTTGACCTCGGCGCCCTCGGCCTTCGCCCAGGCCAGCAGTTCCGGCTTCACGGCCAGTTCCGGCGGGGCCGCGACGTTGAGGCGGAAGTCGAACCGGGCCGCCGCATGCGCCCAGGAGGCGAGCACGTTGTTGGCGTCGCCCGTCCACGCCACGGTGCGTCCGCGGATCGGCCCGCGATGCTCCTCGAAGGTGAGGAGGTCGGCCATGATCTGGCAGGGATGCGAGATCTTGGTGAGGCCGTTGATCACCGGCACCTCGGCATGCTCGGCGAGTTCGAGCATCATGCCGTGGTCGAGGATGCGGATCATGATCGCGTCGACGTAGCGCGACAGGACCCGGGCCGTATCCGCGACGGTCTCGCCGCGGCCGAGCTGCATCTCCTTGCCGGTCAGCATCAGGGTCTCGCCGCCGAGTTCGCGCATGGCCACGTCGAAGGAGACGCGGGTGCGGGTCGAGGGGCGGTCGAACACCATCGCCAGCACCTTGCCGTCGAGGGGGCGCGTGGCCGGCCGCTGGCCCTTGCGGCGGTTGCGCTTCAGCTCGGCGCTGGCGTCGAGCACGGTGCGCAGCTGCCCGGACGAGAGGTCCGTCAGGTCGAGGAAGTGCCGGGGACCGGACTTGATGGGGGCGTTCATCACTCGGCCGCTCCCCGCAGGGCGGTTTCAAAGGAGGCGGCGGCGGCATCCAGGCGGTCGAGCGCCGCGCCCACCTCGGCCTCGCCGATGGTCAGGGGCGGCAGCAGGCGCACCACGTTGTCGCCGGCGGGAATCACGATCATGTGCTGGTCCCGGACGGCCGCGGCGAAATCCGTGTTCGGCACCACGCAGCGCAGGCCCATCATCAGGCCCTCGCCGCGGACATCCGCGATCACGTTCGGGTGGCGGTCCTTCAGCTCGGCGAGCCGCTGCTTGAGCAGCAGGCCGGTCTTGCGGACGGTGTCGAGGAAGCCCGGCGCCAGGATCACGTCGAGCACCGCGTTGCCGACCGCCATGGCGAGCGGGTTGCCGCCGAAGGTGGTGCCGTGGCTGCCCACGACCATCCCGCGGGACGCCTCGCGCGTGGCGAGGCAGGCCCCCATCGGGAAGCCGCCGCCGATGCCCTTGGCCGCCGACATGATGTCGGGCGTCACGCCCGACCATTCGTGCGCGAACAGCTTGCCGGTGCGACCGACGCCGGTCTGCACCTCGTCCATGATCAGGAGGAGGCCGTGCTCGTCGCAGAGCGCGCGCAGGGTGCGCAGCCACTCGGGCGACACCACGCGCAGGCCGCCCTCGCCCTGGATCGGCTCGATCATCAGGGCGGCGGTCTCGGGCGTGATGGCGGCCTTGAGGGCCGCGAGATCGCCGAACGGCACCTGGTCGAAGCCCTCGACCTTCGGGCCGAAGCCCTCGATGTACTTCTGCTGCCCGCCCGCCGCGATGGTGGCGAGGGTGCGCCCGTGGAAGGCGCCCTCGAAGGTCACGATCCGGAACCTCTCCGGCTGCCCGCCGGCGGCGTGGTACTTGCGCGCCATCTTGATGGCGGCCTCGTTCGCCTCGGCGCCCGAGTTCGAGAAGAACACGACGTCCGCGAAGGTGTTGTCGACCAGCCGCTGCGCGAGCCGCTCCGCCTCCGGGACCTCGAACAGGTTCGAGACGTGCCAGACCTTCTGCGCCTGCTCGGTGAGCGCCGCGACGAGGTGCGGATGGGAGTGGCCGAGGGCGTTGACGGCGATGCCGGCGCCGAAGTCGAGATATCGCGACCCGTCTCGGGCGACGAGCCACGCGCCCTCCCCGCGTTCGAACGACACCTTGGCCCTGGCATAGGTCGGCAAGAGGGCGGACGTCACGATTCCGTCTCCGTCGCGGCCGCCCCTGAAGGACGACCAAAAAGAAAGCGCCGCCTCAATCGGGCGGCACGCCCGCGAATACTAAGGATCGCGGCCTCCCCGGTCAACGCCGGCCGCGTCCGGCCGATCCGTCGCGGCGATGTCGCTTGCCTGTGGCAGGCTTGCCATGATCCGTCTTGCCATGGCGGCTCCGGTTGGGCCAGAACCCGGCACCGATTGGCGAACCCTTGAGGAGAGAGCGCATGAGCGCGACGCTCGAACGGCTGAAGGAACTCGGCCACGTCCTGCCCCCGGCCGCGGCCCCGGTGGCGAACTACGTCGCCTTCAAGCGGGCGGGCAACCTCGTGGTGGTGTCCGGCCAGCTCTGCTTCGGCGCCGACGGCCAGCTCGATCCGCGCCACAAGGGCAAGGTCGGCGCCGAGGTGACGCCCGAGGTGGCCACCGAGGCGGCCCGCCTCTGCGCCCTCAACATCCTGGCCCAGCTCCAGGTGGCGGTGGGCAACCTCGACGAATCCGTGGTCAGCTGCATCCGGCTCGGCGGCTTCATCAACGCCGCGCCCGGCTTCTCCGCGGTGGCGGGCGTGATGAACGGCGCCTCGGACCTGATGGTGCAGGTGCTGGGCGACCGCGGGCGGCACGCCCGCTCGACGGTCGGCGTCGCCGAACTGCCCCTCGACGCCGTGGTCGAGGTCGAGGGCATGTTCGAGGTGCGATGAGCGCTCCCCTGACGCCCGACTGGCTGACCGCCCGCCCGATCGCCCATCGCGGCCTGCACGACCGGGTGGCGGGCATCCCCGAGAACACGATCGCGGCCGCGGAGGCCGCGATCGCCGGCGGCTACGCGATCGAGTGCGACGTCCAGCTCAGCGCGGACGGCGAGGTGATGGTCTTTCACGACGAGGCGCTCGGGCGTCTCACCGCGGAGACGGGCCTCGTGCGCGAGCGCCGGGCGGAGGATCTCGCGCGCCTCGCCGTGATGGGCGGGCCGGAGCGGATCCCGAGCCTGCCGGACTTCCTCGGCCGGATCGCCGGGCGCATGCCGCTCGTGATCGAGGTGAAGTCGCGCCACGACGGCGACCTCGCCCTGACGCGCCGGGTCGCGGCGATCGTGGCGGATTACGCGGGGCCGGTCGCGCTCAAGTCCTTCGATCCGCTGGTCGTCGCGGCGTTCGCCGACCTCACGACGGGGATTCCGCGCGGCATCGTCGCGGAGAGCCGGCAGGACGATCCGGCCTACGCCCACCTGACCGCGGAGGCGCGGGCGGGCCTCGCCCATCTCCTGCACTTCGCCGAGAGCCGGCCGGACTTCCTGTCCTGGCGGGTCGACGACCTGCCGAACGCGGCGACCCACCTGTCGCGGCTCCTCGGGAACCGTCCGGTGATGACCTGGACGGTGCGCACGCCGGAGCAGGTCGAGCGGGCGCGGCTTTACGCGGACCAGATGGTGTTCGAGGGCTTCCGGGCCTGAGGCGGCCTTCGAGGCGCGGAGCGGCGCCCGCGACGGCCGAAGGGCCCGGCGGGAGCCGGCCGCTCCGGCACCCGAGAGTCGCATGCGCCTCCGCGCGACCGGCCCGGTCGGCAGGCATCCGGGTCCTTGCGAGCCGTGACCCGTACGGAGAAGGGCCTCCCGAACGGTCGCTCCCCCGGCCCCGTTTGCGGCAGATCAAGGCAGCCCGCCCGCCGATACGCGACGCAGATCCGACATCGCCCGCATCCCCGCGGGCCGGATCTCGTTCATGGACTCCGTCGATACCGCCCCGGCCGCGGGCACCACCACGCTCCTCGTCGGACGCGAGCGCGCCGTCGCGGGCGTCGTTCCCCCGGAGACCGGGGAACTCTACGCGGCGCGCCGCAAGATCCATCCGCAGGGCGTGCGCGGACGCTTCCGGACCATCCGCTGGGCCATCCTCGCGGTGGCGCTCGGCATCTACTACCTCGTGCCGTTCCTGCGCTGGGGCCGCGGCCCGCACGAGCCGTCGCAGGCGGTGCTGATCGATCTCGACCGCGGGCGCTTCTACTTCTTCTCCATCGAGCTGTGGCCGCAGGAGGTCACCTACGTGATGGGCCTGCTGATCCTGGCGGCCTTCACGCTCTTCTTCATGAACGCGGTCGCCGGCCGGGTCTGGTGCGGCTACCTCTGTCCGCAGACGGTCTGGACCGACCTCTTCCTCGCCGTCGAGCGGCTGGTCGAGGGCGACCGCCGCGCGCGGATCCGTCTCGATGCCGCGCCCTGGTCCCTGGAGAAGGTCACCGCGCGGGTTCTCAAGCATGCCATCTGGCTGCTGATCGCGTGGTGGACCGGCGGCGCCTGGGTGCTCTACTTCGCGGACGCGCCCACCCTGGTCGGCGAACTCGCCACCTTCCAGGCGCCGCCGGTCGCCTACGCGGCGATCCTGACCCTCACCGCCACGACCTACATCCTCGCCGGCCACATGCGCGAGCAGGTCTGCACCTACATGTGCCCCTGGCCGCGGATCCAGGGCGCGCTCACCGACGCGGATTCCCTCGCCGTCACCTACCGCTACGACCGCGGCGAGCCCCGCACGGGGGCGAAGCGGGCGCAGGCCCTGCGGGCGGCCGGCCAGCCGGCGGGCGACTGCGTCGATTGCCGTCAATGCGTCGTGGTCTGCCCCACCGGCGTCGACATCCGCGAGGGGTTGCAGATGCCCTGCATCCAGTGCGGCCTCTGCGCGGATGCCTGCGACGCGGTGATGACGAAGCTCGGCCGTCCCACCGGCCTCATCGCCTACGATACGGAGGCGAATTGCGAGCGTCGCCGCCGCGGCGAGGCTCCCGTGATCCGCATCGTCCGGGCGCGCACCGTGCTCTACGCGCTCCTCGTCGCGGCGGTCGGCGGCACCATGCTCTACGGCCTCGCCACCCGCAGCTTCACGGGCCTGAGCGTCCTGCACGACCGCAACCCGCTCTTCGTCACCCTGGCGGATGGTTCGATCCGCAACGGCCTGACCCTGCGCATCGTCAACAAGCGGCCGGTCGCGCGCCACTTCGCGCTCTCCGCGGAGGGCGTCCCCGGCCTGCGGATCGAGGTGGTGGGGGCGCCCGAGGGCCGGCTCGCCGTCGGCCCGGACACCACGCAGGAATTCCGCGCCCTCGCCTTCGCCCCCGCGGGCGCCGTCCTCGACAAGTCCAGCCCGCTCACCCTGCGCATCACGGATCTCGACAGCGGCGAGGCCGCGCAGGCCCAAGACCATTTCAAGGCCCCCTGAACCGCCTCCCTCTCAAGGACACCCGATCATGGCCCACGCCGTCGCGCCCGCCGGCCGTCCCCTCACCGGCCGCCACGTGCTGCTGATCTTCGTCGCGTTCTTCGGCATCATCGCGATCGCGAACGCCTTCCTGGTCACGACCGCCCTGCGGACGTGGTCGGGCCTGGAGGAGAGGTCCCCCTACCATGCGGGCCAAGTCTACAACGCGGAGATCCGGCGGGCGCGCGCCCAGGAGGCCCGCGGCTGGCATCTCGCCAGCGCGGTGACGCGGGAGGGGAGCGATGCCGTCATCACGGTCCGCCTCACCGACCGGAACGAGGCCCCGCTCTCCGGCGTGAGCGTGCAGGCCCGCTTCGAGCGGCCGACCGATCGGCGCCAGGACGTCGTTCTCCCCCTGGCAGCGACCGGGCGCGGCTCCTACGCCGCCCGCGCGGAGGCCCTGCCCCCCGGCCAATGGACCCTCGTCGTGGACGTTGCCGAGGGCGGCGAGCGGGTCTTTCGCCGCCACGGCCGCGTCGTGCTGAACTAGGGGGCTGCGATGGCCTGCTGCACGGATGCGGCGCTCGCCTACGTGGAGGCCCATGCCTCTTGGAGCGCGGCGAACACGCGGCCCTCCCTGCCGCGGGACTATGCGGCCTTCGTGAGCGAGGAGCCGGACGGGGCGCACCGCGCGGCCTTCGCGGTCGAGGGCGTGCGCTGCGCCGCCTGCATCGGCACGATCGAGCGGGGCATCGCGGCGCTCCCGGGCATCGCCGGGGCGCGGCTCAACTTCACCGAGCGGCGGCTCGCCGTGACCTGGGCCCCCGGCGCCGCTCCAGAGGTGGGCGGCGTGCTCGCGGCCCTCGACGGGCTCGGCTACCGGGGCCATCCCTTCGACCCGCGGCGGCGCGACGAGGCGGCCGCCCGCGAGACCGAGCGCCTGATCCGCGCGCTCGCGGTGGCGGGCTTCGCCTCGATGAACGTGATGCTGCTCGCGGTCTCGGTCTGGGCCGGCAACGTCTCGGACATGACGCCGGAGAACCGCGACCTCTTCCACTGGATCCAGGCGCTGATCGCGCTGCCCGCGGCGGCCTATGCGGGACGTCCCTTCTACGAGGGCGCCGTCCGGGGCTTGCGGGCCGGCCGGGTGACGATGGATTTCCCGATCACGCTCGGCGTGGTGCTGACGCTGGTGATGTCGGTGGTCGAGACGGCGCAGGGCGCGGCCCACGCCTATTTCGACGGCGCCACCATGCTGCTGTTCTTCCTGCTGATCGGCCGGGTGCTCGATCAGGTCATGCGCCGCCGCACGCAGACGCTCGCCGAGAATCTCGCGGCTTTGCGCGCGGAGACCGCCGCCCGGATCGAAGCCGACGGAACGGTGCGGGATGTGCCGCTCGCCGATCTCGCCCTCGGCGCGATGGTGCTGGTGCGCCCGGGCGAGCGGGTGCCGGTGGACGGCACCGTGGTGCAGGGGCGCTCCGAGCTCGACCGCAGCCTCGTCACCGGCGAGACGGCGCCCGTGGCCGCGGAGCCCGGCGATACGGTCCATGCCGGCTCGCTCAATGCGAGCGGAGCGCTCACCGTGCGGGTGACGGCGGCCGGCATGGGCACGCTCCTCGACGAGGTCGAGGGGCTGATGCGCCGGGCGCTGGAGGTGAAGTCCCGCGCCCTGGTGCTCGCCGACCGGGCGACGCGCCTCTACGTGCCGGTGGTCCACGCGGCGGCGCTCCTCACCCTGGCGGGCTGGCTCGCGGCGGGCGCCGGACTTCACGCGGCGCTCCTCGCCGCCGTGGCGGTGCTCATCATCACCTGCCCCTGCGCCCTCGGGCTGGCGATTCCGGCCGTGCAGGTGGTGGCCGCGGGAGCCCTGTTCCGCGAGGGCGTGCTGCTCAACGGCGGCGACGCTCTGGAGCGCTTCGCCGCCATCGACACCGTCGTCTTCGACAAGACCGGGACCCTCACCCTGCCCGAGCCGGTCCTGGCGGGTCATTGCGATCCGGCCCAGCTCGCGCTCGCGGCCCGGCTCGCACGGTCGAGCCGGCACCCCATGGCCATGGCGCTCGCCGCCGCCGTGCCGGACGCCCTGCCCTGCCCCGATGCGGAGGAGGCGGCGGGGCTCGGCGTGCGCGCCCGCATCGACGGGGTGCCCGTGCGCCTCGGCTCCCCCCGCTTCTGCGAGGCCGAGACCGAGGCGGCCGAGGCCCTGGCCCGGGATCACGGCGCCTCGGCGATCTGCATGCGGGTGGGAGAGGCGGCCCCCGTGGTCTTCCGGGTGCGGCAGGCCCTGCGTCCCGACGCCCACGCCGTCCTGCGGGCGCTGCGGGCGGCGCGCTACCGGGTTCTGATCCTCTCCGGCGACCGGCCCGAGGCGGTCGCGGCCGTCGCGGGGGCCCTCGACGTCGCCGAGTGGCAGGGCGGCCTCACGCCCCAGGACAAGATCGCCCGCATCGCGGCGCTGGCGCGCGATGGGCGTCGCGTGCTGATGGTGGGCGACGGGATCAACGATGCGCCCGCGCTCGCCGCCGCCCACGCCTCGGTCTCGCCGGTCACGGCGGCGCATGTGAGCCAGGCGGCGGCCGACGCGCTGTTCCTCGGCCGCGGTCTCAGCCCCGTCCTTGCCGCCCTGCGCATCGGCCGCACGGCCCGGCGGCTGATGCTGCAGAACCTGTGGTTCTCGGCGGCCTACAACGCGGCGGCGATCCCGCTCGCGGCGGCCGGTCTGCTGACGCCGCTGATCGCCGCGCTCGCCATGTCGGGCTCCTCCGTCGTGGTCACGCTCAATGCCCTGCGGGCCCGCCGCGCGCCGGCCCTGCCGGAGGCCGCACGCCGATGAACGTCCTCGTCCTGATGATCCCGCTCGCCCTCCTCCTCGGCGGGATGGGGCTCTGCGCCTTCCTCTGGGCCCTGCGGAACGGCCAGTACGAGGACATCGACGGCGCCGAGCACCGGATGCTCGCCGACGATTGAGGCCCTTCCTCGCCGGGCGCTTCCCGGCTGCCGACGATGCCGCTCAGAGGTCGTCCGCCGCGAGGCTCGCGGCGATCGGGCGGAAGGCCGCGAGGAGCGGCCTGTCGAGCTTCGGGCCCATCCGCTCCATCACCGCCCAGGCTTCGGCGGCCGCCATCGGCGCCCGGTAGGGCCGCCGCTCGGTAAGCGCCGAGTAGATGTCGCAGATCGTCGCGAGTCGGACGATGTCGCTGATCTGCGCCCCGCGCAGCCCATCCGGGTAGCCGGAGCCGTCGAGCATCTCGTGATGATGCCGCACCACGTCGAGGATCTCGGGATCGAAGCCGCCCTGATCGGCCAGCAGCTCCGCGCCGATTGCCGGATGCGCCCTCATCACGGCCATCTCCTCGCCGGAGAGCGCCGCCGGCTTGTTGAGGATGGCCCGGGGGATGCGGGCCTTGCCGATGTCGTGGAGAAGCGCGGCCCGCACCAGCCGCTCCTGATCGCGGCGCCGGAAGCCGAGCTGGACGGCGAAGGCGCAGGCATACCCGGCGACGCCGAGGGAGTGCTGGTAGACCCCGATCTCGTGAGCCCAGATCGTATCGAGCCACACCCGGATCCCGCTATCGGCCATGGCGTCGAGGATGATCCGCGTCCCGGTCTCGACGTCGTCCTGGCTCAGCGCTTCGCCCTCCGTGGCGGCCCGAAAGATGCGCGTGACGCGGGCCTTGGCTTCCACCGCCTGGTCACGGACCGCCCGGAGCGGCTCGGCCGCGCGAGCCATCGCGTCGATCCGCAGGAGCGTGAGCAGGGCCGTCACGAGGTCGGCGATCGGGGTGGAGGCAGGGAGCACCTGGCTCGCCCCGAGGGCCTGGGCCTGCGCGATGGAATGCGGCCGGAGATCCCGGGCGAGGCAGAGGCACGGCGTGCCGCGGGCGCGCATGCCGGTCACGGCCGACAGGATTCCCGCCATGGCTGACGGGTTGCCGGGGGCGAGGTCGAGGACGACCGCCCGGCACCGACCCAGCGGCAGGCCCTCGCCCGGGAGCAGCGCGATGCAGGGCAGAAGACGCGCGAAGGCGGCCGCGAGATCGCTGATCTCGCTCGCTCTGTCGGTGATCAGCAGGATGAACTCGTCCCGCATGGCGTATCCCGGCTGGTCCTTCCGACGCGGGCGCAGCACCAAGCCTCTCACCGCTCGCGATCGGAGTCTTCATCAGACGGGTTAAACATTCCGTTTGGGAAATGCGGTCGACTGCCTGAAACTGTTGAAACAGCGCCGTCGCCGCGCAGTCCTCGTAAGACCGTCTGCGCCACCATCGCATCATCGGCCCGAGCAATGTCTGCCGAGCCATGGCGTGGCCTCATCGCCGGCCAGGTTCAACGCGTGGCGGCTCCCATACCGCTCGCTTGCGGCGGTGTTTCCCGATGTGCCGATGCCGTTGAGTATCCTTGATCACGGGATTGCTCACCGCGAGCGGAATCTCTCAACGTCAATGCATTCATCCATGACCGGATCGACGGCTTTGAACGCGGGCGAGCAGGTCCGGGTGCGTCGGGATCTCGCCGGCCGGGATGCCCGCGGAGCCGGCTTCGGCCCTTGTCCGGGCTGCTCGAGGAGGTCCGCTCACGCGACCCTGCACTTCGAGCGCCCGGATCGCCGGAGGTCGCGATCTGGAGGGCGGCCGCAGGCCCGGGGCGCGCTCAGTACTTGCGGATGAGGCTGACGAGGCGGCCCTGGATGCGGACGCGGTCCGGACCGAGCACCCGGGTCTCGTAGGCCGGGTTCGCCGCCTCAAGGGCGATGGAGGAGCCGCGGCGGCGCAGGCGCTTGAGGGTGGCCTCCTCGTCGTCGATCAGGGCCACCACGATGTCGCCGGTATTCGCGGTGTCCTGACGGCGGATGACCACGAGATCCCCGTCGAGGATCCCGGCCTCAACCATCGAATCGCCGCGCACCTCGAGCGCGTAATGCTCGCCGCCGGCCAGGAAGTCCGGCGACATCGCCACCACGCGGCTCTGGCTCTGGATCGCCGAGATCGGCGTACCGGCGGCGATCCGCCCCATCACCGGGATGCTCACCGAGCGCCCGCCATCGTCGGGCACGAACGAGGCTGTGATCGGAGCGGGCTTGGCCGCAGGCGCGCCGGCCCGGCCGCCCTCCACCACGCTCGGCGTGAAGCGCACCACCTCGGCCGACTGGGCCGCCACCGCATCCGGGATGCGGATCACCTCGATGGCGCGGGCCCGGTTCGGCAGGCGCCGCAGGAAGCCGCGCTCCTCCAGGGCGGTGATCAGCCGGTGGATGCCGGATTTGGACTTGAGGTCGAGGGCGTCCTTCATCTCGTCGAAGGACGGCGGGACGCCGGTCTCGCGCATCCGCTGCTGGATGAAGCGGAGCAGGTCCAACTGCTTACGGGTGAGCATGGGATATTCTCATCGCCTGCGCCGGTGCGCGATACGAAACAAATCGCGAACATGTTAGGCGTTCCTCAAGTGTTCCGCAAGCGGGTGTACCGGGCCGGAGCGGTGGGAGTTCTTCGATCCGGAGCCTGCCAAGCCTCGCTGCCGTGACCTCCGGTCGAACGGCAGCGAGCCGGATATGCGCCCCTTGCGGGCCGGTCAGGACTCGGCTTGAAGGTCCTGAAGCCGGATCCGGGCGCGGACGAGGGCGACGAGTTCCTCGTCGAGGTTCCGCAGCAGGCGCAGATCCTCCTCGGCGTCGAAGCCCAGCGCCAGGTCGCGCATGGCGCGGCGCGCCTCCGCGTCCGCGACCGCCTGGCTGAGCAACTCGCGATCCTCGTCGGTGGCCCGTGCAGGTGCGGCGGCGCCCTGAGCGCCCTGGAGCGCCCACAGCTCGACGCGCAGCACCGTCAACGCGTCGATCGACAGCCAGAGCTGGCGTTCGGCCTCCGTCGCATCCGCGCCGGCGCGATTCAGGGCGGTCACCCGGGCGGCCTGGGCCGCCGACCGCATCTCCATGGCGACGATCCAGCGGCGGACATCTGCGAGAAGTGCGCCGACATCCATCACGCCACCCCGGCTGGTCTCGGATCTCTCCCGTCACCGAGCCTAGCACGGCACCCGGCTCGGAGCTACGCAAGCCGTGTCGTTGGCCATCTCTTTGTGTAACCGGCGGTTTTGCTCGTGCCGCTGCCGGCCCTCGCGGGTCAGCCACCCCCGGAACGGCTGGTGCGGACGGCGGGACTCGAACCCGCACGACCAGAGGTCGCAAGATTTTAAGTCTCGTGCGTCTACCGATTCCGCCACGTCCGCGCCGCCCCGGGTTACCCCGACGACGGGCGGAAGATCAAGCGTCGGAAACCGGCTGCCAGCCGTAGAGCCACGCGTAGCGCTCGGTCATCCGGGCGGGGCCGAGCCGGCCCATCACGAGATCCCGTCCCGCCGCCATCACGCCGCCCGCGTGGTAGATCCGCCCGTTGCGGCGCGCCTGCGATTGGATCGCCCGGGCGCGCGGCGCGCGCGCGGCCGTGTAGGCGGCGAGCGCGGCCGGTACGGCCCCATCCGACAGGCAGGCCGCCAGCACCGCCGCGTCCTCGATCGCGAGCGCCGCCCCCTGCGCGAGATACGGCATCACCGGATGGGCGGCGTCGCCCAGGAGAGCGAGGCGCCCGCGCGCCATCGGGGCGGCGACCCGGCGGTCCGCCAGGGTCCAGACCAGCCACGTATCCGGCACGCGCAGGAGTTCGGCGAGCGGGGCCGCCGCGTCCGCGAAGGCGGCGCGCAGGCGCGCCGGATCGCCGGGAGCGCTCCAGTCCGGCTCCTCCTCCGCCTGGGGCAGCACGGCCACGAGGTTGATGCGCTCGCCGCCAGCGACCGGGTAATGCACCACGTGCCGGCCGCGCCCGAGCCAGAGGCCGGTCTCATCCCCCTGGAGGGCGGCCGGGGCGCGATCGCGCGGCAGGGTGGCACGCCACGCCGCCTCCCCGACCGGCATCAGCCGGCGGCGGTCGAGATGCGCCCGCAGGGCCGAGCGGATCCCGTCCGCCGCCACGACGAGGTCGGCGGAGAGCGTCTCGATGCGTCCGCTCTCGCTCGTCACCGTCAGGCTCGCGCCCTCCCGGGTCTCGGCGAAGCCGGCGGCGCTGCGCCCGACCAGGAGCCGGATGCCCGGCCGGCTGCGCACCGCGTCGAGGAGGATCGTCTGCAGGTCGGCGCGATGGATCACGAGGTAGGGTGCGCCGAAGCGCTCGCGCATGGCCGCACCGAGCGCCACCTCGCCGATCTGCCGGCCGCTCGCGAGCGCGCGGATGCGTACGCCGGACGGCTCAGTCGCCACCCGGCGCAGGGACGGCCCGAGGCCGAGATCGGTGAGGATCCGGCTCGCATTGGGCGAGAGCTGCAGGCCGGCGCCGACCTCGCTGAAGGCCGTGCGCCGCTCGGCGAGCGTCACCGTGTGGCCGCGCGCGGCGAGGGCGAGCGCCGCGGTGAGGCCGCCGATGCCCGCCCCGGCGATCGCGACCCGCAGGCCCGGCCGGTCGGGGACGGGCCTGTTCGGCGGCAAGGCCTTGTTCGGCGGCAAGACCTTATTCGGCAGCTAGACGGGCGCGGTCGTCCCACACGGAGGCGGCCGGGTCGGCGGTGCCGGGCTTCAGGTCGGAGCGGTAGCGGTACAGCGTGGAGCAGTACTGGCAGATGATCTCGCTCTCCGCGCCCATGTCGAGGAACACGTGCGGATGGTCGAAGGGCGGCAGCGCCCCGATGCACATGAACTCCTTGGAGCCCACATGGATGACGCGCACGCCGTCCTGGTTGTGGAAGTGGGGTACCGCCTTGTCTGCCATCGCGGGGATCCTGCTGGAGCTTGGCTCTCTCGCGCCCCCTCTACCCCCTCGCGGACGGGGCGCCTAGGGGGCCGGTCGTCGCCCTGCCGGCGCGCATCGTCCCGCTTTGGCCGAAATCGGCCGCCACGAGGCCCGCGAGACACCGCAGATGAACGAACGGGATCAGGGGTTTTCGATGAGGATCGGGATCACGGGCACCGCCTTGGCCGGCATGGCGCTCGCCGCCGCGCTCGTCCTGCCGCAGGCGGCGTCCGCACAGAGCAACACCGCCCTCGGCGCCGGGGCCGGGGTCGTCGCCGGAGCGGTGGTGGCCGGGCCGGTCGGGGCGGTGGTGGGCGGCCTGGTCGGTGCCGCCTGGGGCGAGTCCACGAAGCCGCGCCGCCGCCACGCCCGCCGCCGGGCGGTCCGCATCACGGCCGCACGGCCCGCGCCCGCGGCCCGGGTCGCGCAGCGGACGAGCCCCGCGACGAGCCCCGCCTGGGTCAATCCGCGCTGACGGAAAAGCGGCGCTATGGGCGCAGTCCAGCTCCCCCGGAACGCCGGCTCGCTCGGAAGCGCGCTTGGCTTCCGGGCCGGAAGCGCCTAAACCCGCTGTCACATCCGCAACCCCACGCGCCAGTCAAGCCGGAACCGGTTCCATGAGTCGTGACGAGCAGAGGACGGCCCAGGACGGACGCCGTCAGGAACCGCCGGTTCACGGTCCGGAGGCCTTCGAGGCGATGCGCAAGGCCGGGCGCCTCACCGCCGAGGCGCTCGACCTCCTGATGGAGGCCGTGGAGCCGGGCGTCACCACCGAGGCGCTGGACAAGCTCGCCTACACCTTCGCGATGGATCACGGGGCCTATCCGGCCTCCCTGTTCTACCGCGGCTACCCGAAGTCGATCTGCACCTCGATCAACCACGTCGTCTGCCACGGCATCCCGAACGACAAGCCGCTGCGCGAGGGCGACATCGTCAACCTCGACATCTGCCTGATCGTGGATGGCTGGCACGGGGATTCGAGCCGCATGGCCTATGTGGGCGAGGTCGCCCGCAAGGCCTCGCGCCTGTGCGAGATCACCCACGAAGCGATGATGCGCGGCATCGCCGCCATCAAGCCGGGGGCGACCACGAACGACATCGGCGCGGCGATCCAGACCTTCGCGGAGGCGGAACGCTGCTCGGTGGTCCGCGATTTCTGCGGCCACGGGCTCGGCCGCGTCTACCACGACGCGCCGACCATCCTCCACTACGTGGAGCCGAGCTACAACGTCGTGCTGCGTCCGGGGCAGTTCTTCACGGTCGAGCCGATGATCAATCTCGGCCGCCCGCACGTGAAGGTGCTCTCGGACGGCTGGACCGCGGTGACCCGCGACCGCTCGCTCTCGGCCCAGTTCGAGCACACCGTGGCGGTGACGGAGACGGGTGTCGAGATCTTCACGCTCTCGCCCAAGGGCCTCGACATGCCGCGCCTGCCCGCCTGAGCGGGCAAGGCCGATGAGCCGCGGCCGGGCGCGCCCGCCGGATCAGGCCGGCGCCTTCGCCGAGGCGCCGGTCGATGCCGCGCGCGAGGTGCCGCATTACCACGGGCACCGCGAACGGCTGCGGGCGCGCTTCGCGCAGGGCGACACGCTGCCCGATTACGAGTTCCTGGAACTCGTTCTGTTCCGCTCGATCCCCCGGCGCGACGTCAAGCCCATCGCCAAGGCGCTGATCCAGCGCTTCGGCAGCTTCGCGGAGGTGATCACCGCGCCGGCGGAGCTGCTGATGGAGACGGACGGGATCGGGCCCTCCGTCGTCGCCGATCTGAAGATCCTGGAGGCGGCGGGCCGGCGGCTCGCCCGCGGCGCGGTGGCCGAGCGGCCCCTGCTCGCCTCGTGGAGCGCGGTGATCGACTATTGCCGGGCCGCCATGGCCTTCGCGCCCCGGGAGGAGTTCCGCATCCTCTTCCTCGACAAGCGCAACCGGCTGATCGCCGACGAGGTGCAGGGCCGCGGCACCGTGGACCACACGCCGGTCTATCCCCGCGAGGTGGTGCGCCGCGCCCTCGAACTCTCGGCGACGGCGCTGATCCTGGTCCACAACCACCCGTCCGGCGACCCGACGCCCTCCCAGGCCGACATCCGCATGACCCGCGACATCGTCGGCGCGGCCCAGCCGCTCGGCATCGTGGTGCATGACCACATCATCGTCGGGCGCGAGGGCCACGCGAGCCTCAAGGGCCTGAAGCTGATCTGAAGCCGGCTCATGCCTGCGGATTGAGCAGAACTCGGCGCGTCTCCGGATAAGGGGATCATTCCCCCGGCAGATCAGCCGGTTCCGTGGCAAGATGCGCGCATTTCCTTTGCCTTGGCCCCCGTCTTGCGTCTAGCTTCCGGGCCATACAGGGGGACGCCCATGCCGCTCAGCGCGTTCGATGAGATGAACGGACTTCGGGAGAGCGGACACGACCAAGCTTCCGTCCGCAGTGCCTACGCGGCTTTGAAGACTTGGCTCGATTCGACGCCGCCCGAACACTTCAACACCCGCCGCAGCCAGGCCGAGCTGTTCTTCCGGCGGATCGGCATCACGTTCGCGGTCTATGGCGACAACGAATCGACCGAGCGTCTCATTCCCTTCGACATCATCCCGCGGGTGCTCACCAAGCCCGAATGGGGGTTCCTCGAGCGGGGTCTCAAGCAGCGCGTCACCGCGCTCAACGCCTTCCTGGCCGACATCTACGGCCCGCAGGAATGCCTCAAGGCCGGGGTGATCCCGCAGGACCTCGTCCTGCGCAACCCGCATTACCGGCTGGAGATGCGGGACTTCGAGGTGCCGCACGGCAAGTACGTCCATATCGCCGGGATCGACATCGTCCGCACCGGCGAGGACCAGTTCTTCGTGCTGGAGGACAATGCCCGCACCCCGTCCGGCGTCTCCTACATGCTGGAGAACCGGGAGGTGATGCTGCGCCTCTTCCCCGAACTCTTCTCCAAGCACCGGGTCTCGCCGGTGGAGGCCTATCCGGACGCGCTGCTCGCGACCCTGCGCAGCCTCGCGCCGATGAGCGCCGCGCGCGACCCGACGGTGGTGCTGCTCACCCCCGGCCGCTTCAACTCCGCCTTCTACGAGCACTCGTTCCTGGCCGACAAGCTCGGCGTCGAGCTGGTCGAGGCCTCCGACCTCTTCACCAAGGACGACGTGGTCTACATGCGGACCACGGAAGGGCCGCGGCGCGTCGACGTGATCTACCGGCGCATCGACGACGACTTCCTCGATCCGCTGGTGTTCCGGCCGGATTCGGTGCTCGGGGTGCCCGGCCTGATGAGCGCCTACCAGAGCGGCAGCGTCACGCTCGCCAACGCGGTCGGCACCGGCATCGCCGACGACAAGGCGGTCTACAGCTACATGCCGGAGATCGTCCGCTTCTTCACGGGCGAGGAGCCGATCCTGCACAACGTGCCGACCTGGCGCTGCCGCGAGAAGGACGCGCTCGCCTACGTGCTGGCCAATCTCGGCGACCTCGTCGTCAAGGAGGTCAACGGCTCGGGCGGCTACGGCATGCTGGTGGGGCCGCACGCCACGAAGCGGGAGATCGAGGAGTTCGGCCGCAAGCTGCGCCACGCGCCGGACGGCTTCATCGCCCAGCCGACGCTCGCCCTCTCCACCTGCCCCACCTTCGTGGCCTCGGGCGTCGCGCCCCGGCACGTGGATCTGCGGCCCTTCGTGCTCGCCGGCGCGGAGGAGATCCGGATCGTGCCGGGCGGCCTCACCCGCGTCGCGCTCAAGGAGGGCTCGCTCGTGGTGAATTCGAGCCAGGGCGGCGGGACCAAGGACACCTGGGTGCTCGACGCCTGACCGCGCCGCGGGCCCCCGCCCTCTCCGCGGGGCCCCGGCTCGCCGCGCGCGCCGCGGCGCGACCCAAGGCGCTCGGCCCCGGCCGCTTCGCGCGAAGCGGCCGGGGCCGAGCGCTCCGCTCTCCCTCTCGCGAAGCGCGTCCTCCATGCTGTCCCGCACCGCTGACAACCTCTACTGGCTCTCCCGCTACACCGAGCGGGCGGATTTCATCGCCCGCATCCTCGATGCGGCCCTGCGGCTCACGGCGCTCCCGGCGAGCTACGGCGGGGGCGAGTCGAACGAGTGGGAATCGGCCCTGGCCTCCGCGGGCAGCGCCGAGATCTTCCGGCCGCTCTACGACAGCGTGAACGAGCACACGGTGCGGGATTTCCTGGCCTTCAGCCCGCACAACCCCTCCTCGATCCGCTCCTGCCTCCAGATCGCCCGCGAGAATGCCCGCAGCGTCCGCACGGCGCTCACCGTCGAGATGTGGGAATCGATCAACGAGGCATGGCTGACCCTGCGCTCCTACGAGGGCCGGGACCTCAGCCGCGAGGAATTCGCCCGCTTCCTCGACTGGGTGAAGGGCGTCTCGCTGGCCTTCGACGGCTCGGCCTACCGCACCATGCTGCGCAACGACGCCTACTGGTTCACCCGGCTCGGCATTGCCGTCGAGCGCGCGGACAACACGGCCCGCATCCTCGACGTGAAGTACCACGTGCTGCTGCCCGAGACGGAGCGGGTCGGCGGCAGCCTCGACTACTTCCAGTGGACCACGATCCTGCGCGAGGTCTCGGCCCTCACCGCCTATCACTGGGTCTACCGCGAGAGCATCAAGCCCTGGCTGGTGGCCGATCTGCTGATCCTGAACCGGCAGATGCCGCGCTCGCTCGCCAATTGCTACGAGATGCTGGTGCGCCACCTCGACCTGATCGCGGATGCCTACGGGCGCCGCGGGCCGAGCCAGCGCCTCGCCAGCAACATGCTGGCCCGGCTCGACAGCGCCTCGGTGGAGAGCGTCTTCGCGGGCGGGCTGCACGAGTTCATCCAGGGCTTCATCCAGGAGAACAACCGCCTCGGTGCCGCCATCGCCGAGCAGTATCTCGTGTGACATCCCGCGGCGCGGCCCCGGCTGCGACGCAACATCCCGCGCCGGACCGGTGTCCGCCGCGCGGTTTCACGCTAAGCAGGTCGCGGGACGGCCCTCCGTGGCGCTCCGCAACCGGCGGCACGACGGCGGGCGGCGCCGCGGCCCGCCGGACATCCCCGGAGCTTACCGCCCCTCACCTCGACAGGACCTCATGCGCATCCGCGTCGTTCACGAGACGGCCTACGACTACGAATCGCCGGCCCGCGGCCTGATCCAGATGCTGCGCCTGACCCCGCGCGACCATGACGGGCAGCACGTCCGCAACTGGCGCATCGAGCCGACGGCGGATGGCCGCCTGAGCCGCCGCGAGGACGGGTTCGGCAACATCGTCCACGTCTACAGCGCCGACGGGCCCGAAGGCTCCCTGGTGGTCCGGGTGAGCGGCGAGGTCGAGACCTCGGAGACCCACGGCGTCATCCGCGGGGCGGTGGAGCGCCTGCCCGACCTGTTCTACCTGCGCGAATCGCGCTTCGCGACGGCCGACGCGGCGATCCGGGAATTCGCCGAGGACCTCGCCGGCAGCGAGACCGACCCGCTGGCGCGCCTCCACGCCCTGGTGGCGGGGGTGCACGGCGAGGTGGAATACGCTCCGGGCGGACCGACCCACTCGAACAGCACCGCCGCGGAAGCGTTCGCCCTGCGCAAGGGCGTCGGCCAGGACCTCGCGCATATCTTCATCGCCGCGGCGCGGCACCTGGAGATCCCGGTGCGCTACGTCTCCGGCTACTATTACCGGGCCGATGCGCCGGCGCAGGAGGCCGGGCATGCCTGGGTCGAGGCCGTGGTGCCCGATCTCGGCTGGGTCGGCTTCGATCCCTGCTTCGGCATCTCCGCCACGGATGCGCATCTGCGCGTCGCGATCGGCCTCGACTACCTCGACGCCGCGCCGGTGCGCGGCAGCCGGATGGGCGGCGGCACCGAGACGATGACGGTGCGCGTCGTGGTCGACGACGCGCGCGCTCAGGCTCACGCCGAAGCACAGGCCCGAGCCGAAAGCCAGGCTCAGGTTCAGGCTCAGCAGGCGCAGTCCTGAGCGGCGTGGCGCATTTGCGACGGGGACAGGCGAATGCGTAACGGCGGCCCCGCGCCATCTTGCCTTGCGGCAGGCGTGACTTAAGGGTGGAGCCGGCTGCCGGAGGCGTGCGCCCGTCGGCGCGCTGGCCCGGCCGCCCCGTGCCGCCGCATCACCGCAGACGATCCCGATGACCGCCATCCCGTTCGATCTTCCGCTCGCCCATTTCCTCACCATGACGGCTTCGGTGATCGCGGGCGCGCTCTTCGCCGATTCCGTCGAGACGTCGGGCCGGCGCTGGCTCGGTCGGGTGCGGCGCTTCTTCGGCGGCCGCTGAAGGGGCCCGCGCGGGTCACTGGACCGGGTCCGCCATCTCCGCGAGGATCGGGCGGATGCGCATCGGCAGGAGCCGGGGGGAGCGCTGAGCGATGACTTACTGCGTCGGGATCCTGGTCGAGGAGGGGCTCGTCATGATCGCCGACACCCGCACGAATGCGGGTCTCGACGACATCTCGACCTTCCGCAAGTTGCATCTGTTCGAGGTGCCGGGGGAGCGCGTGCTGACGCTCGCCTCGGCGGGCAACCTGTCGGTGACCCAGTCCGTGGTCGCCCTGCTGACGGAGGGCGTCGAGAATCCCGAGACGGGCGCCCTCGAGACCATCCTGGAGGCGCCGACCATGTTCCGCGCCGCCCAGCTCATCGGGCGGGCGATCCGGCGCGTGCGCGCCATCGAGCGCGAGGGATTCGAGGCGGCGCAGCTGCGCTTCGAGGTCTCGTTCCTGTTCGGCGGCCAGATCGGCGACGGGCCGATGCGGCTCTACATGATCTACTCGGCGGGCAACTTCATGGCTTGCAGCCAGGACGCCCCCTTCCTGCAGATCGGCGAGCACAAGTACGGCAAGCCGATCCTCGACCGTGCGGTCACCTACAAGACGGACATCTACGACGCGCTGAAGGTCGGGCTGATCTCGATGGATTCGACCATGCGGTCGAATCTGGGTGTCGGCTTGCCGATCGACCTCGCGGTGATCCGCCGCAACACCACCCGGATGGAGGTCGTCCACCGGATCGAGGCGGGCGAGCCGTATTTCCACGACCTGCGCGAGCGCTGGTCGGCGGCTTTGCGGGCGGCCCACCGGGCGATCCCGCGCCCGCCCTACGGACCGCAGGACGGAGTGTAGCCTCGGTCCGGGCGCCCTCGCGACGAGCGATCGGTCGGTCAGGACTGTAAGGATGGCGCGGCCTCCGCCTCCTCCCGCGCGATCGACCCGATCAGCTCCCGCACGGCCTCCGCCGGATCCGCCGCCCGCATGACGCCGCCCATCACGGCGACGCCCGCCGCGCCGGCTCGCAGGCAGGCCGGCAGCGTGCCCGGCTCCACGCCCCCGAGCGCCAGCACCGGCAGCCCGGTCCGGGCCGCCGCAGCGAGGGCCGCCGGCCCGAGCGCCGGGCCATAGCCGGGCTTGCTCGCGCTCGCGAAGATCGGGCTCAGGGTGGCGTAGTCGGCACCGGCCTCCCGGGCTGCTGCGACCTCCGCAACGTGATGCGCCGAGAGGCCGATCACGGCGCGCGGGCCGAGCGCTGCCCGGGCCTGCGCCACCGCCGCGACGGAGCCGAGCTGGACGCCTCCCGCCCCCACCCGCGCCGCGAGCGCGATGTCGCGGCCGATCGTCAGATGCCCGCCGGCCGCCCGCACCAGCCGAGCGACCTCCTCCGCCAGCGCGGCCCGCTCGCCCTCCGGAAGGTCCCGGTCGCGCAGCCAGATCCAGCGGGCGCCCGCTTCCAGGGCCAGCGCCACCCGCCGGACCAGCGGCAGCGTCGATCCGTGCCGGTCCGTGACCAGGAGGAGCCGGGCCGGAAGCCGGCTCACGAGCCGACGAGACCGAGCTGCGGGCTCGACGGTTCGGCCCGGGCGCGCCGCGGGATGCGGCCGGCGCCGTGGGCGAGATGTCCGGCCTCGACGGCGTGCCGCATGGCCCGGGCCATCCGCACCGGATCGTCAGCCTTGGCCACCGCCGTGTTGAGCAGCACCGCTGCCGCGCCGAGTTCCATGGCGATGACCGCGTCCGAGGCGGTGCCGATGCCGGCATCGACGATCACCGGGACGGGCGAGCGGCGGCAGATCAGCTCCAGATTGGCGGGGTTCGCCACGCCCATGCCGGAGCCGATCAGCGAGCCCATCGGCATCACCGCGGCGGCGCCGAGATCGGCGAGGCGGCTGCACACCACGGGGTCGTCGTTGCAGTAGGGCAGCACCACGAAGCCCGCATCGACGAGCTGGCGCGTGGCCTCGATGGTCTCGGCGGCATCCGGATAGAGCGTCTCGCGGTCGCCGATGACCTCGACCTTGATCCAGTTGGTGCCGAGCGCCTCGCGGGCGAGTTCGGCGGTCATCACCGCGTCGCGGGCGGTCTCGCAGCCGGCGGTGTTCGGCAGGAAGCGGAATCCGGAGAGCAGCGACACGGTGTCGGAACCGTGGCCGCGCAGGGACACGCGCCGGATCGACACCGTGGCCACCTCGGCGCCGCTCGCGCGCACGGCCTCGGCCATGATCGCCTGGGTCGGATAGCCCGCGGTGCCGATGAGGAGGCGCGAGCGCAGGGGCGTCCCGGCGATCACCAGCGGGTCGTCGGCTCCGCGATCGAGGGGCGTGACGGTGGTCATGGGCAAACTCCTGTAACGCTTCAGGCGAGGGGCGGTGCCTCAGCCGCCCTGCATGGCGCGGACGATCTCGACGCGGTCGCCCTCGGCGAGCGCCGTCGCCGGCCAGTCCGGGCGGCGCACCACCGCGCCGTTGAGCGCGATGGCGAAGCCCTGCGGGCCGGCCAAGTCGAGATCCGCGGTTTCCTCGCGCCAGAGGGCGTCGAGGGTGGCGGCGGCGCTCTCCCGCGCCTCGCCGTTCACGGTGAGCTTCATGGGATCCTCTGCAGGGGGAGCCCGGGACGCGCGAAGCGGCCGAGGCCGAAGGGAGTGGCGGTGGCGGGAAGCGCGCCGCCGCGGACGAGATCGCGGATCGCGGCGGCCGTGACCGGCGCCAGCAGGTAGCCGTTGCGGTGGTGCCCCACCGCCAGGACGAGGCCGGGCAAGGCCTCGCCGAGGATCGGCGCATCGTCGTCCGAGGTCGGCCGGAAGCCGCTCCAGACGCCCTCGACGCTCATCTCCTCCACGCCCGGGAAGGCGCGGCGTGCGCCCTCCAGAATGGCGAACAGGCCGCCCGCCGTGAGGGTGGCGTCGAAGCCGATCTCCTCGACGGTGGCGCCGACCACGAGCTGCCCGTCGCTCTTCGGCGCCATGTGGATCTGCTCGGTCCAGACCACGTGGTTCAGCGCGCCGCTGCGCGGGGTCGCCTTCAGCGCCACGGACTGGCCTTTCAGCGGCCGCACCGGCAGGGCGAGGTCGGGCACGAGGTTCCCCTCCCCGGCCCAGGCGCCGGAGGCGAGGACGACCGTGTCGGCCCGGGCCAACCCGGCCGCTGTGCGCACGCCGACGACGCGCCCGCCGGCCCGATCCAGGGCCTCGACGGGGCAATCCTCCACGAGCCGGCCGCCGGCCGCGCGCAGAGCGAGCCGCAGGGCCGCCATGACCCGGGCGGGGTCGACCTGATGATCCTCGGGGCAGAACAGCCCCGCCGTGACGGTGGGGCGGAGGGACGGCTCGCGCTCGCGCACCGCCGGGCCGGGCAGCCACGCGACGTCGAGCCCCGCCCGGCGCTGCAATTCGTGGCGGAAACGCAGGCGCTCGACCTCGTCGCGGCCGAGCGCGATCACGAGGGTGCCTTCGCGCCGGTAGTCGATGGGCAGGCCCGAGGCGGCTTCGAGATCGTCGCGGAACCGGTGCCAGAGACGCTGGCTCTCGAGGGCCAGGGGCAGGAGCGCGTCACCACCCGGCTCGTGCTCGGCGGCGGCCGCCAGCATGCCGGTGGCTGCGAGGCTGGCGCCGTCGCCGGCCCGGCCCTTCTCCAGCACCGCCACGGCGAGCCCGCTCTCCGCGAGCCGCCAGCCGATCGACAGCCCGATCAGGCCACCGCCGATCACCACCACATCCGCCCGCTCGGGCAGACGGTCGGCGGCCGGGTCGGGCCCGGCGGCACGCCGCCGGCCGATCGGGGATGGAGCAGACATCAGCAAACCCTCGTCTCCACGGTGGCCCGTCGAGATTGGATCTGCGCCGTCGAAACCGGTGAAGCGCTCGGGTCCGCGGACCCCGTCCAATCCCTACGCCGGTATGAGCCGGATCAGGTTCGAAGGATTTCCGCGCTGATCGGCGCGACGCCGATCCATCGGTTTCTCAGCCCCTTGTCGGGGATCTCCCTGGAACAGGCGGAATGTGGGCGAGGCGCGGGCCGCCGTCAACCGTTCCGTGCCGGCCGGTAGAGGCACATCGCCTCACTGAAGCCGTCGAGCGGGTGGCTGCCCAGGGGCTCCGGATCGCCCCACAGGAAGTCCACGAAGGGCTTCGACATCAGGAGCGGCTCACCCAGCACCTTGTTGAGCTTGGCGAGCCGGCTCGCGAGGTTCACGTCGCGCCCGATCACGGTGAAATCGAGCCGCGCCCCCGAGCCGACATTGCCGTAGGCCGCTTCGCCGTGATGGAGCGCGATGCCCGCCGCGATCCGGGCCGGGAAGCGCCCGGCGGCATTCGCTTCGGAGAGGCGCCGCAGGGCGGTCTGAGCGGCGGTGAGCGCGCTCTGGGCCGCGCCGCCGAGCCCGTCGCCGGTCTCGCGGAAGATCGCGAGCAGGCCGTCGCCCATGTATTTCAGCACCTCGCCCCCCTCGCTCTCGATCGGCGGCACGAGGCAGTCGAAATAGGTGTTGAGGAGATCGACCGAGGCTTCCGGCGCCAGCGAGGCCGTGAGTTCCGTGTAGCCGCGCATGTCGGCGAACAGGATGGCGGAGCGGATCCGCTCCACCTGTCCCCGGCGGATCGAACCCGACAGGATCGCTTGGTGCGGTCCGTCCCCGACATAGATCCGCAGCACTTGGTCGAGCCGCGTGTTGAGGCCGCGCATCTCCATCACGGCGGACAGGGTCGGCACGATGAAGCGCAGGATGGCGAGGTTCTCATTGGAGAAGCCGCGCGGGGAGCGGGTCGCGAAGGTGACGCCGTTGTTGGTGCCGTTGGTGAAGAACAGTGGGATCGCCACGTAGTGGCGGTAGCCGCCCGCCTTCAGTTCGGGGATGATGGTGAAGCGGTCGTCGGGCGTCTCGGCGAGATCGAGGAGCAGCCACTCGCGGGTGGCGTAGATATGCGCGAAGGGGCTCGTCGCCAGCGCCCGGTCCGAGGCTTCGCCGTGCGGAAACAGGCGCAGCGACACGCCGCCCTCGCGGGTCCAGAACCGGCCGACGCCCGTATATTCCGAGTGGAGCGCATCGATGGCGGTGGTCGCCCGGTCGACCGGCACGCCGAGATCGTTGAGGCGCAGGGCGAGGCCCGCCAGGAGATCACCCGATTCGGGCAGCCGCGCGCCCTCGCTGAGCAGCCAGTCGCGCAGGGCCACGCAGGCCCGGAACAGCCCGATCGGGATGGCCCCCGCCTCGGACCCGTCCGCCTCCGCCGTCGGCAGCGGATGAGAGCGGTGAGGAGGCGGAGCGTGGGACATGCGGCGGAGATGGGCAGCCTTCACGGCCAAGGCAAGGCTTCGCCATCGCCCCGTTGCGCCGTCCGCTCCCGGCTGTCGGGGCGGCGGGCCCGCGGGCCGTCAGCGTCTCACGTCAGGCAACGCATCTCTCCGGCTGTTCGCCGGCTTGTGGCGCACGCATCACGCCATGGGGGCAAAACCTGGGAGTGATGGCCCGGGCGCGGGGAATGTGTCTCCCGCAGCACCCTGCTGGCGGCCTTCGCCGCGGTGTCGATCCTCGGCACGGGTTGCGCGCTCCGGACCCGCCGCCGCTGGCGGCTGCGCCCAGGCCGCTGACGGCGGGCAGGCGAACGGCCCGGATGCGGGCGCACCGGGCCGTTCGGCGATCCACGAGGCGGGATCTCGGTCGGTTCAGTTGTCGAGGAAGCTCCGCAGCTTCCGCGACCGGCTCGGATGCTTGAGCTTGCGCAAAGCCTTCGCTTCGATCTGGCGGATGCGCTCGCGGGTCACCGAGAATTGCTGGCCGACCTCCTCGAGGGTGTGGTCGGTGTTCATGCCGATGCCGAAGCGCATGCGCAGCACGCGCTCCTCGCGTGGCGTGAGCGAGGCCAGCACCCGGGTCGTCGTCTCGCGCAGGTTCGACTGGATCGCCGCATCGATCGGCAGGACGACGTTCTTGTCCTCGATGAAGTCGCCGAGATGCGAATCCTCCTCGTCGCCGATCGGCGTCTCGAGGGAGATCGGCTCCTTGGCGATCTTGAGGACCTTGCGCACCTTCTCCAGCGGCATCGCCAGCTTCTCGGCCAGCTCCTCCGGGGTCGGCTCGCGGCCGATCTCGTGCAGCATCTGGCGCGAGGTCCGGACGATCTTGTTGATCGTCTCGATCATGTGCACCGGGATGCGGATCGTGCGGGCCTGATCGGCGATCGAGCGGGTGATCGCCTGCCGGATCCACCACGTGGCGTAGGTCGAGAACTTGTAGCCGCGGCGATACTCGAACTTGTCCACCGCCTTCATCAGGCCGATGTTGCCCTCCTGGATCAGATCCAGGAATTGAAGGCCGCGGTTCGTGTACTTCTTGGCGATCGAGATCACGAGCCGGAGGTTCGCCTCGATCATCTCCTTCTTGGCCTGCCGGGCTTCGCGTTCGCCCTTCTGGACCATGTGGACGATCTTCCGGTATTCCTGGATCTCCAGGCCGGTCTCGGACGCGAGCGACATGATCTGCTCGCGCAGGGTCGCGATGCCGTTGGCGCCCTTCTCGACGAAGTTCTTCCAGCCCTTGCCGCCGAGCTTGCCCACCCGCTCGACCCAGTGCGGATCGAGTTCCTGGCTCTGGTAGTGGCGCAGGAACTCGTCGCGGGCGACGCCGTGGCTCTCGGCGAGCCGCATCAGGCGGCCCTCCTGCGAGATCAGCCGCTTGTTGATGTCGTAGAGCTGCTCGACCAGCGCCTCGATGCGGTTGGCGTTGAGCGAGAGCGACTTCACGTCGGTGACGATGCGGCTCTTCAGCTCGCTGTACTGCCGCCCCTGCGTCTCGCTGGCGCCGCCGCCCTGCAGGCGCGTCTCGGCCTGCGCGGCCTGGACCTGGCGCAGCTTGCGGTAGTTCTCGGCGATCGCGTCGAAGGTCTCGAGCACGCGCGGCTTCAGCTCGGCCTCCATGGCCGAGAGCGAGACGTTGTTCTCGAGGTCGTCCTCGTCGCCGTCGCCTTCCGGCGGCGGCATGTCGCCCTCGGGCGCGTCGCCCTCGCTCTCCACCTCGCCCTCGGCGGGTCCGCCGCGGCCATCCGGTCCCGCATAGGTCGCTTCGAGATCGATGATGTCGCGCAGGAGCACCCGGCCATCGACCAGCTCGTCGCGCCAGATGATGATGGCCTGGAAGGTCAGCGGGCTCTCGCAGAGCCCGGCGATCATCGCCTCGCGCCCGGCCTCGATGCGCTTGGCGATGGCGATCTCGCCCTCGCGCGAGAGCAGCTCCACCGAGCCCATCTCGCGCAGGTACATGCGCACGGGATCGTCCGTGCGGTCGGTGGGCTCCTTGGTGGTCTCGGTGCGCAGCACCGCCGGCCGGCTCTGAGCGACCTCGGCGACCTCGGTCCCCTCGCTCGCCTCCTCGTCCTCGGCCGCGGCCTCGCCGGTCGCGCCCTCGCCCTGGCCGTCGTCGGCCTCCTCGGCCTCGACGACGTTCACCCCGAGTTCGGAAAGCTGACCGAGCACGTCCTCGATCTGCTCGGAGGTGAATTCCTCCTGCGGCAGAACCTCGTTCAGCTCGTCATAGGTCACGTAGCCGCGCTTCTTGGCGAGCTTGATCATCCGCTTGACGGAGGCATCCGTCAGGTCGAGGAGCGGCCCGTCGGTCTGCTGCTCCGGGGCCGCTTCGGTCTCTTCTCGTTCCGTTGCCTTCGTCGCCATGATCAGCCTATGGTTCCGGTGCCGGCCCGCCCGAGCGGGAGGGAGCCCCCCGCTTCGTCGGCACCGTGATGTACAGACGGGCAGCGGAGCCCTCGGCCCAGCCGCCCTCGGATCTCGTTCCAATTGTGCAAGCAAGACGCTTGACTTATTGTTAACTATCCCGGTTCCGCCCTCGAAGTCACGCCTCGTGCGTCATGCGCCCTGCGCGTCAGGGGAGTGCGACGCTCTCGGCCTCCTGGTCCGCATCGGCCTCAGCGGCGGCCACCACCGCCAAGCGGTTCTTCACGTCGCGAAGCCACGCGAAATTCGCCTCCGTCTCCTCCTCGGCGAGGGCGCGCTCGGCTGCCCGAAGCTCGCTATGTAGAGAGCCGGCCTTGCGGTGCAAGATCACGGCCTGCCGGAGCGCGTCTTCCAGACGCATGGGATCGGCGTGCGGGTCAAGGGCCCAGTGGTCCCCCGGACGCACATGCGCGGCGATTCGTCCGGCCGCCGCAGTGAGGCCGACCCGTTCGAGGGTCGCGTTGAGGGAGGTCGCGTCACCCCCCCTTCCCTCCGCCGTGTGGTCGATCAGCGCCTGACGCAGCGCCTTCGCGTCCGCGCTCGCGAGGTCGAGTTCCGCGAGTTCCTCCGCCTCGCCGGCCAAGAGCTCGGGATGCACCAGGAGCATGGCGATGATGAGCGCCTCGCGGGGCGAGGGGCCGCCCGCGAACAGGGAGGAGCGGGCGAGCCGCGTACTGGCAGCTCCGGTGAAGCGCGGCGAGGCGGGCCGCTCGGGCGCGCGGCCCCGCGGCACGAACGGGGCGCCCTCGCGCCGCGCGCGCGGCACCGGGGCCGGGCCGAGGGTGCGCAGGCGCGCCTCGATCTCGTCCCGGTAGTAGCGCTTCAGGGTCTCGTCGCGGATCTGGCCGATCAGCTCGCGCAGGCGCTGGGCGAGGCCGGCGCGGCGCTCCGGCGTGTCGACGGGCGCCATCTCGGTCTCGCGCGACCACAGAACCTCCACGAGGGGGCGGGCACCCTCCAGCACCCGGTCGAGGGCCGCCGCTCCGCCCGAGCGCAGCAGATCGTCGGGGTCCTGCCCCTCCGGCAGCAGCGCGAAGCGCAGCGACTTGCCGGGCACGAGCCCCGGCAGGGCCACGTCGAGGGCCCGAAAAGCGGCGCGGCGCCCCGCTCCGTCACCGTCGAAGCACAGGATCGGCTCGTCGGCCATCCGCCAGAGGAGCGCGAGCTGGTCCTCGGTAAGCGCGGTGCCGAGCGGCGCCACCGCCTCCGGGTGGCCGCCCATGGTCATGGCGATGACGTCGACGTAGCCCTCCACCGCGATCACCCGGCCGGTGTCGTGGGCGGCCCGGCGGGCGGCGTGGTGGTTGTAGAGCACAGAGCCCTTGTGGAAGAGCGGGGTCTCCGGGGAATTCAGGTATTTCGGCTTGGCGTCGGGGGCGAGCCCGCGGCCGCCGAAGGCGATCACCCGCCCCCGCAGGTCGCGAATCGGGAAGATCACCCGGTCGCGGAAGCGGTCGTAGGGCACCGCGATGTCCTCGCCCCCGATCAGGAGGCCGAGTTCGATCATCAGGTCGGCGGGCACGTCCTTGCCCGCGAGGTGGTCGCGCAGGGCGTAGCGCTCCCCCGGCGCGTAGCCGAGGCGGAATTCGCGCTGCACCGAATCGCCCAAACCCCGCCGCGCGAGGTAGTCGCGGGCGCGGGTGCCGGAGCGGGACGCGAGCTGGCCCTCGAAGAAGACGGCGGCGAGTTCCATCACCTCCAGGGCGCCCCGGCGGCGGTCCTCGCTGTCGCGGCTCTCGCGGCTCGGCGCGGGCAGGGTCACCCCCGCCTCCGCCGCGAGCCGCTCCACCGCTTCGGGGAACGAGAGCCCCTCGGTATCCTGAAGGAAGCGGAAGATGTCGCCGTGCTTGCCCGACGAGAAGCAGTGGTAGAACTGCTTCTGGTCGTTCACGTAGAAGGACGGCGTCTTCTCGGCGTTGAACGGCGAGAGGCCGCGCCACTCCCGGCCCGCCTTCTTCAGGCGCACCTTACGGCCGACCACGTCGGAGGTGGGCAGCCGGGCACGAATCTCTTCGAGCAGATGGGGCGGGTAGCGCACGTCCGGGGTCCGGCGATGGGTGGGGCACCATCATAGCAAACCCGATCCCTGCGAGTCCTTAACGGCCCCGCGCGGCCCGGGTCGGGCGAACCAGCGCATCGAGGAAGTTGCCGATCTCGCGGCGCCGCCGGGCCGGTTCCAGCACCTCCGCCCCGAGGCCGAGCCGCCAGGCGAGGTCCGGCTGTCCGGCCGGATCCGCGTGCAGCCGGCGCAAGGCCTCGGCCTGCCCGTCCACCGCGGCCTCGTCCCGGCACAGCCCGGCCTCCACGATCGCCTCCGCGCTCAGGGAGAGCATCGCGGCGACCTCGTCGAGATCGAGTTCGGGATGGTACTGCGTGCCCCAGAACTGGCCCGCCGCGTAGGGAATCACGATCGCCTGGACGTCGAGGCGGCCATTCGCGACGAGAACCGTGCTGCCCGGCGGGGGCACCAGCACCGCGTCGTCGTGGATCGCCGGGGCGTCGAAGGCGGGCGGACGCCCGGCGAGGAGCGGGTGATCCCGCCCCGCGCGGGTCGGTGCGAGGTTGCGGGCGAAGCCGTATTCCGGCCCGCGGGGATTGCGGCCGGCCTCCCCGCCCGCCAGCGCCGCCGCGACCTGCACGCCCCAGCAGGAGCCGAAGACCGGGACGCCCTGGGTCAGCGCCTCCCGCATCAGCGCGATCTGGCGACGCACCGCGTCGCCGCCCTCCGCCACGTGCAGCGTGGAGCCGGTGAAGACGAGCCCGTCATAGGCCTGGACCGGTGCGGGCAGCACCGCGTCGGCATCGGCCGGGGCGACGAGATCGCAGGCGAGGTCCCGGTCCAGGGACCGGAGCACGCCCGCATAGGTCTGCGCGGACGTCTTGCCGCACCGTTCGACGTGGCGTCCGCGCCCGGCGCGATCATTTCCGTCCGCGATCAGCAGGCGCAGCATCCACTCCCCCGGGTCTCGTGCAGCGTGGCGCAACGTGAGAAGGGAGGCGGGTGTTCCGGCGTGCGGCGTCGCAGGCGCCCCGCACTTGGGCTAACACGCCGGAAAAACAAGGAAAATTTTCGGTTAAGAGCCCTTAAACCCGCCTCATTTAGCGTCTTTCTCGGGGCCCGTTCGAGGCGGGGACGGCCATCGCGCCACCCTTGGGAATTGTCTGGCGGGTCATTGGGGTACGGGCATATGGCGAAGGGACGCGGCGGCCGGGTCGAGCCGAAGTTCGACACGCCGGAGGGGCGCCCGGATCCGGCCGACCTCGACCTGCGCCTGACGCGCGGCGACCGAGCGGGGGCGAGCGTGGCACGAGCGAAATCCGCACGCGGGAAGAAACCGGCCGCGCCGAGCCCGCGGCCCCGCCGCCGGCGCTCGCTCCTCGGGCGCCTCGTCTACGGCCTGGTGATTCTCGGCATCTGGGGCGCCGTCGCGCTCGCCGGGCTCATCGCCTATCACGCCTCGCAGCTGCCGCCGATCGACCAGCTCGCGGTGCCCAAGCGCCCGCCGAACATCGCCATCCTGGCAAGCGACGGGTCGCTCCTCGCCAATCGCGGCGAGACCGGTGGCCGCACGGTCGCGATCCGCGAGTTGCCGCCCTACCTGCCCCGCGCCTTCGTGGCGATCGAGGACCGGCGCTTCTACGGCCATCTCGGCATCGATCCGATCGGCATCGCCCGCGCCGTCGCCCAGAACCTGACCCGGCGCGGGGTGGCGCAGGGCGGCTCGACCCTGACCCAGCAGCTCGCCAAGAACCTGTTCCTCACCCAGGAGCGCACCGCCTCCCGCAAGATCCAGGAGGCGATCCTGGCGCTCTGGCTGGAGCACACATACTCCAAGGACGAGATCCTCGAACTCTACCTCAACCGGGTCTATTTCGGGGCCGGCGCCTACGGCGTGGAGGCCGCGGCCCAGCGCTACTTCGCCAAGCCCGCCAAGGACGTGACGCTGGCGGAGGCCGCCATGCTGGGCGGCCTCGTCCAGGCGCCCTCGCGGCTCGCGCCCAACCGCAACCTGCCCGCCGCGCAGGCCCGCGCCGCGCAGGTGCTGGCCGCCATGCAGGAACTGGGCTTCGCCAAGCCCCAGGAGGTCAAGCTCGCCCTCGACAAGCCCGCCAAGCCCAATCGCGCCAAGGGCGGCGGCTCGGCCAACTACGTCGCCGACCTCGTGATGGACGTGCTCGACGATTACGTCGGCAAGATCGAGAGCGACGTCACGGTCTCCACCACCGTCGATCCCACCCTCCAGGCCGCCGCCGAGAAGGCGCTCGTCGACGAACTCAACCAGAAGGGCGCGCGCTACAACGTCGCCCAGGGCGCGGTCGTGGCCATGCGGCCGGACGGGGCCGTGCGCGCCCTCGTCGGCGGGCGCGACTACGCGCAGAGCCAGTTCAACCGCGCCACCACGGCCAAGCGCCAGCCGGGCTCGGCCTTCAAGCCCTTCGTCTACCTCGCGGCGGTGGAGCGGGGCCTCACGCCCGACACGGTGCGGGAGGATTCCCCCGTCACCCTCAAGGGCTGGAGCCCGGAGAACTACACCCGCAGCTACGCGGGCCCCGTGACCCTGCGCGATGCCCTCGCCCATTCCCTCAACACCGTGGCGGTGAAGCTCGGGGTGGAGGTCGGCCCCAAGGCGGTGGTGCAGACCGCGCAGCGCCTCGGCATCACCTCGCCGCTCCAGGCCAACGCCTCGATCGCGCTCGGCACCTCGGAGGTGACGCCCCTCGAACTCGTGGGCGCCTACGCGGCCTTCGCCAATGGCGGCAACGGCGTCATCCCCTACGTGATCACCAGCGTGAAGACCACGGACGGCAAGACCGTCTACAAGCGCAGCCCCACCGGGCTCGGACGCGTCATCGACCCGAACGCCGTCGGCATGATGAACGCGATGCTGCACGAGGTCTTCGTGAGCGGCACCGCCAAGAAGGCCGATATCCCGGGCCTGGATCTCGCCGGAAAGACCGGCACCAGCCAGGATTTCCGTGACGCATGGTTCGTCGGATACTCGACCAGCCTGGTCGCGGGGGTGTGGCTCGGCAACGACGACGGCGAGGCCACGAAGCGCGTGAGCGGCGGCAACCTGCCGGCCGAGGTCTGGAACCGCTTCATGACCACGGCCCTGCGCAACGACAAGGTCGCGGCCCTGCCCGGCGCGGCCCGCTGGCGGCGCGGCACCGGGACCGTGGCCTCGGCCGCTCCCGACCAGGGCGGCATCGGCGCCGTGATCGGGGACCTGCTCGGCGAACCGCAGGCCCCGCCGCGCCCCGTGGCCCCGCCGCGCGGCGGCCCGAGCCGGGAGGACCGCAACTTCCTCGAACGGCTCTTCGGGCTCGGAGACTAGACGGCGGATTCCGCTGCGTTTCGTCTCGGGATAAGAAGCAAAGCCAATTGCCACATTATCCCGGCCGCGCCGGCCATGGTACTTTGAGCCGTGGCAGAAACATCACGCACAGTATCGACCCGTCGCGGACCATGGCCTGAACGGTGTTTGTTGTTCGAGGATGTCCCGTTCGGGATTGCCGCTGAACGGCCAAGTTCGGTATCCGAACCTCAAGCATGCCCGTCGCGGACGGGACATGGTGTCGAGTGGCGGAGGGAACGATGGTTGGATTGCGGCGTGGGCTGCTGGTGACGACGATCCTGGTGCCGTGCGGTGCGCTGGGACTGGCGAGCCAAGCCCTTGCGCAGGGCAGCACCATCGCCCTCGACCAGATCGACGTCGTCGCCGTCACCCCCGTGGCGGGAGCAGGCGGCATCAGCCGCTCCTCCGGGACGGGTGCCCCGGTGATCTCCGGCGGCGCCCTGCCCCTCTCCAAGGTGCCCTTCACGGTCGAGACCGTCACCGCCCGCCAGTTCGAGCAGGACCGCGCCACCCTCGACCCCACCTTCACCCTCGCCCGCACCACCCCCGGCGTGAGCCTCTCCGACGGCCAGGGCAACAGCTTCCGCCAGACCCTCACCTATCGCGGCTTCGACGCCTCGCCGCTCCAGGGCGCCCCCCAGGGCCTCGCCGTCTACCAGAACGGCACCCGCATCAACGAAGCCTTCGGCGACGTGGTGAACTGGGACCTCATCCCGCAGGTCGCCATCAACCGCATGGACATCGTCACCGGCAACCCGATCTTCGGTCTCAACGCGCTCGGCGGCGCCGTGAACATCGAGATGAAGAACGGCTTCACGTGGCAGGGCAAGGAAGTCTCGGTGATCGGCGGCTCGGACGGCCGCATCCTCGGCACCCTGCAATACGGCGAGGTCTTCGGCCCCTGGAGCCTCTATTTCGCGGGCGAGGGCCTCAAGGACGACGGCTGGCGCTACCAATCCCCCTCCGAGATCGGCCGCGTCTACGCCGATCTCGGCTATCGCAGCCCCGATTCCGAGTTCCACCTGATCGCCACGGGCGCCAAGACCTTCTTCGGCGCCGCCGCCGCCTCGCCCGTCGACTTCACCCATGTCAACGAGCGGGCGATCTTCACCTACCCGCAATCCATCGACACCGAGATGGGCCAGATCCAGGTGACGGGGAAGGTCAACCTCTCGCCGACCTGGGATCTCTCGGGCAATGCGTATGTGCGCCGCTTCAGCCAGTTCGTGATCGACGGCAACGACGGCAACTTCGAGAATTGCAGCACGCGCTCGAACTTCCGCGGCTTCCTGTGCTTCGAGGATGACGGCTTCTCGATCCAGCCCGGCCAGACCCAGGCGCAGTTCCGCAACCAGTTCCTGATCGTGGGCCCGAACGGCCAGACCGTCCCGTTCCGCGCCGGCATCCCCTACGGCACGCTCGACACCGTGCGCACGGAGGCGACGGGCTACGGCGGCTCGCTCCAGGCGACCAACCGCGACCGGGTGTTCGACCATTCCAACACCTTCATCGTCGGCGGCAGCATCGATGCGGCCAATTACGGCTTCAAGTCGGGCAGCACGCTCGGGGTGATCAACCCGGATCTGCGCGTCACCACCGATCCGAACAACCCGACCTACGGCGCGATCCCGGGCCTCGGCCTCGGGCCGATCCGCACCGCCGCGGCGCTCGGCATCGCGCCCAGCAGCGTGACCGGCTCGAACCTCTACATGGGCCTCTACGCCCTCGACACCTTCGACGTCACCGAGCAGCTCTCGCTCACCGCGGGCGCCCGGCTCAACTTCGCGCGCATCACCACGCAGGACCTCACCGGCTTCTCGCCGGACGTGACCGGCACCCACTACTTCAACCGCATCAACCCGATCGCGGGCCTGACCTACCGCTTCTTCCCCTGGTTGACGCTCTACGGCGGCTACTCGGAATCGAACCGGGCGCCGACGCCGCTCGAACTGGCCTGCGCCAATCCCGACCGGCCCTGCCTGCTGCCGAACTCGCTGGTGGCCGATCCGCCGCTCAAGCAGGTCGAGGCGCGCACCTACGAGGCGGGCTTCCGCGGCACGGTGCCGGACGTCTACGAGGGCGGCCTGCTGAACTACAAGCTCGGCTTCTTCCGCACGGACCTCACCAACGACATCCTGCAGATCGCGGTGCCCGGCAACGCGGCGCGCGGCTACTTCGTGAACGTGCCGGCGACGCAGCGCCAGGGCATCGAGGTGGCGGCGGAGTATGTGGGCGAGCGCCTGCGGCTCTACGCGAACTACGCGCTGATCGACGCGACCTTCCAGTTCAACGGCGATCTGTCCTCGCCCAACAACCCGCTGGCGGATGACGGGTTGATCACGGTGCGGCCGGGCAACAAGCTGCCGCTGGTGCCCGAGCACCAGATCAAGGCCGGCTTCGACTATGCGATCACGCCGCAATGGCGCTTCGGCATGAACGTGGCGGCGTTCTCCTCGTCGTACTACCGGGGCGACGAGTCGAACCTGAACCGCAAGCTCCCGGCCTATGCGGTCGCGAACCTGAACACGAGCTTCATCCTGACGAAGAACGTGGAGGTGTTCGGGATGGTGACGAACCTGTTCAACACGCGGGTCGCGAATTTCGGGACCTTCCTGGAGCGGACGGAGCCGGGCGAGCTGTTCGCCAACCGCTACGCGCTCAACGACCCGCGCACGACGACCCTGATCCAGCCGCTCTCGGTCTATGGCGGCGTGCGCGTGACGTGGTAGCCCGTCAGGGCCATCGCCGGAGCGAGGGCCCTGCGCGCGCCATGGCCGCCCATTGACATGGGACGAAGACATGGGACGAAGCTGTCCCGACTGCTGAGGGGCCGGGCTCGCAACGCCCGGCCGGAATCCATCGTCCGCATGATCTCCGAGCCCGTCCCAGCCGCCGCGGCCGATTCCCGGCGGCGCCTGCCGTCGCTCTGGTCCGGGCGGCCGATGCGGGCGCGCCTGATGGTCGTCGTGGTGCTCATCAACCTCGTGGCGGCGGCCGTGTCGGGGGCGGTGATCATCATCAAGGCCCGCACGGCGACGCAGGTCGAGACCGCAGCCTCCATCGCCGTCGCCGAGCCCCTGGTGGCCGAGACCCTGCAGCTCATGCAGGACGCGCCGGTGCCCGGCCTGTTCCGGGTGCTCACCCTGCGCTTCCAGGCCCTGCGCCACGTCCGCGTGCGCCTGCTCGACGCGAACCAGGCCGTGGTCGAGGAGCGGCCCGGCAGCGGACCGGAGGCCCGGCGGCGAGCGCCCGCATGGTTCGCGCGGCTGATCGCGCCGCCGGTCCTGAGCCACGAGGTGCCCCTGGTGCTCCAGGGCCGCCGGATCGGCACCGCCATCGTGACGACGGAGCCCTCCGACGAGATCGACGAGGTCTGGGGCTACGCGGTGGCGCTCGGTCTCACGGGGGCGACCCTGAGCATCGCCATGCTGGCGATCCTGTTCTTCGCCTTCGGGCGCCTGCTGCGCCCGCTGGAGCGCCTCGCCGAAGGGCTGACGCGCCTGGAGCAGCAGGATTACAGCCCGCGCCTGGAGCGCCCGGACACCCGTGAACTCGCGGTGATCGCCGCCCGCTTCAACCGTCTCGCCGAGGCGCTGGAGGGTGCGCGGGCGGCCAACCGCCAGCTCAACCGCCAGCTCCTCACCGCCCAGGACGACGAGCGCCGCCGCACCGCCCTCGAACTGCACGACGAATTCGGGCCCTGCCTGTTCGCCCTCGAAGCCAACGCGGCCTCGATCGGCCGCATCGCCGGAACGCTGGAGGATCCCGCCCGCCTCCGGTTGCAGCAGCGCACCGACGACATCGCCGCCATCGTCAAGCGGGTGCAGACCATCAATCGGGCGCTGCTCAGCCGCCTGCGGCCGGCCGGCCTCGGACAGGCGCCCCTCAATGCCTGCCTCGATCTGCTGCTGCGCGATCTCGCCCGGCACAATCCCGGCATCGCGATCGAGGGCGACTTCCGGGCCCTGCGGCGCAGCTATGGCGATCTGGTGGACCTCACCGCCTATCGCTGCGTGCAGGAGGGCGTCACCAATGCCATGCGCCATGCGCAGGCTCGCCGGATCGCCGTGCGGGCCGCGGAGGAGGCCGCCTCGCTCGTGATCCGCGTCGCCGACGACGGGATCGGCCTGCGCCCCGAAACCAAGGCCGGCCGCGGTCTGCCCGGCATGCGCGAGCGCGTCGAGGCGCTCGGCGGCAGCCTCACGCTCGACAGGCCCGGCTCGGACGCCGGAACCGTGCTGGCGGCGGTGATCCCCGTGGATGCGGCCGGGACGGACGCCCCCGACGGCCCGGAGATGTCCCCGGCGTGACCACGATCCTCATCGTCGACGACCATCCGATCGTGCTCCAGGGCTGCCGCCGCCTGCTGGAGGAGACCGGCGCGGAGATCCGGGTCGCCGCGAGCCCGGCCGCGGGCTACCGCGTCGTGCTGCGCCACCGGCCCGATCTCGCGGTGATCGACCTCGCCTTTCCGGGCCGCGACCTCGCGGGGCTCGCCCTGCTGCGGCGGATCGCGGAGCGCCGCCTCGCCACCCGCACGCTCGTCTTCAGCATGCATGCGGATCCGGTCGTCATCGCCCGCGCCCTCGAATGCGGAGCCCTCGGCTACGTGCTCAAGGACGCGCCGGCCGACGATCTGCTCCGGGCGGTCGAGCGCGTGCAGGCCGGCCGGCCCTATCTCGATCCCTCGATCGCGGCCGAGGTGGCGCTGCTGCGCCGCGATCCGCGCCGCACCGCCCTGTGGCAGCTGAGCGTACGCGAGCGCCGCATCCTCGCCCTGCTCGCCGAGGGGCGGACCTACGCGGCCATCGCCCGCGACCTGTCGGTGAGCTACAAGACCGTGACCAATGCCTGCGCGGCCCTGCGCCAGCGCCTCGGCCTCGGCACGCTCACCGAACTCACCCATTTCGCGGTCCAGCACGCGCGCGATCTCGGGTGAGGTGGCGGAGGGCCGATCGGCCCCGGATCAGGCCACCTGCTGGGCCATGTCGGCGGGAGGGAGCCAGGACGCGGCCTGTGCCGCCGGCCAGGGCTCGCCGAGCAGCGGCCCCTGGCCGATCGTGCAGCCGACCGCGAGAAGGCCCTCGCGCTGCGCCTCCGTCTCGACACCGTCCGCCACGACATCGATGGCGAGGCCCGCGCAGAAGCGCAGGACGGCATCCAGGATCGCGCGGTCGAGGGGCGAGGCCAGGAAGCGCTGGGTGAGAACCCGGTCGATCTTCACGGCGTCGACGGGATCGTTGCGCAGCCGCCCGAGCACCGCCGCGACGCTGCCCGGGGCATCGAAGATGACGCGCAGGCCCGCCTGGCGCAGCCGCTGCAGGGCCGCGCGCGCCTGTCCCGGCTCGCCCTCGGCGAAGACGCTCTCCGCCACCGCGATCTCGACGGCGCGGGGATCGAGCCCGTGCCGGATCACGCGGGCGAGGAAATCCTCCCCGAAACCCGGCCCCCGCAATTGCAGCCCGCTCACCGGGATGGCGAGGCGGGCGCAGGACAACCCGGCAGCCGCGAAGGCGGCCGCGTGCCGCAGGGCTTGGTCGATGGTCCAGGTGCCGATCCGCATCATCGCGGCGGGTTCGGAGGCCGCGGCCGCGAAGGGATCGCCGATCTCCTCACCCGGCGGCCCCTGCACCCGCGGGACGGCCTCGATGCCGACGAGGCCGCGATCCGCCAGCCCGAGCCGCGGGCGGAACAGCACCGCAACGCGCTCCTCGCTCAGGGCGGCCGTCACCGCGGCCGCCGCCGCGGCGCGGCGGTCGCCCTTGCTGCGCATGTCGGGGGTGAAGGCGCGGAACGTGTTCTTCCCGGCCGCCTTTGCGGCGTAGAGGGCGAGGTCGGCCCGCACGAACAGGTCCGGCCCGCCGCATCCGTCCGGAACGGCGATGCCCACCGAGGCGCCGAGCCGCACGGCGTGGTCGCCGAGGGTGATCGGGGCCCTGAGCGTGCCCACGATCCGCATCGCCACCCGCTCGCCCGCCGCGGGGTCTGTCGACGGCCCGAGCAGGACCGCGAACTCGTCGCCGCCGATCCGGGCGACGAGATCGGCCTCCCGGCAGACCATCCGCAGCCGGTCCGCTACTTCGCGCAGGCAGACATCGCCCGCCGCATGGCCGTAGGTGTCGTTGACGGGCTTGAAGCCGTCGAGATCGATGAGGAGCAGCGCGCCGATCCGGGAGTCGGGCCGCGGCGCATCAAGGGCCGCGAGCCGCGCCTGGAACAGGCCGCGGTTGGCGAGCCCGGTGAGCACGTCGGTCTCGGCGAGGAAGCGGGTGCGCTCCCACAGCGTGCGCTCCGCCGTGATGTCCTGCTTCATGCCGAAGATGCGCGAGGGCCGGTCGCCCTCGCACTCGACATTGCCCGTGAGGCGCATCCAGCGGCGGTTGCCGCGGGCGGTGACGATCTCCGCGTCGAGGGTGAAGCTGCTGCGCTCGCGGATCGCCCGGGCGCGCGCGGTCTCCATCGCCCGGAGGGATTCGGGCGTGTAGAGCCGCAAGATCTCCGCCCGGGTGACCGCCCCGCCGCGCGGCAGTTCGAACAGGTCGTAGACCGCGTCGGTCCAGCTCAGCGTCTCGGTGGCGAGGTCGCATTGCCAGATGCCGATCTTCGCGACCGCGCAGGCTTGGTCGAAGAGCCGCCTGTGATCCGCGAGGCGCTGCACATGGTCGTCGGCGCGCGCGACCTCCGCGTCGAGGGCCCGCGCCATGGCGCGGGCCTCCGCTTGGTCGCGCAGCAACCGCGCGGCGAGGCTGGCCAAGTGGTCGAGCCGGGCCTCGTCGGCCCGCGAGAGCCGGCGCGGCCGGCGGCCGAACAGGGAGAGGATCGCCGGGCCGTCGTGCGTCGGGACGGTCCGCCCGGCGTAGAAGCGCAGGCGCAAGGGGCCTGCCACCACCGGATCCACCCGGAGGCGGGCATCGTCGCGCGCGTCGGGAATCGTGAGGCGCCCGCCCGACCTGGAGACGGCCCGCAGGAGGCCGCAGGCCGCGAGGCTCTCCGCATCGGCCGCGCGGCCCGCGATCAGCGGCGGCGCGCCGTCCGGCAGCGTGAGGAGCGCGATCGGCACGCGGAAGCTGCCGCGGGCCAGCGCGAGGAGATCCTCGAGCGCGGTCCGCATGGGAGGCGCCGTCCCATCCGGGCCATGGACTTCACGCGAAGAACGCACGGGCATGACGCGGAAGCCGAAGGCAGGCGGGATCCATGCCGACGAGACTAGCGGCGACGCAGTTAAGGCGGTGTTACGCCGATATGCGGAACACGACCCGAGCAGATGTTTTGAGTGGTTGCAAAGCCACGGGTTGCATCTCGACGCGGCGGCTGACTTACCTTCCGCATGGTCCACCCGGTCCGAAATCGCGGGCGACGCGGTCCTGCGCGGGGTTTCGACCGTCCGGGGCTGCATCCTCTTCGCGATGCTCGGGAATCCGGATCGTCCGCGGGCTCCCGACCGGCAGCGGGCTCACAGCCGCCGGAGCGCCACGCTCTCGATGCGGTGGCTCGCGCCCTTGGCCAGGATCAGGCTCGCCCGCTGCCGGGTCGGCACGATGTTCTCGCGCAGGTTGGGCAGGTTGATGCGGGACCACAACCCATCCGCGATAGCGAGCGCCTCCTCCTCCGTGACCTCGGCATATTTGCGGAAATAGGAGAGCGGATCGCGGAAGGCGGTGTGGCGCAGGCGCAGGAAGCGGTTGACGTACCAGCGGTGCAGGTCGTCCTCGTGCGCGTCGAGATAGACCGAGAAGTCGAAATAGTCGGACACGAACGGGATCGCGGTGCCGTCGCGCGGCAGGCGGGCCGGCTGGAGGACGTTGAGGCCCTCCACGATGAGGATGTCCGGGCGGTCGACCACCGTCGTCTCACCCGGCACGACGTCGTAGACGAGGTGTGAGTAAAGCGGGGCCGCCACGTGGCGCTTGCCGGCCTTGATGTCGGCGAGGAAGCGCAGCAGCGTCGGCGTATCGTAACTCTCGGGGAAGCCCTTGCGCTCCATCAGGTCCAGGCGGCCAAGTTCCGCGTTGGGCAGGAGGAAGCCGTCCGTGGTGACGAGATCGACTTTCGGCGTGTTGGGCCAGCGGGCGAGCAGCGCCTTCAGCACGCGGGCGGTGGTCGACTTGCCGACCGCCACCGATCCGGCGACGCCGATGATGTAGGGCACCTTCACCTCGCGCTCGGCGAGGAGGAAGCGCTGGGTCGCCTTGAACAGCCCCTGCGTGGCCGCGACGTAGAGCGAGAGCAGCCGCGACAGTGGCAGGTAGATGGCCACGACCTCCTCCAGGGAGATCGGATCGTTGAGGGATTGCAGCCGCAGCACCTCCTCGGCGGTGAGGGTCAGCGGCGTGTCGGCGCGCAGCTGCGCCCATTCCTCGCGGGAGAAGACGCGGTAGGGCGACAGATGGTCGGTCGCGTCGTCGAGGCTGGCGGCGAGTTCCGCCTGCGCCGGCGTGGTCGACAGCGCGGGCCGCTCGTTCACGGCTGCCTCCGTGCGGCCTTCTCGGCCAGCCCGCCCTGCGCCGTGCGCCGCTCCAGTTCCGCCATGACGTCCTCCAGCGGGATGCCGGCTCCGGCCAGCACCACCAGGAGATGGTAGAGCACATCCGCGCTCTCCGACACGAGACCGGCGCGGTCGCCCTGCACGGCGGCGATGGCCGCCTCGACCGCCTCCTCGCCGAGCTTCTTCGCCGGCTTGGCCGGCCCGGCCGCGATCAACTTCGCCGTGTAGGACTCCTCCGGAGAGGTGGCCGCCCGGCTGCGGACGATCAGGTCGAGGTCGGCGAGGCTGAAAGAAGTCATCGGATCTGTCACGTCGGCATCCGGCCCGGAAGCGGTCGGAGACCGGAGCCTTGTGCCGCGCGGGATCCCAGGTCAAGCGGCGACTGGAGGCGCGCTCACCTCACGGGCGGCGGGATATGCCGGCCCGATCCGAACATCGGGGTAGATCTTGAGATCAGTCGCGATACGGCAGGCGAGATTGTTGGTTGCAACGCAAGGGATGCATAAAGTCATCCGCCCGCCACGGGACATGAGCGGTCTGCCGTGGTCTGTATAAACAAAAAATTAATATTTCTTACGTAAGGTCATATCGGCTAGAGCGCTTCCCGACGAAATGGATCCCGGTTCGACGAGAGGAAGCACGTTCAATCAAAGGCTTGGAGCGGCGATCGATTACCGAGTGATCGGTTGCCGCTCTAGGTATGAGAGAGCGAAACTGAGGTTCATGCGCGCGTTCCTGACCGATACCCTGCGGCGTTTTCGGTCGAGCGGCGATGGAAGCATGACCGTGACGATCGCGATGGTGCTGATGGTGATCATCGGTATCACCGCCGTTGTCATCGAGTTGTCGCGGCTCTACGTGGAGCGCCTCAAGGCGCAACGGATCGCAGATATCGCGACCATGGCGGCGGCCGCGACGTCGTCCCCCATCCAGGGAGGCGCCCTCAGCACAACGGCTCGCAATACGGCACTCAACATTGCCGTCATCAACGGCCTGCGCGCGGACGACATGGTCGTGACGGCTGTCTCCTCTCCGAACGGCAGCGGCAACGGCGCCATTCGGGCAAGGGTTGCCCGGAACCTGACGCTGCTGACCGGAAGCCTCTTCTCGAATTCGCAGAGCGCGACCATCGGCGCGAATGCCTGGGCGGAGATCACCGGCAGCACGCACGGAGCCTGCGCGGCCTCCCTGATCGGCGCCGTGAACATCTACAACGCCGCGATCGTCAAAGGGCCGTCGTGCAATCTGGCCGCCGAGACCTGGCTCTACGTCTGTCATACGGCCCTCCTGAAGGCCAAGGGCGTCACGGTCGGCTACACGAAATCGCAGGAGGCAGCCTTTCTGTGCCCCGGCGCGACCTACTCGCCCGCGTCGAGCGCCTTCACCTATGGCGGCTCGGTGACCGACACGCTCGCCGCGAACCCGGTCATCATTGCGCTGAAAGCCCGGCTCGCGGCGATGTTCAGCCCGGGCTGGCCCTACGGCGCGATCTCGCCCGCCGCGCTCCTTTCGCCGACCATCCCGTCCGGCGCGGACAGGACCTATGTCGGCGTTGCGGCCACCCTCGGCCAAGCCACGCGCTACGGCACCGTGAAGGCGACCAACGCCAGCCTCACCTTCACCGGCAACGGGGCTCCCGACCCTGGCTGCGCCTCTCCGACCACCCTGTCCGGGAGTCTCGTCCTGTCCGGGCTGAACCAGCTCACCTTCGCGCCCGGCTGCTACGCGATCGGCGGGTCGATCCAGCTCAACACGGGTGCATCGGCGACCTTCGTGACGTCGGGCACCGACGTCACCTTCGCGGTGACCGGCGCGGTCACCAACGGCACCGGCAGCCTGACCTTCGGCAACGCCACCTACTCGATCCGGGGAAACCTCGACAACAGCGCCGGCGGAAGCATGACGCTCGGGGCCGGGCGCCTCGTCGCGGGCGCCGGCGTGATCAATACGGGCGGCGGCACGCTGCGGCTGGGGGACGGTCCGCACTACTTCAACGGCGGAACGATCACCAACGGTCCGGGCCGGCTCGTGATCGGCAACGGTGCATTCCATCTCTGGGGCGGCGGCATCGCGAACGCCGCGGCGGGCGAGATGCAGGTCGGCGACGGGCCGTTCCTCTTCTACGGCGGCACGGTGACGAACAGCGGCGGCCGGATGAGCTTCGGGACGGGGCCCTACGCGTTCTCCGGCGGCTCCCTCACGCTCGGCACCGGCTCCACGACGAGCTTCGGGGTGGGCGACGTCAGCTTCTACGGCGGCAGTGTCACGCTCGGCGGGGCCAGCATGACGTTCGGCGCCGGAGGCTCGGCCATCGACGGATCGGCGACGGTGGCGATGGCGGGCGGGAGCTTCTCGCTCACGGCCGATTCCCTCACCGCCTCCGGCGTCACCTTCGCGCTTCAGGGCGGCACCGTGAGCCTGCTCGGGATAGGGACGATGAACGCCACGGCGCCGACCGGGCTCAATCCCCGCCACGGCTACCGCAACGTCCTCTTCGCCGTGTTCGGCGGCGCCTTCAATCTCTATCAGTCGAGCGCCGTCACCGACACCCTGTCGGGCATCGTCTACGCGCCCGGAACGAACGCCTCGATCTACGGCAAGCAGATCGTCCGTTATCCGAGCGGGGGCTGCTTCGGCGTGATCGCGGGCGTCGTCGACATCTACCAATCCGCACAGCTCGCCATGGCGCCCTGCTCCGGCCTCACGGTGCCGGCGAATGGCGCCGGCTACACACTCGTCCAATGATACGGTTTCCGGAAGATCACTTTCGGAAACCGTATCACGAGCCCGCGCGGCGCCTGAGCGAGGCCGGTTTCCGCATCGCGAAGCGATCATCCGGAAACCGTATGAGATCGGAGGTGGCCCCATGAGCACGCGCCGCGCATCGGCCGCCCCGGCATCCGCAAGGCCGCGGCACCGGTCGGCCCGATGGCCCGCGCGGCTTGCATGGCGAGACCGGAGCGGCGTGGCGGTGGTCGAGTTCGCCGCCGCGACCCCGCTGCTCCTCGTCCTGCTGCTGAGCGTGTTCGATCTCTGCCGGGCGTTCACGCAGACCCTGCAGCTCGTCAACGCGATCTCCGCGGCCGCGTCCTACGCGATCAGCGCCGGGCGGGGGGTCGATGGCAGCGGCCTGCCGGCCCTGACCGGCGCCATCACCGCGATCATCCGGGGCAGTTCGCCCCAGCTCGCCGCGGCCACCGTCACCGTCCTGTACAACAATGCGGAGGGGAGCGGGAATTTCGGCCGGTACTACTGCGTGGCCGGCTCCCCGCCGACATGGACCAGCACGGGGCCGTCGAGCACCTCCTGCGGCGATTCCGTCACATCCGGAAAGTTCGCCACCATCTCGGTCACCGTGCCCTACGCGCCGGTCGTTCCGACGAGCGCGGTGTTCGCCGGTTTCACCGGAACGTCGGACCGCGTGATCGTGAGGATCCAGTGATGCGGCGACTCGGCCGGGACGAGACGTCCGGCAGCTTCGCCGTCGACTTCGCCCTGATCCTTCCGCTCGTGGTCGTCATTTTCTGCGGCGTGTCGGCCCTCGCGATCGCCTTCTGGAAGCAGAGCATCCTGCAGGCTGCCGCGGGCGAGGCGGCGCGCTGCATCGCGCTCGCGGCCTCGGCCTGCGCCAGCACGGGGGGAGCCTGCGGCAGTGCCGATCAGGGCGTCTGCTACGCGGTCACGGTCGCCGCGTCCCGCGGGCTCGCCGACCTCACGGCGGCGCAGGTCACCGTCGACCGGGGCGCCACGCTCGGCACGGCGAGCGTCACCAGCGTGGCGATCGCCTATCCGTTCTCGATGTTCTGGGTGAGCGTGCGGCTCACCGCCTCGGCGGCCTATCCGAACGCGTCGTGAGCGCAGGCGCGGCTCAGATGTCGAGCCGCATGGCGAGGCCGGCCGCCGCCATGTGGGCCTTGGCCTGCGCCACCGTCGCCTCACCGAAATGGAAGATCGAGGCGGCGAGCACCGCGCTGGCATGGCCCTGGGTCACGCCGGCCACCAGATCGTCGAGGCCGCCGACGCCTCCGGAGGCGATCACCGGGACGCTGACCGCGTCGGCGATGGCCCGGGTCAGGCCGAGATCGTAGCCGGAGCGCATCCCGTCCCGGTCCATGGAGGTGACGAGGAGTTCACCCGCCCCCCGCGCCGTCACCGTGCGGGCGAAGTCCACGGCGTCGATCCCGGTGGCCCGGCGCCCGCCATGGGTGAAGATCTCCCAGGCCGGAGGCTCGCCCGGAGCGGAGACGCGCTTGGCGTCGATCGCCACCACGATGCACTGGGCGCCGAACTTCTCCGCCGCCTCGGCCACGAAGTCGGGATTGTTCACGGCCGCGGTGTTGATCGAGACCTTGTCGGCGCCGGCGAGCAGCAGCGCGCGGATGTCCTCGACCGTGCGCACGCCGCCCCCGACGGTGAGCGGCATGAAGCAGGCCTCCGCCGTGCGCTGCACCACGTCGAGCAGGATGCCGCGGGCCTCGTGGCTCGCCGTGATGTCGAGGAAGCAGAGTTCGTCGGCGCCGGCCTGGTCGTAGGCCTTCGCGGCCTCCACCGGATCGCCGGCATCGCGCAATTCGAGGAACTGGACGCCCTTGACGACGCGGCCGTCCTTGACGTCGAGGCAGGGGATGATGCGGGTCTTGAGCATGGCTTCACGCGGACGGCGAGACGGGATCGATCGGGAAGGGGCGGGCCAGCATCGCCTCGCGCGTGGAGGGACGGCGTTCGGGAGGGCCCGACGGCGGAAGGCCGGTTTCCCGGGCCGCCTCCACCCTCGCCTTCCGATAGACGCGATCGAGCGCCTCGCCGAAGCGGCTCTTCAGGCCCGGATGGTCCCGCAGAACGTCCGCTGCGTTGTCGCGATGCCCCGCGATCGACGGAGCCCGGCTCCGCGTCGCGCGGGTCGGCCGGTGATCGAACTTCGGCATGGGGAGCACCACCCGCCACGCGCTCACGAGGCTGTTGAACTCGCTCCGGCCCAAGCGTTCGATCTCCTCCGTCAGATTCTCACGGTCGAGGGCGGCGAGGTCACCGGCGCGCGACAGCGCGGCCTGCTCCATGGCCCGGCTGTCGAGATCGTCGTCATGGCCCGCGCGGCTCGGCGCGGCGGGACAGGCGGCAACCGTCATGATCGTGGCTCCTGGGGCGCGAGCCTATCACGCTCCCGCGCGGCGTGCCTCCCCGGCCCGCCGGATGGCGGCGAGCGCCTCGCGCGGGTCGATGCGCCCGTCGTAGAGGGCGCGGCCCGTGATGGCGCCGGCGAGGAGCGCGCAATCCGGCTCCAGGATGCGGTGCACGTCCTCGATGGAGGCGAGACCGCCGGAGGCGATCACCGGGATGCTCACGGCCTGCGCCAGCGCCAGGGTCATCGGGATGTTGAGGCCCTTGAGAATGCCGTCCCGGGCGATGTCCGTGTAGATGATGGCCGCGACGCCCGCATCCTCGAAGCGGCGTCCGAGCTCCTCGGCCGTCACGGTGGAGGTCTGGGCCCAGCCTTCCACGGCGACGCGCCCGTCCTTGGCGTCGATGCCGACCGCGATCCGGCCGGGGAAGCGCCGCGCCGCCTCGCGCACGAAGGCCGGATCGCGCACCGCGGCCGTGCCGATGATCACCCGGCTCACGCCCTTGGCGAGCCAGCCCTCGACGGTGCGCATCTCGCGGATGCCGCCCCCGAGCTGCACCGGGATCGTCACGGCGGCGAGGATCGCGTCCACGGCCGCGGCGTTCATCGGCGCGCCCGCGAAGGCGCCGTCGAGATCGACCACGTGGAGCCAGGAGAAGCCCTGCTCGACGAAGGTGGCGGCCTGCGCCGCCGGATCGTCGCTGAAGACGATGGCCTGGGCCATGTCGCCCTGCACAAGGCGGACGCAGCGCCCTTCCTTGAGATCGATGGCCGGAAACAGGATCACGCGCGTCACCGCAGGGCTGAGGTCGGGGAACCGGCGGCCGTCACGGCCGCCAGCGCAGGAAGTTGGCGATCAGCGCGAGGCCGAGCCGCTGGCTCTTCTCGGGATGGAACTGCGTGCCCGCGACATTGCCCCGGGACACGATGGCGGTGACCGGCCCGCCGTAATCGCTCGTCGCCACCACGTCGCCGGGCTCCGCCGCGTCGAGGGCGTAGCTGTGCACGAAATAGGCGTGCAGGCCGCCCTCCCCGGTCGGAATCCCGTCGAGGAGCGGCATCTCCCGCTGCGCGCTGAGCGTGTTCCAGCCCATATGCGGCACCTTGAGGCCGGGATCGGCGGGCCGGATCGGCGCCACGTCGCCGGGAATCCAGCCGAGGCCCGCGGTGGTCTCGTACTCGAGGCCGCGCGAGGCGAGGAGCTGCATGCCGACGCAGATGCCGAGGAAGGGGCGGCCGCGGGTCTGCGCCGCTTCCGTCATCGCCTCCACGAGGCCCGGCACGGCGTCGAGCCCGCGCCGGCAATCCGCGTAGGCGCCGACGCCCGGCAGCACCACCCGGTCGGCCACTGCGACCGCGGCGGGATCGGAGGTCACGGCGATGCGCGTGCCGTCGAGCCCCGCCTCGCGCGCCGCGCGCTCGAAGGCCTTGGCGGCCGAGTGCAGGTTGCCCGACCCGTAATCGATGATGGCGACGGTTCCGGCGCTCACCGGATCTCCTCCCGTTCTCGCGATGCCGTCACCGGTGCCCATCCGCCTCGGGGAACAGGCCGAGGGCGGGGCTGCCGGTCTTGGCATAGGGGGGCATGCGCGGCGGGGCGGAAGGGGCGGCCGGGCCGTGGCGGTCGAGCCAGCGGCCGACGAGCTTCACCTCCGCCTCCTTGGCGTCCGAGGCGGTGACCGCGTCGCGCAAGGGGCGCCCGCTGCGCTCGTAGGTCCAGCGACGCAGGGAGGAGGCTTCGAGCCCGATCAGGAGCGACAGCAACAGCGTCACCACGAACCCCGCCAGGGGCGACAGGCCGAGGCTGGCGCCGATCGCCCAGGCCGCCACCTCCGCGGCCAGCACGAGAAGCCCGGCGAGCCAGAGCCGGTGCCAGAAGAACCACAGGGCCGTGAACCAGAAGGCCGGCCAGATGAAGCGGTCGGCCACCAGCTTGGCCCGGTCGAGGGCGTCGGGCGCGCCGGGATCGACCTCGTCGGACAGGTGCAGCGTGTAGGTCGGCATCATGGTTTCCCCGGCCCTTCTCGCGCGGCGCGACCGCCCCTCGAAGCAGGTTCCGCAAAACTGGCCGCGGTTCTGCGACAAGAACCCGCGACGTATCAAGAGCCTAAGCGGACGAAGCGCTGGCCCCCAACGCAAGTCCGTTTAGAGCGAGCCCTTGGTCGACGGCACCCGGTCACCCTCGCGCGGATCGACGGAGACCGCGTGGCGGAGCGCACGCGCCAGCCCCTTGTAGCAGCTCTCGGCGATATGGTGTTGGTTCTCGCCGTAGAGCGTCTCGACGTGGAGCGTGATGCCGGCATTCATCGCGAAGGCCTGGAACCACTCGCGCACCAGCTCGGTGTCGAACTGGCCGATCTTCTCGCGGGCGAATTCCGTGCGGAAGACCAGGAAGGGCCGGCCCGAGATGTCGACGGCGACGCGGGTCAGCGTCTCGTCCATCGGCATGTGCAGGTCGGCGTAGCGGCGGATGCCGCGCTTCGCCCCGAGGGCCTGCGCGAAGGCCTGCCCCAGCGCGATGCCCGCATCCTCGGTGGTGTGGTGCTGGTCCACGTGCAGGTCGCCCGTGACCGTCACGTCGAGGTCGAACAGGGCGTGCCGCGCGAGGAGTTCCAGCATGTGGTCGAGGAACCCGACGCCGGTGGCGATCGAGGCGCGGCCGCTGCCGTCGAGATCGATCGCAACGCTGACGTCGGTCTCGGCCGTCCGCCGGCTGACCCGGCCGGTGCGGGAGGATGTGTCGGTCATCGGGATGTCGGAATGGGAGCCGGCTGCCTTTTAACCGGGCCGCCGGGGGAAAGGCCAGAGGCCTGTGATCATTGCCTGAGGATGCGGCCCGCCACGGCGTCGAGCTTGGCGACGAGATCCGGATCGCGGTGCTCGGCCGGCGTCATGATGGCGCCGTCGAGGGCGCGGTCGGAGCGCGCCGGGCAGGGCTCGTGCTCGGCCGGGAAGTCGCGCGCGAGCCGGCTCACCAGCCGCGCCACCTTGGCGGCGTTCGCCCGCGCCACCGCCACCACGGAGGCCACGTCGACGTCGTCGTGGTCCGGATGCCAGCAGTCGAAATCGGTCACCATCGCGATGGTCGCGTAGGTGATCTCGGCCTCACGGGCGAGCTTGGCCTCCGGCATGTTGGTCATGCCGATCACGTCGTAGTTCTGCGCCTTGTAGGTCAGCGACTCGGCGTAGCTGGAGAATTGCGGCCCCTCCATGCAGACGTAGGTGCCGTTCTTGCGCACCGCGATCTCCTCCGCCTCGGCCGCGGCGAGGATGCGGGCCTGGAGGGCGGGGCCGACCGGGTGGGCCATGGAGACGTGGGCGACGCAGCCGTTGCCGAAGAAGGAGGAGGCGCGGCCGTGGGTGCGGTCCACGAACTGGTCCACGAGCACGAACAGGCCCGGATAGAGTTCCTGCCGGAAGGAGCCGCAGGCGGAGACCGAGACGAGGTCGGTGACGCCCGCCCGCTTCAGGACGTCGATATTGGCCCGGTAATTGATGCCCGAGGGCGAGAGCCGGTGGCCGCGGCCGTGACGGGCCAGGAACACCACCGTGGTCTCGCCGATCCGGCCGATGCGCAAGGCGTCGGAGGGCTCGCCCCAGGGCGAGGCGACCTGCTCCTCGCGCACATCCTCCAGGCCGGGCAGATCGTAGACGCCGGATCCGCCGATCACACCGAGCACCGCCTTCGTCATCCCGTCCTCCTGAAATCGTGCCAGCGGCCCAGGATGCTGACGCATCAGGCCGTCGACCCGTCTCGAATTTCCGATGTCAAATCAGGGATTTGACGAAAATTCGAAAACGGAACCAACGGCCATTCTCGATGACCGCCGGCATCAGCCGCCGAAATGAAAAGAGGCCCCGGAGGGCCTCTTCAAGGATCGTGCCGCCCGTCAGCTCGTCTTGTGAAGCTCGGGCTGCAGGCCGTGCGTCTCGCCGCCGACATCCGACCAGATCTTCTTCTTCACGTAGTAGAGCAGGCCGGAGAGCACGATCAGGAACAGGATCGCGCGCAGGCCGAGCTGCTTGCGGGCCAGGAAGTGCGGCTCCGCCGTCCACATCAGGAAGGCGGTGATGTCGCGCGAGTACTGGTCGAGCGTCTCGGGCACGACCGGCTGGCCGTTGGCACCCTTCGGATAGGTGATCTGCCCGTCACTCAGGGGCTTGGGCATCGCTATGATGTTGCCCGGGAAGTATTTGTTGTAGTGGCCGCCATCCGGCACCTGGAAGCCGTGCGGCGGATTCTCCTCGTAGCCGTTCAGGAGCGCGTGGACGTAGTCAGGACCCTGCTCGGTGTAGCCGACGAAGGGCAGCCAATCGATCAGGAACCACAGGCCGCCGCGGCTGAAGGTGCGCGCCTTGGCCATCAGCGAGAGGTCCGGCGGGGCCTTGCCGCCATTCGCCACCGCGGCCGCCTGCTCGTTCGGGAACGGCGCCGGGAGCTTGTCGGCCGGGCGGCCGGGCCGCTCGAACATCTCGCCCTGATCGTTGGGGCCGTCCTTGACCTTGTAGGTCTCGGCGAGCGCCTTGACCTGCGCCTCGGAGAAGTCCGGCCCGCCCTCTTCCGCGAGGTTGCGGAAGCGGACGTAGTTCATGCTGTGGCAGTTCGCGCAGACTTCCTTGTAGACTTGGAAGCCGCGCTGCAGCTGCGCCTGATCGAAGGTGCCGAACACCCCGGAGAAGGTCCACTTCTCGCGCGGGGGAAGGGCGCCGTGCTCCTCCGCGAGGGCGGCCGTGCCGGACAGGATCGCGGCGAATGCGGCCGCCACGAGAGCGCGTGTTCTGATCATTCCCTCGATGCCCCTTGCGGCGTCGTCATGTGCGTGGACGTGCGGTGGGAGGGGCCGCGCGAGGCGCGCGACCCGGTCGGCTTCGCGGATCAGCCCTTGGTGGATGGCGCGGCTGCGGCGCCGGCCGGCAGGCCGGAGGAGCCGACCTGCTTGCCCGGTCCGGTGACGCTCTCCAGGATCGAGCCCGGCAGCGGTTTGGGCGTCTCGAACAGGCCGACGAGCGGCATCACGAGCAGGAAGTGGGCGAAGTAGTAGACCGTGGCGATGCGCGCCGCGAGCACGTACCCGCCCTCCGGCGGCTTCGCGCCGAGCCAGCCCAGCAGGAAGCAGCAGAACACGAAGACCCAGAAGAACTGCCGGTAGATCGGGCGGTAGTTCGCGGAGCGGACCCGCGAGGTGTCGAGCCAGGGCGCGAAGGCCAGGATGATCACCGCGCCGAACATCAGGATCACGCCGCCGAGCTTGTCCGGCACCGCGCGCAGGATGGCGTAGAACGGCAGGAAGTACCATTCGGGCACGATATGCGCGGGCGTCACGCCGGGATTGGCCGGGATGTAGTTGTCCGCGTGGCCGAGATAGTTCGGCTGCAGGAAGATCCAGTAGGCGAAGAAGATGAAGAACACGACGACCGCGAACACGTCCTTGATCGTGGCGTAGGGCGTGAACGGGACGGCGTCCTTGCCGGTCTTGATCGGGATGCCGGTCGGGTTGTTCTGACCGGTGACGTGCAGCGCCCAGACGTGCAGGACGACGACGCCGGCGATCATGAAGGGCAGCAGGTAGTGCAGCGAGAAGAAGCGGTTGATGGTCGGGTTGCCGACCGAGTAGCCGCCCCAGAGCAGGCTCTGGATGGTGTCGCCGACGACCGGGATCGCCGCCAGGATGTTGGTGATCACGGTGGCGCCCCAGAAGGACATCTGGCCCCAGGGCAGCGTGTAGCCGAGGAAGGCGGTCGCCATCATCAGGAGGTAGATGATCACGCCCAGGATGTAGAGCACCTCGCGCGGGGCCTTGTAGGACCCGTAATAGAGGTTGCGGAACATGTGGACGTAGACCGCGATGAAGAACATCGAGGCGCCGTTGGCATGCATGTAGCGCAGGAGCCAGCCGAAATTCACGTCGCGCATGATGTGCTCGACGGAGTTGAAGGCCTCGGTGGCCGAGGGCTGGTAGTGCATCGCCAGCCAGACGCCCGTGATGATCTGGGAGGCCAGCATCACGATCAGGATCGCGCCGAACGTCCAGAAGTAGTTCAGGTTGCGCGGAACCGGGAAGGCGACGAAGGAGGAATGGACGAGGCCGACGATGGGCAGCCGGGACTCGAACCATTTGGCGAGGCGGCTCTTCGGTACGTACGTCGTGGCGTGTGCGCTCATGAGGACAGCCCGCTTGTTGGTTCAGGGCACCCTCCGATGGGCCGGCGGCCGGCCCGTCGAGGAGGATGCGGCACGATTCGAGGATCCGGTCTCCCGGATCAGGCGGTGGCGCCTTCGCCGATGCGCACCTTGGTGTCGCCCTGGAACGCGTAGGGCGGGATCGGCAGGTTGATCGGGGCCGGGCCGCGGCGCACCCGGCCGACCGCGTCGAACTGCGAGCCGTGGCAGGGGCAGGCCCAGCCCTCGTAGTTGCCCTGGTGACCGATCGGCACGCAGCCGAGATGGGTGCAGTTGCCGTAGGCGATCAGCCACTGGTCGTGGCCTTCCTTGACGCGGGCCGAGAACGGCGCCGGGTCGATCATCTCGCTCGGCGTCACGGCCTTCATGTCCGTGATCTCCTTGGCGGAGAGCCGGCGCACGAAGATGAGCTTGCCGCGCCAGAACACGTTGACGATCTGGCCCTCGGTGATCGGGGAGAGATCGACCTCGATCGGGGCGCCCGCCGCGACGGTCTCGGCATCCGGCGCCATCGAGGAGACGAAGGGCCACGCGAGGGCGCCGGCGCCCACCACGACGCCCGCGCCGGTGGCGAGGAACAGGAAATCCCGGCGGGTGGAACCGTGCGGATGGGCGGCGTCAGAGGGGGCGACGGTCGTGGCCAAGTTCCGGCTCTCCCGAGATGCATGAACGGCGCAGCCCATCGCAAGCCATTGAAGCCGCGCGTGGACTACATTCCTTGGGGTGGGTTGGTTCCCCGGTTCCGGCGGACCGAAGCACCAGCCCGAACGTGCGTGCAATGCGACCGGGCGTCGCCCGCGCGGTCGCTGTCTGCCACGCTTCCCGCCGGGGCGCCAGCATACGGGACCCCGGCTGCAACAGTTTTTTGAAATCGTTGCAAACTCATCCCGCCGGGTGCGCCGCCGCCTGCCGCCCCGGCTGGCCGAGCCAGAGCACCAGTGCGATGCCGACGAGGCCGGCGGCCGAGATCGTCAGCAGCCCTCCGGTGAAGTCGCCGGTGCGGTCCTTGATCGCGCCCACCACGTAGGGTGCGACGAATCCCGACAGGTTGCCGATCGAGTTCACCACCGCGATGGCGCCCGCCGCGGCGGCCCCCGACAGGGCCTCGGTGGGCAGCGTCCAGACGATGGGCAGCGCCGCGAAGATGCCGAAGGCGGCGCCGGAGAACAGCACCATCTTGAGCACCGGATCGCCGACGAGCGCCGCGCCGATCGTGCCAAGGGACGCGCAGGCGAGGGCCGCGACGAGGTGGAAGCGCCGCTCCCGCCGCGCATCCGAGCGCCGGCCCCACCACAGCATGCCGATCGTCCCGACCGCGTAGGGGATGAGCGTCACGAAGCCGGTCTGGAGGTTCGTGAGCCCGAACGCCTTGATGATCTGCGGCAGGAAGAAGCTGAAGGCGTAGAGCAGAGCCACGGCGCCGAAATAGATGAAGGCGATGGCGATCACGCGGAGATTGAAGATCTCCCGGGTCAGCGGCTGGTGCCCGGCCGCCCCGCCGCGCTTGGCCTCCTCCTCGGCCATCCGCCGTTCCAGCCAGGCGCGCTCGTCGGGGTTGAGCCAGTGGGCGTCGGCCGGCCGGTCGGTCAGGTAGAAGAAGGTGACGATCGAGAGGATCACCGCGGGCGCCGCCTCGATCAGGTAGAGCCACTGCCAGCCCTTGAGGCCGAGGAGCCCGTCGAGTTCGAGGAGCGCCCCCGAGATCGGCGCGCCGATCAGGCTGGAGAGCGGGATCGCCACCATGAAGGCGCTGACGATCCGGGCCCGGTAGGCCGCCGGGAACCACAGGGTGAGATAGAAGATGATGCCGGGGAAGAAGCCGGCCTCCGCCGCGCCCAGGAGCAGGCGCATCACGTAGAAGCTCGTCTCGCCCCCGATGAAGGCCATGCCGCCGGAGATCAGGCCCCAGGACAGCATGATGCGGGCGATCCAGCGCCGCGCCCCGAAGCGCTCCAGGAACAGGTTGGAGGGCACCTCGAAGAGGAAGTAGGTGAGGAAGAACAGCCCGGCGCCGAGCCCGTAGGCGGTGGCCGAGATGCCGAGGTCGCGGTTCATGGTCAGCGACGCGAAGCCGACATTGACCCGGTCGAGATAGGCCACGAAGTAGCACAGGATCAGGAACGGGATCAGCCGCCGGCTGACACGGCGGAGCGTGCGGGTTTCGAGGTCGGTCATCGGCGTGAGTGTCCTCCCGTCCGGGTCTGTCGCGCCCGGCTGACCCGGGCCATGGACCGGACGGGCCGTCTTGGCAAGCGGGCTCGGCAAGCGGGCTCGGCAAGCGGGCTCGATCCGCCGAAGGGCGGCGCCGCATGTCGGGCGCGGCGCCCTTGTCGGGAACGGCACTTCGGTCTAGTGCTCCCGCCTCTCCGCGCGGCACGCCCAACCGGCCGGCCGCGCGCGCCTGAATTCTCGTGGTTCGATCGGGATCCGACATGGTAACGCCACGCCGAGACAGCGGCAGCGACCGTCCCTCGCTCAAGGACGCCCGGGTCCTGGTGGTCGAGGCCCGCTATTACGACGACATCGCCGACGAGCTCCTGCGCGGCGCCACCGAGGCGATCGCGGCCTCGGGCGCCGAGGCGGAGGTCGTGACCGTGCCGGGCGCGCTGGAGATCCCGCAGACGGTGGCGATCCTCGTCGAGGCCGCCGCGCGGGCGAGCAAGCCCTACGACGCGGTGGTGGCGCTCGGCTGCGTCATCCGCGGCGAGACCGGGCATTACGACATCGTCGCGGGCGAGAGCGCGCGGTCCCTGATGGACCTCTCGGTCATGCTGCGGCTGCCCCTCGGCAACGGCATCCTCACCGTCGAGACCGAGGCGCAGGCGCTCGCCCGGGCCCGCGTCGCGGAGATGAACAAGGGCGGGGGCGCCGCGGAGGCGGCCCTCGCGGTGCTGGCCCTCAAGCGCGCGAAGGCCGCGGAGCGCCCGGACCGCACCATCGGCTTCACCCCTCGCCGCGCCGCGGAGACAGCGGAATGAAACCTGCCGAGCGCAGCGGCGCCCGCCTGGCCGTCGTGCAGGCCCTCTACGAGATGGAGATCTCGGGCAAGGGCGTGATCGACGCGCTGGCCGAGTTCGAAGCCTTCTGGATCGGCCAGGTGGTCGATGGGATCGAGCACCCGCCGGCCGAGACCGCCTTCTTCCGCGACGTCCTGCGCGGCGCCGTGGAGGAGCAGCGGGCCATCGACCAGCGTCTCGACGGGGCGCTCTCCGCCGGCTGGCCGCTGCGGCGGCTGGAATCGGTGCTGCGGGCGATCCTGCGCGCGGGCGCCTACGAGGTGATCTTCCGCAAGGACGTGCCGGTGCGGGTGGCGATCTCCGAATACGTGGACGTGGCGCACAGCTTCTACGGCGGCGACGAGCCCGGCCTCGTGAACGCGGTGCTCGACAAGGTGGCGCGGGCCGCCCGGTCCGAGGAGCTGGACAAGGCGGGCCGCGAGGGCTGAGGCGGAACGGCCGTGGCCGCCCTCCCCCGCCCGAGCGAGGACGAGCTGATCGCCCGCTACTTCGCGCCGCTCGCCGGGCCCGGCGGGCTCGGCCTGCGCGACGACGCGGCGGTGCTGACCCCCGCGCCGGGCCACGACCTCGTGCTCACGGTCGACGCGGTCGTCGCCGGAATCCACTACTTTCCCGACGATCCGCCCGCCTCGATCGCCGCCAAGGCGCTCGGCGTGAACCTGTCCGATCTCGCCGCCAAGGGCGCGGATCCGCGCGGCTTCCTCCTGACGCTGGCCCTCGCCGACGATTGGGACGAGGCATGGCTCGCCGCGTTCTGCACGGGCCTGAGCGTGACAGCCGCCCGCTTCAGCTGCCCCCTCCTCGGCGGCGACACGGTGCGGGCCGGCGGCCCGACGCTCATCAGCGTGACCGCCCTCGGCGAGGTGCCGCAGGGCCGCATGATCCGGCGCTTCACCGCGCAGCCCGGCGACATGCTCCTCGTGTCGGGCACGATCGGCGACGCCGCCCTCGGCCTCGCGCTCCGCCGCGATCCCGCCTGGGCCGCCGGCCTCGGCGAGGCCGACCGTCAGCACCTCGCCGACCGCTACCTGCATCCGCGCCCGCGCCTCGCGCTGGCGCCCGCCCTCCTCGCCCATGCGCGGGCGGCGATGGACGTCTCGGACGGGCTCGCGGGCGACCTCGCCAAGATGCTGCGGGCCTCCGGGGCCAGCGCCGAGGTCGAGATCGCCGCCGTGCCCCTCTCGGACGCCGCGCGGGCGGCGCTCGCGCGGGACGAGCGCCTGATCGAGCCGATCCTGACCGGCGGCGACGATTACGAGATCCTGTGCGCCGCGGCTCCCGGCGAGGTCGAGGCCCTGCGCGCGGCCGCCCGCCGGGCCGGACTCGCTCTCGCCCCGATCGGCCGCGTGACCGAGGGCCATGCCGCCCCGGCCTTCCGCGATGCGGCCGGAACGGCGCGGATCTTCGCCTCCGGATCGTTCAGCCACTTCTGAACTCCGACCTTCGTCGGGTTTCCCCCGGGATTTCCATGCTCTGCCCCTGAAGCCGAGCCGTCAGAGCGTTTGCGCTCGCCCGTGAAGTTTGGCACTCAAGTCGGGCGGGTCGAGATCGATCGATTCCGCACATCTGGGGAGGGACACCCGCACGGGACGCCGCTCGCCACACAGGCCGTCGACCGTCGCGGGACAAAGCCCGACATCAAGGACGGTAGAATGACCGCACTCCTGCTCATCATCGTGGGCGGCCTCTGTGCCGTTGCCTACGGCATCTACACGATCAACGACGTCATGCGGCGCGACGCCGGCACCCAGCGCATGCAGGAGATCGCAGGCGCCATCGCCGAGGGGGCGCAAGCCTATCTGCGGCGGCAATACCTCACCATCGCCGTGGTCGGAATCCTGCTCTTCGCCCTGCTCTCGTGGTTCCTGGGCGTGAAGGTCGGGATCGGCTTCCTGATCGGCGCCGTCCTGTCCGGCGCGGCCGGCTTCATCGGCATGAACGTCTCGGTACGGGCGAACGTGCGCACCGCGCAGGCCGCGACCCAGTCCCTCGGCGGCGGGCTCGAAGTCGCCTTCAAGTCGGGCGCGGTCACCGGCATGCTGGTGGCGGGGCTCGCGCTCCTCGGCGTCGCCCTCTACTACACCTTCCTCACCCGCCAGCTCGGCCTCTCGCCCGCGAGCCGCGAGGTCATCGACGCCCTGGTGGCCCTCGGCTTCGGCGCCTCGCTGATCTCGATCTTCGCCCGTCTCGGCGGCGGCATCTTCACCAAGGGGGCGGATGTCGGCGGCGACCTCGTCGGCAAGGTCGAGGCCGGCATCCCGGAGGACGATCCGCGCAACCCCGCCACCATCGCGGACAATGTCGGCGACAATGTCGGCGACTGCGCCGGCATGGCCGCCGACCTGTTCGAGACCTACGCGGTGACCCTCGTCGCCACGATGGTGCTCGCGGCGATCTTCTTCTCCGGCCAGACGGATGTGGGCGGGCGCAACGTTCTCGAAACCATGCTGATCTACCCGATGGCGATCGGCGCGGCCTGCATCGTCACCTCGATCATCGGCACCTTCTTCGTCAAGCTCGGCGCCAACCAGTCGATCATGGGCGCCCTCTACAAGGGGCTGATCGGGGCCGGCGTGCTCTCCATCGCGGCCGTCGCGGCCATCAACGCGGTGCTGTTCGGCGGCTTCGCGACGCGCTTCACCACCAATACCGGCGTGAGCTTCACGTCGCTGAGCCTGTTCCTCTGCGCCGTGGTCGGCCTCGTGATCACGGCGCTCATCGTCGTCATCACCGAGTACTACACCGGGACGAACTTCCGGCCGGTCAAGTCGATCGCACATTCCTCGGTGACGGGCCACGGCACCAACGTGATCCAGGGGCTGGCGATCTCCCTCGAATCCACCGCCATGCCGGCGATCGTGATCGTGGCGGGCATCATCGCCACCTACTCGCTCGCCGGGCTGTTCGGCATCGCGGTCGCGGTCACCGCCATGCTGGCGCTCGCGGGCGTCGTGGTGGCGCTCGACGCCTTCGGCCCCGTCACCGACAATGCGGGCGGCATCGCCGAGATGGCGGGCCTGCCCAAGGAGGTCCGCAAGTCCACCGACGCCCTCGACGCGGTCGGCAACACCACCAAGGCCGTCACCAAGGGCTACGCGATCGGCTCGGCCGGTCTCGGCGCGCTGGTGCTCTTCGCCGCCTACACCTCGGACCTGAACTACTTCACGCAGAACGCCACGGAGACGCAGTACCGCTACTTCCAGGGCGTCAGCGTCGATTTCTCGCTGTCGAACCCCTACGTGGTGGTGGGCCTGCTGCTCGGCGGCCTGATCCCCTACCTGTTCGGCGGCATCGCCATGACGGCGGTGGGCCGGGCCGCGAGCGCGGTGGTGGAGGAGGTGCGCCGCCAGTTCCGCGAGAAGCCCGGCATCATGAAGGGCACGGACCGTCCGGATTACGGCCGCGCCGTCGACATGCTGACCCAGGCGGCGATCCGCGAGATGGTGGTGCCCTCGCTGCTGCCGGTGCTGTCGCCGGTAGTGCTGTTCTTCGTCATCAACCTCATCGCCGGCAAGGCGCAGGCCTTCGCGGCGGTGGGCGCCATGCTGCTCGGCGTGATCCTCACCGGCCTCTACGTGGCGATCTCGATGACCTCCGGCGGCGGCGCCTGGGACAACGCCAAGAAGTACATCGAGGACGGGCATCACGGCGGCAAGGGCTCGGACGCGCACAAGGCGGCCGTGACCGGCGACACCGTCGGCGACCCCTACAAGGACACGGCCGGCCCCGCCGTGAACCCGGCGATCAAGATCACCAACATCATCGCCCTGCTGCTGCTGGCGATCCTGGCGCATCACTGAGCGCGTGAACCCGGAGCCCGCGCGCAGTCGCCGCGTGCGGGCTCCCCGCATCCGGGGGGACCCGCGATGGCGGATCAGGGCTTCTCGCCCGCGATCGCCACGCCGCCGTCGAACCCGTCCCGGATCACGCCGACCAGAACCGTCTTCACGTTGAAGCCGCGCGGGGTGAAGGCGAGGCGGTAGCAGCTCCGCGCCGCGCCGATATCCGCGAACCGGCGATCGGATGCGGCCGTCGTGGCCTCCTCGTCGTAGGTCGAGGTGATCAGCCCGGCCTGTTCGAGGTCGAAATCGACCGCCGAGAACATCCGCATCTCGGATGTCGGCTTGCTGTACTGGCAGTGGACGCCGTTCTCCTCGAGGCTGAACAGGCGTTGCAGTTCCAGCCCGTTCAGGGCCTTGATCGTCGACAGGATCGTCTGCTGCTCGCCCGCATCCACTCCCGTGATGCGCGCGTTCTCCAGCGACACGACCAGGCGGTCCCTGTCCTTCAGGGTGAACTCGACCCAGCCCGCCTTCAAGCTCTGCACCCGCGAGGTCATCGCGAGGAGATCGCGGAACGCCCGGCTCACAGCGTTGAAATTGAGGAAGAAGATCAGCGCCAAGCCGACCGGCAGGACCACGCTCCAGATCATGCTGCCGGCGAGAGAAACAGCCTTTGCCATGTGCGCCTCCCGCCCGGGCGCGGTCTCCGCCGCAGCCCGGGCAGTTGCGAAGACTGTATTCAAGAGAGACGCCCGTCTGTGCGCCGCATCACTCTTCGATCGCGAAGGACAATTCTTTCCGCGATGCCAAGCTTTGCGTTCCGGTCGATCCGATCGACCGGAACGAGGTCCGATGAATAGCCTGCGCCCGCGGCGCTCAGCGCCCTGCCGCGAGCACCGGCGCGAGCCGCCGCACGGCCTCGTGCAGATCGGCGGCGCTGCGCGCGAAGCACAGCCGCAGGAAGCCCTCGCCGCCCGGACCGAAGGCGGTGCCGGGCGCCACGCCCACATTCGCCTCGTCCACGAGCCGCATGGCGAGGCGCCGCGCATCGGGCTCGCCGGGAATGCGCGGGAAGGCGTAGAACGCGCCCGCCGGCGGCGGCAGCTCGACGCCCGGCAGCCTTCCCAGTCCCTCGGCGAGGATGCGGCGGCCCTCGCGCGCCTGCGCGATCTGGGCCTGGATCAGCGCCTCGCCCTCGCGCATCGCCACGACGGCCGCGTGCTGGAGGAAGGTCGCGACGCCGGAGGTCCCGTAGAGGATCAGCCCGTCGACGATACGGCCCAGATCCGCCGGCCCTTCGAGCCAGCCCACCCGCCAGCCGGTCATGGCCCAGTTCTTCGAGAAGGTCTGGACGAACAGCACGCGGTCGCGGTCCTCCGGCTCCCAGACGTCGCGGAAGGAGGGCGCCCGCCCGAGGGCCTCGTGGGCCGGGTCGAAGCTGAAGCGGCCGTAGATCTCGTCGGCGATGATCCAGAGGTCGTACCGGCGCGCGATGGCGAGGAGCGCCCGCAGATCGGCATGGCTCGCGGTCCAGCCGGTCGGGTTGGCGGGCGAGTTCACCACGATGGCGCGCGTGCGCGGCGTCACCGCGGCGGCGAGGCGCTCGACGTCGAGGGCCCAGCCCGATTCCGGCGCGAAGCTCATCGGGACCATCACGCGGCGGGCGCCGCCGGCCTCGATCGCGCCGAAGAAGTTGGGCCATGTCGGCGTCGGCAGGATCACCTCGTCGCCCGGCCGCGCGGCGATCTTGAGGGCGATCTGGAAGGCCTGCATGCCCCCGACCGTGACGAAGACCCGGTCGGGGGTCGTCCCACCGCCGTAGACCCCGGCGAGATAGGCCGCGATGGCCTCCCGCAGCTCCGGGATGCCGAGCATGCGGGTGTAGAAGGTGTGGCCGTCCCGCAGGGCGCGGGCGGCCGCCTCGCCGATGAAGTCCGGGGTCGGGCGGTCGCCCTCCCCCACCCAGAGCGGGATCAGCCCCGGCCGGTCGACGCCGTAGGCGATCAGCTCGCCGATGCCGCTCGGCAGGACGTCGTCCGCCTCCGGGTTCACGGGCGGCAGCGACGGGGGCTTCGGCATCGGCGTCATGGGGGCTCCTGGCTGGGGGCTTCGAGCCCCCGAGCCTTGCCCCGGCCGCCCGCCGGACTCAACCCTCGCGAACGAGGATCAGGGTCCCGAGAGGCGGCAGCGTCAGGCAGAGGGAGAAATCCTGCCCGTGGGACGGCTCGGGCAGCGCCTCGACGCCCCCGTAATTGCCCACGTTGCCGCCGCCATAGGTCGCCGCATCGGTGTTGATCGCCTCCCGGTAGAAGCCCGGGGCCGGCACGCCGACCCGGTAGCCCTCGCGGGGGATCGGGGTGAAGTTCGAGACCACGATGGCGATCTCGCCCTCCCGCTTCCCCTTGCGCGCCCAGGCGATCACGCTGTTGTCGGCGTCGTCCGCCACCAGCCACTGGAAGCCCGCGGCCTCCGTGTCGCGCTCGTAGAGGGCCGGGGTCGCCGCGTAGAGGCGGTTGAGGTCGCGCACCAGCTCCTTGAGCCCGCCATGGAACGGGTCATCGAGGAGGTGCCAGTCGAGGCTCTGGTTGTGGTTCCACTCCCGCTCCTGGCCGAACTCGCCGCCCATGAACAGCAGCTTCTTGCCGGGATGCCCCCACATGAAGCCGAAATAGGCGCGCAGATTCGCGAATTTCTGCCAGCGGTCGCCCGGCATCTTGCCGAGCAGCGAGCCTTTCCCGTGCACCACCTCGTCGTGGGAGAGCGGCAGGATGAAGTTCTCGGAGAAGGCGTAGAGCAGCCCGAAGGTCAGGTCGTGGTGGTGGTAGCGGCGGTGGACCGGGTCCTTCGAGATGAAGCGCAGGGTGTCGTGCATCCACCCCATGTTCCACTTGAAGCCGAAGCCGAGGCCGCCCGTGTAGGTCGGATGCGAGACGCCGGGCCAGGAGGTCGATTCCTCCGCCACCGTCATGGTGCCGGGGGCGTGCGAATAGGTGGCCTCGTTGGTGCGGCGCAGGAAGTTGATGGCGTCGAGATTCTCGTTGCCGCCGTACTGGTTGGGGATCCACTCGCCCGCCCGGCGCGAATAGTCGAGGTAGAGCATCGAGGCCACCGCATCGACCCTCAGCCCGTCGAGGTGGTACTCCTCCAGCCAGAACCGGGCATTGGCGGCGAGGAAGGCCGAGACCTCCGTGCGCCCGAAATTATAGATGTAGGTGCCCCAATCCTGGTGGAAGCCCTGACGCGGGTCGGCGTGCTCGTAGAGGTGGGTCCCGTCGAACAGGCCGAAACCGTGGGCGTCGAGGGGGAAGTGCCCGGGCACCCAGTCGAGCAGCAGGCCGATTCCGGCCTCGTGCGCGGCGTTCACGAACTCGGCGAAATCCTCAGGGCTGCCGAAGCGGCTCGTCGGCGCGAACAGCGAGACCGGCTGATAGCCCCAGGAGCCGTCGAACGGATGCTCGGTGATCGGCAGGAGCTCGATATGGGTGAAGCCCATCTCCTTCACGTAAGGGATCAGGCGCTCGCCCAGCTCCCGGTAGGTGAGATAGCGGTTGCCCTCCTCCGGCACCCGCGCCCAGGAGCCGAGATGGACCTCGTAGATCGAGATCGGGCTGTGGCGATGGTCGGCCTTGCCGCGATTCGCCATCCAGGCCGCGTCGCGCCAGTGCGGCGCGGGGCGGCCCACGAGCCGCGAGGCGGTCTCGGGCGGCTGCTGGGCCGCGAAGGCGACCGGGTCGGCCTTGAGCGGCAGGAGCGACCCGTCCGGACCACGGATCTCGAACTTGTAGTGGGCGCCCTTCGGCAGGTCCGGGATGAACAGCTCCCAGACGCCGCCATTCTGCCACAGGCGCATCGGGTGGCGGCGGCCGTCCCAGTCGTTGAAGTCGCCGACCACGCTGACGCGACGGGCATTGGGGGCCCAGACCGCGAAGCGGAAGCCCGCGATGCCGCCGATCGTGATCGCCTGCCCGCCCAGCACCCGCTGCACCGCGTCGTTGCCGACGTCGCGCAGGAGCCCGATCTCGTCCTGGGTGAGGGTGGCGCCGAACTCGTAGGGGTCGCGCCGGACGCGCTCGGTGTTGTCCCAGCCCTCGACGGCGATGCGGTAATCCGGGCGACGCTCCTGGGCGACGCTCCCGACGAAGAAGCCCGCCGGGTGGCGGCGCTCCATCTCGATCCGCGTCTCGCCGACGATCAGGGCGGCGGCCCGCGCCTCGGGCAGCACGGCCCGCACCTCCCACTGGCCGGGAGCGACCTCGTGCGGGCCCAGCACCGCGAAGGGATCGCCGTGGTTCGCCGCCATGATCGCCTCGACGGCGTCGGGCTGGACCCCGCCATGGCGGGACGGCGTCGGCGTCCGGGCCGGCGCCGGGGCACCGGGCGGAATCGCGGCGTTCTGGGGCATCCGGGAGGGCGGAGCCGGTGGGCGGGCGCGGGTCGCGTCAACCGTCATTCGGGCACCTTTCGCATCTCGTCGAGCAGGGAGAGGACGCCGCGGGCCGGAATCTCGATCCAGTCCGGGCGGTTGTTGGCCTCGTAGTCGATCTCGTAGAGGGCCTTGTTGAGCAGGCAGAGCCGCAGCAGCCGCTCATGGGTGGCATCGTCCGTGACCGCGGCCCGGCTGCCCCGCACCGCGAGCCCGTAGGCTTCGAGGAAGGCGCCCTGGATCATCGCCCGCCACGCCGCCACCGCCGCGACCGTCCGGTCGCTGGCCTCGGCGAAGCGCGAGACGAGTTCGCGGGTCACGGTCTCGCCGCCATAGGCGAAGGAGCGCAGCACGCCCGCCACGTCGCGCAGGGGCGTCGCCTTGGCCCGGCGCTCGTCGACCGGCCGGGACGGCTCGCCCTCGAAATCGACGATGATGAGATCGTCCTGCGAGGCGAGCACCTGGCCGAGGTGATAATCGCCGTGGATGCGGGTCTTGTGCGCGCCCTCCGGCTCGTGCTGGCCGAGCCGCGTGATCAGCGCCTCGATATCCCCCCGCGCGGCCAGGATCTCGGCCGCCACCTCGCGCGCGCCCTCGGAGGCCGACGCACCGATGCCCGCGACGCCGCGCATCGCCTTCTCGGCCTGGCGGCGGGTGTCGGCGACGAGGCTGGCCAGATCCTCGGCCGTGAAGGGCTCCGCCGCGAAGGCCGGGTCGTCGGTCTCCATGGCGAAGGCGCGGTGCATCTCGGCGGTGCGCTGGCCGAGCAGGTTCGCCCAGCGCAGATGCGTGGCGAAGACCTCCTCGGCCGCCGGCGCCTCGCTCTCGGGCACGAGCACGATCGTGTCGAGGTCGCGGCGCAGGTACTCGCGCATCAGCGTCCACGCATCGCCCTGGTTGCGCACGAAGGCCTGGAGCAGGGCGAGGGCCGTGCGGGTGCCGTCGGGCGCCACCTGCTCGACGGTGCCGAGCAGCGCGGGCGTGTTGCGGAAGCCCGCCACCTCGGTGAGGAAGCGGCCGACCTCCACCTCCGGATGGGTGCCGGTCTGGAGCCGGCGCAGGATCTTCAGCATCAACCGCGAACCGAAGGCGATCGAGGTGTTGCTCTGCTCCGCGGTGAGGCGCCGGATGTCGGCCGGATCGAGGTCGAGCTCGGGATCGAAGGCGGAGGTCGCCCGGAACTGGATCTCGCCCGCCTCCGAGGGCAGGTCGAGGCCGCGGCGCATGCCGTCGACCATCGCGAGCGCGAAGTTCGCCGAGGAGGCCGCCCCGTAGAGGAGACCCATGCGGGCGCCGCGGCGCACGCGGGCCACCGCGTGATCGAGGAGCGCCTCGTCCTCGCGGCCCTCATCGACCGCGAGCGGCGTGAAGTATTCCTGCCGCTCGCCATTCGCCAGCGACACCGCGAGGCGCGGCAGCAGGAAGCCGCCCTTGCCCACGCGCTCGGGCAGCACGGCGCTGTCGGTGACCTGAACGCTGCGGATGCGCGAGCCCTTGGCGCCGAACCAGCGGCGCGAGCCGATGAAGAGCGGCGCCACCGTGCGCTCGAAGGCCTGCCGCTCGCGGCCCTTGATCAGGGTCTCGACGCCGCCGGTGAGGACGAGGGTGAAGAGTTCGGGCGCCTCGGCGCGGGGCGCGGCCTCGGCCTGACCCTGCGCGAGCTGGAACCAGTAGAAGCCGTAGGCCGGCAGCGTCAGCAGGTAGGGCAGATCGCCGATCGGCGGGAAGGAGGTGCCGCCAGTCAGCTCCACCGGCACGGCGGTGCGCAGTTCCGACAGGTCGAGCTGCACCGCCTGCGGCGCCCGCGACAGGTTGGCGACGCAGAGCACCTTCTCGTCGCCGGACTCGCGCAGCCACGCAAGCACCTTGCGGTTGTCCGGATAGAGGAAGCGCAGGGTGCCGCGCCCGAGAGCGGCCTGGTTGTTGCGGATGGCGATCATCCGCCGGGTCCAGTTGAGCAGGCTCGTCTGGGCGCGGCTATGGGCCTCCACGTTCACCGCATCGAAGCCGTAGATCGGATCCTGGATGGTGGGCAGGAACAGGCGCGCGGGATCGGCCCGGGAGAAGCCCCCGTTCCGGTCGGGCGACCATTGCATCGGGGTGCGCACCCCGTCGCGGTCGCCGAGATAGATGTTGTCACCCATCCCGATCTCGTCGCCGTAGTAGAGCACCGGCGTGCCGGGCATCGACAGCAGCAGGAACTTCATCAACTCGATCTTGCGCCGATCGTTCTCCAGGAGCGGCGCGAGGCGGCGGCGGATGCCGAGATTGATGCGGGCGCGCCGGTCGGCGGCGTAGAAGCTCCAGAGGTAGTCGCGCTCCTTGTCGGTCACCATCTCGAGCGTCAGCTCGTCGTGGTTGCGCAGGAAGATCGCCCACTGGCAGCCCTCCGGGATCTCCGGGGTCTGCCGCATGATGTCGGTGATCGGGTGCCGGTCCTCCTGCGCGATCGCCATGTACATGCGCGGCATCAGCGGGAAGTGGAACGCCATGTGGCATTCGTCCCCATCGCCGAAATACTGCGCCGTCTCCTCCGGCCACTGGTTGGCCTCGGCGAGCAGCATCCGGTCCGGATAACCCTCGTCGAGCGCGGCCCGGATCTTCTTGATGACCGTGTGCGTCTCGGGCAGGTTCTCGCAGTTCGTGTCCTCGCGCTCGATCAGGTAGGGGATCGCGTCGAGGCGCAGGCCGTCCACGCCCATGTCGAGCCAGTAGCGCATCACCTCGATCACCGCGTCGAGCACGCGCGGGTTGTCGAAGTTCAGGTCGGGCTGGTGCGAGTAGAACCGGTGCCAGTAATACGCCTTGGCGATCGGGTCCCAGGTCCAGTTCGAGGCTTCCGTATCGAGGAAGATGATGCGCGTGTCGCGATACTTGTCGTCGGTATCGGACCAGACGTAGAAGTCGCGCCACTTCGAGCCCTTGGGGGCGTTGCGGGCGCGCTGGAACCAGGGGTGCTGGTCCGAGGTGTGGTTGATGACGAGCTCCGTGATGACCCGCAGGCCGCGCTCATGGGCCTCGCGCACGAAGCGCCGGAAGTCGCGCATCGTCCCGTAGGACGGGTTGATGCCCTTGTAGTCGGCGATGTCGTAGCCGTCGTCGCGCAGGGGCGAGGGATAGAACGGCATCACCCAGATCGCCGTGACCCCGAGGTCGCGGATGTAGTCGAGCTTGGCGGTCAGTCCGTCGAAATCGCCGATCCCGTCGTTGTTCGAATCGAAGAAGGATTTGACGTGGACTTGGTAGATGATGGCGTCACGGTACCATTGCGGATCGCTGCGATCGATCATCGCGTCAGAGCCTCGTTCGACCGGGTTCCGTGCGCCAAGCGTGAGACGGTGAAGTCCCGCATGAACGTGGTGCGCCGGGAGGGAGTTCGGGAAACGACGGATGCGACCGGCCCGGGGCGGGGCCGCCTCGAACCGGCCGCGGGTCGTGCTGCCACGCGCGGCCTCAGACCGCAACCCGGCCGAGGCGCCAGATCACGACCGAGCGCTCGGCGGGGTCGAGGGCGATGCGGTGGGTCTTGCCGCGCAGCTGGAACTTGTAGCCGAGCAGCAGATCCTCCACCGCCACCGCTCCGTCGTCGGGCAGGCCGAACTGCCAGAGCGGCACCTCGTAGGTGCATTCCTGCCGGTTCTTCGGGTCGAGATTGACCATCACGAACACGGCGTTGTCGCGGGCCGGCGTCATCCGCAGGTAGGCGATGATCTGGTCGTTCCAGGCCGGCGTGAACACCACGTTGCGGAAGTCCCACAGGGCCGGGTTCTCCCGCCGGATGCGGTTGAGCTTGATGATGTGGTCGCGGATGTTGCCGGGCCGGTCGTGATCCCAGGCCTTGATCTCGTACTTCTCGGAATCGAGGTACTCCTCCTTGCCGGGGATCGGGGTGCCCTCGCAGAGTTCGAAACCGTTGTAGATGCCGTAGACGCTCGACAGCGTGGCCGCCAGCGTGCCGCGCACGATGAAGCCCGGCCGCCCGCTCGTCTGGAGGTAGAACGGGTTGATGTCCGGCGTGTTGGCGAAGAAGTTCGGCCGGTAGTATTCGCCCATCTCGCCGGCCAGCTCCAGGGCGTAGCTCGCCAGCTCGTCCTTGGTGTTGCGCCACGTGAAGTAGGTGTAGCTCTGCTGGAAGCCGGCCTTGGCGAGCTTCTTCATCATCTTCGGGCGGGTGAAGGCTTCCGCCAGGAAGAGGACGTCCGGGTAGCGGTCGTTCACGTCCCGGATCATCCAGTCCCAGAACGGGATCGGCTTGGTGTGCGGGTTGTCGACCCGGAAGATGCGCACCCCGAGTTCGACCCAGCCGACCACGATGTCGCGCAGGGTCAGCCAGAGCGAGGGCAGGCTGCCCTCCCGGTAGAAGTCGACGTTGACGATGTCCTCGTACTTCTTCGGCGGGTTCTCGGCGTACTTGATGCTGCCGTCCGGCCGCCAGTCGAACCACTCGGGGTGCTCCGTGATCCAGGGATGGTCCGGGGAGCACTGGATGGCGAAGTCGAGGGCGACCTCCATGCCGTAGGCGTGGCTTGCCGCCACCAGCCGGCGGAAATCGTCGATCGTGCCGAGTTCGGGATGCACCGCCTCGTGGCCGCCCTCGTCCGAGCCGACCGCGTAGACCGAGCCGACATCGCCATCCCGGGCCTTGAGCGAGTTGTTCTTGCCCTTGCGGTTCGTCCGGCCGATCGGATGGATCGGCGTGAAGTAGAGGACGTCGAAACCGAGTTCGCGGATGCCGGGAAGCCGCGCGATCACGTCGTCGAAGGTGCCGTGACGGTTGGGATCGCCCGATTGCGAGCGCGGGAAGATCTCGTACCACGCGGAGAAGCGGGCCGCGAGGCGGTCGGCGAAGACCTCCAGCACCACGGGGTAGCGCGAGAGGTTCACCTTCTCGGAATTGCGGTGGATCAGGCGCTGGTGCTCGATGATGCGCATGCGCTGGGCGTTCGAGCCGGGCTCGTCGGCTTCGAGGGCGGCGACGAGGCTCTGCAAGGCCGCGGCGTCGCTGCCGTCGGCGAGTTCGGCGGCGCGCCTGACCAGGGCCACGCCCTCGATGGTCTCCAGGTGGACGTCGACGCCCGCGAGCCGCTTCTTCTCCAGGCCGCGCAGCCAGGTCGAGAAATCGTCGCGCCACGCCTCCACGGTGTATTCGTAGCGGGCGTTGCGGTTGAGCGGGAAGGAGCCGCCCCAGCGGTCGTTGTCCACGAACACCATCGGGTCGCGGCGCCATTCGCGCTCGCCGGCGAGCCGCGAGAGCACCGCGGCGTTGATGACGTCGTGCCCGTCCGTGAAGATGTCCGCCTCGACGCGCAGGCGCTCGCCGACCACGCGCTTGATCGCCGAGCGGCCGCCGTCGATCTCGGGGCTCACCGCCTCGATGACCACGCGTCCCTCGAAGCTCGGATCGGCCTTGCGCCGCCGCGGCTGCACGGCGGCCGCGATGCGCCGCGCCGCCAGGATATGGATGGCGCCGGGCTGGAGATCGACCGACTGGTCGGGCCGGAAGGGCAGCGGGGCCGCGTCCGGCGTCAGGTCCTCGAAGGGGCCGAGTTCGCCGCCCGTGCCGGCGATGAGCGGGCCCGGATCGACCGGGACCGGCGCGTCGGTCGGATTGAACAGCACGATGACCGCGTGGTTGGCCGAGCCGGGATGGCCGGTATCGAGGCGCAGGAGCGCCACGTAGGGCGCGTCCGGGGCCGAGAGCCGCCACTGCGCCCCCTCGACATTGGCGGCCGGCAGCTCCGCCCGCAGGCGGTTCACGGCGGCGATGTAGTCGGAGATGTCGATCCCGCTGTCGGTCTCGCGGGAATCCGGGCTCGTCTCCACCACGTGGAGGGCTTCCCGGTAGCCCCATTCGTAGCCGATCGGCATCAGCACGCCGGCCGAGAAGAAGGCGGCGAGCGCGTAGCGGCTCTTCAGCCGCTGCGCGACGGCCTCCGGACCGCCCGTCACCCCGGCGGCGAGCCGGGCCATGTCGTGGTTCTCCGGGAAGGCGATCGAGGGCGCTACGGTGCGCAGGCGGTCGTACTGCTCCAGCGCCCAGGGGGCCTTGAGGTCCCACCACGCGAAGCTGTTGAACAGGTAGTCGAAGCCGGCTCCCGCGGTCGCCCGCGTCTCCTCGAAGGTGCAGCCGAGGGTCTCGGCGGCGAAGAGGGCGGCGTGGTCGCGCGCCTTCGCCCGGCCGATCAGCGCGCGCCAGACCTCCGGCGGAACCTTGTAGGCGGCGTCGCAGCGGAAGCCGCCGACGCCGAGCGCCTGGAGGCGGGCGATGTAGCCGTCCCAGTACTCGGTCAGCGCGGCGCGCGGCCCCTCCGCGTGGTAGTCGAACTCGGCGAGATCGCCCCAGACCGTGATCTTGGTCGGATCGTCCGGATCGACCGCCGCCGGGCTCACCGGGGTGCCGTCCGCCTCGCGCAGGAACAGGTCGGGCCGCTCATGCACCAGCCGCCCGTCATTGGCCGCGTGGTTGACGACGAGGTCGGTCATCACCCGCAGGCCCGCCCCGGTCGCCGCGGCCACGAAGTGCCGGATCTGCTCGTCGTCCGGGGTGCCGTCGGGATCGCGGAAGCGCGCGTCGAGGCGGTCCGGATCGCCGACCGCGTAGAGGGAGCCGGAGCCCCCGGTCTGATGGAAGGGGTTCAGGTAGACCCAGTCGAACCCCATCGCGGCGATGCGGGGCAGCTCGGCCGCCCAATCCGCCACACGCCCGACCAGCAGGGGAAAGAGGTTGTAGATGCGCGGCCCGGTGGCCGGCGGCGCGAGGGTCGCGGGCAACGGCGTCACGGCGCGCTCGGCGGGCGTGGTGCTGGTGCGGGGTGCGTTCATCGGACCGTTCCTGCCTGCATCCTGTCCTGGGCGATGGGCCGTATGCACGACGGCCGCGACGCGTCCGTGAAGTAGGGCCGGACGTGCACCTGACCTCCCCCTATCCCGGGGTGAAGTCGCGGATTCGCACGTTTCGGTTCGAGCCGACTTTCCGAGATCGAGCGCGTCTCCCCTCTCACAGGTGCGAGAAGGGTTCCGGCATCCGGCCTCGGATCGTCCGCTCAGGTATCAGGTCACCCGCCGCAGGGCCGCGACGGGAAGCCTCCGGAAGAGGCGTTCGACCGAAAGACGCCCGCCCTCCTCCCCGAGTTCCTCCCCGGTGATGAGATCGCGCCAGCGGCTGCCCTCCGGCACCGGGAGCGCGGTGTCGGCGAAGGCCTCGCCGACGCGGGCCACGTCCGCGTTCTGCCGCGGCACGACGACGAGAAGTTCGCCGCCGGCCGCGGGGTCGGCGCGCAGGAAGGCCAGGATCCGCCCGGCCCCGTCCCCCTCCGCCTCGACCGGATTGTAATCGGCCGCCGCGTAGAAGGCGGGCTCGGCCGCCCGGTCGGCGAGGAGCCGCGCCAGCACCATCTGCTTGATGCGCCCGTCCGGCCAGCCGACCAGCATCGCCTCCACCGGCCCGTCCTCGGTGAGCGCCCGCTCCCGCGCCGCATAGTCGACCGGCCGGCGGTTGTCGGGATCGACGAAGGAGAAGTCCCAGAACTCGGTGCCCTGGTAGGTGTCGGGCAGGCCCGGCAGGGTGCATTTGAGCACCGTGCGGGCGAGGCCCGTCACCATGCCGGCCTCGGCCAGCCGGCGGGCGAAGGGGCGGAAGGCCCGCAGGAATTCCGAATCCGGCGCGATCAGGACGTCGAAGAGCCGGGCCACCGCGCTCTCGTAGGCCTCGTCCACGTTGACCCAGCTCGACCAGCGCTTGCTCTCGCGCAGGGCCTTCTCCGCGTAGGTGCCGAGGCGCTTGCGGAAATCCTCGACCGCGGCGGCGTCCGAGAGATCGTCCAGCAATTCGAGCGGCCATGCCCCCAGGATCGCCTGGAGGAACATCCACTGGTCGTTGGCGTCCGGCGCCGGCTCGCCCTCCACCTCGGAGAGATGCGGTTCCGCGATCTCCCGCCAGCGCGCCCATTCGGCCCGCCAGAGATCGGGCATGGCCGAGAGGGCGAGGAGCCGGGCGCGGGCATCCTCGCCGCGCTTGGTGTCGTGGGTGGCGGTGGTGATCTGCGCGTTCGGCCAGTCGCGGGCGCGGGCGGCCTGGAGCGCGTGGAAATGCTCCGCCGTGAGCCCGTACTCGCCCGGATCACCCCCGACCTCGTTGAGCGCGAGAAGCTCCACGAAGCGGTAGAACAGGGTATCCTCCAGGCTCTTGGCCATGACCGGGCCGGTGAGCTGCTGGAAGCGGCGGCGCACCCGGCGCACGATCTCGGGCGAGGGCCGGCCGGGGCTGTCGGTGTCGATGCGCCCGAGGAGCACGCTCTGGGCGAAGTCGTGCACCGAGCGGTCGGGCAGGCGCGAATGGCGCTTGGCCTTGCGCACCGCTCCCTCGATCAGCCGCACGTCCTCCGGCTCCAGCTCGCCCTCGTCGAGATCCTGGGGCATGTAGCTGCGGTAGACGGGAAAGCGCGCCACGATCTCGGTGAGCGCCTGGCGCAGGGCGTTGACCGAGAAGTCGCGGGTCCGCCGGTCGGCATCGGCCACGCGCTTGAGGTCGGAGGTGAGCACTTCGAGCTCGCTGGCGAAGCTCGTCTCCAGGATCTCCGCCTTCACCGCGCGCAGCAGGAGCCCGTAGGGCTCGTCGGTGCCGGTGGCCTCCGCGTAGAGGGCGCGCACCGCCTCGCGCTGCGCCCGGTCGACGAACAGCCCGTCGATCTGGTTGAGCACGTCGTAGCCGGTGGTGCCGGCGACCGGCCAGGGCCGGAGCTTCTCGCCCGGCTCCAGGATCTTCTCCACCACGATGTAGAAGCCGGGCCCCACCGCCGCCTGGAGCGCCCGCACGTAGCCCGCCGGATCGGCGAGGCCGTCGATGTGGTCGATGCGCAGGCCGTCGATGCGCCCCTCGCGGATGTGGCGGAACAGCATCGCGTGCGCGCCCTCGAACACGCCCGGCCGCTCGACCCGCAGGCCGGCGAGGGAGTTCACGTCGAAGAAGCGGCGGTAGTTGATGTCGCTCGCCGCGACCCGCCAATGGGCGAGCCGGTAGGATTGCGCCTCCAGGATGCGGTGGAGCGCCCCGAAGCTGTCCGGGTGGCCCTTGAAGCCGTTCACCAGGGCGACCGCCCGGTCGATGGCCTCCCGCAGCGCCGGCGAGCCGGAGGCGGCCCGGGCGAGGCGCTGCTTGAGCCCGTCCGCCTCGGACGGGAAGCCCGCGAGGCGCTCGGGATCGGTCTCCTCGCTCATCCGGCGCAGGCGCTCGGAGATCGACAGCACCTCGGCGGAGGCGTCGTCGCCGACCTCCGGCAGGGCGGCGAGCGCCCGGTCGAGGATGATCGGATAGCTCAGGGGGCAGATCGGGAACTTGTGCTCGTAGTGCCAGACCGAGAAGCCGCCCTCCGCCGGGTCGAAGGCGAGCGTGAGGTCGCCCTTCTCCAGAGCCTCGCCGTAGCGGTCGCCCAGGAAGGGAACCACCAGCTTGTTGTGGGCGCCGAGGCGCTCCCAGTCGATGTCGAAGGCCTCGGAGGCCGGCGAGAGCGGGCCCCATTCGAGGACCGAGAGCCACCAGGGATTGTCGGCTCCGCCGACCCCCATGTGGTTGGGCACGATGTCGAGCAGGAACTTCAGCCCATGCGCCTTCAGCGTGTCGCTGAAGCGGATGAAGGCCTCCTCGCCGCCGAGTTCGGGGTTGATTTCCCGGTGGTCGACGATGTCGTAGCCGTGGGTCGAGCCGGGCCGGGCCTTGTGGATCGGCGAGGCGTAGACGTGGCTGATGCCGAGCTTGGCGAGGTAGGGAACGATCCCGGCCGCGTGGTCGAAGGTGAAGTCCTTGTGGAATTGCAGGCGGTAGGTCGCCCGCGGCGGTTCGGAGGCGAGCCGCGCGGCGCCCGAGCGCGGCCCGCGATCCTCGGAGGCGAGCGAGGCCGCGAGCTTGGCGAGCGGCCCGCCCGGCACCGCGATGGCGTCGAGGTCGCGGTCGAGCTTGCGGCGCCAGTTCGGGTAGCCCTCGACGATGCCCGGCATGTTGGCCTGGCTCACCTCGCCGAGCACGTCCTCGTACTGCACGGCGGTGAGCACCGAGGGCGCGCGGGCGAGGTAGCGCACGGCGGCGTCGAAGGGCGGCTGGTCCGGCGGCTCGGCGCCGGGCATCAGGGTCTCGTGGTGCAGGGCTTCGGCGAGGCGGCGGCGCTCGTTCACGCGCTCGGCCCGCTCCCCCTCCGCGCGCTCGGCATCGTAGAGGCCGAGCGACTGGCGCAGATCCGTGTCAACCCCTCGCCACCAGCCGACGAAGGTCGGCAGGTCGTGGGTGGTGATCGCGCAGAGCGCGTCGCGAGGATAGGATTTCGGGCTCTTGAACGAGCCGCCCTCGCCGCGCTCGAAGGCGAGGATGCGGTAGCTCAGGATGCCGGCCTGCATCAGCGCATCGGAGAAGCCCTCGGGCGCGGTGCCGAGATCCTCCGCGATGACGAGGCACTTGGAGCGGTGGCTCTCCAGCCGCAGCACGGCGAGCATCGGCTCGAAGGGCATCGCCACGTAGGCGCCGGCCTTCGCCCCCTGCCCCATCGGGATCAGGTAGAGCCGCGCGAGCTGGAAGGCGTGGTCGATGCGGATGGCGCCCGCGTGGCGCATGTTGGCCTGCACGAGCGCCCGGAAGGCCGCGAGCCCGTTGATCTCCAATTCCAGCGGATCGAAGGGCGGCAGGCCCCAATCCTGGCCGTTCGGGGCGAGGAGATCGGGCGGCGCGCCGATCGAGAGGCCGGTGGCGAAGCGCTCGGGGTGCGACCAGACCTCGGACCCGCCCCCGTCGGCGCCCACCGCGAGGTCGCGGTAGAGGCCGAGCCGCATGCCGGCGCCGTGCGCGGAGGCGGCCGCCTCCGCGAGCTGCCGGTCGGCGATGAACTGGAGCCACGCGTAGAAGGCGACGCGCTCCGGGTTCTCGGCCGCGAAGGCGCGCACCTCCGGCGTGCCGCTGCGGCGGTAGCCCTCCGGCCACTCGCCGAGCCAGTGCGCCCCCTGGCGGCGGAAATGCTCGGAGAGCGCGTCGAAGGTCGCGTGCGCCTCCAGGTTCTCGCCGCCCGCCGCCCGGAAGGCGAGGAAGGCGGTGTCCTGCCCGGCCCTGGCGCGGGACTCCTGCCAGAGGGCGTCGAGCACCGGGCTCAGCACCTCCCAGACGCCCGCGTGATCGACCAGAGCCGCGTCGCGCAGGCGCTCGATCTGCGGGCGCATCTCCGCGAGGAGCGCCGCCGCCCGGCTGCCGGCGAAGCCCGGCAGCGCGGCCGGGTCGATGTAGAGCGTCTCGAGGAAGAGGCGCGAGGAGGGCGAGTAGGGCGAGACCTTGTGGCGGTCGCTCGGGAACAGGGCATGGACCGGGCTGAGGCCCAGGAAGGCCGCGCCGCGCGCGCCCGCATCCCGCGCCGCCTGCCCCGCATCCGCGTAGGTGCCGATGCCGATATTGCCGGCCGAGCGCAGCCCGTAGAGCTGCGCGGCGAGGCCCCAGTCCCGCGCGCCCTCCTCGCCCAGCGCCCGTGGGCGCCAGCAGCGCTGCGGGGCCGCGATCACCGTCGCCTCGGCGCGGCTCCCGCCCAGCGTGACGGTGAGGCGGTGATAGCCCGGCGTCAGCGGCGGCAGGTCGAAGGCCGGGCTGTCGTCGCCCGGCGTCACCAGGGCGCGGCCGTCGCGGGCGCTGCCGCGCTCGTCGACGAGGCGCCAGTTCAGCGTGCCGCCGCCCCGCGCCCGCACCGGGATGCGGGAGGCGCGGCGCGCCTCCACCGGCACCAGCGGCGGCACCAGCCCGTGCCGAAGAGCCTCGACCTTGGCGAGGCTCGCGCGCGCCTCCTCCCCCGTGCCGCAGGGCAGGCCGAGGGCCGCGAGCACGCCGGCGCGCACGCCGAGCGGCGTCTCGACCCGCTGCCCGAAGGCGTCGGTGTAGCCGGCGGCGAGGCCCGCGACCTCGCTCAGCCGCGCGACGACATCCTCGGGTCCGGCCATCATGCCACCTCTTTCACGAACAGGCCCGTCCAGGCGGGCAGGATGATGTCGCCCTCCCCCTGGGAGCGCGCAGCCGGCGAGATCCAGATCACGCGGCCCGGGGGAAGCGGCAGGGTGAGATCGGCGCCGAAATTGGCGACGAAGCGCAGGCGCCCGTCCCGGAAGCGCCACGTCACGTCGAGCGCCTCCGGATTCGGCAGGGTGAAGGCGCCGCCGAGCCATTCGGACTTGGTGAGCGGCACGATCTCCGCCCGGCGCAGGGCCAGGAGCGCCGTCGTGTCCTCCAGCACCGCCCGGTGGGGCGGGCGCGTCCGCTCCGCCCAATCGAGCGTCGAGCGCCGGAAGGTCTCCTCCGCGGTCGGGTCCGGGATGGTCTTCGCCTTCTCCTCGTCCGAGAAGGCCGCGAAGCTGCGGAACTCCCGCCGCCGCCCCTCGCGCACCGCCCGGTTCAGCTCCTCGTCGGGGGCGAAATCCACGAAGAACAGGAAGGGCGCCGAGGCCGACCATTCCTCGCCCATCCACAGCATCGGAATCTGGGGGGCGAGCAGCCAGCCAGCCCGCGCCAGGGCGAGGCGCTGCGGGTCGGCGAGGTGGCTCAGCCGCTCGCCCATGGCCCGGTTGCCGACCTGATCGTGGTTCTGCAGGAAGGTGACGAAGGCGGAGGGCGGCAGGTGGCCGGAAGGCTCGCCGCGCGGGTGATTGTCGAGGGTGGGGAACGGCTCGCCCTGATAGGCGAAGCCCTCCGCGAGGCTGCGGGCGAGATGCGCCACCGGCTTGTCGGCGAAGCTCTCGTAATAGCCCGCATCCTCGCCGGTCAGCAGCACGTGCCAGCCGTGATGCAGGTCGTCGGCCCATTGGGCGCTGTGGCCAGCCGCCCGGCCGCCCTCCCCGCGTTCCAGCCAGCGGGCTTGGTTCGCCTCGTTCTCGAGGATCAGGTGGACCTCGCGGCCCGGGGTCGCGGCGCGGATGCGGGCCGACAGCTCGGCGAGGAAATGCGTCTCGGAATCGTCGAGGATGGCGTGGACGGCGTCGAAGCGCAGGCCGTCCACGTGGAACTCCTCGAGCCAGTAGAGGGCGTTGTGCAGGAAGAAGTCCCGCACCACCCGCCCGCTCTCCTGGCCGTCGAAATTGATGCCCGCGCCCCAGGGCGTCTGGTGGCGCTCGGTGAAGAAGGTCTTGGCGTAGGCGTGCAGATAGTTTCCGGCCGGGCCGAAATGGTTGTAGACCACGTCGATGAAGACCATCAGCCCGAGCGCGTGGGCGTGGTCGATCAGCCGCTTGAGGTCGTCGGGCGTGCCGTAGGCCGAGTCCGGCGCGTAGGGCAGCACCCCGTCGTAGCCCCAGTTGCGGCTGCCCTTGAAATCGGCGAGCGGCAGAAGCTCGATCGCGGTGACGCCGAGGTCGCGCAGCTCCTCCAGCTTGGCGGCGAGGCCCGCATAGGTGCCCTCCGGCGTCGCGGTGCCGACATGGGCCTCGTAGATCACCGCCTCCTCCCAGGGGCGCCCGCGCCAGGAGCCGTCGCTCCAGGGGAAGGCGCTCGGGTCGATCACCTCGCTCAGGCCCGAGACGTCCTCGGGCTGGAAGCGGGACGCGGGGTCGGGCACGACGAGGTTGCCGTCGATGCGGAAGCCGTAGCGCGATCCGGGCCGCGCCTCGGCGCGCGTCAGGCGCCGCCAGCCCTCGCCGGCCTCCGGCATGGGATGCTCGGTGCCGTCGAGAACGAGAGCGACGTCGCGCGCAGTCGGCGCCCAGAGCGCGAAGCGCACGCCCTCCGGTTCGACCTGTGCGCCGAAAGGCATGCTGTGGGCGCGCCGCATCGGAACCACCATCCTTCATTGGGGTGCGGGAGGCCGCGTGGAGCACTCCCCGGGAAAACCGGCTTCCCTCGGGGGCAATCCGCCGAGCTTCGCCCGGTTCCGCGCGTCCTCCGGTCCCGGATGGCGAGGTAAGGCGGTGTTGCGCCGGGACAACCGGCTCCGCTTACGCCCCGGTAGATTTCGCGGGCCGCGCCATGGTTCGCCCGAGCACGAGGAGGGCGCGCCCCGGCAGGGTCACGCTGGCGCCCGTGCGCAGGGATTCGTGACCGTGGGGCCGTCCGTCCGGGACCGAGGTGTCGAAGAGCGGCGTCCAGGGACCGCCGATCACCCGGGCGAGGTGGAAGGTCACCGGGTCCGGGGCCGCGTTGGCGAGGAGGAGCAGGCGCTTGCCGTCCGGCGCGTCGTTGCCGACCTGCATGCCGAAGCTGCGCCGGCTGCCATCCGCCCAGGCGGCCTCGTCCATCTCCTGCCCGCAGGGGGAGAGCCAGTGCACGTCCTTCAGGCCGGCGGGCGTCACGGTCTCGCCGGTGAGGAACTTGCGGCGGCGCAGCGCCCGGTGCTCGCGGCGCAGCGCCAGCAAGTTCGAGAGGAAGCCGGCGAGCGCGGGGTCGCCCCCGTCATTCTCCCAATCGACCCAGGAGATCGGGTTGTCCTGGCAATAGGCGTTGTTGTTGCCGCCCTGGCTGCGCGAGCGCTCGTCGCCCATCAGCAGCATCGGCACGCCCTGCGCCAGCACGATCGTGGCGAGCAGGTTGCGCTTCTGGCGCGCGCGCAGGGACAGGATGTGAGGATCGTCGGTCGGCCCCTCGACGCCGTAATTGCAGGAGACGTTGTGGCCGTGGCCGTCGCGGTTGCCCTCGCCGTTCGCCTCGTTGTGCTTGTGCTCGTAGGAGACCACGTCCGCGAGCGTGTAGCCGTCGTGCGAGGTGATGAAGTTGACGCTGGCTCCCGGCCCGCGGCCCGAGGGCGCGAAGATCTCCCGCGAGCCGGTGAGGCCCTGCGTGAGGCGCGGGAGCTGGCCGTCGTCGCCGCGCCAGAAGCCGCGGGCGGCGTCCCGGAACTGGTCGTTCCAATCGCTCCAGCCGATCGGGAAGCCGCCGAGCTGGTAGCCGCCCATGCCGACGTCCCAGGGCTCGGCGATGAGCTTCACCCGCGACAGCACCGGATCCTGCAGCATGGCCTGCAGCACGGCCGCCCGCGGGCTGAACTCGTGGGGCGTGCGCGCGAGGCTCGATGCGAGATCGAAGCGGAAGCCGTCGATCCGGTAGACCTCGACCCAGTGGCGCAGGGAATCGAGCACCATCTGCATCACCCGCGGATGGGAGACGTCGAGGGTGTTGCCGCAGCCGGTGAAGTCGAGGGTCTCGCGGCGATCCTCGGGGCGCAGCTTGTAATAGGCGGCGTTGTCGATGCCGCGGAAGGACAGGCTCGGACCCGTCCGGTCGCCCTCGCCGGTGTGGTTGTAGACGACGTCGATCAGCACCTCGATCCCCGCCGCGTGGAGCTGGCGGATCGCCGCCTTGAGGCCCGGGATGCCGGCAGGGCCGAGATACCGCGGCTCGGGGGCGAAGTAGTTGATGGGCTGGTAGCCCCAGAAGTTGGACAGGCCCTTGTCGACCAGGAAGCGGTCATCGAGGAAGGCCTGGATCGGCAGCAACTCGATCGCGGTGACGCCGAGGCGCCGGAGGTGCTCCACGATCGCCGGATGGCCGAGCGCCGCGTAGGAGCCGCGCCAGGGCAGCGGCACGCCCGGATGGGCCTGGGTGAGCGCCTTGACGTGGGCCTCGTAGATCACGCTGTCGACGAGCGGCCGGCGGATCGGCGGGTCGTCCGCCAGCACCGCCTCGGGCGCCGTGACGACGCCCTTCGGCACCATCGCGGCGCTGTCGCGCCGGTCGATCACGTCGTCGCGGTGCAGCCCGCGGCGGTAGGCGTAGACGGCGTCGTGCCAGCGCACCCGCCCGACGATCTCCCGCGCATAGGGGTCGAGGGAGAGCTTGTGGTGGTTGAAGCGGTGGCCCTGGGCCGGATCCCACGGCCCGTGCAGCCGGTAGCCGTAGACCTGCCCCGGCAGCAGGCCGCCGAGATAGCCGTGCCAGACGTCGTCGGTGCGCCGCGGCAGGCGGATCACGTCGGTCTGGTGCCGCCCGGTCGGATCGAACAGGCAGAGATCCACGGCGGTGGCGTGGGCCGAGAACAGCGCGAAGTTGACCCCGCGTCCGTCGAAATGGGCGCCGAAGGGGGCCGGCAGGCCGTCATCGAGGGCGATCATGCGCCCTTCATCGGCGCGGGGCTGGCCTATGGTCAAGCCTGCCCGTGGGGCGGCGGCGCGCCGTCCCGGGAAACCTATTGCGCCGCCTCCGCCGTGGTCGGCGGCTCGCGCTCGATCGTCCGGAAGGCTTCGAGTTCGGCGAGATAGGTGCGGGCCCACCAATCGACATCCTCGCGGGCCATGCGCTCGACCATCGGCCGCCAGCGCTCCAGGCGCTCGGCCTTCGGCATGTAGAGGGCGGCCCGGATCGCCTCGGCGACCTCGAACCGGTCGTAGGGGTTGACGAGGAGCGCCTCGGGGAGCTGGCGCGCGGAGCCCGCGAATTTCGACAGGACGAGGACGCCGGGATCCTCCTCGCCCTGCGCCGCCACGTATTCCTTGGCGACGAGGTTCATGCCGTCGCGCATCGGCGTGACGAGGCCGACCCGCGCCGCCCGGTACAGGCCCGCCAGCACCGCGCGCGGATAGGCCTTGGTGACGTACTGGATCGGCGTCCAGGACGGCTCGCCGAGGGAGCCGTTGATGTTGCCCAGCACCTCGTTCACCTCGCGGCCGAGCTGCTCGTACTCGGGCACCTCGGTGCGCGACTTCGGGGCGATCTGCAGGAAGACGACGTTGCCGCGCTGATCGGGGTTGGAGGCGAAGAAGCGCTCCACCGCCTCCATGCGCTCCGGCACGCCCTTCGAGTAGTCGAGCCGGTCGACGCCGATCAGGAGCTTGCGGGTGCGAAGGCCCGCCACGGTGTCGCGCACGGTCCGGTTCATCCCGGCCCGGTCGGCGGCCTGCCGGAAGCCCTCCACGTCGATGCCGATCGGGAAGCTGCGGATGCGGGTGCGGCGCCCGTCCACCATGATCGAGCCGCCGCCGAGCGGGATCGCCCGCAGCTCGTCGACGAGGTTGCGCGACAGGTTGTGGACGTCGCTCTCGGTCTGGAGGCCGATCAGGTCGTAATCGGCCACCGCCCGCAACAGCTCGTTCGAGGCCGGAAGGGTGTTGAACACCTCTCCCGAGGGCCAGGGGATGTGGTGGAAATAGCCGATCGGATTGGAGACGCCGAGACCGCGCAGCTCTGAGGCGAGCGGGATCAGGTGGTAGTCGTGAACCCAGATCAGGTCGCCCGGCTCGATCAGCCCGGCCAGCGCCTGCGCGAAGATGCGGTTGACGCGCTGGTAACCCGCGTAATCGGCCCGCGAATAGGCCGCGAGGCCGAGGCGGTAATGCATGATCGGCCAGAGGGCCCGGTTGGCGAAGCCGCTGTAATACTCGCGGTGATCCTGGGGCGAGAGGTCCATCACCGCGTAGCGGACGCGGCCCCGATCGGCGATGGTGGGGGTGCTGGACGGCTGATCCGCGATCTTCCCGCTCCACCCGAACCACAGGCCCTGATACGCGTTGAAGGCCTCCTTCAGCGCGACCGCGAGGCCGCCCGCCGCGACGGCCTTGGATCCCGCTTCCGGGACTGCGACGCGGTTCGAGACGATGATCAGGCGTGACACGGCGGTTACGGACTCCCTCGGTGGGAAGGGTTCCGGACCCCGGTCCCCTCCTCACGGCACGAACCTAGAACGCGCCGCAAGCAAGCGCGATCCGTAGGCCCTGGTCAACCCTTGCCGAACCTATCGGTTGCATTCCGGCCCGCCGGATGCGGGATGCCGCTCCACAGGAATCGGCCGCCTTCCCCGGCTCCGTCGCGGCATCGTCACCCGCTCCGTGCGAGCGTCGCATGGCGACCGGAACCGCGGGACGCGGCTGTGGTTACTCGCTCAACTGCATAGCGCGCCGGACGCCTGTTCGTCGCGCCCTGACCGATCCAAGGAGTTCCAGTGATGAGCGCGGGCTACCAGAACGGGCAACACCAGACGCGAGGGGCGGGGGCGTCCGTGGATCAGCCCGCCGATTGGACGGAGCTGCGCGACGACGTGCGCCAGCTCGGGGACGTCGCCATGGAGCGCGGCTACAGCCTCGTCGAGGCGGCCCGGGAGCAGGTGACCGGTTACGTGGACCGGCGCAAGGAGGATGCCGCGCAGTCGGTGGCGGATTTCGCCCGGGCCATCCGCGAATCCGGCAACGGTCTCGATCAGCAGCCGAACGTGAAGGCGTTCTTCGACAGCGCGGCCGAGGGGCTCGACCAACTCTCCGACACGATCCGGCAGCGCAGCTTCGAGGAATTCTACACCGACGTCGAGGCGATGGCCCGGCGGCGGCCGGCGGCGGTGGCGATCGCGACCTTCGTGACGGGTTTCCTGGCGGCGCGCTTCATCAAGTCCTCGGCCCATCCGGCCCACGCCATTCCGGGCCGCGAGGCGTTCGAGGCCGAGCGCCGGCCCGTCCCACGCAGCACCCCGCTCTGAGGAGAGGCAGCGATGGCCGAACTCGGCAACGGCAGTATTCAGGGCCTCCTGGCGGAGGCCCTGCGCGAGACGACCGACCTCGCCCGCAAGGAGATCGCCCTCTTCCGCACCGAGATGTCGAACAACCTGAGGACGCTGTTCCTCGGGCTCGGCATGATGGTGGGCGCCGCGGTCTTCGCGGTGGTCGCCCTGCTCGTGCTGGTCGACGCGCTCGTCAAATGGCTGGCGACGGTGGTCCATTCCGAGGCGCTCTCCGCGCTCATCGTGGGCGGCGTGTTCCTCGTCGTCGCGATCGGCCTCGCCTTCGCGGGCAGCCGGGCGATGTCGATCTCGACCCTCACGCCGACCCGCACGACGCGGCAGGTTCGCCAGGACGCCCGTGTTCTCTCGGAAAGGGTTTCCGGATGAGCCAGTCGATCTCGGATCTCGAGCAGGACATCGAGCAGACTCGCGCCCGGCTCGACCGGACCATCGATCAGATCCAAGACCGTCTGTCGCCGGCCAGCATCGTCGACGAGATGCTCGGCACGGTGCGCCAATCGCCGATGAACGGGCTCTACGACGGGGCACTGGCGGCGGTGCGGCGCAACCCGGTGCCGGTGATGCTCATCGCGGCCGGGGTCGGCTGGCTGCTGCACCGGGTCTCCGAGGATGCGCGGCGGCGCCGGCACATGGAGGAGGCGGCCCGCAGCGCCGAGGCCGTCGCGGTGATCAACGACGGAGCGGCCCGGGTCTACGACCCCGACCGCCCGACCGATCATCCGGCCGCGGACGCGGTCGCCCGTCCGCAGGCCGCCCGGATCTGACGGGGGCCAAGCCCCCGGCAGGCAAGCCCCCGGCAGGCAAGCCGCCAACGGGCAAGCCCGCCGACCGAGGATGTTTCAGCTCAAGGATGTTTCAGCGATGGCCGACCACACCGTGAAGCCCGCCTCTCCCGACGCCCCCTCCGCCCACGTTCCCGGCACCGGGCCCGAGCGCAATCTCCATCAGGACCACGACACCGTGCGTGCCGCCGCCAGCCAAGCCGCCAACGATGCGCGGGATGCCGCCGCCCAGGCGAGCGACCAAGCCGGGACCGTCGCGGCGCGCGTGGGCGAGCGGGTCGGCGAAGCCGCCGATCAGGTCCGCCAGGCGGCGGACGACGCCGCCGAGCGGCTCAAGCGCACCGCGAGCGACGCGGTCGCGCAGGCCCACGAGCGGGCGAGCCAGACCTACGGCACCTTCCGGAGCGGCGGCTCGGAGCAGATCGACCGCGCCCGCGACCTCGCCAACGACGCCATCGAGACCGGCGCGCGCCGCTACGCGGACCTGCGCGACCGCGGCGCCGCGCAATTCTCGCGCGGGCAGAGCGCGGTCGAGAAGTTCGTGGGCGAGAACCCGCTCCTCGTCGGGGTCGTCGGGCTCGCGGCCGGCATGCTGCTCGGCGCGCTGCTGCCGCGGACGCGTCGCGAGGATCAGGCGGTCGGCGCCTGGGCGGACGAGGTGCGCGACCAGGGCCTGCGCTATGCCCGCGACGCCACCGAGCGCGGCCGTCAATTCGTGGAGACCGCCCTCGATCAGGCGCAGGACGCCGCCTCCGCCGCCGCGACTGCCGCCTCCGACGAGCTGAAGCAGCGCGACACCGACACCCCCGCGCCGCGGCCCGGCGGGCCGACGATCCAGACGCATTGAGGCCGGGAACCGGAGCGGCGGCTGACGGACGCCGGTTTTGGCGCGCTTCCTCCCTCTCCCCGCGAGCGGGGAGAGGGCCTGCTCACGCCCGGACATGTGAATCCTCAGGCCTGCGTGGGACCGGGTTTTCTCGCGCTGCTTCCGTTAGGGAAGCACGAACGGAGAAGCCGCGACCTCGAAATCGAGGACTGCCCAGAACTTCCCTTGGCAAAACCGCCCTTGGCAAAACTGCCCTTGGCAAAACCTCCCTCGGCAAAATCTCCCTCGGAAAGCCGCTTTCTCCACCGGATCCGGTCGAACCCCGATCGCCCCGTGCCGTTATCGTCCCATGACGGATGAGACCCCCCGCCTCGGCTTCTGTTGCAAGTTCATCCCCGATGAGGCGCCCGATCGGCATGGGACCCAGAAGGCCGCCAAGGAGGCGGCGCTGGCGATGAACGTCACCAGCGTGACGATCGCGCATCTGCGCCGGCTCGATCAGGCCGCCGCCCGCGCGAAGCTGGGCGCGGTGGTCGGTCACAACCTCGCGGCGCTGCGGCGCCAGGTGGCATGGGTCGCGGCCCGGCCGCCACTGGAGCGGCTGCTGCGCCTCGCGAGTTCGATCCTCCCCGGCTACACCCATCCCGAGGTGCGCGACCTCTATGCCGACGCCGACTTTCGCCGCGCCATCGAGGCGGGGCTCGGCGCGGTCGGCGAGGCGGCCCGGGCCGGCGGCGTCCGGCTCAGCATGCATCCGGGGCCGTTCTGCATCCTGGCGAGCCGCAACCCGGCCGCCCTCGCGAACGGCATCGCCGAACTCGAGTACCACGCCGAGATCATGGCCATGATGGGCTACGGGAGCGGCTGGCACCCGCATGGCGCCCACGTGAACATCCATGTCGGCGCCCGCGATCCGGGGATCGCCGGCTTCCGCGAGACGCTGCCGCGGGTGAGCGAGGCGGCGCGCAACCTCGTCACGGTCGAGAACGACGAGGGCTCGTTCGGCATCGACGACGTTCTCACGCTCGCCGACCGCGTGCCGGTGGTGCTCGACCTGCACCACCACTGGATCCACAGCGGCGGGGAATACATCGAGCCGGAGGATCCGCGCATCGCCCGCATCCGGGAATCCTGGCGCGGCGTGCGCCCGGTGAGCCACATCAGCGTCTCGCGCGAGGAGTTCCTGCCCGGTCACGATCCGGACCGGCGGCCCGACTTCGCGGCCCTGCGCGCGAGCGGGCTCACCGGACGCGACCTCGCCGGCCATTCCGACCTGATGTGGAACCGGGCGGTCAACGCACTCGTGGCCCGCCACCTCGCCTGGAGCGACTTCGAGATCGAGGCCAAGCTGAAGAATCTCGCCTCGACCGGCATCGCCCGCCAGATCGGCGGCCCGGTTCCGGCCCTCGCCGCCGAGTAGAGCCGCCTCGACGCTCCGTCGCCCACGGGGTATCGATGGGGCATCATGCGAACCGCCGATTGCGACATCCTCGTCATCCCGGGCTTCGGCAATTCCGGGCCCGATCACTGGCAGAGCCGCTGGGAGGAGCGCCTCTCCACGGCGCGCCGCGTCGCGATGCCCGATTGGGAGCATCCGGAGCCCGGTCCCTGGCGCGATGCGGTGATCGCGGCCGTCCAGGCGGCCGAACGGCCGGTCATCCTGGTCGCCCACAGCCTCGGCGTGGTCTCGGCGGTCCAGGCCGCGCCCTACCTGCCCCCGGGTGCGACGCGGGGGGCCTTCCTGGTGGCGCTGCCCGACATCGAGCGTCCGGATACGCCGGCCCTGCTGCACGCCTTCGCGCCGATTCCGCGGGATCCCCTGCCCTTCCCGAGCGTGCTGGTGGCGAGCCGCGCCGATCCCTGGACGAATTACGGGCGGTCCGAAGACTTCGCGGCAGCCTGGGGCGCGGAGATCGTCGATGCCGGGGAATCGGGCCATCTCAACAGCGAGAGCGGTCACGGACCCTGGCCCGAGGGGCTGATGCGGTTCGCCGGGTTCCTGAAACCGCTCTGATCCCGGGGGAGGACGGGAATCCCGGTCCTGCATCCTCGCGTCTCGCAGGCCTGTCCGCGGAAACCATGGAGCGCCTCTCCCACTCGGGAGAGGGGTTCCCCGCGCTCGCAGTCCCGGGTTGATGATCGCTCTCGCTCAGAGCCGCTCCGACAGGCAACGCCGGTAGAGCGTGCTGCGGCTGATGCCGAGCCGGCGGGCGGCCTCCGAGACGTTGCCGCCCGCGGCATCGAGCGCGGCCCGCATCGCTTCGCGCGCGATGCTATCGAGCCGGTGGCCGGGCTCTGCCTGGGGCCGCGGCGCGGGCTCCGGCAGCGCGGCGGGCTGCCGCTTCCGGATCGGCTCCGGCAGGGCATCGATCCCGACGACGTCGCCCGGATCGGCCAGGGCCAGCAGGGCCCGCAGGGTGCCGACGAGCTGGCGGAAATTGCCCGGCCACTCGGCCTCCGCCAGGACCGCCGCGCAGGCCGGGGCCAGGGCGATGCCCTGCCGGGCGCCGCCGAGCCGCTCCCACAGCGCCCCGACCAGGGCGGCGCGGTCGCTGCGGTCGCGCAGCGGCGGCAACGTCACCCGGTAGGGGGCGATGCGGTAGAAGAGATCGGCCCGGAAGCGCCCCTCCTCCACCAGCCGGCCGAGGTCGCGGTGGGTCGCGCAGATGAGCGTGAAATCGACCGGCACGGGGCGCCCGCCGCCGACCGGCTGCACCTCGCGCTCCTGCAGGGCCCGCAGCAGCCGCGATTGCAGGGAGAGCGGCATGTCGCCGATCTCGTCGAGGAACAGCAGGCCGCCATCGGCCTGCCGCAGCAGACCCTTGGCGCCGTGCTTGGCGGCGCCCGTGAAGGCCCCGGGCTCGTAGCCGAACAGCTCCGCCTCGATCAGGCTCTCGGGCAGGGAGGCGCAGTTCACGGCCACGAAGGGCGCTTGCGCCCGGGCCGAGCGGGCATGGGCGGCGCGCGAGAACACCTCCTTGCCGGTGCCGGTCTCGCCCTCCACCACCACCGGTATGTTGGCATCGAGCAGGCGCACGGCGCGGGCGAGCAGCCCCTCGGTGCCCGGATCGAACACCGGCGCGTCGGCGGCCGGCAGGGCCGGTGCGGACCGGCTCCGCGGCCGGGCCGGCTCGGGCTGGAAATCGCCGTGCAGGGCACGGCCATTCCCGTCGCGCAGGTTCAGGCGGCCCGGCTCCCAGGCCCGCAGGTCGGGGAACAGGCTCTCGAACCCGGCCCGGTCGAGGGCGGCCCAGTCGAGCCCGAGCAGCGACAGGGCGGCGCGGTTGGCGCCGACGAGGCGGCGCTCGGCGAAGACCAGCACCCCCTCGCGGGGCGTGCCGAGCAGGGCCCGATCGGCATGGAGCCGCAGGATCGCGTGGTCCCGGCCCAGCTCCTCGAACTGCCGGTGCTCGATCGCGTCGACGGCGAGCCGGATCAGCCCGAGGGCGTGCATGTGATGCACCGCGGCCGGCCCCGAAAGATCGAGGGCGCCGAGGGTCTCGCCGCGCATGCCGAGGATCGGCATCGCAGCGCAGCTCAGGATCCGGTGCGGCTCGAAATAATGCTCGGCGCCCCGCACCTCGACCGGCCGGCGCTCGATCAGCGCGGTGCCGACCGCGTTGGTGCCCGTCACCGCCTCGCTCCAGGGCACGCCGGGCCGCAGGGCCACCTGCGCGGCCTTGCCCGCGAAGGCGTTGCTGCCGAGCGTGTCGAGCACCAGCCCGTCCGCATCGCTCAGGACCACGATGCTGTCGGTGGCCTGCGCATCGGCGTGGAGCGCCTCGATCTCCGGGCGGCAGCGGCGGCGCAGGGCCTCGTTGCGCTCGCAGGCCTCGCGGAGTTCGCGCGCGGAGAGCGGCTCGACCCGCGGCCGCGTGCCGAAATCGAGGCCGAGCGCCGCGCAGCGCTGCCAGGAGCGCAGGATCGGCTCCGGCACGCCCTCGACCCCACCCGCCGCGAAGACGCGCTGGCGCGCCGCCAGGAGCGTGCGGGGCGTCGCCACGCGGCTCTCCATGCTCAGCCTCCCGTCTGTCGCATGCTGCGACAGCTGTTGCAGCTGTCGCAGGATCAGTCGAGGAAAATCCGGCTCGAGCCGCGAGAAGCATCGTCGCATGCTTTCGTCCCCGTCGCGCAGATCTCGCCTGCTGGAAGCAGTCTCAAAGACTTACCGCGGCGCAACATCAATGCTCGACGCGGTTGCCCGCCCGCTGGCACGGCGGCTGCTCATCGGTGGGCGGGTCGCCGCGGCCGAGAAGACCGTGGCGACGGCCCTGGGAGGGACACGATGAACAAGCCCGAATTCCTGCACGGCAAGACTGCCTCGCCGTTCTCCGCGCGCTACGACAACTTCATCGGCGGCCAGTGGGTCGCCCCCGCGAGCGGGCGCTACTTCGAGAACACCTCGCCGCTCACCGGCCGGGTGATCTGCGAGGTGGCCCGCTCGGACGCGCAGGACATCGAGCGCGCGCTCGACGCCGCGCACGCCGCCAAGGAGGCCTGGGGCCGCACCGCGCCGGCCGAGCGCGCCCGCATCCTCAACAAGATGGCCGACCGCATGGAGGAGAATCTCGATCTCCTCGCGCTTGCCGAGACCTGGGACAACGGCAAGCCGATCCGCGAGACCACGCATGCCGACATCCCGCTCGCCATCGATCATTTCCGCTACTTCGCGGGCTGCATCCGCTCGCAGGAAGGCTCGATCTCGGAGGTCGATCACGACACCGTCGCCTATCACTTCCACGAGCCGCTCGGCGTGGTCGGCCAGATCATCCCGTGGAACTTCCCGATCCTGATGGCGGTGTGGAAGCTCGCGCCCGCGCTCGCCGCCGGCAACTGCGTGGTGCTCAAGCCCGCCGAGCAGACCCCGGCCTCCGTGCTGGTGCTGGCCGAGATCGTGGGCGACCTGCTGCCGGCGGGCGTGCTCAACATCGTCAACGGCTTCGGCCTGGAGGCCGGCAAGCCGCTCGCCTCCTCGCCGCGCATCGCCAAGATCGCCTTCACGGGCGAGACCACCACCGGCCGGCTGATCATGCAGTATGCCAGCCAGAACCTGATCCCGGTGACCCTGGAGCTGGGCGGCAAGTCGCCGAACATCTTCTTCAAGGACGTGATGGCGGAGGACGACGCCTTCCTCGACAAGGCGCTCGAAGGCTTCACGATGTTCGCCCTCAACCAGGGCGAGGTCTGCACCTGCCCCAGCCGCGCGCTGGTGCATGAGTCGATCTACGACCGCTTCATGGAGAAGGCGGTCGCCCGCGTGAACGCGATCAAGCAGGGCTCGCCCCTCGACCCCACCACGATGATCGGCGCCCAGGCCTCGGGCGAGCAGCTGGAGAAGATCCTCTCCTACATCGACATCGGCAAGCAGGAGGGCGCGCAGCTCCTCACGGGCGGCGAGCGCAACACCCTGGAGGGCGAGTTCGCGGAGGGCTTCTACGTGAAGCCGACCGTGTTCCGCGGCCACAACCGCATGCGGATCTTCCAGGAGGAGATCTTCGGGCCGGTCCTGTCGGTGACCACCTTCAAGGACGACGAGGAGGCGCTCGCCATCGCCAACGACACGCTCTACGGCCTCGGCGCCGGCGTGTGGACCCGCGACATCACCCGCGCCTACCGCTTCGGCCGGGCGATCCAGGCCGGCCGCGTCTGGACGAACTGCTACCACGCCTACCCGGCCCACGCGGCCTTCGGCGGCTACAAGCAGTCCGGCATCGGACGCGAGACCCACAAGATGATGCTCGACCACTACCAGCAGACCAAGAACATGCTGGTCAGCTACTCGCCGAAGGCGCTCGGCTTCTTCTGAGCGCCCGGACAGGTCCCGCCGGCGACGCGCCGGCGGGCTCGCGCACGCACCGCCCGGCCGGCCACGGCCGCGGCGGTGTCGTCGCCTCGACACCGAGAGAAGGCCCGAGGATACGCCGATGACCGACCTCCCCCTCCGCGTCACCGCCACGGACAAGACCCTCGCGCTGATCGACACCCTGCGCCGCGAGTACGGCCCGATCCTGTTCCACCAGTCCGGCGGCTGCTGCGACGGCTCCTCGCCGATGTGCTATTCGGTGGGCGACTTCCTCATCGGCGACAGCGATATCCGTCTCGGCGAGATCGGCGGGGCGGATTTCTACATCAGCCGCGCTCAGTTCGAATACTGGAAGCACACCCAGCTCATCATCGACGTGGTGCCGGGCCGCGGCGGCATGTTCTCCCTGGAGAACGGCCGCGACGTGCGCTTCCACGTGCGCTCGCGGCTGTTCACCGATGAGGAGAGCCGGACGCTGAACGGGTGAGGGCCGCCGCGAGGCGGCGGCGGAGGGTATCCGACATCCCGGGAATCGTCGCCTTCCAGGACTTGAAGATGGGGCGCCGCACCCCTCTCCCACTCGGGCGAGGGGTGCGGCGCGCTCGTCTCTTCCGGTGTTTGCCACAAGGTCCGCGAGAGCCCCCTACTCCGCCGCTCGCCGCACCGGCACGAAGCCGATCGGCTGGCGCTGCGGGCCCTCCTGCTTGAGGGTGCGCAGCATCGTCTCGTAATCCTGCTCCATCTCGGGCGTCACCGAGGGCCGCGTCTCGTGCAGCGCGGCGTCGAAATGCGCCCCCGTCACCTCGCTCGCCTCCAGATTCGCCCGCAGGGCCATCAGGCCGGCGCGCCGCGTCAGATCCTCCAGATCCGCCCCGGTGAAGCGCACCGTGCGCGCGGCGAGATCGTCGAGATCGACGTCGGGGCCGAGCGGCATGCCGCGGGTGTGGATGCCGAGGATGTGGCGGCGCCCCGCCGCGTTCGGCACCGGCACGTAGACGAGTTCATCGAAGCGGCCGGGGCGCAGCAGGGCCGGATCGACGAGGTTCGGCCGGTTCGTCGCGGCGATCACCACCACGCCCTGCAATTCCTCCAGCCCGTCCATCTCGGCCAGGATGGTGTTGACGACCCGCTCGGTCACGGCCGGCTCGCCGAGCCCCCCGCCGCGCACGGGTGCGAGGGAATCGATCTCGTCGATGAAGATCACGGTCGGGGCGACCTGCCGGGCGCGGGCGAACAGGCGCGAGACCTGCTGCTCGGATTCGCCGTACCACTTCGACAGCAGGTCGGAGGATTTCGTCGCCACGAAATTCGCCGAGGCCTCCCGGGCCACCGCCTTGGCGAGCAGCGTCTTGCCGGTGCCGGGCGGCCCGAACAGCAGGAAGCCCTTGGCCGGGCGGATGCCGATGCGCCGGAACGCCTCCGGATTCTTGAGGGGAAGCTCCACGCCCTCGCGCAGCTTGGTCTGCACCTCGCCGAGGCCGCCGACGTCGTCCCAGCCGACATTGGGCACCTGGATCATGATCTCGCGCAGGGCCGAGGGCTGCACACGCTTGAGCGCGTTCAGGAAATCCTCGCGGCAGACCTGGAGCTTCTCCAGGATCTCCGGAGGGATCCCCTCCTTGAGGTTGATCTGCGGCAGCACCCGGCGGAGCGCGTCCATGGCCGCCTCGCGGGCGAGCGCCGAGAGGTCGGCGCCGACGAAGCCGTAGGTGGTGCGCGCGATCTCGTCGAGATCAACGTTGTCACCGAGCGGCATGCCGCGGGTGTGGATGGTCAGCACCTCGCGCCGGCCGGGCTCGTCGGGCACGCCGATGACGATCTCGCGGTCGAAGCGGCCGGGCCGGCGCAGGGCCTCGTCGATGGCGTCGCGCCGGTTGGTCGCGCCGATCACCACGATGTTCTGGCGCGGCTCCAGCCCGTCCATCAGGGTGAGGAGCTGGGCCACGATGCGCCGCTCCACCTCGCCGCGGGCCTCCTCGCGCTTGGGCGCGATCGAGTCGATCTCGTCGATGAACACGATGGCGGGGGCGTTGCGCTGCGCCTCGGAGAAGATCTGGCGCAGGCGCTGCTCGGATTCGCCGTACTGGCTGCCCATGATCTCGGGGCCGGCGATGTGGAAGAACTGCGCCTCGGTCTCGTTGGCGACGGCGCGCGCGAGCAGGGTCTTGCCGGTGCCGGGCGGGCCGTAGAGGAGCACGCCCTTGGGCGGATCGATGCCGAGGCGCTGGAACAGCTCGGGATGGCGCAGCGGCAGCTCCACCATCTCGCGCACCTGATCCACCGTCGAGCCGAGGCCGCCGATATCGTCGTAGGTGACGTCGGCCCGGCGGGCCTCCTTGGGCTCCTCGAACATCGGCCGCAGCTCGACCTCGGTCTCGGCCGTCACCTGCACGATGCCGCGCGGCTGGGTCGAGACGACGACGAGGCGGATCTCCTGCAGGCCATAGGCCGGCAGGTTGAACATCGAGCGCAGCTCCGGCGGCACGTCGTCGCCGCCCATCCGCGACTGGACCGAGGTGGAGATCACGTCCCCGGCGACCACCGGACGGCGGTAGAAGGTGCGCCGCAGGGCCTCGCCCGAACCCTGGAGGCGCAGGTTCTTCTGCGCGGGCGCCAGCACGACCCGGCTCGCCGGGCGCACCTCGGCACGCTTGATCTCCACGTGATCGCCCGAGCCGACGCCCGCATTGACGCGCTGGAGGCCGTCGAGCCGGATGATGCTCAGGCCCTCGTCCTCGGAGCCGAGCGCGATGGCGAGCGCGGTGGTGTGGCGCTTGCCGATGATCTCGATCGCGTCGCCTTCCTGAAGGCGCAGGCTCTGCAGCACCGCCGCGCTCACCCGCGCCACGCCGCGCCCGACATCCTGCGCCCGCGCATTGGCGACCTGCGCCCGGACGGCGCCCGTTTCATCGGCCATGGTGACATCTCCCGCGCCGGCGCCTGGCGGCCGAGAGCCCGTCGTCGCGGGCCCTTTACCGGGCGAATGGATTACCCCGCTCGCCCGGAGAACGCCGGTTTCCGGGAAATGTTGCGCTGCCTCAGCCGTACAGGGTGAGGGTCCCGAGATCGCCGATCCGGTCGCCGGGCAGGAGCCCGCGCAGCGTCGCCGTCACGGCGTAGCCGTGATCGGTCCGCTCGAATCCGTAGACGTGGTAGCCGGCGCAGTGCTTGAGGGTCCCGCCGCGGGCGGAGGCCGAGGGCGCACCGATCACCGGCACGCGCCGCCCGTCCGGTCCGACCAGGAAGGCCACCGAGCCGACGTGGTTGTGGCCGTGCACGACGAGATCGGCCCCGACGCGGCGGATCATCGCCTCGAAGCCCGGGGAATCGGTGAGGTTGCGGCCCGGCAGGGCGCCGCCGACATGCGGCGGGTGGTGGATCATCACCACCCGGCAGGGGCGCTCGGGCTCGCGGGCGAGGCTCCCGAGCAGCGCCTCGACGGCGGCGATCTGGCGCGAACCCAGGCGCCCGCTCGCGACGAAGGGCGCGGTCGGGATCGCCGAGGACAGGCCGACCAGGGCGAGCGGCCCCCGGCGGCGCAGGTACGGGAAGGCGGATTCGCGCCCGGCATCGTCCCGGGTCCAGGGGCCGACCGCGCCGAGCAGGCCTTCGAGGGAGCCGCGCACATAGGCGTCGTGATTGCCCGGCACGAAGCTCACCGCCTCGGGCCCGCCGAGCGCCTCCATGAACACCCGCGCGGTCTCCCACTCGCTCGGCAGGCCGATGTTGCAGAGGTCGCCCGTGCAGGCGATGTGGTCCGGCGCGGCGGCCAGGAGATCGGCGACCAGCGCCTCCAGCACCGCCATGTCGTGGGTGAGGTGGCGCCCGCGGGTCCAGTTCACCCAGCCGGTGGCCCGCTTGCTGAGGAGCTGGCGCAGGCGGGGCTTCGAGAGCGGGCCGACATGCGGATCGGTCAGGTGGGCGAGGCGGAACATCGGGGGGAAACACCGCTCCGGCGAGCCGCGCGCGGGGCCCGGCCGGCTTATGTCCCAAGCGGGAAGCCGCCCGCAAGGTTCAGGCGCTGCCGATCACCACCCCGGCGAGCAGGACGAGCACGCCGCCCAGGATCACCTGAAGCGTCGCGCGCCAGAACGGCGTCGCCATGTAGCGGGTGCGGATGGTGGAGATGGCGAGCAGTTCCAGCGCCACCACGATCGCCGCGAGGACGGTCGCGATCGCGAAGGCGTTCGGCCAGCCATCCGGCACGAGGTAGGGCAGCGAGTGGCCGAGGCCGCCGACCGCCGTCATCAGCCCGCAGACGAGGCCGCGCAGGGCGGGCGAGCCGCGCCCCGTGATGCTGCCGTCGTCCGACAAGGCCTCCGTGAATCCCATGCTGATTCCCGCGCCGATCGAGGCGGCGAGGCCGACGAGGAAGGTCTGCCAGTTGTTGTGGGTGGCGAAGGCGGCGGCGAACAGGGGCGCGAGGGTCGAGACCGAGCCGTCGATCAGTCCCGCGAGGCCGGGCTGGACGTAGCGCAGCACGAAGAGCCGGTGGCGGGCCGCCGCCTCGCCCGCCGCGGCCGACTCGGTGAGATGCGCGGATTCCAGATCTTCCGCGCGGCGGCCGTGGCCGCGTTCCACCTCGGCGAGACGCGTGAACAGCCCGCGCACGTCGAGGTCGCGGGAGAGGTCCGCCGCGCGCTCGTAGAAGGAAGCCGCCTGGGCCTCCATGGCGCCCGCCTCCTGGCGCATCCGGGCCGGGTCGAGGCCGTCCCACCAGAAGGGGCGCCGCTTGACGAAGCCGCGCACATCCTCCCGCCGCAGGGGCGGCAGGTGCTGGCCGAAACGCTCCCGGTAGGCCGCCGTGAGCGCGTCGCGGTGGCCGCGCTCCTCCTGCGCCATATCCTCGAACAGGCCGGCGGAGGCCGGAAAATCCGGGCGCAGCTGCTCGGCGAAGCTCTGGTAGATGCGGGAATCCTCCTCCTCACTCGCGATGGCGAGGGCCAGCACCTCCCGCGGCGTGAGATCACCGAGCGCCTTCATCGACCGGCCTCCATCTGGAATGATTCCGATCTACACATTCGAATGATTCCAAACAAGCGAAAGGGGGCCATCCCGGACGCAGGCCCGGGCTGCGGGAGCCGCATGGAACGGCCGCGGTTCGTCCCGTCCACCTGCGGCCGAGCAGTGCCTGGGGTGAAGAGTTGCGCCGCGGCGGCCAAGAGCGGTAGAGGCGTGCGCATCCGGGACCTCCCATCCCGGGCCGCCGAATCGCGGCGGCCGCCGCGGCGTCACTCCCGAGGGTGTTCCGGTCGCATCGCCTCATGAGACCTCGCCCCGTTCCGCCCCTGCTGCGCGCCTACCATTACGGGCTCATCGCCCTCGAACCGGCTCTGGGCGGCCTGCTCGCGTGGCGCCGCCGCAAGGGCAAGGAGGATCCCGTCCGCCTGCCGGAGCGGGTCGGGCGTCCCGGCAAGCCGCGCCCGGCGGGTCCCCTGGTCTGGGCGCACGGGGCGAGCATCGGCGAGGTGCTGGCGCTGCTGCCCTTGGTGCAGCGGCTGACCCGGCGCGGCTTCACGGTGCTCGTCACCTCCGGCACCCGCACCTCGGCGGACCTCATCGCCGGCCGGCTGCCGCGGGGGGCGCTGCACCAGTTCGCGCCCCTCGACGCGCCCCGCTACGTCGCCCGCTTCCTCGACCATTGGCGGCCGGACCTCGCTCTCGTGGCGGAGTCGGAACTCTGGCCCAACACCATTCTGGCCCTCGACGCCCGGCAGGTGCCGCTGATCCTCGTCAACGGGCGGATGTCGGCGCGCTCGGCCCGCGGCTGGGAGCGCACCCCGGCCCTGGCGCGGGCGGTGCTCGCGCGCATCGCCGTCTGCCTCGTCCAGACGCCGGAGGAGGCGGAGCGCTTCCGCGATCTCGGCGCGCCGCGGGTGGCGGTCTCGGGCAACCTGAAATTCGACGCGCCGCCGCCGCCCGCCGATCCTGGCGCCCTCGCGCAGCTCGCCGCCATGGTGCGCGGCCGTCCGGTCTGGCTCGCAGCGAGCACGCATCCGGGGGAGGAGGCGGCGGTGATCGCCGCCCACAGGCACCTCGCCCCGCGCCATCCCGGGCTGCTCACGCTGGTCGTGCCGCGCCATCCGCGGCGGGGCGCCGAGATCATGGCGGCGGCCGCTTCCGCCTCCTTGCGCGCGTCGCGGCGGAGCGAGGGCGGCCTGCCGGACGGCCGCACCGACCTCTACGTGGCGGATACGGTGGGCGAACTCGGCCTGTTCTTCCGCCTCGCGCCCCTGGTGTTCATGGGCGGCTCGCTCGCCGAGCATGGCGGCCAGAACCCGATCGAGCCGGCGCGCCTCGACAGCGCGATCCTGCACGGGCCGCATGTCGCGAACTTCGCCCAGGCCTACGCGGTGCTGGCCGAGGCCGGCGGCGGCCTGCCGGTCACGGATGGGGCGACGCTCGCGGAAGCCGCGGGCCGCCTGCTCGCCGATCCGGCGCGCCGGGACGCCACGGCACAGGCGGCCCACCGGGCGGTGGCGGCCTGCGGGGGTGCCCTCGATCGCACCATGGCGGCCCTCGAACCCTTCATCTGCCAGATGAAGATCGCCGGCCGGCTCGATTGAGCATGCGCCCGCCCGGTTTCTGGTGGTCCGTTCCGCCCGCCCTGCCGGCGCGGCTTCTCGCCCCCCTGGGGCGGCTCTACGGACGCCGGGTGGCGCGCCGCATGGCCCGGCCGGGCGCGGAGGCGCCGCTGCCGGTGATCTGCGTCGGCAATGTCGGCCTCGGCGGCGCGGGCAAGACGCCGACGGCGCTCGCCGTCGCCGGGCTGCTGCGGGAGGTCGGGCGGAGCCCCGCCTTCCTCAGCCGGGGCTATGGCGGGCAACTGCGCGGCCCGGTGCGGGTCGATCCGGCCCGCCACGCCGCCGCGGATGTCGGGGACGAGCCGCTCCTCCTCGCGCGTGCGGCGCCGACGATCGTCGCGCGCGACCGCGTCGCGGGCGCCGCCCTGTGCGCGGCGGGGGGGGCCGGGGTGATCGTGATGGATGACGGGCTCCAGAACCCGTCCCTGCGCAAGAGCTGGTCGGTGGCGGTGTTCGACGCGGCGGTCGGCATCGGCAACGGCCTGCCCTTTCCGGCCGGGCCCCTGCGCGCATCGCTGGCCGAGCATTGGCCGTTCATCGACGCGGTCCTGATCATCGGCGCGGGCGCGGCGGGGGAGCGCGTGGCCGCGGAGGCCGCGCGGCACGGCCGGCCGGTGATCCGCGGGAGCCTGCGCCCCGATCCCGCGGCCGCGGCGGGTCTCGCGGGGCAGCCGGTGCTCGCCTTCGCGGGGATCGGCCGGCCGGAGAAATTCTTCGACAGCCTGCGGGCGATCGGCGCGGATCTCCGCGCGACCCGGGCCTTTCCCGATCACCACGCCTACGGGGCGGCCGACCTCGCCGCGCTCGAACGCGACGCCGCGCGCGCAGGGCTGCGGCTCGTCACCACCGAGAAGGACCGCGTGCGCCTGCCGGCGGGCGCGCCGGTGGCGGTGCTGCCGGTGAGCCTTCGTCTCGCGGACGCGGACGCCGTGGTCCTGCGCGCGCGTCTCGCCGCCCTGTTTCCGTGAGCCTCAGGGCCGGCCGGTCTCCTGCAGCCGCTGCATCGCGGCTTCCGGGCTGGCATAGGCCTCCTGCCGGGCGACGCTCCAGTAGCGCAGATCGTCGAGCGGGATCTCCGCGCCGGTCACGGCGCAGCGCACGAACCGCCCCGGCCGCACCACCTTGAGATTGCTGTCGCCGTACTCGACGACCGCCTCGCCCGATCCCCCGCGCTCGAACCGACCCAGCATGCCCCGCCTCCGTCTCCGATCGCGCGGTGTAGGCCGGAGCGGCCCGCCTGTCGACCGGTCCGCGTTCAGAGGCGGTAACGGATCTGGTCGGTCCAGAAGCGCTCCAGGCGGGCCAGCGACTGGTTCAGGCGCACGAAGTCGTCCTCGTTGATGCCGCCGATCGGCTGGATCGTCTTGGCATGCTTGTCGTAGAGGCCGCGCACGATCTCGTGGATCTCCCGGCCCTTCTCGGTGAGGCTGATCCGCACCGAGCGGCGGTCGGTCTTCGAGCGGGCGTGGTGCAGGTAGCCGGTCTCGACGAGCTTCTTGACGTTGTAGGAGACGTTCGAGCCGAGATAGTAGCCGCGGGTGCGCAGCTCGCTCGCGGTCAGCTCCTTGTCGCCGATGTTGTAGAGCAGCAGCGCCTGCACGCTGTTGACGTCCTCGCGGCCGCGCCGCTCGAACTCGTCCTTGATCACGTCGAGCAGGCGGCGGTGCAGCCGTTCGACCAAGTGCAGGGCTTCGAGGTATTGGTTGCGAACGGTCGGCTCGGCTTCGGGAGCCCGGGCCTGCTCGGCCACCTTCAGCGCCTGGTTCTTCATGGTTACGCCTCTCTGTACTGGGTGCGTTGGCGGTATTTCCCGCTCCGCTTATGCAGCCAACCTAGGCGGGCCCCGTGAATGTGGGTTTAAGCGACAGGCTAAATTCTCGATTTACCGATGAAGGTGAACTGACGATGAAGTCCGGGAACCGGGCCCGCGGATACTCCCGGTTCACCGTATCTCGCGCGACGCGAGCCAAGAGACCGTGAAGTACAACAGGACGATTGTTCCATCGAAAGCAAGGTTCGGTAAACTCATCGGCAGGAGCTGCGGCGTGAGCAGCGCCAGCACGAAGGCCGAGGTGGCGGCGAGCAGCCAGACCACGCCGCCCCAGGCGGTGGCGAGCCACAGCCCCACCGCCGCCAGGAGGTCGATCACCCCGAAATAGATGATGACCGCCTGCCGCCCGACCGGCGCGCCCTCGAAGGGCGGGGCGCCGGGCCGGGCGCCCAGGATCTCCGCCCAGGCGCTGAGCCCCTTGATCATCCAGATCACCGCGACGATGCGCATGAGCCAGACGAGGACCACGTCCCAGCGCGCGCCCTGCGGCTGGGGATTGCGCTCGATGCGGTCGCCCCCGTCCTCGGCGAGCGTCATCCCGGTTCTCGGCGGCGTGCGGACCTTGGACAGGGGGCGCATGTCAGCCGAACCGCGGCTCGTTAGGCAGCGGCGCGAAATGGGCCTCGACCATCTCCGGCGTGACGGCCTCCAGGCTGTCGGGCCGCCAGTGCGGGGCGCCGTCCTTGTCGATGAGCACGGCGCGCACCCCCTCGAAGAAGTCGTGGCCCTGGAGGATGCGCGTGACGATCCGGTACTCGGTCAGCATCGCCTCCGGGAAGGTCAGGGCGCCGCCCCGGCGCATCTGCGCGAAGGCGACGGCGAGGCTCGTGGGCGAGCGCGTCCGGATGGTGGCGGCTGCCCGGGCGGCGAAGTCCGAGCCCTCCGCCGCGGCGGCATCGAGCCGGGCCAGAACCGCGGTGACGCTCTCTGCCGAGAAGCACGAATCGATCAACGCCCGCTCGGCATGGACCGGGCCGGGGGGCACCGCCGGCCCCCGACCCAGCACCGTCTCGACGGGCTCGCCCGCGGCGAGCGCCTCGGTGATCGCGTCGAAGGATGCGGCGGGGGCTGCGTGGGTGGCGAGCCCGAAGGCGAGCCCGTCCCCCTGCCCCACCCGCTCGCCCGTGAGCGCCAGATAGGTGCCGAAGGCCCCCGGCAGGCGCGGCAGCGCGTAGGTGGCGCCGACATCGGGGAAGAAGCCGATGCCGACCTCCGGCATGGCGAAGGCGTAGCGCTCCCCGGCGACCCGGTGCGAGCCGTGCAGCGAGAGGCCGACGCCCCCGCCCATCACGATCCCGTCGATGAGCGAGATCACCGGCTTGCTCGAACGCTGGATCAGTGCGTTGAGGGCGTATTCCTCGCGCCAGAACGCATCGACCGCCGGCGGCCCGCCCGCCTTGGCCTCGTCGTGGATGCGCCGGATGTCGCCGCCCGCGCAGAAGGCCCGGCCGGTGCCGCGCAGCACGATCCGGGTCACGCCCCCGTCCGCGCTCCAGGCGTCAAAGGCCGCGCGGATCCGGCGGATCATCCCGAGATCGAGGGCGTTGAGCGCCTTCGGCCGGTTCAGGGTCAGCAGCCCCGCCGCGCCCCGCCGCTCGACCAGCACATCGTCCGAAGCGTCGCCCGTCATGGCCATCCTTCCTGATCCCAGCCGGAGACGCGTCGCCGGCTTGGTTCCCGACGTGCCGCGGCTCCCTGGACGGACGGCCGCGGACACGTTTCCGGAACCTGTCCTGCGCCGTTAACCGGCCGCCGGCCGGTGCGTCAACGCGACCGTCGCGCCAGGGCGTCGCTAGCCATGGCCCGAGGCGCTGCCGGCCATGGCCCGAAGGCGCTGCCAGCCATGCCCCCAAGACGCTGCCAGCCATGCCCAAGGCGCCTTGCCCACCGGGTTCCGGCGCGCGGGCGGAGTATGGTAGGCGTTCCTTAGAACAATGAGAGGGCCCGGCCCGGTCGGGTCCGGGAGGGTTCAGACTCCGATGCTCCAGATCCAGCCCTTCGCCGGGACCCTGGCCCGCGACACCGCCCGGTCGGAGACCGCTCCCGGCCTGAACCTCGCGCAGCGCCCGCGCCGGAACCGCAAGGCGGAATGGTCGCGCCGGCTCGTGCGCGAGACGACGCTCACCGTCGACGACCTGATCTGGCCGCTCTTCCTTATCGAGGGCGAGGGCCGCCGCGAGCCGGTCGCCTCGATGCCGGGCGTCGAGCGCCTCACCGTCGACGAGGCGGTGCGGGAGGCCGAGCGCGCGGCGCGCCTGCGGATTCCGGCGATCTCGTTCTTCCCCTACGTGGATCCCGCCCTGCGCGACGAGACCGGATCGGAGGCGCTGAACCGCAACAATCTCGTCTGCCGGGCGGTGCGGGCCGTGAAGGCGGCGGTGCCGGAGATCGGCGTCATCACCGACGTCGCCCTCGATCCCTATACGAGCCACGGCCACGACGGAATCCTGAACGACACCGTCATCGTCAACGACGAGACGGTGGCGCTCCTCGTCGAGCAGAGCCTGATCCAGGCCGAGGCCGGCACCGACGTGATCGCCCCCTCCGACATGATGGACGGGCGCGTCGGCGCGATCCGGGCCGGGCTCGACAAGGCCGGATTCCGCGACGTGCAGATCATGGCCTACGCGGCGAAGTACGCGAGCGCCTTCTACGGGCCGTTCCGCGACGCGATCGGCACCAACGCCACCCTGCGGGGCGACAAGCGCACCTACCAGATGGATCCCGGCAACACCGAGGAGGCCCTGCGCGAGGTCGCACTCGACCTCGAGGAGGGGGCCGATTCCGTGATGGTGAAGCCGGGCCTGCCCTATCTCGACGTGATCCGCCGGGTGAAGGAGGGGTTCGGCGTGCCGACCTTCGCCTATCAGGTATCGGGCGAGTACGCGATGATCGCCGCCGCGGCGCAGAACGGCTGGCTCGACGGCGAGCGCGCCATGGTGGAGAGCCTGATGGCGTTCAAGCGCGCGGGGGCGGACGGGATCTTCACCTATTTCGCGCCGACCGTGGCGGAGCGCCTGCGCGCGGGGTGAGAACGGCCTTCGCGCTCGCGGCGCTGTTGCTCCTCGCCGCCTGCGCCTCCGACCGCGATCCCGAGCGCGAGCGGGTCTGCCGCCGCGTCCTGCCCACGCTGGTGGCGACGGGCGGCAGCGTGCGCGTGCTCGGCGCCGCGCCCGGCCGCGCCCCGCGCAGCATCCGCGTCGATTTCGTGGAGGAGCGGGCCGGGCGCGCACCCCTGACGCGCTGGGCCGTCTGCCGCTTCTCGGAGATGAGCCGGACCGACCTCGCGGGCGTGACCAGCGACCGCGGGCCGGTGGGCGAGGCGGCGCTCTACCTGCTCAAGCACTATTATCTCGACACGCCCGACGCGGCGACGGCCGAGCCGGCCGGGGCCGGGTGAAGCCGTCGCCCAAGGGTGGGAAGCCCCCTCCCGCCTCGCGCCGCGCCCCGGATCGTGCTCGTATGCGGCGCGGCCCGGATGCGGGCGCATCCCGGAGCGAGCGGTGAGCGAATCCTACGCGATCAGTCCCGACGACGTCGCCCGGGCGGCCGAGACCATCCGCGGGCACGTGCTGCGCACGCCCCTCGTGCCTGCGCCGCGGCTGTCGGACCTCACCGGGGCGCGGGTGCTGGTCAAGCACGAGAACATGCAGGCGACCGGCGCCTTCAAGGAGCGGGGTGCGGTCAACCGGCTGAGCCGCCTCGATCCCGACGAGCGCCGCCGGGGCGTGGTGGCGATGTCGGCGGGCAATCACGCCCAGGCGGTGGCCTATCACGCGAGCCGCCTCGGGGTGCCCGCCACCATCGTGATGCCGGCGACGACCCCGCTGGTGAAGGTCGAGAACACCCGCGCCCACGGCGCCACGGTCGTGCTCGAGGGAGAGACCCTCGCGGAGGCGGCAGACGTGGTCGGCCATCTGGTGGCGCGCGACGGCCTCGTCCTCGTCCACCCTTACGACGATCCTGCGGTGATGGCGGGCCAGGGCACCGTCGCCCTGGAAATGCTGGAGGACGCGCCGGATCTCGACTGCCTCGTCGTGCCGATCGGCGGCGGCGGGCTGATGGCCGGCATGGCCGTCGCGGCCTCGCCCCATCCCCGGGTCGATCTCGTCGGCGTCGAGGCCGCGCTCTACCCCTCCTTCCGCAACGCCATCGACGGCGGCGCGCGGCCGATCGGAGGCCCGACCCTGGCCGAAGGCATCGCGGTCAAGACCGTGGGCCGGCTCACCCTGCCGATCATCCGCGACCGCGTGCGCGAGATCGTGCTGGTGGACGAGCCGCAGATCGAGCGGGCCGTGCACGATTACGCGACGCTCCAGCGCAGCCTCGCCGAGGGAGCCGGCGCGGCGGGCCTCGCGGCGCTCCTCGCACGGCCCGACCTCTTCGCGGGCCGCACGATCGGCCTCGTCCTGTGCGGCGGCAACATCGATGCGCGGCTCCTCGCCTCCGTGATGGTGCGCGAGCTGGAGCGGGAGGACCGCATCGTCTCCTTCCGCATGACCGCGAACGACCGGCCGGGCGTGCTCGGCCGCGTCGCCGGACGCCTCGGCGAACTCGGCGCCAACATCCTGGAGGTCTCGCACGGGCGCCTGCACCTCGACGTGCCGGCGAAAAGCGTCTCGATCGACGTCACCATCGAGACCCGCGGGCCCGGCCACACCGCCGAGATCCTCGGCACCCTCGCCGCGGAGGGGCTCGAGCCGCGCCGCATCGGGCCGCACGGGACAGCCATCACCGGAACCTGACGGCGGGCCCTTGAGCGGGGCGGATGCAAGCGCCACCTACATGCTGTGACGCGGCGCGAGGAGCGCGGACATGGCGAATTCTTGGCAGGGCAACGGCTGGCAGGGCCAGCAATGGCAAGGTCAGCCCTGGCAAGGCGCACCCGCGCCCGGCTACGGCGCGCCCGTCGTGGTGGAGCACGCCTCGCTGAGCCGGCGCTTCTGCGCCTATCTCCTCGACATCCTGTTCATCTTCGCCTTCACCTGTCTGCTCTGGCTGGCGATCGCCTTCATCGGCGTGATCACCTTCGGGCTCGGCTGGACGCTGTTCGCCATCCTGCCCGCGAGCGGGATCATCTACAGCGCCGTCACCCTCGGCGGGGCCTATCAGAGCACCTACGGGATGCGGATGCTCGGGCTGCGCGGCGTCCAGGCGGAGACCGGCGGCCCGGTCGACTGGATCACGGCCGGCGTCCACGCGCTCCTGTTCTACGTCGCGGTCTCCACCTTCCTGCTCTGGCTCCTCGACATCGGCATCGGCCTCCTGCGCGCCGACCGCCGCACCGGCCACGATCTCGTCGTCGGCCTCGCCATCATCCGGACCCCTTGAGGATTACGCCTCTGGACGTGGGGACAGGGATGAATTTCGCGGCTCGCCCGTGTGGACGTGTTGAGCCGCGAAGGTGGAATGTTATGGTGACAGCCGCGGTGTCCTCGTGCCGCCCCAGCAAGCGAACCGAAGCGTGACGAGCCACCCGCGCGACGCCCCCCAGTTCTATCTCACGGCGCCCTCGCCTTGCCCCTACCTGCCCGGGCAGCAGGAGCGGAAGGTCTTCACCCACCTCGTCGGCCGCCGGGCCCGCGACCTCAACGAGATCCTGACCCAAGGCGGCTTCCGCCGCTCGCAGACCATCGCCTACCGGCCGGCCTGCGAGACCTGCCGGGCCTGCGTCTCCGTGCGCGTCGTCGTCAACGACTTCGCGCCGAGCGCGAGCCAGCGCCGGATCATGCGGCGCAACAACGACCTCGTGGGCCAGCCGCAGCCGAACCGCCCGGCCTCGGAGCAGTACGCCCTGTTCCGCCGCTACCTCGACGCCCGCCACGGCGACGGCGGCATGGTCGACATGACCGTGCTCGACTACGCCATGATGGTCGAGGACAGCCACGTGGAGACGCATCTCGTCGTCTACCGCAAGCGCGGGCCGGACACGGCCATCAACGGCCGCGGGGTCGGCGGGCCGGTCGCGGTCTGCCTCACCGACGTCCTCTCGGACGGGCTGTCGATGGTCTATTCCTTCTACGAGCCCGCGGAGGCCGACCGGTCGCTCGGCACTTACATGATCCTCGACCACATCGAGCGGGCGCGGCTGCTCGGGCTGCCCTACCTCTATCTCGGCTACTGGGTCGAGGGCTCGCGCAAGATGGACTACAAGGCCAAGTTCGCCCCCCAGGAGCGGCTGATGCCGCAAGGATGGGCCCGGGTGGAGTGAGATGCGGGGCGCCGCGGGTGGCGCTTCGCGTTGAGCCCCTCCCCGGCCCATGCTACCGGCCGCGCATCCGAAGACGTCCTGGACAGCGAGGCGCCCGATGATCCCCCGTTACAGCCGGCCCGAGATGGTGGCGATCTGGTCGCCGGAAACCCGCTTCCGGATCTGGTTCGAGATCGAGGCCCACGCCACCACGGCGCTCGCCGAACTCGGCGTGGTGCCGAAGGAGGCCGCCGACAAGGTCTGGGAGAAGGGCCGCGACGCGGTGTTCGACGTCGCGCGCATCGACGAGATCGAGCGCGTCACCAAGCACGACGTCATCGCCTTCCTGACCCATCTCGCCGAGATCGTCGGGCCGGAGGCGCGCTTCGTCCACCAGGGCATGACCTCCTCGGACGTGCTCGACACCTGCCTCAACGTGCAGCTCGTCCGCGCCACCGACCTGCTGCTCGCCGACATCGACGCCCTGCTCGCCGCCCTCAAGCGCCGCGCCTTCGAGCACAAGCTCACCCCGACGATCGGCCGCTCGCACGGCATCCATGCCGAGCCGGTCACCTTCGGGCTGAAGCTGGCGCAGGCCTATGCGGAGTTCGCCCGGGCCCGGGAGCGCCTCGTCGCGGCCCGCGCCGAGGTCGCCACCTGCGCCATCTCGGGCGCGGTCGGCACCTTCGCGAACATCGACCCGCGGGTCGAGGAATACGTCGCGCGCCAGATGGGGCTGACCCCGGAGCCGGTCTCCACCCAGGTCATCCCGCGCGACCGTCACGCCATGTACTTCGCCACCCTCGGCGTCGTCGCCTCGTCCATCGAGCGGCTGGCGATCGAGGTGCGCCACCTGCAGCGCACCGAGGTGCTGGAGGCCGAGGAATACTTCTCGGAGGGGCAGAAGGGCTCCTCCGCCATGCCCCACAAGCGCAACCCGGTGCTGACCGAGAACCTCACCGGGCTCGCCCGCATGGTGCGCGCCTACGCCCTGCCCGCGATGGAGAACGTCGCCCTCTGGCACGAGCGCGACATCTCGCATTCCTCGGTCGAGCGCATGATCGGGCCGGATGCCACCGTGACCCTCGACTTCGCGCTCGCCCGGCTCACCGGCGTGATCGACAGGCTGCTGGTCTATCCGGAGAGCATGCAGCGCAACCTCGACCGGCTGGGCGGCCTCGTCCATTCCCAGCGCGTGCTCCTGGCGCTCACCCAGGCGGGCGTGTCGCGCGAGGACGCCTACCGGCTGGTGCAGCGCAACGCGATGCCGGTCTGGCGCGGCGAAGGCGAGTTCCTGACGCTGCTGAAGGCCGATCCCGAGGTGACCGCCGCCCTCTCCCCCGCGGCGATCGAGGCCTGCTTCGACCTCGGCTACCACTACAAGCACGTGGACACGATCTTCCGCCGGGTCTTCGGCGAGAGCTGAGGCGAGCACGCCGCTGCTCCCGCGCATCCGGCATGGCTGCGTGGAGATGAGAACGGGCACGTCCCCTCTCCCGAGCGGGAGAGGGGTTCCTCGCGCTCCTGCTGTTCACGGACAACCGTGCCGCATGCGGGGCGTGATACGGTTTCCGGAAGATCACTTTCGGAAACCGTATCACGAGCCCGCGCGGCGCCTGAGCGAGGCCGGTTTCCGCATCGCGAAGCGATCATCCGGAAACCGTATGAGTGGCTGCGAGGTGCTTCAGTCCCGCGCCCGCCGAACACCGGGCTCCTCACCCCCTGCCCGTCAGACGAGCCGCGCGCGCTCGTCCTGCCGCGCGAGGCGCGCGAGCAGGAAATCCACCTCCGCCCGCGCCGTCGCCGAGAGGCCGCCCGCGGGCTTGCGCTGGGCGTCCGAGGCGATCAGGCCGCGGCGCATCAGCACGTATTTGCGCACCGCGAGGCCCACACCCGGCTGCTGCTCGTAGCGCAGCAGCGGCAGATGCGCGTCGAACACGTCGTGGGCCTGCTCGCGTTCGCCGGCCGCGGACTGGCGCACCACGTCGACCAGCATCTCCGGGAAGGCGTAGCCCGTCATCGCGCCGTCGGCCCCGCGCTCGCACTCGAAATCGAGGAACAGGCCGCCGTTCCCGCACAGGATCGAGATCGGCCGCAGGGATCCGTCGCGCTGGAAGCCGCGCAGGGCCGAGATCTTCTCGAGGCCCGGCCAGTCCTCGTGCTTGAGCATCACGCAGGACGGGTTGTCGGTGACGATCCGCCGGATCACGCCCGGCGTCATCACCACCGACAGGGTCAGGGGATAATCCTGGATCACGAAGGGGATGTCGGTGCCGATCGCGTCGACCGCCTGGGCGTAGTAGCCGACGATCTGGTCGTCGGTGCGCAGGCTCGGCGGCGGGGCGATCATCACGCCCGCCGCGCCCGCATCCATGGCGGTCTTCGCCAGCGAGGCCATGGCGGCGAAGCCCGGCGCCGAGACGCCGACGATGACCGGAAGCGAGGTCCGCCGGATGAAGCGGGCCGCCACGGCGGCGGCCTCCGCCCCTTCGAGCTTGGGCGCCTCGCCCATGATGCCGAGCACGGTGAGGCCGGTCGCGCCGATCGCGCCGTAGAAGTCGGTGATCCGGTCGATCGAGGCGTCGTCGATCCGGCCATCGGACAGGAAGGGGGTCGGGGCGATCGGGTAGACGCCCTTCGCATCGGGAGAGAGCCGCATGAGCCGGGTCCATGCTGGAAGTGGAACGCGACCCTACGGACCCTGCGCATGTCGGCGCAACCGCCGTGCCCGCATGCGGACGGCCCGCGAATTGCGCTTGCGGCACGGCGGAGGTCGATGTTTGAAGGGGTGTTCCGCCCCCAAGGACCCGCACCATGTCCCGCATCGTCTACGTCAACGGCCGATTCCTCCCCTTCGAGGAGGCCTCGATCTCGATCATGGACCGCGGCTTCCTGTTCGCGGACGGGATCTACGAGGTGAGCGCGGTCCTGAACGGCCGGCTCGTGGACAACGAGGCCCATCTCGCGCGGCTCGACCGCTCGCTCTCCGAGATCGGCATCGCCAATCCCCACGACGCGGCCGGCTGGACGCAGCTGGAGGAGGCCCTGGTCGCCCGCAACGAACTCAAGGAAGGGCTCGTCTACATGCAGGTGACGCGCGGCGTCGCCGAGCGCGACTTCCCCTTCCCGATGCACGGCGTGCAACCCACCGTGGTGATGTTCACCCAGGCCAAGACGATCGCGGCGAATCCCGTCGCCGATCGCGGCGCCAAGGTGGTGTCGGTGGAGGACCTGCGCTGGAAGCGGCGCGACATCAAGTCCGTCGCCCTGCTCGCCCAGGTGCTCGCCAAGCAGGAGGCCGCCGCGGCCGGCGCCAGCGAGGCCTGGATGCACGAGGACGGCTTCGTGACCGAGGGCGGCTCCTCGACGGCCTTCATCATCACGGAGGACGGGCGCATCGTCACCCGGCCGCTCTCGACCACGATCCTGCCCGGCATCACCCGGCGCGCGGTGATGCGGCTCGCCGAGGAGCAGGGCCTCACCGTCGAGGAGCGGCCCTTCACCCTCGACGAGGCGCTCGGCGCGGCGGAGGCCTTCTTCACCAGCGCTTCGGCCTTCGTGATGCCGGTGACCGAGATCGACGGCCAGCGGGTCGGCGGCGGCCAGCCGGGCCCCCTCACCCGGCGCCTGCGCGCGCTCTACCTGGAGATGGCCGGCGCCTGAGATCCGGCGATCGAACCATCATTCCGCCGGCCGAAGCGGTCGATCGGAAACCGCATGATGCGAAAACAAAGACCTGAGCGGATTTACTCTACGCAATTCCGTTCGGGCCGCGAGCTTCGCCGGAACCGGACCGCGCCCGGCCCGGTTTCCTCCGCAACAGACGGAAGGAGACACCGATGCCGAAGCTGATGCGCGGCGCCGGGCTCGCGCTGGCGGCGCTCCTGAGCAGCGCCGCCCTCGCGCAATCGCCCGACGCTCCCCTCAAGGGACGCGACACCTCGCCCCTGCCGCCGCCGAACGAGCGCATCCCCGAGAAGATGCATCCGGGCGCAGCGCCCGCCGACACCGACACGACCGGCTCGACCTTGAGCGACCGCCTCCAGAAATCCGACGGCGTGCTGCGCCCGGCGCCGAACGCCGCGCCGGACATGAGCGTGACGCCGCCGGAGCCGAATCCGAACTCCACCCCGGTGATCAAGCCCGGCGAGCTGCCCGGCCGCGGGCCGGGCACCGAGGCGAAATAGCCGAGATTCGCCAGCGGCGTGGGCGGCGCATCCCTGGCCCGCTCCCGCCGCCGGGCCGGCTTCCTTGATTTCCCGGGCCGGATCGCCCAAGACCGCCGTCATATGACAGCCCCGGCCCCAGGGCCGAGGCTGTTTCTCTGCGTGACAGGATCGGATCAGCGCATGGCGAACGTCGTCGTCGTGGGCGCCCAGTGGGGCGACGAGGGCAAGGGCAAGATCGTCGATTGGCTTGCCGAGCAGGCCGACGTGGTGGTGCGCTTCCAGGGCGGCCACAATGCGGGCCACACGCTCGTCATCGACGGCACCACCTACAAGCTCTCGCTGCTGCCCTCCGGGGTGGTGCGCGGCGGAACCCTGTCGGTGATCGGCAACGGCGTCGTGGTCGATCCCTGGCACCTCGTCGACGAGATCGCCCGCATCGGTCAGCAGGGCGTCACGATCACCCCCGAGACCCTGCGCATCGCCGACAACGCGACGCTGATCCTGCCGCTCCACCGCGAACTCGACCATTTCCGCGAGACGGCCAACGCGGCGCTGAAGATCGGCACCACCAAGCGCGGCATCGGCCCGGCCTACGAGGACAAGGTCGGCCGCCGGGCGATCCGGGTGGTCGACCTCGCGGATGCCGACCTCCTCGGCGCCAAGATCGAGCGCCTGCTCGCCCACCACAACGCCCTGCGCCGCGGCCTCGGCATCGAGGAGGTGGATGGTGCCGCCCTGAAGGCGGAGCTGCTCGCCATCGCGCCGAAGGTGCTGCCCTATGCCGACACGGTGTGGTCGCTCCTCGACGAGGCGCGCCGGACCGGCCAGCGCATCCTGTTCGAGGGGGCTCAGGGCGCGCTCCTCGACGTCGATCACGGCACCTACCCCTACGTGACGTCCTCCAACATCGTCGCCGCGCAGGCCGCCACCGGGTCGGGCCTCGGCCCCTCGGCCATCGGCTACGTGCTCGGCATCGTGAAGGCCTACACGACCCGCGTCGGCGAGGGCCCCTTCCCCACCGAACTCACCGACGCGATCGGCGAGAAGATCGGCGAGCGGGGCCGCGAATTCGGCGTGGTGACCGGGCGCAAGCGCCGCTGCGGCTGGTTCGACGCCGCCCTAGTGCGCCAGACCGTGCGGACCTCCGGGATCAACGGCATCGCGCTCACCAAGCTCGACATCCTCGACGGGTTCGAGACGATCAAGATCTGCACCGGCTACCGCCTCGACGGCCGGATCATCGACCACCTGCCGGCGAGCCAGGCCGATCAGGCCCGCGTCGAGCCGGTCTACGAGACCATCGACGGCTGGTTCGAGACGACGGCGGGCGCCCGCTCCTGGGCCGAGCTGCCGGCCCAGGCGATCAAGTACGTGCGCCGGATCGAGGAGCTGATCGGGGCGACGGTCGCCCTGCTCTCGACCTCGCCGGAGCGCGACGACACGATCCTCGTCCACAACCCGTTCGAGGATTGATCGGCGGCTTAGCCGGCGAACCCCTCACGCGAAGCTTGACGCCAGACGCCTGCCGCGACATGGCAGGCGTCAGATCCCATGGCCGATTATTATCCCCTGCTCGCTCGGGCGCTCGACGCCCTGCCCGACCATTCGCCGGACATGCGCGAGGCGGTCTACGAGCGCGCGCGGGCGGCGCTGACCGGGCAGCTGCGCTCCCTCGATCCGCCCCTCTCCGAAGAGGACATCGACGCGGAGCGCCGCTCCCTCGACGCCGCCATCGACCGGCTGGAGACGGAGTATGGCGGCGCGCCGGCGCCGCCGGAGCCTGCGCCCGAGGCGGCGCTCCCGGAGCCTCCCGCCGCCGAAATCCTGCCCGAGCCGGGCCCGCCGGTCGCCCTGAAGCTGCCCGAGCCCGACCGGCCGAAGCCCGAGCCCGCGGCCGATTCCGCCGCCGAGGACGGTCAGGCACGGCAGCGCCCGCGCATCGACGTGGTGCGCCCCAAGGGCGACCGCTCCGGCCTCCTGCGCAACGGCATCGTGGCGAGCGTGCTCGCGGCGGTGATCGGCGCCATCGCCTTCACGGCATGGTCCCTGCGCGACACGCCCGCGACCCTGCAATCGAAGATCGACGAGAACGCCGCCGAGCGGCCGCCCGAGCCGCAGGAATCGAAGTTCGCGGACCGGGTCGGCGGCGAGCGCGCGCCGCAGGCCGCCCTCCCGGGGACGCCGGCCAAGCCGGCGACCGCAGCCGGCGGCGACATCACCATCGCGCAGCGCGCGACCCTCTACGAGGAGACGGGCGGCCCCAATAACGGACCGCGGGCGATGCAGGGGCAGGCCGTCTGGCGCCTCGACGCGGTCAATGCCGGGCAGGGCCAACCGCTCCAGACGGTGGTGCGGGGCACCATCGACGTGCAGGAGGCGGGCCTCTCCCTGGCGATGGTGATCCGCCGGAACACCGATGCCACCCTGCCGGCCTCGCACGTGATCGAGCTGACCTTCACGCCGAACGATCCGGCGCGGGCGGTGCGCGATGTGGGCCTGCTCCAGTTCAAGGACGACGAGAGTGCCCGCGGCTCGCCGGTCTCGGGCCTGCCGGTTCCGGTGCGCGAGAACATCTTCCTGATCGGGCTCTCCAGCCTGAAGGGCGACGTGGAGCGCAACGGCGACCTCCTGCTCCGCCGCAACTGGATCGACCTGCCGGTCCGCTACGCCTCGGGCGGACGGGCGATCCTGACCTTCGAGAAGGGGGCGGCCGGCGAGAAGGTGATGCGCGACGCCTTCGCGCAGTGGCAGTGAGCGGGGCGCCCCCGGCGGGAGGCGCCGCCCGCGATCAGGCGGGCACGCCCGCGCGGGCGGTCTCGCGGCTGGCCAGGTTGCGCTTGACGGCGTCCTGCACCTTCTCGAAGGCGCGCACCTCGATCTGACGCACGCGCTCGCGGGAGACGCCGAACTCGCTCGACAGATCCTCGAGGGTGATCGGGTCCTCGGCGAGGCGGCGCGCCTCGAAGATGCGGCGCTCGCGCGCGTTCAGCACGCCGAGCGCGTCGCGCAGGGCGGCGAGGCGGTTCTGCCCCTCCTCCTCGCGGGCGAGCACCGTCTCCTGGCTCGGGCTGTCGTCGACCAGCCAGTCCTGCCACTCCCCCTCGCCCTCCTCGCGCAGGGGCGCATTGAGCGAGGCGTCGCCCGACAGGCGGCGGTTCATGTCGATGACGTCCTGCTCGGGCACGCCGAGACGGGTCGCGATCTGCTTCACCTGCTCGGGGCGCAGGTCGCCCTCGTCGAGGGCCGAGATGCGGCCCTTCGCCTTGCGCAGGTTGAAGAACAGCTTCTTCTGGTTCGCGGTCGTGCCCATCTTCACGAGCGACCACGAGCGCAAAATGTATTCTTGAATCGCCGCCTTGATCCACCACATCGCGTAGGTGGCGAGACGGAAGCCCTTGTCGGGATCGAAGCGCTTCACGGCCTGCATCAGGCCGACATTGCCTTCCGAGACGACCTCGCCGATCGGCAGGCCATAGCCGCGGTAACCCATCGCGATCTTGGCGACGAGACGCAGGTGGGACGTGACGAGCTTGTGGGCGGCCTCGCGGTCTCCATGCTCGCGCCAGCTCTTGGCGAGCATGTACTCCTCCGTCGGCTCCAGCATCGGAAACCGGCGGATCTCGTCGAGATACCGGGACAGGCCCCCCTCATTGGCGAGCACGGGCAGTGCAGCAGCCATTCAAACCTCCTGGAAGCTCCCCGATCGGGCGAGCGCGAACGACCTCCGAGCGGCCGGCCGTCCGATCTGCCCTTATAGCAGGACGCGACGGCAACGGGTAGCGACGGACCGAAGGTCCGCCGCCATCAACGCGCAAACCTTCGGATTGGTGCGTGCGTCGCCATACAGCCCAGGAATCGCGTTCGCGCAGTGCGGCTTTGCACATGACCGCGCGGCTGCGGCGCTCAGACGCGGCGCGCGGTCGGTCCCGCCTCGGCGCCGAGCGCCGCGACGAGGCCGGCGAGATCCGGGGGCAGCGGGCTCTCGAAGCGCAGGAATTCATTGCTGAGCGGATGGACGAAACCCAGCACCGCCGCGTGCAGAGCCTGCCGTCCGAGGGCGTCGAGCGCCGCGCGCGCCGGCGCGTCGAGGCGCGCGGCCTTGGTGCGGAAGCCGGTGCCGTAGGTGGCATCGCCCAGGAGCGGGTGGCCGCGATGGGCGAGATGGACGCGGATCTGGTGCGTGCGCCCGGTCTCCAGGCGGCAGCGGACGAGGCCGACCGGCTCGCCCGTGCCGAGCACCGATTCCGTCCGGTAATGCGTGACCGCGTGACGGCCCTTCTCCGGGCGGACCACCGCGATCTTCTCACGGTTTCGCTCCGAGCGCGCCAGCGCGGCATCGATGGTTCCGGCCCGGGGCTCCGGCACGCCCCAGACCAGGGCGAGATAGGCCCGCTCCAGACGCCCGGTGCGACCGTGATCGGCGAATTGCAGGCTCAGGCCGATATGGGCCGCGTCGTTCTTGGCCACGACGAGGAGCCCGCTCGTGTCCTTGTCGAGGCGGTGCACGATGCCGGGACGGCGAACCCCGCCGATCCCCGACAGGCTCGCCCCGCAATGGGCGATGAGCGCGTTGACGAGGGTGCCGCTGTCATGCCCCGGTGCCGGATGCACGACGAGGCCCGGCGGCTTGTCGATGACGATCAGGTCGTCGTCCTCGTAGACCACGGCGAGGGCGCGCGCCTCACCCTCGGGCGTCGCGGGCCGGGCGGGCGGCACCGTGACCGCCACGGTCTGGCCGCCCGACACCCTGGCGGAGGCGTCGCGGATCTCGGCGCCGTCGAGCTGGACCCCCCCCTCCCGGATCAGGCCCTGCAGGCGGCTGCGCGAGAGGTCCGGCCATGTCCGCGCAAGGGCGCGGTCCAGCCGCTCGGGCCCCTCCCCGACCGGAAGCTGCGCCACCCGCACGTCGCTCTCCACGCCCTGCACCCATTGCTCCCAAGAAAAATGCGCGTCGGCCGCGCGATTCCGGCTTGTGCCGTCCGACCACCGTCGCTATACCCCCGCTCACCGCTCGGGCAAGCTCCCATCGTCTAGCGGTCTAGGACGTCGCCCTCTCACGGCGAAAACAGGGGTTCGAGTCCCCTTGGGAGCGCCATCTTCTTGATCGGCCCAATCGCGCAACCGAGACGGCATCCGCTGTTGCGGTTGAGCGTGTAATGTTCCGAGCGGATGCGCGATGCGCAGCCAGCTCCCATCGTCTAGCGGTCTAGGACGTCGCCCTCTCACGGCGAAAACAGGGGTTCGAGTCCCCTTGGGAGCGCCACTTCCGTACAGAACTGCGAATACCGGGCGCAGTCGATGATGCTGCACCGATGACAGCGGCCCGGCTACAGTTTTCCGGCGCTCATGTCCTTGAGCACCTGCTTCTTCAGAGACAGGTCGGCTACGAGACGGCGCGGGCGGACGTTCTCGGGCTCAAGATCCTTCATCCGACCTGCCTGATCGACCTGCAGGCCGCCGTACTCCTTTCGCCGACGGTGTTAGCGCTGGCTCGGAGAGCCGTCCGCCGCTTCGACGTGGATTCGGACTTGGACGGCGCCGATAGAACGCTCTCCGTTCAGCCAAACCGTCCCATCGTCACCGCGCTCGCGTCCAATGCTGAGTGCCGCAGATCGGCGCCACCAGACACCCCTTCAACTTCAGGGCATCGGCGCCGTCGAACGAGATGGTGCCGGAATAGGTCTTGCCGTCCTCCACATTGTAGATCTTGCCGCCCACCCACTCGGTCGGTCCACCCGAGAAGCCGGTGAGGACGGTGAGCCCTTTGATCGGACGGGCCCGCAGGGAGGCAACCGGGTTGTTGACGTCCTTGAGGCCCGGATCGTTCTGGATGTCGTCGGACGAGACGATCCGACCGCAGAGGCCGCCACCGCACTTCATGATCTCGACGAGGCCGTTGTGTCGCGGCGTCCGCCACAGGCCGACCGGGTCCGCCGCCCGGGCTGGAATGGACGTCGAGGCGAGCGCAGCGATGACGCAGAAGACGGGCTTGAGCATGAGATCCCCCCTTTTGTTGTGACCTTGAGACGGTCACGCATTACAGCTAATCAGCTCGATTTTGGTCTGTAAAGACCAGTATCTTGTGACTGATCCGTTCGGTTGCGGCGGCGGTCCGGCGATGCGCGGCGACGGATGGGAACCGAAGGGTTCGGTTCCCAAGCAGGGCTCGCAGAAGGCGGTCGCGGGTGTTGCGACGAGACCCTGCGACATGTCAGGAACCCGAGCGGACGCGGCGTCGGCTCGGCACCGCAATTCTGCTCAGGGCGCAGGAGCCGCCAGGGTGACGGCCTTGGCATTGGTGTAGGCGAGAAGACCCTCGCGGGCATTCTCCACACCGAGACCGGATTGCTTGTGGCCCCCGAAGGGGACCAGGGGAGACAGCGCCGACGCCTCGTTCACCCAGACGCTGCCCACCTCGAGCGCCCGCGCCAGGCGGCGTGCGCGCTCCATGTCGTCGGTCCAGACCGTCGCGGTCAGGCCGAGATCGCTGTCGTTGACCAGCGCGACGGCCTCCGCCTCCGAGGAGAAGCGCAGAAGCGGGAGGATCGGGCCGAATTGCTCCTCGCGGACGATGCGGCTGTGCCGCGGCGGATCGTCGACGATGGTGGCCGGAAAGAAATAGCCGCCTCCGTCGCAGACGGGCCCCTGATGCAGCCCGAAGGATCCGGAGCGGCAATCCTCGATCAGCTGCCGCAATCGCGCGAGCTGGGGCATGTTCTGGATCGGCCCCAACATGACGCCCTCGCGGTCCGCAGGTCCGGCCAAGGCCGTGGTGGCGAGGGCTCGCATCGCGCCGGCGAAACGGTCGTAGACAGCCTCGTGCACGTAGACCCGCTTGGTGGCGATGCAGGCCTGCCCGGAATTCGTCATGGCCGACCAGAAGACCGCCTGAGCGACGCGGTCGATATCGGCGTCCGGGAACACGATCGCGGCGTCGTTGCCGCCCAGTTCCAGCGTGAGGCGCTTGAGCGTCGGGGCGGCGCTCGCCATGACCCGGCGGCCGGTCGAGGACGAGCCGGTGAAGGAGATCTTGGCGAAGCCGTCATGCGCCGTCATCACCGGGCCGAGGGCATCGTCACCCGACACGACGTTGATGACGCCAGGCGGGCAGAGCGGGCGGATCAGGGCCCCGAGCCGGAGCACGGCGAGGGGTGCGAAGGGCGACGGCTTCAGAACGACGGTGCAGCCCGCCATGAGAGCGGAAGCGAGCTTCCAGACGGACAGCAGCAGCGGAAAGTTCCACGGCACCACCGCGCCCACGACGCCGACCGGGACGCGATGCACCTCGATCCGGCGGGCCGGATCGTCGTCGATCACCTCCACCGGCAGGTCGAGGCCGGCCAGTCCCTGAGCCCATTGCGCGGCAAGGGCCGTCACCGCCCCGGCCACCGCGCGGGGCTTGCCGCCCTCGCGCATGTCCAGCTCGGCGAGTTCGGCGGCGTTGGCGGTGATGACGTCGGCGATGTGCAGCACGAGCGCGCGGCGCTCGGCGGCGGGCGCGTCGCGCCAGGACGGGAAGGCGCGCCGCGCGGCCTCGACAGCCAGGTCGAGTTCGGCAGCGCCCGCATTCGGCGCCCGCGCGAAGGCCAGGCCGGTCGAGGGATCGACGACGGCGATGGTGGCCGCCGTCGTGACGCCTGCACCGTCGATCGTGAGGTCAAAGGTCATGGGGCCAGCTCCCTTCCGGCGCAGCATGGCCTGCAGGACAGCAGGACAGGTTGCCCGGTTCCTCTCGCGTGCCGGCGGGGAACCGCGGCCGCGCGAGCGGGCCGGCCGGGTCCTACCGCCTGTGCTTCTTCGGCAGGCGCGTGTTCAGCGCCCGCGTGTGCCAATCCCTGAGAACCTGCCGCTCGGCCTCGATGCGGTCGGGGGTGTGCGAGAGCGAGCGCCGCGCCGCGAGCCCCTGCATCGCGTCGTTCACGATCCCCACATCCACGAGATAGCCGGCGACATCCGTCATGCCGTAGCGCCGCGCCAGCGCCTGGATGCTGTTCTCGATCGTCAGCTCGGCTTCGAGGATCTCACCCTTCAGGCCCTCGAACAGCTCCTGATCCCAGCGCGACGCCATCAGAATCTCGTAGAAGGCGAGGGCCGGCGGCTCGGTCAGGACATCCCAGAGGATGTCCGGATAGTGGAAGAACCCTTCCAGCGGCCCGCCGGCCTCGGTCATCCTGACGGTGATCGAGGCGAGCATCTTGTGGACGGCCTCGTGGCCCGTGGTCACCATGAGTTCGTGCCGCGTGCCGAACTGGTGGAGGAGGGAGCCGCGGCTGACCCGGGACCGGTCCAGGATCGCCTGGGTCGTGGTATTGGTGTAGCCGACCTCGGCGACGAGTTCGATGGCGCAATCCAAGATCTTCTGCCGAGTGACCTCGCCTTTCCGCATCAAGGTCTTCTGCGCCTTCACGACCATCCACGCCTCCGCTTGTACACGCGGTGGTTTTAGGTCGGCGCGACCAATCTGACAAATCTTCCGTCATCCATTGCACGGGAAATTCAGAGCTGCCGGGGCCTCAGTTCTTTCTGAGCCAGAACGTATCCAGCCCGCGAAAGCCCGGATTGGGATCGTAGGCATGGGGCCGGTCGGCGGCTGACAGGTTCGGGAAGCGTGCGACCATGGTCTCGAGCAGCACCTCGCATTCGAGCTTGGCGAGCGGCGCCCCGATGCAGCGGTGGACGCCTCCGCCGAAGGCGAAATGCCTGATCTGACTGCGCCGGATGTCGAAATCGTCCGGGCGCTCGTTGAGGATCGGATCGTGATTGGCCGCGGTGAGCATGGCGGCGATCACGTGCCCCTTCGGAACCGTGGCGTCCTTGATTCGGTACTCCTCGGCGGTGATCCGCTCGGTGCTGAAGATCGGAGGCTCGAAGCGAAGGGATTCCTCGATCGCCTTGGGAATGAGCGCGGGCTCGGCGACGATCTGGCGGTAGCTGTCGTTGCGCGTCGTGAGATTCTTGACGAGCGTTCCCATCACGTCCGTCGTCGTCTGGTTTCCGGCGATCAGCAGGAGCTGGGCGTGCTGCGAGATCTCGTAGACCGAGAAACGCTGACCGTCGGAGGTCTCGGCATCCATCATGCCGGAGATCAGGTCGTCGGGCCGCTCGCCGGTCTCCAGGCGGCGCATGACCTCGCCCGTCACCGTGTCCTCGACGGCCGTCATCGCCGCGGCCCCGGCGATCCGGGTCTCCTCGTCGGCGATCGGATTCAGCTTGTCGGCGATGATCCTGTCCGACCAGACCTTGAAGTCGTCATGCTTGCTCTCGTCGATGCCGAGCAACTCGGTGATGACGATGGTCGGCATCGGCCGGGCGATGTGCTTGACGAAGTCGAACTCGTCCTCGGCTTCGACCGCGTCGAACAGCGCGTTGCAGATCTCGCGGGTACGGCCGCGGAAGGCTTCCAGGCGACGGTTGGTGAAGGCCTTCAGCATCAGGGAGCGCAGGCGCTTGTGACGGGCGCCGTCGGCGTGCAGCAGCGACGTCTCGACGGTGAGGTCCTCCCCGCGCATCATGCGGGTGGAGGTCGGCGCCATGCTCCTCGGATCGACCAAGAGCTTGGGATCGGACAGGACGTGCTGGACGAGGGTTGCGGGGAACACCACGTGGTCGCGCAACTGGGCGTCCTCCAGCACGGGCGCTTCGTCGCGCAGCCGGTTCAGGATCGCGTAGGGATCGTCGCGAAACAGCGGTGAGAGCGAGGTGAGCTCCAGCCCCCTGGGAAGCGCGTCGGTCTTGTCGTCATGCATGGCTGATCCTCGAAAGTTCTGGTGAGTCACGATCGAGCGAAGCGGGCTTGCTTCTGGATGCTCGGGAAAAATCTGGAAAAGTCCCGGATCGGCCCTAGGTTAGCGGCTTGAGCGCCAGCATCGCCCTGGCCATGGCGAGCAGCCCGACATCCGTCTCCGGCTTGCCCTTGATCGCGTCCTCGATCTGGCGGTGACGATGGATGATCTCGTCCCGGTATTCGGGATGGGTGATCACGTAGGTCCGCTTCTCCGCGAGAGCGGCGAAGGTACGGGCGGCAACCTCGTCCGGGGAGAGGCCCTGCGCGATGCTCCGGTTCGAGAAGGCGCGCTCGTCAGGGATGGCTTGGCTGATCGCGTCCGACGTCACGCCGCCCGGGAGGTTGCGGTCCGAGTTGCCGATGTTGGTGGCGACCTGGCCGGGGCACACCACCGCCACGTGGATGCCGTAGCTTCGCAACTCGTGCGCCATCGCCTCGGAGATGGCGACCACGGCGTGCTTGGTCATGGCATAGACGGCCGGGGTGCCGACGACTGTGATCAGGCCCGAGATCGATCCCGTATTGACGACATACCCGCCCTGATCGGCGTCGATCATCTTGGGGACGAGCATGGAGACGCCGTAGCCGAGTCCCAGGACGTTGACCTTGACCATCCATTCCCAGTCGCTCGCCGTCGCCTGGATCGCGGGGGCCTTCCAGGCCACGCCGGCATTGTTGAAGAGGAGGTAAGGCGCGCCAAACTCCGCGGTCGCGGCCTCCGCCACCGCCCGGTAATTCTCACGGTCCGACACGTCGAGCCGGTAGGCCCTCACCGTCGCGCCCGATCCGGATAGCTCGGCTGCCGCCTTGTCGAGGGCGGCTTCCTCGATATCGGCCAGCAGAACCGTGGCGCCGCGTCGCGCGCAATGCCTGGCCATCGCGAAGCCGATGCCACTCGCCGCCCCGGTGACGAAGGCGACCCTGCCCTGCAGGTCCATGCGTCTCTCCCACTGCGATCTTATCGCGCCGAAGCGCGGCCCCCTTGTTGGAGGCGTCGATGGGGCATCATGGCATTATTAGTACATGCTGACTAGTCTTATTCGACGGATTCATGCGAGAAATTTCGCCCACGCGACCGGCGGCCGGCGCACCCGGGGGCGTCGGAAAAATGGTCATACATGACTAAAAAGCAATGACAGGGCCCGGCGCGCATCCTAGGATGGCGCATGCCCGCCGGTGCGCTCGCGGAGGCCGGCGCCGCGGACCCGAGACGACCAACGGCCCGCGATGCCGAGGCATGGTCCACCGATCTCGGGCCGGCCCGAGATCGACGGGGCCCCTGGTCTTGCATCGCCGGCACCGCGCCCGGAGATCCGGGACCTCGGGCTCGGTGAGGATTCGCAAGCAGACCCTGCGGTCATCGGTGATGGCGGCCGCGATAGGAACGGGAGGCGCTCGGTGGGAGACGGCAATCGGCTTGAACGAGGGCGGCCGGCTGGCGGGTGCGGCGATCGCAGATCGTCCGCTCCGGCGGCGCCACGGAGCAAGGACGCCGCCCCGCCGGAGCGCATGGCGGACTGATCGACCGCGCCCGCCAGCCCCGAGATCCGCCTCGCCGAACCGGCGCCGGCCGCCGTGACGCCCTGCCTCGTCACGGCCGCAACCGCGCCGCCCGGGACGGCCCCACATTCATGCGAGGATCCATGTCGTCTGCCGAACCTGCCGTCGCGCGTCCCGCCGCCGGCCTCGACGCCGCGGCGCTCGAACGCCATCTCGCCGCATCGATCCGCGACTTTTCAGGGCCGCTCGCCCTGACGCGGATTTCCGGCGGGCAGTCGAACCCGACCTTCTTCGTCGACACTCCCACCCACCGGCTCGTCCTGCGCAAGCAGCCGGACGGCGCCGTCCTGCCGTCCGCGCATGCCATCGATCGCGAGTACCGGATTCAGGCGGCCCTCCTCGGCCGCGGCGTGCCGGTCCCGCGCGTGATGTCGTTCTGCTCCGATGCGACGGTCATCGGCACGCCGTTCTACGTCATGGAGCGGGTCGAAGGCCGCGTGCTGGCGGATTGCGGCCTCGGCCCGCTCCCCAAGGCGGAGCGACGCCACGTCTATGGCGAGGCGGCCCGCATGCTCGCCCGCCTGCACGCCGTGGATTGGCGGGCCGCAGGGCTGTCCGATTACGGGCGTCCGGACGGCTATTTCGAGCGCCAGATGGCACGCTGGACCCGCCAGTGGCAGCAATCCCGCACCCGCGACCTGCCGGCCATCGACCGCCTTCTCGACTGGCTGCCGCGCCATCTCCCGCAAGGCGGCGTCCCGGGCATCGTCCACGGCGATTACCGTCTGGGGAACCTGATGCTCCATCCCACGACGCCGAGGCTGGCCGCGGTGCTGGATTGGGAATTGTCGACCATCGGCGACCCCATGGCGGATCTCGCGCATTTCTGCCTCGCCTGGGACATGCGTGTCGATGAATCGGGGGGGCTGCTCGGACTCGACCTCGACGCGGAGGGCCTGCCGACCCGGGAGGAGGTGGTGGCCGCCTACGCGGCCGAGGGAGGGAGGACGGAGGGCTTCGGGCTCTTCCACCGCGTCTTCGCGCTGTTCCGCTTCGCCGTGATCCACGAGGGCATCGCCGCCCGCGCGAAGGCGGGCAACGCCGCGTCCGACGAGGCCGCGCAAGTGGGCAAGCTGTCGGAGAATTTCGCGCAGCGGGCCGTGGACGTCATCGCCGGCGCGGCCGCTCCTTGAGCCGAGCCTCGTGTGAGCGTGAAACGGATTCGGCGGCGGCTTCGCGCCTCTGCCGGTGTTTCCAGCACGATCGGCGAAAAGATATTCGCCAGACATGCTCCGGCGCCCCGTTTGCGACGAGGATCAACTGATATGGACTTCGCTTACTCACAGAAGGTCGAGGCACTGCGCGCCCGCCTGACGGAATTCATGGACACGCAGGTTCTGCCGGCCAATGTCGCGTGGCACCGCGCCGCCGAGGAGGGGCGCTACCCCCTCGAGATCATCGAGCGCTTGAAGGGGCGGGCCTTCGCCGAAGGCCTCTGGAACCTCTTCCTGCCGCATCTGCGCGAGGACGAGCCGGGGACGCGGCTGACCAACCTCGAATACGCGCCGCTGGCCGAGATCATGGGGCGCATCCCATGGGCGTCCGAGGTGTTCAATTGCAGCGCGCCCGACACCGGCAACATGGAGCTCCTGCACATGTTCGCCTCCCCCGCGCAGCGTGCGCGGTGGCTGGTGCCGCTGCTGGAAGGCCGCATCCGCTCCTGTTTCGCCATCACCGAGCCGGACACCGCCTCCTCCGACCCGACCAACATCCAAACCACGATCCTGAGGGAGGGAGACGACTACGTGATCAACGGGCGCAAGTGGTTCACGACCGGGGCCAAGCACCCGAACGCCCGGTTCGTCATCGTCATGGGGCTGTCCGATCCGCGGCCGGAGGCGGATGCGCATGCACGCCACTCCATGGTGATCGTGCCGCTCGACACGCCCGGTGTCGCGGTCCTGCGCGATCTGCCGATCATGCACCACCATTCCGCGGAGGGGCATTGCGAGGTGCTGTTCCGCGACGTGCGGGTGCCGGCGCAGAACCTCCTGGGCGAGGAGGGCAAGGGTTTCGCTCTCGCCCAAACGCGCTTGGGGCCGGGGCGGGTGCATCACTGCATGCGCAGCATCGGCCAGTGCGAACTCGCGCTCGAGCTGCTCATCGAGCGGGCGCTCGAGCGTCGGACGTTCGGGCGCCATCTGGCCGACTACGCCAACATCCAGGACTGGATCGCCAAGTCCCGCATCGAGATCGACCAAGTGCGGCTCCAGGTGCTGCGGGCGGCGTGGATGATGGACCAGGCGGGCAACGCGGCCGCGCGCATCGAGGTGTCGGCGATCAAGGTCGCCGCGGCCCGGCTGCAGACCGAGGTGGTGGACCGGGCGATCCAAGTCTTCGGCGCCATGGGTCTCACGCCGGACACACCGCTCTCGGCCTTGTGGACCTGGGGCCGGGCTCTGCGATTCGTCGACGGCCCCGATGAGGTGCATCTGCGCACGATCGCGCGCGACGAGGTGAGAAAGGCCAAGGCGCGGCGCGGCGCAACCGCCGCCTATCTGGTGCCGCCCCGGAACCGCGAAGCCGTGATTGCGCCTCGGAGGACCACCGCGGCTTCCTCCGACTGAGGGAGCGCGCCCGCCCCGCCCGATCGGCCTGCTCGCAGGCTGATCGGGGGCGCCTCTCCGTGGAAGGCCCCTCGCTGCATGAGCCGTCTGCCGTCCGGAGCCGCTGCGACATCCTCGGGCGCCGGGCTTCTCCCCGCATCGAGAAGGCGCATGGCGGTCGCGGAGGAGCGCGGCCCCCCGGCCCGAGCCTCAGCGCGATCCCAGGGGCGGCATAGCATGCGGCGGGGCGCAGCAAGAGCCGCGGCGCGGCCATCTCGCCCGTCACACCAATGGCCCAAGATGCCAACAGGCTGAGATACTGACGCATCGGACCCTTGGTCCATCTCGAATTTCCGTTTTCAAGCCAGAGGCTTGGCGGAGATTCGAGAACGGACCCGAAGGTCGTTCTCAACGGCCGTTGGCATCAGATAGGTCTTGGACAGGGGTGGACGCTGGTCGGGGGGATGGGGCTCGTCCCCGATCAGGGTGATCCACCCCGCGAGGCCCGCGCTCCGAAGCCGCGCAACCAGGGCGGCGCCCGCTTGGCCCGCACCGACGGCGAAACGGGTCACGCTCCCTCCGCCCCGTCAGGCGAGACATTCCACGAGGATCTGCTTGCGCTCGGCGGCTTCGCGAGCCAGCTCTCGGGCCCGTTCGCCGTATTCGGTCTCCACGCTGTCGCGCTTGATCTTGAGGGTCGTGGTCAGGAACCCGTTGTCGATGGTCCACTCCCGCAAGCTCACGATCACGCCGCCGAGATGGGCGTGCTTCTCCGCGCCCGCGTTGACCGCTGCGGCGCGCGCCTTCAGCGCTGCCGCCAAGCCCTCGCGGTCGGCGGTCCGGCCGGCGGGAGACAGAGTGCAGACCATGACGGTTTTGGAATAACCCCGGCCGAGAAGGCAAAGCTGGTCGATCTCGGGGAGGCCGGCGAAGGCGTCTTCGAGAGGAACCGGGGCGACGAACTTGCCGTGAATGGTCTTGAAGTATTCCTTGATGCGCCCGGTGATGTAGTAGAAGCCGTCGGCGTCGACGCGCGCCCGGTCGCCGGTATGGACCCATCCGTCGACGAAGGTGCGCGCGGTCTGCTCGGGATCCTTGAAATAGCCGGGGGAGAAGCCTTCGGCCCGGATCAGCAGCTCGCCCTCCGCGCTCAGCTTCGCCTCGACCCCCGATACCGGCTTGCCGATGGAGCCGAGGCGCCGCTCCTCCATGCTGTTGCACATGACGCCCATGGCCTCGGTCTGGCCGAATCCTTCCAGGATGACGAGGCCGATGCGCGCGTAGAAGGCGAGCAGCGCGCTGGAGATGGGCGCCGATCCGGACAGGAGGAAGTCGACGTCGTCGAAGCCGAGGAAGCGGCGGGCCCGCCGCGCGGTTTCCGCGGGGTCGTCCGCGAGCGCGGCCGCGAAGGCGTCGGGGCCGCCGAATTCGAGCAGGATGGCGTGCTGGAGCTGCTCCCAGATCCGGGGGGCGCCGAAGAAGAAGGTCGGCCGGGTCTCGCGCAGGTCGCGCAGCAGCGTCTCGCGCCGCTCGAGGAACCGGACGCTGCCGCCTTGCAACAGGCTCATGACGAAGATCTGCTCGCGCTCCGCGAGGTGAGACAGCGGCAGATACGAGATGAAGCGCGGGAACATCGGCATGCGCAGGGGCTCGCGCGCCCGGATCATCGGCACCACGAGGGAGCGGTGGGTGTGCATCACGCCCTTCGGCAATCCGGTGGTGCCGGAGGTGAAGATGATCGATGCGAGGTCGTCGGCGTCGGGGACATGGGCCGGCTCGCGCCCGCGATAGGCGCCGGCGATGTCGTCCCAGTCGAAGGCGGCCGCGATGGCGCGCGCCCCCGGGAGCCGCATCGCCGCGACCCGGTCGGGCAGCACGGCGCGGACCTTCTCCTGATTCTCCGCCGCGCCGAGAATCAGGATGTCGACCTCCGCGAAATCGAGGATGTAGCGGGCGATGTCGGCCGATTGCGTGGTGAAGATCGGGACCGTCACGTGGCCGGCCGCGGTGATGGCGAGGTCGGCGAGCATCCAGTGCGCACAGTTGCGCGACAGGATCGCCACCCGCTTGCCCCGGCCGCCCAACCGCTCTTCCAGCCACGCGCCGATCGCGAGCGCCTCCTGGGCCGCCTCGGCCCAGGTCCAGATCCGGATCCCACCGCCCTCCCGCTCGCTCAGCCAGATCCGGTCCGGATGGTCCCGGCGCCAGCGCTTCAGCAGGCCGGGCAAGGTGGCTGCGACGAGCGCCGGGTCCGCGCCGGTCCGCCCGGAATCAGGCTTGCTGGCATCCGCGTTCACCATGGCATCCTCCTCCGGCACGACGAGCGTCTCGACTCCGGCGCTCGCCCAGCGGCAGCCGTGCCGATGGGTGAGCGTTGAACGGCAGGGATTCCGGGCGCGGCCGCGTTCCCGGCAATGGGCCCGGCCGCCCGACGCGGGGGCCGCCTCCGCGCAGCACCGTCCGACATGCGCCCACGGGCAGCAGCCCCGCTCCCTGGTGCGGCCGCGATGAGCCAACGCCGTGCCGGTCGCGGGCGCGAAGGGGAGCGGGGCTGGTCCGCCGACGCCGGAGGAGGTGCGCGTCGGTGGAAGGGATCAGCGGACCTGCATCGAGCAGGTCTGCCGAGATCCTCGGTTTCGCATCACCGCCGCCGAACCGGCGACCGCCTCGGCCGGCGGAACGATGCTCAGGCCGTCCGTGACGATCCGCCGCCCGGCCCGAACCTTCAGATCGGCTTGCCCGTCATCGCGGCATTGCCGAACGGGCCGAGCTTGACGGTCCCGGACAGGGAGTTGTCGTCGGCGATGTGGGCGGTGAATTCCAGCGTCGCCGGCACGGGCTTGGTGACGTTGTTGGTCCAGGTCACCGTGGCGCCATCGACCTTCGGATTGTCCATCGGTCCGGTGCCGTCCGGGCTCGATATGGTCCCCGTGACGGAATCGCCCACTTGGCTGATCTCGATCACGGGCGTCTGAAGCCCGGTCGGCGTGCGGATCGACAGCTGCCACTTTCCGTTGATCGTCATTCGTTCCTCCCCGTCCGATTTCGCTGAGGACATTCGTCCTGGCGGAATGGTCAGCAATGACCAGTTTTTGTCAAGTGCCGAGATCGGCCGCGCGGTCCGCACAGACCGCATCGCATGGCGTTGACTAGTCACTATCGACTAATTATGGTCCGGGACACGACCCAGCCGCAGCCCGATCCGATGAAACGAGATCCGGGACGGCAGGACGATCCGTCGGGAGGAACGAAGGCGGGAACGGCCCTGGCGGCGCCGTTCCGCGAGGGCGGAATCCGCCCGAAGCCCCTTGCTCCGACCGCATCCGCAATCCGCAGGAGCCGGCGCGTCCGGATTCCGCGCTTCGCACGGGAGGCCGCCGATGGCGGAAGCCGCATTCGTCTACGAGGCGATCCGCACGCCGCGGTCGCGGGGCAAGCCCAACGGCGCGCTGAACGAGGTCAAGCCGATCAACCTCGTGACCACCCTGTTGCGGGAGATGCAGGGGCGCCTCGATCTCGACACCGCGCGGGTGGACGACCTCGTCATGGGCTGCGTCAGCCCGACCCGGGAGCAGGGCGGCAATCTTCCGAAGATCGCGCTGCAGAAGGCCGGCTGGGCCCAGCAGGTGCCGGCGGCGCAGCTCAACCGCTACTGCGCGTCCGGGCTCGACGCCTTCAACGCCGCGGCCGCGCGCGTCGCCTCCGGCTGGGAGGATCTCATCTGCGCCGGCGGCTTCGAGAGCATGAGCCGGGTGCCGATGGGCTCCGACGGCGGCCCCGTGGCCGAGGACCCGGAGACCAGCTTCGCCACCCGTTTCGTGCCGCAGGGCATCGGGGCCGACCTCATCGCCACCATCGACGGCAACGACCGCAGGCGCGTCGACGAGGTCGCCCTGGCGAGCCAGCGCAAGGCCGCGCACGCGCAGGCGGCGGGATGGTTCGACCGCGCGGTGGTGCCGGTGCGGGACGAGAACGGCCTCGTCATCCTCACCAAGGACGACTTCCTGAAGCCGGAGACCGACCTGTCGACGCTCGCCGCGCTGAAGCCGAGCTTCGAGCAGCTGGGCGCTCTGGGCTTCGACGCCGTCGCCCTCGCCCGGTACATGGGCGTCGAGCGCATCGACCACGTGCACACGCCCGGCAATTCGTCGGGCATCGTGGACGGGGCCGCCCTCGTCCTCGTCGGCAACGAGCGGGTGGGGCGGGACCTCGGCCTGGAGCCGCGGGCGCGGGTCCTCTCCGTCGCCGTCACCGCGACGGAGCCGACCATCATGCTCACCGGCCCCGGCCCGGCGGCGCGCAAGGCGCTCGGCAAGGCCGGCCTCACGGCCGAGGACATGGACCTCGTGGAGATCAACGAGGCCTTCGCCTCCGTCGTGCTGCGCCTCCAGAGCGACCTCAAGGTGCCCGACGAGAAGCTGAACGTCGTCGGCGGCGCCATCGCCATGGGCCATCCGCTCGGGGCCACCGGCGCGATGCTGGTCGGAACCGTGGTGGACGAGCTTCACCGCCGCAAGGCGAAGCGCGCGCTCATCTGCCTGTGCGTCGGGGGCGGCATCGGGATCGCCTCGGTCATCGAGCGCGTCTGAAGGAGGTCGGGGTGGCTGAATATCACTGGGACAAGGACGCGGACGGCATCGTCACCGTCACCTTCGACGCCTCCGGCAAGTCGGCCAACACCATGAATGCGGCCTGGGTCGAGGCGATGGAGGAGATCGTCGCCCGGCTCCGCGCGGAGACGAGGCTGGCCGGCGTCGTCCTCGCCTCGGCCAAGCCCACCTTCTTCGCCGGGGGCGATCTCTCCGACATCGTCGCCAACCGGCTCGGGGCCGATGGCCTGTTCGCGATGATCGAGCGCAACAAGGCGCCGTTCCGCGCCATCGAGCGGCTGCCGGTGCCCGTCGTCGCGGCCATCAACGGGGCGGCGCTGGGCGGCGGCTACGAGATGTGCCTGTCGGCCAACCGCCGGATCGTCGTCGATGCGCCCAAGGCCGTGGTGGGCCTTCCGGAGGTGACGCTGGGGCTGCTGCCCGGTGCCGGCGGCATCGTGCGCCTCACCGCCCTGATCGGGCTGGAGCGGGCTCTGCCCCTCCTGCTGGAGGGCACCGCCCTCGCGCCTCAGGCCGCGCTGGCCGCGGGGCTGGTCGACGAGATCGTCCCGACCCAGGCCGACCTCGTGCCGGCCGCCAAGGCGTGGATCCTGGCCCATCCGAAGGCGGGCGCGCAGCCTTGGGACCGCAGCGACTTCCGCTACCCCGGCGGCGACGCGACCTCGCCGAAGATCCGCCAGATCGCGATGCTCGCGCCGGCGCAGCTCGTCGCCCGGACCCGGGGCCTCCAGCCGGCGCCCGAGCGCATCCTCGACCTCGCGGTGAATTCCATGCGCATGGGTTTCGAGAGCGCGCTGCGGGCCGAGAGCCGCGGCCTTGCCGGGCTGATTCCCTCGCGCGAGGCGAAGGCGGCCATCAGCCTCGGCTTCTTCGGCATGCAGGCCGTCAAGTCGGGCCGGACGCGACCGGAGGGCGAGCGCACCGCCTTCGCGCGGGCCGGGGTGATCGGCGCGGGCATGATGGGCTCCGGCATCGCCTGGGCGCAGGCGAGCCGCGGCCTCGCGACGGTGCTGAAGGACGTCTCGCTCCCGGCCGCCGAGAAAGGCAAGGCCGTCTCGGCGCGCCTCGTGGCGAAGGCGGTCGAACGCGGGCAGATGAGCCCGGAGCAGGGCGCCGGCCGCCTGTCCCTCATCGCGCCGACGCAGGACGACGCGGATCTCTCCGGCTGCGACATCCTCATCGAGGCCGTGTTCGAGGACATCGACCTGAAGCGTTCCGTCATCGCCGAGATCTTCCCGCGCCTGCGCGCCGACGGGATCTTCGGCTCCAACACCTCGACCCTTCCGATCTCGGTCCTGGCGGATTTCGCCCCGGATCCGTCCCGCTTCATCGGGCTGCATTTCTTCAGCCCGGTCGACAAGATGAAGATCGTTGAGATCATCGTCGGCAGGAAGACGAGCACGATAACCCTGCGTAAGGCCTACGATTACGTCCAGCAGATCGGTTATCTGCCCATCGTCGTCAACGATTCCCGGGGCTTCTTCACCAGCCGGGTGTTCGGCACCTTCATGGACGAGGGCCTGCAACTGCTTCGGGACGGCGTCGATCCGGTGGTGATCGAGCGCGCGGCCTGGGCGGTGGGGATGCCGGTCGGCCCCCTCGCGGTGCATGACGAGGTCTCGCTCGAACTCTCCCGCAAGGCCATCGCCACCCACCGGACGCTCGACGCGATGCTGGGCGTCGAGAGCGGCTTCGGCGCGCAGAACACCGCCACGGCCTCCATCGTGCCGCAGATGTGCGAGCTCGGCCGGCGCGGCCGGAACTGGGACGGGCGCGGCTTCTACGATTACCCGGCCGGGGGCGCCAAGACGGTGTGGGGCGGCTTGTCCCGCTTCGTCGCGGCGGCCCGGAACGTTCCCGTCGAGGACGTGAAGGACCGGCTGATCTACCGGCAGGCGGTGGAGACCCTGCGCTGCCTGTCCGAAGGCGTGCTGCGCACCGAGGTGGACGGCAATATCGGCTCCGTCCTCGCCATCGGCTTTCCCCGCCATACCGGCGGCGCGCTCCAGTTCATCCGGGGCGTCGGCCGCGACGTCTTCAAGGCGCGCTGCGACGCCCTCGCCGCCGCCTACGGCGCCCGCTTCGCCGTGAGCGCCGCGGATCTCGACCGCCTGGACGGGAGCGTCAGGGCGGCGGCGTGAGAGCGCGTGAGCCCGAGCACGGGTGAGCGGGGCGGCCCCGGCCGGGACCGCGGCGAAGCTTCAGGGACGGTGGAACAGCCGCATGATCACCAGAGAGTTCACCGAGGAGCAGACCCTCTTCCGGGACGCCTATCGCAAGTTCATCGAGGCCGAGGTGAAGCCCCACATGCCGCGCTGGCGCGAGGAGGGCATCGTCCCGCGGGAGATCTTCCGCAAGGCGGGCGAGCGCGGCATGCTGATGGTCTGGCCCGACGAGCAATATGGCGGGCTGGGCGAGAGCGATTTCCGCTACGAGCAAATCATCATCGAGGAAACCGCCCGCGCCGGGTGCAGCGAGTGGTACAACACGCTCCACAGCCGCCTCGTCGGGGCGTATTTCAAGAATCTCGGGACCGAGGAGCAGCGCGCGCGCTTCCTCCCCGCCTGCGTGACCGGGGAGACGATCCTCGCCGTCGCGATGACCGAGCCGGGCGCCGGCAGCGATCTCGCCGGCATCAAGTCCACCGCCCGCGACGGGGGCGACCACTTCCTCCTCAACGGATCGAAGACCTTCATCTCCAACGGCATCAACGCCGACGTGATCGTGACGGCAGCCAAGCTCCACGGTGCCGAGGGGCGGCACGCCATGGTGCTGCTCATCGTCGAGCGCGGCATGGAAGGCTTCAGCCGGGGCCGCAACCTGAAGAAGATCGGCCTCCATGCCCAGGATACGGCGGAGCTGTTCTTCGACAATGTGCGGGTGCCGAAGGAGAACGTGCTCGGCACGCCCGGAAGGGGCTTCCACCACCTGATGGAGGGCCTCGCCGAGGAGCGGCTGATCGCGGCCTGCGGGTATCTCGCGGTCGGCCGGCGGGCTTTCGACATCACGCGGGACTACGTGATGCAGCGCCATGTCTTCGGCCGTCCGCTCTCCGAGCAGCAGAACACGCAGTTCCGGATGGCGGAGATGGATGCGGAACTCGATCTGTTCCAAGTCTACGTCGATTACTGCGTCAAGGAGCACAATGCCGGCCGCCTCACCGCCAACATGGCCGCCAAGGCGAAGATGATCGGCTCGGAACTCGAATGGCGCATGGCCGATCTCGGTCTTCAGCTTCACGGCGGCGCCGGATATATGGAAGAATACGAGATTTCCAGCATATTCACCAATGCACGCATGAGCCGCATCTACGCGGGTAGCTCGGAAATCATGCGATACATCATCGGTCGGGACGTCTTCTCGCAGAATTACCAGAGCATTCTTTCCTGAAAGGCAGCACGATGAATCTCGAGGGAGAAACCGCGGTCGTCACCGGCGGCGCATCCGGCCTCGGCGCCGCCACCGCGCGGCTTCTGGCCCGGCGGGGCGCGCGCGTGGGCATCTTCGACCTCAACGAGGCCGCCGGCACGGCCCTCGCCGCGGAGATCGGCGGCGCCTTCGCCAAGGTCGACATCACGCGCGACGCGCAGGTGGACGCGGCCTTCGCCACCATCCGCGCCGCCCTCGGGCAGGAGCGCGTGCTCATCAACTGCGCCGGGATCGGCAACGCCATCCGCACGGTGGTGCGCGACAAGGAGAGCGGCGCGCTCAGCCATTTCCCGCTCGCCGATTTCGAGACGATCATCCAGGTCAACCTCATCGGCACGTTCCGCTGCATCGCCAAGTCGGCGGTCGGCATGGCGGCCCTCGAACCCGTGGCCGGGGAGCGCGGCGCCATCGTGAACACCGCCTCCGTCGCGGCGGAGGATGGCCAGATCGGGCAGGCGGCCTATTCGGCCTCCAAGGGCGGCGTGGTGGGCATGACCCTGCCCGTCGCGCGCGATCTCGCGCGCGAGCTGATCCGCGTGAACACCATCCTGCCCGGCATCTTCAACACGCCGCTCCTCCACTCGGCGCCCGAGCCCGTGAAGGCGGCGCTCGCGGCCCAGGTGCCGAACCCCTCGCGCCTGGGCGATCCCGCGGAATACGCGGCGCTCGCCGTCCACATCTGCGAGAACGCCTATTTCAACGGCGAGGACGTCCGCCTCGACGGCGCCATCCGCATGTCACCCCGCTGACCGGCCGCCCGAGGACACCGCACATGAGCGAAGCCTACATCATCGACGCCTGCCGGACGCCGCGCGGCATCGGCAAGCCGGACAAGGGCGCCCTCGCGCACCTGCATCCGAGCTATCTCGGCGCGACCGTCCTGAAGGCCCTGGCGGAGCGCAACCATCTCGACACGGCGCTGGTGGACGACGTGATCTGGGGCACCTCCGCCCAGGTGGACAAGCAGGGCTGCGATCTCGGCCGGATGGCGGCGCTCAATGCCGGCTACGACGTGCGGGCCTCCGGGGTGACGCTCGACCGGTTCTGCGGCTCGGGCATCACCGCGGTGAGCCTCGCCGCCGCGCAGATCCGCGCCGGCTTCGAGGATTGCGTCGTCGCCGGCGGCACGGAGATGATGAGCTTCACAGGCACGATCGCCCTGCCGCCCGTCGTGGATGCCGGCAACACGGAGCTGCGCAAGCTGCATCCGCAATCCCAGCAAGGGGTGTGCGCCGACGCGATCGCCACGCTCGAAGGCATCACCCGCAGCGACGTGGACGCGCTCGCCGCCGAGAGCCAGAGACGCGCCGCCATCGCCATCGCCGAGGGGCGCTTCGAGCGCTCCCTGGTGCCGGTGCGCAATCCCGACGGGTCGGTGGCGCTCGATCGGGAGGAGTTCCCGCGCCCCGGCACCACCGTGGAGACGCTCGCCGCCCTCAAGCCCGTCTTCGACAAGGTCCGCGACCTAGTCGCCGACGCCGCGACGGGGGACACCTACGGGATGTTGATCCAGCGGCGCTATCCGCAGATCGCCGCGTTCGATCACGTCCACCATGCCGGCAATTCCTCCGGCGTGGTGGATGGCGCCGCCGCCCTCCTGATCGCCTCCGGGCCGTTCGCGGAGCGGCACGGGATGACGCCGCGCGCCCGCGTGGTGGCGACCGCGAACATGGGCGACGATCCGACGCTGATGCTCAATGCGCCGGTGCCCGCGGCGCGCAAGGTGCTCCGGAAGGCCGGCCTCGCGCTGTCGGACATCGACCTGTTCGAGGTCAACGAGGCCTTCGCGGTGGTGACCGAGAAGTTCATCCGCGACCTCGGGCTCGACCGCGACAGGGTGAACGTCAATGGCGGGGCCATCGCGCTCGGCCACCCCATCGGCGCGACCGGCGCCATCCTGATCGGCACCCTGCTCGACGAACTGGAGCGGCGCGACCTCCGGTACGGCCTCGCCACCATGTGCGCCGCGGGGGGCCAGGCGCCGGCCATCATCATCGAGCGGCTCGGCCACTGACCATGGGCGCGCATGCAGGATTGCCACTCGCCGGCTACCGTGTGGTCGAACTCGCCGGCATCGGGCCGGGCCCGCATGCCTGCCAGCTTCTGGCGGATCTCGGCGCGGAGGTTCTGGTGGTGCACCGGCCGGGCCCGGACGTGCCCGCCGTGGACAGCCGCGGCAAGCGCTCGCTCGTGCTCGACCTGCGCAGGGACGGGGCGGCCGAGGTCGTGCTGGCGCTGGCGGCGCGGGCCGACATCCTGGTGGAGGGCAACCGGCCGGGGGTGGCGGAGCGGCTGGGCGTCGGGCCCGACGCCTGCCGCGCGCGCAACCCCCGGCTCGTCTATGCCCGGATGACGGGCTGGGGGCAGACCGGCCCCTGGGCCGGGATGGCGGGGCACGACATCAACTATCTGTCCATCACGGGCGCGCTCCTCGCCATGGGGCGGGCGGACGAGCCGCCACCGCCGCCGCTCAATCTGGTCGGCGACTACGGCGGGGGATCGCTCTTCCTGGCGCTCGGCGTCGTCAGCGCCCTCCTGGCGGCGCAGGCGACGGGACAGGGCGCCGTGGTGGACGCGGCCATCGTGGACGGGACCGCCTCCCTGCTCGGCATTCTCCACACGCTCACGGCGGCCGGGCATTGGACGACGGCTCGCGGCGCCAACCTGCTCGACGGCGGCGCCCCCTATTACCGCTGCTATCGCACCAGCGACGGCCAGTTCATGGCGGTCGGCGCCATCGAGCCGCAATTCTTCCGGACGCTGCTGGAGGTGCTCGGCATCGAGGCCGCGGCCTTCGGCCTCCAGAACGACCGGGCCCGCTGGCCGCAACAGCACCGCCTGCTCGAAACCGCCTTCGGCGCGCGCACGCGCGCCGCATGGGCCACGCTCTTCGACGGCGTCGATGCCTGCGTCACGCCGGTGCTCGACTATGCGGAGGCCACGGCCCATCCCCACAACGCCGCGCGGGGCTCGCACGTCGTCTCGGACGGCCTCGTCCATCCTCGGCCGGCCCCGCGCTTCTCGGGTGGGGAGAGCGCCTGGACGCCCGGCCCGGTCCGCCCCCGTGGCGCGGACAGCCGGGACATCCTGGGCGAGGCGGGGCTCGACGCCGACGCCATCGAGGACCTTTTCCAACGCGGCGTCGTTTTCGGCGCCTGATGCCAGCGGTCGTTGAAGACGCCCTTTGGTTCCGTTCTCGGATTTCCGCCAAGCCTTTGGCTCGAAATCGGAAATTCGAGATGGATCAAGGGCCCGGTGCGTCGGCATCTTGGGCCGTTGCTACGAGCTTCGCCCGACCCTCACCTCGCGGGATGATACGGTTTCCGGACGATCACTTTCGGAAACCGTATCACGAGCCCGCGCGGCGCCTGAGCGAGGCCGGTTTCCGCATCGCGAAGCGATCATCCGGAAACCGTATGAGGCTGGGACGAGAGCTTTGCTGGGAGAGATGGCCGGAGAGCCATCAAACAGGCTCCGAGCCAAGCGGTCGATGGCAGCGCGATCGGGCGCTGCTCCGGATCCCCTTCCGTTCGCCGTGGCCGCGGGCCGCAGACCACCCCGCAAAGCCTTCAGGGAGACGCCCATGCCGGATCAGAACACGGTGCTCTACAGCGCGGACGGGCCGGTCGCCCTCATCGCCTTCAACCGTCCGGATGCGCTCAACGCGTCGAACCATGCATTGCGGACGGAGCTGTCGCAGGCCATGGACAGGGCCGAGATGGATCCCGCGATCCGCGTGGTCGTCCTGACCGGGGAAGGCCGTGGCTTCGCCGCCGGCGCCGACCTCACGGAAAGCTTCACCGCGCGCCGCGGGACCATCAACGAGCACATCCTGAAGGATCATGCCCGCCTGATCGACAACATCGTGCAGTCCGACAAGGCCTATGTGGCCGCGCTCGCGGGCGCGACGGCCGGCGTCTCTATGGCCTACGCCCTGGCCTGCGACATGATCATCATGGCCGAGAACGCCTTCCTCTATTCGCCCTTCGCCGCCATCGGCCTCGTCCCGGACGGCGGCACCACCTGGATGCTGGTGCGCGCCTTCGGTCACCAGAAGGCGTTCGAGATCGTCGCCGACTTCGCCCGGGTGAGCGCGGCCGAATGCCTGCATGCCGGCCTCGCCAACCAGGTCGTGCCTGCCGAGGACCTGCGCCGCACGGCGCTGGAGCGTGCCCGGACGATCGCCACGCGGGCCGCCCCGCTGAGCATCAAATACGCCAAGAAGCTGCTGCGCCACGCCGCGACCGCCGGCCGGAACGAGATCACCCGTCTCGAAGCGGACTTCCAGTTCGTCTGCGACCTGTCCGAGGACAGCAAGGAGGGGGTCCGCGCCTTTCTCGAGAAGCGCAAGCCGGTCTTCCGGGGGCGGTGAGGGCGACGCGGACCCGCACCCCGGCACCGGACCGGGCCTCGCGCGACGACGACCGGACGGCGCAGGCCGCCAGTCGCCGGATGGCCGGATCTACGCGCCGGCGCGCTCCTTCACGAAGCGGGCGATCGTGGCCCAGCCGTCCGTCGCCGCCTGCGCATCCAGATCCATCAGCAGCCAGACATGCGGCAGGCCGGTCCAGCTCTGGAGGCGGATGTCGGATCCGCTCGCGCGCGCCTTGTTGGCGTAGCGGACGCTGTCGCCGTAGAGCAGCTCCGAGCTGCTGGCGAGGATCAAGGTCGGCGGCAGGCCCGAGAGGTCGCCGAACAGCGGCGAGATCTCCGGATCGTTCGGCCAGACCTTGAACTGCGCGAGCGCCGCGAGACGCCAGAGCACGGGGTGCATCGTCAGCACCGGATCGAGCATGGGGCCGACGAGGAGGTCGTGCTCGCGGTTGGCGCGCGTGAGCGAGGCCATGGTCGCGTCGGTGGACGGTGCCAGCGCCACCACCCCGGCGGGGTGCGGCAGGCGGCTCTGCCGCGTCGCCCAGCGCGCGGTGACGAGGGCGAGATTGCCCCCGGCGGAATCGCCCGAGAGCACGATCGGGACGACGGTTCCGGCCCCCGGCACGCTGGCCTGCGCCAGCCAGGCATAGGCACGCCGGCACTCCTCGATCATCGTCTTGCGCGGGTTCTCCGGCAGCAGCGAGTAGCGCAGGGCGAAGACCGCGGCGTCGCAGTCGCGGGCCAGCCGGGTGGTGATCGCCCGGTGGCTGAGCGGACTTCCCATCATGAAGGAGCCGCCGTGCAGGTAGAGGATCTTGCAGCCCACGCGCCCGAACGCCGGACGCACCCACTCGCCCGCGACGCCGGGCTCGGAGACGGGAACGATCGTCCCGTCGAAGGGCTTGCTCGCGCCGATCCCGTCGAGGCCCTCGCGCACGGTCTTGAGGCGCTCGGCGGGCGGCAGGGCATCGAGCGCCCGGCCCATCTCCGCGAACGCCGTGGCGGTGGCGGTGTAGGCGGCGAGCGAGGCGTCGTCCGTGACGAAGCGCTGACCGACCTGATGATCATAGGCGTCGAGGTTTTCCGGCCGCGAGGCCACGACGAGATACGCACCCGCGAGGACGAGTGCGGTCACCAAGCACGCAAGAACCATGACCGGCATGGGCATCTGAGGTCCTCCCTTCCGTCGAGCACCGATCCCCGCAGCGCCGCTTGCCACGGTCTCGCTCTCGTCGGGGATCGCGGGGAGGATAAGCCCGAGTAGTACGCATTGACTAGTATGATGTGATCATTTAGCGTCCGGGAAACAGCAAGAATCCGGCCCGCACCGGGTGCCGGGCCCCATGCCGGAAGGAAACCCCATGCCGATCTCGGTCGAGGACAGCGCATCCGCCGCTCAGGCCATCGATCTCGATGCGCTCCGCCGCCGCTACGCGGAGGAGCGGGACAAGCGCCTGCGCGAGGAGGGCGTCGGCCAATACATCCCGGCCGAGGGCGATTTCGCGTATTTCGTCGACGACCCCTACGTGGAGCCGGTGAAGCGGGCGCCGATCGTGCGCGCGCACCGGGCGGCCGTCATCGGCGGCGGGTTCGGCGGCATCCTGACGGCCATTCACCTCAAGAAGGCCGGCATCGACGACGTCCTGATCATCGAGAAGGCAGGTGGGTTCGGCGGCGTCTGGTACTGGAACCGGTTCCCGGGCCTCGCCTGCGATATGAAATCCTACGTTTATCTGCCGCTTCTGGAAGAGGTCGGCTACATGCCGCCGCGCAACTACGCGAGCGGCGAGGAGATCCGGCAGCACGCCGAGCGGCTCGTCGACCATTTCGGATTGCGTGACCACGGCCTGTTCCAGACCGAGGTGACGCAGCTGCGCTGGCTGGCGGAGGAATCCCTCTGGCTGATCTCGACGGCCCAGGGCGACCGCATCAAGGCGAAGTACGTGGTGACGGCCACCGGCGTGTTCTCGCGGCCCAAGCTGCCCGGCATCAAGGGCATCGACCGCTACAAGGGTCACACCTTCCATTCCGGCCGCTGGGATTACGCCTATACGGGCGGCAGCCCGGAAGGCGGGCTCACGGGGCTTGCCGGCAAGACCGTCGCCATCGTCGGCACCGGCGCGACGGCGGTCCAGGTGATCCCGCACCTCGCCGCGGCGGCCGATCATCTCTACGTGGTGCAGCGGACGCCGTCCGGCGTCGACATCCGCGAGGAGAAGCCGACCGATCCCGAATGGGCGGCCTCCCTCGCGCCGGGCTGGCAGCAGCGCATGGTGGAGAACTTCACGGCGCTCACCTCGGGGGCGCCCGCGGAGGAGGATCTCGTCAATGACGGCTGGACCTTCCTCTTCACCCGCATGGGCGCCCTCGGGGCGGGCGGCGCCAGCCGCTCGCTCGAGGAGATGATGCTCGCGGCGGAATACGCCGATGCCGAGAAGATGAACGAGATCCGCGCGCGGATCGACGCCATCGTTCAGGACAAGGCCACCGCGGAGCGGCTCAAGCCCTGGTACAGGCGCTTCTGCAAGCGGCCGGTCTTCCACGACGGCTATCTGGAGACGTTCAACCGCGACACCGTCACCCTTCTCGACACCCACGGCAGGGGCATCGACGAGATCACGGAGAACGCCATCGTCGTCGCCGGCCAATCCTATCCGGTGGACTGCATCATCTTCGCCTCGGGCTTCGAGATCGGCGCGGATTCGGTCCTGCGGAACGGGTTCGGCATCATCGGCCGTGACGGACGAAACCTGGCGGAGAGCTGGTCGCGGACCGGCATCCGCACCTTCCACGGCATGCTGGTGGCCGGCTTTCCCAATCTGTTCATCCATCAGGTCGCGCAGGGCGCCCTCTCCGCCAATTTCTGTCACGGCCTCAATGAGATGTCCCAGCACATGGCCCATGTGATCGGCCATGCGGAACGGGCTGGCGCGAAGGAGGTCGAGGTGTTGCCGGCCGCGGAAGAGGAGTGGGTGGGGCATTGCGCGGCCGTGGGCGGCCTGATCATGGATTTCCTGAAGAGCTGCACCCCCGGATACTACAATGCCGAGGGCAAGATCGATGAGGAGGGCATCAAAGGCTACGGCTACGGCCTGGGTCCGGTGATGTTCTTCAACATCATCAAGAGCTGGCGGGATGACGGCGGCCTGCGGGGCCTGGACTTGCGAAGCGCCGCCTGACGGCGCCCACCCCCGTCCGCATCACAGTCCAGGAGCCAGCCATGCTGCGCATCACCGTCGCCTACGCGGTCGGTCCCGATGGGAGGTTCGACCTCGACTATTATGCCAGCGCGCACGCGGCGCTCGTGCATCGGCTGTACGATCCCGTCGGCCTCAAGCGGTTCGAGATCGATCGCGATCCGAAGACCAACGACGTGGCGGCCCATCTGGTGTTCGCGCCGTCCGCCACGCTCATGGACCAGCTGGAGGCGGCCGCCCCCGAACTCATCGCCGATGGCCCGAACTTCACCGACATCACGCCCCGGATGACGATCGCGACGATCGTCCATCAGAGCTGACGCACGGGGGACGAGATGGCGAAGACCAAGACGGCGCGTGATGCCGTCGCCTCGGATCGACCGTGGGAACGGATCCATCATCGTCTCGGCGTGTCCGCGCCTGAGCCGGACGACGTTCCCCTGGGCCAGCGGATCGCCGAAGCGGCCACGCGGATTCCGGACAACGCGGCGCTCCGCTTCGAGGGACGGCGCCTGTCCTATGCCGAGCTCGATCGCGCGGCCAACCGCCTCGCCAACGCCCTGGCCGCCGCCGGGGTGGGGAAGGGGGACGTGGTGGGGCTCTATCTGCCCAACACGCCCCAGATGGTCGTCGGCCTGGTGGCCGCCTCGAAGCTCGGCGCGGTGGCCTCCGGCTTCTCGACCCTGCTCTCGCCCCGGGAGCTGCGCGACCAGCTCATCGATTCCGGGGCGACGGTGCTGCTGGCGCTCGACAGCTTGGTGCAGCAGAAGCTGGCCGCGATTCCCGATCTCCCGCCGAGCCTCATGAGCGTCGTGGTCACCGGCGCGATGGACTTCGTCGCGTCGGCGGCGCCAATCGTCCCGTCGCTGAACGGGCCGGCGATCGTGCCGCTGTCCGATTTCGTGGCGGGCCACGCCGACGTCTTCGAGCAGGTGCCGGTCTCCGGCGACGACCTCTTCCTTCTTCAATACACGGGGGGGACCACCGGTCATCCGAAGGGCGCCATGCTGACGGTGCGGGCCGTGATGACCAATCCCCGGATGACGAACGTCTACCAGCCCTACGTGTACGGCGCGGAGCGCATGGCCTCCCCGTTTCCCTTCTTCCACATCGGCGGCGTCGCCGGCCTCGCCGGAAGTCTGGCGATGGGCGCGGAATTCCTCGTGGTGCTCGACCCCCGCAACATCGACAAGTTCATCGACCACGTGATCGACATGCAGCCGACGCGGCTCGGCGCCATTCCGACCTTCTACCAGATGCTGATGAAGCATCCGCGCGCGGGGGAGATCGACTTCAGCGTCCTCAAGCTCGCCATCACCGGGGGCGCGCCGATCACGAGCGCGGATCGGGAGCGCGTGGATGCGCTGCTCGGCGCAGGCAAGCTCGCCGATTATTTCGGCATGACGGAGACCGCGTCCGCCTATGTCTGCAATCCGCCTGCCGCCAGCAGGCCCGGCGCCTTGGGTATCCCGGTGCCGGGCGCGGATGTGCGGATCGTCGATGTCGAGACCGGCCGCAGGTCCCTTCCGGCCGCGGAAGCGGGCGAGATCATCACCGCGGGCCCCCACCTGACGCGCGGATACAAGGGCCGCGCGGAGGAAACCGCGAAGGCGCTTCGACCGCTGGACGGCAAGACCTGGATGTATACCGGCGACGTCGGCTACATGGATGAGGATGGATACATCTATCTGTGCGACCGCTCGAAAGACATGCTCATCGTGGGCGGGTTCAAGGTCTTCTCGCTGGAAGTCGAGGACGTGGTGCGGCAACTGCCCGTCGTCGCGGCCGCGGCCCTGGTCGGCACGCCGGACACCGAGCGGCCGGGCAACGACGTCGTCCATCTCGTCGTCCAGCCGAGCGAGCGCGGGCGGCTCCGCGACGAGTGCGAATTGCGGCGCTCGATCCTGGCCTTCTGCCGGGACAATCTCGCGCCCTACAAGGTGCCGAAGACCATCTCCCTCGTCGCTTCGCTTCCGCTGACCAGCGTCGGCAAGATCGACAAGAAGACATTGAGGACGATGGTCGGGCGCGACGCGCCCTGAGCATCACGACGCGACTCGGCCTGGGGTCGGTTCGACGCGGCGCGCGGGCGACTGCGAAGCCACTCCTCGTCCGCTGCACCGCGCGATGCCGGGAGATGCGGGCTCCAGCCTACAGCCCACGGACACGCGGCAACGGGATCAAGCAGCAATGCCGAAGATCATCTACATCGAGCACGGCGGCAGAACGCACGAGGTCGAGGTCGAGACCGGGCGCACCCTCATGGAGGGCGCGCGGCAGAATAACGTGCCCGGCATCTTGGCCAATTGCGGCGGCGGCTGCGCCTGCTCCACATGCCACGTCTATGTGCGCGTCGACTGGGTGTCGAAGCTGCCTCCCATGGACGACATGGAGGCGGAAATGGTCGACTTCGCGTTCGCCCGGGACATGGAGCGCTCCCGCCTCGCGTGCCAGTTGCGCATCACCGACGAGATGGACGGCCTCGTGGTCGAGCTGCCCGAGCGGCAGGCGTGATACGGTTTCCGGAAGATCACTTTCGGAAACCGTATCAGGAGCCCGCGCGGCGCCTGAGCGAGGCCGGTTTCCGCATCGCGAAGCGATCATCCGGAAACCGTATGACATCGCATGACCGACGAGCCCTGGGACGGCTTCGACCTTGGATGTCGGCCGGCCGTGACGGGCTCGTGGGCTATCCCCACGGCGGCACCTTGATGCGCCTGCCGTCACGGCGACGACGGGGGTGCGCTGGATTGGAGGTCGCGCCAGCAGCCCCTGCCGCGGCGGATCTCCTGCCCTGGCCCGCGGCCCGGCGATGCCAGCCGAGGCGGTCCGGTCCCGGGTGAGCGCCGACCGGCCCTGTCCTTCACCTCGCGCAGGGCCGATGCCAACGGCAGCCGCGTGGCCTCAACCGAGACTCCGATCGTCCACGATGCGCGAAGCCGGGTCGCGCATCGGGTCCGGGGCTTTCCAGAAAACGAACGGAAATTTCTAGAACACCCACACGAACCGGGTTTGGATGCGAAGCTCCTCGAAGGATCCGCCCTTCACCGCGATGTCGCGCGAGACTTCGACGAGGGCCTGCGTCGTCGGAGAGAGCATCTGAGCGACGGAGAAGCGCAGCATGTGCTCGTTGGTTTGCAGGCCGTTCCGGATGCCCGACACGTACTGATTACCGAAGAAGTGGCCCATATACCCGATCGAGATGCGGGTCCCGTCCATGGGAAGGTAGGACAGGAAAGCCTGCAACTGCAGGCTCGGATCCTGACGCAATGTCAGATGATAAGCGCTGTAATTCTGATTTTCTGTGTAGAACAAGCCGGCCGCAAACAGGTCGACCGAGAACTTGTCGCTGATGATGTTCTGGGTATAGGCTGCCGTGATGTCGAACTTGTAGCGGTTCGCCCCGATATTGATCGCGTCCCGCGCGTCGTAGGTGCCGAGGGGGACGTTGACGAAGCCGTAGAGCGAGAAGTAGCGCCCTTCCGTTGGATCCTTGTAGAGGTAGACTTGGGCGCCGACGGAGGGATCGCCGAAGCCGGTGGCGCCCGGAATCCTGACTCCTCCCAGTTCGACATCATATTGGCCGGCGACCGGGATGAAGAAGATCGGCACGATCGTGAGATCGCCGACCTCGTAGGAGCGGAAGCAGCTCAACACACCGGCCTGGACCTGCTGGCCCGTTTTCGTTTTGATGTCACCGATACCTTTGATGTTTATTTTGCCGAATTTGCCATAATAATAGTAAGTTGCGCATCCGGTGATGCCGTCCGGGATGGCAATATTGTCGCCTGCGTCCCGCTCAAGAGCAGCTGCAGGCCGGCCCAGCAGGAATAACCCCGCGAGGACATGGCCGATCTTCCAAGCCTGGCTTTTCATTTTCCTCACCCCTTCGAGATCACGCTTTCCTCTGCCGTCCGGCATCGGACGGTGGTGCGCGTTTCGTTATTCAGGTGAGCCTAGCATATTATGGTCGAAGCATACTAGTACGTGAATTGCGGAAGCCGCTGAATCGGTGCGGGCTGGTGCGCACCCGATCGTCGACCGGGCGGACAGCGCGGACCGCGTCACGCAGAGGAAGCACGGGCACGGATCGCGATCGGGGGAGCGCCGCGCGGTGGGAGCCGCGCTCAGCCCAGGAAGTCCCGAAGGGCGGCGAGCACCGCGTCCGGCCGCTCCTCCTGCAGGGTGTGGCCGCAATCGAGGGCATGCCCGCGCACATCGAGCGCCTTCTCGCGCCACGTCTCCAGGACGTCGTAGGTGCGCCCGACGGTGCCCTTCGCGCCCCACAGCGCGAGCAGCGGCACCGCGATCCGCGCCGAGGCATCGGCGGCATCGTGGTCGAGGTCGATCGTGGCGGCCGCCCGGTAATCCTCGCAGATGGCGTGCCGCGTCGCCGGATCGCGGTAGACGCGCAGATATTCCGCGAACAGCTCCGGGCTCGGCGAGCCGGGCGTCTTCGACTGGCCGTCGACATGCGTGCGCAGGAAGAATTCCGGATCGCCGGCGATCAGGCGCTCCGGCAGCGGCGCGGGCTGGATCAGGAAGAACCACCAGAAATAAGCGGTGGCGAAGGCCTTGTCGGTGCGCGCGTACATCGTCGCGGTCGGCGCGATGTCGAACAGCGCGAGCCGCGTGACGGCCTGGGGATGATCGAGGGCCATCCGGTGCGCGACCCGCCCGCCGCGATCATGCCCGACGACGGCGAAACGCGCGTGGCCGAGGCGGCGCATCACCGCCACCGCGTCGGCCGCCATGGCACGCTTGGCATAGTTGGCGTGGCCCGGACCGCCCTCGGGCTTCGCGGAATCGCCGTAGCCGCGCAGGTCCATCGCCACCACGCTGAAGCGTCCCGCGAGCGCCGGGGCCACCGCGTGCCACGTGGCATGCGTCTGAGGATGGCCGTGCAGCAGCAGCACCGGCGGTCCCGAACCGCCCACCGCCGCCCGGATCCGCGTGCCGTCCGCATCGATGTCGTGCAGGGTGAAGCCCCTCAGGAACGGATCCGGAATGGACATGGCGGCCTCCAGGGCGGGGCTTCCCGGTCGGCTCGCCCGACGCGGGCGACGGCCCGCCTTCGATCTAACGCAGGCGCGGCGCGGGACGAAGGCGGCACAGGCGGCGGGAGCCTGCGCGTCGACCCGCGTTTCGGACCAAAGTCCGGTTCCGAAGCCTGCGAGTTATGGTTGCGGCCAGGAACCGCAACCACGGTTCATAACTTCTCCTTCCCGACCAAGATGGGAGGAGATTCCACCATGAAGGCTTCCACTCTCTTCACCACGGCCGCGATGCTGACGTTCACCGCCAGTGCGGCGCTCGCGGGCCCCTGCGACACCGGCTCCACCAAGGCCAAGAGCCCCGAGCAGCACGCGACGAACACCACCCGCTCGGACGTCGACCAGGGCAGCAAGAACCTCGCGGGTGGGCAGCAGCCCGCCTCCCCCGGCACCGTCGGCGCGATGAACAATGTCGGCGCCAACCAGATGGCCGGCGGCCAGGGCGGCTCGACCGACGGCAGCCGCGCGGGTCAGACCGATCCGGCGGCCAAGAACCTCGCGGGCGGCCAGCAGCCGGCGGCCCCGGGAACGGTGGGCGCGATGAACAATGCCGGCGCCGACCAGAAGCTCGGCAAGAAGGACGATTGCTGAGCCGTCGGGGACGGATGAGAGGCCGGCCGCCGACGCAAGGGCGGCCGGCCCGCCTCACCGGCGCCGCGGCGCGCCCTTGCGGATCGGCGCCGCCGAGGCCGGGCGGCGCGACAGCACCTTCGGCAGAGGGGCCCGTCGCGCCGCGGGCTCGGGCTCGGGCGGCGTCGCCAGATCCGGCTCCGGCCGCGGCTTCGGCGCGACCGGTACGATCGGCAGCGCCGGCTCGAGGGCGTGGGCCAGCACCTTCTTCATCGCGCCGGGCAGCGGCTCCGCGTCGAGTTCGGCGCGCGGCGTGAAGCGCATGCCCTCCGGGGCCACCGTGCCGGCCGCGACCCGCGCGGAAAAGACCGTCAGTTCCAGCGGAAAATGCGTGAAGGTGTGGCGCACCACGCCCGGCAGGCGCTTCCAGCGCGCGTCGAGCGGCGCGTCAAGAAGGCCGTGGGCCGGATCGTAATCCGGGCTCCAGGGGCTGGTCGGCGGCTCCGCCATGCTGCCGAGGAGCCCCTCCGGCGGGCGCGTGCGCAGCAGGATCGCATCGTCCCCGGCCCGCACCGCCACGAAGGCCGCGCCCCGCCGCAGCACGCCCGGCTCCTTGCGCAGCTTGCGCGGAAAGGTCTCCTGCAACCCCTCGGCCCGGGCGCGGCAGGGCGCCATCCAGGGGCAGAGGGCGCAGGCCGGGCGCTTGGGCGTGCAGAGCGTGGCGCCGAGATCCATCACGGCCTGCGCGAAATCCCCGGGCCGCCCGGCCGGAACCAGCGATTCGGCGAGGCGTCGGATCTCGGGCTTGGCCGCCGGCAGCGGCGTCTCGATGGCGAAGAGGCGCGTGACCACCCGCTCCACGTTGCCGTCCACCGCCGCCGCCCGACGGTCGAAGGCGATGGCCGCGATGGCGCCCGCCGTATAGGCGCCGATGCCGGGCAGCTTGCGGAGCCCCTCCACCGTGTCGGGGAACCCGCCCGCGGCCACCACCGCCTTGGCGCAGGCGTGCAGGTTGCGCGCCCGGGAGTAGTAGCCGAGCCCCGCCCAGGCGCTCATCACCGCCTCCTCGGGGGCCGCCGCCAGGGCCGCGAGGGTCGGGAAACGCTCCAGGAAGCGCGCGAAATAGGGTTTGACCGCAGCGACGGTGGTCTGCTGCAGCATGATCTCGGAGAGCCAGACCCGGTAGGGATCCGCCACGACGCCGGGCTCGGCGCGCCAGGGCAGCGCGCGGCGATGGCGGTCGTACCAGACCAGGAGGTCGGCTGCGTCCGGCCTTGAGTGCGACGCGGCGGGCGCTACCATGGCCCTCCGCTTAGCCCGTTTTCAGGCCGCTGAGGAGCGGTCTCGCGCAGGCCGCCTCGGTGAACGGGACGTTAAGCCGGCTGCGGTGTTCTCGCGCAACGCGCCCCGCACGTTCTGAGGACGACAGCCCCGATGGCCCGCCCGAAACCCTTGAGCGAACTCATCGAGCGCTCCCTCGGCCCGGTCTTCGCGGCGCAGGGCTTCGCCTCGACGGACATCCTCGCCTCCTGGCCCGAGATCGTGGGCGAGCGCCTCGCCCGTTTCTGCCAGCCGGAGAAGTTCGAGTGGCCGCGGCGGCGCGGGCGCGGGGGAGAGGCCCGGCCCGATCCCGGAACCCTGATCGTGCGCGTGGAGGGGGCCTTCGCCCTCGAACTCCAGCACCTCGCGCCGCTGGTGATCGAGCGGATCAACCGCCATTACGGCTGGGCCTGCGTCGGCCGGATCAGCCTGCGCCAGGACCGGGTCGGGCGCGGCGCCAAGCGGGCGGTGCCGAAGCCGGTCATCGACCCCACCCGGCGGGGCGAGGTGGCGCAGGCCGTGGCGGATATCGGCGAGGAGGGCCTGCGGGACGCCCTCGACCGCCTCGGCGTCGCGGTGATGACGACGCGCGGGCGAGGGTGATTCGGTTTCCGGACGATCACTTTCGGAAACCGTATCACGAGCCCGCGCGGCGCCTGAGCGAGGCCGGTTTCCGCATCGCGAAGCGATCATCCGGAAACCGTATGACACGGCATCCTGCGGCGACACCCCGGCGGCTTGCCACGGAGCGGCCGTGATTCTACCGCTCCACCTCATGAACTTCCGTTCGGCTCGTCTCGGAGTACGTCCCATGATCACCCGGCGCGACGCATTGACGCTCACCGGTTCGGCCCTCGGCGCCGCCCTCCTCCTGCCCCGCCTGTCCCTGAGCGCCCTGGCCCAGAGCCCGTCCGTGGACGCCCTGCTCCAGCCCGGCCCGCTCGGCGACGTCTGGCTCGGCCCGGCGGATGCCAAATGCACCATCATCGAGTACGCCTCGATGACCTGCTCGCATTGCGCGGCCTTCCACAAGACCACCTGGCCGACCCTGAAGGAGCGCTGGATCGACACCAACAAGGTGCGTTTCACGCTGCGCGAGTTCCCCCTCGATCCCCTCGCCACCGCGGCCTTCATGCTGGCGCGGGCGGACAACTCGGCCCGCTACTACCCGGTCACCGACCTGCTCTTCGACCAGCAGCCGGCCTGGGCCTTCGTGCAGAAGCCCCTCGACGCCCTCGAGCAGATGATGCGCCAAGCCGGCTTCTCCCGCGAGAAGTTCGAGGCCACGCTCAAGGACCAGACGCTCTACGACGCGATCAACACGGTGAAGGAGCGCGGCATGACCGTGTTCAAGGTCAACGCCACGCCGACCTTCTTCATCAACGGTCAGAAGTTCCAGGGCGAATTGTCGATCGACGGGATGGAGAAGGTGATCAAGCCGATCGTCGGCGCCTGACGGCGGCGGCGCGGCCGCCGCGCCCTGCCCGGACCCGCGACGGGTGCGCGTCCCATGAAGCTCACCCGCCTGCGCATCGTCGGCTTCAAGACCTTCGTGGAGCCGAGCGAGTTCCTGATCGAGCCGGGCCTCACCGGCATCATCGGCCCCAACGGCTGCGGCAAGTCGAACCTCGTCGAGGCCCTGCGCTGGGTCATGGGCGAGGCCTCGCACAAGAGCCTGCGCGCCTCCGGCATGGACGAGGTGATCTTCTCCGGCTCGGCCGGGCGGCCCGGCCGCAGCCACGCCGAAGTCACCCTGACCCTCGACAATGCCGCCCGGACGGCGCCCGCCTCCTTCAACGGGGCGGACGTGCTGGAAGTGATGCGCCGCATCGACCGCGGCGCCGGCTCGACCTACCGGATCAACGGCCGCGAGGTGCGCGCCCGCGACGTGCAGCTGCTGTTCGCGGATGCCGCGACGGGCGCGCGCTCCCCGGCCATGGTGCGCCAGGGACAGGTGGCCGAGATGATCGCCGCCAAGCCCCAGGCCCGCCGCCGCATCCTGGAGGACGCGGCCGGCATCGGCGGCCTGCACGCCCGGCGCCACGAGGCGGAGCTGCGCCTGCGCGCCGCCGAGGAGAACCTCGCCCGCGTCGAGGACGTGCTGGGCGCGATCACGGCGGGCGTCGAATCCCTGCGCCGGCAGGCGCGGGCCGCCCAGCGCTACCGGGCGCTCGCCGCCGAGATCCGCCGCCACGAGGCGCTGCTCTTCCTGATCACCCACGACACCGCGCGCGGCGAGGCGCGGCAGGCCGAGCGGGCGATGGCCGACGCCCTCGACCGGGTCGCCGCCGCGCAGACCGCGCAGAGCGCCGCCGCCACCGCGCAGGGCCTCGCGGCGGCCGCCCTGCCGCGCCTGCGCCAGGAGGAGGCGGAGGCCGCCGCCGCTCTCCAGCGCCTCACTCATGCGGCCGCCGCCCTGGAGGCCCGGGAGCGCCGGGCCGCCGAGCGCCTGCGCGACCTCACGCGGCTGATCGCGGATCTGCGGCGCGACACCGCCCGCGAAGCGGCCTCCCGGGCCGATGCGGCGGCGAGCCTCGCGCGTCTCGACGAGGAGGCGGCGATCCTCGCCACGGAGAGCGAGGACTTTGAGGAGCGCGGCGAGGCCGAGGCCCGCCTGATGGCGGCCGAGGCGGCGCTCGCAGCGGCGGAATCCGCCCTCGCCGCGGCGCAGAACGCGGCGGCCGAGCGGCAGGCCCGCCGCGCCGTCCTGGAGCGGGACCTGCGCGACGAGCGCGCCCGGGCCGAGCGCCTAGCCACCGAGCGGGCCCGCCTCGCCCGCGACCGCGCGGCGCTGGGGGGCAGACCGGATCCCGCCGACCGGCGCGCCGCCTTCGCGGAGGCACAGGCCGCCGCCGAGGCGGCCGAGGAGGAGGCCGCGGCCGCCCGCGAGGCCCTCGATGCGGCGCGGGAGGCGGAAGCGCGCGAGCAGTCCGCCGCCGCCGCCGCGGAGCGCGCGGCGGCCCGCCTCGACACGGAGGCCCGCACCCTCGCCACGCTGGTGGCCCCGGCTGCCGAGGCGGGCTTCCCGGCCCTGGTCGATGCCCTCGCGGTGGAGCCGGGCCATGAAGCCGCCCTCGCGGCGGCCCTCGGCGATGACCTCGATGCCGCCATCGATCCCGCCGCGCCTGCGCATTGGGCGGGAAGCTTGGCGGCGCCCGACGACCCCGCCCTGCCTCCCGGTGCCCGGCCCCTCGCCGAGGTGGTGCAGGGGCCGGACCGGGTCGCGCGCCGCCTGCGGCAGATCGGCATCGTCGCGCGGGCGGAGGCTCCGGCCTTGCGCGACGGCCTGCGCCCCGGTCAGCGCCTCGTGACGCCGGACGGCGATCTCTACCGCTGGGACGGCTTCACCCGGCTCGCCGACGCGCCCTTGCCGGCTGCCCGGCGGCTCGCCGAGCGCAACCGGCTGGAGGCGCTGCGCGAGGAGACAGCCCTCGCCCGCAAGGGCGCGGAGACGAGGCTCGCGGCCCTGGCGCGGATGCAGGATCGGGTGCGCGCCTGCGCGGCGGCCGAGACGCGGGCCCTCGACGGCGCCCGGCTCGCCCGCAGGAGCCTCGACGCGGCCCGCGAGGCGCTCGCCACGTCCGAGCGGCAGGAGGCCGAGGCGGCGGCGCGCCGGACGGCCCTCGCCCAGGCGGAAGACCGCCTCGGCGACGAGGCGCAGGAGAGCGCGGCGCGGATCGAGGCGACCGTGAAGGCGCTCGATGCCCTGCCGGAGGATGCCGCGACGGCGGAGACGCTGGCCGCGGCGCGCCGCGAGGCGGAGCTGCGGCGGGCCGGGATCGCCGAAGCGCGGGCCGCGAGTCTCGCGCTCGCGCGAGCGGAGGAGGAGCGCCGCCGCCGCCGGGAGGCCGTCGCCGCCGACGAGGCCCGCTGGCGCGAGCGTGCCGCCCGCTCCGAGGCGGCTCTGGACGATCTCGCCGAGCGGCAGGCCGCCGCCGAGGCGGAGCAGGCCGAGCTCGCCGAGGCGCCGGACGGTTTCGTGCTCGAACGCCGCCGCCTCGCGAGCGCGACGCAGGCGGCGGAGGCCGCGCGGCGCACCGCCGCCGACCGCCTCGCCGCGGCCGAGACGGATCTCTCGGAGGCCGACCGGCGGGCGCGGGCGGCGCTTGAGGCGCTCTCGGCGGCCCGCGAGACCCGGGCCGCGGCCCAGGCCGCCCACGAGGCGATGGCGCGCCGGCTGGCCGAGATCGTGCGCGGCATCGCCGACGCCCTCGGCACGCATCCGGAGGGGCTGTTCGCGATGAGCGGCCTCGCGCCGGGCGATCCCCGGCCCGCCCCCGGCGCCGTCGAGGAGCGGCTCGCCGGTTTCAGGGCCGACCGCGAGCGGCTCGGCGCCGTCAATCTGCGCGCCGAGACCGAACTCGCCGAGGCCGAGGGCCGCCGCGACGATCTCGGTCGGGAGCGCGACGAGCTTCTGGAGGCGATCCGGCGTCTGCGCGGGGCGGTCGCCTCCCTCAACCGGGAGGGGCGCGAGCGCCTGCTCGCCGCCTTCACGGCGGTGAACGGGCATTTCGAGCGCCTGTTCACCACCCTGTTCGGCGGCGGCACCGCCGCGCTCACCCTGGTCGATTCCGAGGACCCGCTCGAAGCGGGCCTGGAGATCCTGGCCCGACCGCCCGGCAAGAAGCCCCAGACCATGACGCTCCTCTCCGGCGGCGAGCAGGCGCTGACTGCAACCGCCTTGATCTTCGCGGTGTTTCTCACCAATCCGTCGCCGGTCTGCGTGCTCGACGAGGTCGACGCCCCCCTCGACGACGCCAATGTCGAGCGTTACTGCGACCTTCTCGGACGGATGGCGCAGGACACCGACACCCGCTTCCTGGTGATCACCCACAACCCGATCACCATGGCGCGGATGGACCGGCTGTTCGGGGTCACGATGGCCGAGAGAGGGGTGTCGCAGCTCGTCTCCGTCGACCTCGCCGGGGCCGCCGCCTTCAGCGAGGCCGTGTGACGCCGCAAGGCGTAGCGGTTCCTATTCCATAAGGCAGAACAACGACTTATGGCGAATTCACGGATCCTTGACTCCCAAGGTGGGCGAAACTATGGTGCGCCCGCTCGAAGGGGGCACCCGGGCTGGAACTCTTCGCCCAACCGACGCGGGGTCGCGCCATGACCGGCACCGACCCGCGGGACGAGGGCGGCATCGGCCGGGACCCTGCCTCCGACAGCGATCTCTCCGCGAGGCTCAGGCGTCTCGAAATGCAGATCGACCGGAAGCGGCCCCCCGCTGCTCCCGATCCTTCGTCGCGTTCCGGAACGTCCAGCGAACCCTCGCCCCTCGGCCGCGCGCTGCGTCTCTCGACGGAGTTCGTCTCGGGTGTGGTGGCGGGCGGCCTGCTCGGCTGGGGGTGCGATCGGCTCCTGGGCACCAAGCCCTGGGGGATGATCGTGCTCATCATCCTGGGTTTCGGGGCCGGAATTTACAACGTGATGCGCGTGTCGGGATTTTTTCGGCCCGCGGACACGAAGAAAGACCAATCGGGGACTTGATCATCCGGTGGATGCCGTGCATCCGCCAGCGCGGATCAGGCGCAACGCGAGACCCGCGGGCGCCGACAAGGATAAAGGGGCGGGACCGGCATGGCCGTGAAGTTGGATCCGATCCACCAGTTCGAGCTGAACCCGCTGGTTTCGTTCGGACATATCGGCCATCAGCAGATCGCCTTCACGCAGTCGGCGCTGTACATGTTCGCCGCCGTCGGCGTGATCGCGCTGATCACCATCGCGGCGACGAGCCGCCGCTCCCTCGTGCCGGGGCGGATGCAGTCCCTCGCCGAGACCTTCTACGAGTTCATCGCCTCGACCGTGCACCAATCCGCCGGCCACGGCAGCGAGCGCTTCGTGCCGCTCGTGTTCTCGCTCTTCATGTTCATCCTGGTCCTCAACCTGTTCGGGATGATCCCCTACACGTTCACGGTGACGAGCCACATCATCGTGACCTTCATGCTGGCGCTGATCGTGATCCTGACCGTGGTGATCTACGGCTTCATGGCGCATGGCACCCACTTCCTGAACCTGTTCGTGCCCCCCGGCGTGCCGGGCTGGCTGAAGCCGCTGATCGTGGTGATCGAGGTGGTCTCGTTCATCTCGCGGCCGATCAGCCTCTCGGTCCGTCTCTTCGCGAATATGCTGGCCGGCCACATCGCGCTGAAGATCTTCGCGGGCTTCGTGCCGGCCCTCCTCGCCGCCGGCGCCTGGGGCATCCTCTCGCCGCTGCCGCTCGCCCTCTCGGTGGCCGTCACCGCCCTCGAGATGCTGGTCGCGGTGCTGCAGGCCTACGTCTTCGCGACGCTGACCTCGATCTACCTCAGCGACGCGCTGCATCCCGGCCACTGACGGCCGGGGCGCCCCGGCCCGGCGCCGGGGCCGCCGCCTTCCCACCCCGGTTCGCCGTGTCGCGGCCGGATCCCACCCGCCAGACGACTAGACGACCTCAGGAGTACTCAGATGGATCCCGTTGCTGCGAAGTACATCGGCGCCGGTCTCGCCTGCCTCGGCATGGCGGGCGCCGCGGTCGGCCTCGGCAACCTGTTCGGCCAGTTCTTCGCCGGCGCCCTGCGCAACCCCTCCGCGGCCGACAGCCAGCGCGCCAACCTGCTCCTCGGCTTCGCGCTGACCGAAGCGCTCGGCATCTTCTCGCTGCTCGTCGCGCTGCTGCTCCTGTTCGCGGTCTAAGCGCCGCGCCCTGAGGGCGCCTCGGCCTGGCGCGCGGTCCGCCCGCGTTCCATCAGGCGCCGCTCACCGCCGCGGATGCCGCGCCCCGAGACAAAGGGGTGCGGCGATCCACTGCCCCCTCGCCGGCCGATGGCCGGCGCGGTGGTCTCAATCCCGGCTCCCGCACACCCGGACGACACGATGGCGCAGCCCACCCCCCATGCCAACCTCCAGGAAGGCCTGATCCACGAGCCGGCCTCCGAGCACGGCGGCGGGTTCCCGCCCTTCCAGAGCAGCACCTTCGTGGCGCAGATCCTCTGGCTCGCCATCGCGTTCGGGCTGCTCTACTACCTGATGTCCCGCGTCGCGCTGCCGCGCATCACGGCCATCCTGCACGACCGCCAGACGCGGCTCGCCGGCGATCTCGATGCGGCCACCCGCATGAAGACCGACGCGGACGCCGCCCGCGAGTCCTACGAGACCTCCCTCAAGGAGGCGCAGGCCAAGGCCAAGGGCATCGCCCAGGCCACCCGCGACAGCCTCGCCGCCGAGGCCGAGACCCGGCGCAAGGGCCTCGAAGCGGACCTCGCCGCCAAGCTCGCCGATGCGGAGACGCAGATCCGCAGCCGCACCGTGAGCGCGATGAGCAACGTGCGCGAGGTCGCCGCCGACGCCGCCACCGCCATCGTCGAGCGCCTCACCGGCCAAGCCCCCGAGCGGGCCGCCGTCGAGGCCGCCTACGACCGTACCCAGACCGCCCACTGACCCGGAGAACCGACCGATGCTGATGACACCGGAATTCTGGGTCGCGGTCGCCTTCGTGGTGTTCTGCGGGATCGTCTGGAAGGCGGGCGGCTTCGACCAGATCATCAAGGGCCTCGACGGCCGCGGCGAGCGCGTGCGCCGCGAGCTCGAGGAGGCCCGCCGCCTGCGCGAGGAGGCCGCCGCCGTCCTCGCCGACTACCAGAAGCGCCGCGCCGAGGCGGAGCGTGAGGCCGAGGCCATCGTGGCGAATGCCCGCGAGGAGGCCGAGCGCGCCGCCGCCGAGGGCCATGCCCGCCTGAACGAGTTCGTGGCCCGCCGGACCAAGGCCGCCGAGGCGAAGATCGCCCAGGCCGAGGCGCAGGCCGCCGCCGAGGTGCGGGCCGCCGCCGCGGAGGCCGCCGTGCGGGTCTCCGAGACGATCCTGCGCGAGAAGGTCAGCGGCGAGGCCGGCCAGGACCTGATCCGCCGCAGCCTCGGCGATATCCGGACCCGTCTGCGGGCCTGATCAGCCCTCGGACGTGGGAGCCGATTGAGAAAGCCGCCTTCGGGCGGCTTTCTTTTTGCTTGGAGGGCGGGACGCGAACCGGAGAGCATTCGACTTAGGCCAGATGACCGGGATTGCAGGAAGACAGTCCTACGCAATTGATTGGAATAGACTTTTCGGGTCGGAAACGACCCGCCGGCCGAGCGGCGCCAATCCCCGCCTCGCCTTGTCGGCGGTTAACCTATGGTATAAGACCTAAACAACCACACGATGATCAACCGGAACGCGAAGCATCACCGTTCGCCGTGCCGTACGGATCCTTCAATGAGGCCTAAAAAAAGCAATGGCCCTCTACTTCTTTCATTTCCAGAACGGCTCCCGGCTGGTGCGGGATGTCGACGGCGTCAATCTGGACAGCCCGGCCGATGCCCTCGAGCGGGCGGCCCGGCTGGCCACCGGCCTGCTCGGCGAGCGCAAGATCGTCTGCGATCTGCGCCATAGCGCGATTCAGGTCGAGGATCTGCACCACCGCCGCGTGCTCAACCTGTCGATGACGAGCGTTCAGGCCCGCGAGAGCCGGCAGCGCGCCCGGGCGCAGTGAGGATCAGGGGCGCTCGGCCAGGAAGGCCAGCACGCCCTGCTTGTGCACCTTGTCGCCGACGGCGAGGTTGTGGTCCCGGTTGGGAATGTCCAGGGCGCGGGCATTGGGAATGAGGGCGGCGAGCGCCGGTCCCGACCCCGCGATGTGGTCGGTGGTTCCCACCGCGACCAGCGTCGGCACCTCGATCTGCGCGACCTCTCCCCGGGACAGGGTCTGCCGCGAGCCCCGCATGCAGGCGGCGAGGGCATGCAGGTCGCTGCGGGTCTGCTCGGCGAAGATGCGGAAGGACCGGGCGACCGGATCGGTGACCTCGGCGCTCGACGGCGCCTCCATGGCGTCCGAGATGCCGCTCGGCAGCCCCCTCCCCTCGACCAGATGGATCCCGAGCCCGCCGAGCAGGGCTGAGCGCACGCGCTCGGGGCGCATCAGCGCCAGGAAGGCGGTGATGCGTGCGCCCATCGAGTAGCCCATCACGTCCGCCCGGGGCAGGCCGAGATGGTCGAGGAGGCGGCAGGCATCCTCCGCCATCAGGTCCGACGCGTAGGCGTCCGGCTCGTAGAGCTTGCCGCTCTCGCCGTGCCCGCGATTGTCGAGGGCGATCACCCGGTAACCCGCCTCCGTCAGCGTGCGGACCCAGCCGGTGCTGACCCAGTTCACCTTGTGGTTCGAGGCGAAACCATGGATCAGCAGGACCGGATCGCCCGCTCCGCCCTCCGGCGCGACGTCGATATAGGCGATCGGCACGCCGGCGGAATCGAAGGTCTGCATGGGCGAGCGGCTCCGAAATGGCTGCCCCGCCTCTATCGGGCCCGCACCCGCACCGCAATGCCCGCCCGTTGCGGGCGGCCCCCGCGGATGGCATGAGGCGCGCGATGGCGACCACAACCGATGCGATGACCCAACCTCCCCAGCCCTTCGGGACCTACGCCCCCACCGGCCTCGTCCGCTGGATCGTGGCCCGAACCCAGCGCCTGCCAGACGAGGATTGGGGCGCGCGCCGCCTCGCCCTGATCCTGCGCCGCTGCGCGATCCGCCTCCTGCGCGGCCGGCCCCTCGACGTGGAGCGCTACGGCGCCCGCATGCGCCTGCACCCCTACAACAACAACTGCGAGAAGAAGGTGCTCTTCACCCCGCAGTTCTTCGACCCGGCGGAGCGCCGGCTCCTGGCGGAGCGGCTGCGCCCGGACTGCGTGTTCATCGATGTCGGCGCGAATATCGGCGCCTATGCGCTGTTCGTGGCGGGCCTCAGCGGCCCGGCGGCGCGGATCCTCGCGGTGGAGCCGCAGCCCGACATCTTCGACAAGCTCGCCTACAACATCGCCCAGAACCCGTTCGGCACCGTGAAGGCGGTGGCCTGCGCGGTGGCCGACAAGGCGGGCGAACTCACCCTCTTCGTCGATCAGCGCAACAGCGGCGAATCGAGCCTCAAGGTGGTCGGCACCAACGAGGGCGCGGCGATCCGGGTGCCGGCCGTCACGCTCCTCGACCTCGTGCGCGGCGAGGGCATCGACCACATCGACGCGATCAAGCTCGACGTCGAGGGCGCCGAGGACCTGATCCTGGAGCCCTTCCTGCGCACCGCGCCGCGGAGCCTGCATCCGAGCCTGATCATCCTGGAGGACGGCACCGACCTCTGGCAGACCGACCTCTCGGCCCTGCTCACCAGCCACGGCTACCGCCAGGTGGCGCGCACCCGCCTCAACCTGATCTTCGAGAAGGCGTGACGGCGTCTCATACGATTTCCGGTTGATTGCTTCGCAATGCGGAAATCGGCTTCGCTCAAGCGCCGCGCGGGCTTGCTGATACGCAATCCGCTTCGATCAAGCGGATTGCGTCTCATACGGTTTCCGGATGATCGCTTCGCGATGCGGAAACCGGCCTCGCTCAGGCGCCGCGCGGGCTCGTGATACGGTTTCCGACAGTGATCTTCCGGAAACCGTATCACGCCGTCACGATCGGGATCTCCCGGTCGATCGCGACCTCGGCCGGGTCCAGGCGGCACGCATAGGCGAGCGTCCGGACGCCGGCCGCCCGGGCCCGCCGGAAGGCGGCGGCGAAGGCCGGGTCGATGTCGCCCGCCACGTCGAACCGCTCGGCCCGCATCTGCACCACCACGATCAGCAGCGCCCGCCCGCCGCCCCGCACCACTTCGGCGAGTTCGTCCATGTGGCGGGCGCTGCGGGCCGCCGTGCAGTCGGGGAACTCGGCGAGGCCGGGCTCCCGCATCATGTGGCAGTTCTTCACCTCCACATGGCAGGGGCCGGCGGGGCCATCGGCCAGGAAGTCGACCCGGCTCGCCCGTCCGTAGCGCACCTCCGGCCGCAGGGTGGCGGCCTCGCGCAAGGGCGGCAGGCGCCCCTCCCGGAAGGCCTCCGCCACCAGCTGGTTCGGCCGCAGGGTATTGATGCCGACCCATTGCGCCCCGCCCGGCAGCTCGGCCTCCACCATCTCCCACGACCATGCGAGCTTGCGGGCCGGGTTGGTCGAGGCGGAGAGCAGCACCGGCCGGCCCGGGGTGACGAGCCCCACCATCGCGCCCGGATTGGCGCAATGCGCCGTCACCACCCGGCCGTCCGCGAGTTCGACGTCGGCGAGGAAACGCTTGTAGCGGCGCACCAGCCGCCCCTCGGTCAGCGGATGGGCGAAGCGCACGGGTCAGGGCTCGGCTGCGGCATCCCGCCCGCTTAGAGCAGGATCCGCTCGCGTTGCAATCGGATCCCGCTCTAGACCTTTGTGTTTGCCGCATTTTCTGCGACGAACCGGCATCCGCTTCGTCGGACGATGCTCTCGCGGGTAACGGCGCGCGGCGCGACGCTTGAGCCCGGCAGATGGTCACGATACAGCGGGGCGATGGCCGGAGGCATGATGAGCGACGAGATTGCGACCCAGGTGACGGCCGCCGTTCTGGTCATCGGCGACGAGATCCTCTCCGGCCGGACCAAGGACAAGAACATCGGCTACATCGCCGAGTATCTCACGGCCATCGGCATCGACCTGCGCGAGGTGCGCGTGGTGCCGGACGTGGCCGAGGAGATCGTGGGCGCGCTGAACGCGCTGCGCGCCCGCTACACCTACGTGTTCACGACGGGCGGCATCGGGCCGACCCACGACGACATCACGGCCGATTGCGTGGCCGCGGCCTTCGGCGTCGGCATCGACGTCGATCCGCGCGCGCGGGCGATGCTGCTCGAACGCATCCCCGAGGCCGACCTCAACGAGGCCCGCCTGCGCATGGCGCGCATCCCCTTCGGGGCGGAGCTGATCGCCAATCCGATCTCGAAGGCGCCGGGCTTCGTGATCGGCAACGTGATCGTGATGGCGGGCGTGCCCGCGATCATGCAGGCGATGCTCGACAACGTGGCACCGACCCTGCGCACCGGCGCGCGCATGCTCGCCGAGACCATCGAGGCCGGCGCTCTGCCGGAGGGCGCCTACGCGGCCGACCTCGCCGGGGTCGCCGCGCGCTTCCCGGGCGTGTCGGTGGGCTCCTACCCGTCGATGACGCCGCAGGGGTTCCGCAATCAGATCGTGGCGCGGGCCAAGGACGCGGCCGCGCTCGCCGCCGCCAGGGCGGAGATCGAGGCGCTGGTCGCCCGGCTCCAGGCGGCGCGCGGTTAGGGAGGAGCCGAGATGGCAACGGCAGGCGAGAAGGCCTTTCCGGTCTCCTGGGACCAGTTCCATCGCGACGCCCGGGCACTGGCGTGGCGGCTCGCCGGGGCAGGCCCGTTCGAGGCGATCGTCTGCATCACCCGCGGCGGCCTCGTGCCGGCGGCGGTGGTGGCGCGCGAACTCGGCATCCGGCTCATCGAGACCGTCTGCATCGCGAGCTATCACGATTATCAGGAGCAGGGCTCCCTGACCGTGCTCAAGGACGTGGCCCCGAGCATTTGCGCCATCGGCGACGGCAGCGGCCGGGGCGTGCTCGTCCTCGACGACCTCACCGATACCGGCAAGACCGCGCAGGTGGTGCGCACCATGCTGCCGAGCGCGCATTTCGCCACGGTCTACGCCAAGCCCGCCGGCCGGCCGCTCATCGACACCTTCGTGACCGAGGTGAGCCAGGACACCTGGATCTACTTCCCCTGGGACATGGGCCTCGCCTACCAGGCCCCGATCCATCCGGGCACCTCCGGCTGACCGGACATGGATGGATGCAGCGCATCCATCCACGTGAACGGAAGCGTCCCACGATCGTTGGGGAGGGCGAAGCACACTCCCCAACAGTATGGAGACGCAGATGGCTCACGCCCACAAGCCCCTCGATCAGCAGGTGATCGTGATCACGGGGGCATCGAGCGGCATCGGGCTCGCGACGGCGCGCATGGCCGCCCGCCAGGGCGCGCGGGTGGTGATGGGCGCCCGCAACGCCGAGGCCCTGGCCGCGATTCAGGAGGATATCGAGCGCCAGGGCGGACAGGTCACCCATGCGGTCGGCGATGTCGGCCGGCGCGAGGACGTGCAGGCCCTGGCCGACAAGGCGATCCAGCGCTTCGGCGGCTTCGACACCTGGGTGAACGACGCCGGCATCTCGATCTTCGGGCGCCTGGAGGAGGTGAGCGACGAGGACAGCGAGCGGCTGTTCCAGACCAATTTCTGGGGCACGGTCTACGGTTCGCTGGTGGCGGTGCCGCACCTGAAGCGGCACGGCGGCGCGCTGATCAATGTCGGCAGCATCGCCTCCGACCTGACGATCCCGCTCCAGGCCATGTACTCGGCGAGCAAGCACGCGATCCGCGGCTTCACGGACGGCTTGCGCGCGGAGCTGGAGATGGACGGCGCGCCGGTCTCGGTGACGCTGATCAAGCCCGGCTCGATCGACACTCCCCTGCCCCAGCACGCCCGCAACTACATGGACCGCGAGCCGCAGCTGCCGCCGCCGGTCTACCATCCGGACGAGGTCGCCCGCGCCATCCTGCACGCCGCCGTTCACCCGCACCGCGAGATCTATGTCGGCGGCGGGGGCCGGGCGATGACGGGCTTCAAGAAGCTCGCGCCGGAGGCCTTCGACCGCCTCGGCGCGGTGGCGGCCCGGGCGCAGCGCGCCGCGGAACCCCCGCGCGACCCGCAGGGCGCGCTGCACCAGCCCGGCTCGGACGGCCATGTCCGCGGCGTCTATCCGGGCTACGTGCGCCGCACCAGCACCTACACGCGGGCGCAGCTCCATCCCCTCACCACGGGCGCCGTGATGGCGGGCGTCGGCCTCGCCGCGGCGGCGCTGATGAAGCGGCGCGCCTGAGGGCTGCCGATCGTCGCACCCGGCTGCGCGGCCCGGCGGCTGCATCATGTATCCGCCGAGCCGCCGGTTTCGATGCTGCATGTCGATCGACGCCCACCCCGTTCGGGAATCGAACCACGGGAGCCCCGTTCCGGTGCGGGCGGCGATGGTCGCGGGGTGGCCGGGCTCCCGGATCCGGTTCCTTGGCGAGGGTGTCCGACACCCCTGCGCGGAGCGCGGGCGCCGCGTCCTCGCCGCCGTCCTGATCCTCACCCTGCTCCCGGCCCTCGCCCCCTATGCGATCGTCGGCGACGCGATCCCGGTCCCCCTCGCGGGGGCGCAGGGCGATCCCGCCCGCGGCCGGGCCATCGCCAGCGATCCCCGGCGCGGCCTCTGCACCCTCTGCCACGCGGGCCTCGGCGGCCGGGCGGAGGGCGATGTCGGGCCCAACCTCGCCGGCATCGGCGCGCGGCTCTCGCCCGGCCAGATCCGCCTGCGGCTCGTCGACGGCCGCGTCTTGAATCCCGACACCATCATGCCCTCGTATTACCGCGTCGAGGGGCTCGACCGGGTCGGCGCGGCGTGGCGCGGCCGGCCGATCCTGGAAGCGGACGAGATCGAGGACGTGATCGCCTATCTGGCGACGCTCCGCGGCGGGGAGGAGACCCGATGACGAAGCCGGATCGGCGCAGGGTCCTGACGGGAGGCGCGGGGCTTCTCGCCGTCGCTCTGGTGCGTCCGGCCCGGGCCGTCGAGCGCCCGCCGCGCGAGCCGACCCAGGCCGCGATCCGGCGCTTCGCCGGCGATGCCCCGATCCACCCCGGCCGCGTCACCCTCGACGTGCCCCCGCTCGTGGAGAACGGCAACGCCGTCCCGCTCACGGTCGCGGTCGACAGTCCGATGACGCCGGCCGACCACGTACGGCGCATCGCGATCTTCAACGACAAGAACCCGCAGCCCAACGTGCTGACCGTCCATCTCGGCCCCCGCGCCGGCCGGGCCGCGGTCTCGACGCGCATCCGGCTCGCGGATTCCCAGACCGTGACGGCGATCGCCGAGCTGAGCGACGGCACCTACTGGTCCGCCACCGCCGACGCCATCGTGACGCTGGCCGCCTGCGTGGAAGGGTGACGCCATGGCCCGCAGCCTCATCAACGTGCCGAAGACCGCCCGGGCCGGCAGCGTCATCGAGATCAAGACGCTGATCTCGCATCCGATGGAGACCGGCTACCGACCCGGCCCGGAGGGCCGCCTGCTGCCGCGCAACATCATCACGACCTTCGTCTGCCGCTACGCGGGCGAGGAGGTGTTCCGCGCCGAACTCTACCCGGCGAGTTCCGCCAACCCCTACCTGACCTTCACCACCCGCGCGACGCAGAGCGGCACCCTCACCTTCACCTGGAGCGGCGACAACGGCTTCGAGCAGACCGAGAGCGCGACGATCGAGGTGACCTGAGGGTGGCGTCCCGCTGGTCCGCCCTGGCGCTCCTTGCCCTCTGCGCACCCCTCGCCGCGCAGGAGATCGCGTCCGGGGCGCGACGCTCGGGCTTCGACCAGATGACGCCGGAATTGCAGGCGATGCAGCGCGACGATGCGGCCAATCCCGGCCTGCTCTGGGTCGCGGACGGGCTGGATGCCTGGGAGGCCGCCCCGGCCACGGGCCGCCCGGCCTGCGCCGGCTGCCACGGGGCCATCGAGAGCCTGCGCGGAGTCGCCGCGCGCTATCCGGCCTGGGACCCGGCGGAGGGCCGCGCGGTCGATCTCGCGGGCCGCATCGATCTCTGCCGCACGCGCCACCAGGGCGAGGAGCCCCTCCCTCGCGAGAGCCGCCCGCTCCTCGCGCTCACGGCCGCGGTGGCCCTGCAATCGCGCGGGCTGCCGGTGGCACCGCCGGCCGACCCGCGCCTGGACCCCGCCCGCGCGGAGGGGCGTGCGCTGTTCACCCGCCGCATGGGCCAGCTCGGCTTCTCCTGCGCGGCCTGCCACGATGCGCGCTGGGGGGCGCATCTCGGCGCGGCGGCGATCCCGCAGGGCCATCCCAACGGCTACCCGCTCTACCGGCTCGAATGGCAGGATCTCGGCTCCTTCCAGCGCCGCCTGCGCAACTGCCTCGTCGGAATGCGGGCGGAGCCCTACCCGGCGGGCGCGCCGGAGACGGTGGCGCTCGAACTCTCCCTGATGCAGCGGGCGGCGGGCCTGCCGATCGAGGCGCCGGCCGTGCGGCCGTGAGGCAGGACCCTTGTGCCGATGACAGGCGTGGCAGGCACCACGATCCTCATGCCGAGGTGCGGGCGGAGCGAGCCTCGCAGCACCCCGGAACGGTGTGCCTGAGGCGCTCATCTCTTGGATGAACGGTCCGGGGGGCTTCGAGGCTTGCTCCGCAAGCAACTTGGCATCAGGAACGATCTGCGTGCCAAACAGGATAGTCGGCGACGAGGGGGTCACGAGCCGGTGAGCGAACAACCGGCCCTCCCCGCCAGGGCTCGCCTCACAACCACCCGACCGCCCGGAAGCGCCGATAGAGAATGAGGCACACCATGAGGATCGCGCCCAGCGCGAAGAAGTAGCCGTATTGCAGCTCCAGCTCCGGCATGTTCTTGAAGTTCATGCCGTAGATGCCCGCCACCGCCGTGGGCACCGCCAGGATCGCCGCCCAGGCGGCGAGGCGGCGGGCGATGTGCGTCTGCTGCGTCTGGCCGATCATCAGGCTCGCCTCGAAGGCGAAGGCCAGCACCTCGCGCAGGGAATCGATCTCCTCCTGAACGCGCCGGATGTGGTCCGAGACGTCCCGGAACAGCACCTGCATGTACTCGTCCACGGCCACCGTCTCGGCGTGTTCGAGCCGGCGGCAGACCTCGACCAGAGGAACGACCGCCGTGCGCAGGCGCAGGAGGTCGCGCCGCAGCATGTAGAGCCGCTCGATCTCCGCCTGCTCCAGGGAGCGGGCCAGGACCGTGTCCTCGATCGCCTCGACCTCGTCGTGGATCGCCCCGATCACCGGCCCGTAATCGTCCACAATGTAGTCGAGCAGGGCGTAGAGCATGTAATGCTCGCCGTGGGCGAGCGTGGAGGGGCAGGCCTCGCAGCGCTGGCGGACCGCCGCGTAGGAGCTCGACGGCCCGTGCCGGACCGTCACCACGTAGCCGCGGCCGAGGAAGACGTGGGTCTCGCCGAAGGCGATGCGCCGCTCGACGAGCTGCGCGGTCCGGGCGACCACGAAGAGCCCGCTGCCGTACTGCTCCATCTTGGGGCGCTGATGCGCGTTGCCCGCATCCTCGATGGCGAGGGGATGGAGGCCGAACTGCTCCTGAACCTGATGCAGCAGGCTGTCGGAGGGGTCGTAGAGTCCGATCCAGACCACGTGGCCCGGCTTGCGCGCCCAGGCGCCCGCATCGGCGATGGATGTCTCGGCGATGCGCCGGCCGGCCGCGTAGACGCCGGCGGCGACGACGCCCGGAGCCGGGGGCGGGACGGGTGGCGAGGGAGCGAGCATGGACGGCCTCCCCGATCATGAGCCGACAACAGGATGACCCGCGATTGCCCGCCGCACAATGGGCATCGGATCGTGACGAGGCGCTCCGGCCGGTCTAATCCTGTGGCCGAGGAGACCGGGAATGGCCGATCACGATCATCACGATCACGCTCACGATCATCCGCACGACCACGGCAGCGAGCTGTCGCCCATGGAGTTGCGGGTGCGGGCCCTGGAATCGATCCTGGTGGAGAAGGGCTACGTCGATCCGGCGGCCCTCGACACTCTGATCGACACCTACGAGACCAAGATCGGCCCGCGCAACGGCGCCCAGGTGGTGGCCCGGGCCTGGATGGATCCCGCATACCGCGCCCGGCTCCTCGACGATGCCACGGCGGCGATCCGCGAACTCGGCTTCGGCGGGCGCGGCGGCGAGCACATGATGGTCGTCGCCAACACCCCCGAGGAGCACAACATGGTCGTGTGTACCCTGTGCTCCTGCTATCCCTGGCCCGTGCTCGGCCTGCCGCCGGTCTGGTACAAGTCGCCGCCCTACCGCTCGCGGGCGGTGATCGACCCGCGCGGCGTGCTGCGCGAATTCGGGGTCGACCTGCCCGCCACCACGCGGATCCGCGTGTGGGATTCCACCGCCGAACTCCGCTACATGGTGCTGCCGATGCGGCCCGCCGGCACCGAGCAGCTCGACGAGGCGGCCCTCGCCGACCTCGTCACCCGCGATTCGATGATCGGCACGGGCCTTCCCCTCTCTCCCGAGCAGGGGGTGCGCGCATGAACGGCGGTCAGGATCTCGGCGGGATGCAGGGCTTCGGGCCGGTCGGTTTCGAGGCGGACGAGCCCTGGTTCCACGCCCCCTGGGAGCGGCGGGTCTTCGCCCTCGCGCTGGCGATGGGCTACACCGGCACCTGGAACCTCGATGCCAGCCGCGCGACCCGCGAATCGTTGCCGCCGGGCGAATATCTCACCTCCAGCTACTACGCGATCTGGTTCAAGGCCCTGGAGAAGCAGGTGCTCCGGCACGGCCTCGCGAGCGCCGAGGAGCTGGCGGCTGGCGCGGCCCTGACGCCTCCGGCCCCGGTAGCGCGGGTGCTCCAGGCCGAGCAGGTGGCGCCGCTCTTCGCGAAGGGCTTCCCGAGCGACCGCCCCTCCCCGCACCAGGCCCGCTTCGCGGTCGGCGACGAGGTGACGGCGAAGACCATCAACCCGGTCGGCCATACCCGGCTGCCGCGCTACGTCCGCGGCCGCACCGGCACGGTGGAGCAGGTGCATGGCACCTTCGTGTTCCCGGATTCGAACGCCGAACTCGCCGGCGAGGCGCCGCAATGGCTCTACACGGTGCGATTCGCGGGGGTGGAGCTGTGGGGCGAGGATGCCGATCCCGGTCTCGCCGTCTCGGTCAACGCCTTCGAGAGCTACCTGGAGCCGGCCCGCTCCCGGTCGGACGCCGCATGAGACCGCAGGATCCGCCCACCTTCGCCGCGCCCTGGGAGGCGCAGACCTTCGCCCTCGTCGTGGCCCTGCACGACCGCGGGCTGTTCACGTGGAGCGAATGGGCCGAGGCCCTCGGGGTGGCGAGCCGCCGGGGCGAGCGCCCGGCCGATTACGCCCTTTGGCTGGAGACGATCGAGGCGCTGCTCGCCGCGCGCGGCGTCACCACCGCCGCTTCCCTGTCCGACCGCCGGGACGCCTTCGCGCGCGCCGCCGCGGCGACGCCCCACGGGCAGCCGATCCTGCTCGCCAACGATCCGGGCGCCTGACGAGGGCGCCGATCGCAGGCGGAAGCGGCGCATGAAAAAGCCCGGTCGGAACCGGGCTTCATCCGTTCGGCCATGCGGCCGTGATCAGGCCTGGAGCGCCTTCACGCGGGCCGCGAGGCGCGACACCTTCCGGGAGGCCGTGTTCTTGTGAACGATGCCCTTCTGCGACGCGCGCATGATCTCCGGCTCGGCGGAGCGCAGGGCGGCCAGGGCGTTGGTGGCATCACCCGAGGCGATGGCCTCCTCGACCTTGCGGACGAAGGTGCGCATGCGGCTGCGGCGCGAGCGGTTGATCGCCGTGCGCTTGGCGATCTTGCGGGTCATCTTCTTGGCCGACACGGTGTTGGCCATCGGCTGTCCTCATCTCGATTGCGCGATGCACGAGGGCCCGGAGGCGTGGCGGCGTCGCGTGGTATGGCGCTGGAAGCACGGAAAGCCGCCGGGGCGATCCGGCGGGTTCGCGAGGCGCTGTCTATACGCGGGTGACGGAGCATCGTCAACGCAAGATCCGGGGCGGGGATCCGGGGCAAGATCCCGACACAAGACTCGGGGGCAGGACTGAGGAGCAAGACTCCGGGCGCCGTCATCGTCCATGATCGCGCGAATAGGTTTCACGGAGGTTCCGCATGACCCGCCCGGCCGACGACACGACCCGCGCGGAGCGCCTCGCGCGCTTCCAGCCGCTGTCCGGCATGGCCATGCCGCGTTTCGCGGGGCTCGCCAGCCTGATGCGCCTGCCGGTGCTGACGCCCGCGGCGGCCATGGCCGAGCCGATCGATATCGGCCTGTTCGGCATCCCCTTCGACAGCGCCACCACCAACCGTCCGGGTGCGCGGCTCGGGCCGCGGGGCGTGCGCGAGCAATCGGCCCTGATGCGCCTCGTCAACCACGCCACGGGCGTGTGCCCCTACGAGCTCTGCGCCTGCGCGGATCTCGGGGACGTGCCGGTCAACCCCGTGGACGTCGCCGACACGCTGTCGCGCATCGAGACTTTCACGGCGCCCCTGCACGCGGCCGGCCTGACCCTGCTGGCCATCGGCGGCGACCATCTCGTGACCTATCCGCTGCTGCGGACGCTGGGCCGGGACGGTCCCGTCGGCCTGATCCACATCGATGCCCACAGCGACACCACCGACAGCTATTTCGGCGGCGCGAAGCTCACCCACGGCACGCCGTTCCGCCGGGCGATCGAGGACGGCGTCCTCGACCCCAGGCGCATGGTGCAGATCGGCATCCGCGGCACGCTCTACGCCCGCGACGAGCGGCAATGGGCCCTCGACCAGGGAATCCGCATCATCGAGATGGAGCGCGTCATCGCCGAAGGGCTGCCGGCCGTGGCGACGGAGGCCCGGGCGGTCGTCGGCAGCAATCCGACCTACCTGACCTTCGACATCGATTCGATCGATCCCGCCTTCGCCCCCGGCACGGGCACCCCGGAGATCGGCGGCTTCACCTCGCGCGAGGCGCTGTTCCTGGTGCGCGCCCTGCGCGGCCTCGATCTCGTCGGCGCCGACGTCGTGGAGGTCGCCCCGCCCCTCGATCCGTCCGGCACCACGGCGCTGGTGGGCGCGACCTTCGCCTTCGAGCTCCTGTGCCTGCTCGCCGAGGCCCGGGCGCGGCGCCGGGGCTGAGACGCTGGCCGGGACGGGCCCCTCCCGCGCGGGGGCGCTGCGGTCGTCTGTCAAGGCCCCGCTCCGCTCCCGGGTCCTTTCCACCGCCATGTCCCCGGCGCCCTCCCCGTTCTCGACACATCTCCCGGCTGGTCCGCCGCCGGCCCGCCATGATTCGCGCCGCCGCCCGAAGGATCCGGGATTCCAACCCGTTGCACCGGGAAAACCTGTGCGCGGGGCGTGAGTCGACGACCGGGTCAACCGGGCGTTAACCACCGCGCCAACGCTTCCTGTTGCGAAGCTTCACCAGGAAAGCGTAACGTTTCGCCGTTCCCGCTGGGGCGCGGAACACCGTCCCGTCCTTCCGAAGTCACGATTCGCATCGCCGGCCCGCACAGGGCCGGGTGGTGAGTCGTGCCCGGCGCGGTCCCCGGCCCCGGCCCGGGTTCTCAAGGAAGTTCAGGGGCGTGACGCTTAAGGAAAACGAGACTTCTTGTTGATAGACCGGTGAGGAAGGCGGGGGAGACGCTGGGGGTAGTTGACTCTTGGTTCCTCACCGGGGCCGACATGGTTCGAACTGGGACATGTCGGGAGTTGCGTATCGGCGTACGGGCCGCGAGCGGGCAGCCGCGGACGGTTCGAGAGAGGACCCATCAATGCGTGTGGATGGCGGCTTGGCGGAAGGGTTCGATCCGGGCGGCGGTGGCGGCGGTGGCAGCGGCCGCGGCGATCTCACGGCCGCGTGGCAGCGCGTGAAGCGGCGCCTGCGGGCCGAACTGGGCGAGGACGTGTTCGCGAGCTGGTTCGCGCGGCTGGAGCTGCAGGAGGTCTCGGGCGGCGTCGCCCGCCTCACCGTGCCGACGCGCTTCCTCAAGAGCTGGATCGAATCCCACTACCTCGACCGGGTGCTCGCCACCTTCCGCAGCGAGGCCGAGGGCGTCGAGGGCATCGAGGTCGGCGTGCGCGGGCCGATGGCGCAGGCGCGCCCGGCCGTCGTCGGCGCCGTGCCCGCCCCGCCCAAGGCGGCGATCCCGGTGCGGCAGGCGGCGACCGCGCCGGCCGCCATCGACATGACGGAGGCCGACAAGGCCGGCCGCGGCGGGGAGGCCGGCGACCTCAGCGGCGCCCCCCTCGATGCGCGCCTGACCTTCCAGAGCTTCGTGGTCGGCCGCTCGAACGCGCTCGCCCACGCGGCAGCCGAGCGCGTCGCCGCCCATGACGGCGGCGGGCCGGTCTACAACCCGCTCTACTTCCACGCGGGCGTCGGCCTGGGCAAAACCCATCTCCTGCACGCCGTCGGGCACGCGGCCAAGGAGGCCGGCCGGCGGGTGATCTATCTCACCGCCGACCGCTTCATGTACGGCTTCGTCAATGCCCTGAAGACGCAGAACGCGCTCGCCTTCAAGGAGCGCCTGCGCGCCATCGACGTGCTGATCCTCGACGACGTGCAGTTCATCCAGGGCCGCTCGATCCAGGCGGAGTTCGGCCACACGCTGAACGCCCTGATCGATGCCGGCCGGCAGGTCGTCGCCGCCGCCGACCGGCCGCCGACGGAGCTGGAGAGCCTCGACGAGCGGGTGCGCTCGCGCCTCGCGGGGGGCCTCGTGGTCGAGATCGGCACCCTCGACGAGACCCTGCGGGCCACCATCCTGCAATCGCGCCTGGAGGCCGTGCGGGCCACGCATCCGGGCTTCGAGGTGGGCCCGGCGGTGGCCGAGTACGTCGCCAAGGCCATCACCGCGAACGGCCGCGACCTCGAAGGCGCGGTGAACCGGCTCCTCGCCCACGCCACCCTCACGGGCGCGCCGGTGACGCTGGAGACCGCCGAGACCGCGATCCGCGACCTCGTGAAGAACCGCGAGCCCAAGCGGGTCAAGATCGAGGACATCCAGAAGCTGGTGGCGAGCCGCTACAACGTCTCGCGCTCCGACATCCTCTCGGAGCGGCGCACCGCCGCCGTGGTGAAGCCGCGCCAGATCGCCATGTACCTCTCGAAGGTGCTGACGCTGCGCTCCCTGCCGGAGATCGGCCGCCGCTTCGGCGGGCGCGACCACACCACCGTGCTGCATGCCGTGCGCAAGATCGAGAAGGCGATCGGCGAGGATACCGCCCTCTGCGACGAGGTCGAACTCCTCAAGCGCATGCTTCAGGACTGATCCCCCTCATCGCCGTGGGGATGCGGGCCGGGCCACGACTTGCGTTCGGGGTCCGGCTTCGCCAAAGTTTCGCCCCCGTGCGGGGCACGGGAACGATGTGGTGCCGGCCCTCCGGCCGGAGTGTTTGAGACGGCGGACCCCCCATGAGAGTCACAGTCGAGCGCGCGGCCCTTCTTCGGTCGCTCGGCCACGTGCACCGCGTCGTGGAGCGGCGCAACACGATCCCGATCCTGTCGAACGTGCTGCTGCGCTCCAGCGACGAGGGCCTGCAGCTCAAGGCGACGGATCTCGACATCGAGGTGACCGAGACCATCCCCGCCGACGTGGCCGACGGGGGCGCCACCACGGTTCCGGCCCACGTCATCTACGACATCGTCCGCAAGCTGCCCGACGGCGCCCAGGTCTCCCTGGAGACGACCGGCGATACCGGGCAGATGCTGATCCGCTCCGGCCGCTCGCGCTTCACCCTCGGCGCGCTGCCGGAGGCCGACTTCCCGGATCTCGCGGCGGGCGAGCTGCCCCATCGCTTCCAGCTCCAGGCCGCGGAGCTGAAGAAGCTGATCGACAAGACGCAGTTCGCGATCTCCACCGAGGAGACGCGCTACTACCTCAACGGCATCTTCTTCCACGCCATCGAGGCGGAGGGCGGCCTGAAGCTGCGCGCCGTCGCCACCGACGGCCACCGCCTCGCCCGCGTCGAGATGCCGGCTCCCGAGGGCAGCCAGGGCATGCCGGGCATCATCGTGCCGCGCAAGGCCGTGGCCGAGATCCAGAAGCTGGTGGAGGATGGCGGCGACAGCGTCGGCGTCGAGATCTCCTCGGCGAAGGTGCGCTTCACCTTCTCGACCGGCGTCACGCTGATCTCGAAGCTCATCGACGGCACCTTCCCGGATTACCAGCGGGTGATCCCGACCGGGAACGACAAGCTCCTCACCGTGGAGCGCGAGCAATTCGCCAAGGCGGTGGACCGCGTCTCGACCATCTCCTCCGAGCGCGGCCGCGCCGTGAAGCTCGCGGTGGCCGGCGGGCGCCTCTCGCTCTCGGTGAACAACCCGGATTCGGGCAGCGCCACCGAGGAGCTGGACGCCGACTACGAGGCCTCGCCCCTCGATATCGGCTTCAACGCCCGCTACCTCCTCGACATCACCGCGCAGCTCGACGGGGACACCGCCCTGTTCAAGCTCGCCGATCCGGGCTCGCCGACCCTGATCCAGGACAAGGACGGCGCGCCCGCGCTCTACGTGCTGATGCCGATGCGGGTGTGATACGGTTTCCGGACGATCACTTTCGGAAACCGTATCACGAGCCCGCGCGGCGCCTGAGCGAGGCCGGTTTCCGCATCGCGAAGCGATCATCCGGAAACCGTATGAGGCGATCGCCGGGGCGGGCTCTCGAAGCCCGTCCGATCCTCATGCTGAGGTGCTCGGCGATGGCCGAGCCTCGCAGCACCCCCCATCGCGGCTCCCCTGACACCGCCGAGTCGGATCGCCGGTCAGGGGTGCTGCGAGGGCGCTGCGCGCCACCGCAGCATGAGGGCTGCCGCGACCTCCAAACCCGTCCCGCGCCGGGCGCTCGCGGTTTCGGCGCGGCCCGCATGCCATGGACATCGCGTGTGATGCCGCCGTGGCGATCGATCGCGCGATTTGGGACGCGCGGGATCTTGCAACCATCCACGACGACGGGTGATTGGGTGGCTCAGCACCCATGGCCGCTCCCGATCCCTTCCGCGTCACGCGCCTCATCGCCCGCGACTTCCGCAACCACGCCAGCCTCGATCTCGGCGTGAGCCGGCCCTTCGTCGCGCTGGTGGGCGAGAACGGCGCGGGCAAGACCAACATCCTCGAGGCGCTCTCGCTCTTCGCTCCCGGCCGCGGCCTGCGCCGGGCCGATTTCGCCGCCATGGCCCGCGAGGACGGCCCGGGCGGCTTCGCGGTGTCGCTGAGCCTCGCCGGGCCGCATGGCGAGCACCGGGTCGGCACCGCCTGGGAGCCGCAGGGCCGGGAGGAGCGCGGCGGCCGGCTCTGCCGCGTCGACGGGGCCGGCGCGCCCTCCCCCACGGCCTTCGCCGAGCACATGCGCGTGGTCTGGCTCACGCCGGATTTCGACGCGCTGTTCCGCGGCCCGGCGGGCGACCGGCGCCGCTTCCTCGACCGCCTCGTCCTCGCGGTCGATGCCGGCCACGGCACGCGGGTGAGCGCCCTGGAGCGGGCCCTGCGCTCGCGCAACCGGCTCTTGGAGGAGCGCCCCGACGACGGACCCTGGCTCGACGCGGTGGAGCGCGAGGTGGCGGAACTCGCCATCGCGGTGGCGCTCGCCCGGCGCGAGACCGTGGAGCGCCTCGACCAGCTCATCCTGGCGACGCGCGACGACTCCTCGCCCTTCCCCTGGGCGGGCGTGCGGCTCGAAGGCGACATCGACGATCTCGTGGCGGTCTGGCCGGCGGTCGACGCCGAGGATCGCTTCCGCACCGTGCTGCGCCAGAACCGCTTTCGTGATCGCGCCGCCGGCCGCACCCTCGCCGGCCCGCAGGCCTCCGATCTCGTGGTGCGCCACGGGCCCAAGGACGTGCCGGCCGGCACCGCCTCGACGGGGGAGCAGAAGGCGCTGCTGATCGGCCTCGTGCTGGCCCATGCCCGCCTCGTCGCCGGCATGAGCGGGCTGCCGCCCCTCGTCCTCCTCGACGAGGTCGCGGCCCATCTCGATCCGCGCCGCCGCGCCGGCCTGTTCGACGCGCTCGAAGCCCTGCCGGGACAGGTCTGGATGACCGGGGCGGACCCGGCCCTGTTCGCGGAACTCGGCGACCGCGGCGACGTGATCGCGGTCGCGGATGGTCACGTCGAGCCGGGCTGATCGGGTCCGGGCAAGGCCGGCGTGATGTCGGTATGGATGAAGTCGTCCCCGACGAAGAGCAGCGGCACGCCCCGCGTCTTGGCGCAGGCATAGGCGAAGCAGTCGCCCAGAGTGAGCTTGGCGGGATGCCCGCGCTCCGCCCCGAAGCGCCGGTAGGCGTCCAGGGCCGCCCTCGTCTCGTCCTCGGCGATCGGAACGGCCCTGATGCCGGCTGCGACCATGAACGCGTCCAGCAGCCGCTCGACGTCCTGGGGCGGCAATCGCGTTTCCCGAGCAACCGCGGCAACGGCCTCGAAAACGGCGAGGCCGCTGATCAGGCGGAGGGGAGCGGCATGCAGGCATCGCTCGACCTCGGCGTGCCCCGGCTCACGCAGGACGAGGGCGACGAGGGCCGATGCGTCGACGAACATCAGATCTCGCCGCTCAGCTCGTCGAAGAAGGCCTTGTCGGCCCTGAGGCCGGTTCTGGAGGCCGCCGCCAGCGCATCCTGGATCGGCCGGATGCGCGCGCGGAACGCGCAGAGCGACTGTTCGCGCCGTTGAATTTCATTCTCCAGCGCAATACGCACGGCCTCGGTCTTGCTCACGCGCGCGACGGACGCCAGCGTTTCGGCGAGGCGATTCACCTCCTCGCTGCGGATGTTCAGGGGCATTGCAAGCCTGCCGTGTAGACAGCACAAAGGTAATGTCTACACAGCGCGATCACAAGCACCGGACCTTATCCGCCTTCGTTCCACCACCCCCGCAGGGATCCGATGACCTCACGCCTCGACGAGGCCCGCGCCGCGCTCCAGACCACCTTCGGCTACGAGGATTTCCGTCCGGGCCAGGCCGAGGTGATCGGTGCCGTGCTCGACGGGCGGGACGTGCTCGCCGTGATGCCGACCGGCTCGGGCAAGTCGATGACCTACCAGCTGCCGGCCCTGGTCGAGCGCTCGCTCACCGTCGTGGTCTCGCCGCTGATCGCGCTCATGCACGATCAGGTGCAGCAGATGCGCGGCTTCGGCGTCGCCGCCGCCACCCTCAACTCGACGGTGGACGAGGCCGCGGCCAAGGCCGCGTGGCGCCAGATCCGGAACGGGGAGCTGCGCCTGCTCTTCGTCTCCCCCGAGCGGCTGCTGATGGATGGGCTGATCGAGGCGCTTCAGAGCGCGGGGGTGCGCCGGCTCGCCGTCGACGAGGCCCATTGCGTCTCGCAATGGGGGCATGATTTCCGCCCCGAATACCGCGACCTCGCCCGGGCCCGCGAGGCGCTCGGCGGCGTGCAGATGGTGGCGCTGACCGCCACCGCCGACACCGCCACGCGCGCCGACATCACCGAGCGGCTGTTTCCCGCCGGCCGTGGGCCGGAGACCTTCGTCCACTCCTTCGACCGGCCGAACATCCGCCTGACCTTCGCTCCCAAGGAGCAGGCGACGCGGCAGATCAGCCGCTTCCTGCGCCCGCGCCGGGCGGAGAGCGGCATCGTCTACTGCTCGTCGCGCAAGCGCACCGAGCAGATCGCCCAGATCCTGCAGGAAGACGGCTTCAACGCCCTGCCCTACCATGCGGGCCTCGACCAGGGCACGCGCATGCGCAACCAGGACGCCTTCCTGCAGGAGGACGGCATCGTCATGGTGGCGACCGTGGCCTTCGGCATGGGCATCAACAAGCCCGACGTGCGCTTCGTCTGCCACGCCGACATGCCCTCCAACGTCGAGGGCTACTATCAGGAGATCGGCCGCGCCGGCCGCGACGGGCTGCCCGCCGACACCCTCACCCTCTACGGCCTCGACGACATGGCGCTCCGCCGCCGCCAGATCGACGAGAAGGACATCTCCGACGAGCGCCGCCGGGTGGAGCGCCGCAAGCTCGAGGCGATGATCTCGCTCTGCGAGGGCGCGGCCTGCCGCCGCCAGTCGCTGCTCGCCTATTTCGGCGAGGCGAGCGCCCCGTGCGGGCGCTGCGACCTCTGCCGGGGCGGCGTCTCGCTCGTCGACGGCACGGTGGCGGCCCAGAAGGTCCTCTCGGCCATCGTGCGCACCGGCCAGCGCTTCGGCGCGGCCTATGTCTGCGACCTCGTCCACGGCAAGGAGAGCGACCAGATCCGCCGCAACGGCCACCAGCAGCTCAAGACCTTCGGCGTCGGCGCCGACAAGCCGGTGGCGGCGTGGCGCGCGATCCTGCGCCAGCTCTTCGCGGCCGGTGCGGTGGCGGAGAACCAGGACGGCTATGGCGGCCTTGCCATGACCGAGAAGGGCGAGGCGATCCTGTTCGGCCGCGAGACCGTGCAGCTGCGCCCCGATCCCGAGCCGCGCACCCCCAAGGAGCGCCGCGCGAAGGGGGCGGACCGCGACGACACGCTCGGGCTCTCCCCCGACGACGAGGCCCTGTTCCAGCATCTGCGGGGCCTGCGCGCCACCCTCGCCCGCCAGGAGGGCGTCGCCGCCTACATGATCTTCCCGGACCGCACGCTGATCGAGATGGCGCGGGCCAAGCCCGTGGATCTCTGGGCGCTCCGCTCCGTGCACGGGGTCGGCGAGCGCAAGCGCGAGGCCTATGGCGAGGCCTTCACGGGCGCCATCGCGGATTTCCTCGCCGACGCCGCCAAGCGCGCCGGCCGATCGGCATCATGATGCCGGAGACCCGAATTTCCGGCATGAAAATTCACGACTTCCCGCCATCCTTGCGTCAGATTAGAACCGTTTCAATTTTATCGTCGTGAATTCAAAGACTTACCGCGTTGACAGCGGCTCCGCCGTTTGATTGACAGCGCGTCAGTCTAATCCCGCCAGGCGCGCTGCCGCGTCGTCGCAGCGTGGGGTGCGGAGTTTCAGGACATGGCGAAGGGTCGGGTCGCGCTGCTGGTCTGCGCGGCACAGGCGGCGTGGATCGGCGGCGCCGTCACGCAGGGTGCTCGCGCCCAGGGGGCGAGCGATCCGATCATCGCCCTCGACGAGATCTCGGTGGCGGGCTCCTCGCCGGAGGGCGCCGTGGTGGCGCGGGGCTACCAGCCGGTGCGCAGCAGCCTCGTGAACGGCACCGAGACGCCGATCATCAAGATTCCCCAGGCGGTGAGCGTCGTCACCGAGCAGGTGCTGCGCGACCAGCAGGTCCGCACCCTCGATCAGGCGCTCTACAACGTCCCGGGCATCACGCAGGCCAACACGCTCGGCGGCACGCAGGACGCGGTGCTGCGCCGGGGCTTCGGCGACAACCGCGACGGCTCGATCCTGCGCGACGGCCTGCGCACGGCGGTGCCCCGCAGCTTCCTGCCCACCACCGAGCGGGTGGAGGTGCTCAAAGGACCGGCCTCGGCGCTCTACGGCATCCTCGACCCGGGTGGCCTCGTCAACATCGTCACCAAGAAGCCGCGCTTCGAGCAGGCCGGCGTGTTCGAGACCACCGGCTCCAGCTTCAGCGGCGGCAGTGCCTCTCTCGACCTGACCGGGCCGATCGCCGGCACCGACCTCGCCTACCGCTTCGTCGCCGAGCACCGCAACGAGGAATACTGGCGCAACTTCGGCACCCAGAACCAGCAGGTGCTCGCACCCTCGCTGACCTGGCGGGGCGATTCCACCACGGTGCGGCTGTTCTACGAGTTCTCGCACTACAAGGCGCCGTTCGACCGCGGCACCATCATCTATCCGGGCACCCACAAGCCGGTGCCGGTGCCGCGCGACCGGCGCTTCGACGAGCGCTACAACATCACGGCGGGCGAGAACCACGTCGCGGGCATCGAGGTGAACCAGGATCTCGGCGAGACCTGGAAGCTCGATTTCAACTACGCCTACAGCCACAATTTCTATCAGGACGACCAAGCCCGGGTGACGGCCTTCAACGCCCGGACCGGACAGCTGACCCGGCGGGCCGATGCCACCCAGGATTCGAATTTCGACGTCCACGCCGCCCGCCTCGACCTCACGGGCAAGGTCGAGGATCCGCTCGGCCTGACGCACGAACTCCTGTTCGGCGCCTCCTACGATTCGAGCGATGTGCTGCGCACCGACCTGATCCGCGGGCCGACGAACACGCGCTTCAACATCTTCGCGCCGGTCTACGGCACCCTGCCGGCGAGCCGCGCCGTCTCGGCCGCCGACAGCGACCAGACCGAGCGCATCGAGACGGCGGCCGTCTACGCGCAGGACACGGTGGCGATCACCGAGCAGCTCAGCCTCGTCGGCGGCCTGCGCTACCAGGATTTCAGCCAGCAGGCCGGCAAGGGCCGCCCGTTCAACCTCAACACCGACGTCTCGGGCGGGCGCGTGGTGCCGCGGGTCGGGGCCGTCTACCTCCTCACGCCGGAGACCTCGGTCTACGCCGCCTACAGCGAGACCTTCCGGCCGAATTCCTCGATCGCGAGCTATATCGGCGCCCTGCCGCCCGAGACCGGCGCGGCGATGGAGGTCGGCGTCAAGGTTCAGACCGGGGGCATCACGGCGACGGCGGCCTTCTACGACATCACCAAGAACAACGTGCTCTATACGGAGTTGGTGAACGGCATCAGCGTGAGCAAATCGGCCGGCCGGGTCGGCTCGCGGGGCTTCGAGATCGACATCGCCGGCCAGATCGCCGACGACTGGAGCGTGATCGCCACCTACGCCTACACGGACGCGGTGGTCCTCGCCGATCCGCTGCTCACCGGCAAGCGGCTCACCAACGTCGCACCGCAGACCGCCTCGCTCTGGCTCACCCACGATTTCGGCATCGTCTGGGACGGGCGCCTGCGGGCGGGCGCCGGGGCGCGCTACGTCGGCTACCGGCCGGGCGACGCGGCCAACAGCTTCAAGCTGCCGGACTACGCGGTGATGGACGCCTTCATCGCCTACGACACCGTCGTCGCGTCGCTGCCGACGACGCTCCAGCTCAACATCCGCAACCTGCTCGACACGACCTACTACACCTCCTCGATCGGCACGAACAATCTCGGGGTGGCGGTCGGCGAGCCGTTCCAGGTGCTCGCCTCGGCGCGGATCAGCTTCTGAGATGATCCGCCTGCGCCCGCTCCTGTTCCAGCTCCACTGGTTCCTCGGCCTCACCGCCGGCTTCGTGCTGATGGTGTGCGGGGTGACCGGCGCGCTCCTCACCTTCGAGGAAGAGATCGTCGCGGGCCTGAGCCCCGGCATCGTCACGGTGGCGCCGCGGCCGGAATCCCGCCTCACGCCGGATGCCCTGCTGAGCCGGCTCCAGGCGCAGGCGCCGGCCCGGCGCGTGGCGCAGCTCGCCCTGTCGGGGGAGCCGGGCCGGGCGGCGCGCATCCGCTTCGCGCCCGAGGGCGGGCGGGGACGGGGCGAGACGGTCTATGCCGACCCCTATGACGGGCGCATCCTGGGGTCGGGGCGGGGCGAGGCCGTCTTCGGCGTCATCCTGCGCCTGCACCGCTGGCTCCTCGTCCCGGGCGAGGGCAATGGCTGGGGCCGCACGCTCACCGGTACGAGCCTGTTCGGGCTGATCTATCTCGCGCTCTCGGGGCTCTACCTGCGCTGGCCGAGGCGGCTCGGCGACTGGCGGATCTGGCTGAAGCCGGCCCTGAACCGCCGCGGCCGCCCGCTCTACTGGTCCCTCCACTCCGTCCTCGGCACCTGGGTGCTCGTGATCTACCTCGTGATCGCGCTGACCGGCCTGTGGTGGTCCTTCGGCTGGTATCGCGACGGCGCGACACTGCTCCTCACCGGGCGGGTGCCGCAGGCCGAGGCCGCCGAGCCCCGCCGCCCGGACGGCCCCGCCGCCCTCGACCCAGCCTTCGCGGCCTTCGAGGCGGCGTCCGGCGGACGCTACGCCCTGGCCACCCTGGCCCCGCCCCGCGGCGCGGAGCCGATCCGCATCCGCGCGGTCATGGCGGATGCCCCCCACCGGCAGGCCCGCGACGACTGGCGCATCCGGCCGGACGGCACGATCCTGTCGAGCGATCGTTACGTCGCGCGCCCGCTCGGCGAGCGGCTCGCCGGCAGCATGCTCGCCGTGCACGAGGGCCGCTTCTTCGGCTGGCCGGGCACGATCCTGTTCTTCCTCGCGGCCCTCGCGATGCCGCTCTTCGGGGTGACGGGGCTGCTGCTCTATCTCGGGCGGCGCCGGAGCCGCCGTCGGGCCGCGCTCGCGCGGGGGGAAGCGATGCCGCAGCGGGGATAGGATCGCAGCGCCGAGTTGCCATCCGGTCCCGCATGGCATTAAGCGCATCGCGAGGCCGCAGGACGCCGGAGAGGGTGCCGCATGATCCGCAACGACATTGCCATCACGCCCGAACTGGTGCGCCAGCACGGCCTGACCGAGGAGGAGTATGCCCGCTTCAAGGGGCTGATCGGCCGCGAGCCGACCATCACCGAACTCGGTATCGTCTCGGCGATGTGGAACGAGCACTGCTCCTACAAGTCCTCGCGCATCCATCTGCGCACGCTGCCCACCAAGGCGCCCTGGGTGATCCAGGGGCCGGGCGAGAACGCGGGCGTCATCGACATCGGCGACGGCCTCGCCTGCGTGTTCAAGATGGAGAGCCACAACCACCCGAGCTTCATCGAGCCCTACCAGGGCGCGGCGACCGGCGTCGGCGGCATCCTGCGCGACGTGTTCACCATGGGCGCCCGGCCGATCGCGGCGCTGAACGCGCTCCGCTTCGGCGCGCCGGATCATCCGCGCACCCGCCACCTCGTGGCGGGCGTCGTCGCGGGCATCGGCGGCTACGGCAATTCCTTCGGCGTGCCCACGGTCGGCGGCGCGGTGGGCTTCCACACGCGCTACGACGGCAACATCCTCGTCAACGCCATGGCGGTCGGCCTCGCCAAGGCCGACGCGATCTTCTACGCGGCGGCGACCGGCGTCGGGAACCCGATCGTCTATCTCGGCTCCAAGACCGGCCGCGACGGCATCCACGGCGCCACCATGGCCTCGGCCGCCTTCGACGAATCCTCCGAGGAGAAGCGCCCGACCGTGCAGGTCGGCGATCCCTTCGCGGAGAAGCTGCTGCTCGAAGCCTGCCTGGAGCTGATGGCGTCGGGCGCCGTCATCGCCATCCAGGACATGGGTGCGGCGGGCCTGACCTGCTCGGCGGTGGAGATGGGCGCCAAGGGCAATCTCGGCGTCGAACTCGACCTCGACGCGGTGCCGACCCGCGAGCCCGGCATGACCGCCTACGAGATGATGCTCTCCGAGAGCCAGGAGCGCATGCTCATGGTGCTCAAGCCCGGCATGGAGGAGGAGGCCAAGGCCATCTTCGTGAAGTGGGGCCTCGACTTCGCGATCATCGGCCACACCACCGACACGCTGCGCTTCGTGATCAAGCACGGCGGCGAGACGGTGGCGGACCTGCCCATCAAGGAACTCGGCGACGAGGCCCCGCTCTACGACCGGCCCCACCGCTCCAACATGCACCACCCGGTCCTCAAGGCCGAGGAGGTGCCGGCGCCGATGGCCAATGTCGAGGCCCTGCGGAAACTCGTCGGCTCGCCGGACCTCGCCTCGAAGCGCTGGGTCTACGAGCAGTACGACCACTTCATCCTCGGCAACACCGTGCAGAAGCCGGGAGGCGACGCCGCGGTGGTGCGGGTCGAGGACGGGCCGAAGGGCCTCGCGCTCACCACCGACGTGACGCCGCGCTACTGCGAGGCCGATCCGGTCGAGGGCGGCAGGCAGGCGGTGGCGGAAGCCTACCGCAACATCTGCGCGGTGGGCGGCCGGCCGCTCGCCGTCACCGACAACCTCAACTTCGGCAATCCGGAGAAGCCGGAGGTGATGGGCCAGTTCGTCGGCTGCATCCAGGGCATCGGCGAGGCTTGCCGGGCCCTCGACTTCCCGGTCGTGTCGGGCAACGTCTCGCTCTACAACGAGACCAACGGCATCGGCATCCTGCCGACCCCGACCATCGGCGGCGTCGGCGTGGTCGACGACGTGGCGAAGATCGCCACCATCGCGATCAAGCGCGAGGGTGACGCCCTGGTGCTGATCGGCCGCACGGAGGGCTGGCTCGGCCAGTCCGTCTACCTCGCCGAGATCGCCGGCCGCGAGGAGGGCGCCCCGCCCCCGGTCGATCTCGCGGCGGAGCGCAAGAACGGCGAGTTCGTGCGCGGGCTGATCGCCGCGGGCCTCGTGGACACCGCCCACGACCTCTCGGATGGCGGCCTCGCGGTGGCGCTCGCCGAGATGGTCATGGCCGGCCGGATCGGCGCCGCCCTGCCCGACTGCCCGCTGCCGATCCCCTGCCACGCCTACCTGTTCGGCGAGGACCAGGGCCGCTACCTGCTGGCGGTGGATCCCGAGACCCTGCCGGACCTGCTCTACAGCGCCTCCGCGCAGGGGATCGACGCGGCCGTGATCGGCGTCACCGGGGCGGATTCGTTGACCCTGCCGGGGGACGAGATCATATCCCTGGAGGAATTGCGTGCGGTCCACGAGGCGTGGCTGCCCGACTACATGGCCGCTCCCGCCGCCTGACCCATCGACGGAGGTTCCCCACCATGCCCATGGACGCCCGCGAGATCGAGACGATGATCCGGGAGGCCCTGCCGGACGCGCAGGTCGAGATCCGCGATCTCGCCGGCGACGGCGACCACTACGCCGCCACCGTCGTGTCCTCGGCCTTCAAGGGGAAGTCGCGGGTGCAGCAGCACCAGATGGTCTACGGTGCATTGCAGGGTCGCATGGGCGGCGTGCTGCACGCGCTTGCGCTGACGACGGGCGTCCCCCAGGATTAAGATCCCGGGGAGTTCGCCATGGACCAGCCCACGCTCTACGAGGAAGACATCGTCACGTGGGCCGAGCAGCAGGCCTCGGCGTTGCGGACCCTGGCCGTGCGGCCGGAACTGTCGAACGCGCTGGACTGGGACGCCGTCGCCGAGGAGATCGAGGCGGTGGGAGCGTCGCGCATCCGGGCGACGGAGAGCGCCCTGTCCCTCGTGCTGGTCCACGTCCTCGGTACATCTCGGCACCGATCGCGCAGTCGACACGGTCGTGCGGGCCGAGGTGGTCACCTTCCAAACCGCCGCGCGCCGATTATACACTGCCTCCATGCGGCAGCGGATCGATTGGAACGATCTGTGGCGCGCGGCGAAGCGGAATGCCGACGAGTCCCTCAGCATCTACGGCGACAGGCTCATCGAGGGGCTGCCCGACGGGATGCCCGTCACGCCCGACGAGCTGGTCGCGCCGGATTTCGACATGGATGCGGCGCTGTCACGCTTGAGCCCGCTCCTGGCGCCATCCGGCGGTCGTCGTCGCTCATCATGAAAAGGAAGCAAACATGACCGACATCAACACCCGCATCGAGACCGAGATCAAGTCGCAGGACGTGGTCGTGTTCATGAAGGGCACGCCGCAATTCCCGATGTGCGGCTTCTCGGGCCAGGTCGCCCAGATCCTCAACTACCTCGGCGTGCCCTACAAGGGCATCAATGTGCTGGAGGACATGGAGATCCGTGAGGGCATCAAGGCCTATTCGAACTGGCCGACCATCCCGCAGGTCTACGTGAAGGGCGAGTTCGTCGGCGGCTGCGACATCACCCGCGAGATGTTCCAGTCGGGCGAGCTGCAGCAGATGCTCTCCGAGAAGGGCATCGCGGTGAAGACCGCCGCGGCGTAAGCGACGGCATCCGGACGAACCGCGAGAGGGCGCGCGAGCGCCCTTTTTCGTGCGCCGCGTGAACCCTCCGCCCCACCCGCGCCTTGTCGGGGAGACAGGGAGCGGCGGATTCTCGCGAATGCATGACGTGATCATCGTGGGCGGCGGCCCCGCGGGCCTCAGCGCGGCCCTGGTGCTCGGCCGCTGCCGCCGCTCGGTCCTGCTCGTCGACGCGGGCCGGCCGCGCAACGCCGTGACGGAGCGGATGTACGGCTATCTCGGCCATGACGGCCGCCCGCCCGGCGAGCTGCGCGCGCTCGCCCGGACCGAGCTGGAGCAGTACCCGACCGTGGAGTGTCGCGACGGCGAGGTGACCGATGCCCGCCGCGAGGAGGATGGATTCGCCGTCGTCCTCGCCGATGGCCGCACCGAGCGGGCGCGTCGCCTCATCCTCGCCACCGGTCTCGCCACGGCTCTGCCCGACGTCGAGGGCTTCTCGGAATACTGGGGGCGCGGCGTGCATCACTGCCCCTATTGCGACGGCTTCGAGAACCGGGACGGCCCCCTCGTCGTCTACGGGAAGGGCGAGGGCGGCAAGGGGCTCGCCCTCGAACTCACCGCCTGGAGCCGTGACCTCACCCTCTGCACGGACGGGCGCGCGGAGGCCTTGTCGGACGGCGACCGCGACCGGCTCGCGCGCCAGCGCATCCGTCTCGACGAGCGGCCCGTGGCGCGCCTCGAAGGCGCGGAGGGGCGCCCCGCGCGGCTGCGCTTCGCGGATGGGGAGGCCCTGCCCTGCCGGGCGCTGTTCTTCGCCCCGGCCGCCTGCGCCCCCTCCTCCCTCATCGAGCGGCTCGGCTGCACGCTGACGCCGAAGGGCACCGTCCCGACCCGCGAATACGAGCAGTCGAACGTGCCGGGCCTCTACGTGGCGGGCGATGCCTCGCGCCGCGTCCAGTTCGCCATCGTGGCCGCAGCCGAGGGCGCGATGGCCGCCTTCGCGATCAATACCGAGCTTCTTCAAGAGGATACGCGATAGGCCGGCAATCCTAGGGCGCCGAATCCCACCTTCAAGAATGTCGGAAACCGCAAAGCTTTGTTAGCCTTAACGGACTGATTTGCACCGGGGATTCGAGCATGAGGGCATTGGCGCGGGCGTGGCGGGGTCGGACGTCCCGGGAACCGGAGGACGCGACGCGCAAGGACGCCGTGCCGCCCGCTCCCCTGGCGGCGCGGCCGGTCGAGCGGGAGCAGGAGCATCGCGGCCTCACCGCCCGCGAGCTGATTCGCATGGCCCAGTCCGCCCGCATCCAGCGCCACTGACCGGAGCGGCGGCAGTCCCGCCGCCGCCATCGATTCGAAGCCCGTCCAACGCCAAATTCAGGGCTACGCCCTGCGAGAGCGGCAGCGGCTCTCCACTCCGCGAGAGCCTGCCGAAGCGACGGCCAAGCTCCCCCGAGGCGACATTGCGGCCCGCGCGCGACGACCGGGCCCGCTTCGGACACCTCGTCAGCCCTCCGGTCCGGGGATCCGCGGCCGGCGACGGCGAACGGATCGCGCCGACACCGCACCCGGACGGCGCAGCCTCGCGTTTTCGTGACTCCCCCTTTTTCGCAGCGCGCTGCCGACCTCGCGTGCGTTGCCGCACTCCGATACTTGGGGGATAGTCTTAGAACTTGCGAAACCAAGCGGGCAGCCGCTTCCGGACTTGGCGCAGCGCGGCAAAACTTTTTGTTGTCCGCCACCGCCCAGCCTGGAACTGTTCAGCTCGCCGCCGGTTCCTCCTGTATCCTGTATGCGTGTGCGTATCCCCATCAGCCACGGGCGTTCCGCCCGGGGGACCATCATGCCCGATTTCGACGCCCGCCATCTCGACGACGCCGACGCTCTCGCCCGCCTCGCCGAGATCCTTCATCCGACCAAGACCCTGCGCACGCAGGCGAAGACCCGTGGCCGCCGCCGGGTGCGCGAGGGGCTGAGCGACATCAAGCCCGCGCCGAAATCCGACGAGGCCGCCTGAAGCGCCACGTGCCGATCGGGGTCGCCGGTTCGGCGGCGGCGATGCTGCGGGACGGACAGCCGAGCAGAGCGGCCTTGAAGCAGGTTTGCTTCGAACCTCACCACATCTGCGAGGTGATCAGGCCGCTTTTCGTCACCACGACCCAGGTCTTGCCCCGGCGCTCGATCGTCTCGACCCGCCCGATCCCCGGAACGGTGTCGCCCGGCCCGACCTCGACCAAGCGGCGGTTGCGATTCTCGATCATCGCCACGCCGTCGTAGACGTCGCGCAGCACCCAGCTGTCCACCACGGCCGGCGCGGGCTTCGCCGCCGGCTTGTCGGGCAGGCTGCCGGTCAGGGCCGGCTCCGCCGAAGCCGTCTTCGCGACCGCCGCGGTGGGGGCCGCAGGAGCGGCGGGCGCCGCCGCGGCGTGCTGGCGTCCGATCGTCTCGCCGAGGGCCGCCAGACGCGCGGATTGCTCGCGGTCGAGATGATCGAGCTTCTCGGTCAGGGCCGCGAGCTTGGTGCCCGCGTCGCCGCCGAGCTTGGCCACGCGATCGATGCGCTCCGCGAGCTGGCCGAACCGGGCGCCGCTCTCGGTCCGCGCCCTCTCGGCGGCCTCGTGCGCCTCGCCCGAGCGATCCTTGAGCAGCTTGAGATCCGCGGCGAGGCGGGCGGATTCGGCGGCCTGCGCGTCGAGGCGCGTGGCGAGCTTGCGCCATTCCGTCTGGCCGATCGCGGCGCGATGGACCTGGGCGCCCCGCGTGAGCAGGGCGACGGAGGCGCCGCCGAACAGCGAACCGATGCAGAGGCCGCCGAGCAGCGCCACCGCGATCGGCAGGCGCAGCTTGAGGCGGAAACCCGGTGCCTTCGGGCGCGCGGCCTTGGCGCTCGTCACCGCCTCCCTGAGGCTCGCCTCCGCGGAGGCCGCCGTGCCGGGCGCGGACCCGGCCTGTTCCTTGCCGTCGCTCATGACGCAAAAGCCTCCCAACTCATCAGGAAGCTTTTGGTTAAGGATGTTTGTTTACCGAATGGTTAGCGGCCGCTTAAGCCGCGAGCAGCCCGCGCTTGCGCAGGAGCGGCTCGATGCTCGGCAACCGGCCCCGGAAGGCCGTGTAGGCGCTGCGGGCGTCGCGCAGGTTCCCCGCCCCGTAGACGTAGGCGCGCAGGCGGCGCGCCGTCTCGGGGTCGAAGATGTCGCCCGTCTCCCGGAACGCATCGAAGGCGTCCGCATCCAGCACCTCGGACCAGAGGTAGGAATAATAGCCGGCCGCGTAGCCTTCGCCCGCGAAGATGTGGGCGAAGTGGGGCGAGCGGTGGCGCATGCTGATCTCCGCCGGCATGTCGATCCGGCGCAGGGCCTCCGCCTCGAACCCGTCGATGGCGATCCCCTCTTCGGCCAGGGGCGAGAGGTGCAGGTCGAGATCGACGATCGCCGAGGCGGTGTATTCCACCGTGGCGAAACCCTGGTTGAAGGTGCGGGCCGCGAGCAGCCGCTGGAGCAGCGCCTCCGGCATCGGCTCGCCGGTGCGGTAATGCCGGGCATGGGCCCGCAGCACCGCCGGCTGCTCCAGCCAATGCTCGTAGAGCTGCGAGGGCAGCTCGACGAAATCCCCCGCCACCGCGGTGCCCGCGAGCAGCGGATAGGTCACGTCCGACAACAGCCCGTGCAGGGCGTGGCCGAATTCGTGGAACAGGGTGCGGGCATCGTCGAAGGAGAGGAGCGCCGGCTCGCCCTCGCCGCCCTTGGCGAAGTTCATCACGTTGACGATGATCGGCGTGACCTCGCCCGTGAGCCGCTCCTGCGAGCGGAAGGCGCTCATCCAGGCGCCGGAGCGCTTGCTCGGCCGCGCGAAGTAATCGCCGAGGAACAGGCCGATGACCGTTCCGTCGCGGTCCTTCACCGCCCAGGCCCGCACGTCCGGGTGGTAGCGCGGGACGTCCGCGAGTTCCTCGAAGGCGAGGCCGAACAGACGCGAGGCGGTGTCGAAGCTCGCCGCGATCACCCCGTCGAGGGGCAGGTACGGCTTGATCTCGCCCTCGTCGAGGTCGTGCTCGGCCCGGCGCAGCTTCTCGGCGTAGTGGCGCCAGTCCCAGGCGGCGAGGTCGAAATTCCCGCCCTCCTGGCGGATCAGGGCCTGCAACCGGTCGCGCTCGTCCGCCGCCCGCGCGCGGGCCGGCGTCCAGACGTCGCGCAGGAGTTGCATGGCGGCGTCCGGCGAGCCCGCCATCGTGTCGGCGAGCTTGAAATCCGCGAAGGTCTCGTAGCCGAGGAGCCGCGCCCGCTCGGCCCGCAATTGCAGGGTCTCGGCGATGATCGCCCGGTTGTCGGTCTCGCCCCCGTTCTCGCCCCGGCGGGTCCAGGCCGTGTAGGCGCGCTCGCGCAGGTCGCGGCGCGTCGAGAAGACCAGGAAGGGCTCGATCAGCGAGCGCGCGAGCGTGACGATGTGGCCGTCGAGTCCCCGCTCCGCGGCCGCCCGCGCCGCGGCCGCCCGCAGGAAGGGCGGCAGGCCGGCGAGATCCTCCTCGGTCTCGAGGGGCAGCACGAAGCTGCTCTCGTCGGCGAGCAGGTTCTGCGAGAAGCGGGTGCCGAGTTCGGCGAGCCGCGCCGCGATGGCGGCCATGCGCTCCTTGGCGGCCGGATCGAGATCCGCCCCCGCCCGGCGGAACAGGGTGCGGTAGCGGTCGAGGACGCGGGCCTCCTCCTCCGTCAGGCCACCCGCACCGATCGCGGTCACGCGGGCCCAGAGCGCGCCGTTGAGGAACAGCGCGCTGCGGTGCCGGGCGAGGCGCGGCGCCATGATGCGCTCGACGGCCTGGAGTTCGGGATTGGTGTGGCTGCCCGCGATGTTGAAGAACACGCCGCTGACGCGCTTGAGCGCCTGGCCCGAGCGCTCCAGCGCCGCGATGGTGTTGGCGAAGGTCGGCGGCTCCGGATCGTCCGCGATGGCGGCGATCTCGGCCCCGTGCGCGGCGAGCGCCGCCGCGAAGGCCGGCTCGTAATGCGCGGGCAGGATCCGCTCGAAGGGCGGCAGGCCGTGGGGCGTCGTCCAGACCGGCTCCGCGAGCGGGTTGTCCGGGAGTGTCGCCGTCGTGCCAGCCATGCGCGTCGATCCTGTGCGGGTGATGCCGTCGCGCGACGATAGAGGGCGCAGGATCCGGCGCAACCCGCCGCGAGGCCGCGTCTGGCCGCGGCGCGGAACGGTCACGCTCGCGAACCGTTGAGGTCGGCTTCCCGGACGCATCCGGCGGGGCCCGGGGGAGCCTCCAGGCAGCGGGGCAGATCGTGGCACATCGTCTCTTCCTCGCCGTCCTCCTCCTCGCCGGGCCGGCCCTCGCGCAGGCACCGCCCGTGCCGCTGCCGCCGCCGCGGCCCGACACCGCGCCTCCGGTGACGGAGCCCGCTCCGGCCCCGCCTCCGGCCGAGCCCGCTCCCCTGCCGCCCGAGCGGCCCGCCGACCTGCCCGCGGGTCCGGCCGCCCCCGTGATCCCCGACGACACCGCCTGCCTGCGCCGGCTGGAGCGGCTCGGGGTGAAGGCCGAGCCGCTGCCGCCCCTCTCGGACGGGCTCTGCGGCGCGCAGAAACCGCTGCGGATCACCGAATTGCCGGACGGGCTCCAGGTGACGCCCGCCGCCACCCTCACCTGCCCGGCCGCCGAGGCCCTGGCGCGGTGGAGCACGGAGGTGCGGGTGCTCGCCGAGCGCGGTCTCGGCCGTGCGCCCCGCATCGTGCGCATCGCCACGTCCTACGAGTGCCGCGGCCAGAACCACGACCCGGACGCCAAGCTGAGCGAGCATGCCTTCGCGAACGGCGTCGATGTGATGGGCTTCACCTTCGAGGGCCGCGAGCCGGTGACGATCGGCGCGGGCGCCGCCGGCACGCCCGAATTCGCCTTCCAGGCGGCCGTGCGGGCGAAGGCCTGCACCTTCTTCCGCACGGTACTGGGCCCCGGATCGGACGCGGCCCATGGCAACCACCTCCACCTCGACGAGCGCGAGCGGCCGGCCGGGCACCGCCTCTGCCAATAACGTGGAACGAAAGCCGTCCCGGCGGCTTGAGGCGGGCGCGATGGCGGAGGCGAACGATGCGACGGGTTTTGTGCGGAATGGCGGCGCTGGTCATGCTGGCCGGAGCCGCGGCTGCGGCCGAGACGGCCCTCGACCGCGACACCGTCAACGCGGCGCGCTTCGAGCCCGGCCGCAAGCCGGCCACCAAGGACGGAAGCAAGCGGCCCGATCCCCTGCTGATCAAGGCGCAGGTGCTCCTCGACCGGGCCCGCTTCTCGCCGGGCGTCATCGACGGGCGCGACGGCAGCAATTTCGACGGCGCGCTCAAGGCCTTCGCCGAGGCCCGGGACGAGGGCAAGGGCAAGACGGCGACGGGCCGGCTCGACGGCGCGCTCTGGGACGCGCTGGCGGGCACGAGCCAGGATCCGGTGCTCACGGATTACACGATCACCGAGAAGGACGCGGCCGGCCCCTTCGCGGAGACGATCCCCGACAAGATGGAGGAGCAGGCCGACCTCAAGGCCCTGTCCTACACGGGCCCGGCCGAGATGCTCGCCGAGCGCTTCCACATGAGCCGCGCGCTGCTCGAGGCCCTGAATCCCGGCAAGGCCCTCGACAAGCCCGGCACGGTGATCACCGTGGCGGCCCTGCCTCCGATGAGCGTGGGCAAGCCGGATGCCAAGAGCCTCCCCGAGGAGCCGAAGGTCCAGCGGATCGTCGTCGACAAGGAAGCGCTCCAGCTGCGGGCCTATGCGGGCGACGGCACCCTCGTGGCGGTCTATCCGGCCTCCGTCGGCAGCGAGGAGAAGCCCGCGCCGGAGGGCACCTTCACCGTGAAGGGCATCGCCTTCGACCCGGACTACACCTACGACCCGAAATACGGCTTCAAGGGGGTGGGGGCGAAGCACAAGTTCACCATCCGGCCCGGCCCCAACAATCCGGTCGGCGTCGTCTGGATCGACCTCTCGGCGGAATCCTACGGCATCCACGGCACGCCGGATCCGGAGAAGGTCGGCAAGGCGGCCTCGCATGGCTGCATCCGCCTGACCAACTGGGACGCCCGCGACCTCGCCCGTCACGTGGCCCGGGGCGCGACCGTCGAGATCGGCGGTTGAGCCGAACCGCCGCCCGGGCGCAGGACGCGTGAGCGGAACGCGACCCGGGGGATCCCAGGCAGGACGCTGGTCGCACCGTCAGGTCCGTGGCGAGCCTGGCTGACTGCTCGTGGCGCTCCCAGGCGTCACATAGTCCCTCATACGGTTTCCGGATGATCGCTTCGCGATGCGGAAACCGGCCTCGCTCAGGCGCCGCGCGGGCTCGTGATACGGTTTCCGAAAGTGATCGTCCGGAAACCGTATCACCCGTGTCCTCATCCTCAGGGCGCGGGTGGGATGGACGGCCAACGCTCACGGAGGATCCTCCGGCCGCCGCAGGGCCGCCATGAGCGCGAGAACGACGGCGTCGGACAGGAAGGCGAGCGCGGCCGCGGCCGCGCCCCCCTGCAGCAGCGGCAGGCCGTTCTGGTTCTGCAACCCGACCACGATCGGCGTACCGAGAGTCGGCGCGCCGGCGAGGGCGCCGACCGCGGCGGTCGCCACCGCCAGCACCATCACCACCCGCAGGGCGGCGAGGATCGGGCCTGCCGCGAGGGGGAGGTCCACGCGCCAGAACACCTGCGCGGGCGTCAGGCCCATGGCGGTCGCGGCGGCGCGCACTTCTTCCGGCACGGTCTCCAGGGCGTCGCTGGTGGCGCGCAGCACCGGCATCAGCCCGTAGGCGGCGAGCGCCAGCAGCGTCGGCGGCGCCCCGAAGCCGAGCACCGGCAGCGCGAGCCCGATCACCGCGACCGGCGGCGCGGCCTGGGCGGCGGCGGCGAGCGCGTCGATCGGCCCCCGCAGCCGTCCCCCGCCCGCCCGGGCGGCGAGAACGCCGAGCCCCAGGCCGAGGCCGCCCGCGAGCGCGAAGCCCGCGAGCGCGAGGAGCAGGTGGTGCTCGGCGAGCCAGAGCAGCCGGTCGACCGGCACCGGCGCGCCCGCCGACAGACCGACCCATCCGGCGATGCGCCCGGCAACGATCGGATGCGCCGCCCCGGCGAGAAGAAGTCCGGCCGCCGCGCTGCCGAGGGCGGGTGACCAGCGCGGGCTCATGCGGCACCTCCCGCGCGGGAGCCGAGGGCCGCGAGGCCGCGATCGGCCGCCAGCGAGAGGGCGATCACCGGCGCGGCGCCGAGCACGATCAGGTCCGGCGCGAACTGCGCCATCCCGTCGAAGACCACCGCGCCGAGCCCGCCCGCGCCGACGAGGCCGCCGAGCGTCACCAGCCCGATGCTCTGCACCGCCCCGACCCGGACGCCGCCGAGGAGGATCGGCGCGCCGAGCGGAAGGCGCACCCGCAGCAGCACCTGCGCGGGGGTGAGGCCCAGGGCGCGCGCGGTCTCGACGACGGTCGGATCCGCGGCGGAGAGGCCGGCCGCGAGGCTGCGGACCAGCGGCAGGGCGAGATAGGCGGCGGTGCCGATGACGGCCGGGGTCGGGCCGATCGCCCCGAGGCCGATGACCCGCAGACCGGGCAGGAGCGCGAGCAGGCCCGAGAGCAGCGAGACCAGGGCGGCGAAGAGCGCCAGCGCCGGCACGACCTGGATCCCGTTGAGCGCCGCATCGATCAGGCGCGCGGCGAACCCCCGGCGCAGGTGGAGCAGGGCGAGCGGGACGCTCGCCACGGCGGCGAGCGCCAGCGCGCCCCCGGCGAGCGCGAGATGGTCGAGGATGGCGGTATTCACCGTCCCTGCCCGGGCCCGGTACTCCACCACCAGGGAGAGGGAATCGAACAGCCCGAGCCGGACCGCCGCCGCGAGGGCGAGCCCGGATGCGACGAGCGCCAGCGCACCGGCCGCGTGCAGGAATGCCGCCGCCCGCGCGGCGACGACGCCGAGCGCCAAGCCGGCGATCCAGGCGCCCGCTCCCAGCGAGGCCCGCGCCGCCGCCGGCTGCCCGGCGACGAGCGCGGCGGTTCCGAGCCCCACGCCGACGCTCAGGACGGCGAGGCCCGCGAGCGCGGCGGCGAGCGCCAAAGCCGCGTGGCGGCGCCAGAGCAGCCCCGCGGCGAGGAAGCCAAGGGGTGCGGCGATGCCGGCCCAGCCGGCGGCGGCCGGCGCGCCCGGCACCAGCCGGTTCGGCGCCAGGGTCAGGAAGGGCAGCCCCGCGAGCGCCGCCGCCGCGCAGGACGCCGCCGCGAGGGCGAGGAGCGGGAGCGATCGTCGGTCCTGGGCAGCGGGCATCGTGCCGGCCTCACCCGAGATGGCGCCGCGCCACCGCCTCGGGGGTCTCGCCCTCGACGGTGATCGCCGCGTTGAGGCGGCGCAGGATCGCCAGATCGAGCCCGGCGAAGACCCGGTCGAGGGCCGGTGCGATGGCGGGATAGCGCGCCAGGGCGGCGTTGCGGAAGAGCGGCGCGGGCTCGTAGATGATCTGGGCGCCCTTCGGATCGGCCATCACCACCACGTCCAAGGCGGTGATGGCTCCATCGGTGCCGTAGACCATCCCCGCATTGATCCCGCTGATGCCCTGGGCGGCGGCGCGCAGGGTGACTGAGGTATCACCGCCGGGCAAGGTGACGATGCGCTCCCGCGGCAGGACGAAGCCGTAGGCCCGCTCGTAGGCGGGCAGCGCCGCCGGGCTCTCCACGAACTCGGCCGAGGCGGCGAGTTCGATCAGCCCGCGGCCCACGGCCCGGGCGAAGTCGTCCATGCTAGCGAGGCCCTCCGCCCGGGCGAGGCTGCCGCGCACGGCGATCTGCCAGGAATTGTTGGCCCGGGCGGGCGTGAGCCACGTCAGCCCGTGCGGGGCGTCGAAGCGTCGCGCCGCGGCGGCGGCGCTCGGCGCGCGGGTCCAGGCCGGGTCGGTCTCCGTCCCGGAGAAGAACGCCGCATTGCCGGTATATTCCGGGTAGCCGTCGATCTCGCCCGCGAGGAGCGCGGTGCGGACGATCCGCGTCGGGCCGAGCTGCAGCCGGTTCACGGTCGGAATGCCCAGGCGGCCCAGCGTCTGGAGGATCATCTGGCCGAGCAGCGTGCCTTCCGCATCACCCTTCGAGGCCACGGTGACGGGCGTCTCCGCGGCACCCGCCGCCCGCCCGCCGAGAGCCGCCGCGGCGGCGCCGAGAAGCAGGCCGCGGCGGGCCGGCATGATGGGCCGGAAGAAGGGTGCGGGCGGTGTTTTCATCCGGTCATCCGCGCGACTTGAAGCGACGGGAGATCGACTGCGGCGACGCTTGACATAGGCCCCGTTCCGGGCGACGCCTCAACGGCCGCCGCGGTGCGCGGGGGCATGGTTCCGCGGCAAGCGCGGGCACGCGGATACGCCGCCCGGCGGTCGCGGGTGATCCAGACCATCCGCAGGATGACAGCGTGGCCTCGATGCGAGGCGTTGAGGAAAGAGCCTCCGGCGTGAGCACGGAAACAAGCGACCAGATTCTGAATGGGGCCCGCGTTCTCGTCGTCGAGGACGAAGCGGCCATCTCGATGCTCCTGGAGGACATGCTCCTCGATTTCGGCTGCGATATCGTGGGCCCGGCCGCCCGGCTGAGCACGGCTCTCGAAATGGCCGAGAAGGAGAGCTTCGCGGTCGCGATCCTCGACGTCAACGTGGCGGGCGAGCCGATCTATCCCGTTGCCGAGGCGGTGGTGCGCCGCGGGCTGCCGATCGTCTTCTCGACGGGCTATGGCGGAGCCGGCATCCGCGAGCCGTTCCGCGACCGGCCCGTGGTGCAGAAGCCCTTCAGCCAGCAGGACCTCAAGCGCACCCTGATCGCGGCGATCCAAGGCAGCCGGGGCTGAGCGCAGCCCCCTCCTCGCCGGGCTCGCCGTCCGGCGTCGTCGCCGCCTCGACGCGCCGCTTGAAGGCTCCCCACGCCATCAGGGTGCAGCCGCAGCCATCGCACTGAATCGGCGCGTCGTCGTGCAGCACGGCCGGGAACCGCACCGCCGGGCTGCCGCAGGCCTCGCAGCCGAACCCACTCCGCATGATGTCCTCCGGACGGTTCCGGGCAAAACCGTAGCCATGCTGCGCTGCACGGAACATGAACGGTGCGGGATGGTTTGCCAACTGGCCTCAGGGCATCTCAAGCTCGAAAGCCGAGACGAGGTGGCGCGGCCAGCGCCGCGGCGCCACGAAGACCGCATCGGCCCGCAGGGTGAGGCCGGCGCTCCAGGGATGCCGGCCGATCCAGGCGCGTGCGGCGCGCGAGAAGGCGCGGCGCTTGCGCGCGTCGATCGCGATCGCCGCCTGATCGAGGGTCGGGCGGGCCTTCACCTCCACGAAGGCGACGACGTTGCCGCGCCGCACAACGAGATCGATCTCGCCGCCCCCCGCCGCGAAGCGCCGGGCGAGCGGCCGGTAGCCCTTCAGGAGAAGCGCCAGCAGCGCCAGCCGCTCGGCCCCGTGCCCGCGCAGGTAGGTCGCCCGGCGGCGGCGCGCCGCCGCATCCTCAGGTCTCGTCATCGGCGCGCCGCGTGAGGGCGAGCGCGCGGGCATAGACGTCGCGGCGCTTCTGGCCGGTCTCGTCGGCGACGAGCGCCGCCGCATCCTTGATCGAGTGGCGGGCGAGGGCCGCGAGGAGCCGCGCGTCGAGTTCGGCATCCGCCTCCGGGCCGGGCGCGCCCTCGACGGCGGCGCCGATCACCACCACCACCTCGCCCTTGGGCGGGCCGGAGGCCGCGAATTCCGCCGCGAGGGCGGCGAGGTCGCCGCGCCGCACGGTCTCGAACAGCTTGGTGAGTTCCCGGGCCACCGCGGCGGGGCGCTCGCCGCCCAGGGTCTCGGCCGCATCGGCCAGCATCTCGGGCAGCCGGTGCGGAGCCTCGAACAGCACGAGGGTGCCGGGCACCCCCGCCAGCGCCGCGAGGCGGTTGCGCCGCGCCCCCGCCTTCTGCGGCAGGAAGCCCTCGAAGAAGAACCGGTCCGTCGGCAGGCCCGCCGCCATGAGCGCCGTGATCGCGGCGGAGGGGCCGGGCACCGGGGTGACGGCGAGCCCGGCGGCGATGGCCGCCTGCACGAGCTTGAAACCGGGATCGGAGACGAGCGGCGTGCCGGCATCGGAGACGAGGGCGAGCGCCTCGCCGGCCCGCATGCGCGCCACCATGCGCTCCCGGACCGACTCGCCCGAATGCTCGTGATAGGACAGGAGCGGCGTGGTGATGCCGTAATGCGCGAGCAGCGTGCGGGTGACGCGGGTATCCTCCGCCAGAACCGCATCCGCCGCCGCGAGGGTGCCGAGCGCCCGGAAGGTCACGTCCTTCAGGTTGCCGATCGGGGTCGCCACCACGTGCAGCCCCGGGCTCAGCCGCTCGGCCTCGGCGGCGAGGCCGAAGGCGGTGAACACCGCCGGCCCTCGGCCGGGTGCGTCGGAACGGCGGGCGGAATCGTCGGCGCGGTCGCTCATGGCCGGTATCTCGCACGATTGCGGCCCCGCTGACCATGGGGATCACCCGGCCCGCGACCCTCGTCATCCTTCACGGCGCGATGTGCGATCGTTACCATGCGCCGGGGAGACCAGATGCGGCCGGCCGATCGCCGGTGCTGCGGCGGGGGAGCGGGGGCGATGGCGGCGATGCGCACGGGGCGACTGATCGCGAGCCTTGCGCTCGCCCTCGGCTTGGCGTCCTGCGGCCGCGGGGTCAGTCCGGTGATGGCGACCCGGCCGGTGGCGGAGGCTCCGCCTCCGGCGGCCGGCGATGCCGCGGCGATCGGGTCGGGCACCGTCAAGGTGGCGCTGATCCTGCCGCTCACCGGGCCCGGCGCCACCGCGGGCGCGGCCATGCGCAACGCCGCCGACCTCGCCGTGCAGGAATTCCAGAATCCCGACCTGAAGCTCCTGGTGAAGGACGACCGCGGCACGCCCGACGGCGCCCGCGAGGCGGCCGCGGCGGCCGTCGCCGAGGGCGCCGAGCTGGTGATCGGCCCCCTGTTCGCCGGCAGCGTGCAGGCGGCCGCTGCGACCGCGCGCAGCGCCGGCAAGCCGGTGATCGCCTTCTCGACGGATGCCAGCGTGGCCGCGCGGGGCGTCTACCTGCTGAGCTTCCTGCCACAGCCCGAGGTCGACCGCGTCGTCGACGAGCTGGCCGCGGCGGGCCGGCGCTCCTTCGCGGCGCTGATCCCCGAGACGACCTACGGCACCGTGGTCGAGGCGCAGTTCCGCGAGGCCGTCGCCCGCAAGGGCGGGCGCGTGGTCGCCCTGGAACGCTATCCGGCCGGAAACCCGGCGGCGGCGGTCGGGCGGCTCGCGCCGCTCATCACCGGACCGGGCGCCCAGGCCGACGCCCTCTTCCTGCCCGACACGCCCGAGGGCCTGTCCGGCACGGCGGGCGCGCTGACCCGCGCGGGCTTCAATCCGGCCCGGGTCCGACCGGTCGGCACCGCGATCTGGAACGACCCGCGCGTCTTCGCGCTGCCGGCCCTCCAGGGCGGCTGGTTCGCCACCGTCGATCCGGCCGGCTACGCCAATTTCGCGCAGCGCTACCGGGCGCGGTACGGAGCCGAGCCGGTGCGGGTGGCCTCGCTCGCCTACGACGCGGTGTCGCTCGCCGCCGCGCTCAACCGGCAATACGGGTCGCAGCGCTTCAGCGAGACGACGCTCACCAATCCCTCCGGCTTCGCGGGGATCGACGGCACCTTCCGGTTCAGGACCGAGGGATCGAGCGAGCGGGCGCTCGCCGTGTTCGAGATCCGCAACGGCAGCACCACCATCGTCAGCCCCGCCCCGCGGGCGCTCGGGCCATCGGGGACGTAGCGCCCGGGATGGAACGGCGGAAACGCCGGTCAGGCGGCGAGTTCGGCCACCAGGGCGTTCAGCACCGGGGCGCCCTTCGGGGTCGCGGCGATCCGGCCGGCTTGCGTCACCCGCACCAGCCCTTCCCGTACCAGCCCGCCGAGCCGCTCCGGATCGACCGGCCGGCCGGACAGGGCCGCGAAGCGCGCGGGATCGATGCCTTCCGTCAGGCGCAGGCCCATCAGCAGGAACTCGTCCCCCTCTTCCGCCGGACCGAGCGGCTCCGTCGCCACGATGCCGTGCCCCTCGCGGGCGACCCGGGCGAGCCACGCCTCCGGCGCGCGCTCCGTCACCGTCCCGGTGCGGCCCTCCGGCAGGACGAGTCGGCCATGGGCGCCGGGGCCGATGCCCGCATATTCACCGTAGCGCCAATAGAGCAGGTTGTGCCGGGATTCGGCGCCCGGCCGGGCATGGTTCGAGATCTCGTAGGCCGGCAGGCCCGCCCCCGCGCAGACCTCCTGCGTCACGTCGAACAGCGCCCGGGCCGTGTCCTCGTCCGGCGTGACGAGCTTGCCCGCCGCCGCAAGGCCGTGGAACGGCGTGCCCTCCTCGATCGTCAGCTGATAGAGCGAGAGATGCTCGGCCGCCCGGGCGATCGCCTCGCGCAGCTCGGCCGCCCAGGCGGCGGGCGTCTGCCCGGGCCGGGCGTAGATCAGGTCGAAGGAGGTGCGCGCGAAGTGGCGCGCGGCGGTCTCCACCGCGATCATCGCCTCCGCGGCGCTGTGCAGCCGGCCGAGGCGCTTGAGCGAGGCGTCGTCGAGCGCCTGCACGCCGAGGGAGACCCGGTTGACGCCCGCCAGCCGGTAGCCGCGGAACCGCTCGGCCTCGACGCTCGTCGGATTGGCTTCGAGGGTGATCTCGATGTCGGGCGCGAGGCCCCAGGCCCCCGCCACCGCGTCGAGGAGCGCGCCGACCGTCGCGGGCTGCATCAGGGACGGCGTGCCGCCCCCGAGGAAGATGCTGGTCACCGTGCGGCCGGGCGTGAGGCCGGCGACATGCGCGATCTCGCGCGCGAAGGCCTCGCGCCACGCCGTCTCGTCGGGCGGCGCGTGGCGCACGTGGCTGTTGAAGTCGCAATACGGGCACTTCGCCGCGCAGAACGGCCAGTGCAGGTAGACCCCGAAACCGACGTCTCGGGTGGGATGATCGATCATGGGCCGGATGTGCCGCCGCGCAGGCTCCGGCACAAGAGCTCAGGACGTCACGGCCTCATACGGTTTCCGGATGATCGCTTCGCGATGCGGAAACCGGCCTCGCTCAGGCGCCGCGCGGGCTCGTGATCCGGTTTCCGACAGTGATCTTCCGGAAACCGTATCAGAGGGCTGCGGGCTCCGGCACCGGCAGGCCGAACCGCCGCCGGGCCATCAGGCATTCCGGGTCGCCCGGCTCGCAGGTCCGGCAGACCTCGGGCCGCACCGCGTAGACGCGGCAGGCCACCGAGCGGCCGATCTCGCCGGCGAGCGCGCTGCAACGGTCGCCCTCGCAGCGCATGCGCCCAGCCGGGTCGTCCACGAAGGCCGCCGGGATCGCCGCGATCGCCGCGTCGTCCTCGATCGAGAAACGCGGCCACTCGGCCGAGTAGGCGCAGCAGGCCCCGCAGGCCTGACACGCGAAGGGCGCGCTCACTCGACTGGCGGCGGCAGGGCGAGGCGCGCGGCGTTCGCGGCGACGTGCTCGCGGTAGCGGACCAGCACGGCGCCCAGGCTGCCGCCCGCGAGCAGCGTGCCCGAGGCCTCGATGCCGGCGAGCACCTTCTCGCTCACCATCTGGTGCGCCTCGGCGACCGCCGCGACGTCCCAGGCGGCGAGCTTCACGAGGCGTTGCGCGATCACGCCCTGCGCCTCCACGGAGAGCAGGACAGCTTCGACCCAGGTTTCGAACATGCGGGACTCCGGGAACCGCATCGCGCGGCCGACCTCATCAATGCGCCAAGACCTGAAAGGTCCCTTGCCACGCCGGCATGCCTGCCCTGCCTTGACGGCCCCATCATGGCCGCGCGGTCTGCGGCGCGGGCGGCACCGGGCGCGGACGGCCCTCGTCGTCGATCGCCACGAAGGTGAAGGTCGCCTGCGTGACCTTCTCGCGATGCCGGGTGCGGAAGCGCCGCGCCCAGGCCTCGATCGCGATGCGCATGGAGGTGCGGCCGACCTGGATGACCTGCGTGTAGACGCAGAGCACGTCCCCGACCCGGACGGGGCGGATGAAGTTCATCCCCTCGACCGCCACCGTGACGACGCGCCCCTGCGCCCGCTCCACGCCGGCGATGCCGCCCGCCTGATCCATCTGCGACATCACCCAGCCGCCGAAGATGTCGCCGTTCGCGTTGGTGTCCGCCGGCATCGCGATGGTGCGCACGGTGAGGTCGCCGGACGGCTGCTCGGTGGTGGTGTCCGCGGTCGTGGCCATGGATCTCGTCCCCTCCCCTTCACGTCTCCGCGCTCACCATAGCGCGAACCGGAGCCGAGGTGACGCGGCGATATCCACCGCGCATCGGCCATCAGGCCGGCATCGACCGGCCGATCCGCTTCACCTCGACCTCCGGGTGCGAGAGGCAGATCGGGCGCGGTCCCCGCCCGTGAACGACGATCGCATCGGCGACGCAGAGCAGGGCGAACAGACACAGGGAGCGGCGGGCCATGATCGCGAACCTCGAGCATGGCCGGATTGTGATCGGATGGCGGACAGCGGACTGTGACCCACCGCACTCCGACGCGGGAGGCCGCTGCGCTTGCCGCAACGCGCCGTCACCTTGGCTTCACCATGATTCCTCATCCTGTCCGGGCGAGGAGCGGTGCTTGTTGCATAATGGCATCTCGTGTAGAGAGGCGCTTTCCCGACACGCCGACCGTCTTGAAGGAAGGAGCCGCGCATGGCTCGCGTCACCGTTGAAGATTGCATCGACAAGGTCGAGAACCGGTTCGAGCTCGTGCTGCTCGCCGGCCATCGGGCCCGGCTGCTGTCGTCCGGCGCGCCCCTGACCGTCGACCGCGACCGCGACAAGAACCCGGTCGTGGCCCTGCGCGAGATCGCCGACGAGACCATCACCCCGGACGATCTCAAGGAGCAGCTGATCCACTCGCTCCAGAAATACGTCGAGGTCGACGAACCGGAGGCCGAGGCCGTTCCGCTGCTGTCGAGCTCGCCCGCCGCGGCGGCGGTGGCCCCGCAGGCGTCCGGCGGCGACGACCGCGACATCCAGTTCGACCGCATGAGCGAGGAGGACCTGCTCCGCGGCCTGGAGAACCTCGCCCCGCCGACCGAGACCGAGGAAGAGGGCGACTGACGCCGTCATCCCCGGGATGCACAGGACTGAACAGGAACCCGGCCCTTGCGCCGGGTTCTTGCGTTTCGGGCAGGGCTGTTCCGCGGCCTTGCGACGAGAAGGATCTGGCGCGAAGGCGATTTCCCCCCGATAGTCGGGCATCCCCTCAAGCGTCGTCCGCGAGGTCTGCTCGGCTCCCTCTGCGCGACGGCGCGCCTTGGAGAGAGGCTGCGTGTCAGGAGATCACCGGCGGATGATGCGCCAGTACGAACTCGTCGAGCGGGTGAAGGCCTACAATCCAACGGCCGACGAGGCGCTGCTCAACCGGGCCTACGTGTACGCCATGCGGGCGCACGGCTCGCAGATGCGCGCGTCCGGTGACCTGTTCTTCGCGCACCCGCTCGAAGTCGCCGCGATCCTGACCGAGCTGCGCGTCGACGACGCCACCATCGTGGCGGCGGTGCTGCACGACACCGTCGAGGACACGGCCGCGACGCTGGAGGAGATCGACCGCATCTTCACGCCCGAGATCGGCACCCTCGTCGACGGGCTCACCAAGATCAAGCGGCTCGATCTCGTCTCGAAGCAGGCCGCCCAGGGCGAGAACTTCCGCAAGCTGCTGCTCGCCATCGCGGCGGACGTGCGCGTGCTCCTGGTCAAGCTCGCCGACCGGCTGCACAACATGCGCACCCTCCAGCACATGCCGCCGGAGAAGCGCGTCCGCATCGCCCAGGAAACCCTGGACATCTACGCGCCGCTGGCGAGCCGCATGGGCATGCAGGAGATGCGAGAGGAGTTGGAGGATCTCTCCTTCCGCAACCTGAAGCCCGATGTCTACGCGACGATCAGCAAGCGGCTCGACGACCTCACCGCCAAGACCGAGCGCCTCGTCGAGAGCATCGAGCGCGACCTCGTCCAGCGCCTCGCCGCCACCGGCATCACCGCGCTGGTGAAGGGCCGCCAGAAGCGGCCCTACTCCATCTGGAGCAAGATGGAGCGCAAGTCGGTCGCCTTCGAGCAATTGTCCGACATCTTCGGCTTCCGGGTCATCGTGGATGCGGTCGATACCTGCTACCGGGCGCTCGGCGTGGTGCACACGACCTGGCCGATGGTGCCGGGACGCTACAAGGATTACATCTCGACGCCCAAGCAGAACGACTACCGCTCGATCCACACCACGGTGATCGGTCCGAAGAGCCAGCGCGTCGAGTTGCAGATCCGGACGTCCGAGATGGACGAGGTGGCCGAGTACGGCATCGCCGCGCACGCCCTCTACAAGGACGGCTCGCCCCACCTCGCCACCGAGAGCGGCGCCTACCAGTGGCTGCGCCGCACCATCGAACTCCTCGCCGAGGGCGACAGCCCCGAGGAGTTCCTGGAACACACCAAGCTCGAGCTGTTCCAGGACCAGGTCTTCTGCTTCACGCCGAAGGGCCGGCTGATCGCCCTGCCGCGCGGGGCGACGCCGATCGACTTCGCCTACGCGGTCCATACCGAACTCGGCAACGCCGCGGTCGGCGCCAAGATCAACGGCCGCATCGCCCCGCTCCTCACCGAATTGCAGAACGGCGACGAGGTCGAGATCGTGCGCGCGGACGGCCAGACGCCTCCCGCCGCCTGGGAATCCCTCGTCGTCACCGGCAAGGCGCGGGCGGCGATCCGGCGGGCCACCCGCTCGGCGGTGCGGCGGCAATATGCGGGGCTCGGGCGCCAGATCCTCGACCGCGCCTTCGAGCGCGCCGGCAAGAACTTCTCCGACGAGAAGCTGCGCGGCGCCCTCCCCCGCCTCGCCCGCACCTCCGCGGAGGACGTGTTCGCGGCGGTGGGCCGGGGCGAGATGTTCTCCGGCGACGTGGTGAAGGCGGTCTATCCCGACTACAAGGACGAGCGCCGCAGCCAGCCGGCCGCCACCGGGCCGAAGCCGCACGTGAACGGCGCCGGACGCCTCTCCCTCGACAAGGACCAGACCGTGCGCCTCACCTGGCCGGGCAAGGGCCGCGCGGAGGGCGGCGGGGGCGCGATCCCGATCCGCGGCCTCGACCGCGACCTGCCGGTGCGCTTCGCCCCCGAGGGCGGCGCCGTGCCGGGGGACCGCATCGTCGGCATCCTCACCCCCGGCGAGGGCGTGACCATCTACCCGATCCAGTCGCCGGCGCTGGCCGACTTCGACAACGAGCCCGACCGCTGGCTCGACGTGCGCTGGGACGTGGATGGCGGCGCGAACCAGCGCTTCCCGGCCCGCATCGCCCTGCAATCGATCAACGAGCCCGGCAGCTTCGCGCAGATCGCCCAGGTGATCGCCGACCACGATGGCAACATCGACAACATCTCGATGAAGCGGCGCAGCCAGGACTTCACGGACGTGCTGATCGACCTCTCGGTCTGGGACCTGAAGCACCTCAACGCCATCGTCTCGGAATTGCGGGCCAAGCGCGTGGTGAGCCGGGTCGACCGGGTGAACGGATGAGGATCGAGGGACGGGGCCATCGCTGAAGCGATGGCCCTGGACGGCGGGAGGGGCCCGTTGCGTGCCGCCCCGGCCCCTGTCACAAGCCGCCGGATGCCGACCCGGAGGAGCCCTGCGCGATGACGCCCGACGCCCTGCTCGAAGAATTCCGCGCCGCGGGCGCGTTGCTCGAAGGCCACTTCGTCCTGTCCTCGGGCCTGCACAGCGCGGTCTTCCTGCAGAAGATGGCGATCTTCAGCGACCCGGTGCGCACCGCGCGGGTCTGCGCCGGCCTCGCCGCGCTGATCCGGGAGCGCTACGGCGCCGTCGACATCGTGGTCTCGCCGGCCATCGGCGGCATCGTGCCGGGCTACGAGACCGCCCGGGCCCTCGGCGCCAAGGCCATCTTCGTCGAGCGCGATCCCGGCGGCCCGTTCCAGCTGCGCCGCGGCTTCAGCATCCCGGCCGGCTCCCGCGCGGTGATGGTCGAGGACATCGTCACCACGGGCCTCTCGTCCCGGGAATGCCTCGCCGCGCTCCGGGCGGAGCCGGGCGAGATCGTGGGGGCGGCCTGCCTCATCGACCGCTCGGGCGGCCGGGCCGATCTCGGTGCCCCCTTGGTGGCGCTCGCCACCCTCGACATCCCGAACTATCCCGCCGACCAGCTCCCGCCGGAACTCGCCGCGATCCCGGCCGTGAAGCCGGGGAGCCGCGCCATCACGGTGGCGTAGAGGGGCCGTTGGCTCCCCTCCCGGACGCCTTCAGCCCGGGGCCGATGCGCGCCCGGGCACCCGATGGAGACGCGATCGTCGATCACGTGTGCCATTTCGGAGTGTTCAATCGGATTTCGCGTCATTCTTCCGCGTGAATCGCGTCTCGTCAGCTTGACACCGGGCGGCAGCGCTCCTTACCTCGAACGTATTGCAAGACCGCAGGCCGGCGCGCCGCCAGCGGTGGATGTTTTAAGGATCATTCCACCATTTATCGTAGCGCCAAGTTTGCGGAGCCGCGTCGCCGTTGTTGCGCCCATCACTTTCGGGCGGTCAGGAATAACAAATGACATATCAGCGCAGCGCCCTCTTCATCGATGGCGCTAACGTCTACGCCACCACGAAAGCGCTTGGCTTCGACATCGATTATCGGAAACTTCTGTCAGACTTCAAAACACGCGAGCAACTTGTCCGCGCCTTCTACTATACAGCACTTGTCGAAGACCAAGAATATTCCTCGATCCGCCCGCTGATCGACTGGCTCGATTACAACGGCTACCGCGTGGTGACGAAGCCCGCCAAGGAGTTCACCGACTCGAGCGGCCGCCGCAAGGTGAAGGGCAACATGGACATCGAGCTGACGATCGATGCCCTCGAACTCAGCCCCTATATCGACCACATGGTCCTGTTCTCCGGCGACGGCGACTTCAAGCCGCTGGTGGCCGCGATGCAGCGGCGGGGCGTGCGGGTGACCGTGGTTTCCACCATCCAGACGCAGCCGCCGATGGTGGCCGACGACCTGCGCCGCCAAGCCGACGACTTCGTCGACATCGTGCACCTGATCCCGCGGATCGGCCGGGACCAGGGCGACCGCCCGACCCGCCCGCTGCGGCCGGGCCCGGCCGGCGAGGCGCCCCCGCGCGAGAACGGCGAGCGCGCGGTGCGGCCCTCCGTGAATCTCGAGCAGCGCTACGGCATCCGTCAGGACGATCTCGACGAGGAATGATACGGTTCACTGCGTCGCGACGCGATTGCGCAGCGATCAACCGGAAACCGGATGATACGGTTTCCGGACGATCACTTTCGGAAACCGTATCACGAGCCCGCGCGGCGCCTGAGCGAGGCCGGTTTCCGCATCGCGAAGCGATCATCCGGAAACCGGATGAGACGCGTGATGCCGGGCGAGGGCTTCGAGCCCTTCCCGGCTGCCATGCGGGGGCGCCCAGCCGAGGGCGGCGAGCGCGTCCGCCCGCGCCATCAGCGAGCCGGCGAGGCGCTCGCTGAACTCCGCCTTCCCCGCGAGGCGCAGGGCCGCCGAGACCAGGCCGGCCGGCACCGGCAGCAGGCCGGCGGGGCGCCCGAGGCCGGCTCGCAGGGCGGCGAGCATCTCCGGGACGGTGAGCGGATCCGCCTCCGTCACGATGAAGGGCCGGCGCAGCTCGCCCGGCGCGCGCAGCACCGCATCGATCGCCCCCGCGAGGCTCTCCACCGAGACGATGGAGCGGCGCCCCTTGAGCCCGCCGAGCGGCAGGGGGACGGGTCGCGCCGCCAGCGCGAGGAGGGCCGCCATGTTGCCCTTCACGCCGGGGCCGTAGACCAGAACGGGACGCAGGGCGGCGAAATCGATCCCGACCTCCGCGAGCGCCTCCTCGGCGGCGAGCTTCGAGCGGCCATAGGCATCGGTGGGGGCCGGCGCAGCGGCCTCGGTGAGCACGCCGGGTGCCGAGGGCCCGCATTGCGCCCGGATGGAGGACAGGAACACGAAGCGGCGCACCCGCGCCTTCGCGGCGGCCTGGGCGAGGCCGCGCGTCGCCTCGGTGTTGAAGGTCCGGTAATCGTCCTCCGGCGCCCCCGACATGGCGTGGGCGAGGCCGGCCGAATGCACCACCGCGTCGACGCCCGCGAGGGCCGCCGCCATGTTCTGCGGCCGGGCGAGGTCGCCGACCACGGCGCCGCTCGCTCCGGGCGGCAGCTCGACCGGACGCCGCAGCAGGACGCGGACCCTGTAGCCGCGCGCGGTGAGATCCCGCAGCAGGTGGCGGCCGATGAAGCCGGTGGCGCCCGTGAGGGCGATGAGCGGGGCGGTCATGCGGTCACCGGGATGGGGCGGGGCGTGGCGAAGCTGCGCAGCACCCGGGCGACGAGGGCTGCACCGAGCGCGAGAGCGGACAGGGCCACGGGCCAGGACGGCCAGAGCAACGTGGCGGCGGCGAGCAGCGCCAGTCCGAGATTGAGCGCGAAGACGGTGCCGACCACCGCCGGCACCCGGTGGCCGTTCGTTGTGGCGCGCTGGTAGTAATGCGTGCGGTGGGCCTGCCAGACCGCCTCGCGCGCCAGCAGGCGCCGCGTCAGGGTGAGCGTCGCGTCGGCGAGGTAGTAGAGCGGCAGCAGGATCGCGGCGGCGAGGCCCCCCTGCCCCGCGAGGCGGTAGAGCAGCCATGCGAGCAGGAGGCCGATCGGCAGAGAGCCGACATCGCCGAGGAAGAGGCGCGCCACCGGCCGGTTGAACGGCGCGAAACCGAGGATTCCACCGAGGAGCGCCGCCGCCGCCAGTGTCGGGGCCGGCGGCAGGAGGCCGGCGAGGCCGAAGGCGACGAGCGCCCCGAGGACCGGCACCGCCTCCGCGACCGTCATCCAGTCGAGCCCGTCCATGAAGTTGACGAGGTTGACGAACCACAGGCCGGCGAGGAGGGAGAGCCCCCATTCGAGGCCGGCGGGCAGGTCGGGCCACAGGCGCGGCCCCGACGCGGCAATCACCCCGCCCACCGCGACCGCTTGGAGCAGGAGCCGCGGCAGGGCGGGCAGCGGCCGGATGTCGTCGACGGCCCCGACGAGCGCGAGCCCCAGCGCGGCGAGAGCGACGGTGGCTGCCTCCGCCCCGAGGGGCTGCGGCCACAGGACGGCCGCCACGGCGAGCGCCGCGGCGATCACCGCGATGCCGCCGCCCTGCGGAGTGGGCACCGTGTGGCTCGACCGCGCGTTCGGGCGCGCGAGGGCGTAGCGCACGAGGAGCGGATGCAGGGCGAGGATCAGCGCGGCGGCGGCGAGCGCGGCGAGCGGAACGGCGGCGAGCGGCAGGAGCGTCATGCCCCCGGTTTAGCCGGAGCGCCCCGCCCTGGGGAGGGCCTCACGGCCGCGCAGGACGAGAGGGGCAGCGAGCGGCTGCCCCCCCGACGCCGCGGTCAGAACACCTCTTCGCGGTTCGGCAAGGCCGCATCCGCCTCGCGCTTGGCGATCGCCCTCTCCACCACCTTGGCGAGGCCCACCATGATCGTGTCGATGGCGTAATCCTTCGGCGTGTAGACGGCCGCGACGCCCATGTTCTTGAGGACCAGCTCGTCCTCCGGCGAGATGATGCCGCCGACCACCACCGGGACGTGATCGAGCCCCTCGCGGCGCAAGCGCGCCTTCACCTCGCGCACCAGCGGCACGTGGGAGCCGGAGAGGATCGACAGGCCGATGACGTGGGCGCCGCGCTCCTTCGCCTTGGCGACGATCTCGTCCGGCGTCTGCCGGATGCCGTCGTAGGTCACGTCGAAGCCGACGTCGCGGGCGCGCAGGGCGATCTGCTCGGCGCCGTTGGAATGGCCGTCGAGGCCCGGCTTGCCGACCACGAGCTTGGGCGTCTCGCCGAGCCGCTCGCCGAGATCGGCGATCAGGAGGCGCGCCTCCTCGGCGGCGCCGGAGGTGGAGGTCTCCGGCGTGACGCCGGTGGGCGCCCGGTACTCCCCGAAGACCTCGCGCAGCCGCTGGCCCCACTCGCCGGTGGTGACGCCCGCCTTCGCGCAGGCGATCGAGACCGGCATGATGTTGGCGCCCGAGCGCGCGGCCGCCTCCAGATCGTCCAGGGCCCTGGCCACCGCCGCCGCGTCGCGCTCCGCCCGCCACGCGCGGATGCGGCCCTGCGCCTCCATCTCGACGGTCTCGGCCACGGTGAAGATGGCGCCGTCCCCGGCGGTGAGCGGCGAGGGCTCGCCCGTCTCGAAGCGGTTGACTCCGACCACGACCTGCTCGCCGCGCTCGATCGCCGCGATGCGCCGGGCATTCGATTCGACGAGGGCGCGCTTGAGGGCGCCGGTCTCCACCGCCGCCACCGCGCCGCCGAGCGCCGCGATCCGCTCCAGCTCGGCCCGGGTCTGCGCCTTCAGCTCCTCGACCTTGGCGTCGATCACCGTCGAGCCGTCGAAGATGTCGTCGAATTCGAGCAGGTCGGTCTCGTAGGCGAGGATCTGCTGCATGCGCATGGACCATTGCTGGTCCCAGGGGCGCGGCAGGCCGAGCGCCTCGTTCCAGGCCGGCAGCTGCACGGCGCGGGCGCGGGCGCGCTTGGAGAGCGTCACCGCCAGCATCTCGATCAGGATGCGGTGGACGTTGTTCTCCGGCTGCTGCTCGGTGAGGCCGAGGGAGTTCACCTGCACCCCGTAGCGGAAGATGCGCTTCTTGGGATCCTTGATGCCGTAGCGGTCGCGGGTGATCTCGTCCCAGAGATCGCTGAACGCCCGCATCTTGCAGATCTCGGTGATGAACCGCAGGCCCGCATTGACGAAGAAGGAGATGCGCCCGACCACCTCCTCGAAGTTCGCCTCGTCGAAATCCGGATCGGCCCGCACGGTGTCGAGCACCGCGATGGCGATGGCGAGCGCGGTGGAGAGCTCCTGGACCGGCGTCGCCCCCGCCTCCTGCAGGTGGTAGGAGCAGACGTTCATCGGGTTCCACTTCGGCACGTTCGCGGTCGTGAACAGGATCACGTCCTTGGTCAGCCGAAGGCTCGGCGCGGGCGGGAACACGTAGGTGCCGCGCGAGAGGTATTCCTTGATGATGTCGTTCTGGGTGGTGCCCTGCAAAGCCGCGATCGGCGCGCCCTGCTCCTCCGCCACGGCCAGGTAGAGCGACAGCAGCCAGGGCGCCGTCGCGTTGATCGTCATCGACGTGTTCATCTGCGCGAGCGGGATGTCCTGGAACAGGGTCCGCATGTCGCCGAGATGCGCGATGGAGACGCCGACCTTGCCGACCTCGCCGCGGGCGAGTTCGTGGTCCGGGTCGTAGCCGGTCTGGGTCGGCAGGTCGAAGGCCACCGACAGGCCGGTCTGCCCCTTGGCGAGGTTGCGCCGGTAGAGGGCGTTCGAATCCGCGGCGGTGGAATGCCCCGCATAGGTGCGGATGATCCATGGCTTGTCGCGTTGCGCCGTTCCCATCGCCTGATCGCCCATGGCGCCCTCGTTCCCTCAGTCTCGCGTCGCCCGCCGGCCGCGCGGATCCGCCCGTCGCGGCGGACCCGCATGGTAGACAAGCCTCCGGAACGCGTCACCCTTGACCTAAGCAGCATCCCGGACGGTGGTCACCCTGGGAAAAGCCTCGCCCGGCCAACAGCATCGATCGGAAATGGCAGACTTCCGGCGCCGGTCAAGGCCGAGCAGGAGTGACGCCGGGGCACGCCGGACATTGCTTGCCTTTTGATCGCGCGGTTGCCCTGCTTTTGGTCTATTTGACCCGATCCTGATCGCCGTTAGGATCGGTGCAGTGCAATATCAGAGGGAGGGTCCGCAATGGGTGCGGGCGCTGCGGTGCAGCCGATCGCCGGGGGTGCGGCTCAGCTGAAGGATCTCTACGAGATCGGCGAGATTCCGCCGCTCGGCCACGTGCCGGCCAAGATGTATGCTTGGGCGATTCGCCGCGAGCGGCACGGGCCGCCGGAAGAGTCCATGCAGATCGAGGTGGTGCCCACCTGGCCGATCGGCGACGACGAGGTGCTGGTCCTCGTGATGGCGGCCGGCGTGAACTACAACGGCGTCTGGGCCGGCCTCGGGGAGCCGATCTCGCCCTTCGACGTCCACAAGGGCGAGTACCACATCGCCGGCTCGGACGCGTCCGGCATCGTCTGGAAGGTCGGCGCCAAGGTCAAGCGCTGGAAGGTCGGCGACGAGGTCATCGTCCATTGCAACCAGGACGACGGTGACGACGAGGAATGCAATGGCGGCGACCCGATGTTCTCGCCGTCGCAGCGCATCTGGGGCTACGAGACGGGGGACGGCTCCTTCGCGCAGTTCTGCCGGGTGCAGTCGCGCCAGCTCATGCACCGGCCCAAGCACCTGACCTGGGAGGAGGCGGCCTGCTACACGCTGACGCTCGCCACCGCCTACCGGATGCTGTTCGGCCACGCGCCGCACACGATCAAGCCGGGCCAGAACGTGCTGATCTGGGGTGCCTCGGGCGGCCTCGGCGTGTTCGGCGTGCAGCTCTGCGCGGCCTCGGGCGCCAACGCCATCGCGGTGATCTCGGACGAGTCGAAGCGCGACTACGTGCTCAGCCTCGGCGCCAAGGGCGTGATCAACCGCAAGGACTTCAACTGTTGGGGCCAGCTGCCGAAGGTCAACTCGCCGGAATACAATGAGTGGCTGAAGGAGGCCCGCAAGTTCGGCAAGGCGATCTGGGACATCACCGGCAAGGGCAACGACGTCGACATCGTCTTCGAGCATCCGGGCGAGGCGACCTTCCCGGTCTCGTCGCTGGTGGTGAAGCGCGGCGGCATGGTGGTGTTCTGCGCCGGCACGACCGGCTTCAACATCACCTTCGACGCCCGCTACGTCTGGATGCGCCAGAAGCGCATCCAGGGCTCGCACTTCGCCCATCTCAAGCAGGCGGCGGCGGCCAACCAGTTCGTGATCGACCAGCGGGTCGACCCCTGCATGAGCGAGCTGTTCCCCTGGGACAAGATCCCCCAGGCCCATACCAAGATGTGGAAGAACCAGCACGCCCCGGGCAACATGGCGGTGCTGGTGAACGCCCAGAAGGCGGGCCTGCGCACCTTCGACGACGTGCTGGAACTCTCCGGCTCGCGCTGACGACCGACACCGCGGCGGCGCGCGCCGCCGCGGCCTCTTCGCCGAGGCTTGAGTCCTGCCGTTCGGGCAGAGATAAAGGCTCGGCCATTCGGACTAACCCGGTGGCCACGCCGCCGGAGCCGCCATGTCCCTCGCGACCCTCGACCGCTACGCCCCCCTCGCCCTCAGCGTCCTGCGCATCGTGGCGGCGTTGATCTTCATGGCCCACGGCACCCAGAAGGTGCTGGGCTTCCCGGCCCATCCGAATCCGCCGGCCCTCACCTCCCTGTCCGGCATCGCCGGCATCTTCGAACTCGTCGGCGGCGCCCTCCTCGCCCTCGGCCTGTTCAGCCGGCCCGTGGCCTTCATCCTCTCGGGCGAGATGGCCTTCGCGTATTTTCTCGCCCATGCGCCGCGCAGCTTCTTCCCCGTCCTCAACGGCGGCGACGCGGCGATCCTGTACTGCTTCGTCTTCCTGTACTTCGTCTTCGCGGGGCCGGGACCGCTGAGCCTCGACGCGGTGCGGGCCCGGCGCGGGCTCTAGAGCCTTGTCCGACGAAGCGGATCCCGGTTCGTCGCAGACAATGCGGTGAAATCAAGGACCTAGAGCAGCACCTGGTCGATCGGTTTTGCAACCGGCCACCCTCCTGCCTCGTCCCGAGGTCGGAGGGCGGGACAATGAGGCCGGGCGTCAGCGCCGGAGCCGCGCGAGCAGCGCGACGAGTTCCGGCTGGCGGTGCGTGCCGGTCTTGGCGAACACCGCCTTCAGCTGCGTGCGCGCCGTCGCCACGGTGATCCCGTGCGCGGCGGCCACCGAGGCGAGGTCGGCGCCGTCCGCGAGGTCGTGGGCGAGCCGCGCCTCGGCGCTGGTGAGCCGGTAGGCCTGCCGCAGCAGCGCCTCCCCGGGCCTCAGGCCATCCTGCGGGTCGGTCACCAGGATCACCGCCTTGCCGCGCTGGAAGAGGTCGCCCGCCGCCCCCGCGAGCGGGGCGGCATGGAGCACCAGGGGCGGCGCCTCCGGCCGCGGCACCGCCACCGCCCCGTGCGCGGCGGCCTCATGCGGCTTGCCCGGATGGAGGACGCTGGCGATCAGGCGCCCGAGATCGGCATTCGCCGCACGGTTCTGGGCGAGCAGCGCGCTCTTCACCACCACGAGACCGTGGCCGATATGGCGCTCCGCCCGGGCATTCATGCGCAGCACCGCGCCGTTTCCGTCGAGGAGGATGCCGCCGCAGCGCAAAGCCTCGAAGGCGTCGAGGGTCGCGTCGGCCCGTGCCTCCGCCAGGCGGACGGCGATCCGGCCGGCGCGCTGAAGGTGCGGCACCGCCCGCTCGATCGCGGCGATCTCGCGGTGGGAATACATCTCGCGCTCCCGGCGGCGCTCGGCCGAGAGGAACACGCTGCGGCTGCCTTCCGCGACGAGGTAGATGCCGGCGAACCAGCGCAGCCCGTGCCGGTCGACGTAATCCGCGTTGAAGGGGATGTGGTCGAGTTCGTGGGCCGTGAAGATGTGGGATTCGGTCAGCACGCCCTGCGTGTTCTTCAGGGCCGGAATGCCGCGGGCGATGCGCGGATTCTCGGCGAGCCAGCCGTCGCGCAGGCCGGTCTCGACCACCTCGGCGATGTCCTCGGACATGGTGGGCGCCAGCGGCGCGGCCGGTGCGGGCAGCAACAGCGCCCCGTCGGCCCCGAGCGCCCGCCCGTAAGCCTCCAACGCGAAAGACCAGAGTTCCGGCCGCGCCGCGGCCTCGTAGAAGAGGTCGATCGTCGCCGCCAGACGATCTTGCCGGACGTCCGCCATGCTCCCCGAATCCGGACCGTAACCGAGATAATTTGAGCAATATCCGTTCGGTCGCACAACGTCCATTATCGGAAGTATCGTCCCGATGTCTCGGGTCGGGCGGGACGGGTGTCATCAACCTAAAACTGCATCGGTCTGGCGCCGGACAAACCGGAGACCGGGCCGCGGCCCGGAGGCGTGCGCGAGCTGCGCCGCCGGGACGGTCCGGCGCGAGACACCGCAGGGTTTGCGCGGCCCTCCCCGCTTGTTAGAAGGGTTCGAGGGCACGCCCCCGGGTCGGGCGGCCGGAAAGCTCGCACCATGGAAAAGTTCACCGTTCTCGAAGGCGTCGCGGCGCCGCTGCGGATCGTCAACGTCGACACCGACCGCATCATCCCCAAGCAGTACCTCAAGACCATCAAGCGCACGGGCCTCGGCAAGGGCCTGTTCTCGGAGATGCGCTACCGCGACGACGGTTCGGAGAATCCCGACTTCGTCCTGAACCAGCCCGCCTACCGCAACGCCAAGATCCTGGTGGTCGGCGACAATTTCGGCTGCGGCTCCTCGCGCGAGCACGCCCCCTGGGCGCTGGCGGATTTCGGCATCCGCTGCATCATCTCGACGAGCTTCGCCGACATCTTCTTCAACAACAGCGCCAAGAACGGCATCCTGCTGATCACCGTGGCGCCGGAGGATCTGGAGAAGCTGTTCGACGATGCCGGGCGCGGCGCCAATGCGACGCTCACCGTCGACCTGGAGCGCCAGGAGATCCGCGGCCCGGACGGCGGCGTGCTGCATTTCGACATCGATCCGGCGCGCAAGCACAACCTGCTCAACGGGCTCGACGATATCGGCCTGACCCTGGAGAAGGCGCCGGCCATCGAGGCCTTCGAGCAGAAGCTCGCCGAGCGCCCCTGGGCCTGATTCTCCGGGCTTGGAACCCCGCGCTGGCCACCGATCCCGGCAGGACTTCGTTAACCCTCGTCCTGCCCTATTCGGGTGATTGGCTGACGGCACACGGAGTTCTCCCCCGATGACGCTTCGCGCGCGGACGACGGTCGCGACCCTGCTCTGCCTCGGCAGCCTCGTGCCCGGGGCGGCGCGGGCGGATTTCCGGTCCTGCCTCGCCGGCCTCGGCCAGGAGGCGGCGGCGAAGGGGATCTCGTCGGCGTCCTTCCAGGCGGCGACGGCCGGGATCGTCTACGACGAGAAGGTGATCGAGCTCTCGCAGGCCCAGCCCGAGTTCAAGACACCGATCTGGGACTACATCGCCGCCCTCGTCGACGAGGAGCGGGTGGAGGACGGGCGCGCGGCCATGCGCCAGCACGCCGCCGCCCTCGCCCAGGCCGAGGCGCGCTTCAACGTCGACCGCTACACGATCGCGGCGGTGTGGGGCGTGGAATCGAATTTCGGCAAGAACCTCGGCAAGATGCCGCTGGTGCAGTCCCTCGCCACCCTCGCCTGCAGCTCCAACCGCCGCGCCGCCTTCTTCAAGGGCGAGCTGATGGCGACGCTGAAGATCATCGACCACGGCGACATCGATCCGAGCCGGCTTACCGGCTCCTGGGCCGGCGCCTTCGGCCAGACCCAGTTCATGCCCACCACCTACCAGCGCCTCGCCGTCGACCTCGACGGCGACGGGCGGCGGGACGTGGTGGATTCGGTGGCCGACGCGGTCGGCTCGACGGCGAACTTCCTGCGCGTCGCCAAGTGGCAGAACGGACAGCCCTGGGGCTACGAGGTGCGCCTGCCCTCCGGCTTCAACCTCGCGGCGGCCGGGCGCAAGAACAAGCGGCCGGTGGGCCACTGGGCGAGCCTCGGCGTCACCCGCATCGACGGGCGGCCGCTCTCCGGCGAGGGAGCGGCGGGCATCATCGCGCCCGCGGGGGTCAACGGGCCGGCCTTCCTGGTGACGAAGAACTTCGACGCGATCTATTCCTACAACGCGGCCGAATCCTACGGGCTCGCCATCGCGGTCCTCTCCGACCGCCTGCGCGGCCGGCAGGGCATCCAGACCGCGTGGCCGACCGACGACCCGCCCCTGTCGCGGGCCGAGCGCCGGGCGCTTCAGAGCGCGCTCGCCTCGCGCGGCTACGATGTCGGCGAGCCGGACGGGCGCGTCGGGTCGAAGACCCGCGACGCCATCAAGGACATCGAGCGCCAGCTCGGCTGGCCGCAGACCGGTCGCCCCGGCGCCAAGGTGCTCGAGGCCCTGCGGCGATGAGCGAGAGCATCGCCCGATCGCGTTGCCATCGGGCGCTGCTCTCGATTCTTCGATAGGACGCGCGTCCCGCCGAACCGGGATCCGCTTCGGCGGGACGCGCTCTAGCGGGCCAGCACGAAGCGGTTGCGGGCGGCGAAGAGCCCCAGCACCGCCGCGGCGAGGCCCAGCCCGAGATAGAGCGCGGCCGGCAGGCTCCAGCCGCCGCTCGCATCGTGCGCGATCCCGATCAGGAGCGGCCCGAGCGCCGCCAGGGAATAGCCTACCCCCTGCGCCATCGCCGAGAGGTCGCCCGCGACCTGTGGATCGGGGGAGCGCAGCACGATCAGCGTGAGGGCGAGGCCGAAGCAGCCGCCGAGCCCGAGGCCGAGCAGCAGGGCGAAGAGCCAGACGAGGCTGCCCGGCCCGACCAGCAGCCCGCAGAAGCCGCCGATCGCGGAGCCGACCACCACCAGCACCCAGGGGCGCTGGTCCCGGCTGCGCCCGGCGAGCACCGGCACGATCAGGGCCGGCACCGACTGGGCCATGGCCGAGAGCGAGGCGAGGAGGCCCGCCGCGAGCGGATCGAAGCCCCGGTCGACCAGGGAAGCCGGCAGCCAGCCGAACACGATGTAGGCGAGGGAGGATTGCAGGCCCATGAAGCCGGTGACCTGCCACGCCAGCGGATCCCGCCAGAGCGCGGCCACGCGCCCCCGGCCGCTGCCCGCAGGGGTGGCGGGAGCCGCGCGGACCAGGGGCAGCCAGGCGAGGGCGGCGAGGAGGGCCGGCAGCGCCCAGATCATCATCGGCCCCTGCCAGCTCGAATCGAGGGCGCGGGCGGCCGGGATGGTGAGCCCGGCGCCAGCGGCCGCCCCGAGGCAGAGCGTGGCGGTGTAGAGGCCCATCATCAGGCCGGGCCGGGTGGGAAAGTCCCGTTTCACGATGCCCGGCAGGATCACGCCGACGACTCCGATGCCGCCGGCCGCGAGCACGGATCCGGCGAACAGGGCCGGCACGCCGCCGAGCCCCCGCAGCACGAGACCGGCGGCGATGACGAGGAGGAAGGCGAGCACGCCGGCATCCGGCCCGAGGCGGCGCGTCACCGGCGGGCCGAGCCGCCCGAACACGCCGAGGCAGAGCACCGGCAGGGTGATCAGCGCCCCGGCGAGCGCGCCGCTCATCCCCGTCTCCGCGCGGATGCGCGCGAGCAGCGGGCCGACGCTGGAGAGGGCCGGCCGCAGGTTGAAGGCGATCAGCATCAGGCCGAGCACGATCCAGAGCGGACGGCGCAGCCGCACGACCGCCGCGGCCTTCAGCCCATCCGCCTGCCGGCGCTCCCGAATCGTCTCCAAGACGGCCCCTCCCCGCTGCGTCGTTGCGCAATCGGGAGGCACTTAGACCATTTCGGCGGCGGGAGAAGGCGGCTCAGCGCGGGTGCGCGTTGCGTGCGGAGATCCCCTTGTCCCGAAGGAGGAGATCTCCGCACCGGAACCCGCGGCCTCCAGAGTTCCTGCAGGCCGTGCCGGGTCTCAGGCCTGCGCGGCCAGGGCCGCGGCGATCCGACGCGCGAAGGCCACCGGATCGCGGGGCGCGTCCCCGCCCTGCACGTGGGCGAGGTCGAGGAGCGTCTGTGCCGCCTCCGTCAGGTCCTCGCCGGCCTTGGCCCGCTCGGCGAGGCGGTGGACCAGCCCGTGGCGCGGGTTCAGCTCCAGCACCGGAAGGCCGGCGCCGAAGCCGCGGCCCGCCCGGCGCAGCAGGCGCTGCATCTGAAGGTCCGGTCCGCCCGCGGAGGCGGAGAGCAGCACGGCGCTCTCGACGAGGCGCTGGCTCGCGCGCACGTCGGTCACGTCGTCCTTCAGGATCTCCTTGAGCTTCGGCAGCAGGTCGCCGAGATCGGCCGCCTCGCCCGCGGCCTCGCCCTCGGGGGCGAAGGCCGAGAGATCGTCCGCGCTCTGGGTGATGCTGCGGATCGGCTTGCCGTCGAACTTGTCGAGGCGCTCGGGCCAGAAGGCGTCGACATGGTCGGAGAGGAGCAGCACCTCGATCCCGCGCGCCCGGAAGCCCTCGATCTGGGCCGAGGCCGCGAGCTTCTCGGTGTCGTCGCCCACCAGGATGTAGATCGCTTCCTGGTTCGGCTTCATCCGCGAGACGTAGTCGGCGAACGAGGTCCAGCCCTCCACCGCCGAGGAGCGGAAGCGCAGCAGGGCCGCGATATCGTCGCGATGCTCGGCATCCTCCCAGATGCCTTCCTTCAGCACCGGCCCGAAGGCCTGCCAGAAGGTGGCGTAGGAATCCGTGTCCTTGGCCCGGGACTTCAGCTCGGAGAGCACCTTGCCGGTGACGGCGCGGCGGATGCGGGCGAGCACCGGGGTCGCCTGCAGCATCTCGCGCGAGACGTTGAGCGGCAGGTCCTCGGTATCCACGACGCCCTGCACGAAGCGCAGCCAGGAGGGCAGCAGCCCGGCCTCGTCGGTGATGAACATGCGGCGCACGTGCAGCCGCACCTTGCTCTCGCGCTCCTCCTCCACCGCCATGAACGGCTTCATGCTGGGCACGAAGAGCAGCGCCGAGAATTCGAGCGCGCCCTCCGCCCGCCAGTGCAGCGTCGCCCAGGGCGTGTCGAAGTTGTGGCTGAGGTGCCGGTAGAAGTCCGTATAGGCCTCCTCGGTGACCTCGGCCTTCGGCTTGCGCCAGAGGGCGGTGCCCGCATTGCCGGAAACCTCCTCGCCGTCGCGCAGGATGGTGACCGGCACCGTGACGTGGTCGGCCCACTTGCGCACGATCGTCTCGATGCGCAGGGGCTCCAGGTACTCGTCCGCATCGGCCTTCATGTGGAGCACGATGTCGGTGCCCGGCTCCTCGCGGCTGGCCGGGGCGAGGGTGTAGTCCCCCTGGCCTTCCGAAGCCCAGGTCCAGGCCTCGTCGCTGCCCGCGCGGCGGGAGGTGACCTCGACCCGGTCGGCCACCATGAAGGCCGAGTAGAAGCCGACGCCGAACTGGCCGATCAGGCTCGGCCGCTCGTCGGGCTTGGCATCCGCCAGGGACTGGCTGAAGGCGCGGGTGCCCGAGCGGGCGATGGTGCCGAGGTTCTGCGCCAGATCCTCCTTGCTCATGCCGATGCCGGGGTCGGAGATGGTCAGCGTGCGCGCGGCCTTGTCGGGCCGGATGCGCACCTTGGCCTCGGCGGGCAGCGCCAGGGCGGCGTCGGTGAGCGCGCCGAAGCGGCGTCGGTCGACCGCGTCCGCGGCATTGGCCACGAGCTCGCGCAGGAAGATCTCGCGCTCGGAATAGAGCGCGTGGACGACGAGATCCAGGAGGCGCCCGACCTCGGCCCCGAAGGCATGCCGTTCCAGAGTCTCGCTCACGTCTGACCGTCTCCATTCATCCGGGGATTGACGGCGGCGATATGCGAAGTCCGGCCGCGCTTTTCAACCGGCCATCACGCCCCGAAGGCGGCGCTCTCGACCGGCTCGGCCGCCCGGCGCGGGATCGTGGCCCGGCGCTCCAGCATGTCGCTGAGCTGCACGTACATCATCGCGGTCATCAGCGCGTCGTTGAAGGCGTCGTGCTGGGGCAGCGGCGGCAGCCCGAGATCGGCGGCGATCCGCGCGAAGCTCAGGTCGATCTTCACGTAGTCCGGGGCTCCCCGGTACTTGCAGGCGTAGTAGAGGGCCGAGACGTCGATGCGCGGGTTCGGCAGCCGGATGCGCAGCATCCGCCGCGCGTGCCGGTCGAGGAGGCGCACGTCGAAATCCGTGTAGTAGCCGACGATCGGCCGGCCGCCGATGAAACGCAGCAGCTCCGGCAGCATCGCGGCAGGGTCGAGGCCCTGGCGGATCTCGGCGCCGAGCAGGCGGTGGACCTTGATCGCCGCCGGCGACGAGGGCCGCGCGCTGCGCAAGGTGGCCCGGAAGCTCTCGCTCGCGAGGATGCGGCCGCCCCGGATGCGGATCGCCGCCACGGCGAGGATCTCGTCCCGGCGCGGATCGAGCCCGGTCGCCTCGCAATCGAGGGCGACCGCCTCGTCCGGCGGTCCCTTCTCGAACAGGAAGGCGAAGCGCGGATCGGTCAAGCGCGCCCGGTCGAGGCGGCGGATCAGGCCCCGCCACATCTCAGAACTGCCCGAGGGAGTAGCGCAGGTGGATCACCTCGCGGAAGCGGCGCACGATCCGCAGGGCGTCGCGCAGGAGATCCCGCTCCAGGGTCGGCATGGCGTCGAAGTCGAGGATCACCGGGCCGAGATCCTGGCCCCGCTCGGCCGCGACCAGCTGGCGGTCGAGGCGCACCGCCATGAAGGTGCGCAGCGCGCTCGCGAGATCGGCCCCGAAGCCCTCGTCGAGGAGGCCGCGTTCGGCGAGCGCGCGGATGCGCGCGGTGGTGCCGGTCTGGTCGAGGCCCGCCTCGACGGCGAGCACCCGCACCCCGTGCACGAGCGGGAACAGGCCCGCGCGCTTGAGGTCGAGGTCGTGCCGGCGCAGGCCGACCCGCGAGAAGACCGTGTCGAACAGGCCGCCATTCGTCCCGTCGCCCGCGATGTTGATCAGGTTGGCGATCTGGGCGAGGAGGCGCGTCTCGCCCCGCACCACGTCGGCGAGGAAGGCCCTCGCCCGCCGCAAGGGGGCGGGATCGCCCGCGACGGGCGTGGCATCGGCGAAGATCGAGAGGTTCATCGCCGCGTCCGGGTCCCCGGCGATCGCCCAGAGCCGCACCTGATCGATGACGTGATCCACGTCCTGCGACCAGAGCGGGTTCTCCACCATGATCGCGCCCGGACAGGGCGGGTAGCCGAGATCGCCGAGCGCTGCGGAGAAGGCGCGGCGGAAGGTGGCGAGATCCTCCGGCGGCACAGGGCGGGCGAGGATCAGGCCGTTATCCTGGTCGGTGCGGTAGGTCTGCTCGCCGCGCCCCTCCGACCCCATCAGGTACAGGCAGCCGGCCTCGCGGATCGAGGCCGGGGCCAGGATCTCGAACAGCTTGGCGTAGAGGCGCCGGTTGAGGTCGGAGACGACCTGCGCCACCGCATCGACCCGCACGCCCTGGCGGTGCAGCTGCCGGGCCTGTTCCTGGATGTCGCGGGCGGGCTCGCGCAGGTCGGCGAGGCCGGCGGCCCGGTCGATGCGGCCGGGGACCAGCTGGGCGTTGCCCGCGAAGGCGCCGAGGAGGTCGATGTCGCGCAGCCAGCCCACATAGGCGCCGTCCCGGCGCACGGCGATGCGGCGGTTGCCGTGCCGCGTCATGACGAGGAGCGCGTCGAGCAGGAGCTGGTCGGCCTCGACGGCGGTGACGTCGAATTTCGCGAGGTCCCGCACCGGCGTCTCGAAGGGCCGGCGCTCGATCACCGTGGCGCGCGTCACCTTGTGGCCGGTGAGCAGCCCGGTGCGGGCGCCCTCCTCCACGAAGACCGCGTCGACATCCGCCGCGAGCATCCGGTGGGCGGCCTCCTCGGCGGTGGCGGAGCCGGGAAGGAACACGGCCGGCGCGTGGCGCACGTCGCGGATGCGCAGGCGCAGCACCGATTCCATGCCCTCGCCCCGCTGCCACGCGGCGAGCTCGTCGAGCTTGCGCGAGATCTCCGCGTAGAAGAAGGCCGCGAAGGCGCTGTTGGCCTGCACGAGGCGCACCACCACCTCGCGCGGGATCAGGAAGCAGAGGGTCTCCTCGGCGGCGACGAAGTTCTCGCCCGCGGCCCCGTGCACCACCGCGCGGGCGTCGAAGGTGTCGCCGCCGCGCAGCACGGCGAGGAGCGCGCCGTCCGTGCGCGCCTCCACGGCCCCCTTGATGACCACGTGCAGGAGATCCGCGGCCTTGCCCTGCGCCACGATCACCGCGTCGGGTGGGAAATAGCCGATATCGACGTGGCGGCGCAGGTCGTCCGCCTGCGCGGCGGTGAGCCGGTCGAAGGGCGGGTTGAGGACGTCGAAGCTCTGCATGGGCCGCCCCCCGCAGGGACCGGGAGCCTCGGCAGACCTGCATGGGGCAAGTCCGCTTCGGCTCCCTGCTTCCGCATCATCGTCGCCGCCGAGCCGGTGACCAGTGCGGCGAATGATGCTTAGCCCGCGCGGGCGGAGCCGGAAAGGTTAGGTGTCCCGCCTCTCGCCCGGCTCGCGCCGCAGCACCACGAGGTTCGCCACCAGCACCTGAACCGGCTCGCCGTCCTGGTTGAGCGTGGTGGTCCGCACTTTCGCGAGCCCCTGCATCGGCCGCGAGCGGGAGGGACGCACCTCCAGCACCTCGCTCTCCAGGCGGATCGTATCGCCGGGGCGCAGGGGGCGCGGCCAGCGCAGCTCGTCCATGCCCGCCCCGATGATGCCGCCCGCGAGCGGCAGCCCGTCCTCGACCAGGAGGCGCATGGTCAGGGCGGCGGTGTGCCAGCCGCTGGCCGCGAGCCCCCGGAAGAACGAGGCCTCGGCCCGCCCCTCGTCGAGGTGGAAGGGCTGCGGATCGTACTCGGCCGCGAAGCGCTTGATCGCCTCCGCCGTGACGGTCAACTCGCCCGAGCGGTGGATCTGCCCGGGAACGAGGTCTTCGAGATAGAGCGGCGGTGTCATGAGGTCAGGCTCCCGAGCGGACCGTGAGGGGTGAGGCGGGAAGCGGGCGGTCGCGGAACCAGACGCCCGCGGCCACCGATCCGGCATTGATCAGACCGAGCGCCACGAGGCCCAGCGCCTGCGCGAGGAAGATGCCGTCGAGCCCCGCCCCCGCCCGCAGGGCGAGCCAGCCGCCGCCGACCGCGAGGGTCAGGCGCGTGATTCCGGCGACGAGGGGCCACGCGACGCGGCCGGCCCCCTGCGCGGCGAAGTAGAGGGCGAGGCCGAGGCCCGCGAAGCCGTAGAACGGGCCGACCTCGCGCAGGTAGCGGGTGCCAATCGCGAGCATGGCCGGGTCGGTCGCGAAGGCGCGCAGGAACAGGTCGGGCCACAAGGCCGCGGCGATCCCGATCGCCTCGGTGAGTCCGACCGCGATGGCGGCCCCGATCCAGGCGACGCGCAGGGCCCGCGCCCGGTCGCCCGCGCCGATGCTGGTGCCGACCATGGCGGAGATCGGCGCGCCGAGGCCGAAGACCAGGGGCACGAGCAGGTATTCGAGGCGCGCGCCCGTGCCGTAGCCCGCCACCGCCGAGGGCCCGAAGCGGGCGACGAGACCGGTCGCGGTCGCGATGGTGACGTTGGTGGTGAGGCTCACGAGCGACGAGGCGGCGCCGACCCGCAGGATCTCCCGGGCCGGCCCCCAGGCCAGGGCCGGCGGGTGGCCGAGCCGCAGCACGCCGCGGCCCGCGCGCAGATAGGCGGCGAAGACCGCCGCGCCGGCCGCGTAATAGGCGAGCACGGCCACCCCGCCCCCGATGATGCCGAGCCCCGGCAGCGGGCCGAGGCCGAAGATCAGCACGGGCGAGAGGGGCACCAGCACGACCGCCCCCGCGCAGGTCACCACCGCCGGCAGCGCCATGTTGCCGGTGCCGCGGATGATCGCCGCGAGCGCGTTGAACAGCCAGATCAGCACCGCCCCCGCGAAGACCGCGCCGCCATAGGCGCTCGCCGCCGCGAGGGTGGCACCCTCGGCGCCCATGGTCCGGTAGAGGGCGGGCCCGAAAGCGAGGGCGAGCAGCGTGGTGAGGAGGCCGAGGGCGAAGGCGATCGCCACCGCGTGCCACGCCACCGCCTCGGCGGTCTCGCGGCGGCCGGCGCCGAGCGTCCGCGCCACCGCCGAGAGGATGCCGCCGCCCACCGCGCCGGCCGAGATCATCTGCACGGTCATCACCAGGGGGAAGACCAGCGCCATGCCCGCCAGCGCATCGGTGCCGAGGCCCGCCACGAAGGCGGTCTCGATCAGCCCGACGCCGGCCTGGACCAGCATGACGAGCACGTTCGGCACGGCGAGGCGCAGGAGCGTCGGGCCGATCGGGCCCCGCAGCAGGCGGCGCGTGCGGTCGTCCATGGGGACCTCGCGATCGGGCCTCGACGGGAGCCGGGCGGATCCGGCACCCTTGCGGATGGCCCGGCGACGAAATTGGTGGCATATGCCAGTATTCGTCAAGAGGCGGATGCGGGGACGGCCATGCGGCCGGCGCGGGGCACGCGAGGATGAGGCGGCGATGAGCGAGGAGAGACGGGAGCCCGGCCCGTGCAGCAACGCGGGCCTGCGGCGGGCGACGCGGCGGCTGAGCCAGCTCTACGACGACGCCATCGCGCCCTCGGGCCTGCGGGCGACGCAGTTCGGCCTGCTGGCACAGCTGCGCCAGCTCGGCGCGCCGACCATGGGCGAACTCGCCGAGGCGATGGTGATGGACCTCTCCGCCCTCGGCCACACGCTGAAGCCGCTGACCCGGGACGGTCTGGTGGCGTTGCAGATCGATCCGAAGGACCGGCGCAGCCGGCGCGTGGTGCTGACGGAACCCGGTCGGGAGCGGCTCCGCGCGGCGGCGCGGTTATGGCGGGAGGCTCAAGCGCGTTTCGAGGCCGCCTTCGGGACCGAGAAGGCCGCGCAGCTGCGGGATCTCCTGGACGAGATCGCCTCGCCGGCTTTCGTCTCGGCCTTCACGGGGGCCGGAGGCTCGCATCCCCACGGCACGGAACCCCGCACGACGACGGAGGACGGGTGACGATCCTTAAGTCGGTGCGGGGGAGGTTCGTGGGCTGGATGAGCCTGGAGGGCGCCGCCGCGCCTCATGGTGAGATGCGCACCGGCTCATCGACCCTGAAGAATGAAAGCCACACCGGCCTTGGCGATCATCCTGGTGGATCGGGCTCGTGAGTTCAGATCCGGGCGCGGGATCTCCTCTCCCGGGTGTGAGAGGAGATCCCGCGCCAGAGTGGCCGACCGTCGGCGGCCCTCACGCCAGCCCGAGCTTCGCCGCCAGCCCGATGCGCTGCAATTTGCCGGTGGCGCCCTTCGGGATCTCGTCGAGGACCATGATCCGGCTCGGCACCTTGAAGGCGGCGGCGCGGGCGGCCACGAAGGCGCGCAGCTCCTTGTCGTCCACGTGCTGGCCCTCGCGCAGCACCACCGCGGCGCCCACCTCCTCGCCGAGCTTGTCGTGCGGCACCGCGAAGGTCACGCACTGGGCCACCGCCGGATGATCCATCAGGATCTCGTCCACCTCGCGCGGCGAGATCTTCTCCCCGCCCCGGTTGATGATCTCCTTCAGGCGGCCCGTGATGGTGAGGTAGCCCTCCGCATCCATCACGCCCTGGTCGCCGGTGCGGAAATAGCCCTGCGGGGTGAAGGCCTCGGCATTGGCCTTCGGGTTGTTCTCGTAGCCCGCCATGACGTTGTCGCCGCGGATCACGATCTCGCCGGTCTCGCCCGCGGGCAGCGGGTTGCCGGCCGCGTCCACGACCTGGATGTCGGGACCGGCGGGGATCCCGACCGAGCCGGCCTTGCGGGCGCGCGGCGGCAGCGGGTTCGAGGCCATCTGGTGGGCGGCCTCGGTCATGCCGTAGGCCTCGATCAGGGGCGCCCCGAACACCGCCTCCAGCTCGCGCAGCACCTGCGGCGGCATCGAGGACGAGGACGAGCGCAGGAAGCGCAGGGGATGGCGCGCGATGATCTCGCGGTTGCGCCCGGCGCGGCCGAGGATGGCCTGATGCATGGTCGGCACGGCCGTGTACCAGGTGGGGCCGACCTCATCCATCCAGGCGAAGAACTTCAGCGCGTTGAAGCCCGGCGTGCAGGAGACGGAGCCGCCCGCCGAGAGCGGCGCCAGGATGCCCGCGATCAGCCCGTGGATGTGGAACAGCGGCATGATGCTGAGGCCGCGATCCCCGGGCGTGAAGGCGAGCGCGGTGCGGATGTTGCGGGCCGAGGCGCAGACATTGGCCTGGCTCAGCGGCACGATCTTCGGCCGCGAGGTGGTGCCCGAGGTGTGGAGCACCAGCGCCACGTCGTCGGCCTCGGCGGGCCCGCCCGTCGCGGCCGGCGCGGCCGGATGAGGGAAGGCCAGCGTGAAGGAGCCCGCGCCCGCCTCGGGCGTCTCGCGCAGGCGCACCACCGGCACGCCGAGCTTCTCGGCCACCGCGACCGCGGGCGACTCGCTGCCCTCCGCCGCCACCAGCACGCGGGCCCGGAGGTCGGTGAGGTAGAACTCGAACTCCTCCGCCCGGTAGGCGGGATTGAGGGGGGCCGAGGTGGCGCCCGCGGCGATGGCGATGAAGGCCGCCGCCATGGCCGGGCCGTTGTCGAGCACGATCGCCACCCGGTCGCCGCGCCCGACGCCGTGGGCGTTGAGGTCCTCGACCGTGCGCCGCATCAGGGCCCGCAGGGCCCCGAAGCTCAGCGGCCGCCCCCCGGGCGCGTCGAGCGCCGTCGCGGCCTCCGCGCCCGCCCGCATCAGGGCCTCGATCGTGCGGCCCGTTTCCTCGGCCATCCCGGCCTCTCCTCGTCGCGTCATGAGTGGGGAAGATGATGGATCATCCGGCATCCGCTTGATCGATGCGGATGCCGGATGATGAAGCCCGCGCGGCGCGTGAGCGAAGTCCAAATCCGCCATCCCGAAGGGATCACGCGGATCCGGTATCAGAGCGGCTGAACCTGCAGCCGGCCCTTCTGCTGTTCCAGCGTGCGGGCGAGCAGCCGCATGCAGGCATAGACCGCGTCGATATGCGGGGTCGGCGTCTTGGTGAGCCGCCCGAGTTCGATCACCGAGCCGACCAGCGCTTCGAGCTCGATCGGCCGGCCCGCCTCGACATCCTGCAACATCGAGGTCTTGTGGGCGCCGACCTTCTCGGCCCCGGCGATGCGCCGGTCGATGCCGAGCCGGAAGGTGATGCCGAGCGTGTTGGCGATGCTCTCGGCCTCCCGCATCATCTCGGCGGCGAGCGCCCGCGTCTCCGGGAACTGGCAGATGTCGACCAGGGTCGCGTGAGTGAGCGCGCTGATCGGGTTGAAGCTCAGGTTGCCCCACAGCTTCAGCCAGATCTCGGCCCGGATGTCGGTGGTGACCGGCGCCTTGAAGCCGGCCTTGATCAGGAGCTGGGCGAGGCCCTGGACGCGCGCGGACATCTCGCCGGAGAGTTCGCCGAGGCCGAAGCGCGAGCCCTCGACCACCTGCACCACGCCGGGCTCGGTGAGGATCGCGGCCGGATAGACCACGCTGCCGATCACCTGCTCGGGGTCGATCGCCGCGGCGATCAGGCCGCCCGGATCGGCCGTCTCGAGCTGCGTGCCCGCATAGTCACCGCCGTGCTTGTGGAAGTACCACCACGGGATGCCGTTCTGCATCGTCACGACGACGGTCTGCGGACCGATCAGGTGCTTGAGATCCTGCGCGATCGGGCCGACCTGATGCGCCTTGAGGGTGAGCAGCACCACGTCGTGGACGCCCGCCTCCTGCATCGAGGCGGTGGCCCGCAGGTCGCGGACATGGACCTCGTGCCCGTCCTCCTCGATCAGGCGCATGCCGTTCCGCCGGATGGCCTCGAGATTGGCGCCCCGGGCGATGAAGGTCACGGCCTCGCCCGCCGCGGCGAGCCGGACGCCCAGATAGCCGCCGATGGCCCCAGCCCCGACGATCGCGATGCTCATGGTCCTGCCTCCCTCGGGCGCCTGCGCGCACTCTCTGGTCAGGACAGTCACCGCATTCGGCGCGGTTCCACAAGCCCCCGGCAGGTGTACATTATGCCTGTGTGCGGCCGGCGGCCCGCGAGCGTGCCTTCCCTCAGCGCGCCTTCCCTCAGCGCGCCTTGGACAGCGGGTCGGCGATGCTCTCGAGGGACTTGCCCTCCGCATCGACGCCGAGGCGCCACTCGGTCACGGCGGCGACGAGGAGCAGCAGGGCGGCGCCCGCATAGCCCGCGGCGAGCGCCCCGTGCAGGCCGGACTCGATCAGCCGGGTGAACAGCCAGGGCGCGACCACCCCGCCCGCCGCGGTGCCGAGGGCGTAGAAGACCGCGATGGCGAGCGCCCGCGTCTCCAGGGGGAAGATCTCGCTCGCCGTGAGATAGGCCGAACTCGCCGCCGCCGAGGCGACGAAGAAGATCGCGATCCAGGCGAAGGTCTGGGTCCAGGCGGTGAAGAGGTCGAGGCCGAACAGCAGGGCCGTCACCCCCAGCATCACGCCGCTCACCGCGAAGGTGCCGGTGATCATCCGCCGCCGGCCGATCGTGTCGAAGAAATGCCCGAGCAGCAGCGGCCCGAGGAAGTTGCCGATGGCGAGCGGCACGAGGTAGAGGCCCACCCCCGTCTCGGGGATGCCGTAGAACTTCGCCAGCACCAGCCCGTAGGTGAAGAAGACCGCATTGAACAGGAAGGCCTGCGCCGACATCAGCACCAGGGCGAGCAGGCTGCGGGAGCGGTGCGGCCCGAGCATGGAGCCGAAGATCTCACCGAAGCCGAAACTCGGCCGCGGATGGACTTCGAGGAAGCCCTCCGCCTTCGGCAGGGGCTCGCCCCGCTCGGCCTCGATCCTCCGCTCGATCGTGGCGACCGTGCGCTCCGCCTCCTCCTGCCGGCCGTGCACCACGAGCCAGCGCGGGCTCTCGGGCACGTGGCGGCGCAGGAACAGGATGAACAGGCCGAGCACCCCGCCGATTCCGAAGCCGAGGCGCCAGCCGAGTTCGGGCGGGACCAGCGCGGGGTCGAGCAGCAGGAGCGATCCTGCCGCCCCGGCCGCCGCCCCGACCCAGAAGCTGCCGTTGACGATGAGGTCGACCCGGCCCCGGTACTTGGCGGGGATGAGTTCGTCGATGGCCGAGTTGATGGCCGCGTATTCGCCGCCGATGCCGAGCCCGGTGACCAGCCGGAAGAGGGCGAAGCTCCAGAAATTCCAGGCGAGCGCGCTCGCGATCACGCCCGCGACGTAGATCATCAAGGTCGTGTAGAAGACGACGCGGCGGCCGTAGCGGTCGGTGACCCAGCCGAAGCCGAGGGCGCCCACCACCGCCCCGACCACGTAGAACGAGGCGGCGAGCCCGATCTCCTGCACGGTGAGGCCGAGCGCCCGCTGGTCCTGCAACATCGGACCGATCGCGCCGACGATGGTGACTTCGAGCCCGTCGAGCACCCAGGTGATGCCGAGCGCCACGACGAGGAGCAGGTGGAAGCGGCTCCAGGGCAGCCGGTCCATGCGGGCGGGGATGTCCGTGCGGACCGCCTCGCCGGCGGGCCTCGTCGTCGCGATTCCTGCTGCCACGGCCGGCCTCCCGCTGATGCGAGAGGCTAAACCTCAAGCTTGCCGCGCTGTTCCCTAGCGAATCAGCCGCATCGGCCGCGATACGGAAACCGACACAACCTTCGGATCTTTATCCAGCTCCGGCAGACTTCCCGCCTCGGTCTCCGCCGTCAGCATCAGGTCATCGATACGCGTCCGAAGCTTGACGGTTGGAGGGACGTAGCCCGGCTCAAGCACCTTCACGATCGCTTCCAAAAGCACGTCCGGTTGCTCTGCCGATTCTTCCAGAGCCGCACTTCCTCGCACTTTCGAGAACGGCGCTCGCGTGATCGTGAAGGCCATGGGGCAGGACTTTCTGAGCGACGTCGGAGCCAACGCTTATCCTACATGGAACGTTCCGGGCCGAAGCACTCCAGCCGTCATGTATAGGAGATACCCAAAGAATTCTCCAGCCTGCGGCCAGGATGCCGCGGGTGGGATCAGACGGTGGCGATCGGCGGCGCGCGCCGGATCACCTCCTCGATGGCCCGTCGCGCATGGGCCCGGCCGAAGCCGTAGCGATCGTGCCAGCCTGCCGCCTGCGGCGGCTGGTGACGCACCGCCGCGATCATGATCGCCCGGATCTCATCGGCCGACAGATCGAGACCACGCGCCCGCGCTTCGCTCAGAAGCAGAGCGACGATTCCCGCCACGGCCGGTGCGGCCATGCTGCTTCCGCTCTTGGCGATCACCCCCGTTCCGGTTTGCGATCGGGCCGCGAGTACGCCATGCCCGGGTGCGGAAATCTCCGGCTTCTCCCGGCCGTCGCGGGTCGGCCCGGCGCTTGAGAACCATGACAACGGACAGAGCGGATCGTGCGCATCGTAGGATCCCACGGCCAGGGTCAGATGCCCGCAGGAGATCGAGCCGATCGTGACGCTCGGATCGACCGGCGACCGGAAGGATGATTGCGAGGCATCGTCCCGCTCGATCCATGCGTGGAACGCGCCGGATCTGACGACCCTGCCTCTCAGCCGAACCGTCCAGTCGCCCGCCTCGACACGGCCGCCGAGCACGACGCCGATCATGTTGTCACCGTTGTTGGGCTCAGCAAGCCGGTTCGCAGCGAAGATCTCGCCATGCTCATCGGCATCGGCACCGTTCTGCCCCGGCATCAACGTTCCGAGACTTTTTCCGGATGGGGCGATCACCTCCACGGAGAAGCGGTCGTCCGCGGCGTACCAGATTTCGAGTTCCCGGACCGCTTGGCGTCCAGCCGGAACCCGCCAGAGCAGATCGAGAGCGCCGTCCTGCGTCAGGCGGCCCGTCGCATGGATGCCGTCGGCATAGGCGTTGGCCACCGCGATGGTCACCGCGCGATTCGGGGCGGCGCGCAGCAGACGGTCGATGCCCTCCTCGACAAGACTCGTTCCGTCATGCGGGCCGCCGTTGGTGCCCAGACTGATATTGATCACGCAGGGACGCGCACCCGCTTTCCCGAAGATGTACTCGACAGCTTCGAGCAGCAACGTGGAGTCGCCGAAGAAGGACCCCACCAGATCCGGGCCGGAGATCGGCAAATCCTTGTGGGACACGTCCACGAAGACCAGATCGGCCTGGGGAGCGAAGCCGGCGACACCCGATCCGCGGCCATTTCCCGCGGCGATATCCATCACGTGGGTGCCGTGAGTCCCTTTCTCCCGAGCTGTATCCGGCAGCGGACCATACCCGAGATCAGCGTAAGGGTCCGCAGCGCCCAAGGCGCGATTGATGGCCGCCGCGTCGAATTCGCGCCCGTACTTCACGCGCCCCTGCGCATCGATGACGCCGTTCTGCTGCCAGATCGCGAGCAGACGCGTGGTGCCATCATCGTTGAGGAAATTCCGGTGAGCAAAGTCGCAGCCGTAATCGATGATGCCGATGACGACGCCCTGCCCGCCCTCACCGATCCGGTCCGTCGGCAGCGAGGCGGGATTCGCCTCTGTCTCCGCGATCCCATCGGCCAGCGCAGGCCTCAACGGCTGCGCCGCCTTCAAGCTCCGCACGTAGTCGAAGCGGCGCACCACTTCGATCCGCGTTGCCGGGATTCGACCGGTGACGATCGCCGTACCATCGGCCTGATCCACGGGTCCGATCTGAGTGCTGGCCCGAACCTCGCTCGCACGCCGCCAAGCATCCGGATCGGTGACCTTGGCGATGACCGGCACCTCATCGAAATCGACGGAGGCGGGAACCTGCAGAATGACGCCACGCTGACGCAGCGCGAGCAGGCGCTGCAACCGGAAATCCATATCTGCGTCGATATTTGTTGGTAACAGCTCTCCACTCTCGATCGAAATCTCGGGACCCTGCGACATGACGCTCATCTCAAATATTTGACCGAGTCGCCCCAAAATGCAGCGGGATAGTCCAAGCTGTCAAGATTTCCTTTGAAGATAGATATATCAATAAAGTAGTCAATATTCCCGCTTCAAATGCTCAGATATTATTATATACTTGCCACAAATACCCTTAATATCATGTAAAGTAGGTAATTCTGATGCATAGATTTAATATATTGATCGAGGGCGAGAAAGATCTCCCCGCGCTGCGGGGCCGGACGCAGCGCAATCGCCGTCGGTCTACTTCTCGATCACTGCCCGCAAAGCCCCGACGAGGCGGCCGACCACGGGGTGTTCCGCGCTCTCGAACGAGCGCTCGCCCAGGGCCCGGACCGGCGCGATCAGGCGCAGCGAGTTGGTGAGGACGAGGGCCTCGGCGTGCATGAGTTCGCCCGGATCGAGGGAGCGCTCGGCGACGGCGAGCCCGAGGCCGGACGCCTGGGCCAGGATCCAGGCCCGGACGATGCCGGCGAGCACCCCGTCCGCGAGCGGCGGGGTGACGAGCCCGCCGTCGATCACCGCGAAGAGGTTGCCGGTGCCCGCGCAGGCCACCCGCCCGCTTGTGTTGAGGAACAGCGCCTCGTCGCAGCCGGCGCGGGCCGCCTCCTCGGCGGCGAGGACGGCGTCGAGATAGCCGAGGGTCTTGTGGCGGGAGGCCGGCGAGGTGTCGTTGCGGCGGATCGCCGTGAGGTGCAGCGCGAGGGGCGCGAAGGCTGGCCCCGGGTTCAGCGGGGCCGCGGTCGCGAGCAGCGTCGGGCGGGGCTGGGCGGGCGGGCGCAGGCCGCGCGGGCCGCTGCCGCGCGTGGCCGTGGTGCGCAGGGCCGCCCGCGCCTGCCCCTCCGCCATCGCCCGCATGGCCGTGGTGACGGCGCCCGGGTCGAGCGGGAAGCCGAGGGCGGCCGCCGCGCCGACCAGCCGGGCGACGTGCGCCGCCTCGAACACCACCCGGCCGTTCAGGACGAGGGCGGTGTCGAAGACGCCGTCGCCCAGGAGCAGGCCGCGATCGGCGAGGTCGAAGGGCGCGACCGATCCCTCGACGCGCCGCCCGTCAAGCCACGGCATGGGCCGGAGCCTCCCGCCAGGACCGGGCGAGCGCGAGGAAATTCGCGAAGAGCGCGTGCCCGTTCTCGGTCAGCACCGATTCCGGGTGGAACTGGATGCCCCAGGTCGGGTGGTGGCGGTGGGACAGGGCCATCACCTCGCCCTCCGCCGAGACGGCATCGACGCGCAGGACCCGCTCCATGGCGGGCTGGGGCGCCACGATGAGCGAGTGGTAGCGCCCGACCCGCATCGGCGAGGGCAGGCCCCGGAACAGGCCGGTGCCGTCGTGGTCGATGGGCGAGGCTTGCCCGTGCAGGGGCCGCCCCGCCCGCGCGACGCGCCCGCCGAAGGCCGCCCCGATGCATTGATGCCCGAGGCAAACGCCGAGGAGCGGCAGCTCGCCGGACAGGGAGCGGACGGCATCGAGGGAGACGCCGGCCTCCGCCGGGCTGCACGGCCCCGGCGAGATCACCACCGCCTCGGGCGCCCGCGCCCGGATGCCCCGCACGTCGAGGGTGTCGTTGCGCGCCACCTCGACCGGGGCGCCGAGCTCCTCGAAGTAGCGCACCACGTTGAAGACGAAGGAATCGTAGTTGTCGATGACGAGGATCATCCGGGATGCCTTGCGCCGCGGGGCCCCGCGGCCTGTGATGCCGGACGCGGAGACCCCGCACGGCCTTGGTGCGAGGATCGTGCCGCGGCCCTCCTGCCTAAGACCTATGTGGGGTCTCCGGCTGCCGCCGGGAACGCGGCGAAGACGCGCTCCGCCTTGGTCAGGGTCTCCTCGTATTCGGCGACCGGGTCGGAGAGCAGCGTGATGCCGCCGCCCGCCTGCAGCACGGCCTGATCCGCGTCCATGAACACCGTGCGGATCGCGATGTTGGTGTCGAGGCTGCCGTCGAAACCGATCCAGCCGATGCTGCCGCAGAACAGCTCGCGGGCATCGCCCTCGATCTCCGTGATGATGTCCATGGCGCGCAGCTTCGGCGCCCCGGTGATCGAGCCGCCCGGGAAGGTGGCGGCGATCAGGTCGAGGGCGTCGGCGCCGTCGCGCAGGCGGCCGCTGACCACCGAGACGAGGTGGTGGACGCTGGCATAGCTCTCCAGGCCGCAGAGCACCGGCACGGTGACGCTGTGCGGCGTGCTGATCCGCGACAGGTCGTTGCGCAGGAGATCGACGATCATGACGTTCTCCGCCCGCTCCTTGTCGCTGGCCAGCAGCGCCTCGGCGCGCGCCCGGTCCTCGGCCGGATCGGGGGAGCGCGGGGCGGTGCCCTTGATCGGCCGCGTCTCGATCCGCCGGCCGTCGAGGCGCAGGAAGCGCTCGGGCGAACTCGACGCCACCTTGAGGTCTCCGCAATCGAGATAGGCCGCGAAGGTCGCGGCGTTGCGCGCCCGCAGCCGGCGGTAGAAGGCGAAGGGATCGAAGTCCGGTGGCAGGGCGGCGGTGAAGCGCTGCGCGATATTGGCTTGGTAGATGTCGCCGGCGCGGATGTAATCGCGCACCCGCTCCACCGCCGCCGCGTAGGATTCCGCCGTGAAATTCGAGCGCCACGCGAGCGGCGGCACGTCCCGTGCCGGGTCGGCGGGCTCGGGGCCGGCGAGCCGCGCCTCCCAGGCATCGAGGCCGGCGAGGGCGTGCCGCGCGCGGGCGGCGGGCTCGGTCTCCGGGAAACCCGAGGCGATGAGGTGGCAGGTCTCCGCCCGGTGATCCCAGGCGATCACCGTCCCGTAGAGGCTGAGCGCGACGTCGTCGCAGAGGCCGGCGCGGCGCGGCGGCACCGTCACGCGCTCCAGCGCCTGTCCGAAATCATACGCGAAGTAGCCGATCGCCCCGCCCTGGAACGGCGGCAATCCGGGAAGCGGCGCGGTGCGATAGGGAGCCAGGAGATCCCGCAGGACGGCGAGGGGCGCCCCCTCGCGGGGCTCGCCGTCGCAGACGGTCCGTCCGTCCCGGATCCGGATGCTCAGGAAGGGATCGGCCGCGAGGTAGGAGTAGCGCCCGAGATCCGGGTGGCGCATGGCGCTGTCGAGGAAGGCCAGTCCGGGCCGGCCCTGCAGGCGCGCGGCTGCGGCGATCGGATCGCGATACGGGATGGGCCGGGTCCACATCGCGCTCTGATAGCCGAGGGCGGGTGGCGGGGGGAAGGCGGCGGAAGGTCGGGGATGCGGGCCGGCCCGCCGCCGATGACGGCGCTCGACGCGAGCGCGGGATCCCCTCTCCCGCGCGGGCTGCGCCATGCACCCATGGCCGGATGAGGCGCGGGGACCTCCTCTCCCCGCCTGCGGGGAGAGGCGATGCGCACGCTGCGATGCGTGAGCCGGCAAGCCCGCACGGGAGAGGTGTTCCGCGCTCCCGATCCGGAGACCGGCGCCCCGCGGAACACGCCCTGAACGCACCGTCAGCTCCCGGCCCGCTCGCGCAAGGCCGGGATGAACAGGTCCGTCCACACGGCCGGCTTCGTCTTGATGATCCCGGCCCGGTGCATGAAGGTCGCGAATTCCATGATCCCGGTCGGCGTCGCCGAGAACCGGCTGTCCGGATCGTCCAGCATCGGCCGCACCTCCTCGGGGGTCACCTTCACCTTCGAGGCGCGGGCGAAGATCTCGGCCGTCTCGGCCTTGTTCTCCTGGATGAACCGGGTCGATTGATCGAGCGCGTCGAGGAAGGCCTGCGTCATCTTCGGGTTGGCCTCCGTGAAGCGCTTGAGCGCGAAGACCACGTCGAGGGTGATCGGCCCGAACACCTCCGAGGCCTTCAGGATCGTGCGCACCTTCGGGTCGGCGCGCTCCACCTGGGTGAAGGGCGGCGAGGCGAAATGGGCGACGATCTCGGTCTTGCCCGAGAGGAGCGCCGCCACCGCCTCCGGATGCGGCAGCCCGACCGTGCTCGCATCGAGCTTGTTGTAGTTCTCCGGCCCGAACTGCTTGGCCACCGCCATCTGCAACACCACCGCGGCGAGCGAGGTCTTGATGCCGGGGATGGCGATCTTGTCCTTGGGGGTGAAATCGGCGAGGGACTTGATCCCGGGCTTGTTGACGTTGAGGTCGAGCGCCGTGGCGGACATGCCCGAGATGCCGATCACCTCGGTCTTGGCGCTGCCGCGGCCCTTGGACCAGAGCGCGAGGAAGCCCGGCGCGCCGGTCCCGGCGATGTCGAGGCTCCCGGCGATCATCGCGTCGTTGATGACGTTGCCGCCGTCGAGGGTGAGCCACGTCACCTTCACGTCCCCGAGGCCGGCCTTGGCCGCCTGCGCCTCCAGGAACTTCTTCTCCTGCATGACGAAGAGCGGCAGGTAGAGGATGCCGTAGCCCTTCGAGACGCGGACCTCCGAGACCTCCGCCCGCAGCGGCATGGTGGCAAGGCCGAGAGCGAGCGCGGCCCCCGCCACGCGGGTGAGCCAACCCTGTCCGAACATCGGTCGTTTCCCCGTGAATCGTCGTGATGAGGTTGTGGGAGAGGACGGAGAACCGCCGGTCAGTGCTGCATGCCCCAGCGGCGGATGGTGCGCTTCTCGATGTTGGCGAAGATCACGTTCTCGACGAAGAGGCCGATCAGGATCACCGTGAACAGGCCGGCGAAGACGTTGGTGGTCTCGAGCGCGTTGCGGTTCTCGAAGATGTACCAGCCGAGGCCGCCCGAGCCCGAGGAGACGCCGAAGACCAGCTCCGCCGCGATCAGGGTACGCCACGCGAAGGCCCAGCCCACCTTGAGGCCGGTGAGGATCGACGGGAAGGCCGCCGGGATCAGCACCGCCTGCACCAGCCGCAGGTTGCGCAGGCCGTAGTTCAGCCCGACCATCCGCAGGGTGTTCGACACCGAGCGGAAGCCCGCATGGGTGTTGAGGGCGATGGCCCACAGCACCGAGTGGACGAGCACGAAGACCACGCTGCCCGTGCCGAGGCCGAACCAGATCAGCGCCAGCGGCAGCAGCGCGATGGCCGGGAGCGGGTTGAACATGGCGGTGAGCGTCTCGAGCAGGTCGGTGCCGATGCGCGAGCCGATGGCGATGGTGGTGAGAATCGCGGCGAGCGCGATGCCGATGCCGTAGCCGATGGCCAGGGTCTGGAGCGAGATCAGGGCCTTGGCCGGGATCTCGCCGCTCAGGATGGCGGCCCCGAACGCCTCGATCGTGGCCGAGAAGGTCGGGAACAGGAGCGGGTTGTCGAGCCAGCGCCCGTAGGCCTCCCACATGACCGCGAGGACGGCGAGCACGGCACATTTGCGCAGCCAGCCCTGACGGTAGAGGAGTTCGGGCAGCGACAGGCGCTGCTCGACCGTGACGGCGCCGGAGGTCGAGGTCTCGCGGACGATCTCGGGCCTCTGGTCGAGGCCGAGGGTAGCGGCGGTGTGCATGGCGTCTCTCCCGGAATTTCTGGTTGTCAGGCGAACAGCATGTCGTTGATGCGCGCTTCGAGGGCGCCCTGCGCGTCGGTGCCGAGCGCGTCGGGGGCGAGGCTGTTCAGCTCCGCCTTTACCTGCCCCGGATGGGGGGAGAGCAGCAGGATGCGGGTGCCGACCTTGATCGCCTCCTCGATGGAATGGGTGACGAACAGCACCGTGAAGCGGGTGTCCTCCCACAGGCGCAGCAGCTCGTCCTGCATCTTGCGGCGGGTGAGCGCGTCGAGGGCCGCGAAGGGCTCGTCCATCAGCAGGATGTCGGGCTCCATCGCCATGCCGCGGGCGATCGCCACGCGCTGCTTCATGCCGCCCGACAGCATGTGCGGGTAGGAATCGGCGAATTTCGCCAGCCCGACCTTCTCGATATAGGCCATCGCCCGGTCCGTGGCCTCCGCCCCGGAGGCGCGGCCGCTCGCGGTGAGCGCGAAGGCGACGTTCTGCTTGACCGTCTTCCAGGGCAGGAGCTGGTCGAACTCCTGGAACACCATCATGCGGTCGGGACCGGGCTCGGTGACCTTGCGGCCCTTGAGCCGGATCTCGCCCTCGACCGGGGTCAGGTAGCCGCCGATGGCCTTGAGGAGCGTGGACTTTCCGCAGCCCGAGGGCCCGAGCAGGATGTAACGGTCGCCGGGCAGCACCTCGAAATCGACGCGGTAGGTCGCGGTGACGAGATGATCCGCGGTCTTGTACTGGAGCGTGACACCCTGGACCGTGAGCAGCGGCTCCGGCACGAAGTTCGGGCGTGCGTTCATCAGGTTGCCTCCCTAGGCGATATGGCGTGCCCGCTTGGCCGGGCCTTGACGCGTGCTGTAGGCTGCGAACCTGTTACCAACCTGACAAAACAGGTGCGGGCACACCAGGCGTCGGGGAAGGGAGCGCGCGGTCCGATGCGGATCCTGCTCGTGGAGGATACGCAGGACGTGGGCGAGGCCATCGCGGCGCGCCTGCGGGCGCTCGGCCACGCCGTCGACTGGGAGCGCGACGGGGAGACCGGCGACGGGGTGCTCGCCGTCCAGACCTACGACCTCGTCATCCTCGACGTGAACCTGCCGGGGCTCGACGGCTTCACCATCCTGAAGCGGCTGCGCGCCCGGCAGGGGCGCACGCCCGTGCTGGTGCTGACCGCGCGCTCGCAGGTGGACGACCGCGTCGGCGCCCTCGATCTCGGCGCCGACGACTACCTCGTGAAGCCCTTCGACTTCCGCGAGTTGGAGGCGCGGGTGCGGGCGCTGCTGCGGCGCCATTCCGGGCATGCCGACAACGCCATCGCCTGCGGCAACCTCGTCCTCGACCGGGCGGCGCGCAGCGCGAGCGTGGGGGGCCAGCCCCTCGACCTCACCCGCCGCGAATGGACGCTGATCGAGATCCTGGCGGCGCGGCCCGGGCGGATCTTCGGCAAGGCGGAACTCCTCGACCGCGTCTCGTCCTTCGACGACGAGTCGAGCGAGAACGCCGTCGAGCAGATCGTCGCCCGCCTGCGCCGCAAGCTCGCCCAGGCCGGCGCCCGGCCGGAGATCCGCACCCTGCGCGGCCTCGGCTATCAGGTCGTGTGTCCCGAGCCGTGATCCTCCGGACCCCCTCCCTCTTCCTGCGCCTCGTCACCGTGCTCGGCCTCGTGCTGGCGGCCGGGGCGGGCCTGCTCCTCGCCACCGCCTGGACCTCGGCCCGGCTCGCCGCCGACCAGGCCTACGACCGGCTCCTCGTCGGCGCCGCGCTGCAGATCGCCGAGACCATCGCCAGCGACGGGCGCGAGATCACCGTCGATCCCCCCTTCTCCGCTTTCGAGACGCTCGGTCTCGCGCCCCGGGACCGCATCTTCTACAAGGTGGTCGATCCCGCCGACGCCCTGCTGACCGGAAGCGCCGACCTTGCGGTGCCGGTGGACCGGAGCCGGCTGGCCGAGGGGCCGCTCCTCCTCGACGCCGCGCATCGCGGCGAGCCCGTCCGGGTCGTGGTCACCGGCCGCTACGTGCCGGACGGGCCGAAGCCCGGCTGGGCGGCGGTGGTCCTCGCCCAGACCCGGGAGGCCCGCAGCGCCCTCGCCGGAGACCTCACCGCGCAGGCGAGCCTGCTCGTCCTCACCATGACGGTCCTCGCCCTCGCGGCCGTGACCGTGGCGGTGCGCGCGGCCCTGCGCCCGCTCGCCGCCATCGAGGGCGTGCTGGCGGGGCGCGGCCCCAACGACCTCGATCCCCTCGACGTCGCGGTGCCGCGGGAGATCCATCTCCTCGTGACCTCGATCAACCACTTCATGGGCCGGCTGTCGGGGCACATGGCGATCATGCGCCGCTTCATCGCCGACGCGGCCCACCAGATCCGCACGCCGCTCGCCGCCCTCTCGGCCCAGATCGACCTCCTGTCCTCGGAGGCCGACGCGGTGCGGCAGCGCGCGCTGGTGGCGCGGGTCCAGGAGCGCAGCGCCGAACTCGGCCGCCTCACCAACCAGCTTCTCAACCACGCCATGGTCATCCACCGGGCCCGCGCCGTGGCGCTCGCGCCGGTGGATATCGGCGCCATCGCCCGCCGCACGCTCATCGACGCGATCCCGCTCGCCGGCGAGCGCGTGCTCGATATCGGCTACGAGGGGCCGGAGGAGCCGCTGCCGATCCACGGCGATCCGATCGCCCTGCGCGAGGCGCTGGCGAACCTCATCCACAACGCCATCAAGCACGGGGCGCCGGGCCGGCTGACGGTGCGGGCGCGGCGCGAGCCCGGCCGGATCGTCGTCGAGGTGGTGGATGACGGCGCCGGCATCCCGGCGGCGGAGTGGAAGCGGGTGCGCGAGCCGTTCCAGGCCGCCACCGGCGGCGCCATCGGCTCCGGCCTCGGCCTCGCCATCGCGGCGGAGGTCGCGGCGGCCCATCGGGGCGAGATGCGCTTCGAGACGCGCTCGCACGAGGGCTTCGCCGTCGTGCTCTCCTTCCCCGCCGCGGAGGCGGCATGATCCGCCGGCTGCTCCTCGGCGCGCTTCTCCTCGCGGCCGGATCCGCCGCCGCCATGGAGACGACGCGCTTCCCGGCGCCCGAATGGCAGCGGGTGGAGCTGACGATCAGCGCGGCGGCGGACACGTCCGCGATGGCGCCGCTGATCCGCGACTACCAGACCCTCTCCCCGGACGTGACGATCGTCTACGTCGAGTACGACACCGCGGATCTCTACGCGCAGGCCGCCTCCGCCTGCGCGGCCGGGCGCGGCGCGGGCTTTTCCGCCGATCTCCTGATCACCTCGTCGGTGGATCATCTCGTGCAGCTCGCCAATGACGGCTGCGCCCGCGCCTACCGTTCCGCCGAGACCGCGCGGCTGCCGTCCCATGCCGCGTGGCGCGACGAGGTGTTCGGCTTCACGACGGAACCCGCGGTGATCGCCTATCGGCCGGACCTGGTGCCGCCCGAGGACCGACCGCATAGCCGCGCCGCGCTGATCGACCTGCTGCGCGAGAAGGCGGACCGCTACGCCGGCCGCGTCGGCTCCTACGACGTCACGGCCTCGGGCATCGGCTACCTGCTCGCGGCCTTCGACGCGCGCAGCGCCATGACCTACGGCCGGCTGGTCGAGGCCTTCGGGCGGGCGCGGCTGCGGGTGCGGTGCTGCACGAGCGTCCTGATCGGGGATCTCGAAGCCGGCCGGATCGCGATCGGCTACAACCTGCTCGGCTCCTACGTCTACGCGGCGATGCGGCGGGGAGCCAAGCTCGGCCTCATCGTCCCGCGCGACTACGCGCTGGTGCTGAGCCGCGCGGCCCTCATCCCGAACACCGCCGGCTTCGCCGCGGAGGGCTTCGCCTTCCTCGACTATCTCCTGTCCGAGCGCGGGCAGCGGGTGAGCCGGGAGCAGGCCTTCTACTTCGACCTGAACGGTCCCCTCCCGGCCGGGGCCGAGGGCCCGCCGAGCCTGGCCGCCGCCGGGGCTTTCCGGCCGATCCCCCTCGGACCGATCCTGCTCGCCGTGCAGGACCGCGCCAGACGCGCCCGCTTCCTCGCCGAGTGGCGCCAGTCGATCGGCCCCGCGCCCTGACGGATCGCGCCGAAGCGGCGAAAGGCGGCGTGTTCGATCAAAGACCGGGAGCGGCCACCGATGGCCCTGCGATCGGACGCCGCCCTAGAACAGCTCCATCCCCGTATCCTCGTCGACGACGCCGGCTCCGGCCACCTGCCCGTCCGGCACCCGGCCGAGAATCTGGCTCGCCAGCCGCGTGCGGATCTCGTGCAGGGTGACGGATCCGATCATCCGCTCGACCCAGGCCTCGTCGATCGCCGCACCCGCATGGTCCGGACCGGCTTCCGCCGTTTCGCGCTCCAGCCCCTCCAGGGAGCCGGCGAGGGCGGCGAGGCAGCGGGCGACGTTCTCCAGCCGCTGGCGGGTGAGGTCGTGGAACTGCATGCCGACCACCGCCGCCGAGACGTCGGAGGTGATGGCATTCGTGGTGCGGGCGGTCTCCTGCAGCACCTCGGCGAAGCGCCCGCTCTGCTCGACCAGGGTCCGCATCACGGTCCGCACCTGCGCCGTGGCCGTGACGCTCTCGTCGGAGACGTCGATCGCCGCGATCTCGCGCAGCATGGCGTGGCTGCTGCGCAGGCCGCCCGCGATGGTGCCGATCTGCTCCTTGATCACGCTGGAGAGCGTGTTCACCGCCTTGGCGAGGTCGCGCACCTCGTTCGCCACCACCCCGAAGGCGCGTCCGGCATCGCCCGCCCGAGCCGCCTCGATCTTGGCGTTCAGGGCGAGCAGGTTCGTCTGGCGATTGATCTTGTCGATTTCCCCGACGCTCGTCTCGACATGGGCGAGATTGTCGAGGACGGCGTTGAGCGAGCCCAGCATCGCGCCGCCGCGGGACGACAGGGTGGAGACCTTGTCGACCAGGGACGCGAAGGTCGCCTCGAACCCGGAGGAGACCTCCGACAGGGCGACGCTGCGCCCGTCGAGCGTCACCGTCTGGATCGACTGCACGAGCCCTTCCACGATCGAGGCCTGCTGATGGGTCGTGGCGGCGATGCGCTGGAACCGCGCGGAGAGGTCCTGGACATGATGCTCGGCGTGAGCGGAGGTCCCCTCGATCTCACCGATCAGGGCGGCGAGGGTCCTGCGCTGCAGGGTCGAGAGGCCGACCCAGCGGCGCATCAGGTCGGCGACCTCCGGGTCGAGAACCGCGGCGTCGGGCGCGGGAGCGCGTTCCGGGACCTGCATGAGCATCGTCGGTCATTCCTTCCAGCCGGGCCCCCTTTCCGGAGGGGTGCTCCCTGTCTTCCGCCTCGTTCGCCCGAGGGGCGTCCGCCCCGCCTGCGGCGACAACCGATCCGCCGAGAGAGAGTCCAGCGTGCACGCCAGATGTTCGATATCGGCGCAAGTTGAACGAACCGTTATGGGCCCGCCGCTTTGCTGCGGATGCCGCAGATCCCGCTCGGGCCCGCCGGTCCTGCATAACCGTATCGAGCTAATCCGGTCCGCGTAGGCAATTCGCCAACGGCGGATATGTGGATAATGACACCCGCACATAATTCTTAAGCGAATTTTTACCTGACAGATGTCTTTCCTTTTACACGCGTGAGCTATAGCCGCACAAGCTAACGCTGAGGCATGGACGAAGAAGATGGCAGATAAGACGACACTGACGCTGCCGGACGATTGCCGGGTGAGAGCCATTCGATCCGTCCACGACGAGATGACGAAGTCTCTTGCTGCGGCCCGGCACGTTGAGATCGACGGCACGGGGGTCGTCCTGTGCGACATCGCGCTCGTGCAGCTCGTGATCTCGGCGGCGCAGACGGCGCGCCGGACGGGCAAGCAGATCCGTCTCGTCAACCCGTCCGCCGAGGTCGCCGCGACCTTCGCGCGCGCGGGCCTGCCGCTCGACGGCCCTCACGCCGATCCCTTCAACTTCTGAGGCAGCCCGCGCCATGGCCACCATTCTCACGGTCGATGATTCCCCGAGTATCCGCCAGATGATCCGCGTGGCGCTCGAGCCGGTGGGGCATTCCGTCGTCGAGGCGGGCGACGGGGCGGAGGGGCTTCGCAAGATCACCGGCGCCTCGATCGATCTCGTCATCACCGATCTCAACATGCCGGTGATGGACGGCATCGAGATGATCCGGTCGATGCGCGAGATGCCCGCCCTCACGGGCCTGCCCATCGTCTTCCTCAGCACGGAATCGAACGAGGGCGTCAAGCAGAAGGCCAAGGCGGCCGGGGCGACCGGGTGGATCACCAAGCCCTTCAAGCCCGAGCAGCTGGTCAGCGTGGTGACCAAGCTCGTCCGGCGCTGAGGCCGGCCCGCCCGAACCCGGCCGCGGACCGGCGCGGCCTCTCGCCCGAGCAGGATCACGGACGGGGAATGCGCGTTCCCGCGCCCGTGCGGCGGCGCGGCTTCGGCCGATCCCGTGCGGGCGGCGGCTCCGGACGAACCTTCCGCCGATGATCCCCTCACCCCTTCTTGCGGGACCACCCGGGTCCCCGGAGCGCGCCCATGAAGGCCCTCCTGGTCGATGACAGCCGATCGAGCCTCGAACGATTGCGGGCTCTGTTGGAGGCCACCAGCACGCTCACCTGCTGCTGCTACACCGATCCGCGGGAGGCGCTCGCGGCCGCACGCCGCGAGGTCTTCGACCTGCTGCTCGTCGACTACGAGATGCCGGGCATGAACGGCGTCGCGCTGACGCGGAACCTGCGGGCGCTCGCCGCCTACGAGCAGACGCCGATCGTGATGATCACCACCTCGGCGAGCGAGCGGGTCCGCCTGAAAGCGCTCGCGGCCGGGGCCACGGATTTCGTCACCAAGACGGCGCATCCCTCCGAGATGCGCGCGCGGCTGCGCAACATCATCAACCTGTCCACCGCGCTGCGCACGCTGAACGACCGCGCCTCCTGGCTCGCCCGCGCGGTCGATGCCGCCACGCAGGTCCTGCTGGCCCGCGAGGAGGAGATGATCATGCGTCTCTCGCTCGCGGTGGAGTACCGGGACCACGACACCGGCGGCCATACGCTGCGCGTCGCCCGCTACAGCCAGATCATCGCCGAGACGATCGGCCTCTCTCCCGCGGTCTGCCGGTCGATCTACCTCGCCGCGCCGCTGCACGACGTCGGCAAGGTGGCGATCCCGGATGCGATCCTGCTCAAGCCCGGCCGGCTCGATCCGGACGAGTTCGCAGTGATCAAGAACCATTCGGTGATCGGCGAGCACATCCTCGGCGGCAGCAGCTCCGACCTGATCCAACTCGCGGCCGAGATCGCCGGGGCGCATCACGAGCGCTGGGACGGCACCGGCTATCCGAACGGCCTCTCCGGCCCAATGATCCCCCTCGCCGCGCGCATCGTCGCGGTCGCCGACGTCTTCGATGCGCTGACCTCCGCCCGGCCCTACAAGGAGGCGATGTCGGTCGACGAGGCCTTCGCCTATGTCGAGCGGGAGCGGGGCCGCCACCTGGATCCGACCTGCGTCGACGCCTTCCTCGCCGCCAGGCCCCGCATCCTCGAGGCGCGGGAGCACAACGAGGATTCGCCGCTGCCCAGCCCCGTCCCCATCGGGCTGCGCCATTCCGGCCTCGCCGCGGCGGTCGCGGAGCGCCAGCACGGCGTGCGCGTCGAGACGCAGCAGGCCGCACCGCCCCGCTTCCACGATCCGCGCAGCGGCCGGGTCGCCCGGACGGGATCGGCGCCCGAGCCTCAGGCAGCGCTTCAATCCCCACGCGCTGCTTCCCAGAAGTTAGGTTAACCAAATCAGACGAACCTTCGGCGAAGTCGGCTGGCTTTACGTCACGTTATAAATTGCCGGTCTAATAATACACTCGCAAAGAAGCGGTGGCTTCGGAGAAGGATCCGGTCACGGAGACGGCCCCGGACATCGCCGTTCCTCTGCGCGCACCCAGACCGGCGGTGCAATCTCCGAAGCCCGCCTGCCGCCGCTCCTCCAGCCGGTGACGCCATGACCAGTCTCGACCCCGCCGAGGTCTTCCGCACGGAAGCCGCCGAACTCCTCGACCGCCTCGAAGCGACCCTTCTCGATCTCGGCGACCGCCCGGACGATCGGGCGCTCATCGACACGGCCTTCCGCGCCCTCCACACCATCAAGGGCTCGGGTGCGATGTTCGGCTTCGACCACGTCGCCGAGTTCACCCACGATTTCGAGACCGCCTTCGACCTCGTCCGGCAGGGCACGGTTCCGGCCTCCCGGGATCTCGTCAACATCTCGCTCTCGGCCAAGGACTACATCCGCACCCTCATCGAGGATCCGGCCGGCACCGATCCGATCATCGGCACCGCCATCCTGGAGGAACTCCGCCGCCTCGTCCTGCCCGGCGGCCGTCCGGCGGAGAGCGCCGGGGCCGAGCCGGCGCCGGCCGCCCCGGCGGCGGTGCCGCAGGGCTGGCGCGTCGCCCTCGCCTTCGATCCCGACATCCTGCGCAACGGCACCAACCCGCTCGCGCTCCTCGACGATCTGCGCGACCTCGGCGCCACCGCCCTCGTGCCCCGGCTCGACGCGGTGCCGGAACTCGACGCCATCGACCCCGAGCGGCTGGCCCTCGGCTGGGATCTCCAGCTGCCCGGAACGGTCTCCCGCGAGGCGATCGAGGACGTGTTCCTCTTCGTCGCCGACGAGATGACCCTCGGCCTGACGCCGCTGGGCGAGGCGGCGGCTCCCGCCGCTGAGCCGGCGCCCCTCCTCGCCCCTGCCTCTGCCCCGCAGGCCGCCGCGGCCCAGGCTCCGCTTCCTCAAGCCCCCGCGCCTCAAGCTCCCGCCCCTCGCGCCGCCGGCCCTCAGCCCGAGGCGCCCGCCCGCCCGGCGCCCGAGCGGCCCGCCCCCGCCCGCCGGGCCGAGGAGAAGACCGGCTCCACCGTGCGCGTCCAGGCCGAGCGCCTCGACGCGCTCATGGACCGGGTCGGCGAACTCGTGATCGCGCAGGCCCGCCTGAGCCAGCTCGCCTCGCAGCGCGCCGACGGGGCGATCACCGCCATCTCCGAGGAGATCGAGCGCCTCGCCGCGGCCCTGCGCGACACCACCATGGGCATCCGCATGGTGCCGATCGCCTCGCTGTTCAGCCGGTTCCGCCGCCTCGTCCACGACCTCTCGCGCGACCTCGGCAAGCCGGTCGAGTTCGTGACCGAGGGCGAGGAGACCGAACTCGACAAGACCATGATCGAGCGGCTGGCCGATCCGCTCGTCCACCTCATCCGCAACGCCATCGACCACGGCATCGAGTCGCCCGAGCGCCGGGCGGCGGCCGGCAAGCCCGCGACGGGCCGCATCGCCCTCACCGCCGAGCATGTCGGGGCGCAGGTTTTGGTGACCGTGCGCGACGACGGCGGCGGCCTCGACACGGCGCGCATCCGTGCCAAGGCCGAGGAGGTCGGGCTGGTGGCGCCCGGCGCCGTCCTGAGCGAGGCCGAGATCCACCAGTTCCTGTTCGCGCCGGGCTTCTCCACGGCGCGCGAGATCTCCGCCCTGTCGGGGCGCGGCGTCGGCATGGACGTGGTCAAGAAGACGATCGAGGCCATGCGCGGCACGATCGACGTCGCCACGATTCCGGGCGCGGGCACCGCGATGACACTGCGCCTGCCGCTCACGCTGGCGATCATCGAGGGATTGCTGATCCGCGTCGGGGAGAGCCGCTACGTCATCCCGCTCTCGGCGGTGGAGGAATGCGTCGAGCTGCCGCCCGCGGACGCCGCTCTGCAGGGGCGCAGCGTCCTCAACATCCGCGGCGAGATGGTGCCCTACCTGCGGCTGCGCGAGCTGTTCGCCAGCACCGGCACGCCGGACCCGCACCAGAAGGTGATCATCACCGCGATGAACGGGGACCGGGTCGGCTTCGTCGCCGACCAGATCATCGGCAGCCACCAGACGGTGATCAAGTCGCTGTCCAAGCTGCACGCGGACGTGACGATGTTCTCGGGGGCGACGATCCTCGGGGACGGCAGCGCGGCGCTGATCCTCGACATTCCCCAGCTCATCGCGGCGGGCCAAGCGAAGACCGGCACCGCCCTTCCGGAGGCCGCCTGATGACCGAGCACGCCGACATCCGCGAGCCCACGACGAAGGGGCGGCCCGACGACGCGCTGCCCCGGCAGGTGCTGATGCTGGGGATCGCCGACGAGGTCTTCGCGATCGATGCGGGCATGGTCCGCGAGATCATCGATCCGATCCCGACGACGCAGGTCACGGGGGCGCGCCCCCACCTGCCCGCCGTCGTGAACGTGCGCGGCAACGTGATCCCGCTCGCGGATCTGCGGGTGCGCTTCGGCATGCCCCCGCGCGCCCAGAGCCCGGACACCCGCATCGTGGTGATCGAGCTCCCGATCGACGGCGATCCGGTCTGCGTCGGCATCACCGCCGACAAGGTGCACGAGGTCACCGAGATCGCGGGCGCCACGAGCCAGCCCATCCCCCGGGTCGGGCTCGCGATCCGGACGGAGTTCATCCGCTCGATCATCAGCTGGAACGGCCAGTTCGTGATCGTTCCGGACATGGAAATCATCCTCGCCTGACGCCGCTCGGCCCGGACCGCCCGGGCCCCCGGCCGCCGTCCCCCCTGCATGCCGGGCCTCCCGGGCCGCAAGCCCGCGGACAATCATCCGGTGCGCCCGTCTTCCACCGATCCTTCCGCAGCAACCCTCCGACCAAGGGGTCGACAAATGAAGTTCACGGTGAAAGTCAAGCTCGCAGGAGCGTTCGGGCTGGTGCTCCTGCTCGCGGCGGGTGCCGGCGGCATCAGCTACGTCAAGCTGTCCGACTTGGCCGCGACCCAGCAGGATCTCGCGCAGCGCGGGATCCGGGTCGGGGTGATCTCGGACCTGCAGAACGCGCTCTCAGCGGCGGCGCGCATCGAGAAGAACATGGTTCTCGAAAGCAACCCGGTTCAGATCGAGAGCCTGAACCAGGATCTCTCCCGCCGCGTCGCTGACGTGATGCGGCTCAAGGCCGAGTTGGAGCGGGGCGCCTCCGAGGAGGCGCGGCGGATGCTCGGCGAGGCGAGCGAGAAGCTCACGGCCGCCCTGAAGACCGAGGCCGAGACGGCGCGGTGGGCGACGCTGAACTCGAACTTCCGCGCCTTCCAGCACTTCCAGACCGAGACGGCCGGCCTGATCCAGCGGCTGAACGGCCTGTCCAACAAGCTCACCGCGGAACTGTCCAGGCCGGGGGCGAGCGAGGAGCAGCTGCGCGGCGCCATCGCGTTCGACCATGCCCGGGAAACCTGGCTGCGCTACACGCGGGCCTTCACCTTCATGCTCTCGGCCGGTTCGCTCCCCGAGCTGGAGCGGTACGCCCAGGACGCCGAGGCGGCACGCGCCGCCTTCGAGGCGGGGTTGGCCGGGGCGCGGCCCTCCGCGGGCCTCGCCGGCACGCTCGGCTCCGACGTGCTGGCGCAGTACGACGCGGCCGCCGCGTCGATGAAGCAGGCCATGAAGATCGCGGCGGAGGGCGGCAACCTGCGGGCCCAAACGCTGACGATGGGCGATGGCCGCACGCAGCTCAACGCGGTGCTCAAGGCGTATGACGACTATGCCGACCTGATCAAGCGGCAGATGGCGGAGGCCGCCCGCGACGGCGCGGTCGCGGCGGACAACGCCAAGCTGTTGCTGATCGTCATCCTGCTGACCTCGTTGGCAATCGGCATCGGCGCCGCGACTTGGATCGCGCTGGCCATCAGCCGGGGCCTGAGCCGGGCGGTGGGCCTCGCCAACGCGGTCGCGGTCGGCGATCTCAGCCAGACCCTGCCGGTCACGTCGCGGGACGAGGTCGGCGACCTGATCACGGCCCTCAACGCCATGACGGCGAACCTGAACGCCACCGCGGCAGCGGCCGACGAGATCGCCTCCGGCAACCTCACGATCACCGCCAAGCCGATGTCCGAGAAGGACAGGCTCGGCATCGCCCTCCAGACGATGCTGCACCGCCTGCGCGCGGTGGTCTCCGAGGCGCTGACGGCCGCCGCCAACGTCTCGGCCGGCAGCCAGGAACTCTCGGCCTCCGCCGAGCAGCTCTCCCAGGGCTCCACCGAGCAGGCCGCCTCCACCGAGGAAGCCTCCGCCTCCATGGAGGAGATGGCCGCCAACGTGAAGCAGAACGCCGAGAATGCCGGCCAGACCGAGACCATCGCCCGCCAGTCCGCCCGCGATGCCGAGGCCAGCGGCCAGGCCGTCGGACGCGCCGTCGAGGCCATGCAGACCATCGCCCAGAAGATCACCATCGTGCAGGAGATCGCCCGCCAGACCGACCTGCTCGCCCTCAACGCCGCCGTCGAGGCCGCCCGGGCCGGCGAGCACGGACGCGGCTTTGCGGTGGTGGCCTCCGAGGTGCGCAAGCTCGCCGAGCGCAGCCAGGCGGCCGCCGCCGAGATCGGCACCCTGTCGAGCGACACCGTGAAGGTGGCCCAGGAGGCCGGGGCGATGCTGGGCCGCTTGGTGCCCGACATCAAGAAGACGGCGCAGCTGGTGGAGGAGATCTCGGCGGCCTGCCGCGAGCAGGATGTGGGTTCGACGCAGATCAACCAGGCGATCCAGCAGCTCGACAAGGTGACGCAGCAGAACGCCAGCGCCTCCGAGCAGGTCTCGGCGACCTCCGAGGAGCTGGCCGCCCAGGCCGAGCAGCTCCAGACCACCATCGCCTATTTCCGCATCGACGCGGAGGGGTCGGCCACGCGGCTGGAGAAGCCCCGGGCGGTCAAGCGCGCGGCGGTCCGGGAGACGGATGCGGCGGTGTCGCAGCTGCGGGGCGCGGCGGCGCGGATGGCGGCGCCGGCGAACCCGGGCAAGGCCAAGCCGGCCCGGCGGGCGGATACGGGCGGCTTCGCCTTCGACCTGGACGGCGATGAGGACGACGCCGCCTTCAAGCGCAGCGCCTGATTTATCCAAGCAATTCACTCCCTCGGCTCAAAGCCGAGGGAGTGAATTCATTCAACAAATCCCGGCATAGTTTCGCCGAGGTCGCAGCGATGGCCCCACCCACTCCAAATATTTTTTCCGACAAACGGAGAGAACCGTGCGACTGACGATCAAAGCGAAACTGGCTTCCACCTTCGGAGCGATCATCGCACTGTCGGTCGTCACAGGAGGCATCGCGTATTACCAACTGTCCGAGATGGCCGCCGCCGAAGCCGTGATCATCGATCAGGGCAAGCGGGCCATCAAGGTCGGAGAATTGCAGGAGCAGATCAACGCCCAGGCCCGCTCGGAGCGTAACATCCTCCTGGCGACCAGCGACAAGGAGCGGGATGGCTTCATCGGCACGCTCCAGGAGCAGCGCGCCACGGCGCAGCGCCTGTACGGCGAGATTTACGAGGCGGCGAGCGAGCAGGGCAAGCGCCTGCTCGAGCAGGCGAATACGAGCTTCCGGCGGCTGAATCAGCTCCAGGACGAAGCGCTCGGCTTCGCGCGGCTGAACTCCGCCACCCACGCCGTCGCGCTCTGGAAGAGCGAGGGCCTGCCGGCCGTCCTCGGCTTCAACACGGCCCTCAGCGAGGCCGCGGCCGAGATCGCGAAGGCCCCGTCCTCGGCGGATCGGGAGAAGGCCGCCCTCCTGTTGCAGACGCTGCGCTATCAGGGGGCCCGCGTCGTGAGGGTCAGCCTCGAGATCACGAGCGCCACCACCCTGTCCGAGGTCGAGGACAGCCGTCGCGCCGTCTCCACCGAGCATGGCGCCGTCCAGGGCGCGCTGAAGGAGCTGTCGGCGGCCCTGGGCGCGCTCGGCATCAACGGCAGCGAGGTCCGCAAGCAGACGGAGCGGCTCGTCGGCATCGTCGACCGCGTCGTGGAGACGGCGGCGGCCGCCGGCGACATCCGGGCGAAGGAGATCACGACGGGCGAGGGACGCAAGGCGATCCGCGAGACGACCGCGGCCTTCAAGCAATACGCGCAGTTCACCGGCACGCGGATGGACGAGACGGCGACGGCGGCGCTCAAGAGCGCGGACTTCGCCAAGTCCCTGATGCTCGCCATGATCGCGGCTTCCGTGCTGGTCGCGATCGCCTCGGCTCTCTGGATCGCCATCAACATCAGCCGCAGCCTCGCCCGGGCGGTCGGCCTCGCCGACGCGCTGGCGGGTGGCGATCTGACCCGGAAGGCCGAGATCGGCAGCAACGACGAGATCGGCGATCTCGTGGCGGCGCTGAACGGAACCGTCGACCGCCTGCGCGCGGTGGTGACCGAGGCGCTGACGGCCGCCGCCAACGTCTCGGCCGGCAGCCAGGAACTCTCGGCCTCCGCCGAGCAGCTCTCCCAGGGCTCCACCGAGCAGGCCGCCTCCACCGAGGAAGCCTCCGCCTCCATGGAGGAGATGGCCGCCAACGTGAAGCAGAACGCCGAGAATGCCGGCCAGACCGAGACCATCGCCCGCCAGTCCGCCCGCGATGCCGAGGCCAGCGGCCAGGCCGTCGGACGCGCCGTCGAGGCCATGCAGACCATCGCCCAGAAGATCACCATCGTGCAGGAGATCGCCCGCCAGACCGACCTGCTCGCCCTCAACGCCGCCGTCGAGGCCGCCCGGGCCGGCGAGCACGGACGCGGCTTTGCGGTGGTGGCTTCCGAGGTGCGCAAGCTCGCCGAGCGCAGCCAGGCGGCCGCCGCCGAGATCGGCACCCTGTCGAGCGACACCGTGAAGGTGGCCCAGGAGGCCGGGGCGATGCTGGGCCGCTTGGTGCCCGACATCAAGAAGACGGCGCAGCTGGTGGAGGAGATCTCGGCGGCCTGCCGCGAGCAGGATGTGGGCTCGACGCAGATCAACCAGGCGATCCAGCAGCTCGACAAGGTGACGCAGCAGAACGCCAGCGCCTCCGAGCAGGTCTCGGCGACCTCCGAGGAGCTGGCCGCCCAGGCCGAGCAGCTTCAGACCACCATCGCCTATTTCCGCATCGACGCGGAGGGGTCGGCCACGCGGCTGGAGAAGCCCCGGGCGGTCAAGCGCGCGGCGGTCCGGGAGACGGATGCGGCGGTGTCGCAGCTGCGGGGTGCGGCGGCGCGGATGGCGGCGCCGGCGAACCCGGGCAAGGCCAAGCCGGCCCGACGGGCGGATACGGGCGGCTTCGCCTTCGACCTGGACGGCGACGAGGACGACACCGCCTTCAAGCGCAGCGCTTAAACACTCTTCACCCCAACCTGGCTCTCGAACGACAGGACCGGGGGCCGACGCAAGAGCAGGACAGATCACCTCACCCTCAGAATCGAACCCGGCTCGCGGAAAGAGCGAGCCACAATCTTGGGGTCCTACCGTGCGCTTAACGATCAAGGCCAAACTCGCGGGCGGATTCGGCGCCGTTCTGCTGCTCGTGGGCATCGCCGGGGGAGTCGGCTATCAACGGCTGACCGCCTCCGACGAGGCGATGCAATTCATCGTCGCCCGCTCCGACGTGCAGAATCACGTGCTCGAGGCCAAGGCCCACGCCATCCGCGGCATGTCGAACATCCGCGCCATGGTGATCAGCACCGACGACGCCCAGACGGCCGATTTCGCCAAGCGGGCCGAGACCAATCACACTGACGCCGTCGCCGCCCTGGCCCGGGCCAAGAGCCTGATGGTCTCCGAGGAGGCCAAGCGCCTTCTCGAGGATCTCACCGTCAAATACGAGAAGCAGCACGTCCTGGCCGGACAGATCCACGACTTGGCGCAGTCTCACGTCGTCGTGAAGTCGTGGGCGGAAATCAACGCGGTGGGCCGCCCGGCCATGAACGGGCTCCGGCAGGAAGCCGACGCCCTGATCGACCGGTCGCTCAACCAGGGTGCCGCGAGCCTCACGCGGGCTGTCACCACCTTCCAGCTCCGCGCCGAGCGCGCCTGGGGGCAGATCCTGGCCGCGGCCGGCGCGATGACCGCCCCGGTCCTCGCCGAGCGGGTCGCTGCCGCCAAGCAGCTGCGCGACGAGGCGGTCGCGGCCCTGGACGAGACGGCGAAGCTGAGCGCGGCGCAAGGAATCGCAATCGACGCCCTGCGGGCCAAATTCGGCCTGTGGCTCGGCTCTCTTCAGAAGACGCTCGCCCTCGTCGAGACGGGCAGCACGATCAAGGCCGTCGATCTCACCTCGGGCGAGTACGCGGTCGTGAGCACCACGGCGAACCAGGCGTTCGACGCCCTCGTGGCGCACGAGAACCACGTCATGGACAAGGCGGAGGCTCGGGCCAGGGCCGACTCGATCGAGGGCCGGACGATCCTGTTCGCCACCGTCGCGGCGGCGCTGCTGATCGGCCTCGCCATCGCCACCTGGCTCGCCGTCACCATCTCGCGCGGCCTCGGCAGAGCCGTGGCGCTGGCCGATGCGGTCGCCGTCGGCGATCTCAGCCAGCGGATCGAGGTCTCGTCGCGCGACGAGGTCGGCGATCTCGTCACCGCCCTGACCCGCATGACCGCCAACCTCAACGCCACCGCGGCTCTGGCCGACGAGGTCGCCCGCGGCAATCTCACGGTGGAGGCCAAGCCCCTCTCCGACAAGGACGCGATGGGCCTCGCCCTCGGCCGCATGATCGCCAACCTCAACGCGACGGCGGTGCTCGCCAACGAGATCGCCTCCGGTGACCTCACCGTCGAGGCCAAGCCCCTTTCCGACAAGGACGCGATGGGCCTCGCCCTCGAGACGATGCTGCACCGCCTGCGCGCGGTGGTCTCCGAGGCGCTGACGGCCGCCGCCAACGTCTCGGCCGGCAGCCAGGAACTCTCGGCCTCCGCCGAGCAGCTCTCCCAGGGCTCCACCGAGCAGGCCGCCTCCACCGAGGAAGCCTCCGCCTCCATGGAGGAGATGGCCGCCAACGTGAAGCAGAACGCCGAGAATGCCGGCCAGACCGAGACCATCGCCCGCCAGTCCGCCCGCGATGCCGAGGCCAGCGGCCAAGCCGTCGGACGCGCCGTCGAGGCCATGCAGACCATCGCCCAGAAGATCACCATCGTGCAGGAGATCGCCCGCCAGACCGACCTGCTCGCCCTCAACGCCGCCGTCGAGGCCGCCCGGGCTGGCGAGCACGGACGCGGCTTTGCGGTGGTGGCCTCCGAGGTGCGCAAGCTCGCCGAGCGCAGCCAGGCGGCCGCCGCCGAGATCGGCACCCTGTCGAGCGACACGGTGAAGGTGGCTCAGGAGGCCGGGGCGATGCTGGGCCGCTTGGTGCCCGACATCAAGAAGACGGCGCAGCTGGTGGAGGAGATCTCGGCGGCCTGCCGCGAGCAGGATGTGGGCTCGACGCAGATCAACCAGGCGATCCAGCAGCTCGACAAGGTGACGCAGCAGAACGCCAGCGCCTCCGAGCAGGTCTCGGCGACCTCCGAGGAGCTGGCCGCCCAGGCCGAGCAGCTTCAGACCACCATCGCCTATTTCCGCATCGACGCGGAGGGGTCGGCCACGCGGCTGGAGAAGCCCCGGGCGGCGGTCAAGCGCACGGCGGTCCGAGAGACGGATGCGGCGGTGTCGCAGCTGCGGGGCGCGGCGGCGCGGATGGCGGCGCCGGCGAACCCGGGCAAGGCCAAGCCGGCGCGGCGGGTGCCGGAGGCGGGCGGCTTCGCCTTCGACCTGGACGGCGACGAGGACGACGCCGCCTTCAAGCGCAGCGCCTGAGCCGACCCAAGCCTGCGCGGGGCCGCCCCGCGCAGGCACCGCGCCCGGCCGTCCGGCGCCGCCCCTGCCCTCACGGCCCATCCCTCCCCTCTCGCCTCGCCCCGCTGGCGGCGCAGGAGTTGCCCCGATGTCGAGTTCCGCGCAGTACCTCACCCTCGGTCTCGATCGCGAAACCTTCGGGATCCCGATCGAGCACGTCCACGAGATCCTCGACCATCAGCCGGTCTCGGCCCTGCCGCAGGCGCCGGACTTCCTGGTCGGCATGATCAACGTCCGCGGGCGCAGCTACCCGGTGGTGGACCTGCGCACCAAGCTCGGCCTGCCGCGCGTCGACCCGACGCCGGCCACCCGCATCATCCTGCTCAACGTGCCGATGCGCGGGCGCGCGATGAGCGTCGGCTTCATCGCCGACCGCGTCTTCGAGGTCACCGATCTCGACAGCGACCGCATGGAGGGTCCGCCGGAGGTCGGCGGGCGCTGGCGCTCCGACTACATCGCCGCCATCGGCCGCAAGGGCGAGTCCTTCGTGGTGGTGTTCGATCTGGAGCGCCTGATGTCCCGCGACGATCCGGCGGATTTCGCCGCCGCGGCGGCCTGAGGAGGCGACCGTGCCCGCGTCCGAGCGTCTGGACGAGACGCATTTCCGCTCGATCGCCGACCTGATCGAGCGGCAGGTCGGTATCCAGCTTCCGCCGGTGAAGCGGACCATGGTCGAGGGGCGGCTGCGCAAGCGCGTGCGCGCCCTCGACCTCGACGGGCTCGATACCTATGCCCGCCTGCTGTTCGAGGAGGGCCATCTCAAGCAGGAACTCACGCATCTCATCGATTGCGTGACGACCAACAAGACCGACTTCTTCCGCGAAGCGGAGCACTTCACCTTCCTGCGGGAGGCGGCGGTGCCGCGGCTGCTGGCGCGCGCCCGGCGCCCGACGCATCTCAAGGTGTGGAGCGCCGCCGCCTCGATCGGGGCGGAGGCCTACACGATCGCGATGGTGCTCGACGACATCGCGCGCGAGATCCAGGGCTTCGCCTACTCGATCCTCGGCACCGACGTCTCGACGGAGGTGCTGAAGGTCGCCGCCCGGGGCATCTACGGCCTCGACATGCTGGCGGCGGTGCCCCCGCCCTTCCGGCGGCGCTACGTCATGGAGGCGCGCGACGCGCAGCGCCGGGAGGGGCGCATCGTGCCCGAGCTGCGCCGGCGCGTCCGCTTCCGGCACATGAACCTGATGGACACGCGCTACCCGGTCGATCAGGACGTCGACATCATCTTCTGCCGCAACGTCCTGATCTACTTCGACAAGCCGACGCAGCGCATGGTGGTGGAGCACCTCGCCCGGCACCTGCAGCCCGGCGGCTACCTCATCCTCGGCCATTCCGAGACCATGGCGGGCGTCGGCGCGGCCGGCCTGACCCAGATCTCGTCCTCGATCTTCCAGCGTGCGGGAGCATAAGCGCATCATGACCGGCCCGCGCCCTCCCATCCGCGTCCTGATCGTCGACGACTCGGCCTCCGTCCGGCAGACCCTCTCCGCCATCCTGCGCGACGTGCCGGACATCGAGGTCCTGGGCACGGCCGCCGATCCCTACGTCGCCGCCCGGCGCATCCAAGACGACATCCCGGACGTGATCATCCTCGACATCGAGATGCCGCGGATGGATGGGCTCACCTTCCTGCGCAAGATCATGGCGCAGCGGCCGATCCCGGTGATCGTGTGCTCCGGGCTCACCGAGCAGGGCTCCCGGCTGCTGTTCGAGGTGCTGGAAGCCGGCGCCGTCGACGTGCTGCCGAAGCCCCGCGTCGACACGCGGCAGGCGCTGATGGAATCCTCGGTGCGGGTCTGCGACGCGGTGCGGGCCGCGGCACGCGCGCGGCTGCGCGGCGTGCGCCGCTCCGTGCGCACCGTCGAGGCCAAGCTCTCCGCCGACGTGATGATCCCGCCGCCCGTGCTCGGCCGGGCCGTCTCGGCGACGGAGCACATCGTCTGCATCGGCGTCTCGACGGGGGGCACCGAGTCGCTGCGCGACGTCCTCGAGCCGCTCTCCGCGGACTGCCCAGGCCTCGTCATCGTCCAGCACATGCCCGAGCGCTTCACGGCGGCCTTCGCCAAGCGGCTCAACGGCCTCTGCACCATCGCCGTGAAGGAGGCGGAGGACGGCGATCTGGTACAGCCGGGCCAGGCGCTGATCGCGCCGGGCGGCCGCCACCTCCTCGTGCAGCGCCTCGGCAACCGCTACAAGGTCGCGGTCAAGGACGGCCCCCTGGTCTCGCGCCACCGCCCCTCGGTGGACGTGATGTTCCGCTCCGCCGCCCAGGCCGCCGGCCCGAACGCGCTCGGCATCATCATGACCGGCATGGGCGACGACGGGGCGACCGGTCTCCTGGAGATGCGCAAGGCCGGCGCCCACACCATCGCGCAGGACGAGGAGAGCTGCGTCGTCTTCGGCATGCCCAAGGAGGCGATCGAACGCGGCGCGGCGGCTTCGGTGCTGCCCCTCGACCGGCTCTGGTCGGAGGTCTCCCGCTTCGGGGCCGCTCCGGAGGGAATGCGGGCGCGCAGCGCCTGAGCGGGACCCTCGCGGCCCGGCGGTTTGACGAACCCCGCCGGGTCCGGTCCGATGCGGCCGATCGGTCAGCCACCCCGTCCAGAGGTTCCATGAGCCGCCCCCTTCCCCTCCATCGCCCGCCCCCGGACGCCGCAGACCGCCGCGCGATCCGGCCGGTCGTCTGCTACCCGGTCGAGGCGCTGGCACCGCCGGATCTCGACGCCTACCGGGCCGCCCGCGCCGGCTGGGCGTGCATCGCCACCGTGACGGTGCCGCCCCGGGAGGCGGAGGGCTTCACGGTGCCGGCGGGCTGCTTCTTCCGCATCGTCAGCGTCGAGGGCCCGCAGGTCGGCGACCTGAACCTGTGGTCGGCAGCGGATCTCGGCGAGCGCTTCTTCTCGGGCAAGACCCGGGCCCTGCACGGCACCCACGTCACCACGGGCCACCGGTTGTGGTCGAACCTGCCCCATCTGCGCCCGCTCGCGACGATCACCGACGACACCCTCGACTGGTACGGGTTCGACGCGCATGGCGGCGGCGTGCACGACGTGATCGGCACGCGCTGCGACCCCTACACGCACCGATTGCTCTCGGGCGGCATCTACCACCATTGCTGCCATTCGAACCTGACGCGGGCCCTCGCGGCACGGACCGGGCTGTCCTGGACGGAGGCCGAGCCGCACGTGCACGACGTGCTCAACGTGTTCATGTGCACGGGCTTCACGCCCGACACGCACCAGTACTTCATGAAGGCGAGCCCGGTGCGGCCGGGGGATTACCTCGAGTTCTTCGCGGAGGTCGATCTCCTGGGCGCACTCTCGGCCTGTCCGGGCGGCGATTGCGGGGCGGAGCATTCGAGCGATGCCGCGCGCTGCCATCCGCTCCGGGTCGAGGTCTACCGGCCGGCGGCGGCGCCGACCGGCTGGGCGCCGCCCCGGCGGAGCGACTACGTGGCGCCGGAGGCGTGAGCGCGCCGCGTTGCGGGGCCGCTCGACGGATCGTCGGCCGAACGACCCTGGAGACCCGGCCGGGAGATCTCAAACGATCCCGCTCTCCTCGTAGGGCCACGGCTTGCCGAGATGCGCCGCGACCCGGGCCGGGTCCGTCCCGACCGCCTCGACGGCGGCCTGAAGCGTCTCGACCGGAACCTGAAGGCGCCGGGCCCAGAAGGCGCGCGTCGGCGCGCTCTCCAGCACGACCCGCTCCGGATCGCCGGTCGGATGATCGTCGGGGGTCTTCGCCATGTCGCTCCTCCTCGTGTCCTCCGATGGAGGAAGTGGATCGACCGGCGGCGCGTGACACCCTCAGCCGCCGAGCGCTTCGGCGAACAGGCGCCGGAAATCCTCGGCGCCGACCAGCCGCCCGTTCGTCGCGGTGGAATGGTCCTCCACCGCCCAGGGGATCAGCGCCTCGCATTCCTGCGCGGTGACGCCCATCTCGCCGAGGGTCCGCGGCAGGCCGAGGTCGCCGTTCAGGGCCTCGATCGCGGCAGCGAGATCCGCACCGGGCGCGAGGCCCATCGCCCCGCGCAGGGCCTCGTACTTCTCCGTACAGGCCGGCGCGTTGAAGCGCAGGACGTGCGGCAGGATCACGGCGTTGAGCGTGCCGTGATGCAGGGGCCGCGTCTGGCGGCCGCCCAGGGCGTGCGACATCGAGTGGACGGCGCCGAGCCCCTTCTGGAAGGTCATACCGCCTTCGAGCGCGGCCATCATCATCGCCTCGCGGGCCGCGATGTCGCCGCCGTCGCGGAACGCCCGCCGCAGCGCCCCGCTCGCGCGCCGCAGGCCGTCGAGGGCGATCGCCTCGGCCGGCGGGTTGTCGCGCGGGCTGAGGAAGGTCTCGATGCAGTGGGTCACCGCGTCCATGCCTGTGGCGGCGGTGAGGCCGGGCGGCAGGCCGAGCGTCAGCTCGGGATCGCAGATCGCCACGTTCGGGATCAGGTGCGGTGCGATGAAGCCGAGCTTGCGGCCGTCCGAGAGGGTGATCAGCGCCGCCCGACCGACCTCGCTGCCGGTGCCCGCGGTGGTCGGCACCGCCACCACCGGCGGCTGGTCGGCACGGATGCGCGGCAGGCCGCCGAGGATCGCGGCGTATTGCGCGAGCGGCCCGTCATGGGTGACGAGGAGCGCCACGCCCTTGGCGAGGTCGAGCGGCGAGCCGCCGCCGAGCGCCAGCACCGCGTCGCAGCCCTCCGCCCGGAACAGGTCCCGCGCCGACAGCACGGCGGCCTCGGTCGGGTTCTCGGGCGTCGCGTCGAAGACCGGGGCCGCGGCCACGAGCCGGCTCGCCGCGGCGAGGCGCCCGACCAGCCCGGCCGCGACCACGCCGCGATCGGTGACGATCAGCGGCCGCTTGGCGCCGAGCAGACCGAGTTCCTCGTCGATCAGGCGGATCGCGCCGCGCTCGAACTGGATCCGCGTGAGATAGGTGATGAGGCCCATCGTGCCTGCTCCTCCCGGTGCGTCGCGCCTGTCCGGCGTCGATTGGTCGGCATCCGCTTAGAGCAGCACCCGATCGCGTTGCAATCGGCCGCGGCTCTCAGCCCTCGATTGAGCGCGCTTCCTTGCGCCGAGCCGGAATCCGCTTCGGCCGGAAGCGCTCGCGCACCGGGACGCGCCCGCAGGCCACGCCGCCGGGCATGAACGCACCGCATCGTGCCTGCGCGCGGGACGGTCCACCACCCGGCCGGCAGGCCGGCGAGCCATCGAAAATCTGCATGGCTTGCGCGGCGTGGCGCGGTTCGTCGCCCAAAGCGCCGGCGGACCGCTTGTTGTCGCGGACGGGCTTGCTACACTGATGGCAGCGCCGCCACGCCACAATAACAGCGGCACCGGAGAGGAAATTGCCATGAGGAAACTCGTGCCTGCCGCGACGCGGCGGCTCGTCCCTGCGCTTCTCGCCTCGACCATCCTTCTCGGCAGCCATGCCGTGACGTCAACGGTCCAGGCCGCAGACCCGATCCGCATCGCGGTGATCGCCGAGGCTCAGGCGCTGGCCGGCGCCTCGATCCCGCAGGCGGCGCAGCTCGCGGCCGACGAGATCAACGCCAAGGGCGGCATCGACGGGCGCAAGGTCGAACTCGTCACCTACGACAACAAGAGCTCCGCGGCGGACTCGGTCCGCGCCTTCCAGCGGGCGGCGAGCGAGGACAAGGTCCACGCGGTCATCGCGAGCTACATCAGCGAGGTGGTGCTCGCCCTCCAGCCGTGGTCGGCCCGGCTGAAGATGCCCTTCATCACCCCGGGCGCAGCCTCGAACGAGATCCCGCTCAACGTCCACAAGGACTACGCCCGCAACAAGTACTCCTTCCACGGTTACCTGACCTCCAAGGCCCAGTCGCAGGCGGTCTGCGATGCCGCCAAGGCGATCCTGGTCGAGGGCCGCCAGATGAAGACCGCCGTGATCATGAGCGAGGACGCGGCTTGGACGAAGCCCCTCGACGAGGGCTACAAGGAGTGCCTGCCGCAGGTCGGCCTGAAGGTGCTCGACCACATCCGCTTCTCGCCGAGCACCACCGACTTCAACCCGATCTTCAGCCGGATCGAGGGCGCCAAGCCCGACGTGATCGTCACCGGCATCTCGCATGTCGGCGTGCAGCCCACCGTGCAGTGGAAGAGCCAGCAGGTGCCGATCCCGATGATCGGCATCGCCTCGCAGGCCACCAACGCCACCTTCTGGAAGGAGACGAACGGCGCCACCGAGGGCGTGCTGTTCGAGATGTTCGCGGCTCCCGGCACCAACGTGACGCCCAAGACCGCCCCCTTCGCCGAGGCGTTCAAGGCCAAGTACGGCAATTATCCGAGCTATGCCGGCTACACCGCCTACGACGAGGTCTACTACATCGCCGACGCGGTGAAGCGGGCAGGCTCCACCGATCCCGACAAACTCGTCGAGGCGCTGGAGAAGACCGACTGGGAGGGCACCCTCGGGCGCATCCAGTTCTACGGCCGCGACGACGACTTCACCCACTCGATCAAGTACGGGCCGGGCCTCGTCTCCGGCATGATGATGCAGTGGCAGGACGGCAAGCAGCTCGCCGTCTGGCCACCGCAGGTCGCGAACGGCAAGCTCACCTTCCCGAGCTTCGTGAAGGCCGGCAGCCCGGCGAACTGACCGTGCGGCCGGGCCCGGGGGGAGATCCCCCGGGTCCGCCCCGGCAGGACCCCCTCGCTTCGTCCTTCAGCCCGCGGATCCCATGACGGCCCTCCAGATTCTCATCGACGGCTTCGCCATCTCGGCGCTCTACGCGCTCGGTGCCACCGGCTTCACCCTGATCTTCGGCGTGTCCGGCGTCCTCAACCTCTCGCACGGCGCCCTGATGGTGACGGCGGCCGTCGTCGCCTGGGCGGCGTCGAGCGAACTCGGCCTCGGCGCCTATGCGGGCGCCCTGGTCGGGGTCGCGGTGTGCACGGCGCTCACGCTCGCCACCTACGGCCTCGTCGTGAAGCCGATCGACCGCTCGAAGGCGATCCCCCCCGAGGAGAAGGAGATCTTCATCCTCACCGGCACGCTCCTGTGGGGCATCATGATCCAGGAGTTCATCGCCTACCTGTTCACCAGCAACGCCAAGACGGTGATGCCCCTCGTCGAGGGCGTGGTCACCATCGCGGGGGTGCGCACCCCCTGGAACCAGATCGTCACGGCTTTGGTGTGCTGGGGCACGATCGGGCTGCTCTGGCTCCTCGTGAACCGCACCCGCACCGGCAAGGTGGTGCTCGCCGCCTCGATGAACCCGCGCGGGGTCACGCTGCTCGGCTTCGAACTCTCGAAGATCTACGTGGCGATCTGGCTCATCTACGGAGTGCTCGCCGGCATCGCGGGCGTGCTGCTCGGCCAGTTCCTCGGGGTGTCGTCCTACAGCGTGGGACCACTCACCGCGAGCGCCTTCTCGATCGTGGTGCTGGGCGGCCTCGGCAGCGTCTCGGGCTCGCTCATCGCGGCCTACGTGGTCGGCTACCTCGAAACCATGACCGCCTACCTGATCTCCCCGGCCTACCGCACCATCCCGGCGCTGCTGCTCCTCGTCGCCGTGATGTATGTGCGCCCGCAAGGCCTGCTCGGACGCCGCTGAGGCCCCATGCTCGCAAGAACCCTGCACAATCCCCTGTTCTGGCTCGTCCTGATCGGTCTCGCCCTCGCCTGCGTGCTGCCGCTCTGGGTCTCGGGCTACATCCTGGGCCTCCTCACGATCGCCTATTACTTCGGCGTGTTCTCGATGGCCTGGGATCTCCTGTTCGGCTTCGCCGGGGAGGTGAATTTCGGGCCGACCTTCCTGATCGGGCTCGGCGCCTACTCGGCCGGCATCCTCAACGGGAACGGCGTGCCGATCCCGGTCTGCCTCGCGGCCGGCGCCGTCGCGGCGGTGATCGGCGGCGTCGTGCTGGCGCTTCCGGCCCTGCGGGTGCGCGGCCCCTATTTCGGCCTCACCACCGTGGTGGCGGTGCTGATCCTGCAGAACCTCATCGTGGTCTTCGCCGAGACCACGGGCGGCGAAATCGGCCTGACGGTGCCGGACGTGATCAGCATCGACGCGGCCACCAATTACTGGATCGCGCTCGGCTTCATGACCGTGGCCGGGCTGATCCTGTTCGCCATCGCGACCTCGCCGGTCGGGCTGATCCTCCAGGCGAGCGGCCAGGACCCGGTCGAGGCCGGGGCGCTCGGCTTCAACGTCGCCAAGCACAAGCTCGCGGCCTTCTGCGTCAGCGCCTTCTTCTCCGGCCTCGCGGGGGCGCTCCTCGTCTTCTACATGGGCACCGCCTCGGTGGGCACGCTGATCGACGTCTCGGTGGGCGTGCAGGTGATCATCGGCGCCGTGCTCGGGGGGCGGCGCACCATCGTGGGCGGCGTGCTCGGCGCGGTGTTCCTGATCGCGGCGGGCGAACTCCTGCGGCCGCTCGGGGCGCTGTCGACCTTCGTGGTCTCGGCGGCGGCGCTGGCGGTGATCCTGTTCGTGCCGGCGGGGCTCCTCGGCATCCTGACCCGCCAGGGTCAGCGGGCGTGAAGGAGGTCTGATCATGACAGCTGCCGTCCGGCCGATGCCCCCGACAGCCGCGCACGCCGCGGCCCGGCCCCTCCTCGCCGTGGAGGGCCTCCAGAAGCGCTACGGCGGGCTCGTCGCCGTGAAGTCGATCGGCTTCACGGTGGCCCCCGGCGAGATCCTCGGCCTGATCGGGCCGAACGGCTCGGGCAAATCCACCGTGATGAAGCTCATCATGGGGCTGGAGCGCCCGAATGCCGGCAGCGTGCAGCTCGACGGCGTCGAGATCGCCGGCTGGCCCTCGCACCGGGTGGCGCGGGCCGGCATCGGCCTCGTCTTCCAGCATTCCCGGCCGCTGCACCGCCAGACCGTGCTGGAGAACATCAAGCTCGCGCTCCTGCCCGACAACCTGCTGCGGCTCTTCGCCGATCCGCACGTGGAGGCGCGGGCCCGGGCCATCGCGGAGCGGGTCGGCCTCGGGGCGGTGATGGACCGGCGCCCCTCCACCCTCCCCTTCGCGGATCTGCGCCGGATGGAGCTCGCCAAGGCCATCGCCCGCGACCCCAAGGTGGTGCTGGTGGACGAGCCCTTCGCCGGCCTGACGCAGGGCGAGGTGGCCGACTTCTCGCAGCTGATCCGGGGCTTCCGGGACGAGGGCAAGGCGGTGCTCCTCGTCGACCACAACGTGAAGAGCGTCTCGGCCCTCGTCGACCGGGTCTTCGCCATGTATCTCGGCGAGCGCGTGGCCGAGGGCTCGGCCGCGGAGGTGATGCGCAACGAGACCGTGCGCCGGGTCTATCTCGGCGGCAGCATCGAGACGGCGGCGCGTCCGGCCTCCGCCTTCACGGGCGCGCCGCTCCTGAAGATCGAGAACCTGAACGTGCTCTACGGCAAGGCCCAGGCCCTCCAGGGGGTCAGCCTGCACGTGCACGAGGGCGAGTTCGTCTCCGTGGTCGGCCTCAACGGGGCGGGCAAGACCACGCTGTTCAACGCGGTCTCGGGCTTGGTGCCGCATACGGGCGCGATCAGCTATGGCGGCGAATCCCTCGCCCGGCGCAGCCCGGCGAGCATCGCCCGCGCCGGCATCGTGCAGGTGCCCGAGACCCGCGAGCTGTTCGGCGAGATGAGCGTGCGCGAGAACCTCGACCTCGGCGGCCAGCACCTGCCGAAGGCCGAGGCGGCGCGCCAGCTCGATTGGCTGCTCGACCTCTTCCCGATCCTGCGCAGCCGCAGCGGCCAGATGGCCCGCACGCTCTCGGGGGGCGAGCAGCAGATGCTGACCATCGCCCGCGCGCTGATGATGCGCCCGCGGCTCCTGATCCTCGACGAGCCGACGCTCGGCCTCGCGCCGGTCATCCTCGAACAGCTCTCGAAGGCCCTGGAGCGCCTGCGCCAGACGACGCCGATCACCGTGCTGCTCGGCGAGCAGAACGTGACCTTCGCGCTGCCGCATGCCGACCGGGTCTACGTGCTGGAGCACGCCCGGATCATCTGGGAGGGCTCGCCCGACCGCTTCGCGGCGGAGGCGGGGACTGGGTATCTCTGATACGGTTTCCGGAAGATCACTTTCGGAAACCGTATCACGAGCCCGCGCGGCGCCTGAGCGAGGCCGGTTTCCGCATCGCGAAGCGATCATCCGGAAACCGTATGAGAACCATTTGCCAGCGTCGTCACGAACACGGCTTATCCAGCCTCCCCCTTTCCGGGCCCGAACGGGCCCGGAAAGGGGGCGCTCAAGCGAGGGGCGGTGCCGGTTCAGTCCGGCCCGCCCTCGCGCCCCTCCTGCATCGCGGCGAGCGGCGCTTCGAGGCAGCAGACCAGGCCGGCCGGCGCGTAGGTGAGCCTGACCGCCCCGCCGGATTCGGCCGAGAAGCTGCGTTCGATCAGCCGCGAGCCGAACCCCTTGCGCGTCGGCGGCGCCAGGACCGGGGGCCCGCCCTGCTCGGTCCAGGTCAGGGAGAACCACGGCTCACCCGCGCGATGCACCATGTGCCAGCGCAGATCGACGAAGCCGGTCTCGTTGGAGAGGGCGCCGTACTTGGCGGCGTTGGTGGCGAGTTCGTGCAGCGCGAGGGCCAGCGAGAGGGCGGCCTTGGCGCCGAGCAGCATGGTCGGCCCCGCCGCGCGGATGCGCGGCGTGCCCGCGTGGCGGTGGACGCTGAGCGCGCCCGCCACCACCTCCGCGATCGGCGCCGCGGTCCAGCTCGTCTGCGTGAGGATGTCGTGCGCGCGTCCGAGCGAGATCAGCCGCGCCGCGAAGGCCTCGCGGGCGGCTTCGAGATCGGTCGCGTTGCGGAAGGTCTGGCTCGCGATCGCCTGCACCAGGGCGAGGCTGTTCTTGACCCGGTGCTGCAACTCCTCGGTGAGGAGCTTGCGGTGCTCCTCCGCGCGCTTGCGGGCCGTGATGTCGAGCATGGCCCCGATCATCCGCACGGCCCGGCCCTGCGGATCCCGGATGACGTAGCCGCGGTCGAGGATGTCCGCGTAGCTGCCATCCGCGCGCAGGAACCGGTACTCGTCGCTCCAATGCTCCCCGCCGCCGGCGATGACCGCATCGATGTCGCGCGAGACGCGGGCGCGGTCGTCGGGGTGGATCCGGCTCTTCCACCACGCGCCCGAGGGGCCGACGCTCTCCGGCGCGTAGCCGAACAGGGTCTGCACCGCCTCGTTCCACAGGATGTGGTCGGTGGCGAGGTTCCAGTCCCAGATCGCGTCGTTGGTGGCGCGGGCGGCGAGGCGGTAGCGCTCCTCCGTGGCGCGCAGATCCTGCTCCGCCCGGCGCTGGGCGGTGACGTCGAGCACGGTGCCGACGAAGCGCACCGTCCGCCCCCCTCCCGGATGGCCCGGCCATGTGCCGCGACCCAGCGCTCGATGCCGTCCTCCAGCCCGACCGTGCGGTAGGACACCGCGAACTGGCCGCTGCCGGCGGGATCGAGGGCCGTGCGGACGGCGGCATCCACCCAGTTCCGGTCCCCGGCGTGCAGGCCGGAGAGGAAGACGTCGTAGCTCACCGGTTTCCCCGCCGAGAGCCCGAACAGGGCCCGCACGCGATCGTCCCAGACCAGCATGCCGGTGCGCAGGTCGTAGTCGAAGATGCCGATATCGGTCGCCTCGACGGCGAGGCGGAGCTGGTCGCGCGCCTCCTGCAAAGCCGCCTCGGCCTGCCGGCGCTCGTCGATGTCGACGGCGATCCCGATCCAGCCCTCCACCTCGCCCCCCTCGCCTCGCAGCGGCTTGCCGCGCGCCAGGAACCAGCGATGGGCGCCGTCCGCACCGCGCCGGAAGGGGATCTCCAGCTCGTAGGGCTCGGCCGCCCGCACGGCCTCGCGCCGCGCGCCGAGGACACGGGCGCGATGCTCGGGATGGATGGCGGCCAGCCACGTCTCGGTGCAGGCCGCGTCCGGGCTCGCGCCGGTGTAGTCGTACCAATAGGGGTTGAAGTCGGTGATCGCCCCATCCGCCCCGGCGAACCAGACGATCTGCGGGCTGACCTCCACGAGGGAGCGGAAGCGCCGCTCGCTGGCGCTCAAGGCCTCGGCGGCGCGGCGCTGGGCGGTGCGGTCGCGCAGGATGGTGAGGAAGCCCGCGGCCTCGCCGCCCTCGGTGCGCAGCGGCATGGCCTCGGCGCTGGCCCAGAAGCGGTCGCCGTTCCGGCGCCGATGCCAGGCTTCCCGCGGCGCGCTGCCCTGCCGTGCGAGGGCGCACCGCATCGCGGCCGTTCCGTCCTCGGGGTTGAGGATGGTCTCGATCGGTCGGCCGAGCACCTCCTCCTCGCGCCAGCCGAGGATGCGGCGGGCGCCCTCGGTCCAGCGGGTGACCCGGCCCGCCGGATCCGTGGCGACGATCGCGTAGTCGGTGGCGCTGTCGAGGATCTGCGCCTGCAGGCGCTGCTGCTCGCGCAGCTCGCGCCCCAGGCGGCGCAGTTCGAGCTGCCCCATGGCCTGCCGCGCCAAGCGCCGCAGCGCCGCGATCTGCCGCTCGCTCATCGTCCGCGGGGCGGTGTCGAGGACGCAGACGGTCCCGATCGGGTAGCCGTCCGGGGTCTTGAGCAGGGCGCCGGCGTAGAAGCGCAGGCCCGGCGCGCCGGTGACCAGCGGATTGCCGGAGAAGCGCGCGTCCCGCGTGGCGTCCGGCACGTACAGGAAGTCCGTCTGCAGGATGGCTTGGCGGCAGAACGAGGTGTCGAGGGGCGTCTCGCGCACCCCGAGCCCGACCTCGGCCTTGAAGAACTGGCGACCGTCGCCGATCAGGTTCACCACGGCGATCGGCGCATCGCAGATCGTGGCCGCGAGTTCGGCGATGTCGTCGAATTCAGCCTCGCGCGGCGTGTCGAGCACCGCGTAGCGGTCGAGCGCGCGCAGCCTCTCGGCCTCGTCGCAGGGTGGAGCGGGATCGCTCATCGGATGATCCGTTCCGCCCGGATCCGCCCGCCCGCCCGTCTCATACGGTTTCCGGATGATCGCTTCGCGATGCGGAAACCGGCCTCGCTCAGGCGCCGCGCGGGCTCGTGATACGGTTTCCGAAAGTGATCTTCCGGAAACCGTATCACGCCGCCCCGGCCGGCCCCCTCGCAGCGCCCCCTGCGCGCCCCGCGACCGATGCCGCCGCGCATCCGCGGCGCATCGGCGGGGATCCGGGTCGGGGCGAGGACGAATCTGCGGGGCATGGGCGATGGAAAGTCGGCATCGGGAGTTGTCCGCCCCTTCTATCGCAGGGTTGGACCGCCTGTCCGTTCGCAAGGCAAGGTTTTCGGCGGCATCCGCAACTTTCCGCGGCCGGCTTCCGCAGATCCGTCATCCGGCTTGCGCAGCGCGAGCGGCCGGCTCACTCATGCCGCATCCGCGTAGGAGGCCAGCACGCGCGCCAGGGTCTCCGGCGCCGGAGCCGGCCGGGCCAGATGGTAGCCCTGCATGAAGGGGCAGCCCATGGCCTGGAGCGTGGCGAGATCGTCCGCCGTCTCGACGCCCTCCGCCACGACCTCGATGCCGAGGGAGCGGCCGAGGCCGAGCACCGCCTGGACCAGCCCCCTCTTGTCGTCGGAGGTCGAGAGCCCGGTGACGAGGCTGCGGTCGATCTTCACCCGGCCGGCCCGCAACTGGCGCAGCGAGGCGAGGGACGAGTAGCCGATGCCGAAATCGTCGAGCGCCACCCGGACGCCGATGCGCGAGAGCGCCAGCAGCTTGCCCTGCACCGCCTCGATGTCGAGGGCGGTCTCCTCGGTGATCTCGATCTCCAGCATGGCGGCGGGCAGCGCGAGGGCCTGCAGGCGTTCGAGCACGATCTCGTCGACGGCGGTCTGCGCCATCTCCCGCGGCGAGACGTTCATGGCCACCTGGAGATGGGGCAGGCCGTGATCCTGGAGGGCGCGCATCATCGTGCAGACCTGTTCGAGGATGAAGCGCAGCAGGGACTCGGTCAGGCCGGCGGTGGCCGCCGCGGCGATGAGTTCGCTCGGCGGGACCCAGCCGTGGACCGGGTGCCGCCAGCGCACCAGCGCCTCCAGACTGGTCACCACGCGGCCACCCTGCCCGAAGATGGGCTGGAACCACACTTCGAGGCTGCCCTCGGCCAGGGCCTGCGAGAGGTCGCGCTCGCTGTCGCGGCGCATCTCCAGACGGCTGCGCAGGCCTTCGTCGAACAGGCGGAACCGGCTGCGGCCGGTGGCCTTGGCCGCGTTGAGGGCCTCGTCGGCGCAGCTCAGCATGTGCGTGAGGCTCACCGCCGGCGCGTGATAGATGCCGATGCTGATCCCCAGCCGGCCCGCGTCGAACCCCTCGAAGGGCTCGGCGACGGCCTCGATCAGCCGGGCGGCGAGCGCGGCGGGCGCCTCGCCCCCCGCCTCCGGGTCGCGCAGAAGGGCGAATTCGTCGCCGCCGAGGCGGGCCACCAGGCAGCCGGGCGGCATCGCCGCCTGCAGCCGCCGCGCGACCTCGACCAGGACGAGGTCGCCCATCTGGTGCCCGTAGACGTCGTTGACGGATTTGAACCCGTCGAGATCGAGCAGCATCAGGCAGCATTCCTCGCCGCGCCCGGCAAGCCGCTCCTCGGCCATCTGCACGAAGCCCGCGCGGTTCAGCAGGCCGGTCAGGCCGTCATGGGTGGCGCGGCGCTGCATCTCCTCGGCGAGGGCGCGGGCGCTGGCGCGCGCCGCCTCGCGCGCCTCGGCCAGCGCGGTCGCCGCGTTCTTCAGCCGGCTCGTCTCGCGAAAGACGGTCTCGGTCTCGACGGCGCTGCGGGCGAGCGCCGCGAGGTAGAGCAGGACGGTGGCGGCGAGGCAGGTGCGCTCGAACCCGCCCGCGGCGAGGAGGCACCCCGCCACGGACAGGAGCGGCGGGGTGATGAAGCCGATGGGGATGCGGGCGAAGGCGATGCCGTGGGTGACGGCGCCCGCGGTGATGCCGCAGGTGACCGTGAGGTAGAACAGCGTCTGGGAGGAGGTGTATCCCTCGCAGAGGACGGGAACGAAGGCCCAGACCAGCCCGGAGAGCAGGGCGGCGAGCGTGGCGAGCCGCAGGTGCCGATCGATGGACCGGGCCGCGGCCGCGGCCATCTCCGCCGGCATGGACGCGGTCAGCGACAGGCCCAGGCACGGCGCCCGGCAGAGGCTGATGCGCAGCAGGTTCGCCGCGCTCGACAGCCCGAGCCAGATGAGGCCCGCCGTGCCGTGCCCCGCCTCCCAGGCGACGAGGGTCCCGGTCACGCCGAGGATCATGTTGACCGGGATCGCGTTCCGCACGCTCTGGCGCACGGCTTCGAGCTGGTCCCGGCGGATCAGGTCACCGAGGTTCGGCGCTGCGGACTCGGAGAGGGGCATGTCGCTCACCAACCTCGGACTGACGCCTCTCGCGAAGCGGCCCAACGCTACTGGCAAGGGGTTACGGATCGTTGAAGCCGAGGATGCCCGTCCGGCAGTCAGGCAAAGCCGTCACTTCGTCGCCCGCCGGCCTCGTCGGCGAGCGTTGATTCCGGCGTGCGGCGCCAACACGCCGTCAATTCGGCCGCGATCCAGCTACGGCTGCACGCCGCGCAAGCGGACGGCACAAGGGAACCACGCGCAATCCGCCCTCCGTGCGGGTGGAATATCGATCCGACACCGGTGGCCGGGCGGATCGCGGTCGCCGAGACGGAGGATCGGAGCCGACCAGGGCGGGAACCTTACAGGGGATGAAGGACGCGGCGCAGGAAGTCGCGGGTGCGCGGATGCTCGGGTGCGGTGAGGACCGAGCGGGCCGCCCCCTCCTCGACGATGACGCCGCCGTCGAGGAAGAGGACGCGGTCCGCCACCTCGCGGGCGAAGCCGATCTCGTGCGTGACGACCGCCATCGTCATGCCCTCCTCGGCCAGCGCCCGCATCACGGCGAGCACCTCGCCGACCAGTTCCGGATCGAGCGCCGAGGTCGGCTCGTCGAACAGGATCGCGTCCGGCCGCATGGCCAGCGCCCGGGCGATGGCGACCCGCTGCTGCTGCCCGCCCGAGAGCTGGGGCGGGCGCGCCTCTTCCTTGCCGGAGAGCCCGACGCGGGCGAGGAGGTCCCGGCCGCGGGCGAGCGCCTCGGCCCGGTTCTCGCCCTTCACGTAGATCGGCCCCTCGACCACGTTCTCCAAAGCCGTGCGGTGCGGGAACAGGTTGAAGCGCTGGAACACCATCGAGACCTGGATGCGCACCGCGCGGATCGCCCGGCCGGTGCGGTCGACCCGCCGGCCGTTCACCCGGATCTCGCCGCCGTCGTAGCTCTCGAGCCCGTTGATGCAGCGCAGGAGCGTCGACTTGCCCGAACCGGAGGGGCCGAGGATCGCCACAACCTCGCCGCGCGCGATGCGCGCCGTGATGCCCTTGAGCACCGGCACTGCGCCGTAATGCTTCCTCACGCCGTCGAGTTCGATCATGGACGCCCCGCACGCTTCTCGAAGTGGCGCACGATCAGGATCAGCGGCAGGCTCAGGGTCAGGTACATCAGCGCCACCAGGGTGAACACGCTGGTGTTCTTGAAGGTCGCGGAGGCGATGAGCTTGCCCTGGAGCGCCAGCTCGGCGACCGTGATGGTCGAGGCCTGGGACGAATCCTTGAGCATCATGATCATGACGTTGCCGTAGGGCGGCAGGGCGCTGCGCAGGGCCTGCGGCAGCACCACCCGCCGCATGGTCAGCCCCCAGCCCATGCCGATGGTCTGGGCGGCCTCGATCTGGCCCTTGTCGATCGCCTCGATCGCGGCCCGGAAATTCTCCGCCTGATAGGCCGAGTAGGCCAGCCCGAGCCCGAGCACGCCCGCCTGCACGGCGCTGAGCGAGATGCCGAAATCCGGCAGCACGAAGTAGATGTAGAAGAGCTGGACGATGACCGGGATGCCCCGGATCACGTTGATGAACAGGGCGCTCAGGCCCGACAGGACGGCGATGCCCGAGACCCGCATCATCGCCCAGACCAGCCCGAGCGCCGTCGAGACCACGAGGGAGCCCACCGTGATCAATATGGTGAGCTGAACGCCCTGGAGCAGGATCGGCAGGAACTCGCGGGCATCGGCGAGGAAACTCTCCATGGCGGGTTCAGGACGGGTTCACGGCCGGCTGGAGGCCCCACTTCTCCAGGATCTTGGCGAGTTCGCCGCTCTGCTTGATCTTGGCGAGACCCGCATCGATCTTCTCACGCAAAGCCGTGTCCTCCTTGCGCAGGCCGATGCCCACCGAGCCGATCACCACCGGCTTGTAGGCCTGGACGAGGCGCAGGTTCGGATAGGTGCCGAGCTTGACGTTGTAGGCGAGGACCGGCGCATCCGCGAAGGCGCCCTTGATGCGGCCGGCATTCACGTCGCGCATCAGGTCGGGGCCGGTATCGTAGACCTTCACCTCGGCGAATTGGCCGGATTTCTTCAGCGGCTCGACGAAGGCGGTGCCGACCTGCGCACCCACCGTCTCGCCCTTGAGGTCGGCGAAGGAGGCGTAGTCGCGCGTGTCGGACTTCGCGACGATCAGTCCCTCGCCGTAGCTGTAGACCGGCTCGGAGAAGGCGATCACCTCCTTGCGGGCCGGCGTGATGAACATGGCCGCCGAGATGACGTCGATCTTCTTGGCGGTGAGGGCGGCGATCAGGGTCGAGAATTGCAGCGGCTCGATCTGGACGGCGAAGCCGGCCTCGCGCCCGACGGCGGTGATGACGTCGACCATCACGCCCTGGATGGTGTTGGTCTTGGTGTCGAGGAAGGTGAAGGGAATGCCCGTGGGCGTGGAGCCGACCTTCACGGCCGTCTGGGCCATGGCGGGCCCTGCGAGGCCGAGCGCGGCGGCGGCGCAGACGGCCTGGATGAAACGCCTCATCGCGATGCTCCTGGTCGAGACGATGCCCCTGATGCAACCGGGGCGACACAAATTTCATTGACATGAATATCTGGGCATATTCTGCTGTCCAAAGCAACCAGATTTCATGCATATGAAAAAGGCTAGCAATTGGCGCAACAATGGGCACGCGCCCGTCCCGGAGGGCGAGGCCGCGGCGGATCTCACCGTCGGGCGGCACCTGCGGGCCTTGCGCCATGCAAGGGGATTGCCGCTCAAGGCCCTGGCGACCCGCACGGGCCTCTCCATCGGCTTCCTCAGCCAAGTGGAGCGGGGCCTGTCCTCGCCCTCGCTGCGGGTGCTGACGCTGATCGCGGACGTGCTGGAGGTCGGACTGTCGAGCCTGTTCGGCTCGTCCTCCGCCTCGGCCGAGCCGATCGTGACCCGGTCGCACGAACGGGCGGAGCTGACGCTCTGGCGCTCCGGCATCGCCAAGCAGCTCCTGACGCATCCGGGCGGGAGCGGCCATCTCAGCCTGTTCCTGATGCGGCTGGCACCCGGCGCGAGCACGGGCGACGAGTACTTCACCCATGACGGCGAAGAGGCCGGGCTGGTGCTGGAGGGCCGCCTGCTCCTCGCGGTCGAGGACACCGCCCTGTCGCTCGACGCGGGCGACAGCTTCCGCTTCGCCAGCCGGCGCCCGCATCGCTACGGCAATCCGTCCGACACCGAGGATACGGTGGTGCTGTGGGTGAATGCGACACCGCCCGAGCGCGGTGAATGACGAGGCCCGAGATTCGAGGGTGACGGCTCCGGCATCGGACGGTTCCCAAAGAAGAGGCGCCCTTCGCCGATGATCCGTCGGCGGGGCGAACTCCTTCGGTCCAGCCGCCGCGCCACCGGATCAGGCCGGCGCGATTTCGATGACTACGCCTGACGCAATACCCATGCCTGTTCGCCGCGTCCCGCGACCTCACGTCGCCAGCGTTCTCAAGCAGGGCGGCCACCCGAATCGGTCAAATTCTCCTTGATGGTCCATTAGTATCTGCGAGGCATTTTCCGCATGCGAACACATGTCCAGGGAGGGCGTCCGTGACGTCCAGACAACACGCGTGACCTTGAGGATGCTCTGGCCGTCTCGAAACGCTCTGCACCGGCCCGCCCCGCCCGAAGGGACGGCGACGCGCCAGCCGTCCTGCACCCGGCCGGATCCGCGCACGGCATGACCGGATCCTGGCGCGACCTCATCGCGAGCGGCCTCGTCCACCCCGCGAGGGAGCCCGACGAGGGCTCGGGCCGGACCGGAGATCCGGGCGCGACGCCGGTGTCGGATCGGATCGTGCTCGCGCAATTCGCGGAGCTGAAGAAGCAGATCCCGGCCCTCTATGCCAACCTGGCCGTGAACGCGCTCGCCGTCGCGTTCACGCACCTGCACCTCGCACCGCGCTGGCTCACGGTGGGGGCGCTCGTCGTGCTCCTGCCGATCTGCATCTTGCGCGGCCTGCACTGGCATCGGCTCGATCTCAGCGGGATCGATGCGGCGGAGGCCGTGCGCCGCATGCGCACGACCATGTGGCTCACGGGCGTGCTGGCCGTCGGCTACGTATCCTGGGCGCTCATGCTGGACGGCTACGGCGACCTCCACGAGCGTGTCCATGTCGCCTTCTTCATCGCGATCACGGTGATCGCCTCGATCTCCTGCCTCACGCACCTTCCCGGAGCGGCGCTGCTCGTCGCCGGGTTCGGCACCACTCTCTTCGTCAGCTACTATCCGGCGATAGCCGACGACATCGTCTTCATCGCGATCGCGCTCAATGTCGGGTTCGTGACGACCGTGATGGTGCGCATGCAGCTGAACGCCTTCCGGACGTTCGTGCGGCTGATCCACTCGCAGGCGGCGGTGACCGGCAAGCGGGCGAAGATGCAGCGCCTGTCGGAGGAGAATTTCCGCCTCGCCCACACCGACAGCCTGACGGGGCTCCCCAACCGGCGCTACTTTTTCGCCGAACTCGACGCGTGGCTCGCGGGGACGCGGCCGGGCGGACTGGCGCTCGCCATCTTGGATCTCGACCGTTTCAAGCTCATCAACGACACCTACGGGCACAGGGCCGGAGACCGCGTGCTGATCGAGACCGGCCGCCGGCTGGCGACGCTGGCGAGCGAGACGGTGAAGATCGCCCGGCTCGGCGGCGACGAGTTCGGCCTGCTGATCAGGATCGACAGCCTCGACGCGGTCGATGTCTGCAAGGGCGCGGCGGCCCTGATCCGGCAGCCGGTGCGCATCGGCGATGCCACGGTGTCGGCCGGCTGCTCCGGCGGCGTCGCCCTCTCCGGAGAGGTCGAGCGCGACGGCGACCTGTTCGACCATGCCGACCACGCGCTCTACTACTCGAAGGAACATCAGCGCGGCACCGTCACGCTCTACGCCAAGGAGCACGACGACCTGATCCAGGCCGAGCGCGCCATCGAGGCCGGACTCCAGGCGGCGGCGCTGTCCGACGAACTGCAGCTGCACTACCAGCCGATCATCGACCTCGCATCGAACCGGGTGGTGATGGTCGAGGGGCTCGCCCGCTGGCTCAGCCCCAGGCTCGGCATGGTCCCGCCGGGCCAGTTCGTGCCGGTGGCCGAGCGCTGCGGCATGATCCACGCCCTGACCCTGCTGCTCCTCGACAAGGCCCTCGGCGACCTCCCGGCGCTCCCGACCGGGATCGACCTGTCGTTCAACCTGTCATCGCACGACCTCACATCCTCCGAGGCCGTGCACGACATCATCGCGGTCATCCGGCGCAGCGGCATCGCACCGAGCCGGCTGACCTTCGAACTCACGGAAACCGCGCTCCTGGCCGACCTCGACGCGGCCAGCCGCTCGATCGGCCTGCTCCGGTCGCTCGGCGCGAAGGTCGCCCTCGACGATTTCGGCACCGGCTATTCCAGCCTCGGCTACGTGCACCGGCTCGGGCTCGACAAGATCAAGATCGACCGCAGCTTCGTCGCCAGCCTCGACACGCCGACTGGCGAGGGCATCGTCAAGACGATCCTGCATCTGTGCGAGAATCTCGGCCTCGAATGCATCGCCGAGGGGGTCGAGACGGAGGCGCAGCGCGAAGCCCTGCGAGGCTTCGGCTGCCGGTTCCTGCAGGGCTACCTGATCGGCCGGCCGGTCCCGATCGGGGCGCTGACCGGCGAGGCGTGGGCCCGACCGAAAGGCGATGGGGTGAGCGCGGCGTGATCCCGCGCGCTCACGACAGCCCGCGCGGCGCGCCGCCGCGCGGGCGCTCGGCCCGGAACACGTTCGCTTCCAGGCCGGCGATCCACTGACGTCCGCTCACCGTCACCTCCAGGTACTTGAGCGCGCCGTCGAGATGCGTCGAGACGCTCTGCCAGAAGAAGTCGGGATAGTGCTCGATCAGATCCGCCGGCGAGGTGTAGCCGAGGCGCGCGTTGGTGCCGGTCTCCTCGAATTCCCGGAACAGGGCGTTGACCTTGCGCAGGTAGAGCGGATCGCCCATCTGGCCGATCAGGTCGGCCGCCCGCACCAGGCTCGCCTCCGGGTTCAGCCCCTCCTCCGGCCGCTCCGGCTGGGCCGGGAAGCGGGTATGCTCGATGGCCGCCGCGATGCGGTCGGCGTCGAGGAGCGCCGATCCGCCGAGCCGCGCCTTCACGAAGAGCTTCGAGCGGTCCACGTGGTAGGGCGTGAGGGCGGCGTCGGAGGCACCGCGCGCCAGCACCACGCGCCCGCCGCTCTCGTCGGTGACGTAGCCCCTCACCGGACAATCCTCCCGGATCAGCCCGCGCACGTAGCCGATGTCGTGCATCAGGCAGGCGACGAGGAGATGCGCCCAATCCCCCGGCGTCACCGGCTCCAGCAGCGTGCGGCCGCGCAGAATGTCGAGTCCCACCTGCGTGACGAGGAGCGTGTGCTCCAGGTCGTGGTAGAGCGCGTCGGAATTGGCGAGGCATTCGAGGGCGAGGCGCGCCACCGAACTCACCGTCTCGGCGAGCGGTGCCTGCGAGGCCCCGAAGGTGCCCTGCAACTCCGCCGTGAGGTGGTCCCCGAGCGCCTTCGCGGCGAGATGTGCGGTCGTGATCATGGCCGATCCGGTTCGCCCGGGCGTCACGTGCGGGCGGCGCGGGTCGGCGGGTGGCGCAGCGCCCCCGCCCTCGCCTCGCGGGACTTGCCGCGCAGCTCGCAACCCATGGCCTGGAGGCGGTCGACCGGCGACGGGCCCTCCTCCGCCGAGGCCGCGGCCCCGGCGGGAAGCCGCCCGTTCGGGGTCGCGAGATCCGTCGAAGGCTCGTCGGTGCGCGGGAGGTCGGTGGTGGTCGTCATGCGAAGGCGCCTCGTCTCGAAGCGAACCGGCGCCGCGGTGCCGGATCTCCGCGAAGCCAACGCGCGACCCGGCGTCACGGTTACGTCATGGGCGACGAGGCTCCTCAGCGGCCGAGACGTGCGGGATCAACCGGGTGATCGCGCCGGCTCGCGGTGGATGCGCAGGCCTGACGACATTCAGCACGTCAGGACGACCGCGATAGCGCCTTCCGTCTCTCGGTGAGCGCGAGGGCGGTGGCGGCCAGCATCACGCCCATCCCGAGCGCCTCCGGCCGGCCGAACACCTCGCCGGCGGCCGCGACCCCCACCGCCACGGCGACGACCGGGCTGACGAAGGCGTAGAGCCCGGCCCGGAAGGCGCCCCATTCGCGCAGCAGCCACAGATAGATCGTGAAGGCGCCGAGGGATCCTCCGAGCACCAGCACGGCGAGGCAGAGGAGCGTGCGCCCGTCGCCCAGGGCCGCGAGGCGCCCGGGATCGTAGCCTTCGATCAGGAGCGAGACGGGCAGGAGGCCGAGCGCGCCGAGGCCGGTCTCCCAGAAGGCGAGCGCGAGCGGATGCATGCTGCGCATCAGCGGCCGGCTGATCACGGCGCCCCAGGCGTAGCTCAGCGTGCCGGCGGCGACGGCCGCGAGGCCGAGGGCCGCACCGTCCCCGCCCGCCCCCGTCCTGCCCGAGAACAGCAGCAGGAGGCCGGCGAGGCCGAGGGCGATCGCCCCGAGCCGGCGCCCGGTGACGCGCTCCTGCCCGTAGAGCGCGCCGACGAGGATGACGAAGATCGGCAGCAGCGCGAGGTTGACGACCGCCGAGAGGCCGGTGGGGGAATGGGCGACGCCCCAGAACAGCAGGCTGTAGCAGCCGGTGGTGATGAGGAGCGAGGCCGCGACCACGCGGCCCGGCTGCTCCAGGCGGAGGGAGATGCCCCTCGGGAGGATGATCAGGAGATAGAGGAGGGCCGCGAGCGCGAAGCGCACCACGGCGAGGAAGATCGGCGACATGACCTCCGCGGCGACCTTCGTGGGGAGCCATGTCAGCCCCCAGATCAGCGCCATGACGAGGAAGGCCGCGATCCGTCCGCCTTCGCCACCGGGCTGGCCTGTCATCGCGCTGTCCTGGATCTCGGCCGGGCCTGCCCCGAACCGGGGCCCCGAAGCAAGGGAGGGGCCGGGCCGGCGACGGCATCCGCGCGTCCGGCCGCAGCGGGGCAGAGCTTACGGGAGCGGCCCCGCGGGCGCGAGCGGAAAGGCGGGCTGCGCGCTCACAGGCCGGTCGGATAGGTCTCGCTCTCGCCCGCGCGGGCCTTCGCGGGCGGCAGCGGGGTGACGGCCGTGGTCTCCTCGAACCAGACATAGGCGTCGAACTGCTCGGGCAGCACCGCCTCGAAATAGTGGCTCTGGAGTTCGGTCCGGGGCCGGTAGACGACGCCGATCGCCCGCTCGCGGCGCGGCTGCGCCCAGGCCTCCCGCAGGCCGCCCGATTGCGGATCGCGCAGGTCGAGGAAGGCCCGGGGCATTCCCGCCGCACGGAACAGGGCTTCGTGGCTGTCCTCCCGCACCGGGCGCACGGCCATGACCTGCATGGGCGCATCCCAATCCTCGGCCGCCGCCACGGTGCCGCGGTCCGTTCCGAAGCCGACGAGGACGGCCTCGTCGCCGAAGGCGGTCCGGGCGAGTTCGCCGATGTTGAACTCGCCCTCCCAGCCCATCGCGGTCGCGCCGGCATGCCCGATATGCGAGTTGTGCGCCCACACCACCGCGCGCGCCCCCTCCGCCATCAGGTGCCGGAGCGTGTCGAACATGTGCCGGTCGCGGATGTTCCAGGATTCGACCGAGCCACGATACATGATCCGGTAGTATTGCTCGGCCGCCCGCACGATGCGGGCGTTCTGGGCCGCGTCGAGATAGGCCTCCGGATCCTGCGCCGCGTAGGCGAGGCGCTGATCCTGCAAGCCGCGCAGGATCTGCGTGACCGCCGCCTCGCAGGGATGCTTGGCCCCGAACATGACCTCCCGCCCGTAGCGCTCCGGCTTGGCGTGCCAGGGCGAGAGACAGCCGTAGCGGTCGCGGGCCTGCCGGGCGGCAGCGGGGTCGATCGCGTCGAGATAGTCCAGCACCGCCCGCATGGAGGCGCCGAGGCTGTAGACGTCGAGGCCGCGGAACCGGACCTGATCCTCCGATGGGCGCCCGGCATTGAAGGCCCGCAGGTCCTCCGCGAGGTCCAGGATCTCGCGGTTGCGCCACATCCAGCTCGGGAACCGCGCGAAGGCCTCCTCCGGGAAGGCCGCCTCGGCCCGGCGGCGCAGGAAGCGGTCGATCGCGGCGGCATCCGGCCAGTCGGCCTCCACCGCCACCAGCCGGAAGCCGTGACGCGCGACGAGCCGCCGCGTCATGGCGGCCCGCGCCCGGTAGAACTCGGCCGTGCCGTGGGTGGCCTCGCCGAGGAGCACCAGCCGGGCCGTCCCGAAGCGGTCGATGCAGGCTCCGAAGGCGGGATCGGAGGGATCGGGCAGCGGTTCGAGGCGGGGCCGCAGGCAGTCGACGAGGGCGGAATGGGTGGAACCGGTCATGACGAGGGTCCCCGTGCGGCGGCGTCCGGCTGCGCGGCGCGCCGTCACGCCGCTTGCACGGACAACTGCCCGAGGGCCCGGAAGGTTGGCCTCTTCAGCGCTCGTTCGCCTGGACCCACTTGACGACCCGCGGTGGCTCGTAGGCGCGGATGCGCGTGAGGAGCTCGGCCGGATCCTGCGCGCAGATCAGCATCGCCCGGTGCGGCTCGCGCACGAAGCCCTGTCCGACCACGTGGTCGAGGAAAGCGAGGAGCCCGTCGTAGAAGCCGCCCACGTTCAGGAGGGACACCGGCTTCGGGTGGTAGCCGAGCTGGGCCCAGGTCCAGACCTCGAAGAGTTCCTCGAAGGTGCCGAGGCCGCCGGGCAGCGCGACGAAGCCGTCCGCAAGGTCGGCCATCATCGCCTTGCGCTCGTGCATCGAGCCGACGACGTGGAGGGTGGTCAGGCCCGCATGCCCGATCTCCTTCTCGACCAGCGGGCGCGGCATGACGCCGATGACCTCGCCGCCCGCTTCGAGGGCGGCATCGGCCACGGCGCCCATCAGGCCGACCTTACCGCCACCGTAGACGAGGCCGACGCCGCTGCGGGCGAGGTGCCGGCCGAGGGCCTGAGCCCCCTCGCGATAGAGCGGGGCCGCGCCGTCGCTCGATCCGCAGAACACGCAGAGCCGCATGGCCCGTCTCCCCTCCCCGCGCGATCCTTCGCCGCGGCGAGGGCGTGCCCCGCCGGATGCGCAGCGTCAATCCCCGGATGGAGGGCGAAGGACCGTCAAGGCAGCGCCGGCGACAGGGAATTCTCGTCGGTGCCGCGCGTCACCCGCCCAGAGCAGCGCCCGATCACGCTCCGACCGGGCGCTACTCCAGGTTCCTGATTCTACCGCATTGTCCGACGAACCGGGATCCACGTCGTCGGAAAACGCTCTAATTCTGGCGCACGATGTCCTCCGCGCGCTTGAGTTGCACGAATTGCGACTGCGCCGCGGCGACGTGATAGCCGAGGGATTGCGCCGTCCCGCGCAGATCGCGGACGGCGGCCTTGCCGGCCTCGGCCCCGTGGCAGATCGAGAAGTACAGGGCGACGAAATTCGCGTTCTTGCGCACCGTCTCGCGCGTGTCCTGCCCCGCGAAGGGCGCGATCATCAGGGCGGTGGTGCGGCCGTCCTGCTCGGAGAGGATGGCGGGGCGCGTCGCCGAGCAGAAGACGTAGCCGTTCTCCTCGGGCCCCTCCGTCCGGCCCTGGCCGCTGGCGTGGAAGGTCTTGACCCGGGTCCTGTTGAGCACCCCTTCGCCGGTGCGCGTCACCGGCTCCACCTTCGCCACGCTGAACTCGTCGCAGCCGTCCTTCTGGCACAGGCCGCGGATCAGGTCGGTGCGGTTGTAGTCCTGCGCGAGGGCGGGGCCGGCCAGGAGAGCCGAGAGCGCGAGGGCGGCGGAGCGGACGAGCATCGGACCTCTCGATGGGATGAACCGGTGATGGAGCGCGTGATGGCCTGCCAACCCGACCAGAAGATGACCGTCATCCGCGCCCGTGCCCGGTCCCGCTTTCGCGCTTTCGCGCGGGACGCGCGCATGACAGCCTGCTGGTCCTCGCACCCCCTCCGCCTGTATCGGGTGCGTGTCCAGGGCGCCGCGGGCGCCCACCTCCGGAAGAGCGAAGAGGACGCACGATGGCACACGCATTCACGCAATCCGGGGGAGATCAGCCCGGGGCCGGGACCGAGGCGGCGCGTCCGGGCTCGAACCGGCCCGATCTCGACGGCGAGGCGGTGTGGGAAGCGCGGCGGGATCTCGCCGCCTGCTTCCGCATGGCGGCGCGCCACGGCTTCGAGGAGGGCATCTGCAACCACTTCTCGGCCCTGGTTCCGGGCTGCGACGACCTCTTCCTCGTCAACCCCTACGGCTACGCCTTCCGGGAACTCACCGCGTCGCAGCTGCTGATCTGCGATTTCGACGGCACCGTCGTCGCGGGCGAGGGCCAGCCGGAGGCCACCGCCTTCTACATCCACGCCCGCCTGCACAAGGCCCTGCCGCGGGCGCGGGTCGCCTTCCACACCCACATGCCCTACGCCACGGCGCTCAGCATGACCGAGGGCGAGCCGCTGATCTTCGCCGGCCAGACGGCGCTCAAGTTCTACGGCCGCACCGCCATCGACCATGATTACAACGGGCTCGCCCTCGACGCCCGCGAGGGCGACCGCATCGCCGCCGCCGTGGGCGGTGCCGACATCCTGTTCATGAAGCATCACGGGGTGATGGTGACGGCCCCGACCATCGCGGAGGCCTGGGACGACCTCTACTACCTGGAGCGGGCCTGCGAGGTGCAGTGCCTCGCCCTCTCCACCGGGCGATCGGTCCATCCGGTCGATCCCGCCGTGGCCGCCGCCGCGGCCCACCAGATGCGCGAGGGCGATCCGGAATCGGCCCGGCTCCATCTGGCGAGCATCCGCCGCATCCTCGATGCGGAAGAGCCCGCCTACCGCGCCTGAGCCGGGATCGGCCGGACGCGCGAGGCGCTCGTCCGAACCCGCGCGGAACCCGCGCTGGTCCGGGACGCTGACGCGTCCCGGCCACCGGCCGGGAGAGCCGCCCTCCATCGGAGCGAGCCGATGGAGGAACGTCCGATCCGTCGTCTCTTTCAGTATAAAATATCTACCAGCATTCATTAACCGGAAGATTAATCCTTCCATCACGCCCAGTCAGCGACCCATTGTCATGGCCTGCCGCAACGGCTTAGAGTAGAGACATGCCGTTCGACATTGGCAGATTGCGCAGCCCGTCCGCGCTCGGGACAGCCGACCTCGCCTTCGCGTCATCGGGATTTCTCGGGCTGATCGAGAATCTCGGCCTGACCGGGTGCTGGAGTTGGCGCTTCGACACGGACGAGCACCGGTGGTCGCCCGGCTTCTTCGCACTGCTCGGCCTTGATCCCCGGCAGACGACGCCGAACTACACGCACTTCATCAATCTGATCCACCCGGAGGATCAGACGAAGATCGCCTCGGCCCTCGATGTCCGCCGGGGCCACATGGTCTCCGACCAAGTCGTCCGCGTCATCCGCCCGGACCTGACGACGCGCTTCCTCTCGACCCGCTACGACTTCTACGTCGCCCCGGACGGCCGGCCGGTCGCCGCCTCCGGCATCGTTCTCGACGTGACCAGTCGCGAGCGCCTGATCGCCGCGCTCGCCAACCACGAGCGCCAGAGGCGCGCCCTGTTCGAGAGCCATCAGATCTGGATCCATTATTCGCCCTACACAACGACGAACAGAACCGCGTCGCGCGAGCTGCTCGGCCTCACCGGGATCACGCAGGAGGAATATCTCGCCGACTGGGCCCGCATCGTGGTCGCGCGCGACCGCAACTTCATGCGCCAGCATACGCGCAGCCAGATCGAAGCCGAGCGGCCGTTCCGCAACAAGGCCACCATCCTGCTGGCCTGCGGCGGCGAGGGGCAGTTCGAGGGCTTCTTCGTGCCCCTGCGCAGCGCGAGCGGAGCCGTCGAGATGTGGGCGGCAGCGGGCCATCGCATCGGGGGGCTGGGCATTGCGGCAGAAGGGCTGCTCCGCCAGGGGTTGGAGCAGGCCGTCGAGGGGCGTCACCTGCGAGCGGCGCGGGCCCTGCTCGACTGGTCGATGAGCGACCTCGCCAAGGCGAGCGGCCTGTCGCTGTCGACGGTCCGGCGTCTGGAGGAGAATGGCGAGGCGGTCGCGTCACCCTCGCGGCACCGGGCGATCGCGGCGCTGCGGCAGGCCGGGGTGCGGTTCTCGCTGACCGAGACCGGCGCCATCGCGATTTCGGTCGCGTAGGCCTCGCATCGGTTCGCCCCCGCTGAAGCCGGGGCTCGCGAACCCGGCATCGGTGCATCGGCCGGGTTCAGCCCGCGATCAGGGCTGCGCAACGCCTCACGCGATGCGGCGCGCCTCCCGGGCTGCCGGCTCGGCGGGCAGATCCGGCGACGTCCCGCGCTCGGTGGCCTGGGCGGCGACGTCCCGCAGGGTGGCGACCATCATGTCGGTCTGCGCATCGAGATTCGCCGACGCAGCGTGGCCGCGCCTTGCCGCCAGGAAGCACGCAGCCCCGAGCGCGGCGGTGCTGCCGCCCAGCGGAGCCGCCAAGCTCGCCCACAGCATACCATGGCCTTGCATGAGCGCGGCCGTCGCGATCCCGCCGCCCAGGGCGGCTGCGATGAGAACAAACACGCGATGTGCCTCCATCCCGACGGCCTGTTCTGCCAGCCTGCCGGCCCCGAAATGTAAGCGGGATGGCGATTAGGAATCAATGAAGACGATCGCGAGAATACACGGCATGTTCGCAGGTGCAGCAACGCGCTCGCAGCGCTTCGCATCTGCACCTGACTCTCAATTTGTGCGTAAGGTTAAGGGAGAGTGGTGCGGTATCAGACAATATGGGCTTCCCACGTCGGGGAATGTCCTGTGGAAGTGGCTGAACTCGATCAAATACAATGCCAGATTGTAAAAACTACGCCTCGCCACCGCACAGGACCGTGATCGCGCGCTGATCCCGGCGAATCGGCGGATGATCGGCGGTAAAGCGCGCCGGAAAGAGATCCGGCTCCGCTTCCGCTGTCGCCTCAGCCGGACAGGCCCGCCCCCTGCGGCGGGTGGCGGGCCGTTCCGCGACGCATCGGCGGCCTCGCGCTCCCGCGTGCCGGCGTCGCGAGCAAGGTTCGCCCCGGCCGGCACCGCGGGCTTCTCCCTCAGGCGACGTCGACGGCGCCGACGAGCCCGGTGAAGCCGGCGACGGTGTCGAGGGTGCCGGTGAGGTCGTCGGCGAGGAGGCGCAGGCCCGGCATGACTGGCTCAGCTCCGGGATGCCACGTCCGGGTCGGCGACCGGCAGACCGGTCGTCTCGTCGTCGCCGGAACGGATCATGGTCCCGTTCTCGGATGACACCTTGACAACCTGGGAGATCGCCTTGGTCGAGCCCGGGCGAGCCAAGACGAGGGCCTCGCCGCGACAGCCGACGGCGCACGGCTCCGGATATCGCCGGGCGGGAATCCATGCCGATGGCCGGCGACGGCGGTCAGCTTGTCCAGGACCGCATCGGCATTGCCGATGACCGCCTCTCCCGGGCCGCGGCCTCATCACAGACTGCGGATTTGTTGTAGAGTTGTCATGGAAGTACGGGAGAGCCTGCACACCTCGCCCCCCGCATGTCGGGTACCATCCGGGCCCATCGGCCGCGCGACGTCGAGTCGCGTGCGTCCCACGCGGCACCTACCCACGATGAGCCGATTGCGCGCTGGTGAGACGCCATGCGATGGCCTATCCGGCCCCGCTTCTCGCCCGCACGCCGCAGCCAGTACCGATCACCGTGATCTGATTTCGCAGGCGACATCCGACCTCACGCCGGAGCCCGTCCCGTGAACTCAGTCAGGATCTCGAACCGTCGACCCAGGAGAGGCCGCGTGTCCATCTGCATCCGCATCGTTCTCGCGCTGCTCGCGGCCCTGGGTCCGGTCCGCGAAGCGCAGGCGGTGTCGCGCAATTCCCTCTGGCTCGTGGTCCGCACCTGCATCGAGGCCGAGCGCTTGGCAGGATTGTCGTTTCCCTGCCTGCGCGTGAAAGCGGGGGACGCCGCGAATCCCGGCTACGCCCTGGTTCGGCCGCCCGGGGCGCAAAGCCACCTCCTCCTCGTGCCGACCACGCCCGTCAGCGGGATCGAGGCACCGGCGCTCCAGCGCGACCCGGGCGCCGCCTACTGGCGCGACGCGCTGGAGGCGCGCCAATCCGTCGTCGACGCCCTGAAGGGGCGCGTGTCCCTCAACGACGTCGCCCTGGCGGTGAATTCGAAGGGCGGCCGCTCCCAGGACCAGCTGCACATTCATCTGGATTGCGTGGCGCCCCGGGTTCGCACGGCCTTGAACGCGCAGGCGGGGACGATCGATCGCCGCTGGACGCGGCTGCCGTTCATGCTGGAGAAGGACTACTACTACGTCATGAGGGTGAGCGCCGTGGAGGCCCGCAGCTTCAATCCGTTCGCGACCCTGATCAATCCGCCTTTCGCGGCCTCCCGCCTGAGTTCCGCCAGCCTCGCGGCCGTGGCGACCTCACCCAACGATCCGAATGCGGGCTTCTACATCCTGGCCTTCCAGGCCCCCTTCGCACATGCGGAACGCCTCCTCGATCACCAATGCGAGATCGCCGCGAAGGTCGTCGCGCAATGAGATGAGGCCGGCGCGTGACGTCGCGGCGGAGCCGAAGGCCGAGGAGTTCGGTTGCGGGGATGATGAGGTGTGATGGTGCCGCAAGAGGGATTCGAACCCCCGACCCTCTCATTACGAATTCTAGAACAGATAGTGTCACCGCTTACCAGTAAGCACCAAACGGCCCTCTAGTTCTTGAAGTTCTTCTGTGGCAAAGCCCTGACCACGTCATTATAGTATCTCGGGTCACCACCTGCACCTGCGTTCCTGCTTACCAGGTGCTTACTGGAAAGGCCCCTCGTGAAATTCACAAACCAGTCCGTGGCGGCCATCAGGGTGCCCGCCGGCAAGCCCTACGTGCTCGTATTCGACGAGGTGGTCCCGGGCTTCGGGATCCGGGTCAGCGCGGGCGGCTCGCGCCAGTGGGTCGTCCAGTACCGCGACCTGAAAGGCAAGAGCGCGCGGATGACGCTCGCCCGGGTCGAGCACATGCCGCTCGGCCAAGCGCGGGACGCCGCCCGCGATCACTTGGCGAAGGTCCGCCTCGGCGAGGATCCCCGGGCGGCGAAGGCCGAGGAGGAGAAGCCCGCTCCTGTCACGGTCGGCGAGCTGGTGCCACGCTACATCGCGCACATCGAGACCCGGCTGCGGCCGTCGAGCGTGGTGGCCGCGCGGCACCACCTGGAGCGCCAGTTCGCCGGCCTGCACGCCGTGGACGTAACGGCGGTCCGGCGCGCCGACGTGGCGGCGGCGGTCGGGACGGTCTCGGCCGAGGTCGGGCCGCAATCGGCGCTCCGCGCGCGGGCGGTGCTCTCGGGCTTCTTCAGCTGGGCGATCGGCGAGGGCATCGCGCATGCGAACCCGGTGATGGGCTCGAACCGCCCTGCCCCACCCTCTCAGCGCGAGCGGGTGCTGACGGACGATGAGCTGGCAGCAATCTGGCGCGCCTGCGAAGGTGACGGCGACGATTTCGGCCGCGTGGTGCGGTTGCTGATCCTGACAGCGGCGCGGCGTGATGAGGTCGCGCAGCTGGCATGGTCCGAACTCGACCTAGCTGGCGCGCTGTGGACGCTGCCGGCGGCCCGGTCGAAGAACCGGCGGGCTCACGAGGTGCCGCTGTCGCGGCCGGCGCTGGAGATCCTGCAGGGCAAGCCGCAGCTGCCCGGCCGCGACTTCGTGTTCGGCGTCCGGGCAGGCGGCTTCCAGGGCTTCAGCAAGTCGAAGGCTCGCCTCGACGAGCGGTCCGGGGTGACGGACTGGGTGATCCACGACCTGCGGCGGACGGCGGCCACCGGCATGGCCGGTCTCGGCGTTCTGCCGCACGTTGTGGAGGCGGTGCTGAACCACGTCTCGGGCTCGCGGGCGGGCGTGGCCGGCATCTACAACCGGGCGAGCTACGCGGCCGAGAAGCGGGCCGCGCTGGATCTATGGGCTCGCCATGTGGTTGGACTGAGGATTTGACACTTATAAGAAGATAAATATCGCCACACTACAATCTCCCGATACTCTATTTTGCGGTGTAGTTGAAATTTATCGCACTCCCCCGAAATCGCAAGCAAGAGATCTATATGAACTGGCATTAAATTGATAAATTTACTTTATAAGATTTCGGAATCCTTCTGACACTCACCGGTGGAGAACGACCGCTCGACCACTCCACAGGCTGACAGTTCCAATGCTATCTACCCCGCATGTCCATGCTCAAACGATTTTTCGATAGAACCGACGCACCAGTCGGGCGCGTGAGTGATTGGAGCAGCGTCCTCTCCATCCTGGCAGCCACCGGCTTCTTTTCGTGGTTATGTGGCTTTTTTGAGCCAGTAGCGCGATACGGGTGGGCCGGCATAATTCTATTCAGCATAATGTTTGCATGCATTTTTTGCTCAGCGTCCGCATTAATACTAATTGCTTGGCGAAAATTTCGCCCTCTTCCCGAAGATTACCTTCTCCAACATTCGAAATTTTCAGAGATTCTGAACGAAAAAATTCATGCCATGTTGCAACATGAATTTTCGAACATTCGCAAAGACGTAAATGACACATCAAAAATGGTCGCAAATCTCTACGAGGTGCGCAGGAGCGGTACAAATTTAGATAATAAAAGAATTACTAGTATGCTGGACAGATTGGCAAATATTGAGGATGTGCTTCAGCCAGAACAACAGGCTGTCAGCCTATTAGCAAAACTAGGCAGGCCGGAAGAACCGACGCCAAAGAACCGATTTGACTCGATGCAGCTGTCTATCAATCGGCTCAAAGATGACGTCGAGGATAATTTTGAAATTTTAAGGAATAGCATCTCCGATTTACGCGAAAAAATTTCAGAAACGACTGACGATTTAGGGTCGTTTGTCGACCGAGTTCGATCTACGCTGTACGCGGAACGAACTCTCGAAGCTTTCAAAGAAATGGATAGTGCAATCAAAAACATAATCATGGATCTAAAGGACCCGGCATCCAGGCTCGAGAGTGATGGAAATTTGAATGAATGGACAGCGCAATACAATGAGCTAGAAAGTCGAATTAGGGGTATATGCAGATTTGTAAAGCCCTACAAAGACGTCGAAAGCGATATATTTGATTTTTCGCCAGAATTATTCAAGAGCCAGAACTGGAGTTACAATTTCAGAAATTTGAGCGACGATCAAAAGCACGACTACAAGACATATCGGATCATTGCACACAATTACGAGCATGCTTCTTCAAGCGTATTGTCTCATTTAATTGACGCCACTCATGCGATATTCAATGCCCCCAAGTCGGGTCGCTACTAAGTCGTTCACGTCAGATATTCAAAATTGGTGTAAATCTTTTTGCTAAATCGCTACGTGGCCCGGCTGACGGGAGGCGAGCCACTGCCGCAGGTCGCCGCGGCGGACGCCTAGGCAGCGGGCGCTGAGCTTGATGAATTTCGGACCGTCGCCGGCATCCATCCGGCGACGCATCGTGGAAGGCGAGATGCCGGCCTCGCGGCAGGCGTCACGGAAGCGGACCACGACGTCGTCGTGGAGGGCGTGGAGTTGCGCGTTGCTCATGACGATTGGATGCCATGAGCGGAGGCGGCGCGCTCGCGACCATACCCTTGGTATGATCGTGAATCTTGGTGACACCTTTTGACGCAACTTGGGGTGCTGAGAGCGAGGCTTGTTCCCCGTTCGTCCGGCCGTAGCGTGCCGGGATGCCGCGCCCTCCCCGCCCGCCGATTCTCCTCCACGAAGTTCGAGCGGCCCAGCTGGCGCTCTTCGTGTGCTGCCCGATCTGCAAGCGGAAGGCTGAGATCCCGGCCATCGAGTTGCGTCTACCCGACGACCTGGACATGAACCAGGTGGGGCATCGGCTGCGCTGCACGGAGTGTGGCCGGCGCGGCGGGATCAGCGTCTACCCGGACCAGCAGGGGTGGGTGCGCTACCTGCGCCAGACTGGGCAGAAGGACCGGGAGCCCTGGTGGGCTCCTATGGTACGATAGATCGGCAGCAGCCGTCTACATAAAGGCGCATTCAATGAAAGCTAAAGACCCGTTTTCAAAACTTACACGACAAATAGCATTCGAGATTGTTGCCTTGATCGGTGCGTTGCTGTCGTTCGTATGTACATTAATTCTATCGTTCCAGGACAAGCCGATAACGGCAGGGATATGCGCTAGTCTGTTTATTATTACATTAATCATCAATCAAATACCGATTCTCGACAGCATCGAGGCGTTCAGCATCAAAGCGAAATTCAACAGAAAAATACAAGAGGTAGACGACGTCCTCGAAAAAGTCAGAAGCCTGGCTAATACTTTTGCAGCTCAGGCATACACGCAGATCAGCGCACAAGGTCGGCTAGGAACAAGTGAAATTTCTGAAAAATCTAAGATTATCGGAGATATAAATGATTTGCTTAGGGATCTATCTGTGCCAGTTGATCAATTGAAAAGAAACCAAGAAAAGCTGATGAGATATATGAGGATCGATTTTGTATTGGAAATAGATTCAATAGTGAGACGTAGAATATCAGAAGTTGCAGATGAATATTACAGAATGGCGCAGAATCAGCCTGCTTATACCGATGAACCTGAAAGCCCCGATCGGCTTATTACACTAAATGATTACGTAGCAAAACATGAAAGGATGAAACGGACGATTTACCTCAAAGATGAAGCTGTTGGCTCTCTGACGGACGACAACTTCGTTAGAATACTAACAGACTCTCTCCCGAGAGAGCACCTTTCCGAAGAAGATATTGTAAAATTAGAATCATTTATAGCAGAATCACACGCCGCCTACCGTAAGAGCTTGGAAATTTGCAATTATTCTCAAGAAGCTTCACAAATATTGATGACACACGGAGAAAGACAAAGAAAAAATATACCAACAAATTATGAACGTTACTTTCCTAAAATCGCCTAAATAGAAGCGGCAGGCGAAATAACTCAATACGCAATGACGTCCGTGCGGTCTCCTGCTCCGCATACTGCGACCCGAGCCCGCCATATGGCGGGCTCGGGTCGCATCACTCAGTCGTGCTCAGTCCAGCTGCGGCCACACCTGGGGCAGTGCATGTACCACCCGGGTGAAGGCGTCGAGCCGGAGGAAGCGTGGGTCGTCCGCGCCGGGCGCTTCGGGTATTCGATGAGCGCCGGGGGGCACCCGATCTATTCACACCGCTACACACCCGGCCCACGCGACGCGAGCCACGCCCGCAAGTCGCCGCGACGGACGCCTAGGCAGCGGGCACTAAGCTTGATGAACTTCGGACCGTCGCCAGCATCCATCCGGCGGCGCATCGTAGAGGGCGAGATACCGGCTTCGCGGCAGGCGTCACGGAAGCGGACCACGACGTCGTCGTGGAGCGGATGGAGTTGTGCGTTGCTCATGAAGAGCATGTTGCATGCTCACAGCAATCAGGCAGCAATTAGTTTTGATACATACCAATGGTATGTTGGTAATTTTTCTAATGCTTCATGAATCGATGTGATGCACGTTGAACCTACGTGAGGGCACAGCGGCTTCAATTTCAAGACAGCCGCTCAAGTCCGCCGTTAGCACCCTAAGTCCTCCCAAAACCTCCTAACTCCTATGAGGTCGTTGCTTGTCCCCCTAAGCCTTTACCTCCACCTCTGCAGGGCGGGACAGTCCTGCACTGAGGTTCAACATGAAAGTCGGCAAGAATTACGATCCCGCAGCGGATCTGAGAAGCACTTACCTGACCCGCTGCGAGGCGGCCGCGGCAACGGGTTTCAGCAAGAACTTCGTGGATCGTCACTTTCCCAAGGTGCGGATCGGTCGTCGGGTGCTGATCCCCGTCGCTGCTCTTCAGAAGCTGCTGGCCGGGGGGGGTCGGGATGTCGCTTAGCCCCGAGCGCCCCAACGGCCGCGTCCACGCTTGGGAAGCAATGCGTGTCTGGTTTGTCAATGAACGCCGGGCGCTCTGCGATCACAAGGCGGACCTACTCGCCAGCACCGCCAGTGCTTTTCTGCTTGAGCATCCGAACGGCGATACAGAGTCCGATGCTTTTGTTGCCTACGCTCTCGCTCATCTGCCTCTAGGAGGCGGAAAGATCGGAAAAGAACTGCGTGCCGACATTATTGCCGAGGCAATTGCCCGCCGCCTCATCTGACAAACGAAACCCCGACCTGCGCCAACAGGCCGGGGCTCAGAATTTCGCAACAACAGAAAGCTTTAGCATGGCGAATATGGACCTTTCGGTTGCCTCTGGCAACCTCCTTCCGGCCGAAGCTGCTAGGATTTATCTCAATCTCGGTATGGAGCTGCTCCCGGTTCATCCGCTGAGCAAAGCTCCGGTTGGAAAGGACTGGCAGACACGTCCCGGCGTCAGCAATCCCGATCAGGCCGGTATCATGTTCTTGGACCCGGAGCAGAACATCGGTCTCAAGCCCGGTGATAAGTTCGCGGTGATCGATATCGACACCAAAAAGGGCGGCAAGGGCCAGGAAAGCTGGAACGAGCTGAACGAGCGCCTTGGTCCGCTCCCTGACACGGTGGAGGCGATCACCGCGAGCGGGGGTGGATTGCGCGTCTATCGCCTGCCGGCTGCCACTGGCCTGACGTATCAGCCGGAGATGCTCGGCTTGCCCAATCTGGAGTTCCGCGTTGGCGCTATCAACTGCCTCCTCCCTCCCTCGCGCGTCCGCTACAAGCCGGGTGAACTCGCCCCGGGGGAGGTGATTGGTCAGCACAAGTGGAAAAAGGGTCGCGCGCCTAGAGAGATCGAGATTGCTGAGTTGCCGATCACCGTGATCGAGGCGTTGCGGGCCTTCAATCCTAAGAAGCCTGCCAAGAAGCTGACTGTCAGCGGCGGTGCCAACAGCGGCGTGAAGGAGGGCGGCCGGAACGTCGCCCTCACCCGCGAGGCGGGCCGCCTGCGGGCGCGTGGTGCCGGCGAGGACGAGGTCCGCTCGGCCCTCATCGCCCGGAACAGCACCTTCCTGCCGCCGCTCGACCCCTCCGAGGTGAACACGGTGGTGTCGTCGGCCATGAAGTGGCCGGCTGGCACCCTGCGGTACACCGCCAACGACCACGGGCTCGCGACCCGGTTCGTGGACGAGCTGGGCGACGACGTGCGGTTCGTCGCCGACGAGAACCAGTGGCTCATCTGGAACGGCAACATCTGGGAGCGCGACGAGACAGGCCGGGTGGTGCAGCTCTTCCTGGAGATGGCTCAGGCCATGCTCGCGGAGGCCGAGGCCATCCTGGCTGCCGAGGACGACAAGAAGGCGTTCAGGGCCAAGGAGAAGGCCATCGGCTGGGCCAAGCAGGCGGGTGAGAACAGGCGGATCAACTCGGCCCTGAAGGTGGCGCAGACGGACCCGCGGGTCGTCGTCACGCTCGATCAGCTCGATAACTTCCCGGGCTTCCTCCCGGTGGCGAACGGCATCGTGGAACTGGCGACCGGCGAGTTGCTGCCGAACGCCAAGGAGAAGCTGGCGACCCGCGCTTCCCCCTACACCTACACGGCAGAGGCAGCGTGCCCGCGCTGGGAGGCGGTGATCGCGCGGGCGCTCCCCGGCGAGCTGGGCCCGTTCTTCCAGCGGGTCCTGGGCTACAGCCTGATGGGCAACCCGTGCGAGCAGAAGTTCTTCATGCTGCGGGGCGAAGGGGCGGACAGCAAGTCCACCATCGCGCGGGTGATGTCCGGGCTGCTGGGCTCGCTCCTCATCCGTCCCGCGGGAGAGACGTTCCTGGCCTCGGATAACGAGATCACCGGCAACGCGCCGCGGGCCGACCTGATGGCCTTCCGCGGTGCCCGCGTGGTCTTCGCCCCCGAGCCGGACAGCCGCCGCAAGCTCGACAAGGAGCTGATCAAGCGCCTCACCGGCCAGGACGGCATCCAGGCCCGCGCGCCCTACGGCCGCGCCATGGTGGAGTTCGAGATGACGGGAGTGGTGCTGATGTTGGCCAACCACCTGCCGGGTTGCGACGAGGCCGACGAGGCTGCATGGCGGCGCCTCACCCTCATCCCGTTCGACCACACAGTCCCCGAGGCCGAGCGCGACGCGACGCTGGTGGAGACGCTGCTGACGAATGAGGCGGAGGGCATCCTGGCGTGGCTGATTGAGGGCGCGCAGGCCTACGCCCGCGATGGTCTCCAGGTGCCGGAGGTGGTGCGCCAGCGGACGGCCGCCTGGCGCCGCCAGGTTGGCCGGATCGAGCGGTTCGTGGATGAGAGCTGCATTCGTGAGGGCTCGGCCCTGCTGAAAGACCTTCACCGAGCGTACCGGAATACCTGCATGGGCGAACAGCCTTCGTACTACCCGCTCGGGCTCGACAAGTTCAGCGCCCGCCTCAAGCAGCTCGGCTTCACCATCGAGGTCGCGCAGGCGGGCGAGACCGTGATCGGGCTGCGGCTGCGTCGCTAAGATCTTGGAGAAAGGGGGGAGGGGGTAACTTTCATCTGGAGAAAAGGGGAAAATATTTTGAGGAAATGAAAGTTACCCCCTCCCCCTTTCTCCAAGAGCCTGGACATTGTTTTCGCCCGGCCTGCCCCCCGGTGGTGAGAGCCGGATGACGCTGTAAGGACGATCGTCATGATGCGCTGCGAGTTGAGGTCAACGGCTGCCCCGAACGTTATTATTACGAGGAAGCCGACGACGCCCTTCAGGGCACTGCCGGCGGCCTCTGAGGTGACCTTTCCGGGCGTGTTCGCGTGGTCAGCGGTCACCTCCGCCTCCGTCACGACCGCACTAGGTGTCGATCCCGGTGCTTGGAATGTCTGGCGGAACCGCCGTCTGACGCCTGCACCACTGCCCCCTGCCTGGTTTCGGCGCACCTGCGGCCGTCCAAACTACTACCTAGTTTCCGACGTGCTGATGTGGCTCGCGACCCGGCGCGAAGAAGAGTTCGACACCATCACCGCCTGGAGGCTCGGCCTCCTCCGCGACTTCGGACAGGACGTGTCCGACCCCAACGAGGTGCGCAAGCTTGTGCGCGTGTTCACCCAAGCTGGTGGCCCTGCCGGGGGTGTGAGCTTCACGCCGCACGGCTGGACCGCCTACCTGGACAGCCTTGCTGCTGATTGAGCTATCAAGCAGTTATTAACTACCGTTGTCCCACCCTATCTCGGCGCTCACTTGCGCCTTACCCTTCCCGGCAGTCGAAGGGCAACCCTCTGCGGGTCGTTTTGCACTAAGCAGGGGTACTGCGCATGACGCCGAGAACCATTATCAACTTTGAGGAAGAGCTAGTTGCGGTATCGCATGGCGCTTTCTATGACGTTCCCTGTGTTTTTATCAAGACTAAAAATCGTCGATATGTCTTACTTCTGCGCCTTCGCGAGCAAGCGGAAGATTTGATTCGTCATATAGACTACGCAATACCACCGGAGTGGCATCCGGACGATATGAGGATATCTGATATTTATTACTCTTCTGAGGAATACAGAGAATCGCTCAAAACTACTGATGGCCCGCCGCCACACGCTTGATCAACGTCCGAATGGCACCCCCGCGCTGGATGTTGTCGCCGATGGCCGCGACGAAGTCGTTGGGACCCGGCTGCGGCACGGCCTCCGGCGCGACGACGTAGACGTTGGCGTTGGCCTCGGCCCGATTTCCTCCGAACCGCGACGGCTCCACCGGGGGAGCCTTCGCCATCACGCCAGCGCCCATGGCGTTCATTCGGTCCAGGGTCTCCCGGCCGATCACGTCCACCGCCGACCGCTTCAGGACGAACTCACCCGGCATGAGGGTCCGGGGCACGCTATCCCGGTTCGGCACCCCGCCTGTGACCAGGCCGCCAGTGGCCATGCCAGGCGCGGCCGGCGCTCCGGTGAAGGCGCCGAGGATGCTGCCGAGCAACCCGCCGCCCGAGCTGCCGCCCATCAGGCCGCCGAACAGCATCTTCATGACCTCGTTCGACAAGGCTTTGGACGCGATCGACGCCATGTCGGACAAGATCGACGTAGCGAAGGTCCGAAACGCGTCCTTCCCCTTCACCGTACCGGTGGCGAGCCCCTGGAACAGGTTGGCCATCGAACTGGACATGCCGCTCATGGCCTGCTGCCAGTAGCCGGCCATCTCCTGCGCCGCCGTCTTGAACTCCCCGGTCTTGCGGTCGATCATCCCGGCCGACGTGAAGAAGTCGAGGGACCCGCGGCTGAGCGCGGCCCCGAAATCGTCCCGGCGAGCCTCCACCCCACGCTGGAGGTTCGCGTTGGCCGCGTAGTCGGCCTCCTTCTTCTTCAGCTCGGTGATCCGCTCCTGAATCGCGGCACGCCCAGTCTCGCTGAGCAATCCGCGCTCGCGGAGCTGCGCGAGCTGCTGTTCAAGGGCCAGCTCCTCCGCCCGGATGGCCGCGGTCTGGCCCTCCAGCTTCAGCCGGTCAGCCGCTTGGCGCGCCGCGGTGTCGGCCGCCTGCACCTCGCCGGCCGAGACCTTGCCCGAGGTCTCCTCACCCTTCAGGTAGTCGGCCCGGGCCTTGGTGCGCTCGGCCTCCTCCCGGTAGGTCTTTAGCGTGGCCTCACCTATGGCCTTTGCGTTCTCCTCCACCAGCTTGGCGGCTCGATCGGCATAGCTGCGCTGGACCCGCGCGAGCTGGTCCGACTTCTCGTCGGGCGCCAGCGCCGAAAACCTGTCGCTGGCCTTTTCCCGCTCCAGATCCTTGTCGCGCTGGGCAGCCAGATCATCGATCGTCCGGCGGGCTGGCGCGAGGTCGGCCGTCCGGCCCACGGCCCGGCGGTCCAGGGCGAGCTGGTCGGACAGGGCCTGTTCGTCACGTGCGAGCTGCCGTTGCTCCAGCGCCAGCCGCTTCTGGCGGATGGCTCGGGCGTTGGCCTCCTCCGTCGTCGCGGCCTCTGCCCGCGCCTTCCGGCCGGCGGCCTCGCCCTCATCGAGCGCGTCTCCGGTAGGGGTGACCAGCCTGTCAGCCCTGACAGCTTTGCTGTTGAACGCGGCCAGCATCCGGGTGACGAACTCGGCCGACGTGTCGTCGGCCCGGCCACCGTTGGCGGTGATGGCCTGCCGCGCCCGGCCTGCCTCCACCCCGGCATCAATCAGGGCCTGAACCGCACCCTTGCCGGGGTTGCTCAGCAGCGCCGAGCCGCCGCCCTCGCCCTGGTTGTAGAGCACGTACCTGTTGTCGTCGGACAGGTTCAGGCCCTTCGAGCGAAGGGTCTTGTCGATCTGGTCGAAGTAGCGGATCGCGGCCAGGGCCGACTGAGCCACGTTGGTGGGGTCGGACAGCCCGAAGTCCTGCGCGGTCCCGCGCGTGAACTGGAACACGCCCCGGGCTCCGGTGGGGCTGACGACCTGCGGGTTGAAGTCGCTCTCGAAGGAGCCGAACCGGAGGAGCGTGCGGAGCCGGTCGTTCCGGCCGGCCCCCTCCGCCGCGTCCGCGATCTGGCGCGCGACGGCGTTGCCTTCCTCGCTCAGGGCGGGTGCGCGGTTGAACCCGACCGGGGCGCTCACCGCCTCCCGAGCCAGGCGGAGCTGGCCTTGCTGGTCCACGATGCCGATGGCCTGCTGCAACAGCTCGCGCACCTTGGCGGCCAGCTCGGCCGCCTTGTCCACCGTGGTGGCCGGGTCGCGGATCTGCTTATCGAGCTGCGCCACCTGCGCATCGATCACGGCCTTCTGCCGGCCGAGCGCCCGTTCCTGCGCGGTGAGCACCGCTTCGGTGACCCGCTTTCGTACCTCGGAGATGCGATCCACATAGCCGGCCAGCCGGGCGTCCAGCTCCTCATTCGCGGCGGCCAGGCGCTCGCGCAGCTCGGGCCGGTTCGCCACCTCGTCCGGGTTCGGCACCTGCGCTTCGATGAGCTGGCGGGCGATGGCGCGTTGGCGCTCCACCAGAACCTTCACCTGCGCCTCGATCTCGCCCGGCTCGGCCGTGTCCCGGGTCACCCCCGCACGCTTCATGAGCGTATTGATCTGCGCCGCTGTGGCCTTCCGCTCGGCCTGAAGCTCGCGCGTCAGGTCCGGCCGGATGCTGGACGCGATCTCGTCCAGCTCCTTCGTGACGCCGCGCCGGAGGCTCTTGAGCTGGTCCGCGATGCGAGCGCCGGCCTCAGTGACTGTCTTGTCGGCGGCACCGGCCGCCTTCAGGCCGTCCAGGTAAGTCTGGAACTGAGCCTCCAGGGCGGTGGCGTCGGCCTGCGTCTCCCGGATCGCGGCTACGATCCGGTCCTTCTTCTCGGTTCCGGTGAGCCCCCGGTCGGTGTCCACGGCCCGACTGCGCTCGGCCAGCCCTGCCTGGAGGTCGGCGGCCCGCTGGCCGAAGGCCTGGAACTCGGGGGCCTGCTGGAGGCGTGACACGTCGGCCCGGGCCGACAGCTCGGTGAGCTTGCCCTGCGCCGCCACCGCGTTGCTGTTGGTCTTCACCGCGTCCGCGAACAGGGTCGCGATCTTGTCGAGCCGGTCGAGAGTATCAACGATCCCTGCGAGCCGGCGCGGGTCCGATGCGTCCAGCCGCAGCGGCGCGGCCTCGCGCTCCAGGCGCTGGCGCTCATCAAGGATGAGCTGCTGGTAGCGAGACATGCCCAGCGGATCGTCTTGGCCGAGCGAGGCCGGGTTGCGGATCACCTCCAGCAGGGGCTTCAGCGCGGTGAGGCCGGCGCGGGCGAGCGCCGTGTCGTCCGAGATCGCGGTCGGCAGCGGAGCGATGGCGCCCTCGATGTACTCCGAGGGGCCAGAGATCGCGCCGAGCGCGTCGGCGATGCGCTGGTCGGCCGAGCGCCGGTCCACGTTGCCCTTGGTGACCAGGGCGTCCAGCTCCTTCGCCGTCACCGCGAACTGGCGCTGCAACAGCTCGGTGTTCTGGGACTGAAGCTCGGTGCGGAGCCGCCGGTAGGCCGCAATCAGCTCATCGATGCTGGCCGCGTTGGACGAGATGGACAGCCCGAGGTCGCCGAACGCCTTCTGCGCCTCCAGGATGGTGTTCCGGCGGAGCACCGGGTCAGCGTTCAGCTTCTCCCGGCGCTCCAGCAAGAGGCCGAGCTGCTGGTCCACGCCCGAGATGCCGGTCTCGATGGACTGCTGTTGGGCCAGCACCTCGTTGCGCACCGCGCGCACCTGGTCCAGAGCCTCCTTCGCGCGCTCGGTCTCTGAAAGAAGCCTGGCCAAGTACGCACCACCGCCGATCGCCGCGCCGGTCGCCGCGATGGCGAGCACCGCCGGGTTGGCGAGACCCGCCAGCAGCGGGGCGAGGCTGGCCGCGAGCGCCCCGAGGCGCAGGCCGGCGGCGGCCACCGCGATGGTGCCGAGCCCAGTGCCGACGATAGGGAGCACCACCCCGAGCTTGTCGGCCGCGGCGGTGAGCGCGGAGGCCCCGTCCACCGCGCTGGTGAGCCCGGTGACCATCGGCCGAAGGCTCTTGTCCAGCAGGGCGAACGAGACATTCCCGAACCGCGTCAGCGATGCGGACAGGCTCTCGTTAGCCTTGGCAGCACCCTCCGCTGCCGCGCTGGACAGCGTGAGGTCGCCCCCGAGCCGCTTGATCGTGTCGAGCTGGCCGAGCATGGCCGAGAAGGCGGAGGCCGCCCGGAGGTCCAGCGAGCGCAGGGCCTCGGACGTGCCGAAGCCGGCCCGCCGCAGGTTCTCGATAACGCCGATGAGGCCGTTGGCCCGCAGGTCCACATCGGCGAGGCTGAGCCCGACCTGGCGCAGGCCCTCCTTCAGCTTGTCGGTGGGGGCGGTGAACTCCTGGAAGAACTGCCGGAGGCCGGTGCCGAGCGTGGACCCGGACTTGATGCCGGCCTGCGCCATGCCGCCGAGCGCCGCCGTCAGCTCGGTGAAGCTCACGCCGCTGTCGCGGGCGACATTCGCCGCGTAGCTGATACCAAGCTGGAGCTGGTCCATGCCGAGCTTGGTGCGGTTCAGGGCACCTACGAACACGTCGGCCACGTCGCCCGAGCGGCTGGCCTCCAGGTTGTAGGCCCCGAGCACCGAGGTGATGGCCTCCACCGACTGCTGGAGGGTGGACCCGGACGCGGCGGCGAGGTCCAGCACCGGCTTCAGGGTCTGGCCGACGCCCTTAGCGGACAGGCCGATCTGGCCGAGCTGGATGGAGACGTTGGCCAGCTCGGTGACGCTGAAGCGCGAGGTGGAAGCCACCTCCAGCAGCCGGTCCCGGAAGCCGGCCATCTCGGTGTTGGTGGTCTCGGTGATGGCCTGGAACTGGCGAAGCCGGTCATCGAACTCGGCGAGCTGCTGGAGCCCGGTCCGAAGTACGGTGATGCCAGAACCGATGGCGGCGTAGTTGGCCGCGATCAGGGCCTGAAGCTGGAACAGGCCGCCAGGGGCGGCACTAGCTGTGCCAGAGCCCGGGGGGATGCCACCACCGCTACCCACGCCCCCCGAGGCCGAGGATGAGACCGCCGCCCGTGCCGCCGTCAGAGCCGCGGTCGCGGTGCGCAGGTCCGCCACCGCCTGCTGGATCTGCGAGGCCCCCCCGCTGGCGGCCTTTGCCGAGATCGGCTCCAGGGCTTTGGCGGCACCCCGCAGCTGCTCACCGAGCCGACTTGCCGTGTCGAGCATGTCGCGCAGGGTCCGGGCGGATCGCTCGAACCCCTGTTCCAGGGGTGAGGCATCGACGTTCAGCGGAATGTCGATCTGGTTCTCGTCAGCCATTGATCGCCCGGGCAAAAGCCATCATGTCGGACACGCTGTCGAGGCGCTGTTCGTCTTGCTTCGTGCCCGATTTCGACCCGAAGACTTGGCCTGCCGTGTAGAGCAGACTTTCCGTCGTGCTCATGGCCTTGACCATCTCGAACTGCACCCGGACATCGGCGAGGCGCCGGAGGTCTTCGAAGGTATGGGACCAGTAGACCACCGGCAGGCCACTCGGCTTGACGCCAAGCGCAAAGATCAGGGTGTCTTCGAAGCTGAGCCCGCCAAACCACTCAGCGACGACCCGACAGCCGTCAGTCGCGCCCCGTTGGTCTGAAGGCCGTCCAGGTGCTTCTCCAGCCGCCTGAGAAAAAAATCTGAGAGGTGCTCCTTCACGAAGTCCAGCACCGCTTCGGCGTCGGGAACGCTGAGATCGGTCGGAATGAACCACTCGGCGTCGGTGCGCCGGCCGCGCTCGTCCCGGGGCGCGAGGCAGATTTCCAGAGTGGCGGCGCTGGTGTTCGGGTTGAAGTCGATCTCCGGCAGACGCTCCATGCCACCCACCAGTTCGGCCAACTCGTTCAGGCGGCCGAAAGACATCAAGATTTCAGTGGGCTTGTCGCCGACGTTGACGGTGATCGACGGGGCGGGGCTGGTGCTGCTGGACTTCTGCACGATTGCTCTCCTGTTGGCGCAGGAGAGAATATGGTCACGGCGGTGGGTGGATTGTAGGCCCGATACTTCAATAGCTAGATTTATTTGGCATGAAAAGTTGAAGTTACAGGAAGACCGTGTTGTAATCATCGGGAAAACCGAAAATTTACTCCGAAAACAATTCGCATAATGTGATCGATTAGGCTAAAAATCCACAGAAAAATTGGGGGTCATGGTCTTCACATGTTGGATATTTCGTCAAGAGATTTATCTTTATATTTGAGAGATAAAGCTATGCCGTTCTCCCGCTGGTTCGTGCGAAGGTGTGTCATTAGCCAGTACGGTCGTACAGGCAAATGATACAATAGAGCACGGTACCATCCATGGCTGGAGGTCGGTTCGTCAGCTACCTGCGGGTGAGCACCGCTAAGCAGGGCGCATCAGGCCTTGGGCTGGAGGCGCAGCGCAAGGCGGTGACCGACTTCCTGAACGGCGGGCGGTGGACCCTGGTCACCGAGGTGGTGGAGATAGAGAGCGGCAAGCGGGCGGACCGGCCGAAGCTGGCTGAAGCCCTCCGCCTCTGCCGCCTCCACGGTGCTACACTGGTCATTGCCAAGCTAGACCGGCTGTCGCGTGATGCCCACTTCCTGCTTGGCCTCCAGCGGGCAGGCGTGCGCTTCGTCGCGGCCGATATGCCCGAGGCGAACGAGATGGTGGTCGGCATCATGGCGGTGGTGGCGCAGGCCGAGCGGAAGATGATCTCGGCCCGCACCAAGGCCGCGCTCGCTGCCGCGAAGGAGCGAGGCGTGAAACTCGGTGGCCCGACACACCACCTTCCGGCTCAGGCCGGCCGGGCAGCCGCCGCCAGCGCCTCGGTGCGATCGGCCGGGGCGAGGCACCGAGCGGAGGATCTGGCGCGCGACATCGCTGAGCTGCGGGCGGAGGGGGCCAGGTCCTTGCGCGATCTTGCGACCGGCCTCGACCGGCGAGGGATCACCACCGCGCGGGGCTCGGCCTGGACGGCAACGGCGGTTCGGCGGGTGCTGGAGCGGATCGGGGGATGAAAGCGGGCGGGCCATGCCAGGCTGCTGGCAGTACAGCATTCTGGCATTCTGGCTGGCATTCTGGCAGCCAGCTTTCTGAACAGCAACACAGCACTCCAGCAGCACAGCCAACTGGAGTGCTGTGTTGCTGGGCTGCCAGCAGAAGCCTCACACCTCCTCAACCGCGCGCGTCCACTCGTCTTCATCCGCCTCCAGCAACTCCGGCACCTCGCATCCGATAGCGACGCTGATGCGCTCTAGGTCATCAAGCCGGATGTCGTCGGCGCCGGCTTCGATGGCCGTGAGGCGGTCCGCCTGAATGCCTCCGACCCGGCTGGACATCTCGGCCAGGTTAAGCTTATGCGCGGCTCGGAAGTCGAATACCCGCTGACCGACGCGGGCGTGCCAGTCGCTGATCGTGATCATCGGGTCTCTCCGGTTGATCGATGTGGCAGCGCGGCGGGCGGCCTGGGCGGCGGCCCACCCGATCTTGAGCCCGTGCGCCATGGCGGCGCGCCAGCAGCCTCGGGCGAGGCAGCCATTCGGGACGGCCTGGGCGTGCTGGACAGCGCAGGCCATGAGGGCCCGGCGATCGAAGCCACCTACCGCCGTCCAGAGGCGGGCGCGGTTGCCGCTTGCGGCTCGCAGGGCCTCGGCTCTGGCGGCCCGGACGCTCGCCAACTGGGCGCTCCGGGCTACGGCCGGCCGGCGCTCGGCCTGAAGCTCGTGCATAGTGGCGGACCAGTTAAGGGAGCGGCAGGCTAACACGGGTTTCGCTTTCCGTCGTTTTTCGACAGTTCAAGCGATATACGATATTTTAAGCTACTTCAATCACTTTTCGCTTGTCTTGTCGTTTTTCGACAGCTGTGAGATACGGAAGCATGATCACCGCAGCACAATGCCGGGCCGCCCGCGGCCTCCTGAATTGGACGCAAGCTGAGCTGGCCGCCGCTGCCTCTGTGGGTGTAGTGACCGTCCGTCAGCTCGAAGGACAGGGTGCCGAGCCGCGTCCTGCGACCCTGACGGTGATCCGTCAGGCGTTCGAGAAAGCCGGAGTGGAGCTTATCCCGGAGGACGGCACCAGTACCGGCGGCGGGGCCGGGGTGCGGATGCGCGATGGCGGCAAGAGTTCTGATGATTGAGGCCCTGGTCAGGACGCTGTTCGGACCGGGAGTGAACTCTAAAACGCGCTTGGCCGTCCTCCTGAACTGGACCACGCGGCACGGCTCTGAGCTTAGTTCACAACCGGCGCTTTTCTGGTCTGCCCTCCATCGCGCATGGAGCGGCTGTGATGATACTTGGCATCAGTGCGATGAGCTGTTGCACCTGACGCGAGAGTTCCGCCACTATTTGGCCGATCTGGATGAGCGACCTTGTGACCACCTGGTGGAAGCGGAGGATCGTGCCTTCTACGCGGCCCCGCCGGAGCGGATCCAATCTACCGCGGGTACCACATGGACAGGGTGATGGGCCTCGCCTGGACCACAGAGAGGTCAACGGCCCTCACGTTCACCAGTGGGCATCGAGGCATGGCGATCCCCGATCCGGTCCTAGTCGCGGCTACGGTCGCGAAGGCTGCGATCCTTGGGGCCTACCAAGACCGGCAGGAGAGCGAGATCCTGGTGGACCCACTCGACCTCAAGAACCTGCGTGTTCGATTCACCTAAGGTCAAACCCCAATCAGCTTGACTATGTGAACGGCCGCTGAGGGTGGGATCTGTCATTGGACCGTCGCCCAAAAGCCGACATTCGAATTCGTGCCCGTTTCAGCCGCTCAGCAGACTCTGGTGGCTTCTCCGAAGTGGACGCTGCAGAAGCTCAACTTGTACGTCTCAGTTGCGCCACTTCCGGACCTTAAATCAGGGCGACCAGAATATCCGCTCATCCCCCGGGAGCAGCCGCTGGTGCCGTTAAGGCGGTTTTCCAAGTGCCCTCATGCGCGACAGTGTGCAGATGCGTCCGAAGGCGACCAAACCTTGGTTTCCGTGGCTCGCAGCCAATCCGTTCCATTTGCGCCGAAAATCCGGCTGGCGAACGCCGAACGATTGGAGGCGGGTGCCTGATACCGCCGCGCTTTGGCGTTGACTCGAACGTGAGTTGGTTGTGCAGCGCGTCTGTGCTGGCCTGCGGCCTGTGCAGCAGGAGGCCGCGATGGCACGACCGGGCCTGACGATCCGCACCGATCTCGCCAGCGCCGCCGAGTTGCGTCGCCTGGCCCGGCGCGAGCCCCGCCGACGCACGATGCAGCGCCTCCTAGCCGTCGCCAACGCGCTGGAGGGCATGAGCCGCGCCGAGGCGGCGCGGGCGGCCGGAATGGAGCGCCAAGCCCTGCGCGACGCGGTGATCCGGTTCAATGCCGAGGGGTTGGCCGGGCTGGTGGATCGTCCGCACGGCCACAGGCGGGAGATCCTCAGCGAGGGCGAGCAGGCGGTGCTGGTGCAGCGCATCTTGGTCGGGCCGGATCCCGAACGAGGGGAGCCGTCGAGTTGGACGCTGCCGGACCTCTGCCGCTTCATCGAGGAGCGGTTCGACAAGACCATGTGCCCGCAATCCATGTCACGGGTCGTGCGTCGGCTCGGGCTGTCGAAGCAGAAGGCCAGGCCCGTTCACCCGAAGCGGCACGCCCGTGCCGCTGCCGCTTTCGCCAAAAGGGGCTTCGCACCGCCGTAGCGGCGGCGGCCCAAGCCCATCCGGACAAGACGATCGCGCTCTGGTTCATGGATGAGGCGCGCGTGGGCCAGAAGGGCCGGACCGGCCACCGCTGGTGGGTGCGCGGCCAACGCCCGCCAGGGTTGTGCGACAAGCGCTTCGCCTCAGCTTACATCTTCGCGGCCGTGCGGCCCGCCACAGGCGAGGAGTTCGCCCTTGTGCTGCCGCGGGTCTGCACTCAGGCCATGGATCGCTTCCTGGCCGACTTTGCGGCCAGCATCCCAGCCGACACCCACGCTGTGATGGTGCTGGACGGTGCGGGCTGGCACGATCCGCGCGCGGTGACGCTCCCGCCCAACCTCACCCTCGTGCCGCTGCCGCCCTACAGTCCCGAGTTGAACCCAGTCGAGCGTGTCTGGCTCTACCTGCGCGAGCGCTACCTCTCCCATCGGCTTCTGGCCGACTACGAGGCCGTCGTCGAGGCGTGCTGCCGGGCCTGGACTGCGCTCGCGGCAGAGACCGGCCGCATCAAGTCCCTCTGCGCCTACCCCTACCTGCAACAGATCAGTTCATAAGCGCGGCGGTATGACACCTTCGTATGGGAGCGTTTGCGAAAGGTGTGATCGCGCTCAGACTTCCCGTCGATATGGCGGCCGAATCGAACTGTTAGATTGATCCTCGTCGCTGAACCCCGGGGTCAAACCAGGGGTAAGCCTGCCTCGAACCAGCAGCACGACCGATCCGCTTCGTCCGGCGCCACCCGCCGGCAATCGCAAGAGCGTGGGCAACGCAACAGCCCATGCGCGCCGTTCGGCGCGGGTTCGGTCGTCTGCCCCCCCTCGCATGGAGACGAAACGATGCAACTCACCGGCAATACCATCTTCATCACCGGCGGCACCTCGGGCATCGGCCGCGGTTTTGCCGAAGCGTTTCACCGGCTCGGGAACCAAGTGATCGTCGCGGGCCGCCGTCAGGCGCTCCTGGACGAGGTCACGCGGGCCAATCCCGGGATGCGATCGATCACCCTCGACATCGCCGACCCGACGGCGATCAAGGCCGTGGCTGCCACGCTAACGGCCGAGTTTCCGACGCTCAACGTGCTGTTCAACAATGCCGGCATCATGCCGTTCGACGACGCGTCGGGCGTCATCGACGATGCGGTCGCGCAGGCGATCCTGACCACCAACCTGCTCGGGCCGATCCGGATGACCTCTGCCCTGATCGAGCACCTGAAGGCACAGAAGCGGGCGACGATCGTCAACAATACCTCGGTCCTCGCCTTCCTGCCGCTGGCGAGCACGGCGGTCTACTCGGCCAGCAAGGCGGCCCTGCACGCCTACACGCTCTCCCAGCGCTTCATGCTGCGCAACACCCGCGTCACGGTCCAGGAGATCGCGCCGCCGTGGGTCGATACCGACCTGATCAAGAAGAGCGGCGATCCGCGCGCCATGCCGCTTGATGCCTTCATCGCCGAGACGATGGTCGGGCTCGGCACCGATGTCGAGGAGGTTGTGGTCGAGGCCGTGCGCTCCGTGCGCGACAATCCCGGCGCCGGCGAGCACGCGATGGTGAACGCCTTCAACACCGCGCTCGTCGCCAACCCGATCCCCGTCTGAGCCTTGTCCCGGGCGGGTCTCTGCGGCCCGCCCGTCACCGATCCACTTCGAGGAGGATATACGATAAGCAAGTCATACGACGCCGTGGTGATCGAGGCGGACGATCGCATCCTCGGCTTCGCCATGCTCGGCGCGGATGTCGGCGAGATCATGGCGGCCGCTGCGGAGGCCTGAGGGGTCGTCAGGCCTCCGCGGCGGCCGGCTCGGCAGCGACGGCATCGCGGGGAGTGCCATCGCAGACCGGCAACTCGACGTCGAAGATCGCTCCACCCTCATCCTTGTTGCCGCCGGTCAGCGTTCCGCCATGGGCCTCGACGATGGCCTTGCAGATGGACAGCCCGATGCCCATTCCTTCGCGCTTCGTGGTGAAGAACGGGCTGAACAGCTTCGGCAGCTGGTCGGGCGCGATGCCGGTGCCGCTATCGCTCACCGACAGCCGGACCCGGTCCGGCGACGGAGCGGAGAGCGCGACCTGAAGCTCCCGCCGGGCCTCCGGCACCGCCCGCATCGCGTGCAGCCCGTTCGTGACCAAATTGACGACGACCTGCTGCAGCTCGACCCTGTCGGCGAGAACGCGGGCCTCGGGTACCGAGACGAGCGTGCGCAAAGTCGCCGAGGCGCCGGAGATTTCCCGTTCAAGGAGGTTCGCGGCCTCGGCGATGACGTCGCTGAGGTCGACGATCTCGGGCTCGCGCCGGTCGCGCCGGAGCTGCTCGCGCGTCCGCTGGACGATCTGGCTCGCCCGCATCCCGTCGCGCACCGCCCGCTCGGCCGCCCGCGCAGCCGCCTCGAGATCGGGCGTCGCACGCCTGAGCCAGCGCAGACAGGCCTCGGCGCTCATCACCATGGCGCCGATCGGCTGGTTCACCTCGTGCGCGATCGAGGCCGAGATCGCCCCGACCGTCGCGACCCGGCCGGCGCGTGCAAGCTCGCTCTGCGCGGCGAGGAGCGCCTCCTTGGCGCGCTCGCGCTCGGTCACGTCGATCATCGCGCAGGCGACGCGGTCGTAGCCCGAGGGCTCGTCGGGCAGCGCCATGACGAGAATCACGATGACGTCCCGGCCGTCGGCTCGGACGAGCCGCCCTTGCCTCTCGAACCGGCCGCTGCCGTGGACGAGCCTTGCGAGGAGCGGTTCGAGGAGGTCGTGGCCCAGCGGCAGGAAGCGATCGATCGGGCCGAGCACCGCCTCCCGCGAGGCGCCACCGAGGAGTTGCACCGTCGCCTCGTTCACGTCGATCAGGGTGATGAGCCGCGCGAAAGTCCCGAGACGGTCGGCCTCACGGGTATCCGCTCCCTTCAGGGCCTCCACCTGCTCGTGCGCGGCAGCGAGGTCGATCTCGCAGAGCGCGACGTGAGTCTGCTCGAACAGCGCGCGGTAGCGCCGCTCGCTGCGGGCCAGGGCGCCCAGGGCGCGCTGGCGGGCGCTCACGTCGAAGGCGATCAGGCTGATCCCGCCGGTCAGGGCGAGGTAGAAGCCCACCGCGACCAGACCGCTGCGCTCGGCGAGCGCTTGGGCGATCATCGGCGAGAACGCGCCGCCGACGATGCCGCCCACGTTGAAGGCGACTGAGGTGCCGGAGTAGCGCACCCGCGGTGGAAACAGGCTCGGCAGCCACGCTCCGAGCGGCCCGTTCACGAAGCCCATCACCCAGAGGGCGAAAGCGAGGAATACGAAGGTGGTGACGAGGGACCCGCTGCCGAGCATCGGCGCCAGCAGGATGCCGGAGACGATCGTCCCGGCGCAGCCGACGATGAGCACGCGGGTCGGGTCGACGCGGTCGGACAGCCAACTCGCGGTAACGATCGCAGCGGCCATGAACAGGATCGCGCCGAGCTCGACCATGAGGAACGACGCCCGCGAATGGCCGAGCATCGTCGTGCCGTAGCCGAGTGCGAAGGCGGTCGCGGTCCAGAACAGCGAGAAGCAGGCCACGACCCCGAAGATCCCGGCGACCACCTGGCCCGCATGTAGGCGCAGCAGTTCCACGAGCGGCGCGCGCGGCGGTTTGGCCTCCTTGAGTGACGCGGCGAATTCCTCGGTCTCGCCCAGATTGGTGCGCACCCACAGCCCGAGCCACACCAGCGGAACGCTGAGCAGAAACGGCACTCGCCAGCCCCAATCGGCAAACTGCTCCGGGGTCAGTGTCAGGGTGAGGATCAGGAACAGCCCATTGGCGACGAAGAAGCCGAGGGGCGCACCGAGCGGCGCGAACATGGCGTAGCGCGCCCGCCAGCCCGCCGGGGCGTTCTCGACGGCAAGGAGGGCGGCCCCGCTCCACTCGCCGCCGAGCGCCAGGCCCTGCCCGAACCGCAGAAGGCAGAGCAGCACGGGCGCGAGCCAACCGGCGAGCGCGAAGGTCGGCAGGAGGCCGATGGCCGAGGTCGAGAGCCCCATCAGGAGGAGCGAGCCGACCAGGGTCGCCTTGCGGCCGACGCGATCGCCGAAATGCCCGAAGACTGCGCCCCCGAGCGGCCGGGCCACGAAGGCGAGGCCGAAGCTCGCATAGGCACTGATCAGCTCGGCCGATTGCAGCGCGGCCGGGAAGAACAGCGGCCCGAAGATCAGGCTCGCGGCGGTCGCGTAGATGTAGAAGTCATAGAACTCGACGGTGGTGCCGATCAGGCTAGCCAGGAGCACGCGCGCCGTGGTCTGCCCGGGAACCGGTCTCCGGGACATTGTCATGCGCTCGCCTCGTCCTTGCGATACCTGTGCGGGCTGCCGTCTGCGGCGCGGTCCCGATGGGGGTCGCTCCGCCAAGTGACGACATCCAGCAGGTGTTAGCTCATAGCTCGGCAGTACGTCGAGGGGTGCTCGCTGCAGTGCACAACCAGCGCGGCCGCGCTTGATAGGCTGGCGACGAAACTTGTAAGCACAACCATTGGGGGTGGGGGCCGGAGAGGCACGCAAGGGCTCGTCGATGACGGTGGCAGGCAACATCCGAGGCCCGGGGAAAGGGGCCGCCGACGCGACGACCCCGCTGGTGGTTATCGTCGAGGACGACGAGGGGATTCGCGAGGGCCTCCAGGACCTTCTGCGGTCGGTCGGCCTCGACACCCTCGCCTTCAGTTCGACGGCCGAGCTGCTCGCGACGACACTGCCGGACCGGCCGAGCTGCCTCGTGCTCGACGTCCGACTGCCCGGCGCGAGCGGTCTCGACCTGCAATCGCGGCTGGCCGCGACGGGCAACCGTCTGCCGATTATCTTCATGACCGGCCACGGCGACATACCGATGAGCGTGCGGGCCATGAAGGCCGGCGCGCTCGACTTCCTGACCAAGCCGTTTCGCGATCAGGACATGCTCGACGCGATCGCCGCCGCGATCGCCCGCGACGAACTCCGGCGGGCCGAGAGCGCCGGCACGGCCGAGCTCGCCAAGCTGGCCGCGACCCTGACCGCCCGGGAGGCCGAGGTGATGCAGCACGTCGTCCAGGGGCTGCTCAACAAGCAGATTGCCCACGCCCTTGGCATCAGCGAGATCACGGTGAAGATCCACCGTGGCAACGTCATGCGCAAGATGCAGGCGGGTTCCGTGGCCGACCTCGTGCGCAAGGCCGAGGCGCTGAAGGCCCTATCGGGGGGCTGAGCAGCGCCGCGCCCGGCCTCGCGCGGATGCGAGACCGGGAGGAGGTCGCGCGGGCCGTACCACACCATCGTATGATTCCGCCCGCGCGGCGGCCGGCCCATGTCAGGCGGCAGAGAGCGTGCCCAGATAGGGCACCGGAAAGGACGCCCCTTGTCGATCGTGAAGAGAACGGTCGCGGTGGTCGACGATGACGAGGCGGTGTTGGACGCAACGTCCGGCTTCATCGAGTCGCTCGGCTACGACGCCGTCGCGTTCAGCTCGGGCGCGGCGTTCCTCGCGTCCGAGGCGTTCCTGGCCCACGAGCCGATGGACCGCGCGACCTGCCTGCTGACGGACGTGGACATGCCGGGCCTCAACGGTCTGGAGTTGCAGGAGCGGGTGCGGCAGGTCCGTCCTACGCTGCCGATCATTATGATGACGGCCTTGTCCGACGACGCGATCCGCCGGCGCGCGCTCGCGGGCGGGGCGCGGGAGCTCCTGCGCAAGCCGCTCGCGGCCGACGCCCTGATCAGTTGTCTCGAAGACACGATCGGGTCCTGACGGACTGGTCCTCGTCTCGACCGGTAGGTCATCTCCGTTCGGCGAGGAGGCGGATGGATCGGACGGCGCACCGCAGCGCAGTCGAACCCGTGTCGTCGCCTTCGTGACGACCGACGTTTTCCCCATTTCGCAGTACGGGTGGGCGAAGGCCTGCACCCGGCGAATGACGCCCGGAAGATTTCCGGGGCGGGACGTCCCGGATGAGCCGAGGCAAACTTCCGTATGATTTCTCTCTCTACGGCCAAGATGCACCGTCCAGCCATGGATGACCGCCGTGGATGACCCTTGGCGGAGTCGGTCGAGGAGGCTGGAGATGGGAGTGACGATGGCGATCCCGGTAGCGGGCGATGCCCTCACCCGCGCCGAGGCCGCCCGAAGTGCCATGTCCCGGCTCCTCGCCGTGGCTGGGCACGATCTCAAGCAACCGCTGCAGGTCGCCCTCATGGCAATCGAGCGCGCCGTCTCCGACGGCATCGCGCCCCGTGCCGCCGCCCGCTTCGGCTTGGCCAGCGACGCCCTGGTGCGGCTCGGCCGCGAACTCGACGACCTCGCCCGCTCGTCCCAGGTCGGCCATGCGCCGCGCCTCGGTCCAGTGCACCTTGGCCCCCTCCTCGCCACGGTCGCGGCGGAGTGGCAGCCCTATGCCGAGGCCGTCGGAGTCCGGCTCCTGGTGCACGGCTCGCGGCTGTTGGTGGAGAGCGAAACGGCAATGCTCACGACCATCCTGCGCAACCTCGTCGGCAATGCCGTGAAGTACGCAGGCCGGGGCGGCCGTGTGGTCGTCGGATGCCGGCGCCGGCGCGGCCGGGTCGCGATCGAGATCCACAATGACGGGCCGGGAATAGCGCCGGATCGTCTCGCCAGCATCTTCGAGGCCTTCGACCGGGCCGGACGCAGCGACGGGGCTGGGCTCGGCCTCGGACTCCACATCGTGCGCCAAACCGCCCAGGCGCTCGGCCATCAGGTCGGCGTGCAATCCCGCTGCGGCTGGGGATCGGTCTTCGGCGTGACGGTGGGGCGGTCAGCCCACGAGGAGCCGGACGGGATCGCCTCGCAAGGGTGACTCGGCATCCACGGCCTGGGACAGCCGCCCGCCCACCTGTCGAGCCCCAGGATCCGTCTCCCGCCGAGGGCGACTGTCTCAGAAGAAAATCCGATCACACCGATCTGAACTATGCGCTTATCGGATTATTTCCGCGTCGGCATTCTCGCCTCGTCCCGAACGACGCGCCGCTGAGCCTCTGGGCCGCCGGGCGTATCCGACACTCGACCTCATCCCTGACGAGGCCCACGATGTCCGCCACAGCCATCGACACGCCGCCTGTTTCCGATGCCCTCCCGGCCGCACCGCGGACCGGAACCTCCGTCGCCGCGACCGGGCGATCCGTGCCGGGCGGCCTGCGGGAGCGGTACCGCCCTGCCGTCCTGCTCGGCGGGGCGATCCTGCTCTGGGGCGCCAACTGGCCGGTGATGAAGGTGGGCCTCGGCCATGTCTCGCCGCTGTGGTTCTCCGCCTCGCGCTTCGCCCTGGGCGCCGTCTGCCTGTTCGCGTGGCAGGTCTCACGCGGGGAGCTGCGGCTGCCCGAGCGTGCCGACCTGCCCGTCGTCGCCTCGATCGGCCTCCTGCAGATGATGCTGTTTACGGCTCTGGGCGCCTTAGCGATGACCCACCTGCCGGCCGGCCGCTCGGCAATCCTGAGCTATACCACGCCGATCTGGGTTCTTCCAGCCGCGCTCCTCATGTTCGGTGAGCGGATCGGACGGCGGCGCTGGGCCGGCATCGGTCTGTCCGCCCTCGGCGTCCTCGTGCTGCTCAACCCACACGCGATCGATTGGCGGGACGCGCAGGTCGTCGGCGCCAACGCGATGCTGCTCGCCGCTTCGGCCGCCTGGGCCCTGTGCATCCTGCACCTGCGCTACGGACGCGCGCGCTCCCCGGCGATCCGGCTCGCGCCCTGGCAGATGCTGTTGGCGGCGGCGGTGCTGACGCCGCTCGCCCGCGCGGTTGAGGGGCCGTTCACCGGCGACGACTCGGGCACGCTCTGGGCCTGCCTCACCTTCGTCGGCCCAGTCGCCACCGCCTTCTGCTTCTGCGCCGTCAACGCGGCGAGTGCCCGACTGCCGGCGAGCGCGATGTCGACTCTGATGCTGGCGGTGCCGGTTGCGGGCCTCGCCTTCTCCATGGCGGCCCTGCGCGAGAGCCCGAGCGCGGACTTGATCCTCGGCGCCGCCGCGATCGTTCTCGGCGTCGCGGCGAGCGCCCGCTCCTGATCCCCTACCGAAGAGAGGACCACTCCCATGAAGGCCGTCGGTTTCCACATCTCCCTGCCGATCGACCACGATCAGGCGCTCGTCGATCTCGACCTACCGACCCCCGAGCCGGGGCCGCACGACCTGCTCGTGCGGGTGCAGGCCGTCTCGGTCAATCCGGTCGACACGAAGGTCCGTGCCCGCGCCACGCCGGCGGAGGGCCGTCCGCAGATCCTCGGCTACGACGCGGCCGGCGTGGTCGAGGCGGTGGGCAGTGCGGTGCGCCGGTTCCGGCCGGGCGACGCGGTGTTCTACGCCGGGGATCTCGGCCGACCGGGCACGAACGCCGAATTGCACTGCGTCGACGAGCGGATCGTCGGGCACAAGCCGGCCTCGCTCTCCGTGGCCGAGGCCGCCGCGCTGCCCCTCACCGCGATCACCGCCTGGGAGACGTTGTTCGACCGGCTCGACGTGCGCAGGCCCGTGCCGGGGGCCGCGAACGCGATCTTGATCGTCGGCGGAGCCGGCGGCGTCGGCTCGATCGCGACGCAGCTCGCCCGCCGGCTCACCGACCTCACGGTGATCACCACTGCCTCGCGCCCGGAGACACGGGAATGGAGCCGGGAACTCGGCGCCCACCACGTGGTCGACCACGGCAGACCGCTCGCGGCCGAGGTGGCGGCCCTCGGGCTAGGCGCGCCGGGCTTCGTCTTCTCGACCACCAGCACCGACCGGCACCTCGCCGAGATCGTCGCGCTGATCGCGCCGCAGGGCCGATTCGCGCTGATCGACGATCCGGCGAGCCTCGACGTCCTGCCGTTCAAGCGCAAGAGCGTCTCGACGCATTGGGAGTTCATGTTCACTCGCTCGATGTTCGCGACCGCGGACATCGCCGAGCAGGGTCGGCTCCTCGAGGAGATTGCGCAGCTCGTGGATGCGGGCACGCTGAGGACTACCTTTGCGGAGGGTTTCGGCCCGATCTCGGCCGCCAATCTCCGCCGCGCCCACGCGCTGATCGAGAGTGGGCGCGCCAAGGGCAAGATCGTTCTGGAGGGGTGGGCGTGAGCGGCGAGGCGACAATGGATCGGCGCGCGTGGCTGGCGGGCGCCGCGACCCTGGTCATGGCGGGCCCCGCCCGCGCGACCGCACCCGCTCACCCGGCCGCGCCCGAATTGACGCTCGCCTTCGCGCTGCCGGATGCCGTCACCAACGGCGTCGCAGTCACGCCGGAGGGCCGGATCTTCGCCGCGCTCGCGCGCATCGACGGCAGCGCCGGTCCCCGCGTCGTCGAGATCCGGGACGGCCGGCCTGTGCCGTTCCCGGACGAGGGCTGGAACACCTGGGCCGAGGGCGCCGACCCCACCCGCACCCTGGTCTGGGTCAACTCGCTCAGGATCGGTCCCGATGGCGACCTCTGGCTCGTCGATACCGGCTCGCCCGGGTTCGGGCGGTCGATGCGTCCTGGCGGGTGCAAGCTCGTGCAGGTCGACGTCGTCGGCGCGCGGGTGCGGCGGGCGATCCCGCTTGACGGCCTGGTGACCCCGACGAGCTTCATCGACGACGTACGCTTCAACGGCTCCCTCGCCTATCTCACGGATGCCGGGGCGCCGGCCCTCGTGGTGCTTGATCTCGCGACGGGCCGGGGCCGCCGTGTACTCGAGGGCCACGCCTCGGTCACGGCCGCGCGGCCGATCTCGGCCGAGGGACGCATCGTGCGCGGGCCGGACGGCGTCCCGGTTCTGGTGCATGCCGACCAGCTCGAAGTCTCGCCGGACGGCGCCGTCCTCTACTACCAGTCCTGCACCGGCCCGCTCTGGCGCGTGCCCACGCGGCTGCTCGACGATCCCGGGACGGCACCGGCGAGCTTGGCCGCCTCCGTCGCGATCGTCGCCGACACGCCGCCGACCGGCGGCACGGCGATCGCCGCGGACGGCACCCTGTTTGTCAGCGACACGGATGCGCAGCGCATCCTCCGCATCGCGCCCGACGGCACCGCCTCGACCCTGATCCAGGACCCGCGCCTGCTCTGGGTCGACGCGATGTGGATCGATGCCGGCGGAAAGTTGTGGATGCCGGCCGCTCAGCTCAACCGCCTCGCCCTCTTCCAGGAAGGCCGGAGCCGGGTGCGCTTCCCGGTCGAGGTCTACACGCTCCAACTCGGCGTTAAGCCGGCACCCAACGACCACCGCTGAGGAGAGAGGTCGTGGCCACCGGCATCGCGTTCGTGAACCTGCAGGACGGCACCCCCGAGACTTCGGAACCCGCAACGCGCCGGATCGCTGAGCGCCGCGAATGGTTCGGTTCGCGGAGGTCGGCCAGGGTGGAGAGCCCCGGGCCCGCGCTGCAGCCTGCAACGAATCAGGCGATCCTGCGCAGGAGTTCGATGGCGAGCGGCTCGCCCAGGAGCTCGTCGAACCGGGCGGCGAGCGCACGGAAGTTCGCGCCGTCGGCGTGAACGTCGAGGGCGGTCCCACTCTCCCAGACCTCGTACATCACGATCGTACCGGGTCGCTCGCGGCTCTCGTGGGCCGTGTAGACGAGGCAGCCGGGCTCCTCGAGCACGGCCGGTACGATCGCTGCCACGGCCTGCGCCAGCGCCGCCTCCTTCCCCTCGCGAGCCACCAGGCGGGCGATCAGATGCACGTGTTCGGACATTGTCTGTCTTCCTTGTCGTCAGGAGTAGTCCGGCACCGCCGGACGCCGTCAGGACGCGCAACGCGCGAACGCGCTGAGCCGCCGGACGGTCAAGCCGCGATGGTCAGTGCGTCATGGCCAGCGAGGCTCTGGCTCAGAAACGTGATCAGCGGCTCCACGAGATCGGGCGCCCTGTCCTCGCCCAGAACCGTCACCTCGGTCATGGGAAGAGCGGGCCAGAGCTCCGGCGCGCGCAGGATCTGCATCCCCTCCTGCACGAAGGAGCGGCCGAGCAGGGTCACGCCGAGCCCGCCCGCGACCGCGGCCTGCACGCCCATCAGGCTGCTCGCCGTGCACGCGACGACCCATTCGCGGCGCACCGAATCGAGGGCGGAGATCATCGACTCGCGGTAGCTGCAGGGCGGTGCCAGCATGACGAGGCGCGCCGGCCGGGTGAAATCGAGGTGGTAGTCCGCCGCGGCGAGCCAGACGAGCGGCTCGCGCCAGATCACGCGCCCCCTCGCCTGCCCACCGCTGCGCTTGGCAATCACCGCGTCGAGCCGGTCGGCGTCGTAGGCGTCGAGCAAGGTGCAGCTCAGGCCCGTCATCAGCTCGATGTGGACGTCCGGGTGGAGCCGCCCGAACCGGGCGAGCAGCTTCGGCAGCTGGCCTGGGATGAAGTCCTCCGACACGCCGAGCCGCAGCGTGCCGCTGGCGGGAGGCTCGCGCCAGGCGCGCAGGAGGCGATCGTTGAACTCCAGCATCTGGCGGGCGGCGACGAGCAACCGCTCGCCGTCCGGCGTCAGGCCGAGCGTACGGCTGGTGCGGTCGAAGACGCGCCGCCCCAGGATCTCCTCCAGCCGCAGCACCTTCTGGCTCACCGCCGATTGCGAACGGTGGACCACGTCGGCGGCAGCGGTGAAGCTGCCGGTCTCGGCCACCGCCACGAAGGCCCGCAGAAGGTCGATCTCCAGGTCCGGGTAGCGCATCGTCCCCACCTGCTCCTCTGCCGCGACGTCGGCTCGGTCCCGCGCAACCGCACCGCCCGTCAAGATCCGCACCGGGCTGCCGCGGCGGCTCAGCTGCCGGTTCCCCGGGAGGCAGTCCGCACGACGGATGGTTGCGCGGGTTCGACATGCTCGTCGGCCGGCAGGACGACGACCCTGGTCTCGACCGGAACCCGGCCGTAGAGGTCGATGACGTCCTGGTTGAACATCCGTATGCAGCCCGAGGACACGTCGGTGCCGATCGTGTGCGGCTCGGTGGTGCCGTGGATCCGGTAGAGCGTGTCGCGCGGGCCGTCGAAGAGGTAGAGGGCGCGCGGCCCGAGCGGGTTGCCCGGGCCGCCGGCCATGCCGTGGCGCCAGGGGCCATTCCGCTCCGGCTCGCGAGCGATCATGTCCGACGTCGGGGTCCAGCGCGGCCATTCGGCCTTGCGCCCGACCCGCGCCGTCCCGCTCCAGGCGAGCCCGGCTCGGCCGACGCCGACCCCGTAGCGCAGGGCCCGCCCGTTCTCGCGCACGAGGTAGAGGAACTTGTTGCCCGGATCGACCACGAGGGTGCCGGGCGACTCCGGCCGCGCATAGGCGACCTCCTGGCGGAAGTAGCGGGGGTCGACATCTGCGACATCGGTCGCCGGCAGAGCGAAGCGCTCGGCGGGGCGCGCTCCGTACATGGCCGCGAAGGCCGCGTTCGGCTGCGGTACGACGGCCGCGCGCTGGGCGTCGACGGCCACGCAGCCGCTCCCGACCAGCGCGAGCGGTGCGAGAATGAAGAGAGCCATGAACCTCGAGCCACCGCCGTTCGGGCTCGTTGAAGGGACGGTTCCGCGCTCGGCCATGATGCTCTCAGCTCTTCCGCAGCGACCCTACGGCGACGCCCGAACGTCGCCCTCAGGCCTGCTGGACACGTTGCACGGGCACAGGCACTGAAGGAAACGCATAGTTTCGATCGATCCTAGCAGCAAATCGAATGGATGAGCCGGTCGGGTCTCATTCGCATCCCCTTCAGGGCGCATCGACCGTCCGAGGACGGGCGCGCCTTGTGGCAATCGTGCCGCCCTGGATGGCTGATGCCGTCGTGACCGTCGGGGCACCGCGGGCCGAGCTGTCGTCAACTCCCCTCGATCGGCACGTTCAGGCCGACGGCGATCCATCCGCGCTCATGCTCAGGTTTCGTTCGGAAATACCTTGAGGACGTCGATGAAGGCACGAAGACCGGCAGGAACATGGCGATGCCCCGGGTAGTAGAGGAACAGACCGGGGTAAGGCGGGCACCAGTCGTCCAGGAGAGACGTGAGCATGCCGGCTTCAAGATGGCGTCGGGCAACCAGTTCGGGAACGAGGGCGATGCCGAGGCCGCGAAGCGCGGCTTCCGTCATCAACTCCGTTCTGTTCAGGACGAGAGGGCCTGGGACGTCGATGGTTACGGCTTGACCGTGCCGCTCGAACGCCCACTTGCTGGGCCGTCCGTTCGGCGTCCGCGTCCGAATGCAGCGATGACCCGACAGGTCGTCAGGGGTCCGCGGCCGGTCCCGCCCCGCGAGATAGGACGGCGATGCGACCGCCAGCATACGCGACGGCCCGCCGAACCGGACCGCGATCATGTCGCGGGGAACATCCTCGCCGAGCCTGAAGCCCGCGTCGAAGCCTTCCGCGACGATGTCCACGAAAGCCGGCTCGGCCACCAGGTCGACTGCCATATCGGGAAAGCGCTTCAGAAAGACCGGGATCACAGTCTGAAGGAGGAGCAGGGAGACGGTATCGGATGCCGTGACGCGAAGTGTCCCCGTGGGACGAATGCGAGAGGCATCGATCTCGGCCAGTGCTCCGTAGAGATCCTGCAGGATCGGCCGCAGGCGCTCGACCAAGCGCTCACCAGCCTGGGTCGGCGCGACGCTGCGGGTGGTTCGATTCAGCAGCCGCATGCCCAGCCGCGCCTCAAGGCTGGTCATCATGTGGCTCAGGGTCGACGGCGCCACCTCCAGTTCGTCGGCAGCCTTGCGAAAGCTCCTGTGCGTCGCGATCGCGGCGAGCGCCTTCAGCTCGGTCAGGGACGGCAGATCATTCATGGCAAAACGTCATCAAGGCATGCGGAATTGCGCGGCTTACAGCCAGCAATGAGGCGGGTTAATCCGTACCGGGACAATCTGGAGGCGAATATGGCTCGGACGTGGTTCATCACAGGCGTGACGAGTGGCTTCGGTCGGGAGATGGCAGCGCAGTTGCTCGCACGCGGCGAGCGCGTGGCGGGTACTGTGCGGCACTCGGCAGGTCTTGCTGACCTGAAGGCCAAATACGACACGAGCTTCTGGACCGCACAGCTCGATCTGAACGACCCCGCCGCAATCATGAGCGTGGTCAACCGTGCCTTTCGTGACCTCGGCCGGATCGACGTCGTGGTCAACAATGCCGGCTACGGGCAATTCGGGGCCGTTGAAGGTTTGACCGACGTGCAGATCGCGCGCCAGATCGATACCAATCTGATCGGCCCGATCCACGTCGTCAGGGCAGCCCTTCCGCATCTGCGCCGACAGGGCGGCGGGCGCCTGATCGCCATGTCGACTTACGGCGGACAGGCTACCCATCCGGGTGCCTCCCTCTATCACGCAAGCAAATGGGGCCTGGAAGGGTTTTTCGACTCGGTTGCGGCCGAGGTCGCCTCTTTCGGCATCGGCGTCACGATGATTGAACCCGGTGCCGCGCGCACCGGATTCCGAACGACGGCCGGAACGCTGTTGGGCGCAGACGTGGATGCGTACCGGAGCACGCCGATCGGCGCGATGCGCACGATGCTCTCGGATCCGGCCGCTGTCGCGAAGGGTGATCCGCGCAAGATGGTCCAGATCATCATCGACAGCGTAGACGAGGAACCAGCACCAAAGCGGATCGCGTTGGGCGGAGATGCCTATACGATGATCGAACGAGCGCTGGCCGAGCGCTTGGCCGCTCTGCGGGCGCAGAAGGACATCGCCTTCTCGACCGATGGCACACCATGAAGCCGATCGTGTGCCAGACCCGAGCGATGCAGGAGAACGGGTGATGCGCTCGGCGCGAAGGGCAGCGTATAGGGGGCGGGTGCCGAGCCTGCCAGAACGTCTCGAGCCGAGCGCGTTGCGCCATGGGCAGCCCCTCCGCCGTCGTGCGGCTTTGAAAGCCCGTGGTCTCGATGCACGCGTGAGATCGCACCAATGTACGGTCGAGTCGCCCGAATGATGTTGACCCACTCTCGGGGTCAACATCATCGGTCGGTCCCGGTGACCCTGGAGCGGCGGAGCCCTCAGTGCGAGCCGAGTGTGGCCGGAGGCCGGGTGAGCGAAGCAAAACCGCCACGCGCGGCGGCCCGGGGCTCCAGCACCGCGCGGGCGCTGTCGACCAGCACGAGCCACGCCCCTGCCAGCAGGACCACGTCCTTGAGGACGAGGCGGCCGGCTCCCGAGAGGTAGGGGAAGCCGTGCTGCGCGTCTCCGAGCGCTGGCACCCAGGCTTCGGGCGTGGTTGCCAGGAACGAGAGCGTGACGACGGGAGTGAGGAAGGCGACCGTCGCTCCCGCGAGCCCGAGGCGGCGCGACACGAGGCCGAGGAGCATCAAGCCGCCGATGAGCAATTCCACCACACCGAGCCCATTCGAGAAGCGGTAGGTGCCATTGGCCGCCTGCCACGAGCGCTCGTCCGGCTTCAGCTCGCCCTCTCGGGTCATGTGCTGCCGGTAAGCCTCGGGGTGCGCGTAGAACAGCCGCATCACCGGGTTGTTCGCCACGAACGGCGTGATGCTGTCCGCCTCGTAGGGCGCGAACTTCACGCCGCCGATCCAGAGAAAGATGATCGCGACGGCGACGCGCATCCCGTGCAGGCCGATCCGCTGAGAGCGTGCGCTCGCCACGACGGCGAGCGCGGCGCGAAGGCGAGTCCTCATCAATGCTTCCCTCCCTCAGACGTCCGAGGACGCGTCGTACGCCTCGAGTGCGCGCGTCGAGTAGGTGACCGCCGCTCCCGCGTTTACGCTGACCGCGACACCGAGCGCCTCGGCGAGTTCCTCCTTGCTGGCGCCGAGACGGCGGGCTGCATCCGAATGCACGGTGATGCAGCCGTCGCAGCGAAGGCTGATAGCGACCGCGACGGCGATCAGTTCGCGCGTCTTGGCGTCGAGCCGTCCGGTTTTCTGTCCGGCACTGCTGAGGGCGCCGTACCCTTTCACGGTCTCTGGGCTGAGCTTGGCGAAGCCGCCAACGCCTTCGAGAAGTTGCTTGCGATAGGTGTTCCAGTCGAGCATAGGCATCGTTGGGATCTTCCCGTTGAGGCGTGCCCCTGACGACCATCGGAGGTCTCGATGGCCGAAGGGTGAGGATGAATGAGAGGAAGCCGGTCCGCTGCAGGACGCGGCCGAGTCGATCGGGATCTCGGGTAGGAGCATCACCGGGTGGAGCGGAGCACCCGATTGCCCGGCTTGGCGGCCAACGAGGTGGGCGCGAAGCGGACACTGCTCTGGGTCGTGTCCGCGACGGTGCCAGTCGTCAGCACGGTGTCGGATCCCAGCGCACCAGCGAGCAGGCCGCCCGGCCCCCGGGCCGGCACCTCAAACTCCTGACCCCAAACGTTGATCACGCGTGTTTCTTGCGCCGAAGCGGGTGCAGCGCCCCCAGTAAACAGGGCGAGGGCGATGAGTAGCTTGCGGGACATTCTATTCTCCATCGGCGGATCGGCGCTTCGCGTATCGTACGCTGATGGATGTATTTTAGATTTAAATTCATATTCCGGTATTATGGGCTGGTCTTATTGAGATTATATTATCGTTTATGCCCGTATACCAAGGTTTGCGTTGCTGGGCCGAGGGGTTGCCGCACGGCGACGCAGCCTGGGCAACGCGAGCGATGTCATTAGGGACGGGAGGGAGTGGGAGTTGGGGTCGGAGCGACTTGGGCGACCTCCACGCCGAACCACCCTGCACCCCAACTCCCGTTTCTGGGACTCGCCGCCAGTGACCGCCCCTTTCCGGGCGCGCCCGGCGCACCATCTGGCCTGACGCCCGAGCCCATCGGAGGCGCGGATATCAAGGAAACCGTGTCACGCAATCGAGTGGCCGGAAAACCCTGGCAACCGGACATTCCTGGCATCAACCGCGAAGGACCGCTCAGGGTCAGGAGTTCGCGTGCGCCTTATTCGGCAATGCGCCACTCCCAGACCTCCGACCCGTGCCGCCGGAATAGCCGCTCGACATCCGACAGCAGCCGTTCGAAGTCGGCAATCGCCTTGGGGCACTCCCGTCGATTCGCGTAAGGGCGGCCTATGGAACCAGGTCTGGACCTGTCGCCCATGAGCGGCGCGGTTCGCATAAGCGCCTGTATGGGACAGAAGAGCCCGCGACAGCGGCAGCTAGGCCAGGCCGTCGAGGCTATCACCCACTCGCGTGAGTTCCTCTCACGGCCCGTCTATGTATCCTTCCAGGCCTACACGAAAGCCGTAGACGTAGAGGGGCGTTGAGGGGGGCCTGTCGCAAACTCGGGTTCGGGCCGCAGAAGGGCCTCTGCCATCGCACTTTCATGCTTTGTTCGCGACGGCAAGTCCGAAGCAGGAGGCGAGCAACTGGTTCTGCTCCTGCACGGTCCACGCCCCTGAGAACCCGAAGCCCTTGCGCAGCCACAGCATGGCCTCGAAGCCCTGGATCGTGCGCCGGGCCGTGTGGAACGACCGGAAGCCGCCTACTCGGGGCATGGCCCTCTTGACCCGAAAGTGGTCGCTCTCGATCCCCTGCTGCAAGTGCTTGGTGCCGTAGTGGGTGGGCGTGCGCGGCAGCAGGCCCTCCTTGCGGCTCTCAGCGATCGCCAGCGGGTACGGGCCGGCGCCATCCGTGCCGATGCGGTCGGGTGCGAGCAGCGGCTCGGCCGAGAGCATCTTGCGGAAGAAGCGCTTGGCGGCATCGGGATCGCGGTTGGCGGTGAGCAGGAAGTCGACGGCCTCGCCATGCTTATCGATGGCCCGGTACAGGTAGCGCCACTGACCTCGAACCCGGACGTAGGTCTCATCCACGCGCACGGAGCCGCAGTGCGGTTTGCGGAACCGGCGCAGGCGCCGCTCGATGGCGGGTGCGTAGGCGAGCACCCAACGATTGGTGGTGGAGTGGTCGACCGTGAGGCCTCTCTCCAGGAGCATCTCTTCGATGTCGCGGTAGCTTAGCGCGTAGCGCAGGTACCAGGAGACGGCCTGCACGATCAGGGTGGCTTCGAAGTGCCGGCCCCGGAAGTCGCTTCGGGCTTGCCGCTTCAGCTTGAGGGCGAGGGCGTTCAGGATCATGGGCCAGCTCCGAGGCGGAGCCGCAAGCTGGGTCGGTATGGCTAGCGACCCGTGAACGCGAACCCGTTCGCGCTTGCGACACGCCCGGAGGCCGGCGCCGATCAGGAGGGTGGGAGCCACGTGCTCTCGCAACGCGTCCAGCTCACGGAACCCTGATGCAGCGGGCGATGCTGGAACATAACATCCTCATCGCTCCTCATCGAGGAAGGCTGGCAGCAAATCCAGTGTCGCCTCATGCGCGAGCGGAGACGACGAGCCGGCCGGCGCCGCCATCCCGACGCGGTCATGCCAGTACGTCGCCAGCCCAACCTGTGCCGTTCCAACTAGATCGTATGGTGAGCCCGCGACGAACAGGCAGCGAGACGGCTCCACTCCGAGAGCCTGCAACCCCAGCCTGTAGGGACGAGGGTCGGGCTTGTAGAACCCGGCTTTTTCCGCCGTGATGACGGCGGTGAAATCGACCCCCGCGCAAGCGGCCGCGATGCGCCCCAGCCGTTCAGAGCAGTTGGTCACGACGCCGAGCGGCACGGACCGGGCGGCGAGGGCCTGAAGGGTCCGTGTCACGCCCGGCCACGGCTGCAACTCGCCGTAGCGGTCCTCGAGATCCCCCGCCAGCCGGCGCGGCATCCCGACCGCTTCGGCGGCTTCGGCGACGAGATCCTCATAAGGCCGGTACGCACCCGTGCGATAGGTGATCCGCAGGTACTCTGCCCGCCAGCGTCGGCCAGCATCCTCGCTGCCCGCGACCGCGTTCCACAAGGACCAACTGTCGAGCAGGGCGGTCAGGAGGTCGAACAGGACGGCGTCGAAGCGATGGGATGTCATCGTGGGTGTCTCCGTTCTTACGCTGCAGGTGACGCCGGGTGCGAGACCAAGCCGTGCGCCGACGCTTCGACGGAAGCGGGCGCACCGTCCGGCAGGCCGCCGAGGCGGCGGACCACGAGGACGGCCGCGGTGTTGCCGAAGACGTTGATGCCGGCGCGGCCCATGTCGAGCACCGCATCGATGCCCGTGATGACCGCGATCGCCTCCACGGGCAGTCCGATCGCGGTCAGCACCGTGGCGAGTGCGACGAGGCTGGAAGCCGGGACGTTGGCCACGCCCTTGCTCGCGATCAGCGTCGTGACGAGGATGGTCAGCAGGGCCGACCCGGACAGGTGCAGGCCGTAGGCTTCGGCCAGGAACGTCACGGCCGCCCCAAGGTAGAGGGCCGAACCGTCGAGGTTGAAGCTGTAGCCGAGCGGGAGCACGACAGCGACGATGCGCTCCGGCACGCCCATGCGTTCCAGGCACTGGATGTGCGGCGGAAGGGCGACTTCGGACGAGCGCGTCGCGAACGCGAGAAGCACCGGCCCAATGACCTGACGAGCCGCCCATAGAGGGCGCTCGCCCGTGAGGCGGATGACGATGAGGAAGAGGCCGAACAGGAGTGCGTAGCCGAGGTACAGGGTACCGGACAACTTCGCGAGGGCTATCAGCGCGCTCAGTCCCTGCGTCGCGGCGAGCCAAGCCGATATGGCGAACACCGCGAGAGGGGCTACGGCGACCACCCATCTGGTGATGCGGAACATCGCGCTGAGCACCGTTTCTAGGGCGGCCGTCACCGGCCGAGCACCCTCGCCGAGCGCGCCCAACGCGAGACCGAACAGCATCGCGAAGACGAGAGTCGGCAGGACTTTCTGTGCCGCCATCACGGCGACGATGTTGGACGGGATGAGGTCGAGCACGAACTTCACCCAGTCGACCCGCAGGGGCAGGTTCTGCGGGATGTGCCCCGAGGCGACGAGGCCGGCGCCGAGGCCTGGATGGAAGACCGCGTTCAAGGCCAGCGCGATCGCGATGGAGGCCGCGCTCGCGAGGTAGAACCAGCCGAAAGCGACCAGCGCCGTCCGCCCGAGACGGCCGGCGTCGTCCGCCATCCGGCTTGCGCCGAGAGTGACGGCGCAGAACACGAGCGGGATGACGACCATCCGGATCGCCTCGATGAACGCCGTGCCGATCGGCTGAAGGGCAGCACCGAGATCCGGCCAGAGGGTTCCGGTGGTGAGGCCCACCCCGATGCCGAGTGCCATCCAGAGGACCAGCGGGACGCGTATTCGCCGCCGCGGACCGGCTTGCCCGTGATCCATCCTTGCCTCCTCTGCGTTTCAGTGCGCGTCAGATCTCGCGTGCGGCGACCGCCTCGATCTCCACTAGGTAGCCGTGGTGCAGCTCCGGCACCGGCACCACGGCGCGCGCCGGCTTCGCCTTCCCGAACAGCTCGGCATAGATCCGGTCGAAAACCGGCCAGTTCTCGATCCCGACGACGTAGGCCGTCACGCGCATCACGCGGTCCGGACGAGACCTCGCCGCGTCCACGATCGCCAGCAGGTTGGCGAGCGCCTGGCGGGCCTGGACCTCGAAGGTCTCGTTGGCCGCGTGGGTCCCGTCGGCGCGAAGCGGGAGCTGGCCCGAGACGAAGACGAGGTCGCGCCACGCGGTCGCCTGGGCGTAGTGGCCGGCCGGAGCCGGGGCTCGGGCGGTCGAGACACGCTCGATGGGTGAGGTCATCGTCAGCTCCTACCAGCCGTTGATGCGCGGCCACACGGCCCCGATCCGCCCGGCGGCGTCGAGCACGTGGTAGCGGTCGTGCTGAGCGCCGGTGGCGCAGGCGTGGTTCGGCAGGATGCGCACGCGCGCCCCCGCGGGCAGGTCGGGCAGCTCGGCGCCGGAGCCCGGACGCAAGGCCAGGATGCCGTGCTCCTGGTTGGCGTCGGCGACGATGAGGTCTCGGTAGGGGCGGCCGGTGAGGTCGCAGACCACGCCGTAACCCTGATCGACCGCTTGCCGGGCCGTCCCGCGGTCCCGCGACAACGCCATCCAACCGGCGTCGGTGATGATCCAGCCCTTGTCGCGGCGATGGCCGATGACGGTGGCGAGCACGCTGAGCGCGATGTCGTCCACCGCAACGGAGCCGACGCCGGCCTGAAACAGGTCGCCGAACATGAATACGCCGGCGCGGACCTCGGTGACGCCGGTTAGGTCTCGGGCGTAGCGTGCGGTTGGGGTCGAGCCGATGCTCACCACCGGGCAGAGCAGGCCTGCCGCCCGCAGCGTTTCCGCCGCCGTCACCGCCGCCATGCGCTCGCGCTCGGCGGCCTCAGCGAGCGCCTCGGGGGCGCTCAGGCCGTAGCTGTCGCCCGCGTGCAGCAGCACGCCTCGCAGCACCGCGCCTGCATCGAGCGCGCGCCCGATTGCGACCAACGTCTCAGTGTCACCAGGCTTCACACCGGAGCGATGCCCGTCGGCATCAACCTCGATGAGCGCGGGCAGGCGATCTCCGGCCCGCTGGCTCCAGGACGCGACCGCATCTGCCTGCTCGATGGAGTCCAGCACCACGGCGAGATTCGCACCCCAGCGCTGCCGGACCGCGCCGACGCGGTCGAGCTTCTGCGGTGCGATGCCTACGGCGTAGGTCATGTCCCGCACGCCGCCCTCGGCGAAGTACTCCGCTTCGCGCAGGGTCGAGACCGTCGCGGAGCCGGACGGGGCGGCCATGGCGAGGCGGGCGACGTCGATCGACTTCGCGGTCTTGAGGTGGGGCCGGAAGGCGACGCCGAGCCGGTCGAGATGTGCTCGCATCCCTGCGAGGTTCGCCCGGAGTCGCTCCTCGTCCAGCACGAGGCATGGTGTCGTCAGCATCGGTGATGCCAAGCCGCTTTCCGCCGGCTGAAGCATGGCCCCGGGTTCGGTAGCGAGCACGTCCGCGGACTCCTTGGGTGGTGACGTGCCTCAGAAAGCCATCATGGGGCGCGAAATGCCATTAACGCCTCATGCATTCTAAATTAAGGTTCTGCTTAATGGTCGATATGGATGATCTCCGCTTCTTCGTTGCCGTCGCCGCTGCCCCGTCTCTGGCCGCTGCGGCGCGTGCGTTGAACGTGTCTCCTCCAGCTGTGACGCAGCGGCTCCGCGCCCTGGAAGCAAGGCTAGGAGTCCATCTCTTGGACCGTTCCGGTCGTGGCCTCACCCTGACCGACGAAGGCGAGTTGCTGGCCGAGCGTGGCAGGGACCTTCTCGCTGGCTTCGACGATCTCAGCAATGCCTTGGCCGAGCGACGTGGGCAGGTGATCGGACATCTGCGCGTTGTAGCGCCGCTCGGCTTCGGACGCCGCCACGTGGCACCTGTCGTGGCGGCGTTCCGGGCGCAGCATTCAGGTGTCAGGATCGACCTGCTGCTCTCGGACCGCCTCGGCCGCATACCATCTGAAACCTGGGACCTCGCCGTCCACGTGGGCGAGACGAGGGAAGTAACGCCAAGTCTGACTGTGCGCAGTCTTGCGCCGAACGAGCGAATTCTCTGTGCTGCACCCGCCTACTTGGCTCAGCGGAGAGCGCCGCGCTCGCCCGCCGAGCTGAGGGATCACACCTGCATCGCGCTGCGCGAGAACGATGAAGACGTGACTCTCTGGCGCTTCCGTTCGGGTAGTGGTGCTGAGGAGCGCGTCAGGATCGAGCCGGAACTGGCCAGCAATGACGGTGAGGTCGCGCGTGGCTGGGCGCTCGCTGGGCTCGGCGTGCTCGTGCGATCCGAGTGGGACGTTACGGAAGACCTAAAGGCAGGGCGGCTGATCCGCCTGCTCGAGGGTTACGCCCTGCCCTCGGCTCCGGTCGTCGCCTTGCTGGGCTCAGGGCGGCGGGCGCGTGCGGCCAGGACCGAGAGGTTCCTCGAGGCGCTCAGGCAATCGCTCGACCCGCTCCCTTGGCGTGACCATCAGCGCCCCGCCGGCATCACGCAAGGCTCCGCCTGTTAAGATATGCCCTTCTGAAACACTGCGTGAGACACCGAAACCGGCGGCACTGAACATGGGCGGACCCTCGGCTACCCCGTCAGGTTCTTCTCAGGGCTTAAGCGAGACACACCTGCGATCGGCCGCGGAGGAGCATGTAGAGAAAACGACGGTTTTTCAGCCACTTAAACCTATAGGATTTGCGTGTCAGGAAATCAAACGGGTACTCCTGCGGGGCCGGTACAAGTCGTTTTAAGAAGCGCCGCAACAAGGTGTCCTGTGGGGTGGAGCGCTGTTCAGGACCGCTGAGACCGGCCTCGATGCACCGGAGGTTGCGTCGGGTGCCTACGTGAATGGCTAATCATCTGCGGACGCGGCCAAATTCTCAGCCGCAATCGCCTCCCGGAGCCAGGCTTCGAACACGTTGGCGATCGATCCTCGTCTCACCCCGCGCGGGCGCACGAGGAAGTAAGACGTCGTCTCGATTTTATACATATCATCTTTGAAGGGTGCGATCAGGCGGCCGTCGCGCAGCTCCGCTGCCGCCAGCACCTCGCTTTCGAGGACCACGCCAAGGCCCGCCACCGCGGCCTCCACTGCCATTGTCGAGCGGTCCAGCCACATCTCGTTGCACGGGCGCAAGGCTGCCTCCCCCACGCGCCGCAGGTAGTCCGCCCACGTCAGCGCATTGGCGGAGTGGATCAGAGTCGTTCCGGCCAGGTCCCGCGGTGTCTGAAGTTCTAGCGATGCGGCGAGGGCGGGGCTGCATAGGGGGCGGAGCCGTTCAACCAGGAGCGGCTCGACGCGCATCGCCGTCCGCGGCGGTCGCCCATAGGTGATCGCGAGATCAAACCGTTCGGTCTCGATGTCGTCCCGGTCCGACAAAGTCGACAGGCGGATGCGCAGGCCGGGATGGGCGCGCAGGAAGTCCGCCAGCCTGGGCTGGAGCCACTTTGCCGCAAAGCTCGGCCCGGACGCGACGACCAGGGGCTCGCGCTGCGACTGCGGAGCGACCCGTTCCGTCGCCCCGGCGATGACGCCGAAGGCGTGCTCGATCTCGGCCGCGTAGATCCGTCCAGCTCCCGTCAGGACGGCGCGCCCGGCGTGCCGCCGGAACAGTGGCACGCCGAGGAACTCCTCCAGCTGCTGAACGTGGTGGCTGATTGCAGACGGCGTGACGCCGAGTTCTTCGGCGCCCTTCGCGAAGCTGCCATGCCGCGCCGCCGCCTCGAACGCCGCGAGCGCCCGCAGCGGCGGCATCCGGCGCAGTGCCGGGCCCGCCGGTGAGCCAGCCTCAGCGGCCGCTGAGTTTTTTGCGTTGGCGCCCATTCGAAGCCTGAGCCTAGTCTTGCCCCCGATACCTCGCAACTCCGGTGCCGAATTGATGGTCGCCGCAGGTCGTCCTGCGCGCTGGCTCGGCCCAAGACCTTGCTGACGGAGCGGACGATGAGCGCATCTCTCGATGGAGCGGCGAAGGAGTTTCTGGTTCGCTACGGCGGCGACACCTTCCCGAACCTGTTCACCAAGGCCAGGGGCACCGTTGTTGCGGACAGCAGCGGGCGGGAGTACCTCGACTTCACCTCCGGCCAGATGTGCGCCACAATCGGTCACAACCACCCGGCCATTGTCGAGGCCGTCCACCGGGCCGGCGAGAAGGCATTCCACTTCTTCAGCGGGATGATCCCGGAGTCGATTGCCGCACTGGCGCAGGTGCTGGCGCGCGACTGGCTGCCCGGCGATCTCAAGAAGACGATCTTCATCAACACCGGCTCGGAGGCGACCGAGGTCGCCCTGCGCATGGCCAAGATGTACACCGGCGGCTACGAGGTCCTGGCCCTCGGCGGCTCTTGGCACGGCATCACCGGAGGGGCGAGCTCCGTGTCGATGGCTAGCGACCGCAAGGGCTACGGTGTGCCGGCACCCGGCGTGTTCGTGATCCCCGAGCCTAACCCCTACCGGCCCTACTTCCCGGGCCTGGACGAGGAGGCGGCAGCGCTCGCCAACCTCGACCTCGCGCTCAAGCTCTACGACATGCAGTCAGCGGGCAAGGGCGCGGCCATCATCGTCGAGCCAGTGATCAGCGCGGGCGGCGTGCTGGTGCCGCCACGCGCCTTCATGCAGGCCCTGCGGGAGGCGGCCGACGCGCGCGGCATGCTCCTGATCTTCGACGAGGCGCAGACCGCCTTCGGCCGGATCGGCAAGCGGACAGGGGCCGAGCACTTCGGCGTCGTGCCCGACATCATGACGATGTCGAAGACGCTGGGCGGGGGCCTGCCGGTCGCGGCGGTCGCCACGACCGCGGCGATCGAGGAGGACATCCACGCCAAGCACTTCACCTACTACACCAGCCACGTCTCCGATCCGCTCACTGCCGAGGTCGGCCTCGCCGTGCTGGAGGTGATCGCGCGCGAGAACCTCGTCGCGCGAGCCAACGAGATGGGCGCCTATCTGCGGGAGCGCCTGGAGGGGCTGCAGCAGCGCTTCGAGGTGATCGGCGATGTGCGTGGCCTCGGCCTGCTCCTCGGCGTCGAGCTGGTGACGGATCGGGAGTCGCGCACGCCCGCGCATGCTCTTGGCGCCCTGACGACGCGCAAGTGCTTCGAGAAGGGGCTGAGCATGAACATTCGCCGCCGGCCCGAGCGCGGCTCGGTCTGGCGCATCGCGCCGCCCCTAACCGTTTCCACCAGCGAGATCGACCAGGCGGCCGACATCTTGGAAGCGGCGCTGCGCGAGAGCCTCGACGAGATGGCAGCCGGGCGCGCCGTCTGAGCCCCGAGCTCGCCGCAATTCCCCTTTCGTTGGAGACACAGGGATGATGCCCAGGCTCGCGCATGTCCTCCTCCTGCCGCTGGCGGTCCTGGGAATAACCGGCCGCGCCTCGATGGCCGTCGCCGGGAGCCCGACGCTGGACAAGATCCGGACCCTTGGCACGATCACGCTGGGGTACCGGGAAGCGTCGATCCCGTTCTCCTATCTCGGCACGGCTCAGAGCCCGACCGGAATGTCGCTCGATCTCTGCGCGGCAGTGGCGCAGCACGTGAGCGCGGCCCTGAACCTGCCCGACCTGAAGTTGGCCTACGTGCCGGTGACAGCGTCGAACCGGATCCCGCTCCTCCAGAACGGGACGATCGACATCGAGTGCGGCAGCACCACGAACACCGTGGAGCGGCAGAAGCAGGTCGCCTTCACGGTCGCGACCTTCGTGAGCCAGCCGCGCTGGCTCACCCTGCGCACGTCCGGGATCGCAGACGTGAAGGACCTGCGCGGCCGGACGGTCGTGATCACGCAGGGCTCGCTCAACATGCTGCTGGCGCAGAAGCTGAACGCGGCGGAGGGGCTCGACCTCAAGATCATTCAGGCACGGGACCACGCCGAGTCGCTGCTGATGCTGCGCACGGGCCGGGCCTCGGCCTGGTACGAGGACGACGTGCTGCTTGCCGGCGCGCGCGCGACTGCACCCGAGCCGGACTCGCTCAAGTTCCTGCCAGCCGCATCCGGGGGCAACTTCTACTATTACGGCCTCATGCTTCGGCGTGAAGACCCTGAGTTCAAGGCGCTGGTCGACGATGTCCTGAAGCAGCAGATGGCCTCTGGTGTCTTCACGAAGTTGTACCAGCGGTGGTTCATGAACCCGATCCCGCCGCACGGGCTGAACCTCGACCTCCCGATGAGTGAGGCGCTGCAGACTCGCATCAAGGAACCGAGCGACGTGCTGGCGCCTTGAGCAGGCAAAATCTTAGCCGCGGTCCTGTCAACAAAACGACCGAAAACCTTACAGGCCGGTGAGCAGCTTCGGTTCACGTGCATGGCGCAAGAGGCACCGGCAGCGGTGGATGTCGGAAAACCGTGTCACGGAATCAAATGTCCGGAAAACCCTCGCAACCGGACATTGCTGACATCCACCGCGAAGGACCGCTCAGGGTCAATCTGAGGCATTCACCTGAGCTGAGCTGAACGTCCGCTTACCCACTACCCGAGCCTCAAGACGGACGGGCAGCTCTCGGCCAAGTTCGGTCGTTCTGGGCCAATCAGACTGCCAATGAGCGGATCTTCGGAAGGCCCGAGAAGGGTCGAGGCTGTGTGAAAACGCGGACGCATGCCGAAGTCGTAGAATTGTGTGCTATGGGGAGACGCTCCAGGCCGCCAAACGCCGCTTCTGAATGCCGACAGAATGCGTATTTCGGCTCTACCCAGAGCGTTTGAGGGAAAATCCTTCTACCGCTTCCGTGTTTTCACACAGGCTCGCAGCAGGCCGCCTGCCGCCTGCCCCGTGGTCTCCACTGTCCGAGCGTGCGTGTTCGCGAAGCTCGCCGCCGACCACGCGTTAGGCGTACCGCCCGTGAAATTGGTCCGCGCCGGGTGGCCACCATCGACAGCGGCGCCGGGTATTCCGCTTCGATGATCTGACGCGAATCGCTGAGGCGATCGTCGGCGACTCGGAGGAGAACCTGGGTCGGGAGCGGGACTTGGAAGCTTGACGCCTTCAGGAGCGGCAGAGCCTAAACCCGCTTACCGGTCGGCGGTCGCTGCTTACTATGTGCTTACCAGCGTCCAACGCTGGTAAGCAGCGCGGCCCGCGTCTCCGGCCTAACTAGCTGATTTTTTAGGGGAATTAGTGGTGCCGCAAGAGGGATTCGAACCCCCGACCCTCTCATTACGAATGAGATGCTCTACCAGCTGAGCTATTGCGGCGACCCCGGCGTTCGAAGCGTCGGCGGCCGGATGGGGGCTCTCATACGCGGGACGATCGGGCTTGGCAAGCCGAACTTGGCAAGCCGGAGATCGCAGGTCTTGCATGGCGGCACGGGGAATGCTTCACCGGAGGTTCACCCGTCATCCGTCCCCCCTCTCTCATCGATGCCCATCATCCCCCGTCTGATCGCCTATGCCGCCGAGATGTTCGGCGCGCCGCCGCCGCGGGAAGAGGCCACGGCGAACGACGAGCCTCTCGCCGCGGTGGCCCTCCTCGTCCACGTGGCGCGCGTCGACGGCACGCTCGCTCCCGTGGAACGCGAACGGCTGGCGCGCCTGCTCGTCGGGCGCTTCGCGCAGACGGAGGCCGAGGCCGAGGCCGTGATCGCGCGGGCGATCGATGTCGACGACGAGATCCGCGACGTCGCCGATCTCGTCGCCATGATCGGGCGGGACGCCTCCGAGACCGAGCGGCGCAACCTGCTCGGCATGGCCTGGGCCGTGGCGGCGGCGGATGGGCGCGTACACGAATTCGAGGACGATCTCGTCTGGCGCCTCGGCCAGCTCCTCGGCTTCGACGAAACCCAGATCGCCGGCGCGCGGGCCGTCGCCCTCGCCGCCCTGCCCGGCCGCGAGGCGACGGCGTGAGCGCAGGCGACGCCTCCCACCCGGCGAAGAAGCCGGTGCTCGTCGTGCTGCATCAGGAGCAATCGACCCCCGGCCGGGTCGGCCGCCTGCTTCAGGAACGCGGCCACGCCCTCGACATCCGCCGCCCCCGCTTCGGAGACCCGCTCCCCGGCACGCTCGCCGAGCATGCGGGCGCCGCGATCTTCGGCGGACCGATGAGCGCCAACGATCCCGACGCCTTCGTGCGCACCGAGATCGAGTGGATCCAAGTCCCCCTCGCCGAGAAGAAGCCCTTCCTCGGCCTCTGCCTCGGCGCGCAGATGCTCGCCAAATGCTGCGGCGCGACCGTCTGCGCGCATCCGGAAGGCCGGGCGGAGATCGGATATTACCCGCTCCTTCCCACCGAGGCCGGCCACGGCTTCGCGGGCGAGATCGGGCAGCCCTGGCCCTCGCACGTCTACCACTGGCACCGCGAGGGCTTCACCTGCCCGGCCGGCGGCGAGATGCTGGCGACCGGGGACGATTTTCCCACCCAGGCCATCCGCGTCGGCCCGGCCGCCTTCGGGCTGCAATTCCATCCCGAGGTCACCCACGCCATGCTGTGCCGCTGGACCGTGCGGGCCGCCGAGCGCCTCGCTCTGCCGGGCGCCCAGGATCGCGTGCGCCAGCTCGAAGGCCGCTACATGCACGATCCCCAGGTCGCCCGCTGGCTCGACGCCTTCCTCGATCACTGGCTCGCCATCGGCGCCTGAGCCGCAGGATCCATGGCAGCCCGTCCAGGGGCACGCGCACCGGACGAATTTGCAATATAATGCTCGATTTCGACCGAGAACGGCGCGATATTCCCTAGGGTCGTCGCGAGCGCAATCAATCCGCCCCGCGTTCATCGATCATTGATTTATGATCTGCCCGGGGGGACAATCGCGCTCCGTTCCACCCGTTCCCGCCCGGCGGGCTCAATCTCGCGATGATCATCAGCCTCACGCTTCTCCTTCTCTGCCAGCTCCTCGGCGAGATCATCGCACGGGGCGGCGGCCTGCCGGTGCCCGGCCCCGTGATCGGCATGGCGCTCCTCCTCCTCGTCATGATGCTGCGCGACCGTCAGCCGGGCGGCCTGCCCAAGCCCCTGGTGGACGGGACCCTCGAGAGCACCGGCAAGGGCATTCTGGCGAATCTCTCGCTCCTCTTCGTCCCGGCCGGCGTCGGGGTGGTCGGGCGGCTCGACGTGCTGGCCTCCCAGGGTCTCGCCTTCGCGGTGACCCTCGTCGTCTCGACCGCGGCGGCCCTGGTCGCCACGGCCCTGACCTTCACCTGGATGGTGCGCAAGGTCGGTCGATGAGCACGGATTTCGCCCTCTGGGTCTTCCTCGCCCACTCGCCGCTGCTGTGGCTGACGGTCACGCTCGTCGCCTACGTGGTGGCGGACCGGATCTCGCTCGCCAGCAACCGGCATCCCCTCGCCAACCCGGTGCTGCACGCCGTCTGGATGATCGGGCTCGTGCTCTACGCCACCCGCACGCCCTACCCGGTCTATTTCGAGGGCGCCCAATTCGTGCACTTCCTGCTCGGCCCGGCGACCGTCGCCCTCGCCATCCCGCTCTACGAGCACCGGGCAACGGTGCTGCGGGTGCTGCTGCCGATGCTCGCGGCGCTGGCGGTGGGCTCGATCGTCGCGGTCGTCTCGGCCCTCGTCACCGCGCGGCTCCTCGGCGTGCCGCACGACATGCTGGTGACGCTGGCGCCGAAATCCGTGACCGCGAGCGTCGCCATGGGCATCTCGGGCGCCCTCGGGGGCGATCCGGCGCTGACGGCGGTGCTCGTCATCCTCACCGGCATCATCGGGGCGGTGCTGGTCACCCCGCTCTTCGACCGGCTCGGGCTCACCGATTGGCGGGCGCGCGGCTTCGCGGCAGGCCTCGCCGCCCACGGCATCGGCACCGCGCGGGCCTTCCAGGTCAGCGAGGTCGCCGGCACCTTCGCGGGCATCGCGATGGGGCTGAACGCCCTCCTCACCGCCGTGATCGTGCCGGTGGCCCTCGGCCTCCTGCGCTGACGGGACGGGGGCGGCCCCGCCGCCCCTTCGCCCCCCCCTTCGCCGCTACTGCGCCGGCACGGTCTCGCGCAGCACGTCGAGCGGCTCGAACACCCCGTCCGGGCGGCGCGTCATGTCGAGGCGGCGCTGGTGGAAGGCGTCGAGGGTCGAGCGGTGGCCGATCGAGACCAGGGTCGTGCCGGGAAGCTGCTGGCGCAGCATCCGGTAGAGCGCCGCCTCGGTCGGCTCGTCGAGAGCCGCGGTCGCCTCGTCGAGGAACAGCCAGTCGGGCTGCGCGAGCAGGGCCCGGGCGAGGGCGAGGCGCTGCTGCTCGCCGAGCGACAGGGTCTGGGCCCAGGGCGCCTCCTCGTCGAGCCGGTCGGCGAGATGGGGCAGGCGCGCCGCCTCCAGCGCCGCGCGGATCGCCGCGTCGTCGTGGCGGCCCGTCGCGTCCGGATAGGTCGTCGCTTGGCGCAGCGTGCCCATCGGCAGGTAGGGCCGCTGCGGCAGCAGCATCAGGGAGGCGCCGGCCGGCGTCCGCACCATGCCCTCGCCGAAGGGCCAGATGCCGGCGAGGGCCCGGAACAGCGTCGACTTGCCCGAGCCCGAGGGGCCGGTGAGGAGCGTCGTCTCGCCCGGCCGCAGGGAGAGGTCGCGCACGCTGGCGATCCGCCGCCCGTCCGGCAGGCCGAGGGCGAGGTCGAGCACCTGCAGGGCCTCGCCCGAACCCGGAGCCACGAGGAGGCGCGTCTCGGTCCGCATCGTCTCCGCCCGGGCCATCGCCGCGTCGAAGCTCGTCAGACGGTCGACCTGCGCCTTGTAGTCGGCCAGCGTGACGTAGAAGGTGATGAAGAACGACATCGTGCTCTCGACGCGCGCGAAGGCGCCCGCCGTCTGCGTCATCATCCCGAGCTGGATCTGCCCCGCGAAGTAGTAGGGCGCGACCAGGATGTAGGGGATGACCACGTTGACCTGCTGGTAGCTGACCGTGAAGGCCGAGAGCTTCTTGCGGCGGTCGACGATGGCGTAGAAGTTGGCGATGAGCGCGCCGAAGCGGTCGCGCAGGGAGGCCCGCTCGGCCGCCCCCCCGGAGAGCAGGGCCACCTGCTCTCCATATTCGCGCAGGCGCGCCAGCGAGAAGCGGAAATCCGCCTCGCGCCGCTGCTGCTCGAAGTTGAGCCGGATCAAGGGCCGGCCGATCAGGTGGGTGAGCCAGGTGACGAGGCCCGAATAGATCAGCGCGCCCCAGACCAGGAAGCCCGGCACGTGCCAGTCGGTCCCCGGCACCGTGAAGGCCGCCGAGATGTTCCACAGGATGACGGAGAACGACACGAGGTTCGAGACCGCCGACAGGAAGCTGATCGCCAGCGTCTGCGTGGTCTGGGTGAACTGGTCGATGTCGTCGGCGATGCGCTGGTCGGGGTTGTCGGCCTGCGCGCCCGCGAAGCCCATGCGGTAATGGGTGTCGTTCCCCAGCCAGCGGTCGACGTAGTGCCGGGTCATCCAGGCCCGCCAGCGGATCCGCAGGAACGACTGGATCACGTACTGGACGATCGCGCTGGTCACGTAGATCGCGGCCCAGAAGCAGAACACCGAGAACAGCAGCGCCCAGAAGGCGACGGAGTCCTTGTTCTGGATCGCGTTGAACCAGTCGCGATTGAAGTAGGACAGCCGCACGTTGATCGCGACCTGCGCGAATTCGATGCCGATGACCAGAACCGCCATGCTCACGGCGACCCAGCGCTCCTGCATCCGGAAGGTGCCGAAGGGCCAGATGCGGATCTGCGTTTCCTCCCGCGTGGCGTAATACGGGTAGGTGAGGCGCCAGATCTGCAGGAGGGCCTGCTTCAATCCTTGCATGCGTGTCTCCCGGGCCGCAGGACCGATCGCGGCGGGCCTTCATGTCGCCCGCCCGGCCGCGCCGCAAGAGGGCGCCGCCGCACGAGGCCGCGACCGATCCGCCCCGCATCGTGTCGGAAAACCGTGGCCGTTCCGTGGGATTCCGCGGCGCGAACGCCCCGGGCTCGCCGCAATCCGGGCCGAAGAACGCCGGACGGCCGGCCTCACGGACCGGCGCCCTCATCTGGACCAGACGGACACCATGTCGGGCCTTTCGATCCTGAACGTCGACGCCGTGCGTGCGGCCCCCCTCGCGCGCGAGCCCTATTCCTACATCCTCGGCGAGGGCGTGCTGCGTCCCGAGGCGGTGGAGGAATTGCAGCGGGACTTCCCCGACATCGGCAAGCCCGGCTACCTCACGGTCGACGAGGTGCAGCTCAAGGGCCGCTTCAAGGATCTCATCGAGGAGCTGGAGAGCGACGCCTTCTCGGCGGTGATGAGCGAGAAATTCGGCATCGACCTCGTCTCCTGCCCGCGCCTCACCACCATCATGAAGCGCTCGCAGCCCAAATACGGCGCCATCCACACCGACGGCCCGTCCAAGGTGATGACGCTGCTCGTCTACATGAACGACGCCTGGGAGGCGCCCGCGGGCGGGCGGCTGCGCGTGCTCTACGACGGGCAGAACTTCGAGCCCTACGCCGTCGAGGTGCCGCCCACGATGGGCACCCTGTTCGCCTTCCTGCGGGCCGACAATTCCTGGCACGGTCACCGGCCCTTCGACGGCGAGCGGCGCGTGGTGCAGGTCGCCTGGGTGCGCGACGCCGCCGAGCTCGAGCGCAAGAAGAAGCGCAACCGCACCGCCCAGTTCCTGAAGGGCATCTTCGGGCGCTGAGCGCCCGCGAGGCCGGGCCGTACGGGAGGACGCCACCGCCGAGCCGGTGACCCCTTCGGCGAATGATGCTTAGATTCGACGGCGTGGCATCGGACGCCGCCGATGGGCTTGACGGGGGCTTCGGGCGTGACCAAGCGGCAGCGCGGCGGATGGGCAACGGCCACGGGACTCGTCGTCCTCGCGGGCGCTTTCGCGGCGATCGCCGGACCGGTCGCGGCCCAATCCGATCTCGGCGGGCCGCCGCCCGGCGAGGAGCCGGTGCTCTCCAAACCCTACCGCTCCTCCGTGCCGCAATTCCGGCGGCGCCAGAGCGAGCCGTGGCGGGAGCCGCCCGCCCGCGAAGCGGGCGCGCGCGAGGCGGGCAGCCGGGACGCGCCGATCCGTGACGTCGCGGCCGAGCCGGAGCCGCGGCAGCCGCCCGTGGCGGTCGTCGCCCCCGAGCCGCCTCCGCCCGAGCCGCAGCGGCCGGTGCGGGTGATCCCGGTGCCCCCGGCCCAGTCGGCCGCGGCGACGCCGCCCGCACCCCGACCGGACGACGATGCCGAACCGGACGAGGCGCCGGCCGCGAGCTACGTGGGCGTGTGGGGGCCGACCACCGCCGCCTGCGCGGGCCGGCAGGCGCGGCGCCTGGGCTACCTGCCGGCGGTGATCCGCGACGGCGCCGCCCGGGCCGGCAAGACCTCCTGCATCTTCCGGGACACGAAGCGCACCGGCAATTCCTGGACGATGGCGGCGACCTGCCGCAACGCGCGCCAGCGCTGGACCTCCCATGTCCGCCTGTCGGTGAACGGGAACCGGCTGACATGGTCGAGCGAGCGCGGCGCGGCCGTCTACGTGCGCTGCTCGAAGGCGTGAGCCCGCGGGCCGTCCGCTTCGGCGCGGTCGAGATCTCGCGCACGGGCCGGACGGCCCGATATCTCTGGCTCATCTCGGGGGCTTCGCCCGACGTCTTCGGAAAATCCTCCGGGAAAATCCTCTGGACGGCCGCCCACGCCGTCCTTGACGCCGCATCGTCGGCGATGATGGAAGGAGCGCGACGACCGAGCCTCCGATGGTCCCTGCTCCGCACGCCTGCCGCGATACGCCGTCCGACCCGCGCTCCGGCCTCGGAGCCGGCGGGAGCCCGTCCCCGTCCCTCACGGGAACCGGCCGATGACGGGCAAGCTCGTCGCCGTCGCCAACATGAAGGGCGGCGTCGGCAAGACCACCACCGTGGTGATGCTCGCCGATGCCCTGGCGGCGAGCGGGGCGCGCGTGCTCGTGGTCGATCTCGATCCGCAGGCGAGCGCCTCGATCTGCTTTGCCGGCGACGACATCCTGGCCGGGCTGATCCGGAGCGGCCGCACCCTCGACCATTATCTCGGGCTGCGCATCGTCGACCGCGACAAGGCCGCGCTCCCCGCCTTCGTCCGCGACGCGATCAGCACCACGACGCATCTCGGCGAGCCGCTCGCCGTCTCGCTGCTGCCCTCGGGGCCGGATCTGCGCATCGTGGAGCGCGAGATCATCTACGCGCTCACCACCCGGCAGCTCTCCATGCACGCCATCGAGAGCCACCTCTGGACCCTGTTCCACGAGGACTTCCTGCCCCTGCGCGAGCACTACGACTACGTGCTGTTCGACTGCGCGCCGGGCATCTCGCCGATGACGGAGGTGGCGATCCGGGCCTGCGACCTCGTGGTGGTCGCCTGCATCCCGGACTTCCTGTCGACCTACGGGCTCAAGGGCTTCTACCGGATGATCTGGGGGACGCCGGGCGGCACCGACAGCATGCTGCGCCCCCGGCGCCTGCCGCACGTGCTGATCACCCGCCTGCAGCAGAGCGTGAAGCAGCACCAGACCACCCTGCAAACCCTGACGCAGGGCGCGGCGGCGGCGAACCCGGTCTTCCGCCTGTTCGCGACCCGGGTCCCGCAATCGGCCACGCTCGCCAACGCGCTCACCCGGCAGCACACGACCTATCGGAACAAGTATCGCGACAGCTATCATGACCTCATCGGGGGAACGATCGTCCCCCTGATGGCCGAGCTGAAGGAGGTGCTGCATGGCGCTTGAGATCGACGGTCTCGCCATCCTCTGCGCGATCGCCGAGGCGCCGCAGGCCTTCCCGGCGATCCGCCAGGACGTCGCCAAGGTCGCCCAGAGCCTCGTGACGAAGCAGCTCAAGGCGAAGGATCTGACCCTCGACGCCCTGCGGCAGGTTCACGGCGCCCTCGGGCCGCAGCCGCTGGCTCTGGTGGTCGAGAGCCTCGGCGACGGCGAGGTCAAGGCGCTGGTCACGCGTCTCGACCGGGCCAACGCGGCCCTCAGGGCCGCCGCGCCCGTGGAGCATCGCCGCCGGCTCCTGGGGCTCGCGGCGGGTGCCGAGCCGGAGGCGCCGAAGGCGGCGCCCCCCGCCCCGCGCGCCCGCAGACGAGCCGCGCCCGCCGAGCCGCCGGCCGACCACGCCCTCGCCTCCCCCGCCATGGCGGCCGTCCCGCCCCGCCGGCGCCGTTCGCAAGCGTGATCCGGGGCGGCCGCTCGATCCGATCGCCGCGGGTCCGCTGAACCGGCCCCCGAGCCCTGATCCCGATACGGCCGGCCCCGAACGCAGAAAGGCCGCCTCGCGGCGGCCTCTCCGTTTCGCGTGAGCGCGGATGGCTGGACTTAGAAGTCCATGCCGCCCATGCCGCCGCCCGGCATCGCCGGCGCAGCCGCTTCCTTCTTCGGGGCGTCGGCGACCATCGCCTCCGTCGTGACGAGCAGGCCGGCCACCGAGGCAGCATCCTGCAGCGCCGTGCGCACGACCTTCGCCGGATCGACGATGCCGGCCTGGATCATGTCGACGTACTCTTCGGTCTGGGCGTTGAAGCCGTAGGTCTGCGAAGAGGTGTTGTCGGAGATCTTGCCGATCACGATCGAGCCCTCGACGCCGGCATTGGCGGCGATCTGGCGGATCGGGGCCTCAAGCGCCTTCAGGACGATCTTGATGCCGGCCTGGACGTCCGAGTTGTCGCTCTTCAGGTCCTTGATGGCGTCGCGCGCACGCAGCAGCGCGGTGCCGCCGCCCGGAACGATGCCCTCTTCCACGGCCGCGCGGGTCGCGTGGAGCGCGTCGTCCACGCGGTCCTTCTTCTCCTTCACCTCGACCTCGGTCGCGCCGCCGACGCGGATCACCGCGACGCCACCCGCGAGCTTGGCCAGACGCTCCTGGAGCTTCTCGCGGTCGTAGTCCGAGGTGGTCTCCTCGATCTGCGCCTTGATCTGCGCCACGCGCGCCTCGATGTCCGCCTTGTCGCCGGCGCCATCGATGATCGTGGTGTTCTCCTTCTCGATCCGGACGCGCTTGGCCCGGCCGAGCATCGGCAGCGTCACGTTCTCGAGCTTGATGCCGAGATCCTCCGCGATCATCTGACCGGCGGTCAGGATCGCGATGTCCTCGAGCATGGCCTTGCGGCGGTCACCGAAGCCCGGCGCCTTCACGGCCGCGACCTTCAGGCCGCCGCGCAGCTTGTTGACCACCAGGGTGGCCAGCGCCTCGCCCTCGATGTCCTCGGCGACGATCAGCAGCGGCTTGCCGGTCTGAACGACGGCCTCGAGCACCGGCAGCATGGCCTGGAGCGACGAGAGCTTCTTCTCGTGGATGAGGATGTAGGGATCCTCGAGCTCGGCCGTCATCTTCTCCGCGTTCGTGACGAAGTACGGGGAGAGATAGCCGCGGTCGAACTGCATGCCCTCGACGACGTCGAGCTCGGTCTCGGCCGTCTTGGCCTCCTCGACCGTGATCACGCCCTCGTTGCCGACCTTCTGCATCGCCTGGGCGATCATCGCGCCGATGTCGGTGTCGCCGTTCGACGAGATCGTGCCGACCTGGGCGATCTCCTCGGAAGCCGAGACCTTCTTGGCGCGGCCCTTGATGTCCTTCACGACGGCGGCGACCGCGAGGTCGATGCCGCGCTTGAGGTCCATCGGGTTCATGCCGGCGGCGACGTACTTGGCGCCTTCCTTCACGATGGCCTGGGCCAGCACGGTCGCCGTGGTGGTGCCGTCACCCGCGAGGTCGTTGGTCTTCGAGGCCACTTCGCGCACCATCTGGGCGCCCATGTTCTCGAACTTGTCGGCGAGCTCGATCTCCTTGGCGACCGTCACGCCGTCCTTGGTGATGCGGGGAGCGCCGAAGCTCTTCTCGATCACGACGTTGCGGCCCTTCGGGCCGAGCGTCACCTTGACCGCATCCGCCAGGATGTCGACGCCGCGCAGCATCTTCTCGCGGGCGTCGGAGGCGAAACGAACGTCTTTCGCTGCCATGTTGAATCCTCTCTGAACGATTGTTGCCGGGTGATCGTCCGCGCGGTGCCGGCGGGGCGGCGCTCCGGCGACGGACGCCTCGAGGAGCCCCCTCGCGGAGCCTCCTGGTCCGTCCTCAGGCGAGGACGCCCATGATGTCGGATTCCTTCATGATCAGGAGGTCCTGACCATCGATCTTGACCTCGGTGCCCGACCACTTGCCGAACAGCACCCGGTCACCGGCCTTGACGTCGAGCGGAGCGACCTTGCCGGACTCGTCGCGGGCACCCGGGCCGACGGCGACGATCTCGCCCTCCTGAGGCTTCTCCTTGGCGGTGTCCGGGATGATGATGCCGCCCTTGGTCTTCTCCTCGCTCTCGATGCGACGGACGACCACGCGGTCGTGCAGCGGACGGAATTGCATGTGCTGCCCTCTTGCTTCCCACAAGAACTTGCGGTTGGTGCGGCGGCGCGGCGCCGACCGGGCTGTTAGCACTCCCTAACCGTGAGTGCCAGCGCCGGCGGTGAGTTAGGCGTCCCCGCGGAGCGAGTCAAGACGTTCTGCCGGATCGTCGCGGCCAAACAGGATTCTTCCCCGATGATCACTCTGCATGGTCCCGGCGGCGTGGTCGCCGAGGGTCGGGCCTGCCTGGCGCCTCCGCCGCACGCCACCTGGCTCGATCTCGTCGATCCGAACGAGACCGAGATCGCGCTCGCCGAGGAGGCGACCGGCCTCCAGGTGCCGTCCCGGGCGGCCTTGAGCGAGGTGGAGCGGTCGAGCCGCCTGCGGCGGCGGCGCGACGCCCTCTATCTCAGCACGCCGATGGTCTCCTTCGTGCCGGGCGACCTGTCCCTGCGACCGCTCGGCTTCGTGCTGACCCGCGAGCGGCTGGTCTCGATCCGCTTCCAGCCGCTCGCCGCCTTCGATGCGGTCAAGCAGCGCCAGACGGAGCATGACGGGCCGGAGACCAGCATCGGGGTGTTCGGGGCGCTGATCGCGGAGCTGGTCGACGCCATGGCCGACGGCCTGGAGGCGATGAGCGACGCCCTCGACGCGCTCTCGACCCGGGTCTTCCACTTCGACGGCGCCCGGGGCGAGGGCTCGGCCCCGAAGCGGCGCGACCTCGCCCTGCGCCGGATCCTCGGCGAGATCGGGCGGCGGGGGAAGGCGCTCTCCAAGCTGCGGGCGACGCTGGTCGGCCTCGACCGCATGGTGCCTTACGTGGCGAGCGAGGCCGAGGCGTGGCTCAAGCCCGAGGACCGCGCGCATCTCGACACGCTGCGCCTCGACATCGCCTCGCTCGAGGAATTCGAGACCCGGCTCTCCGAGACCGTGCAGTTCCTCCTCGACGCTGCTCTCGGGCTCATCAACATCGAGCAGAACAACACCTTCCGGGTGCTCACGGTGGTGTCGATCATCGGCATCCCGCCGACGCTGATCGCGTCGCTCTACGGCATGAACTTCAAGCACATGCCGGAACTCGACTGGGCCTGGGGCTATCCTTACGGCCTCGCCGCGATCGCGCTCAGCGCACTCGCGCCGGCCGTGTGGTTCAAGCTGAAGGGCTGGTTCTGAGCGGCGCCCCATCGCCGGGCCGGCCGCCACGCGGTTCCCGGACTGCTCGCCTCCCTGGCAGCAGAACCCCGGGGCGGTCCCCGATGTTGCCCCTCGTCACGGCGTCCCCGCCGCAGCGGGGCGTCGTCATCGGGAGACCGCCATGACTTCACGGATGATCGGCAGCGCCGTCGCCGTCGCGCTGCTCGTCGCCGGCACGGGGAGTTCCGCGCTGGCGCAGGGTGCGGGCGGAAGCACCGGGACCGGCGGCAGCGCGGGCACCGGCGGAGCCGCCAGCACGGGGAGCACCGGCAATGCCGGGTCGGTAGGCGGCGCGCCGCGCTCCAGCCCGGGCGCCGGCCACGACAGTCTGAGGACGGGAACGACGGGCAACGCCTCCGCGCCGCCCAACGCGGCGGGCGGCCCGACCGGCGCCGGCACGCCCGGATCGGGCAGCGCTGGCGGCAGCGGACGCTGACGGCGCGGCTTTGACCCAGGTCAAGGCCGACCCCGGCGGATCGGCCAGGGTGGGGGCGGATCAGGGGCCGGAGGTCCGCCCCGGCCGCGCCGAGGAACCCAGCCCCATGCCCGACCGCACCGTCAGCGCCGTGATCGCCGACCACCCGCTCCATGCGGTCACCGGGAGCTTCACGGTGGCGAGCGTCTGCCACCGCATGCGTGCGCTCGACATCGGCGCCCTCGCGGTCGTGGAGAACGGGCGTCTCGCGGGCATCGTCAGCGAGCGGGACATCGCGCGGCGGGTCATCGCGGGACACCGGGACCCGATGCTGACCTTGGTGCGCGAGGTGATGACGCCCGACCCGCTCACCATCGCCGCCGACGCCACCCTGGCCGAGGCCCACGGGCTGATGGAGGCGCACGGCGTGCGCCACCTGCCGGTGCTGCGGGGCACGGAAACGATCGGGATGATCTCGCTGCGCGACATTCCAGCCGTCCCTCTGCCGGCCGCTCTCCCGCCGGCCGGCACCCCGCCGGCCGCGGCCACGCCGGCGCTGGGCTGACGATCTACCGCCGCGCCGCGAGCGCCGAGCCCGCCAGGATCAGGCCGGTCCCCGCCGCCGTCGCGAGCCCCGGCACCTCGCCGAAGGCGAGGAAGCCGAGCGCCACCGCCCAGATCAGTGCGGTATATTCCATCACGGCGAGCCGCGCGGCCTCGGCCCCCGCATAGGCGCGGCTCAGCACGAGGTGGCCCGCCACCCCGAGCGTGCCGACGAGCACGAAGGGCAGCCAGTCCGGCCCGGTGACCGGCACCCAGGTATAGGCGGCGGGCGCCGCCAGCATCGCGGCGGGCCCGAGATTCTGGATCGCCACGATGGTGACGACGGGATCGTGCCGGGCGCGGGCCCGCAGCAGCACCATCGACAGCGCGTAGGTCAGGGCCGAGACCAGCACCGCGGCGATGCCCCACAGCCGCTCCGCCTCGCCGGAGATCTCCTCTCCCGAGATGCCTGTGCCGATCTGGCCGCCGACCACGACCAGCACCCCGGCGAGGCCGAGCAGCAGCGCCGCCCAGACCTGCGGCCTCACACTCTCGCGCAGCAGCAGGGCGGCGAAGAGGGCGATGAAGATCGGGCTGAGGAAGGAGAGCGCCAGCGCCTCGGCGAGCGGCAGCCGCCCGAGCCCGGTGAAGAAGGTGAGCGCCGTCGCGACCACCAGGAGCGCGCGCAGGCCGTTCGTCCGCCACGTCTCCCAGGACGGCCAGCCCGGCCGCTGCACGGCGATGAGCGCGACCATCAGCACCGAACCCACGAGGTAGCGGACGAAGGCGATCTCCGGCACGGAATAGCGGGCGGCGAGCCCCTTGATCGTCGCATCCATCAGCGACAGGAGGCCGATGCCGAGGGCGGCCTGGAGCATCGCGCGGCCGGGCGACGCGGCGGCACTTAAGGACATCTTCGCGGCTGGCACCTACTATCCCTCCCGTCCCGGTCCGCATTCCGAAAGCCCGACATGGCGGTCATCGCAGCCTTCGTGATCAACGCCGCGCTCAACTTCGCGCTCGGCCTGCTGATCGCGCAGTTCCTCGGGCCGGCGGATTTCGGCCGCTTCGCCCTCGGCACGGCGGGCGCCGTGCTGCTCAACACGCTCCTGTTCGAGTGGCTGCGTCTCTCGGCGACGCGCTTCTACTCCGACCGGGTGCGTCAGCACGAGCCCTGGATCCGCGCGATGCTCAACCGCGCCTACGCGGCGGTGGCCGTGGGGCTCGCGGGCGCCGCCCTGCTCTGCCTCGGCGGGGCCGAGGCGGCGGCCGGCTGGCATGAGGAAGGCCGCCTCGCCGCCGCCGCGGCGGGGACGGCGGTGGGCATCGGCCTGTTCGACGGCTACGCGGCGCTCGCCCGGGCCCGGTTCGCGGGCGGCCTCTACTTCCGGTTGGTGCTCGCCAAGAACCTGATCGCGGCGGTTCTGATGACCGCCACCGCCTGGCTCCTGCCCTCGCCGGCCGTGGTGATGGCGGCGGGGGGCCTCAGCCAGCTCCTCGCGGTGCTGGCGGTGCGCCGCGCCCTGGCCGATCCGATCCCGGCCGGCGCGCGGGCGCGCGGGCCCGAGACGCTGCGGCTCTTCCTCGGCTACGGCCTGCCGCTCATCGCCGCCAACGCGATCTATCACCTGATGCCCTTCGCGAACCGGGCGGCGGTCGCCGCGGCGGCGGGCTTCGCGGAATCGGGCTACTTCTCCCTCGCGGCCGATATCGGCGGGCGCATCTTCAGCACGCTCGGGGCCGCCCTCGATCTCCTGCTGTTCCAGCTCGCCGTGCAGGCGGAGGAGCATCACGGCGCCGCCGCGGGCGAGGCGCAGGTGGCGCGCAACGCCGCGACGGTGGTGGCGCTGATCCTGCCCTGCGCGGCGGGGTTCTGGCTCGTGGCGCCGTCCGTCGAGGCGATCGTGGTGCCGGAGGCGTTCCGCGGCCACTTCACCCGCTACACGCTGATCCTGCTGCCCGGCCTGTTCGCCGGGGCGCTGATGAATTTCGCCCTCAATCCCATCTTCCAGATCCGCCGCCGCACGCGGCCGGTGATCACCGCCGCGCTCATCGGCGCCTGCACGAACGCGCTCGGCGTCCTCGCCCTCGCCGGGCCCCTCGGCGCCCATGGCATCGCGGCCGCGCAATCCCTCGGCCTCGTCGCCGCCTGCGGCTTCCTGGCTCTGCGCGGCCTGACCGGGCCGCAGCGCCTGCGCCTGCCCCTGCGCGACATCGCGGGCGCGCTCGCGGCAACGGGCGTGATGGTCGCCGCGGTGCTGCCGCTGCGGGGGCTCGGGCCCTGGGCGTCGCTCGGCGCGAGCGTCGCCGTCGGCGCGGGCGTTTACGGCGCCCTCGTCTGGAGCTTCGACATCGCCGGCCTGCGGGCCGCGGTGGCGCCGCGCCTGCGGCGGGCGGTCCCGGCGGAGTAGCGGCTCCGCCGCTTGCGCCGCCAGCACCTTCGCCGCATTGCTGCGGGCAACGGTCGATGTCAGGCCGGCAGGGAGTGGCGGCCATGAGCGTGTACGAGCCCCGGACCGAGGCGGAGGCGGCGGAGCTGGTAGCGGCCGCGGCGGCGCGGCGGGAGCGGCTGCGGGTCGTGGGCGGCGGCACCAAGGCCGCGATCGGCCGGCCGGCCCAGGACGAGGCGACCCTCTCCGCCCGCGGGCTCAGCGGCATTACCCTGCACGAGCCGGCGGAGCTGGTGATCGGAGCGCTCGCCGGCACGCCGCTCGCCGAGGTGGAAGCGCGCCTCGCCGAGGGGCGCCAGATGCTGCCCTTCGAGCCGATGGATCACCGTGCGCTGCTCGGCTCCTCCGGCGAGCCGACGATCGGCGCGGTCGCGGCCGGCAACATCTCGGGACCGCGGCGGATCTCCGCGGGCGCGGCCCGCGACAGCCTGATCGGCGTGCGCTTCGTCAACGGCCGCGGCGAGGTGGTGAAGTCGGGCGGGCGGGTGATGAAGAACGTCACCGGCCTCGATCTGGTGAAGCTGATGGCGGGCTCCTGGGGCACCCTCGGCCTCCTCACCGAGGTCACCTTCAAGGTGCTGCCGATTCCGGAGCGCACCGCGACCCTGGTGCTGCTGGAGCTCGACGATGCCCGCGCGGTCGAGGCGCTGAGCCTCGGCCTCGGCTCCCCCTTCGAGATCACCGGGGCGGCGCATTGGCCCGCCGGGATCGGCGGGGACCGGGCGCGGACCATGCTGCGCATCGAGGGCTTCTCCGCCTCGATCGACTATCGCCTGGGCGAATTGCGCCGGCTGCTGCGGCGCTTCGGCACGCCGGAGATCCTGGAGGGCGAGCCCGCGGCGGATCTCTGGACCGCCGTGCGGGATGTCGGTCCCTTCGCGGCGGCGCAGGGCGCGGGCGCCGTCTGGCGGATCTCCACGGCCCCGACGCGCGGTCCCCGGATCACCGCGGCGATCGCGGAGGAGCGGGCCGCGGCGTGGTTCTACGATTGGGGGGGCGGGCTGATCTGGCTGCGCACCGACGCGGCGGGCGATGCGGGCGCGGCCGTGGTGCGGGCCTCCGTCGCCCAGGCCGGCGGCCATGCGACGCTGATGCGCGCGCCGGAAGCGGTGCGCGCGGCCGTGCCGGTATTCGAGCCCCTGTCGGAGCCGCTGATGCGGCTCACCGCCGGCATCAAGGCGGCGCACGATCCGGCCGGGTTGTTCAACCCGGGGCGGATGTATGCGGGGGTGTGATACGGTTTGCGGAAGATCACTTTCGGAAACCGTATCACGAGCCCGCGCGGCGCCTGAGCGAGGCCGGTTTCCGCATCGCGAAGCGATCATCCGGAAACCGTATGAGGCGATCGCAGCCCGGCGGCGACACATGCCGCATCCACGCGCTTTGAAATTGGTCTAGAACACGCTCGGCCCACGAGAAGCCGACCCGACAAAGCGTGACCGAGGATCCGCCGTGCAGACCAATTTCGCCCCCGCGCAGCTCGCCGATCCGGCCATGGCGGCCTCGGAGAAGATCCTGCGCACCTGCGTGCATTGCGGCTTCTGCACCGCCACCTGCCCGACCTACCTGCTGCTCGGCGACGAACTCGATTCCCCGCGCGGACGCATCTACCTGATCAAGGACATGCTGGAGGGCGGCAAGCCCGCCACCCCGGAGGTGGTCAAGCACGTCGACCGCTGCCTCTCCTGCCTCTCCTGCATGACCACCTGCCCGTCCGGCGTGCATTACATGCACCTCGTCGACCACGCCCGCTCCTACATCGAGGAGACCTACGCGCGACCGGCCGCCGACCGCTGGCTGCGCGCGCTCCTCGCCCGGGTTCTGCCCTATCCGAACCGCTTCCGCCTCGCGCTCCTCGCCGCGACGGTGGGCCGGCCGTTCCGGGGCCTCGTCGCCGGCCTGCCGCGGGTCGGCAGCCGGCTCGCCGCCATGCTCGACCTCGCGCCCGGCACCCTGCCGAACCGCTCCGCCATCGACCGGCCGGGTCGCTTCCCGCCCGCGGGCGCCGCGCGGGGCCGGGTCGCCCTGCTGCGCGGCTGCGCCCAATCGGTCCTTCGGCCCGATTTCAACGAGGCCGCGATCCGGCTCCTCAACCGCCACGGTATCGAGGTGGTGCAGGCGAAGGGCGAGGGCTGCTGCGGCGCGCTCACCCACCACATGGGCCGCGAGGAATCCTCGCACGCGCTCGCCAAGCGCACGATCGATGCCTGGATCGCCGAGATGGACGGGACGGGCCTCGACGCCATCCTGGTCACGGCCTCGGGCTGCGGCACCACAATCAAGGATTACGGCTTCATGTTCCGGGACGACCCGGCCTATGCGGAGAAGGCGCGCCGCGTCTCCGCCATCGCCAAGGACGTCACCGAATACGTCACGCAGATCGGGCTCATGGAGCCGGTGGTCGAGACCGACCTCGTGGTGGCCTACCACTCGGCCTGCTCGATGCAGCACGGGCAGGGCATCCGCACCGAGCCCAAGGCGCTCCTCAAGCGGGCGGGCTTCACGGTGAAGGACGTGCCGGAGGGCCACATCTGCTGCGGCTCGGCGGGCACCTACAACATCCTGCAACCCGAACTGGCGGCGGCGTTGCGCGCCCGCAAGGTCGCCAATATCGAGCGGGTGCGCCCGGATCTCATCGCCACCGGCAACATCGGCTGCGCGACGCAGATCGGGAAGGGCACCGAGATCCCGATCGTGCACACGGTCGAACTGCTCGACTGGGCGACCGGGGGTCCGCGCCCGGCCGCCCTCGACGGCCTGCCCGACCGGGCGCCGCTGCCCGTCGCGGCGGAGTAGCGCTCAGCCGCGCGGCTGGCCGATCGCGTCGAGCAACTCCGTGAACCAGGGGGTGGCCGGATCGAAGGCCTTGCCGCCCCGGATGCGCGGGAACGCGATGGCGCTGAGGCGCCCCTCCCGCTCCTCGTCGTGGCCGATCACCCCGGACACCCCCTTGAGCGCGCACTCGACCGCGAGGTCGACCATGCCCTGGATCAGGTGGAGGTCGTCGGCGTTCGGGGCGGCGGAGCGCGCGAAGTGGCCGGATTTCTGGACGAGCGTCTTCTCGACGCCGAGGCGGGGCCCGAAGCGGTCGGCGAACCATTGGCCGACGTTGACGGTATCGATCTTCACGTGGCCGAAGGGATCGCGCCCGAGCACCTCTCCGCGTCCCTCGATCTCGGCGACGATGGTGTCGAGCCCCGCGCCCTCGCTGAGGAAGATCGTCACGCAATCCTTCTCGGCGAGCCGCGCGCGCAGGCGCTCGGCCTCGCGGTCGAAATCGATCTCGACTTCCGGCACGTAGACCGCGTCGATGTCCTTGTGGGCGAGGTCGAGGTTGAGGGCCGGCAGGAAGGTCTGGCGGGCGAGGCGCTGGCGATAGGCGCGCGCCGTCGCCGCGGTGAGCCAGCCGCAATTGCGGCCCATCACCTCGTGGACGAGGAGCATGCGCGGGTTGGCACTCTGCTCGTTGACGATGTTCTCGAAGAACACGGCGCCCTGCTCCGCCGCACTCCAGGCGCCGAGCGACTGGCGGATCGGCACCACGTCGTTGTCGATGGTCTTGGGCAGGCCGACCACGGTCAGCCGGTAGCCGTTCCGCTCGAGATAGGCCGCGAGCTCGGCCGCCGTGGTGTTGGTGTCGTCGCCGCCGATCGTGTGCAGGATGGTGACGCCGTCCTGGGCGAGCCGCTCGGCCGCGACCTTCAGCGGATCCTCGCCCTCGCGCACGAGGCCGCGCTTCACGCAATCCTTCACGTTGGTGAGCTTCACGCGGCTGTTGCCGAGCGGCGAGCCGCCGTGCCGCAGCAGCGTGCCGGCCTGCGCCCGCACCTCCGGGGTGACGGCGAGCGCCTCGCCCTTGAGGAGCCCCCAATAGCCGCTGCGGTAGCCGATGATCTCGATCTCGGGGGCGAGATCGGTGTAGCGGCCGATCAGCCCGCCGACCGCCGCCGAGAGGCAGGGCGCGAGGCCCCCGGCGGTCAGCATGGCGACTTTGGGCGTGGTCATGGTGCGACTCCGCGACAGCTCTGGGCCGGGAGCCGGATACTGGCCTCACGGGAGGGCGGATGCCACCCCTCGCGCGCGAACGGAATGGAGCGGATGCGCCCCGCTCACTCCTTGCTCATGTCCGGCGCTTCCGGATTCTTCATGCCGACCACGTGATAGCCCGCATCGACGTGCAGGATCTCGCCGGTCATGCCCCGGGACATGTCGGAGACGAGGTAGGTGGCGGTCTCGCCGACCTCCTCGATGGTCACGGTCCGCCGCAGCGGCGCGTTGTACTCGTTCCACTTCAGGATGTAGCGGAAATCGCCGATGCCGGAGGCGGCCAGCGTCTTGATCGGGCCGGCCGAGATGGCGTTGACGCGAATCTTCGAGGGGCCGAGATCGGCGGCGAGGTAGCGCACGGAGGCTTCCAACGCGGCCTTGGCGACGCCCATCACGTTGTAGTGGGGCATCCACTTCTCGGCACCGTAATAGGTCAGCGTGAGCAGCGAGCCGCCGTCCTTCATCAGCTTCTCGGCCCGCTGCGCGACCGCCGTGAACGAGTAGCAGGAGATGAGGAGCGACTTGGCGAAGTTCGCCTCGCTCGTATCGATGTAGCGGCCGGTGAGCTCGTCCTTGTCCGAGAAGGCGATGCAGTGGACGACGAAGTCGAGCCCGCCGCCGAAATGGCGGCCCGCCTCCTCGAAGGCCGCGTCGATCGAGGCCGGATCGGTGACGTCGCAATGCCCGACGACCGCCGCGTCGAGTTCCTTGGCGAGCGGCTCGACCCGCTTCTTCAGGGCCTCGCCCTGATAGGTGAAGGCGAGTTCGGCCCCGTGCTGCCGGGCGCTCTTGGCGATCCCCCAGGCGATCGACCGGTTGTTGGCGACCCCAAGGACGAGGCCGCGCTTGCCGGCCAGCAGGCCGGTCCGCGGGCCAGCGGCCTGCTCGAAATCCTCGACCTGAGCCCGGTTCGTATCCGCCATGGTTCACCAACGCATGCTGCCGCGGGACGGCCTGCCGGGCCGTGGAGCGCGGAGGAACTGTTCTCCGCCCGGCATCCTTAGCCGACGGTCGCGGGCGACGGAAGTCCACGCGGCACTCTCGCGTTCGGCGAAGACGGGCGAGATCCGCCCGCCGCCCCGGGCCATGCCCCCTCCGGAGGGCTGATTGCCCTCCCGGGACCGGCGCGATATGTCATCGTTAACAAGACGATACGATCCGCGGAGCCGAGCCGGCCCCCGCGAGAACGGCGGACGACGAGGAGGATGGCGCCCCATGAGCGGATACTGGTTCTGCGAGACCGCGCAGGGCGAATTCCGGATCGCGATGACCCGGTGGGCCGGTCGGGACCGGGTGGTCCTGTTCTTCGAGCGCGAGCCGCTCGGCTGCTACGACACCGCCGAGGTTGCCCTCGACCGGCTGATCCACGGGGAAACCTACACGCCCTCCTGCGGGCTGGACCTGCGCCACCTCGCCCTGCCGACGACGCTGTCCGACTGGGTGTTCGCGGCCGACGCGCACGCCTGAAGCCTCCAGGCCCGAAGTCTGCGCGCCCGGAAGCCTCGGCGCATCGCGGACGGCCGCGGGCGCAGCCGTCCGGCGGGAGCCGGGCGATCAGGTGGCGGAACGTACCACCTTGGTGATGGCGAGCGGCGGGCGGCCGGATTTCTCCGCGATCTCGCGATCCTGCTCCTCGATGATGTCCCGGGCCGGCGCATCGCCGTCGAGCCCGGTGAGGGCGGAGCGGGGCACGCGGCGGTTCGAGCGCCGGGAGCCGTCCTCGTAATAGACATCGAACAGGATGAAGCCGGTCTCCTGCGGTTTCGGCTTCTGCTTCGAACGCAACATCGGGGTCGTCTCTCATTCGGGGCCGGGCGCAGCGGGACGGGCCGCGCGCAGGGCGAGCTTGGGGTCGGGAACGGAACGAAGGATCGCTCGACGGGCATGCCGGTCGAGGCCCGGCGATCGGTCGGGCCTGTGAGAGGCGCCGCCGCGCGGATCGCCTCCTCCTACATGGCGCGCCGGGGCAACGATTTCCAGCGCTCGTCCGCAGGGACCGGACCGCACGGCCGCCGGGGCTGTCACGCCGCTGCAACACCTGTGACGCACCTGCCGCGATGCGCGGCTTTGCGCCGCGCGCGTTAACCTCTTCGCAATTCCTCGCTGGCCCGGACCGCGGCCCGATCCTATGAATCGGGTGTTCACCCGCACCGGACGCCCGAATCACCTCAGCCGATGTCGGATTTTGACTCCTTCCCTCCCCCGGACCTCTCGGATCAGGACGCCAAGCGCGCGGCCCTGACCTATGTGTCGGAAGCCTTCGCCGAGGGCTGCCTTGACGGCCTCGACGGGGACTGCATGGCCCAGGCTGCGCTCTTCGCCGCGTTCCAGGAGCTGGTGCAGACCTACGGCGAGGAAGCGACCGCGCGCTATGCGGAAGGCTTCCCCGACCGCATCCGCAACGGCGCCTACACGACCCATCCGGAGCCCCGGCACTGAGCCTTGCCCCGATGAGTCCCGCTTCAATGAGCCTTGCCCGATGAGCCTCGCTTCCGTGCGCGCGTTCCTGGCCGAGCGCGCGCCCGACCTGCCCGTGATCGAGACCGCGGCGAGTTCCGCCACGGTCGCGCTCGCGGCCGCGGCCCACGGCGTCGAGCCGGGCCGCATCGCCAAGACGCTCGCCCTGCGGGTCGGGGAGCGCGTGCTCCTCGTCGTGACGCGCGGGGATGCGCGGCTCGACAATCGCAAGCTGAAGACGGTCTTCGGCGGGCGGGCGCGGATGCTCGATGCCGCGGAGACCGAGCAGGTGACCAGCCACCCGGTGGGCGGCGTCTGCCCCTTCGGGCTGCCGGCGCCTCTGCCGGTCTATTGCGACCTGTCCCTGCGCGCCTTCGCGGAGGTCGTCCCCGCGGCCGGATCGACGCACAGCGCCGTGCGGCTCCCGCCCGAGCGGATGGCGAATCTGGTCGGGGCGGAATGGGTGGATGTCTGCCAGCCGGTGGAGAACCGGGCCGAGAGCGGCGGCACCGGCCTGGATCAGGCCGCCGAGTAATCGGTGGACACGCGCGATTCGGCGGGCCTTCCACAGCGCGAACCGATGGTTGCAGGATCGCTGAACGGCTGAACCGGAAGTCCACCGGATCAGAGGCCAGAGCATTTTCCGACCAAGCGGATCCCGGTTCGTCGCAGGAAATGCGGCAAAATCAGAGACCGAGAGCGGCGTCCGATTGCACCGTGATCGAGCGCTGGTCCGACCGTGCCCTCCCGCCCCTCATGCTGAGTGCCGGGCGATCGACAATCGCGCGGCCCTCAGCATGAGGAAGGGATGGGCTCCAGGAATGCTCGGCAGAACGGCGCTCTCCCGTCCTGCCGAGGCTCTTGCTCGTCACCGCCGCCGCACCGATGGTCCTGCGGCGAGGCTGCCTATACGCGCGCCTCCTCGAAGGCCCTCACCCACTCGGCGCAGATCCCCGAGCGGACGATGTCCTCCAGGCCGAATTCCACGATCGGGATCGGCATCATCCGGCTCTTCACGAGATGGATCACGGTCCGGAGACCGGAAGTCTCGCGCAGGTCGGTCTGCGACACGTCGCCGTTGATGATGACCTGGCAATCGTCGCCGATGCGGGTCAAGAACATCTTGATCTCGGCCGGGGTGGTGTTCTGGGCCTCGTCGAGGATCACGAGGCAGTTCTTGAAGGTGCGGCCGCGCATCACCTCGAAGGGGACGATCTCGATGTCGCCGGCTTTCAGCGCGATGTCGAAGGCGCCGGCGCCCATGCGCTCCTTCATGGTCTCCGTGAGCGGAGCCACCCAGGGAGCGATCTTCTCTTCAAGGGAACCGGGGAAGTAGCCGAGGGAGCGTCCGGAGGGGACGTTGGGCCGGGTGATCACCACTTTGGCGATGCGGCGCTGCCTCAGAAGATCCGCAGCACGTGTGCCGGCAATGTAAGTCTTGCCGGTGCCGGCGGGGCCGAGAACGATGACTTGGGAATGGGAACCGAGGGCTTCGAGGTATTCGGCCTGACGGGCCGTCATGGGTTGGATCGGCGGCGGATTGCGCTCCTCCTCGAACCGGGTGCGGTGCATCCTGATCGGGCGATCTTCGACCAGTTCAAGTCGTGCGCGTCGTCTCTTCATAGATCAACACTCCCACTGGACTTGCGGTGCCGCTGTATCGTGTGCCCTCGTGTGTCCCAAACCTCCTTCTGTGCCGCTCAGCGACTTAATTCCCGCGGGTTCGAACGGGTTCCACATTCGATCGACGTTGGCGGTGGACAAGTCCGCTTCGGTCTCCCCAACGGTATGCCGACAATCCTTGCCCAGCAATTCCCGTACCGCGGCGCAAAAGGCGCTTTTCGCAGTTGCCAAGATTAGCTGAAGGGCTGTGTCTCAAACCACACAGGACAGGCGGCCGGGATGCGGTCCGGAGGCGAGCCGGAGAGGCCTGCACGGTCCCCGGCCCGGATGACGGCATCCGCAAGATCGCGACCTCCGCTCTCCTGACGCAGCGGCAGGCTGCTCAGACCGGTTGGACGAAACTGTCGAGAACCATCTTCTGGCCGGCCTTGTCGAAGTCAACGGTGAGCTTGTTGCCGTCGACCGCCGCCACCGAGCCAGGCCCGAATTTGGTGTGGAAGACGCGCGCTCCGGTTGCGTAATGCGACGCCGTCCCGGTGGATTTGGCCACCAGGGTGCCCTCGATCTGGGCCGGCCCGGAGCGGCCGCCGCGGGGCGATCCGCCGAATCGGTCGCGGCCGGCGGTGTTGGCCTGGGCCCGCTGCCAGCCCGGCGTCGCGTAGGAGGAGCCGAACGGCGTCGGCTGCCGGTCGAAGCGCGAGGGGCCCTGCGAGAAGTTCGCCGGCGCCTCGATCACCGCGACGCTGCCCTCCGGCAACTCGTCGATGAAGCGGCTCGGCAGGGTCGAGGACCACAGGCCGTGGATGCGCCGGTTCACCGCGAAGGAGATCTTGGCGCGTTTGCGGGCACGGGTGAGGCCCACATGGGCAAGGCGCCGCTCCTCCTCCAGCCCCGCCCGGCCGCTCTCGTCGAGGGCGCGCTGATTCGGAAACAGCCCGTCCTCCCAGCCCGGCAGGAAGACCGTATCGAATTCGAGCCCCTTGGCGGCGTGCAGGGTCATCAGGCTGACGCGCTCGCCGCCCTCGGCCTCGTTGGCGTCCATCACCAGCGCGATGTGCTCGAGGAAGGAGGGCAGGTCCGGGAACTCCTCGAGGGAGCGCACCAGTTCCTTCAGGTTCTCCAGGCGGCCCGCCGCATCGGCGGTCCGCTCCTTCTGCCACATCTCCGTGTAGCCGGATTCCTCCAGGATCGTCTGCGCCACCTCCGCGTGCGGCTGGGTCTCCAAGAGCTTCGCCCAGCGGGCGAAGCTCTGCACCAGGGCGCGCAGGGTCGAGCGGGGCTTGGGCTTCAGCTCCTCCGTCTCGACGATCAGGCGGGCGGCGTGGAAGAGCGGCACCGCCTGCCGCCGGGCCAGCGCGTGGAGCGATTGCAGGGTCGCGTCACCGAGGCCGCGCTTGGGCGTGTTGATGATCCGCTCGAAGGCGAGGTCGTCGACCGGATTGGCGGTGAGGCGCAGGTAGCCGAGCGCGTCGCGCACCTCCGCCCGCTCGTAGAAGCGCGGGCCGCCGATCACCCGGTAGGCGAGGCCGAGCTGGACGAAGCGGTCCTCGACCTCGCGCATCTGGGCGGAGGTCCGCACCAGCACGGCGATCTGCGACAGGGGATGGCCCTTGGTCTGAAGACCCTCGATGGTCTCGCCGATGAGGCGCGCCTCCTCCTCCGAATCCCAGGCGCCCGTGACGGTGACGGGCTCGCCCGCGCCGGCCTCCGTGCGCAGGGTTTTGCCGAGCCGGCCTTCGTTGCGGGCGATCAGGGTCGAGGCCGCCGCCAGGATGTGGCCCGTGGAGCGGTAGTTGCGCTCGAGCCGCACCACCACGGCGCCCGGGAAGTCGTGCTCGAAGCGCAGGATGTTGTCGACCTCGGCGCCGCGCCAGCCGTAGATCGACTGGTCGTCGTCGCCCACGCAGCAGACGTTGCGGCGCCCCTGGGCGAGCAGCCGCAGCCAGAGATACTGCGCGACGTTGGTGTCCTGGTACTCGTCGACGAGGATGTAGCGGAAGCGGTCCTGATAGCCGGTGAGGATGTCCGGGTTCTCGCGCCACAGCTTCAGGCAGAGCAGCAGCAGGTCGCCGAAATCCACCGCGTTGAGGGTGGCGAGCCGCGCCTGATAGGCGGCGTAGAGCTGGCCGCCCTTGCCGAAGCCGAAAGCCCCTGCTTCCCCGGCCGGCACCTGATCGGGGAGCAGGCCGCGGTTCTTCCAGCCGTCGATGGCCTGGGCGAGGCCGCGGGCGGGCCAGCGTTTCTCGTCGATATTGGCCGCCTCGATCACCTGCTTGAGCAGGCGGAGCTGGTCGTCCGTGCCGAGGATCGTGAAGTCGGACCTGAGGCCGACGAGTTCGGCGTGGCGGCGCAGGATCTTGGTGCCGATGGCGTGGAAGGTGCCGAGCCACGGCATGCCCTCGCCCGCCGCACCGATCAGCGTGCCGATGCGCTCCTTCATCTCCCGGGCGGCCTTGTTGGTGAAGGTCACGGCCAGGATGTCGAAGGGCCGGGCGCGGCCGATGGCGATGAGGTGGGCGATGCGGGTGGTGAGCACGCGCGTCTTGCCGGTGCCCGCGCCGGCGAGCACGAGAACCGGGCCCTCCGTTGCCTCGACGGCGCGGCGCTGCTCCGGGTTCAGACCCTCCAGATAACCGGCGCTCGGAGGCGCCACGGCGGCGCGGGCACGGGCGGCGATCGAGGTGGGAGCGGGGGCGTCGGCCCCGGCGGCTTCACGAGTCATGGCGCCATCACTGGACCAAAACGCGAACGGCGTCGAGGGCACGGGGCGCAAGCGAGGGTCGCGGCGACGCGAGCGTCGTGGAGGCGATTGGCGGCGCCCGAGGCCGGGCAGGAGGAGGCCGAGCAGGAAACCGGGCCACGCGCTTCGGAGCGCGTGCCCCGGGCCGGTGACCGAGCGCCGCAGGGTCGTGCGCGCGGGAACCTGGCGCTGGTGCGCCGCTTCCCCATTTCAAGAGCAGTCTCTGCCCCTTGGAGTTCCCATGCGCATCCATGCCCTTCTGATCCTCGCCGCCGCGGTCGCGGCGACGCCGGTTCTCGCTCAGAGCCAGCGCTCGATCAGCCGCTCGGAGCGGACGGTCGACGGCCTCAACGATTCGATGAACACGCGCAGCCAGCTGCGCGAGATCCAGCAGCAGAACCGGTTCGAGCAGAACCAGCTTCAGGGCCAGATCCGGCGCAGCGAGACGATGCCCGTGGCCCCGCCGCCGGTCATCGGCCGCCCGTACTGACGCCGGCGCGGAGCCGGTGGCGGCTCACGCCGTCCCGGGCACCGCGAAGGTCGCGAAAGCGGGCCTGCCCACCGCGACGGGGATCCCGCCGGCCTCGATGGTCTCCCCGGCCGCGACCGCGTCGCCCAGCCGGTCGAGGCGCAGGAGCCCGAGGCCGCGGTCTCCCGCGGCGCTGCCGGTCTGGCCGAGCGCCTTCGCCCCGGCCGTGACCGGGGTTCCGGCGGCCGGGGCCGTGCCGCCCGGATAATGCAGCGGAACCACGCGGGTGCGCGCCGTGCCGCGGTGCTGCATCCGCGACACAACCTCCTGGCCCACGTAGCAGCCCTTGCGGAAGTCGAGGCCGCCGAGTTGGTCCATCAGGGCCTCGTGCGGGAAGGCGTCGCCGAGGGCGAAATCCGCTCCGCTCTCCGGCACGCCGAGGGCGATGCGGTGCACGGCGAAATCCTCCGCCGCCGCGTCCGGCGCCGGTCCCTCCCCTGCCGGCGCGTTGAGCCGCCAGCCGAGGCCCGGCGCCCGCCCGTCGCGCAGCCACGCGCCCGCGGGCTCCGGTCCCCGAGGATCCGTTCCCCAGGCGGCGAAGACCCGCAGCGGCGTCTCGGCGAGCGTGACCTTGGCGCGCAGGCGATAGAGCGTGAGCCGCCGGATCAGGTCCGGCAGGACCGCGCGCGGCGCGTCGAGGTGGAACCCTTCCGCCGTGCGGCTGAGAAGGAAGTCGAACAGGATCTTGCCCTGCGGCGTGAGCAGCGCGCCGAGCCGCGCCTCGCCCGCGGGCAGGCTCTCGACGTTGCAGGTGACGAGGCCCTGGAGGAAGCCGGCCGCGTCGTCTCCGGCGATGGCCAGCACGGCGCGGTCCGGCAGGGAAGCGATGGGCATGGACACGTCCTTCTCGGCCGGCGGCCCGGCTTGAACCTCCGGCGGGCCTGACATAAGCCGCCGGTCGGCCGCCCTCAATCGGCCCTGCGACGGGAGAATGCCGCGATGAGCCAGAGCTTCGACCTCCTCCTGCGCGGCGGCACCGTCGTCAACCACGACGGGATCGGCCCGGCCGATATCGGCGTGCGCGGCGGGCGCATCGCGGCGATCGGCGACCTCGCGCAGGCCTCCGCCGGCCGGGTGCAGGATTGCCGCGGGCTCCACCTGCTGCCGGGCGTGATCGACAGCCAGGTCCATTTCCGCGAGCCGGGGCTCGACCACAAGGAGGATCTGGAGACCGGCTCGCGCGCCGCCGTGATGGGCGGGGTGACCACGGTGTTCGAGATGCCGAACACCAATCCGCAGACCACCGGCCCCGAGGCGCTCGCCGACAAGATCCGCCGCGGCCATCACCGCATGCATTGCGACTTCGCCTTCTGGGTCGGGGGCACGCACGAGAACGCGGCCGAGGTCGCGGAGCTGGAGCGCCTGCCCGGGGCGGCGGGCATCAAGGTGTTCATCGGCTCCTCGACCGGCTCGCTCCTCGTGGAGGACGATGCGGGGATCACCGAGATCCTGAAGCGCATCCGCCGCCGGGCCGCCTTCCACGCGGAGGACGAGGCGATGCTGCGCGAGCGCAAGGGCCTGCGCGTGCCGGGCGATCCCTCCTCGCACCCGGTCTGGCGCCCCCCCGAGGCCGCGCTCAAGGCGACGCAGCGGCTGGTGCGGATCGCGCAGGAGACGGGCGCGCGCATCCACATCCTGCACATCTCCACCGCCGAGGAGATGCGCTTCCTCGCCGAGCACAAGGACGTGGCGACCGTCGAGGTGACCCCCCACCATCTGACCCTCGACGGGGCGGAGGCCTATCCGCGCCTCGGCACGCTGGTGCAGATGAACCCGCCGGTGCGCGACGCCGCGCACCGGGACGGGATCTGGTGGGGGCTGTCGCAGGGCGTCGCGGACGTGCTCGGCTCCGACCACGCGCCGCACACGCTGGAGGAGAAGGCGAAGCCCTATCCGGATTCGCCCTCCGGCATGACCGGCGTGCAGACGCTGGTGCCGATCATGCTCGACCACGTGGCGGCCGGCCGCCTGAGCCTCCAGCGTTTCGTCGACCTGACGAGCGCCGGCCCCAAGCGCGCCTTCGGGTTGTCCCGCAAGGGCCGCCTCGCGGTGGGCTACGATGCGGACGTGACGGTGGTGGACCTGAAGCGCCGCGAGACCATCACCAATGCCTGGATCGCGAGCCGCTGCGGCTGGACGCCCTACGACGGCACCCCGGTGACCGGCTGGCCGGTCGGCACCCTGGTGCGCGGCAACGTGGTGATGTGGGAGGGGAGCCTCGATGCGCCCTCCCTCGGCGAGGCGGCGCGATTCGAGGAGGCGTTCCCGGCGCGGGGCTGATTCCGCCTCATGCGGTTTCCGGATGATCGCTTCGCGATGCGGAAACCGGCCTCGCTCAGGCGCCGCGCGGGCTCGTGATACGGTTTCCGAAAGTGATCGTCCGGAAACCGTATCACCCTCCTTCCCGGACCGGGGAAGCGGCAGCGGTTCCGGGAAAGGGCGCGGGTGCCGTCAAGCGCCTTCTCGGGACGGGCCTTGCGGCGCCGCCCCGATTTCCCGGAGCACGTAGACGCGGATCGCGGACGAGAGATTCTGCCCCGACCGCCCCGCATCGATCCGGCCGATCAGGGCCTGCACCGAGAGCCCGCGCGCGCCGGCGAGCCGCTGGAGGGCCTCCCAGAAGGCATCCTCCAGCGACACGCTGGTGCGGTGCCCGGCGATCATCACCGAGCGCTTGCGCAGGCCGGCCGCGCCCTCGCTCATTCGGAGCGGTCGGGCCCGTCGAGGCGGTGGCCCTCGTGGCGGGCGACCTCGATCGCCCGCTTGGCCTCCGCCAGGGTCTTGGCCTTCTTCGGCCGGCCGAAGGCGACGCGGTTCTCGGCCGCCTTCGCCTCCTCGGCCTGCTTGGCCTTCGCCTTGCGGGCCTGGCGCAGGTTGACGACCTCGCCCATGGCCTAGTCCGCGCTCGGGGCGAGCATCGTCTCGGGCCGCACCACCGCGTCGAACTGCTCGGCGGTGACGTAGCCGAGCCGCAGCGCCTCGTCCTTCAGGGTGGTGCCGTTCTTGTGCGCGGTCTTGGCGATCTCGGCGGCCTTGTCGTAGCCGATGGTCGGGGCGAGCGCGGTGACCAGCATGAGCGAGCGGCTCATCAGGTCGGCGATGCGGTCGTGGTTCGGCTTGATGCCGACGACGCAATTGTCCGCGAAGCTCACCGCCGCGTCGGCCAAGAGCCGCACCGATTGCAGCACCGCGTTGGCGATGACCGGCTTGAACACGTTGAGTTCGAAATGGCCCTGGCTGCCCGCCACCGACACGGTGGTGCCGTTGCCGATCACCTGCGCGCAGACCATGGTCAGGGCCTCGGCCTGGGTCGGGTTGACCTTGCCGGGCATGATCGAGGAGCCGGGCTCGTTCTCGGGCAGGGAGATCTCGCCGAGGCCCGAGCGCGGGCCGGAGCCCATCAGGCGGATGTCGTTGGCGATCTTGAACAGGCCGCTCGCGAGGCTGGTGAGCGCCCCCTGCGTGAAGACCAGCGCGTCGTGGCTGGCGAGCGCCTCGAACTTGTTCTCCGCCGAGGTGAAGGGCAGGCCGGTGAGTTCGGCGACCTTGGCGGCGAAGCGCTCGGCGAATTCCGGATGGGCGTTGAGGCCGGTGCCGACCGCGGTGCCGCCCTGGGCCAGGGCCAGCACGCCCGGCAGCGACGCGGCGACGCGCGCTCCGCCGAGGGCGACCTGGGTCGCGTAGCCGGAGAATTCCTGGCCGAGCGTCACCGGGGTGGCGTCCTGCAGGTGGGTGCGGCCGATCTTGACGATCTCGGCGAACTCCTTCGCCTTGGCGTCGAGGGCGGCGTGCAGGTGCTGGAGGGCCGGCATCAGCCGGTCGTTGATCTCGCGGGCCACCGCGATGTGCATCGCGGTCGGGAAGGTGTCGTTGGAGGACTGGCCGCGGTTGACGTGGTCGTTCGGGTGCACCGGCGACTTGCCGCCGCGCTGGCCGCCCAGCCGCTCGTTGGCGAGGCTCCCGATCACCTCGTTGGCGTTCATGTTCGACTGGGTGCCCGAGCCGGTCTGCCAGACCACCAGCGGGAACTCGCCGTCGTGGCGGCCCTCGACCACCTCGGCGGCGGCGGCCGCGATGGCGTCGGCGAGGCGCGGCTCCAGCACGCCGAGGTCGCGGTTCACGAGGGCGGCCGCCTGCTTGACGAGGCCGAGCGCGTGCACGAGCGGGGCGGGCATCCGCTCCGTGCCGATGCGGAAGTTCTGGATCGAGCGCTGGGTCTGCGCGCCCCAGTAGCGGTCGGCCGGGACTTCGATCGGCCCGAACGTGTCGGATTCCGTGCGGGTGGCTTTCTCGGTCGGCGACATCATGGCCCTCTTTGGCGGGTCGAAACGGCGCCTACTTAAGCCAAAGCCGGGCGATGCGCGATGCCGGATCGGTGCCAGCGCGCCCGGTGCATGACAGGAGGCAGGATCTGTCAGACGCCGCGCTCGAGCTGCGCCCCCCGCGCGCTCCCTTCCGCCCGGCCGTGCCGCGCCCGCGCACGGAGCCGATGGATCTGTTCGCCTTCCTGCGCGCCGCGCGGGCCAATCCGCTGACGACGTGGTTCCGGGAGCATTTCGAGCACCCGATCGTGGCGGGCGACGGGGCGCTCGGGCGCGTCACGGTGGTGAGCGACCCCGCCGCCATCCGTCGCATCCTGGTCGACAACGCCGCGAACTACCGCAAGGACGACCTCCAGCGCCGGGTGCTCGCGCCGGGGCTCGGCAACGGGCTCCTCACCGCCGAGGGCGAGGAATGGCGCCTGCAGCGCCGCACCCTCGCGCCGATCTTCTCGCCGCGCCACGTGGCGGGCTTCCAGGCGCCGATGTCGCAGGCCGCCGCTCGCCTCGCGCACCGCGTCGCCCGGCGCGACGGGCAGAGCATCGACGTGGCGGTCGAGATGACGCGCGTCACCCTCGACGTGCTGGAGCGGACCATCTTCAGCCACGGCCTGCCGCGGGATCCCGACGCGCTCGGCCGCGCCATCACCCGCTACTTCGAGGCCCTCGGCCCCATCGACCCGCTCGACGTGTTCGGCCTGCCGGACTGGGTGCCGCGGATCGGCCGCATCCGGGCGCGGCCGGCCCTGCGCTTCTTCGCCGAGGTGGTGGACGAGCTGATCGCGCGGCGCCGCGCGCTGATGGCGGCGGGCGACGTCCCGCACGACCTGATGACGCTCCTCCTGCGCGCGCAGGACCCGGAGACGGGGCGCGGTCTCACCGACCTGGAGGTGAAGGCCAACATCGTCACCTTCATCGGGGCGGGCCACGAGACCACCGCCAACGCGCTCACCTGGACGCTCTACTGCCTGTCGCAGGATGCGGGCGCGCGCGACCGCGCGGAGGCCGAGATCGACGCGGCCTTCGCGGCCGATCCCGCGCCCCGGGCCGAGGCCCTGCCCTTCACGCGGGCCTGCCTGGAGGAGGCGATCCGGCTCTTCCCGCCCGTGCCGTTCATGAGCCGGCAGGCGATCGCCGAGGATCGGCTCGGGCGCATCAAGATCCCGCGGGGCTCGCTGGTGACGGTGGCGCCCTACGTGCTGCACCGGCACCGGCTGCTGTGGGAGGAGCCGGACGCCTATCTGCCCGAGCGCTTCCTGCCGGCGAATCGCGGCCGCATCGACCGCTACGCCTACCTGCCCTTCGGGGCCGGGCCGCGGGTCTGCATCGGGATGAGCTTCTCGCTGATGGAAGCGACGCTGGTGCTGGCCCACCTGCTGCGGGCCGTGCGTCTCGACCGCTCGCCGGAGGCCGGACCGGTGGTGCCGCTGCACCGTGTCACGCTGCGGCCGAAGGACGGCCTGCGGATGCGCGTCACGCGGCGCGCAGCCTCCCTTCCCCGAGAGGGCGAACGGATTCATGCAGGGGCGTGAGCAGCCCCTCTCCCGGCCAGCGGGCGAGGGGCTGCCCGCGCCTCGTGCGCGTCAGCTCTTCTTGCGGAAAGCGTCGAGGCTCACCACCGAGGCGCTGCTCTCGGGCGCCGTGGGCTCCTCGTCGTCGGGCCTGCCCGCATTCTTGGTCGCGTCCTTGGCCGCGTCCTTGGCGGCGGGCTTCGCCTCCGTCTTGTCGGCGCTCAGCCCGAGCTTCGGCACACCGGCCAGCGCCGGCACCTTCGGGGCCGCCTCGCTCGGCTCCGAGCCCGCGCCGCGGATCGCCCGCAGGCCCGTCCCGGCCGGAGGAGCGGCGGTCTCGTCGCTCGCCTGACCGTCGCCGAGTTCGAACTTCAGGCCGAACTGAACCGAGGGGTCGAAGAAGCCCGTCACCGCCTCGAAAGGCACCAGCAGCCGCTCGGGCACGCCGGAGAAGGACAGGCCGACCTCGAAGGAATGCTCGGTGACCCCGAGGTCCCAGAACTGGTGCTGCAGGACGATCGTCATGTCCTGCGGGTATTTCTCGCGCAGGCGCTGCGAGATCCGCACGCCCGGATAATCGGTGCGGAACGACACGTAGAAGTGATGCTCGCCCGCCAGCCCCTCGCGGGCCGCATCGCCGAGAACCTTGCGCACAACACTGCGCAGGGCGTCCTGCACCAGGAGATCGTAGCGAATCAGATCGTCTGCCATCGGCGGTCGCTTGCCTGGTGCCGCATCCATCGGCGTATCGAGAGAGGGAAGAAGTGGAGGCTTCTGTTGCCAGGTGCCTCCGAACCCCGCCTATGCGATGCTAACCGCTAGGACTTTATTTGGTTTTGGGCACCGCTTACGCGGCGACCGCCACCGGAGCAAAGTTGTCGTTGGCAACTATTGCATTGGCCCGATAACGGCGGAACCATGCCGAGCGAAAGTCCAACCTTTACGCCCTCGTCGATCCTATTTCGCCCCCGCCGAAGCCCAGCCGGTGCGGCTTGGCTGGGCTTGGGTGGAGGCGCCGGGTACCGCCCCCGGGTCCGATAGGTTTATTGCGAAGAACGTTTATCGCCATAGCCGACCTCGCGGCCGGCTCAGCGAATATAGAGGCACGCGCGCCGGTTTTGAAGCCCGTCGATCATCCTTCAGCGCTTCCTGTGGCCGATCCGCCGCCAACCGGCTCCTGGCCGCGCGGAATCCGCATCGCGGCGCTCGCCCTGCGGCCGCCGCTCTTCCTCGCCGCGGCGGGCCTTCTCGCCTTCGCGCTGGTGGTGGGCGCCGCGCATGCGCTGCGGGCCCGGGGCCTGTCGGTCTGGGGATTTCCGTATGCGGGCTTCGACGAGACGGAGCGCTACGCGCTCACCTTGGCGGTGGTGCCGCTGCCGATCCTCGCCGGTCTCGTGGTCTGGCGGGCGCGGGCCCGCTACGGCCGGGCCTGGGCGGGCGCCCTCGGCCTCGTGCGGCCCGCCGCGCCCGCGCGCCTGATCGCGGCCATGGCGGTCTGGCCCGTGCTCCAGATCGCCTGGGTCTCGGCGCTCACCGCCCTCTCGGGCCAAGCCCCCGCGGAGGCCTTCCGGCTGCCGCCGCTCGCGGGCGCCGGCTTCGCGGTCTGGGCGACGTGGCTCGTCCTCCTCGCGCCGGCCGCCGAGGAGCTGCTGTTCCGCGGCGACCTCTTCGCCCGCGCCCGGGGCCTCCTGGCGCCCGGCGCGGTGATCCTGCTGAGCGCCGGCCTCTTCGCCCTCAGCCACGGCTTCGGCGCAGTCACCCGGCCGCTCAGCGTGCTCCCGCTCGGCCTCGCCCTCGGGCTCGTCCGCCTGTGGACCGGCAGCCTGTGGGCCTGCATCGCCTTCCACGCCGGCAACAACGCCGCGGTGGTGCTGGTGATGCTCGCGCTCGCCCGGGCCTGAAATCCGGGCGGGGCGGAAATCCGGGCGGGGCTGAAATCCGGGGAGGACGGGCCCGGACGCGCTGACCGCGAGCCGCCGCATGCGTTATCGTCCGTACCCCTCGGAGAACGAACGCCATGCGCGCCTATCACGACCTGCTCCGGCGCATCCTCGACGAGGGTGTCGCCAAGCACGACCGCACCGGCACCGGAACGCTGTCGGTCTTCGGCCACCAGATGCGGTTCGACCTCGCCGAGGGGTTCCCGCTCGTCACGACCAAGCGGCTGCACCTGAAATCGATCATCCACGAGCTGCTGTGGTTCCTCGCGGGCGACACCAACGTGGCCTACCTGCAATCGAACGGGGTGACGATCTGGGACGAGTGGGCCGACGAGCACGGCGACCTCGGACCGGTCTACGGCAGGCAGTGGCGCTCCTGGGCCAAGCCCGACGGCGGCAGCGTCGACCAGATCGCCTGGGTGCTCGACGAGATCCGCCGCAACCCGGATTCGCGCCGCCTCGTCGTCTCGGCCTGGAACCCGGCCGATCTCGACCGCATGGCGCTCGCCCCCTGCCACTGCCTGTTCCAGTTCTACGTCGCCGAGGGACGCCTCTCCTGCCAGCTCTACCAGCGCTCGGCGGACGTCTTTCTCGGCGTGCCCTTCAACATCGCCTCCTACGCGCTGCTCACCGCGATGATGGCGCACGTGCTCGACCTGAAGCCGGGTGATTTCGTGCACACGCTCGGCGACGCGCATCTCTATTCCAACCACGTGACGCAGGCGCGCGAGCAGCTCGCCCGCGCGGCGCGCCCGCTGCCGCGCCTGCGGCTCAGCCCGGAGGTGCGCTCGCTGTTCGAGTTCCGCTACGACGACGTGGCGATCGAGGGCTACGATCCGCATCCGGCGATCCGCGCCCCCGTGGCGGTGTAGCCCGTCCGTTCCAGCCCCGAGATGGCCATGCCCACCATCACCCTGATCGCCGCCGTGGCGCGCAACCGCGTCATCGGCCGCGACAACGACCTCGCATGGCGCCTGCGCAGCGACCTGCGGCGCTTCCGCGCCCTCACCATGGGCAAGCCCGTGGTGATGGGCCGCAAGACCTGGGACTCGATCGGCCGCCCTCTGCCGGGCCGGCGGGTGATCGTGATGACCCGCGATGCCGGCTGGTCGGCGCCCGGCGTCGAGACGGCAGCGGACTGGCCGGCGGTGCTGCGGCTGACGGAGGGAGCCGACGAGGCGATGATCGCGGGCGGCGCCCAGATCTACGCCCTCGCGCTTCCCCATGCCGACCGCCTCCAGCTCACCGAGGTCGACGCGGCGCCCGCGGGCGACGCCTTCTTTCCCGAGATTCCGCCGGGCACCTTCAGGGAGGTCGCGAGCGAGGCGCATCCGGCCGGCCCCGACGACGAGCACGCCGTCCGGTTCGTCACGCTCGACCGGTACGTTTGAGGCTGCACGGCCATCCGCGCGTGCAGGTGCGGCGATGAACCCTCGGCGTTACACCGGAAAGCCTGAGGGTTGCCGGGTCGCGGGAGGTTGCTTTCAGGCCAAGCCCAGACGATATCGCAGCAGTGAAGGCTTCCGAAACCAACTCAGATGCCGCGCGGGTCGCGACAGCGAGAGGCGTGCCGGCCGGGAAAGGAATTGCGCAAGCATGCCTTGGAGTAATCAGAGCGGCGGCGGCGGAAGCGGCGGCGGGAGCGGCAACGGGGGAGGTCCCTGGGGCCGGCCCGGCGGCAACGGCGGCGGGCCGTGGGGTGGCGGGGGCGGCAGCAACCAGCCGCCGGATCTGGAGGATCTCCTGCGCCGCGGCCAGGACCGCCTGCGCACCCTGATGCCGAGCGGCGGCTCGGTCGGCGGCCGAGGCGCGATCCTCGCGGTGCTGATCGTCGCGGCGCTCTGGCTGCTCACCGGCTTCTACACCGTGGCGCCGAACCAAGTCGGCATCAACACCGTGTTCGGGCGCTATACCGGGCAGGTCGGCGAGGGGCTGCGCTACAACTTCCCCTACCCGGTCGGCGCGGTGGTCAAGCCGAATGTCGGCCAAGTGAACAGCATCCAGGTGGGCTACCGCTCCGGCGCCGGCCCGCAGCGCATGCGCGACGTGCCGGAGGAGAGCCTGATGCTCACCGGCGACGACAACATCGTCGACATCGACTTCGACGTGCAGTGGCGCGTGAACCCGGCCAAGGCCGACGAATTCGTGTTCAACCTCCAGAACCCGGAGGGCACCATCAAGTCCGTCTCCGAGAGCGCGATGCGCGAGGTGGTGGGCCGCCGCAAGATCCAGGCGATCCTGACCACCGAGCAGACCAGCGTCGCCCAGGAGGTGCAGGAGATCATTCAGCGCGCCCTCGATTCCTACGGGGCCGGCGTGCTGATCAACGTGGTGCAGCTCCAGGGCGTGAGCCCGCCGCAGGAGGTGCGCCAAGCCTTCATCGACGTGAACGCCGCCCAGCAGGATGCCGAGCGCGCCCGCAACGAGGCCCGCACCTACGCGAGCCGCGTGGTGCCCCAGGCCGAGGGCCGCGCCGCGCAGATGATCCAGCAGGCCGAGGGCTACAAGGCCCAGGCCACCGCCGAGGCGACCGGTCAGGCCGGGCGGTTCCGCGAGGTCTACGAATCCTACAAGCTCGCCCCCGCGGTCAGCCGGGAGCGGATGTTCCTCGACACGATGGAGAAGGTGCTGGGCAGCGTGAACAAGGTGATCGTGGACCAGCCTGCGACCGGCGGCGCGGCCGGGACCACGGCGTCGGGCGTGATCCCGGTGCTGCCGCTCAACGAGTTCGGCGCGGCCCGTCCCGCCCAGAGCCAGGGAGCGGCCCGGTGAACGGCAACGCGCTTCGCACGGCCGCCGTCGGCCTCGCGGCGGTCGCCGCGCTCCTCCTCTACGCCTCGGCCTTCACGGTCAGCCAGACGCAGCAGGCGCTCGTCCTGCAGTTCGGCCGGGTGCGGACCGTCCTCAACCAGGCCGGGACCGACCGTCCGGGCCTCTACTTCAAGATCCCGTTCTTCGAGACGGTGGTGCTGTTCGAGAAGCGGCTCCTCGACCTCGACCTGCCGGTGCAGACCGTGCTCTCGGCGGACCGGCAGAACCTCGAGGTGGACGCCTTCGCCCGCTACAAGATCAGCGACCCGCTGCGCTTCTATCAGGCGGTGAACAACATCCCGGTCGCCAACCAGCGTCTGTCGAGCTTCACCAACGCGGCGATGCGCAACGTGCTCGCCAGCGCCTCGCGGGACGCCATCGTGCGCACCCAGCGCGAGGGGCTGATGAACCGCATCCAGGAGGACGTGAACCGGCAGGCGAAGAACCTCGGCATCGAGATCATCGACCTGCGCCTGACCCGCGTCGACCTGCCCGCGGCCAACAGCCAAGCGGTCTACGGCCGGATGCAGACGGAGCGCCAGCGCGAGGCGGCCGACCTGCGGGCGAACGGCGAGCGCGACGCCGCCACCATCAAGGCGCGGGCCGACCGCGACGTGACAGTGCTGGTCGCCGAGGCGAACCAGAAGGCCGACCAGCTGCGCGGCGAGGGCGACGCCCAGCGCAACCGCATCCTCGCCGAGGCGTTCGGCCAGGATCCGGACTTCTTCGCCTTCTACCGGTCGATGCAGGCCTACGAGAAGGGGCTGACGGGGACCGAGACGCGGCTGGTGATCGGCCCCGGCTCGGACTTCTTCCGCTACTTCAACGACCCGCAGGGGCGGCCCCGCGCCGCCGCCGCGGCGCCCGGCGCCCCGGCGAGCGGACAATAGGACGCGGCGCCGTGCCCCGTCCGAAGACTGGGCGGGCCTGATCCCGTGCGCGACCTCGTCGCCGCGCTCGGGCTGGCGCTCGCCATCGAGGGGCTGCTCTGCGCGGCCTTTCCGCGCGCCATGCGGCGGGCGATGCTGGAGGCCGCCCACACGCCGACGGAGCGCATGCGCCTCGTCGGCGTCGTCTCGGCCTTCGCGGGCGTGATCGTGGTCGGGCTGATCCGCCTGTTCCTCCCTTGAGCGACGTCGCTCTTGATCCGGCGGCCGGGACCACGATCTAAGGGGCCGCCAGGCGGCTGCGTTCGCGCGTTCGCGGGATCGGCCGATCTGGCGGAGATGCTCCGATCCGAACGAGGTTCCTGATGCCTGCTGCCGAGTCCGCGCCCGCGCGCCGTTCCCCAGCGTTCGCGAAACGGCGGCTGCCGGCCCTCGCGGGCGCGCTCCTCGCGCTCTCGGTCGGGACCACCGCCCTGCCGGCCATCGCGCATGCCAAGGGTCCGGAATCCCTCGCCGACCTCGCCGAGAAGGTCACCGACGCGGTGGTGAACATCTCCGCCTCGACCACGGTGGAGACCCGCGGGCGCACCCTGCCCCAGCTGCCGCCGGGCACGCCCTTCGAGGATCTGTTCGAGGACTTCTTCAACCGGCGGGGCGACCAGCCGCGCACGCCGCGCCGCTCGAACTCCCTCGGTTCCGGCTTCATCATCGACGCGTCCGGGATCGTGGTCACGAACAACCACGTGATCGGCGACGCCAACGACATCCAGGTCATCCTGCATGACGGCCGCAAGCTGAAGGCGGAGATCGTCGGCAAGGATTCCAAGACCGACATCGCCGTGCTGAAGGTGAAGCCGGAGGCCGACCGGCCGCTCAAGGCGGTGCCGTTCGGCGATTCGGAGAAGATGCGGCCGGGCGATTGGGTGATCGCGATCGGCAACCCGTTCGGCCTCGGCGGCTCGGTCTCGGCCGGCATCGTCTCGGCGCGGGGCCGCAACATCGAATCCGGACCCTACGACAACTACATCCAGACCGACGCGGCCATCAACAAGGGCAATTCGGGCGGTCCGCTGTTCAACATGGACGGCGAGGTGATCGGCATCAACACGGCGATCCTGTCGCCCACCGGCGGCTCGGTCGGCATCGGCTTCGCGGTTCCGACCGCGACGGCGGCGCCCGTCGTGGAGCAGCTGCGCCAATTCGGCGAGACCCGGCGCGGCTGGCTCGGGGTGCGCATCCAGAACGTGGACGACACCACCGCGGAGGCCCTCGGCCTCAAGGGCGGCGCGCGCGGCGCGCTGATCGCGGGCGTGGACGACAAGGGCCCGGCCAAGGCCGCGGGCTTCGAGGTCGGCGACGTCATCACCAAGTTCAACGGGGTCGACGTGAAATCGTCGAGCGACCTGCCGCGCATCGTCGCCTCGACGCCGGTGGGCCGGACGGTGGACGTGATCACCGTCCGCAAGGGCCAGGAGCAGACCCGCCAGGTGACCCTCGGCCGCCTGGAGGACAACGACAAGGCCCAGCCGGCGGCCCTCAACCGGCCGCAGCAGCCGGAGGCCGACGTCACCCGTCAGGCGCTCGGCCTCAACCTGTCGGGGCTGACCGACGAGCTGCGCCGCCGCTTCAACATGAAGGACGGCCTGAAAGGGGTGGTGGTCACCCGGGTCGATCCGAACTCCAATGCCGCCGACAAGCGCATCCAGGCCGGCGACGTGATCGTCGAGGTGGGCCAGGAGCCGGTGAGCACGCCCACCGACGTCACCCGGCGCATCGACCAGATCAAGAAGGAGGGCCGCAAGTCGGCTTTGCTCCTGGTCTCGAACGCCCAGGGCGAGGTCCGCTTCGTGGCGCTGAGCCTGGAATAGGGCTGGGGGCGCCCTGAGGGATCGGGATCGAGGGCCGCATCCGGCGACGGGTGCGGCCCTCGGCGTTTCACAGGCCGTCCGCCCGATGGAAGCCGCAACGCCCCTCGTGCCGAGGTGCTTGCGACGGCAAGCCTCGAATCACCCCGGAACAATCCTCCAACGCTCCGGTGCCGGGGATCGCCGCTCAGGGGTGCTTCGAGGCCGCGCGATCATCGACCGCCCGGCGCCTCAGCCAGAGGAGCGGGCGGGGTTGCCCTGGAGGCGGAACTCATACGGTTTCCGGATGATCGCTTCGCGATGCGGAAACCGGCCTCGCTCAGGCGCCGCGCGGGCTCGTGATACGGTTTCCGGAAGGTCACTTCTGGAAACCGCATCAATCGGCCGGCTGGCTGGTCTGGGCCGGATGCGTCTCGCGCGCCCTGGCCGCATCCTCCTCCGCCTTGCGCAACGCCTCCTCGGCGCGGCGCCGGGCCGTCTCCTCCTCGGTGCGTCGGCGCGCCTCCTCCGCGGCCCGGGCGGCCTCGGCACGGGCGGCCGCCTCGGCCCTGACCTTCTCCTCGGCCTGACGCCGGGCCCATTCGGCCTCGGCCCCGGCCCGGAAGCGGTCCATCTCCAGGCGGCTGCGGCGCCGGGACAGCTCGTTGCGGTCGGCCTCGATCAGCTCGATCTTGTCGAGTTCGCGCTGGAGCACCACCGCGGCGAGCGCGGTCGTCAGCGGAGTCACGTCGGTCTCGCGGACGGGATTCGCGACGGGACCGACCAGGGCGAGGGCGAGCGTCGGCGCAGGGGCGGTCCAGCCGCGCGGGGTCCGCCCGGCGGTGAGGATGCCGCGGGCATCGAGGCGCAGCGCCCGCAGATCGACCTGGATCAGCCCGCTCCACGACGAGGGCCCGAGATCGAGCGCGAGGGTGCTCGTGCGCAGCACGCCGCCGACCACGGCCGCGGGGACCGCGAGCGGCCCGGGGATCCGCAGCATCCCGCGCCCGAATTCCTCCGACACGACCTGCTCGACCCGGCCCGTGCGCAGCGGATCCTCCTCGGCGAGGAGCCGGCCGAGAGCGCGCTCGACTCCCGCCGGGTCGATCTCGCGCAAGGCGAGATCGGCGAGGCGGATCTCGCCGCTGCCGGCGAGGTTGCCGACGAGCGCCGCCGTGCTGTCGCCGGCCGCGCCGACCCGCAGGCGGCCCGAGAGCCGGCCGCGCACCGCTTCGCCCCCGGTCAGCGCCGGAATCGCCAGATCGGTGAGCAGAACCTCGCCCGAGAGGGTGGCCTGCCCGCCCTGGCGCGCCAGGGTGGCGCTCCCGGCGAGCCGCCCGCCCGCCAGCGCCCCGTCGAACTGCCGCAGGGAGAGCCCCTCGGGACCGAGGCCGAGATCGAACCGCGCCCCCTCGGCCACGAGTCCGCGCCCGAGATCGAGGCGCCGGACCGTCGTGGCGAGGCTGCCGCGCAGGCCCGTCGCCGGGGCCGGGCCGAACCGGGAGGCCGGCCAGGTGGCCGCCGAGGCGGCCGGGGCGTCGAGCATCAGGGCCGCGGCGAGCCAGGGCAGCGAGAGCTGATCGAGCCGGGCGCTGCCGGACACGACGCCGTCCTCTCCCCGCACCAGCGTCGCCGCGACGGGGCTGCCGAGCACGCTGCCGTCGAGGGCGACGCGCGGCCGCTCGCCCTCGCGGCCGAGGGCCAGGGTCAGCCGGGCCGGGACCGCAGCGGGCGGGATCGCGCTGCGGCCGAGGAACCCCGCGAGCGGGCGCAGATCCGGGCTGTCGATCCCGATCTCGCCCTCCCGCGGCAGCGCGGCGGCATCGTCGAGCAGGAGCGGGCGCGCGGTGGTGATCCGGGCGCCCGCGAGGTCGCCCATCAGGGTCATGGCGAGAGGGGCGCCGGCATCCGCCCGGCGGCCGGCGAGGCTCAGGGCGGCGGGCATCGCCAGGGCCGGATCCTGCGGCCGCCCCAGCCAGAGCCCGGACGGGATGCGGTCGAGGCGGGCATCCAGGCTGTCGAGGCGGCCGCCCAGGGTCACCAGGGAGAGGCCGAGCCGCCCGCCCGCCGCCTCGCCGCGTGCATGGCTGCGCAGGCGCCCGGTCTCCACGGCGCCCGGGTCGCGCTCCAGGGTCACGTCGAGGACGAGGGAGCCGTCGCGCAGGAAGCGCGGCACGGCGCTCGCCTCCGCCACCAGGGTGCGCTCCAGGAGGTCGACCAGCGGCGCCGCCTTCGGGGCCGTGACCCGGCCGGCGATGCGGCCGGAGCCGTCCGCGGCGATGCGGCCCGACAGGCTCGCCTGCGCCCCCGCGAGCCCCTTCACCTCCAGGCTGTCGACCCGCAGGGCCGGGCCCTCGGATTGCAGGCTCGCGGCGATCTCGCCCGTGCGCGGGCCGCCCGCCCCGTAGCGCAGGTCGCGCGCCTGGAGGGTCAGGCCGAGATCGTGGTCGCGCAAGGTCTCGAACAGGCCGCGCAGCGGCGGCAGCTCGGCGAGGTCGAGCCCGTCCGCCACGAGCTGCGCGTCGAGGCGCGGGCGGCCCGCATCGCCGGTGGCCGGGCTGTAGCGGGCGCTGCCGGTGAGGCGCGCCTCGCCCAGGGTCACCCGGGCGTTGCGCAGGGAGAGGACCGGCAGGGCGGCGGTGACGTCGGCCGCCGCCTCGAAGGCGCGCCCGTCGAGGAGCCGCAGCAGCGGGCTGCCGAAGCCGAACCGGTCGAGGAGCCGGGCGAGGCGGTCGGAGGCCGCGGCCTTGACCGCGAGCCGCCCCGCGAAGCTGCCCGGCCCGGCGAGATCGCCGTCGAGGGCGAGCTGCACGCCCCCCGGGGCGGTCGCGGCGAGCCGGCGCAGCGCCAGGGCGCCGGAGGGCCGCAGGATCGCCGCCGCCGAGAGACCGGTCCATTCCCCGAGCCCGATCGTCGCGCTCTCCACCGCGAGATCGATGGCGACCGTTCCCGGCAGCGGCGGGCCGAAGGCCGAGAAGCCGCGGGCGAGGAGCGCCTGCCCCGAGGGTCCGGCCAGGAAGGCGTCGAGATCGAGCCGGCGCGCGTCGAGGCTGAGCGCCGCCTTCAGGCCCGGCAGGTCGAGGGTGCCGCGGCCGGTGAGGCGCAAGGGCGCCCCGCCGCCGTCGATCTCCAGGGCGAGGCCGTCGAAGGTCGCGACCCGCCCGCGGGCCTTGAAGGCGCCCTGGAGGGAGAAGGGCAGCATCGGCCCCGCCGCCTGGGCGGGCGGGCCGACCACCAGCCGGGCGGTGCCGGTCGCCTCCGGCACCAGGCCGCGCGAGGGATCGCCCGCGAGACCGAGGCGCGCGTCGATCTCGATGCGCGGCGCCGTGTCGCCGCCCGCCGTCACCTTCACCGGCACCACGCCGTCCGCCGAGGGGGCACCGGTGGCGAGGCGGAACGGCAGCGGGCCCGCCTGCCCCTCGATCCGCCACGGCCCCGCGAGGCGCGGCGCGGCGAGGCGCACGGATTCGGCGTAGAACTGGTCGGTGCGCCCGGTCGCCGGCACCAGGGTGGTGAAGAGGAGCTGCGCGACCTGCAGATCCTCGACCGCGAGGTCGCGCCCGCCGAGCGCGGTGCTGAGTTCCGGCGGCACGACCGGCGCGCCGCCCTCGGTCACCGGCACCGTCACCTCGGCGCGGCCGATCCTCGTCTCGGTGAACCGGATCTCCCCGGAGAGGAGCGGCGTCAGGGCGATCTCGGCCTTGACGAAGCGGGCATCGAGGGCCGGGCGCCCGCCGCCCCCGAGCACGAAATGATCGACGCGCAGGCGCGGCGAGGGCAGCAGCCGGATCTCCAGGCGGCCGTCGCTGCGCACCGGGACGCCGAGCGAGCGGGCGAGCGCCGCATCGACCGCCGCCCGCTGCCCCTCCCAGTTGACGAAGGGGGGCACGACGAGGGCGGCCGCCAGGACGAGGATGACGAGGCCCGCCAGGGCGGTCAGGATGTCGCGCACCGAAAGACCTTCCCCTCCCGCACCCGCCCGGGGCGCCGTCCACGGCCGGGACATCCGCCGGGCGGAACGGCCGCTCCCGGCCATACCCGCCTGATGGAGCTAACATATCGGCTCGGTTGCCGTGGCCCAATCCGCAACTGTCCGGGGTTCCGGCACACGGGTTGCGCGAGGGCGATGCAGCGATGCCACGGCCTGACAGCGGGCCGCGCGCCTGTTATCGCCCTCCCCTTCCTCCATGCGGCAGCCCCCGATGCGCTATTATCTCGGCCTCGCCACCACCTTCCACGACCCGGCGCTCGCGCTGATCGGTCCGGACGGCGAGATCCTGTTCGCCGAGGCCACCGAGCGTTTCCTGCAATACAAGCGGGCTCCGAACTGCGAGCCGGATTCGGCGCCGCGGATGGCGTCCCTGCTCGCCCACTACCTTCCGGCGGGCGCCGAGCTCGTGGTGGCGACGAGCTGGGGGCCGGACTTCAGCGGCTTCCTGGCGCAATCCGCGGCCGCGGGCGCCTTCGGCCTGGAGGCGCTGGCGGCCCATCCGCCCGGGCTCAACCGCTCCCTGGTGCCGGAGCGGGCCGAGCGCACCTTCATCGCGGAACTCGGGGTGGCGCAGGCGCGGGCGGGCTACGGCACGCTCTTGGGCCTCGACCGCGCGCATGGGGGCGCGAGCCGCATCGCGGGCCTGCGGCGCTTTCCCCACCACCTCACCCACGCCGCCTTCGGCCTGTGGGGCAGCCCGTTCCGGGACGCGACCTGCCTCGTCGTCGACGGCATGGGCGAGACCGGGGCCTCGGCGATCTACCGGATGGCGGAGGGGCGCATCGCCGAGGTGAAGCGCCACCGGGGCCGCGAATCGCTCGGCTTCTTCTTCGGCCTCGTCACCGACCTCGCCGGCTTCGACCAGACCAAGGGCGAGGAGTGGAAGATCATGGGGCTCGCCCCCTACGGGCGGCCCGATCCGGCGCTGATGGCGCTGCTGCGCCGGCTCTACCGGATCGAGGGCGACCGGCTGCGCTTCGCCGATGCGGCGACCGTGCAGGCGGTCGTGGCCGAGATCCTGGCGCGGCGCCCGGCCGACGCCCTCGATCTCGGCTGGGCGGATCTCGCCCGCTGCGGGCAGGACGCCTTCGCCGAGATGATGGACGCCCTGGTGGCGCAGGCGGAGGCCCTCGCGCCGGGCGAGAATCTGGTGGTGACCGGCGGCTGCGCCCTCAACTCCTCCTACAATGGCCGGCTCCTCGGCCGCAGCGGCTTTCGCGCGCTGCACGTGCCCTCGGCCCCGGCGGATGACGGCAACGCGGTCGGCGCGGCGTGGCTCGCCTTCGCGGAGGATCGTCCCGACTGGCGCGGCCCCGCGACGGGCACGGCGGTCACCCCCTATCTCGGCTCCACGGTCTCGACGGAGCCGCTGGAGCGCATGGTGGGCGCGGAGCCGCGCCTGCGGCGACTGGGCCATGACGGCGTGACGCAGGCCGCGGCGGAGATCCTGGCGGCCGGGGGCCTCGTCGGCTGGGTGCAGGGCCGGGCGGAGTTCGGCCCCCGCGCCCTCGGCAACCGCTCGATCCTGGCCGATCCGCGCCCGGCCGACGCCAAGGCGGTCCTCAACGCCAAGGTGAAGTACCGGGAGGCGTTCCGGCCCTTCGCGCCCTCGATCCTGGCGCAGGCGGGCCCCGGGTGGTTCGAGGATTACCAGGACAGCCCCTACATGGAGCGCACCCTCGTCTGGCGCGAGGCGGTGCGCGGGCGCGTCCCGGCAGTGGTGCACGAGGACGGGACCGGACGTCTCCAGAGCGTGACGCGGGAGCGCAACCCGGCCTATGCGGCGCTGATCGAGGCCTTCGCGGCACGCACGGGCGTGCCGATCCTGCTCAACACGAGCTTCAACGTGATGGGCAAGCCGATCCTCCACACGGCGGAGGATGCGATCCTGATGTTCTACACCACCGGCCTCGACGCCATCGTGGTGGAGGACTGGCTTCTCGTGAAGGATCCGGCGGCGCTGCTACGGGACTGACCGCGCACAGAAAAAGGGCACCGCTGTGCGGTGCCCCGATCATCCATCCCGGAGAGGTCGCGGTTACTCGCAGACCTCGACGCGGCGGTAGGTGAAGGATTCGTCGTCGAGCCAGACCTTGCGGCGCTCGAAATGGCAGACCGGGCCGCGGCGGCGGACGATCACGGTCTCGGTCGGCTCCTCGACATAGACCCGGCGCGGCGGCGGGGGAACGTAGGCCGGCGGGGGCGGAGCCGCCTGGGCACCGTTGAGGATCGCACCGGCCGCGACACCGCCGAGCACGCCGGCCGCCGCACCACCGATGATCGCGGCATTCACGCCGTCGCGCGCCGAAGCGGCTTGCGGCGCTGCCGCAGCCAGGGTTGCGGCGAGCGCCGCGCACGCGCCGAGACGCGAGAGGCCGAAAGAGGACAGAGCGCGCACGCTGGATCTCCCGAGGATGTCTGCGCAGGGTGGCGGCGATTGCTTAAGGAAACGCCAAGGGTCGAGGGGCCGCGCGGGCGCGCGGATCGCCGCGTCCTGCGGGATGCGGGGCCGTGACGATGGGCCGGACCGTGGCGGTGGTTTGCGGCAAATTCCGGGACACGCGGACGGGGTTCCGCACGGGACGGGAGGGTGTGGTGCCGCTGCATCAGGGCGGGGCGCGCTCCGGGTCCGGTTGGCGAACCGGCCCTGGCAGCCCGCAATCGCCGTCGCTCGAAATCGAGTGTTGAGGGCTTGGTTGCGCCTATTCACCCTTCTCCTTCCGCTGACGCGTCAATCGTGCGGGAAGGAGGGAGAGGACGAACGGACCATTGTCGTCCCGGCAGAGGCCGAAAAGAAGAAGCCCGGCGGCTTGCGCCACCGGGCTCCTCTCATCCGGAACCGGCCGGCTCACGCCTCGGCGGCGTAGCGCCCGTGGCAGTGCTTGTACTTCTTGCCCGAGCCGCAGGGGCAGGGCTCGTTGCGGCCGACGCGGCCCCAGGTGGAGGTGTCCGTGGGATCGCGCTCCAGCACCGCCCCGTCCGCCGCGAGTTCCTGCGCCGCGTAGTCGTAGGCGCCGCCCGCAGCCCCGAAGCTGCCGCTGCCCTGGGGCAGCGCGAACTCGTTCTCGCCCGTGGCCGGATCGAGGTGCTGAGCGAACATCGGCGGCAGGCTCGGCGCTTCCGGCTCCTGCATCATGATCTCGATGCGCATGAGCTGGCCCGTCACCTGCTCGCGCAGCGAGCCGATCAGGCCGTTGAAGAGCTCGAAGGCCTCCGACTTGTACTCGTTGAGCGGGTCGCGCTGGGCGATGCCGCGCCAGCCGATCACCTGCCGCAGGTGGTCGAGGGTGACCAAGTGCTCGCGCCAGAGATGATCGAGGCTCTGGAGAAGCACCTGCTTCTCCACATAGGCCATCAGCTCGGGCCCGTTGCGGGAGACGCGCTCGGCGTAGGCCTCGTCGGCCGCCTTGCGCAGGCGCTCGCGGATCTCCTCGTCGGCGATGCCCTCCTCCTTCGCCCAATCCTCCACCGGCAGGTCGAGGTTGAGCTGGGTCGCGATCACCTCGCGCAGGCCCGCGATGTCCCATTGCTCCGGATAGGCGTTCTCCGGGATGGCCTGCGCCACCACGTCGTCCACCACCCCGTGGCGCATCTCGTCGACGGTCTCGCGCACGCTCTCCTGGGCCATGAACTCCCGGCGCTGCTCGAACACGACCTTGCGCTGGTCGTTCATGACGTTGTCGTACTTGAGCACGTTCTTGCGCATGTCGAAGTTGCGGGCTTCGACCTTCTGCTGCGCCTTGGCGATGGCCTTGTTGATCCAGGGATGGATGATCGCCTCGCCCTGCTCCAGGCCGAGCTTCTGGAGCATGCCGTCCATGCGGTCGGAGCCGAAGATCCGCATCAGGTCGTCCTGAAGCGACAGGTAGAACTTCGAGCGGCCGGGATCGCCCTGGCGGCCGGAGCGGCCGCGCAGCTGGTTGTCGATGCGCCGGCTCTCGTTGCGCTCGGTGCCGATGATGTAGAGGCCGCCGGGCAGGTCGGACTTGCGGCCGGCCGCCGGATCCGCCGGCTCGCCGGAGGCCAGCACCTTGGCCCGGTTCTCCTCGATCTCGCGCTTGATCTCGGCGATGCGGGCCTCGCGCTCGGGGCCGTCCGGCACCTCGGCGAGTTCCTGCGCCACGCGCATCTCGACGTTGCCGCCGAGTTTGATGTCGGTGCCGCGGCCGGCCATGTTGGTGGCGATGGTGATCGCCCCCGGCACGCCGGCCTGCGCCACGATGTAGGCTTCCTGCTCGTGGAAGCGGGCGTTCAGCACCGCGAACTTCCTGGTCACCCGGCCCTCGCGGGCGGCGGCGTAGACCTCGTTCATCGCCGAGGCGTTGCTGTAATCGAGGGGCTTGTAGCCGTGCTGCACGAGGAGCGCGGCGATGTGCTCCGAGCGCTCGATCGAGCCGGTGCCGACCAGCACCGGCTGGTGGCGGCCGTGGGCCTTGTCGATCTCCGCGATGATCGCGGCGTATTTCTCCTCGACCGTCCGGTAGACCTCGTCGTCCTCGTCCACGCGCTCGACCGGCTTGTTGGTCGGGATCTCGACCACGTCGAGGCTGTAGATCTCCTGGAACTCGTCGGCCTCGGTCGAGGCCGTGCCGGTCATGCCGGCGAGCTTCTTGTAGAGGCGGAAGTAGTTCTGGAAGGTGATGGAGGCGAGCGTCTGGTTCTCGGGCTGGATCGTGACCCGCTCCTTGGCTTCCAGCGCCTGGTGCAGCCCCTCCGAGTAGCGCCGGCCGGGCATCATGCGGCCGGTGAACTCGTCGATGATCACCACCTCGTCGTTGCGGACGATGTAGTCCTTGTCCCGCGTGAACAGGGTGTGGGCGCGCAGGGCTTGGTTCACGTGGTGCACCAGCGTGATGTTGTGCGCGTCGTAGAGGTCGCCCTCCTTGAGCACGCCCGCCTCGCGCAGCAGCTCCTCGATGTGCTCGTTGCCGTTCTCGGTGAGCGAGACCGTGCGCTGCTTCTCGTCGAGGTCGTAATCCTCGCGCGCGAGGTGCGGCATCAGCGCGTCGATCGCCACGTAGAGGTCGGAGCGGTCGTCGATCGGGCCCGAGATGATGAGGGGCGTGCGGGCCTCGTCGACGAGGATCGAATCGACCTCGTCCACGATGGCGAAGGCGTGGCCGCGCTGGACCATCTGGCCCAGCTCGTACTTCATGTTGTCGCGCAGGTAGTCGAAGCCGTACTCGTTGTTGGTGCCGTACGTGATGTCGCAGGCATAGGCCGCCTTGCGCTCGGCATCGTCGAGCCCGTGCACGATGATGCCGGTCGAGAGGCCGAGGAAGCCGTAGACCTGCCCCATCCACTCGGCGTCGCGCCGGGCGAGGTAGTCGTTCACCGTCACCACGTGGACGCCGTTGCCGGCGAGCGCGTTGAGGTAGGTGGCGAGCGTGGCCACGAGGGTCTTGCCCTCGCCCGTGCGCATCTCGGCGATGCCGCCCTCGTGCAGCACCATGCCGCCGATGAGCTGCACGTCGAAGTGGCGCTGGCCGAGCACGCGCTTGGCCGCCTCGCGCACGGTGGCGAAGGCCGGCACCAGGATGTCGTCGAGGGACTTGCCGGCGGCCAGCTCAGCCTTGAGCGCGTCGGTGCGGGCGCGCAGGGCCTCATCGCTCAGGGCCTCCATCTCGGGTTCGAGGGCGTTGATGGCCGCGACCCGGGGCCGGTAGCCCTTCACCCGACGGTCGTTGGACGACCCGAAAATCTTCTTGGCGATGGCACCGAGCATCGTGGACCTGCAATCGATCGAAACGTCAGACGCGAGCGTGATGCCGCGCGTTATAGAGCCATATAGGCATCCGCGCACCAGAAAGGGACCGGCCCTCTCGGGCATACCCGCGCCTGCTGCGAAAGGCTGAGCGGACAAGCGCGGCCGGCCGCTTGATTCCCCACGGAACCACCCCTTTAGTGCGGAGCAATCAACAAGGCGGCCGGCGCGTGCCGCCATCGGGAGAGGAACCCCCCATGAGGACACGCATCCGGGCGCTGACCCGTTCGACCGCGCTCGCCGCCGCCCTGCTGGCACCGGCCGCGTCCTATGCCCAAGGTGGTCCCGCCCAAGGTGCGTCCCCCCTGGCGCCTCGGACGGCGTCGTCAGGATCGGCATCCTCAACGACCAGTCGGGCGTCTACGCCGATTTCGGCGGGCGCGGCTCGGTCGAGGCGGCCCGGATGGCGGTCGAGGATTTCGGCGGCAAGGTGCTGGGCGTGCCGGTCCAGATCGTGGATGCCGACCACCAGAACAAGCCGGACATCGCCTCCAACATCGCGCGCCAGTGGTACGACACCGACAAGGTCGACGCGATCATGGAGCTGACGACCTCCTCGGTGGCGCTCGCCGTGCAGGGCCTCTCCCGGGAGAAGAAGAAGATCACCATCGTGGACGGGGCCGCCACCACGGACCTCACCGGCAAGCAATGCACGCCCTACGGCTTCCACTGGGCCTACGACACGCACGCGCTCGCGGTCGGCACCGGCGGCTCGCTGGTCGAGACCGGCGGCGACACGTGGTTCTTCCTCACCGCCGACTACGCCTTTGGCACCGCGCTCCAGGCGGACACGACCAAGTACGTGCAGGCCAAGGGCGGCAAGGTGGTGGGGAGCGTGCGCCACCCCCTGAGCGCGCAGGACTTCTCCTCCTTCCTGCTCCAGGCGCAGGGTTCGGGCGCCAAGATCGTCGGCCTCGCCAATGCGGGGCTCGACACCTCGAACTCGATCAAGCAGGCGGCGGAGTTCGGCATCGTCCAGGGCGGCCAGCGCCTCGCCGCCCTGCTCTTCACCCTGGCGGAGGTGCACGGCATCGGGCTCAAGGCCGCCCAGGGCATCGTGCTGACGGAAGGCTATTACTGGGACCTCGACGACCAGAGCCGCGCCTTCGCCAAGCGCTACATGGCCCGCTTCGGCCGGATGCCGAGCATGATCCAGGCCGGCACCTACTCGTCGGTGGCGCACTACCTCAAGGCGGTCCAGGCCGCCGGCACCGACGAGACCGAGGCCGTCGTGAGGACGATGCGCGAGCTGCCCGTCGACGACTTCTTCGGCCGCGGCGGCAAGGTGCAGGCCAACGGCCGCATGGTCCACGACATGTACCTGTTCCAGGTGAAGACGCCCGACGAGTCGAAGGCCCCCTGGGACTACTACAAGCTCCTCGCCACCATCCCGGGCGACAAGGCGTTCCTCTCCGCCAAGGACAGCGGCTGCCCGCTGACGCCGTGAGCGCGACCGCTCGCGCGGGGCGCCACGGCGCGCCCCGCGCCTCACGGGCCGCCCCGTGAGCGATCACGAAATCTGTTTCTCAAATGGGCATGTTGCCGAGAAATTCAGCGATTAGCTTGATTGCCTCGAACCCAGTATAGCGTATTTTTATGGTTTGCCGTCGCCGAGCCAAGTAAGATTCCGTTGAGACCGCGCTGCTATGGCTGACCTGGGCGGCGGGCTTCGCCATCGGGAGATCCCGTCGGCACCGCCCGGCGAGGAGACGGCCTTGCTCGCAAACGACTTCATGGCCTTTCACGAGGCGTCGAAACGCAACGGCATCATCCTGTCCTTCGGCGGGGACCTGTCGGAGAACGTGATGTTCTCCCTCGGCGAGGTGCTGAAGCTGCGCATGCAGCAGCAGGAGACCGAGGCCTCGATCGCCAAGCGCGTGTTCTCGGTCTTCGTGGAGCAGGCTCAGAACATCATCCGCTACTCGGCCCAGAAGGTGGCCGGGGGCGTGCCGCCTACCCCGCGCGTGAGCGCCGGCATGATCGCGGTCGGCGCGGAGGCGGGGCGCTTCTTCGTGGTCTGCGCCAACGAGGTGCAGAGCCGCGACGTGCCCGCCCTGCGCGCGCGCCTCGACCATCTTGCCGGCCTCTCGGCGGAGGAGCTGAAGCGGTTCTACCGCGAGAAGCTGCGCCAGCCGCCGGACGAGGGCAGCCTCGGCGGCAGCATCGGTCTCATCGAGATCGCCCGGCGGTCGAGCGCGCCGGTCGAGTACGGCTTCCAGAACATCAACGACGATCTCAGCCTGTTCTGCCTCAAGGCGTACATCTGAGAGACGAGGTTATCTCGATGGATCGCATCCAGATCCCGGCGACCGAGCGCTCGCCTCAGATCGATTTCGACTTTCCGGCCGGCCGCTTGGTCATGCGCGGCGAGTCCTATCCGGAGGACGCGGCCGCGTTCTTCGGCCCGCTGCTCCAGGCCCTGCGCGGCCACCTGGCCGGGGGCGGCGCAGCGCCCCTGACCTTCGAGCTCGCCCTCGCCTACTTCAACTCGTCGAGCGCCAAGGCGCTGATGAACCTGTTCATGCCGCTGGAGGATGCGGCGGCGGAGGGCCGCCCGATCACGATCCGCTGGCTCTACGCGCCGGGCGACGACACCATCGCCGAGGCGGGCGAGGATTTCGCCGCCGATTTCGAGCATGCCCGATTCGAACTCGCCGAGGAGGCCCAGGGATGAGCGTGCGCAAGCCCGTGGTGGCCGAGGTGCCGCGCGACGCCACGGGCGACGCGTTCAGCCTGTTCGACACCGAGGAGGCGGTCCTCGGCCGCACCGAGGTGATGCTCGCGGGCCTCGCCGAGGTCGCGGACGGCGTGCGCGACCTCGCCGGCGCCTATCGCCGGGGCTACCGCGAGCAGCGCCGCCTCGTCCGCCTGAGCGACCGCATGCAGGGCGACCTGCAGCGCGCCAATCTCCGCCTCGCCGAGCAGCAGCGCGAGCTCCAGGCGCTCAACGAGGCCCTGTCGAGCGAGATCGAGCAGCGGATCCGGCTCGAGGCGGAGCTGCGCCGCCTCGCCGATACCGACCATCTCACCGGAGCCCTCGCCCGCCGCCGCTTCCTGGAGATCGCCGAGCGCGAGACCGCCCGCAGCCAGCGCAGCCACAATCCGGCCTGCCTGCTGATGCTGGACCTCGACCGCTTCAAGATGATCAACGACGGGTTCGGCCACGGGGCGGGCGACGCGGCCCTCATCGCCTTCGTGGGCGTCTGCCGGGGGCACCTGCGCTCGCTCGATGCCATCGGCCGCATGGGCGGGGAGGAATTCGCCGTCCTGCTCGCCGACACGGACGGGCCGGCCGGGATGGCGCTGGCCGACCGTCTGCGCCTCGCGGTCGCCGCCGCTCCGATCGCCACGAGCCAGGGCCCGCTCTCGGTCACCGTGAGCATCGGGCTCGCCGTGCTGCGGGCGGAGGACGGCCTGCCGGACATGCTGCGGCGGGCCGACGCCGCCCTCTACGCCGCCAAGGCCGCGGGCCGGAACTGCGTCTGCGCCGAGGCCGTCCCGGTCGAGGCCAGGCCATGAGCGACCAGGCCATGAGCGGCCAGGCCACGAACTGCCAAGCCATGAGCGAGGCCGGGGCCCCGGCCCGCCGCAGCGGCGCGCTGCGCGGCGCCGGACCCCTCCGCCGCGGCGAGGCGCTGACGCAGCTCGGCTTCCACGAGGTCGAGGAGGGAGCCGTCGCGGGCATCATGCGGCCGGGCGCCCTGCGCGGCGCCGCCCGTGGCCGTGACCTCGACAGCCTCGCCCACACCCTGTTCCTGCGCATCTATCCGGTGATCGCGGTGGTGGTGCTGCTCACCCAGGCCGGCATAGCCTGCGTGAACTACACTGACCAGTTGCGGCTCTACGGCGAGCGGGCGAACCTGCTCGCCGGCGTCACCGCCGCCGCCCTCGCTCGCGCCGACGGGATCCGGGCACCGGACTCCGCGAGCGCCCCCCTCCAGGCGCTCTCCCTCGATCCGGCCTTCCGCTACGCGGCCCTGCGCGACGCGGAGGGGCACCTCGTCGCCAGCGCGGGCGAGATGCCGCGCAAGCGCTCCTTCGACCTCATCCAGGCGAGCGCCGACCTCGCCGGCCCCGGCGAGGGCCGCCCGTCCGGCACGCTCACGATCGCCCTTTCGGCGGAGGACCTCCGGGTCAATGCCGAGAAGCAGGCCCTGCTGGCGCTCGGCACCAGCCTCGTGCTGATGCTCGCCTTCGTGCTGACCCTGCACGCCAACGTGCGCCGGCACGTGCTCGGCCCGCTCAACCGGCTGCTCGCCGCCATGCGCGAGGTCGAGCACAAGCGCTGGACCGCGGTCGATCTGGGCGGCGCCTACCGGCCGAGCAACGAGATCGACGCGATCTCCTCGGCCTTCAACCGCATGGTCGAGGGCCTGCGCTCGGGCGACGAGGCTCGCCAGCTCCTGCAGCAGCTGGAGCGGGCCCATGCGGAGCTGGCCCAGGCCAACCGGCAGGTGATCGAGAGCATCGCCTATGCGCGCCGCATCCAGACCTCGGTCCTGCCCGACAGGGCGGCGCTCGCGGGCTCCGGGCTCGACGTGGCGGTGCTGTGGGAGCCCCTGCACCTCGTCGGCGGCGACTATTTCTGGCTGGAGGAGATCGACGGCCTCAGCGTGATCGTGGCGGCGGATTGCACCGGCCACGGCGTGCCCGGCGCCTTCCTGACCCTGATCGTGGCCACGGCCCTCGACCGGCTGCTGCACGAGCGCGGCCTGCGCTCGCCCGCCGCCCTGCTGGCCGGTCTCGACGCGATCGTCCGCACCCAGCTGCGCCAGGACGGCCGCGGCGCGGAATCCGACGACGGCCTCGATTGCGGCATCTGCATCTGGGATCCGGCGGAGCGCACCCTGCGCTTCGCGGGGGCGGGCCTGTCGCTGACGTGCATCCGCGACGGGGTCGCGACCCGGGAGCGCGGCGGGCGGCGCGGCCTCGGCTATCCCCACACCGGGCGGGAGGCGTTGCCGGAGCGCGACGCGGTGATGGCGGTGACGCCCGGGGCGACCTTCTACCTGATGACGGACGGAATCACCGACCAGATGGGCTCCCCCGCCCCCGGTGCTCCGGCCCGGCTGCTCGGCCATCGCGGCGTCGCCGACCGCCTCGTCCCCCGGGCCGGCCGGCCGCTGCCCGAGCAGATCGCGGCCCTGGAGGCGGATCTCGCGGCCTATCGGGGCGAGCAGGCGAGACGCGACGACATGACCCTGATCGCCTTCCGGATGGCGGAGGATGCTCCGCAGGAGCGGGCGGCCGCGGCCTGATCCAGCCGCCGCCTCGCGGCCCGGGCACCTCCAACACCGGAGCGGTTTTCGGAACGGCCGTGGAATCGGCCACGAGCCTCATGCAGAAGGGGCCGGCGCAAGGCTGGCCCCTCGAAGCACCCCGGACCAGTCGTCCGACACTTGCCCAGGTCCGACACTTGCCCCGGTCCGGGATCTCCCCGTCACACCGCGCGCCGCAGGAAGTCGCGGAACGAGCGCCGCACCGGCGGGTCCTCGGGGGCGGGCGGCTCCGGCTCGGGGGGCGGCTCGGGCGGCGTGAGCACCTCGGGTCGGACGATCCGCGGGGGCGAGAACACGTTGCCCTGCGCGAATGGCAGGTCGAGGTCGATGAGGTCGGGAACGTCGCTCTCGCGCTCGACGCCCTCGGCGACGAGGCGCAGGCCCACCCGCCCCAGCACCGAGGCGAGATCCTCCGGCGCGAGATCCCCGCCGGGAGCAGTGCGGCCGAGCAGCAGGTCGGCCGGCACCTTCACGTAGGCGACCCCTTGCGCGGCCAAAGCCGGCCCGTCGAAGCGCAGGTCCACCGCGCGGTCCAGGGCGAACAGGATGCGCTCGCGCAGGGCCGCGAGGGCCGCGACCTGCTCGGCATCGAGGCTGCGCAGGCTGCGTTGCGGCAGGCCGAGGATCAGCCGGCCGGCGAGTTCCGCATGTACCTCGACGAGGCGGCCGAGCGCCCGCAGGAAGCCCGGCTCGAACAGGGAACTCGGCGTGAGGGCGTAGATCACCGCCGCCGCACTCCCTCGCGCGGCGAGCTGGCGGCAGATCGCCGTGACCCGGGCCAGCATCAGCCGGTCGAGTTCGGTGGTGCGGCCGTGCCGCTCCAGCGTCGGCATGAATTCCGCGGGCGTGAGGCGCGCGCCGCCGACGCTCAGCCGCGCCAGCGCCTCGTAGAAGGCCACCTTGCGCTGGGGCAGGCTGACGATGGGCTGGAGATGGACTTCGAGCCCGCCGCTGGTGAGCGTCGCCAGGATCTCGTCCTGGCGCTGCCGCAGGGCGGCATCCGATGCGGGAGCGGGGCGGGGCAGCGCCGCCTCGGGCACGAAGGGGCGCACGGGCGTCGAGCGCGGCAGCACCTTCGGCTCGGGCAGTGGCGCGGGGGCCGGGGGCGGCACGGGGGCCGGGGGCGGGGCGGCGGCGACGGGGGGCGGCGCGGTGGCGAGGTCCTTCAGCCGGCCGATCTCCCCGTCCTGCGCCGCGACCGTGACGGCGAGTTCCCGCACGATGCCGCCGAGAAGGCCGATCTCCGCCGTCACCTCGGCCACCGCATCGCCGAGACGGTCGGTCTGGCCCCCGTCCGGTGGCGGGGCGGCCCCCCCGGGGCGCTGCTCCAGGGCGAGGAGCCGCCGGGACAGGAGATCGACCTCGCCCGAGAGCTTGTCCGCCTGCGCGGCGGCGCGGCGGGCGCGCCGCCAGCCGAAACCCGCAGCCACGCTCGCGCCGATGGCCCAGACGAGCCCGAGCCCCGCCACCACGCCGAGGGCGGGCGCGGACAGGAAGGCGACGGTGAGGCACAGACCGCCGCCCAGCAGGGAGGCGAGGCAGAGAGAGATCAATCCCGCGGATGGCCCTTCGGCACGATGGCCGCTCGTCGGGGCCATGGCGGTGTGTCTCCTTCACGGTGCGGTGCGGGGCCGGACGCCTCCACCGACGTTGTCGCCGAGGCCCGGCGCGCCCGCAAGACGCCGGGAGGCCACTGTCCCACGCTTCTCGCCCACGCTTCTCGCCCGCTCCCTCCCCTCTTGCCGTGCGCCCGGTCGAAGCCGACATCGCGCGGGCGGCATCCGCCGCGGATCGAGGCCGAGGAGACCCGACGATGGCGCATCAGGGACAGCGTCCCGCCGAGGGAGAACGGGTGGAGTTGCTGATGCAGGTCGAGGGCATGACCTGCGCGGGCTGCGTCAACGCGGTCACCCGGGCGATCCAGCGTCTCGACCCGGAGGCGGCGGTCAGCGTCGACCTGGAGCACGGCCGCGTCGCGGTCACCACGGACACGCAGGCGCTCGACGTGGCGCAGGCGCTCCAGCGCGCGGGTTACGGCGCGCGCGCCATGACCGGCTGACGCGCCCGGGCGGAGCCGCGTGCGCCGCCGCACCCGCCGCGGCCGGGCCGTCTAACGATCGCTTAAGCCGGCTCTGCGAGGGTCGGGGCGTTCGAGTCGAGGGAGCGCGGGAGACCCCTAGGGTCGCCAGCGCCGGCGTGGCGGTGTGCGTATCAACGAAGCCTTGGCGACCCTGATCGACGCCCGCCTCGCGGGCCTCGTGCACGACTCGGTCTCGGAGGAATCCGGGGAGCGGGGCCGGCACGAGCGGTTCCTGATCTCGCGCCTCGCCACGGGCGCCGTCACCATGGCGATGCTGCCGCCCTACCTGCTGTGGCGCGGGGTGCCGTCGCTGATCGAGACGGCCCTGGTGGTCTGCCTGCTGCTGCCGGTGGTGGCCGCCATCGCCCTCGCGCGGACGGGGCGTCTCACGACGGCGCACATCCTCTCCTCCGCGGCCCATGCGGGCCTGGTGGTCTGCCTCGCCCATCTCTCGGGCGGCTCGGCCTCGCCCGCCTGCATGTGGCTCGTGATGGTTCCGATCGAGGCGCTGATGGCCGGGACGCACCGGGCCGCCATCCTGGCGGCCGGGTTCTCGGCGGCCGGGGCGGTCGCGATCGCCCTGATGGGACCGGCGAGCGAGCCCCTGCTCGGCTGGCCCCCGGCGCTCGCGATGCCGATCTTCGCGATCCTGGCGATCTGCCACGTGCTCTCGCTCGCGATCGAGTACCGGCGGCGCGAGGGCAGCTGGAGCGACCGCCTGCGCGCGGCCTCCGCCCGCAACGCCCTGCTCCTCGACGTCGTCGACGATCTGGTGACCTGGCACGACCGCAACGGCAGCGTCCTTCAGGCGAGCCGCGGCGCGGTCCGCCTCGCCGGGGCGGCGCCGCAGACGCTCCTCGGCCGCGGCATGCTGGCCCGCGTCCACGTCTCGGACCGGCCCGCCTTCCTGAAGGCCATCAGCGATGCGGCGCTCCTCGACGGGCCGGTGACGGTGCAGTTCCGGCTGCACGCCGACGTGCCCGCCTCGAGCGAGCCGAGCCGGGTGATCTGGGCCGAGATGCGCGCCCACCGGGTGCCCCTCGGCGCGGACGCCGCATCGGCCCCCGGTCAAGCCGCCGTGGTGGCTGTGACCCGCGACGTGTCCGAGCACTACCGCCACGCCGCCGAGCTCGACCGGGCCCGCGCGGAGGCCGAGCGCGCCGACGCGGTGAAGAGCCGCTTCCTCGCGGTGGTGAGCCACGAGCTGCGTACGCCGCTCAACGCGATCATCGGCTTCTCGGAGATGCTCTCGGCGGGGACCGACATCACCCTGCCGCCGGAGCGGCAGCGCGAATACGCGACCATCATCCAGAATTCCGGCCGTCACCTCCTGGAGGTGGTGAACGCCCTCCTCGATCTGACCAAGATCCAGAGCGGCAGCTTCGATTTCGCCCCGGAGCCCTTCGACCTGCGCGCCCTGGTGAACGGTTGCTGCGACCTGATGCAGCTGCGGGCCGATCAGGGCGGGGTCGAACTCCTGCGCGACGTGCCCCGGGATCTGCCGGAACTGACGGCGGATCCGCGCGCCTGCCGCCAGATGCTGATCAACCTCCTGTCGAACGCCGTGAAGTTCACCCCGCGCGGCGGGCGCATCACGGTCTCGGTGCGGGAGGCCTTCGACCGCGTCGAGTTCTCCGTGACCGATACCGGCATCGGCATCGCCGAAGCGGACCTGCCGCGGCTCGGCGACCCCTTCTTCCAGGCGGGCGACCCGGCGGCCTATGCGCGGATGCACGAGGGCACCGGGCTCGGCCTCTCGGTGGTGCGCGGCCTCGTCGGTCTGCACGACGGCGAGATGATGCTGGAGAGTTCGGTCGCCCGCGGCACCCGGGTGGTGGTCGCCCTGCCCCTCGATTGCCGGGGCGGTCCGCGGGCGGGCCAGCCGGTGGCGATCCGCACGGCACCGCTTCCGGAGGCCGCCGCCGTGCCGCTGCTGCGCGCCAGCTAAGCACCATCGCACGAGGCATTTCTGCCGACCTCAGGTCCAGCCCGACACGCAGGAGACCCGATGCCCGAGGCGCCCGCCCGGCCCCGTGAGACGGACCTGACGCTCACGCCCGAGGCGCGGCCGGTGCCGCGCGCCCGGAGCGGACGGGCGCCGGTCCGGCGCGGCCCCGTGCCCCGGCCGGCCCCGCCGCCCACCGTCGCGCGCCTGCGCGAGGGCCTCGACGCGGTGCTGCGCCACCCGGCCGCCATCGTCGGCGGCGTCCTCGTTCTCGCCGCCACGGCGGCGGTGGCGGTCAACGCGCTGAGCTTCCAGAACGGCCGCCACCCCGCCCCCCTCTTCGCCAAGCCCGCAGCCCCCGAAGCCCGTCCGGTCAAGGCGGCGAGGGCGTCGCCGCCCCGCGACGGCATCGGCGAGCTGATCCGCGGCGACGCGCAGGCCACCGCCTCGGTGGCGCCCCGGGAGGGCGCTCCGCCCCGCGAGGCCGTCACGCCCCGTGAGGCGACGCCGCGCCCGGCCTCCCCCAGCCAGAAATCCCTGGCCTCCCTCCCCCCGCCGCGCCCGCGTGCGGAGGTGCCGCCCACACGGCCCGAACCGGCCGTGGCACCGGGTCCCAAGCCCCCGGTCTCGGTGAAGAAGGTCGATGCTCCCCGCGATGCGGCGGGTGAGCGCAAGGGCGATCCCCAGGTGATGTTCGCCCAGAAGGCGCTGGTGAAGCTCGGCTACGGCCCTCTCGCCGTCGACGGGGTGGCAGGCCCGGCCACCCGGGCGGCGATCGCCCGCTTCGAGCGCGAGCGGCACCTGCCCGGCACACCTGACGTCGCCAACCGGACCCTCAAGGAGCTGGCCAGCCGGTCGGGCCTCGCGCCGCATTGAGGCCGCGGCGAGGGTGAGAGCGGGCGGGAGATCCCGCTCCCTCGGACCATGCGCCCGGCCGGACGGTCAGCCTCATTCCGGGAGGGGCGCTCCCCGCACCGTCACCGTTGAGCGATCCCGCTCGATCGGACTAAGCAGGGACCCGCCGGCCGCGCGCCCCGAGGGCCGGCCCGATCTGTCCGCCCGAAGGGAACCACGATGGCCCGCCTTCGCTCCGATTTCTGGGTCGCCGCGCATCTGCGCCGCTGCGCGGTCGAGGGCGTGAGCGCCGTCCAGCGGCGGCGGGGGGCGCCGGAGGCCGGGGCGATCTTCGTCAAGGTCGACCGGCTCGACGGCCGCGCCGACCTCTACGGCCCGGCCCCGCAGGCCCTGTTCGATGCCGACGACGACGGCACGCGGCGCTTCGAGGCGCTGATGCAGGAGGCCCTGCCGCCGGACGTGGAGGCCCGGATCGTCAAGGAGATGCGCTTCGATCCCGATCTCTGGATCGTCGAGATCGACGACCGCGAGGGGCGCCACTTCCTCGACCTCGCGACGGAGCGCTGAGGCGGCCCCCCATCGCGGGGGCCGATCACTGGGTCTTGCGCGTGCGCTCCGGCAGGACCGGGCGCAGGGACACCGTGGCCGGACGCAGCTTCGGCGAGGCCGGGCCATGCACGGGCCGGTGCTGCTCGGGGGTGGCGACGCGCTCGGCCGGCTCCTCGCCGAGGATGGCAGCGAGCAGGTCACGGGCGGTGGTGGGCTCGGTCGTCCGAAACAGGCTGGCGAGCGCGAACACCGCCTCCACCGAACGGCCGATCGCCGGGTCGAGGCGCAGGAACAGGTACACCGCCTCCTCCTCGAGCAGCCCGGCCGCCCGGATGGCGAGAGCGAGCAGATCCTGGCGCCGCGGCTCGGAGAAATTCCAGGCCACCGCCCCGAAGCCGAGGGCCGCGGACAGCTCCGCCTCGATCTTGGCCCGCTCGCCGCGCAGCGCGAAGGTCTTGAGGGATTCGCCGAGGCCGCGCACCAGCGGGCGCGATCGGGGGCGCAGGGCGGCACGGGCGGCGATGCCCTGGCGGATGGCGGCGCGCCGCTCGGGCGCCGCCTCCAGGTAGAGCGGCGCCAGATCGACCGCGGCCACGTCGTCGCGGGCGACGAGCCGGGCAGCGAGATCGGGGCGGCGGCGGGCGCGCGACACGAGACGCTCCAGGGCCGGCCCGTCGAGGCGGGCCTGGGAGTTGCCCGCCAGGGCGAGGTCCACCGCCGGATCGTCGCGCAGGGTCAGATCGTCGATCACCGCGCGGCTGAGATCGCTCCGGCGGGCGATCACGGCGTCCCGGGCCGGGCCGTTCTCGGCCGCGTCGAGGAGTTCGGTGGTCAGCACCGGACTCAGCGCCAGCACGGCGTCGCGGGCCTCGCCGCCATGAGCCGCGAGCAGGACCAGCACGCTCTGCGGCGTGTCGGCGAGCGGCGCGAGCTTCTCGGCCACGATGGCAGCGGTGGCCGCGTCCACGGTGGGGATGAGCCCGCAGGCCAGGGACTCGAAAGCCCGGATCGTGCCGGGATCCCGGGCGGGCGCCGCACGGAACAGGTCCGTCTGCACCCGCAGGAGCACCGGCTTCATGTCGAGCCGGCGATCCTGCGCCAGTTCGAGGAGGCCGGAGAGATCCGGCAGGGCGTCGACGGCTGAGCGTGACATGGGCGATCTGGTACGCAGTACGAACGTCCGCGAGACTACGAAGCCGCGCGTAAAGCGTCGCTTAAGCCTGTCGGAAAGGCTGCCGGGGCGGCCTGGGGACAACGGGGATAGCGGTGTGGCGCAGTCACGGAGGGTTTACGGCCGCGCCCCGCCGGAGGACCGCCTGAAACCATCCGTTAACCACGCCGTGCTTTTTCAGGGGGCAGCCAACGTGTCGCCGTCAGGACGGCGGCTCCCGGAGGGTCCTCGGATTTGGGAGGCGGAGATGGGCGGCCAGAAGTTTCGCGGCACGGCAACGATCGTCCCCTTTCCGGCATCCGCACCGCGGACGCGCCGGCCGGAGACTGCTGAGCCGGAGCGCGGCGCCATCCTGCTGTTCACGGGAGTGCGTTATGAGCGGCCGTGCGAGCCTGCGCCGCGGCCCGCCGAGCCGTCGGGCACCGATCTGCGCAAGCGCGGCTGAGGCGCGGATGCCCCTGCGCGGCCTCTTCGCCCGCCCCATCCTGCTGCTGGCGCTGCCGGTCATCGCCTCCTGCGTGCAGCAGGGGGATTTCGGCCGTCCCGCCCCCACCGCCTGGAACAGCCTGATCGATGCGGCCGGCACGCTGGCCGCCCGCGAGCGCAGCGAGGCCGCCTCGCTCTTTCCCTTCACCGAGGACGAGCGGACCCTGCGGGACCGCGCGTGGCGCTACCTGATGCCCGCACGCGAGCGCTCACTGTTCGAGGCGACGCTGGCGAACCTCACCCGGGCCCGGGTGCTGCCGGCCGATTGGCGCAGCCCCGACCCGGCCGGCTATTTCGAGGCGATCATGGCGGAGGACGCGCGCTCGCCGGTCTCGCGCTACCGCCTGCTGTCCGAGGATGTCACGGCCGACGGGCGCCTGATCCCGGCTTTCGCCGACACCGCCGCCCGCGTGGTGCGGGCCGACCTGAACCGGCTGCGCAGCCTGCCCTTCATCCGCACCCTCGACGACGAGGACGTGCGCAGCGCCGCGATGCGCGTCGCCGAGAACCGCTGCCTGATCGCCTGGGTGCGCCGCGAGGCCTCCCTGCGCGAGCAGGCCTATCGCTACGCCCTGGAGCACCTGCTCGTCACGGTGCCGGGCGAGGAGGCGATCGGGGTCGAGCGCACGCTGGCCTTCCTCACCGCCCGGCGCCGGCTGCTCGATCCGCTGCTGCCGGTGGATGCCGAGGCGCGCTGCGGCCTCGCGCCGGTCCCGGGCGCCGGAGCGCAGGCCGCGATCGTCACCAAGGGCTGACGCGCGCACCAGACGGATCCGGAAGCCCCTACTCGTCCGGCCCGTCGATGGTGCAGGAGACCGAGCGGGCCGCCGCGTTGGCGAGCGTCTGCTGGCTCGGCAGGGCCGCCAGAACCCGCACCACGACGTAACCCTCGCGGCCCGGGGCGACGATGCGGACGTCGCGGTTGCGCTCGTCCTCGTCGGCGCTGGCGAGCGCCTCGTCGAACTGGCGGCGTGTCATGATGACGAGTTCGATGTTGCCCTTCACCGCGGCTTGGTCGGTCACCGCGTAGAAGGCGCCGCCGCGCCCGTGCACCGAGATCGATTCGAGGAGCGAACCCGTCTCCGCCGAGATCCGCACCGGCCCGTCGTCGAGGTCGTAGGCGCAGACGCCCACCGCCACCGCCGGGTCCTGCGGGGGCAGCCAGCCCTCCGCCGCCTCGGGCGGACCGCCGGTCTCGGCCGCGTGGATCAGCACGGACGTGTCGTTGCTGAGCGTCGCCCGGGTGCGCGAGAAGGCGTCGTTCGCCGACAGGTAGGGGATCGCCATCACCACCGTGATGTGGACGATGCCCGCGAGCACGAGGCCGCAGAGCGTGGCGAGGAGGAAGCGTCCGCCCTGGCTCATCCGTCGCACCCCACGCGCGTGATGGAGGGAACGCCCTCGCGCTCGAGCACGCCGGTGCTCGCCGCGACCGGCGTGTCGTAGAGGCGCAGCACGAGGCGCAAGCCCCCCTCTCCGTCCGGCATCGGCAGCCAATTGCCCGGCTGCACCGTGGGGCCGAGGGTGATGGCGAAGTGTCCGGCTTGGTCGCGCAGCACCTCCGTGGAGGTGAAGCCGCGCCGCGGCCCGTCGGCGGCGGGCGGCGCGGCGCGGCGGCGGCGCTCGGCGGTGAGCGTCCAGGCCCGCGAGGGCGGCGTCGCGCCCGAGATCCGGTAGGTGCAGGCCGGTGAGAGGCGCTGCCCGGCATCGTCGACGATGGCGGTGAGCAACAGGCCTTCGCCGAGCGCGATCGGGACCTCGCCGGTGCGGGCGTGGATCGCGCGCGTATAGGGATCGGCCTCCCGCGAGCCGACGCGCGGCCACGCCGTCCAGGCGTTGAGGGCGACGCCGCCGAACGGATAGCGCCCGCGCGTCGCCCAGTTGGCACTGGCAAGGCCGAGCACGAGGCCGAGGGCCAGCGCGTAGACGACGAGACCGACCACCCCGGTCCGGCGCGGGTTGAGGGGCGAGCGCCGCAGGACGATCCGCGCCCGCCGCAGGGCGGGGCCGAGGGGAGCGGTCCGGGCGGTCGGTTCCGCCGGGGCGCGGGCAAGTCTCTCGGTGAGCATCGCGGCCGTGTTTAGCAGGAGACGCGCCGGAGGGTGAGGTGCGCGGTCACGGCGTCGCGAAGCGGCCGGCCGGGCGCCCGCTCTCCGCGAAGCTGCCGGCGCTGCCGACCTCCCGCAGGGCGGAGCGGCCCGGCGCCGGCTCCACGGTGCGGAACAGGCTGCCGATGCCGCCGATCACCTCGAAGGAGCGCCGCGACAACGCGCCGGGCGGCGCGCCCGGCGGCGGCGTCGGGGCAGGCGCCTTGTTCGCCGCGACCGCGCCGGGCTTGTCGTTCTCGAAGCCCGGCATCGGCTTCAGCTCGATGCCCTGGTGGGCGGGGCCCATCACCTCGTGGAAGGTCATGGCGGGGAGCGAGCCGCCGGTCATGTTCTTGGTGGAGGTATGGTCGTCGTTGCCGTACCAGACCGCCGTGACGAGATTGCCCGTGTAGCCGACGAACCACGCGTCGCGGTAGGCGTTGGTGGTGCCGGACTTGCCCGCCGTCTTCACGCCCTCGACCTGGGCCTTGCGGCCGGTGCCCTCCTCCACGACCTTGTTCAGCATGTAGTTCATGTCGGCGACGACGCGGGTCGAGAGTACCTGCTCGGGCGGCGGCTCGTTGGTGTCGTGGCGGTAGATGACCTCGCCGGCGGAGGTGCGGATCTCGGACGCCGCATAGGGCTTGGCGCGCTTGCCGCCATTGGCGAAGACCGCGTAGCCCGCTGCCTGGTCGATCACCGTCACCTCCGCCGAGCCGATCGGCAGCGAGACCGAATCGACGAGGTTGGTGGTGAGGCCCATGCGGTGGGCGGTCTCGATGATCTTGGCCCGGCCGAGCTTGGCGGCGCGCGCCTCGTGCGTCTCGCCCATCGCCTTGCCCATGGCGATCGAGAACTTGACCGGGATGGTGTTGATCGACTTGGCGACGGCGATCCACAGGGGCATGGAGCCCGCGAAGGAGCGGCCGTAATTGGCCGGGCACCAATTGCCGATGCAGACCGGGGAATCCACCACCTTGCTGTCGGGCCGCCACTGCCCGGTGGCGAGGGCTGCGGCGTAGACGTAGGGCTTGAACGAGGAACCCGGCTGGCGCAGCGCGTCCGTGGCGCGGTTGAACTGGCTCTGGCCGTAATCGGAGCCGCCCACCATCGCCCGCACGCCGCCGTCCGGATCCATGGTGACGAGGGCGGCCTGCTCGACGTCGAAGGCGTCGCCGAACTGGCGCAGGATGTTCTCCACCGCCTGGTCGGCCCGGCGCTGAATGGCGAGGTCGAGGGGCGTCTTGACGACGAGCACCCGCTCCTTCTTCAGCTTGCCCTCGTCGGCGAGGCGCTTCACCTCGCCGAAGGCCCAGTCGAGGTAGTAATCCGCGCTGATGTCGCGCGAGCGCGTGACCGGCGTCGCCGGGTTGCGCAGGGCCGACTGGATCTGACCTTCCGTGAGGTAGCCGGCCTCCACCATGTTGCGCAGCACGTCCGCGGCGCGCGCCCGGGCGGCCGGCAGGTTCACGTGCGGCGCGTATTTCGTCGGCGCCTTGAACAGGCCCGCCAGCATGGCGGCCTCGGCCAGCGAGATGTCCTTGAGGTTCTTGCCGAAATAATAGTCGGCCGCCGCCGCCGCCCCGAAGGTGCCGCCGCCCATATAGGCGCGGTCGAGGTAGAGCTTGAGGATCTCGTTCTTGGTGAGGTGCCATTCCAGCCAGAGGGCCAGGAAGGCCTCGTTGATCTTGCGCTGGAGCGTGCGCTCGTTGGTGAGGAAGAGGTTCTTGGCGAGCTGCTGGGTGAGCGAGGAGCCGCCCTGCACGTGGCCGCCGCCGCGGGCGTTCACGGTCAGCGCCCGCAGGGTGCCGATCGGGTCGATGCCGAGGTGATCGTAGAAGCGCCGGTCCTCGGTCGAGATCAGCGCCTTGATCAGGATGTCGGGAAACTCGTCGATGCGCAGCGAATCGTCGTGCTTGATGCCGCGGCGCCCGACCTCGGTGCCGTAGCGGTCGAGGAAGGTCACGGCGAGGTCCTGCGCCTTGAGCCAGTTCTCGCTCGTCTGGTTGAAGGCGGGTTGCGCGAGCGTCAGCATGACCACGGCGCCGCCGAGCGTGAGGGTGACGGCCTCGCTCGCGAGGTCGAGCACCGCGCGCTTGGGCCCCCGCACCGTGAAGCGGCGGCGCATCGCCTCCGCATAGCGTTCGTAGGTCTCGCCGAGGCCGCGCCCGCCCTCGTAGAGGCTCGCGTTCAGCCACGCATCGAAGCCGAGGGCCGCGCGGCCGAGACGCGTCCAGAGCGAGGAGAGCCAGTTCAGCGGCACGGCGTCACTTTCATGGCGGCCCGGCCACTCGCGCGCCGGACGATCGATCAGGTTTACCCAATCTCGGCGCGAACCGCGAGACGGTGCGGCCACGGCCGCGCTTGAACGGGGAAAACGCGGCCGCCGCAGGAGGGATCCCCCCTCCCTCGCCCGAAGACGTGCGGCGCGCCCCGGGGCGTGAGGTCGCAGGCGGGCCGCAACATCGTCCGGCCGCGCTTGTGCGGGGCGCGCCGCTGCGGCAGAGGGAAGCGGACCTCCCCTCCCCCGAGATTTCGACCTGAAGGATTACCGTCTTGGCCGCGCATTCCAAGGCCGCCGCGCCCGCATCGCCGTTCTGGCGCGAGAAGAGCCTCGACGCCATGACCCCGCAGGAATGGGAGAGCCTGTGCGACGGCTGCGGACGCTGCTGCCTGCTCAAGCTCGAGGACGAGGATACGGGCGAGATCCATCATACCGACGTGGCCTGCACTCTCCTCGACAGCCATGCCTGCCGCTGCCGGGACTATCCGGGCCGCCAGCGCCGCGTGCCGGATTGCGTGCGCCTGACGCCGGAGGCGGTCCGTACGCTCCCCTGGCTGCCGCCGACCTGTGCCTACCGCCTCGTGCGCGAGGGGCGCGACCTGCCCTGGTGGCACCCGCTGGTCTCGGGCAACCGCGCGACCGTGCACGAGGCCGGCATCTCGGTGCGGGGCCGCGTCTCCGGAACGGAGGAGGAGTTCGAGACCGACGAGCTTCTCGACCAGATCGTGGCGTGGCCCGCCGAGGACCCGCAGGCGTGATGCGGTTCTCGCATCGCGAGGCGATTGCCCCGGCCATCGCCTCGCGATCCATCGGAACCCGGATGAGGCCCGCTGGCCCGGCCCTTGCTTGCCTCGTCACGTCTCCATGACGTTTCCTCCCCGATCCCAAGCCCCGCTCGCCCTCCCCCACAGGCGAGCGGGGCCTTTTTTCGTGCACCGCACACGGCCCCGTTGCCAGACGCGCCGGGCGGTCCGATAACGCCGCCACTCGGAGGCCTCCTTCCATGGCGTTGACCGTCGCGGTCCAGATGGACCCGATCCAGAGCATCCGCATCGCGGGCGACACCACCTTCGCGCTGCTGCTCGAAGCGCAGGCGCGCGGGCACACGCTCCTGCACTACACCCCCGACCGCCTGTCCATGCGCGACGGGCGGGTCACCGCCCGGGCCGAGCCCCTGCGCGTACAGGATGTCGAGGGCGCGCATGCGAGCCTCGGGTCGGCGGAGCCGATCGATCTCGCATCCGTGGACGTGGTGCTGATGCGCCAGGATCCGCCCTTCGACCTCGCCTACATCACGGCGACCCATCTCTTGGAGCGCATCCACCCGGCGACCTTGGTGGTGAACAACCCCTTCGAGGTGCGCAACGCCCCCGAGAAGCTGTTCGTCACGCATTTTCCGGAGTTGATGCCGCCGACGCTGATCTCCCGCGACCGCCAGGAGATCGAGGCGTTCCGCGCCGAGCACGGCAGCGTGGTGATGAAGCCGCTGCACGGGCATGGCGGCGCGGCGGTGCTGCGGGTGACGCCGGAGGATCCGAATTTCGGCTCGATCTTCGACCTGTTCTCCCAGACCTTCCGCGAGCCCTGGGTGATCCAGCGCTTCCTGCCGAAGATCTCGGAGGGCGACAAGCGCATCATCCTGGTCGACGGCGCGCCGCTCGGCGCCGTCAACCGGGTGCCGGCGCTGAACGACATCCGCTCGAACATGGTGCGGGGCGGGACCGGCGGCGCGACGGAACTCACGCCGCGCGAGCGCGAGATCTGCGCGGCGATCGGCCCGGAACTGCGGCGGCGCGGCCTGATCCTGGTCGGGATCGACGTCATCGACGGCAACCTGACGGAGATCAACGTCACCTCGCCCACGGGCATCCGGGCGATCAAGCGCCTCGGCGGCCCCGACCTCGCGGTGGCGGTGTGGGACGCGATCGAGGCGAAGGTGAGCAAGCCGCAGGCGGCGTGAGCCGCCGCGGGGCCTGCCCGAGCGGGACTCTGCTCGCGCACAGGACGGGAAAAAGAACGGCGCAGCAGCCACTTCTACGGAAGCGCGCCGCCCCCCTCTCCCGGTTGGGAGAGGGGATCCCGCGCTCCCCGGCGGCGGATCAATCGCAGACGCGCACGCGGCGGATGTAGACGTCGCCGAACTCGTCCACCACGCGGCGGCGGACCGTGTAGCATTCCCCGGCATCGTAGACCGGCGCATAGCCGTAGGCGGGCGCGTATCCATAAGCCGGCGCATAACCGTAGGCCGGGCGCGAGCCCGCCGCGATGGCGCTGCCGAGGGCGAGCCCGCCCACCGCACCGAGGGCGAAGGCCGGACCCGCCCGCCAGCGCGCCTCGGCCGGAGAGGCGCCCGCGAGGGCGACGCCCGCCAGGGTCATGGCGGCCACGGTGGTGGACACGATGCGCTTCATGGCAGTTTCCCTTGAGACGAATTCGTTCGCAATCGGCCCCGAAGGCCGCGGGCGGCGCGCGATTTCGCCACCGCCAAGCTCACTCCACCTACGTACAGCCGCGCGACTGAACGGAGACTGAAAGCGGAGCCGGGCGCGAATTCATCTCGCGTCAGGTCGCGTCCGCAGTCGGCCGGGTCTCGATGCGGCGGTGGCCGGAGACCTCGGCGCCCGCCGTCGGCGAGAGCCGCGCGAAGGCGAAGGTCGACAGGCCCGAGACGACCGCCACCGCCAGGAAGGCGGGCCAGAAATCCTCGCTCCGCACCGCGGCCCGGCCGTGCCATTGGGCGGCGCTCTCCAGCGCGAAGGCCCCGAACGCCACCCCGACGCTGAGCGAGAGCTGCTGGGCGACGCTGGCGAGGCTCGTCGCCGCGCTCATGTCCCGCGGATCGACATCCGCATACGCGATGGCGTTGACGGCGGTGAATTGCAGCGAGCGGAAGCAGCCGCCGACCAGCAGCACCGCGACGATCAGGGCGTGCGGCGTCGCCGGGGTGAAGAGGCCGCTCGCCCCGAGGAGGAGCGCGGCGATCACCGCGTTGAGCGTGAGCACCGTGCGGAAGCCGAGGGCGCGCAGGATGCGCGCGGCGAGCGTCTTCATGAACAGGGCGCCCGCCGCCGCCGCGAAGGTGAGCAGGCCCGAATGCAGCGGATCGAGGCCGAAGCCGAGCTGGAGCATCAGCGGCAGCAGGAAGGGGATCGCCCCGGTGCCGATGCGGAACAGACTGCCCCCGGTGATCGCCGCGCGGAAGGTCGGGTAGCGCAGGAGATCGAGGCGGATCAGCGGATGGGCGATGCCGCGGGCGTGACGCCAGTAGAGGGCGAGGAGCAGCAGCCCGGCCCCCGTGCAGCCCCAGGACACCGCCGGCGGCAGCAGGTGGCGCCCGCCCGAGGCGAGGCCGAGCATCAGGCTGGCGAGGCCCGCGCCCGAGAGCACGAAGCCGGTCGTATCGAGGGGCGGGCGCTCGGCCTCGCGCAGATCGGCGAAGTAGCGCGTCGCGAGCAGGATGCCGGCGAAGCCGATCGGCAGGTTGATGAAGAAGATCCAGCGCCAGTGCAGCGTCGTGGTGATGAGGCCGCCGAGCGGCGGGCCGATCACCGGGCCGACGAGGGCCGGGATGGTCAGGGTGGCGAGCGCCTGGACCAGCTCGGCCTTCGGCACGCTGCGCAGCAGCACGAGGCGCCCCACCGGCACCATCATGGCCCCGCCCATGCCCTGCAGGAAGCGCGCGCCCACGAACCAGCCGAGCGAATCCGCCGCCGCGCAGGCGAGCGAGCCGGCCATGAACACGGCGAGCGCCCAGCGGAACACCGTGCGGGCCCCGAACCGATCGGCCATCCAGCCGCTGACCGGGATGAAGATCGCGAGGCTCACCAGATAGGCGGTGAGCGCGAGCTTGAGGGCGATCGGATCCTCCCCGAGATCCGCCGCGATCGCCGGCAGGGAGGTCGCGATCACGGTCGAATCCGTGTTCTCCATGAACAGGGCCGTGGCGACGACCAGGGGCACGATCCGGGCGGGGCGCATGGGCCGACGGCCTCCCAATTTTATCCGGGTGATATTGACGACAGGATATCACCCGGGTCATTCCTCCGGCAGAGGAGGATGACGCGATGGACCCATGCTCGACTTGCACGGCCTTCCAGGGGGAACGGCGGCTCGCATCCGGAGTGCCCTGGGAGGTGGCCCTCGCGGTCAAGGCCGCCCAGGGCGGGGCGGACGGAACGCCGGTCCAGGTCTTCGACGACCGCAGCGGCCGGCCCCTCGACTTCGACCTGCGCGGCAGCGACGCGGAGATCGTGGCCCGGCTCAGGCCGGCGGAGGCCGCGCCCGAGGCGCCGCGGATGCCGGGCCGACCGAAGCTCGGCGTCGTCGCCCGCGAGGTGACGCTGCTGCCGCGGCACTGGGACTGGCTCGCGGCCCAGCCCGGGGGGGCCTCGGTGACCCTGCGCCGGCTGGTCGAGGCCGCCCGGGCCGGGGGGAGCGGGCGCGAGCCGGTGCGGCAGGCGCAGGAGGCCGCCGACCGCTTCATGGGGGCGATGCTGGGCAACGCGCCGGGCTACGAGGAGGCGGCGCGGGCGCTCTATGCGGGGGACGGGGCGCGGTTCCGGGCGCTCACGGAGGATTGGCCCGTGGCGCTGCGCGACCATGCCCGCCGCCTCGCGGGCCCGGCCTTCGCCGCCTGACGCCCCCTGGAAGCCCGCGCCTCACCGCCGGCGCAGCAGGAACACCCCCTGGGCGCCGACGAGATTCCAGATCCACCAGGGCAGGGAGAAGCGCATCGGCTCGCCCTCCGCGTCGAGAGCGGAGGCGCGCTCGATGCGGGCGCCCACGAGATGGCACAGGCCCACGAAGTCGCGGATCGTGCAATGGTGGATGTTCGGCGTCTCGTACCACGTGTCCGGCAGGTACTCGGTCACCGGCATCCGCCCGCGCAGCAGCAGCTCGGTCCGGATGCGCCAATGGCCGAAATTCGGGAAGGACACGATCGCCTTGCGGCCGATGCGCAGCAGGTGCTCCAGCACGATCTTCGGGTGGCGCGTCGCCTGGATCGTCTGCGACAGGATGACGTAGTCGAAGGCGTCGTCCGGGTAGTCGGCGAGGTCGGTGTCGGCGTCGCCCTGGATCACCGGCAGCCCGCGGGCGAGGCAGGCATTGACGCCCTCGCGCGACAGCTCGATGCCGCGCCCGTCGACGCCGCGCCGGTCGCGCAGCAGCGCCAGCAGCGAGCCGTCGCCGCAGCCGACATCGAGCACCCGCGCCCCCGCCTCGACGAGGCCGAGGACCACCCGATGGTCGGCGCGGGCGGTCGCGAGGCCCGGCTCCTCGGGCAGGCCCGCCGGGGCCAGCGGTTCGGCGCTCGCGCTCACAGGCCGCGCTCCCGGGCCGCCGCCGCGATGAAGCCGCGGGCCGCCGAGAACATCGTCGGCTCGTCGAGCAGGAAGGCGTCGTGCCCCTTGTCGCTCTCCACCTCCACGAAGGCGACCCGCGCCGCCGCCGCGTTGAGGGCGTGGACGATCGCCCGCGAATCGGAGGTCGGGAACAGCCAGTCGGAGGTGAAGGACATCACGCAGAAGCGCGTCGGCGTGCCCTGGAAGGCCTTCGCCAGCACGCCGTCGTGGTCCGCCGCGAGATCGAAATAGTCCATCGCCCGGGTGAGATAGAGATACGCGTTGGCGTCGAAGCGCTCCACGAAGCTGATGCCCTGGTGGCGCAGGTAGCTCTCGATCTGGAAATCGGCGTCGAACGAGAAGGTCGGCGCCGCCCGGTCCTGGAAGCGGCGGCCGAACTTCCGGTGCAGGGCCGGCTCGGACAGGTAGGTGATGTGCGCGCCCATGCGCGCCACCGCGAGCCCCTTGGCGGGCCGCGTGCCGACATCGAGGTAGCGCCCGCCGTGCCAGGCGGGATCCGCCATCACGGCCTGCCGGCCGACCTCGTGGAAGGCGATGTTCTGGGCCGAGTGGCGGGCGCCGGTGGCGATCGGCATGGCGGCGAAGACCCGCTCGGGGTAGCTCGCCGCCCATTGCAGCACCTGCATGCCGCCCATCGACCCGCCGATACACAGGAACAGGTCGGGGATGCCGAGGCGGTCGAGCAGCATGGCCTGCCCGCGCACCATGTCGCGGATGGTGACGAGGGGGAAGTCGAGCCCGTAGGGATGGCCGTTCACGGGGTTGATCGAGGCCGGCCCGGTCGTCCCCATGCAGGAGCCGACCACGTTGGCGCAGATCACGAAGTAGCGGTCGGTGTCGACGGGCTTGCCCGGCCCCACCATGGTCTCCCACCAGCCGGGCTTGCCGGTGACCGGGTGGCGGGTCGCCACGTGCTGGTCGCCGGTGAGCGCGTGGCAGACCAGCACGGCGTTGCTCCGCGCGGCGTTGAGCGTGCCCGCGGTCTGGTAGGCGATCTGCCAGGGCGCGAGGGCCATGCCCGCATCCATCGCCAGCGGCTCGTCGGGGCCGAACTGGGCGACGGGGCTCGTGGGCTCCACCGCCTGCGAGGCGGTGTCGGAGCCGGGTCTGAGGGCGGTGATGGCCATGATCGGGCTTGGGCCTTCCGAGGTCGCCCGCTCCCGGAGGGCGGACGTTATAGCGGTCGGAAAATTCGTTTCGCCGGACGGTTGAGTTAGGACCTTCCCGGCCGTCCGTCAATCGAGGGTGACGGCCGGGGCGCCGCGGTCGTAAGACGGCGGACAAGATTCTTGGGTGGCGCCCTGCATGACCTCTCCTGCCCCGACCACCGACCTCGCCGCGCTCCGCGCCGAGATCGACCGCATCGACGCGGCGATGCACGACCTGCTGATGGAGCGCGGACGGATCATCGACCGCCTGATCGCGGTCAAGCGCACCTCCGCCTCGGGCTCGGCCTTCCGGCCCGGCCGCGAGGCCTCGATGATGCGGGCCATCGCCGAGCGGCATGCCGGCCTCCTGCCCCTCGACACGGTGGAGGGGATCTGGCGGGTCATCATCGCGACCTTCACCTATGTCCAGGCGCCCTTCGCGGTGCATGCGGACGTCTCGGGGGGCGACGCGCCGATGCGCGATTCGGCCCGGTTCCATTTCGGCTTCACGGTGCCCTACCGGCCGCATCCGAGCGCCAAGGCGGTGATCGCCGCGGTGGCGGATTCGCGCGGGGATCTCGGCATCTTCCGGCTCGACCAGGGCGTCACCGCGGGACCGTGGTGGGAAGATCTCGCCGGGCCGGGGCGGCCGAAGGTGATCGCGCGGCTGCCCTTCATCGAGCGGCCGGGCCATCCGGCCGGGACCCCGGTTTTCGTGATCGCCCGTCCCCTCGACGACCCCTCGGCCGCCCAGCGCGACTGGGTGCTCTACGCCGCCCGCTTCGAGCGATGGCGCGAGGGGGCCGAAGGCATCCTGGCGGAACTCGGGGCCGAGGTGGTGGCGAGCGCCGGCCTGCGCGGCGGCCTCACCCAGCTCCTGGCGCTGCCCGGAACGGTGGCGCCCGAGACCCTCGGCGCGGCCCTGGCGGAGGCCGGAGCCCCGCCCTCACGGCTCGACGAGATCGGCAGCCACGCCGCGCGGTTCCGGGTGGAGCGGGCGACCGCCTGAGGGCGGCGCTCAGCCGCCGCCGAGGGCATCGGCAGTGTTCTGGGCGAGCCGGAGCGCCAGCGGAATCGCGCCCGCGCTTGAGCAGGATGAAGAGGCTCTGCGCCCCGGCCCCGTCGCAGCCCGAGGCCATCATGATGCCGCCCGGCGCGGCTTGCTTCGGCCCGGGCGGCGCAGCGGCGTCGAGGCCCGCAGGCGGGTCGGCCGGCAGCCGGGGCGCATCATCACGCAGCGGGAGGCGCCCTGCGCCGAGACGAGCCCGCGCTCGGCGGCGCCCGGCAGATCCCGCGCCACGGCCCGGCTGATCGCCGGGCTCGGATCGAGGAGCCAGCCCAGCGGCGCCGCACGGTCTCGGGCAGGGCCGCGAAGTCTTGCGGCTCTCGTCGGCGACGAGGTCGACGAGGGCCGGAACGGCACCCGTCTGGTCGAACACCGCGACGGCGACGTGCCGGAGGTCGGCGCCGCGTCGGCCCCGCTTCAGATCGTCGGCCGTCTGCTTGGCGAGAGCGCGCAAGCCCGCGCGTGTCACGATCATTCGTCGGCATCGGACGGGAACGTCGCGGGTCGGCAGCGGAAACCGGCCCGATTCTCATCCTCGATCACCGGCAGGCGCCGCGCGGCCTCACAGAGGGTATGGCCATTCGGGCGGATGCCAATTCTCCCCCGCGCGAAGGCAGGGGGATGGGCCGTCAGGCCGGCGCCCGTCCCTCCAGGATCGCCCTCAGCCCGTCCGGCAGGCGGGCCGGGCGGCCGCCGATCAGGGCGGCGACGCGCACATCGGCGGTGAGCAGCACCTGCTCGCCCCGCAGGATCCGCTGCGCCACGAGGATCGAGGCGCCGCGCACCGCGGCGGTGCGGGTCTCCACGGTGATCACGTCGTCCATCCGGGCCGGCATCAGCCAGTCGATGGTCATCCGCCGCACGGCGAAGAACAGCCCCTCCCCGCCCGCGTGCAGGGCCGACTGGTCGATGCCCGCCGCGCGGAGGAGTTCCGTGCGCCCGCGCTCCAGGAAGCGCAGGTAGCTCGCGTGATAGACGAGCCCGGAGAAATCCGTGTCCTCGTAATAGACGCGGATCGTGATCTGGTGGGGGCTCACGCGGCGGCCTCCCCGCCGAGTTCCACGACCACGATCTCGGGCGGGATTCCGAGGCGGATCGGCGCGATGCTGAGGCCGAGGCCGCCCGAGACGACGAGGTCGGTGTGCTCGCGGACATGCCCGTAGGCGTAGCGCTCGCCGTAGCGCGAGGGCACGACGGGCGCGCGGCCGAACAGGCGGATCTGGCCGCCATGGGTGTGGCCCGAGAGGGTGAGCGCCACCCGCTCCGGCACTTGCGGGAAGATGTCCGGCTCGTGGGCGAGCAGGATCACGGGCGCGTCCGGCGGCACCTTGGCGAGGGTCGCGTCGAGGTCGTCGAGGCCGATGCAATCGCCCGGACCGCCCTTCCGGCGCAGCAGGCGGGGGCGGGGCGTCAGGGCGAGCTGGTCCTGCAGGCCTGCGATCCAGAGCGGCCCGCCGGGCACGGCGAGCGGCACCGCGTCGTTCTCCAGGAGCCGGATGCCGTGGCGCACGAGCGCCTCGCCGGCCCGGGTCGGGCCGCCGCCCCGCTCCTGCGCCTCCGCGTCCTCCCACCAATCGTGGTTGCCGAGAACCGCGTGGACGCCGAGCGGGGCACGCAAAGCGGCGAGCGGCTCGGCCCATTCGTCCGGCGCGAGGCGCCGGGTGACGAAGGGCTGGCCGGCCACGAAGTCGCCCACGAGGGCGATCAGGTCGGGCTTGAGCGCGTTCGCCGCCGCGACGAGGCGGGCGATGCGCGCCGCACTCATCCAGGGCTCGCAGGCGTGGATGTCGGCGAGCACGGCGATGCGCAGCCGCAGGCCGGCCGGCCAAGGTGCGCGCGGGCGGATCGCGTAGCGGGTGACGACGGAGTCGAACGGCTCGACGCCCACCCCGTAGGCCGTGGTGGCGAAGCCCGAGAGCCCGACGATGCCGGCCCCGCGCACCACTTGGCGGCGCGTGAACCAGCGGCGCGGCCGGTGCGGATCAGTCATCCGCGTCGCCGGTGAAGAGGCCGTACTGCACGCTCGGGTCGCGGTTCGGCTCCGGCAGGCCGAGATGCCGGAAGGCGTGGGGCGTGAGCACCCGCCCGCGGGGCGTGCGCTGCACGAAGCCCTTCTGGATCAGGTAGGGCTCGATGATCTCCTCGATGGCGTCCCGCGGCTCGGAGAGGGCCGCCGCGATGGTCTCGACCCCGACCGGCCCGCCGCCGAAGGAATGGGCGATCGTCCCGAGATACTTGCGGTCCATGGTGTCGAGCCCGGCCGGGTCGACGTCGAGGAGGCGCAGGGCCCGGTCCGCGATGGCGCGGGTCACGGTCGGGGCATCCTCCACGATGGCGAAGTCGCGCACGCGCCGCAGCAGCCGCCCGGCGATGCGGGGCGTGCCGCGGGCGCGCTTGGCGATCTCGTTGGCGCCGTCCGGCGCCATGCCGATGCCGAGCACCCGGGCGCCGCGCGTCACGATCGCCTCGAGTTCGTCGATCTCGTAGAATTCGAGCCGGATCGGGATCCCGAAGCGGTCGCGCAGCGGGGTGGTGAGCAGGCCCGCCCGGGTCGTCGCCGCGACCAGCGTGAATTTCGGCAGCTCGATCTTCACCGAGCGGGCCGCCGGCCCCTCGCCGATGATCAGGTCGAGCTGGTAATCCTCCATCGCCGGATAGAGGATCTCCTCCACCGCGGGATTGAGGCGGTGGATCTCGTCGATGAAGAGCACGTCGCGCTCTTCGAGGTTGGTGAGCTGCGCGGCGAGGTCGCCCGCCTTGGCGATCACCGGTCCGGAGGTCGAGCGGAAGTTCACGCCGAGTTCGCGGGCGACGATCTGGGCCAGCGTGGTCTTGCCGAGGCCGGGCGGGCCGACGAAGAGCACGTGGTCGAGGGCCTGGCCCGTCTTGCGGGCGGACTCGATGAAGACCTGCAGGTTCGCCCGGGCCGCGCGCTGGCCGGTGAAGTCGGCGAGGCTCAGGGGACGGATCGACGCGTCGATGTCGTCCTCGCGGCGCTCGGGTGTGAGGAGGGCTCTGGGCTTGCTCAAGGGGGGCTCGGACGGATCATCGCGAACGGCGGCGCCGCCGGCGCCCGCCTCCTGCATGTAGTCATCCGTGCGCGGCGCACAACGCGACCGATCGCACCGCCCCGCCCCGCTCCGCCCTCAGCGCCAGACCGGATGCGAGTCGATCCAGTTCGGCGCACTCGACACCGTCACCTGCGAGACGCCACCGCAGACCGGCAGCCGGATGACGATCGTGTTCACCTGGGCGTTGGTGCGCGAGGCCGCGTTGACGAGATAGATGAAATCCGCGTTGCGCTTGATCTCGGCAAAATGAGACACGTCGACATTGCGGTAGATCGGCATCTCCACCCAATCCGCGCCGCGGCGCTGGTAGGCACCGCCGGTATAGAGATAGACATCCGAGTATTTGAGGCAGTACGGAACGCCGAAGGCGCGAGTCACGACGACCCAGGCCGGAGGACCGAGCTGGGCGGCGAGCATCGCGACGGCGAGGATGCCGGCCGCCATCCAGACCTGGCGAAGGCGAAGCCAGTGGCCGAGGGTGCGCAGCCATGCCCGCCGGAAGCGGCGCGGGCGTTCGATGGCTTGGCTCGTCATCCGCACCTCCCGTCGGCGTTCGCGGCCCTCTCATCCGCCCACCTTAAGACTCCGGTTCTCCGCAAGAAGCGAAAGCACACGGCACAATTCGATCCAAAACCGTCGTCTGGTTATAATTAAAGTTTTGGCATCCCAGCGCATCCACCGGATGCCCGGCAGCCCGCATCCGTTCGAAACCAATGGGTCGGTGAACGAATGCGTGTGGGGCAGAGTGGGCGACGGTGATTAATTTATCGTGCGATGCGTCATACGGTTTCCGGATGATCGCTTCGCGATGCGGAAACCGGCCTCGCTCAGGCGCCGCGCGGGCGCGTGATACGGTTTCCGAAAGTGATCTTCCGGAAACCGTATCAGGCCGGCGAATGCGGCGTGCGGTGCGGATCGGCCGGAGGCGGCGCCCGGGCGGTCGGCAGGTTCTGGACGATCCGTTCCGGCAGCCGGAAGCCGCACGCAGATCTTGACGACCCAGGCTGCATGGTCTTCGCCCCGCCCCTCATGCTGAGGCGGCGCGCAGCGCCGTCCGGCCGGCACGCACCCCGCAACGCGGATCCCAAGGCTTGGCGGCTGGGATTCCCGGTCAGGGGTGCTTCGAGGGCGCTGCGCGCCACCTCAGCATCGGGAGCGTGACGAATGCCGCGGAAGCGCCCGCATCACGGCTTCGATCGACCGAGAGGGCGCGAAGCCGGTGCGGCGTCATGCGATCCGCGAGGCGGCACGCCCCCGGAACGAGGGAGGCGCCGGCGGGAATGACGGCGCCTCGTCCCGGCTCGGGCGCGCGGAGCGCAGCGCCGAGCCCTGCAAGCTGACGATGCGGCTTCTGGACGGATCGTCCGGGAACCGGCTCACTCCACTTCCGGCTCGATCCGCTCCAGGCCGCCGATGTGGCGCTGGGCGTAGAGCTGCACGCCGATCTGGTTGATCAGCTCCAGCTGTGTCTCCAGGAAGTCGATGTGGCCTTCCTCATCCGTGGCCAGATCCTCGAACAGGATCTTGGACACGCGGTCGTTGATCGACTCGGCGTACTGCGCCGCTTCGAGATAGAGCGCCCGGGCCTCGTTCTCGGCCGCGAGATCGCACTCGATGATCTCCTGCACGTTCTGGCCGATCTTCAGCGGATCCAGCTCCTGCAGGTTCGGGAAGCCCTCGAGGAACAGGATGCGATCGATGAACCGGTCGGCGTGGTTCATCTCCTCGATCGACTCCTTGCGCCAGAACTTGGCGAGGTCGACGTAGCCCCAGTCGTTCAGCATGCGGAAATGCAGCCAGTACTGGCTCACGGCGGTCAGCTCGCTGCGCAGACCGCGGTTGAGGTACTCGATGACCTTCGCGTCGCCCTTCATTCCCAATCTCCTCTCGCGCCGCGCCGTCTCGCCTTGCGGCACCGGGTTCGACCGGCCGGCGGCGGCCCCACATGGCATGCCGTGGGGCGGCAGCCAAGAGCCGGTATTAGAATAATTCTAAAATCTTGCGGGCCGTCAACCCTGCGGCTGCGCGGGGAGCGCGGCCTGCCCCCCGTCCGCCCTCTTCCACCCGCGCGGCGGCGCCTTGATGCGGTACCAGCCGACATAGAGCGCGGGGAGGAAGAACAGGGTCAGGAAGGTCGCCGCCACGATGCCGCCGATCATCGCGTAGGCCATCGGCCCCCAGAACACCTCGCGGGCGATCGGGATCATGCCGAGGCTCGCTGCGGCCGCCGTGAGCATGATCGGGCGCATGCGGTGGCAGGTGGCCTCCACCACCGCGTCCCAGGGCGCCATGCCGGCCTCCTCGTACTCGTCGATCTGCGTCACCAGGATCACCGAGTTGCGGATGATGATGCCGATCAGCGCCAGCACGCCCAGGATCGCCACGAAGCCGAGCGGCGCGCCGGAGGGCAGCAGCGCCGCCACCACGCCGATGAGGCCGAGGGGCGCCACGCTCGCCACCAGGACCATCTTCTGGACGCTCTGGAGCTGCACCATCAGCAGGAAGGCCATGACGAGGAGCATCACCGGCACCACGGCGGCGATCGGGCCCTGGCCCTTGGCGCTCTCCTCGACGGCGCCGCCGATGGCGAGGTCGTAGCCGTCCGGCAGCTCGGCCGTGAACCGGTCGATCTTGGGCTGGAGGTTCGCCACGACGGTGGCGGGCTGGGTCGCGTCGGTGATGGCGGCCCGCACCGTGATGGTAGGCTGGCGGTCGCGGCGCCAGACGATCGGCTGCTCCAGGTCGTAGCGGATCTTCGCGAAGGCGAGGAGCGGCACGGTGGAGCCGTTGGCGAGCGGCACCTGCAGGCTCTGCAGCGTGTCGACGGAGCGGCGTTCGAGGGCGAGCGCCCGGCCGACCACGTTCACGAGGTAGATCGAGTCGCGCACCTGCGTGATCGTGGTGCCGCCCACGACGCCGTTGAGGATCGTCGCGATGTCCTTCGAGGTCACGCCGAGCTGGCGGGCCTTGTCCTGCAGGATCTCGACCTTGAGCACCTTGCCGGGCTCGTTCCAGTCGAAGGTCGGCACGCCGAGGCTCGGATGGGTGCCGAGCACGCCCGCGAGCTTGAGCGCCTGCTGGCGCACCACCTGCAGGTCCGGGCCGCCGAGGCGGTACTGCACCGGCCGGCCCACCGGCGGGCCGAGGTCGAGGGGATGCACGAACACGTCGGTGCCGACGAAGTCGCGGCGGGCGAGGTCGTTCAGCCGGGCGATGGTGCGGTCGCGCGCCTCGATCGAGGTGGTCTCGATCACGATCTGCCCGAAGAAGGCGTTGCCGAGCTGCTGGTCGAGGGGAAGGTAGAAGCGGATCGCCCCCTGGCCGACATAGGAACTCCAGTGCCGGATGGCGGGATCGCCCTTCAGGGCGGCCTCGAACCGGTCCATCTGGGCCTTGGTCTCGCCGATGCTGGCGTTCTGCGGCAGGGTCAGATCGACCAGCACCTCGGTGCGGTCGGAGGAGGGGAAGAACTGCTGCTGCACGTGGGCCATGCCGACGAAGGAGAGCGCGAGCAGCCCCAGCGTCGCCGCCACCGTGAGCCAGCGGAAGCGCATGGCCGGCAGCAGCATGGCCCGGAAGATCGCGAGCAGCCGGCTCGGCTTCTCGTGGTGGCCCTTCATGGTCTTGGGCAGGATCTTCACGCCGATGAGCGGCGAGAACAGCACCGCCACCACCCAGGAGACGAGGAGCGAGGCCGCCAGCACCACGAACAGCGAGTAGGTGTATTCGCCCGCCGCCGAGCCGTTGAAGCCGATCGGCAGGAAGCCCGCCACGGTGACGAGCGTGCCGGTGAGCATCGGGAAGGCGGTGGAGGTGTAGGCGAAGGTCGCCGCCCTGTGCAGGCTGTCCCCGGCTTCGAGGCGCGCCACCATCATCTCCACGGTGATCATCGCGTCGTCGACGAGGAGGCCCAGCGCGATGATGAGCGCGCCGAGCGAGATGCGCTGCAGCGTCACCCCCATCGCGTCCATGATCACGAACACGATCGCGAGGACGAGGGGGATCGAGAGCGAGACCACGAGGCCCGCCCTGAGGCCGAGGCTCAGGAACGAGACCACGAGGACGATCACCACGGCCTCGACGAGGGCCTTGGTGAAGCCGCCCACCGCCTCCTCGACGATCTTCGGCTGATCGGAGACGAGGTGGATGCCGACGCCGACCGGCAGCTCGCCCTCGACCTGGCGCATGCGCGCCTTCAGGGCCTCGCCGAATTCGAGGATGTTGCCGCTCGCCTGCATCGCGATGGCGAGCGCGATCGCCGGCTGCCCGTTGTAGCGGAACAGCATCTCGGGCGGATCGGTGTAGCCCCGGTGGATCTCCGCCACGTCCGAGAGGCGGAAGAAGCGGTCGTTGAGGCGCAGGTTGATGGCCTGGAGGCTGCTCTCGTCCGCGAACTGGCCGCCCACCCGCACCGAGACGCGCTCGGGATCCGCCTGGATCACCCCCGACGGCTCGACCGCGTTCTGCGCCTGGAGCGTGCCGATCACGCTCTGCATGTCGATGCCGAGGGCGGCGAGCTTGCGGGTCGAGAAGTCGAGATAGATGACCTCGTTCTGCGCGCCGACGATCTCGGTCTTGCCGATGCTCTTGACCTTGAGCACGGCGGTGCGGACGCGCTCGACGTAGTCCCGCAGCTGGCGCATGGACAGCCCGTCCGCCGTGAAGGCGTAGACGTTGCCGTAGACGTCGCCGAACTCGTCGTTGAAGAACGGCCCCTGCACGCCCTGCGGGAAGCTCGTCTTGATGTCGCCGATGCGCTTGCGGACCTGATAGAACAGCCAGGGAATGGTCTTCGGCGGCGTGGTCTCGCGCAGCTGGACGAACACCGTGGCCTGGCCCGGGGTCGTGTAGCTGCGGGTGTAGTCCACCGCGTTGATCTGCTGGACCTCCTTCTCGATCCGGTCGGTGACCTGCTGGAGCGTGTCGCCGATGGTGGCGCCGGGCCAGCGCGCCTGCACCACCATGGTCTTGATCGCGAAGGCGGGATCCTCCTCGCGGCCGAGCCGCTCGTAGGCGAGCGCGCCCGCGACGATGGAGATCGCCATCAGGAACCAGACGAAGGAGCGGTGCGCGAGCGCCCATTCGGAGAGGTTGAAGGATTTCATGGGCCGGTCCGGCTAGGCATCATTCGCCGAAGCGGTCGCCGGGTCGGCGGCGACGATGATGCGGGAAGAAGAGGCTCAGCAGGATCGGACGAAGCCGTTCTGCCGAGGCGGTTCGGCGGCGGGCGCGTGCGGGCCCGGGTCGGGACGGATCACAATCCGGTCTCCGGCAGGCGCACGGCCTGCCCGTCCGAGAGACTGTGCACGCCCGCCACCACGACCCGCTCGCCGGCCTGGAGCCCGTCCCCGACGAGCACCCGCTCCTCGCTGCGGCCGACGAGCGTGACCGCGCGCCGTTTCACCGCCCTGCCATCGGGCGTCACGATCCAGACCATCTGGGTCCCGCCCTCGTCGAGGAGGGCGGTGGCGGGCAGCGGGATGCGCGGGGCGATCCGCCGCTCCAGCGCCACCGCGACCGTGGTGCCGAGGCGGAAGGCGTCGGGCGGGTCGATCAGCGTCATGCGCACCCGCCGGGTGCGGGTCGAGGATTCGGCGAGCGGCCCGATCTCGCGCACCCGGCCGCGCACGGTGATCGCGGGCACGGCCAGCAGCGTCACGGTGAATTCGGCATCCCGCTTCACCTCGCCCATCAGGGCGTCCGGGATGTCGACCACCGCCTCGCGGATGTCGGGGCGGGCCACCGTCACCACGGCCTGCCCGGCGGGGACCACCTGCCCGACCTCGGCGCTCCAGGCGGTGACGACGCCGTCGAAATCGGCGGTGAGGGTCGCGTAGCCGAGTTCGTCCTCGGCCTTCTGGAGGGCCGCCCGGGCCTGCGCGAGGCGGGCATTGGCGGTGTCGCGGTTGGCCACCGCCGCGTCGAGCTGGGCCTGCGTCACCGCGCTGCCGCTCTCGAACAGGGTGCGCTGGCGGGCCTCGGCGGCGGTGGCGTTGGTCACCTGCGCCTGCGCGTCGGCGACGTCGGCGCGGGCCCGCTGCAGGGCGAATTGCTGCACGGTGGGATCGAGGGCGGCGAGCCGCGTGCCCTTGCCCACGAGGTCGCCCACGTAGACGTCGCGCGCGACGATGCGGCCGCCGATGCGGAAGCCCATCTGGGTCTGGTAGCGCGGCTCGACGGTGCCCGCGAAGGGACCGAAGGTCTCGGTCTCGTGCAGGGCGGTGGTGACGGTGAGGACGGGACGCACCGGCGGGGGCGCCTCGGCGGCCTTCTGCTGGCAGCCGGCGAGGGCGAGCACCGCGGCGGCGAGGGCGAGCACCGCGGCAGCGAGGGACAGGCGACGCATCACGGGGAGCCCTCACCGACCACGGCGACCTGCTGGCCGGGACGCAGGAGCTGGATGCCCGCGGTCACCACCTGCTCGCCTGCCTCGATGCCGCCCGAGAGCACGATCGCCGAGCCCGCGTAGCGCGCGATGCCGACGGGCTTGGGCGCCACGGTCCGGGTCTTCGGATCGAGCACCCAGACGGCCGGCGCGTCGTTCCAGCGGAACAGCGCGCTCCAGGGCAGGGTGACGGCCTCCTGCGGCCGGAAGCGCCCGCGCCCCAGCACCACCGCGCCGAGCGTCATCGCGGGGGGCACCGAATCGAGGGCGATCTTCACCCGCACGCCGCCCGTGCCGGGATCGATGGTGGGCGAGATCTCCCGCACGGCACCGGTGGTGCGGATGCGCGGATCCGATTGCAGGATGATGTCGATCCGGCCCTCCGCCGGGCGCGTCGTCAGCAGGGTCTCGGGCACGATGAAGACCGCGTCCCGCGGGCCGTCATGCGCCAGCGTGAACACGGTCTGGCCCGAGGAGACCACCTGCCCGGCCTCCGCGTTGCGGGCCGTGATGATGCCGGCGACGCCCGGCTTCAGCTCCGTATAGGTGAACTGCTCCTTGGCCGAGCCGAGGGCCGCGCGGGCCGAATCGACGGAGGCCTGCGTGGTGCGCAGGTTCTGCTCGGCCTGGTCGTAGGAGCTGCGGGTCGTGTAGCCGCTGCGCATGAGCGCCTGCTGGCGCTCGAAATTCACCTTGGCCTGGGTGAGGAGCGCCTCGGCCGAGGTCAGGGCCGCCTCGGCGGTCTCGACGTTGACCCGCTGCTCCTGCGGCTCCAACCGGGCCAACACCTGATCGGCGCCGACGTGATCCCCCACCTCGGCGAGGCGCTCCGCGATCTTGCCGGTGACGCGGAACGCCACGTTGCTCAGGAACTTCGCCTGGACGTCGCCGGTGAGTACGACCTCGCCGGCGACGGCGTTGCGCGCCGCCGTGACGGTCTTCACCTCGGCGAGCGAGGCGGGCTGCGGCGCGTCGCCGGCCGCGGCCGGCCCGGCCAGGGCCGCCAGGAGCGCCGCCGCCAAAGGCGCGGCGAGCGGGATCGGGCGGAGTGGCATCGTCGGATCTCGACTCCAGTGGGCTCCGGCGCGGAGCGGAGGTGAAGGAGCGGCCGCGAGGGGGCGGAGCGGCCGCTCCTTCCAGGCCTCCCGCCGACGCTGGGTCAACGGCAGACCTGTAGCACCGCCCCGGGCGGGGCAAGGCGCGAATTCATGTCGGCAGGCCCTTCCGGCCGCCCCGCCGCGTTGTGAGAGTGCGGGCGGGAGACTTGCTCCGACATGGGCCGACGTACTATTTACTGACCGGATAGTCAATAAGGGATGCGATGGGTGCGGAGCGGAGCGTGCGGCGCCAGCGGCGCAAGGAGGAGCGGCCGGGGGAGATCCTGGAGGCGGCCTTCGAGGAATTCGCCCTGAAAGGCTTTTCGGCGACGCGCCTCGACGACGTGGCGGCGCGGGCCGGCATCACCAAGGGCACGATCTACGTCTACTTCCCGAACAAGGAGGAGCTGTTCCTCGCGACCTTCCGCGAGATGGTGCGGCCGATGATCGAGCACATCCAGGCGCTGACCGCCTCGCCGGAGGGGCCGGCCCTGGAGATCCTCCGCGCGCATTTCCGCTTCGTCTACGCGCGCATGGTGGCGGACCGGCGGGGGCGCGAAATGCTGCGCATGCTGATGGCGGAGGCCGGGCGCTTCCCCGGCCTCGCCGAGCGCTGGCACGACGAGGTGATCGGCCCTTCGATCGCGGCGATGCGGACGGTGATGGCCTACGGCATTGCCCGCGGCGAGTTCCGGTGCAGCGCGGCGGAGGCCTTCCCCCACCTGCTGTTCTCCCCCGTCCTCACCGCCTCGACCTGGCTGAGCCTGTTCGGGGAGACGCAGCCGCTCGACCTCGACGGCTATGCGGCGGCGCATCTCGAGATGCTGAAGCGGACCCTCTGCGTCGAGGGCTGATGCAGGATCCGCCCGCCGGGTTCAGCGCGGCCCTTCGCGGCACGATACGCCCGGAGAGTGGGCCGATCGACGATGACAGTCGCAGCCGGGACATTCGTGACCCGTCCTGGACTGAACCGCCCCGACCGGTCGCGCGTCAGCGACTCTTTAGTGCCTTTCCGGCAGAAAGGCGGCGGAGTTGGAGTGCGCGTGGGATGAGCCGGATCGAGGTCGAGGACGGACTGCATCTGTGCTTTCCCGGACGGTGCGCCGAATTCGGCGAGGGCGTCGCCATCGGCTACCTCGTGGCGCGGCTCGCCTCGGGCGCGCCGCACTTCACCCGGCTGATCGCCCCCGAGACGCTGGTGCAGGTGCGCGACGTGGCGGAACGGTTCGGCTACCGGGCGCGGGTCGTGGCGGAAACGGCCGAGGGCTGCGAGGTCGCCTTCGCCCGCCCACCGGCGCGGCCGGCGCTGCGGCTCGTCGGCGACGCGCGCTGAGCGGATCCGGCCCTCACCCCTCCATCTCGTCCACGTAGAGCTTGTCGAGCAGCACCTTGGCGACCGCCATCAGCGGCAGCGCCAGGGCGATGCCCCAGAGGCCGAACAGCACGCCGAGCAGGATCTGGCCCGCGAAGATCGTGGCCGGCGGGATGTCGATGGCGCGCTTCTGGACGAAGGGCGTGAGCACGTAGCTCTCCAACATCTGGACCACGAGGTAGATTCCCAGGGCGCCGAGCGCGCCCTTGAGGCCCTGCGCCAAGCCGGCGAGCACGATGATGAGGCCGGCGATCAGCGCGCCGATGGTGGGGATGAAGCAGAGCAGGCCCGCCTGCAGGCCGAGGATCAGCGCCCCGTCGAGCCCGAGCAGGGACAGGCCGAGCCAGACGCAGACGAAGATCGCCGCCATGACGACGATCTGGCCGAACAGCCAGTGCCGCAGCGTCTCCCCGAGCGCGTCCGCGACCTCGGCGGCCCGGGGCCGGTGGCGGCGGGGCACGAAGTGCAGCAGGCCGTCCCGGTAGGCCTGCGGCTGGGCGGCCAGGAAGAGCCCGAGCGCGATCACCACGAAGATGTTGCCGATCGCCCCGAACACCCGCACGGCGATCGACGAGGCCTGACCGAGCATGCGCCCGGCGCTGGACAGGAGCGCGCTCGGGTTCGGCAAGCCGCGGGCCTCGCCCCCCTCCCCCCTCCGGTCGCCCTCCTGCGGCTGCGCGAGATCGAGCGCGCTCGTGTCGACGCCGCGCTCCCTCAGCCAGTCGCGCACGGTCTGGCTCTGCTGCTTCAGCGTCCGGCCGAGGGTGTCGGCCTGTCCGGCAAGGGTCGCTCCGCCGAACCCCACGAGGCCGAGCACGAGGCCGGTGAGCACCACGCTCACCATGGCGAGCCGGACGCCGTGGCCGAGGGGCAGGAAGCGGCCAAGAACGCGCGCCAGCCCGTCGAGGAAGACGCCGAACAGGATGCCGGCGAAGATCAGGAGCAAGGTGTCGGCCGCCTGCCAGGCGAGGCCGAGCCCCGCGGCGAAGAGCACGACCCCGATCCCCGCGAGAAGCCGCGGCCGCACGCCCGAATCCATCATCGCGGACCCCCCGACAATCCCCTCGGCCGCGCGACACGGGGCGCCCGCGCCCTCTCACCCAGCGGCAAGGGGATAAGTCCCGCCGCCGGCCAAGGTTCACCCGCGCGTGGTCACCAGCGGCCGGCGGCCGCCTCGTCCTGCGCCGTCGCCTCGACCCAGCCGCCCACCGTCCCGTCCGCGAGATGCTCGCGCTTCCAGAACGGCGCGCGGGTCTTGAGGTAATCCATCAGGAAGCTCGCCGCCTCGAAGGCCGCGGTCCGGTGGGCGGAGGCGGTGAGGACCAGGACGATGCCCTCGCCGGGCCGGATCAGCCCGTGCCGGTGGATCACCGTCGCGGCGTCGAGGGGCCAGCGCCCGGCCGCCTCCTCCATCACCCGTGCCACTTCCGCCTCGGCCATGCCGGGGTAATGTTCCAGTTCGAGGGCGGCGAGGCGTCCGCCCTCGTCGCGGCACAGGCCCGTGAAGGTCACGACCGCCCCCGCCCGCCCGCGCGCGGCCGCGGACAGGGCCGCGATCTCGGCCGCGACGTCGAAGGGCTCGGACTGGATGCTGAGGTGCGGCGTCATGGGGGCTGCCTACCACAGGCGGCGCGGGGGTGCGATCCGGGCTGGCTGGCCGATGCCTCCGGTGCGAGAAGCGGCCGGCCTTGCCCGAGCCAGCCTTGCTCGAGCCCGCCTTGTCCGAGAGAGTGTCCCGTGAGCCCCGACCTGCTGCTTCCCTACGACGGCATCGCGCCGGTCTTCGCCACGCCCCCGCTCCATTGCGGGCGCGGCAGCACGGTGATCGGCCGCACGACCCTCGGGGCCGGGGCGTGGATCGGCGCCGACGCGGTCAGCCGCGGCGACGGCCACGACATCATCGCGGGCGACCGGCTCTGGCTCGGCCCCCGGGCCACGCTCCACATCGCCCAGGACAAGTATCCCTGCATCCTCGGCGACCACGTCACGGTGGGGGTCAATGCCGTGGTGCATGCCTGCACGGTCGGCGACGATTGCGTGATCGAGGCGGATTGCGTGATCCTCGACGGCTCGGTGATCGAGGACGGGGTGCTGATCGAGGCCGGCAGCGTGGTCTATCCGCGCTCGACCCTCGCCGGCGGCTTCGCCTATGCGGGTGCGCCCGCCGCGCCGGTCCGCCCGCTCGCTCCGGGCGAACTCGCGGAGCGCGCCGCCCGCCTGCGCGGCAGCGGGGATCCGGCCTCGCCCGCGCCGGCCCCGGCCTCGCCGGCCCCGGAGGCGCGCGACGCCACGGTCTTCGTCGCCCGCACCGCGCGCCTGCGCGGGCCCGTCGATCTCGCCCCGGGCGCGAGCGTGCTCTTCGCCTGCGACCTCGCCGCGGAGGGCGGCCCCATCGTGCTCGGGCCGAACGTCAACGTGCAGGACAACAGCGTCATCCGCACCACCGCGGACGGGCTGGTGATCGAGCGGGACACCACGCTCGGGCACAACGTCCGCGTCGCGGACGGGCATATCGGCGCGCGCAGCCTCATCGGCATCGGCGCCGTGCTGGCGCCCGGCACCGTGGTCGGCGAGGATGTTCTGGTGGCCGCGGGCGCCCGGACGGAGCCCGGCCAGGTGCTGGACTCGGGCTGGCTCTGGGGCGGGCGCCCCGCCCGGCCCCTCGCCCCCCTCGACGCGGACAAGCGGGAGATGATGCGCCGCATCGTGCAGCAATATGCCGGCTACGGCCGCGCCTACCGGAAGGCGCAGGGGACGCCGCCCTCCGCGGGCTGAGGTGGCGGAGGGCCGGCGGGCGTCAGGCCTTCGGCTGGCCAGCCGGCTCGGCCGGTTCCGTGGCGGCGATCTCGGCCCGGTGCAGGCGGCTCAGGAGCACCAGCAGGTGGCCCGGCAGGGCGGTCTCGTCGGTGCTGATCGGGTTCACCCGGATCGGTTGGGGCACGCGGCGGGCCAGGGGGGAGGTTGGGGTCACGGGATCCTCTGTGGGCCGAAGGGGCTCACGAACTCGAACACGCATCGCGAAGTCCTTCTGGGGCCGGCTTCTGCGGCCGGCGCGGCAATGAACGCGGCGACTCACCCCCGGTTCCCGCCGATTCTGATGAGGGGCCATGACGGGGCGGTGACGATGGGCGACCGCGCCGCCGGGGCCCCCGGCGGACCGGTGGCGGCGCCTCCGCGAGGGTGGTAAGCAGGCGCGCCTCGGCCGGGCCCTCCGCGCATCCGCTGAGCACCCTGCCCGTGTCGCCGGTTTTCGCCGCAGAACCAGGGGCACCCGTCCGCAATCGGCTGTAAGATTCCGCCCATGCTCGAAGGCCTCCCGCCCCATCGCCCGACCCACGTGCTGCGCCTCGACACGAGCGAGCGCGCCGCCCGCGCCATGACCGACCTCCTCGGCGAGGTCTTCGACCCGACCGAGACGGCGGTCGCCGCCTTCGAGGCCGAGGACGGCGTGACGTGGCGCCTCGAAGCCTATTTCTCCGAGGAGCCGGACGAGGACGCGGTGCGCGACCTGATCCGCCCGATCGTCGGCGAGGCCGCCGATGCGGCGGTCTTCACGGCCATCGACCAGCAGGACTGGGTGCGCGCCTCCCTCGAGGGACTGAAGCCCGTGCGGGCGGGCCGGGTTCTGGTCCACGGCTCACACGATCGCGAGCACGTGCGCGCCAACGACCGCCCGATCGAGATCGAGGCGGCGCTGGCCTTCGGCACCGGCCATCACGGCACCACCCTCGGCTGCCTCCTCGCCCTCGTCGACGCGCTGAAGCACCGCCGCCTGCGCCGGGTGCTCGACGTCGGCACCGGCACCGGCATCCTCGGCCTCGCGGCGGCGCGCCTGCTCCACATCCGGGTGATCGCGGGCGATCTCGATCCGGAGGCGGTCGCCACCGCCCGCAGCAACGCGGCGCTGAATGGGCTGCGCCCCTACCTGACCTTCTACGAGGCGCCGGGCGTGCGCCACGCCCTCGCCGACCGGACGCGGCGCTTCGACCTCGTCTTCGCCAACATCCTGGCCCGGCCGCTGACGCGCCTCGCGCCCTCGCTCACCCGGGTGGTGGCCCCGGGCGGCACGCTCGTCCTGTCGGGGCTGATCGCCCGGGACGTGCCCGGCGTGCTCGCGGCCTACGCGGCCCAGGGCTTCGCCCTGCGCCGCCGCCGGCTGATCGAGGGCTGGGCGACGCTGGAACTGCGGCGCGGGGGCGCCGCCCCCCGGCCGCTCAGCGGATGGAGATCCTGACGTCGAGGTTGCTGGCGGTCCCGTCCGGATAGATGACGAGGACGCGGAAGCGGTCGAGGCCCTCGTAGCCCTCGGCCGCCTCGAAGACCATCTTCAGGCCGTCGACCTTGCGGACGTTGCAGGCGGCGAGCGGCGAGGCGGCGGCATAGCGCGGGAAGGACTGGCCCGGCGTCAGCGTCACGGTGCCGTGCTCCGGCTTCGAGACGAGGCGGGCCACCACCGGCTCCTGCGTCGAGCAATCCGGGAACAGGGCCGTGAAGAATCCGATGGTCCGGGCCTCGTTCATCGGCACCACGCGATTGTACGGCGTCGCGGCGATCTCGGGGAATTCCGAGGCGGGCGGCGGGACGGGCGAGGGCGGCGCGGCGGGCTGGGCCCCGGCCGCCGAGACGGCCAGCAGGAGCGCGCAGCCGGCGCCGCGCAAGGTCGAGCACGCAGGACGGATCACAGCCGATCTCTCCGTTGAGGTCCCTGGATGCAGGGCCGGTATCCGGCAAACCCCCATGCGCTCCCCATCCGGATGCGCTAGACGCGGCAGATCGCCCCCCGCGTGATGAGGATATGCCGCACGATGTTTCCCGATGTCCATCTGCACATCGCCGGAGAGTGGCGCCGTGGCGCCGACGGCCAGACCCTTCCGATCCTGAACCCGGCGACGGGTGAGACCCTGAGCCAGCTGGCCGTGGCGACCCGTGACGACCTCGACGCGGCGCTCGCCGCCGCCGAGCGGGGCTTTGCCGCGTGGCGCAAGGTCTCGGCCTTCGAGCGCAGCAAGGTGCTGCGCAAGGCCGCCGACCTCCTGCGCGCCCGGGCCGACGAGATCGCCCGCATCATGACCCTGGAGCAGGGCAAGCCCCTCGCCGAGGCCCGCGTCGAGGTGATGGCGGCCGGCGACACCATGGACTGGTTCGCCGAGGAGGGCCGGCGGGCCTATGGCCGCGTGATCCCGCCGCGCGCCGAGGGCGTGATGCAGATCGTGCTGCGCGAGCCGGTCGGCCCGGTGGCGGCCTTCACGCCCTGGAACTTCCCGATCAACCAGGCGGTGCGCAAGGTCGCGGCCTCGCTCTGCACCGGCTGCTCGGTGATCCTGAAGGGCCCCGAGGACACGCCCGCGAGCTGCGCGGCGCTGATCCAGGCGCTCCTCGACGCGGGCGTGCCGGGCGACGTGGTCGGCCTCGTCTACGGCGATCCGGCGACGATCTCCTCCTACCTCATCGCGCATCCGGTGATCCGGAAGATGTCCTTCACGGGCTCGACCGCGGTGGGCAAGGAACTGGCGGCGCTCGCCGGCCGGCACATGAAGCGGGCGACGATGGAACTCGGCGGCCACGCCCCGGCGATCGTCTTCCGCGACGCGGACGTGACGAAGGCGGTGCAGGTGCTGGGCGCCAACAAGTTCCGCAACGCCGGCCAGGTCTGCGTGGCGCCCACCCGCTTCCTCGTGCACGATTCGGTGTTCGACCGCTTCGTCGGCGACTTCGTGGAACTCGCCCGGAACCTGAAGGTCGGCGACGGCCTGGAGGCGGGCGTGACCATGGGCCCGCTCGCCCATGGCCGGCGCATCGAGGCGATGGAATCCTTCGTGGCCGACGCGCAGGACAAGGGCGCCACCCTGCGCACCGGCGGCAAGCGCATCGGCAACCGCGGCAATTTCTTCGAGCCGACGGTGTTCACCGACGTGCCCCTCGACGCCCGGATCATGAACGAGGAGCCCTTCGGGCCGATCGCGGCGATCCAGCGCTTCTCGGACGACGAGGAGGCCTTCACGGAGGCGAACCGCCTCCCCTTCGGGCTGGCCGCCTACGCCTATACGCGCTCCTCCGAGACGGCGACCAGGCTCGCCACGCGCATCGAGAGCGGCATGCTGTCGATCAACCATCACGGCATCGCCCTGCCCGAGACGCCCTTCGGCGGCGTGAAGGATTCCGGCTACGGCAGCGAGGGCGGCTCCGAGGCGATCGAGGGCTACCTCAACACCCGCTTCGTCACCCAGGCCGCCTTCTGACGGCCTCCTTCGGCCGGCGCCTCCCGGGCGCCGGCCGCTGTCACGGCGCCCGGGCGATTTTCTGGGTTGCCGGATTTTCTGGGTTGCCAAGCCGGCGCGAACCCTCTAGATCACCGCTCACCGGCGACGGCAATTGCCTCCCGGTCAGGCGCCCGTAGCTCAGCTGGATAGAGCACCAGACTACGAATCTGGGGGTCAGAGGTTCGAATCCTTTCGGGCGCGCCATTCCCAATCCTCGCGAAGAATGATCTTGAGAAGCCGAGATGGCTCTCGAGCTGCCGCAAGGAGAGATTCTCGACAATCTTCAGTCAAAACCGGCCGGCCCCGCGCCACGGTCGGCGCCCGTGCAAGCTCATCAACGGCCGACCTCCGCAAAATCGTCGGGCGCATGTTGCCAAGCCGGCGCGAACCCTCTAGACCACCGCTCACCGGCGACGGCAATTGCCGCCCGGTCAGGCGCCCGTAGCTCAGCTGGATAGAGCACCAGACTACGAATCTGGGGGTCAGAGGTTCGAATCCTTTCGGGCGCGCCATCTTCTTCGATATGAGCGATCAGAAGGCGGTAAGGCGCGAGGCTATGCGCTGATCCGGCTGCCAATACTTATGCGATCGCCACCGAACCTCGCCGAAGCCGCGCGCGGCGAAAAACTTCTTGTTACATCAAAGAACTATGATGATCTCGTCGCGTTCATCGTGGTCGAGCGTCGCGATCAGCTTTGACCCTCCTATGAATTCCGCGTCGCAATCTCCGTGAGGCACAACGCCTTCCCTGAAAAGCGGGGTTCGTCGCCGGGCTTGCCGCGCGCCATCCAGCCGCGCTTGGCGCGCAGATAATCGAGCAGCTTGGCCAAGTCCGCCGCCTTCTGTTCAAGCTTGGCGACCTGCGCGTCGATGATCGCCATCTCGCGCTCTGCCGATAATCCGTCGCTGAGAAGTTCGCGCGCGATCTCCGCGATCTCCCTGAGCGGCATGCCGAGGGATTGCGCGAACCGGATCATCAGCGCGGTGGAAACATCCCGCTCCGTGAAAACCTGATAGGGGTTGCGACCTCCCCGGACGCCTGTTTCCGGCGCCAGAAGACCTTTGCGGACATAGAAGCGAACCGTGTCCTGGCTGAGGCCGGCGCGTTTGGCAAACTCTCCGATCAACATCGAAATCACCGTTGACCATGGACCATGCTCCAGCCTTATCGAACGGGCTCCTTCGATTGTGGAGCTGAATCGTGACGGACGGTGCGGACAAGGCAGAAGGCGTTCCCCTCGCCTTCGTGACGGGGGCAACAGGTCTGCTCGGCAACAATCTCGTGCGCGAACTGAGCGCGGCCGGATGGCGGGTACGGGCGCTGGTGCGCTCGCCCGACAAGGCGCGGCAACAGTTCGGAGGGCTCGACGTGGAGATCGTGCGCGGCGACATGCTGGATGTGCCCGGCTTTGCCGCCTCGCTCGCCGAGGTCAGCACGGTGTTCCACACCGCTGCCTATTTCCGCGATTCCTACAAAGGCGGCAGGCATTGGGATGCGCTCTATGCCGCCAATGTCGAAGGGACCCGCCATCTGCTCGACCACGCCTATCGCGCAGGGATAAGGCGCTTCGTTCATACGAGTTCGATCGCCGTGCTGCATGGTGCGCGGGGAGCGGTCATCGACGAGACGATGCTGCGCGACGAGCGCGACGCGGATGACTATTACCGCAGCAAGATCCTGTCGGATCGTGTCGTGCTTGCCTTTCTCGATGCGCATCCGGATTTCCGGGCCGTCATGGTGCTGCCCGGCTGGATGCATGGACCGGGGGATATCGGGCCGACCTCGGCGGGGCAGACGGTCATCGACGTGGCGCTTCGGCGGCTGCCCGGGGTGCCGCCGGGTTCCTTCTCGGTGGTCGATGCCCGCGATGTCGCGCGGGCGATGATCCTCGCCGACGAGAGAGGACGGCGCGGTGAGCGCTATCTGGCGGCCGGTCGGCACATGACGATGGCCGATCTCCTGCCGCTGATCGCCGAGGCAACGGGCGTCCCGGCGCCCAGCCGCCGGATTCCGCTGTGGCTGATGCATGCACTCGCCGCCGGCTACGAGATCTATGCCCGGCTGAGCGGACGCCCGGTCCTGCTGAGCTGGGCGATGGCGCGCACCGTCGCGACCGAGAATGAGCGGTCACGCTACGATCCGGCCAAGAGCGAACGGGAACTCGGCCTGCATTTCCGCCCGGTGAAGGAAACCCTGAGCGACGAGGTGGCGTGGTTCCGCGGAAGCGGTCTCATCCCAAGGTGTCGAACCGGAAGGCTGGGTCCGGCTTCGTCTCCAGGAGGATTTCGGCGAGGCGGTGCTACCGCGGGTGCTCGGCCGATTCGCCCGTGCGCACCCGAAAGCCAGGATTGAGAGCCGGATCGCGCAACGGCGAATTGCCTGCCGAGATCGCCTCCGGACAACGCGATCTCGCGCTGGATTGGGACGCCGGGGCCGCCGCATCGGTCGAGCGGATCGCAACGATGCCGCTGTGTCGGCTTGGAGCGTTGGCTTGGAGCCGCAGACGAGGAACCCGTCTGCGGGCCGGACGGCGATCAGCCACTGCCGCGCGTCGCACTGGAAGCGCCGTGCCTGCGACGGACGATCGCCTGCGAGCACGTGATCGAGACGGCTCGCCGGCGGCTTGACCCGCGCGAGCGCGCTCCGGCACACCAAGGCCCTCGCGCGGCGTGGATGGTCCGATGGCGTTGGTGAAGAAGACGAAGCTCGCCTCCCGGGAGGAGCCGCCCGCGCCCGTCGCGGCGCCTCGGGCGGAGGCGGCGGCCGGAACCGGACGCCAGCGCGCCGGAACCCGGAAGCAGAAGGTCACCGAGCGCCTCGCCGCCGCCGCACAGGAACTGGCGGCGGGCATCACCGAAGCCTCGGCCGCCTCGGAGGAACTCCGGCGGGCGATGACGCTGATCGCGGCCGGCGCCGAGGAGGCCGCGGGCGCCGCCCAGCAATCCCTCGCCGCGGTCACCACGATCGTCGGGCGGCTCGCGCAGGCCCGCGAACGGGCTGACATGTCCCGGCAGCGGACCACGGCCTTCCAGGCGCTGCTGATCGAGGCCAACGCGCAGGTCACCCAGTCGGTCGCGGCGATCCAGACCAACGCCGCGCGCCAGACCGCCACCGTCGCCACGGTGACGGATCTCGACCGGGGCGCCGCCCTGATCGGCGAGGTCACCGGCGCGGTCGGCTACGTGTCCGACCAGACCAACCTGCTCGCCCTCAACGCCGCCATCGAGGCGGAGCGTGCGGGCGCCGAGGGCCGGGGCTTCGCCATCGTGGCGGACGAGGTGCGGGCCCTGGCCGAGACCGCCGAGGCGGGCGCCCGCGACGCCCAATCCCTCGCGGAGGCGATCCGGGCCGAGGTCGGCGCCATCGGGGCGGGGATCCGGGCCGCGGCGGAGCGGGCCGTGGCCGATGCGGCGGCGGGGGAGCGCGTGACGCGCGAGCTGGACGCGGCCCGCATCGATCTCGGGGCCCTCGCGGATGGCACCCAAGCCATCCTGGCCGCCGCGATCGAGGCCGAGACGACCTTGCGCGAGGCCCAGCGCGGCGCCGAGCAGATCGCCGCCGCCGCGGAGCAGCAGGCCACCGCTGCGGTCGAGGCCCAGCAGGCGGTGTCCCAGCAGACCCTCGCCCTCGAGCAGAGTCGGATCACGGCCCAGCACCTCTCGGGCCTCGCGGAGGAGGTGCGGCGCGGCCGCGGCCGGCAGACGTCGCGCGCCGAAGAGGTGGCCGCCTCGGCCGACGAATTCGCTGCGACCATCCAGGAACTCTCCGGCGCCGCGACCCAGATCCTCGCGGCGGTCGACCAGATCAGCCGCGGCACCGGCATCCAGAGCGCCGCCGTCCGCCAGTCGAGCACCGCCCTCGCGGAGGTCGAGCGCGGCGCCGGGCGCGCGCGGGCGAGCGCCACCGCGGCGCTGGAGCGCGTCGCCGCCCTCGGCCGGGCGATCCGCGAGGCCCGCGCCAGCCTGATCGGCCTCGCCGAGGGGGTGACGCGCGCCTTCGACGAGACCTGCGCCGGCCTGGAGCGGGTCGGCGCTCTCGAATCCAGCACCCGTCGCATCGCGACCATCGTCGATTCGATCGCCCTCGTGGCGGCTCAGATCAGCATGCTCGGCGTGAGCGGCTCCATCGAGGCGACCCGGGCCGGCACCGAGGGGCAGGGCTTCGCCGTGGTCTCGTCCGACATCCGGGCGCTCGCCCGCGAGGCCGCCCGCAGCGCCGAGCGGATCCGCGACACGGTGCGCACGGTCCAGGACGGCGCCGCGGCGGTCCGGCGGGCGCTGGAGCAGGCCGCCGCCGCCGGGGAGACCGAGATCCGGCGCAACCGCACGCTGCTCGGCCATCTCGCCACCGTCGAGGACGACGTGGCGGCGCTGGAACGGGCGAATGCGGAGACCGCCGAGGGCGCCGACACGATCCTGCGCATCACGGGCGAGATGACGACGGGCGCGGGCCAGATCGCCGTGGCGGCCGAGGAGGCCGACCGCGCCGCCACCGAGGCCGCCACCGCCGCCCGGCAGCAGGCCCGCGGCGCGGAGGATCTCGCCGCCGCGGTCGAGGAGATCGCCGCCCTTTCCGGCGAGTTGCGGCTCGCGGATGCTTGATCCCACCGCTCTCGGCCACGGCGCTCCGGCGCGCTTCCTCCTCGTCGCGCTCGGTCAGGATCGCGCCGCGCTTCCGGGCGGGCGCGTCCGCGCGATCCTGCCTGCACCGCCCCTGACGCGCCTGCCGGGCCTGCCCTCGGCCGTGGCGGGGCTCGCGCCCTTGCGCGGAGCCGCTCTGCCGGTTCTCGATCTGCACCGGCTCCTGAACCGGGACGGCGCGCCCGCGGGCAAGCCGGGTCGCCTGGTCGTGGCCGATGCGGGGGAGCCGGTCGGGCTCCTCATCGACCGCGTCGTCGGCCTGAGCGGGGGCGACGCTCTCGCCGGGGCCGGGATCCTCGACCTGCCGCGCCTCGTCGCGGCCCTCGCCCTCCCGGCCTCGGTCATCCGGCCACCGCCCGGCCGCACGGCCGCTGCGACGCCCGAGGCCGCGGCGGAGGTCGCCCTGATCGAGGTCGGGACGGCGGGCCGGTCCTACGCCCTGCCGCTCGCCGAGGTCACGGAGATCCTGGCCCTGCCGCCGGAGGGGACGAGCGGCCGGCCCGCCCCCGGGGAGATGGTCCGGCGCGGGCGCATCCTGCCCCTGCGGCCGCTCGCGCATCTGCTCGGCCTTGAGGCGGAACCGGGCATGGCGAACGGGCGCGTGGTGGTGGCCCGGGGTGTCGGGATCGGGGTCGAGGCGGTCGGATCGGTCCTCCGGCTGCCGCCGGGAACGATCGATCCGCTTCCGGAGGTTCTGCGCCACGGGCGGAGCGGCGCCGTCGCGGCGGTCGCGCGCCGCGGCGAGGGCGACCTCCTCCCGGTCCTGTCCCTCGACGGCCTGCTCGCGGCACTCGGTCCGGAGACCCCGGCCGCGGCCCTCGTCGAGCCGCCGCGCGTCCCGCCGGGCGAGACGGTCGTCGTGGTCGCGGTCGGGGATGGGCGCTACGGGCTGCCCTCCGGCGCGGTCTCGGCGATCCGGCGCGTGCCTGCGGCGATCACCCGGCTCCCCTGGGCGCCGGCCGGCGTCGCCGGCCTGATCGACCTGCGCGGCGCCGCCATCCCGGTCATCGATCTGCGGGGCCGGCTGGGGCAGCCGGCGGGCGCGGCGGATGCGCGCGCGCGCATCCTCATCCTGGGCAGCGGGGAGCAGCGCGCGGGCCTGCGCGTCGACGGGATCCTCGGCCGACGCGCCCTCCCCCCGGGCGCGGTCCGCCCGCCGCCGGAGGGCCTCGATGCCGCGGTCACCCGCGCGGCGGATCTCGGGGCGGGGGAGCTGCTCCCGCTCCTCGATCCGGAGCGGCTCCTCGCTCCCGGAGCCCCGGCGAGGACGGCCGCATGATCCGGCTCCTCGTCGTCGACGACTCGGCGCTGATGCGCAAGCTCCTCGGGGAGATCTTCGCGGCGGAGGGGGATTTCGAGGTCGCGGTCGCCCGCGACGGCCGGGAAGCCCTCGACGTCCTGGAGCAGTTCCGGCCCGACGTCGTCACCCTCGACATCACCATGCCGGGGCTCGACGGCCTCGCCTGCCTCGACCGGATCATGCTGGAGCGGCCCTGCCCGGTGGTGATGCTGTCGGGCCTCACCGCCGAGGGGGCCGAGGCGAGCCTGGAGGCGCTGGCGCGCGGGGCGGTCGACGTGGTCGCCAAACCGGCGGGAGCCGTCTCGCTGGCGATCGACGATCTCGCCCCCGGCCTCGTGCGGAAGGTGCGGGCGGCCGCGCAGGCCCGGCCGCGTCCCGCGCTCGGCCTCGCCGCGCGCGTGCGGGCGCGCCACGCCGCGCTCCGGCCCCCGGCCCCGTCACCGGCGAATCCGGAACCCCGCGCGCCGTCCTCCCCCCTGCCCGGCCTCGTCCTCGTCGGCTGCTCGACCGGCGGACCGCCCGCCCTCGACAGCCTGCTGTCGGCGCTACCCGCCGGCTTCCCCTGGCCGGTCATCATTGCCCAGCACATGCCCGGCAGCTTCACCGGGCCGCTGGCGCGGCGCCTCGACGGGCTCTGCGCCCTTTCCGTGCAGGAGGTGACGCGGCCGACCCCCCTGTCGGCGGGGCACGTCTATGTCGGACGGGGCGACGCGGACGTGATCGTCGCCCGCCGCCCGGCCGGCCTCGTCGCCGCGCCGGCCCCCGCCCATCCCGACCATCCCTGGCACCCCTCGGTCGACCGCCTCGTCGCGAGCGCCCTCGGCCATGTCGAGGCCGCCCGCCTCGTCGGCATCCTGATGACCGGCATGGGGCGCGACGGCGCGCGCAGCATGGCGGAACTGCGCGCCCGCGGCGGGCGCACCATCGCCGAAGCGGAGGAGAGCGCGGTGGTCTGGGGCATGCCGGGGGAACTCGTCCGCGCCGGGGGCGCGACCCGCATCGCGCCGCTCGACGCGATTCCCGCCGAACTCCTGGCCTGGATCGGCTGATGCCCCTCGTCCGCCGCGATCCCCCGGGCGCCCGCCCACCCGCCGAGACGACGGCCGCACCCGCCGATCTGCACGCCCCGGAGCCCGACCGGCGGCTCGCCGCCGCGCGGGATCTCGCCGGCCGCCCCGGCGCCGCGACGATCCTCGGCCCCGCCCTCGCCGCCGAGACGGTGCTGCGGGTGCGCGAGGCGCTGCTGCGCGCCCTCATCGCCTGCGGGGCGGAGGGCGCCGCGGCGCTGGCCCCGCATCTGCGCGCGGAGGAACCGGCCCTGCGCAACGCCTGCGTCGAGGCCCTGCAGGACATGCCGGCCGACGTGCTTCCCCTGCTGCCGGGCCTGCTCGCTGATCCGGACGCGGATGTGCGGCTGCTCGCCGCCGCGATCGCCCGGACGCAGGAGCCCGGCACCGCCACGGCGCTCCTCGCCGGGCTCCTGGAGCGGGAGACGGACGCCAATGTCTGCGCCGCCGCGGTCGAGACGCTCGCCGAGACCGGGACGGCGCAAGCCGTCCCGGCCCTGCGGGCGGCGCGGGCGCGCTTCTCCGCCACTCCCTTCCTGCCCGGCGCGATCGACACCGTGATCGCCCGCCTCGCCGGCGCCTGACATGACGGACATGGGCCCTTCGGGCGCTCCCAGCCTCTCGGAGGCCGATTTCGGGCGGCTCGCGGACTTCTTCTACCGGCGCACCGGCATCCTGCTCACGCCCGGACATCGCGCGCTCGTCGACCGGCGCGTGGCGGAGCGGATCGCCGCCACCGGGGCCGCCTCCTTCACGGAGTATTTCGCGCTCCTGCGCGCCGGAAGCGGCGGCGCCGTCGAGAGCCTGATCAATGCCCTGACGGTCAACGAGACCTATTTCTTCCGCGAGGAATACCAGCTGCGCTGCCTCACCGCCTCGCTCGTCGGGCAGGTCACGGCGGGCCGGGCGCCGGGCGAGGCGGTGCGGATCTGGTCCATGCCCTGCGCGACCGGGGAGGAGCCCTATTCGCTGGCGATCTGGCTCCTGGAGCACTGGCCCGAGGTCGATCGCTACGAGGTCGAGATCGTCGGCTCGGACATCGACACCCGGGTCCTCGCGGCGGCCGAGGCGGGCCGCTACGGGGAGCGCGCGCTGATGCGCCTGCCCCGGGATCTGGTGCGCCGCTACTTCGTGCCCGAGCCCGATGCCGGGGACGGCCCCCACTGGCGCATCATCGGCGAGCTGCGCGAATCCGTGCGCTTCACCCCCTGCAACCTGATGGACGAGCGCGCCATGGCGGCCCAGGGCCGCTTCGACATCGTGTTCTGCCGCAACGTGCTGATCTACTTCGACGACGCCTCGCGCCGCACCGCCGCCGGGAACCTCTATGACAGCCTCGCGCCGGGCGGCTTCATCTGCCTCGGCCACACCGAATCGATGAGCCGGATCTCGCCCCTGTTCCGCGTCTGCCGCACCGCGGACGCCATCGTCTACCAGCGGCCGGAGGAGGACCATGCCTGAGACCGTCGCCGGCCCCCGCATCCTCGTCATCGACGACGCGAGCCTCGTGCGCCGCTACTACCGCGACGCGCTGGAGCGGGCCGGATTCCGGGTGGACGAGGCGCTCAACGGCATCGAGGCGCTGGAGCTGCTGCTGTCGAGCCCCTACGACCTCGTGGTCGTGGACGTGAACATGCCGAAGATGGACGGTCTCACCTTCCTGCGCGCCCTGCGCAGCCGCCCGGACCCGGTGCGGGCGGTCCCGGCCCTGGTGACGAGCACGGAATCCGGCGCGCACGACCGTCTGGCCGCCCGCGCGGCCGGGGCGAACTTCTACCTCGTGAAGCCCCTCGCCGAGGACGTCCTCGTGGCGCATGCGGCGGCTTTGAGCGGGTGGCACCGGTGAAGGACCTGATCGCGCAGTTCCTCATCGAGGCGCGGGACCTCATCGGGTCGGCCGCCGACGACCTCCTCGCCCTCGAAGCATCGCCCGGGGATGCGGCGGCCCTCGACCGCGCCTTCCGGGCCTTCCACACGCTGAAGGGCTCGGTGGGCCTGTTCGACTATCCCCCACTGCTCGCCGTGCTCCACGCCGCCGAGGACGGGCTCGGGGCGGCCCGGGCCGGAACCCGCGCGATCGATGCCGCCCTGACCGACAGGCTCCTCGCGATCCTCGACGCCACCGCGTGCTGGACCGAGGCCATCGCGACGGCGGGCGCGCTGCCCGCCGGCGCCGCGGACGAGGCCGGGCGGCTCGTCGCGCATCTGCGCGGCGCCGAGGCCCCGCGGGATCCGGCAGCGCCGGCACGGGAAGCCTCCGCGCCGCCCGACTGGGTCCTGCCCCTCCTCGACCGGGCGGAGGCGGCTCCGGCCGGCGCTGCCCTGCTCGCCCTCCGCTACCGGCCGCATGCCGAGTGCTTCTTCACCGGGGACGATCCGCTCGGCCTCGTGCGGCGGCTCCCCGGGCTTCTGGCCCTGCGCGTGACGCCCGCCGAGCCCTGGCCTTGCGAGGGCGAGGTCGACGTCTATCGCTGCAACCTCGACATTGCGCTCCTCACGGCGGACCCGCCGGAGAGCGTCGACGCGGTCTTCCGCCTCGTCCGCGATCAGGTCACGCTCGTCCCGGTGGCGCCGCGCCCCGCTCCGGCCCGGCCGTCCCTCACCACCGGGATCCTCGCCGAGCAGATGAGCCTCCTCGCGACGGCGGGCGATCCGGACGGCGAGGCCGGCCGGCACGAGGCGGCGGCCCGCGCCGCCGCCAACGCCCTGCGGGCGGAGGGCCGCACGGCCGCGGCCGAGGCCGTCCTCGCCGCCGCCCGGGACGGCGCCGCGGCCCTGGCGGAACGGCTCGCCTCCCTGGGAGAGGCCGGCCCGGCCTCCTGGGCGGCCGGTTCCGCCGAGGTCGCAGGCGGGCCCGACCGCACCCTGCGGATCGAGGCCGACCGGCTGGACGCCCTCGTGGCGCTCACGGGGGACCTCGTCGTCGCCCGCAACGCACTGAATCATCTCGCAGGGCGTGCCGAGGCCGGGATCGACCCGGCCGCACTCTCCCGTGCCCTGCGCGAGAGCGACGCCCGGATCGGTCAGCTCGTCGGGGAATTGCATCGCGGCGTCACCGCCCTGACGCTCCTGCCGCTCGCCACCGTCTTCCGGCGCTTCGCCCGGCCCCTGCGCGAAATCGCCCGCGGCCTCGGCAAGGAGGTCGCCCTCACGGTCGAGGGCGGCGAGGTGGGAGCCGACAAGGCGGTCGCAGACGCCCTGTTCGAGCCGCTGCTGCACGTGCTGCGCAACGCGGTCGATCACGGCCTGGAATCCCCCGATGAGCGCCGGCTCGCCGGTAAGTCGCCGACCGGCCGGATCACCCTGCGGGCGGCGCTGCTCCGCGGCCGGCTCGCCGTCAGCGTCTCGGATGACGGGCGCGGCATCGACCCGGCCCTCATCCGCCGCCGGGCCGGAGCGCGCGGGCTGCACGGCGACGCGGCGCTGGCGACCATGAGCGACGCGGCGGCGATCGACCTGATCTTCACCCCCGGCTTCTCCACGGCGGAGCGCGTGAGCGACCTCTCGGGCCGCGGAATCGGCATGGATGCGGTGCGGGCGGCGATGGAGCGGCTCGGCGGGCAGGTCTCGGTGGAGAGCCGCGTCGGCGCGGGCACCACGATCCGGCTCCTCCTGGCCCAGACCATCGCCCTCACCCGGATCATGCTGGTGAGCGTGGGCCCGGAGCGTTACGGCGTCCCGCTCTCGGCCCTGGCCGAGGTGGCACAGGTGCCGCGGGCGCGCATCCGCGATCTCGGCCCCGGACTCGGCGCCGCGGTGAGCCTGCGCGGCCGCACGGTGCCGGTGCTGGGGCTCGGCGGGCTGCTCGGGCTCCCGGCGCCCGAGCCCGGGGACGGCACCGCGCGGCTCCTCGTGGTGCAGGCCGGCCCCGAGATCGTGGCGCTGGAGGTCGATCGCTTCGGCGAGCGGCTCGACGTGCTGACGCGCCCGCTTGCCGGCCTCGCCGCCGCGGCGCCGGGCTTCTGCGGCACCACGCTGCTCGGCGACGGGCGGATCCTGCTCGTGCTCGACCCGCCCGCTCTCGTCGCCCTGGCCGGCGGCCCCGCACCCGGAGACATCGCATGAGCGTGCAGCTCTCCGCGGAGGGAGACGTCGTCCTGCTCGAGGGCAATTGCCCGGTCGAGGATGCCGAGCCGCTCGCGGCCCTGCTCCTCGGGCATCCGGACGCGAGCGTCGACTGGAGCGCCTGCACCCGGCTGCACACCGCCGTGGTGCAGGTGATGCTGCGCCTGCGACCGCCACTGCGGGGCAGCTGCGGCGACCCCTTCGCCGCGCGCTGGCTCGACCCGCGCGGGAACACGTAGAACGCGCAGGCGTGCGGGCCAGCTTCCATTTGGGCTTCACCTCGACCGCGTGGGACGCATATACGCGGAGAGCCGGCGGCCGCGCCGACCCTCGCCACACCGCGTGATCGCCCGCATGCCCGTCACCGCCCTCATCGTCGACGACAGCAAGCTCGCCCGCCTCGTCGTGGCCAAGCTCCTGCGCCAGCTGAAGCCCGACTGGGCCCTGGCCGAGGCCGCGAATGCCGACGAGGCGCTGGCGCTGATCGCCGGGCAGCCGATCGACGTCGCCCTCCTCGATTTCAACATGCCGGGCCGGGACGGCCTCGACCTTGCGGGCGCCCTGCGCGCGGCGCGCCCGGAGATGCCCATCGCGGTGATCTCGGCCAACATCCAGGACGAGATCGTCGCGCGCACCCGGGGCGTCGGCGCCACCTTCCTTGCCAAGCCCCTGACCGAGGACGCCCTGTCCGGCTTCGTCTCCGGGGCGTCCCTGCGCCTGCGGAGGGCGGCGTCGTGACCGCGTCCGTCGCGCTCTCGGCGCTCCAGCAGGACGCCTTCACGGAACTCGTCAATATCGGCGTCAGCCGCGCGGCCGCGAGCCTGCGCAAGATGATCGGCGTGCAGGTGCTGCTCTCGGTCCCCTCGATCGAGATCGTCTCGCGGGCGGATGCGGCGCGCCTGGTGGCCGAACGCGAGGCCTCCGATCTGGTGGTGATCCACCAGGGCTTCGAGGGCGCCTTCTCGGGCCGCGCCCTGCTGATCTTCCCCCAGGAGACCGGCCGCGAACTCGTCCGCGCCGTCACGGGCGAGGAACTCTCCGCCGAGGAGATCGCGGCGCTGGAGGACGAGGCCCTCACCGAGACGGGCAACATCATCCTGAACGGCTGCCTCGCCACCATGGCGAACATGCTCCAGCAGACCCTGACGATGTCGCTGCCCGAGGTGCTGCGCGGCGACGGCGTCCGGATCTTCCAGCCGCTCGCCGGCGGCGATGCGTCCGCGCTCGTCCTGTTCCTCTACATCAACTTCTCGGTGCGCGAGCGCGACATCCGCGGCTACATCGCGATGCTGATGGACCTGCCGTCGCTGGAGAACCTGAAGGTCCTGATCGACGACTTCATCGCGCGCGCCATCGGCGAGACGGGCGGCTGATGCGGGCGCCCCGAATCCCGCCGATGCGGCCCCGCGGGCGGCGATCATGAGCGAGCGGCCCGGCCCCGACCCGAAGGCGGCCCCGGACCGGACCGGCGAGGCCCTTGCGGCGGTGCGCCGGCGCGCCGGCCCGTTCATCACGGTGCTGGAGCGCACGCGCCAGCCCATGATCCTCACGGATCCGCACCTGCCCGACAACCCGATCGTGTTCGCCAACGCCGCCTTCCAGGCGCTCACGGGCTACGCGGAGGAGGATCTGGTCGGGCGCAACTGCCGCCTGCTGCAGGGGCCCGGAACGGACCCGGAAACGGTCGCGCGGATCCGCGCCGCCGTCGCGGAGGGCCGCGAGGTCCGCTCCTCGATCCTGAACTACCGGAAGGACGGCAGCCCGTTCTGGAACGAGCTCTTCGTCGCTCCCGTCTTCGACGAGGCCGGGAACCTCATCAACTTCTTCGCCTCGCAGGTGGACGCGACGCTGGCCCACGAGGCCGAGGCCGCGCAGAAGCGCCTCGGCGCAGCCGAGGACCGCCTCGCCGAGGTGCAGCGCCACCTCGCGCTCACGCTCTCGGCGGCGGGGATCGCCGGCACCTGGGATTGGGACATCCCCGGGCGGCGGCTGCAGGTGGACGAGCGCTTCGCGGCCCTGCACGGCATCACCGTGCCGGCGGTGCCGGGCAGCGTGCCCACCAGCGCCTTCTTCGCCAGCATCCACCCCCTCGACCGCACCCGCATCCGCCTCGCCGTCAGCGGCGTGCTCAACGGGGCGGAGGTCTTCGACAAGGAGTACCGCCTGCGCGCCCCCGACGGCACCGTGCGCTGGGTGCATGCGCGCGGGCGCTGCCTCTACGGGCCGGACGAGGCGCCCGTGCGGTTCACGGGCGTCCTCGTGGAGATCACCGACCAGAAGCGGGTGGAGGAGCGCCTGCGCATCGCGCAGACCGCCGGCCGCGTGGGCGCCTTCGAATACGTGCCGGGCTTCGCCACGGTGGCGGTCTCGCCGCAATTCTGCAGCCTGCTCGGCCTGATGCCGGCCGAGATCCTGGCGACCAGCACGGTCAACGCCCTGGTGGTCGAGGGCGACCCGCCGCTGATGGACCCGGCCCTGCGCGACGTCGGCGAACTGCCCTATACCGAGACCCGGCTCCGCCTCGCCGACAGCGGCGAGATCCGCTGGCTCGCCCGGCGCGGCGAGGCGATCCGCGACAACGAGACCTCGGACCTGCGCCATGTCGGCGTCGTCTACGACGTGACGGCGGCCAAGCACGCGGAGGGGGCGCTCCGCGAACTCAACGACACCCTCGAGATCCGGGTCCGCGAGGCCATCGCCGAGCGCGAGCAGGCCGAGGAGCAATTGCGGCAGGCGCAGAAGATGGAGGCGGTGGGCCAGCTCACCGGCGGCATCGCCCACGACTTCAACAACCTGCTCACCGGCATCGTCGGCGCCCTCGACCTGATGCAGACCCGCCTCACCGAGGGCCGCACCGAGAATCTCGGCCGCTACGCGGGCCTCGCCATGACCTCGGCCCAGCGGGCGGCGGCCCTCACCCACCGCCTGCTGGCCTTCTCGCGCCGCCAGCCCCTCGAAGCCAAGCCCGTCGACGTGAACCGGCTGGTCAGCTCCATGGACGAGCTCCTGCGCCGCACGCTGGGCGAGCACATCCGCCTGGAGATCGTGGTGGCGGGGGGCCTTTGGCTCACCCTCTGCGACCCCAACCAGCTCGAGAACGCGGTCCTCAACCTCGCCATCAACGCCCGGGACGCGATGCCGGACGGCGGCGGCCTGACCATCGAGACCGCCAACGCCTTCCTGGACGACGCCTACGCGGCGCGCGAGATCGGCGTGAAGGCCGGCCAGTACGTCTGCGTCTGCGTGAGCGACACCGGCATCGGCATGCCGCCGGAGGTGATCAGCCGCGCCTTCGACCCGTTCTTCACGACGAAGCCCCTCGGCCAGGGCACCGGGCTCGGCCTCTCGATGATCTACGGCTTCGCCAAGCAATCCGAGGGGAACGTCAAGATCTACTCGGAGCCCGGGCAGGGCACGACGGTGAAGCTCTACCTGCCGCGCTACCGCGGCGAGATCGACCCGCCCGCCGCCCCGCGCCGGGAGGCGCCGCGGGCCGAGCGCGGCGAGACCGTCCTGGTGGTGGAGGACGACGCCACCGTCCGCACCCTCGTCACCGAGGTGCTGCAGGAACTCGGTTACGACACGCTGGAGGCGCCGGACGGGTCGGCCGGGCTGCACGTCCTGCAATCGGACGCGCATATCGACCTGCTCATCACCGATGTCGGCCTGCCGGGCATCAACGGCCGCCAGCTCGCCGATCAGGCCCGCCTCGCGCGGCCGCAGCTCAAGGTGCTGTTCATGACGGGCTACGCCGAGAACGCCGCCTTCGGCAACGGCCAGATCGGCCACGGCATGCAGATGATCACCAAGCCCTTCGCGGTCGACGCCCTCGCCACCAAGATCCGCGCGATCTTCGAGTCCTGAGCCGGGCACCCTCGGGCCCGCACGGCGACCGGTCAGGCCGCCTGCGACAGGGCGAACAGCTCGCCGAGATCCGCGCCCGGCCGCGGCCGGCTGAACAGGTAGCCCTGCAACTCGTCGCAGCCCTCCTCCCGCAGGATGTCGAACTGCTCGGGCGTCTCCACCCCTTCGGCGAGCACGCTCATGCCGAGGGCCTTGCCGAGGCCGATCACCGCCCGGACGATCTCGACGCTGCCGGTCCCGCGCGCGAGGTTGCGCACGAAGGACTGGTCGATCTTGATCTTGTCGAAGGGGAAGCTGCGCAGGTAGCTCAGGGACGAGTAGCCGGTGCCGAAATCGTCCATCGAGATCCGTACGCCGAGCGTGCGCAGCTCGTGGAGGACCGCCAGGGTCACGTCGTTGTCCTGGAGCAGCACCGATTCGGTGATCTCGAGTTCGAGCCGCCCCTCGCCGAGACCGGAGCCGGCCAGCGCCTGGCGCACCTCCTCCACCAGCCGGCCCTCGACGAACTGCACGGGCGAGAGGTTGACGGCGACCTTTACCGGCATCGGCCAGGCGGCGGCGTCCGCGCAGGCCCGGGCCAGCACCCAGGCGCCGAGGGGACGGATCAGGCCGATCTCCTCCGCCAGGGGAATGAACACGGAAGGACTGATGAAGCCCTCCTCGGGATGGGGCCAGCGCAGCAGCGCCTCGAAGCCGCGCAGCGTCCGGGTGCGCGCATCGACCAGCGGCTGGTAGTGCAGCTCGAACCGTCCCTCGTCGAGGGCGCGGCGCAGGTCGTTGGCGAGCCGGCGCCGGTGCTGGATGTCCGCATCCATCGTGGGATCGAAGAAGCGCCAGGTGCCGCGGCCGGAGGCCTTGGCCTGGTACAGGGCGATGTCGGCGCTGCGCAGCAGCGCCGCGGCCGAGGAGCCCGCGCTCGCCGTGGTGGCGATGCCGAGGCTCGTGCCGATCACCACCGGCTGGCCCTGGATCTGAAAGGGCGCGGTCAGCACCTCCACCACCCGCGCGGCGAGGGCGGCGGCCTCCGCGGGCTGGGCGATCTCCATCTGGACGATGGCGAATTCGTCGCCGCCGAGGCGCGCCAGCCGCTCGTTCTCGCGCATGATGCCCTTGAGCCGGCGCGCGACGAGCCGCAGGAGGTCGTCGCCGGCCGGATGGCCGAGCGTGTCGTTGACGATCTTGAACCCGTCGAGATCCAGGCAAAGCACGGCCGCCATGCGGCCTCTCCGCTGCCGGGCGAAGGCCTCCTCCTTCCACTCCCGCAGGAGGACGCGATTGGGCAGGCCCGTGAGGACGTCGTGCCGGGCCAGATAGGCGAGTTGCGCCTCGTTCCGGCGCCGCTCGGTCACGTCCTCGTGGGTGCAGACCCAACCGCCGCCTGGGATCGGGGCGTGCACGACGCTGATCGAGCGCCCGTCCGCGAGGTCGCAGGTGAAGCTGTCCGGGTCCGGGGGCGATGGGCCGGCCTCCGGTCCGCCCATGGCCCGGCGCGGCCGGAGCATGGCTTCGCCGCCCCGGGCCGCCAGGCAGCTCAGCAGGTTCCGCAACTGCGTTCCCGGCGCGCACAGATCCGGGGGCAGCGCGTGCATCTCGGCGAAGCGCACGTTCATCAGGACGAGGCGGTTGTCCCGGTCGAACAGGCACAGGCCCTGGGTCATGCTGTCGAGGGCGGTGCCGAAGCGCTGGTAATGCGCGCGGAGATCCCGCTCCCCGCGCTCGCGCATCTCGGCCGCCGTCCGCGCCGCCTCGGCCCGGGACAGCCGCTCCTGGCCGCGGATCTGCCGGATGCCGAGCACGACGAGGCCGAGGAGCCCGAGATCGAGGAACAGAGCCGCCGCGGCGAGCACCAGCGCTTGGCGCCGCCAGGGCGCGAGGCAGGCCGCGGCCGTGCGGCTGATGCTGAGATAGATCGGGTAGCTCCCGAGGCTGCGCGCGGCGATTACCCGGTCCTGCCCATCGATGGGGCTGACGTTGCGGATCACGCCGCTCGTGTGCCCGTTCGCCGCGATCAGGGCCGCTCCCGCGCCGCTGAAGCGGTTGCCGATCGTGCCCTCCCTGGCCGGATGGCGCGCCAGCATCACCCCGTCGGTCCGGAACATCGACAGGACGTAGTCCGGCGCCGGCGCGATCTGCCCGTACAGGCGCTCGAAGTACTGGAGTTCGACCGCGCCCAGGACGAGGCCGAGAAAGCGGCCGTCCGGGGCCGAGACCTTGCGGGCGATGTAGATGGTCCAGACGCCGTTGCCGCGGTTCGGCACCGGTTTGCTGACGAAACGCTGCAGCGCCGGATCCGCCACCAGCGCCTTGAAGTAGTCGCGGTCCGCGATGTTGACATTCGGGATCGGCCAGTAGCGGGAGAAGTTCCGCAGCTTGCCGGTGTGGTCGATCACCGTGACGGCGTTCACCTGCGGCAGCGCCACGACCCGGGCCTTGAGGAACTCGTGCAGGGACGGCTTCGAGGCCTGCTCGATGTAGCCCTCCTCGGTGGTGACGCCCGCGCCGAGGATCTCCTCCATCACCGATTGCTGGACGAGTTCGATCGCCTGGAGGGCCCGGTCGGCCTGCTCGGCGAGGACGACGGACAGGCTCGTCAGGCTGCGCTCCGCCTCCTCGATCGCCCGGTCATGCAGTTCCTTGATGAACAGGCCGATAGCGACCGCGATCACGATCGCGAGCATCGTGCCGGCCGTGGCCAGCACCCGCACCGATCGCAGCCGCGACACGGCTCCCATCGTTCTTGCCAGCTCCGAGAGCCGCGGCATCGCCGCCCACGTCATCGATGTCCCTCAACGGAGCGGCCCGGGTCACGCGACGTCAGCTCCATCCATCGCCAGATACCGCTCGACTTATGGCGTAAACGCGACGCTTCAGCCATCCACGATCATCAAGGCGGATTTTAGGTTAAAGTCGGGTTCCTCTCCGCGCCCGGTCGAGCGAGGCGGAAATGACTCTCGGTCTCCGGTCGCCGCAAGCACATCTTCGGCCCCGGACCAGTCGCCCGACGGCGAGCCGAGCACGATCACAGCGTCCGGCCCGCCCGAGCGGGATCGGCACCAGCGGCATGGTACAACCGGTCGGCACGGCGACCCCCCGGATTCCATGCGCGAGTCAGCCCGGGGGGATGGTTTGCGGTCCTGCGCCCGTACGGCCCGCGCCCGCTGTCGGACGCCGCGCCCGGAGAGGAGAGGTCCATGACGTCATCGGTGAGCGCATCCGCGGGGGCAACGATCCGTCACACGGCGATTCCGGTGCGCGGCATCCGGATGCACGTGGCGCGAAGCGGTGAGGGCCCGCCACTGGTGCTCCTGCATGGCTGGCCGGAATTCTGGGCGACCTGGGAGCCGGTGATGACCCGGCTCGCCGACCGGTTCTCCCTCGTGGTGCCCGACCTGCGCGGCTTCGGCGAGACGGGACGCGATCCGGCGGCGCCCCCCGACCCGACGGTCGATGCCGAGGCGCATGCCGCCGACCTCGTCGCGCTCCTCGACGCCCTCGGCCTCGGCCGCGTCGGCTTGGTCGGGCACGATGTCGGCGCCTACGTCATGCAGGCCTTCGCCCGCCGGCATCCGGAGCGGCTCGGCGGGCTGTTCTTCTTCAACTGCCCGACCCCCGGCATCGGCGGGCGCTGGGCCGAGGCCGGCCATCTCAAGGAGACGTGGTACCAGTACTTCCACCAGCAGCCCTTCGCGGCGTCGCTGGTCGGCACCTCTCGGGAGAGCTGCGCGGCCTATATCGGCCATTTCCTACGGCACTGGAGCGCCGATCCCGAGACGTTCGCGCCCGTCATGGACCGCTTCATCGACAACTTCCTGCGGCCGGGCAACCTTCAGGGCGGGTTCGACTGGTATCTCTCGTCGGCGCCGTCGCGCCGCAAGGTCATCGAGGGAACGGCACCGCCCCTGCCGCCGATCACCGTGCCGACCCGAGTGCTGTGGGGCGCGCGCGATCCGATCATCCGGGTCGAGTGGATGGATCGGCTGGGCGACACCTTCACGGACCTCGCGGCGGCCCGCGTCGAGACGGCGGGCCACTTCGTCCATAGGGAGGCTCCGGATCTCGCGGCCTCCGAGATCGCGCGCTTCTTCGCGGGGCGGCTCGGGGCTGCGGGCTGAGCGGGCAGGAGCCGCGCCCCGAGGGCGCGGCGCCGCCATCGCCTGATCAGCGGCAGACGCGGCGGGGCCCCCACGGCGTCGGGCGGATGATGCAGCGCGGCCCGTAGAAGCGGCGCGGTCCGTAAGCGGGGCGCGGGCCCCAGTTCGGGCGGCAGGCGCCCCAGCGATTGGGATGGAAGCCCGGGCCGCAGCCGCCGGCCGCCAGGGTCACGGCCGGGGCGTCGCCGACCAGCGCCGCATCGGCGAGCGGCAGCGCCTTGGCGGGGAGCGCGAAGCCACCGAGCACGGCGGCGACCGCGGCGGCCCGGACGAGGGTGAAGGTCATGGCATGGTCTCCTGTGTGGGAGGATGGCGCGGCTGAAAGAGGCCGCGCCGCGTTCCGGGCGCGGCCCGGACAGGCGGTCGGGCAAGGAGGTCGAGCATGGAGGTCGCGCATCGGCGCCACGGCTCGGCCGCCCGGGAAGACAGTTCGGGCGGAACCGCCCGCGGACAAGCCCGGGTGGGCGCGCAGCCCGCCTTTGGCCATCGCCCTCAGGTCCAGAGTGGGCCGGCCCGGGGCGGGCATCGCGCGCGTCGTGAAGCCCCTCCGCGGCGCACCCGTCGCGGCGGACCCGCCGGGGCGCCCGCTCAGTCCGGGGCACGCAGACGGTAGCCGACGCCGGTCTCGGTCAGGATGATGCGCGGCCGGTCCGGCTCCGGCTCGATCTTCGCGCGCAGCTGGCGGACATAGACGCGCAGATACTGCGGATCGGCCGCCGCGCCCCAGATCTCGCGCAACAGGAAGGCGTGGGTGAGCACCTTGCCCGCGTGCTGCACGAGGAGGCGCAACAGGTCGTATTCCTTGGGCGAGAGTTTCACCTCCCGCTCGCCGGTGCGCACGATGCGACGCACCAGATCCACGCTGAGATCGTCCAGCCGGAAGACCGGCCGCTCGCCCTGCTGCGCGAGCTGGTGGCGCAGGGCCGTGCGCAGCCGCGCGAGCAGCTCGTTCATGCCGAAGGGCTTGGTGACGTAGTCGTCGGCGCCGAGGTCGAGGGCCGCGACCTTGCCGGCCTCGTCGCCGCGGCTCGACAGCACCAGCACCGGCAGGGCGGGATGCGCCTCGCGGATCCGGCGCAGGAGATCGAGCCCGGCGACGTCCGGCAGGCCGAGATCGAGGATCGCGAGGTCGATGGCGGCTTCCGCCAGGGCCTCGGCTTCCGCCAGGGCCTCCTGCGCCGCCCGGCCGCTCCCGGCCTCCACGACCTCGTAGCCCTGGCTCGACAGCCCCGTGCGCAGGAGCTTGCGGATCGGTGGCTCGTCGTCGATCACGAGGATGCGCAGGCGGGCGCTCATGCGGGCTTTGTCCGGGGATGGATCGGCGGCGTGCGGGCGTCCGGACGCGGAGGTCGCCATATGGTCCGCCCGGAACGCCGGCACCCTGCCCCGGGGCGGCGCCCCGATCAACGCCCCCGCCGCCTCACGGCGCCGCCGGCAGGGGCTCCATCCCGGTCGCCCGGATGGCCTCGGCCGCCTCGGGCGAGGCGAGGAAGCGGATGAGGGCCCGCGCCGCCTCCGGCTCCCGGCTGCCCGCGACCTGCCCGGCCGAGAACACCGTGTAGAGCTGGACCTCCGCGGGCAGCAGCCCGGCGATGGCGATGCCGGGGATCGGCTTCAGCTCGCTCAGCTGCTGGAAGCCGATCTCCGCCTCGCCGCGGGCGACGACGGCGCCGACCGGCTCGGCCGGAATCATCCGCGCCTTGGGCCCGACCGCCTCGGCGATGCCGAGCTTGCGGAACAGCTCGTCCCGCACGTAGACGCCGCTCGCGCTGTCCGAATAGGCGATGGAGGACGCCGCGAGCAGGGTTTGCCGCAGGGCGTCGAGGGTGCCGATCTCCGGAACCCGGGCGCCCGCGCGCACGGCGACCGCCGTGCCCGCGCGGGCGAGGGCCCTGCGCGTCTCCGGCACGACCTTCCCCTGCTCCGCCAGCGCGTCGAGGGCGTAGCCGACCATGATGACGACGTCGATCGGCTCGCCGCGCGCGAGCCGCGCCGGCACCGCCTGCGGCGTGTGGCCCATCGAGGGACCCCATTCGGCGATCAGCCGGTGGCCGGTCTCGCGCTCGAAGACGGGGGCGAGCGCCCGGTAGGCGGCGGCGAAGCCGCCGGAGCTGACCACCCGGATCTCGGCGGCCCGGGCGGCGCCCCCGGCGAGGAGCGCGACGGCGAGGCCGCAGGCGGCGCGGAGCAGGATCGTGCGGCGAAACATGGCGTTCTCCCGAGGCCCGATATGCGAAGAGCCACGATCCGGACCGGGACCGTGGCTCCTTGGCTGCGGCGGCCGGTCACCCGGCGCGCCGCGCGTGGATCCGACGCCGGATCAGGCCGCCTGCCCCTCGGCGAGGGTGCCCTGGACGACCGGCCGCTCCCGGTAGACCAGGATCGTGGCGACGAGGCCGCAAGCCCCCGCGAAGGCGAGCCAGAAGGCCGGCGCGGCGCGGTTGCCCGTCTCCTCGATGAGCCAGGTGGAGACGAGGGGGGTGAAGCCGCCGAACAGGGCCGTCGCCAGCGAGTAGGCGAGCGAGAACCCGGCGGTGCGCACATGTGCCGGCACGATCTCGGTCAGCGCCACCACCATCGCGCCGTTGTAGCTGCCGTACAGGAACGAGAACCACAGCAGCACGATCAGCATGTTGGTGAAGGAGATGTTCGCCACGAGCCAGGCCAGCGCCGGATAGGCGGTGAGCAGGGTGAGCGCCGAGAACAGCAGGAGCAGCGGCTTGCGGCCGATCCGGTCGGAGAGCGCGCCCATCACCGGCAGCCAGAAGAAGTTCGACACCGCCACGCAGAAGGTCACGATCAGGCTGTCGGTGGCCGAGAGCTTCAGCACGCTCTTGCCGAAGGTCGGGGTGTAGACGGTGATCGTGTAGAAGGACACGGTCGTCATCACCACGAGCAGCATGCCGAGGAGCACGATGCGCCAGTTCTGGCCCAGCGAGCGGAAGACCTCGCCGACGCTCGGCCGGTGCTTGCGGTGCAGGAACTCCTGCGTCTCCTCCAGCGAGCGGCGGATGTAGAACAGGAACGGCACGATCATGCAGCCGATGAAGAACGGCACGCGCCAGCCCCAATCCGCCACGGCGGCGGGCGTCAGGGCCGCGTTGAGGGCGTAGCCGATCAGCGCCGAGGCCATGATGGCGACCTGCTGGCTGCCGGATTGCCAGGAGACGTAGAAGCCCTTGCGGCCCGGGGTCGCCATCTCGGCGAGGTAGACCGACACGCCGCCGAGTTCGACGCCCGCCGAGAAGCCCTGCAACAGGCGTCCGATCAGCACCAGGAAGGGCGCGAGCAGCCCGATCGTGTCGTAGGACGGCACGAAGGCGATCAGGATGGTGCCCGCCGCCATGATCGTCAGGGTGACGATGAGGCCCTGGCGGCGGCCGATGCGGTCGACATAGGCGCCGAGGAAGATCGCGCCGAGCGGGCGCATCAGGAAGCCGGCCCCGAAGGTCACGAAGGTGAGCATCAGGGAGGCGTAATCGTTGCCGGCCGGGAAGAACGCCTTGGAGATGTAGGTGGCGTAGAACCCGAACAGGAAGAAGTCGAACATCTCCAGGAAGTTGCCACTCGTCACGCGCAGCACGGTGGCGACTTTGGAGCGGGGCCGGGGATCGGCGGAATGGGCCAAGATGTCCTCCCTGGATGCCGGATCCGCTCGTTTTGAGCCGTCCGGTCGACGTGAATGGATGGGCGGCTCCGCCCGGCCCGCCCCCGGTGCACGGGGCGAGCGACGGCACCGCCGCGACACCCGGGACGGGCGGCGCTGCGTTGGGCCGGTGCGATCGATGCGAGGCCGCCGGACGGGGACGGGCCGCGCGGTTCAGCTTCGTGACGGGGCGGAAGTCGGGGTGGCTGGATCGTCCGGGGGATGGCCGGGCGGTCGATGCCCGGTCCCGTCGCGATCCAGGTCCAGCGGCAGGGAGGCCCGGGAGCCGGCGGTTTGCGGGAGCCTGGCTCCCCGCAGCGCGCGCGTCACTTGCATCCGGTGCCTCCCGCCTTGTTCGTTAAGAGGCACCCTAAGGAAAAAACCTGTCACCAACCTGTCGCGGTGAATTATTTTGCCGGAGCTGCCCTGTGCGGCCGCGTCAGCGCCCCTCGATGGTGCGCCGCCACTGGCGCAGGATCCGGCTGCGCTTGATCTGGTCGAGATAGGTCAGGAGTTCTGGACCGACCGTGATCGGGTGCGGCTCCGCCACGGTCGCGGCGGCGTCCCCGGGCCGGCGCGCGTCGAGCCGCGCCGGCGTCACGGAACTGGCGGCGAGCCGCGCCTGTCCCTCGCGGGAGAGCATGTAGTCGAGGAACAGCCGCGCCGCCGCCGGATGCCGGGCCGCCTTCGGGATGAAGGCGATGCGCGAGGTGATGAGGGTGTAGTCCGTCGGCAGCACCACGCCGAGATTCGGGTCGCGCTTGGCCCTCTCCAGGGCGTAGGCGCCGAACACGTCGAAGGCGAGCAGCGCCTCGCCGGCGGCGATCCGGTCCAGCATGGTGGTGGTCGCGGTGTAGAGCTTCGCCCCGACCTGCCCCAGGGCCCGCACGAGGTCCCAGGTCCGCGGCGTCACCTGGAGATTCTGGGCCAGGAACAGGAAGCCGACGCCGCTGCGCTCCGGGTCGTAGGCGGCGACCTTGCCCTGCCACGCCTCCGGGTTCTCGGTGAGGGCGCGAACGAGATCGGCATGGGTGCGCGGCACCCGCTCCGCGGGCAGGAGCGCGCGGTTGTAGGCGATGGCGACGGGCTCGGCCGTGACGCCGTAGGCCTCGTTGCGCCACACCGCCCAGGACGGCAGCGCGGCGGCCTCGGGCGAGACGTAGTGCGCCGCATAGCCGTCGTTCACCAGCTTCACCTGGAGGTCCATGGCCGCGCTCCAGATGATGTCCGCCGTGCCCGCCCCGGCCCCGGCCTGGGTCAGGAACTCCTCGTAGAGGGTCGATGAATTGAGCTTGGCATAGGCCACCGTCAGGCCCGGGTAGCGGCGGCGGAAGCCGTCGAGCAGGGCGGCCGCCTCCGCCTCGTCGGTGGTGGCGCGGATCACCACCGCCCCCTCGCGCAGGGCCGCCCTGACCTCCGGACGCGAGGGGTCGGCCGGCGCCTCGCCCTCGGCGCCGGCCGGCGCCGGGCGGACGGCCGGCCACAGGAGCGCGGCCAGCATCACCAGCACCCCCGCGGTCCTGCGCAGGATCACGCCGCCTCCCGACCGTCGCGCATCGTCACCCCTCTTGGCCGACCCTCTTGCCGACCGACACCGGAGGCTACACAGGCTCGGGAGGGAATTCCAAGCCGCGCCGGCGGGTCGCCTTGAGGAGGCGGGGATGCGGGTACTCGTGGTCGAGGACGATGCCGCCCTGGCCCGGGGTCTGGTGGCGGCGCTCCGGCTCTCGGGGCTGACCGTGGACCACGAGGCGGACGGGCAGGAGGCGGCGCGGCTCGCGCTCTCCGAGCCCTACAGCCTGGTCGTCCTCGACGTCGGCCTGCCGGGCCTGTCGGGCTTCGAGGTGCTGCGCCGCATCCGCGCGGCGGAGAGCGCGGTGCCGGTGATGATCCTGACCGCCCGCGACGCGGTGACGGACCGGGTGCGCGGCCTCGACCTCGGCGCCGACGACTACCTGCTCAAGCCTTTCGCCCCGGAGGAGTTCGAGGCGCGGGTGCGCGCCCTGATCCGGCGCGGCCAGGGCGTGCCGAACCCGGTGCTGCGTTGCGGCGCCCTGGCGCTCGACCGCAGCGCCGGCCTGGTCACCCTCGCCGGCGAGCCCGTGACCCTGCGGCGCCGGGAACTCGCGGTGCTCACGGTGCTGATGGGGCGGGCCGGCAAGGTGGTGCCGAAGGAGCGGCTGAGCGCGGAGGTGTTCGGCTTCGACGAGGCGGTGGCGCCCAACGCCCTCGAACTCTACGTGGCCCGCCTGCGCAAGAAGCTGCAGCCGGGCGGGCCGGAGATCCGCACCATCCGGGGCCTCGGCTACCTGCTGGATGCCGGATGAGCGCGCGGCGCCCCTCGCTGCGGCGCGGGCTGATGGCGCGCATGCTGCTGCCCGCGGCAGCCCTCGCCCTCGTCCTCGGCTTCGGCGGCGCCCTGGTGATCCGCGACGTGGTCGAGACGACCCACGACCGGCTCCTCGACGGCTCGGTGCTCGCCATCGCCGAGCGCCTCGCCGTGGACGACGAGAACGAGGTGACGGTGGACCTGCCGCGGGTGGCGCTCGGCATGCTGGAGAGCCAGGCGCAGGACCGGATCTATTACAGCGTGAGCTACGGCGGGCATCTGGTGACGGGCTACCGGGACCTGCCGCGCGCCGCCGTGGCGGAACTGGAGCCGGGCGTCACACGCAACTGGGACTCGGTGATGCGCGGGGCGCCCGTGCGGGTCGCCGCCCAGGCCCGGCGGCTCTACGGCAAGCCCGAACCGGTCCTCGTGCAGGTGGCGGAGACGCGGGAGGCGCGCGAGGCGCTCATGACCCGCCTGCTCGGGGGCCTGATCCTGCTCGAAGCCGGGCTTCTCGGCCTCGTCGGCGTGCTCACGTGGCACGGGATCGGCCGGGGCCTGGAGCCGCTCAACCGGCTGAGCGCCGAGATCGACGCCCGCGCGGTGCCGGGCGCCATCAGCCTCGGACCCCTCGACGCCTCGCAGGTCCCGGTGGAGGCGGCGGCCCCCGTGCTCGCCTTCAACGCCCTGCTCGCCCGGCTGGAGCGGACGATGGCGGCGGTGCGCCGCTTCACGGCGGATGCCTCGCACCAGATGCGCACGCCGCTCGCGGTGCTGCGCACCCATTGCGACCTTGCGCGCCGCTACGGGGTGGCGGCAAGCCCCGAGGGCCGCGCGGCCCTCGACGACATCGAGGGCGCGGCCCGGCGGCTGGAGCATCTGCTCGCCCAGCTTCTCGCCCTCGCCCGCGCGGATGAGGGCGCGCTGCCCCTCTCGGAGGTGGATCTCGGCGAGGCCGCGGCACAGGCGCTGGCCGAGCGGGTGCCGCAGGCGCTCGCGGGCGGGATCGAGGTGGCGCTGGAGCGGCCCGACGATCCGGTGCCCATCCTGGCCCATCCGACCCTGGTGGGCGAGATCATCGGCAACCTCGTGGACAACGCCATCCGCTACAACCGGGCGGGCGGGAGCGTGGTGGTGCGGGTGGTGCGCGACGCGGCGGGCGCGCGCGCCGAGATCGAGGACGACGGGCCGGGCATCCCGCCCGCCGAGCGCGAGAAGGTGTTCGAGCGCTTCCACCGCATCGTGCGGGCGGGCGCGCCGGAGGGCAGCGGCCTCGGCCTCGCGGTGGTGCGCGCGCTCGCCGACCGGATCGGCGCCGCCGTGACGCTGGAGGATGCGGCCCGGGGCGGCCCGGGGCTGCTCGCGCGGGTGGCGTTCCGGAGCGGCACCGGGCCGTGAGGCCGAAAGCGGCGGATCGCCGGGAGCGAGTGACCTCGCAGGCCCGGTGCGGCTCACCCGTCCGCCAGGAACGCCTGCAAGGGCGCGCGGGCGCGGCAGATCACGCCGGCCGGCTCGTAGGCGAGCGAGAGCGTCCCGCCCACCTGCCCGGTGAGGCCCCGCTCGATCAGCCGCGAGCCGAAGCCCTTCCGGTCCGGCGGTGTCACCGGCGGGCCGCCGCGCTCCTCCCACAACAGGCAGAGGTCCGGCCCCTCCGCGCCCTCGGCGAGGTCCCAGGTGAGGCGGACCCGCCCCTCCGGCACCGAGAGGGCGCCGTACTTGGTCGCGTTCGTGGTCAGCTCGTGCAGCATCAGGGCGAGCGACAGGGCCGCCCGGGCACCGATCTCGATGACGGGGCCCGCGGCGTCGACCCGGTCGGCGACCTCCGCGCGGATGCCGATCCCGCGGTTCACGACCTCGGCCAGGGAGGCGCGTTCGAGCACTCCGTCGAGCAGGATGTCGTGCGCCTTGCCGAGCGTGATGAGCCGCGCGGCCAGCACCTCGCGCACGGTCTCGAGATCGGTGGCGCCGCGCATGGTCTGGACGGTGACGGCCTGCACCATGGCCATCAGGTTCTTCATGCGGTGGCTGAGTTCCTGGTTCAGCAGCGCCTGCATCGCCTCGGCGCGCTTGCGCGCGTCGATGTCCGAGATCGCCGCCACCGCGCCGGTCAGCCGCCCCTCGGCATCGCGCATCGCGGCCGCGGCGACCGAGATCCAGGCGCGGGTCCCATCCCCCCGCTGGTACTCGACCTCGGCCGCGGCGTGGTCGAGCCCCTCGCGGATGACCCGGGCGAGCGGGTAGTCCCCGCCCGCCATCCGGCGCCCATCCGCGTGGAAGCCGATCCACTCCCCGTAATCCTCCGCCCCGGCCGAGCGCAGCACCGGGTGGCGCAGGATCGTCTCCAGGCGCCCGTTGCCGCCGAGGATGCGTCCGGAAGGCGCCTCCGCGAACAGGATGCCCACCGGCACCGTGTCGAGCACGGTGCGCAGCCACGCCTCGCTCGTCTGCTGCGCGGCCTCCGCGCTGCGGATCCCGGTGAGATCGAGCATCGCGCCGATCATGCGCACCGCCCGGCCCTGCTCGTCGCGGATGACGTAGCCGCGGTCGAGCACGGGGGCGTAGGATCCGTCCGCCCGCTCGAAACGGTAATGGTCGCTCCAGGCGCTGCCGGTGCCGTCGATGGTGGCGTGGATCGAGGCGTCGATGCGGGCGCGGTCCTCCGGATGGATGCGGGCGATCCACCACTCGCCGGTCGGCTCCGTCGTCTCCGGCCCGTGCCCGTAGGCCTCGGTCAGGGCCTCGTTCCAGAGCACGTGGTTGGTGGCGAGGTCCCAGTCCCAGATCGCGTCGGTGGTGGCCCGGGCGGCGAGGCGGTAGCGCTCCGCGGTGGTCTTGAGCGCGAGGTCGGCCCGCTTGCGTGCGGTCACGTCGCGCACCGTACCGATGAAGCGCACCGTCGCGCCGCCCTCGACGATGGCCTGCCCCCGGGCGGCGAGCCAGCGCTCCTCGCCCGTGTCGGCGGCGATCACCCGGTACTCGGTATCGAAGGTCCGGGTGCCGGAGGGGTCGAGGGCCCGGCGCACATCCGCATCGGCCCGCCCCCGATCGGCCGGGTGGAGATGCCGCAGGAAGGTGTCCTCGTACCCGACCGGGCCCCGCTCGGGGACCCCGAACAGGGCACGCACCCGGGCGTCCCAGCGCAGCTCGCCCGAAACGGGGTTGAAATCGAACACGCCGATGCCGGTCGCCTCGGCGGCGAGCCGCAGCTGCTCCTCGGCCCGGGCGCGGGCGGCCAGGGCCTGCCCGCGGTTCTCGACGGCCCGCCGCAGCTCCAGCTGCATCATCACCTGGCGGGCGAGCGCCCTGAGCCCGCCCTGCTGCTCGTCCGTCAGCCCCTCCGGACGGGGCTGCGTGTCGATCACGCAGAGCGCCCCGAGGGTGAGCCCCTCCGGCGTCCGCAGGGGTGCCCCGGCATAGAAGCGGATCCGCGGCTCGCCGGTCACCAGCGGGTTGTCGCGGGTGCGGGGATCGCCGGTGAGGTCGGGAATGATCAGCACGTCCTCGCCGGTGAGCGCATGCGCGCAGACCGAGCGGCCGAGATCCGTCTGGCAGGCGGCGAAGCCGGTCCGCGCCTTGAACCATTGCCGGTCCTTCGCGACGAGGCTCACCAGGGCGACGGGGGTGCGGCAGATCTGGGTGGCGAGCTGGACGACGTCGTCGAAACCCTGCTCGGGCTTCGTGTCCAGAATGTCGTAGCGGTCGAGCGCGGCGAGGCGCGCGGGATCGACGATCGCGTCGGTCGGGCCGGCCTGGGAATTCATGCGACGCCTCACCGGAAAACGTCTCTCCGCACAATCCGGGTGCCGTCTCCGCCGAGACCGGGCCGTCCCGAATACCTCATCCGCCGGCGCGCCGCACCGGGTCGGCGGAACAGGACGCGGAAATTGTTTGGTCGCCGGCGCGGCACACGATGAAATCCGGCCGGGGCCGCGGTGCGATCGGCGAAGATCCGCGTTGTCGGTCACGCAGAGCGTGACAATGCCGCAAGGGACCATGACGATCGGGACCGCCTTTTCGAGCCGCCGGCTCCACCGCATCCTCCGCCTCCGCCCGTCCGTCCCGGCGCTCGCCACGCTCCTCATCGGCGTCGCGGTCGCCGCCGGGATCTGGAGCGCGGTCCGGAGCGAGGCCACGCGGGCCGAGACCGCCCGGCTGACCGGCGTCGTCGCGCAGAACGAGCGCGTGCTCTCGACCCTGAAGGATCTGGAGACGGGGCTGCGCGGGTTCATCCTCACCGGCGACCCGGGCTATGCGGAGCCCTACGAATCGGCCCTTGGCCGGATCGACGGCGAGCTGGCCGCCCTCGAAGCCGTCGACCTCGATCCCGCCCGGCGCGAGGCGCGCCGCCGGCTCATCCAGGCGGAGCGGGCCTACGCGGCCCGCGCCATCGCGGCGCGCCGGCAGGAGGGGGCGGAGGCCGCCATGGCGATCGTGCGCACCGGCGAGGGCAAGCGCACCATGGACGCGATCCGGGCCCTGACCGCCGCGGCGCAGCAGGATGCGGCGGCCGCGCTGGAGCAGCTCGTCGCCCGGGAGCGGGTCGGCGCGCCGCTGCGGCTGGCACTGGCGGCCGCGGCGGCCCTCGCGGCGGTCGGCCTGCTGGGGCGCCTCGCCCTGGTGCGCCGCCGGGAGGGGCGCCGGATGGCGGCGCTCCTCGACGGCGTCCTGGAGAACGCGCCCGTGGGACTCGGCTTCCTCGACCGCGACCTCACCATCCGCCACATGAACCGCGCCCTGGAGAGCATGAGCGAGCGCGGCTTCGGGGCGGATGTGGGTGATCCGATCTGGGCGCTGCTGCCCTCCTTGCGCGACGACCTCGCGCCCAAGCTCGCGGCGGCGCGCGACGAGGGCCTCGTCACCGCCAACGTGGAGGTCGGCGTGCCGACGCCGAGCGCGCCCGGCAGCGTGCGCTACTTCCTGATGAGCTTCTTTCCCTTAAGGCGCGACGTGGACGACCGCCACGCCCAGGCGGACGGGGTCGGAGTGGTGATGTCCGACATCACCCTGCGCAAGCTCTCGGAGGCGCGCACCAGCGAGAGCGAGGAGCGCTTCCGCTCGCTCACCGAGGCCACCTCGGCCATCGTCTGGCGCACGACGCCCGAGGGCGTCTTCACGCCCGCCACCTCCGAATGGACGCGCTTCACAGGCCAGACGCCCGAGGAGGCCGCCGGCCAGGGCTTCCTCGATGCGCTGCATCCGGAGGACCGCGCCAAGACCAAGGCGGCCTGGGAGCATGCGGTCGAGACCCGCACGCTCTACACGGTCGAGCACCGCCTGCGCCGCCACGACGGGATCTACCGCTACATGGAGGCGCGCGCCGTGCCGGTCCTGGAGAAGGACGGCCAGGTGCGCGAATGGGTCGGCGCGCACACGGACATCACCGCCCGCAAGGAGGCGGAACTCGCGCTCGAAACCGCGCGCGAGGCGGCCGAGGAGGCCAACCGCGCCAAGAGCCAGTTCCTGGCCAACATGAGCCACGAGCTGCGCACCCCGCTCTCGGCCGTCATCGGCTATTCGGAGATGCTGCAGGAGGAGATGGAGGATCTCGGCGCCGACACCCTGCTGCCCGACATGCGCAAGATCGAGTCGAATGCCCGCCACCTGCTCGGCCTCATCAACGACGTGCTCGATCTCTCGAAGATCGAAGCGGAGCGGATGGAGATCTTCGCCGAGGATTTCGACGTGGCCGACACGGTGCGGGACGTCGCCGCCACGGTGGGATCGCTGGTGGCCAAGAAGGACAACCAGCTCGAGATCAAGCTCGGCCAGGATCTCGGCCAAGCGCATACCGACGTCACCAAGCTGCGCCAGTGCCTGATCAACCTGCTCAGCAACGCGGCGAAGTTCACGCAGGGCGGCCGGATCGTCCTCTCGGCGGAGCGGAGCCGCCGCGACGGCAGCGCGTGGCTGCGCTTCACCGTGACGGATACCGGCATCGGGATGAGCGCGGAGCAGCAGGCCAAGCTGTTCGAGCGCTTCACGCAGGCCGACGCCTCCACCACGCGGCGCTTCGGCGGCACGGGGCTCGGCCTCGCCATCACCCGCGCCTTCGTCCAGATGCTGGGCGGCGAGATCCGGGTCGAGAGCCGCGAGGGCGAGGGCACCACCTTCACCATCGACCTGCCGGCCCGCTACCGGGAGGAGGCGGACGGGGACGCGGCTCCCGCCGAGGCGGTCCCCGTCCGCACCGCGGCGGCGGACAGGGCGAACGATCTCGTCCTCGTCATCGACGACGACGCGGCGACCCGCGATCTCCTCACCCGGTTCCTGCACCGGGACGGTTTCCGGGTCGTCGCCGCGGCGGACGGGCGCGCCGGGCTCGAGCAGGCCCGGGCCCTGCGCCCGCGGGTGATCCTGCTCGACGTCACCATGCCGCGGATGGACGGCTGGGCGGTGCTGCGGGCGTTGCGGGCCGATCCCGACCTCGGCGCGACCCCGGTGATCATGGTGACGGTGCTCGACGAGCAGAACCTCGCCTTCTCGCTCGGCGCCACCGACTACCTGCACAAGCCGGTGGCCTGGGGGCAGCTCAAGGAGGCGATGGAGCGCTTCCGGCCGGCGATTCACGAGGGACCGGTGCTGGTGGTCGACGACGACCCGGACGTGCGCGAGCGCATCACCGGCCTGCTGACGCGGGAAGGCTGGCGGGTGGCCTCGGCGGCGAACGGCCGGGCCGGCCTCGACGCGGTGGCGGTGCGCAAGCCCGGGCTGATCCTGCTCGACCTGATGATGCCGGAGATGGACGGGTTCGGCTTCCTGCGCGGCCTGCGGGCGCGGCCGGAATGGCGCGACATCCCGGTCGTCGTGCTGACCGCCAAGGACGTCACCGCCGACGACCGGCGGCGGCTCGCGGGCCAAGCCGATCACGTGCTGCAGAAGGGCGGGCTCAGCATGGCCGACCTCGCCGCCACGGTCCGCTCGCTCCTGGCGCCGTCGTAGAGGGTCAGCGGGGGGTGACGGCCGAGGCCGCGGGCCTCTCCCCGCCCCGCTTGCCCAGGGCTGCCCGGCAGACCGCTTCCTTAATGTCACCCTCGCCGCCGCGGAAGCTTGGCCGTCGAATGAAGCCGAGTCGAGCCCCCGTCATGCTCGGGATTCTCGCTCCTTCCCCGGGACCTTTCCCCTAGGACGGACGTTGAGCGACCTGGCGGAACTTGGCAGCACAGGACGCGCCGCCGCCAGCGCGGATGCGAGGAGCCGAAATGGCCGGGAACGAGGGAGCCAGCCTGATGGCGGGTCCACATGTCATGCAGCGGGCGCGCATCCGGGAGGGCCAGCCGTTTCCCTTGGGAGCAACCTGGGACGGGCTCGGCGTCAACTTCGCCCTGTTCTCCGCCCACGCCACCAAGGTCGAACTCTGCCTGTTCGACGATGCCGGCGAGACCGAGATCGAACGCATCCCCCTGCCCGAATACACGAACGAGATCTGGCACGGCTACCTGCCGGATGCCCGCCCCGGCACCATCTACGGCTACCGCGTTCACGGGCCCTACGAGCCCGAGGCCGGCCACCGCTTCAACCCCAACAAACTCCTCATCGACCCCTACGCCAAGGCCCTCGTCGGCTCCATCGAGTGGAACCCCGCCCTCTTCGGCTACCGCATGGAGAGCGGCGACGACCTCAGCTTCGACGAGCGCGACAGCGCCCCCTACATCCGCAAGTCCCGGGTCATCGACCCGGCCTTCACCTGGGGCCGCGACCAGAAGCCCAACGTCCCCTGGGACAAGACCATCATCTACGAGGCGCACGTCAAGGGCTTCACCAAGCGCCACCCAGCCGTGCCCGAGCGCCTGCGCGGCACCTACGCCGGCCTCGGCTCGCCCGCGGTGCTCGACTACATCCGCAGCCTGGGCGTGACCTCGGTGGAACTGCTGCCGGTTCACTCCTTCGTGCAGGACGACTACCTGCGCCAGAAGGATCTGTGGAACTACTGGGGCTACAACACCATCTCGTTCTTCGCCCCGGCCCGCCGCTACGCCGCCGTGCCCGACTTCGCCTTCTCCGAGTTCAAGGAGATGGTCGCCCGCCTGCACGGCGCCGGCCTCGAGGTCATCCTCGACGTGGTCTACAACCACACGGCGGAGGGCAACGAGCGCGGGCCGACCCTCTCCTTCAAGGGCATCGACAACGCCTCCTACTACCGCCTCCTCCCCGACCAGAAGCGCTACTACATCAACGACACCGGGACCGGGAACACCTTCAACCTCTCGCATCCCCGCGTCCTCCAGCTCGTCACCGATTCGCTGCGCTACTGGGCGACGGAGATGCGGGTGGACGGCTTCCGCTTCGACCTCGCCACCATCCTGGGCCGCGAGAGCTACGGCTTCGACGAGGGCGGCGGCTTCCTCGACACCTGCCTTCAGGACCCGGTCCTGAACTCGGTGAAGCTGATCGCGGAGCCGTGGGATTGCGGGCCGGGCGGCTACCAGGTCGGCGGCTTCCCGCCAGGCTGGGCGGAGTGGAACGACCGCTTCCGCGACGACGTGCGCGCCTACTGGCGGGGCGACGACGGCCTCCTGCCCGACCTCGCCGCCCGGCTCACCGGCTCGGCCGACAAGTTCAACAAGCGCGGGCGCAAGCCGTGGGCCTCGGTGAACTTCATCACGGCGCATGACGGGTTCACGCTGGCCGACACGGTGTCGTACAACGACAAGCACAATGAGGCGAACGGCGAGGACAACCGGGACGGTCACTCGCACAATCTGTCGTACAATTACGGGGTCGAGGGTCCGACGGCGGATGCGGGGATCCGGGCGGTGCGGTTCCGGCAGATGCGCAACCTGCTGGCGACGTTGTTCCTGTCGCGGGGCACGCCGATGCTGCTGGCGGGGGACGAGTTCGCGCGCACGCAGCAGGGCAACAACAACGCCTATTGCCAGGACAACGCGATCTCGTGGCTGGACTGGGAGGCGATCGGGCCGGAGGAGCGCGACCTCGCCGAATTCACCCAACGCCTGATCCTGCTGCGCAAGGCGCTGCCGATCCTGGTTCGCGGGCGCTTCCTCACCGGGCGCTACGACGAGGAGCTCGGGGTCAAGGACGTGGCGTGGCTCACCCCGGACGGGACCGAGATGACGCCGGAGCACTGGAGCGACGGGCATGCCCGCTCCCTCGCCGTCCTGCTCGACGGCCGCGCTCAGGAGACCGGCATCAAGCAGCAGGGCTCCGAGGCGACGCTGCTCCTCCTCGTCAACGCCTATCACGACGTGGTGCGGTTCCGGCTGCCGAAGACGGCGGGCGGGCACGAATGGGTCCGCCTCATCGACACGAACCTGCCTGAGACGCAGGATGCCGCCTCGCTCACCGCGGGCGACATCTACGACGTGACGGGGCGCTCGATGCTGGTCCTGGTTCTGCGGCCGGATGGCGGCGAGGCGTCGAGCGGCGTCGAGCATTCCTTCACCCACGTGATGCAGGCCTTCGAGCGCGCGAATGCCGAGCACGTGGCCTTCGGCTCGGTGCTTCCGAGCTGAAGTCCCCCTCCCCTCGCAGCCACCGCGCGGCCGCGAGGGGAGGGATGCCGTCACCCGAGGCGAGATGCAGCCCCCGCATCGCCGCAGGCCGGAGATGTCCAAGTGACCAAGATCCTGCTCGTCGAGGACCACGAAGAGATCTGGGACTTCCTGTCCCGGCGCCTCACCCGCCGCGGCTACGAGGTGGTGATGGCGCATGACGGCGATGCGGGCGTGCAGCAGGCCCGCTCGGCGCGTCCGGACGTGATCCTGCTCGACATGAACCTCCCGATCCTCGACGGGTGGTCGGTGGCGCGCACGCTCAAGTCGAGCCCCGACACCCAGACGATCCCGATCATCGCGCTCACCGCCCACGCCATGTCGGGCGACCGGGAGAAGGCGCTCCAGGCGGGCTGCGACGATTATCATCCCAAGCCGATCGATTTCGCCAAGCTGCTCGGGCAGATCGGCGCGGCCCTCGACGGGGCGCCGGAGGCGTGAGCGACGATCCGGTCACCGCCCGGCGGCTCCGGCAGGCGCTGCCGCTCTTCGTCGCCCTGGCCGTCATCACGGGCGTGCTGGCGCTCGCCGTGCTGCTCTCCCTCGGCCGCGAGATCCTGGTGCCGATCACCCTCGCCATCCTGCTCAGCTTCGTGCTGGTGCCGGCGGTGCGGGCCCTGCGCCACCTGCGGATGCCGCGCGCGGCGGCGGTGATGCTGGTGGTCCTGCTGGCCTTCGGGGCGCTCGGCGCCATCGGCAGCCTCCTCGTCGGCGAGGCGACCCAGCTCGCCGCGGACCTGCCGCGCTACTCCCTCACCATGCGCGACAAGCTGAAGCTCCTCCAGAGCGCGACATCGGGCGGGGGCGGCCTCTCGCGGCTCATCGAGATGGCCTCCGATCTCGGGCGCGAGCTGAACCCGGAGCCGCCAAAGGATTCCGCGGTCGCCCCGGCCGGCGCACCGATGCGCGTCGAGGTGATCGAATCCCGCTCGAGCCTGCTCACCACGCTCGGTGCCTATGCGGGCCCGGTGCTGCATCCGCTCGCGACGGCGGGCCTGATCCTGATCTTCACGATCTTCATCCTGCTGCAGCGGGAGGACCTGCGGAACCGCGCCATCCGGCTCGCCGGCTCCGGCGACCTGCAACGGACCACCGCGGCCATCGATGACGCCACGACGCGGCTCACCCGCTTCTTCGTCGCCCAGCTCGGCCTCAACGCGGCCTTCGGGCTCGTGATCGGGCTCGGCCTGTGGTGGATCGGCGTGCCGAGCCCGCTCCTCTTCGGCGTGCTGGCCGGCATCCTGCGCTTCGTGCCCTATATCGGCGCGGTGATCAGCGCGGTCCTGCCGCTGATCCTGGCGGCGGCGGTCGACCCGGGCTGGTCGATGGTGGTGGCGACCGCGCTCCTGTTCCTCATCGTCGAGCCGATCGCGGGCCACGTCGTCGAGCCGCTGCTCTACGGGCATTCGACCGGGCTCTCGCCCGTCGCGGTCATCCTGTCGGCCACCATCTGGACCTTCCTGTGGGGGCCGGTCGGGCTCGTCCTGGCCACGCCGCTCACCGTCTGCCTCGTGGTGCTCGGGCGCCACGTCGAGCGGCTGCACTTCCTCGACGTGATCCTCGGCGACGAGCCCGCCCTCGCCCCCCAGGAGATCTTCTACCAGCGCATGCTCGCGGGCGATCCGGGCGAGGCGATCGAGCAGGGGCTGCAATTCCTCAAGGCCCGCGCCCTCGTCACCTACTACGACGAGGTGGTGCTGGCCGCGCTCCGGCTCGCCCAGGAGGATTTCGCCCGCGGCACCCTCGACCGCTCCCGGCAGGAGGCGGTGGGCGAGGCCTTCCGCACGGTGGTGGAACGGCTCGGCCGCGCCCGCATGAGCTTCTGGCGCCGTGCCCTCGGCCGCGAGGCCGCCGCGGCCGTCGCTGCGGTCGGCCCCGATTCGCGCTCCGCCGGGGTCGTCCTCACCCGCGAGGCGCTGGCGCCCCGCTGGCAGGGGGCCCGGCCGGTCCTGTGCGTGTCGAGCGGGGGCACCTTCGACCTCGCCACCACCCAGATGCTGAGCCAAGTGCTCGACCGGCACGGCCTGGCGACCCGGGTGACCACCCTGAAGGACCTGCGCGACGCGCGGCCGGATGCCGAGGCCCGGGAGATCGTCCTCGTCTGCTTCTCCTATCTCCAGCCGATCAGCCTGTCGCAGATCCGCTTCGTCGTGCGCCAGACGCGCAAGCTCCTGCCCGACGTGACCGTGCTCGTCGGCTTCTGGGGCGAGCGGGACCCGGCGACCCTCGCGCGGCTGCGCCGGTCCACCTCGGCGGACCTCCTCGTCACCTCGCTGAGCGACGCCCTCGAGGCCGCGCTCGATCTCGCGCGCACGGCGCCCGCCGGTCCTCCGCTGCGCGACCGCCGGCGCGTGCCCGGTGCCGCGGAGACGGTCCAGGCATGAGGGAGCCGGAGGCGCGCACCGCGTCCTTCCTCGCTCTCCTCCGCCATGGCGGCACGCCGTTCCAGGCCGCCGAGCCGCCGCAGCTCGCCGGCCTGCGGGCGGACCGCGAGAGCCTGCGAGGGTGCTTCGACCCGGCCGCGGAGCCGCCGCCCTGGTGGGACGCGGCCTGCGAGGGCCTGCACCTCGCCGGCGCGCAGCTCGGCGCCGCCAACCTCGTGGAGGCGGACCTCACGGGGGCGAACCTGTCGCGGGCGAACCTCGCCGGGGTGCTCGCCCGCTCGGCCCGCTTCGAGGTGGCCCGGATCGAGGAGACGGATTTCACCGGCGGCGATCTCAGCGGCGCGCACTTCGCGGGCGTGGCCGGTGGGCAGGCCGTGTTCGCGGACGCCATGCTGGAGGATGCGCGCTTCACCGGGGCGGCCCTGCGCTTCGCCACCCTGCGCCGGGCCCTCCTCGACGGGGCCGACTTCACCCGGGCCGACCTGTGGGGCGCCGACTTCACCGACGCGGATGCCGACGACACCCATTTCCGGCAGGCCCGGCTCGACGAGGCGGTGCTCGTCAACGTCAACCTCACGGGCGCGGATTTCGAGGGGGCGAGCCTGAAGAAGGCCCGCCTCACCGGCTCGCGGCTGCGGGGGGCGAACCTGTCCGGGGCGAAGCTCGACGGCGCCGACCTGAGCGGGGCCGACCTCTCGGACACCCAGCTCGTGCGGCTCAACCTCACCACCTGCTCCCTACGCCACGCGCGCTTCGCCAATGCGTGGCTCGACGGCACCCGCCTGCGGATCGGCCAGCTCGGCGGCGCGGTGGGCGAGGAGGCGGCCGGCGACTACGCGGGCGCGGTGGCGAGCTACCTCGCCCTGGAGCGCAACATGCGCAGCATCGGCGACCGCGCCGGGGCGAGCTGGGCCTTCAAGCGGGCCCGCCGCATGGGACGGCACCATGCGGGCCAGCGCGCGCTCGCCGCGTGGCGCGCGCGGGATTGGCGCGCCGGGCTGCGCGACGGCTACGGCTGGGCCGCGGACCGCTTCGTCGAGTGGCTGTGCGATTACGGCGAGAGCCTGTCGCGCATCGTGCGCGCCTTCGCCCTCGCGATCCTGCTCTTCGCCCTCCTCTACGGGCTGACCGGCGGGCTGATTCCCGAGGGCCGGGACGGCAGCCCGACCTACAACCCGCTCGATCTGGTGAGCTACAGCGCCCTCAACATGATGACGGCCAACCAGCCGGAACTCGGCATCAAGCCGGTCGGGCGTCTCACCAATGCCCTGGTGGGCACGCAGGGCGCACTCGGCATCATCCTGATGGGCCTGTTCGGCTACGTGCTGGGCAACCGGTTCCAGCGCTAGCGCAGCGCCCGATCACGGTGCAATCGGGCGCTGCTCGAAGCCTCTAATTCTACCGCATTGTCTGCGACGAACCGGGATCCGCTTCGTCGGACACTGCTCCAAGCAGGTTCGCAAAAGTGGCCGCCGCTTCTGCGAAACCCTCGAGGCCGATGGCGCCTCCATGGCCGAGGATTGCGGCGGCCACGAGCTCCTCGCGGAGTGGGAGCGCGCCGCCGCGGGCGGGAAGCCCGACGTGTCGCTCACGCCCCGGCGGTCTCCGGCACCGGCAGGGCGGGCGCCACCGGCCATTCCCGCCGCCCGCCGACGCCGAGGTAGCGGAAGCCGTGGCGCGTCGCCTCCGCGGGGCCGTAGACGTTGCGCAGATCCACGAGGATCGGCGCCGCCATCGCCTCGCCCAGCCGGGCGAGGTCGAGGGCCCGGAAGGCGTTCCACTCGGTGACGATCACCAGGGCATGCGCGCCCTCGGCGCAGGCGTAGGGATCCTCCGCGAAATCCACCTCGTCGCCGAGAAGGCGCCGCGCCTGCTCCATGCCGACGGGATCGTGGGCGCGCACGCTCGCCCCCGCGTCGAGGAGGCCGGTGATGATCGAGAGGGAGGGCGCGTCGCGCATGTCGTCGGTGTTCGGCTTGAAGGTGAGGCCGAGCACCGCGATCCGCTTGCCCCGCACGCTGCCCCCGCAGGCCAGGATCACCTTGCGGGCCATCGCGCGCTTGCGGCTCTCGTTGACCGCCACCACGGTCTCGACCAGCCGCACCGGGCTCCCCGCATCCTGCGCGGTCTTGACGAGCGCCAGCGTGTCCTTGGGAAAGCAGGAGCCGCCGTAGCCCGGGCCGGCATGCAGGAATTTCGGGCCGATCCGGTTGTCGAGCCCGATGCCGCGGGCGACCTGCTGCACGTCGGCGCCGACCTGCTCGCACAGATCGGCCATCTCGTTGATGAAGGTGATCTTGGTGGCGAGGAAGGCATTGGCCGCGTACTTGGTGAGTTCGGCGGTGCGGCGCGACGTCACCAAGATCGGGGCCTGGTTGAGGTAGAGCGGGCGGTAGAGTTCGCTCACCACCTCGGCCGCCCGGGTCTCCTCGGCGCCGATGACGATGCGGTCGGGCCGCTTGAAATCCGCGATGGCCGCGCCCTCGCGCAGGAATTCCGGGTTGGAGACGACCGCGACCTCCGCCTCCGGGCGAACCTCGCGGATGATGCGCTCGACCTCGTCGCCCGTGCCGACCGGCACCGTGGACTTGGTGACCACCACCGTGAAGCGGGTGACCGCGGCGGCGATCTCGCGGGCGGCCTGGAACACGAAGCTGAGATCGGCGAAACCGTCGCCGCGGCGCGAGGGGGTGCCGACCGCGATGAAGACCGCGTCGGCCTCCGCGACCCCCTCGGGCAGGTTCGTGGTGAAGGAGAGGCGGCCCTGGCGGACGTTGTCGGCGACGAGCGTGTCGAGGCCCGGCTCGAAGATCGGGATCCGGCCGGCCCGCAGGGCCTCGATCTTGGCCGGATCCTTGTCGACGCACACCACCGTGTGCCCGAAATCGGCGAAGCAGGCGCCCGAGACGAGACCGACATAGCCGGAGCCGATGATCGCAATCCTCATGATGCCAATCCTGCTCTGCCGGCTCGTTTCGCGGGACGGGGCAGTATCGGCCCGTCATCCCCCACCACAGCCGACCGTTGCCCGAGGTATCCGGAGGGTATTTCCCGCCTTCGCACCCGCAAACCGGCTATTCCGGCTAGGACTGCGAGCCATCCAGGCAGGCTGCCCCCCGGAAGGATTAGGGCGGAGGGCGCGAAGGAAGGAGATCGTGGACGGCGACGGGATCCGGCACGACGAACCGACGGAGCTTGCGGCGCCGTCACGCTGCGGCGATATCGGGACCCGGAACGCCGACGCCCCGGGGTGCGGCCGCACGGAACGATCAGGATGCACGCATGAGGATGGCCGCTCGACTGGCGCTCTGCGGCGGGATCGTCGTCCTGGGTGCCGTTGCCTTGCGCGCCGGTGCGGCCCATCCGCCGGCGGGCGCGTGCGATCCGCACGGCGTGCTGCTGACGACGCTCCCGGCCCCTCCCCCGAACATCGACGCAGTCCGGCGGCATCTCGCGACGAGAGCCCTCCTCCCCGACCAGGCCGATACGGTGCTGATCGGTGACTCGCTCGTGCAGGGCTGGCCGCCCGCCCTGGCCGAGGCGGCCTTCGGCCGCGTGGTCAATCTCGGCGTGAACGGGGACAGGACGCAGAACGTGCTCTGGCGGCTGGGCGACCTGACGCCGGACCGCTTGCGGCAGCTCCACCCCAAGCGGGTGCTCATCATCATCGGGACCAACAACCTCAGCTCCGACTCCCCCTGCGCCGTGGCGGCCGGCATCCGCGCGATCATCCGGCAGGCCCGCAGCATCTGGCCCGGGGCGACCGTCGCATGGGTCGAGATCCCGCCGCGCGGCGCCGCCTTCGCGGATTTCGCGAGCAAACGGGATCAGGTCAACGCGGAGATCAGGGCCACCGAGCGCACCATCGATGTCGACAAGGCGATATCCTGCGACCGGCATCAGCCCTGCGCCCATTACCGCCCGGACCTGCTTCACTGGACCCGGGCCGGCTACGAGGTGCTGGGTGCGGAAGCGCCCAAGGCGTTCCGGGCGTTGGAAGCCAAGCGATGATCATCGCCCGGACCTCTCTCGTTGTCTCATACCGCCGCGCTTATGAACTGATCTGTTTCAGGTAGGGGTAGGCGCAGAGGGACTTGATGCGGCCGGTCTCTGCCGCGAGCGCAGTCCAGGCCCGGCAGCACGCCTCGACGACGGCCTCGTAGTCGGCCAGAAGCCGGTGGGAGAGGTAGCGCTCGCGCAGGTAGAGCCAGACACGCTCGACCGGGTTCAGCTCGGGACTGTAGGGCGGCAGCGGCACGAGGGTGAGGTTGGGCGGGAGCGTCACCGCGCGCGGATCGTGCCAGCCCGCACCGTCCAGCACCATCACAGCGTGGGTGTCGGCTGGGATGCTGGCCGCAAAGTCGGCCAGGAAGCGATCCATGGCCTGAGTGCAGACCCGCGGCAGCACGAGGGCGAACTCCTCGCCTGTGGCGGGCCGCACGGCTGCGAAGATGTAGGCTGAGGCGAAGCGCTTGTCGCACAGCCCTGGCGGGCGTTGGCCGCGCACCCACCAGCGATGGCCGGTCCGGCCCTTCTGGCCCACGCGCGCCTCGTCCATGAACCAGAGCGCGATCGTCTTGTCCGGATGGGCTTGGGCCGCCGCCGCTACGGCGGTGCGAAGCCCCCTTTGGCGAAAGCGGCCGCCGCACGGGCGTTCCGCTTCGGGTGAACGGGCCTGGCCTTCTGCTTCGACAGCCCGAGCCGACGCACGACCCGCGACATGGATTGCGGGCACATCGTCTTGTCGAACCGCTCCTCGATGAAACGGCAGAGGTCCGGCAGCGTCCAACTCGACGGCTCCCCTTGCTCGGGATCTGGCCCAACCAGGATCCGATGCACCAGAACTGCTTGCTCACCCTCGCTGAGGATCTCTCGCCTGTGGCCGTGCGGACGATCCACCAGCCCGGCCAACCCCTCGGCATTGAACCGGATCACCGCATCGCGCAGAGCTTGGCGCTCCATCCCGGCCGCCCGTGCCGCCTCGGCGCGGCTCATGCCTTCCAGCGCATTGGCGATCGCCAGCATCCGCTGCGCTGTCGAACGGCGAGGCTCTTTCCTGGCCCGCCGCCTCAACTCAGTCGGCGTCGCGACATCCTCCCGGATTGGCAAACCGCGTCCCATTCCGACCTCCCGCTCAGGCAGGAGCCAATTGAATCAGCTGCTTCCTTCCCGGGGAACACCCATCCGAGTCACCTCAATCGCGCGCCGGTATCATACGGTTTCCGGATGATCGCTTCGCGATGCGGAAACCGGCCTCGCTCAGGCGCCGCGCGGGCTCCTGATACGGTTTCCGGAAGTGATCTTCCGGAAACCGTATCAGAGCGTGTCCGGCTGCTCTCGGCACCCCTCCGATACTCTCTCCCGCTCTCCCATCGTCGCCCTGAGATGCGAGAGTGGGAAAGCCCGCAGGATCGATCCGGGCTGGCACGCCCCCTACCGGCGCTTGGCCTGGTTCAGGAGCAGGCCGAGGACGAGGGCGGTCCAGCCGGTCTGATGCGAGGCGCCGAGGCCGCGCCCGGTATCGCCGTCGAAGAACTCGTGGAACAGGAGCGCATCGCCGTCCCCGGATGACGCGCCGACCGGCATCCGCCCGCCGAAGATCGGCCGCCCGCCATCCGCGCCCTTGGTGAACAGGGCGATCAGCCGGTCCTCGAGGGCATCCGCGATGGCCTTCAGGGTGCGGTGCTCGCCCGAGCCGGTCGGGTACTCGACCAGGAAGTCGTCCCCGTAATAGGCGTGGAAGCGCCGCAGGGATTCGACGATCAGGTAGTTCATCGGCATCCAGACCGGCCCGCGCCAGTTCGAATTGCCGCCGAACATGTTGGAGGTCGAATCGGCCGGGTCGTAGCGGACGGTGAAGGAGGCCCCGAACGCGTCGAGCGAGTAGGGATGCTCCTTGTGGACCTTCGAGAGCGAGCGGATGCCGAAGGGCGAGAGGAACTCGCTCTCGTCGAGCATGCGCCGCAGCAGGGCCTTCATGCGATGCCCGCGCAGCAGCGACAGGAGCTTGCGGTCGCCGACGCCCCCTTCCGTCCAGCGCGAGACCAGCCGGGCGAGGTGCGGGCGGTGCTCCAGCACCCAGTGCAGGCGGCGCGCGAAATCGGGCAGCCGCTGGAGCATGCCCGGCTCGATCACCTCCACCGCGAAGAGCGGCACCAGCCCGACGATCGAGCGCACCCGCAGCGGGATCATAGCCCCGTCCGGCAGGTCGACCTCGTCGTAGTAGAATTCGTCCTCCTCGTCCCAGAGGCCGAAGCCCTCGCCGCCCATGTCGGTCATCGCCTCGGCGATGAGCAGGAAATGCTCGAAGAACTTGGAGGCGGTGCTCTCGTAGACGTCGTTGTGCAGGGCGAGTTCGAGGGCGATGCGCATCATGGTGAGCGCGTACATCGCCATCCAGGCGGTGCCGTCGGCCTGATGCACGAGGCCGAAGCCCGGCGGGGGCCGCGAGCGGTCGAACACCCCGACATTGTCGAGCCCGAGGAAGCCACCCTGGAAGACGTTGCGGCCCGTGGCGTCCTTGCGGTTCACCCACCACGTGAAGTTGATCAGGAGCTTGTGGAAGACGCCCTCCAGGAAGGCGAGGTCGCCGCGCCCGCCGCGCCGGTCGCGGTCGATCTCGAACACCCGGAAGGCCGCCCAGGCATGGACCGGCGGGTTGGTGTCGCCGAACTCCCACTCGTAGGCCGGCAATTGCCCGTTCGGGTGCATGTACCACTCGCGGGTGAGCAGCAGGAGCTGGCTCTTGGCGAAGCCCGGATCGAGCAGCGCGAGCGGCAGGCAGTGGAAGGCGAGGTCCCAGACGGCGAACCAGGGATATTCCCACTTGTCCGGCATCGAGAGCACGTCGGCGGCCGCGAAGTGGCGCCACGCCCCGTTGCGGATGTCCCGCCGCTCCGCGGGCGGCGCGGGCTGGAGCGGATCGCCCTGCTGCCAGAGGCGCACGTCGTAGCGGTAGAGCTGCTTCGACCAGATCAGCCCCGCGGCGGCCTGACGGAAGATGGCGCGGCGGTCGGCATCCTCGATGCCGTCCTGAAGATCCTCGTAGAAGGAATCGGCCTCCGCGATGCGCTGGTCCAGCACGAGGTCCTGCCGATCGACCGGGCGGGACAGCGTGCCCGCGCAGAGCCGCAGGCGCAGCCGGACGCGCTCGCCGGCCCCGAGGCGGAGCGCGTAGCGCAGGCCGAGCTTCGTGCCGGAGAGCGCCGAGACCGCCCCGCGCTCCCCCTCGACGATCGCCGCGTGGATCCCGTCCTTGAACGGCCCGGGCGCCTCCGGCTGCCCGGCGTGGCGGCGCAGGTTGGTGTCGTTCTCGCAGAACAGCAGGTCCGGCTCCCCCTCGTAGGTGAGCCGGTAGGGACCGAGGCGCGGGTGCGCGCAGGCGACCGCCCCGTCGGGCAGCCGGGTCAGGCGCGGGCGCTCCCGGCCGGCCTCGTCCCAGGACCACGTGTTGCGGTACCAGAGCTGGGGCACGAGGTGCAGGGCGGCCGGCGCGCCGCCCCGGTTCACCACCGTCACCACCATGTGGATGTCGTGGATGTCGGCCTTGGCGTACTCGACCGTCACGTCGAAGTAGCGGCCGTCCGCGAAGACCCCGGTCTCCTCGATCTCGTATTCCGGCTCCGCGCGCCCGCGCCGCCGGCTCTCGGCGAGCAGCGCCTCGTAGGGGAAGGCGGCCTGCGGGTAGCGGTAGAGGAACTTGAGGTAGGCGTGGCTCGGGACCGCGTCGAGGTAGTGGTAGAGTTCCTTGACGTCCTCGCCGTGGTTGCCCTCCTCGTTGGTGAGGCCGAACAGCCGCTCCTTGAGGATGCGGTCGCGGCCGTTCCAGAGGGCGAGCGACAGGCACAGGAGGCCGCGGTCGTCGCATAGGCCGGCGATGCCGTCCTCGCCCCAGCGATAGGCCCGCGAGCGGGCCTCCTCGTGGGTCAGGAAGCGCCACGCATTGCCGTCCCGGCTGTAATCCTCCCGGACGGTGCCCCATTGCCGCTCGCTGAGATAGGGCCCCCAGAGGGACCAGGGCCGCTCGCCCCGTCCCTGCTCCGCGATGCGCCGCCGCTCGGCCCAACGATCGACTCCGTCCACGGCGCTCCTTGTCCCGTTCGAGGGTCGGGGGCGAGGAGGCGCGCAGACCCGCAGCCCGGTCTCCCCTGCGGCAGGTCATGCATTTTCAACGCCAAACCGCCCCGACACCAAGCCGCCCCGACACCAAGCCGCCCCGACACCAAGCCGCGGATCCTGCGCGGCGCCCTCGCGCGGACGGGGCGCCCTCCTGTAGAGGGCTGGAGGCCGGGCGGCGGCCTGCCCCGCTTCCCCGAGCGCATGGAGACGATCGATGAGCCCTGAAGAGAAGCTGGCCCAGCTCGGCCTGACCCTGCCCGCGGTGCCGGTCCCGGTCGCGAACTACGTTCCCTACCGCCTCGTCGGCGAGTTCCTCTACCTCTCGGGCCAGGGCCCGAAGCGGCCGGACGGCACCTACCGGCCGGGCCGGCTCGGGCGGGACGCCACCATCGAGGAGGGCTACGCCGATGCCCGCCTCGCCGGCCTCCAGCTGCTCGCGGTCGCCAAGGCGGCGCTCGGCGATCTCGGCCGGATCAAGGCCGTGGTGAAGCTCCTCGGCATGGTCAACGCGGAGCCGGACTTCGCCGACCACCCGAAGGTGATCAACGGCTGCTCGGACCTGTTCGTGGAGGTTCTCGGGGAGGCCGGCCGCCACGCCCGCTCGGCGGTCGGCATGGGCTCCCTGCCGAACGCCATGACGGTGGAGGTCGAGGCGATCCTCCAGGTCGAGACGGCCTGAGCCCGCGGCGGCGGAGCTTTGCTCCGCACGCCTGGGCGAGGCCGGATTCCGCATCGCGAAGCGATTGCGCAGCGATCGCCGAGCGATCAGCCGGAACCGTATGACCGTGCTCCGCGAGCGGCGCGACGCCGCTCGCGGCCTCTCCGCCTGCGCCTCAGCGCAGGCCGTTCCACTGCGCGATGTCCTCCTTGGCGAGACCGCCGACCCGCGCGTGGGGCCGTCCGCCGGTGGTCATGGCCAGCGCGAACAGGATCTCGTCGGCCCGGGGCGCATCGGCCACCGCCACGGTGATCCCGTCGAAATGCGAGCGCACATAGGCCGCGTCCTTGTGGTGGATCGGCACGTCGAGGACGGCCCCCATCGGGCCGACCTTGGTCATCGACGGCACGATGGCGAGCGCTTGGCCCAGGAGTTCGCGCATGGCGTAGCCTCCCGGCACGTGCCAGAGGGCGCCATGCTCCAGCTCGCCCGCCGCCCCCACCAGGGAGCCCTTGCCGTAAGCCTCGATCCGGCTCGGATCGTTGCCGAGGGCGGCGATGAGCTTCTGCGCGCATTCGAGGCCGATCGGCTTCAGCGCCTCCATCATCGGCACGATGTCGGGCTCGTAGCGGCCCGCGAAGGGGTTCTTCACCACGCAGGCGAGCGCGCCCTTGAGGACGGGGGTCGCGAGCGGCGGGCCGCCGTCGTGGCGCACCTCCTCGACGGTGACGACGATCTTGCGGACCTCGATCATGGCTGTCTCCCCGGCGCGCCGCCTCCCGCGGCCGCGCTCCGTTGTCCGCCGAAGCGGCCGCGACCGCAACGGGGGCCTCTGGACCTGCACGGGCCTTGGCCGCAATGAGAGGGTGCCAAATGGCCGAGGCGTCGGCTTGCCCACGTTTCGTCCATCGAGATTCCGGATGTGTCGCAGGTTCTTGTCGCAGAACCGGCGGCCCCTTTTGCGAAACCTGCTTCGACGATCACGAGGCTCAGCATGGCCCAGACCCCCGCCCCCGCACCGGACCCGGCCGGAACGGCGCGCGACCTCGACGTGCTGGTGATCGGCGCGGGCATCTCCGGCATCGCCGCCGGCTACCACGTCCAGGCGCGCCTGCCGGGGACGCGCTACGCGATCCTGGAGGCGCGCGAGGCCATCGGCGGAACCTGGGATCTCTTCCGCTACCCCGGCCTGCGCTCGGATTCCGACCTCTACACCTTCGGCTTCAGCTTCCGGCCCTGGACCGGGGAGCGGGCGATCGCGGACGGTGCCTCGATCCTGCGCTACCTGCGCGAGACCGCGTCGGAATTCGGCATCGACCGGCACATCCGCTTCGGTCATCGGGCGCTCGGCGCCGCATGGGATTCGGCATCCGCGCGCTGGCGGGTGGAGGTCGAGATCCGGGGCGCGCCCGCCCGCTTCACCTGCCGGTTCCTGTTCGTCTGCGCCGGCTACTACGACTACGCGGCGGGCTACCGGCCGGACTGGCCCGGATTGGCGCGCTTCGGCGGGCGCCTCGTCCACCCGCAGGCCTGGCCGGCGGATCTCGACCATGCGGGCCGGCGCGTGGTGGTGATCGGCAGCGGCGCCACGGCGGTGACGCTGGTGCCGGAACTCGCCCGAACGGCGGCCCACGTCACCATGCTCCAGCGCTCGCCGAGCCACATCCTGTCTCTGCCCGCCGAGGATCGGATCGCCCGGGCGCTCGGCCGCGTCCTGCCCGCATCCCTCGCGCATCGCCTCACGCGCTGGAAGAACATCGGTCTCGGCATCCTGTTCTATCAGCTCTCGCGCCGGAAGCCCGACCTCGTGGCCCGCAAGATCCGCGAGGGCGTGCGCGCCGAACTCGGGCCGGATTTCGACGTCGACCGGCATTTCACCCCGGCCTACGCGCCCTGGGACCAGCGCGTCTGCTTCGTGCCGGACGGCGACCTCTTCCGGGCGATGCGCGAGGGTCGGGCCTCGATCGTCACCGATCACATCGAGACCTTCACCGAGACGGGGCTGCGCCTGCGCTCGGGGTCCGAACTCGAGGGGGACATCATCGTCACGGCGACCGGCCTCGCGCTGAAGATGCTCGGCGGCATGACGCTCACGGTGGACGGCCGGCCGGTCGAGGCGCCGGACACGGTGCTCTACCGGGGCATGATGCTGAGCGACGTGCCCAACCTCGCGGTGGCGATCGGCTACACGAACGCGTCCTGGACGCTGAAATGCGAACTCACCGCCCGCTTCGTCTGCCGGCTGATCGCCCGGATGGACGCGCGCGGCGAGGCGTGGTGCGTGCCGCGGCGGGGCGGCACGGCCGGGGAGGCGCCGGCGATCGACTTCACCTCAGGTTACATCCAGCGCTCGCTGGCGCTGCTGCCGAAGCAGGGCACGCGCCGGCCCTGGCGGCTCTACCAGAACTACGCGCTCGATCTCGCGACCCTGCGCTTCGGCGCGCTGGAGGATGGAGCGCTGGAATTCGGGGGGCGGAGGTCGTGAGGGCCCGAGCCCCCGGCGATGGACCCGGAGGCTGCACCGCGCCTCATCGGCGGCTGCCGACCACATCCATCCGCGATCCATCCGCGCGGGAACCCGCGAGCCGGATGCATCGGGACGCTCGGGACGGCCATCGCGGCATCCACGAGGCGGGAGCGGTGCCAGGGGATGGAGGCGGCCTGCCGCCCCCATCCTCGACGCTCACGACCCCGGGCCCGGCCGTCACCCCGCCGTCGCCTTGGCGCTCCGGCGCTTGCGGGCGAAATCGAGGAGATCCTCGTCGGCGGTCTCGGGCAGCATCACCGCGAGCGTCGCGAGCAGGTCGCCCGTGCTGCCGTCCTTCTTCGGCAGGCCCTTGCCGCGCAGACGGAAGGTGCGGCCGGAACTCGTCATCGGCGGGATCTTCATCTCGACCGCGCCGGTGAGGGTCTGGATCCGCACCGGGCCGCCGAGGACCGCGTCCTCCAGCGGCACCTCGACGGAGGTGCGCAGATCCGCGCCCTCGATCTGGAAGCGGGGATCGGCCGCGAAGCGGATGGTGAGCAGCGCGTCGCCCGCCTCGCCGCCGCCGCGGCCCGGATGGCCGAGGCCGCGCAGGCGGATCACCTGCCCGTCGGCGACGCCCTTGGGCACCACCACGTCGACCTCGCGGCCCGTGGGCAGGACCAGGCGCAGCTTCGCCTCGCTCGCCACCTGATCGAGGGTCACGGTGAGTTCCGCCGCGACGTCGTCGCCCTTCTGGGCGGTGGTGCGGGCGCCCGCGCCGCCGGCGCGGAACGCCTCGCCGAAGAGCTGCGAGAAGATGTCCTCGCCGAAGCCGCCCGCGCCGGCTCCGCCGGCGCCGCCGCGCCCGCGCGCCATCGATTCGAAGTCGAAGCCCGAGAAGCCGCCGCGCGGGCCGCCGCCCGCCCCGGCGAAGCCCTCGAAGCCCTGGAAGCGGGGCTTGCCCTCGGCATCGATGGCGCCGCGGTCGAACTCGGCGCGCTTCTTGGAATCGCCCAGGATCTCGTAGGCTTGGTTCACCTCGGCGAAGCGGTCCTTCGCCTGGGCGTCGTTCTTGTTGCGGTCGGGATGGTAGGTCTTCGCGAGCTTGCGGAAGGCCTTCTTGATCTCCGCCTCGTCGGCGGTTCGGCTGACGCCGAGCACGTCATAGGGGTTGCGCATGGAGGTCCGGGTGCCGTTGCGGAGCGTCGGCGCTCCGTGAGCCATTCGAGCGTCAATGTGGGCGATGTGTTGCCCGATTGCAACGCATACCCCCCTTTCCGTCAGGCGGGGGCCCGCGTCGCCTTCAGGCTCTTCAGCTCCCAGGAGCCGCCCGAGGGCCGGCAGCCCGTGCCGCGCACGAAGCGGCTGCCGGAGGGCGCGATCACCGTCGCGAGGAAGTTGCGGCAGATCTCGTCGTTGGCGACATAAGGCAGCCCGGTCGGGTTGACCATGCCGCGCATCTTCGATTCCGGGTTGTCCCACTTCACGGGCTGGCCGTTGCCCTGCGGATCGAGGGCGACCGCGAGGGCCGACTTGGCCCGGCGCCAATCCTCCGTGGTCAGATCGCCTCCGAAGCTGCGCGGCGCCAGCGGCCCGATGCTGCCGGTGGTGACCGGCTCCGCGGGTTCCGGGACCGCCGCCGCGGCCTCGGGCTTGGCCTGGAACACGAGGAGGGGCTGGCTGCACCCCGCCGAGGCGAGAACACCAGCCGTCGCAACCGAGGCGAGCAGGAGCGCGAGAGCGGGTCTCCATGTCGCTTGCGAGATCACTTTACACACGTGGCGACGCATCACACCTGTTCTCACCGCGGGAACGGCCCTGGCGCCACGAGCGATCTTGCGACGCCGGCCTGCCCCCACATCCGGGTGTCACATGGGAAGGGACGATGCCGTGGCTGCGTTAACGAACGGTGATTTCACCGAGAGGGCGGATCCCTGGGCCCTGTTCCGCGACTGGTTCGCGGAGGCGCGGGGCGCCGAGCCCGAGGATCCGAACGCCATGGCGCTGGCGACGGCCGGGAGCGACGGGCTGCCGGACGTCCGCATCGTGCTGCTGAAGGAGTATGACGAGCGGGGCTTCGTCTTCTTCACCAATTCCCGCTCGGTGAAGGGACGCGAACTGGCGGAGAACCCGCAGGCCGCCCTGGTGTTCCACTGGAAGAGCCTGCGCCGGCAGGTGCGCGCCCGCGGCAGCGTCGCCCGGGTGGAGGATGCGGAGGCCGACGCCTACTTCGCCTCCCGCCCGCGGGACAGCCGCATCGGCGCCTGGGCGAGCCAGCAATCCGAGCCCCTCGACAGCCGCGCCACCCTGGAGCGGGCCGTGGCCGAGGTCGCCGCGCGCTTCCCCGAGGGCGACGTGCCGCGCCCCTCGCACTGGACGGGCTTCCGCATCGCGCCGGTGAGCATCGAGTTCTGGCAGGACGGCGCCTTCCGCCTGCACGACCGGGTGCGCTTCACCAAGGCGGGGGAGGGCTGGGAGCGCGCCCGGCTCTTCCCGTGATGCTGCGCTGCGGCATCGCGAGGCTGGATTTCCGGCCGCCCGCGGCCTAGACCTGATCATCAACCCGCGCGCCGCGCCTGGCGGCGCGCCCCGCACCGGATTCGAGGAACGGCCTTGGCCCAATCCAGCAACGAACGCCGGCGCGTGATGCTGCTCACGGGCGCGAGCCGCGGCATCGGCCACGCCACCGTCAAGCGCTTCTCCGCCGCCGGCTGGCGCGTCATCACCTGCTCGCGCCACGCCTTCCCGGAGAATTGCCCTTGGGAGATGGGGCCGGAGGATCACCTCCAGGTCGACCTCGCCGATCCCGAGGACACCGTGCGCGGCATCGCCGAGGTGGTGCGGCGGCTGGAGGCCGAGGGCGGCCTGCTCCACGCGCTCGTCAACAATGCCGGCATCTCGCCGAAGGGCCCGGGCGGCGAGCGGATGGGCGCCATCGCGACGCCCTTCTCCGACTGGCAGCGGGTATTCCAGGTCAACTTCTTCGCGCCGATCCTGCTGGCGCGGGGCCTGTGCGGCGAACTCACCCGGGCGCGCGGCTCCATCGTCAACGTCACCTCCATCGCCGGCTCGCGGGTGCATCCCTTCGCGGGGGCGGCCTATGCCACCTCGAAGGCGGCGCTCGCCGGCCTTACCCGCGAGATGGCGGCGGATTTCGGCCCCCTCGGCGTGCGCGTGAACGCGATCTCGCCCGGCGAGATCGACACCTCGATCCTCTCGCCCGGCACCGACAAGCTGGTGGCGCAGATCCCGCAGCGGCGCCTCGGCACCCCGGACGAGGTCGCCAAGGCGATCTACTTCCTGTGCACCGAGGCCTCGTCCTACGTGAACGGAGCGGAGCTGCACATCAACGGCGGGCAGCATGTGTGACGGGCGGGCGGCCGCGCTCACCCTGGTCCTGGGCCTGACCCTCGCCGCCCCGGCCCGGGCCGAACCCGCGGTCTCGGTCGTGTCGCTGCCCTTCCGCGTCACCGAAATGCGGGGCCCCGACAGCGAGGCGGCTTTGGCCGCCGAGACCTCCGGCCTGCTGCCACGCGCCCGGACGGGCGGCGTCGCGGTGGTCTGGGGCGAGGAAGGCGGCGCCGTACTGTCCCTGGGCGAGAGCGGCGTGACGGTGACGCCGATGCCCGCCGAGGCCGCGCAAGGCTTGGCGACCGCGGAGACTCCGCGGGGCGCCGCGCCCGGCTCGCGGCGGGCGCTCGCCGGCCCGGTCTCGGCCTATTTCAGCGAACCCCGCAGCGGCCCGGACGGCCATCCGGCCGCGGGCGCAGTCACCGTGCGGGAGCGCCAGCCGGTGGCGCGCAGCGCCGATCCGAAACCGGTCCCGGTCGCGACCGCCACGGTTCCGGCGGGGGCGGATGCGGTCTTCACCGGCGGCGCGGTCCAGGCCGTCGACCTCGACGGCCGCCTCCATCTCCTCGCCGCGAAAGCGGTGGGGAACCGCATCGGCCTCGCGGTGATCGGACGGCAGGGCGAAGCCTGGAGCATCGCCGCCGAGACGCCCGCCGAGACCGGCCGCCTCGGCCCGGCAGCGGCCGGCAATTTCGACGGCTCGGGCCACGCGACGCTCGCCCTCGTGCGGAACGCCGCCGAGGGGCGCCTGCAGCACTGGCGCGTCGCCCCGGGCACGGCCACCCTCCTCGGCGAGGCGCCGGGCTACGCGGAGAGCGCGGCCGTGGCCGACATCGACGGCGACGGGGTGCCGGAAGTGGCGGTGCCGACCCGCGATCGCACGGCGCTCGCCCTCGTCTCGCTCCGGGGCGGGATCAGCGAGCGCGCCCGCGTGACCCTGCCGGCGCCCGCCCGATCGGGACCGGTGGTGCTGGGCAGCGGGCGGAGCCTGCACGTTCTGGTCCCGCTCGAGGACGGCCGCGTGGCCGACCTGCGCCCATGACGGAGAGCCGGCGCTACCCGGCCCGGCCCTTCCTCGCGGCCTCGGTGGCGGTGGTGCGGGACGGGCGGATCCTCGTCGCCGCCCGCGGCGGCGCGCCCCTGCACGGGCTCTACTCGCTGCCGGGCGGGCTCGTGGAAAGCGGCGAGACCCTGGCCGAGTCGGCACTCCGGGAGCTGCGCGAGGAGGTCGGGGTCGAGGCGGAGATCGTCGCGAGCCTGACCCCCATCGAGGTGATCGAGCGGGATGCGGAGAGCCGGGTCCGGCACCATTTCGTGATCGTTCCCCACGCGGCGCGCTGGCTCCGCCACGAGCCGGCTCCGAGCGAGGAAGCCCTCGATGTGCGCTGGGTCACGCTCGCGCAGGCCGCGGAGCTGCCGACGACCGCAGGGCTGTCCGGCATCCTGGCTCAGGCCCTGGCGGCCCTGGAGGGCGGCGCGTGAGGGGAGCCCGCCCGATCCTCGCGGCCATGCTGTGCCTCGCCCTGGCGCAGGATGCGCTCGCGCAGTCGCGCCCGCGCGGGCAGGCGCCCGCCAAGCCGGCCGAGAAGGAGACGCCGCCCCCTCCCCCACCCGACCTGCCGGCCCCTTACGACAAGGACCTGCTGCGCCTGTCGGAGATCATCGGCGCCCTGAGCTTCCTGCGCGATCTCTGCGGGCAGGCGGACGCGGCCGAGTGGCCATCCCGGATGAAGGCGCTCCTCGACGCGGAGGGCACCAGCCCCGGCCGTCGCGACCGGCTCGCCGGCGCCTACAACCGCGGCTATCGCGGCTACGCGGTCAGCTACCGGGTCTGCACCGATTCCGCCCGCGAGGCGGCCTCCCGCTACATCGCCGAGGGCGAGCGCCTGAGCGTGACCCTGTCGGGGCGGTTCGGAGGATAGGACGGGGATCCGCCCTCTCCCGCGCGAGCTTGCGGCTTCACATCCCGGGCCGTGAGCACGTCGCCGCCCCGCTTGCGGGGCGAGGAGACATCGGCGTCCCACCCCGAGACGGGGAAGCGTAGCCCACGCGGAGAGGGGCGTTAGCGACCCTAATCCCGCGGCTCGAAGTGCAGGGCCGCGCCGTTCATGCAATAGCGCAGGCCGGTCGGGGCCGGGCCGTCGTCGAAGACGTGGCCGAGATGGCCCTTGCAGCGGTGGCAATGCACCTCTGTGCGCGTCATGAAGAAGGAGCGGTCGACCTCCGTCTCCACCGCCCCCTCGATCGGCGCGAAGAAGCTCGGCCAGCCCGAGCCGGACTCGTACTTGGTGTCGCTCTCGAAGAGCGGCTGACCGCAGCCGGCGCACAGGAAGGTGCCGGCGCGCTTCTCGTGGTTCAGGGGACTCGTTCCGGCGCGTTCGGTGCCGTGGCCGCGCAGCACCCGGTACTGCTCCGGCGTCAGGCGCTCGCGCCACTCCTGCTCGGAGAGAGCCGCTTCGTCCCTGACCTTGTCGAAGACACCCATCGGAACCCTCCTCGGCCGCTTCTGTTGTCCGCGGCCGATATGGGGTGCGCGGGCCCGGCCCGCGAGGGCGTCAGGCCGGCGCGCCCACCGTGTCGGCCATGCGGGCGCGACGGGTGCCGAGCGGCGCCTCGGGACCTTCCGTCGTGTCGCGGACGGTCTGATGCTCCATCTCCGCGTTGATCTCGCCGCCGAGCAGCACGATCGTCGCCGAGATCCAGATCCAGGTCATGAAGCCGATGACGGCGCCGAGCGACCCGTAGGTCTCGTTGTAGCTGCCGAAATGGGCGACGTACCAGGAGAAGGCGATGGAGGCGACGAGCCACACCACGCCCGCGATCAGGCTGCCGGGCGTCACCCAGCGCCATTGCGGCTTGTCGCGGCTCGGACCGTACCGGTAGAGCATTGCCAGCGCGAAGAGCAGGATCGCGAGCAGGATCGGCCAGCGCACCAGCGCGATGTACCACGCCTTCGGGCTGATCGTGATGCCGAACATCCCGATGAAGTTCAGGATCACCGGCAGCACGACGATGCCGGTCAGCGCCACCACCACGAAGAGCAGGCCGCCGAAGGTGAAGGTGAGCGATTGCAGGTTGAGCTGGATGAAGCTGCGCTTCTCTTCCTCCTCGTAGACGATGTTGAGGGCATCGAAGATCGCCTTCACGCCCGCATTGGCGCTCCAGAGCGAGAGGATGAGGCTGGTGAAGAAGGTCAGGCCGAGCGTCGTGCCGCCCTTGGCGGTGATGCGCTTGACCTGCTCGCCGATGATGTCGAGAGCGCCGGAAGGCAGCATGCCCTGGAGCAGGGAGAGGTGGTCGTTGATCGTGGCCGGGTCGCTGACCAGCCCGTAGAGGGAGACCAGGGCCGCCACGGCCGGGAAGATCGCGAGCAGGGTGTAGAAGGTGACGCCCGCCGCCACGGACAGCACGCGGTCCTTCTGGAACTCCAGATAGACCCGGTAGAGCACGTCCTTCCAGCCCTTGGCCGGGATCTCGGTGGGCGATTCGGCCTTGCGGCCGCGATCGACCTCGGTGTCGCCGACCCACTTCGCCGGGCGGCCCGAATAGGACTTCGCGCCCTCGCCGAGATGCCGGGTCGGATCGGGAGAGGCGGCCACGCCCTCGGGCCGCCGCGCTGTTACGAGGCGCACCAGGGCGAGACCGAGGAATACGGTCCACAGGGTCGAGGTCACGCGGCTGGACGAAGCGGGACCAGAGGGTGGATGCGGCATCATCGGGCGACCATTGCGAGAAGGGCCTGTGCCCGGCATGCGGGCTGTCGCGGTCACAACGTGGCGTGCAGGTCACACGTTCCTTGACCGTGACCGCCTTGGCCGTGACCGGCGCCAGGCCGCCGCACGGCGCGTTCCTCCCGCCCGATGCGGTCCCCCATCAGCCCCGCCCGCTTCGCCGGGCCGAGACCAGGGCGAGCGCCGCGAGATCCTTGTCCCCGTGCCCGTGCGACACGGCCTCGATCAGGCCGTCGCGCAGGAGGCTCGCGAGCGGCATCGGCACGCCGGCCGCCTCCCCGGCCGCCAGCGCGAGCCGCACGTCCTTGGCGCCGAGCGAGAGGCCGAAGCCCGGCGGCTCGTAGCGGCCCGCCGCGATGGCGCCGCCGTAGTTCTTATAGACCGGCGCCGCGAAGATGGTGCCTGTGAGGAGGTCGAGGAGGTCCGCCGCCGCCACCCCGTGCGCCTCCCCGAAGGCGGCCGCCTCGCCCATCGCCTCCACGGCGGCGACGATCATCATGTTGCCGGCGAGCTTCACCGCGTTGGCCCGGGCCGGCTCCGGCCCGAAGGGCCAGGTCTTCGCCCCCATGGCATCGAGGAGCGGCTGCACCCGGGCCAGCGCCGCCGCGGGCCCTGCCGCCACGATGTTGAGCTTGCCCGCCGCCGCCACGTCCGGCCGGCCGAAGACCGGGGCGGAGACGTAGGCAACGCCCGCCCGCTCGTGCAGGGCGGCGAGGTCGCGGGCGAGCGCCACCGAGATCGTGCTCATGCCCACATGCACGGCCGGCCGCGCGGCCTGATCGAGCACCCCGCCCTCCACGATCACGCTGCGCAGGGCCGCGTCGTCGGCGAGCATCGTGATCGCGGCATCGCCCCGGAAGGCCTCGGCGGGGCTGCCCACCGGCTCCGCCCCCTCGGCCCGCAGGCTCTCGGCAGCTTCCGGCGAGCGGTTCCAGACCCGCACCCGGTGTCCGGCCTTGACGAGATTGAGCACCATGGCCCGGCCCATCCGGCCGAGCCCGAGAAATCCGACTTCCATCGCCACGGCTCCCGCCCGCTTCGACGGGCCTCACCTATGGCGCGACGAGCGGGCCGCCAGGGCCGTCAGGCGGAGAGCAGGGCTGCCTTGTCGACACCGAGGGCCTCGGCGACCTCATCGAGCACCTTGTTCTCCAACTCGCTGATGCCGCCCTGGTCGGCGACGTCGGCGGCGATCAGGAAGACGTCCTGGCGCTGCTCCAGGGGCCGATCGGCGATGGCCGAGAGGAAGCGCAGGTTCTCGATGCGACCGGCCCGGCTCTTGGCGCGGGCGATCGCCTCGTGCAGCTCCTGCTCCAGCTTCAGCACGCCGTAGGATTTGTGCAGGATCGGGTTCGCCGCGAGGTTCGTGAGCGCGGTCTCGATCTCGTCCTCGTCGATCTCGCGGTCGGCCAGGATGACGTTGGCCGCCCCCGACGCCGCCGCGTGCAGGAACGCCGTATCTCCGGCATAGGACATCACGACCCGGCCGATCCGGGTGAAGGTATCCTGAAACAGCCCCATCGTTTCGATCCCTGGCGCGGAGGTTCTGTTGCGCGGGCGAGCCGGCTCCCCGCGGTCAAGATGGAATCGATGCACATCCGCGGCCCGGCAGGCAAGGCCGTCCGAACCACAGTGCCGGGCTGGAATTACGCAGGATTTGAGGCCGCTACACGGCCTCGACCGGGAACACCCGGCCCGGCGCCACGAATTCGTCCTGCGCCTCGACCGTGAGGATCTCGCGGGAGCCCGCGGCCTCGGTGCGGCGCAGGAGCCCGAAGATCGACGCCGCCATGGCCCCGAGCGCCTCCGCGGCCGAGCGCGTGCGGGCGTAGTGGACGAAGAACAGGGCCGCGCTCGCATCCCCCGCCCCGTTGACGGAGATGGCGAGCCGCGGCGTGCGCAGGCGCCAGAACTCCCCCGCCTCGCCGACGAGGAGGTCGATCGCGTCGCTGGGAGTCTCGGCCGTGTGCAGCGAGGTGACGAGCACGACCCGCGGCCCGCGGGCCTGCACGGCCGCCACGGCGCGCTTGGCCGCCGCCAGGGTGTCGCTCGGCTGCCCCGAGAGGAAATCGAGTTCGAACTGGTTGGGCGTGATGATGTCGGCGCGGGGCACGGCCTCGTCGCGCATGAATTCCGGCACGCCCGGGCGGACGAAGACGCCGCGGCCGACGTCGCCGATCACCGGATCGCAGCAATAGAGCGCGTTCGGGTTCGCCTCGCGCACCCGGGCGACGGCGCCGCAGATCGCCGCGCCGATCTCCGCCGACCCCATGTAGCCGGAGAGCACCCCGTCGCAGGAGCCGAGCACGCCGCGCTCGGCGATGCCCTCGACCAGTTCGCCGATCGAGGGACCGTCATAGACGCGGCCGCGCCACGCGCCGTAGCCGGTGTGGTTGGAGAACTGCACCGTGTGGATCGGCCAGACCTCGACCCCGAGCCGCTGCATCGGGAAGACCGCCGAGGCGTTGCCGACGTGGCCATAGGCGACGTGGGACTGGATCGAGAGGATGTTCATCACGGGTTCCCGGGCCACGGCCATGGTGGTAGCGCGCGGGCGCCCGGCGCTCAATGGCAGGATCGCCGGCGGCATCCCGGGCAGGATCCCGCGGGGCCTCGTTTGCATTCCCGAAGCCCGGGCCCACATCCGGGGCGGCTCACCGGTCAAGGTTCATGGATTTCGAGACGATCCGCACCGCCATCCTCGATGTCGTGCGCGAGCACCAGGCCTGGGCCCCCGTGGTGACGGGGGTCATCGCCTTCTGCGAGTCCCTGGCGGTGCTCTCGCTCCTCGTGCCCGCCACGGTGATCCTGCTCGGGATCGGGGCGCTGCTCGGGGCCGGCGGCATCCCGTTCGTGCCGGTGATGGTCGGCGCGGCGATCGGCGCCATCCTGGGCGACTGGATGTCCTACGAATTCGGGCGCTACTACAAGGACGGCGCCAAGCGGATCTGGCCCCTCACCCGCTATCCCGAGATGATCGCCAAGGGCGAACAGTTCTGCCGCCGCTGGGGCGCCTGGGGCATCTTCATCGGGCGCTTCATCGGCCCGGCGCGGGCCGTCGTGCCGCTCATCGCCGGCATCTTCGCGGTCCAGCGGCTTTCGTTCCAACTCGCCAACGTCACCTCGGCCTTCGTCTGGGCCTTCGTCTGGCTGGCGCCGGGGGCCGGTTTGCTCTCCTTCCTCAAAGGAAATTGATTCGGTCAACCTGGCATCAACACCAGCCGGCGCAAGCAGAAGCCGGATGGACATCGGGGGTTCGGCCCCGTCGCGTGTCTGCACAGTCTGGACGCGTGTGAGCGGAGCCCCCGATGCACGAGGCGACACCCTCTTTCGACCTGCCCACCTGGGCGGCGATGCGCTGGCTCGCCGAGCCGAGCGAGGAGGTCCCGGCCGCGGTACGCCGGCAACTGATCAGCACGCTGTTCACCTCCATCGTTCCGGCGCTGATGGGCGGGATCGCCAACGTCATGGTTCTGGCGACCGCAGCGATCCATCATCCCGGCCTGCCCTTCGTCGGGCTCCTGATCGCCGACATCGTCCTGCTCGCCGCCCGGATCTGGCTTCTCGTCCGGAGCCGGCGGGCGGCCATCCGCGGTGGACGGACATATACCGACCTTCTGATGCTGAGCAGCCTGCTCTGGGCCGGCATCGTCGGATCCACCGCCGGTCTCGGCCTCTTCATGGGAGATCCGGTGATCCAGGTGCTGGCGCCCGTCACCGCGATGTCGATCCTCAGCGGCATCGTCACGCGCAACAACGGCGTCCCGCGCGTCGCGATGGCGCAGATCCTGCTCTGCGACGCGCCGCTCAAGATCGGCGCCCTGTGTGCGGGCGAGCCTTGGATGCTGATCATCGTGGCGCAGTTCCCGCTGTTCATGATCGCGACGGTCAGCACCCTGTACCGGCTGCATCACGGCTACATCGCCGCGGTGCTGGCCGAGCGCGAGAGCGAGCGGCGCGCGACCCACGACGCGCTCACCGGCCTGCTGAACCGGCCCGGCCTGATGGCGGCGCTCGACCGCGAGTTGCGACCGGAGGCGGGCAGCGACCGCGCGCTCGCGCTGCTCTACCTCGATCTCGACGGGTTCAAGGCCGTGAACGACCGGCTCGGCCACGCGGCCGGGGACGCATTGCTGCGGCGGGTGGCGGACCGGCTCGTCGCGACGCTGCCGGACACCTGCACCGCCGCGCGCCTGGGCGGGGACGAATTCGTCATCCTGGCGCCCGGCCTGTCCGCCCGCGCCGCGCTGCGGCTCGGCAAGCGGATCATCGCCGCCCTGAGCGAGCCCTACGCCTTCGAGGGCGGAAACACAGCCCGGATCGGCGCCAGCATCGGCATCGCCGGTGCCCGCGGCGACAGCGCGGAGCGGCTGCTCTCCGCGGCGGATGCGGCGCTCTACCGGGCGAAGGCCGCGGGCAAGGGCTGCTGCGTGCTCGCAGAGGCGCGGCAGGCCGAGTGTGCGGCGGCCTGATCCGGCAGCCGCTCGACGGGAGCGGATGCCGGATCGGCAAGCCCGCGCGGCGCGGAGCCTTGCTCCGCACCCACCTGAGCGAAGCCGGTTCCCGCATCGCGACGCGATCGCCTTATCGCGACCCGATCACCTTGGCCTCACCCCATCGCGCGCTTGACGAAACGATCCTCGAAGGTGACCGCGAGGTCGATCTTGGCGCCCTGCAATTCCGGATCGAGGGTGCGCACGAGGTCGAGCACGCTCGCCATGCCGTCCTGCGCGGGCAGACCGGTGCGCGAATAGCTCTCGAGCGAGTTCCGCACCGCCTGCACGTAGAGCGGCCGGTCGCCGAAATGGTAGGCGGGGGGCACCGTGTCGGCGACCGCCTCAGGGGTAGCGGTGGCCAGCCATTTCAGGGCCTTGCCGAACGCGTTCACGACCTTCTGGGTCGCGACGGCGTGGTGCTCGATCCAGTCCTGCTTGGTGTAGACCACCGCCGCCGGGTTCGGGCCGCCGAACAATGCCCGGGTGCCGGCCTCCGTGCGGGTGTCGATGAGCACCGCGATGTCGCCGTCCGCCTCCAGCTTGGCGATCACCGGATCGAGGTGCGAGATCGCGTCGATCTCGCCCTTCTTCATCGCCGCGATGGCGCCCGCGCCGCCGCCGACGCCGATGAGCGGCGCATCCGTCGCCTTCAGACCGGCCTTGATCATCGCGTACTGCACCGCGAGCGCCGTCGAGGAGCCCGGCGCCGTCACGCCGATCTTGCGGCCCTTCAGGTCGGCGGCGGACTTCACCGTGCCGGCCAAGTCCTTGCGCACGCCGATCACGATCGCCGGGTAGCGGCCGAGTTCGCAGACCGCCCGCACGTCCTGGCCCTTGGCCTGCATGCGGATCGTGTGCTCGTAGGCCCCCGTCACCATGTCGACGGAGCCGCCGATCAGGGCCTGGAGCGAGCGCGCGCCGCCGCCGAAATCGTTGATCTCGGCCGCGATCCCCTCCTCGGTGAAGTAGCCTCGCCGCTCCGCGATGGTGAGCGGCAGGTAGTAGAGCAGCGGTTTGCCGCCGACGCCGATGCGGACCTTGACGGTCTCGGCGCGGGCCGGGGCCGCGAGGCCGAGGGCTGCGGCGCCGGCCAGGAAGCTGCGGCGGTCCATGGGGTTTCCTCCGTTGTTGCAGCGCTTCTCGTATCGCTCAGCCGTGGCCGCCGGCCGGGCCGGGACGCCAGACCAGCAGCCGGTTCTCGATCAGGGTGACCACCGCGTCGATGACGATGACGAACACGGTCAGGATCAGCATCCCGGCGAAGACGCCGGTGACGTCGAACACGCTCTCGGCCTCGTGGATCTTGTAGCCGAGGCCCGCCGAGGAGCCGAGATACTCGCCCACCACCGCGCCGACGAGGGCGAAGCCCACCGCCGTGTGCAGCGAGGAGAACATCCAGGTGAGGGCCGAGGGCCAGTAGACGTGGCGCAGGAGACCGCGCTCGTTCATGCCGAGCATGCGCGCGTTGTTCAGCACCACCGGGCTCACCTCGCGCACGCCCTGGTAGACGTTGAAGAACACGATGAAGAACACGAGGGTGAAGCCGAGCGCCACCTTCGACCAGATGCCGAGCCCGAACCACAGGGCGAAGATCGGCGCCAGCACCACCCGCGGCAGGGCGTTCGCCGCCTTGATGTAGGGATCGAAGACCGCGGCGAGGAGCGCGTTGCGGGCGAACAGGAAGCCGAAGGCGATGCCGCCGAGGGCGCCGAACACGAAGGCCAGCACCGTCTCCTGCAAGGTGATCCAGAGATGGCCCCAGATCTCGGGATTGGCCATCTCGGTCCAGGTGCGCCGGAGGACGTCGACCGGCGTCGAGAAGAAGAACTGGATCTGCTTGGGCTGCCCGAGGAGCGGATAGACGGTGAGCACGTGCCAGACGGCGAGCACAACGAGGCCGACGAGGATCTGGAGGGCGAGGAGGCCGAGGCGGTTCATGGGACGAGCTTCCGGTCAGCGGGATGTCACGCCGGCCCGCCCGCATAGGCTCGCGAGACCTCGACCCGGAGCTTCGCCCAGATCTCCTTGTAGAGGGCGTGGAATTGCGGTTCGAGGCGGATCTCGCTGGTGTCGCGCGGGCGCGGCAGGGTGACGGGGAAGTCGCCGACGATGCGGGCGGCGGGGCCGGCGGAGAGGACGATGACCCGGTCCGAGAGGGCGATCGCCTCCTCGAGGTCGTGGGTGACGAAGATCACCGCCTTGCGGTTGGCGGCCCAGAGCTCGAGGAGCAGGTTCCCCATGATCTGCCGGGTCTGCGCGTCGAGGGGCCCGAAGGGCTCGTCCATCAGCAGGATCTCGGGATCGCGGATCAGCATCTGGGCCAGCGCCACGCGCTTGCGCTGGCCGCCCGAGAGCATGTGGGGATAGCGGTCGGTGAAGGTCGCGAGGCCGACCCGGGCGAGCCAGTCGCGGGCCCGCGCCAGCGCCTCGGCCCGGGGCACGCGCTGCGGCTCCAGCGCCACCGCGACGTTGTCGAGGGCGGTCTTCCAGGGCATCAGCGCATCGGCCTGGAAGAGGTAGCCGGCCCGCGCGTTGAGGCCGGTGAGCGCCCCGTCGAAGATGCTGACGAGGCCGGCGGCGGGTTTGAGGAGCCCGGCGGCGGCGTTGAGGATGGTGGACTTGCCCGAGCCGGTCGGCCCCACCACGGCCACGAACTCGCCGGGCGCCACCGTCAGGTCGATGCCGTCCACCGCGACGTAGCGCTGGCCGCCCTTGAGGGCGAAGGCGATGGAGACCCCCGCGAGGCGCACGGCGCTGCCGCTGCGGGCGACAGCGGTGCCGCCGACGAGCCGCATCCCGGGGCGGCTGCCCTTCCGTCCCTCGGCGAAGCCTTGCTGGCTCATGCCGCTCCCTCCCGCGCCGGGGCTCTGCGCCGCCGGCCGTTGCCGGGACATTCGGCGAGAGGCCGCGCGAGATCAACCGATTCGTCGGGGGACGGGCCGGGCTGCCGCGATCCGCACCGGCCCGGGCGGACGGAACCGGCCCGTTCTGCCGCGGACGCTGTCCCTCACCAGCGGTAGCTGACGCTCCCGATGATGCGCCGCTGCTCGCCGTAGAAGCAGGCGGTCGCGGTCGAGCAGGAGGAGACGAAGCGCCGGTCGCCCGCGTTCTGGATGTTCACGGCGGCCCGCCAGCCGTCGCGCTCGTAATGCACCGCCGCGTCGAACAGCACGTAGTCGGGTACGCGCAGGGTGTTGGCGACGTCCGCGAAGGAGCGCCCGACATAGCGCACGCCGCCCCCGAAGCCGAAGCCCTTCCACTCGCCGGACGGGATCGTGTAGTCGAGCCAGAGCGAGCCGAAGGTCTCCGGGATGCCGACCGGCACCTTGCCGAGATCGAGCACCGTGCCCTTCACGGTGTTGAGGTCGTAGACCGTGTAGGCGCCGACGAGGTTCAGTCCGTCGGCGAGGCTCGCCACCACCGAGGCCTCGAAGCCGCGCGAGCGCACCGCGCCGACCTGCAGGTTGTTGAACGGGTTGGCCGGGTCGGGCGTCAGCACGTTCGAGCGCTGCAGGTCGAAGGCCGCCACCGTGAGCAGGGTGTTCCAGCCCGGCGGCTCGAACTTGGCACCGACCTCGATCTGGTCGCCCTTGTCCGGCCGGTAGGGCTGGCCGGCGGTGTTGGTGCCCGGGACCGGGTTGAACGAGGTGCCCCAGGTCACGTAGGGGGCGAAGCCGTTGTCGAAATTGTAGATCAGGCCGAGGCGGCCGGTGAAGGCCTGATCGTCGCCGCGCACGGAGGCCGAGGGTGTCAGCTTGTTCGTCACGTCGGTGGTGACGAAATCCTGGCGCCCCCCGATCAGGAAGGTCAGGCGCTCGGTGAGCCGGATCTGGTCCTGCGCGTAGAGGCCGACCTGCTGCAACACCTGGGTCGAGACGTTGTAGGGATTGTACGGGCCGGCGATCACGCCGTAGCGCGGGCTCAGGATGTTGAGGGGATCGACCGGAGAGGCCGAGGCTTGGTAATCGGCGAGCCGGTAGCGCTTGTAATCGACGCCGAGCAGCAGGTCGTGCGCGAAGTACCCGTCGTTGAAGCGCGCCTCGGCCTGGGTGTCGACCGCGATGGTGCTGGCCGTCGGCGTCGTCAGGAAGCCGTAGCGGGCGAGTTCGGTTTCGGTCGTGTTGCCCTCCACGTAGCCGTTGCCGACGTAGCGCTGGTCGCGCACGTCGGTGAGCGAGTAGCGGAAGTTCTGCCGCACGGTCCAGACGTCGTCGAACTGGTGCTCGAAGATGTAGCCGGCATTCGCCTGGTTGCGGGTGTAGCCGTCGATCAGCGGGTCGCTGACGTTGAGCGAGCGGTTGATGCGCAGGCCGAGCGCCTGCGGGCGCACGGTGCCGAAATAGGGCAGGAACTGGCCCGCCCCGCCGGTGACGTCGCGCTGGAAGCTGGTGAGCACCGTGAAGGTGGTGGCCCCGTCCGGCTTATAGGTGAAGGCGGGGGCGATGTAGTAGCGGTCCTCCGGCGCGAACTGGACCTGCGCGTCGCTGTTCTGGAGCCGGCCGGTGAGGCGGTAGAACCAATGCCCCTCGGGATCCACCGGGCCGCCGAGGTCGAAGGCCGCGTAGGCCTGGTTGAAGGAGCCGCCGCCCAGTTCGAGGTAGTGCAGCGGCTCCAGGGGCGGACGCTTGGTGACGATGTTGATGAGGCCGCCGACCGGGCTGCCGCCGAACAGGGTGGCGGAGGGCCCGCGCAGCAATTCGATGCGCTCGGCGCCGAACGGGTCGATGCGGTAGTTCGCGAAGGAGGTCTGGAACAGCTGCAGCCCGTCGCGGAACAGGCCGGCCTCGGTGGCCGAGAAGCCCCGGATGATGAACCAGTCGAGGCGGGTATCCGGGCCGAACTGGTTGGCGAACACGCCCGGCGCGTAGCGCAGGGCCTCCGAGAGGGTCTGCGCCTTCTGGGCCTGGATCTGCTCGGTGCCGATCACCGAGATCGATTGCGGCGTGCGGATGATCGGCGTGTCGGTCTTGGTGGCGGTGGCGCTGCGGGTGGCCACGTAGCCCTGGACCGGCCCGGTCGCGGTCTCGACCCGCGGGCTCACGGGGCCGGCATGGCCCGCCCCGCCACTGCCCTGCTGCCCCTCCACGCTGATCGTATCGAGGGCGATCGTCCCCGCTCCGCCCTGTTGGGCCTCTGCCGCCCCGGTCAGCACCGCGAGCGACGCCCCGGCCAGAGCCGCCTTCCGGATGATCATCCGCCCGAGCGAACCACGCAGCACCATCACCGGACCCTCGCGACGACGCAGCAGGACGGGCTCGCCAGGAAGGCGAGCGCCGGAAGAGCTGCGCACTTTGGAATTATGATAAACTGCTGATTTTTCAGCATTTTCTTGCTTATCGGTGCTACCCTCGCATGCATCGCGTGACAAGGACCAGTCCGTGAACAAGTTGTGCACGTGGCATTTCCGCCACGGCCGGCCAGCCCTGCGGCATGAGCGACGCATGGGCGACCGTGACAAGGCCGGCGCGACCTGATGGGATGGCGTTCCCGATTCGGTCCCGTCCCACAGCCCCCGCGCCGGTTTCCACAGCCTTGTCAGCCGCCCTCTCGCTCCCTCTCGACCGCCGCCAGTCGCCGATCGCGTTCGGCGTGCAGCGCGGGGTGCGCCGCCTCTTCGCCGAACTCGGCCACGTCACGATCCCGGAATTCACCCTGGCGAACGGGCGGCGGGCCGACCTGATCGCGCTCGGACCGAGCGGGCAGCTCACCATCGTCGAGATCAAGTCGGGCCTGCCGGACTTCCGGGCCGACCGGAAATGGCCGGACTACCGCGACTTCTGCGACCGCTTCTACTTCGCGGTGCCGGAGGACATGCGTACGGACGTGCTGCCCGAGGATACCGGCCTCATCGTCGCCGACGCCTTCGGCGCCGCGATCCTGCGCGAGCCCGCCGAACACCCGCTGGCGGGGGCCCGCCGCAAGGCCGTGACCCTGCGCTTCGCCCATATGGCCGCGGGCCTGCTGCACGCGCTCGCCGATCCGGGCTCGATCCGCGAGGGAAGCCTGTAGGCATGCGGGTGCGCGCGATGGAGCCCGCGGATATTCCCGCGGTGGCGGCGCTGCTGCGCGAGATGCAGGAGCATTACCGGGTGCCCTGCCCGCCGGACGCGACCATCCGCGCCGATCTGGGCGATCCGCCCGCTGGCGTCACCATCCTGATCGCCGCCGATCCGGGGCCGGTCGGCCTCGCGGCGCTCGCGGCCGTGTATCCCGGCCCGGGCCTCAGGCCGGGCCTGTTCCTGAAGGAGCTGTTCGTCGCGCAGGCCGCGCGGGGTCGGGGCACCGGCCGGGCCCTGCTCCGGGCCGCCGCCGCCTTCGCCCGCGCGGGCGGATTCGCGCGCATCGACTGGACGGCGGATGGGCGCGACCCCCGCCTCCTCGCCTTCTACGCGGGCACGGGCGCGCTTCCGCAGCCGGAGAAGGTGTTCTTCCGCCTCTCGGGCGAGGCGCTGGAGCGGATGGCCGCGCCCGGGACGCCGGACTGACCTCCCGCCGGCGCATTGGACAGGCTGCCCCGGCGGGCGCCATGATCCGCCCCGACCGGCGCACCGCGGAGTGCCCCCGGCGAGATGGGAGGATCCAGATGAGGCTTCAGGGCAAGGTCGCGATCGTGACGGGCGCGGGCGGTGGCTTCGGCGAGGGCATCGCGCGGCGCTTCGCGCAGGAGGGCGCCCGGGTGGCGGTGGTCGACCTGCGGGGCGACGCCGCCGAGCGGGTGGCGGCGGAGATCGGCGAATCCGCGATCGCGCTCACCGCCGATGTGGGCTCGCGCGAGGACGTGGAGCGCACGGTCGCCCGCACCACGGACGCGTTCGGCACGCCCCACATCCTCGTCAACAACGCCGGCACGACGCACCGGAACCAGCCGCTGATGGAAGTGGACGAGGACAGCTTCGACCGCGTGTTCCGGGTCAACGTGAAGTCGATCTTCCACTTCGTGCGGGCGGTGGCCCCCGCGATGCGCGACAACGGCGGCGGCGTGATCCTCAACGTGGGCTCGACGGCCGGCCTGCGGCCGCGGCCTGGCCTGACGTGGTACAACGCCTCGAAGGGCGCCGTGAACCTGATGTCGAAGTCGCTGGCGGTCGAGCTGGCGCCCTGGAAGATCCGGGTCAACGCCCTCTGCCCGGTGATGGGCGAGACCGGGCTCCTCGAATCCTTCATGGGCGTGCCGGACACCCCGGAGAACCGGGCGAAGTTCATCGCCACGATCCCCCTCGGCCGGCTCTCGCGGGCGGAGGACATCGCCAACACGGCACTCTTCCTGGCCTCCGACGAGGCCGAGTTCCTCACCGGCATCGAGATGCCGATCGACGGCGGCCGCACGGTGTGAGCGGGGGCTGAGGCACGGGGGCGGGGCCGGTGCCTCTCCCCGCCTTCCAGGCCGGATTCCGTTCACGGCCTTCACGGCAGATCCTCATGCTGAGGAGCTTTGCGCTCCCCGGGCGCGTCCGGCGGATCAGCCCGTGACCGGTGTCCACGTGGAGACGGCGGCCCCGCGCCCCATGACGAAGGCCGATGGACGACCGGCAGCGCCTCTGCCTCACGCCCGCCCTTGTCTTGGTCCTCAGGTGATGCGATCGGCCGCCTGCCGCCGGTCGGTCGCTGCGGGCAAGCGAGGGCACGATGAACTGGGTGGAAGCGATCGGATATCTCGGGACCGCGCTGACGATCACGTCCTCGGCGATGACGACCATGATCCCGCTGCGCATCCTCTCGATCCTCGCGAGCGTCGCGGTCATCACCTACGGCATCCTCACCGGCAGCCTGCCGGTGGTGCTCACCGAGGCGATCCAGATCCCGTTCAACACCTGGCGGCTCTACCAGATGGTGAAGCTCGTCAAGGACGTGGAGAAGGCCGCGGATGGGGACCTCTCCCTGGACTGGCTCAAGCCCTTCGGCACCGCGCGCCGCTTCAGGGCCGGCGAGGTGCTGTTCCGCATCGGCGAGCCGGCGAGCGAGATGTTCTACGTCGAGAGCGGGCGCTTCCGCATCGCGGAGCGCGGCATCGACATCGCACCGGGAGCCATCGTGGGCGAACTCGGCATGCTGTCTCCGGGCAACCTGCGCACCGCCACGGTGGTCTGCGCGGAGGACGGGGTGGCGCTCTGCGTCCCCTATGCCGAGGTCAAGCAGCTCTACTACCAGAACCCGGAATTCGGCTTCTACTTCCTGAAGCTGACGAGCGAGCGCCTGTTCCAGGGCACCGGCCAAGGCTCCATCCAAGCCTCCGTCCAAGGCACGGGCCAAGGCACGGGCCAAGGCGCGCGCACGGTGCTTCCCGAACCCGAGGTCGCCTGATGCGGCGCACCGCCCGATTCCGCCCGCCATCCCCGCGAGGGTGCCGATGACCGATTTCAGCCTCGACCCGCGGCTCGCCACCGACACGATCCCGGTGGGCGACCTGCCGCTCTGCAGCGTGCTGCTGCTCGACGACGCGCGCTTCCCCTGGTTCGTGCTGGTGCCACGGAGGTCAGACCTCTCCGAGATCACCGACCTGCCGCCGGAGGAGGCCGCGACCCTCATGGAGGAGATGCGGATCGCGACCGCGGTCATGCAGCGCCTCGCGCAGCCCGACAAGGTCAATGTCGGCGCGCTCGGCAACGTGGTGGCCCAGCTCCACGTCCACGTCGTCGGCCGCTTCCGCTCCGACCCGGCCTGGCCCGGGCCGGTCTGGGGCCACGGCACCCGCACGCCCTATCCGTCCCATGCCGCCGCCCAGCTCGTCGAGCGGGCCCGCGCCCTGTTCCAGGCCGCCTGAGGAGGTTCCGTGACCACACCGCTCGATCGGCTCGGCTTCGCGCAGAGCCTGCTCGTCCGCCACTCCGCCGAACGGACCGGCCCCACCCCGGCGCTCGCCGACCATCCGGATGCCGGCCTCCTCCTCTTCACGGGGGAAACGGCGGTGCTGCGCCGGACCGGCGAGGGCGCGAGCGCGATCCTGGCCGCCGAGGCCGGCGCGCGGGCGCCCGAGCCGCTGCCGCTCCTGTTCCTCGGGCGCGTCGGAGACCGGCCGGTCTTCGCGGGCGCCCTGCCGGTCGAGGCCGCCACCCTCTACGCCGAGGATCCCGGCTACCGCGTGCTCGATCTGCGCTCCGTCGCCGTGGAGGGTGCGGTGCCGGCGGCGGAACTCGGCCTCCTCGCCACCGCGAAGTCGCTCCTGTCCTGGCACGCCCGCCACGGCTTCTGCGCGAATTGCGGCTCGCCCACGGTGATCGCCTGCGGCGGCTTCCGGCGCGACTGCCCGTCCTGCCGCACCGAGCACTTCCCCCGCACCGACCCGGTGGTGATCATGCTGGTCACCCGGGGCGACCATTGCCTGCTCGGGCGCCAGGCGCGCTTCCTGCCGGGGGTCTATTCCTGCCTCGCAGGCTTCCTCGAACCCGGCGAGACCATCGAGGACGCGGTGCGCCGCGAGACCTTCGAGGAGGCGGGCCTGCCCGTCGGGGCGGTGCATTACCGCGCCTCGCAGCCCTGGCCCTTCCCCTCCTCGCTGATGATCGGCTGCGAGGCGGAGGCGCTCGGGGACGAGCTGATCCTCGACCGGGACGAGCTGGAGGATGCCCGCTGGTTCTCCCGGGCGGACGTGCGGCTGATGCTGGATCGCCGCCACCCGGACGGGCTCCTCACGCCGCCGCCGATGGCGATCGCCAACCTGCTGGTGCGGGGCTTCGCGGACGGGTTCTGACCCGGTGCCCGGACGCTTCCCGTTGGGAGATCCGATGCCCCCGCTCAATGCGCCATCAGCACCGGCATGGTGGCGTGGGCCAGGATGTGGCTGGTCGGGCCGCCGAAGATCATCTGGCGCAGGCGGCTCTGGGTGTAGGCGCCCTTCACGAGGAGGTCGCAGCCGAGGGCCTCGGCCTCCTCCAGGTAGATCTCGCCCGCCGTGCGGCGCCCCGCCGTCAGGGTGCGGCCGCGGGCGACCAGCCCCTCGCGGGTGAGCGCCGCCGCCATCTGCTCGGCGCTCGGCCCCGGCACCATGCCGGCATCGATTCCCAGCACCTCGATGCGGGCGGCCTGACGCAGGAAGGGCTCCGCATAGGCCACCGTGCGGGCGGTTTCGGTCGAGCCGTTCCAGGCGATCAGCACCGTCTCCCCCAGGCTCTGGGGCGGCGCCGGCGGCGCGATGATCAGCGGGCGCCCGCTCTCGAACAGGGCCGCCTCCAGGGTCGTCATCCGGGGCCCCCCGTCCCCGCCCGGGCGGCCGACGATGGTGGCGCAGAACAGCCGGGCGTACTGGGCGAGGAAGCCGTCCCCCGGCGGCGTGTCGGGGAGCCAGCGGTAGCGGGGCACGGCGGGATCCGCTGCAACGCTCTCGCGCCGCACCCCGTGCTCGTCCATGAAGGTGCAGAAGCGGTTGCCGCATTCGCGGGCATCGGCGAGGTCGGCCTCCTCGTCGCGCACCCAGGTCATGCCGCCGACCATGTCGACGGGCACGTACTCGGCGAGGGCGGGGCGCAGCCCGAATCCCTCGATGCAGGATCCGAAGCGCCGCGCGGTCAGGAGCGCGGTCTCCAGCACGGAATCGAGCAGCGCGTGGTGCGCGACCGGGACGAGCAGGGTCTTCATGGCGGCCTCCGCCCGAATAGCATCATGGCCCCGCTTCGCCGTCCAGAGGGTCCCCCTCGCGCGGGGGCGTCGGCTCTGCGAGAAGGCGCGACCGCCGCCTTCCACCAGGAGCGCCGCCATGCCCCATCCCCTCCTCGATCTCGCGCCCGAGGTCCGCACCGCCCTGGACCAGGGCGCGCCCGTCGTCGCGCTCGAATCGACCATCGTCACCCACGGCATGCCGCACCCCGAGAACGTCGAGACGGCCCGGGCGGTGGAGGCGGCGGTGCGGGCGAACGGGGCGGTGCCGGCGACCATCGCGGTGGTGGCCGGGCGCATCCGCGCCGGCCTGCCGGACGAAACGCTGGACTGGCTCGGCACGGCGCGGGAGGTGCTGAAGCTCAGCCGCGCCGACCTCGCCCACGCGGTCGCGGCGGGTCTTCACGGCTCGACCACGGTCGCCGCCACCATGGTCTGCGCGCATCTCGCCGGCATCCGGGTCTTCGCGACCGGCGGGATCGGCGGCGTCCACCGGGGTGTCGAGGAGACCCTCGACATCTCGGCGGATCTCGACGAACTCGCCCGCACGCCCGTCACGGTGGTCTGCGCGGGCGCGAAGGCCATCCTCGACCTGCCCCGCACCCTGGAATATCTCGAGACGCGGGGCGTCCCGGTGGTCGGCTACGGCACCGATCGCTTCCCGGCCTTCTGGAGCCGGGACAGCGGCCTGCCAGCCCCGCTGCGCCTCGACACCCCCGAGGCGATCGCCGCCCTGATCCGCACGCAGGCGGCGCTGAATCTCGACGGCGGCGTCCTCGTGGCCAATCCGGTCCCGGAGGCCGACGCGATCCCCGAGGGCGAGATCGGCGCCCTGATCACGGCGGCGGTGACCCAGGCCCGGGAGGCCGGGATCGCCGGCAAGGCGGTGACGCCGTTCCTCCTGGCGCGCCTGCTCGACCTCACCGGCGGACGCAGCCTCGCCACCAACATCGCCCTGGTGAAGAACAACGCGGTCCTGGCCGCACGGATCGCGGTCGCGCTGCACGCCGCGTGACCACGCGGCATCCGCCTGCGGCGGATCAGCCGCGGCTCATGCCGTGCATTCTCCCGTAACGCGGAGGGAGGTGCCGGCATGCCATGAACATCGTCGGCATCGTTCAGCTCCTCGCCGCGCCCCCGACATCGGGTCGGTGCTGACCGACGCCGCGCTGGAGCAGCCGGGACCGACGAGCCTCCGCGCCAACCCGGCCTTCCCGCGGATGGCCGGCCACGCCGCCGAGGATGGGATCGGGCGACCACCCCGCCTGTTCAAGGGCCGGGAACCAGCCGGGAGACGACGCTGCGGATCCACCGCACCCTCCGGCTCCGGACGCGCTTCTCCGGCTGCCGTCAGAACGACCGGAAATCGGGCGAGGCCGACCTCCGCGCGATCGACCTGGTCCGGTGGGGACCCGCCAGGGCTCCCCGAGGCGTCCATCGCCTTCGCGCGCGCGGTGGTGCGCCGCCGCGGCCGGCCATCCCGGGAGAGCGGGGCGCTACCGGCCGCCGGCCGAATCCGGGGAGGCGCTGGGGCTCCCCGCCGGATCGGTCCCGCCCGTCGCCTGATCCCGGTCCCGGCGGGCGCGACACTTGTCCTCGCGCCGAACCGGTGACCGGAACGATGCTCAGCGCCGGACGATCATCTCGCGGATGCGCAGGCCGAGGGTCTCGACCACGAAGGGCTTGGTCAGCACCGCCATGCCCGGCTCCAGGTGGCCGCTGCCCACAGCCGCGTTCTCGGCGTAGCCGGTGATGAACAGCACCTTCAGGTCAGGCCGCGTCGCGCGCCCCGCATCGGCCATCTGACGGCCGTTCATGCCGCCCGGCAGGCCCACATCGGTGATCAGGAGGTCGATGCGCACGTCCGATTGCAGCACCTTCAGGCCCTCCGCGCTGTCCGCCGCCTCGATGGCGATGTAGCCGAGATCCTCCAGCACCTCGGTGACCAGCATCCGCACGGTGGGCTCGTCGTCCACGATCAGCACCGTCTCGCCCTGCTCGGCCCGCGGCGCGTCCGGCAGGAGGGCGAGCGGATCCACCGCCTCGGCCGTGCCGTGGTGGCGCGGCAGGTAGACGCAGACGCAGGCTCCCTCGCCGACCTCCGAGTAGATCCGCACCTGCCCGCCCGACTGCTTGGCGAAGCCGTAGATCATGGACAGGCCGAGGCCGGTGCCCTGGCCCATCGGCTTGGTGGTGAAGAACGGGTCGAAGGCGCGGCTGATCACCTCCGGGGACATGCCGGTGCCCGTATCCGTCACGCAGAGCGAGAGGTACTGGCCCGGCGGCAGGTCAAGCTCGCGGGCCGCCATGGCGTCGAGCCAGCGGTTCGCCGTCTCGATGGTGAGGCGCCCGCCCTCCGGCATCGCGTCGCGGGCGTTGAGGCAGAGGTTCAGCAGGGCGTTCTCGAGCTGCGGCGGGTCGACCAGCGCCGGCCACAGCCCGGAGGCACCGACCACCTCCATGTGCACGCTCGGCCCGACGGTCCGCCGGATCAGCTCCTCCATGCCCTGCACGAGGTGGTTGACGTCGGTGGGCTTGGGATCGAGCGTCTGGCGCCGCGAGAAGGCCAGGAGGCGGTGGGTGAGCGCGGCGGCGCGCTTGGCCGCCCCTTGCGCGGCGCCGATGTAGCGGTCGACGTCCTTCAGCCGGCCCTGGCTGATGCGCGTCTGCATCAGCTCCAGCGCGCCCGAGATGCCGGCGAGCAGGTTGTTGAAATCGTGGGCGAGGCCGCCGGTGAGCTGACCCACCGCCTCCATCTTCTGCGATTGGCGCAGAGCTTCCTCGGCCCGCATCAGCTCCGCCGTCCGCGCGGCGACCTGCTGCTCCAGGGTCTCGGTCAGCGCCCGCAGCATGGCGGTCGCGCGGTCGCGCTCCGCCTCGACGGCGCGCCGCTCGTCCACGTTGATGAGAACGCCGGGAAAGCTCAGCGGCGTTCCGTCCGGCGCATGGTCGACGCGCCCGTTGGCCTCGATCCAGTAGTAGTTTCCGTCCGTGCGCCGCACCCGGTACTGGTGGGCATAGGCCCCGCCGCGCTCGATCGCCGCGTTGATCGCCTCGATCAGGCCGGGCTTGTCGTCCGGGTGCACCGTCTCGATCACCTGCCGCAGGCTCAGCCCCTCGCGGCCCATGGCGGGGTTGAAGCCGAAGGTGCGGGCGAAGGCCTCGTCCACGCTGAAGCGGTCCGCGGGCAGGTCCCAGAACCATGTGCCGATGATCGCGCCGGCCGTGAGGGCGAGCTGGACGCGCTCGGCGTTCTGCCGGGCCAGCGCCTCGCTCGCCCGCAGCCGCCGCTCGACCGCGATCCGCTCGGTGACGTCGAGTTCGGCGACGACCCCGCCGATGATCGTCCCGCCCGCATCACGGATCGGCGCGGCGTTGTTGAGATACAGCCGGCGCCCGCCGCCGTCGAAACGCTCGATCTCGACGAGTTCGTCGCGCACGACCTGGCCGTCGCGCAGGGCGCGGGTCATGGCCCAATCCTCCGCGCGCAGGCGCTCGCCCGTGTCGGGCCGGTAGCCGACCCAATCCCCGTATTCGTGCCATCCGGTGGTCTCCGGGGGAACGCCCCAGATCTCGCGGTTGGCGGCGTTGTCCCGGAGGATGCGCCCCTTCGCGTCGGCGATGATCACGCCGACCGGCAGGGCGTCCAGCGTCGCGGCGAGCAGCGCCTCGCTGCGGCGCAGCTCCTCCTCGGCCTCCCGGCGCGCGGTGACGTCGCGGTAGAACACCGCCAAGCCGTCATTGACCGGGTAGGCCCGCATGTCGATCCAGGTCTCGCGGCCGTCCGGCCACCGGTAGCGGTGCTCCAGCGAGACCGGCACGCGCTCGTCCAGGGCCCGCCGGTAGGCCCGCAGGAGATCCGGATGGGCATCCGGGTAGGCCTCCCGGACGAGCCGGCCGATCACGTCGTGGGCCGGCCTGTGCTCCATCCGCAGCGACTCGGCGTTGAGGTCGACGATCCGCAAGTCGCGGTCGAGGAGCGCGAAGGCCTCGCCCATGTGGTCGAGCACGCCCTGCGCCCGGTCGCGCTCGGTGCGCAGGGCGGCCTCCGCCTCCCGCTGGCGGCGCTCGGCCCGGACCTGCTCGGTGGTCTCGTTCGTGAAGATGAACAGGCCCGAGACGCGCCCCTCCCCGTCGAGCACGCGCGAGTAGGAGAAGGTCCACCACGTCTCCGCCTCGCCCCGGTCGGTGCCGAGCTTCCACGGCAGGTCGACGAAGCGCCGGCTGCGACCGGCGAGCGCGTCGTCGATGATCGGCTTGGCCTGCTCCCAGCCATCCGCCCAGACGACGTCGAAACGCTCGCCCATCGCCCAGCCGAGGCGCGGCCCGAGCAGGGGGAAGTAGGTGTCGTTGAAGAAGAAGTGCAGGTCCGGGCCCCAGGCCAGGATCATGCTCTCGGGCGAGTTCAGCACGAGGCTGAGGGCGCTGCGCATCGCCTCCGGCCATTGTGCCGGCGCCCCCAGCGGATGACGCGACCAGTCGCGATCGCGGATCATCCGGGCGGCCTCGCCGCCTCCGGCCAGGAACGGGAGGGTGTCGGTCATGCGTCCTGCGGCGGGTCTGCGACGGTGGTTCGGGGCGGCGTCGCGCAGTTAAGTGCCCCAACGGAGCCGGAAATCCAGATCCCGCACCCTTGGGTCAGCCGCCCGCGCGAAACCCCGTGCTTCCCGCCCTCGTCGGTCGATCACCGGGCAGGATCCTCCCCTGTGCGATGCGGGACAAGGACGAGTCCGGACGGATTCAGGTGCAGGGATCCCGGCGTGAGGGGTTCCACTGCGCGAATTCAGCCGGGATCTGGGGCAGCTTTCCGCCGGGATTGTGGCGCGCCGCCGGGCCGGGAATCGCAACAGCATCTTAGGGTCCAGGCCCTAGTGTTCGGGAACGAGACGATTCCCGAAGCACGATGCCGACGCTCCGCTCGCACCAGGACCAGCCCGACCGTCGCAGGCGGCTGCCCCGCATCCTCCTCGCGCTCAGTGCCGCGATGGTCCTGGCGCTGTGCGCGCTGGCCTGCGGCCTCATCCTGACGATGCGCAACAACGCCTGGAACCAGGCGGCGGAGGCCTCGACGAGCCTCGTGCGCAGCATCGAGACCGCGATCAACCGGGATGTCGAACTCTACGACCTGTCGCTCCAGGCCGTGGTCGAAGGCCTGCAGAGCGCCGAGCTGGAGGGGATCGCGCCGGAGATCCGGCAGCGCGCCCTGTTCGACCGCTCGGCAAGCGGGCGGGGGTTCGGCACGATCTTCGTGCTCGACGAGCAGGGCCAAGCCTACATCGAGTCCCGCTCGGTCGTTCCGCAGCGGCTGAACGCCGCCGACCGGCCCTATTTCCAGGTCCACCGGAACCGCAACGATGTCGGGCTCTTCATCGGGGCTCCCATGATCTCGGCGATCATGCACAAGGCCGTCATCCCGTTGAGCCGGCGGGTGACCTACGCGGACGGAAGCTTCGCCGGCGTCGTCGTCGGCGTGATCAGGGTCGACCACATCACCGCCGTCCTCGAGCATGTCGCCACGGAATCCGGGACCGCGGTCGGCCTGTTCCTTGAGGACGGAACGCTCCTGGCCCGCACGGCGCCGGCCGCGCCCATCGGCGACACCGCGCAAGGCCGCGCGATCAGCGGCAAGACGGCCGGACAGCGCGTCATCCGCTCGGCCCTCGACGGCATCGAGCGGCTCTGCACCGACCAGCGCGTCGGTCAATGGCCGCTGCGGATCAGCGTGGCGCGGCCGGTGGCGGCGATCGAGGCCACCTGGCGGCCGAAGGCGATCGCGATCGGCCTGATCGTGCTGGTGATGTGCGCCGGCGTCGGCGTGCTGACGGTCTGGCTGTACCGCGAGCTCAACCGCCGCATGGAGGCCGAGCGGGCGGCCCTGGCGGCGAGCCGGGAACTCGCCTGCCTCGCCGCCACGGACAGCCTGACCGGCCTTCCCAACCGGCGGCGCTTCGACGAGGCGCTCGCCGAGGCGCGGCGCGATGCGGCCGCCGTTCCGGCGGCGCTGATCCTCCTCGATACCGACCAGTTCAAGCGCTACAACGACATCTACGGCCATCAGGCGGGCGATCAGGTGCTGCGATGCATCGGCCGCATCCTGCAGGGCCACGCCCGGCAATCCGGTGATCTCGCCTGCCGGATCGGCGGCGAGGAATTCGCCGTGATCCTGAGCGGGCCGACCGTGGCCGAGGCGGCGGCCTTGGCCGAGCGCATCCGGCGCACCGTCGCCGCCAAGGGCATCCCCCATGCCGGCCACGACCACGGCGTCGTCACGGTCAGCCTCGGCGTGATGCCGCTCGACCGGAGCCTCGATCTGACCGCCGAGCAGTGGTTCGCCGCGGCCGACGCCGCCCTCTACGAGGCGAAGCGGCAGGGGCGCGACCAGGTTCGGGTCGGCGGCTCCCGCGCCGGCGACCAGGCCTGGACGGCGGCCTGAGGGCGGGCCGCGCTTCCCGGCATGCGTCCGGAGAGGGGGCGCCGCCTGATTGGCGAGCGTGACAATGATGCGGTGGGCTGGCAGGAAGGCCCGTCCGTTCCGGAGGGTCCCGTGACGTCAGCCAATTCCCGCACCGCCGATCACCCGATCGATCCGCAGTTCCTGGAGCGCTGGTCGCCGCGCGCCTTCACGGGCGAGGCGGTGAGCGAGGCCGATCTCCTGACGATGATCGAGGCCGCGCGCTGGGCGCCCTCCTCCTACAACTCGCAGCCCTGGCGCTTCATCTACGCCCGGCGCGACACGCCCCAATGGGGCCCGCTCTTCGACCTGCTCGTGCCCTTCAACCAGGGCTGGGTGAAGCATGCGGGCGCGCTCCTGTTCCTCGTCTCGAACCAGATGATGAACACCAAGGACGGGCTGCAGCCCTCCTGGAGCGCCTCCTTCGACGCCGGCACCGCCTCGGCCCTGTTCCAGCTCCAAGCCGTCAAGCTGGGCCTCCACGCCCACGGCATGACCGGCTTCGACAAGGACCGGGCCCCCGCCGTGCTCAACCTGCCGCCGCATCACCGGGTCGAGGCCGCCTTCGCGGTGGGCCGCAAGGCCGATCCGGCGACCCTGCCGGAGGAGCAGCGCGCCCGCGAGACGCCGAACGGCCGGCATCCGATCGGCGACTTCGCCTTCGAGGGCGTCTTCCCGGCGCGCGAGGCGTGAGCGCACCGGCGACTTACGAGGCGTTCCGCTCCGGGTTCCGCTGGCGGATCCCGGAGCGCTACAACATCGCGGTCGATGTCTGCGACCGCTGGGCGGCGGCCGATCCGCAGCGCCCGGCGCTCCTGGACGTCGCGCCGGACGGTCGGGTCGAGACTTGGACCTTCGCGGCCCTGCGCGAGGCGTCGAACCGCTTCGCGAACGCGCTGCGCGCCCAGGGCATCGCCCGGGGCGACCGGGTGGCGGTGCTGCTGCCGCAATCCCCCGCCGTCCTGATCGCGCATCTCGCCCTCTACAAGCTCGGCGCCGTGGCGCTGCCGCTCGCCGTGGTGTTCGGGCCCGACGCGCTGCTCCACCGCCTCGGCGATGCGGGCGCGCGGGCGGTCGTGACCCATGCGGGCGGGCTCGCGAAGCTCGCGCCCCTGCGCGACGCCCTCCCGGATCTCACCCTCCTCGTCTCGACGGACGGGGCGCAAGCCGGGGCGCTGGGCTTCGCCGACCTCCTCGCCGGCGGCGCGCCGGATTTCGCGCCCGTCGCGACGGGGCCGGACGATCCGGCGCTGATGATCTACACCTCCGGCACGACGGGGCCGCCGAAGGGGGCCCTGCACGGTCACCGGGTGCTGCTCGGCCATCTGCCGGGTTTCGCCATGATGCACGACTTCATGCCGCGGCCCGGCGACCGGATGTGGACGCCCGCCGACTGGGCCTGGGCCGGCGGCCTCCTGAACGCGCTCCTGCCGAGCCTGCACCACGGGGTCGCGGTGGTGGCGCGCAAATTCGAGAAGTTCGAGCCCGAGGAGGCGTTCCGCCTGATCGCGGATCTCTCCGTCGCCAACGCCTTCGTGCCCCCGACCGCCCTGCGCATGCTGCGCACCGTGGAGCGCCCGCGCGAGCGCTTCGCCCTGTCGGGTCTGCGCACCCTCGCCTCGGCCGGGGAGATGCTGGGGCCGGAGACCTTCGGGTGGGCGCGCGAGGTGCTGGGGCTCACGGTCAACGAGGCCTACGGCCAGACCGAGTGCAACCTCGTCCTCGCGGCCTCGGCGGCCCTGGGCCTGGCCCGGGCGGGCTCCACCGGCAAGCCGGTCCCGGGCCACCGGGTGGCGGTGATCCGCCCGGACGGCACGCCGGCCGCGGTGGACGAGATCGGCCAGATCGCGGTGGCGCGCCCCGATCCGGTGATGTTCCTCGGCTACTGGCGCGATCCGGCGGCGACCGAGGCCAAGTTCCTCGGTGACTGGATGACGACCGGAGACCAGGGCCGGGTCGATGCGGACGGCTACGTCCACTTCGTCGGGCGCGACGACGACGTCATCACCTCGTCGGGCTACCGGATCGGGCCGGGCGAGATCGAGGATTGCCTCCTGCGCCACCCGGCCGTGGCTTTGGCCGCCGCGGTGGGCAAGCCCGACCCCGTGCGCACCGAGATCGTGAAGGCCTTCGTGGTGCTGCGGCCCGGCCACGCCGCCTCCGACGCCCTCGCGGCGGAGATCCAGGCCTTCGTGCGCCAGCATCTCTCCGCGCACGAATACCCGCGCGAGATCGCCTTCCGGCAGAGCCTGCCGCTCACCACGACGGGGAAGATCATCCGGCGGAGCCTGCGCGAGGAGGTCTGATACGGTTTCCGGACGATCACTTTCGGAAACCGTATCACGAGCCCGCGCGGCGCCTGAGCGAGGCCGGTTTCCGCATCGCGAAGCGATCATCCGGAAACCGTATGACGCGCGGGCGAGCGGCCGCTCAGCCCGCGCAGCGGGCCTCCGCGGCCAGCACCCGGCGCACGCTCGCGCGCATGTCCGCGAGGGAGAACGGCTTCGTCAGCACGTCGGAGACGATCGCGTCGAGCCCGCGGGCACGCTCGCGCTGATCGGCGAAACCCGTCATCAGCATGATCGTGAGGGCCGGGTAATCGCGCTTGGCGGCGAGCGCCAGGGCGATGCCGTCCATCAGCGGCATGCGGATGTCGGTCAGCATCAGGTCGAAGGCGCCGTCGACCTCGGTGAGCCGGTCGAGCCCGTCGCTGCCGTCGACCGCCGTGACGACCACATGCCCGTCCATCTCAAGACCCCGCTTGAGGAAACCCCGGATCGACTCCTCGTCGTCGACAAGCAGGATGGTCGCCATGTCCCTCGTCTCTTGGTCCTTCGTCTCTCGGACGCGCCGTATCAAAGGAATGATGAGTCAAGCCCGTCTCGCGGCCAAGGTTCCTCAGGCCGCGGGCGGCGTGTCGGGGTCGGATGAGTCAAGCTTCTCCTCGTCGTACTCGACGAGACCGACGAAGGGCAACTGGCGGAATGCATGCGCCACGTCCATTCCGTAGCCGACCACGAAGACGTCCGGGCAGACGAAACCCACGTAATCGGCGTCGATCGACACCGCCCGCTTGCCGGGCTTCTCCAGGAGGACGGTGGTCAGCACGCGCCGGGCGCCGCGGGCCATCAACAGGTCCTTGGCGTAGACGAGGGTGCGGCCGGATTCGAGGATGTCGTCGATCAGCAGCACGTCGCGCCCACGCACCTCGCTCTCCACGTCGCGCAGGATCGCCACCTGACCCGAGGACACGGTCGCGGCGCGGTAGCTCGACAGGTGGATGAACTCGACCTGGGGCGCGAGCCCGGCCCGGTGCAGGGCCCGGATCAGGTCGGCCGCGAACATGAAGCTGCCCTTGAGGACCGCCACCACCAGCAGATCCCGCAGGGGCTCTGCGGCGATGGCGCGCGCCATCTCCTCGTTGCGCTGCGCGATGGCCGCCTCCTCGAACAGGACGCGGACGCGGGGCATGGCGGGAGCGTTCATCGGACCTCATTCATCGGATTTGGAAGCATCCGCTACGCTGACCGGAGATTTCGCGGTGTCAACCGCGGCGAATCGGACCAGGACCTGGCGTCCGCGGGCGGGGGGCGCCGCGAGCTCGGCCCGGAAGCGCGCGCTGTCCTCCGGCTCGAGCTGCGCGCGCGGCGCCTCCGTGGTCCAGCGATAGACGACCTGTCCGGCCTCGTCGCGCAATTCGAGGGCGAGCGGCGGCACCGGACGAGGCTCTCCGGCCGCGCTCACCACGTCCCCCTCGACCACGAGCCGGCCCTCGCGGGTCCCCTCGGCCGGAACCTGGAAGGCCACCACGTCGCGGAAGGCGAGGCCGCGCAGGTTCACCGGCAGGCCGACCGCCGCGTAGAGCCGCGCCGTCTGGGGCAGCGCCCGCACGATGCCGGCCCGGGCGAGGAGGGCGGCCGCGACGAGGCACAGGCAGAGGCCGGCCGCGACAAGCGTGAGATTCGGCTGCGCGCGCCGCGGGCGCGCCGCCGCCCGCTTGGCGGTGACGGGCACCGGGGCGTCGATCGCGGTGAACACCGCCTCGCCGGGGGGTGACAGAACCTCCGGCGCGGCCGCGGCGGGAGCGGCCACGAACCACGACTCGCGGCAGGCGGCGCAGCGCACTTTGCGTCCGCCCGGCCCGATGCGCTCCGGATCGAGCCGGTATTCGGCGGCGCAGGACGGGCAGACGATCAGCATGGCGAATCACGGCGAGCGCCCGGAGGGCCGGATCCCGCCGATCCTCCCGCGGCAGGGTTAAGCCATGGTAAAGCCGCCGAGGCCGGATCGGTCCGGGCGGCGGGTGCAACGCCCGCGCGAAAATCCGGCGCAATCCCCGCGCAAGATCCGGGGCTCAGGGAGACCACGAAAGCATGGGAAGCGCATGGCAGCCGGACCATACAGGGTGACGGGCGACAGCCTGCTGTCCGGGATGGAGGAACCCGTCGTCCGGTTCGAGAACGTCGGCATGCGCTACGGCCTCGGGCCGGAGGTGCTGAGCGACATCAGCTTCACGATCGCCCCGCACTCGTTCCAGTTCCTCACCGGGCCATCGGGGGCGGGCAAGACCACGCTGCTGCGCCTGATCCTGCTCTCGGCGAAGCCGAGCCGCGGGCTCGTCTCGGTGTTCGGCGAGGAGGTGAGCGGCATCTCCAGCCAAGCGCTCACCGGGCTGCGGCGGCGGATGGGCGTGGTGTTCCAGGATTTCCGCCTGCTCGATCACCTGACCACCTACGAGAACGTCGCGCTGCCTCTGCGGGTGCAGGGCCGGGCGGAGACGAGCTACCGGGCGGAAGTGGTGGAGCTGCTGCGCTGGGTGGGGCTCGGCGAGCGCATGCACGTGCTCCCTCCCCTCCTCTCGGGCGGCGAGAAGCAGCGCGCCGCCATCGCCCGGGCGCTGATCGCCCGCCCCGAGCTGCTGCTCGCCGACGAGCCCACGGGCAACGTCGATCCCCAGCTCGGCCGGCGCCTCCTGCGCCTGTTCATCGAACTCAACCGCCTCGGGACCTCCGTGCTGATCGCGACCCACGATTTCGCCCTGATGGATCTCGTGGATGCGCGCCGGCTGGTCCTGGGCGACCGCCACCTGCAGATCGAGGAGTGAGGCGGATGCGGCGATCCGACCCCGGCCCGGCCCGATCCACTCCCCCGGAGGTGCCGCATGGCTGACGGTGCCGCCCTCGCCCGGGCCCCGAAGGCGGAGGAACTGCCCCCGGCCCTGCGCCGCAACGCTCCCCTCGTCCCCACGGACAGCAGCGCGAGCCGGGCGCTCGCGGCGGTCATCGCGATCCTCACCTTCCTCGCCGCCCTCTGCGCGGGGGCGGCCGAGATCGTCGCGTCGAGCGCCGCGCAGTGGCAGGGTGCCGTCGCCAACGAGGTGACGATCCAGATCCGGCCGGGCCCCGGCCGCGACACCGAGGCGGACGTCGCCAAGGCGACGGAACTCGCCCGCGACACCCCCGGCATCGCCGGCACGCGGGCGCTGTCGAAGACCGAATCCGAGCGCCTGCTCGAACCCTGGCTCGGCAGCGGCCTCGATCTCGGCGACCTGCCGGTGCCGCGCCTCATCACCGTCCGGCTCACCGGGAGCGGCCCCTCCGCGGACCTGCCGGGCCTGCGCCAGCGCCTCGTCCAGGCGATGCCCGGCGTGGCGAGCCTCGACGACCACGCCCTGTGGATCTCGCGCCTCTCCACCATGGCCAACACCTTCGTCGGGGTGGGCGTCGGCATCGTCGCGCTGGTGCTGCTCGCCACTGGGCTCGCCGTGACCTTCGCCACCCGCGGCGCCATGGCGGGCAACCGGGAGGTGGTTGAGGTGCTCCACTTCGTCGGCGCCGACGACGACTTCATCGCCCGCGAGTTCCAGCGCCGCTTCTTCCGCCTCGGCCTGCGCGGCGGCGCGATCGGGGCGGCGGCAGCCCTGGGCGTGCTGGCGCTCGGCGGCACGCTCGCCCGGTTCTGGCGCGCGAGTCCGGCGGGCGACGAGATCGAGGCCCTGTTCGGCGGCTTCGAGATCGGCTGGCGGGGCTATGCGAGCGTGGTGCTGATCGGCGTCATCGCCTCGATCGTGACCGGGATCGTCTCCCGGGTGACCGTGCGTCGCTTCCTCGATTAACCTCACCGGTTCAGACTTGAACGAATCGTCCGATGATCCGTTGCCTCTGGCCCGCCGCAATCGGCACTATGCTCACCCCGTTGGGATGGCGTCGCGGATGAAGCGCGGAATGAACTCGCGGAGCGCCGATGCGGTCGAGCCGGACCGGACCGGGGCGGATTCCGCCCCCCCGGGCCGCGGATCCTGGCGGCGGCTCGCCGTCATCCTGATCGCCCTCGGCGGGGCCGGAGGGATCGTCCTCGGGATCGGCTTCCTGACCTTCGTCTCCTGCCTCGCCCGCACCGAGCGGCCGCCGCTTGCCTATGCGGACGGCATCGTGGCGCTCACCGGCGGGGCACAGCGCATCGGCGACGCGATCGACCTCCTGGCGGCGGGCTACGGCCGCCGCCTCCTCATCAGCGGGGTCAACGAGCGCACCAGCCGGGAGGAGATCGCCCGGCTCAATCCCGGGCAGCAGCACCTCTTCGCCTGCTGCGTCGACCTCGACTACCGGGCGCGCAACACCATCGGCAACGCCATCGAGACCCGGCGCTGGATGCGCGAGAACGGCTTCCGCAGCGTCGCGGTGGTGACCTCGAACTATCACATGCCCCGGACGCTCCTGGAGATCGGCCACGCCCTGGCGGACGGCAACCGGGTGGTGCCGCACCCTGTCGTTCATGACGGGTTCGATCCGGATGCGTGGTGGCATCATCCGGCCTCGGCGCGGCTCCTCGCCTCCGAATACGTGAAGTTCCTGGTCGCGTGGCTACGCACCCGCTTCGAGACCGATCCCGAGGATTCCCGCGCCGCCGTGCTGATGAGCCGCGGCCGGCCCCTGAAGGTCGTGGCCGAGCCGCTGGTGCGGTGACCGCGCCGCCGGATGCGGCTCAGCGCCCGCGGCAGCGGGTGCGCAGCAGCTCGCCGAATTCGCGCTCCGAACTCTGCACCTGGGCGAGACGGTCCGCGCGCTCCTGGCCGGTCAGGCAGCGCCCGTAGACCGTGGCCGCCCGGCGCATCGTGTCGACGTGCTGACGCCAGCCGCGACAGCGGTCGGCCTCGCTGTCGCCGAGGGCGTCCAGGCGGTCGATGGCGACGCGCTGGGAGGATTGCGCGACCAGGAGATCGCGCGCGCAGGTCCCGTCCACGGCGGAGGCCGCCGTGGACCCCGCGAGCAGGACGAGAGCCGCGAGGCTCAGGACATGTCGCATCGGGGCAGGACCGTCAGGCCGCGCGCGGCGCCGGCGCCTGGGTGAGGAGCGCGTAGAGCGCATCTCCGTCCCGCGCCGCCCGGATCCGATCGATGATCCCCGGCTCGCGCAGCACGCGCGCCACCCGGGCCAGGGCCTTCAGGTGATCGGCGCCCGCCCCTTCGGGAGCGAGCAGCAGGAAGGCGATGTCCACCGGCTGGCCGTCGAGGGCCTCGAAATCCACCGGCCGCTCCAGCCGCGCGACCAAGCCGAAGAGGTGGTCGAGCCCCGGCAGCTTGCCGTGCGGGATCGCCACCCCCTCCCCGATGCCGGTGGAGCCGAGGCGCTCGCGTTGCAGCAGCGTCTCGAAGATTTCGCGCTCGTCGAGGCCCGGCAGATGCTTGGCGGCCTGCGCCGCCAGCTCCTGCAGGACCTGTTTCTTGCCGGGCGCGCGCAGCGCCGGGAGGACAGCCTCCGGCTTGAGAAATTCCAGCAATGGCATCGACACCGCTGCCTCATGGACGGGACGTGACGGTCCCGCTCGTTCCCCAGGACCAGAGGCAAGCCGTGGGCCGGTTCTGCCCGCTCACGGAGTGCCGCGTTCAGGCGGATCGATCCAGCCGATCGCGCCATCGGACCGACGATATACGACGTTGACCCGATCGGTGCCAGCATGAACGAAAACCAGCACGGGGGCACCCGTCAGATCGAGCTCAACCACAGCTTCGCTCACCGAGCGGCGGTGCAGGCCGCGCGTGCTCTCGGCGATCACCGGCGGGTGCTCGCCCGTGTCGTCCTCCGGAGCCTCGAAGACCGAGTAGGCCGCCTCCAGCACGGGCACGGCCGGCTCCTCGCGCTTGGCGCCGTTCGCGTGGGTCTTCAGGCGGTGCTTGTAGCGGCGCAGGCGCCGCTCGATGCGGTCCGCCGTCTGGTCGAAGCTCGCATGCGGGTCGTGGGCGCTGGCCGAGGCTTCGAGGGTGATGCCGGACGTGAGGTGCAGCACGCAGTCGGTGCGGTAGGCGCCCCCTTCGCGGCCGATGGCGACATGGCCCGAATAGGCACCGTCGAAGTACTTGGCGAGAGTCGCGGCCATCCGCTCCTCCACGCGGGACCGCAGGGCTTCCCCCAGATCCATGCCGCGCCCCGACACCCGAAAACCTGGCATCGATTCCCTCCGGTTGGTTCGCCTGCCGGCCCTTATGGCGCTGGCTGCGCCCGGGCCGGTCCTGGAAGAGCTAAGAATCGCCGAAGGTGAAGTCAACGCGGGGCCGCCGCTGCGTCAGCTGGGCCGCAGCCCCGCCGGCCGCGTCAGGCCCGGGTCAGGGTGGTGTCGAGGGCCGGCCGGTGGTTGAGGGTCTGGTAGACCACGCAGTAGCGCTCGGTGAGCTTGAGGAGCTGGTCGATCTTCTCCTGGGGGGCGTCGCTCTCGACCTCGAAGGCGAGCCGGATCGCCCGGAAGCCCACCGGTGCGCCCTTGTCGACGCCGAGCGTGCCGCGGAAGTCGAGGTCGCCCTCGGCCGTCACCACGCCCCTGCGCAGGTCGATCTCCAGGGCCGTCGCGACCGCCTTCAGGGTCACGCCCGCGCAGGCGACGAGGGCTTCGAGCAGCATGTCGCCCGAGCAGAGTTCGGCGCCCGAGCCGCCGCTCGCCGGGTGCAGCCCCGCCACCGCGAGCGCCCGGCCGGTCTCGACCTTGCAGGCGATCGCCTGGTCGTCGAGGGAGCCCTGCGCCCGCAGGGTCACGACCGCCGCCTCGGGATCGGTGCGGTAGCGGTCCTTGATCGGAGCCTGCAGGGCGCGAAGCGCGGTGGCGTCCATGGCGTTTCCTCTGTCGGTTATGGGAGCGTGGCTTAGAGCATTTCCCCCCGGAGGGGAAACCGGGCCGTCGACGAAACTGCGGCAAAGCCAAGGACTAGGGTGAGATCTCAGGACCGCCAGGGCGGGGCGGGCAAGCAGGGGCCCGCCGCCCCGAAGGCGGCCTGTGGATTGCAAGCGCGGCACCGGATAGACAGGGTGCGGGCGACCGTCGGCCTGGATCCCGTCTCGTCCCTCCCCGTCCTCCTCCCGTCCCTGGGGCCGCATGCCCGACACAGCCGCCGCTCTCGCCCAGCTCCTCGCCAGCATCGACCAGACCGCGAGCGACCCCACCCGCCTGCGCGAGCGGCTGGTCCCGGGCCTGCGCCGGATCATCGAGGAGGGGCGCGCCGAGGCCGAGCGCAGGCTGATGGCCCATCGCGACGGGCTCGCCTGCGCCCGCGAGATCTGCGGCCTGATGGATGCGGTGGTGCAGGCGATCTACGGGGCCGTGGTGAAGCGGCTCTACCGGGCTGACAACCCGACCGCGGGCGAGCACATCGCCGTGGTGGCGACGGGCGGCTACGGCCGCGGCACGCTGGCGCCGGGCTCCGACATCGATCTCCTGTTCCTGCTGCCCTACAAGCAGACGGCCTGGGGCGAGAGCGTCGTCGAGGCGATGCTCTACGTGCTGTGGGACCTCAAGCTGAAGGTCGGCCACGCCACGCGCTCGGTGGCGGAGTGCCTGCGCGAGGGCCGCGCGGACATGACGATCCGCACCGCGCTCCTCGAAGCCCGCTTCCTGTTCGGCGACCGGGCGCTGTTCGACGAACTCGCCATCCGCTTCGACAAGGAGGTGGTGCAGGGCACGGCGGCGGAATTCGTCGAGGCCAAGCTCAAGGAGCGCGACACGCGGGTCTCGAAGGGGGGGGCCTCCCGCTACCTCGTCGAGCCGAACGTGAAGGACGGCAAGGGCGGGCTTCGCGACCTCAACACCCTGTTCTGGATCGCCAAATACACCTTCCGGGTGAAGGAGACCGAGGAGCTGGTCGAGGCCGGCCTGTTCACCGCGGACGAGCTGCGGCTGTTCGACCGCTGCGAGGAATTCCTGTGGCGGGTGCGCTGCCACATGCACTTCGCCACCGGCCGGGCCGAGGAGCGCCTCTCCTTCGGGTTGCAGCCGCGCATCGCCGAGCGGCTCGGCTACGCCCCGCGCGGCGGCCTGACCGCCGTCGAGCGCTTCATGAAATCCTATTTCCTGATCGCCAAGGACGTGGGCGACCTCACCGCCATCGTCTGCGCCGAGATGGAGGCGCGCCACACCAAGCGCCCGCCGGTGCTCAATCGCTGGTTCGGGCGCCTCAAGGAGCGGTTCAGCGCCCCCGAACTCGAGGCGGACGATTTCCGCATCGACAACGGCCGGCTGAACCTGCGCGACGACGCCGCCTTCGAGCGCGACCCGGTCAACCTGATCCGCCTGTTCTGGCTCTCGGACCGGCACGACCTCGCCATCCACCCGGATGCGAGCCGGCTCGCCACCCGCTCGCTCAGCCTGATCGGGCCGATGGTGCGGGTCGACCCGGAGGCGAACCGCCTGTTCCTCGAATTGCTGACCTCGCAGAACGCCCCCGAGACGGTGCTGCGGCACATGAACGAGACCGGCGTGCTCGGGCGCTTCGTGCCGGATTTCGGCCGCATCGTCGCGATGATGCAGTTCAACATGTACCACCACTTCACGGTGGACGAGCACCTGATCCGCTCGCTCGGCGTGCTGGCCAAGATCGAGAGCGGCGAGGCGAAGGACGAGCATCCGGTGGCGCACCGGATCTGCGCCACCATCCGCAACCGCCGCGCCCTCTACGTGGCGACCTTCCTGCACGACATCGCCAAGGGGCGCAAAGAGGACCACTCGATCGCGGGCGCCGCGGTGGCCCGCAAGCTCGGGCCGCGCCTGGGCCTGGAGCCGGCCGAGACCGCCACCGTGGCGTGGCTGATCGAGCACCACCTCCTGATGTCGATCACCGCCCAGAGCCGCGACCTCTCCGACCCGAAGACCATCGAGACCTTCGCGGGCGTGGTGCAGAGCCTGGAGCGGCTGAAGCTCCTCTTCGTGCTCACGGTGGCGGACATCAAGGCGGTGGGGCCGGGCGTGTGGACCGCCTGGAAGGCGACGCTCCTGCGCACCCTGTTCTACGAGACCGAGGTGGTGCTCTCGGGGGGCCATTCCGAGATCGCCCGCACCGACCGCGTCCGCCTGCTGCAGATGCGCCTGCGCGAGCAGCTCGCCGACTGGAGCGCCGAGGAGTTCGACGCCTACGCGACCCGGCTCTACGCGCCCTACTGGCTCAAGGTCGACGCGGCCCGCCAGATCAAGAACGCCCGCTTCATCCGCCAGGCCCTGGCGGAGGAGCGCGAGGTCGCCACCCATTTCGAGACGGACGCCTCGCGGGGCATCACCGAACTCACCGTCTACTCGCCGGACCACCCGCGGCTGCTCGCCATCCTCACCGGGGCCTGCGCGGCGGCGGGCGGCAACATCGTGGACGCGCAGATCTTCACCACCGCCGACGGCTTCGTCCTCGACACGATCACCCTCTCGCGCGCCTTCGACCAGGACGAGGACGAGATGCGCCGGGCCGGCCGCATCGCCACGGCGATCGAACGGGCGCTCAAGGGCGAGATCCGCATCGCCGACCTCGTCGCCGACCGCCATCCGCGCAAGGACCGGCCGCGCACCTTCCAGGTCGCGCCCGACCTCTCGATCGACAACGCCCTGTCCTCCCGCGAGACGGTGCTGGAGATCTCGGGCCTCGACCGGCCGGGCCTGCTCTACGACCTCACCACGGTGCTGAGCCGGCTCAACCTCAACATCACCTCGGCGCATGTGGCGACCTTCGGCGAGCGGGCGGTGGACGTGTTCTACGTGACCGACCTCACCGGCACCAAGATCACCCAGCCCGACCGGCAGGCGACGATCCGACGGGCGGTGATGGGCGTGTTCGAGGGCGATGGCGCCTCCGGCCGGACGCCGCAGAAGCGGGCCGGACCGGCCCGCCCGAAGGCCGCGGCCGGCGGCGAAGCTTGATTTCGGGCTTGCCAGACCTGATATCAGCGCCTTCCCAATCCCTCGTTGTGGAACGACGATGACGCCGAACGACACGGAGACTGCCGCGCGCCCGCTGCCCGAGGGGGCCGCGGACCCGGCCCAGGATGCGGCCGGCGCGCCCGACACCCCTGCCCGCTCCTCGCAGGCGGATGCGCTGGCGGCCCTCGAAGCCGAGAAGCTCGACCTCAAGGACAAGCTTCTGCGCACGCTCGCCGACATGGAGAACCTGCGCCGCCGCACGGAGCGCGAGGTGGCGGATGCCCGCACCTACGCGGTGACGAACTTCGCCCGCGACATGCTCAACGTGGCCGACAACGTGCGCCGCGCCCTCGACAGCGTGCCGGCCGACCAGCGCGAGACGGCCGAGGGCGCCCTGAAGGCGCTCCTCGACGGGATCGAGCTCACCGGCCGCGACCTCGCCAAGTCCCTGGAGCGCCACGGCGTGCGCCCGGTGGAGCCGCAGGGCCAGCGCTTCGACCCGAACCTGCATCAGGCGATGTTCGAGGTGCCCAACCCCGACGTCGCCAACGGCACCGTCGTCCAGGTGGTGCAGACCGGCTACGTGATCGGCGACCGCGTGCTGCGACCGGCCCTGGTCGGCGTCTCGAAGGGCGGCCCCAAGGAAACCGCCAAGGACGGTCCGAAGCCCGCCGAGGCGTGAGCCCCGCCGGCGCGGCCGGTGGCCGCGCTTCGGCGCCGCGTTGCGGCCGGTCGGCCGGTCCGCTAACACCCGGTCGATCATCGGTGAGGCCGCTCGGGGCGGAGAGGCCGGCACGGTGGAAGCGAGAGAGCGCCCCGTTTGACGTCGTCCTCCGTCCTGCCGCCCCGGGCCGAATCGGTCCCGGTCTTCTCCCGGTTGGCGCGCCTGTTCGGCCGCGCCCGACCGCGGCCGGCCGTGGACGGGACCGCCGAGGCCCTCGGCGGCGCCGGCATCCTGGCGGTCCACGGCCTGCGCAAGAGCTACGGCGCCCGCACCGTGGTGCACGAGGCGGGCCTGTCCGTCCAGACCGGCGAGGCGGTGGGGCTGCTCGGGCCGAACGGCGCGGGCAAGACCACGATCTTCTACATGATCACCGGCCTCGTCTCGGCGGACCGGGGCATCATCAGCCTCGATGGGCGCGAGATCACGCGCCTGCCGATGTATCAGCGGGCGCGGCTCGGCATCGGCTACCTGCCGCAGGAGGCCTCGATCTTCCGCGGCCTCAACGTCGAGGACAACATCCGGGCGGTGCTGGAGGTGGTGGAGCCCGACCGCAAGACCCGCGAGCGGCGCCTCGACGCGCTGCTCGAGGAATTCACCATCACCCGACTGCGCAAGTCGCCCGCGATCGCCCTGTCGGGCGGCGAGCGGCGGCGGCTCGAGATCGCCCGGGCGCTGGCCTCCTCGCCCTCCTTCGTGCTGCTCGACGAGCCCTTCGCGGGCATCGACCCGATCGCGGTGGGCGACATCCAGGATCTCGTGATGCACCTCAAGGGCCGCGGCATCGGGGTGCTGATCACCGACCACAACGTGCGCGAGACGCTGGGCCTCATCGACCGCGCCTATATCGTCCATTCCGGACGCATCCTCACCGAGGGCACGCCCGACGAGATCGTCGCCAACGACGATGTCCGCCGCCTGTATCTCGGCGAGGATTTCCGCCTGTAATCCCCTGCCTTAACGTCATCATCGGCATGGTGACGGTGGCGCCCCGCCGCGGGCGGGCGCATTCTCGCGTCGTGCGATCGGCGGTGGATGGGGAAAACCGTCTGCTTTGACGGACACGCACGATCGGTTTAAACCTGCATAGACGAATCGAAGCAAAAATCGTGCCGAACCCGGATGTAACCCGGGGCGCACCACCGGGGCAGGCAGATGGGATTGTTGCAACGGCTCGAGATGCGTCAGGGCCAGGCCCTGGTGATGACGCCGCAGCTCCTGCAGGCGATCAAGCTGTTGCAGCTCTCCCACCTCGACCTCGCCGCCTACGTCGATGCCGAACTCGAACGCAATCCGCTCCTGGAGCGGGCGGAGGTCGAGGAGTCCCGGGGCGAGGCGACCGAGGCGCCGGCCGCGGAATCCTTCGACGGCGAAGGCGGGTTCGAGGGCGAGGCGGCGGAGAGCTGGCTGGCTCAGGACCTCAACCCGAGCCGGGGGGAGATCGAGAGCGACCTCGGCACCCGTCTCGACAACGTCTTTCCCGACGACGGCCCGGCGGCCCGCGAATTGCCCTCCGGCGACAGCCTATCGCTCACCCCGGCGCCCTGGGGCAATGCGGGCGGCAGCTTCGACGGGGAGAGCCCGGATTTCGAGGCGACGCTCACCAGCGAATCGTCCCTGCACGACCACCTCGCCTCCCAGCTCGACCTCGCGACGCGCGATCCGGTGGAGCGTCTGGTCGGCGGCTTCCTGATCGACGCCGTGGACGAGGCCGGCTACCTGCGCGAGGATCTCGGCGGTCTCGCCGAGCGGCTCGGCGTCGGGCTCGCCTTGGTCGAGCGGGTGCTCGGCATCGTGCAGGGCTTCGATCCCTCGGGCATCTGCGCCCGCGACCTCGCCGAGTGCCTGAGCATCCAGCTGCGCGAGCGCGACCGCTTCGACCCGGCCATGCAGGCGCTGGTCTCGCGCCTCGACCTCGTGGCCAAGCGCGACCTCGCGGCCCTGCGGCGCCTCTGCGGCGTCGACGACGAGGATCTCGCCGAGATGCTCGCCGAGCTGCGCCAGCTCGACCCGAAGCCCGGCCGGGCCTTCGGCGGCGGACCCGTCGAGGTGCTGGTGCCGGACGTGTTCGTGCGGCCGGCCCCGGACGGGTCCTGGCTGGTGGAGCTGAACAGCGAGGCGCTGCCGCGCGTCCTCGTCAACCAGAGCTACTACGCCACCGTGTCGCGCGGGGCGAAGAACGACACCGACAAGGCCTTCCTGTCGGATTGCCTGCAGACCGCCAACTGGCTCACCCGCAGCCTGGAGCAGCGCGCCCGCACCATCCTGAAGGTGGCGAGCGAGATCGTGCGCCAGCAGGACGGGTTCTTCCTCAACGGGGTGGCGCATCTGCGCCCGCTCAACCTGAAGACGGTGGCCGACGCGATCGGCATGCACGAATCCACGGTCTCGCGGGTGACCTCGAACAAGTCGATCGGCACCAGCCGCGGCACCTTCGAGATGAAGTACTTCTTCACCGCGGCGATTCCCGGCGCGGCCGGCGCGGCGGCCCATTCCTCGGAGGCGGTGCGCCACCGCATCAAGCAGCTCATCGACGCGGAGGCGGACGACGTGCTGTCGGACGACGCGCTCGTGCAGCGCCTGCGCGGCGAGGGCGTCGACATCGCCCGCCGCACGGTGGCGAAGTACCGGGAATCCCTGCGCATTCCCTCCTCCATCGAGCGCCGCCGCGAGCGGGCCGCGATGGCGCGCTGAGGCGGGCCCCGGAGGCGGCGGGCTGACGCCGGCGAGATGGTCGTGGTCCCCGTCCCGGCCTGCCCCCCGGCGCAGAAGCCCGCGACGACACCCGGACCATCCGCCGGACGTGAGGAGGGCGGTCCCCGAGGATCAGAGCACGGCCGCGGCCGGGGGCTGCGTCCGGGCGTTGCGGGCCGCCTCGGCGGTGTCGAGCAGATGCGCGAGTTCCGTCGCCGCCGCCGTCACCCGGGCGGCGACGCGCTCGTCCGTCACCACGCCGTCCTGGATCTCCGCCTCGCCCGCATAGACCGCGGTCGGCGCCACGTGGGCGGTGAAGAAGCCGAAGAGCGGGCGCAGCTGGTGCTCCACCATCAGCGCGTGGCGCGGACCACCGCCGGTCGCGGCGATCGCCACCGGCTTGCCGGCCAGGGCCTCGGGCGCCAGGAAATCGACCACGTGCTTGAACAGGCCCGAATAGGAGCCCTTGTAGACCGGCGAGCCCATGATCAGCCCGTCCGCGCCCTCGATCGCCTCGATGATCCGGGCGGCCGGCAGGGGCAGCGCGTCGCGACTCGTCACGCCGATGCCGGGGCCGGCATCCACGAGGTCGAAGACCTTGAGGTCGATGCGCCGCTGGCGCGCGAGATCCGCGGCGATCGCTTCGACCAGCACCCGGGTCCGGGACGGGCGGCCGGTATTGCCGGAGAAGGCGACGATGCGGGGAAGTCTCACGGCGTGGCTCCGTTCGCCGGGCGAGCCGGCGCTGGCAGGACAGGGGGCAACACGGCCCGGCCCCTCGGGTTCGGCAATCTGGACCGTCACGCCCCTCCCCGATGGCCTCGGGCCCGGCGGGGAGCGGGTGGCGCTGATGCCGAGATGTTGACGGCGGCCCGTTAAGTCAACCGGACCGCCGCGCCGACGCCCGGGGGCATGGAGAACGGATCCTTGCGGCAGGGCATGGTATCCGGCGCGTCAGGCCGCGATGAGATCCGGCAGGCGCCGGAAATCCTCGAAGACGAGGGCGGCGCCCGCCGCCAGGAGATCCGCCGCCGCGCGGTCGTGCCGCCAGTGCCCACCGCCGGAGAAGCCGAGCACCCGCATGCCCGCCGCCCGCGCCGCGCGCACGCCCGGCACGCTGTCCTCCACGACGAGGCAGGCGGCGGGATCCGCCCCCATCCGCTCGGCCGCGTAGAGGAAGAGGTCCGGGAACGGCTTGCCCCGCGCCACCATGCTGGCGCTGAACACGTGGCCGCCGAAGAGCGGCAGGAGCCCGGTGAGGGTCAGGGCGTGCGACAGCCGGGCCGGATCGCTGCTCGACGCCACGCAGCGCCGGTCCGGCAGGATCGCGAGCACCTCCGCGGCCCCCGCGATCGCGGTGAGTTCCGCCTCGAAGGCCCGCAGGGTGTCGGCCCGGACCTCGTCCACGAAGCCGGACGGCGCCGTCACGCCGTAATCGGTGGCGACATGGGCCATGATCGAGGTCATGCTGGTGCCGGTGAAGCGGCGCGCCACCGTGTCGAGGTCGATCGGCACCCCGATCCGGTTGAGGTTGTCCGTCAGCCGCGCGAGGCTGATCGGCTCGCTGTCGATCAGCACCCCGTCGCAATCGAAGATCACCAGGTCCGGCCGCCCGGCCGGCCTCTCGCCATCGCTCATGCGCGCTCCCGGCTCGGCCCCGCTTCGCGGCCTGCCCTGGCACGCGCGGGCGGTGCCGATCAAGGCCGCGCGGCGTCACGCTTGCGCGCCGCGCGTCGGCTCACTACTCCGGTTCGCGCCAGACGAGAGCCGTGCATGATCCGCTTCCTGGCCCGTATCCTCGGGCTCCTGTTCCTCGCCGCGGGCTTCGTCGGCTGCGTCTATGACGGGGCGCGGTCGATCGCCAACAACGCGCTGCTCGTCACCTCGGTGAGCGACCTCGCCCTCGCCCTGCTGAAGGACCGGGCCGCGAGCCTCCAGGCGGCGGCGGAGGGCAGCCAGCCGGCCCTGTGGAAGATGCTCGGCCTGCCGCTCACCCTCTCCCCGGCCGCCCCCATCGCGCTCGCGATCGGGCTGATGTTCCTGTGGCTCGGCCAGCCGCGGCGCACCGGGATCGGGACGCTGGTGCGGCCCTGATGGTTTAGCCCCGGCCCTGGAGCCGCAGCGCCCGCGTAACCATATCCCGTCCGTTGCCGAACATGACGACACACGTTCGAGACGGAGCGAGCCGATGCTGTTCTTCCGCAAGCGCGCCGAGATGCCGGCGCCCGACCAGATCCTGCCCGGCCGCCCGACGCCGCTCCCGACCGCCGAGCGCCACTTCGTCAACGGGCGCCCGCTGAAGGGCCCCTATCCGGAGGGGATCGAGACCGTCGTGTTCGGCCTCGGCTGCTTCTGGGGCGCCGAGCGCAAGTTCTGGCAGCGCGGCGACGGGATCTGGGTCACGGCGGTGGGCTATGCCGCCGGCACGACCCCGAACCCGACCTACGAGGAGGTCTGCACCGGCCTCACCGGTCACAACGAGGTGGTGCTCGTCGCCTACGATCCGGCCACGCTGCCCTTCGCCGAGCTGCTCAAGACCTTCTGGGAGAGCCACGACCCGACGCAGGGCATGCGCCAGGGCAACGATGTCGGCACGCAATACCGCTCGGGGATCTACCTCGCCGATGCGGAGCGCCGGGCGCAGGCCGAGGCCTCGCGCGACGCCTACGCGGAAGCCCTGCGGGCGCAGGGCTACGGGCCGATCACCACCGAGATCCGCGATCCCGGCCCGTTCTACTTCGCGGAGGCCTACCATCAGCAATACCTCGCCAAGAACCCGGCGGGCTATTGCGGCCTCGGCGGCACCGGCGTCGCCTGCCCGGTCGGCACCGGCGTGCGCAGCGCCGCGGAGTAAATCCCCTCCCCCGCTCGGCGAACGATGCTCAGCGCGCCTTCAGCACCGCCCGGCAGGCATCCGGCAGGGCCGCCAGGGTCATCGGCGGGCGCGGCTTGCCCTTCGGGCCCGGCTTGGGGTTCAGCACTGCGTCGCTGAACCAGTAATCGAGCTCGGACCCGCAGCCGTCGCCCGCGGGCGGCGGGTCCTGGTCCTTGCAGGCATGCTCGCCCGAGGGGCATTCGAGCCGGATATGGAAGTGGTAGTTGTGGCCGTACATCGGCCGCACCTTGGTGAGCCAGCGCCGGTCCGATCCCGCCTCGCGGCAGAGGGCGAGCTTGATCGCCGGGTTGACGAAGATCCGGGCCACCTCCGGCTGCTCGGCCACCATCCGGATCAGCCGGCCGTGCTCGGGCCGCCAGACCGACGGGTCGATGTCGCGCCGATCCGTCCGCACCACGTTGGTCGCCGACATCTCCTCGCGCTCGGCCCGGGTCAGGCGGCGGTCCGGCATCGGGGTGAGCCAGACATCGGCGTCGAGGCCGAGCTGGTGCGAGGCGTGGCCGGTGAGCATCGGGCCGCCCCGCGGCTGCGACATGTCGCCGACGAGGAGGCCGGGCCAGCCCGCGCGGGCCGGGGCCTTGGCGGCGACCCGCTCGAGGAAGGCGACGAGGCGCGGGTGCCCCCAGTTCCGGTTGCGGGACAGGCGCATCACCTGCCAGCTCGGCCCGTCGATCGGCAGCGCCTCGGCGCCCGCCACGCAGCCGCGGGCGTAGGAGCCGATCGATTGCGGCGGCAGGCTCGCCGGCGTGGTGGCGCGCCCGAACAGGGCCTTGGCGGGCGTCGACGGATCGTCGGGATTGGCGAGCGGCGGCAGCGGCTTGGGGTCGAGGGTGCCGCGATCCTGGGCGCGGGCGGGCAGAGCCAAGAGGGCGAGGGACGCCGGGGCGAGGTGCGCCAGGGCGAGGGCCGTCAGGGCGAGGGCGAGCGGGCGAATCGGCATGGGAGAAGGCTAGACCGGGGCGCGCGGCGGCGAAACCGGCGGGACGTCGCGGCCAAGCAGCCGGGAACCGGCCCGGCCCGGAACAGCCCGGCCGGCGCGGCGTTGCTCGGGCAATGATGGAGACCCCGAGGAGACTCCCGATGACCACCGTTGCACCGACCGTGGGCGACCGCTCCGACATGGGCAGCACCACCACCAACGAGACGAGCACGCTGATCGCGAGCGACCGCGTCGAGGGCACCGCCGTGCGCCGCCCCAACGGCGACAGCCTCGGGCGGATCGAGCGCCTGATGATCGAGAAGACCTCCGGCCGCGTCGTCTACGCGGTGATGAGCTTCGGAGGCTTCCTGGGGATCGGCGAGGGCTACTACACGATCCCGTGGAGCGCCCTGCACTTCAACCCGGAGATGGACGCCTACCAGATCGACCTCAGCGAGGAGCAGCTGCGGGGCGCCCCCCAGCGCTCGGCCGAGGGGCAGGACCCGTCCTCCGACCGCGCCTGGGAGGAGCACGTGCACCGCTATTACAACGCGCATCCCTACTGGATGGCCTGAGACTTCAGCGCTCCTCCGTCCAGCGGCAGACGCTGCTGTCCTTGACCTTCAGGCAGAGATAGGGCGTGCCGCCGATCGTGACCCGGTCGTCCACGCCCGCGATGCGGTCGGCAGGAGTCATCGCGCAGCCGAGGTGATCGGCCTGCGGCTGCGCGAACAGGGCGGCCACGAGGGCGGGATCGCCCTTGGTGTCGTGCAGGAGGATGCGCAGATTGGCGAGCGCGAGGCAGGTCAGCACCGGCTCGGCCGTGCGGCGCGGCGCGGGCTTCGCCTTCTGGGCGAGCGCTCCGGGCGACAGGCCGATGGCGAGAAGCACCGCCACGGCCGCACGGCGCAGGGACCCGCTCGCCCTCACAATCCCCCCATCGCCCGGATCAGGGCCCATTCGCCGTCGGTCACCGGCTGCACCGAGAGCCGGGAATTGTTCACCAGCACCATGTCCTTGAGGCGCGGCTCGGCCTTGATGGCGTCGAGCGTCACGGGCCGCGGCAGGGCCTCCACGGCCTTCACGTCGACCATGCCGAAGCGGCCCGACGCGTCGGTATGGTCCGGGTAGTAGCTCCGGATCACCGCGACGATGCCGACGACCGCCTTGCCCTCGTTCGAATGATAGAAGAAGCCCTGCTCGCCGACCTGCATCGCCTGCAGCTGCTTCTTGGCGAGGTGGTTGCGCACCCCGTTCCAGAACGTGCCGGCCTCGCCCGCCGCCACCTGCTGGTCCCAGCTCCAGGTGGACGGCTCGGACTTGAAGAGCCAATGCGCCATCGCGGCCGATCTCCCTGACGATCCTCGATTCGAGCCGACGCTACGCCACCGCCCGTTTCCAGAACGCGACGCTCTCGCGGTTCACGGGGTGGCCGGCCGCCGCATCCCGCGCGAGCACGGCCGCGAGGAAGGCCTCGGCCTCCTCCGGCCCCAGGAGGTCGCCGAGCGCGGTGAGGATGCGGGTGATGCGCAGGTGGTTGTGGTCGCGGGCGGTGAGCCAGCCATCGGTCCTGGCGTAGAACAGCCGCATCCGGTCGCGCGCCGCCGCGAGCCCCGCCCGCGCCGCGGGATCGGCGCGGATCGCATCGGCCTCCCCGGCTCCGAGCACCGGCGCGCCCGGCACCGCCCGGCTGGCCTCGCGGAGCGGGAAGCACCACTGGATGAAGTCGTGCACGGCCTCGATGCGCAGGTCGTCGAAGGCGAGCACCTCGGCGAGGAGGCGCCCGCGCCCGTCGCGGCCCTGCCCGGCGAGGAAGGCGTGGATCGGTCCCATGGAACTCACCCGTCCGAGAGGGGGTGGAGGTCGCGCACCATGCTCTTCAGGCGCTCGTCGAGCACGTGGGTGTAGATCTGCGTCGTCGAGATGTCGGCATGGCCGAGCAGCTCCTGCACCACCCGCAGGTCGGCGCCGTTCTGGAGCAGGTGGCTGGCGAAGGCGTGGCGCAGGACGTGCGGGCTCACCCGGTCCGCCCGGATGCCGGCCGCGGCGGCCACCCCCTTGAGGTCGCGCGCGAAGGCCTGCCGGGTGAGGTGGCCGCTCTCGCTGTCGGCGGGGAACAGCCAGGGGCCGGGCGCCGTGAGATGCGCCAGATGCGCGCTCATCGCCGCGCGCGCCACCTCGGTGAGCGGCACCAGCCGCTCGCGCCCGCCCTTGCCGCGCACCATCAGGTAGCGCTCCTTGGTGAGGGCGGCGCTGCGCGGCAGGGAGACGAGTTCCGAGACGCGCAGGCCCGTGGCGTAGAGGAGTTCGAGCAGGCAGAGCAGGCGCTGGGCCCGGGCCGCCTCGCCGGCATGGGGCGCCTGCGCCACCGCGTCCTTGGCGACGGCGAGCAGCCGGTCGACCTCCGCCACGGAGAGCACCTTGGGCAGGGCCTGCCCGCGCTTCGGCCCCGAGACGGGGGCGGTCGGATCCGTGGGGGCGTAGCCCTCGGCATAGAGGAAGCGGTGGAAGCCGCGGATGCAGGAGAGGCGCCGCGCCGCCGAGGAGGCCTTGAGGCCCCGCGCGTCGAGATCCGCCATGTAGGCCCGCACCACGGGCGGCTCGACCGCGGCCGGATCGAGCCCCTCCGCCCCCAGATGGGCGAGATAGTCGTCGAGGTCGCGTCGGTAGGCCGCCAGGGTGTTCGGCGAGGCGCCGCGCTCGGCCGCCAGCATGTCGAGATAGGGCTGCATCAGCCCCGCGCGGGCTTGCGCGCCCCGGCTCATCGGTTACCGGGCTGGAGCTTCGAACTCGGGATCGTCACGGTGATCTCCCGGGGCGTCGGTTCGACGAAGGTCGCCAGCGCGAACATCGCCGCGAAGACGATCCCGGCCAGGATCGCCACGATGGCCAGGAAACGGAAGAGGGTCGGCACGTCGGGCGGGCCTCGCAGGGTCGGGCGGCGGAGCGCGGGAGATGCGTCTTCGCGGGTGCAGTGCCGCACGGTTCGACCATGCACCCGCCCGCGAGGCAAGGGACGCGGTGGCGCGGCCGGCGGAAACGCGGCGGCTGTTGCGCCCGCGCCCGCGTGCCGGTGGATGACGGCCCAAAATCCATCCGCGGCCGGCCACCTCCCGCGTTTCCCGCCGCATGGAAAACAGGCTAAGAACGCCGCATGATTGACCCTTCTCCCCCGGACGAGACGATCGAGACTCGCGTACGGCGCGGACTCGGCCAGCGCTCCATCGTCCTCGTCGGGCTGATGGGGGCGGGCAAGAGCACGGTCGGGCGGCGGCTCGCCGGCCGTCTCGGCATGATCTTCATGGACGCCGACCACGAGATCGAGGCCGCGGCGGGCCTCACCATCGCGGACATCTTCGCGATCTACGGAGAGACGAGCTTCCGCGACGGCGAGGAGCGGGTGATCGCCCGCCTGCTGCGCGACGGGCCCATGGTGCTGGCGACCGGCGGCGGCGCCTTCATGCGCCCCGAGACGCGCCGCCGGATCGGCGAGCGTGGGGTCTCGGTCTGGCTCAAGGCCGAACTCGACGTGCTGATGCGCCGGGTGCGCAAGCGGCCGGGCCGCCCCCTGCTGCAGAACGAGGATCCCGAAGGAACGATGCGCCGGCTCATGGATATTCGCCACCCCGTCTACGGCAGCGCCGACGTGATGGTGCTGTCCCGGGACGTCTCGCACGACCGGGTCGTGCAGGACGTGCTCGAAGGGCTCGACGGCTACTTCGCCACCGATGCGACGAGCCGGAGCGTCGCCGCCCAATGACCGCGCGCGAGACCGTGCACGTTCCGCTCAACGGCGGGCGCGCCTACGACATCCTGGTCGGCCGGGGCCTCCTGGCCGAGGTGGGGACCCGCTGCGCCGCCCTCGGCGCCCGGGCGGTCGCCGTGGTGAGCGACACCAATGTGGCGGGCCTCTACGGCGAGGCCGTGCTGGGGGCGCTCGGCGCGGCGGGCCTGCGGACCGCCCTCGTCACCGTGCCGCCGGGCGAGGGCTCGAAGAGCTACGCGGCCTTCACGGAGGTCTGCGACGCGCTCCTCGCCCACCGCATTGAGCGGCGCGACCTCGTGCTCGCCCTCGGCGGCGGCGTGGTCGGGGACCTCGCCGGCTTCGCCGCCGCGGTGCTGCGCCGCGGCGTGCGCTTCGTGCAGGCGCCGACGAGCCTGCTCGCCCAGGTCGATTCCTCGGTGGGCGGCAAGACCGGCATCAATTCCCCGCACGGCAAGAACCTGATCGGCGCCTTCCACCAGCCGAGCCTGGTGCTGGCGGACACGGCCGCCCTCGACACCCTGTCCCCGCGCGAGATGCGCGCGGGCTATGCCGAGGTGGCGAAATACGGGCTGATCGACGATCCCGACTTCTTCGCGTGGTGCGAGGCCAACTTCGCCGAGATCTTCTCCGGCGGCCCCGCGCGCGAGCGCGCCGTGGCCTCCTGCTGCCGCGCCAAGGCTGGGGTGGTGGTGCGGGACGAGCGCGAGGACGGGGAACGGGCTTTGCTCAACCTCGGCCACACGTTCGCGCACGCGCTGGAGCGCCTGACGCATTACGATTCGGCGCGGCTCGTGCACGGCGAGGCGGTGGCGATCGGCCTGGCGCTGGCCTTCCGCTTCTCGGCCCGGCTCGGCCTCTGCCCGGGCCAGGATGCGGGCCGGGTCGCCAACCACCTCGCACTCGCCGGCCTGCCGACCAGCCTCGCCCAGGTGCCGGGCGGCAGCGGCGATGCCGACCAACTCCTCGACGCCATGCGGCAGGACAAGAAGGTGCGCGACGGGGCGCTGACCTTCATCCTGGCCCGCGGCATCGGGAGCAGCTTCATCGCCCCGGGGATCGAGGCGGCCTCGGTGCGGGCCTTCCTGGCGGAGGAGCTGGGCTGATCGCCCTCACGGCTCTCTCGTCGGGACCGCGCCGACGAGGGCCGCCTTTCTGATCAGAGCCCGGTCGAGGAAGGCGGAGCAGTGCTCCGCGCGGCCGAGGCGCCGGACGCAGCAGCACGCCGTCCGGCGTGTCCTCGACGAGGAAGCGGGTGCCGACGGATCGCCGTCGGGAGAAGAACCTGCCCGTCCGGCGAGAGCGTCGTGATCCGGTCGTCGGCCTGGGCCGTCGCCTCACCCGTTACCATGAGCCACGACATCAGGCGTGCCGATGCGCAGCCTCAAGCGAGGCGGCCGCGATGCCGCACGCGGCGGCTCGCGGCCGTTCCTCCGTCATACGGTTTCCGGATGATCGCTTCGCGATGCGGAAACCGGCCTCGCTCAGGCGCCGCGCGGGCTCGTGATACGGTTTCCGAAAGTGATCTTCCGGAAACCTTATCACATGTGCAGGGCGCGCTTCTCCACGGCCAGCGCCGCCTCCTTGACCGCCTCGGTCAGGGTCGGGTGGGCGTGGCAGGTGCGGGCGATGTCCTCCGAGGAGGCGCCGAATTCCATCGCCACCGCGACCTCCATGATGAGGTTGCCCGCGTCGGGCCCGACGATGTGCACGCCGAGCACCCGGTCGGTCTTGGCATCCGCCAGCACCTTCACGAAGCCGTCCGTGGTGTGGTTGACCTTGGCGCGGCCATTCGCCGTGAAGGGGAACTTACCCACGTTGTAGGCGATCCCGTCCTTCTTCAGCTCCTCCTCGGTCTTGCCCACCGAGGCGACCTCCGGCGTGGTGTAGACCACGTTCGGGATCACGCCGTAATTCACGTGGCCCGCCTTGCCGGCCAGGACCTCGGCCACCGCGACGCCCTCGTCCTCGGCCTTGTGCGCCAGCATCGGCCCCGCGATCACATCGCCGATGGCGTAGATGCCGGTGACGTTCGTGGCGTAGTGGTTGTCCGTGAGGATCCGGCCCTTGTTGTCGCGCTGCACGCCCACCGTGTCGAGGCCGAGACCAGCCGTGTAGGGCACGCGCCCGATCGCGACCAGCACCACGTCCGCGTCGAGGGTCTCGGCCGCGCCGCCGGCGGCCGGCTCCACCGTCACCTTGGCGCCCGCATTGGTGCGCTCGACGCCCGTGACCTTCGAGGAGAGGCGGAACTTGACGCCCTGCTTCTCCAGGATGCGCTGGAACTGCTTGCCGACCTCGCCGTCCATGCCGGGCAGGACCCGGTCGAGATACTCGACCACCGTCACCTCGGAGCCGAGGCGGCGCCAGACCGAGCCGAGCTCGAGCCCGATCACGCCGGCCCCGATGATCAGGAGCTTGCCGGGCACCGCCTTGAGATCGAGGGCGCCCGTCGAGGACACCACCACCTCCTCGTCGATCGTCACGCCGGGCAGGTTCGCCACGTCCGAGCCCGTCGCGATGACGATGTTCTTGGTCTCCAAGAGGTGGTTGCCGCCGTCCTCCGACTGCACCTCGACCCGGCCCGCGCCCGCGAGGCGGCCGACGCCCTGGAAGCTCTCGACGCCGTTCTTCTTGAGGAGGAAGGCGACGCCCTTGGTGTTGCCGTCCACGCCCTCCTGCTTGAAGGCCATCATCCTGGCGAGGTCGAGCTGCGGCTCGCCCACCGTGATGCCGAGCACCGGCAGGTGCTTGGTGGTCTCCTCGAAGGCCTCGGAGGCGTGGAGCAGCGCCTTGGAGGGGATGCAGCCGACGTTCAGGCAGGTGCCGCCATGGGTCGCGCGCTTCTCGACCACGGCGGTCTTCAGGCCGAGCTGGGCCGCCCGGATGGCGCAGACGTAGCCGCCAGGGCCGGTGCCGATGACGACGAGATCGTAGGACATGGTCGAGAACCCGCGAGTTGGCCGGCGGCGCGGGGGCGCCGGGCCGGCATTCCGATGACGAGAGGGAGGCTCAGCGGCCGCCCGAGACCGTGAGGTTGGCCCCGGTGGCATAGGAGGCTTCGTCCGACAGGAGCCAGACGATGGGGGCGGCGATCTCCTCGGCGGTGCCGGCCCGCTTCATGGGCACCAGGGGGCCGAGGCGCGCGAGCCGGTCCGGCTGGCCGCCGCTGGCATGGATCTCGGTCTCGATCAGGCCGGGCGACACCGCATTGACGCGGATGCCCTCGTCCGCGACCTCGACCGCGAGTCCGGTGGTGAAGGTATCGATGGCGCCCTTCGAGGCCGCGTAATCGACGTACTGGCCCGGGGCGCCGAGCCGGGCGGCCACCGAGGACAGGTTGACGATGACGCCGCCCTGGCCGCCATGCTTGGTCGACATCCGCCGCACCGCCTGGGCCGCGCAGAGGAAGGAGCCGACGATGTTGGTGGTCATCATGCGGGTGAGGCGGGCGGCGGTCATCTCATCGACCCGGGCCGCGTAATCCACGACGCCCGCGTTGTTGACGAGGCCGCCGAGAGGGCCGAGGGCGTCCGCCGCCGTGAACAGGTCGGCAACCTCGCTCTCGACCGCCACGTCGCCCTTCACCGCCAGCGCCTTGCCGCCGCCGGCCTCGATCTCCCGCACCACGGCCTCGGCCGCGTCGCGGTTCGCCACGTAGGAGAGGCAGACGATCCAGCCGCGCTGCGCCGCGAGGAGCGAGACCGCCCGCCCGATGCCGCGGCTCCCGCCGGTGACGACCAAGACCTTGTCCATCGCGCGCCGTCCTCCATCAGAAACGTGTGCTGAACCCCTCCGGCTTAGCGCGGGATCCCCCCTCTCCCGTTCGGGAGAGGGGCGCAGGGGTGAGGGTGGCTCGGCTTCAGGATCAAGCCGGAAGCGTTGAGCCGCCAGCGGGACGGTTCAGGGTCCAGGCGGCGCCGTCTCCACCTTCACCCCGACCCCTCTCCCACCCGGGAGAGGGGATCCCGCGCCGGAGATTTCGAACGATCAGAGGTCGAGGACGAGGCGCGCCGGGTCCTCCAGCGCCTCCTTGACCCGCACCAGGAAGGTGACGGCCTCCTTCCCGTCCACGATCCGGTGATCGTAGGACAGGGCGAGGTACATCATCGGCCGCACCTCGATCTTGCCGGCCCGCACCACCGGCCGCTCCTCGATGCGGTGCATGCCGAGGATGCCCGATTGCGGCGCGTTGAGGATCGGCGTCGACATCAGCGAGCCGTAGATGCCGCCGTTGGTGATCGTGAAGGTGCCGCCCTGCATCTCGTCGATGGAGAGCTTGCCGTCGCGGGCCTTGCGGCCGAAATTCGCGATCGTCTTCTCAACGCCCGCGATCGACAGGTTGTCGGCGTCGCGCACCACCGGCACGACCAAGCCCTTATCGGTGCCGACCGCGATGCCGATGTGATAGTAGTTCTTGTAGACGATGTCCTGGCCGTCGATCTCGGCGTTCACCGCCGGGACGTCCTTCAGGGCCTGGATCACCGCCTTGGTGAAGAAGCCCATGAAGCCGAGCTTCGTGCCGTGCTTCTTCTCGAAGACGTCCTTGTACTGCTGGCGCAGGGCCATCACGGCGCTCATGTCGACGTCGTTGAACGTCGTCAGCATGGCGGCGATGTTCTGCGCGTCCTTGAGGCGCCGGGCGATGGTTTGGCGCAGCTTGGTCATCCGGACGCGCTCCTCGCGGGCGGCATCGTCCGGCGCGGAGGGCGCGCGGGCCACCTGCGGCAGCGGCGCGGGCGCGGAAGCGGGGGCCGGGGCGGAGGCCGCCGCCAGCATGTCGCCCTTGGTCACGCGGCCGTCCTTGCCGCTGCCGTGGAGGGCCGCGGGGTCGACGCCGGTCTCCTGGGCGAGGCGGGCCACGGCCGGGCCGTGGTCCTGGCTCGGGCGGGCACCCGCCGGGGCCGCATCGCCGTGGCTGCCGTAGGAGGCCGAGGAGGTCTGGGCCGGCTTCTCGGCGGGCGCGGGCTTGGTGGCCGGGGCCGGCTCGGCGGCGCCGTTGCCGGCGCCCTCGACGATCGAGCCGAGCAGCGCGCCGGGCTCCACCGTCTCGCCGTCCTTGGCGACGATGTCGCCGAGCTTGCCGGAGGCGGGGGCGTTGACCTCGAGGGTCACCTTGTCGGTCTCGAGTTCGACCAGCGGCTCGTCGGCCTTGACGGTGTCGCCGGGCTTCTTGAACCAGCGGCCGATCGTGGCCTCGTTCACGGACTCGCCCAGGGTCGGGACGCGAATTTCGGTGGCCATGGCATCGCGCCCCGGAGCGGGGCGCCTCCTCTCAATGAGCGGGAACGGATGGGATGGCCGCGGCAGGCGCAAGGCTCAGCTGCGGCATGGGATGGATCTCGTAACGGAAGCCGAGGCCGGCGGCGACGACGGGATCGGCCTGCGTGAAGGCCTGCGCCTCCGCCGCATCGGCGACCGCGAGGAGGCCGAGGCCCCAGGCCCCGGCCGGATCGAGGACGGGACCGAAGGCGAGGACCGTGCGGCCGAGGGCGCCGTGCCAGTGGGCGACATGCGCCCGCATCGCCTCCCCTTCCCGGGGCGTCATGTCCCCGGGAAAGGTCGCCCGGGGGGCGACGAGCCGGCAGAGGAAGAAGGCCATCGCCGCGGCGCCTCAGACGGCCAGGGCCTCGTTGAGGAAGGCCTGGAGCTGCGCCACGTGCTTCGACATCAGGCCCACCGCCGTCGACGCCGAGGCGGGACGCCCGACGTAGCGCGGGCGCTTCGAGGGCACGCCCGCCTGGTTGAGGACCCATTCGAGATAGGGCTCGACGAAGGTCCAGGATCCCATGTTCTTGGGCTCCTCCTGGCACCAGATCACCTCCGCATTGCGGAAGCGTGACACCTCGCCGGCCAGCGACTTCAGCGGGAACGGGTAGAGCTGCTCGACGCGCAGGAGATAGACGTCGTTGATGCCCCGCTTCTCGCGCTCCTCGAAGAGGTCGTAATAGACCTTGCCCGAGCAGAGCACGACGCGGCGGATCTTGTCGTCCTTGACCAGCTTGACGCCGTCCGTCGCCTTCTCGGCGTCGTCCCACAGCACGCGGTGGAAGCTCTCGCCCTCGCTGAGGTCGGAGAGCCGCGACACCGCCCGCTTGTGGCGCAGCAGCGACTTCGGCGTCATCAGCACGAGCGGCTTGCGGAAGTCGCGCTTCAGCTGCCGGCGCAGGATGTGGAAGTAGTTCGCCGGGGTCGAGCAGTTGGCGACCTGCATGTTGTCCTCGGCGCACATCTGGAGGTAGCGCTCCAGGCGGGCGGAGGAATGCTCGGGCCCCTGGCCCTCGTAGCCGTGCGGCAGCAGCAGCACGAGGCCGGACATGCGCAGCCACTTGCGCTCGCCCGAGGAGATGAACTGGTCGATCACCACCTGCGCGCCGTTGGCGAAGTCGCCGAACTGCGCCTCCCACAGCACCAGGGCGTTGGGCTCGGCCAGGGAATAGCCGTACTCGAAGCCGAGCACCGCCTCCTCCGAGAGCATCGAGTTGATGACCTCGTAGCGGGCCTGCCCCTCGCGGATGTGGTTGAGGGGCGTGTAGCGCTCCTCGTTCTCCTGGTCGATCAGCACCGAGTGGCGCTGCGAGAAGGTGCCGCGCTCCACGTCCTGGCCCGAGAGACGGACCCGGTGGTTCTCGAGGAGCAGCGAGCCGAAGGCCAGCGCCTCGGCGGTCGCCCAGTCGATCCCCTCGCCGGTCTCGATCGCCTTGGCGCGGTTGTCGAGGAAGCGCTGGATGGTGCGGTGCAGGCGGAAATTCTCCGGCACCTTGGTGATCCGGTCGGCGATCTCCCGCAGGGTCTCGGCCGGAATGCCGGTGCGGCCGCGGCGCGGATCGTCCTCGTCCTCGCGCACCGACTTCAGGCCCGACCAGCGGCCGTCGAGCCAGTCCGCCTTGTTGGCCTTGTAGGCGTTGGCGACGTCGAACTCGCTGTCGAGGGAGGCGCGGAACTCGGCCTTGCGGGCCTCCAGATCGGCCTCCTTGACGGCGCCGGCCTCGGCCAGGCGCTTGCCGTAGATCTCCAGCGTCGAGGGGTGCTTGCGGATGATCTGGTACATCTTCGGCTGCGTGAACGCGGGCTCGTCGCCCTCGTTGTGGCCGAAGCGGCGGTAGCACAGCATGTCGATCACGACCGGCTTGTGGAACTTCTGCCGGTACTCGGTGGCGACCTTGGCGGCGAAGACCACGGCCTCCGGATCGTCGCCGTTGCAGTGGAAGATCGGCGCCTCGACCATCTTCGCCACGTCGGACGGATAGGGCGAGGAGCGCGAGAAGCGCGGATCGGTGGTGAAGCCGATCTGGTTGTTGATGATGAAGTGGATCGAGCCGCCGGTGCGGTGGCCCTTCAGGCCCGAGAGGCCGAAGCACTCCGCCACCACGCCCTGGCCGGCGAAGGCCGCGTCGCCGTGGATGAGGAGCGGCAGCACGCTGGTGCGCTGGTCGGGGGCGTCGTTGTGCTGGTCCTGCTTGGCGCGCACCTTCCCCAGCACCACCGGATCGACGATCTCGAGATGCGACGGGTTGGCGGTCAGCGACAGGTGCACGTCGTTGCCGTCGAAGCTGCGGTCGCTCGAGGCGCCGAGGTGGTACTTCACGTCGCCCGAGCCCTCGACCTCCGCCGGGGAGGACGAGCCGCCCTTGAACTCGTGGAAGATCGCCCGGAAGGGCTTGCTCATCACGTTGGCGAGCACGTTCAGCCGGCCGCGATGGGCCATGCCGATCACGATCTCCTTCACGCCGAGCGCGCCGCCGCGCTTGATGATCTGCTCCAGCGCCGGGACCATCGCCTCCGAGCCGTCGAGGCCGAAGCGCTTGGTGCCCGTGTACTTGAGATCGAGGAACTTCTCGAAGCCGTCCGCCTCGATGAGCTTGTTGAGGATCGCCCGCCGGCCCTGCTCGGTGAAGGAGATCTCCTTGTCCTTGCCCTCGATGCGCTCCTGGATCCAGGCCTTCTCCTCGGGATCGGAGATGTGCATGAACTCGACGCCGAGCGTCTGGCAGTAGGTGCGCTCCAGGATCGCCACGATCTCGCGGATCGTCGCGAATTCGAGGCCGAGCACGTTGTCGAGGAAGATCGGGCGGTCCCAATCGGATTCCGCGAAACCGTAATGCTGCGGGTGCAGCTCCTCGTGGTCGCTGCGGGGCTGCAGGCCCAGCGGATCGAGCTTGGCGTGCAGGTGGCCGCGCATGCGGTAGGCGCGGATCAGCATGATCGCGCGCACCGAATCCTTCGTCGCCTGCTGCACGTCGGCGGGGGCGACGGGCGCGCCCTTGCTCTCGGTGCGGGCCTTGATCTTCTCGCCGACCGCCTTCTCCAGGGTCGACCAATTGCCGTCGAGCGCCGAGACCAGCTCGCCATTGGCCGCCACCGGCCAGTTCGGCTTCGTCCAGGACGCGCCCTCGGCGTTCTTGACGACGATCGCCTTCTCCTCCTTCAGCCCGGCGAAGAAGGCGCGCCACTCCGGATCGACGGAGTTCGGGTCCTTCGTGTAGGCGGCGTAGAGATCCTCGATGTAGGCGGCGTTCGCGCCGTACAGGAACGAGGTGCCGAGAAGGGTTTCGTTCACGTCCTGGCGTGCCATGGCGACGGTCTACCCACGGTTCGGCCCGCACGGGCTCCGGGGGAGCGGCGGGCGGCGTGTTCGGTGAAGGAGCCCGATATGGGCTCCGGACGCGGACCCCGCGCGGGCATCAGCCCTGCGCGGGGAGCATCGCTGCGGGGCCGGACGGCCCCGCAGCGGTTTCAGCCCCGCAGGACCTCGACCAGGGTCTTGCCGAGGCGGGCCGGCGACGGCGACACGCGGATGCCCGCGGCCTCCATGGCGGCGATCTTGTCCTCGGCGCCGCCCTTGCCGCCCGAGATGATCGCGCCGGCATGGCCCATGCGGCGGCCGGGAGGCGCCGTGCGGCCGGCGATGAAGCCGACCATCGGCTTCTTGCGGCCGCGCTTGGCCTCGTCGGCGATGAACTGCGCCGCCTCTTCCTCGGCCGAGCCGCCGATCTCGCCGATCATCACGATCGACTCGGTCTTGTCATCGGCCAGGAACATCTCGAGCATGTCGATGAACTCGGTGCCCTTGACCGGATCGCCGCCGATGCCGACCGCCGTCGTCTGGCCGAGGCCCTCGTTGGTGGTCTGGAACACCGCCTCGTAGGTCAGCGTGCCGGAGCGCGACACGATGCCGACCGAGCCGGGCTTGAAGATGTTGGCCGGCATGATGCCGATCTTCGACTCGCCCGCCGTGACGATGCCGGGGCAGTTCGGGCCGACGAGGCGCGACTTCGAGCCTTCGAGCGCCCGCTTCACCCGCACCATGTCGAGGACCGGGATGCCCTCGGTGATGCAGACGATGAGTGGGATCTCGGCCTGGATCGCCTCGCAGATCGCGTCCGCGGCGCCCGGCGGCGGCACGTAGACGACGGAGGCGTCGGCGCCGGTGGCCTCGCGGGCCTCCTTCACCGTATCGAAGACCGGCAGGCCGAGATGGGTCGAGCCGCCCTTCCCCGGCGAGGTGCCGCCGACCATCTGCGTGCCGTAGGCGATCGCCTGCTCGGAGTGGAAGGTGCCGTTCTTGCCAGTGAAGCCCTGGCAGATCACCTTGGTATTCTTGTCGATCAGAATGGACACGGGCGTGAGCTCCGGTGCTTTGCGTTCGGGAGGGCGGCGTCAGCGCTGGCGCACGGCCGCGACGATCTTCTGCGCGGCGTCGTCGAGATCGTCCGCCGGGATGACGTTGAGGCCCGACGACCGGATGATCTCCTTGCCCTTCTCCACGTTCGTGCCCTCCAGGCGCACCACCAGGGGCACCTGCAGGCCGACCGCCTTCACCGCCGCGATCACGCCGTTGGCGATCACGTCGCACTTCATGATCCCGCCGAAGATGTTGACGAGGATGCCCTTCACGTTCGGGTCGGCGGTGATGATCTTGAAGGCCGCCGTCACCTTCTCCTCGGAGGCGCCGCCGCCGACATCGAGGAAGTTCGCCGGCTCCTCGCCGTAGAGCTTGATGATGTCGAGCGTCGCCATGGCGAGGCCGGCGCCGTTCACCATGCAGCCGATGGTGCCCTCGAGGGCGATGTAGGCGAGGTCGTACTTCGAGGCCTCGATCTCCTTCTCGTCCTCCTCCGTGGTGTCGCGCAGCTGCACGATCTCGGGGTGGCGGTAGAGGCTGTTCGAGTCGAAGGAGATCTTGGCGTCCAGGCACTTCAGGTGCCCGTCCTTGGTCACGATGAGCGGGTTGATCTCCAGCATGCTCATGTCCTTGGCGGTGAACGCCCGGTAGAGCTTGGTGGTGAGATCCTCCGCCTCCTTGGCGAGCGGGCCGGTGAGGCCGAGCGCCTTGGCGACCGCGCGGCCGTGATGCGGCATCACGCCGGTGGCCGGATCGACCGAGAAGGTCACGATCTTCTCGGGCGTGTCGTGGGCGACCTGCTCGATGTCCATGCCGCCCTCGGTGGAGACCACGTAGGCGACCCGGCCGGTCTCGCGGTCGACCAGCATCGAGAGGTAGAACTCGGTCTCGATGTCCGAGCCGTCCTCGACGTAGAGGCGGTTGACCTGCTTGCCGGCCTCGCCGGTCTGCACCGTCACGAGGGTGCGGCCGAGCATCTGCTCGGCGAAGGTCTTCACCTCCTCCACCGACTTGGCGAGGCGCACGCCGCCCTTCTCGCCGGCCTCGGGCTCCTTGAACTTGCCCTTGCCGCGCCCGCCGGCGTGGATCTGGGACTTCACGACCCAGAGCGGCCCGCCGAGTGCGTTGGCGGCGGCCTCGGCCTCGGCGGCCTTGAAGATGGCCTTGCCGTTGGAGACCGGCAGGCCGAATTCCTTCAGCACCGCCTTGGCTTGGTATTCGTGGATGTTCATGGACGTTTCCGGATGAGGCGAGTGGTGAGTGGCGAATGGCGAATGGCGGGCGGAGCGGGCCGGGGACGCCGGCGGCGCCCCCCTTCGCTGTTCTCCACTCGCCCCCTGGCCTCAGGCCAGGGCGGAGTTGATGCCCTTGCAGGCCTCGACGAGGCCCTTCACCGAGTTGACCGACTTCTCGAACATCGCCTTCTCCTCGGCGGAGAACTCGACCTCGACGATGCGCTCGACGCCGGACTCGCCGATCACGATCGGCACGCCGATGAACAGGCCGTCGACGCCGTACTGGCCGGTGAGGTAGGCGGCGCAGGGCAGGACGCGCTTCTTGTCCTTCAGGTAGCTCTCCGCCATCGCGATGGCGGAGGCCGCCGGGGCGTAGAAGGCCGAGCCGGTCTTGAGCAGGTTGACGATCTCGCCGCCGCCCTTGCGGGTGCGCTCGACCATCGCGTCGAGCTTCTCCTGGGTGGTCCAGCCCATCTTGACGAGGTCGGGCAGCGGCACGCCGGCCACAGTCGAGTAGCGCACCAGCGGCACCATGTCGTCGCCGTGGCCGCCGAGCACGAAGGCGGTGACGTCCTCCACCGAGACGCTGAACTCCTCGGCCAGGAAGTGGCGGAAGCGGGCGGAGTCGAGCACGCCGGCCATGCCGACGATCTTCTTCGGGTCGAGGCCCGAGAACTTCTGCAGCGCCCACACCATCGCGTCGAGCGGGTTGGTGATGCAGATCACGAAGGCGTTCGGCGCATGCGTCTTGATGCCGGTGCCGACCGCTTCCATCACCTTGAGGTTGATGCCGATCAGGTCGTCGCGGCTCATGCCGGGCTTGCGCGGCACGCCGGCCGTCACGATGACGACGTCGGCCCCCGCGATGGCGCTGTAGTCGCTGGCGCCGCTGTACTTGGCGTCGAAGCCGTCGACCGGCGCGGATTCGGCGATGTCCAGGCCCTTGCCCTGCGGAACACCGTCGGCGATGTCGAACAGCACGACGTCGCCGAGTTCCTTGAGGCCGGCGAGGTGCGCGAGGGTGCCGCCGATCTGTCCGGCGCCGATCAGCGCGATCTTCTTGCGTGCCATGTGAAAACCGATCCTTCGGTTAAGGGGAACCGTCAGGGGCCGGGGTCCGCCTCGCGAGGAGCCCCGCGCCGGCGGGGCCTGTTTGGCCGAAAAGCCCATGGCGGACAACCCGAGCGGGCCTGAGGAGGCAGGAATCAGGCCACGCGGCCCCGCTCCGGGGCGCTGCGATGCAGCGATTTCGCGTTCTTCGGCAGCAGCTTAACCGAGCGAACGGCCCTGGTTACATCGGGGCCGGATTGTCATTCCGCTCAGAGCGCGCCGGTGCGCAGGACGCGGAGGATGGCCCGGATCACGGCGCCGAAGCGGGCCTCGATCAGGTCGCGGGGCACCTCGGCATCGAGCTGGATCGAGGCCGGATGCACGAAGCGGTGGCTGGCATCGAAGATGAAGGCGAGCGCCCGCTCCCGGTCGCGCAGCAGGAAGGCGCCGCCGTTGATGCCCTCCTCCACCACGCGCTCGACGAGGGCGCGCAGGCGCCCGCGGTGGCGCCGCGCGATCGGCCGGGACTCGACGGTGGCGTCGCGATGCACGGCGAAGAGGTGCGGATCTCGCACCAGCACCTCGCGCTGGAGGGTCGAGAGGGCGAGGAGCAGGCGCTCCAGCTTGTCGTCGGCCGGATCGGGCGCGTCCGCGATCGCCGCGAGTTCCGTCTCCACCTCGCGCAGCCAGCGCCCGGCCACCGCGTCGACGAGGGCGGTCTTCGAGGGGAAGTAGCGGTAGACGTTGGCGTGCGTCATCCCGGCTTCCGCCGCGACGCCCACCACCGTCACCTGCCGGTGGCCGAGGCGGCGCAGGTGCTCGGTGGCGATGGCCAGGAGCCGCGCATCCGCCGAGGGCGGCGCCGCGCGGGCCCGCAGGGCCGGGCCGACGAGGAGTTGGCCCTCGGGCGAGAGGCGCGCGGCACCGGCCCGGCTGCGTCCGCCGCGCGGGGGATCGGTCTCGTCGCGGGAATCGGCACCGGGGCGGGTGCGGGGCATGCGGACGCTGTCGGAACTCGGGACGGAGAGGACTTCACGCGGCGGCCCGCTCCGTGCCGCGCCCCGAGGTTAGAGCATTTTCCGACGAAGTGGATGCCGGTTCGCCGCAGAAAATGCGGCAGGAACGCAGATCGAGAGCGGGAGGGGCGGGAAGCCCTCCCCGGCGCAGGTTCAGGTCTCGACGAGGCCCTCGCTGCTCCCCGACGCCTCGTCCGGCCGCCCATGCGGCGAGGCGAGGTAGTCCTCCGAGCGCATCTCGATGAGGCGCGAGACGGTGCGCTCGAACTCGAAGGCCTCCCGGCCGGAATCGGCCCGGTAGAGGTCCTGCGCCTCCGCCGCCGCGGAGGCGAGGAGCTTGGTGCGGGTGTCGTAGAGCGCGTCCACCAGGGTGATGAAGCGCTTGGCCTCGTTGCGCTGGGCGAGATCCATCACCGGGATCCCCTCCACGATCAGGGTGTGGAAGCGCTCGGCGAGGGCGAGGTAGTCCGAGGCGCCGAGCGGCCGCGCGCAGAGATCCGCGAAGGTGAAGCGCGCCACCCCGCCCGCCGCCTCGGGGATGAAGACGTCGTGGCCCTTCACCGCGATGGTCGCCGGGCTGCCCTGGCCGCGACCGGTCAGCGCCCGGAAGGCCCGGGTCAGCGCCTCGGCGGCGGTCTCGTCGGCCGGCACGTGGTAGACGGGCGAGCCGCCGAGCTTCTCCAGGCGGAAATCGGTGCGCGAATCGAGCCGCACCACGGCGACCCGCTCCTTGAGGAGCCCGATGAAGGGCAGGAACAGGGCCCGGTTGAGCCCGCCCTCGTAGAGGTGGTCGGGCTCGACGTTCGAGGTCGCCACCATCACGACGCCCTGGCCGAACAGGGCGGTGAAGAGGCGCCCGAGGATCATCGCGTCGGCGATGTCGGTGACCGTGAACTCGTCGAAGCAGAGGAGCCGCGCCTCCTCGGCGAGCGCCGCCGCCACGGGGGCGATCGGATCGTCGCCCTTGGCGGTTCCCGCCTTCACCGCCTGCCGGTGGCGGTGGATGCGCTCGTGCACGTCGGCCATGAAGGCGTGGAAATGCACGCGGCGCTTCGGCCCGGGCGCCGCCTCGTGGAACAGGTCCATCAGCATGGTCTTGCCGCGGCCGACGAGACCCCAGACGTAGAGACCCTTCGGCCCCGGGGCCGGCTCGGGCTTGCGCCCGAACAGGCGCCCGAGGGGGCCGGGCTTGGCCGGCGGCGGCGCCTGCTCCAGCGTCGCGATCAGGGCGTCGAGGTGGCCGACCAGGTGCGCCTGGGCGGGGTCGCGCTCGATGGCGCCCTCCGCGACGAGGGCATCGTAGCGGGCGGCGACGGGGCCGGAGGAAGCGGTGCTGTGCGTCACGCCGCCCCGCTTAGACCGCCTGCCGGACCGACGCAATGCGGTGGTTTCAAGGCGCGACCATGCGCCGGGAGCAGGGCGGCCGGGAGCGGCGCCGGGGAACGGCGCCGCTCCCCGCTGCATTGCACCATCCTGGCCGCTTGGCGGCTCCGGCCGCGTTGCGGCTTCGGCCGCTTGGCGGCTTCGGCCGCTTGGCGGCTTCGGCCGCTTGGCGGCTTGAGCCGCGCGACGGCTTCGGCCGCTCGATGGCCGCGGGGAGGACGTCCGGAGACGGCGATGCGACGCAGTCCTGGAGTTCGAGAGATGATCCAACACGATGCCGGTCCGGTCCTGATCCGCCGCCTGTGGCCTGCGGACCGCGCGGCGGTCGAGGCGCATTTCGCGAGGCTCGATCCCGAGAGCCGCTTCGACCGCTTCATGGGGGTGGTGAGCCGCGAGGGCGTGCGGGCCTACGGCGCCTCGGCGCTCACGCGCGCCGGCCTCGTGGTCGGCGCCTTCCTCGACGGCGAGCTGCGCGGTATCGGCGAGCTGCGGCCGGCCGGGCGCGCCACCCACGGCCTCCCCGGCGAGGGCGAGGCGGCCCTCACGGTGGAGGCGCCCTACCGGCGGCGGGGAATCGGGACGGCGCTCGCGCGGCGTCTGTGCGCGGCCGCACGGCACACCGGGGTGGAGCGGCTCCATCTCCGCACCCTGGCGGGCAACCGGGCGCTGCTCGGGCTCGCCGCCCGGCTCGGGGCGGACCTCTCGGTCGCGGGCCGCGAGGCCCACGCGGTTCTCCGGCTCGCGCCGCCGACCCCGGTTTCGGTCTGGGCCGACACGCTCGACGCGGCTTTCGAGGCGGCGCTCGCCATGCTCAGTCTCCGTCCGGCGCGCATCTGAGGCGCGCCGGACCTCACGATGTCAGGACACGAAGGATCACGATCATGGCAAGGCAGGACAGGTCGGCGCTGATCGTCGGCGCCTCGCGGGGGCTCGGGCTCGGGCTGGTGAAGGCGCTCCTCGCCCGCGGCTGGGACGTCACCGCCACCGCGCGCGGATCGGCCCCGGAGCTGGAAGGGCTCGCCCCGGTGGCGCCCGCGATCGAGCGCGTCGACATCGACGACGACGCGGCGGTCGCGGGTCTGCGGGACCGGCTGGCCGGGCGCAGCTTCGACGTGGTGTTCATCGTCGCGGGCGTCGCCACCGACGCCCATGTCCCGGTGCCGGAGATCGACCGCGCGGTGGCCCTGCGCGTCTACGAGACGAACGCGCTGAGCCCGATCCGCGCCGCCGAGACCCTGGCGCCGCTGGTGGCGCCCGGAGGCCTCGTGGCGCTGATGAGTTCGGTCCTGGGCAGCGTCGGCGCCAACGAGAGCGGCGGCTGGGAGAGCTACCGGGCCAGCAAGGCGGCGCTCAACACCCTGACGCGCAGCTTCGAGCTGCGCCACCGGGCCGATCCCTTCGGTATGGTGCTGATGCATCCGGGCTGGGTGCGCACCGAGATGGGCGGCGCGGACGCCGACATCGACGTGGCGACCAGCACCGAGGGCATGGCGGACGTGCTGGAACGGCAGCTCGGCCGCAAGGGCTGCGTGTACCTCGACTACCGGGGCGAGACGCTGCCCTGGTGAGGCCTCACACGGTTTCCGGGCGATCGCTGCGCAATCGCTGGGCGATCGCTTTCGCGCTGCGGAAACCGGCTTCGCTCACGGGCCGCGGGGTTCTGAGACGGTTTCCGGACGCGATCGTCCGGAGCGCGTCTCACAGCCCCAGCGCCCGGCCCGCCGCCACCACGGCGAGCCCGGCCGCGATCGCCGCGAGTTCGAAGCGCGTCAGCGCCATCACGGCCGTGGCGGTGACGAGCCCCGCGATACCGGGCAGGCCCGCCGCGAGCCCGGTCGGCACCGCCGTCGCGACCACGATCGAGCCGGGCAGCGCCCGCAGGGCCCGCTCCACCCGCGGGGTGAGCCGCACGCGGCTCATCGCCACGACGCCCGAGGCCCGGCACAGATAGGTGACCACGGCCAGAGCGAGGATCGCCAGGGCCGAGCCGGCCGGGCCGGCGAGGAGGTCCCGGATCATCGCGGCGCCCCGTCATCCACGAGGGCGCCCGTGATCAGCCCCGCGACCGCGCCGGCGGCGATGAAGCCGTAGCCCGGCACGAGGCGCTGCACCGCGAGCGCCACCGCACCGGAGACCAGCCAGGGCAGGGCCGGGCGGACGCCGCGCCAGAGCGGCGCCAGCATGGCGGCGAAGAAGACCGGCATGATCATGTCGAGGGCGTAGACCTGCGGCGCCGTCACCAGGGCCCCCGCGAGATGGCCGGCGGCGGTGGTGGCGACCCAGAGCGGCCACATCCCGAGCCCGGCCCCGACCAGCACCCCGAGATCGCGCCCGCCTTCCGAGCGGTGGCGCATGCCGATGAGCCAGCCGGCATCCACCAGGAAGAACAGGCTGAGCGCCGTGCGCCAGGGCGGGGAGCCGCGCATCCAGGGCTGCACGGTGGCGCCCATCAGGATCATGCGGGCGTTGATCAGGGCCGTCACCGTCATCGCGGCGAGGAGGGCGCGCAAGGTCCAGGGCTGGCTCCACACCTCCAGAGTCACCATCTGGGCCGCCCCGGCAAACACGAAGGCGCTCATGGCGGTCGCCTCCCAGAGGCTCAGGCCCCGCTGGGCGGCCGCGGCCCCGAAGGCGGCGGCGAAGACCGCGAGACTCGGCCAGACCGGCATGCCGAGGCGCACCCCCGTCAGGACGCCCGCGAGGGTGAAGGGAGCGGCTTGCATCGTCATCGTCTCGGAGGATCGGGGCCGTGCGGGATCAGCGCGCCGCGCGGAGGCGCCGGATCGTCGTGACCGGCCCGGCGCCCGCGGCGCGGATGCGCGCCTCCGCCTCCGCGAGCGGCTCGATCGCCACCGCCATGTGATGGCCGTTGGCATGGACGAGGCGCACGGCGTCGAGCATCAGGCCGACATGGCCGCGCCAGAAGACGAGATCGCCCCGCTCCAGGCCGGTGAGGCCGGGCGTGACCGGGATCGGCTCGCCCAGCGCCCGCTCCTGCATGTCCGCGTCGCGCGGGGCGGCGATCCCGGCCGCGTCGAGGGCCGTCTGCACCAGGCCGGAGCAGTCGAGGCCGAGGCTGGAGCGCCCGCCCCAGAGATAGGGCGTGCCGAGGAAGCGCGCGGCGGTCCCCGCGACATCGGGCTCGCGCGCCGCGAGGCCGGCGAGATGGGCCGCGTAGACGAAGCCGCCCCCGGCGAGGCGGGCATAGGCCCCCTCCGCGCCGACGACGGCGACCCGGGCGCCGAAGCTCAGATGCGCCAGCGGCGGGCGCTTCAGGTCCGGAGCGGGGAAGACGAAGCTGCGCAGGGCCGCCACTCGATGGGTCGGTGCCGGCCCCGGCGCTCCGAGGCTGGCCGCCGGCAGGTAGCCGACATAGCCGTCCCGGTCGAGCTGCACGAAGGCCCAGCCGCCGGCCACCTCGTAGACGGTCACGGCCTCGCCGTGCAGCGCCTCGGTATCGAGGGCGGCCTCCTCGCGGGGGGCCCGCCGGAGCGGAGCGAGCGGCGCGGTCACCTGCCGCGCCGAGCCCGGGACGAAGCGATCGGCCACCACGAGGCCGCGCAGGCGTTCGTCGGCGAGATCGGGGCGGGCCGGCGTCAGGCGCGGGTCCCGGATGGGGGGAGGAGAAGCCGAAACGGTCACGGGCGCGACTCTTGCAACGTCGTCGCGTCCGGACAAGGGCGGCCGGCGGGAGATTCGACGGACCATGCGGCGACCTCATCCACCTGCGACAGAATGCCCGAACCCCGGTCGCGGCGCCCGCCCGTTGCCAGGAAGACGGATTTGCAAGTCCTTCTTGGCTGATAGACCCGCTCAGGCCCGCCGCGGAGAGCCATGCGGCACCCGTCCCGGAATCGTCGTGCTGCACTGCAACAATCAGTGCGGATGCGCTATAACCTCCCCATGACGATAGGCCGCCCCGTGAAGAAGTCGCCCGACAAGACCCGCCCCCTGCCGCCGATCCGCGTCCGGCGCGAGCCGCCGACGGTCGCCGAAGCCGTGGCCGCCGCCCAGGATCTCGCCGACGATCTCGAGCAGCAGGTGGAGATCGCCGCCGGCCTAATCGGCCTGCCGCCGGACGAGGTCCGCCCCCACGTGCTGAAGGCCGTCAAGCCGAAGGCCGACCGGGCGCCGGAGCGGATCATCAGCACCGGCAGCGGGCTGCGCGGCCCGCGCACGGTGGTGGTGGAGCGCAAGATCGCCCGGCCGGTGATCGTGGAACGCCGGATCCGCCCCCTCGACGGGCGCCGCTGAACGCTCCCGCCCGGCATCCTGCGGGCAACGCGATTCGTCCCGGTGCGGTGCAGGGCGCCCGAGCGCTGCCGGCATCGGCGCCCTGGAATGGGTGGAGGCGCAGGCGATCCATCGCATGATGGAGGCGCACGGCTTGCTTCCGGGCGGGTCCGTGGAAGGTCGGCCCTCGCCCGCCTCAGCCGGTGCCGCCCGATGGATGTGATCCTCGACCACAACCCGGCCTGCGCCACCTCGCGCACCGTGCTGGCGCTGATCCGCAATGCCGGCATCGAGCCGCACATCATCGAAGACCTGAAGACCCCGCCGACGCGCCTGCTGCTGCGCCAGCTCGCCGCGCGGGCCGGGCTCCCGGTTCGCGGCCTCCTGCGTCGGCGGGGAACGCCCCTCGCCGAACTCGGCCTCGACAACCCCGCCCCGGCCGACGATCAGCTCATCGACGCCATGGTCGCCCATCCGGTCCTGATCGAGCGGCCCCTCGTGGTGACGCCGCGAGGGGTGCGGCTCTGCCGCCCGGCCGAGACGGTGATCGATCTGCTGCCGCCGCAACAGGGCGAGTTCGTGAAGGAGAAGGGCCAGCGCGTCGTGGACGAGCACGGCCGCCGCATCGCCACCGCCTGATCCCCCGGCCGGCATGCGCGCAGCGGAGGATCGATCGGCCGCCTGACCTGCGGGGAGGTGGCGACGAACGCCGCCACTGGCGCGTATCGGTGCGACTTGCGCAGGTTCGGTGATGAGGCGGCGCCCGATCATCAGATTCGCCTCACCCGGATCCGACAGGATGCAGCAGCCCAGGCTATAGGTTTCGCGGTGTGCAGAACCGGCATGCGGTTCTGTTCGCGTCGATTTTGTGGTATGCGGCTCCTTTGTGTCAGTGGGGTTCTTCATGGCGCGATCGGCTGTCCGGCGCCCGCGTGCAGAAGGGTATGGTGCGACGAATGACGTCTCTTGAGCCCATCGGATCGGGTGTGGATGCGCTTCGCCTCGACAACCAGCTCTGCTACGCCCTCTACGCCGCCTCGCACCGGATGACGAAGTGCTACAGGCCGCTCCTGGAGCGCCTGGGCCTCACCTACCCGCAATACCTCGTCCTGATCGTGCTCTGGGAGACGGATTCGCTCACCGTCTCGGAGATCGGCCGCCGCCTGCGCCTCGATTCCGGCACCCTCACGCCCGTGCTCAAGCGCCTCGAGAGCGCCGGCTTCGTGCGCCGCACCCGCCGCCAGGAAGACGAGCGCGAGGTCGAGATCAGCCTGACGCACGAGGGCCTCGCCCTGCGCGACGAGGCCGTGGATGTCCGCCGGGCGATCGTTCATCAGCTCAAGATGTCCGAGGCGGAGATCGCCGAGCTGCGCGTGCGCCTTGATGACCTCATCGCCACTCTTAGCAGCGAGGGCTGACGCCGTCCGTCACGTCCACGTTGAAGTTTTGCTGGCAAACGATTGCCACTTGAGCGGCGCGCGCCGAACGCCTAAGTCTGGACGACATCCCGGCCGTTCCCCACGGCGAGCGCGCCAGACCCGAGCGTCAGACGTGATCCCCTTTCTCCAGTCGGCCGGCTCCGCGGCTGCGGAACCTCACGTCGCGGCGATGGTCGTCGCGGGATGAAGAGCCTGCGCAACCTGACGGGTTTGCTCGCCGGATGGGCCGAGGAGACCGAGCTTCCGCGCCGCCAAGTGGGCGTGCTCCCGCTGCGCCGGAGCCCGGATGGCGGGCTGCAGGTGATGCTGATCACCTCGCGGGAGACGCGGCGCTGGGTCATCCCCAAGGGCTGGCCCATGAAGGGACTCAAGAACCATGAGGCGGCGGCCCGGGAAGCCTACGAGGAGGCCGGACTGATCGGCCGGGTCGGCAAGCACGCCATCGGCAGCTATCTCTACCGGAAGCGCCTCAAGAGCCGCGACACGGTTCCCTGCCAAGTGCAGGTCTACCGCCTCGACGTGCGCAAGCAGCTCAAGGCCTGGCCCGAGCAGCACGAGCGCGAGGGGCGGTGGTTCCCCGCCTCGGAGGCCGCCGAAGCGGTCACGGAGGCCGGGCTGGCGGCCTTGATCCGCGCCGTGGCCAGCCGCGAGACGAAGCGCAACCGGCGACGGCCCACGACCGCGGCCGAGGCCTGAACTCGGCGTTTGGCTCCGGCGGGCTGCGGCTCATACGGTTTCCGGTTGATCGCTTCGCGATGCGGAAACCGGCCTCGCTCAGGCGCCGCGCGGGCTCGTGATACGGTTTCCGAAAGTGATCGTCCGGAAACCGTATCAGGAGGTGGAAAAGAGGTCCCGGGCGGCGCGTCCATGCGCCTCGCGCAGGCTCTCCGGATCGACCCCGAGCGGCCGCCCGTCGATCACGCGCCACGCACCCGCCACCATCACCCGATCGGCCCGGCTCGCGCCGCAGAGCACCAGGGCGGCGAGCGGATCGTGGCTGCCGGAGAAGCGCAGCTCATCGAGCGTGAACAGCGCGAGATCGGCCTCCCGCCCCTCCGCGATCCGGCCGATATCGTCGCGCCCGAGGCAGCGGGCGGAGCCCTCGGTGGCCCAGCGCAGGGCGTCGCGATGCGTGATCGCCTCCGCCCCATAGGTCAGCCGGTTCAGCATCAGGGCGTGGCGCACCTCCTCCATCAGGTTCGAGGCGTCGTTCGAGGCCGAGCCGTCGACGCCGAGCCCGACCGGGCTCCCGGCCGCTTCGAGTTCGCAGGTCCGGCAGAAGCCCGAGGCGAGCACCATGTTCGAGGTCGCGCAATGGCAGATGCCGACACCCGCGCGGCCGAGGCGCGCCACCTCCCCGTCGTCGAAGTGGATGCCGTGGGCGAGCCAGGTGCGGGAAGTCAGCCAGCCCACCTCCTCCAGGTAGTCGAGCGGGCGCTGCCCGAAGACGGACAGGCAGTAATCGGTCTCGTCGCGGGTCTCCGCGAGATGGGTATGTAGCCGGCAATCATGCGCCGCCGCCAGGGCCGCGCTCTCGCGCATCAGCCGCTTCGTCACCGCGAAGGGCGAGCAGGGGCTCAGCGCCACCTGCACCATCGCGCCGGGCCCGGGATCGTGGAACAGGCCGAGCACCCGCTCGCAATCGGCCAGGATCGCCTCGTCGTCCTGGGTCACGCTCTCGGGAGGCAGGCCGCCATCCTTCTGCGACAGGCTCATCGAGCCGCGGGTGACGCAGGCGCGGATGCCGAGGGCGCGCGCCTCCGCCACCTGGATGTCCACCGCCTCCTCCAGCCCCCGCGGATAGAGGTAGTGGTGATCGGCCGCGGTGGTGCAGCCGGAGAGGAGCAGCTCGGTATAGGCGAGCCGCGTCGCCAGCCGGAAGGCCTCCGGGGTGAGCCGGGCCCAGTACGGGTAGAGCGCCCGCAGCCAGGGAAACAGCGGCTTGTTGATCGCCGCCGGATGCGCCCGGGTGAGGGTCTGGAAGACGTGATGATGCGTGTTGACGAGACCCGGCACGACGACGTGGCGCGAGACGTCCACGATCTCGTCCACCGGCGCGGCCGGCGCCCCGCCGACGGGCACGCGCTCGGCGATGCGGCTGCCCTGCACCACGAGGCCGCCGCCCGCTCCCTCGGCCAGGATGGCGAGGGGGTTGCGCAGCCACAGCCGCCGGGCAGCCGGGGTCTCGTCCTGCCGCATGACAATCTCCGGGGGCTTCGCTCAGCCCGACGATGCCGGACCGTCCGGCTCCGGGATCACGCTGACATGCGCCGCGACGACCTTCCAGCCCTCCGCGAACCGGCGCCAGGTCTGGCTCTGCCGGCCGACCAGGCCTGGCTGGCCGTCGCGGTGGAACAGAGTCATGGCCGTGGCGAGGTCGCGCCCATGGGTCGTGATGACGGTGCGCGCGAGCCTCCGGGCGAGGCCCGCCGGCGAGCGGGCGCGCCGGAAGGCGCGGATCGCCTCCATGCCGTAGAGATTCTCGGCCCCGCCGTACCGGATGGTGCGGGGATCGTCCCAGAACAGGGCCTCGAGGGTGGCGACGTCGTTGGTGACGAGGGCCGTCTCGTAGGCCGCGAAGGCCGCCTCAACCTCGGCCAGGACGGCCGGATCGTCGGTTTCCATGGGGGATACTCCGGGTCTCGGTGCTGCGGATCCCAGCGAACATGACGCTCAGAACGAGGCGACCGGCGCCGTGGCCACGCCGGCCGCTTCGAGCGCCCGCGCCACCCGCAGGGCGCGGTCCTCCCGCCAGGGCGCCGCGATGACCTGGACGCCGAGCGGCAGCCCGCCGTCGAGCCGGATCGGCACCGCCGCGACCGGGAGCCCGATGAACGAGATCGGCTGCGTGAACACGCCGAGATTCGGCCGCAACGGCATCGCCACCCCGTCGAGCACCAGCGTGGTCTCGCCGCCGCGGGGGGCCCGGCAGGGCGTCGCCGGGGCGAGGATCACGTCGACGCGGTCGAAGATCTCGGCCACCGCCCCGGCATACCAGCGCCGGAACTTCTGCGCCCGCTCGACCAGCGCGGCCGGGATCAGCGCACCGGCGAGCAGGCGGTCGCGCACCGCCGGGTCGAAATCGGCGGCGCGGCGGCGCAGGCGGTCGAGATGGAGGGAGGCCCCCTCGGCCGCGGAGATCAGGTAGGCCGCCGCCCGGGCGCGCGCCGCCTCCGGGATCTCCACCGTCGCGCCGACGCCGAGGGCGGCGGCGGCCCGGGCGACCGCCGCGAAGGCCTCCGGGTCGCCGCCGGTCGCGAAGTAGCCGCCCGCCACCGCGATGCGCAGGCCGCCGGTCCCGGAATCGAGTTCCGGCGTCACCGGCTCGGGAGGACGCGCCGTCGCGACGGAATCGTCCGGATCGGGCCCCTGCATGGCGTCGTAGGCGAGCGCGAGGTCGGCGGTGCTGCGCGCCATCGGCCCGAGATGGTCCAGGCTGCCGACGAAGGGGAAGCTGCCCGCGCGGGTCAGGCGCCCGTAGGTGGGCTTCAGCCCGAACACCCCGCAGAAGGCGCTCGGCACCCGGATCGACCCGTTGGTGTCCGAGCCGAGGGTGAGCGGCACGAGGCCCGCGGCGAGGGCCGCGCCCGAGCCGCCCGAGGAGCCGCCGCTCATGTGGCGCAGGTCGTGCGGGTTGCGGCTCGGCCCGTCATGGACGTTCTCGCCGGTGAAGTCGTAGGCGTATTCGCCCATGTTGAGGGCACCGACCAGGATGGCGCCGGCCGCTTCGAGGCGCCGGACCAGGGCGGCGTCCCGGGTCGCAGGCGCCCGCTCGCGGTTGATCCGCGATCCCGCCCGGGTGGGCAGGCCCGCGACGTCGAACAGGTTCTTGACCGCGAAGGGCACCCCCGCGAGGGGCGGGGCCGCCTCGCCGCGGCCGAGACGTGCGTCGAGGGCCTCCGCCGCCGCGAGCGCCCGCGGGCCGAGGACATCCGTGAAGGCGCCGACGCGCGGGTCGAGGGCGGCGATGCGCGCGAGCGCGGCGGCGACGGCCGCGCGGGCGGTGAGATCGCGCCGGGCGACCCGGGCCGCGATGGCACCGGCGGTGAGATCCGGATTCACGGAGCGGCCTCGAAGACGGGGGCGGCCTCGGTCTCGTCCGGCAGCGGGTGGCCGAGCACCCGCCCGGCGGCGCCGAGCAGGGTCGCGAGATGCCCGATCACGCCGTCGCGCCATTCCGGCTCGACCGTCAGGCCGAGCAGGGGCGCCGCGGCATCCAGGTAGGCGGCAAGGGCTTCGGGAGAGGGCGGGGCTTCGGGAGCGGGCGGGGCTTCGGACATCGGCATCTCCGGGCGGCGGGTCCGCGGGGCAGAGCAAGGCCCGGACCAGCCGGCCGCGGCCCTGCCGACTAGCTCGGATCACGAGGAATCGCGGCCCTCGACTATGGACGATGGCCCCATCCTCCTCCTAAAACCGTTCAAGGAGATGAAAGACGCGAGCATGGTTCAGCAGACGGCCCCTGTAGCCCTGATCGCGGACGACGATGAATTCTTTCGTCTTGCGATGGTCGCGATCCTCAACCGGAGCCTCGGGTTCGGCGAGGTCGTGGAGACGGGATCGCTCGATGCCGCGCTCGATCAGCTCGCCCAGCGGGCCAACGGCATCGCCCTGGCGCTATTCGACCTCGCGATGCCCGGCATGGAAGGCCCCGGCAGCCTCAGCGCGGTGCGCGAGTGCTTCCCCTGGGTGAAGGTCGCGGTGGTCTCCGGATCGAGCGAGCGCCACAAGATCCTCGCGGCCCTCGAAGTCGGCGTGCACGGCTACGTCCCGAAGGGGCTCGGCTCCTCCGAGCTGACCCGGGCGGTGGGCATGATCCTCGACGGCCAGATCTACGTGCCCCCCTCCCTCGCGGTGCTCGACAGCCCGCCCCGCCCCGCCTCCGTCCGCTCCGGGCCGGAGCCGGCCGACGCGGGCCTGCGCGGCGGGCGCTCGGTGGAACTCACGCCGCGCCAGCGCGACGTGCTCGCACTCCTGGTCGAGGGCAAGTCGAACAAGGAGATCGCCCGCCAGCTGCAGCTCGGCGAGGGCACCGTGAAGGTGCACATGGCCGCGCTCCTGCGCAGCCTCGGGGTGCAGAACCGTGCGGCGGCGGCGGTGGTCGGCGCGCGACTTCTCGCCGGCTGAGTCCGGGGCCGGCTCGCCATCCTCTCGGGAAACGCGTCGACAACTCTGTCGCGACACCGGGATGGCCTCGCAACATGGCGGCGCAACACTGCGTAAAAGTGTGTGTTCCGTCACGCCGCAACTCTGACATGCATCATTCCGGTTGTTCCGCCGGTTCGCGCGTGGGACAACGGGGGCGGCCCGGTCCTCCGCAACCGGGCTGGGCGCGGCGCCCGTCTGCCGGCTCACGCAGGACGGAGGCACCGGACCCACGCGATGGAACGGGATGCGATCGGACCCGAGGTCGTCCGCGACGCTCTCGCCGAGTTGCTCCGGCAGCCCCCGCTCAAGAAGTCGCCGCAGCTCTCGGCCTTCCTCTCCTACGTCGTCGAGGAGAGCCTCGGCGGCCGGGGCGGCCTGCTGAAATCCTACACGATCGCCACCGATGCGCTCGGCCGGGCCCCCAGTTTCGATCCGGCCACGGATGCCATCGTGCGGGTGGAGGCGCGCCGCCTGCGGCAGGTCCTCCAGCAGATCTACGATCAGCCCACCTGCGCCCTCACCGTCCGCATCGACCTGCCGCTCGGGCGCTACGAGCCGACCTTCACGCGGGTCGCGGCCCCGGGCGCCCTCGGGCCGGCCTCCGATCCGGCGGCGAGCCTGCTGCGCGAAAGCGAGCAGCGCTATCGCGCGCTGGTGGAGGCGAGCGCCGCCGTGGAGTGGCGGGCGAGCCCGGACGGGCACCTGCTCCGGGGCTTCGGCTGGACCGCCTGCACCGGGGAATCCGAGGACGGGGTGAGCGACCAGGACTGGCTCGACGCGCTGCATCCGGCCGACCGCTCCCGGGCGGCGGGGGCCTGGACCGAGGCGCTCGCCGCCGGGGTGCCCCTGGAGATCACGGTCCGCGTGCGCCACCGCGGCGGCGCGTACCGCTGGATGCTCGCCCGCGGGCTGCCGCTGCAGAACCTCGACGGGAGCGTCCGCGAGTGGGTCGGCACCCTGACGGACATCCACGATCAGGTAACGGCGGAGGAGATCCGTCGCGCGCGCGACGAGAGCCTGCGCCTCGCGGTCGAAGCGGCCGGCCTCGCGGTCTTCGAGATCGACCCCGCCACGCGGGCGGTGCTGTGGTCGCCGGGTGCCTCCGAGCTGATCGGGGTGAGCGCCGGGACGCTCGAAGCCTGGACCGGGCCCATCGATCCCGCCGATGCGCCGGAGGTGACCGCCGCCTTCGAGCGGGTGCTGCGGGGCGAAGGCGCCGTCGACGTCGTCTACCGGCTCGCCGCGCCGGGCGGCCGGCCACGGTGGATCGCCTGCCGCGGGAACCGCATGGCCACCGCCGCTGGCGAGATCCGGGTCTTCGGCGTCGCCTGCGACGTCACCGGCGCCAAGGTCCTGCCGCGGAGCCTGCCGCGGGATCCGGCCGGAGGGCCGCCTTGACCGGACGAGCGCGGCGCGCCAGGGGAGGCCCGGCGGAGGGCCGGACGTGAACGCGGGAATGGTGCATGAGGGGCGCGACGGCTGGCTGTTCCTCATCGGCGGCAACAACGACGTGCTCACCCAGTACCGGCGGTCCTGGCGGACGTGGCTCCACGACTGGCGCTGGCGGCGGGTGGTCGTCGCGCGGGCGGACCGCTGCCGGCGGCTCGGCATCCGCTACCTGCACCTCGTCGTCCCGGAGAAGCTGACGGTCTACGACAACCTCACCGACGGGCTCGCCGTCGACGTCTCGGCCTCGCCCGCGCACCGGCTGCGGCGCTGGCTGCGCGGATCGGGCGCGGCGGGGGCCTATATCGATCTCGTCGCGCCGATGCGCGCCCGGCGGGACGAGCAGGACCTCTATTTCCGCACCGACACGCACTGGACGCATGAGGGCTGCTTCATCGCCTACGAGGCGATCTGCCGCCGCCTCGGCGCGGTGCCGCGGGAGGATCTGCGCAGCGGCCGTGCCCTGCCCGCCTGGCGGCTCAGCGGCGACCTCGGCCAGAAATTCGACCCGCCGCGCAGCGAGCCCTACATCCCGCAGGCGCTGCAGCGGGATGCGGTGCGCGTCTACGCCAACGATCTCGTGCGGGACTTCGAGGCGGCGGACCGCATCGGCGAGCTGCATCTCGGAACCCATGTGGTGTACCGCAACGAGGCGCCCGGGGCCGATCCGCGCCGCATCGTGCTCTTCGGCGATTCCTGCTCGCATTTCCGCTGGGGGGTCTATAGCGGCCACCTCACGGGCCTCCTCGCCGAGACCTTCAGCGAGGTGCATTTCCTGTGGAGCCCCGGCATCGACTGGGACTACGTCGCCCAGGTCCGCCCGGATGCGGTGATCGGCGAGTTCGCGGAGCGCTTCCTCGCCCGGCTGCCGCCCAAGACCTTCCGGCGCGCCGCCCTCGCCCGCCTCGTGCGCGAGCGCAAGGGCATGCTGCAACCCGCCCCCGCCTGACGGATCCCGGCCGGGACCGGCTCACGCCGCGGCGCGGGCCGCCTTGGCGGCGCGCGGCGCGCGGGGCGGGGCCGCCCGCTTCTTCGGGGCCGGCACCGCCGCCGGCGCGGCGGGACGCGGCCCGTGCCACCATCCCTGCCAGCTCCAGGCGCCCGGACCGACGACCGCCATCAGCATCAGGCCGCCCGCCAAGCCCGCCTGTGCCAGGAACAGCTCGCGCTCGACGAGGGCGCTCGCGCCGGAGAAATCCCAGAACCGGTGCAGCAGCAGCCCCATCACCAGCGTGTGCGCGGCGAGCGTCCAGCCGATGAGGCGCGGCAGGACGCCGAGGGCGAGGGCGAGGGGCGCGAAGATCGTGACGACCACCGAGACGGTCGCGACCGCATGCGGATAGGGCATGCCGGTCGCCGCCAGGGTCAGCGCGAAGCCCGACGGATTGAGCGCGCGGGCGATGCCCGCGGGCATGAGCGCCGCGGCCAGCAGCAGCCGGCCCGCCAGCAGGATCCCGTCGCGGCCCCGCCCCTCGATCGCCATGTCACCGCCCCTCCGTGGCGCCCCTCGCCCGGAGCGACCCTGCCGCCTCCCCCTCAAGGCGCGGTTAATGCCCCGGTGCGCCCGCCTCCGGCATCCACACCTCCGCCTTTACCGGCCGTTCACGCACCGGCCCCATACTGACCCAAGGTCAGTGAAGGATACCAACCGGGCAAGGGTCATGTCGTCTTTCACCTTCATGAAGAAAACGGGAGCGATCCAGCTCGGTCCCGAGCATCAGGTAACGGTGGAGCTGGAATCCCTCACCGGATCTGGGGCCATCATCCTGATCGATGCGCCCTTCTCGTTGCCGGAGACGTTCGACATGACGATCCGGCACCAGCGGAAGGCGTGCCGGGTGATGTGGCGCATGCCGAACCAGGTCGGCGTCCGCTTCGACGAGGCGTGAGCGGCCGCGCGGCCCGCCCTCAGCGCTCGCGCGCGGGATCGCCCCCCATCGCCGGATGGGTCACCACGCCGGAGCCGAACAGGCGGCCGCGCTCCGTCCAGACCACGACCGCGAGGGCGCCCCCGCTGAGCAGGCAATAGCCGATGCCGAGCGGGATCACGGTGCCGTCGAAGGACTGGCCGACCAGCAGGCCGCAGAAGGCCGCGAGCAGCGTCGTGTAGAAGCCGATGAAGGACGAGGCCGTGCCGGCGATCGCCGCGAGCGGCTCCATGGCGATGGCGTTGAAGTTCGGCATCGCGAAGCTCAGGAGGAACTGGCAGGCCGCGAGCGTGACGACGAGGAGGACGAGCGGGGGACGCCCCGCGAAGGCGAGCATCAGCCCGAGCTGGACGAAGGCCATCACGCAGAGGCCGACGAGCCCGCCATGCGACATCCGCCGCATGCCGAAGCGGCGCACCAGCCGGGCATTGATCAGGGTCGCCACCCCCATCGCTCCGGCGATCAGCCCGAAGGCCACCGGGAAGAGGCGGCCGAGCTGGTAGATGCCGGTGTCGAAGATCGCCTGCGCCGAGCCGACATAGGCCATGATGCAGCCGGTCAGCAGCCCGAGCGCCGTGGCGTAGCCGAGGGAGGCCCGCGTCGCCGCCACGGTGGCGATGCCCCCCGCCACGGCCCGCACGTTCATCGGGCGCCGGTAGGCCGGGTGCAGCGTCTCGGGCATGCGCCACGAGAACCAGACCAGCGCCACCACCGCGAGGAGCAGCATCGCCCCGAAGATCAGCCGCCAGTGCCCGACGGCGAGGATCAGGCCGCCCATGGCGGGCGCCAGGATCGGCACGATCAGGAACACCATCATGCAGAAGGACATCACACGGGCCATGTCGCGGCCCTCGAAGCGGTCGCGCACGATGGCCACCGCGAGGATGCGCCCGGCCGCGCCGCCGATGCCCTGCACCGCCCGGGCGAGGAGGAGCAACTCGAAGCTCGGGGCCATCATGGCGAGCACGCTGCCCGCGAGGTAGATCGCCGTGCCCCCGATCAGTGCCGGCCGGCGGCCGACCGCGTCGGACAGGGGCCCGTAGACGATCTGCGCCAGCCCGAAGCCCAGCATATAGACGTAGACGAGGAGTTGCGGCCGGTTCGGGTCGGCGAGGGCGAAGTCGTGGCTGATCGCCGGGAAGGCCGGCAGGAAGCTGTCGATCGTGACGGCGGTGAGGCCCATCACGAACGCCGTGAGGGCCACGAACTCGACGAAGCCCGGCCCCGCCCAGGGCCTGGGCGCGAGGATCTGCGCCCGAGGGGATGTCGTCCGTGTATCGGCCTCGCGCGTCATGCTGCTCCTCGCCGCCAGCCGGGACCGGGCCGGCGGCCGGACCAGTGCCGGAGGGGCCGCGCCGCCGCAAGGCGGCAGCGCACATGCCTCCCCTGCGGCCGCACGCCGGGGCCGCATCCCGGCGTCTCACCCCACCGCGTCGACCACCCCACCGATGAGATTGCGGCCGAGCAGGAATTCCGACGGGAAGTCCCGGCGGATCAGCGGCTCCAGGGCGATCGGCGGCGCCAGCGCCTCGGCCTCGGCGCGCCGCGCCGCCACCGCCTGCGCGACCGAGACCGCCGCGAAGCGCAGGCGGGTGCCGGCCTGCGCCTGGGCGAGCCGGCCGAGATCGGGACCGATCACCGTGGCGATCTTCGGGTAGCCGCCCGTCGATTGGCGGTCGCCCATCAGGATGATCGGCCTCCCCTCCCCCGGCACCTGGATCGCGCCCATGGCGATGCCGTCCGAGACGATGTTGTAGCCGCGCGCGTGGGTCAGCGGCGTCCCGTCGAGGAAGCAGGCCATGCGGTCGCCCCGGGGCGTCACCGTCCAGGGCCCCGCCAGGAAGGCGGCGATCTGGTCCTCGGCGAAGTAGTCGTCCTGGGGCCCCAGCACCACCCGGATCACCTCCGGCGGCCGGTCGAGCCAGGGCGCCGCGAGGGCGTGGACCTCGTCGGGCCCGGGCCGGGCGCCGCGGATCGGGAGCAGGTCGCCCGCCTGCAGGGCGCGGCCGTCGAGGCCGCCGATTCCGGAGCGGGTGTGGGTCGCGGTCGAGCCGAGCACCGGCTCCACGGCGATGAGGCCGGCCACCGCGAGGTAGCACCACGCCCCCGCCTTGCCGGCCCGCACCGCCAGGGTCGATCCGGGCTTGAGCGTCAGCGCGGCGGCGGCCGGCACCGGCTCGCCGTCGAGGCCGATGCGGAAGGCCCCGCCCGCGAGCGCCACCCCGACCGGGCCGCCCTCCGCGGTCAGTTCGATCCCGGCGAGGGAGATCTCGATCGCGGTGGCGCCGAGCGGGGCGCCGAGGGCGCGGTTGGCGGTGGCGTGGGCGAGCGGGTCCATCGGCCCGGCCGCCGTGAAACCGTAGCGCAGGTAGCCGTGCCGGCCGGCATCCTGCAGGGTCGCGCCGGGCCCGGCCGCGGTGATGCGCAGACCCGTGCTCATGCGGCCTCCCGGCGCCCGACGCTCTCGCCCGCCGCCGCCCGGGCGTCGAGTGCCGCGAAGGTCGCGGCATCGACCGGCTCGAAGCGCAACGTGTCGCCCACCGCGACCGGGAAGGGGTTCTCCCGCGCCGGGGCGTAGAGCCGCTCGGGCGTGCGGCCGATCACGTACCAGCCGGTCGGCATCGGCATGTTGGCGACGCCCGCGAGCCCGCCGGCGATCATCACGGCATTCGCCGGATGGGGCGGGCGCGGCGTCGCCCGGCGCGAGATCCCGAGTTCCTCCGGCAGGCCGCCGAGATAGGCGAAGCCCGGCGCGAAGCCGTACATGTAGACCCGGTACTCGGCCCCGGCATGAAGGCGCGCCACGTCCTCGGGGCTGCGCCCGAGCGCCTCCGCGACGGCCCCGAGATCCTCGGCGCAGACCGGGTCGTAGCAGCAGGGCAGGACCCAGCGGGCGCCCGCGTGCCGGTTCGCACCGGGCCCGGCCGCGTCGAGGCCCGCGACCGTGCGGCGGACCCGGTCCGCGAGGGCCTCCCGGTCGAGGATCAGGGGATCGTAGTGGATCATCAGCGAGCGGTAGGTCGGCACCGTCTCGCGCAGGCCCTCGGGCGGGTCGCCGCGCAGCGCGTCGTCGAGGGCGAGCACCCGGTCGCTGATCGCCGGGTCGACCCGGTCGCCGTACTCGACGACCAGGGCCGCCTCGCCGGCATCGAGAAGGCGCGGCGCGCTCATGCGGTGGGCCGGAACGGGGCGAGGGTGAGGCCGGCCGCTTCGAGCCGCGTGCGCACCGCGCGGGCGGTGGCGATGGCGTTCGGGGAATCGCCGTGCACGCAGATGGAGCGGATCGGCGTCGGCAGGCGCTTGCCGCTCGCCGCGATGATCGCGCCCTCCTGCACCATGGCGAGGACGCGGTCGGCCGCCTCCTGCGCATCCTCGATCAGGGCGCCGGGCCGGCCGCGCGGGATGAGCTGGCCCTCCTCGGTGTAGCCGCGATCGGCGAAGATCTCCTGGTGGATGTCGAGGCCGAGCGCCTCGCCGGCCCGCACCTGCGCGGTCAGGGCGATGGCGAGCAGCGACAGGCCCGGATCGACCGCCTTGACGGCCCGGGCGATGGCGGTGGCGAACTCCTCGTGGGCGGCGGCGTGGTTGGCGAGCGCCCCGTGGGTCTTCACGTAGGTGAGGCGGTGGCCCGCATAGGCCGCGAGGGCCTGGGCGGCGCCGATCTGGTAGGCGACGATGCGCTCGATCTCGGCGGGCGTGTAGGGCAGGACCCGCCGCCCGAAGCCCCAGAGATCCGGGAAGCCCGGATGCGCCCCCACGGCGACGCCGCGCTCGCGGGCGAGCTCGAAGGTGCGCGCCATGATCTGCGGATCGCCCGCATGCATGCCGCAGGCGACGTTGGCCGAGGTGACGATGGAGAGCATCGCCGCGTCGTCCCCGCAGCGATAGTCGCCGTAGCCTTCGCCGAGATCGGAATTGAGGTCGATGGTGGACATGGTGTCTCCCGGTCTTCTCTCGAGACGGACCGCCTTCGAGCGAATCATGGTCGGCGCGGGGATCCCCTCTCCCGTGCGGGAGAGGGGATCCCCGCGCTTCATGGATCGAGGCCGGCGGCCTCGGCGGCGGTCGCCGGCCGCAAGCCTCTCGCGAACTCGCGCCCCCGCATCAGATCCCCAGATAGGCCCGCCGCACCTCCGGATCGTCGCGCAGGGTCGCGGCCGGTCCCGAGAGCATCAGGCGGCCGGTCTGGAGCACGTAGGCGCGGTCGGCGATCGAGAGCGATTCCGCGAGCCGCTGCTCCACGAGGAGGATCGTCACCCCGGTGGCGCGGATCGTCTCGATGGCGGAGAAGATCTCGTCCACGAGCTTGGGCATGATCCCCTGCGAGGGCTCGTCCAGCATCAGGAGGCGCGGGCGGGTCATCAGGGCGCGGCCGATCGCCAGCATCTGCTGCTCGCCGCCCGAGAGGGTGCCGGCCCGCTGCGGCAGGCGCTCCTTGAGGCGGGGGAACAGCGAGAAGATCTGCTCCAGCGGCCCGTCCGCGTCGGGCTGCCCCCGGTAGAGGTAGCGGCCGAGCCGCAGGTTGTCGGACACCGAGAGGCGCGGGAACAGGCGCTTGTTCTCCGGCACGTAGGCGATGCCCCGGGCCGTGATCAGGTGGCCCGGCAGGCCGTCGATGCGCGCGCCGTCGAACAGCACCTCGCCCGCGCGCGGGCGCTCCATTCCGGCGATCGACTTCAGCAGGGTCGATTTGCCGGCGCCGTTGGCGCCCGCGACGACCACGATCTCGCCCTTGGCCACCTCGATCGAGACGTCCTGAATGGCGAGCAGGCCCTGATAGGCCGTCGAGAGCGAGCGGACCTCAAGCAGCACGGTGACGCTCCCCCAGATAGGCGGTGATGACGGCCTCGTCGCGCACGACCGCCTGGGGCGATCCCTCCGCCAGGACCTTGCCGAGATGCAGCACCACCGCCCGGTCGACCAGCGGCATCACCACCTCCATGACGTGCTCGACCATGATCACGGTGACGCCGCGCTCGGCGACCCGCCGGATCAGTTCGACCCCGGCCTTGGCCTCGCTGGGGGTCAGCCCGGTCAGCACCTCGTCGAGGAGGAGCAGGCGCGGCTCGGTGGCGAGCGCCCGCGCCACCTCCAGCCGCCGCTTCTCGGGCGGCGTGAGTTCGCCCGCCACCGCCTCGGCGCGATGGGCGAGGCCCACCATGTCGAGGGTGGCGAGCGCCGCCGCCCGGGCCTGGGCGGCCCGGGCATGGCGGACGAAGCCGCCGACCACCACGTTCTCGACCACGTTCATCGAGTCGAAGGAGCGCGGCACCTGGAAGGTGCGGGCGATGCCTGCCCGGCAGCGCTCGGGCGCCGGGAGCCCGGTGATGTCCCGGCCCTCGAACAGGATGCGCCCGCTCGTCGGCTTGTAGGCGCCCGAGATCAGGTTGAAGAGCGTCGACTTGCCGGCGCCGTTCGGGCCGATCAGGCCGAGGATCTCGCCCCGCCGCACGTCGAGGCAGACGTCGGAATTGGCCACCAGCCCGCCGAAGCGCAGGGTCGCGTGGTCGACGCGCAGGATCGGCGCGTCCGGGGGGGTCGGATCGGCGCTCACGGCGTGACCTCCTGGTTGCGGGCGGTGCGGGTGCGGCGGAAGAGGCTGAGCACGCCCTCGGGCCGGGCCAGCGCCACCGCCATGACGAGGATGCCGTAGAGGATCAGGTCGAGGCCCGAGCCGCTGCCGCCGAGATAGGAGCGGCTGATCTCGGTGAGCGGGATCAGGATCGCAGCGCCGACCAGCGCCCCCCACAGGGTGCCGATGCCGCCGAGCACCGCCGGCAGGGCGAAGAGCAGCGAGAAGCGGAAGCTCATCACGCTCTCGGGATCGATGTAGGAGACGAAGGCCGCGTAGAAGCCGCCGCCGATCGCCGTGAAGAAGGCCGAGACCGCCGCCGCCGCCATCTTGGAGCGGAACACCTCGACGCCCAGGCTCTCGGCCGCCTGCGCGTCGTCCTTCACCGCACGCCACCAGTAGCCCCAGCGGGATTCCTGGATCAGGTAGGTGACGAACCACGTCACCGCGAAGAGCCCGAGGACGAAGTGGAAGTACGGGACCTTGTCGCGGGCGAATTGCAGGGTCCACCACGAATCCGGGTTGAAGGGCCACTGGATGCCGAGCGCGCCGCCGACGAAGTCCCAGTTGTGGACCAGCAGCAGGCCGATCTCCGCGATCACGATGGTGGCGATCGAGAAGTAGTGGCCGGCGAGCCGGAAGCAGGGATAGCCGAGGATGAGCGCCACCAGCGCCGAGGCGATGCCGCCCGCCAGCATCCCGCCCCAGGGCAGCACGCCGTAATTCACGAACAGCACGGTGGTGAAGTAGGCGCCGATGCCGAAATAGAGGGCGTGGCCGAGGGAGACCTGGCCGCAATAGCCCCCCAGGATGTTCCAGCTCTGCGAGAGGGCCGCGTACATCACCGTGAGGATGAGCACGTTCTGCAGGTAGACGTCGCGCACGAGGTAGGGCAGGCCGGCCATGGCCGCGAAGACGACGAGGCCGGTGAGCAGGGTGCGGCGGCGCTTGGCGGCGTGGCTCGTCATGGCCGGCGCGGGCACCGAGGCGGCGGGGAGCGTGGTCGATGTCATCAGAGCCTCCCGAACAGGCCCTGCGGGCGCACGAACACGACCGCGAGGTAGAGGGCGTAGACACCCACCGACTTGAGGGCCGGGGGCAGGATCACAGCCGTGAAGGCCTCGACGAGGCCGACGATGATGCCCGCGACGAGGGCCCCCGCGACGCTGCCGAAGCCGCCGAGCGCCACCGTGACGTAGGCGATGAGGGCGAAGCTCGCCCCGACCTGCGGGTGGATGTAGTAGAAGATCGCCAGCACCGTCCCGGCGAGGCCGACGAGGGCCGCGCCGAGCCCCCAGCCGAGCGCGAAGACCCGGTTGCGGTCGATGCCGACCAGGGCGACGGCGCCCTGGTCCTCGCGGGTGGCCTCCAGCGCCCGCCCGAAATCGGTCCGGCTCATCAGCAGATGCAGGCCGCCGAAGGCGGCGAGCGAGACCGCCGCGCCGAAGATCTGCGGCCAGGGCAGGAAGACGCCGCCGAGATCGAGGGTGCGCCCGCCGAGCCACGTGTTCTGCACGTTGCGGTAATCGGGGGTGAAGAGGTACTGCGCGGCGCCCTGGAGCAGGATCGCGAGGCCGAAGGTCGCGAAGATCTGCACCATGCCCTGGTTGGCCTTGGCCCGCATGGCGAACCGCACCACCCCCAGATAGGCGGTGGCGCCCAGCGCGAAGAGCAGGGCCGCCACGAGCGGCATCAGCACCACCGGGTCGAGATGCGTCGCCACGACCAGGAAGAAGGTCGCGTACATGGCGATCATCAGGAACTCGCCGTGGGCGAAGTTCACCACGTCCATCAGGCCGAAGATCAGCGAGAGGCCGACCGCGATCAGGGCATAGATCAGGCCCATCAAAAGGCCGCTCGCCAGCACCTGGGCCAGCGCTTGCGTCGTCATCGGGGGACCTCCCGGGAGTGAGGGGGGAAGCGGAGCGGCCCGGGCCCTCTCCCGCGGGAGGGCGCCCGGGCCGTCACCCGCCGGTCAGGCTTTCATCGGCCACAGCGCGGGGGCGACCGCCGCCGATTCGGGAAAGACCGTGACGAACGTCTCGCCCACCCACTGGAGCAGGACCGGATCGGCGTCGGTGTTCTGGCCGTCCGGCCCGAAGGCGACGCGCTTCCAGGGCATGATCGTCTGCGCGCCGGGAATGTCGGTGGCGGCGAGCGCGGTCCGGATCTTCTGCCCGTCGGCCGAGCCGGCGCGGTTCACCGCCTCGGCGAGCACGATGAGCCCCATGAGCTGGCGGGAGGTGTTGTCGTTGAGGTCGCGGCCGGCGCGCGCCTTGTAGAGGGCGTTCACGGCCCCCACCGAGGGCCGCTTGGCCGCGAGGTCGAGGGAGAAGCTGCCGCGCGTGATCAGGCCCTGGAGCTTGTCGCCGACCGTGTCGTAGGTGACCTTCTCGGAGAAGCCCGCCGCCTGGGCGATGATGCTCTTCGGCTTGTAGCCGAGTTCGGCCATGGTCTTGGTGAGCAGGATCGCGTCGGTGGTGTAGGTCGTCGGCAGCAACACGTCCGCGTTGGCGGTCTTGAGCTGCTGAACCTCGGCGGTGAGCGAGGGCGAATTGCTCTTGTACTTGATGTCGGCGGCGATCTTGTAGCCGCGCTCGGCGGCGAGCTTGCGCTGCACCGTGGCGGAATCGACGCCGTAGATCGTGTCCTCGAAGAACAGGGCGACCGTCTCGATCGTCTGCCCCTTGCCGCGCTGGGCATCGAGGAAATCGAACATCGCGGCCGAGAACATCTCGTCGTGGGCGGCCGGGCGGAAGAAGAACTTCAGCCCCTTGCGGTGCAGGCTCGGCGAGGAGGAATCCGCGCACAGGAAGGGCACGCCGTAGCGCTCGGCCGTGGCGCTGACGGTGGCGGAGACCGCCGAGTGATAGCAGCCGAGCAGGGCCGAGACCTTGGACTGGGTGATCAGGCGCTCGGCCTCGGCGCGGCCCTTCTGCGGGTCGCCCTGGTGATCGGCGAAGACGAGCCGGATCTTGGCCCCGCCGAGGCCGGGCAGGCCGGCGCCCTTGGCGAGCGGCAGGTCGAGATCGTGGCTCGCGTTGATGACGTCGAGGGCCGTCTCGATGGCGTGACGGGCATCGACCCCGACCTGCGCGCTCGCCCCCGACATGGCGTAGAGGACGCCCACGACGACCTCGTCCGCGGCGCGGGCGGGCGACAGGCCCAGGCCGGAGAGGGCGAGGGCGCCCGCGCCCCCGGCGAGAAGGTCCCGACGACGGATCATGGCAAGGTCTCCAGGGTTGCGGGGCAGGTCAGATCACCGCGAATTCGGTGTTGCGGCGGTCGGTGATGAGCATGGCGCCCGGCGCGTGGGTGATCGCGAAGGCGGGCTTCGAGGCGGCGATCACCGATTGCGGGGTGACGCCGCAGGCCCAGAAGACCGGAATCTCGTCCGCGCCGATGCGGACCGGATCGCCGTAATCGGGCTTGGCGAGGTCGTGGATGCCGATCGCCTCGGGCAGGCCGAGATGGACCGGGGCCCCGTGCACGGCGGGAAAGCGCGAGGTGATCTGCACCGCGCGGATCGCGTCGGCGGGCTTGAGCGGGCGCATCGACACCACCATCGGGCCGCCGAAGGGACCGGCCGGCCGGCAGGGGATGGTGGTGCGGTACATCGGCACCCGCACGCCCATCTCGACGTGGCGCAGCGGCAGGCCGTCCTCGACCATGGCGGCCTCGAAGGAGAAGGAGCAGCCAATCACGAAGGCCACGAGGTCGTCGGTCCAGAGATCGGCGACGTCGCGGCGTTCCTCCACCAGCTCGCCGTTCCGCCAGACGCGGTAGCCCGGGATGTCGGTGGCGATGTCGAGATCCTCCCCGAGTTCGGGGATCCGCCGCTCGCCGGGCGCCGAGACCCCGATGATCGGGCAGGGCTTCGGGTTGCGCTGCGCGAAGAGGAGGAAGTCGGTGGCGAGGTCCCTGGGCAGCACCGCGAGGTTGGCCTGCACGTGACCGGGGGCGAGGCCCGCGGTGCTGCCGGTGATCTCGCCGCGACGGCAGGCGAGCCGCGCCTCGTGCGCGGTCAGGAGGGAGCGGTCGGGTCGGGAGGTCTGCATCGGCGCGTCCATTGCCCAGGAATGAGGCATGGTCATCTTATGTGCGCTTAAGCGCCAATCGTGATTTCTCATCAGGATCGATAAGCTGACCTTATTGCAAACCCGTGCCCCCGGCCACCGCGCAGGCGAGGCGGGCGGCGGGGGCGGCGAGCCCGCAATCGGGCGTGTTGGCGTAGGCGGCCGAGAAGGCGATGTCCGGCAGGAGGACCTCCGTCGGGAGGACGCGCAGCTCCCCGCTCTCGATCTCGCGGGAGACGACCTCCGGCGGGATCACGCAGACGCCGATCCCCTCGACCGTCATGCGCACGATCGTGGACAGGGAGGCGTTGCTGTAGAGCCGCGGCGGCGGCAGGTTCGAGCGCGCGAGCAGGTCGTGGAGCTGGACGTAGGGGTTGGTGTTCTTCGGGTAGGTGATGATGGGATGGCGCACGAGGTCGGCGAGCGTCACCTCGCCGGGCCCGAGATCGAGCCGCGGCGAGGCGATCCAGGCCACCGAGTAGCTGCACAGGGGCAGGTTCACGAGGCTCGGGATGGTGATCGGCCCGACCAGGAAGGCGAGGTCGAGGTCGCGGGACAGGAGCGCCTCGCGCATGTTGGGCGAGATATCGACCGACAGGTCGACGGTGACGCCCGGATAGGTCTGGCTCATCGCCTCGATGAAGCGCATCAGCCAGGTGTGCACGATGGTCTCGGAGACCCCGAGCCGCAGCACGCCCTTCATGGTGTCGGAACTGGCGATCGCGCTCATCATCTCGGTGCGCAGGCGCAGGAAGCGCTCGGCATAGACGAGGAGCTCCCGCCCCTTGGCGGTGAGGCAGACCGAACGGGCGCGGCGCTCGAACAGCTTGAGGCCGAACGTCTCCTCCAGGGCGGCGATCCGTTGGGACACCGCCGGCTGCGTCGTGTTCAGCCGCTCTGCCGCCCGGCGGAAGCTGCACAGCGTCGCCGTCCAGTAGAAGACTTCGAGGCTCCTGAGATCCACCATACTCCGTCCCGGCATCGCCCGTCGCGGATCCTGCAGCAAGGTCCGTACCGGACGCCAGGGGTGGCGTGCCTGCTTTCAGAGTCTTCCCGGCCCACCACCGTGCGGATGGCGAAGCTCGACTGGATGCGGGCGACCCCGGGCAGGCGCGAGAGCACCTCCTTGTGCAGGCGCTCGTAATCGCCCGCATCCTTCACCTCGATGCGCATCAGGTAATCGGACAGGCCGGTCATCAGGTAGCAATCGCGCACCTCGGGGCAGCGGCGCACCGCCGCCTCGAAGCGGTTGAGGAATTCCTCGGTCTGCCGGTCGAGGGTGATCTGGGTCAGCACCACGAGCGGCGCGGCCCCGTCCGGCTCGTCGATGAGGGCGGCGTAGCCGCGGATGACGCCGCCGCGCTCCAGGAGCCGCAGCCGCCGCAGGGTGGCGGAGGGGGAGAGACCCACCGCCGCGGCGAGGTCCGCATTGCTGATGCGCCCGTCGTGGCGCAGCACCCGCAGGATGCGCGCGTCGATCTCGTCCCGCACCATGGCAGATCCTTTCATCCGGCGCTCGAAGGTTGCGTTCGGCGCCCTTGTATCGCAGATCCTGCGCCAGACAGGCGAGATATTCGACGATCCTTGCGCGAGACTCCGGGCCTCGGACTTTTTCGGATCGATGGGGCGGTTGCGATGCGCGTTCTCGTGCTGGGCGGCGGCGTGGTGGGTGTGACCTCGGCCTATTATCTCGCCCGGGCCGGGCACGACGTGACGGTGATCGACCGCCAGCCCGGCGCCGGGCTGGAGACGAGCTTCGCCAATGCGGGGCAGGTCTCGCCGGGCTACTCCGCCCCCTGGGCGGCCCCCGGCATCCCCGTGAAGGCGATGAAGTGGCTGCTGATGCGCCACCGGCCCCTGGTGCTGTGGCCGCGCCTGGAGCCGCGCCTCTACGGCTGGCTCGCGCAGATGCTCGCCAACTGCACCGAGGACGCCTACCGGCGCAACAAGGGCCGCATGGTCCGCCTCGCCGAGTTCAGCCGCGACGCTCTGCGGGAGCTGCGCGCGGAGACGGGCATCACCTACGACCATCGCGAGAAGGGCACCCTCCAGCTCTTCCGCACGCAGAAGCAGCTCGACCACGTCTCCGAGGACACCGATGTCCTCGACGAGTACGGCGTCGGCTACGAGGTGCTGGATCCGGCCGGCTGCATCGCCGCCGAGCCGGCTCTGGCGCGGGTGAAGGGCCTGTTCGTCGGCGGCCTGCGGCTCCCGGGCGACGAGACCGGCGACGCGCATCTCTTCACGCAGCGGCTCGCCGCCCTCTGCGCGCGGCGCGGCGTGAACTTCCGCTACGGCGTCGCCATCGCGGGGCTGCGCCACGAGGGCGGGCGGATCACCGGCGTCGAGACCGGCACGGGCGAGGTGCTCACCGCCGACAGCTACGTGGCGGCCATGGGCAGCTACACGCCGGCCCTGCTGCGTCCGCTGGGCGTCGCGGTGCCGGTCTATCCGGTGAAGGGCTACTCGCTGACGCTGCCGGTCACCGACGAGAGCGCCGCTCCCGTCTCGACCGTGATGGACGAGACCTTCAAGGTGGCGATCACCCGCCTCGGCGACCGCATCCGGGTCGGCGGCACGGCGGAACTCGCGGGTTTCAGCCAGACCCTGCGCGGCCCGCGGCGCGCCACGCTGGAGCGCTCGCTCCTCGACCTGTTCCCGGCCGGCGGCGACGCCGCCCAGGCGCAGTTCTGGACCGGCCTGCGGCCGATGACGCCGGACGGCACGCCGGTGGTCGGCCCGACCGCCTACGCCAACCTCTACACCAATACCGGCCACGGCACCCTCGGCTGGACCATGGCCTGCGGCTCCGGCCGCCTGCTCGCCGATCTGATGACCGGCCGCGCTCCCGAGATCGCGCACGAGGATCTCTCGGGCGAGCGCTACCGCAAGGCGGCCTGAGGCGCGGCGCCCGGAACTCGGCTATAGGAGGCGGGACCCTGCCGTCGCCCCCCGAGGGGCGGCCGGCGAGCCGTGCCACAGGACCCGAGCCCGTGCCCCACCCCGCTCCCCTCCCCCGCGCCACCCGCGTGGTGCGCCGGGACGACCTCGCTTCCGGCGAGATCGTCGACCGCATCGTCCTCGATCACGGCGACCGGCACCGGCGCCGCATCAGCCTGCGGGGCCTCGGCGGGCTCGCCTTCCTGCTCGACCTCCCCGAGCCGACGGTGCTGGAGGATGGCGACGCCCTGCGCCTGGAGGACGGGCGCCTCGTCTGGATCGAGGCCGCGCCGGAGCGCCTTCTCGAAATCCGGGCGCCCGATGCCCGCGCCCTCAAGCGCCTGATCTGGCACATCGGCAACCGGCACATCCCGGCCGAGATCGGCGACGACGCCGTCTTCATCGCCGAGGATCACGTGCTCGCCGCGATGGTCGAGGGGCTCGGCGGCACCGCGACGCCGATCCTCCGCCCCTTCCGTCCCGAGGGCGGCGCCTATGCGGGCGGTCATTCCCACGGGCACGGCCACCACCATCACGATCACGCCCATCACGACCATGGCTGAGGGCGCGGCCCGCGACGCGCTGCTGCTGCTGTCCTGGCTCTCTCCGGGCTATCCGGTGGGGGCCTACGCCTACTCGCACGGGCTCGAATGGGCGGCGGAGGCCGGCGACGTGCGCGACGAGACGAGCCTGCGGGACTGGCTCGCCGACGTGCTGGCGCACGGGGCCGCGCGCAACGACGCGATCCTGGCCGCGCATGCCCACGACGCCGGATCGCGCGGCGATGCCGACGCCGCGGAGGCACTGAACGACCTCGCGCTGGCCCTCGCCCCCTCGCGGGAGCTGCACCTGGAGACCAGCCAGCAGGGCCGCTCCTTCCTCGACGCCACCCGCGCGGCCTGGCCCGCCCCCGGGCTCGCGGCCGTCGCCGAGCGCCTCGCGGGGCCGGTCGCCTATCCGGTCGCGGTCGGGGTCGCGGCCGGGGCGCACGGGATCGCGCGCCCGACGCTCCTCACCGGCTATCTCACGGCCTTCCTGCAGAACCTCGTCTCAGCGGCCCTGCGCCTCGCGCCGGTCGGCCAGAGCGCGGGCACGCGGGTCGTGGCGGCCCTGAGCCCCGCCGTGGCGGCGGTCGCGGCGGAGGCGGGGGCCGCGCCCCTCGACGCCATCGGCGCCGCCACCGTGCGGCTCGACCTCGGCAGCTTCCGCCACGAGACGCAGTACAGCCGCATCTTCCGCTCCTGACGGAGAACCGCGGGGCGATCCAGCAACCGCCTCCCCCTTTCCCGCACGACCGGAGCGAAGCGGAAGGAGATCCGGGACAGGGTGGGGGTACAGGCCGCGGTGTGGGCCCTCGCAGTCGCGCCGGACAGCGAACGCCGCATCCCCGATTGACAAGCTCCCCCGAGTGCCGCTTCATGATCGGCATATGTAACACTATAACGTTGCTGAGCCATGATCCAGCCTGCCGCGTCCCGCCTCCCCGTCACGGTGCTCTCCGGGTTCCTCGGAGCGGGGAAGACCACGCTCCTCAATCACGTGCTGAACAACCGGCAGGGCCGGCGCGTCGCCGTGATCGTCAACGACATGAGCGAGGTGAACATCGACGCCGATCTCGTGCGCGGCGGCGCCGATCTCTCGCGGACCGACGAGAAGCTCGTCGAGATGACGAACGGCTGCATCTGCTGCACGTTGCGCGACGACCTGCTTCAGGAGGTGCGCCGGCTCGCCCGCGAGGGCCGCTTCGACTACCTGCTGATCGAGAGCACCGGCATCGCGGAGCCGCTGCCGGTCGCCAGCACCTTCTCGTTCCGCGACGAGGCGGGGGAGAGCCTGTCCGACGTGGCCCGGCTCGACACGATGGTGACCGTGGTCGATGCGATGAACCTGCTGCGCGACTACGGCTCGAACGACTTCCTGCGAGACCGCGGCGAGACCGCCGGCGAGGCGGATACGCGCACCCTGGTCGATCTTCTGGTCGAGCAGATCGAGTTCGCCGACGTGGTGGTGGTCAACAAGGCCGACGACGTCGATGCGGCGCAGCTCGCCCAGGTGCTGGCGGTGGTGCGGGGCCTCAACGCCGATGCCTGCATCGTCACCGCCAGCCACGGCCGGGTGCCGCTCGGCTCGGTCCTCAACACCGGCCTGTTCAGCGAGGAGAAGGCCGAGCGCCACCCCCTCTGGTACAAGGAACTCTCCGCGCCGGAGGACCACGCACCGGAGACCGCGGAATACGGCATCGGCTCCTTCGTCTACCGGGCGCGCCGGCCGTTCGACCCGGGGGCGTTCGCCGCCTTCATCGGCCGCACCTGGCCGGGCCTGATCCGCGCCAAGGGGCATTTCTGGCTCGCGACCCGGCCGGACTGGGTGGGCGAGTTCTCGCTGGCCGGCGCCATCGCCCGCACGGGCGGCATGGGCTACTGGTGGGCGGCGGTGCCGCGCCGGCATTGGCCGGACCATCCGGATTGGCGCCGGCTCCTCGACCGGCACTGGAGCCCGGTCTGGGGCGACCGGCGCCAGGAACTCGTCTTCATCGGCCTGGATCTCGACGAGGCGGCGATCCGCGCCGCCCTCGACGCCTGCCTCGTCGGCCCGGCCACGGCCACCCGCTTCGAGCCGCAGCTCTTCCGCCACCTGCCGGATCCGTTCCCGGCCTGGACGGCCTCGGCCGCCTGACGATGGGCTTCGTCTCCCTCAAGGCATGGCGCGCCCGGGCGGCGGCGAATGCGGCGCGCATCGCCGCCCTCAAGGAGCAGCTCGGCCCCGCCCTCGGGCTCGGACCCGAGGATGCCCTGACCGTGAGCGAGATCGCCTGCGCGGATCCGGGCTGCCCGGACGTCGAGACCGTGGTCCTGGTGATGCGGGCGGGCGAGCGCAGCCGGGCGATCCGCATCCCCCGCCCGCTCCACGCGGTGGAGGATGCGGATCTCGTTGCGGTCTGCGCGGAGGAGAGCCTGCGTCGCGGCGCCCGGCAGCCCTGAGCGGGCGAAGTGCGGGCAGGCCCGCGCACCGCGGCGAGGCGTTGCCGCGGGCGCGCACCGGTGTCAGGGTCGGTCCGGGCGCCCGCGGGCGTCCGCAATCCGCTCATCGGAACGGTCTCGCGCAGCAGCAGGCAGCATGACGACATCTGGACACGGCCCCCTCGGACATGGACCTTTGCGGGTCGGCATCGGCGGCCCGGTCGGGTCGGGCAAGACGGCCCTGATGGAGGGGCTCTGCAAGGCGTTGCGCGCCCGCTACGACCTCTGCGCTATCACCAACGACATCTACACCAAGGAGGATGCCCGGCTCCTCGCCGTGGCCGGGGCGCTGCCCGAGGAGCGGATCATGGGCGTCGAGACCGGCGGCTGCCCGCACACCGCCATCCGGGAGGACGCCTCGATCAACCTCGCGGCCGTGGCCGAGATGCGCCGCCGCTTCCCCACGCTCGACCTGATCCTGATCGAATCCGGCGGCGACAACCTCGCGGCGACGTTCTCCCCCGAACTCGCCGACCTGACCCTCTACGTGATCGACGTGGCGGGGGGCGAGAAGATCCCGCGCAAGGGCGGCCCGGGCATCACCCGCTCCGATCTGCTCGTCATCAACAAGACCGATCTCGCGCCCCTGGTCGGCGCCGACCTTGGGGTGATGGAGGCGGACACCAAGCGCATGCGCGGGGCCCGCCCCTACGTCTTCACCAGCCTGCGCCAGGGCGACGGCGTGGACGCGGTCGCCCGCTTCGTGGTCGAGGCGGGCGGCCTGTAAGCGCCTCCGCGGACTGGCAGGGGCAAGCCAACGCCTCGTCCGCTGCAGTCCTTGGCGTGTTGCAGGTTTTCGCCGCAAAGCCGGCGGCCATTGTTGCGAAGCCTGCTCAGCCGGCCGGCCTTGCCGGGTAGACCGGCGCCGCGAGGGGCGGCGCCTCTCCCCGGCGGCAGACATAGACCTCCTCCTCCGGATGGCTCTCGATGACGAAGCCGGAGGCGCGCAGCATCGCCTCGGTGCAGGCGCGGTTGGGCGTCCACCAGTTGGTCGGGTCGCCCGCGTAGGACTGCTCGATGAAGTGGAGCTTCGGGTAGTCCGGCGCGTCGAAGTGGTCCATCTCGAAGAAGTCGTAGTCCGGCCGGATCTCCGCAACGGTCTTGGCGCCGCGCTGCATCGACTGGAAGACCAGCATGTCCGCCGCCGCGTGGGCGTGGATCAGGTCGAGGGCGAGGAGCGGGTGGCGTAGATGGTAGAGCACGCCCATGAACAGGACGATGTCGAAGCGCTCAGCCAGCGCCGCCACGTCGTAGACCGAGCCCTGCCGGAACTCGATCTCGGCGCCGAGCGCCGCCGCCGCGAAGCGTCCCTGCGCGAGGTAGTCCGGATCCTCGTCGAGGCCGACGACGCGGGCGGCGCCCCGGCGCTTCATCTCGATGGCGTAGAAGCCGGCATTGCAGCCGATGTCGAGGACGCTCCGGCCGCTGAGGTCGGCCGGGATCGCGTGGGCGAAGCCGCGCCACTTCACGCTGGGATAGTCGCCGAGGAAGTGGTCGGGCGCCGTGAACACGCCGGGCGCGATCTCGATGTTGTGGAACCAGGGCCCCAGCGCCTCGGCCTGGGCGCGCAGCACGTCGCTCCGGCTCATGCGGCCACCCGCTCGTTGATGCCCTCGACCTTGGCGCCCCAATCGCCGAGCACCACCGCGCTGATCGAGGCCGGGCTGACCTCGAAGCGGCCCATCGCATCCGGCGCGAGGCCGAGCGCGAAGGCGAGCACGAGCTTGATGACGTCGGCGTGGCTCACGAGGACGAGGCGCGCCTCCCCGTGGGCGCGGCGCAGATCCTCCAGCGCGCGGATCACGCGGGCCTGGGCCTCCAGGATGGTCTCGCCCCCGGGCGGGCGGGTGACGTGCCGGGCATTGTTCCAGCCGGCCCAGCGCGGATCGTCGTGCAGCGCCTCGAAGCTCTGCCCGGACCACTCGCCGAAATCGATCTCGTTGAGCCCCGGCAGAATCTGCGCGGTCAGGCCGGCGGCGGCGGCGATCGGCCCGGCCGTTTCCTGCGCCCGCTCCAGCGGGCTCGCATAGACCGCCGCGACGCCCTCGCCCGCGAGCCGGCGCGCCAGGGCCCGCGCCTGGGCCTGCCCTTCCTCGCCCAGATGGATGCCCGGCATGCGCCCGCACAGGGTGCGGCCGAGATGGCCGTGGGCGGCATGCCGCACGAGGAAGAACGTGGTGGTCATGCGGCGCAGGTCTCCCAAACGGCCCGGCGATACTCCCGGTGAGTGCCTGACCAGATAGGCGCGCCGGGCGGCGCGGCCATGGGGAGCCGGAGCGCCCCGTGCGAGGCCGCTCAGAGCCCGATCAGCGCGGCGATCAGGTCGGCGCCGGCCGCGGCCGAGCGCTCGCCGGCCGCCACGGCCTTCTCGGCCTCGGCCGTCCGCGCCCGCACCTCGGCGGTGCCGACGAGGCGCTGGTGGAGGCGCTCGTGGACCATCGCCCACATCCACTTCACGTCCTGCGCCCGGCGCCGGGCCGCGAGTTCGCCCGAGGCCGTGAGCTTGCTCCGGTGATCGAGAATCGCCGTCCAGAGAGCGTCCAGTCCCTGGTTGGCCAGCCCGGAGATCGTCACGACCGGCGGCGTCCAGGTGGCGCTCGCGGGCGTGAGGATGTGCAGGGCCGCCCGGTACTCCGCCGCCGCCGCCTTGGCGCGCCGCATCCCCTCCTCGCCGTCGGCCTTGTTGACCGCGATCATGTCGGCGAGTTCGAGGATGCCCTTCTTGATGCCCTGGAGCTCGTCGCCGGCCCCCGGCAGCATCAGCACCAGGAAGAAATCCGTGAGATCGGCCACCGCCGTCTCCGACTGGCCGACGCCGACCGTCTCGACCAGGATCACGTCGAAGCCCGCCGCCTCGCAGAGCAGCATGGTCTCCCGGGTCTTGGCCGCGACGCCGCCGAGGGTGCCGGAGGAGGGGGAGGGCCGGATATAGGCGTTCGGATCGACCGCGAGGCGCGCCATCCGGGTCTTGTCGCCGAGGATCGAGCCGCCGGTGCGGGTCGAACTCGGATCGACCGCCAGCACCGCCACCTTGTGGCCCTGCGCCGTGAGGTTGGCGCCGAGCGCGTCGATGGTGGTGGACTTGCCCACCCCCGGCACGCCGGTGATGCCGACCCGCACCGCCTTGCCGGTATGCGGCAGCGCCGCATCGAGGAGGTCGCGCGCGGCGGCGCGGTGGTCCGCCCGCTTCGATTCGGCGAGGGTGATGGCCCGGGCGAGCGCGGCCCGGTTGCCCTGGAGGAGCTGGTCGAGATCGGGAACGGACACGCGGGTCATGCGGCCTTTCTGCCGGCTCCCCGCCGTGGCGTCGAGGCCGGCCTTTGGCCGATCCACCGGCAGAGCCGTGGCGCCGCGGCAACGCCTCAGCCGGTTTCGCAACAACGGTCGCCGCTTTTGCGGCAAAAACCTGAGACCCATCAAGGACCTCAGCGGCCTTGCGTTGGTACGCCAACGCGAGGCCGCTGAGGGGTCCATGCCCCGCCTGCCCTGCGGTGGTCACGATCACCCCGCATCAGGCGGGCGTCAGCGCGGCCGCGGAGATCCTGTCAGGTGCCCCATTCCCCGATGATGCCCGAACGCCCCACCCGCCGCGGGCTGCTGCGGCTCGGCACCGCCGCGCTCGCCGCCCCCGCGCTCGGCGGCTGCCTGGGCGAGGGCTTGGTGACCGGAGCGGCCGTGGGCCCGGAGAAGCAATCGGCTCTCGACGTCAGCCCGGTCCTCCTCGTGGCGACGACCCGGCGGCCCGCCCGCGACCCCAAGAGCGCCCCCTACTTCACCGACGAGCGCGGGCGGGGCCTGAGCTTCGCGGAGCTGCGCCTCGACGTTCCCGACCGCTCGCTGATCGGCAAGGTGTCGTCGGTGGTCACCGGCGACTGGACCATCCGCAGCGTGTCGCGGGTCGATACCGGCTCGGGCGCCGCGGGCGCCTTCGCGGAGGCGACGCTCGGCCGCGACGTCCTGCTCTACGTGCACGGCTACCGGGAATCCTTCGAGAGCGCGTCGGTCAGCGCCGCGCGCCTCTCGGCCGGCATCCGGTTCCGCGGGGTCTCGGGCCTGTTCACGTGGCCCTCCGCCGGCTCGACCTTCGATTACGGCTACGACCGCGAGAGCGCCCTGTGGTCCCGCGACGCCCTGGAGGACCTGCTACGGGCGCTCGCCGGCCCCTCGGGAGGCGGGCGCATTCACATCGTGGCCCATTCCATGGGCACGCTCCTGACGCTGGAGACGCTGCGCATGCTGCGCGCCGACGCCGGCGAGGGCGCGATGGGCAGGCTCGGCGCCGTGGTGCTGGCCGCCCCCGACATCGACATCGACCTCTTCACCAAGGGGATCGAGCGGCTGGGGCCGGACGCCACCAAGATCACCGTGATCTCCTCGACCAAGGACCGGGCGCTGGAACTGTCGAGCACCATCGCGGGCGGCGTGCTGCGGGCCGGCGCCGCCGATCGCGACCGCCTCGAAGCCCTCGGCGTGCGGGTGGCCGATGCCTCCGATTACGGCAGCGGCATCATCAACCACGACCTGTTCCTGTCGAACGTCGAGGTCCAGCAGGTGGTCAAGCGCGCGGTGGCGCGCGCCGCGGGGGGGTGATCGGGGCGCGGCCTGTCACGGCGGCGTCACCGCCGCACCCCGCGTCAGGGCTTCGGCGCGCTCGCCTTCGTCACGAAAACCCCCTCGAAGCGGCCGCGCTGGGTATCGGCGGTGCACGCCACCGTCGAGGTGCCGGCCTCGGAGGGCGGGAAGCGGCAGGAACCCACCGTCATCAGCGTGTCGCGCGTCACGGCGCCGTCCGGCCCCTTGCTGGTGAGGATCAGCACGCTCACCGGTTGCGAGGCGTCGACGCCGAACTCCTCCTGACGCTCCTGCTGGGCGCCGGTGCCGCTGAAGCTCACCACCGTGCCGTCGCTGGAGCGGAATTCGAACGTGGTGCGCCGGCCCTGCACGCCGTTCACGAGTTCGTTGGCGCAGGTGGCACTGGCATCGCGTCCGCCGATCACCAGCTTCTCGCAGGTTCCGGTGAGGAGGTTGCTCGCGGGCGATTGGCCCCGCGCCTGCACGATGCAGGCGAGGCCGAGGAGCGACAGGATCATCATCAGGCGGGGCAGCATGCGGCCGATCTAGGCGCTCGCCCGGCGCTGTCGAGGGGCACCTTCGGGGGAAGCGCCGATCAGGGGAGCGCGCGCTCCAGAAGCAGCCCGGCCGCCGGCCCCAGATCCGCAGCGCCGTGGAACCCGTGCTCGCGGGCGAGCCGCGTCGCCGCATAGGCCTCGGCGATGGCCGGCGGGGCGGAGCCTGCCAGGGCCGCCGCGGCGGCGAGCGCCGCGAGCCGTCCGGTGGCGAAGCGCGCCCGCGCCTCGGCATCCGGGGCCGAGAGCGCCTCCGCCACCGCCCGCGCCGCCTCGCGGGCGCCCGGCAGGCCGTCCGCCTCCGCCGCGAGACCGGCGAGCACCGCCCGCGCCTCCTCGGGCGCGCGGGCGGCGGCGCGCAGCACGTCGAGGGCCATGACGTTGCCCGAGCCCTCCCAGATCGCGTTGACCGGCGCCTCCCGGTAGAGGCGCGGGAGCGGGCTCTCCTCCACGTAGCCGTTGCCGCCCAGGCACTCCATGGCCTCGGAGACCAGGGCCGGGGCGGCCTTGCAGACCGCGTACTTCACGGCCGGGGTGAGGAGACGCACGCGCCCCCCCTCCCCCCGGTCGAGGCTCGCGGCGAGCCGCATCGCCACGGCGGTCTGGCCCTCGACGGAGAGGGCGAGATCCGCCAGCACCATGCGCATGGCGGGCTGGTCGACGAGGCGGCGCTGGAAGACGCTGCGGTGCCGCGCGTGGTGGAGCGCCAGCACGAGGGCCATGCGCGCGAGGCCCGCGGAGGCCACCGCGCAGTCGAGGCGGGTGAGCTGGACCATGGCCAGGATGGTGCGGATCCCGCGTCCCTCCGCGCCGATGCGCCAGCCGAAGGCGCGCTCGAACTCGACCTCCGAGGAGGCGTTCGAGCGGTTGCCGAGCTTGTCCTTGAGCCGCTGGAGCCGGAGGGCGTTCACGCTCCCGTCCGGCCGGTGGCGGGGCACGAGGAAGCAGGCGAGTCCCTCCGGCGCCTGCGCCAGCACCAGGAAGGCGTCGCACATCGGCGCGGAGAAGAACCACTTGTGACCGGTGAGCGCATAGGTGTCGCCACCCGACGGCTCCGCCCGGGTGGCGTTGGCCCGGACGTCGGTGCCCCCCTGCTTCTCGGTCATCCCCATGCCGAGGGTCACGCCCGCCTTGTCGAACCAGGGGCGGAAGCGCGGATCGTAGACGCGCGCGGTGATGCGCGGCCACCACGCGGCGAGGTGGCCGGGCGCCGCCGCCAGGGCCGCCACGGCGGCGCTCGTCATCGTCATCGGGCAGAGATGGCCGCTCTCCACTCCCGCCACCGTGTAGAGGCGCGCCGCCCGCGCGACGTGTCCCCGTCCGGAGGGGAGCGGCGGCGCGGGCCCGTCCCAAACCGAGGCGTGCAGACCGTCGGCCACGCTCGCCGCCATCAGGGCGTGATAGGCGGGGTGGAACTCGACCACGTCCGCCCGGCGCCCGCTCGCGTCGTGCGTGCGCAGGCGGGGCGGGTTCTCGTTGGCGAGCCGGCCGGCTTCGAGCCGCTCCGCCGCTCCCCAGGCGGCCCCGAAGGCGAGGAGGGCGGGATCGTCCGGATCGGCCCCGTTGGCCCGCAGCGCCCCCCGCAGCACGGCATCCACCGCGACGAGGTTCACGTCCGCGAAGGGCGGAGTCTGGTTGAGGACGTCGTGCGTGGACATCGCGCCACCCCGGACCGGTCGCGTCATCCTGCGAGCGGGCGGCGGAGGACGCAACCCGCCGGGCGGGCGAAGCGATCAGGCGGGCGGATGCGGATCCGGCGATGCCGGGCGCACCAGCCACGTCACCGAGGCGAAGGCGCCGAGCCAGGAGCCGAGAGCCGCGAAGGCGACGTAGAGCGGATTCTCCGTGTAGTTGATCACCGCGAAGGCGGAGAGCAGGTACCAGACCGCGCTCCAGTTCGCGGCCGGGACCCGCCGCCGGGCGACCACCGCCGCGTTGAAGAACACGTAGGCCGCATCCGTCACCGCGGTCGCCGCGACGACGCCGAGGGCGATCAGGGGATCGATCATGGCTGAGCTGTCCGGGCCGGCGCGCCGAGCCGCGCCGGCGAAAAGCATACGCGGCCGCAGCGATCCGGGGCCACGGGCGAAGGCCATTGCCGCGGGCGCCCTGCGCGGCCTATCGGACAACCGGCCCTCTCCTGACGAATCGTGGCATGGACGCAAGCGAGACCCCGGACATCACCAGCGCCGTCTACGGCCTGCCCCCGCCCGAGCTGAGCGCGGTGCCGGAGGGCGCGCGCCAGCTCTCGCCCACCCATCCGGGCGCGGCGGCGCTGGAGGACGTGGCGCCCGGCTCCCTCGCCGAGATCGTGCTCCTCGCGCCGCCGGGCACGGCGGAGCGGCGGGCGGCACTCGCCCTGGGGTTGAGATCCCTGCGGGAGGGCGGCCGAATCACCGCGCTCGCCCCCAAGGATCGCGGCGGGGCGCGGCTCGGGCGCGAACTCACGGCCTTCGGCTGCGCGGTGGACGAGACGGCCAAGCGCCACCACCGCATCTGCCGGGCGGCGCGGCCGGCCGCCCCCGCCGGGCTCGACGCGGCCATCGCCGGGGGCGCGCCGCGCTTCGTGCCCGAGATCCAGCTGTGGTCGCAGCCGGGCATCTTCAGCTGGAACCGGATCGACCCGGGGACGGCCCTCCTCCTCGACCACCTGCCGCCGCTGGCCGGCCGGGGCGCCGATCTCGGCTGCGGCCTCGGCATCATCGCCCGGGCGGTGCTGGCCTCGGCCCAGGTCACGGCGCTGGCCCTCATCGACATCGACCGGCGGGCGATCGCGGCGGCGCGGCGCAACGTCGAGGATCCGCGGGCGAGCTTCGCCTGGGAGGATGCGCGCCGGCCCGAGGCCGTGCCGGGGCGTCTCGACTTCGTGGTGACGAACCCGCCTTTCCACCAGGATGGCGGCGAGGATCAGGGGCTCGGCCAGGCCTTCATCCGCCGCGCCGCGGAGGTCCTGCGCCCCGGCGGCACCTTCTGGATCACCGCCAACGCACATCTGCCCTACGAGGCGGTGCTGGCCGAGGCCTTCCGGCAGGTGACGCCGCGGGCCGCCGCCAACGGCTACAAGCTCTACGAGGCCCGCCGATGAGCCGTGCCCCGACCTCGCGCCTCGACAAGCTCCTGGCCAATCTCGGCTACGGCTCGCGCCGGGAGATCCAGGCCCTGGCGCGGGCCGGCGCCATCGTCCTCGACGGGGCGCCCCTCGCCGCGGCGGAGGCGCGCATTCCGGTGACGCGGGACCTGCCCGCGCGGCTCACCGTCGACGGCGCCCCCCTCGACCCGCCGCCCGGCCTCGCGCTGATGCTGCACAAGCCGACCGGCGTCACCTGCTCGCACAAGGAGGCCGGTCCGCTGGTCTACAGCCTGCTGCCGGAGCGCTGGCGGCGCCGGGACCCCCCGCTCTCGACGGTGGGGCGCCTCGACAAGGAGACGTCCGGGCTGCTGCTCCTCACCGATGACGGAGCGCTCCTGCACCGGATCATCTCGCCGAAGGCCAAGGTGTCGAAGCGCTACCGGGTGGAACTCGCCCGGCCGCTCGGCGGCGACGAGGGGACGGTCTTCGCGTCCGGCACGCTGATGCTGGAGGGTGAGGACAAACCGCTCCTGCCGGTGGAATTCGTCGCCGAGGGGCCGCAGCGCGCGAGCGTGACGCTGACCGAGGGCCGCTACCATCAGGTCCGCCGGATGTTCGCCGCCATGGGCAATCACGTGACGGCCCTGCACCGCGACCGGATCGGAGGGCTCGACCTGCCGGCGGACTTGGCGCCGGGCGCCTACCGGATCCTCGGCGAGGCGGAGCTGGCGCAGGTCTTCGGGGAGGCCGCGGCGCCATGACCTTCGCCAGTCCGGTGCCGCTGCTCTTCCTGCCCGGGCTGCTCAACGACGCCGTCCTGTGGCGCGCGCCGATCGACGCGCTCGCGGACGTGGCGGCGGCGGCGGTGGCCGACCTGACCCTCGACGACAGCATCGCCGCCATGGGGCAGCGCGCGCTGGCGGCCGCTCCGCCGCGCTTCGCGCTGGTGGGGCTGTCGATGGGCGGCTACGTCGCCTTCGAGATCCTGCGTCAGGCCCCGGAGCGGGTCGCGCGCCTCGCCCTGCTCGATACCAGCGCAGCCCCTGATCCGCCCGAGCGGGTGATCGCGCGGCGCCGCGGCATGGCCTCCCTGGCGGTCGGGCGCTTCGCCGGAGTCACCACGCGCCTGCTGCCGCAGCTCGTCCACGCCTCGCACGTGCATGGTCCTGTCGGCGAGGCGGTCAAGGCGATGGCCGAGCGGGTCGGCGGCGCAGCCTTCCTGCGCCAGCAGGAAGCCATCCTGACCCGGCCCGACAGCCGGCCGCTGCTGCCGCAGATCGCGGTGCCGACGCTGGTGGCGGTGGGCGCGGACGACGTGCTGACGCCGGTGGCCGATGCGCGGGAGATCCAAGCGGGCATTCCCGGCTCGCGCCTGCACGTGTTTCCCGCCTGCGGGCACCTCCCTCCCCTCGAACGGCCGGCGGAGACGAGCGCCCTGCTGCGCGACTGGCTGCTCGCCCCCTGAACGCGACGAAGCCCGCCAGGGTGACCTGACGGGCTTTGTT
>NZ_JBHZEO010000002.1:0-43002 GCF_042748905.1 Methylobacterium carpenticola
TCCTTCGTGGTGCGCGACAAGGGCAAGCGCGTGGGACGCAACCCCAAGACGGGTGTTGAGGTGGCGATCGAGCCGCGCCGGGTGATGGTGTTCAAGCCCTCGAACGTGCTCAAGGCGCGCATCAACGGCGGTCCGGCGGAAGCCGAGGAGCATGCTGATTGCTGAGGTGAGGAAAGCGGGTTCTGCCCACATCATCAGCCCCCAGTTCACGGCATTGATCCCGTTTCCGCCTCGTAAATGAGGAGCGGACTGGGTAATTCTTATGTTGACGCAGATATAATCCTGCCCCAAGCAGTCCGTCGTTGGGGCTTTCAGACATCGAGGGCATTTATGAGCGAAGGGAATACGGCTGACCACCTTGCATTGGTCGGCGATATCGTTTCGGCCTACGTGTCTAAGAACAGCGTGCCGGCGAGCGAACTGCCAGCCCTCATCCAGAGCGTCTACGAGAGTCTCGGCAGTCTTGGTAAATCCGCCGCGCCTGAGCCCGTGAAGCTGGACCCTCCCGTGCCGATCAAGAAGAGTGTCACACCCGACTATCTGATCAGCCTGGAGGATGGGCGTCAGTATAAATCGCTCAAACGGCACCTTACCACGCGCGGCCTCACGCCTGAGCAGTATCGCGAGAAGTGGGGGCTCCCTTACGATTATCCGATGGTGGCTGCTAACTACGCCGCTCAACGGTCAGAGCTCGCTAAGACCATAGGACTGGGGCGTAAACGGTAGCGCTGTCCAACAATCTGAATAGGCGGCGGCCAAATGGCCGCCGCTTCTCGAGCACAACCGGAAAACTACGTATGGTCTTGGCGATCGTCCTCTGAGAGTTTCTGGGTGATGAAAAATGCTGCTGTGGATTGTCAGCCAGCAACATTGATTCTGCTGACTGTGTTGCCAATTGATGCCTCCATGAGGAGGCGTGCTCATGGATGATGAAACAGTCGTTGGTACTTCCGAGTCTGGAATGGGTACCATTGAGCTAGTGGCCGATGTTGTCTCGGCCTACGTGTCAAACAATGTTATTCGCTCGGCCGAGTTGCCCGAACTGATCGCGGCGGTGAGCCGAACCATGAATGAACTCGGCAAGCCGTCGGCACCGGTTGTTGCAGAGACGGTCAAGCTCACTCCAGCGCAGATCCGGAAATCAATTACTCCGGAACACATCGTCAGCTTCATCGACGGCAAGACGTATAAGTCGATCAAGCGTCATCTGACGAAGAACGGGCTCACCCCGGCCGAGTACCGCCAGAAATATGGCCTACCGGTCGATTACCCGATGGTGGCGCCGAACTACGCGACCCAGCGGTCCGAACTCGCCAAGAGCCTGGGGCTCGGCCAGATGCGCCGGAGGGCAGCCGCGGAGGCCCAAGCTGCTGCCGGCATAACGGCGAGTGCGCCTGCCGAGCCGAAGAAGGGGCGCGGGCGGCCGAAGAAGGCTGCTGCTGCGGACTAGGGCGAGCGCCCTCCCCTTCAAGAATGGTTCGGCTTGCCGGGTCGTGTCCCCTGGCGTGGTGTAGCTTCGGCGTGGACACCCAGGTCACCGGACGGAGCCGGGACGATCAGCGGCACGCTCATCGAGACGGCGCCCGGTCCCCTGGGCTTGGGCGCCGTTTGTGTGTCCGCTTTCGCCAAAGCTTGATGTGCGAGAGCCTGCCCACTCAACCAACGCCAGCGGTGAGGCTTCAAAGGTTCGCCCGTGGATGGCGCATGTGTTGCTCCACACGAACGTTCTGTCTGTAATGTGGGACGCAATACGCCTGCAATGAGCAAGCGTCATGGTTAACGACAAATTTCAAGGCAACGTGCTCAGGCAAGAATGCGCCTAGGAGCAGCCAAGAAATCTGTGTCGTCATAAGGTCTTGTTCAATGCGCTCTGTTGTTATCGCTCTCACTGCCGGTGCTCTTGCTGCTGGTGCTGCCTACGCTCAAAGCACTCTGTCGAGCGCATCACTCCAAGAGGCCGGAACACTGACCTGCACCACCAAGCCGGAGCTCACGCTGATCTTCGGCAAGACGCCGGTCGCTGAGTGTAAATTCGTTTCAGACCGCGGCGGCTTCAAGCAGACATACATGGCGATGTTCTCGCCTGTTCGTCACAGGTGGGATCTCTCGACGGCTGAGACGATGACGTGGCGCGTGATGACGAAAGATGGCTTTGGTCGTCCGAGCATGCTCAGCGGCTCGTTCATTGCCCAGACAGACCAGCCTGAGATCAGCACTCCAAAGGACAGCGGCAGCCTCAAGAGCAAGCCTATCAGGCTGATGCTTGTCAGCCACTCTGGTCAGCGGGTGCTCAACTTCGCACTGAACAACTCGCGCGTGCAGCTCGCAGCTTTAGCTGAGAGCCTGACGCGCTGAGCTCAGCGTGTGTGGCTCTCGAGGCGGCGCATCATGGCCTATCGTGACGCTAGCGCTCTGATTTTCCAGGCATCGTGATCGATTGCCGATTATCACTCCTCCAGCGCGGTCCACGACAGCGACACCCTTGAACCTACATTATCGGAGATAGGCTGTCGAATGACTATTAAGTTTCAGCCGATCTCTATTCGGGCGGGCCGCGAAGGCACTAATGGTATGTTAGTATTTGCGGATGCCATTCTTGTCGCAATCATGGTGCGAACATCTAATATGCACGTGCATAAAGCTGACCGCTGGCGCTTGGAAGCCGGCTTTGGTCCCGTTGACGACCCAAATCCACCCGAGTTCGCGGGTTTGAACGAAGCAGAAGCCTGGATCGAGGGGCGCCTTGCTCGTGGTCCTAATATGGTAGTGTCCCCAGGACGAGGTGTCGGAGGGATCTAGTGAGCTCGGCCCACTGATGGCGCCCCGGAAGGATCTCCAGCCCATGAGCGGGTCGGAAGCGTCATGTGCACACATCGTAGGAGCAGCCTCAAGCTGTCGACCACAAAGGTTGAGCCGGGCTCCGCCAGCTGTTAGCGGCGTCCGAACTCTCACACCGCCACGCCATGCCCGCACTCCGGCTTATGCCGCTGGCACCGCCATAGGTGGCCTCACAGGTGCTCGGTCGTCACCACGGTGATAGTGCTGCAGCTCTTCGGACCGGAAGGCTCGCGCGGGTGAGCAGAAAAGTGCCACCTCACGGGCCTTGGCGCACGATTTTGCATCAAAGCGGCTTGGAACCAGAGAAGAAGGTCGCTACGGTCGCGCCCGCCTGGGCAAAAGAAAAGGCCGCCCTTGCGGAGCGGCCCGAAGTCTAGGGAGGAAACGCCCTGAGAAGGGCAGGCACGGCTGCGACGCCATCGCGGCCGTGCACGTTTCTGGTATTCCACGCTGCGGCGCACAATTCAATCATACGTAAGTGTGTGGCAGCCATGCAGCCCTAACTTGGATATTCAGGGACGAAGTCCGAGCCCCGCGCGTGGGCACAAGCCGGCAGACGACACCTCCTCGTAGGCGGCTATTCCGAAGCGGCGGCCTTCTTTGGCCGTCCTCGGCCCTTCTTCGGCTCGGCAGTCGCACTCACCTTGGCATCAGCGGTGGCGCGTTTCTCCGCAGCAGCCCGCTGGCGGTTCTGACCAAGGCCGAGGCTCTTCGCCAGCTCGGAGCGCTGGGCCGCGTAGTTCGCCGCCACCATCGGATAGTCCGGAGGCAGACCCCATTTCCTGCGGTACTCGTCCGGCGTCAGACCCCGCCCCGACAGGTGCCGCTTGAGTGACTTGTAAGGTCGCCCGTCCTCCAGGCTGATGATGGCGTCCGGTGAGATCGACCGCTTGATCGGCACGGGGGGCGTGAGCTTCACGGGCTCCGGCTTGGAAGGTTTCCCTAGGCTACTGAGGGTCTCGTACACACTCTGGATCAGCATCGGCAGCTCGCCTGCTGGCACATTATTGTGTGACACGAAAGCCGAAACGATGCTGCTGACCAGCTCGATATGGCTGGCCGCTATTTCTTCGCTCATGAACGTTCCCTATTGCAATGAGCGACAGCCTGAGTTGAATTTCTAGCCGCGTCAACGCAGGACTTCAGAAGTTTTCGTAGGAAAACGAACTAATCCTCTCCTCTGGTCAGTGTCTCGGGCCAAATAAGGTCCTCGGGACAAATCGCCCAACGCCTTACGGCTGAACAGCGTGAGCCCACGCCGCCACCGGTGCTCCGGTCCGTCGGACCGCATGCGACGGCGCTAACAGAATGTGCCTCGCTTTAACTGCAAGGGCACATCCCGACATGGAAAATGCGGCCCGTAACTAGAACGGGCTCTTAGGATCTGTGCTCTACGACGATCCTGAAGGCCGCCGGTCGACGCTAAAAGATGTTGCAGATCCACCCGCATCAGGTTCAACCTGAGCATCTGCCGCCATTGTCACGCATCCTCTTCGCATTCAGCGGAGCGGTCATACTTGCCCTGTGTACTCTCGGGGGCTGCTTTACCCTGAATATGCGCGAGAACGCCTGGAGCCAGGCTGCGCGCACCTCGGAAAACCTCCTGCGCAGCATCGAGCGCACCCTCGATCGCGACATCCAGCTGTACGATCTCTCCCTCCAAGCGGTCGTCGAAGGATTGCAGAACCCTGCTCTGGAAGGGCTCTCGCCCGAGATCCAGAGGCTCAGCCTGTTCGATCGCGCCGCCACCGCTCCGGGGTTCGGTGCCATGTTCGTGCTCGACCAGCTGGGACGCGCCTACATCGACTCCGGCTCTGCCGTGCCGCGGCTTCTGAACGCGTCAGAGCGCGACTATTATCGCGTGCACCGGGACCGTGCGGATGTCGGTCTCTTCATCGGCCGGCCGGTTACGGCGAGCCCGACCGGCCGGGTTGTCATTCCGATGAGCCGCCGCTTCACCTATGCGGACGGCACCTTCGCGGGCGTTGTCGTCGGCGGCATCGAGGTTGCCCACTTCGCGGAGCTCTTCAGGCGCCTCAACATCGAGCCAGACAGCGCGATCAATCTGTTCCGGGACGACGGCATGTTGCTGGTCCGTACTCCAGCCGGCCATGTCCCCCTCGGCCGCGACATGTCCTTTACGCCCAACGTCCGCCGCTTCATCAGCGAGGACGCTGACCAGTTCCGGGCGATATCCGCGATGGATGGCGTGGAACGCTTCTACACCTTCTCGCGCGTGGGCTCCTGGCCGCTTCGGGTCAACGCAGCGCTCTCGGTGCAAGCCATTGATGCCAGCTGGCGGCCGAGAGCTGGCATCGTCGGCCTGCTCGTGGTGGTGATGTGCTGTGGCGTCGGTGTGCTGATGATGTGGGTGGACGGCGAGCTGCGCCGACGCGTGAAGGCGGAGCGAGCGGCGCAAGCAGCCAGCCAGGAGCTCGCCCGTCTGGCTGCCACGGACGGCCTGACCGGACTGGCGAACCGGCGGCAGTTTGACGGCGCGCTCGCGAGTGCCATGCGCCACGCCGACGCCTGTCCGGTGGCGCTGCTCCTGTTCGATGCCGACCAGTTCAAGCGCTACAACGACATCTACGGCCACCTGGCCGGCGACCAGGTGCTCAAGACCATCGCCCGTGTCTTGCAGCAGCAGGTGTGTGACACGAGCGGGCTGGCGTGCCGGATCGGGGGCGAGGAGTTCGCGGTCATTCTGAGCGGGATGGATGAAGCCGGCGCTGTCGCTTGTGCCGAGCGCGTTCGACAGGCGATCGCGGCCAAGAGCATCCCCCACGCTGGCCTAAGCCGTGGAGCGGTTACGGTGAGTGCCGGCGTCATCCATCTGAGCCGCCACTCGGATCTAACAGGGGAGCAGTGGTACGCCGCGGCGGATGCTGCGCTCTACCAGGCCAAGCGGCAGGGCCGTAACCAGGTCTGGATCGCGGATGCGAAAACTGGAGAGCTGAGCAGGTTCTCACCGCACAGATCGACATGTTCAACGATCCAAGAGACCCGCAGGTCTGGAACTTAAATTTCTGTCTCTCCTTCGTCCGATTTCTCTTTCAAGGCCGTCAGATCTTCGACTTGGCCAGAACGGCTCATGCAGGGGATCGAGTTTGCTCATGAGGTTCCATCCGCTTACCCGCGACCGGCAGGGGATGGTTCGATATCATGTGCCTCTACCGGCCGACTGGTCGTCCGCACGGGGTTGAGCACACCCTCCCGGTCACGGCTTGCAACCTCCAGGGTGAATGGCATCGGCGTCCGGGTCGGCGACCAAGCCGGCTTGGTACGGTTCGCGGGAGGAACAGGATGGCCAGGACCTCACGCGCCTTCGTTGCGCTGCCATCTGCCGTGGGCGCTTTGCCTCCCAGCCTGCTGGTAGACGACGAGGTGCAGAAGCTCCTCCTCCGGTTTGCCAGCTTGAGCGTGCGAGCGGGACAGCAGGACGATCCCGAGATGGCGGCCTGGATCGACCGTGTGGGCCTGCTGGCGGTCGCAGCGTAGCTGCGGGAGCAGGACGAGACCGATCCTTGGTGAGGTCTCGCCTCTCTGTTTTGGGAGAGGTAGACGAGACCTTGCCCGATCTAACGGCTCCATGGGGGCCTGTCGCAAACGCGCAGGGGCTCGCGTTCACGAGTCGTTAGCCATACCCGCCGAGCTTGCCGCCTCCTTCCGGATCCGGCCCATGATCCTCAACGCCCTCGCCCTGCAGCCAGCCTCGAACCTGAATTAAGCTGGCAACAGTGGCCGACCTCATGCGCCGTCGAACCGACCGACTCCGAAAGGCACATGTCAGGGGGAGCGCTTGTCCGGCCGGCGCCCATCCTCACGGATCATCGAGAGATCGACGTCGTAGCCGGCCTTTGCGAGGGCCTCAATGACGAGGTACTTCACAGAAACTTCCCGTTTAGCGGATTCCATCTTGAGTGACAGCCAGAGGGCGGTGGGCACCTCAAGGCGAAGAGGCTTCTCGGGAATGTTAGTAGGCGCGACGCGCGTCTGGTGGAGTGCAGCCGGTACGGCTGGTACAGCGGCAGGCTCGGGATCTGTTGGGGGCGTTAGCGGTCGACTGAAGCCTGCTTCGGCGCCATCTGCGGCGAGTTGCTCAAGCACCTCCGGGCTGGTGCGGGGGCGCGGCGCGCGACCAAGAGGGATGAGGGGCTTTCCAGCCATCAGGCGGTCTCTTCGGCTGGGGTAATCACCGCGAGGATCTCGTCGAGGATCTGATCGATCTCCTGCGCTGCCTTCGGATCGCCGTCAGGATCGAGTGGCGTTAGCCCATTGAAATGCATGGCTTGGTAGGCGTTCGGACGTCTGATGGTTTCAGTGTCGAGGACCTGCACTCCGCCGTCGCTCACCTCCTGGCGAGCGTGCTTGGCGACCCGGCTCTTGATCGTCGCTGACCCAGTGAAAACGACCCGGGCGGGGATTGAGCGGCGCAGCATCTTCTCGGCGCGTTTCACCTCGGCGTGAGTCCGGAAGACCTCCTGCAGATCCATGCCCGAGATGCCGGACGGAATCACTACTACATCGCTCTCAGCAATCGCGAAGGTGACGGCTTTTGAGGCTGCACCTTCTAGATCAATGAGGACGAGATCGTGATTTTCGGCAGCTTCTGCTATGCGATCTTGCATAGTTGACTCAGTGACTCCTGCCACGACCGCAATACCCACTCCCCTCCCCTCGCGAGTCGCGGCGTCGCGCCAAGCCCGTACGTGGCCGTTCGGATCCGCGTCGAGGATGACGACGCGAGCGCCGCGTCGGGCAGCTGAGGCGGCGAGACAGATAGCGAGCGTCGTCTTCCCGACACCGCCTTTAGTTGAACACAGGCTCACAATGGCCATGAAAAGTCCTTCACGGATGATCAAGCGCCGATTGAGGCGGGTGGGCAGAACGTCTGACGAACGTGCGCCTTCATGCCTGAATGGGCATAAGCCGCAAAACACAAGAAACCGTAAAGGCGCAAGCCTTTCCGGTCGATTGAGCGCCTGGACTGAAGTGCGCGTGCCTATCAGCCCACAAAGGCGCATGGCCAGAGCGGCTTTACAACAACCGCCTTTTTGGTTCTTTCGTCATAAAACTAAAAAAACATACGCATTTTTGTGAAAATTGCCAAATGTGAAAATGTACATTTGCGCTTTCGTGGGTGTGGCTGGGGCGACGCACCGTACAATCGCCTATGCCGTGATTGGCTGCTCCCCAGCCATGGGACCACTCACGCGCTTATCGTCACCCTTGGCCACATGCTGGCTGCTTTGATTCCTGATCAGGCCCCGTTTGACGAATGGCGGCGCTCCGGCTCAGATGCCCGTTTAAGGCGTATTCCGCATTCCGCGAGTCGCCGAAGGAGACCACCGCCGCCGCAGTGAACCCCTGAAAAGCCAACGGCCCCCGAGCTGGTAACTCGGAGGCCGTCGATCCGCCGAAGCGGCGATGTCGTGAATTCGCAATCCCGATATCGCCAGACACTCCCTCGGGAGTCAAGCCAGAACGCGTTTCTGGTAACGGCGAGGCTTTGCCGGAGACGGACCGCCACACGGCGGGGCCGGACGATCTGCCGCGGCCCGACGAGGGCCGGGAACGATGCTTGTTGATGAGATCCGCCGGGCGGTAGAGGCCGCACCGCGCGTGAAGCTGCCCGAGGTGGCGGCCGTGCTCTGGCGCGCTTACGGGGCAGGGCAGGTGACCGAGGCTGAGGCTGAGGAACTGTCCGCCCTCATCGAGCAGCGGAAGGCCCTACCTGCGGTTCAAGCAGCCCCCAGGAAAGCCGTAGGCTCTCGGCCGCGATCAGACGCCAGCCTGGAGCGTCGACGCCGCTGGGCGGCCTCCGGCCGGCTTCCTCCAGCCCTTGCCGCGCGCTTCACTCCCGGCGAGATCGCGGTCCTCAGCCTCGTCGCTGCCGAGGTCTGCCGGCGCGGGGACTGTCGTCTCGCCGTGGGCCACATCGCAGCCCTCGCCGGGGTCTGCGAGACGCTGGTCCGCAACGCCCTGCGCGAAGCCCGTAAGCTCGGACTGGTCACGATCGAGGAACGGGCGATCACGGGGTGGCGCAACGATACGAACGTGGTCCGCATCGTCTCGGAGGAGTGGCGCACTTGGCTGCGGCTCGCCAAGGGCCGATCGGCGCCCGCGCCGAAGCTCCGGTGGCCAACCGAAAAGAGCACCCGCAAGCTTGCCGCCTCGTCCGTGGGGGGAGGGTGCAGATCTGCGCAGGGCACGCCTACTGATAGGGATAATCCTGGGCATTCAGCCCCACGGAACCCTCGCAAAGCTGCCGGAGGGCAGGGTCGCAGGCCCGTCTGCGCCACCTAGAGGTGCGGATCAGGATTCGCGGAAACAGGTCAGGGCGAGGCTGAAGGCCATGCGCGGACGTCATGGGACGGGTCCGCGAGTGTCCGGTTGCCCGAACGCGGCTGTTCTGGGCAGGCGCCGGCAACCGCGCTGCACGCGCGGCCGAGCCGTGGAATTTAAATTCCCGTTCTTGCCATCCGGCCGTGTGTCGCGAGCACGGCAACCAACGTCCGGCGGTACCCAATAAGCGCGTTTCTCACCCAACATCCAATTTCATTGCTCATCCACAGCCTTCATGCGCGATTAGCGTGTCCCATGGCGCTGGCGACGGGAACATCTCCCCAAGGAAGGCGAGGAACGCCTTCACGTTCGGATTGCCGCGCCGACTCTCCGGCCAAAGCGCCGTGATAACCGAGCGTTCGACCGCGAACTCCCTCAAGATTGGGACAAGCGCACCACGGGCAACATACGGTGCCGCAACGTAGGTGGGCGAGATGCCGATGCCACCGCCGGCCACAAGCACTGCCGCAACCGCGTCGCTAAAGTCGGTGACGATGCCAGCCTCGGGCGTGATCTCGACGGTGCGGCTGCCGATCCGAAACGGCCAACGCAGGGCTTGGCCCGTGCTCTGGAAACGGAAGTTCACGCATTTGTGGCGGGCAAGATCGTCCGGATGCTGCGGCGTGCCGTGTCGTTGCAGGTAGGCCGGTGAGGCGAAGGCGCAGAGCCGGTGCGGCGCAAGGTACCGGGAGATCAGGCGGGAGTCGGCGAGGTCGCCCACGCGGATCGCGACGTCGATGCCCTCCTCGATCAGGTCCGTGAAGCGGTCGGCGAGGCTCAGGTCGACCGACAGCTTCGGGTGACGCTCGCGGAAGCTTGGCAGAGCTGGGGCAAGCAGATGGACGCCAATCGGAAATGGAGCTGTGATCCTCAGGGTACCGGTTGGCTCCGAGCGGGCCGCGACTGCGGCCTGTTCGATCTCCTCGGCCTCGCGCAGGAGCCGCAGCGCCCGTTCGTGCAGGTCGCGTCCTTCCGGTGTCAGCGTGAGCGAGCGCGTCGTGCGGGTGAACAAGCTCAGGCCGAGCCGTTGCTCCAGCCGCTGCACACTCTTGCTCACCGCCGAGGGTGAAATGCCGAGCGAGCGTGCCGCGGCCGTGTAGCTGCCGAGCGAGGCGGAGCGCGCGAAGGCGATGATGCCGGTAAGGCGGTCGAGGCCGATCTGTTCCATGGCGGCATAACTGAACCAACTTACTGCCCAATTTTCAAGTCAACAGCTGCTGTCCATTCTCCTTCTCACCAGCGCCGCAGGAGCGCCAGACGAGAAGGATCACCGTCATGAGCTGCACCCTTCAGGACCGCACTGTCGTCATCTTCGGCGGCACCTCGGGCATCGGCCTCGCTGCCGCCCAGCAGGCGAAGACGGCCGGTGCCAAGGTCATCGTTATCGGCCTCAATGCCGAGGGAGCCGAGCGCGTCGCGGCCGAGAATGGCTTTGCCGGTTGGCGCTCCACGGACGTGACCCGCCCTGAGACCATCGTCGCGGCGCTCGCCGACATCTCGCATGTCGATCACCTCGTGCTGCTGGCCGGCACGTTCGTGGCCGGCAAGGTCCTAGAGGCCGAGATCGACTATCTGAAGCGCGCCTTCGACGAGCGGATCTGGGCGGCGGTGCATACCATCCGCGCCCTTGGTGATCGGCTCGCGCAGGACGGGTCCGTCACCTTCATCTCCGGGGCGCTGGCTGACCGTCCGACGGCGCAGGGTACCGCTGTGCTGGCCGCCGCCTCGGGGGCGATGGAGGCGTTCGCCCGCGGTCTCGCGCTGGAACTCGCACCCCGCCGCGTGAACACACTTTCCCCGGGCACGACCGACACGCCGCTTCTGGCCCGCACGCTGGGCGCGCATCGCGACGCCTATGTCGCCGCCCTCACCGAGAAGCTGCCGACCCGCCGCCTGGGGACCGCCGACGAGGCCGGTGCGGCTGTCGTGTTCCTGATGAGCAACGGCTTCATGAACGGCGAGACCCTGCACATCGACGGCGGCGCGCGCCTCGTCTGACTTGCCCCCTCGCCTTGATGGGTAGCCGGACACGACTGCCAGCCACCGGAGAATGGAGCGGCCCATGCCGACCTTGTTTGATCCCGTTCGCCTGGGCGCCATCCAAGCAGCCAACCGCATCCTGATGGCGCCGATGATCCGGGCGCGGGGCACGCGCGAGCACGTGCCGACAGCGATGATGGTCGACTACTACGCCCAGCGCGCATCGGCTGGCCTGATCGTCAGCGAGGCCATCGGCATCTCCCAGCAGGGCCTCGGCTGGCCTTTCGCCAACGGGCCTCTGGTCGCCCGAGCAGATCGCGGGCTGGCGCCGCGTCACCAACGCCGTCCAAGCCACGGGCGGACGCATCATCGCCCAGCTCTGGCACATGGGCCGCGTCGTGTACCCGAGCTTCCTCGGCGGCGCCCAGCCGGTCTCCTCCTCGGTGACGACCGCGCCGGGGTACGCCCATACCTATGCGGGCAAGCAGCCCTACACGGCGGCGCGGGCGCTGCACCTCGACGAGATCCCGGGCATTCTGCAGGCCTTTCAGGCCGCGGCGCTCAATACGTTGGAGGCCGGCTTCGACGGTGTGCAGATCCACGCCGCGAACAGCTACCTCATCGACCAGTTTCTGCGCGACAGCGCCAACTTCCGCACCGACGCCTACGGCGGCTCGGTCCAGAACCGCAGACGCTGATTGACGTGAGAGAGCCCGCGCGGGGCAGCAGGCCCTCTCCGTGCCTCTCAGCGATATCTGGCAGCCAGGCACCGGCCCCGCGGTACAAGGCGGTCCGGGGTAGCGCCTCGTTCTGCCACATCCCAAGCCCTCGCATCTGCACACGCCCCGTCGAGCTTAGTGTTGGGCCGCGCTCCGGGCATGCGCGTGGGCCAAGAAGAAGCGCACCATCTCCCGACTGGCATCGGGACCGCGCGGGTCAGTGTACGAGCCGTTCGGGCTGCCACCCGACCAAGCGTGGCCGCTGCCGTGCAGCACCCACTGCTCCAGGATCCCTCGCCCGGCACCATCAGCATGGATCGTGCGCGTATAGGCCATGCCCCCGGGCGACTCGCCGCGTATCACGGCTTCGACCAGTGTCGTATCGGATCTTGCCTGTGCGATGACATGGTCCCCGTTGACGGGATTGACCGTCCGATCGCCGTCGCCATGGAAGACGATGGTCGGCACTGCCGGCCCGTCCCGTCTCGGCTGAACCGCACCATCTCCCTTCATGGCAGCGAAGGCCGACGGCATGTCCTTGGCGGCGCCGCAGGCCAGCCCCGAGTGCACGCCGACGGCCGCGAACAGATCGGGATAGGTCGCCCCCATGATCGCCGCAGCCGCACCGCCCGCGGACAGACCAGCCACGTAGACCCGGGTGGGATCGGCCGAGAACTCCTCGACGACGGCTGTCGCGATGCCGGCGATCAGGGAGGGCTCGCCCCCGTGGCGGGTCTGATCGCCAGCGTTGAACCAGTTCCAGCACTTCTGCATGTTCGCTGACTGGGGCTGGCGTGGGTAGGCGACCAGGAAGGTTTGCTCCTCGGCCAGGTCGTTCATCCGCGTGCCGGCGGCGAAGTCGTCCGGGTTCTGAGTGCAGCCGTGCAGCATGACCACCACCGGGAGCGCCTGACCGGTGTAGCCGCTCGGCACGAACACCTTGTAGGTCCGGCTGCCTGCGGCATTGGCGAAGGTCCGCTCCTCGAACCGGGCGCCCTCTGGCACGGGGACCGAGGTCGGACGCCCGGGGTGGAGGCCCTCTCCCAGGCCGGAGAAGGCACGCGGCGTGGCAAGGCGGTCGCGAAAGGCCCGCATCGTCTCGAACAGATCCGGAAAGCCTGTCGGCTCGTCGGGGCGCGCGGACCCGTCGGTAGAGGTCCCCTCCGGCTCACTCGGTGCCGTCCAGGCGCCCGCCGGTCCTGTGGGAGCCACCATGTCGATGGTCGGCCAGGAGCGCTTGGGGCTAAAACTGCGCCTCGTCGCCTTCCACTCTGCGCCGTCGGTTCTCGGGCGCGGAACTGCGTGACCCTGGAGCAGCGCCATTGCCTCCGCGAGCTTGCCCGCCTGGGTGAGACGGGTCACCTCGCCCATGTCGATCTTGTCGAAACTGTTCATGGTCATGATCTTTCGATGCCCGAGCAGCCGGGAGCGCCGGCCCGAAGACGGCATGGTGTGAGGCGTCAGGTGATCCGGTCGGCGAGCGCGGCTTTCACTGGAGCGCTCGCATGGAAGGCGCCGAGCACCTGGACCGAAGCGATGGCCGCGCGAGCCAGGTCTGGCGTGACATCATCAGCGATGCTGGCCAGGCCAAGGACCTGGATGTGAAGTGGTGACCCGCTGTCCCGCGCTGCTTCCAGATCTCGCCTGGAGAAATGCGCCAAGCCGAGGCTGAGCTGCCTGCGCGCCACGGAGTGGCGGATCGCCTCCTCCTGCCGATCGAGTTGGTTACGCACGGCCGTGCGGATGAAGTCGGTGCGATTGGCGTAGAAGCCGTCGCGCACCATCAGGTCGATGCGCCCGAGATCGACGAAGCCGAGGTTGACTGTGATCTTCTCGCTCTCGGGCGTCCTTGGACGCAACTCGTGAAGGTCGCCCATCATGTGTTCCATCTCCCTGCCATCCAACTGGATGGTCCTGAGATGGCGCTGGGCATCATCATCGGCAAGGGGAGCTGACGAACTCAATCGCCTGACCATCCGTCCGCAGGATCGCTCATCGCGAGGTGACGCTGACCTCGACGCTCTCCCCTGCGAGGGTCTACGACTCGAGGGCGGCGGCGTCGGCTCGATCCGGCGACATCCGCCTGAGGACAAGGCTGGCGTTCACCCCGCCGAACCCGAAGCCGTTCGATAACGCGTGCTCGACGGGGGTGCGTCGGGCGGTTGGTCCGATCAGATCCAACCCGGCCGCAGCGTCGTCCGGATCGGCGAGGTTGAGGGTCGGGGGCAGGACGCCGTCCCGCAGGGCGAGAACCGTGATGATGGCTTCCAGGGCGCCGGCGGCGCCAAGGAGGTGTCCGGTCGCGGACTTGGTCGACGAGATCGCCGGGCCGGCCTCCCCGAAGACCGACCTCAGCGCCGCCAACTCACCCGCGTCGCCGACTGGGGTCGCCGTCGCATGGGCGTTCACGTAGCCGATGTCGGCAGGTTCGAGGCCCGCCATCGCCAGGGCGGCGGTGATGGCCTGCCGGGCTCCGCTCCCGTCCGGGGGACCGGCAGTGAGGTGGTAGGCATCGGCGCTGGTGCCGTAGCCCACCAGTTCGGCCAGCGGGACGGCGCCACGGGCTTTCGCGTGGGCGAGCGCCTCCAGCACGAGGATGCCGGCCCCTTCGCCCATGACGAAGCCGTCGCGGCTGCGGTCGAAGGGACGGGAGGCAGCTGCGGGTGTATCGTTGAAGCCGGCCGAGAGGCTGCGCGCGGCGGCGAACCCGCCGAGCGCGACGCGGGTGACGCAGGCCTCGGCGCCGCCGCAGACGACCACGTCCGCCTCGCCGCAGCGGATGAGGCGCATGGCGTCGCCGATGGCCTGGACGCTGGCCGCGCAGGCGGTGACGGGCGCTCCGAGCGGTCCCTTGAAGCCATGGCGGATGGAGACGTGCCCGGCGGCAAGGTTGACCAGGAAGGCTGGTACGGTGAACGGAGAGAGCCGGTGCGCCCCCCGGGTGCCCACGGTCTCGACCGCGTCCGTGATGGTCTGGAAGCCGCCGATGCCGGAGGCCACGACGGTCGCGGTCCGGACACGCTCCGCCTCGCTGGAGGGCTTCCAGCCCGATTGCCGGAGGGCCTGGTCCGCGGCGACCAGGGTGAACTGGATGAACCGGTCCATCTTCCGACGATCCTTGGCCGGGATGAGGGCGTCGGGATCGAACCCGTCGGCGTCCTCGTCCTTCGACGGTACGATCCCCGCAACCTTCGCTTCGATGTCCGGGACGATGTCGTGCGGTAGGCGCCTCAGGCCGGACTCGGATGCCGTCAGGCGTCGCCACATTCCCTCGACGCTGCAACCGAGGGGCGACACAACGCCCATTCCCGTGACCACGACGGGTTCGCGCATCGGCGTGATCCTGTGTTGTTGGGCAAAAGGGTGACGCGGCACCGGGCGTGGTCGACCTGACGCACCGACCATGCCTCCGAGGGTGCGGACGCCACGGAAGCGTGAGCTTCCTGGAGGGGGCGCCCAGGTCTCGTCGTCGACGGCTTGGAGCGCCCACCACCGTCGGCAAGGGACGCTTGCCGAGGGCGCTCCTCGGATGCCCCCGGCGTCAGGCCGGCGACGACGGAGGCACGTCGGTCGACCCTTGGGGAACGCAGGCCGGCCAAGCCTGAGGAATGGATCGGGCCGTCCGGCGACGGCCCGTTTCCGGGAGATGGAGGGATCGTCCGGCGGATAGGGCCGCGATGCGCAACGCTCACGCGGCTTCGAGTGCCAAGGCGATGCCTTGGCCGCCTCCGATGCAGAGGGTGATGAGCCCGCGCCGGACGCCGTCGCGGCGCATGGCATGGAGCAGGCGAGTCGTGAGGACCGCGCCGGTCGCCCCGATGGGATGACCGTGCGCGATGGCTCCGCCCTCGATGTTGACGATGTCCTCGGGCAGGCCGAGTTCCTTCGCGACGGCGAGGGGCACGACCGCGAACGCCTCGTTGATCTCGACCCGCTCCAAATCGCCGAGGGACCAGCCGGCGCGCTCCAGGGCCTGCCGGACGGCCGGCACGGGTCCGAGCCCGAACAGGCCCGGTTCGCAGGCGCCGACGCCGTAGGCGACGAGCCGACCGTAGGCATCCAGGCCACGGGCCTCCGCGAAGCCGCGCTCGGCCACGATCATCGCCGCGGCACCCGAGTTGAGGCCCGGCGCGTTGCCGGCCGTGATCGTGCCGTCCTTGCGAAAGGCGGGCCTCAGCTTGGCCAGAGTCTCGGCCGTAGTCTCGGGACGGGGAGCCTCGTCGCGCACGAACGTCTCCGGGCCCTTCCGGCCCTTGATCTCCACGGCGGCGATCTCTGCGTCGAATGCGCCCGCGGCCTGCGCCGCCGCGAACCGGGCCTGGGATCGGGCCGCCCAGGCGTCCTGCGCCTCGCGACCGATCTGTGACTTCGAGGCAAGATCCTCTGTGTGCCACCCGGAATGCTCGCCCGAGAAGGCGTCGTTGAGCCCGTCGTTGAGCATGCTGTCGAGGATCTGGGCATGCCCCATTCTATGGCCCCAGCGCCCGCCCTCCATCAGGTACGGGGCACGGTCCATGTTTTCCATGCCGCCGGCCAAGGCGACGTCATGGTGTCCGAGGCGAACTTCGTCGGCCGCGGTCGCGATGGCCTGTGCTCCCGAGCCGCAGACGCGATTGACTGTAAGGGCGGGCACCGAGACGGGCACGCCGCCGTTCACCGCCGCCTGTCGGGCGGGGTTCATGCGGTTGCCGGCCTGGACGACGTTGCCCATCGTCACGCTGCCGAGCGTGCCCGCGTCGAGGCCTGCGCGGCGCAGGGTTTCGCGGATCGCGGTCGCACCGAGATCGGTCGCCGCGATGCCCTTGAGGCTGCCGCCGTACCCTCCGATGGCCGTGCGCACGGGATTACAGAGAACGATCTCGCGGTGGGTCATGGACACAATCTCCGATTTGGCGGTGAGGACGAGAGCGGCGCGTCGATGGGAAAGCCTGGCTGCACCGGTCCGACTACGGCCTGCCGGACCGCACCTCCGATGAGGCGATGAACCGAGGTGTTATCGCCGGCCAGGGCTAGAGCTTGCCGCGCCTCTGGTCTTCGCTAACCTTCAGGATGGCGTGCTTTGCGAGATTCTCGGGATGCAGCCTCTCCCACAATTCCCCGCGGCCGGCCGCGCGCTCCAGTTGCTCCTGCCGCTGCAGCCACTGCTCGACGCTGCGAATGCGATTGGGGTGGATCTCGTCCAGCAGGGCGTAGTCACGCTGGATGACGTTGTGCTTCCACTGGTTCCAGAAACCGGTGAAGTTGTCCCGGAAGCTCATCGTGCTCTTATCGTTCGGATCGGCGTTGTAGCCGGCGGGAGCATCCGCGACATGACTGAAGGACCGCTCGAAATAGACATCGATGTCGACGTCGACGTAGCGGGCGGGATGTCCAGTCACGCGCGTGAACGCCGCGGCGAGGGCATCATACTTCACGGGCTCGATGGCTACGGCGAGATCCATGCCGTTCGCGCGGTCGGGATGATCGAACAGCCACCGGACGTAATGCGCGCAGTCTTCGAGTGCCACGTGGACGACCGCGCCGCCACCGAGCGGCACCCGCCACGTCACGACCCCGTCCTCGATGGTCGGCGTCATGGGTGTGCGCGACGAGAACGCCATTTCCATGTACGGGCCGGTCGTGAACAAGGCCGCCGCCATCCGTTCGCCGTTCGCAGCGTTCTGCGACAAGATCCACTCGCCGATCCGACCCTTCCCGTCGTAGTGGCCGCAGCGAAACCGAGAGTCGTAACCGGCCTTCTTGAGCGTGTAGTCGAGATTGCCATAGACGAAGAATTTCACGCCTTCCTCAAGGGCGATCTCGTAACTGCGGATCGCCCAGTACATCTCCGTCCTCTCTCCGGCATTGAAGCCGTCGATGTTGATGAAGGCCCCGTCGCAGGCGCGAAAGCCTACTCGCAGAGTGTCCTCGTCCGCGAACGTGCCCTCCAGCAACGAGACGTTGCCGAGTTTGAGCAGTGACTGGGCTCGGTTCGAACCAGCGTGGCGAGTAAGGGCAAGGACGGAATACGCCCCATCCCCGACAAGACCTTCAACGACCGGCAAACCTTGTGCGCCGGTGGCACCGACGACAAAGACGCGTGAAGCCTGCTGGGATGCCACGTAGCGCACTCCGGAGATGACGATTGCACTTAACTCTGATAATCAGAGTGAAGCAAGTCCCATTTGTGCGGCGGGGGCGCCTCGGTGTGTCGCCTCTCCAGTTGTGGTGTAGAGCTGGCGTCTGGCGGCCCCATGGGACGCCGCAGGTCGCGGGACGACCGAGAGGGGGGACGGGAGACGCAAGCGCGATGCAATCGAGACGCTTCGAAGGAATGGTGTGCTCGGCAGCCGACGTGATGGGCGCGCTCGGCGACCGCTGGGGCATGCTCATCATGCGCGACCTGATCCTTGGGCTTACCCGCTACGAGGATCTGCGCCGGTCGACCGGGGCGACGAACACGACTTTGTCGGATCGGCTCAAGGAACTGGAGTTGAACGGTCTCGTGGAGCGGCGGCGCTATCAGACCCGCCCTGACCGCTACGAGTACCTGCCGACGAGGCGCGGTCGCGATATCGGGCTGCTTCTGACCGCGATGGTGCAAATCGGTGACAGATGGAACCTCGCCGACCGCGATGGCCCGCCGCTGGAGATCGTCAACATGCGAACCGGGAACCGTGCGGTACTAGCGTTGGTGGATGCTGAAACCCGGGAGCCGGTCAGCGCGCGAAACGTGGCGGTCGAGGCGGGCCGCGGCGCGGATGACGCAATGCGCTGGCGGCTTGAGCGCGGCTCGGCCGCTAGAGCGGCCAAGTCCGACTGACCATCCCCCCTGCAGTTGAAGGGGAGCAATTGCGGCGCGAATGCTGGGCCGGGCAGGCGGTAGCGACCACCCGTTAACTATCCACCGCCACCTTGTAAGGGAGCCGAGCAGGGTTCTCCCGCATCGGCGAGAGCGGCGGCTGCGTCTGACCTGTCGTGGCCGCCGCTCCACCACATGGCTTGGCTCAGCCGATGACTCGGGTGGCCGCATCAGCGCGAACCCACCAGCTTGGGTTTAATGCGCGCGCGACGTCATCGCGAGAGCTGACGAGGGTGAGAATGGAAGGGATGCCGATAACCGCCGGCTACCCCTCCGCTTGGCTCGGCTGTCCTGTCTTTGCTCCACCGCGCGGATCAGTGCTGTCCTCGCCAGACGCGTCGGGGTTCTCGCGGCCTTGAGGCGTGAGCCTGGGGCTCGCGATGTCCTCCTCGGTCGCCTCAGACTTGGGCTTGCTGGATGAGCTCTGACCGCTCGCCGACATATGCAGATGAGCGGCTCGCTGATCGTAGGTGCTCGCTGAGAGTGCCTCGCTCGATTGCATCTTCTGGGCCATCAGGTGTCTCCTCAAATTCGGAGACCAACTCCCTGCCGGCAGGACAGTTCAGGCCAGGATGCGATGAGCGCGCGACCGCTCAAGGAAACGGCGATCGTGCGTCAGAGCCGATCAGCGCGCGCGAGCGATCGGAAGCTTTTTCAGCACCTCACCGTTATGCAGAACAAGAACGGTATCGTATCTGCGATACTTCTCGGTTCTCTTGAAATGAACAGGCCGAAGCATTGGCTCGCGTGCGTCTGAACTACTGTCCGTACCCTGCAAGTCGAGAACGAGAGTGGCCGGGCCGAAATCGTTCGTGCAGACCTGAGTGAGATAGGGGTCGGCGCTCCCGGCAGAGCTTTCTACCCGGCCCTTAATGCTGAGGAATGGAACCGAACCGCAACTGCTCAGATTAATCTCAGCAGCAGACCAGTCATCAGTATGGATAATGCGGGTACTCATGGTGTGAATGCCTGGGCCATTTATAGCCTTGAGCCGAGATGTGGTGACGTCTACTCTGGATCGATGTGTGACACCACACCGCGCGGCGGCAAGGTCTCTTAAAGGGCAGGCGGTTCACCTGCACTCCCCACCGAGCCCCGCCGGGAGGCTTGGACTGTCGCTGCTTGCGGGCGAAGGAGGTCCTGCCATGACGCCGCATTGGAGCGAGGGCGTTGGCCTCTAACATGAGGCTCATGAGCGCGCATGGGCGGCATCTATTCACGCTGGAAATTCGGCCGAGCCGAGACGTGGCGGGCGCCTTCACGTGGATCATCCGTGACCACGGCAAGATGTACCGGCGATCGGACCAGCCTCACCGGTCTGAAGCCGAGGCCCGGGCGATGGCCGAGGCTGAACTCGCCCAGATGGCTTTACGTGCGCCAGGAGCTCCTGGAAGGACCGCCTGATCCCGAAGAACGCTGTCGTTACACCCACGGATGCCGGCCTCCTGGCCAGGTGTCGACGAACCTCATGCAGCCTTGCTGGTTGCTCTCTGCGTGGCCTGTTGCGGAGCGCTGCCATGCGGATCACTACAGCATCCCTGATGCTCGGTCTGGTGCTCATGGCTCCAGCCGCGCCCTTGGCTCAGAATGCTGGACCAGCCCTGCCGCGGGCTGACACCAAGGACATGTACTTTGCCTACGTGCCACCCCGGGCTGAGAAGTCCGCCTTCGTGCCGCCCAAGGCCGAGGTGACCGGAAGCATCCCCGCACCGGCAACCCAAAAGCCGCCGGTGGACCGGGGTCTTCCGAACCAGAAGGTGGGACGACCAAAGGGTCTGTACGTGGTGCGCGATATCTGCGTCGGGTGCATGCCCTGACACCATCCTGCCAGCCGCCCGCCACCGCCGTGGTCAGGGGTGCCTCATGCGCCGGATGATCTCCACCGGTGCGGTCCTGCTGCGAACATCTTTAAGGGGCAACAACAGCAGCCCTCTTGACGTGTAAGTATCTCGTATACAAGATACTGCTATACGAGTTGGCTTTGATGGCACACCGCGCGCCAAGGTGAGAGCGCATGGATCGCGTCGAGGACTGCATCTCCTTCCTGGTCGGCAAGGCCGCCCAGCAGATCTCCCGCCGCGCGCGCGACGCGCTGGCCGGCCACGGGGTGACACCGCCGCAGTACGCCGTCCTCAAGGTGCTGTGGGAGCGGGACGGCCAGAGCGGCGCCGAACTCGGCGCGCGCCTCTTAATCGACAGCGCCACCATCACGGGCCTCGCGGATCGCCTGCAGACCGCCGGCCTGCTGGAGCGCCGCCCCCATGGCGAGGACCGGCGCGTCAACAGCCTCTTTCTCACCCCGCGGGGCCGGGACCTGCAGGCGCCGCTGGACGCGGCGATGGACCGGCTCAACGACGAGGTCGCGCGCGAGATGGGTACCCAGGCCGAGGCGCTCCGGGCGGCGTTGCGCCGGCTCGGCGAAGCCCGGAACTGATGGGAGGAAGCACATGTTCGACACCAAGATCGCGATCGTCGTGCGCGAGGATCTGGCCACGTGGCAGAAGCTCAACGTGACCGCGTTCCTGACCAGCGGCATCGTCGGCGCGAACGAGGGTCTTGTTGGCGAGCGCTACGAGGACGCGACCGGTAACACCTACAATCCCCTCGTTGTCCAACCGATGATCGTGCTCAGCGCCGAGGCGGACACCCTTAAGACGATCTATCGCCGGGCGATGGAGCGCGGGGCCCGGCTGTCCCTCTACATCGAGGACATGTTCGCCACCGGACACGACGCCGCGAACCGGGCGGCGGTGAAGCAGTACGCGCCCGAGGCGATGAACGTGGTGGGCCTCGCGCTGCGCGAGGACAAGAAGATCGTCGACAAGATCACCAAGGGCGCGCGGATGCACGCCTGAGAGCGGAGGCAGCGTCCATGCAGGTCCACCTCATCCACACGCACCCGGAGCCGGGCTCCTTCACCGCGGCGATGCGCGACACCGTTCGCGGAACATTCGAGGCCCGCGGCGACGCGGTCACCGTGTCGGACCTGTACGCTATGAGGTTCAACCCGGTCTCATCGGCCGCTGACTTCCGGGTGCGCGAACGGCCCGAGACCCTGGTGTACGCCTCGGAGCAGCGCCACGCCTTCGCATCCGGTACGCTCGCGCCTGACATCGCGGCCGAGGTGGAGCGGGTGCTCGCCGCCGATCTGCTCGCCTTCACCTTCCCCGTGTTCTGGTTCGGCCCGCCGGCCATGCTCAAGGGCTGGATCGAGCGGGTGTTCCTGGCCGGCCGCTTCTACGGCGGGCGGCGCGTGTACGCCCACGGCGGCCTCGCTGGGAAACAGGCCTTCGTAGCCATGGGGCTCGGCGGCCGCGCCCACATGTTCGGGCGTGACGCCATCCACGGCGAACTCGAAGCAGGCATGATGCGCGGCTTCTTCCAGGGGACGCTCGGGTACGTCGGCCTCGCCGTGCATCGACCATTCGTCGCCCACCACGTGCCGTACGTGGACGACGCCACCCGGGGTGCAGTGCTGGACGACTTGCGCACCTGCGTGCGCGACCTCGACGAACGGCCCGTTCTCCCGATGCCGGATGTGGGCGCCTACGATGCCTCGTTCGCGCCGAAGGAGTTCCTGTCGTGATGCGGGCGGAGGCCATTGACGGCAGCCTGTGGCACGTCGAGCTGCGGCGGCCGGAGAAGCGCAATGCGCTTGGCGTGGAAGCCTACACGCTGCTCACGGACGTGCTGCGCCAGATCGGTGCTATGCCAGATACGCGCGCGGTCGTGCTCTCAGGCCAGGGCGAGTGCTTCTGCGCCGGAAATGACCTCGCCGAGTTCGCGACCCACTGGCCGCAGCTGCCGGGCGGCCCGGTGGTGCGCTTCCTCGAGGCGCTGTACGCGCTGCCGCGCCCCGTGATTGCGGCCGTACAAGGAGCTGCGGTGGGCATCGGCGCCACGATGCTGCTGCACTGCGATCTGGTCGTGGCCGGGCCGGGCGCCTTTCTGCAATATCCATTCGTGGATCGGGGCATCATCCCCGAAGGAGCCGCCTCACTCCTGTTGCCACTGCATCTCGGTCACCTGCGCGCCATGGATCTTTTCCTGACGGGGCGGCGCGTCCTCGCCGAGGAAGCCCTTACTCTGGGATTGGTGACACACGTGAGCCGCGACAGGCCACCGCTGGACAAGGCCCTCGACCTCGCGCGCACGATCTCGGCCAAGTCGCCGGAGGCCATTGCGACCACGAAGCAGTTGGTCCGCCAAAGTTTAGCCGACAGCGTAATGCCTCGCTACGAATGGGAGATCGAGAACATCAACAAGCTGCTAGCGATCCGACCGATCGCCGCTGCGGGTGACTCGAAAAATCAGGCTTGTAAATGCTGAATAGGATTGACTTAGTCACGTCTCAATCTCAGGGCTTTTAGGTGCTGCAAGAACTTCAACTCGCGCTGCACCGCCACGTCACTCCTCAGACGAGGAGGTCCTTCACGGCGCCGAACCCTTGCATTCCGTCCCGAGCAGCCCGTGCGCTGCTCCAGCTTGAATGTCCAGAAAAGACGGTTTTGCAGACACTTAAACCGTAAGGATTGGGGTCAGGAAATTAAGTAGCGGCGCGCGGTTCACCTGTCAGGCTCTCTCACGCGCAACCGCTCACCCGGATTATCAGGAGGCGGAGCGCGGCACGCACCATTTCGCTGGCTGAAGCATATTCGCCCTTAGCGACCTGCTCGTCGACGAAGTCAGCGAGGGGAGCCGTGAGAGCTATGTGGCGGGAATGCTTGGCGGCCATACTGGAGCGTAGCATGCCAGCCGCGAGGGTGTCGCCAGTGGAGTTGCCCCCATCAGACCGGACACGGGGCTGGTCGCATCTGAGCACGGATGAACTCGCGGGGCGAGCGCATGCCGAGCCCCCGGTGGGGATGGTTTTCGTTGTAGTCGGTGATCCAGGCGCCAATCCGAGCCAGAAGGGTGTCGGCGTCGGGGCGGGGCTGCACGCGGGCATAGTCGCGCTTGAGCGTCTTCACGAACGCCTCGCTTACCCCGTTGCTCTCGGGCGAGCGCACCGGCGTGAAGCAGGGCACAAGGCCGAGGGCTGCCGCGAAGGACAGCGTCTCGGCGGCCGTGTAGGCAGAGCCGTTGTCGGCCAGCCACTGCACGGGATGGGTTGTGCGCAGGTCACCGAAGCGCGCCTCGACGCAGGCCAGCATGAGATCGCGCACCATCTGGCCGCTGACCCCGCCCGTCGAAGCCACCCAGGCGATCACCTCGCGGTCATGGGTGTCGATGGCGAAGGCCACCCGCACCACCTCGCCGTTCCAGCAGCCGATCTCCAGCGCGTCCGAGGACCAGCGCTGGTTCGAGGCCGGGGCAATCACGCGACCCTCGTGGGCGCGCACGGGCCGCTCGCCCGTATGGCGCTGGAGGAGCAGGCTGTCTCGCTTCATCAGGCGGAACACTCGCTTGTGGTTCAGCGCAGGTTCGCCGGTGGCGCGCCGCGTCCGGTTCAGGATCGCCGTCACCCGTCGGTAGCCGTAGGTGAGCCGCACGTCCGTGATGGCGCGGATGGCGGCGAGGATGGTGTCGTCGTCGGCGCGGCGATAGGGGCCACGCGACCGAGACACGCCCCGTATCTGCTCGACGAGGTTGGAGCGGGCCACACCGAGCGCGTCAGCCACGACCTTCACCGGGAAGAGCCCGCGGGCGGCGACGGCAGCGGCCACGCGGCTTTTATGGGATGGCCCGCCCCTCCGGCTCCCTCGGCGCTACGCTGACGGAATTACGAGAGGGGAGGAGCGGACAATGAAGACGGCAGCCAAGATCGCGGTTCTCGGGATCGACCTTGGCAAGAATAGCTGCAGCGTCGCGGGCCTGGACGAGACGGGGCGGGTCGTGCTGCGGCGCCGGCTGACGCGAGAGGGCGTCGTCCGGCTCGCCGCGACGCTGCCGGCCTGCACGGTCGCGATGGAAGCCTGCTGCGGCGCCCATCACCTCGGCCGCGTTCTGGGCGGCCAAGGTCACGCGGTCCGGCTCATGTCGCCCGAGTACGTGCAGCCCTATGTGAAGGCGCAGAAGAACGACGAGCGGGACGCGGAAGCGATCGCGGAGGCGGCGACGCGGCCGACCATGCGGTTCGTCGAGCTCAAGAGCGAGGCGCAGCTCGACGCTCAGATCCTCCATCGCGCCCGCACCCGTCTCGTCGTCCAGCGCACGGCGCTGATCAACCAGCTGCGCGCCGTGCTGCTCGAGCGCGGGATCGTGGTCGCCAAAGGGCGCCGGCAGTTGGAGGTCCGCCTGGTGGAGCTGTTGGACGACGCCGAGCCGCCGGCGCTCCTGAGCGGCCGGATCGTCCAGCTGATCGAGGACATGCGCGCAGAATGGGCTGCGCTCGACCGGCGCATCGCCGCGCTCACGGCCGAGTTTGTCCAGCAGGCGCGGTCGGACGCGGCGGCGCGACGTCTGGCCGGCATCCCGGGCTTCGGCGCCTTGAACGCGACAGCGCTCGTCGCGGCGATCGGCACGGGCGAGACGTTCCGCCGGGCCCGGGACCTCGCGGCTTGGCTCGGCCTCGTGCCGCGGCAGGCGACGACGGGCGGCAAGCCGCGTCTCCTTGGGATCACGAAGCGCGGCAACACTTATCTGCGCACGCTGCTGATCCACGGCGCGCGGGCGGCGCTGCCGTCGCTTGCCGAGAGTCCGACCGCGATGGGGAGCTGGCTTCGCGGCCTTCTCGGGCGCACGCACAAGAACAAGGTCGTCGTGGCGCTTGCCGGCAAGCTCGCGCGTATCGCCTGGGCGGTGCTGCGCTCCGGGGAGAGCTATGCGGCCAAGAGGTCGAGCCTACGCCGGCCTGAACGGGACGGGTCGTCCGGGCAGCCCAGCTCGGCGATCGACGAGGTCTGCGGGCGGCTGACGCGAGATGGCCTGACGGTTGATCCGGCACCCTGTGATCCTGGTGTAAAAAATGGCGTTCGACGCCGACGCTTTTATGAGGACCAGGGTGCGCGGAACTCCATCTTGGCCGGGGCATGACCCCGAGACCGGATACGTTGGCGCAGACCGGTCAGATCACCTCGCACGAATCCGCTTGCAGACGGGGCGGGCCATACGTTTTACCCGCGCGACCGTCAGCGCCTCCTTGAGCACCTCGACCTCCAGCGTCTTCCCGGCTGGCGGCGACGACCTCCTCGTCGGCCTGCACCGCCACCTGTCCGCCCTCGGCCATGCGACGCCTCCACCCGAATAGCAGGCTCGGCGAGAGGCCGTGCATCCGCGCCACCGCCGAGACGGTCATGCCGGGCTGCATCGTCTCCTCGACGAAGCGCACCTTCTCGTGGGCGGTGTAGCGCCTGCGGCGCTCGCGCCCGGTGATGATCTCGATCCGCTGCGTGTCGTTCGACATAGGCGCACGCCTAGGCTTTCGCCCAGGCCCTCACGGTTGCGCCCAGTGTCCGGCCGAATTGGGGGCCACTCCATCGGCTTCGGTGCTCCGATCGGGGTGCCGGCCGCGCCTCAAAGGCTTTAGAGACCGCCGGCTGTGGGTGTTCTCCCGGTCACCGCCCACTGGACCGCGCCAGGGCCTCAAGATCCTAGCGACTGCCATAGACTATCGTGATGGCGCAGGCGGCGCGTTAGCAAAGAGGGAGTATGCAGGTAGGCCACTTATGAATTAGATAGCAGAAGATTAAGCAGCAGTTTGGTCTGCCTCATACCCTAGTGAGCTAGCACGATGAGTCTTGATGATATGGGCACAGGCACGCACAGTCAGTGCCATGATTGTCAACGTGGTATTCTGCGCGCCGCTTGAAACGAAGCACGCGCCGTCAGTGACGAAGACGTTATCTGCATCCCAGCACCGATTGTACGGGTCAAGCACCGAGTTCTTCGCCTCCGTCCCCATCGGCGCGCCACCGACCTCATGGATCGCCGAGCCAGGAATGCTGGCGCCGGATTTCATTACCAAGCGCTTGCGCATAATCTTGAAGGCAAGGTTGTGCAGCGGCTTGCCGATCGGCGTCGCCTTCGGCTCGAGACCCGCAACCGCAGCCATGCGTTTCATCGTCGCGAGTGCGTCCGCGACCATCCGCTCCTCGTTCTCGGAGTAGGTGACATCGACGTGCGCTGCTGGAATACCCCAAGCATCCCGTTTGTAAGGGTCGAGCGTCACCTTATTCTGCGGCCGCGGCAGCATCTCGCCCTGCGCTGTTAGATGCCAGAAGGGATAGCCACGACCGATGCCGCCCATAATGCCGAAGCCCCGTAGATAGGGTCCGGCAACAGGCTCCTGAGCCCGAAAGGGCGGCACATAGAAGCCACCGATCTTGCCGAAATCGAAGGCGTCAGTCTGGTCCGCCGGCGTTTGGGCTTCCACGTCTTCGTGCGGCCCGGTAAGCGCAATGTGTACCGCATCCATGAAATTCTGACCGAGCCGCCCGGACGTATTGCCGACACCATTTGGATGGCAATTGCAGCGTGAATTCATCAAGATGCGTAGTGTCTCTATGCTGCCGGCGCAAAGGATGACGAACTTTGCTCGCACCGAGCGCGCTTGTCGTGTGATCCGGTCGATATAGCGTACACCTGTCGCGCGTCCTGTCGCCTCGTTGATATCAAGAGCCTCGACAATTGCATCGGTTCTGAGCGTTAGCAGGCCCGTCTCCTGCGCGGCCCGGATGGGGAGCGGAATGCGCGACAGATTGTTCGCGACGAAGCGCGTAGGTATTATGCGCGCGCTGGGGAATGCCTGTCCGACAAGGGCACGGAACTTCTTCTCAGGCGCATTGAGCGTCGTCGCCTTGGCGTATTTCCCGTCCGGCAGTCCAGGAATTCCCTCAAGTGTTCCATTGACGCCGAGAAATGTCTCGACTTTGTCGTAATGCGGAGCAAGATCGCTGTAGGAGATTGGCCAATCGGTCCCGTGTCCGTCCCTGCTCGCGGCTTTGAAGTCATCGTCCGACATGCGGAAAACTATGCGCCCCCACAAGTAGAGCTTGCCGCCCACCTGACGTCCACGATACCAATTGAATGGTTTGTCCGGCGGCGTCGTGTAAGGGTTCTCGCGATCATTGACGAAGAACTGCTGGGTCAGATGGCTGAACGCGATGCAGCGGGCCTGTACGAACTGGCCACCAAGAAGGGCGGCTTTGGACCGCGCGACAAGCGGATTGCCGACCGCGAGGTGATGGCCAGCTTTGTTTGGCTGCGGAAAATCCTCAATCGGGTCGATGTTGCGGCCAGCCTCGAGGAGTAGCACGCGCATCCCGCCTTCGGTGAGCTCCTTCGCAGCCCAGCCTCCTGCAGCACCAGAGCCCACGACGATGGCATCGAACTCACAATTGTTGATCATGAAATCACACAATCCCGCGAGCTAGTAGTTTCAGAGCCTGTTTGACTACGGTGAGCTGGGCGTCAGTGGTCGCAGCGTCATCGGTGGTGGCCTGAGCGCGTTGCTCCAGCTCCCGCCGCTCCAGTTCAGCAAGCACGGCCTCGCGGATGAACTCGGCGCGGCGCCCCTTGCCTAGGAGCGCATCGATCCGGTCGGGCACACCCTCGGAGAGCCGAATGTTCGTAGACTTCACGTTTAAGCTTGGCCGGCCCATGCGCCTTACTACCTCATGCCAAGGCCAGGCCAAATTAGCTCCTAAGCGGTACCGCGTATTGATAATTTAAGAGGTACCGCTTGCCTCTGAAGGTGTATTAGGAGCCTTAGCCAGAGAGCACGTCTCCAGACAACTTGCCTGAGCCAGCCTCTTTGGCGTCTCATCAGGACGACAATCGAGCTTGTCAGAAATCGACATCGTTCTGCACGGGTAAGCGTCTACCGAGGCTTGGGCGGCAAGGTCCCTTCAGCTGGAATTCAAACTCTAGGATCGCGGATTTCGGGCGGGGGTGGCGAAGGCTGGACCTAGGCTGTGCTGCTCGCATAAGCTCGGCGTATGGAACCAGCTATCCAACGCTCCAGGACTGCAAAGCGTAGAAAACGCCGGTTGAGGCTCTCCTCCACCGGCTTTGCCGGATGAGATCCGCCATCGGCGGATCTCACACGATAGGACCAGCTTAAGCAGCCCGAACCGTCGCAAGGAAACGTCCCACCTCACTGCTCAGCTGCTCGGACTGACGGGACATCTCAGAGGCTGCTCCGAGCACCTGGCTCGCGGCAGCGCCCGTCTCTTCGGCGGCTCCCGCCACCCCAGCGATGTTGCTTGTGACCTCACCTGTACCAGCGGCAGCCTGCGCTACGTTGCGGACGATTTCCTGCGTAGCTGCTCCCTGCTCCTCAACCGCCGCAGCAATTGTCGTTGCGACCGCGCTGATTTCGCGAATACGAGCCGTGATGGATCCGATAGCAGAAACGGCCTGGGTCGTTGATCCCTGGATCCGGCCGATTTGCCCGCCGATCTCCTCAGTCGCCTTGGCAGTTTGGCTGGCGAGTTGCTTTACTTCGGACGCCACAACCGCGAAGCCGCGACCGGCCTCGCCGGCCCGAGCAGCCTCGATTGTCGCGTTGAGCGCCAGTAAGTTGGTCTGGCTCGCGATGCTGGTGATGATCGTCACAACATCGCCGATCCGGGCAACAGCCGCACTCAGTTCCTGAACATGAGCCGCGGTCTGCTCTGCCTCACCGGCTGCCGCCTGGGCGAGGGTTGCAGAACCGCTGACTTGGCGACCAATCTCCTGCACAGAGACGCCCAGCTCCTCGGCGGCAGCGGCCACAGTAGAGACATTCGAGGCCGCTTCTTCAGCCGCGGCCGCAACCGTGACCGATTGGCTGGCAGTCTCGGTAGCCGTTGCCGTCATGCTTTGTGCGGTAGCTTGCAACTCGGTGGCTGAGGCGGAGACCATGCCGACAATGCCGCCCACGGCACGCTCCAAGCCATCAGCAAGCTCACGCATCGCAGCCTTGCGCTGCGCCTCCGCGCCGGCACGAGCCAAGGCCGCCTCCTCTTCCAGCGCCCGCATCCGGATGAGCCCGTCCTTGAAGACTTGGACAGCGTCCGCGATGACGCCGATCTCGGTCTTCTCCCCCTGATAGGGGATGTTCACTACAAGATTGCCGCTCGCCAGCGCCTGCATGGGCTGCACGACGGAACGGATACCACGCGTCACTCCCCTGACGATCAAAACAGCTGAGACGATTGAGAGCACAAGGCCGAGGACAACAGCGACAACTCCGAGCGTTCGTGTGCTTTCGAAAACGTCTTTGCTATCGGCTTGTGCCCTAACGGCACCCTCAGTGTTTAGGGCGATTAACTTATCGAGCGCTTCAGATGCCGCTCGACGGGGAGCGATGCCCTTCTTTTCATACAACTCATAGGCCTGAGATTTTTGGCCATTCCGAGAGAGATCCAGAACAGATAGCCGGATAGTATCGAAATTGCGGCTTTCCCGAATGAACACATCGTAGAGCGCACGCTCCTCGGGAGAGCTAATCATGGGAGCATATAGCGCCTTTTTGTCTTCAAGTTTTTTACTAAAACGCTCGGTATCTTTTTCAATACTTGCAACCAAGGCTGGGTCGGTAGCTTGTGTATGTCGGAGAAGCGAGCCGCTAGTACGTGCTGTAAGCGTGTCAATTTCTCCGAGAACACGCATGCTGGGCAGCCAGTTTGTCTCGATATTGACGGCCTGCTCTCGCATATGCTGCGTACTGGTTAGCCCCAGAAAACCTAAACCGACTACGAATATGGTTAGAATTGTAAATGCGACAATCAGCTTACTACGGATGGATATGGCTTGCAGAGACACGGTCTACCTCGCTAGGCGCCTTCTACGGCGGAAATGCACGACCGTTGTGATTAGTTTGCGATAGTTAATTGATAATAAATTTCCGTCTACTGCCGAAATTGCATGCAAAATTGTCGATAGGGGGGCAATTCTGATATTCGATTGGACTGTAAAAGGCACTTAGGTCCAGGTTCAATTAGACCCCGGTTTTAGGCAGGGGCGGTCGCAAGGCCAGTAGGGAAGTGAAGCCAGGACTATACCTCTCTGGATCCGTGCCGGCGCCCATGTCGCCGAACAAGCTTACCAAGACGCCTGATCCGACCGACGATGAGGCCGTGCGCGCGACCATAAAGGACATCAGGCGCAAGGTCGGCACAGCCCCGACGCAGAAGGCGGCGGCGACGGTCGACGTGGTCGCAACCAAGCTGATTCACAGCCAAGGTGAGAGGACCTGGATCCTACAAATCTGGATAATACCAATGTTTAATGCTGTTCAACGAACGCATGCTTTGCTTGCGCAATAAGATGATAGCGATACTATATATACAGAAATATTTTCTGCATCGTCGCCGAAATAGAGGCGAACCACACCTCGCAGGAATTGCCCGGGTACTTGTTCCGAGATCGGCGGGATAGAGGAGCATTTCTCGGATCGGAGGCTGCAGATGACGAACGTGGTCACCGCCCAACAGGCCCAAGCACAGCATCCGGCCTTGCCTCACCGGCAAGCCGTCTCGGTGGTGCTGTTCGGGGTGCGTGTCGCAGCCGCTGCACTCGTGGCTCTCTGGCTGGCGATGTGGCTCCAACTCGACAACCCGCGCTGGGCGGCCTGGACGGTGATGTCCCTCGCCCTCCCATCTCGCGGTCAGGTCGCGCTTAAGGGCCTCTCAAGGGCCGGCGGAACCATGCTTGGCCTCGTCGTAGGCCTCGTCGGGATCGCAGCCTTCGCACAGAGCCCCGTCGCGATGGGGCTCTTCCTCACCCTATGGCTGTCGCTGACTGCCATCATCGGCGGCCGACTGCTGGGGCTCGGGTCTTACGGAGCGGCGCTCGCCGGCCTCACGGCCGTGCTCGTCGTCGTCTTAAGCGCGACCACCCCGCTGTCGGCCTTCGCCGTGGCGCTGGAACGCACCTCCAGCATCATCCTCGGGGTCGTCTGCGTCACCGTCGCGAGCACACTCGCCGAGATCCTGCACGGGCCCGGCACTAGCCCACCACCGCTCATGGTGTTGCCATCTCCGGCCACGGTCGTCGCCAATGCCGTGCGCACCTTCGTGATGGTCGGGGTCGCGTGGATCATCTGGATCGCGACCGCTTGGCCATCCGGCGGCATCTTCGTGATCCTGGCCGCGAGCCTCGCGCTGATGTTCACCACCATGCCGAATGCCGACCAGCAGGCATGGAACTGCCTCTGGGGCGCCGCCCTCGGACAAGTCTGTGGGTTGTTCCTCAAGTACGCGGCCCTCACGACAACACCGTCTTTTGGACTGCTTGCTCTTGCGCTGTTCCCGTTCCTGTTCATGGGTGGCATCGGCATGACCGACCGGCGGACCATTGCGCCGACTCTCGGCTACAACATCTCCTTCCTGCTCGCCGTCCAGCCGACCAATCCCATGCAGTACGACCTCTCATCCTCGCTCAACGAGGCCATGGCGGTCTTTGCGGGCGTCGCCTTCACGATCGCGGCCTTCCGCATCATTCTCCCCCAACGGGCCTGGAGGTTACCGTGATGTTGCCCTTGCGCGAGATCAACGTGATGGGCGTGTTCGTGGCGCCCTTCGCTCTCTGCATCCCTGCCGCGGTCGCAGGTGCCTGTGGTGCTCTGGCTGCTCTGCGCCGCCTGCCGGCAGACCTCGCCTGGACCCGCTCGCCGGCTCTTGAACTGGCGCTGTTCCTGACAATCCTGTCCGGCCTCGTTCTCCTGCTCGGGAGGGTCTAACCATGCTCCTCGCTGAACATGAGGGCGCCGCGGCGACGCCCGTCCGTCCCGCCCCGCTCCCAGCCCCCAAGGCACCCTCCGCCTTCGGCCTCTTCGCGGTCGCGGTGGCTCTGATCGGGTCCGGCCTGCTTGGCTGGCTCGCCTGGGCCTACTATGTCTACACCCCGTGGACTCGTGACGGCGTCGTGCGCGCGTACACCGCGCAGATCGCACCCGAGGTGCCGGGGCGGGTGACAGACGTGCTCGTCTCCGACAACCAAATCGTGCACAAGGGTGATGTCCTGTTCCGCATCGACGATCGGGACTTCCGGATCGCTGTCGAGCGGGCGCAGGCGGCCCTGGACCGTGCGCAGGCGCAGATGACGAATGCCCGGGCCGAGGCGATGCGGCGTGAGAAGCTGAGCGACCTGGCGGTCACGGCCGAGGAGCGGGAGACCTACGAGAGCAACGCGCAGGCTGCCCAGGCCACCTACCAGGGTGCCATCGTGGACCTTGCCAACGCGAAGCTCAACCTCGACCGGACGGAGGTGCGCTCGCCCGTGAACGGCTATGTCACCAATCTCCTGCTCCAGGCCGGCACTTATGCGGTGGTCGGACAGCCGGCGATGACGCTCATCAATGCGGACAGCTACTGGGTCACCGGCTACTTCGAGGAGACGCAGCTCACGCAGATCCGTGTCGGCACCTCGGCCAACATCGTGCTGATGGGCTATGGCGGAACGACGATCCACGGCCGCGTCGAGAGCCTCGGCTATGGGATCACTGATCCCAACGCAGCGCCCGGGGTTGCGGGCCTGCCGGCGGTCAACCCCGTGTTCACCTGGGTCCGCCTCGCTCAGCGCATTCCGATCCGGATCGAGGTCAAGCAATGGCCTCACGATCTTCACATCGCGGCGGGCATGACGGCGACGGTGCGCGTCCTCGACGAAGACGCTGAAACCGGTTCATCGTCCAAGCCGTAAGCTTCTCTCGACGTCATCTCGTCCGGTGACCTGTCTCCCGTTTTCTCGGCCGTTTGAGGATAGAGATCGGCGCCCTGGAAAGACCGGACCATGAAGCGATTGTGGTTCACGGACGAGCAGGTGATTGCGATCTTGGGCGAGCAGGAAGCGGGCGCGACCACCGCCGACGGCGGTCGCCAGCACGGCATCAGCACGGCGACGATCTACGCCTGGAAGGCGAAGTACGGTGGCCTGGACGTGTCGGAGGGCGTTGCCTCAAGGCACTGGAGGACGAGAACGCCAAGCTCAAGCGCCTTCTCGCCGACGCCATGCTCGTCAACGCCGGCCTGAAGGATCTCCTCTCAAAAAGTTCTGACGCACGCCGTCAAGCGGGCCGCGGTCGCTCATCTCCAGACAGCGTTCGAGATGAGCGAGCGGCTGGCGTGTACCCTCGTGGGGGCGGATCTTGCCATGGTTCGATGCGGGCGCTGGCCGGGGAGCGACGCCGGTTCGGCCACCGTCGGAAGGCGAAACCCGACTTCGCCAAGCCGGTCACCAAGCCGCCTGATCCCGGACGCACTCGGCGCAGCGCTCAAGGTTGTCGCAGACGCCAAGGAGGCCTCGCATCCAGACAGCTAGGAGCCCGTCCGAGTAATCCTCTCGACGGCGGGGGCGGAGAGTGGTTCACTTAACTCATGGCCAAGGTGTTTCGCTCCTGGGACGTCGATCAGGGTCGGCTGTTGCCGCCTTCGCCCGTCCCGCGGCGGCGGCACTCACTGGGCAGCAGACCGTAGGCGGCTTTGAACCGCCGGCCAAAGTGGGTCATGTCCGAGAACCCCCAGCCATAGGCGATCTCGCTCACCGAGCGATGCAGCTGGGCGGGATCTTCAAGGGCGTGCCGACAGCGTGCCAGGCGCCGCGCTTGCAGGAGCTGGCGGATCGAGGTGTCCTCTTCGGCAAGAATGGCATTGGCGTACTTCACACTCACGCCAGCCGCGCTGGCGATCGTGTCCGCGTCGAGAGAAGGATCAGCCAGCCGTGCCTCGATCTCAGCACGCACCGTCATCCGGACGACCGCCCGAACCGAGGAGGTGCGGGGTATCGTTCCATCCGCCGCCTTTGTGAGGGAAAGGGCGACCAGATCCAGCAGGTGGGCCTCGGCAAGGGCTTGTGCGGCCTCGCCCAAGCCGCTCGCCCGCAACGGGAGCATTTCCAGGTAGGCCGACGCCAGACTGCCCTCTGGGGTGCCTGGCGTCACAGATCGCGCAGTAAGACAGTCGATGTTGCCCACGCGGCTCTCAAGCTTTTGTCGGCTTATTCTGTAGGTAATCACTTCCGAAGCGTCTGAGAATTGGCCGCAATGTGGATGCTTCAGATCGATCAAGGCAAATTGTCCTCTGGTTAGGCAAACTTGCCGTCCATCCTGTTCGAGCTTCTTAAAGCCGACGACTGGCATGAAAATAAACAGGTCATCCGCACTGGCTTGCTTAGCGTGCCGCTGTGTGTGCGTGACTGAAATCGCAGAGCTTTTCGTGATAGATATTTCTATTCCGCAAACAGATGTTGTTTTCAGTTCAACTTCAAAATCCTTCCTGCAAACCGGCTTAGCATCATTTACTATGATGTTGCGCCGAACAAAATCCATCCAATAATCAAATCGATCCCGCGGGTGAATGCATTTAGTCGAAAAAACGGTGCGCATTTCATCCTTCCCATCGGTGGGATGGCCGACGGTTTAGGGCATCTGAGCCGATCCGGAGCGAGGAGCTTATGCCACAGTGTGCTCACGCCATGAAACAAGGGCTTCCGGGCATTCCAGCGGCGGAGGTGGAATGCCGCAGTTTTACTTCGATATCTACGATGGATGGGCAACCGAAGATAAACAGGGGCATGAGTTTCCCGACCTCAACGCGGTTCGAGGCGAGGTGCAGCGCCTGCTGGGCGAGTTAATCATCCACAGGCAGCCGGGCACACATGCGTCCCAGATCCGCATCGATGTCCGCGATCAAAGAGGGGAGCGCGTTATCATGGCCGCTCTCGCCGTCGTCATCGAAGAAAATATCGACTATTGAGTCGAATTTATTCGATGATCTGAGCACGCTGCCAGCTTCCATGCGAGCCCATTCACGTTAATAGCAACATAGAAGAATTCTTGGACCACACTGTTGTCCGCTTTGGACAGCCGCATTTTACAGAACGGTATGTACATGACTGACGAAGGCGCATCCGACTTTAACATCATGACGCTGGCCGCGGCGACCGTGTCGGCCTACGTCTCGTGCAACAATGTGCCGGTCGGGGAGCTGCCGGCGCTGATCCAGCACGTGTACGACCAGTTCCGCAGCCTCGGTCAGCCTGCAGAGCCCGAGGCCGAGCCGCTTGTCCCGCCCGTGCCGATCAAGAAGACGGTGACGCCCGACCACATCATCTCGCTCGAGGACGGTAAGCCCTACAAGACTCTCAAACGCCACCTCGCCATACGCGGGCTCACGCCGGAGGAGTACCGCTACAAATGGGGGCTGCCGTCGGACTATCCGATGGTGGCGGCCAGCTACACCACCCAGCGTTCCGAACTCGCAAAGGCTAACGGGCTCGGGAAAAGCCCGCAGAAGCGTTGATCCCCGCGGACAACGGCCGGGCACAGGTCCGGATTGATGGGGGAGCACTGCGCAGGACCATCGGGACTGACCTCCTGATGGTGGCCGGGCGCGCTCCCGTTGCCATTGTGGCGTTCAGGAGCGCGCTCGACCGCATGGAGAACCATCCTGCGCAGCGTGATCAACGAGTTAGCGGAAATGGTCCTTTTCGCTAAGTCATTGACACAAAAAGATTTTTCAGAGAATCTGCCCAAGTAGTGCTAGGCCTGGCCCGCGCCTTATCGCACCTGGCATCACCCTCGACATCGGAGCTGCCGTCTCTGCAAACGCGTGGGTTGCCCGCATCCTGAAGGGAGGTGTCAGCGACGTCGCGCGGCGCCTAGCCGTCAAGGTGATGATCGCACTTGCAGCCGGCTAACCGGGTTGGGATTTCATGTCATTGGCCCACACTACCTCCCTGCCCGTCGTGCTGGTCGTCGAGGACGAGGATCTCGTCCGCCTAGCCGCCGTCGATATGTTGGAGGAGGCTGGCTTCGCTGTGATCGAGGCCGAGAACGCCGATGTTGCCTTGATCATTCTTGAGATCGACCCGACGATCGGCGCGCTGTTCACCGACATTGAGATGCCTGGTTCCCTGAACGGCCTGGAGCTGGCCGCCCGGGTGTCGGCGCGCTGGCCTCATATCCGGCTGGTCCTCACCTCTGGCCGCGTCAGGCTGCACACGCCGGACGTTCCAGGTTCCGGCCGGTTCTTGCCCAAGCCATACACTACGGACCAGCTGCTCAGCACTTTCGCTCTCGTCTGAGGCGGCAGCCCTCCGGTCCCAAGCTTCGTCATCAGCAAAAGCTCCCGCAGCCTGGATAGCCATTCCCGCTTACCATCCTGAGCAGTCATTCTGCTGCTAACGTCTACTTGTCAACAAAACGACCGTTTTCCTTACATGGCGGAGAGCCGCCTCGGTTGACGCACCTGACGCGAGAGCGCCGCGCGGCCGCGAATGTCACGAAACCGTGGTAGGAAAACAACTGTCAGAAAAACCATCCCGCGCTACTATCCTGACATGCTCGTCGGATACGCCCGGGTCTCCACTCAGGACCAGAACCTCGACCTTCAGCGCGATGCGCTCACCAAGGCCGGGTGCGCGCGCCTCTTCGAGGAAAAGAAGTCCGGCAAGGCTGGCACCAAGCGCCCCGAGTTCGAGGCGGCGCTCGCCTTCCTGCGTCCCGACGACGTGCTGGTGGTCTGGAAGCTCGACCGTCTCGGCCGCTCGCTCGTCGAGATGATGCGCACCATCGACGGCCTGCGCCGGCAGCACGTCCACTTCCGCAGCCTCACCGAGCAGTTCGACAGCGACAGCGCGCATGGGCGCTTCGCCCTGCAGATGCATGGCGCGATGGCCGAGTACTTCCTCGACCTCAACCGCGAGCGAACCATGGAGGGCCTCAAGGCTGCCCTGGCGCGTGGCCGCAAGGGTGGGCGGCCGAAGGCCTTGTCCGACGCCGATCTTGAGGTCGGGCGGGCGCTCCTGGCGGCGGGCAACATCTCGGTGGCTGAGATCGCTAAGCGCCTCGGTGTCAGCCGCTACACCTTCTACCGCTACTTTCCGCAGGCGCGAGCCAACAGCCAGTCGGCAGCGAGGAAGGGCTGAGGGGATGCCGATCCGACGCGAGCACCGCGGCTTCTATCCGATCGACTGGCCCGAGCTCTCAGCCGCGATCCGCTTTCAGCGCGCGGGCGGGCGGTGCGAAGGCTGCGGCCGGCCGCACCTGGAGCGCGTCGTCTGCCTCTCGGATGGCCGCTGGTGGGATACGGAGGTCGGGACGTGGCGGAATGGCCGAGGTCGGCCTTTGCGGCGCGCCCCGTCAGTGGACCTGCTGGCGGAGGTCCGCACGACGCGCGTGGTGCTGGCGGCGGCGCACCGCAACCACGACACCTCCGACAACTCAGACACCAACCTGATGGCCCTCTGTCAGCGCTGCCATATGATCCACGACCGGCCCGAGCATCGACGCCGCCGCTGGCTCACGCTGTTCAGCAGGAAGGCGTTGGGCGACCTCTTCCGAGGACCGCACGCGACCTGAGACCCCCAGATCGCGGGCTCAGGTGGTTTCCTCCACAAGCTACGCCGCGGCGCGCTCCGAAGTCGCCAAGAGTTTCGGCCTCGGGCAGATCTGCCACCGGCGCGCCGCCGAGAAGCTGACCGCCCACGACACCAAAATCGTCGCTGGACCGAAGAGAGGACGCGGGCGATCGCGAAAGGCCGACACTTGAGGGAGGAGGCAGGAAGGGCCTGCAGGCCTCGAAAGCCTCCCACCACCGCCTTGCACCGCGCGAAACATGCACTATCGTTTCGGCATGTCCGTTGAAGTCCTCTACTTGCTGCGCAAGGACGGCCCGAGCCCCGCGCTTCGGGAGCTGGACGATGTCGTCCTGCTCGCGGACGCCAAGACCCTCGACGGCAATCAAGTCGCAGCCGGAGCGGAGGGCACAGTCGTGGGCGTGTGGGATGGCGGCGCGACGATAGCCGTTGAGTTCTCCGAACCGGAGGGTGCGATCGTGGCCGTGCCTGCTGCGAGCCTGAGGCTCGTTGGCCGCTCGGCACCGTGAGCGAGCCTGCACCGTTTCCATCCGGCTTTGAGGTTCCTCACGAGAAGGTCGTCTCCTATCTGCTCGACCTCTCGCATCCGAGGGGCGGCTCAAAGGCCAAGTTCTTCCTGTCCTTCGGCTTCTCGCGCGAGCGCCCCGCGGAGTTTGCGGCCGCTCTGACGGGGCACGTCCGCGTCCAGCCCGGCCGTCCCTTGCCCGACGGCGAGCCAGTTACCCTTGTATTCGAGGGAGCGATCCCATCACCGGACGGCCGCAACCCGTTGGCGCGCTCCGTCTGGCGGGTCGAGCCGGGCGGCGACGTTGCCCGGCTCATCACCGTGGTGCCAATCCGGGCTCCCACAAGACCGTAGAGCGCTCCACCTAGCCAATCTCCCGAGCTGTCCGCCTCAGCATCCTCACCCAGGTGTTCAGCTCACGCCGCTGCGCGAGGGCCTCGTTCGTGTGGCGGCCGTGCCGGTACATGCCGTTCGCTTGGCCCTTCGGCGCCCCAGGTGATTGGCCGCCGTGCATGCGGCAGCGCCCGTTCGGCATCGCCGGTCCGCCGCACGGGCGCCCACTGCGCGTTCTCGCCCCGCATCGCGGACTGAGATGCATGGCAAATTTACTGCGCATGGGGTTGCCCTCAGTTTCCATCGCGTCCCCCGTCCCCGCCCGTCGGCGCGGTCACCGCACCAACGATCGCCTGCCCACCGGCCTCGACCGTGACCCGCTCGACCCGGACCGTCTGGTGCCCATCGCTGCGGTACCTCTTCAAAGCCTCGACCTGGGTCGTAAAGGTGCGGGCGAGCTTGTTGAACGCCCTCTCGGCGCTGTCCTGCTGAGGCAGCGTCTCCACGTGTGTGAGGCGGCGCGCGAAGGTCATGGTGGCCATGTGCACGGCCGCCATCTGGCTGGCCAGCATGGCCTCGACCTCGTCGCGCGGGCCGATCCCGTTTACGACGGACAGCATGAAGTTGATGCCGGCCTCGTCCGGCTCGCGCCCCTGGCTGGCCGCGTTCGAGAGCTGGGTGAGCAAGCCGTGCATGAAATCGGTGCTCGCCGTGCCCATCGCGTTCATCAGCGTGATGGTGCCGATCGCGAGGTCGGGATGATCCGGACCGATCGCGGAGCCTGTCTTGGTCTTGGTGACCTTCACGTGAGCGGACGGGCGCTTGGCCCGGCGGGCGCGATAGGCGGTCAAGGCCGCCTCCTCGGCCGGCTTCGGCTTGTAAGGTTTCGTTGTTATGGCAGTGGTCGATCGACTGGTCGGCTTTGTCATCTTCGCCTTCCTGCAGTGCCCGCAGCGGCCAGATCGCGAAGCTCAGTGATTGGCCCCATCAGCCGATCACTTGCATGGCGCCGCTGTATGGCGCCGCTGTCGCTGCGGGCAAGTGCTGAGGCGACCCTAGGGCTACGAAGTAGCCTACTTGTCTGGGAGCATGACGTTGAGCAGATGCGCAGCAGCGACAGCCGCTGCGCTTGATCGGTGATTGCCATTTACTCTTGCGAGAACCTGATGGGTTGGTGGGCTGGGGAGAGGGCATAGCTTCGCCTACGCGAGGCGAAGCCTGACAGGCCTGACGGGCCGGAGCCGCTGTACGAGCCGGTCACAGATTGATGGACGAAACCCTGATCAGGGAGGCCGGGGTCAGGCGGTCGGCCTTTACTCGCTGCTTCACCTCTCGCGAGGTCTGACGCGGAACCACCGAGAGGACCATCGATCAGCCGCCCGGCTCTCTGTGGGGTCGGGGCGACCCGTTCCCACTCCTGCGGCACAAAGGCCGCTTGCTGCCGGTGCCATCCGGCTTTTTCCACGGTCACCCGGAGCTGGCCTGGCTAGCCACCCGGACCGCAGCTCCGTCGGGGAGCGGCTATCACATCTGTTATACATGTTCCTGTTAGGTTTGCAATATAGGCTACATTTGTTCATGTGATCGGGTTCGATAGAGATATCTGTCCAGCCGCCCGCGAGCTGCTCTCGCTCCCAGCGAGCCGACCAGCAGTCCTTGCCCGCAATGTCAGGAAAACGGTCGTTAAAGTGACAATACGAGCTGAGCCGTTCAAACCGGCTGGAGCGTGTCACGAAACCCGTCATTCTGTCTATGATCGATAGACGGTCGAAGAGATGGATTTCGTGACAGTACAACTCGGGCCGCCTCTGGTGTGAGCGGTCCACCCTTTCTGCTCGGCGGCGGTAAGGACAATTAGGCATGAAGTGACATGCGCACGCTTCCTGCACCAGGCGCGGTTTGCTACACCAGAGGTGGCATTCTGGCCTCCAGCGGGAGTTCGCCATGTCGGTGGTGAAGGGAAAAGTTGTGGAGGGTGGCCGCATCATTGTGCCTGCCGCCTTTCGCGAAAGCATGGGGATCACCAAAGGCGATACCGTGTTCATGGAGCTGCACGGCGACGAGCTACGCATCCGCCCGGCTCGATCAGCCCTGCGACGCATTCAGGCCAAGCTTCGTGCACTGGCACCCGCGGAGGGCTTGGTGTCCGACGAGCTGATTGCGGAGCGCCGCGACGAGGCTGGTCGTGAGTAAGGCGGCCTACGTCCTCGATGCGTCTGCCCTGCTCTGCCTGCTGTTCGATGAGCCGGGAGCGGATCGTGTGGAGGCCGTGCTCCACAGCGCCTGCATCAGTGCCGCGAACTTGGCCGAGGTGATTAGCAAGCTAGTCGACCGCGGGCAGACGCCGGATGAGGCAGTGGCGGATCTGCATGAGTTGGATCTCGACGTCGTGCCCCTGGATCAGGCCCAGGGCGAAACCGCCGGAGCCCTACGAACCATCACGCGAGAGGCTGGTCTGTCACTCGGTGATCGTGCCTGCCTGGCGCTCGCGGCGAGCCATAAGGCTGTGGCGGTCACCACCGACCGAGCCTGGAAGAAGCTGACGACCGACATCAGCATTGAGGTGGTGCGATAGACGGCCCCGCCTCTATCCACCAACTAGCATTACAGTTGCATGCGGCGTTTCAGATATGCTTCTCGGGCTGCCGCTTGATGAGCGCGTCTCCAGGCTGACCATGCAATGACGACAGCGGGCTCAATGCGTCGCTGTGCCAGCCGCATCGCCACGCGCCGGATCTCCTGGACCGACCAGGGCACCGGCGAGCGTGGCGATGAGCGCGGTTTTTGGGGGCGCGCCGTTCGCCAATCGGCGCACCCGCGCCAGCATCGCAAAGGCCAGCATCACCAGCGAGACGTGCCGGTGCCAGCCATGCCAGGAGCGGCTCTCGTTGTGGGCCAAGCCGAGTTCCGTCTTGGCGGTCTCGAAGGCGTCCTCGATCGCCCAGCGCCGGCCCTCCACCGCCACCAGCGTCGAGACGGGTGTCCCGGCCGGGCACCAGGTCGTGAAGTAGGCCAGAGCCCCGTCCGAGAGGCTGCGCCGGACCAGCAAGCCGCGCGTCCACTCGCTCTCATCGAGGGCCGGATCCACGGCGCTGGCCGGCAGGGTGGCCAGGGGCAGGTAGGCCCAGTCGAACAGGCGTGCGCCCTTCGTGCCCGCCCCAGCTGATAAGCGGACCCAGTCCGTCTCCGAGAGAGCCTTGGCGATCTCCTCGGCCGTGCCGGCAATGGGACGTTCGGTGATCCAGGACCAGAAGCTGTGTTGGCCGGTGACGCCCAGCACGTAGCCTTTGGAGGCGCGCCGCAGCGCCATCTCGATCTCGCTCACCCCGTAGACGCTGTCCGCCGCCACCCAGGCAAACGGCACCCCCGCGGCGATCGCGCGCTGGATCATCCCCCGCGCCAGCTGTGGCTTGGTCGAAAAGGCGATCTCGTCGGGAACATGCGCCGCCCGCCTACGCGCTGGATCACCGCTCCACGCTTTGGGTAGATACAGCTGACGGTCGATGAAGGCGTGCCCCTGATCCGAGACGTAGGCCGCGAACACGCCGATCTGGCAGTTCGTGATCTTGCCGGCCGAGCCCGTGTACTGACGGCCGACGCCGCACGAGGCTTTGCCCTGCTTGAGAAAGCCGGTTTCGTCGAGCACGAGGGTCGCATCTGGTGAGGCAAGCGTCTCGATCACGAGGTCGCGTACCACGTCGCGCAGAGCGTCCGCGTCCCAGTGACTGCGGCCCAGGATCGCCTGCTGACGCCAGGGCCCAGGATCCCCGGCTGCTTCCGCGCGCATCCAGCCAGTCTTGCGCCGCTCGCCCCCGAGCAGCCCATCCAGGAAGGCGTTCGCGGAGGCGGCGACACTGGGAGCGGCAAACAGCGGTCGCATGCGCTGCTTGGCCTCGCGCAGCGACGTCGACCAGAGCTCCAACGTGGTCTCCAACGAGGCTGAGGGCATCGGGCTCTCCGTCCAAAACCTTCAGATAGGCGCAACACCATGCAACTGTAATGCTAGGCGAAAATGATCGGCGATCGGGGAAAGGCGCAGAATGGCAGGCAAGACGGTCACGCGGGCTGACCTGACCGAGGCTGTCTATCAGCGAGTGGGCCTGTCACGGGTCGAGTCTGCGGCCCTTGTGGAGACGGTGCTGTCGGAGATCAGCGATTGCCTTGTCTCGGGCGAGACCGTGAAGCTGTCCTCCTTCGGC
>NZ_JBHZEO010000003.1:0-33102 GCF_042748905.1 Methylobacterium carpenticola
TTGGTGACGGGCTGGTTGCCCACGCGAGGCGGCGGTGGGAAGCCCCACCGCATCATCGTCAGCTCGCGCCCGTCCTCGCCCGAGCGCACCACGGGCGCCATCTGGTCGGGGAAGATCCCAGGCAGCGGCGGCAGGTTGCCGGTCTCGTCGCGGATCACCGCGAAGGTGCGCCGGATCTCGTCCGGTGATCGGGTGAGGCTGTAGAGGTTGCACATGGGCCGGGATCGTAGCCGCCGAGCGGGCCCGCGCCTATGCCGTCTGGGCGATCAGCCCTTGCCGCCTGGTAGCACGCGCAGTTTGGTGAGAGCCGGCGGCAGATCCGGCGGGCGGGGCGCTTCGACAAGGTCCGGGAAGTAGGCGTGGCACCGCGGGTGATACTGGTTGCCCCGCACCTTGTCCGGCGGCGGGTAAGGGCAGTCGGCTGCGATCCCCTCGAGCACGCGCTCTAGCGGTGTGTCGGCGCCGAAACGCTCAGCGAGGCGAGCCAGCCGGTACGAGCCGCGCCGGGACGCGCACATCCCGCAGGCCACGCGCACGATCACATAGGGGTACTGAGCGAGGCAGGTGACCTTCGCGCCGCCGATGCCCCGCCCCTGTCCCATGCCGCACTCACCCCCGCGAGACTTCCGCCTGGTCGAATGCTAGAACAAAATCAGAACATGCGGGAGGCCGGCAATGGCGATGCGGACGACGTTCGTGGTTCAGACGTTTGAGATCCACCGCAAGAAGCTGCGCCCTGGCACGCGCGACGTGGCGCCGACCGAAAGTGGAGCGCTGAAGCGGGCCGAGGCGATCGCCGCACGGATGCCGGGCGCAGCGGCGCTCAAGATCGTGGCTGACGACGAGACCGGCGAGCTGGACGGGGTCTCGATCCTGGGCCGGTTCGGAGAGATCCCGGAGGATTTCGCCGAGCAGATCGCGGGCGGCTGAGGCGAACGGAATTCAGGTCAAGGATTACGCTATGGCATTCAAGGTGAAGTCAGCCTCTGAAACGAAGGCAACAGAGTTAGCTTCCGCCCTTGTGCGGATCGCAGACCGGGAAGGCGTCCCGCTTCAGGTCGGCGTGGATCAGCTCCGGCAGGGTAATCCCCGGCTCACTCCCCTCGCGATCGGACAGATGTTCCGCAAGCACCGCGACAGCCTGGAGGCGGCCCTCACGGAGCGCGGCTACACACTAATCGATTACACTGATCAGGGACCTGGCCGAGGCATGGAGTTCGCAATCGGATCGGCCTCGGACTGAGGCAGGAACGAAAAGCCCCGCCAGGACGATGCCGGGCGGGGCGTGAGGTGATCATGTCATGCCGTGGCTCCATATCAGCACATCAGAGGCCAACATGGCGTGACGCCTCCGGGGTAGTTGGTCTTCGAAAGGGGTTAAGCCTCAAGCTCTCCATCCAGCCCAGAAGTCATGTAGGCAGAACCCGTCTGCGCTACTCCGCGGCGGCAGCCTACTTCGGCCGCCCACGTCCCTTCTTTGGCTCGGCAGGCGTGCTCGCCTCAGTGGCCTTCCGGCGCAGCTGACCAAGCCCGAGGCTCTTGGCGAGTTCGGACCGTTGGGCCGCATAGTTCGGTGCCACCATGGGGTAATCGACTGGCAAACCGTACTTCCGGCGGTACTCGTCAGGTGTCAGCCCGTTCTTCGTCAGATGCCGCTTCATCGACTTGTACATTTTTCCGTCGATGAAGCTGATAAGATAGTCGGGAGTGATAGATTTTTTGATCTGCGCTGAAGTAGCTTTAGCTGTCTCTTCAACAACAGACGGCGAAGATTTGCCGAGTTCGCTCAAAGCGCGGTTCACCATCGCGATCAGATTTGGCAAACCGTCATGAGGAGTAGAGTTGTTTGCTACGTAGGCAGATACGATCCTTGCAACTAGTTCGATAATCTGCACCTTAGGTTCAGGTATGCCAACCTCGAAGTCATTCATAGACACACTCCTAGTGTGTCGAATAATACACATTCGCTACTAGGATCGGCAGCGCTCGATAATAATCCACAACCGATTTTTTAGATTGCAGTCTGAGATTTCAAATTCATCTTTGCGTTGCAAATCTACGTAAGTATGACCTGTGCGCTTCGTTGCTGTGGTGGTCGTTCCGACCACCACATTGTGCCGTATTGCAGAATTCACTAAGCTTTACGCCCAAGCCCCGCGGCTTTAGCAAGCTGAGATCGCTGAGCGGCGTAGTTGGCCGCCACCATCGGGTAATCCGGCGGCAGGCCCCACTTCTCGCGGTACTGCTCCGGCGTCAGGCCCCGGCCCGACAGGTGCCGCTTGAGCGACTTGTAGGGCTTGCCGTCCTCCAGCGAGATGATCGCATCCGGCGTGATCGTCTTCTTGATCGGGATCATCGGAACTGGCCGCTCGGGCATTAGCTCGGCCGGCTGTCCAAGCCGTGTGAGCTGAGTATGGACACCCTGTATCAGAGCCGCCAGTTCACTCGCAGGGACATGGTTGTGGGACAAGTAGGCTGAGACAATCTCCGTCGTCAGGGCAACGGTGTTGAATTCTGGTGCGTGTTCGTCAGTCATAGATAGTGCCAAAACTCCAAACTATCGCCCTTTGTATGACCTAGGCAGATAAGTCAAATTAAGATTTTGTATGATGATTTATATTGCTAGCAATTAAATTTTGCGATTTTTATTTTTGGTATTGGATTGGATATTAAAGCTAGATCCGGTCGCATCAAAGGGTCAGGAATTTATAAGTGACTAGAAAGCGGTGCAAATGAGCAAAAATGCGCCACATCTGTGAGTCTGTTCGGCCAAGCGGACGCCTGCTGTGCGTCTTATGACGCCCGCACATGGCCTTCCGATCCTGACTTGATCCGCTTCCGCGGTGGCGCTGTCCCGCCTCTAGGTTGGGATGCCCTACCTGCGACCCTGCCGCTCGGCAGCCCTGTTTGGGTTCCGATGCCCTGAGTTCACAGGATTATCCCTATCAGTAGGCGTGCCCTGTGCAGATCTGCACCCTCCCCCCACGGACGAGGCGGCAGGCTTGCGGGATGCCTTGTCGGTGGGCCAACGAAGCGTCGGGGCAGGCGCTGATCGGCCCTTGGCGAGCCGCAGCCAGGCGCGCCACTCCTCCGAGACGATGCGGACCACGTTCGTATCGTTGCGCCACCCCGTGATCGCTCGCTCCTCGATCGTGACCAGCCCGAGCTTACGGGCTTCGCGCAGGGCGTTGCGGACCAGCGTCTCGCAGACCCCGGCGAGGGCCGCGATGTGGCCCACGGCGAGACGACAGTCCCCGCGCCGGCAGACCTCGGCAGCGACGAGGCTGAGAACCGCGATCTCGCCGGGAGTGAAGCGCGCGGCAAGGGCTGGAGGAAGCCGGCCGGAGGCCGCCCAGCGGCGTCGACGCTCCAGGCTGGCGTCTGATCGCGGCCGAGAGCCTACGGCTTTCCTGGGGGCTGCTTGAACCGCAGGTAGGGCCTTCCGCTGCTCGATGAGGGCGGACAGTTCCTCAGCCTCAGCCTCGGTCACCTGCCCTGCCCCGTAGGCGCGCCAGAGCACGGCCGCCACCTCGGGCAGCTTCACGCGCGGTGCGGCCTCTACCGCCCGGCGGATCTCATCAACAAGCATCGTTCCCGGCCCTCGTCGGGCCGCGGCAGATCGTTCGGCGCCGCCGTGTGGCGGTCCGTCTCCGGCAAAGCCTCACCGTTGCCAGAAGCGACGTTCCGGCTTGACTCCCGAGGGAGTGCGTGGCGATATCGGAGGTGCAATGAGTTCCGACATCGCCGCTTCGGCGGTTCCACGGCCCTGAGGTTCCCGCCTCGGGGCCGTTGGCTTTTCAGGGGGTCACTGCTGCGGCGGTGGTTCTCCTGTGGCGACTCGCGGGATGCGAAATCCGCCCTGACAGGCCATTCGGCACGAAGCGGGGCCGCTCGTCAAACTGGCGCATCCCAGCCCTGATGGCCTTTGAAAGCCAGATCCAAAGCCTGGAGCAGATCGTGGCCAGCGCAGCCCAATTGCCTGCACATCCGGAGTCATTCCGCTTCGTTTGAGAGCCTGCTCCGCAGGCAGTGGACGGCTTCACAGAATGTCGTCATGAATGTTGTCATTGACGGACCGCAGAAATCATCGGCTCAATGCTGAACTCCTGCGGAGTCGACCGATGACATCGACGGGTACCTCGATTGCGATGCTCACCCGCCTCAGAGAGGCAGCCGAGAGCAGATTAAAGAACAATCGCGACTATCAAGAAATTGGCGTTCTTGATCGAGCAATCCGGGATTTGCGAAGGCTAGAGACTTCTCAGCAAGCGGGAGACCTATTCGCTGACAATTCAAGCGACTCAGACCAACCAGAGTCACGGCCCAGCTCGGCAACGTTGAGAGCACTTTGTCGAAACGCCCGTGCAGGCCCTAAAAAAGGCGGACCCCGCCGGGCTTGTTATCACCGTGGCGGGGTCAGCCACCGAAGTGGTCTTGAGGCTCAACGGGCGAACCCGCGATCAACGGGAACCAGCAAGCCTTCCTATTACGGCCGGTGCCAGCGCCAGCGGTTTGCGTCGTAGGCGAGCCACGCGCCCACGGCGAAGATCACCAGCGGCCCCCCGAGCAGAGCGTAGAGTTCGAACCAGGTCATTCCTTGAGCCCTCCGAGAACGGCCCTCGCCAGGAAATGTAGGCCGACACCGAGCAGAACCCAACCGGGCGCGGCCAGACCGAAAAACCGGATCTGCTCGGCGCTCAGGTTCCCTAGGCCGTAGAGGGCGACGAAGAAGGGCGCGATCAAGCCACTGCCGATCACGGCGACCGCGATGTTGTTGAGGAAGGTCGCGGAGAGCTTCGCGCGCTCGTTATGTACAAGGCTCACGGCTGACCCCGATCAGTGATCATCGCGAGTGCCGTCCGCCCGCATGCGGAAGCGGATCCCGGCGCCGCCGCCGTTCTCGGGGATGAATTCGATGCCGGCCGCCTCAAGGGCACGGCGGATGTCAGCGAGAGTGCGATCGTAGGGCGTCCGCTTGCCGGCCTCGAAATCGGCGAGGGTCTTCTTCGCTACGCCTGCGGCCTCTGAGAGGCGATCCTGCGTCCATTCGAGCAAGGCGCGAGCCCCACGGCATTGGTCGCGGGTGATTTCCATTTTGGAGCAACCTTACGCTTTTAGAGTTGACGCTGATCGAGTGAGGTTATATCAAAAAGGCAAGGTTGCTTCAAGCGAGTTGCCCGATGTCCTCCACCCGCTCCCTCTCCTGGACCGCCGCGATGCACGACATCGAGCGCGATCGCGTCCAGTACCGCCCGGGGCAGCGGGCCGCCCTCGCCCGCGCCGCCGTCTTCACCAAGCTCGCCACCCAGCAGGCCGCCAAGGCGCCCCTCGTCGTCGCCGGCCAGTACGACAAGCGCGCGATCATGGCTGCCGCCATCGCTGCCGCTAAGGCCCGCCGCGCCTCCTCCGGCGAGGCCTGGATGGTCTGCCTCTCCGACGCCCTCAAGGGCACCTGGGCCGCCGCCAAGGCCGCCCGCCTTGCTAAGGCGCACTGACGATGGCTTATCCCCTCGCCCTCACCCGCCGTGGTCTGTTCGAGGCTGCCGCCATTCTTGGCGCCTCCTGCGCGACCGCGAGCGCCAGTAGCCCTGAGCCGATCCTTGCGGCCATCGAGCGAGCCCGTGCAACCGATGCAGCCTTCCTCCGTTCCGGGCTTCTCTCGCTCTCCTTGTTCGGTTCGCTGCCAGCGTTGGTATCGCAGCCTTCTGCCTCGCGCCGGTCATGAGGCAAGTCGGGGCAACCTGCTGACAGCATCCCTACTGCTGGCCTTCTACATCGCAGGCATGTGAAGGCAGCGCCACAAGGGGCCATGCAGCCAAGGCCTCCTGCCCACAGGTTGGCAAAACGGCATGCAATCTGGCCCTCAAGCCCTCTCGCCGCTCAGCCTGCGAGAGGGAATGCTGGCGGGCCTGCAACAGAATGTTAGGGCCTGTGGCCGAGCTTGTGCTTAAACGGCGTCGTTCCGTTGGTGAGTCGTCCTGCGGGCCTGCCCACAGGCTGGCAAGGCGTCATGCAGGAGAGCAGGCGTGCGGACTATCGCCATCATCAGCCAGAAAGGCGGGGTCGGGAAAACGACCGTCGCCGTGCATCTCGCGGTTGCCGGCGCACAGGCTGGCTATCGCACGGCCCTGGTCGATCTCGACCCGCAGGCCACGGCCCGGAAGTGGGGCGACAAGCGGCAGGCGGATGAGCCGGAGGTGATCGGTGATCACGCCGAGCGCCTGCCGCAGCTCGTTGAGGCGGCGCAATCGAACGGCGCGGATCTCCTCATCATAGACACAGCCCCAAACGCTGACCGTGCCTCGCTGGCAGCGGCCCGGGCGGCCGATCTCATCCTGATCCCGTGCCGGCCGGCGGCATTCGACCTCGAAGCCATCGAGGCGACGCGGGACCTCGCTTCGATCGCGCGCAAGCCGGCCTGGGTGGTGCTGTCGTCGGCGCCGGCCCGGAGCGCGGTAGTCGAGGAGGCGCGCCGCGGGCTCGAAGGGCAGGGGGCACAGGTGGCCCCGCAGGTGGTCCATCAGCGGGTGGCCTATTCGTATTCGGTGATCGATGGGCGCACCGCCGAAGAGTATGAGCCCGGCGGCAAGGCGGCCGAGGAAATCGCGGCTTTGTTCGCGTGGGCGAGCGAGCAGGCGGGCTTGCAGGCAGGCAAGCAGAGCAACAAGACGGCAAGGGGGCGTGCGTGACGAAGCGACCAAGCCTGTTCGGCACCAAGGCATCATCAGGCCCGTCGCAGGCTGCTCCTCCTCAGCCTGGGGCCGCGCCCGCACCTGCTGCCCCGACGCCGGCCACGGCGGTGGCGCCCGAGTCAGCCATAGTCCGAGCCCGCTATCCGAAGGCCTCGACGCGCGAAGGCAAGCGGGTGGTGACGGCCTACATCTCGCCCGAGGCCTTCCGCCAGTTGAAGCGGATCGCGGCGGATGAGGACCGGCAGCAGCAGGACCTTCTCTTGGAAGGGCTCAATGCCGTGTTCGAGAAGCGTGGGCTGTCGCGGATCGCGTAACCTCCATGGGAACTCCCTTGTCCCCAAGAGCGGATCGCATAGCCGTTCTCCTTACCAGTCGGGCCATCCTCGTGGATGGCTCGCAGCATGGGTCCGTGTGCTTCCTGCACAATCTGTCTAACGAGGGAGCGTGTTTGTCATTCCCTTCTGGGGCGGAGATCCCGGCGCACTTCGATGTGCTCCTTGAACAGGGCAGTCAGGCTTACCCTGTCGAGGTGCGGTGGCTGAATGGCGACAAAGCCGGCGTGCAGTTCGTGGAAGCGCCATCGGCTGAGGCTCGGCGCCATCTCTTGTCGTACCTAACTCCAGCGGCGGGCCAGAGGGATGAAGGTCTTCCGCCTGGATTGTGAGCATCACCTCGGCAGGATACAGGCCTGCCCATCAGTCGTTTTGCAGACTTGCCCACAAGCACACAGGAGGGCCTTCCTTCAGGTGGGCTTTCCTCCTTGCCGGCGGATGTGAACGCACGTAACTTCCGATAAGTGATATTCTCGGAAGTTTCGGAAACGCCCATGCCGGGGGGAGAGCGGGCCATCGGTCCTGCCGCACGTTTGGCGAGGTGCGACCGCCGCCCGCAATCTCGGCATCGGCATCGACCTTGCGAAGCTCCCAGCCGAGCAGTGGCAGCGCGTGCTCGCGAACGTCGAAGCCAGGATGCTCATGAAGGGAATGGACCTGCCGGCGGACTGGCGCGATCGCCTCGCCCAGCAGGTCGGCCGTGAAAACTCCTGACACGTCACCTTAGAGGCTTCTGCATGTTACCCGTCGATCCACCTGCTGCGCCGCTTAGGCCTGCATCGCAGTATGTCGCGCGGGCCATGGAGCTGGCCGAGAAGCATCGCTCGGATCACCGCGTCGACATCGGCGAAGGCGTGTCTGCTTACCTCGCAGAGGTGAAAGCCCATGCGGCCGGCCTGCGCAGCAAAGTCGATGGCGCCCGCTTCCTGAGCGCGGTTCGCCAGCAGATCCGGATCGCGATCCCGACCAGCCGTATCGCGCGCGACGCGATCGCCAAGGATGCAGGGTCTGCCCGTCGTCTCAGCACCCTCACCCTGATCACCGACCGGCTGTAGGGGGGCAAGGCTATGGGGGATCAGCCATCTTTACCGTTCCAAGTCGAGGACTGGATTACAGGTGCTCGGGATGCCGCGAGAAACCTTGGTTTCGGCGAGCTTCGTACGCTGCCGCCCGAGCAATGGCAGAAGGTGATCGCCAGCTTGGGGGCCAAGATGAGCCTGAAGGGGATGACACCGCCGGCCGGTTGGGATGAGGATCTTGCCGAACAGGTGGGCCGTGTCGAACCCTGACGCCCTCAGATTGGCCTTGCCGGCGCCCAAGGCAGCCTCGGCGGCCGATATGCCTGCGCGGCCGCCCGCTGCGGCTCTCCCGATAGAGACGATGCTGTCCGCCGAGAATTTACCCCCGGTGGGTATTTTTTCGGCGGAGGCCGCTGCCCTCGTCCAAGCCTACCAGCGCGCCAGCAAGGCGGACGCGACCGTGCGGGCCTACAGGGGCGACGCGGCGGTGTTTGAGGCCTGGTGCGTCCGCTACGGCTTTCACCCGCTGCCGGCGAGCCCTGAGGCCGTGGCCGGCTTCCTCGTGTCGGAGGCTGAAGCAGGACGGTCCGCCTCCACGATCGGCCGGCGCTGCGCCGCGATCCGCTACGCGCACAAGCTCGCCAAGGCTCCCGATCCAACCGACGATGAGGCCGTGCGCGCGGCCATGAAGGGCATCAGGCGCAAGGTGGGCACCGCTCCGACGCAGAAGGCGGCGGCGACGGTTGATGTCGTGGCGGCCATGTTGATGCACACGCCCCAAACCCTCACGGGCAAGCGGGATCGGGCTTTGCTGGCGCTGGGCTTCGCGGGCGCCTTCCGCCGCTCCGAGCTGGTTGCCCTCGATGTCGAAGACCTGCGCGAGGATCCCGCAGGCCTGCGGGTGCTGGTGCGCCGCTCGAAGACGGATCAGGAGGGCGCCGGGTTCGAGAAGGCCATTCCTCACGGCCGGTTCGTGCGCCCGGTCGCGCTGGTGCGGGAATGGCTCGATGCGGCCGGCATCGCAGAGGGGCCTGTGTTCCGGCCGGTGTCGCGCTCGGGGCGGGTGAGAGGAGCGGAGCGGCTGACCACGCGGACTGTCGCAGACATCGTGAAACGGTACGCCGCGGCTGCGGGGCTCGATGCCTCGTCCTTCGGGGCTCACTCGCTGCGCGCCGGGTACATCACCACGGCGGCGGAGCGCGGCGCGGACATGGCCCGGATCATGGATCAGAGCGGCCATCGGGATCCGCGGACAGTGGTCGGCTACATCCGGCGAGCCAATGCCTTCAAAGGGCACTCGGGAGCAGGGTTTTTGTGAAGTTCAGAGGCGCAACATGGTTTCTGACTGCCGTATTCGCCGTAACGGCTACTGCCGTGCTTGCATTGAGGACAGCGGGGTTTGAAAACGCCTTCTTAATCGTGTGCGTATGCGGATTGATCTCTGGCGTTATCCTAGCTCTGCTCAGCCCACCGACGTAAGTGCCCGGAGCGCGCACATGGCCGTCAGCGATCCTCCACAACCAGCCGATGACCCCGCAGCTCAGGGTGTACGCGCCCGCCAAAACGGCAAGCCACGAGATGTCTGCCCGTATCCACTCGATACGGAAGAGCGTGAGCAATGGCTGGAGGGCTATGATGGGCGCGAGAGAACGGCCCCTCCCGCTCAGCCGATGAAGCCAACGTAGAGGCCTGCACGCTCAGGATGGATTTGCGGTCGTTACGGACTGCAAAATGTGACAACGCCCACAGGTGTCACCGTACAAGGTCCATCGGTCCGGCCTACTTCATGCACATACTGATGAGGATGCATTTTGTGTGTGAAAACGCCCCGTGCGGCTGCGAAAAATCCGGACAGAATGGCAAATACGCACAAAACAAACAGAGATATGCGCCCAAGAAGCACTCGAAATATGTGCAGCATTTCCTCATCCGTGCGCGACATACCAAAAGAATCAATACTTATTTATTTTGAAAACAGCGAATTAAAATACCAGTCAACACACACATCGCTAGAGCAACACTCTTTAGGACAGTCAAAGAAAAACTAAATAATAGGTCCCATCCGCTTGCTCTTGCCGGATCAGGATCTCCGCACAGGTCCTGCAGCTGATAAACTTAGAAAGCGTCGTAAGCCGCTGCGGGCTCAGGGTGCGCTTTCAATGTCAGCTCTCTGACGTCGATGCTAGACGAGATCCTGGCGTGTGACTTCGGTGAGCTAGCTACCATTATTGCCCAGAAACCAACTGTGGCGAGCCCAAAGGCAGTCGCAAAAAGGAACAGCCTGCGCATGCAAGCCTCCGCCTCAGCTTGTTGATAGCTCAAGTCTCCGCGTCCAAATGGAAGCGCCTTAAGCCTAAAGAAGGTGGCATGAATTTATTTCTTATGAAAGCATAATTTATGGGCAAGGCAGCGGTATCTATCGAAATGGCAATATAATTCGATTTCGCGCAATCTCTTATCATTTGTTTGAGCGTATTCCATACAAAATATGCATTTGGGGCGGTGTTTCAGCAGGATGTGCTGCCAAATCGCAAGCCTAACGCGAAGATTATTCATCAACTAAGCCGTGACAAGGAAACATCTTCCGCCGGGTGATGCCTGCGCATGCCGTCTACTGAGGACCGACAGAGACAACACCCATAGCCGGCAGCCTCCTCCGAGAGCCTCTGAGGCGCGGCCGGCACCGACATCGCCGCTACCTGGATCCTGCCGTGTCTGGCGCGGCGACTGCATCTTGCCCGCCAGGGATGCCACGGTAGGCTTTGGCTCCTGCCGGGAAGAGATTGTCTGTGCCGAAGCCGAAGAAGGCCTCACCAAAGCTCAAGGCGAAGAAGGCCCGATCGGCGAAGGTGTTGCAGCAAGTGGCCGCTCTGCCGGTGCGCCCGACACCAGATGGCGATCTCGAAGTGCTGCTGGTGACCTCGCGCGAGACCCGGCGTTGGATCGTGCCGAAGGGCTGGCCGATGAAAGGTCGCAAGCCCCACCGGGCCGCGGCTATCGAGGCCTGCGAGGAGGCCGGTGTCATCGGTCCGATCAGCAAGACCCCTGTTGGCTTCTACACCTACGCCAAGCGCCTGCCGGACGGCGGGGCGCTCCCCTGCCGCGTGGCCGTCTACTGCCTCACCGTCACCAAGCAGCTGGCGACCTGGCCCGAGAAGGGCCAGCGCGACGTGCAGTGGGTCAGCAGCGAGGCTGCCGCTGTACTGGTCGATGAACCGGAATTGGCCGACCTCATCCGCGAGCAGGCCAGGGTGGCCGTCGCGGCGCAGCTGCGGGCGCAGGATGAGCCGGATCCGTTGTGATGGATCCCGTCTGCGTGCGGCAGCCGGACTGACAGGTCGGTCCTCCGGCCGCCGCTTCGCCGATCCGGGTGGACCTGCTCGGCTCAGGAAGAGGCTGCCGCAGCGTGGTTAAGGCTGAGTGACAGCAGCACGCTTCTGTGCCGCCGCCATCATCCCTCAGGCTTTTGAGCGGGCGCGGTTCTTGCGCGCCTGACCGAGGCCGATGCTCTTGGCGAGTTCGGAGCGCTGGGCCGCGTAGTTCGCGGCTACCATGGGATAGTCCGGCGGCAGGCCCCACTTAGTGCGGTACTGCTCAGGTGTCAGCCCGCGCGTCGTGAGATGCCTCTTCAGGGACTTGTACTGCTTCCCGTCCTCAAGGCTGATCAGATAGTCAGGTGTCACAGACTTCTTGATCGGGATCGGGGGCGTGAGCTTCACCGGCTCGGGCTCGGTGGGCTTGCCGAGAGCGCCAAGGCTCTCATAGACGCTCTGGATGAGCGCCGGCAGTTCGCCGACCGGCACGTTGTTCTTCGCCACGTAGGCTGAGATGATGTCGCTGGCCAGTTCAAGCTGGCTAGCCGCAGCTTCTTCGCTCATGGATGTTCCCTATTTCGATGGCGCGCAACCTGAAATGGGAATTTCATTACGTCAAGAGAGAAAAGAACTATCTCGAAATTACACGCCTCATCGGACGGTCGTTAGCTTCCTTGGCATGCTGAGACGCTTGATCAGAAAGATGAGACGCAGGATCAAGTTCTGCTCCTTGTAGAGCCGCAAAGGACGCCCCTGGAAGGGTTCGGGAGGACCAGAGGAAGTGAACCCGGCTTCGGTCACTCGCTGGTTAGCCTCAGGCCGCGTCGCGCTTTTCCTCGCCAGCTCCTGATGAGTTCCGCAGGCCGTTGATCACGGCTGCGAGCTGATGCCCGGCGTAGGGGGTGCGCAGGCATGGGGCGCCACTCACACGCTTCGCAGCCGGGATCGTGTGAGGGAAGCGTGCCGCGTAGATCACGTGCGTCTTCGGATTGAGGCGCCGTGCCAAAGCCGCAAGCGACAGCCCGTCCGCACTGTCGCGGACGTCCGTGTCCGTAACGAGGATGTCGATCCGGGATCCTGTCGTCTGCTCGCGAAGAAGCCTTTCGGCCTCACCGGCTCGGCGCGTGGCAATCACCGCGAAGCCGAAGGTCTCCAAGCTGCTCGCCGTCATGCGCCGAGTGGTCTCATCACCGGCAAGCAGGAGAACGACAGGCTGACGTGGTGAGGCTGGCATGACAGTGATCCTGGCGGCTCGGCGCCCTGGCTCGGACCGCCGTCGTGAGCATGGCGGCACAACAGCGTTACTATCCTTAACAGAAAGTTAAGATTGCTCGATTTTGGTTAATCGCACCAATCATAAAACCGCACTGGGCCGTTCGTAAGACGGGGCATATCAGGTGTCTAAAAATTACGACGAGATGTAGCTGCCTAGAAACTCCACGCGAACATCTTGGTCAAGCACCCAGAGCTTGCAAACACACTCACGGAAGAGATCTAGAGTCAGTCGATGCACGAAATCCCTCCTTGTAGCGAGGCGATCTCGACGGTTTCAGGCAGGATCAAGCCAGCCAGACAGCCTGCTGCGCCCAGCAGACGCTTGGCTTAAGCTAGTCGATCCAGCCCAGGATCATCGGCGCAGAGCCCTTCAAAGCATCAGCATGGATCCTTCCTTACCCGTGGCCGTCCTGCAAGTAAAACGCCACCTAAATTGCTTACTGACCACTCACCACCCGGGTAAGAGACGCGAAACTTTCGCGTCTCCGTTGAATTCCTGTCTGGCAAAAAAACTGCGCATGGAGGCGGTTTCGTTGGTCTTTGTGTTTGTTGCGCTGGTAAGTGGCAGCATCATCACGGCTGCACTGTTGCTTAACTACGGAGGGCCGCTGGGAGCCGTTCTGGCAACTCAATTTGGCGGCACTACCGCGGCGCTCGCTGCTATTCTCCTGGCCGCTTGGCGCGGTCCAGAATGGCGCGAGGCGCGACGCAAGTTGGCTGAAAAGAGCAAGATCACGCTGGCCAGCCTACCCCATGTATCCGTCATTGAGCCAGGGGAGTTGGCCCGGGTAGAGGGAGACAAAGCCCTTTCATCGAGAGATTTAGTCCAATCTTCGAATGACAATAAGCGGAGACGTGGTAATCGTCTCCATGTACGTGCCAGAGCCAAAAGGTTGATCTGAGCCGGCCTTCCCTCGCCAATACAAATCTGCCGCAATTTCGGCTTCACGTCCACCGCGCATCACTGTCTCAGCCATATTCCAATCGCCGCGGTGCAGGTCTGGTGCTTCATCGGTGGTCTCCACCTCGTAAATCGGATCTCTGACCTTGCCGGGATGCCGATGCATTTGCGCTTCGACGTACTGGCGAATGTCATCCTCGGTTGCGCATGCAAATACACATTTCAACCGCGACGGCTTACTGCGGTAAAGACCTAGCCTAGCTTTTTCAAGGATCTGTTCGCGCGCAAAATGGTAGTGCGATGCCTGAGATATTCCAATCATTCGGCCATAGTGGCCAGGAGAGATGAACTCACCGATTTTGCGGTAATGCCTGGATGCATAGTAAAGCTGGGCCATAACTGAGAGTGTGGCAGCCAAGGGGCGAGAGGTCCACCCTATCGATCGCGATTAGATCAGCACGGCTGTCGGTGCCGCGCAGTAGCGATCGGCCCGTGTTCGCAAGGACGTGAAATTGCCTACCCGTCACCCGGTTGCAGCCGACTTCAGCAAGCGATTAACCGCCTGGTCGACGTCAAAGTCTGGCGCGGCGATCTCCACAAGGGTGAACGGGCACCGTTTGGGCTGCCCGAACTCGATCTGACCTTCCTCTGGCCGCAACTCTGGGGTCTCGGCATCGGTGAGCGCCAACCACCACAGGCCGTCGATTTTCAACCGCGCGAGTGCCGCCGGATCAGCGGTCAAGATCCGGTCGCGCAGCTGTCTGGCTTCCTGCCGCCATTCGAAGCTGTGCTGATCATTCGAAGTCAGCGCAGCCTTTTGCAGGTTAGCGAGAAAAGCACGCACCAGCTCTGCAGGCTTGTGAGCGTCATCCGCAGTCACACCACTCCCCCCTGAACTGAAGAGAAGGAGAGCCCGCAAGGACGGTGCCAAGCGCGCTATGGCGACCTCTTACCCTGGCGCACTCGGCTGAGCGTGCTGCTGACCGATGTCTGGCAGCTCGTGAGGCAATCAGCCAAGCCAAACAGCCGTTTCTGCTGAAGCTGCTCGATTTTGCACTGCTGGAGCTTGGTCGCAATCTGAGCAAGCTGGCGAGGGCCCAGCAGCGCAAGCGCTTCAACTGAACAAGTAGATCAGAGAGATGTGGTCCGTAAGTACGACACCGATAGCTCTGAAGTGCTGTAGTGGGCGACCTTGAGCGCAGGCAGAGTGTCGTTGCGATGCTAACTGCGCCTTCAACCTCGGGCAGGCATCGCCGGCGGGCCGGGGTTGGTGCCCCCTGGTCCTTCTCCGGCCCGCTGCTATTCCGCACAAGTATGCGGGCGGCAGTACCAAGCTACGCCGCTTGGGCTGCGACGGCGCGCTTCACCATCCGCTTCAACGCTCGGGCGGCTCGGGCATAGCTGCCGCATGTCCCGGCAGGGTCGCGACCCTGGTAGGAGAAGGGTACGAGGCTTTCGATCTGCCCGCGGTCGAGGCTCGGCAGGCTCTCAGCTCTTTCCTTCCCGCACAATGGGACAGCTCTCGTCTGTCGCCCAGTCGGAAAAGCTGAGGTAGTAGGTGTCCACCTGGGTGAACCCGGCCTGCACGGCCGCCAGCGCCGCCAGCGCCGCGCGACCGCCCCCGTCGCAGTGGGTGACAATCCGCTCGCCCGGGTGGAAGCCAGCGCCCTCCAACATCGCACGCAGTTCCTGGGGCTGCTTCATGCGGCCGTCAGCGGTCAGCAGGTCGGCATGACCGACCCGCCGGGCCCCCGGCAGGTGACCGCCGCGGGCGTTCCTGCGCAGATCCTTGCCTGCGAACTCGGCGGCCGTACGCGCGTCGAACACCTGCGTGCCCGCCCCGAGCTGGTCCCGGAGTTCCTTGCGGGTCACGAGGCCCACGGGTCCGTGTTCGCCCGGGGCCGTAGCGAGCGTGACCGGCGTTGGCACCACCGGCTCGGTCTCGGACTGGAACGCCGGCTGCGCGGTCAAGGCCAACCAGCCGCCGTCGAGCACGGCGGTAGGCACCCCGAAACGCTGAAGGATGAACCAGACCCGGGCGGCCTCGGTCATGCGACCGTCGTCATAGACGGCCACCGGCCGCTGACCATCGACCCCAAGATTGCCGATCAGCGTGCGCCAGTGCTTGTCCTCCGACAGGTTGGTGTCCACCTGCTTGGCAGCCAACTCCCAGTCGGAGACAGGCACCCGCGCCGCCCCGGGCCAGTGGCCCTGCCCATAATCGTCCTCACCGCGGGCATCGAGCACCAGCCAGGACGGGTCGAGGGCGGTCGGATCGAGCAAGGCTGATGGGGGCATGAAGGTCGGTCCGATCAGAGCAGAGCAGAGCGAAGGCATTACCGCTGAGGATGGTCATGACGGCTATGAGCCACGGTAGCAACTGCCTCACCGCTAATGAGAGAGTAAGCGCTCAGTGACGGAGCAGCTGGTCAGGCAGCTTGCTCGGCCCCGCCGATCGGCATCTAGGGTCTGTTGTCGCTTGAACGCATTGCGTGGTTGATCGTTTCTCCGCTTTGAGTGAGGAGACGCGATGCTGACGGACGCCCAGTGGGCCGAGTTGGAGCCGCTGGTGGAAGCCTGCCGGCCCAAAGGCAAGACGCCGCCCCTTGAACTGCGCCGCACGATCTCAGCCATCCTTTGGCGGCATCACAACGGCGCCTCCTGGCGCGCCATCCCGGCCGAGCTGGGTCCCTGGTGGCAAGCCGCCCAGGTCTTCATCCGCTGGGCGCGCGCCGGTGTCTGGGAGCGGCTGCTCGACCTCGTGCAGACCCGCGGCGTCGCGCTCGGCATGGTGTTTCTCGACGCCACGAGCATTCGGGCTCACCAGAAGGCGGCGGGCGCGGCCAAAGGGGGGATCTGGAGCCGAGCGAGACCATCGTGAAGCTCTTGGCCGTTCGCGTGGCGGCTATGGCACCAAGGCCTGCGTGATCGCCGACGGGCGAGGACGCGCGATCGCGTTCCGCCTCGCGCCCGGCCAGGCGCATGAACTGCCGCACGCTCTCCCGTTGCTCGATCAGCTGCCCGGCGTGCCGCAGTGGGTGGTGGGTGACCGCGGCTACTCCAGCCACCGTTTTCGCGAGGCGATCTGGACCGCCGGTGCACGGCCAGCGATCCCGACCAAGGGCAACGAGGCCCCGCTCGCCTGTCCTGAGTGGATCTACAGCAACCGCAACATTGTCGAGCGGCTCCGGGCCCGGCTCAAGGAGTGGCGCGCCGTCGCCACCCGCTACGAAAAGACCGCCGTCAGCTTCATGGGCATCCTTTGTCTGGCCGCCACTCTCGACTGGATCAAGTGACGACAGGCCCTAGCATTACAGTTGCATGCGGCGTTTCAGATGTGCTTCTCGGGCTGCCGCTTGATGAGCGCGTCTCCAGGCTGACCATGCAATGACGACAGCGGGCTCAATGCGTCGCTGTGCCAGCCGCATCGCCACGCGCCGGATCTCCTGGACCGACCAGGGCACCGGCGAGCGTGGCGATGAGCGCGGTTTTTGGGGGCGCGCCGTTCGCCAATCGGCGCACCCGCGCCAGCATCGCAAAGGCCAGCATCACCAGCGAGACGTGCCGGTGCCAGCCATGCCAGGAGCGGCTCTCGTTGTGGGCCAAGCCGAGTTCCGTCTTGGCGGTCTCGAAGGCGTCCTCGATCGCCCAGCGCCGGCCCTCCACCGCCACCAGCGTCGAGACGGGTGTCCCGGCCGGGCACCAGGTCGTGAAGTAGGCCAGAGCCCTGTCCGAGAGGCTGCGCCGGACCAGCAAGCCGCGCGTCCACTCGCTCTCATCGAGGGCCGGATCCACGGCGCTGGCCGGCAGGGTGGCCAGGGGCAGGTAGGCCCAGTCGAACAGGCGTGCGCCCTTCGTGCCCGCCCCAGCTGATAAGCGGACCCAGTCCGTCTCCGAGAGAGCCTTGGCGATCTCCTCGGCCGTGCCGGCAATGGGACGTTCGGTGATCCAGGACCAGAAGCTGTGTTGGCCGGTGACGCCCAGCACGTAGCCTTTGGAGGCGCGCCGCAGCGCCATCTCGATCTCGCTCACCCCGTAGACGCTGTCCGCCGCCACCCAGGCAAACGGCACCCCCGCGGCGATCGCGCGCTGGATCATCCCCCGCGCCAGCTGTGGCTTGGTCGAAAAGGCGATCTCGTCGGGAACATGCGCCGCCCGCCTACGCGCTGGATCACCGCTCCACGCTTTGGGTAGATACAGCTGACGGTCGATGAAGGCGTGCCCCTGATCCGAGACGTAGGCCGCGAACACGCCGATCTGGCAGTTCGTGATCTTGCCGGCCGAGCCCGTGTACTGACGGCCGACGCCGCACGAGGCTTTGCCCTGCTTGAGAAAGCCGGTTTCGTCGAGCACGAGGGTCGCATCTGGTGAGGCAAGCGTCTCGATCACGAGGTCGCGTACCACGTCGCGCAGAGCGTCCGCGTCCCAGTGACTGCGGCCCAGGATCGCCTGCTGACGCCAGGGCCCAGGATCCCCGGCTGCTTCCGCGCGCATCCAGCCAGTCTTGCGCCGCTCGCCCCCGAGCAGCCCATCCAGGAAGGCGTTCGCGGAGGCGGCGACACTGGGAGCAGCAAACAGCGGTCGCATGCGCTGCTTGGCCTCGCGCAGCGACGTCGACCAGAGCTCCAACGTGGTCTCCAACGAGGCTGAGGGCATCGGGCTCTCCGTCCGAAACCCTTCAGATAGGCGCAACACCATGCAACTGTAATGCTAGTTCTAGGGCAGCAGATCGGCCAAGCGCTTACCCTGCTCTCGCCCGATGATCTCCTGAAGCTGCGGGATGAAGGCCTCAAGGGCATCGGCGTGCTGGCTGAGTTCGGGAATGCCCAGACCGCGATAGTAGCGCACCGCGTCCATGACGCTCCCGTGCTCTGCGGCCAGAGTGCGAAACTCGGCCAGGATCCGGGCCTCTAGCTCCTCGTCCGTGAGACGTTGCAAGGCTCCCATGTTCGCTTCCTTCTCAAGCTTGCGGATGCGCGCCTCAATGGCTCGGTTCATGGCTTCAAGATCCCAGTTCAGCAGCCAGCTCATCGCTTCGCGGCCTCCAGGGCGTCGAGGCGCGCTTGGATGTCCGTCACCTCAATCGCCTTCACATGGCTGTCCACGAGCTTGCCCAGCTCGGCGGCCTCGGACGGGGTGAGTTCGCCCCGAGCCACGGCCTCCAAGAGGGCACTGGTGGCCTTCGTCAGGTCCGCCGTGGTTGCGATCGGCGGCAGGGCGAACGGCACCGGGCGGTTCCTCCTGACCGGCAGAAGGCGATCCAGGCAGAGGCGCAGCGCAACCGTGTCGCCTTCCTGGGCAAGCTCGATGGCCCGCCGGGTCAGGCCCTCGGCCTCGCCGGCCAAGAGGGCTTCCATGGCGACCGTCGTCTTGTGGCGCGCGCCCTTGGGCTTCCCGGCCGGGTTGCCGCTCTGGCCCTTCTTGAACGCTCCGGGTCTCGACACTCTCATCCCCTGAAATTGCAGAACGCTTGCAGGTTCAACGGTCTGAGTATGGCAAGCCAACATGCAGTAGTGAATGCTTGCCTGCTTGCCCACACGCCATATGCATTCTCATCAATTCTGGAGGTCATCCTCTCAGGCGATACTGCAGGCTTGGGCGGCGGCTCCGGTCCCAAGGCCAGCGGTGGAGATGGCTGCGGGCGTTCGATCTCGACAGGTGGAAGCGCCTGGATAGCCGCCCTCACCTCAAGCTCGATCAGGCGGCGGATGGCATCCTCCGGGACCACGGATCAGAGGCTCGAGCCTATGTTCGTGACGACGCGGGCCACAGCAGCATCAACGAGCTGCTGCCGGTCGCCAGCAGAATGGCTCGGCTTCCCCGGACCCGAGGGGCGATCGCTGGTGCGCTTGGCGCTCATCGAGGTTCCTCCTGTCCAGGTATGTCAAATGGATACCGATCGCGCCGCATCGTCGGGGCGCTTAAGGAGGTAGTCGAATATCGCGACCGCGATGAGCAGTGCACGAAGCCATCCGCCACCCACTTTCCCGATCCTCATTACCGTTGAGTGGCCGACTATGAGATAATATACATCTTTCCAACACGATCAAGGAAAGTATGAATGGCGCCCCTGCAGATCCCAATTCGTTCTATAAGTATTTTTCATGCTGTTGCTCAAGCTGCAAGTATTTCGAAAGCAGCAGAAAGCCTCGGAGTTACTCCTTCTGCCGTCAGCCAGCAGATCCAATCTCTAGAGACTTACCTGGGGACAGCCTTAATCGCGAAAGACGGCCGCAATATCGTACTCACCGAAGCAGGCGAAAGATACTATGAGATGATATCTAGCGGTGTCGAAAGCATCGCCGAGGCAACTCATCGCATTCGCGGCTTCCGCGCCGTAACTGCTTTAATGGTGAGATCAACGCCGAGCTTGTCGAGCAAGTGGCTAATGCCACGCCTAAAGTCGTTTATAGATACCTATCCCGGCATAGAAGTTAGGGTCGATGGCACAAATGAACCAACTATTTTTGGCAAAGAGAGCGTTGACATAGAGATCCGCCACGGGGATGGCAAATGGCCAGGTCTCTACGTTGAAAAGATCGCGAACGAAACATTCTTCCCCGTGTGCTCTCCCGACCTATGCCCCGACGCCAGCATTGATGCGGCCGATATATGGCAACATAGATTGATATACTCTGTGAAATCTCAAGTTCCGTGGGAGCGCTGGTTTGCGTGTGCCAATGTTATACCACCAGAGAATTGGGGCCGCATACTATTCGACCGCTCACACATGGTGATCGATGCGGCTGTTAGAGGCATGGGCATAGCCCTTGAAAGCGATCTAATGTCATCAGAAGAATTAGAAGATGGTCGCTTAGTGTGCCCTGTTCGCAATCCACCGTTGATACAGCTGGATACACATTGGATTGTCTGCCCCCACGATCATCTAAGACATAAGAGAGTTAAGATTTTTCTCGAATGGATCAGACATGAGCGAGATGTTTGGCAATCTCAAAGAACCCATGCACCCAATGATTACTATAATCCACCCTTTCAGCCCAAACCAATGTGAGCATACCGCCTTACTATTGTTGCAGATATTTTATAAACTTATACGAAGAGCGGTTTTCCAGGGGCATAGAAGGCAGCATAGCCGGCCTGCACTCTGCGACAAGCAATTTTGACGGCGGTCGAACACAACGAGGAACGCCATATCACTGCGCTAGAGATTGAGGCATGTGGCGGCCTCGCTGGCCACGCAGCCGACCGTAGCCATAAGCAAAGCAGCATTGGTCGCGACACCTGACCACAGCGAACCAAACCGCTGCGTATTCGTTGTATGGCATGGCAATGCGAGGCTAAATCTAGTCATTTAACTCACATCAAGTAAAGCGGCGAGTAAGATTTTGCAAAGCACATTAGTATCTTGGACTGAGATTTCCTGCGAGAAATGCGGCGAAGTTCCTGAATGTGACGATGACAAGAGAGACATTTACCGCATCGGGTCGTGCTGCAAGTGCCTGGAAGAGGAGGACGAGCGCGTAGCTGCGTCCGTCTGAGGGGTAATGCGGCGCAGGCTGTTGAGGCCCGTTTCACCCTGATCACTGCGCCCACCTCAAACAGCCTTCGGTTTCGCAGGATCCCCAGACATGGCCGTTGCTCTCGACCCGGGCCCAACGCAGCCGGCCGGCGCAGGCTGGACAGGCGATGGTGCCTTCGGCGCCGGGCTCGTCAGCAATGAGCCTGAACGCCTTCTGGAGCGGGTCTGGCTTGCCGGGGAGGAGGAAGGCCCGGGCGCCCTCCGCAAGGCCCTGTAGGGCGGCTACAGCGGCACGCTGGCGGAGGTCCTGCGCGTCGGGGCGAGCCTCGATGGTGACGGCGGCGGCAAGCGCCATGTCGAGGACGTCTCGGACCCCGGCGATATAGGCGTCACGTTCACGGGCTGTCATGCAGCAGTCTTTCGGTTGCGCCATGCATCGCGAACCTCATGGCAGCGGTTCAGAACACCCTCGATCCACTCAGCGTCTGCGTTCGTGGGTCGGTTGCGCCAGCTCCGGAAGATCTTGAGCCGGGCGCGATCCGCCTTGGACAGGAACCGTCCGCCCTCTACCTTCGGGATGGCCCAGTCGAGTGCCAGACAGTGCTCTACGACCTGATCCCAGGACGCTATCTGCGAAGTGCCCCAGATCGGCAGACCGCCGCGCTTGGACGGCGCAGCAGGCGCCTTCTCGGCTTTCTCCTGGTCCCACTGCGCGAAGATGGCGTTGAAGTCGATGTTATCGAGCGGGGATCGGGCAGCCTCAGCGGCACGGGCGCTCGTCTCCTCGATGAAGGCTGCGAGCGCGTGTAGGTCGAGGCCAGCGGCGGATAGCGAACGGCCGATCGCGCGAGCCGTAGCCACGACCTCGCCGCCTTGGTCGCTGGCGAGGAGTGGGATCAGCTTGGCGAGCTTCTGAGCCGTAGGGAGCGGGATCATGCGCTGGCCCCGTCGCCGGTCACATACTGGAGCTGCTGGAGTTCGAGGACGCGCAGGGTGGTCGCCGCCATCAGGTCGAGGCTGACCAGCCCCCCATTCGTGTCGGGGGCGTGCGTCAGGGCTTCCACGCCGTTGAGGTGGTCGCTGGCGGCGACGAGCCAGAGCATGTCCGGCAGATCCGCGTGGGTGCAGCGGAGCAGCCAGATCCCCCCAACATGACCGTAGGTGTGATGGAGCATCCACTCGGTCGGGAGATCCGGAACGCGATAGGCGACCTTGCGGGCCGGGAAGGTGAGGATCTTCGCCATTGGTAGGCTCCAGGCTCAGGCTGCACGATCGGGGCGGGTCAGAGTGGCGTAGGTTGCCCAGACGCCGCGCTTGTCGATGGTGGGGAGGGCGTTGATCGCCTTGGCGGCCTCGGCCAGGGCGGAGGGATCGTGCTCGGCCACCCGGAGGAGGCGGACCGCCTCGTTGTCCCTCGGGCCGGTGATCAGGTGGACGACGGCGGCGAGGCCGCGGCAGCGGGCGACGCGCTCGGCCGGCTTAATCGCAGGGCTGAACGGCCCCCATTTGTCGAGGTGGTCAGTCACTCTGCGGCCTCCCGGTAAGCCGGGACCGGCGGAGCGCTGGCGAGGATGGCGGCCATCGCAGGCGGCCATCGGATCGGCTCGTCATCGGACGGCAGGCGCCACCGAACGACCTCGGCCTTGACCGGTGCCGGCCGGGGAGCCGCTGGCAGGTCGACTACGCAGCGGAAGCGAGCGGCGAGGTCGGGATCGATGCCGGCCGACCGCAGCGGGGCGGTGGGCGCCGGCTGCACGGTCGGCTCAGCGCTGATGATCTCGAACTTAGCCAGAGGGCCGAGGCGAGCTTCAAGCCAAGCCCGCGGATCGGGGACAACAGTGGGGGCGTAGGCCCCTGTCCGCCACTTCTGGCGCGCGCCGGGCTGCTGGTAGCGGAACCGCTCCACAGCGTCACAGAACCCTATATAAGTACCTTCTTTATAGGGTTCTGTGACGCTGTGAGCCTGAGAGGCCGGGCGGCGATAGAGCCAGTTCCGAGCAGCCCCCGGCGTGGCCCAGATCTCGGGCCAGACGGTCGACATGTCGGCGGCGCTGTCGAGCACGACACCTTCGATCAGCATCTCGACTTCCTCGTCGGGCGGGTTCCAGGGCGTCACCTCGTCGACCGCCATGGGCAGGACGACGTTCGCGATAAGGTCGATGGTCAGGGGCGTGTCGGCGGTGCGGTTCACGCCGCGGGCGCGACCGATGGCCTGCATCAGCTCGCCTTCGCAGATCTGCCAGCGGCAGGCCTCGGCGGTGGGATCGGGGTGTGCCGCGCACTCGACGCCGCGCGGGGAGCCGTCGCGGGTACGGATGCCGCGACCCACGTAGGGATAGCGGCCTTCATTCGAGGCGGGCTGGCGGCCGGTCAGCGCGCCAGCCAGCGCCTCGACGGCGGCGGGTTGCGGGAGCGCGCGGCCGATCACCATCAGGCCCCGAACGTCGCGGTATTGGTCCAGGCCGGCGACGTTGTTGAAGTGCTCGACGCTGATGCCGTCGGGCAGGCCGCTCGCCCGCAGCCAGCCGGCGACGGCCTTCTGTGCGATCACGAGGAGCGGAGCCCGCCCGTTGTCGATGAAGCGCCGCAGGATGGTCCGGCGGACGGCCCGCAGGTTGCGGCGCGGAGCGCCCTCGTCGTCCAGCTTGAGCTTCGTCGCCGATACGGGCGCGTCAAGGACCTGGCGCACCCGGACGTGGGGCATCGCAGCTTCGATCGGGTCCGCGGTCTCTACCTGCGGGTAGAAGGCGCCCAGGATCTCGGCCGGCGGCAGGGTCGCATCTAAGAGCAGCGTCGGCCGGCGCCACTGCGCCGTGATCGCCTTGACGCTGCGGGTCTTGGCGACGAGCACCTGTCCGTCGTCGCCGTCGCGGGTATCGAGGTAGAGCCGGCCGGAGACGGTCACGGCCTCGTCGTTGAGCACGTCGCGCGCCGCGCTCCAGAGGGCGATGAAGGCGCGAGCGTGCTTGGCCTTGGCGGCGGCGCGAGCGGCGAGCCGGCGCTCGTCCCGCGGCATCCCCGGATAGATCGGGACCGCCTCTTTCAGCTTCCACTCGGCCTTGAGCGCCAGGGAGCAGGTTTCCGGCGTCAGGTTCTCCTCGACGAGGTTGGCGCGCAGCACGCCCCCGGGTCCCTCCTGCCGCCGCAGAGCGCGAGCCAGCCGCTTGCGGTAGCCCTCGACATCGTTGAGGAGCGTGTCCCGCTTGGTGGACCCGAACGGCAGGAAGGCCGCGATCTCGTCGAGGGTAAGTCCCGCCTTCCCGATGCGAACACCGGCCTGCCAGAAGCTTTCGTCCACGACGACCATCTCGACTTTGCCGAGGGCCGTCTGCCCTTGGAAAAGCATCTGGTGCGCGACGATCCAGACCTCGGGCTTGGTGGCCTTCTGTGCCTGGTACGCGCAGGCCTGAAAATGCGGGCAGAGGTATTCGATGCCGTCCGTCGACTTCTTCTTGCAGCACGAAGTCTGGATGGGCTCGCCCAGGTTCAGCGCGATCTCGACCGCCTCGAGGTCGTCGCACATCTTCTGGCCGGGGCGGGACGGGTCGTCGGCTTGCCGGCCGCGGAACACCCGGGCGGTGATGCCGTATCCGTCGAACTGCGCCGCGATCTCGTCGCCCAGCCGGTGCCGCGGGACCACGTACAGGATGGGCTTGGCCGGCTTGCGGTCGGCCCGGCGGCTCAGGATGTAGTCTGCGAGCGTCCGGGCGGTGATCCGGGTCTTGCCTACCCCGGTGGAGACGGCGACGGCGTGAACCGGGGGCTCGGCCTCCTCGTCACCGGCAAGGCGCCAGGCGTTCGCCGCGTCGATGAAGGCTTGAATGCGGGTCTCGACGGCTTGCCGCGCCAGCGCGACCGGCTGTGCGGCGTCCTGAAAGGCGGGCGTCTCGGCGGCCTGCCGGACCTCGGCGGCGTGCGCCTCGGCCTTGTCCCACGAGCGTTCGATCTCGCGGCGGAGGCGGTCGGACGGCTCCAGGTACTTGCCCGCGCACCCGGTCGGGTGCTGGCGCATCACCTCTTCGAGGTCGTCGATTGTCAGCCCGTCAGCAAGGGCGGCCTGCACGGCGGCGTGAAAGCGTGCGGATCGGTCGTCGCCTTCCTCCGCCACGATCCGCACGACGCGGTTGCTGGTGAGCCCGCTCGTGCCTGTCTGGCGCGGGCCCGCGCTGTAGGCGCTCGGCTTCTCGACGGCCGGGAACGCGGCCCGCAGCTCGTCGGCCGTCCAGACCTTGCCGGTGTGCTCGATGAGGCGGGTCGGCGTCGCGACGCGCCCGCGCGCCAGCTTCTTCTTGCCGGGGTAGTTCGGCGTGCCGGCGACCCGGTAGGGCTGCGTAATCACGCCGGTGTCCGAGTCCGCGCCGACGGCGGAGCGGATGGCCGCGCCGATCGGCTGTGCCTGCTCGGCCGTCAGGGCGCGGCTCAGGGCGAGCCACTGGTGCGCGTTCCCGGGCGAGGTCTCGACCACGAAGGAGGGCTGCGCGGTGGTGTGGCCCGCCTTGCCCTTGTCCGCGTCGGCGTCGATCACGAAGGCGAAGACGCCGCGGGTGTCGGCGGCCTTGCCACGCCCGCGCCGGTCCCCACCCTCTGTGACCGTGCGGGGCTCGATGTAGATGTTGAAGCCGGCCTCGGCGTCCCTGACGGCCTGGGCCGTCATATTGTCCACGTCGCCGATCGGGTAGCGCAGGGAGAGGGCCGGCCCCCCCGCCGGGTGGATGCGCACGAGCTGCAGCATCCCCGGGCGGTCAGCGCCCTGAAGCGCCGTCGCCGCCACGCCGTGGACCATCGCCACGAAATCGCGGACGGCTACGGGATCAGTCGTGGGCGCCGGGGCCGTCAAGCGGCGGCGCCTCCGGTCCGAACACGCACCGCAAGATCGCAGAGCGTGGCGTCGTCGTGGCGCTCAAAGCGACGGAAGGCGGCGCGAGCGGTTCGCTCATCCACGTCCGTGTCAGTGTGCGCGATCTCGAACCCGATCACCCAGGCCAACGCCTCGTCGGGCTGCCGGGAGACGGCCACGAACCCACGGACGCCCGACGGGATCGGAGCCGTGGTCGCACCCTCGGCACGGGCGAGGGCGATCTCAGCGTGAGCCGCGAGGCGAACGCGGTGGCGACGATCGGGGCGCCGGCGGAAGAATGCCGCGTCGCTCTCCCGGCACGCCAGGATGATGCCGCGCATCTTCGTGGAGAGCAGGTTCATGCGGCCTCCCCGGGCTTGGGGCGGGGCGCCGGCTTCACCTCCTCGACGAGGCTGGCGGCCTCTAGGAGCGCCGCGCTGGCGCACCGGGTCGCGTAGGCGAGGCCACGGGCATCGCCGATCTCAGCGAACTGGCGCCCGGTGTCCGCGTAGGCCGCGGCGGTCGCCATCTTCTCGGCGATGGCCTCGAAGGTCATGCGGGCGGCGTCGGGTGCCATGTTCATGCCCGGGCCCTCCAGCTTTCGGGAACGGCTAGGGCGAGTTCCGTGATCACGGCGGCCAGCGCGTCACTCGTCTGCGTGATCCGCTTCACGCGGCGGACACGCAGGTCTGAATGTGCAGAGCCGGGCGAAAGGTGATTGCCGGGCGGCTTGGTGTCGATTATCTGACGCATAGGATTTCTAGCCTTTAGGCCCCGCACGGCTCACCGCCGGAGCGGGGCCTTTTTTGTGCTGGGGCTGTTGCGAGGATTTTGTGCTGGGGCTGTTGCGAGGACCCGGCAGGCCGATCCCGCCGGGGCGGTGATCAGGCCGCCTCTTTCGCGTTCTGGCCGGTCTCCTGTTTGATACTCAGGAGACGACACACTTCATGGGGCGGGATCAGGCGGGTACGGCCGATCGTAAGCGCCTCTACTTCGCCCCGGTCGATTGCTTTGTAGAAGGCAGCGCTGCTCAGCCCCGAATGTGGGGCGATGTGTGCTGCCTTCGTGTTCTGGCCGGCCAACGCCCGGCGTCGAACTTCCTCAATCGTCGGCATTGCACCTCCTGCGGATCTCGCGCGGGCATGCGTGTAATTCCACGCAATTCAAACGCTAATCTGCAACGCGACAGCAATCAAGAGGGTTGCGTTCAATCCCACGCATCCGATATGCAAAATCGCTAAAGCGAGACGGAGCGCGCGAAATGGCCGTGAAAGCAGCGGAACGAGAGGGAAAGCGGTCTCCGCTGAATATGCGGACAACTGCCAAGCTTAGGAACGACCTTGAAAAACAGGCCTCCAAGCACGGTCGCTCACTAGCTCAAGAAGTTGAGGCTCGTTTAGAAAAAAGCTTTGAAGAAGACGAGCTGCTGAATGCCTTGCTCGGCTTAGATACGCACGCCCAATTATTGCTTAGAGTAATTGCAGCAACTATTAGGAGGATCGAAAAGCATACTGGACAAAGATATGTTGATGATTATGAAACGCTTTGGCATTGCAGAAAGGGCATAGACGAGGTTCTTAGAATTCTCCTTGGCTTGGATTATGGTGAGCCACCACCTAAAGATGGGGAGCAAAGATCCGAAATAGATCGTGACATTCTTCATGGCCTTGGGAGAGCGGTTGCTTTAACGGCCTTGCGAGATTTTGGTCTAGTTTTAAGTGGTCCCGGCAACTTGAGTACGCCCGTCCAACTAAGTCAGTTTCTTCGTTCTCCCAAGGAAGCCTCAGACAATGGTGCTGACTAGTTGTTGATGGTCTGACAATTTGCCGCACCAATAAGGTAGGCAGAACGATAGATCCGTTCTCTCTCAAGAAAACATATCGCATCGGCGCGTATTACACCGCATTGCACTTTTGCGTTACTGTCTTGGCAGTAGCGGAGGACGATTATGCACGCGCCGACCTTCTCCAAGATCCGGCTCTTTCGGGTTGATCGGGATCTAGACGCTGCGCTGATGGCGGAGGCCGCTCGTCAGGGCGCAACAATCAGTGAGATCCTGCGCACAACGCTGCGCAACTCGATGCCAGGGGCTGTAAGTGCGGCGCCAATCAGGGTGCCTGCCCGCGCGCTCTCGGCCTCCGCCGCTTGAGGGCGCCGCACGATGGTTGCCCTGGCCGCCCGCGAAGTCATTCGGCGCCTTGCGGCCCCTGCGCAGATACGATCGCGGGCCAGACCTCTCACACCCTCACCAGTGCCTACCAAGGCCAGGGCTTCCGCCGCGGTGCGGCCAACCTGTGGATCTTCGCATGATGCTTCGCCTCACCGCTTCCGTGTCCGCACTCGCGCTAGGCCTCTTTGCGGTCGCCCCTGCGCAGGCCGATCAGCTCCTGCCGCAGGGCCGGATCAATTCCGACAACGACATCCTGTTCGGGGCGCTCAAGCTCGGGAAGCGGCAGTCCGGCAAGACTACGCTGACGCCCGACGCACTTCAGATCCAGGGCGAGGGTTCCTCGGGGCCGATCTCGGGGATGAGCGTGAAGCCTGCCGGCGCGCTGTTGGCGGTCGAGCTTTCGACGCTTTTCGCGGACGCCCCGCCGGTCGCCAGCCTCGGCATCGACATGACGGGCACCGCCGACAGCACGGCTGCCCTCGCTAACGCCATCAACTCCGGCAAGCGGATTGTCGCGCCGTGCGGCACGATCCGGGTCACGGATACGATCCGCATCACCAAGGCCAGCGCCCGCTTCGAGGGAGCGGGCGATTGCACCGTCCTCAAGTACGATGCGCCGGCTGGCACGCCCGCAAAGCCCCTGATCGACATCCTGCCGTCGGCGGTCGGCGCCGATCTGAGCAAGTTCTCGTTCGATCACCAGGGCCAACTCTACACGGTCAGCACCACTTACGACGGTCTGGCCGGCGGCGTCGCCGTGATGATCCAAGCCGACAGCTCTCGCCTGCGCGACATCACGGGGCGCAACGGCTTCGACAACTGTTTCATGGCCGTGGCCTGGGACAGCAGCAATCACGCGATCCGCGGCAAGCCGCAGTATTACAGCCTCGACAACATCAGAACCTTCAACTGCGGGCGAGGTCCGGCGGCGACCGGCGCCGGTATCGACATCGGATCCGGCTCGGCCGGAACCGTCAACAATCTCGTTGACGACGGTAGCTATGCCGCATTCATCCTCGACATCGGTGCGGGGGCGAATGGGACATTCAGCAATCTTGTCGGCTACAACACCAAGTTCAACGGCACTGTTCCGAGCTATACGTTCTATATAGGAGAAGCCGGTTCCACGTTCACCAACCTGCAAAGCATTGGCGCGGGCCATACGGCCATGTGGCTTGACGGCTACGCCTACCGAACCACGATCAGCAACGTCAACATCAAGGCTCCGGCTCGCGACGGTATCCTCATCAAGGGTGGCAACTCGGTGCTGACGAACGTCGTCGTCAACTCCCCTGGGTATGGAGGCCCGGCGAATACCTATGATGCCGTGGTGATCGACACATCGGCTGCCTCGATCGACAACCTTCTGATCAACGGACTGTCCATCCAGAACGAGTTCGCCACGCCCCGCTACGGGATCAACAAGACCTACAGCAACGGTCTGACGGGCGCCGCCCTCAACGCATCACTCGGCGCCGCTGCCGCCGCGACGAACAACATTCCGGGCACCTTCGGAGTGGTGGATGGGCAGGCCCTTGGTGGCGGCTGGACGCCCTACACGCCAACCATCTCGTGCGCGTCTGGGTCTCTCACTGCGTCGAGCGCGAACGGCAGCTATCGACGCATGGGGAAGACGGTGGAGGTCCAGGCCAACCTCACTCTAACCACGATTGGCACCTGCTCCGGGGCGATCACGGCGAGCCTCCCGCTGCCCGTAGTTACTCGGGTGGCATTCTCAGGCGTCGAAAGTAACAATTCCGGCGTTGGCCTTGTGGGGGCAGCCTACGAGGCCAGTTCGGCCGTTCTGATCAAGCGCTACGACGGAACGTCCCCTGTAGCGGCGGGCGCCATCCTAAGCGTCTCAGGGTCCTACCAGACGCCGTGACAATGCTGAGCGCGCTTCGCGCGGCGCAGGACGAGGCCGCAGTGACGGCCCTGACGCTCGACCCGTCCGACGCGCTCGCCGTGGCCCGTGAGCGGCACCGGCTGATGGCGATCGCGGGACTTCGGGAAGTCCAAGCCGCGGCCGAGAACCTGATCGTCAGCCTCTCGTCAGTGACGGCGGAGCGGCATTCACGGCGAGGGCTGGCGCGGTCGGCGGCCTCATCCGGCCGTTCGGGGCGCTCCCGGGGTTCTAGAGTTCTATCTTCTCGTTCGAGGGCTGTCCGCCGCGGATGATGACTTCCGGCTCCGCCTCGACCTGCGGCCGGATATGCTGTGGCCGTGGATGGGTCGCCAGTCTATCGTTCGATCAACCTCTAGACTTAGCTGCGGGCTGGAGATCGACCCCACCAGTTCCCGTCATACACCTGCCCCGGCACAGGCATTTCGCGCTCTACGAAGGAAGGCACATCCGGCGCGGAAGGACGGACGATATCTCCGCCCTCAGAAATTGCAAATGCAACCGATGATACAACCCCAGCAATCGCGACGATAGAAACCACCCAACGGGGCGCTCTCCAGTGATGCAGTATCACTGCCGCGGTGGCTGAGATGCTGATCAGGCCGACAATGTTGTGCAACATCGAAACCAAAAATCCCAAATTTGAACGCCCGCGCTTCGGATGTGTTGGGATGCGCAACGGCTATGCCACCGATTGCTTCACGGCGGCCCGCCGCTCTGCCGACTTGGTCGATCGCGCGCTGAAGCCGAGTAGGGCTGCGAGGTTCGCGAGCAAAGCGCTGTGGTCGATTGCGGTATCGTGGCACCACATTGACCGCCGGTCTTACTGCTAAGCTTAGGCCATGCGACTTATGCCTCGATCTCCTGCCCTCACCGTCGCTGGTGGTGCGATGGTGCTCATCGTTGTGATGCTGCTGATGGCCCGCGGGCTGCGAACCGTCTTCGAGCGGGTCGAAGCCGAGACTGCCCTCATGCTCCTCGCCGGCCTCGGCGCTGCCGTGCTCGCAGGAGATCTGCTGACGAGAACCACCGCGTGGCGCTCCCGTAATGGCCGGGGGTGATCCGTTATGATCGTCTCGCCCACCATCCTCGAATGGTCCCGCGGGCTCGCCAGCCTGTCACCCGGCCAGGTGCCCTGCCCTGGCTTCCGGCCGGAGGAGTGGGTGGAGACGCTCTCGAACTGCCGCCGGTTCGTGGACGATTTCGGCCCGCAGGCGGCCGCGCTCGGCTGGGACACGCTCACGCTATTCGGTGTGCATCCCACCTCGGGCACCCGCCGCGGTGACTGGAGCGGCGTCCTGATGCCGTGCGTCTACCCGGTGTACGAGGTGAACAGCGAGTTCCTGCGGGTCCACCTGTGGCGGTGCCAGCGGAACAAGCTGGGGCGGTATCGCGGTGTGCCGGTATGGGAATTCGGGCAGTAGTGCTTGCAGCCTTACGATCCCGACCGCCGCTCAATCCCTTCTTGGACAGCAGCACATACCAAAGAGAAAAATCCTCCTCCGTAATTTCTCCAGTCCCATCTCTCGCTTCCGCCACAATATCAGTCGGCAGCCGAAGCTCCATGTAAGAGATGGGGGTCTCGTCCATGACACTCGGGGAGGAACTGGATGCAGCTAACGGCAATCCATCCGGCTTTAACTACACCAGGTTGTTCCTCGCACTAGCGGTCGTCGCTTGGCATACAGTGATTGTTTGCTACGGCCTGAAGGCAGAGGAGCCATTCTGGAATGGGCCGATGCGGCCGGCCATCTTTGCCATCCTGCCAGCCTTTTTTGCTCTTGGAGGCTTTCTTGTCGCGTCCAGCGCCTTTCGAAATACCATTCCAGGCTTCTTAGCGCTTCGAGCCATTCGTCTTTATCCGGCTTTGATTTTCGAGGTGGTCACCTTCTCGATCATCATCGGCCCCTTCATCACCACGTGCTCGCCAGGAGAGTATTTCTCTGACGGCGAGCTATATCTGTATCTGCTCAACACTACAGGATATATACATTATTATTTGCCGGGTGTTTTCAGCAATAACCCGGCCGGTCCAGCCGTAAATCTGCAACTTTGGACAATTCCTCGCGAGTTCGAGTGCTACGCTCTGCTCACAGGATTGTCTCTGATCGGCTTTACCCGTCGTCCTATACTTATCGCTTTGGCACTGTTTCTAATGAGCTTGTGCGCCATGATGCGCGATCAGCATGCACTCATCGGGTCTGGCCCACCTGCACGGCTGCTTATCCTGTCGTTCCTGGCTGGAATACTACTCTATACGTGGAAGGATAGAATTACAAACCACGTAATCTGCTTCGTGATAGCGGTTGCTCTGTCATGGTTCCTGCTAAGGGACCCCCGCTTGATGTCTCTAAGTCCATTCCCGATCGCCTATGCAACGGTCTGGCTTGGCCTCAAAAATCCGCGAAAGACCTGGCTCGTCGCCAGCGGCGACTACTCCTATGGCCTTTATCTCTATGGATATCCGACGCAGCAACTCGTCGCGCATCTTCTTCCCGATCTTCGCATCTGGTACTGGAATGGCCTCATCAGCCTCGTCGTTGCCTTCACACTCGCGTACGTCTCGTGGCATGTGATCGAGGAGCCCATCCTCAAGCGCAAGCGTCACATCTTGGCTCTTCTACGCGCGACACCCGATCAGAGGAGGCGAGCCATGATCCCCCTCGCCGTGCCTGAGCCAGCGTGACGGTGAACCCTCAATGATGCGCCAGAGGGGCAGAAGCGCATGGCGATCCGTACGGCGTGATCAGGCCGCCTCATCCCGTCGCTCGCCCCGCGCCACCTCCATCATCTCGTCGTCCGGCAGCGGGCGTTGCAACTGCAGCGCCTCGTCGGGTGGTGCCTCCAGCCACGTGCGCCACTCCTCCGGCGTAGTAAGCAGCACCGGCATCGCTTTCGGGTGGACCGGTCCAACGATCCCGTTGGCGGTGGTGGTCAGGAACGCATAGAGCCGGTGCTCCTCCTCGACCGGCTCGTCGCGCTTGGGGCCCCGTACGCCCGTCCAGGGCCGCCAGATCCCTGCGAAGGCGAACAGCGGCCGCTCCTCCGACAGCGCGAACCAGACCGGCGTCTTGCGCGGCTTGGTGTCAGCGTACTCGCTGAACGATGAGACCGGCACGAGACAGCGGAACTCCGGCTTGAGCCAGGGCCGCCAGTAGGGCGAGGCCACGTTGCGCACG